>NZ_BCZK01000043.1 GCF_001598695.1 Klebsiella oxytoca NBRC 105695 | reverse complement strand
GGCTGTCTGGGCCTTCCCACATCGTTTCCCACTTAACCATGACTTTGGGACCTTAGCTGGCGGTCTGGGTTGTTTCCCTCTTCACGACGGACGTTAGCACCCGCCGTGTGTCTCCCGTGATAACATTCTTCGGTATTCGTAGTTTGCATCGGGTTGGTAAGTCGGGATGACCCCCTAGCCGAAACAGTGCTCTACCCCCGAAGATGAATTCACGAGGCGCTACCTAAATAGCTTTCGGGGAGAACCAGCTATCTCCCGGTTTGATTGGCCTTTCACCCCCAGCCACAAGTCATCCGCTAATTTTTCAACATTAGTCGGTTCGGTCCTCCAGTTAGTGTTACCCAACCTTCAACCTGCCCATGGCTAGATCACCGGGTTTCGGGTCTATACCCTGCAACTTAACGCCCAGTTAAGACTCGGTTTCCCTGCGGCTCCCCTATACGGTTAACCTTGCTACAGAATATAAGTCGCTGACCCATTATACAAAAGGTACGCAGTCACCC
>NZ_BCZK01000042.1 GCF_001598695.1 Klebsiella oxytoca NBRC 105695 | reverse complement strand
GATGTTACCTGATGCTTAGAGGCTTTTCCTGGAAGCAGGGCATTTGTCACTTCAGCACCGTAGTGCCTCGTCATCACACCTCAGCGTTAGTAACGTTCCGGATTTACCTGGAACATCCGCCTACATGCTTAAACCGGGACAACCGTCGCCCGGCCAACATAGCCTTCTCCGTCCCCCCTTCGCAGTAACACCAAGTACAGGAATATTAACCTGTTTCCCATCGACTACGCCTTTCGGCCTCGCCTTAGGGGTCGACTCACCCTGCCCCGATTAACGTTGGACAGGAACCCTTGGTCTTCCGGCGTGCGGGTTTTTCACCCGCATTATCGTTACTTATGTCAGCATTCGCACTTCTGATACCTCCAGCAACCCTCACAGGCCACCTTCAACGGCTTACAGAACGCTCCCCTACCCAACAACACATAGTGTCGCTGCCGCAGCTTCGGTGCATGGTTTAGCCCCGTTACATCTTCCGCGCAGGCCGACTCGACCAGTGAGCTATTACGCTTTCTTTAAATGATGGCTGCTTCTAAGCCAACATCCT
>NZ_BCZK01000041.1 GCF_001598695.1 Klebsiella oxytoca NBRC 105695 | reverse complement strand
CGCTCGTGACGCAGGCGGGCATAAAACGCCCCGCTCTCCGGCGCCGGGTCGCGCGGATGGCTGTCGCCCGGCGTCAGGTAGTTATCCCCCCAGTGGTACGCCTCGCCGTAAGTGGTGCTGTCGCCCCGGCTGACATCGATGCTGAGGCTCATCTCCGCCGGCGCGTTGCGGTAGTTATAGTCCCGGGTGAACACCGACTGCGGCACCACGCGATGCCGGCTTTTCAGCGCCCACACGGATTCCATCCCGCTGTCGTGCTGGCCGGAGGGCGGCACCGACGGCAGAACCAGCCCCTGCCCGTCGTGCCGCTGGTCGTCGTAAAACTCCACCACGTCGATGTTCAGCCGGGTGTCGGCGATGAAGCGGAACCAGATACCCACCTCACTCAGCAGGCGGGTGATAAAGCGCAGGTCGTCCTCGCCGTACTGCATCACCTGCTCGCGACGCGGGTACGCCTGCGCCAGCGTGAAGATAAAGTCCTCCCCGCGCATGCCGTGGCGGGTGCGCAGGATATGCTCCACGATATCCGGCACCGACATATCCTGGTAAATCCGGTTCTGGTGGCTCCGGGAGAGCAGCGCCAGACGCGGCTGCAGG
>NZ_BCZK01000040.1 GCF_001598695.1 Klebsiella oxytoca NBRC 105695 | reverse complement strand
CCGGATAAAAAGACTGCTGGCGATAGAGGGGATGGGTCCGGTGGTGGCCAGTGCCCTGGTGGCTGCAGTGGGTGATGGCAGACAGTTCAGGAGCGGCCGGGAAATGGCGGCTTATCTGGGGCTGGTTCCGCGGCAGCACTCAAGCGGAGGAAAGGCGCGACTGGGCCATATCAGCAAGCGGGGGGACCGCTACGTGCGGACGCTGATAATCCATGGAGCGCGGGCAGTGCTGAATGCGTGTCAGAATAAAACTGACAGGCGCAGCCAGTGGTTGCAGGGGGTGTCGGAGAGACGAAACCGGAACATCGCGACGGTGGCGCTGGCGAACAAGAATGCCCGTATAGCATGGGCGCTGCTGAGTCGTGAAGAGGATTACCATGGGATACAGGTCACCGGTTGACCGGCGGCCAGTATCCCATGCGTTAAAAGAGCAATAACCTGCCGTAAGGTTGCAGCCAGAGAAGCGAGATGAGTAACAGGTAAGACCAGCATCAGTCACTCCGGCCTGGCCGAAGGCTCCCTGATAAGCAAAGCCGCTAGCCCGAATGGAAACAGATGCGCAGATAACATCATGGCCCGGATACGACGGTATCGTAAGAGAGGCCGGATATACGAACGCAACTTACCCCGTTACACAAAATGCAGAGATGGCTTGCATAACGGGAGGTGTCCATATAC
>NZ_BCZK01000039.1 GCF_001598695.1 Klebsiella oxytoca NBRC 105695 | reverse complement strand
ATATCATCCCGTGCTGACTGCTGAAGCCGCCTGTCGTGGCGGGCGACACGCTCATCCAGTCCCTGCAGCTCTTCTGACAGTTCGCACAGCAGACGAATAAAACACTCATCCCACTGCACCTGCTGCGACACTATCTCCGGTAGCGCCTTACGCAGTTGCGCTATTCCCGCTGGCAACACCACACCGAACTCCCCCAGCAGACCCCGTATCTCATTGCTCAGAGCTGTCCGGGCACGGATGAGTCTGGCCCGGACGCGGTGCTCCGCCTGCAGCGTCTGCTGCCTTTCCGTTCTGATCGCCACGAAGCGCATCCCGGGGCGGCTGACAGCCTCGCAGATAGCTTCGGCATCGTTGGCATCATTCTTCTGGCCTTTAAGATAAGGCTTAACAAGCCGGGGCGGGATAATGCGTACGGTATGCCCCATACGGGTCAGCTCCCGGGCCCAGTAGTGGGCAGAGCCACAGGCTTCAATACCGATAAGGCACGGTGAGAGTTGGGTGAAAAAGGCCGCCATGCGGTCACGGCGCAGAGTTTTACGAAGGACAACATGCTCACGGTGATCCACGGCATGTATCTGGAAGACATTTTTTGCCAGGTCGAGACCAATACGTTTAATATTCATGATGGACACCTCCTCCAGTTAACTGTAGGTACACCTCAGTCTGGCACTTTGATGCCGTAAGGGGGAGGTGTCCATCACATCGGGCTACGGG
>NZ_BCZK01000038.1 GCF_001598695.1 Klebsiella oxytoca NBRC 105695 | reverse complement strand
GAAATGGAAAGTCTGAACGCCCTGATTCAGGGCATGGGGCTGATGCACCTCGGTGCCGGCCAGGCCGTCATGCTGCTGGTGAGCCTGCTGCTGCTGTGGCTGGCGATAGCGAAGAAGTTCGAGCCGTTACTGCTGCTGCCGATTGGCTTCGGCGGGCTGCTGTCGAATATCCCGGAAGCCGGGCTGGCGCTGACCGCGCTGGAGAGCCTGCTGGCCCACCACGACGCCGGGCAGCTGGCGGTGATTGCGGCAAAGCTCCACTGCGCGCCGGACGTGCACGCCATCAAGGAGGCGTTAGCCCTGGCCCTGCCGTCGGTGCAGGGGCAGATGGAAGACCTCGCGGTGGATATGGGCTACTCCGCCGGGGTGCTGGCGATTTTCTATAAGGTCGCCATCGGCTCGGGCATTGCCCCGCTGGTCATCTTTATGGGCGTGGGGGCGATGACCGACTTCGGCCCGCTGCTGGCTAACCCGCGCACCCTGCTGCTGGGGGCGGCGGCGCAGTTCGGCATCTTCGCCACGGTGCTGGGGGCGCTGACGCTGAACTACTTCGGCATCATCAGCTTCACCCTGCCGCAGGCGGCGGCCATCGGCATCATCGGCGGCGCGGACGGCCCGACGGCGATTTACCTCTCCGGGAAACTGGCGCCGGAATTACTCGGCGCCATCGCGGTGGCGGCGTACTCGTATATGGCGCTGGTGCCGTTAATCCAGCCGCCGATTATGAAGGCGCTGACCAGCGAGAAGGAGCGGAAAATCCGCATGGTGCAGCTGCGCACGGTGAGTAAGCGGGAAAAAATCCTCTTCCCGGCGGTGCTGTTGCTGCTGGTGGCGCTGCTGCTGCCGGA
>NZ_BCZK01000036.1 GCF_001598695.1 Klebsiella oxytoca NBRC 105695 | reverse complement strand
ATAACGGTTCATATCACCTTACCGACGCTTTTCGCAGATTAGCACGTCCTTCATCGCCTCTGACTGCCAGGGCATCCACCGTGTACGCTTAGTCGCTTAACCTCACAACCCGAAGATGTTTCGTGAAACATCGTCGTGTCGCGAAAATTTGAGAGACTCGAACACACATTAGCTGTGTGTCGTTTCAATTTTCAGCTTGATCCAGATTTTTAAAGAGCAAAACTTCGCAGTGAACCTTTTCAGGTACACTCTGAAGTTTTCTTGTTTTTGGCAGTAAAGATGGTGGAGCTATGCGGGATCGAACCGCAGACCTCCTGCGTGCAAAGCAGGCGCTCTCCCAGCTGAGCTATAGCCCCATCGTAGTTAAAATCTCATTTACCGTAATTCGGTTCCGGGCAAGGCGTGGAAGAACGAAGCATACTGAAGTATGCGAGTTATTTCACAACGCAGCACGGGAGCGAATTTGGTAGGCCTGAGTGGACTTGAACCACCGACCTCACCCTTATCAGGGGTGCGCTCTAACCACCTGAGCTACAAGCCTGCAGAGATTTTCTTACTGCTTATTTTTCATCAGACAATCTGTGTGAGCACTACAAAGGCAGGTTCTTTCAGGTAAGGAGGTGATCCAACCGCAGGTTCCCCTACGGTTACCTTGTTACGACTTCACCCCAGTCATGAATCACAAAGTGGTAAGCGCCCTCCCGGAGGTTAAGCTACCTACTTCTTTTGCAACCCACTCCCATGGTGTGACGGGCGGTGTGTACAAGGCCCGGGAACGTATTCACCGTGGCATTCTGATCCACGATTACTAGCGATTCCGACTTCATGGAGTCGAGTTGCAGACTCCAATCCGGACTACGACATACTTTATGAGGTCCGCTTGCTCTCGCGAGGTCGCTTCTCTTTGTATATGCCATTGTAGCACGTGTGTAGCCCTACTCGTAAGGGCCATGATGACTTGACGTCATCCCCACCTTCCTCCAGTTTATCACTGGCAGTCTCCTTTGAGTTCCCGGCCGGACC
>NZ_BCZK01000035.1 GCF_001598695.1 Klebsiella oxytoca NBRC 105695 | reverse complement strand
AAATCGTACCCCAAACCGACACAGGTGGTCAGGTAGAGAATACCAAGGCGCTTGAGAGAACTCGGGTGAAGGAACTAGGCAAAATGGTGCCGTAACTTCGGGAGAAGGCACGCTGATGGTAGGTGAAGTGACTTGCTCATGGAGCTGAAATCAGTCGAAGATACCAGCTGGCTGCAACTGTTTATTAAAAACACAGCACTGTGCAAACACGAAAGTGGACGTATACGGTGTGACGCCTGCCCGGTGCCGGAAGGTTAATTGATGGGGTTATCCTCACGGAGAAGCTCTTGATCGAAGCCCCGGTAAACGGCGGCCGTAACTATAACGGTCCTAAGGTAGCGAAATTCCTTGTCGGGTAAGTTCCGACCTGCACGAATGGCGTAATGATGGCCAGGCTGTCTCCACCCGAGACTCAGTGAAATTGAACTCGCTGTGAAGATGCAGTGTACCCGCGGCAAGACGGAAAGACCCCGTGAACCTTTACTATAGCTTGACACTGAACACTGGTCCTTGATGTGTAGGATAGGTGGGAGGCTTTGAAGTGTGGACGCCAGTCTGCATGGAGCCGTCCTTGAAATACCACCCTTTAATGGCTGGTGTTCTAACGTGGGCCCCTAATCGGGGTTGCGGACAGTGTCTGGTGGGTAGTTTGACTGGGGCGGTCTCCTCCTAAAGAGTAACGGAGGAGCACGAAGGTCAGCTAATCCTGGTCGGACATCAGGAGGTTAGTGCAATGGCATAAGCTGGCTTGACTGCGAGCGTGACGGCGCGAGCAGGTGCGAAAGCAGGTCATAGTGATCCGGTGGTTCTGAATGGAAGGGCCATCGCTCAACGGATAAAAGGTACTCCGGGGATAACAGGCTGATACCGCCCAAGAGTTCATATCGACGGCGGTGTTTGGCACCTCGATGTCGGCTCATCACATCCTGGGGCTGAAGTAGGTCCCAAGGGTATGGCTGTTCGCCATTTAAAGTGGTACGCGAGCTGGGTTTAGAACGTCGTGAGACAGTTCGGTCCCTATCTGCCGTGGGCGCTGGAGAATTGAGGGGGGCTGCTCCTAGTACGAGAGGACCGGAGTGGACGCATCACTGGTGTTCGGGTTGTCATGCCAATGGCATTGCCCGGTAGCTAAATGCGGAAGAGATAAGTGCTGAAAGCATCTAAGCACGAAACTTGCCCCGAGATGAGTTCTCCCTGACCCTTTAAGGGTCCTGAAGGAACGTTGAAGACGACGACGTTGATAGGCCGGGTGTGTAAGCGCAGCGATGCGTTGAGCTAACCGGTACTAATGAACCGTGAGGCTTAACCTTACAACGCCGAAGATGTTTTGGCGGATTTGAGAAGA
>NZ_BCZK01000034.1 GCF_001598695.1 Klebsiella oxytoca NBRC 105695 | reverse complement strand
GGTCAGCCGGTACAGCCCGTCCCCCGCTTTCTGCCGCGCCATCGGCTCCAGCATCCGGATGACGCCCCACGGGCCGCTGTGGTTTGCATACAGACGGCTTCCCGCCGTCGTTGACGTCCAGGTCAGCATCGCCCCCGGTTTATTCATCACCCCCGGCCAGCGGAAGCGCTGCCAGTCGGCCAGCTGGTTAAAATAGTGCAGCGTCTGCCCGTCAAGCGTCAGCGCTGTTTCCACCACTTCCCGCATCGCCACCCCCTGCATTTCAAAGCTGATGCCCTGGCTGCCGTCGGTGAACAGAATATCGGACAGCTGGCTGAGCTGGTTCACCGCGTTCAGAAAGGCCGGGCTGAAGGCCAGCCCCTGGCTGCGGGTGCTGTCCGCCACCCAGTCGCTGCCCTCCCGGCGCAGCACCCCGCCCAGCTCCGTACTGAGAAAACGGTCAATACGTCCGGTATCGCGGCGGATAAACGCCGCCAGCATCGGCAGCGAAGCGTCGCTCTTCCCGGCCGCAAAGGGATAGCGCCCCTGAAACGCCGCATTCCAGTTCGCGACCACGGAGCGCTGCCACGCCTCGTTCAGGCTGGCCGCCGACGGCTGCAGTACCGCCTCCCGGGCCTGAGTCAGCGGCTGAACAAACATCGTCTGCCCGAAACCGCGCCACGCCTCACCGAGGCTGGCCGCCACCAGGGTGCCGTACTCCTGCGTGTCGGTCAGCTCCACGCTCCGGCCCCGGAACACCGTCTGCGCCAGCTGCTGCATCATCGCCTGCGGGTCGGCGGCGTTCGCCACCTGCTGAAGTTTCAGGCGCACGCGGGTGATGCGGGTGAGCCAGGTCTGTAAGCTGAGCGAGCTGTCGGCAGCCATCACCTTCTGCGCGCTGTTTTGGCCCGTCAGGGTCAGCAGCGGGCCGAAGGTGCTGTCCAGCGGGCCGCGAGGACCGGCTGCCTGCTGGTCAATGACCGGCTTTTTATCCTTACCCGGCAGATTTTTCGCCGTCCTCACCAGGAAATCAGAGAGAGCCTCCCCCTGCTCTCCGGTCTGCCCCTGCCAGGCCAGAGTGTTCATCAGCGCAATCAGCGGCGACTGGCGGACATCGCCGGTCAGGGTGAGCTGGTCGGTGACATCGGTAATGTTGTGCGCCGGATTCAGCCGGATGCTGTTAAGGAAGTTCAGCCACGCTCCGGCAAAATCGGTAAAGTAGCGGTTCGTCAGCCGCTGTTTCAGCGCCTCCGGGGAGACATCCGTGGACACGGTGTTACGGTTGTCGCTCAGCACCCAGTCGATTTCATCGCGCCGCGAGGCCACGGCGGCGTCGATGGCGTCCTGAATCCCGCCTTCCCACGCCTGGCGGGTGAACATTCCCGGCACCACCTCGCCCGTGCTGAACAGACGGCGGGCGTCGGTCTGCGGCGTCATGTCCTCAAGCGTCATATCGGCATAGTTGCGCCGGACGGCCGTCAGCATGTTCTCATAGAGCGTGCTTTCGGCGTTGCGCTGGCCTGCCTGCTCCAGCAGCACCCTGCGCACCTGCGCCACCAGCGCCGCATCCGGCGTGATTTTCCAGGACGGCAGCGCGGGCAGGCTCTGCATGTAAAAGGTGTGCAAATCCGGCGCCATCTCCTGCCACAGCGCCGGGGACAACCCCGGACGGGACGGTTCGGCGGTTTTCATCACCTGCGCAAAAAACGCGGCGTCCGCCTTCTCCGGGTGCGCCATCATCAGGTACGCCTTCAGCTGGTCGTAGCCCCGCTTCGCCCGTTTCTCGCGCAGCGGACTGCGCGGCGGCAGGTCTGCCAGCGCGTTCAGCTGCTTTGTGAGCGCCTGCGCCGCCGCATCGCGTATCAGCCGGTTATTCGCCTGCCCGTACCACGGCATCAGGGCCGCCAGCAGCGGGGCGTTATGGTCCAGCCCGAAGCGCTGATACCAGGGCGCGCCGTGCGCCTGCTGATGCTGTAACCGTCCGATATCGTTACGCAGCGCCTGCAGCGCCATCAGCTGTTCATCATTCACCGCGGGAGAGCTCACCAGCAGCTGCGCCGCGCTGACAATATGCTGGCGGTTAACGGCGAAGGAGACCAGGCTGCCCGCCCCCCACAGGGCCATCAGCGACAGGGCGATAACCCCCGATGCGCGCTGCCAGGGCAGACCGGCCCGCACGCCCCGCGCCTGAGCGCAGTCCGCCGTCACTCCCTGCCAGACCGCCGGAGCGGACCAGCGGTGAGGATGTGGCGCCTCCCCGGCGGTCGTGTCCGGCGCCAGCGGCGGGCTGAACATCAGGCCGCGCAGCGGAACGCGCTGCAGGCGCTCCGTCAGCCAGGGCGTCAGCAGCGTACGCCAGCGGGCAATGCCGCTCCCCTCAAGCGTGCGCCCCAGGCGCAGCAGATAATCATGGGCCGGGTCGGCGCACAGCTGCTGCATTCCCCTTTCCCCCAGGGACGGCAGAATGGCGCGGAGTTGTTGCGCCACCCCCTCCGGCGTGGCGCCGGGCGGGAACAGCGCCCCCACCGTCTGACTGATGCGGGTATCCTGCGGCCAGGCGCTGTCAGTCACCTGCCACAGGTACACCGGCGGCTGCCAGCGCAGGGCCTCCCCGACCTGCTCGAGGGTGCGAAGATGGTTATCCAGGCTAGCGCTGGTCGCCTGCGCCTCATCAAGCGCCAGCACGATGCCGTCCAGCGGACGGCTGCGGCGCAGCTTGCGCAGGGCGG
>NZ_BCZK01000033.1 GCF_001598695.1 Klebsiella oxytoca NBRC 105695 | reverse complement strand
GGGTTGCCGTAGTCGTAGCAGCTGGTGGTGACTTTTATTTGATCGCAGGGTAAAAAGTGAACCTTTATTCCGCAGGTTTTTTGCCCGGTATAGTCAGGAACCGATACTGTCTGGCTATGTTTCCGGTTTTGAGCTTTGATTTTTTTTTCCCATTCTAAGTACTTATCTGTATTAGCAAATCCAGGAAAACCTTTAGACCCTCCCACACCGGTTTCCCACTCAACTTTCACCCTCATCCCCGGTTTCCATTTCGTTGGCACACCGTAACAGCAGCCACCGCCGCCCCCCTGCCAGGGGCCGATAATATCCAGCCCTGACTGCCCATCTACGCTGAAATGGTTTATCGCCCAGTGGGTATGGTTAACCGCTTCTATGGTACCGCTGCCGCCGCTAACATTCTTTTCTCTGGCAGGCCTGTCACAACCAACCAGCAATATCGCCGCAGCGATAAAAACAAAGCGTGTCAGCCATCGTCCCTGCGGTGGATACCAGCCTAAATCAGACTTTATTATAGACATATCTCAGGTTCCCTTATTTTAACCGGATAAACAGGGTTATCATTAGATTCAACCGTCATCTAATAGCCGCTTATTGTTTGGTCTTTTTTTTCCAAATATTGTTTGGTCTTTTTTTTCCAAATATTGTTTGGTCTTTTTTTTCAAATATTTTTTGAATCCATGTCAGAGCCACAATGGGAACATTTATCGAATTTATAGTTAACAAAATTCATGCATGATGAACATCTGTATATGTGTCCGGTATGTTTTGGCCAACGCTTATCAGGAAAAAACACAGCGGTAAAAACACTAATAACAGGAAATATAAAATAAAAAGAATTTTCCGGCTCTCCCCAGGATAATAGCATAACTATCGCTAAAAACATCATAGACGCTTTGATAAACAAAACACAAAACACAAAACACAAAACACAAAACACAAAACACAAAACACAAAACACAAAACACAAAACACAAAACACAAAACACAAAACACAAAACACAAAACACAAAACACAAAACACAAAACACAAAACACAAAACACAAAACACCAGAGCAATAAAAAAGCTTTGTTTTTTCCAGACAATGATTCCAACCAGTAATATTACCGCTCCAGAGATAATAACTTTTGTATCACTATCCAAATACATAACCCCTCCGATGTAAGTAGCTATTATCCCTATTGAAAATACCACTCCTGATGACTTTATAGATTATTGACACCAGAACCGCATTCATCAGAATAAATTTTATTTTTAAGAATATACTCAGCCACCCACTCATTACGTTTATCTTCGAAAAGCACACCTTCTTTTGTCGCAGCCAGCATAGCCTTAAAGCAAGCAGAAAATTCACTTTCTCTGTTCATAAAAAGGTTCTTCGGTAATGGCTGATAAACCAATAATTGTTTTGCATCACACAGACACATCAGACTTTCAAACTGATTATCAGTAAATATGATTTGCTCACTCAATTCCTCTTCACCTAATGCCGCCCCATTGCCTTCCAGCAAAACAGGTGCTTCGTCGCGATCCAGCCAGCTCCAGAATAATGTCGGTCTGTGGAGCTGACTTTGCTGTTCATCACTAAGAACATGGGTAAAAAGATACGAAAATATACGCGTATCCCAGAAGCGAAATATCCCTGCACGCCCCTCATGCTGCGCATCAATGCAACGGATCAACCATTCAGCCAAAACTTCGAACCGCCAGGATGACCCCAGCACCAGTAAAGGCGCTGTTGCCACAGCTTCACGAGCCAATGCATATAACCACTGCACCTGCTGAGCATCTTCCAGCTCAATACGTACCAGCAAAGGCGCATCGTCCGGGTAAATATTCTCCGGCAATCCCTGGTAGAGGGACTGCCATTTTATTGCCGGAGAAAACCCGGAAAGAGCCGGAATGACGGAGAAATTCACGCCGCACTGATCGATAATCATATCGACATAATTGTGACCAATCTGCTGACACGTCAGCTGGATTTTATCCAGCCAGATCTTTATGTTGTCCATTTACGCGTCCCTCGGCACAAAACCCTGAGCCAGTTCCTGAGCCCGTTTGAGGCATTCTTTACATACTGATGAAGGCAGATCGGGCAACTGAAAATCTTCGCTGGCTGGCCCCTGCAAATTATGTTGTCCTTTCAGACTTAACAGGCCAGGTCCATGAATTTCAATTTCTCCCTGCGGAGTCAAGCGAATGTAAGCGCCGCCACACCCAATAGTGATACCATTCTTCGCCGTAAGCTGAAGATGTCCCTGTGTGGACTGTACGGTAACATCCTGAAGAGACGTTAATGAGAGAATATCGCTATGAGATTCGATATTCAGCGGGCCTTTTGCAGATACCAGACGAACACCTTCCTGGCGGGAAAGTAACGATATCGCCTGGCTGGCATTCACTGCAAGCCTCTGCTCGCTGGCAATACTGACTTCTCCAATACTCTGCATATACAAACCGTTGCCACTGTGCAGAAGAATGCTTTCTGGCGTAACGCTCCCTATCCCCTCCGGTGCTTCCATCAACAATACCGGTTTCTTTATCTGGTCCGCCTTTTCAACAAACTGCTTTAACGTATCCATATCTGGTGAGAAATTACGGTGCGTTTGCGTCACACTCCCCCAACCGGCAATAAGGTTTTGCGCCCCCCTCAACAGGCTGGTTGCAGGCTCCATCGCCAGCTGCTGCCCCTGCGCTTTCATCTGTGCATCAGCGGTGATGAATATCCCTTTCCCGGCCCGTATCGCTCCGTAGCTGTCGGTACGCAGCTCGAATCCCTCCCCGCGCGGCTGTTTTCCGCCGTCCACCAGATGCCCCAGGTTCAGCTGGCTCTTGCCGCCGTACTCCGTGCTGACCTTGATGTGCTCTTTTCCCCGCGCGTCGTCGAGGCGGATTTTGTTGTTCGCCGGCGTGCGCAGCACGTTACGTTTATAGTTCCGGATGGTGACAGGGTCCGGGTGCGCCGAGTCGTGCAGGACACCGGCTATATACGGCCGGTCCGGGTCGCCCTGCTCAAAGGCGATGGCCACCTCGGTGCCCGCCAGCAGGGGCAGATGCAGGCCGTACGTGTCACCGGCATACGGGCGCGCCTGGCGTACCCACAGACTCTCTTCTCCCGGCTGCCAGTGGTCGCGGTCGAACAGCAGGTTGACCCTGTAACGCCCGTCGCGGTCGATATGGCCGTAGATATCACTGCTTTTCGTGCTGGTGACCCGCGCCGGCAGCGTCCCGGCCATCACCGGCCTGGCGATAGTGGCCGGGCGGAAGCCGTAATCTTCCGAATACGGGATGGCGTGGAAGGCCACCTCAAAACTGCGGTCGCGCCGGGCGCGGCTGTGGAGGTGGGTTATCATCACCCCCTCCCGGAAGGTGCCGGTGACCTCTTCGCCGCCGCTCACCTTCAGTTCCTGACCGGGGGCGAGCGTCGCGCAGCTGCTCTTTCCGCTCAGCCGGGTCTGGTCGTTCAGGTAGCGCTCGTGACGCAGGCGGGCATAAAACGCCCCGCTCTCCGCCGCCGGGTCGCGCGGATGGCTGTCGCCCGGCGTCAGGTAGTTATCCCCCCAGTGGTACGCCTCGCCATAAGTGGTGCTGTCGCCCCGGCTGACATCGATGCTGAGGCTCATCTCCGCCGGCGCGTTGCGGTAGTTATAGTCCCGGGTGAACACCGACTGCGGCACCACGCGATGCCGGCTTTTCAGCGCCCACACGGATTCCATCCCGCTGTCGTGCTGGCCGGAGGGCGGCACCGACGGCAGAACCAGCCCCTGCCCGTCGTGCCGCTGGTCGTCGTAAAACTCCACCACGTCGATGTTCAGCCGGGTGTCGGCGGTGAAGCGGAACCAGATACCCACCTCACTCAGCAGGCGAGTGATAAAGCGCAGGTCGTCCTCGCCGTACTGCATCACCTGCTCGCGACGCGGGTACGCCTGCGCCAGCGTGAAGATAAAGTCCTCCCCGCGCATGCCGTGGCGGGTGCGCAGGATATGCTCCACGATATCCGGCACCGACATATCCTGGTAAATCCGGTTCTGGTGGCTCCGGGAGAGCAGCGCCAGACGCGGCTGCAGA
>NZ_BCZK01000032.1 GCF_001598695.1 Klebsiella oxytoca NBRC 105695 | reverse complement strand
AATTTCCAGCACTGGGCCGATGGCTGACACGCCTTGTTTTTATCACTGTGGCGATATTGCTGACAGGTTGCGATCGACCCGCGAAAGAGGAGAGCATCAGTGGCGGTAGCGGCACCATAGAAGCGGTTAACCATACCCACTGGGCGATAAACTATTTCAGCGTAGACGGGCAGTCAGGGCTGGATATTATCGGCCCCTGGCAGGGGGGCGGCGGTGGCTGCTGTTACGGCGTGCCGACGAAATGGAAACCGGGGATGAGGGTGAAAGTTGAGTGGGAAACGGGTGTGGCTTTTGCCGATGATGTACCTGAAATCCCTGAGCCGAAACGTCCTGATACGAAAGCCTCTTACCAAGTATGGCAAGCATATTCCGATAAAAAGGAAGAGTGGTATAAGAAAATTAAGGCACTGAATAAAGTGCATACAAAAATAGTCCCTGTTCCCGATTATTCCGGACAAAAAACCTGCGGAATAAAGATCCACTTTTTACCCTGCGATCAAATAAAAGTCACCACCAGCTGCTACGACTACGGTAACCCAAATTATCCGATTAAAGATCCGATCAAAATGGAGGAACCCCAAATATGTCCACAATGAAACCTGATGTAGTCTGGTATCCTCCGCAGTTTCCAGGTAACGGACGATTACCCACACAAGCGGCGCTAGTCGGACAAAACTGTAAGCAGCAGGACAGCCATGAACTGGCTTACCGCAATGAACTTTGCCAGGCGGCGGGTCGACTGGTGGAACCGCCGTGCTGTAAGACGCTGCATATCAGCCTGTTTTTCGACGGGACCGGTAATAATCTGAACAACGATCTTTATATCGACGTTCCTAAACATCCCACCAATATTGCCCGTCTTTTTCGCGCAACCATTGGCCAGGGTTACGCCGGTGGCGTCCAGGGACATGCCGGGGAACTGGTGGATATGGAAGGGACGTCGGGTAATAAATATTACAAGTACTACATCCCTGGCGTCGGCACCCCCTTTCCGGAAGTGTCGGATCTGAATTACAGCACGCCCGGCATGGCCTTTGCCACCTATGGCGAAGAACGAATTAACTGGGCGCTTATTCGCATTATCGATGCCTTAAGACGCACGCTGGGCAAACCTGCTTTATCCGATAATGAAAGCTGGAAAGCGGTGAAAGACATGACCTCTCGTACAGAAGATTTCGGGACTTCAGGTCAATACCGACGTCAAATAGTATTCCGGCGGCTTTTAAAAGATCTGGAACCCGACCTGAAGCTGGCGCTGAATCAGCCTGAACCCGGTAAACCGAAACTGCTGGGGATTAAGCTGTATGTATACGGTTTTTCACGCGGAGCGGCGGCGGCAAGGGCTTTTGTCAACTGGCTGGTTGAACTGCTGCCCAATTCTTTCAGAAAAGGAACGAAGCCGGATCTCTGTCTGACGCTGGAAGGCGCTAACTGGAAGGTGCCGCTGAGCGTCGAATTTCTGGGATTGCTGGATACGGTGGCCTCTGTTGGCGTGGCGCATATCGCCCCTCTTGCGGAAGGACATATGGGCTGGGCCGATAATGCAATGGAGCTGCCCGATAACGGCCTGATTAAAAATTGCGTGCATCTGGTTTCTGCCCACGAGCAGCGGCTCTGTTTTCCTCTGGATTCGATTTGCCGCCATGACGGAATCTATCCGTCCTATGCCAGAGAGATGGTGTATCCCGGTATGCATTCGGATATTGGTGGTGGTTATATGCCCGGTGAACAGGGGAAAGCAACGGCGGATGACGACGGCTATTTATTATCGCAGATTGCCTTGCATGATTTATATGCTACAGCATTTGATGCTGGTGCTCCTCTGAAAGTTCCTGAAGATTCACTTCCCTCAACAATATCTTCAGATAATTGGCGTGTTATGCCAGGTAACTTAATTTCAGAATTTATGGTTGCTGATACATTGATAAATAGTTTCAACGCCTGGCGTGAATTAACATTAAACCTTCCCTCATCTCTGGAAAAAATAAATGATGAGAATGCTGCCAGATACGAACCTGTACGTGCATCAGTCAACGTTATTACCGCGCTGGAAGTTCAAATCACCTGGATAACCGCCTGGCGTATCGGTCGCTATGCGAGTGGCAACTATACAAAACAGCGGTTTTATATTGATGCAGCCGCAAACGGCATGGATAAAGACAGCGACCCCAAAATAAGAGAGGCTTCCGAACAGGTGCGCGATATAAAACAACGGAAAGTAGAGAAAACACGGCGTAAAATGCAGGAGTCTGCTGAAAAAGATACCTATATCCCCTATCCGCCGGGGCCGAAAGATTTTGATCCCGCGTTGGGGCAGACGCAGTTGCGCCAGGCTGCGGAAGAATTTCGCGAGGACTATCAGCTAAAACAGCGTGCCGTAACCGGAAACTGGATATATAAGGGAATGGATAAACTGAGTAACCTGGTTTATACCTTCAGCGATGATGATGTAAGTGGCGAATATATAAAGATAAAAAAAGAGGCCAATGAAAAATATTCAATGCTCTTTCCTCCTCAGGGGGAAAGCAGCAACGAGCAACAACCCGGAGGGCTGGTCAGAGCATTATTTGACGATCAGGTTCATGATTCCAGGGCCTGGTTTATGCAGGCGACGCTTGATGCCAGGGAACCGTGGGGAAGTTACTTTTTATACCGGATGATCTATTTCGGTGAGCTGATGAGTAAAAATATTACACCTCTTGTGAAATACGGGCGCTTTATTGAGGGGAGATTTAAAGATACGGTTCCTGGCGTTGATTTTATTATCGAGCGAGCTGAGAAAGGAGGGGCTATTATGGGTGAAAACTCCCCGCCTGAAATAAAACAAAAAATATCCGTGGTAAACAGCTCTGCGGATATTCCCCTTACCATGTTGTCCGATCTTCCCCTTCAACCTGCGCTGACAAACGAGCCAGCGGAATTAATCGCCTGGCAGCAACAATCGCGGGAAGCGGAAAAACTGGCCAGTACGAAAGCGGCGATAGCCTCACTGTGGCCATAACGAAATGGCGTTCTGATATACGGATGCCTGTGTAAATAATACAAGGAATAAATATGAAACAGGTAATACGCGAAGGCGATAACCTGCGGGAGTATGGCGGTAAAGTTCTGGCCGGACATTATCTGTGTTTTGGAAAAGGCATTGCCACTAAAGGCGATCCGGTAAAATGCAATAAGCATGGTATGACCACGATTATTGAAGGCAGTTCGCTGTCAAAAGTGGATGGTCAGCCCGTCGCTCTTCACGGACACCGCTGCGCCTGTGGCTGTACGCTGGTGAGTTCTTTTCCCGACTGCGGTATTGCACAGTGAGACCGCTACCTGATTTTCCTGATTATCGCACCGCTAAACCGCCTGCGGCAAAACGCTGGCTGGGGGCCGGAGCATTACTGGTCCCGGCGGTCGGCGCTGCGAGTGCGTTATTACGGGGAACAGATGCAAGCTCCGGGATCGTTTTTGCCGCGATGCTTTTCACGTTAACCGTCATGGGGCTTTTCTGGCTTCTTTCTCTGCTGTATTACCGGTTTTCAATTCACCACTCATCCACCTGGAAAGCGGAGGTGGCACAGGTACAAAGTCACTGGTGGTATCAGCATCGTCGGCAGTTTTCCCTGGAGGATGTGGTGCTGATTGGCCCTGCCGGGGCGGAGATGATGGACTGGTTGCGTTTGCTTAAGCGTAAGCAAAAAGCGCCAGCAGAACGTCAGGAGGCAAACGGTAAAGCGCTGCGTGTGGCGCGTTCTTTTTCTTCCGATGCGACGGAACGTGAAAATCAACTGGCTCGTATGCTGGTACTACAGTGGAAACGGCAGCGCGAAGGCAAAAAATTGCTCTCGCCGCAGCGCTTTTACTGGCAGGGGAGCGAGAGCGTATGGCAGGCGTTTGTTGCACAGATAAAGGACTCTTTTCCAGGCATTGTGCTGCCTGAATTACCGATTATGTGGAAGGGAGAACGTTCACTGTCAGATATTGCAGCCTTTCTGGATTCAGAGGGCGATGGCACGCAAATTCTGGTGGCTGGGTGCCAGTCTGAAGTCCCCTCGGCAGAGGATTTGCTGCCTGCCGGAGAAGCCGCTGCCCTGTGGCTTGTGAGTGCTGAGGGGGCTGTATTGCTCTCACAGGGGGAATATTTTTCCCCATCGGCAACGGAATATTTGAAGGATGTCTGTGAACGAGCACAGAAGCAAAGTGAACTTGACTCAGCACCTGACGCCTGCATTCTTTTTTCTCACCCGCAACAATCTGAACTGGCAGGCAGCGGCTGGAACGTTACTCATCATTTGCAGGACAATTTTTGGGGTAATACGGGAAAACTTGAGGCTCTTGTCGTGATATCACTTGCTGCCATTTTCGCACAAAGCCAGTCGCAACCCTGCGGCTGGATAGCCACTGATCCTTTACACCCCCTGGCGCTTGGAATTGTTAAACCTCATGAAAACAGATAAAAATCAGAAAGAAACTATTTCTGCTGCGTTCACGGTGGTACTTACAGCCGTGGCGATCACGTTCCTTATTTTACTGGGGGGACTGGCGTACTGGTTTTTCATAGGTGACCATGCTGCAAAATGGTCGGTTATCTATCCGATTCTGCTGGTGTGCGGTCTTCTCTGGATTGTGCTGGTATGTGTCGTATCTCTGGTTTTTCTGGCGATACATCTTTGGATCATCAGTCGAGCCAGGCGTTCATCAGCGGCTGGACAGAGTACATCAGCAAAGACGCTGGCGTTGAAACGCCCGATGCTATCGAAAGAAATAGCCACCCATCTCCGCCGCCGCTATACCCGTTTCTGGCGCCACAAAGTCCGCCTGCTGCTGGTGGCCGGTGAACCCGCGCACATTGCCGCCATCGCCCCCGGTCTGGCGGAAAAGCAGTGGCTCGAAGGCCACCGCACGGTGCTGATTTACGGCGGCACTCTGTCATCGGCGCCGGATACTGAACGCCTGG
>NZ_BCZK01000031.1 GCF_001598695.1 Klebsiella oxytoca NBRC 105695 | reverse complement strand
TCAGGCGTTCAGTATCCGGCGCCGATGACAGAGTGCCGCCGTAAATCAGCACCGTGCGGTGGCCTTCGAGCCACTGCTTTTCCGCCAGACCGGGGGCGATGGCGGCAATGTGCGCGGGTTCACCGGCCACCAGCAGCAGGCGGACTTTGTGGCGCCAGAAACGGGTATAGCGGCGGCGGAGATATTGTCTTAGTGAAGAAAGAGGTACATTTCGTTCCTCTGCCCCGGCCACCTCGCCTGTCAGGCGAGGGTCATGCGGCGTCAACGGGATGTCGTTTTTCTGGAAAGGGATAAGGAAAAAAATAAGCACGCTTAACGAACTGGTCAGAAAAACCGTACCCAGCAGCGAAATCCAGAATACGCGTTCACCCGTCCATTCAAAAAAAAGATGAGTTGTCTGGGCCAGAATAAACAACAGAGCCAACAAAACAACCAGGACACAGAGACCCGCTCCCGGGATGTATAAAAACCTTTTCATATTGGATTATTCCTTGCGGGCAAGTCCGGCTGCCTGAATAAAATGGGGGCGTTGCAGAGCAGTGAGGGCACGGCGCAGCAGGAAAACAGCGCCGGGCAGAGACACGGCCAGCGACAGCAGCACGCTGAACACGCCGTACCAGGAAAACAGCCAGTCCGGGAAAAAACGGGCAGTTGCTCCAAAAACCGCAATATTGAGCAATACCGCAAGGCTGAGCGACCCAGCCGGATAAGGTAACGGAGCCAATCTTACATCTTCATCATGGGTAACCGGCAGACTGTTGCCGACAACCATCGCACTGGCCTGTTTGCCATCCGCCTGTAGCAGCCAGTGGCTCCCCGGACCGTAACTGACCATCTCTGCTGCCGCAGCCACCATCAGCCATCCGGCCAGAGGCCCGTAGTTAGCGCTGATTTTCGCAAAATCGACAATACCACCGGCGGCGATATCAGTCTGCAGGGGCAAAGGTAACTCATTAACCACCCGCCCCAGCGCCTGCGCGGACGGCGCAGATAACCCACTGTGCCAGACCAGATGTTTTACCCCGGGAGGCTGCTGCGCCATATCACGTAATTCCGTCAATTCACGGGGCAATGCATCAGTATTCAGCGGCATGGCGCGAAATACTCGCACCGCATCGCGCTGTTCTGACGATTTCAGCATCGCATCGGGCAACAGCAGCAACGCACAGGCAAATTCCGGTAAGTTTTCTTCTGGCTGGCGGTAATGCAGCGCCAGCACCAGTAGTGGATAACGAGCAGTAGACAGGAATTTATTCCAGTTATTAAAAATTGACGAACTGGGTAAGGCATGAATATCTGGCATCCATGGTAATTCTTCATCTTCCCAGAGAAGGGAAAAATACTGGAGCTCCTGTTCTTTATCAGGAGCAGATGTCTGTATTACCACCGTTAACGGACCTGAAGGACAGGACTGGAAAAGTATTGTTTTAATCTGGTTTATTAACAAACGACAAAGTTGTTCAAAGCGTGAAATACCAGGAATTAAATTTTCCTCAGGAAGCAATGTTAATAAAGGAGTTTCGTCACTGTTTTCAGGCATAACACCCGCCAGTCGAGAAAGCAATTGTGGGTCTGCGGTTAATACCACACATCTGGTCACGCATAAATGCAGGTGTGCTTGATGCCGCCATGCCAGATGCATATTTCGTCGCCAGTTATTCCAGTTACGGACGCGGAAAGTCTGTATTTCCCACCATAACAAATAAAAGGTTACGGCAACAGTAACACCCACCAAAGTATATCCGGTCAGTGGTAGCCAGTAACCGCTTGCAAGCGTTGGTAAATCACCGGAGGGTGAATACAGTACCACCCGCACTAACGCGATAAATACACCGGCGAAAGTAATTGACAGGCATATCCAGGGTGACCAGGGTTGTGCATCAGGCCTCGCGGGAACCTCTGGTAATGACCAGCCCATCAACCTATCTCCACATCCGGCAAACTAGCGTAGACCACAGAACCACAGGCACTCTTACAGCCATGCACCACGATTCCCCTGCCGTTTTCCTCATAACTCATATCACATTCCACTATCGGGTTAGCGCCGTGCTCCGGGCAATACACCTGGTCATTCAGCAACATCGCGTTTTTTCCTTCAATATTAAAAGTGGACGATGCTGAAATAACTCTTCCGCCATGAGAAGTGACATCATTGATAACAACAACACGTCTAGCCATATTTACCACCTATTACTAACTGTTCCTAATATTTATTTTCACTCATGAGCCCTGCGTTCATACCAAAAAACCCATGAAACATTAATGCAATAATTACCAACCGTAAAAACCTTCATAATTAAAGTTATCGATTGACATATCAGGCAATAAAATGTCTCACACAACGACGTTCAGCTAATAAACTTTAAGTCATAGAATATGTATGTGATTAATTCCATTGCTGGTAAATACAGTAACTACTTTCAGCGATGATAATTTTTCATTTCTTCCCGATACATCGGGCTATTTCTTCGGCCTTTCTCTTCACCGCATCTTCTGCCACATCCTGCCGGATTGCCGGGGGAATATCCGGCTTATTCAGTTCGCCTGTGAAATAATAATCATCACTTTCCAACCAGTCCGCCTGCCTGCGCAATTCTGCCAGGCTTGCCCGATCCCATGAATGCCAGCAATACCCTAGCGGTAGATCATAGGCCACAACTCGACTCATAAAATGTTCATTCATTGGCAGGGTACTGTGATCGGTCGGGCGCTGAACATAGGTCCTTATATCTTCCAGCATTTCAGTTCTCGACTGTTTTTCATATTTCACCCGATCCTCTTTCGATCCCGGCCCAGGTTGATACCAGGAGGAAGGTGTTTTAGGCACCATCTTCTGGTCAAAATAACCGTATAGTGAAATGTAATAACGGTAGTCTATGTCAACGGGTCTTTTCGTCGTCGGGTTAATCTGTCCGTAGCCGTATCCTATTGAGCCAGTTTGCTTTTCAGTGCTGGCATAATCCTGGTCAAAATTTTTCAGTTCCTCAGAAGTCAGTGGTTCTGGTACCTGCGGCGCATTAACCGTCAGCATTTGTCCTTTGTCTGGTTCCAGCCAGGTCATCTTCTGAAGCACCGTGGTCGTACTGTCCCAGAATGGCTTACCATCCCCAAGATTACTGAAATGGGTTTGTGTATCCGGTGCATTTCCACACGGTGTATTACGCCCCAGCATACGGACATAAAGTGTGTCGCCTGCCAGCTTAAATAAAGAATGGGATTCACTATAATCACTTTCTTTTGTATTAGGTAACCCCTGCCAGCCAATACTTCGCAGCGGAGCCGAGCCCATCACCCGGTCATGCGGATTACAGTAAATCCACGTGGTACCGTGGTTATCGCGCTCCGGCAGTCCAGCGTGGGTTTTCCCTTCCGGCGTCCAGCTTTCGCCATCGCTGCTGACGCCTGCCAACAGGCGATCGTAGCCCTGCTGCGCAAGGCGGGTTTTGTTTTCCGCAACCTTTCTAACGATATCGGCAAACGTAGCCTCCCGGGCTTCCCTACTGATGATCTCTTTCACCGGATAGGAAATATAGGTGGTGAGTTCGTTTTCCAGCGCATAAGGTGAATTCATGACGAACAGCGCATCCGGTGCCTCAATGGCTGCTGCCGCCAGCGCAACCATTGTCCCCTGGCTGTGTGACAGCACCGTAACTGTGTCTTCAGGATATTTACTGCGGATGGTTTTTATCAGGTCCGCCAGACGCCCGGCGGCGTGCGCATAATAGTGGCGCGGCGGCGCCGCGGTCAGCAGGCGATCACGCTCACCATTAATCAATTGAGTGCTGAAGGGGATCGGCATACCCAGCACATTCGGCCAGTTGTCAAATCCCTTCTCACTCCACAGGCTGACCAATTGATTACAGCCGTTCTGGAACGGCCCGCCGCCCCAGAACCATGGGCCTTTCGTTTTGCGCTCTTCGGGAGAAAGATCATAGTAATTATCACCTTTCTTGTTTTTTAACGGAATGGCGTATCTATCGGTTTCGTTATTAGCAGCACGATAACCCCAGTAGAAGCGGATAACTGGGGAGCGGTTTTCTTTGATAATTTTCCTGGCAGGAACAATCCATTTGGTGCCATCTTTGTTCCAGTGAGCATCTGCGTATTCGTTAGCTTGCAATTGATGTACAGTATCTTTGTCAGATAACCCAAGTCGATTATTCAAACCATTACATAATGATACTTCAGCCTCTTTATACCATTCGCCTTCTGAATTAACTCCATGTACGAATATAATTAATCCAGGCAACTGCAATGGCGGTTGAACTTCCGCTTTCACTTTTATATTTTTATGGGAAGTCATTGAGTAGGAAAATGGCGTGCCATTATCGGTTGTATGCACCTCTACTTTTCTGGTTGGTGAGGATTTATTATTCATGAGAGACTATCCCTGAAAATTTTACGGGTTCTAATCGTCGGTCGCATTGCATTTTTTCCTGAAGAATTTGAGATACATCTATAGAAAGTTCTGGTTGATAAACTGGTCCAGTCACTCCGGGATAGCCTATTTTTTTGGCAGACTCTGCATTTGGGTAAAATGTCCATTTTAGGGCATAAGCATTCGTTGGCGATCGTTTAGAAGAATGATATACAATCAAATAAAATCCCTCATCCATGACTAACATATCATAATCTTTTGTATCACCTGTTGGATCCTGAGTATGGCTGCCATATTCAACGCCGTAGAGTGTTTTTCCACCATCAGTTGTGACAATGACGGCATTCATACAACCTTTATCTGCTCCCATACAAGCTGCATGATTTGTATCTATTGTTGCTGGAAATGCCAGATAATCATCACGTATGGACAACCAGAATAAACGGCCTTTAAACAGGTATCCTGAACCGTCCAATACTTTGACATGAATATCTTTTTCTTTGTTATTATAAAACGTTTGCCCATTCTCGCAGCGGGTATAATTCTCCAATGTAAAATAACGATTATTATCTATCCGGTAGATCACCTGCGGCAGACCATATACCGGTGACGGTGCATTTTTGTCTTTTTCTGTCATTACCGTTTCATGCAGGCTCCCTGCCCCCAGACCGAATGCGGCCCCTTCAGTAACGCAACCGCTTAATGAAAAAAGAGAACAGCTTAACAACACTAGTTCCAAAAATAATACGATTAATTTATTTATCATATTCTTACCCCAGTTATTTATTCAAAAGAGTCTTCATTCCATCTATTTATTTCGAGGTTGCAAGCGAATAAGGGGACAAGCATAACCAGAATTATGACTGACATATCTGCTTCGTTATCTAAAAAAATTCATAATGTGTAATTGGACAATTTAATAACGGTCCTCGCTATACAATCAGCCCGTGTGTTTTTTATAATCAAGCCCCCCCCCTGCTTCACTATATAATTGAACTTACCGAATAGAGCCTCCTGGGCGTAATAAATAGTCATCCTTACGCGCTCTATTCCCGGAACACCACTTAACAGCGGCTGGAGAAACCACATAGTTAATTTATGTGGTACATTCTTCTTCCTGTTATTTTTTCAGGATAATTTTCAGCATATCAATTGTCTGTGAATTTATAAGCGAAGAATGTCCCATCGCATTCGTCATGCCAGACATTACGTTTCCGTCCGGCAAGTGAATCTCATATTTCTGATTTGCCAGAGCCTTTCCAGAAACCGGATGAGTAATAATAAACTTCTCATCAAAACTTCCCGACTCAAACGACTTCATTACTGCCTGCATACTACCCGAACCTGCTTTCTTAATACCGGTGTTTTTTATCAGCAACTTTCCAGGACCGCCAATTTCAACATTCCCTCCTTTGATTTTGATATATCCGCCCCCGCATATCAGCGTCAGCTCATCCTGTGCCGTTATTACCAGTCTCTTACCACTCGAAATATACGTGTCCTGCGTTGACCAGGTGGTAATATTTCCGCTCTGCGCCTGAATATCAATATCCCCCTGCGATGCGAACCATTTAGCCCCCCTCTGGCTCCAGAGGCTAATTTGTTTTCCTGCTGCCAGTGTGAAGTCCTTTTGCGCACCCAGATCCAGTTGTTTACCGGCGATCAGCGTCAGATTCTCCTGCGCTGACAGCAACATATCGTCACCACTTGCCAGCGCCACGCCTTGAGAGGCCGTCGCCAGCAATATTTCCTTCTGAATCTGTTCTATTTTCTGTTGCAGCAACTTCTGTTGACGCCCCACATCTGCAGCCAGCGCCTGTGCCTGTTGTGCACCGGCAGCCAGCGACTGCATTTCCACCAGCGCCGCTGAAAGCCGCGACAACGCAGGCTCCATCGCCAGCTGCTGCCCCTGCGCTTTCATCTGCGCATCAGCGGTGATGAATATCCCTTTCCCGGCCCGTATCGCTCCGTAGCTGTCGGTACGCAGCTCGAATCCCTCCCCGCGCGGCTGTTTTCCGCCGTCCACCAGATGCCCCAGGTTCAGCTGGCTCTTGCCGCCGTACTCCGTGCTGACCTTGATGTGCTCTTTTCCCCGCGCGTCGTCGAGGCGGATTTTGTTGTTCGCCGGCGTGCGCAGCACGTTACGTTTATAGTTCCGGATGGTGACAGGGTCCGGGTGCGCCGAGTCGTGCAGGACACCGGCTATATACGGCCGGTCCGGGTCACCCTGTTCAAAGGCGATGGCCACCTCGGTG
>NZ_BCZK01000030.1 GCF_001598695.1 Klebsiella oxytoca NBRC 105695 | reverse complement strand
CCGGGCAGGATTTGCCCGCACGCCCGGGTCTGGCGCACTCCTTCTACAGCACAGGTACAGCCGGGATTAAGTTGGCGTTGCGGCATGGCGGGGTTTTCACAGGAATCTCTCTTTATCGTTTGCGGGCACGCTACCGCCCGTCGCTGTTCACTTACCAAAGCGCATCAGGTCTGACTGGCGGATTGCCTGTATTACCGGCCCACTCATTCGCGGATGTACAGAGCCGATATTTTTACGTCGAATAAAGCAGCGATGTCGGAGTGGTCCGGTACAGGAATATTCCCGGTGAATCCATAAAATAATGCACGCCACTAATGTTGGAACAATCGCGTTTATTTTGCCGCATAATCCCTGAGACATCGCTAGGTCTTTTCAGGATCTTTTCTGAATGTCGAGTTATCAGGTGGGCTGGATTTGAGCTTGCGTAATAAATGACGCATCGCCAGCCAGAAGGTTTAAGCTCCGTAAGACTGGCCTCCAGGTTAAATGTCGGTAATCCCAGCCCTTAGGAAACATGCGTTTAAAGCATCATTCCAATATAAAGTCATTGTAGAACAAAGAATTAAAATCGGTCAACCAACCTAGCGTGTGATGTTTGACATAAGTTTTAACGGTCTTTTGCCAGTAAACCATCCGCAATACACCTCCACTTTATGAATAAATGCCCAGTTCATATATAAATAGTTAACTATGATTGATTTAAATCAATGTTTACCGGATACGAATATTATCGGTGACACGAAAAATATAGTTGTCAAAATAAGAGTAATAAAATCCGCCTTGCAATTTACGAACATTGAAGCAGTCTAATGCCGAACTTTAATATCGTTATAAGCAATGATATTTAGGATACATATCAAACTCGCAAATAATAACCACCTTTATCAGCCAGAGATTATTTATTCCGACTAACCACTGAGCATTGTTAAGAAGTAAGCGTTGACCCCCCATTCATGCAAAATTTTGTCATTACGGCCTACAATCTCTTTCTTCAACGTCAACGACCAGCAGGCCGATCTGAACGGTTTACTGCTGTCGTACCGAGTGGATGAAGGCTGCCCGCTGCTGTCATTACGTGAAGCCGGGCTTCTTCCAGATAGACCCGGTTTTTCATTGTGGGAAAGGTAAAGGAATTGTGATGGAATACTCCTCATTCTCACCTATGCAAACACAGCCAACAGGATCCGACAATATGGAAAAAAGATCGCCGTATCAGTCACTTGTAAAGACCTTTCAGCGCCTTTCCCGCTTTTCGCATCTCTCCGCCATCGCCGGCTGGGACATGTTCACCATGATGCCGCCCGGCGGCAGCGCGGCACGCGGCGAAGCGCTGGCTGAGCTTGGCGTTTTGCAACATCAGATTCTGACCGATAAAAAAGTGGGCGAATGGCTGCGCAATGCGCTTCAGGAAGAGCTGAACGATGCTGAGCAGGCAAACCTGCGCGAGATGACCCGCCAGTACGAGCAGGCGGCGCTGCTGCCGGAAAGCCTGGTGGAAGCGAAATCGCTGGCGGGTAGCCGCTGCGAGCACGCCTGGCGCAGCCAGCGTCCGGCGAACGACTGGCAGGGCTTTGCTGAAAACCTGCGGGAAGTGGTCAAGCTGAGCCGCGAAGAGGCGCAGATTCGCGCCGCGGCAAAAGACTGCTCCCGCTATGACGCGCTGCTGGATATTTTTGAACCGGATATGACCAGCGCGCGTCTTGACGTGCTGTTCGCTGACCTCAAGTCATGGCTTCCCACGCTGCTGGAGAAAGTGGTTGAAAAGCAGGCGCAAACGCCGCTCATCGAACCTCAAGGGCCGTTTCCGATTGCCGACCAGCGCGAGCTGGGGCTGGAAGCGATGCGCGTACTGGGCTTTGATTTTGATGGCGGACGGCTGGATATCAGCGCCCACCCTTTCTGCGGCGGCGTGCCCCAGGATGTGCGTATCACCACGCGCTACAACGAGAACGATCTGCTCAGCGCGCTGTTTGGCGTGATTCATGAAACCGGTCACGCACGCTACGAACAAAATCTACCGCGTAACTGGATCGATCAGCCCATCGCTCTCGCCCGCTCTACCGCAATCCACGAGTCGCAAAGCCTGTTTTTCGAAATGCAGCTCGGCCGCAGCGAAGCCTTTCTGCAACACCTGCTGCCAACGGTACGCCGGTACTTTGGCGAGCAGCCGGCCTTTAGCCGCGACAACTTTATCGCCTGGAATCAACGCGTCAAACCGGGCTTTATCCGCGTCGACGCCGACGAGGTGAGCTATCCGGCGCACGTCATTCTGCGCTACGAAATTGAACGTGCGTTGATTGATGGCGATATCGAGGTTGATGATATTCCGGCGCTGTGGGATGAAAAAATGCAGCACTGGCTGGGACTGTCTACTACCGGCAACTATCGGGACGGCTGTATGCAGGATATCCACTGGACCGATGGCGGTTTTGGCTACTTCCCGTCCTACACGCTGGGCGCTATGTACGCCGCTCAGCTGATGGCTTCCGCCAGACGGGCGCTACCGCAGCTAGAAAGCGATATCGCCAACGGTAACTTTACCGCCCTCTTCGATTGGCTGCGGCAGAATATCTGGCAGCACGGCAGCCGTTTCACCACCTCGCAGCTGATACAGCATGCGACCGGGGAAGACCTTAACAGCGACTTTTTCCGCCAGCACCTCACCTCGCGGTATCTGTAAGCTACGGACGTCGGGCCGCTCCCGGCGCCCAATTTTCCCTGGTGAGAGCAGGTTGTACATACGGTTACACGCCGATACCAAACACTCACGGAAACCTCGATAAGACAAGCATATAGTTCTTTCAACGGCCCCGCAGTGGGGTTGAAACAAGAAACCTTTTCGAGGATATCAGAATGAAAAAAGTATTAGCTCTGGTCGTTGCCGCTGCTATGGGTCTGTCTTCTGTCGCTTTCGCTGCCGATGCCGCCACCACCGCCACTCCGGCTCCGGCTGCTGCAACTCACAGCACCACCGCTAAAGCGACCCATCACAAGAAACACCATAAAGCCGCTGTTAAACCGGCTGCAGAGCAGAAAGCGCAGGCGGCTAAAAAGCACAAGAAAGCAGAAGCTAAACCGGCTGCCGCCCAGAAGGCTCAGGCCGCCAAAAAACACAAAAAGGCCGCCGCTAAACCGGTAGCTCAGAAAGCCCAGGCTGCGAAAAAGCACCACAAAACCACCGGGCACCATACCGCTAAAGCTGCTGCCCAACCGGCTGCTTAATCTCCCGGGTGAGATTGATTGATATAATACCGGCGCTGGCTTCAGCGCCGTTTTTTTCCGGAGAGCACTATGCTGCGGCGCTACCGTTTTGAGCTCATCCTGATCCTGCTGATTATCTGCGCGCTGGTCGCCAGCCGTTTTTTCCTCTACTGAAGACTTAGCTGCCAGAGGTTGTAGCCCAGGCCGTAAAGCGCCAGAATTAGCAGGAAAAACGCCGACACCGTTGTTAATCGCTGGGCGTAACGCGCCGTTAACCAACGACGAACCGCCAGAATATAGAGCGTAAGCACGCCTAAGTCGATCATCACCCATACCGCCGTCAGGAGCCCCAGGCTCAAACCGAAGCTGTCGGTTACAGAAATAAACTGCGGAAAAAACGCGGCAAAAAACAGGATATCTTTGGGATTGCTTAACGCGGTCGCAAATCCTGCCATCACCCCACTACGCTTTTTCAATGCATCCTGCGTCACCGGCTCTGCACGTAACATCCCCAGCGCAAGTCGAATAATAAACAGCGACCCGATCGTCGCCATCAGCGTTAGCGCGCGTGGATCAAGCGCCACTATGCCGTTCAGCATCGCAGCAGCAGCGGCCAGCAGCACTAAAGAAGCCAGATTCCCGCCAATCATCGTGCGCACCGCACTGGCAAAGCCTTCCCGCGCCGCCGCGCCGGTCACTAACACCACCACCGGCCCCGGGGTGGCAATAAGCGCCAGTACCGTCAAAGAGTAGGCCGTCAGCAAAGAGATATTCATGATTTAAACTCACCATTTCCCAATTAAAACCCTATCTTCCTCTCTGATTTCAGAGTTGAAAAACGACTTATAGTGAGTTTGAATGTGAGTTTTACTCAATATTGAAAATCTCTGCCAATGTCTATGCCGCCGCTCTACGCACTGCGCGCTTTTGAAACCGCCGCTCGGCTTGGTTCGTTTAGTCAGGCCGCCGCGGCGCTGCACGTCACGCCCGGCGCCGTCAGTCGCCACGTCAGCACCCTGGAGTCATGGTTTGCATGCCGGCTTTTTGTTCGCCATGGCCCAAAGGTCACGCTTACCGATGCCGGCTATCAGCTGGCGAAGGCGCTGAATGAGAGTTTTTCATCGATAGACCGGGCCTGCCAGACCCTGCGTCGTCAGGCAGGCAAGCTACGGCTGAAGGCGCCGTCAACGCTTACGATGCGCTGGCTATTGGACGTCCTGCAACAGTTTCGCCAGCAGCACCAGCGACCGGAAGTGGAAATGAGCAGCCTGTGGATGGATCGCGACAGCGTCGATTTTACTCAGGAGCCATTCGACTGCGCAATCCTCCTGGGAGATGGCAATTTTGGCAATAATAACTGCTGCAGCCTGCTTTTTGCCGAATGGTTAATCCCGCTTTGCGCACCGGGGATGATGCAGCAGGCCAGGCAAGATTTAGCGGCCTGCACGCTGATACATCCGTCCACCGATCGCCGTGACTGGCGGCGCTGGCTCGAGCATTATGAGCGACCTGCGCCGGATATTGCTCAGGGCATCGTCTTTGATACCCTTGAGCAAGGTACCATGGCGGCGATGAGCGGGCACGGCGTCAGCATTGGCGATCTGCTGCTTAATCTACCCGCGATACGCGCCGGGCTGCTGGCCTTACCCTTCCCGACGGCGGTAACTACCGGCGAAGGCTACTATTTTGTCTGGCCGAAAAACCCTCTCAGCCCACAGCCCATCGCTTTACTGCATCACTTTTTAAATCAGCATATCCCCGGCCCGCTCCCCGATAATATTCTCCGCCGGGGAGAGGAGCCCGAATTAGAGAACGTGAACCGCGGCAACCAGTAGATAACCCGTAGCGCCCCAGATCATCGCGGATACGACCGAAACATAAACTAATGCGCGAATACCTTGTTTAGACATAAATCCTCCCGTACATCGGGTGTTAGACATTGCAGATATCATCGCCGGGATAACATCTCTGTTTGCTCAACAAGCGGGTAGCAATAACAACGTTTACGGTGAGAAAATGTTTCGCTTTGAAAGTAAGTAAGAAGCAGGTAAAGAAGTGCGTTTTTCCTGTGAAGAAATTGCATATTTTACCTAATAGCGGCTTTTTTTGCTGGATGGACTTAAGAATAAGCTGAAGCAGAAATCAGGTTATGTTCCCTCATCTGATGTACGTTCGGATACACGATTTATGTTGCTTCCGCCGCCCTTTTCTGCGGAAATATCGCCGCGGCCAAACAGCGTTAACATCTTGAAATAACACCATTGATCCGTGATGAAGGCGCGTTTTTGGCTGGATTAGCCCGCCGTCTGGCTTAATTAAAATTGTTCTTAACTTTCATAAACTTAAATCTGCTGCTACTTTCAATAGACATAATTATCTCCCCAGAGAGTGATATGCGTAGAGACGTACTGTTATTACTGTGTTCGATCTGTCTTTTCCCTGCGCTGGCGCAGGCCGATGATGATGGCATGAGTGCGAAAGATATTAAGACGCTGTTTTTTGGTCATGACGACCGTAAACCCGTCAGCGACCCCACAGACGATCCCTGGGATGCTATCGGGCAGCTGGAAACCGCCAGCGGTAATCTCTGTACCGCCACGCTGATTTCCCCCAATCTGGCGCTCACCGCCGGGCACTGTCTGCTTACGCCACCTAAAGGTAAGCCAGACAAACCCGTCGCGCTGCGTTTTATCTCGCGTAAAGGCGGCTGGGTGTACGAAATTCACGGTATCGAAGGTCGGGTAGATCCGTCACTGGGCAAACGGCTTAAGGCAGACGGCGATGGCTGGATAGTTCCCAGCGCCGCGGCGCCGTGGGATTTTGGCCTTATCGTGCTGCGCTACGCTCCTTCCGGCATTACGCCGGTGCCGATTTTTAGCGGCAGCAAAGCCGATCTGACCGCCGCGCTAAAAACCGCCGAACGGAAAGTGACTCAGTCTGGCTATCCGGAAGATCATCTGGATAATCTCTACACCCATCAGGATTGCGTGGTCACCGGCTGGGCGCAGGCATCGGTGCTCTCCCATCAGTGCGATACGCTGCCGGGCGATAGCGGCTCGCCGCTGCTGCTGAAAACTGATGATGGCTGGCAGGTGATTGCGGTTCAAAGCTCGGCGCCTGGACCAAAAGATCGCTGGCGAGCGGATAACCGCGCCATCTCGGTGACCGGTTTTCGCGATAAGCTGGAAGCGCTGGCCGCCCAGTAAACGATCAGCCCTGCTGCTGGCGCAGCTGCAGTAACGACGTGACGGGCATCGGTTCGCTAAAATAGTAGCCCTGCAATCTGTCGCATCCCGCCCGCCGCAGCAGCGCCAGCTGTTTTTGATTCTCTACGCCTTCCGCCACCACCGTGATGTCCAGCGCCCCGGCAATTCTCACGGTACCGCGCACCAGCTCTGCGGCCTGGGTATCAACATCCACCAATCCGGCCAGCGATTTATCGATCTTGAGGCTGTCGAAGCTGAAGCTGCGTAAGTAGCCGATGCTGGAGTAGCCGGTACCAAAATCGTCGAGCGCTACCGCGATACCCAGCGATTTTAAATTTTTAATCGCCGTTCTCGCGCGGTCGGGATTCTCCAGAACATAGCTCTCGGTAACCTCAAGTTGAAGGCGACGGGCCGGAAAATGGCAGCGTCCCAGCACCTGGACCACCCGCGACTCGAACTCCGGGTCGCGGAACTGCGCCGGGGAGATATTTACCGACAGAAGCAGATCGCCTAACGGCTGCAGATCGCTGCAGGCGCGATGCAGGACAAATTGACCGAGGGCGTATATCAGGCCGCTGCTTTCGGCGATACCGATAAACGCATCCGGCGGCAGCGCCCCCTGCGGGCGTCGCGGCCAGCGCAGCAGCGCTTCCACACCTTCCATCACCAGCGTATCAGCGTTGACGATCGGCTGATACCAGACATCGAACTCTTCGTTCTCCAGTCCCTGACGAATGCCATTCTCGATATTGAGCTGATACTGCCGCGCGTCGCTGAGCGCGTCGTCATACCAGGTGGTACGCCCTTTGCCAGTCTTTTTAGAGTGGTACATGGCAATATCGGCGCGACGAAAAAGCTCCGTGCTGGAGCAGCTTGCCGGCACGCCGCTGGCAATACCGATACTGGCGCTGATATAGATTTTGCGTCCGCTCAGGATAATCGGTGCGTTTAACAGTTCCAGCACCGCGCGGGCAAAGACCGAAGCCTGATTGGCCGCCTCTGCGCCGCTTATCGTCATTGCGAACTCGTCGCCCCCCATCCGCGCCAGCATCCCTTCCGGGGGAACCCGCTCCCGCAGCGCCTTCGCAATATGCAGGATCAGCGCATCGCCGACGTCGTGACCGTAGTTATCATTAACGTCCTTAAAGCCGTCGAGATCGATAAACACCACGCTTTGCGTCTGATAGCGCGAATTTTCACAAACCTGATTAAGCCGTTCGATCAGCGCCCGCCGGTTAGGCAGGCGGCTCAGCCAGTCGGTCATGGCGGTATGACGCGCCACGCTTTCGCCACGCGCCAGTTTGTACAGCCCGAGGCAGCTGAACAGGATAAACAGCAGGATCAGCCCTGCCGCCACCGCTGCAATCAGCCGAATGCTGTTCGATGCCGCCCGCGACGCTTCGGCGCCGGGCAGGCCGGGCTGCCAGCTCAGGTAGCCCACGGTTTCCCCAGCCTGGGTACGTAGCGGAATGCTGTATTCGCCACCGGTCTGGGTGACGTGCAGATTGCGAATCTGGAACGTATCGCCTAGACGTTCAAGCATTTGCGGGTTGATATGGCGGGTAATCACCAGATAGCGGCGGGTATCATCAAACACCTGCAGGCGTCCGACCGTCGGACGGATCAGGCCGATGCCGATAAAAGCAATACCGGCGCGGGTGCGGGTAATGCCAGCCCAGGCGCTTTTACCGCTGCGCAGCGCGGCGGCATGCTGCGAAATAAGCGCGTGGAAGCCGCTGCCGAGAAACTGCGTATCCTGCCCGGGGAAAGGCTGGCTGCGAAACGATCCCCACAGTACGCGGTAGTGCTGATCGAGTACGAAAGTACCGTCATAGAGATTGTTAATCTTGAAACCAGAACCCCAGGAATTATAGAGCCACTGCGGATCGAGCCTTCCGGCATAGGTCTGACTCACGGCATCATCCCAGACGGAATTATCCAGAACCAGCGACAGCACGCGGTTAACCGACGTCTGCACCGCGCCATTAACCGATAAAACGGAGCGATGCTTATCAATTTCGTTCGCTTTCTGGCCAATCAGATGCTGGGAAAGATAGAGCAGAAAAACCACCGACACGATGAGGCCGATCCCGGCGAAAAAGATCATGATGGAAAGCGTTCTGGCGGAGGGAATATTGCGCCAACCTGGCAAGTGAATCATGTTCTGCCCTCATCACGGCCGGTGGCTAAATTGCCCGAACAGGCTCATTTTTTAAGCGTAATACAGAGAGCAGATTTTGCCGCCCGCATTCGCAGGCGGCATCATATCAGGCAAGTTTAATTAACACCATGCCGGCCACCAGCAGGATCACCCCGATCCAGCCTTTATGGTTCAAACGCTGGCCAAACAGCACCCAGCCGGCGGCAATGGTCGCCGCGATACCGAAACCGCCCCACAACGCATAGGCTACCGACAGGTCAATCCCCTTGACCGCCTGCGAGAGCGCGCTAAAGGCGCCAAGCACCGCAGCCAGCGACATCACGCCATAGAATTTACGGCGAAAGCCGTCGGAAAACTTAAGAAAAACGTTGGCGATAATTTCCAGCGCAATCGCCAGCGCCAGCCAGGCGGCGTGGACCCACTCAAACTGTTGCATGCGCTTTCTCCTTGCCTGGTTTTACCGCTTTCTGCGTCCCGGATTTGATCAAGACAATCCCGGCGACCAGGGTGACCAGCCCGGCGATTTTTATCATCGACAGCGTCTCATCAAACAACAGGACGCTAAAAATGGTGATCAGTAAAATCCCAATCCCTTCCCACAGGGCGTAGGCTACGCCGAGGGCGATTTTTTTCACCGCGAACGCGAGAAAAATATAGGAAAGCGCGATCATAACCAGCATTAAAATAAAACCAGTATGCCCGCCGCTTACGCTTGCCCATTTCATCGACAAAGTGCCGGTAATTTCAGCAACGATAGCTAAAGCTAATAAAATCCAATAAAACATGATTCCTTCTCCTGCTTGAGAATATAATCCATGACGGCTTACAGCGAAGTAAACCGGAAAAATTCTGACGTTAATTTAGCCGTGCGCAGCGCGCCAGCTCAGGCAGAGAGAAGAAAACTAAAGCGCCGAGCGCCAGTGCTGCTCGCCGAGGAAGCGGGAGTTGAAGAGGGATACTGCAGGGTGATAAGAAATATACATCCTGAACTGATTGTCCATAAAATTACAATTATCCGCGGTATTGCTTCTCATCATTTGCGGATGAAAATTGTCCTCTGTAGTTATACACACGCAGATTTGTACCATAACGCCACATTTAACTCAAAGTCTTTGCAGTTCTTTACCTCGGATATTTGATTTGGATTAGCTTTTTACTGGGGTGTTCGCCATTATGATAGCGTTTCGTCAATTATTTATTCATGGGTCGCGCTTTTCATTTTAACCAACGCGACGCGTTGAGACGCTGTCTTTGCCAGCGTCTACAATAAACGCATATAAGACCCCATTTTTTCTCTCGCAGGGAGCGGTATGGCCAAACCCATCATTACGCTTAACGGCTTAAAAATTGTCATCATGCTTGGCATGATGGTGATCATCCTGACTGGTATTCGCTTCGCGGCGGATATTATCGTCCCTTTTATTCTGGCGATCTTTCTGGCGGTAGTGATTAACCCGCTGGTTCAGCTCATGGTGCGCTGTCGGGTGCCGCGGGTACTGGCTATTTCGCTGCTGGTCGGCGTCATTGTCCTGCTGGCCGTGGTGCTACTGGCCTCGCTGGGCACCTCGCTTAACGAACTGGCGCGCACGCTGCCGCAGTACCGCAATTATCTTTATGAACCGATGCAGACTATCGCGCCCTGGCTGCAGCGCTTCGGCTTTACCGTCTCGGTGGTAGAGCTTAATAAGTACATTGACCCCAACGCGGTGATGACGCTGGTGACCAGTCTGCTTACCCAGCTTTCAAACGCCATGTCCTCTATCTTCCTGCTGCTGCTGACGGTGGTGTTTATGCTGCTGGAGGTCCCGCAGCTTCCGGCAAAGCTGCAGCAGCTGATGTCGCGGCCGGTGGAAGGCATGGGCGCGATTCAACGGGCGCTGGATAGCGTCTCCCACTACCTTGTATTAAAAACCGCCATCAGCCTGGTGACCGGACTGGTGGTCTGGGGAATGCTGGTGCTGCTGGACGTTCGTTTTGCCTTTATGTGGGGGCTGCTGGCTTTTGCTCTCAACTATATTCCGAATATTGGCTCGGTCCTCGCGGCGATCCCGCCGATTTTACAGGTGCTGGTATTCGGCGGTCTGTACGAAGCGCTGGTGGTCCTGGCGGGCTATCTGGTGATTAACCTGGTGTTCGGCAACATCCTTGAACCACGCATTATGGGCCGCGGGCTGGGGTTATCGACGCTGGTGGTCTTCCTGTCGTTGATTTTCTGGGGCTGGCTGCTGGGTCCGGTAGGGATGCTGCTTTCGGTACCGCTGACGATCATTGTCAAAATCGCCCTCGAACAGACGGTGGCCGGGCAGAGTATTGCCTTTCTGCTGAGTGATTTGAGTAAAAACTAACGACATTGCACGCGCTTTTCCCGGAGGCGATGCTGCGCATCTGTCGGGCTACTGGCCTACAAGCGGCTGTGAACCCGTAGCCCGGGCAGGCGCTTTGCGCCGCCCCGGGGGGACTGACTGCGGAGTGGCAAAACTTCCCGGAGGCGATGCAGGCGCATCTGTCGGGCTACTGGCCTACAAGCGGCTGTGAA
>NZ_BCZK01000029.1 GCF_001598695.1 Klebsiella oxytoca NBRC 105695 | reverse complement strand
GGATGGGCTCTTTGCGTTTTAGTCGTCTGAAACTGCCGGACATCGGTCTACCCTTATCCGGCCTTTTCATTACTCGTGTACCAAATTCAATAACGGATACGGTTTTCCAAGATCGTCCGTTTCAGAACGGCCTGTCACCTTAAAGCCCATTTTCTTATAAAATCCGACCGCTTGTTCATTCTGCTCGTTAACGTTAGTCGTCAGTCTGGGCGCTAACGACAAGGCGTGTTTAATCAAAAGCTTACCCACGCCACAGCCGCGAACAGCAGGATCAACAAATAACGCATCCATATGTTCCCCCGTTAGAAGCATAAAGGCGACCGGCTCATCTTCCTCCGTTACTGCTACCCACAGCGGCGCTTCGGGTAGGAATGAACTCACCAGCTCTTCCAGCTCCGCTCTATATGCTTTTGATAAAAAACCGTGCGTTGCATCGACCGATCGACACCAGATCGCAATCAATTTTTTCCCTTCATCATGCCGTGAACGGCGGATACTAATAACCATACGTGCTCCTTTTATTTGTTCTTATATTCTAACGTAAATATCTCCGTGAAATTTTCTCACCCTGCATTTGCAGGCTCGACATTCACATTATTCCTGGGTATCTTCAGCTGTCTGGATGTCTAAACGTTTATACGTATGCTATGAGGTAATAAAGTTATGCCAATTCGGGTGCAGGACGAGCTACCGGCCGTCAATTTCTTGCGTAATGAAAACGTCTTTGTGATGACGACAACTCGCGCGACGACTCAGGAAATCCGCCCGCTGAAGGTGCTCATCCTTAATCTGATGCCGAAGAAAATCGAGACTGAGAATCAGTTTTTGCGACTGCTTTCCAACTCTCCTCTGCAGCTTGATATCCAGCTGCTGCGCATCGATGCCCGCGAATCGCGTAATACCCCAGCGGAACACCTGAACAACTTCTACTGCAACTTTGAAGATATTTGCGATCAGAATTTTGATGGCCTGATTGTTACCGGCGCGCCCTTAGGTTTGGTTGAGTTTAATGACGTTGCCTACTGGCCGCAGATCAAACAGGTGCTGGAATGGGCTAAAGATCATGTTACCTCAACGCTATTTGTCTGTTGGGCTGTACAGGCGGCCCTCAATATCCTCTATGGTATCCCTAAACAGACGCGCTCTGAGAAGATTTCCGGCGTCTACGAACATCATATCCTGCAACCACATGCCTTATTAACTCGCGGCTTTGACGATAGCTTTCTCGCGCCGCACTCGCGCTATGCCGATTTCCCGGCGGCGCTGATACGTGACTACACCGACCTGGAGATTCTGGCGGAAACGGAAGAGGGCGATGCCTACCTGTTCGCCAGCAAAGACAAGCGTATCGCCTTCGTGACCGGTCATCCAGAATATGATGCAAACACCCTGGCCAGCGAGTTCTTCCGCGATGTGGAAGCGGGCCTCGATCCCCAGGTTCCACACAATTATTTCCCGCAAAACGATCCGCAGAACAAACCGCGCGCCACCTGGCGAAGCCATGGCAATCTACTGTTTATCAACTGGCTGAATTATTACGTCTACCAGATCACGCCATACGATCTACGCCATATGAATCCGACTCTGGATTAATCTTCTACACAACGCGATCCTAAAGCGTTTCAGCATTTTGCCTCTGGCACCTTCGGGTGCCTTTTTTATTTCCGAAATGCGGCTCATATTGTGATTAAACTTTATTTATATTGTTATCAATAGGTTAAATGAGAATTAAATTAAAAATGGAAATTGTTTTTGATTTTGAAAAATAAATGCGTAGTCTTAATTGTGCTGAACGAAAACTACACAATGATCTTACGTTCGCGCCAACTGGATCAACTAAGAGGAGCAGCACATGACGCAGCAGGCGACAATTACTGACGAACTGGCTTTTAGCCAGCCATATGGCGACCAGGAGAAGCAAATCTTAACGCCTGAGGCAGTCGAATTTTTGACTGAACTGGTGAGCCGCTTTACGCCTGAGCGCAATAAACTCCTGGCGGCGCGTCTCCAGCAGCAGCAGGAAATTGATGACGGTAAGCTACCTGATTTTATTTCGGAAACAGCTTCCATTCGTAATGGTGATTGGAAAATTCGCGGCATCCCTGTGGATTTGCAGGATCGCCGGGTGGAAATCACCGGTCCGGTAGAGCGTAAGATGGTGATCAATGCGCTGAATGCGAACGTAAAAGTCTTTATGGCGGATTTCGAAGACTCACTGGCGCCTGAATGGAGCAAAGTCATTGAGGGGCAAATTAACCTGCGCGATGCGGTTAACGGCACCATCAGCTATACCAATGAAGCTGGCAAAATCTATCAGCTTAAACCGAACCCGGCGCTGCTGATCTGTCGCGTGCGCGGCCTGCATCTGCCGGAAAAACACGTGACATGGCGCAGGGAAGCCATTCCCGGCAGCCTGTTCGACTTTGCTCTTTATTTCTTCCATAACTACAAAGCGTTACTGGAAAAAGGCAGCGGGCCCTATTTCTATCTGCCGAAAACCCAGGCCTGGCAGGAAGCTGCGTGGTGGAGTGAAGTCTTTAGCTTTACGGAAGACCGTTTTGAGCTGCCGCGCGGCACCATCAAAGCCACGCTGCTGATTGAAACGCTGCCCGCCGTATTCCAGATGGACGAAATCCTGCATGCCCTGCGCGACCATATTGTGGGTCTGAACTGCGGGCGCTGGGACTATATCTTCAGCTATATCAAAACGCTGAAGAATCACCCGGACCGCGTTCTGCCGGATCGTCAGGTGGTGACGATGGATAAGCCATTCCTCAGTGCCTACTCACGATTGTTAATTAAGACCTGCCATAAGCGCGGCGCATTTGCGATGGGCGGCATGGCGGCCTTTATTCCGAGCAAAGATGCTGAGCGGAACAATCAGGTGCTGAACAAGGTAAAAGCGGACAAATCGCTGGAGGCGAATAACGGCCATGATGGCACATGGATTGCGCATCCCGGTCTGGCTGACACCGCGATGGCCGTCTTTAATAGCGTGCTCGGTGAGAACAAAAATCAGCTATTTGTCACCCGTGAAGACGATGCGCCAATTACCGCTGAACAGCTGCTGGCCCCCTGCGAGGGCGAACGAACCGAAGAGGGCATGCGCGCCAACATTCGCGTGGCGGTGCAGTACATTGAGGCGTGGATTTCCGGCAACGGCTGCGTACCGATTTATGGCCTCATGGAGGATGCGGCAACGGCCGAGATCTCACGTACCTCAATCTGGCAGTGGATCCATCACGAAAAAACGCTCAGCAGCGGTCAACCGGTAACTAAAGCGCTGTTCCGCCAGTGGCTGGCCGAAGAGATGCGGGTGATTCAGGACGAACTGGGCGAGCACCGCTACAGCAGCGGGCGCTTTGACGAGGCCGCGCGCCTGATGGAACAGATCACCACTTCCGATGAGCTCATTGACTTCCTGACTTTGCCGGGTTACCGCCTGCTGGCCTGACGGCCCAGGCTACTTTGTTTGCCATTTTGGCCCCGGGCAGTACTCAAAATCCTCACGTACTATAAGTACGCTCCGGTTTTTGCGCGCTGGCCGTGACCAAACTGCCATCACCAATAATGCCTGGGAAGCCAGGAAAATAATATGGAGCATCTGCACATGAAAACCCGTACCCAACAAATCGAAGAATTAAACAAAGAGTGGACCAACCCGCGCTGGGAAGGCATTACTCGCCCATACAGCGCCGAAGACGTGGTGAAGCTACGCGGCTCCGTTAACCCGGAATGTACGCTGGCGCAGCTGGGCGCGGCAAAGATGTGGCGACTGCTGCACGGCGAAGCGAAAAAAGGCTACGTCAACAGCCTGGGCGCGCTGACCGGGGGCCAGGCGTTACAGCAGGCGAAAGCGGGCATTGAAGCGATTTACCTTTCTGGCTGGCAGGTCGCGGCGGACGCCAACCTGGCCTCCAGCATGTATCCGGATCAATCGCTCTATCCGGCTAACTCAGTACCGGCCGTGGTCGATCGGATCAATAACACCTTCCGCCGCGCGGATCAGATCCAGTGGTCTGCGGGTATTGAACCGAACGATCCGCGTTATACCGATTATTTTCTGCCGATCGTCGCCGATGCGGAAGCGGGATTTGGCGGCGTGCTTAATGCGTTTGAGCTGATGAAATCGATGATTGAGGCCGGTGCAGCGGCCGTACACTTCGAAGATCAGCTGGCATCGGTGAAGAAATGCGGCCATATGGGCGGCAAAGTACTGGTTCCCACGCAAGAAGCGATTCAGAAACTGGTTGCCGCGCGTCTGGCGGCAGACGTAATGGGCGTGCCAACGCTGGTGATTGCCCGCACTGACGCCGATGCGGCGGATTTAATTACCTCAGACTGCGATCCTTACGATCGTCAGTTCATTACCGGCGACCGTACCAGCGAAGGTTTCTTCCGCACCCATGCCGGTATCGAACAGGCGATCAGCCGCGGGCTGGCCTACGCGCCCTATGCCGACCTGGTGTGGTGTGAAACCTCCACCCCGGACCTTGAGCTGGCGAAGCGCTTTGCCGATGCGATCCATGCGAAATATCCGGGCAAACTGCTGGCCTATAACTGCTCACCGTCGTTTAACTGGCAGAAAAAGCTGGATGATAAAACCATTGCCAGCTTCCAGCAGCAGCTGGCGGATATGGGCTACAAATATCAGTTCATCACCCTGGCCGGTATTCACAGCATGTGGTTCAACATGTTCGATCTGGCTCACGCTTACGCCCAGGGCGAGGGGATGAAGCACTACGTTGAGAAGGTTCAGCAGCCGGAATTCGCGGCGGCGAAAGATGGCTATACCTTTGTCTCCCATCAGCAGGAGGTCGGGACTGGCTACTTCGATAAGGTCACCACCATTATCCAGGGCGGAACCTCATCAGTAACGGCGTTAACCGGCTCTACAGAAGAAGATCAGTTCTGATCATTTCCCCTCTCCCTCTCTCCGGGGGAGAGGGAGAGAGGGGAAGGTATGACACGTGGCCTGGAATTATTGATTGCGCAAACTATTTTGCAGGGTTTCGACGCCCAGTACGGTCGTTTTCTTGAAGTCACTTCCGGCGCCCAGCAGCGCTTTGAACAGGCCGACTGGCATGCCGTCCAGCAGGCGATGAAGCAGCGCATCCATCTCTACGATCACCATGTCGGCCTGGTCGTCGAGCAGCTGCGCTGCATTACCGATGGCAAAAATACCGATAGCGACTTTTTGCTGCGGGTAAAAGAACACTATACCCGCCTGCTGCCGGATTACCCTCGCTTCGAAATTGCGGAGAGCTTTTTCAATTCCGTCTATTGTCGGTTGTTTGACCACCGCTCGCTGACTCCCGAGCGGCTTTTTATTTTCAGCTCGCAGCCCGAGCGGCGCCTGCGCTCTATACCGCGGCCGCTGGCGAAAGATTTCTTTCCCGAGCGCGGCTGGGACACGTTATTACGCAAAGTGTTATCCGATCTTCCTCTCCGCCTGCCGTGGCAAAACAGAGCGCGCGATATCGGGTATATCACCGTTTGCCTGCAGGAAGCGCTTGGCGGCGAGCTGCTCTCCCGGTCGTATCTACAGGTGGCGAATGAACTTTTTTACCGCAATAAGGCAGCCTGGCTGGTAGGCAAATTGGTTACGCCGATGGCCACGCTGCCTTTTCTTCTGCCAATCCATCGTACCGATGAAGGTGAACTGTTTGTCGATGCTTGCCTGACGACGCATGCCGAAGCCAGTATCGTTTTTGGCTTCGCCCGCTCCTATTTTATGGTTTACGCGCCGCTGCCCGGCGCGCTGGTCGAGTGGCTGCGCGAGATTCTGCCGGGTAAAACCACCGCCGAACTGTACATGGCGATTGGCTGCCAGAAGCATGCGAAAACGGAAAGCTATCGGGAATACCTGCACTATCTTTCCCGCAGCAATGAACAATTTGTTGAAGCGCCGGGGATCCGCGGGATGGTCATGCTGGTGTTTACCTTGCCGGGCTTTGACCGGGTATTTAAGGTCATCAAGGACCGCTTCGCGCCGCAGAAAGAGATGACTGCCGCTCACGTGCGCGCCTGTTACCAGCTGGTCAAAGAGCATGACCGCGTGGGACGGATGGCCGACACCCAGGAGTTTGAGAACTTCGTGCTGGAGAAACGGCAAATTGCGCCCGAGCTGATGGCCCTGTTACAAACCGAAGCCGGTGGGAAAATTACCGACCTCGGCGATCGGATTGCGATCAGCCATCTGTATATCGAGCGGCGGATGGTGCCGCTGAATATCTGGCTGGAGCAGGTTGACGGGCAGGCGCTGCGCGATGCAGTCGAGGAGTACGGGAACGCCATTCGTCAGCTGGCTGCCGCCAACATTTTCCCGGGCGATATGCTATTTAAGAATTTTGGCGTTACGCGTCACGGCCGGGTGGTGTTCTACGATTACGATGAAATTTGCTATATGACGGAGGTGAATTTCCGCGAGATCCCGCCAGCGCGCTATCCGGAAGATGAGCTTGCCAGCGAGCCCTGGTACAGCGTCTCGCCGGGCGATGTTTTTCCGGAGGAGTTTCGCCACTGGCTGTGCGCCGACCCGCGTATCGGGCCGCTATTTGAAGAGATGCACGCCGACCTGCTGCGCGCCGACTACTGGCGGGAGCTGCAAAACCGTATTCGCAACGGCCACGTGGAAGACGTCTACGCCTATCGTCGCCGTCAGCGCTTTTGCGTGCGTTATGGCAACCTGCAACAGGCAGGGTAAACAGGCGGCCAGGTTCAGGCGGCCTCTATAACCGCAAATTCTTCGTACACCAGCTCCATATCCGGCGCCCAGGTGCCTTCGCGTTCAAAGAATGCCTGATGCGCCGATTGCCAGTAAGCGAGGCTCAAATCACCTTCGCCCTCCAGCGCGGCGAGCTCAGGACTCATTTCATTAAACCGGATCAGCCTGAGCATCAGGGTGCGTATCACGCAGACGGCTTTGCCCTGGCCGTCCAGCACAATGTGATATGCCCCCGGCGTCACGGGCGGCTGCTCCTGCTGATAGCCGGCAAGCGAACCGCAGGTGCCGCGCTTCTTCCCCGCGATGACCAGGGCCGCCAGCTCGTCGGCCAGCTCCGCTGAATCGCCGAAAGACCAGCAAAAAGCAGAAGGGTATTTATCCTGCCAGTAGGATTTCAGATCGCTCATTTATCGCACTCCGCCATACGCCAGCGTCACTTCTTTCGCCGCTTTGATCACCATGGCGCCGAACTCGGTCACGCGGTCATCGGTAATGCGGGAAATGGGCCCGGAAATAGAGATAGCGGCGAACGGCTCACGATGTTCATCATAAATGCATGACGCTACGCAGCGCAGTCCTAGCGCGTGTTCTTCGTCATCAAACGAATAGCCGCGCTTACGCGTCTGGGCCAGGTCCTCTTTCAGATGCACCGGCGATACCAGCGTAGCGTGGGTGTAAGCGTGCAGACCTTGACGGTGCAGCAGGCCGGTGACCTGATCTTCACTCAACTGAGACAAAAACGCCTTACCGGCGCCGGAAGCGTGCATCGGCAGCTTACCGCCAATCGGCGCCGACATACGCATCAGTTGGGTACACTGCACCTGATCGATAATGATCGCCTGATGATCGCTCGGGTCCAGCACCGCGAGGTTAACCGTTTCGCCGGAGTCTTCCATCAGTTGACGCAAAATCGGATGGACGATCGCCAACAGGTTACGACTTTGCAGGAAGCTGCTGCCGACGACGAAAGCATGGGCGCCCACCGACCAGTGGCCCAGTTCACCGACCTGACGAACAAAACCCAACTGCTGCATCGTGGTTAACAGGCGGTGGGTGGTGGAATTAGGCAAGCCGGCCTGCTGGGCCAGTTCGGTCAGCGCCACGCTGCCGTGAGATTCAGCAATCCATTCGAGCAGCTTCAGGCCGCGGGTCAGGGACTGAACTTGCCCGCCAGCCGGAGCGGCGGCGGAGGCGGCAGGTTTTCTGCCGCGTTTTGCGGGAGCGGGGGTCGCCATCGCGGACTCCTTTTTTCTGTATCGTGGAAATGATTTTCGTTTTATTTGGCGATAATGCAATCACTACCCGACTGATCGGATGAGTGAAGCTGAACATGTCTCATCTTGCCCGCTGTTCTCTTTTCCACCCCTTCGGTTTGTGCCAGTATGGTCCGTTGAGTTTTTTCGGTCTGGTTGAGCGTTGTCGGGAGCGAGTGTGAGCAGCAAAGTTGAGCAACTGCATCAGCAGTTAAAAGAACGTATTCTGGTTCTGGATGGGGGCATGGGCACCATGATCCAGAGCTATCGTCTGAGTGAGCAGGACTTCCGCGGCGAGCGTTTTGCCGACTGGCCGTGCGACCTGAAGGGCAACAACGACCTGCTGGTTCTCAGCAAGCCGGAAGTGATCACCGCCATCCACGATGCCTATTTTGCGGCCGGGGCGGATATCATTGAAACCAACACCTTTAACTCGACGACCATCGCGATGGCGGATTACCAGATGGAATCCCTGTCGGCGGAAATCAACTTTACGGCGGCGAAACTGGCCCGCGCCAGCGCTGATGCCTGGACCGCGCGCACGCCGGAAAAACCACGCTACGTGGCAGGCGTTCTCGGCCCGACTAACCGCACTGCGTCCATTTCTCCTGACGTCAATGACCCGGCCTTTCGCAACATCACCTTTGACGGGCTGGTGGAAGCCTATCGTGAATCCACCAAAGCGCTGGTGGAAGGCGGGGCGGATCTGATTCTGATTGAGACGGTGTTCGATACCCTCAACGCCAAAGCGGCGATCTTTGCGGTCAAAGAGGAGTTTGAAGCGCTGGGGGTCGATCTGCCGATTATGATCTCCGGCACCATCACCGACGCCTCCGGTCGCACGCTGTCCGGCCAGACCACCGAAGCCTTTTATAACTCGCTGCGCCACGCCGATGCGCTCACTTTCGGCCTCAACTGCGCTCTGGGGCCGGACGAACTGCGCCAGTACGTGCAGGAGCTGTCGCGTATCGCCGAATGCTACGTCACCGCCCACCCGAACGCCGGTCTGCCGAACGCCTTTGGTGAATACGATCTGGACGCCGACACGATGGCGACGCAAATTCGCGAATGGGCGGAGGCCGGCTTCCTGAATATTGTCGGCGGCTGCTGCGGCACCACGCCGGAACATATCGCCGCCATGAGCCGCGCGGTGGCCGGCCTGCCGCCGCGCCAGCTGCCGGAGATCCCCGTCGCCTGCCGTCTTTCCGGCCTTGAGCCGCTGAATATCGGCGATGACAGCCTGTTTGTGAACGTCGGCGAACGCACCAACGTTACCGGCTCGGCGAAATTCAAACGCCTGATTAAAGAAGAAAAATATAACGAAGCGCTGGATGTGGCGCGCCAGCAGGTGGAAAGCGGCGCACAGATTATCGATATCAATATGGATGAGGGGATGCTCGACGCCGAAGCGGCGATGACGCGTTTCCTCAACCTGATCGCCGGTGAGCCGGATATCGCCCGCGTGCCGATTATGATCGACTCCTCCAAATGGGAGGTTATCGAAAAGGGCCTGAAGTGTATTCAGGGCAAAGGCATCGTTAACTCCATCTCGATGAAAGAGGGCGTTGAGCCGTTTATCCAGCATGCGAAAAAGGTGCGCCGCTACGGGGCCGCCGTCGTGGTGATGGCCTTTGATGAAGTGGGTCAGGCCGATACCCGCGAACGTAAAATTGAAATTTGCCGCCGGGCGTACACCATTCTTACCGAAGAGGTGGGCTTCCCGCCGGAAGACATCATCTTCGACCCGAATATTTTCGCCGTGGCGACCGGAATTGAAGAGCACAACAACTATGCCCAGGACTTTATCGGCGCCTGTGAAGATATCAAACGCGAACTGCCGCACGCGCTGATCTCCGGCGGCGTCTCTAACGTGTCGTTCTCCTTCCGCGGTAACGACCCGGTGCGCGAGGCGATTCACGCAGTATTCCTCTACTACGCCATCCGTAACGGCATGGATATGGGTATCGTCAACGCTGGACAGCTGGCAATTTACGACGACCTTCCCGCCGAGCTGCGCGACGCGGTTGAAGATGTGATTCTGAACCGCCGCGATGATGGCACCGAACGCCTGCTGGATCTGGCGGAGAAATATCGCGGCAGCAAAACTGACGATACCGCCAACGCCCAGCAGGCGGAATGGCGCAGCTGGGACGTCAAAAAACGTCTCGAGTACTCGCTGGTTAAAGGCATTACCGAATTTATTGAGCTCGATACCGAAGAAGCCCGACAGCAGGCCGCGCGCCCGATCGAGGTTATCGAAGGACCGCTGATGGACGGTATGAACGTGGTTGGCGATCTGTTCGGTGAAGGGAAAATGTTCCTGCCTCAGGTGGTGAAATCCGCCCGCGTAATGAAGCAGGCGGTGGCCTACCTCGAACCCTATATTGAGGCCAGCAAAGAGAAAGGTTCCAGCAACGGCAAGATGGTCATCGCCACCGTGAAGGGTGACGTTCACGATATCGGCAAGAATATTGTCGGCGTCGTGCTGCAGTGTAATAACTATGAAATCGTCGATCTGGGCGTGATGGTGCCTGCGGATAAAATCCTGAAAACCGCCCGCGAGGTTAACGCCGACCTGATTGGCCTCTCCGGGCTGATTACGCCGTCGCTGGATGAGATGGTCAACGTGGCGAAGGAGATGGAGCGTCAGGGCTTTACTATTCCGCTGCTGATCGGTGGCGCAACCACCTCGAAAGCGCATACGGCAGTGAAAATCGAGCAGAACTACAGCGGCCCGACGGTCTACGTGCAGAACGCCTCGCGCACCGTCGGCGTGGTCGCCGCCCTGCTGTCCGATAGCCAGCGCGATGATTTTGTCGCCCGTACCCGCAAAGAGTACGAAACGGTGCGTATTCAGCACGGACGTAAAAAGCCGCGCACTCCCCCCGTCACGCTGGAAGCCGCGCGCGATAACGACCTGGCCTTTGACTGGGCAAGCTACACCCCGCCGGTAGCTCATCGTCTGGGCGTGCATGAGGTGGAAGCCAGTATTGAAACCCTGCGTAATTATATCGACTGGACGCCGTTCTTTATGACCTGGTCGCTGGCCGGTAAGTATCCGCGCATTCTGGAAGATGAAGTCGTGGGCGAAGAGGCACAGCGCCTGTTTAAAGACGCCAACGAACTGCTGGATAAGCTCAGTGCCGGGAAGGCCCTCAATCCACGCGGCGTCGTGGGGCTGTTCCCGGCTAACCGCGTCGGCGACGATATTGAAATCTATCGCGATGAAACCCGGACTCATGTGCTGACGGTGGGGCATCATCTGCGCCAGCAGACCGAGAAAGTCGGCTTTGCCAACTACTGCCTGGCGGATTTTGTCGCGCCGAAGCTGTCGGGGAAGGCGGACTATATCGGCGCCTTTGCGGTGACCGGCGGCCTTGAAGAAGACGCGCTGGCCGACGCCTGGGAGGCACAGCACGATGACTATAACAAGATTATGGTGAAGGCGATTGCCGACCGTCTGGCGGAAGCCTTCGCCGAGTATCTGCATGAGCGGGTGCGTAAGGTCTACTGGGGCTATGCGGCGAACGAAAACCTCAGCAACGAGGAGCTGATCCGCGAGAATTACCAGGGAATACGCCCGGCGCCGGGCTATCCCGCCTGTCCGGAGCACACCGAAAAGGCGACCATCTGGGAGCTGCTGGAGGTGGAAAAACGTACCGGCATGAAGCTGACGGAATCCTTTGCCATGTGGCCCGGCGCGTCGGTTTCCGGCTGGTACTTCAGCCATCCGGACAGTAAGTACTTCGCGGTAGCGCAAATTCAGCGCGATCAGGTGGAGGACTATGCGTTACGTAAGGGGATGAGCGTGGCGGAAGTGGAGCGCTGGCTGGCGCCGAACCTCGGTTACGATGCCGATTGATCCACCAGCCGTTATCTTTCCTTACAACTAACAGGGCGCTCAACGAGCGCCCTGTCTCTTTATTGTGCATAAACCCTTATACTGAAGGGAGCTTGCGATCGTTGCCGTCGGATAAGCGAAGCGCTATCCGGCCTGTAACGGTTTATGAGTTTCTGGAACAAATAAATATAAGGAGAAGCTGATTCCGTGTTAACTCTGCTACACCTGTTGTCCGCCGTCGCTCTACTGGTGTGGGGCACCCATATTGTTCGTACCGGCGTGATGCGCGTCTACGGCGCTCGCCTGAGAAGTGTACTCAGCAGCAGCGTGGAGAAAAAACCGCTCGCCTTCTGCGCGGGGATCGGGGTTACCGCGCTGGTCCAGAGCAGCAACGCCACCACCATGCTGGTCACCTCTTTTGTCGCCCAGGATCTGGTGGCGTTAGCCCCTGCGCTGGTGATGGTGCTGGGCGCTGACGTTGGTACCGCGCTGATGGCGAGGGTGCTGACCTTCGACCTGTCCTGGCTTTCGCCGCTGCTGATTTTTATCGGCGTCATTTTCTTCCTTGGGCGCAAGCAAACGCGTGCGGGCCAGCTCGGGCGCGTGGGTATTGGCCTGGGCTTGATTCTGCTGGCGCTGGAGCTGATCGTTCAGGCGGTGCATCCCATCACCCAGGCTAACGGCGTGCAGGTGATTTTCGCCTCGTTGACCGGCGATATTATGCTGGATGCGCTGATCGGCGCGGTATTTGCCATCATCAGCTATTCAAGCCTGGCAGCGGTGCTGCTGACCGCTACGTTAACCGCCACCGGCGTGATTTCGTTCCCGGTGGCGCTGTGCCTGGTGATTGGCGCCAACCTCGGATCCGGGCTGCTGGCGATGCTAAACAACAGCGGCGCTAATGCCGCCGCGCGCCGCGTTGCGCTCGGCAGCCTGTTGTTTAAGCTGGTGGGTAGTCTGATTATCCTGCCGTTTGTCCATCTGTTGGCAAACGTTATGGATGAGCTTCCGCTGCAAAAATCCGAACTGGTTATCTATTTCCACGTCTTCTACAACCTGATCCGCTGTATCGCCATGGTGCCGTTCGCCGGGCCGATGGCTAACCTCTGTAAGCGACTGATTCGCGATGAGCCGGAGCTGGATGCACGACTGAAGCCAAAGCATCTTGATACTTCAGCGCTGGACACCCCGGCTCTGGCGCTGGCTAACGCCGCCCGCGAAACCTTGCGTATCGGCGATGCCATGGAGCAGATGCTGGAAAGCCTGCATAAAGTGATGCACGGTGAACCGCGTGAAGAGAAAGAGCTGCGGCGGCTGGCGGACGATATCAACGTACTTTACACCGCGATTAAGCTCTATCTGGCGCGGATGCCAAAAGAGGAGCTGGCCGATGAGGAATCCCGCCGCTGGGCGGAAATTATCGAAATGGCGCTCAACCTCGAGCAGGCTTCAGATATCGTTGAACGAATGGGCAGCGAAATCGCCGATAAATCGCTGGCCGCGCGGCGCGCGTTCTCCATGGAGGGGTTGAAAGAGCTGGATGCGCTCTACGATCAGCTGCTCAGCAATCTACAGCTGGCGATGTCGGTTTTCTTTTCCGGCGACGTACCGAGCGCCCGCCGCTTGCGCCGTAGCAAACACCGTTTTCGCATTATGAACCGTCGTTACTCGCATGCTCACGTTGATCGCCTGCATCAGCAAAACGTGCAGAGTATCGAAACCAGTACGCTGCACCTGGCGCTGCTGGGCGATATGAAGCGTCTGAACTCGCTGTTCTGCTCGGTAGCCTATAGCGTGATGGAGCAGCCGGATGAGGACGATGAGCGCGATGATTATTAAGCGCTGACGCCGTCTGACATCCCCGGCTCGCGCTGCGCTTAGCC
>NZ_BCZK01000028.1 GCF_001598695.1 Klebsiella oxytoca NBRC 105695 | reverse complement strand
GACTGAGGTCCGGGAGGTGAGCGCTGTGCGCAGCACCGATTTCTTTGCGGGACCGCGGGGATTGTAAAGGGGGAAACGGTTTTCTCCCCCTTTACCCGTTCACCTACCGCGGTGAGACATTTTCTGCGGAATAATAGTGAACGGAACCCCTCCCACCCCGTCCCGGGGACGGCGCTTGACGCGCCTGTCCGGGCTACCCAATCTGCCACCCTCCAACACCGAGCCCGGAAATCCCGGGTCGCGGCGTAAACGCCTTACCCGGGCTACCGCCCCGCAGACGGCTGGAAACCCGTAGCCCCGGTAAGCGCAGTGCGACCGGGAAGATTGGCCGCTGGAGATTACCGGCTGCTCTGCAGAAACTGCCTGACGCGCTCGGAGTCCGGGTTGCTGAAAAACTTCTCCGGCGGCGCTTTCTCAATCAACAATCCCTTCTCAAGAAACACCACCTCATCCGATACCTGGCGCGCAAAGTCCATCTCGTGGGTCACCACCACCATCGTGTAGCCCTCGGCGGCCAGTGCCTTCATCACCCCCAGCACCTCGTTGACCAGCTCGGGGTCCAGCGCCGATGTCGGCTCATCAAACAGAATCACCTCCGGCGACATCGCCAGCGAACGGGCAATAGCCACCCTCTGCTTCTGTCCGCCGGAGAGCGTGATCGGGTAAACGTCGGCTTTATGCGCCATCCCCACTTTCTCCAGCTGCTGCATGGCGATAGCCTTCGCTTCATCACGCTTCATCCCCTTGACGTGCAGCAGCGCTTCGCTGACGTTCTGCTGCACCGTAAGGTGCGGCCACAGGTTAAAGCTCTGAAACACCATCCCTACCCGCTCGCGGATTTTCGACAGCTGACGATGGGACATCGCCCGGCCATTTTGTTCATCAATCCCCAGCCGCTGGCCGCTGATGCGGATCTCGCCGCGATCCGGCTGTTCCAGCCAGTTCATGCAGCGCAGCAGCGTTGATTTACCTGACCCCGACGAGCCGAGTATGCTCACCACGGTCCCTTTCTCTACCGTCAGATTGATATCACGAAGAACTTCAACATTATCAAACTGTTTTGAGACGTTTTTGACGCTTACAGCAGTCGTATCAGGCATGACTCATTCCTCTTCTCGCTCCCCAGGCGCTCAGACGCTTAATCAACAGCTCCAGCAGGATGCTGATCGCCCAGTAGAGTCCAATGGCGACAATAAAGGCGTTAAACGGGATAAAATAGGTGGCCTGCACGCTGTTAGCCGCGGCGGTTATCTCCTGGACGGTGATAATGCTGAGGAAAGCGGTATCTTTCAGGCAGATAATCAGCTGATTGCCCATCAGCGGTAGTGCCGATGACAAAATATTGGGCAGAATAATGCGGCGGAATATTTTGTAGCGCGAGAACCCCTGCGCTACCGCCGCCTCGATATAGCCTCCGGAAAAGACCCGACGCTGGCTGCGCAAAATCTCAAAGAAATAGGCGCCGTGGTAGATAATCAGGGCGATTAATCCGGCGGTCCAGGGCTCCAGACTAATACCCACTTGCGGCAGTCCGTAATAGAGCAAATAGGCGAGGATCAAAAAGGGAATCGCCCGCATTAAGCTGACAAAGCCAATAATAAGCCGGTTAAGAGTTTTCTTTTGATACTCGGTTAAATAGCACAGGGCCACGCCGATAATTAAGCCGGCTATTGCCGCAGTAATAAAAAGCTCAAGGGTGGCGAGTAAACCGGCAATAAAGCTGTCGCGCACCGACCAGATAACGGCCCACTGATTCATAGCACCTCCTCTCTTTATCGTGCCAGACGCTTCGCTTTACGCTCGGCCATCCCCTGCAGTTTCAGCAGCAGGCCAATAATCACCACGTACAGCAGACCCGCCACCAGAATCGGCGAAAGCGGCTCATAGGTGACCGAAGAAATTCGGTTGGTCACGCGCGTCAAATCCACCACGCCAATCACCGCAATGGCGGGACTGCCCTTAATCAGGAACGACATCTCATTAACCAGCGCGGGCAGGCTTTCAATCCACATTTGTGGCAGCATGATGTAGCGGAAGTAAGCCCAGCGGCGCATCCCTACCGACTCCGCCGCTTCCCGCTGTTCGCGGGGGAAAGTGCGAAAGGCATTGCGCCAGATTTCGGCGTTGAAGGCCGAGGTGTTGAGCGTCAGCGCCACAATCGCCGCGACGTTTTTATCGAGATTAATCCCGACGGTCGGCAGAGAAAGAAACAGGAACAGCACCAGCGTAACCAGCGGCGTCGCGCGGGCAAGGCTGATATAGACCACCAGCAGCTGATCGATAACCGGGATACGCAGCATGCGCACCAGCGCGATCAGCAGACCAATCACCACCCCAAAGGCAATGGCGATGGCCGAAATCCAGAGGGTCGTCCATGCGCCTTCAATCAGTAACTGCCAGGAAATTGCATCCATGAAGCCCTCCTTCACCTGAACAGGCGGCGGTTTCCCGCCGCAGAACTCATTACAGCCCGGCTAATTTATGGAACTGTTCCGGGCTGGTAATCGCTTCGGTCGGCAGGTCGTCATAGGTTTCGCCAAACCACTTTTTCTGGAGTTCCGCAAGCTTGCCGGTCTCCTTCATGTGGTTCATAAATTTGGTCATATAGGCCAGCAGCTGCGGCGAGTTTTTCGGGATCGGCCACGCCATATAGCCCGGGCCGGATACCGCCAGACCTTTGGCAAACACCTTCGGCTTAGCCTTCGCCAGGTCGTTGACCGAGATAACCACGTTAATCACGTAGTCCAGGCGTTTGTTGGCGAGGTCGGCGTAGGCTTCAGGATAGGAGGGATACTCCACCACCGGCCCCAGCTTACCGCCGGTTTTCTCCAGCATCGCTTTCAGTTCTGGCAGCCTTGCCAGCAGCGCGCTGCCCGCCTGAACGCCCACTTTTTTCCCACTCAGTTCGGCAATGGTATTCAGGGAATTATCGCCCGCGCGTTTGACAAAATAGTGCTGCGCTGACGCCCACGGCGGCGTGAAATCAAAGACCTTGAGACGGTCATCGGTAATCACCGCGCCGGTTAACGCCATGTCGTATTGCCCGGTGGAGACCGCCGCCAATAATCCGGTCCACGGCAGAATGCTCTGGTCGACGTTGAATTTCGCGTATTTACGTAATTCATCGAGCATATCTTTGTTGAAGCCATCCGCCTGGCCGTTATTCATAAAGTTAAAAGGCGCGTAATCATCTTCGGTCGCGACTTTCAGGGTGCCGGATTTTTCTATTTCCGGAAGATCTGCGGCGGCTGCGTGATAAGAAAAGGCCATCGCCATGATGGCGCCCAGACAAATTGAACCTAATGATTTGTTCATTAATTCACCCCTAATTAATTCGCCAGACGTGTTCATTCCAGAACATGAAAAGGTTTTGCAAAATATGTGCCGACGGAAGTTCCGGTCCGCGACTGATGAATACGTTTTTACTGTAGGGAGCGTTTTAAATTTCCGGATAGAGCCAGATTCATCGTGCGGATGTGTCAGTCATTCTCAGGGTGGTATGGAATTTGCTCCGGTTCCTGTACAGAGCGTTTGAGTAAGGAGCCAGCCATGATCCGACACCGGTTACACGTTGATTTCGACCCGCGCCGCGGTTTGCAGGAGCAGGTGCGCGAAACGCTGATTAACGCCATTCTGGGCGGCATTTTTTCCGCCGACACGCCGCTCCCCTCCTGCCGCCAGCTGGCCAGCCAGCTGCGGGTATCGCGCAACACCACGGCGCTGGTGTTTGAGGGGCTGGTTAACGAGGGATATCTGGTGAGCCGCCCGCGCAGCGGTTATTACCTGCATGCGGATTATCAGCACGCAGCTCCCTCCACGGTAACGGAAGCTGCACCGCAGGACGCGGGTTCTGCACCACGCTGGGGCACGCGGCTGCAAATTACCCCCAGTCAGCAGGAGTCGATTCTCAAACCGGCCGGCTGGATGAACTACCGCTATCCGTTTATCTACGGTCAGCCCGATACCCGCCAGTTCCCGCTGACGACCTGGCGCTCGGCGGCGAACTGGCTGCACGGCGGCGTAAGGGACCCGGAGTGGGTGGTGGATCATATCGATCGGGACGTGCCGATGCTGATTGAGCAGATCCGCACCCGGGTGCTGCCCAAACGCGGAATTGTCGCCTCGGCGGACGAGATTCTGATAACCCTCGGTTCGCAAAACGCGCTGTACCTGCTGACCCGCCTGCTGATGTCCCCCGGCACGCGCGTTGGTGTGGAGAATCCCTGTTTTCGCGAGGCTATTAACACTTTTCTGCTTGCCGATACCGATATCGTGCCGCATCCGGTGGATGAACAGGGGATCGTCCTTAATGACGCCCCCTGCGATTACTACTATGTAACTCCCGGGCATCAGGTGCCAACCGGGGTGGCGATGAGCAAAGCGCGCCGCAGCCAGCTGCTGGAGCATGCCGCCCGCCATGATGCGGTGATTATTGAGGACGATTACGACTCTGAAAGTAACTTTATGCTCAACCCGCTGCCGGCGCTGAAGGCCAGCGATCGCTGCGGACGAGTGATCTACGTGAGCAGCCTGTCAAAGGCGCTCTCGCCTGGCCTGCGGCTGGGCTTTATGGTCGCTGACCCGGATCTGATTGACGAAGCCCGGGCGCTGCGGCGGCTGGTGTATCGTCATCCGCCAACCAACATTCAGTATCAGATGGCCCATTTTCTCGCCCAGGGTCATTATGAAACCCACCTGCGGCGCTACCATTACGACTCTGCCCAGCGCTGGGAGCGCCTCAATAACGCGCTGCGGCAGCACCTGCCAGAGTGCCAAATCATCCCCGGCAGCGAACACGCCAATGCCTTCTGGCTGGCCACCCCGGAGCAAATCAACACCCAGCAGCTGACCTGGCGCGCCGCCCACGCCGGGGTGCTGATCGAGCCCGGCGCCCGGCATTTTCTCAGCGACGCGCCGCCGGATAACTTTTTCCGAATGGGCTTTCACGCCATTAACCCTGACGCCATCGAACAAGGCGTGGAGGTGCTGCGCGGCCAGCTGGCGCAGATGGGCTAGCGGTATTGTTCAAATGCCACGGCCTGGCGAACCTCGACCAGCGCCGCGCGCAGGGTATCAAGCGGAACAGAACCGAGGGCGATGCGCAGCGCCTGCGGAACAGTTGCGGCAACGCAGAAGGGTTCGGCGGTCGACACGGAAATATGGCGCGCCATCAGCGTTTTCGCCAGCCGATCGGCCCGACTCTCTTCGCCCAGAGGTAGCCAGAGAAAGTACGAATCCTCATGGCTCACGAAGGGCAGCCCATCGAGCGCCTCACGGGCAAGCCGCTGCCGCTGCCGCGCATCCTGGCGCTTCTCATTTTCAAAGCGTGCAACCGTGCCATCTTCAATCCAGGCGCAGATCAGCGAGCTCATCAATGACGGCGTATTCCACGTCGTCGCTCGTATGGCGCGCTCAATCTCAGTCCGATAGCGAGGTGGGCAGATGACCGTCCCTATGCGCAGACCGGTAGCGACGTTTTTCGAGAAGCCGGTGACATATACCGTTCTTTCCGGCGCATAGCTCACCAGCGGCGGCGGCGGATTGCGCACCAGGCTGGCATAGGCGGCATCTTCAACGATCAGCAGGTCGTGCTGGCGGGCGAGTTCCGCCAGCGTCTGCCGTTGGCGAGGGCTGAGCACCCAGCCCAGCGGATTGTGCAGCGTCGGCATGGTATACACCGCCCGGACGCGCCGCTGCTGGCATAGCCGGTGGAGCGCATGCAGATCCGGTCCGTCCGCGCCGCAAGGGATCGCCGCCAGTTCCAGATGATACAGCGCCGCCAGAACCTTAAAACCCGAGTAGGTGAGCGCATCGACCGCCACCACGTCCCCCGGGCGCAGAAGCCCCATCACGGTCACCGCCAGCCCGTGCTGGGCGCCGTTGACGATCAGCACATTTTCCGCGTCAGGGGCAAAGCGGCTGCTGGTCAGATAGCGAGCGATAATTTCTCGCTCCGGGAGCCGTCCGCCATGCGGCTGGTAGCGCAGATGAGCCTCGATATCCCCTGCCCCCGCCAGCTGCCTGAGCGCCTCGCGCAGCGCATCTCCCTGCGTCGGCAGCGAAGGATAGTTGAAGTTGAGATCCACAACATCGGCTGCCACCGCCTGCTGATCGACACCGTGTCCCGGCGGTAGCGCGATGTCCCGCACGAAGGTGCCGCGACCGGTTTCGCCGCTGACCAGCCCCATCGCTTCCAGTTCATGATAAACGCGCGTGGCCGTGGCCAGCGAGATCCCTTCGTCGGCGGCAAGCGTACGATGCGTCGGCAGGCGGGTTCCGGCCGGCAGCTGTCCGCTCTGAATCGCCTGCGCGTATCTGTCGACAACCGCTTTGTATCGGGCTTTCATCGGTGAATGTATCTATGACAATAATTTGATTGTATTGGATTGACCACATTACCATCGGCGCAGTCATGGCTCAAGCGAGCTCAGCCCCCCACTAAGCGAGGTTAGCGTGGTAGATTCAGCGGTTCATAAAACGGTTCCCGGGCCGTGGTCCGGATGGCTTAATGGTTTACTGGGCGTCATTATTTTTAGCGGTTCGCTGCCCGCAACGCGCCTGGCGGTGCTGGATATGAACCCGTTCCTGCTAACCTTTCTGCGCGCCTCCATCGCCGGGCTCCTCGCTATCGCGCTGGTAGTCGGCTTGCGCCAGAAACGGCCGCGCGCATCGCAGCTTGTCCCCCTGGCCATCGTCTCGTCAGGGGTGGTGATCGGCTTTCCGCTGCTCACGGCGCTGGCTTTGCGCCACGTCACTTCAGCGCATTCGATCGTTTTCATCGGGCTATTGCCGTTGATGACGGCCATTTTTGGCGTAGTGCGCGGCGGAGAACGTCCGCGCCGCGCTTTCTGGATCTTTTCCGTTATTGGCAGCCTGCTGGTGGTGGGTTTCGCCCTGACGCAACAAGCTGCGGCGTCGCTGAACGGCGATCTGCTGATGCTGGCGGCGGTGGTCGCCTGCGGCCTCGGCTATGCGGAGGGTGCTAAGCTGACCCGGGAGCTTGGCGGCTGGCAGGTGATTAGCTGGGCGCTGATTATGGCGCTGCCTTTTATGCTGATCGCCTCGTTACTCACCCGGCCAGCGTCATGGAGCGCCATCTCGGTTTCCGCCTGGATTGCGCTCGGCTATGTGTCGCTCTTTAGCATGCTTATCGGTTTTATTTTCTGGTACAAAGGGCTGGCCGCTGGCGGTATCGCCGCCGTCGGCCAGCTTCAGCTATTACAGCCGTTCTTCGGGCTTGGCCTGTCAGCCGCGCTGCTGCACGAAACCGTCAGCCCACTGATGCTGACCGTAACCCTGGGCGTGATTCTGTGCGTTATCGGTTCGCGCAAATTTGGCCGCTAGCCTGTATTGCCCTTGTAGCCCGGAAATCCCGGGTCGCGGCGTAAACGCCTTACCCGGGCTACCGCCCCGCGGTATAGCGGTGAACGGAAACCCTTTACACCTTCCCGGAGGCGGCGCGTTGCGCCTGTCCGGGCTACTACCCGTAGCCCCGGTAAGCGCAGCGCGACCGGGGAGGACAACCGGTTACACTACCCGCGCGTACTGCAGCATCACCTGCAGCAGCACGTTCGCGCCGGCTTCCACGTGCTCCGGCGACGCATATTCAATTTCGTTGTGGCTGATCCCGTCCTTACAGGGGATAAAAATCATCCCGGTCGGCGCCAGATAGCTCATATACACCGCGTCGTGTCCGGCGCCGGAGACAATCTCCCGCGCGGGATACCCCAGCCGCTGCGCGGCGTCGGCGATCGCCGCCTGGCACTCCGGGTGGAACGGCGCCGCCGGATAGTGGCTCACCTCTTTTAACGCCACCTTCAGGCCGCACTCCCGCTCGACCCCGGCGATAAACGCCCGCAGCTGGCGGTCCATCTCATCCACCAGCGCATCGCTGATATTGCGCATATCAATCGAAAAAGTGACCTCTCCCGGCACTACGTTACGGCTGTTCGGATAGACCTGCACTCTTCCAACCGTACCGCGCCCTTCCTCGCTGCGCCCGGCAATCGCCACCACTTCCTGCATAATGCGGGTCGCTATCTGTAACGCATCCTGACGCAGGCGCATCGGCGTCGGCCCGGCGTGGGACTCCTGGCCGGTCACCACGCAGTCATACCAGCGGATCCCCAGCACGCCCTGCACAATGCCGATAATTTTCTCTTCATCTTCAAGAATCGGCCCCTGTTCAATATGCGCTTCAAAGTAGGCGCCAACCGGATGGTCGCCCGGCGTCTGGCTGCCGATATAGCCGATACGCGCCAGCTCCGCGCCGACGGTTTTACCGTCCGCATCCTGCGCGGCGTAGATGGTCTCCAGCGGGAATACCCCGGCAAACACGCCGGAGCCCATCATCACCGGTACAAAGCGCGACCCCTCTTCATTGGTCCAGAACACCACCTCAATCGGCGCTTCGGTTTCAATCTCCCGATCGTTCAGGGTACGTACCACCTCCAGCGCCGCCAGCACGCCGTAGTTACCGTCAAATTTGCCGCCGGTCGGCTGGGTGTCAATATGGCTGCCGGAGACAATCGGCGGCAGCGCCGGATTACGCCCTTCCCGGCGCATAAATACGTTGCCGATTTTATCGACGGTGACGCTCATCCCGGCCGCCTGCGCCCAGCTAATCACCAAATCCCGTCCCTGGCGGTCAAGATCGGTCAGCGTCAGACGGCAGCAGCCGCCCTTCGGCGTAGCGCCAATTTCCGCCAGCGTCATCAGCGAATCCCACAGGCGCGCGCCATTGACCCGGCAGGCGGTGGTTTCGGTTATCGGGGTAAAAAGGACATCACTGCTCATTTCGGTCTCCTTGCATAAACGCGGCGGCCAGCTCGACCAGCAGACGATCGCTGCCGCGCGGGCCCAAAAATGAAATTCCCAGCGGCAGGCCGCCCGTCCGGGCAACCGGCAGCGTCACCTGCGGACGTTGGGTCATGACGGAAATTAACAGCAGATCGTGAGACAGGCGGCGGACCGCCTCTATCTCTTCGGCCTGCGCCGTCAGCAGCGGCGCGCCGTCGGGAACGGTCGGCATCACCAGGACCGCATCGCCCAACTGCGCGTCCCACCAGGCGGTAAAACGCTCGCGCTGCTGGCAGGCGGCGTCAAACTGCGCGCGGGTGACCGCTTTGCCCCAGAAAAAACGCTCGCGGACGTCCGGCCCCAGCTGCAGGCCGTAGCGCTCAATGGTTTCCCCCTGCGCCTGCCAGGCTTCGTAGCCCTGAATCTGGCGGAAGGCGAGATAGATATCATCCACGTCCGGCAGCGGCGCGCCGAGCGGCGTTACCGGGCCGAATAAGCGCGCCAGCTCCTGGCGGACCGGCAGCAGCGCCTGCTGGCTGCGCAGCGGCAGGCGGGAAAACAGCCCTTCATGGCTGGCCAGCCGCACGCCGGTGATATCCGCTCGCTCATCGTCGAACAGACAGGCGGCGACGGTGGAAAAGACCTCCGGCGAGCGGGCAAAGAAGCCGCAGGTATCCATGGTGGCGCATAGCGGCTGGCAGCCGTCGAGGGAGAGTCGGCCATGGGTCGGGCGCAGGCCAAACAGTCCGCAGTAGCTTGCCGGCGTGCGTACCGAGCCGCCGGTATCGCTGCCGAGGGCAAAGTCGCACGCCTCGTTCGATACCGCCGACGCCGAGCCGGACGACGAGCCGCCGGGGATATGATTCGGCGCGGCGCCGTTGCGCGGAGTGCCGTAATGCACGTTGTGCCCGCTCATCGAATACGCCAGCTCGCTGGTATGGGTTTTACCGATAAAGCGCGCGCCGTTATCTAATAATTTTTGCACCACCGGCGCGGTGCGGGTTTTCACCCCGGACAGCGCCAGCAGATGCGGATTGCCGCCGCCGGTGGGGTAGCCCGCTACGTCAAACAGATCTTTGACCGCAAAAGTTAACCCGCTCAGCGGCCCGCTTAGCGCATGCGCCACCGGATGCGGCGGATAGGGCATAAAAGCGCGAATATCATCCTGCATACTGCTTTCCTCATGGCTTCAGGCGTAAAGCGCCTGGTTTTCAACGGACGCACTCAGCTCACGCCAGCGATGGCAGCTCACCACGTGACGCGGCCCGGCCGGTTCGGTAGCCGGCTGGCTCTGCGCACAGGCGGGGCGCGCGTGCGGACAGCGATCGGCGAACGCGCAGCCGGGCGGCAGACGCGAGAGATCCGGCGGCGAGCCGGGGATACAGTGCAGCGCGTCGCCCTTTTTCAGCCCCTCTTTCGGCCGGCTGCCCAGCAGCACCTGGGTATAGGGATGGCGCGGACGATACAGAATCTCCTCAATCGACGCCTCTTCCACGATGCGTCCGGCGTACATTACCGCTACCCGGTCGGCGATCTCCACCGCCGCGCCGATATCGTGGGTCACAAAAATGATCGACAGATCGCGCTGCTTTTGCTGCTCGCGCAGCAGGATCAGGATCTGTATTTGCACCGTGGCATCGAGCGCGGTGGTTGGCTCATCCGCCAGCAGCAGCTGCGGGTTGCAGGAGAGCGCGAGGGCAATCATCGCCCGCTGGCGCATTCCGCCGGACATCTCGTGCGGGTAAGCATCCAGCCGCCGCTCGGGGCTCGGAATGCGTACCTGGCGCAGCGCCTCGAGCGCCCTTTCCCGCGCCGCCTGTCGCGACAGGCCTTCATGGCGACGCAGCCCTTCGACAATCTGCTGGCCCACGGTATAGACCGGGTCGAAGGCCAGCAGCGGCTCCTGGAAAATCATCGCGCAGCGCGCGCCGCGGTAGCGCCGCAGCTGCCCGGCGCTCATCTTCAACACCTCCTCTTCCCCGACCCTCAGCGTGCCGGAAAGCACGCTGCTTTTTGGCGGATGCAGGCGCATCAGGGCGCGCAGGGTGACGCTTTTACCGGAGCCAGATTCGCCGATCAGCGCCATCACCTCGCCTTTTTGTACATCAAAGGAGACGCCGTTGACCGCGTTGACCGTCTGACCGTCGCGGCGAAACTCAACCCGCAGGTCGTGGATATGGACGTAAGCTTCATGCGACATAGCTCACCTCCTGAATGGCGATTTTTTGCTGCCAGGGCGACGCGGGCTGCGCCATCAGGCAGGCGCTCAGGTGCCCCTCGCCGACGCTTTCGAGCGTCGGTTTCACCTCCGCGCACACCGCTCTGGCATGCGGGCAGCGGGTATGAAAGCGGCAGCCGGAGGGCGGAGAAATCGGGCTGGGCGGATCGCCGCTCAGCGGCGAGGTTAAGGTGCGATTATGCGGGTCCATCGACGGCATCGAACTTAACAGCGCCCGGGTATAGGGGTGGGCTGAGGCGGTAAACAGCTGCTCCGCCGGGCCAATCTCCACCACCTCGCCGAGATACATTACCAGGATGCGGTCCGACAGCCAGCGCACCACATGCAGATCGTGGCTGATAAACACATAGGTCAGCGCCAGCGTCCGCTTCAGCTCCTGCAACAGCTGCAGAACCTGAGCTTCTACCGATTTATCCAGCGCTGAGACCGCCTCGTCGAGGATCACCAGCCTGGGCTTCATCGCCAGCGCGCGGGCGATATTCACGCGCTGGCGCTGACCGCCGGAGAGCGCGTGCGGATAGCGGTGCGCAAAACGTCCCGGCTCAAGGCCAACGTGCGCCAGCAGGTAGCGGGCGTACTCGCTGGCCTCTTTGGCGCTGACGCCGTGTACCCGCTGACCGAAGGCAATGCTCTCTTCCATGGTCATGCGCGGGTTGAGCGAGGCGTAGCTATCCTGGAAAACCATCTGTACCTGGCGGCGATACGCTTTCATCGGCAGGCGCGATGAGCCTACTTCCAGGCCATCAAAGATCAGCTCCCCGCTGTCCTGCTTAAGCAGCTGCATCAGCAGCCGGGCGGTGGTCGATTTACCGCAGCCCGACTCCCCCACGACGCCGAGGGTTTCGCCTTTGATCACCGAAAAACTGACGTCATCCACCGCCTGTACCACTTCGCGCGCTTTGCCGCCGCCGGCGGGAAAATGCTTCAGCAGATTGTTAACCTTGAGCAGCGGCTGCGCCGGCCCGCCGAGGTCGATATTCGTAAAGGGTTGCATCGCTTACTCCTTAATCGCCATTGCCGCACGCAGGCGGTCCGCGAGGATATTGAACGAAATGGAGGTGATAAAAATCATCAGACCGGGCAGCGCCGCCACCCACGGCTGGGTATAAATCGCCGTGCGCAGGGTGTTCAGCATCAACCCCCACTCCGGCTCCGGTGGACGAACCCCGAGGCCGAGAAATGAGAGCCCGGAGGCGAGGATCATGCACACCGAAATCAGGCCGGTGGAGAAGACGAAAATCGGCCCCAGCACGTTGCCCAGCACCTGGACGCGAATAATGGTGAACGCGCTGGCCCCGGTGGCTCGGGCGGCGTCGATGTAGTCCATATGCCGCACCTGCGCGGTGACGCTTTCGGCAATACGCGCCACCTGCGGCACGAACACCAGGGTCAGCGATAGCAGCGCGTTACCGATACCCGCGCCCAGCGCGCCGGAAAGCGCGATCGCCAGCAGCACCGAGGGGAAAGCATAAAATACGTCCACGGTGCGCATGATCAGGGTGTTGGTTTTGCCGCCCGCATAGCCGGCGATAATGCCGATGGCCCCGCCGATAAAAAAGGCCAACACCACCGGGACAATCCCCATAAACAGCGATAGCCTTGTGCCGAGAATCAGCCTTGATAGCATATCGCGCCCGAGCTCATCGGAGCCCAGCGGAAAGCCGTCGGTGCCGATCGGCTTGAGGCGTAAAAACATCGACGTTTGATACGGATCTTTAACGATCAGCCAGGGGCCGAACAGCGCCAGCGCCAGCAGAACGAGAATGATCGCGCCGACGAATACCCCGCCCGGGTCGCGCAGCAGGCGGCCAAACACGCCGCGCCAGTAGCCTTGCCTGGCAACCGTCCTGGCAGGGACGGCAATGCCTTTGGTCGTCACGGTATCCACCATCGTCAGCTCCTCTTAATTCGCGGGTCGAGACTGGTTTGCAGCATATCCACCAGCAGATTGAGCAGGACAAAGAACAGCGCCAGTACCCAGATGGTGCCCTGCAATAGCGGCAGATCGCGCTGGAAAATGGCGGTATTCAGCAGCAGGCCGGTGCCGGGCCAGGAGAAAACCGTCTCCACCAGAATCGAGCCGCCCATCAGATAGCCGACCTGCAGCCCCATCACCGCCAGCGCGGTCGGAGCGGCATTCTTCACCACGTGCAGAAAGATCCGCGATTCGTTGAGCCCCCGGGCGCGCAGGCCGACGATAAACTCCTGGCTGAGAATGTCCGCCACCTGCGAACGAACGGTGCGGGCGATGATGCCGGTCGGGATCACCGACAGCGTGAAGGCCGGCAGCAGCATAAACTGCAGGTGTTCCCAGTCCCACTGCCAGCCCACCTCGCCGATTGGCCCGCCGCCGGTAGCAGCGCGAATTTAACGCTAAAAACGATAACCAGCAGCATCCCCAGCCAGTAGTGCGGCACGCTGACGCCGAATACCGACAGCACCGAGGCCAGGCGGTCAATAATGCTGTTACGAAAATAGCCGGCGACAAAACCAAACAGGCTACCCAGCACAAATCCGATCGCCGTCGCCAGCAGCGCCAGACGCAGAGAGTAGGTCACCGCCGTCATGACCTCGTCGATGACCGGACGGCCGGTGGCGACCGACATGCCCAAATCGCCGTGCAGCGCCCGCCATAGCCAGTGCACAAACTGCAGCGGCAGCGGTTTATCAAAGCCGTAGGCCTGCATTAAGGTCTGACGCAGCGATTCCGAGGCGTCCGGCGGCATCACCGACACCAGCGGGTCGCCCGGTGCTATCTGCACCAGCATAAAACAGATCACCGCGACCCCGAGCATGGTGGGGACGGCCAGCAGGATGCGATATAGCAGGGTATTGATCATCTCTTGCTCCCGAATCAATTACTCTTTTTTGCTCACCAGGCTAAGGTCGATAAACCAGCTTTGCGGCTGCACCACTCCGGTGACGGCAGGCGAAATCGCCCTTGGCCCGACATCGTGAGCGACGAACAGGAACGGCACCTGATCGACCAGCGCGGCGTGCAGTTCGCCCGCGGCTTTATCCATTTCAGCCGGGGTAAACGCGTGCTTTACCGCCGCCGCCAGCTTTTCGGTTTCCGGCGTCGAGAAATAGCCCCAGTTGGTCGCTACCGGCGGGAAGGCCTTCGCGGTGGAGAAGCGGATCATGCCGAAATAGGGATCGTTAACCGCGGCGCTAACGTTGATCGCGTCGATCCCTTTCGCCGATGGATCTTTCGCCCCGAGACGCCAGTTGGTAAACAGGGTGTTCCATTCATTAACTTTAATGTCGACGTTAAAGAAGCAGCTTTTCAGGCTCTGCTGGATGTACTCGTTCATCGGCAGCGGCTGCATCTGCCCGGAGCCGGAGGCCGAGGTGGCAACCGTGACGTGCAGCGGTTTACCGGCGCTATAGCCAGCTTCGGTCATCAGCTTGCGGGCGGTTTCAGGGTCATATTTGATCTGGAAAGTGGGCTTGCCGTGCCACGGGCTGTCGGCCTCGTAGACGCCGGTCGCTTCGGTCATATAGCCGCCGAGATAGCTTTTAAGCTCGGCGCGGTTCAGGCACAGGTTGGCGGCTTTACGCACGCGAATATCTTTCCACGGCGATCCCTCTTCAAAGGAGAACTGCCACGGCCACAGGTGCGGCTGGGTGTTGGCATAGATTTTAAAACCCTGCGCTTTTATCTGATCGACCGCGTCCGGAGCCGGAGCTTCAATCCAGTCCACCTGCTTCGAGAGCAGCGCCGCGGTGCGGGCGTTAGCTTCCGGCAGCGGGATCAGCACCACTTTATCCACCCGTGGAATTCGTTCTTTGTTCCAGTAGTCGGGGTTCTTATCGAGGATCAGCTGCTGGCGGGGAACCAGTTTTTCCATTTTGAACGGGCCGCTGCCCACCGCATGGGCGGCGAACTCGGTCCATGCCTGTTTGCTGCGCGCCGCGGTATCGCCAGCGCTTGCCGGCACCGCGTCATACAGCTTTTGCCACGCGGTGGGCGAAACGATAAACAGATTGGTGATGTTGTAGGGCAGCAGCGCGTCAGGTTCGGCGGTGGTCAGCGCCACGGTATGGTCATCAATTTTCTCCGCGCCAGTCAGGGTCGGCATGCGTGAGAGAGTGTTGCCAATCTGGCCTGGCGCATACTGCGGCGCGGCTTTATTCAGTACCTTCTCCACGTTCCAGACGATGGCGTCGGCATTGACCTCCGAGCCATCGTGAAATTTAACCCCCGGGCGCAGGGTGAAAATCCAGCGGCTTTGATTTTGCGGGTCAACGTGCCACTCGGTTGCCAGTCCCGGCACCAGACCGCTGGGCTTTTCGCCTTGCGACAGATCCCATTCAACAAGGGCGTCGTAAAGCGGAATGCCGGTGAAACGGTTCCCTTCAAAACCCTGATCGGGCTGCCCGAGGGTCAAAGGAATATCGGCGGCAGTCATGGCGATCCGCAGAGTTGAGGCATGGGCCGACACGCTGGCAAACAACGCCAATGCCCCGCTAACAGCAACGGCGAGATGGCATCCAGGCGAAAATATTTTTTTCTTCAGCATCACATTGTCCCTGTTAAATAAAAGTCGCTAACTAACAGGCAAGATGCATACCAGTTCTGCAAGGGCGGGAAATAAGGGCGAAACGGCGTATAAAATAAGGATGACTTATATTATCTCGATGATTTTCATTGAAAAATAGAATCAGCTTATCTTTTTGCACCACTGACGGGAAATGTGTTGCAGGATTGCACCAGCCTTACTTTCTTTTGAAAGGGATAATCACGTGGCGTTATTTTCTATAAATTAAATTCATAATATTCGGCAAATCATCAGTTTGAGGCATTGTCTTCTATACTTTCTGATAAAGAGAAAGAGGGAGTCGCCATGCCGTTACCTGATTTTCACCGCTCCGAGCCGTTTACCCTTGGCATCGAGCTGGAGCTCCAGGTCGTCAACCCGCCGGGCTTCGATCTGAGCCAGGACTCTTCCGCGCTTATTGATGAGGTCCAGGGCACGCTGAAAGCGGGCGAGGCCAAACATGACATCACCGAAAGCATGCTGGAAATCGCCACCGGCGTCTGTCGCGATATCCATCAGGCCACGGCGCAACTGAGCGCGATCCAACAGGCGGTGCTGCGTGCCGCCGCCCGCCATCATGTACAAATCTGCGGCGGCGGAACGCATCCGTTTCAAAGCTGGCAGCGCCAGCAGATCAGCGATAACCCGCGCTACCTGAAAACCGTTGAGCACTTTGGTTACCTGGCGAAGCAGGCGACTATTTTCGGCCAGCACGTGCACGTGGGCTGTCAAAACGGCGATGATGCGATTTATCTTCTGCACGGCCTGTCGCGCTTCGTGCCGCATTTTATCGCGCTGAATGCGGCCTCTCCCTGGCTCGACGGGACCGATAGCGGCTTTGCCTGCTCGCGGCTTAATCTTTTTGCCGCTTATCCCGATAACGGCCCGATGCCGTGGGTCAATAACTGGCAGGCGTTTATCGGCCTGTTTCATCGTCTTAGCTATACCAGCATGATTGACAGCATGAAGGATCTGCACTGGGATATTCGCCCCAGCCCGCGCTTTGGCACCGTTGAGGTACGAGTGATGGATACCCCGCTGACGATTACCCAGGCGGTAAATATCGCCGGGTTTATCCAGATCATTGCCTGCTGGCTGCTGACAGAACGGCCGTTTAAACATCAGCCCGAAGATTACCTGTTGTACCCCTTCAACCGCTATCAGGCCTGTCGCTATGGCCTGGACGGGATCAACACCGATGTGAACGGCGGCGAACAGCGAACCTTTCGCGAAGAAATTCTACGGCTGACGGATAAACTGGCGCCCAGCGCCCATAAGCTGAATGCCGGCAGCGCGCTGGAGGCGATTGTGCGCCAGGCGAAGCAGGCTCGCAGCGAGCCGCAGCAGATGCGCGAGTTCGTCGCCAACGGCGGTTCCTTAATCGGACTGGTGCAAAAGCACTGCGAGATCTGGACGGCGTAGCGGCGGTAACAGGGTATACTGCACGCTTTCGTCGTCTGTCTGGAACTTGTCGTGCGCTTTTTCTCTCTTCTGCCGCTGCTACTGTTATCTTTGCCCGCCTTCGCCAGCGGGAAATGCTCGCTGACCGATCCATCGCTCACGCTGCAAAGCTATCGCGTCGATCCGCAGCGCGAGCGCATTGTGATGTACTGGCAAAAAGAGGACGGCAAAGCCTGGGGGTCGCTGCGCTCGCTGCTGGCGGATATCGACCGCAACGGGCAGGTGCAGATGGCGATGAACGGCGGAATTTATGATAAAGCCTACGCGCCGCTGGGGCTGTATATCGAGAAAGGCCGGCAGTTGATCCCGCTTAACCGCGCCTCCGGCGGCGGCAACTTTTTTATTCGTCCCGGCGGGGTGTTTTATCTGCGAGGGCAAAACGCGGGAATTGTCAGCATTGATAAATTCAAGCCGTCGCCAGCCATTCAATACGCCGTGCAGTCGGGGCCAATGCTAATTGAAAACGGCAAGATCAACTGGCGGCTGAAGCCGTCCGCCAGCTCGCGCAAGTTGCGTAACGGTGTGGGCATCAACGGCGATGGCAAAGTGGTATTTATGCTCAGCGAGCGCGAAACCAATTTCTACGATTTCGCCTGCTACGCGCAATCCAGGCTCAACGTGCGCCAGATGCTCTATCTCGACGGCACCATTTCGAAGATGTACCGGAAAGGCGGCAGCGTGCCGTGGCAGTACCATCCGTTCGTCACCATGATCGCGGTGGAGAGCAGATAGTCTTAATAACATCGTCTGCGGGGAGTAGCCCCCGGGAGATTTTTATGCCGCTGTGGATATGCCTCTGAAACGACGTGATATGCAGCGATGCCCTGGCCCCCGCTGAAATCGGCGAACCGGAGGACCGAAGACAAGGGCTGGCCGCCAGGGATGGCGGACAGAGGCGAATCGAGACACGACAAAATTGCCTGGAGCAATTTTGAACAGCGCTTGCGC
>NZ_BCZK01000027.1 GCF_001598695.1 Klebsiella oxytoca NBRC 105695 | reverse complement strand
AATACGCTTTCCTCTTTCAGAGTCAAGCGTTTAATTTCGCTTTTCTCTGCCGGTATTCATCGCTGAATCCCGCTGACCCGGCGGGCTGTAAGCCGTTGTTCCGTGTCAGTGGGAGCGCATTATAGGGATCCCATTTTTTTGCACAAGCCTTTTTTCGATCTTTTTTTTCATGTGATGCTTTTTCCGCCTCTTCGCAGCGTTCTTGCGCAATTCGTTCAATTTTTACCACAATAAAGGGTTGCAGGAGGCCCCAAAAGCACCCAAAGTCTTTGCACTCCCTTATTTTATTGAGGTAACTATGACCAACAGTTTGCGTCGCTATAAAGAGTTATTCCCGAAAACGGGTCAACGGGTAATGATCGACGCCAGCAGCGTAGTGATCGGGGACGTCAGAATAGCTGATGATGTCAGTATCTGGCCGCTGGTCGCGATTCGCGGTGATGTGAATTATGTAGAAATAGGCGCTCGAACTAACATCCAGGACGGTAGTGTCTTACATGTTACTCATAAGTCTTCATCAAACCCGCGAGGCAATCCACTTATCATTGGCGATGATGTCACTGTCGGCCACAAGGTCATGCTACACGGCTGCACCATCGGTAACCGTGTGCTGGTCGGCATGGGTTCGATTCTGTTGGATGGCGTGATTGTAGAAGACGATATAATGATTGGCGCAGGCAGCCTGGTACCACAGAATAAACGCCTTGAGAGTGGCTACCTTTACTTTGGCAACCCTGTAAAGCAGATACGCCCCCTGACGGAGGCGGAAATCGCCGGACTCATATATTCAGCGAATAACTATGTAAAGTGGAAGGGTGACTACCTGACTCAGGAAAACCAGATCCAACCTTGAGCATCTTCCTGCTGGTCGAGAATCAGAACCTGAGCTTCATCTTCCAGATCCCAGCGATGTTCACGAAATGCGGCCAGCCATTGCGTAGGTTCTTCCCCACCAAAACGCGTCTTGAGCACCGATGACGTTAAGGCGCAGGTTAGCTGCATACCGTTTACTAATACCGGAAAAGCGATACATTGGTGCGCCTCATCCCACACTTCCCTGTCAGGAAACTGAATAGACTGGTTCATGCATTCAGCTCCTTCTGTAAAGCGGCAATGACTGGAGTTATATCTGGCAGAATGCCGTGCCACAACAGCACCGCATGAGCAGCCTGCGCCACCAGCATTCCTAACCCATCAGCGCATTTTGTCGCACCGTGTTGCTGGCATAAGGATAAAAAAGGCGTACTACCTTTCTGGTAAAACATGTCATAGCAGCAGACATGAGGGTTAATTAAACTCACAGGAATTGCAGGAACGTCCCCGTCAATGCCGCTGGATGTCGCATTAATGATGAGATCAAATTCCTCATTGCCTGATGCTTCTATATCCAAAGCACGGACGCTGCCAGTATGAGCAAACAGCGTAGCCAGTTCATGAGCGCGAGAAAAGGTACGATTGACAATAGTAACGGCGCAATCCAGAGATAAAAGGGGCAGCAATACCCCACGTGAAGCGCCACCCGCGCCAATAAGCAATACCCGGAAGCCAGGTTTGATAAACTCAAGCCGTTCCAGATCGCTTAAGAGCCCGATGCCATCCGTATTGTCGCCAAGCAGCCGGCCGTCTTCCAGCCGTTTAAGCGTATTAACTGCGCCGGCCAGCGCTGCACGTTCGGTTAACTCGTCAGCTCGCGCAAAGGCCTCTTCTTTAAAAGGTACGGTGATGTTAGCGCCCTTGCCACCCTCATTAAAGAAGGCGTCAAGCGTGGTAACAAAATCATCGAGCGGAGCCAGAATACGTCCATAGGGATGCGCAATTTGCAGCTGCTGTGCAAAAAGGCGATGGATAGACGGCGATTTACTATGGGCGATGGGGTGTCCGAAGACGGCATAAGTTTCCATGAATTATCCCTGGCGGAAGAGTTCGCCCGTCAAGGCATCACGAATTTCAGATGGATTTTGTCGTCCTCCCGTTGCCCCATCAATGACGGGAAAGTCAGCGCCAAACTGTGTATAAACTTCCTCGGTCGTGCGGCAAGGTGGCTGGCCCGATAAATTTGCGCTGGTTGAAACCAGCGGCTTACCGTAAGCCTTGCACAGTTCAACCACCAGCGGATGATCGGTAACTCTGACAGCCAATGAATTGAAGCGCCCAGTCAACCAACGCGGCGTTGAAGCACAGGCGGGGAAGACAAACGTCACCGGACCAGGCCAACAGGAAAAAATAGCCGCGAGCTGCTCATCGCTAAGCCGCGTATAGTCAATGTATGGCTTGAGTTGTTCAAAGCTAGCGGCGATCAGGATCAATCCTTTTTCGACCGGACGCTGTTTAAGAGCAAGCAGAGTCATGACGGCCTTTTCGCTATCGGGATCGCAACCGACGCCAAAAACGGCTTCCGTAGGATAGGCGATGACATGTTGATTATTCAGAAGCTCTACAGCGCGAACGATGGCTTCTGAGGGCAGGTTATTATTCACAGATTTATTCCGCCGATATCGGCTTTCCACATTGTTTGCTGGCACAAAAGCGCTTAACGCCCTGAGCCGTTTTCTTTTCGATTAGCAACGGGTAATGACACTCGGGGCACTCGCCCGCTACTGGTTTGAAATTAATGACGAACTGGCAATCGGGGTAACGATCGCAGGAATGGAAGTTTTTACCAAAGCGTGAACGGCGCTGCACCAGATGCCCTTGTCCGCATTGCGGGCAGGGTATTGCGGTTTCATCTGGCTTATCAATCAATTCAGTATGTTCACAATCAGGGTAGCTACTACACCCGATAAACATACCAAAACGTCCCTGCCGTAGCACCAGCACGGAACCGCAAGACGGACACGTTTGCCCCTCCAGAACTTTGACGATATGTCCGTCCGCCTGGCTTTTAAGGGGACGGACATAGTCACAGTCAGGATAATGCGAACAGCCGAGAAAAGGCCCGTGCTTCCCGGAGCGTATCACCAGTTCAGCCCCACACTGCGGGCAGGGTTCGTTTTTACGCACCGAAAACAGCGCTGTTTTGGTCATAACAATTCTAATGTCGCAGCAAAAAAGTTAATGCAGCATACCTTCATTTACTTCAAAGAGTAATTCTTCCATTTGCTGGTAGGCATTTTCGCAACCGGGAATATTGAACAGCACCATCAGAATCACCCATTTGAGATCCTCCAGATCGAACTCCGCCGTATCCAGCGCCAGCGCACGCTCTATTACCATTTCCCGTGTTTCGAGGTTCAACACCTGAATTTGCTCAAGGAACAGTAAGAACCCCCGGCAACTCGCATCAAGACGCTGACACTCCTCGTCCGTATATACTCGTAGCGAGAGAGGGTCGGAAGCAAGCTGCATAGGCGCAACCAACCCCTCCTGATAATCAGCCAGTTTCTCAAGCCACATCAGGGCGTTATAGATATCTTCTCGTTCAAAACCGGCATCGGTAAGATCCCGAGTCAGCTTGTCCTGATCCACGCGCATTTCTGCTTCATTATGGATGTAAGTTTCAAACAGATACATGAGTACGTCGAACATGGCTTGCCCTCCTTAATCGGACATAGCCGCCGGGTACAGCTGCGATCCAGCCTGCTAACTCCAGTTCAAGTAGCTGGGCTACGGTTACTGGCACAGATTGGCCGGCACGTTCAGCGACAACGTCAACAGGTGTTACCTCATCTCCTACGTTAGCCAGGAGCTCTGGAAATGGCAATGCTACAGAAGGCAGATTCGCGCAATTATTTGCGCCATCCGGCTTGGGAACAATGTACTGTAGATCATCCCGCCAGTATTCAATGATGTCTTCAGGCGCCGTTACGGGAATCGCTCCCTGCTTAATGAGCCAATGGGGTCCTTCCGAACCAGGACTGCCAATTGGCCCTGGCAAGGCAAATACATCCCTTCCCTGCTCCAGAGCATAACGAACTGTCACTAGCGAACCGCTTTTCAGTGCGGCTTCAACAACTAACACACCGGCGCTCAGGCCGCTGATAATCCGATTACGCCGGGGAAAATTCCCCGGCAAAGGCGGAGTAAAAAGTGGAAATTCAGAAATTACGGCTCCACCGTTGCGAATTATCTGCTCCGCCAGCGCCTGATGGCGACGAGGATAGATTTCGCGTAACCCGTTCCCTAAAACGGCAACCGTTTTACCCTTACCTTCCAGCGCACCACGATGGGCGATCCCATCGATGCCAAGAGCCAGACCGCTAGTGATCGTAATGCCATAACCCGCTAAAGCTACGCTAAATAATTTCCCCCAGCGGGCGCCATACCACGAATGCGCTCGACTTCCGATAACTGACAGCTGCCGGCTACTAAGTAGCGAAGTATTTCCATAGACAAAAAGGGCACCGGGAAAATCCACAATAGCCCGCAATTGAGGTGGGTAAAGCGGATCTTCGGCGGTGAGTAGATAGCAACTCGGCTGCTCGAGCCACTGCAGAGTGGAATCAATCTCGCATTGGTTAACGCTAAGAAAGTGCTTCGATTGCGCCAGATTCAAACCACAGGCTCGCAAATTCTCATGATCTAAGGTCGGAGATGAACATAGCTGACGAGCGACGTTGACAGCACTGTCGCCATACAGGCTGCTCACTCTCATCAAACGTATCCAAATTTCCTTCGGCGTCATCCCCATCCCCCTGCCACAAGCGACTTTAACAATCATTGCGATTGGACAGCGAGACTGTCAATTGCAGGGGGTTTTGTCTAGAATAGAGGTAATAATCTTTCCAACTCCTGAACACAACTCTGGATAACTATGTCAGTTTTGCAAGTGTTACATATTCCGGACGAGCGCCTTCGCAAAGTCGCAAAGCCGGTTGAAGAAGTAAATGCGGAAATTCAGCGTATCGTCGATGATATGTTCGAGACGATGTACGCTGAAGAAGGTATTGGTCTTGCCGCAACGCAGGTGGATATCCATCAGCGGATCATCGTTATTGATGTATCGGAAAATCGTGATGAGCAGCTGGTATTAATCAACCCGGAGCTGCTGGAAAAGAGCGGAGAGACCGGCATTGAAGAGGGCTGTCTCTCTATTCCTGAACAACGCGCTTTAGTGCCGCGTGCAGAAAAAGTGAAAATCCGCGCGCTCGATCGCGAAGGAAAATCGTTTGAACTGGAAGCTGACGGTCTGCTGGCAATCTGTATTCAGCATGAGATGGATCATCTCGTTGGTAAGCTGTTCATCGATTATCTGTCTCCGCTCAAGCAACAACGCATTCGTCAAAAAGTTGAGAAACTTGACCGCTTGAATGCCCGAGCTTAAGGACGAGAATTAACGTGTCAGATTCACTACGTATTATTTTTGCGGGTACTCCTGATTTTGCAGCGCGTCATCTTGACGCGCTGCTCTCCTCTGGACATAACGTCGTTGGCGTGTTTACACAACCAGACCGTCCAGCAGGCCGGGGTAAAAAACTCATGCCCAGCCCGGTTAAAGTACTGGCGCAGGAGAAAGGCATACCGGTATTCCAGCCAGCTTCGTTACGCCCGCAGGATAATCAGCAATTAGTTTCTGACCTGCATGCAGACGTCATGGTGGTCGTAGCCTATGGTCTGCTTTTGCCGAAAGCGGTGCTGGATATGCCGCGCCTTGGCTGCATTAATGTTCATGGTTCGCTGCTTCCACGCTGGCGCGGAGCGGCGCCAATTCAACGTTCGCTGTGGGCTGGTGATACCGAGACCGGTGTAACAATCATGCAGATGGATGTCGGGCTTGATACGGGCGACATGCTGTATAAGCTTGCGTGTCCCATCACCGCAGAAGATACCAGCGGAACGTTATATGACAAACTGGCTAACCTGGGGCCGCAAGGGCTTATTGAAACCCTTAAGCAGCTTGCCGCGGGTACCGCAAAACCGGTCGTTCAGGATGAAGCGCTGGTTACCCATGCACAAAAACTCAGCAAAGAAGAGGCGCGTATCGACTGGTCTCTTTCCGCTGCTCAGTTAGAACGCTGCATTCGCGCCTTTAATCCGTGGCCTATGAGCTGGATAGAAATTGATGGCCAGCCGATAAAAGTCTGGCAGGCATCGGTTATCAATACGGCCACAGCTGCCGTACCGGGGACCATCATTGAAGCGACAAAACAGGGGATTCAGGTAGCAACCAACGACGGTATTCTGAATCTACTCTCGCTGCAGCCGGCCGGTAAAAAAGCAATGAGCGCCCAGGATCTTTTAAACTCGCGCCGGGAATGGTTCGCTCCTGGCAACCGTCTGGTCTGACGGCCCCTTCTTAATACGCCCGGTGTTGCCGGGCATTTTTATTTTTGTGTTTATGAAAAAACAACTCAATTTACGTAGCCTGGCAGCGCAGGCCGTTGAACAGGTTCTCGAACAAGGGCAATCATTAAGCAACGTTCTGCCCTCACTGCAGCAAAAAGTATCCGATAAAGATAAAGCGCTGCTTCAGGAACTATGCTTTGGCGTGCTGCGTACGCTTTCGCAATTAGACTGGCTGATTAATAAGCTAATGTCTCGTCCGATGACGGGTAAGCAGCGTATCGTTCACTACCTGATTATGGTGGGCTTATATCAACTGCTCTATACGCGTATCCCGCCGCATGCCGCACTGGCGGAAACGGTTGAAGGCGCAGTCGCTATTAAACGTCCACAGCTTAAAGGGTTGATTAATGGCGTATTGCGCCAGTTTCAGCGCCAGCAGGAAGAGCTGTTGTCTGAATTTTCTCGTAGCGACATTCGCTTCTTACACCCAGGCTGGTTATTAAAACGCCTGCAGAAAGCGTATCCAGCGCGGTGGGAAGCCATCGTGGATGCGAACAACCAGCGTCCGCCAATGTGGTTGCGCGTGAACCGTCTCCATCACACGCGCGACAGCTGGCTGGCATTGCTGGAAGAGGCGGGTATGTCAGGGTTTACGCATTCCGCTTATCCTGACGCTGTACGCATGGAAACACCGGTACCAGTCCATGCACTGCCAGGGTTTGAAGAAGGCTGGGTTACCATTCAGGATGCCTCCGCTCAGGGTTGCGTCACATTCCTCGCCCCCAAAAACGGCGAGCACATTCTGGATCTCTGCGCCGCTCCGGGCGGTAAAACCACGCATATTCTCGAAGCGGCTCCCGAAGCACAGGTTCTCGCCATCGATATTGACGAGCAGCGGCTCTCCCGCGTCTATGACAACCTGAAGCGACTGGGAATGAAGGCAACCGTCAAACAGGGTGATGGACGCCATCCATCACAGTGGTGCGGCGAACAACAGTTCGATCGTATCCTACTGGATGCGCCTTGTTCCGCTAGCGGTGTTATTCGCCGTCACCCGGATATCAAATGGCTGCGCCGGGATCGCGATATCGCAGAACTGGCCCAGCTTCAGTCGGAAATTCTGGATGCCGTATGGCCGCACCTGAAATCCGGCGGAACTCTGGTTTACGCGACGTGCTCCGTATTACCAGAGGAGAATAGCCTGCAAATTAAAGCTTTTCTGCAACGAACAGCGGATGCGGTACTCAGCGAAACCGGAACGCCAGAGGTGCCAGGTCAACAAAATTTGCCTGGCGCTGAAGAAGGTGACGGCTTCTTTTACGCTAAGCTAATCAAAAAGTGATGAGATAACGAGTCGCGACTGATGAAAATTATCATATTGGGCGCAGGACAGGTCGGCGGAACTCTGGCGGAAAATCTCGTCGGGGAGAACAACGACATTACTCTGGTCGACACGAATGGCGACCGCCTTCGTAGTCTTCAGGATAAATTTGATCTCCGGGTGGTTCAGGGACATGGCTCGCATCCGCGCGTGTTACGTGAGGCCGGTGCGGATGATGCCGACATGCTGGTTGCGGTGACCAGCTCCGATGAAACCAATATGGTGGCCTGCCAGGTTGCCTATTCGCTGTTTAATACACCAAATCGTATTGCTCGCATCCGTTCGCCGGATTATGTTCGCGATGCCGATAAACTTTTCCATTCAGAAGCGGTTCCTATAGATCACCTTATCGCACCTGAGCAGCTGGTAATTGATAGTATTTACCGGCTGATCGAGTATCCAGGCGCTTTGCAGGTTGTCAATTTTGCTGAAGGAAAGGTCAGCCTGGCGGTCGTTAAAGCCTATTATGGCGGTCCTTTGGTGGGAAATGCACTTTCGACTATGCGCGAACATATGCCGCATATTGATACACGCGTAGCGGCCATTTTCCGCCACGATCGTCCTATCAGACCCCAGGGCTCAACAATTGTAGAGGCCGGGGATGAGGTGTTCTTTATCGCCGCTTCGCAGCACATTCGAGCAGTCATGAGCGAGCTTCAGCGTCTGGAAAAGCCTTATAAACGCATCATGCTGGTCGGCGGCGGAAACATTGGCGCCGGGCTCGCCCATAAGCTGGAGAAAGATTACAGCGTCAAACTCATTGAACGTAATCAACAGCGAGCCGCAGAGCTTGCAGAAAAGCTGCAGAATACCATCGTCTTCTACGGCGATGCTTCAGATCAAGAATTACTGGCTGAAGAACATATCGATCAAGTTGATCTTTTTATCGCTGTCACCAACGATGATGAAGCCAATATCATGTCTGCCATGCTCGCGAAGCGAATGGGCGCCAAAAAAGTCATGGTACTGATCCAGCGACGGGCTTACGTCGATCTTGTCCAGGGGAGCGTGATCGACATTGCAATATCACCGCAGCAGGCAACCATATCCGCGCTGCTCAGCCATGTCCGCAAAGCGGATATTGTTGGTGTTTCCTCGCTGCGCCGCGGCGTCGCTGAGGCCATTGAAGCAGTGGCGCACGGAGACGAAAGCACTTCACGGGTTGTTGGACGTTCGATTGATGAGATTAAACTTCCGCCAGGAACAATTATTGGCGCAGTTGTACGCGGTAATGATGTCATGATAGCGAATAACAATCTGCGCATTGAGCAAGGGGATCATGTAGTTATGTTCCTGACTGACAAAAAATTCATCTCTGATGTGGAGAGGCTATTCCAGCCAAGTCCTTTCTTTCTGTAGTTATCAGGCGTCGACAAGACGCCTTTCTTTTATCCCTTATATATCAAAGGATAATATTTTCCTGCAATTATTTCCTAATAATGGAAAATAGGAATACATTTGTTAAACTTATCAGTGTTTGCTGGCTCAAGGAGAATAAAATGAGTTTTTTAAAAGAATTTCGCGAATTTGCGATGCGCGGGAACGTGGTTGATCTGGCAGTCGGTGTCATCATTGGTGCAGCATTTGGTAAAATCGTATCGTCGTTGGTTGCCGATATTATTATGCCGCCGCTAGGCTTGCTCATCGGCGGAATTGACTTTAAACAGTTTGCTGTAACGCTGCGAGATGCCCAGGGCGACATTCCCGCTGTCGTAATGCACTATGGCGTATTCATCCAGAATGTATTCGACTTTATCATCGTGGCTTTTGCTATTTTTATGGCAATCAAACTGATGAACAAATTGAACAGGAAAAAAGAAGAGGCGCCGGCAGCACCACCTGCTCCGACTAAAGAAGAAGTCCTGCTTAGCGAAATTCGTGACCTGTTAAAAGAACAGAACAATCGCTCTTAAAAGGCTTTAAAACCAGAAGGCCAGTGGTAAAAAAGTTAATCACTTTCTTGCCACTGGCCTCCCGACCATCCCGCCCCGCATGTTTTGCTTTTCTTTGATAACTGCCTTTCCCCTTCTTATTCTTTTCAACTCGTTGCCTGAATAACGGGTCATGAAGCAAGGCCTCGATGGCATTATCTTTTATCTGCCCTTTAGTGTGCTGATAGCGGCTCATAAAATCTCCAGATTGGTGAAATGAAATCGGCGTGAGTGTAGACGCGAATGCTGAAAAAATCAACGCCCGGTATTTCTGTTACTGGCGCCCTGCTCGAGCGCTTCAAGAATGGAACAATAGACACTGCTGTGCGCTGTGCCGCAGCAAGCATCATTGAGCCGCTGTAAGGAACGACGCATAGCCTGGAGCTCCTTAATACGGGATTCCACTTCACTCAAACGAGCCTGCACAATGCCTTTAGATTCCTGACAGGTATGATGTTCCGGATCGATGCGGATCGAGAGAAGTTCGCGGATCGATTCCAGCGTAAACCCCAGCTGCCTGGCATAGCGGATAAAACGCAGTCTCTGCAGGTCGTTATCCGAATAGAGACGAAATCCACCTTCCGTACGCACGTTATGATCCATCATCTGCTGTTTTTCATAATAGCGGATGGTATCAGGAGTAACGTCAGCCAATTTAGCCAGTTCACCTATGCGGTACATGATTACTCCTCATTAATCTTATGCAGCAACTTATCAGCGTAATCCCCACGCAGGAAGTCAGTATTTAAGCCCGCTTGCCGCAGCTTTAGCTCGAGCAGCGCAAGGCGACGGCTCAGCTCAGCATAGCGGGGATCGCACTCCTGAACGCCTTTAAGTAAGTCATTTAGCATCACGGCTTCTTTACGATGTTCAAGTTCGGGAGGTAAACAACCCGCATTCTTGAGTAATCGATAACCTGCGCGTAGCTCGGGCGGCACATGTGAATCATCATCCAGAATCAGTGGTTCGCCACTGCCCGGAAGATTATCCAATTCACCTTTGCGCTGGGCATCAAGAATATGGCGTTCTGCCCACTGATCCAGTAACCACATAATACGGCTCCGGCGATGAACAAAAAGAATGCAGATATTGTAAACAAGCAGGAATAGGGAGGATATAAAAAAACCCGCCGGAGCGGGTTTTTTTACGTTACTACAGATTACTCTGCAGCAGCTTCTGCTTTCGATTCAGAGCGATCAACCAGCTCGATGTATGCCATCGGCGCGTTGTCGCCTGCACGGAAGCCACACTTCATAATACGAGTGTAACCACCGGCGCGGCTCGCGAAACGCGGGCCCAGCTCGTTAAACAGTTTTGCCACGATCTCGTTATCACGAGTGCGGGCGAATGCCAGACGACGATTAGCAACGCTATCAGTCTTGGCAAGAGTAATCAGCGGCTCAACTACGCGACGCAGTTCTTTCGCTTTCGGCAGGGTCGTCTTGATGATTTCATGACGAACCAGCGAACCAGCCATGTTACGGAACATAGCCTGGCGATGGCTGCTGTTGCGGTTCAGTTGACGACCACTCTTACGATGGCGCATGACCTTATCCTTCTCAGTAAAACCTTAACCTGTGATCCGGTTACTCGTCAGCAATGCTTGCCGGTGGCCAGTTTTCCAGGCGCATGCCCAGAGACAAACCACGTGAAGCCAGCACGTCTTTAATCTCGGTAAGAGATTTTTTACCCAGGTTCGGCGTTTTCAGCAACTCAACCTCGGTACGCTGTACCAGATCACCGATATAGTGGATAGCTTCTGCCTTGAGGCAGTTAGCAGAGCGGACAGTCAATTCGAGATCGTCAACAGGGCGCAGCAGGATCGGATCGAATTCTGGTTTCTCTTCTTTCACTTCCGGCTGACGTACATCACGTAAGTCAACGAAAGCTTCCAGTTGTTCTGCCAGGATGGTTGCCGCACGACGAATCGCCTCTTCAGGATCGATTGTGCCGTTGGTTTCCATTTCGATGACCAGCTTGTCCAGGTCGGTACGCTGTTCTACACGCGCTGCTTCAACATTGTAGGCAATACGCTCTACCGGGCTGTAGCATGCGTCGACCAGCAGACGGCCGATTGGGCGCTCATCTTCTTCCGAATGAATTCGGGCAGAAGCCGGCACATAACCGCGACCGCGCTGAACTTTGATACGCATGCTAATAGCTGCGTTCTCATCGGTCAGGTGGCAGATCACATGTTGCGGCTTGACGATTTCGACATCACCGTCATGGGTAATGTCGGCTGCGGTCACAGGGCCAATGCCAGATTTGTTCAAAGTAAGGATGACTTCATCTTTACCCTGAACTCTCACCGCCAGCCCTTTCAGGTTGAGCAGGATTTCAAGGATATCTTCCTGAACGCCTTCTTTGGTGCTGTACTCATGAAGTACACCATCAATCTCAACCTCGGTCACCGCGCAACCCGGCATCGATGAGAGCAGAATACGGCGCAGTGCGTTACCTAGAGTATGGCCAAAGCCACGCTCTAAAGGTTCAAGGGTCACCTTGGCGTGCGTCGAACTCACTTGCTCGATATCGACCAGGCGCGGTTTTAGAAACTCTGTCACAGAACCCTGCATTGTGTCCTCTCTTTGGTACTAAGCTTTACTTGGAGTAAAGCTCGACGATCAGGTGTTCGTTAATGTCCGCAGACAGATCAGAACGTTCCGGCAGACGCTTGAACGTACCTTCCATCTTGCCAGCATCAACTTCCAGCCAGGTTGGCTTTTCACGCTGCTCAGCCAGCTCCAGAGCGGCTTTCACGCGAGATTGCTTTTTCGCTTTCTCACGAATGCTGACAACGTCATTCGCTTTAACCTGATAAGAAGCGATGTTAACAACACGACCGTTTACCATGATAGCTTTGTGGCTAACCAGCTGACGTGATTCAGCACGAGTCGCGCCGAAGCCCATACGGTATACAACGTTGTCCAGACGACCTTCCAGCAGAGTCAACAGGTTTTCACCGGTGTTGCCTTTCAGACGCGCTGCTTCTTTATAATAGTTACGGAACTGACGCTCCAGCACACCGTACATACGGCGAACTTTTTGCTTTTCACGCAACTGCACACCATAGTCAGACAGACGCGGTTTACGCGCACCGTGCTGGCCAGGAGCTTGTTCAATTTTACACTTGGTATCGATCGCGCGAACGCCAGACTTAAGGAACAGGTCTGTGCCCTCACGACGGCTCAGCTTGAGCTTAGGACCCAAATATCTTGCCATTTTCTTTCTCCAACAATCCTAGAAACGAACGCGTTATACGCGACGTTTTTTCGGCGGACGACAACCGTTATGAGGGATCGGAGTCACATCAGTAATATTAGTGATGCGGAAACCAGCGGCGTTCAGTGCACGAATAGTAGATTCGCGACCTGGACCCGGACCTTTGACCATAACTTCCAGATTCTTGATGCCGTATTCTTTTACGGCTTCAGCGCAACGCTCTGCTGCAACCTGAGCTGCGAACGGAGTGGATTTGCGAGAACCACGGAAACCGGAACCACCGGCTGTTGCCCAACCCAGCGCGTTACCTTGACGATCGGTAATGGTAACGATGGTGTTGTTAAAAGAAGCATGGACATGAGCCACGCCATCAGAGACTTGTTTTCTTACACGCTTACGTGCACGAACTGGTGCCTTTGCCATTATTCAATCACCCCGATTATTTCTTGATCGGTTTACGCGGACCCTTACGGGTACGTGCGTTGGTCTTAGTACGCTGACCGCGAACCGGAAGACCACGACGATGGCGTAAACCACGATAGCAACCAAGGTCCATCAGACGCTTGATGCTCAGGGTGATTTCACGGCGCAGATCACCTTCAACGACAAATTTACCTACCGCTTCACGCAGGGATTCAATTTGTTCTTCAGACAGCTCACTGATCTTAACATTTTCAGCGATACCCGTGTCAGCACAGATGGCTTTAGAGCGGGTCTTGCCGATACCGAAAATGGCAGTTAATGCGATTACGGTATGTTTGTGATCAGGAATGTTAATGCCTGCTATACGGGCCACTATGCACTCCTACTATTTAATATGTACGCACCATGCTGAAAAGCCCGTTTTCAGGATACTCAAATGGAAACGTACAGACATACAAAAGATTGGCTGGCTAATCTAGCCAGCTCAACCCAACTTTGCAAGAAAAATATGCGAATAAATCAGCCTTGGCGCTGTTTATGCTTCGGCTCGGCACTGCAAATCACGCGGATGACGCCATCACGCTTAACGATTTTGCAGTTACGGCATAATTTCTTGACGGAAGCACGAACTTTCATTTTTACTCTCCGTAACTTCTCGAGCGACCTGTTAGCGGCCGTAGCCTTTCAGATTCGCCTTCTTCAATGCAGACTCATACTGACTTGACATCATCAGAGTTTGCACTTGAGCCATAAAGTCCATAATCACGACAACAACGATAAGCAGTGAGGTCCCACCGAAGTAGAACGGTACTTTCATTGCATCACGCATGAACTCCGGGATCAGGCAGATAAAAGTGATGTATAACGCACCGACCAAAGTCAGGCGAGTCATTACTTTATCGATATACTTCGCCGTTTGCTCTCCCGGACGAATTCCTGGTACAAATGCACCGGACTTCTTCAGGTTATCTGCTGTTTCACGCGGGTTGAAAACCAACGCCGTGTAGAAGAAACAGAAGAAGATGATTGCAGACGCATAGAGTAACACATAAAGCGGTTGCCCAGGCTGCAAATACAGCGAAATTGTTGTCAGCCAGTTCCAACCAGTACCGCCCCCGAACCAAGATGTAATGGTTGCCGGGAACAGAATAATACTGGAAGCGAAGATTGCCGGGATGACCCCTGCCATATTCACTTTCAGCGGTAAATGTGTGCTCTGTGCAGCATAGACACGACGACCCTGTTGACGTTTCGCGTAGTTTACCACAATGCGGCGTTGGCCACGCTCAACAAACACAACAAAGAAGGTCACTGCAAATACTAATACTGCAACCAACAGCAACAGGAGGAAGTGCAGGTCGCCTTGACGCGCTTGCTCGATAGTATGGGCTATGGCCGGCGGGAGTCCCGCAACTATACCAGCGAAGATAATGATCGAAATACCGTTACCGATACCACGCTCAGTGATCTGTTCGCCGAGCCACATCAGGAACATCGTTCCTGAGACCAGACTAACAACAGCGGTGAAATAGAATGCAAAGCCTGGATTTATTACCAGGCCCTGCATACCAGGCATATTCGGTAGACCGGTAGCAATACCGATCGACTGGAATATCGCCAGCACCAGAGTACCGTAGCGGGTGTACTGGCTGATCTTACGACGACCAGACTCCCCTTCTTTCTTCAGCTCCGCTAACGGCTGATAAACAACCGTTAACAGCTGGACAATGATCGATGCCGAAATATACGGCATGATACCCAGAGCAAAGATTGAAGCACGGCTGAGAGCACCACCAGAGAACATGTTGAACATTTCAATGATGGTGCCTCGCTGTTGCTCAAGCAGTTTGGCAAGTACAGCGGCATCAATACCAGGGATCGGAATAAAAGAGCCAATACGGAACACAATCAACGCACCGATTACAAACAACAGTCTGCGCTTCAGTTCGCCAATCCCACCTTTGGCACTTTGAAAATCTAATCCCGGTTGCTTAGCCATCTGCTACTTATTCCTCAATTTTACCGCCAGCAGCTTCGATAGCAGCACGAGCACCTTTAGTCACGCGCAGGCCACGAACAGTTACCGGACGAGATACTTCACCAGACAGGATCACTTTCGCGAACTCGATCTGGATACCGATAATGTTAGCCGCTTTCAGCGTGTTCAGGTCGATAACATCGCCTTCTACGTGAGCCAGATCAGACAGACGAACTTCTGCAGTGATCATCGCTTTACGAGAAGTGAAGCCGAATTTCGGCAGGCGACGGTACAGAGGCATCTGACCACCTTCGAAACCGCGACGTACGCCACCGCCAGAACGAGAGTTCTGACCTTTGTGACCACGACCACCGGTTTTACCGAGGCCAGAACCGATACCACGACCCAGGCGTTTACCCGCCTTTTTAGAGCCTTCGGCCGGAGACAGAGTATTTAAACGCATCTCTTACTCCTCAACTTTAACCATGAAGGAAACCGCGTTGACCATACCACGAACAGCAGGAGTATCCTCGCGCTCTACGGTGTGACCAATACGACGCAGACCCAGGCCAAGCAGCGTTGCCTTGTGTTTCGGCAGACGACCGATTGCACTGCGGGTTTGAGTAATTTTAATAGTCTTTGCCATGGTTTATTTCCCCAGAATTTCTTCAACGGATTTACCACGCTTGGCAGCGACCATTTCTGGAGAATTCATATTTTCCAGGCCATCAATAGTTGCACGAACCACGTTGATCGGGTTGGTGGAACCATATGCTTTGGCCAGAACGTTATGAACTCCAGCAACTTCCAGAACGGCGCGCATTGCACCACCGGCGATGATACCGGTACCTTCGGAAGCTGGCTGCATGAATACACGAGAACCCGTGTGAACACCTTTAACCGGGTGCTGCAGGGTGCCGTGGTTCAGCGCGACGTTAATCATATTGCGACGGGCTTTTTCCATCGCTTTCTGGATCGCTGCTGGAACTTCACGCGCTTTACCGTAACCAAAACCAACGCGACCGTTACCGTCACCAACTACAGTCAGAGCTGTGAAGGAGAAAATACGACCACCTTTAACGGTTTTAGATACGCGGTTAACCGCGATCAGCTTTTCCTGCAGTTCGCCAGCTTGTTTTTCGATGTGAGCCATCTTACACCTCTACCTTAGAACTGAAGGCCAGCTTCACGGGCAGCATCTGCCAGTGCCTGGACACGACCATGATATTGGAACCCGGAACGGTCAAAGGATACATCTTTGATGCCTTTTTCCAGAGCGCGTTCAGCGACAGCTTTACCCACAGCTGCAGCCGCGTCTTTGTTACCGGTGTACTTCAGTTGTTCAGCGATAGCTTTTTCTACAGTAGAAGCAGCTACCAGAACTTCAGAACCGTTCGGTGCAATTACCTGTGCGTAAATATGACGCGGGGTACGATGTACCACCAGGCGAGTTGCACCCAGCTCCTGGAGCTTGCGGCGTGCGCGGGTCGCACGACGGATACGAGCAGATTTCTTATCCATAGTGTTACCTTACTTCTTCTTAGCCTCTTTGGTACGCACGACTTCGTCGGCGTAACGAACACCCTTACCTTTATAAGGCTCAGGACGACGGTAGGCGCGCAGATCTGCTGCAACCTGACCGATCACCTGCTTATCAGCGCCTTTCAGCACGATTTCAGTTTGAGTCGGACATTCTGCAGTGATACCGGCCGGCAGTTTATGCTCAACAGGATGAGAGAAACCTAAAGCCAGGTTTACTACATCCCCTTTGACCGCTGCACGATAACCTACACCAACCAGCTGAAGCTTTTTAGTGAAGCCTTCGGTAACACCAACAACCATTGAGTTCAGCAGGGCACGCGCGGTACCAGCCTGAGCCCATCCATCCACGAAACCATCACGCGGACCGAAGGTCAGAGCATTATCTGCATGTTTAACTTCAACAGCATTGTTGAGGGTACGAGTCAGCTCGCCGTTTTTACCTTTGATCGTAATAACCTGACCGTTGATTTTTACATCAACGCCGGCAGGAACAACGACCGGTGCTTTAGCAACACGAGACATTTTTTCCTCCGATTAGGCTACGTAGCAGATAATTTCGCCACCAAGACCAGCCTGGCGCGCTGCACGATCAGTCATAACACCTTTAGAGGTAGAAATAACCGCGATACCCAGACCCGCCATAACTTTCGGCAGCTCATCTTTACGTTTGTAGATGCGCAGACCTGGGCGGCTGACACGCTGAATGCTTTCTACAACAGCTTTACCCTGGAAATACTTAAGAGTCAGTTCCAGTTCCGGCTTGATGTCGCCTTCAACTTTAAAATCTTCAATAAAGCCTTCTTCCTTCAGCACGTTGGCAATTGCCACTTTCAGCTTGGAGGAAGGCATGGTGACCGCAGCTTTATTCGCGGCCTGACCGTTACGGATACGGGTCAGCATATCCGCGATCGGATCTTGCATGCTCATCTGTCTTTACTCCCGTGATTCAATTGGTGACAATTACCAGCTAGCCTTTTTCAGACCCGGGATTTCACCGCGCATTGCGGCTTCACGGACCTTGATACGGCTCAACCCGAACTTCCGCAGGAAACCATGCGGACGACCTGTTTGACGGCAGCGATTACGCTGACGAGACGGGCTGGAATCACGCGGCAGAGTCTGCAGCTTGAGAACAGCATTCCAACGATCTTCGTCGGTTGCGTTCACATCAGAGATGATAGCTTTCAGTTCAGCGCGTTTAGCGAAGAATTTATCAGCTAAAGCCACGCGCTTTACTTCGCGTGCTTTCATTGATTGCTTAGCCATTAAGTAACCCTACCTTACTTGCGGAACGGGAAGTCAAAGGCAGCCAGCAGAGCGCGGCCTTCTTCATCAGATTTCGCAGTAGTGGTAATGGTAATATCCAAACCACGAACGCGGTCGACTTTATCGTAGTCGATTTCTGGGAAGATGATCTGCTCACGGACACCCATGCTGTAGTTGCCACGACCGTCGAAAGACTTAGCGGACAAGCCACGGAAGTCACGGATACGCGGTACAGCAATAGTGATCAGGCGCTCAAAGAACTCCCACATGCGTTCGCCACGCAGAGTTACTTTACAGCCGATCGGATAGCCCTGACGGATTTTGAAGCCTGCAACTGATTTGCGTGCTTTGGTGATCAGCGGTTTTTGACCGGAGATTGCTGTCAGATCCGCTGCTGCGTTATCCAGCAGTTTCTTGTCAGCGATCGCTTCACCAACACCCATGTTCAGGGTGATCTTCTCGACCCGAGGGACTTGCATGACAGAATTGTAGTTAAACTCAGTCATGAGTTTCTTAACTACTTCGTCTTTGTAGTAATCATGCAGTTTCGCCATCGTACTACTCCAAATTACTTGATAGTTTCGCTGTTAGACTTGAAGAAACGGACTTTTTTGCCGTCTTCGAATCTAAAGCCTACACGGTCAGCCTTGCCGGTTGCCGCATTGAAGATTGCAACGTTAGAAACCTGAATAGCAGCTTCTTTTTCAACGATGCCGCCTGGTTGGTTCAGAGCCGGAACCGGCTTCTGGTGTTTCTTAACCAGGTTGATACCTTCAACAATGAGCTTGCCGGAAGACAAGACATTCTTAACTTTACCGCGTTTACCTTTATCTTTACCGGTTAACACGATAACTTCGTCATCACGACGGATTTTCGCTGCCATGATTCGCTCCTTAGAGTACTTCTGGGGCCAGAGAGATAATTTTCATGAACTTCTCGTTACGAAGTTCACGAGTTACCGGCCCAAAAATACGCGTACCGATGGGCTGCTCGCTGTTATTGTTTAAAATAACGCATGCATTACCATCGAAGCGAATGACAGAACCGTCCGGGCGACGAACACCCTTCTTGGTGCGCACCACTACCGCCTTCAGCACATCACCTTTTTTGACCTTACCACGCGGAATTGCTTCTTTGATGGTGATCTTGATGATGTCGCCTACGCCTGCGTAGCGACGGTGCGAGCCACCCAGAACCTTGATACACATTACGCGACGTGCACCGGAGTTGTCGGCGACGTTCAGCATAGTCTGTTCTTGGATCATTTTAGTGCTCCGCTAATGTCAACTACTACTGAGACCCAAAAATAGGGTCGTTAAAAAAGCCCCATATCGAGGGCGCGGCATTATAACACCGCAAATCAGATATGGGTAGAAAAAATAAACGGCTCATCGCTGAGCCGTTTATCCGTATCGAGAATGCGTACTGTATTACAGAACCGCTTTCTCTACAACGCGAACCAGCGTCCAGGACTTAGTCTTGGACAGCGGACGGCATTCGCGGATTTCAACCACGTCACCGATACCGCATTCGTTGTTCTCGTCATGTACGTGCAGTTTGGTCGTACGCTTGATGAATTTGCCGTATACCGGGTGTTTCACCATACGTTCGATAGCAACAACAATGGATTTCTCCATTTTGTCGCTAACCACGCGACCTTGCAGAGTACGGATTTTATCGGTCATTACGCACCCGCCTTCTGAGTCAGTAAAGTCTTAACGCGTGCAACATCACGACGCACTTGCTTCAGCAGATGAGTCTGTTGCAGCTGGCCACTTGCAGCCTGCATACGCAGGTTGAACTGCTCACGCAGCAGGTTCAGCAGCTCAGCGTTCAGCTCTTCAACGCTTTTTTCACGCAGCTCTTTTGCTTTCATTACATCACCGTCTTAGTTACAAAGGTGGTTTTGATCGGCAGTTTCGCTGCTGCCAGGCCGAATGCTTCACGGGCCAGCTCTTCCGGTACGCCGTCCATTTCATAAAGGACTTTACCCGGCTGAATCAAGGCAACCCAGTACTCCACGTTACCTTTACCTTTACCCATACGAACTTCCAGCGGCTTCTCGGTGATCGGTTTGTCCGGGAATACACGGATCCAGATCTTACCTTGACGCTTAACTGCACGGGTCATAGCACGACGTGCTGCTTCGATCTGACGTGCAGTCAGACGACCACGGCCAACAGCTTTCAGACCGAAAGTGCCGAAGCTAACATCCGTACCCTGCGCCAGACCACGGTTGCGGCCTTTGTGCACTTTACGGAATTTTGTACGCTTTGGTTGTAACATCAGCGACGCTCCTTATTTACGGCCTTTACGCTGCTGCTTTTTAGGTTGAGCAGCCGGTTCCGGTTGTTCAACAGCAGCCATACCACCCAGGATCTCACCTTTGAAGATCCATACCTTAACGCCGATTACACCGTAAGTGGTGTGCGCTTCAGAGGTGTTGTAGTCGATGTCAGCACGCAGAGTGTGCAGCGGTACGCGACCTTCACGGTACCATTCGGTACGTGCGATTTCCGCGCCGCCCAGACGGCCGCTAACTTCAACTTTGATACCTTTAGCGCCCAGACGCATTGCGTTCTGTACAGCACGCTTCATAGCACGACGGAACATAACGCGACGTTCCAGCTGAGAAGTGATGCTGTCAGCAACCAATTTAGCGTCCAGTTCAGGCTTACGAACTTCGGCAATATTGATCTGTGCAGGCACGCCAGCGAGATCCGCGACGACCTTGCGCAGTTTTTCTACGTCTTCGCCTTTCTTACCGATAACGATACCCGGGCGAGCGGTGTGAATGGTCACACGAATGCTCTTAGCCGGACGCTCGATAACGATGCGAGATACAGACGCTTTCGCCAGTTCCTTAGTCAGGTACTGACGTACTTTAAAATCGCTGTCCAGGTTGTCAGCGAATTCTTTGGTGTTCGCAAACCAGGTAGAGTTCCATGGTTTTACAATACCCAGGCGAATACCATTAGGATGTACTTTCTGACCCATTGCTAGTCTCCAGAGTCTCAGCGATCGGACACAACCACAGTAATGTGGCTGGTGCGCTTCAGGATGCGATCTGCACGACCTTTAGCACGCGGCATAATGCGCTTCATGCTCGGGCCTTCGTCTACGAAAATTTTCGCAACTTTCAGATCATCAATGTCAGCGCCATCGTTGTGTTCAGCGTTAGCAATGGCAGATTCCAGTACCTTCTTGACCAGTACAGCAGCTTTCTTGTTGGTGTAGGTCAGAATATCCAGGGCCTGCGACACTTTCTTACCGCGAATCAGGTCAGCAACAAGGCGTACCTTCTGAGCAGAAGAACGAGCATGGCGATGTTGAGCTAAAGTTTCCATCTCTTCCTCCTACCTTATTTCTTCTTCGCTTTTTTATCAGCAGCGTGGCCGCGATAAGTACGAGTCGGTGCGAATTCACCCAGTTTGTGACCAACCATTTCGTCGGAAACAAAAACTGGAACGTGCTGACGACCATTATGGACAGCGATGGTCAAACCGATCATGTTAGGAAAGATCGTTGAACGACGGGACCAAGTGCGCAGGGGCTTCTTGTCTCCGCTTTCCACCGCTTTCTCTACCTTCTTCAGCAAGTGCAGGTCAATAAAAGGACCTTTCTTGAGAGAACGTGGCATGGCTTATCCTCTAAAATTATTTGCTACGGCGACGTACGATGAATTTATCAGTACGCTTGTTGCTGCGGGTCTTCTTACCTTTGGTCTGAACGCCCCACGGAGTTACCGGGTGCTTACCAAAGTTACGACCTTCACCACCACCATGTGGGTGGTCGACTGGGTTCATCGCAGTACCGCGAACGGTAGGACGAACGCCACGCCAGCGTGCAGCACCTGCTTTACCCAGAACGCGCAGCATATGCTCAGCATTGCCAACTTCGCCCAGAGTAGCGCGGCAGTCTGCTTCGACTTTACGCATTTCACCAGAACGCAGACGCAGGGTGACATAAGCACCATCGCGAGCAACGATCTGAACGTAAGTACCAGCGGAACGAGCCAGCTGACCGCCTTTACCTGGTTTCATTTCTACGTTATGAACGGTAGAACCAACCGGGATATTGCGCATCGGCAGGGTGTTGCCTGCTTTGATTGCAGCATCAACGCCAGACTGAATCTGGTCGCCAGCTTTCAGGCCTTTAGGGGCCAGAATGTAACGGCGCTCACCGTCTTTGTACAGAACCAGCGCGATGTTCGCGGAGCGGTTCGGATCGTACTCAAGACGTTCAACAACTGCCGGGATACCATCTTTGTTGCGTTTGAAGTCAACAATACGGTAGGCCTGTTTGTGACCACCACCGATATGACGAGTGGTGATACGGCCATTGTTGTTACGACCACCGGATTTGCTGTTTTTTTCAACCAGCGGAGCAAAAGGTTTGCCCTTGTGCAGCTCTGGGTTGACCACTTTAACAACGTGGCGACGACCCGGAGATGTCGGTTTACATTTAACAACTGCCATTGTATTACTCCTCCGACTTACTCAGCGCCGCCGACGAAGTCCAGATTCTGGCCTTCCTTCAGGGTGACGTAAGCTTTTTTCCAGTCGCTACGACGACCGATACGCTGTCCGTGACGTTTAACTTTCCCTTTAACCACCAGGGTGTTAACGACTTCGACTTCGACTTCAAACAGTTTCTGCACAGCAGCTTTGATCTCTGCTTTGGTCGCGTCTTTAGCAACTTTGAGAACGATGGTGTTAGTTTTTTCCATCGCAGTAGACGCTTTTTCAGAAACGTGCGGTGCGCGCAGCACCTTCAGCAGACGTTCTTCACGAATCATGCCAGCATCTCCTCAACTTGCTTAACAGCATCAGCAGTCATTACGACTTTGTCGAAGGCGATCAGGCTAACCGGGTCGATACCAGTTGCATCACGTACGTCAACCTTGTGCAGGTTGCGCGCAGCAAGGAACAGGTTCTCGTCCAGCTCACCGGTGATGATCAGCACATCTTCCAGAGCCATGTCTTTCAGTTTCTGTGCCAGCAGCTTAGTTTTAGGCGCTTCTACAGAGAAAGATTCGACAACGATCAGACGATCCTGACGTACCAGTTCGGACAGAATGCTTTTCAGCGCGCCGCGGTACATCTTTTTGTTAACTTTTTGACTGTGGTCCTGCGGACGAGCAGCGAAGGTCACGCCACCTGAACGCCAGATCGGGCTCTTGATAGAACCTGAACGCGCACGGCCGGTACCTTTCTGGCGCCACGGCTTTTTGCCTGAACCAGTTACTTCAGCACGAGTCTTCTGAGCACGAGTACCCTGACGAGCACCAGCTGCATAAGCAACTACAACCTGGTGAACCAGCGCTTCGTTGAAATCACGACCGAAGGTAGTTTCGGAAACAGTCAGCGCGCTCTGCGCGTCTTTCAATACTAATTCCATTGCTATCCCCTTACGCCTTCACAGCTGGTTTAACGATCAGGTCGCTACCGGTTGCACCCGGGACTGCACCTTTAACCAGCAGCAGGTTGCGCTCAGCGTCAACACGTACTACGTCCAGGCTCTGAACGGTTACACGTTCGTTACCCAGCTGACCTGCCATTTTCTTGCCTTTGAACACTTTGCCCGGAGTCTGGTTCTGACCGATAGAACCCGGAACGCGGTGAGACAAGGAGTTACCGTGAGTTGCGTCCTGGGTACGGAAGTTCCAGCGCTTAACGGTACCAGCAAAACCTTTACCTTTAGAGGTACCGGTTACGTCAACTTTTTTAACGTCAGCAAACAGCTCAACGCTAATGTCCTGACCTACGGTGAACTCTTCGCCGTCAGCCAGACGGAATTCCCACAGACCACGGCCAGCTTCAACGCCAGCTTTAGCGAAGTGACCCGCTTCCGGTTTGGTTACACGGTTAGCTTTTTTAGCACCAGTGGTAACCTGAACGGCACGGTAGCCATCGTTAGCCAGATCTTTAACCTGAGTAACGCGGTTTGCTTCAACTTCGATTACGGTTACTGGGATAGATACGCCATCTTCAGTGAAGATGCGGGTCATGCCCACTTTTTTACCGACTAAACCAATCATTGTTTCAACCTCTCAATCGCTCGATGACCTGATTAACCCAGGCTGATCTGCACGTCTACACCGGCAGCCAGATCCAGACGCATCAGAGCATCAACGGTTTTTTCAGTTGGCTCAACGATGTCAACCAGACGCTTATGAGTGCGGATTTCGTACTGATCGCGCGCGTCTTTGTTAACGTGCGGAGAGATCAGAACGGTAAAGCGCTCTTTGCGGGTCGGCAGCGGGATCGGACCACGGACTTGCGCACCAGTGCGCTTAGCAGTCTCGACGATTTCCGCGGTTGATTGATCGATCAGACGATGATCAAACGCTTTAAGGCGGATACGGATTCTTTGGTTCTGCATGAGACCAGAGCTCCAATTATTTTATAGACGAAATGGTTACTCCTCATACCCATTACGATTGATGGGAGAGCGTAACCGTTCTTACATAGTTCCCCAATTGGGAACATTGTTTGGTAGCTTGTTGCTGCTACCAGGGTTCATATCGAACCGGCCGTCAACTTTGACAGGCCCGCGCATTATACGCAAATTCAGCCACAACGCAAGTACTGCGTAGAAAATCATCACTTCTTTCTGCGAGTCCGCTTCCGCTCACGCCGTAACGCAACCTGTAGACATAAAAAATTTGGATAAGTCAGTCCATTCCCGGTCATTGGCCTTTGCCAGATGCTCTCCACCTCAGCACACTCGGTGCTAACAGCCACAACATGGAGAAAATCAATGGCAGTTGCGAACGTTGTCTTCTTTATTATCTACGGCGGCTTATTGCTCACTCTCAGCTGGCACGATCTGCGCTATGGCTTGCTACCCGATAAATTCACCTGCCCTCTGCTCTGGAGCGGGCTGCTTTACTATGTATCTATGTCGCCGGTCAATCTTCCGCATGCGGTATGGGGAGCGATAGCAGGCTATCTGGCCTTTGCGTTGATTTATTGGTTCTACAGGGGAGTACGTGGGTCTGAAGGTATCGGCTACGGTGATGTAAAGTTACTCGCCGCACTCGGAGCCTGGCATGGCTGGAGAGCTTTACCGCAGCTGGTTCTTATCGCAACGATTCTGGCATGCGCTGCCGTAGCAGTAGTGATTCTACGCACCAGAGAAAGAGAGGCATTACATAACCCGCTACCTTTTGGCCCTTTTCTGGCCGTAGCGGGTTTATCATCTGAAGGTATGACCTTTCTTAGTCCGCCACTTTAATCTGCGACTGAAGATAATTCTGCAGACCAATTTTAGCTATGAGATCCAGTTCGGTTTCAAGCCAATCGATATGCCCTTCTTCGTCTGCAAGGATAGTGATTAACATATCCCGGCTGACGTAGTCATGGACGCTGTCGGCATAGGCAATGGCTTCTCGTAGATCCTTTGCCCCTTCCAGTTCCAGCCTCAGGTCAGATTGCAGCATCTCCTCGACGTCCTCCCCAATGCGGAGTTTACCGAGGTCCTGCAGGTTAGGGATCCCCTCAAGAAACAAAATACGCTCGATATACTTATCGGCATGCTTCATTTCATCGATGGATTCATGGTATTCGACATCATTGAGGCGCATCAGGCCCCAGTTTTTGAACATTCTCGCA
>NZ_BCZK01000026.1 GCF_001598695.1 Klebsiella oxytoca NBRC 105695 | reverse complement strand
TCCTGCATAGTACGAACTCCGTTTCATGTCATACCTATCCCGTGTGTATCCTTTACCGTCTCCACGGCTTACATCCGCCAGAAAAGATCCTTCTGCCATTGCAGAAGCGCCAGTCATAATTGCGCTTGCTGGCCAACCTGCAGGTGAGAAAGGGCATTTACTGTCCCTCTGGCAGGGCTGCGTACCCTTCTCTGGCCAATGAAAGCACGCCACGACAATCCACGTAACCGATCCGGTGGGTTTTGTTAGTACGATTCGAAAAAATCTTTAGATATGCCCGGAAAGCTCATCCCTGACAGTATCCACCCCGCCGCCGAAAATAACATGCGCAGCAAACGTTTTACGCAATAACCAGAGAGCAAATAGCTCGGAAAAACCGGATGCAGATGGTAAATCAATAAAACGCGCGCAGGCATTGTATGCCGCTGGAAATGCGTCTGGAACCAAAACGCAGTGACGGTAGAGCGAACTGCAGAAGCGGTGATAGTTGTAGCGTGATGGTTCAGGTAAATCATATTTATATCCATTTCCTGTGAGGCAGCCATACGATCTGCCTGGGTAGTCGATATCGCACTGCGTTCCATTTTTAATAATCAGTAACCTTTCCGCGCTATTCTTAAGTTTCTCGTTTATGTTTTCGACGGCCCAATTTTTCCTGGTTCACTCGTAAATAATCATTAATTTATCGCGTATGATGAGAGAACATTCCTTCTTAATCCCTTCAATTTACGCAGAAAATTGTTCTGTCGTTTGCTTTTCTGATGTCTTCTCGGTTGAGGGAAAGTGCTGCTTTCTTGAGAACAGGCAGTTCCCGGTTCATCTACCAGAATGCCGCAAAAAAGTTTGAAAATTCTTTGATATTTACTGATAAGGTTTGTTCTGAAAGAAACTGCATCAGATAGTGTGTCGAATGCAAACTCGTCCGTACCAGATTGCTGAATGAAATGTTCATCTTCGAGATATATACATCGTTTACCGGCACTTTTGGCGTAACAGCGTTCAATTAACCCTTCAAGGGAGATATAATAATTGTCTTTTGTAACTATTTCCTTTTCAAAGAACATGACGCTACCTTGCGCTTTATTTAAGATAAATATCCCCAGCAGACATAAATACAGAGAGGCATAAGCAAGGCGTTCAGAAAAACATTACGGTATTCATATGGTGCAAGAAAATGTGAAATTTATTCGTTCTGTATTCGCCCTGAAGGAAAAAATATAAATATAATTCGTAGTCTGTGTCAAGCCGGGAAGAAACAAGAAATTAGCGCGTAGCGGATAATTATTAGATAAGCTCGTAATAAAACATGAATCACTTACGTTGTTCATCCATGCCGGCTACACAACTAACAATAAGAATATATGAATCAATAATGAATTCATAAAATGAGATTCTTAGTTGCAGCAAAACCCAGGAAAGCCCAGGCTTGTGTTGAACACGGGCCGCAGAAAATTGAGTCGAATCCCGGCAGCTTATCTTTCGGCCTTCCCATGCCAGTTTCAGCACCCGGTTGTGTTGAAGGAGCTACGGTTATGCCTAAAATACGGTGCTGCTCAGCCGATTAAGCGATCGCAGCACCATCTTACTGTTGATTTTTCGGGATGGCAGAAGCCAGGAGCGTGATGGCCATCATGCCCTGGCCACCGCTAAACAGAGCTCTGCTATTTTACCCCGCTTTTATGGGAATACGCAGGGCAGCGCCGGGACTCATATTAACCTTCGTGCAACCCGCACTCTCTTTTCAGGCCAAAGAAGCGCGTTTCTTCCTCCGCCATCCCCGGCTCCCATTTGCGCGTGGTGTGGGTATCTCCTACCGACAAATAGCCCTGATCCCAAAGCGGATGATATTTCAGGCCGTGCTTTTGCAGATACTGGTAAACCGTGCGGTTATCCCAGTCGATGATCGGCAGCACCTTAAACACGCCACGCTGGATCGCCAGCACCGGTAAGTGGGCGCGACTGCCGGATTGCTCGCGGCGCAGGCCCGCAAACCAGGTTTGCGCGTTCAGCTCTTGCAGTGCCCGGTTCATCGGCTCAACCTTGTTGATGTCATTATATTTTTCAATGCCCTCAACGCCCTGCTCCCACAGTTTACCGTAGCGCGCTTCCTGCCAGGCGGAGCTCTCCTTCGCCCGATAGACCTTCAGGTTCAGGTTGAGTTTGTCCGTTAACTCATCGATAAACTGGTAGGTTTCGGGGAACAGATAGCCGGTATCGGTCAGAATAACCGGGATATCCGGGCGCACCTGATTGACCAGATGCAGGCTCACCGCCGCCTGAATACCAAAGCTCGAAGAGAGCACGTATTCCCCCGGCAGGTTTTCCAGCGCCCACGCAACGCGCGCTTCCGCGCTCAGCTTTTCCAGCTGACTATTGGTTTCCGCTAGCTGTAAAACGCGATCGACCTTCGGTAATGCGTTCAGCGCGTTTAAATCGAGTACGGACATAAGAACCTCATTTGCCTGTTTTTACCGGGGGCCCTGCGTTTACCCGGTCGACAAGACCCGCAGGCCCGGTAAGCGAAACGCCACCGGGCAGCGGGATGTTATTCCCAGAAATCCCGGGCTGGATCGAGCACCGGACGAATAATGCCCGCACGCACCGTAAAGTCGCCGAAGCCTTCACCCGCTTCTCGCTCTTTCGCCCAGCGCCCTACCAGTTCGTCGATTGAGTCGAGAATTTCCGACTCGGTAATGTTTTCCCGGTACATGCGCGGAATCCGCGTCCCGCTACGGTTGCCGCCAAGGTGCAGGTTGTAGCGGCCCGGCGCTTTACCCACCAGGCCCACTTCCGCCAGCATCGCGCGACCGCAGCCGTTCGGGCAACCGGTGACGCGGGTAACGATATGCTCGTCGCCAACGCCATGTTTGCTCATCACCGCCTCGACTTTATCGATGAATGACGGGAGGAAGCGCTCGGCTTCCGCCATCGCCAGCGGGCAGGTCGGGAATGAGACGCAAGCCATCGAATTTTCGCGCTGCGGCGTAACGGCGTTCATCAGGCCGTGCTCGCGGGCCAGCTTCTCGATCTTCGCCTTCTGATCTTCCGGTACGCTGGCAATAATCAGATTCTGATTTGCCGTAATACGGAATTCGCCCTTATGGATCTTCGCGATCTTCAGCAGACCCGTTTTCAGCGGGCGGCCCGGATAATCAAGGATACGTCCGTTTTCAATAAACAGCGTCAGATGCCAGTTATTGTCGATACCTTTCACCCAGCCGATACGATCGCCGCGGCCGGTGAACTCGTATGGACGAATCGGTTCAAACTTGATGCCCGCCCGACGCTCCACTTCTGCTTTAAAGGTCTCAACGCCAACGCGCTCCAGGGTGTATTTGGTTTTCGCATTTTTACGGTCGGTACGGTTGCCCCAGTCGCGCTGGGTCGTCACCACCGCTTCCGCTACCGCCAGGGTATGCTCCAGCGGCAGATAGCCAAACTCGCTCGCCGTACGAGCGTAGGTTTTCTTATTGCCGTGCTCAATCGATAAACCGCCGCCCACCAGCAGATTAAAGCCCACCAGCTTGCCGTTTTCAGCAATAGCCACGAAGTTCATATCGTTCGCGTGCAGATCGATATCGTTCTGCGGCGGGATCACCACGGTCGTTTTGAACTTACGCGGCAGATAGGTCTGGCCGAGGATCGGTTCTTCATCGGTGGTGGCGACTTTCTTTTGATCCAGCCAGATCTCGGCATAGGCGCGAGTGCGCGGCAGCAGGTGCTCGGAGATCTTCTTCGCCCATTCATAAGCTTCGGCGTGCAGCTGAGACTCGTTCGGGTTGGACGTACAGAGCACGTTACGGTTCATGTCGTTAGCGGTGGCCAACGCATCCAGTCCGACCGAATGCAGCATCTGGTGCACCGGCTTGACGTTCTTTTTCAGAATGCCGTGAAACTGGAAGGTCTGACGGTTGGTCAGACGGATACTGCCGTAGATGGTGTTATCGGCGGCGAATTTATCGATCGCCTGCCACTGTTTGGTGGTGATCACCCCGCCCGGGAGGCGGCAGCGCAGCAGCATCGCGTGACGCGGCTCCAGCTTCTGCGCCGCACGTTCGGCGCGAATATCGCGGTCATCCTGCTGATACATACCGTGAAAACGGATCAGCAGAAAGTTATCGCCTTTAAAACCGCCGGTCAGGCCGTCATTCAAATCTTCCGCAATGGTGCCGCGCAGGTAGTTGCTTTCGAGCTTCATGCGCTCGGCGTCAGTCAGTTTACCTTCGACCACCAGCGGGCCTGGATGTTTTTCGCTCATTAGTAGACATCTCGCTGATAACGGCGCTCTACGCGCAGCTCACTTAAAAATTCGTCCGCCGCTTCGGCGTCCATCGCGCCGTATTCGGCAATCACTTCCAGTAACGTCTGCTCAACGTCTTTTGCCATACGATTGGCATCGCCGCAGACATAAATATGGGCACCGTCGTTAATCCAGCGCCACAGTTCGGCTCCCTGCTCGCGCAGTTTGTCCTGAACGTAGACTTTTTGTTGTTGATCGCGGGACCAGGCCAGGTCGATGCGGCTCAGCACGCCTTCTTTGACATAGCTCTGCCACTCCACCTGATAGAGGAAATCTTCAGTAAAGTGCGGGTTGCCGAAGAACAGCCAGTTCTTACCCTCTGCGCCTTCCGCCGCGCGCTGCTGCATAAACGCGCGGAAAGGCGCGATGCCGGTACCGGGACCAATCATGATCACCGGCGTTTCCGGGTTCGCAGGCAAACGGAAGTTATCGTTATGCTCGATAAAAACGCGAACTTCGCCGTCTTCTTCGACGCGGTCGGCCAGGAAACTGGAAGCGCCGCCGGCACGAGCGCGACCTTCAATATCATAACGCACTACGCCAACGGTGACGTGGACTTCGCTTTCCACTTCCGCCTGCGAAGAGGCGATCGAGTACAGCCGCGGCGTCAACGGGCGCAGCAGGTCAACCAGCGCCTGGGCATCCAGCTGCGCCGGCGAGAAACGCACCATGTCGACGATCGGCGTGGTTGCGGCGTAGTGCTGGAGCTGTGCCTTATCGCCCACCAGCGGCAGTAAAGACTCGCTGCGGGTTAAGGTGGCGTAGTTTTCCACGATATTGCCGGTGTTGACCGTCAGCTCAAAATGCCATTCCAGCGCTTCAGCAAGCGGTAGCGTTTTGCCGTCGACCGTGACCGGTTCCGTACCTGTTAGCCAGAGCAGCTCCACCAGCTCCTTCACCAGCGCCGGATCGTTCTGATACCAGACACCCAGCGCATCGCCCGGCTGATAGCGCAGGCCGGAGTCGCCGAGGTCGATTTCAATATGGCGCACATCCTTTTCTGAATCACGGCCGGTGATTTTCTGATTCACCGCCAGCGTCGCAGTCAGCGGCGCCTCTTTGGTATACGGGCTGGTGTGGATTTCATTCACCGCCCCGCTGGTCACCAGCTGAGACGGAGAAGCAGCAGGCGCGCGCGCTTTCAGCACCTCAACCACGCGGGCGCGCCATTCGGCAGCGGCGGTCTGATACTCCACATCAGCGTCAACCCGATCCAGCAGGCGTTCACCGCCCAGCTCGGCCAGCTTGTTATCAAAATCCTTGCCGGACTGGCAGAAGAATTCATAGGAGGTATCGCCGAGGCCAAACACGGCAAATGCCGTATCGGTCAGCTTGGGCGCTTTCTTCGAGAACAGGAACTTATGCAGTGCGACGGCTTCTTCCGGCGGCTCACCTTCGCCTTGTGTTGACGTCACGACGACCAGCAGTTTTTCGGTGGCAATTTGTTTAAATTTATAGTCGCCTGCGTTAATCAGCTTCACATTCAGCTGCGCCGCCTGTAGATCGTCACGCAGCGCTTCAGCGATGCGGCGGGCATTGCCGGTTTGCGAGGCCGAAATCAGCGTGATGGACGGCACTTCAGCCGCCTGGGCTGGCGCAACAACCGCCGCGCCGGGCTGCTGATTCAGCATCCCCCAAAAATAGCCGGAAACCCAGGCTAGCTGGGTAGGCGTGAAGTCAGTCGTGGCCGCCTGAAGGCGCGCCATTTGCTCCGGACTCAGCGGTAGCAAATTGGAAGGTGGGGCCTGTGTCGTCATGCGTCGTTATGTTCCAGTAAGCAAAGCTGTGATTCACGCCCTGTCAACGTGATAAAACAGAAGAGAATAGAAGGTTAACGGCGCAGATAGTAACAATTAAAGAAGGGATGGAAATAACAAATAACCAAATGGACTAACCTGTTTTAGTTATAGTTATTAACAACAAAATCGATTAAATAAGTTGCTGTAATATAAAGATATAATTCCCATAAACCGCATGGATATGTCCATTTTGTGTTCAGGACCGTTTTAGTTAATGATAAAAAATGTACTTTCCGGTACCCTACGGCGGTTTTTTTGCCATATTGAGAATAAAAGATGTCCACCACGCTGTTTAAAGATTTCACTTTCGAAGCCGCTCACCGCCTGCCGCACGTACCGGAAGGCCATAAGTGCGGACGCCTGCACGGTCACTCTTTTATGGTGCGCCTGGAGATTACCGGTGAAGTCGATCCCCATACCGGGTGGATCATGGATTTCGCCGAGCTGAAAGCCGCATTCAAACCCACCTACGATCGCCTGGATCACTACTATCTGAACGATATTCCGGGACTTTCCAATCCTACCAGCGAAGTCCTGGCAAAATGGATCTGGGAGCAGATGAAGCCTTTGGTTCCGCTACTCAGCGCGGTGATGATCAAAGAAACCTGCACGGCGGGCTGCGTCTATCGCGGCGAGTGATCCCTTTCGCCATCGCGTAGGTCGCCTGTTAGCGGCGCGATGGCCTTTTCGCCTCTCGCCGTTTCTCGCCTCGCATGGGCTAGTTCGCGGCTAGCGCACCAGATAACCGCCATCTACCGCCAGGATATGGCCATTCACGTAATCCGAGGCCCGGCTGGCCAGGAAGACGACTGCGCCCATCAGATCCTGCGCCTCACCCCAACGGCCGGCCGGAATATGCGCCAGGACGCGCCTGTTTTCCTTAGGCGTGTTGCGGACGATCGCCGTCATGTCGGTCTCATAATAGCCGGGGGCAATACCGTTAACCTGAATGTTATATGGACCGAGCTCTTCACAATAGGCTTTGGTTAACCCCGCGAGGGCATGTTTGGTTGCTGCATAAGCCGGCGACCAGCTGCCGCCTAAATAAGAAAACACCGAACAGATATTGATAATTTTGCCACAGCGGCGGGGAACCATTATTTTCGCCGCCTCATGGCTGAGCTCGAAAGCCGCCGTCAGGTTGGTCTCAATCATCGGGTCCCAGTCGGCGCGGCCAAAGCGCAGGACCTTATTCAAACGGCAAATACCGGCATTGTTCACCAGGATATCGACCGTGCCGAAACGCTGGCAGCAGGCGGCGATAATGCGCTGCGGCATGCCGTTGTCGGTAATATTCGCCAGCATGAACTCCACTTCAGCGCCCTGCTGCTCAATGCGTTCACGGGTTTGCGCATTATCGACGCGTCGTCCGGGAATAAACAGATTGGCTCCCGCCGTGGCCAGAGCAAGGGCAAGAGCCTGCCCCAGTCCGCTATTCCCCCCGGTGACAATGGCGGTTTTCCCTTTGAGGGAGAAGAACTCCATAGAAAAAGCATGGGATGGCTCAATTGGCTGCATGTTTAACTCGATCCTTAAGTCAACATATCGACAGCGCGCCGGGGCGGCTGATGTACGAATCGATTATACCACCGCAGGTATGAGCGAGAATCTTAACTAGTACGCTGAAGCGAGGGGGCTTGATGAATTCATATATGAATAAAGTGCTTGCCGGACAGCTATCAGCCAGCCCGGCAAAAAAGAAGGGATCAGGCGATGTTCAGATACTTATGCGTCTGCATAGATAAACGCCAGTTGCGCGCGATGCAGGTTTCGATGCACAGGCGCGTCGCGTCCTCTTTCTGGCTAATTGGCTGCAGCGCGATGATGCGCGGCTTGTCGTCAGCCAGCGTCTCCAGCAGTTCATCGAGCGCTTCGATATCGCGCACGCGTCCAACAGGATGTTTTATTTCATCAGCTCGCTGCAGCGCCTGAGAAAGGACATCATAGCCGCCGCGCATATTCACCTTCGGCGATACCGTCACCCAGGTATGAGGCGTACAGCGAACTTCGTGAGTGCCGCTGGTTTCAATCTGGCAGCTAAAGCCGTTTTGCTCCAGCAGCAAGGTCAGCGGCGTTAAATCATGAATACAGGGTTCGCCGCCGGTAATCACCACGTGACGAGCAGTCCAGCCCTGACGCCCGATGATGGCCAGCAGATCTTCGCTACTTGCCGGGCCCCATTTATCGCTCTCTTTGGTTTTTGCCAGAATGCTGAACAGAGAGACTTCTCGATCGGCAAGTTTATCCCAGGTATGTTTGGTATCGCACCATGCGCAACCAACCGGGCATCCCTGTAAACGAATAAAAATGGCGGGAACGCCGGTGAAGTAACCTTCGCCTTGCAAGGTCTGGAACATCTCGTTAATCGGGTACTGCATAATCATCTCTGTATTGGGTTAAGAGCGCGCATTATCGCAGATTTACTCGCGCAGATCTTGTCCTGCGCTGCGCCGCGAGGTGGGTAAGCCTAATCCTTATTGATAAACGTCCGTCAGTTGGTCGATATCCCTATCCAGGGGCGGCTGATTTAACTAGCCTGATAATAATAAGGCTACTATTAAGCGGCATAGCTGAAATTTTGGTGTAACAAAACATGTATCACCCTGAAAGCCAAAAATAAAATAACAAATTTAAAAATAATAAATTTCAATGATGTACAAATGGATACACGAAATAATGAATTTATTGCCATAGCGAAGGGTCAAATTCGATCCACGACGTAAAAAAAAACTTAAAATAACCTTAATAAACCGTACGTTATGATCTTCACCCATTTAATATCCGTTTAATTTTTTGCGCCTAGAATCCAGTCCACCAACCATAATGAGACTGCATTCATGAATACATTATTAATTACTGGCACGACCGGATTTCTCGGTGGAGCAGTGTTAGAAAGCATTCTGAATAAAAAGAATGCGCCTAATCTATTACTGTTAGTTCGTGCAGATAATAGTGTAGCTGCCGTAGAGCGGGTAAAGGAAAATCTGCGAAAATTCAATATTAGCGAAGAGAGACTAACGGCCCTGACGCCAGGCAACATTCTGCTGGGGGATCTGGCCAATCCGCAGCCCTTTCTCGACGACCCGCGCCTGAATCAGGTTACCCACGTGCTCAACTGCGCTGCCGTCGCCTCATTTGGTAACAACCCGCTTATCTGGAAGGTCAACGTCGAAGGTACGCTGCAGTTTGCCCGGCGGATGGCTCAGGTCAGCCGCCTTGAGCGCTTTCTGCACGTCGGCACCGCGATGTCCTGCTCGCCAGATCCCGATTCTCTGGTAGCGGAAAGCACAGCGTTTCGTGAACGCGCTGCGCATCTGGTCGAGTACACGCACTCTAAATCAATGATTGAGCGTCTCATGCGGCAGGAATGCTCAACCCTACCGCTGGCGATCGCCCGTCCCTCTATTGTTGTTGGCCACACTCATCACGGCTGTCAGCCCTCCAGCAGTATTTTCTGGGTATTCAGCATGGGGCTGATGCTGCAAAAATTTATGTGTTCGATGGAAGACCGCATTGATGTGATCCCCGTCGATTACTGTGCCGATGCGCTGCTGATGCTGCTTGTCAGCCCGCTGGCGCGCGGAGAAGTGGTGCATATTTCTGCGGGGGAAGAAAACAGCGTAAGGTTTGCGGATATCGATAACGCAATGGCCTCCGCCCTCGAACAGGCGCCGGTCGGCGATAAATACGCGCAGGTCAGCTATGAAACGCTGGTCAAAATGCGTCGTGAGCTGAAGGCTATTTTTGGCCCCTGCAACGAACGGCTGATGCTAAAAGCCATGCGCCTTTACGGCGCCTTCGCCACGCTCAACGTACGATTCAGCAACGACAAGCTGCTCAGCATGGGTATGCCAAAACCGCCGCGCTTTACCGATTACATTGACCGCTGCGTACAGACCACGCGCGGGCTTTCTATCCCGCAGCAAATGGCGGTAGATTTTAAGTAGCCACTTTTGTAGAGATAAAAAAAGCCAGCCCGTAGGCTGGCTTTTTCATATCAGATTAAGACAGGCTTATGCCTGACCTTTGATCTCTTTACGACCGTTGTACGGCGCTTTTTCACCCAGCGCTTCTTCGATACGAATCAGCTGGTTGTATTTAGCAACGCGGTCAGAACGGCTCATAGAACCAGTTTTGATCTGGCCTGCAGCGGTACCAACAGCCAGGTCAGCAATGGTAGCGTCTTCAGTTTCGCCAGAACGGTGAGAGATAACGGCAGTGTAGCCAGCGTCTTTCGCCATTTTGATCGCAGCCAGAGTTTCGGTCAGAGAACCGATCTGGTTGAATTTGATCAGGATGGAGTTAACGATGCCTTTCTCGATACCTTCTTTCAGGATCTTGGTGTTGGTTACGAACAGATCGTCACCAACCAGCTGGATTTTGTCGCCCAGTACTTTAGTCTGGTATGCGAAACCGTCCCAATCAGATTCGTCCAGACCGTCTTCGATAGAAACGATCGGGTACTGTTTGGTCAGCTCTTCCAGGAAGTGAGTGAACTCTTCTGAAGTGAACGCTTTGTTGCCTTCGCCGGCCAGAACGTATTTACCGTCTTTGTAGAATTCAGAAGCCGCGCAGTCCATCGCCAGAGTGATGTCTTTGCCCAGCTCGTAGCCAGCGGCTTTAACGGCTTCAGCGATAACAGCCAGCGCTTCAGCGTTGGAACCCAGGTTCGGCGCGTAGCCACCTTCGTCACCAACAGCAGTGTTCATGCCTTTAGCTTTCAGAACTTTAGCCAGGTTGTGGAACACTTCAGAACCCATACGTACGGCTTCTTTCAGGGATTTAGCGCCTACCGGCTGAATCATAAATTCCTGGATGTCGACGTTGTTGTCAGCGTGCTCGCCGCCGTTGATGATGTTCATCATCGGAACCGGCATGGAGTATTTGCCCGGAGTGCCGTTCAGCTCAGCGATGTGCTCGTACAGCGGCTGACCTTTAGAAGCAGCGGCAGCTTTAGCGTTAGCCAGAGAGACGGCCAGGATAGCGTTCGCACCGAAGTTAGATTTGTTTTCAGTACCGTCCAGGTCGATCATGATTTTGTCGATGCCAGCCTGATCTTTGGCATCTTTGCCCAGGATTGCCTGAGCGATCGGGCCGTTTACCGCAGCAACAGCTTTCAGTACGCCTTTACCCATGAAACGGGACTTGTCGCCATCGCGCAGTTCCAGCGCTTCGCGGGAGCCAGTAGAAGCACCTGACGGAGCAGCTGCCATACCGACGAAACCACCTTCCAGGTGTACTTCGGCTTCAACAGTCGGGTTACCACGGGAGTCGATGATTTCACGACCGATGACTTTAACGATTTTGGACATTAGGTTTTCCTCAGTACAAGTTAAACTAAAACTCCAGACAAACAATGCACCCGGATGGGTGCATTGCCGTTCTAACTCTTTTACTTCGCCTGACGCTTCTGGTACTCGCCAGCGGCTTTCACAAAGCCAGCAAACAGCGGGTGACCATCACGCGGCGTCGAAGTAAACTCCGGATGGAACTGACAGGCGACGAACCACGGATGGTTAGGCACCTCGATGATCTCGACCAACTGATCATCCCCGGAACGGCCCGCAATGCGCAGGCCCGCATTTTCAATCGGCTTCAACAGCATGTTGTTGACTTCGTAGCGGTGACGATGGCGCTCAGTAATGGTTGGTTCGCCATACAGCTGGCGCACCAGGCTATCTTCAGCCAGCTGGCACTGCTGTGCGCCGAGGCGCATCGTGCCGCCGAGATCGCTCTTATCAGAGCGAACTTCGACATTACCGTCTTCATCACGCCATTCGGTAATCAGGGCCACGACCGGGTACTTACAGTCTGGCACAAATTCCGTTGAGTTGGCGTTTTCCATCCCCGCTACGTTGCGCGCAAACTCAATCAGCGCAACCTGCATACCCAGGCAAATACCCAGATATGGAATGTTGTTTTCACGCGCATAGCGCGCGGTAGCGATCTTACCTTCGACGCCGCGATAGCCGAAGCCGCCAGGAATCAGGATAGCGTCTAAATTCTTCAGAATTTCGACGCCGCGCGTTTCCACATCCTGCGAATCAATCAGCTTGATATTGACGGTAACGCGATTTTTCAGACCGCCGTGTTTCAGCGCTTCAATCACTGATTTATAGGCATCCGGCAGTTCAATGTACTTGCCGACCATACCGATAGTGACTTCGCCTGCCGGGTTCGCTTCTTCGTAGATAACCTGTTCCCATTCGGCCAGGTTCGCTTCCGGACAGTTTAAGCTGAATCGTTTACAAATATAATCGTCCAGCCCCTGAGATTTCAACAGGCCCGGAATTTTATAAATGGAATCGACGTCTTTCATCGAAATAACGGCTTTTTCTGGCACATTGCAGAACAAAGCAATTTTGGCGCGTTCGTTCGCCGGAATGGCGCGATCGGAGCGGCAAACCAGAATGTCTGGCTGAATACCGATGGAGAGCAGCTCTTTTACGGAGTGCTGGGTCGGTTTGGTTTTGACTTCGCCCGCGGCGGCCATGTACGGCACCAGGGTCAAATGCATAAACAGGGCGTTTTCACGACCGATATCCACCGCCAGCTGCCGAATCGCTTCAAGGAACGGCAGCGACTCGATATCGCCTACGGTACCGCCGATTTCAACCAGCACCACATCATGACCTTCGCCGCCCGCCAGCACGCGCTCTTTAATCGCGTTGGTGATGTGCGGGATCACCTGCACGGTCGCGCCCAGATAGTCGCCACGACGCTCTTTGCGCAGGACATCAGAGTAGATACGGCCGGTGGTGAAGTTGTTGCGACGAGTCATCTTGGTGCGAATGAAGCGCTCGTAGTGACCTAAGTCCAGATCGGTTTCAGCGCCGTCTTCGGTAACGAACACTTCCCCGTGTTGGATTGGGCTCATGGTACCCGGATCGACGTTGATGTACGGATCCAGTTTCATCATGGTCACGTTAAGCCCACGGGCTTCAAGAATGGCTGCGAGGGAAGCTGCGGCAATGCCTTTACCCAGAGAGGATACGACCCCGCCGGTCACAAAAATATAGTTCGTTGTCATGCTGAACCTGAGAAGTTAGGTTTAAAAGACGATGGAATAACCAGGACGGGAAAGCAGTATACCCGATCATGACTGACGCCACAAACTTTCATTATCCCTCCTTTTCATCAGGCCCACACAAACGCGGGGAGTGAGAAAATAGCCGCTTTTGGCGAAATGTTTTTGACGTAAATCAAGCGCTTGTTATTTAAAAAATCACACAAATAGCGCTTGATCACGAAAACTCTTTAGAGATCAGTTTCCTGGCGTTTTACTTCCTGCCACACCTGCTCCATAGTATCGAGGTCGACGCCGGTCATTTCCAGGCCGCGCGCGGCGACAATCCGCTCAACTTCACGGAAGCGACGTTCAAATTTGAGATTGGCTTTTTGCAACGCAACCTCGGCTTTGACGCCTAAATGGCGGGATAAATTGACCGTTGCAAACAGCAGGTCGCCAACTTCCTCCTCCAGTTTAGCTTCATCCACCACGGCCTGCTGCGCTTCATGCATCACTTCATCTATTTCTTCATGAACTTTATCCAGCACCGGTCCGAGAGAGGTCCAGTCAAAACCCACCGCCGAGCAGCGTTTTTGGATTTTATGCGCGCGCATCAACGCCGGAAGGCTATGCGGAATATCGTCCAGCGCGGAGTGCTGGGACTTTTCCGCTCGCTCAGCGCTTTTGATCTGCTCCCAGCGGGCCAGCGCTTCGCTGCTGCTACCGGCGGAGGCATCGCCGAAAATATGCGGGTGGCGGCGCTCAAGCTTGTCGCTGATAGCGGCGCAGATATCGCTGAAATCAAAGCGCCCCTCTTCCTGCGCCATTTGAGCGTAGAAGACAACCTGGAACAGCAGATCGCCCAACTCGCCGCGTAAATCGTCAAAATCTTCGCGGGAGATGGCGTCGAGCACTTCATAGGTTTCTTCAAGCGTATAGGGAGCGATGGTGGCAAACGTCTGCTCTTTGTCCCACGGACAGCCGTTTTCCGGATCGCGTAGCCGCTGCATAATGCCGAGCAGCCGTTCCATCTCATTATTTGCCTTCATAGTTATTGATCCTGCACTTTTCATCATTTCAGTCACGCCATTCGCGTTTCGGTTTTGGCAAGCCGCCGCGTATTACAAAAACATAAACTATGCCGTGCAGCACGATAAATACCAACGCCAGCATGCGCACCGGGTCGTCAATATAGCGGATTTGCGACGAAAGCATGTTAAAAGGAAACTCCCCTTTCACCGTCACGCAAAGCTGCACAAACATGGCAAGGGCATTTACAGCGCGGCATATCAGGTGTGAACTCAAGGATCCGTCTGGCGAATAAACGATAAAAAACAGCCAGATTTGCACAGCGATCAGCGTGAGGGATGAGAGGAGATAAAGAATAAAGAAACTTAAGCTCAAATCCATTGAAGCCTATCCAGTAAGCCAGCACCCGTCGGGGAGCTCCATGGCTATCAGGGTAAAAACGCAGCTGTTAGCTGAGCTGCGTTTTTACCGTTTTCCTTTTAACCGCCGTGCAGGCGACGGGCGTCGATGACGTCCGGAACCTGATTCAGCTTGCCAAGTACCCGGCCCAGAACCTGCAGGTTGTAGATCTCAATGGTCATATCGATGGTTGCCATCTGCTGCTTCGTATCGCTGCGGCTGGCAACGCCCAGCACGTTGACCTTCTCATTGGCGAGAATAGTAGTGATATCGCGCAGCAGGCCGCTACGATCGTTGGCCTGGACCCGCACCACCAGCGAGTAGCCCGCCGAGTAGCTCTCTCCCCACACTGCGTCAACGATGCGCTCCGGAGCATGAGACTGTAGCTCCGCGAGCTGATCGCAATCCGCCCGGTGCACCGAGATCCCTCGGCCCTGGGTGATAAAGCCCACAATCTCGTCGCCGGGGATCGGCTGGCAGCAGCGCGCAATGTGGTGCATCAGATTGCCGACGCCTTCCACCACCACGCGACCATTGTCTTTGCTGCGATTCTGCGGAGTATAGGTTTTCTGCTGCAGCTGCTTAAGTGCTGCCGCATCCTGCTCCGCCGCGCTGGGCTTATTAAACTGCGCCTGCAGGAAATTAACCATCTGGTTGAGGCGAATATCGCCGCCGCCAATCGCCGCCAGCAGTTCGTCCTGCTCATTAAAGTTGTAGCGCGGCAGCAGATACTTTTCCGCATCCTTCAGGCTGATGCCCAGATGCTCCAGCTCATCATCGAGGATCTGCCGTCCGGCAAGAATATTCTTGTCGCGATCCTGCTTGCGGAACCAGGCATGAATTTTAGAACGCCCGCGGCTGGTAGTGACGTAGCCAAGGTTCGGATTCAGCCAGTCACGGCTTGGGTTAGGCTGCTTTTGAGTGATGATTTCAATCTGGTCGCCCATCTGCAGCTGATAGGTGAACGGCACAATACGTCCGCTGATTTTCGCCCCGATGCAGCGGTGACCGACATCGCTGTGAATATGGTAGGCAAAATCGAGCGGAGTCGAACCCGAAGGTAAATCCACTACGTCACCCTTCGGCGTAAAGACATAAACCCGGTCGTCAAAGACCTGGCTACGCACTTCATCCAGCATCTCGCCGGAATCGGCCATCTCTTCCTGCCAGGCGATCAGTTTACGCAGCCATGCAATGCGATCTTCATAGCCGCGTCCGCCGCTGGCCCCCGCGCTGGCGCCCTCTTTGTACTTCCAGTGCGCAGCCACGCCCAGCTCGGCATCTTCATGCATCTGGCGGGTACGGATCTGAATTTCGATCGTCTTGCCGCCGGGACCAAGCACGACGGTATGAATGGACTGGTAGCCATTGGGCTTAGGGTTGGCGACGTAATCATCAAACTCATCCGGCAGATGGCGGTAGTGAGTATGCACTATCCCCAGCGCGGCATAGCAGTCCTGCAGGCGCTCGGCGACAATCCGCACCGCCCGCACGTCAAACAGCTCGTCGAAAGCGAGATGTTTTTTCTGCATTTTGCGCCAGATGCTATAGATATGCTTAGGACGACCGTAAACCTCAGCCTTGACGCCCTCGGTTTTCATTTCCGTGCGTAAGTGGCTGACGAACTCGTCAATGTAATGTTCACGATCGATGCGCCGCTCGTGCAACAGCTTAGCGATGCGTTTATATTCCGCCGGGTGCAGATAGCGGAAGCAGTAATCTTCAAGCTCCCACTTAAGCTGGCCGATCCCCAGACGGTTGGCCAGCGGCGCGTAAATATTGGTGCACTCTTTCGCCGCCAGCACGCGCTCATCTTCCGGCGCATCTTTCACTTCACGCAGATGGGCAATACGCTCGGCGATTTTAATCACCACGCAGCGGAAGTCATCAACCATCGCCAGCAGCATGCGGCGAATGTTGTCCACCTGTTCAGAGGAGACCGAATCCGTATGGGTGGCTTTAAGCTGACGTATCGCGGCCATATCCCGCACGCCGTGGATCAGGGTGACGACGGATTTCCCGACGCTCTCCTGCATGATTTCTTCGCTGACGACGTTGCCATCCGCCAGCGGGAATAGCATCGCCGCTCGCAGCGTATCGATGTCCATACTGAGCATGGAGAGAATTTCTACCATCTCCACGCCGCGCCATAGCAGGAGATCGGCCTGCGGGTGTCCCTGCGTTTTCTCTCGACAATAATCCCAGGTTTCGGCTAAGCGTTCACACGACTGCTGGCTGGAAATTCCCAGACTCGCGATCCATTTCTTCGGGTCAAATTCACCAGCTTTATTTAAATGTGCACTTCTTACCGCAACCATTGTCCTCTCCTTAAGGGACCGCCTGCCGAAGTCGGCAAGCCTCAACTTTTACACTTCATCCTTCAAACCGCATCAACGTTGGCGTTCGTCTTTTATCTCAGTCGCCTGCGCCTGTGGATGCCGCTGCACTGCGATTTGAATGATTCTTGTGCTCAAACAACACCATTGATTCCAGATGACCGGTATGCGGGAACATATCCAGCATCGCCAGGCGTTGAATGGTATATCCCGCCTGCAATAAAACGTCGCTATCGCGCGCCAGAGTCGCCGGATTACAAGAAACATACACCACCCGACGCGGCGCTAATTTTATTATATGTAACATAACGCCCGCCGCACCGGCGCGCGCCGGGTCGAGCAGAACTTTATCAAAACCGTGCTTCGCCCACGCCTGGCGGGTGACGTCCTCTTCAAGATTTTCATGAAAGAACGTCACATTATGCAACGCGTTCAGCGCCGCGTTTTCTTGCCCCTTCGCCACCAGCGCCGGAACACCTTCAACCCCCACGACCTGCGCCGCGCGCTTTGCCAGCGGCAGGGTAAAGTTGCCCATGCCGCAAAAGAGATCCAGCACGCGATCCTGAGGCTGGATATCCAGCCATTCCAGCGCCGTATGCACCATGAGCTGGTTTACGCCGTCGTTGACCTGAATAAAGTCGCGCGGACTGAACACTAAGCGTAGACCGTCGGACGTATACCAGGGCGCTTCCCCGCGAATCTGTTCCAGTATCTCGCTTTGCGGGGCAAGATACAGGGAAAGACCGTGAGATTGCGAAAAACGTTCCAGCTTTTCTTTATCTGCAGCCGGAAGGGCCGCGGTATGGCGTAAAACCATCAGCGGGCCGTTGTCAGCCTGCACCAGCTCCACGTGGCCAAGCTGACGCAGCGATTGCAATCCGCTGAGACATTCTCGTACCGCAGGCAGTAGCGCACCAAGAGTGGGCACCAAAACAGGGCACTGCACCACATCAACAATTTCGCTGGAGTTGGCCTTCCGGAAGCCTATCTGTAATTGTTGGGTCTTTGGCTGATAATTCAAGCTCAGACGCGCCCGACGGCGATAGCCCCACGGCGAAGCGGCTATAATGTCATCAACCTCGCGCTTCATTAACCGCGCGAGGGCGGCGCGTTTGCTCTGCTGCTGCAGCTCAACGCTGGCGTGCTGCTGCTGACATCCGCCGCAGATACCAAAATGCGGACAGCGCGGCGCCTGCCGCTGCGGGCTGTCGCTAAGACGGCGTTTAACCTGCGCGCGGGCATACTGTTTTTTATCCTCGACCAGGACCACTTCGGCCTGCTCTTGCGGTAATAAACCGCTAACAAACAGCGCCTTACCCTGGTGACGCGCAACGCCCTGCCCAAAGGGATCAAGGTCATTTACTGTAACGGTTATGATCTGGCGCGTCGTCACACGCCGTTTTGCAGAGTAGAATTGCGCCATCGTAGAGATTTGTCTCAATTAAATATACTGACTCTATACACGAGTTCTTTCAGGGTGAGCCAGCGTAACCAATGCCTCAGCAGCCTGTAAGGATGATGTATATATTCTCCCATAATGGAACCGCATGACCAACTACAGCCTTCGTGCCCGCATGATGATTCTTATTCTGGCGCCAACCGTTTTGATCGGTCTGCTGCTCAGTATATTCTTCGTCGCACACCGCTATAACGACCTACAGCGCCAGCTGGAAGATGCCGGAGCCAGTATCATCGAACCGCTGGCGGTCTCCAGTGAATATGGCATGAATTTGCAAAACCGCGAGTCAATCGGGCAGCTGATCAGCGTGCTGCATCGCCGCCATTCCGATATTGTGCGCGCCATTTCCATCTATGACTCGCACAACAGGCTGTTTGTCACCTCCAACTTTCAGCTCGATCCCGGCGAACTTCAGCTACCAAAAGGGGCGCCTTTTCCCCGCCGTTTAAGCGTGATTCGTCACGGCGATTTGATGATTTTGCGCACCCCAATTATTTCAGAAAGCTATTCACCGGATGAATCACCGGGAAGCGATGCCAAGATGCCGGACAATATGCTGGGCTACGTGGCGCTGGAGCTGGATCTCAAATCGGTGCGGCTGCAGCAGTACAAAGAGATCTTCATCTCCAGCGTGATGATGCTGTTCTGCATCGGCATCGCGCTGATCTTCGGCTGGCGACTGATGCGCGACGTGACCGGGCCGATTCGCAACATGGTGAATACCGTTGACCGCATCCGCCGGGGCCAGCTTGATAGCCGCGTGGAAGGTTTTATGCTCGGCGAACTGGATATGCTGAAAAACGGGATCAACTCCATGGCGATGTCGTTGGCGGCGTATCATGAAGAGATGCAGCATAACGTCGATCAGGCCACCTCCGACCTGCGTGAAACGCTTGAACAGATGGAAATCCAGAACGTTGAGCTGGACCTGGCGAAAAAACGCGCGCAGGAAGCGGCGCGAATCAAATCCGAATTCCTCGCCAATATGTCCCACGAGCTGCGCACTCCGCTTAACGGCGTCATTGGCTTTACCCGCCTGACGCTGAAAACCGATTTAAATACCACCCAACGCGATCATCTGACCACCATTGAGCGTTCAGCGAACAATCTGCTGGCCATCATTAATGATGTTCTGGACTTCTCTAAGCTCGAAGCCGGGAAGCTCATTCTGGAGAGCATTCCGTTCCTGCTGCGAAATTCGCTCGACGAGGTGGTCACGCTGTTGGCGCATTCGGCGCACGATAAGGGGCTGGAGCTGACCCTGAACATCAAAAACGATGTGCCGGATAACGTGATTGGCGACCCGCTGCGCCTGCAGCAAATTATTACTAACCTGATGGGCAACGCCATTAAGTTCACCGAACATGGCAACATTGACGTGCTGGTGGAACAGCGGGCTATAAGCAATTCAAGAGTGCAAATCGAAGTTCAGATCCACGATACCGGCATCGGTATTCCCGAGCGCGACCAGTCGCGTCTGTTTCAGGCTTTCCGCCAGGCAGACGCCAGTATTTCCCGTCGCCACGGCGGAACCGGGCTGGGTCTGGTTATCACCCAGCGGCTGGTAAAAGAGATGGGTGGCGATATTTCCTTCCATAGCCAGCCTAATCGCGGCTCGACGTTCTGGTTCCATATCAGCCTCGATCTCAACCCTAACGCGGTACCCGACAGCGTACCGACCCAATGTCTGGCGGGTAAAAAGCTGGCCTACATTGAGGCTAACGCAGCGGCGGCGCAGTGCACCATGGAGCTGCTGGCGACAACGCCGCTGGAGGTGGTCTACAGTCCGACGATGACTGCCCTACCGGATGCCCATTACGATATCCTGCTGGCGGGCATTCCGGTGTCGATACGCGATCTGAACCAGCATCGCGATAAGCTGGCCAGAGCCCGTAAGCTTGCCGATCATCTGCTGCTGGCGCTACCGTGCCACGCCCAGGTGAGCGCCGAAACGCTTAAACACGACGGTATCGCAGCCTGTCTGCTTAAGCCCCTGACCTCAACGCGCTTGCTTCCGGCGCTGACGGCCACATGCCAGACCCAGCCGACGCTCCTGCTGCCGCGCTCCGGTAGTACAAAGCTGCCCATGACGGTAATGGCCGTCGATGACAATCCGGCGAATCTTAAGCTCATCGGCGCTCTGCTTGAAGATTTAGTCCAGCATGTCATCCTCTGCGACAGCGGCCAGAACGCCGTTGAACGAGCCAGAGAAATGCAGCAGGATCTGATTCTGATGGATATTCAAATGCCGGAAATGGACGGCATCCGCGCCTGCGAATTGATCCATCAGCTCCCTCATCAACAGCAAACGCCGGTGATCGCCGTGACGGCCCATGCTCTGGAAGGGCAGCGAGAGAAATTGCTCAGCGCGGGGATGAACGACTATCTGGCGAAGCCCATTGAGGAAGATAAGCTCTACAATCTGCTGCTGCGCTACCAGCCGGGACAGGCCGCTGCGCCGCAGGCCGCGGCGGAGCCGGTTGACCTACCGGTTAACCATGACATCACCCTCGACTGGCAGCTGGCGCTACGCCAGGCGGCGATGAAACCGGATCTGGCGCGGGAAATGCTGCAGATGCTGCTCGCTTTTATGCCGGAAGTGCGTAACAAGGTGGAAGAACAGCTGGTGGGAGAGCAGCCGGAAGGCCTGCTGGATCTTATTCATAAGCTGCACGGCAGCTGTAGCTACAGCGGCGTGCCGCGCCTGAAGAAACTCTGCCACACTCTCGAGAGCCAGCTGCGCGCGGGCACCGCCGCCGAGGAGCTGGAGCCGGAGCTTCTGGAACTGCTGGATGAAATGGACAACGTCGCGCGGGAAGCCTGTAAGCTGCAGGGAATCTAAAACGCCTGCCCCGGCTCGCGCACTGCGACCGGGGGAGAATCTATAATACCTGGCCCATTTTCAGCACAGCGGCGACGTTTCTCGCCGTCATGCGCACATTTTCGGCGGCATTTTCCAGCGCCTCATCCAGGGTGCAAATGGAATAAATAACGCTGAATACCGCATCCAGCCCGTGCTCATGGACTACGCCGACGTCCGCCGTCAGGCTCCCGGCAATCGCGATAACCGGCAGATTATAGCGTTTTGCCACCCGCGCCACGCCAACCGGCACTTTGCCGTGAATCGTCTGGCTGTCGATGCGCCCTTCGCCGGTGATCACCAGATCCGCATCCGCCACGATATCGGCAAGATGCAAAGCGTCGGTCACGATCTCAATGCCCGGCCGCAGCTTAGCCCCGCAAAAGGCATACAGGCCCGCGCCCATGCCGCCCGCCGCGCCGCCGCCTTCAAGATGCAACACATTAAGCTCTAAGTCGCGATGGATAATCTCAGCAAAATGGGCCAGCGCCTTATCGAGGCTGGCGATCATCTCCGCCGTCGCCCCTTTCTGCGGGCCAAATACTGCCGTCGCGCCCTGCGGGCCCGTCAGCGGATTGGTGACATCGCAAGCGACGTCAATGCGGCATCCGGCGAGGCGCTTATCTAACTCGCTCACGTCGATGCGCGCGAGGCTCTCCAGCGCTTGTCCGCCGGCGCCAATCTGCTGGTTATCCCGGGTCAGCAGTTTCGCCCCCAGCGCCTGCACCATCCCGGCGCCGCCATCGTTAGTCGCGCTGCCGCCGATGCCGATAATAATTTGCCTGACGCCCGCGTCCAGCGCATGGCGAATCAGCTCGCCGGTACCCCATGAAGTCGTCAGAAGAGGGTTACGTCGCGCCGGCGGTACGCTCTCCAGACCGCTTGCCGCCGCCATTTCAATAAACGCGCACTGCTTATCGCCCGAAAGACCAAAAAAAGCCTCTACGGGCTCGCCGAGCGGACCGGTGACGGTGACCGCTATCCGGCATCCCTGGGTCGCGGCAACCATGGCTTCAACGGTTCCTTCGCCACCGTCGGCGACCGGCAGTTTGACGTACTCCGCATCGGAATAAACTTCCCGAAAACCTTGCTCTATCGCGGTTGCAACATCCAGCGCACTCAGGCTCTCCTTGTATGAATCCGGTGCGATCACTATCTTCATATGCTGTCCTTAAAATGAACGATTACCCGACGCCGTGCAGGAAACCGGCCCCCGAAGGGACCGGCATCTCCTTAGCGCACCATGCACGGACGCTTGTTATCAAACGTCCAGTTCGGGATCAAATACTGCATTCCCATCGCATCATCGCGCGCGCCCAGACCGTGTTTCTGATACAGCTCATGGGCTTTCATCACCTGATCCATATCGAGCTCCACGCCCAGCCCCGGTTTCGCCGGTACCTGTACCATCCCGCCTTTAATTTCAAACGGTTCTTTGGTCAGGCGCTGGTTGCCTTCCTGCCAGATCCAGTGCGTATCAATAGCGGTAATTTTACCCGGCGCGGCTGCCGCCACGTGGGTAAACATCGCCAGCGAGATATCAAAGTGGTTGTTAGAGTGCGAGCCCCAGGTCAGGCCGAACTCGTGGCACATCTGCGCCACGCGGACGGAGCCCTGCATGGTCCAGAAGTGCGGATCCGCCAGCGGAATATCCACGGATTGCAGCGACAGCGTGTGGCCCATCTGACGCCAGTCGGTCGCGATCATATTGGTCGCCGTCGGCAGTCCGGTGGCGCGGCGGAACTCCGCCATCACTTCACGCCCGGAGAAGCCCTGCTCGGCGCCGCACGGATCTTCCGCATAGGCCAGAGATCCTTTCAGGTATTTACCAATTTTGATCGCTTCATCCAGCGACCACGCGCCGTTCGGATCGAGGGTCACGCGCGCCTGCGGGAAGCGCTTAGCCAGCGCGACGATAGACTCCGCTTCCTCTTCCCCGGCCAGTACGCCGCCTTTCAGTTTAAAATCGTTAAAACCATATTTCTCATATGCGGCTTCCGCCAGACGCACCACCGCATCCGGGGTCATCGCCTCATCATGACGCAGGCGATACCAGTCGCACGGGTCATCCGGCTGGCTCTGATAAGGCAGCGGTGTAGCTTTACGATTGCCGACGAAGAACAGATAGCCCAGCATTTCCACTTCGCTGCGCTGCTGTCCATCGCCCAGCAGAGACGCCACGTTCACGCCCAGATGCTGGCCCAGCAGGTCAAGCATCGCCGCTTCGATCCCGGTCACTACGTGAATTGTGGTACGCAGATCGAAGGTCTGCAAACCGCGTCCGCCGGCATCCCGATCGGCGAAAGTATTGCGTACGGCGGTCAGCACGTTTTTATATTCACCCAGCGTTTTACCGACCACCAGCGGGATCGCGTCCTCAAGGGTGGTGCGGATTTTCTCTCCGCCGGGAATTTCGCCGACGCCGGTATGGCCGGAATTATCTTTGATTACCACGATATTACGCGTGAAGAACGGGGCGTGCGCGCCGCTCAGGTTCATCAGCATGCTGTCGTGACCCGCGACCGGAATGACCTGCATAGAAGAAACAACGGGGGTCGAAAATTGTGCGCTCATAATTTAGTCCTTATTCAAATCAGTGACGGCCGAAAACGGGGCGTTTACGGTCAAAAGTCCATCCGGGGATCAGGTACTGCATTGGGCCTGCGTCATTACGCGCGCCGCCGGGCAGCTTTTTATAAGCCTCATGCGCTTTCTGCACCTGCTCCCAGTCCAGCTCGACGCCGAGTCCAGGCGCGTCCGGAACAGCAATTTTTCCGTGCTTAATCTCCAGCGGATTCTTGGTCAGGCGGCAATCTCCCTCCTGCCAAATCCAGTGGGTATCGATGGCCGTGGGGTTGCCCGGCGCCGCTGCGCCGACGTGGGTGAACATGGCCAGTGAAATATCAAAGTGGTTATTGGAATGGCAGCCCCAGGTCAGGCCCCAGTCATCGCACAGCTGCGCCACGCGCACCGCGCCGGAAAGGGTCCAGAAGTGCGGATCGGCCAGCGGAATATCCACGGCATTCAGCATCACCGCGTGGCCCATTTCGCGCCAGTTAGTGGCGATCATATTGGTTGCCACCGGCAGACCGGTGGCGCGGCGAAACTCCGCCATCACTTCACGGCCAGAAAAGCCCTGTTCGGCGCCGCAGGGGTCTTCCGCGTAGGTCAGCACCTCGTTCAGCCCTTTACACAGGGCGATGGCTTCATCCAGCAGCCAGGCGCCGTTGGGATCAACCGTAATACGCGCATCGGGAAAACGCTTTTTCAACGCGCGGGCGGTTTCGATCTCCTGCTCGCCGGGCAGCACGCCGCCTTTCAGTTTAAAATCTTTAAAGCCGTAGCGGTCCTGTGAGGCCTCCGCCAGGCGCACCACCGCCTCGCTGTTCAGCGCTTCCTGATGGCGTAGACGATACCACTCATGGTTGCCCGGCGTGCTTTCCAGATAGGGCAGATCGGTTTTGGTGCGATCGCCCACGTAGAACAGATAGCCCAGCACGGTCACCTCATCGCGCTGCTTGCCCGGCCCCAGCAGCTCGCAAACCGGCACGTTGAGCGCCTTGCCCAGCAGATCCAGCAGCGCAGCCTCCAGCGCCGCCACCGCGTTCACCCGCAGCTCGAATGTCCAGGCGCCTTTACCAAAAGTATCAAAGTCCGCGGCCTGGTTGCCTTTATGCACCTGCTGAACCACTTTGTTCAGGCGGGCGACTTCCTGGCCTAATACCGTCGGGATGGCATCCACCAGCGTCTGATAAATCACTTCGCCGCCCGGTGCTTCGCCGACCCCGGTATTGCCGGCGTTATCGGTCAGCACCACAATATTGCGGGTAAAGTACGCATTATGCGCGCCGCCGATGTTAAGCAGCATACTGTCCTGCCCGGCCACCGGGATAACCTTCATATCGGTGATAATAGGGCTCGATTGCGTTGTCATGATGATTTTCCTGCGACAGGTTTCAGTTCGATACGTTTAATATCGCCCACCAGTACCAGATAGCTCAGCACCGCCACCAGCGCATGAACGCCCACATAAATCAGCGCGCCGTTAAACGAACCGGTGGTGCCAACGATGTAGCCGATAGCAATGGGCGTCACGATACCGGAGATATTGCCGAACATGTTGAACAGACCGCCGCTCAGGCCGCTGATCTCTTTCGGCGCCGTATCCGCCATAACCGCCCAGCCCAGCGCACCGATGCCTTTACCGAAGAAGGCCAGCGCCATGAAGCCGATAATCATCCACTCCACGTTGACGTAGTTACAGAACACCATCACCATCGACAGCAGCATCCCCATGACGATAGGCGTTTTACGTGCGATGTTCAGCGAGCCGGTACGACGCATCAGCCAGTCGGAAATAATCCCGCCGAGAACCCCGCCCGCGAAACCGCAGATCGCCGGAACCGACGCGACAAAACCGGCCTTCAGGATCGACATGCCGCGCGCCTGCACCAGATAAACCGGGAACCAGGTGATAAAGAAATAGGTCAAAGCGTTAATGCAGTACTGGCCGATATAGACGCCAATCATCATGCGAGAACCCAGCAGCTGCTTGATTTGCCCCCATTTTACGCTAAACGGCACCTTAGCTTTGGCCGCCGCCTGATCCATATTGATCAGCGCGCCGCCTGCGGCGATGTAATCGAGCTCTTTTTGGTTTACACCCGGATGCTGGTTAGGTTCATGAATCACCTTCAGCCAGACAAAGCTGATGATAATGCCGAGACCGCCCATAAAGAAGAACACGTGCGACCAGCCCACCTCATGCGTCAGCCAACCCATGATCGGCGCAAAAATAACGGTGGCAAAATATTGCGCGGAGTTAAAGATAGCCACCGCCGTGCCCCTCTCCTGCGCCGGGAACCACGCCGCGACGATCCGGCTGTTGCCGGGGAAGGAAGGCGCTTCGGCCAGGCCGACAAGAAAACGCAGGGTGAACAGCGCGACGATAATGCCGAAGCCGCTAAAAATATCGACGAAACCCTGCAGCAGGGTAAACATGGACCAGATAAAAATGGACCAGAAGTAGACGCGTTTAGAACCGAAGCGGTCAAGCAGCCAGCCGCCCGGGATCTGGCCGATCACGTAGGCCCAGGAGAACGCGGAAAAGACGTAGCCCATGCCAACGGCATCAAGACCAATATCTTTGGCCATCTCCGAACCGGCAATGGATAAGGTGGCGCGGTCGCCGTAGTTGAAGGATGTGACGATAAACAACATCACCACTATCCAGTAGCGAGCATTGGTGCGCTTTTCCGCGCCGCCTGCCGCCTGACTTAATGAACTCATTGTTGCACTCCTGAATCATAGCGTTAGCTACGTTCATTCTGAACAGCACAACCTGTAGGGTACTCAGAATGACGTGTTAGTGTTTTTCATAATTTTCGTTATATCTGGCACTGCATTTTTAACTGGCAGGAAAAGTATAAAAAGAGGGGCTGACGGGCTCACCGTGCAAATACACAGCTTTCGCCGCCTGAGTAAATCTGATTTATGGCTTATGCCTAATGAGATGGGGGATGGTTCACGGAAATGAAAAGCCGCGCCCGTTCATAGACGCAAAGCGCGGTGCAAAAGACAGGAGTGTGAATCAACTCTCTTGACCCCGTGAAATAGCCCGGTAAAGACCATGGCATTACACAGGTTTTAAGGCAAATGCCCGAAGCCGTGCGCCTGAAGAATTGCTACGATGATTTTGGCCGTTTATCTGGCCACTGGCATTTAACATCAGTAAAGAAAGGGGCGCCCTCTAGTGTAGGGAGAGGGCGAAACTTTTAGGAGCTGTGCCGCCAGGGTATTAGCCAAACAGTCTGAGCACCGCCCGAGGGCAAAATGGCAAACAAAATAGCCCTGATGGAATTAGGTTGTTAATCAAGCAGCGACGCCCACTGCGCTACCCATGGGTTAGCAACGCTTTCAGGTTCCGGATCTTCGCTGGCATCGATCGTCAGCATATCGCCAACGCGCGTGCCGCCCTGTTCCTGCAATAACGCATCAAACTTCAAACCGCCGCCGCAGAAGTTAGCGTAGGTGCTATCGCCCAGGGCAATAATTCCATAGCGCAAATGCGGCTGATACATATCTTTGATGCCTTCGTATAAAGGCACAATGCTGTCCGGTAAATCGCCCTGCCCGGTGGTCGATGTCACCACCAGCGCATATTTTCCGGTATACGACTCCCAGTCTTTGACTTCGGGATCTTCAAAGACTTTCGCCTGATGCCCCAGTCCGCTCAAAATAGCCTGCGCCTCTTCGGCGACCAGGAGCGAATTTCCATACATCGTACCGACAAAAATTCCGACTTCTGCCATGACTATCTCCCTGAAGTGACCTGTATCTCTTCATCCTGACCGCAGTCGTCGGCAAACTCAACCCTTTCATTTAACGGGAGAAGGCCGCGCCAGCCAAACTGCGACAGCGCGCGCATCCAGACGTCGTCAAGGCCAGCGCGAATAACCAGCGGTACACCGGTAAAAGGATGCGTTAACGATAGCTGGCTGGCATGAAGCATTAGCCGATCGCAGCCAAAGTGTTCGGCCGCGCTGCGATTCTGCCGCAGATCGCCGTGTTTACTGTCGCCGATAATCGGATGGCGAAGATGGGCAAGATGACGGCGCAGCTGGTGCTTACGTCCGGTTTTCGGTTCCAGCTCCACCAGGCTATAGCGGGTGGTAGGATAACGTCCGGTCGCCACCGGCATTTCTATCGTCGCCAGGCCGCGATAATGGGTGACCGCCGGCTGCGGATCTTTATTTTCGCGGGCGAACTTATCGGCAATTTTATCCAGCTCCTCAACCAGAGGATAATCAAGCTCCGCTTCTTCGCTCAACCAGCCGCGGGCTATCGCATGATAGCGTTTCTGCATTTGATGCTGCTCGAACTGCTGCGACAACAGTCTTCCCGCTTCGCTCGACAGTCCCATTAGCAGCACGCCGGAAGTCGGCCTGTCGAGGCGGTGAGCGGTGAACACGTGCTGGCCTATCTGGTCGCGCACGGTCTGCATCACCACCACTTTTTCATCACGATCCAGCCAGCTACGATGCACCAGCCAGCCCGAAGGCTTGTTCACCGCTACCAGCCACGGGTCCTGATATAAAATCTCCAGCATCAGGCGTCGCCGCCGGCAAACAGCGCATCCAGCAGAAGCAGCTCGGTAAGCACCCGCTCGCGCACGGGATGAGCATTATCCAGGGCCATCTCATAGTAGGGGGCAACGGCGAAATTTTGCGGCAGCGGCATGCCGCTTTCCAGAAGCTGATGCATGCGCGGTATTAATACCCACTGCAGCCATTCAAGCGGCTCCATGGTGTCGAGGCAAAACGGCTGTTCGCTGGCAAACGCGCGGCTGTCGGGAGCGCTATCCTGCCAGTGTTCCGTTTCGCGCAGCAGCGCTTCAATGGCGAGCAGGCGCTCGCGCACGCGATGGTCAAGAGTCATGGGAAACCTCGATGAGTTGAAAACCGGCGCAGAATAGCAAATTCAGAAGAGAAATAAAAAAAGGGAGCACTGTATAAACAGTGCTCCCGGTTCGTTTTGCAGCAATCCAGCTACATTGGTGCTCCCTGCTCGTCCTTGAAAACTTTTCCTGAGGTCTCCTGACCATGTTCATCCGTAAACTGTTGCATCCTGCTTTCACACCACCCCGATGTGAAATAACTCATCCGTAAGTCTATCCCGATCTTCCTGATCCACCGGGCATCCTGACCGGCTCTCTTTCTCCTTCCTGGAGGTGTCCTTTACGCAATCCTACGCTATCCTGTGCTTCATCCTGAAGCCTGTCCTTGCGACGCCGTCCTGGCGGGTCCTCTCGAAGCGTCATCATCCTGATGTTCACTTCATTTATCGACTCCCTGTCGACGTGTATAGAATCCCTGATTCCGCCCCGTCTTACAACCCTTGTTAAGACAATATCTTAAGATTTATCGTCTTCATGATGAATCATAAAACCATTAACCATTTGAAATTAATGTATTTTATTGAAATAGTATTTGCAGGGGATCGCCTCAAATGATGACGATCTCTTACAGGTCTTGTAAGAGATCTCTCACAAAAGCTCAGGAACTTTAGATTACAGAACGGGCTTAAGGGAATTAAGGAAACTCGCAAGCGAGGGAGAAAGGGTCGTACGTTTACGGGTCCCGAGCGTTTCTTTGATCACTTCGCCGCTCATATTACAGACCGAAATGACGTCCAGTTCGCTGTCCAGCGTGGCGATAAACAGCGTGGGAGACAGCTTCAAACGCTTTTGTACCAGCAGATGGCCAATCAGATTTTCCTGCACCCGCTGGAAGTCGTCCGGACTCCAGGTTTGCAGCAGCGTCATGCTCTCATCGGCAAAACGTGCCTGCATATCGCCGGCAAACTGAGTGGTATAATAAGCATGAAGCGGTTGTTGTACCACAATCTCCAGCGCCCGTTCAACCGCGTTAATGTTTTGTTCTAAAGAAAACGGCTGCGGCTGCCAGAAAACGCCATCATCATCCGTGGCGCTGATGCACGGCGACGGAATGCCGTAAAGCTCTTCGCTACGCGGCAGGCTGGAGCGCTGCTGCTGCCACGCCTCACAATAACGTTGGGTAAATGCTTGTAGCGCTTCTGCGGTTTGCTGATCCACCGGTTTCTCTCTTCACGTTAGACAGGATACACTTGGCATATAGTGTAACCGCTTTAACTATGGTGAAACATGTCTTCTTACGATAACCACCAGGCGCTCGCCGGCCTGACGCTCGGTAAATCAACCGATTACCGCGATACTTACGACGCCAGCCTGCTTCAGGGCGTACCGCGCAGCCTGAACCGCGATCCGCTGGGCCTGCACGCCGATAGCCTGCCGTTTCACGGCGCCGATATCTGGACGCTGTATGAACTCTCCTGGCTGAATGCGAAAGGCCTGCCGCAGGTTGCCGTGGGCCACGTTGAGCTCAGCGACACGACCGTGAATCTGGTGGAATCAAAAAGCTTTAAGCTCTATCTCAATAGCTTTAACCAGACGCGTTTTGCCGACTGGCAGGAGGTCGAGGCGACGCTGGCGCGCGATCTCAGCGCCTGTGCGCAAGGGGAAGTCAAGGTGTCGCTGTATCGCCTCGATGAACTCGAAGGCCAGCCGGTGGCGCATCTGCACGGCACCTGTATTGACGATCAGGATATTGAAATTGATAACTATCAGTTCAGCGCTGATTACCTGCAGGATGCCGCTGGCGGTAAAGTAGTTGAAGAGACGCTGGTCAGCCATTTACTGAAATCCAACTGCCTGATTACCCACCAGCCCGACTGGGGTTCGGTACAGATCCGCTATCGCGGGGCAAAAATCGATCGCGAAAAGCTGCTGCGCTATCTGGTTTCGTTCCGCCATCACAACGAATTCCACGAACAGTGCGTAGAGCGCATCTTCAGCGATATTCAGCGTTTCTGCCAGCCGGAAGCCCTTTCCGTTTATGCGCGCTATACGCGGCGCGGCGGCCTGGACATCAACCCGTGGCGCAGCAACACCGATTTTGTTCCGGCCATCGGCCGCCTCGCTCGCCAATAGTAAACATTTTCACAATTTGCGTGCGTTAACCCGCGCGCAAGGTTGTGAAAACGCCATCAGCAGGGCTATTGTAATCACAGGAAGACGATAATCGTCCTGTAAGGAGTTCACTTGATTACACATGTTAGCCCGCTTGGTTCAATGGATATGCTGTCGCAGCTGGAAGTGGATATGCTTAAACGCACCGCCAGCAGTGACCTGTATCAACTCTTTCGTAACTGCTCGCTTGCTGTGCTCAACTCGGGGAGCCTGACCGATAACAGCAAGGAGCTCCTGTCTCGTTTTGAAAACTTCGATATTAACGTGCTGCGTCGCGAACGCGGCGTGAAGCTGGAACTGATTAACCCGCCGGAAGATGCTTTCGTTGACGGGCGTATTATCCGTTCCCTGCAGGCCAACCTGTTTGCCGTACTGCGCGATATCCTGTTTGTCTACGGCCAGATCCATAACACCGTCCGCTTCCCGAATCTCGATCTTGAAAGCTCGGTGCATATCACCAACCTGGTGTTCTCTATTTTGCGCAACGCCCGCGCCCTGCACGTCGGCGAAGCGCCAAATATGATTGTCTGCTGGGGCGGCCACTCGATTAACGAAAACGAATATCTCTACGCTCGCCGCGTCGGCACTCAGCTGGGCCTGCGTGAGCTGAATATCTGTACCGGCTGCGGGCCGGGCGCCATGGAAGCGCCGATGAAAGGCGCAGCCGTCGGCCACGCGCAGCAGCGCTACAGAGACAGCCGCTTTATCGGCATGACCGAGCCGTCCATTATCGCCGCCGAGCCGCCTAACCCGCTGGTCAACGAGCTGATCATCATGCCGGATATCGAGAAACGTCTGGAAGCCTTCGTGCGCATCGCTCACGGCATTATCATCTTCCCGGGCGGCGTAGGTACAGCGGAAGAGCTGCTCTATCTGCTGGGCATTTTGATGCATCCGTCGAACAAGTCGCAGGTTCTGCCGCTGATTCTTACCGGGCCAAAAGAGAGCGCCGATTATTTCCGCGTGCTGGATGAGTTTATCGTCCATACGCTGGGCGAATCCGCCCGTCGCCACTATCGCATTATCGTTGACGACGCCGCTGAAGTAGCCCGCCAGATGAAAAAAGCAATGCCGATGGTGAAAGAGAATCGTCGCGAGACCGGCGATGCTTACAGCTTCAACTGGTCGATGCGCATTGCTCCGGATCTGCAGATGCCGTTCGATCCTACCCATGAGAATATGGCCAATCTCAAACTCTATCCGGACCAGCCGGTAGAAGTGCTGGCAGCGGATCTCCGCCGCGCCTTCTCCGGTATCGTCGCTGGTAACGTCAAAGAGGTGGGCATCCAGGCTATCGAAAAATTCGGTCCGTATAAAATTCACGGCGACCCGGCAATGATGCGCCGCATGGACGATCTGCTGCAGGGCTTCGTCGCTCAGCATCGTATGAAGCTGCCGGGCGGCACCGCCTATATCCCCTGCTACGAAATCTGTTCCTGAGTTCTCTTCTGTTCTTCTCCCGGGCAGCGGTTCGCGCTCTGCCCGGGCAACGCTTCCTCGCCAGGCCACAGTACTGCTGCCTCGCTCATCACTCAGCGCGTATTATTTCCAAATGATTCATTTACTTTGTGAATTTTCCAGATGCATTTTTACAAAGCCAATCGTTTGCGTTTCCAAATACAGCAATAAATATCACCAGGAAAAACGCCTTTTAACGTAAAAATGTCGATAACATCGCATTTTTACAGTAAAAACCTCGTTATTACGTCACACCACTATTATCTCATATGCTGAAAATGATAGCCTCCGCGCCACAATTCTCTGGCTGATCACCAGAAACAGGCTGTTGGACTAAAAATACGCACATTAAAAGTGGATTATTGCATTTGGGATCGCGATCACTGATGCATTCACCATATAAATGTATCTTCCCGCACCAATTGTTACGGAGAAAATGCCTAAAAAACCGTACACAAACGAATTTCATATTATTTAGTCGTTTTTTTTCATTAGATTTTGTTGCTTCCTCCAGGAGATACAGATGGAAACCACTCAAACCAGCACCATCGTTACGGATGCTACCCGTAGCGGTTGGCGTAAGACGGACACCATGTGGATGCTGGGCCTGTACGGCACGGCTATCGGCGCGGGCGTACTGTTCCTGCCGATCAACGCCGGCGTCGGCGGTATGATCCCGCTGATCATCATGGCGATTCTGGCCTTTCCGATGACCTTCTTCGCCCACCGCGGAATGACCCGTTTCGTGCTGTCCGGTAAGAACCCGGGCGAAGACATCACCGAAGTCGTCGAGGAGCACTTCGGCGTCGGCGCAGGTAAACTGATTACCCTGCTTTACTTTTTCGCCATCTACCCGATTCTGCTGGTATACAGCGTGGCGATCACCAATACCGTCGAAAGCTTTATGGCGCACCAGTTGCACATAACGCCGCCGCCGCGCGCCATTCTTTCCCTGATTCTGATTGTCGGCATGATGACTATCGTGCGCTTCGGCGAGCAGATGATCGTCAAAGCGATGAGCGTGCTGGTATTCCCGTTCGTGGTCGCGCTGATGATTCTGGCTCTGTACCTGATCCCGCAGTGGAACGGCGCGGCGCTGGAAACCCTCTCCCTGAGTAGCGCTACCGCCACCGGCAACGGCCTGTGGATGACCCTGTGGCTGGCAATACCGGTGATGGTATTCTCTTTTAACCACTCGCCGATCATCTCCTCCTTCGCCGTTGCTAAACGCGAAGAGTACGGCGAAGGCGCTGAGAAAAAATGCTCCAGCATTCTGGCCCGCGCGCACATTATGATGGTGCTGACCGTTATGTTCTTCGTCTTCAGCTGCGTACTGAGCCTCTCCCCGGCGGATCTGGCGGCGGCAAAAGAGCAGAACATCTCGATTCTGTCTTACCTGGCGAACCACTTTAACGCGCCAATCATCGCCTGGATGGCGCCGATCATCGCGATGATCGCCATCACTAAATCCTTCCTCGGCCACTATCTGGGCGCTCGCGAAGGCTTTAACGGCATGGTGATTAAATCCCTGCGCGGTAAAGGCAAGTCCATCGAAATCAACAAACTGAACAAAATCACTGCCCTGTTCATGCTGGTCACCACCTGGATTGTGGCAACGCTGAACCCAAGCATCCTCGGGATGATCGAAACCCTGGGCGGCCCGATCATTGCGATGATTCTGTTCCTGATGCCGATGTACGCCATTCAGAAAGTCCCGGCTATGCGCAAATACAGCGGCCACGTCAGCAACGTTTTCGTGGTGATTATGGGCCTGATTGCTATCTCCGCGATTTTCTACTCTCTGTTTAGCTAATATCCCCGCGCCGCCTGACGGCGGCGCTCCCGACAGCACTGGATGCATCATGATCAGCGTATTCGATATTTTTAAAATCGGCATTGGCCCTTCCAGCTCCCACACCGTTGGACCGATGAAAGCGGGCAAACAATTCACGGACGATCTTATTGAGCGCGGGCTGCTCTCCGAGGTGACCAAAGTCATCGTCGATGTCTACGGCTCCCTTTCCCTGACCGGTAAAGGCCACCATACCGACATCGCGATTATTATGGGCCTGGCGGGCAACCTGCCGGATACCGTCGACATTGACGCTATCCCCAGTTTTATCCAGGACGTCAACACCCATGGCCGCCTGATGCTGGCAAACGGCCAGCAGGAAGTGGCGTTCCCGGTCGATCAGTGCATGAATTTCCATGCCGACAATCTGTCGCTGCATGAGAACGGCATGCGAATTACCGCCCTCGCCGGCGACCAGGTTCTCTACAGCCAGACGTACTACTCCATCGGCGGCGGGTTTATCGTCGACGAAGCGCATTTCGGCGTCACCCGCGAAGCGCCGGTCACCGTACCTTTTCCGTATAAAAACGCCGCCGACCTCCAGCGCCACTGCCGTGAAAGCGGGCTGTCGCTTTCCGGTCTGATGATGCAAAACGAGCTGGCGCTGCACAGTAAAGAAGCGCTGGAACAGCACTTTGCCGCCGTCTGGGAAGTGATGAGCAGCGGCATTGAGCGCGGCATCACCACCGAGGGCGTTCTGCCGGGCAAGCTGCGGGTTCCCCGCCGCGCCGCCGCGCTGCGCCGGATGCTGGTAAGCCAGGACAACACCAGCAGCGACCCGATGGCGGTCGTTGACTGGATTAATATGTTCGCCCTGGCGGTTAACGAAGAGAACGCCGCCGGCGGACGCGTCGTGACCGCACCAACCAACGGCGCCTGCGGCATCGTGCCCGCGGTACTGGCCTACTACGACAAATTTATCCGCAAAGTGAACGCCAACTCGCTGGCGCGCTATATGCTGGTCGCCAGCGCCATTGGCTCACTTTATAAGATGAACGCCTCGATTTCCGGCGCCGAAGTGGGCTGCCAGGGCGAAGTCGGCGTTGCCTGCTCGATGGCCGCAGCCGGACTGGCGGAACTGCTGGGCGGCAGCCCGGGCCAGGTGTGCATCGCCGCCGAAATCGGTATGGAGCATAACCTCGGTCTGACCTGCGACCCGGTCGCCGGTCAGGTGCAGGTGCCGTGCATCGAGCGTAACGCTATCGCTGCGGTTAAAGCGGTCAACGCCGCGCGCATGGCGCTGCGCCGCACCAGCGAGCCGCGGGTGTGCCTCGATAAAGTCATCGAGACCATGTACGAAACGGGCAAAGATATGAACGCCAAATATCGTGAAACCTCACGCGGCGGCCTGGCCATGAAGATTGTCGCCTGCGATTAACGCCCCCTCCCGGTATGCTGCGGCATGCCGGGTTTCCTTCCCCTGCCCTCCCCCTTCATTTATGTTATATAAATGATAATTTAGTTATTTATTAGTTATAAAGACGATTTGTTACCTTACGGTAAACCGCTCAAGGAGAACAAATCATGCTCAGACTGTCTCGTCCGGCGCTGCTGCTCATGCTGGCTGGCGTATCCGCTTCCGCGCTGGCGAAAACGCCGGAAACCGTCAATATCGGCTATCAGAAAGCCAATATCTTCGCGCTGCTGAAATATCGCGGCACCCTCGATGAAACGTTTAAAAAGCAGGGCATCGCCGTGCGCTGGATTGAATTCCCCGCCGGGCCGCAAATGCTGGAAGGGCTAAACGTAGGCAGCATCGACCTCGCCGCAACCGGCGATGCGCCGCCGGCCTTTGCCCAGGCGGCGCAGGCAGATCTGGTCTACTTAGCCCACTCGCCGGCGAATCCAAAAACCGAGGCCATCGTAGTGGCGGAAAACTCGGCGATTAAGAGCGTGGCCGACCTTAAGGGCAAGCGCGTGGGGCTTAACAAAGGCTCCGACGTAAACTACCTGCTGGTGGCTGCGCTGGAGAAAGCCGGATTAAGCTATAAAGATATCACTCCGGTCTATTTGCCGCCTGCCGACGCCCGCGCCGCCTTCCAGCGCGGCGCGATTGACGCATGGGTTATCTGGGATCCGTTCCTCGCCGAGGTGGAAACAAACGCCAAAGCCCGACAGATCCGCAATGCCGAAGGGCTGGTACCGCACTATACCTTCTACCTGGCCAGCCGCAAATTTGCCGACGCTTATCCTGAAACCGCGAAGCAGGTGGTCGATGAACTGGGTAAACTGAGCGAATGGGCCAACAGCCATCAGGACGATGCCGCCGGGATCCTCTCGGCTTCTACCGGGCTGGATAAGGCTATCTGGCTGAAGACGCTGGCGCGCCTGCCCTATGGCGCCGAGCGGATGACGCCTGCAGTCTATAACGAGCAGCAGGCGCTGGCGGACACTTTCACCCGCATCGGTCTGCTACCGGTGAAGGTGGACGTCCGCAGCGCGACCTGGTCGCTGGATAAGCAGTAAGCTTTCCCTTCCCGGGTCCGGCGCCAGCGCCTTACCCGGGCTATCGATCCGCAGACATCGGTGGA
>NZ_BCZK01000025.1 GCF_001598695.1 Klebsiella oxytoca NBRC 105695 | reverse complement strand
AGATGGGCTTTTTGCGTTTCCGGGGTTTAACAATTCCTCCTGATAACGCCATGGTCTCTCGTCAACCCACGACGATCGGGCAAGCCTTCCCTCGCTATATACGGTAAACTAATGCAGATTTTGCATCTGGAAGCCACTATGAGCCACTCACTTAAGCCCTGGAATACCTTCGGTCTTGACCGTTCCGCCAGCGCGATTGTACGCGCCGAAACTGAAAAACAGCTACTGGATGCCTGGCAGAATGCCGTTGCAAAGCGCCAGCCAACTCTTATCCTTGGTGAAGGAAGTAACGTCCTGTTTCTGAAGGATTATTCCGGCACGGTGATTATCAACCGTATTATGGGTATAGAAGTGAGTGAAACACCTGACGCCTGGCATTTGCACGTGGGCGCGGGAGAAAACTGGCATCAGCTGGTACAGTTTGCGCTAAATAATGGAATGCCTGGTCTGGAAAATCTGGCCTTAATTCCTGGCTGCGCCGGCTCCTCGCCGATTCAAAATATTGGAGCTTATGGCCTTGAGTTAAAAAAGGTTTGCCAGTACGTCGATTGTATTGAGCTGGCGACCGGGCAGAAGCAACGACTCACCGCTGCTGAGTGTCGCTTTGGCTATCGGGATAGCATTTTTAAGCATGAGTATCAGGACCGCTATGCCATCGTAGCCGTTGGTTTGATCTTACCAAAGGCATGGCAGCCCGTTTTGACCTATGGCGATTTAACCCGGCTGGATCCGCAAACCGTCACTCCCCAACAGGTATTTGATGCCGTATGCCATATGCGCATGACCAAACTTCCCGATCCAAAAGTGAATGGAAATGCGGGAAGCTTCTTTAAGAACCCGGTTGTTAGCACGGAGAAGGCTAATGCGCTACTGACCGCCTATCCAAACATCCCTCACTATCCACAGCCCGATGGCAGCATGAAGCTTGCCGCCGGCTGGCTTATCGATCAATGCCAGCTTAAAGGAAAAGTGATTGGCGGTGCAGCGGTACACAGCCAGCAGGCACTGGTATTAATCAATGATAATCAAGCAACCAGTGAGGATGTGGTTAAGCTGGCACACTATGTACGTCAGCAGGTTGGTGAAAAGTTTGATATCTGGCTGCAACCAGAAGTGCGCTTTATTGGCGAAACGGGCGAAGTGAATGCCGAGGAGACTATCGCATGAAAGACTATACCGTCCCTCTGACGCTGATATCCATATTAGCTGACGCTGAATTCCATTCAGGTGAACAACTTGGTGAGCGTTTAGGGATGAGCCGCGCCGCAATCAACAAACACATTCAAACGTTACGCGACTGGGGAATTGACGTCTTCACCGTTCCGGGTAAAGGCTACAGTTTACCTGAGCCCATTCAGCTTCTGGATGAAGAGCAGATCGCCAGGCAGATTGAACACGGGCGGGTCACCGTGCTACCGGTTATTGATTCCACCAACCAGTATCTTATGGACCGACTCGGTGAGCTGCAATCCGGTGATGCCTGCGTGGCTGAATATCAGCAGGCCGGTCGCGGCCGCCGCGGGCGTAAGTGGTTCTCTCCGTTTGGATCTAATCTTTATCTATCAATGTACTGGCGACTGGAGCAGGGCCCTGCCGCCGCCATTGGTTTGAGCCTGGTCATCGGGATCGTGATTGCCGAAGTGCTGCAAAGCCTGGGGGCGGATAAAGTACGGGTAAAATGGCCGAACGACCTCTATTTACAGGACCGGAAACTGTCCGGGATCCTGGTAGAGCTGACGGGGAAGACCGGCGACGCAGCGCATATCGTTAGCGGCGCAGGGATTAATTTAATGATGCGCCGCGTTGAGTCTGACGTTGTCAATCAGGGGTGGATCAGCCTGCAGGAAGCGGGGATGACTATCGATCGTAATACGTTAGCAGCTTGTCTAATTAAAGAACTGCGGGCGGGGTTTAAACTTTTTGAGAACGAAGGCTTAGCACCCTATCTGACCCGCTGGGAAAAGCTGGATAACTTTATTAATCGTCCGGTTAAACTTATTATTGGCGATAAAGAAGTCGTGGGTATCTCTCGAGGCATTGATGCTCAAGGAGCATTATTACTGGAGCAAGATGGGGTAATAAAACCCTGGATTGGCGGTGAGATATCATTGCGAAGCGCGGAATAAAAGAAGGGGAGCTGACGCTCCCTTCTTTATTTCCTTAAACGCACCTGATTAACTGAGTGGTTTGCGCTTTTGGTCATTATAAGGCTTGCTCGCTCGCGTGTCGGTAGGATGTTTTCTTTTAAATTCAGAAGATTAATCTCATTCCAGAGCGATGTGGCAACATTAATTGCTTCATCTTTAGACAGCTGAGCATAGCTATGAAAATAGGAGTCCGGGTCGGTAAATGCGCCTTCGCGAAATTTCAAAAAACGGTTGATATACCAGGTCTTAAGCAGTTCTTCTGGCGCATCGACATAAATTGAAAAATCCACAAAGTCCGAAACAAATACATGGTGCGGATCGTGAGGATAATCCATTCCGCTCTGCAGAACATTTAATCCTTCAAGAATTAATATATCAGGCTGAGTAACGGTTTTATCCCCATCAGGAATGACGTCATAAATCAGATGAGAATAGACCGGCGCGGTGGCGTCAGGAACTCCGGATTTCAGGTCGGAGACGAATTTAACCAAGCGGTGCATATCATAAGACTGCGGGAAGCCTTTTTTCTTCATCAGGCCGCGCTCTTTCAGTACGGCGTTAGGATGCAGAAAACCATCCGTAGTAATCAATTCTACGTGACGATGTTCAGGCCAGCGGCTAAGTAAAGCCTGGAGTACGCGCGCGGTGGTGCTTTTCCCGACGGCCACGCTACCCGCAATGCTAATGATGTACGGAATGCGTTGCCCGTTGGTGCCCAGGAATTGTTCCAGTACAGCCTGTCGGCGCAAATTGGAGCTGATATAGAAATTGAGTAAACGCGACAGCGGCAAATAAATTTCCGCTACTTCTTCCAGGGAAAGATCTTCGTTGATGCCTTTTAACCGCGTGATTTCTTCTTCTGTTAGCGTCATCGGAACGGAATCACGAAGTGCAGCCCATTGGTCGCGGTTAAATTGTAGATACGGTGTCATTAACGTTTGCTCTTTTAGGCTCATAAGCATGCTCTTGCAACCGCCGAAGGACATGAAGGCGGAGTGCTTCACACTAGTTAATCAGGACAATGGGCAGGAGGGTAACACCAGATTGCGAGGAATAATAAGAAAAAAACTCATTGAATGATGCTTTCTAAAGGTAGCATCACAGAGATGAATGGTTTAGCAAGGGCATATAAAGTTCTCAGTAGAAGCATCCGGCTCATTCAGTGAATATTGTGACCGGGTTGCGATGTATCGATGCCGCTTTAGCGGTTTGGAAGAGGATTTTGCTCTCTTCGACGATCGTTTCTATGGAGAAGGTTGGCGTATTTTTGTGCTGCTCTGTTTGAAATTACACCATTTTTTCTCGTCAGAGCACAAAATGTGAGCAATAGAACATTTTCTGCAATTTTTTAGTTGCATGAACTCGCAGGTCTCCCTAGAATGCGCGCTACTTGATGCCGACTTAGCTCAGTAGGTAGAGCAACTGACTTGTAATCAGTAGGTCACCAGTTCGATTCCGGTAGTCGGCACCATCAAGTGCCTGGTGGGGTTCCCGAGCGGCCAAAGGGAGCAGACTGTAAATCTGCCGTCATCGACTTCGAAGGTTCGAATCCTTCCCCCACCACCATCTTTCGGCAACGCTTTGCGGAGCCAGAGTTGATTGGTTAAACTGGTCAGCTCAAACAGAAAAAGAGACGCTTCTCTTTTTTTTGTTATAGAAAGAACTGGGTAGCCGAGTTTCAGGATGCGGGCATCGTATAATGGCTATTACCTCAGCCTTCCAAGCTGATGATGCGGGTTCGATTCCCGCTGCCCGCTCCAAACGTGCTGATATGGCTCAGTTGGTAGAGCGCACCCTTGGTAAGGGTGAGGTCCCCAGTTCGACTCTGGGTATCAGCACCACTTCTTTATCTCTCCTCCCCTGTTTCTCTCTAGTTTATTGCATTCAACAAGTCGGGCATGTTGCCCGGTTGATGTGGTGATATCACCGATTTATCCGTGTCTTAGAGGGACAATCGATGTCTAAAGAAAAGTTTGAACGTACAAAACCGCACGTTAACGTCGGTACTATCGGCCACGTTGACCATGGTAAAACAACGCTGACCGCTGCAATCACTACCGTTCTGGCTAAAACCTACGGCGGTGCTGCTCGCGCATTCGACCAGATCGATAACGCGCCGGAAGAAAAAGCTCGTGGTATCACCATCAACACTTCCCACGTTGAATATGACACCCCGACTCGCCACTACGCGCACGTAGACTGCCCGGGCCACGCCGACTATGTTAAAAACATGATCACCGGTGCTGCGCAGATGGACGGCGCGATCCTGGTTGTTGCTGCGACTGACGGCCCGATGCCGCAGACTCGTGAGCACATCCTGCTGGGTCGTCAGGTAGGCGTTCCGTACATCATCGTGTTCCTGAACAAGTGCGACATGGTTGATGACGAAGAGCTGCTGGAACTGGTTGAAATGGAAGTTCGTGAACTTCTGTCTCAGTACGATTTCCCGGGCGACGACACTCCGATCGTTCGTGGTTCTGCTCTGAAAGCGCTGGAAGGCGACGCTGAGTGGGAATCTAAAATCATCGAACTGGCTGGCTTCCTGGATTCTTACATTCCGGAACCAGAGCGTGCGATTGACAAGCCGTTCCTGCTGCCGATCGAAGACGTATTCTCCATCTCCGGTCGTGGTACCGTTGTTACCGGTCGTGTAGAGCGCGGTATCATCAAAGTTGGCGAAGAAGTTGAAATTGTTGGTATTAAAGAGACTGCTAAGTCTACCTGTACTGGCGTTGAAATGTTCCGCAAACTGCTGGACGAAGGCCGCGCTGGTGAGAACGTTGGTGTTCTGCTGCGTGGTATCAAACGTGAAGAAATCGAACGTGGTCAGGTACTGGCTAAGCCGGGCTCTATCAAGCCGCACACCAAGTTCGAATCTGAAGTTTATATCCTGTCCAAAGACGAAGGCGGCCGTCACACTCCGTTCTTCAAAGGCTACCGTCCGCAGTTCTACTTCCGTACAACTGACGTGACTGGCACCATCGAACTGCCGGAAGGCGTAGAGATGGTTATGCCGGGCGACAACATCAAAATGGTTGTTACCCTGATCCACCCGATCGCGATGGACGACGGTCTGCGTTTCGCAATCCGTGAAGGCGGCCGTACCGTTGGCGCAGGCGTGGTTGCTAAAGTTCTCGGCTAATTGCTGATAACATTTGACGCAATGCGCAATAAAAGGGCATCATTTGATGCCCTTTTTGCACGCTTTCACACCAGAACCTGGCTCATCAGTGATTTTTTGGGTCATAATCATTGCTGAGACAGGCTCTGAAGAGGGCGTTAAGTCCGAAACGCAGCAGAGCATTTCGGTTTGGTCGCCTCGCATTTCATGCGGGGTGAAGTTATTTGTCTGAATTCTTGTGACAGGTTGGTTTATGAGTGCGAATACCGAAGCTCAAGGGAGCGGGCGCGGCCTCGAAGCGATGAAGTGGACAATCGTTGTCGTGCTGCTGGTTGTGGCCATCGTCGGCAACTTCCTTTATCGTGACATTATGCTGGCAGTACGTGCGCTGGCCGTAGTGATTCTGATCGCTGCAGCAGGCGGTGTCGCGCTGTTAACGACAAAAGGTAAGGCGACAGTCGCTTTCGCTCGTGAAGCGAGAACCGAAGTCCGTAAGGTGATCTGGCCGACTCGCCAGGAAACGCTGCATACCACGTTGATTGTTGCCGCGGTGACCGCCGTAATGTCACTGATCCTGTGGGGACTGGATGGTATTCTGGTTCGCCTGGTATCCTTTATCACTGGCCTGAGGTTCTGAGATGTCTGAAGCTCCTAAAAAACGCTGGTACGTCGTTCAGGCGTTTTCTGGTTTTGAAGGTCGCGTAGCTACCTCGTTGCGTGAACATATCAAATTACACAATATGGAAGAGCTGTTTGGCGAAGTCATGGTGCCGACCGAAGAAGTGGTCGAAATCCGCGGCGGCCAACGTCGTAAAAGCGAACGTAAATTCTTCCCGGGCTACGTGCTGGTCCAGATGGTGATGAACGACGCGAGCTGGCACCTGGTGCGCAGCGTACCGCGTGTGATGGGCTTTATCGGCGGCACTTCTGACCGTCCGGCGCCTATCAGTGACAAAGAAGTCGATGCGATCATGAACCGTCTGCAGCAGGTTGGCGATAAGCCGCGGCCGAAAACGCTGTTTGAGCCGGGTGAAATGGTACGCGTTAGCGACGGCCCATTTGCCGACTTTAACGGCGTGGTTGAAGAAGTGGACTACGAAAAGTCTCGTCTGAAAGTGTCCGTTTCTATCTTCGGTCGTGCGACGCCGGTCGAGCTGGACTTTGCCCAGGTAGAAAAGGCTTAACCGCCGATCAAAAAAGCAACGCTTTAATCGTTGCATGAGGCGCGAAATTGGCATACAATTTCGCGCCTTTTGTTTTTATGGGCCTGATGCCCGTAAAGCGATATTTATCACGGGGAGCCTTTTGTAAGGCGCTACACCCAAACGAGGAAATTTAAATGGCTAAGAAAGTACAAGCCTACGTCAAGCTGCAGGTTGCAGCTGGTATGGCAAACCCGAGTCCGCCGGTTGGTCCAGCACTGGGTCAGCAGGGTGTGAACATCATGGAATTCTGCAAAGCGTTCAACGCAAAAACTGAATCCCTGGAAAAAGGTCTGCCAATCCCGGTTGTTATCACCGTTTACGCTGACCGTTCTTTCACCTTCGTTACCAAAACTCCGCCGGCAGCAGTTCTGCTGAAAAAAGCGGCTGGTATCAAGTCTGGTTCCGGTAAACCGAACAAAGACAAAGTAGGTAAAATTTCCCGCGCTCAGCTGCAGGAAATCGCGCAGACCAAAGCTGCCGACATGACTGGTTCCGACATTGAAGCGATGACTCGCTCCATTGAAGGTACTGCACGTTCCATGGGCCTGGTAGTGGAGGACTAAGAAATGGCTAAACTGACCAAGCGCATGTCCGTGATTCGTGACAAAGTTGATGCGACCAAACAGTACGACATCAACGAAGCCATCTCTCTGCTGAAAGAACTGGCGACTGCTAAGTTCGTTGAAAGCGTTGATGTTGCCGTTAACCTCGGCATTGACGCTCGTAAATCTGACCAGAACGTTCGTGGCGCGACCGTACTGCCGCACGGTACTGGCCGTTCAGTTCGCGTAGCCGTATTTGCCCAGGGCCCGAACGCTGAAGCAGCTAAAGCTGCTGGCGCAGAGCTGGTAGGTATGGAAGATCTGGCTGACCAGATCAAAAAAGGCGAAATGAACTTTGACGTGGTTATTGCTTCTCCGGATGCAATGCGCGTTGTTGGCCAGCTGGGCCAGGTTCTGGGTCCGCGCGGCCTGATGCCAAACCCGAAAGTTGGTACTGTAACTCCGAACGTTGCTGAAGCGGTTAAGAACGCTAAAGCAGGTCAGGTTCGTTACCGTAACGACAAAAACGGCATCATCCACACCACCATCGGTAAAGTGGATTTTGACGCTGATAAACTGAAAGAAAACCTGGAAGCTCTGCTGGTTGCGCTGAAAAAAGCGAAACCGACTCAGGCTAAAGGCGTGTACATCAAGAAAATCAGCATCTCCACCACCATGGGTGCTGGCGTTGCCGTTGATCAGGCTGGTCTGAGCGCTTCTGCGAACTAAGATTAGCTTTACGTGGGCGGTGAATTTGTCTACAATCTTACCCCCACGTATTCTGCTTATAGCAGACGTATAGCCGAGATATTCAGGCTGTGGCAAGGCAGTCAACGCCGCCACTGCGTGAATAGCGACGGCTAGACAAGATTTGTTCGTTGGAGCCTGGCCTATCCAGGCCTCCGTCGAAGACCGCAGGTGTTTCGCAAGAAACTTAATCCCCTGCGTAGACGGTGACAGAACGCTAAGATTATTTTTGGATACTCTGGCTTGTTTCTGCTCACCGTATTAAGACGCTCTTCTCTTTGAGTTGAGTGAAGTGAGTTCCGGAGCATGAGCTCTGGCAAACATCCAGGAGCAAAGCTAATGGCTTTAAATCTTCAAGACAAACAAGCGATTGTTGCTGAAGTCAGCGAAGTAGCCAAAGGCGCGCTGTCTGCAGTAGTTGCGGATTCCCGTGGCGTTACTGTAGACAAAATGACTGAACTGCGTAAAGCAGGTCGTGAAGCTGGCGTATACATGCGTGTTGTTCGTAACACCCTGCTGCGCCGCGTCGTTGAAGGTACTCCTTTCGAGTGCCTGAAAGACACGTTTGTTGGTCCGACCCTGATTGCATACTCTATGGAACACCCGGGCGCAGCTGCTCGTCTGTTCAAAGATTTCGCGAAAGCGAATGCAAAATTTGAGGTCAAAGCCGCAGCCTTTGAAGGTGAGCTGATCCCGGCGTCGCAAATCGACCGCCTGGCAACTCTGCCGACCTACGAAGAAGCAATTGCACGCCTGATGGCAACCATGAAAGAAGCTTCGGCTGGCAAACTGGTTCGCACTCTGGCTGCTGTACGCGATGCGAAAGAAGCTGCTTAATCGCAGTTATCTTCATAAAGCATCTGCTTACGTATAAACTTATTCTGATATTCAGGAACAATTTAAATGTCTATCACTAAAGATCAAATCATTGAAGCAGTATCCGCTATGTCCGTAATGGACGTTGTTGAGCTGATCTCTGCAATGGAAGAAAAATTCGGTGTTTCCGCTGCTGCTGCTGTAGCTGTTGCTGCTGGCCCGGCTGCTGACGCTGCTGAAGAAAAAACTGAATTCGACGTAATTCTGAAAGGTATCGGCGCGAACAAAGTTGCCGTTATCAAAGCAGTACGTGGCGCGACTGGCCTGGGTCTGAAAGAAGCTAAAGACCTGGTAGAATCTGCTCCGGCTGCTCTGAAAGAAGGCGTGAGCAAAGATGACGCTGAAGCACTGAAAAAATCTCTGGAAGAAGCTGGCGCTGAAGTTGAAGTTAAATAAGCCAACCTTTCCGGTTGCAGCCTGAGAAATCAGGCTGATGGCTGGTGACTTTTTGGTCACCAGCCTTTTTGCGCTGTAAGGCGCCAGTAGCATTTCACACTGTTTGACTACTGGTTGTCCTGACAATGCTTGTTTCTATAGACGACTTAATATACTGCGACAGGTTAGGGTCCCTGAGCTGTGTAAATCGCAATGAAATGGTTTAAGCGTGATAGAAACAGGTATTGCGGAAAGTGTTCCATTTTCCGGTCAACAAAATAGTGTTGCATAAAAAACTGCCTTATGTGGGCAGATGGGTCGACTTGTCAGCGAGCTGAGGAACCCTATGGTTTACTCCTATACCGAGAAAAAACGTATTCGTAAGGATTTTGGTAAACGTCCGCAGGTTCTGGACATACCTTATCTCCTTTCTATCCAGCTTGACTCGTTTCAGAAGTTCATCGAGCAAGATCCTGAAGGGCAGTATGGTCTGGAAGCAGCTTTCCGTTCCGTATTCCCGATTAAGAGCTACAGCGGTAATTCTGAGCTGCAGTATGTCAGCTACCGTCTGGGCGAACCGGTTTTTGACGTTAAAGAGTGTCAGATCCGTGGCGTGACCTACTCGGCACCGCTGCGCGTTAAACTGCGTCTGGTGATCTACGAGCGCGAAGCGCCGGAAGGCACCGTTAAAGACATTAAAGAACAAGAAGTCTACATGGGCGAAATTCCGCTCATGACCGACAACGGTACCTTTGTTATCAACGGTACCGAGCGCGTTATCGTTTCTCAGCTGCACCGTAGCCCGGGCGTCTTCTTTGACAGTGACAAAGGTAAGACTCACTCTTCCGGTAAGGTTCTGTATAACGCACGTATCATCCCTTACCGTGGCTCCTGGCTGGACTTCGAATTCGACCCGAAAGACAACCTGTTTGTCCGTATCGACCGTCGTCGTAAGCTGCCGGCTACCATCATCCTGCGCGCGCTGAATTACACCACTGAGCAGATCCTTGACCTGTTCTTCGAAAAAGTGGTCTTTGAAATTCGCGACAACAAGCTGCAGATGGAACTGGTACCGGAGCGTCTGCGCGGCGAAACCGCCTCCTTCGATATCGAAGCGAACGGTAAAGTGTACGTTGAGAAAGGACGCCGCATCACTGCGCGTCACATTCGCCAGCTGGAAAAAGACGATATCAAACATATCGAAGTTCCGGTTGAGTACATCGCTGGCAAAGTTGCCTCTAAAGACTATGTTGACGAATCTACTGGCGAGCTGATCTGCCCGGCGAACATGGAGCTGAGCCTGGATCTGCTGGCCAAGCTGAGCCAGTCTGGCCATAAGCGTATCGAAACGCTGTTCACCAACGATCTGGATCACGGTCCGTACATCTCTGAGACTGTACGCGTTGACCCGACCAACGATCGTCTGAGCGCACTGGTAGAAATCTACCGCATGATGCGCCCTGGTGAGCCGCCGACTCGTGAAGCTGCTGAAAGCCTGTTCGAGAACCTGTTCTTCTCCGAAGACCGCTACGATCTGTCCGCGGTTGGTCGTATGAAGTTCAACCGTTCTCTGCTGCGCGACGAAATCGAAGGTTCCGGTATCCTGAGCAAAGAAGACATCATTGAAGTGATGAAGAAGCTCATCGATATCCGTAACGGTAAAGGCGAAGTCGATGATATCGACCACCTTGGCAACCGTCGTATCCGTTCCGTTGGCGAAATGGCGGAAAACCAGTTCCGCGTTGGCCTGGTTCGCGTAGAGCGTGCGGTGAAAGAGCGTCTGTCTCTGGGCGATCTGGATACCCTGATGCCTCAGGATATGATCAACGCCAAGCCGATTTCTGCAGCAGTGAAAGAGTTCTTTGGCTCCAGCCAGCTGTCTCAGTTTATGGACCAGAACAACCCGCTGTCTGAGATTACGCACAAACGTCGTATCTCTGCACTCGGCCCGGGCGGCCTGACTCGCGAACGCGCAGGCTTTGAAGTTCGAGACGTACACCCGACTCACTACGGTCGCGTATGTCCAATCGAAACGCCTGAAGGTCCGAACATCGGTCTGATCAACTCCCTGTCCGTGTACGCACAGACGAACGAATACGGCTTCCTTGAGACTCCGTATCGTAAAGTCACCGACGGCGTTGTGACCGACGAAATTCATTACCTGTCTGCTATCGAAGAAGGTAACTACGTTATTGCTCAGGCGAACTCCAACCTGGATGACGAAGGCCACTTTGTAGAAGATCTGGTTACCTGCCGTAGTAAAGGCGAATCCAGCTTGTTCAGCCGCGACCAGGTTGACTACATGGACGTATCCACCCAGCAGGTGGTTTCCGTCGGTGCGTCCCTGATCCCGTTCCTGGAACACGATGACGCCAACCGTGCATTGATGGGTGCGAACATGCAACGTCAGGCCGTTCCGACTCTGCGCGCTGATAAGCCGCTGGTTGGTACCGGTATGGAACGTGCTGTTGCCGTTGACTCCGGTGTAACTGCGGTGGCTAAACGTGGCGGCCTGGTTCAGTACGTGGATGCGTCCCGTATCGTTATCAAAGTTAACGAAGACGAGATGTACCCGGGCGAAGCAGGTATCGACATCTATAACCTGACCAAGTACACCCGCTCTAACCAGAACACCTGCATCAACCAGATGCCGTGTGTCTCTCTGGGCGAGCCGATTGAGCGCGGTGACGTGCTGGCTGACGGTCCGTCCACCGACCTCGGTGAACTGGCGCTCGGTCAGAACATGCGCGTCGCGTTCATGCCGTGGAACGGTTACAACTTCGAAGACTCCATCCTCGTATCCGAGCGTGTTGTTCAGGAAGACCGTTTTACCACCATCCACATTCAGGAACTGGCGTGCGTGTCCCGCGACACCAAGCTGGGGCCGGAAGAGATCACCGCTGATATCCCGAACGTGGGTGAAGCTGCACTCTCTAAACTGGATGAGTCCGGTATCGTTTATATCGGTGCGGAAGTGACCGGTGGCGATATTCTGGTTGGTAAAGTAACCCCGAAAGGTGAAACCCAGCTGACGCCAGAAGAGAAGCTGCTGCGTGCGATCTTCGGTGAGAAAGCGTCTGACGTTAAAGACTCTTCTCTGCGCGTGCCAAACGGTGTCTCCGGTACCATTATCGACGTTCAGGTCTTTACCCGCGACGGCGTAGAAAAAGACAAACGCGCGCTGGAAATCGAAGAGATGCAGCTCAAACAGGCGAAGAAAGATCTGTCTGAAGAACTGCAGATCCTCGAAGCTGGCCTGTTTGGTCGTATCTATGCGGTGCTGGTCTCCGGCGGTATCGAAGCTGAGAAGCTCGACAAGCTGCCGCGCGATCGCTGGCTGGAACTCGGCCTGACCGACGAAGAGAAACAAAACCAGCTGGAGCAGCTGGCTGAGCAGTACGACGAACTGAAACACGAGTTCGAGAAAAAACTCGAAGCGAAACGCCGTAAAATCACTCAGGGTGACGATCTGGCACCGGGCGTGCTGAAGATCGTTAAAGTGTATCTGGCCGTTAAACGTCAGATTCAGCCTGGTGACAAAATGGCAGGTCGTCACGGTAACAAGGGTGTTATCTCTAAGATCAACCCGATCGAAGATATGCCTTACGATGAAAACGGCACGCCGGTCGACATCGTACTGAACCCGCTGGGCGTACCGTCTCGTATGAACATCGGTCAGATCCTGGAAACTCACCTGGGTATGGCTGCGAAAGGTATTGGCGAGAAAATCAACGCCATGCTGAAACAGCAGCAGGAAGTCGCCAAACTGCGCGAGTTCATCCAGCGTGCCTACGATCTGGGTACCGACGTTCGTCAGAAGGTTGATCTGAATACCTTCACTGACGAAGAAGTTATGCGTCTCGCTGAAAACCTGAAAAAAGGTATGCCGATCGCAACGCCGGTCTTCGACGGTGCGAAAGAGTCTGAAATCAAGGAACTGTTACAGCTTGGTGGCCTGCCGACTTCCGGCCAGATCACCCTGTTCGACGGTCGTACCGGTGAGCAATTCGAGCGCCAGGTTACCGTTGGCTACATGTACATGCTGAAACTGAACCACCTGGTTGATGACAAGATGCATGCGCGTTCTACCGGTTCTTACAGCCTGGTTACTCAGCAGCCGCTGGGTGGTAAGGCACAGTTCGGTGGTCAGCGCTTCGGGGAGATGGAAGTGTGGGCGCTGGAAGCATATGGCGCAGCATACACCCTGCAGGAAATGCTCACCGTTAAGTCTGATGACGTGAACGGCCGTACTAAGATGTATAAGAACATCGTGGATGGCAACCATCAGATGGAACCGGGCATGCCGGAATCCTTCAACGTGCTGTTGAAAGAGATTCGCTCGCTGGGCATCAACATCGAACTGGAAGACGAGTAACTCTCGCTCAAACAGGTCACTGGTGCCGGGGTAAGACCCGGCGCCAGATTGTGCTAACTCCGACGGGAGCAAATCCGTGAAAGACTTATTAAAGTTTCTGAAAGCGCAAACTAAAACCGAAGAGTTTGATGCGATCAAAATTGCTCTGGCATCGCCAGACATGATCCGTTCATGGTCTTTTGGTGAAGTTAAAAAGCCGGAAACCATTAACTACCGTACGTTCAAACCTGAGCGTGACGGCCTTTTCTGCGCGCGTATTTTCGGGCCAGTAAAAGACTACGAGTGCCTGTGCGGTAAGTACAAGCGCCTGAAACACCGCGGTGTGATCTGTGAGAAGTGCGGCGTTGAAGTGACCCAGACTAAAGTGCGCCGTGAGCGTATGGGCCACATCGAGCTGGCGTCTCCGACCGCTCATATCTGGTTCCTGAAGTCTCTGCCGTCCCGTATCGGCCTGCTTCTCGATATGCCGCTGCGCGATATCGAACGCGTGCTGTACTTCGAATCCTATGTGGTTATCGAAGGCGGTATGACCAACCTGGAACGCCAGCAGATCCTGACTGAAGAACAGTATCTGGACGCGCTGGAAGAGTTCGGTGACGAATTTGACGCGAAGATGGGTGCGGAAGCTATCCAGGCCCTGCTGAAGAGCATGGATCTGGAGCAAGAGTGTGAAACTCTGCGCGAAGAGCTGAACGAAACCAACTCCGAAACCAAGCGTAAGAAGCTGACCAAGCGTATCAAACTGCTGGAAGCGTTCGTACAGTCTGGCAACAAGCCGGAGTGGATGATCCTGACCGTTCTGCCGGTACTGCCGCCAGATCTGCGTCCGCTGGTTCCGCTGGATGGTGGTCGTTTTGCGACTTCTGACCTGAACGATCTGTATCGTCGCGTCATTAACCGTAACAACCGTCTGAAACGTCTGCTGGATCTGGCTGCGCCGGACATCATCGTACGCAACGAAAAACGTATGCTGCAGGAAGCGGTTGACGCCCTGCTGGATAACGGTCGTCGCGGTCGTGCGATCACCGGTTCGAACAAACGTCCTCTGAAATCTTTGGCCGATATGATCAAAGGTAAGCAGGGTCGTTTCCGTCAGAACCTGCTCGGTAAGCGTGTTGACTACTCCGGTCGTTCTGTAATCACCGTAGGTCCATATCTGCGTCTGCATCAGTGCGGTCTGCCGAAGAAAATGGCGCTGGAGCTGTTCAAACCGTTTATTTACGGCAAGCTGGAGCTGCGTGGCCTGGCCACCACCATCAAAGCCGCTAAGAAAATGGTTGAGCGCGAAGAAGCTGTCGTTTGGGATATCCTGGACGAAGTCATCCGCGAACACCCGGTACTGCTGAACCGTGCACCAACCTTGCACCGTCTGGGGATCCAGGCATTTGAACCAGTGCTGATCGAAGGTAAAGCTATCCAGCTGCACCCGCTGGTTTGTGCGGCATACAACGCCGACTTCGATGGTGACCAGATGGCTGTTCACGTACCGCTGACGCTGGAAGCCCAGCTCGAAGCGCGTGCGCTGATGATGTCTACTAACAACATCCTGTCTCCAGCGAACGGTGAGCCTATCATCGTTCCGTCTCAGGACGTTGTACTGGGTCTGTACTACATGACCCGTGACTGTGTTAACGCCAAAGGCGAAGGCATGGTGCTGACTGGCCCGAAAGAAGCTGAGCGTATTTATCGCGCTGGCCTGGCCTCTCTGCATGCGCGCGTTAAAGTGCGTATCACCGAATACGAAAAAGATGAAAACGGCGAATTCGTTGCGAAAACCAGCCTGAAAGATACGACCGTTGGTCGCGCCATTCTGTGGATGATCGTACCGAAAGGTCTGCCTTTCTCCATCGTCAACCAGGCGCTGGGTAAGAAGGCTATCTCTAAGATGCTGAACACCTGCTACCGTATTCTGGGCCTGAAACCGACCGTTATTTTTGCGGACCAGACGATGTACACCGGCTTTGCTTATGCAGCGCGTTCAGGTGCATCCGTTGGTATCGATGACATGGTCATCCCGGAGAAAAAATACGAAATCATCAGCGAAGCGGAAGCGGAAGTTGCTGAGATTCAGGAGCAGTTCCAGTCGGGTCTGGTGACCGCTGGCGAACGCTATAACAAAGTTATCGATATCTGGGCTGCGGCCAACGATCGTGTATCCAAAGCGATGATGGACAACCTGCAAACCGAAACCGTTATTAACCGTAACGGCGAAGAAGAGCAGCAGGTTTCCTTCAACAGCATCTACATGATGGCCGACTCCGGTGCGCGTGGTTCTGCTGCACAGATTCGTCAGCTTGCCGGTATGCGTGGTCTGATGGCGAAGCCGGATGGCTCAATCATCGAAACGCCAATCACCGCGAACTTCCGTGAAGGTCTGAACGTACTCCAGTACTTCATCTCCACGCACGGTGCGCGTAAAGGTCTGGCGGATACCGCACTGAAAACAGCGAACTCCGGTTACCTGACCCGTCGTCTGGTTGACGTTGCACAGGACCTGGTCGTTACTGAAGACGACTGTGGCACCCTGGAAGGCATCACCATGACCCCGGTTATCGAGGGTGGCGATGTTAAAGAGCCGCTGCGCGATCGCGTACTGGGTCGTGTGACCGCTGAAGACGTTCTGAAGCCGGGTACGGCGGACATTCTGGTTCCACGCAACACGCTGCTTCATGAGCACTGGTGCGATCTGCTGGAAGAGAACTCCGTTGACTCAGTCAAAGTGCGTTCCGTTGTATCCTGTGACACCGACTTTGGTGTATGTGCGCACTGCTACGGTCGTGACCTGGCGCGTGGCCACATCATCAACAAAGGTGAGGCTATCGGCGTTATCGCGGCACAGTCCATCGGTGAGCCGGGTACACAGCTGACGATGCGTACGTTCCACATCGGTGGTGCGGCATCTCGTGCGGCTGCTGAGTCCAGCATCCAGGTGAAAAACAAAGGTAGCATCCGTCTGAGCAATGCGAAGTCGGTTGTGAACTCCAGCGGTAAGCTGGTTATTACGTCCCGTAATACCGAGCTGAAACTGATCGACGAATTCGGTCGTACCAAAGAGAGCTATAAAGTGCCTTACGGCTCCGTTATGGCGAAAGGTGATGGTGAGCAGGTTGCCGGCGGTGAAACCGTAGCAAACTGGGATCCGCACACCATGCCGGTTATCACCGAAGTGAGCGGTTTCGTCCGCTTCACTGACATGATTGACGGCCAGACCATTACTCGTCAGACCGACGAGCTGACCGGCCTGTCTTCTCTGGTGGTTCTGGATTCTGCAGAGCGTACCACTGGCGGTAAAGACCTACGTCCGGCGCTGAAAATCGTTGATGCTCAGGGTAATGATGTTCTGATCCCTGGCACCGATATGCCTGCGCAGTACTTCCTGCCGGGTAAAGCGATTGTTCAGCTGGAAGATGGCGTACAGATCAGTTCTGGTGACACCCTGGCGCGTGTACCGCAGGAATCCGGCGGTACCAAGGACATCACCGGTGGTCTACCGCGCGTTGCCGACCTGTTCGAAGCGCGTCGTCCGAAAGAGCCGGCAATCCTGGCTGAAATCAGCGGCATCATTTCCTTCGGTAAAGAAACCAAAGGGAAACGTCGTCTGGTTATCACCCCGGTAGACGGTAGCGATCCGTACGAAGAGATGATTCCTAAATGGCGTCAGCTCAACGTGTTCGAAGGTGAACGCGTAGAACGTGGTGATGTAGTTTCCGACGGTCCGGAAGCACCGCACGACATTCTGCGTCTGCGTGGCGTACATGCTGTGACTCGTTATATTGTTAACGAAGTCCAGGACGTATACCGTCTGCAGGGCGTTAAGATTAACGATAAGCACATTGAAGTTATCGTTCGTCAGATGCTGCGTAAAGCGACCATCGAAAGCGCCGGTAGCTCCGACTTCCTGGAAGGCGAACAGGTTGAATACTCTCGCGTCAAGATCGCTAACCGCGAGCTGGAAGCGAACGGCAAAGTGGGTGCAACATTCTCCCGCGATCTGCTGGGTATCACTAAAGCGTCCCTGGCAACCGAATCGTTCATCTCTGCCGCATCGTTCCAGGAGACCACGCGTGTCCTGACCGAAGCAGCCGTTGCGGGTAAACGCGACGAACTGCGTGGCCTGAAAGAGAACGTTATCGTGGGTCGTCTGATCCCGGCCGGTACCGGTTATGCCTACCACCAGGATCGTATGCGCCGTCGCGCAGCCGGCGAGCTGCCAGCAGCGCCGCAGGTCAGCGTGGAAGAAGCTTCTGCTAACCTGGCAGAGCTGCTGAACGCGGGTCTGGGCGGTTCCGACAACGATTAATCGTTGATTCGCTAAGCGCTTAAAAGCCAGTCAGATGATCTGACTGGCTTTTTTATTGCCTGTCCGTTGCTGCTATTATTTATTCGTTATACTTTTTAATTACATTTAATTAATGTAATCGCTGCAATTAATTAGCAAATAAACTCCCCCTTCAAGATTATTTATTTCTGTTTCAGATTTTCATCATCAATCAATGGGTAAAAATCCTACACGTATCAAAAAATACGCGCCGCAAACGCTATATAGTCAAAAAGCTCAAATAATCATGTGATTACTTTTCCCTCATCTTTTCGGTTCTGCGCAACTGAGGGGATCGCTGTATCTGGCGAAAGGGGGCGGGGAAGATGAGTAAATAAAAAACAAAGCGGAAAAGTATTGTCGCTATTTAAAAGATAGCGTCTGGGGGAAGCATGGAATTTGCTATTCAACTTATCATTATCTTAATTTGTTTGTTCTATGGCGCGAGAAAGGGCGGTATTGCGCTCGGCCTTTTAGGCGGCATTGGTCTGGTTATTTTAGTGTTTGTCTTTCATCTTAAGCCGGGAAAACCCCCTGTAGACGTCATGCTGGTGATCATTGCGGTGGTGGCCGCCTCAGCGACGCTGCAGGCTTCCGGCGGTTTAGACGTTATGCTGCAGATTGCGGAGAAACTGCTGCGGCGCAACCCGAAATACGTTTCAATCGTGGCGCCATTCGTCACCTGCACGTTGACCATTCTTTGCGGAACCGGGCACGTGGTATATACCATTCTGCCAATTATTTATGATGTTGCGATCAAAAATAATATTCGCCCGGAACGACCGATGGCCGCGAGTTCGATCGGCGCGCAGATGGGGATTATCGCCAGCCCGGTTTCGGTGGCAGTCGTCTCGCTGGTGGCGATGCTTGGCAATTTCACCTTTAACGGTAAGCACCTTGAGTTTCTCGATCTGCTGGCGATCACTATTCCGTCAACGCTGCTGGGGATTCTGGCCATTGGTATCTTCAGCTGGTTTCGCGGTAAAGACCTCGATAAAGACGAAGCCTTTCAGGCTTTTATTGCGGTGCCGGAAAACCGCCATTACGTTTATGGTGATACGGCCACGCTGCTCGATAAGAAGCTGCCGACCAGTAACTGGATTGCGATGTGGATTTTTCTGGCCTCAATAGCCGTTGTCGCCCTGCTCGGCGCCTTCTCCGAGCTGCGTCCGGCCTTTGATGACAAGCCGCTGTCGATGGTGCTGGTGATCCAAATGTTTATGCTGCTTTCCGGGGCGCTCATCATCATCATTACCAAAACCAATCCCGCTTCGATTTCCAAAAATGAGGTGTTCCGTTCCGGGATGATCGCCATTGTCGCGGTGTACGGTATCGCGTGGATGGCGGAGACGATGTTTGGCGCGCATATGACCGAGATTAAAGGCGTGCTCGGGGAGATGGTGAAGGAGTACCCGTGGGCTTACGCTATCGTACTGCTGCTGGTGTCGAAGTTTGTTAACTCACAGGCGGCTGCGCTGGCGGCGATTGTTCCGGTGGCGCTGGCGATTGGCGTCGATCCGGCTTACATCGTTGCTTCCGCACCTGCCTGCTACGGGTATTACATTCTGCCGACCTACCCAAGCGATCTGGCGGCGATTCAATTCGACCGCTCTGGTACAACGCATATCGGCCGCTTTGTGATTAACCATAGCTTTATTCTGCCAGGGCTCATTGGCGTTAGCGTCTCTTGCGTCTTTGGTTGGGTATTTGCGGCGATGTATGGATTTCTGTAAGAGAGGACAGGCGCCGTTAGCGGCGCCTGTTAAATAGTTGGGGTTATTGCGCGAGCGGAATTCGGCGATAGAGCTCAATCATATCGGTTGCCAGATCCTGAATGACCATCGCGTTCATCAGGTGGTCCTGGGAATGAACGGTAATCAGGTTAACCGGAAGCTTGCCGCTGCCTTCATCCATGCCGATCAGCTGGGTCTGGATTTTATGCGCATGTTTGACAAATTCGTGAGATTCCGCCATCGCCTGTTCGGCCGCAGCAAAATCGCCTTTACGCGCCAGCTGCAGAGCGGTTAAGGCAGAGCTACGCGCTGAACCGGCGTTAACCAGTAGCTCCATGATGATCGTTTCTAAATCTTCCATTTCTTACTCCATCAGCTTCAGGGCTTTATCAAGCACGGCTTCGCCTTTCATCATGCCGTAATCCATCATATCGATGACGGCAACTTTTTTACCAAACGGGTCGGCCATAGCCTGTAGCTTGGCCTGCTCATACTTCACCTGGGGGCCGAGCAGGATAATATCGGCAGCGGCAAGGTTATCTTTAAACTCGGCAACCGGTACGGCTTTGATGGAGACTTCCACACCTTTTTGTTGCGCAGCAGCCTGCATACGTTGAACCAGCATGCTGGTAGACATACCTGCGGCGCAGCATAAAACGATATTCTTCATAATTGTTGGCCCTTATGTTCCTTGATGTACCATCTTTATCGCGGGCAGGCGGGCGGGACAACCGCTTTACGGTGATTGTGTGTAAGTCATCACAAAATAATGAAACCGGTTTCGGTTATGGAGGAGAAAACGCTAAAAGCCGCGTCCGACGGGCCGGAAACGGTAGGCTCTGTTACGCGCGGACGATGCGATTCTTGCCCTGCTGCTTGGCTTTATACAGCGCTTCATCAACGCGCACGACAAGCTGCTCCAGGGGTTCCATATTCCATTCGCCGAGACCTGCGCTAAAGGTGACCGTTAGCCCTTCTTCACGCCAGGAGCGCTGCGCAACGCGGGCCCGCCAGCTCTCCAGCAGCTTCAGGGCGTCATCGCTATGTCCGGTGGTAAAGATCACCGCAAACTCCTCCCCGCCGTAGCGGTAAAGTGAAATTTGCAGAGGTTGGAGGATCTGCAGTCCTTCCCGTGCGACATTGCGCAGAACGATATCGCCATTGAGATGACCCCAGGTGTCATTTATCGTTTTAAAGTTATCAATATCCACCAGCGCGAGAGAGAAAGGTTGATGATCGTTCATCAGCGCGGCGATATCATTGTCGAAGGCGCGTCGGTTCTTGCAGCCGGTTAGCGCGTCGATGGTCGCCTGGCGAACGTAGGTTAACTCGCGCTGCTTATTGCTCTCGATGGCTTTGCTGAGCATCGCTTCCAGCCGCGGGGCGCGCTGAACATCCCCGGTTTTAATGGCATTGATGATGTTCATCAACACCGTACGTGAAGCATGGCGCAGATACAGGCCAAACAGCACGATAACGATCGCGGCCAGGGCAAAGCTCCAGGCGACAATATCCGTTTCATGGCGAGTCAAGTTGACCAGCGTCGAGTTATCGACCCGATAAATGACAAACCAGTCGGGGTTGGTAAACGAGTAGTAGTAGTACCAGGCGTTCGTATCGGTATCGTAGAGCTGGCCTTCGCCGCTGGTCATTCTGTCCATCAACGCTTCACTGACGTAGGGTTTAAATAAGGCGCCAGGATCCGGATGGAGAACGACTTTACCATCGCGTTGCACCACAAAAAATTCCCCCTGGACCGGAGCAACCATCTGCCGTAACGCGTAGCCCATTGAGGTGAGATCGAGATGAAATGCGAGACTGCCCTTTAGCCGTCCCTCTGGAGAAATTATGGGTTTGTAGACGGTAATCGTCGGATGATGCGTGAAGTAGTCGTTGTACGGGCTGGTATACCGGCTGAAGGTACTGGCTTCCGCTTGTTTAATAAACCACGGTCTCGATTTGGCATCAAAAGACTGACTGTCTTCCGTCTCCAGAACCTCGGGCGCGCGCAGGTAGTGCCCATTGGTATCCGCCAGCGAGATGGACGAAACGGTTTGCATCATATTTTGCAGCTGCATAAGCTGCATCAAACCTTTTTCAGGATTGACGTTAACCGCCTCATTGAGCGCATCATTGCGGGCAAAGAAAGTGGCGGCACGGGTGAGGATAAAGTCATTGCCCTGCAGCAGCGTCTCCGTGTAGTTGGTCGCCATATTGTGGGTGAAATTGCGGTTAATATGATGATAATCTTCAAGAAAATCATTTCGCTGCGTCGTCGTGGCGAACACCGCTATCAGCAAGAAGCTGAATATAATACCCGCGAACCCGATCACAATCGGCGAGGTGAAAGAGAGCTTTCTATTATGGCGAGCCATGAGTCGTAAATCGTTCCAGAAGCGTTAAACCGTGGAGAAAGATGCAGGTTTAGCCAGCATGCCTGCCGATTGAATCAGATAAATCTCCGGTAATTATAACGCTGACGTTGTGAGATGGACTGATTAATATTCCATATTGATGGAATTGCCTTTGCAGCGAAGAGGATGGAGCAGGGCGAAAATGAGGAAGAGTTAGCTTTCGCCCTGGACAGCATCCACTGCTGACAAGGGCAGGATAGAGAAACGGAAACACGGTCACCATCTTCCGTTTCTCTGATTACGAGCGTGCACCAGGAACTTTTAAGTCGTTACATTTCTTATCATGATGACTGGGAAGCGCGTCCCAGCCAGCTATCCCAGTCTTTCCATACCGGCTGCAGCCCGCTGGCCACCAGCGCGCTGGCAACCTCTTCCGGGCGTCGGTCATCGTGAGGCGCGAACTGCTCCAGCTCTGGATGGTTATCGGCATACCCACCGGGCTGAGTTTTTGAAAACGCGCTGACGTTGTTGATGGCCAGCGGGATGACCCGATCGCGGAACCAGGGGGATTCGCGGGTGGATAACGAAAGTTCCACTTCCGGGGCCAGCAGGCGGAAGGCGCAAATGGTTTGCACCAGCTGTCGTTCATCCATCAATGAGGCAGGTTCGATACCGCCGGCGCACGGGCGCAGCCGCGGAAAGGAGATGGAGTAGCGGCTGCGCCAGTAGCGCTGCTGAAGCCACAGCAGATGTTCCGCCACCATAAAGCAGTCCACGCGCCAGCTGTCGGAGAGGCCTATTAATGCGCCAAGGCCAATCTTATCAATTCCCGCCTGTCCAAGCCTGTCCGGCGTATCCAGCCGCCAGAAAAAGTCCTGTTTTTTCCCTTTCAGATGGTGTTTCGCATACATGCTTTCATGATAGGTCTCCTGATAGACCATCACGCCGTCCAGCCCGAGGTTTTTCAGCTCGGCGTATTCCTCCCTCGCCAGCGGCTGGACTTCCATATGCAGCGAGGCGAACTGGCGGCGAATCGCGGGCAGATGCTGGCGAAAGTAGTCCATGCCGACTTTGCCCTGATGCTCGCCGGTCACCAGCAGCAGATGCTCAAAACCCATTTCGCGAATTGCCGCGCATTCACGGGCAATTTCCGCCTCATCCAGAGTTTTTCGCTTGATGCGGTTACTCATTGAGAAACCGCAGTAGGTACAGTCGTTGGCGCACAGATTAGAGAGATACAGCGGCACATAAAAGCTGACGGTATTACCGAAACGCTGGCGCGTCAGACGCTGAGCACGCTGGGCCAGAGGCTCCAGATAGCCAGCAGCGGCGGGGGAGAGCAGGGCCATCATGTCGTCGCGGCTGAGCTGTTTGGCCGCCAGGGCGCGTTCAACGTCGGCGGTGGTTTTCGCGTTTATTCGCAGGCGAATATCGTCCCAGTCCAGCTGTCGCCAACGGTCAGTGAAGGTGTTCATACCTGCGCCTCCAGAAAGCCGGTCAGCGGGCTGGTGGCCTGCGCCTGCGCGCTGCGCGCGCCCGGTCCGGCCTGCCGCGCCAGTAATCCGGCATCAATCGCCAGCCGGAAAGCCCGGGCCATGGTAACCGGGTCGTCGGCAACGGCGATGGCGGTATTCACCAGGACCGCGTCGGCACCCACTTCCAGCGCCTGCGCTGCGTGGCTCGGCACGCCAATACCCGCATCCACGACCACCGGCACCGTGGCCTGTTCGATAATAATCTCCAGCATTGCTTTGGTTTCCAGTCCCTGATTGGAGCCGATGGGCGCGCCGAGCGGCATCACCGCCGCGCAGCCCGCTTCTTCCAGACGTTTACACAGCACCGGGTCGGCGCCGCAGTAGGGCAGCACGACGAAGCCTTCCCGAACCAGAATCTCCGCCGCTTTCAGCGTTTCGATCGGATCGGGGAGCAGCCAGCGGGCGTCCGGATGAATTTCCAGTTTCAGCCAGTGGGTGCCCAGCGCTTCCCGCGCCAGGCGGGCGGCAAATACCGCCTCTTCCGCCGTTTTGGCCCCGGAGGTGTTGGGGAGCAGGCTAACGCCGGCCGCCAGCAGCGGCGCGAGGATGGCGTCATTATGCTGACGGAGATCGACGCGCTTCATCGCCAGCGTCACCAGTTGGCTACCGGAGGCGCGAATGGCCTCCACCATGACCTCGGGAGCGGCGAATTTACCGGTGCCGGTGAAGAGATGTGATTCAAACGTTTTATCTGCAATACGTAACATGTCAGCCTCCAGCGATAACCTGAAAAAGCAGGATTTGGTCGCCTTCCTGCAAAAGATGATCTTCCCACCGTTCGCGCGGCAGGATGTGTTGATTAAGCGCCAGCGCGACGCCCGGCAACTGCTGTTCCAGTTGAGCGAGCAGGGCGGCGACGGAGGTCGCTTCGGCACACTGCAACGGTTCATCGTTAAACCACACCTGCATGCTGCCCTCCACAGACCGGACAGCCCAGAGATCGCTGTAATGTCAGCGTACGCCAGCTGCTGGTGCGTGCATCAAACAGGCGCAGTGCGTTACGCGGCGCCGCCATGCCGCTGAGCAGCTTGATGGCCTCCAGCGCCTGTAGGGTTCCCATCATGCCGACGACCGGGCCAATGATGCCCGCCGTGCGGCAGTTGCGTTCGGGTTCGTTAGCATCCGGCCACAGGCAGCGATAACAGCCCTGCTCCCACGGCGGCGTCAGTACCATCAGCTGGCCTCCGAGTCCGACAGCGCTGGCAGTAATCAACGGCGTTTTGAGCGCGACGCAGGCGGCGTTGATCGCCTGTCGGGTCGCCATGTTATCGGTGCAATCCAGTACCACATCGGCCTTCGCCACTTCCTCCTGCAGGGCCTTTCCGCCTAACCGCTGCTTCAGCGCAATCAGTTCAATCTGCGGATTTAGCCGAGCCAGCCGGGCCCTGGCGGCCGTGGTTTTAGGCTGAGCGATATCATCGCTGGTGAACAAAATTTGTCGCTGCAGGTTGCTGACGTGAACGTCGTCGTCATCGGCCAGCGCCAGCGTGCCGACGCCGGCTCCGGCAAGATAGAGCGCGGCGGGGGAACCCAGCCCGCCGAGACCCACGATCAACACCCGGCTGGCCAGCAGCTTTTGCTGGCCTTCAATGGCGATATCCTCCAGCAGCAGCTGGCGGCTATAGCGCATAAAATCGCTGTCATTCATCACCGGCTCCCGCTATCTCAAGCAACCGTGCCGTTGCCTGCCGCCAGTCGGTCGCCTGGGTGATGGCGCTGACTACCGCAATGCTGCCGACGCCGGTGGCCAGTACTGCCGGAGCGCGCTCAAGGCTGATGCCGCCAATCGCCACGGTTGGATAATCCTCCAGTCGCTGAATATGCTGCGCCAGCTGATCCAGCCCCTGAGGGGAGGAAGGCATCTGCTTGGTTTGTGTCGGAAAAACGTGACCAAGCGCGATGTAAGAGGGACGCGCCGCCAGCGCGATATCCATTTCCATATCGTCATGGGTGGAAACGCCAAGGCGCAGTCCGGCGTTGCGGATGGCGCTGAGGTCGGTGGTTTCCAGATCCTCCTGGCCTAAATGCACGCCATAAGCCTGATGTTTAATGGCCAGGCGCCAGTAATCGTTAATAAACAGCCGCGCATGGTATTTGCGTCCCAGCGCGATAGCGGCAACGACATCGTCTTCGACGTCACTATCGCGCTTATCCTTGATGCGCAGCTGGAGAGTGCGAACGCCCGCAGCCAGTAAGCGTTCGATCCACGCGACGCTATCGACGACCGGATAGAGGCCTAAACGGAATGGGACGGATGGAAAATCGGGTTGATACATCAGGCTTCCTCCTTACGTAGATAGATTTCACTGCCGCGGGCGCGGAAGTTTTCCGACATATCGGCCATCCCCACTTCGATGGTCTGCGCGGCGGCGTAGTCGCGAACTTCCTGACTTATCTTCATTGAGCAAAATTTGGGGCCGCACATGGAGCAGAAGTGGGCCACTTTGCCTGACTCCTGCGGCAGGGTTTCGTCGTGGTAAGCGCGCGCGGTGAACGGGTCGAGCGCCAGATTAAACTGGTCTTCCCAGCGGAACTCGAAGCGCGCTTTCGACATGGCGTTATCGCGGATCTGCGCGCCGGGGTGGCCTTTAGCGAGGTCTGCGGCGTGGGCGGCAATTTTGTAGGTAATCAGGCCCTGTTTAACGTCTTCTTTATTCGGCAGACCGAGATGCTCTTTCGGCGTCACGTAGCAGAGCATCGCGCAGCCAAACCAGCCGATCATGGCGGCGCCAATCCCGGAGGTGAAATGATCGTAGCCCGGTGCAATATCGGTAGTTAGCGGCCCCAAGGTGTAGAAGGGCGCTTCGTGGCAGTGCTCCAGCTCTTCGGTCATATTGCGCTGAATCATCTGCATCGGCACATGGCCCGGGCCTTCGATCATCACCTGTACGTCATACTCCCAGGCGATTTTGGTCAGTTCGCCCAGCGTATGCAGCTCGGCAAACTGCGCTTCGTCGTTGGCGTCCTGAATCGAGCCGGGGCGCAGGCCATCGCCCAATGACAGCGAGACGTCATAGGCGGCGCAGATTTCGCAGATTTCACGGAAATGTTGGTAGAGGAAGTTCTCCTGGTGATGGGATAAGCACCATTTCGCCATGATTGAGCCGCCGCGGGAGACGATGCCGGTCAGGCGTTTGGCGGTCATCGGCACGTAGCGCAGCAGCACGCCCGCATGGATAGTGAAGTAGTCCACCCCTTGTTCCGCCTGTTCGAGCAGCGTGTCGCGGAAGGCTTCCCAGGTAAGATCTTCGGCGATCCCGTTTACCTTCTCTAACGCCTGGTAGATCGGCACGGTACCGATCGGTACCGGACTATTGCGCAGGATCCACTCGCGGGTCTCATGAATATAGCGGCCGGTGGAAAGGTCCATAACCGTATCCGCTCCCCAGCGCGTCGCCCACACCAGCTTCTCGACCTCTTCTTCTATCGACGAGGTGACCGCGGAGTTACCAATATTGGCGTTAACCTTCACGAGGAAGTTGCGGCCGATGATCATCGGCTCGGATTCCGGATGATTTATATTGGCCGGGATAATCGCGCGCCCGGCGGCAACTTCAGCGCGCACAAATTCCGGGGTGATATTCTCCGGCAGCCGCGCGCCAAACCCGACGCCCGGATGCTGCTGGCGCAGCACTTCACCACGAATGCGTTCGCGACCCATATTTTCGCGAATGGCGATGAATTCCATCTCAGGAGTGACAATCCCCTGACGGGCATAGTGCAGCTGCGTCACGCATTTCCCGACGATGGCGCGCCTGGGCGTAAGCAGACCGGAAAAGCGCAGCGCGTTAAGACCATCATCCGCCAGCCGCTCTCTGGTATAGGCTGAACTGCGATCGCTAAGCGTTTCGCAGTCGCGACGCGCATCAATCCACGGCTGACGCAGTTTCGCCAGACCCTGCTGAACGTTGATCGCGATGTGCGGATCGCCATAGGGGCCGGACGTATCGTAGACCGGGATGGCTTCGTTTGCTTCATACTGAGGATGGTCTTTGCTGCCGCCGATAAGCGTCGGGCTCAGCTGAATTTCGCGCATCGGCACGCGAATATCTTCCTGCGAACCGCGGATGTAGATGCGCTGCGAATTGGGAAATGCGGTGCCTTCCAGGGTGTCGATAAAGCGCTGGGCGTGTTCGCGTTGCTCTCGACGCGTAAGTGATGTTGTAGACATAGCTCATTCCAGTTAAACAGGATATGGCTTGCCAGACGACGGATGGAGTAACAGATGCGATCGGCCATGAAGAGGCAGATGCTAAACGCAGTTTACTCTTGTTCCCTTCGCAGGTATTAGCCTGATCAGGTTCCGCGGATCCCGAATTAACGGTCTCAGCCTTTTCCAGTGTGGAAAATGGGCACTCCGACAAGATGACATCCCCTCTCAGCGAGGGGGAATGTATGTAAACTACGCGTTAATGGCTCACAACTCAAGCGGTCGGCGCGATATTGTCGCTAACGTTGTCTTTTCGACTGTGGGCGACGGCGAGGGCAATCAGCGAATCTTCCAGCGCAAAACGGGCTTCCAGCGCTTCACCGATGTCCGATAGCGCCTGCTGGAACTCAAGATAGTTATCGTGATCGATAGCGTTTTCGAGGCAGGAATCGTAATAATCCATGATCTGCTGGGTATTAGCCTGCAGCTGTGGATAAATCTTAGTGGCGGCTAAAAGTGGCGTATCGCCTTCCAATTCGCCGATAAAGCGTTCATAAATATTAAAATGGCCGGAGGAGAGGTAGTCCACCAGGCTTTGGCAAAAATCATCCAGCGCTTTCTCATTAAGCCGCATAAATGATTCTTTGCCAGGCTTCAGGCCAACCAGGTTGTAGTAAGCCACAAGCAAATGCTTACGTACTTGTAGCCAGCGATCGACCAGTTTATTGCTGCCTCCAACACGTTCCGTCAGGTTTTCCAGCTGGTTTAACATGGTTGACTCCGCAAGGTTTTAAGAGAAATACGTTGCTCACCAAAATGTAAATTTAATGTTAAAAGTGCCAGTAAAATGAAGGTAGTGCAATAGATATGGATCGTATTATTGAAAAATTAGATCGCGGCTGGTGGATTGTCAGCCACGAACAGAAATTATGGTTACCCGATGGGGAATTACCATATGGCGAAGCGGTAAATTTTCATCTTGCCGGGCAAACCGCGCTGCGAATAGGCGAATGGCAGGGCGAACCGGTGTGGCTGGTGCGCCAGGATCGTCGCCATGAGATGGGATCGCTGCGTCAGGTGCTCGATCAGGATGCTGGCCTTTTTCAACTGGCGGGACGCGGGATCCAGCTGGCGGAGTTCTACCGCTCGCATAAATTCTGCGGCTACTGCGGCCATCCCATGCACCCCAGCAAAACCGAGTGGGCAATGCTATGCAGCCACTGCCGCGAACGCTACTACCCGCAAATCGCCCCGTGCATTATCGTCGCCATCCGTCGGGATGATTCTATCCTGCTGGCGCAGCATACTCGCCATCGCAACGGCGTGCATACGGTGCTGGCCGGATTTGTCGAAGTTGGCGAAACCCTGGAGCAGACCGTTGCCCGCGAAGTGATGGAGGAGAGCGGCATCAAGGTGAAAAACCTGCGCTATGTAACCTCCCAGCCCTGGCCGTTCCCGCAATCGCTGATGACCGCGTTTATGGCCGAGTACGATAGCGGCGAGATTGTCATCGACAAGAAAGAGCTGCTGGAGGCGGGATGGTATCGCTATGACAATCTGCCGCTTTTGCCGCCGCCGGGCACCGTGGCGCGCCGGCTGATTGAAGATACCGTGGCGATGTGTCGGGCAGAGTATGAGTGACATGTTACATACACTTTATCCTTCAAACTGCCTCTTTGTTGGCTGCTTTCACTTGCCCCAGTCACTTACTTGAGTAAGCTCCTGGGGTTCATTCAATTGCCGCCTTGGTCCACTTTGAATGATTTTGTGTATAAACTTGGCGCATCAACGCTAAAGGAATGTAAAAATGACCGAACTGAAGAACGATCGTTACCTGCGCGCGCTGCTACGCCAGCCGGTTGATGTCACCCCGGTGTGGATGATGCGTCAGGCGGGCCGCTATTTACCGGAATATAAGGCCACCCGCGCCGAAGCGGGCGATTTTATGTCGCTGTGTAAAAACGCAGAGCTGGCCTGTGAAGTGACGCTGCAGCCGCTGCGCCGCTATAAGCTGGATGCGGCTATCCTCTTCTCGGACATTCTCACCATCCCGGATGCGATGGGGCTGGGGCTCTATTTTGAAGCCGGGGAGGGCCCGCGCTTTACCTCGCCCATTACCTGCAAAGCCGATGTCGATAAATTGCCCGTTCCTGACCCGGAAGGTGAGCTTGGCTACGTGATGAATGCCGTGCGCACGATTCGCCGTGAGCTGAAGGGAGAAGTGCCGCTGATCGGCTTTTCCGGCAGCCCGTGGACGCTGGCAACCTATATGGTGGAAGGCGGCAGCAGCAAAGCGTTTACGGTAATTAAAAAGATGATGTACGCCGAGCCGCAGGCCCTGCATGCGCTGCTCGATAAGCTGGCGAAAAGCGTCACGCTGTATCTGAATGCGCAAATCAAAGCGGGCGCGCAGTCGGTGATGATTTTTGATACCTGGGGCGGAGTGCTGACCGGCCGCGACTACCAGCAGTTCTCGCTCTATTACATGCATAAAATCGTTGATGGGCTGCTGCGTGAAAACGATGGCCGTCGCGTGCCGGTGACGCTATTTACCAAAGGCGGCGGGCAGTGGCTGGAAGCGATGGCGGAAACAGGCTGCGATGCGCTGGGACTCGACTGGACCACCGATATCGCCGATGCGCGTCGTCGCGTCGGTCATAAAGTCGCCCTGCAGGGCAATATGGATCCCTCGATGCTGTATGCCCCTCCGGCGCGTATTGAAGAAGAGGTGGCGACTATTCTCGCCGGGTTTGGCCAGGATGAAGGCCATGTCTTTAACCTCGGGCACGGAATTCATCAGGATGTTAACCCGGAACATGCGGGCGTATTTGTGGAGGCAGTGCACCGGTTGTCGGCGCAATACCACCGTTAAGGAGTGAATATGGATTTGTCATCGCTACGCACACAGCAGCTCAGCCTGGCGGCATCGGTTGAACGAGGCGATCGGTTGGAACAGGATCCGCCGACGCTGATCGGCGGAGCGGATGTCGGTTTTGAGCAAGAGGGAGAAATCACCCGGGCGGCGATGGTACTGCTAAGCTATCCGTCCCTGGAGCTGGTGGAGTATCAGGTCGCGCGCGTCGCGACCACGATGCCTTACATTCCCGGCTTCCTCTCCTTTCGCGAAACCCCCGCGCTGCTGGCGGCATGGGAGCTACTTTCGCAAAAGCCGAATCTGTTATTCGTTGATGGCCACGGTATTTCCCACCCGCGCCGCCTCGGCGTCGCCAGCCATTTTGGCCTGCTGGTGGATGTACCGACTATCGGCGTGGCGAAAAAACGGCTGTGCGGTAAGTTCGGGCCGTTGGGCGATGAACCCGGCGCGCTGGCGCCGTTGTTAGATAAAGGCGAACAGCTGGCGTGGGTCTTGCGCAGCAAAACGCGCTGCAATCCGCTGTTTGTGAGTACCGGGCACCGCGTTGGCCTGGATAGCGCGCTGATGTGGGTGGAGCGCTGCCTGAAAGGCTATCGCCTGCCTGAGCCAACGCGCTGGGCCGATGCGGTGGCGTCCCGGCGTCCGGCGTTTGTGCGTTGGCAAGCAAATCGCGACTGATTCAGGTACACTGCGGCTAATTTCTGACTTCGAGAATTCATCATGTTACAAAACCCGATTCACCTGCGTCTGGAGAAGCTGGAAAGCTGGCAGCACGTGACTTTTATGGCCTGCCTGTGCGAGCGGATGTACCCCAACTACGCTATGTTCTGTCAGCAAACGGAATTTGCCGATGGCCAGCTTTATCGCCGTATCCTCGATCTGATCTGGGAAACGCTGACGGTAAAAGATGCGAAGGTGAATTTCGACAGCCAGCTGGAAAAGCTGGAAGAGGCGATTCCGGCCGCTGATGATTACGACCTGTACGGCGTCTATCCGGCCATCGATGCCTGCGTCGCATTGAGTGAACTGCTTCATTCGCGGCTAAGCGGCGAAACGCTCGAACACGCCATCGAAGTCAGCAAGAGTTCGATCACCACCGTTGCGATGCTGGAAATGACCCAGGCTGGTCGCGAAATGACCGACGAAGAGCTCAAAGAAAACCCGGCTGTCGAACAAGAATGGGATATTCAGTGGGAGATTTTTCGTCTTCTGGCCGACTGCGAAGAACGCGATATTGAACTGATCAAAGGGCTACGTGCAGACCTTCGCGAGGCCGGTGAGAGCAATATTGGTATAAATTTTCAGCAATGAGACCAGAAAACGTGATTTACCGCCTGAATTGTAGCGTCTGAAGGCTTCCATTCCGCCCCCCGTCTGGTCTACATTTGGGGGGCGAAAAAACGTGGCTATCGGTGCGTGTATGCAGGAGAGTGCTTTTCAGGCATTTCCGTCGCACTCGATGCTTAGCAAGCGATAAACACATTGTAAGGATAACTTATGAACAAGACTCAACTGATTGATGTAATTGCGGACAAAGCTGACCTGTCCAAAGCACAGGCGAAAGCTGCCCTGGAATCTACCCTGGCTGCAATTACCGAGTCTCTGAAAGAAGGTGATGCTGTTCAACTGGTTGGTTTCGGTACCTTCAAAGTGAACCACCGCGCTGAGCGTACTGGCCGCAACCCGCAGACCGGTAATGAAATCAAAATCGCCGCAGCAAACGTACCGGCATTTGTTTCAGGTAAAGCTCTGAAAGACGCAGTTAAGTAAGACCGCGTGGCAGTGTACAGTTTTATCGAAGGGGCTTGTCGGCCCCTTTTGTCTATCTGGCGCCGCACGCTGGCGCTGGCGGGCGTATTGCTGCTCACTGCCTGCAGCCATGATTCCTCTCTCCCGCCGTTTACCGCCAGCGGTTACGCGGAAAACCAGGGGGCGATGCGTATCTGGCGCAAAGATTCCGACGGTGAGGTCCATCTCCTTGCCGCCTTCAGTCCATGGCGTCATGGTAATACCTCGACCAGCGAGTATCGCTGGCAGGATGGTCAGCTCGCGCTGATCGAGCTCAACGTCTACGGCAAACCGCCGGAACATATTCGCGCCCGGTTTGATGCGCAAGGCGAACTCAGCTTTATGCAGCGTGAAATCGATGGGCAGAAGCAGCAGCTTTCCAGCGATCAGGTTGCGCTATATCGCTATCGGGCAGAGCAAATACGCCAGACCAGCGATGCACTGCGTCAGGGACGCGTCATGCTGCGCCAGGGGCGGTGGCATGCTGACAGGACGGTAACCACCTGCGAAGGTCAGACCGTGAAGCCTGACCTCGATACGCTGGCGTTGGCGCATATTGAGCGTCGTCAGAACCACTCATCCGTCGAGGTGAGCGTGGCGTGGCTGGAAGCGCCGGAAGGCTCTCAGCTGCTGCTGGTGGCAAACGAAGACTTCTGTACCTGGCAGCCGACCGAAAAAAGCTTCTGAACCTTACCAGTGGTTCATCCCCATATGACCGCGGCCTCCGCCGCAGCCTCCACGTCCCATCCCCTCGCCGCGAGGAATACCCGCCTGCGCTAATGCGAGATCGAACTTCACCCGCTGCTGGGCAAGCTTCTGACCGAGAGCGTCCATCTCCTGGGCGACGGATTCGATTTTCGCGCTGTCAGGTTTATCGGTGGTTAACAGCGCGTTGTATTCATAGCGTTTTGAAATGAGCTGCTGACGTAAAACGCGAGTTTGCTCATAGAAATCATTATGCAGCTTCTGGGCAGTGGCCTGCTGGTCGGTCGTCAGCTGACTATAGCCCTGGGGGCCCATACCGGTACCGTTATTCCAGTGGTGCCTTGCCCAGGCTGAGCTACTGCCGAAAGTCAGCGCGGCGAGGGCAATCAGCGTCAGCGTCATTTTTTTGTTCCGTTTCATAGTTTATTCTCCTGCCTTATGGTTACTCAGTGATTTGCATCTTCCGTGCCAGAGTGGAAAGGCCGCAGGATATCGGGCGTTGAATGCTTTTCAGCGGACGAGAGCGAGTAAAAATGACTCGCGGTAAAGGGCGCAGCGGGTCATTTTTACTCGATCGCCTTCCCGGTTTGCGCCCAGGGAGAGGTTAGAGGCGGCGGAATAGTGGCATGATTTCTGCTGGGCTATGCGGTGTCTGAGGAAAGGGAGTTGTCATGAACGTGATGCGGTTGTCTAAGGATTCCGTCGCCGTTGGGCTGAGCTGGTTGTTAACCGGCCTTATCTTACTGCTGGTGTGCCTGTTTTCTGCGTTAATCGTGCGTGACTATGGCCGTGAAAATGAAGCCGCACGCCAGACTATCCAGGAAAAAGGCAGCGTGCTGATCCGCGCTCTTGAGTCCGGAACCCGGGTCGGAATGGGAATGCGTATGCATCATTCCCAGCTGCAGGCGCTACTGGAGGAGATGGCCTGGCAGCCCGGCGTGCTGTGGTTCGCGGTGACAGATGAGAACGGTAAAATTATCGCCCATAGCGACCCGCGGCGGGTCGGTGAGTCGCTCTACCCCGCCAGCACCCTGCGAGAGCTGAATATCGGTAGCGAGGAGCGCTGGCGCCGCCTCGAACAACCGGAGCCGGCGCTGGAGATTTATCGCCAGTTTCGCCCGCTTAACAGCGGTGGGCATCATATGCGCATGATGATGCGTCGCGAATCTGCCGATCTCCGTAATCAGGCGCCCCAGGTCATTTTTATTGCCTTTGATACCCGCGAGCTGGATGCCGACCATGCTCGTGGCCTGCGCAATATGGTCATCATGCTCTGCGCGGCAGGCGTAGTCATGACGGCAACGGTGCTGGCGCAGTTCTGGTTTCGCCGCTATCAGCGTTCGCGCAAGCAGCTGCAGGAAGCGACGGCGCGAAAAGAAAAGCTGCTGGCGCTCGGTCATCTGGCCGCGGGCGTCGCCCATGAAATCCGCAACCCGCTATCATCCATAAAAGGGCTGGCCAGGTATTTCGCCGAGCGGACCCCAGCCGATGGCGAAGCGCATCAGTTGGCCCTGGTGATGGCCAGGGAAGCCGATCGCCTGAACAGGGTCGTCAGCGAGCTGCTGGAACTGGTGCGTCCGGCGCATTTAAAATATCAATCGGTTGATTTAAATGAAGTCATTACGCATTCGCTTCAACTGGTTAGCCAGGATGCCGCCAGCCGGGCGATATCTCTGAAGTTTATCGCGCAGCCCGCGCTATGCCGCATCCAGGCCGATCCGGATCGTTTAAAACAGGTGCTGCTCAACCTTTATCTCAATGCTATCCATGCCATTGGCCGCGATGGCGTGATTACGGTGGCGGTGAGAGAGTGCGGCGATGGGCGAGTAAAGGTGAGCGTTGCGGACAGCGGCAAAGGGATGACGGCGGAACAGCTACAGGCCATTTTTACACCGTACTTCACTACCAAGGCCGACGGCACCGGGCTGGGGCTGGCGGTGGTGCAGAACATCGTTGAGCAGCACGGCGGAACAATTGACGCCGAGAGCACTCCCGGCAAGGGCGCGCTATTTACGCTCTATTTGCCGGTTAATGGGCAACAGAAGGATGAACAAGGATGAGTGGCGAGCAGGTCGATATTCTGGTGGTGGACGATGACATCAGCCACTGCACTATCTTACAGGCGTTGTTGCGGGGCTGGGGTTATCGGGTTGCGCTGGCTTACAACGGCGTACAGGCGCTGGAACAGGTGCGCGAGAAGGTGTTTGATCTGGTGCTATGCGACATCCGCATGGCGGAGATGGATGGCATCGAAACGCTGAAAGAGATCAAAACCTTGAATCCGTCGATTCCCGTTCTGATTATGACAGCGTACTCCAGCGTCGACACCGCTGTGGAAGCGCTGAAATCCGGTGCGCTGGACTACCTGATTAAGCCGCTGGACTTTGACAAGCTGCAGCTGACGCTATCCGAGGCGTTGGCTCACACTCGGCAGAGCGAGTCTCCCGTTGCCGGGACTCCGGCCGCCCAGTTTGGCATGGTGGGGGATAGCCCGGCGATGCGGGCGCTGCTGAACAATATCGCCCTGGTTGCGCCCTCCGATGCGACGGTATTAATTCACGGCGAGTCGGGCACAGGGAAAGAGCTGGTCGCTCGGGCGCTGCACGCCAGCAGCGCTCGCAGCCGCCAGCCGCTGGTGATCCTCAACTGCGCGGCGCTTAACGAGTCGTTGCTGGAGTCGGAGCTGTTTGGCCATGAGAAGGGCGCGTTTACCGGCGCGGACAAACGGCGAGAAGGGCGCTTCGTTGAAGCGGACGGCGGTACGCTTTTCCTCGATGAAATTGGCGATATTTCGCCGTTGATGCAGGTGCGTCTGCTGCGGGCGATTCAGGAGCGTGAAGTGCAGCGGGTGGGCAGCAATCAGACCCTTTCGGTCGATGTACGGCTAATTGCCGCCACCCACCGGGATTTAGCCGAAGAGGTCAGCGCCGGGCGTTTTCGCCAGGATCTCTACTACCGCCTGAACGTCGTGACTATCGATATGCCGCCGCTGCGTCATCGCAGGGAGGATATCCCCCAACTGGCGCGCTATTTCCTGCAACGGTATGCCGAGCGTAACCGTAAAGCAGTACAGGGATTTACGCCACAGGCGATGGACTTGCTGATCCACTACGCCTGGCCGGGTAATATTCGCGAGCTGGAAAATGCGGTGGAGCGGGCGGTGGTCCTGCTGACCGGAGAGTACATCTCCGAACGCGAGCTGCCGCTGGCAATTGCCGGTACGCCAGTTGCGGACGTGTTGCACGGTGATGATGTTATTCAGCCGCTGGTGGAGGTAGAGAAAGAAGCGATCCTCGCGGCGCTCGAAAAAACGGGCGGCAACAAAACTGAAGCCGCCCGTCAGTTGGGCATTACGCGCAAAACGCTGCTGGCAAAGCTCAGCCGTTAGCGGTTTTGCTCACGTTCGATAGCGCGCCAGCCGATGTCGTTACGGCTAAAGCTGCCGTCCCAGCTGATATCGCTCATCAGGGCGTAAGCGCGCTTTTGCGCTTCAGCAACGGTGCGACCCAGTGCGGTGGCGCAGAGTACCCGGCCGCCGCTGGTCAGCACGCGATCGTCATCAGCGAGTCTGGTGCCGGCGTGGAAGACCTTGCCGTCTACCGTTTCTTCCAGCGGCAGGCCGTGGATCTCATCGCCGGTGCTGTAGTTGCCCGGATAACCACCGGCGGCGATCACGACGCCCAGCGAGGCGCGCTCGTCCCACTCGGAGGTTTTCTCATTCAGCTTACCGTCGCAGGCGGCGAGGCACAGATCCACCAGATCCGATTTCATGCGTAGCATGATCGGCTGGGTTTCCGGATCGCCAAAGCGGCAGTTGAACTCGATTACCTTCGGGTTGCCCTGTTTGTCGATCATCAGGCCCGCATAGAGGAAACCGGTGTAGGTATTACCCTCCGCTGCCATACCTTTTACGGTTGGCCAGATAATGCGTTCCATGGTGCGCTGGTGAACCTCATCGGTGACCACCGGTGCCGGAGAGTAAGCGCCCATACCGCCCGTGTTCGGGCCGGTATCGCCATTGCCCACGCGTTTATGATCCTGGCTGGTGGCCATCGGCAGGACGTGCTCGCCGTCGACCATCACGATAAAGCTCGCCTCTTCGCCGTCGAGGAACTCTTCAATGACGATGCGGTGCCCGGCGTCGCCAAAGGCGTTACCTGCCAGCATGTCTTGAAGGGCGGCTTCCGCTTCTTCCAGCGTCATGGCGACAATCACGCCCTTGCCGGCGGCCAGGCCGTCGGCCTTGATAACGATGGGCGCGCCTTTCTCACGCAGGTATGCCAGCGCGGGCTCGACTTCGGTGAAGTTCTGGTATTCCGCTGTCGGAATGTTATGGCGGGCAAGAAAATCTTTGGTGAAGGCTTTAGAGCCTTCCAGCTGCGCCGCGCCTTCCGTTGGGCCGAAGATTTTCAGCCCCGCGGCGCGGAACGCATCCACAACGCCAATCACCAGTGGCGCTTCCGGGCCAACGATGGTCAGATCAATTTTCTCGCTTTGAGCAAAGCTCAGCAGCGCCGGAATATCGGTGACGCCGATAGCCACATTCTGCAACGCTGGTTCCAGGGCGGTGCCCGCGTTACCCGGGGCGACAAAAACGGTATCGACTTTTGGCGACTGCGCCGCTTTCCAGGCCAGGGCGTGCTCGCGGCCGCCGTTGCCAATAACTAATACTTTCATCGTCTGCTCCGTGAATTAATGGCGGAAGTGGCGCATGTCGGTGAAGATCATCGCGATGCCGTGCTCATCGGCGGCGGCAATCACCTCTTCGTCGCGAATAGAACCGCCGGGCTGAATGACGCAGCTCACGCCAACGGCAGCGGCGGCATCAATACCGTCGCGAAACGGGAAGAAGGCGTCGGAGGCCATCGCCGAACCTTTCACTTCCAGTCCCTCATCGCCTGCTTTAATCCCGGCGATTTTGGCAGAGTAAACGCGGCTCATCTGACCTGCGCCTATTCCGATGGTCATGTTCTCTTTGGCATAAACAATGGCGTTAGATTTAACGAATTTCGCAACGATCCAGCAGAACAGCGCATCGCGCAGCTCCTGCTCGGTCGGCTGGCGTTTGGAAACCACGCGCAGTTCGCCTTCTGTGACCATACCCAGATCGCGGTCCTGAACCAGCAGGCCGCCATTAACGCGTTTGAAGTCCAGACCCGGCACGCGCTGCGTCCACTGACCGCAGGTCAGAACGCGGACGTTCTGTTTCGCGGCAGTGATCTTCAGGGCCTCTTCCGTCGCAGACGGTGCGATGATCACTTCAACGAACTGGCGGGAGATGATGGCCTGCGCGGTTTCGGCATCCAGTTCGCGGTTAAACGCGATAATGCCGCCGAAGGCAGAGGTCGGGTCAGTTTTGTATGCGCGGTCGTAGGCATCCAGAATAGAGGTGCTTACCGCTACGCCACATGGGTTGGCATGCTTCACAATAACGCAGGCCGGCTCGCTGAATTCTTTGACGCATTCCAGCGCGGCATCGGTGTCGGCAATGTTGTTATAGGAGAGGGCTTTACCCTGAACCTGCTGTGCCGTGGCGACAGAGGCTTCTTTGATTTCTTCTTCTATATAGAAGGCAGCCTGCTGGTGGCTGTTTTCACCGTAACGCATATCCTGCTTCTTAATGAAGTTCAGGTTCAGGGTGCGCGGGAAGCGGCCAGCGGCTTCTTTGCTCTCGCCGTGATAGGCCGGAACCATGCTGCCGAAGTAGTTGGCAATCATGCTGTCGTAGGCGGCGGTGTGTTCGAATGCTTTAATGGCGAGGTCGAAGCGGGTGTCGAGGGTCAGGGAGCCTTCGTTCGCATCCATCTCTTTAATAATGGCATCGTAGTCGCTGCTCTTCACCACGATGGCGACGTCTTTATGGTTCTTCGCCGCCGAGCGAACCATGGTTGGGCCGCCGATATCAATGTTTTCTACCGCATCTTCCAGCGAGCAACCCTCGCGGGCAACGGTTTGAGCAAACGGATACAGGTTAACAACCACCATATCAATAGGCGCGATACCGTGTTGTTCCATAATGCCGTCATCCTGGCCGCGGCGGCCGAGAATGCCGCCGTGAACTTTCGGATGCAGAGTCTTCACGCGTCCGTCCATCATTTCCGGGAAACCGGTGTAGTCAGAGACTTCGGTAACCGGCAGACCTTTCTCAGCCAGCAGGCGTGCGGTACCACCCGTAGACAGTAGCTCGACACCACGAGCGGAAAGCGCCTGCGCGAATTCGACGATACCGGCCTTGTCAGAAACACTGAGCAGGGCGCGGCGGACTGGACGACGTTGTTGCATGGTATTAAATCCCCAGGATTTGAATATTACAGAGAGCGTTAGGTGAGTTTTTGCCTAAAAACTCACCTAACGCACCCAACCGGGCATCCTTGTTATAGCGCGGCATTGTAACGAAAACGTTTGCGCAACGCTCGCGAATTTTTATCTTTCTCTTTTTGGCCCTGAACGACGGCTTATATAGAGAGGTGGTGTGGCTTTTGTTTTGGGGTATCGCCCGTCATCTGTGGATAATTCTGTGCGTAACAGGGTATAAAGCGGGGTTTTGCTGGGGAATGCAGCAGTCAGTCATTTTTCTGCAATTTAACTATTGCGGATGCCCGGGAACTCCCTATAATGCGCCTCCATCGACACGGCAGGTGTGAATCACTTCACACAAACAGCCGGTTGGTTGAAGAGAAAAAATCCTGAAAAACAGGGTTGACTCTGAAAGAGGAAAGCGTAATATACGCCACCTCGCAACGA
>NZ_BCZK01000024.1 GCF_001598695.1 Klebsiella oxytoca NBRC 105695 | reverse complement strand
CGTTCCTTTTCCTTACGCCAGGGTCATCAGGGTGTCGCCCACCGCCACCGCATCCCCGGATTTCACCGCGATACCGCGCACGGTCCCGGCCTGTGCGGCGCGGATTTCGGTTTCCATCTTCATGGCTTCCAGAATCAGCAGCACGTCGCCTTCGGCCACCGTCTGGCCTTCCGCGGCAATGACCTTCCAGATAGTGCCCGCCAGCGGCGCGGTCACCGGCGTGCCGGCGCCTGCCGGGGCGGCCGCCTGAGCCGGGGCGGAAGAGGCTGCCGGCGCGGCCGCCGTCAGCTGGCTGATATCGCCGCCGTCGCTGACCTTCACCACAAAGGCTTTACCTTCCACTTCCACGGTGTAGACGCCGGACGCGGCCGGTTTATCGGCTTTTGGCGCCGGTTTTGTGTCTTCCGCCTGCGGCAGCGGCTCAAAGGCCGCCGGGTTGTGGCGGTTCGCCAGGAACTTCAGGCCGATTTGCGGGAACAGGGCCACGGTCAGCACGTCATCGATGGCGTTCTCCGCCAGAACGATGCCCTTCTCCTGCGCCTGACGTTTAACATCGGCTTCCAGCTGCGCCAGCTCCGGTTTGAGTAAATCCGCCGGGCGGCAGGTGATGGCTTCTGCCCCTTCCAGCACGCGGGCCTGCAATGCCGCATTCACCGGCACCGGGGTGTGGCCGTATTCGCCTTTCAGAATCCCGGCCGTTTCCTTCGCGATGGTTTTGTAGCGCTCGCCGGTCAGGACGTTCAGCACCGCCTGGGTGCCGACAATCTGCGAGGTGGGGGTGACCAGCGGGATGAAGCCGAGGTCCTCACGCACGCGGGGGATTTCCGCCAGCACCTCATCCAGACGGTGGGCGGCGTTCTGCTGCTTCAGCTGGCCCTCGAGGTTGGTGAGCATCCCGCCCGGCACCTGGGCCACGAGGATACGGCTGTCGGTGCCCTTCAGCTGGCCTTCGAAGGCGTGGTATTTCCTGCGCACCTCGCGGAAGTACGCCGCGATGCTCTCAAGCTTCAGGATATCCAGCCCGGTGTCGTGCTCAGTACCCGCCAGGGTGGCGACCAGCGCCTCGGTGGCCGGGTGGCCGTAGGTGGCGCTCATGGAAGAGATGGCGGTATCAACGCCGTCGACGCCCGCCTCGATGGCCTTCAGCAGGGCCATCTCCGCCATCCCGGTGGTGGCATGAGCATGCAGGTGCAGCTTCACGTCGTAGCGTTTTTTGATTTCACTCACCAGCTCAAAGGCGGCCCCCGGGGTGAGAATGCCGGACATGTCTTTAATCGCGATGGAGTCGACGCCGGTTTCCAGCAGCTGTTCGGTCAGGTCCAGCCAGGTCTGTAGCGTGTGCGCCGGGCTGGTGGTGTACGAGAGCGTCCCCTGGGCGTGGGCGCCGTGGCTGCGGACGGCCTGCAGGGCGGCTTTCATATTGCGCGGGTCGTTCATGGCGTCGAAGACGCGGAACACGTCCATGCCGTTTTTGACGGCGCGCTCAGTGAAGCGCTCCACCACGTCATCGGCGTAGTGGCGGTAGCCGAGGAGGTTCTGGCCGCGGAGCAGCATCTGCAGGGGGGTCTTCGGCATGGCCTTTTTGAGCTCGCGCAGGCGGACCCAGGGGTCCTCGCCGAGGAAGCGGATGCAGGCGTCAAAGGTGGCGCCGCCCCAGCATTCAAGGGACCAGTAGCCCGCGTCGTCGAGCTGAGCGGCAACCGGCAGCATATCGTCAAGGCGCAGGCGGGTGGCGAAAAGGGACTGGTGGGCGTCGCGCAGGACGACATCGGTAATGGCAACGGTCATGGATTCCTCCGTGAATTAAGGGTTAAGTCGGCGATGGTGGTGGAGAGCGGCGGCAATCACCGGCTTCAAGCGGGCGAAATCGTCAGCGTGCGCGGCGGCGGGCGCAGGTGCCGCCTTCGGCGCGACAGCCGGTTCGGGGAAGAAGCGGTTGACGGCGGCGGACATGCCCTGAATGGCGAAAATCAGCAGAAACAGAAACGCCAGCACGAACCCCATGCCGAGGAACATCAGGGTGAAGCCTTCGCCTAATAGCAGTGCTGCATCAGTCATAGAATAGCCTTCGAGCAGGAGGCACGATAATGATGTTATTTATCCCCGTCGTCTTTCAAGTTGCTTCTTTGTTGGCCAGGTTCATTCACCCCAGTCACTTACTTGAGTAAGCTCCTGGGATTCTCTCTTGCCGCCTCAAAGCAACTCAAAATCCATGGGGTATATAACGAAAATAATAAGGGTGGATTTCCCTGAACCGCCCCGGTCAGAGTCCCTGTTTATTACCGTCATAAACATAACGCCATCATTATCGTGCGAATGATATAAATCAGATTATTTGATAAAACTTACGTTCTGGCATATTTCATCAGCGACAATCTCTTTACGCTGATTGAAAATAACTTTGTTCTGTTCAAACAGGTTATTACCATGCGTATCAATAGAAACAATTAACGGGCCAAACTCTTTCACCCGGCATACCCACAGCGTTTCCGGCATTCCCAGATCGCGCCACTGCGCATCTTCAATCTCTTCCACGCATACTGCCGCCACTACCGCACAGCCTGCCGGGAATACGCAGTGCAGCGCTTTATGCTCCGCACAGCCCTCTTCGGTGCCTTTCCCCATTCCGCCTTTACCAACGATTAATTTCACACCCGTTTTGGCAATGAATTCTTTTTCGAATTTTTCCATGCGCATACTGGTGGTTGGACCAACGGAGACCATTTCAAACTTATCGTCTTCGCCTTTAATTGGGCGGACGATTGGACCAGCGTGCAAAATAGCGCCACCGTTAACGTCTACGGGTAATTCGCGGCCACCTTCAATTAAGCGACGGTGCGCCACATCGCGACAGGTAACAATATGGCCATTGAGGTAAATAATATCGCCAGCTTTAATATCGGCTAAATCTTCATCTTTAATTGGCGTGGTAAGAATTTTTTTAGTCATCAGAAATTCACTCCGCTGTGAGACGTAATGGTGTAGTTCAAGTCTTTATCAAAAACGATATGCCCTTTACGGTGCGACCAGCAGCCGACGTTCACCGCCACTCCGATGGTGGATGGATGGCGCGCGGTGTTTTCAATATTCACGCCCATAACGGAAGTATTACCGGACATGCCCTGCGGCCCGAGGCCAATTTTATTGATGCCGTCTTCAAGCATTTTTTCCAGCGAAGCCGCACGCTCATTCTCATTATGCGAACCAATCGGACGCATCAGCGCTTTTTTCGACAGCAGCGCCGCCGTTTCAACGGAAGTCGCCACGCCCACGCCCACCAGCAGCGGCGGACACGCGTTCAGGCCATAGCTGGTCATCACATCGAGGACAAAGCGAGTGACGCCTTCATAACCCGCGCCCGGCATCAGCACCATCGCTTTCCCCGGCAGGGAGCAGCCGCCGCCCGCCATATAGGTATAAATGCTGCACTGGTCGGAATCCGGGACAATCTCCCAGAATACCGTCGGCGTCCCTTTACCCACGTTTTTGCCGGTATTGTATTCATCAAAAGTTTCGACGCTGTTATGGCGCAGCGGAGAATCGACGGTCGCTTTGATCACCGCTTCACGCAGCAGCGCTTCCAGTTCGCCGATCAGCGGGAAGTTCGCCCCGCACTCCACCAGAAACTGAATCACCCCGGTATCCTGGCAGGAAGGACGATCCAGCTCTTTCGCCAGGCGCTGGTTCTCAATCATGGTCGTAAAGATGACGTCGGCCAGTTTACTGGTCTCTTTTTTATGCAAATCTTCCAGTTTTGCAGTGACGTCATCGGGCAAGACTTTGCCGGTGTATCCCACAAACTTGGCCATAATATTGGTCATATGGGATATCTGTTCACTTTTGCTCATAAATGCTCCTTAGTCAGAACAGCTTCCGTGAGTTACGGATGAAACGGGAAAAGGATTGGCAGCAGAATCAGGCTGACAATGGTGGAAACGATAATCAGAGGGATGCCGGATTTGGCATAGTCGACAAACTTATATCCACCCGCCGACAGCACCATCATGTTGGCAGGCATACCGATTGGGGTGGCATAGGCGCAGGAACTGCCAATCACCGTGGCCATCAGCACGGCGCGCGGATCGGCCCCCATACCGGCAGCAATCGACAGGCTCACCGGTACCAAAAGCGCAACGGTCGCAGTATTGGACATAAAGTTGGTCATAACGACGGATAGTGCGAAAACCACCACCAGCAGCATGAATGGCGAAGAGTTGTTCCCCAGCATGCCGATAACCTGATCGGCAACCAGCTTTCCGGCACCGGTCATTTCCAGCGCTTTTGCTAACGCCAGGGTGCCGCCGAAGATAAAAATAGTTTGTGAATCAATGGCTTTATAGGCCTGCTTTTCGCTCAGCACCCCGGTGATTACCAGCACCAGCGCGCCAATACAGCCCGCTACCGCCAGGCTAATACCGGTCTGTTTTTCGAAAATCATGCCCAGGATCGTGGCAATCAAAACGACCAGCGACAGGATCTGCTTCCAGCGCGGAACGTGGCTGTAATCGCGCTGTTCACCGATGCTGCCGACTTCGCTGCTATTCGGGTTATTGGGCAGAAACTTATAGCCAATCGTCAGGAAATAAATGATGCCGCAAACCAGCATCGGTAGACCCACTTTGGCATATTCAAAAAATCCGAAACCGCTGCCGATATTCTGCAACGCCGATTGTGCAATCAGATTGCCCGGCGCGCCGATCAGCGACAGGTTGCCGCCAAGCGCTGCGGCAAAAACCAGCGGCATCAGCAGACGAGAACGGGTAAAGCCGGATTTCGCCGCCACGCCGATGACGACGGGGATCAATACTGCGGCAGTACCGGTATTTGAAAGAAAGCCGGACATCACGCCGACCACCACCATAATCGTGAAAATCAGCTGCTTTTCAGTTTTGGCGAAGTGCGTAATCACGCCGCCAACTTTATTCGCCATCCCGGTTTCAAATAGCGCGCCGCCGACGATGAACATAGCGACGAAAAGAATAACGTTGGTGTCGATAAAGCCGGCAAAAGCCTGTTTGAGGTCAAGTACGCCGGTGAGAACCAGCGCTACGCAAACCACCATCGAAGTGACCGCAAGGGGAATTTTCTCCCACACGAACATGGCGATAGCAAACACCAGCAAACATAGAGTAATGGTAATCGGTTCCATATTTATAATTGTCCCATCAATGATATATGATATTGTATCCAATATTGACGAGAGGGAAATTATTCCCATGCAAAGAGTAAGTCAATGCGTTTTTCAGGAAAGCGTCAGGAGTGCGATCTTTATCAAAATATCGCAAAAGCAGTCACTTAGCGTAATTAATTGAGCAGATAAATAAGTAAGACGCCTGTAGCGATCGTACAGGCGGGGGGCGTCAAGCGCCGGGATCGTCAACGTAGCGCGTCAGCATATTCTCCATCGAACGGATAATATGTTCGCGCATTCGCAGGCGCGCCAGCTCTTCATCATGCAGCTCCAGGGCCTGTAAAATGCCCTTGTGCTCGCGTATCGAAATGGAAGCGTACTCTTCCTCAGTGACCTTATGTCCCATCGACAGCCCGTTCCACATATTGCTGAGCAAGAGCTTCATTTTAGCATTTCCGGCCGCATTCCATATCTCCATATGAAAGGCCTGATTCATGTCGGAATATTCAGCCGAGTTATTTTCGGCCAGCGCTTTTTCTGCTGAGTAGTGCACTTCGGCAATTCGCGAAATATCCGTCCCGGGATGAGAGGCTTTAGCGACCGCTTCACTCTCCAGCAGCGCGCGAATCTCATAATGCTCGCGAATCGTTTGTTCGTTAATCCCCAGCACGACCGCCCCTTTATTGGGCCGGACTTTAATCAGCCCATCCGCGGCCAGGATCTGAAATGCTTCACGCACGGGCATACTGGAGACGCCGACCATGCTGGCGATCCCTTCAAGGGTAATTTCTTGCCCTTCAACTAAATCGCGCGACAGTATAGCTTTACGTAATACTGCCGCGACCTGCTCTTTCGCTGAAAGAAGCTTAATTTTCCCTAATCGAGGCTTCTGCACTTTCCCAATCCTTCATGTGTTGACGCATTATTTCTGCCAGAGAGAGGAAATAACGCTGCGTTTCCTGCGCGATCTCATCACCATCGCCCCGACGGATAGCGTCCATCAGAGAGCTGAGTATTTGCGCCGACTCCTGATTATCCTCTTTCAGATACAGAATGACATAGCTGATATAGCCATCCAAAAACTGCTGATAAATCTTTTGCAGATAGCGGTTATCAATATATGAAATTAGCGTCTGGTGGAACGCCAACTCCCGCGACCGCTCACCCGGATGCGCCAGCGCGCGCGCGCGCGCAGCGAGCGATTCGCCTGCCGCCGCGGGCACCAATAAAAAAAGCTCCGTGGCCATCACCGCAATTGCCCGAAAAATGTGGCTGACATGGTCAGGCTCCAGCTTCGCGACCTGCATATGGCGGTTTGGCAAGCGCACCAGAAACCCTTCCTGCTCAAGGGCCTGTAGCGCTTCCCGAACCGGCATACGAGAGAGCCCCAGCTGTTCCGCAATACTTTCCTGCGCAAGCTCCTCTCCGGGTTTCATCCCACCGGAAAGGATCTCATAACGGATCATCTGAGTAATGTGGTCCCTGGTCTGCTTTCTTTCAATTTTTTTCACGATGTCCTCATTTGTAGCCGCTTAAGACGCGGGGGAGTTTAGCAGATTTACCAGGCGGGTGAGTCATTCAGAGGCAGGAGAAAACCATAAAAAAGCCGGAACCCAGGTCCCGGCTTCTCTTTTTATGCCAGATTATTTATTCACAAAATCTTCGCCAAGGGCGATATCTTTCTGCAACGTATCCAGCATCCCTTCAAGCGCCTGTTGCTCAAACGCACTGAGTTTGCCAATAGGCTGACGCTGCTCTACGCCATTTTTCCCCAGCAGTAGCGGCTGAGAGAAGAAACGGGCATATTGACCATCACCTTCCACGTAGGCGCATTCCACCACCCCTTTCTCTCCCTGCATGGCGCGAACTAAAGAGAGACCAAATCGGGCTGCGGCCTGACCCATCGACAGGGTTGCTGAGCCGCCGCCAGCTTTGGCTTCAACGACTTCAGTACCGGCGTTTTGAATACGTTTAGTCAGATCCGCCACTTCCTGCTCGCTGAAGCTCACGCCTGGAATTTGTGATAATAAAGGAAGAATAGTTACGCCTGAGTGGCCGCCGATTACCGGAACCTCAACATCGGATGAAGATTTGCCTTTCAGTTCCGCCACAAAGGTATTCGAGCGGATAATATCCAGCGTGGTTACGCCAAACAGCTTGTTCTTGTCGTAAACGCCGGCTTTTTTCAGCACTTCTGCGGCAATCGCCACGGTGGTATTCACCGGGTTGGTGATAATCCCGACGCAGGCCTGCGGGCAGGTTTTAGCAATTTGCTGAACCAGATTTTTCACAATACCGGCGTTAACGTTAAATAAATCGGAGCGATCCATACCGGGCTTACGCGCTACGCCCGCGGATATCAGCACCACATCCGCGCCTTCGAGTGCAGGGGTGGCGTCTTCGCCGGAAAAACCTTTGATTTTTACATCGGTAGGGATATGGCTAAGATCAACCGCCACGCCCGGAGTTACCGGAGCGATGTCGTACAACGAGAGTTCTGAACCTGAAGGCAGTTGGGTCTTAAGTAGTAGGGCAAGCGCCTGGCCAATTCCACCAGCGGCGCCGAGGACTGCAACTTTCATCCTAAACTCCTTATTATGGTTAAAATAATCTTTCGTTACTCCGTCGCCTGGACCTTAATTCACAAGATGAACAATTACAATAAGTATGGCTGAAGAATGCGTGGTCGTGCGCAGCGATGCAGCAGCTTCGCATTTTCCTCCCTGAGACTGACCATCCAGCAAAGTAGTACCGGATCGACTATTGGTTACAATACACCCAGCGTATTGAGCAGAACAACATCATTTAATAACATTTCATTTACTTTTGTAGCAACTCACACGCCGTGACGAAGGCATGTTCCTTATTAGAGTTTTTTGCTAAAATATGCGCCCTTCATAACATTATTTACGCTTCTCCCCTGTGGATTATTTGCATAAAAATGCATTGTTATGCATAATGATGTTGTTTTTACCACCATAATTGGGTGACTTATGCGAAGTTCGGCAAAACAAGAAGAACTGGTTAAAGCGTTTAAAGCGCTGCTTAAAGAAGAAAAATTCAGCTCTCAAGGTGAAATCGTCCAGGCACTACAGGAAGAAGGCTTCGATAATATCAACCAATCGAAAGTCTCACGTATGCTCACCAAATTTGGCGCTGTACGCACGCGCAACGCCAAAATGGAAATGGTTTACTGCCTGCCCGCCGAGCTTGGCGTCCCGACGACCTCCAGCCCGCTGAAAAATCTGGTGCTGGATATCGATTATAACGATTCAGTCGTGGTCATTCACACCAGCCCTGGCGCGGCACAGCTTATCGCCCGGCTTCTCGACTCGCTTGGCAAGGCTGAAGGCATCCTCGGGAGTATTGCTGGTGATGACACCATCTTTACCACCCCCGCCAGAGGTTTTACCGTTAAAGAGCTGCATGACGCCATTCTTGTTCTGTTTGAGCAAGAACTCTGATCCCCTCCCCTCAGGTTAACGCCAGAGGGGAACCCTTCAAAAAATTATCATTCCTTTAACATTTTGTGTGTTTTTCCGCTTCTATACATTCATTTACTTGATGAAATTAACGTAAGCGCACAAAAGATCAAATTATCCTATCTTCATGATTTAAAAAGCTATAAAAGCAATCCATGTCGAAAAAATGACATTTCTAATACTTATACGTTATAAAAACGACGTTTCTTTGTAATTATTTACATGAACAACAATTAGCAAGGTATTAATATTTTCAGTTATTAGTGTATACTTGATTTTGTGATGAGGGTCACGAAACAAAAGACCCCAACAAAAAGATTCGACGAGGTGAACATCATGAAAATCAAAACCACTGTAGCTGCATTGAGCATCCTTTCCGTTCTCTCCTTTGGCGCCTTTGCCGCTGACTCTATCAACAGCGAACAGGCTCAGGGCCGTCAGGCAATCGGCACCGTTTCCGTCGGCGCGGTAAGTTCTTCCCCGATGGATATGCATGAAATGCTGAACAAAAAAGCGCAGGAAGAAGGTGCTTCTTCTTATCGCATTATTGAAGCACGTACCGGTGACCACTGGCACGCAACGGCTGAACTGTATAAATAAGATTTAACGATTGTCGGTCATTAACTAAACAGAATCTCTTCAGCGGCCTCAAGTTGATTACAACTTTCCGCCGCTGAAAATATGAAGGTTGGAGAAAAGATTATGAAAAGCGCAATTATCATCGCATCCCTGGGTCTGGCTTCCGTTCTCTCTTTCGGTGCAAACGCCGCCGTTAACCAAGTGAACGCAGAACAGGCGCAAAATCTACAGTCCATGGGCACCGTTTCCGTTTCTCAGGTAGGCAGCGCACCGATGGATATGCGTCAGGAGCTGGCGGCTAAAGCTGAAAAAGAAGGCGCCAGCAGCTACCGCATCATTGAAGCCCGTACCGGCGATAACTGGCACGCTACGGCTGAACTGTACAAATAAACCCTCGTCGTCTTATCCGACGACTTGCCCCCGCTCTGTCGGGGGCTTTTTTATGAATGCCGCACATTAAAACGAAGCTCTCCTTCCAGCTCCTCTTCCGCCTCATCAAAAAGCAGAATTAATGCGCCGAATCGGCGTCGCTGATTATCGCTTAAATGAATAAACTCAATCTCCAGCGGTAGCGGCAGCAACCCGGCGATCACCGCATCCCATAATGAATCAAGGTTGTTCACTTTCTCACGCTCTAAGTGAAAAGTACGTGAAAACTCGCGATAAAAATCCTGCTGCTCAGCTATTTCGTCAAAATCAAAGGTATAGGTAGTCCTCATTGCCCGCATCCTGTCCACACCTGCAGCTCGTCTTAGCCCGATATTCCGGCGTATCGTCCCACTCTGCTGGAGGAATTCGTTTTCTGACGATTAAGTATAGCGATAAAAAAACCGACGCTTCAGGCGTCGGTTATGGATGCTAGCTGTTGGTGAGTACGTGCTGATACTTATGCAGCATATCCACCAGCCTTCGTACCGGCTCGGTCACCTGGGAAGAGGCTTCCCAGTGCTGTAATTTTTGCTGATAGATATCCAGTTCATCAAGCAAACGGGCAAAATAGTAGCGACGCTTATCATCGCTCTTCGCGGAAATGACGCGATCCGCCGTGCGACGCAGCTGCCGGTGAAAGGCGGACAGATCGTCGTTTATCGGTACCGGTGCATCGCGCAGCCGCTGATGGGCAATAATCAGGGTTAATGCCAGACGAAAGCGCGCGATGTCGCCAGGAAACTTATTCAGCAATAAAAAAAGCTGACGATACAGAGCGGGCAAATGGTTCTCTTTACGTCGCGCCGTATTGGTGGTCAACGATGATACCGCTGCCGAGACAAACTGGTTAAGCAGCACGCGTCCGGTGCGAGCCTGGGAGTTATCACGCACCAGCAGGATCACCATCAGCGCGAGGAAGCATCCTACGATCTGACCTAAGGCGCTATCAAGAAACTGGTTGAATTCAAACTTCATCGGGTTGTCGAGCACCAGGATATTAATCGTGCTGGCCAGCGCGCCCAACGACCCCAGGCGCCGCTTCTGTACCTCGATGCCGATAAAAAATGCCATCACCGCAAGGCTAATGCACAGCAGCAGCATACTTTGCTGCGTCGCAGGCATAATCACCAGGAAAAACAGCGCGCCCAGAGGTAAAGCCGCCAGCGTGCCATAAAGGAAATCAATAGCCACCATCCGCGGATTTGGCAAACGCATCGCCAGGGCCGTAACAACCGCAATCATCACCATCGCCCCGCTTCCCGAAGTCCAGCCGGTCCATAGCCAGAACAACGTACCGAGGATACAAGAGATGGAAGTTCGCCAAAAGTTCACCATCGCATGATGGCGCTCGGCGGATTCCACCTTCACCACCACTTCGCCCTGCAGTACTTCCTCTTCAATACGGCTGATTTTGGTATTGCCGACCACGCCCCGCTTCAAAAGCAGATAGCGCGTCGCAGCACCTACCCAGCTGTAGATCGTCACCGGCGTATTATGCTCCCCCTTCCAGGTCAAAAAGCGGCGCATACGTTTTAGCTGACGGTGCACGTCCTGCACGGTCTCAACCGGTTCAGCAAAGAGCTCCCGATAATCATCCGTCACTATCTCAGGCCGGGTGTTCTGAATCAGAAAGGTTTCACAGGCCTGAGTAATCAGGGTCAAAGAGAGGGTGTTGATCGCCTTCAGGCGTTGATTCACTTTAGCCCAGCGCGAAGACTCCATGATCAGGTTGGCGCGCATCCCCTCCAGCCCGTTGGTACGGCGTACCAGGGCGCTCCAGGCCTTATCGACCTCATCTTTATCGCCATGGGCCACGCAAAGCTGCATCAGGCGATATTGATCGATCAGCAGGTTATCCAGCTCAAGATCGATCTCTTTTTTTATCGATCGCGGAGAAAACAGCAGATCGGCCACAATGGCGCTGACGATACCGATGACAATCTCACTGCATCGTTCGACGGCGAACTGCGGCGCCAGCATCGGCTCTTCGTGAATAGTGATAATAATGATGAGCGCGGTATAACCCGCCAGACCCCACGCATAGGAGTTCTCAACCCGCACCAGCGAGGAGATCCAGGTACAGAAGCCCGCCCACAGGCAGCAGACCAGTACCATCAACAGCGGGGCGCGGATCATCAGGATGATAATCGCCAATGCGGCGATACAGCCGATAAAGGTGCCGACGATACGCAGCATCCCGCGATAGCGAATGGCGCCGGAGTAAGGCTCCCCGCCTGCGGCAAATGCCGGACCGGCAGCAACGATCGCTGCAGTAAGCACCGCCCAGCGCGGAGTTTCCAGCTGAAAATGAAAACCGACGAATAACGCCAGCACCACCGCGCAGGCTAACTTAACGGCGAAGCGGAGATGCCGGAGTTCGATGGTGAAGATCCCCATGGCGATTAACCGAACTCACGCAGGCGCATCGCCAGTTTCTGGAAGAAGTTTGCCTGACTGGTATCGCGATCCTCTTTACCCGTGATCACCACCGTCGCCGTGGTGCCCGCTGGCCAGAGATTGCCCTGCTGCTGATCAAGGCGAATACGTACCGGTACCCGCTGCGCCAGGCGCACCCACTCAAGATTAGAATCAATAGAGGCCAGCCCTTTTGAATCGCTGCTGCTGCTGGCATTGGTGACGCCAGCAGCGATGCTGTCGACGGTCCCCCTGAGGGTATGTACGCTTCCCAGAGGGGTAATTTCAGCACGAAACCCGGGGCGCACGCCTTCAAGCTTGGTCTCTTCAAGATAGGCCATGACATAGAAGGTATTTTGCTTCACCAGCGCAACCGCGGTGGAACCTCGGGTGATAAACTCGCCGCGGTACACGTTCAGGTTGGTCACCCAGCCATCGGCCGGAGCGCGAATCACCGTCCGTTCAAGGTCAAGCTTCGCCAGATCGCGACTCGCCGTCGCTTTGGCTAATTGATGTTCAACGGTTTGCAGGACGTTATTCGCCTGGTCTATCTCTTCCCGGGACATGGCCTGGACGCCAAGACGGTTACGACGACCGGCTTCCACGCGCTTCTCCTGCGCCAGAGTCTGGTAATAGGAGACATCGGCTTCGGCCTCTGCTAACGCTTTCTGGTAACGCGGTTGGTCAATGACGAACAAAACCTGGTCTTTCTTAACCAGTTGGTTATCCTTGATATTCACCTGCGAAATCAGGCCGGAAACATCGGGGGCAATGGCTACAATATCCGCACTAAAGCGCGCATCGCGCGTCCAGGGCGATGCGGTGTAGTACACCCATGCGCGAAAAATCGCCATAAATGCAAGGATAACCAGTATCACAGTGATTGCGGTACGGAGGATATTTCTTGTTAGTGTTTTCACATCAACCTCAAACGAACAAACGTGATATCAGATAAAACAAGCAGCAATATAGCGCGGTATTGAACAGGGCCGGGTGCCAGACAAAATCATAGATGCCCGTTGGAACCAGCAGGCGGTGCACCAGCCAGAAGACGGCGAGCGACAACAGCAACTCAAAGAAGATCGGCGGAAATGACAAGCCGAAAATCACAATGACAGGAAACAGACTCATGATGACCTTGATAAGAAGCGTGCAGGTGATATGCGCAATGCGTTTATTATTTAGCTAACTATATAGTACCGTAACAATTGCAGCCTTATCTACAATGTGTGATCTAAATCACTTTTAAGCCAGAGTGAATAATGGAACGATTAAAACGCATGTCCGTTTTTGCCAGAGTGGTCGAATTAGGGTCATTTACCGCCGCGGCTCGCCAGCTCCAGATGAGCGTTTCTTCCATCAGCCAGACGGTAGCCAAACTGGAAGATGAGCTGCAGGTTAAGCTGCTCAACCGCAGTACGCGTAGCCTTGGCTTAACAGAAGCGGGAAAAATCTACTATCAGGGCTGTCGGCGAATGCTGTTCGAAGTCCAGGATGTCCATGAACAGTTGTACGCGTTTAACAATACGCCCATCGGTACCCTGCGCATCGGCTGTTCTTCAACTATGGCACAGAATGTCCTGGCGCGCATAACGGCGGACATGCTTAAAGAGCACCCCGGACTATCGATAAATCTGGTCACGGGCATCCCCGCTCCGGACCTGATTGCGGACGGTCTGGATGTGGTTATTCGCGTGGGGGCGCTGCAGGATTCCAGCCTCTTTTCCCGCCGCCTGGGTTCGATGCCGATGGTGCTGTGCGCGGCGAAAAGCTATCTCCAGCATGCCGGATGTCCGGAAAAACCAGCAGATCTCGCCAGCCACTCCTGGCTGGAATACAGCGTCCGGCCGGATAACGAATTTGAAATCATCGCCCCGGAAGGGATCTCAACCAAACTGATCCCTCAGGGCCGATTTGTCACTAACGATCCAATGACGCTGGTCCGCTGGCTGACGGCAGGCGTCGGCGTGGCTTATGTTCCGCTGATGTGGGCGATCGACGAGATCAACCGCGGCGAACTGGAGATCCTGCTGCCGAGCTACCAGTCCGATCCGCGCCCGGTTTACGCGCTGTATACCGAGAAAGATAAGCTGCCTCTGAAAGTACAGGTATGCATTAATTATCTGACGGAGTATTTCGTCGGGGTGGCAAAAATTTATCAGGGCATGCACGGTCGGGGAATTGCCCGCTAGCCGTCCAAATCAGCCAAAGAGGGCATTAACTCATTATCAGGTCCGGCATCGGAAATGATTTGCGTCACTTCGCTGAGATTTCCGATGCGCACCTCGCCGGCACGATGAAATTTACTTTTGTCGATAAGCAATAGCGACTGCGCCGCCCGTTTCAGGAGCAAGGATTTGTACGCGGCATTGTTAACGCTGGAATCCCAGAGTACGCCATCGTTATCGATCCCTTCGCAGGAAAAAATAAACAGATCGATCTCCAGCGATTTGACCTGCGATAACAGCGCGGGGTTAACGTAATAGCCATATTGACGCAGAAGCTGACCACCGGCGCTAATTAACTGGAGCCGCTCGCGGCGGCCAAGTTCAACGCAGACCGGGTGGCTATTGGTAAATACCGTCAGGTTAATATCCGGCAGCTGACGCGCCAGAAACCAACAGGTTGAGCTGGCATCCAGCGCGATCGTCATGCCTGCATCAATCCACGCCAGCGCCGTACGCGCAATATCGGATTTATGGGCATAGTGGCTTTTCACGCGACGATGAAAAGGCTTCTCGCCGTGATGATTATCGCGTTGAAGAACTCGCGCCCGCCCGTGACTACGCTGAATGCTCCCCTGCCTCTGTAGCTCACTCAAATCGCGGCGAATGGTCTCAATGCTGACCTGCAGAAGATGGGACAACGCTTCGGTGGTTAAAGTGTGATGCTGATTGAGTAACTCAACTATCTGCTGCTGACGCGCGGCTTTCATCGCGACCCCGCGGAGGTAATTTGCGCTTTCGCGGAATGCGAAAGCGCATGATGAGGGATCAGGCGGTACCGCCGACGGTGAGTTTATCCACTTTCAGCGTGGGCTGACCGACGCCAACCGGCACGCTCTGGCCCTCTTTACCGCAAACGCCGACGCCGCTATCCAGCTTCAGATCGTTCCCCACCATCGAAATCTGCTGCATCGCTTCAATGCCGGAGCCGATAAGCGTTGCCCCCTTCACCGCTTTGGTCACTTTCCCTTTCTCAATCAGGTAGGCTTCCGAGGTAGAGAAAACGAATTTCCCGGAAGTGATATCTACCTGACCGCCGCCGAAGTTCGGCGCATAGATACCGTAATCGACCGATGCGATAATTTCCTGCGGCGTGGATTTACCCGCCAGCATGTAGGTGTTGGTCATACGCGGCATAGGCAGATGCGCGTAGGATTCGCGGCGACCGTTACCGGTTGGCGCCACGCCCATCAGCCTGGCGTTGAGCTTGTCCTGCATATAACCTTTCAGAATCCCGTTTTCGATCAGCACGTTATACTGCCCAGGCGTACCTTCATCGTCAATGGCGACGGAGCCGCGACGGTTGGCCATGGTGCCGTCATCCACAACGGTACATAGCTCAGAGGCCACCAGTTCCCCCATATGACCGCTGAACACCGAGGTTCCGCGACGGTTAAAATCGCCTTCCAGGCCGTGACCAACGGCTTCATGCAGCAGCACGCCAGGCCAGCCAGCACCCAGAACAACCGGCAACATCCCGGCAGGCGCTGCGACGGCGGTCAGGTTGACCAGCGCCATACGCACGGCTTCTCTCGCCCAAACATCAGCGCGCACTTCTCCCTCCAGCGAGGCCAGGAAATAGTCGTAGCCAAAGCGGCCGCCGCCGCCGCTGGCGCCGCGCTCGCGTTTGCCGTTTTCTTCCACCAGCACGCTGACGGAAAGACGAACCAGCGGACGAACGTCAGCCGCTAGCGTGCCGTCGGTGGCGGCAACAAGAATTAACTCATAGACACCGGTCAGACTGGCGGACACTTCCTGCACGCGTTTATCGGCCGCGCGGGCGGTTTTATCGACCCGGCGCAGAATATCCAGCTTCTCTTCGCGGCTCATGCTCTGCAGCGGGTCAATGCTGGTATAGAGGGAGCTGTACTCCACCGCTCCAAGGGTATGAACTTTACCATCACCGCGATCGCGCACGATGGTGCGTGCCGCCTGCGCGCTCTGTTCCAGCGCCAGCCGGCTAATCTGATCAGCGTACGCAAAGCCGGTTTTTTCCCCGCTCACCGCGCGAACGCCGACGCCCTGGTCGATATTGTACGAACCATCTTTTATGATGCTGTCTTCCAGAACCCAGGACTCGTGATAGCTCGACTGAAAATAGAGATCGCCGTAATCCAGACGACGCTCGGCCAGCTGGCCAAGAATGGTAAACAGATCCTGATGATTCAGGCCGTTTGCCGACAGTAATTGTTCACTTACCAGGTTCAGACTCATCGTTATGCTACTCGTTTGTTGCCGCCTCTCGGGCGGAAATAAAAAACGCTATCTATTGAGAGTGCGGTAATTCCCCGCAATCGTCAAATCATTGCTTTTTGTCGCTCCGCGCCTGGCGCAGCACTTCGTTAATTTGCGGCTGATCGATAGGACCGGTGATGCGATAGCGCAAAATAGAGACCTTATTCCATAGCGGTCCCAGCACCTTACTGGCGGCAAAGACCGCAGCACCGATTATCGGGTTAACGGCAAAGGCCGCCGCAACGCCTACGGTCGCGGAGATTTCCGGCGCAACCACGGCCTGCATATCCAGCTGGCGGCGAACAAGATCCACCGAGCCTTTCATTGCGATATCCGCTTCCAGACCATCGACCAGGGTATCATCGGTATGCAGAACGCCGTCTTTAATCCATGCCGTGCTGCGAATCGAATCGAAGTAGAACCCTTCGCTGAACGTATCGCTAAAGTCGAAGCGCAGCTTGCGCAGCAGCGCATCAACGCTCAGCAGGCGCAGAAGCTGGCCGGCGTGTCCGGTGCTGATATCGGTAAACTCTCCCTTCCCGAGACGGCTTTTAAGAATGCCGTTAAGCGAAGCAACGTCCGGCTGCCACGGCGGCGCGCGCCAGTGTAGATCGTAATCAATATCGAACGACGATCCTTTTACCGGTGTGGACACGCCGAAGAAGTTTACAAAATCATCGGTTTTATTCCCGTGCAGCTTACCTTTTAATGAGGTCCGTACGCCGCTCGGGGCGCTAACCCATACGCCATCGCTCGTCAGACGGCCAAAACCGGTATCCACCAGCCCGTTCGCCAGGGTCAGGGTATCGCCGCTGATCGTAAAATCGCCGTCGATACGACCATATTTTTGCCCCCACAGCCAGCACTCTGCGCAGCGAAGCTGGAGATCGGGCCAGCCGTGGAAATCTACTTTTGTCTCGGTCAGCGGAGCGCTGCTATTTTCCGTCCCGCTGCTTTTCGCCGAAGTTGGGTTGTAATAGAGGTAGCGAATGGCCGCCAGCCACGGGGCATTTTTGCGCATCGTCAGGGTAGCGTTGACTTCACGCCCCTGAGCTTCAATCTTCGTTCCACCTGCATCGGGCCGGGAGACCAGGCTGACGTTATTCCAGCTCTGACCCGCCATCGTTAACGTCGGCGTACGCAGCGTGACCTGCTGCGGGAAGACAATACTACTGCTGACGTCAGTTGCCGCACCGCGCTGGAACAGCGCCAGCCACTGCGCGCCATCCATCGGCGGCATATTCAGCTCGACGCCTGACTGCGCAGGCAGCGGAGATACGGCTTTACTGTCAGAAGTTAAAATCGCGCGATCTAGTGTGAGCTTATTGCCCAGCAGCCAGCGGCTATTAATGTGATTCTTCGTCCCCATGGAGCCGGTCAAATTAAAGCTGCTTAATCCGCCATCAACCTTAATTTTTACCGGTAAAGGCTCACCGGCCTGCTTATCAACCGGAGCAGGTAAGTGACTACTTACGTTTTTCAGCTCACCGTTAATATCGACTTTATAATTTGCGCTGCCGCGGTACGGAAGCTCAATCGCCACTTTACCGTCCCAGGGCACGCTGCCGCTCAGGCTGTTCTCCAGCGCTTTCGGCAACAGACCGGTACGCGCAGGCTCCCAGTTGGCGTTCATCCCGACGTTAACCAGGAACGCTTTCTCGCCCTCGGTGGTCGAGAAATCAACGTTCAGCGGCTGATTAAACCAGGTCGCGCTCATCGGTTCGCTTTTCAGATCGCCGTTTACAAAGCTGAATTTACCGCTCAGGTTTTGCAGCGTGGTATCGATAGGCTTGATAAACAGACTATTATTCTTCAGCTGGACGTCGCCTTTGGCGGTGGTCATCTCGCCGTCCAGCGGGATGTTCAAATGTAAGCGAGCGCTCACATCCCCATCCAACTGAAGCTCGTCCAGCGCCGCGCCCAGCGTCTCTTTCAACGGCGTCTCGTTAAAGTAAGGACCAACCTCTTTACCCGGGCCGTTAACATCGGCATCAATCAGCAGTTTTTCTCGCGAGTAGTCCGGTATCACCGCGTCCAGATTACTGGCCGTCACTTTGCCGAGCATCGCCTTATCGGCCTTCATCCACAGCCCGTCATTGATAAAGTTAAGATCGATATTCAGGCCGGTGAGCGCTGGCCAGTCAGGCTGAAAGGCGAAGGTGGCGTTTTTTAGCGGTACCGAGACCTGAAACTGACCTTCATTGTGCTTGTAAGGGAACAGATGGGGATTACCGCCGTAAGCCAGCGTGGCGTCGGTGGCCTGGCCGCCTTTAATCGCCCCGCTAAGATAATCCACCAGCTCTTTACCCATCAGATTTTCAGGGAAGTAGCGCCATGCCTGACCGCCATCATTGGTACTGATACCGGCCAGAATACCGAGCCAGGGTTCATCACCCTGCGGTTGCAGATAGCGGAAGCCGCCGCGGGCGCGAACGCCGGTAGCCTGCACGTCAATATCGCGACCGTCGAGCATAAAACCTTTGTCGTTCTTTATCCAACTGAGCGTCGCATCGCCTTTAGCGATCTCCAGCGGCGCGCGAAATACCGTCTCATAAGGCATTTTTGCCTGCTTTATGCTGGCATGCAGGATACCGTTCTCCACGCTCCCGGCAATGCTGCCGGAAAAATGCTCCGCGCCGGGCAACAGCTTCCACTGCTTCCAGGACATGTCGCTCCAGTCCGCTTTGAAACGCGTTTTCTCCGCCATCTGGAGAGGAATATCGAGCGCCAGAAGATTGATCTTGCCATCCGGCTGCGTTGTACGCCAGATTTCACCCAGCGACGGCGCCAGTTTATCCGCCATCGGCTGCAGCCCGGTCAGGCCGCTAAGATTAAGGTTGCTGGCGCGTATGCGCAGCTCATCGCTGCGTTGAGCATTTGTTCCGCCGACATCCTGGGCAGGTATCCACGCCATCGCCAGCGCGCCGCGCGGCCAGGGTTTATCATCCATGGAGATACGCGTGTCCGGGATGCGAAAGCCCCAGCTGTGGTTATCGCGATAGATGTGCGCGGTCAGATTATCGACCGACAGATGATGCTTATCTTTATCGCCCTGCCAGCTGGCGCCGCCTTTTTTCAGCCACACATCGCCACTGGCGACATCGCCTTTATCGATAGTCATCCAGCCTTCCAGGCTAAACTTCGCGCTCTGTAGGGCGATGTTGTCCTGCATCCAGCGTCCAAGCCAGGGCTTAACGTCGATATCATCGGCCTGAAGCCAGACACGCCCCTTATTGAGCAAACCGTCTTCGTCGCGCAGATCCATTCGCACCTGCATCACGCCATGCTGGCCGGTCAGGCTGCTGAGGCTAAGCTGTCCTTCCGCGCGATGGCGATTTTTACCGTTCAGCCAGGTAAGCTGCGGAATCGTAAGTTCTGCCCGCTGACCGGAAATCGTCAGGAAGCTCAGATGACTATCGCGAAGGGTAAAGTGATCGAACTGGCGGAGGAAAAGATCGCTGATGCGGTCAGTTTTCAGACCTTCGCCGCTGTTATTGGTTTGGATCGGCGTGTTGGTATGAACCTGTAGCTGCCAGAAGGTCAGGTCGCGAAACTGCCAGCGCATATGCAGCAGACTTTGCCATACGTCGAGCGCCAGAGTGACGCGTTTGACGGAAAGCTCACCGCCGTCGCTCAGGCCTGCCTTGATATCACGGACATCAAGCGTCGGGCCAAACGTCTGCCAGCTGGCGGTAATTTGTGAGGCATCGACCGGTACGCCGGCCATCGCCGATACTTTTTCCAGCACCTGCGGACGCCAACTGTTCAACTGCGGCAGTACGAGACGCAGACCGCTCACCAGCAGTGCGACGACAACAATCACTGTTGCCGCGGTGAGCAGTAAAATCCCGGGCAGTCGCCTCACGCATCTCTCCTTGTCAGCCTTTTACGCGCCATCCTTTTACCTGCCCCTGTCCTGAAGTGAGCCAGGCAAAACGGATGATTACATCATAACTACATCAAACTGCTCTTGATTATAGAGCGGTTCAATTTGTACTTTGACCTGCTTACCGACAAAGATCTCGACTTCCGCCAGCGCATGCGACTCTTCCCCTTTCAGAGTTTCCGCTACCGCAGGAGAAGCATAGACCAGGAATCGGTCGGAATCGTAGGCGTGGTGTACGCGCACGATTTCACGCATGATTTCGTAGCACACCGTTTCTACCGTTTTCACCGTGCCGCGGCCGTGGCAGGTCGGGCACTCATTGCACAGCACGTGCTCCACACTTTCGCGGGTGCGCTTGCGGGTCATCTCCACCAGCCCAAGCTGAGAGAAGCCGTTTATGCTGGTTTTTACCCGATCCTTGCTCAGCGCCTGTTCCAGCGAATGCAGCACCCGCCGACGGTGATCCTCATTATTCATATCAATGAAATCAATGATGATAATACCGCCAAGATTGCGCAGACGCAGCTGACGGGCAATGGCCTGGGTCGCCTCAATATTGGTATTAAAAATAGTATCGTCAAGATTACGGTGACCGACGAATGCTCCGGTATTGATATCGACGGTAGTCATCGCTTCCGTCTGGTCGATGATCAGATAACCGCCTGATTTCAGTTCAACTTTACGCTCCAGCGCGCGCTGGATTTCGTTTTCCACGTCAAAGAGATCGAAAATCGGCTGGCGGCCGCTGTAGTGCTCCAGCTTGCTGGTCATCTCCGGAATATATTCGGCGGTAAACTCAAGCAGCGATTCGTAGGTCAGACGGGAGTCTACGCGAATACGGTCAAGATGCGCATCGGCGAAATCACGTAGCACGCGCTGCGCCAGGGCCAGTTCACCGTACAGTTGATAACGCGTCTGCTGGCGCTTTTTGCGCTCCATGACTTTTGTCCAGACGCGCTTGAGGTAGGCGGCATCTGCGGCCATCTCCTGCTCATGTACCCCTTCAGCCGCGGTACGAATAATGAAACCGCCCTGTTCGTCACAGTATTCAGACACCACTTTTTTCAGGCGCTCACGTTCCGCTTCGCTTTCAATACGCTGAGAGACGCCGACGTGCGAAGCGCCTGGCATAAAGACCAGATAGCGAGAAGGAATGGTGATATCGGTGGTGAGACGGGCGCCTTTGGTACCCAGCGGGTCTTTCACCACCTGCACCATTAAATCCTGCCCCTGACGCACCAGTTCGGAAATATCGCGAACGGTGAACTGTTTTTGCTCTTCGCCTGCCACGCATTCGGTGTGCGGCATAATATCGGAAGCGTGCAGAAACGCGGCTTTATCGAGGCCAATATCTACAAAAGCCGCCTGCATTCCCGGCAGCACCCGACTGACACGACCTTTGTAGATATTGCCTACTATTCCGCGTCGCGCTTCACGCTCAATATGAATTTCCTGAAGAATACCGCCATCAATATAAGCGACGCGCGTTTCCGATGGCGTTACGTTAACTAATAATTCAGCAGTCATCTTTATCCCTTTTCTTCACGCAGTGAGTTAAAGTTACTCAGCAACTCATACGTCTCCACCAGCGGTAAGCCCACTACGGCGTGATAGCTGCCGTTTATCTTCCTGACAAAACAGCCACCCAACCCCTGAATACCGTATGCACCTGCTTTATCTAAAGGTTCGCCGCTGGCAACATAATCGGCGATATCCTGTACTGAGAGCACACGGAAAGTGACCTCCGTGACCACCAGGCAATCCAACGTCTGCTGCTTATCGGCCAGGGCCACGGCGGTCATCACCTGATGGGTTTTCCCGGAAAGCATACGCAGCATTTCGGCGGCGTGGCCGGCATCGCGCGGCTTCTCCAGCACTTCACCATTAAGGATGACAATGGTATCCGCTCCCAGTACGGGGAGATCAAGCGGCGCTAACGCCACTCCAGCCTGAGCCTTCTCACGCGCCAGACGTACAACATACTGCTGCGCGCTCTCCTGGGGACGGCGCTGTTCCTCAATACCGGGAATCACGCGTTCAAAAGAGAGACCGAGCTGAGTCAGCAGTTCCTGCCGACGGGGAGAGCCTGAAGCCAGATACAGAGTCGTCATATCAACCTTATTGCACCGCAAACTGCTGACGCACTTTACGCATTAGCAGGAAAATCCATGGCCAGAGCACACCGTTTACTACACTACTCCAGAACACTTCCGGGCGGAAAGAGACGTTGATCACTAAAAACTCTGCCCAGAAAACAATGATATCCACGGCGAGGGATAACATGACTACCACCAGCGCCTGTTGCCAGAGCGCCAGATTGCGGAACAGCTGATATTTCAGCGCAACCAGATAAGCCACAATACTTAATGATAGTGCGCGAACGCCAAGCGTCGAACCGCTAATGAGATCGAGGATTGCGCCCATCACAAAGCCTGTGCCGACGTTAACCCGATGGGGCAACGCAAGAATCCAGTACAACAGGATGAGAAATACCCAGTTTGGCCGGTAAACGCTAATGTCCGCCGGCCAGGGCATAATCTGCAACAAGAGTGCAATAAGGAACGAGAGCCAGATAACCCAGCGTCCCTGGCTACGGTAGCTTGCCACTATTGCCCCCCTGCAGGCAGAGGCTGCTGTGGCATACCGGTTGCTGGCGCCGGCATCTGCGGCCCCATCGCATCCGGCGCAGGCAGAACCTGCGGCATCATCTGCATCAGGCGCTCGTTCGCTACGCGATGAACCTCTTCCGGCGTCATGGGATTAGCTCCGTTGCGATCGGCGCCCCACAGCAGCAGCAGATAGCGCAAGCGCTGCAGACCGGCGGTCGGACGGGCCTGAATCACCGTGTACGCGCGCTGCGTATCCAGCTTAACGGAAGAGACCACGCCCACCGGATACCCTTCCGGGAAGCGGCCGCCGAGCCCCGAAGTCACAAGGACGTCGCCGACGCGAATATCAGTATTGGCCGGCAGATGTTCCAGCTGCAGATCGTCAGTACAACCGTTGCCTGCCGCAATCACGCGAATATCGTTACGCAGCACCTGAATCGGTAACGCATGAGTGGCATCGCAAATCAGCAGCACGCGGCTGGTCAGCTTCGCCACCGCGACCACCTGGCCGACGACGCCTTTATCGCTGATGACCGGTTGACCTTCATATACGCCGTTAACGCTGCCTTTATCGATAACAACCTGATCGCTGTATGGGTCGTTAACCGTTGAGATGACCTGGGTCACCATTTTTTGCTCGTCCTGACGCAGCGGAGAGCCCAGCAGCTCGCGCAGACGCGCGTTCTCCTGTTTATACTGACCCAGCATCAATAGATCGCTGTTTTTTAACAGCAGTTCCTGGCGCAGCGCGCGGTTTTCCAGTTCGAGCTGGTCGCGGGTGGCCAGCGTTTGCGAAACGCTATCCAGCAGTTCCCGGGGACCATTAGAGACAAAGTAGAAAGGGCTGACGGCAGTATCCATGTACGTTCGAATCTGGCTGAACGTACCCAGGCGGCTGTCGGCGATTATCACGCCAAGCGCCACCAAAACCGCCAGAATAAGGCGAATCTGTAGCGACGGGCCACGGCTAAAAATTGGCTTCATAGGCTATGCGTATTCTCGTGTCAGTTAAGACCGGGGCAGCCGTAAGCCAGCTACCCGGATCTCAGGCTGACTACTCTTCGCTGAACAAGTCGCCGCCGTGCATATCGATCATTTCCAGTGCCTTGCCGCCGCCACGAGCGACGCAGGTCAGTGGATCTTCTGCAACTACGACAGGAATTCCTGTCTCTTCCATTAACAGGCGGTCAAGGTTGCGCAGCAGCGCGCCGCCGCCGGTCAGAACCATACCGCGTTCGGAGATATCGGAAGCCAGTTCCGGCGGGCACTGCTCCAGCGCGACCATCACCGCGCTAACGATGCCGGTCAGCGGCTCCTGCAGCGCTTCGAGGATTTCATTGGAATTCAGCGTAAAGCCGCGTGGTACGCCTTCAGCAAGGTTGCGCCCGCGAACTTCGATTTCGCGAACTTCATCACCCGGATAAGCGGAACCGATCTCGTGTTTGATACGTTCTGCGGTCGCTTCGCCGATCAGGGAGCCATAGTTACGACGCACATAATTAATCACCGCTTCGTCAAAACGGTCGCCGCCGATACGTACGGAAGAGGAGTAGACCACGCCGTTCAGGGAGATGACCGCCACTTCAGTCGTCCCGCCACCGATATCCACAACCATCGAACCGGTTGCCTCGGAGACCGGCAGGCCTGCGCCGATCGCAGCCGCCATCGGCTCTTCAATCAGGAAAACTTCACGGGCGCCAGCGCCCTGTGCGGATTCACGAATCGCGCGACGTTCAACCTGAGTCGCGCCAACCGGCACGCACACCAGCACGCGCGGGCTCGGACGCATAAAGCTGTTGCTGTGCACCTGTTTAATAAAGTGCTGAAGCATTTTTTCGGTAACGAAGAAGTCGGCAATAACGCCGTCTTTCATTGGGCGAATAGCTGCAATGTTGCCCGGTGTACGCCCAAGCATCTGCTTCGCTTCATGACCCACCGCTGCGACGCTTTTCGGCGATCCGGCACGATCCTGACGAATGGCCACCACGGAAGGCTCATTCAATACGATGCCTTGTCCTTTTACATAAATCAGGGTATTCGCGGTACCCAGGTCAATGGACAGGTCATTGGAAAACATGCCACGAAATTTTTTTAACATACTAAGGGATAATCCTGAAAGCTGGGGCGGAAAACAAAATCCGCTTACTTTACCAACCACGCGCAGCAGCGACAAGGCGCAAAAATCATCTGCTGCGGTGAAAATTAGTGCAGTTCGTTACCTTTGTTACAAATTTGACTGAGTCCGTCCGATGCCGAAATCTTCAGCAGCGCTCCGCGCTTGAATCTGCAACCTGTCAAAGGTCATTCACTGGCATTTACATTGCGACAATCCGGCAGGTAGACAAGCACACCCCCATCACTATGGCGCGCATTATTCTACGTGAAATCACGCTAAACGGCAGATCAAACAGAGTATCTTTGCGAATATTTTTTCACATTTGTGTCAAGTGGCTGTGAGGCGGCAAAAAATTCCCCCTGACCGCCGGTGACACCGCATTGAGACAGCACCTGCCACTCGCTACGGCTGAGCACGCCGGTTGCGAAAACCTGAACCGGCATCCCCTTACAGGCTTCCACCAGACTCTGCACCAGCAGCTGATTCTCACTGCGTTTTTCTATATTGCGCGATAACCCCGAATGCAGCTTGATAACCTCAACGTCGAGCTGCTTAATCCAGCTGGTTCCAACCAGCGTCAGACCAGCCTGAACTACGGCAACTCGAACACCTAAAGCATTAACCAACCGCATAACCGGCTGCAGGCGGCCGATATATTGACAAACATCCGCCTCTGCAAGTTCAAAAATAATACGCCGACGTTGCGATTTTTCGCATTGCATCAAAGTATCGCGCAGCCAGCGCTGGAAGCGGGGGCGAATTAATGACTCAACCGTCACCTGTAGCGCGAGATTTTCTTCCGGCCAGAAGCCTAAAAACGGCAGCAACCGGGTGATTTGCAGGCGGTCATACTCTTCCGCCAGACCGAACTGCAGTACCATCGGCATATATTCCGCCGCGATAACTTCTTCCTTGCCATCGTAAAGACGACACATTAGCTCGCGGTGGTGTACGCGACCGTCACGCGTTACGGCAGGTTTTTGGTAGAGACGCGGTCCGCCGCGGCTGAGCATTTGCTCGATAAGCGTGCGCCAGCGGACGTTGCCGCGTCCCTTTTCCGGGAGAGAGTCATCGTAGACGGCCCAGCTGTTGCTACCCTGCAATACCGCATTGCGCGTTGCCGCTTCCGCATGCTCCATCACCTGGGCTGCCGTTTGTCCGCTACGGAAGGCGCAGATCCCGATATGCATCATGTCGTCACGATCGAGAATTCGCGTTGGCGGCAGGGCATCCATAGCCTTCAATAGCAATCCGGCGATGCTATCCGCCTCTTTTAACGTGCGATGAGGGAGCAGAACGGCAAAATCGCTTCGGTGATAGCGGGCCAGCAGCGCGCCGGGATAACGCATAATAAAGGTGGAAAGCATGTTGATCAGCGTAAAGTAATGCTCTTCAGTCGCTGTACGCCCCCAGTTATCGCGCAGCAGGTCGAAATCCGGCAGGCGGATCATCATAACAATACCGTACGACCCCACCTTCTCCTGATCTTCAAGCAGCGTCGACAGCTGATTATCAAAGAACAATCGGTTACTGAGTCCGGTTTTTGAATCCTGCGCAACGTAAGAACGAATCAGGGTATCCATGCGGCTTCGCTGATCGCTGGCAAACTGCAGTTCTGATAGCAGCGTATCTAACGCACTGCTGGTGTTGACTGGCCATTCGTGTACCGACCCGCGCACCTGCGGGCCGCGTTCGCCGTTAAGAATACGCACAGAGCGAAGCTCCAGTAGCTCCTGGCCCGCCAGCTGACGACGGATCCAGCGGACGGAAAAAAAGATAATCAGCACCATGAAACCAATGGCGATGGAAAGCGGCGCGGTAACGTGCAGCGAACGGAAATAATTGGCCATCGGATCCAGATAAACCAGATGGATAACCATGCCCGGGTGCTTGAGCGACGGCACGGTGATACTACGGAACTGATTGCTGCTGCCTAACGGACGATAGTTATCGTTGCGGGAATGGCTATAGACTGATTTGCCATTAAGCTGAAAATCAACGTGCACGACTTCGACCGGCGTCATCAGCTCATCCATCTGCGGTTCTAACTGGTCAAAAGATATAGAGACCAGGCGGTTATCCAGCATCGTTGCCACCGCCTGAACGCGGTTGGTCATTTTTAGCTGAATACCGTTATAAAAACTCAGCGAAGCGCCAATCAGCGTGACAAAGATAGTCAGGCTGGTGAGTAACGTGACAAAGGCTGAGAATTTCGTCGTTAATCGCATCCCTGTGTTAACTCCGCGAGTGAATGAGTGCCCGATAAACATCCGGGCTCCAGTGCTGGCGCCTAAACTAAAGTAAGCACTAACTTTCTAAAGAGCGACGCATACTACCAAAGCTGGCGTATCTGGCAATTTATTGCGTTACATCGGTGTAATAATGCCGTTAGCGAGTATAGTCTGCAGAAAAATTTTTCCAATCATCCAACCTACGAGGACCGGCGCATGCAGGCTTTAATCTTAGAACAGCAGGATGGCAAAACTCTCTCTTCGGTGCAAACCATTGACGCCAGCCAGCTGCCGCAGGGCGATGTGACAGTGGATATCGAGTGGTCCAGCCTCAACTATAAAGATGCGCTGGCGATCACCGGTAAAGGAAAAATCATCCGCAACTTTCCGATGATTCCTGGCATCGATTTTGCCGGTTCGGTCCACAGCAGCGAAGATCCTCGCTTTCATGCGGGCCAGCAGGTGCTGCTCACCGGATGGGGCGTTGGCGAAAACCACTGGGGCGGTCTGGCGGAACGCGCTCGCGTTAAAGGCGACTGGCTGGTAGCAATGCCTCAAGGACTGAATGGGCGTAAAGCCATGACCATTGGTACCGCGGGCTTCACCGCCATGCTGTGCGTGATGGCGCTGGAAGATGCCGGAATTCGTCCTGAAGATGGCGAAATTGTAGTTACCGGGGCCAGCGGCGGCGTCGGCAGCACCGCAGTCGCTTTGCTGCATCAGCTGGGGTACAAGGTAGCGGCGGTTTCCGGGCGCGAAAGCACCCATGAATATTTGAAAGCCCTCGGCGCGCAGCGCATCCTTGGCCGAGATGAGTTCGCCGAAACCCGCCCGCTGGAAAAGCAGCTGTGGGCCGGCGCTGTTGACACGGTTGGCGATAAAGTACTGGCAAAAGTACTGGCGCAAATGAACTACGGCGGCTGCGTTGCAGCCTGCGGCCTCGCTGGCGGATTTGCGCTGCCGACCACCGTGATGCCGTTTATTCTGCGCAATGTACGCCTGCAGGGCGTTGACTCGGTGATGACCCCGCCCGCCCGCCGGGCTGAAGCCTGGCAAAGGCTGGTTCGCGATCTGCCGGAATCGTTCTATGCGCACAGCGCAACCGAAATCACCCTCGCCGAAGCCCCTGAGTTTGCTGAAAAGATTATGACCAATAAGATTCAGGGCCGCACGCTGGTTAAAATCGCCTAATCTGCAATTTTTCGTGACATATTCGCAATAACGCCTCGCCTCCGTCATGCTTAGAAAAAACGCATGACGGAGGATGCTATGAAACCCAAAAAACTGACAGAAGCCGACGTTACGGCAGAATCCGTTTTTATGCTGCAACGTCGCCAGGTCCTGAAAATGCTGGGCATCAGCGCGACCGCCCTTTCCCTTACCCCCTCCGCGCAAGCCGATCTGCTGGATTGGTTTAAAGGCAACGATCGCCCGCCGGCGCCGGCGGGCAAAGCGCTAACGTTCGAAAAACCGGCGCAATGGCAAAATAACCTGCCGCTCACGCCGGAGGATAAAGTTGCTGGTTACAACAACTTTTATGAGTTCGGTCTGGATAAAGCCGATCCGGCGGCGAATGCCGGCAGCCTGCGCACCGATCCCTGGACGCTGACGATCGGTGGCGAAGTGGCAAAACCGCTCACGCTCGATCATGACGACCTGACCAGCCGATTCCCGCTGGAAGAACGAATTTATCGAATGCGCTGCGTAGAAGCCTGGTCGATGGTGGTTCCGTGGGTCGGTTTCCCGCTCCATAAGCTGCTGTCGCTGGTCGAACCCACCAGCAATGCTCGCTACGTTGCATTTAAAACGCTTTATGCTCCTGAGCAGATGCCGGGTCAAAAGGACCGTTTTATCGGCGGCGGTCTGGCGTATCCCTACGTTGAAGGACTGCGGCTCGATGAAGCAATGCATCCTCTGACGCTGCTCAGCGTGGGCGTGTATGGCAAGGCGCTGCCCCCGCAGAACGGTGCGCCGGTTCGGCTCACCGTGCCCTGGAAGTACGGCTTCAAAGGGATTAAGTCCATCGTCAGTATTGAGCTCACCCGTGAGCGTCCGCCCACCACCTGGAATCTGGCCGGGCCCGAAGAGTATGGCTTCTACGCCAACGTTAATCCGCATGTCGATCATCCCCGCTGGTCGCAGGCGACTGAGCGTTTTATCGGCGCCGGCGGCGTACTCGACGTTAAACGCCAGCCAACGCTGCTGTTCAACGGCTATGCCGAAGAAGTGGCGTCGCTCTATCGGGGCCTGAATTTGCGGGAGAACTACTAGTGCGCCTGAATGTAAAGCAGATAACCTGGCTGAAAGTGCTTCTCCATCTGGCTGGCTTTTTGCCCGTTGTCTGGCTGTTCTGGGCCGGGCAGCAGGGCTATTTCAGCGCCGACCCGGCAAAGGATATTCAGCACTTTACCGGTAGGATGGCTCTTAAATTCCTGCTGGCTACCTTGCTTGTTTCGCCGCTAGCGCGCTACGCTAAACAGCCGTTATTGATACGCACCCGGCGCTTACTTGGCTTATGGTGCTTTGCCTGGGCAACGCTGCATTTAACCAGCTATACGCTGCTCGAACTCGGGATTAACAATCTGGCGCTTTTGGGTTCAGAAGTTATCAGCAGGCCTTACCTGACGCTGGGTTTACTCAGCTGGCTGATTCTGCTGGCGCTGGCGGCGACCTCCACCCAGGCGATGCAGCGGAAATTAGGCCGCCGTTGGCAAACATTGCATAACTTCGTCTATGTTGTCGCGATCCTTGCGCCGATTCACTACCTGTGGTCGGTGAAGATTTTATCCCCGCAGCCGATCATTTATGCGCTGCTGGCACTGCTGCTTTTAGCATGGCGATACAAGAAGTTTCGCCAGTGGTGGCGCTGATTCCGGATATGTGCAGTTTCCCGCAGTTCTTTTATCAACCGCCCCACTTTACACGATAGCGGTTGATAATCTTCCCTGATAAGACCAGTATTTAGCTGCCAAATGCTACGAAATCGTTATAATGTGCGACTTTGGTTTTCCTTACGGGCTTTTTGAGTCCCGAAAAGGTGACAATCGCGTATCGAAGGTATATTTTGTTTTTTACCCGAGAATGGCAGAAGATGGCCGCATGTTGGCCGGTAAGTTTCGCTTTTTGCTTTCGGGCAGCCGGAGCGTAACCTGTCGACTTATGCCCAATGGCGGCGTCATGAATCAGCAGTAATTCATATGCTTTACAGACGGTGCTAACACGCCTGTCACAATCACACTAAACAAAGAGTACGGAACCCACTCATGGATATTCGTAAGATTAAAAAACTGATCGAGCTGGTTGAAGAATCAGGTATCTCCGAACTGGAAATTTCTGAAGGCGAAGAGTCGGTACGCATTAGCCGTGCCGCGCCAAACGCAGGTTTCCCGGTGATGCAACAGGCTTATGCCGCACCGATGATGCAGCAACAGCCGGCTCTGTCTAACGCAGTCGCAACTGCGGCCACTCCAGCAATGGAAGCCCCTGCGGCAGCGGAAATCAGTGGTCACATCGTACGTTCCCCAATGGTTGGTACTTTCTACCGCACCCCGAGCCCGGACGCGAAAGCCTTCATCGAAATCGGTCAGAAAGTTAACGCGGGCGATACCCTGTGCATCGTTGAAGCCATGAAAATGATGAACCAGATCGAAGCCGATAAATCCGGCGTGGTGAAAGCCATTCTGGTCGAAAGTGGTCAACCGGTAGAATTTGACGAGCCACTGGTCGTCATCGAATAACGAGGCGAACATGCTGGATAAAATTGTTATCGCCAACCGCGGCGAGATTGCATTGCGTATCCTGCGTGCCTGTAAAGAACTGGGCATCAAGACCGTTGCTGTGCACTCAACGGCGGATCGCGATTTAAAACACGTATTGTTAGCGGATGAGACGGTCTGTATTGGCCCGGCTCCGTCCGTAAAAAGTTACCTCAATATCCCGGCTATCATTAGCGCAGCTGAAATCACCGGCGCGGTGGCTATTCACCCGGGTTATGGTTTTCTGTCCGAAAACGCTAACTTCGCTGAGCAGGTTGAGCGTTCCGGCTTTATCTTTATCGGTCCGAAAGCAGACACTATCCGCCTGATGGGCGACAAAGTCTCTGCCATTACCGCAATGAAGAAAGCGGGCGTTCCAACCGTACCGGGCTCTGACGGCCCGCTGGGTGAAGATATGGACGTTAACCGCGCCCATGCCAAACGCATTGGCTACCCGGTGATTATCAAAGCCTCCGGCGGCGGCGGCGGTCGCGGTATGCGCGTCGTGCGCAGCGATGCTGAGCTGGCTCAATCCATCTCCATGACCAAAGCGGAAGCAAAAGCCGCTTTTAACAACGACATGGTGTATATGGAGAAATACCTGGAGAATCCTCGCCACATCGAGATCCAGGTACTGGCTGACGGTCAGGGCAACGCTATCTATCTGGCTGAGCGCGACTGCTCCATGCAGCGTCGTCACCAGAAGGTCGTCGAAGAGGCACCGGCGCCGGGCATTACTCCGGAACTGCGTCGCTATATCGGCGAGCGTTGCTCCAAAGCGTGTGTCGATATCGGCTATCGCGGGGCGGGTACTTTTGAGTTCCTGTTCGAAAACGGCGAGTTCTATTTCATCGAAATGAATACCCGTATTCAGGTAGAACACCCGGTAACCGAGATGATCACCGGCGTCGATCTGATTAAAGAACAGCTGCGCATCGCTGCTGGTCAGCCGCTGTCCATCAAGCAGGAAGAAGTTATGGTTAAAGGCCATGCGGTGGAATGCCGTATCAATGCTGAAGACCCGAACACCTTCCTGCCGAGCCCGGGTAAAATTACCCGCTTCCACGCGCCGGGCGGTTTTGGCGTACGCTGGGAGTCTCATATCTACGCAGGCTACACCGTACCTCCGTACTATGACTCAATGATCGGCAAGCTGATCTGCTATGGTGAAAACCGTGATGTCGCGATTGCCCGCATGAAAAATGCGCTGCAGGAGCTGATTATCGATGGCATCAAAACCAACGTAGATCTGCAGATCCGCATCATGAACGACGAACATTTCCAGAATGGTGGCACCAATATCCACTATCTGGAGAAAAAACTCGGATTGCAGGAGAAGTAATTCTCTTACTGCTGCAAAAGGCCGGATAATCCGGCCTTTTTTCTTTTTCTCTCCTCTCCGCTTTTCCATGCGGTACAATCCCCGCTTTCTTCATCCTCAAGGGACAAAAAATGGACAAACGTTTTGTTCAGGCCCATAAAGAGGCGCGCTGGGCGCTGTGGCTAACCCTTCTTTATCTTGCGGCCTGGCTGGCTGCCGCCTATTTGCCGGGCGTCGGTATTGGCATAACCGGCCTGCCGCACTGGTTTGAAATGGCCTGCCTGCTGGTACCGCTGGTGTTTATCCTGCTGTGCTGGGCAATGGTAAAACTGATTTATCGCGATATTCCTCTGGAGGATGACGATGCAGCTTGAAGTCATACTGCCGCTTGTCGCCTACCTGCTGGTGGTGTTTGCTCTCTCCATCTATGCGATGCGTAAGCGCGTAACGGGTTCCTTCCTGAACGAGTATTTCCTCGGTAGCCGCTCGATGGGCGGCATTGTATTAGCCATGACGCTTACGGCTACCTATATCAGCGCAAGCTCGTTTATAGGCGGCCCCGGCGCGGCCTATAAATATGGTCTCGGCTGGGTACTGCTGGCGATGATCCAGCTTCCTGCTATCTGGCTCTCGCTGGGAATTTTGGGTAAGAAATTCGCCATTCTGGCGCGACGTTATAATGCCGTAACGCTGAACGATATGCTCTTTGCCCGCTATCAAAGCCGCCTGCTGGTCTGGCTCGCGAGCCTGAGCCTACTGGTTGCTTTTGTTGGGGCAATGACGGTGCAGTTCATCGGCGGGGCGCGCCTGCTGGAAACCGCGGCGGGCATCCCCTACGAAACCGGCCTGCTGATTTTTGGCGTCAGTATCGCACTTTATACCGCGTTCGGCGGTTTTCGTGCCAGCGTCCTCAATGACACCCTCCAGGGGATGGTAATGCTGATAGGAACGATTGTTCTGCTGGTTGGCGTCGTGCATGCGGCTGGCGGGCTACATAATGCGGTAGAAACGCTGCAAACTATCGATCCTAAGCTGGTCTCTCCGCAGGGGGCTGATGATATTCTTTCTCCCACCTTTATGACCTCTTTTTGGGTGCTGGTCTGCTTCGGGGTGATTGGCCTTCCGCACACCGCCGTTCGCTGCATCTCCTATAAAGACAGCAAAGCGGTTCACCGGGGAATTATCATTGGCACAGTAGTCGTCGCGATCCTGATGTTTGGTATGCACCTTGCCGGAGCGCTCGGCCGCGCGGTGATCCCGGATCTGACGGTGCCGGATCTGGTCATCCCTACCCTCATGGTGAAAGTATTGCCGCCATTTGCCGCCGGGATCTTCCTCGCTGCGCCAATGGCCGCCATTATGTCGACGATCAACGCTCAACTGCTGCAAAGTTCCGCTACGATCATTAAAGATCTGTATCTGAATCTGCGCCCCGAGCAGATAACAAATGAAACCCGGTTGAAGCGGATGTCGGCAACGATCACCCTGCTGTTGGGCGCTTTACTGCTGCTGGCAGCCTGGCGTCCGCCTGAGATGATTATCTGGCTCAACCTGCTGGCGTTCGGCGGCCTGGAGGCCGTGTTCTTATGGCCGCTGGTGCTGGGCCTGTACTGGGAACGAGCGAACGCGAAAGGCGCATTGAGCGCGATGATCGTCGGCGGCGTACTCTATGCCATACTCGCCACTTTTAATCTTCAGTACCTGGGCTTCCATCCGATAGTGCCCTCGTTACTGTTAAGCTTATTGGCTTTCCTGGTCGGAAACCGCTTCGGAACCTCCGCCCCGCAAGCCGCCGTATTGACTACTGATAAATAAAGAGTTTTGCCATGCCATGGATCCAACTGAAACTGAACACTACCGGCGCGAACGCGGAAGAACTGAGCGATGCGCTGATGGAAGCGGGTTCCGTTTCCATTACTTTCCAGGATACGCACGACACGCCGGTATTCGAACCTCTGCCGGGCGAGACCCGTCTGTGGGGCGATACTGATGTTATCGGCCTGTTTGACGCTGAAACAGACATGCAAGAAGTGGTCGCGATTCTGGAGCAGCATCCGCTGCTGGGCGCCGGTTTCGTGCATAAAATCGAACAACTGGAAGATAAAGACTGGGAGCGCGAATGGATGGATAACTTCCACCCTATGTGCTTCGGTAAACGCCTGTGGATCTGCCCGAGCTGGCGGGATGTGCCGGATGAAAACGCCGTTAACGTGATGCTCGATCCGGGCCTGGCGTTTGGTACCGGTACGCATCCCACAACGGCAATGTGCCTCGAATGGCTGGATGGACTCGATCTCGCAGGCAAAACGATCATCGATTTTGGCTGCGGCTCAGGCATTCTGGCCATTGCGGCCTTAAAGCTGGGCGCAGCGAAAGCGATTGGTATTGATATCGATCCGCAGGCGATTCAGGCCAGCCGCGATAACGCCGAGCGCAACGGGGTCTCTGAACGCCTGGAACTGTATCTGCCTAAAGATCAGCCAGAGGCGATGAAAGCCGATGTCGTGGTCGCAAACATTCTGGCTGGCCCATTACGCGAGCTAGCTCCGCTTATCAGCGTGCTGCCGGTTACAGGCGGTCTGCTGGGGCTTTCCGGCATCCTTGCCAGCCAGGCGGAAAGCGTTTGTGAGGCATACGCCGACCTCTTTAATCTCGATCCCGTCGTGGAGAAAGAGGAGTGGTGCCGGATTACCGGTATTAAAAAGTAATCTCTCCTTGTGGCCTCATCGCAGGCCACAACTTTTCGCGTTTTCTGTACAAAATCATTCGCCCAATAAGAATAAGATGATGCGGTAACATATTGTAGTTACCAATAAAATCATCATCTTATTCATTGGACGAATTATATGAAAACATCTTTAGGCAAGGCGGCATTGTTGGTGTTAAGCATGATGCCCATTACGGTTTTTGCTTCCCATTGGGGCTATGAAGGCGAAGGTTCGCCGGAGCACTGGGGAGCGCTCAGTGAAGAGTACAAAACCTGCCAGAGCGGCATGAACCAATCTCCCATCAACATCGATACCACGTTCAAAGCGCACCTGTCACCGTTGGAAACCCACTATATTGATGGCCCAATTACGCTCATCAACAATGGTCACACCATTCAGGCCGGGTTAAAAACTACCACAGCGGACACCATTACAATTGACGGTACGCCATTTACCCTTCAGCAGTTCCATTTCCATGCCCCGAGCGAAAATACCGTTCACGGTAAGCACTATGCGATGGAGATGCACCTGGTCCATACCAACGCTCAAGGAGCCATCACTGTCGTAGCGGTGATGTTTGACCAGGGGGCGGAAAATAGCGAGCTGAACAAACTGTGGGCCACTATGCCGGAAAAAGCGGAGCAGAATGCGAAGATCAGCACGCAAATGGACCTCAACGCCCTGCTTCCTGCGGACAAGACATACTGGCGATTCAGCGGCTCTCTGACTACTCCGCCCTGCTCTGAAGGGGTAACCTGGATTGTCCTTAAGCATCCGCTAACGTTGTCTGCCGCGCAGCTGGCAAAATTTAGCCATACCATGCATCACGATAACAATCGTCCGGTGCAGCCGCTGAATGGTCGCGTCGTCATTGAGTAAACATCAGATACGCTTCACGATCATGTTCTGAAATGAGAGCTAACTCACATAAAGCCAAGATAATTTGCTGATTAATTCAGCAGATTATCTTGTCCACACCCCGGCCCGGGAAGAAAAAATGAGAAGTTATGCAAAAATATATGTGTAGATAAATTCATCACATATTTTTAATGCAATGATTTATAAAGCTAATTATTCATGAGCGCCGACCTGGACGGCGATTCTTTGATCCACCTCAGTGGATTGCTCAAAGTTTGGCCTTTCATCTCGTGCAAAAAATGCGTAATATACGCCGCCTTGCAGTCACAGTATGGTCATTTCTTAACTCATGCGCATCGGACACTACCAGCTCAGAAATCGACTTATCGCAGCGCCTATGGCTGGCATTACTGACAGACCATTCCGGACGCTGTGTTACGAGATGGGAGCAGGGTTGACCGTATCCGAGATGATGTCCTCCAACCCGCAGGTCTGGGAGAGCGACAAGTCCCGCTTACGGATGGTGCACGTTGATGAGCCCGGTATTCGTACCGTGCAAATCGCCGGCAGCGTGCCGGAAGAGATGGCTGCAGCCGCCCGTATTAACGTGGAAAGCGGCGCCCAAATTATTGATATCAATATGGGGTGTCCGGCTAAAAAAGTGAATCGTAAGCTTGCAGGTTCAGCCCTCTTGCAGTACCCCGACCAGGTGAAGTCGATCCTGACGGCGGTCGTCAAAGCAGTGGACGTTCCCGTAACTCTCAAGATTCGCACCGGTTGGGAACCGGAACACCGTAACTGTGTAGAAATTGCCCAACTGGCTGAAGAATGTGGCATTCAGGCTCTGACTATTCACGGACGCACCCGCGCCTGCTTGTTTAACGGAGACGCTGAGTACGACAGTATTCGGGCAGTTAAGCAGAAAGTTTCCATTCCGGTTATCGCGAATGGCGACATTACTGACCCGCTTAAAGCCAGAGCCGTGCTCGACTATACGGGGGCTGATGCCCTTATGATAGGCCGTGCGGCTCAGGGAAGACCCTGGATCTTTCGGGAAATCCAGCACTATCTGGACACTGGAGAGCTGCTGCCCCCGCTGCCCCTGGCAGAGGTTAAGCGCTTGCTTTGTGCACACGTTCGGGAACTGCATGGCTTTTACGGCCACGCAAAAGGGTACCGAATCGCACGCAAACACGTATCCTGGTATCTGCAGGAACACGCTCCAGATGACCAGTTTCGGCGCACATTCAACGCCATAGAAGATTCCAGCGAACAGCTGGAGGCGTTGGAGGCATACTTCGAAAATTTTGCGTAATAGAAATAAAGAGCTGACAGAACTATGTTCGAACAACGCGTAAATTCTGACGTACTGACCGTTTCTACCGTTAACTCTCAGGATCAGGTAACTCAAAAGCCCCTGCGTGACTCGGTTAAACAGGCACTGAAGAACTATTTTGCTCAACTGAACGGTCAGGATGTTAATGACCTGTATGAGCTGGTACTGGCTGAAGTAGAACAGCCCCTGTTGGACATGGTGATGCAATACACCCGCGGTAACCAGACCCGTGCTGCCCTGATGATGGGCATCAACCGTGGTACTCTGCGTAAAAAGCTGAAAAAATACGGCATGAACTGATACTAATCAGTTAAGTGTTTGATATAAAAGGCGCTCTTCGGCATGGGGAAGCGCCTTTTTTATTGCATCCGTTTTAATGATTGACTATCGCCTGTAGCCCGCGGGTTCCGCAAAGGACCGACATAATATTATCAACCAAAGCGGGAGCCTGATGATACAGGTCGAATTTTCCGGGCTCTACGAGCCAGTTTTTAATAATACCGACAAATGCGCTATGTAATACAATTAATGAAATTTCAACGTTGGTTTCCTCTGGTAATAATCCGTTACGAATGCAGAGCTGTAAAACACTGCGAATAACGGGATAGCTAAAACCAATTTTTTTGCGAATCTCAGCCTCGGATATCATCTCGCTGGAAAACTCACACTTCTGATACAGAATTTGCATTAGCGCACGTTGACGGGGATTAATGGCGATATATTGCAGACCGATAATAAATTTTTCTCGTAGCCTGCTGAGCGGGTCCTGAGCATGTGAAGAGGTAAATTCATGTTTAAGCAGATCACGTAACGGAAGCTGCTGTTGCCACATTTCATTAAAGAGTTCCGCTTTGCTGGAAAAGTGCCAGTAGACTGCTCCCCGCGTCACGCCAGCAGCATCAGCGATATCGGCTAACGTTGTACCGGTCACGCCGCGTAGGGCAAACTGTTGAATGGCTGACTCAATCAAAAGCTGCCGCGTCTTTAACGCATCTTCTTTCGTTCTTCTAGGCATACGGTGCTCCGCTCTACGCCAGATTAAGAGTGTGGGAAATAAGTGAATACGTATAAACCTAACATCTGACAATGAATATTGTTTAGCAAAAATACAGATAAGTTAAATCTCAAGTGAAATGCAAATAAATACACCACAAGAATAATTAAAAGAAATTTATTCACCGATTAAATATCAGTGTAAGCAAATTTTAAATTGAGATCATTCTCAAAACATAATCACCGATATTTTGTTTTTGCGTGCCTTGCTGATGGCTAAAAAATAACTATTTCTTACATCCACCGTTTTTTATTTGTAGGATACCAAACCGCATTTTAATTCATTATTTCTTGCACAGATTCGTGGCCAAGCCTGGCTCAAAATCTATAAGGAACAGCAATGACACGTCACGTCAGGGTTACACTTTTATCCAGCCTCATCATCCCGGCCCTCCTGCTCAGCGGCTGTGATGATTCAGGCGATCGGCAACCGCATGCGCAGATACCTCAGGTCTCCGTTTATGTGGTGAACAGCGCGCCGCTGTCCGTGACCACGGAGCTACCTGGCCGGACATCAGCTTACCGCGTAGCGGAAGTTCGCCCGCAGGTTAGCGGCATTATCCTGCATCGTAACTTTGTCGAAGGTAGCGATGTCGCCGCTGGACAGTCTCTCTATCAAATCGATCCGGCGACCTATCAGGCAGCTTATAACAGCGCAAAGGGTGATGAAGCGAAAGCAGAGGCCGCAGCGGCTATCGCCCATTTAACGGTCAAACGTTATGCGCCTCTTCTCGGCACAAAATATATCAGTCAGCAGGAATACGATCAGGCAGTAGCGACGGCCCGCCAGGCGGATGCCGATGTTATCGCAACAAAAGCCGCCGTTGAAAGCGCGCGCATTGATTTGGCGTACACCAAAGTGACTTCACCTATCGGCGGTCGCATCGGCAAATCCAGCGTAACCGAAGGCGCACTGGTGACAAATGGTCAGGCTGATGCAATGGCGACGATACAGCAGCTCGATCCTATTTATGTTGATGTTACCGAGTCCAGTAATGATTTCATGCGCCTGAAGCAGGAGAGTCTGCAGCAGGGCAGTGGCACTAAAAGCGTGCAGCTGATTATGGAAAACGGTCAACCTTATGCGCTGCGGGGCACCCTGCAGTTCTCCGATGTTACGGTAGATGAGAGCACCGGCTCTATTACGCTGCGCGCAATCTTCCCCAACCCACAGCATACTCTGCTGCCAGGAATGTTTGTTCGCGCTCGCATCGACGAAGGTATTTCACCAGACGCTATTCTCGTTCCTCAGCAGGGGGTAACCCGTACGCCGCGCGGTGATGCCAGCGTGATGCTCGTCAATGACAAAAACCAGGTTGAAACGCGGCCAGTCACCGCCTCGCAGGCGATTGGCGATAAGTGGTTAATCACGAGCGGTCTGAAAGCCGGTGAAAAGGTCATTGTCAGCGGTCTGCAGAAAGTGCGTCCCGGCGTCACGGTGAAGGCCGAAGAGGATACCGCGACGACTGTCGCGCAATAAGGTACGAATCCCTATGTCTAAGTTTTTTATCCATCGCCCGGTTTTCGCCTGGGTGCTGGCAATCATCATGATGATTGCCGGCGGCCTCGCGATTATGCAGCTCCCGATAGCACAATACCCGACCATCGCACCGCCTGCGGTCGCTATCTCCGCCACCTACCCTGGCGCGGATGCCCAAACCGTACAGGATACGGTGACTCAGGTTATCGAACAGAACATGAACGGCATTGATAACCTGATGTATATGTCCTCAACCAGCGATTCCGCCGGCGGCGTGACCATTACGCTGACCTTTACCTCGGGTACGGATCCGGATATTGCGCAAGTTCAGGTACAGAATAAACTCCAGCTGGCAACGCCGCTACTGCCTCAGGAAGTACAGCAGCAGGGGATTAGCGTCGAGAAATCAAGCAGTAGCTTCTTAATGGTCGCTGGTTTCATCTCCGATAACCCCAGCACCACTCAGGATGATATCTCTGACTATGTGGCCTCGAACGTCAAAGATACCATCAGCCGCCTTAACGGCGTGGGTGATGTACAGCTCTTCGGCGCACAGTATGCAATGCGCATCTGGCTGGATGGAAACCTGCTGAATAAGTACAATTTGACGCCTGTTGACGTCATTAACCAGCTTAAAATCCAAAACGATCAGATTGCTGCAGGGCAGCTTGGCGGCACTCCGGCCCTTAAAGGCCAGCAGCTAAATGCATCCATCATTGCCCAGACGCGATTGAAGGACCCCGCAGAATTTGGCAAAGTAACTCTGCGAGTGAACGCCGACGGGTCAGTCGTGCATCTGAAAGATGTGGCACGCATTGAGCTGGGCGGAGAAAACTATAACGTCGTCGCAAGAATCAATGGCAAGCCAGCTTCAGGCCTGGGAATTAAACTTGCGACCGGCGCTAATGCCCTTGATACCGCCGCGGCGATAAAAGCGAAGCTTGCCGAACTCGAACTGCAGCCGTACTTCCCACAGGGGATGAAGGTCGTCTATCCTTACGACACCACGCCGTTTGTGAAAATCTCTATCCACGAGGTGGTGAAGACGCTATTTGAAGCCATCATCCTCGTCTTCCTTGTGATGTATCTGTTCTTACAGAATATCCGGGCTACTCTGATCCCCACTATCGCAGTTCCGGTCGTTCTGCTTGGCACCTTTGCCGTGCTGGCAACATTCGGTTACTCCATCAATACGCTAACGATGTTTGGCATGGTGCTGGCAATAGGCCTGCTGGTCGACGATGCTATCGTGGTAGTGGAAAACGTCGAACGCGTGATGGTAGAAGAGAAGCTCTCCCCAAAAGAGGCGACGGAAAAGTCGATGTCGCAAATCCAGGGGGCATTGGTGGGTATTGCCATGGTGCTATCGGCGGTGTTTGTCCCGATGGCCTTCTTTGGCGGCTCTACGGGGGCGATTTATCGGCAGTTTTCTATCACCATCGTCTCCGCGATGGCGCTGTCCGTACTGGTGGCGCTGATCCTGACCCCCGCGCTTTGTGCCACCTTACTGAAACCCGCATCAGCCGATCATCATGAGAAAAAAGGATTTTTTGGCTGGTTTAATGCGAAATTCGATCGTAGCGTAAATCACTACACCAACAGCGTGAGTGGGATCCTGCGCTGTACCGGGCGCTATCTGATCATCTATTTGCTAATCGTTGTGGGTATGGCGGTATTGTTTATGCGCCTGCCCACCTCTTTCTTGCCGGATGAGGATCAGGGGGTATTTATGACCATGATCCAGCTCCCTTCAGGCGCAACGCAGGAACGCACGCAGAAGGTTCTTGATACGGTTACCGATTACTATCTGCATAAAGAGAAGGCGAACGTTGAAAGCGTCTTTACCGTTAACGGCTTTAGCTTTAGCGGCCAGGGCCAAAACTCCGGTATGGCGTTTGTCAGCCTGAAGCCATGGGAAGAGCGCAGCGGCGCAGAGAATGGCGTTGAGGCAATCATCAAACGGGCTACCGTTGCCTTTAGTCAGATTAAAGATGCTATGGTCTTTCCTTTCAACCTGCCGGCAATTATCGAGCTGGGTACGGCTACCGGTTTTGATTTTGAGCTTATCGATCAGGGTAACCTGGGCCATAGCGCATTAACCCAGGCCCGTAATCAACTTCTGGGTATGGTGAGAGAATACCCTGACCAGCTGGTACGCGTTCGCCCCAACGGGCTCGAAGACACGCCGCAATTCAAGCTTGATGTCGATCAGGAGAAAGCTCAGGCTCTGGGTATTTCGCTATCCGATATCAATGAGACCATTTCCGCGGCGCTAGGGGGCTACTACGTTAACGACTTTATTGACCATGGACGCGTGAAAAAAGTCTACGTTCAGGCCGATGCTAAATTCCGTATGCTGCCGAGCGATATCAATAATATGTACGTTCGCAGCGCGAACGGCGAGATGGTCCCGTTCTCCGCATTCGTGACCTCGCGCTGGGTTTATGGTTCACCGCGCCTGGAGCGCTACAATGGTTTACCCTCTATGGAAGTTTTGGGGGAAGCGGCGCCGGGGAAAAGTACCGGTGATGCGATGATTTTAATGGAACAGCTAGCCAGCAAGCTTCCTGCCGGTATTGGTTACGACTGGACGGGAATGTCCTATCAAGAACGTTTATCGGGTAATCAGGCGCCAGCCCTGTATGCCATTTCGCTGATTGTCGTCTTTCTGTGTCTTGCGGCGCTTTATGAAAGCTGGTCGATTCCCTTCTCTGTCATGCTCGTCGTACCATTAGGCGTTGTTGGAGCATTACTCGCGGCGTCGTTACGCGGGCTTAATAATGACGTTTATTTCCAGGTAGGTTTATTAACCACTATTGGCCTCTCTGCGAAAAACGCGATTCTTATCGTTGAGTTTGCCAAAGACCTGATGGATAAAGAAGGCAAGGGCATTATCGAAGCCACACTGGAAGCATCCCGTATGCGTCTACGTCCTATCCTGATGACTTCCCTTGCTTTTATTTTGGGTGTTCTGCCTCTGGTTATTAGCCATGGCGCAGGCAGCGGAGCTCAAAATGCAGTAGGTACCGGAGTTATGGGCGGAATGTTGACGGCAACATTGCTGGCTATATTCTTTGTCCCGGTCTTCTTTGTGGTAGTAAGGCGGCGCTTTACCAGGCACATAGACTAAATATTCTTTCCAGGGCACCCATCCGGTGCCTTTTTTCTTGCCTGAAAAATAAATACCTATCTCACTGATATTAAATATATTTATTATTCTTTAACCTACCCTCGCCCCGCAACCCACATTATTTACTCATGATCATCTGTCTTTCTTAATAATATTTACGTTAGTCATAAATTGAGATTATTTACTCTGGCGGCCAACTATATTTCTGATGATAAAATAAGCTGTTCCGTATGTACGTGGGTTCGCCACTACAGCGAAGCGGATTATTTAGAGGTAACATCATGAACAAATTTATTATAGTGGCATTGCTGGCTACGCTACTTGCCGGCTGTGCACATGACTCTCCGTGCGTACCGGTTTATGACTCTGAAGGTAGACTCGTCCATACCAATACTTGTGTGAAAGGAACAACTCAGGATAACTGGGAAACCGCTGGCGCGATTGCCGGCGGCGCAGCCGCGGTAGCTGGCCTGACGCTCGGTATTGTAGCTTTAACCCGTTAACGCCTTCTCTTCTCTGCCATAAAAGGTACCGGAGGGTTATCCGGTACCGCTTCCCCGAAGGTAAGTTCCGCGATGCTTAACGGTAGGTATCACCCGCGACTAAAGGCCGGGCAAAGCCCCTCCCCTCAGATAACGTCAAACGGATAAATTGCCATTACCAGCCAGGAAAAAGGATATTTACGCAGGAGCGAAAACGCAAAAAGCCCATCCTAACGGATGGGCTTTTTACTTGTTTGATGCCTGGCAATG
>NZ_BCZK01000023.1 GCF_001598695.1 Klebsiella oxytoca NBRC 105695 | reverse complement strand
TTCACCGCCGTCTGCCAAACGGTAGCCCGGACAGGCGCAGCGCGCCGCCTCCGGGATTTTCCTCCATCCCCCATCCTCTGCACCTTTTCCCCATCCTGACCGCTGGCGGCCAACCCGCTCATTTTGTGATCGAGTTAAAGTAAATCACTCCCGACGGTTTAATTTAGTAAAACTTTTACTAAAATACTTTCTATCCGTTTAGTCCGTTCAGGGAGGCGATATGAATCGCTGGGAAAATCTTCAACTCACTCATGAAAACCGGCTGCCTCCGCGCGCCTATTTCTTCTCTTACGATTCGCAGGCCCAGGCGCGAACCTTCGCCCGTGAAACCAGCAGCCGCTTTTTGTCCCTTAGCGGACAGTGGAAATTCTGCTTCTTTAACAACCCGCTGCGGGTGCCGGAAGCGTTCACCTCGCAATACATGAGCGACTGGGGGCCGATTACCGTACCGGGAATGTGGCAGATGGAAGGACACGGCCAGCTACAGTACACCGACGAAGGCTTTCCCTTCCCGATTGACGTTCCCTACGTGCCGACCGACAACCCTACCGGCGCCTATCAGCGCATCTTTACCCTCAGCGAGGGCTGGCAGGACCAGCAGACCCTGATTAAATTTGATGGCGTCGAGACCTATTTTGAAATTTACGTTAACGGTCAGTACATCGGTTTCAGCAAAGGCAGCCGCCTGACGGCGGAGTTTGATATTAGTCACGCGGTAAAAAACGGCGACAACCTGCTTTGCGTGCGCGTCATGCAGTGGGCGGACTCCACCTATATAGAAGATCAGGATATGTGGTGGTCGGCGGGTATCTTCCGTGACGTGTATCTGGTGGGCAAAAACCCGCTTCACGTCCAGGACTTCACTCTGCGCACCGATTTTAACGATGACTACGTCGACGCCACCCTCTCCTGCCAGCTGGTGCTGGAAAATCTCGCCGCGCAGCCGGGCGCAGCCACACTGGAATACGCGCTGTTCGACGGCGAAAAGGCGCTGTATGAAGGCGTAACGCCGCGCCTGAGCATCAGCCAGCAGCTGAACGTCAACTTTGCGATCGACGTGAAGGCGCCGCAGCAGTGGTCGGCGGAAAATCCTTATCTCTATCACCTGGTGATGACGCTGAAAAACGCCGCCGGAGAGATTATCGAAGTTATCCCGCAGCGCGTCGGTTTTCGCGATATCAAAGTGCGCAACGGCCTGTTCTACATCAATAACCGCTACGTGATGCTGCATGGCGTTAACCGCCACGACAACGACCATCTGAAGGGGCGCGCCGTAGGGATGGACCGCGTTGAGAAAGATCTGCTGCTGATGAAGCAGCACAATATCAACTCGGTACGCACCGCCCACTACCCCAATGACCCGCGTTTCTATGAGATGTGCGACATTTACGGTCTGTTCGTGATGGCGGAAACCGATGTCGAATCCCACGGCTTCGCCAACGTCGGCAATCTGAGCGCCATCACCGATGATCCGGCATGGGAGCATATATACGTCGAACGAATCGTGCGCCACATTCACGCGCAGAAAAACCATCCGTCGATCATTATCTGGTCGCTGGGTAACGAGTCCGGCTACGGCTGCAACATTCGGGCGATGTATCACGCCGCTAAAGCGATCGACGATACCCGTCTGGTGCATTACGAAGAGGATCGCGACGCGGAGGTGGTGGATATCATCTCCACCATGTATACCCGCGTGCCGCTGATGAATGAATTCGGGGAATATCCGCATGCCAAGCCGCGAATTATCTGCGAATACGCCCATGCGATGGGCAACGGTCCCGGCGGGCTGAGCGAATACCAGAACGTGTTCTATCAACACGACAGTATTCAGGGCCACTACGTCTGGGAGTGGTGCGATCACGGGATTCAGGCCACCGATGACAGCGGCGCGGTTTGGTACAAATTCGGCGGCGACTACGGGGACTATCCTAATAACTACAACTTCTGTCTTGACGGTCTGATTTTCTCCGACCAGACGCCTGGGCCCGGCCTCAGAGAGTACAAACAGGTTATCGCCCCGGTAAAAGTTCAGGCGACCGACATCGCCCGCGGCGAACTGCGCATCGATAATAAGCTCTGGTTCTCGACGCTGGATGACTATACCCTGCGCGTGGAAGTTCGCGCCGAAGGGGCTACGCTTGCCAGCCAGCAGCTTAAGGTGCGCGATCTTGCGGCAAACAGCAGCCGCGATATCACCATTGACCTGCCAGAACTGGACGATCGCGAAACCTTCCTCAACATCCTGGTGACCAAAGACTCGCGCACGCCGTATAGCGAGGCCAACCATCCGATCGCCGTTTACCAGTTCCAGCTAAAAGAACAGACGGCAACGAAATCGCCGCTGATGAATGCCAGCGCAACCCCGCTACAGATAGTTGATGAACGACTGAGCTACAACATCACCGGGCATAACTTCCGCGTGGTCTTCTCTAAAGTCAGCGGCAAACTGAGCGAATGGCAGGTGAACGGCGTAGACCAGGTGACCCGTGAGCCGAAGATTAACTTCTTCAAGCCGATGATTGATAACCACAAGCAGGAATATGAGGGGCTGTGGCAGCCCAGTCACCTGCAAATTATGCAGGAGCATCTGCGTGAATTCAGCGCCGAACAGCGTGGAGACACGGTGATTATCACCACCCGCAGCATTATCGCTCCGCCGGTTTTCGATTTTGGCATGCGTTGTACCTATCGCTGGCAGATTACCCCGCAGGGCCATATTAACGTTGAGCTTGCGGGGGAACGTTATGGCGACTATCCGCATATCGTGCCGTGCATCGGTTTTATGCTGGGCATTAACGGTCAGTTTGAACAGGTGAATTACTACGGTCGCGGTCCCGGTGAAAACTACGCCGACAGCCAGCAGAGCAACATCATTGATGTCTGGCGCACCACCGTGGACGACATGTTCGTGAACTACCCGTTCCCGCAGAACAACGGCAACCGCCAGCACGTCCGCTGGGCCGCGTTTACCGACCGTCACGGCAGCGGCCTGATGGTGGTCCCGCGCGATCCGCTCAATATCAGCGCCTGGCACTATACGGCGGAGAATCTGCACGCCGCGCAGCACTGTAACGAACTGCGTCGCAGCGATGACATCACCCTGAATATCGACGCCCAACTGCTCGGCCTGGGCTCTAACTCCTGGGGGAGCGAGGTGCTGGATAGCTGGCGGGTGTGGCTCAAACCGTTCAACTATGGCTTTACGCTGCTGCCGCTGGAAGGCGGGAGCGCTTCCTCGCAGACGCTGGCGAATCATAGCTTTGGCGCCGGTTTCTTTTCCTCCGATTCATACAGCGAGGCTGAAAAATGAGAATTCTCGATAATTTAGAACAATTTAAGCAAATTTATCACAGTGGACGTAAATGGCAGCGCTGCGTAGAAGCTATCAATAATGTCGATAATATCCGGCCTGGAGTTGCCCATTCGATAGGCGATTCGCTCTCCTATCGCGTGGCAAGCGACAGCACCACGGATGCGTTGTTCGTTGGCAACCGCCGCTATTTCGAGGTGCATTACTACCTCCAGGGTCAGCAAAAAATTGAGTTTGCCGCTAAAGAGCAGCTGCAGACCGTCGCCTGCTATCGCGATGAAACTGACCGTGAATATTTGAAAGGCATTGGTGAAACCGTGCAGGTCCATGAAGGACAAATGGTGATTTGCGATACCCACGAAGCTTATCGCTTTATCTGTGACTCGCCGGTCAAAAAGGTGGTGCTCAGAGTGACTATCGAAGACGGCTACTTCCTGAATAAGTAAGCCCGCGTTACGCAAGGTGAGGCCAGCGGATCGACTCGTTGGCCTTCCCGGTCCCAGCCCTCAATGCGGGCCAGATCATTTTCCGGAGGACTTATGTCCGAATCAGTTCGTGCCAAAATAGGGAAGTTCGCCCTACTGTCGATGGCGTTTGCCGCCGTATTTAACGTACGAAATATCGTTAATAATAACATAGAGTTAGGGCTCAGTTCCGCCCCTATCTTTCTGTTTGCCACGGTGGTCTATTTTATTCCGTTTGTCTTTATCATCGCCGAATTCGTGTCAGCAAATAAAAATTCCGAATCAGGTATGTACGCCTGGCTGAAGCAGCCTTTAGGTACCCGCGCGGCCTATCTCGGCTCGTTCCTGTACTGGTTTGTGAACCTGTTCTTTTTCCTGTCGCTGCTGCCGAACGTGGTGGCCTACGCCTCGTACGCCATTATGGGTTACGCCATTCCCTTCTCGCCGATGGTCACTTCGCTGATCTCTATCGTTCTGTTCGCCATGGCCACCCACATTTCCACCAAAGGCGCGACCTGGCTGGGGAAAATCTCCGAATGTGTGGCTTATGGCGTCTTCGCGCTCTTTGCGATTTACGTGGTCGGTGCTATTACCGCGCTGGGCGCGGGCCATGTCCCCGCGCAGCCGATTACGCTGCACGCCATGGCGCCTACCATCAACTGGGCGACGCTGGGGATTATGTGCTGGATCTTCCAGGCGGCTGGCGGGGCTGAAACCGTTGCCGCATATCTGAACGATACTAAAGGCGGCCAGAAATCGTTTATTAAAGTCATCATCACCGCCGGGATCCTGATTGGCGGCATGTATGCGCTGGGTTCTCTGCTGGTCAACGTCTTTGTGGCACGGGAAGACCTGACCTATGCAGCCGGTATGGTGGAAATTTTCACCGGTCTCGGCGCTTATTTCCATATTTCCGAAGCGCTGATGGGCCGCTTCGTCGGCATCATTCTGTTTATCGCCATTTTCGGCAGCATGATGATGTGGACCGCCGCACCGGTAAAAATTCACTTCTCGGAAATTCCTGCCGGCATCTATGGCAAAAAAACCACCGAGCTGAACGTCCACGGCGTGCCGGTGCGCGCCGCCTGGTGGCAATTTGTCTTCGTCTTTCTGATGCTCATCGTGAATGGTTTCGGCTCCGCCAGCGTTCAGCAAATGATGAACACCGCCATCAACCTGACCGCCGGGACCGCAATGCTACCGCCGCTGTTTATCATGGCCGCCTACTTTGTTTTCCGCTGGAAACATGACGACACGCCGCGCGACTTCCGCATGGGTTCAAGAAAAGTTGGGATGGCCGTGGTGTCGATGCTTATCGTTATTTTCCTGGTCAGCATGACCGCCTCCGCTTTCCCGCCAGGAGTCGACCTGGTGAACGCCTTCTTCATTAACGTCTTTATGACCGCAGTCTTCTCCGGACTCGCATGGTGGTGGATAACCCGCTTTGAGAAAAAACAGCGCAAGAACCAACAACCAGGCCTGAAATCAGCGGCAAATACGGTGAAATAAGCCACCGTTGCTCCCGCCAGCGGTATATCCCCTGGCGGGATTTTTTTACCCGCAAGCCATGATCTGTCGCCCAACCATTTTCGTGATCGAGTTAAAGCAATTCATTTTTACCGCTTTTATTTACTAAATATTTTACTAAAATTAACCACAATACTTAACTGCCTCTACCCTACAAACAACACAATCCCCTTCGGCCATTCTCTGAAGGACAATGTGTGGAGATGTGTTATGTCTGATATCAAACGTAATACCATCGGCAAGTTTGGCCTGCTATCGCTAACCTTCGCCGCCGTCTTCAGTTTTAATAACGTGATCAATAACAATATTGAGCTGGGACTGGCGTCGGCGCCGATGTTCTTCCTTGCAACCCTGCTCTACTTTGTTCCTTTCTGTCTGATCATCGCGGAATTCGTTTCGCTGAATAAAAACTCCGAAGCGGGCGTTTATGCCTGGGTAAAAAGCTCGCTAGGGGGGCGCTGGGCCTTTATTACCGCCTATACCTACTGGTTCGTGAATCTGTTCTTTTTTACCTCGCTGCTGCCGAGGGTAATCGCTTATGCCTCCTACGCTTTCCTCGGATACGAGTACATTCTGACGCCCGTGGCCACCACGATGTTGAGCATGGCGCTGTTCGCCCTGTCGACCTGGGTTTCCACCAACGGCGCAAAAATGCTGGGCCCAATCACCTCGGTCACCTCATCGTTAATGCTGCTGCTGACGCTCTCCTACATTCTGCTTTCCGGCGGCGCGCTGGTGGGCGGTATTCAACCAGCGGATCCGATTACCGTGGATGCAATGATCCCGAACTTTAACTGGGCGTTCCTCGGCATCACCACCTGGATCTTTATGGCGGCCGGCGGGGCGGAGTCCGTCGCGGTGTACGTCAATGACGTGAAAGGCGGATCGAAATCATTTGTTAAGGTCATTATCCTCGCCGGGATCGTGATTGGCGTGCTGTACTCCATTTCCTCGGTACTGATAAACGTGTTTATCAGCAGTAAAGAGCTGAAATTTACCGGCGGATCGGTACAGGTCTTCCACGGTATGGCGGTATGGTTTGGCCTGCCCGAAATCGTGGTCAACCGTTTTGTCGGCCTGGTCTCCTTTACCGCCATGTTTGGTTCGTTATTAATGTGGACCGCGACGCCGGTCAAAATCTTTTTCTCCGAAATCCCGCCCGGAATATTTGGTAAAAAAACCGTTGAGCTCAATCAAAACGGCGTACCGGCGCGCGCGGCGTGGATCCAGTTCCTGATTGTGATTCCGCTAATGATAATTCCGATGATGGGCTCCAGTACCGTGCAGGATTTAATGAATACCATCATCAATATGACCGCCGCCGCCTCGATGCTGCCGCCGCTGTTTATCATGCTGGCGTACCTTAATCTGCGCCGCAAGCTCGATCATCTGCCGCGCGATTTTAAAATGGGTTCCCGCACCACCGGTATTACGGTGGTCTCCATGCTGATTGTTATTTTCGCTATCGGCTTCGTCGCCTCAACCTTTCCCACCGGCGGCAATATTCTGACGATTATTTTCTATAATGTCGGCGGAATCGTTATCTTCCTCGGATTTGCATGGTGGAAATACAGCAAATACGTGAAAGGTTTAACTCGGGAAGAAAAAAGAATTGAAGCAGCGCCAGCCTCTGACGCGTCTTAATCTATTTTTCTTAAATAAAAAACCACAATACCTCTAAATAAAATGATGAAAAAGAACAGGCCTATTTACTGGGCGCTTGCCGCCCTGGCTTTTTGCACACCGGCTATTGCCGTCGATGTGGCGCATCCGGCGGAACATGATGACATGAAAACGCCTGAACTTAATGTCACCTCATACCGTTTTTACGGTGAATTGGGGGTTGGCGGATATATGGATCTAGAAGGCGAGGACAAGCATAAATATAGTGATGGCACCTATATTGAAGGCGGACTGGAAATAAAGCACGGCAGCTGGTTTGGTTTAATTTATGGCGAAGGCTGGACGGTTCAGGCCGATCGTCAGGGAAATGCCTGGGTAGCGGACCACGGCTGGGGCGGATTTGAAGGTGGAATAAACCGCTTCTACGGCGGATATAAAACCGAGAGCAGCACCGAGATTATGCTCAGCCTGCGCCAGGATTCATCGCTCGACGATCTGCAGTGGTGGGGCGATTTCACGCCCGACCTCGGCTACGTGATCCCCAATACGCGCGATATCATGTACGCGCTCAAGGTGCAGAACCTGGCGGGAGATTTTCGCTACAGCGTGACCGCGACCCCCTCCGGGCACCACGATGAAGGCAAAGCGTGGCTCCATTTCGGCAAATACGACCGCTACGACGATAAATATACCTACCCGGCGATGGTCAACGGCTACATCCAGTACGATCTCGCGAACGAGGTGACCTGGATGAATGGGCTTGAGGTGACGGATGGGACCGGCCAGCTATTTTTGACCGGTATTCTCACCCCCAACCTCGCCGCCCGCGCCTGGCATCATACCGGGCGCGCCAGGGGAAAAGACGTGCCGGGAACGGAGACCGGCTTTATGGCCAGCGCTATGTATGAAGCGCTCAAGGGCGTGTATCTCTCTACCGCCTATAGCTACGCCAAACACCGCCCGGATCGCGCCGCCGAGGAAACCACCTCGTTTATGCAGTTCGGCATCTGGTACGAATACGGCGGCGGACGTTTTGCCACCGCTGCGGACAGCCGCTTCTACATGAAAAATGCCTCCGGCAACCCGAGCGATCAGGTTTTCCTGATGCAATATTTCTATTGGTAAAAAGGGATATCAATACCGTGAAGATTACCACTACTCTTACGCCGCTGGCCTGCGCCCTACTGCTAAGCTTTTCCGCCCACGCGCTGACCGCGGATGACTTTAAAAATGTTATCAACCGCAGCGGCGCGCCGCAGGCGATGCAGGATTTTGATAACGATGACCACCAGCGCTTCAACCCGTTTTTCGATTTGGGCGCATGGCATGGGCATCTGCTGCCTGATGGTCCGGCCACCATGGGCGGATTTCCCGGACCCGCGCTGCTCACTGAGGAGTACATCAACTTTATGGCGACCAATTTCGATCGCCTGACGGTATACCAGAACGGCAAAAAAGTCGCCTTCACCCTGCAGGCCTGGAGCCTGCCCGGCGCGCTGGTGCAAAAGCTCTCCGCGGCCGGCGTACAGGTCGAGATGACCCTGCGCTTTGCCAGCGCGCACACCTCTTTACTGGAGACTAAAATCACCAGTAGCAGCCCGCTTAAGCTGGTCTGGGACGGCGAGTTGCTGGAGAAACTCTCCGCCAAAGAGGGGAAACCGCAGTCAACGCAAACCATCGACCAGGCTTTCCCGGACTATCAGCGCCGCCTGAGCGCGACCCACGACGGCCTGACCGTCAGCTTCGGCAAAGTCCGCTCCGCATCGGATTTAATGACCTCCGGCGAATCGCAGTATCAGATCCATCGCTCCCTGCCGACGGTCACCCAAATCGACGGCCATCGATTCACCAGCAGCGCGCAAATCAACGGCTCGACCACGCTCTATACCACCTACTCGCACCTGCTGAACGCCGAGCAGGTTCGGCTCGAGAAAGCGCAAATCCGCGATATTCTTGCGCGACCGGCACACTATCTGCGCGCTTCCGAGGCGCGCTGGAACGGCTATCTGCAAAAGGGGCTGACCAATCCTGATGCTACGGCGCAGCAAACCCGGGTGGCGGTAAAAGCGATCGAAACCCTTAACGGTAACTGGCGCGCGCCGGGCGGCGCCGTTAAGCACAACACCGTCACGCCGTCGGTAACCGGGCGCTGGTTCTCAGGCAACCAGACCTGGCCGTGGGATACCTGGAAGCAGGCCTACGCCATGGCCCACTTCAACCCGGAGATCGCGAAAGAGAACATCCGTGCCGTCTTCTCTTGGCAGATTGCCGCCGACGATAAAGTGCGGCCGCAGGATGCCGGGTTCATTCCGGATCTGATCGCCTGGAACCTGAGCCCGGAACGCGGCGGCGACGGCAGCAACTGGAACGAGCGAAATACCAAACCGAGCCTGGCGGCCTGGTCGGTGATGGAAGTCTATAACGTTACGAAAGATAAAGCCTGGCTGGCGGAGATGTATCCGAAGCTGGTGGCCTACCATGACTGGTGGCTGCGCAACCGCGACCACAACGGCAACGGCGTGCCGGAGTACGGCGCGACCCGCGATAAAGCGCACAACACCGCCGATGGCGCGATGCTGTTTACCGTGAAAAAGGGCGATAAAGAACGGACGCTTTCCGGCCTGAAAACCTACGAGCAGGTGACGGCGAAAGGCGATTACGACAGCCTGGAGATCCCGGCGCAGGTGGCCGCCTCCTGGGAGTCGGGGCGCGACGACGCGGCGGTTTTCGGCTTTATCGATAAAGTTCAGTTGGATAAGTACATCGCTGGCGGCGGCAAGCGTAGCGACTGGACGGTGAAATTTGCTGAAAACCGGGATAAAAGCGGCAATCTGCTCGGCTATTCGCTGCTGCAGGAGTCGGTCGATCAGGCCAGCTACATGTACAGCGACAACCACTATCTGGCGGAGATGGCGGCCCTTCTCGGTAAGCCGGAGGAGGCAAAACGCTACCGGGCGCTGGCGAAAAAGCTCGCCGACTATATCAACACCTGCATGTTCGACCCGCAGAGCAAATTCTATTACGACATTCGCATTGAAGCGCAGCCGCTGGCAAACGGCTGCGCCGGTAGGCCGATCGTCGAGCGCGGCAAAGGCCCGGAGGGCTGGTCGCCGCTGTTCAACGGCGCGGCCACTCAGGCGCATGCCGATGACGTCATTTCGGTGATGCTGGACGCCAAAGAGTTCAACACGTTCGTACCGCTGGGTACCGCCGCATTAACGAATCCGGCGTTTGGCGCGGATATTTACTGGCGCGGCCGCGTGTGGGTGGACCAGTTCTGGTTCGGCCTGAAGGGGATGGAGCGCTACGGCCACCGCGAAGAGGCGCTGCAGCTGGCGGACGCCTTCTTCAGACACGCCCGGGGACTCACCTCCGATGGCCCGATTCAGGAGAACTACAATCCGCTCACCGGCGCTCAGCAAGGCGCGCCGAATTTCTCCTGGAGCGCGGCGCATCTGTACATGCTGTATAACGAGTTTTTCCGTAAACCATAGGCTAGTGCCCTCACCCTAACCCTCTCCCACAGGGAGAGGGAACGGTCCGGCTCCCGATTTAACAGACGGCTCCTCTTTTCCCCCTCTTTCCGTGGGAGAGGACTCGTCTTACACCTCCGGCAGCAGGCCGATAAAGCTGCGTTTCTGCCGCGGCTGCGACATCAGCGCCTCCAGCTTCTCTACGCAGGCCAGATAGTGCGGGGTTTTCTTGTGCGCCAACACCGCTTCATCATCTTTATAGGCTTCATAAATAAAAAAGCGCGTCTTCACCTCCGGGTCCTGCAGGACATCAAAGCGAAGATTGCCCGGCTCCTGCAGCGCCCCTTCGTGGTTGGCGCGGAATACCTCAAGAAACTCGTCGACCCGTTCCGGTTTGATATTGATTTCTACCAGCGTTACGTTCATTGCAGCTCTCCCTGTTTTTCCTCCTGCCAGAACTGATACGCCTCGCGGGCGCTCAGGTTCTCATGCACCACTTTTTTCACCGCCTTCAGCATCGCGCGCGGCGCGCTGGACTGGAAGATATTCCGCCCCATATCGACGCCGGATGCGCCCTGGTCAATCGCCCGCCAGCACATCTCGAGCGCCTCCTGCTCCGGCAGCTTTTTGCCCCCGGCGATGACGATCGGCACCGGGCAGCTGGCGGTCACTTTCTCAAAGCCTTCCTCAACAAAGTAGGTTTTTACAAACTGCGCCCCCATTTCAGCGGCAATGCGGCTGGCCAGCGAGAAGTAGCGGGCGTCGCGGGCCATCTCTTTACCCACCCCGGTTACCGCCAGCACCGGCATACCGTAGCGGTTGCCGGCGTCCACCAGCTTGATGATGTTGTTGATGGACTGATGCTCATGTTCGCTGCCGATATAGACCTGCGCCGCCACCGCGCAGACGTTCAGGCGCAGCGCATCTTCCATCGCCACCGCCACGCACTCGTTGGAAAGTTCGCTGAGGATCGAGTTGCCGCCGGAAGCGCGCAGCACCACCGGTTTGTTGGTCGCGGCCGGCACCTGACTGCGCAGTACGCCGCGGGTGCACATCAGCACGTCGGTCTCCTCGAACAGCGGCGCGATAGAGAGATCGATACGCTCCAGACCGGTAGTCGGCCCCTGAAAATAGCCGTGATCGAAAGCCAGCATCACCGTGCGATTGCTCTGCGGATTAAAGATACGCGCCAGCCGCGACTGCATCCCCCACTCCAGCGACCCACAGCCCTTCAGCGTATAGAGCGTGTTCTGCTGCGGACGGTCTAAGCCGAAGTTTTTTCCCTCTTTGATATCGTCTAAATCAGCCATCTCATCCTCCATCAGAAATCGTAGTTATTGATATTCTCTTTGGTGAACACCACCCGCTCCGGCAGCAGCACGATGCCGTTGCCTTTCGCTTCATACTGATAACCCTGCACGCTGTTGGGCTCGACTTTCAGGGTGCCGAGATCTTTCACATCAACGCTGTCGCCGACGTTAAGATCGCCCTTTTTCAGCAGACGATCGGCGACGTTAACCGCGATCTTGCCCTGCTGTACCACGTCCCACAGGCCGAAGGCTTTTACCGTGCCGCGCTCTACATAGGGGCGCATCACGTTCGGGGTACTGAAGCCGACAATCGCCACGCCCTGGCGCTTGAGATTCTCTGCCGCCTGGGCGGCGGCCGGAAGCGCGTTGGCGTCCGGGGCGATAATGGCGTCGAGATCCGGGTACGCTTTTAAGATCCCCTCGGCGGTTTGCAGCGATTTGGTGGCGTCGTTATAGCCAAACTGCGTGGTCACCACTTCCCACTGCGGATGCGCTTTTTCAATTTTGGCTTTCGCCTCTTTTACCCACTGGTTCTGATCGGTCACCGTTGGGCTGGAGTAGAAAAACGCGACTTTGGCGGTGGGTTTCGTCACCTGTTTTTCCGCCATCTCCACCAGCAGGCCGCCAAGCTGCTGCGGCGTCCCCTGGTTGATATAGATGCTGCGGCACTCTGGTTTGGTATCGGAGTCCCAGGTCAGAACCTTGACCCCGCGCTGCATCGCCCGCTTCAGCGCCGGGCACAGGCCGTCCGGTGATACGGCGGAGACGATAATCGCGTTGTAGCCCTGGTTGACGAAGTTGTTGATCAGCTGCACCTGGCCGGAGACACTCGGTTCGGTCGGGCCGTCATAGGTGACGTCCACGCCGAGCGCTTTGCCCGCCTCTTTCGCGCCGTTACCGCCGCTGGTAAAGAAGCCGACGCCGACCAGCTTAGGAATAAAGGCGATGCGGTCCGCCGCCTGAGCGGTTGCCACGCTTAACGCCAGCGCCAGGGCGCTCGTTTGCAGGATTCGTTTGGTTTTCATCGTATGTTTATGCTCCGATTGTCTTATGCGCGAGAAAGACGCCGCCAGGTCATCCGCACCCACTCACGGTGCAGACTCAGCGAACGCCCCATCACCACCACAACCAACAGCGCCCCTGACAGCGCGCTCGACACCTGGTTGGGGATGCCGACCATTTGCAAACCTTGTTGTAAATAGCCCACCAGCAGCGCGGCAAGCGCCGTGCCGACGATCGAGCCGGAACCGCCGTAGATATTGGCCCCGCCGAGCACCGCGGCGGTCAGCGCTGGCATCAGCAGGTCGCGGCCTAAGTCCGAGCGCGCCGAGCCGAAATAGGAGACCATCACCAGCGCCGCCACCGCCGACGCCACGCCCACCAGGCCATACAGCGCGTAGGGCATCCCGTTAACGGAAAGCGCGGCGTAGCGCGCGGCGCGCGGGTTCTGCCCGAGCAGAAAAAGGTGCCGCCCAAAGCGCCCGCGGTGGGCCAGCAGCCAGAAAAAAAAGGTGATAACGGCGAACAGCACCAGCGGTATCGGCAGGCCGAACAGGGTCAGATTGGCGAAGGCGGTAAAGCTATCCGGGAATCCGCCGATGCCTTCGTAGCCGGTCGCCCCGGCCATGCCCGAAAGCAGCAGCGCGCCGCCGCCGTAGAGGTACAGGGTGCCAAGGGTAATCACCAGCGGGCTAATGCCGGTGTAGTGAATCAGCGCCGCGTTCAGCAGCCCGCACAGCAGGCCGAGCAGCAGCGTCAGGGGGATCGCGAGGCTCATCGGCCAGCCCGCCTGCATCATCACCCCCAGCGCGATGGCGCACAGGCCGATGGTGGAACCGAGCGAAATATCAATCCCGCCGCTGATGATCACCAGCGTCAGCGGCAGCGCCACGATGCCGATGCAGATAAAGTCGCTGGTGCTGAACAGCAGCATATTGAGATCGAGCATGCGCGGATTCAGGGTGCCAAACAGCAGGATCTCCACCACCAGTAATCCCAGCAGCGCGCTTTCCCAGTTGAGCTTCATTTACGCCACCTCTTTATTTTTACGTTCAGGAAACGGGGCCACGCGCTTGCCCCCTTTATTGCCGGGCTGAAAGCGACTGTATTTCAGCGCCCGCTGATGGCGGGTCAGCGCCTGACGCAGCCGCCCGTCGAGCACCAGTACGCCGAGCAGCACCAGGCCGGCAATGAAGTCGTTCCACCACGCCGGGAGACGAAACAGCACCAGCACGGTATCGATTTGGGTGAGGAAGAAGGCGCCGAGAAAAGCGCCGAGCAGCGTGCCGGTACCGCCCAGCAGCGAGATCCCGCCGAGCACGCAGGCGGCGATGGCTTTCATCTCCAGGCCGCTGCCGGTCTGATTGGGCACAAATCCAATCTGCGCGGCGAACACAATCCCGGCGCAGGCCGCCAGCATGCCGTTAAGGGTGAATGCCAGCATCCGCGTGCGGTTCACCGCCACCCCAAGCTGGCGGGCAGCGGCAAGGTTATCGCCGACGGCGTAAAAATCACGGCCAAAGGCAGTACGCGATAGTATCCCGCCGCCCGCCAGCAGTAGCGCCAGCACCAGCCAGCCCAGCGGAGAAATGCCGATGAATGCCGGTTCCGACAGCGCTTTCAGGCTGTTCGGCAAACCTTCAATCCACTTACCGCCGGTCCACAGCAGCATCACCCCGCGATAAAGGCCGAGGGTGCCGAGAGTGGCGACAATCGCCGGGATGCGCAGCCCCACCACCAGCAGGCCGTTAAAGGCGCCAGCCAGCGCGCCGATCGCCAGCGCAAAGGCGATGGCGGTCATCAGCCCATACCCGCTATTTAGCGCCACGCCTGTCGCGATAGCGCTCAGGCCAACGGTGGAGCCCACCGAAACGTCAATATTGCGGGTGAGCATCACCAGCGTCGCCCCCAGCGCCAGCAGGCAAAGGATTTGCGAGCTGGCGAAAATCATGCCCAGGGTTTGTAAGCTGAAATAAGCCGGGTTGAGCGCCACCAGCCCGGCAAACAGCACCACGATGGCGAGGAAGGCGCTCAGTTCGCGATTCTTTAATAACGTTTTCATGCCTGCCCTCCGAAGGCCAGGGTCATCATCCGGTCAACGCTGACCGCCTGCTGCGCCAGCTCGCCGCTCTGCCTGCCCTGATGCATTACAACCACCCGATCGGCCAGGCCAACGAACTCGTCGAGATCGCTGGAGATCATCAATACCGCCACGTTCTGCGCGGCGACGCTTTTCAGCAGCTGATAGATGTCGGCTCGGGCGGAAACGTCCACGCCGCGGGTCGGTTCATCGACGATCAGCAGCAGCGGGTTAGCCTCCAGGCAGCGCGCCAACAGTACCTTCTGCTGGTTACCGCCGGAGAGCGTGCGCACCGGGCGATCGCCATCGGCCATTTTGATCCCCAGCGCCCGGTGATAGCGCTCCACCACCGCCGCTTCGCGCCGGTTCTGCTGCCACAGCGACGGCTGGTTAAACATCACCGTGTTCCAGCGCACCGGCGCATCGAGAAACAGACCGGAAACCTGTCTGTCCTCCGGCAGATAGACCAGCCCGCTGGCCAGCCTGGCGCGCGTGCTGTCGCGGCTGATATCGCGGTTTTCCAGCCACACCCGCCCTGCGCGAGCCGGCCGCAGACCATAGAGCGTTTCAGCAAATTCGGTACGCCCGGATCCGACCAGCCCGGCGAGGCCGACGATCTCCCCGGCGCGGATCTCCAGATTGAGATCGATAAAGCCCTCTCCGGTCAGATCTTCGACCCGCAGCACCGGAAAATCCTGCGCCTGAGTGCGACGATTGCCCGGCAGCGCCAGCCACAACTTTTGCGTGTCGCTCAGGGCTCGATCGCGACTGACCGGCGTCATTGCGCCAATCAGCTGGTTGTCGCCGTAGTGCGCGGTTTCCCCGCTCAGCACCACCGCGCCATCGCGCATCACCGAAACGTGGCTGGCGACCTGGCGGATCTCCGGCAGCTTGTGCGAGATAAACACGATCCCGACACCGAGCGCCTGCAAAGAGCGGATCTGGCGAAACAGGCGATCGGTTTCTCCCGGCGTCAATGAGGCGGTGGGCTCATCGAGGATCAGGATCTGCGCGTCGCGCATCAGCCCGCGCAGGATCTCCACCATTTGCTGATCGGCCACTTCCAGCGTGCTGGCCGCCGCCTCAAGGTTAAGCTGGCAATTAAGCTGCTGAAGCTTTTCCTGCAGATGGTTCTCGTTATCCGCCCGCTTCGGCAGACGAAAAAGAATATTTTCCCGCACCGTCAGATTGGGGAATAACATCGGTTCCTGCGGCACCAGATACACGCCCTGCTGATGGGCCTGGGCGGGAGTAAGGCGCGCAAATGTACGTTCGCCGAGGATGAGCTCACCGCTGTCAGGGGTCTCTACCCCGGCAATAATCTTCATCAGCGTCGATTTTCCGGCGCCGTTGCCGCCCATCAGCGCGTGCACCTGGCCGGAAAGCAGCGTGAAATCAATATGCTTCAGCACGGTCACGCCGGAGAACTGTTTGCAGATTTGGCGAGCTTCAAGCAGTGGCTTCATCATCGCGCCTCGTTTTGAACAAAAGATTTTTTGAATTAATAATGTTCAAAAGCGTAGACGGTGAACTATATTTACAACCGTGCAACGATCACAGTTTTATGCTTTCGATCGTTTGAATAAAACCAGCGAACAACGAAAGATCGGTTTTGCCAGTCGGCTCACATTTTCCGACCACGCAATAACGAACATATGATCTAAATTTTTATAAGAGTTCACTTTATGAGCGAAAAACGCATTACGGAAGAGAGCCGCTACGCCGGGCTGGCGTTAGCCGAGGAAGAGCTGGTGGCGCGGGTGGCGTGGTGTTACTACCACGACGGCCTGACGCAGAACGACATCGGCGAGCGTTTAGGGCTGCCGCGGTTAAAAATCTCCCGCCTGCTGGAAAAAGGTCGCCAGTCGGGAGTGATCCGCGTACAGATTAATTCGCGCTATGAGGGCTGTCTGGCGCTGGAAACCGAACTCCAGCAGCGCTTTGGCCTGAAAATCGCCCGCGTGCTGCCGGCGCTCAATACCCCGCCGATGAACACCCGCCTGGGGATTGGCGCGGCGCAATCGTTAATGGGCGTGCTGGAGCCAGGACAACTGCTGGCGGTGGGCTTTGGCGAAGCCACCATGAGCTGCCTGCAGCATCTGAGCGGGTTTATCGGTTCCCAACAGGTTCGGCTGGTGACGCTTTCCGGCGGCGTAGGTCCGTATATGACCGGCATTGGCCAGCTGGATGCCGCCTGTAGCGTCAGCATGATCCCCGCGCCGCTGAGGGTGTCATCGGCGGATGTAGCGGAGATCCTGCGCCGGGAATCGAGCGTACGCGATGTGATCCTGGCCGCCACGGCGGCGGATGCGGCAGTGGTAGGTATCGGCGCCATTGACCAGCGCCGGGACGCCACCATCCTGCGCTCCGGCTACATCAGCGAAGGCGAGCAGCTGATGTACGCCCGCAAAGGCGCGGTCGGCGACATTTTAGGTTATTTCCTGCAGGCCGACGGTAAACCGGTTGAAGGGCTGGAGATCCATCGGGAACTGCTCGGCGTCACCCTTGATGAACTGGCCCAGCTGCCGACCATCGTGGGCGTCGCCGGGGGCACAGAAAAAGCGCAGGCGATTTACGCGGCCCTTATCGGCAAGCGGATTAATGGCCTGGTAACGGAAGAGACAACAGCACGCGCGGTGCTGACGCTGGCCTCATAAATGGCCCTGCGCCGCGCAACATGAGCGAGGCGCATGTCATGAGTTACCTGTTAGCGTTAGATGCCGGGACCGGCAGCGTTCGGGCGGTCGTATTCGATCTCCAGGGCCGTCAGATTGCGGTCGGTCAGGCCGAATGGAAGCACCTGAGCGTGGACAATGTCCCCGGCTCGATGGAGTTCGATCTCAGCGTCAACTGGCAGCTGGCCTGTCAGTGTATCCGCCAGGCGCTGGCCGCCGCCCATCTCTCTGCGGCGGATATTCAGTCCGTGGCCTGCTGCTCGATGCGTGAAGGCATCGTGCTTTACGACCGCAACGGCGAGGCCATCTGGGCCTGCGCCAACGTTGACGCTCGCGCCAGCCGCGAGGTGGCGGAGCTCAAAGAGATCCACGACGACCGTTTTGAATCCGAAGTGTACAGCGTGTCGGGGCAGACCCTGGCGCTGAGCGCCATGCCGCGCCTGCTTTGGCTGGCCCACCATCGCCCGGATATCTACCGCAAAGCGGCGACCATCACCATGATCAGCGACTGGCTGGCGGCGAAGCTCTCCGGCGAGCTGGCGGTCGACCCTTCTAACGCCGGAACCACCGGCATGCTCGACCTGTTCAGCCGCGACTGGCGCCCGGCGCTGCTGGATATGGCCGGACTGCGGGCCGATATTCTCTCGCCGGTCAAGGAGACCGGCAGCGTACTGGGGGCGGTGACCGACGCAGCGGCGGCGCAAAGCGGGCTGCGCGCAGGCACGCCGGTGGTGATGGGCGGCGGCGACGTCCAGCTCGGCTGCCTGGGTCTCGGCGTGGTGCGCGCCGGGCAGACGGCGGTGCTCGGCGGCACTTTCTGGCAGCAGGTGGTTAACCTGCCGGAAGTCCGTACTGACCCGGAGATGAATATTCGCGTTAACCCGCACGTCATACCCGGCATGGCGCAGGCGGAGTCCATCAGCTTTTTTACCGGCCTGACCATGCGCTGGTTCCGTGATGCTTTCTGCGCAGAAGAGAAGCTCATTGCCGAGCGGCTTGGCGTTGACGCCTACAGCCTGCTCGAAGAGATGGCCAGCCGCGTACCGGCGGGTTCCCACGGGGTGATGCCGATTTTCTCTGACGCCATGCACTTTAAGCAGTGGTACCACGCTGCGCCATCGTTTATTAACCTCTCCATCGACCCGGAAAAATGCAATAAGGCCACGCTTTTCCGTGCGCTGGAAGAGAACGCGGCGATTGTCTCCGCCTGCAACCTGGCGCAGATTTCGCAGTTTTCCGGCGTGCAGTTTGATAGCCTGGTCTTTGCCGGCGGCGGTGCAAAAGGGGCGCTGTGGAGCCAGATCCTCAGCGATGTCACCGGTCTGCCGGTGCGGGTGCCGGAGGTCCGCGAAGCGACGGCGCTGGGCTGCGCGATCGCCGCCGGCACCGGCGCCGGGCTATACGCCGATATGGCGACAACGGGTGAGAGACTGGTGAGCTGGTACCGGGAATTTACGCCTAATCCCGCGCATCGGGAGCTGTATCAGGAGATGATGACCAAATGGCAGTCGGTGTACGCCGAGCAGCTCGGTCTGGTGGACAGCGGATTGACGACCTCCATGTGGCAGGCGCCGGGTCTGGCGCGCCGCGAGCGCGTTGCCCCCTCACCCTAAGCCTCTCCCCGACAGGAGAGAGAACAGTCCGGGCTTCACTGGCCCCCTGCGCTATTCCGCCCTTCTCCCTTTCCCGGTGGGAGAAGGGAGAACCTTCCGCCGTTCTTTGAATCCCATCACAATCGCCGCACTCCCCTTTTCCCTTTTTGCCCGCGGCGGCTAAATTAGTAACTCATCCGACCACATAACAATAATTTTACACTGGAAGAGATTATGAGCCGCTACCCGTCGCTTTTCGCCCCGCTTGAGCTGGGGTTCACTACGCTCAAAAACCGCGTGTTGATGGGCTCAATGCATACTGGCCTGGAGGAGCTCCCGGATGGCGCGCAACGGCTGGCGGCTTTTTACGCCGAGCGCGCCCGCCACGGGGTAGCGCTGATCGTCACCGGCGGAATTGCCCCCGCCCCTTCCGGCGTCACCATGGCGGGCGGGGCGGTGCTTAACGACGCCAGCCACCTCTCCCATCATCGCTATATTACCGACGCGGTACACGAGGAGGGCGGCAAAATCGCCCTGCAGATCCTGCATACCGGGCGCTACAGCTACCAACCGAAGCTGGTGGCCCCTTCCGCGCTGCAGGCGCCGATCAACCCCTTTACGCCTCACGAACTGAGCCACGAAGAGATCTTACAGCTGATCGATGATTTTGCCCGCTGCGCCCAGCTGGGGCGAGAAGCCGGGTACGACGGCGTCGAAGTGATGGGCTCGGAAGGCTATCTGATTAACGAATTTCTTGCCGCGCGCACCAACCTTCGCGACGACCAGTGGGGCGGCGACTACGCCCGACGCATGCGTTTTGCCATAGAGGTGGTCAGAGCCGTGCGGGAGCGCGCAGGCAACGACTTTATTATTATCTATCGTCTGTCAATGCTTGACCTTGTCAGCGGCGGCAGCACCCTGGCGGAAGTCACCGAGCTGGCAAAAGCCATTGAGGCCGCAGGGGCAACGATTATCAATACCGGCATCGGCTGGCACGAGGCGCGTATTCCCACCATCGCCACACCGGTACCGCGCGGCGCCTTTAGCTGGGTCACCCGTAAGCTGAAAGGCGCGGTGTCGATCCCGCTGGTCACCACCAACCGGATTAACGATCCCGATGTGGCGGAAGCGATCCTGGCTCGCGGAGACGCCGATATGGTATCAATGGCCCGCCCTTTCCTCGCCGACAGCGAATTTCTCTCCAAAGCACAAAGCGGACGGGCGGAAGAGATCAATACCTGCATCGGCTGCAACCAGGCCTGCCTCGATCGGATCTTCGCCGGCAAGGTCACCTCGTGCCTGGTCAACCCGCGCGCCTGCCATGAAACCCTGATGCCGATAGCGCCCGCGACCACGCCGAAGCGGCTGGCGGTGGTCGGCGCTGGTCCTGCCGGGCTGGCCTTTGCGGTTAACGCCGCCTCGCGCGGACATCAGGTTACCCTTTTTGATGGTCATTGCGAGATTGGCGGCCAGTTTAATATCGCCAAGCAGATCCCCGGCAAAGAGGAGTTCTACGAAACCCTGCGCTACTATCGCCAGATGCTCGATCTTCACGCTGTCGATCTGCGATTGAATACCCACGTCACGGCCGGGGATCTGCGGGCATTTGATGAAATCGTCCTCGCCACCGGGATCGCCCCGCGGATGCCGGATATCGCCGGGATCGAGCATCCCAAAGTGCTGAGCTACCTCGATGTCCTGCGCGATAAAGCGCCGGTAGGCGAGAAGGTGGCGATTATCGGCTGCGGCGGGATCGGCTTTGATACGGCCATGTACCTCAGCCAGTCCGGCATTGCCACCAGCCAGAATATCGGCGAGTTCTGTGCAGAATGGGGGATCGATACCAGCCTGCAGAACGCCGGCGGACTGCGCCCGGAGGGGATGCAGCTGGCTAAAAGCCCGCGCCAGATCGTGATGCTGCAGCGCAAAACCAGCAAGCCCGGCGACGGGCTGGGGAAAACTACCGGCTGGATCCATCGCGCTACCCTGCTGGCCCGCGGCGTCAAAATGATCCCCGGCGTCAGCTATCAACGGATCGATGATGCCGGCTTACATGTGACGATCGGCGGCGAATCTCAGGTGCTTAACGTTGATCATGTGATTATCTGCGCCGGTCAGGATCCCCGCAGCGAGCTGGCCGATCCGCTGCGGGCGGCGGGTAAAACGGTGCATTTGATCGGCGGCTGCGACGTGGCGCTGGAGCTGGACGCCCGGCGGGCTATCGCTCAGGGTACCCGGCTGGCGCTGTCGATTTAGGGAAAGGAAACCCGGCCGGTATCCCGGCTAAGGTATCAACCGGTAGCCCGGCTAAGGCGTCAGCCGCAAGCCGGGGAAACCGGGAAAGCCGATACACCTCAACGCTGTTTGCGCATCTTTGTCGCTTTCAACACCACAAATTTATTATTAGTGGCGATCGTCGTGCAGTTACCGAACGCGCGCTTCAGCTTGCGGAAATAATCGAGGTGGCGGTTACCGACGACATACAGCTCGCCGCCGTACTTCAGGCTACGACGGGCATCGTTAAACATCTGCCAGGCAATATGATCGGTGATCGCATGCTGCTGATGGAACGGCGGGTTGCAGAGGATGGCGGCGAAGCGGTCCGGTTCAATATCGGACAGCGCGTTATTCACCATAAACTCGCAGCGCTCGAGGTCATCCGGCAGATTGGTTTCGACGTTCAGTCGGCTGGAAGCGACCGCCATATAGGACTCATCGGTAAACATCACCCGGGCGTCGGGGTTTAAAGCCAGCGCTTTCAGGCCAATCACGCCATTGCCGCAGCCGAGATCGGCGATCTCGCCTTCAATATTTACTGGCAAGTGTTCCAGGAAGAAGCGCGCGCCAATATCCAGGCCGCTGCGGGCAAACACGTTGGCGTGGTTGTGAATCGTCCACGGTGTACCGTCCAGCTGCCAGCTGTAAGTTTGCGGCGCATCGGCTACCTCAGGCGCGGTAAAGGTACAGAAAATCAGCCGCGCCTTTTTCCAGGCCAGCGATGTGGTGGTGGTGCCAAGGATTTTCTCAAACAGCGCCAGGGTGGAATTGTGGACGTCGCGAGCTTTCGCAGCGGCGATGATGCGGGTTTCTGGCGTGACAACCGCGCGCAGAGCGCGCAGCTGCTGCTCCAGCAGCGCCAGCTGTTTTGGTACTTTAATTAGCACCAGTGCCGGAGCTGCGGGCAGTTCGCTCAGGGGATCCTGAAAACGTACGCTCTCTTCATCAATGCCGTTCATCCGCAGGTTGTAGCGGGTCGCCAGCTCAGAGACGTAGGAATCGTTGATGCTGACCGGATTGCGTTCCGCCAGCGCGCAGCCCAGCGCGCCGAAGCTGTCATTGAAAATGAGCGTCAGGCCGTCGACATCATTCACCTGTTGCAGCAGATATTCATCCGCCGCTTCCCACGCCTGAAGCGCTTCCTCTTCAGCATTCGGCGGGAACCGCTCTAATGTGAATAACTCACCGTTTAACTCTACCTGGCTCATCGCCTTTGTGCCTCCGGAACTCTAAAACCCGCGAGTTTATACGCAAACTCCGCCCAGTAGAATAGAGATGCGCCGATTATCTCCTTCTTCCGGGCGATAGCCCGTTACGCCGGGAGGTCGTCCTGCGCCATGCGCGACAGGCGCTTATCGTCCAGACTATATTTGCTCATGATAACAATCAGCAGCGCCACCAGCACGCCGGGGAAGACGGTAAACAACAGCTTAATCATCTGCAGCGCGGACTCGGTTTGCTGGGCTGCGCCGCCGACGTAGTCGCCCCAGGCCAGCATATAGCCCACCAGCGCGCCGCCGATGGCGATCCCCAGCTTGATGGCAAACAGGTTCGTTGAAAAAACGATCCCGCTGAGCTTTTTACCGCTGCGTTTTTCTTCCGCATCGATGATATCGGACAGCATGCTCCACTGCAGCGGCGTGGCGGCCAGCTGGATAATATTGATGATAATCACCAGCGCAAAGATAGCGGCTACGTTCCCCGCCGGGACGAAGTACATGCCCGTCAGCAGCGCCGCCTCGATGGCCATCGAGATTTTAAACCCTTTCACTTTATCAATATTTTTAAAGATAAACGGTGAGAGCATCGCCCCCAGCACGCCCGAGGCCAGGGTGGTGGTCAGCAGCAGGCTACCCAGATCCGCCCGCCCCATAATGTTGTTGACGTAATAGAGCGTGGTCCCGCCTTTAAACAGCACCGCAATCAGGTTAACGACGTTGAGCGCGAACAAAATGCGCCAGTCCTTGTTGGCGAGCAGAGTTTTTAGATCGTCAAGAATGCTGCTTTGGTTGTTGACCGCGATATCCGTGGTGTAACGCTCTTTCGTCAGGCCAAAACAGATAAAGAACAGGATGATGCTCAGGCCCCCCATTACGATCATGGTGTAAAAATAACCGTTTTGTACGTTCCCCTGGCCCAACCACGCCACCAGCGGTAGCGCGGTCAGCGAAACAATCAGGCCGCCAAGCGTACTGAGCGCAAAGCGCCAGGACTGGAGCGATACGCGCTCGCGGGAGTCGTTAGAAATATTATTGATCATCGCGCAATACGGAACGTTAATCGCCGTATAAACCAGCGATAATAAGGTATAAGAAACATAGGCATAAATGAGCTTGCCGGTATAGCCGAAATCCGGCGTATAAAAAGTTAAGCAGCAAAGAACGCCAAAAGGAATGGCGAACCATAAAATATAAGGTCGGAATTGCCCATATTTAGTTCGGGTACGATCCGCCACCGCCCCCATTAATACATCGGTCACCGCGTCTAATACCCTTACCGCGAGAAACATGGTTCCCATATGCGCCGGACTTAAACCAAATACATCGGTATAAAACCAGGCCATAAACAGCATCACTGTTTGCCAGACTAAATTACAGCCGGTATCCCCTAACCCATAGCTAAATTTTTCTTTAATACTGATACGGGCAGTGTTCATCGCGCCTCCGCCAGAAACATCATTAATATTTGTCCTCTGTACGTTATTGCGAAGGGCCTACCGATTATGTATAAATCATCCTGTTAAATATAAGAAGAGTGTACCCGATGAGTGACGAATCTCCCGTTTTCGAAAAGATCCCCGTGGGCGCCGGCGAGCTATTTACCTTACGGGTAGATAACATAAATGATTTCAATGGTATAAACGTAGTCCCCCATTTTCATATGATGGACGAACTGATGTGGTTCAGAGAGTCGGCAGGCAGCTATTCGATTGGTGATGAAAAATTTACGATAAAAAACAATACTCTGGTTTTCGTCCCTGCCTTATTGATCCATGAAATGACGCTGCCGGCCGCTGCCAGCCACAAGCGTTATCTTATGCAATTCGAAAAAGAGTGGCTTGAGGGATATGACCTGTCGCTACCCGCCGCGCACTGCGGCGCAGTCGCTTACCTTTCCGGCGAGGAAGCCGAGCGTCTGGAGCTGCTCCTGAGCTGGTGCGGCGAGTTCAGCGACTTTGCCGATTCGCTGTTCCGTTCCCTGATGCAGCGCGTGCTGCTGCATGCCTTTAACAGCCTGAAAGATTCCGTCCCCATTACCGAACGGACCAACCACCGCTACCTCAGCGAGCTGATTGAACTTCTGCAATCCATTGATGAAAATGAAAATTTTGAGATGACGACCGAAGAAGCCGCCCGCCGCTGCCGGTGGTCGAAATCCTGGTTTTCCCGCACCTTTAAATCCGCCTTCGGTATCAGCTTCAAAAAATTTATGCTGCTGCGCAAACTCAATATCGCTATCAACCTGCTGACCAATACCGACCTGAAGATCAGCGATATCTCGCAAAGCGCCGGCTTCACCGACAGCGCCTACTTCTGCCTCAAGTTTAAGGAGATGATGAACGACACCCCGCTGGCCTTCCGTCATAAAGTCAGAAGCACCGATGCCGTAGGCAGCCGGGCGGAGAAATAACGCGGTTTTGTGAGCGCCGTCACCGGATAAGTAGACGTTTATTATATAAATAGCCAGAGTCTATATATCCCCTTTGCTATCGCCTGTTTACAATCATCGCTATATTTTGCGCATTAAGGGTAAATACGATGATTCAGAATCCTGTTTTTAAAGGTTTTAATCCGGACCCCTGTATCTGTCGGCGCGGCGATGATTATTATGTAGCTGTCTCTTCCTTTGAATGGTTTCCCGGCTTGCCGATTTACCATTCGAGAGATCTCAAACATTGGCAATTACTCACCCACGTTCTCACCGATGATACGAATCCGGATTTAAAAAAGCTGCCCTCCGCCAAAGGTATTTGGGCGCCAAGCCTTACCTGGTGTGAAGAGGAAAAGCTGTTCTACGTTATTTATGGCGTAATGAATTCCATGAATTCGCGTTATTTTGATGTAGATAACTATCTTATTACCGCCAGTGAAATCAGCGGCCCGTGGAGTGAGCCGGTTTATCTTCACTCGGCCGGCTTCGATGCTTCTATCCTGCACGACAGCGACGGTAAAAAATGGATCGTTTCACTGGAGTGGGAAACCCGCGAAGGTTACGAAAAACCGGGCGCCATTTGCCTGGTGGAGTATTCACCGCAAAGGCAAAGCGTTGTCGGCTATCCGCAGCGGATCTGGCGCGGCGGGACCGATCGCGGTTGTATAGAAGCACCGCATTTGACGCGCCGCGGCGACTATTACTATCTGATGGTCGCTGAAGGCGGCACCGGTTACGGCCATGCGGTCACTATGGCGCGCGCAACGCAGGTCGCTGGCCCCTATGAAGGCGATCCGCAAAATCCTATCGTCACCGCCTGGCCGGAGAATTTTAACGAGCGCCACGATGCAGGTCATCTCAAACCACACTACTTCAATCCGCAAACCTATCTGCAAAAGGCCGGGCACGGCAGCTACGTCGAGTCCCCGACGGGGGAAGTCTGGTTAACCCACCTTTGCAGCAGACCCTTCCGCCAGGAGTTGCGCTGCCCGCTAGGCCGCGAGACGGCGATACAAAAGATGGTATGGAGCGACGATGGCTGGCTGCGCATGGCGGCCGGGGGGAACCTCGCTCAGCACCAGGTGGAAGAGTCTAATCTGCCTTCTCAGCCGTTTCCGGCTAAACCAGACAGGGATGATTTTGATGGGCAGACGCTGGATAACGCCTTCTATGCGCCGCGGATCCGCTTTCAGCGCTTTACCAGCCTTGAGCGTAAAGCGGGTTACCTTGCCTTACGCGGTCAGGAGTCGCTGAGCTCGCTGAATAAAGTCAGCCTGCTGGCGAAAAAGCTCACCTCGGTATACGCCACCATCACCACGAAAATGGATTTCAGCCCGGAGATTTATCAGCATAGCGCGGGCCTGGCGCTTTACTACGACAATATGAACTATCTGTTTTTGCATAAAACCAGGGATGAAGCCTCCGGCGCAGCGCAGCTGGCCATCATTTATATGGACAACGGTGAGCGTCACGACGACCCGCAGAAAATCTGCCTTACGGAGGGGGAAATCTATCTGGCGATGGCGATTAATGGCCGGGAGATACAGTGCTCGTGGTCCGTGGATGGCGAAAAATACCTCAACATCGGCGCGGTCTACGACACCTCGCTTTTTTCCGATGAATACAGCCGCTATGGCGAGTTTACCGGCGCGTTTGTCGGCATGGCCTGCGTGGATAGCATGCTGCATCGTAAAGAGGCGCTGTTTGACTTCTTTAGCTACCGGGCGGTCGAAGACGCGATAATCGAGTAACGCTGCCTTTCTGGCATCCTGCCCGCGCGGGGTGCTAGAATCCGCGGCTGTTGTCGCTGAATTACGCAAACAGGCCGCATGAGCACTTTAACCTATCTCCAGGGCTACCCTGAATCCCTGCTGGCGCAGGTCACCGCGTTAATCGAACAGAACCGTCTCGGCGAGGTGCTGAAAAAGCGCTATCCGCAGGGCCACGATATCAACAACGATAAAGCGCTGTATCAGTACACCCAGGATCTGAAGTCCCGCTATCTGCGCGGCGCGGCGCCTATTAACAAAGTAATGTACGACAACAAGATCCACGTGCTTAACAACGCGCTCGGCCTGCATACCGCCATCTCCCGCGTTCAGGGCGGCAAGCTGAAGGCCAAAGCCGAAATTCGCGTCGCCACCGTTTTTCGCGATGCGCCGGAGGATTTTCTGCGGATGATCGTGGTGCACGAGCTGGCGCACCTGAAGGAAAAAGAGCACAACAAAGCGTTCTATCAGCTGTGCTGCCATATGGAGCCGCAGTACCATCAGCTGGAGTTTGATACCCGCCTGTGGCTGACCCAGCTTTCGTTAGAGCGTTCTGCGCCATAGCGCACTGGTTTTGTCATGATGCCGTGCTACAGTGACGAAAGGTCCCTTTTACGGAGTTCGTCAACGTTTATGATACGTTTCGCAGTTGTTGGCACAAACTGGATAACCAAGCAGTTTGTCGATGCCGCCCATGAAACCGGCAAATATAAACTCACCGCCATCTACTCCCGCAGCCTTGAGCAAGCCCAGGCTTTCGCCAGCGACTATCCCGTCGAACATCTCTTCACTTCGCTGGAAGATTTAGCGCAAAGTCCTGACGTTGACGCGGTCTATATCGCCAGCCCAAACTCGCTGCACTTTCCGCAAACCCGCCTGTTTCTGCGCCATAAAAAGCACGTCATTTGCGAAAAACCGCTGGCCTCGAATCTGCAGGAAGTGGAAGCCGCCATTAAGACGGCGCGGGAAAATAACGTGGTGCTCTTCGAAGCGTTCAAAACCGCCAGCCTGCCAAACTTCCTGCTGCTTAAACAATCATTCGACAAGATCGGCAAGCTGCGCAAAGCCTTTATTAACTACTGCCAGTACTCTTCCCGCTATCAGCGCTATCTCGACGGTGAAAATCCCAACACCTTCAATCCGGCCTTCTCTAACGGCTCGATTATGGACATCGGCTTTTACTGCCTGGCCTCGGCGGTCGCGCTGTGGGGCGAGCCTCGCGCGGTGCACGCAACCGCCAGCCTGCTGGAGAGCGGCGTCGATGGCCAGGGCACGGTCGTTCTCAGCTACGGGGATTTTGATGTCACTTTGCACCACTCAAAGGTCAGCGACTCGGCGATCCCCAGCGAAATTCAGGGCGAAGCCGGCGCGCTGGTGATCGAAAAAATCTCCGAATGCCAGAAAGTGTGTTTCGTGCCGCGCGGCGGCAAATCTCAGGATCTCACCCAGCCGCAGCATATCAATACGATGCTGTATGAAGCGGAGGAGTTAGCGCGTCTGGTCGAAGCCAACGAGGTGGTTCATCCGGGTCTGGAAGTGAGCCGCATCACGGCGATGCTGCTGAGCGAAATTCGTCGCCAGACCGGGGTCGTGTTCCCGGCGGATAGTCAACCGGTGGCGTAAAGCTGTGTAAATGGTCCGTCGGCCTCCATTGACGCCATTTATAACCTGTAATACTTTGTTACGCGCAAAGGGGAGTAACTTCCTTGCCGGCCGATCGTCATTACGATGCGTGAAAAACCGCATCCGGTCGCCGGGCAACAGATTCTTGTTGTAAGTGAGACCTTGCCGGAAGGCGAGGTCTATGCATAAAAGCGCAGCGGCTGCCGTCTTCCGACGTCAGCCGTTTTGTTTTTATGTAAGGAAAATAGTAATGAATACTGTCGGCACACCGTTGTTATGGGGCGGATTCGCAGTGGTCGTAGTCATTATGCTGGCTATCGATCTGCTGCTGCAGGGACGGCGTGGTGCACATAGCATGACCATGAAGCAGGCCGCTGGCTGGTCAATTCTCTGGGTTACCCTCTCGCTGCTGTTTAACGCCGCTTTCTGGTGGTATCTGGTGCAGACCGAAGGTCGCGCCGTGGCCGACCCGCAAGCGCTGGCGTTCCTCACCGGCTATCTGATTGAAAAAGCGCTGGCCGTGGATAACGTCTTCGTCTGGCTGATGCTGTTCAGCTACTTTGCCGTTCCGCCTGCGCTACAGCGCAGAGTGCTGGTTTACGGCGTACTGGGCGCGATCGTACTGCGTACGATCATGATCTTCGCCGGTAGCTGGCTGATCTCTCAGTTTGAGTGGCTGCTCTACGTCTTCGGCGCCTTCCTGCTGTTTACCGGCGTGAAGATGGCGCTGGCGAAAGAGGATGATTCCGGGATCGGCGATAAACCGCTGGTGCGCTGGATCCGCAATCATCTGCGCATGACGGATAAAATCGAGGGTGAGCGCTTCTTTACCCGCAAAAACGGCGTTATCTACGCCACGCCGCTGCTGCTGGTGCTGATCCTGGTCGAGCTGAGCGACGTTATCTTTGCCGTGGACAGTATTCCGGCCATCTTCGCCGTGACCACCGATCCGTTTATCGTGCTGACCTCCAACCTGTTCGCGATACTTGGCCTGCGCGCGATGTATTTCCTGCTGGCGGGCGTCGCGGAGCGCTTCTCAATGCTGAAATATGGCCTGTCGGTGATTCTGGTGTTTATCGGCATCAAGATGCTGATTGTCGATTTCTTCCATATTCCTATCGGCATTTCTCTGGGCGTGGTCGGCGGTATTCTGGTGCTCACCCTGCTTATCAACGCCTGGGTCAACAAGCAGAACGATAAGAAAAAACAGCTGCAATAAAAGGTAAACGACCGGGTGAAGACCCGTTTCACCCGGTCGGCAACGTTCGCCGCGCATTATCCTTACTCATGTCACAAAATAGTTAATGCATAGTTAAAAAATAAGATCTCAGCGCGATAAACAGCATTTTACCCTTCCCCAAGAGCGTTCTTTCCGTATACTCAACCAGGCAAACATCTATTTACATCCGGACATAAACGTTACAAATAATACGTAGCCGGGACGGACAGCGACATCACTGGAAGGAATGAATTATGGCAACCCCATCACCCCGATCGACCCTGCTACGGCGGCTGGCTCAGGGCAGTCTGGTCAAACAAATTTTAATCGGTCTGGTACTCGGCGTACTGCTGGCGACGGTCTCAAAACCCGCCGCCGTCGCGGTTGGACTACTGGGTACGTTGTTCGTCGGCGCGCTGAAAGCGGTAGCGCCGGTGCTGGTATTGATGCTGGTTATGGCCTCCATCGCCAATCATCAGCAGGGGCAAAAAACCAGCATCCGCCCGATTCTGTTCCTCTATCTGCTGGGGACTTTTGCCGCCGCGTTAACCGCGGTGCTGTTTAGCTTCCTCTTTCCGTCAACGCTGCACCTGAACGCAGCGGCAGAGAGCATTACTCCGCCGTCGGGCATCGTTGAAGTCCTGCGCGGGCTGCTGATGAGCATGGTTTCTAACCCGATTGACGCCCTGTTGAACGCTAACTACATCGGGATTCTGGTCTGGGCCGTCGGTTTAGGGTTCGCGCTGCGCCACGGCAATGAAACCACCAAAAATCTGATCAACGATATGTCCCACGCGGTGACCTTTATCGTTAAGGTGGTGATTCGCTTTGCGCCGCTGGGTATCTTTGGGCTGGTCGCGTCAACGCTGGCGACGACCGGGTTTGAAACCCTGTGGGGCTACGCCCAGCTGCTGCTGGTGCTGGTTGGCTGTATGCTGCTGGTGGCGCTGGTGATTAACCCGCTGCTGGTGTTCTGGAAAATCCGCCGCAATCCCTATCCGCTGGTGATGACCTGCCTGCGCGAAAGCGGCGTATACGCCTTCTTTACCCGCAGCTCCGCCGCCAACATTCCGGTGAATATGGCGCTGTGCGAAAAGCTTAATCTGGATCGCGATACCTATTCGGTCTCTATTCCGCTGGGCGCGACCATCAACATGGCCGGCGCGGCGATTACCATTACGGTACTGACCCTGGCGGCAGTACACACGCTGAATGTTCCGGTCGATCTGCCGACCGCGCTGCTGCTCAGCGTCGTTGCTTCGCTGTGCGCCTGCGGCGCTTCCGGCGTGGCGGGCGGGTCGCTGCTGCTGATCCCGCTGGCCTGTAATATGTTTGGTATCCCGAACGATATCGCCATGCAGGTGGTCGCCGTCGGCTTTATTATCGGCGTCCTGCAGGACTCCTGCGAAACCGCGCTGAACTCCTCAACCGATGCGCTGTTCACCGCTGCCGCCTGTATCGCTGAAGACGAACAGCTGGCGAAGAACGCCCTGCGCAGTTAATCTCCCCCCCTCCGCTAACGTGCGGAGGGGGCTTCCTTCTGTACCGCCTTTTCCACTTTAAACGGATCGATACCGCGCTTCTGCATCCGCCGGAAACGAATGATATTCAGGCCGTTCATCAGCAGGAAGCTGCCTTCAATCAGAGTGCCGCCGATCGAACCCAGCCAGAAGTTGTGGATCACCCAGCAGGCGGTTGCGCACCACATCACGCAGCGGACGGTGAGCCCGGAGCAGCGAAAGAGCGCCCAGGTACTGGCCAGGGTGCCAATAATCGGCAGCAGCTCCATAGCGTGCTGCAGCTTCGCCAGCCCCAGTACCAGCGTGAGCACAATAAACAGGGTCATCACCCACAGCCTGCGGGTGCGCATGGAGACGAGGGTACGGACGGTATTCAGCTCGGCGCTCATACCCGCCGGCCAGGCGCCCATCAAAAAGAAATGCACGCCAATGGTAGCGCTATAAACGGCTAGCTGGAGCTTAAAGCGGCGCTCATCGCGATTGAAAAATGTCGTAATACCGATCAGAAAGGCGATAACGCCAACGCTCTGGGCAAGCCAGTATGCGGTCATGGGAAATCCTTATATACCCGTCATACTTCAAGTTGCATGTGCGTTAGCCGCGTTACTCGGCCTGCGGTCTCGCCCCTTCGGGGCCAGCGCCAGCGCTGTTCAAAGCACAAGTGCTTTGTCCTGCAACTCGAATTATTTAGGGTATAAGACAAAACGGCGCATCATACTCAGAAACGCCGCTTTTGAAACGCCTCCCTTTATTACTCAATAAGGTTTCACGCCGCAGCTGTGGCGTGAAAGATAACGAGTACTTAAAGGGTGACGCCGCTTTTGAATATCGCCAGTTCGCGGAAATCATTACGCTCGTTGCAGGTTTGCTTACCGTTGGCAAAGGCCACAATGGTATCGACAAACTCTTCCAGCAGCTGCGGCATCGCTTTACCGTGAATCAGCTGACCGGCATCGAAGTCGATCCAGTGTTTTTTCTTCGCCGCCAGTTCGCTGTTGGTGGCAATTTTCACCGTCGGAACGAAACCGCCGTATGGCGTGCCGCGTCCGGTGCTGAAGAGCACCATATGGCAGCCCGCGCCGGCCAGGGCGCTGGTCGCTACCGCATCGTTGCCCGGCGCGCTCAGCAGGTTAAGGCCGTGCACTTTCAGCCGCTCGCCATAGCGCAGGACGTCAACCACCTGGCTGGAGCCCGCTTTCTGCGTACAGCCCAGCGACTTATCCTCAAGCGTAGTGATGCCGCCCGCTTTGTTGCCCGGCGATGGGTTCTCATAAATCGGCTGGTCATGAGCGATAAAGTACTGTTTGAAATCATTAACCATCGTCACCAGCTTGCCAAACGTCTCTTCATCGCGACAGTGGCTCATCAGCAGCTGTTCGGCGCCGAACATTTCCGGTACTTCGGTCAGCACGGTAGTACCGCCGTTAGCAATCAGGTAGTCCGAGAAACGGCCCAGCATCGGGTTAGCGGTGATGCCTGACAGACCGTCTGAACCGCCGCACTCGAGACCAAACTTCAGTTCACTCAGCTTACCCGGCTCGCGCTTATCGTGGCGCATCACGTCATATAGCTGACGCAGATGCTCCAGCCCGGCTTCCACTTCATCATCCTGATGCTGGCAGATCATAAAGTGGACGCGGTCAGGGTCGAACTCGCCCAGCGTTTCGCGAAATGCATCAACCTGATTGTTTTCGCAGCCCAGGCCGACCACCAGCACCGCCCCCGCGTTCGGATGGCGCACCATGTTTTGCAGCATGGTACGGGTGTTGATGTGATCGTCACCGAGCTGTGAGCAGCCGTAGGTGTGACTGAAGAGATGTACGCCGTCAATATCTTCCGCGTCGTTCGTCTCTTTCAGGAATCGATTCTGCATTTGACGCGCCATGGCGTTGACGCAGCCGACGGTCGGCAGGATCCACAACTCGTTGCGCACGCCGACTTCGCCGTTGGCGCGACGATAAATCTGGATATCGCGATCCGCCGGCTGCGCGGCGGGTTCGATAAGATCCGGTTGATAGCTGTACGCGTCGAGATCGCTTAAGTTAGTACGCGTATTATGGGAGTGGATATGTTCCCCCGGCGCGATATCCGCCAGCGCATGCCCTATCGGCAGACCGTACTTAATGACGTTGTCTCCCTTCGCAATGCCGCGCAGCGTAAACTTATGCCCGCGCGCAATATCCTGAGCCAACGTGACCGTATCGCCGTCAATGGTGACTACCGTGCCTGCCGCCATATCCGCCAACGCTACCGCGACGTTATCTTGCGAATGGATTTTAATGTATTGCATATCAACCGACCTCTGGTCTTAGTTCAGTTCAATGGCGAAGTAGTCACGCGCATTGTTAAAGCAAATATTTTTCACCATCTCGCCCAGCAGCTGAATGTCCGCCGGGGCTTCTCCCGCTTCAACCCAGCGACCAATCATCTGGCACAGGATGCGACGGAAATATTCATGACGGGTGTAGGAGAGGAAGCTGCGGCTATCGGTCAGCATCCCGACAAAGCGGCTCAGCAGGCCAAGCTGTGCCAGCTGGGTCATCTGACGTTCCATACCGTCTTTCTGATCGTTAAACCACCAGCCGGAACCGAACTGCATTTTGCCCGGCATACCTTCCCCCTGGAAGTTGCCGATCATGGTGCCCAACACTTCGTTGTCGCGCGGGTTCAGGCAGTAGAGGATAGTTTTTGGCAGCAGATTTTCTTCGTTCTGTTTGCTGAGCAGTTTGGACAGCTCTTCCGCCATCGGACGGTCGTTGATGGAGTCAAAACCCACATCCGGCCCTAACAGTTTGAACTGGCGCAGGTTGTTGTTGCGCAGCGCACCGATGTGATACTGCTGTACCCAGCCGCGACGGGCGTATTCCGCGCCGAGGAAAACCAGAACCGCCGTCTTGAACTGCGCAACCTCATGCTCGCTAAGGGCCTCGCCCGCCAGACGACGCGCCAGGATGCTATCCAGTTCGCTTTCGTTGGCTTCGGCAAACAGCACCACGTCCAGCGCATGGTCAGAAACTTTACAACCGTGAGCGGCGAAGTGATCCAGACGTTTAGTCAGCGCGGACTGGAGATCGGCAAAGCGGCGGATATCGGTGTCAGACACTTCGCCCAGCTTCGCCATGTAGTCGTTGAAGGTCGCCTGTTCGATATTGAAGGCTTTGTCCGGACGCCAGCTTGGCAGCACTTTCACGGTGAAGGAGCTGTCTTTAGCGACGGAAGCGTGATGCTCGAGAGAATCGACCGGATCGTCGGTGGTGCCGACCATTTTCACATTCATCTGCTGCATGATGCCGCGAGCGGAGAAGCTCTCCTGCGCCAGCAGATCGTTGCACTGATTCCAGATTTCGTCCGCCGTAGCCGGAGAGAGGACTTTACCTGTAATACCAAAAGGACGACGCAGCTCAAGATGCGTCCAGTGGTATAACGGGTTACCGATGGTATGCGGTACGGTGGCCGCCCAGGCGTCAAATTTCTCGCGATCGGAAGCATCACCGGTGCACAGACGCTCGGCTACGCCGTTGGTACGCATCGCACGCCATTTATAGTGATCGCCTTTTAGCCAGATGTCATACAGATTTTTAAAGCGGTAATTTTCCGCAATCTGCTGCGGCGGCAGGTGGCAATGGTAGTCGAAAATCGGCTGGTCTTTCGCGTAATCGTGGTACAGACGGCGGGCAAACTCGGTATCAAGCAGGAAATCTTCGGTCATAAACGGTGTCATTTTCGTGTCCTCTTCGCCCCTGGGGGAGCCCATCAGATGATTGACTATAATGCTGACAAAGTTATCACACCAATTTCTACAGACCGAAGTATTTTTCGTGAGTTAGATCAATAAACGATGACAAAAAAAGTACCATGAAAGGAGTAAACGGCCCGCCAGAGCGCGCCAGCTCTGGCCTTTCTCGCATGAACGAATGCCCACACAAACTTTCCCACTTTTGTGACGTCACTCAACTTTTGAAGTTGTATGACAAGTTATCTTGCTGCCGTCGAAACATATAAACCGACGGAATGCATTACCGACGAAATATCACGTCGGATTTACCGGTATGGACACCGAATTAGACACAACAGTTAATGGCAAGGTTCGGGCCATACGAGGTTTCCTCTCCTGAACCCTCCGTTTCACCTTCTTCGCCACCGTTACAGGCAAGAAGATAGCCGCACCCGCTGCGGATATATAACAAACGATGAGGTTTACATGCGTAAAATTAAAGGGTTACGTTGGTACATGATCGCACTGGTGACCTTAGGCACCGTGCTGGGGTACCTGACGCGTAACACTGTGGCGGCAGCTGCGCCGACTCTGATGGAAGAGTTACACATCTCCACCCAACAGTATTCCTATATCATCGCGGCCTATTCCGCTGCCTATACCGTCATGCAGCCTGTCGCCGGCTACGTACTGGATATTTTAGGTACCAAAATCGGCTATGCCTTCTTTGCTATCGCCTGGGCCGTGTTCTGCGGCTCTACCGCGCTGGCGGGAAGCTGGGGCGGTCTGGCGCTGGCGCGCGGCGCGGTGGGTGCCGCCGAAGCGGCAATGATCCCGGCGGGTCTGAAAGCCAGTTCCGAATGGTTCCCGGCGAAAGAGCGTTCTATCGCCGTCGGCTACTTCAACGTCGGCTCCTCTATCGGCGCTATGATTGCTCCGCCGCTGGTGGTTTGGGCTATCGTTATGCACAGTTGGCAGATGGCCTTTATCATCTCCGGCGTACTGAGCTTTGCCTGGGCAATGGCGTGGCTGGTGTTCTATAAACACCCGCGCGATCAGAAAAAATTAACTGACGAAGAACGCGACTACATCATCGGTGGCCAGGAGTCTCATCACCAGACTAACAACGGCAAGAAAATGTCTCCGTGGCAGATTCTGCGTAACCGTCAGTTCTGGGGTATCGCCCTGCCGCGTTTCCTTGCCGAACCGGCATGGGGGACCTTTAACGCCTGGATCCCTCTGTTCATGTTTAAAGTCTACGGCTTTAACCTGAAAGAAATCGCCATGTTCGCCTGGATGCCGATGCTGTTTGCCGACCTCGGCTGTATTATCGGTGGATACCTGCCGCCGCTGTTCCAGCGTTGGTTTGGCGTGAACCTGATTGTTTCCCGTAAAATGGTCGTGACGGTGGGCGCGCTGCTGATGATTGGCCCAGGGATGATCGGTCTGTTCACCAGCCCGTTCGTCGCTATCGCCCTGCTGTGCGTCGGCGGTTTTGCTCACCAGGCGCTGTCCGGTGCGCTGATCACGCTCTCTTCCGACGTATTTGGTCGTAACGAAGTGGCAACCGCGAACGGTATGACCGGCATGGCCGCATGGCTAGCCAGCACCATGTTTGCCCTGGTGGTTGGCGCGCTGGCGGATACTATCGGCTTTAGCCCGCTGTTCGCCGTACTGGCCATCTTCGATGTGCTGGGCGCGGTGGTCATCTGGACCGTACTAAAAAATAAATCTGCGGATGACGACAGCACTCCGCTGGAAACCAGTAAGCCTGCCACGCAAAGCTAGTTAAACGCGGGCTCCCCCCTCCCGAAGCCGCCTTGATGAAGGCGGCTTTTTCATTTCTTCTTGTGGTGAGAAGCACGTAAAAGTGGTATAACAAATCCAATATTGTCGCCATCTCCCGGGAGCGAATATGGAAATCACTGAATCGCGTCGTTTGTATCAGCAGCTTGCCGCTGAGCTTAAGACGCGTATTGAACAAGGTGTCTACCTTGTAGGCGATAAGCTACCCGCAGAGCGGTTTATCGCTGACGAAAAAAGCGTAAGTCGTACCGTCGTTCGCGAAGCCATCATTATGCTGGAAGTGGAAGGCTACGTTGAAGTCCGCAAAGGTTCCGGTATCCACGTTATCTCCAATCATCCGAAACATCAGCAAATTGCCGATGAATCGCTGGAATTCGCCAATTATGGCCCTTTTGAGCTGTTGCAGGCCCGCCAGCTGATCGAAAGCAACATTGCCGAATTCGCCGCCACTCAGGTGACCAAGCAGGACATCATGAAGTTGATGGAAATTCAGGAAAAAGCGCGTAAAGAGAAGTGTTTTCGCGATTCCGAATGGGATCTTCAGTTTCATGTGCAGGTGGCGCTGGCAACGCAAAACACCGCCCTCGCCGCTATCGTGGAAAAGATGTGGACCCAGCGCGTACATAACCCGTACTGGAAAAAGCTGCATGACCATATCGACTCGCGTACCGTCGATAACTGGTGCGACGATCACGATCAAATTCTGAAAGCGCTGATTCGCAAAGATCCCCATGCGGCTAAGCTGGCCATGTGGCAGCATCTGGAAAATACCAAGCTGATGTTATTCAATGAAACCAGCGATGACTTTGAATTCAATGCCGATCGCTACCTGTTTGCCGATAATCCGGTAGTTCATCTCGATACGGCCGCCAACGGCGCAAAATAGCCCTTTATCTCCCTGCCGGGCAGCAACTCCTGCGCTGCCCGAAAAGCCCTCAGGGTAAGCAAAGCATATATAGTGTCAGCCTGTGTAAATACACTCGCCACCCTCCGCCGCAATCAGCAAAATCAGAATGCAACAAACTGCAATTTCTCTGACGTAAAGTCAGCGGGTTTGTTACAATTAGATGCATTTTGTCGTTCTGAGAGTAAGCTTTTGCTTACTTCACTTTTAAACAGGGAACCGTTCAGAGCGCAGTAGCGACCATAATCCAATAAGAAGCTATGTCGCCATGCATATGCCGCGTTCAGACGTGCCGTTAACCGATGTACCAGGAATCGTGAATGGAACTATTAACCCAATTATTGAATGCCTTGTGGGCTCAGGATTACGAAACTCTCGCTAATCCCTCCATGATTGGCATGCTGTACTTTGTCTTATTTATGATTTTATTCCTTGAGAACGGTCTGCTGCCCGCCGCCTTCTTACCAGGCGATAGCCTGCTTGTTCTGGTGGGCGTACTGATTGCCAAAGGCGCGATGGGTTTTCCACAAACGCTGCTGCTGCTTACCGCGGCGGCAAGCCTGGGCTGCTGGCTAAGTTATATTCAGGGCCGCTGGCTGGGCAATACGCGTATCGTACAAAACTGGCTGTCGCATCTCCCTTCGCACTACCACCAGCGCGCGCATCATCTGTTCCATAAGCACGGGCTTTCCGCCCTGCTGATTGGCCGTTTTATCGCTTTCGTGCGCACGCTGCTGCCGACCATTGCCGGCCTGTCGGGCCTGAGCAGCGCGCGTTTCCAGTTTTTTAACTGGATGAGCGGGCTGCTGTGGGTGCTGATTCTGACTTCGCTGGGATATCTGTTGGGGAAAACGCCGGTATTCCTGAAATATGAAGATCAGCTGATGTCCTGCCTGATGCTGCTGCCCGTCGCGCTGCTGGTATTCGGCCTGATTGGCTCGCTGATCGTCCTGTGGAAGAAAAAATACAGGAGCCGGGGCTGACAATGGCGATAAAGCGCGCCTCTCTACGTCAGATAAGCTGGATGCTGGGCGGTTCGTTACTCCTGTGCGGCCTGTTCTGGCTCTGGCTCACCGTGCAGCAGCAGGAATCAACCCTGGCTATCCGTCCCGTTAGCCAGGGTATTAGCATGCCGGACGGTTTTTCCGTCTGGCACCATCTCGATGCCAACGGCATCCGTTTTAAGAGCATTACGCCACAGAATGACGGTCTGCTCATCAAGTTTGACTCCAGCGCTCAGGGAGCCGCCGCCAAAGAAGTTTTGGGTCGCGCTCTGCCGCATGGTTATATTATCGCTTTAGTGGAAGACGATGATTCGCCGACGGCCTGGATTTCCCGCCTGCGCGATACGCCACACAGATTCGGGTAATCAACGAAAATTCCGAATATTTTCACCCGGTTTGGTGATTTCCCGGTTTACTTACTATCATTAAGTTTGCGGAAGTCACCAGACTCACGTTTATCAACTGGATCGGGGTTATTCCCCCGCACAATGGAAGGTAGTATCCATGAAACACCGCATCGCTTTGCTCCTGGTTCTGTCATCACTTAGCGCCAGCGCCTTTGCCATCTCCCCTTGCCAGGAAAAAGAGCAGGATATCCAGCGGGAGATCAGCTATGCAGAAAAGCATAATAACCAGCATCGTATTGACGGTCTGAAAAAGGCGCTGAGCGAAGTGAAGGCTCACTGCAGCGACAGCCAGCTCAAAGCCGATCACCAGAAAAAAATCGCCAAACAGCAGGAAGAAATTGCCGAACGCCGCAACGACCTGCGCGAAGCCGAACAGAAAGGCGATGCTGATAAAATCAGCAAGCGCCAGCGTAAACTTGAAGAAGCGCAGCAAGAACTGAAAGAGCTGCAATCTCGCGAGTACTAATCGCTTAAGCAAGACCAATATGGACCACTTTAACAGGAGATAAACATGGCTAAAGATAACGTTGCAGAAGACCTGCGTGCGGAACTGAAGACGCTGGCTGATACCCTGGAAGAAGTGCTGAACTCCTCCACGGATAAGTCGAAAGAAGAGATCGGTAAGCTACGTAGTAAAGCTGAAAGCGCGCTGAAGGAAAGCCGTGTACGCCTGGGTGAAACCAGCGACGCTCTCATGAAGCAGACGCGAGAAACCGCTGCGCGTGCAGATGAATACGTCCGTGAAAACCCGTGGACCGGCGTGGGGATTGGTGCTGCCGTCGGGCTGGTGCTGGGTGTCCTGCTGACGCGTCGTTAATTATGGCGAATTCTAAAAGCACGCAAGGCCCCGGACAAAGCGTTTTCGGCATCGGTCAGCGCATCGTCACTTTGCTGGTTGAGATGGTGGAAACGCGCCTGCGCCTGGTCGTCGTGGAGCTGGAAGAGGAGAAAGCCAACCTCATCCAGCTATTCCTGATGCTCGGATTGACGCTGCTGTTCGCCGCGTTTGGTTTGATGAGCATGCTGGTTCTGATCATCTGGGCGGTCGATGCGCAATATCGATTAAACGTGATGATCGGCACCACGGCGGTTCTGCTGCTGGCAGCGCTCATTGGCGGTATCTGGACCTTACGCAAAGCCCGACGTTCAACGTTCCTGCGCTTCACGCGTCAGGAGCTGGCAAACGACCGCGCATTGCTGGAGGACGATAAGCCATGAGCCGCGAACAGCAGGAACGCGAACGACAAAAAGCGCTTTTGCTGCGCCTGATCCAACAGCAGCGGCTGGACCTTAGCGCCAGCCACCGCCATTGGCTTGAGGCAACTGCGCCCATTGATCGGGGCTGGAATACCCTGCTGAATCTGCGTTCATGGGCAATGGTCGGCAGCGGCCTCGTGGCAATATGGTCAGTTCGTCATCCGCGCTTTTTGATGCGCTGGGCAAAACGCAGCCTCGGTATCTGGAGCACCTGGCGGATGGCCCGCAATCTGCTGCGCCAGTCGTCATCACGCTGAGGCTAATGTTCATAGCGGAATGATATAAGCCGGGTCAGGCGCCAGCCGCCTCCCGGCATCATGAGCAGGCCTGCTTCCTCCTTGAATTTCATGACAGCCGCATCGCTTCTCCTTTCTTCTTTTCTCATCTCCAGCGCCGCTATAGCGGTTCTTCTATTCATTTGGTTTATCAATAATCACTCAGAATCTTTGAAGAAGATCTACAGTTTTCCTTGCTAACAATTCCGTCACGGCCCCGCTAATATTCACTCCATCGACAGCAACCCCGCGTAACACGCTGGATTACTTTGAAAAACAAAATCGCCGCCCTTTGGGTTTTCTGGAGTAGGAAATGAAAAAATTAGAAGATGTTGGTGTACTGGTAGCGCGCATTCTGATGCCCATTCTGTTCATTACCGCAGGTTGGGGAAAAATTACCGGGTATGCGGGTACACAACAATATATGGAAGCCATGGGCGTCCCTGGGTTTATGCTGCCGCTGGTGATCCTGCTTGAATTCGGCGGCGGTCTGGCAATCCTGTTCGGTTTCCTGACCCGCACTACCGCGCTGTTCACCGCCGGCTTCACCGTGCTGACCGCGTTCCTGTTCCACAGCAACTTTGCTGAAGGCGTGAACTCGCTGATGTTCATGAAAAACCTGACCATCGCGGGCGGCTTCCTGCTGCTGGCTATCACCGGTCCAGGCGCCTTTAGTATCGACCGCGTACTGAATAAAAAGTGGTAAGCGCACTATACTGAATAAATATAAAGCGAGGAGACATCTCCTCGCTTTTATTATCTATGCCCTAAATAATTCGAGTTGCAGGACAAAACGGTTAACCGTTTTGAACAGCGCTTGCGCTGGCCCTGAAAGGGTGAGCGAGGAAAGCCAACGCACAAGCAACTTGAAGTATGACGGGTATAAAGGAGGAAATAATGGGACAATTAGTTGACGGCGTCTGGCACGACACCTGGTATGACACCAAATCCACCGGAGGGCGATTTAAGCGTTCTGTTTCCGCCTTTCGCAACTGGTTAACCGCCGACGGCGCGCCGGGCCCAAGCGGCGAAGCCGGATTCGCTGCGGAGAAAGATCGCTATCATCTGTACGTTTCTCTTGCCTGCCCATGGGCGCATCGCACCTTAATTCTGCGTAGCCTGAAAGGACTGGAGCCGTTTATCTCCGTCTCCGTGGTTAATCCCTTGATGTTCGAGAACGGCTGGACTTTCGACGATAGCTTCCCGGCAGCCACCGGCGATACGCTCTACCAGCACGAATATCTTTATCAGCTTTATCTGCATGCCGATCCCCACTACAGCGGGCGCGTTACGGTGCCGGTGCTGTGGGACAAAAAGCAGCACACCATCGTCAGCAATGAGTCGGCGGAAATCATCCGCATGTTTAATACCGCCTTCGACGGGCTGGGCGCCCGCGCAGGAGATTACTACCCGCCTGAGCTGCGCGATCAGATTGATGAGCTGAACGGCTGGATCTACGACAATGTGAATAACGGCGTCTATAAAGCCGGGTTCGCCACCAGCCAGCAGGCCTATGATGAAGCGGTCGATGCAGTGTTTACCGCTCTGGAGCGTCTGGAGCAAATCCTTGGCCAGCATCGTTTCCTGACGGGTAACCAACTGACGGAAGCTGATATTCGCCTGTGGACCACCCTGGTTCGTTTCGATCCGGTGTACGTGACCCACTTTAAATGCGACAAACGCCGCATCAGCGATTACCTCAACCTGTATGGCTTCCTGCGCGATATCTACCAGATGCCGGGCATTGCGGAAACGGTGGACTTCGCCCATATCCGCAACCATTACTACCGTAGCCATAAAACCATCAACCCGACCGGGATTATCTCCGTTGGTCCGCAGCAGGATCTTAACGAACCTCACGGCCGCGATCTTCGTTTCCGCTAGGCAATTGGGCGCGATTTGCTGCGCCCAATAATTCACAAAACAAATATTTACCATCATTTCATTCACGTCTATTCTTATTTCGATCGCTTTAAAAACAAGTGATTGACGGTTAACAGAGGCGTAGAAATGGACTGGTATCTTAAAGTATTAAAAAACTACATTGGATTTGGCGGCCGCGCCCGGCGCAAAGAGTACTGGATGTTTATTCTGGTCAACATCATCCTCACCGGCGTACTCAGCATCATTGATAAGATGCTGGGATGGCAGCGCGCCGGAGGAGAAGGGATTCTGACCACTATCTATGGCGTGCTGATATTCTTACCGTGGTGGGCCGTGCAGTTCCGTCGATTGCACGATACCGACCGCTCGGCATGGTGGCTGTTATTGCTGCTGATTCCCGTTATCGGCTGGCTGGTGATCCTGGTATTCAATTGCCAGAACGGCACCCCAGGCAATAATCGCTTCGGGCCGGATCCTAAACCGACTTCTTACTAACGATGCGCCCCTCGACAAAAAAGGGGCGCATTTTGTTTTATCTTCCCATAAACAGCTTCGGGATTTCCCGCAGACACCATGACTTCGCCTCACCCATGCTGTCGCGACGCCAGGCCATAATAATGTCGATCTCGTTGCTGTATTCCGGACTGACCACCCGCAGACGCCCTTCGGCAATATCCTGCTCTACGAGCGGATACGGCATCGTCGCAACGCCCAATCCTGCCAGCAGCGCCTGACGCTTATCTTCGATGGTGCTCACGGTTAAGCGCGGTTGTTTATCGAGCAGCTGCACGGTCAACACCGGGCGCTCGCGGGCGGTATCCGCGACCGCCACGCCGCGGTACTTAACGCGCGTAACTTCAGAAAGCGGCTCCGGCTCCTGGTGAATAGGATGATCCGGCGCGGCTACATAGACGCTCATCACCGAATAGAGCTTGCGGGAGTTGATTTCCGAAGAGGAGCGAAAATGCATATCCGGCGCAACGACAATATCCGCCCGCCCCTGCTCAAGGCGTTCCCATGCCCCGGCCAGTACTTCGGTAATAATCGACAGTTGAGTATTCGATTTGGTCGCCAGCTTTTCAATTAAAGGAAAAAGGTCGGTGGTGGGCACCAGCGCCTCGGTGACGATAGTGAGGTGCGTTTCCCAACCGCGCGATAGCGCTTCGGCATCCGTCGTCAGCTTATCGGCCGCCTCCAGCAGTACGCGCCCGCGCTCCAGCAACATTCGGCCCACGTTAGTGAATTTTGTTCGATGACCTGAACGGTCAAACAGCACGACGTCCAGCTCCTCTTCCAGCTTTTGCATGGTATAGCTCAGCGCTGAAGGCACCCGACCCAGCTCATCGGCCGCCGCCGCAAAGCTTCCGCGTCGGTCAATTGCATCCATAACGCGCAATGCTTCCAGCGTTAATGCTCTCTCTTTAGCCATCGCAGTCTCATTCAGGAAATTTGAATATACCGGGCAGAATATCTGGCTAACAATACAGCGTCCATACCTTTACCATTGATTTAGTGTAAAGAGAGGTCAAGAAGATGATTACAACCCGAACAGCCAAACAGTGCGGTCAAGCAGACTTCGGCTGGCTGCAGGCCCGCTACACCTTTTCCTTTGGCCACTACTTCGACCCCAAATTGCTGGGCTACGCATCGTTGCGCGTGCTCAATCAGGAAGTTCTGGCGCCCGGCGCGTCGTTTCAGCCGCGGACCTACCCGAAAGTCGACATTCTGAACCTGATTCTGGAAGGTGAAGCGGAATACCGCGACAGCGATGGCAACCATATTCAGGCAAAAGCCGGCGAAGCGCTGCTGATATCAACTCAGCCTGGCGTAAGCTACAGCGAGCATAACCTGAGTAAAGATCGCTCGCTGACGCGAATGCAGCTGTGGCTGGATGCCTGTCCACAGCACGAAAACCCGCTGGTGCAAAAAATCGCTATCGCCGCTGGATCGCAGCAGCTGCTGGCTTCGCCGGACGGCAGCCAGCATAGCCTCCAGCTGCGCCAGCAGGTATGGATCCACCATATCGACCTGGCGAAAGGCGAGCAGCTTAACGTGCAGCTTCACGGCCCCCGCGCCTACCTGCAGTCGATTCACGGTACGGTGCATGCGCGGGTGCAGGAAGAAGAGAAGCAGGCTCTGACCTGCGGCGATGGCGCTTTTATTCGTGACGAAGCTAACATTACCCTCGTTGCTGATACGCCGCTGCGCGCTTTGCTGATAGATTTACCAGTGTAACAACGGCAGTAAGGGAGTATGTCAGTGGGCAAGAAGAAAACAAAAAAAGTGGCGCTATCGGCGCAACAGCCGCAATCGGAAACCGTCACTACGATGAGTTTTGGCTATGAAGAGATGTTAAGCGAGCTGGAAGCGATCGTCGCGGAAGCGGAGATTCGGCTCCAGGAAGAAGAGAGCGTCGCCTGATGCAAATATCGGCCCCGGGCGCGGGGCCGATGGATTTACTCACTCAGCTCCTGAGCTAAGTCTTTTTGTACCTGCTTACGCTGTTCTGGCGTCAGCACCTGGTTCACATCAAAATAGTACTTCACGCGATAATAGCGAGCCTGCTGCTCTACCTGGCTAAATGCCGCCAGCTGCTCTTTGACCGCCTTTTCGTTCCATTTTCCAGAATCAATAACCTCAAACAACACGCCGTCTTTAATATCTTTCTGGGAAATCTGCTGAACGTTTTTTTCCAGCTGCTGATGCAGGCTTTTAATTTTCGTTATCTGATCGTTAGTCAGTTTTAAGTGCTGGACAATCGGGTCCTGCGCCGGAGCGGGTGCAACCTTAACATCCGCAGCCTGAGCCGCCATGGAGAACCCAGTGGCGAGAGCGGCTGTTAATGCAATGCGGGTCATTAATTTCATTGTTGTATCCTGATTAATTATCGTCGATGTGGCGGTCTATTATTTTTCAGAAGCTAATGACGAAATGTAAGAAATAGTACGTATAAATGTAGTTAAATCAGTAATATATACTAAATACGAATGCTATAATTCAATTCATTTATTTAAAATATATAAAACCAGGCGAGGAGAATGCATGGCCGTATGAGTCATGATGCGGTTGATGGCAGCCCGGTTTCCCACATACTGCCCGCGTTCTTTGTTCAAACCCGAAGCCAGAAGCAAAAACCCCCGCCATTTCTGACGAGGGTTTTCTTTGAATGTGGAAGCTGACCGTTAAGCCGCTTTCTTTCGGGTATAGCGTCGTGGACAGTCATTCATCTGCCCCA
>NZ_BCZK01000022.1 GCF_001598695.1 Klebsiella oxytoca NBRC 105695 | reverse complement strand
CGCCGCAACCCTGTGGTGCTCTGCGGCGATTGGTGTACTCTGCGGTTTAGGCCAGTTCTGGCAAGCAGCGGCGGCAACGCTGATAATCCTCTGCGCCAATATTCTACTGCGCGAAGCGGCGCAGAGAATTAATCAGATCCCCGGCGCGACAGAAGAAGAGAAATGCTACGTTCTGAATATTGTCTGTCAAAGCGAATATGAAAACGCGATTCGTCAGCTATTGCTTAATATCAGTAAAGAGATGACGCTCAGCCTTCAGGGACTGGTGTCGACAGCAGCAAAAGAACAAGGGCATAAAGAAATCCGCATCGAACTGGTGGGAAATACCGACTGTCGAAAAGCGCGAGATCTCATTATGACAAGAATTGGCGGGGACGAAAACATTACGTCAGTCCGCTGGTGCGTCGAGGGGAGTTAACCTCGTGACTATTTCACTCTGACAATCATTTGTCTAAGGAGGGAATGATGGATATTCCCAGGCGATTAAAGTAATAAGCGTTTAATAACGTAAAAATGAATTATGCATAAGTCATTTATGCAGGGATAACGACGTCTTAAATTTGAGGATTAATCATGACTGACATGAAAATAGAAAACCGGAAAATAAACCGGTCTGCGTCAGAAAATGATAAGCAGCATAAAAAAAGCTTCGCCATTGAAACCGAGGCATTTAACAGTCCGGATCATACGCTGGCGCGGTTAAACAGCAGTCGCCACGGGCTCACCACCGAAGATGCCCTTGAACGACTGGATGAATACGGCCGCAATGAAGTGGCGCATGAGCAGGCGCCGCCGGCGTTGATCCAGCTTTTGCAGGCATTCAATAACCCGTTTATCTATGTCCTGATGGCGCTGGCCGCCGTCAGCTTCGTGACCGATTACTGGCTACCGCTGCGTAACGGCGAAGAGACCGATCTGACCGGGATCATCATTATCGTCACGATGGTTAGCCTGAGCGGGTTATTGCGTTTCTGGCAGGAGTTTCGCACCAATAAAGCGGCGCAGGCGCTGAAATCCATGGTCCGCACCACGGCGACGGTGCTGCGTCGCGGTCCCGGGAATATGGGGCCGGTGCAGGAAGAAATTGCCATTGAGGAGCTGGTGCCCGGGGATATCATCTTCCTGGCGGCGGGGGATCTGGTTCCGGCAGACGTCCGCCTGCTGGAATCCCGGGACCTGTTTGTCAGCCAGTCGATACTCAGCGGCGAGTCGCTGCCGGTTGAAAAGTATGACGTTCTGGCCAGCGTTTCCGGTAAAGGATGCGACAGGCTTCCCGAGCCGAACAAAGATAAAAGCCTGCTGGAGATGGGCAATATCTGTCTGATGGGCACTAACGTGACCAGCGGCAGGGCACAGGCGGTGGTGGTGGCCACCGGAAACCGTACCTGGTTTGGTTCGCTGGCGAAATCCATCGTCGGCACGCGTACTCAGACGGCGTTCGACCGCGGGGTAAACAGCGTTAGCTGGCTGCTGATCCGCTTTATGCTGGTGATGGTACCGATTGTGCTGCTGATTAACGGCTTCAGCAAAGGTGATTGGGTTGAAGCCTCGCTGTTCGCCCTGGCGGTAGCGGTTGGCCTGACGCCGGAAATGCTGCCGATGATCGTCAGCTCCAACCTGGCGAAAGGCGCTATCGCCATGTCGCGGCGCAAAGTGATCGTCAAGCGGCTGAACGCCATCCAGAACTTTGGCGCTATGGACGTGCTGTGTACCGATAAAACCGGTACGTTAACTCAGGACAATATCATCCTTGAGCATCACCTTGATGTCAGCGGTCATGAGAGCGACCGGGTGCTGACGCTGGCCTGGCTTAACAGTAGCAGCCAGAGCGGGGCGCGCAACCTGATGGACCGGGCGGTGCTGCGCTTTGGCGAGGGGCGGATTGCGCCAGCGACCAAAGAGCGTTTTGTCAAACTTGATGAACTGCCGTTTGATTTTGTCCGCCGTCGGGTCTCGGTGTCGGTGGAAGATGTCCGCCACGGTGACAAAAGCCTGATCTGCAAAGGCGCGGTCGAAGAGATGCTGATGGTCGCCACGCATCTTCGTGAAGGCGATAACGTTGTGGCGCTGGATGAAACCCGACGCGATCTGCTGTTAGCCAAAACGAAGGACTATAACGCCCAGGGCTTCCGCGTGCTGCTGGTCGCAACCCGCAAGCTGGATGACTCCGCGCTGACCACGCCGCTATGCACCGCCGATGAGCAGGGATTGACGGTTGAAGGGATGCTGACTTTCCTCGATCCGCCGAAAGAGAGCGCGGGAAAAGCCATTACCGCGCTGCGCGATAACGGCGTGGCGGTGAAAGTGCTGACCGGCGATAACCCGGTGGTTACGGCGCGTATTTGCCTGGAAGTGGGCATCGATGCCCACGGTATTCTGACCGGCGCCCAGATTGAAGCGATGACGGATCGCGACCTGGAGCGAGAAGTGGAAACGCGCTCGGTATTCGCGAAGCTGACGCCGCTGCAGAAGTCGCGCATCCTGAAAACGCTGCAGAAAAACGGCCACACCGTCGGCTTTCTCGGCGACGGCATCAACGATGCGCCAGCCCTGCGCGATGCGGACGTCGGCATTTCGGTTGACAGCGCGGCGGATATCGCCAAAGAGGCATCGGATATCATCCTGCTGGAAAAGGATCTGATGGTGCTGGAAGAAGGGGTGATCAAAGGACGTGAGACGTTCGGCAATATCATTAAGTACCTGAATATGACTGCCAGTTCTAACTTCGGCAACGTCTTCTCGGTACTGGTGGCCAGCGCGTTTATTCCGTTCCTGCCGATGCTGGCGATTCATCTGCTGATTCAGAACCTGATGTACGATCTCTCCCAGCTCTCGCTGCCGTGGGACAAAATGGACAAAGAGTTTCTGCGCAAGCCGCGTAAGTGGGATGCGAAGAATATCGGCCGTTTTATGCTGTGGATTGGCCCAACCTCGTCCATTTTTGATATCACCACCTTCGCGCTGATGTGGTACGTGTTTGCAGCAAATCACGTCGAAGCCCAGGCGCTGTTCCAGTCCGGGTGGTTTATTGAAGGACTGCTGTCGCAAACGCTGGTGGTGCATATGCTGAGAACGCAGAAAATTCCGTTTATCCAGAGCCGGGCGACCTTGCCGGTGCTGCTCACCACCGCGGTGATTATGGCTATCGGGATCTACATTCCGTTCTCGCCGCTGGGAGCGATGGTCGGACTGGAGCCGCTACCGCTGAGCTACTTCCCATGGCTGGTCGCGACGCTGCTCAGCTATTGCCTGGTAGCGCAGGGCATGAAGCGTTTCTATATCAAACGTTTCGGTCAGTGGTTCTGATGATAAGGAGGCGCAGAGATGAATCGTTCTCCGGACACCATCATCGCGCTGATATTTTTCCTGATGGGTTTGCTGGTGCTGCTGTTAGCAATCTGGCAAATCCTGTTCTGAAAGGGGGCGCGATGCGCAGAGGATCGCTGGATAAAGTCTTTATTCAGGTGGCGATTATTGCGGCCATCATTATTCTGCTGACAATCTGGATTAGATAAGAGGATCCCGGGCCAGTGGCCCGGGATGTGCATTTCTGCCGGTAAAGATGTTACAGATCGAAGCGGTCGAGGTTCATCACTTTGGTCCATGCGGCGACAAAGTCACTAACGAACTTTTGCCGCGCATCGCTGCAGGCATACACTTCTGCCAGCGCACGCAGGACGGAGTTAGATCCAAAGACCAGGTCAACGCGGGTCGCGGTGTATTTCTCTTCGCCGCTCTTACGGTCGCGACCGATAAACAGCTCAGCGTGCTCATCAGCGGCTTTCCAGACGGTGCCCATATCGAGCAGATTGACGAAGAAATCATTGCTCAATACGCCCACGCGGTCGGTAAACACGCCGTGACGGCTGCCGTCGAAGTTAGCGCCCAGCACGCGCAGGCCGCCCACTAGTACCGTCATTTCCGGCGCCGTCAGCGTTAACTGCTGCGCCTTATCAATCAGCAGCGTTTCGGTGGAAATGCCGCCGCCAATGCGGCGATAGTTGCGGAAACCATCGGCCAGCGGCTGCAGCAGATCCATCGCTTCGACATCGGTCTGATCCTGGCGCGCATCGACGCGGCCTGGAGCAAAGGGGACGCTAACCTGAACGCCCGCCGCAACGGCAGCCTGCTCAATGCCCACTACGCCAGCCAGAACGATAATATCGGCCAGCGAAGCTTTACCGGACGCCTGCTGAATCGCCTGCAGGGTCGGCAGCACGCGGGTTGCGATAGCGTTCACCGGCCAGGCATTCTGCGGTTCCAGCGCCAGACGTGCGCCGTTAGCGCCGCCGCGTTTATCGCCACCGCGGAAGGTGGAAGCCGACGCCCATGCCACGGAAACCAGCTCGCTGACCGACAGACCAGCATCGGCAATAGCGGTTTTCAGCGCGGCGATGTCTTCTGCGCCCGGATTGTGGATCGCTGCCGGTAACGGGTCTTGCCAGATCAAATCTTCTTTCGGTACTTCCGGACCCATATAGCGGGATTTCGGCCCCATATCGCGATGGATCAGTTTAAACCACGCGCGGGCGAAAGCCTCGTTAAAGGCCTGCGGATCGTTAAGGAAGCGACGGCAAATTTTATCGAATTCCGGGTCAAAGCGCAGCGTCAGGTCAGTCACCAGCATGGTCGGCTTACGTTTTATCTCTGGATTAAAAGGATCAGGGATAATTTCGGGGCCGTCTTTCGCTTCGAACTGAATCGCGCCTGCCGGGCTACGGGTTTGTACCCATTCATATTTGTACAGGTTTTCTAAGAAGTAGTTGCTCCACTGAGTCGGCGTTTGCGTCCAGACAACCTCAAGACCAGAGGTGATGGCATCCGCGCCTGCGCCGCTATTGTAGCTGTTCGCCCAACCGAGACCCTGCGCTTCAATCGGCGCCGCTTCCGGCTCTGCGCCTACGTGGGTGGTCACCGCAGCACCGTGCGTTTTACCCAGCGTATGGCCACCGGCGATCAGCGCGACGATCTCTTCATCATTCATCGCCATATTACCGAAGGTAGCGCGAATCGCTGCGGCTGCGGAGAGCGGGTCGCCGCTGGCGTTGGGGCCTTCCGGGTTAACGTAAATCAGACCCATTTCAGTGGCGCCAATGGCCTGCTGATTCAGGCTTTCCGGATGGCGGTGAGCCAGCCATTCGGTTTCATTACCCCAGTCAACATCCAGATCCGGTTCCCAAACGTCTTCGCGGCCAGCCCCGAAGCCAAAAGTACGGAAGCCGGAATTTTCCAGCGCCACGTTGCCCGCCAGCATATAGAGGTCGGCCCAGGAGATTTTCTGACCGTATTTCTGTTTTATCGGCCACAGCAGGCGACGGGCCTTATCGAGGCTGACGTTATCCGGCCAGGAGTTGAGCGGAGCGAAACGCTGCTGACCGCGTCCGGCGCCGCCGCGACCGTCAACGGTGCGGTAGGTACCGGCGCCGTGCCATGCCATACGAATAAACAGCCCGATATAGCTGCCCCAGTCCGCTGGCCACCACTCCTGCGAGTCATTGAGCAGGGCATGCAGGTCGGCTTTCAGCGCTGAATAGTCGAGCTTTTTAAACTCTTCCCGATAGTTAAAGTTCTCCCCCAGCGGGTTAGAGCGATTGGAGTGCTGGTTCAGCAAATCGACGCGTAGCTGATTGGGCCACCAGTCGCGGTTGCCGGTACCACCGCCCGCGCTCTGCGTTGGCGTTGGCGTTTCGGCGTGAAAAGGGCATTTCCCTGCGGATGGGGTGTTCGATGGATCGTTTGACGTGCTCATATCAGGCTCCGTTTGCTTTTGTGAATGCCATTACGATATACACTGCTTCGAGTAAACGATATGTGAATAAAACTACGGATTTAATAGATAATTCCGTTCAATTGCTCTTGTAAAAACCGAACATATGTCATTGTTGAATGATTAGTTTTCGGTATTAACGCGAACACAATAATAGGAACCTCAGGGTAAAGGAATCGTTAAAACCGCTTCAGCGCCGGGGAAGACGCATTGTTTGCGTTACGACAATTTTCATGCGTAAAAAAGCTTAGCGCTGCCAGTATAAAGGCGTACCAAAAACGTCGACAAAATAGTCAATTACCGTCCGTACGTTTAGCGAAGGGTGGCGAGCGTGAGGATAAATCGCCGACACTGGCGAAGGCGTGCTGCTAATCGCGGCGGTGAAATGAGGCATCAAATGAATCAGTCTTCCCGCGCCAATGGCTTCGTTGACCATCCAGTCGGGAAAAAGTATTACCCCCATGCCGCCCAGCGCGGCGGTCAGCAACGCATCGGCGTTATTGGATGCCAGCTGCGGGGTTTGCGGATAGTGAACCCATTCGCCTTCCGCGAGGCGAAATAACCAGCGGTTAGGCCCGTTTGAACCGCTGTACACCAGCGTACTGTGCTGGCGAAGATCTTCCGGCCGCTGCGGAACACCGCGACGCTGCAGATAGCGCGGGGCGGCAACCAGATAGTGATGCTGCATCCCCAGCACTCTGGCATGAACGCTGGAGTCGGGCAGGCTACCGATGCGGAAAATAACATCGGTCGCCTCCCGATGCGGATCGATAAAATCATCGGTCAGCGCCAGCTCAATTTGCATTTGTGGATAACGTTCGCTCAGACCCGGTAGCCATGGCGCAATATGGCGCTGGCCAAAGTAGACCGGGGCGTTGATTCGCACCAGCCCCCCAGGCTCAAGGCTCCGATCCTGCAGGTCGCGTCTGGCGGCGCTGAACTGTTCGCTGATGCCTCTGGCATGTTCGGCAAAAAGACGTCCGGCTTCGGTGGGCACCACTGCGCGGGTATTACGATAAAACAGCTGTTGGCCGAGGGAGTCTTCAAGCTGATGAATGACGCGCGACACCATGGACGGGGAAACGCCTTCCCGTCGCGCCACCACGGAAAAGCTCTGGCTGTCGTACACGGCGATGAATAGCTGTAGCGCCCGAAAATTCACATTACCCGCATCGCTCATTTATGCAATATCCGCAAAAGTGTTTTCCTGATTGTACCGTTTTTCACACTACTTCGCTGTTTTATGCTCTGCCGCTTGATTAATAAGCGGAATTTAATGATGCAGTTATTACTGATTTTTCTGGTGATTGCCGGCGGCATGGGTCTGTCCGTCGAAGCCGGGCTACTGGGACCGCTGGCCGGTCAGGTAGGGGATTTATGGGCGACGTTCAGTATATTTGGCGTCGGGAGCGCCCTCACGTTTTTGCTGATGCTGCTGTTTGGCCCGCGCCAGAGCCCCTCATTTTTCTCTTTACCCGGCTGGCAGCTCACCGGAGGCGTGCTGGGACCCATTTACGTCGTCATTTTAACCGTTGCCGTACCGGTGATCGGTATCGCTATGACGATGATCGGCATTCTTGCCGGCCAGGTCTGTAAAAGCCTGCTGATCGACCATTACGGTCTGTTCGGTTCGCCAAAACGTAAAATCGATGGGCGGCGGCTTATTGCTCTGCTGTTAATCGTTGTCGCCCTGGTTCTGATTGCCACAAGCTGAGGTTGTAAAATGAGTAGCATAATGATTTTGTTGGCGCTGGTCGGCGGCGCGATGCTGAGTATGCAGGCGGCGATCAACGGCCGTTTAGGCAGTCAGGTTGGCGTGTTTCGTAGCGCATTTCTCACCTTCGCCGTGGGAGGATTGATCACCGCGCTGCTGATTTTGTATTTCGAGCCTCACCAGACGATGACGCTGCTCGATGTGCCGAAATGGCAGCTGCTGGGGGCGTTTTGCGGTGTACCCTATATCGTGATTATGGTGCTGGCGGTTCAGCGTATCGGCACCGCGACGGCCACGGTAGCGGTGATTTTTGGCCAACTGGCCATGAGCCTGCTGATTGATAATTTCGGCTGGCTGGGAAATGACGCCATCGCTTTCTCCCCGGGCAGGCTGGGGGCGATCGTCTGTCTGGGGCTGGCGTTGTTCTTTATTTATCGCTCCAGTTCAGTGGCCGCAGCGGAAGATAAGCAGTAGAGAGACATCTGTTTTGCCCGGTAGCGATACGCTACCGGGCGCCCCCTGTCAGCCAGACGTCGGCCGTTATCAGCTGCGAATACATTTTCGCTTCGGGCATCATCGACAGTAGACCGGCCATCAGCATTTCTCCTGCCTCATGAAGCGCGCTAAGCGGCATTTCCGGCAGACTTTCAAGAATAAACCACATCCGCGGACTCTCTACGCTCAGGCGAGTGCGTACTCCCTGTCGCCAGTTCCAGCGTCGGCAGGTCACCCCTGCGTCATCGCACCAGACCACTTCACCCGCGTCGGGGTTTTCGAAGACGATCTTTCCCTCTTTGACGGTATCGAACGGCTCGCTGCCGTCGGCGATCTTCAGTTGCGGGACGCCAACGTAAGCCGCCAGGTTTTCCCCACCGACCGGCACGGCGTAGCGCAGGCTCACCGCATTATAGAGATCGACGATCGGATCGAGCGCTGCCATTTCGCCATCGCGCAGCACCCGCCTGCGCAAGGCTTCCGCCGAGCAGGGCGTGCGCTTAGGCTTTGCGCCAAAGGCGCGGAATACCTCGTTCCAGGCCTGCAAATGTGCTTCCGCCCACTGCGGCTCACCGGCGATAACCGCACGGCAGGCGGAATGGAGCGCTTCTGCACCAACCTGCGGCGCGCGTACGGGAGCAGAGATAACATCAATGCTCAGGGCGCGAAAGCCGGGAGCCAGCGCCGACACCTGTGGGCTGATTGACGGTAATACGTTATTCATTGGATAATCCTTTAACGACTATTTTAAAGCATGATATCGACCGATGACCAAAAAAGTCAATATAACGACCGGGGCGGGCGCTGATGCCGCCAGCATCAATGAAGCCGTTGCGGCGCGCATTAAGCGCTATCGGGCGGAAAAGAAGATCTCCCTCGACGAGCTATCAAGGCGCGCGGGCGTCAGCAAAGGGATGCTGGTAGACATTGAAGCCTGCCGGGCTAACCCGAGCATTGCGCTGTTATGCCGTCTGGCGTCAGCCATGGGCGTTGCGGTGGCCGATTTCGTCAATGTTGCCTCCGCGCCGCCGGTAAAGGCGATCGCCGCAGGCGATATCCCCACGCTGTGGCAGGGTGAACAGGGCGGCCACGCGCGACTGCTGGCCGGAACCAGCGGTCCAGATATGGTGGAACTCTGGCAGTGGAGTCTTTATCCGGGCGAAATTTTTACTTCTCCGGGCCACGGAGAAGGGACCACGGAGCTGCTTTTTGTGACCGAGGGTGCCCTGACATTAACGGTGAACGACAGCCTCTATTTGATTCCCGCCGGTGATTCAGCCGTCGCACGTACCGACGCTCCGCATAGCTACGCTAACGCCGGCGAAACGGTGACGCGATTCACCATGACGGTCAGTGAAAAAGCGCGCTAGCCATTCGCCTCCGTCGATCTTACGATGGAGGTTATTTCAGTGACAGTGTCACTTTAAATCTCTAACATGCTGATACATTTCTGCCAAATCATTAGCAACATTTCGGTAGGGCTCCCGCTGCGATAACGCTATTCTTCCCCGCTTTTCCTTTTTCAGGCCCTTTGTAACCCAGGTAAATGACCGCTAATGTCCCTTATGAGAGATGAAATTCGCGACCATTCAGCGGAAGAGATGTTATTTATCCGCCGTGCTGTCATTGCGTTTCTACTGGTGGTGGTCTGCTTTGCTGTCCTGATTGTTAACCTCTACCGCCTGCAGGTAGAGCAGCACGACTTTTATCAGACCCGTTCAAACCAGAACGACATTAAAATGCTGCCCATCGCGCCGAGCCGCGGGCTGATTTTCGACCGCAACGGCATCCCGCTGGTACAAAATATTACCCTCTACCGTTTACAGGTGATCCCGAGCAAAATCGCCGATATGACGGCGCTGCTGCAGCAGCTGACGCCGATTGTTGATTTAACCCCGCAGGATATCGCCGACTTCCGCGACGATATGCACCACACCAGCCGCTACAAAGAGGTGACCTTAAAATCGGACCTGAGCGATATTGAGGTGGCGCGTTTTGCCGTCAATGAGTTCCATTTTCCCGGCGTTACCGTAGAGAGCTACCAGCAGCGCGCTTATCCCTACGGCGCCGAGCTGGCGCACGTGGTTGGCTATGTCTCGAAGATCAACGACAGCGATTTGCAAAAGCTGGCCAAAGCCGGCGAAGAAGAGAACTACGCCGCCGACCATAATATCGGTAAGCAGGGCATCGAAGGCTACTATGAGAAAGCGCTGCACGGCACCACCGGTTATCAGGAGGTTGAGGTGGATAACCACGGGCGGGTGGTGCGTCTGCTAAAAGAGGTGCCACCGGTGGCTGGGAAGAACATCTACCTGACGCTGGATTTGCATCTGCAGCAGTATATCGAGTCGGTGCTGAAGGGGCAGCGCGCGGCGGTGGTCGCCGTCGATCCGCGCGACGGCGGCGTGCTGGCGATGGTTTCCAGCCCCAGCTATGACCCGAATCCCTTTGTCAGAGGCATTGGCTACCAGGCCTATCGTTCGCTGCTCGAAAACCCCGACCGTCCGCTGATTAACCGTGTCACCCAGGGGCTCTATCCGCCCGCGTCGACGGTGAAGCCCTACATGGCGCTGTCGGCGCTATCGGCGGGCGTAATCACGCCAACCACCTCCTTCTTCGGCGCGCCGACGTGGACGCTGCCGGGAACCCAGCGCCGCTACCGCGACTGGCTGAAGAGCGGCCACGGCATGCTTAACGTCACCAAAGCGATCGAAGAGTCGGCGGATACGTTTTTCTATCAGGTGGCGTTTGAGATGGGGATCGACCGTATTCACGAGTGGCTGAGCAAGTTCGGTTACGGTCAGTCTACCGGTATCGATCTTAACGAAGAGTATGCCGGGGTGCTACCGAGCCGGGAGTGGAAACAGCGGGTGCATAAAAAACCGTGGTATCAGGGGGATACCATTTCCGTCGGCATCGGCCAGGGCTACTGGATTGCCACGCCGATCCAGATGGTTAAAGCGCTGACGACCCTGATAAATAACGGCAAAGTGCAAAATCCGCATCTGCTTTACTCCATGAAGCAGGGGAATAGGGTCGAGCGCTATCAGCCACCGCAGAATCTGCCGCAGATTGGCGATCCGCATTCGCCATACTGGGACGTAGTGCGCAACGGTATGTACGGCATGGCGAACCTGCCAAACGGCACCGGGTATAAGCTGTTCCATACCGCGCCGTACCAGATCGCGGCAAAATCGGGGACGTCCCAGGTCTTCAGCCTGAAGGAGAATCAGACCTACAACGCGAAGATGATCCCGGTGCGCCTGCGCGACCATATCTTCTACACCCTGTTTGCGCCGTATCAGCATCCGAAGGTGGCGATGGCGCTGATTCTGGAGAACGGCGGCGGCGATGGCGTAGTGGCAGGACCGACGGCACGCGCCATCCTCGACCATATCTTTGACCCGGCCAACGCGCCGGCTGAACAGGGTGCTGCGGCTGCGGTGCCGCAGGTGGAGAGCGCGGACGCGCAGTAGACGTTATTCGCCCGGAGCATAAGCGTTAGCGGATAGGTTATTTGCCCCCGCTGGCGCTTTTGCTCATAGTAGGGCTCTGTGTTGTTGTGAAAAAAGGCCCTCCGATGTCGTTAAGCCGAAATACGCTTCTTATTGTGCAGACCGGCACCCCGCCGGATGAAATCGCCTCCGACCACGGCGATCTTCCCTCCTGGTTTGCTCATTTACTGGCGCCGTGGCGCAATAAAATCAGCGTGGCGCGAGTGTTTGCCGGGGAGACGCTTCCCGCCCCGGATAACGCGACCGTCGCGGTGATTACCGGCTCATGGGATATGGTGACCGAACGCCTGCCGTGGAGCGAAATGACCGCGGCCTGGATCCGCGAGGCAATGGCAATAGAGATGCCGCTGTTTGGCGTCTGTTACGGGCATCAGCTGATGGCGCATGCGCTGGGCGGCGAGGTGGATTACCATCCTGCCGGGCGCGAGGCCGGAAGCAAAACTATTTCGCTGTCAGAAAGCGGGCGGGCGGATCGTCTTCTGGCCGATCATCCGGCGCCGTTCAGCGCGCATCTGACTCATATGCAAACGGTCACCCGATTACCGCCGGGGGCGAAGGTGCTGGCCTCGTCGCAGCACGATCCGCACCAGATTGTGCGCTACGGCGCCCATGCCGTCTCCACCCAGTTCCACCCGGAAATCACGCCGGCGATTGCCCGCTCGCTGATCGCGTACCGTCAGGCGGCACTGCGCAACGAGGGTATTGACCCGGATAATCTGAGCCTTGAGGTTGAGGAAAGCCCGGTGGCCTCGGCGATTTTGACCCGCTTTGTTGCCGGCTATCTGCCGCCGGATCGGGAAACGGCGTAACGTTAGCGCTGGTTTTCCTCAAGCCAGGCCGCTGTTTCTCGCAGGATTTCATCTGAAAACGCCGAATCAGCGGTCATTCGCGCCAGAATCAACGCCCCGACCATGGCAGACCAGTTGCCAATCGCCGCACGACGGCTCTTTTCCGGGTTTTTCTCATTAATCGCTTCGCTGAGATAAGCTATCTGCTGCTGCAGTCGCGCGGTCATTTCATCGCGTGCGGATTCAGACTGGCGGATGGTCTCCGCCGCCAGCGCTGCCAGCGGGCAACCGCTGGCAAAATTATCCCGGTGCTCGGGTGAGAGATAACGTGCGATAAGCAATTCGACGTCGTTATCCGCCGCTTCGCTCTCTATCTTCAGTTCAGCAAGGGTTTGTGCGATCAGGTCATCCTTCGATTTAAAGTAGCCGTAAAATCCGCCGTGGGTCAGACCGGCTGATTTCATAATATCAGTGACCGTGACCGCGTCAAAACCGCGCTCACGAAACAACCGGCCGGCGGCGGTCAGGATTGTCTGCTTATTCTCTTCAACCTGTTTTCTGCTCACTCTCATGGCGCGTTCCTGCGATAAATTATTTATGATGACCATCATATAACAATATTTACAGCTTACCCAGCTCGTGCCATTATACATGGCGGCCATCATGTATAATTCAGGAGTGTCGTTATGAGCAGTCAATCAGCAGTACTGGTGACCGGGGCATCGACAGGTATTGGCGCAGTCTATGCCGAACGTTTTGCTCGCCGCGGTCATGACCTGGTGCTCGTTGCGCGTCATCTCGAGCGGCTGACGGCGCTGGCCGAGCGGCTGCGCGGTGAAACCGGCGTTCAGGTCGACATCCTGCAGGCCGACTTAACTCAGGATAGCGACATTACCGCAGTCGAGCAGCGGCTGCGGGAAGACGCACAAATTGGGATTCTGATTAACAATGCCGGCACGTCGATACCAGGCGATTTTCTTAACCAGAGCAGCGCCGATATCACTCGGCTGATTACCCTCAACGTTACTGCCGTGACCCGCCTGGCAAACGCTATCGCACCGCGTCTAACCCGGGCCGGAGCAGGGGCCATCGTCAATATTGCATCGGTGGTTGGGCTGGGCCCGGAAATGGGCCTGACCGTATACGGCGCGACAAAAGCGTTTGTGCTGTTTCTTTCGCAGGGGCTCGACGTTGAGCTAAGCGCGAAGGGCGTATACGTGCAGGCGGTCCTGCCTGCGGCCACCCGTACCGAAATCTGGCAGCATAGCGGTAAAGATGTCAACGCCATTCCCGGCGTTATGGAGGTGGAGAAACTGGTGGATGCCGCCCTGGTCGGTTTTGACCGCCGCGAATTGGTCACCATACCGCCGCTGCAGGACGAAACGCAGTGGCAAATGCTTAACGCGATGCGTCAGGCTATGCTGCCCGCTTTCGTGCAATCTGAGCCAGCGGCACGTTATCTCGCCTGATCGTTTGTTTGTCTCACCGTGTATCGGAAAGGAGAGTCGATACACGGTGCGACAACATCGCGCCATCGCACGTCCGGCGCAGATATAACGCCTCGGGGAAAGCGCCCGAAGTGGCAGAATTTCCCGGAGGCGATGCTGCTTATCTGTCCGGGCTACGCGTCCTCAGCAGTCTGCAGGACTGTAGCCTGGGCAGACGCTTTGCGCCGCCCCCGGGAAATGGCGTGACAACGTCACAAGCTCAGGGCGAAACCCAATAAAAAAGCCGATAAGGTAAGTTATCGGCTTTCGTGGTCAATGCGAAAAGCTTACTGCGCCAGCAGCTCCTGGGCGGTGCGGTCGACCAGGCTCAGCAGCACCTTCACGTCATCTAACGTAACGATCGGGTTCAGCAAGGTTAGCTTCAGGCAGGTAACGCCGTTGTGCTCGGTCACCCCGACGTTAGCGCGGCCGGAAGCCAGCAGCGCATCGCCAACCCGCTGGTTGAGCAGGGCGATGGCGGCGTCGTCGCTGCCCGCCATCTGCTGCGGACGGGAACGGAACAGCACGCTCGCCAGCTGCGGCTGCATCACCAGTTCCAGCGTCGGCTGCGTTTCGACATAATCCGCTACGTTCAGCGCCATCGTCACGCCGTGATCGATGATTTCCGCGTACTGCTTCTGGCCCAGCGCCTCAAGACCCATCCACAGCTTCAGCGCGTCGAAGCGGCGGGTGGTCTGCAGCGATTTGGACACCAGGTTCGGTACGCCATGCTCTTCATCGAACTCAGAGTTCAGATAGGCCGCCTGATAGCGCATCAGCTCGTAGTGACGGGCTTCTTTTAACAGAAACGCGCCGCAGCTGATGGTCTGGAAGAACTGCTTATGGAAATCCAGAGTGATGGAATCCACTAAGTCAATGCCGTCCAGACGATCGCGATACTTCTCAGACATCAGCAGCGCGCCGCCCCAGGCTGCGTCAACGTGCAGCCAGATCTGATGCTCTGCCGCGACAGCCGCGATTTCTCGCAGCGGGTCAATGGCCCCCGCGTCGGTAGTGCCAGCGGTAGCGACAATCGCCATAATCTGCTCGCCGTTAGCCTGAGCCTCGGCGATTTTCGCTTTCAGGTCCGCCACGTCCATCCGCGCGAATTGGTCGGTTTTCACCAGCGTCACGGAACGGTAGCCGAGGCCCATCAGCGCCATGTTCTTCTGCACCGAGAAGTGGGCATTTTCAGAACACAGTACTTTGTAGCGACGAACATCGCCCGGCAGACCATCCTGCTGGATGGAGTGGCCCTGGCGGGCAAAGAAGGCATCGCGCGCCAGCATCAGCCCCATCATGTTGCTCTGGGTACCGCCGCTGGTGAACACGCCCGCATCGCCAGCGCCGTAGCCGACCTGCGCACGCAGCCATTCAATCAGCTTGATCTCAATGATGGTGGCTGACGGGCTTTGATCCCAGGAATCCATGCTCTGGTTGGTGGCGTTAATCAGCACTTCCGCCGCCTGGCTAATCACCAGGCTCGGGCAGTGTAGATGCGCCACGCACTGCGGGTGATGTACCGACAGGCTGTCTTTCAGGAAGTACTCGATCGCACGTTCAATCGCCGCCTGGTTGCCCAGACCCTGTTCGTTGAAATCAAGGGTGATGCGCTCACGCAGTTCGTCAACGCTTTTCCCCTGATACATTTCAGGCTGCTGCAACCACTGCGCGACAGCCTGGCTGGTCTGGGCGATCGCTTGCTGATAGGCATCAATACTCTGTGCGGAACCAGCAAGAATCGGATTCAACTTGGACATTGCGGTCACTTACTCCACTCAGACCGGTTTTACGCCGGCGGCCAGCAGGGCCTGTTCAAATTTGTCGAAGAAAATTTCCAGCTCAGCGTTGCTGATCAGCAGGGACGGCAGCAGACGCAGCACGCAGCCGTGGCGACCGCCGCGCTCGAGGATCACGCCCGCTTCGAAGCATTTCTTCTGCAGCAGGGCGGAGAGTTCGCCGTCCGCCGGGTAGCAGCCCATGTGATCCGGCGCTTCGTTCGGTTTAACGATCTCAATACCGATCATCAGGCCCAGACCGCGAACGTGGCCAATCACCGGATAGCGTTTCTGCATCTCGGCCAGCTTGCCCTTCAGCCATTCGCCCTGAGCGGCGGTTTTATCCGCAATGTTATTGTCTTTCAGGTGGCGCAGGGTGGTCAGGCCGGTCGCCATCGCCAGCTGGTTGCCGCGGAAGGTGCCGGTGTGGTGACCCGGTTCCCAGGCGTCGAACTGCTTTTTGATACCGAGAACGGCCAGCGGCAGACCGCCGCCGACGGCTTTCGACATCACGATAATGTCCGGCTCGATGCCCGCGTGTTCGAAGGCGAAGAATTTACCGGTACGCGCAAAGCCCGCCTGAACTTCATCGACGATCAGCAGAATGCCGTGTTCCTGAGTCACTTTACGGATGCGCTGCAGCCACTCGACCGGAGCCGGGTTCACGCCGCCTTCACCCTGAACGGCTTCAAGGATCACCGCCGCCGGTTTACGCACGCCGCTTTCGACGTCGTTAATCAGGTTTTCGAAGTAGTAGGTCAGCGCTTTTACGCCGGCCTCACCGCCGATACCCAGCGGGCAGCGGTACTGGTGCGGGTAAGGCATAAACTGCACTTCCGGCATCATGCCGTTAACCGCCGCTTTGGGCGACAGGTTACCGGTGACGGACAGCGCGCCGTGGGTCATCCCGTGGTAACCGCCGGAGAAGCTGATTACGGAAGTACGGCCGGTGTATTTTTTCGCCAGCTTCAGCGCCGCTTCTACGGCGTCAGCGCCGGAGGGACCGGTGAACTGCAGGCAGTATTCTTTACCTTCGCCCGGCAGCAGGGAAAGCAGGTATTCAGAGAAGCGATCTTTTAACGGAGTGGTGAGATCGAGAGTATGTAACGGCAAGCCGCTGGTAATGACACTTTGGATGCTCTGCAGCACATCAGGGTGGTTGTGACCGAGAGCCAGAGTACCTGCGCCGGCAAGGCAGTCGAGATACTGTTTGTTATCCGCATCGGTCAGCCAGACGCCTTCCGCTTTAGTAATCGCAAGGGGCAGCTTGCGCGGGTAGCTCCTGACATTCGATTCGAATTCAGCCTGACGGGCCAAAAAGGTATCGTTGTTTGCATCTAATAAATCTGCGCCTAAAGTATCAATACGGACTTTATCCGTCATCATATCACTCCCACAACCAGCGTTACGGTTGAGCGCTGGTTGAATAAAATGGTGTAAGAAAATGAATCGCCATGCATTAAAGCGGGCACAATATATGGCTTTTTAGAACCGCGTTCAACGTTTTATTGATTAAGCTATATTTACGTTATTTTTACACTGCAAAATTAACGCATAACGCATTGATAAAAAAGAAGTGTTTTAAAGGATGAAAGACCTTTAAAATTGTAATTATTAGTGAGGGATTCTCGCAATTTTTATTACTGCCGCCTGGCTATTGCTGGCGAAAGATTTCCGCCAGCAATGGTATGACTTAGTGCAGTTCAACCGCATAATTCGTTAAAGGTGTGACTTTTTTCACCAACTTGTTGTTATATAAAAACTGTTCATAAGCTTCATAACGAGGTTTATCCAGCGCTGCCGGATCGCTGGCAAACAGAGGAAGAGTTTTCAGCCAGGCCTGCTTGTTCAGCTCCGTGTTAAGTTCAGGATGCGCGTCGGCAAACGCCTGCCAGGTTTCCTGCGGATGAGCGCGAAGGTAAGCAACGCCTTTTTGCAGCGCTTGCAGGAACGTCCTGATTTTCGGCGCGTTGACGTCGTCCCGGTTGGCGACAATCACCAGCTCATCGTAGGCCGGGACGCCGTAATCCTCGACGTTCATCACCTGCGGATCTTTCCCCTGAAGCTGCAGTTCCAGCGCTTCGATATTACGATAGCCGCCAATCACCGCATCGACCTGTCCGGCCAGCAGGGCGCTGGTCAGCTGAAAGTTAACATTGATGAGCTTGATGCTTTTGGGATCGATTTTCGCGTGCTGTGCCATAGTGGCCAGCGTCGCTTGTTCGATTCCGCTTACCGAATACCCCACTTTTTTGCCCTGCAGATCGGCGGGAGATTTGATGCTTTTATCCAGCGCGATCACCGTGTTCAGCGGCGAATTAATCAGCGTGCCGACGCGGACCAGCGGCAGACCTTCATCGGCAAAAAAATGCACCTGCGGCTGGTAGGTAATCGCCAGGTCCGCCTGGCGGGCGGCGACTAATCGCGGCGGCAGCGCCGGGTCGGACGGTGGCACAATTTTAACGTCCAGACCCGCCTCTTTAAAGGCGCCAATCTGTTCAGCCACCACGATCGGCGCGTGGTCGGGATTGATATACCAGTCCAGCACCAGGGTGAGTTTTTCATTGGCCAGCGCCTGACCGCTGAACAGCGCGGCAAGCGTTATACCGGCATAAACACGTTTACGCATGGTTAGTCCTTTTATTTAAGAGCGTCATTCCGGCGTCCAGTTAATCAGCCGGTGTAAAAAAGCATCCACCGCCAGCCACAGCAGGACGGTCAGTAGCACCAGAATAAACAGGGCTGCAAAGCAGATATCGGTTTGCAGACGGGCATTGGCGTTAAGCATGACGTAGCCCAGTCCTTCGGCTGAACCGACCCATTCGCCGATAATCGCCCCGATGGGCGCAACGGCGGCCGCCATCCGCAGACCGGAACCGAGGGCCGGAAGGGCAGCCATCATGCGGACGTGGCGCAGCTGCGCGCCAAAAGAGGCGCCCATGGTGCGCGCGAGGTCAAGATAGTCCTGGTTAACCCGGCGCAGGCCGTCAAAAAACGCCGAGGTGACGGGAAAGAAGATCACCAGCACCGCCATCATAACCTTGGCGCTCATCCCGAAGCCGAACCACAGCACCAGCAGCGGGGCAAGGGTAAAGACCGGGATCGCCTGGCTGGTCAGCACCAACGGCATCAGCCAACGCTGAAGGCGCGGCGAAACAATCATGCACAGCGCCAGTATCACGCCGAGCAGAACGCCGAGCGCGAGACCGCTGAGGATCTCGCTTAATGTGATCAGCGTGTGCCCACCGAGGTAGGCGCGGTTGACCCACAGGGCGCTTGCCACTGCCGAAGGCGAAGGCAGCAGAAAGGCGGGAATGCCGCTGCGGGTCACCAGCCACCAAATCAGGAGCAGGCCGCAGAACACCACGGCGGCGCGAAACAGTTTTGCGCTCATTCGTTAGCCCTTATCAGCTGTTGCAGCAACTCCGCCTGACCGGCTAATAGCGCCGGATCGTCCGGCGCGCGCGGCGGTATGCCGGACAAGCGATGCGTGTCGTCAATCCCGCCGGGGGCCGGGGAAAGGACGAGCAGACGGTGGCTCAGACGGCAGGCTTCCATCGGATCGTGGGTGATCAGTACAACGGTCCGGTTCACCAACAGCCGGGCGGCCAGGGACTGAATACGCGTGCGGGTGATCGTGTCGAGCGCGGAAAAGGGCTCGTCCATCAGCACGATGGGCCGGTCTTCGTAGAGCGTACGCGCCAGCGCCGCACGCTGACGCATGCCGCCGGAGAGAGCGGCCGGGCGGTCATCGGCGCAGTGTTCAAGCCCAACCTGCTGTAGCAGCGTGGTCACGCGCAGGTGATCGATGCGCTCCCCGCGCAGGCGCGCCCCCAGCGAGACGTTGTCGCGCACGCTTAGCCACGGGTAAAGCAGATCTTTTTGCCCCATCCACGCCAGGCGTCCGGCAATCGCCAGGCCATCGCTGGCGCGAACTTCGCCCCCAGAGGCTTTCGCCAGCCCGGCGATGATGCGCAGGAGGCTGGTTTTACCGGCGCCGCTGGCCCCCAGCAGCGAGCTCCACTGGCCGCCAGGAATAGAGAACGTCAAATTGTCGAAGATCGGTCGTAAACCAAAGCGCAGGCTCAGTCCGCGTACTTCGATGCCGGGAGCCATCACGCCTGGCGCTCCGCGAGGGCGTTAAGGCCCATTTGCCAGAAGTTAGCCTCCAGGCGCGTAGCGGTCGTAAAAATGGCGCTGAGTTCGGCAAAACGTGCTTCGCCGCCGCGCTGCTGCCAGAGGGTTTCCAGCAGGTTTAAGGCTGCATTGACGCCGTTAAGGTAGCCCTCATCACCATAGTTGCGGATCCACGAGGCATACGGGTTGGCAGTCAGCCGGGTCGCCGGGTCGTGCAGCAGACCGAGGCCGATTTCCGCATAGCCGGCCACGCAGGGCATCAGCGCCGCCAGTAGATCCAGCGCATCGCCGGCGTGGCCAATGTCCAGTACGTAGCGGGTATAATTTACCGTTTCAGCGGCTTCCTCTTCAGCCGCCATCGTCGCTTCATCCAACCCCCATCCCGTACAGTAGCCGACGTGCAGCGGCAGTTCGTCGAGAATGGCGTTCATGGACGCGGCGGCAACGCGCATTTCCGCGAGGGTACGCAGCTTGCTCACCAGCAGCGCGTAGCTGCGTGCAAAGTGGATCAGGAACAGGTAGTCCTGCGTCAGATAGCGACGGAAAGCGGGTTCGGGAAGGGTGCCGTCGGCAAGCTGGCGCAGGAAGGGATGGGCGACGTAGCGCTGCCAGTCAGCACCGGCCTGCAGGCGCAGACGACCATAAATACCCTGAGTAAATGCGGGAAGAATCACAGGACCTCCTGATAATAGGGAGATCCGGGCGTGCTAAAAGAAGTGTGAACAGGCAATGGCGCAAAACTGGCGGAAATGCCGACCCGTCCCTTCGCTGGCATGACCCAGATCAGGTTCAAAGGGTTCGGCTTACGCCATCTCAGCCCTCACGGGACACCCCTCGGTTTGGCACCTGTTATACGACATTCGCTTTTTGATTACAATGCTGTGAATTTGCTGAGAGTTGGTGACACTGTCACGTTAAGACACTGCGATAAATGGCCGTTGTGCATCATTTTGGCCCGGTGGCGGCTGGCGTCTTGCCGGGCGCAGAACGGCCCGATTCTCTTTGGCCGGGCAAGGCGTCAGCCGCCGCCCGGCAAATATTATTTATGGATTAATGGAAATCGACCCAGCTGGCGCCACTGTCTGCTGAACGTACGCAGTTCTCAACCCAATGCACGCCGAGAGCACCGGCTTTGGCATCCGGGTACCAGAAGTTTTCCAGCAAAGCAGCGTCGCGACGATCGGTAGCATCCATGGCGATGGCGAAGCGGCGGTACAAATTCGACCAGGCCTCAAACAGCCCTTCGGGATGGCCGCCGCCGATCCGGTCATCCTGCAGAGCCAGCGGGTCCAGATAGGGCATACCGCGTTCGAGAATGCGCACCGGCTCGCCCTGAATCTCATAGCGCAGCTGATTCGGCTGTTCATCCCACCACTCAAGGCTGGCTTTTTCTCCGACGATACGGACTTTCTGCCCGTGCATTGAGCCGCTGTTGACCGCCGAGCACCACATCGAACCCACGGCGCCGTTGTCGTACTCCATCAGCACATGCGCGTTATCCTCCAGCGGCGCGCGGCTTTTGACAAAGCTCTGGCGGGAGCACATCAGGCGAGTGATATTGAGCTTCGGCGCCATGGTCTCCGCCAGAAACAGCGGGTGAGTGGCGAGATCGCCCAGAACGTAGCTGGGACCAACAAACTTCGGGTCCACTCGCCAGCGGGTACTGGGGTTTTCCTGCTCCACAGGCTGGTTATGAAAACCGTGGGCGAACTGCATATTGATAATGCGTATCTCGCCCAGCAGCCCCTGCTCAATCATCTGCCGCGCCTGCAGAATCAGCTGATGACCGGCGTAGCCGTAAGTCACGCCGATGATTTTGCGCTGTTTTTCGCTCAGGGCCACCAGCGCATCGGCCTCTTCGCCGGTAAAACAGAGCGGTTTTTCGCAGACCACATGCAATCCGGCCTCCAGCGCCGCGCGGCAAATGGCGTAGTGGGTATTGTTCGGCGTAGCGATGGAAACCGCTTCAATACCGTCCTCCCGCGCGGCCTCTTCGCGAAACAGCGTTTCGTAGTCGGGGTAACAGCGCCCGGCCTCCACGCCCAGCTGCTGGCCAAACTCACGCCCGCGCTGAGCGTCAATATCGAAGGCCCCGGCCAGCAGGGTAAACGTGCCGTCGCGCAGCGCCGCGGAGCGGTGAATATAGCCAATCTGGCTGCTTCCGCCGCCGCCCACCATACCCCAGCGTAACGACCGGCCAACAGGTTTAATACCGTTAATCATGTTTCATCTCCCGATTAAAAACCAACCGAATGCAGGTAGCGCAGGCTTTCCGTGACCGCCTTAAGGCTGCCCTCGACGTTGCGCGGGTCGCGCTCTTGCTCAATGGTGATCCAGCCTTGATAGCCGCGTTTGTCGAGAAAGGCGCGCACCGCCGGATAATCAATGGCGCCGCTGCCGAGCGGACACATCACGCCCTCCGCGCAGGCAGAGAAGAAGTCGATGCCGCGGGAAATCACGCGCCTGAATACCTGCGGATCGACATCTTTAAAGTGCAGGTAGTCAAGGCGATCAAAATGGCGATCCAGCCAGCTGATGGGGTCCATACCCGAATAGAAGAGATGGCCGGTGTCGAGACACAATCCGGCAACATCATGGGGGATTTGCGCCGCGAGCAGGTCGATTTCGTCGGCAAACTCGATGCAGCCGCCGGCGTGAGGATGGATAACCGGGCGAACGCCGTACTCCTGCCACGCCAGTTGGCTGATGGTAATAATATGGCCGATCATCCGCTGCCAGTCGTCGGGAGAGAGGCGGGGCGCCAGTTCGCTGTGTCCGGCGTATTTCGCCCGCAGCGGATTGCCGAAATCAATAATCACCAGATAAGGCGGCTGGAAGGGGTTGCCCGGCGTCTTTTCCGCCGAAGGAACCTGCGACAGGTTGCGGCAAATGTTATGCGTCAGTGCGACAATGTTCGCAAAGTTCTCTTCGCTGACCAGATCGTCAAAGATCGTTCCGGCCACCAGCGACAGCCCCTGCTTATTCAGCGCGGCGCTGAGTTCATCGGCTCGGGTCGGCAGATAGCTCCACGGCCCCAGTTCAATACTTTTATAACCGGCCGTCGCCGCCTCTTCCAGCACCTTGGTCCACGGCGGCAGGTAAGGATTTTTGGGATCATCGACGCCCCAGCTGCACGGCGCGTTGGCAATATGTATGGTCATGATGGCTTCCTTTTCAGATGAGGAGAAAACATGACCAGTATTGAATGAAAATTTCATCTTCAACAATCATGAAATTTAAATTCTTTGATGGAATTCAAGGTTTATTTTGATGTCTTAATTGATAGTTTTTTATCAAATGTAGCGCTGAAGCGGAGCGCGGAGAATATACCCGCGCTTTCGCCGATCAGAGGTTTTCTTTGGTGAGTAAATCAAAAGGCTGCAGGGCGTTAATAAACGTCGCCTGCGGCTGGTGAGCGCACTGGACAAAGGCATCGACGGTCGCTGAGGCGAATTCGGCAAGCCGATGAGCCAGCATGAGATCGATTGTCCCGTCGATTAGCGCCAGCTCGCCGTGGTCTACCGGGCCATGACAAATCAGCGTGACCTGATGCTGACGCTGATGCGCATGCAGCGCGGCGATAATCCCTTCCACGCCGCCGCAGGGCGCGTAGATGGCCTCCAGATCGGGATAACGCTGCAGCATCTCCTCCGTCACCCGGCGGGCGATATCGGCGCGTTCGTGGCTGCGTACAGGCTCCAGCACCCGGTCGCCTTTGCCATGTTCGCGCAGGTAGGAACGGAAACTTATCTCGCAGCTTTCCTGACAAATAAATCGGTTATCGCCGACGATAATGCCGATTTTGCCGCTTCCATGACACAGTCTGTCCACCGCCCAACCGGCGGTGCGGCCCGCTTTCTGATTATCCAGCCCAATGTAGCCGGTGCGTTGCGGGATGCTCATATCGGAGAGCAGGGTAAAGACGCGCACGCCTTTATCAACGGCCTGAGCAACGGCATGGCGGATAAGCGGATTATCCAGCGCCACAATACCGATTGCGTCAACCTCTTCGCTGAGGCGGGCGATTGCGGCAACCATATCGTCAATGGCGTTAATGTCATAATGCAGAAACACCGGCGCCTGTGCCGGACTATGCCAGGGCAATGCCGCCTGCTCAAGCGCCTGCGCAAGCTGATGGTAAAACGAGTGCGACTCCTGCAGCAGGATGAACCCCATTCTCAGCGGGATCGCCGACTGACCGGCTGCCAGCCGATACTGCGATTGTTCGAGCGCAAAGCCTAAGCGCCTGGCGGACTCAAGCACTTTACGTTCGGTGCTCTCTTTCACGGGAGTTCGTTTATTCAACACTCTGTCCACCGTCGCGATACCGACTCTGGCGTCTCTGGCTATATCCTTCATGGTGACTTTTTTCGCTGACATTGTTCTCTTCCTGTGAGGTGATTGATAAAAATCTATCATTATTGTGCCGGATAAAAAGCGAAGCCACTCAGGGTTTATGCAAATCAGCAAAATGACCCGCTTCATTGAGCTGGTATTCAGGCGCCAGGGTCTACACTAAGTGCATCCCCATTATGGAACAGGATGTCATGACTTATTCCCTCTCAAAAAAATTCCTTACCGCCACCTCTGCGCTGCTATTGCTTTCCATGAGCGCTGTTCCGGCTAGCGCCGCTACTGACAGCACCGATGCCGTCTCTCCGCTCAGCGCGAAGAACGGGTTAAGCGAAGCGGCTAAGCAATATCTTCTGCGTTATCCTTCCCACAGCGGCGTGGACGGTAAAACCGCGCGTGAAGATACCGCGGCGGTCTTTATTCCCTTTGGCGCCACGCCGGAAGGGGGATGGCCGGTGGTGGTCTGGGCTCATGGTACCGTTGGCGTGGCGAATCACTGCGCGCCGTCGTTAAACCCGCGCAGCGATCGCGATAAGCAGTATCTGAACACCTGGCTGTCGCTGGGCTATGCGGTGGTCGCGCCGGATTATGCCGGTCTGGGCTCGTCCGGGCTGCACCACTATCTGAACGCCCGCGGTGAAGCGTGGAGCGTACTTGACAGCGTTCGCGCCGCCCTGAAACAGTTTCCGCTCAAAAATGAACTTATTCTGGTTGGACAGTCGCAGGGGGCGCATGCCGCCTTCGCCAGCGCCGGCTATCAGCCGCAATATGCACCCGAGCTTAATATTCGCGCAACGGTGCTGACCGGTACGCCTTATTTTGAAAAAGGGACCACCGCAGCCGACATTCTTCCGCCGGCAGGCGGCAAAGCGCCGAGCGGCGGCGATCCGAAAATTCCGTATATTTTCTATATTTATCTTTCAGCTGCCGACAGCAACCCGCAGCTCAATCCCGCCGACTATTTCCAGGACAAAGCGCTACCGCTGCTGAAAGAGGCGAACCATTTATGCATTACGCCGCTTAACGATGAGGTGATGAAGGCCGGTCTCAATGCGGCGAATTCTCTCAAGCCGGGGGTGGATTCGCTGTTAAACGCCAGCGTAGAAACCATGCTCTACCCGACGCTAAAAATCGATCATCCGGTATTTATCGGTATAGGCAGCGTCGATATCAACGTACCGACGGCGATGCAAAAACGCTTTGCGGATGCGGTCAAAAGCGCGGGAACCCGGGCGGACGTGCATATTTATGAGGGGCTGGATCATAGCGGAACGGTTAACCCGTCATTGCGCGACTCGGTGCCGTTTTTGATTAAGACGCTCAACGATAAGCGGTAATGGCGAGGGTCGATGAGCCGCCCTGAGCGATGGGGCGGTTCAGCGCAGGTATGACGTCGATTACCAGTATTTGGGGATCAGATAGCCATACATAACGACCGCGACAACAATCATCAGCGTAATAATTGCCCAGTCTGCTTTTAATGATTTTACTGCCTTCATAAGTTCCTCTTTTTTCGATGAATCACCGGGTAACGTTACCGCCGCCGCCCGCACCGAAAGGTGATGAAGATCACACAATAACATTTGTCGTACAAATAAAGTGTGTCGATTTTTAAATATTGTTAGCAATATTTTGTCCGCTCATTCGTCTACCTCTGCACAGGTTACTATTCACAAGCGTTATGAGGTAAACAAAGCATGAGAGATTTCGACAGGCGCGAGCAGCGCCATCAGCACCGTTTTGGTGACCACAGAATGGCAAAACCGCTTCTCATCGGCGCGGCATTAATCATCGTTCTCGGGCTGCTGGTCATGTCGCTATGGAATGCGCTACTGCCCGCTATCCTTGGGGTAAAGAGCATCGGCTTCTGGCAGGCGTTAGGTCTTCTGGCGCTGTCGCGGATCCTGTTTGGCGGTCTCGGTTTTCGCCCGGGAATGTTCGGTATGGGACACGCGCGGCGTCGAATGCATGAACGCTGGATGAAGATGAGTCCCGAGCAGCGCGATGAGTTTGTACAGCGCTTTGGTCATCGCGGGCATCGTGGCCACTGCGGCTGGCGCGATCGTCGTAGCGAAAATGCGCCGCAGCAGGAGCCTGCGGTGAAAAATACGGATCCCGAGTGAGCGCAATGAAAAACGGCATCGCGACGCCATCGCGGCTGATTTCCGCTCTCGACGCCTGCCGGACGAAGCTGAAGGCGTTTATTCGCGCCCGGATCCCGCAAAGGGATGAGGCGGACGATATCCTGCAGGAAGTGACTTATCAGCTGATCCGCGTCGAGCAACCGGTGGAGAATATTGCCGCCTGGCTGTTCCGGGCCGCGCGAAACGAGATGACCGACAGGGCGAGAAAAAAGCGTGAGCTGCCGCTGGCTGGCGATTTCAGCGAGGAAGAAGAGGGTGGCTTTCCCGAGGATGAGCTGGCCGAGACGCTGTTTGGCGTTGCGCAAACGCCGGAGGAGGCGTATCTGAAAACGCTGCTCTGGGAGGCGGTAAACCAGGCGCTCGCGGAACTGCCGCCCGCCCAGCGCGAAGCATTTGAGAAAACCGAACTGCAGGGCTACAGCTATCGGGAGTTGGCCGAAGAGACCGGCGCAAGCGAGCAGGCGCTGCTGTCGCGTAAGCATAAAGCGGTACTCTACCTGCGAACCCGCCTGCGCGCGCTGTATGACGATCTGCTCGCCGATTAGTCTTTCTTCGGCCTCTGGCGCGGGGCCGAAGACCTGGTCTTTATCCGCTTAGCAGAATAAGGGCGGCGACAGGCCTGAAAGTGGCTGCGTAAACCTGGATTATGGCCGGTAGCCCCAGGCCTTGAGAAAGACGGTAATCGCGCATTCCGCGAGCTGTTCCAGCTTCTCTGGCTCCACCGCTTTTTGCGCAATTAAGGCCCCCGGCAGCGGATAGCCCATAATCGCGCCGAGAAACGCCGTTGCTTCGAGCTCCGGATCGCTGATGGTCAGCAAACCTTCGTTTTTTTTCTGCGCCAGTATCTCGCTCAGTGCCTGCAAAACGCGCCCTGAGGGGCGCTGTTCGAGCGTGACGTAGAGTTCGGGCTTTTGCACCAGCACCTGGATCAGCAGGCGTTGAAAGTGAATATTCTCCGGCGCATAAAAGTGCGCTTGCACCACTTTCGCAAACCCGCGCAGCAGCGCGGGAAAATCCTGCTGACGCTCCTGCAAAAGCTGGCGCAGAGGCGGCTGCATGGTGTCATTGAGAAACGCAAATGTCTCCAGCAGCAGCGCGTCTTTACCGCCGGGGAAATGACTGTAGAGCGTCGGCCGCGAGGTTCCCGCTTCGGCGGCAATCGTATCCAGCGACACATCAAGCCCGTGCCTGAGAAACAGCTCGCGGGCGGTTTGTAAAATGCGTGGGCGGGCTTTCATTGGCCGCCCGCGTTGATTTCCCATCAATTGAGTCCTTACCGTTTGCGCCCTTTAAGGCGCATCATTCCTTGCTGTACCAGCAGGAAAAAGAGTGGAACGAAGAGCAAGGTCAGCAGCGTCCCGGTGAGCATACCGCCGATCACCGCGGTGCCAATCTCTCGTTGGCTGGAAGCGCCGGCACCGGTAGAGAGTACCAGAGGGATAACGCCGACAACAAATGCAAGTGAGGTCATAATGATGGGGCGTAAGCGCAGACGAGCGCCCTCCAGCGCCGCGTCGGATAAGGTTTTTCCTTGCTGAAACTGCGCCAGCGCAAATTCAACGATCAGAATCGCATTTTTGGCGGAAAGCCCCATGGTCGTCAGCATACCGACCTGGAAGTAGATATCGTTTTCATATCCGGCGAGCAGCGACGCGCTCACGGCCCCCAGAATCCCCAACGGCACGATCAGCAGTACGGCGACCGGAATCGACCAGCTTTCATACAAGGCGGCCAGACACAAAAACATAAAGGCCAGCGAGGCCAGATATACCCATAGCGTTTGCACTGAAGAGGCCTGCTCCTGCCAGGACAAACCGCTCCATTGCAGATCAAACCCACTCAGCGTGCCCACCAGTTCGGCCATTTCCGCCATCGCCGAACCGGAGCTGACGCCCGATGCCGCATTGCCCTGGAACTGCACGGCTGACAGTCCGTTAAAACGCTGAAGCATCTGCGGCCCGGTGGTCCAGCGCCAGGATGAGAAGCTGTCGAAGGAGGCCATGTTGTTGCTGTCGCCGCGGACAAACCAGGCGGATAAATTTTCCGGCGTCGAACGCCAGGCTGCGTCTCCCTGCATGTACACGCGCTTGACGCGCCCGCGATCGATAAAGTCGTTAATGTACACGCCGCCCCAGGCCGCAGAGAGAGTGCTGTTTATCGCGGCCTGATCCAACCCCTGGGCCTGCGCTTTCTGTCTGTCAACATCGACCTGCAGCTGCGCCTTCTCCTCCAGGCTGTTAATGCGCACCGCATCCAGTTCTGGCTGTTGTCTGGCGGCAGCGAGCAGGGTGTTTTGCGCCTCGATGAGCGACGGGCTGCCGTTTTGCGCGCTATCCTGTAGCCAGAGTTCAAAGCCGCTCGACTGCCCGAGCCCGCGCACGGTGGGTGGCGACATCACGCTGATGCTGGCCAGCCGGGAGGTTTTAACAAAGTACTGGTTCGCCCGGGCAATGATCGCCTGAGCGCTGTTCTGTTCTCCGGGACGCGCATCCCAGTGCTTGAGTTCGGCGAAGGCCATGCCGACGTTCTGCCCGCTGCCGGCGTTATTTCTGCCGGTAACCATAAAGATGACGTTGAGGTTATTCTCTTCCTCGCTCATGAAATAGCGGCTAATTTCCGCGCCGACCTCTTCGGTCATCGACATCGGCGAGCCGGAGGGAAGCGTAAACTGAACCATCACCGCGCCCTGATCCTCTTCCGGCAGAAAGCCGCCAGCCAGTTTCTGATACTGCCAGAGCATCAAAAACGTCAGCGCCAGGGCCAGCAATACAAAGCGGAAGGGGCGGACCGCTATCCGCCGGAGAATCGCCAGGTAACGATTCTGAGTGGCGGCGACGCCGCGGTTGAAACCGGAGAAGAACGGCCCTTTTTTAAGATGGCCGGGTTTGAGCAGATGGGCGCACAGCGTCGGCGTCAGGGTCAGTGCGACCAGCGCGGAAAGCACCATCGCCGAAACGATGGTCACGCTGAACTGCCGGTAGATAATCCCCACCGAGCCGCCGAAAAACGCCATCGGGATAAAAACCGCCGAGAGTACCAGCGCGATGCCAATCAGCGCGCCGGTTATCTCATTCATCGAGCGCAGCGTGGCTTCAAGCGGGGTAAGATCCTCTTCCACCATCAGGCGTTCAACGTTCTCCACCACCACGATAGCGTCATCAACCAGCAGACCGATTGCCAGAACCATCGCGAAGAGGGTGAGCGTATTGATGCTGTAGCCCAGCAGGCTAAGGATGCCGAAGGTACCGAGCAGGACGACCGGCACCGTGAGGGTCGGGATCAGCGTTGCCCGCCAGCTCTGGAGAAAGAGATACATGACCGCCACCACAAAAAGAATCGCCTCAATCAGCGTGCGCACTACGCTTTCGATAGAGACCGTCACGAACGGCGTGCTGTCGCGCGGATAAGCGGCGACAACGCCCTGCGGAAAGCGGGGCGTCAGGCGTTCGACTTCTGTCCGGATCTTCTCCGCCGTCTCCAGCGCGTTGGCCCCGGAGGCCAGCTGAATTGAGATTCCGGCTGAGGGGAAACCGTTGAGCGTGGTTTGGTTTTGATAGTTTTCCGCGCCGATCTCCACCCGGGCGACATCGCGCAGATAGACCACCGAGCCGTCTCTGTTGGTGCGCAGAATAATGTTTTCAAACTGTTCGGGATGCTCAAGGCGGGACTGCGCGGTGACCGTCGCGTTCAGATACTGCCCCTCCAGCGTAGGCAGTGAACCAATTTCGCCGCTGGTGACCTGAGAATTCTGCGCCTCGACGGCGGCCTGCACGTCGGAGGGCATCAAACCGTAGCCGTTCAGCTGCAGCGGATTGAGCCAGATGCGCATTGCGTACTGGGCGCCGAAAACGGTCGTTTCCCCCACGCCTTCCACCCGGCTCAGCGGCTCCTGCAGGGAGCTAACGAGAAAGTCGCTGATATCAAGGCTGGTTAGCGTTCGCGTTTGATCGTACAGGGCCACCACCATCAGGCTGTCACCCTGTGACTTGGTTACCGTAAGGCCTTGCTGCTGCACCTCTTGAGGCAAACGCGTAATGGCCTGATTAACGGCATTTTGTACCTGCACCTGCGCCATATCGGGATCAATGCGTTGATCGAAACTGAGACTAATACGCGCCTGGCCTGCTGAACTGCTGCTGGAGGAAAAATAGAGCAGGCCGTCGATGCCTTTAATCTGCTGCTCCAGCACCTGGGTCACGCTGTCTTCAACGGTTTCAGCCGAGGCGCCGGGGTAGTTGGCGGTGACGTTGACGCCGGGAGGAGCAATATCCGGATATTGTTCGACGGGCAGGGTCAGCAGGGCGAAAGCGCCGGTCGCCATAATACAGATAGCGATGACGGCGGCAAAAACCGGGCGAAACACAAAAAAGCGAGCCAGCATCGTTATGCACCTACGGTCAGTTGAGGGATTCTTGTAGCGCAAACACGGCCGGCGGTTCGCTTAGCCCGGGGGATGGGGGAAGTGCCGGCGTGGGTGGAGCCGGTAGCGCCGCATCCAGCGCCCTCGACAGAAAAAAGCGGCTGATTTCAGAACATGCAGTCGTACGCTGGTATTCACCCCACAGAAAGTCATAGGTCTGAATGCTGAAAATATTCTGCTGCAGTAAAAAATGCAGATAGCGTTGGCGCTGCTCCGCCTGCTGGCTAACGAGCAGGGCGTGACATAGCCTGGCCTGAGCCGGCTCATCTACACGTGAACATGCCGCCTGAATCTGCTGATCCTGCGTAGCCAGACTCAGCAGTGAGGCCTTCGCTACGCAGGGAAGAAATGATAATCCAATGAAACAAAACAGCTTTGCCCATTTTCCTTCGTTGAACATCCGCCTTACCCCGTCAGTTTATTTACTTTACAGTAAAGTAAATAAACTGTTTAAACAAGTGCCCATCTGTACGAAGCGAAAATGGGTAAAGCGGAGGGAATGATGAGCAGAGGAGCTCTGCTCAGGCTCAGAACATGCCGTTGCCGCTGGCGGTTTTCTGCGGAACGTTCTGGGTCACGTCCCAGTGCTCAACGATTTTATGCTGTTCATCAACGCGGAAGATATCGATAATCGCCCGCGTCACTCCCGGCTCGCGACCGGTTACCTCCACGTGGAGGATCACATGATCGCCGTCGACAAAGGCCTGCTTGATAACGCTGCGCGAGTCGGGATATTTACTCTTCAGGAAGGCGATAAACTGCTGAAAGCCTTCAACGCCGTCTTTCGCCATCGGGTTATGCTGTATGTAGCGGTCTCCGAGATAGGGCCTGGCGGCGGCAAAGTCCTTGTCATTTAACGCTTTGTTATAAAAATCAATGACGTTCTTCTTATTCAGCTGTTCGCTTTCACTGTTGCCCGCAAAAACAGCGGGCGACAGGGCGCAAAACAGGGAAAAGGCGATGAGCGATTTTTTCAACATACATCCTCCGGCGGTGATTGTAGTAACAGGCATCTGGCCTGTCAGGGGGAATCAGCCTCCCCAGCGGCCTTTGAGGTAGTTAACGGCCTGCTGGGTCTGCGGCTGATTAAGGTAATTCTCTCTGAACAGAATAGTGCCCTGAATTTGCGGCATGGATTCATTCAGATCAAGCTGCTTTTTCAGCTCCGGCACGCCGCCGCTAATCATCCAGTCAGGCTCGCTCTTTGACGGTTCGCCAACTTTGTACAGCGCCACGCCGATATAAAGCCGGGTGTGGGTAGGCTTCACCACCTCAGCCCACCACTTTGCCAGCACATCGTAGCGCGCGGCGTCGCGGGCGAAGGGCCAGTAAATTTGCGGCGCGATATAGTCCAGCCATCCCTGCTGAACCCACAGGCGGGTATCCGCGTAAGACTCATCGTAGGCCGCCGCGCCGCGGGTATCGGACCCGGACGGATCGTGAGAGCGATTGCGCCAGACGCCCGCCGGGCTGACGCCAAATTCTACGGCGGGGTTCAGCTGCTTGATAGTGCGGGAAACCTGCTCAATCAGCAGCTGGGTATTGTGCCGCCGCCAGTCCGCTTTGGCAGCAAAGCCCTGGCCATACTGCTGGAACGTCCGATTGTCGTTCAGCTTCGACCCCGGCGTTTCGGTATAGAAGTAATCATCGAACTGGACGCCGTCTACCGGATAGCGCTCTACGACCTCTGCCACGATGCTGGTGATCCAGTCGCGCACTTCCGGGATCCCCGGGTCGAGAACGAAACGGTCTCCGGAGGTACGGATCCACTCCGGATGCAGGACATAGACGCTGGCGGGAAACTGCGAAAGGGTACTGTTAAGCTCGGTGACGGTTTTGGGGCGAGTATTGACCGAGACGCGATAGGGGTTGAACCATGCATGAACGCGCATGCCGCGCTTATGGGCTTCATCCAGCATAAACTTTAACGGATCGTAGCCCGGGTCCTCGCCGATTTTACCGGTCAGCATATCGGACCACGGCAGGATCTTCGACGGCCAGAGCGCGGTGCCATCAGGTTTCACCTGGAAAAAAACGGTATTGATACCGAGGCTTTTTAAATTATCCAGCTTGGCAATCAGCGCCTGCTGCTGCAGGGCGATGCGGCGATCGGCGGTAATGCCGCCGTTCACGGATTCCAGCGGCGGCCAGTCGAGGCGCGAGACGGTTGTCAGCCAGACGCCGCGCACCGGCTCGTGGTTTTTGGGTAACGTCGGCTGCTTTGTCGCGGGCGGCAGCGGCGTGACAAGAGAAACGGGCGGTTTACTGCCGCAGTGCGACAGCAGCAGCGCTGCAGCGATAGCTACGGCGGATGCTTTTACTTTTTTCAGGATGCTATTACGGGAGTGAATCGTCATATTTGCCAGCATTTCTGGTCAGCGCACAAAGAAGTCATTTTCGTATTATTCTACTTTAAGTCAATAATTTAGCCATAGACAGCGCCGCTTTTGCCTCAGCAAATTTCGCAGCCAGTCGTCTGCGCCATCACGCAACGGCTGGCCATGATATATCATTGATATGCATTAAAACTTGATCGGTTCAGGGCGAGTTTAAAAAGGATTTGTTAAAATCTGGCCAAACAATTGACCGCCGGCCCCCGATGGCGAGTCTAACTGGATTAGCATAATGAACTACTCATCGTCACGCCATCGTCTGTGGATAATCCTATTTCTCATGGCATTAATCAGTCTTGGCACCGGTCTTTGCTACTGGCAGATGCAAAAAAAGGTGGATAAGGATATCCAGTCACGGCTGCAGCAGGCGATAGCCAGCCTTGATGTGACCGTTTCCCACGCCGAACAGGCCGCCGACCTGGCGGAACCTTTTATGGGAAAAAACTGCAATGAGAACGTCCTGACGGAGCTGCGCACGCTGGTGGCGACCATTCCCGACGTGCGCTCGGTAAATTTAGGGCGGGATAACGAGATCTACTGCACTTCGGTTTTTGGCGGACGCAAATTTCAGTTTGATAGTACTCAATATACCCAAGGGTCGTTGCAGTTATTCCAGGGGAACGATATTACGCCGTCTCATCCGTTAATGGTGTATAGCGAACAGGACGACCGGGGGAATACCACGCTGATAGGTATTGATGGCTATTATTTATACAATATTTTATCCGTTCTGGATGGCGATGCTCATCTGTATCTTCAGGTTGGTAATCGAGTAATGAACCGCAAAGGGGAAGTCACCACGACGCCGAAGATCAAAATTCCCGTGCGTCTGACCTCTGAGCAATTTAATTATTCGGTCATTGCCGATCGCGGCTTTGCCTCCGGCGCAGTCGCATTTATCCGCTATGAACAGCATACCCTCATCGCCATTCTTCTCGCTTCCTTGCTGCTCGCCTTTTTGTTCAGAAACTATCTCCGCTATCGGCAGACGATTGAGTACCAGCTGAGGAAGGCGATCGAGCTGAAGCAGCTCAAACCGTATATTCAGCCGATAATTAACGATGAGGACGGCGCCATTATCGGCGGCGAGGTGCTGGTACGCTGGGAACATCCCAAACAGGGATTTATTGCGCCGGATAAATTTATCTCCGTTGCGGAACAGACCGGTTTGATTAAAGACGTGACGGCGATTTGCTTTGCGGAAGTAAGCCGACAGCTCCGTCGCCAGCAGTCCCTGCTCCCTAAAGGACTCTTTATTTGCTTTAACACCAGCTCGGTTAACTTTCAGGATGACGAAATAGTCCAACTCTGCCAGACGTTTATCCAGGAGCTGAAAGAGGCGGAAGTTCGGCTCGTCCTTGAGATAACCGAGCGGGAGTCGATTGAAAATACGCTGCAAACCTCGGAGGTGACGGATAAGCTGCGGCGCATCGGGATTCAGTTTTCGTTGGATGATTTCGGTACCGGCTACGCAAACTACAGCTACATCCAGCAGTTTAATCCTGAGATTATAAAAATCGATAAGGTGTTTACCTTCAATATCATCACCAATAATGCTTCCGCGCTGGTGGTCAAGAATATGGTGAATCTGGCGAAGAAGTTTAACTGTCAGATTATCGCCGAAGGCGTGGAGGATAAGGAGCAGCTTACAATGCTCAGGAATATGGGCATCGCTATTTACCAGGGCTACTACTTCTCACAACCGGTGCCGGTTGGCGAGTTTATCAAAATGCTGCCACGTTCATTTCGCTAGTCAGGAAAGGGCTGGTTTGTTCGATCACAAACAGGAAATTAAAAGGTGATCGACTCGGCAAAACCGAATCGTAATTTCCTGTTTCACCTGAAAATTTGTCATCATTGAGGAACAACTCAACAACACGGAGGTTGTCTTGTTCGAATCTCACCTGAATATTTTTATCCGCGCGGTTTTCGTTGAAAATATGGCGCTCAATTTTTTCCTTGGCATGTGTACTTTTCTCGCTATTTCCAAAAAGATCGATGTCGCATTTCGGCTCGGGATCACCGTGACGGCTCTGCTAGCCATTGCGACGCCGATTAACAACCTGATTTATCATCACCTACTGAAAGAAAATGCTCTGATTGAAGGCGTGGATCTCAGTTTTCTCGATTTCATCACGTTTATCGGCGTCCTTGCGGCGCTGGTGCAGATCCTGGAGATGGTGATCGACAAATATTTCCATGCGTTAAACCATGCTTTAGGGCCGTTTCTGCCGCTGTTGACCATCCACTGCGCCATTTTTGGCGCGACCATATTTATGGTGCAGCGTGAATACAGCTTCCTTGAGTCGCTGACTTATGGCACCGGATGCGGTATTGGCTGGACGCTGGCGATTGTGGCGCTGGCTGGCATTCGCGAAAAGCTGAAATATGCCAATATGCCGAAAGGGTTACGCGGATTAGGCAGCGTGTTCATTACCGCCGGACTCATGTCGCTGGGCTTTATGTCGTTCGCCGGTATTTCCCTGTAAACAGAAGTCGGGAACCATGAGAGAGTGCGTCTGGCCTGACGACGTTTTACCGAAATTCTGCCGTACACCTTTGGGCGCGCACGGCAGAAGAGGGCGCTGGCGGGCGATGAACGCGCGTCGCGGGTTCATCGCACCGGGCTTGCTGGCGGATTTCAGGGGTAGTTGAAAGCCTCTGGATGGTTTTCCAGACTGCCGCTCAGGGCTGCAAAGAGTACCGTTTTCCCATCGATGGATAATGGATCGCTAACGTTAAGCCAGGTCAGCTTTTCCTGGGATGTCTTGTCGTCAACGGTGGAAAAAACTCCGGACATTTGTCTGGATTTTTCCGACCACAGCACCGCGAGCCTCTCCGCAGCGCAATCGTGAGGTTTGCAGACGCTGAGCACCTGATAAACATCCTCGCCAAGCTTTACCGTACGCGCGGGCGTGGTCGTGCCGCCTGAACTGACCCAACCGGGCAGGTGATGTCCTTTGAGCATCTGATTAAACGCGGCGGGCTCCTTTTTGGCGAGGCTGTTCAGCGTAATATCGTCCTGTGCCATAGCGTTTGCTGACGTCGCCAGAATAGCCAGCGCGGTAAACATTTTAAGCATAATAATACTCCTGTGATCTTTCCGATTCCGTTTAACGCCTGTTAATCATGGCTCTGGTTGGCGGTGAATGCAAATTTGCTCAGCTGGCTTCTCTATATTCCGCAAATGGTCGGAAAGTGGTGATTTCATTTCTTATGGTTTTGTAAAAAAGAATGTCACTATAGAATGCGAATTACTTATAAAGCATATAAAACCGGCAGTGATTATTACTATCGCGAGCTTTTATTCAACATTTTCGTGCCGTTGGTTGAATCACCATTAAGATAACGCGTCAATAATGGCTCAATCACGGTGCTTATTCGCTTGACCGCTAACGTATAATAGAATCCAGACTATTCTGCTGTTATTTTTCGGTAAATTATTGACGGTGTCATTTCGCAAAAGAAAATTTGATCGCCGGCATCGCGCTTGTTAAAGTTCGCGCCACTTTTCAGGAGGGTATGATGAAAAAGACTCAATTCATTATCGCGTGTTCTTTAATTATGGCTTCAGGCTCTGCCCTGGCAATGGGCTTTACCGCTGAGCAGGGGAAAAACTTTACCAATCTTAATATGGAAATCGGTAAGAGTTCTTCCGGCCTGTATGCGGAAAGTAACTGGATTAAAAATACTCAGGACGGAAGTCAGCTTGGCGGCGTCGGCGTTGGCTACAATCTTGCGCTGGGTCCGCTCACGGCGAATATTGGCACAAAAGCCGTATATCTCGGGCCGAAGAAAGGGGACAACGGCGTCGCCTTCCCGATTGGCGGCGGCATCGATCTGGCGCTGACTGACAGTATCCATCTGTACGGCGAAGGATATTCCGCGCCGGAAGGGTTAACTAACAGCGTTAAAAATTACGTCGAAGCGAATGGCGGAATTAGCTGGACGCCGTTGACGCCGCTGACTATCAAGGCTGGCTATCGTCACGCGAGCGTTGATGGAAAAGATGGCCGCCCGGGACATACCATCATTGATGGCGCTTACGTAGGCGCTGGCGTGACTTTCTGATATGACGGTCGGGAGCGTGGGCTCCCGACATATTACTGAGCACTGAGAAAAATCTCAAAAGGCGCTTTCAGATGCTTAGCTGTTTTTGGTCTGTACCCAAAAAGCGTGAATGAGCCCTGGAATGTAGCCGAGGATCGTCAAAATAATATTGAGAATAAACGCCCAGCCAAACCCTTTTCCCAGCAATACTCCCAGCGGGGGTAGAATAATCGTTAAGACAATTCGCCAGAAACCCATAATATCTCCCTGTGTTGTTAGCTAACTTATTACTATTTTAGTGGCTGACGGTATTTTTGCAAATTTTAGCTTTTTAAATCATAAGCCTGCTAACTTTTCTGAGTTTCAAATACTACATATTTAATAAATTTAAAAGCGCTAATTTATGCCAGATATCTATATGGGATTATTCCAGGTTATTGCTTAAATTATGTTCTTCAAAGCTCAGTGGAAAATTTGTACGGAAGAGGGGGAATTACGCGCAATGATAGCCTGCCGGGTGGGGTAAATTGCGCTACACTGCCCGTCCAGGGGATAAGATATTGACGGCGGGGTTACATGGACAACATCGTTCTTCAAAAGGTCATCGCCATCTTTCTGATGGTTTGGTGGGGTTGGGATATTCTGAAAAGAAAAAAGAAAAAGCAGAACCCCGATCCCCTTATTGCGCAGGCAAACGCTGCGGAGCGCTATCAGTGGCGCTACTTGCGTTGGGGATGGCGACTCTTGCAATTCGCCTGTGGCGGGTATTTGCTGATAATGATGGTCACCTTTCTGTTACGCTAGCGCTGGCAGGTGAAAAGAGAGCCGCTACCGCGGCTCTTTTGCTGACCAGGCACGTATCCGGAGGAGTTGCGCGCCAGCTCTTTTAGGCTACGCCGGTACCGCCATCTGAGCACCAGACCTGACCCGAAGCGTAGGAGCAGGCGTCGGAAGCCAGAAGGACGTAAAGCGGCGCAATCTCAACCGGCTGTCCCGGTCGGCCAAGCGGCGTATCCTCACCAAATTTTTGCACCTTCTCCTGCGGCTGGCCGCCGCTCGACTGCAACGGTGTCCAGTAAGGGCCAGGGGCAACGGCGTTAACGCGAATACCGCGCGGGCCAAGCTGCTGCGCCAGGGATTTAGTAAACGCCACGTTGCAGGCTTTGGTCTGGGCGTAATCCAGCAGAATCTCGCTGGGTTTAAATGCCTGCACGGAAGAGGTATTGATGATAACCGCCCCCGCAGACAGGTGACGGAGGGCGGCTTTGGTTATCCAGAACGGCGCATAGACGTTGGTTTTAAAGGTGGCATCAAACGCAGCGGTGCTCAGCTGTTCAATGGATTCGCAATACTGCTGTCTGCCGGCATTGTTCACCAGAATATCCAGCCCGCCCAGCTCGGCTACCGCTTTTTCAACCAGGGTGTCGCAAAAAGATTCAACCCGAATATCGCCGGGAATGGCGACGGCTTTTCGTCCCTCGGCCTGAATCAGCGCGATAACGGCAGCCGCGTCCGACTCTTCTTCCGGCAGGTAGCCGATGGCGACATCCGCGCCTTCACGCGCATAGGCGATAGCGACAGCGCGGCCAATACCTGAATCACCGCCGGTAATAAGCGCTTTTTTTCCCGCGAGTTTCCCGGAGCCGATATAGCTGGTCTCACCGTGGTCGGGAAGGGGCTTCATTTCAGATGCCAGCCCCGGAGCCTGCTGCGGCTGCTCAACAAACGGCGGAAGAGGATAATGTAGCGATGAATTATTTCCTGTTGTCATACCGGCCTCCTGATAAATGAAATTTAAGATTAGCCAATCGTTGTGATTGAGCGAGCAAAAAGCGTAAACCAGGAATAATTAACTTTGTAAAACCAGGAATTATTTACCTGACAATTAGTTCAACATGTAATACCAGAACAGCGCAATTTCATCTTTTTCCGCTAAAGCGTTGTAGAGATATCGATCGTATCCTCCAAGAGTAAAACCATAATTTCGATAGAAGAGGCAGGCGGGCACGTTAACGTTCTGCGTCTCAAGCTTTAATCCCGCAGCGTTCATACTGCGCGCCCAGATATGGGCGGCGGCCATGAGCTTGTTGGCCGCGCCGGCTCTGCGATGTGAGCTTTCAATGGCAATATAATCGACGGAAATAAACCTGTTCCAGCTCAGGGATGCGGTGATGAAACCGGCCACCTGTCCCGCTTCGGTTTCGGCAATCAGGAATATTGCATCCGGATTAATACAGTGGTTTTCCAGCGTCTGGATATCCAGCTCATAGGTTTTATTATAAGCGCAGGGAAGTGTCTCAATTTTCAGATCATTATTGATGAAAGGGCCTCTGGCAACCTGGCTGACCGTGAAGGAAAAATCACAATATTCGAGGCGAGCAAGGTCAGAATTTAATCCTTTACGAATCTGCATAGCATTCCTTATTTTTTAGCGATTTATTAATGATAGACAACGTCGTTAAAAATAACAGTCAGGTCATCAACAGCGCATTCGTCCAAACCTGGGCTAATCTTATATTTCATGCTGCATTTCCTGCAGGTCGTTTGAGGACATTGAATGGAATCCATATCGTTTAAAAAGCATTGGGGGGCGGAATTCATTTCCGCGGATATTGTCCGCTTTCGCGTCTGGGCCGAAGGTCAAAAGTCGATGACGCTTAGCCTGAGACACCGGGATATTGCGATGGAAGCCGTGGGAAATGGCTGGTTCCAGATCGATGTCCCTGGCGTTAAGCACGGGGATGAATATCAGCTTCGTTTAGCCGACGGCCGCCTCATTCCCGACCCGGCTACCCGCGCGCAGCGCGATGATGTCAATGGCCCCTCAGTAGTGATCGATCCCCGACGCTATCAACCGGTTAACCGTGACTGGAAAGGGCGTCCCTGGGAAGAAACCGTGATATATGAACTTCATCCGGGCACCTTTACGCCAGAAGGCACCTTTGTCGCCGCTATCGAAAAGCTTCCCTGGCTGGCAGAGTTGGGGATCACCCAGATAGAGGTTATGCCGGTGTCTCAGTTTGGTGGTTCGCGCGGCTGGGGCTACGACGGGGTACTACTTTATGCCCCGCACTCAGCTTATGGTACCCCGGCGGATTTTCACGCCTTCATTGATGCCGCTCACGGGTTAGGGCTTTCGGTGGTTCTCGATATCGTGCTGAACCATTTTGGTCCGGAAGGCAACTATCTCTCTTTGCTGTCGCCGGGCTTTTTTCATCAGGACCGAATGACCCCCTGGGGTAATGCCATTGCCTATGAAAACGAGGCCGTGCGTCAGTATATTACCGATGCGCCGCTGTTCTGGCTTACCGAGTATCAACTTGATGGGCTGCGCTTTGATGCTATTGACCAGATTGAAGATCGCTCCGCCCGGCACGTGCTGATAGAAATAGCCGAGAATATCCGCGCGGCTATACCCGACCGCCATATTCACCTGACGACGGAAGATAGCCGTAACGTGATTTTCCTTCACCCGCGCGATGAAAACGGGCACACACCGCTGTTTACCGCTGAATGGAATGATGACTTCCATAATGCCGCGCACGTTTTCGCGACCGGTGAAACCCATGCGTATTATCAGGATTTTGCGCATCAGCCGGCAAAGAATGTCGCTCGGGCGCTGGCGGAAGGATTTGTCTATCAGGGGGAGGTCTCTCCACAAACCGGGCAACCTCGCGGCGTCTCCTGCGCCGTTCAGCCACCGCAGTTCTTTGTCGACTTTATTCAGAATCACGATCAGACCGGGAACCGAGCCCATGGCGAAAGGCTTATTTCCCTGGCCGGCGCTGAGAAAACGCGCGTGCTGCTTGCCGCATTGCTTCTCTCTCCCCACATTCCCTTACTGTTTATGGGCGAAGAGTATGGTGAAACCCATCCTTTTCTATTTTTTACCGATTTTCAGGGTGCTCTCGCCAAAGCGGTAAGAGAAGGGCGGGCAAAAGAGTTTGCCGGACACGCAGGGCATGATGCCTCCGTTCCGGATCCGAACGATCCTCAAACCTTTATCCGCTCTAAGCTCGACTGGCAGAAGGCGGCAAGCGAGGAGGGGAAATCCTGGCTGCGCTTTACCCGCAACCTTATCTTACTGCGCCATCGCTATATCGTCCCGCTGCTCGCGGCAGGGGGCACCGTGGAAGGCAGGATCCTGCACGCGGCGGCGCATGCGCTGGCGGTGAGCTGGCGCTTCCCCGACGGGACGCTCTCCGTGGCGCTGAATATCGGCGCGGACCCCGTGACGATGCCGGAGATACCGGGAGAGGTCATTTTTAGCTGGCCGGAGCGGCAGGAAGCGTTAACGCCAAACAGCATTGTTGTCCGTTTTGCACATGGAGAAGCTTCATCATGATCCCTTCCGCAACCTACCGTATTCAATTCCGTAATGGTATGACCTTCGATCGCGCGGCGGCGCTGGCCCCGTATCTGAAAGCGCTGGGTATTAGCCATCTTTACGCGTCGCCGATATTTACGGCGACCACCGGCTCCACCCATGGCTATGATATTACCGATCCAAACGAAATCGACCCGGCTATTGGCGGGCGCGAAGGGTTTGACCGGCTGGTAAAGGCGCTGCGGAGCGCACAAATTGGCCTGATTCTGGATATTGTCCCCAACCATATGGCGACCTCTCTGGAGAATCGCTGGTGGCGAGACGTCATTGAACAGGGTAAGCACAGCGCCTGGGCCAATTATTTCGATATTGACTGGACGCGTCCCGTTACGCTGCCGTTTCTGGGGGATACCTTTGAGGCAGAACTGGAGAGCGGGGCGCTTGAGCTTAAGCGCGATCCTGAAACGGGGAAACCGGCGTTCGTCTATTACGACCAGGCCTGGCCGCTGAATCCTGAAAGTCTGGCAACAGGTGAGCAACTACTAACCTCGCCGGATCGCGACGCGATTGTGGCGCTGCACGAGGCGCAAAGCTGGCGGCTGATGTCGTGGCGGGAAGCGCCCAGACAGCTCTCCTGGCGGCGCTTTTTCGAAATTACGGGCCTGATTGGCGTCAGGGTCGAAGAACAGGCGGTATTCGACGATACCCACCGTCTTATCCTTGAACTGGTACATGCCGGTATCGTCGATGGTCTGCGCATCGATCATATCGATGGGCTTGCCGACCCATTAGGGTATTTGCAGCGTCTGCGCCAGGCCGCCGGGCCAGAATGCTACATTACGGTGGAAAAAATTCTTGCGAAAGGCGAGCAGCTTCCCGCTGATTGGCCCGTCTCCGGCACCACCGGATATGAGTTTATCGCTTCGTTGGCTGAAGTGCTGGTGGATGACAATAATCTCGACCAGCTGCAGCAGGTGCATGACGAAGCGCTCGGCGGCGCGGTAGATCGTCACCAGGCGCTGCGTGAGGCGAAAGGGCTGATGGCGGATCGCAACTTTGAGGGCGAATTTACCACTTTGTTGAGGCTGGCCATCGAACTGGCGCAGCGTAATAGCATGGAGGTTGAAAGCGAAGCGCTGCGCCACGCATTACGTGAACTGCTGCTGGCCTTTCCGGTATATCGCACCTACGGTACCGCTGAGGGGATGAGCGCCGAGGATATTACGCTATTAAACCGGGTCGTCGATCGGGTTAACGCTCGGGAAAACCGCCCCGATCCCAGGGCCCTTGAGGTCATTATCGCTATCCTGACCGGCAATTTACAAACAAGTAGCCTCGATGCCGCCTCGCTTTTCAGGACCCGTTTTCAACAGCTGACAGGGCCGTTAATGGCTAAATCGGTCGAGGATACGCTGTTCTTCCGCCATAACCTCGATCTGGCGCTGAATGAAGTCGGCGCGGATCCCACGCCGCGCGCTTTCTCGCTTTCTCGTTTCCATCAGGAGATGCGTATTCGCCTTGCTCGCCAGCCCGACGCGCTGCTGGGCACTTCGACGCACGACACTAAACGCGGGGAGGATGCGCGCGCCCGTCTGTATACCTTAACGGAAGCTCCGCAACTGTGGGCGACCAATCTTGCGCGCTGGCGTCAGATGAATCAAACCCAGGTGCGTTTTTTGAACGACGGTACGGCGCCGAACGCGGCAGATACGTGGATGATCTATCAGGCGCTCGCCGGCGTGTGGCCTGCAACGTTGCTGCCTGACGATAGCGCAGGGCTGAAAGCCCTCGAAGAACGTTTTCTCGCTTTTATGGAAAAAGCGCTGCGCGAGGCTAAGCAAAGAACCGATTGGATCGACAGCAATGAAAGCTATGAAAGCGTCGTACTGAACTATGTTCAACAGCTGTTTTCTGCTGATAACGCGCTGTTTCTCAATGATTTTTACACCTCCCTGCAGCCTTTTGTCCGTGCCGGTCTGGTGAACAGCCTTAGCCAGACGGTCATCAAACTGACTGCGCCCGGGGTACCGGATATTTATCAGGGGAGCGAGGCGCTGAACTTTAGCCTCGTCGATCCGGATAACCGCCGTGAACCTGACTTCGCCGCCCTGGCACAACATCTTGATAGCGGAAGCGCGGAACTGTTTCATCATGAAAGCGCATGGCGAGACGGACGGTTGAAGCAATACGTCACCGCTTCGTTTCTCAGATTAAGGCAGCAGCATTCCGCGCTCTTTCATTATGGTGACTGGGTACCATTAAAAGTCGCGGGTGAAAGAGCAGATAATTTTATCGCCTACGCGCGTATCAAAGACGAGGAAGCCCTCATCGTGGTGGTTCCTCGGCTGGTGTTTGACGTGGCGGCGCACGGGTTGGTCGAGTCATCGGCGCAACTGTGGGGCGAGACGGCAGTATCGCTCCCGGAAGATCTGGCCGGAAGGCGTTATTGCGATGCATTAACCGGTGAAAGCCGTCTGGTAGAAGAGACGCTCGATCTGGCGTCAGCAACCGGGTGGTTATTGACACTTATTAGTGAAAAGGAACGTGGGGAATAACAATGTCAAAGGAAAATGCTTTTATCATACGGCCAGGCCACGGCCAGCAGTTGGGGGCTAATTTCGACGGGAAGGGGGTGAACTTCGCACTGTTTTCAGCGCATGCTGAACGCGTTGAGCTGTGCTTATTCGATCCTTCCGGTAAAACCGAAATAGCCCGGCTTGAACTGCCTGAATATACAGATGAGATCTGGCACGGCTATGTACCCGATCTGCAGCCCGGCGCATTGTACGGTTATCGGGTTTACGGACCTTACGATCCGGAAAACGGTCATCGCTTTAATCCCAATAAATTGCTTATCGATCCCTACGCGCGGGAGCTGGAAGGCGATGTTGAGTGGAACGATGCGCATTTCGGCTACGAGTTGGGCCATGAGGAGAGCGACCTGAGCTTTGATAGTCGCGATAGCGCGCCATATACGCCAAAATGTAAGGTTATCGACCCGGATGCCTTCGACTGGCAGGGGGAAAACCGTCCCAATGTACCCTGGCCGAAGACGGTTATCTACGAAACCCATGTCAAAGGTTTTACCCGGCTTAATCCGGCGCTTCCTCAGGAGCTGCGCGGCACATTTGAGGGGCTTGGGCATCAGGCTTCCGTCGATTATATTAAAAGTCTGGGCATTACTTCCGTCGAACTGCTCCCCATACACTGGTTTCCCGATGACCAGCATCTGCTCGATCGGGGGCTGAAAAACTTCTGGGGTTACAATACGCTAGGCTTCTTTGCTCCCGCTTCCCGCTATTATGGCCCTGAAGGTATAGCGGGCTTTCGCAACATGGTGCGCGCTTTTCATGATGCCGGCATCGAAGTGATCCTTGACGTGGTGTATAACCACACCGCGGAAGGCAATGAGCTGGGCCCGACGCTCTCATTTAAAGGTATCGATAATTTCTCTTATTACCGGACGATGCCGGATCAGCATCGTTATTACATTAATGATACCGGGACCGGGAATACGGTGAATACATCGCATCCCCGGGTGCTGCAGATGGTTATGGATTCGCTACGGTACTGGGCGCAATCGATGCACGTTGACGGCTTTCGTTTCGACCTCGGGACTATTCTTGGACGCGAGCCAGAAGGCTTCGATCCGCGAGGCGGTTTTTTCGATGCGGTAACCCAGGATCCGGTTTTATCGAAGCTTAAACTGATTGGTGAGCCGTGGGATATTGGCCCCGGCGGCTATCAGGTCGGCGGTTTCCCGCCTGGCTGGGGCGAGTGGAACGACAAATATCGTGATACGGTGCGGGAATACTGGAAGGGAGATAACGTCTCCAACGACTTTGCCGCCCGCTTACTGGGCTCGGGCGATCTGTACGATTTACGCGGTCGTCGTCCGTGGTCCAGCGTCAATTTTATTACCGCCCATGACGGCTTTACGTTGAACGATCTGGTTTCATATAACGAGAAGCATAATGAAGCCAACGGTGAGGACAATAACGACGGGCACAACGATAATCGTTCCTGCAACTATGGCGAAGAAGGCCCAACGGAAAATCAGGATATTATTGCCGTCCGTGAACGCCAGAAGCGTAATTTTCTGGCAACGTTATTTTTCTCCCACGGTACGCCGATGCTGTTGGCCGGCGATGAGTTTGGTCGTTCGCAGCAGGGCAATAATAACGGCTACTGCCAGGACAGCGAGATTTCATGGTTCAACTGGGAAGCGCAGTCTGAGCGGGATCGTGCATTACGAGACTTCACCCAGCATCTGATTGCACTGCGCGCGGAGCAACCGCTTTTACGTCGTGAAAGCTGGCGCGACGGGCTCGAAATACGCTGGTTTAACGCCGGCGGCGGTTTGCAGCAATCAGAGCAATGGGATGAGGGTTCGACCTTAGGCCTTGCCATCAGTCGGCCCGATCTTGAGAAGGAGGAGGGCATCTGGCATGACGTGCTGATGCTGTTCAATCCCTTTGAAGGCGATGTTCCGTTCCAGATCCCGCAGTTTGGCGAAGGCGGCTGGGTTCTCGAGCTGTCGACCGCAGAGGAAAAAACAGACGGCGCGATTATTACCGAGACGATTGATTTTGTTCTCGCCGGGCGCAGTATTGCGCTATTCAGACGGCCTTAGCCTACAAGACAACCCGGCGCAGATGGCCGGGTTTTTGTCATGTTGAAAAAGAGGTAATAATGTTCGATCCCGTAAACCTGCAATTGTTTGAGTTAATTTGCCACCTGGAAGTTAGCCTGCATCAGGCATCAACACGCCGCAGCGCGCAGCTTTTGCAGCAGTTGTTGCATGACGAATTTCTGGAGATAGGCCGTAGCGGAGAACGTTACGATAAAACGCAGACCGTAGCAGCATTAATTAACGAGGACGTGGAGGCCATCACTGCTTACAGCTTTCAGTTGGCTTTACTAACCAAAGATTGCGCGTTGCTTACGTACCGCAGCGAGGTTATCGATTCAGACGGACGCGCTGCTAAAAAAACGCTTCGTTCGTCAATCTGGCAGAGGAGCCATATTTGTGCAAATCATCAGGAATGCTGGCAGCTCAGATTTCACCAGGGGACGCCAGTGAAAGAAGTTCAGGAAGAAGAGCAGGCGAGCAAGACGGCGAATTAAGAACCAGGTGTACAGGCGTTAAGCTTCGAAAAGTCCATTTAACATAATATACATTATGCGCACCAATGATGTAACGGCTCAATGCTAATGCCTATTTGTGGCCCATCATCAATCAGGAATGTCCAGGCTATAGTTCTCAGACCTGTATGGCTGGTCAACAACTCACTTCACTTTTCCTGATGAGGAGTTTTCTGTGGCTATACATGACGCCGGGATGTTCACAGTGAAAGAAATCAACCGCCTAAAAATCCTTCATGATGTCATCGACCGCGGCCCTGGACTTCTGAACTTAGCTTTGACAAATATGGTGTCAGCCAGATTATGCGGTTGTGACCAGAACTCAGGTTAACCCGCCAGGGATTCTGCTAATGCTCCCGGCGTTTCCATTCCCGCTGCCGGGATCTTGCGACATGTTATCGCTTACTGCCTCCCGGATGGTATATGCAGCGGTGTTGTTCTTTTACCGGCTCAAGAACCAGAACCACTCAGGATATTCTCAGCCAACGTCTGACAACAAAGACGAAAACGTATCGTCTGCATATTGCCGTGCTCTCATGCCAACATCCTTTCTGAATTTCTTAGACATGACCACCTGGCTTCACCGCAAGTCTTGCTATCTTGATTCCTGCCATCAGGATAACGCTGGATTAATCCTGGGATTGCCACGGTGTTCACCGTCATTTTTTGGCGGTACTGAAAATGGCTACTATACTTAAAATGAAAAAGCTTTCGATGAGCTTTATTTAAAGGAGATTAGATAATGAAAAAGGTATTAGCTGCATTAGCGTTATCCGCGTTTGCATTTGGCGCCTCAGCCTCTCAGTTGATTACGAAACAAGAAGTTGACCATTTTAAACTGACCCATGTAGGCAGTATCTCTGTAGGACCTTCCGGCGGTCAATTCTCTTCTCCCTCTGACTTGCACGATCAGCTTTCAAAATTAGCTGATGAAAAAGGTGGCAAGTTCTATGTGATTACCGCGGCTCGTGAGCATGGTCCAAACTTTGAAGCAACTGCTGAAGTTTATAAATAACGATCCTGATAAATTTCATCAGAGCTTAATATAGCATCTGTTATATTTAACAGCCTGTTTCTCCTCGCACAGGCTGTTTGCTTATTTTTCTATCAGCTACGGTAAATCCCATTTTCATCAGTTTATCGGGTAACCACCCTGCTCCCGGGTTTCCGCCATTACAGAGGCAGACATCAGGTTGTGTGGCCGGGTTGTCAGTCGGCTTAGATCGCTCTTTTAACGAAAAACATCGTTTTTTGTATCAGATACGGTGTAAAACATATAACAGATGAAAACAGCACAGAAAAAAACAACGTTGCTCCCTGGAGAGGAATACTGCGCGGAATTAGCCAGGTGTAGACTGCAACAAATAAAGAGTGCCAGACATGACAGTAAAGCAGAACATCAAAAGCGATGACTGAAATCACATAAATAGCCAGGGAATGTTTTCCCGGGTACTC
>NZ_BCZK01000021.1 GCF_001598695.1 Klebsiella oxytoca NBRC 105695 | reverse complement strand
GGCTAAACGCAGTGCGAGCCGGGGAGAAGCTGCGCCACCGGAAAATTCCCTCACTCTTCACTTTTATCTCTACGTCGCCTCCTCGTAGACCAATCATTCACTATCATTATTGATCGCCATCACATCTCTGCCCCACCAATCATTACTCTTACGCTAACGATTCTCCATCGGCCTTAATTGATGCCCGCCACGTCGCGACGCACACTTATTCCCACACCAGGACAATCAAAACGATTCGTCGAATCAGGAGGTTAATAATGAGTGCCGAACAAACGACGGGACGCGTCTGGAACCGTCGCCGTACGGAAAAACAGCGGCGACTGGCCGAGGCCAGAGTCTCAGGCAAAGTGATCCCCACCGACCAGCTGGTTGCGGCCCTTGAGCAGCTGCTGGCCCCCGGCGACCGCGTGGTGCTGGAAGGTAACAACCAGAAACAGGCTGATTTCCTCTCGCGGATGCTGGCGGAAGTTAACCCGCAAAAAATTCACGACCTGCATATGATTATGCCGAGCGTCGGGCGCAGCGAGCACCTGGACCTCTTCGAAAAAGGTATCGCCCGCAAGCTCGATTTCTCCTTCTCCGGTACCCAGAGCCTGCGTATTTCGCAGCTGCTGGAAGATGGCCTGCTGGAAATCGGCGCTATCCACACCTATATCGAGCTTTATTCCCGTCTTTATGTAGACCTGTCGCCGAACGTCGCGCTGATCGCCGGTTATAAAGCCGACCGCAAGGGCAACCTGTACACCGGGCCGAGCACCGAAGACACTCCGGCGCTGGTAGAAGCCGCCGCGTTTCATGACGGCATCGTTATTGCCCAGGTTAACGAACTGGTGGATGACGAATGCGATCTGCCGCGCGTGGATATCCCCGGTTCGTGGATTGACTACGTAGTCGTCGCGGATAAACCGTTCTTTATCGAGCCGCTGTTTACCCGCGATCCGCGCCTGATTAAACAGGAACATATCCTGATGGCGATGATGGCGATTAAAGGCATCTACGCCGAGCATCAGGTGCAATCCCTGAACCACGGGATCGGCTTTAACACCGCCGCCATCGAACTGCTGCTACCAACCTACGGCGAACAGCTCGGTCTGAAGGGTAAGATCTGTAAACACTGGACGCTGAATCCGCACCCGACGCTGATTCCGGCGATTGAAAGCGGCTGGGTAGAGAGCGTCCACTGCTTCGGCGGCGAGCTGGGGATGGAAGAGTACATTCGCGCGCGTCCGGATATCTTCTTTACCGGCGCCGACGGCTCCATGCGCTCCAACCGCGCCTTCTGCCAGCTGGCGGGACAGTATGCGGTAGATATGTTTATCGGTTCGACCCTTCAGGTTGACGGCTACGCTAACTCCTCCACGGTGACCCGCGGCCGCCTCTCCGGCTTCGGCGGCGCGCCGAATATGGGCCATGATCCGCACGGTCGCCGCCACGCCACGCCGGCATGGCTCAACATGATTACCGAACCGGACCCGATGCAGCGCGGTAAAAAGCTGGTGGTACAGATGGTGGAAACGTTCCAGGCGGGCGTGAAACCGACCTTCGTGGAAAAACTTGACGCCGTTGAAGTCGCCAAAACCTCCGGGATGCCGCTGGCACCGGTAATGATTTACGGCGATGACGTTACCCATGTACTGACCGAAGAAGGCATCGCCTATCTCTATCGGGCGGAAAGCCTTGAAGAGCGCCGGGCTATGGTAGCCGCCGTGGCCGGGATCACCGATATCGGTCTCGGCGTTGATGCCAAACGCGTGGCCGCACTGCGCCAAAGCGGCAAAGTCGTGTATCCGGAGGATATCGGTATCCGCCGCAGCGATGCCACCCGCTCCCTGCTTGCCGCCGGTAGCGTGGCCGATCTGGTTGAGTGGTCCGACGGTCTGTACAACCCACCGGCAAAATTCCGGAGCTGGTAATGAAAAAACTCTCTCCCCAGTTTGCTGATACCCGGGCCCGCTGGCTGGCCCATACCGCCAGCGCCTGCCTCGTTGACGAGGCGCGACTCAGCCCTAAACCGGGCCTGGTCGATAGCCGCGGCAACGGCGCGCATCAGGATCTGAGCCTGGCGCTGATGGAGCGTTCAGCCCGCAGCCTGCAGCCAACGTTTCATGCGCTGGCCCAGCAGAGCTGGCTGCGGCCGGCGGACGTTGCCCTGCGTGAAACCGTTGGCCGGCTGGGCCGCGAAGGCGAAGCGCAGATGATGCAGGCGACTGCCGGGGTCAATACCCATCGCGGCGCTATCTGGGCGCTGGGCCTGCTGGTCAGCGCGACGGCGATGCTGGGAGGAGAGGGTCATGCACAGAGGATTGCGGAAACCGCCGCCGCCCTCGCCCGTCTGCCGGATGCCTGCGCGCCGAAAACTTTCAGTAAAGGCCTGCGCGCCAGCCGCCGCTGGCAGGTTCCGGGCGCGCGGGAAGAAGCGCAGCGCGCTTTTCCGCACGTCACTACCCTTGCCCTGCCGCAGCTATTGCGCAGCCGGGCCGAGGGAGCCAGTGAAGAGCAGGCCCGGCTTGATGCGCTGATGGCGATTATGACTTCGCTTAGCGATACCTGCGTACTCTCCCGCGCCGGAATGGCGGGCCTTGAAGCGATGCGGCAAGGCGCTGGCGAGGTGCTGGCAGCGGGAGGATGTGCGACAGCCAGGGGACGCGCCGCGCTGGCGCGTCTTGATGCGCAGATGCTGGCGCAGAACGCCTCGCCGGGTGGCGCGGCGGATCTTCTTGCCGCCACCCTGTTTCTCGACCGGGTTTCCGCTTAACGCATTCAGAGGATGTTATGGAACAGATTAAATTGTCATTCCCTGCCAACCGCGCCCTCAGCGGCAAAGCGCTGGCAGGCGTTGTAGGCTCCGGCGATATGGAAGTGCTCTATACCGCCGGACAGAGCGATACGCTTAACGTAGAAATCACCACCTCCGTGGACAACAGCCAGGCGCGCTGGAACGCGCTATTCGAACGGCTGAGCCTGATTAACGGCCTGCCGGGCGGACAGCTGATCATCCACGACTTCGGCGCCACGCCCGGCGTCGCGCGGATCCGTATTGAACAGGTTTTTGAGGAGGTGGCTCATGCGTAACGATCGCAGCTTTATTGAACTCCGCGCTCGTGAACGCGCCCGCACCCTGCTGGATGACGGCAGCTATCGCGAACTGCTGGATCCTTTCGACGGCATCATGTCGCCGTGGCTCGGCGCGCAGGGCATCGTCCCGCAATCCGACGACGGTATGGTTGTTGCAAAAGGGACCATCAATGGCCAGCCGGCGGTGGTGATTGCCATTGAAGGTACCTTCCAGGGCGGCAGCATGGGTGAGGTCTCCGGCGCGAAAATGGCCGCCGCCCTTGAGCTGGCGGCGGAAGATAACCGCAACGGTATTCCCACTCAGGCCGTGCTGTGTCTGGAAACCGGCGGCGTGCGCCTGCAGGAAGCCAACCTGGGCCTTGCTGCCATCGCCGATATTCATGCCGCAATAGTCGACCTGCGCCGCTATACCCCGGTGGTCGGCATCGTTGCCGGCACCGTCGGCTGCTTCGGCGGAATGTCCATCGCCGCGGCGCTGTGTAGCTACCTGATTGTCACCCGTGAAGCGCGTCTGGGCCTCAACGGGCCGCAGGTTATCGAGCAGGAAGCGGGGATTGAAGAGTATGACTCCCGCGACCGTCCGTTTATCTGGAGCATGACCGGCGGCGAAATTCGCTACGCCAGCGGCCTGGTCGATGCCCTGGTAGGCGATGGTATCAACGCGGTGAAAAGCGCGATGAACGAGGCGATCGCCAAAGGCGTGCCCGCGCAGCATCGCAGCGACAAATATGAAGATTTCCTGACCCGTTTGACCCGATTCGATACCCGCCAGCAGGCGGACACCGCGCAGATCAAACAGCTATTCGCCCGGGAGGTGAAATAATGAGCCAGTTCACTAATCGCGCCGCGCTGTGGCTAAATCAGCTGGCGCCGAATGCCCCGCTAATGACCGGTCTGTGCCCATCGGTGCAGGTTGCCGACGCCGATTTTAACGGTGAAAGCGCCCGTTTTATCGCCGTGGTACCGGATGCTAATAACCATTACCCACGCGCCGCTCAGGGGGAAGTTGGCCTGCTCGAAGGCTGGACGCTGGCAAAAGTGGTCAACGAAACCCTCGACGCCGATGCCGATAAAACGGTGAAGCGCCCGATTATCGCGGTTATCGATGTCCCCAGCCAGGCCTATGGCCGTCGCGAAGAAGCATTTGGTATTCATCAGGCGCTGGCTGGCGCCGCAGGCGCATACGCGAAGGCGCGTCTTGCCGGGCATCCGGTGATTGGCCTGATCGTCGGCAAAGCGATGTCCGGGGCGTTTCTCGCCCACGGCTACCAGGCTAATCGACTGATCGCGTTTAACGACGCCGGGGTACTGGTGCATGCGATGGGTAAAGAGTCGGCCGCGCGGATCACCCTGCGTACCGTTGAAGCGCTGGAGAAACTGGCGGCAACCATTCCGCCTATGGCCTATGACGTCAGCAACTACGCGACGCTCGGCCTGCTCTCCGCTCTGCTGGATATCAGTAATCCTGACGCACCGGACGCCCGCGATCTGACGCTGGTCACCGATACCCTGCGCGACGCCATCGCTGACGCCCGCCGGGATGCCTCACTGAAGTGCCGCCTTGGCGCGGAGAACCGCCGTAGTTCCCAACTAGTACGCGATCGCATGCGCGCCAGCTGGTAGTCAGTCCCTAAGTAGAAGAAAACCTGCCGGAAGCGGCCACCCGGGGCGCCATCGAGCGCTCCGGGAAGGAACCGCTTTTAGAAATTATAACAATCGCGCCAGTACTCTTTTTCATTTACAGGTGATATATGACTTATGTGATTATTCATGCCCTCGCGCCGATTTTTGTCATCATGCTGCTGGGCTTCTGGGCCGGCAAGGCCAAAATGGTCGATAACAAAAACGTCTCTTTACTCAATATTTTCGTGATGGATTTTGCCCTCCCCGCGACGCTGTTTAGCGCCACGGTGCAAACCCCATGGAACGGTATCGTCGCGCAATCGCCGCTGGTACTGGTACTGACCGGGGCCATGTGGATTACCTATGCGGCCATCTACTTCCTCGCTACCCGCGTATTCAAGCGCTCGCCGCAGGATGCCGCCGTGTTGACCCTGACCGTAGCGCTGCCTAACTACGCCGCCCTTGGTCTGCCGATTCTGGGCAGCGTGCTCGGCGAAGGCGCATCAACATCCCTCTCCGTCGCCGTTTCCATCGCTTGCGGCTCGGTACTGATGACGCCGTTCTGTCTGCTGATTCTGGAGCGTGAAAAAGCGCTTGCCGCCGGCGAGAACAGCGGTTCGACGCTGGCGATGCTGCCGGTACTGATGTGGCGTTCAGTGAAAAAACCGATAGTCTGGGGGCCTCTGCTGGGGGTTGTCCTTTCGGCGATCGGTCTCAAAATGCCGGATCTGCTGCTGGCCTCTATTAAACCGCTGGGCCTGGCGGCGACCGCCGCGGCGCTGTTCCTGACCGGTGTCATTCTGTCGGCGCGTAAGCTGCAGCTCAATGCGCTGATTGCCACTTCCACTCTCGTCAAACTGCTGGTTCAACCGTTTATCGCCTGGGGTCTGGTGATGCTGCTGGGGCTGCACGGTTCTATCGCCATTACCGCCATTCTGATGATTGCGCTGGCGGCCGGTTTCTTCGGCGTGGTCTTCGGCAACCGCTTTGGCGTACAGTCGCCGGATGCGGAAGCGGTGCTGCTGTTAAGCTCGGTTCTGTGTATCCTGTCGCTGCCGCTGTTTATCACTTTAACTTCAGGGATCTAACGATGCTATCAACGCCGCGTCCTCACGATTTAGTCTGGTTGAATAGTGCCGCCGCGCTGGAGGCGATCGAGGAACATTGGGTCGCTCAGCACTGGCGCACCAGCCTGCCGGTGGTGGTACGACGCGACGTTGACATCAGCGCCCGCATTCCGGTGGGCGTGCGGGGCATGAAGCGCGAACAGCGCGCTGCGGGGTGGGTACGGAGGGAGAATATCGTCCGAACCATTACCCCGGAAACGCTCGCCGATCGCCTGCTGCTTCTGCGTTCGCCGTTTGTCTCTCAGCCGCCGGTACAGGCGGCGATATCACTGACCTTGCACGACTGGCCGTGGCGCTGGGGCATTACCGGCAGTACCGGCTATGCGCTGGCCACCGAAATTCCCGTGCTTCACGCCGCCAGCGATCTCGATCTGCTGATCCGCGCGCCGCAGCCGCTCGACCGCGAAGCGCTGCTCGCCTGGCAGTCCCGCGTCGCCCGTCTGCCCTGCCGGGCGGATACCCAGGTCGAAACGCCTGCAGGGGCATTCGCGTTAAACGAGTGGCTGCGAGATGGCCGCGCCCTGCTGAAAACGTCCCGCGGCGCGCGCCTGACCGCTACGCCATGGAACAGGGAGGAAGCATGAAAATTCTCTTTACCTTTCCCGGTCAGGGAAACCAGCGGCCGGATATGCTCGCCGCCCTTCCCGACCGCCAGAACATCCTTGCCGAGGCGCGTACCGTGCTCGGCGATGAAGTAGACCATTTAGATACCGCCGCTGCGTTAAAACATACCCGTGCAGTGCAGCTGTGCTTGCTGATCGCAGGCGCAGCCTGGGCGCGGGAGCTACAGCGTCAAGGTGTGAAGCCGGACATAGTCAGCGGCCTGTCGATAGGGGCTTTCCCGGCGGCGGTCATTGCCGGCGCGCTGGATTTCACCGACGCCCTGCGGCTGGTGGCGCTGCGCGGCGATTTAATGGAGCAGGCTTATCCCCACGGCTACGGGCTTACCGCGATTATGGGCCTGACGCTCAACCGCGTGGAAAAGCTGATTGCCGATAGCGACCTCTATATTGCCAACCTTAACGCTGAAACGCAGATTGTCATTGCCGGACGCGACGACGAGATGGCCCGCGTGGCTCAGCTGGCGCTGGCGGCTGGCGCCAGTAAAGCTCAGCGGCTGGCGGTTAGCGTCCCTTCCCACTGCGCGCTGCTGAATGAACCGGCGGCTAAGCTGGCAAAAGCCTTCGCTGACGTCACGCTGCAACGACCGTGCTGTGCGTATCTGAGCGGCTCCACGGCGCGCGTTTTATGGGACCCATTAAAAATCGCCGACGATCTGGCGCTGAATATGGCGCGAACCGTGCGCTGGCAGGAAGCGATGATCGCCGCTGATGAACGGGACGCGCGGCTGGCAATCGAGATGCCGCCCGGCGGGGTGCTAACCTGCCTCACCCGCCAGGCGGGCTGGCGGGGAGAGAGCATTTCGCTGGAGCGCAGCGGTATCGACGTCGCCCGTCACCTGGCAAACCGGCTTAATGGCTAAGGCTACGGGCGTACATCCGCCCTTCCGCCGCCAGCGCCAGCAGGTCGGCGTCGCGCTCGCGCTGGTGTGAGTAGACAATGGAGATCAGCTGGCGCATCTGATAGGGCTCCGCCAGCTTCAACAGCTGAACGTCATTTTCATACACCTTTTTCATTCGTCCCGGCAGTAGCGCAAAGCCCACGCCCGCCTGCACCAGGCTAATCATCGAAAAAATATCGTTAACCCGGGTGACGATTTCAGGTTGAAATCCCGCCACCTGAAAAGCGTCCTGAAATCCGGCATAGGTGGCAAACCCTTCCGCCAGAGAAACGAATTTACGCCGCGCATAGTCGCGCAGCTCGGCGGGCGTTGAGGTGTCCAGTTGTTCCGTCGCCGGGGCGGCAAGAAAGATATCATCCTCAAACAGCGGGACCACATCAAAAGCTGAATTGTTGAATTCACCTTCGTTGGTGGCGATCAGGATCGCATCGAGCGCGTCATCTTCCAGCATATCCAGCAGCATCTGATTGGAACCCATGGTGAGATCCAGTTCCAGTTCCGGCCGCCGCAGCTTCATGCCCATAATAATGCGCGGTACGGTTTCAAGGGTCAGAGAGTAAAGCGTGCCGATTCGCAGCCGCCCTTGTCCGACACCCGCTACTTTACGCGTAGCTTCCAGTCCGCGGGTCATCAGGCTGATCACGTCCTGGCAGTACTCCAGCAGCGTCCACGCCGCCGGGAGGGGCAGCAGGTTGCGCCCTTTGTGAATAAACAGCGGGCAGCCAACGCCCTCTTCCAGCGTATGCAGCGCCCGGTGGACGCTAACGCCGCTCAGCTGCATTGATTCTGCGGTTCGGGCAATATTGCCCTTTGCCATAAACATCATAAATACCGACAGCTTGCGGAAGGTGATGTCCTGATTAATATCGTCTTTCATTGCCCCGGGCTCCGCTTTTCGGTCTTCATTCGCATTTTCTCTTGTGATTTCAAGACAGTATAACCGCAATTCACAATTGAAGGATTAGCCGGAAGGGGGATATCGCCGGGGGAAGAGATTTTAGCAATTTAGCGTTTTCGCCGGGGCAGCGAAGAGAGGCCAGTAGGCCCGGTGAGGCGTCAGCCGCCACCGGGCAATGTCAACGACGTGGGCTTACAGCGCCATATCGTGCTGCGGCGATGTTTCCGCCTTCGGCTCTGCCGGTTTGGCGGTCATTACCGGAGCGGAGACGTTCATTTCAATCACCGGCGGTTTGGTGAGCTGTAGCGCCGCTGCGGTATCATCCCACACCTGCTGGGTCAGCGCGACGTTGCCGTTCAGCTTCTGGCCATAGCTCGGTACGATATCGCGAATGCGGCTCTGCCATTCCGGGGAATTAAACTGCGCCGGGAACATCTGCTTGATCACGTTCAGGGCAATCGGCGCGGCGGTGGAAGCCCCCGGCGAAGCGCCCAACAGCGCGGAGATGGTTTTCTGTTCATCCACCACCACTTCGGTACCCAACTTCAGTACGCCGCCCTTCTCGGCATCTTTTTTGATGATCTGCACGCGCTGGCCAGCCTGAATCAGCTTCCAGTCCTCTCTGCGCGCGCCAGGATAGTACTCTTTCAGCGCGGCAAAGCGGTCATCGTCGCTGAGCATCACCTGGCTGATGAGGTATTTCACCAGGTCAAAGTTATCCAGACCGACATGAGTCATCGGCAGCACGTTACTGGTAGTCGTGGTGCTCAGCAGGTCGAGGAAGGAACCGTTTTTCAGGAACTTAGTTGAGAAGGTCGCAAACGGCCCAAACAGCACCACGCGCTTGCCGTCGAGGAAGCGGGCATCAAGGTGCGGCACCGACATCGGCGGCGCGCCAACCGAAGCCTGACCGTAAACTTTTTGACGATGCTCGTTGGTTACCGCCGGGTTTTCGGTCATCAGGAAGGAGCCGCCCACCGGGAAACCGGCGTAGTTATCCGCCTCCGGAATACCGGTTTTTTGCAGTAATTTCAGAGCACCGCCGCCGGCGCCGATAAATACGTATTTCGCATCGATCGCCCGCTCTTCGCCGCTATTAACGTTTTTGATTGTCACGTGCCAGGAATTATCAGCATTGCGTTTAAAGGCGGTCACTTCAGAAGACGTTTGCAGGGTGAAGTTGTTATTTTTCTTCAGACTACCGATCAGCTGACGGGTTATTTCCCCATAGTTTACGTCGGTACCCACCGGTGTCCAGGTCGCCGCCACGCGCTGCTGCGGATCGCGACCTTCCATGACCAGCGGCGCCCACTGTTTTATTTGTTGGTGATCGGTGGAGAATTTCATCCCCTGGAATAAGGTCGTTTGCTGCAGCGCGGCATAGCGCTTTTGCAGATAATCCACGTTATCGCCCCAGACAAAACTCATATGTGGGGTGGAGTTAATAAAGGAGTGCGGATCGTGCAAAATGCCGCGCTTGACCTGCGCCGTCCAGAACTGGCGGGAGATCATAAATTGTTCGTTAATATCCAGCGCTTTGCTGACGTCAATGGTGCCATCCGGGCGTTCCGGCGTATAGTTCAGCTCCATATTCGCGGAGTGCCCGGTACCGGCATTGTTCCAGCCGTTAGAGGACTCCAGGGCGACGCCATCCAGCTTCTCAACCATGACCTGACTCCAGTCCGGCTGTAACTCATGCAGCCAGGTTCCCAGCGACGCGCTCATGATGCCGCCGCCGATCAGCAGGAAATCGGTTTTTTTCGAGGTATCGTCATTTGCGAAGGTCGCCGAGCTGACGAACATCGCTAATGCGGTCATAGATATAATCGTATTTTTAATTGCAGGCATAATAGAAATATCACATAGCACAAGTGTAATAAGAGCCTGCATATTAACGCACTTTTACTTTATTTTAAAATGTCATTTACACATTCGCACGCATAGCTAATTATTGTTAACCTGGTTTTTTAACTTAAAAAAGTAAAATATTGCCCAAAGCAATAAATATGCATCGGTGGTTTATTTGCAACCCGAAAAATTAAATCAGAGTAAACGGATGGTTAGTGAGGAATAAAATTGCCGTACCGGAGGAATGATATTGCCTTCATCGGCGCGTATTGCGCAAATACGCGCCGCCAGGTTAAGTTCAGGCCACCGGCTGCGCTGCCCGTAGCGCAATCCGCAGACTGTCGTTATGCTCTGCCAGCAGCTCGCGCGCCTGCCAGGCATCCAGCCCGCTGAGAAGCATCAAGATTGCCGTCCGGCAGTGCTGATTGCAGCTGGCCAGCGCGGCTTTGGCCTCACTGCGCGAGCACGCCGTCGCCGCCATTACGATGGCAATCTGCCGCTCGGCCCAGCGCGGCGTGCTGGCCTGCAGATCGACGCGCAGGTTTTCGTACACTCGCCCGCTACGAATAGCCAGCCCGGTGGTCAGCATATTGAGGATCTGTCGCTGCGCAATTTGCGCCTTCGGATTGCCAAAGCCAGCCACCGCTTCCGGCCCGGTTTGCGGGGCGATAATAATATCCGCCAGCTGGGCGGCTTCGCTATTGGCCTGCTGCGTCAGAACCGCAATTGGCGCGCCCAGCGACCAGGCATGGCGCATCGCCCCCCAGACCCACGGCGTCTTGCCGCTTACCGTCAGCGCCAGCAGCATATCCTGGTTGCTGAACTGTAACGCCTGTAGTTCAAAGGCGCCAAGATCGTAATCATTCGCTGCGGTTTCCATCTCCTGCAGCGCAGCGGCAGGGCCGCCGGCGATAAGTCCGACCAGCGAATGTTTCCCCTCCGGCGTAAACTCACTTACCGTCTGCACGGCGGCACGACCTGACGCCCCGGCACCGATAATCACCAGTCGCCCTCCCCGACTCAGCGTCGCCGTGGCGTTATCAATCAGACGCGCGATCTCCGGCAAACATGCTTCGACCGCTTCGGCAATCTGCCGATCGTCCTTATTCAGCAGCGTCAGCATATCGAGGGTGGCAAGACTCTCTATATGGGTAGTTTCAGGGTGGCGTCGTTCCATCATTGAAGCGGTTGGCTTACTGCTCATAAAAACCTCCGTTTAGAACCGAAAGAACCTTCGGGGGCGAAAGCGCTGGCCTGCGGCAAACCCTTTCATTGACCATGGCTATTAATTGCAGTGTAAAGCTTTCATGACGCGCTTTACCGCCACGGGAGTCACAGTTTTGCCCCCCTGAAGCCATTCAGCCATCGACTGGTCGTTATTCAGGCAATGGTCCGGTGAGCACAATGATTTTTAGCCAGGTAAATATCCGGCACGCTTCGCCCGCAGGAAACATCCGGAATAAACCCCACCGCGATCTTCAACGCTGGCGTATCAGAGTTATTTGGCTTTTATTACACGGCTTTATGAAAGCCACGCATTCAGCGATAATACCTATCTAACCGTTTTATCCTGGGGTCGGTATGAATGAATTAGCGCAGCAGGCAGCGCCCGCGCGTAAACGCCCGATGAGTATGAAGCTGAGCACCGCCGTGACCTTAATGATTGGCAGCGTCATCGGTTCCGTATTGATTCTGGTCTACGCCCTGTGGTTTATGCAGATAAGCGGCGCAACCCGCGATGGCGTCAAGGATACGGCGCTGGCGGTGGCGCGGACGCTGGCCGACTCCCCTGAGGTTAAGCGGGGTCTGACGCTGCCGCCTGAACGCGGAATCATTCAGCCGCTGGCTCTGGCCGTCAGCAAACGCAATGGCCTGCTGTTTGCCGTCGTGACCGATATGGACGGGATTCGCTACTCGCATCCTGATGGCCAGATTATCGGCAAACCCTTTATCGGCGATGACATCCTGCCTACGCTGAAGGGCAAAGAGAATGTAGCCGTCAATCACGGCGTGCTGGCCCCCGCGCTGCGGGTATTCACCCCGGTCTTTGACGATAGCCGCCGGCAAATCGGCGTGGTGGCGATTGGTATTTCGCTGAGCAAAGTCGATACGCAGATCGCCGACAGCCGCTGGGATGTGCTCCTCACCGTACTGTTCAGCGCGCTGGTTTGCGCCGTCGGTACCTGGAGCCTGGTTCGCGGCCTGAAGCGCGTTCTGCTGGGCCTCGAGCCGCAGGAGATCTCAACGCAGTTCCAGCAACGCCAGGCGATGCTGCATTCATTAAAAGAGGGGGTGGTGGCGGTAGATGCCGACGGCAAGGTGACGCTGATTAACCCCGCCGCGCGCGACGTTCTGTTTAGCGGCCCTGGACGCGATATCGCGCAAACGCCGCTGCTGGCTGATTTGCAGGAAGTTTTACATACCGGCGAGCCGATCTACGATCGGGAGCTCGGCTGTAATGGTCTGCTGCTGATCAGTAATACGGTGCCGGTCCGCAGTCAGGATGAGGTGGTCGGCGCGATTAGTACCTTCCGCGACAAGACCGAAGTCAGCCAGCTGCTGCAGCGGCTTGACGGGATGGTGAACTATGTCGACGCCCTGCGCACCACCTCACATGAGTTTATGAACAAGCTGCACGTAATTCTCGGCCTGTTGAATATGAAAAGCTACGATAAGCTGGAAGAGTACGTGCTGCAGACCGCCCACACCTATCAGGCGGATATCGGCGAAATCCAGCATCGGATCAAATCGCCAGTGGTGGCCGGCTTTTTGATCGGCAAAATACAGCGCGCCAAGGAGCGAGGTTTTACCCTCACCCTTGCCGAAGAGAGCCTGGTGCCGGACTGCCCGAATGAAAAACAGGTCACCGTGCTGGTCACGGTGCTGGGCAACTTAATCGAGAACGCGCTGGATGCTATGAGCGGCCAGGCCGAAGGCGAAGTCGGCCTGCTGCTGCATTATCAGAACGGCTGGCTGAGCGGTGAAGTCAGCGATGATGGCCCCGGCATCCCGGCAGACTTTATCGAGGATATTTTTAATAAAGGCTTCTCCACCAAAGGCGAAAATCGCGGCGTCGGGCTGTTTCTCGCCAGCCAGCAGCTTCGTGAACTGGGCGGGTCGCTGGCCGTGGAATCCGAGCCCGGTGTGTTTACCCAATTTTTTGTTCACCTCCCCTGGGACAGTAAAAGGAAAAGTGCGTGATAAATGTATTAATTGTTGACGATGATGCCATGGTTGCTGAACTGAACCGCCTGTACGTGGGACGAGTCAGCGGCTTCCGCTGTAGCGGCACCGCGTCTACGTTGAGTAAAGCCAGGGAGATGATTAACGACAAGGATCTGGAGATAGACCTGGTGCTGCTGGATGTCTATATGCAGCAGGATAGCGGCCTGGATCTGCTGCCCGCTATCCGCGCCTCGGGACGGGCCATCGACGTGATTATGATCACCTCAGCCGCTGACGCCGCGACGGTTCAGGCTTCTATGCGCTACGGCGTGGTGGACTATCTGATCAAACCCTTCCAGTTTCCGCGTTTTGAAGAGGCGCTGACCGCCTGGCGCGAAAAACGTAAGCTGATGACCGGTCAACCCTATTACGAACAAGCGGACGTTGACCGGCTGCTGCACGGCAATGTGCCGGATGCCGCGGATGCCCGTAAATTGCCGAAAGGCTTAACCCCCCAGACGCTGCGCACCCTCTGTCAGTGGATTGATGCCCACCCGGACGTGGAGTTTTCCACCGACGAACTGGCGGCGGCGGTGAACATATCTCGGGTCTCGTGCCGTAAATACCTGATTTGGCTGGCGCAAATTAACATTCTCTATACCAGCATTCATTATGGCGCCACCGGACGTCCGGTGTATCGCTATCACCTGATAGCCGAGCAATACAATCTGCTTAAGCAGTACAGTCACTAAGCCGGTAGCCGTCATCCAGCAGCTGAAAGCGGAACCGGCGCTGTGAAGAAAGAATAACGTCGCGGTTTTTGGTAACGAAAATCGCTTCGATATCCTCACGCTGGCGCAGGGCCGCGCAGCCTTTCTCCACGCCAAGGCCATAAATCAGGGTCGTCCAGATATCGCCGTCCAGCGAGTCGGCGGAAATAATGGTTACGCTTTCCAGCTCATTATCCAGCGGATAACCGCTGCGCGGATCGAGTATATGGTGCCAGCGTTTGCCATCCTGCTCGAAATAGCGTTCGTAAATGCCCGAGGTCACCACCGACTGCCCCGCCACCGCAATGCTGCCGATCAGCGCATCCGCCGCTGAGTACGGCTTTTTCAGCCCGATAGACCACTCACCGAGCGTGTGGACGTTGCCGCCGAGATTAATCAGCGCGGCGTTTATGCCTTGCTGCTGCAAATAGTCGCGCACCCGATCGGCGATATAGCCTTTGGCAATGGCCCCAAGATCGATCTCCATCCCCGTCCGCGCAAGGTAGACGCTACTGGCGGCATCATCGAGGATCACATCCTGCGGACGCGTTAGCGCCAGTCGGGCGGCAATATCGGGTGCCGCGGGCACGCTGCGGCCCTGAAAACCGATGCGCCACAACTTCACCAGCGGGCCAATCGCCAGATTAAACGCGCTGTCGCGCACCATGCTGGCGGCTTTGGCGCATTTGATCAGCGCGTAGACCGGACGGCTTACCGTCACCGGATGCCGCCCGGCGGCCTGGTTGATATCCATCACCTGGGAGTGCGCGCGGTTAACGGTGAAAAGATCTTCGTAGCCCTTAATCAGCTGAAAAACGCGTGAAGCGAGCGGTTCATCGTGAACATAGAGCTTGAGGAGAATGGGCGACCCCATCAGCACGGCGGAGTAGCTGTAGACGCGGTTGTCGGACATATCATACTCCTGAGAGATAAGAAGCCGGGCCGTCTATTTGCCAGCCCGGCAGGTGTCGCTGACGCTTAACCTCTGGCGCGTTTCGCCGCCTGATGGCCCGCGAGGGTACCGAAGATAATGATATCGGCCACTGCGTTACCGCCGATGCGGTTACCGCCGTGGATGCCGCCAACCACTTCACCTGCAGCAAAAGCGCCCGCAATCGGCTGTTGACCGGCGTTCAATACCGCGGTTTCCGTATTGATGGTCACGCCCCCCATCGTGTGGTGAACCCCCGGGGCGATGCGAATCGCATGGTACGGGCCTTCATTAATCGGCGCGCGCAGCGCGGTAGTGCGGCCAAAATCATCGTCATGCTGTTTTTCAACAAAACCATTATAGCGTTCCAGCGTATCGAGGAAGGCATGGTAATCCATCCCCAGTTTCTCCGCCAGCTGGCGCGGCGAGCTGGCGCTGGTGACGAAACCTTTAGCAATGTACTCGTCGGCGGCTTTGTTTTTCGCCCGGACGTGCTCGTCAAAGATGATATAAGCGAAGTGCTCCGGCAGCGCGATAATCGCGGCGGAAACCTTATCGCGGGTCTCCATTTCGTTGAAGAAGCGGTTGCCCTGCTGGTTCACCAGAATCGCCCCGCCGCCGCGGATCGACTCGGAAATCAGATACGAGGTTTGCTGCTCGACGGTCGGGTGAATCTGGATTTCGCCCATATCCACCGTCCCGGCCCCGATGCGTTCAAGCAGCGCGATACCGCCGCCGGTCGCCCCTCGATGGTTGGTGGTCACGAAGCCGGCCAGATCCGGGCGGTATTTCACCACCATCGCGCTGTTGGCGCTGAAGCCGCCGGTAGCCACGACAATGCTCTTCGTCTGTACCACAACGGTTTCTTGTTCATCGTTAAGCAGGCGTACGCCGCTCACCTCATCGTCGGTCATCAGGATCTCTTCAACCGACGTATCCAGCAAGACATCGATCCCGCGTTTAGTGATATTACGCACCAGGCCGCTGATCAGGTAGCCGCCGACCGCCGACCCGTCGCGCGGACGGTGGGTGCGGTCGATGCTCATTCCGCCGGTAGTGGTGATATCGTTAAGCATAATGCCGCGACGCGCCAGCCACTCAATGGCTTCCGGCGCATTTTCCACGAAGCGGCGCAGCAGCTGCGGGTCGTTTTTGTTCTTACCGCCTTTCAGCGTTTCCTGGTAAAACAGCTCTTTGCTATCTTCAATACCTTTCACGCGCTGGAAGCGGGTCTCTGCGGCGTTCATCCCGGCTGAAGCTTTAATCGTGTTGCCGCCAATGGTCGGCATTTTTTCAACGATCAGCACGCTCGCGCCTTCATCGTGCGCCTGAATCGCCGCCGCCAGCCCGGCTCCGCCGCTGCCGACCACCACCACATCGTAGCTTTTCGGCGCCGCATCGCCCGCGCCCTCTTCGGCGGCCAGCGCTTTACTGGACTTCAGCATCGCTTTGGACACCGCTTTTTTCACCGCTTCGCTCTGGCTGGTTGCGCCGGAAATCGCATCCACGTGCGGGGTATTAGCGCTGAGAATACGTTCGCGGATCTCTTCAAAGCTGGTGGTGAACTCGACGGTCTGCACCGGGCTTGCCGCCAGCTCGATATCGGCGATGCGGTCGTTTTCAAGGCTGACGTTGATAACCAGCTCGTTGGCGTCGTCCTGAACGGTTTCGACGAACATCCCCGGTTTGAATTTGGCGTCGCCCATGCTCATATCGCGGATCATTGCCTCCACCAGCGAGAAGCGCCACAGCGGTTCCGGGATGTTCAGAGCTTCACGCTGGGTGCTGTCAATAAACAATTCCAGCTCTTCGCCGGCGGCAATGCGCGCCGCCCAGTCAGGGTAAGCAATGCAGGCACGCCCCACCGCCATCAGATCATAGCCATGATCCAGCCCCTGCTCCGCATCGGCTGCGTTAACGACCCCGCCCACGCCCATCACCGGCACCTGAGCCAGGGTTTCAGAGCGCATGGCGCAATATTTTTCAATTAGCGGCGTGGGATCGGTGGTATCGACAATCGACGGGCGCAGCGTTGCGCCAACGGAGAAGTGGAGATAATCCACGCCGCGGGCGGCCAGCTTTTCCAGCAGATACAGGGTGTCATCAAAACGGATGCCCGGGACTTCCATCTCTTCCGGGGAGAAACGATAGCCGATGATAAAGGCATCGTCGGCGTACTGGCGGGCCATTTTATGAGTGATATCCAGCACTGCCAGCGGGAATTTCGCTCGATTGTCGCGGCTGCCGCCCCACTCGTCGTCGCGCTGGTTAGAGTTTGGCGAATAAAATTGCTGGATCAGATAGGTATTCGCGCCGTGAATTTCTACGCCGTCGAACCCGGCCAGAATGGCGCGGCGCACGCCGTCGCCAAACTTCGCGATCATGCCTTCAACTTCATCACCGCTCAGCGCACGCGGCGTCGCAGCGCCATCGCGCGGCGCGGCAATGGCGCTGGGCGCGACCGGCTGGCGTCCGCCGATAAGCTGCGGATCGACCATCCGGCCGCCGTGGTAAATCTGCAGAATCGCTTTTGAGCCTTCCGCTTTGATAGCGGCGGCGATTTTCGCCAGTCCGGCTATTTTTTCATCGTTATCGATGCCGATAGCGCCCGGGAATGCCAGGCCGTAATCATCGATAAAGCAGCATTCAACAATGATGGTGCCGATACTGCCGGCGCGAGCGCGATAGTACTCCACCAGTTCGCTGGTTACGGTTCCGTCAAAATAACCGGTACAGGTTGTCATCGGCGCCATTAACAGGCGGTTTTTAAGCTCGGTACCGTTCGGTAAAGTAAAAGGACGCAAAATTCGTGGATAACTGGTCATAATGACGCTCCAGATTATAAATATTAAAAATTGAGAATCAGGCGACGGAATTGTTTTTGCTTGTATTTAGTAATCCCTTAAGTCATGCCCATAATATAGCGCTTTTTTTAGTTACCAAAGATATTACGTTAGTTAAAAAACTATTTAATACCAGCAATAACACCAATACCTCCTTTGTATTATTAATTAAAAATAAATTATTCACAAAAACAGGACTAATCATAACAATCAGGAAACCATTGTTAACATGAGCCCCCACCAGGAAACCAATAAATAGACATATATTTCAACAAGATAAATTTTAATTACTTTATCGAGCTCAATTTATATTTAACATCTATCTATATTTCATACAAATAAACACCTCACTAAACAGGGTTATTAGAGATAATAAAAATTTGCTCAACAACCCGCTTTTTTTGATCTCAATCAATTGCAATACCGCATGAAAGCGCAATATATAAATAACCAATCTTTTTAATTTAGCGCCCAACAAAAAGCGTTAAATAATGGTCATCGGCATAACCAGAATCGACGATTAATAATTAAAGTAAGTTTTGCAACTAAAGAAATCGAAAGGTTGGTCGGTGACAAAACCCAATTTTTAACTACTTGCAGATACTCATTATGAAAGAGAAAAAGACAACCATACCGCCTGCCGGTGCAGCCCCCCAGGCTGCTTATAAACGTCTACTGATGATGGCGATGCCCATTATCGTTGCCGTCCTGCTGTTGTTCATCCCGGTGCCCGAGGGCCTGCCCCCTTACGCCTGGCACTACTTTGCCATTTTCGTCGGCGTCATCGTCGGTCTAATCTTTGAACCGCTGCCCGGCGCGGTCATCGGTATTACCGGCGTGGTGGTGATTGCCCTGTGCAGCCAGTGGCTGCTGTTCAGTCCTGAACAGCTCGCCGCACCCGGCTTTAAGCTTGCCGGCGCCTCCTTTAAATGGGCGGTGAGCGGTTTCGGTAACTCCACCGTGTGGCTGATCTTCGGCGCCTTTATGTTTGCCGCAGGCTACGATAAGACCCAGTTTGGCCGCCGTCTGGCGCTCATTCTGGTGAAATATCTTGGCCGCCGTAGCCTGACGCTGGGCTACGCCATCACCTTCGCCGATCTGCTACTGGCGCCGTTTACCCCCTCCAACACCGCGCGCAGCGGGGGGACCATCTACCCGATTATCGCTAACCTGCCGCCGCTTTATGGCTCAAAACCCAATGACCCAAGCGCGCGCCGCATCGGCTCCTACCTGATGTGGGTGGCGATCACCGCCGCCTGTATCACCAGCTCGATGTTTCTCTCAGCTCTGGCGCCGAACCTGCTGGCTCTGGCGCTGGTGAAAAGCATTGTTGGAATCAATATCTCCTGGGGCACCTGGTTTATCGCTTTCCTGCCGCTGGGTATCCTGCTGATTCTGGCAATGCCGCTGCTGGCCTACTGGTTCTATCCGCCAGAAGTCAAAGTCAACGATGAAGTGCCGCTGTGGGCCGCCCGCGAGCTGGAAAAACTTGGCCGCCTGTCGCGCAATGAAATCCTGCTGCTGGTCTTCGTCTGCTTCGCGCTGATGATGTGGATCTTCGCCGCCGAGTGGATTGAACCGGCGCTGGCCGCCCTGCTGGTTATCGTGCTGATGCTATGGACCGGCGTACTCTCATGGAACGATATCACCAGTAATAAAGCGGCATGGAATACCTTCGCCTGGTTTGCGACCCTGGTGGCGCTGGCCGACGGTCTCTCCTCCACCGGCTTTATCGCCTGGCTGGGTAAAGAAGGCGGCGCGCTAATGAGCGGCATCTCTCCGGGCGTGGCTACCGTTATCCTCCTGCTGGCGTTCTATCTGCTGCACTATCTGTTTGCCAGTACCACCGCCCACACCACCGCGCTGCTGCCGGCGATGCTGACTATCGCCTCCACCATCCCGGGTATGAACATGCAGGTCTTCGTGCTGCTGATGGTGACCTCGCTCGGCGTGATGGGGATTATTACCCCCTACGGTACCGGCCCCAGCCCGATTTACTACGGCAGCGGCTATCTGCCGACCAAAGACTACTGGCGTCTTGGTACGATTTTCGGCGCCATCTTCCTGGCTGCCCTGCTGCTGATTGGCTATCCGTGGATGTCCATGATGTTCTGATTCATAACCGCCGGGGCCAACTCCGGCGGTTTTACTCTTAGGGAGCAAAGCAATGTCGACTAAACCTTTTGTCTATCAGGAAGCCTTTCCGTTAGTGCAAGATAAGACTGAATACTATCTGCTGAGCAAGGATCACGTTTCCGTGACCGAGTTCGAAGGCCAGGAGATCCTCAAAATCGATCCTCAGGCCCTCACTCTGCTGGCGCAGCAGGCCTTCCACGATGCGGCATTTATGCTGCGGGTGGATCATCAGAAACAGGTCGCGCAAATCCTTCTCGACCCTGAAGCCAGCGACAACGATAAATACGTGGCGCTGCAGTTTCTGCGCAATTCTGAAATCGCGGCGAAAGGCGTGCTGCCCACCTGCCAGGATACCGGTACGGCGATTATTATGGGCAAGAAAGGCCAGCGCGTATGGACCGGCGGCGGCGATGAGGCGGCCCTCGCCCGCGGCGTCTATAACACCTATACCGAAGACAACCTGCGCTATTCGCAGAACGCCGCGCTGGATATGTATAAAGAGGTCAACACCGGCACCAATCTTCCGGCGCAGATTGATCTCTATAGCGTTGACGGCGACGAATATAAATTCCTCTGTATGGCCAAAGGCGGCGGCTCGGCCAACAAAACCTATCTGTATCAGGAAACCAAGGCGTTAATCACCCCAGCGAAGCTGAAAAACTATCTCGTCGAGAAAATGCGCACGCTCGGCACGGCCGCCTGTCCACCGTACCATATTGCCTTTGTGATTGGCGGCACCTCGGCAGAGGCCACGCTGAAAACCGTTAAGCTGGCCTCAACGAAGTATTACGACGGCCTGCCGACCGAAGGCAACGAGCACGGCCAGGCCTTCCGCGATATTCAGCTGGAAAATGAGCTGCAGCTCGCAGCGCAAAACCTCGGCCTCGGTGCGCAGTTCGGCGGTAAATATTTCGCTCACGATATTCGCGTCATCCGCCTGCCGCGCCACGGCGCGTCGTGCCCGGTAGGCATGGGCGTCTCCTGTTCAGCGGATCGCAATATCAAAGCCAAAATCAACCGCCACGGTATCTGGATTGAGAAACTGGAGAGCAATCCGGGCCAGTATATTCCTGAACACCTGCGCCAGCAGGGTGAAGGCAGGGTCGTCAGCATTAACCTTAATCAGCCGATGAGCGAGATTCTGGCCCAGCTTTCCGCCCACCCGGTTTCAACGCGTCTGACGCTCAACGGTACCATTATTGTGGCCCGCGATATCGCCCACGCGAAGCTGAAAGAGCTTATCGATAACGGTGAGGAACTGCCGCAGTACGTTAAAGATCATCCGATTTACTACGCGGGCCCGGCGAAAACTCCGGAAGGCTATGCGTCAGGCTCCCTTGGCCCGACTACCGCTGGCCGTATGGATTCCTACGTTGATCTGCTGCAATCCCACGGCGCAAGCATGGTCATGCTGGCCAAAGGCAACCGCAGCCAGCAGGTGACCGACGCCTGCCGCAAGCACGGCGGTTTTTACCTCGGCAGCATCGGCGGCCCGGCTGCGGTACTGGCGCAGCAGAGTATTAAGAGCCTGGAGTGCGTGGCCTGGCCGGAACTGGGTATGGAAGCCATCTGGAAAATCGAAGTGGAAAATTTCCCGGCATTTATTCTGGTGGATGACAAAGGCAACGATTTCTTCCAGCAGATCCAGAATAAGCAGTGCGCGGGCTGTTCACAGCAAAGAGGGTGATATTACCCGCCCCTGGCGGCGGGTCACTGTCGAAGGCCGTCGCGTGACGGCCTGAGATGAGCGACAAACCTGCCGGGTGGCGGCTAAACAGCATCCATCTCATCAAACACCTGCTGCGCCAGATGCATCGTCGCGTTGGCCGCGGGCAGGCCGCAGTAAAGCGCGGAGTGCATAATTAACTCTTTTAACTCATCGCGGGTAACACCGTTATTAAACGCCGCCCGCAGATGCATTTTCAGCTCAGCCTCGCGATTCAGGGCAATCAGCATGGCGATGGTGATCATACTGCGGGTATGGTGATCGAGCCCCGGTCGGGTCCAGGTCTCTCCCCAGGCGTAGCGGGTAATGAAGTCCTGGAACTCTTCATTCAGCGGCGTCAGCTTTTGCAGCGTCTTATCGACATGCGTATCGCCAAGCACCTTGCGACGAACCGTCATTCCCTGCTGATAACGCTGTTTATCGTCCATGCTGTTGTTCCCCCTCAATAAAGCCCAGCAGCGCCGAGCTAAACGCCCGCGGCGCTTCGATATTCGATAAATGCGATGCCGCCAGCACCACTACCTCAGAGGCCGCGATCTGCTGATGCAGAAAGTTCGCATCGGCCACTGTCGTGACAGGGTCACTTTCACCGGCAACGATCAGCACCGGAACGGCAATCTGCCCGACCTCAGCGCGCAGATCGGCGGCGGCCAGCGCTTCACAGCAGGCCGCATAGCCTTCCGCATCGATATGGGTCAACTGGTGACAGAGCGCTGCCACCACTTCCGGCGTCTTCTGACGAAACGCGTGGGTAAACCAGCGATCCGCCGCGCCTGCGGCCACCACTTCCATACCTTCCTGACGCACCGCGCGGGCGCGCGACAGCCAGCTTGCCTGGTCACCAATACGCGCGGCGGTGTTGGCGACGACCAGCCCGTAAAAACGTTCCGGAGCAAAGCGTCCCAGCCACAGACCGGTCAGACCGCCCATGGAAATTCCGCAAAACCAGGCTTTGGCAATATTAAGATGATCGAGCAGCGCAACCACATCTTCGCCGAGCTGCGCCAGCGTCACTTTACCATTTTTACGCGTGGCGCCATGACCGTGGGTATCGTAGCGCAGCACGCGAAAATGCTGCGTCAACGCCTCGATCTGCGGCTGCCACATCGCCCGGGTGGTGCCCAGCGAGTTAGAGAGAACGATGACCGGCGCGTCTTGCGGCCCGTCAATCTGATAATCAACATTCAAGACGTTGCTCCTTATATCGCGCCACGACCTGGCGCACGAAGAGTGCTGAGCTGCCGGTCGCCGTTGCCGGGTCCAGCAGTTGGGTTAAGCGGCTGGCGGAGAGATGCTCGCTGACCAGCGGATCGTTTTCCAGCACGCTCAGCAATGAGCGAGACGTATCCAGCGCCTGACGACACAGCGCTTCAACCCGGTGATGGGCCTCGGCTTTACCGATAAATTCCGCCAGCGCCAGGGTAACAGCCTCAGCCATAATCAGACCGTGGGTCATCTCAAGGTCGGCGCGCATCTTGTGCGCGAAGACCTGCATGTCGCTGACCAGCGCCTCGCTCTGCGTCAGCGCGCCGCCGACGAGGGTGATGAGCTCCGGCAGCGTTTCCCATTCCGCCTGCCAGCCGCCCAACGCCCGCTCATGCTGCTGGATCTGGCCAGCATACAGCGTCGCCACCAGGCCCGGCGTTCGCTGAGCGGCGGTCAAAATAGCGGCGCAGGAGATCGGGTTACGTTTGTGCGGCATGGTTGACGAACCGCCGCGCCCTTCGGCAACCGGTTCACCCACCTCTGCCACTTCGGTTTGCATCAGTAGAGAAAAATCATTCGCGAATTTACCCAGCGTACCGCAGACGCCTGCGTACCATGCCCCGACTTCCAGCATCCGGTCGCGCTGGCTGTGCCAGGGCGCGTCCGGAAGCAGCAGGTCGAGCGCTTTCGCCAGCGCGGCGGCGATCGGCGGCGCCTGCGTTTTTAGGGAATCCAGGGTGCCCGCTGCGCCGCCAAACTGCAGCGCCAGCACCCTTGCCCGCATCTCTCGCAGACGCACCTGCCAGCGCAGCAGCGCATCCAGCGTCCCGGCAAGCTTCAGGCCGAAAGTGACCGGCAGCGCATGCTGCATCCAGGTACGGCCAGGCATCACCGTATCCTGATGGCGCTCCGCCTGACGGGCTAATGCGTCGAGCAGACGCTGTAACAGAGATTCCGTTTCCGCCAGCGCGCCGCGCAGCTGTAGAATAAAACCGGTATCGATAGCATCCTGGCTGGTGGCCCCCCAGTGCACGTAGCGCGCCGCCGCCTCATTCCGCTCTTTGACCCGAGCGGTCAGCTGTTTGACCAGCGGGATCGCCAGATTCCCGGCGCTGGCGGCGGCCTGCCCCAGCGCGGAAAAGTCGATTTTTTCGTGCCGGCAGCTCTCGATGATGGGATTGAGCGCCGTCTGCGGCACGAGGCCGCATTCGACCTCGGCGCGAACCAGAGCGGCCTCAAAGTCCAGCATCCCCTGCACCCGCTGTACATCGCTGAACCAGTCTGTCAGCGGGCTGGTACGCAGCATCGGGGTCAACAAACTCATTATGGCTCCTTAAACGCGTTCAATTATCAGCGCGATCCCCTGACCAACGCCGATACACATAGTGCACAGCGCATAGCGCCCGCCGGTACGACGCAGTTGATACGCTGCGGTCATTGCCAGACGACCGCCGGAGGCGCCCAGCGGATGACCGAGGGCAATGGCGCCGCCGTTAGGATTGACGTGCGCCGCATCGTCGGGCAAACCCAGATCGCGCGTGACCGCCAGCGCCTGAGCGGCAAAGGCTTCATTCAGTTCAATGACGTCCATCTGCCCAAGCGTTAACCCGGTTTGCGCCAGCACTTTACGCACCGCCGGCGCCGGACCAAATCCCATAATTCGCGGCGCAACGCCTGCCGTCGCGACGCCCACTACGCGCGCCAGCGGCTGTAAATCATTGGCGGTCAGCGCCTGCTCGTTGGCTAACAGCAGCGCACAGGCGCCGTCGTTAACTCCGGAGGCGTTGCCTGCCGTCACCGTACCGTCGGCGCGCACCACGCCGCGCAGCCTGGCCAGCGCCTCCGCCGTGGTGCTGCGCGGGTGCTCGTCGCGGCTAAAGAGTAGCGGTTCACCCTTACGCTGCGGCACCGAGACGGCGATCAGCTCGTCGGCAAATCGCCCCGCTTCCTGCGCCGCCGCTGTGCGCAGCTGGCTGCGCAGCGCAAACGCATCCTGATCGGCACGAGAAATGGCGAAATCACCGGCCACGTTCTCCGCCGTTTCCGGCATCGAATCCACGCCGTACAGCGCTTTCATCTGCGGGTTGATAAAGCGCCAGCCGATGGTGGTATCTTCCATCTGCATCGTGCGGCTAAAGGCGCTTTCGGCCTTGCCCATCACAAACGGCGCCCGCGACATGCTCTCCACGCCGCCGGCGACCATCAGCTGAGTTTCGCCGCTTTTAATCGCGCGCGCTGCGATGCCGATCGCATCGAGGCTGGAACCGCACAGGCGATTGACGGTACTGCCCGGCACGCTTTCCGGCAAGCCAGCCAGCAGCAGCGCCATCCGCGCGACGTTGCGGTTATCTTCACCCGCCTGGTTAGCGCAGCCATAAATCACATCATCAATGCGCGCCGGATCGAGGCCCGGGTTGCGCTCCAGTAGCGCCTTGAGCGGCAGTGCCGCCAGATCGTCGGCGCGTACGGTGGCAAGAGTACCGCCAAAGCGACCAAACGGCGTACGCACCGCATCACAGATAAATGCCTGATTCATCATAGGTTCCTTACGCGCTTTCCGCCAGTTGTGCAAAAGTCAGCGTCACCGGAGTGATGCGCTGCAGTTCCTCAAAAGAGAGGCCGTTAAAGATTTCCCGTACCACCGGACCGCTTTCGCTGATATCGATGACCGCCAGGTCGGTATAGATGCGGCTTACGCAGCCGACGCCGGTCAGCGGATAGGTGCAGTGCTCTACCAGCTTGCATTCACCGTCGCGGGTCAGGTGATCCATCATCACGAAGACCTGACGAGCACCAATGGCCAGATCCATCGCCCCGCCAACGGCAGGTATCGCGTCGGGCGCGCCGGTGCTCCAGTTCGCCAGATCGCCGCTGGCGGAGACCTGGTAAGCGCCGAGTACGCAGATATCGAGATGACCGCCGCGCATCATGGCGAAGGAGTCGCCGTGATGGAAATAGCAGCCCCCCTCAAGCAAAGTCACATACTCTTTTCCGGCGTTAATCAGCTCCGGGTCCTCTTCCCCCGGCAGCGGTTTCGGCCCCATCCCCAGCAGGCCATTTTCGCTGTGCAGAAAGATTTCTTTATCAGCGGGAAGATAGTTAGCAATGCGGGTAGGCAAGCCGATCCCCAGATTGACATAAGCGCCTTCAGGTATATCGCGAGCCACGCGCTGGGCCATCTCATCGCGAGTCAGTTTTTGCATAACGGGGTCCTCAGGCGCTTTTAGCGGCAATCAGGTTTTCCAGGGAGAAGACGCGCTGAACAAAAATGCCCGGGGTAATGATGCTCTCCGGGTCAAGGCTACCGAGGGGCACCAGCTGCGAGACTTCCACGATAGTGGTTTTCGCGGCGGTCGCCATAATCGGGCCGAAGTTGCGCGCCGCCTTGCGGTATACCAGGTTTCCCCAGCGATCGCCTTGATGGGCTTTGATCAACGCAAAGTCGGCCTTGATAGGATATTCGAGCACATAGTGACGCCCGTCGATCTCGCGAGTCTCTTTCCCTTCCGCCAGCGGCGTACCGTAGCCGGTTGGAGTGAAAACCGCGCCGAGACCCGCCCCTGCCGCCTGAATACGCGCCGCGAGGTTCCCCTGCGGAACCAGCTCCAGCTCGACTTTGCCGCGGCGATAGAGGTCATCGAAAATCTGCGAGTCAACCTGCCGAGGGAACGAGCAGATCATTTTGCGCACCCGCCCGGCTTTCAGCAGCGCCGCCAGTCCCACTTCGCCATTGCCCGCATTGTTGTTGATAATGGTTAAATCGCGGGCCCCCTGTTCTATCAAGGCATCTATCAGGTACGTTGGCTGGCCGGCGGGGCCAAAACCGCCAATCATAATCGTCGCCCCGTCGTGGATCCCGGCGATGGCATCACTTAGCGTCGACACGCTTTTATCAATCATCAGGTCGCTCCCGTATGTGCGGTAATCGCACTTTTATTCGTTGTTCGCACAAAATGTGACCCGCTTAACGATGCTGGTCAAGGGCGATAATCGAAATATGGTGCGATAATCGAACATCGTGTATGTTTAGCGAAAGAATGTGATCGACGGCAAATTGGGAGAGGAAAATGGAGAAACATCCAGACGATTTATTGACCGGCGATAGCGAGCCGTTTAAGGGCGATCCCAACTTCATGGCCTCGCTGGCGCGCGGTCTGGAAGTGATCCAGGCGTTCACTCCGCAGCGCCCGCTGCTCTCTATTTCGCAAATCAGTCAAAAAACCGGCATTCCGCGCGCGGCGGTACGTCGCTGTCTGTATACGCTAAGCAAGCTGGGGTTTGTGTACGCCGAAGATGGTAAAAATTTCCAGCTGCGGCCGAAAATTCTGGCGCTGGGCCACGCCTGGCTGGCCTCCACGCCGCTGGCGCGCTCGGCGCAGCCGGTACTCAAGCATTTAAGCGAAATGCTCAATGAATCCTGCTCTATCGCCACCCTCGACGGCGACGATATTCTTTATATCGCCCGCGCCTCCAGCTCGCGAATTATGACCATCGACCTGGACATCGGCAGCCGCCTGCCGGCATGGGCAACGTCAATGGGGCGCGTGCTCCTGAGCTATCAGCCGGAAGAGAAGCTGAACGATATGCTGGGTCGGGTTACGATGATTCGCTACACCCCGCAAACCGTTGATTCGGTCGCCAGGCTGCGCGCTGAGCTCAAACGCGTACGTCAGCAGGGTTATGCGCTCAACGATCAGGAGCTGGAGATGGGGCTGCGCTCGCTGGCGGTACCGCTGTTTAATCCCCAGGGCCAGATTCAGGCGGCGCTGAACGTCGGGGTGCACGCCGGACAGGTTTCCGCCCAGGAGATGCTCGAACGCGTATTACCCGAGCTCCAGAAGGCAGCCCGGGAATTAACGCTGCTGATGCGCTAGCGGCTGCGCTTGGCGTGGCGCTCCCGGTTCTCCAGCTTAGCCTCGGGCGATTTTCGTAGCGCCACGTAGCAGGCGCCGCTGCCGCCGTGGTGCGGTAGCGCCGCGCAGAACGCCTGGACTTCCGGTAGCTCCACCAGCCAGCGCGACAGGTAGCTACGGATAATATTGGCGTGCGCGTTGTCGTCGCGCCCTTTGCCATGAACGATCAGCAGATTCCGCAGCCCCTCTTTTTGCGCCTGAACCACAAAAGCAAATAACATCTGTCGGCACTTTTCCACCGGCTGACGCAGCAGATTAAGGCTCGCCTGCTGGCCATATTTGCCGCGCCGGAGCTTCTCCAGCACGCCGCTTTGCAGCCCTTCGCGTTTAAACTCCAGCGCGGTGGCCAGCGGCACGATATCGAGATAACCGGTGGTCAAAAAGTTATCCAGCTGCAGGGTGTCAACCCGCTGTACGGCGCGGGTTTTCCGCTCGGGATGCCAGTGAACATCGTTGTTGCGTTTCAGAGGCTGAACGTCCTCCATGGCGCCAAGAAATAGGGATTTGTCGTCAAGGTTCATGCGCGTTCCTCCAGCTACTACCGGGAGGGTACTATAGCCGCCTCACGACGCCTCCTCAACGCGTTTAGCCATTTATGCTGGCAAATCGGAGGCCCGAGGCGATTAGGGAAACAGTTGACGACTTTGGCGACGAAACAGGGTGATTAATGATGCCGTCAAAGGCGTTTGCCGCATATCGCGGCGCTGAATCAGATAGTAGGTGGCTTTGGGTAATGCTTCGCAGATGGGGATCATCACCAGCTTATCCGCCATCATCGGGTCGTTACCCAGTTCTACCGGCAGAATGCTGAGAAAATCGCTTTTCACCACCAGACTGATGCACGAAGAGAAAGTCTCGCAAACGATATCCACTTTCGGCGCCAGTCCGGCCTGGTTAAACATTTCCTGTAACTGTTTGAAATAGCTGCCACGCGGCGTCGGCATCGTCCAGTGATGTTCGAGCAACGCCTTGAGTGAAGTCGCTTTTGCCGCCGGGTGACCGGCGCGGGCGAATACCGCAAAGGGTTTCTCAAATAGCTTCTCAAAACTGAATTCATGATCGTACGGACCGGGATAGTAAGTATTGATAGTGAAGTCCAGCTCACCCTGCCGCAGTTCATTAATCATCGCCAGCAGCTGACCTTCCATAATCCGCACCTTCACCAGCGGATGCTGCTGATGAAAACGGCAAATGACCGAAGGCATCAGCGATCGCGCTACGCTGGCGCCAAGGCCGATATTAATCTGCCCGGCCTTTTCTCCCTGGCGCTGCAGCAACTCATCCTGCGCCGCCCGTAGCTCTTCCAGAATCAGGCTCGCATGTTGATAAAAGCTTTCGCCGTTTTCAGTCAGCGCCACCCCCTGGCTACGGCGCACAAACAGCTGTGCGGAGAGCCCTTCTTCCAGCTCTTTAATCGCTTTAGTTAACGCCGGCTGCGAAATCGCCAACGCCCGACTGGCGCCGCGAATACTGCCTTCACGCGCGACCTCAACAAAGGCGCGAATCTGATGAAATTTAATCTGAAATGACATATCGCAAGTGATAACCAATGTTTATCAGACAGAAGAAAATGACATCTACTGTAATCGATCATGCTGTGGCAGGTTAAGGGTGAGTATGCATGAAAGGGCATAGCGATAAGCAAACGCTATCACTTCGTGAACACTATCACAGTTTTTGATTATGACAGGAAAGGTTATGCCGCAACTTAATGAATTCATCCGCCAGCTGGCGCCAAAAATGATCGAATGGCGTCGCGATTTTCACCTGCATGCGGAATCCGGCTGGCTGGAGTTCCGCACCGCCAGCAAGGTGGCGGAGATATTAGACGCTCTGGGTTATCAGCTGGCGCTGGGGCGCGACGTTATCGATGCCGATAGCCGTATGGGGCTGCCTGATGAAGAGACGCTGGCGCAGGCGTTCCAGCGCGCTCGCGCCCAGGGTGCACCGGGGCGCTGGCTACCTGCGTTTGAAGGCGGCTTCGCCGGGGTGGTAGCGACGCTCGACACCGGGCGGCCCGGGCCGACTTTGGCGTTTCGCGTCGATATGGATGCGCTCGATCTCAACGAGCAGCACGACGATAATCATCGTCCGCATCGCGATCGTTTTGCCTCCTGCAACGAAGGCATGATGCATGCCTGCGGCCACGACGGTCATACCGCAATCGGCCTGGGGCTGGCGCACGTGCTCAAGGAATATGCCGCGCAGCTCAACGGGACGATTAAGCTGATTTTCCAGCCGGCAGAAGAAGGTACCCGCGGCGCTCGCGCCATGGTGGCGGCGGGCGTACTTGATGACGTGGACTACTTCACCGCCATTCATATCGGTACCGGCGTCCCTGCCGGTACCGTCGTTTGCGGCGGCGATAACTTTATGGCCACCACCAAATTCGATGTGCAGTTCAGCGGCGTCGCCGCCCACGCTGGCGGTAAACCTGAAGATGGACGTAATGCGCTGCTGGCTGCGGCTCAAGCCGCCCTTGCCCTGCATGCCATCGCGCCACATAGCGCCGGGGCATCAAGGGTTAACGTCGGCGTCATGCAGGCCGGTACCGGGCGTAACGTAGTTCCCTCCTCCGCGCTATTAAAAGTCGAAACCCGGGGCGAAACCGACGCTATTAACCAGTACGTATTTGAGCGGGCCAAGCAGGCTATCGCCGGCGCAGCGACGATGTATGCAGCCAGCTACCAGTTGCACCTGATGGGCGCGGCCACCTCCAGCGCCCCGTCGCCGGCGTGGGTGGACTATCTGCGTCAACAGACAGCGCAGGTCCCCGGCGTTAAGCAGGCCGTCGATCGTATCGCTGCCCCGGCGGGTTCCGAAGATGCCACCCTGATGATGGCCCGGGTCCAGGAGCGCGGCGGTCTCGCCTCATACATGATATTCGGCACGGAACTGAGCGCTGGCCACCACAACGAAAAATTCGATTTCGACGAAAGCGTGATGACCCAGGCCGTCGCCACGTTAGCGCGCATCGCCCTGAACTTTCCCTGGCAGCGAGGTGTGTAATGGAACAGGTTTATCAATTTGTCGATGACATTATTGAGGGGCGGCGCAACGATTTTTGCGCGATTGCCGATGATATCTGGGATCATCCGGAAACCCGCTTTCAGGAGTTCTGGTCCGCCGCGCGTTTGGCCGATGCGCTGGAAGCGGAAGGTTTTCAATTGACCCGCAATGCGGGCGGGATCCCCAACGCCTTTATCGCCAGTTTTGGTGAAGGCCAACCGGTAATTGCCCTGCTCGGCGAATTTGACGCCCTGGCGGGGCTCAGCCAGCAGGCTTACTGCGCAGCGCCCGCATCTCCAACGCCGGGGGAAAACGGCCACGGGTGCGGGCATAACCTGCTTGGTACGGCGGCTTTCGCCGCGGCGGTCGCCGCCAGGAACTGGCTGCTGCAACAAGGCGGCGTCGGCACGCTTCGTTTCTACGGATGTCCCGGCGAGGAAGGCGGTTCCGGGAAGACCTTTATGGTCCGCGAGGGGTTATTCGATGACATCGACGCCGCCCTGACCTGGCACCCGGAAGCCTGGGCCGGGATGTTCAGCACCAGTACCCTTGCCAACATTCAGGCGGCATGGCGGTTTACTGGCACCGCGGCGCACGCGGCAAACTCTCCGCATCTTGGCCGCAGCGCGCTGGATGCCGTGACGCTGATGACCACCGGCAGCAACTTCCTTAACGAACATATTATCGAAAAGGCGCGGGTGCACTACGCCATCACCGATACCGGCGGCGTCTCTCCTAACGTTGTTCAGGCGCAGGCGGAAGTGCTGTATCTCATTCGCGCCCCGGAAATGGCCGACGCACAGCAAATCTTCGCCCGGATCGAAAAAATCGCCCAGGGCGCCGCGCTGATGACCGAGACCAGCGTCAGTTGCCGCTTCGAAAAAGCCTGTTCCAGCTATCTCCCCAACCGCCCCCTGGAAGCGGCGATGTATCAGGCGGTATGCCATTACGGCACGCCGCACTGGAGCGAGGAAGAGCGCGCTTTCGCCGACGAAATTCGCGCGACCTTAAGCGCTAACGATATTCATAACAGCCTGAAAAACATCGCCGATACCAGCGGAGACGAGGGGAAAGCATTCGCCCGCCGCCACCGCGAGACGATCCTTATCGATGAAGTGGCGCCGTGGGCGGCTACCGATAACATCCTTGCGGGCTCTACCGACGTCGGCGACGTAAGCTGGAAAGCTCCCGTAGCCCAATGCTTCAGCCCCTGCTTTGCCGTCGGGACGCCGCTGCATACCTGGCAACTGGTGAGCCAGGGCAGAACCTCCATCGCTCACAAAGGAATGCTTCTGGCGGGGAAAATACTGGCTGCAACGGCCATTCGTTTGTTCAGCGACAGGTCGCTACTGACTACCAGTCAGCAGGAACTGGCACAGGTTTTAGCCGAAAGGCCCTACCGGTGTCCGATCCCGCAGGACGTTAAACCTTCGATTTTAAAATAATAAAAGACCTCCGGATGGAGTACAGCAACGCGTTAAGCGCAAAAAAACAACTGCTGACACGCCCTGGGGTTAAGAGACAAACAACACAACAACGACAACTGAGGAACGCCCATGAGTATGTCATCCATACCGTCGCCTTCCCCCACCGGTAAGCTCTATGGCTGGGTTGAAAAAATTGGTAATAAGGTCCCGCATCCGTTTTTACTGTTTATCTATCTGATCGTGGTATTAATGGCCGCCACCGCCATCCTGTCGGCGCTGAACGTCAGCGTCCAGAACCCCACCGACGGCTCGCGAGTGGTGGTGAAAAATCTGCTCAGCATTGAAGGATTACATTGGTTTTTGCCGAACGTGATTAAAAACTTCAGCGGTTTCGCGCCGCTGGGAGCCATTCTGGCTCTGGTTCTGGGGGCTGGATTTGCTGAACGAGTGGGCCTGTTGCCTTCGCTGATGGCAAAAATGTCATCACACGTTAGCGCCCGTTACGCCAGCTATATGGTGCTGTTTATCGCCTTCTTTAGCCATATCTCTTCCGATGCCGCGCTGGTGATTATGCCGCCGTTAGGCGCCCTGATGTTCCTCGCCGTCGGCCGCCACCCGGTTGCCGGGCTGCTGGCGGCAATCGCCGGGGTCGGCTGCGGCTTCACGGCCAACCTGCTCATCGTCACCACCGATGTCCTGCTCTCAGGAATCAGTACCGAAGCGGCCAAAACCCTTGACGCCTCGCTGCACGTCAGCGTGATCGATAACTGGTACTTTATGGCAACTTCGGTGATCGTTCTCACTCTGGTCGGTGGATTGATTACCGATAAGCTGGTCGAGCCGCGCTTAGGTCAATGGCAAGGCAAAAGCGATGAAACGCTGCAATCGTTAACGCCAGAACAGCGCTTCGGCCTGCGCGTGGCCGGTATTGCCGCGCTGTTATTCATGGCGGTCATCGCGCTGATGGTCGTGCCGGAAAACGGTATTTTGCGTGACCCCATTAAGCATACCGTGATGCCTTCGCCATTTATAAAAGGGATCGTCCCGCTCATCATCTTTTTCTTCTTCGTCGTCTCACTGGCTTACGGCATTGCCACCGGCAAAATTCGCCGCCAGGCCGATCTGCCTCCGCTGATGATTGAACCCATGAAAGAGATGGCAGGTTTTATCGTGATGGTCTTCCCGTTGGCCCAGTTCGTCGCCATGTTTAACTGGAGCAATATGGGAAAATTTATGGCCGTCGGTTTAACGGACCTGCTGGAGAGCGCGGGAATGAGCGGCGTGCCGGCGTTCGTCGGCCTGGCGCTGCTATCCGCCTTTTTGTGTATGTTCATCGCCAGCGGTTCGGCAATCTGGTCGATTCTGGCGCCGATCTTCGTGCCGATGTTTATGCTGCTGGGCTTTCACCCGGCATTCGCGCAGATTCTGTTTCGTATTGCCGACTCATCGGTGCTGCCGCTGGCGCCGGTATCGCCGTTTGTGCCGCTATTTCTCGGCTTCTTACAGCGCTACCGGCCCGAGGCTAAACTGGGGACCTACTACTCGCTGGTCTTGCCTTATCCACTCATTTTCCTTGTCGTCTGGCTACTGTTGCTGGTGGTCTGGTATCTCGCGGGACTCCCTATCGGACCGGGTATTTATCCGCGGTTGCCTTAACGTCGCCAAAGGCCAGGGAAGGCCGCCAAACGTTAGCGCCAGGTCGTGCGGTTACGGATAACTTTATACAGGCCCTCAATCGCCAAAGAGATCAGATGAATTGCTAAGCCGCTGATAATCACTACTACAACGCCAGTCATCATATATTGCATATCACCACCTTTGTTGAAAAAACAGCGAAGAAACGCCAGGAAATATGGCCTCAAAAAATGCCAGTCAATTCATAAAGAGTACCGGCGCCTGCCGGTAAATAGCCCTCTCTGTACAGGAAAATTCGCCGCCGGATAACATCGCATTGCCCGCGCGCCAGTTAGTGAATACCGCAATAAACATCGCTTTACTCACATCATAATTAATAGTCCATGTTGACCCTCTCTGTTGACCTTTTCGGGGTATAGTTTGCCAACCTCGCCTCATGCTATGGTGATGTCCTGTCAAACTAACCTCGATGAAGGATTACCGATGCTGACGCTGCTACAAGATAAAATTGACACCCCGCTGGGGCCGCTCTGGGTGATTTGCGATGAGCAGTTCAACCTGCGGGCCGTTGAGTGGGATCAGCATCGCGAGCGCATGGAGCAACTGCTGGATGTTCATTATCGGCATGAAGGTTACCAACGCGTTGATTCCCGCAATCCCGGTAACCTGAGCAGTAAGCTCAGTGATTATTTCGCGGGCGATCTCGCCATTATTGATACGCTTCCTACCGCCACCGCAGGCACCCCTTTTCAACGGGAAGTCTGGAAAACGCTGCGCACTATCCCCTGCGGTCAGGTCATGCATTACGGTCAACTGGCGGAGGCGCTGGGCCGACCGGGCGCAGCGCGCGCCGTGGGCGCTGCTAATGGTTCAAATCCGGTCAGCATAGTGGTGCCCTGCCATCGGGTGATCGGACGCAACGGAACCATGACCGGCTATGCCGGCGGCGTGCAGCGAAAAGAGTGGTTATTGCGCCATGAGGGGTATCTGCTTCTTTGACCGTAAGTGCCTTTTTGGAAGTTTCCGGTAACTTTACAATCCAAATTAGCCAGATAACTTATTAATAATCAAATGGATAACTAACAAAATGGATTTACCCTCTTAATATTACGTGTTTCAGAGGTTCGAGGCTTACCTGCTCACCAAAAAGATGTTAAAATTGACCAATATCAATTAAAGCCTGAGCAGACTTATGATCCCGGAAAAGCGAATTATACGACGCATTCAGTCTGGCGGTTGTGCAATCCATTGCCAGGATTGCAGCATTAGCCAGCTTTGCATCCCTTTTACTCTGAACGAGCATGAGCTTGATCAGCTTGATAACATTATCGAGCGGAAAAAGCCTATCCAGAAAGGACAGACCTTGTTCAAAGCCGGTGATGAGCTGAAATCGCTGTATGCAATTCGTTCTGGCACCATTAAAAGCTACACCATTACCGAACAGGGTGATGAGCAGATCACCGGTTTCCATCTTGCGGGCGATCTGGTCGGCTTTGACGCTATCGGCACCGGCCACCACCCGAGCTTTGCTCAGGCGCTGGAAACCTCAATGGTCTGCGAAATTCCGTTCGAAACGCTGGATGACCTTTCCGGCAAGATGCCGAATCTGCGTCAGCAGATGATGCGTCTGATGAGCGGTGAGATCAAAGGCGATCAGGATATGATCCTGCTGCTTTCTAAAAAGAACGCAGAAGAGCGCCTGGCGGCCTTCATCTACAACCTGTCCCGCCGTTTTGCACAGCGTGGTTTCTCCCCGCGTGAGTTCCGCCTCACCATGACGCGCGGCGATATCGGCAACTATCTGGGCCTGACGGTTGAAACCATCAGCCGCCTGCTGGGTCGTTTCCAGAAAAGCGGTATGCTGGCGGTTAAAGGAAAATACATCACCATCGAAAACAGCGACCTGCTGGCGCAGCTTGCTGGTCAGGCCCGCAACGTCGCCTGATAGTTCCTTCCTATCCGGCCAGATCGCGAATTTTTTTCTCATTTGTTGATCTGGCCAGGCTTATCCCCTGTTTCATTTCATCCATATAGGTTATCTTTTTAATTACAGACTGTAGTTACAGTTGTAAGGAGACCCTGTATGGCGAAGTATCAGAACATGCTGGTAGTAATCGACCCCAATCAGGACGACCAGCCTGCATTGCGGCGTGCGGTGTATCTGCACCAACGGATTGGTGGACGCATCAAAGCCTTTTTGCCGATCTATGATTTTTCCTATGAAATGACCACCCTGCTCTCCCCGGACGAGCGTACCGCTATGCGCCAGGGCGTAATCGGGCAGCGTACCGCCTGGATTCGCGAGCAGGCCAAATTTTATATTGAGTCCGGCGTACCCATTGACATCAAAGTGGTGTGGCATAACCGCCCCTTCGAAGCCATTATTCAGGAAATCATAAGCGAGAAGCATGATTTGGTTCTGAAGATGGCGCACCAGCACGACAAGCTGGAAGCGGTGATTTTCACGCCTACGGACTGGCATCTGCTGCGCAAATGTCCGTGCCCGGTCTGGATGGTTAAAGATCAGCCGTGGCCGGAAGGCGGCAAAGCGCTGGTGGCGGTTAATCTCGCCAGTGAAGAGAACTACCACAACGCGCTCAATGAAAAGCTGGTAAGAGAAACCATTGAGCTGGCGGAACAGGTTAACCATACTGAGGTCCATCTGGTGGGTGCCTATCCGGTTACGCCTATCAATATTGCCATTGAGCTACCGGATTTTGACCCCAGCGTCTACAACGACGCCATACGCGGCCAGCACCTGTTGGCCATGAAAGCGCTGCGGCAGAAATTCGGCATCGATGAAAACCGTACTCATGTTGAAAAAGGGTTACCTGAAGAGGTCATTCCAGACCTGTCGGAGCATCTCCAGGCGGGGATCGTGGTGCTGGGTACGATTGGCCGTACCGGGCTTTCAGCGGCCTTCCTCGGCAATACCGCTGAACAGGTAATCGACCACCTGCGCTGCGATCTGCTGGCGCTGAAACCGGATCAGTATCAGACGCCGGTTGAGCTTGATGACGAAGAAGACGATTAACCAGCGCCGTTTATCGCTGTCATAACAATCATCCCCTGCCCGCGCGGGGGATTTTTTTGCCATGTCGATAGCAAAAATAAAGGGCCTCATGGCCCTTATTTCAACAGCTATATCGGTAACGAAAACGTTAGTGGATACCTAAACGCCAGGCGTGATCGATCTCTTCTTTAAGCTCCATGGATGAGAGCGCCATCAAATCAGCAAACTCAAGTTCCAGTAGTTTCAGCTTTTTCAGATACTGCGCGGGGGTTAGTGCAGCGGGGTCACGACGCAGAAATTCGATAGCCAGTTGCGTGGGGGTTAACTCGGTATCCATAATATCCTCAGTTTGGGTGAAAAACAGGCGTATTATATCACTCTGAACTGATGATTTTATGAGCAAATCATGGCTTCGCTCGCTATATAAAAAAGCCGTCTCAGAAGAGACGGCTTAAGAAGCACAGGTTTTAAAAGACCTGACTCTACAGCGCTTTCAGAATCGCATCAACGCTGGCTTTGGCATCGCCAAACAGCATGTGGGTGTTCTCTTTGAAGAACAGCGGGTTCTGTACGCCAGCATAGCCGGTGTTCATTGAACGCTTGAATACAATCACGTTCTGCGCTTTCCACACTTCCAGTACCGGCATACCGGCGATTGGGCTGCCCGGATCGTCCTGCGCCGCCGGGTTAACGGTATCGTTAGCGCCGATAACCAGCACGGTGTCAGTGTCGGAGAAATCATCGTTGATCTCGTCCATTTCCAGCACTATGTCATACGGGACTTTCGCTTCCGCAAGCAGGACGTTCATATGGCCCGGCAGACGTCCGGCGACCGGATGAATACCAAACCGGACTTTGATTCCGCGCGCGCGCAGTCGTTCGGTGATTTCCGCTACCGGATACTGGGCCTGCGCAACCGCCATGCCGTAGCCCGGAGTGATAATGACCGACTGGGAACTTTTCAGCATCTCAGCGGTTTCTTCAGCGCTGATTTCGCGATGCTCGCCCACTTCTTCATCTCCTGTGGACGCCGTACCGTCAGAACCAAAACCACCGGCAATAACGCTGAAGAACGAACGGTTCATCGCCTTACACATGATATAAGACAGAATCGCACCGGAAGAACCCACCAGCGCACCGGTGACAATCAGCAGGTCGTTGCTGAGCATAAAGCCCGCCGCCGCCGCCGCCCAACCGGAGTAGGAGTTCAGCATTGACACCACCACCGGCATATCCGCGCCGCCGATGGAGGCCACAAGGTGCCAGCCAAAGGCCAGCGCGATGACGGTCATCACCAGCAGGCACAGCACCTGCATGCCAATGCTGTCGGTACGCACGAAGACGATCAGCAGCAGGAAGGATACGACCAACGCCGCCAGGTTCAGCTTGTGGCGGTTCGGCAGCATCAGCGGCTTAGAGGACATCTTGCCGCACAGCTTGCCAAAGGCAACCACGGAACCCGTAAAGGTGACCGCACCGATGAAGATGCCGAGGAACACTTCGGTCAGATGAATATTGACCAGAATCTGTTCCATACCGGTTTCGTGCTGCAGATAGCTGTTAAAGCCAACCAGCACCGCCGCCAGGCCAACGAAGCTGTGCAGAATCGCCACCAGCTCCGGCATCTCGGTCATTTCGACTTTCTTCGCCAGACGAATACCGATAGCGCCGCCGATGACCATCGCCAGCAGGATCCACGCGACGTTGCTGCTGTCCGGCCCCAGAATGGTCGCCACCAGCGCAATCGCCATCCCGGCAATACCGTAGTAGTTGCCCTGCTGGGAGGTTTCGTGTTTGGAAAGCCCCGCCAGGCTAAAAATAAACAGAATCGCGGCAACAATGTATGCAGCTGTAACTAATCCACCAGACATTTGTTACCCCTTATCCTTTGCGGAACATTTTCAGCATGCGCTGAGTGACGGTGAAACCACCAAAAATATTAATGCTGGCGATCAGCACCGCGATAAAGCTCAGAAAGCTGACCCAGCCGCCGTGGCCTATCTGCAATAATGCCCCGACGACGATAATGCCGGAGATGGCGTTGGTGACCGACATCAGCGGCGTATGCAGCGCATGGGAGACGTTCCAGACTACGTAATAACCGACCACGCAGGAGAGCGCGAAGACGGTAAAGTGGCCGAGAAACTCTTTCGGCGCGACGCTTGCCAGCCAGCCGAACAGAATAATCGCCAGCGCCATCAGCGCATACTTGCGCAGCGGCGAGCTCGGTTTCTCCTCTGTTTTTGGCGCTTCAACCTTTTTCGCTGCCGCCTGCGGCTGAGCAGAAACCTGAATGGGCGGAGCGGGCCAGGTGATTTCACCCTCGCGAACCACGGTAACGCCGCGGATAACGACATCATCAAAATCGATAACGACATTGCCGTCTTTCTCTTTACACAGCAGTTTAAGCAGGTTAACCAGGTTAGTGCCGTACAGCTGCGACGACTGCGTCGGCAGACGTCCCGGCAGATCGGTATAACCGATGATCTTCACGCCGTTAGCGGTGGTGACCACTTCGCCCGGTACGGTGTATTCGCAGTTGCCGCCGTTTTGTGATGCCAGATCCACCACTACGCTGCCCGGTTTCATGGAGTCAACCATTTCGCGGGTGATCAGCTTCGGCGCCGGTTTGCCCGGAATCAGGGCGGTGGTGACAATAATATCAACATCTTTGGCCTGCGCGGCAAAGAGCGCCATCTCGGCTTTGATAAAGGCTTCGGACATGACTTTGGCATAACCGTCGCCGCTGCCCGCCTCCTCTTTAAAATCCAGCTCAAGGAACTCGGCGCCCATACTCTGCACCTGCTCTTTGACTTCCGGGCGGGTATCGAACGCGCGGACAATCGCGCCCAGGCTGTTCGCCGCGCCGATGGCCGCGAGCCCGGCAACCCCTGCGCCGATGACCATTACCTTCGCAGGAGGAACCTTACCTGCTGCGGTAATCTGCCCGGTAAAGAAGCGACCAAACTCATGGGCGGCCTCAACAATCGCGCGGTAGCCGGCGATGTTGGCCATCGAACTTAACGCATCCAGCGACTGCGCGCGCGAAATACGCGGCACCGAATCCATCGCCATCACGTTAATATTCCGCGCCGCCAGTTTTTCCATCAGCTGCGGATTTTGCGCGGGCCAGATGAAGCTGATCAGCGTCGTGCCCGGATTCAGCAGCAGAATTTCATCGTCATCAGGGGCGTTAACTTTCAGAATGACGTCAGACTGCCACACGTCATTACCGCTCACGATCTCCGCTCCAGCCTGAACGAAGGCTTCGTCGTCGAAACTGGCCAGTTTACCGGCGCCGCTTTCTACCGCGACGCTGAACCCGAGTTTCAGCAGCTGCTCCACCGTTTTCGGCGTTGCGGCGGCCCGGGTTTCCAGGGCGAGTCTCTCTCTTGGTACACCAATACGCATAGTTTTCCCTTCCATCGGTTTTTGATGATGGTTTACTTTTCTTACAAACGACCGTTGCGAAGGCGGATGAACGCACCTGGCAACATATGTCTGAAAAAATGAAACAGTAACAAACTTTTTATAACCTACTGAAAATACCGATTGTGATCTACAGCGATAAAAAAGAAATTTTGATTTTATTGGTAAAACGCACGGCTAACCGTGTCAGGCAGCAATATTTACCTCATTTTCATGCCAGCACCTGATAATTCGCCTGGATGAGGGGTTAATTCACCATTTATCGCCATCTGGATCATAGTATTAACATTACGTTAACTTATGAAAGTGATATTGATTATCGATTTTGCTGGTCAAGCGGCTGTTTTTTCAACATATCGAAAAATGTTATATTTCTGCACTATACGTTTAGAGCGACAACTGAAAATTGACGCAGACAGTCACTCACGATAAATGCAATAATCAAACGTTTTCAGTCAACAACAACACCAGTACATGGTTTGCGCAAGGCAAAGGATTATTTTTATGAAGCTTAAGAACTCACTCCTGGCGTCTGCTCTTCTGGCTACAACCGCGTTGTCTGCCCACGCAGCGACCGAACTGACCCCGGAGCAGGCGGCGGCGCTGAAGCCCTACGATCGCGTAGTGGTCACCGGTCGTTTTAACGCCATTGGCGACGCCGTGCAGGCAGTTTCCCGTAAAGCGGACAAAGAAGGCGCAGCTTCCTTTTATGTTGTCGACACGTCTGATTTTGGCAGCGGCGGCAACCTGCGCGTAACGGCCGATTTTTATAAAGAAAACGCCCCGGAGGCCGACGCGCCTAAAAATCGCATTATCAACGGCGTGATGGAATTACCGAAAGACCAGGCCGTTGAGCTGGAACCGTTCGATACCGTTACCGTGCAAGGTTTCTACCGCAGCCAGCCGGAAGTCAACGACGCCATCACTAAAGCGGCTAAGGCCAAGGGCGCCGCCTCTTTCTTTATCGTGCGCCAGGTTGATGCTAACCAGGGCGGCAACCAGCGTATCACCGCTTATATCTACAAAGCGGATGCCAAAAAGCGCGTTCTGCAAAGCCCGGATGCGATCCCGGCCGATTCAGAAGCCGGACGCGCCGCGCTGGCAGAAGGCGGAGAAGCGGCTAAGAAAGTGGAAATTCCGGGCGTTGCGACGACCGCAGCGGTCGGTTCCGGCACTGGCGTAGGCCGTTTCTTTGAAACGCAATCCTCTAAAGGTGGACGTTACACCGTCACGCTCCCGGACGGCACCAAAGTTGAGGAAGTGAACAAAATTACCGCCGCGCAGATGGTTCCTTATGACAGCATCAAGTTCACCGGTAATTTCGGTAACATGACGGAAATCTCCTACCAGACGGCTAAGCGCGCCGCGAAGAAAGGCGCGAAGTACTATCACATCACACGCCAGTGGCAGGAGCGCGGTGGCAACATCACTATCAGCGCCGACCTGTATAAATAACGGCGTCTGAACTGAACAAAAAGGCGGCGATCTGTCGCCTTTTCTTTTTTTTTCATTTATCTCCATTGCATGCATACAAAACACTCCGTAAAATCCCGCGCCTTAGCGTAATCCTCCATTTTTATGCGATTCCGCCAAATAAATATTCTTAGATTGATGATTGTCACCTCGGGAACGCCATGGAAAAGAAACTGGGCCTTAGCGCCCTGACCGCGCTGGTACTCAGCTCGATGCTGGGCGCGGGTGTATTCAGTCTGCCGCAAAACATGGCGGCCGTCGCCAGTCCTTCCGCGCTGCTGATTGGCTGGGGCATTACCGGCGTGGGGATCCTGTTCCTCGCCTTCGCTATGCTGCTGCTTACCCGCATCCGCCCCGACCTCGATGGCGGCATATTTACCTACGCCCGCGAAGGCTTCGGTGAACTGATTGGTTTCTGCTCCGCCTGGGGCTACTGGCTGTGCGCGGTTATCGCGAATGTTTCCTATCTGGTTATCGTGTTCTCGGCGCTAAGCTTTTTTACCGATACTCCCGAGCTACGCCTGTTCGGCGATGGCAACACCTGGCAAGCTATCGTCGGCGCATCCGCGCTGCTATGGATTGTCCATTTCCTGGTGCTGCGCGGCGTCCAAACGGCGGCGGGTATCAATCTCGCCGCGACGCTTGCCAAGCTGCTACCGCTCGGCGCATTTGTCGCGCTGGCCGCCTTTGCGTTTCGCATGGAGACCTTCCGGATTGATTTTAGCGGTCTGGCGCTGGGCGTACCGGTATGGGAGCAGGTGAAAAACACCATGCTGATCACCCTGTGGGTATTCATCGGCGTGGAAGGCGCGGTCGTGGTTTCCGCTCGCGCGCGTAATAAACGGGATGTCGGACGCGCAACGCTGTTGGCGGTACTCTCCGCGCTGGCGGTCTACCTGCTGGTGACGCTTCTCTCTTTAGGCGTCGTACCGCGGAGCGAGCTGGCGGAAATACGCAATCCGTCAATGGCCGGGCTGATGGTGCAAATGATGGGCCCGTGGGGCGAGATCGTGATCGCTGCCGGGCTGATTATCTCCGTCTGCGGCGCTTACCTGAGCTGGACGATAATGGCGGCGGAAGTCCCCTATCTGGCTGCAACCCATAAAGCCTTTCCGCGTCTATTCGCGCGCACCAACAAAAATAATGCGCCGTCGTCTTCGCTGTGGCTCACCAATATTAGCGTGCAGGCTTCACTGGTATTGATTTGGCTGACCGGCTCGGATTACAACACGCTGCTGACGATCGCCTCCGAGATGATTCTGGTCCCTTATTTTCTGGTCGGCGCATTTCTGCTGAAGATTGCCCGGCGCCCGCTGCACAAGGCGGTAGGCGTCGGAGCCTGCATTTATGGCTTATGGTTATTATATGCGTCCGGCCCTGTGCATTTATTGTTGTCAGTGATACTTTACGCTCCGGGTCTTCTGGTGTTCCTGTATGCCCGTCGTACACACCAGCACGATCGCCCGCTTAAACGCCGTGACCTGGCATTAATTGGTTTTTTGCTGGTTGCCGCCGTACCGGCAACGTGGATGTTGGTAGGGTAAGCGGTTACCCTGCCGCTGAACTCATAGGAGATACCCATGGCTGACATCCAGCCTCGCCCGATCCTGATTACCGGTGGAGGCCGTCGCATCGGTCTCGCCCTGGCTCGCCATTTTCTGGCCCGGCAGCAGCCCGTTATGATCAGCTACCGCACATGGTATCCGGCCATCGACGAACTGCGTAATGCGGGTGCCGTTTGTCTGCACGCGGATTTCAGCACTGACGACAGCATTCTGGCGTTCGCCGAAGAAGTAAAAGCGCAGGCCGCCGCCGGCCTGCGCGCCGTCATTCATAACGCCAGCGGCTGGATGGCTGAAAAACCGGGGATCCCGTTAACCACGGTGCTCGCCAGCATGATGCAAATTCACGTCAACGCCCCTTACCTGCTCAACCATGCGCTGGAGAGCCTGCTACGCGGTCACGGACAGGCCGCCAGCGATATTATTCACATTACCGACTACGTCGTGGAGCGCGGCAGCGACAAGCATATTGCCTATGCGGCCAGCAAGGCGGCAATGGATAATATGAGCCGCTCGTTCGCTCGTAAGCTGGCGCCGGAAATCAAAGTTAATGCCATCGCCCCATCGCTGATTTTATTTAATGAAGGCGATGATGCGGAGTACCGCAAACAGGCCCTCGACAAATCGCTGATGAAAATCGCGCCGGGTGAAAAAGAGATCATTGATCTGATCGAGTATCTCTTCGGCAGTCACTACGTTACCGGGCGCTCGTTTGCCGTCGACGGCGGACGACATCTGCGCTAGTGAAAACGGCTCCAGCCGATAATCAACAGCCACGCGCACAGGCTCCAGCACACCACCGCGCCTGCCAGAGCAAACGGCAGGCGCATGATGCCGGTGAAATACCATAGCGAAAGCAAATAGATAAAGTACGGAATGATCGACCACATTCCGAATACGATGGTGGTTCGCAGCGCCTCGATCCCCCGCTCGCTGGCAACGATATAGTGCGCAATCAGGGCGAAAGTGGGAAAGAGCGGAATCAAGCCGGCGATATAGTAATTCTTCGTTTTAGAAAGTACGCCGATCAACACGACGACCAGCGCGCCGAGCAGCGCTTTTATCAACAGCCCCATTCCTTTGCCTTAACATTTAAACAACAAGAACCTGCAGCATAACCTAAGTCCCGCTGTTGATAAATGTGCAAACGCAGACACCATGGCGCAGAATCCGCCAGCGCCCTGAATCCCATCATCACAATGGCCTCGCCTATCACTCTGATGCCTTATGAACAGTTATTAATGCTTGCCGTAGTGACAATTTACCAGGAAACAGAGTCTGCTATTTCCGGCTAATTTTACGCCTGCTAACCCCATGAGCTTAAATAAATTATTTTATCAAACGAGGCGTAAAGGATTAGTCGATTTTTCGTTCATTATAGCGGATTAAGATTTATCGCAAGCATTATTGCTCATCCATTTAGCGTATTTCTTTTTTGCAGCCTCCGCAGGCAAAGCCCCCTTCCTGAACGCCGGCCTTCCGTTTTTACGGGCCTACAAAAGAAATAAATATCAATTATATCGTGCGTTAAATAGAGCTATTATCTGGAACTAAATGATACACATCAATACCTACTAAATATGGTAGAAACCATTTATTGACATGGATGGTTTTTCATCTTAATCGCTTGCTTTTGCGTTATTCTACTTGCGCATAACCTTAAATAGCGCACGTAGCCTTTTTTGAGAAAAAGAGCACAATAAGGCACAATTTATTGACTTAGATCAATATAAAACCGATTTCATATAAAAGCATACTTTGCCATTAATCAAAGCAACCGCAGTGAATAAGATCGTAATTAACTGATTTTACGATCTTTCGATCTAAACATAATATCCATTGCAGAATATAATTCTGTTCATAACATGCATTTCAGTTTATTAGTTCACTCCTGCCGAGTTTTTCGAATCTTTTACTTGTTGCTATTATCTTTACTAGTATTAGACACTCATATAACCGCAATCATTTTATATTAGCCTGAATAAGAACCAGCTAAAGGAATCTTCATGTTCGGACCTGCGTTATACACAATCCAAAAGCATCTGAAACTCATTAAACTATATTTATCAACGCGAAAATGCTCGTGAATTACTGGAGAGCGTCTAGCATGGAGTGGAATATTGAAAATAGTCTTGTATGTCCTTTAACTGGAACAGGATTTTCAGTTGCGGCCAGTGCCAGAAATCTGAAATTAATTATATGGTATAATGGAGATTATTTTTTGAACATCGGTTCGGTTATTAACATCACGCAAGATGACGTCTTCATAAACGGTGAGCCCGGCGACTTACAGGTTATTCATGCTTTTCCCTATAGCGAAAAGCTATGGTCAACGCTGACAAAGTTTATCCAGTGCCCCGGCAATCAAAATCCAACGCTGCTAATTTGCAACCGAAGAAGCATCTGCAAATTCGTCCTCTGCCCCTACGGCGCCAGGCAAAAGAGCATGGAATAAGGCAGCTTCGATCTCACCTTAATTTAGCAGCATCTATTTTGTACGGGCAGAAGCTCTTCAGCCAGTCCTGCCCGCATCCAGCACGATGCGCTAAACGCGCGGCAAAGCATAAATCTGATCAATCATTGCGCGAATTCAGCCATCATAGCGAATTTCATCGCTAACTCATAGCTCATATTGATGCCCGAATAGTTTACAATGACAACAGTGAATTAACGGGCTACGCCCTGATGATGCCTTAAGCGTGGCACTGACCGCGCCTAAGGGCAACAGATTCAATCAGCCAGAGATGAGTGTAAGCATACACGCTATGAATAAAATTGTTTTCGTTGAGGATGATGCCGAAGTAGGCGCGCTGATTGCGGCCTATCTCGGGAAACATGATATGGACGTCGTGGTTGAGCCTCGCGGTGACCGTGCCGAAGAGGTTATCGCGCGCGAAAAGCCCGATCTGGTGCTGCTGGATATCATGCTGCCCGGTAAAGATGGGATGACGTTGTGCCGGGATTTACGCGGCCAGTGGCAAGGGCCCATCGTGCTGCTTACGTCACTGGATAGCGATATGAACCATATCCTGTCGCTCGAAATGGGCGCCAGCGATTATATTCTGAAAACAACGCCACCCGCAGTGCTGTTAGCCCGACTGCGTCTGCATTTGCGCCAGCATGTCCCCCCCCAGGACAGTAGCGGCGTCCCCTCCTCGCTGACGCCGCATAAAGCGATCGCTTTTGGTTCGCTGAGTATCGATCCGGTCAATCGTCAGGTTATGCTCAGCGGGGAAAACGTCGCGTTGTCCACCGCGGATTTCGATCTGTTATGGGAGCTGGCGACCCACGCAGGACAAATTATGGATCGGGATGCGCTATTAAAAAACCTGCGCGGCGTAAGCTACGATGGTATGGACCGCAGCGTCGACGTCGCCATTTCGCGTTTGCGCAAAAAGCTTCTCGACAACGCGACTGAGCCTTATCGCATCAAAACGGTACGCAATAAAGGCTATTTATTCGCCCCGCACGCGTGGGACAATTAATTTACGGATCTGGCTATGAAAAAGCTGTTTGTGCAGTTTTACCTCCTGCTGTTCGTCTGTTTTCTGGTAATGACGATGATGGTCGGCCTGGTGTACAAATTTACCGCCGAGCGAGCAGGCCGCCAGTCGCTGGATGATTTGATGAAGAGCTCGCTGTATCTGATGCGCAGCGAGCTGCGCGAGATCCCGCCGCGCGACTGGAGCAAAACGCTCAAAGAGCTGGACCTTAATCTTTCATTCGATCTGCATATCGAGCCTATCAGCAAATTCAAGCTCTCGGAAAACTCGATGCAGCATCTGCGCGCTGGCGATATCGTAGCCCTGGACGATCAGTACACCTTTATTCAGCGTATCCCTCGTAGCCACTACGTGCTCTCCGTCGGCCCGGTACCGTATCTCTATTTTTTGCATGAGATGCGCCTGCTGGATCTGGCTCTGATGGCCTTCATTGCTATTTCGCTGGCCTTTCCCGTATTCATCTGGATGCGCCCCCACTGGCAGGATATGCTGCGTATCGAAACCGCCGCTCAGCGCTTCGGCGACGGGCATCTTAGCGAGCGGATCCACTTCGATAGCATGTCCAGCTTCGAACGGCTGGGCGTGGCGTTTAATCAGATGGCCGATAATATCAACGCGCTTATCGCCAGCAAAAAACAGCTGATCGACGGTATTGCCCATGAACTGCGCACCCCGCTGGTGCGTCTGCGCTACCGCCTGGAGATGAGCGAGAACCTTACAGAAGCCGAATCACAGGCGTTAAATCGCGATATCGGCCAGCTGGAGGCCCTGATTGAAGAGCTGCTGACCTATGCGCGCCTCGATCGCCCGCAGAATGAACTGAAGCTGACGACCCCCAATTTCCCGGCGTGGCTCGGCGATCGCGTAGAAGATATTCAGGCGGTGAATCCCCAGCGCGACGTTGCGCTAAGCGAAGTCGTGGACGGAAATTACGGCGCGCTGGACATGCGCTTAATGGAACGAGTGCTGGATAACCTCGTGAACAACGCCCTGCGCTACAGTAACCAGCGTATTCAGGTCAGCCTGACGCTGCAGGGTTCGCGCGCAACGCTGCGCGTCGAAGATGATGGTCCAGGTATCGCGCCCGCTGAGCGGGAGAAAGTGTTCGAGCCGTTTGTTCGTCTCGACCCCAGCCGCGATCGCGCCACCGGCGGCTGCGGTCTTGGTTTGGCTATCGTCCACAGTATTGCCCAGGCAATGGCTGGCGAAGTCCATTGCCAGGCGAGCGAGCTCGGTGGCGCCTGTTTTTGTTTTAGCTGGCCGGTTTATCATCAGCTGCCGAATTTTACCTCGGCCTGATGAGCCCTTGCGCAGGAGCTGAGGTCTGCTATAGTTTAAAAAAACATAAAGTATGTTGTAACTAAGGTGGAGAAATATGGCCAGCTATGACCTCGTTGAACGTTTGAACGACACCTTTCGCCAGCTCGAGCGTGAACTGCAGGCGCTTAAACAGGCCCTGAGCCAGTGCCGTCTGCTGGCTGCGCGCGTCTTTGAGCTGCCGCCGGTCAGCAAAGATGCCGAACACCAGCCGCTGGAGAACATCAACGTGGTTCAGCACACCGGTAAACCCGCGCTGGAGATGGCGCTCAAACACTATAGCCACCTGTTTATCCAGCAGCAGTCGGAAACCCGCAGCAGTAAGGCTGCCGTGCGTTTGCCCGGCGCGATCTGCCTGCGAACTGAGGCCAGCGAGCAGGCAGAACTATTACGCAAGATCGCCCATATCAACGTTCTTAAAGCGACCTTCGAGAAGATTATCACCGTCGATTCCGGTCTTCCCGCTACCGCACGATTTGAGTGGGTCCATCGCCACCTGCCGGGACTGATCACGCTGAGCGCCTATCGCACGCTCACCCCGTTAATTGACCCGAGCACTATCCGCTTCGGCTGGGCCAATAAGCATGTGATTAAAAATCTCACCCGCGACCAGGTTCTCATGCAACTGGAAAAAAGTCTTCAGTCGCCCCGCGCGGTTCCGCCGTGGACGCGCGAACAGTGGCAAAGCAAGCTGGAGCGAGAGTACCAGGATATTGCCGCCCTGCCGCAGCGGGCGAAGCTGAAGATAAAGAGGCCGGTAAAGGTTCAGCCTATCGCCAGGGTGTGGTATAGCGGGCAGCAAAAGCAGGTGCAATACGCCTGTCCAGGGCCGATGATCGCGCTGATATCCGGCACGCAGGGCGTTAGCGTGCCGGACCTCGGAGAGCTTCTGAACTATGACGCCGGGAACGTGCAGTATCGTTATAAACCGCAGGCGCAATCGCTCAGGCTAATGATTCCGCGACTGCACCTGTGGCTGGCTAGCGAATAGCCATACTGCCTACCATATCTTCAGGGCGCACCCAGCGGTCAAATTCCTCTTCCGTCAGGTAGCCGAGCGCCAACGCGGAGGCCTTGAGCGTTAACCCCTCTTTATGCGCCTTTTTGGCAATTTCCGCCGCTTTGTCGTAGCCAATATGAGTATTCAAGGCGGTAACCAGCATCAGCGACTCATTGAGCAACTGGCTGATGCGCTCGCGGTTAGGTTCAATGCCTGTCGCGCAGTGCTCATTAAAGCTCGCCATCCCATCAGCCAGCAGCCGCACCGATTGCAGGAAATTGTGGATCACCATCGGGCGGTAAACGTTGAGCTCAAAGTTGCCCGAAGCGCCGCCGATGTTTACCGCGACATCGTTACCCATCACCTGACAGCAGACCATAGTGAGGGCCTCGCACTGGGTCGGGTTAACCTTGCCCGGCATAATCGACGACCCCGGTTCATTTTCCGGGATCGCAATTTCGCCGATGCCGCAGCGCGGACCGGAGGCCAGCCAGCGCACATCGTTGGCGATTTTCATCAGCGAAGCGGCCAGCCCTTTCAGCGCGCCGTGGGCATGCACCAGCGCATCAACGGTCGCCAGCGCTTCAAACTTGTTCGGCGCGGTCACAAACGGTTGGCCGCTCAGGGCCGCCAGCTCGGCGGCGACGCGTACCGCGTATTCCGGATGGGTATTAAGCCCGGTTCCCACCGCCGTGCCGCCCAGCGCCAGTTCCGCCAGATGGGGCAAGCTATGGTCAATATGCCGGAGGTTATGCTCGAGCATGGCGACCCATCCTGAGATCTCCTGGCCGAGCGTCAGCGGCGTCGCATCCTGCAGGTGGGTGCGGCCGATTTTGACAATATCGTTGAAGGCCAGGGATTTATCATTAAGCGTTTGCTTCAGAATGTTGAGCTGCGGGATCAGCTTTACCCGAAGCGCAATCATCGCCGCTACGTGCATCGCCGTCGGGAAAACGTCGTTAGAGCTCTGGCTCTTGTTAACATCATCGTTAGGATGAACCTTACGCTCCATCCCGCGTACCCCGCCCAGCAGTTCACTCGCACGATTAGCCAGCACCTCATTCATATTCATGTTGCTTTGCGTACCGGAGCCGGTTTGCCAGATTGCCAGCGGAAACTCGTCCGGATGCTTGCCTGCCAGCACTTCATCCGCAGCCTGAATAATCACCTGCGCTTTTTCTGCGCTCAGAAGACCGAGATCGTTATTCACCTTCGCCGCCGCACGCTTGGTCAGCGCCAGCGCATGAATAAGCTCGATCGGCATTTTTTCCGTCGAGATGCGGAAATGTTCCAGCGAGCGCTGAGTCTGCGCGCCCCAAAGCCTATTGGCAGGCACATCGATTGCGCCCATAGAGTCTTTTTCACTGCGATGCGTTGTCATTACTTTCTCCTTGGATTCAAAGTGCGTAATAGCGACAAAGCTCACCTGCTTAAAGCGTAAAGTATGGGTCAGATTTATAAGTTATTTTGGTGGTTCGTGCCGCTAAGCGGCATAAAAAAACCGCCCCGAAGGGCGGCTGAGCTTATCTCACGCAGCGGGCGCACTGCGAACTCTGGATCTGCTGGAAGAAGTCATTGCCCTTATCATCCACGAGGATAAACGCCGGGAAGTCTTCCACTTCAATTTTCCAGATAGCCTCCATCCCCAGCTCCGGCCAGGCCACGCACTCCAGACTACGGATGCTCTGCTGCGCCAGTACCGCCGCCGGACCGCCGATGCTGCCGAGGTAGAAACCGCCGTGCTTGTGACAGGCGTCGGTCACCTGCTGGCTGCGGTTACCTTTGGCTAACATGATTTTACTCGCTCCATGCGCCTGCAGCAGATCGACGTAGGAGTCCATACGGCCTGCGGTGGTCGGGCCAAGAGAACCGGAAGCGTAGCCGTCAGGGGTTTTCGCCGGGCCCGCGTAGTAGATCGGGTGGTCCTTGACGTACTGCGGCAATTCCTCGCCATTATCGATGAGCTCTTTCAGCCTGGCGTGGGCGATATCGCGCGCCACGATAATCGTACCGCTCAGCGACAGGCGGGTCGACACCGGATACTGCGACAGCAGCGCCAGAATATCGCTCATCGGCTGGTTCAGATTGACCTTAACCGCTTCTCCCTCGCCGGCCTGACGCAGATGCTCGGGAATATACTTGCCCGGATTGCTCTCCAGTTTCTCAATCCAGATCCCCTCGCGGTTGATCTTCGCTTTGATGTTGCGATCCGCGGAGCAGGAAACGCCCATGCCCACCGGACATGAGGCGCCGTGGCGCGGCAGGCGGATGACGCGAATATCGTGGGCGAAATATTTACCGCCAAACTGCGCACCGAGGCCAAGGTTCTGCGCTTCCAGCAACAGCTCGTTTTCGAGCTGAATATCGCGGAAGGCCTGGCCGTGCTCGTTGCCCTCGGTCGGCAGACCATCGTAATACTTCGTTGAGGCCAGCTTAACGGTTTTCAGAGTAGACTCCGCCGACGTACCGCCAATCACAAAAGCAATATGGTACGGCGGGCAGGCCGCGGTCCCCAGCGTGCGCATCTTCTCGACGAGGTAATTTTTCAGCTTCGCCGGAGTAATTAACGCTTTGGTTTCCTGATACAGATAGGTTTTGTTAGCCGAGCCGCCGCCTTTGGCGATGCAGAGGAATTTGTACTCCTCGCCGTCGGTAGCGTAGAGGTCGATTTGCGCAGGCAGGTTAGTGCCGGTGTTGACCTCTTTATACATATCCAGCGGCGCGTTCTGCGAATAGCGCAGGTTATCCTGGATATAGGTGTTGTACACGCCCTGCGCCAGCGCGGCTTCATCGCCGCCGCCGGTCCACACGCGCTGACCTTTCTTGCCGGTGATAATTGCGGTACCGGTGTCCTGGCAGGTCGGCAGCACGCCTTTGGCGGCAATATCCGAGTTGCGCAAGAACTGTAGCGCCACGTATTTATCGTTGTCGCTGGCTTCCGGGTCGTTGAGAATATCGGCGACCTGCTGCTGGTGAGCCGGGCGAAGCATAAAGGAGGCGTCGTGGAAAGCGTGCTGTGCCAGTAAAGTTAGCGCCTGAGGTTCAACTTTCAGAACTTCCTGGCCGGCGAATTCGGCGACGGAGACGTAATCACTGCTGAGGAGGTAATACTCGGTATCGTCCTTTTTCAGTGGAAAAGGATCCTGATATACAAAGGGTTTATTCGACATTGTGCTCTCACTTACTGCTTGGCTGATTATATTTCAGGCAGACACTCCATTTGCCCGTAGAAAAGCGAGTCGATCGATTCTACACAATTTTTTAACAAAAACTGAGACAAGGACGACTTTTTCTTCGCACCGGTTGCTTCTCGGGCGTTTGCTGGTTTAATAGTGCCATTACTATCAAGTGGAAACAGGGATTGAGAATGCAAAAACTCATCAACTCAGTGCAAAATTACGCCTGGGGAAGTCATACCGCCTTAACCGAACTTTATGGCATTGCTAACCCAAACAACCTGCCGATGGCGGAGCTGTGGATGGGCGCGCATCCGAAGAGCAGCTCGCAAATTCTCGATGACGCCGGAACGCCGCGTTCTCTGCGCGATGCAATCGAGAGCGATAAAACGACCCTGCTTGGCGCCAAAGTTGCCGAGCGTTTTGGTGAACTGCCGTTCCTGTTTAAAGTGCTGTGCGCCGCCCAGCCGCTCTCTATTCAGGTTCACCCGAACAAACGGGCCTCGGAAATCGGGTTTGCCAAAGAGAATGCCGCCGGGATCCCGCTTGATGCCGCCGAACGTAACTATAAAGATCCGAACCACAAGCCGGAGCTGGTTTTCGCGTTAACGCCATTCCTTGCCATGAACGCCTTCCGCGAGTTTTCCGAAATCGTGAAGCTGCTGCAGCCGGTAGCTGAAGCACATCCGGCAATAGCGCAGTTCCTGGCGCAGCCTGACGCCGCCCATCTGAGCCAGCTGTTTGCCAGCCTGCTGAACATGAAAGGCGACGAAAAAGCGCACGCCCTGAGCGTACTGCAGAGAGCGCTGGACAGCGAGCAGGGAGAACCGTGGCAGACTATCCGCCTGATCGCCGAGTTCTATCCGGACGATAGCGGCCTTTTCTCTCCGCTACTGCTCAACGTGGTCAAGCTGAATCCCGGCGAGGCGATGTTCCTGTTTGCGGAAACGCCGCACGCCTACCTGCAGGGCGTGGCGCTGGAGGTGATGGCCAACTCCGATAACGTCCTGCGCGCGGGATTGACGCCGAAGTACATTGATATTCCGGAGCTGGTGGCAAACGTCAAATTTGAACCCAAACCCGCTGGCGAACTCCTGACCCAGCCGGTCATTCACGGCGCGGAGCTGGACTTCCCCATCCCGGTTGACGATTTTGCTTTCTCACTGCACGACCTTTCAGCGCAGGCGTCCACCATCGCCCAGGATAGCGCGGCGATCCTGTTCTGCGTCGAGGGTGAAGCAACGATCGTGAAAGGCGAACAGCGTCTGACGCTGAAGCCGGGCGAGTCGGCTTTCGTGGCGCACAACGAATCACCGGTACAGGTCAGCGGCAGCGGTCGCGTGGCGCGCGTGTTTAATAAGCTCCAGTAAGTTACTGAACTTTTTAGCCACAGTTGCTAGACTTTCACTCATCATGACAACACAACCAGGCGGCCCAATCCGCCTGGTTTCATTTATGGACAAATGCTATGAAAAAATCGCTGGTCGCAGCAGGAATTATCATCGCGCTGGGCGTCGTCTGGACGGGCGGCGCGTGGTACACAGGGAAGCAGCTGGAAAGCCGCATTGCCGATATGGTGCAGCAGGCGAATGCTCAGCTGCAAAGCAGCGCGCCGCAGGCTGGCGTAGAGCTCACCTATCAGGACTATCAGCGCGGCCTGTTCAGCAGCCGTTTACAACTGGTCCTGAAACCCATCGCCGGCAAAGCGCCCCGCTGGCTGGCCGCCGGACAGTCGCTGGTGTTTGACGAAGTTGTCGATCACGGCCCCTTCCCGCTGGCTTCACTGAAATCCTTTAACCTCGCCCCGGCGATGGCATCCGTCAAAACCACCTTAGTGAACAACGAGGCCAGCAAGTCGCTGTTTGACATTGCAAAAGGCGAAACGCCGTTTACTATCGATACCCGCATCGCCTACAGCGGCGATAACCAGTCCGCTATCGTGCTGAAACCGCTTGATTACGCGAAAGACGACGAGAAAGTCACTTTTAGCGGCGGTCAGTTCCAGCTTAACGCCGATCGAGAGGGAAAAACCCTCAGCCTGAGCGGCGAAGCGGGCAGCGGGCAAATTAACGCGGTCAACGAATACAATCAGAAGGTACAGCTCACCTTTAATAATCTGAAAACCGACGGTTCCACCGAAATGGCCAGCTTCAACGAGCGTATTGGCAAGCAGGCCATCTCGCTGGAAAAACTGGCGATTGGCGTTGAAGGAAAAGAGCTGGCGCTGTTTGAAGGGATGAAAATCGACGGCAACTCTTCGCTGACCGCCGACGGCAAAGGGATTAACAGCCAGCTGGACTACACCGTCAACAGCCTGAAGCTGCAAAATCAGGATATCGGTAGCGGCAGGCTGACCCTGAAGCTGGACAATATTGATGGTGAAGCTTTCCATCAGTTCAGCCAGAAGTACAATGCCGACGCCCAGGCGCTGATGGCGGACCCTCAGCTGGCGCAGAATCCTGAGCTGTACCAGCAGGCGCTAACGCAAACCTTCTTTAGCTCACTGCCGATGATGCTGAAAGGCAGCCCGTCCCTGACCATTTCTCCGCTGAGCTGGCGCAACGCGAAGGGCGAAACCACCCTGAATCTATCGATTCTGCTCAAAGATCCGTCGCTGACTACCACTCCGCCGCAGACGCTGGCCGAGGAAGTGGATCGTAGCGTCAAATCTCTCGACGGCAAGCTGGTGATCCCGGTCGATATGGCGACGGCGTTTATGACTCAGATTGCCGGGCTGGAAGGCTATCAGCCCGCCGACGCCGCTAAGCTTGCAGAGCAGCAGGTGAAAGGCCTGGCGGCGATGGGACAGATGTTCCGTATTACCACTATGGAAGATAACGCCATCACCTCCAGCCTGCAGTATGCTGACGGCCAGGTGACGCTGAACGGGCAGAAAATGCCGCTGGATGAGTTTGCCGGGATGTTCGGTTTAGCGCTTCCCCCTGTCCCGGCGCCCGCTGAGCCGCAGGAGACGCTGCCGCAAGAAGTGGTACCGCCAGTCGCGCCGCAGCAATAAATGACATATAGCCCCTCACCAGGGGCTATTTACGCGTAATCAGCCGAGGAGAGATGATCTGGTTTCGCGCCGCTCCCTGCCCCTCTTCCATACGCCGTAAAATACACTCCGCCAGGCTTTGCCCCATCTCCCGGGCGGGAGTCGTAACCCAGGTCAGCGGCAGATCATCCAGCGCCTCCTCGGGTAATTCCGCAAATGCCGCCAGCGCGACCCGCTGTTCGAAATAGCTTTCAACGCCATCCTCTCCGCTCTGTCGCCCGGCGCGCATCAGGCCAAACCACGCCCCGGTCGCGATCACGCTGTTATAACAGAGCACGGCGCTAATGGTCGGGTTTTGCCGCAGCAGGGCCGTCATCGCCTCCGCCGCCTGCTTCTGGCTTGAGCCGCACTCCACCACCCACTCGCTATGAAACGGCAGGCCATATTTCAGCAGGGTAGCGCAGTAGCCGCCAACCCGTTCGGCGCGCGTCAGGGATGAACTTTGCCCTCCCAGCCAGGCAATGCGCTGATGACCGCGGCGGATCAGGTGCTCGGTGACAATTTGCGCCGCCTGCATATTATCCGGGCGGATCAGGTCCACATCGTCGAGATAGCTGGCGCGGGAGGCGAAGACCAGCGGCATTCCGGCTTCCGCCGCGCGATCGCGCAGTTCGCCCCCCCGATCGATGGCGCCGGCAATCACTACGCCATCGACCCCCTGTGAAACCAGGGTATCAAAACGCTGGAGCATTTTTTCTCCGCTGTGCCCGCCCTGGGTGAGGAAGACCATTCTGCCCTGCGACTCAAGCGCATCGGTCAATCCGGCGGTCATCTCCGCGTAGAAAGGCTTCGACAAGTCGCTGACGATCAGGCCAATCACCCCGCTCTGGCCGCCGCGCAGGGACGCCGCCTGGCGGTTACGCACAAAGCCCAGCTGTTCAATGGCGTGATTGACGCGCTCGCCGGTTGCCGACGAAATACGCCCCTTGCCGCTCAGTACCAGCGAGACGGTACTGACGGATACCCCCGCCGCCTGCGCGACATCATTAATGGTAATTTTTTTCACGATAGCCATAACTGCAGGCCGACTCCCTTTGGCTGTCGATAAAACGTTTTATCAGGATGCCCTCTTTATAAACTTTATTATCGCTGGAATATGTGATTTTTATCGCACTAAAGTTTGGTAAAACGTTTTATCTTTTCGTGGCGTTGCATCCTACCGATAACTTTTAGAACCAGGATTCATGTTATGACGGCGAAAACAGCAAACAAAATTACCTTGTGGGAGTTTTTCCAGCAGCTCGGGAAAACCTTCATGTTACCCGTAGCATTACTCTCCTTTTGCGGGATCATGCTGGGGATCGGCAGCTCTCTGAGCAGCCATGATGTCCTGACGCTTCTGCCGTGGCTGGACGTGCCGCTGCTGCAGACCGTTTTCGTCTGGATGGGCAAAGTCGGCTCCTTTGCCTTCAGCTTTCTGCCGGTGATGTTTTGTATCGCCATTCCACTGGGTCTGGCGCGAGAAAACAAAGGCGTCGCCGCGTTTGCCGGTTTTGTCGGCTACGCGGTAATGAACCTGGCGGTAAACTTCTGGCTGACGGCCAAAGGTATTCTGCCGACCACCGATGCCGCCATCCTCAAAGCCAATAACATCCAGAACATTATCGGTATTCAATCGATCGACACCGGGATCCTCGGCGCGGTGATCGCCGGGATCATCGTCTGGATGCTGCACGAACGTTTCCATAACATCCGCCTGCCCGACGCGCTGGCCTTTTTTGGCGGTACCCGCTTTGTGCCCATTATTACGACCGTGGTTCTCGGCCTGGTCGGTCTGGTGATCCCGATAATATGGCCCGTTTTCGCCATGGGGATTAACGCACTCGGTCAGGTCATCAATAGCGCAGGTGATTTCGGACCGATGATCTTCGGTACCGGTGAACGCCTGCTGCTGCCTTTTGGCCTGCACCATATTCTGGTGGCGCTGATCCGCTTTACCGAAGCGGGCGGTACCCTGGACGTTTGCGGGCATAGCGTCAGCGGCGCGCTGACGATTTTCCAGGCCCAGCTAAGCTGCCCGACCAGCCACGGCTTCGCCGAGAGCGCGACCCGCTTCCTGTCACAGGGTAAAATGCCGGCATTCCTCGGCGGCCTGCCGGGCGCAGCGCTGGCGATGTATCACTGCGCGCGTCCGGAAAATCGCCATAAGATTAAAGGCCTGCTGATTTCCGGCGTTATCGCCTGCGTGGTAGGCGGCACCACCGAACCGCTGGAATTCCTGTTCCTGTTCGTCGCGCCGGTTCTCTACGTTATCCATGCGTTACTGACCGGCCTGGGCTTTACCGTAATGGCGATCCTCGGCGTGACAATCGGCAACACCGACGGCAACGTTATCGACTTTGTGGTATTCGGCATTCTGCACGGTCTGTCCACCAGGTGGTACATGGTACCGGTGGTTGCGGCCATCTGGTTTGCGGTTTACTACGGTATCTTCCGTTTCGCGATCTCCCGCTTTAACCTGAAAACGCCGGGACGCGATATTGAAACAACGAGCGCATTTGAGAAGGCTGTCACCGGCGTGACCGGCAAATCAGGGTATAACGTTCCGGCGATTCTGGCCGCGCTCGGCGGCGCGGAAAATATCGTTTCGCTCGATAACTGCATTACCCGCCTGCGTCTGTCGGTTAACGATATGAGCAAAGTCGACAGCGCCGCGCTGAAAGCGAATCGCGCCATCGGCGTGGTTCAGCTCAACCAGCATAACCTGCAGGTAGTGATTGGCCCGCAGGTGCAGTCGGTAAAAGATGAAATGGCTGTCCTGATGAATACCGTCGAGGCATAAGCTCCGCCCCCGCCTTGCGGCAGGGGGCCAGGATGAAGGAAGTTGCGATGTTTGATTTTTCAAAGCAGATCGACCGTCACGGTACCTGGTGCACGCAGTGGGATTACGTCGCCGACCGTTTTGGCGTAGCCGACCTGCTGCCCTTTACGATCTCCGACATGGATTTCGCCACCGCCCCCTGTATTCTTGATGCCGTCAGCAAACGTCTGGGGCACGGTGTTTTTGGCTACAGCCGGTGGAAAAATGATGAATTCCTCGGCGCGGTGAGCCACTGGTTCGCCAGCCGTTTTCATAGCCCAATCAACCGCGAAGCGATTGTTTACGGGCCATCGGTGATCTATATGGTCGCGGAGATGATTCGTCAGTGGTCGGCAGTGGGCGACGGCATCGTGGTACACACTCCGGCCTACGATGCCTTTTATAAAACCATTGAAGGCAACCAGCGGCGCGTCGCGGCCGTGCCGCTCTCTCTCGACAACCATCACTGGCGCTGCGATATGGCGGCCCTGGAGCGGGTACTGGCTCAGCCGCGTAATACCGTTCTGCTGCTGTGCAGCCCGCACAACCCCACCGGCAAGGTCTGGACCCGTGAAGAGCTGGAAACCATGGCGCAGCTGTGTGAGAAGCATGGGGTAAAAGTGATTAGCGACGAGATCCATATGGACATGGTCTGGGACGGGCAGCAGCACATCCCGTGGTGCGACGTGGCCCGCAGCCCCTGGGCGCTCTTCACCTCCGGCTCGAAAAGCTTCAACATTCCGGCATTCACCGGCGCATACGGGTTGATTGACGATCCCGCCGTGCGCGAAAGCTATCTGCACGCGCTGAAGAGCCGCGATGGCCTCTCATCACCTTCCGTGCCGGCGCTGGTCGCCCATATTGCCGCCTATCGCGAGGGAGCGCCCTGGCTGGATGCCCTGCGCGGTTATTTGCAGGAAAATATGCGCTTCATCGCTGGCGAACTGAATCAGGCGTTTCCGGAGCTAGGCTGGCAGCCACCGCAGGCGACTTACCTGGCGTGGATTGACCTGCGCCCGCTGGCCGTTGACGATCGCGCTCTGCAAAAAGCACTTATCGAGGAGCAGAAGGTCGCCATTATGCCCGGCTACACTTACGGCGAAGAGGGTAAGGGCTTTGTCCGTCTCAACGCCGGTTGCCCACGCGAGAAGCTGGAAAAAGGCGTGCAGGGATTAATCGCCGCCCTGCGTTCGCTGCGCTAATTATTTTCCCTTCAATAATCAGGTAGCGGGCTCCCCGCTACCGCTGGCGTTTATTTCACCGGCGCTTTGCGCGGTACAAACATTAAGCGCGAATAAAATCATAGTTCTCTCTGTGCCACGCCGATGAGATTCACCTGACCGCGGAAAAAATAACCTCTGGCTTATTAACCGTCTCAATCCCGCTCCCCTGCCTGCCCCCGACCTAAGAGTCTCCGGGCATAATGAGACCAAATTTTGACGAGACGCAAAAAAATTCGCGCCGCAAAGGTGTATTTAATTGCCGCTTTTCATTCCCGTCAAAGTATTAATCAGGAGGACGAAATTATGAAAACTTACGATCGTAACCGTAATGCTATCTCTACCGGCAGCATGGTTATGGTAGCCGATAGCGGCGCGACGGGCGTCATTAAGGCCATCCACGCTGAAGGTAAAACGGCGGAGCAGATCCGTCGTGCTGATTGCGTGGAAATAGACGGACACGAAGGGTTATTTAGCCCGCTGAACCTGATTCGTCTGGGCTTTAACTGAATTCGCGTACCGTCATTAACAGCAGGCCGCGAATAAGCGGTCGTGAAAGGCCACCAGCGCGTGGCCTTTTATATTCTCTTTATCGGTCAATTTGATCCTGTCGAGCGTTTTCAGGAACTAAACAGCGTAGTATCGCCCCTCTTCAACCCGTTACGGGTAATATACCTTCTGAGTTCAGAGGCATCTTCATGACATGGCAACAATTCAAACAGACGTGGCTGATTAAATTCTGGTCACCCGTTCCCGCCGTTATCGCCGCGGGGATTCTCTCAACCTACTACTTCGGCATTACCGGCACTTTTTGGGCCGTCACCGGCGAATTTACCCGCTGGGGCGGACAATTGCTGCAACTTATCGGCGTGCACAGCGAAGAGTGGGGGTACTACAAACTCATTCATCTTGAGGGCACCCCGCTCACTCGCATCGACGGCATGATGATCATCGGCATGTTCGGCGGCTGTTTCGCCGCTGCGCTGTGGGCGAATAACGTGAAGCTGCGTTTTCCTCGCAGCCGGGTGCGTATTCTGCAGGCCGTCGCCGGAGGCATCATTGCCGGCTTCGGCGCCCGTCTGGCGATGGGCTGTAACCTGGCCGCCTTCTTCACCGGTATCCCGCAGTTTTCTCTGCACGCCTGGTTCTTTGCCATCGCGACGGCTATCGGCACCTGGTTCGGCGCGCGTTTTACCTTGCTGCCCATCTTCCGTATTCCGGTTAAGATGCAAAAAGTGTCGCAGGCGTCGCCGCTGACGCAAAAACCTGACCAGGCGCGACGCCGGTTCCGTCTCGGGATGGTGGTCTTTTTTGCCATGATCGCCTGGGGTCTGCTCACCGCAGCTAACCAGCCGAAGCTCGGCCTGGCGCTGCTGTTTGGCGTCGGGTTTGGCCTGCTTATCGAACGCGCGCAGATCTGCTTTACCTCTGCCTTTCGCGATATGTGGATCACCGGACGCACCAATATGGCGAAGGCGATCATTTTCGGTATGGCGGCCAGCGCCATCGGGATCTTCAGCTACGTGCAGCTTGGCATGGAACCAAAAATTATGTGGGCCGGCCCCAACGCGGTCATCGGCGGTCTGCTGTTCGGCTTTGGAATCGTCCTGGCGGGCGGCTGCGAAACCGGCTGGATGTACCGCGCGGTGGAAGGCCAGGTGCACTTCTGGTGGGTTGGGCTGGGCAACGTGATAGGTTCAACGATCCTGGCATACTACTGGGACGGACTCTCCCCGGCGCTGGCCACAAGCTGGGATAAAATCAACCTGCTGGCGACATTCGGGCCTTTCGGCGGCCTGCTGGTGACCTATCTCCTGCTGCTGATCGCGCTGGGTTTGGTTATTGGCTGGGAAAAACGCTTTTTCCACCGCAAATCTCTCGCCACCTCAACGGTTAAGGAAAGCGCATGAAAACTCTGGTCCCGGACTATCGCCTGGATATGGTTGGCGAACCCTGCCCCTATCCTGCCATCGCCACGCTTGAAGCGATGCCCTCGCTGAAGAAAGGCGAAATTCTTGAAGTGGTCAGCGACTGCCCGCAGTCGATTAACAATATCCCGCTGGATGCCAAAAATCACGGCTATACCGTGCTCGATATTCAGCAAGATGGGCCAACCATCCGCTATTTGATTCAAAAATAGCCATCAAAAAGCCGGTAGCACGCTACCGGCCGTTATATGCGCTTGCCCGTCGGCGGCTGACGCCATACCGGGTATGAAACGATTACCAGCCCTTAACCGCATCGCCTTTATAAAGCTGTTCTGCCGCCGCGGCCACTTCATCGCTCTGGTAGGCCTTCACCAGATTTTTTACCTTTTCGCTATCTTTGTTTTCGATGCGGCTGGCAAAGATATTGACGTAGGGCGAATCTTTGCTTTCCACAAACAGGCCGTTGCGCGACGGTGACAGGCCCACCTGGCTTGAGAAAGTGGTATTAATTATCGCCATAGTTATCTGCTGGTCGTCCAGCGCGCGGGTGAGCTGCGGCGCCTCAATCTCGACGATTTTTAAGTTTTTCGGGTTATTAATGATATCAAGCGAAGTGGGCAGCAGACCGGTGCCCTCCTTCAATGTAATCAGCCCCTGCTTTTGCAGTAGCAGCAGCGAGCGTCCGAGGTTAGTTGGATCGTTGGGAACGGCCACCTGCGCGCCATCGGGCAGTTGGTCGACCGAACTGATTTTCTTCGAATAGGCGGCAATCGGATAAACGAACGTCGTGCCAACCTGAACCAGCTTATAGCCGCGCTCCTGAATTTGTTTATCCAGATAAGGCTTATGCTGGAAAGCATTAGCATCAAGATCGCCGTTGTTCAGCGCTTCGTTGGGCAGGACGAAATCATTAAACGTCACCACTTCGACGTCGAGATTGTACTTCTCTTTTGCCACTTTTTGCGCCACCGCCCAGACCTCCTGGTCAACGCCTGCGCTAATGCCCACTTTGATGTGGTTAGGGTCCTGCTCACCAGGTTTGCAGGCTGCCAGCAGCAGCGAGCCTGCGACAACCAGCGGTACTGCAATTTTTTTTAACATAAAGATCATATTCCCAGGGTCCTTTTTAAAATAGCCTGCCATTCATTGCAGGAAAACCAGCGCCAGAGACTATAGAAAATCACACGGGCGAAATTAAATACTGATTCACTATGATTAATAGCGTTTTGCTATGAGCGAATGCGACATGCGGCTCAGAGAGAGGGGAATCTTTCCTCACCACTCCCTTTTTCATTGATTTATTCGGTATTTTTCTCCTCTTTTAACCATTTATCGTTCTGATGTACAATGACGCGCACTTTAACTAAAAAAAGAGTGCGACCATGATTGATTTAACTTTGCCATTAACCGACATCCATCGCCATCTTGACGGTAATATCCGGGCCCAAACTATTCTCGATCTTGGCCGCCAGTATAACCTCGCACTTCCGGCAAATACGCTCGAAACATTACGTCCTCATGTACAGGTCACCAGCAATGAGCCCGACCTGGTCAGCTTCCTCTCTAAGCTGGATTGGGGTGTAAAAATGCTCGCTTCTCTGGATGCCTGCCGCCGCGTTGCCTATGAAAACCTTGAAGATGCCGCGCGCAACGGACTGCATTACGTCGAACTGCGTTTCTCTCCGCGCTATATGGCGATGACCCACCAGCTGCCGGTAGCGGGCGTCGTCGAAGCGGTGATCGCTGGGGTAAAAGAAGGCAGCCGCGACTTTAACGTTGAAGCCCGTCTGATCGGTATTCTGAGCCGCACCTTCGGCGAAGCGGCGTGCGAGGAAGAGCTCGAAGCCCTGCTCGCCCACCGCGACGGCATTACCGCCCTCGACCTCGCCGGCGATGAACTTGGCTTCCCGGGGAATCTGTTTATGGAGCACTTCCGCCGCGCGCGCGATGCGGGCTGGCGGATCACGGTCCATGCAGGCGAAGCCGCCGGTCCGGAAAGCATCTGGCAGGCCATTCGCGAGCTGGGAGCCGAACGCATCGGCCACGGCGTGAAGGCGGTGCAGGACCCGGCGCTGATGGACTATCTCGCCGCGCAGCGCATCGGCATTGAGTCCTGTCTAACCTCCAATATCCAGACCAGCACCGTGCCGTCGCTGGCCCGGCATCCGCTGAAAACTTTCCTCGCGCACGGCGTGTTGGCCTGCATTAATACCGACGACCCCGCCGTCCAGGGCGTCGATATTATCCACGAATATACGGTTGCCGCCCCGGCTGCCGGCCTGAGCCGCGAGCAGATTCGCCAGGCGCAGATCAACGGCCTGGAACTCGCCTTTTTAAGCGCCGGGGAAAAAGCAGCGCTGATGCAGCGCGTTCAGCAGGCTTGATCGACTCCCCCGTGATAAACGGGGGTCATTCAACGCCGGGCGGTTGTTGTCGCGGGGATGACCTAATTCAGACACAGCGTCGTTCGATGTCTGGCCGACTCGAGGCCAAGCTCAATCAGCTCCATAATCTGAATCGCCTGGCTTGCCGGAACCGGATTAGTGCCGCTTCCGTTAAGTGCATCGCGAATAGCGGCATAATAGGCCGGATAGTTACCCGGCAGCGTTAGCCACGACTCCTCGGTTATGTCCTCGCCCTCCGCTCGCGTCAGCACCCCGTCGCGCATATCGTATCCCCAGTCTTCCTGCGGCAGGCGTTCGCCGCTTTTCAGCCGCTCCTCCTGCGGGTCGAGACCGTATTTCACATAGCTTCCTCGCGAACCGTGGATAATAAAGCGCGCCGTTTCCGCCGCAGCGACCAGAGTTCCGTGCAGCACGACACGACGCTGCGGCCAGGCTAAAACCGCATGAAAATAGTCGGTGGACTGGGAGCCCGGACGTAACTGCGCCAGATCAACCTGCATGCTAACCGGCAGGCCGAAGAGATTTACCACCTGGTCCAGCAGATGCGGGGCAAGATCGTACCAGATGCCGCTCCCCGGTCCGCCTTGTTCACGCCAGCGATTACGCACCTGCGGTCGATAGCGATCGAAATGAGACTCAAAGTATCCTACTTCCCCCAGTAGCCCTTCGTTGATCAGCGCTTTTACCGTCAGAAAATCGCTGTCCCAGCGGCGGTTATGGAATACCGACAGCAGCCGCCCGCCGCTTTTTGCCAGCGCTTCAAGCTCACGCGCCTGTGACAGTGTCACGGTAAAGGGTTTATCGACGACTACGTGCTTGCCCGCCTCCAGCGCGGCCTTGGCCAGCGGAAAATGGGTGTCGTTTGGGGTCGGGATCACCACCAAATCGATATTGGGGTCGTTCAAAATCCGCTCTGGCCCGCTAACCACCGGCAATGCAGGCCAATCGGCATGCACTTTATTTTCATCACTGCTGGCCACAGCGGCCAGCGTCATCCCTGGCGTACCGCTGATTAGCGGCGCATGAAAGGTCTTGCTAGCGTAGCCATAACCGATTAATCCTACCCGGATAGCATCACTCATTTTTTACCCCCTTAACGAGAATAACGGTGTCCCAGTTACGCTGCGGATAAGACCTCTGTTAACGCATGTTGCCCGCGTTATCGCGCAGCATTACGTCATTTGCGCAACTAAGTTCATGTAACACTTGCGTTACTTCAATCCTCAAGTACCATTTCCTTCTGGTTTCACAATTTGCTACAGAGTTATGGAAAACGTTTTTAACCGTATTGTAGAACTTATTGGCTGGATTGTTTTGGGCGTCTCAGCCCTGCTTTTAGTTATCGCTCATCATATTGATAACTACCAGTCCCCACCTACCGTTGATACTGTTCAGGCGAAGCCGCTGGCGAAATAAACAGTGACCCGCTTCGCAACTATGCAACCGGTTTCTGAAACCGGTTGCATGGCGGTACAGGGTTTTATTACACTCTCCTTATCAATCGATAAGGAGTTTCTTCATGTCCGGATTTCCGCAGCATTTTTTATGGGGAGCCGCTACCGCAGCCTGGCAGGTTGAGGGCGGACACGATGCCGACGGCAAAGGCCCTTCTATCTGGGATATCTACTCCCATCTCCCAGGCACCACTTTTCAGGGCACCACCGGCGATATCGCCGTAGACCATTACCATCGCTTTCGCGAAGATGTTGCGCTGATGGCGGAAATGGGTCTGCAAAGCTATCGCTTCTCAATTTCATGGCCGCGTCTGCTGCCCGAAGGCCGCGGCGAGGTTAACGAGGCTGGGGTTCAGTTCTACAGCGATCTGATTGATGAGCTGCTGGCGCATAATATTGAACCGATGATCACCCTGTATCACTGGGATCTTCCGCAGGCGTTGCAGGAGGAAGGCGGCTGGGAAGCGCGCAGTACGGCGGAAGCGTTCGCTGAGTACGCCCGCCTCTGCTATCAGCGCTTCGGCTCGCGGGTCAAATTGTGGGCGACCTTCAACGAAACTATCGTCTTTATCGGGCATGGCTATATTAACGGCATCCACCCGCCAGCGGTGCGCGACCCTGCGCGCGCGATTCAGGCCTGCCACCACGTCTTTATCGCCCATGCGCTGGCCGTGAAAGCGTTTCGTGAAATGGCAGTCGAGGGGCAGATAGGTTTTGTCAACGTACTGCAGCCGCATACCCCTTTAACCGACAGCGAGGAGGATATGCAAGCGACGGCGATGGCGGATGCTATTCACACCCACTGGCTTTACGATCCGGTGCTAAAAGGTCAATACCCTGAAGAGCTCCTGCAACAAACCCAGGCGCTGTGGGGCGTTCCGGCTTTTGCAGCGGGCGACGATGCGCTGCTGCGTGAAAACCGCTGTGATTTTATCGGCCTGAACTACTACCGCCGCGAAACCGTCTCAGCGCAGCCCCCGGAGGTTCCGACCGGCGGCGAACCCGGCGTCGACGGGCTGTTCTATTTTGTACGCAACCCGCAAAGTACCTATACCGAATGGGGCTGGGAAATTTGGCCTCAGGGGTTAACCGACGGGATCATGATGATTAAAGCGCGCTACGGTGACATACCGATTTACATCACCGAAAACGGACTCGGGGCCATTGACCCGATCATCGATGGCGAAATCGTCGACGACCCGCGTATTGACTATCTGAATAGCCACATAACTGCGCTGGAAAAAGCGCTGGAACTGGGCGCTGACGTGCGCGGCTATTATCCCTGGTCCTTTATTGATCTATTAAGCTGGCTCAACGGTTATAAAAAACAGTACGGCTTTGTTTATGTCGATCATCAGAACAATCTGGCGCGTAAACGTAAAAAGAGCTTTTTCTGGTACCAAAACGTTATTGCCAGCCGAGGCGAACAGCGTTAATCTTCTCTCCCAGGCGCCATCCGGCGCCTGATTCAGTTCTGGAATACTCTTAAATTCCTCTTTACCAGGCCAGAAACATCATCTGTTCTTGTTCCGGGTATTTACAACCGAAATAATTCCATACAGTTTACTGAAAAAAAGGAACGGCCGGTTGAGAACAGGTTTACACAGAATGGGTATATTCAACTTAAATTATTCTGATTATAAAATGGATACGCAAATGACCGTTCAGGACTACTTATTAAAATTTCGTAAAATCAGCACGCTGGAAAGTCTGGAAAAACTTTTTGATCACCTTAACTATTCCCTGACCGATAACGAAGAGATCGTCAACATGTATCGCGCCGCAGACCATCGTCGGGCGGAGCTGGTTTCTGGCGGCAAATTGTTCAACATTGGCGAGGTGCCCAAGTCCGTCTGGCGCTACGTGCAATAAAGACTGTCATCATTCACGCCAGTTGCTTATACTTCCGGCCCTGCTTTTATTGATAACTGGCGTTAAATTCGGGAGTAATAATGTCCTCTGACTCTGTGGAACGTATTGGCGGATGGCTTCTGGCGCCGCTGGCATGGCTCCTGGTGGCCCTGCTTAGCGCCTCATTGTCGCTGCTGTTTTTTGCTGATGCTCTGATGTCTTCCCAGACTTATACCCTGCTGCGCAATATGAGTACTGAACATCTCGCCTTGTGGATTGCTTCGCTGGCCTTCGCGATCGCCATGTGGTACTACACGCTGTGGTTGACCATTGCCTTTTTCAAGCGGCGGAAAGGGGTGCCAAAGCATTACATTATCTGGCTGCTGATTACGCTTCTGCTGGCGGTAAAAGCATTTGCCTTTTCCCCAATATCAGACGCTCTGGCGCTGCGCCAGCTGCTGTTTCCCCTTCTCGCTGCGGCGCTGCTGGCTCCCTATTTCAAGCGTTCTGAACGGGTTAAGCGGACCTTTGTGAATCCGTAATAACCACACAGTTAACCTGTTGTCGCCGGTATCGATTTATTCGATAATAGACGGCTTTTTCTATTTCAGGTCGAATAATGGCTGATTATTTACTGCTCTTTGTTGGCACCGTTCTTGTTAACAACTTCGTGCTGGTGAAGTTTCTGGGACTGTGCCCGTTTATGGGGGTTTCCAAAAAGCTGGAAGCCGCTATGGGAATGGGGCTCGCCACCACCTTTGTGATGACGCTGGCCTCAATTTGCGCCTGGCTGATTGATACCTGGATCCTTATTCCGCTGGACCTGGTCTATTTACGGACCCTGGCCTTTATCCTGGTTATCGCCGTAGTGGTGCAATTTACCGAAATGGTGGTGCGTAAAACCAGTCCGGCGTTGTATCGCCTGTTGGGCATCTTCCTGCCGCTGATCACCACCAACTGCGCGGTGCTCGGCGTTGCGCTGCTCAACATTAACCTCGGGCATAATTTCCTGCAGTCTGCGCTGTACGGCTTTGCTGCCGCCGTCGGCTTTTCGCTGGTGATGGTGCTTTTCGCCTCCATCCGCGAGCGTCTGGTGGTTGCCGATGTGCCGGCGCCGTTTCGCGGTAATGCCATTGCGCTGGTCACTGCCGGTTTAATGTCCCTCGCCTTTATGGGCTTTAGTGGTTTGGTGAAGTTGTAATGAATGCTGTCTGGATAGCCGTGGTTGCCATTAGCCTGCTGGGGCTGGTTTTCGGCTTAATTCTGGGGTACGCTTCGCGCCGTTTTGAGGTGGAAGATGACCCGGTGGTGGAGAAAATTGACGCCCTGCTACCGCAGAGCCAGTGCGGTCAGTGCGGTTACCCCGGCTGTCGTCCCTACGCGGAAGCCGTAGGCACTCAGGGTGAGAAAATTAACTGCTGCGCGCCCGGCGGCGAAGCGGTGATGCTCAAAATCGCTGAACTGTTGAACGTCGACCCGCAGCCTACGGACGGCGATGCGCAAGAAGCCGTACCTGCGCGAATGCTGGCGGTGATCGACGAAGCGAACTGCATCGGCTGCACAAAATGCATTCAGGCCTGTCCTGTGGATGCCATCGTCGGCGCCACCCGTGCGATGCATACGGTGATGAGCGATCTCTGCACCGGCTGTAATCTTTGCGTCGCGCCTTGTCCGACGCAATGTATTGAACTGCGCCCGGTGGCGGCGACGACAGAAACCTGGAAATGGGATCTTCAAACCATCCCGGTACGCATTATTCCCGTGGAACAACATGTTTAAGTTATTTTCCGCATTTCGCAAAGACAAAGTCTGGGACTTCAACGGCGGCATTCATCCGCCGGAAATGAAAACCCAGTCTAACGGTACCCCGCTGCGTCAGGTTTCCCTGCCGCAGCGTTTTGTCATCCCGCTGAAACAACACATCGGCGCGGAAGGTGAGCTCTGCGTCCAGCCGGGCGATCGCGTCCTGCGCGGCCAGCCGCTTACCCGCGGCTGGGGCAGAATGCTGCCGGTGCACGCGCCAACGTCCGGCATCGTGGCGGCGATTGCCCCCCACTCGACCGCCCACCCTTCCGCGCTGGCGGAAATGAGCGTCATTATTGATGCCGATGGCGAAGACCGCTGGATTGAGCGCGATGGCTGGAACGATTACCAGAATAAATCCCGCGAAGAGCTGATTGAGCGCATTCACCAGTTTGGCGTAGCCGGGCTTGGCGGCGCCGGTTTCCCCACCGGCACTAAGCTGCGCGGGGGCGGCGACAGAATCGAAACATTAATCATCAATGCGGCGGAATGTGAGCCCTATATCACCGCTGACGATCGCCTGATGCAGGATTGCGCGGCGCAAATCGTTGAGGGAATTCGCATCCTTGCCCATATTCTGCAACCTGCACAGGTGCTGATCGGCATCGAGGATAATAAACCGCAGGCGATTTCGATGCTCCGCGCGGTACTCGCCGACACGCACGGTATTTCGCTGCGCGTAATCCCGACGAAATACCCCTCAGGCGGTGCAAAACAGCTGACGCAAATCCTCACCGGTAAACAGGTGCCCCACGGTGGGCGCTCCTCTGATATCGGCGTATTGATGCAAAACGTCGGCACCGCCTATGCGGTGAAACGTGCGGTGATAGACGGCGAGCCGCTGACGGAGCGCGTAGTCACCTTAACCGGCGAAGCGGTCACGCGTCCGGGCAACGTCTGGGCGCGCCTGGGTACGCCGGTCAGCCATCTGCTAAAAGATGCCGGTTTCTGCCCAGGCGCCGATCCGATGGTGATTATGGGCGGCCCGCTGATGGGCTTCACCCTGCCCTGGCTCGACGTGCCGGTGGTCAAAATCACCAACTGTCTGCTGGCGCCTTCGGCGAGCGAAATGGGCGAACCGGAAGAGGAAAAAGGCTGTATCCGCTGTAGCGCCTGCGCGGACGCCTGCCCGGCCGATCTTCTGCCGCAGCAGTTATACTGGTTCAGCAAAGGGCAGCAGCACGACAAAGCCACCAGCCATAACCTCGCCGATTGTATCGAGTGCGGCGCCTGCGCCTGGGTTTGTCCAAGCAATATCCCGCTGGTGCAGTACTTCCGCCAGGAGAAAGCCGAGATATACGCCATTGCGCAAGAAGAGAAACGCGCAGCGGAAGCGAAAGTCCGCTTTGAGGCGCGTCAGGCTCGCCTGGAACGGGATAAAGCCGCAAGGCTGGAACGTCATAAGCAGGCAGCCGTACAGCCAGCAGCGAAAGATCAGGATGCGATTAACGCCGCCCTTGCCCGCGTACGTGAAAAGCAGCGCAACGCGGCGCAGCCGATTATCGTGCTCTCCGGCGAGAAACCGGATAATAGCGAAGCCATCGCCGCTCGCGAAGCCCGTAAGGCCGAGGCGCGGGCGCGCAGGGCTGAGCAGCTGGTAGTCCCGGCTGAACCTGCCCCGGACGCAGAGCAACCTGC
>NZ_BCZK01000020.1 GCF_001598695.1 Klebsiella oxytoca NBRC 105695 | reverse complement strand
GTTTAATTTCGCTTTTCTCTGCCGGTATTCATCGCTGAATCCCGCTGACCCGGCGGGCTGTAAGCCGTTATTCCGTGTCAGTGGAGGCGCATTATAGGGCGTAATTTCAAAGTGACAAGCGGTATTTTCAAAAAAAAACTCACCCGCTTAATTTTCAGCCAAATCGCCAGCAGGAAAGAGATTATTGCCTGGTTTTTAAACAAAAACGAGCCCCAGGGGCCCGTTTTTGCTGTTTTGTGATTTACTGCACTGCCACTATCCGGTCATCTTTCACAACCAGTTGCACTGCTTTACCCGGTATCAATTCACCGGAGAGGATCTGCTGCGCCAGCGGGTTTTCGATCTGTTGCTGGATAGCACGTTTCAGAGGACGTGCGCCATAAACAGGATCGTATCCATTTTCGCTCAGCAATTTCAGCGCTTCATCAGACATGTGGACTTCGTAGCCGCGTTCCTCAAGTCGTTTATACAACCGCTGCAGCTGAATCTGCGCGATAGAAGCAATATGTTTTTCACCCAGCGGATGGAAGACAACCACTTCGTCAATACGGTTGATAAACTCTGGACGGAAGCTTTGACTAACCACGCCCAGCACCATCTCCTTCATATGGCCATAATCCAGTGCCCCAAAGCGTTCCTGAATAAGGTCGGAGCCAAGGTTAGAAGTCATGATGACCACCGTATTACGGAAGTCGACCGTTCTCCCCTGCCCATCGGTCAAACGTCCATCATCCAGCACCTGCAGCAGAATGTTAAAGACATCCGGGTGCGCTTTTTCCACTTCATCCAGCAGGATGACAGAATAAGGACGACGACGGACCGCCTCGGTCAGATAGCCGCCTTCTTCATAGCCCACGTATCCCGGAGGCGCCCCAACCAGACGTGAAACGGAATGTTTCTCCATAAACTCTGACATGTCGATACGTACCATTGCATCGTCGCTATCGAACATAAAGTTGGCCAGAGCTTTACAGAGTTCTGTTTTACCCACCCCGGTAGGCCCAAGGAACAGGAACGAGCCAATCGGCCTGTTAGGATCGGATAAACCAGCACGGCTACGGCGAATCGCGTTAGATACTGCTTCCACCGCTTCGTTCTGACCAATAACGCGGCTATGCAAATCCTGCTCCATACGCAGCAGTTTCTCACGTTCACCTTCAAGCATTCTGGCCACCGGAATACCCGTCCAGCGAGCCAGCACTTCCGCGATTTCGGCATCCGTTACTTTGTTACGCAGCAGACGCATCGTTTTGCCTTCAGACTGCGTTGCCGCCGCCAGCTGTTTTTCCAGCTCAGGGATCTTGCCATACTGGAGCTCGGACATTCGCGCCAGATCGCCGACGCGACGCGCCTGCTCAATGGCGATTTTAGCCTGTTCCAGTTCAGCCTTAATGGTCTGAGTGCCGGAAAGCGAGGCTTTTTCAGCCTTCCACTCTTCCTCTAATTCTGAGTACTGACGTTCTTTATCCGCCAGTTCCTCATTTAGCATATCCAGTCGCTTAATGCTGGCGTCATCAGACTCTTTCTTCAGCGCCTGCTGCTCCAGCTTGAGCTGGATGATACGGCGGTCGAGCCGGTCCAGCTCTTCCGGTTTTGAGTCAATCTGCATCCGAATGCTGGAAGCGGCTTCATCGATCAGGTCGATGGCTTTATCCGGCAGCTGTCGATCGGCAATATAACGATGGGACAGCGTGGCTGCCGCCACAATCGCCGGGTCGGTGATCTGCACGTGATGGTGCAGTTCATACCGTTCTTTCAGACCACGCAAAATCGCAATGGTATCCTCAACAGTCGGCTCCGCCACGAATACTTTCTGGAAACGACGTTCCAGAGCGGCATCTTTCTCAATATACTGCCGGTATTCATCCAGCGTTGTGGCACCCACACAGTGCAGTTCACCGCGCGCCAGCGCCGGTTTCAGCATGTTGCCGGCATCCATTGCACCGTCTGCTTTACCTGCCCCCACCATCGTGTGCAGCTCATCGATAAACAGGATAACGTTACCTTCCTGCTTAGCGAGATCGTTCAGTACGCCTTTTAAGCGTTCTTCAAACTCACCGCGGTATTTGGCACCCGCCACCAGCGCGCCCATATCCAGCGCCAGAACTCGACGGCCCTTCAGCCCTTCCGGCACCTCGCCGTTAACGATCCGCTGCGCCAGCCCCTCAACAATGGCCGTTTTACCTACGCCAGGCTCACCGATGAGCACCGGGTTATTTTTGGTACGACGCTGCAGAACCTGAATCGTACGACGAATTTCTTCATCACGACCGATGACCGGGTCAAGCTTGCCCTGCTCGGCACGCTCGGTCAGATCGACGGTAAATTTTTTCAATGCCTGACGTTGATCTTCGGCACCCTGATCGTTCACGCTTTCACCTCCGCGCATTTGTTCAATCGCCTGACTCACGTTGGCGGTTGTTGCTCCGGCAGATTTTAAAAGGTCGGTCAGCGTACCGCGTGATTCAAGCGCAGCCAGAACGAACAGTTCTGACGAAATAAAGTTGTCCTTTCTCTTTTGCGCCAGCTTGTCGCAAAGGTTCAGAATACGCACTAAGTCCTGGGACGGTTGAACATCACCACCGGTACCTTCCACCTGCGGCAAACGGCTTAGCGCCTGTTCAATATTCGTGCGTAGCTCTCCGGCGTTGATGCCAGCCGAAGTTAATAAAGGACGTACCGATCCCCCTTCCTGATTCAGCAAGGCGCTCATAAGATGAAGAGGTTCGATGAATTGGTTGTCGTGCCCAAGCGCAAGGGACTGGGCATCGGCAAGAGCAAGCTGGAATTTATTGGTAAGACGATCCAGACGCATAACTCCTCCCATAACAGGTCAAATTTGCTACTGGAGATTAAATGAGGTCATCCCTCAATTATTCAAGGTTAAAGACCTGAACTATGCAAAAATAAGTTTGCCTTCTGGATCGTCTTAGTTCGGCAGGTTATATCAGCCAGATGAAACTTGCCATACGACCCGTCATCTTGTCGCGGCGATAAGAGAAAAAATCATCCTTTTCGCTGAGGGTACAGCGGTCACCGCCGTAAATCTGCTCAACGCCAACGCCCGCCAGACGCTGACGAGCCAGTTGATAAATATCAGCAAAATATTTTTCGCCCGCGGGACGAAATGCACGTTCCGCCAGGGCATCTTTTGCCATAAAAGCTTCCCGCACTTCCGGGCCGACCTCAAACGCATCCGGCCCAATGGCGGGCCCAAGCCAGGCCATGATATTTTCCGGTTTATCGGCGAAACAGGCGATGGTTTCTTCCAGTACGCCTTCGCACAGCCCTCGCCAACCGGCATGCGCAGCCGCAACTTCAGTACCCGCGCGGTTACAAAAAAGCACCGGCAGGCAGTCAGCGGTCATCACCGCGCAGACCGTCCCCGGCACATTGCAGTACGAAGCATCCGCTCGCTTTGACTCGTACGGCCCGCCATCGAGTCGCAAAACTGCCGTACCGTGAACCTGCTCCAGCCATACCGGATATGACGGCAGGCCGCCAGCGGCGAACATACGCCGACGGTTCTCTTCTACGTACTGTAGATTGTCTCCACAATGGGCGCCGAGATTAAGTGAATCGTATGGCGATAAACTTACCCCGCCAGCGCGCGTAGAACTACAGGCAGCCACGCCTTCCGGCATCGGCCATTGCGGTACAATCAGTTTAGTCATAGCCAGTCGATATCGTCTTTATGGGCTTCAAAATCCGCGCGCATGGCATCAATCAAATCCACCATGTCCTGTGGAATTGGCGCATGCCATTCCATCTCAATTCCGCTGATCGGATGGTATAAGCGTAGCATGGTGGCATGCAGCGCCTGACGATCGAACTTCCGCAGGGCAGCGATGAACTCTTCGGATGCCCCTTTGGGCGGACGCGGGCGACCGCCGTAGACCTGATCGCCCACCAGCGGGTGAGTAATGTGCGCCATATGTACGCGAATCTGGTGCGTACGGCCGGTTTCCAGGCGCAGGCGCAGCCGAGTATGGATGCGAAAATGCTCCATAATCCGGTAGTGTGTTACCGCCGGTTTTCCCATGGGATGTACCGCCATATGCGTACGCTTGGTCGGGTGGCGGCTAATCGGTTCTTCAACCGTTCCGCCAGCCGTCATATGACCAATCGCCACCGCCTCATACTCGCGGGTGATTTCGCGCAGCTGCAGGGACTCCACCAGTCGGGTTTGCGCCGGAATAGTCTTCGCGACCACCATCAAACCGGTGGTGTCTTTATCAAGACGGTGCACAATCCCCGCACGCGGCACGTCAGCAATGGCCGGATAGTAGTGCAACAGCGCATTCAGCACAGTACCGTCAGGGTTGCCCGCGCCAGGATGCACAACTAAATCGCGCGGTTTATTAATTACGAGGATGTCATCATCTTCATAAACGATATTGAGCGGAATATCCTGTGCCTGGAAACGAACTTCTTCTTCGATTTCAACATCGATAGCAATCGTCTCCCCTCCCAGAACTTTCTCTTTCGGCTTGTCGCTGACGCTGCCGTTTACCAGCACTCTCTGGTCAAGGATCCATTCTTTTATGCGCGAACGCGAATAATCCGGGAACAATTCGGCCAAAGCCTGATCTAAGCGTTGTCCGAGTTGATTTTCGGACACCGTTGCGTTGAGTTGTACTCGTTGTGCCATATACAGCTTCTTCGTTTTAACGTTGGGTTTTACGGCTTTGCCGTTTAATATAGTGTGCTATTGTAGCTGGTCTTAATCGGGAGCAGGAACAGAGATTCTCCCGCATAAACATTTTGAGGAAGTCAAAACGTCATGACGCGCATGAAATACCTGGTGGCAGCAGCCACACTGAGCCTGGCTTTGGTGGGTTGCTCTGGCTCAAAGGAGGAGGTGCCCGATAATCCGCCGAATGAGATCTACGCGACCGCTCAGCAAAAGCTGCAGGACGGTAACTGGAAACAGGCAATAACGCAACTGGAAGCGTTGGATAACCGTTATCCCTTTGGACCTTATTCCCAACAGGTGCAGTTGGACCTGATTTATGCGTACTACAAAAACGCAGACCTGCCGCTGGCTCAGGCAGCCATCGATCGCTTTGTACGCCTGAACCCTACGCATCCTAACATTGATTACGTCATTTATATGCGTGGTCTGACAAATATGGCGTTGGATGACAGTGCGCTGCAGGGCTTCTTTGGCGTCGATCGCTCCGATCGCGACCCACAACACGCGCGTGATGCCTTTAACGACTTCTCCAGGCTGGTCCGTGGCTATCCTAACAGTCAGTACTCTACCGATGCTTACAAGCGTATGGTGTTCCTGAAGGATCGCCTGGCGAAGTACGAGCTGTCAGTGGTCGATTACTATACCGATCGTGGCGCATGGGTTGCAGTGGTTAACCGCGTCGATGGCATGCTGCGTAATTACCCGGATACGCAGGCCACCCGTGATGCGCTACCGAAGATGGAAAATGCCTACCGTCAGATGCAAATGAACGCTCAGGCTGACAAGGTTGCGAAGATCATTGCGGCTAACAGCAAGAACACCTGATAGTCGGTCGCTAAACAAAACGGCAGCCCAAGGGCTGCCGTTTTTTTATTCGTTAAATAGTTTAGCTGAAGCGGTTTAGCCCCGAGTTAACTCATCAAATATGGCTCTCTTTCTGCCATTCGACAAGTAAAATCTCGCCTGTTCCTGTCCTTTCTCACAAAACAGATTCGTTGACAAAAAGTGACAATAAAATGTGATTTAAATCACGCTTTTTGACATTAGGCGAGGTATGCTGAATTCACCAAGACGGGAAAGACAAGAGGTAAAATTTATGACAATGAACATTACCAGTAAACAAATGGAAATTACTCCGGCAATTCGCCAGCACGTCGCAGACCGTCTCGCCAAACTGGATAAATGGCAAACTCACTTAATCAACCCGCATATCATCCTCTCTAAGGAGCCGCAGGGTTTTGTCGCTGACGCAACCATCAATACGCCGAACGGTCACCTGGTTGCCAGCGCACGGCACGAAGACATGTATGCCGCAATCAACGAATTGATCAACAAGCTGGAACGGCAGCTAAATAAAGTGCAACACAAAGGGGAAGCCCGCCGCGCCGCCACATCGGTGAAAGAGGCAGGCTTTGTGGAAGAAGAAGAGTAATCCTTAACTTAAGCTTGTGTCATGCCACGCGCCTTCGGGCGCGTTTTTTATTGACAGAGTGAAAACAGTACAGGTACTGTAATCCCCACTAACTCAAGGAATTCATCGTGAAACTCATCCCGTTCTTCTTCGCATTCTTTTTTACCTTCCCCTGAATGGGAGGCAATTCGTCGTGTGATAAAGAATGCGAAGACGAACAATAAGGCCTCCCAAAAGGGAGGCCTTTTTTATTGATAATCAATAACAAGAAAGGCAACACATATGACCGAGGAAAACCCATTACTGGCCCTACGCGATAAGATCAGCGCTCTGGATGAAAAACTGCTGGCGCTGCTGGCGGAACGCCGCGGCCTGGCCGTAGAGGTTGGAAAAGCCAAGCTGGCATCGCACCGGCCGGTGCGGGATATCGACCGCGAGCGCGATCTGCTTGAACGCCTGATGACGCTGGGAAAAAAACACCATCTTGATGCCCACTACATCACACGCCTGTTTCAACTCATTATTGAAGACTCGGTCCTTACCCAGCAAACGCTGCTCCAGCAGCATCTGAATAAAATTAATCCGCACTCTGCACGAGTCGCGTTTCTCGGGCCCAAAGGTTCATACTCGCATCTTGCGGCTCGTCAGTATGCCGCCCGCCACTTTGAACAGTTTATCGAAAGCGGCTGCGCTAAATTCGCGGATATCTTTGAGCAAGTGGAAACCGGTCAGGCTGATTACGCCGTCGTCCCTATTGAAAATACCAGTTCTGGCGGCATCAATGATGTTTATGACCTTCTGCAGCACACCAGCCTATCTATCGTTGGCGAGCTGACGCTGCCTATCGATCACTGCGTGCTGGTTTCAACATCCACCGATGCGCAACAGATTACGACGGTCTACAGCCATCCGCAGCCGTTCCAGCAGTGCAGCCAGTATCTAAGCCGCTATCCGCACTGGAACATTGAATATACCGATAGCACGTCTTCGGCGATGGAAAAGGTCGCTCAGGCAAAATCGCCAACCGTTGCCGCTCTGGGCAGCGAAGCAGGCGGAGCGCTGCACGGTTTGCAGGTACTGGAACATTGCCAGGCTAACCAGACGCAAAACATCACCCGCTTCCTCGTTCTGGCGCGTAAAGCGGTGGAGGTCTCCGATCAGGTGCCGGCGAAAACCACTCTGTTGATGGCTACCGGCCAGCAAGCCGGGGCCCTGGTAGAAGCGCTACTGGTGCTGAGAAACCATAACCTGATTATGACCAAGCTGGAATCGCGTCCTATTCATGGCAATCCGTGGGAAGAGATGTTTTATCTGGATATCCAGGCCAACCTGGAGTCAATGCCAATGCGTAAGGCATTAAAAGAGCTGGCCGAGATAACCCGTTCAATGAAAGTACTGGGATGTTATGCCAGCGAAAACGTGGTGCCGGTCGATCCGGTTTAACGTTCTGTAAACGGCAACTTCTTCATCCCTGCCACGGTCACCGGCAGGGTGAAGATCGCGCCGGAAAGCGGATATTTCGCCCGCTCTTCAGCATCCATATTCTCCCGCGTGGTCGTGATATAGAGCGTTTTCATATCCGCTCCGCCAAAGCACACCATCGTCGGGCAACGCACCGGTAGACGGTACTCCTCCAGTTGCTCGCCCGTCGGAGAAAAGCGCGCAATACGCCAACCGTCAAACATCGCGCTCCAGTAGCAACCTTCAGTATCGATGGCCGCGCCATCAGGAATGCCCTCACCGGGCTGAAAGCGACGAAAGACCTCGCGTTTACCCACCTCGCCCTGCTCATCCAGCGGTGTACGATAGATAACGGCATTGGGCGTATCCGAGGTATACATCCACCGCTTGTCTTCACTAAATGCCAGACCGTTGGCGCCATGAATGTCGCACTGGATAACCTGCGGAGAGAGATCGTTATCAACGCGCATCAAGAGCGCGCCGTTAAAATCTCCCGGTCCCCAGAAAGTCCCGGCATAAAAGCGGCCATCGCGATCGGTTCCGCCATCGTTAAAACGGGCTAATTGCGGATTACTGGGGTTATCGCAGACTTTTCGCTGCAGTAATCCATGAACATCGGTGAGCCAGATACCGCTACGTAAAGCGACGATAAAACCGCCCTTTTCGCGTAGTGCAAAACAGCCGGGCTCTTCGGGAAACTGCAGTACCTGATGATCGCCCGTCTGCACGTCGTAGCGATGAATTTCGCACTCCATAATATCGGCCCAGTACAATGCCTGTTCGGCTTCGCTCCAGGTCGGACATTCCGGTAAATGCCCGGTGTAATCAAACAGCGGTTGTGGTTCAGCCATCGTTTTCATCCCTATAAAAAAAGCCAGCGGGTCACCCCTCTGGCTTTATTGTATACGTCTTTTAACACTTACTGCCGATTATCATTTGCCTGACGCAGCAACGTCCGGCTTTCGCTCTGGAAGCGCTGGGCATAATCACCGAACCAGTGCTCGACCTTACGGAAGCTGTCAATGAATGCCTGTTTATCCCCTTGTTCCAGCAGGCCGATAGCTTCACCGAAGCGCTGGTAGTAGCGCTTAATCAGCGCCAGGTTGTTTTCTGAGGACATAATAATATCTGCGTAGAGCTGCGGATCCTGGGCGAACAGCCGGCCAACCATCGCCAGTTCAAGGCGATAAATCGGTGACGACAGCGCCAGAAGTTGCTCAAGTCGCACGTTCTCTTCGGCCAGGTGCAGGCCATAAGCGAAGGTGGCAAAGTGGCGCAACGCCTGAATAAAGGCCATGTTCTGATCGTGTTCGACGGCGCTAATACGATGGAGCCGCGCGCCCCAGACCTGGATTTGTTCCAGGAACCACTGGTACGCCTCAGGCTGGCGGCCATCGCAATACACCACGACCTGCTTCGCCAGGCTGCCGCTGTCAGGCCCAAACATGGGGTGTAATCCCAATACCGGTCCGTTATGCGCGGCCAGCATCGCCTGTAGCGGTTCCGCTTTCACCGAGGCCAGGTCGACCAGAATGCAGTCCGCCGGCAGCGGCGGCAGTTGAGCAATCGTTGCCGCTGTTGTGTGAATCGGTACGCTGACGATGACCATTCCGGCATCGGCGACGATCTCCTCGGCCCGAGACCAGTCGTCTTTCTCGAGGATACGCACCTGATATCCGGAAAGCGTCAGCATTTTTTCAAACAGTCGCCCCATTTGCCCGCCGCCGCCGACGATCACCACCGGACGCAGATTCGGATAAAGCGTTTTAAAACCTTTATCGTTCTCGCTGGAGTAAGACTCACGCATGACGCGACGCAAAACATCTTCGATAAGATCCGGCGGAACCCCTAGCGCCTCAGCCTCCTCACGGCGGGAGGCCAGCATCGCCGATTCACGTTCAGGGACGTAAATCGGCAGACCGTATTGGCTTTTAACTTCTCCGACTTCCGCAACCAGCTCCAGGCGCTTAGCCAGCAGTTCCAGCAGCGCTTTATCGACTTCATCAATTTGATCGCGTAACGCGGTCAGTTCAGCAACCATATAATCCTCTTACGCCAGACGAGCCGCCAGATGGCCTCGCAGATCCTTATCAAGTTCGCGGAGCAACGCATCGGTGGTTTCCCAACTAATGCAGGCATCGGTCACGGAGACACCGTATTTCATATCGCAACGCGGCTGCTCAGAGGACTGGTTTCCTTCGTGGATATTGCTCTCAATCATCAGACCAATAATGGAACGATTACCATCTTTAATCTGCGCGACGACGGATTCAGCAACCGCAGGCTGGCGGCGGTAGTCTTTATTAGAATTCCCATGGCTGCAATCTACCATCAGAGAGGGTTTCAGTCCCGCCTGAGTCATCTCTTTTTCGCACTTCGCGACATCTTCCGGGCCGTAGTTGGGCGCTTTACCGCCACGCAGAATGACGTGTCCGTTTGGATTGCCCTGCGTTTGCAGCAGACACACCTGACCGGCCTGGTTAATACCGACGAAGCGGTGCGGCATTGCGGCAGCGCGCATGGCGTTAATTGCCGTTGCAAGGCTGCCATCGGTGCCGTTTTTAAAGCCGACCGGCATCGACAACCCGGAGGCCATCTCGCGGTGAGTCTGAGATTCTGTCGTACGCGCGCCGATGGCGGACCAGCTAAACAGATCGCCGAGGTATTGAGGACTGTTAGGATCCAACGCTTCCGTCGCTAACGGCAGCCCCATATTGACCAGCTCAACCAGCAGACGACGCGCAATCTTCAAGCCGCCTTCTACATCAAACGAACCATCCATATGCGGATCGTTAATCAGCCCTTTCCAGCCAACGGTGGTGCGGGGTTTCTCAAAATAGACGCGCATGACCAGATAGAGGCTATCGCTGACCTCTTCGGCAAGGGCTTTAAAACGACGAGCGTACTCAATGGCGGTTTCAGGATCGTGAATCGAACAAGGACCACATACCACCAACAGGCGCGGATCGCGACCGGCGATGATGTCAGAGATGGTCTGACGAGACTGCGCGATCTGCGCTTCCTGCTCAACGCTCAGAGGGAATTCAGCTTTCAACTGATCCGGCGTGATCAAAACCTGTTCGTCAGTAATATGTACGTTATTCAGCGCGTCTTTTTGCATGATTGCGATCCTGTATAGCTCGTTTGCGATAGTTATTGCCTCAGCGAGGATGACGTAACGATACCATATGAAGTAAAGATTTCAATCCATATTCCGTAAATTTTACTTTACAGTTATAAATTAAATCGCGCCAGATTCACTTCATACTGTACAGTTATATTTACAACAAGCATGCAGGTTCAGCACTTCCCCTCTTTTCACTCCATTCTTTTACGAAAAATCCTGGTGAGAATTATCTTAAAGCGGCGGGGCTGGCTAATGACGGTTTTCAGCAATAATGCTATTCTTCGCCCGGGTTTCAGCAATCTGCATCCCCCGCGCTATGACAACCTGACGGATCCGTAATGACAGTTCTTCACCGTCTCTTTTTGACTTTAGTACTATCGCTCGTGGGTATCTCTGCTGTTGCCTCCGAACCGTCTGAAAATGTTCGGACGATCGTTTCGGGAATCGTGACCTATACACGCTGGCCGCAGTTATCCGGCCCGCCAAAGCTTTGTATTTTTTCGACATCACGTTATATCCATAGCCTGGCCGAAGAAGCACCGGAATTATTGCCTTATAAACCCGTGATTGTTCGTAATACGGAAGAAGCCTTACAGACGACCTGCGATGGTTTTTATTTTGGCAGTGAATCTCCGACTCAGCAGTCTGAATTTACAGCTAAATATGGAAACCGGCCCCTATTGCTTATTGCGGAACAAAACACCGATTGCTCTATTGGCAGCGCATTTTGCCTGCTTATAAACAATGAGAGAGTCAGATTTTCCGTAAATCTGGATGTACTGACGCACAGCGGCGTTCGGGTTAATCCCGATGTGCTGATGCTTGCCCGGAAAACATCACATGAATAAGGATTTTTCTCAGGCCCCGCGCCCCACATTTAAAAGAGCGCTACGCCGTATCAGCATGATAAGCGTTGTTATCTCTATGACACTGGTCTGGCTATTGCTCTGCGCCGCTTCCATATTCACACTCAAGCAATACGCACAAAAAAATCTGGAGCTCACCGCCGCCACGATGGGCCGTAGTCTGGAAGCCGCGCTGGTCTTTGGCGATAGCGCGGCGGCTGAAGATACCCTGGCCACGCTGGGCAAGCAGGGACAGTTTTCGCAGGCAATCCTGGTCGACGGTCGGCAGAAGCCCTTTGCCTCATGGCATAACGATGGCCTGGCCAGGCAGGATAAAGTCAGCGACGTTATCAGCAAATGGCTATTCCCGGAACCCACGGTACAACCTATCCTGCACCAGGGAAAAGTTATCGGTGAACTTCGTCTGACCGCGCTGGACAGGCTGATAAGCTATTTCCTCGGTATCTCAATTATTGTGCTAACCGGCAGCATTTTTCTCGCCTCATGCATTGCATTGCTGCTTACCCACTCGCTGCATCGCGGCATCGTGGCTGCGCTGCAGAGTATTACCGAGGTAGTCCATGATATCCGCGAAAATCGCCATTTCTCTCGTCGGGTCCCCGAAGAGCGTATTGAAGAGTTTCACCTCTTTGCCCAGGACTTTAATAGTCTGCTGGGCGAGATGGAGGACTGGCAGCGGCAGCTTCAGGCTAAAAATGCCCAGCTTCTGCGTAGCTCCTTGCACGATCCGTTGACCGGCCTGGCTAACAGAGCCGCTTTCCGCAACGTTATTAATGCGTTGATGAAAGACGAAACCGTCCATGGTAGTTCTGCGCTGCTGTTTCTTGACGGCGATAATTTCAAGCTCATTAACGATAACTGGGGCCATGCTGCCGGCGACAAGGTGTTAATTGAGGTCGCCAGCCGCCTGATGGCCTTTGTCGGCAAACAGCACCAGGCGTGGCGTCTCGGCGGCGATGAATTTGCCGTTCTGCTGCGCAATGTTCATACAGAGGCTGAAGTTCAGGCACTCTGCAGCGCATTGTCGGAACAGTTTATCCCGCCGTTTAATCTCCACAACGGCCACACCGTCAGGCTGTCGCTGAGTATTGGTTACGCATTAACCTGGGAACATGCCTCCGCGGAAAATCTGCAAGAACTTGCCGACCAAAATATGTATCGGATGAAACACCAGCGCTTACAGCGAACGCAAAAATAAAAGGAATCACCATGATCGGGAAATATTTTGCTCCTGCTTTACTGGCCGCACTTTTTCTAAGCGGCTGTCAGGCTCCGCAAGGAAAATTCTCTGCAGAACAAATTGCAGCAATGAAGTCATACGGCTTTACTGAAGCCAATGGCGACTGGTCATTAGGAATATCTGACTCCATATTATTCGACAAAAACGACTATCACCTGCGTGCCGATAGCAAACAGCAAATTCGCACTATGGCTTCGCGTCTGGCCACCACCGGAATTACCCATAGTCGTCTCGAAGGACATACTGATAATTACGGCGAAGACGCTTACAACGAAATGTTATCGCTTAAACGCGCGAACAGCGTTGCGGATGCCTGGGCCGAAGGGGCAAATATTCCGCGCACCAATTTGACCACTCGCGGGCTCGGGAAAAAGTATCCGATAGCCAGCAACGCTACCGCACAAGGACGCGCTGAAAACCGCCGCGTCACGGTGGTTATCAGCACGCCTTAAGCACCTATTCGACTGACTTAGCCTCTGTCATCGCCGTTGCTGCGCGCCAGCGCAGATAATCAACGGCGAGACACAGCGCGAGGCTAATCCCCATTAGCGGCAGCGCCAGCCCCAACATCACTGTGATAACGCCGATCGACAGACGAGCAGGCCATGCTAAGCCCAGCCACGCGTGGAGCAGCGTATTAGCCGGGTTAAAGGCCGAACTCGCGGGACGGCGTATCCACCACAAACGGTACCCCACCACGATCATCACGCAGAGTGCAATCCCGAATACGATAAGCAGTAGCTGATTGGCAAGCCCGAACAAAATTCCCATATGGAAATCCACGCCCCAGCGGGTTAGTTTAGCCATCAGCGGAAAGTCGGAAAAATGAGTGCGGTCCACGACCTGCATATTTGAACCATCGATCGCTACCGCATCAACCTGTGTCGGCCAGCTTCTGTCAATTTCATTTACCGTCCACGCCCGTCCGGAGGCCGACGGAGGACGAATCTCCAGCTTGCCTGCTTCCAGCCCGGACTTGCGAGCAGCCTGCAGGACCTCGTCAAAATCCTCTACGCGAAGTGGGACGTTCGTCTTCTCCATCGCCCCGTGTCTCATATGATGTTCCGCATGTGGATCCTGTATTGCCGGAGTGGTTCTTTCCAGCTGCGCGTTCACCTGCGGCGTCAACCAGCCAAAGGCGGCGCGCATCTTGTCGACGTTACTGCCCGCCCATTGTGACCAGGTCAAACCGGTCGCAGAGAATAACAGCATACCGATTAACAGCGCCCAGCCGAGAGAAACATGCAGGCGACGGTTATTCTGCACTCTATTATTTATACGACGACGCGGTCGGGTCATCGACCACAGCGCGATCCCGCCAAGAGCGGCAACCCACATCCAGGAGGCTGCCAGCTCGCTGTACAGTCGGCCTAAGTTACCCAGCAGCAAAGAGCGATGGGCATAATCAATCCACTGCCGCAGCGGCAAAATACCGCTGGTGCCGTAAACCGGCATATCACCTGTCACGCGTAACGTCACCGGATCGACAAAAATTGCCCGAGTTTCAGACTCGCCAAGATTTGGATCAATAAACATCACTCGGGTAGTATCGCCAGCCATAATCCCCGGTCGAACCGCGTGCAAACGGAGGTTTCCCTGGACCGCCTCCATTGCTACGGTAATTTGCGCGCTCAGCGGCTGCTTTTCGCCGCTGAGCGTCCCCTCCAGAGTCTCTTTATAGAGCCAGCTTTCCAGCTGCGGGGTGGCGACATAGAGCGTACCGGTTAGAGCCGCCACGAAGATAAACGGTCCGATAAACAGTCCGATATAGAAATGAAGACGACGCAGCAGGTTCAGCCATGCCGCGCGCGAGGTGCAGGTAGTCATACTTTTCCTTTTTGAGAGCAAAAGAGAACGTTGCGCAGTGCGCACATGATTTTTTAGTTAAGGAAGCAAGCAGACTGTTGCGGCGGAGCGCGGGTATGAGGGTAAAGCCAGGGAAAGTAGTGCCAGTGTTTCCGTTCCGGACGGAAAACCGGTGCGCTATAGCGTCGAAGCACCAGGCTGATCAGCAGTACCAGCGCAAAAATCATCCCTGGCACGTGGGCTAATAGTACGCAGTAGCCGCAGGCTTCAGCATGATCGACCGGCATGCTGTGCGCGTGTTCCGCAATCGAGGCGTCAGTATGCATCATGGGCATCTGATGTGATGGCATCTCTTGCGTCATTTCCATCGTTAAATGGTGCATACCGCTCATCGGATCTTTTTGCAGCGCGACAGAGATCAGCGGCGCCACCACGATCAGCAGGATCGCAAACAGCGCCAGCCACGCGGCGTGCCGTTGTGATGCCGGGTGATGAAAAATAGTGCTGACCACGGTCCCTCCGAATGAGGGCCATATTGTAAATGATTCTCAATGAAATAGTTAAAATGAAGATAAAAAAAGGGCTGGCCCATCAGGCCAGCCCTCTCATTCAGGATGTCGCGAAAGCGAATCTTAGTTAAGACGCTCTTTGATACGAGCAGACTTACCGGTACGCTCACGCAGGTAGTACAGTTTAGCTTTACGTACAGCACCACGACGTTTGACAGAAATGCTGTCAACTACCGGAGAGTGAGTCTGGAAGACACGCTCAACGCCTTCGCCGTTGGAAATTTTGCGAACAGTGAATGCAGAGTGCAGACCGCGGTTACGAATAGCGATAACCACGCCCTCGAATGCCTGCAGACGTTTTTTGGAACCTTCAACAACCCATACTTTCACTTCCACGGTATCACCCGGACGGAAGGAAGGTACGTCCTGCTTCATCTGTTCTTGTTCAAGTTGCTTAATAATGTTGCTCATAATTTAATCTCTTATCCTGGGTAAACTGATATTGGGGGCTTACGCCATCCCATCATGTTTATGTTGCTGTTGCGCGAGTTCCTTTTTGAACTCCGCCAGCAACCTTGCTTGCTCTTCAGTCAGAGCCAGGTTTTCCAAAAGTTCAGGTCTTCTAAGCCAGGTTCGGCCCAGCGACTGCTTCAGACGCCAGCGACGTATCTCCGCATGGTTTCCCGACAGCAATACCGGCGGTACTTCCATACCTTCTAACACTTCAGGGCGCGTATAGTGCGGGCAATCCAGCAATCCTTCAGCAAACGAATCTTCGATTGCCGAAGCTTCATGACCCAGAACCCCCGGAATAAACCGGGAAACGGAATCAATCAGCGTCATTGCCGGTAGCTCACCACCGCTGAGAACGTAATCGCCGATTGACCATTCTTCATCAATTTCGGTCTGAATTACGCGCTCATCTACGCCTTCGTAGCGACCGCACACCAAAATCAGCTTCTGATTTGTTGCCAGTTCGCTGACGCCAGCTTGATCAAGCTTGCGCCCCTGAGGTGAAAGATAAATCACCTTTGCGCCTTCACCTGCCGCGGCTTTTGCTGCATGAATCGCATCCCGCAAAGGTTGCACCATCATTAGCATCCCCGGTCCGCCGCCGTAAGGACGATCGTCCACGGTACGGTGCCGGTCATGAGCGAAATCTCGAGGACTCCAGCTCTGGATGCTCAGCAGGCCATTTTTTACTGCCCGGCCAGTTACCCCGTAATCGGTAATTGCGCGGAACATTTCTGGAAACAGGCTAACGATACCTATAAACACAAGCCAATCCCCATAGTGCCGTTTTTTACCGTTTATTCGGAGAATTTAAAAACCAGGATCCCAATCTACTTCGATAGTACGAGTAGCGAGATCGACTTTCTTGATAACCTGCCCATCGAGGAACGGAACCAGCCGCTCCTTGATACCAAATGCATCTTTCAGGTTTGCCTTGATGACGAGAACGTCATTAGACCCGGTTTCCATCATGTCGATGACTTTACCGAGGCTATAGCCTTCAGTGGTCACTACCTGGCAGCCCATCAGGTCTTTCCAGTAATAGTCACCCTCTTCAAGCGCAGGCAGCTGCGATGAATCCACAACAATTTCGCAATTAGTCAATAGATTCGCTGCATCGCGATCGTCAATGCCTTTCAGCTTAATGACGATATCCTGATTGTGGTGGCGCCAGCTTTCCAGCTCAACAACCTGCCACTGACCCGCCTTCTGGATAAACCAGGGCTGATAGTCAAAAATGCTTTCGGCGTCTTCGGTGGAGGAAAACACTCTGAGCCAACCACGGATACCGTAGGAAGAACCCATTTTGCCCAATACAATCGGATCAACAGGTGCTTGTGCGGTGTGTTGCTTGCTCATCATGACCACCGTGACAGATTAAGCTGCTTTGTTAGCGGCTTTGATCAGCGCAGCTACGCGATCGGAAACAGTCGCGCCCTGGCCAACCCAGTGAGCGATACGATCCAGATCCAGACGAGTTCCTTCTTCGGTCGCAGAAGCGATCGGGTTGAAGAAACCAACGCGCTCGATGAAGCGACCGTTGCGTGCATTACGGCTGTCGGTAACAACAACCTGGTAGAACGGACGCTTTTTCGCGCCGTGACGTGCTAAACGAATAGTAACCATAACATCCTCTTGTGTGAATAAAACACCGGGCCCCATCGAGGAACGGAGCCCGGTGTCATATTAAAAGCCCGAAAATTTTACTGATTTCTGGGGAAATTGCAATCAGCAGTTATAAACTCTGCTGTGGAAGGGCACCGCAGATACCCTAAATTGGGTACCTGCGAGTAATTCATAGCCAGAGCGCGCCAACAATGGGACAGGAAAGAAGGGCGCGCCGGCAGCAATAGCCACAATACTATCGGCCTCCGGGGAAACCTGGCGGCATCATACCTTTCATTCCACGCATCATCTTCATCATGCCGCCTTTCGACTTCATCTTCTTCATCATGCGCTGCATATCGTCAAACTGCTTGAGCAGACGGTTCACATCCTGCACCTGCATTCCGCAGCCTGCGGCGATACGGCGCTTACGCGAACCTTTAATAATTTCCGGTTTAGCGCGCTCTTTCAGCGTCATCGAGTTGATGATGGCTTCCATACGCACCAGCACTTTGTCGTCCATTTGCGATTTAACGTTGTCCGGTATCTGCCCCATGCCCGGCAGCTTGCCCATCAGGCTGGCCATACCGCCCATGTTTTTCATCTGACGCAGCTGTTCAAGGAAATCGGTCAAGTCAAAACCATCGCCTTTTTTCAGCTTAGAGGCCAGCTTTTCAGCCTGCGCGCGGTCGACCTTACTTTCGATATCCTCGATCAGAGACAGGACATCGCCCATGCCGAGAATACGGGAAGCGATACGATCCGGATGGAACGGCTCCAGCGCTTCGGTTTTCTCGCCAACCCCGAGGAATTTAATCGGCTTGCCGGTGATATGACGAATCGACAGCGCCGCGCCGCCGCGGGCGTCGCCGTCCACTTTGGTCAATACAACACCGGTTAACGGTAGCGCTTCGTTAAACGCTTTCGCGGTATTCGCCGCATCCTGGCCGGTCATCGCATCGACAACGAACAGGGTTTCTACCGGATTAAGCGTTGCATGGACCTGCTTAATCTCGTCCATCATCGCTTCATCAACGTGCAGACGACCAGCGGTATCCACCAGCAGCACGTCGTAGAATTTGAGCTTCGCTTCTTTCAGCGCGGCATTAACGATATCAACCGGTTTCTGGCCAACGTCAGACGCAAAGAAATCGACGCTAACCTGCTCGGCCAGCGTTTCCAGCTGTTTGATCGCCGCGGGACGATAAACGTCAGCGGAAACCACCAGGACTTTCTTCTTGTGCTTTTCACGCAAGAATTTACCCAGCTTAGCGACGCTGGTCGTTTTACCCGCCCCCTGCAAACCGGCCATCAGAACTACGGCAGGCGGCTGCGCGGCTAAATCGAGCGCCTGGTTCTCTTCGCCCATCGCGGCAACCAGTTCGTTGCGCACGATTTTGACGAACTCCTGCCCCGGGGTCAGGCTTTTATTAACTTCATGACCAACCGCGCTCTCTTTAACACGGTTGATGAAGTCACGAACCACAGGCAGAGCAACGTCCGCCTCCAGCAGCGCCATGCGCACTTCGCGCAGAGTATCTTTAATATTGTCTTCAGTAAGGCGTCCGCGGCCGCTAATGTTGCGCAGCGTACGCGACAAACGATCGGTTAAATTATCAAACATTGTCTCTCGCCTGAGGTGGAAACGGTCGGTCGCCGCAGCGACACAAAAACGGAATGGGCGCAGTATAACACGACATAAACGCGAATGTGCTGCAACGGTTGGAGCCAGACTCGCGTGACGTTATACTGCTTCTCTCTACTATTTAGTCAACAGTCGACGCGCATATGCCTGTTTTTGCTCTACTCGCCCTTGTCGCCTACTCCATCAGCCTCGCGCTGATCGTCCCTGGTCTGTTACAAAAAAACAGCAGCTGGCGGCGGATGGCGATTCTTTCCGCAACTATTGCGTTGATTTGTCACGCCTTTGCGCTGGAGTCACGCATTTTTCCCGGCGGCGAAAGCGGGCAAAACCTCAGCTTATTAAACGTGGGATCGCTGGTTAGCCTGATGATCTGTACGGTGATGACCATCGTCGCATCGCGCAATCGCGGCTGGCTGCTGCTGCCCATTGTCTACACCTTCGCCCTGATCAACCTCGCGTTCGCCACCTTTATGCCGAACGAGTACATCACGCATCTGGAAACCACGCCGGGGATGTTGGTCCACATCGGCCTGTCGCTCTTTTCTTATGCTACGCTGATTATCGCCGCGCTCTACGCTCTGCAGCTGGCGTGGATTGACTATCAGTTAAAGAACAAACGATTGACCTTCAGTAGCGAAATGCCGCCGCTGATGAGCATCGAACGTAAAATGTTTCATATCACCCAGATAGGCGTGGTGCTGTTAACCCTGACGCTGTGTACCGGGCTGTTTTACATGCATAACCTGTTTAGTGCGGAAAACATTGATAAAGCCGTACTCTCTATCGTGGCGTGGTTCGTTTATATCGTCCTGCTTTGGGGCCACTATCATGAAGGGTGGCGCGGACGCCGGGTCGTCTGGTTTAACGTGACTGGCGCAGGCCTGCTGACGCTGGCCTACTTTGGTAGCCGCGTATTGCAACAGTTCATGAGCTAAGTCTTTAAGGAATCCCTAGTGGAACATATCTCCACCACCACGCTGATCGTAACGCTGATCATCATGGTGGTTATCTCCGCCTATTTCTCCGGTTCTGAAACCGGCATGATGACGCTAAATCGCTATCGCCTGCGTCATATGGCCAAGCAGGGCAATCGTCAGGCAAAACGCGTTGAAAAGCTGCTGCGCAAACCTGACCGTCTGATTAGCCTGGTCCTCATTGGCAATAATCTGGTTAATATTCTCGCTTCGGCGCTCGGCACCATCGTGGGTATGCGCCTGTACGGCGATGCAGGCGTTGCCATTGCCACCGGGGTTCTGACGTTCGTGGTGCTGGTATTTGCGGAAGTGCTGCCCAAAACCATTGCGGCGCTCTACCCGGAAAAGGTCGCCTATCCCAGCAGCCTTCTGCTCGCGCCGCTGCAAATACTGATGATGCCGCTGGTGTGGTTGCTCAACACCATCACCCGCATTCTGATGCGCATCATGGGCATTAAAACCGATATCGTCATTAGCGGGGCGCTCAGCAAAGATGAACTGCGTACTATCGTTAATGAATCACGCTCGCAAATCTCCCGCCGCAATCAGGACATGCTGCTGTCGGTTCTGGATCTCGAGAAAGTTAGCGTGGACGACATCATGGTCCCGCGCAATGATATCGTCGGTATTAATATTAACGACGACTGGAAGTCCATTGTCCGCCAACTGACCCACTCTCCCCACGGCCGCATCGTGCTGTACCGCGACACCCTTGACGATGCCATCAGCATGCTGCGGGTACGCGAAGCTTATCGCCTGATGACGGAGAAAAAAGAGTTCACAAAAGAGGTAATGCTGCGCGCCGCCGACGAAATTTACTTCGTGCCGGAAGGGACGCCGCTCAGCACCCAACTGGTAAAATTCCAGCGCAACAAAAAGAAAGTGGGCCTGGTGGTGGATGAATATGGGGATATTCAGGGCCTGGTCACGGTTGAGGATATCCTCGAAGAGATCGTCGGCGATTTTACGACCTCCATGTCGCCTACGCTTGCAGAAGAGGTAACGCCGCTTAACGATGGTTCAGTGATTATCGACGGTACCGCCAACGTACGTGAAATCAATAAAGCATTTAACTGGCATCTGCCGGAAGATGAAGCGCGAACCATTAACGGTATCATTCTGGAAGCTCTCGAAGAGATCCCTGCCCCCGGCACCCGCGTGCGCATTGAACAGTATGATATCGATATTCTTGATGTTCAGGAGAATATGATTAAACAGGTGAAGGTTATGCCGGTAAAACCCATTCGTGAAAGCGTGGCGGAGTCATAGCATACCTGGCACGGTGCAGGTCTGAATAGAAAAACGGCTACCTCATGGTAGCCGTTTCGCTTATTTACTTCGCTTTCGCTACGGTTACCATCGCCGCGCGAATAGTACGGCCATTCAAGGTGTAGCCCTTTTGCATAATGCCCAGAACGTTACCTGCCGGTACGTCCTCGGACTCAACCATCGCAATGGCCTGATGCACGTTCGGATCCAGCGGCACGTTAGTATCGCCAATGACTTCCACGCCAAACTTACGAACCACGTCCAGCATCGACTTCAGCGTCAGTTCGATACCTTCAACCATCGGCGCCATATCCGGGTTGGCTTTATCAGCCACTTCCAGGGCGCGGTCCAGGCTGTCGATGACCGGCAACAGTTCGTTGACGAACTTCTCAAGCGCAAACTTATGCGCTTTTTCGATATCCTGCTCGGTACGACGGCGCAGGTTATCTTCATCGGCTTTCGCACGCAGCAATACTTCACGTTCGCGCTTCTGGGCTTCAACGAGCTGAGCTTCCAGATTCGCAATTTTTTCATCGCGCGGATCCACCTGCTCAGCCGAAACCTCAGGCTCTACCGCCTCAACGTCATCGTGCTGCTCCGTGATAATTTCTTCCGGGGCTTGCCCCTCAGGCGTTTTCTGTTCTTTACTACTCATGAATTTCTCCGCGTTTTTTTCGCATTCATCTCGCTAACTTCGCTTATTATGGGGATCAGTTTCCGGGTTTCAAGGGAACGCAGCCAGATTGTCACTATTCATTTAACTCAAGGACATCCAGATCATGAAGAATCACTTCAAGTGTATAGGCATTGTGGGACACCCTCGTCACCCAACCGCGCTGACCACACATGAAATGCTCTGGCGCTGGCTGTCCAGCAAAGGTTATGAAGTTCTGGTTGAGCAGCAAATCGCTCATGAATTACAGCTCAGCAATGTGAAGACCGGGACGCTGGCGGAAATTGGCCAGCAGGCAGACCTGGCCGTCGTGGTTGGCGGCGATGGTAATATGCTCGGCGCGGCGCGGACGCTGGCGCGCTACGATATTAACGTTATTGGCATTAACCGCGGAAATCTCGGCTTTCTGACCGACCTCGATCCGGACAACGCGCTACAGCAGCTCGCTGATGTGCTCGAAGGCCACTATATCGCCGAAAAACGCTTCCTTCTGGAAGCTCAGGTCTGTCAGCAGGATTGCCAGAAGCGTATCAGCACGGCGATTAACGAAGTCGTCCTGCACCCCGGTAAAGTAGCGCATATGATTGAGTTTGAAGTCTATATTGACGAAGTGTTTGCTTTCTCTCAGCGCTCAGATGGGCTCATCATCTCCACGCCCACCGGCTCCACGGCCTATTCCCTCTCCGCCGGCGGGCCGATCCTCACCCCTTCGCTGGATGCTATCACCCTGGTGCCTATGTTCCCGCATACGCTTTCGGCCCGGCCGCTGGTGATCAACGGTGACAGTACTATTCGCCTGCGTTTTTCGCAGCGCTGCAGCGACCTCGAAATTAGCTGCGATAGCCAGATAGCGCTGCCCATTCAGGATGGAGAAGATGTGCTGATCCGCCGGTGTGATTATCACCTTAATCTCATCCATCCTAAAGATTACAGCTATTTCAATACATTAAGCACTAAGCTTGGCTGGTCGAAAAAATTGTTCTGATTTTATAGCCAGCCCCTTTACTGGATAAAAAACCCGATTATACTGTACGAAAACACAGTAATGGTTTTTCATACAGGAAGGCAGCTATGTTGGCACAACTCACTATCAGTAATTTTGCTATCGTTCGTGAGCTGGAAATCGATTTTCACAGCGGTATGACCGCTATTACCGGCGAGACCGGCGCCGGTAAATCGATCGCTATCGACGCGCTGGGGCTGTGCCTGGGCGGTCGGGCGGAAGCCGATATGGTGCGCAGAGGCGCCAGCCGGGCTGATTTATGCGCGCGCTTCTCCCTGAAAGACACGCCGGCCGCACAACGCTGGCTGGAACAAAACCAGCTGGAAAGCGGGCGTGAGTGTTTACTTCGCCGCGTTATCAGCGCAGACGGCCGCTCTCGCGGCTTTATTAACGGTACGGCGGTGCCTTTATCCCAGCTCCGCGAACTGGGACAGCTTCTTATCCAGATCCATGGCCAGCATGCGCACCAACTGTTGACTAAGCCTGAACATCAGAAGACCTTACTTGATGGCTATACCGGTGAGTATGCGCTTACTCAGCTAATGGCTGAGCGCTATCGTCAGTGGCACAAAAGCTGCCGCGATCTGGCGCAGCATCAGCAGCAAAGCCAGGAGCGCGCCGCGCGTGCGGATCTGGTGCAGTATCAACTAAAAGAGCTCAACGAGTTTAATCCGCAGCCGGGCGAATTCGAGCAAATTGATGAAGAGTACAAACGTCTGGCCAACAGCGGCCAATTGCTGTCGACCTGTCAGCATGCGCTGTCGGTGATGGCAGACGGCGAAGAATCCAATCTGCAAAGCCAACTCTATGCCGCAAAGCAGCTGGTGAGCGAGCTGGTTGGTATGGACAGTAAACTCTCCGGAGTGCTGGATATGCTTGAAGAAGCATCTATTCAGCTTAGCGAAGCCACGGACGAGCTGCGTCATTATCACGATCGCCTCGATCTCGATCCGAATCGTCTGTTCGAACTGGAACAACGTATCTCCCGACAAATTGTCCTGGCGCGCAAGCATCAAATTACGCCCGAGGAGCTTCCAGAATTTTACCAGTCACTGCTGGAAGAGCAGCGTCTGCTGGATGATAGCGCCGGTTCCCTGGAATCCCTCAGTCAGATGGTCGTGGAGCATCATCAGTTAGCCCTTGAGACGGCGAAGCAGCTACATGCCCTGCGTCAGAATAGCGCTGATGAGCTGACTCGGTTAATTACGGAGAGTATGCACTCACTTTCAATGCCACACGGTGTATTCTCCATTGATGTCGCGTTTGATGAGCGTCATCTCACCGCTGAAGGCGCAGACCATATTGAATTCCGGGTAACCACCAACCCGGGTCAGCCGCTGCAGCCAATCGCTAAAGTTGCTTCCGGAGGCGAACTCTCGCGTATTGCGCTGGCGATTCAGGTGATCACCGCGCGGAAAATGGAAACTCCGGCATTGATTTTTGATGAAGTAGATGTCGGTATCAGTGGCCCTACGGCAGCGGTGGTGGGCAAACTGCTGCGCCAGCTAGGTGAGTCAACCCAGGTGATGTGCGTTACCCACTTACCGCAGGTGGCCGGTTGCGGACATCATCATTTCTTCGTCTGCAAGGAAACAGACGGTGAAATGACCGAGACGCATATGCACCCTCTGGATAAACGCGCTCGCTTGCAGGAACTGGCCCGTCTGCTGGGCGGCAGTGAAGTCACTCGTAACACTCTGGCAAACGCGAAAGAGTTGCTTGCCGCGTAAACTTTTTGATTTTCACAGAGTCATAGTGAACAGCAAATTGCCGATAGACCTGCAGCCGAAGGTTCCCAACCGGGCAAAGGTCTATTATCATCGGCATATTACAGATGAGCCACGTACTGCTCGGGCCCAAAAAGGAATCAAATCACTATGCGCTGTAAAACGCTGACTGCTGCCGCAGCGGTTCTTCTTATGTTGACCGCAGGCTGTTCCACTCTGGAACGAGTGGTTTACCGTCCTGACATCAACCAGGGTAACTATCTGGCACCAACCGATGTAGCAAAAGTTCGTGTCGGCATGACGCAACAACAGGTTGCCTATGCCTTGGGTACGCCGATGATGTCGGATCCGTTTGGCACTAATACCTGGTTCTACGTTTTCCGTCAGCAGCCTGGGCATGAAAAAGTTACCCAGCAGACGCTTACCCTGACCTTTAACAGCAGCGGTGTGCTGACCAACATTGATAACAAACCTGCCCTGACGGCGGAGTAATAAAGCTATCAATACACAAAAAGCGCTCATTGAGCGCTTTTTTTATATCTGCATCTTTGGTGCGAAACGGTTACTTTCCGGCGTTTTTCTCCGCCCGCTGACGACGTAGCTCTTTCGGGTCAGCAATCAACGGACGATAGATTTCGACCCGATCGCCATCATGGACGCGATCCTGAAGCTTAGCCGGGCGGCTATAAATTCCCACTTTGTTTTTCGTCAGATCGATATCGTCACGTAGCGCCAGAAGACCGCTGGCAACAATCGCCTGCTCGACCGTCGCCCCCTCCTCAAGCTTGACGCTTTGCAGATACTGTTTTTCCGGCAACGCGTAGGCCACTTCAACCACGATTTTAGCCGGCACTGTAGACCTCTTTAGCGCGCGTCGTAAATGCCTGCACCATATTCATAGCCAGTTCTTTGAAGATACGACCAAACGCCATTTCAATCAGCTTATTGGTGAATTCAAAATCGAGATGAAACTCAATTTTGCACGCTTCCGGGCTTAAAGGGATAAATTTCCAGCCGCCAATCAGCTTTTTAAACGGACCATCGACCAGACTCATCAGGATACTCTGGTTACTGGTGAGCGTATTTCGCGTTGTGAAGGTCTTACTGATACCCGCTTTGGATACGTCAACCGCCGCAGTCATTTGCGTCGGCCCAAGCTCCAGAACCCGGCTACCGGTACAGCCCGGCAGAAAATCAGGGTAGGACTTTACATCATTTACCAGTTGATACATCTGTTCAGCACTGAACGGCACCAGCGCGGTACGGCTAATCTGAGGCATAGCAGGTTCCACATATAAACACAGGGCAAATAATATCATTTATCTGCTGCTAAAAAAAACGCTGTACCGCAACTCGTGCTAAGATAGCCCATTACGCCTCGCAGGAAGATTGAGGTACGACTGTTTTAAGACGATGACTTCAGGATACTATGACTAAGAAAAAAGCCCACAAACCTGGATCAGCCACCATTGCGCTGAATAAACGCGCTCGTCATGAATACTTTATCGAAGATGAATACGAGGCGGGTCTTGCCCTGCAGGGATGGGAAGTAAAATCTCTCCGCGCAGGTAAAGCCAATATTGGCGACAGCTATGTCATTTTGAAAGATGGCGAAGCCTATCTGTTTGGCGCCAACTTCACGCCGATGGCGGTAGCGTCCACCCACTACGTATGCGACCCAACGCGTACCCGTAAGCTTCTGCTCAATCAGCGTGAACTGGATACCCTATACGGGCGTATCAACCGTGAAGGTTACACCGTGGTCGCTCTTTCCCTGTACTGGAAGAATGCCTGGTGCAAAGTCAAAATCGGCGTAGCGAAAGGTAAGAAACAGCACGACAAGCGCACCGATATAAAAGATCGCGAGTGGGCAGTTGATAAAGCCCGCATTATGAAACACGCAGGTCGTTAATTGCCCTTCTCTTGAGGGTCAGCCAGCTGGCCCTCACGCTATATTGTTGTTGATGCTGATTTTTCATCCACTCTGGCGCCATAATCCTCAAAACGAGGGCTGGTCAGCGCATTCATAAATCTGTTATACTCAACGTACACATTGGGGCTGATTCTGGATTCGACGGGATTTGCGAAACCCAAGGTGCATGCCGAGGGGCGGTTGGCCTCGTAAAAAGCCGCAAAAAAATAGTCGCAAACGACGAAAACTACGCTTTAGCAGCTTAATAACCTGCTCTGAGCCCTCTCTCCCTAGCTTCCGCTCTTAAGACGGGGATCAAAGAGAGGTCAAACCCAAAAGAGATCGCGTGGAGGCCCTGCCTGGGGTTGAAGCGTTAAATCTAATCAGGCTAGTCTGGTAGTGGCGTGTCCGTCCGCAGGTGCCAGGCGAATGTAAAGACAGACTAAGCATGTAGTACCGAGGATGTAGGAATTTCGGACGCGGGTTCAACTCCCGCCAGCTCCACCACTTTTTAGTTGTTTGAAGTTAAATGAAGTCTACTAAGCCCGCACAGCACAAGCTCTGCGGGCTTTTTTACGTCTATTGTCGTCCAGTGAGAATTGCTGAGAACTACGAGTTATGGCACCCTGAATGGGACCCACTAAGAAGGGTCCAAAAACCGAGGGTCCCAAAATGGCAAAAATCGCTAAGAAGCTCACTGACACTGAAATCAAAAGCACCAAGCCAGCCGACAAAGAAATCAACTTGTTTGACGGAGATGGTTTGATACTACGAATCGCTCCCCTCTCGAAAGGAGGAAAGAAGAATTGGTATTTCAGGTATGCAGTGCCAGTGAGTAAAAAAAGAACCAAAATGAGCCTTGGGACCTATCCTCACCTTACACTGGCAAGAGCCAGAGCCTTACGTGATGAATATCTTTCCTTTCTGGCAAATGGTGTTGATCCACAAATCCATAACAACGATAAGGCGAAGGCATTAAAGAGTGCTACTGAGCACACTCTCCAAGCCGTAGCGCGGAAATGGTTAGATGAGAAGGTAAAGACATCAGGTATCTCACAAGACCATGCAGCAGACATCTGGCGCAGCTTAGAGAGAAATGTCTTTCCTGGTCTGGGTAATGTCCCTATCAATGAGATCCGGCCTAAGCTCTTAAAACAACACCTTGATCCTATTGAGCAACGAGGCGTATTGGAAACTCTACGCCGTATCATTTCACGTCTGAATGAAATCTTCCGGTGGGCAGCTACTGAAGAACTTATTGAGTTCAACCCGGCTGACAACCTTGGTCAAAGATTCAGTAAACCAAAAAAGCAAAATATGCCTGCCCTTCCCCCAAGCGAATTGCCAAGGTTTATGGAATCTTTGACGAATGCGTCAATCCGGTTGGAAACACGTATGCTAATTGAATGGCAATTGTTGACATGGGTTCGTCCGGGTGAAGCCGTTCGCGCAAGATGGTCTGATATTGATACAACCAACAGCATTTGGAACATTCCTGCTGATTTCATGAAAATGAAAAAGCCTCACAAAGTTCCTTTGAGTAAAGAAGCTTTGCGCATCCTTGAATTAATGAAATCAATAAGTGGGCATAGAGAATGGGTTTTCCCCAGCATTAAAGCGCCTCTTAATCATATGCATGAACAAACAGCCAACGCAGCTATCATCCGAATGGGGTTCGGAGGCGAGCTTGTAGCTCACGGTATGCGTTCTATTGCACGAACAGCGGCAGAGGAGTCTGGTAAATTCAGAGCTGAAGTTCTTGAGGCAGCGCTTGCCCACTCGAAAAAAGATGAAATTATCGCAGCATACAATCGTGCAGAATATCTGATAGAGCGACAGAGTTTGATGCAATGGTGGAGTGATTACGTTCAAGCTCAAAGATCAAATGCTCTGGTAGCCTAAGTATCAGAATAGCTAATATAATCCTGAAGGTAAAGAAAATGGAAACCCTATTCAAAGTTTTTGAAAAATTTAGTTCCAGACCACTTTTTTTTATTTTTTTCGGACTCTCACTTTGTGAATTTTTTCAGAAACAATCTGTTCTGATGAATCCATCAGCAGATAACATCGCGAAATTATTCGCAGCCATGATATTAGTTGTTTTTTTTACTTGGGGATTTGAATGGCTAATCTTTAAGTTCAATGTAAACCTTGAACCTCATGATCAAGGCGATATTGGACCAACAATTGGAACGGCTGCTTTAGCTGTATACTTAGTTTATGCCTTTCATTTTCTCAGTGAAAATCCTGAAGCATTAAATTTAAAGTTATTAACTAACTCTGGTTTTATATACAGCACAACTCTATTATTATTCTCATTAGAAAGTATGAAGCTTAGAAGGCTTAAACAAAAGTAAACAACATCATTGCGAGATAAATACAAAAGAGGTATGTCGGTAAATCACCATACCTAAAACATAATAATTTTGGTAGTATCGGTGATACATAATCCACACCAATATTGGAGCGATACTGAGACGCTATAACCTGATATCTTTCTCCATAACCAATTCTAAGTTCAGATTTAAGATGCGTTTTTTTTCTTTCCCTTTTTCTTTTGGGGTTTGTCGTGATGTGAATAATATATCTTTGGTTTCAGATTAAATCCTTCAACAACTTCCTTCCAAGTTTGAACCGCTAATAAAAATTGAATAGAATTGATGTCAATTAATTTTTTAGCTTTTGTAGTAGTTGAGATCCATAAAACCACATCAGTAATTGTCTCTTCAAATTTTACTACTCCTCTTACTATAGTTTGAATTGTGGTTTTTGACTGTTCAATATTATAAATTAGATCATGCGGTTTATCTGATATCTTTACAGCAATAATCTCTCCATTTTTATAAAGATCTGCAACTTCAACATTGTAGTCCTTGCCATTATCACGTAAGGATGGTATTTTTTTTAGCTGGCGATCTAGAAGTATATAACCTTTCTCATCAGACATCTTTTCATTAAAATAATATTCTCTATATTCTAATTTGTCTTTAGAAGTTCCTTCTGCGATTTGTTTTATTTTTTCAGCTTGCCATACTTTGAAGTCGTCTTCCTTAAGAGCATCTTTAACCTCAAATTTTATACTGGCTAAAGAAGTAGACAAATACTTCATAAAAGCAGAGTTAAATCGACTCCATCCTCCCCTCTTAAGGAAGAAGTGCTCGCTGCCCTCGCTATAAGTAATGCTCAATATTTCTTTTAACGAGGCTGTATGACCACTGTTATTTTCATTAGTTATCTTAACAAAAACTTTATTGACATCTTTTATGTTGTTATTTTTTATGAATTTCTTTACATCTGCTATTTTTATGTCATTAATTTTATCTGATGATTGAAGATACTTTCCACTCCCCTCAACTTTTGTGTGCAATTTAAAAAATGTCAAAGAATTATTAATTACAATAGAGGCATCAAAAGATTGAATCTCATCAATAATAACTTTTGCATCATCTGTAATGATCGATTGAAGTAGATAATTATCAAGCTCATCTATCTTTGACTCGTCAGTGATTTTTTCCGATTTAGGAAATTCGATTTTCTCTTTGGTTGCCAACGAAGAATCAATATCATTGAAAACATCGACTAATGCAGTAGGAGCACCATCCAAACTTAGCTGAATTGAATCAGAAAAAGTTATATTATTACATCCCCACTTGTCAGTTTCTTTGGCTTTTGTTTTGAGATGCTCGATGGATTCGCCAGGAAAATATGCTCCTTGAACAAACTGTGAGTATGAGGATGCCTCCTGACTCTTTCCCCCACAAAAGAATCTGCTTTTCTTGAGTAAAATATTTTCATCATTAGCTATACGCATTGCCACATTCAGCCCAAAGTCTGCTTCAATAAACTTGCTGAGATAAAAATGTGATTTACCAAGACTGATAAGATAGCAATTCTCAGGGTCCTTTTCTTTAAATCCTATTAGCAGGCCAAAATAGAATATATTATGAGGCTTTTCAATTTCTTCATTGAAGAAATCACTAAAAACATCCCACCACCATACTTCATTTCCTTTTAATTTATCAGAAAAATAAAATTTGAGTTGATAAGATTGATGTAGAATAGTTTTTTGTTCGACAAGCCCTTCTTTAATGATTTTTTTTGTCAATTCTGGAAGACTCTTATATGGCATTCTATATATGTTATAGCTGACTGACATTTAATCGCCTCTGAAATATATATTCATACAAGTTAATGTTAAAGTGAAAAATTTTTAATATACTTAATTTATCGAGCTAAAATACTCAATGAATTTAACAACTGTATATCCAAGGTTTCACTTGAGGGCACTGGTAGTCCGTTCGCAATGCGATAATTTTTTATTGACTGCCTTGTGGAAGGCCCCATTATACCGTCAATATTCCCGTTGTAATAACCTTTGTCCAGCAAAGCGAATTGAACCCGCATGATTAAGCGCTTACGCTTCTCTGTACCAGAAGTCAGCCCATTACTTGCACGGTTAGCTTCTGTAGTTCCAACAGAATTCGTAGTAGTAGAGTTGTTATTGTCGTTAGAACGAAGCGAACGCACAGAGGAAGAGGACGATGAGGGACTTGTTCCTGAACTTGAAGACCCAGATGAACTTGGTGAGCTGTATGTTTTTGGATAATAGGGAGTGCTGCCACCATAGTACCCGCCACCTGATGATGAACGGTGAGAACTATGGCTCCGATGGGAGCTATGACTGCGATGCCCTGCAATGTAGAATGGAACTTCGGTGTTAAGTGGGGCTATCACTAAATCATGTTCATTAAGAGTCATACCAGGCAAATCACTTGCTCCGGTAGATGAATCACTTGCCCATACAGAATTATTGAGTGCCAAAAACCCCGGAAGTAGAGCAGCAAAATTAAATTTTTTCATAAAATTGGTCTCGGTGGTTGATGAAAACGGCCCGTTGAAGAACTGAAATAACCAGCACAGGAAGACTTCTGAGTGCATTCATCACATTCTTTAGGATAGTAATTTTTCCAATCAGAGATCGACTGAGCAGCAAGCTCCCAGGCTCTTTCAGGAAGATGACACAAAGGATAATTAAAAATTGTTAGAGGTATACCTGACCTGTGTGCAGCGTCTATAGCGGAGGTTATTTTCTCACTATAGCTGCTGTGTTCAATGAAGATTGTTGACCAGTTTTTTCGCGCCCAACCGATAGATTCCAACCCCATAAGGGAAATCTGATTGATGTTGGAGAAAACACGGCCAACGAACTCTACGATGCCATCCAATTCCGTATAGTTAGCCAGTGTCGGAATAACTCTAAGTTCGATATTAATCCCTGAGTTCCCTGCATTGATTAACCCCTTAACCGTTTCATTAAATGCGCCATCACTTCCTACCAAATGATCATGCACAAGTGGTCTTGATGAGTAGAGCGGTATACCAAAGGTGATTTTTATCTTTTTACTTCGCTTTGCCATTTCATGAGTAAAGTTGGTATCAGCAAATTTGCGCCCGTTTGTTAAAACATGCAAAGCAGTATCTGGTGAATTCTCGATGATAAAATCAATGAAGTTAAGCAAATCATCTCCATACAGCAAAGGTTCACCACCGCTGACCCCAACTACTCCATTCAACCCAAATGAAGCGATAGCAAGGGCTGATTGGGTAAGTAGCCAGTCATCATTTGATTTCTTTGGTGGCTGCGAACAAAAGAGACACAAGTTATTGCAGCGTTCCGTTACTAAGACAGTATTATGATTGGCTCTGCGGGACAGAATAACGCGGATCATATTGCCATTGTTAATTACCCCAATATCTCCATCTTCAATTGACTCAAATAATTCAGTGCTAATAACAGAGTAATCAAAGCATGGTAGAATGGCATCATTATTGCTTTCAGCAACTACCAGCAAATTGGGCAAAAAGAATAAAGGGTTCACTGGTTTTTGTTTGCATAACCGATAGAACCCTGTGGGCACATTCTTTTTTGAAGAAAAATGAAAGATATCGTTCCTGATAACCTCAGACATATGCCCATCCTTTTAGCATCTCAGCCTTCGGACCACCTTCAGAGATGGAGTTCATCAGATACCTGAACATTCCCTTGTGATACTGACAAAACGTTGAACGACTCCTATCACCGACAGGCTCACCTTGTACACTTATGTTCTGGCATGGGTCTGCACCGCAAAATGGTTGATACGCGCATGTATCACAACCTGGCAGAGCAAAATTGAACGATGAACTCAATACTGCGTTATAGTAAGGACTCTTGGAAAATGATAGCGTCTTAACCTCACCCGCACTGAACTCCGTTTCAGGGTTCACCTTCTGCAACATACGGCTCTCATCGCTACCATATACTCGACCGTCATAATTGAAAAGAATACTGTTAAGCACGACCCCACTTGGCGACTTCAAATCCGCATAACCACTAAAACCGGGATTGAAGATCCTTTTCAGATGAATGGAGGCCGAATGTTCCACAACCCTTATCCCTTCAATGTTGATCTTAAGGATTTCATCTATCAACGAGGCATAGAAACTTAAGTATTCGTCCATAGAAAAGGTGAACGATGCTTTTTGTGCAAACCCATAGGGACTAACAGGTCGGATAAACATGTCCTTGAGGCCAAGAGATAAGTGAGCCTGGACAATCGATTCAGGGTGCCTGATAAGATCTTTAGTAACTGTAGTAACCGTTGCAACGCGATCAGCGCCTAAAGACCGTTTGATAGCCTCTATCCCTGACACTGTTCTACTGTAAGCAAGCCCATGACCAAGAATTCGATTACTGTTGTGAACAACTTCCTCACCATCAAGCGAAACAGAGAACGTTAAGTTCCTGTCTCTCGACCATTCAAGCATATCCTCATTCAAGACAGACAGGCTTGATGCTACAACCATCTCAAAATCGGTGCTTCCCAGCGTTTCAGCACATTGCTCATAGATAGACTGAATTAAATCGAACCGCAAGAGTGGCTCTCCACCCTGTATCTCTATCTTGTAAGGTGGTGTCGATAGTTTTTTGATAGTAGAAATGATATCAGGGATGAGAGCGGGATCTAGATCATAACCAGAGGCGTTCACGGAAGCTCTACTGACCTGACAATACTTGCAGGTATGGTCGCAACGTAATGTGGGCACAATCATGAAAATTGGCCTGACCGCCAGTTCATTCATCAATCGTTTTGCAAAAGCAGAACTTAAAGCATAGGGAGCTATAGCCGATGAGCTTTCGTTGGTTATGAATAGCTTGCTTTCGAGTGCGTTTGATTGTTCCGCATTGATTTGCTCATTAGAAAGATCAAGCAGCTCTTGCTCATCAATGAAGTGATGAAAACCAGCGAGGTTGCTTATAAACACCTGTCCATTAGGCAATCTGTCAAAATTGAATGGCATCAATTCCATTACGATAGCCTTTCATCGACACTGCGAAGCACTTTATTGACAATAGAATCTCTCAACGCCCCTGTTTTATGCTGTAGTTTTTCTCGCAAAGTGTAATCATTCAGCAGCCTCTCGAATTCATAGAGGCATTCGGGGCTATCGTTTTCAAAAGAGATTGTCCAAGAGGATATATCTTCACAAAGCTTCCATTGAGTAAGAGAAGTCATCCAGTACAGGCTATTGCGTATAACCCATTCAGAATAAACATCTTTTTTTAACGTCCTTTCGCACATTGCCATTGCCTCACAAAACTAATAATCACAATCAGCAACCGCTTTAAAGCGGATTTTTCCTATAGAAATGAGGATACACCATTTAATTAATATGTTACAGGATGTTAGCATCTGAATGGCGATTCTGAAAAATGATGTTGCTTATCCCTATGTAAATAATGATATTTTCCGATTATCATCAGCAGCTCGAACAGGTTAAAATTTAGGAGGCTAACATGCCATTATAAGTATGGGCTTCAAGATCTTTTTGTCGGTCATGGGATGAGAGCTATTGCCTCAACAGTGCTTAAAGAGAAAGGATTTCCTCCTGATGTGATTGAAGCTGCGTTAGCACATATCGATACTTACGAAGTCAGGAGAGCCTGCAATCGTGCTCAATACCTTGAACTGCGTAGAGAGATGATGCTCTGGTGGGGTGAGTATGTAGAAGCAGCATCCTTTGGAAACTCATCAATCAGTGTTATTGGCAAGTTAACCTCAACAGAAGGATATACCGATTAAAATCTTTAGCTGCTCTCATAATTGAACTTTCTCACATTTATGAGCGAGATAGTGAACATTTTGCATTTCAATCGCACTAAAAATGATTAGTATGTCTATGTAAGAATTCTGATTTATAGCTATGTTCAGTAAAATTTTCATAGGATAAAAAATGTCTAACATAGAGGAAACACTGCCAGAAAGTGCGATCAGTTCTTGGGGGGGGTTTGTTTACCAAGGGAAAGTAGCTCTTTATCACTGCCTGAAACTATTAACGGCAAAATCATTTCAACAGAGAATAATTGATAATTTTGAGTTGCAATTAGATAGCACAGATGACTTTGCTATTTATTGTGATGGCAAGGTGATATCAACTCATCAAGTGAAAGCAAAGCTATCGCAATATCGTTCTGAATATGTCAAAGCTATTTATAAAGCAGCATGTATAGCTACTGACTGTGATGAAAATACAATCAGATATTTTCATGTAGCTAAAGAACTTGATAATTTTGAAAATTATACAAGTAATGATGGGAAAATAGTGGAGTTTTACAGTTATGGCGATATAAAATACTGTTTACTATCAAAAATAAATGAATTGATTGATGAGCAAATTGAATTGTTTTTAGATACCAATAAGTTGATTAAAACAAAAAATTTAATTATTGAAAAATCCACTTTACTCTCAGAGCTAATAACTAATAAAGTAATTGTAATTCATAATTTAGTTCACAATGGACAAAAACAAGACTACGCAGCATATCATAATAGAATCGCAAGTAGCATTTTTTGGGAATTACTATCATCTCCCCCACTTAATCGGACAGACGAAATATATCAAGCATTATTAACCAAAGAAAAAATAACAAATATTATTGAAACTGAGTTCTATAATGACTTGGACGCTTTTAGCGTGAAGCAAATTGAATCGATATCAAACGTTTTCAGATTTATTTATAGCTTGAATTATAACTCTGCCATACAATTGCATACCTCTTTACAGCCTCACAGACAAAACAATGTTATAAATGAAGATGATGTCCGGGATTATCTTGATGTAGTATCAGCAATATCCCACATACCAAAACTAATGGGCTTACCTCATTATTCTAAAAAAATAGATAAATATCTCCCAACAGCTTTGACAATTAGAGATGGAAGAAGACGAAACACTTCATTCCAAGAAGAGTTGAAAAATCACATAAGGGATAATGCTACACTTGCATCGTTGCTTTATGAATATAATAATATAATAGCCTATAAAGTATCAGATGATACGATAATTTCAGCAACCTCAGAAAAAATCACAAAAATTAACGACTCTAAAGAGAACAATAACCATATTGTTAGGGAATTTGATTTAAGGGTTATATCTACTGATAAAGCAGAGGCGGAACTAAATGCTAAATAATTTTATAAAACAAGCTATTGAAGATCACCAATTTATAGAAGTTGAAAGTACGCTAGAAAATATTTCTTTTTTTAAAAAGGAGAAAGATGCATTACGTCGATATATAATAACCTACAGAACTGATAAACTTGAAGATGCGAGTTTCATTAATGAGTTAATTATTAACAACACCCCAACTGAACTTTTAGAAGCTCCAGCTTTTGCAAAAAACACTGATCTTATAATAGTTTTTCAACTCGACAAGCTTTCAAATTACAAGCAATATGAAAAAAGTATATTTGATATAGAAGAAAATGCTTATCATTTCAAAAAGTATGTATTGTATTATTCAAATGAAGAGAATCAATTAATTTCCGGGAAGAACTTTAATAATCTTAGAGCAGTTCTCTCAGATCATGAAGAATTCTCCACATATAAAGCAGATCCATCCCGACCCAGCCTGTATAACATGGCAGCTAGAATTTTCATTAAACTACCTTTTTTAGAAATGCCTGATATAGAAAAGGATATTGTTCCAATTGATTTCCAAATCAACACGCTGGTAGATTCATTAAATTTATCTGAGATATATACTAAGATCAGCACAGCAAATAAACAAAGTGATGTAAATTTAGAAATGCTAATTGAGGAATTAATAAATGAAGAACTGGAAGCTATCAAAGCTGAGAATAAATAACTTCAAAGCGTTTGATAAAGTCGAATTCGATTTTGAGAGTTCTTCTTTGTTGACACTTGAAGGCCCTAATGGATATGGCAAAACAAGCGTATATGATGCTTTAGAATTATTGTTTACAGGAAAAATAAAAAGAATTGTACAACTATGTGAAACAATAATGCCAGGAGGCATTAAAAATTATAGTGATAATCTTTTCTGGAACAAAACAAATGGAGAGGATGATATCGAAATCAGTGTCGAGATGTCGAATGATAATAATGAGAAACTTTACTTTTCACGCAGAGCACATGCAAAAGATTTAAAAATAATACAGAATAATAAAGCAGATAATTTTAGCATATTTAAACTCTATAAATTAGGTTTGTTAGACTCTTACGAAAACAGCACCTTAATTACACAAAACGAACTTGATGAAATATTAGGCGAAAAATTCACTGATAACTACAACTTTCTTAACTATCTTGAACAAGGACAGAGTTCATTTATTTTTGCTAACAGTATTAGGCAGCGAAAAAATGCTATTAGTGGTTTGATGAACGTTAGTGAACTAACTGAAAACATAAATTTATGTGGACGAGTTCAAAGTGCATTGACGAGGAAATCAACCAGTCTAAATTTCATTCAAAAGAGGGATTCAATCACATCTCAAATTCAAGCAATAGGTGTACCAGGAACAAATGACAATAATCCTGTGCAATATGAAAAAATATCAACTCATCTGACTACGCCATCATGGGATGTTGAGAACCCTTCAATTTTTTCTGATATTGAAACAACAGAAAAAAATGAGAATAAAATTTCATTACTTAAAAACCTAATTACTAACAAAGAACAGCTTCGCGTAATTATTGATAATGCCAGAATAGAAAATTTCATAAGCAAAAATGAAAAACTATTAACCGAGGTAATTAAAGTAGGACATCATATTGAAGCCTACCCGGAACTGGCTCAAAAGAATAAGATTAACAATGGGATCAATTTATCTTTAAGCATTTTGCGCAAGAAAGAAGATTCCATAAGTCAGGATGATATTGATAAAATTAAAGATAATACAAATATTGATATTATCGATTTCAAAAGACGCTTACAACTTAGGGATTTTTACAAAAAAGAAATAGGTGAGAAAAATGCAATTCTTGTAGAGATTAGCCAAGCAAGAAAGAAATTAACAGAAGAACATCAAAAGAAAACTTCTCTATCAGAAAAACATTGTTTACTTTGTGGGCATGACTGGATAACAAAAGATCTGCTATTGGACGCAATCGATATTAAAAGTAAATCTTTAGAAAGTTCATTAGATAATGTAGGGAAACAGCTACAAGCCGAACTCGATGAAATAAAACAATCTAAAGATGCTGAGATTCTGCGTTTGGTAGAAGCTCAAACTCAGCTTAAATTTGACAAAAAAATATTTGACAGTTTACAAAAGTCAAAAAGCATATTCGAGAAAATAAAAAAAATAAATGAAAGACTTTCACAAATCGGAATATCTTACCCGCAGACCTTTACAGATTCACCAGAAGAAATAGAATTAAGGAAACAATCATTAGTATTGATGATACGTCAACAAAAGAAAAATGAGCTGATTTCACTTCCTGAAGGATGGGAATCAGTCTTGAATGAATCATTCGCTACACCAGATGATGTTTTCAACATAGACTTAGAACAGATCAATCGAAAAGATAAATATTTCTTATACAAAAAGAATGAAGCGAATAATCTTAGACTTAAAACTTTAAAAAAAGAGCTTAACGATTTGTTAGATATGGATAAAGCCTTAACAAATGCTAAACAGAAAATTACCACATTAAAGGAACAACTCACTATACTAAACAAAGATTATTCTAAAAAAACCATTGCTGATATAGAGTTAACGTTCCATATTTATAGCGGTAGACTTATCCAAAACTATCAACGTGGCTTAGGACTATTTATAGATGAAGGGAATGGAGATAGACTGAGGTTCTGCACAGCAGAAAAATCAGAACATGACGCAACCATGTCAATGAGTTCTGGACAGCTATCGGCATTGAGCTTGGCCTTTTTCCTATCACTTAATAAAGTGTATGCGAAGTCCCCCCTTGTTCTGATAGATGATCCAGCTCAATCTCTTGACGAGATAAATATAGCTTCTTTAAGCGACTTGCTACGCTGTGAGTTAAGTAATAGGCAGTTGATACTCTCATCACATGAAGATAATATTTCTTCATATCTCAGGTTTAGATTCATGCGTGCAGGTTTGACGCAAAAACCCTTCAACATGCAATCACATACCGGTAAATAGAAATTTATAGCTAGGGTATTGATATACCTTAGCTATATTAAATTATATAGCGCCTTTCCTTTTTAAAAATCACCCCAAGTAAATATATTGAATACTTATATCTGTAATACTACCATAGTCCTCGTTGTATTCTTTATTTTCCTTTGGTACGTATATGAATGTCGTTTCAATTTGCATAGAGTGATTCATGCTTAAAGAAAAATCATTGCCATAATCATTCAAAGAATGACGTTTCTCATGATTCAACAGGGATTTGTAATAAGTATCATCATTTTTGTCAAACGTAAGTTCAACTTCAACTTGACTGTAATCTAAACGACATCTGCACAATATACCGAAATCACTCAACTCAGTTTGTATTATCTCAAGTTTAACTTTAGAAAATCTGCCTATATAAACAGCCTTAGCCTTAAAATATAAATCTACCTGACCTTTACTGTCAGTAACATTTATATTGTCCGCATTTTTAAAAAATGAATCTTCAAGAAAAGTTCCCAAGTCCATTTCAAACATACCAATTTCAATATAGTTTTTGATATCTACATATGACGTAGGATACCTCTCTTTCTCTACAGAATAGTGGCTCATAAGATTAGATACTGAATGAAAATATTTAATATCTGCTTTTACACCCAGAGAACTAATATCAGCCTTCAGATCATCATGCAAGACTCCCACCCCTATTTTTTTATTAGATATTTGCTCTGGGGAAGAAAAATCATGAGAGTTGTTAGAGACAAAAGCCACTTCCTCATTTTCAACTTTATTTTCAACAAGATAATTCAAGAAAGAAAGCCAAATTAAACTATCCTTATAGCCTGAACCATCGTTTTTGAAAGGCTTCTCAATATTAAACGCTTTTTTACAAATCAATTGATGCGATACTTCATCAGATTTAATAATTATTACTTTATTTTTATCAATATATTTATATATCTGCTTTAAAAAATCATATCTAATCGGATTCCGATCATCTGCATCAGTAAAACCTTCAAAATGTTCAACTTTCGTTTCATCGCCCATAGGGAAAAACCTGTTATACTCATTCAATGCAGAGGTTAGCTTTTTTTTAGCTGCATCGTAACCATCCCGAAAGTGTTTTTCCACTTCTTTTAATACTATATCCGAAATGAGTAATACATGACTCTCATTATTTATATAACTTAACATTAAACGCAAGTCAGCAGATTTGATATAATATGAATTATGAAAGATATTCGTATCAATTAAAATTTTCAAAACTTTCTCCTAAAAACTTCCTTGTATTTAAAGATAATACTAGTATTAGATGTTGACAAATGCTTTTTAAAATGCTAAGGTAAGATTGTATAGTAAGAAAGTGGGTTTAAGGATTTCCTTGCAATCCACGATCGTTGTCGGTTTGTTCTGGCAACACCCCCTACTTAGATGTAGGCAGCGGCCACCACGAGGTGGTCGTTTTTTTATCAAGGATATTTTATGAGATTTTGCTTCATTGATGAGGCTGGTGATTCTCAGCCAATAAACTCTCCAACGCAAAACATCCAACCTCTTCTTGTTATAAGTGGCTTATTCATAGATGGCAGTAAAATTCCATTACTAACAAAAGAATTTATACAATTAAAGAAACGTTATTTCCCAAATAAGTTCTCTACATTAAATCATGATCTTGACATTCTCATAAAAGAGATTAAAGGTGATGAGCTACGAAAGAAAATAAAAAACCAAAACTTCTCATCTTCAAATATTCAATCAATATTTCGATTTATAGATTCAATTTTTACCTTATTAAAAAAATATGATGTTAAGTTAGTTTCTAGTATATGGGTTAAAAATTTTGGCCAACCTTTAGTTGATAAATCTATCTACACACTCACAACCCAGCAAATATGTATTAGATTTAATCATTATCTACACGAAAATAATGACAATGGTGTTGTTATCGCAGATTATAGAGATCCTACTAAAAATCGATATGTTGCACATAGTATTTTCACCAGAAAACATCAGCATAAAGGTGATAGCCTCCCTAGGCTCTATGATGTTCCAACATTTGGTATTAGCGATAATCATGCTTGCTTGCAAATTGCAGATATACTATGTACTACTTTAATATTTCCTATGGCAACTCAAGCTTTTTGTAACGGGATTATAAATAATACATTCATACATCCTAACTTTGAACTATTACGTTCAAAATATAAAAAGAGAATCCGTAACCTACAATATCACTTCAAAAACTCAGATGGTATAATGTATTGGGGTATAAGAGCGAAAGATCCACATAGAAATAAAAAAGCCATTGACCTTTTTAGCTAATTTACATCAATAAGCAAGGGCTAACTCATCGAAGCGCTACGCTGCTTCTTCTGGTTCCCCTTGTTTTTTTCGCCCTTCGGTTGAAAAAAATTAAAAGCAAAATCAGCACACTGCATTGACATTATTTACTTCTGTAATATAAATAAATTAAGCATAAGGAATATGCTTTTATCTAATTATATGAAAAGGAGTTCATATGCTCGAAAATAATACTTTTAATAAGATCGTTGTGAGTAAAAATTCCCGTAATGGAAACGTTAACGAAGCGAAGCTCTCACACAATCAGCTTCGTTCTCATTGCGTCAGTGTCAGATTAAATGATGAAGAGCTAACGCTTCTCAATGAGAAACGTGGCAGTCATCGTAAAGGCGAGTGGCTTCGCTTATCTTTACTTAATAAACTTCCTGCTGTCGTTCCAGCTATCAATATTGAAGCCTGGAAAACCCTTGGTGAGATTTCGCAGAAGCTGAACAAGCTTGTGGCTCACCTTGATAGCAAGAGCTATGAAAGCTCTCTGACGCAAACTGAACTCTTCGCCGTAAAGCGTCATGTCTCAGAGCTTCGCTTGCATTTAATTACCGCTGACCTGTAAAGGTCTGCCAATGAAGGGAATGCAAAAAATCCGCAGGGGTAAGAGCTTCGCTGGTGTAGTGCTTTACGCATTAAAACCAGCTTCTCATCATAAAAAAGATCCGATAGTGATTGGCGGGAACATGGATGGAAGCGATGTCGGAGAGTTGATTGCAGAATTCAATGCGGCTAAAGCGCTTCGTCCAGAAGTCATTAAAGCGGTATGGCACAATTCGCTTCGTTTGCCGAAGAACGAAGCGTTAACAAATTCAGAATGGGCAATCATCGCTGATGACTACATGAAGCGTATGGGCTTCTCTGAAACGCATCTCAGATGCTACGTCCTACATGACGACGAAGATGGCCAGCACATCCATATCATCGCCAGCAGAGTGTCTCTTGATGCCGGAAAGCTCTACCTCGGCAGGAATGAGAACCTGGCAAGCACGAGAATAATTCAGCAACTTGAAAGAGATTACAATCTGACAAGAACCAAAGGATCGAAAGCATCTCCAGCAGCGCCCTCACCTAAACCGAAGCTCAAAAAATCCCGTAATGAACTGATGATGGAGAAAAGGACTGGTGAGCTATGCCCGAAAACCATCATCCAAAACGCTCTGGAAGTATTCCTTGCCGATAAACCGTCAACCACTGAGTTTGTGCATCAGCTTGCCGCACAAAACATCAGAGCAATCCCGAACATCGCTTCTACCGGACGCATGAACGGCTTCTCATTCGAATACAACGGAATTGCTTTCAAAGCATCTCAATTGGGAAAAGGGTATTTCTGGTCTGCCTTGCAAAGCAGAATCGACTACCAACAGGAACGTGATAATGCTTTCCTGTTTAAACTGAAATCATCTGTCAGAGAAACATCTGTTAGTGCAACTCATGATATGGCCATAACTACAGATGCTCCTGAAACCACGACAGAATACTTTAACCGCCCCATAGAAGCACTTATCCTCGATAAACGAGCTGCTGGTCAGGACGAATACTCTATCTCTTCTGTCGAAGCGCTTCTCCCAGAAGCTGTTGCAACTAACAAAGAAGTGATAGCAACCGAAGCGTTAAAAGTAGCGCCCAAGCGAAGCGATGCAGTGTCAACGTTCAGGTGGTTGGAATACATCCCCTACCTAGATGCAATTTATCGTATGTTGAAAAACCTCAAAATCCCAACCCTCAAACGTCCTCGAAAACACAAAACCATCACTGGCGTGAGAATGATAGAGATAACATCATCACCCCCCAAAACTGCCATTGAAACACCACATAAATCGCACAGAGCTTCGCTTTCAATGTAGGGCTAGCAAGCCTTTTTTGATAGGTACAGACCAATGAGTTGATCGTTTATACCGATCGATAATCTGGCGTTGATAGTCAATGTCTATCATTAATCTTTAATCGATCGGTACAAGTGATTTGCCTTTCCTGTAAACCCAGTCAAAATGTGATTTCACATCAAAGAATATAACAGACTGATTTAACTAGCCTATTTACGTATTCAACTAACATGCAGGTTTTGAAATGGCAGATACCATCTCATCTGTAGTCCCTGATTTCTTCATACATCGAATATGAATTTAACATCTAACACAAAGGAACTTGTATGAGCATCTCCACCACGAAACGCCGCAATGAAGAAGTCAACGTTGGTCTTTCTGATCGTCGGAAAGCAGAGATTACAGCCCCAAAGTTTGATCTGTTTGGTGAAACTTTCGAGTTTGCGGAAATTTTCTCTGCGACTGTCATCAGTTCCAACCCAACAAATGCTCAGATCTTGGTAAAAACAAATGATGGCGATGAAAAGCAGATTTCAGCCTATGGTATCGCGGTCAGGAACTCACACAGGATTCGTCTATACGAGCTTCGAAAGTATAGCAACGATAACTCCTGTGTCGTATATGCCGATGCGCTCATTATTAATTCAAACACGGGTGAATATAAAGTAAACTTAAACAGGAAAACCGTCATTATTCCAGCTTTTCTGACAATGCTATCTCATAATGCTTCGACAGCATCTTTCTTCAGAGTAATGCCAGTTCCGAAGTGGTTTTATATTCTCTTCACTTTGCTTTGTTTGGCTTCTTTCATTGCATTTTGCTCATTGCTTGTGGGATTCAAAGATGGATATGTGTGGGATGAGCACAAGTATATGTGGCTCACATATTTCCTATCAAGGATCGGAAGCTTCGTTTGTATCAAATGGATTAAAAGAAGAAGCGCTAGATTTGATCATGAAATCAGAAATCTTATCGATTTAGTAAAAAAATAAAAATAATAAGCAACAAAGAGTTAGCCCGTAGATTCCTACTACGGGCTTTTAAAATAATCACAACCCATATTTTCTTTTCTTCTCTTTGATGGATAACGATCTTTTTAGGGTCGAAGCCTCATATTTCCTTTTCTCATTAGCATAGACTTTCTCTGTTCGGCTACCATTACTGACTATAAAGTTAATCAATGAAGAACATACATTTTTCATACGCTCTTTGTTGATCAAATCATCATCCAGTTTATTTATATGACTATAATAAGAAAGTAGCAGAAAGGTTAAAACAACCTCCCTGTTGGAGAAGGTCATTTTTTCGATACCACTTTGGTATTTGATATAAAATCCTACACAAAAAAGATATGATTGTTCTATAATTCGTTGCTCTGAGAAACCTGATTCAGCGAGTTTATCAACGAATCGATCAAGCAGAAGTAAATACCTTTCCATCAAGTTAATATTTGTGTTATCCATAATATGCATCCTTGCAATAGTGAAATTTTGTCGTCCTGACAAGAAAATAAATAACATAATATTTTACCATGTCAATAGCTAAAACCTATCAATTCTATTAAAGGTATTTTGCAGGTAATGGATTATTAAGTTCTTCAATCGTTATTTGTTTAAGGTGAGCATTATAAAGCCATACTTTGAACTGCTCTAAATAGCGTTCATTTAATGCTTTCAAAGCTTCATTTTCTGCTTCAAGTCTTCTAATTCGTTGAGAAGCCACTTTTAAATTAGCAGGTTTTACAGTGTGTATTGCACCAGATTTGATAGTGGCTTTTTTTACACTGAAGCTTTCTGCAATCCTTACATGACTACTTAAGGATTGTCTTGATGGTCTTTTCCCAATAATCCTTACTAACCTGTCGCACAAAGCATCCCAAGTTAGTTTTTCATCTATAGACCATGTGTTAATAACATCTACAATCTTCTTCTCATAATAACCATTTATATGCTTAGCCATTTATTCTCCTTTTTTTATTCTCTTATGGAATTCATACCATCTATCAGCATTTATGTTCCCATCATTTTTATCATATAGTGTTCTTTTTAAAATTTTATCGTGAATGTTTGAAATCGTTTCGTTATCTAAACCAGAATTCTCAATCGGATAATGTTCACACGGCTTAAACGCATATGAGTGCTTGCAGTAGCCATGTTTTGATACAAGTACTGCGCCACTACTAAGTGATTCAAACTCATTAAGATCAACTACTGGAGCCTCCTTTATTCTGTGCTCGTTAACACACACTGATAACTTTTGTTCTCTAATTGCTTTAGACATTTGAAGATGCGATCTGTGGTCATAAGAAACATTTTGAGAAATAAGCTTACGTCCAGACCAGCGAGCAATACTAAACTCATCCATACCATTTATTTGAGCAAATGTGTTGAGAAGATGCCTCAATTGATGTGTTCTTAGCAAATATGGGCTACCATCTTCATTTATATAACCATGTCTTTTAAAAACATTAAAATACCCTTTTATATAATCAGAATCAACGATATCAGTTTTAAAAAAATTCGTTGTAGGTCTGAATAATTTATCTGACATTTCCTTTTTATTTTGATTTAACTGTCCTTCAGTTAACAAGCAAAGCGCATTAGAATATTTGATTTTCTTCTCTCTATCATACCAAAAGAGATTAGGAGGTATATTTTCTTTAAGGGTTTCCATCGTTGAATTAGAGTAATTCTTTTGAATTTCAGCAGCCAATAACCTCGCTTGACTTGATAATTCTTTTAATCTGCTAATAGCCTTTTTTGCTACAGGTATCATTAAAGTTGGAATCCATTTTATATTGCCTTCATACCCTTTTGCTGAAAAAAATCTTAAACCGTATCTTTGAATGCCCTTTCCATCACATTCTGTGATTTCACAATCCGCTGGCAAAGCTAAAATTTCCGATATCCTACTCGGTGCACACATAAGTAAAGCAAGCACAGATGTAGTAAATATATCTCTTGACGATAATTGTTCATCCCGCTTTGAAAAAATCTCAGCAATCGCAATAACTGATTTGATATCAGGCAATCTAGAATGGCCTTCCAGTGAAGAATCATAACCAGTCCAAGACTGAGTAATCCTATACCTAATTGGATTTACCCAAAATAAATAAAATGAGTTAGTCATCCTATTATCATTTAAAAATGAACTCAATTTCTCAAGTTCTTTCCCAATAGCAAATGCATGTGCTGTAGAATACTTTTCAGAGGCTATCCTTATGCATTCATCAAAGATTGAATTGTTGCAATAGTTTACATTAGCTTCCATATTGATTTTAAGTAAAACGAATTCGACAATCTTCAACATTGATAATGTTGAGTGTTTCGTCTTAGATTTATTGAATGAATGCACATGCAACATATATGCTTTAGCAAAATTAATAAAGCTATCATCTAAGCATTCTTTGCTGTTTAGGTTGTTTTTTGAGTTAAACTTAGTAAACCTATATAAACCTTTCCATTTATTGCTTTCCCAAGAAGTTGTTAAATTATTATTAGAAATAGTACTCTTACAAAACTCGATGAACTTAATAACATTATCGTGAGGGTTGTTTTTATTGCTTGGTTCAAAAATAAATATATTGTTCATAATGCTCTCCAGGGATTGAATTTTTTACACGTTAAACATTTCAAATCCTCTTTCGTATCTTCTAATAAGAAAAATGCATCTGAAACATACTTGATAAAAAAGTTCTTGTTTTCTTCAATCTCTATGCCCATAAGTATATTAGATAAGGGGTTAAAAAACGCATTTAGTCTCTTATCGATGTCATAAACGTTGTCAGGATTATTTTTTATATATATCATAGAAGAGTTTACTGATTTATGATCTAACGCTTTAGCAATCACCTCAATTGAGGCTCCTTCGTTAGCCAGTCGACTTCCTAACGTATATCTGAATCTTCTAGCATTAAGTTCTATATAGCTGTTAGTCCTTTCTGACCTAACATCGAATTTTGACGGAAAGTGTTTTAATAGTTTTGACATAACTGAATTTTTCATATGGAAAAAATCTGTTGTTAAATCAGATAAAAAATCCTCAATCCTTTTTGTTTCCGTAATCTTATCTAAATTCATGAAGATTGGTAATTCGCCTCTATAGTTACTAATCCCAACACTGAATTTATCTTCAACAAACGCCTGATTTTTATTAATTAGCATTGATAAGCTGTCATATAAGAACGGTTCTATCATAACCATGTTAAATTCTTTTCTGAAACATTTTCTTTGTTTTACTTTTGGTACATTCAAAAAGCACCCTCTCTCATTTTTAATGAGATCTTTAGCTTTTAGAGATATTAATTGTAATGGCCTTCTTCCTGTTATTGCCAGCAAAAGGATATAACAATACAAAAAGCATTGAATTTTCTTCTCATGATAAAATTTTCCAACGGCGTTAATGATGTTATTGAATTCCGTTTCAGTTAAAGGTCCTTTATTTGGATCTCGTCTTTTAACTGCATCTCCTGTTTGGTTTGGAATGATTTTTATTTTCTCCAGCATTCTAATGGCAGTCGCTTCTACCCCAGGGTAATTGAGATTTTTCCATTTAATGATGAAAGCCTTAATTAAGTTTAGTTTGTAGTTTCTTTCTGAACCTAAATAAACATTCAATTGATATATTGCTTTGTCATCAATAGTATCGATGGTTATTGCACCAAACCACTTATAAAATAGAGTGTTAATATTTTGTATATAAAAAGAACTATATTCAGACGCATAGTAAGCTAATGTTTTTAAGTAGCTAAGTTTCATTTTTGTAGGCATTATATCTACAACTTTATGAGGGTATACGCAGTTTTCTTTATCAAGTTGCCATTTCTTATCTGACAGTTTGAAACTATATCTATTCATCTTAGCAAAAAAAAATTGCTCACTTTCAATACATTTGATTTCCACATTAAACCCCACTAATTATTTTACTTACTGATTTATAGACCTTTAGGACGACATCCTTCTCTTGTTGGGATATATATTTAAAATTGTATCTATCACACATGATTGACTCCTTTGACCAACCCATTAGATAATTCCTTAAATCTTTCCTTCTACTATATTCTAATTCAGCGCCTTCTATTCCTTTAGAATACATATAATTCCAAGAGTGCCTTAACCTATGACCTGAAAGATTATATAGCTTTGGACTTGCTCGTTTCAGTGTTGATATCACCTTCTCATAAGCTGAAATGCTTAAGGGTTCTCCTGCGTTTTTTCCGGTGCAATGAGCCACCAATAAGAAATTATGCTTTTTCCTTTTTGTCATTTTTTCCCTGCTATTGCTTATGTAATCAAAAATTTCACTGGCTAACTCATCAGATAACGGAATAACCCTTTCTCCAGTCTTTACTAATGGTTGATAAGATCTTCCATCTTCTTTTGAATCATGTCTTCTGACTACACTTAAAGTGTTGTCTCTGAGATCAAAATCATCTATTTTAAGATTGAGCAACTCTCCAGCCCTTAAACCTAAATTTAAGAGCAAGGTAAATATTAGTCTGTTCCTGACCTGTACTTCCTTATGGAAAGGGTTTTCAATCCCGCCAATTTCCAATAGACGGAAAAGCACATTGATCTCTTCTTCGTTTAACGATTTTTCAGATATTTCATTCATATTCAATGAACTGTTTCTTGGAATATGTGCTCTGATACTTTCAATAAATACTTCTACTTCATACTTTGCATGAATCCCCTTTGACGAATGAACTAATCCACATAACCACTTAAGGTAGCGTGAAAAAACGTGTACTCTATAACTAAAGGTTCTCTTCGCAATAAACTTATTACTTGCTGATTTTATATTTATAATTTTTTGTCTATCGAATCTTTGTTTCGCATATCTTACCAGATCATCTATTTCTGCAATACTGAGATACTTTTTAAGCTCAATTCTCTCAACTATATTAATTTTCCTACTATCTAAGAAATTACTAAAAATTAGTAAGTTAGTTGCAACTATTTCCATAGTTGAGGCGGTTGCGCCTCTATTTCTTATGTCTGTAGTAAGAAATAGATTTTGATAGTAAGCTGGTAAATTACTATTTTTATTAAGGATCAGGCATCCTCGCTCCCCATTACTCATGATGAATTTCTTTACTTTATATCCCATTTTGACCTCATTCTTTACAAATTAATATCACTCTCACTTATTAAATATATTCCAATTCAAAATAATTCAAATTTTTTACAATGACTTTAGTTTATTTGGTATATATATTAATGGCTTGAAAAAATTTATTTGACGTCAAATAAACAGGTACGGCTAGTTGTATGTATCCATACCCGATATTAAGAAAACCATCTCTAAACCTTATAGCAAAAGCTCTGCCAGAAAAAAAGTAAAGAATTCCGTTAAATATAGTAATTTTTTAGATTTAAACTTTACAAAACCTCGTTTTTTTTGAAACTCAGTCATTGAACTTATAAGGCCTATAAATTTATTTTCTTAATATTATTAAAAGTTAAAAGATCGATGTAGCAACATTCCTCTTAAGCAACATGCTTTCTTGAATTCTCTATAGTTAATTGAATCCATTCATCGATTTCGCTTTCGATAAAAGCAATAGCACGAATACCGATCTTTACAGGCTGTGGAAACCGATTTTGGCTGATAAGACGATAAATCCAAGCCTTACCAAATCCGGTTTTATTCATCACTTCTGACAGGCGGATAAGACGTGTGCATGGCTGATTCATGGTATTTCCCTCATCTATGTTGACGGAAATGAATATACGATTGAATCACCAGCAAAAAGAGCGACCTTCAGATCGCCAAGGGTATGGATATCAGTCTTTATCAGAATCCGCGATTTTCATCACGTCTGAAACTCTGATGTTTTTGAGATGACTGTTTTTGTTGATGAACAGATGGAACTGACGGATGAAAGGTATACTGGCTGCTTTTATCGCCAGTGGTCTGTCTGTGTCCCGAATTTGGTGATTGAGGCGGGTCTGTTCTTCATCATCATCGTCGGTGTAAAGGAGGCGTGAAAGTCGATCTTCTGATATGCGAACCTTGTGCAGAGTAGACCATACAAGGATGTCAATCATGGGTATGAGTCTGTAGTTGATGATTTTCTTGATGGTTCCATAGCCAAACCTGATCGAATCAGATGTATCGGCTTCAATGCCCCGTACTTTACGCCATTGTGGAAGTGCAGCCTTCAGGGATTCAGCAATCTCTTCATCTGTTCCATTTACCAGGTCGATTTCGACCATGACCGTATCCCTGAACAATTTTGGCAAAACTTCCGATACAGGGCTATCGAGGAATTCACGGTTAACCGAATACTCATCACTCCCATCCCAAAAGAACAGTGAATTTCGCAGTCCAATGATGCTCAACTGTGCCAGTCGTTCGGTGGTTGTGAGAAAAAAGTGCGGGGGCTGATACAATGTGTCCTCTCTTGTGAGATAACCTAAATGCTTTTCTGTGATGAGAAAGGGATTTCCATTGAAGATCCTGTCGATGTAGAGGCTTACGGCCTTCGCTTCAAATTCTTCATGGAAAGGTTTGAAGAACAAGGTTCTTGCAAGTAGTTCATGATAAAGCTGCATGAGCGGAAGCTCTTCGAATCCTCGATATGTATCTATATCCAGCCACTTCTTCACTTCTCTCGTATGCTCAACTGACCAGTTTTTCATAACAATCTCCAACAGGCGGAAGACTTAATGTATGTAGCTAACGTAATCGACATGTTAAAGGAAGACCAATGAAATGAGTTCAGATGACATCAGGAAGTTGAACCAAGAGGTTTGATATTTTTTGATACAGTTTGCCAACGGACTATTTTCAGGGGTTCATGCCGTTACGATTTATGGTTCCTTTATAGAACCAAAGGTAAAGTCAGAAACAACAGTTATCTAGAAAATTCAATCAAATAGATATCTAGTTACAGGGACGCCAGCCCAAAATTCTCCATCGGTGATTACCAGAGTCATCCGATGAAGTCCTAAGAGCCCGCACGGCGCAAGCCCTGCGGGCTTTTTTGTGCCCTCAATTTGTCCCGCGAAGTCAGATGCCAACTAATCAAATCTGAACCTTTTAGGCACCTTGTCAGGCACCTCATAAAGCTTTAGTGTTTTTGTGGAACCTAAAACTAAGCCTGTGCGTCAGAAAAAAACACTTTTTATTCAATGAGATAAAATCAGACATTCTCATTAAAGCGCACTACGTTTTCCTGTTGGGGATGGCCTTGAGCTAATCATCAAATTCAGCGGGTTTATGCTCTGGCCGTTCGCCACATTCGCTCTTTTATTTCGAAATCCTTACCAGTAACGCTGGTTGCATACTTCCCCGCTGTTCATCCTGCCTGTTTCCGCACCACAAGTGGCCGCGACACTCGTTACTGCAGCGGTTCAGCATGCTCCGGACCGGAGACCACATTGATCCGCCCCTGATGAGTAGCCTGGTGGCGGCCTGCTTCTCAATCCTGTATTCGTCTACCTTCCGTTTCCGGATGAAAAGGGATGGCTTCACATTGCATTTATTGACGCAAATAAAAGACAATCATGAGTTGAGATTCGATTATGCTCTCTGGCACTCATCGGCATTGCACGGGCTTGACGTCGCAGGATGGCGAAAAAGACGTTACACGCCCCATTTTCACAGGATCAATTTTGAATATTTACTCAAAACGCTGCGTGATACGACCGTTTAACGCCGATGATATCGAGCCTTTTATGGCATATCGCAACGATGCCGAATGGATGCAGTACCAGGGGTTTAAGGGCCTGACAAAGGAAGCTTATGCCGAGGCGTTGCTGGGAAACGCTTCTCTTACGCAGGGCATGCAGCTCGCGGCGATCGATACCGCGACCGGGACTTTGATTGGCGATCTCTACTTAAAACAAGAAAACGAGACCATCTGGCTTGGCTACACCGTTAGCCCACGGTATGCAGGTCAGGGTTACGCCCTTGAAACTGCGATGGCGGTCATTGACTGGTGTAAGCAGCAAGGTTTTTTAGCCGTAAAAGCCGGCGTTGTGGCAGATAATCTTCCCTCAATAAATTTACTGAACAAACTCGGATTTTCCTGTTCCTGCACGGAGGATGATGAGCAGATTTTTGTTTTAAACATACAATCCGCTCATTAATTCCCCCTACTTTCAGCTTGTCATACTCACATACCTCTATCCCGACAAAAATTTCTCTGATTAATCTGCTGTTACCTTGTTCACACCGCGGAAGGTCACATGCTACTTTCCGCATCATTTGTTTTTAAAACAATAAGATAAATAGCTTACCGCCCCTTCATCCCGCTAGTTTTATGCCTGTGACGCACCCTGTGCGCAGTTCTATAAGAGAGATAACCATGAAATAAGCTGTGAACGCCCTACAAAACTTTGGAAAATCCCTCTATGGGCCGGTACTTATCTTGCCGATAGTGGGTCTGTTTATCGCTTTTGGCAACGTGTTGGGCGACGGCAACCTTGCGAAATATCTGCCCTTGCTCGGCCATCCTTTTATTCAGAATATCGGCCAGCTCATTGCTAAATCAGCGGTATCGGTACTGGTGAACCTGGCGCTGATCTTCGCCGTTGGGATCCCCGTAGGCCTGGCCGCCCGCGATAAAGGCTACGCGGCGCTCATTGGCCTGGTGACGTTTATCGTCTTTATCAACGCCATGAATATCACACTGCAGCTGCAGGGCCAGCTCGCGGCGCCGGAACAGATGAAAGCAGCCGGCCAGAGCATGGTGCTGGGCGGCCAGGTGCTTAAGATGGGGGTCTTCGCCGGGATCCTCACCGGCGCGCTTTCGGGCTACAGTCTTATATCGGTTACGGGTATGAATCTTACGTATTCGGCCTGCCACCCTGCGAATGCGCCAATCTGCCGGTGCCCGCTATCGACGATCAGGGAATGAGTTCAAAGGTAATTGAGATTAACGTATCAGGATTTATGTCAGCGGGCGTCGTGCTGTACAGCGAACCAGCCTGACCATATAGCGTGACCGCGCCGCCTTTTAAGCCCGCAGTTAAAACTTTGGCCATCAGGGGATCGATTTGTTTGTCGTATATCATCCTGGAATTCATCGTATTGAGTATCGGGGTACCATCAAGCTTTTTCTCCAGTATATTCAGGGATAAGGACTCATTCTGCTTGTAAGCTTGCTTCCCTTGTTTATCAATCACGAAATAGACACCATTAGGCAAAACCTCATATTTTTTATTTTTAATTTTGGCCATGATTCTTTTTTCAATATCAACGTACTTAGATGACATTTGTTCATTAAGAGTGTTAACGATGGTTTCTATTTCACCTTCTTTGATTTTCAGCTTTTTATGGTAAGCATCGTTAAAGCCTGAAACCAGCGCCGAAGGCGACAGCTTCACATCATTGTCAGCCATTTTATTCACATCCGATAGCGCCTGAGTCAGATAGAAAACGCCGAGTGCGTAGGCATTTTTAATGCTTTTATCAGTAAGCTTTAACTCACTTTCCTTTATGGCCTGGCTATCAAGGGCAGACTGTAATTTCTGATTTTGATTGTTCAAAGCAGCAACTGACTCAGCATATTTTTTCTGCGCCGCTTCGGCTGCGGCGCTCAGCTCAGCATTTTTTTTGCTCAGCGCGTCGAGCGCGGATTTGTGCTGACTTTCGCCCTGGGTGTTCTGCTTTTGCAGCGCGGCGATCTGCGCCGACAGCGTGCGGGTGGTCTCATCCAGCTTTTTCTGCGCCGCTTCGGCTGCGGCGCTCAGCTCGCCATTCTTTTTGTTCAGCGCGTCGAGCGCGGATTTCTGCTGGCTTTTATCCTGGGCGTTCTGCTTTTGCAGCGCGGCAATCTGCGCCGACAGCGTGCGGGTGGTCTCATCCAGCTTTTTCTGCGCCGCTTCGGCAGCGGCGCTCAGCTCAGCATTCTTTTTGTTCAGCGCGTCGAGCGCGGATTTCTGCTGGCTTTCGCCCTGGGCGTTCTGCTTTTGCAGCGCGGCAATCTGCGCTGATAGTGTGCCAGTGGTCTCATCCAACTTTTTCTGCGCCATTGCGGCGGCAGCGCTCAGTTCAAGGTTCTTGCCCATCAGCGTGTCTATCGTTGATTTCTGAGCGTTCTCACTTTGCCCTTTCTGAGTTTTCAACGCGGCGATCTGCACCGACAGCGTGCGGGTCGTATCATCCAGCTTTTTCTGCGCCGCTTCGGCAGCGGAGTTCAGTTCAGCGTTCTTTTTGCGCAGTGCTTCAAGAGTACTCTTATGCCCGTTTTCGTCCTGTGCACGCTGCGCCTTTAACGCCGCAATCTGCGCCGACAGCGTGCGGGTGGTCTCATCCAGCTTTTGCTGCACCGCTTCGGCAGTGGCGGCCAGTTCGAGGTTCTTTTTAGTCAGCGCGCTCACCGCGGCAGGATCGCCACTCTCTTTCTGTACACCCTGGCTACTCTGTGCCTTCAGCGCGGCGATCTGCGCCGACAGTTCGCGCGTTGTTTCAGCGAGTTTTTTCTCCGCCGTTTTGGCTGCCGCGCTCAGCTCCGCATTCTGTTTGCGCAGAGCGTTAATCGTACTTTGCGTTTTATTGCTCTGATTTATTCTTTTGCTGACGCCATCCTGCTTCGGCGGCATTTTTTTATCACGGCTCTCGTTATTCAGTTTAGACGAGGCCGACTCCGCGCTAGCGGCGCCTGAGGCCGGCGGATTCTTAATTTCAAGTTTCTTGATATTATCAAGGAAGTCTCCCCCCTCGGAACGAGCAGGGAGCATGACAAAAAGGGTAGAGAGAGCAAATACAATCGCAAGACCTCTGAGATCGTATAATTTCAGTTTCCCCTTAAGGCTCATCATCTGGTCAGCCCATCTTTAAGATCGGCTTTCCGGGCGCGGGTTTCGAACTCTTTGATTAATTTCTGAGAAATACTATTACACTTATCATTTATCTTATATTCAAAAAGCGGGGTAATGGTTGATTTTACGCTGGCTGAGGTTTGCCCCGAAACAGAGGCATAAAACTTAGCGTCGTTAATTAAGCCATAGAGTTCACTTGAATCTTTCTGGAACTTGTTATCCAGCTTAACTAAAGCATCCGCATCCTGGATACACTGCTGTAAAGCAGGAACTTGTGCAGGCTGTTCGGTTTGACTCACATCTTTCTTTATTAGTGCGCTATCTGTTTTTTTAATATTAGTACACCCCTGCAATACACCCACAGAAATACACACCAATGCCAATAAGCTATTTCTTATCATTTTCCCATCCATTAGAAAAATAGTGCACAAAAAATATATTTCTCGATTCCAGCAGAAAAAAAATTAACAAACAACGTTACAGGTTGGATTTACTCGTAATTCAGAAAAAACACATAAAAAGGTTATTTCTTGACCAATTGCAGAGTGGGAATTATCCTGGAACCAGGCGATATTTTTATCTGATTTTTTTCTTAATAACATATAGTTAATGATGTGCCGTCTGCTATATGCCTGATATTAAGCGGTCTATTTCCCAATAAAATCAGGCATAAGCTGTTTCTCATTCATTACTAAACTCATGCACTCCACTTCGGCCTGGCTACGGTATTCTTCTTCAGAAGATTGCGAAACTCCTTGAGATAAGGTTCATTGCTGCGCCCGCGCTTGCAGATCGCCGAGAAGGGAGATTGAAAGCCAAACTCATTGGGTAGCAGCACGCGCAGGCGATTCTCTTTAATCCACGGCCAGGCGTAGTGTTCTGGAAGATAGCCGATGTATTTCCCGGACAGGATCAACAGCAGCTGCGCATCGACGGTTTCAACCGTGGCGCTGCCCTTGCTGAACCCGCGCCGCCGCAGATCGCTGGTATTCCAGTAGCTGCGCGTCACCAGTGGACACTGGCTGATGAGATCTTTATCGAGCTGGCGACTAAAGAACATCGGATGCAGGTCGCTGCAGTAGAGCCAGTGCTGCTCGCGGTAGAGCGGTTCGCTGATGATGTTATGCACCCGCGAATTGTAGCTACCGATGGCGAGATCGATATGGTTATTCAGTACTCCGTTCAGCTGTTCCGCCGGGGTGCGAATAATCAGCTTGATGTGTACGTTAGGAAACTTATCGCTAAAGCTGCGCAGCACCACCGGCAGCGACAGCGCGGTTTCCGTTTCGATGGAGTCAAGCGTTGAGATGCAAATCGTGCCGCTATGCTCGCCTTTCAGCAGCGCCGACTGGCGCTCCAGCTCGTTCAGTTCGCTCAGCACGCGGATCGCCTGCTGTAAAAAATGCTGCCCTTTCTCCGTTAACGCAAAGCCGCCGCGTCCGCGCTGGCACAGGCTAAAGCCCAGCTGGCCCTCCAGCTGCGACATCGCGTTGCTGATCGCGGAAACGGAAATCCCCAGCTCCTGCTGGGCCCGGCCATAGCTCTCAAGGCGGGCCACCGCCTCAAAAACCTGGAGCTGTCGAATGTTTAGCGTCGCGTCGTTAAGCATGGCGTTTAGTTCACTGATAAATGAACTAAGTATTTGCGGCGGACGATTTAAAGTCCAGCACATCTTGCGCACTATCCCTGCTGTTGAGTTTTGAATATCAGATTCAGGAGCAGAAATGGATAACGTCTTTCATCAACCGCAGGGTGGCAATGAGATGCCGCGTTTTGGCGGCCGCGCCACGATGATGCGCCTGCCATTTATTGAGGATTTACAGGGGCTTGATGCCGCATTTGTCGGCATCCCTCTGGATATCGGGACCTCGCAGCGTTCCGGAACGCGCTACGGACCGCGCTATATTCGTACCGAATCGGTGATGATTCGCCCGTACAACATGGCTACCGGCGCCGCGCCTTTTGATTCACTGTCGGTGGCGGATATCGGCGACGTACCGATTAACACCTATAGTCTGCTCAAATCGGTGCAGATTATCGAGGATTACTACACCGGTTTAAATAGTTTTCCGCTTATCCCCCTGACGCTCGGAGGCGATCACACCATTACCCTGCCGATTCTGCGCGCGTTGACCAAAAAGCACGGTCCGGTAGGTCTGATTCACGTCGACGCCCACACCGATACCAACGATGAGATGTTCGGCGAAAAGATTGCCCACGGCACCACCTTCCGCCGCGCCGTCGAAGAGGGGCTGCTTGATCTTAAACGCGTCGTCCAGATTGGCCAGCGCGCGCAGGGCTACGCCGCCGGCGACTTCCAGTGGGGCGTCGATCGGGGCTTTCGTCTGGTTCAGGCGGAGCAGTGCTGGCACAAATCCCTGGCCCCGCTGATGGCCGAAGTGCGTCAACAAATGGGAGATGGCCCGGTTTATCTCAGTTTTGATATCGATAGCCTCGATCCGATCTGGGCCCCCGGCACCGGAACCCCGGAAGTAGGCGGCCTGACGTCAATTCAGGCGCTGGAAATTGTGCGCGGCTGCCGCGGTCTGAACCTGATTGGCTGCGACCTGGTCGAGGTCTCGCCCCCCTATGACGTCAGCGGCAACACGTCCCAGCTGGCCGCCAACCTGCTGTATGAAATGCTCTGCGTTCTCCCGGGCGTGAAATATCCATAGAGGAAAAACCATGCAGCTTAACGTCTTTCGCACGCTGTGGGGCGTCACCACCCCGTGGCAGCAAACGGTTAGCGAACTCCAGAGCGTCGGCTGCTGCGGCATCGAAGCGCGACTGCCGCTGACGACAGAAGAGCAGCGAACGCTGGCCCGGCGCCTCGAAGCGTCCGCGCTTCAGTATATCGCCATTGTCTTCAGCGGCGGCGGCGTCATTCCGGCCCAGGCCGAGACGCCCGCGCAGCATCTGGAGCGCTTAAAAGAACGTTTTGCGGCGGCAAAAGCGCTTAATCCGCGCTTCGTCAATCTACTGGCCGGTAACGACCGCTGGCCGCTGGCGCAGCAGGTGGATTTTCTCGGCAGAGCGCATGAACTGGCCGCCGAGTATGAGCTGCTCTGTAGCTTTGAAACCCATCGCGCCACCTCGCTGTATAGCCCGTGGCTGACGCTGGAGATTATTCAACAGCTGCCGCAGCTGCGCTTTACCGCCGATATCAGCCACTGGATCGTGGTCAGCGAACGCCTGCTGGATGACCCTTGCGATGACTTCAGCGCCTTTATCGAACGGGTCCACCATATTCAGGCCCGCGCCGGATACGACCAGGGGCCGCAGGTGCCACACCCGGCCGCGCCGGAATATCAGGCGGCCCTGCGGTTTCAACAGCGCTTCTGGGAGCAAATCTGGCAATCGCAGCGCCGGCGCGGCTACCAGCACACCACGCTGACCCCGGAGTTTGGCCCCGATGGCTATCTGCATCACCTGCCGTTTACCAACGTTCCGGTCGCCGATCTCTGGTCGCTGAACGCCTGGATGGCCCGGCGTGAACAGCAACATTTTGTCGAATTCACCTCGCTAACTGCATAAGGAACGGAAGAGATGACCGCTGCAAAAAGTTCTTTTACTGAATTACCGACCATCGACATCAGCGACCTGACCTGCGCCGATCTCACCCGACGACAGGCGGTGGCCGACGCCATCGGTCAGGCGGCCCGCGAGGTCGGCTTTTTCTACATCACCGGACACGGCATTGCGCCCGAGCTGATTGCCGGCATCCGCGCGGCGGCGAAAGAGATTTTTGCCCTGCCGATGGAGCGCAAGATGGCGTACTACATCGGACAGTCGAAAAGCCATAAGGGCTACGTTCCCGAAGGCGAAGAGATTTACGGCTCCGGCAAGCCGGATCGCAAAGAGGCGTTTGATATCGGCTTCCAGGCCGCCGACGACCACCCGTTGGTCGTGGCTAACACGCCGCTGATTGGCGCCAACGAATGGCCGGATATACCCGAATTTCAATCCCGGGTACTGGCCTGGTATGACGCGGTCTTCTCCCTTGGACATCGCCTGTTTGACGCCTTCGCTCTGGCGCTTGGCCTGCCGGAAGGTTATTTCAGGTCGATGGTCACCTGCCCACCGTCAAAGCTGCGCCTGATCCACTACCCCTTTGACGCCAGCGCCGAAGATGTTCCCGGTATTGGTGCACATACCGACTATGAGTGCTTCACTCTGCTGCTCGCCGACCAGCCGGGCCTTGAAGTGTTGAACGAAGATAGCGTCTGGATCGACGCCCCACCGCTGAAGAACGCGACCGGAGAAGAGGCTTTCGTGATCAATATCGGCGACATGCTGGAAGTGCTGAGCGCTGGCACATTTGTTGCAACAGCACACCGCGTACGTAAGGTGCCGCAGGAACGTTACTCCTTCCCGCTGTTTTTCGCCTGCGACTACCACACGCTGATCCGCCCGCTGCCGGGCTTCCTTAAGGCGGGCGAAGCCAGCGAGTATCAAGAACTGAGCATTGGTGAACATATGTGGAGCCAGGCGTTACAGACCTATCGCTACCTGCGCGAGAAAGTCACCCGCGGCGAGCTCCAGCTCCCCGAACGCGCCCGCGGCACCAACACCTTTGGCCATCTGAAAAAACAAGCCCAGCAAAAAACCGTTAATAACCCGTGAGGATAAATGATGAAAAGAACGCTAAAAAAACTCTCGCGCCGTGTGGCTTTGACCATCGCCGTCACCGCTTGTTTTTCACCGCTGACTCAGGCCGCAGAGCTGCTGACCGAGGGCGTATTTAAGGTCGGGATGGAGGTGACCTATCCGCCGTTTGAGTCCTACGACAGCAATAATAATATCGTCGGCATCGACCCGGAATTTGCAGCGCTGATCGCCGAACAGCTGAAAGCCAAACCGCAGCTTATCGACACGAAATTCACCAGCCTGATTTTAGGTATCGGTAAAAAATACGATGCGGTGATTTCCGGAATGTACGTGACTCCCGAGCGTCAGAAGCAGGCGGATGCGATTCCTTACGCCCTGTCCGGCGCATCAATTATTGCCCTGAAAAACAGCACCATTCAGCCCAAAACCGAAGATGAGCTGTGCGGCGTGAAGGTCGGTCTGCAGGCGGGTACCGCCTGGGTTTCCAGTCTCAAAAAACACTCCGACGAGTACTGCCTGAAAAAGGGTAAACCGGCGATTAGCGTTCAGGAGTTCCCCACCGCGCCGGAAGCCTCCCAGGCCCTGCTGTCGAAAAATATCAACGCCCAGTTAGAAATCGCCCCGGCGGCGCAAATTATCGTCGAGAAAAGCCGCGGCCGCCTGGCCATTAGCTCAAATCGTCTGGTCTATCCGCTGCCGCTGGGGATCTACGTCGCCAAAGGCAATACCGAGCTGGCCGAGGCCATTAAATCAACGTTAGCCACCCTTAAAGCCAACGGCAAATATGACGCCATCATCAAGAAATACAGCTTAGAAAGCATCAATTAATACAATAATTAAACGGGAGTCGCTATGGAGTTCGATTGGGGATATTTTTTCTCATTATTTAGCGTTGGGGCATTCTGGCAGGCGTGCATTACCGTCATTGTCGTCAGTTCATTGTCCTGGTTTATTGGCCTGATATTAGGTTTTCTTTTAGCCTGCGCTAAGCTCTCCGGCCCGCGCTGGCTGAAGGTTCCCGTCGAACTCTATATTTGGTTTTTTCGCAGCGTACCGCTGATGGTGCTGCTGGTCTTTGTCTATAACCTGCCGCAGCTGTTTCCGGCCACCCAGCCGCTGCTCGGCATTCCGTTTATCGCCGGGCTGGTATCGATGACGGTGACCGAAGCGGCTTATATGGCGGAAATCCATCGCGGCGGCCTGCTTTCGGTCGCTAAAGGGCAAAGCGAAGCCGGGCATGCCTTAAGCTTTAGCTTTATCGGAATTCAGCGCTTAATTATTATTCCGCAGGCGTTTCGTATCTCCCTGCCCACGCTGATCAACGAATATATCACTATCATTAAGCTCAGCTCGATTCTGTCGGTTATTTCGCTGCCGGAACTGCTGCTGACCGGCCAGCGCCTGTACGCGCAGAATTTTCTCGTAATGGAGACGCTGCTGGCGGTCGCGGTCTATTACGTCATGGTGGTCACGGCCTTTACCTGGCTCTTCCGGGCGCTGGAAAACCTGCTGGATATTCAGCGCAAACGTCCGCAAACGCTCAATGAAACGGAATGCGAAACCCTGCGTCAAAACCTGAAGCCGCCGGTGCAGACAACAAAAGCGCAGTCCGCCCGCGGCAACCCGCCGGCGCTCGATTTGCAGGGTATCGAAAAATCCTGGGGCCAGCACCACGTCCTGAAGGGGATTGACCTGAAAGTAGAAAACGGCGAGGTGATCAGCATCATCGGCCCGTCCGGCTCCGGCAAAACCACCCTGATCCGTACCATCAACGCTCTGGAAAGCATTGATGGCGGCGAGATCATTCTTTACGGCGAAGATTATCTGAAGGGCGCCTCCATTATCGATAAACAGCAAATGCGCGCGGGCGTGCGCCGCATCGGCATGGTCTTTCAGGGCTTCAACCTCTTTCCTCATCGTACGGTGCTGGATAACGTGATGCTCGCCCCGCTCTATCACAAGCTCCTTGACCGCCCCGCTGCCAGAGAGCAGGCGCTCTGGCTGCTGGATCGCGTCGGTCTGCTGGCGCACGCCGAAAAATACCCGTACCAACTATCCGGCGGTCAGCAGCAGCGCGTGGCCATCGCCCGCGCCCTGGCGCTGAAACCGGACATCATGCTGTTTGATGAACCCACCTCGGCGCTGGACCCGGAGCTGGTTGGCGAAGTACTCAAGGTCATTCAGTCCCTCGCCCGTGAAGGCATGACGATGCTGATCGTGACCCACGAGATGGACTTCGCCTTATCGATTTCTGATCGGGTGGTGATGATGGAAAACGGCGTCGTGCAGAGCGATGTGCCGCCGCAGCGTATTCGCAGCGATGCCGCCGAACCGTCCCTGGCCCGCATTCGTGAATTTATGGGAGTGTAATAAATGACAACTGAACTGGAATTACGCCAGCAGCTGGCGGGCGCCTATCGTCTGGCGGCGCTGTTCGGCTGGGAAGACACGCTCTATACCCACTTCTCCGTTCGCCTGCCCGGCGACGGCGAGCCGCGATTTTTGATTAACCCCTTCGGCATGATGTTTGATGAAGTGACGGCCAGCAACTTAATCGTGGTCGACATGCAGGGCAAAGTCGTCGAAGGCAGCGCACCGGCAAACTCGGCGGGCTTTACAATCCACAGCGCGGTCCATATGGCTCGCGAAGACGCCCACTGCGTGATCCACACCCACACGCTGCCGGGGATGGCAGTCGCCGCCTGTGCGGAAGGGCTGCTGCAGCTCAACCAGATCAGCACCGAGTTTTATCAACGCGTCGGTTATCATCCTTATGAAGGCGTGGCCTTCGATCTCGATGAACGCGTGAGGATCCAGCGCTCGCTCGGCGAGAATATCGCCCTGATCCTGCAAAGCCACGGCCTGCTGTCGGTCGGCCGCACCGTCGCCGACGCGTTTTACATCATGTATTACCTGAACCGCGCCTGTGAAATCCAGATGGCCGCCGCGCAGCTGGCTTCGCTCGGCTCCATTCATACGATCCCCGATCGCCTGAGCCAGCACGCCTGCGAGCAGCTGAAGGGAGTCGAACATGAACGCCAGCTGGTGTGGCAGGCGTGGCTGCGTCGCCTCGACCGTCTTGATACTTCTTATAAGAGTTAACGCCTATGACTCCGTTCACTATCGTCGTGGATTGTAACGATCCTCAATATGCCCAGGAGATTTGCGCCGCTTTCGCGCCATTTCCGCAGGCAAAAGCGGTCCTGCCTGACCACCCCGCCGCTCGCGAGGCGCAATACGCCTGCTGCTGGTTTCCCGATCCGCAGATCCTGGCGCGATCGCCGCAGCTAAAGCTGATCCAGGCAGCGTCCGCCGGCGTCGATCATCTCCCGGCCAGCATTTTCGCCAGCGATGTTCCGCTCTGCCGGGTGGTTGACGATGACTTTCGCCACGGCATGTTTGAATACGCGCTGTGGGGCGTGCTGTGGTTTCAGCGCCGCTTTGACCGGGCGCTGGCTCACCAGCGCAAGCGCATCTGGAAGATGTATCCGCAGCGCGCGGCGGCCGATTACCACGTTGGCGTCATGGGCCTCGGTGAAATTGGCGGCTATATCGCCTCGCAGCTCGCCGGGATGGGGTATCGGGTTTCCGGCTGGGCGCGTAGCGAGAAATCCCTTGCCGGCGTGCGCTGCTTTCACGGCGACGCGCAGGCCGGTGAATTTCTTGGTCAGCTGGATGTGCTTATCAACGTCCTGCCGTTAACCGAGCAGACGCGAGGTATCCTCGCCCACCCTTTACTGGATCGGCTCCCCAACGGCGCGGCGTTGATAAACTGCGGCCGCGGCGAGCATATGGTGAACCAGGACGTGATCCGGGCGCTGGATAGCGGCAAGTTATCCGGCGCGGTGCTCGACGTCTTCCCCGTCGAGCCTCTTCCCCAGGAAGACCCGCTGTGGCAACACCCGCAGGTAGCAATTACGCCGCATATGGCCTCCATCGCCCAGACGGAGGCGATCGCCCGCCAGCTGCTGGACAACATCCAGCGGCTACATCGGGCGCTGCCGCTGAAAAACCGGGTGAACAAACAGAGTGGTTATTAAGCCCGAAAACGTCAAAAGCATAATATCCGCTGCTACGCTTAATGGTCTGTCCAATAAAAAATAAGGCTGGCAGCATGAATATTGATCTATCGGGGAAAGTTGCACTGGTTACCGCCTCCACCGGCGGCATTGGTTTCGCCATCGCCAAAGGTCTGGCGGCAAGCGGCGCGGAAGCGATCGTGAATGGCCGCAGCGAGCGTAGCGTGAATGCGGCCATTGCCCGCCTGCAGAGCGAGGTTCCCGGCGCGAAGACCCGACCGGCGATAGCCGATCTGAGCGACGCAGAAGGCGTGAATCAGCTGATACAAGCGGTAAACGGCGTCGACATACTGGTGAATAATGCGGGTATTTATGGCCCGCAGGATTTCTATGCCACCGACGATGCAACCTGGGAAAGATACTGGCAAACCAACGTGATGTCCGGGGTTCGTCTTTCCCGCGCGCTGCTACCGGCCATGGTACAGAAAGGCTGGGGTCGGGTGGTTTTTATCGCTTCGGAATCGGCACGCAACATCCCGGCGGATATGATTCACTACGGGGTCACTAAAACCGCTCAGCTATCGCTGGCCCGCGGGCTGGCGAAATATGTTGCCGGCAGCGGCGTCACCGTGAACAGCGTCCTGCCGGGACCGACCCTCTCGGATGGCTTTGCCGAGATGATGAAAGATGAAGTCGCTAAAACCGGCAAATCGCTGGAGCAGTTGGCCAAAGAGTTTGTGATGGCAAACCGCCCCAGTTCGGTGATTCAGCGCGCGGCCACGGTAGAAGAGGTCGCCAGTATGGTGGTTTACGTCTGTTCGACTCAGGCTTCGGCGACGTCAGGCGCGGCGCTGCGCGTGGATGGCGGCGTAGTGGATGATATCGTCTGACGCGCTGCGCGCGGATAACAAAACGTTCAGCGCGCAGGCGTTTATCTTGAGCAAAGTTAGCGCCTGCGCGCTGCCCTTTCGCCGACCAGCAGCAGCGCCAGCGCAACCACAACCGGGACCAGCGATCCCCACAATACGGCGTTCCAGCCGAAGAGGTTCATCAACGCGCCCGAGGAAAATGAGCCAATCATCATGACGCCGAAAACGATAAAATCGTTCAGCGATTGCACCTGGTTTTTCTCTTCCGGTCGGTGGAAATCCATAATCTGCGTCGACGCGCCGGTAAAACCAAAATTCCAGCCGATGCCCAGCAGGATCAGCAACAGCCAGTAGTGCATAACATCAATACCGGCCAGGCCAACCATCACCGAGAGCGCCAGCAGAATCAACCCGGCAGCGTTAATACGCCGGGCGCCGAAACGAGCGATCAATTTGCCGGTGAAAAATCCGGGGCCGTACATGGCGATTACGTGCCACTGGATACCCAGATTCGACGCCTGCTGCGACAGGCCGTGCATATGCATGGAAAGCGGTGCGGCGGTCATCAGGAAGTTCATTACCATGTAGGCGATTGCGCCGCTAAATACCGTTCGGGAAAACCCGGGCTGGCGCACAATTTCGCCCAGCGGACGCCCGCCGGACTTCGCCTGCGCCGCCGGTTCGGCGGTTTTTACTCCCAGTAATACCCACGCCGATACCGCTGCCACCAGCCCCTGAGCAATAAAGGTCATGGCAAAGGTGTGCGGCGGCCAAAGATTCATGGTGCCGGTCACCAGCATCGGACCGATGACCCCTGCCGCCACTCCGCCCCCCATCACCAGGGAGAGCGCACGCGCGCGCCGTTCGCCGCTGACGCCGTCAGTAGCGGCAAAGCGAAAGGAAACCGCCACCGCCGCATAGGCGCCGCCGAAAAAGGCCGCGATGCAGAATAGCCAGAACGAACTTATGACCACCGCCGTCGCCGCCAGCAGTCCCGTCAACATACCGGCGCCGGTCCCGACCATAAACACCGTTTTGCGTCCGCGCCTTCTGGCCAGCGCGCCAAACGGCAAAATACAGGCCGCCATGCCCAGCACAAAAATGGTAATCGGCAGCGTGGCCAGGGTTGGAGAGGGCGCGATGGCGTTGCCAACAATCGCCCCGGTAGCGTAGAACACCACCGAGTTTGCCCCAGCCAGCGCCTGCGCCGTCGCCAGGCGAACAATATTCTGGTTTTGCTGCCTGACGGGCAACGTCATTTCAGCGCTCATAGATTTTCATTATCCTGAATTCATTTTTCGTTATGCCAACGCCCAGGATGACATAATGAACGTAATCAGGCATTTCGACCAGCCATCACGCCGCCATCAATATCCCATACCGCGCCGGTCACCCAGCGGGTGCTATCGCTAAGCAGAAACGCTACGGTTTGCGCGATATCGTCAGGCGTACCGACGCGGCCAATAGGATGGAAGCCGTCGAAGCTACTCATCACATCCTTCACAGCATCTTCAGGTAGAAAGGCTTCATATATCGGTGTATGCACTACCGCCGGAGATACCGCATTGACGCGAATCCCGCTGCTGCCCAGCTCAATTGCCAGATTTTTGGTCAACGCATGCAGACCCGCTTTTGCCATTGAGTAGGCTGACGACGGCGTTGCGCCAATCGCCTGCTGCGCCCACATCGATCCAATATTCACAATTGAGCCTTTGATATTATTGGCCAGCATATTGCGCACCACGTCGCGGGTGATAAAAAAGGTCGCGCGGTTGAGATTCATATACCGATCGTAATCGGCCATTTCATGTTCGATGAACGGCTTCGGGAAGAAAACGCCAGCGGCGTTAACCAGCAGGCTGATATCCTGATGTTTCGCGTTGATGCTCTCCATAACCCGCGCCATACCCGCTTCGCTCATCAGGTCAGCGACGATGATCTCCACGTTACCCTCAGCCGCCAGCGCCTGACGGGCCTGCTCAGCCTTCTGCTGGCGATTGCCCACCAGCACGACCTGACCGCCCTGTTCAACAACCCGTCTGGCCGTTGCCAGCCCCATACCGCTGGTTCCGCCAACCACTAACAATTTTTTACCGGCAAACGCTGTGTTCATCATTAACCTCTTTATGCTTGATTTGGATGACCTAAGCATGCCTTTGCAGAGCCGCGCTGACGAATGAGAAGAAATCGCGTCACAATAAAGAAAATCTATCTTGATGGATTATACTCATGCCAAAATTCATTGATGGATATTCAGCATGCGCTCGCTTAACCGACTGAAATGGCTTCACGCTTTTGAAGCCGCCGCCCGCCACGGCAGCTTTACCGGCGCGGCCCGAGAGCTGGGCGTGACGCCTGCCGCCGTCGGGCAACTGGTTAGGGCGCTGGAGGATTGGGTTGGCCATCCGCTGCTGCACCGCACCCGCAGCGGTAAAGAGCGTCTCACTCTGGTGAACGAGGCGCAGGAGGCGCTGCAGGATATTACTCAGGGGCTGGATAAGCTGGAAAGCGGGCTGAATAAACTTCGCGGTCGCCGGGCGCGTTCCGTGGTAGTGATCACCGCCTCACAGGTGCTGATGATGAACTGGCTGATGGAGCGGTTAAACCGCTTTTCCGAAGCCTATGAAAACATCGACCTGCGCCTCAACGTTACGGAAAAGCTGATGGATGTTGCCCACGGCGAAGCGGATTTAGGCATCCGCTGCGGTCGCGGCGACTGGCCCGGTGTGGATAAAACCTGGCTAATGGATGAAGAAGCAGTGCTGGTGTGCAGCCCGCTGATCGTTCCAGCGGGCAAATCCGCCTGCGGCGACTGGCTGGCACAGCAAAAGCTGATCCACGATGATACGCCGCACCCGGGAGCCCGTTTTCCTTCCTGGGAGGAGGTTCTGCAGGCCGCTCAGGCCCCAGCGGCGCGCGATAGCGGGCTGCATATCAACTCAACGTCGGCGGTCATTCTGGCCGCGCTCAGCGGGCGCGGCGTCGCCATTGTCCGCCGGGCGCTGGTAAAACAGCTTCTCGCCACCGGTCAGCTCGTTCAGCTACATCCGGCCTACCGCTGGCCCCTCAGCTGGTCCTACTATATCGTGACGCCCCGGCATGCGGCCATGCGCCCGGAAGTGAAGGTATTTCATGACTGGCTGCTTCACGATGTGCTGGCGGAGAGCGGGAACGCTGATTTTCTGCCGCTGACCCCGCCATAGAAAACCTTTGTTGTTTTATGGGTTGACCTGGTCATGGATGCGCCACTTCTGTTTGAGCACATTTTTGTCCTGGCTATCCAGCCACTGATTTACCTTTTCCAGCAGCTGCGGGTTATCTTTATTCATCATATAGACTTTGAAGCTGGCGGTGCCCGGGAAGGGTTGCTCATTGGCCACGCAAAACACGCCCGGTTCATTGCTTTGGTAATACACGCCTTCGATCAGGTCGGTTACCATCATATCCGCCGTTTTCTGCCGCAGCGCTTCAAGGTTATCCACGTTATTTTTCACACGAATAATCTGCGCCTGCTTGAGATGTTCATCCACAAAGCTTTGATTGGTGCCGCCCGGGTTCACTACCACCTTCACGTTTGGCTGGTCGATTTTTTCCAGGCTGCCGAGAGCGGGCGCCGCCGCGCAGTTAGCCAGCGCAATTTTGCCGTTCGGCACGACCGGCTGGCTTAAGGCGAATTCCTTCGCCCGGGCCGCAGTTTCCGTCACCCCGCCCATAGCAATATCAAACTTATCCGCTTTCAGGTCCGCAGAGAGCGTTGGCCAGCTGGTCGGCACAAAGCTTACCTTTAGCCCAAGCCGCTTGCCGAGATCCTTCGCCATATCAACATCGTATCCCAGCAGTTCTCCGGCTTTATTATGAAACGCCAGCGGCGCGTAATCTCCCGGTACGCCGACTTTAAGTTCGCCGCTTTGTTGAATGCTGTTCATGTCGCGCGCCTGGGCGCCGAAGGCGACAGCAGCGATGACGAAAGCAATACCTGACTTCAACTTCATCTTTATATCCTTGTTCAAATGTGAACCGTTTTATGATTATCCTGCGCTGCGCAGCGGATTCTGTTTATCGTTCATAAAATCTTTAATCATGGATGCCGTCAATACCGGCGGCGAAAAACGCGAGATCGTTCCGTCGGCCGCTTGCCCGGCGAGCTGCTCGCAAAAGCGCTCAACCTGATTAACCGGACAGCCGGCAATATCCTGGGCGGAAAAACGCCACCACCGTAGCGCCAGCAGCTGCTCGATAATCGCCTCGCTAAAGCGCATGCGGATAACTTTCGCCGGGTTACCGCCGACAATGGCGTAAGGCGCGACATCTTTGACCACCAGCGCGTTGGCGGCGACAACTGCGCCATCGCCAATAGTAATGCCCTGCGCCAGAGTGACGTTCTGGCCAATCCAGACATCGTTGCCGATGGTTATCGGTCGGGGAGTTTTTTCAAAAGGGTAAAACTGGTTGGGCCTGCCGCTATCGGCAGCCAGCGTCGCCATCACGCCGGAGTGATGGGCATAAAAAACCGGGCTGGCGCTGGCCCACTCCAGGGGATGCCGATCGCCAAGTACCTGTAACCGGTCGGCAATCGATGTGTAGCGCCCCACTTTAATCAGCGCCGGCAGCAGGGTTCGCGTATAGCTAAAAGCGCCCAATGAGGCCAGCCGTTCGCCGCAGCGCCCCCAGTAGGTGGTATACGCCTCGGTGGTTAAATTTTCCGGTATCTCGATCGGCAGATCGTCACGGTAAAAGGCGTGGGCGCAGACCAGCTTCTGCCCGCCGACAAAAATTCGCTGCGCCTGCAACAGGGGTTTAAGCTCCCCAAAGGTGATTTTCATGATCGATTTCCCGCACCAAAGTATTTCCGGTCAGCCGCTTCATCTCTCGATCATTGATAGCGTACCGATCCGCTCGCCGCGCGAAAAATCCCTATGACATCTCTTTTTTGTGAGCTACAACGCGAAAGCGTTGGGCCGTAATCGCCTGCGATCGTCAGTTATACTCCAGCGCAAAGGTCACCATGCTATTGGCGGTGCCGGCGGTCACCGCATCATCGGTCTGAACGTACTGGGCGTTGAAGTTGATATTCTCCGCGCTGCCGGCGCTGCTGGCGTTAACCCGCTTTAGCACCGGGAGATTGCTGGCCTCGTTGATTTTGACGCTGGTCCCTGCCGCAGGCGCCGGGGCGCTGTTATTGCCGTACGTGAGCCTGACGCCCACCCCGCTCGCAGAGGCGTTGGCTTTGCTTAACGCGAGGGTATCCGTACCGCCGCCTGGTGAGGTGACGCCAAAAAAGCCTATGCGGATATCGGTTGGCGTGGAGCAAAAGACCGGTATGGAGAAGCTTTTCGCGCTGCCGCCGGTGGTGCTTTTACCCTTGAACTCCGCTTTATTCACCGTCCCCAGGCTAACGTGAATATTCGTGGTTGAAACCTGACAGCTACCGCTGCTGCCGATATCGACGTTCAGCGCCGCCATATCGAGCGTAACCGGCGAGCTGGCGACAAAACCGGCGCGGCTGTCGGCCTGCTGCTGGATCGTCAGTTCGCCAATCTGCGGCTGCGCCGGAACGTTAGCGTGGTTACCGCTGACCAGGGCGACATCCCCGGTCTTATAAAACGTCACAAAGACTTTCACCACAATCTGCTGCTGGTTCAGCAGGTTAGCCATCTCCTGGCTGTCACACACCGTCACGGATTCCGCACTATCAGCCGCGTGGCTGCCATCAATAAAGCGAACCGCGCCGCCGCCGCACTGGAAGCCCAGTGAGTATCCGATACCCTCCAGCGCCGAGGGGAACACATGCTGACCGCCGATGGAAAGCGGCGATGAGGCCATTTTTAGCTGCCGATAAACCAGACGCTTTGCCGCCGCTTTCGGCACCTGAAGATCGCAGGAGAAATGAATCCCGCTGCCGTTATCCGCCATCACGCCGGTCATCTGCGTATTCAGCGGCAGCGTGGGCAGGTACTTGATATTCTGGACGTTCACGGTCATCTGGCCGATATCCCCTTTGCAGGTTTCCGCCCAGCCGCTGTGGCTATAGATGCCCGCTATCAGCAGGAATAAAAACGATACTATGCGCAAAATCACCTCTGTGCAGACCTACTGGCAGAAGCCAGAGACGGTTTTAACCGGACTCTGCCTCTGCTGTACGGTATCGGTAAGATGGAAATGCAGCGCGCATCTCCGTGAGATGTTGTCGGCATTCCAGGCGACATCCAGCGTCCCTTCCTGCGGAATGCCGCTCAGATAGACCTGCCCGCCGTCGGCCACCATGCCGCCCGGGGCCCCGCCAGGATCGCCTTCAGCTTTCCGCAAGCGAACGCTGGCGCCGAACGGCAGCGGCCCGTGACTATCGCTGAGGGTAAACAGCACGCGGCTGCCGATATGGGTCTGGTAGTTCGCCTGCACCACCGCCCCGCCGCCGGGGATCACCGTCTGTCCTTCAAGTTCGACATCGGCATCGTCGGCCAGCGATTCGGTATCAAGTGTAATGGTGTTTTTGCGATAGGCCGTCAGCGAAGGCACCACCGCATAGCCTCGCCAGTCGGTATGCACATTGCTGCCGTTCTGAATCGCCACCTCAGCAGCGCCCGGCGCACGCACGATGGCAAAGCTTTCGCCGACGGTCTGCCCGAGCGTCACGCCATGAGGATGGGCGACAACGGAGCCCGATGCGCCCCAGGTAAGCTGCTGACTGGCGCTATCGTGGCGATAGCCGAGCTGCGCGGTTCCGTACCCGCCGTGGTAATCCAGTGCGGCGCTGCTGTTACTGCCCTGGCCGCCGTTAACGTAGCCCTGCTGGAGGGAGTAGTAGAAATTGGGATGATGTGGAAGCGAACCGAACAGCGACGCCTGCTGCGAAGTACGTCCGCTATTGTCGGAGGTCGTGCTGTAGCTGATCGCGCTCTCGGATAGCGGGCCGAAAAGCGGAACGCTCAGATTAAAGGACCACGAACGATCGGCTTTTTGTCGATCGGATGATTGGGTGTAGTAATAACCCACGCCCCACGTCACGCCTCGCCAGGCGCTGTAAAATCCGAGATGCAGCGTTTCATCGCGGCTATGACTGTGCCAGTACTCCTGCGACCAGGCGGATATCGCCAGGCTGCTGATACCGCCAAAGGCCTGAGAAAGCGATATTTCTTCGCGGCTGCGCTTGTTGTCGAGCAGCCCGTTGCGGCTTTCAAGCGTATTCGCTTCGCTGAAGTCATAGTAGCCGCTGGAGGAGTAGCGATAGCTGGCGAGACTGAATGAAGTCCCCGTGCCGGCAAAATCCTTCTGATACTGCACGCGCACCGAATGACCTGCCGAGCGCTTTCCCGACGGCGCTGTGGTGTTTGCCCACGTCGCATCGCCTCCGATCGACCCCAGTTCGCCCAAACCGCGCCCGACGCCAAGCGCCCACGCCTGGTAATCCTGCGCCAGCTGGCTACCGCCGTAGAGCGTGAATTCAGCCGGTAGCCCATAAAACAGCGTGCCCTGTAAAAACGTCGGCGACTGCCCCTGGCGCTGCGCTGAACGGAAGCGCCCGGCGCTCAGGTTGTATTTAACCCGCCCTTCGCGCAGCATAAACGGTACGGCTGAAAAAGGTTGCGTAAAGGTTCGCACCGAACCGTCGCTCTCTTTCACCTGGACTTCGAGGTCGCCGCTTTGCGCCGTCGGATAGAGATCGTTTATTGCAAACGCCCCCGGCGAGACGAACGTTTCATAGATCACGTAGCCATGCTGGGATATCGTCACCTTGGCATTACTATGCGCCATCCCGCGGATCGTTGGAGCGAAGCCGCGCTGGCTGTCCGGCAGCATTTCATCATCGGACATTAGCTGAATACCGCGAAACTGCACGCTGTCAAAAACGTCGCCGGTCGTAAAGGTATCGCCCATTCGCAGCAGGCTTTTGAGGGATTTCACATCGCGCTGTAGCCAGGTGCTCTGCGAATTCCAGCGCCGGGTGCGATCGTACTCCATCGACGATACGTTGCGCAGGCGCCAGGCCCCAAGGTTAACCCCGCTGCGTAGGTTCAGATAGCTGGATTGGCTATTGTCATCCGACTGCCGGGTTTGCGACCCGGTCAGGTTGTAGTTAACAAACGCCGCCGGGATACCGTCGTCCCAGCGCGCTGGATCCACGTATCCGCGGCTCTGGACGTTCATGGCCGCCTGGGGAATGCTTAAGATCAGGCGCTGATCGGCAAAATCGAAACGGCTACTGGCATCAGGAATGTAGCGCTCGATGTGGGTGAACGCTTGCCCCTCATGCAGCGATTGAAAGGCAGAAAAAGCGCTGACGTTCACGCCATATTCCGCCAGCTGCGCCGGGGTTAACTGCGGCTGCAGCGCGCCGTTGCTGTCGATAAACGTCACCTCGCCCCGGGTTATTTCCTGATTATTCACCCAAATGCTGACTGAATAAGTCCCCGGCTGCTGGCCGCCTGATTTTGCAAAATAGCGTAAGTCAGCGGTCTTTTGCTGCGGATTGGCAAATTCTAATGCTGCCGGATCGAAGTACTCATCCGCCCGCGCGATGCCGCTTTGACAAAGCAGGAAAAGCGCCGTCGGCACCGTCGCTAATAATGAAATCCCGCCGGTTGGCGCAGCGATCGCCGTATAACCGGAAGTCATACCAGAGGGGTTATTTTTCACAATATCCTGACCAGACGAAGCAAAATTACTGTTGCGCGAAATCCGTCATCCCGCCGAAATCATTAATGGCGCGCCACTTAATAATGCCGGTGCGATGAATCGGCCACTCTTGCTGGCTAAAGGGTCCAATCATGCCGGGTTCAGTAATCTCCTTGCCGCCCACCGAAAGGGTAAAAAATGAAACAAAATAGGGCGTCGGGTTTTGCGCTACCAGCCGTGAGCCGTCAATTTTAAACGTCAGCTTGCGCCATGCATCGGCTGGGTCACCCGTCAGGCCATTCGGGCGATAGAAGATCTTAAATTTTGATTTAATATTGACCTGTAGCTTATTCACTTCATCTTTTTTCGTTGGCGCAATACTTTTTACATTGAGCCAAAATACCGATTCCCGATCCGCGGGCAGCGTTGCGCCAATGAAATTAATACGCAACACGTTCTGCTGTTCTGGATCGAGCCGGAATAACGGCGGCGTAACGATAAACGGCACCCGGCTCTTATTATTCTCCGCATAATTTTCCACCCACGATTGCACCAGATAAGGCGAATGGCTATCTGCATTAGTAACTGATATTGCGGCCTCTCGCTTCCCTTCCTGATAGATTACCCGGGTTCCTCCCATGACAATACCGGCGTGGGCCGCAGTGGATAATATTAACAAGGCTAGCGCGGCGATCGTTCGTTTCATAATCATTACCGTCCGGGAATAATAAAAGCGGGTATCAGTAACAAAGCCTGATAATAAATATGGATAAACCAGAGCGCCCGTCTTTCAGCCAGGCAGAAGCTAACGCCTTGCCCGGCCCGGGCAAGCTTTAATAACCGTAGCGTTACCCGCTTTTATTTTATTAGTTGTAAACCATATTGAAGTTAGCTGTACCGTTGGCAGAACCCGCGGTAACCGCACTGGTCGAGACATAGTCAGCAAAGAATTCGAGATCGGCGGTTCCGGTAGTGGTGCCGCTGGCACCGGCGGTAACGCTATGGCCGCGAGAAACGTCGCCAAGCTCAACCGGCGTCGATTTGTCATCTTCATACAGCTTAATCGCTACCCCTTTTGCGGTACCGTTAATCGCCAGTAGATCGCTATTGTTGCTATCGCGGGTACCGTCAAACAGCACCGAGACGGTGGTGACGGTGGAAGGACAATCTTTGACTTTGATATGAAAGGAGGTTTTGGTGGTTTCTGAACCCGTGCCGGTAAAATAGCTGCTCGCCCATTTTCCCAGATCGACGCTTTGATTCGCGCTGGTGCTATCAACATTACAGGAGGAGTCGGTAATGGAGCCGGTAAATTCCACCTGACCGCCCGTTCCTTGCGTGCCCGCATTCGAGCCGGGATTCACGGTCATTGCCGAACTGGCCGGCTGTGAAGGCGTAGATAATGCGCTGCCAGACACCAGAGCACCGACAAACATTGCCATAATACGAAATTGCGTTTTCATTATTTATCTCATCTCTAACTTATATTTTTACAGACTCCGCGCTAAGGCTTAAGGCCGCGCAAATCTGCATACAGATCCTCCATGTTAATAGTATTGGCGTTCCGTCCGCTGGCCATCAGGAAAAAACCCGTGCCGCTCAATTGATCATGCGTAATAAAATAAAAAGTGCTTTTAGCGAAATTGACTAACCATTTATTCAGGGAACAAATAAATACTATCCCTACCCATTACAAATCGCAATATTTTGTTATGTTAATGAAATGCTGTTTTATTTCACATATAAAAATAATATTAAAGACATTGCGCTTTTTGTTAATTAACGCAACCAAAAATCACGATACAACAACATCAAATCGCAACATTGGATTGCACAATTTAACAAAAACAACGAATTTAGCCGCTATTTTGCGGCAATAAATCCGTGAGCACGCGCGGCATTTATTAAATATTAGGATTAATCTTAGGTTGCGTTCAATCTTATTTTCGTAAACGAATAATCAATAATCACGTGAGTAATTATTAATAATCAATATGGAAGAAGCTTTTTTAAGCGGCAAGCGGCTGGACGCAAAAGCAATAACAGTACTTTTTTTATGGAATAAAAACCCGCAATCAAACAAGATTGCGGGCGGTATTGAAAAATGAATAAATAGCAGGCTTCGATCAGAACAGGCCCAGCGGCGCGGTACCGTAGCTGACCAGCAGGTTTTTCGTCTGCTGGTAGGCGTTGAGGGCCATTTTATGCGTTTCACGCCCTACGCCGGACTGTTTGTAACCGCCGAATGCGGCGTGCGCAGGATAGATGTGATAACAGTTGGTCCACACCCGGCCGGCTTTTATGCCGCGCCCCATGCGATAGGCAAGATTGGTATCCCTCGTCCACACCCCAGCCCCAAGGCCGAACTGGGTCTGATTAGCGATAGACAGCGCCTCAGCTTCATCCTTAAAGGTGGTCACGCCAATCACCGGGCCGAAAATCTCTTCCTGGAAGCTGCGCATATCGTTGCGTCCCTGAATCAGCGTCGGCTGAATATAGTAGCCGTTATCCAGTTCGGCAGAGATGCTGGCGCGTTCGCCGCCGGTCAGGATGGTACCGCCTTCATCGCGAGCGATCTTGATATACGAGAGTATTTTATCGAACTGCTGACGTGACGCCTGCGCGCCGATCATCGTACCGGTGTCAAAGGGGTCGCCGCGGCGAATTTGCGCCACTTTGTCCATGACCCGCGCCATAAAGGGTTCGTAAATAGACTCCTGAATCAGCGCGCGGGACGGGCAGGTACAAACCTCCCCTTGGTTAAAGAAGCCCAGCACCAGGCCTTCCACCGCCTTCTCGATATACTCTTCTTCCCCCTCCATCACGTCGGCAAAGTAGATGTTCGGCGATTTACCGCCCAGCTCAACGGTGCAAGGGATAATGTTTTCCGCCGCGCAGGCCATAATATGGCGGCCAACCGGCGTCGAGCCGGTAAAGGCGATTTTGGCAATGCGTTTACTGGTGGCCAGCGCTTCGCCCGCCTCTTTGCCAAAACCCTGAACCACGTTAAGGACGCCCGCCGGGAACAGATCGCCAATAATCTCCAGCAGCAGCGTGATGCTGAGCGGCGTCTGCTCCGCCGGTTTTAGTACCACGCAGTTACCTGCCGCCAGCGCCGGCGCCAGTTTCCAGGCGGCCATTAACAGCGGAAAGTTCCACGGGATAATTTGTCCGACCACGCCAAGAGGCTCATGGAAATGGTAAGCCACCGTCGTTTCATCAATCTCCGCCGTGCTCCCTTCCTGCGCGCGCAGGCAGCCGGCGAAGTAGCGGAAGTGATCGACCGCCAGCGGCAGGTCGGCGTTGAGCGTTTCGCGGATCGGTTTGCCGTTATCCCAGCTCTCCGCCACCGCCAGATACTCGAGGTTGGCCTCAATACGGTCGGCAACCTGCAGCAGCAGATTGGCGCGCTGCTGAGCCGACGTTTTGCCCCAGGCGTCGGCGGCCCGATGCGCCGCATCCAGGGCGAAGTCGATATCTTTGGCATCCGATCGTGGAAACTGACCAATGTTGCTACCGTCGACCGGGGAGGTGTTCATAAAGAATTCGCCGCCAATCGGCTCGACAAATTTACCATCAATAAAGTTACCGTAAGCAGACTTCAGTGAAACCAAAGCGCCCGGCGTGCCAGGATGTGCATAACGCATCGCGAATCTCCTTCATGTAGGGTTGAAGCGCAGCGGCGTATTAGTTTTGTCCGGGGGCTCGCTGCGTCTTCAGACCATTGCAGGGGGCGTGCCACCTTTTTCGCCACCAAAAATATTTCTATTTTTCATATTGATAGCTTATAAATCTCGCTTTCTGTTGCACTGAATGTTCCTTATGTGTTGCAAATCGCAACACTAACAAAACCTTGTAGCTACAATATTGCAACACTAGTGAGATGACGAGGTGTCCCGTGCCAGGAAATCCATTTGCCCTGACGCCAGAGATCAAAGCGAGCCCGCTGCTGAGCGACTCCTGGTGCCGCAGCCAGCGCTATGGCATCGACCCCGCTACTGACGACTTCCCTCGCCTGCACGCCAGCGAGCTGGCCGACAGGCTCGCCAGCCATAGCCGTCTGCAAAAGCTGGCCCAGCCGGTGGTTAATGCCTTGTCCAGCAAGGTCAACGATCTGCAATCGGTGGTGATCCTCTCTGACGCCAGCGGACTGGTTTTGCAAACCTTTGGTGAGACGCAGGCCATGCAGAAAGCGCAGCGCTTCGCTTTAGCCCCGGGCAACCTGTGGAGCGAAAGCGGACGCGGAACCAACGCCATCGGCACCGCGCTGGCGATAGACGACAGCTGCGAAATTGATGGCCGTCAGCATTTCCTCACCAGCAACCAGGGCCTGTATTGCGCCGCCGTACCGCTGCAAAATCCCGAGGGGAAAATAGCCGGGGTGCTGGATATCTCCGGCCCGGCCCACTATCCGCACGCCCGGACGCTGGCGTGGGTAAAAGGCGCCGCGAAGCAAATAGAATATCTATGGGTGAAACAGAGTCTGCACCCGCAGCAGTGGCTGATGAGCCTGCATCCCCGGGCGGAAAAACTCGACAGCGTAGACGAACGGCTGCTGGTCTTTACCGATAACGTGCTGACGGCGGCTAACCGGCTGGCGATGCGCGAATTCGACCTCGACGCCGCCCGGTTTGGTCATCTCACTTTCCAGCAGCTTTTTTCGCAGCTGCGGCAAACCGCCGTTAGTATCCCGCTGCCGGTCGCCGTCGGAGGGCACAACTACTATTACCGTCTGCGTGCTCCCGCGACCGCCAGCGTGGCGACGACCGCGCGCCCGGCACTCGATCTGCCGTTCTCCAGCCCGCATGAATCAGAAAAGCTGCTGCGTCTGCTTAATGCCGGGATTGGCTTATGTATCGAAGGAGAGACCGGCTGCGGCAAAGAGTACGTCAGCCGCACGCTGCACCGGCACAGCCGCTGGAGCAGCGGCAAATTCGTCGCCATCAACTGCGCCGCTATTCCGGAATCGCTAATTGAATCAGAACTGTTTGGCTACCAGCCCGGCGCGTTTACCGGGGCAAACAAAAACGGCTATATCGGCAAAATCCGCGAGGCCGATGGCGGCATTCTTTTTCTTGATGAAATTGGCGATATGCCGTTAGCGCTACAAACCCGGCTGCTGCGGGTCTTGCAGGAGAAAGAGGTCACGCCGCTAGGCGCCAGCCGGAGCTCGCCGGTGAACTTCGCGGTCATTTGCGCGACCCATCGCAACCTGGCGCAGCGGGTGGCCGAAGGCGTCTTCCGCGAAGACCTGCTCTACCGCCTGCGTGAGTTTGCCCTGACGCTGCCGCCGCTGCGCAAGTGGCCTGAACTGCCTGCGTTTATTCAGCGGCTGTGGCGCGAGCAGGGCGGAGAGAAACGTCGCATCACGCTGGCCCCGGAGGTTATACAACGGCTGGCGGCTCAGCCCTGGCCAGGCAATGTGCGCCAGCTGCAAAGCCTGATGAGAGTATTGCTGGCGCTTGCCGAAGATGGCGAAACGCTGGGGGTCGATGATTTGCCTCATGAGTACCGAACCCCGACCGCCGCGCCGGGTGGGCTACAGCAGCACGATGCGCAGCTGATTGCCGACACCCTGGCAAGCTATAACGGCAATATCACTAAGGCCGCGCAGGCTTTAGGCGTCGCACGCAGTACGCTCTATCGCCGCGCCGCCCGCCGCGGAGGCCAGTGAGCCAGCCATGGAGATTACGTCAGGGCATGAAGCGCGGCGGTAGCCAGGCGAACAGGCGTTTACTTATCGTTTCGCACAGGGAGGTTAATCGTCGCCCGACGCCTGCCAGACAAGCTGCGCGCTACCGACGCCACAGGCTGAAATAAATCGTCGTGGACTCAGCCAGGCTATTTAGCCTCACAACATTCATGACTGGCGTAATGCGCTTTTTTATTTTAGTATTTACTAAATTTAGAAAAGACTAAAATAAATGAATACACCAGAACAGCTACAGGCCAGCGCGGGCGAAGCCGCCGCGCTGCTGAAAGCCATGAGCCATCCCAGCAGGCTTTTGATTCTGTGCATGCTGTGCGATTCGCCGGGCACCAGCGCCGGCGAGCTGGCGCGGATCACCGGATTAAGCCCCTCCGCCACATCTCAACATCTGGCGCGAATGCGCGATGAAGGGCTGATCGGCTGCGAGCGTCAGGCGCAGCGGATCCACTACTTCATTACCCGGCCAGCGGTGCAGCAAATCGTCACCGCGCTAAAATCAATTTACTGTCCTTAAGGAGCGTCTATGACTATCGCTACACTTTCTCCCGCCGAAGCCCGGGCGCTCATCGCCAGAGGCGCCCGGCTGGTCGATATCCGCGATGCCGATGAATATGCCCGTGAGCATATTCCCGGCGCACAACTCGTCCCACTGGAAACCTTGAACAAAGGCGCAGCGCTGCACGCCAGCCCCGAGGAGACGATTGTTTTTCACTGTCAGGCAGGTTCGCGCACTCAGAATAACGCCGCCCGTCTGGCCGCCTCCGCCGCGCCGGCGCAGGCCAGGCTGCTGGCTGGTGGAATACAGGCCTGGAAAGCGGCAGGTCTGCCGGTGGAAGAGGATAAATCACAGCCGCTACCGCTGATGCGTCAGGTTCAAATCGCCGCAGGCGTCCTGATTTTGCTTGGCGTCGCTTTAGGTTATGCGGTTAACAGCGGCTTTTTTTTGCTTAGCGCATTCGTCGGCGCCGGACTCGCCTTCGCCGGTATCACCGGCTTTTGCGGCATGGCGCGGCTTTTGGCGCTGATGCCCTGGAATCGTCGTTAACCCCTACCTCTTTCGGTCAGCTGTTGATAACGCTTTTGCTGAGCTATGGTTATTGTCAGCGATGATTTTTATCAGCACACAGGAGAAGAAGTATGTTTACAGTCGGTGACCTGGTACAGCCGCGCGCAGGCGGACCAAAACTCAAAGTCGTTGAAGTCCAGGGCGACAGCATTATTGCCGTTCAGGCCGGTAACGAGCAGGGGGAGAAATATACGCTGAAAGCAACCGAGGTAACGGCTTATAAAGAAGACGGCGATTTTGGTGTGTGCTGATTAAGCCGGGTAAAAATAACGGTGGGTTTCCCCACCGTTCTGAATATTAGATCAGGAAGCTCTCAAGGGATTTACCCTCAGCGACGGCTTTAGCGAGCGGCTTCGGCATACGTCCCTGCCCGGTCCAGGTTTTCTCGGCGCCGGTATGATCGGTAAAACGATATTTAGCCGGACGCGGCTGGCGCTTTTTGCCGCCTTTTGAAGTCGCGGTCGCGTGGCCCACTAATTCCTCTGGGGTGATACCGTCAGCGGTCATTAATTCCAGCCAGGTGTTTATTTTTTCCTGATATTCCGCCTGCTGTGCCTGAGCAGCCTGCTCTTCAGCGCGTTTTTCTTCAGTGACGGTCCTTAGCTTTGCCAGCATATCTTCAAGCACGTCAATGGAGAATTCACGAGACATGGCGCGGAGTGAACGAATATTATTCAGTTTCTCTAATAGTAATGACATATATTTCAAAAAATTCCCAAATAGCAAATAAAACAAAAGTGACGGCAATAGTTTAATTGATTCGATTATTTATTTCCAGCCCTGGATAATTCTGTATATCCATCCTCACTTAGCGACAACAAATATGATAAACAAACCGATAACAGGGTAATTATTAGCAATGAATAAGCGCTGAAAGATAGCGCAATATGAATAGCGGCCATTCTTTGATGTAATACCTGTAGGCTCAGCGAGTTATCAGAATATTCCGCTTAGCCAGGCAAAATGCGGCAGGCGTCTGTACGGAATATTCATGCATGAGTTATGAATAGCCACCCAAATAGTTATACAGCATATCATGCTAGCTTTATGCTCTTTGATACGTAAAAAACTCCAAAAGTGACCCCGTTCACATCAGAACCCGATTCTGTCGCGAAACGACGCTGTTACCCATTGCCAGAGGTATCGTCCATTCTACGCGCAATAAAATTAACCCATTGATAAATAATAACAAATAAAGCAATGACAACAAAAGTAGCGTAATGAACAAAAAACAGCCAGTTGCAGAGTATTTTATCGACAAAAAGCCTTTAAATAAAAATTTATAGCTAGTTGCCACTTTTAATGCAGAGATATACTCTACGCACATCAAAACAGGCAACCCAAAACGCTAAACAAAAGCGAATCTTTTGGCATTATCGACTTCATTTTCGAGGAGCACACCGATGTTCTCTGCGCAGTCCCGCTTGCGTCATGCGGTAGCAGACACCTTTGCGATGGTGGTTTACTGCACCGTTGTGAACATGATGATCGAAATCTTTCTCTCCGGAATGAGCTTCGAGCAGTCGTTATCTTCAAGACTGGTGGCGATTCCGGTGAACATTATTATTGCCGTCCCCTACGGTTTTTATCGCGATTTTGCGATGCGCCAGGCGCGCCGCGTCAGCACATCAGGCTGGATGAAGAACATTGCGGATGTGGTGGCCTATGTGACTTTCCAGTCGCCGGTCTACGTGGCGATTTTGCTGGTTGTCGGCGCTGACTGGCATCAGATTGCCGCGGCGGTAAGTTCAAATATCGTGGTGTCGATGATGATGGGCGCAGCGTACGGCTACTTCCTCGACTACTGCCGACGCCTTTTCCGCGTCAGTCCCTACCAGCAGGCCAAAGCCTGAGTTAATGCGAAAAAGCGACTGGTTCCGCCAGCCGCTTTTTGTCAGCTGTATTGCGCTTCGCCAAACAGGCCACTCAGAAAACGCTCAAGCGCCATGCGCGAACTGAACCCGTGTGGAATACCATAATGCTGCTGAGCGTCTCCCGCTAAATACAGCGGAAACTGCTCGTAATGATCGCAGGTTTTGATATCCGACGCGGGCTCCGCAAGCGTAGTGCTGCGTTCTTTTAAAGCCGGATGAATAATTAACGCGGTACGCCCCATACGAGCTTCACGGTTCACGTAAACATAATTATCGCCACGGCGATAGCCATAGGCTTTTTGCGTCACAACATCCATGGTGAAGCCGGCTTTTTCAAGAACTCGCGCCACCTCATCGGGTCTTAAATACATACTAATTCCTCATTATCTTTTACCGCACGTTAACCTTACCTTATTCATTAAAGCCAACGCTTTCGGAATATTCCATAAAGGGCGATTTACAGCATAAAGCAAAATCTTGTCCTACACTTATAGACTCAATGGAATAAAGGGAGAAACCAATGGCTAACCGAGCAAACCGCAACAACGTAGAAGAGAGCGCTGAAGATATCCATAACGATGTCAGCCAATTAGCGGATACGCTGGAAGAGGTGCTGAAATCATGGGGCAGCGACGCCAAAGACGAAGCGGATGCCGCGCGTAAAAAAGCGCAGGCGCTGCTAAAAGAGACCCGCGCGCGCCTTAACGGCAACAACCGCGTTCAGCAGGCGGCATGCGACGCCATGGGCTGCGCTGACAGCTACGTGCGCGACAAACCGTGGCAAAGCGTTGGCGCTGCAGCAGCCGTTGGGGTATTTATTGGCGTATTGTTGAATTTACGTCGATAATAAAACTGCCAGACCAATGAAGATAACAAATACGCGTCCACCCCTGCCTACTCCGGTATGCAGGGGTTTTTATTTGTCCTGAGAAGCGAGAGCCCGAGTCAGCTTTCGTACCACCTCGCCCGCCATCTCCGCTGAGGTTAAATTGGTGAAGCTCATCAGCAGCGCCCCTTCTCCCCGGCTATCCATTCGCCAGTCGCTTAACGCCTGGATGGCCAGACCGGCCTGTCTGCCGCGCAGGGCCAGTTGACGATCGTCGCCGCTTACCCTGACGACCATCTGAATGCCGCCCGCTTGCGGAACCACCGCGATACCGTGCTCCCGCAGCGCCGATTCAAGCCACTGACGACGCTGAGCATAGCTGGCGCGCATTTTCTTCAGATGGCGCCAGAAATGGCCTTCGCGGATAAAATCAGCCAGCGTCTGCTGCCACAACGTCGGCACGCTACAGCTCATCAGCGCCGCCTGTTGGCGAAACTGCGCCACCAGCGGTTCCGGCACCACCAGCCACGCTGCGCGTAATGCCGGGAAAAACGTTTTACTGAACGCACCGGCGTAGATGACGCGCTGCGGGGCGTCGAGGCTTTTTAACGGCGGCAGCGGCTTGCCGCGATAGCGGAATTCGCTATCGTAATCATCTTCGATAATCCACGCGTTATTCTGCGCCGCCCATAGCAGTAACTGTCTGCGCCGGGTCAATGAGAGCGCAACGCCGAGCGGGCTTTGATGAGCCGGCGTCAGCAGCGCAAAATTCGCGTTTGGGTAATGCCGCTGCGCCCAGCCAATATCCATTCCGTCTTCGTCAACCGGAACCGGGCAGATCGCCACCCCTTCGCCGCTCACGATCGGCCGGATAAGCGGAAATCCCGGATCCTCCATCCACATTTGCTGGCCCGGCCGGGACAGGGTTCGCAGAATGAGGCTCATCGACGCCGGGTAGCTACCCGTCACCAGCACCTGCTCAGGACGACACTCTATACTGCGCGACAGGCGCAAATAATCGACGATCGCCTGCCGAAGCGTCGGGTCCCCGCAGGGATCGCCGGGCGCGAGATCGAAACGCGTTTGCGTACGCAGCCGGCGCCCCATGATCCGCGTCCACAGACCGCGTGGAAACAGATCCAGCGCGGGCAGCCCAAGCTGAAGCGGCAGCGGCGCTGTCGGTTCATCGCCGGTAACAGAGCGTTCAGGCACGCTTTGCTGTGGGCTGAGGCGATCGCTGACAAAGGTTCCCGCCTGCCCGCGCCGCTCCAGCCAGCCCTGCGCTACCAGCTCTCCCCAGGCGTTTTCAATCGTTGCTCGCGATACGCCAAGCTCCTGAGCATAGACCCGACTCGCCGGCAGCCTGCTGCCCGGCGCCAGCTCGCCGCGCTCAATTGCCTGCTTGAGCTGTCGGGCGATACGCTGGTAATGCGGGATTTTTTTGGCATCCATCTTGGTCTGCTTTTTTCATCACAATATGGCTATCTTATGCAGTCCATTATAGTGCTATTTTCCTCGCGTCTTAATGAGGAGAGTAAAATGAACACACTACGTCAGCCGTACAATGAACTGAGCCCGGAAGTCTATAACGCTCTGGTTAAGGCCAAGATTACGCTGGAAAAAAGCGAGCTGGACGGCGCGCTGATAGAACTGGTGTATTTGCGGGTATCGCAAATCAACGGCTGCGCCTTCTGCCTGGAGATGCACAGCAAAGCCCTGCGTCAATCCGGCGTGGCGCAAAACAAACTGGACGCCCTGGCAGGCTGGCGGGTGAGCGCCCATTTCAGCGATGCGGAACGCGCGGCGCTGGCGTGGGCTGAATCGGTCACCCATATCGCCGAAAGCCATGCGGAAGACGCTGTTTATCTACCGCTCCTCGATCATTTTAACGCCCGGCAGATTAGCGATCTGACTTTCGCCATCAGCCTGATGAACGCCTTTAACCGCCTGGCGGTAAGCATGCGTCTGTAATTTTTCGGTAAGAAATCCCGTCCCCCGGCGGATCTTTCCTCGGGGGCCAGTCTTTACAAAAACCATATATATTGAGTTGTTGAACTTTTAAATAACTACATCTAGTATTTCCTTCAACGATAACCCATAGCACGCGACGCCAGTTTTTGCGTCGTGCTGTTATCTTAAATGGAAATACGAATCATGCGCATTACTATTTACACTAAAAATGACTGCGTGCAATGCCATGCCACGAAACGGGCCATGGAAACCCGCGGGTTTGAGTTCGACATGGTCAATATTGACCATCATCCTGAAGCCGTCGATATGCTGCGCGAGCAAGGCTTCCGCCAGCTACCGGTGGTGATTGCCGGAGAGACCCGCTGGTCCGGCTTCCGTCCCGATATGATTAACCGCCTGCGTCCAACAGCCTCAGCGGCCAGCCTATGAGCCTGATCGTCTACTTCTCCAGCAGTTCCGAAAACACGCATCGGTTCGTCCAGCGTCTGGGGCTGCCCGCCGTGCGTATACCGCTTAACGAACGCGAGCGCATTCAGGTAGACGAACCCTACATTCTTATCGTCCCCAGCTATGGCGGCGGCGGCACGGCGGGCGCAGTACCCCGCCAGGCGATCCGTTTTCTCAACGATCCGCATAACCGCCAGCTCATTCGCGGCGTCATCGCTGCGGGTAACCGCAATTTCGGCGAGGCCTACGGTCGGGCGGGTGACGTCATCAAGCAGAAATGCGGCGTACCGTACCTCTATCGCTTTGAGCTGATGGGCACCCCGCAAGATGTCGACAACGTGCGTAAAGGAGTAAGCGAATTTTGGCAACGACAACCGCAGAACGTATAACCACCGAGGCGCCGGATTTCCATGCCCTCAACGCGATGCTGAACCTCTACGACAGCAATGGTCGCATCCCGTTTGACAAAGATCGCCAGGCAGTGGCGGCGTTTATGGCCAACCACGTTGAGCCGAATACCGTGCCCTTCGCCAGCCAGGACGACAAGCTGACGTGGCTGGTCGCCGAAGGCTATTACGATGCCAGGGTCCTGGCGCGCTACGATCGCCAGTTTATTCTTGAGCTGTTTACCTATGCTCAAAACGGCGGTTTTCGCTTCCAGACCTTTCTCGGCGCATGGAAGTTTTATACCAGCTACGCGCTGAAAACCTTTGATGGTAAGCGCTACCTTGAAGGCTTTGCCGACCGCACCTGCATGGTGGCCCTGAGCCTGGCGCAGGGTAACGAGGCGCTGGCCCACCAGCTAACCGATGAGATCCTCTCCGGGCGTTTCCAGCCCGCTACGCCGACGTTCCTCAACGCCGGTAAACAGCAGCGCGGCGAACTGGTCTCCTGTTTCCTGCTGCGTATCGAAGATAATATGGAATCGATTGGCCGGGCGGTGAATTCGGCGCTACAGCTATCGAAACGCGGCGGCGGCGTGGCGTTTCTGCTCTCTAATCTTCGCGAAGCCGGGGCGCCGATCAAGCGTATCGAAAATCAGTCCTCCGGCGTCGTACCGGTGATGAAAATGCTCGAAGATGCCTTCTCCTATGCCAACCAGCTCGGCGCGCGTCAGGGGGCCGGCGCGGTCTATCTGCATGCCCATCATCCCGATATCCTGCGTTTCCTCGATACCAAACGCGAGAATGCCGATGAAAAAATCCGCATAAAAACGCTCTCGCTCGGGGTCGTCATTCCGGATATTACCTTTCAGCTAGCGAAGGAAGACGCGCAGATGGCGCTGTTCTCGCCCTACGACGTCGAACGTCTGTACGGTAAACCGTTCGGCGATATCGCGGTAAGCGAAATGTATGCGCAACTGGTGGCCGACGAGCGGGTATGCAAGCGCTGGATCCGCGCCCGCGATCTGTTCCAGCGGCTGGCGGAAATTCAATTTGAATCCGGCTACCCGTACATCATGTTTGAAGACACGGTTAACCGCGCGAACCCAATTGCCGGGCGCATCAATATGAGCAACCTGTGTTCGGAGATCCTGCAGGTCAACGCGCCTTCCACCTTTGATGAAAACCTGGATTACGCCAGCATCGGCCAGGATATCTCCTGCAACCTCGGCTCGCTGAATATCGCCCACACCATGGACTCTCCCGACTTTGCCCGCACGGTCGAAGTTGCCGTGCGCGGTCTGACGGCGGTGTCCGATATGAGCGATATCCGTTCGGTGCCGTCGGTCGCGGCGGGTAATGCCGCTTCACACGCCATCGGCCTCGGACAGATGAATCTGCACGGCTATCTGGCGCGCGAGGGCATCGCCTACGGTAGCGAGGAAGGGCTGGATTTCACCAATTTCTATTTCTATACCATTACCTGGCACGCGCTGCGCACTTCAATGCTGATAGCACGTGAAAGAGGGACCCGTTTTGCCGGATTCGAGCAGTCGCGGTACGCCAGCGGCGACTATTTCCGGCCCTACCTGGAAGGCGACTGGCAGCCGAAAACGGCAAAAGTCCGCGCGCTGTTTGCCCGCTCCGCGATTACCCTGCCCGACCGCGATATGTGGCGGCAGCTGCGCGATGACGTGATGCGCTACGGCATCTATAACCGCAACCTACAGGCGGTGCCGCCCACCGGATCTATTTCGTACATCAACCACGCGACCTCCAGCATCCATCCGATCGTGTCGAAGATAGAGATCCGCAAGGAGGGGAAAACCGGACGCGTCTATTATCCGGCGCCGTTTATGACCAACGACAACCTGGCGCTGTATCAGGATGCTTACGAAATCGGCCCGCAGAAGATCATCGACACCTACGCCGAGGCGACGCGTCATGTCGATCAGGGGCTGTCGCTGACTCTGTTCTTCCCCGATACCGCGACCACGCGCGATATCAATAAAGCGCAAATTTACGCGTGGAAGAAAGGCATCAAAACGCTCTATTACATCCGTCTGCGCCAGCTGGCGCTGGAAGGTACCGAAATCGAAGGCTGCGTGTCCTGCGCGCTGTAAGGAGAACAGGATGACCCATTTATCGCGCGTCAGCGCCATCAACTGGAACAAAATTGAAGACGATAAGGATCTGGAGGTCTGGAATCGGCTGACCAGCAACTTCTGGCTACCGGAGAAGGTGCCGCTGTCTAACGATATCCCCGCCTGGCAAACGCTTTCCCCGGCGGAGCAGCAGCTGACAATTCGCGTCTTCACCGGCCTGACGCTGCTTGATACCATCCAGAATACCGTTGGCGCCCCGGCGCTGATGGCCGACGCCCTCACCCCGCACGAGGAGGCGGTACTGTCGAACGTCAGCTTTATGGAGGCGGTACACGCTCGCTCCTACAGCTCCATTTTCTCTACTCTCTGCCAGACTAAAGACGTCGATGCCGCTTACGCCTGGAGCGAACAAAACGCGCCGCTGCAGCGTAAAGCGCAGCTGATGCTGGAGTACTACCAGGCTGATGAACCGCTGAAGAAAAAAATCGCCAGCGTTTTTCTCGAATCATTCCTTTTCTATTCCGGCTTCTGGCTGCCGATGTACTTCTCCAGCCGGGGGAAGATGACCAACACCGCCGATCTGATTCGCCTGATCATCCGCGATGAAGCGGTACACGGTTATTACATTGGCTACAAATTCCAGAAAGGGCTGGAAATAGTCAGCGCCCAGAAGCGTGAAGAGATGAAAAACTTCGCCCTCGATCTGCTGATGGATCTGTATGACAACGAGCTGGCCTATACCCGCGAGCTGTATGGCGATAGCGGCTGGGTTGAAGAGGTTAACGCCTTCCTGTGCTATAACGCCAACAAGGCGCTGATGAATCTCGGCTACGAGGCGCTGTTCCCGGCGGAAATGGCTGCCGTCAACCCGGCGATCCTCGCTGCGCTTTCGCCGAATGCCGACGAAAACCACGACTTCTTCTCCGGCTCGGGTTCGTCGTATGTCATGGGAAAAGCGGAAGAAACCGTCGATAGCGATTGGGACTTTTAGCCTTACTTTCACCAGGAATATATCTGCATATTTCCTGGTGATTTATTTCACATTATTCATTTTCATCCCACTCAATATCTTTCGGTCATCACTGCGTCATATTCAACAGAATGCCATCGATTTCCGCCCGAATTAAGCTAACATAACTAAAAAATATCAACCATGAGCAATTCCCGCTCAGCCCTTATATCACGGGGGATGAACCGGAATTGTCCCTTGTGCATTCCCGCAGTAATTCGCCATAAAGGGTTGTCACAGATTCTCAGTATGTTAGGGTGTAAAAAAGCAATTATCACCACCGGGTACCATATCGATATTAATAAATAACAGGAAACGCTCTATTGCATGGCAATTAAATTAGAAATCAAGAATCTCTATAAGATATTTGGCGAGCACCCGCAGCGGGCTTTCAAATATATCGAAAAAGGACTATCGAAAGAACAAATACTGGAAAAGACGGGGTTGTCGCTTGGCGTAAAGAACGCCAGTCTGACCATTGAAGAAGGCGAGATATTCGTCATCATGGGGCTCTCCGGATCGGGGAAATCGACCATGGTTCGCCTTCTCAATCGCCTGATTGAACCCACCCGCGGCCAGGTTCTGATCGACGGTGTCGATATCGCTAAAATCTCTGAGGCCGAGCTTCGCGAAGTGCGCAGGAAAAAGATTGCAATGGTTTTTCAATCATTTGCCCTTATGCCGCACATGACCGTACTGGATAATGCCGCTTTCGGCATGGAGCTGGCCGGCGTGCCGACTCAGGAACGCCAGGAGAAAGCGCTGGAGGCGCTGCGTCAGGTAGGTCTGGAAAACTACGCTCACGCCTGGCCGGACGAGCTCTCCGGCGGCATGCGTCAGCGCGTTGGTCTCGCCCGCGCGCTGGCGATCAACCCCGATATTCTGTTAATGGATGAAGCCTTCTCGGCGCTCGATCCCTTAATTCGTACGGAAATGCAGGATGAGCTAACTAAATTACAGGCCAGACATCAGCGCACCGTGGTATTTATTTCCCACGACCTTGATGAAGCCATGCGAATTGGCGATCGCATTGCCATTATGCAAAATGGTGAAGTGGTTCAGGTCGGTACGCCGGATGAAATACTCAATAATCCTGCCAATGATTATGTTCGAACCTTCTTCCGCGGCGTCGATATTAGCCAGGTATTCAGTGCCAAAGATATTGCCCGCCGTAGTCCGGTTGGCCTGATTCGTAAAACGCCAGGTTTCGGCCCGCGTTCCGCGCTGAAATTACTGCAGGATGAAGACCGCGAATATGGCTACGTCATTGAACGCGGGAATAAGTTTGTTGGCATTGTTTCCATCGATTCCCTGAAAGCCGCGCTGAGCGAGGGTCAGGGAATTGATGCGGCGTTAATCGACTCCCCACAGGCGGTGGATGCGCAAACGCCGCTCAGCGAGCTGCTCTCTCACGTTGGCCATGCACCGTGCGCGGTGCCGGTTGTCGATGAAGGGCACCAGTACATCGGCATCATTTCAAAACGCATGCTGCTGCAGGCTTTAGATCGCGAGGGGGCAAACAATGGCTGATCAATCTAACCCGTGGGACACCGCACCGGCGGCGGATAGCGCCGCGCAATCCGCCGATGCGTGGGGTACTTCTACGCCAGCACCGGCCGATGGCGGCGGTGCCGACTGGCTAAGCAGCGCGCCTGCGCCGCAGCCGGAACACTTCAATATAATGGACCCGTTCCATAAAACGCTGATTCCGCTCGATAGCTGGGTCACGCACGGCATCGACTGGGTAGTGATGCATTTCCGTCCGATTTTCCAGGGGATCCGCGTACCGGTGGATTACATCCTGAGCGCCTTCCAGCAGCTGCTGCTGGGCATGCCGGCGCCGGTGGCGATTATTATTTTCTCGCTGATTGCCTGGCAGATTTCCAGCATCGGCATGGGCGCGGCGACGCTGATTTCGCTGATCGCCATCGGCGCTATCGGCGCCTGGTCGCAGGCGATGGTAACCCTGGCGCTGGTGCTGACCGCGCTGCTGTTTTGTATGCTGATCGGCCTGCCGCTTGGGATATGGCTGGCGCGGAGCCCGCGGGCGGCGAAGATTATCCGTCCGCTGTTGGATGCGATGCAAACCACCCCGGCGTTCGTTTATCTCGTGCCCATCGTCATGCTGTTCGGTATCGGTAACGTTCCGGGCGTGGTAGTGACCATTATCTTCGCCCTACCGCCGATTGTTCGTCTGACTATTCTGGGGATTAACCAGGTGCCGGCGGATCTGATTGAAGCTTCGCGCTCCTTCGGCGCCAGCCCGCGTCAGATGCTGTTTAAGGTTCAGCTGCCGCTGGCCATGCCGACCATTATGGCCGGGGTTAACCAGACGCTAATGCTGGCCCTGTCGATGGTGGTGATTGCCTCAATGATTGCCGTTGGCGGTCTCGGCCAGATGGTACTACGCGGCATCGGTCGCCTTGATATGGGTCTGGCCACCGTTGGCGGCGTCGGGATTGTTATCCTCGCCATTATTCTTGACCGCCTGACTCAGGCCGTAGGACGGGACTCGCGCAGCCGCGGCAACCGCCGCTGGTACGCAACCGGCCCTCTGGGGCTGATTACTCGCCCTTTCTGTAAATAAGAGCACATCCCCCCGCTGCCGGGGGGATGGACTTCCCTTCTGACAAATAAAGGAACAACGATGCGACATACAGCGATCCTTGCCACAGCGTTTACCGCCCTCATTTCCACCACCGCCTTCGCGGCGGATCTGCCTGGTAAAGGCATTACCGTAAAACCAGCACAGAGCACAATTTCGGAAGAGACCTTCCAGACCCTGCTGGTCAGCCGCGCGCTGGAAAAGCTCGGTTATACCGTCGATAAGCCGAGCGAAGTTGACTATAACGTCGCCTACACCTCGATCGCCGCAGGTGATACCACCTACATCGCCACCAACTGGCAGCCGCTGCATGACGATATGTACGCAGCCGCCGGCGGTGATAAAAAATTCTACCGCGAAGGCGTGTTTGTGAATGGGGCGGCGCAGGGCTACCTGATTGATAAGAAAACGGCCGAGCAGTACCACATCAAATCTATCGACCAGCTAAAAGATCCGAAAATCGCCAAACTTTTTGACACCAACGGCGACGGCAAAGCCGATCTGACCGGCTGTACGCCAGGCTGGGGCTGTGAAGCGGTCATCAACCATCAGCTTGATGCCTACGGCCTGAGCAATACGGTAGTGCATAATCAGGGCAATTATGCGGCGATGATGGCCGATACCATCGCCCGCTATAAGGAGGGCAAACCGGTGATCTACTACACCTGGACGCCTTACTGGGTCAGCGACGTGCTGAAGCCGGGTAAAGATGTCGTCTGGCTGCAGGTGCCGTTCTCTTCCCTGCCGGGCGAACAGAAAGATATTGATACCAAACTGCCAAACGGCATGAACTATGGCTTCCCGGTGAACACAATGCATATTGTCGCCAACAAAGCCTGGGCCGAGAAAAACCCGGCGGCGGCGAAACTGTTCAGCATCATGAAGCTGCCGATTGCCGATATCAACGCCGAAAATGCCATGATGCACGCGGGACATGGTTCTGAGGCAGATATCCAGGGCCACGTCGATGGCTGGATCAAAGCCCACCAGCAGCAGTTTGACGGCTGGGTGGAAGAAGCGCTGGCCGCGCAGAAATAGTCTCCCAATTTATAGCCAATTCCCGGAGGCGATACTACACATCTGTCCGGGCTACAAAA
>NZ_BCZK01000019.1 GCF_001598695.1 Klebsiella oxytoca NBRC 105695 | reverse complement strand
TTAAGTAGTAAGCCGGTGCATAAATCCGGTGGTTACAGAAGTATTCGGTGGAGCGGTAGTTCAGTCGGTTAGAATACCTGCCTGTCACGCAGGGGGTCGCGGGTTCGAGTCCCGTCCGTTCCGCCACTTATTAAAAAAATTAAGCCTGCTGATTAAGCAGGCTTAATGATAAGAAACTTTAGGGGCGTAGCTCAGTTGGTAGAGCACCGGTCTCCAAAACCGGGTGTCGCGAGTTCGAGTCTCTCCGCCCCTGCCATATAATAATCCTTTGCTCAGGCAAAGGATTTTTTTTGCTTTAAATTTCCCTTCATTCATCCTCCGTCCCTGGAGGAGTCATCCTATTCTACTATGCTGTGCTTCAGGATCTCACGGATTTGCGCTTGCTTATCGCTGTTCTGTAGCCAAATCGCATAAAGAGGCCTTGAAAGCGTCACGCTGTCAGTGACAGTATGCAGGTTATTTTTTTCCTGCGCCCAGAGCACAGGCAACCACGTGCAGCCGTTAAGCGCGCTGAGCTGCTGATACGCTAATTCGGCAGAACTGGTGGTCAGGAGAGGAATATCATCATTTCCGATCAATCCCGCTTCATTTTGTTGAAAGTCAGGACCCCATTCCAGGCGCAAATAATTCAATTCATTTGTATTTTTAGCCGGCGAGGCGCAATAAAGCGCTAAGGTAAAATTACCCAGCAACTGGCTGCTTAGTTCATCCATCTTCGGCGATTCTGTCGTGATCAGTAGATCAAGCTGACGTTCGTGCAGCTGTTTGACCAACGATTGCCTCTGCGCGATTCGCGCCTCAAATTGTAGGTTATAGGGCTCTGTATAGAGCTTTCCTAACCACTCGTTAAGCAGGCATTCCCATAGCGAAGCGCTGGCTCCGATTGAAAATTCGTTATGCCGGGAGGCATTTGCGACCTCCTTGCGCGCAGCTTGCCAGGTGTTCATCAGGGTTTCGGCATAAGGCAGCAGTTTCTCTCCGGCTGAAGTCAGGCGGATATTATTGCGATGGCGGGTAAAAAGATTCACCCCCAGCTGGTTCTCCAGCTGACGAATACGAAAGCTAACTGCTGACTGCGTCAGATAAAGCGCCTCTGCGGCTCGGCCAAAGTGGCGAGTTCTGCTCACCTCGAGGAAAGTCTTGAGCAATTCCGTATCCACACTCTTCTCCGCAAAATTATTTGTCGTGATGATTTAAATGTTTTGTTTGACGCTCTGTCAAGCGTAACTAATACTCCGCGCCATAAATAGCTCGGCCAAAGAATCAGGAGCGTGTAGGATGGCGGAAAGCTTTACGACAACTAATCGTTTTTTCGACAATAAAAATTATCCGCGCGGGTTTTCCCGTCATGGAGATTTCACCATCAAAGAGGCGCAACTGCTGGAACGTCATGGTTATGCCTTTAATGAACTCGAACTAGGTAAACGCGAGCCTGTCACCGACGATGAAAAACAGTTTGTTTCGGTCTGCCGTGGTGAACGTGAGCCCGCAACGGAAGCAGAACGCGTCTGGATCAAGTACATGGCGCGCATTAAGCGTCCGAAGCGTTTCCATACTCTTTCCGGCGGCAAGCCGCAGGTGGAAGGCACGGAAGATTACACGGAAAGCGATGATTAAGAAAAAGGGCGTAAGCCCTTTTTTTACGTCATCATTTTTTGCAGATGGCTCAACATTCTGTCTATTGCCCGATAGCCAAGAGCCTCCTGCAAATGACGGCGTTCAATACGATCGACCTTCTCAATATCGGCAATCGTGCGTGAAACTTTAAGCAGGCGCTGCCAGGCCCGGATTGAGAGCCCCAGTTGCGTAAGCGTCTGCTCCAGCCAGATTGCGTCATCTTGATGAAGCTGGCACCAGATTTTCATCTCATTATTCCCCAGATTTGCATTGAGTTTTTTCTGTCGTGACAGTTGCCTTTCGTGCGCAGCCAAAACGCGTTGGCGTACGCAGGCGCTGCTCTCTTCTTCGTTTGTTCCCCGGCTAAGCACCCCCGGCGGCGGCAGAGGAATTTCCAGTGAGAGATCGAAACGGTCAAGAAATGGGCCAGATAAACGGGCCAGGTAGCGTAGCGTCTGTTCTGGAGATGCGCGATTATGCTGACCCTGATAGTGGCCCGTGGGGCTGGGATTCATTGCTGCAATAAGCTGAAAACGGGCGGGATAATCGATTTTCGCGCGCGTGCGGGAGATATGGATTACCCCGGATTCAATCGGTTCTCTTAATGCATCCAGAACCCTGCGTTCAAATTCGGGCAGCTCATCCAGGAACAGCACGCCATTATGAGCGAGAGAGATCTCTCCCGGTGTTGGAATAGAGCCGCCACCCACCATCGCAGCCAGGGACGCGCTATGATGCGGAGCTCGAAATGGCCTGCGGCGCCAGTTTTTCATCGCATAACTGGAATTGACCAGGCTAAGTATTGCCGCGCTTTCCAGCGCTTCCTGGTTACTCAGCGGCGGTAGTAGCCCAGGCAGCCGACTCGCAAGCATCGTTTTCCCTGTGCCGGGTGGGCCTATCATCAGCAGGTTATGTCCGCCTGCAGCGATAATTTCCAGCGCTCGCTTTCCTTGCTGCTGACCAATAACCTCGCGCAAGTCTAATGAAGACTCATCTGAGCTCTCCGCTTCCGGAATGGGATGATTTAGCGGGTTTTTTCCCTCCAGAAAGGCGCAGACCTCCTGAAGATGGGCGGCGATAAGACAGTCACTGCCGCCGATTAAACCCACCTCAGGAGAATTCTCATGAGAGACAATAATCTTTCTGCCCGCTCTTATCGCCTCCATCGCGCTGGATATAGCCCCAGGAACGCCACGTAGAGCGCCTGTAAGCGCCAGCTCGCCGACAAACTCGTATTGATTTAGCCTGGGAGCATTTAGCTGCTCAGAGGCCACCAGAAGCGCGAGAGCGATAGGTAAATCATATCTTCCCCCTTCTTTTGGCAAATCGGCTGGCGCCAGATTGATGGTGATTTTTTTCGCCGGCCAGGCGTAGCCGCTGTTGATAATCGCACTACGTACCCGGTCACGCGCTTCTCTGACCGTTGTTTCAGGCAACCCTACCATCGTCAGGCCAGGGAGTCCGTTGCTGATATGAACTTCAACTGTGATAAGGGGGGCGCCGATCCCAAGAGCGGCGCGGGTGTAAACAATGGCGAGTGACATAAAACCTCCTGAGAGCCGGCATTATGTCGGGGATTTTTTGTCGGGTAATTCAGCAATTTTAAATTTCAGGCGTTCGCTTCCAGCCAATTTTCCGTGAATTGCCGCTTTGCACTCGTTGCGGATACAGACTCGCAAAACATTGTTATCAGCCAGCGATGCGAGAAAAAGCTGTGGCGCTCGCCACAAATTGAAATATTTTCATTTCCTGTTTTTCCTATTAAAAACAATTGTTTTTTCGTAAATGGTTAGCAAGGTAAGAAATAGGGTCATAAAAAAATCTTGTATTTAATGCGATGTCTGTGGTACCTCTTTAGGTATTCCTTCGAACATGAAGCCAGAAAGAACATAAAATGACAGCCCTTCTACGAGTGATTAGCCTGGTCGTGATTAGCGTGGTGGTGATTATTATCCCACCGTGCGGGGCTGCACTTGGACGAGGAAAGGCTTAAAAAACAAGCCTTAACGAACTAAGACCCCCGCACCGAAAGGTCCGGGGGTTTTTTTATAACTTAAAAACAGAAAAGAGGAGCAGATGATGGTTGGCAGCATAAAATTCTGTTTCTCTCGATCTACGACGGGGAAGTAACTATGAATGGGGCGCGGTGGGTGGTACATGCTTTGCGAGCACAGGGTGTCGATACTGTTTTTGGCTATCCGGGTGGCGCAATTATGCCGGTTTACGATGCATTGTATGACGGCGGCGTGGAACACTTACTGTGCCGGCATGAACAAGGCGCAGCCATGGCGGCTATCGGCTATGCCCGGGCTACTGGCAAAACCGGCGTATGTATTGCGACGTCAGGACCGGGCGCAACCAACCTGATTACCGGCCTCGCCGACGCGCTGTTGGATTCCGTTCCCGTCGTTGCCATCACCGGCCAGGTTGCCGCTCCGTTCATTGGTACTGATGCATTCCAGGAAGTGGATGTTCTCGGTTTATCGCTGGCATGCACTAAGCATAGTTTTCTGGTGCAGTCGCTGGAAGAGCTGCCGCGCGTCATTGCCGAAGCATTCCATGTGGCAAACTCAGGGCGCCCCGGCCCGGTACTGGTCGATATCCCCAAAGACATCCAGCTGGCTCAGGGCGATCTCGATCCGCATTTCTCCATGGTAGCCGATGACGTTGACTTCCCATATGCGGATATCGAATACGCTTTGCAGATGTTGACTCAGGCGCAGAAGCCGATGCTCTACGTTGGCGGCGGCGTGGGTATGGCGCAGGCGGTACCGGCGCTGCGTGAATTTCTTGCCGTCACGCAGATGCCGGCAACGTCTACCCTGAAAGGGCTGGGCGTGGTGGCAGCTGATTATCCATACTATCTGGGCATGCTGGGGATGCATGGAACTAAAGCGGCCAATCTGGCGGTGCAGGAGTGCGATCTGTTGATTGCCGTAGGCGCTCGCTTTGACGATCGCGTGACCGGCAAGCTGAATACGTTCGCCCCGCACGCCAAAGTTATCCATATGGATATCGATCCGGCAGAACTGAACAAGCTCCGTCAGGCGCATATTGGCCTGACTGGCGACTTGAACGTGATGCTGCCGGCGTTGCAACAGCCGCTGTCCATCGACGCCTGGCGTCAACGTAATGCTCAGCTGCGCGCCGAGCACGCGTGGCGCTACGATCATCCGGGCGAGGCCATCTATGCTCCATTGCTGCTGAAGCAACTTTCCGAGCGCAAACCAGCAGATTGCGTCGTGACCACCGATGTGGGCCAGCATCAGATGTGGTCAGCGCAGCATATGACCTATACGCGTCCGGAGAATTTCATCACTTCCAGTGGATTAGGGACCATGGGCTTTGGCCTGCCGGCAGCAGTGGGCGCGCAGGTGGCCCGTCCTGATGATACGGTAATCTGTATCTCCGGTGACGGCTCCTTCATGATGAACGTGCAGGAGCTGGGCACCGTAAAACGCAAGCAGTTGCCGCTGAAGATAGTGTTACTGGATAACCAGCGTTTAGGAATGGTTCGACAATGGCAGCAGCTGTTTTTCCAGGAACGTTATAGCGAAACCACCCTTACCGATAATCCCGATTTTCTTACTCTGGCCAGCGCCTTCGGCATTTCTGGTCAACACATCACCCGTAAAGACCAGGTTGAAGCGGCACTCGACACCATGCTTTCGAGCCAGGGGCCTTACCTGCTTCATGTCTCAATCGACGAACTTGAGAACGTCTGGCCGTTGGTGCCGCCCGGTGCCAGTAATGCAGAAATGCTGGAGAAATTATCATGATGCAACATCAGGTCGCCTTGCAGGCTCGCTTTAATCCAGAAACCTTAGAACGCGTGCTGCGCGTCGTGCGTCATCGCGGGTTCCAGATTTGCGCGATGAATATGGAAACCGCCGCCGATGCCCGGAATATTAATATCGAACTGACCGTTGCCAGCCAGCGGCCCGTCGAATTACTGTTTAGTCAATTAAGCAAACTGGTGGACGTCGCCTGCGTCGAGATCCAGCAACCTACATCACAACAAATTCGCGCCTGAGCGCAAAGGAAGAATAATGACGACGAAAAAAGCTGATTACATTTGGTTCAATGGCGAGATGGTTCCGTGGGGAGAGGCGAAAGTTCACGTGATGTCCCATGCGCTGCACTACGGGACTTCCGTATTTGAAGGCATCCGTTGCTACGACTCTCACAAGGGGCCGGTTGTGTTCCGTCACCGTGAACATATGCAGCGTCTGCATGACTCAGCCAAAATTTATCGTTTCCCGGTTTCGCAAAGCGTTGATGAGCTGATGGAAGCCTGCCGTGAAGTCATTCGTAAAAACAATCTGACCAGCGCCTATATTCGCCCGTTAGTTTTTGTCGGCGACGTGGGCATGGGCGTCAACCCGCCTCCGGGCTATAACACTGACGTGATCATCGCGGCGTTCCCGTGGGGCGCCTACCTGGGTGCCGAAGCTCTGGATCAGGGGATCGATGCGATGGTTTCTTCCTGGAATCGCGCAGCGCCGAACACCATTCCGACCGCGGCCAAAGCCGGCGGTAACTATCTCTCTTCGCTGCTGGTCGGCAGCGAAGCGCGTCGTCATGGCTATCAGGAAGGTATCGCGCTGGACGTGAACGGCTATATCTCTGAAGGCGCCGGTGAAAACCTGTTTGAAGTGAAGGATGGCGTGCTGTTTACCCCGCCGTTCACCTCCTCCGCGCTGCCGGGCATCACCCGCGACGCGATCATCAAACTGGCGAAAGAACTGGGTCTGGAAGTGCGCGAACAGGTATTGTCTCGTGAGTCGCTGTATCTGGCCGACGAAGTATTTATGTCCGGCACGGCTGCAGAGATTACGCCGGTGCGCAGCGTTGATGGTATTCAGGTGGGCGAAGGTCGCTGCGGCCCGGTCACCAAACGCATTCAGCAAGCATTCTTTGGCCTCTTCACCGGTGAAACCGAGGATAAATGGGGCTGGTTGGATCAGGTTAATAACTAAGTATAAAAAGATGGGGCGGCACGCAACGCCCCATTTAACAGACACTGGGAGTAACTAAAGCATGCCTAAGTACCGTTCCGCCACAACCACTCACGGCCGTAATATGGCGGGTGCCCGCGCGCTGTGGCGCGCCACTGGAATGACCGACGATGATTTCGGTAAGCCGATTATCGCCGTGGTGAACTCTTTCACCCAGTTCGTGCCGGGGCACGTTCACCTGCGCGATCTCGGCAAGCTGGTTGCTGAGCAAATTGAAGCCGCTGGCGGCGTCGCTAAAGAATTCAACACCATTGCGGTGGATGACGGGATCGCGATGGGGCACGGGGGTATGCTTTATTCACTGCCATCCCGCGAACTGATCGCTGACTCGGTGGAGTACATGGTTAACGCCCACTGTGCTGATGCGATGGTCTGTATCTCCAACTGCGATAAAATCACTCCCGGGATGTTAATGGCGTCTCTGCGCCTGAATATTCCGGTAATTTTTGTTTCCGGTGGCCCTATGGAAGCCGGGAAAACCAAACTGTCCGATCAAATCATTAAACTCGACCTGGTCGATGCGATGATTCAGGGCGCTGACCCGAAAGTCTCTGACGATCAGAGTAATCAGGTTGAACGCTCCGCTTGCCCGACCTGCGGTTCCTGTTCCGGGATGTTCACCGCCAACTCCATGAACTGCCTGACCGAAGCGCTGGGCCTGTCGCAGCCGGGTAACGGCTCGCTGCTGGCGACTCACGCCGATCGTAAACAGCTGTTCCTCAATGCGGGTTCGCGTATCGTCGAGCTGACTAAGCGTTACTACGAGCAGGACGACGCTTCTGCGCTGCCGCGTAATATCGCCAGCAAAGCGGCGTTTGAAAACGCCATGACGCTGGATATCGCCATGGGCGGTTCCACCAATACCGTCCTGCATCTGCTGGCGGCAGCGCAGGAGGCGGAAATCGACTTCACCATGAGCGATATCGATAAGCTTTCACGCAAAGTACCGCAGCTGTGTAAGGTGGCGCCAAGTACGCAGAAATATCATATGGAAGACGTGCACCGCGCGGGCGGCGTATTGGGTATTTTAGGCGAGCTGGATCGTGCCGGACTGCTGAACCGCGATGTGAAGAACGTGCTAGGTTTGACCCTGCCGCAGACGCTGGAGCAGTACGATATCACCGTCACGCAGGATGAAGCGGTTAAAAAGATGTTCCGCGCCGGGCCAGCGGGTATCCGCACGACGCAGGCTTTCTCTCAGGATTGCCGCTGGGACAGCCTGGATGACGATCGCGCAGAAGGCTGTATCCGCTCGCTGGAACACGCTTATAGCAAGGACGGCGGTCTGGCCGTTCTGTACGGCAACTTTGCCGAAAATGGCTGCATCGTGAAAACTGCTGGCGTAGACGATAGTATCCTGAAATTCACCGGCCCGGCTAAAGTTTACGAAAGCCAGGACGCGGCCGTGGATGCCATCCTCGGCGGTAAAGTGGTTGCGGGTGATGTGGTAGTTATTCGCTATGAAGGTCCGAAAGGCGGACCGGGGATGCAGGAAATGCTCTATCCGACCACCTTCCTGAAATCCATGGGGCTGGGTAAAGCCTGCGCGCTGATAACCGACGGTCGCTTCTCCGGCGGTACTTCAGGCCTCTCCATCGGTCACGTTTCTCCGGAAGCCGCCAGCGGCGGCAATATCGCGATCATTGAAGATGGCGACATGATCGCCATTGATATCCCAAATCGCGGTATTCAGCTGCAGCTGAGCGATGCTGAGATCGCGGCGCGCCGTGAAGCTCAGGAAGCACGCGGTGATAAAGCCTGGACGCCGAAAGATCGCGAGCGTCAGGTTTCCTTTGCCCTTCGCGCCTACGCCAGCCTGGCAACCAGCGCCGACAAAGGCGCGGTGCGCGATAAATCGAAACTTGGGGGTTAATGATGGCCGAGTCGCAACCCCTGTCCGCCGCCCCTGAGGGGGCGGAATACCTCAGAGCCGTACTGCGCGCGCCGGTGTACGAAGCCGCGCAGATTACGCCGCTGCAAAAAATGGAAAAGCTCTCGTCGCGCCTCGATAACGTTGTGCTGGTGAAGCGTGAAGATCGTCAGCCGGTGCACAGCTTTAAGCTGCGCGGGGCGTACGCGATGATGGCCGGGCTGACGGAAGAGCAAAAATCGCACGGCGTGATCACCGCTTCGGCGGGTAATCATGCGCAGGGCGTGGCTTTCTCCGCCTCTCGCCTGGGCGTGAAGGCGCTGATCGTCATGCCAACCGCCACCGCGGATATCAAGGTCGATGCGGTGCGCGGCTTCGGTGGTGAAGTGCTGCTGCACGGCGCGAACTTCGATGAAGCCAAAGCCAAAGCTATTGAGCTGGCGCAGCAGCAGGGATTCACCTGGGTACCGCCTTTCGACCATCCGATGGTGATTGCCGGGCAGGGGACGCTGGCGCTGGAGCTGCTGCAGCAGGATGCCCATATCGACCGCGTATTCGTACCGGTTGGCGGCGGAGGTCTCGCGGCGGGCGTGGCGGTGCTGATCAAACAGCTCATGCCGCAGATTAAGGTCATTGCGGTTGAAGCTGAGGATTCTGCCTGTCTGAAAGCCGCCCTGGATGCGGGCCATCCGGTTGATTTACCCCGCGTGGGGCTATTTGCCGAAGGCGTGGCGGTTAAACGTATCGGTGATGAGACTTTCCGTCTCTGTCAGGAGTATCTCGACGACATCGTCACCGTTGATAGCGATGCCATCTGCGCGGCGATGAAAGACCTGTTTGAAGACGTGCGTGCGGTAGCAGAACCTTCCGGCGCGCTAGCGCTGGCGGGAATGAAAAAATATATCGCTCAGCATAATATTCGCGGCGAACGCCTGGCGCACGTGCTTTCCGGTGCGAACGTCAACTTCCACGGTCTGCGCTACGTTTCCGAACGCTGCGAACTGGGAGAACAACGTGAAGCGCTGCTGGCGGTCACCATTCCTGAAGAGAAGGGCAGCTTCCTCAAGTTCTGCCAGCTGCTGGGTGGCCGGTCGGTGACCGAGTTTAACTACCGCTTCGCCGATGCAAAGAATGCCTGCATTTTTGTCGGTGTGCGCCTGAGTCGCGGTCTGGAAGAGCGGAAAGAGATCCTCAATCTGCTGCATGAAGGGGGCTACAGCGTGGTGGATCTCTCCGACGACGAAATGGCCAAGCTACACGTACGCTACATGGTCGGCGGGCGACCTTCGCAGCCGTTGCAGGAACGTTTGTTCAGCTTCGAGTTCCCGGAATCGCCCGGCGCCCTGCTGAAGTTCCTGCATACGCTGGGTACCCACTGGAATATTTCACTGTTCCACTACCGCAGTCACGGTACCGATTATGGCCGCGTGCTGGCGGCATTCGAACTGGGCGATCACGAGCCTGATTTTGAAACCCGCCTGCATGAGCTGGGCTACGACTGCCACGATGAAACCCATAACCCGGCGTTCCGGTTCTTCCTGGCGGGGTAGTTATTATGATGACCGGAAGAAACCGCCTCTTCCGGTCATCTGTCAGAATGATATAAATGGCAGCATGGGTTACTTCATCACCGTCCCACGTACATACTTATCCAGCTTGTCCGATTCATAAAAGTTCATGCATTGCGCCAGCACGTTATTGGCAGTCTGAGCATGGTCAGGGTGTAATGACATCGTTAGCCGATCAAAATCTTTCGTCTCTTTGGCGACGAACGTCTGAAATGCCTTCCACACGCCGGCATTATCCAGGGCGTATCTCTCAATCATAAATGACGCATCCTGCGACGGGGCCGATCGCGCGCCTTCAGGCGTTCGGGCTTTGTAATTCGCCACCAGGCATTGCTGAAGCGCCAGATGTTTGATATCCAGCACGGTAATGCCCTTCGGTTTTGCCTGGACGGTACAACATAACACCATGGCAATGGTTAATAGCAACGTCCCTGAACGCATGTTATCTCCTTATTTTGTTTGAACGATTTCCCAGAACGCATTAATCAGCGGTTCATGCAGTCGCTTTTTGGGCGCGCAGACGCCCAGCTCAAAAGGGGTTTTTTCGTCGCTACGCTCCAGAATCATTACGCGATTGCGCACCGGCTCCGGGCTATTTTCCAGCACCACTTCCGGCAGCAGCGCGACGCCGCAGCCGAGCGCCACCATGGATACCATGGCTTCATGTCCGCCCACCGTCGCGTAAATTGATGGATTACTGATTTTATGGCGACGAAACCACAGCTCAATGCGGCGGCGCACGGGGCCCTGGTCGGCCATGATAAAGGGTACCGTTGCCCAGTCAGGCTTCTCCACCGAGACCTGGTTGCGAACCGGACAAGGCAGCGCCGGGGCGATTAGCACCACCGCCAGATTTTCCAGCATTGCGAAGGCCACCGCGCCGGGAAGCGTTTCTGGCTTACCGGCTATTGCCAGATCGGCTTCACCCGTCACCACTTTCTCCATCGCATCGGCGGCATCGCCGGTGGTGAGCTTAATTTCCACCGAAGGGTGCTCGGCGCGAAAGCGATCGAGTATGGGAGGCAGGTGGCTGTAGGCGGCGGTTACCGAGCAGAAGATATGCAGCTCCCCCGACAGCGACGGCCCTTGCTGATCGATAGTGTGGCGCAGCTGCTGATACTGCAGCAGCGTCTGCTGGGCAAACGTTCGTAGCTCTTCTCCCGCTTCGGTAAGCGTCACCGTGCGGTTATCGCGGACAAACAGCGGCTGCCCGAGGTCTTCTTCCAGGCGCTGAATTTGCCGGGACAGTGTGGAAGGGCTGACGTGCATTGCCCGCGCGCTGCGGCCAAAATGGCGGCTTTCCGCCAGATGCAGGAAGGTTTTTAGATCGCGTAAATCCACCGGCGGCACTCCACGATTTTACATTGCAGAAATTGCAACGTGACGTTGTGAATATATCAATTTCCGCAATAAATTTCCTGTTGTAATGTGGGTACATTCTCGCTGAACCGCGAACCGAACAAAATAAGACACACAACATCACGAGGTATCACCATGGCTAACTACTTTAATACACTGAACCTGCGCCAGCAGCTGGCGCAGCTGGGCAAATGTCGCTTTATGAGTCGCGACGAATTCGCCGATGGCGCAAGCTACCTTCAGGGTAAAAAAGTGGTCATCGTCGGCTGTGGCGCTCAGGGTCTGAACCAGGGCCTGAACATGCGCGACTCCGGTCTCGATATCTCCTATGCGCTGCGTAAAGAAGCGATCGCCGAGAAGCGCGCATCGTGGCGTAAAGCGACCGAAAACGGCTTCAAAGTGGGTACCTACGAAGAGCTGATCCCGCAGGCTGACCTGGTGGTTAACCTGACGCCGGACAAGCAGCACTCTGACGTTGTGCGTTCCGTTCAGCCGCTGATGAAAGACGGCGCGGCGCTGGGCTACTCTCACGGTTTCAACATCGTGGAAGTGGGTGAGCAGATCCGTAAGGATATCACCGTTGTGATGGTAGCGCCGAAGTGTCCGGGTACCGAAGTGCGCGAAGAGTACAAACGTGGTTTTGGCGTACCGACTCTGATCGCGGTTCACCCGGAAAACGATCCGAAAGGCGAAGGCATGGCCATCGCTAAAGCCTGGGCTGCGGCCACCGGCGGTCACCGTGCGGGCGTTCTTGAGTCTTCCTTCGTGGCGGAAGTGAAATCCGACCTGATGGGCGAACAGACCATTCTGTGCGGTATGCTGCAGGCTGGCTCTCTGCTGTGCTTCGACAAGCTGGTGGAAGAAGGTACCGACCCGGCATACGCTGAGAAACTGATTCAGTTCGGCTGGGAAACCATCACCGAAGCGCTGAAGCAGGGCGGTATCACCCTGATGATGGATCGCCTGTCTAATCCGGCTAAGCTGCGTGCTTACGCGCTGTCCGAACAGCTGAAAGAAATTATGGCGCCGCTGTTCCAGAAACATATGGATGACATCATCTCCGGTGAATTCTCCTCCGGTATGATGGCTGACTGGGCCAACGACGATAAAAAACTGCTGACCTGGCGTGAAGAGACCGGTAAAACCGCGTTCGAAACCGCGCCGCAGTTTGAAGGTAAAATCGGCGAGCAGGAGTACTTCGATAAAGGCGTTCTGATGATCGCGATGGTGAAAGCAGGCGTTGAGCTGGCGTTCGAAACCATGGTCGATTCCGGCATCATCGAAGAGTCAGCTTACTATGAATCGCTGCACGAGCTGCCGCTGATCGCCAACACCATCGCCCGTAAGCGCCTGTACGAAATGAACGTGGTTATCTCCGATACCGCAGAATACGGTAACTACCTGTTCTCTTACGCTTGCGTACCGCTGCTGAAAGAGTTCATGACTACCCTGCAGACCGGCGACCTGGGCAAAGCGATTGCCGAAGGCGCGGTAGATAACGCTCAGCTGCGCGACGTGAACGAAGCTATTCGCAGCCACGCTATCGAGCAGGTTGGTAAGAAACTGCGCGGCTATATGACCGATATGAAACGTATTGCGGTAGCGGGCTAATTCCCCGTCGCCTTTCAACTTGCAGATGCGTTGGCTGCGTTCGTACACCCCAGTCACATAGTTATCTATGTGACTGGGGCTGTACTCACTTGCCGCCTTCCTGCAAGCTGAAATCCTTAGGGGAAAGCTGTGAGATAAAAAACCGGTGCAAATAAGACACCGGTTTTTTTATTTGCGGTACAGCACCTTGATGATGTGATAACCAAACTGAGTGTGCAGCGGGCCGGTTGGCTCCAGCTCCGGGCAGGAGAAGACGACTTTATCAAACGCCGGCACCATCTGACCCTGGCGGAATTCACCTAAATCGCCGCCGCGTTTGCCTGACGGGCAGATCGAGTGCTTCTTCGCCAGTTTGCCGAAATCGGCGCCGTTTTTAATTTGCTCCAGAAGATCCAGTGCCAGCTTCTCTTCTTTAACCAGGATATGCAGTGCTGCTGCCGTTTTTGCCATGATCGTACCTTGAGTGAATGGGGGATAAATCAGGGCGCAATAGTAGCATGGGCTAGCGGCGATAGAGCACCTTAATGATGTGGTAGCCGAACTTGGTTTTGACCGGTCCATATGGCTTGAGCAGCGGGCAGCTGAAGACCGCTTTATCAAACGGCCCGACCATAACGCCTTGATTAAACTCCCCAAGATCGCCGCCGTTGCGTCCTGATGGACATTTCGAATAGCGCTTTGCCAGGTGATCGAAGCTGACGCCACGTTCCAGTTTGGCGAGGATCTCGTGCGCCAGTTTCTCTTCTTTAACCAGGATGTGCAGGGCTGCTGCGCTTTTTGCCATTATGGTGTTCTCAGTCGCAAAGATATCCCGTTACTTTACCACCCGCTTTAGCCGTGGACCTATACTCTTCGCCATCGCGGGACAGATGTCTCGCCTGATAAACGGAAGCGGGAGATGAGCAACACTTTTATCCGGCGTATTCCCTCTGGTCAGGGACAGCCGTCCTGTCCTTATAGTCCTGGAGCGAGATAACATGGATACAATGAAAAAACCTGAATTTTCAGTTGGCTGGCTTTCGGGGCTGAGTGAGATCGTGAGCGATCCACAGCTCTATGAATTACTAAAATATTGTCCCCTCGAGATCATGCAGCGCTGGCGCTTCGAAGAGATCCCGCGCGGCGATTTTATCTGTCGACAGGGGGAGGTGTGTCAGCGCTTTTCGCTGATTATCGCCGGTGAGGTGGATGTTTTCTACGAGGCTGAAGATGGGCGCCGCTATCGCCAGGCCCGCTACCGAAAAGGCGATATGGTGGGCGAGCTCGAGATCTTTGAGTCGCGTCAGTACATCTGCTCGGTGGCGGCGGTGGGACATGTGCAGCTTCTCAGCCTGTCACAGGAATATTTCTGCCGCTGGCTGGCGTTAGATAACCATTTTAACCAGCGGATGCTGCGCTTCTTTAGCCAGCAATATTACCAGCTGTCGAAAAAGGCCAGCAGCGACAATCTTTATTCGTTGCATCAGCGGGTGTGCCAGGCCCTATGGCTGCGTTATCAGCAGGATGGCGCCAATGAAATCTTGCTGGATAAGCAGAATCTCAGCCAGGAATTTGCGGCGACGACCCGCAGTATTAACCGTATTTTGCATGATCTGAAAGCGCTACAAATTATTGATACCGATGGTGAACGCATTGTGTTGTTAGCTCCTGAAAAACTTAAACAGGAGGCTGATATCGGATAACCGCAAGAGTGAAGGAGGCGCGAGTATGTCGCTGCAACCCCATATCCAGTTAAACAAAGAGATGACCGGCGCGCGGTACGCGCTGCTGCCGGGCGACCCCCAGAGGGTCGACCGTATCGTCAGTTTTCTTGATAATCCCGAGCCGCTCGGTCAGAACCGGGAGTTTCGCGCCGCACGCGGCTGGTATCAGGGCGTGGAAATTTTGGTGCTCTCCACCGGAATCGGCGGCCCCTCCACTGCGATCGCCATTGAAGAGCTGCGCCAGATCGGCGTTACGACCCTGATTCGTATCGGCAGCTGCGGCGCCCTGCAGGATAATCTTGCGCTCGGCGACGTAATTATCGCCCACGGCGCGGTTATGGATGACGGCACCAGCCGAACCTATGCGCCGGCAGGCTATCCGGCCTGCGCCGACCCGCAGCTGACCTGGGAGCTGATGGCGCAGGCGCGGCAAATGAATATCCCCGCCGCGTGCGGACTGGTGCGCAGCCATGACAGTTTTTATACCGATCGCGAGGCGGAGCTGGATGCACAGTGGTCGGCGCTTGGCATTCTGGGGGCGGATATGGAAAGCGCCGCCCTGATGACCATCGGCGCGCTGCGCGGGTTACGTACAGCCTCATTGCTCAACGTAGTGGTTGCCCACAACGGTTGCCTGGATAGCAGTATCAATGATTATGTTCAGCAGGAGGCTCTGTGCCAGCAGGGCGAAGAACGGCAAATTACTCTGGCGCTGCGCGCCATTTATTCCGCTAGCCAGCAAGGAGGTTTATGATGGACTTTTTTAGCATTAACAATGTGATGGTCAATATTCCTCTCGGCGAAGGCGGCTATGCGCTATCGTGGATTGAAGCCATCGGTACCGTATTCGGCCTGCTGTGCATCTGGTGCGCAAGCCGGGAAAAAATCATCAATTATCTGTTTGGCCTGATTAACGTCACGCTGTTTGCGGCCATTTTCTTCCAGATTCAGCTCTATGCCAGCCTGCTGCTGCAGGTATTTTTCTTCGCCGCCAACATTTACGGCTGGTACGCATGGAGCCGGCAAAACGAGGCGCAGGAAGCTACGCTCAAGGTTCGCTGGCTTTCCCGTCAGCAAACGCTGGCGCTGGGCGCCGTTTGCGCGGTGGCGATCGTGCTGATGACGCTGTTTATCGATCCGGTGTTTGCGATGCTGACCCGCATCATGATTGCCCTGCTGCAAACGTTCGGCATGCAGGTGGCGATGCCCGACCTCCAGCCCGACGCCTTCCCGTTCTGGGATTCCACCATGCTGGTGTTGTCAATTGCCGCCATGGTACTGATGACGCGTAAGTTTGTCGAAAACTGGCTGCTGTGGGTCGTTATCGACGTGATTAGCGTGGTTATCTACGCGGTACAGGGCGTTTACGCAATGTCGCTTGAGTATGTTCTGCTGACGGCTATCGCGGTCATGGGCTCATACAGCTGGATCAAGAGCGCGCAGCGTAATGGCTATGCGCCGCTTGCCGCCGCCGGATCCTGATTTAGCGATTTACAGGCTGCCTGAAAGGGCAGCCTGTTGCTCTCTGTGCCCCTCTTTCTGCTACAATCCCCACCCCGTTCGAAGATTGAGCAAAAGACTCCCATGCGTTTAAACCCTGGCCAACAACAAGCCGTCGAATTCGTTACCGGACCGTGCCTGGTGCTGGCGGGTGCCGGTTCCGGTAAGACCCGCGTTATTACCAATAAAATCGCCCACCTGATCCGCGGCTGCGGCTATCAGGCGCGCCATATTGCGGCAGTCACCTTTACCAATAAGGCGGCGCGCGAAATGAAAGAGCGCGTCGGGCAAACGCTGGGGCGCAAAGAGGCGCGCGGGCTGATGATTTCCACCTTCCACACGCTGGGGCTGGACATTATCAAGCGCGAATACGCCGCGTTAGGGATGAAATCAAACTTCTCGCTGTTCGACGATACCGACCAGGTCGCGCTGTTAAAAGAGCTCACCGAGGGGCTGATCGAAGACGATAAAGTGGTGCTTCAGCAGCTGATCTCCACGATCTCCAACTGGAAAAACGATCTGAAAACACCTTCTCAGGCCGCCGCCGGCGCGAAGGGGGAGCGGGAGCGGATCTTCGCTCACTGCTACGGCCTGTACGATGCGCACATGAAAGCCTGCAACGTACTCGATTTCGACGATCTGATCCTCCTGCCAACGCTGCTGCTGCAGCGTAACGAAGAGGTGCGGGAACGCTGGCAGAATAAGATCCGTTATCTGCTGGTGGATGAATACCAGGACACCAATACCAGCCAGTACGAGCTGGTAAAACTGCTGGTGGGACAGCGGGCGCGCTTTACCGTGGTCGGCGATGACGATCAGTCGATCTACTCCTGGCGCGGCGCGCGGCCGCAGAATCTGGTACTGCTAAGCCAGGATTTCCCGGCGCTGCAGGTGATCAAGCTGGAGCAAAACTATCGCTCATCAGGGCGCATCCTGAAGGCGGCGAACATCCTGATCGCCAATAATCCGCACGTTTTCGAGAAGCGCCTGTTTTCCGAACTGGGCTATGGCGTAGAGCTGAAGGTGCTCTCCGCCAATAACGAAGACCATGAGGCGGAGCGCGTTGCCGGTGAACTTATCGCTCATCACTTTATTAATAAAACCGCCTATAAGGATTACGCGATCTTGTATCGCGGCAACCATCAGTCGCGGGTTTTTGAAAAGATGCTGATGCAGAACCGCATCCCGTACAAAATTTCCGGCGGCACGTCGTTCTTTTCCCGCCCGGAAATTAAAGACCTACTGGCCTATCTGCGCGTGCTGACTAACCCTGATGATGACAGCGCCTTCATGCGTATCGTCAATACGCCAAAGCGCGAGATCGGTTCGGCGACCCTGAAAAAGCTGGGCGAATGGGCGATGGGACGCAATAAAAGCATGTTTACCGCCAGCTTCGATATGGGTTTGACCCAGACGCTGAGCGGACGCGGCTACGAGTCTTTGACCCGCTTCACCCACTGGCTGCGTGAGATTCAACAGCTTTCCGAGCGCGAGCCGATTGCGGCTGTCCGCGATCTGATCCGCGGCGTGGATTATGAATCCTGGCTTTATGAGACCTCGCCCAGCCCGAAAGCCGCCGAGATGCGGATGAAAAACGTCAATACGCTGTTCACGTGGATGACCGAAATGCTCGAAGGCAGCGAGATCGACGAACCGATGACGCTTACCCAGGTCGTTACCCGCTTTACCCTCCGCGACATGATGGAGCGCGGCGAGTCGGATGAGGAGACGGATCAGGTGCAGCTAATGACGCTTCACGCATCAAAGGGGCTGGAGTTTCCCTACGTCTATCTGGTTGGTATGGAAGAGGGGCTGCTGCCGCACCAGAGCAGCATTGATGAAGACAACGTCGATGAAGAGCGTCGCCTTGCCTACGTTGGTATCACCCGCGCGCAGAAAGAGCTGACTTTTACCCTGTGCAAAGAGCGCCGTCAGTACGGCGAACTGGTGCGGCCAGAGCCGAGCCGTTTTCTGCTGGAACTGCCGCAGGATGATCTGATTTGGGAGCAGGAGCGCAAAGTTATTTCGCCGGAAGAGCGCATGCATAAAGGGCAAGCGAACGTCGCCAACATCCGGGCGATGCTGGCGAAAGCGCGTAAATAGCGGCTAGCGGCCGTTGCCCTCTCGACGCTGGAACTGGCGTAGCTCTTCGCGATTCGGAGCGCCGTCTGAACCAGGTTTGCTGACAACAATGGCCGCCACTTGATTGCCCAGCCGCGTTGCCTGCTGCAGATCCATCCCGCAGGCCAGCCCGGCGATAGTACCGGCACAGTGGCTGTCTCCTGCGGCAATCGTGTCGTGAACCTGTACACGGTAGGCCGGAATATGCTGCGGTTGCGCGTCAGGTTCAACCACCCACGCGCCATCCTTATCAAACCGACAAATTGCTCGTAGCTGCCAGTCGCTGGCGAGCCGAGTGGCGTCGTCAAGCGTGGCGCCATCCCGATCGTATAAACGCGCGCATAGCACCCTAAGTTCATCGCGATTAAGGGTGAGAACGGGGCGTTTGCGCAGCAGCGCCTGAATAAAGCGAATATCCAGATCGCCCAGGCGTGGGCCAAAATCGACAAACAGCGTTTTATCTTCTGCCTGGGCAAGGAGCCACTGGCGCAGCGCTTCGCTGGCCAGTTCGTAGCCCGAGACGTAAATAATCGCGTCATTCGGCAGCGGTATTTGCGCTAATAGTTCATCAGTCCAGTGCTGTTCGCAGCCCTCAATGGTGATAAACGTCCGCTCTTTGTCGGCTTCAACAAGAGCCAGACACCAGCCGTTATCGTGGGTGGGGTGACGCAAGAGGACGGGCAAGTTTTCCAGCGCCATTTTTTGCGCAACGGCCTGCCCCCAGTCGCCATTGCCTACCGGTATGGCGTTAACGGGAAACAACTCGAGGCGCGAGAGCGCACGGGCGACGTTAAACGCGCAGCCGCCAATCTGCCGTCCGCCGTCGCGCGCGGGGACATCGCTACCGCTTTGCGGCAGCGCATCGAGATGGAGAATTATGTCGCCAAAAGCGGCGCCGATCACCACGATCGGCCGCCGCGGCGATAGCTGGTCAGCGCTGATTGTCACGGCTGTCCCCCTTTTTTGGTCCGAAGACAAGATAGAGCACCAGGCTCAGAATAAAAGAGACGAATAACCCGAGGCTGGAGTCCGCGAAAATGCCGACCGCGAAAGGTCCGTCGATAAACCCGGTTTTAGAGACCATCAACCCCGCCAGCGCGCCGACAATCCAGCAGCCCAGCGCGGTACGGTTGGCACCGCTTTCTCTGAACAAATCAGCTTCAGAATAGCCGACACGGCGGCGCATCCGATAAAAATCGACCATAAAGATGGCGGCCCAGGCGGCAAGAAATACGCCGCAGAAAATCAGAAACGCGATGAACGGCCCGAGAAAATCTTTCGAGACAAACAGCACGTAGAGGGCGATCCCCAGAACCAGCACGGCATCAATGGCTACGGCGGAACGCTGCTGCAGTTTAATTCCCATGCTTAGCAGGTTAAGGCTGGCGGAATAGAGACTCAGCACGGCGATAGTCACAACCCCGGCGGTAGCTGCAGCTAGATAGGGGATTGCCATCCATGAAGGCAGCAGTTTACCGATCGCTGAAATGGGGTTTTCGCTGGAGGCCAGATCGGGGATTTGGGCGGTGAGCAGTATTCCGGTCAGCATTAGCAGCAGCAGGGGAAGGGCTGCGCCGCTGACAACGGCGAGGAAAATCCCCTTTTCGCCGGAGTCAGGGCGCTGATCGCGGCTATAGTCGGCGCCGGCGATCGCCCAGCTGATGCCGGTGCCCGCGGCAATAATAGAGACCGCCGGTAGAAAGCCCGTCAGCCAGCTACCTGACGGCAGCGCGAGTATGGCCTGCCAGTCCGCGGTGAAGAGCAGATAAATGACGACCAGCAGCGTCATGGCGCCAAAGATGCGGGTGATCCACTTTTGCATCATCAGCACGGCATTTTGGCCGAGCACGCTAACCAGCACGGTCAGGCCGCCAAACAGAAAAAGCGACAGCGCGGTGGTGGTCAGGCTCTCTTCAAAACCCATGGCGGCAAACAGCGCAACGAGGGTGAGCGTACCGGTAATGATATTGACCGACTCCCAGCCCATCAGGTTTACCCAGCAGAAGCTGGTAGGTGCAATGTTGCCGCGCTTGCCAAAAATGACGCGTGAAAGCGTCAGCGTCGTGGTGCGGCCGATTTTTCCGGCGATACTGGTGACGCCGACCAGCGCAAAGGAGGCGACGCCCGCCACGGCGGCAAGAATCGACTGCCAGAAGGAGAGGCCGAACGATACAATGACTGCGCCGTAAACGACGCCAAGAATGCCGATGTTTGCGGCGCACCAGACGAAAAATAGCTGGATCGGTTTTTGGGTCTGGTGGACCGGGGGGACCAGATCAATCCCCAACTCCGCCATTCCGGGATCTGCTGTCTGGATATTTCCATCGTATGAAGCTTTGCTGTCCATATTGATGCCCTCTGTCAATTAAGCGAAGCGGTATCCTGCAAGCCGCTGTGCGTAAGGCGCGAAGTCTATGCTATTGGCCCGATTAATCTGTTGGATATGTTCCTCAGGAAACGCCTCTATGCCATGAAGCGCGCCGCAGATGGCGGTTGCCATCGCGCCTATCGTGTCGGTGTCGCCGCCTAAATTGGCCGCCAGCATAGCGCATTTCATAGGCTGCGTTTTTGCCAGCTCGACCAGCGCAATCGCCGCGGGGACAGACTCGATAATATCCATTCCGGCGCCGATATCCTCATAAATACGTTCAATTCCTGTCAGATGGTCGGTTTCGCTGGCGATCGTGGTCAGCGCGAGATTAATTCGGTTACCGAGAAGTGGACTAAAAGTGGACTCATACTGGCGCTGGGTTTCATTGGCGAGCGATGCCAGCTCCGTTTTAATTAACAGCCATCCGGCTCCTTCAATGGCGCGACTGATCGCCCAGGCGATAACTACCGCGCCGGCGATGGCGATATCTGATTTGTGCGTCGGCAGGCAGGAGAGGCGAACTTGCTCAATGAAAAATGCCTTATTCCGGGTCGGCAGCAGACAGCCCATGGGCGCCACGCGCATTGCCGCACCGTTGGTCACGCCGTTGGCCGCGATCTCATCGAGCGCTTGCCCCTGTTCAAGCGCCAGCAGGGAGGCCTTCGAGGTTGGGCCGAGAATATTTTTTTCAAAAGCCTGGCAGCGTCTGGCCCATAGCAGAATATGCCTGGCAATAGCCAGTGGATCGGTCACACCGTTGGTATCATTCAGGGCATCCATTAGTGCGATGCACTGATGGGTGTCATCGGTAAACTCTGCGGCGTGAAATTCGCAGGCCGCAATATTCTCTTTCGGTCCAGGAAGGAAGCGTTCAATCCAACCAAAGTGATTGATAATGCGGCGTTTAGGCCACAGTTCGGAAGGCATGCCCATCGCATCACCGATGGCTTGCCCGTAAAGACAGCCAAGGATGCGGCTTTCGGCGGTATTAGTAGGGCGAATATCAGACATCGTCGACTCCCGGAAACAAGTGAATAAAAGTTATCCTAAAAATAGATCCAGATTAAGTCCAGTTAAAGTCCTTTATGGTCATGCTGTGATCGCAGGCGCATTCTGCAAGAAAAATGCGGCGCTCAAAAGGGCGGGGAGACGTTATGATGGGGCTACTAATTCCAGTATGGATCCACTAGGATAAATCCACTGCTACTAAATTCCGGAAGGCCACGAAACGATGTCGCAACCGTTGCTTGAGTATATAAAAGGGCGTCTGAATGCAGAGGCCCCCGCGCCGCTTTATATTCAACTTAAACAAGCCATTGAAGCGGCAATGACGGAGCGGCTGCTGACGCACGGCAGTATTTTGCCCTCAGAACGTAAAATGTCGCAGACGCTTGAGCTATCGCGCGTGACGGTGGTGAAGGCGCTGGATGCCCTGCTGGAAGCCGGGCTGGTGATTAAGCGTCACGGAAAGGGTACGGAGGTCAATTTGCCGGTAAGCTATAACCTTGCCAGCGGGGGATTTTCTGCCCAGCTGCAAAATTCGGGGACGGTATCTAACCGATGGCTGGTGAGGGAAAAACTGGCGGCGGATGATTTTTTGGCTCGTGAACTGGAGATCGCCGTCGGCGATCGGGTGGCGAAAATAAAACGCGTGCGTTTAGTCGATGCGCTTCCGGTCTCCATCGAAACCATGTTTATTCCCGAGCGTTTTTTACCCCGTCCGGATCTGCTTGAAGGGTCGCTGTACGCGCACTGGGCTGAAAATAATATTTTTCCCGATCTCCAGGACTACTCACTCACGGTACATATCCCTTCCGGCGAAGAACTGAATTTGCTCGACCTGCCGCAAGGCGTGCCATTGATGAAAATTACGCTGAAAAGTCGTAATGCTCAGGGAGAGGTGCTTGAGTACGGTACTGCATTTTGCCTGAGCAATTACTTTAACTTTGATTTCCGGGTGAAACTCCAGTCTGCGTCTGGCGGCAAACCGGGCAGCGCTCACAAAAAAGACGCGTAACACCAGCATCCGGGCGATGCTGGTAGCATAGCGTTCAGGCGATCAACTGTTGCCAGGCGGCGGAGAAGGGCATCACCAGCAGTAGCGATGGCAGCATGTTCGCCGTCGGAAAAGCGCGAATCCCGCAGAGTCGAAAGCCCGTTGCCAGCATGATGATGCCGCCGCAGGCAGTAAAATCCGCGATCATTGTAGGGGTGATTAACGCCATAATAACGCTGGCGGCGAAGAAGAGGATCGCGAATACAATAAGCTGGGGCACAAAGATAACGGCGATGATGTACCCCAGCGCGGAGGCAAAAATAGCTGCGGTGAAAAAGTCGAGAATGGATTTGGTGAGCAGTATGGTCGCATCTCCTGTCATACCTTCGGTTAATGCGCCAAAAATACCGGTTCCGCTGGCGCAAAACAGGATCAGTACGGCGATAAACTGATTAGTGAAATCCTGGGGATCAATATCGGCACTGCCTTTGCCGGGAAATACTTTCTCAACGGGGCCCCGAAGCTTTATACCAGCATTTTCGATAACTTTTTCGATATGCAGCAGGCTACCGATAATGGTGCCGATGATGACAGCCAGGGCAATGGGCGGGAGATTCATCAGCTTATTGAGAAAAAACACGCCCATGCTAATAGAAATTAACCCGGCGATTAAAGGTAAGGTCTTTTTTAAATGTTCGGGAATAAATCGATTGAGTGATGCGCCAAAAATTGCGCCGACAAGTAGCGAGCCACTGCAAACAAAGATTCCTACCGGCATGATATATTCTCCATAATTGAAAGGGCCTGTTGTCAGGCCCTTTCATTAATACAGGATGGAATTATTTAATGTTAAATACGCGGCTGGCATTACCCCAGGCGATTTTATTCTTCAGTTCACTATCCATTTCCAGAGGATCGAACCAATCACAGGCCTGATGAATATCTTCATACGGATAATCGACGGAGAACATCACGCGATCCGGACCCATAATAGCTAGCGCATTTTGCAGAGAGTAGGTATTAAAATGGCCGCTGGTGGTGACGATAAAGTTATTCTGCAAATAGTGCATTAACGGTTTTTCTGCTTTGCCCAGACCGCAGCCGAAACGCTGACGATAGAGACGGTGTTGGGTGCGTGGCAGCATATGAACCAGGCCTTCGCCTAAGTGACCCAACACCAGATTCAGATTGGGATAGCGATCGAACAACCCGCTCATCATCAGGCGAATCGCATGAACCGCGGTTTCCTGGGCAAAGCCCCAGGCGGATCCGATCAGGCTTTCATAACCGGTGTAGATGCCGCGCGCCGGGCCTTCTAAGGGCTCACGCGGATGCAGATAAACGGGAACGTTCAGTTCGTTGACTTTATCCCAGAATACCAGCATTGATTCATCATCCAGGTACAGACCGTGCTCGTTATCCTTGACGTTGGTGTAACCGTTAATCAGCGCGCCTTTCATGCCCAATTTTTTTACCGCACGCTCCAGTTCTTCGGCCGCAGCTTCGGGGTTTTGTAGTGCCAGAGTAGCGAATGCGCTAAATTTATCCGGATTAGGTTTAACATAATTCTCGATGATGTAGTCGTTGGTTTCGCGCGCAAAAGATACGGCTGTGGCTTTATCCAAAATAGATTGGGCGCCAGGGGAAGTTAGAGAAAGAATAACATGGTCGATATTTCTCTGGGCCATTTCATCCAGTTGATAGCTACGATCTAATAAGCGGCGCTCAACGTCCATCATATATTCTGAACCGTTTCTTGAGGCTTCACCAGTAGAGTCCCAAAGGCTGTTGTTTTTAGGTGTTGAAACGTGTTCTTCTAACGCGATTTTTCCACGCATACTCTATTCCTCTATTTGGTTTTAATATGACCTGATGCGAGGAGAATAGGATTTTTTACGTACTGGCAGCAATAAACAGAATGCAATACAGGGTATCAGAAAAGCTAATACAGCATGACCTCCGGGAGCCGGAAAATTAATAGGGAATTTTGCTACTGCCGGTTGTGGGTAAGTTTACGATCAGCGACCGCAACCAGATGTGCCCGGGATCGCGGTGCAGACGCTGATGCCAGACCTGGCGAATAGCAATTTCCGGCAGCGAAAATGGCAGCGGCCAGCTGCAGCAGGGATAGCGAGTAATAATATGATTTGCCAGCTGCTCGGGGACGACGGCAATCAATTCACTGCCCGCAACCAGCTCGCCTGCGCCTAAAAAGCTGGGAAGAGTGAGGGCGATGCGTCGCGGCATACCGTATTCGTTAAGTAATCTATCGATATCGCCATGCCCGGTCCCGTTGACGTGAACGGCCAGATGCTTTTCCTGGCGCCAGTTCTCGGCGGTAAACGCGGCTCGGATCCGCGGATGGTTTTCTGCTGTCAGGCATACGTAGGATTGATCAAACAGGCGCTGCTGGTAAATGTTATCCGGTAGCTGCCTAAGATAGCCTATAGCTAAATCGCACTTCCCAGACTCAAGCGCACCCAGCGTTTGATCATCGATATTCAGCACCGAAATAGTAATGCCTTCGGCGTTAAGCTGCTGTAGCTGTGCCTGCAACGGCGGCAACAACGTCATCTGGCTGATATCAGTCATGCCGATAGTGAAATTACGTGTGCTGGCTTGGGGGTTAAATTCAGGGTTGCCAGGGAGCTGGTTATCGACCAGTTGAAGAATAGTAAAAACGGTCTGAGCAATATCATCTGCGCGCGGCGTGGGCACCATACGCTGTCCGATTCGCACAAACAGGGGATCGTCGAAATGCTCGCGAAGTTTTTTCAACAATAAGCTGCCGGTCGGCTGGCTGATATTAAGCGCTTCGGCGGCGGGAGAGACATTGCCCAGACGGAAGAGGGCGGAAAAAAAACGCAGCGATTTGAAGTCCAGTTCTTCTCGCATGGTATCCCCCTGATTGGGCTATATTGCTGCGCTATCCTCGATAATCTGCAGCGGCCAGTGAACGTAGCTCTGCCACTGGCACTCTTGCTCGACCATTTCCCGACCAAGAGGATGGTTTTCCAGCCATCCCTGCGGCAGGGTCAGCGTCAGGCACTCATCTTCAGCGGCCAGCGTCATCATCGGCAGCAGATCGTCGCGTCGGCGGTTGGCAAATAAAATAGCTAGGCGCAGCAGACGGCACATATGCTCAGCGACTCTCGGCGGCACCGCGTTCTGTTGATGAATGGAAGAAAGATCGACGGCGTTGGTTTGGTTTAACAGCAACGTCGCCAGCAGCTTCTTTTGCGCGGGGGTAAAGCCGGGCAGGTCCAGGTTGCGCACCAGCCACGCGGCGTGCAGCGGCGCCTGTTTGTACTCTACGCTCAAACCGATTTCATGCAACTGGCAGGCGCTTTGCAGCAAATCAAAGCATAACGGCTCAATTTCCCAGCTCTTTTCTACCTGATGAGCGAAATGGGCGGCTAACTGAGCAACGCGCTGTGCCTGCTCGGTATCTACCAAAAACCGGCGCTGAATATTGCGTAACGTACGGCTGCGAATATCCTGATCGACCGACAGATGCAGCATGCCGTAAACGAGGCCTTCGCGCAGCGCCCCGCCCGCGAGAGTCATGCACTGAATATTGAGCTCGCTGAAAATGGCAATCAGAATAGCCAGGCCACTAGGAAAGACGAGCGCGCGTTCAAGCGTCAGGCCTTCAATTTCGAGCTCTTCCAGACGTCCGCACTGAATCGCGCGCTGTTTGAGCTGTTGTAGCTTGGCTAAGGTGATGCGTTCATCCATCCCCTGCGCCATCATGATTTCCTGTAACGCCTGCACGGTGCCGGATGCGCCGACGCACACTTTCCAACCGTGGTAGCGCAGAACATCGGCGACGGGGCGCAGCACTTCACGCGCAGCGGTTTCGGCCTGGCTAAAGTTCTCTTTGGTCAGGCTGCGATCGGCAAAGTAGCGTTCCAGCCAGGTCACACAGCCCATCGACAGGCTGAAAAGCGAGGTCGTTTGCGCACCGGTGCCGGTAACCAGTTCGGTACTGGCGCCGCCAATATCCACGACCAGACGCTGATCTGCACCGCCGGTAGTATGGGCCACACCCTGATAAATCAGGCGTGCTTCCTCTTCACCGCTGATAACCTGCACCGGGCAGCCGAGAATGTCCCGCGCTTTCTCCAGAAACTCGCCGGCGTTAACCGCCAGCCGCAGCGTCGCGGTAGCCACCACGCGGGTTTGCGCCGGAGGAATATCCTGCAAACGCTCGGCAAACAGGCGTAAACATTGCCAGCCGCGTTCCATAGCTTCCGCAGAGAGCGTGTTGTCGCTGTTCAGGCCTGCGGCCAGACGTACTTTGCGTTTGATGCGACTCAGGGTCTGGATGCTTCCGGCCACCTCGCGTACAACCAGCATATGAAAGCTATTAGATCCCAGATCGATAGCGGCATAGAGCGAGGTGGAACTCATACACTTCATCTTTCAAACTGCCTCTGTGTTGGCTGCGTTCTCTGTACCCGAATCGCTGACCAGCGTCAGCTTGTTGCGATTCGCTTTCTTGCGGCCTTGATGCTGCTTGAACGATTTTGTGTATGGCATATTTCTTTAACCTGAACGACGACGATTACGTGGCGGACCGTTGCGGCGCGGGCCGTTGCCCGGACGCGGGCGCGTGAGGCGCAGCGGCTTAGGCAGGTCAGTCATGAGCGCGTCCGAATTGTATTTGCTCACCGGAATCGAATGACCAATATAGGTTTCAATCGCCGGAAGGTTCAGCGCGTACTCTTCACAGGCCAGGCTGATGGAGTGACCGCTGGCGCCAGCGCGGCCGGTACGGCCAATACGGTGAACGTAGTCTTCGCAATCGTCCGGCAGATCGTAGTTAAAGACGTGCGTCACGGCTGGAATATGCAGACCGCGAGCAGCTACGTCGGTTGCGACCAGAATATCGATTTCGCCGCGGGTAAATTCGTCAAGAATACGCAGACGTTTTTTCTGCGCGACGTCGCCGGTTAACAGGCCAACGCGATGGCCGTCCGCCGCCAGGTGACCCCAGATATCTTCACAGCGATGCTTGGTATTGGCGAAAATAATCGCGCGATCGGGCCACTCTTCTTCCAGCAGCGTCTGCAGCAGGCGCATTTTTTCTTCATTGGAAGGGTAGAACAGTTCTTCTTTAATTCGGTGGCCGGTTTTCTGCTCTGGCTCAACTTCAACGTACTCGGCGTTGTTCATTTGTTCGAACGCCAGTTCACGTACGCGATAAGAAAGGGTGGCGGAGAAAAGCATGTTCAGGCGCTGATTCGCGGGCGGCATACGGCGGAACAGCCAACGAATATCTTTAATAAAGCCGAGATCGTACATGCGATCGGCTTCGTCGAGCACGACAACCTGAATAGCGCCGAGGTTAATATGGTTCTGTTTAGCGTAATCGATAAGGCGACCGGTGGTACCGATCAGAATATCCACGCCGCTTTCCAGCACTTTCAGCTGCTTATCGTAGCCGTCGCCGCCGTACGCGAGTCCCAGCTTCAGACCGGTCGCCTGCGCCAGTGGTTCAGCGTCGGCATGGATCTGTACCGCCAGTTCACGCGTCGGCGCCATGATTAGCGCCCGCGGCTGATTGACCTGACGGTCAGCGATAGCCGGGTGTGTGAGAAGATAATGAAACGTTGACGTCAGAAACGCCATCGTTTTACCGGTACCGGTTTGCGCCTGCCCGGCGACATCGCGACCTTCCAGCGTTAGCGGGAGAGCGAGGGCCTGAATGGGTGTACAATTATGAAACCCTTTCTTTTCAAGGGCTTCAATCACTGCCGGGTGCAGGGCGAAGTCGGAAAACTTCTGTTCTGTTAAATGTGTTTTGCTCATAGTGTGGTAGAATATCAGCTAACTATTGCATTAAGAAAGCGTATCCGGTGAAATAACGTCAACCTTTCGTTGGCTATGTATGAAATTATTCAAGGTGCGTCTGCGGCAACTGAACGAATCTTCGAAAGCTTAGACTACTAAGCAAGGCGAGGGTGACAAATCTGCGATAAGCCGGTTTGAACGCTGGTTGCTTTAACTTCTGTGGGACAAAGTTCATGATGGACATTGTGACGCAGAGCGTTATAAAAGAGGCATTCTGAAGAACAGCGTGCATAACGTAGCATTGACACGTCGTTGATGACTGCGACACCAACACACCAGGCTTATTCCTGTGGAGTTAAATATGAGCGATAAAATTATTCACCTGACTGACGACAGTTTTGACACGGACGTACTCAAGGCTGACGGGCTAACCCTCGTCGATTTCTGGGCAGAGTGGTGTGGTCCGTGCAAAATGATCGCCCCGATTCTGGATGAGATCGCTGAAGAGTATCAGGGCAAACTGACCATTGCGAAGCTGAACATCGATCAGAACCCGGGTACTGCGCCGAAATACGGCATTCGCGGCATCCCGACCCTGCTGCTGTTCAAAAATGGTGAAGTTGCAGCGACTAAAGTCGGCGCGCTGTCTAAAGGCCAGCTGAAAGAGTTCCTTGACGCCAACCTGGCGTAAGCGGCTTGCTGTTCCGGCGTCCAGGCTCCTATTTTTTGCGGATCTCTGGACGCCCGGCGAGAGTCGTGCTAAGTTAATCCCAGACTTCGTTTTAAACATACCTTTGTTTGAATCTTGTTTTACCCAAAGCGTCCCGCAAAAATGCGCGTGAGGCTTATAATCCGGGCTTATCACTCATTCCGTTTAGTCGTTTCAGTTCTGCGTTCTTTCCTGTGACCAGGCAACGTACAGACACGAGATGAAGGCCGTTAACAGGCATGGATGTTCCTGCCATACCATTCACAACATTAAGTTCGAGAATTACCCCGAGTTTAAGAACCCACACCATTATGAATCTTACCGAATTAAAGAATACGCCGGTTTCTGAGCTGATTACTCTCGGCGAAAATATGGGGCTGGAAAACCTGGCCCGTATGCGTAAGCAGGATATTATTTTTGCCATCCTCAAGCAGCATTCGAAGAGTGGCGAAGATATCTTTGGCGATGGCGTACTGGAGATACTGCAGGATGGATTTGGTTTCCTCCGTTCAGCAGACAGCTCCTACCTCGCCGGTCCCGACGACATCTACGTATCTCCCAGCCAAATCCGCCGCTTCAACCTCCGCACTGGTGACACCATTTCCGGTAAGATTCGTCCTCCTAAAGAGGGTGAGCGTTACTTTGCGTTGTTGAAAGTTAACGAAGTTAACTACGATAAGCCGGAAAACGCCCGTAACAAGATTCTGTTTGAGAACTTAACCCCGCTGCACGCAAATTCACGTCTGCGTATGGAACGCGGTAATGGCTCAACGGAAGACTTAACCGCTCGCGTGCTGGATCTGGCATCGCCGATCGGCCGCGGTCAGCGTGGTCTGATTGTTGCGCCGCCGAAGGCGGGTAAAACCATGCTGCTGCAGAATATTGCGCAGAGCATTGCGTACAACCATCCTGATTGCGTGCTGATGGTACTGCTGATCGACGAACGTCCGGAAGAAGTGACCGAGATGCAGCGTCTGGTTAAAGGCGAAGTGGTTGCTTCTACCTTTGACGAACCGGCCTCTCGCCACGTTCAGGTTGCCGAAATGGTTATCGAGAAGGCGAAGCGTCTGGTTGAACACAAGAAAGACGTTATCATCCTCCTCGACTCGATTACCCGTCTGGCGCGCGCCTACAACACCGTAGTTCCGGCTTCCGGTAAAGTGTTGACCGGTGGTGTGGACGCCAACGCCCTGCATCGTCCGAAGCGTTTCTTCGGCGCCGCGCGTAACGTGGAAGAGGGCGGTAGCCTGACCATCATCGCAACAGCGCTGATCGATACCGGTTCTAAAATGGACGAAGTTATCTACGAAGAGTTTAAAGGCACCGGTAACATGGAGCTTCACCTCTCACGTAAGATCGCTGAGAAACGCGTCTTCCCGGCTATCGACTACAACCGTTCCGGTACCCGTAAAGAAGAGCTGCTCACCACTCAGGAAGAGCTGCAGAAGATGTGGATCCTGCGTAAAATCATTCACCCGATGGGTGAAATCGACGCGATGGAATTCCTCATCAATAAACTGGCGATGACCAAAACTAACGACGACTTCTTCGATATGATGAAGCGCTCGTAAGTTAAAAAAGCCAGAGAACGCCACGCTATTGCGTGGCGTTTTGTTTTCCGGGTTTGTATGATCCAGGAAGGGAAAACAAAATGGGCGTTAACGTATGATGTGCGCAGCAGGATGGCAGGCAGAGACAGCTTTAACAGTCTAAAATTTCTACAATAAATTTGTAATGTTCTGCTTTGCCCCTTCTGGAGTTGAGGCATCGTCGTTATACTTCCCGGATTAACTATGCTGAGAGCACATGCGTTGTGAATTTACTCACTGCTATTACTGAATTAATCAGTATTTTCTTATTCACCACCCTGTTTATATTTGTCGCCCGCAAGGCGGCAAAAAGAGTTGGGCTCGTGGATAAACCTAACTATCGTAAACGGCATCAGGGTTTGATTCCGTTAGTCGGTGGTATTTCAGTTTTCGCAGGTATTTGTTTTACGTTTGCCATCGCCGATTATTACATTCCCCACGCAAAGTTATACCTGGGGTGTGCCGGGGTGCTTGTGCTGGTCGGCGCGTTAGACGACCGCTTTGATATCAGCGTAAAAATTCGCGCGGTAATTCAGGCCGCCATCGCCGTCATTATGATGATGGTGGGAAATCTTCATCTAAGTAGCCTCGGCTTTATATTTGGCTCATGGGAGCTGGTGCTCGGCCCCTTTGGCTTCTTCCTCACGCTTTTCGCCGTTTGGGCCGCGATCAACGCCTTCAATATGGTTGATGGCATCGATGGACTGCTGGGCGGCCTCTCCTCCGTCTCTTTTGCGGCAACCGGTATCATTCTGTGGTTTGATGGCCAGTACAGCCTGGCAATGTGGTGTTTTGCGATGATTGCCGCCATTTTGCCCTATATTTTACTAAACCTCGGGGCGCTTGGCCGTCGCTATAAAGTCTTTATGGGTGACGCCGGCAGCACCATGATTGGCTTCACTATCATCTGGATCCTGCTGGAGACCACGCAGGGAAAGACGCATCCCATTAGCCCTGTCACTGCGCTATGGATTATTGCGATCCCGTTGATGGATATGGTGGCGATTATGTACCGCCGCCTGCGTAAAGGAATGAGTCCGTTCTCCCCGGACCGTCAGCATATTCATCACTTGATCATGCGCGCCGGGTTTACTTCCCGCCAGGCATTCGTGCTGATCACCCTGGCCGCCGCGCTGCTGGCGCTGGTTGGTGTGGCAGCGGAATACACCCGTATTGTTCCTGAATGGGTGATGTTAATACTCTTTTTGGTGGCCTTCTTTCTTTATGGCTACTGTATTAAACGCGCCTGGAAAGTGGCGCGCATGGTTAAGCGCATTAGACGCAGAATACGGCGACACAGCGGCAATAATCCAAATTAACCAAGTCAATCTGGGGACGTGATGACTCAACCATTACCGGGAGCACAAACAGTGAACGTTGAGAATGAGCTGGATATTCGCGGGCTGTTTCGCGCCCTGTGGGCAGGAAAAAGCTGGATAGCAGGTTTCGCGGTGCTCTTTGCACTGATTGTTCTGGTCTATACCTTCTTTGCTCGCCAGGAGTGGAGCGCGACGGCAATTACCGACCGGCCGACGGTGAACATGCTGGGCGGGTACTATTCGCAACAGCAGTTTTTACGCAATCTCGATATCAAGGCCAATCTCGTCTCGGTCGATCAACCTTCGGTAATGGATGAAGCGTATAAAGAGTTCATTATGCAGCAGGCGTCATGGGATACCCGCCGCGATTTCTGGCTGCAAACGGACTACTACAAGCAGCGCCAATCGGGTAACGCCCGCGCCGATGCCGCTTTGCTGGACGATCTGATTAACGACATTCAGTTTATGCCTGGCGATGCGCTCAAAAGCGTTAACGACAGCGTGAAGCTGACGGCGGAAACCGCCCCGGATGCCAATAATCTGCTGCGTCAGTATGTCGCCTTCGCCAGCCAGCGCGCGGCGGGTCACCTGAATGACGAGCTTAAGGGCGCCTGGGCCGCGCGAACCGTGCAGATGAAAGCGCAGGTTAAGCGCCAGGAAGAGGTGGCGCGCGAAATTTTCAATCGCCGCATGCATAGCGTGGAGCAGGCGCTGAAAGTCGCCCAGCAACACAATATTTCCCGCAGCGAAACCGATATTCCACCAGACCAGCTGCCGGATTCCGAACTGTTTTTACTGGGCCGGCCGATGCTGCAGGCCCGTCTGGAAAATCTGCAGGCGGTCGGGCCGCAGTACGATCTTGATTATGACCAAAGCCGAGCCATGTTAACGACGTTAAACGTGGGACCGACCCTGGACCCGCGTTTTCAGACTTACAGGTATTTGCGAACGCCTGAAGAACCGGTAAAACGCGATAGCCCGCGCCGCGCGTTTCTGATGGTGATGTGGGGGATTGTGGGCGCGCTCATCGGCGCAGGCGTTGCGTTAACGCGTCGCCGTGTCCAGTGAATGCGACCTGTGGTGAAGGACATCCAGCCTTCATCGCCTAATCGAAGAGAATCGATGTGAAAGTACTAACGGTATTTGGCACGAGACCAGAAGCCATCAAAATGGCGCCTCTGGTTCATGCGCTGGCAAGGGATCCTCATTTTGAGGCGAAAGTTTGCGTGACCGCGCAGCATCGGGAGATGCTCGATCAGGTGTTGAAACTTTTTTCTATTGTTCCGGACTACGACCTTAACATCATGCAGCCGGGTCAGGGGTTGACGGAGATTACCTGCCGCATCCTTGAGGGCTTAAAGCCGGTGCTGGAGTCGTTTAAGCCAGATGTGGTGCTGGTGCATGGCGATACCACCACGACGATGGCGGCAAGCCTTGCCGCTTTCTATCAGCGCATTCCGGTGGGGCACGTGGAAGCCGGACTGCGCACGGGCGATCTGAGCTCGCCGTGGCCGGAAGAGGGGAACCGCACGTTGACCGGGCATCTGGCAACGTACCATTTTGCGCCGACGGAAACCTCGCGGCAGAACCTGCTGCGGGAAAATATTGCCGATAATCGGATCACGATAACCGGCAATACGGTTATTGATGCGCTGTTTTGGGTGCGCGATCGGGTACTGAGCGATGAAGCGCTGCGTAACGAGCTGACTCAGCGTTATCCTTTTCTCGCCAACGGTAAGAAGATGATTCTGGTCACCGGGCATCGTCGGGAAAGCTTTGGCCGCGGTTTTGAGCAAATCTGCCACGCGCTGGCAGAGATCGCTGCCAATAACCCAGACGTACAGATTGTCTATCCGGTGCATCTGAACCCGAACGTCAGCGAACCGGTTAACCGTATTCTCGGCCACGTTGAGAACGTCATGCTTATTGAGCCGCAGGATTATCTGCCGTTCGTCTGGCTGATGAATCGCGCGTGGTTGATTCTGACCGATTCCGGCGGTATCCAGGAAGAGGCGCCATCGCTCGGCAAACCGGTGCTGGTAATGCGCGAAATGACCGAGCGTCCGGAAGCGGTCAGCGCGGGAACCGTATGCCTGGTGGGTACCGACAGCCAGCGCATCGTCAATGAAGTCACGCGCTTGCTGCATGATGAGTCCGCCTGGCAGGCCATGAGCCGGGCGCATAACCCGTACGGCGATGGACAAGCGTGTCATCGTATTTTGTCTGCACTTAAAAATAATCAGGTAACGCTATGAATTTTTCTACCATTTCAGTGATTGGCCTTGGATATATTGGCCTGCCAACCGCTGCCGCGTTCGCCTCCCGGCAAAAGCGGGTGGTCGGCGTTGATGTCAATCAACACGCCGTGGAGACCATTAACCGTGGTGAAATTCATATCGTGGAGCCGGATCTGGCGAGCGTCGTTAAAACGGCGGTCGAGCAGGGCTATCTGAGCGCCACCACCGCGCCAGTAGAAGCTGACGCCTATCTGATTGCGGTGCCGACGCCGTTTAAAGACCTGCACGAACCGGATATGGTTTTCGTCGAGTCGGCGGCTAAATCTATCGCGCCGACGCTGAAGAAAGGTTCGCTGGTTATCCTCGAGTCCACTTCGCCGGTAGGTTCAACCGAACAGATGGCGGACTGGCTGGCGGAAATGCGCCCCGATTTGAGCTTCCCGCAGCAGGCTGGCGAAGCGGCGGACGTGAATATCGCCTACTGCCCGGAGCGCGTTTTGCCGGGTCAGGTCATGGTTGAGCTGATCAAAAACGATCGCGTGATCGGGGGTATGTCGCCGGTTTGCTCAGCCCGCGCCAGCGAGCTGTATAAAATTTTCCTCGAAGGCGAATGTGTGGTGACTAACTCTCGCACCGCCGAAATGTGCAAGCTGACAGAAAACAGCTTCCGCGACGTTAATATCGCTTTTGCCAATGAACTTTCGCTGATTTGCGCCGATCAGGGGATTAACGTCTGGGAACTGATTCGCCTGGCGAATCGCCATCCGCGCGTGAACATTCTCCAGCCCGGTCCGGGCGTTGGCGGTCACTGCATCGCGGTCGACCCGTGGTTTATCGTGGCGCAAAACCCGCAGCAGGCGCGGCTTATCCGTACCGCGCGTGAAGTTAACGACCATAAACCAGAGTGGGTGATCGATGAAGTTAAAGCGCGGGTCGCCGACTGCCTTGCCGCCAGCAACAAACGCGCCAGCGAGATAAAAATCGCCTGCTTTGGCCTGGCGTTTAAGCCGAATATTGATGATCTGCGCGAAAGCCCGGCCATGGCCATTGCCGCACAAATCGCCCGCTGGCACGGCGGCGAAACCCTGGTTGTTGAGCCGAATATCCACCAGTTGCCGAAGAAGCTTGATGGCCTGTGCGCTCTGGCGTTGCTCGACGAAGCGCTGGCGAGCGCCGATGTGCTGGTGATGCTGGTCGATCATAAAGAATTTAAAGCGATTAGCGGGGATAGCGTCAGCCAGCAGTTTATCGTCGATACCAAAGGGGTATGGCGGTGAGAACGATTCTGGTCACCGGCGGCGCCGGTTTTATCGGTTCTGCGGTGGTGCGTGAAATCATCACTGCAACCAGCGATAACGTGGTGGTGGTTGATAAGCTGACCTACGCGGGGAATCTGATGTCGCTGGCGCCTGTCGCCGGGGATCCGCGTTTTGCTTTTGAACAGGTGGATATCTGCGATCGCGCTGAACTGGACCGGGTATTTCGCCACTATCAGCCCGATACGGTGATGCATCTGGCCGCTGAAAGCCACGTTGACCGCTCTATTGACGGCCCGGCGGCGTTTATCGAAACCAACATTGTCGGTACCTGGACGCTGCTGGAAGCGGCCAGGGCCTGGTGGAATACGCTGGCGAACGATAAAAAATCCGCCTTTCGTTTCCACCACATCTCAACGGATGAGGTCTATGGCGATCTGCACGACAGCGGCGCGTTTTTTACCGAAACCACGCCCTATGCGCCCAGCAGCCCCTATTCGGCGTCGAAAGCCAGCAGCGATCATCTGGTGCGCGCCTGGAAGAGAACCTATGGCCTGCCAACGCTGGTCACCAACTGCTCGAATAACTACGGACCGTATCATTTCCCGGAAAAACTGATCCCGCTGACTATCCTGAACGCGCTGGCGGGTAAACCGCTGCCGGTTTATGGCAACGGGCAGCAGATCCGCGACTGGTTGTACGTTGAAGATCACGCCAGGGCGCTCTATCGGGTGGCAACGAGCGGTGAGCCGGGCGAAACTTACAATATCGGCGGCCATAACGAGCGGAAAAATATCGAGGTAGTGGAAACCATTTGCGATCTGCTGGAAGAGCTGGCGCCGCGCAAACCGGAAGGCCTTGCGCGCTATCGCGATCTCATCACCTTTGTTGCCGATCGTCCCGGCCACGACCTGCGCTACGCTATTGATGCGGCGAAAATAGCGCGTGAACTGGGCTGGACGCCGGCCGAAACGTTCACCAGCGGGATGCGCAAAACCGTTGCGTGGTACCTGGCTAATGAAGCCTGGTGGCAGCAGGTGCTGGACGGCAGCTATCAGGGTGAACGCCTGGGGCTGCAAGCCTGAGCGCTTGAGGGGGTAAAATGAAAGGTATTATTCTGGCAGGCGGATCGGGTACCCGCCTGCATCCGATCACGCGCGGCGTCTCAAAACAGCTGCTACCCATCTACGATAAGCCGATGATCTACTATCCGCTCTCGGTGCTGATGCTGGCCGGGATTCGCGAAGTGCTGATCATTACCACCCCGGACGACCAGCGCGATTTCCAGCGCCTGCTTGGCGATGGTTCGGAGTTCGGCGTTCAGCTCAGCTACGCCGCGCAGCCAAGCCCGGACGGGCTGGCGCAGGCCTTTATCATCGGCGAGGCGTTCCTCAACGGTGAGCCCTCATGCCTGGTGCTCGGCGATAATATCTTTTTCGGCCAGGGTTTTAGCCCGAAGCTCCGTAGCGTCGCGTCCCGCACTTCCGGGGCGACGGTGTTTGGTTATCAGGTGATGGACCCGGAACGCTTTGGCGTGGTGGAGTTTGATGACGATTTCCGCGCGATTTCGCTGGAGGAGAAGCCAAAGCAGCCCAAATCCAACTGGGCGGTAACCGGCCTCTATTTCTACGACGGTAAAGTCGCGGAATACGCAAAACGGGTTAAACCCTCGGCGCGCGGCGAGCTGGAGATCACCTCCATCAATCAAATGTATCTCGACGATGGCGCGCTAACGGTTGAGCTGCTGGGCCGCGGTTTTGCCTGGCTCGATACCGGCACGCACGATAGCCTGATCGAAGCCAGCATGTTTGTGCAAACGGTGGAAAAGCGTCAGGGTTTCAAGATTGCCTGCCTGGAAGAGATCGCCTGGCGCAACGGCTGGCTGGACGACGACGGCGTGAAGCGCGCGGCGAAACGGCTGGAAAAAACCGGCTACGGTCAATACTTACTGGATTTACTCCGTGCCCGCCCGCGCCAGTATTGAGTCCCTGGAGTGGGAGAACCGCTTCTTCGGCGTCAATAGCGCTATCCTGCGCTTTGGCGATGATGCGCCGCCGCTGACGGTGGACGCGCTGGCGAACTGGTCGCGGGTACAGGCGAAAGTTGCGGCGGATGATACCGCACGCCTGGATGCGCTGCAGGCATTGGGCTTCCGACTGGTGGAGGGCGAGGTCGATCTCGCGCTTTCGCCAGCCGCTTATGGTGATAGTGGCGCCGAGCCGGCGACCGAGGCGGATATTCCCCGGCTGCGTGAACTGGCAGCGCTGGCCTTTGCGCAGAGCCGTTTTCGCGCGCCCTGGTACGCAGCCGATGCCAGCGGCCGTTTCTATGCCCAGTGGATTGAAAATGCGGTGCGCGGCACCTTCGATCATCAGTGTCTGGTGTTTCGCGCCCCTGGCGGCGATATCCGCGCTTTTGTCTCCCTGCGCCAGCTTAGCGCGCACGAGGCAAGGATTGGCCTGCTGGCCGGACGCGGAGCCGGAGCGGAATTAATGCAGGCAGCTCAGGGCTGGACCGCGCTGCGCGGGCTGAAGACACTGCGGGTGGCGACCCAGATGGGCAACACCGCCGCGCTTAAACGTTACATTCTTAGCGGTGCGAATGTCGAAAGCACCGCGTACTGGTTATACAGGTGACATGATGATTCCATTTAACGCACCGCCGGTGGTGGGAACCGAGCTTGATTATATGCAGTCCGCGATGGGAAGCGGCAAGCTGTGCGGCGATGGCGGTTTTACCCGCCGCTGCCAGCAGTGGATGGAGCAGCGCTTCGGTACTGCCAAAGCCCTGCTGACGCCGTCCTGCACCGCTTCGCTGGAAATGGCGGCGCTGCTGCTGGATATCCAGCCGGGCGATGAAGTGATTATGCCGAGCTATACCTTCGTCTCCACCGCCAACGCCTTTGTGCTGCGTGGCGCAAAAATCGTCTTCGTTGATATTCGTCGCGACACCATGAATATTGATGAAACGCTGATTGAAGCGGCGATCACCGACAAAACCCGCGCGATTGTGCCGGTCCACTACGCCGGCGTGGCCTGCGAAATGGACACCATTATGGCTATCGCCAGCAAACATAATCTGTTTGTCGTGGAAGATGCCGCTCAGGGCGTGATGTCGACCTATAAAGGCCGGGCGCTCGGTACTATCGGCCATATTGGCTGCTTCAGCTTCCATGAAACAAAAAACTACACTGCGGGCGGTGAAGGCGGCGCGACGCTGATTAACGATCGCAAGCTGGTAGAGCGCGCGGAGATCATTCGAGAAAAAGGCACCAACCGCAGCCAGTTTTTCCGTGGTCTGGTGGATAAATACACCTGGCGTGATATCGGCTCCAGCTACCTGATGTCCGATTTACAGGCGGCCTATCTGTGGGCGCAGCTGGAAGCGGCGGAGCGAATTAACCAGCAGCGCCTGGCGCTGTGGCAGAACTACTACGAGGCCCTGCTGCCGCTGGCGCGCGCCGGGCGTATCGAGCTGCCGATTGTGCCTGCCGACTGCGGGCACAATGCGCATATGTTCTACATCAAGCTGCGCGATATTGACGATCGCAGTAAGCTGATTGCCTGGCTGAAAGAGGCGGAGATTCTGGCCGTGTTCCACTATATTCCGCTGCATAGCTGCCCGGCCGGGGAGAACTTCGGCGTGTTCCACGGGACGGATCGCTTCACGACTCAGGAGAGCGAACGCCTGCTGCGTTTGCCGTTATTCTACAACCTGTCGAGCGTAAACCAGCGCACGGTGATTAACTCGCTGCTGAGCTATTTCTCCTGATATGTCGCTGGCTAAAGCTTCTCTGTGGACCGCAGCGTCCACGCTGGTCAAAATCGGCGCCGGTCTGCTGGTAGTTAAACTGCTGGCGGTGTCGTTCGGCCCGGCAGGCGTGGGGCAAGCGGGCAACTTCCGCCAGCTGGTGACCGTGCTTGGCGTGCTGGCGGGGGCCGGAATCTTTAACGGCGTCACGAAGCTGGTAGCCCAGCATCATGACGATCGCCGGCAGTTGCACAACGTCGTCGGCACCGCTTCAGCGATGGTGCTGGGGTTCTCCACCCTGCTGGCGCTGATATTCCTGCTGGCGGCGGCGCCGATAAGCCAGGGTCTGTTCGGTCATCAGCATTATCAGAATCTGGTACGGCTGGTAGCGCTGGTGCAGATGGGCATTGCCTGGGCGAACTTCCTGTTAGCGCTGATGAAGGGGTTTCGCGATGCGGCGGGCAATGCGCTGTCGCTTATCGCCGGGAGCCTGATTGGCGTGGCGGCGTACTATGCCTGCTACCGTTTCGGCGGCTATCAGGGCGCATTGCTGGGACTGGCGCTGGTACCTGCGCTGGTGGTCGTGCCGGCGGCTATCGTACTGTGGCGACGCGGCAATATTCCGCTGAGCGCGCTGCGTCCGCGCTGGGACAACGGCCTCGCAGGGCAGCTGTCGAAATTTACCCTGATGGCGCTGATTACTTCGGTGACGCTGCCGGTAGCCTACGTGATGATGCGTAACCTGCTGGCGGCCCACTATGGCTGGGACGCGGTGGGGATCTGGCAGGGGGTAAGCAGCATCTCCGATGCCTATTTACAGTTTATTACCGCATCATTTAGCGTTTATCTGTTACCGACATTGTCCCGCTTGACGGCGAAAGCGGATATCACCCGTGAGATTGGCAAATCGTTAAAATTTGTTCTCCCGGCGGTAGCTGCAGCCAGCCTGACCGTATGGCTGCTGCGCGATTTCGCTATCTGGCTGCTGTTTTCCGACCGCTTTACGGCAATGCGCGATCTGTTTGCCTGGCAGTTGGTGGGCGATGTGTTGAAGGTCGGGGCATATGTTTATGGCTATCTGGTGATCGCCAAAGCCTCGCTGCGTTTTTATATTCTGACGGAAATCAGCCAGTTCACGCTGTTGACCGCATTCTCGCACTGGCTTATACCGGCGCACGGCGCTATCGGCGCGGCGCAGGCGTATATGGCTACTTATATTGTTTATTTCGCCCTCTGTAGCGGCGTGTTTTTACTTTGGCGTAAACGGGCATGACAGCACTGATACATGTACTGGGATCGGATATCCCGCACCACAACCAGACCGTTCTGCGGTTCTTTAATGATGAGCTGGCCGTCAATGACGAGCAGGCTCGCCTGTTTATGGTCGTCGGTGATGCGACAGGAATTCGCGAAGCGTACCCCGCGCTCTCCATCAGCTGCTATCCGGGGAAGAAGTCGCTGGCAAAGGCGGTTATCGCGCTGGCAAAGGCGAACCGGCAGCAGCGCTTTTTCTTTCACGGCCAGTTTAATACCGGCCTGTGGCTGGCGCTGCTCAGCGGGGGGATCCGCCCGGCGCAGTTTAACTGGCACATCTGGGGCGCGGATCTGTATGAGAATTCCGCCAGCCTGAAGTTTCGCTTGTTTTATCCGCTGCGGCGCCTGGCGCAGGGGCGGGTAGGGCGCGTCTTTGCGACCCGCGGCGATCTCAGTTGGTTCGCCGCCCGGCATTCGGGCGTGCCGGGCGAACTGCTCTATTTCCCGACCCGCATGGATCCGGCGCTGAACTCGCTTGCTGAAAGCGCGCCGCGCGGCGAGACGCTGACTATCCTGGTGGGGAATTCCGGCGACCGCAGCAACGAGCATATCGCCGCGCTGCGCGCGATTCATCAGCAGTTTGGCGATACGGTCAACGTTGTCGTGCCGATGGGTTATCCGGCCAATAATAGCGACTACATCAATGAAGTTCGCGCGGCCGGCGCGGCGCTGTTCAGCCCGCCGCATCTTCAGGTACTGGGCGATAAGCTGGCGTTTGATGACTATCTGGCCCTGCTGCGCCGCTGCGATCTTGGCTACTTCCTGTTTGCCCGCCAGCAGGGGATCGGCACGCTGTGTCTGCTGATTCAGGCGGGGATCCCCTGCGTGCTGAACCGGGAGAATCCCTTCTGGCAGGATATGTCGGAGCAGCATATTCCGGTACTCTTTACCAGCGATACGCTGGACGCGGCCGTGGTGCGTGAAGCGCAGCGCCAGCTGGCCGGCGTGGATAAGAATCAGATTGCCTTCTTCCGTCCTAATTATCTGACGGGCTGGCGACGGGCGTTGCGGATTGCCGCGGGGGTGGATGCATGACATTAATGCAATTTAGCGGACTGCTGCTGGTTTGGCTGCTGTCGACGCTTTTTATCGCCACCGCCACCTGGTTTGAATTTCGTCGGGTGCGCTTCAACTTCAACGTCTTTTTCTCGCTGCTGTTTCTGCTGACCTTTTTCTTTGGCTTTCCGCTGACCAGTATTCTGGTGTTTCGCTTCGACGTGGCGGTCGCCCCGCCGGAAATTCTGTTGCAAACTCTGCTGGTTTCCGTCTGTTTTTATGCGGTTTACTACGTGACTTATAAAACGCGGCTACGCTCGGCGGCGCAGAGCCATCAGCATCGTCCGCTGTTTACGATGAACCGCGTGGAGACCCATCTGGCCTGGGGGATTTTGCTGGGACTGGCGCTGCTCTGCGTCGGGATCTTCTTTGCGCATAACGGCTTTCTGTTATTCAAGCTCAATTCCTATAGCCAGATCTTCTCCAGCGAAGTTTCCGGCGTGGCGCTAAAGCGTTTCTTCTACTTTTTCATTCCGGCAATGCTGGTGGTCTATTTTCTGCGTCAGGATTATAAAGCGTGGATATTCTTCCTCGTCAGCACCGTCGCATTTGGTCTGCTGACTTATGCCATCGTTGGCGGGACCCGGGCGAATATCATCATTGCGTTTGCTATCTTCCTGTTTATTGGCATCATTCGCGGCTGGATAAGTCTGTGGATACTGGCGGCGGCGGGCGTACTGGGCATCGTCGGCATGTTCTGGCTGGCGCTCAAACGCTACGGAATGAACGTCAGCGGCGATGAAGCGTTTTATACTTTCCTCTATCTGACCCGCGATACCTTCTCGCCGTGGGAGAACCTGGCTCTGCTGCTGCAAAATTACGACAAGATTGAGTTTCAGGGCCTGGCGCCAATCGTCCGCGATTTCTATGTTTTTATCCCCAGCTGGTTGTGGCACGGTCGACCGACAATGGTGCTCAATACTGCGAACTATTTCACCTGGGAAGTGCTGAATAACCATTCTGGCCTGGCGATTTCGCCAACCCTGATTGGCTCGCTGGTGGTGATGGGGGGCGTCTGGTTCGTGCCGCTGGGCGCGGTAGCGGTTGGGCTGATTATTAAATGGTTTGACTGGCTGTACGAGCTTGGCAACCGGGAAACGAACCGCTATAAAGCGGCGATCCTGCACAGTTTTTGTTTTGGCGCTATCTTCAACATGATCGTGCTGGCGCGTGAAGGGCTGGATTCCTTTGGCTCTCGCGTGGTTTTTTTCCTCGTTATCTTTGGGATCTGCCTACTGGCGGCGAAACTGCTGTACTGGTTCCTCGATAGCGTCGGGCTGATTCATAAGCGGGCTAAACCGCTGACGCAACCTCAAGTCTGATAAGGGTGTACATGACTGAGACTACATCCGCGCCGTTGTACCTGCTGAGAGGGTTGCAACTCATTGGTTGGCGCGATATGCAACATGCTCTGGACTATCTGTATGCCGATGGCGAGATCCGTACGGGTACGCTGGTGGCGATTAATGCAGAGAAGATGCTGGCGGTAGAGGATAACCCCGAAGTTCGGGCGCTGATCGAAGCCGCAGAGTTTAAATATGCTGACGGCATCAGCGTGGTGCGCTCATTACGTAAAAAATACCCTCAGGCGCAGGTATCGCGCGTCGCCGGGGCTGATTTATGGGAAGCGCTGATGGCGCGCGCTGGCGCTCAGGGAACGCCGGTATTTCTGATCGGCGGTAAGCCCGAAGTGCTGGCGCAGACGGAACAGCAGCTTCGTCAGCGCTGGAACGTAAACATCGTCGGCAGCCAGGACGGCTATTTCGCTGCTGACCAGCGTCAGGCGCTGTTTGAACGTATTCGCGATAGCGGGGCGAAGATCGTCACCGTGGCGATGGGGTCGCCGCGTCAGGAGATCCTGATGCGCGATTGCCGGGAAGTTTATCCGCAGGCGCTTTATATGGGCGTAGGCGGAACCTACGATGTCTTTACCGGTCATGTTCAGCGAGCGCCGAAGTTCTGGCAGGACCTGGGGCTGGAGTGGTTTTATCGCCTGGTTTCGCAGCCGAGCCGAATAAAAAGGCAGGCGCGTCTGCTGCGCTATTTACGCTGGTATTATACCGATAAGCTTTGATATTCCACTGCGAGCGGGCGGGTTTACCTGGATATTCTGTGTAATGTCTTCACTCGCCTGATACTTTATTTGCCATTTCCCTCAAATTCATTAACCATTCGCATGCTTAAAACGCGACGGTCAGGTTTACCGTCGCGCAGGCAGGGCTATTCGTTCATAAAAATAACCGGCATAAGCCCATCTCGCCTGGGATGCGCTTAAATCCGGAGCAGGGCAAACACAAGAGGCTATATGACTGAGAAAAAAGCGGAACTTCAGCGGGGACTGGAGGCGCGGCACATTGAGCTAATCGCCCTTGGCGGCACGATTGGCGTGGGACTATTTATGGGGGCGGCAAGTACGCTGAAGTGGGCCGGACCTTCGGTTCTGCTGGCGTATATTATCGCGGGGCTCTTCGTCTTCTTTATTATGCGTTCGATGGGCGAAATGCTGTTCCTCGAACCGGTTACCGGCTCGTTCGCTGTTTATGCGCACCGCTATATGAGCCCGTTTTTTGGCTATCTGACCGCCTGGTCCTACTGGTTTATGTGGATGGCGGTCGGGATATCGGAGATTACGGCGATCGGGGTCTATGTCCAGTTCTGGTTCCCGGAGATGGCGCAGTGGATACCGGCGCTTATCGCGGTTGGGCTGGTCGCGCTGGCGAATCTGGCGGCGGTACGTCTGTACGGCGAAATTGAATTCTGGTTTGCCATGATTAAAGTGACCACCATTATTGTCATGATCGTGGTGGGGCTGGGCGTCATCTTCTTTGGCTTTGGCAACGGCGGACACTCCATTGGCTTTAGCAATCTGACCGAGCACGGCGGTTTCTTTGCCGGCGGCTGGAAGGGCTTTCTGACGGCGCTATGCATCGTGGTCGCCTCCTATCAGGGCGTCGAGCTTATCGGGATCACCGCCGGTGAAGCGAAAAATCCGCAGGTCACTCTGCGTAGCGCGGTCGGCAAAGTGCTGTGGCGAATCCTGATTTTCTATGTCGGGGCGATTTTTGTGATCGTCACTATTTTCCCGTGGGATCAGATAGGCTCCAACGGCAGTCCGTTCGTGCTGACCTTTGCCAAAATCGGTATCACCGCAGCGGCAGGGATTATCAACTTTGTGGTGCTGACGGCGGCGCTTTCCGGTTGTAACAGCGGAATGTATAGCTGTGGACGGATGCTCTACGCGCTGGCAAAGAATCGCCAGCTGCCTGCGGCCATCGCCAGAGTTTCGCGTAACGGCGTGCCGTCGGCGGGCGTGGCGCTGTCGATCCTGATTCTGCTGGTCGGTTCGTGCCTGAACTACATTATTCCTAATCCACAGCGGGTATTTGTTTACGTCTACAGCGCCAGCGTGCTGCCGGGAATGGTGCCATGGTTCGTAATTCTGATTAGCCAGCTACGTTTTCGTCTGGTACATAAAGAAGCGATGGCCAGCCATCCTTTCCGCTCGCTGCTATTCCCGTGGGCAAACTATTTAACCATGGCGTTCCTGGTTTGCGTGCTGATAGGGATGGGATTTAACGACGATACGCGTATGTCGCTCTTTGTCGGAATTATTTTCCTCGCCGCCGTGACGCTTATTTATAAGGTATTTGGCCTTGGTCGACGCGGAAATGTTGATAATGTGGCGTAATAAGCAACAAAACGCACAAAGCATGAGCAAACGATAATTTTCTTTTAAAAGGCACTAGACAGCGGGGTAGGAAGTCCGTATTATCCGACCCCGCAACGGCGCTAAGCGCCCGTAGCTCAGCTGGATAGAGCGCTGCCCTCCGGAGGCAGAGGTCTCAGGTTCGAATCCTGTCGGGCGCACCATTTACCCGGTGCTGGAGCTGCGGTGGTTTCAATACCGCGTAAAAGATTTGCAGTGGTGGCTATAGCTCAGTTGGTAGAGCCCTGGATTGTGATTCCAGTTGTCGTGGGTTCGAATCCCATTAGCCACCCCATTATTTAGAAAGTTGTGAAATTGCGAAGGTGGCGGAATTGGTAGACGCGCTAGCTTCAGGTGTTAGTGTTCTTACGGACGTGGGGGTTCAAGTCCCCCCCCTCGCACCACGACTTTATAAAGAATTGAACTAAAAATTCAAAAAAGCAGTACATCGGCGAGTAGCGCAGCTTGGTAGCGCAACTGGTTTGGGACCAGTGGGTCGGAGGTTCGAATCCTCTCTCGCCGACCAATTTTGAACCCCGCTTCGGCGGGGTTTTTTGTTTTCTGATTCTGCAAAAAAACGTTTATCTCCCTGATATCGCAAACAATACTTCGTTAACCCTGACGTCATTTATTGTCCAGAATAGTCCCAATTCTTTGTTCAGATAGATGCATCTTCTCCTGATCCTGTGCGATAATAATCGGGTAGATGCTCATTCCATCTCTTATGTTCGCCTTAGTGCCTCATAAACTCAGGAATGATGCAGAGCCGTTTTACGGTGCTTATCGTCCACTGACAGATGTCGCATTTTATATGCTAAATCATTCATGATGTGTCGAGACGGCCAGCACGGGAATCCCCAGGAGCTTACAAAGGTAAGTGACTGGAGTGAGCGTGTGCAGCTAACGAAGAGACAGCGTGAAGGATGAAGCATATAGCCTCATCAAACACCATGGACACTACGTTGAGTGAAGCACCCAATTTGTTGTCAAACAGACCTGTTTTAACGCCTGCCCTGGTTTCAGAGCAGGCGTTTTTTTCTTTTCAGGGAGCGGGAAACGTTCCGGCGGGAGAGGAAGTGATTCTCGCCCCCGGCGGAGGCGAGAGTGACATTACTGCTGCGGATTGTTTTGCAGGGTTAACAGCAGGCCGTCGCGACGCATCGTCGCCGCTTCTTCCGGCTGATGCAGGCGGTCAAGAGTATCCGCCAGCCATGCGTAGTCAAACGCATCCGGGCGCTGCTTGAGGGCTGCGCGGAACGCGATGCTGGCCTCCTGCCACTCACCGTGGCGCATCAGCGATTGCCCCAGCGTACTCCACAGCAGCGGACGATCGCCGACCGTTTTAAGCTGCTGACGCAGCACTTTTTCCAGCTGCTCAGGGTTATTGGTTTTCAGCCGCGGAATCGGCATAACCAGACGGTCGTCATAGTGCTTTTTCAGACCTTCGATAATAATCTGCTGCGCGGTATCATGATCGTCGCTTTCGATAAGACGATTCGCCATCGCCACCTGTAGCGCCACCTGGCTGCGGGTTTTACGGCTCTGGCTTTTCCACCAGTCGCGCAAACCTTCGCTGCCGCCGTCGGCCAGCGTTTTATCCATCAGACCAATCCACGCCAGCTGTTCCAGCTCAGCGCGATGCTCTTCATCGCTGACGTTGGCTTTCGCCATTGACGGAATGATATCCAGCAGCGAATTCCAGGCGCCGGTACGGATGTAGGCCTGCTCGGCAAGGCGCAGAACCTCCGGATGACGCGGCGTGATCTCCAACAGCCTATCGATACCGTGGCGGGCGGCGTGGTTTTCATTACGCGCCAACTGCAGACGTACGCGGGTTATTTCGACAGGGATCAGATCGTCACCGGCTAATTCAGCAGCGCGCTCCAGATGCTGGTTAGCGCGAGCTTCATCTCCACGCTGCTGGGCGGCTTCCGCTGCCAGCAGGTAGTTCACAACGGGCTGTTCAGCGTGATCGGCATTTTTCGCCATCAGCTTCTCAACCTGCTGGTAATCACCTTCCGCCAGCTTCAGCAGCGCCTGCTCTGTTTGCTTACGAGCGCGACGACGCTTACGGCCAACGAACCAGCCGCGGGTGTGCGCGCCGGTGCGGAAAATCCGCCGCAGTAGCCACTCAATGGCAAACAGTACCACCATGGTGAGGATCAGGATGATCGCAAGCCCGGTCACGCTGGTTTCAATATTGTAGTTATCGGTCTGGATTAGCACGTAGCCCTGATGACCCGCGATCATCGGCCCGACCACAATCCCGGCAAGCAGCAGCGCGAAGAGTAAGAGAATTTTCAACATGCGTTACTCTCCTTGTGGCGCAGGCGTTGGCGCGTGGGCTGCAGGGGCAGGGGCCGGCGCGCTGGTCTGGGGTTCAGCCGGCTGCGCCATCAGATTACGCACTCGCGTCTGCATTAGTTTCTCAAGCAGCGCCTGGCTTTGCAGGTTTTCCGGTACGTTCATGGTGATGCTTTGCTGGCTGAGCTTATCCACATCCTCAAGGAAGGCTTTGGTGGTGGCGTCTTCCGTGTCGTAGTAAGCGCGAACCCAGGTCGAGACGTTATCCAGAGCCTGTTTGTAGGTTTCTTCCTGATGGCGAGGGACAGCCTGCGCTGCGACCAGCAGACGGGAGCGAATATTTTCGCGCAGGTAGACGTCCTGGTTCGGCGCCAGCAGCGGCACGGCGGTTTCATCGCGGCGGCGAATGGTAATAAAGCTGTCCATAAAGTTCTGCCAGCTTTTTTGCAGGTTTACACGCCATTCGGTAATGGAGCTGGATAGCTCATCGCTATCGGAATCCATCGGCGTGTCGTCATCGTTGTTGTCCGCCAGACGGAGATTATCGATCTGGTTGGCGAGCTGGTTCACCTTCAGAATGATGCCGTCGTAGTCGACCTGACTCACGGCAGAAAGCGAGGCAATATCGTCGGTAATGGCGCGACGCGCGGCGATCAGGCTCGGATCGTTCATATCGGCGAGGCTGGCGTCGGCGCTTTTCAGCAGCGCGGCAGCGGTCGTTACGTCCTGATCGCTCCACAGCTTACGTCCGGCCAGTTTCACGAGGAAATCCGCCTGCGCGAGCAGCCAGGTTTTTGCGTCGCTGCCGGAAATAACCGCAACCTTCTCCTGAACTTCTTCCAGCTTCTTCGCCAGAGCCTCCTGCTGACGCTGCGCTTCCGTCAACTGGTCGGCCTGCTGTTTAATAATGCCTTCGAGTTCGCTTTTTTGGCTTTCCTGGGCTTTTTGCAGCGCGGCGATCTGGCTGGATAGCCCGGCGCTGGCTTCGCTCTGGCGGGTTGCCTGGGTCTTCGTCAGGCCATAAAGACCTATGCCAGCGGCGAGGGCGATAGCAATAGCTATTGCGCTCAGCGCGAGGCTGGTTTTACTGCCGCCGTTTTTCTTTTCTACGTTATTTTCTGGCTGTGACGTCGTGTCCACGGCCTCCCTGGTCTCTTCAACCACGGCGGATTGATTCTGTTGTTCCGTCATTATGGCTTCCAATGTTGAGAGTTATTGTAATGCGCGTAGCAGCGCATCGTTGTCGGCGCTATCGGCAACCTGGATATCCTGCCAGCCCAATTCTCTGGCCTGCTCGGCCAGACGTTCACTGACAACTAAAATGCGACAGCTCAGGAGCCAACGTTCGCGATACCACTGTGGTATCAGCGTCCAGAGCTGCTGCAGCATCTCGCCGCTGGTAATGACCAGCGTTGAAATACCGCGAGACTGCCAGCGCATTGCTTCTTCTGCGCCATCATAGTGCCTTGCACTACGTTGATAACATTCACAAAAAGTGACATCAGCACCGCGTTCGCGAAGCGTGTCACCGAGTAATTCCCGCCCGCCGTTACCGCGCAGGATGAGCGCTCTTTTCCCCGCAATGTTTTGTAATTCAGGTAATTGTAGCAAGACTTCGCTGATTTCCCGATCTAACGGATAGCGAACATGACGATTGCTGACTTTATGCAGGGCCAGCGCGGTGGTGCGGCCAATGGCAAAATAGTCAGGCGCCGAAGGCCAGCGCAGCCTTTGCTGCTGGAGGCGAGAGTGGGCAAACTCAACGGCGTGCTGGGACAGTGCGAAGAGCAAATCGCCAGCCGCGAGGTTTTCCAGCTGGCCGCCCAGCTCAGGAAGCTGACGTCCAGGGGTAAATTCAATGAGCGGGAAGCTCCAGGCCACGCGCCCCAGCGCGCGCAGGCGGCTGACTAACTCTTCGCCTTGCGGCAGCGGACGGGTGACCAGGATACTCATTGTGGACCTTCTCCTGCATAGACGACGGCAAGAATGTCACGTGCGCCGTTATTCAGAAGCTCTTCGGCGAGAGAGACGCCGAGCGTTTCTGCCTCTTCCGCACGGCCGCGCCGCTCGCCGCGCACCATTTGTGAGCCATCCGGCGCGCCAACCAGCGCGCGCAGCCATAGCTCACCGTCGATCAGTTCGGCATAGCTGCCGATCGGCACCTGACAGCCGCCTTCCAGCCGGGTGTTCATCGCCCGTTCAGCGCGTACGCGTATGGCCGTTTCCGTATGATTTAACGGGGCCAGTAGCGCTTTGGTCCATTCGTCGTCAAGACGACACTCGATGCCGACCGCGCCCTGGCCAACGGCGGGCAGTGATTGCTCCGGCGATAGCGGTTGACGAATACGCGCCTCCAGGTTCAGGCGTTTAAGCCCTGCGGCGGCAAGAATAATGGCGTCATACTCGCCGCTATCAAGCTTGCCCAGACGCGTGCCTACGTTGCCGCGCAGGGAGCGGATCGTGAGATCCGGCCGCGCTGCGGCCAGCTGACACTGGCGGCGTAAACTTGACGTGCCAACGATGCTGCCGTGCGGCAATTCATCAATGGAAGCGTAGTGGTTTGAGACAAACGCATCGCGCGGATCTTCACGCTCGCAGATGGTCACCAGCCCAAGCCCTGCGGGAAACTCCACCGGTACGTCTTTCATCGAATGGACGGCGATGTCGGCGCGGCCTTCCAGCATCGCCAGCTCTAACTCTTTCACAAACAGACCCTTACCGCCCACTTTTGCAAGGGGCGTATCAAGGATCACGTCGCCGCGGGTGACCATAGGCACCAGTTCAACGGAAAGCCCCGGGTGGCAGGACTCCAGACGCTCTTTCACATAATGTGCCTGCCATAGCGCAAGCGGGCTTTGCCGTGTGGCAATTCTCAAAACTTTGTCTAACATGCTTGTTACCGTCATTGTCGACCACTAACCATCCTAACATTGTTGTCTTAGGGATGTTAGTTTTGTGGGGTTAAGGGTCGCGGCCATCTTTTTAGCCTTTCATGCGTTTGCGAGTTGCCGCAAACGTAGTGAAGAATTTACACGTAGTAAAGGGTGCTACACTTGTATGTAGCGCATCTTTCTTTACGGTCAATCAGCAAGGTGTTAGATTGATCACGTTTTAAACCATTTGTCAGTCAGCAGTTCACCACAACCACACCGACGACGAATGGTGACGGTTTTTGTTGAAATACTGAAACTCTCCGTACTATTGTACGTCGGGTTTTTGAACATCAGGCGATATGTCTTGTACCTCTATATTGAGACACTGAAACAGAGACTGGATGCCATCAACCAATTGCGCGTGGATCGCGCCCTTGCTGCCATGGGACCCGCTTTCCAGCAGGTTTACAGTCTACTGCCGACATTACTACATTATCATCATCCGCTGATGCCGGGTTACCTTGACGGTAACGTTCCCCGTGGCATTTGCCTCTACACGCCTGATGAAACCCAACGTCACTATCTTGATGAGCTCGAGCTCAACCGTGGCATGCTGGCCAAGGAGCCGCCGAAAGGCGAGCTGCCGATCACCGGCCTTTACTCTATGGGCAGCACATCTTCCGTCGGCCAAAGCTGTTCGTCTGACCTGGATATCTGGGTTTGCCATCAGTCCTGGCTTGACACTGAAGAGCGTCAGCTGCTGCAGCGTAAATGTAGCCTGCTGGAGAGCTGGGCGGCATCGCTGGGCGTCGAGGTCAGCTTCTTCCTGATCGACGAAAACCGCTTCCGTCATAACGAAAGCGGCAGCCTGGGCGGCGAAGACTGCGGCTCCACCCAGCATATCCTGCTGCTGGATGAGTTTTACCGCACCGCGGTGCGCCTTGCCGGCAAACGTATTCTGTGGAATATGGTGCCGTGCGATGAAGAAGAGCATTACGACGATTACGTCATGAGCCTCTACGCGCAGGGCGTACTGACGCCGAATGAATGGCTGGATCTCGGCGGCCTGAGTTCTCTGTCGGCCGAAGAGTACTTCGGCGCCAGCCTCTGGCAGCTGTATAAAAGCATCGACTCGCCCTATAAGGCCGTGCTGAAAACGCTGCTGCTGGAAGCGTACTCCTGGGAGTACCCCAATAACCGCCTGCTGGCGAAAGATATCAAACAGCGCCTGCATGACGGTGAGATCGTTTCGTTTGGCCTCGATCCTTACTGCATGATGCTGGAGCGCGTGACGCTCTATCTGCAGGCCATCGAAGATGAAACGCGCCTCGATCTGGTGCGTCGATGTTTCTATTTAAAAGTCTGCGAGAAGCTGAGCCGCGAGCGCGCCTGCGTCGGCTGGCGTCGCGAAGTCGTCAGTCACCTGGTGAAAGAGTGGGGCTGGGATGAAAAGCGTCTGATGATGCTCGACAACCGGGCCAACTGGAAGATCGACGAAGTCCGTAAAGCGCACAACGAACTGCTTGATGCGATGATGCAGAGCTATCGCAACCTGATTCGTTTTGCGCGCCGCAATAACCTGAGCGTTTCCGCCAGCCCGCAGGATATTGGCGTGCTGACGCGTAAGCTGTACGCCGCCTTTGAAGCGCTGCCGGGGAAAGTCACCCTGGTAAACCCGCAAATTTCACCGGATCTGTCTGAGCCGAATCTGACCTTTATCCACGTGCCGCCGGGCCGCGCCAACCGCACCGGTTGGTATGTCTATAACCGGGCGCCGGACATGGAATCGATCATCAGCCATCAGCCGCTGGAATATAACCGTTATCTTAATAAGCTGGTGGCCTGGGCCTGGTTTAACGGCCTGTTGACGTCACGTACGCGCCTGTTTATTAAGGGCAACGGCATTGTCGATCTGGCGAAGCTGCAGGAGATGGTGGCCGATGTGGCGCATCACTTCCCGCTGCGCCTGCCTTCTCCGACGCCGAAAGCGCTGTACAGTCCGTGCGAAATCCGCCATCTGGCGATTATCGTCAACCTGGAATATGACCCGACGGCGGCCTTCCGCAATCAGGTGGTGCATTTTGACTTCCGCAAGCTGGATGTTTTCAGCTTCGGCGAAGAGCAAAAGTGCCTGATTGGCAGCATCGACCTGCTGTACCGCAACTCGTGGAACGAGGTGCGTACGCTGCACTTTAACGGCGAGCAGGCGATGATCGAAGCGCTGAAAACCATTCTTGGCAAGATGCACCAGGACGCCGCGCCGCCGGATAGCGTGGAGGTTTTCTGCTATAGCCAGCATCTGCGCGGTCTGATCCGCACTCGCGTACAGCAGCTGGTGTCTGAATGCGTTGAGCTGCGTCTTTCCAGCACCCGTCAGGATACCGGCCGCTTTAAAGCGCTACGCGTTTCCGGGCAGACCTGGGGGTTGTTCTTCGAGCGTCTTAACGTTTCGGTTCAGAAACTGGAAAACGCCATCGAATTCTATGGCGCGATTTCGCATAACAAATTGCACGGGCTGTCGGTGCAGGTGGAAACTAACCACGTCAGGCTGCCGCAGGTAGTGGACGGCTTTGCCAGCGAAGGGATTATTCAGTTCTTCTTCGAAGATGCGGATAACGATAACGGTTTTAACATCTATATCCTCGATGAGAGCAACCGCGCCGAGGTGTATCACCACTGCGAAGGTAGCAAAGAGGAGCTGGTGCGCGACGTCAGCCGCTTCTACTCTTCATCCCATGACCGTTTTACCTACGGTTCCAGCTTTATCAACTTTAACCTGCCGCAGTTTTATCAAATCGTCGACGTTGACGGTCGCGAGCAGGTGATTCCGTTCCGCAGCCAGGTGATTGCCGCTGCCACCGCTTCAGCCGGTCAGGATGCTGCCTCATCACCGATGCTACAGCACTACTCCTGAGCCTGAACTGCGGGCCTTGAGGGTGTAATAGGTTTGAAATCTTCTACGGGTGGACTTGCCGGGGGCGCTGCGCTTGCCCGGGCTACAGGGCGATAGGGATTGTTGTAGCCCGGATAAGGCGTTAGCCGCAATCCGGGGAATTCGTATCACGCTCTCTTAGCGAAAACTCACCGCTTCACCGGCCTGCATGGTCGCCGCCTGTTCCAGCAGATCCCAGAAGGTTTCGCCGCTGCGGTCGCATACCCACTCGTCGCCTTTTAAGTCGAAATGGTAGCCGCCTTGTTTCGTTGCCAGCCACACCTGATGTAGCGGTTCCTGACGGTTGATAATAATCTTGCTGCCGTTTTCAAAACTGATAGTCAGTACGCCGCCGTTGATTTCACAGTCGATATCGCTGTCGCCGTCCCAGTCGTCAAGGCGTTCTTCGATGGTCATCCACAGGGTATCGGCCAGGCGATGGAATTCACTGTCGTTCATGGTTCTTTCCCGCTTTTTTGATAGTGGCGGCAGTATAGCGCGAAACAAAAGCGCGCGCAGTGGGATGCTAAACGCTTGCTTTTACGTCTTCTCCTGCGATGATAGAAAGCAGTAAGAATGAATCACGGGCAACTATCCATGAAAAACGTTTTCCCAGCGCTTGCCGTTTTATTAGCGGTTCTCAGCCTTAGCGGCTGTGGTCTGAAAGGGCCGCTTTACTTCCCGCCGGCGGATAAAACGGCGCCTCCGCCGACTAAGCCGGTTGATAGCGGTATCCAGAGCTCTACGCCGGATCGTAACGATCGCGGCGATAGCGGTGGCCCGACCCAGGTGAATTACTGACAGTTCCGCGCAGCTGGAGTAGAAAATGCAGTTCTCTAAAATGCATGGCCTGGGTAACGACTTTATGGTCGTTGACGCAGTAACGCAGAATGTTTTTTTCTCACCTGAACTGATCCGTCGTCTGGCGGATCGGCATCTTGGCGTGGGTTTCGATCAGCTGCTGGTGGTGGAGCCGCCTTACGATCCGGAGCTCGACTTCCACTATCGTATCTTCAATGCCGACGGTAGCGAAGTGGCGCAATGCGGCAACGGCGCGCGCTGTTTCGCCCGCTTTGTGCGTCTGAAAGGCCTGACCAATAAACGTGATATCCGCGTCAGTACCTCGAATGGCCGTATGGTATTAAGCGTCACGGAAGACGATCTGGTGCGCGTCAATATGGGTGAGCCAAACTTCGAACCGTCCCAGGTGCCGTTCCGCGCCAACAAAGCGGAAAAGACCTATATTATGCGCGCCGCTGAACAGACAGTATTGTGCGGCGTGGTGTCGATGGGTAACCCGCACTGCGTTATCCAGGTTGATGATGTGGAAACCGCGACGGTGGAAACGCTCGGCCCGGTGATGGAAAACCACGAGCGCTTCCCGGAGCGGGCGAACATCGGCTTTATGCAGGTGATCAGCCGCTCTCATATTCGCCTGCGCGTGTATGAACGCGGTGCGGGGGAAACTCAGGCCTGCGGCAGCGGCGCCTGTGCGGCGGCGGCAGTCGGTATCCAGCAGGGATTACTGGGCGAGGAGGTCCGCGTGGAATTACCCGGCGGGCGTCTGGATATCGCCTGGAAAGGTCCGGGCCAACCGTTGTATATGACTGGCCCGGCGGCACATGTCTATGACGGATTTATTCATTTATGAAACAAGTCGGGGAAGAACAACAGGAACTTGCCAGCGAGCTAAACGATCGCGCAGTGGTGGACTATCTGTTGCAACATCCTGAATTCTTTATTCGTAATGCGGCGCTGGTGGAACACATGTCAGTGCCGCATCCGGTGCGTGGTTCGGTCTCGCTGGTGGAGTGGCACATGGCGCGGGCGCGGAACCATATCAACGTGCTGGAAGAAAATATGACGCTGCTGATGGAGCAGGCGACGGCTAACGAAAGCCTGTTTCAGCGCCTGTTTCACCTGCAAACGCGGCTGGCGGCGGCCGATAGCCTTGACGAAATGCTGAACCGCTTTCATCGCTGGGCGCGCGAGCTGGGTCTGGCGGGCGCCACGGTGCGCCTGTTTCCCGACCGCTGGCGGCTCGGCGCGCCTTCCAAATTCACTCATCTGGCGATAAGCCGTCAGGCGTTTGAGCCTATTCGCATTCAGCGTCTTGGACAACAGCGCCATTATCTTGGCGCTTTAAACGGCCCCGAGCTGCTGGTCGTGCTGCCGGAAGCTAAAGCCATCGGATCGGTGGCGATGTCGCTGCTGGGGGGAGACGACGCTCCCGGTGTGATGATATTCAGCAGTCGCGACCCCCAGCACTATCAGCAAGGGCAGGGAACGCAGCTATTGCAGGAAATCGCGTCGATGCTCCCGGGATTGCTGGAGCGCTGGATTGAACGCGCATGACCGACTCGCCTCTGTTTGCTCCCGTAGAACGCTTCTTACGCTATCTCGGCGTCGAGCGTCAGCTGAGCCCGATAACGCTGCTGAACTATCGCCGCCAGCTGGAAACGCTTATCGCGCTGGCGGATAGCGCCGGGCTGAAAAGCTGGCAGCAGTGTGATGCCGCCCAGGTCCGTAGCCTGGCGGTGCGCAGCCGTCGTCAGGGGCTGGGGCCTGCCAGCCTGGCCTTACGTCTCTCGGCCTTACGCAGCTTCTTTGACTGGCTGGTGAGCCAGGGTGAACTGGCCGCGAATCCGGCGAAGGGGATTTCGGCGCCGAAAATACCCCGCCATCTACCGAAAAATATCGACGTCGACGACGTTAATCGGCTGCTGGATATCGATCTCAACGATCCGCTGGCGGTACGCGACAGAGCGATGCTGGAAGTGATGTACGGCGCGGGGTTGCGTCTTTCGGAGCTGGTGAATCTCGATATTAAGCACCTCGATCTGGAATCCGGCGAGGTGTGGGTGATGGGCAAAGGCAGCAAAGAGCGCCGCCTGCCGATTGGCCGCAATGCGGTGGTGTGGATTGAGCACTGGCTCGATCTGCGCGGACTGTTCGGTGCCGATGAGGACGCCCTGTTCTTATCTAAACTGGGGAAGCGAATTTCCGCGCGCAACGTGCAAAAGCGCTTTGCCGAATGGGGCATAAAGCAGGGGCTCAACAGCCACGTGCACCCGCATAAGCTGCGCCACTCCTTCGCGACCCATATGCTGGAGTCGAGCGGCGATCTGCGCGGGGTGCAGGAGCTGCTGGGCCATGCTAACCTTTCCACCACTCAAATCTATACCCATCTCGATTTTCAACACCTTGCGTCGGTGTACGATGCGGCACATCCGCGCGCCAAACGGGGGAAATGATGCGTTTTTACCGACCTCTGGGCCAGATTTCAGCATTGACGTTTGACCTGGACGATACCCTTTATGACAACCGCCCGGTGATTGACCGGACGCTGCATGAGTCGCTGAGCTTTGTGCGCAGCTACCACCCTTCTCTGAGCCAATTTGACGCCAGCGAGCTTAACCGGCTGCGCCAGACGCTGCTGGCGTCAGAGCCGGAAATTTACCACGATGTGACCGAATGGCGCCGCCGCGCGCTGGAGCTGGGGATGATCAACGCCGGGCTTTCAGCGACGCTGGCGAAAACGGGGGCCGATGAAGCGATGGCGAATTTCGCTCACTGGCGCAGCCTGATTGACGTTCCGCAGGAGACGCACGATACGCTGGCGCAGCTGGCGGAAAAGTGGCCGCTGGTGGCCATTACCAACGGCAACGCCCAGCCGGAACTCTTTGGCCTGAGCGACTACTTCCGCTTCGTGCTGCGCGCGGGCCCTGACGGGCGCTCTAAGCCCTTTGCCGATATGTATCATCTCGCAGCGGAGCGGCTGGAGCTTCCTCTGGGGCAGATTCTGCACGTCGGGGACGATCTGACGACCGATGTCGCAGGCGCTATTCGCTGCGGCATGCAGGCCTGTTGGATCAAACCGCAGGGCGCAGATCTGATGCGCGCCGCCGATGGCCGCCTGCTACCGCACATCGAAATTTCACGGTTGGCATCTCTGACCTCGCTGATATAATCGTCAGTAGTTCTGTATAAATTAACAGTAGCCCGGCGAGCCAAACGTTGCCGGGCGCCTCATTTCCGGCGGTGCCAATGGACGTTTCTTACCTGCTCGACAGCCTCAATGACAAACAGCGTGAAGCCGTTGCGGCATCACGTACTAATATGCTGGTTCTGGCAGGAGCGGGCAGCGGCAAGACGCGCGTCCTGGTACACCGCATCGCCTGGCTGCTGAGCGTTGAGAACTGTTCCCCTTACTCCATCATGGCGGTGACCTTTACCAACAAAGCGGCAGCGGAAATGCGTCATCGTATTGGTCAACTGATGGGCACCACTCAGGGCGGTATGTGGGTCGGCACTTTCCATGGTCTGGCGCACCGTCTGCTGCGCGCTCATCACCTTGACGCCGGGCTGCCGCAGGACTTCCAGATCCTCGACAGCGAAGATCAGCTGCGCCTGCTTAAGCGCCTGATTAAGGCGATGAATCTCGATGAGAAGCAGTGGCCGCCGCGGCAGGCGATGTGGTACATCAACGGCCAAAAAGATGAAGGGCTGCGCCCGCATCATATTCAGAGCTACGGTAATCCGGTTGAGCAGACCTGGCAGAAGGTTTACCAGGCCTATCAGGAAGCCTGCGATCGCGCGGGGCTGGTGGACTTCGCCGAGCTGCTGCTGCGCGCCCACGAGCTGTGGCTTAACAAGCCGCATATCCTTCAGCACTACCGCGAGCGCTTTACCAATATCCTGGTGGATGAATTCCAGGATACCAACAATATTCAGTACGCGTGGATCCGACTGCTGGCGGGCGATACCGGTAAAGTAATGATCGTTGGCGATGACGATCAGTCGATTTACGGCTGGCGCGGCGCGCAGGTAGAAAACATCCAGCGCTTCCTCAATGACTTCCCCGGCGCGGAAACTATCCGTCTGGAGCAGAACTATCGCTCGACCAGCAATATCCTCAGCGCGGCGAACGCCCTGATTGAGAACAACAGCGGACGGCTGGGGAAAAAGCTGTGGACCGATGGCGCCGACGGCGAGCCGATTTCGCTCTACTGCGCGTTTAACGATCTTGATGAGGCGCGTTTTGTCGTCAATCGTATCAAAACCTGGCAGGAAAACGGCGGGGCGCTGGAGCAGTGCGCGATCTTGTATCGCAGCAACGCCCAGTCGCGCGTGCTGGAAGAGGCGTTGCTGCAGGCCAGCATGCCTTATCGTATTTATGGCGGCATGCGCTTCTTCGAACGTCAGGAGATCAAAGATGCGCTCTCCTATCTGCGCCTGATTGCCAACCGTAACGACGATGCGGCGTTTGAGCGCGTGGTCAATACCCCGACGCGCGGCATTGGCGATCGCACGCTGGACGTGGTGCGCCAGACCTCGCGCGATCGGCAGCTGACGCTGTGGCAGTCCTGTCGCGAGCTGTTAAAAGAGAAAGTTCTCGCCGGGCGCGCTGCCAGCGCTCTGCAGCGTTTTATGGAGCTTATTGACGCCATGGCGCAGGAGACAGCCGACATGCCGCTGCACGTGCAGACCGACCGGGTCATTAAAGATTCCGGCCTGCGCATGATGTACGAGCAGGAGAAAGGCGAGAAGGGCCAGACGCGTATCGAAAACTTAGAGGAGCTGGTGACGGCGACGCGCCAGTTTAGCTACAACGAAGAAGATGAAGATTTAATGCCGCTGCAGGCGTTCCTCTCGCATGCGGCGCTGGAAGCGGGAGAAGGGCAGGCGGACACCTGGCAGGATGCGGTACAGCTGATGACCTTGCACTCGGCGAAAGGGCTGGAGTTTCCGCAGGTATTTATCGTTGGCGTGGAAGAAGGGATGTTCCCGAGCCAGATGGCGCTTGATGAGGGCGGCCGCCTGGAGGAAGAACGCCGCCTGGCCTACGTCGGCGTGACTCGTGCCATGCAAAAACTCACGCTGACCTACGCGGAAACCCGTCGCCTGTACGGCAAAGAGGTTTATCATCGCCCCTCGCGCTTTATCGGCGAGCTGCCGGAGTCGTGCGTGGAAGAGGTGCGGCTGCGCGCCACGGTGAGCCGGCCGGTCAGCCATCAGCGCATGGGGACGCCGATGGCGGAAAACGACACCGGCTATAAGCTGGGCCAGCGCGTCCGCCACGCCAAATTCGGTGAAGGCACCATTGTGAACCTCGAAGGCAGCGGCGAACACAGTCGCCTGCAGGTTGCCTTTCAGGGGCAGGGGATCAAATGGCTGGTCGCGGCGTACGCCCGGCTGGAAACAGTGTAACAGTAAGAAAAATATCATTATTTTGTAATATTCTGCTACCTTTATACGTTAAGGAGCTTGATTTGCTCTTTAGCGTTCCGTTGCGTGTTGACGCCGTTTTTGCGCTGGCGTAACATGCGCGCACGATTACGCTAAGAGGACATTCGCCTTGGACACACCCAGTAGATGCTGGCTCAATTTCCTGCCCATCAGGAACAACTCCTAAGGCTATCCTCTTATGCTGATAGCCTTAGCGGTTGTCGGCGACCCGTTCTATTCCCGTCGCTCTGAGTCAGGCTTAATGGTCTGAAACCCAAATTGTTTCTGTGTGCCCACCGAACTGTCCGATAATTTTTTGCATTGGGAGTCCCGGTCATGCTGAGCGCATTTCAACTGGAAAACAATCGTTTAACGCGTCTGGAAGCCGACGAGATCAAGCACCTCGCCAGTTCGGTGTGGGTCGATCTGGTCGAGCCTGACGACGATGAACGAAGCCGTGTGCAAACGGAATTGGGCCAGAACCTGGCGACGCGCCCGGAGCTGGAAGACATCGAAGCGTCAGCGCGTTTCTTTGAGGATGAAGACGGTCTGCATATCCACTCATTTTTCTTTTTTGAAGATGCTGAGGATCACGCCGGTAACTCTACCGTGGCGTTTACTATCCGCGAAGGCCGTCTGTTCACCCTGCGCGAGCGGGAGCTGCCCGCTTTCCGCCTGTATCGCATGCGCGCCCGCAACCAGTCGATGGTGGACGGCAACGCCTACGAGCTACTGCTGGACCTGTTCGAAACCAAAATCGAGCAGCTGGCGGATGAAATCGAAAACATCTACAGCGACCTGGAAAAGCTTAGCCGGGTGATTATGGAAGGTCGTCAGGGCGATGATTACGACGAGGCGCTCTCTACGCTGGCGGAACAGGAAGATATCGGCTGGAAAGTCCGCCTGTGTCTGATGGATACCCAGCGCGCGCTGAACTTCCTCGTACGCAAGGCCCGTCTGCCGGCAGGGCAGCTGGAGCAGGCGCGCGAAATCCTGCGAGATATCGAATCCCTGCTGCCGCACAATGAATCGCTGTTCCAGAAGGTTAACTTCCTGATGCAGGCGGCGATGGGTTTTATCAACATCGAGCAGAACCGCATCATCAAGATCTTCTCGGTCGTCTCCGTCGTCTTCCTGCCGCCGACCCTGGTGGCTTCCAGCTATGGCATGAACTTTGAGTTTATGCCTGAGCTGCACTGGAGCTTTGGCTATCCCGGCGCGATTGTCTTTATGATGCTCGCTGGCCTGGCGCCCTATCTGTACTTTAAGCGTAAAAACTGGCTGTAAAAAAAGGAGCTTCGGCTCCTTTTTTGCGTACCGGTCTGGCTTTATGCCCTACGCGTACGACGTATTGTGTAAACCGCATCCATTACGAAAATCGCCAGCGCCACCCAGATAAAAGCAAAGGTCACCATCTTATCCGCTCCCGGCACCTCGCCGTAGAAGGTCACCGCCAGCAGGAACATCAGCGTTGGGCCGATATACTGGAAGAAGCCCAGCGTAGAAAGGCGCAGGCGGGTCGCCGCGCCGGTAAAGCACAGCAGCGGAATAGTGGTGACCACGCCCGCCGCCATCAGCAGCAGGTTCAGCGACCACGGGTTCTGCCCCATATGGCTGGTCGGGCTATCGGCTATACCAAACAGATAAATCGCGGCGACCGGCAGCAGCCAGAGCGTTTCAAACAGCATGCCGGTTTGTGCATCCACGGCGATCTTTTTACGTAGCAGACCATAAAAAGCGAAGCTGAACGCCAGGCCCAGCGCGATAATCGGCAACGAGCCAAAAGTCCAGAGCTGCACCAGAACGCCGCAGGCGGCCAGCAGCACCGCCAGCCACTGCATCCGACGAAAACGCTCCCCGAGGAAGATCATCCCCAGCAGAATATTCACCAGCGGGTTGATAAAGTAGCCCAGGCTGGCTTCCAGCATATGATGGTTATTGACCGCCCAGATAAACAGCAGCCAGTTACCGCCCACCAGCACGGCAGACAGGGCCAGTAGAAACACCTTCTTCGGCGTTTTCAGTAGCCTTTTGACCTGCGGCCACTGACGACTGATGCTGATTAGCGCGACCATAAAGAAGAAGGACCAGATCACGCGGTGAGTCAGAATTTCATCGGCGGGAACATAGTAGATAAGCTTGAAGTACGCTGGCGCGATACCCCAGATAAAATAGGCGGCCAGGGCCAGGAGAACCCCCACCCGCGTTTGTTTAGCGTCCATCGGTACAAATCCATTGCCAAAGAGAATGATGTTACTCGATTTAAGCCGATCAACCCACCATATACGTCGCCGTAGCGCTGGCGATATACACCTGCTCTTCGTTATGCAGTTCGACGCGGGCCACCGCCACCTTGTTACCGGCGCGCAGCAGGCTGCTGGTGGCGGTAAAGCGCTCCCCACGACCCGGACGCAGGTAGTCGACGCGCAGATCGATGGTGCCCATCCGCGACAGGCGCTGGCGCAGCTCTTCTTCATTGATGGTGTCGTGGCGAGTCAGGGTGCTGCCGACGCATACCAGCCCCGCCGCGACGTCCAGCGCTGAGGCAATCACTCCGCCATGTAAAATACTCTGCGCCCAGTTGCCGACCATCATTGGTTGGTTGTTGAAACTCAGCTGGGCGAACTCTTTTTCATAGCGCTCCAGCTCCAGCCCTAAGGCGCGATTAAAGGGCATGTGGTAGACGAAGATTTCTCCCACCAGCTTCAGGGCGGCGGCGGCGGTCAGTTCAGACATAACAACATTTCCATAGGTTAATGAAATGTTGATTTTATGCTTCTAAAATATTGATTTCTACTTTAAGAACGGATAACAGGTCAGAAGACGTATAAATAGGTAGAATGCTGCCTGGGTTAAACAGAAATAATAAATATCCATCCAGGAGAACAGCAATGCGTATCTCTTTGGCCTGCCTGCTGGCGCTTGTTGCGCTTCCGGCCGGCGTTCTGGCGCAGGACGCGCCGGTGAATAAACAGGTCCACCACACTCCGGCCGTTCGCGGGAGTATTATCGCCAACCTGTTACAGGACCATGATAATCCCTTCCTGCTCTATCCCTACGAGAGCAACTATCTGCTCTATACATGGACCAGCGATCTCAATAAAGAAGCGATTCGCAGCTACGACTGGGCTGAAAACGCGCGTAAAGACGAAGTGAAGTTCCAGCTTAGCCTGGCGTTTCCATTATGGCGCGGGATTTTGGGCGAGAATTCGCTGCTGGGCGCTTCTTATACGCAAAAATCCTGGTGGCAGCTCTCCAACAGCAAAGAGTCCGCGCCGTTTCGCGAAACCAACTACGAGCCGCAGCTGTTCCTCGGGTTTGCGACCGATTACTCATTTGCTGGCTGGACGCTGCGCGACGTTGAAATGGGTTATAACCACGACTCTAACGGTCGTTCCGATCCCACTTCCCGCAGCTGGAATCGCCTCTATACTCGACTGATGGCGCAAAATGGCAACTGGCTGGTCGAGGTGAAGCCCTGGTACGTGATTGGCAGCACCGACGATAACCCGGATATCACCAAATATATGGGTTATTACCGGCTGAAAGTGGGCTACCAGCTGGGCGACGCTATTCTCAGCGCTCAGGGGCAATATAACTGGAATACCGGCTACGGCGGCGCCGAGCTTGGGGTAAGCTATCCGATCACCAAACACGTGCGCGTCTATACTCAGGTCTATAGCGGTTATGGCGAGTCGCTTATCGATTATAACTTTAATCAAACCCGCGTCGGCGTCGGGCTGATGCTCAACGATCTGTTTTAATCGTTGCACTCTGGCTCTCAGGCGCTGAAAATAGCGCCTGTTTTCTTTTCAGGCATATGGGGTCAACGTGGCGCAGGCGGAAGTATTGAATCAGGAATCGCTGGCTAAGCAGGTTTTACAAGAGACCTTCGGCTACCAGCAGTTTCGCCCGGGCCAGGAAACCATTATCGATACGGCACTGGCCGGGCGCGATTGCCTGGTGGTGATGCCGACCGGCGGCGGCAAGTCGCTGTGTTATCAGGTGCCGGCGCTGGTGCTGGGCGGTCTGACCGTCGTGGTCTCGCCGCTCATCTCCTTGATGAAGGATCAGGTCGATCAGCTGCTGGCTAACGGCGTGGCGGCGGCGTGCCTGAATTCAACCCAGAGCCGGGAGCAGCAGCAGGAGGTGATGGCCGGCTGCCGCAGCGGGCAGATTCGCCTGCTGTATATCGCCCCGGAGCGCCTGATGCTGGATAACTTCCTCGAGCATCTTACGCACTGGAATCTGTCGATGGTGGCGGTGGATGAGGCGCACTGTATTTCCCAGTGGGGCCATGATTTCCGTCCGGAATACGCTGCGTTAGGGCAGCTGCGCCAGCGGATACCGCAAATCCCGTTTATGGCGCTGACCGCCACCGCCGATGACACCACGCGTCGCGACATTGTTCGCCTGCTGGGCCTGAGCGACCCGCTTATCCAGGTCAGCAGCTTCGACCGACCCAATATCCGCTACATGCTGATGGAGAAGTTTAAGCCGCTGGATCAGCTGATGCGCTACGTACAGGATCAGCGCGGCAAATCAGGCATTATCTACTGCAATAGCCGATCGAAAGTGGAGGATACCGCCGCACGCCTGCAAAGTCGCGGCATCAGCGCGGCGGCCTATCACGCCGGCCTGGAAAATCATATCCGCGCCGACGTACAGGAGAAATTCCAGCGCGACGACCTGCAAATCGTGGTGGCTACGGTAGCCTTCGGGATGGGGATCAACAAACCGAACGTCCGTTTTGTGGTGCATTTCGATATCCCCCGCAATATTGAATCCTATTACCAGGAGACCGGCCGCGCCGGGCGCGATGGGCTGCCTGCCGAGGCGATGCTGTTTTACGATCCGGCGGATATGGCGTGGCTCAGGCGCTGCCTTGAGGAGAAACCCGCCGGGCCGCTGCAGGACATTGAACGCCATAAGCTCAACGCGATGGGGGCTTTTGCCGAAGCGCAAACCTGCCGCCGCCTGGTGTTGCTCAACTACTTTGGCGAGGGGCGCCAGGAGCCGTGCGGCAACTGTGATATCTGCCTCGACCCGCCGAAACAGTACGACGGTTTAATGGACGCGCGGAAGGCGCTGTCGACGATTTACCGCGTCAACCAGCGCTTTGGTATGGGCTACGTGGTGGAAGTGCTGCGCGGCGCCAATAACCAGCGTATTCGCGATATGGGGCATGATAAGCTGCCGGTATACGGCATTGGGCGCGAGCAGAGCCATGAGCATTGGGTTAGCGTGATCCGCCAGCTGATCCATTTAGGCCTGGTCACGCAGAATATTGCCCAGCACTCTGCGCTACAGCTTACCGAGGCCGCGCGTCCGGTTCTGCGCGGCGACGTGACGCTACAGCTTGCCGTGCCGCGTATTGTGGCGCTGAAGCCAAAAGCGATGCAGAAATCCTTTGGCGGCAATTACGATCGTAAGCTTTTTGCCAAGCTGCGCAAACTGCGTAAGGCGATTGCCGACGAAGAGAATATCCCACCCTACGTCGTGTTTAACGATGCAACACTGATTGAAATGGCTGAGCAAACGCCGCTGACGGCCGGCGAGATGCTTAGCGTCAACGGCGTCGGCACGCGTAAGCTCGAGCGTTTTGGTAAAGAGTTTATGGCCCTGATCCGCGCGCACGTGGATGGCGATGATGAGTAGTCAGCCGGACGAAAAAGTGCAAATATAGTTTTCGTCCTGACTATTTTCCTGCGAGTTAATTATGTTGACGCTTTTCTTCACCGTCGCGCTGGTGCATATCATTGCGCTGATGAGTCCTGGCCCGGACTTTTTCTTTGTTTCGCAAACCGCCGTTAGCCGCTCTCGTAAGGAGGCGATGATGGGCGTGCTGGGTATCACCTGCGGGGTAATGGTATGGGCGGGCGTAGCGCTGCTCGGCCTGAACCTGATTATCGAGAAGATGGCCTGGCTGCATACCATTATTATGGTCGGCGGCGGCCTGTATCTGTGCTGGATGGGCTTCCAGATGCTGCGTGGCGCGCTGAAAAAAGGCGAAGCGGCGGCAGCGGTAGAGCCTCAGGTTGAGCTGGCGCGCAGCGGCCGGAGCTTTCTGAAAGGGCTGCTGACTAATCTGGCGAACCCAAAAGCGATTATCTATTTCGGCTCCGTGTTCTCGCTGTTCGTCGGCGATAGCGTCAGTTCTGGCGCGCGCTGGGGGATTTTTCTGCTGATCGTACTGGAGACGCTGGCCTGGTTCACGGTGGTTGCCAGCCTGTTCGCCCTGCCGGGCATGCGCCGTGGCTATCAGCGGATGGCGAAGTGGATCGACGGCATCGCCGGTACGCTATTCGCCGGCTTCGGTATTCATCTGATTATTTCACGCTAACCCTTCTGCGTCCCGCCCAGGAGGTTATGGGCGGGCCGGGTATTAATGATGGAGCTGCTGCAAATCGTCGGACGTGAGACCGGTCATTTCCATCACCGCAGTAGTATCAATACCCCGCTCGAGCATGGCCTTTGCGACGTTAAGTAGCGCAGCGCGTTTGCCCTCTTTTATGCCTTCCTCAAGCCACTTTTCTGCCAGAGTCATCAGTACACCTCCATGTTGCGGCACCCGCTGTGCCAGCTCATAGAATAGCGGCCGAACATCCTGCTCTTCTCCCGCCTGGGCCCTATATTTTATCAGTACGGTAATTTTTTGTTTATCTATACATCACGCGTGGCGGGCGGAGGCCAGCAGGGCGCCGACCAGCATAAACAGCGAACCAAAGACCTTATTCAGCGCCTTCATCTGTTTTGGCCCCTTGATCCATGCAGCGATACGCTGGGCCAGCGTGGCGTAGCCAATCATGACGATAATATCGACCACGATAGTGGTAACGCCAAGTACCAGATACTGCATTACCTGAGGCTGGTGCGGCACGATAAACTGCGGGAAGAGCGCGGCGAGAAATACGATGCTTTTCGGATTGGTCAGATTCACGAATACCGCGCGCTTAAAGAGTTTGCCGCGGGTCTGCGCTTTCGCAAGGGTATTCAGATCGAGAGAGCCTGCGGCTCGCCACTGCTGAATGCCGAGCCAGATAAGATAAGCGGCGCCCGCCCATTTCAGGATTTCAAAAGCTAACAGCGATCGAGAGAAGAGCGTCCCCAGGCCGACGCCGACCAGCACGATGTGAATGCCGAGCCCGGTCTGTAGCCCGGCAATAGAGGCCGCCGCGCCGCGATAGCCGTGGTTAATAGAGGTGGTCATGGTATTTATTGCCCCGGAGCCCGGCGACAGGCTGAGAATAATAGATGTTAGCAGATAGGCAAACCACCACTCGAACGTCATGAGAAACTCCCTGATTGTCTGTTTTTATGCCACAATACGCTATTGTGTAAGCATTGTGTGATGCACGACAAAAAAACGATTTTCAGCGGTTATTAGGGGTGTAAGCCCGATGTTTTTGCAGCAAAAGGACTGGGAAACACGAGAAAACGCGTTTGCGGCTTTTACCATGGGGCCACTAACCGATTTCTGGCGTCAGCGGGAAGAGGCTGAATTTACGGGCGTGGATGACGTTCCGGTGCGCTTTGTGCGCTTCTGCGCCAAAAGTCACGACCGGGTCGTGGTGATCTGTCCGGGTCGTATTGAAAGCTACGTTAAGTACGCCGAACTGGCTTACGATCTTTTCCGCAGCGGCTTTGACGTGATGATTATCGATCATCGCGGCCAGGGGCGTTCCGGGCGCATGCTTTCCGATACCCACCGCGGGCACGTCGTAAATTTCAGCGATTACGTTGACGATCTCGCCGCTTTCTGGCAACAACATGTCGTGCCGGGGCACTGGCGGAAACGGTTTATTCTTGCCCATTCCATGGGTGGCGCTATTGCGACGCTATTTTTGCAGCGCCACCACCAGCATTGCGACGCGATGGCGCTCTGCGCGCCGATGTTCGGCATTGTTATGCGCCTGCCTGACTGGATGGTGCGCCACATTCTCGATTGGGCTGAGGGCCATCAGCGCATTCGTGAAGAGTATGCCCTCGGTACCGGCCGCTGGCGGGCGCTGCCCTTTGCGGTCAACGTACTGACGCACAGCCGTCAACGCTATCGTCGCAACCTGCGTTTTTACGCCGATGAGCCGCAGCTGCGGGTCGGCGGGCCAACGTTCCATTGGGTGCGCGAGGGGATCCTTGCGGGCGAAGAGGTGCTGGCCGGCGCGGAAAAAGACGTTACGCCAACATTATTGCTCCAGGCGGAAGAAGAGCGTGTAGTCGATAACCGTATGCACGATCGCTACTGTGAACTTCGCGCCGCAGGCGGCCATCCCTGCGAAGGGAATAAGCCGTTTGTCATAGAAGGGGCATACCATGAGATCCTTTTTGAAAAGGACGCCATGCGCTCGGTCGCGCTAAACGCTATCGTCGATTTTTTTGCTCGACATACTTAATCCGGCGAAACGCTCGTCGCCCTGTTTAGAGGTTAAAATTTTTATGTACCAGGTTGTTGCGTCTGACTTAGATGGCACGCTGCTTTCTCCCGATCACTGCTTAACCCCCTACGCCAAAGAGACGCTGAAACTGCTTACCGCACGCGGTATCAATTTCGTGTTCGCGACCGGCCGCCACTACATCGATGTTGGGCAAATTCGCGATAATCTCGGCATTAAATCCTATATGATCACCTCTAACGGCGCCCGCGTACATGATAGCGACGGGAAGCAGATCTTCGCTCATAACCTTGATCGCGATATCGCCGCTGACCTGTTCGAGATGATGCGAAACGATCCGGCGATCGTAACCAACGTTTATCGTGAAGATGAGTGGTATATGAACCGCCACCGTCCGGAAGAGATGCGCTTCTTCAAAGAGGCAGTGTTTAACTACAAGCTGTACGAGCCGGGCGAGCTGGACCCGGAAGGGATCAGCAAAGTCTTTTTCACCTGCGATAAGCATGAGCATCTGCTGCCGCTGGAGCAGGCGATCAATGCCCGCTGGGGCGATCGGGTGAACGTGAGCTTCTCTACCGTCACCTGCCTCGAAGTGATGGCGGGCGGCGTGTCGAAAGGCCATGCGCTGGAGGCCGTGGCGAAAATGCTCGGCTATAGCCTGAAAGAGTGTATCGCCTTCGGCGACGGTATGAACGATGCGGAAATGCTGTCAATGGCGGGCAAGGGCTGCATTATGGCCGACGCGCACCAGCGCCTGAAGGACCTGCATCCAGAGCTGGAAGTGATCGGCAGCAACGCTGATGACGCCGTACCCCACTATCTGCGTAAACTCTATCTCGACGAAAAAAGCTTGACGACTGAGTAATAATTAAACAGTTGTCAACCTGTCACTTCGCTACAATGAGTGTTCTTTACTCTATGAGACATTCATTGTGGCGCTACTGATAATCACCACGATTCTGTGGGCCTTCTCTTTTAGCCTCTATGGCGAATACCTTGCAGGTCACGTCGACAGTTATTTCGCGGTGCTGGCGCGCGTTGGTCTGGCGGCGCTGGTCTTTTTACCTTTCCTGCGCACCCGCGGGCAAAGCCTGTCAACCATCGGCCTGTATATGCTGGTGGGGGCGATGCAGCTCGGCATTATGTATATGCTGAGTTTCCAGGCCTATCTGTACCTGACGGTATCTGAACTCCTGCTGTTTACCGTCCTGACGCCGCTCTATATCACGCTGATTTATGATGTAATGAGCCGCCGCCGCCTGCGCTGGGGCTACGCCTGCAGCGCGCTGCTGGCGGTGATCGGCGCGGGTATTATTCGCTACGACCAGGTGACAAATCATTTCTGGACCGGTTTGATCCTGGTGCAGCTCTCCAATATCAGCTTCGCGATTGGCATGGTGGGCTACAAGCGCCTGATGGAAACGCGTCCGATGCCGCAGCATAATGCCTTCGCCTGGTTCTATGTCGGGGCGTTTCTGGTGGCGGCGGTTGCCTGGTCGATACTGGGCAATGCGCAGAAAATGCCGGAAACTTCTCTACAGTGGGGCATTCTGGTGTTCCTTGGCGTGGCGGCATCGGGGATCGGCTACTTCATGTGGAACTACGGCGCCACCCAGGTGGATGCCGGTACGCTCGGCATCATGAACAATATGCACGTACCTGCCGGGCTGCTGGTGAATCTTGCTATCTGGCAGGAGCAGCCCCGTTGGCCAAGTTTTATTACGGGAGCTCTGGTGATCCTGGCCTCGCTGTGGGTCCATCGACGCTGGGTCGCTCCGCACTTCGCACAAACGGTAAATGGTCGCAAGCGTGGTTCCGCGCTGAGCGAATAAACGCCTCGGTCACCGGCTGGCGCTGTTCGCCGTCGCGTACCGCGGCGTATAGCCGGCTCCACAGTCCCTCGCCCAGGGTTTTGGTCACCACCAGACCCTGGCGCTCAAAGCTTTCCACAACCCAGTGCGGCAGGGCGGCGATGCCCATCCGCGCCGCCACCATCTGAATTAACAGCAGCGTATTGTCGACGCTCTTCAGCTGCGGGCTGATCCCCGCAGGCTGCAGGAAGTGACGCCAGATATCCAGACGAGCGCGCTGGACCGGGTAAATCAGCAGCATCTCGGTTGCTAAATCCTCAGGCGCAATGCGCGTCTTTGTCGCCAGCGGATGATCCGGCGCCATCACCAGACGCACTTCGAAATCAAACATTGGCGAATAGTGCAGACCGCTGCGCGGCAGGATATCGGAGGTCATGACCAGATCCAGCTCACCCTGCTGCAGGCCCGGCTGCGGGTCGAAGATCACGCCGGACTGAAAGTCCACTTCCACATGCGGCCAGCGGGCGCGGAAGCTCTCCAGCGCCGGCGTGAGCCATTGTATACAGCTATGGCATTCGATGGCGATACGCAGACGAGTTTGCTGCGGCTCATTGCAATCCTGCAGGGCGCGGCTGATTTGCGGCAGCACCTGGTTGGCCAGCTGGAGCAGGATTTCACCCTGCGGCGTAAAGCGCAGCGGCTGACTTTTACGCACAAACAGACGGAAGCCAAGGCGCTGTTCCAGATCGCTGAACTGGTGGGACAAGGCGGATTGAGTCTGGTGCAGGGCCGCTGCTGCGCCTGCCAGCGAACCGCTGTTCCGCAACGCCTGGAGCGTTTTCAGGTGTTTAATTTCGATCATGAAAGTCCTTCACTTCGCCATGAATAATTTGCGCTTGAGGAATATACAGTAACTGCCAATTATGGATGTGTAAACATCTGGACGGCTAAATCCTTTATCTTTCGAATTTATGGTGCGTTGGCTGCACTTCCTCACCCCAGTCACTTACTTCAGTAAGCTTCTGGTGATGAGCAAGTTTGCCGCCTTCCCTAAATCCGAAATCTTTCGGATTGCAATTATGAGGCTCAAAAAATGACAATTATTAATCACACCCTCGGTTTCCCTCGCGTTGGCCTGCGTCGCGAGCTGAAGAAAGCGCAAGAAAGCTATTGGGCGGGCAATATCAGCCGCGAAGAACTGCTGGCCGTTGGCCGGGAACTGCGCGCTCGCCACTGGGAACAGCAAAAGCAGGCGGGCGTTGATCTGCTGCCGGTTGGCGATTTCGCCTGGTACGACCATGTTCTGACCACCAGCCTGTGGCTTGGCAACGTGCCGGCTCGTCATCAGAACAAAGACGGCTCCGTTGATATCGATACTCTGTTTCGCATGGGTCGCGGCCGCGCGCCGACCGGCGAACCGGCCGCGGCGGCGGAAATGACCAAATGGTTTAACACCAACTACCACTACATGGTGCCGGAATTCGTGAAGGGCCAACAGTTCAAACTGAGCTGGAACCAGCTGTTGGATGAGGTGGACGAAGCGCTGGCGCTGGGCCACAAAGTGAAGCCCGTCCTGCTTGGGCCAGTCACCTATCTGTGGCTTGGTAAGGTGAAAGGCGAGTCGTTCGATCGTCTGAACCTGCTGCACGATATTCTGCCGGTTTACCAGCAGGTGCTGGCGGAGCTGGCAAAACGCGGCATTGAGTGGGTGCAGATTGATGAACCGGCGCTGGTGCTCGAGCTGCCGCAGACGTGGCTGGACGCTTTCAAACCGGCTTATGAGGCGCTTAATGGCCAGATTAAGCTACTGTTGACCACCTACTTTGAAGGTATTACCGATAACCTCGACACCATTACCGCGCTGCCGGTGCAGGGTTTGCATGTGGATCTGGTCCATGGCCAGGATGATGTCGCCGAACTGCATAAGCGCCTGCCTGCCGACTGGCTGCTCTCCGCGGGCCTGATCAACGGTCGCAACGTCTGGCGCGCCGATCTGAGCGAAAAATACGCGCAGGTTAAAGGGATTGTCGGCAAACGCGAGCTGTGGGTCGCCTCTTCCTGCTCCCTGCTGCACAGCCCGATCGATTTGAGCGTGGAAACGCGGCTTGATGCCGAAGTGAAGAGCTGGTTTGCCTTCGCCCTGCAAAAATGCCAGGAACTGGCGCTGCTGCGCGATGCGCTGAACAGCGGCGACACCGCTGCGATTGCTGACTGGAGCGCACCGATCCGGGCCCGTCGCTATTCAACCCGCGTGCATAACGCGGCGGTAGAGAAGCGTCTGGCAGCCATAACCGCTCAGGACAGTCAGCGTCAAAGCGGCTACGAAGTTCGCGCCGAAGCGCAGCGCGCCCGCTTTAAGCTGCCGGCCTGGCCGACCACCACCATCGGTTCTTTCCCGCAGACTCCCGAGATCCGCGGCCTGCGTCTGGACTTCAAAAAAGGCCATCTCGACGCTAACCGCTACCGCACCGGCATCGCTGAACACATCAAGCAGGCGATCGTCGAGCAGGAACGGCTGGGGCTGGACGTGCTGGTACACGGTGAGGCCGAACGTAACGACATGGTGGAATATTTTGGCGAACATCTGGACGGCTTTATCTTCACCCAGAACGGCTGGGTACAGAGCTACGGTTCCCGCTGCGTTAAGCCGCCGGTGGTGATTGGCGACGTCAGCCGTCCGGAGGCGATCACCGTCGAGTGGGCAAAATACGCACAGTCGCTGACCGACAAACCGGTAAAAGGCATGTTGACCGGTCCTGTGACCATTCTTTGCTGGTCCTTCCCGCGCGAGGACGTCAGCCGTGAAACGATTGCGAAACAGATTGCCCTGGCGCTGCGCGACGAAGTGGCGGATCTGGAAGCCGCCGGTATCGGCATCATCCAGATTGACGAACCGGCGCTGCGCGAAGGGCTACCGCTGAAACGTAGCGACTGGGAGGACTATCTGGCGTGGGGTGTGGAAGCTTTTCGCATCAATGCCGCGGTGGCGAAAGATGACACCCAGATCCATACCCATATGTGCTATTGCGAGTTCAACGACATCATGGACTCTATCGCCGCGCTGGATGCGGACGTGATTACCATCGAAACCTCGCGCTCTGATATGGAGCTGCTGGAGTCGTTTGAAGAGTTCGACTATCCGAATGAAATCGGGCCGGGGGTGTACGATATTCACTCGCCGAACGTCCCAGACGTGGAGTGGATCGAGGCGCTGCTGAAGAAAGCCGCGCAGCGCATCCCGGCAGAGCGCCTGTGGGTAAACCCGGACTGCGGCCTGAAAACCCGCGGCTGGGCGGAAACCCGTGCTGCGCTGGCCAACATGGTTAAAGCCGCGCAGAACCTGCGTCAGGCATAGTATAACCACGCTTTCCGGTGTCCGGATGACAGCATAATAACCCCTGAGCCACTCAGTGCTCTTTCCCCCGGTGGGGGCTACGGATCGCCGCCGCCTGCGGGCCGGTAGCCCGGGTAAGCACAGCGCAACCCGGCGAATGTGCTTATCCTGACCACTCTCTGCTCAAGGAGGCTTCGGCCTCCTTTTTTGTTCTTCCCTGCCAAAAATCGATCGCTGGTGCGCCTTTATGACGATCCTCACAAACATAATAACATTATATTGTTATAACAATTGCCAGTAAAATAATAAAGGAACCTCTGTATGGACTACAACCAGGTGGCAAACGCGATTGTGGGGCACTGTGGCGGCTTAGCTAATTTTCTGCATGTGACCAACTGTATGACGCGCGTACGAATGACGATAAGCGATCAAACACGAGTCAATATCGCCGCGCTTAAAAGCATTGAAGGCGTACTCGGGGTCGTTGAGGACGATACCCTGCAGGTTATTGTCGGGCCGGGAAAATCGTCGAAGGTCGCAAATGTGATTAACGATCTGCTTAAGGGCCAGCCTGCGGACGCTACTCCGTTAAGCAACGTTGAGCAAAAAGCTCAGCTGGCGCGGGAAAAGGCGAAAAAACAGACCCGCACCAAAGTTATCCTTAAGCATATTGCCAATATTTTTGTGCCGATCCTGCCATCGTTGATTGCCGCCGGTATCCTGATGGGAATTAATAACGTGCTGGTGAACTCAGCCGCTTCCTGGGCGCTGGCGCATCATGTGGCGGCGCCGGGAGACCTGTCGCCTACCCAGGTGGTGCTCGATCAACGGCATATGCTCGGCATCAGCCAGTTCCTTGATATCGTCTCTAAAGCGCTGTTCGGCTTCCTCGCCATTTATACCGGCGCGACGGCGGCGAAGGAGTTTGACGGAAACGCGGTGATGGGCGGCCTGCTGGGGGCGATCACCATCGTGCCGCAGATTACCGCGCTGGGGCTGATCCCGGGGCAGGGCGGGCTGATTGGCGTCATTCTTTGCGCCTGGCTAATGTGCCTGCTGGAAAAACGGGTGCGGCGCTTTGTCCCGGATATTGTTGATGTTGTGGTCACGCCAACTATCGTGTTGGTGGTGATGGCAGCGGCGCTGCTGCTGGTGATTATGCCCGTGGCGGGCGTCATTTCTAACGGTATTCTGCACGGGCTAAACGGCCTGCTCTCTACCGGCGGCATTGCGGCTGGGTTTGTCCTCTCCGCGCTTTTCCCCTTCCTGATTTCGCTTGGTCTGCATCACGGCCTGTTCCCTATTCATCTGGAGATGATTAACGCGACCGGCCACGCGCCGCTTTTTGCCATCCAGATTATGTCCAACGCCGGGATGGTGGGTGCCGCGACGGCGGTGCTGCTGCTGACGCGCGACCCGATGATGAAGAAAATCGCTAAAGGGGCGATCCCGACCTCTATTCTGGCGGTGGGTGAACCGACCATTTTCGGCGTCAATATTCCGGCAGGATTTGCCTTTATAACCGGCTCCATCGGCGCTGGTTTCGGCGGAATGATGGTGGTGCTGCTGGGCGTCTCAACCAACGGCGTTGGCGCCGCCGGGCTGTCCGCGCTGCCGCTCATCGCCGACGGCAAATATTTGCAGTACATCATCTCATGGTTAACCGGCTGCGCTGCAGCCTTCGTGCTGACCTATATCGTCGGCAAAGTACGCGGTTACGATAAAGAAACGGCGTGAAGGAAGAGTGAAGGAGTAAAGCATGAAAGCGATAATGTTGATGTTTGATTCGCTGAATAAGCGCCTGCTGTCGGCCTACGGCAGCGACAGGGCGATCACGCCGAATTTCCAGCGGCTGAGGGAGCGTACGGTTCGTTTTGACAACTGCTATGTCGGCAGCATGCCCTGCATGCCCGCACGCCGGGAGCTGCATACCGGACGCTATAACTTTTTACATCGCGGCTGGTCGCCAATCGAGCCGTTCGATGATTCGGTTCCCGAGCTGCTGAAGAAGAACGGTATCCACACCCACCTGGTGACGGATCACAAACACTACTGGCGCGACGGCGGAGCGACCTATCACTCTCGCTACAGCACCTACGAGTTTGTGCGCGGTCAGGAGGGCGATGCCTGGAAAGGGGTGGTGGATAAGCCGCAATATCGCTACGAATCCGGCGAGCCGGAGGAGATCAAACAGCGGCGGATCGCCAGCCGGATTCAGCATCAGATCAACGTGCAGTTTATGCAGAACGAAGAGGATCATCATCTGGCGAAGACGATCGGCAAAGGGCTGGGGTTTATCGACGCCAACCATGCCAGCGATAACTGGTTTCTGCAGCTGGAGTGTTTCGACCCGCATGAGCCGTTTTTCGTGCCGGAAAAATATCTCAAGATGTACGGCATTGACGATCCTGCGCAGTTCGACGGCTGGCCGCCTTACTACTTCGTCACCGAAAGCGACGAACGCAAGAGCATGATCCAGAAATACTATATGGCGCTGCTGACGATGGTGGATGCGTACGTCGGTAAGGTGCTGGACTATATGGATCGTTACGATCTCTGGCGCGACACGATGCTGATCGTCAACACCGACCACGGTTTTTTGCTCGGCGAGCACGAGTGGTGGGGGAAAAATATTATGCCGCTGTATAACGAAGTGGCAAATATTCCGCTGTTTATCTGGCATCCGCACTATGGCGGCGCGGGCGAGTCTCGTCAGGCGCTGGCGCAGACCATCGATATCGCCGCGACGCTGCTGGATTGTTTTGGCCTGAATAAACCGGCGGATATGCAGGGCGTGTCGCTGCTGCCCGCGCTGCGCGACGATACCCCTGTCCGCGACTATGCTCTGTTTGGCTATCACGGTTGCCATATTAATATTACCGATGGTCGCTACGTCTATATGCGCTCGCCCGTTAAGCAAGGCGTCGATGGCCTGTTCGAATACACCCTGATGCCGACCCGTATCAATCGTCGCTTCACGCCACAGGAGCTGCGCGAAACGACGCTGCATCCGCCGTTTCGCTTTACCAAGGGCTGTCCGGTAATGAAAATTCCCGCTGAGTCGGTGATGACCCGCGGCGCCGATCGCTTCGGTCATCGACTATATGATTTACACACCGATCCGACGCAGCAAACCCAGTGCCGGGATGAACACGCGGCGCGGCGGCTGCGGGAGCAGATGATCTGCATGATGAAGGAGAACGATGCGCCCGCTGAGCTGTATGCGCGCTATGGCCTGGATGATGCGCAAAGCCCGCTGCTGGGGCTGGATCCGCATCTGCTACCGGAGCTGGCCGCCTTTACGCCGCAGGTGCGCTACGGCCTGTTTGCGCTACTGCAGCATCTGGAGGGCAGCGGGCAGCATGTTCTGGCTGACAAACTGCGGGCCGCCTGTCAGCCGGACTGGGCGCGGCAAAATTTGTGGGCTTTCGTGCAGAACGAGGTTCCGGAGGAGCAGCATCAGAGCGTGTACTATAAGATGGCGTTAGAAATGCGACTTGATTAAGGGGTACCCCCGGCTGCGGCCGGGGAACAGGAGTGCGAAGTTAATGAAAGAAGAACTGGACTATTCTCGCGGCGCGAAACCATTGTACGCCCAGCTTCACGATATCCTGCTGGAAAAGCTGAGAACCGGGGCCTACAAAAAGAATGATGTCCTGCCGACCGAAGCCGAGTTTGAAGAGCTGTTCGGCGTCAGCCGCATCACCGCCCGGCGCGCGCTGGCCGAGCTGGCCGCGAAAGGGCTGGTAAAACGCCAGGCTGGAATCGGCACTATGGTTATCAGCACCTCAGAGAAACAGGGCGTCAAAACCCGTATCCGGCTGGTTGATGGCCAGCAGCAGCACTCTATTTCGCGACATAATCTGACACTCGAGCAGCTGTTGCCGCCGGCGGAAGTGGCGCAGGCCTTCGCTCTCCCGGCGGGGCAGAAAATTCAGCGTCTCACCCGCACGATCTATCGACAAAATGAACTGCCCGCGCAGGTAAACTATATCTGGCTGACGCCGCGTCTGGGCGAGCTGACTTTAGACGCGTTTAAAGAAGGTTTGTATAGTGCGCTGGAACAGCGCGGCGAGAATATTGACAGCTATAAAGACACCATTACCGCCGAGCTGCCGACGGCCCAGGACTGCGACATTCTGCAGGTTGCCGCAGGCGAGCCGCTGCTGGTGAAGACTCGCCAGGGATTTAACGATCGCGGCGAGCTGGTGGAATATACCATCGCCCGCCATATCGCCAGCTGCTATCAGTACATTGTAGAGAACAGTTAATGGCAGCATTTACCGGGCCATCAAATCTGGGGAAATTAGCATGATTCATGGCTGCCACGTGATGGCAAAGCCGAGCGGCTCGGTGTGTAACATCGATTGCACCTACTGCTTTTATCTGGAAAAAGAAGCGCTTTATCCGGAACGGAATAAAAACTGGCGCATGTCCGATGAGACGCTGGAAAACTATATTCGCCAGCATATTGCCGCCCAGTCCGGCGATGCGGTGACCTTTGCCTGGCAGGGCGGCGAGCCGACCATGATGGGGCTGCCGTTTTTTCGCCGGGTCGTTGAGCTGTGCGGCCAGTACGCCAACGGTAAGAAGATAGAACATGCGCTGCAAACTAACGGCGTCCTGGTGGACGAAGAGTGGGCGCGTTTTTTTGCCGAACAGGGTTTTCTGGTGGGTTTGTCGATAGACGGCCCGGCGCATCTGCATAACCAGTACCGCGTTAACCGCGCCGGAAAGGGTACCCACGAAAAGGTTGTTGCGGCGATGGCGCTGCTGAAGGCGCATAACGTCGAGTTCAATACCCTGACCGTCGTCGGCAAGCATAACGTCGATCATGCCCGTGAAGTGTATGATTTCCTGCTGGCGGCCGGTTCGCGCTATATGCAGTTTATCCCGCTGGTCGAACGGATGAGCAGCGACGCCTCGGCGGCGCTCCAGCTGGTGCTCCCGGGTGAGAGCGCGGCGCGGCTGGCGCCCTGGACGGTACCCTCCTGGCAGTTCGGCGAGTTTCTTAACCAAATTTTCGATATCTGGGTGCGTCGCGACGTCGATCGCGTCTATGTGCAGATGTTTGACGTTGCCCTGGCGGCATGGACCGGTCAGCCGCCGGTACTTTGCGTACATTCGCCAACCTGCGGGCACGCTTTTGCGCTGGAATCGAACGGCGATCTGTATAACTGCGATCACTTTGTTTATCCGGAGCATAAGCTGGGTAATATTCATCAGCAGAGCATCCGCGAGCTGAATAATAGCGAGCAGGCCATCGCCTTTGGTCAGGCAAAACAAGAGACGCTAACGGCGGATTGCCGCAGCTGCGAGTTTCGCTTTGCCTGCCACGGCGGTTGTCCGAAACATCGCTTCGCCGTTTCCCCGAGCGGTCGCCCCGGCCATAGCTACCTGTGCGCAGGCTACCAGCACTTTTTCAAACACGTGACGCCGTATATGAACGTCTGGCGGCAGCTTCTGGAAAACGGTTATCCGCTCCCGGCCATGATGCAGTGGCTGGCGCAAGAAGAGCAGCAGCCGAAAACGGCTTCCCGCAACGACCCTTGCCCCTGCGGCAGCGGACGTAAATATAAAAAATGCTGCGGCGCGCAGCATTGATATGCTTAAAGTAATACGTCAAAGCCCTGGCGCTGGAGATGGCCAGAGTTAATCATTTACTGAATGGGTCTACTGTCACTCTTCGGAGATGAATGATGATTGAACGCCACGAGCAAAAGAAGTATTTACGTTTTGCCATTAATCTGGGCAACCCGGTTCTTACGATACTGTCGCCAGATGGATCGCCGGGGGGGATAACCGTCGAACTGGCAAAGAAACTGGCGACTGAGAGCCAGCGTGAAGCGCGGTTGGTGACCTGGCCAACGGCCGGGCAGGTCGTGGATGCGGCGCTGATGGATCAATGGGATATCGCTTTTCTGGCTATCGACCCGGCGAGGGAAGATAAGCTTCGCTTTACGCCCTCCTACGTCACGATCGAGAGTTCGCTGATGGTTAAAAAAGAGAGCAAGATTCAATCGGTTCAGGAGATGGACCGCGAAGGTTCAGTAATCAACGTGGGCAAAGGTGCGGCCTACGAGTTGTATCTGATTCGCACGCTAAAACATGCGACGCTGCGCCAATATGCCACTTCGCAGGATGCTATACAGGCGTTCATCAACGGCGAAGGTGATATGGTGGCCGGTATTCGTCAGCCTCTGGAGAAAGCCGCGCGGGATAATCCACAGTTTCGCGTTTTACCCGATAGTTTTAGCCAGATACATCAGGCGATATGCGTGCCGCGCAATGCGACACAGCACTATGAATTTATTTGCCGCTGCCTTTCTTCATGGATAGCGGACGGGACTATTGCCGGGATGGTGAGTCACCATATCGGCAATAGTTGATTTTTACCCCCGCTTACCGCCGTACTGCGCAAACCACGCCAGCATTCGCTGCCAGCCGTCTTTCGCCGACTCTTCATGATAGCTGGCGCGATAGTCGGCATTAAAAGCGTGGCCGGCCTGCGGATAAACCACAATTTCCGCCGTGGCGTTGGCCGCCCGTAGCGCCTGGCGCATGGTTTCTACCGTATCCTGTGGGATGCTGTCATCTTTTGCGCCATACAGCCCTAAAACCGGCGCATTCAGATCGACGGCGACATCGACCGGATGCTTCGGCGAATTAAGCGTTTTTTCGCCGACCAGCTTGCCGTACCAGGCGACGGCGGCTTTTAGCTGCGGGTTATGCGCAGCGTACAGCCAGGTGATGCGCCCGCCCCAGCAGAAACCGGTAATGAGCAGACGGTGGGCGTCGCCGCCGTGGCGGTAGGCCCAGCTAGCCACGTGATCGAGGTCGGCCAGCACCTGAGAATCCGGCACCTTTGTGACCAGCCCCTGGAACAGAGAAGGAATGTCGCTGTAATCGTTAGGATCGCCCTGGCGGAAGTACAGCTCCGGTGCGATAGCCAGATACCCCTCCTTTGCCAGACGGCGGCAGATATCGCGGATATGTTCATGCACGCCGAAAATTTCCTGAACCACGATAACCACCGGCAGCGAACCGTCGACGCTGCGCGGGCGGGCATGGAATGCCGGCATGTTATCTCCCTGCGAAGGGATGGATGTCTCCCCGGAGACGATGTTCTCATCTGATGTGTGAACGGCAGTTGAGGCGTGCGGCGTGGCTGCAGGTGCAAAGCCGGTTGGCTTGATTGTCGTCATGGTATTCTCCGTACCCTCAATTTATTAGCGCATCAATAACTATAGCTGCTCTGGACAGGACGTTAACCAAACACAGTGCCCGAAACCGGCTATCTTTTGTTCAGGGTTCTGAGATTTAGCTTGTTAATGTGATGTTTATCACTATTTTATGGAAAGTTATTGCAATGAATTTCATTCATGGTGATTGGTATCACAAAACTGAACCAGCAGCTTCTGTAAAGTACCGTTTTGCTTCTGCTGATAATTCGACCCACAGAGGAGTTTTTTATGTCCAAGTCTGATGTTTTTCATCTCGGCCTCACCAAAAACGATTTACAAGGGGCTACGCTGGCTATCGTCCCTGGCGATCCGGAGCGTGTGGAAAAGATCGCCGCGCTGATGGATAAGCCGGTTAAGCTGACATCTCACCGTGAATTCACCACCTGGCGCGCCGAGCTGGATGGTAAAGCAGTGATTGTCTGCTCTACCGGTATCGGCGGCCCATCGACCTCTATCGCCGTGGAAGAACTGGCCCAGCTCGGCATCCGTACCTTCCTGCGTATTGGTACCACCGGCGCCATTCAGCCGCACATTAACGTAGGTGATGTTCTGGTGACCACCGCTTCTGTCCGCCTGGACGGTGCAAGCCTGCACTTTGCGCCGATGGAGTTCCCGGCGGTGGCTGATTTTGAATGTACTACCGCGCTGGTTGAAGCGGCGAAGTCTATTGGCGCAACCACCCATATCGGCGTGACCGCCTCTTCCGACACCTTCTATCCGGGCCAGGAACGTTACGATACCTTCTCCGGCCGCGTCGTTAGCCGCTTTAAAGGCTCGATGGAAGAGTGGCAGGCGATGGGCGTAATGAACTATGAAATGGAATCCGCCACTCTGCTGACCATGTGCGCCAGCCAGGGCCTGCGCGCCGGAATGGTTGCCGGGGTTATCGTCAACCGTACCCAGCAGGAGATTCCGAACGCGGAAACCATGAAGCAAACCGAAAGCCACGCGGTGAAAATTGTCGTGGAAGCGGCGCGCCGCCTGCTGTAATTATTCTCTCTTCGTATAAGGGTCGGATTCTTCGGCCCTTCTTTTTTGCGTAGCGCCTCGCAGGAAAACCCTTTCAAACTGGACGTTTGTACAGCACAATTCTATTTTGTGCCGTAAGTCGTTGCCGCAGGGGGCGTTGTGGATATCTCAATTATTATTAGTGCCGTCGTGGCGCTGGCCGTGGGGCTGATTGTCGGCTGGCTGGCGACCAAAGCGCACGCCGATCAAATTCGCGCCGATCTCATCGAAGAGCGGCGCGAGCTGGATATTGAGCTGAGCGCCACCCGCCAACGGCTGGTACAGGAGTCTCACTGGCGCGAAGAGTGTGAACTGCTGAATAACGAGCTGCGCAGCCTGCGCGAAATCAACGCCTCGCTGGAAGCTGACCTCCGCGAAGTGACCACTCGTCTTGAATCCACTCAGCTGCATGCGGAAGACAAAATCCGCCAGATGGTTAACAGCGAGCAGCGGCTTAGCGAGCAGTTTGAGAATCTGGCGAACCGTATTTTTGAGCACAGTAATCGCCGGGTAGATGAGCAGAACCGCCAGAGCCTGCATGGTCTGCTGACGCCGCTGCGCGAACAGCTGGATGGCTTTCGTCGGCAGGTGCAGGATAGCTTTGGCCAGGAAGCGCGGGAGCGTCACACCCTGGCCCATGAAATCCGCAATCTTCAGCAGCTAAATGCGCAGATGGCCCAGGAAGCGCTAAATCTGACCCGCGCGCTAAAAGGCGATAACAAAACCCAGGGCAACTGGGGCGAGGTGGTGTTGACCCGCGTACTGGAAGCATCGGGGCTGCGGGAAGGCCATGAATATCAAACTCAGGTGAGCATCGAAACGGAAAACCGCGCGCGGATGCAGCCTGATGTGATCGTCCGTTTGCCGCAGGGAAAGGACGTGGTCATCGATGCCAAAATGACCCTGGTGGCCTATGAGCGCTACTTCAACGCTGACGATGATTACACCCGAGAAGCGGCGCTGCAGGAGCATATTGCTTCCGTACGCAACCATATGCGCCTGCTGGGACGCAAAGATTATCAGCAGCTGCCTGGGCTGCGCTCGCTTGACTATGTTCTGATGTTTATCCCGGTGGAACCGGCCTTCCTGCTGGCAATCGATCGCCAGCCGGAACTCATTAGCGAAGCGCTGAAAAACAACATCATGCTGGTGAGCCCGACCACGCTGCTGGTGGCGCTACGGACCATCGCCAATCTCTGGCGCTATGAACATCAGAGCCGTAACGCGCAGAAAATTGCCGAAAGAGCGGGGCGTCTGTATGACAAGATGCGTCTGTTTGTTGACGATATGTCGGCCATTGGCCAGAGCCTGGATAAAGCCCAGGATAACTACCGTCAGGCGATGAAAAAGCTCGCCTCCGGGCGCGGTAACCTGCTGGTACAGGCGGAGTCATTTCGCGGGCTGGGGGTGGAGGTTAAACGTGGGATTAATCCTGACTTAGTCGAACAGGCAGCCGCGCAGGATGAAGAATACTTCCTTACAGAAGACGGTAACACGCAGGAAGATAAAGACTTTTCTGCCGATAAGGCCGTTGCCGCTGCGTATGAGAACCGTCCTCAGCCGCGTTGAAGCGTATGGGAAGTGCGCTAAACCTGTTACACTCAACGAACATTTTCTTGATAAGTAAGCAGGCATAGAGATGGTTGAGGATTCACAAGAAACGACGCATTTTGGCTTTCAGACTGTCGCCAAAGAGCAGAAAGCTGACATGGTGGCGCATGTATTTCATTCTGTGGCCGCAAAATATGACGTAATGAACGATCTGATGTCGTTCGGTATTCATCGTTTGTGGAAGCGTTTCACCATCGACTGCAGCGGCGTCCGCCGTGGGCAAACCGTGTTGGATCTGGCCGGAGGAACCGGCGATCTGACGGCGAAATTTTCTCGCCTGGTCGGCGAAACCGGCCGCGTGATGCTGGCGGATATCAACGACTCTATGCTGAAAATGGGCCGTGAAAAGCTGCGCAATATCGGCATTGTCGGCAACGTGGAATACGTCCAGGCGAACGCCGAAGCGCTACCTTTTGCGGACAACACCTTTGACTGCATTACGATTTCTTTCGGTCTGCGTAACGTGACGGATAAAGAAAAAGCGCTGCGCTCTATGTACCGCGTATTAAAGCCGGGTGGCCGTCTGCTGGTGCTGGAATTCTCAAAACCGATTATTGAGCCGCTTAGCAAAGCCTACGACGCCTATTCCTTCCATATCCTGCCGCGCGTAGGCGAGCTGGTTGCGAAAGACGCCGAAAGCTATCGTTATCTTGCTGAATCTATTCGAATGCATCCCGATCAGGACACGCTGAAAGGCATGATGCAGGATGCAGGATTTGAAAACGTCGACTACTACAACCTCACGGCAGGCATCGTTGCGCTACACCGCGGTTATAAGTTCTGACAGGAGGGACGCTATGCCTTTCAAACCACTGGTTACCGCCGGTCTTGAGACGGTTCTGAATACCTTCCTCTGGCGCGATCGGGCGTTGAAACCTGCCCGTCAGCGTCTGCTGGGGAAAGTGCTGCGTGTCGAACTGCAGGAGCTCTCCGAACCCGTGGTGCTGGTTTTTAGCGAGCGCCAGGTCGATGTGCTGGGGGCGTGGGAAGGCGAGGCAGACTGCACCGTGCGTACTCGCCTGAGCGTGCTTCCGCAGCTACGTAATCGCCAGCAGCTTACCGCGCTGATTCGCAGCGGCGATCTTGAAGTGCAGGGCGATCTGCAGGTGGTACAAAATACCGTTACGCTGTGCGATCTCGCGGAGTTCGATCCGGCTGAACTGCTCGCCCCGTATACCGGGGATGTGGTTGCGGAAGGCTTTAGTAAAGTATTCCGCGGCGGTGCTCGTTTTCTTCTGCGTGGTGCTCAGCGCCAGCAGCGCTATGTTGCGGAAGCGATTACCGAAGAGTGGCGCCTGGCGCCGGGTCCGCTGGAGCTGGCCTGGTTTGCTGAAGAAACCACAGCCGTTGAGCGAGCGCTGGCCGCGCTGGAAAAACGGCTGGAAACGCTGGAGGGCAAATGACGCCAGGAGAATTACGGCGCCTGTATTTCATCGTCCACACCTTTTTGAGCTACGGGCTTGATGAGCTCATTCCTAAAATGCGTATCACGCTGCCGCTGCGAATCTGGCGGCGGATGCTGTTCTGGATGCCAAACCGCCATAAAGAACGTCCTCTTGGCGAGCGCCTGCGCCTTGCGCTGCAGGAGCTGGGTCCGGTGTGGATCAAGTTTGGCCAGATGCTCTCGACCCGTCGCGACCTGTTCCCTCCCCACATTGCCGATCAGCTGGCCATGCTGCAGGATCGCGTTGCGCCTTTTGATGGTCTGCAGGCCAAAAAGCAAATTGAGCAAGCCATGGGCGGCCTGCCGGTAGAAGCCTGGTTTGATGATTTCTCTGTTGAACCGCTTGCTTCCGCTTCTATTGCCCAGGTGCATACCGCGCGCTTGAAAGAGAACGGCAAAGAAGTGGTCATTAAAGTGATCCGCCCGGATATCGTGCCGGTTATCAAAGCTGATATGAAGCTCATCTACCGCCTTGCCCGCTGGGTGCCTCGTCTGTTACCGGACGGTCGTCGCCTGCGCCCGCAGGAAGTGGTGCGTGAATACGAAAAAACGCTGCTGGATGAGCTCAACCTGCTGCGTGAATCGGCTAACGCTATTCAGCTGCGGCGCAACTTTGAAGATAGCCCGATGCTTTATGTCCCGGAAGTTTACTCGGACTACTGCAGTGAAGGCATGATGGTGATGGAGCGGATTTACGGGATCCCGGTTTCCGACGTCGCCGCGCTGGAAGCGCAGGGGACCAACATGCAGCTGCTGGCTGAGCGCGGCGTGCAGGTCTTCTTTACTCAGGTTTTCCGCGACAGCTTCTTCCATGCCGACATGCATCCGGGCAACATTTTCGTCAGTCGTAACCACCCGGAAGACCCGCAGTATATTGGTATAGACTGCGGTATCGTCGGCTCGCTGAACAAAGAAGATAAACGCTATCTGGCGGAAAACTTTATTGCCTTCTTTAATCGCGACTACCGTAAGGTTGCGGAACTGCACGTTGATTCCGGCTGGGTTCCCGCAGATACCAACGTCGAAGAGTTCGAATTTGCCATTCGTACCGTCTGCGAGCCTATTTTTGAAAAACCGCTGGCGGAAATCTCGTTTGGCCATGTGTTGTTGAACCTGTTTAACACGGCGCGACGTTTCAATATGGAAGTGCAGCCGCAGCTGGTTCTGCTGCAGAAGACATTACTTTACGTAGAAGGAGTAGGTCGCCAGCTCTATCCTCAGTTAGACTTGTGGAAAACGGCGAAACCGTTCCTTGAGTCGTGGATTAAAGATCAGGTGGGCATTCCGGCTCTGGTGCGGGCTTTTAAAGAGAAGGCGCCGTTCTGGATTGAGAGAATGCCGGAAATACCTGAGCTGGTGTATCAGAGCCTGCAGCAAAGCAAGCAGTTACAGAATAGCGTCGATACCATCGTGCGCGACATCCAGGTGCGGCACGTGCGCCAGGGGCAGTCCCGTTATCTGTTTGGTATAGGCGCGGTTTTATTACTGAGTGGTACGCTGCTGTTCATCCACCGCCCTGAGTGGGGCATGATGCCCGGCTGGCTGATGGTCGCTGGCGTCGTAACCTGGCTTATCGGCTGGCGTAAGACGAACTGACGGCAGTCGCCTTTATCACTGCGCATAACGTGTATAATGCGTCCTATTAATTCATCATCTGTCATAGGGGAATGTGTATGGGTGGTATCAGTATTTGGCAGTTACTCATTGTTGTCGTCATTGTGGTTCTGCTTTTTGGGACAAAAAAGCTGAGCTCGCTCGGTTCCGATTTGGGGGCGTCGATCAAAGGTTTTAAAAAGGCCATGAGCGACGACGATAAACCGGAAAAATCCGCGCCGGATGCAGATTTCGCGGCAAAAACCCTTGCTGATAAGCCGGATGACGCAAAAAAAGACGAGACTAAACGCCACGACAAAGAGCAGGTGTAATTCGTGTTCGATATCGGTTTTAGTGAACTTCTGCTGGTATTCGTGATTGGCCTCATCGTTTTGGGGCCACAACGACTACCGGTAGCGGTAAAAACGGTAGTCAGCTGGATCCGTACGCTGCGGTCGCTGGCGGCTACCGTACAAAATGAAATAACCCAGGAATTAAAACTGCAGGAGTTTCAGGAAAGCCTTAAGAAGGTGGAAAAGGCCAGTCTGGATAACCTGACGCCTGAGCTAAAAGCATCTATGGATGAGCTGCGAGAAGCGGCTGAATCTATGAAGCGATCCTATTCCGCCCACGATCCTGAAAAAGCCAGCGACGAAGCCAACACGATTCATAACCCGGTCGTAAAAGGGAGTGAAGAGCAGCGCAAGGACGTGACGCCAGCAACGGCTGAACATCAGGCCAGCGCGCCTGAGCACGTACCTGAACCCGTGTCTGAAGAGCTCCCCGTTTCGCAGAGTGAAATCCCGGCAGAGAAAGTAAAAGTTGCCGTGGCGGCTTCCGATTCCTCCTCCCCCGTATCGAGTGATAAACAGTAAAAATGGGCGTAGACGATACTCAACCGCTAATTACGCATCTGATTGAGCTGCGCAAGCGCTTAATCAACAGCATTCTTGCGATTCTGGTCATTTTCCTGGCGTTGGTTTATTTCGCCAATGATATCTATCAGCTGGTTTCTGCGCCGCTTATTCGGCAGATGCCGGTTGGCGCGACCATGATCGCAACGGATGTGGCCTCGCCTTTCTTCACGCCGATCAAGCTGACCTTCATGGTATCGATAATTTTGTCGGTGCCGGTAATTTTGTATCAGGTTTGGGCCTTTGTGGCGCCAGCGCTGTATAAGCACGAACGTCGATTGGTTATGCCGCTGCTGGTCTCCAGTACGTTGCTGTTCTATATCGGCATGGCTTTTGCCTACTTTGTTGTTTTCCCGCTGGCGTTTGGTTTTCTGACCCATGCGGCGCCGGAAGGCGTACAGGTCTCGACCGATATTCGCAGCTACCTCGACTTTGTGATGGCGTTGTTTATCGCCTTTGGCGTCTCATTTGAGGTTCCCGTGGCCATCGTCCTGCTGTGCTGGATGGGCGTCACCACGCCGGAAGACCTGCGTAAGAAACGCCCCTATGTTCTGGTTGGCGCATTTGTCGTTGGGATGCTGCTGACGCCGCCGGATGTGTTCTCGCAAACGCTGCTGGCGATTCCTATGTACTGCCTGTTTGAAGTCGGGGTCTTCTTCGCGCGGTTCTATACCGGTAAGCGCCTGACGCGTGACGAGGATGCCGCAGCCGAAGAGGCGCAGGGCAAAGAAGAATAAAGCGCAACCGCCCGTCAGGGCGGTTGCCGTATGGGAGTGATGATGTTTGATATCGGCGTGAATCTGACCAGCTCGCAGTTTTCCCGCGATCGGGACGAGGTTATTGCCCGAGCCCGGGCGGCGGGAGTCACAGGAATGCTGTTGACGGGGACCAACCTTCATGAAAGCGCGCAGGCGCAGCAGCTGGCGCATGGTTATTCCGGATGCTGGTCAACGGCCGGTGTTCATCCCCACGACAGCCGCAGCTGGACGGAATCGGCCGCGGCAGCGGTCTACGAGCTGGCCCGCGAGCCAGAGGTCGTTGCGATTGGCGAATGCGGGCTGGATTTCAACCGCAACTTTTCAACGCCTCAGGAGCAAGAGGCGGCGTTTAGCGCCCAGCTGGCGCTCGCTGCGGAACTGTCGATGCCGGTATTTTTGCACTGCCGCGATGCGCACGACCGTTTCCTGGCCCTGCTAACCCCGTGGCTTGATAAGCTTCCGGGGGCCGTGGTGCATTGCTTTACCGGTAGCCGCGAAGAGATGCGCGAATGCGTGGAGCTGGGATTATTTATTGGCATTACCGGCTGGGTATGCGATGAGCGTCGGGGGCTGGAGCTGCGGGCTCTCCTGGCCGATATCCCGGCCGATCGCCTGCTGATTGAGACCGATGCGCCGTATCTGCTGCCGCGGGATATGCAGCCAAAACCCGCTTCCCGCCGCAATGAGCCTGCATATCTGCCGCATATTCTGTCTCGTATCGCGGAGTGGCGCGGAGAAGAAGCGCCGTGGCTGGAAGAGATTACCGATGCTAACGTCAGAAGGCTCTTTGGCGTGCGTTTTTAGACGCCGTCAGATTTTATAAAAGTCAGTATTTTTGACGCTTTGTAATACCTGCTTGTTAAGCAGATTCAGCAGCAGCATAGAGCGGGCTTCGCCATCCGGTTCGGTAAAGATAGCCTGGAGACCCTCAAAGGCGCCATCGGTGATCAGCACGCTGTCGCCTTCATGCGGCGTTTCCGGGTCGGTAATACCTTCCGGTTTGTAGATGGAGAGCTGATGAATAACCGCAGACGGCACGATCGCGGGCAGCGCGCCGAAACGCACAAAGCTGTTCACGCCGCGCGTTGCGCTGATGGTGGTGGTATGAATCACTTCCGGGTCAAACTCGATAAACAGATAGTTTGGGAACAGGGGTTCGCTGACCGTCGTGCGTTTACCGCGGACGATTTTTTCCAGTTCGATCGTTGGCATCAGGCAATTGACGGCCTGCCGCTCGAGATGTTCCTGGGCGCGCTCAAGCTGCCCACGTTTGCAATAAAGTAAATACCAGGCTTGCATAATAACTCTTTCCACTCTACTAGCAGCAAGCATAACAAAAGGCCGGGGCGATCGCGAAATCATTGCAGTTGAAAGCTAAATTTCAGCGTTCTTTCACGCTAATTTAACAAAAATACAGCATAGCTCCGGCGAACGCCGTATAATCAGCCGCCTGTATAGAGGTCAATAACAACTCCATGAAATACCACGATCTACGCGAATTTCTGACATTACTGGAGCAGCAGGGGGAATTGAAACGGATTTCCCTGCCGGTCGATCCTCATCTGGAAATTACCGAAATTGCCGATCGCACCTTGCGTGCTGGCGGTCCGGCCCTGCTATTTGAAAATCCTAAAGGCTACGCGATGCCGGTGTTGTGTAATCTTTTCGGCACGCCGCGGCGAGTTGCGCTGGGGATGGGGCAGGAGGATGTCAGTTCTCTGCGCGAAGTGGGTAAGCTCCTGGCATTCCTGAAAGAGCCGGAACCACCAAAAGGTTTCCGCGATCTGTTTGATAAGCTGCCGCAGTTCAAGCAGGTGCTGAATATGCCGACTAAGCGTCTGCGCGGGGCGCCATGCCAGCAAAAAATTATTCAGGGCGATGATGTCGATCTGGGCCGCATCCCGATCATGACCTGCTGGCCGGAAGATGCCGCACCGCTGATCACCTGGGGCCTGACGGTGACGCGCGGCCCGCATAAAGAGCGGCAAAATCTGGGCATTTATCGCCAGCAGCTGATTGGCAAGAACAAGCTGATTATGCGCTGGCTATCGCATCGCGGCGGCGCGCTGGATTTCCAGGAGTGGTGCGCAGCGCGCCCTGGCGAGCGTTTCCCGGTCTCCGTTGCGCTGGGTGCCGATCCGGCAACCATTCTCGGGGCGGTGACTCCGGTTCCCGACACCCTCTCCGAGTATGCATTTGCCGGGCTGCTGCGCGGTACGAAAACCGAAGTCGTGAAGTGCATCTCTAACGATCTGGAGGTGCCCGCCAGCGCAGAGATTGTGCTGGAAGGGTATATTGAAGTCGGTGAAATGGCGCCGGAAGGGCCGTATGGCGATCATACGGGCTACTACAATGAAGTGGATAATTTCCCGGTCTTTACCGTTACCCATATTACTCAGCGTGAAGACGCTATCTACCATTCGACCTACACCGGACGTCCGCCGGACGAACCCGCGGTACTGGGCGTTGCGCTGAACGAAGTCTTCGTCCCTATTCTGCAAAAGCAGTTTCCTGAGATTGTGGATTTCTATTTACCACCTGAAGGCTGCTCCTATCGCCTGGCGGTGGTCACGATGAAGAAGCAGTACGCCGGTCACGCGAAACGCGTCATGATGGGAGTCTGGTCCTTCCTCCGTCAGTTCATGTATACCAAGTTTGTTATCGTCTGCGATGATGATGTCAACGCGCGTGACTGGAATGATGTGATTTGGGCGATTACTACCCGTATGGACCCGGCGCGTGATACGGTAATGGTAGAAAATACGCCAATTGATTATCTGGATTTTGCCTCACCGGTTTCCGGTTTGGGTTCAAAAATGGGGCTGGATGCCACAAATAAATGGCCCGGTGAGACCCAGCGCGAGTGGGGTCGTCCGATTAAGAAAGATCCTGAGGTGACGGCGCGCGTTGACGCCATCTGGGATGAACTGGCCATCTTCAAATAACAGTAAGCGGGGCTACGCCGCTGTTTTGCACAATAGACCCGACAGAGGGGACGCATGACAACCTTAAGCTGTAAAGTGACCTCGGTGGAGGCGATTACCGATACTGTGTATCGCGTTCGATTAGTGCCGGAAGCGGCGTTTTCTTTCCGGGCTGGTCAGTATCTGATGGTCGTGATGGACGAACGCGATAAGCGCCCATTCTCCATGGCTTCTACGCCGTCGGAACAGGAGTTTATCGAACTGCATATCGGTGCATCTGAACTTAATCTGTATGCGATGGCAGTGATGGATCGGATCCTGAAAGAGCGTGAAATCGAGGTCGATCTGCCGCATGGCGAAGCCTGGCTGCGCGATGATGAAGAACGCCCGCTGATTTTAATCGCTGGGGGAACGGGCTTCTCTTACGTGCGTTCGATTTTGCTTACCGCGCTGGCGCGCAATCCAAACCGCGATATCGCTATCTATTGGGGCGGACGCGAAGCGAAGCATCTCTATGATCTGGCGGAACTGGAAGCATTAAGCGTGCAGCATCCGGGCTTACGCATCGAGCCCGTGGTTGAGCAGCCTGACGCTGAGTGGCGTGGCCGTACCGGAACCGTACTCACCGCGGTCCTGCAGGATTACGGTACGCTGGGCGATCATGATATCTATATTGCAGGTCGCTTCGAGATGGCTAAAATTGCCCGCGATCTGTTCTGCAACGAGCGCGGCGCCCGCGAAGAGCGTCTGTTTGGCGACGCGTTTGCCTTTATCTGATTGCCGCTGTGAAGGCATCCGGGCGTTGGTCCGGATGCTGTTCTAGCGCGCATCGCTAAAGTAAACGTACAGCGGTCGATCGTTTTCCAGCAAACAGAGCATTTTCCCTACGGGGTTCCCTTCTTTTTCCAGCGTGGCGGCTAACTGCGTCGCGATATGCTGGCTGCCTATCTTCTCATCATAGCGTTCGGTATTAATATTGGTGATGGTCAGGTCCTTGAGCCGCTCGCTTTCCGGATTCTGCGCCATTTTATTGATTCCCCATGAGAGGCATGCCTGAGCGTTATCCTGTTCGCTGGCAAGAGCAGCGCCAGAGAATGCGGTGAGCAGAAGTATGAAAGGGAGTGTTTTCATAAGTCGTTATTATCCTTAGTCAACGTGACGTATCCGGTGATAATAGCTGAATAGCGGAAATAAAAAACCCGCCCCTGACAGGCGGGAAGAACGGCAACTAAACCTTCTCCCCGTTATCATTCACGCTGCCTTTTTGTTGGCTGCGCTCGCTCACCCCGGTCACAGAGTTATCTATGCTCCCGGGGATTTGCTCGGTTGCCGCCGCGATGCCGCGCGAATGATTCAGGGAATTAACTCTTTGCTTAAACCCGCTCGAATACCGTCGCGATCCCCTGACCTAAACCAATACACATCGTCGCCAGGCCGAACTGCGCATCTTTGCGCTCCATCTGGTTGATGAGCGTGGTGCTGATGCGCGCGCCTGAACAGCCGAGCGGATGGCCCAGGGCGATCGCGCCGCCGTTGAGATTGATCTTCTCGTCGATCTGTTCCATCAGTCCCAGATCTTTAATGCACGGCAGGATCTGCGCGGCAAAAGCTTCGTTCATCTCGAACACATCGATATCGCTGGTGGTGAGCCCGGCTTTTTTCAGCGCCAGCTTTGACGCGGGAACCGGGCCGAAGCCCATTATTGACGGGTCGCAGCCGACGACGGCCATCGAACGCACGCGAGCGCGAGGCTTCAGGCCCAGCTCGCGGGCGCGACTTTCGCTCATTAACAGCATGGCTGCGGCGCCATCGGAGAGGGCAGAAGAGGTACCCGCCGTTACGGTACCGGTGACGGGATCGAACGCGGGCCTCAGCGCAGCCAGCGCTTCTACCGTCGTCTCCGGGCGAATCACTTCATCATAGCTGTATGACTTCAGTACGCCGTCGGCGTCGTGACCGCCGGTCGGAACAATCTCCGTTTTGAATGCGCCAGATTGCGTCGCGGCCCAGGCGCGGGCGTGGGAGCGGGCTGCAAACTGATCCTGCATTTCCCGGCTGATGCCGTGCAGGCGCGCCAGCATTTCTGCGGTCAGCCCCATCATCCCGGCGGCTTTAGCGACGTTCCGGCTCAGGCCCGGGTGAAAATCCACACCGTGGCTCATCGGGACGTGGCCCATATGTTCTACGCCGCCAATCAGGCATACGCTGGCATCGCCGGTCATGATCATGCGGGCCGCGTCGTGAAGCGCCTGCATGGAAGAACCGCACAGTCGATTGACCGTGTTGGCGGGCACGGAATGCGGGATTTCCGCCAGCAGCGCCGCGTTGCGGGCAATATTGAAACCCTGTTCAAGGGTCTGCTGAACGCATCCCCAGTAAATATCATCAATGGCGCTTGCTTCAAGGGATGGATTACGTGAAAGCAGGCTACGCATCAGGTGCGCGGAGAGATCTTCCGCGCGCACATGGCGAAAGGCGCCGCCCTTCGAACGGCCCATCGGGGTACGAACTGCATCGACAATGACAACCTGTTCCATTGTGACTCCTTAAGCCGTTTTCAGCTCGCCTGGCGCACGGGCAGGCTCAACCGGGGGATAGTACGGTTCGTTATGACGCGCTTTGCTGCGCAATCCTTCCGGCACGTCATACAGCGGACCGAGATGCTGATACTGCTGCGCCATATCGAGATATTTTGCGCTACCGAGGGTATCCAGCCAGCGGAACGCGCCGCCGTGGAACGGAGGGAAGCCGAGACCATAGACCAGCGCCATATCGGCTTCCGCCGGGCTGGCGATAATGCCCTCTTCAAGACAACGCACCACTTCGTTGACCATCGGGATCATCATGCGGGCGATAATCTCTTCATCGCTGAAATCACGCTTCGGCTGGCTGACTTCCGCCAGCAGGCTATCGACTGCGGCATCCTCTTCCTTCTTCGGCTTACCTTTGCTGTCTTCTTTGTAGCGCCAGAAGCCGAGGCCATTTTTCTGGCCGAAACGGTTAGCGTCGAACAGCGCATCGATCGCATCGCGATAATCTTTTTGCATCCGCTGCGGGAAGCCCGCCGCCATGACTGCCTGCGCGTGATGCGCGGTATCAATGCCAACGACGTCCAGCAGATAGGCCGGGCCCATCGGCCAGCCAAACTGCTTTTCCATCACTTTGTCGACTTTGCGGAAGTCTGCGCCGTCGCGCAGCAGCTGGCTGAAACCGGCGAAGTAGGGGAACAGCACGCGGTTAACAAAGAAACCGGGGCAGTCGTTGACCACAATTGGCGTTTTACCCATTTTGCTGGCCCAGGCGACCACTTTCGCAATGGTTTCGTCCGAGCTTTTTTCACCGCGAATGATCTCGACCAGCGGCATCCGGTGCACCGGATTAAAGAAGTGCATTCCGCAGAAGTTTTCCGGGCGCTTCAGTACGCTGGCCAACTCGCTGATGGGAATGGTGGAGGTATTCGATGCCAGCACGGTATCCGGACGGACTTTGTCTTCCGTTTCCGCCAGCACCGCTTTTTTCACTTTCGGATTCTCAACAACGGCTTCGACCACGACGTCCACGCGCTCAAAGCCGGCGTAATCCAGGGTTGGCTGAATAGTGGAAATAACGCCAGCCATTTTGAGACCATCGATTTTGCCGCGCTCAAGCTGTTTATTCAGCAATTTGGCCGCTTCGGTCATGCCGAGCGTCAGCGATTTGTCGTTGATATCTTTCATGACTACCGGCACGCCTTTCCATGCCGATTGGTATGCAATGCCGCCGCCCATAATCCCCGCGCCCAGTACGGCCGCGTGTTTTGGCGTGTCGGTATCTTTAGTCAGCTTCTTCGCTTTCGCTTTAACATACTGATCGTTAAGGAAGATACCTACCAGCGCCCGCGCCTCGTGGGTATGCGCCAGCGGGACAAAACTTTTGTTTTCCAGATTCAAGGCTTCTTCGCGGCCAAAGCGGGCGGCGGCTTCAATGGTTTTAACGGCAGTAATGGGCGCAGGGTAGTGTTTCCCGGCGGTTTGCGCCACCATGCCTTTGGCGATGGTAAAACTCATCGCGGCTTCAATTTTACTCAGGTGAAGAGGCTCCAGCTTCGGCTGGCGCTTCGCCTTCCAGTCCAGGTCACCTTTAATGGCCTGACGCAGAATTGCTATCGCGCCATCGAGCAGTTTTTCATGTTTAACCACGCCATCGACGAGGCCGATTTTTAAGGCCTGTTCGGCGCCAACGTCTTTACCTGCGGCAATGATTTCCAGCGCGCTGTCCGCGCCAAGCATCCGCGGCATCCGCACCGAGCCGCCAAAGCCCGGCATGATACCCAGCTTCGTTTCCGGCAGGCCAATGCGCAAATCCGGCGTCGCCAGGCGATAATCGGTCGCCAGCACGCATTCGCAGCCGCCGCCCAGCGCATAGCCGTTGACGGCGGAAATAGTGGGAACCGGTAAATCTTCCAGGCGATTAAATACGCTATTGGCGAAATGCAGCCACTGGCTTAACTGTTCTTGCGGAACCAGGAACAGGGAAAGAAATTCAGTGATATCCGCACCGACGATAAAGGCTGCTTTCTCAGAGCGCAGCAGTAGCCCTTGCAGATCTTTTTGTTTTTCGAGCACGTCCAGCGCTTCACCGAGGCTGGCTACGGTTGCGGTATCAAGCTTATTGACCGAGCCGGGGGCATCGAATACCAGTTCGGCAATGCCGTCTTCCCGCCAGTCGAGGTACAGGGTGTCGCCTTTGTAGAGCATGTCAGTCTCCTGAATCCAGCAATATGATCTGGTCGTACCAGATGCAACGGAGTGTGGAATTTATGTTAAGAAAATGCAAATAAGTCTTTAAATAAATGCTGGTCGGATCACACCCGCTAGAGATCACCCCGTCTGGAGCCAATGTGCTAAGATGCGAAGATTCACGATCCAATAAAATCAAAGGATAAAAGATGGAATCCCTGGCCGGTCTCTATAAAAATCATATCGTTACCTTACAAGAACGCACCCGCGATGTTCTGGCCCGCTTTAAGCTGGATGCTCTGTTGATTCACTCAGGTGAACTGGTCAACGTCTTTCTTGACGATCATCCGTATCCATTTAAGGTCAACCCACAGTTCAAAGCCTGGGTACCGGTTACGCAGGTTCCGAACTGCTGGCTGCTGGTGGACGGCGTCAACAAACCAAAGCTGTGGTTCTATCTGCCGGTTGATTACTGGCATAACGTAGAACCGTTGCCGACGTCATTCTGGACCGAAGAGGTGGAGGTGATCGCCCTGCCGAAAGCGGATGGTATCGGCAGCCAGCTGCCTGCCGCGCGTGGCAATATCGCTTATATCGGACCGGTACCGGAACGTGCGCTGGGGCTGGATATTGCGGCGGATAAAATCAACCCGAAAGGGGCGATCGATTATCTGCACTACTATCGCTCTTATAAAACTGACTATGAGCTGGCCTGTATGCGTGAAGCGCAGAAGTCGGCGGTTAACGGTCATCAGGCTGCTCATGAAGCTTTCCTCTCCGGGATGAGCGAGTTTGATATCAACCAGGCCTATCTGACCGCGACCGGCCATCGCGACACTGATGTGCCGTACAGCAATATTGTGGCGCTGAACGAGCATGCCTCCGTACTGCATTACACAAAGCTTGATCATCGTGCGCCTGCAGAGATGCGTAGCTTCCTGCTGGATGCGGGCGCGGAATACAACGGCTATGCAGCCGACCTGACCCGTACCTGGGCGGCGCATGGCGATAATGACTATGCTCAGTTGATTAAAGACGTTAATGATGAACAGCTGGCGCTGATTAGCACCATGAAGGCGGGCGTGAGCTACGTGGATTATCATGTCCAGTTTCATCAGCGCATCGCCAAACTGCTGCGTAAACATCAGATAGTCAAAGACATGAGCGAAGAAGCGATGGTGGAAAATGACCTGACCGGACCATTTATGCCGCACGGTATTGGCCACCCCTTAGGTCTGCAGGTTCATGACGTTGCTGGTTTTATGCAGGATGATACCGGTACCCACCAGGCCGCGCCGGCAAAATATCCTTACCTGCGCTGCACGCGCGTTCTGCAGCCGCGCATGGTGTTGACGATCGAGCCGGGTATCTACTTTATCGAATCGCTGCTGGCGCCGTGGCGCGAAGGACAGTTCAGCAAACACTTTAACTGGCAGAAAATTGAAGCGCTGAAACCCTTTGGCGGTATCCGTATCGAAGACAACGTCGTGATCCACGAAAACAGCATCGAAAATATGACGCGCGATCTGAAACTGGCGTAATGGAAAGCTGGTTGATACCGGCCGAGCCGGTCACCGTCGTTGAAGAGATCAAAAAGAGCCGCTTTATTACGCTGTTGGCCCATACCGATGGCGTAGCGGCGGCAAAGGCGTTTGTCGAGTCAGTCAGGGCGGATCACCCGGATGCGCGTCATCACTGCGTAGCGTGGGTTGCAGGGCCGCCAAATGATTCTCAGCAGCTGGGTTTTTCCGACGATGGCGAACCGGCGGGAACGGCGGGGAAACCAATGCTGGCGCAGCTGATGGGCAGCGGCGTCGGCGAGATAACCGCTGTCGTCGTGCGCTACTACGGTGGTATTCTGCTGGGCACCGGCGGCCTGGTGAAAGCGTATGGCGGCGGTGTACATCAGGCGCTAGCGCAGCTCACAACACAGCGCAAGACGCCGCTCACCGCATATACTTTGCAGTGTGAATACGGGCAGTTGGCCGGGATTGAAACGCTGTTGGCTCAGTTCTCAGGAAAAATTGTCGAAAGCGAATATCAGGCGTCTGTTCAGCTGCGCGTGGCGCTTCCCCAGGCTGAAGTGGCGCTATTTTCAGCAAAGCTGGCTGATTTTAGTCGCGGTTCGTTGCAATTACTGAAGATTGACGAATAATCCCCACCTGATTTTTTTGCATATCAAAGGAAGCGCCAGAGATGCATTTTCGCGCGATAACCCGAATCGTTGGACTGTTGGTCATTTTGTTTTCGGGGACGATGATCCTTCCGGGATTAATAGCTCTGATATATCGCGATGGTGCGGGGCGAGCGTTTACCCAGACCTTTTTCGTTGCCCTGGCCATCGGTTCGCTGCTGTGGTGGCCTAATCGTCGTGAGAAGGGAGAACTGAAATCCCGGGAAGGATTTCTGATTGTGGTTCTCTTCTGGACCGTGCTGGGTAGCGTGGGGGCATTGCCGTTTATCTTTGCGGAGCAGCCGAACCTGACGGTGACGGATGCATTCTTTGAATCTTTCTCCGGTCTGACAACGACGGGGGCAACCACGCTGGTGGGGCTCGATTCGTTACCCCATGCTATTCTTTTCTACCGGCAGATGCTGCAGTGGTTTGGCGGGATGGGGATCATCGTTCTGGCGGTAGCGATACTGCCGATACTGGGCGTCGGGGGGATGCAGCTGTATCGGGCCGAAATGCCCGGACCGCTGAAAGATAACAAAATGCGGCCGCGGATTGCAGAGACGGCAAAAACGCTGTGGCTTATTTATGTCCTGCTGACGGTGGCCTGCGCGCTGGCGCTGTGGTTTGCCGGGATGCCGGCATTTGACGCCATCGGCCATAGCTTCTCTACTATCGCGATTGGCGGGTTCTCCACCCATGATGCCAGCGTGGGTTACTTTAATAGCCCAACAATTAACTCCATTATTGCGGTTTTCCTGCTGATTTCTGGCTGTAACTACGGCCTGCACTTTTCATTACTGAGCGGGCGCAGCCTGAAAGTGTACTGGCGAGACCCTGAATTCCGTATGTTTATCGGCGTGCAGTTTACGCTGGTGGTGGTATGCACCCTTGTACTGTGGCTGCATGACGTCTATAGCTCGGCGTTAATGACGGTCAACCAGGCGTTTTTCCAGGTGGTGTCGATGGCGACAACGGCGGGCTTCACGACCGACAGTATTGCGCGCTGGCCGCTATTTTTGCCGGTGCTCCTCCTCTGTTCGGCTTTCATCGGCGGCTGCGCCGGGTCCACCGGCGGTGGACTAAAGGTTATTCGTATCCTGCTGCTTTTTAAGCAAGGCAACCGCGAGCTTAAACGTCTGGTACACCCTAATGCGGTCTACAGTATTAAACTGGGAAACCGTGCACTGCCGGAGCGTATCCTCGAAGCCGTCTGGGGATTCTTCTCCGCGTATGCGCTGGTGTTTATCATCAGTATGCTGGCGATAATTGCTACCGGCGTGGATGATTTCTCGGCCTTTGCTTCAGTCGTCGCCACGCTGAACAACCTTGGACCGGGACTGGGCGTAGTGGCGGATAACTTCGCCACGATGAACCCTGTCGCGAAATGGATCTTGATTGCTAATATGCTGTTTGGTCGTCTGGAAGTGTTCACCTTACTGGTGCTATTTACTCCGACTTTCTGGCGCGAATAACAGGAGTGCCTGTGAAAACTTTGATTCTCTTTTCCACCCGCGACGGACAGACGCGCGAGATCGCCTCGTTTTTGGCCTCTGAATTAAAAGAGCAGGGGATCGATTCGGACACGGTTGATCTCAACCGCACTAACGAGGTGGAGTGGCCTTTATACGATCGCGTTGTGATAGGCGCATCAATCCGCTACGGTCATTTTCATCCAGCGCTGGAACGGTTTGTAAAAACGCATCTTCAATCGCTACAGGCGCTGCCGGGGGCTTTTTTCTCGGTCAACCTCGTGGCGCGTAAGCCAGAAAAACGAACGCCGCAAACTAATAGCTACACGCGCAAGTTTCTGCTCAACTCGCCCTGGCAGCCCCAGCATTGCGCGGTGTTTGCCGGTGCGCTCCGCTATCCACGCTATCGCTGGTACGATCGCTTTATGATTCGTCTTATTATGAAGATGACCGGCGGCGAGACCGATGTCAGTAAAGAAGTGGTCTATACCGACTGGCAGCAGGTAGGCAGATTTGCACGGGAAATTGCGCAAATGACCAGCAAATAGCGCGTTAAATCACCCCGGTGATGGAAAGTTGAGCGAA
>NZ_BCZK01000018.1 GCF_001598695.1 Klebsiella oxytoca NBRC 105695 | reverse complement strand
TGCGGCGCCGCTGCTGGGGATGTTCTGCTTCGGCAACCTGATGCGCGAGAGCGGGGTGGTGGAGCGCCTGAGCGACACGGTGCAGAACGGGCTGATAAATATCGTGACGATATTCCTCGGATTATCGGTGGGCGCGAAGCTGGTGGCGGACAAGTTCCTGCAGCCGCAGACGCTGGGGATACTGGTGCTGGGGGTGACAGCGTTCTGCGTGGGCACGGCGGCGGGCGTGCTGATGGCGAAGCTGCTGAACCTGTGCAGCCGGCACAAAATCAACCCGCTGATTGGCTCCGCCGGGGTGTCGGCGGTGCCGATGGCGGCAAGGGTGTCGAATAAGGTGGGGCTGGAGTCGGACGCGCAGAACTTCCTGCTGATGCACGCGATGGGGCCGAACGTGGCGGGGGTGATTGGCTCGGCGATTGCCGCCGGGGTGATGCTCAAGTACGTGCTGGCGATGTGAATCGTTACCTTTCCCCGGATTGCGCCGTAAACGGCTTATCCGGGCCACCAGACTGCACGGACCCGTAGCCCGGTCAGCGCAGCGCCACCGGGAGATTTCCTATAAGGAGGCTTTGATGAATGAAACCATAACATTACGCCCCGAAAGCAGGGCATCGACAAAAGATGTCATTATCGATTACATGCTGGCATCAGTAGATGAAGTTGAACAACTGCAGCCCGCGCTTAACCTGTTAGCGCACCCATCGGTTGCCCGCGGAGGCCATGATTTTTTTGTCCATTGCTATGAGGCGGGTACGCAAAATAAAGCAGCTGAAACAGAACCGGCGCTACCTGATACGGTATTTCGGGACTCCACGCCGTGGATGCAAAGAAGTGGGCTGCTGTGTGCCGCAGCGGGTCATCTGGATGCCCGGGGGCTGGCGCTGACGCACAATCGTCTGTGCGACCTGGCCGGTCAGTATTGTGCCGGCGCGGCGGATGCCGATGCTGAAATCCGCAGCGGATTTTATACCGTGCGCAGCATATCGCTGCCGGTTTACCGGCGACTGCTGCGGGACAAGCATCCTCATGGCGTCTGCCTGCAGCAGTCGCTGCTGCATCTGCTGGCCTGGAAGAGCGAATCACCCTGGGCGCGGCAGCAGGCTCAACGGTTGCTCTGGCAGGGCGGCGTACTGGGTGATAACGGCGAATTTGCGCTGATGACGCTCGATGACGAGCTGCGGGAGCGGCAGTTTGCCTGGCCGGGGCTGTGGTCGCTGCTGGCCGTCACCGGGTTTCTGGCGAAATTCCCGGCCGGGCCGATTTTTGCTGATTAAATAGCGCTCCCCGTTCGGGGAGCCTGTTAGTTGGTCGCAGGATATTCCTGTACGGCGATATGCAGCGTAATTTTTTTATCGTCACGCATAATCACCACCGGAATTTCCGAGCCCGGACGGATCTCTGCGACCTGATCCATGGTTTCCAGGGCGGAAACGGCGGGTTTATCGTTAACCGAAATAATCACGTCATTGGCGCGGATCCCTGCCTGGGCTGCCGGGCCTTCCGGCGCCACATCATTGACTACAATCCCCTGCAATTGATCGATACCGCCGCCGCTCTGCGCGTGCAGCGGCGCAATTTCGCGGCCGCTGATCCCAATGTAGCCACGAATCACGCGGCCATCGCGGATCAGCTTATCCATAATCTTGGTCGCCAGCTGGAAAGGAATCGCAAAGCCGATGCCCTCCGGCGTTTCGCCATCGTTGCTTTTATCAAATGACAGGGTATTGATACCCATAAGCTCGCCCAGCGAGTTCACCAGCGCGCCGCCGGAGTTACCGTGGTTGATTGACGCATCGGTCTGCAGGAAGTTCTGGCGCCCAGTGGGGTTCAGACCGATACGCCCGGTGGCGCTGATAATGCCCTGGGTAATGGTTTGCCCGAGGTTGTACGGGTTGCCAATCGCCAGCACGACGTCACCGATATGCGGCACGCGTTTCGGGTTAATCGGAATAACCGGCAGACCGCCGCTGGCGTTGATTTTTAATACCGCCAGATCGGTGAGGGTATCTGAGCCGACCAGCAGCGCTTCAAAGACCCGGCCATCCTGCAGGGCAACAATAATCTGATCGGCATCGTTGATGACGTGCTTGTTGGTCAGAATATAGCCGCGCTGGTCCATGATCACGCCGGAGCCGAGCGTTAACTGATTATGACTGGTGCTGTTAAGGGCGCGGTTATAGACATTGACGACCGCAGGCGCCGCGCGACGGACGGCGGAATTATAGCTGGCGGGGGATTCATCCGCGCTATCGTATTGCGTGGTCGGCGAAAGCTGCCACTGGCGCAGGGAAGGCATGACGGCCAGCAGCAAACCGCCGACGATCAAACCGATAAGTATCGAACGTAAAAGCTTTGCAGGCATGATGCAGATATCTTTGATGGATAGACAGGCGAAGCATAACACGACTTGTCCGGACATCGCACTGCACGCGATGTCCGGAAGGCGAGTTAGCGCAGCAGTAGATAGATGCTTTCGCTGCCGCGAACGACGTTCAGTGCAATGACCGTCGGTTTGCTTTCGAGTACTTTTCGCAGTTCGGCAATCGAGCGCACGCGTTCGCGATTGAGGCCAATAATGATATCGTCCTTATGCAGGCCGGCCTGCGCGGCAGGGCTGCCTTTATCGACGTTATCAATGATGACGCCTTTGGTCCCATCCTTCATCTGACCGTCGCTTAACGATGCGCCCTGTAGCGCCGGAGCGATAAGCTCTGCGCTGGCGGAAGACGAGGTGCTCTTGTCCAGCGTGACCTCCACTTCAACGGGTTTCCCTTCACGCAATAGTCCTAATTTCACCTTGGTTCCCGGCTCGGTCGTGGCGATGCGTGAACGCAGTTCGGCGAAGCTGTTGAGCGGTTTGCCGTTCAGGCTGACGATAACGTCGCCAGATTTAACGCCCGCTTTAGCCGACCCCGAGTTTGGCAGGACTTCGCTAACGAATGCGCCGCGCTGGACGTCAAGATTCATCGCTTTGGCGATATCCGCGCTCATTTCCATTCCTTTAATACCCAACAGGCCGCGTTTGATTTCGCCAAACTGGATAAGCTGCTGAGAGAGGATTTTTGCCATATTGCTGGGAATGGCGAAACCAATGCCGACGCTGCCGCCGCCCGGGGCCAGAATGGCGGTGTTGATGCCAATCAGCTCGCCGTTGAGATTCAGCAGCGCGCCACCGGAGTTGCCGCGGTTAATGGAAGCATCGGTCTGGATAAAGTTTTCCAGCCCCTCAAGGTTCAGGCCGCTGCGGCCAAGGGCGGAAACAATCCCGGATGTGGCGGTCTGACCCAGGCCAAACGGGTTACCGACGGCGACGGCGAAGTCGCCAACCCGCAGCTTGTCCGAGTCGGCGATAGCGATTTGCGTCAAATTACTGGGCTTGAGGATCTGCAGCAGTGCAATATCGCTCTGCTCGTCGCTGCCGACCAGTTTGGCATCGAACTCACGCCCGTCGTTGAGCTGGACGCTGATCTTCTGGGCCTGATTAATGACGTGATTATTGGTCAGCACGTAGCCTTTTGCGGCATCAATGATGACCCCAGAACCCAGTCCTTCAAAAGGCTGCGCCTGCTCTTGCGGCGCGTTGTCGCCAAAATATTTTTTCAACTCTTCCGGCATATCCTGCGCGGGTGACGCGGTACCCTCAACCTGTACGCTCACCACCGCCGGCAACACTTTTTCCAGCATTGGCGCGAGGCTTGGCAGCGCGCCCTGGCCCGGAACTTGTGTCGGTAAAGACGCTGCTGCCGGAGGTAAGGCTGACAACGACAACCCAATGCTTAACGCTAACGCACTCAACAGCAAAGTTGGTTTATTCATTAGTTGCTGGCTCTCGTAACCTGAGGTGTATGGGAAACGTCCCGAATGGCCCGATGTTATTGAATTTTCGACCCGGTAACAACGTGGGCAATAGTTAAATTGTAGCTGGGATGAGAGGTTGAAACGGGCGCAGAGGGTGCGCCCGGAAAATATTTTTACTGGCGTTGCCGAATCAATCGCGCTTTACACCGCCGCGCAGCAGACCGGATGCGCCTTCAGAATAGTCGCGCGGCATCTGGACCGGAGCCTGATCGTTGCCCGCTTCGGACTCTTCCAGACGATTGCGGAACGGATTAGCGTCCGCCATGGTGTCCGGCAGGAGGTTGCTGGAGCTTTTCGCCATATGCTGATACAGCTGGCGGTAATCATGCGCCATGTTATCCAGAAGCTCGGCGCTCTGGGCGAAATGGCTCACCAGCTCTTCGCGGTACTCCTCCAGCTCTGCTTTATTCTTTTCCAGTTCAAACTGCAGCGCCTGCTGTTGGCGTAATTTACGATTGCCAAAACGCATCGCGACGGCACCGATAATGATGCCGACAACTAGCCCAATTAGCGCGTATTCCCAGGTCATGAACATCTCCCGTTGTTTTGTGGTTCCGTAGGGTGGCTATGAGGCTCTCCGCCTGCGCCCGATAGTGCCACTATAACCGCTAATTCCACAGAAGTGGAATCCTGGCGTATCATCACGTAGTGTAGAGCAGCCTTTTTTTCGTCAATCGTGAGCTACGGCATTACGGTTTTCAAGGAATAACAATTAGATCATGCAAAGCCTGTCCCCAACATCGCGTTACCTTTCCGCTCTCAAAGAGGGAAGCCATCAACCTGACGACGTTCAGCGAGAAGCGGTCAGCCGCCTCGATACGATTTATCAAGAATTGCAGAATAAACCTTCGGTAGCGCCGCAAACCGGCGGCGGTCTGCGGGCGAAATTCGGCAAGCTGCTGGGCAAGCGTGAACCCGCTGTCGAAACGGCCGCAGTTCGCGGTCTCTATATGTGGGGTGGGGTCGGCAGAGGGAAAACCTGGCTGATGGATCTGTTCTTTCAAAGTCTGCCGGGAGAACGTAAACAACGTCTGCATTTTCATCGCTTTATGCTGCGGGTACATGAAGAGTTAACCACGCTGCAGGGGCACAGCGATCCGCTGGAAATCGTTGCGGACCGTTTTAAAGCTGAAACCGATGTGCTCTGCTTTGATGAGTTTTTTGTCTCTGACATTACCGATGCGATGCTGCTGGGCGGTCTGATGAAAGCGCTGTTTGCCCGCGGGATAACCCTGGTGGCGACGTCGAATATTCCTCCTGACGAACTGTACCGTAACGGTCTGCAGCGCGCCCGCTTCCTGCCTGCGATCGACGCGATTAAGCAGCACTGCGATGTGATGAATGTCGACGCCGGCATCGATTATCGTCTGCGCACGCTGACCCAGGCGCACCTGTGGCTGTCGCCGCTGAACGCTGAGACCCGCCAGCAGATGGACAAACTGTGGCTGGCGCTGGCGGGCGCAAAGCGCGAGCAGATGCCAACGCTGGAGATAAACCACCGCCCGCTGCCGACGTTAGGCGTTGAGAACCAGACGCTGGCGGCTTCCTTTGCGACGCTGTGCGTGGATGCGCGTAGCCAGCACGACTATATTGCGCTTTCGCGTCTGTTTCATACCGTCATGCTCTTTGATGTGCCGGTGATGACCGGGCTGATGGAGAGCGAGGCGCGGCGCTTTATCGCCCTCGTCGATGAATTCTACGAACGCCACGTCAAACTGGTGGTCAGTGCGGCGGTTCCGCTGTATGAGATCTATCAGGGCGAGAGATTAAAATTCGAGTTCCAGCGCTGTTTATCGCGCCTGCAGGAGATGCAGAGCGAGGAGTATCTGAAGCGAGAACACCTGGCGGGGTAAAACCGGGTACAAATCACATAAAGGGGTCGATCTTTGACCCCGACTTCTCTATAATCTTGCGACCCCACGTTACGAGAAGGTTTTTTTCCCAAAACTTTCTATGTGCCGGCATAGGCTATTCGAAGGGGTAGGTTTGCTGGACAATGTCGTGTGAACCTCAACTGACTAAACGTTTGGGTGTTCACCAACGTGTAACTTATTTATTTGGGTAAGCTTTTAATGAAAACTTTTACAGCTAAACCAGAAACCGTAAAACGCGACTGGTATGTTGTTGACGCGACCGGTAAAACTCTGGGCCGTCTGGCTTCCGAACTGGCTCTGCGCCTGCGCGGTAAGCACAAAGCGGAATACACTCCGCACGTTGATACCGGTGACTACATCATCGTTCTGAACGCAGAAAAAGTTGCTGTAACCGGCAACAAGCGCGAAGACAAAATGTACTATCACCACACCGGCCACATCGGTGGTATCAAAGAAGCGACCTTTGAAGAGATGATTGCCCGCCGTCCTGAGCGTGTGATTGAAATCGCGGTTAAAGGCATGCTGCCAAAAGGCCCGCTGGGTCGTGCTATGTACCGTAAGCTGAAAGTTTACGCGGGTAACGAGCACAACCACGCGGCACAGCAACCGCAAGTTCTTGACATCTAATCGGGATTATAGGCAATGGCTGAAAATCAATACTACGGCACCGGTCGCCGCAAAAGTTCCGCAGCTCGCGTTTTCATCAAACCGGGCAACGGTAAAATCGTTATCAACCAGCGTTCTCTGGAACAGTACTTCGGTCGTGAAACTGCCCGCATGGTAGTTCGTCAGCCGCTGGAACTGGTCGACATGGTTGAGAAATTAGATCTGTACATCACCGTTAAAGGTGGTGGTATCTCTGGTCAGGCTGGTGCGATCCGTCACGGTATCACCCGCGCTCTGATGGAGTACGATGAGTCCCTGCGTGGCGAACTGCGTAAAGCTGGTTTCGTTACTCGTGATGCTCGTCAGGTTGAACGTAAGAAAGTCGGCCTGCGTAAAGCACGTCGTCGTCCGCAGTTCTCCAAACGTTAATTGTCCTCTGCTTATGCAGAACAATTTGCGAAAAAACCCGCTTCGGCGGGTTTTTTTATGGATAAATTTGCCATTTTCACTCTACAAACGCCCCATTATTACCACTTTTTCAGCATTTCCAGAATACCCTCACCACAACGTCTTCAAAATCTGGTAAACTATCATCCAATTTTCTGCCCAAATGCAGGTGATTGTTCATTTTTTGTTTGGATGATAAGCAAAAGTGATATCACGCAAATGGGGTTTTTACATCTGGCTGGCCATCCGTGGTCGGCAGCAGTACAAAATTCTGAATATACCTGGAGGTTTTCATGGCTGTCGCTGCCAACAAACGTTCGGTAATGACGCTGTTTTCTGGTCCTACTGACATCTATAGCCATCAGGTCCGCATCGTGCTGGCCGAAAAAGGTGTTAGTTTTGAGATAGAGCACGTGGAGAAGGATAACCCGCCTCAGGATCTGATTGACCTCAACCCGAATCAAAGCGTGCCGACGCTTGTGGATCGTGAGCTCACTCTGTGGGAATCTCGCATCATTATGGAATACCTGGATGAGCGTTTCCCGCATCCGCCGCTGATGCCGGTTTATCCGGTGGCCCGTGGGGAAAGCCGTCTTTACATGCAGCGTATCGAAAAAGACTGGTATTCTCTGATGAATACTATTCAGACCGGTACCGCTTCGCAGGCCGATACTGCACGTAAGCAGCTGCGTGAAGAGTTGCAGGCCATTGCGCCGGTCTTCACCCAGAAGCCCTACTTCCTGAGCGATGAGTTTAGCCTGGTGGACTGCTACCTGGCTCCGCTGCTGTGGCGCCTGCCGGTTCTTGGCGTCGAGCTGGTTGGTGCTGGCGCGAAAGAGCTTAAAGGCTATATGACTCGCGTATTTGAGCGCGACTCCTTCCTCGCTTCTTTAACTGAAGCCGAGCGTGAAATGCGCCTCGGTCGGGGCTAAATGATGGATGTATCACAGCTGACGCCTCGTCGCCCGTACCTGCTGCGGGCGTTCTATGAGTGGCTGCTGGATAACCAGCTGACTCCGCATCTGGTCGTTGACGTGACTCTGCCGGGCGTACTTGTGCCGATGGAGTATGCGCGTGATGGGCAAATTGTTCTCAATATTGCTCCGCGTGCTGTCGGTAACCTGGAGCTGGCGAACGACGAAGTGCGTTTTAACGCGCGTTTCGGCGGTGTGCCGCGCAATGTCTCCGTGCCGATGGCTGCCGTACTGGCGGTTTACGCGCGTGAGAACGGTGCGGGGACCATGTTCGAACCAGAAGCCGCTTACGATGAAGATGTCACCAGCCTGAACGATGAAGAAGAGCTGCCTGACAGCGAAACGGTCATGTCGGTGATCGATGGCGATAAGCCAGATAATCACGACGACGATCCGGATGATACGCCGCCGCCCCGTGGCGGACGCCCGGCGCTACGCGTTGTGAAGTGATATCAATAACAGGCCCTGCGGGGCCTGATTCATATATGAATTCATATGTGAATCAGACGGCATCCCCTATCCCGAGCGAAGCATGCCATAGCTATGCTTCGCTTTTTTTTCATTTTATAACTTTACTGCTGGCGTCGAGTCTCTTCTCCGTCAGGGCAAAGTGTGTTTCTGCTGTGGGCTGGGTCTGCACAGATTATTTTGCTGTGCCCTATGGTCATCCAGCACAGGAGATAGGGTATATTAGATGAAATGGGAGTGTGAATTCATATTTTTCTGGGTTTATTTGTTGTAACTTTAATTAAGGTGTTTCTATGATGAATATGTGTTCTTATTTTACTATTGATGCCGTTTATTTATAAAGAGCAGATTAATTAACTGACCCGTGTTTTATTTAACTTACTTGCAATTCATTTACTATCTTCTTGTAATTGTTGAAGGTTTTTACTTTTTAAAATTTGCGATTATTTTTCTTGAGATTAGTCGTTCAATTAAGTAGATTAGCCGGCGGTGAGAGGAGTCTCTTTCATCATTACTTCCAGTGACTAATTCTTTTCTCAATAATTATTGAGGGGATGATTAGTGGCAATGATTTAATTGGATAAAGGATGTGCCGATATTTTTATTGATATCGGTCGTACGATACATTAAGGAAAATTGATATGTTCTCTAAAAAGTCGCTTTCTGCGCTATGCGTTTGCGCTGCTATTGTTTCTGCTGCGGGCGTTAATGCTGCTACGGATACTACTCTCACCGTTAAAGGAACCTTTGTTCCGGCTGCGTGCACCCCGGAGCTGAGCAACAGTGGTGTTGTTGATTACGGCTCTATGAACAACTCGGTTCTCGAAAAGCCGGTCAGCGGTAGCACCCTGGTTCAGTTGGGCAAAAAATCCATTACTCTAACGGTTAGCTGCGATGCGGCGACCAGCGTGGGCATCGTGGCGAAGGATAACCGTGCCAGTTCTAAAGTTGAGATTTCAAGCTCGGCGTATATTGCTGACTATATCCCGGGGCAAAATATGACAACGGAATCTGCGGCGTTTGGCCTCGGTACCGTTAATGACATGAAGATCGGTGCTTATTCCGTTACGGCAATGAAGGATGGATTAACTGCTGATGGCGCGGCAGTGGATATGATCGTGAAAAATAGAGGCGGGGCAAATAGCTCGTGGGAGAATGCAAATAGCGGTGCTTTATATTACTCCGACGCTACCCGTATCGTTACCGTTGCTGAAACCGGCAAAACCACCCCAATGCTGTTTAAAGATTTAGTGATGCCGCTGGATATCGTTTCCGCCGTTCAGAACAATGGTGTACTGGGTGCCGGAACGCAAATTGAGCTGGATGGTAATGCCACGCTGAGTCTTGTTTATCTCTAATATTTATATGCTGTCCTTCTGAAATTCGGCCCAATAAATATTTTTATAAAATTTATTGGGCCTGTTAATAAGCTCTATCTCATTTTAATACACACCACTAATATGAAAAAAACGCTGCTGTTGTCATTATTGATATTGACGACCCGGGCCTATGCCAGCGGCATGGTGCCTGAGACATCTGTTTTACTCGTTGATGAACAAAAAGGTGAGGTGTCGATGAACCTCACCAATTCAGATCCGCATCCGTCCCTGCTTTATACCAAAGTGGTTGATTTAGCCGATAGCGATAAATCTATCCGCTTAATTGTCACGCAGCCGGTAGTACGCGTAGAGCAAGGGGACACGCAAAAGATCCGCTTTATATTGCAAACGTCTAAACCGCTACAACAGGAAGAGTTTAAACGGGTCACCTTTGAAGGAATACCGCCGAAGGAAAAGGGAAAACTGAAAACAACGGTCACTATTCGTCAGGATTTACCGGTCATTATCCATCCGGCTGGCCTGGCGGAGGAGCCCGCGCCGTGGAAACATCTGGTTTGGCGCAAAAAGGGGGGCCAGCTGGAAATCAGTAATCCGAGCGACTATGTCGTCAGGATGACGTCCATGTTTAATACTTTGCCTTCAGGTTCTCCCGGCGAGTTAGCGAAAACGTATCTCCTGCCGCACACCAGCGTCAGCGTAAAATTACCTGCTAAAGCGGGAGCGGATACGAAAGTCGAGTTTTTCCCGGCAAGCCGCTATGGATATAAAGGAGAGCGCTACATCACCTCGTTGCAGTAACCATGTTCAAGGATGAACGGAATGCTCAGGAAAAAGCTGTTGGCCTGTCTTATCGGGTTGGGAAGCGCTCAACTGGCGGTAGCTGAAGAGGCCAAAAAGAGCGCAATAGAATTTGATAGTGAAACCTTAACGTCTTTGGGTATCGATCCGCAAATTGCGCATTATTTCTCTTCAGAAGCCAAATTCCTGCCAGGAGTGACCTCGGTTATGCTGGGCGTTAACGGTAAGGATAAGGGAAATATCGTCGCCCACTTTGATGATGACGGCCAGCTGTGTTTCGATAAAGCGTTTATGCAACAGGCCGGTATTCGCCAATCCGTGGTCGATAGCGAGGGCTGCTATGACTATTTACAGGCCCATCCTGAAACGATCCTGAAAGCGTCGCCCGGAAAAGGGCGAATCGATCTGATATTACCGCAGGAGCAGTTAGTCCACCAAAGTACCGACCTCAGCGGATACGACACGAGCGGTACGGCTGGGGTGCTGAATTATACCTTTTTCGCTTCGCGCAACGATTATAGCGGCGGTCATTCCGAGTATTCGCAGCTGATGCTGGACGGCGGTCTAAACGTGAATACCTGGCTGCTGCGTAGCCATCAGCTATTAAGCCGTGCGAATAATCAGTTTACCAGCGAAAATTCGCAGACCTACCTACAGCGCACCTTTACGCAGATAAAAAGCACCGTCAAGGCGGGTGAAATAGGCATGAATAACCCTTTGCTCGACGGCACCGAGCTATACGGTATCTCCTTGATGCCGGAGAGCGCCCTTAACGATGCCGGGAGCGGCGTGCTGGTAACCGGGATCGCCAGTACCCCGCAGGCGCGGGTTGAGATCCGCCAGCAAGGGATCATGGTGTATTCCACTTTAGTGCCTGCCGGCCCCTTTACCTTAACGGATATTCCCCTGCGCAACGTCACCAGCGATCTGACGGTCACCGTTATTGAGACCGATGGCAGCCAGCATAGCCAGGTGGTTCCCGCCTCATTGTATCGCTCCGGGCTGGGGCCTGCGGGCGGATATCAATTTTCATTAGGCCGGGTGAGCGATGCATATAGCCAGCAGCCCTGGGTAGCCAGCCTGGCTGGCGGCTGGAAGCTGAACGCCAGGCATAATTTAACTAGCGGCGCGATCGTTGCCCAGAGCTACCAGGCCTTAGGAATACGCGTTGACTCAGTACTGCCGCAGGAAATTTCGCTTTCTCTTCAGATTAACCAGGCGTTCGATCGCGATAATGCGCAGCAGGGCCAGAAGTACACTCTATCGACCTCCTGTGCAACACAGTCCGGTTTTGGGCTGAATGCTTCGTTGAGCAAATATTCTGAAAAGTATCGTGAGTTTTCTCAGGCCATTGATAAGAGTTTTAGCGCCACCAATAAAATGGAGTACTCATTGGGTGCGAGCTGGGGACACCCTGTTATAGGTACGATGAGCGCCAGCTTCTATGATGTAACAGGGTTCGATAGCCAAAATAATTCTCGCTACGCGACGCTTAACTGGGGAAAGAGTTTTAGCGCATTTTCCGTATCGGCAAGCTGGCAGCGCCAGCTCAGCGGCGGGAGTATCGAACAAAGCAATGATAATATTTTTTACCTGAACCTGAATATTCCCTTCCAGCAGCATTCGGTCAACGCTTACGCGCGCAGTGAAAAAGGGCGGAAGAGATTCGGTACTTCGGTAACGGGCACTATCAGCGATGATACCACTTATACCCTCGGCGCCGAACGTGACCAGACCGAGAGTCGGAACAGCTTCAGCGGCGGGATAAATCAGAATCTGCATTACACGCAGCTAAGCATGAATGCGAGTACCAACGGTTCGCAGAGCCATAGCTATTCCGGAACGCTGCGCGGGGGAATGGCCGCCCACCGCCATGGTGTGACTTTTACACCGTGGGCGATTCGCGACACCTTTGCCATTGCCAGCCTGGATAAGCCGGTTTCCGGAGTGCGCATCGAGACATCGCAGGGGCCGGTGTGGACTGACTTCAGCGGTCAGGCAGTCATTCCTTCCGTTTCGGCCTGGCGAGAGGCAGCCGTTGAAATCAACACCGCGACTTTGCCAAAGAACATGGATATTGGCAATGGGCTCAGAATGCTCAAGCAAGGCCGAGGGGCCGTAGGCAAAATCCGCTTTTCTACCATCACGGAGCGCCGGGTGCTGCTGGATGTCACGATGGGGAACGGTGATCCGCTGCCGAAGGGGGTCGCCGTAACGGATTCAGCGGGCAATTACTTAACGACTTCCGTCGATGACGGCGTGCTTTTTTTGAACAACCTCACAGGGAGACAAACATTGGTGGCGAAACTGGAAAAGGGAAGTTGCCGCATCTCGATAACGCTGCCTGAAGCGCCAGACGCAGATGCGTTCTATGAAAATGCCAGCGGGGTATGTCAATGATTCGTCTATGGCTGGGCCTTAGCCTGCTGGCGTTTTCCGGCGCCCTTCTGGCCGGATGCGAATTAAATAGCACGCAGCGTTCGGTTGACTATCTGCCCGTTCGCCCGGCAGAACGTCAGCAGGCGGGAGATAAGCCTGTGGTACTTCCGGAAAAGCAGTTCGTCCTGCATGTACATTGTGATAAGCCACAACGTATTCGGCTTTTCTTCGGTAGCGCCTATGCGCAAAACGGCAGGTTCGCACTTGGCAATCGTGGGGAAATGAATATTACCGCCGGGCAAGCGGTGGCTGACGATCGCGACGTGATGCTGGTCCCTGTACGGAGCGCCTGGGCGCCGATTACCGCGGAAGCAGCAAAGCGATCCCGCATTGCGCTCAATCAAGGGATCGCCTTTGTACAGGGAGAAGAGATTGAAGCCAGTCAGCTCTCTGTGGTTCTGAACGTGGCTTCAATGATGGAGAGCCAGGCGATTACGGATCGCGTAACGTATCGTGGGAATCTGCAGATCAGGGTGGTAACTCCATGAGGTACGCCTTTGTTTTATTCGCGCTTTTACTCAGTCCGATCCTTCACGCCGGCGACAACCTTAGTATTGATTTTACCGTGACCGCAGAAGCGGCGGCGTGCACGCCAACGCTGAGCCATAACGGCATCGTAGATTTCGGTGAGCGGCATGTCGGGTCGCTATCAACGTCCGCGTTTACCCAGCTGGGCGTGCGGGATATTACCTTAACGATTACCTGCGAATCCTCCACCGGGATCGCTATTACGGCGAGAGATGCGCGATCCAGTTCCGCTATCACGGGAAAAGATACACACGGCCATGAGGGAGTGCTTTTTCAGGTCAATGGTGGCGGATACATAAGCGACAAATTACGGCTTTTTGGTCTGGGTATGACGATGGAAAATAAACCTATTGGCAGCTATGCGATGCAAATCGATTCCGCCAATACCATCGCAGTTGATGATAAAAAAGTTGCCGTTGATATCGCCGGATCGGCCAGCAAGGAGGGACCGTGGGAAGTTTCCTCGCTTTTACCGCTCCCAACGGGACAGGACTATTTCTATACCTTTGTTAAAAAAGGCTCTTCGGTGCCGCAGCCAATCACGGCGGCAACGGTGCCTCTGCAGATAAGCGCATCGGTGGGAAGTAATCTCAGGAGCGGGCAAAAGGTGACGTTGGACGGCGAGGCGGTAATCAGTATTGTCTATCTCTGAATGAATAAGCTTGCGGGCTCCGGGACCCGCAAGCTTTTTTCGTTACACTTCCAGGTAGTTCAGGATGCCGTCAGCCGCCTTACGGCCTTCGGCAATCGCGGTGACCACCAGGTCAGAGCCGCGAACGATATCGCCGCCGGCGAAGATTTTCGGGTTGCTGGTCTGGAAGGCGTTGTCGCTGCCTTCCGGTGCAATCACGCGGCCCTGAGAATCGAGCTCAACGCTGTGCTTCGCCAGCCATTCCATGCTGTGCGGACGGAAACCAAACGCCATGACTACGGCATCTGCTGGCACCACATGTTCTGAGCCGGCAACGATTTCCGCGCGGCGGCGGCCTTTCGCATCCGGCTGGCCCATCTCCGTACGCGCCATCTTCACGCCGCAGACTTTACCGTTGGCATTCACTTCAATGCCCAGCGGCTGAACGTTGAACTGGAATTCCACGCCTTCTTCCCGCGCGTTTTTCACTTCGCGTTTCGAGCCCGGCATGTTCTCTTCATCACGGCGATAGGCGCAGATGACGTGAGTCGCGTTCTGGCGAATCGAGGTACGCACGCAGTCCATTGCGGTGTCGCCGCCGCCAAGAACCACGACGCGTTTGCCTTCCATGCTGACGTACGGCTCGTCCGCCGTTTCACCAAAGCCCATGATCTGCTTGGTATTGGCGATCAGGAAGGGCAGCGCATCAAAGACGCCGCTGGCGTCTTCGTTTTCCAGACCGCCGCGCATTGACTGATAGGTACCAACGCCGAGGAATACCGCATCGTACCCTTTCAGCAGATCGTCGAGTTGTACATCGCGACCCACCTCGGTATTGAGTTTGAACTCAATGCCCATACCGGTAAAGATCTCGCGACGACGGGTCATCACCTCTTTTTCCAGCTTAAAGGCTGGAATACCAAAGGTCAGGAGGCCGCCGATCTCCGGATGGCGATCGAAGACTACCGCCTTCACGCCGTTACGGGTCAATACGTCGGCGCACGCCAGACCTGCCGGACCCGCGCCGATAATGGCGACGGTTTTGCCGGTTTGTTTCACGCCGCTAAGGTCAGGACGCCAGCCCATTTCGAACGCTTTATCGTTGATATAGCGCTCAATGTTACCGATGGTTACCGCGCCGAACTCATCGTTCAGGGTGCAGGAACCTTCGCACAGGCGGTCCTGCGGGCAAACCCGTCCGCAGACTTCCGGTAGGGTATTGGTCTGATGCGACAGCTCAGCCGCTTCGAAAATACGTCCTTCATTAGCCAGCTTCAGCCAGTTCGGGATGTAGTTATGCACCGGGCATTTCCATTCGCAGTACGGGTTGCCGCAGGACAGGCAGCGATCTGCCTGTGCTTTAGCCTGGCCTTCTGAAAACGGCTCGTAAATTTCCACAAATTCAATTTTACGGATCTTCAGCGCTTTTTTAGGCGGATCAACTCGCTGTAAGTCGATAAATTGATAGACATTCTGACTCATCTTAACCCCTTACTGCGCCTGCACCCGCAGCTCAGCTGCGGAACGACTACGGTGACCCAACAGTGCTTTAACATCGCTGGACTTCGGTTTGACCAGCGCAAACTTCGCCGAGAAGGCCGGCCAGTTGGCCAGAATCTCTTCACCGCGCTGTGAACCGGTAAGCTGCACATGCTCGGTAATTAAACCGCGCAGGTGCTCTTCATGGATGGCCAGAGAGTCAACGTCCAGCACTTCTACCAGTTCAGAGTTCACGCGTTTACGGAAGTCGCCGTCTTCATCCAGTACGTAACCAAAGCCACCGGTCATGCCTGCGCCGAAGTTGACGCCGGTTTTGCCCAGCACGCAGACGATGCCGCCGGTCATATATTCACAGCCGTTGTCGCCGATACCTTCGACGACGGTGATAGCCCCGGAGTTACGCACTGCGAAACGCTCGCCCGCACGACCCGCAGCATACAGACGACCGCCGGTCGCGCCGTACAGACAGGTGTTGCCGATAATGCTGGCTTCATGGCTACGGAAGGCCGAGCCTACCGGAGGACGAATGGCGATCAGGCCTCCGGCCATCCCTTTACCCACGTAGTCGTTCGCGTCGCCGGTCAGATGCAGCTCAACGCCGCCGGCATTCCACACGCCGAAGCTCTGACCTGCGGTACCGCTGAAGTGGGCGGTAATAGGATCTGCTGCCAGGCCCTGGTCACCGTGGGTCTGGGCGATGTAGCCGGACAGCGAGGCTCCTACGGAACGGTCAGTATTGCGGATATCGAACCAGAACGTTTTGCTCTGCTTGCCGTCAACAAAGGGTTTTGCCTGCTGCAGCAGCTGCGCATTCAGGACGCCATTATCGAACGGCGGGTTGTTCTCCGTGCAGTACAGCGCTTTGCCCGGATGCGGCTCCGCGGTTTCCAGCAGCTTGCTCAGATCCAGCTTCTGCTGCTTGGCGGTAAAACCGTCCAGCTCTTTCAGCAGATCGGTACGGCCAATCAGATCCACCAGACGCTTCACGCCCAGCTGTGCCATCAGCTCGCGCGTTTCGCGGGCGATGAATTCAAAGTAATTGGTCACTTTAAACGGCAGACCGTGGTAGTGGTTCTTACGCAGTTTGTCATCCTGGGTTGCTACGCCGGTTGCGCAGTTGTTCAGGTGACAAATACGCAGATATTTACAGCCCAGCGCCACCATTGGTCCGGTCCCGAAGCCGAAGCTCTCAGCGCCGAGGATAGCCGCTTTGATGATATCGAGGCCGGTTTTCAGCCCACCGTCGACCTGCAGACGAATTTTATGGCGCAGCCCGTTAGCAACCAGCGCCTGCTGGGTTTCTACCAGTCCAAGCTCCCACGGACATCCCGCGTACTTCACTGACGATAGCGGGCTGGCGCCGGTGCCGCCGTCGTAGCCGGCAATGGTGATTAAATCCGCGTAAGCTTTTGCTACGCCGGTGGCAATAGTCCCGACGCCCGGTTCAGAGACCAGCTTCACGGAGATCATCGCTTTCGGGTTGACCTGTTTCAGGTCGAAAATCAGCTGTGCCAGATCCTCGATCGAGTAGATATCGTGGTGCGGCGGCGGAGAAATTAACGTTACGCCAGGTACTGAATAGCGCAGTTTGGCGATATACGGAGTCACTTTATCGCCGGGTAACTGGCCGCCTTCGCCAGGCTTAGCGCCCTGGGCGACTTTAATCTGGATAACGTCGGCGTTGACCAGATAAGCCGGAGTTACGCCGAAGCGGCCGGAGGCGACCTGCTTAATGCGCGACACTTTATTGGTGCCGTAGCGCGCCGGGTCTTCGCCGCCTTCGCCGGAGTTGGAGTTGCCGCCGAGGCTGTTCATGGCTTCCGCCAGCGCTTCGTGCGCTTCCGGGCTCAGCGCGCCGATAGACATCGCCGCGGTATCGAAGCGTTTGAACAGTTCGCTCGCCGGTTCAACGTCGTCCAGGTTCACCGTGGTTCCGTCCGGGGTGACGGAAAGCAGGTCGCGCAGCGTTGCCGCCGGGCGCTCGTTAACCAGCTTCGCGTACTGCTGATAATCGCTGTACTCACCGCTTTGTACCGCTTGCTGCAGGGTGCGCACCACGTCCGGGTTGTAGGCGTGATATTCGCCGCCGTGAACGTATTTCAGCAGACCGCCCTGATCCAGCGGTTTACGCGCCAGCCAGGCACGTTTCGACAGATTCAGCAGATCCTGCTGGAAATCATCGAAGCCCGCGCCGCCGATACGGCTGACAACGCCCTGGAAGCACAGATCGGAGACTTCGCGATGCAGGCCGACCGCTTCAAACAGCTTCGAGCAGCGATAGGATGCAATGGTCGAAATCCCCATCTTCGACATGATCTTATACAGACCTTTGTTGATGCCGTTACGATAGTTCAGCATCACCGCGCGGTACTCTTTGTCGATGGCTTTATTATCGACCAGCTTCGCCAGGGTTTCATAGGCGAGGTACGGATAGATAGCCGTCGCGCCGAAGCCGAGCAGCACGGCAAAGTGGTGCGGATCGCGGGCGCTGGCGGTTTCGACAATAATGTTGGCATCGCAGCGCAGGCTCTTATCGACCAGGCGGGTCTGGATCGCGCCTACCGCCATCGGTGCCGGTACCGGCAGACGGTTTTTAGCGATGTTACGGTCTGAGAGCACCAGCAGAACGGTACCGTTACGCACCATCTGCTCGGCTTTATCGCACAGCGCCTTCACGGTTTCAGCCAGCGTGGTTTCGGCGGCATCAAAAGTGATATCCAGGACGTCGGCGCGATAGTGCTCTTCTTCCATGGTGGTCAGCTGTTTAAAATCTGAGTACAGCAGAATCGGCGATTTGAAGCTCAGGCGATGCGCCTGGCCTTCCGCTTCACAGAAGACGTTCATTTCACGGCCGATGCTGGTGGCCAGCGACATAACGTGCGCTTCGCGCAGCGGATCGATCGGCGGGTTAGTGACCTGCGCGAACTGCTGGCGGAAGTAATCGTAAATGATACGCGGTTGGCTGGAGAGCACGGCAAATGGGGTATCATCGCCCATCGAGCCGACCGCTTCCTGGCCATTTTCACCCAGTACGCGCAGGACGGAATCCAGCTCTTCGGCACTGTAGTTGAACTGTTTCTGATAGCTGGCGAGGGTATCATCGTCCAGCTGGCGGCTACCGACCTCTTCGTCCGGCAGTTCTTCGAACGGCACCAGACGACGGACGTTTTTCGCCATCCACTCTTTATACGGGTGACGGCTTTTCAGATCGTTGTCGGTTTCCGCGGAGTGCAGAATACGCCCCTCGCGGGTATCGATAACCATCAGTTCGCCTGGACCGACGCGGCCTTTTTCAACGACTTCATCCGGCTGATAATCCCAGATACCCACCTCGGATGCGCAGGTGATGAGCTTATCTTTGGTGATCACATAGCGTGCCGGACGCAGGCCATTACGGTCGAGGTTACAGGCGGCGAAGCGACCATCGGACATCACGATGCCCGCCGGGCCGTCCCACGGTTCCATATGCATGGAGTTAAAGTCAAAGAACGAGCGCAGCTCGGGATCCATATCCGGGTTATTTTGCCAGGCTGGCGGAACCAGCAGGCGCATTGCGCGAATGATGTCCATCCCGCCCGCCAGCAGCAGCTCCAGCATGTTATCCATAGAGCTGGAGTCAGAGCCGGTTTCGTTAACGAACGGCGCGGCGTCGTGGAGGTCAGGGATTAGCGGCGTCTGGAACTTATAGGTACGGGCGCGGGCCCACTGGCGGTTACCGGTAATGGTGTTGATTTCACCGTTGTGTGCCAGGTAACGGAACGGCTGAGCCAGCGGCCAGCGCGGCACGGTATTGGTGGAAAAGCGCTGGTGGAACAGACAGATGGCTGACTCCAGGCGCAGATCCGCGAGGTCCAGGTAGAAGCGCGGCAAATCCGCCGGCATACACAGACCTTTATAAATGTTGACCAGGTTCGACAGGCTGCAAACGTAAAAATCTTTATCTTCCTGCAGACGCTTTTCGATACGACGGCGCGCGATGAATAAGCGGCGCTCCATGTCGCGCGGGCGCCAGCCAGCCGGGGCGTTAACAAAGATTTGTTCTATACGGGGCAGCGAGGAGAGGGCGATTTCACCTAGTACGCCTTCATTGGTTGGCACATCGCGCCAGCCGACGATAGACAGCGTTTCGCGCTGAAGTTCTTCTTCGACGATGCGGCGCGCCGCGTTTGCCAGTTCAGGATCCTTATTAAGGAACAGCATCCCAACGGCGTAATTTTTGGCTAAACGCCAGCCGCGCTCTTCCGCAACAATTCGGAAGAAACGATCGGGTTTTTGTAGCAGCAAGCCACAACCGTCGCCGGTTTTTCCATCGGCAAGAATCGCGCCGCGGTGCTGCATTCGGGCCAGTGCGTGTATAGCGGTTCGCACTACCTTGTGGCTAGGTTCGCCTTCTATGTGGGCGATCAGGCCGAAACCACAGTTATCCCTCTCAAGGGATTTATCGTACAACATATCAGTGAACCTCCCCAGGCTCTACGGGACACCCTCCGATACCGATTGCGCACGGGCACAGAAAGAGCATGGCGACGGGGTTTACACCTCGCATTCGCCCTCTTTAAATCCTTTTCGCATCGGTACACAAGTTTGAGGACTTGCTGTTAAGAGGGAATCTCAATTACTGCATAAATATGATGAGCAGAGCGCTCATCCAGAAAGCTTCCAGCGGATTCCCAACTTATCGGGAATCCACACATACGTCAAATGGCAATCTTATTTATACAAAAATGTGCTATGCAACAGCTAATTAAATGATTTTTAAGAGAATAAATGCGTTTTAAATACTACTGAAACGCGCCAGGAGACAGAAACGAGTGTGATCTGTCTCACTGTATCGACGGCACGACATTATCTGTCTGTGCTGAATTGTTTTTTTATCACAGTTTTTTAAACTGCTTTTTATTTATTTTTTGGTGGCTAATACTGTTTTGTGCCCGGGTAAAGATAATTGCCAATCAGCGGCTATGTATAAGGAAAACTCATTACCCTGACTATGAATTAAATTGCAGTTATCTTGATTGTTTATGCAATGAGGTAAGCGGCCGCGTTGACGATTGATCCAGGTCATCGCCGTCGGTAGCTAAAAATGGCAGGCTTGGCCCCTTTCTTAAGGCCGGTCTATCAGATTATGCAGTTACAAAAATTAGTCAACATGTTTGGTGGGGATCTTGCGCGCCGGTATGGAGAAAAGGTTCACAAACTGACGCTGCACGGTGGATTTAGCTGTCCAAATCGCGATGGCACCATTGGTCGTGGCGGCTGTACCTTTTGTAATGTCGCTTCTTTTGCCGATGAAGAGCAGCAGCACCGTTCGATTGCTGAGCAGCTAGCCCATCAGGCGCAGCGGGTAAACCGGGCTAAGCGCTATTTGGCCTATTTCCAGGCCTATACCAGTACGTTTGCCGAAGTTCAGGTACTGCGATCCATGTATCAGCAGGCAATCAGCCAGGCCAGCATCGTCGGGCTGTGCGTGGGCACCCGCCCGGACTGCGTCCCCGGAGCCGTATTGGACCTGCTGAGTGAGTATCGGGAGCAGGGCTACGAAGTATGGCTCGAGCTGGGTTTACAAACCGCGCATGATAAAACGCTGCACCGAATTAACCGCGGCCACGATTTTGCCTGCTATCAGCGAACCACCCGCCTGGCACGCGAGCGCGACCTTAAAGTGTGTAGCCACCTTATCGTGGGCCTGCCGGGCGAGGGACAGGGTGAATGCCTGGAGACCTTAGAGCAGGTAGTGGAGACCGGCGTAGACGGCATTAAGCTGCATCCACTTCATATTGTGAAGGGGAGCATTATGGCCAGGGCCTGGCAGGCAGGAAGGTTAAACGGTATTGCGCTGGACGACTATACGGTTACCGCAGGAGAGATGATCCGTCACACCCCTCCGGAAGTGATTTTTCACCGTATCTCCGCCAGCGCGCGCCGCCCAACGCTGCTGGCGCCGCTGTGGTGTGAGAACCGCTGGACCGGGATGGTTGAACTGGATAAATACCTCAATGAACACGGCGTGCAGGGGTCTGCTCTCGGTCGTCGCTGGATCTCTCCATAGCAGGCGGATAACGTCATCGCTACGGCGGATTTATTTTGCTTTATCCTCTGAAAAAAAGTGGTGTGACCAACGTCACTGTCGTTGATATAAATCTGGTTATTTTATCTTGTATGGTAGTAGGCTATGATCGTTAATAATATTGAATCAGGTGATTTCGTATGCAAATGACAATGCGTTGGTTTGGGCCGGAGGAAGACAAGGTCTCTCTGGAATATATCCGCCAGGTTCCCGGCGTTGAAGGCGTGGTGGGGGCGCTCTATGATGTCGCGGTTGGTGAGGTCTGGCCGCTGGAAAAAATCCAGCGCCTGGTAAATCAGGTTCATGATGCCGGGCTAAAAATGGAAGTTATCGAAAGCGTCAATATTCATGACGATATTAAAATAGGCCTGCCTTCCCGCGATCGCTATATTGCCAACTATCAACAGACTATCCGTAATCTTGCCCGGTTTGGCGTAAAAGTGATTTGCTATAACTTCATGCCGGTTTTTGACTGGATGAAGACCGATATGAACTATGTTCTGCCGGATGGCTCCCGGACGATGGCTTTTGAAAAAAAAGACATTGATAAGAGCCTGGAAGAGGTGGTGAAAGAGGTTCTGGATAACTCAAATGGTTTTGCGCTGCCGGGCTGGGAACCTGAGCGTCTGGCCAAAGTTCAGGAGCTGTTTGCGCAGTACAAAGATGTTGATGACAAGACGCTGCGGGAGAATCTGGTCTATTTTCTGAAGGCGGTTATCCCCGTCTGCGAAGAGGTCGGCGTGAAAATGGCTATTCACCCAGACGATCCGCCGTACTCTATTTTTGGCTTGCCGCGTATCGTGAAAAATCGCGACGATCTGGATTGGATCTGCCGGGCGGTAGATTCTGAGGCCAATGGCATCACGCTCTGCACCGGTTCAATCGCGGAAGATCCTGCCAATGACGTCTACTCGATTCTGGCCGAGTTTACACGGCGCAAGCGTATCCATTTTGCCCATGTGCGTAATATTAATCTTATTAAAGATAAAGACTTTTATGAATGCGCCCATCCGTCAGAATTCGGCTCTTTGGACATGTATAAAGTGATGCAGGCGCTCTATGACAATGGTTTTAGTGGCTATATACGCCCGGATCATGGACGTTTTATCTGGGGTGAAACAGGGCGGCCAGGTTATGGATTATACGACCGTGCGCTGGGCGTGACCTACCTGAAGGGGCTGTGGGAAGCGCTCAGTAAACGCTAACGCTCGTTTTGTTCTCTTCTCTATTTCCGGCTGATGCCCGTTCAGCGTCAGCCGCGTAACTGCAATCCTTCCCGCATTTTTTGCACAACTTACAGCGTCTTGCTCAGAATTGAGTATTATTGTGCGAAGTTGTCGCGAAGGAATCCCTTATGAAGCAAATCCGTATGCTGGCGCAGTATTATGTTGACCTGATGATGAAGCTGGGTCTGGTGCGCTTTTCAATGCTGCTGGCCTTTGCGCTGGTGGTGCTGGCGATAGTTGTGCAGATGGCCGTTACGATGGTGCTGCATGGCCAGGTGGAAAGTATTGATGTGATCCGCTCCATCTTCTTCGGCCTGCTGATTACCCCGTGGGCGGTCTATTTCCTTTCGGTGGTGGTTGAGCAGTTGGAAGAGTCCCGGCAGCGCCTCTCGCGGCTGGTAGAGAAACTGGAGGAGATGCGCGAGCGCGATCTCAAGCTGAATGTGCAGCTTAAGGACAATATCGCCCAGCTTAATCAGGAAATCGGCGAACGTGAAAAGGCGGAAGCGGAACGTGAAACGACGCTTGAGCAGCTCAAAATTGAGATGAAAGAGCGTGAAGAGGCGCAAATTCAGCTTGAGCAACAATCCTCTTTTCTGCGCTCCTTCCTTGATGCTTCTCCGGATCTGGTTTTCTATCGTAATGAAGATAAAGAGTTTTCCGGTTGTAACCGTGCGATGGAGCTTTTGACAGGCAAAAGTGAAAAGCAGCTTATCCATCTGAAGCCGCAGGATGTTTATACCGAAGAAGTGGCGGAAAAGGTGCTGGAAACGGATGAGAAAGTCTTCCGCCATAACGTCTCACTAACCTACGAACAGTGGCTGGATTATCCGGACGGGCGTAAGGCCTGCTTTGAAATCCGTAAGGTTCCTTATTACGACCGCGTAGGTAAGCGGCGCGGCCTGATGGGTTTTGGCCGCGATATCACGGAGCGTAAGCGCTATCAGGACGCTCTGGAGCGAGCCAGCCGAGATAAGACCACCTTTATCTCAACGATCAGCCACGAGCTGCGTACGCCGCTTAACGGCATTGTAGGGCTTAGCCGAATTCTGCTGGATACCGATTTGACCGGCGAACAGGAAAGATACCTGAAAACCATCCATGTCTCAGCGGTAACCCTTGGTAATATCTTCAATGATATTATTGAGATGGATAAGATGGAGCGGCGTAAAATTCAGCTGGACAACCAGCCGGTTGATTTTACCGGTTTCCTTGCGGACCTGGAAAACCTCTCCGGCCTGCAGGCGCAGCAGAAAGGCCTGCATTTTGTGCTGGAACCCACGCTTCCGCTGCCGCATAAAGTGATCACCGACGGAACGCGTTTACGCCAAATCTTGTGGAATCTTATTAGTAATGCGGTGAAATTTACTCCGCAAGGCGGGAATGTGAACGTCCGCGTGCGCTATGACGAGGGGAATATACTGCACTTCGAGGTGGAAGATTCAGGTATCGGCATCCCTGAAGCGGAGCAGGATAAGATTTTCGCCATGTACTACCAGGTTAAAGATAGCCAGGGCGGCAAGCCTGCGACGGGCACCGGTATCGGTCTTGCCGTATCACGTCGCCTGGCGCGAAATATGGGGGGGGATATCTGCGTTTCCAGCCTGCCGGGTAAAGGCGCGACATTTACCCTCACCGTACATGCTCCGGCCGTTGCGGAAGAGGTTGAAGATACGCTGGCGGAAGATGAAATGCCATTACCTGCGCTGAACGTGCTGCTGGTGGAAGATATTGAGCTAAACGTGATCGTTGCGCGATCGGTACTTGAGAAGCTTGGCAATAGCGTCGATGTGGCGATGACCGGTAAGGCTGCGCTGGAGATGTTCGTCCCCGGCGAATACGACCTGGTGCTGCTTGATATCCAGCTGCCGGATATGACCGGCCTTGATATCTCTCGTCAGCTTAAACAGCGCTTTGCCGCCGACGAGCTTCCGCCGTTGGTTGCGCTTACCGCTAACGTACTGAAGAACAAGAATGAGTATCTGGAAGCGGGAATGGATGATGTCCTGAGTAAGCCGTTATCGGTTCCGGCATTAACCGCGATTATCAAAAAATTCTGGGATGCGCCGGAAGAAGAGGAGAATGAGATGCCATCTGTAGATAGCAGTAAATCGGCTTCAGTACTGGATATTCCGATGCTTGAGCAGTACATCGAACTGGTAGGGCCGAAGCTTATTTATGACGGTCTGGCCGTCTTTGAAAGAATGATGCCGGGCTATATGGCGGTTCTGGAGTCTAATTTGACCGCTCGCGACCAGAAAGGAATTGTTGAAGAGGGGCACAAGATTAAAGGGGCTGCGGGCTCGATCGGTTTGCGCCATATTCAACAGTTAGGTCAGCAGATCCAGACGCCGGATTTACCCGCATGGGCGGATAACGTTGGCGAATGGGTTGAAGAGATGAAATCCGAATGGCAAAGCGATGTCGCGGTACTGAAAGCGTGGGTCGCGGCGGCAGATAAAAAATGACCCCGGATAAACCGGGGTGCGCGAATACTGCGCCAACACCAGGGAACTGGACATTGCGCCAGAATCATTTAAGTGATTTTTTTACACGGCGCAACCTGAGGATTTGGCTTACTCGCTCATTAAGATAGCAAACCTTAAATATTTTGTTACGTGAAACAGTAAAATATGTGAAGCATAGCGAGTAAATCAAAATTTTTGACTGCTTTCATAAACTTGTACTAAGGGGCTGATGTGATGAAGAAAATTGGTGTCGTGCTGAGCGGATGCGGCGTTTATGACGGAAGTGAAATCCATGAAGCCGTCATTACCCTGCTGGCAATTGCCCGCAGCGGGGCTCAGGCCGTTTGCTATGCGCCGGATAAAGTACAAACCGATGTTATCAATCATCTGACCGGCGAAGCGCAGGCGGAAAGCCGTAATGTGCTGGTGGAAGCGGCGCGTATCGCGCGCGGAGAGATTCAGCCTTTGGCCAATGCCCGAGCGGATGAGCTGGACGCGCTGATTGTGCCCGGCGGTTTTGGCGCGGCAAAGAATCTTAGTAGCTTTGCCTCGCAGGGGAGCGAATGTGAAGTGGATAGCGATCTTAAAGCGTTGGCTCTGGCGATGCATCAGGCCGGTAAGCCGCTGGGCTTTATCTGCATCGCTCCGGCGCTGTTGCCGAAAATTTTCGCTATTCCGCTACGCGTGACCATCGGTACCGATCTCGATACCGCCGATGCGGTAGAGGAAATGGGCGCTGAGCACGTGCCTTGCCCGGTGGATGATATTGTAGTTGATGAAGATAACAAAGTGGTGACGACTCCGGCGTACATGCTGGCGCAGAACATCGCGGAGGCGGCGAACGGAATTGAAAAACTGGTCGCTCGCGTCCTGGTGCTGGCCGCATGACCCTCCGCTTTTCGCCGCTGCGGATGATGAAGCGTTTTGTTCTGAGGCTGCTGTTGGCTTGCGTGGTGCTTTGGGGCGGCGGAATTGCGCTGTTTAGTATCGTGCCCGTCCCTTTTTCGGCAGTGATGCTGGAGCGCCAGGTCAGCGCCTGGCTTTCCGGGAATTTTCATTATGTCGCCCATTCCGATTGGGTGGGGATGGATGAAATCTCGCCGTGGATGGGGCTTGCCGTTATTGCTGCAGAAGATCAGAAATTCCCGGAGCACTGGGGGTTTGATGTTTCGGCCATTGAGAAGGCGCTGGCGCATAACGAGCGCAATGACAGCCGGATCCGCGGAGCGTCAACGCTGTCGCAGCAAACGGCAAAAAACCTGTTCCTGTGGGATGGCCGCAGCTGGCTGAGAAAAGGGCTGGAGGCGGGGCTGACCGTCGGCATCGAGACGGTCTGGAGCAAAAAACGGATCCTCACCGTTTACCTCAATATTGCTGAGTTTGGCGACGGAACGTTTGGCGTAGAAGCCGCATCGCAGCGCTATTTTCACAAACCTGCCAGTAGACTGACGGCTGCAGAAGCCGCGCTTTTAGCTGCGGTTTTGCCCAATCCCATTCGCTTTCGCGCCGATGCGCCGTCGGGTTATGTTCATCGCCGTCAGGCGTGGATCCTGCGCCAGATGAGGCAGTTGGGTGGGGAAGGTTTTATGCGGGCGAATAAGCTACATCAATAAACTTGCTATCAGATCTCCCCGGTCAGCACCGCTGCAGCCGGGGAATACCTCTAGTCTTCATCAAACCCGGCGTTGAATAGCGCGATAACGGCGGCCAGCGCTTCAACCTCCTGCGGGCCGTTAGCTTCAATCTCAATCTGACGGCCTTTAGCCGAGTCGAGCATCAGCAAGGCAATCACGCTATTCGCTTCAGCTTCAGTACCTTCATCATTGCGCAGCAGGACTTCAGCATCATAGTTCTGCATTAATTCAAACAGCTTCATCGCCGGGCGAGCGTGCATGCCCAGCTTATTGGTGATTTCAACGGTTTGCTTAACGGTCATGATTTGCGTTTTTCCAGCGTCCGATGACGGGACTGCACGTTCTTACCGCGTGAGCGGAAGTAGTCAGCCAGCTGTTCGGCGATATAAACCGAACGGTGTTTACCACCGGTACAACCAATAGCTACCGTCAGATAGCTGCGGTTATTGGTCTCCAGCATAGGTAACCATAGCTCAAGATAGCTGCGGGTCTGGTAAATGAAATTATGAACTTCCGTGTGCCGGTCGAGGAAAGCGGCCACGGGTTTATCAAGGCCGGTCATCGGGCGCAGCTTCGGATCCCAGTGCGGGTTCGGCAGAAAGCGCACGTCAAAAACGTAGTCGGCATCGATAGGGATGCCGTGCTTAAAGCCAAAGGATTCAAATACCATCGTCAGTTCGCGTTCGCGTTTGCCCAGCAAACGCGTGCGCAACATTTCTGCCAGCTCATGCACCGACATTTCAGAAGTATCGACGATCAGGTCGGCGCGGGAGCGCAGAGGTTCCAGCAGATCGCTCTCTTCATCAATGGCGCTTTCCAGCGACAGGTTTTTGCTCGATAGAGGATGTAAACGACGGGTGTCGCTATAGCGGCGAATCAGGGTGTTACGATCGGCATCAAGGAACAGCAACTGAGGTGAAAACTCTGCGGGCAGATTTTTCATCGCCTGCTCGAAGATTTCCGGCGATTCGGGCATGTTTCGCACGTCAATACTGACGGCCGCCGAGATGTTTCTGTCGGCGAGCGAACGCGCCAGCTCTGGCAACAGCACAACCGGCAGGTTATCGACGCAGTAAAAACCCATATCTTCCAGCGCTCGCAGGGCGACGGATTTCCCCGACCCTGAACGGCCGCTGACGATCATCAGTACCATGTACCGTTTCTCCTCAGTACGAAAAAGAGTAAGGTGCGACTTCCGTTATGCCTCATTGTTGCTTCCCGCTTCAGTGATGATTTCATAGAGCTCTTCATCACTTTGTGCAGCGCGCAGACGGCGGCAAATAGTTTTATCTGCCAGGCGCTTCGCCACCAGCGAGAGCGTATGCAGATGCGTTTTAGTTTGATCGGCCGGGACGAGAAGGGCAAACAGCAGATCGACAGGTTGATTGTCGATAGCATCAAAGGCAATCGGGGTTTCCAGTTGAACAAAAACGCCCACGGCCCGCAGCGTATCCTCTTCGAGTTTACCGTGGGGGATCGCAATGCCGTTACCAATCCCGGTACTGCCCATTTTCTCACGGGTGAGAATCGCCTCGAACACCACCTGGGGCGCTAAGCCTAACTGCTTTGCCGCCAGCTCGCTGATGATTTCCAGCGCGCGCTTTTTGCTCTGGCAGTGAACCTGGCTACGGGTACATTCCTGGTTAAGGACATTGCTCAGTTGTAGAGCCGAATCGTTATTTATCATAATTTCACCTGAGCTCACCCTGGCCAACCGCCTGCAGGCGGTTGGCGTAGGCTATTGCCCGGACAATTAGTGTTGTTTCAGTTTATCTTTATGTTTTGTTAACTGTCTTGCCAGCTTATCGATAAGGCCATCGATAGCAGCATACATATCCTGCCCTTCCGCACTGGCATGGATTTCGCCACCGTTGACATGCAGATTGGCGTCCGCAATTTGCGTCACCTTCTCCACTTTTAACACAATATAGACCTGATTGATCCTGTCGAAAAACTGCTCCAGTTTGCTGAACTTCGCCGTCACGAAATCGCGCATGGCGGGAGTTATTTCGACGTTGTGTCCTGTAATGTTGAGCTGCATAGTGTCTTCCTTATCGGTTGGGTCAAACCAGCTGCTTGCGCTGATTCGACGGCGGGATGGATAAAGACTCTCGGTACTTAGCAACGGTTCGCCGCGCCACCATAATACCCTGATCGGACAGCATGGTGGTGAGCTTACTGTCACTCAATGGTTTCGCGGGGTTTTCCGCGGCGATTAATTTCTTCACCAGCGCGCGAATGGCCGTCGACGATGCTTCGCCGCCGCCTTCGGTGTTCACATGGCTTGAGAAGAAATACTTCAGCTCAAAAATACCGCGTGGACTGTGCAGGTATTTTTGCGTGGTAACGCGTGAAATAGTGGATTCATGCATTTCGACGGCCTGAGCGATATCCGCCAGCACCATCGGCTTCATAAACTCTTCACCTTGTTCAAAAAAGGCCTGCTGCTGTTCGACGATGCAGCGGCTGACGCGCAGCAGGGTGTCGTTGCGGCTCTCCAGGCTCTTGATAAGCCAGCGGGCTTCCTGGAGATTGCTGCGGATAAACTGGCCGTCAGCATCATTGCGCGCGCTGTTACCCATTGCCGCATAGTGCTGATTGATCTTCAGGCGGGGAAGGCTATCTGAATTGAGTTCGACAACCCAACGATCGTGAACCTTACGCACCAGCACGTCAGGGATGACATATTCCGGCTCGCCAGTTTGAATCGACTGGCCCGGGCGCGGATCCAGCGATTGGATCAGATTCACCGCTTCCTTTAACACCTCTTCTTTCAGGCGGGTAACGCGCATCAGAGTACGGAAGTCATGGTTGGCCAGCAGATCGAGATGATCGCTGATGATCAGGCGAGCTTCATCAATCCACTGCGTCTCTTTGGCAAACTGTGAAAGCTGAACCAGCAGGCAATCGCGCAAGTCTTTCGCCGCCACGCCGACGGGATCGAAACGCTGGATGCGCTTGAGCACCGCTTCAACTTCTTCAAGTCCGATTTCATCATCGCCAATACTTTCAACGATCTCTTCGACAGGAATAGTCAGGTACCCTGTGTCATCAACGGCATCGACGATTGAGGTCGCAATGGCGCGATCGGTATCGGTAAATGGCGTGAGTTCAACCTGCCACATCAGGTAATCCTGCAGGCTTTGCGTGGTCTCGCCCTGATAGACGGGCAGTTCATCATCCTGATAATCGACGCCGTTGCCTGAGGGCGTTCCCGCGGTATAGATCTCATCCCAGCTGGCATCAAGCGGCAGCTCGTCGGGCATCTCTTTCTGCTCAAGGGCATCGACGGTATCCAGAGATTCGCGATCCTCGGCCTCTTTGGTTTCTACCTCATCGTGAAGATCGGTTTGCTCCAGCAACGGGTTGCTGTCCAGCGCCTGCTGGAGTTCTTGCTGGAGTTCTAACGTAGACAACTGCAGTAAACGAATCGCCTGCTGCAGTTGTGGCGTCATGGCAAGCTGTTGGCTTAGCCTTAATTGCAAACCTTGCTTCATATTCAGGGCCAATATCTCCGGCTAAAACGTCTGGAACCTCTACCCTATCAGAGTCTGAAGTCTTCCCCAAGATACACGCGCTTAACCTGCTCGTCTTCAAGGATTTGCTGTGGCGTACCGTGAGCAATCAGGTGGCCCTGGCTGACGATATAAGCGCGTTCGCAAACGGCCAGCGTTTCCCTGACGTTATGGTCGGTAATCAACACGCCGAGGCCGCTGTCGCGCAGGTGTTCAATAATACGTTTGATGTCGATAACGGAAATGGGGTCAACGCCGGCGAAGGGTTCATCAAGCAGGATGAATTTCGGATTAGCGGCCAGCGCGCGGGCGATTTCAACGCGGCGGCGTTCACCACCGGAGAGCGCCTGACCGAGACTGTCGCGCAGGTGCTCAATGTGAAACTCTTCCATGAGCTCTTTCGCGCGATCTTCACGCTGTTCGGTGCTCAGGTCGTCGCGAATCTGCAATACCGCCATCAGGTTATCGTATACGCTCAGGCGGCGAAAAATAGAGGCTTCCTGAGGGAGATAGCCGATTCCGCGACGCGCGCGCGCGTGCAGCGGCAGCAGGCTAATATCTTCGTTATCGATGATAATATTCCCTGCGTCGCGCGGTACGATGCCAACGACCATATAGAAGGTGGTCGTTTTACCGGCGCCGTTTGGGCCGAGCAGGCCTACAATTTCGCCCGAGTTCACGGTCAGACTGACATCTTCCACGACGCGGCGGCCTTTATAGGCTTTAGCAAGGTTCTTTGCAGTTAATGTTGCCATAACGAATTACTTACCTTTCTTTGACTGATCGCCACTTTTGTCCTGCAGCTGCGAAGGAACCAGAACCGTGGTCACGCGCCCGCCTTTATTGCTGAAAGCCTGCATTTTTTGTTCTTTCACCAGGTAAGTGATTTTGTCACCCTGGATATTGCTATCGACCTGCTCCAGATGCGCATTGCCGGTCAGGACGACAAAGTCATTTTGCAGTTCATAATGCATTTTCGACGCGCGGCCTTTCACCGGCTTGCCGTTGTCCTGCATCTGGTAGAAGGTGGCAGGGTTACCGTAGCCATCGATAACCTCTTTACCTTTTTCGCCGCCAGGACGGGTCACAACGACTTTGTCGGCATTGATTTTGATGGTTCCCTGAGTGACGACAACATTCCCCGTAAAGGTCACGACGTTGCCCTGCATATCCAGCGACTGCTGATCGGATTCAATGTGAATCGGCTGATCGGTATCACCCGTCTTTGCCTGAGCCGACAGGCTGGCCGCCAGTAAGGCGCTGGCGAGCGCAATCTTAAGGCTGAGTTTGTTTGTTCTGAATTTCATATGAGGTTCTAACCTTTTCAATCAGCTCGGCATTTTTGCTGCGCAGGTTCCCGCGCATTTTCAGGCCGCTGGAATTAAATGTTGTTCCGTACAACGTCACCATGTCATCGGAGGTAACATCCTGCGTCACCAGGTTTATCTGGGCGTTATCCGTCGTAATTTTGCGCAGTTGAGAGTCAGCCGACAGCGCATCGACTTCAACGTGCCCGTAAAGATACAGCATGCGATCATTGGTCAACTTAGCTTTATCCGCTTTGATAGACCAGGTTGGTGCTTTATTCGTATCAAAGGTGGTCATCACCGGTTTGGCAAACCACGACAGCTGCTGCGCGGAGAAGTACTCCACGTGTTCAGCGATGAGCCGGTAGTTAAGCGCCCCCTCGGGACTATACACGACGGTATCGGTATGTTCGCTGGTATACGTTGGGTCATCAGGATTGATCGCTTGCTGGGTGGTATCGTCCGTACTCGCCAGGTTCAGGCCGATCAGAATCAGCGCGACCAGCGACAGTAAAATGATAACCCAACGTCTGGTTTTACTCATATAGATTGCCCTTTGGCCTCATCCAGCTTGCCCTGCGCCAATAGTAGCAAATCGCATACTTCCCGTACCGCTCCGCGACCGCCGTTAATACGCGTGACGTAATCCGCGCGCGGGAGCAGCAACGGATGCGCATCGGCTACCGCTACACTTAAACCCACTTTAGCCATCACCGGCCAATCAATCAGATCGTCGCCAATGTAGGCGACTTCATCAGCATCAACGGCCAGCTTATTCAATAGTTCATGGAACGCCAGCAGCTTATCGGACTGTCCCTGGTACAGATGCCTGATGCCCAGCGTTTGGCAGCGATCTTCCACCAGTTTAGCTTTTCGCCCGGTAATTATCGCCACTTCAATATCTGAAGTCAGGGCGCAGCGGATGCCGTAGCCATCGCGCACGTTAAACGCTTTCAGCTCTTCACCGTTATTGCCCATGTAGATAACGCCGTCGGATAGAACGCCGTCCACATCAAGTATGAGTAAACGGATTTTTGCCGCCCGGTCAATAAAGTCCTGGCTCACCGGCCCATAGCAGGTCGCGATCAGGGCATCAGCATTATTCATTATTTTTTCCTTACTTACACTACGCCCGCGCGCAGGAGATCGTGCATATGTATCACACCTACCAGGCGGTCGCCATCGGCAACCAGCACGCAGGTGATATGACGGGACTGCATCAGGTTGAGCGCATCAACGGCCAGAGTGCCGGGACGGATACGGATACCGCCTCGCGTCATCACCTCGGCAATGCTGGCGTTACGCATATCAATACCGGTATCAAATACGCGGCGCAGATCGCCATCGGTGAAGATGCCGATGATATTCATCTCATCATCGCAAATGGCAGTCATGCCTAAATTTTTGCGCGTGATTTCCAGCAGCGCATCGCGCAGCGTAGCCTCCAGGCTCACGTGCGGAATTTCATCACCGGTGTGCATGATATCATTGACCCGCAGCAGTAGCTTACGGCCCAGCGCGCCGCCGGGATGCGATAGCGCAAAATCCTCTGCGGTAAAACCGCGGGCTTCCAGCAGCGCTACGGCAAGCGCATCGCCCATGACCAGCGCGGCGGTGGTGCTGGATGTCGGAGCCAGCCCTAACGGGCAAGCCTCTTTGGGCACCTTTACGCACAGATGAATATCCGCCGCGCGCGCCATGCTGCTGTCCGGTCGGCTGGTGATACAAATCAGCGACACCTGCTGGCGCTTAAGCACCGGGATCAGGGCGAGAATTTCGTTTGATTCGCCGGAGTTGGACAGCGCAATCACCACATCGCAGGGGGTGACCATACCCAAATCGCCGTGCGCGGCCTCTCCGGGGTGAACGAAGAAAGATGAAGTACCGGTGCTGGCAAACGTCGCCGCCATTTTTCGCCCGATATGGCCGGATTTGCCCATCCCCATCACCACAACTTTACCGTTACAGCGGAAGATGGTCTCACAGGCACGGGTAAAATCTTCATTAATATATTGATCGAGCTGGGCCAGACCTTCACGTTCAATTTCCAGAACCTCACGGCCTGCCCGTTGAAAGTCAAAATCCGCTGGCAAATCTGTTTGCGACATAATGTTATCCCGAATCATTCAACGAAGAGCGGCGCTGTCCAGTACAGCATCGCTAACCAAAGCATAAAACCGCCAACCAGCAGGGCGCCGGCAAGGCGACCTGGCTGCTGCTTACGGCGCCAGCACAGCGCAGCGAAGATCAGGCTGACCAGCAGCATAACGCCATAGTCGCGGGTAAAGGCCTCGGCGGCAAAGGTACCCGGCGCAATCAGCGCGGGGAGCCCGAGGACCAGTACAATATTCAGAATATTAGCGCCAATGATATTGCCGATGGCGATATCGTTCTCGCCTTTGCGCGCTCCGGCAATGGCGGTAGCCAGCTCGGGCAGGCTGGTGCCTATCGCGACGACCGTTAAGCCGACGGTCAGTTCGCTGATGGCAAAAAAGTTCGCCAGAACCGTGGCGTTATCAACGACCATTCGCGTGGCCATCGGCATCACTATCATCGCAACGCCCAACCAGAGCAGCGCGACGGGAAGCGAACCCTCCCGCGGCAGCTCCGCCAGCTGTTCGCGGGTCAGGCTGTCGTTCCCCTGACGCTCTGCCAGGCGGGCGATTTTAATGGTAAACAGCAGCCATAATATGGCCAGCGCCAGCAAAAAAAGGCCGTCTATCCGCGTGAGCTGCCCGTCGTACAGTACGAATCCCGCCAGTAAACTGACCAGCAACATTAACGGCAATTCGCGGCGCAGGATATCAGAATGCACGGTAAAAGGTTGAAACAGAGCCGTGAGGCCGAGGATCAGCAGGATGTTGGTGATATTCGATCCGAGAGCCGTTCCGATCGCTAAATCGGTTTGCCCATGCAGAGAAGCGGCGGCGGAAACGATCGTTTCCGGTAAGCTGGTTCCGATGCTTACCACCGTCATGCCAATAATCAGGGGAGGGATCCCCAGCATACGGCAGAGTATTGAAGCGGCGTAGACCAGACGATCGGCGCTGTAGACAACCAGCAATAAACCAATAATTAACAGAGCCGTCGCTAAGAGCATCTAAAGTCCTTTATTCAGGTATAATCGTCGCCTCGCTGGCCGTCCGTAGGCAGCGTAACGAATTCTTAATTTTGACTTTATGTGTGCCAAAAGTAAAACAAATGCCAGCTTTCGCTAACCTGGGCAGGTAAGATTCTGTAAAAATGTTGGGTTTGTGGTGAAAGAAAGCGCCATGCTTAGCCCGAAGGGTGTCTAGTAAGGATGATTTTATGAGCCAGAGTTTGGCGAATCTAGTCGAAGTGCGCGGTATTCGCTTCTCGCGGGGCGATCGCGTGATCTTCGATGATATCTCGCTATCGGTACCCCGCGGAAAGATCACCGCGATTATGGGGCCATCAGGGATCGGCAAAACCACCCTGTTACGCCTGATCGGCGGCCAGATCCCGCCGGACAAGGGCGAGATCCTGTTTGATGGTGAAAACGTACCGCAGATGTCGCGCTCGCGCCTGTACACCGTGCGCAAGCGTATGAGCATGCTGTTTCAATCCGGCGCGCTGTTCACCGACATGAACGTGTTTGATAACGTCGCCTATCCGCTGCGCGAGCATACTCGTCTGCCGGAAGCGCTGCTGCACAGCACAGTAATGATGAAGCTGGAAGCCGTCGGCCTTCGCGGAGCCGCTAAGCTGATGCCTTCCGAACTTTCGGGGGGGATGGCGCGCCGTGCTGCGCTGGCGAGGGCGATTGCGCTGGAACCTGATCTCATCATGTTCGATGAGCCCTTTGTCGGACAGGACCCCATTACGATGGGGGTACTGGTGAAATTGATTTCTGAACTCAACAGCACCCTGGGTGTCACCTGTATCGTAGTTTCGCATGATGTGCCGGAAGTGCTCAGCATTGCGGACTTTGCGTATATTGTGGCGGACAAAAAAGTCGTGGCGCATGGGAGCGCGCAGTCGCTGCGTGAAAATGCCGATCCTCGCGTTCGTCAGTTCATTGATGGTATCGCTGACGGCCCGGTGCCGTTCCGCTATCCGGCGGGTGATTATCATCATGATTTATTGGGCAAAGGGAGTTAAGCGACTCATGTTGTTAAATGCGCTAGCCGCGCTCGGGCATCGCGGTATTAAAACTATCGCGACGTTCGGGCGTGCTGGATTGATGCTCTTCAACGCAGTTGTGGGCAAGCCTGAGTTTCGCAAGCATGCGCCGCTGCTGGTACGCCAGCTGTATAACGTTGGCGTGCTGTCGATGCTGATCATTATTGTATCGGGGCTGTTCATCGGTATGGTGCTGGGTCTGCAGGGCTATCTGGTGTTAACCACCTATAGCGCTGAAACCAGCCTCGGCATGCTGGTGGCGCTGTCGCTGCTGCGTGAACTGGGGCCGGTTGTTGCCGCGCTGTTGTTTGCCGGACGTGCCGGTTCGGCATTGACGGCCGAAATTGGCCTGATGCGCGCCACTGAACAGCTCTCCAGCATGGAGATGATGGCGGTCGACCCGCTTCGCCGCGTGATTTCACCGCGTTTCTGGGCCGGGGTGATTTCACTGCCGTTGCTAACCATTATTTTTGTGGCGGTCGGCGTATGGGGCGGTTCGCTGGTTGGGGTTAACTGGAAGGGCATTGATGCCGGCTTCTTCTGGACGGCGATGCAAAATGCCGTCGACTGGCGGATGGATCTGGTCAACTGCCTGATTAAGAGTCTGGTTTTCGCCATTACGGTAACATGGATCGCGTTATTTAACGGTTATGACGCTATCCCCACTTCCGCCGGGATTAGCCGGGCGACGACGCGTACGGTAGTACATGCGTCGCTGGCGGTTCTGGGGCTGGATTTTGTGCTGACTGCGCTGATGTTTGGGAATTGAGTTCATGCAAACGAGAAAAAATGAAATCTGGGTTGGGGTATTCTTACTGGTTGCGCTGCTGGCGGCGCTGTTTGTCTGCCTGAAGGCGGCAAACGTGACCTCTATACGTACTGAACCGACCTACCGGCTCTATGCCACTTTTGACAATATCGGCGGTCTGAAAGCGCGCTCACCGGTGCGAATTGGCGGCGTGGTCGTAGGACGTGTGGCGGATATTACCCTCGATCCTAAAACCTACCTGCCTCGCGTGGCTCTCGATATTGATGAGCGCTATAACCATATCCCCGATACCAGCTCGCTGGCGATCAGAACTTCCGGTCTGCTGGGCGAACAGTACCTGGCGATGAACATCGGGTTTGAAGACCCTGAGCTGGGAACGGCTATCCTTAAAGATGGCGGCACCATTCAGGACACCAAATCCGCCATGGTGCTGGAAGATTTGATAGGCCAGTTCCTCTATAACAGTAAAGGTAGTGACAATAAGAATTCTGGCGATGAACAGGCTGCTGGAGAGAGCCATACTGACGCTACGCCGCCTGCCGGCACGACGCATTAATTTCAGGAGAGAGAAGACATGTTTAAACGCTTACTAATGGTCGCCATGCTGGTGATTGCCCCATTGACTGCGGCTACCGCCGCGGACCAGTCCAATCCGTATAAGCTGATGAACGAAGCGGCGCAGAAAACCTTCGACCGCCTGAAAAACGAGCAGCCGAAGATTCAGGCTAACCCGAACTACCTGCGCGAAATCGTCGATCAGGAATTGCTGCCGTACGTTCAGGTAAAATACGCCGGTGCGCTGGTGCTGGGCCGTTATTACAAAGAAGCGACCCCGGCGCAGCGTGAAGCCTATTTTGCCGCCTTCCGTGAATATCTGAAGCAGGCCTACGGCCAGGCGCTGGCGATGTACCACGGTCAGACCTACCAGATAGCGCCGGAGCAGCCTCTGGGCGATGCGACTATTATCCCTATCCGCGTCACGATCCTTGACCCGAATGGTCGTCCGCCGGTGCGCCTGGATTTCCAGTGGCGTAAAAATACCCAGACCGGCAACTGGCAGGCGTACGACATGATTGCGGAAGGGGTGAGCATGATCACCACTAAACAAAATGAGTGGAGCGACCTGCTGCGCACCAAAGGCGTTGATGGCCTGACGGCACAGCTGAAGGCAAGCTCCGCGCAGCCGATTACCCTGGAACAGAAAAAATAATGACCGGGCAGCTGAGCTGGGCTCGCGATGGTGAGACGCTGGCGCTGCGCGGAGAGCTGGATCAGGATCTCCTGGTCCCGCTGTGGGATGCACGCGCTCAGGCGACGGATGGCGTGTCGGCAATTGACCTGAGCGCAGTGACCCGCGTGGATACCGCCGGACTGGCGCTATTGGTGCATTTTATCGCGCTGATTCGTCGGCAGGGTCGGGAAGCGAAATTGATCGGTAAGAGTGAAAATCTGCAAACCCTGGTCAGGTTATATAACCTTCCTGCTGATATGATCCCATAAATTTTTCAGTGCCTTACTGCTGAAGCTATTCTGAAAGCCCCATCAAACTTTTCGATGGGGCTTTTTGCTTGTTTAAGACAGCGCCACTTTCCTCTAAGATGTTGGGCTGTTTTCACTATCAGATAAATGTAGCCCATGGAAAATCATGAAATTCAGACCGTGCTGATGAACGCACTCTCCCTTCAGGAAGTCCACGTCTCTGGCGATGGCAGCCACTTTCAGGTTATTGCTGTGGGTGAGATGTTCGACGGCATGAGCCGGGTCAAGAAGCAACAGGCTATCTACGCCCCGCTGATGGAATATATTGCCGATAACCGCATCCATGCTCTGTCGATTAAAGCGTTTACTCCGCAGGAGTGGGCGCGAGACCGCAAACTTAATGGCTTATAAGCTGTGGGGATGTTCCCCGCAGCGTATGTGAATTCTTAACAGAGAACAGAATCAATGGATAAATTCCGTGTTCAGGGGCCAACTCGCCTTCAGGGCGAGGTCACCATTTCCGGCGCGAAAAATGCCGCCCTGCCAATCCTCTTTTCCGCGCTATTAGCCGAAGAGCCGATTGAGATCCAAAACGTACCGAAGCTGAAAGACATCGATACCACCATGAAACTGCTGAGCCAGCTGGGCGCGAACGTTAAGCGCAACGGCTCCGTTTGGATTGATGCCGGCCCGGTCGACGTTTTCTGTGCTCCGTATGATCTCGTTAAAACTATGCGCGCGTCTATTTGGGCGCTGGGGCCGCTGGTGGCCCGCTTTGGCCAGGGTCAGGTTTCACTGCCTGGCGGCTGCGCTATCGGCGCGCGCCCCGTTGATTTACACATTACCGGCCTTGAGCAGCTGGGCGCGGAAATCAAACTGGAAGAAGGGTATGTTAAGGCGTCGGTCAACGGCCGTCTGAAAGGCGCGCATATCGTGATGGACAAGGTCAGCGTTGGCGCAACCGTGACCATCATGAGCGCAGCGACGCTGGCGGAAGGCACGACCGTTATCGAAAACGCCGCGCGTGAGCCGGAAATTGTTGATACCGCAAACTTCCTTAATACGCTGGGCGCGAAAATCAAAGGTCAGGGTACCGATCGTATCACCATCGAAGGCGTAGCGCGCCTCGGTGGCGGCGTGTACCGCGTTCTGCCGGATCGTATTGAAACCGGGACGTTCCTGGTGGCAGCGGCGATTTCTGGCGGTAAGATTTTGTGCCGCAATGCTCAGCCCGATACCCTGGATGCGGTTCTGGCGAAGCTACGTGATGCCGGCGCGGATATCGAAACGGGCGAGGACTGGATTAGCCTCGACATGCATGGCAACCGGCCGAAGGCTGTCAACGTGCGTACTGCCCCACACCCGGGCTTCCCGACCGACATGCAGGCCCAGTTCACATTACTGAATCTGGTTGCTGAGGGAACAGGGGTGATCACCGAGACGATCTTCGAAAACCGTTTTATGCATATTCCGGAACTGATCCGTATGGGTGCGCATGCGGAAATCGAAAGCAACACGGCGATTTGCCACGGCGTGCAGCAGCTTTCTGGCGCTCAGGTAATGGCGACGGATCTGCGCGCGTCAGCCAGCCTGGTACTGGCGGGCTGTATCGCGGAAGGTACGACGATTGTCGATCGTATTTACCACATTGACCGCGGCTACGAGCGTATCGAAGACAAACTGCAGGCGCTGGGCGCGAATATCGAACGCGTCAAAGGCGAATAAGCCTGTAGCAGCAGCCCTCTGACGTTGGTCCGGGGGCTGTTTTCTGCAACCTCGCTTTACTTGTTATTCTTCCTCTGACGCATCATCTGCGTTCTGTCGATAAACTGATGGGTATGGGGATCGTGATAGCGCGATGGCCATATCACCCACGGATCGGTTTCCAGCGCATTCGCAATAATCAGCTCGCCTTTGGGCCAGGGACGAGTCAACGCGTTGGCAAGCGTTGAAGAACTTAAACCATTACGCCGCGATTCAGCTGCCAGCGACGTCCCTTTTTTGCGTAATCCGGCAATAATATCCGCCGGATGCCAGTCGATGAACTTATCCATAAATTCTCCTGGTATTAAACATTCCGTTCGTCCTTAATGGGCGACAAAATGACTATACCTTGAGTTCCAGTAATGTTCTAACAAGTTCTTTTAATGGATGGGATATTAGGAATATATCAAGAAATAAAGCAGATTTTGAGTTTACAGGAGTTTACTGGAACTTTCCCGCGATTGACGCGGGAAAGGAGGGCGGGAATTAATGATCGCGCTGTACAGCGATGTGGGCGAGGCCAATTAGCGCTTCCCGCCATGGAGAATCGGGAAGGACCTGAAGCGCGGCAATAGCTTTATCAGCTTCTTCCTCCGCGCGTTTTTGGGTCCATTCAAGCGAACCACAGGTGGCCATGGTTTCCAGCACGGCTTCAAGAAGATGACGACCGTTACCCTGTTCAATCGCTCCGCGGATCATGGCGGATTGTTCGGCGTTGCCGTGCCGCATCGCGTGCAGCAGCGGAAGGGTAGGTTTGCCTTCATTCAGATCGTCACCGACGTTTTTACCGAGACGCTCGCCATCTGAACTGTAGTCCAGCAAATCATCGATCAGCTGGAAAGCGGTCCCCAGATAGCGTCCGTAATCCTGTAACGCTTTTTCTTGTTCCGCGGTACAGTCGGCCAGAATACCGGAGCACTGAGCTGCGGCTTCAAACAGACGGGCAGTCTTGCTGTAAATAACCCGCATGTAGTTTTCTTCGGTAATGTCCGGATCGTTGACGTTCATCAACTGCAGCACTTCGCCTTCAGCGATAACGTTAACGGCTTTCGACATCACTTCCAGAACTCTCAGCGAGCCAAGGCTGGTCATCATCTGAAAGGCGCGGGTGTAGATGAAATCACCAACCAGCACGCTAGCGGCATTACCAAAAGCGGCGTTTGCTGTGGCTTTTCCGCGGCGCATATCAGACTCATCGACGACATCATCATGCAGCAGGGTGGCGGTGTGGATAAATTCGATCAGCGCGGCAATGGCGACATGAGCGTTGCCCTGATATCCAACGGCACGCGCGGCCAGTACGGCGATCATCGGACGAATGCGTTTACCGCCTCCGCTAACAATGTAATAGCCTAACTGATTGATAAGCTGAACATCAGAGTCGAGTTGCTCAAGAATTGTCGCATTGACGCCCGCCATATCCTGCGCGGTTAACTCATTGATTTTTTCTAAATTCATCGCAAAAGCCGGGCCAAATGTCCTGTTATCGCGTATCCGAATAGGATCACAGAAGGATTAAGACAGAATTAAAAGAAGATGTGATTGTACTGAAAAATTGCCGTAGATAAACGCTGGAGTGAAAGTTGTGTTTTTTTTCTGCGTTGATCGCTGATCGCTCTTGTCAAAGGCTCGCGTTTTGCGTAATATTCGCGCCCTATTGTGAATATTTATAGCGCACTCTGAATCATACGAAGAGGTGCGCGGAAGCGGAGTTCTATATGTACGCGGTTTTCCAAAGTGGTGGTAAACAACACCGAGTAAGCGAAGGTCAAACCATTCGCCTGGAAAAGCTGGACATCGCAACTGGCGAAGCTGTTGAGTTCGCTGAAGTGCTGATGATCGCAAACGGTGAAGAAATTAAAATCGGCGTTCCTTTCGTTGAGGGCGGCGTAATTAAAGCTGAAGTTGTTGCACACGGTCGTGGCGAGAAAGTTAAAATCGTTAAGTTTCGTCGTCGTAAACACTACCGTAAGCAGCAGGGCCATCGTCAGTGGTTCACTGATGTGAAAATTACTGGCATCAGCGCCTAAGACCTGAGGAGAGATTTAAATGGCACATAAAAAGGCTGGCGGCTCAACTCGTAACGGTCGCGATTCAGAAGCTAAACGCCTGGGCGTTAAGCGTTTCGGTGGCGAATCCGTTCTGGCGGGTAGCATCATCGTTCGTCAACGTGGTACCAAATTCCACGCTGGCACTAACGTAGGTTGCGGTCGTGACCACACTCTGTTTGCTAAGGCAGACGGTAAAGTGAAATTCGAAGTTAAAGGCCCGAACAACCGTAAATACATCAGCATCGTTGCTGAGTAAGTTTTTCGTGGTCCGGTAACGGATTAAAGCCCCGCAACGTGTTGCGGGGCTTTTTACATTGAAAACCCGGAAAATTTTCTGCAGGGAAAACGGGCATGAAGCAGCAGGCCGGCATCGGCATTATTTTAGCGCTCACCACGGCGATGTGTTGGGGCGCTTTGCCGATCGCAATGAAGCAGGTTCTTGAAGTGATGGAACCGCCGACGGTGGTGTTTTACCGCTTTTTGATGGCAAGTATTGGTCTCGGCGCCATTCTGGCCATGAAAAGAAAACTGCCTCCGCTGCGTATTTTTCGCAAGCCGCGCTGGTTGATACTGCTGGTCATTGCGACGGGTGGTTTGTTCGGTAACTTCATTCTGTTTAGTTCTTCCTTGCAATATCTCAGCCCCACCGCTTCTCAGGTGATTGGCCAGCTGTCCCCGGTCGGCATGATGGTGGCCAGCGTTTTTATCCTTAAAGAGAAAATGCGCGGCACCCAGGTTGCGGGAGCGCTAATGCTGGTGAGCGGTCTGGTGATGTTTTTTAACACCAGCCTGATTGAGATTTTTACCCGCCTGACGGACTACACATGGGGGGTAATTTTCGGCGTAGGCGCCGCGACGGTGTGGGTGAGTTACGGCGTCGCGCAAAAGGTGTTATTACGCCGTCTGGCATCGCAGCAAATCCTTTTTTTGCTGTACACTTTATGTACGATATCGCTATTGCCATTAGCAACGCCTTCACAGGTGCTGGCATTAAGCGACTGGCAGCTGGCCTGTCTGGTTTTTTGCGGGCTCAATACCCTGGTGGGCTACGGTGCGCTGGCGGAAGCCATGGCGCGCTGGCAGGCGGCGCAGGTGAGCGCGTTGATTACCTTAACGCCGTTATTTACGCTGCTATTTTCAGATTTATTATCACTGGCCTGGCCCGACGTTTTCGCCAGACCGCTGTTGAACCTGATGGGTTATCTCGGTGCGTTTGTCGTGGTTGCGGGCGCGATGTATTCCGCCGTCGGCCACCGTCTTTGGGGACGGTGGCGTAAGCGAGAAGCGGTTGTGCCGCTCCCCCGCTCAGGCGAATGATTTACGGAGAGTAAAATGAAGTTTGTTGATGAAGCAACGATCCTGGTCGTAGCAGGTGATGGCGGCAATGGTTGCGTTAGCTTCCGCCGCGAAAAATATATCCCGAAAGGCGGCCCCGACGGCGGCGACGGCGGCGACGGCGGTGATGTCTGGCTCGAGGCGGACGAAAACCTGAATACCCTGATCGACTACCGTTTTGAGAAGTCTTTCCGCGCCGAACGCGGGCAGAACGGCCAGAGCCGCGATTGTACCGGCAAACGCGGTAAAGACGTGACGGTGAAAGTGCCGGTAGGGACCCGCGTGATTGACCAGGGCACCGGCGAGACGATGGGTGATATGACCAAACATGGTCAGCGCCTGATGGTCGCCAAAGGCGGCTGGCACGGTCTCGGCAACACCCGTTTCAAATCGTCCGTTAACCGTACTCCGCGTCAAAAGACGATGGGGACGCCGGGCGATAAGCGCGATCTGCAGCTGGAGCTGATGCTGCTGGCGGATGTCGGAATGCTGGGGATGCCTAATGCGGGTAAATCGACCTTCATTCGCGCCGTTTCCGCGGCGAAGCCTAAAGTTGCTGACTACCCGTTCACTACGCTGGTACCGAGCCTCGGCGTGGTGCGTATGGACAACGAGAAGAGCTTCGTGGTGGCCGACATCCCTGGGCTGATTGAAGGCGCAGCTGAAGGCGCAGGCCTCGGCATTCGCTTCCTGAAGCACCTGGAGCGTTGCCGCGTACTGCTGCATCTCATCGATATTGAGCCGATTGACGGTTCCGATCCGGTTGAGAATGCGCGGATCATCATCGGCGAGCTGGAAAAATACAGTGAGAAACTGGCTTCTAAGCCGCGCTGGCTGGTCTTTAACAAGATTGACCTGATGGATAAAGCTGAGGCGGAAGAGAAAGCGAAAGCCATCGCGCAAGCGCTGGGCTGGGAAGATAAGTTCTATCTGATTTCCGCCGCCAGCCAGCAGGGCGTAAAAGACCTGTGCTGGGATGTCATGACCTTTATCATCGAAAACCCGATAGTGCATGCGGAAGAAGCGAAGCCCGCAGAAAAAGTCGAGTTTATGTGGGATGACTACCACCGTCAGCAGCTTGAAGAAGCTGAAGTGGAAGATGATGAAGACTGGGATGACGATTGGGACGAAGACGACGAAGAAGGTGTCGAATTCATCTATAAACGTTAATTCCGGGTAAACTAAAAGGGCCGCAGAAGATGCGGCCCTTTTGCTTAATTATTCTGATACAGGTCTTTATACAAGCGGCTTTCGAAGCGCACCAGCGGAATACGTCGGTTACGCTGGTCGGCCGGAGGCACGGCGTAGCCTGATAAATACTGCACGAACGCCATCTTCTGCCCGCTGGCCGTGGTAATGAATCCAGCCAGGTTATACACCCCCTGCAGTGAGCCCGTTTTCGCCGAAACTTTGCCGTCAACGCCTGCCTGATGCAGACCCGCGCGGTATTGCAGAGAGCCATCGTGGCCAGCCAGGGGCAGCATCGAGATAAAGTTGAGCGCGTTATCATGCTGGGCGATGTACTGTAGCACCTGCATCATCGTCGCTGGCGCGATCAGGTTATGACGCGACAGGCCTGAGCCATCGGCAATGATCGTATTCCCGAGATCGACACCGGCCTGCTGACGCAGGATCTGCCGTACGGCATCGGATCCGGCTCGCCAGGTTCCCGGCACGCCGAAGCGAGCATGGCCAATGGTGCGAAACACCGTATCGGCGATCATGTTGTCCGATTTTTTCAACATAATACGCAGCAAATCGTGCAGCGGCGCAGATTGCGTACTCGCCAGGACGGTACCCGGCTCGTTTGCCAGCGTCTGACGTAGCAGCGTACCGCTCCAGGTGATATCGGCGTCGGTCAGCTCCGCTTTCAGAATCGCGCCGGCATAGCTGGCGCCATCCTGAATGGCAAAAGCCAGCGGCAGCGGCTCGCTGCGCTGGGGTAGACAGCCGGTCAGGGTGTAACGGTTGAGATCGCCGGGAACCACGTCCAGCTCACAGTACTGTGCTTCAGAAGAGCCGCGAGCGAGGGTACGCACCTGGCTGAACATGGTCACCGGGTAATAAGACGCCACGCGGATAAACGCCAAATCGCCCGGCTTTTGCGCGCTATAAAGCGAGATGGAGAAACAGTTTCGATCGACAATCGCCGCCGCCGGAGGTGCGCTAAAGCACTGCGTCATATCGTTCCATGGCCAGCCTGGCGCTTTATCATGACTGGCGAAAATGGAGGTATCGATCAGAACATTGCCTTCAATTCGCTGGACGCCTGCTTTCTTCAGCGTGGCAACCATATTACGAATATCCTGGCGCTTGAGGGTAGGGTCGCCGCCAAAGCGCGCAATCAGGTCTCCTTTCAGGATGCCACCGCTGAGGCTGCCTTTCGTTTCCAGCGTCGTGGTGAAGCGGAAATCCGGACCCAGCTGCAGCAGTGCGGCCAGCGCGGTGATCACTTTTTGGGTGCTGGCGGGTAGCGCCATCTGCTGGCTATGGTAGTCTATCTCCGGCGTCGGGAAGCCTACCTTCTGCGCCATAAAGGCAAGGTTTGCGCCCGCAGGAAGCTGATTGATGTACTCGTCAATATTCGCCGCATGAGCGCTAATCGCTATACCGGCAGTCAATCCGATGATAAATCTGGGAAATCGCATAATCTCGCGCTAACAACCTGAAACCAGTCCGTCATACTACGGTGCAACGCCCTGTAAAGTAAACGATGACCCATAATGAACTTCGGGTTAAAATACGTATCAAATTGAAAATTGCTGCTGGCCTGGGGATCGCTTTCCGGGTCGGTTTTCTTTTGCTCCGGCCATGCTCAAGACTTGACCGGCTGCGGAGCAGCGGCGTCTGCTCCATGAAGGATCGATAAAGAGGTATAACAAATGCAAGCTATTCCGATGACCTTACGTGGCGCTGAAAAACTGCGCGAAGAACTGGATTTCCTGAAGTCCGTACGTCGTCCTGAAATCATCGCGGCTATCGCTGAGGCGCGCGAGCACGGCGATCTGAAAGAAAATGCTGAGTATCACGCTGCCCGCGAACAGCAGGGTTTCTGTGAAGGACGCATCAAGGATATCGAGGCGAAGCTGTCTAACGCGCAGGTCATCGATATCACCAAAATGCCTAACAATGGCCGAGTGATTTTTGGTTCCACAGTCAGCGTTCTGAATCTTGATACCGATGAAGAGCAAACTTATCGTATCGTCGGCGATGACGAGGCCGATTTTAAGCAAAATCTGATCTCTGTAAACTCACCGATTGCGCGTGGTTTAATCGGTAAAGAACAGGATGATGTTGTCGTCATCCGTACACCGGGCGGCGAAGTTGAATTCGAAATTATCAAGGTTGAGTACCTTTAATCCGAATTTAACGCTACGATGTTGATGGATTGTAAAGAAAGGAAAAAGGCCGCGTAGCGGCCTTTTATCAACGTCCGGAGCATGGCATTTTGCTCGTCTACCCGCAGAAAACCCTCGATTTACACAAAGTTGTGTCGATAACCAGGATATTCTTAGCGTGGCAGCGAGATTTTACGCTCTTTAGTCGGGCGGTACAGAACCAGCGTTTTACCGATGACCTGTACATTACAGGCGCCGGTTTCGCGCACGATAGCTTCCACGATCAAGGTTTTAGTTTCGCGATCTTCCGAGGCGATCTTCACCTTGATAAGTTCATGGTGCTCTAACGCTTGTTCAATCTCGGCCAGTACCCCTTCGGTCAAACCATTGTTGCCAAGCATAACTACCGGCTTGAGCGGATGTGCCAGACCTTTCAGGTGCTGTTTTTGTTTAGTACTCAGATTCATCGTATTTTTTTGCTTACGTTGGGATTGAAAACGGTTCATTCTACCGCCATCTCCCATATATCGCCAAACTACCGCGTCGATTTTTACGTCGCGAAGTACGATGAACCCGAAATGGGAATGTTAAATGACAGGTAAAAAGCGTTCTGCCAGCTCAAGTCGTTGGCTTCAGGAACACTTTAGCGATAAATATGTTCAGCAGGCACAGAAAAAGGGGTTACGTTCCCGTGCCTGGTTTAAACTTGATGAAATACAGCAAAGTGACAAGATTTTTAAACCGGGGATGACGATAGTTGACCTCGGCGCTGCACCCGGTGGCTGGTCGCAATACGCGGTTACGCAGATCGGTAACAGCGGCCGCATCATTGCTTGCGATCTTTTACCTATGGATCCAATCGTTGGTGTGGATTTCCTTCAGGGCGACTTTCGTGATGAATTAGTCCTGAAAGCGTTACTTGAGCGTGTAGGTGACAGTAAAGTACAAGTTGTCATGTCCGATATGGCGCCAAATATGTGTGGAACACCGGCGGTGGATATTCCCCGGGCCATGTATCTGGTGGAGCTGGCGCTTGGAATGGCTCGAGATGTATTAGCGCCAGGTGGTAGTTTTGTAGTGAAGGTGTTCCAGGGCGAAGGCTTCGATGAGTATCTAAGAGAGATTCGCTCCCTGTTTACGAAGGTCAAAGTTCGTAAGCCGGACTCTTCTCGCGCCCGTTCGCGTGAAGTGTATATTGTAGCGACCGGGCGTAAACCATAACCGGCAGATTTCAAACGAAAGTTTGAAAGACGCGGGATATAGAGTATCCTGACGCTGTTTTTAACACAGTTGTAATAAGAGGTTAATCCCTTGAGTGACATGGCGAAAAACCTAATACTCTGGCTGGTCATTGCCGTTGTGCTGATGTCAGTTTTCCAGAGCTTTGGGCCCAGCGAGTCGAATGGCCGAAAGGTAGATTATTCAACCTTCCTGCAAGAGGTCAATCAGGACCAGGTTCGCGAAGCGCGTATCAACGGACGTGAGATCAACGTTACCAAGAAAGATAGTAACCGTTACACGACTTACATTCCGGTTAACGATCCGAAGCTGCTTGATAACCTGTTGACGAAAAACGTCAAAGTGGTTGGCGAACCGCCGGAAGAGCCAAGCCTGCTGGCTTCTATCTTCATTTCCTGGTTCCCGATGCTGCTTCTTATCGGCGTCTGGATCTTCTTCATGCGTCAGATGCAGGGCGGCGGTGGCAAAGGCGCCATGTCGTTCGGTAAGAGCAAGGCGCGCATGCTGACGGAAGACCAGATCAAAACCACTTTTGCCGACGTCGCCGGTTGTGACGAAGCGAAAGAAGAAGTCGGTGAACTGGTTGAATACCTGCGTGAACCGAGCCGTTTCCAGAAGCTGGGCGGCAAGATCCCGAAAGGCGTCCTGATGGTCGGCCCTCCGGGTACCGGTAAAACCCTGCTGGCCAAGGCCATTGCAGGCGAAGCGAAGGTTCCATTCTTTACAATTTCAGGTTCTGACTTCGTTGAAATGTTCGTGGGCGTTGGCGCATCTCGCGTGCGCGACATGTTCGAACAGGCCAAGAAAGCGGCACCGTGCATCATCTTTATCGATGAAATCGACGCCGTAGGCCGCCAGCGTGGCGCGGGCTTAGGCGGCGGTCACGATGAACGTGAGCAGACGCTGAACCAGATGCTGGTTGAGATGGATGGTTTTGAGGGTAACGAAGGTATCATCGTTATCGCGGCGACCAACCGTCCGGACGTTCTTGACCCTGCGCTGCTGCGTCCGGGCCGCTTTGACCGTCAGGTTGTTGTTGGTCTGCCGGATGTTCGCGGTCGTGAACAGATCCTGAAAGTGCATATGCGTCGCGTACCGCTGGCGCCGGATATCGATGCGGCAATTATCGCCCGCGGTACGCCAGGCTTCTCCGGTGCTGACCTCGCGAACCTGGTAAACGAAGCTGCGCTGTTTGCCGCTCGTGGCAACAAGCGCGTGGTCTCGATGGTTGAGTTCGAGAAAGCGAAAGACAAAATCATGATGGGTGCGGAACGTCGCTCCATGGTGATGACGGAAGCGCAGAAAGAGTCCACCGCGTACCACGAAGCGGGTCATGCGATTATCGGTCGCCTGGTGCCGGAACACGATCCGGTGCACAAAGTGACAATTATTCCGCGCGGTCGTGCGCTCGGTGTTACCTTCTTCCTGCCTGAAGGCGACGCTATCAGCGCCAGCCGTCAGAAGCTGGAAAGTCAGATTTCGACCCTGTACGGCGGTCGTCTGGCAGAAGAAATTATCTACGGCGTAGAGCATGTTTCTACCGGTGCGTCTAACGACATAAAAGTCGCGACTAACCTGGCGCGTAACATGGTGACCCAGTGGGGCTTCTCTGACAAACTCGGCCCGCTGCTGTATGCCGAAGAAGAAGGCGAAGTTTTCCTTGGCCGCAGCGTCGCGAAAGCGAAACATATGTCCGATGAAACGGCTCGTATCATCGACCAGGAAGTGAAGTCACTGATTGAGCGTAACTACAATCGTGCACGCCAGCTTCTGAACGATAACATGGACATCCTGCACGCGATGAAAGATGCGCTCATGAAATATGAGACCATCGATGCTCCGCAGATTGATGACCTGATGGCTCGCCGCGATGTTCGCCCGCCAGCTGGCTGGGAAGAACCGGGTTCGTCCAACAATTCTGACAATAACGGCACGCCTCGTGCGCCGCGTCCGGTTGATGAACCGCGTACGCCAAACCCGGGTAATACCATGTCAGAACAGCTGGGCGACAAATAAGTTAGCCGTCATTGATGCTGTTGTACTTTTAAAACCCCAGGGCGTTTGCTCCGGGGTTTTTCTTTTTCAATCTTTCTCTGACTCAGGGACATAGCGATGAAACTTGAAGCCCAGGGTTCAACCCTCGATCTCTCCCACCCCCATGTAATGGGAATTCTTAACGTCACCCCGGATTCGTTCTCTGACGGCGGGACTCACAATACGCTGGTAGAAGCCGTTAAACATGCCAATCTGATGATTAATGCCGGAGCGACTATTATTGATATCGGTGGGGAATCGACGCGCCCGGGGGCCGCAGATGTCAGCGTTGAGGAAGAGCTCGCTCGAGTCATTCCGACGGTAGAAGCCATTGCCCAGCGCTTCGAAGTGTGGATCTCCGTTGATACCTCTAAACCGGAGGTGATTCGTGAATCAGCGCGCGTGGGGGCGCATATCATCAATGATATCCGTTCGTTAACCGAGCCGGGAGCGCTGGAGGCTGCGGCGGAAACCGGCTTGCCGGTGTGCCTGATGCATATGCAGGGCCAGCCCAAGACCATGCAGGATGCCCCTAAATACGCGGATGTCTTTGCTGACGTTGAACGCTTTTTTGTCGAACATATTGTGCGCTGCGAGCGGGCCGGTATCGCAAAAGATAAATTGCTGCTCGACCCGGGATTCGGTTTCGGTAAAAATCTTTCCCATAATTATGAACTGCTTGCCCGACTCAGCGAGTTCCATCATTTCGGTCTTCCGCTACTGGTCGGTATGTCGCGTAAGTCGATGGTAGGCCAGTTGCTTAATGTCGGGCCGAAAGAACGCCTGAATGGCAGCCTGGCTTGCGCAGTCATTGCTGCAATGCAGGGCGCGCAGATTATTCGCGTCCATGATGTCAAAGAAACGGTAGAAGCGCTGCGTGTGGTGGAAGCTACCCTGGCCGCTAAGGAAAATAAACGTTATGAGTAACCGCAAATATTTTGGTACTGATGGTATCCGTGGCCGCGTAGGCGATGCGCCAATAACGCCAGAATTTGTCTTAAAGCTGGGCTGGGCGGCTGGAAAGGTGCTGGCGCGCCACGGTTCGCGCAAGATTATTATCGGTAAAGATACCCGTATTTCAGGCTATATGCTGGAGTCCGCGCTGGAGGCTGGCCTGGCTGCCGCAGGGTTATCCGCTTCTTTCACCGGCCCAATGCCAACGCCGGCAATTGCCTATCTGACGCGAACCTTCCGCGCGGAGGCCGGAATTGTGATCTCCGCTTCGCATAATCCGTTCTATGATAACGGTATTAAATTCTTCTCTATCGAAGGGACTAAGCTCCCGGATGAAGTTGAAGAAGCCATTGAAGCCGAAATGGAGAAAGAGCTGACCTGCGTTGATTCCGCCGAGCTGGGCAAAGCCAGCCGTATCGTCGACGCGGCTGGTCGCTATATCGAGTTTTGCAAAGGCACCTTTCCGAACGAGCTGAGCCTCAACTCCTTGAAAGTGGTGGTCGATTGCGCTCACGGCGCGACTTACCATATCGCCCCGAGTGTTTTCCGCGAGCTGGGCGCTCAGGTGATCGCCATGGGCTGTGAGCCTGATGGACTCAACATCAATGAAGAAGTCGGAGCGACGGATGTTCGTGCTCTGCAGGCGCGCGTGCTGGAGGAAAAAGCCGACCTGGGTATTGCCTACGATGGCGATGGCGATCGGGTCATAATGGTGGACCATGAAGGCAATAAAGTCGACGGTGATCAGATCCTCTACATCATAGCTCGCGAGGGTCTGCGCCAGGGGCAACTGCGTGGCGGCGCCGTCGGGACGCTCATGAGCAACATGGGGCTTGAACTGGCGCTCAAACAGCTGGGTATTCCTTTCGTTCGCGCGAAGGTAGGTGACCGTTATGTGCTGGAAAAACTGCAGGAGAAAGGCTGGCGCATCGGTGCCGAAAACTCCGGCCATGTGATCCTGCTGGACAAAACCACCACGGGGGATGGGATTGTCGCCAGCCTGCAGGTGGTGGCGGCGATGGTGCGTAACCATATGAGCCTGCACGATCTGTGTAGCGGAATGAAAATGTTCCCGCAGCTGCTGGTTAATGTCCGCTTTACCGAAGGTAGCGGTAACCCGCTGGAACATGAACATGTAAAAGCGGTCACGGCAGAAGTGGAGGCCGAGCTGGGCAATCGTGGCCGCGTCCTGCTGCGTAAATCAGGCACCGAGCCGCTGATTCGCGTTATGGTGGAAGGCGAGCATGAAGAAAAGGTGCACGAGTTCGCCCATCGTATCGCTGATGCCGTAAAAAGCGTGTAATTTGTCTGGCTAAGTAATTAAAAAGGCGACGCTTGCCGCCTTTTTAATCGACAAAAAATCGCTTTTTGCTGTTTTTTTCCGCACTTGATACAATGCGTTGAAATTGCCCTTGCGAAGGTCATTCGCTTTGGTTAGTATTCACACCCGCTTCAGTGGGAAACGTTAAAACGTCCCGCTTTATTGGTCGAAGCACTTGGTATGCGGCGAATCCGCAAGGAACAGGTTGATTATGTACGAAGCTCTTTTAGTTGTTTTCCTTATTGTGGCAATTGGCCTTGTTGGTCTGATTATGCTGCAGCAAGGTAAAGGCGCTGATATGGGAGCCTCCTTCGGAGCAGGCGCTTCCGGCACTCTGTTTGGATCCAGCGGTTCTGGTAACTTCATGACCCGCATGACTGGTATCCTGGCTGCGCTGTTCTTCATCATCAGTCTGGCGCTGGGTAATATCAACAGCAACAAGACCAACAAAGGAAGTGAGTGGGATAACCTGAGCGCTCCGAAAACCGAGCAAACTCAGCCGACAGCTCCGGCACAGCCGAGCAGCGACATCCCGCACTGATAAGTAGTATCCGTACCGAGGTGGTGGAATTGGTAGACACGCTACCTTGAGGTGGTAGTGCCCTAACGGGCTTGTGGGTTCGAGTCCCATCCTCGGTACCAATTTCCTGAAAAAAGACGCTGAAAAGCGTCTTTTTTTTCGTCCAGAGAAAAGTGCGCAGTCGCATAAGCGGCTGATATTCCTCTTCAGTTGGGGGCGGGATTTCACAGCATAAAAAAGGCCGCTTGCGCGGCCTTTACTGTTTTCTCAGGGATGTTACTTAGCTTTATTTTCCAGGTTTTCCACCTGCGGCAAGCCGGTGGCGGAAGAGGCGGTCAGCAGTCCGGACTGAGCGTAGCCAAACAGCTTATCGCGGGTATCGGTGATATCCAGATTGCGCATTGTCAGCTGGCCGATACGGTCCTCAGCGGAGAACATTGAGTCGCCTTTTTCCATGGTCAGGCGTTCTGCTTTATAGGTCAGATTATCTGACACGGTATTCAGGATGGAATAGTCGTTGCCGCGACGCAGTTCAAGGGTCACTTCGCCGGTGATTTGGCTGGCCACCCAGCGCTGCAGGCCGTCGCGCAGCATCAGAGCCTGTGAGTCGAACCAGCGCCCCTGATACAGCAGACGACCCAGCTGACGACCGTGTGCGTGATATTGTTCGATGGTATCTTCATTATGAATACCGGTCAGCAGACGCTCATAGGCAATATGCAGCAGCGCCATCCCGGGGGCTTCATAAATGCCGCGGCTCTTCGCTTCGATGATACGGTTTTCGATCTGATCGCTCATGCCGAGTCCATGGCGGCCGCCGATGCGATTAGCTTCCAGCATCAGCTCAACGTCATCGCTAAAGGTCTGTCCATTCAGCGCAACCGGGTGGCCTTGTTCAAAGCGGACGGTGACTTCTTCCGCAGGAATTTTGACGCTTTCATCCCAGAACTTCACGCCCATAATCGGGTTCACAATCTTGACGCTGGAGTTCAGGAACTCAAGATCTTTAGCCTCGTGCGTAGCTCCCAGCATATTGGAGTCGGTTGAGTAGGCTTTTTCAACGGACATTTTATAGTCAAACCCGCAGGAAATCATAAATTCTGACATTTCCTGGCGGCCGCCTAACTCGTCGATAAAGTCGCTATCCAGCCACGGTTTGTAAATTTTCAGCTCTGCGTTGGTCAGCAGGCCGTAACGATAGAAACGTTCGATATCGTTGCCTTTATAGGTACTGCCGTCGCCCCAGATGTTAACGCCGTCTTCTTTCATCGCGGCAACCAGCATAGTACCGGTCACTGCGCGGCCCAGCGGAGTGGTATTAAAGTAGGTCAACCCGCCGGTGGTGTTATGAAATGCGCCGCACTGGATTGCAGCAATACCTTCCGCAACCAGCTGCTTACGGCAGTCGATCAGACGAGCTCCTTCAGCACCATACTCTTTGGCACGACGAGGAATGGCTTCGTAATCGTCTTCGTCTGGCTGTCCCAGGTTAGCGGTATATGCATAAGGGACTGCTCCCTTTTTACGCATCCACAGCAGCGCGGCGCTGGTATCCAGCCCACCAGAAAAAGCAATACCAATACGTTGTCCTACCGGGAGATGCTTGAGAATCGTCGTCATAAAATAAAACCCTGCTAGAGAGACTGTGGTGAGTTTGACTCAACAATCTTTATTGCATGTTTATGCATTAATTGTGAGTTTTCATTTAATCATCTTTTGCTGGTGACAGGAAGAGGCGAAACCGCTTTTTACCAAAAAACCCTGAAATACCAGCACGAACCGAAACCCGCTATGTGAAATTCATGTTGACAAAATATATGAAGTATCAATACAATTCACTACGATTTTATGTCCCGTCTCTCGGTACCAAATCCCAGCAGTATTTGCGTCTTTTGCTCAAAACGAGTAAAATATGCCACGTTTCAGGCGCGGGGTGGAGCAGCCTGGTAGCTCGTCGGGCTCATAACCCGAAGGTCGTCGGTTCAAATCCGGCCCCCGCAACCACTTTCCCATTAAGTACTTTTTCAAATATACTGTGAGGACCGGGTCCTTCGTAGACGAATTTGAAAGAATTCTTCTGGAAAGTGTTCCAGATCGCAGTTGCGATCTCAGGGTTCAGTTATCTAAAGCCCCGATTTATCGGGGTTTTTTGTTATCTGACTTCAGAATAACTGGGCTATACGCCCTTTTTTTATGTCTTGGGGGTGGGTTTGTCCACATTAGAGCAAAAATTAACAGAGATGCTCACAGCGCCAGTTGAAGCGCTTGGCTTTGAGCTGGTCGGCATCGAATTTATTCGCGGTCGCACATCCACACTGCGCATCTATATTGATAGTGAAGATGGCATCAATGTTGATGATTGTGCTGATGTGAGTCACCAGGTCAGTGCTGTTATGGACGTAGAAGACCCGATTACAGTCGCTTATAACCTGGAAGTTTCTTCCCCTGGTCTCGATCGTCCTATGTTTACCGCCGAACACTATGAGCGTTTCATCGGCGAAGAAGTTTCGCTGGTTTTGCGCATGGCGGTACAGAACCGACGCAAATGGCAGGGCCTTATCAAAGCGGTAGACGGTGAGATGATCACGGTAACCGTCGAAGGCAAAGATGAAGTGTTCGCGCTGAGTAACATCCAGAAGGCGAACCTGGTTCCCCACTTTTAACAGTCTGGATTGAGGTGAAAGGCCCCGATGAACAAAGAAATTTTGGCTGTTGTTGAAGCCGTTTCCAACGAAAAGGCGCTGCCGCGTGAGAAAATTTTCGAAGCGTTGGAAAGTGCGTTAGCAACGGCTACTAAGAAAAAATATGAACAAGAGATCGACGTTCGCGTAGAAATCGATCGTAAAAGCGGTGATTTCGACACATTCCGTCGCTGGCTGGTTGTGGAAGAAGTCACCCAGCCGACGCGCGAAATCACGCTGGAAGCTGCGCGTTTCGAAGATGAAAGCATGAATCCTGGCGATTACGTCGAAGACCAGATTGAATCTGTCACCTTTGACCGTATCACTACGCAGACTGCGAAGCAGGTTATCGTACAAAAAGTACGTGAAGCCGAACGCGCAATGGTCGTTGATCAGTTCCGTGAGCACGAAGGTGAAATTATCACGGGCGTAGTGAAGAAAGTGAATCGCGACAACATTACGCTGGATCTGGGCAACAACGCTGAAGCCGTGATCCTGCGTGAAGACATGCTGCCGCGTGAAAACTTCCGTCCGGGTGACCGTATCCGCGGCGTACTGTACGCAGTCCGCCCGGAAGCGCGTGGCGCGCAGCTGTTCGTGACGCGTTCCAAGCCGGAAATGCTGATTGAACTGTTCCGCATTGAAGTTCCGGAAATTGGTGAAGAAGTTCTCGAAATTAAAGCGGCGGCTCGCGATCCTGGCTCTCGTGCCAAAATCGCGGTTAAAACCAACGATAAGCGCATCGATCCGGTGGGTGCCTGCGTCGGTATGCGCGGCGCGCGCGTTCAGGCGGTCTCGACTGAACTGGGCGGCGAGCGTATTGATATCGTGCTGTGGGACGATAACCCGGCGCAATTTGTCATTAACGCCATGGCTCCGGCTGACGTCGCCTCTATCGTGGTAGATGAAGACAAGCACACCATGGATATCGCAGTCGAAGCGGGCAACCTGGCGCAGGCCATTGGCCGTAACGGTCAGAACGTCCGTCTGGCGTCTCAGCTGAGCGGCTGGGAACTGAACGTCATGACCGTTGATGACCTCCAGGCTAAGCATCAGGCTGAAGCCCATGCAGCGATTGATACCTTCACTAAATATCTTGATATTGATGAAGATTTCGCCACGCTGCTGGTTGAAGAAGGTTTCGCCACTCTGGAAGAACTGGCCTATGTGCCAATGAAAGAACTGCTGGAAATTGACGGTCTGGATGAACCGACCGTTGAAGCACTTCGTGAGCGGGCGAAAAACGCGCTGACCACGCTGGCGCTGGCCAAAGAAGAGAGCCTGGGAGACAGCAAACCTGCCGACGATCTGTTGAATCTGGAAGGCATGGATCGCACCCTGGCATTCACCCTGGCCGCCCGTGGTGTTTGTACGCTGGAAGATCTCGCCGAGCAGGGCATTGATGATCTGGCTGATATCGAAGGCTTGACCGACGAGAAAGCCGGAGAACTTATCATGGCCGCTCGTAATATTTGTTGGTTCGGCGACGAAGCGTAATAAACTGTAGCAGGAAGGAACAGCATGACAGATGTGACCATTAAAGCGCTGGCCTCAGAGATTCAGACCTCTGTGGATCGCCTGATACAGCAATTTGCTGATGCAGGGATCCGCAAATCGGCTGATGATTCTGTGACCGCGCAAGAGAAGCAAACCTTGTTGACGCACCTGAACCGTGAACACGGCTCAGCGCCCGACAAGCTGACGCTGCAGCGCAAAACGCGCAGCACGTTAAATATTCCGGGTACCGGTGGAAAGAGTAAGTCGGTACAAATCGAAGTCCGCAAGAAACGCACCTTTGTGAAACGCGATCCGCAAGAGGCCGAACGCCTTGCCGCGGAAGAGCAGGCGCAGCGTGAAGCGGAAGAGCAAGCCCGTCGTGAGGCAGAAGAAGCTGCCAAACGCGAGGCGCAATTAAAAGCTGAACGTGAGGCCGCAGAACAAGCGAAACGTGAACTCGCCGATAAAGCGAAACGTGAAGCCGCGGAAAAAGACAAAGTGAGCAATCAACAAACCGACGATATGACCAAAACCGCCCAGGCTGAAAAGCAACGCCGCGAAAACGAAGCTGCGGAGCTGAAGCGCAAATCGGAAGAAGAAGCACGCCGCAAACTTGAAGAAGAAGCGCGCCGTGTAGCGGAAGAAGCACGCCGTATGGCTCAAGAAAACGAAAAGAACTGGACTGAAGCGCCAGAAACGCCTGAAGAGACCACTGACTATCACGTAACAACTTCTCAGCATGCGCGTCAGGCTGAAGACGATAACGATCGTGAAGTTGAAGGCGGTCGCGGCCGTGGACGTAATGCGAAAGCAGCGCGTCCGGCTAAGAAAGGCAACAAACACGCTGAATCGAAAGCCGATCGTGAAGAAGCCCGTGCGGCCGTTCGCGGCGGTAAAGGTGGTAAACATCGTAAGGGTTCGGCTCTGCAGCAAGGCTTCCAGAAGCCGGCTCAGGCGGTTAACCGTGATGTTATCATCGGTGAAACCATCACCGTTGGCGATCTGGCCAACAAGATGGCCGTTAAAGGTTCTCAGGTCATCAAAGCGATGATGAAGCTGGGCGCTATGGCGACGATTAACCAGGTCATCGACCAGGAAACCGCACAGCTGGTTGCCGAAGAGATGGGCCACAAAGTTATCCTGCGTCGTGAAAACGAGCTGGAAGAAGCGGTAATGAGCGACCGTGACACCGGCGCTGCGGCGGAACCGCGCGCACCGGTTGTGACTATCATGGGTCACGTTGACCACGGTAAAACCTCTCTGCTGGACTACATTCGTTCAACGAAAGTGGCCTCTGGCGAAGCGGGCGGCATTACCCAGCATATCGGTGCTTACCACGTCGAAACCGACAACGGTATGATCACCTTCCTGGATACCCCGGGCCACGCCGCGTTCACCTCTATGCGTGCTCGTGGTGCTCAGGCGACGGATATCGTGGTTCTGGTTGTGGCGGCAGACGACGGCGTGATGCCGCAGACCATCGAAGCTATTCAGCACGCGAAAGCGGCGGGTGTGCCGGTCGTGGTTGCGGTGAACAAAATCGATAAGCCGGAAGCGGATCCGGATCGCGTTAAAAACGAACTGTCCCAGTACGGCATTCTGCCGGAAGAGTGGGGCGGTGAAAGCCAGTTCGTCCACGTGTCTGCTAAAGCGGGTACCGGCATCGACGAACTGCTGGACGCAATCCTGCTGCAGGCTGAAGTTCTGGAGCTGAAAGCGGTTCGTAAAGGTATGGCGAGCGGCGCGGTTATCGAATCCTTCCTGGATAAAGGTCGTGGTCCGGTTGCTACCGTTCTGGTACGCGAAGGTACGCTGCACAAGGGTGACATCGTCCTGTGCGGTTTCGAATATGGTCGCGTTCGTGCGATGCGTAACGAACTGGGTCAGGAAGTGCTGGAAGCGGGTCCATCCATTCCGGTGGAAATCCTCGGCCTGTCAGGCGTACCGGCTGCCGGTGACGAAGTGACCGTCGTTCGTGACGAGAAGAAAGCACGTGAAGTTGCGCTGTATCGTCAGGGTAAATTCCGTGAAGTTAAGCTGGCTCGTCAGCAGAAATCTAAACTTGAGAACATGTTCGCCAACATGACCGAAGGCGAAGTTCACGAAGTGAACATCGTCCTCAAAGCGGACGTGCAGGGTTCTGTGGAAGCGATCTCCGACTCCTTGCTGAAACTGTCTACTGACGAAGTGAAAGTGAAGATTATCGGTTCCGGCGTAGGTGGTATCACCGAAACCGACGCAACCCTGGCCGCTGCCTCCAACGCGATTCTGGTTGGCTTTAACGTTCGTGCTGATGCATCCGCACGTAAAGTTATCGACGCGGAAAGCCTGGATCTGCGCTACTACTCCGTCATCTATCATCTGATCGACGAAGTGAAAGCAGCGATGAGCGGCATGCTGTCTCCGGAACTGAAACAGCAGATCATTGGTCTGGCCGAAGTCCGTGATGTGTTCAAATCGCCGAAATTCGGCGCCATCGCAGGCTGTATGGTTACTGAAGGTACGATTAAGCGTCATAACCCAATCCGCGTACTGCGCGACAATGTGGTTATCTATGAAGGCGAGCTGGAATCCCTGCGCCGCTTCAAAGATGACGTTAACGAAGTTCGTAACGGCATGGAGTGTGGTATCGGCGTTAAGAACTACAACGACGTTCGCGTTGGCGATATGATCGAAGTGTTCGAAATCATCGAGATTCAACGTACCATCGATTAATCGTTTAGTAGGCCGGGGAAGCGCAGCGCCACCCGGTTATACAAAATTAAAGGGGGCCGCGTGGCCCCCTTATTTGTCTGGAGAATTTATTATGGCGAAAGAATTTGGTCGCCCGCAGCGCGTGGCTCAGGAGATGCAAAAAGAGATCGCAATCATCCTGCAGCGCGAAATTAAAGACCCGCGTCTGGGCATGATGACCACGGTTTCAGGCGTCGAGATGTCCCGCGACCTGGCCTATGCCAAAGTGTTTGTGACCTTCCTGAACGACAAAGACGAAGCCGCCGTGAAAGCGGGCATCAAGGCTTTGCAGGAAGCGTCTGGTTTTATTCGCTCGCTGCTGGGCAAAGCAATGCGCCTGCGTATCGTGCCGGAACTGACCTTCTTCTACGACAATTCATTAGTCGAAGGAATGCGCATGTCGAACCTGGTGACCAGCGTGGTGAAACATGACGATGAGCGTCGTGTGAACCCGGACGACAGTAAGGAGGACTAATGAGTCGTCCTCGTCGTCGCGGTCGCGATGTGCACGGCGTACTGTTGCTGGATAAACCGCAAGGCGCATCCAGCAACGACGTGCTGCAGAAAGTTAAACGACTTTATAATGCTAACCGGGCAGGGCATACGGGAGCGCTGGATCCGCTGGCGACCGGCATGTTGCCGATTTGCCTCGGGGAAGCGACAAAGTTTTCCCAGTATCTGCTTGATTCTGACAAGCGCTACCGCGTGATTGCTAAACTTGGCCAGCGCACCGATACCTCTGATGCCGACGGCCAGGTGGTGGAAGAACGTCCGCTGACTTTTAGTCCTGAGCAGCTGGCAGCCGCGCTCGATGGCTTTCGTGGTGAAACCCAGCAGGTGCCGTCGATGTATTCGGCGCTGAAATACCAGGGGAAAAAACTGTACGAATATGCCCGTCAGGGGATTGAAGTACCGCGTGAATCCCGGCCGATTACGGTTTACGAGCTGCTGTTTATCCGCCATGAGGGGACGGAGCTTGAGCTGGAAATTCATTGCTCCAAAGGCACCTACATTCGCACGATTATTGATGATTTAGGCGAGAAGCTTGGATGCGGCGCGCACGTCACTTTCCTGCGTCGCCTGGCGGTCAGTAAATATCCCGTCGAACGGATGGTGACGCTGGAGCAGCTGCAGGCGCTGGTTGAACAAGCCAATGCGCAGGATATTCCCGCAGCCCAGCTGTTGGACCCGCTGTTGATGCCGATGGACAGCCCGGCTTCGGATTACCCGCTGGTGAATATTCCGGAAACCTCCGCCATCTACTTTAAAAACGGTAATCCGGTGCGGACATCGGGTGCGCCGCTGCAGGGGCTGGTTCGCGTCACTGAAGGTGATGACGAGAAGTTTCTTGGCATGGGGGAAATCGATGATGAAGGCCGCGTGGCGCCTCGTCGTCTGGTGGTTGAATACCCTGCCTGAGCGCTTTCCTTGCGATAAAAGGCTGCTGCGAGTAGAATATCGCCGCTTAACGTCCGCCAAAGTGTTTTAACATTTGCGAGCGTTATATCAGGGGTTGCTGAATTAGAGATCGGCACCCTTTCTTTCTTTTAATTTTGGAGTTCGAAAATGTCTCTAAGCGTTGAAGCTAAAGCAAAAATCGTTTCTGAGTTCGGTCGTGGCGAAAACGACAGCGGTTCTACTGAAGTTCAGGTTGCACTGCTGACTGCACAGATCAACCACCTGCAGGGTCACTTTGCAGAGCACAAAAAAGATCACCACAGCCGTCGTGGTCTGCTGCGCATGGTTTCTCAGCGTCGTAAACTGCTCGACTACCTGAAACGTAAAGATGTTGCACGTTACTCTTCGCTGATCGAGCGTCTGGGTCTGCGTCGCTAATTCTGCGAGTTTCAGAAGAAGGGGCCTCACGGCCCCTTTTTTCGACCGGGCGGCAGCAATTCATTAAAAACTCATGTATTGTTGCTATTAATGATCTTCATGCAGAGGTTCGCGCGGCTAATGAGAGGCTTGACTCGCAGGGGCGGGTAAAGGTTGTCATTAGTCGCGAGGATGCAGAAGATCGGGTCATACGATGTCTTATCGTGGATTTGACATCATCTATAGATAAAAGGATAGAATTTTGCTTAATCCGATCGTTCGTAAATTCCAGTACGGCCAACATACCGTAACGCTGGAGACCGGCATGATGGCGCGCCAGGCAACTGCCGCCGTTATGGTTAGCATGGATGACACCGCGGTATTCGTTACCGTAGTCGGCCAGAAAAAAGCGAAGCCAGGCCAGGATTTCTTCCCGCTGACCGTTAACTATCAGGAGCGTACTTACGCTGCTGGTAAAATCCCGGGTGGTTTCTTCCGTCGTGAAGGCCGTCCGAGCGAAGGCGAAACCCTGATTGCGCGTCTGATTGACCGCCCGGTTCGCCCGCTGTTCCCGGAAGGCTTCGTTAACGAAGTTCAGGTTATTGCGACCGTCGTTTCCGTTAACCCACAGGTTAACCCGGATATCGTCGCGATGATCGGCGCTTCCGCTGCGCTGTCTCTGTCCGGTATTCCGTTTAACGGCCCAATTGGCGCCGCGCGCGTGGGTTATATTAATGACCAGTACGTGCTGAACCCGACCCAGGAAGAGCTGAAGTCCAGCAAACTGGATCTGGTTGTTGCGGGTACCGAAGCCGCAGTACTGATGGTTGAATCCGAAGCTGAACTGCTGAGCGAAGACCAGATGCTGGGCGCGGTCGTGTTTGGTCACGACCAGCAGCAGGTTGTTATTCAGAACATCAACGACCTGGTGAAAGAAGCCGGTAAACCGCGTTGGGACTGGCAGCCGGAAGTGGTTGATGCCGCGCTGAACGCGCGTGTCGCTGCGCTGGCTGAATCTCGCCTGAGCGATGCGTACCGTATCACCGACAAACAGGAGCGTTATGCTCAGGTTGACGTGATCAAATCCGAAACTATCGCGACCCTGGTTGCGGAAGATGAAACCCTGGACGCTAACGAACTGGGCGAAATCCTGCACGCAATCGAGAAAAACGTGGTGCGTAGCCGCGTACTGGCCGGTGAGCCGCGTATCGATGGTCGTGAAAAAGATATGATTCGTGGTCTGGACGTTCGTACCGGCGTTCTGCCGCGTACCCACGGTTCAGCACTGTTTACCCGTGGTGAAACTCAGGCGCTGGTTACCGCGACCCTGGGCACCGCACGTGACGCGCAGAATATCGATGAGCTGATGGGCGAGCGTACTGACTCCTTCCTGTTCCACTATAACTTCCCTCCGTACTCCGTAGGCGAAACGGGAATGGTCGGCTCTCCGAAGCGTCGTGAAATCGGTCACGGTCGTCTGGCTAAGCGCGGCGTACTGGCCGTGATGCCGACTATCGAAGAGTTCCCGTACACCGTACGCGTGGTTTCTGAAATCACCGAATCGAACGGTTCCTCCTCCATGGCTTCCGTTTGTGGCGCTTCTCTGGCGCTGATGGACGCAGGTGTGCCGGTGAAAGCCGCCGTTGCGGGTATCGCAATGGGTCTGGTGAAAGAAGGCGACAACTTCGTCGTACTGTCTGACATTCTGGGCGATGAAGATCACCTGGGCGATATGGACTTCAAAGTTGCGGGTTCCCGTGAAGGTATCTCTGCTCTGCAGATGGATATCAAAATTGAAGGTATCACCAAAGAGATCATGCAGGTTGCTCTGAACCAGGCTAAAGGTGCGCGTCTGCACATCCTGGGCGTGATGGAACAGGCGATTAATGCGCCGCGCGGCGATATCTCTGAGTTCGCACCGCGTATTCACACGATCAAGATCAGCCCGGACAAAATTAAAGACGTTATCGGTAAAGGCGGCTCCGTTATTCGCGCGCTTACCGAAGAAACCGGCACCACTATCGAAATCGAAGATGACGGTACCGTCAAAATCGCAGCAACCGATGGCGACAAAGCGCAGCACGCGATTCGTCGTATCGAAGAGATCACCGCTGAGATCGAAGTTGGCCGTATCTATAACGGTAAAGTGACCCGCATCGTTGACTTTGGCGCATTCGTTGCCATTGGCGGCGGTAAAGAGGGTCTGGTTCACATCTCTCAGATCGCCGACAAGCGCGTTGAGAAAGTGACCGACTATCTGCAGATGGGTCAGGAAGTGCCGGTTAAGGTTCTGGAAGTTGACCGTCAGGGCCGTGTCCGTCTGAGCATCAAAGAAGCAACTGAACAAACTCAGCCTGCGGCTGCGCCGGAAGCTCCGGCTGCCGAACAGCAGGGCGAGTAAGGTTGCCGTTTGCCCTCCGCATTGCGGAGGGCGCATTGCGGGCAGGAAGCCCTGTTTGCAGCCGGGGAACTGGACGTTCATCCAATCGTTGTCTTCGGGAGTGGGAAATGAAGCCTTTTTTGCGCTGGTGTTTCGTGGCGACAGCTCTCACGCTGGCAGGATGCAGCAACTCTGCCTGGCGTAAGGACGCAGTCCTCGCGGTGCCATTGCAACCGACTTTGCAGCAGGAAGTGATTCTGGCGCGCATGGAACAAATTCTTGCCAGTCGGGCTTTAACCGATGACGAACGCGCACAGCTTTTATATGAGCGCGGAGTGTTGTATGATAGTCTCGGTCTGAGGGCATTAGCGCGAAATGATTTTTCACAAGCGCTGGCAATCCGACCGGATATGCCTGAAGTATTCAATTACTTAGGCATTTATTTAACGCAGGCAGGCAATTTTGATGCTGCCTATGAAGCGTTTGATTCTGTACTTGAGCTTGATCCAACTTACAACTACGCGCACTTAAATCGCGGCATCGCTCTGTATTACGGCGGTCGTGCTAAGTTAGCGCAAGATGATCTGCTGGCGTTTTATCAAGACGATCCCAATGATCCTTTCCGAAGCCTGTGGCTTTATCTCGCCGAGCGTCAGCTCGATGAGAAGCGGGCGCTTGAAGCACTGAGACAGCGCTTAAACAAGTCGGACAAAGAACAATGGGGATGGAACATTGTCGGGTTCTACCTTGGCGACATTAGCGAAAAAGAGCTAATGGACCGTCTGAAGGCAGACGCAACGGATAACACCTCGCTCGCTGAGCATCTCAGTGAAACCAACTTCTATTTAGGTAAGTACTACCTAAGTCTGGGGGACAAGGACAGCGCTACGGCACTGTTCAAACTGGCGGTCGCAAACAACGTTCATAACTACGTTGAGCACCGATACGCATTGTTGGAATTATCGCTCTTGGGCCAGGAGCAAGATGACCTGGCAGAATCGGACCAGCAATAGCTGACGAACACATCAGCCCTTTTTTGATTGCCATCACCTTAGCGGGTGAGGGCGTTGTTGTTCGTTAATACACCTACTTTGAGCCGGTTCACACTTTTCAATGAAAATTACCGTAAATTTTCACGATGAGTTATGTAGACTGGCCGCCATTAATTTTGAGGCACACGTACTACATGGCTGAATTCGAAACCACATTTGCAGATCTGGGCCTGAAGGCTCCCATCCTTGAAGCGCTTAACGATCTGGGTTACGAAAAACCATCTCCGATCCAGGCTGAGTGCATTCCGCATCTGCTGGGCGGCCGCGACGTTCTGGGTATGGCCCAGACGGGTAGCGGTAAAACCGCAGCGTTCTCTTTACCGCTGCTGAACAACATTGATCCTGAGCTGAGAGCACCGCAGATTCTGGTGCTGGCACCGACCCGCGAACTGGCGGTACAGGTTGCTGAAGCAATGACGGAGTTCTCTAAACATATGCGCGGCGTAAACGTGGTTGCCCTGTACGGCGGCCAGCGTTATGACGTGCAGCTGCGCGCACTGCGTCAGGGGCCGCAAATCGTTGTCGGTACCCCGGGTCGTCTGCTGGACCACCTGAAACGCGGTACGCTGGATCTCTCTAAACTGAGCGGTCTGGTACTGGATGAAGCTGACGAAATGCTGCGCATGGGCTTCATCGAAGACGTAGAAACCATTATGGCGCAGATCCCGGAGGGTCATCAGACCGCTCTGTTCTCTGCCACCATGCCGGAAGCGATTCGTCGTATTACCCGCCGCTTTATGAAAGAGCCGCAGGAAGTGCGCATCCAGTCCAGCGTCACGACTCGCCCGGACATCAGCCAGAGCTACTGGACTGCTTACGGTATGCGTAAAAACGAAGCGCTGGTGCGTTTCCTGGAAGCGGAAGATTTTGATGCGGCGATTATCTTCGTTCGTACCAAAAATGCGACCCTGGAAGTGGCCGAAGCGCTGGAGCGTAGCGGCTATAGCAGCGCTGCGCTGAACGGCGACATGAACCAGTCCCTGCGTGAGCAGACTCTGGAGCGTCTGAAAGACGGTCGTCTGGATATCCTGATTGCAACCGACGTTGCGGCTCGTGGCCTGGACGTTGAGCGTATTAGCCTGGTGGTTAACTACGATATCCCGATGGATTCCGAGTCTTACGTTCACCGTATCGGCCGTACCGGTCGTGCGGGTCGCGCTGGCCGCGCGCTGCTGTTCGTTGAGAACCGCGAGCGTCGTCTGCTGCGCAATATCGAACGTACGATGAAGCTGACCATTCCGGAAGTTGAACTGCCGAACGCAGAGCTGCTGGGCAAACGTCGCCTGGAAAAATTTGCCGCGAAAGTTCAGCAGCAGCTGGAAAGCAGCGATCTGGATCAGTACCGCGCGCTGCTGGCGAAAATCCAGCCGTCTGCCGAAGGCGAAGAGCTGGACGTGGAAACGCTGGCCGCAGCGCTGCTGAAAATGGCGCAGGGCGAACGTCCGCTGATCCTGCCGCCGGATGCGCCTATGCGTCCTAAGCGCGAGTTCCGCGACCGTGACGATCGTTTCGAACGTCGTGGCGACCGTAACGATCGTGGCCCGCGCGGCGATCGCGGTGGCGAAGATCGTCCGAAGCGTGAGCGTCGTGACGTTGGCGATATGGAACTGTACCGCATTGAAGTGGGCCGTGATGACGGCGTTGAAGTTCGTCATATCGTTGGCGCCATCGCGAACGAAGGCGATATCAGCAGCCGTTACATTGGTAACATCAAGCTGTTTGGTTCTCACTCCACCATCGAACTGCCGAAAGGCATGCCGGGCGAAGTGCTGCAGCACTTTACGCGTACCCGCATCCTGAACAAGCCGATGAACATGCAGTTGCTGGGCGATGCTCAGCCGCGCCCTGAGCGCAGCGGCGAACGTCGTGGCGGCGGTGAGCGTCGTGAAGGCGGCCGTAGCTTCGGCGGCGGTGAACGTCGTGAAGGTCGTGGTTTCGGCGGTGAGCGTCGCGAAGGCGGCCGTGGTGAAGGTCGTCGTTTCAGCGGTGAACGTCGCGAAGGTGGCCGCGCGCCGCGCCGCGATGATGCTTCAGCGCCGCGTCGTGACGACTCCGCAGGTCGTCGTCGTTTCGGTGGCGATGCATAATTAGCGCTTTCCGCTAACGTAAAGTAAACGATACAGCCCCGATCTTAACGATTGGGGCTTTTTTTATTTCCTTTGTACTTGTGTACTGGTACAGTGCGTCACGTTGATAACAAGAAAAGTATTTTCGACTGGAGATTTCGGCAAATGGCGACACTTACCACTACGGCAACCCGACCGTCCTTATTTGGCGGCGTAGTGATTATCGGCGGGACAATTATTGGCGCGGGCATGTTTTCGCTGCCGGTTGTAATGTCCGGCGCATGGTTCTTCTGGTCTCTGGCGGCGCTGGTTTTTACCTGGTTTTGTATGCTGCATTCCGGGTTGATGATCCTCGAAGCGAACCTGAATTATCGGATTGGTTCGAGCTTCGATACCATTACTAAAGATCTGCTCGGTAAAGGCTGGAATCTGGTTAACGGCGTGTCGATCGCCTTTGTACTTTATATTCTGACTTACGCCTATATCTCCGCCAGCGGCTCGATCCTGCACCATACGTTTAGCGAAATGTCGCTGAACGTACCGGCAAGGGCGGCTGGTTTTGGTTTTGCGCTACTGGTGGCGTTTATCGTCTGGTTGAGCACCAAAGCGGTGAGCCGCATGACGGCCATTGTGCTGGGAGCTAAGGTCATTACCTTCTTTCTGACCTTTGGCAGCCTGTTGGGACACGTCCAGCCGACCACGCTGTTTAACGTGGCTGAACAAAATGCCTCGTATATGCCCTATCTGCTGATGACGCTGCCGTTCTGTCTCGCATCTTTCGGATATCATGGCAACGTGCCGAGCCTGATGAAGTACTACGGCAAAGATCCGCGCACAATCGTGAAATGCCTGGTTTACGGTACGCTGCTGGCGCTGGGTCTGTACGTGGTGTGGCTGCTGGTGACGATGGGCAATATCCCGCGCCCTGAATTTATCGGCATCGCGCAGAAGGGGGGTAATATAGATGTCCTGGTCCAGGCGCTTAGCGGAGTGCTGAACAGCCGGAGCCTGGATCTGCTGTTAGTCATCTTTTCGAACTTTGCCGTTGCCAGTTCATTCCTTGGCGTAACGCTGGGGCTGTTTGATTATCTGGCGGATCTGTTCGGCTTCGATGACTCCGCGCTGGGACGTTTTAAAACAGCGGTACTGACCTTCGTTCCGCCGATGGCGGGAGGCTTGCTGTGGCCGAACGGATTCCTCTATGCGATCGGCTATGCAGGTCTGGCCGCGACGATCTGGGCGGCAATTGTACCGGCGCTGCTGGCTCGCGCATCGCGTAAACGTTTTGGCAGCCCATTGTTTCGCGTTTGGGGTGGAAAGCCGATGATCGCTTTGGTGCTGCTGTTTGGGCTGGGTAACGTTATCGTGCATTTCCTCTCAAGCTTTAACGTATTACCCACCTATCAATAATTGAAAATGCGGCAAAAATGCCGCATTGCTCACTACCCGATCAGCTCTTCTTTCACCTGCATCGCCAAATCAAATGAATGCAGGCGCGCCTGATGATCGAAGATTTGGCCGTTAACCATGATCTCATCAGCCTGGGTCTCCCGTAGGATCGATGCCAGCCCGTGGCGGATTTTCGCTTTATCGCCGACCAGCGACATGCTCAGCGCCTGCTGAACGCCGTACTGCTCTGAAGCGGACCACAGCTGATGCATATTTTGCACCGGCGGCGGCAGTTGTCCGGTCTCGCCCCGGCGCAGTTTGACGAACGCCTGCTGCATGGACGTAAACAGAAATTCCGCATCTCTGTCGCTATCGGCGGCAATAATGTTAATGCATACCATCGCATACGGCTTCTCTAACCGTTCTGACGGCTGGAAGTGGGTGCGGTAGAGGTGCAGGGCCTGGAAGAGCATATCCGGCGCGAAGTGCGAGGCAAAGGCGAACGGCAGCCCCAGCTGCGCCGCCAGCTGAGCGCTGTAAAGGCTTGAGCCGAGCAGCCAGACAGGTATCTTCTCGCCATAGCCGGGAACCGGCCGTACGTGCGGATTAGGATCGCGGGCGTCGAACCAGTCCACCAGCTCCGCGACATCGCGCGGGAAGTTATCAACATCGCCGCTCATATGGCGACGCAGCGCGCGCATGGTCGGCTGATCGCTACCTGGCGCGCGCCCAAGGCCGAGATCGATACGACCGGGGTAGAGCGTATTGAGCGTGCCGAACTGCTCGGCAATCACCAGCGGCGAATGGTTAGGCAGCATCACGCCGCCGGAGCCCAGATGCAGAGTGGTGGTATGGGCGGCAAGATAGCCAATCAGCACCGAGGTCGCGGCGCTGGCAATACCGACCATATTATGGTGTTCGGCCAGCCAGTAGCGATGATAACCGCGTTTTTCCGCCAGCTGCGCCAGATCTAAAGAGTGGGAGAAAGCTTCCTTTGCGGAAGATCCTTGCGGGATTGGCGCCAGGTCGAGCACCGAGAATGAAACAGATTTGTCAGTCATAAAGGCTCACTTTGCTACAGCATCGTCATCAGATTGAAGGTCTTCTTCCAGCCTGGCGCATCCGCGATACGCCTGCCAGAAAAGCTGCATCTTTAATAGTGCATTAAAAAGCAGCGATAGCCATTAACAAAGTGAGCGGTTAATCAGCTCTGCAGTTCCAGTCCGGCCAGCCGCCGCCAGTAGCCGTTGCAGTCGCTGTTCGCCGTCAGCGGTAGCGGCGCAGAGCCGTTCTCATTTGCCCGGAAGGCGTCCAGCATCGCAAAGGTCTCGATGCCCAGCGGCGACAGGCGGACCATATCCACCAGCCCGTGCATGGTGCTCAGCTCATTCCCGAGGTTATAGACGTAGCCGCTCATGGTCTGAATGCCGTTGAGGACGAATACCTGCTGGTTCTCCTGTGAGAGCACGTCGCGCCCGTTAGGATATTTAATGCAGCAGGTTTCGCACTCGTCTTTGGGTCGGTCTTCCGAACGGGCGGTAAAGCAACGGGCGGAGTAGGCCAGCGGCAGATGGCCGTAGCTCAGCACCTCTACCTCAAACTGGTTGCGAATGCCCAGTTCGTCGCACTGGGTCAGCAAGTTCGCCAGCCAGTCGCGGGAAAGCTCGACCGGCATACACCAGCGCACCATACCTTGCTTAAGCAGCAGACGCAGGGTGACGGCGTTGTAGCAGTTGAGCGCATGGCCAGCGACGAACGGCAGTTTACGTTCCGCGCACAGGTTAACGACGCCGAGATCGCTGGCTTCAATCAGAAATTCGCCGTTATCGACATAGCGCTTCAGTTCGCCCAGTTCCGAGGACGCCTGCACCAGCGCGAGGGTGGAAAGCACTACCTGTTTGCCGCTTCCCGCCAGCGCTTTCGCCATCTCGATCCAGTCGCCGACTTTGGTGGCGCGGCGTTTGCTGCATACCGCTTCGCCGAGATAAATCGTGTCCGCGCTGCAGCTGGCTGCCTGCTGGTAAAAATCTTCCAGCGTCTCTTTTGGCCAGTAATAAAGCACCGGCCCTAATGAATATTTCATTGCTGTTCTCACTGCCATTTACGGTGATAGGCGCCAAGGGTGGTTTGCGTCCCTTCGGACATCGAACCGAGGGTCTCCATCCACGCGGACTGCGGCACGAAGTTTTGCGGATCGGCTTTGCAGCGATCGATCGCCTGACGCCAGACTTTCGCCACCTGGGTGACGTACGCCGGACTGCGCTGGCGGCCCTCGATTTTGACCGAGGCAATATTTGCCGCCATCAGCTCCGGCAGCAGCTCCAGGGTGTTCAGGCTGGTGGGCTCTTCCAGTGCGTGGTAGCGCTCGCCGTCGACCAGATACCGCCCTTTACAGAGGGTGGGATAGCCGGCATTTTCACCATCTCGATAGCGGTCGATCAGCACTTCGTTAAGGCGTGATTCCAGTCCCTGCGGCGTTTGCTGCCAGCGCACGAAGCGTGCCGGCGAACAGGCGCCGACGGTATTCGGTGATTCGCCGGTCAGATAAGAGGAAAGATAGCAGCGGCCTTCCGCCATAATGCACAGGCTGCCGAAGGCGAAGACCTCCAGCGGCACCGGCGTGGCGCGGGCCAGCTGTTTGACCTGGTGAATCGACAGTACGCGCGGCAGCACCACGCGGGCGACGTCAAAGTTGCGATGATAAAATTTTACCGCTTCTTCGTTAGTGGCCGAGGCCTGAACGGAAACGTGACGCTCGATGTGCGGGTAGCGCTCGGCGGCATACTCCAGCATTGCGATATCGGCGAGGATCAGCGCGTCGGCGCCCAGCTGGGCCGCCATATCTACCGCGCGCTGCCAGCGGGCATAGCCATCAGGATGCGCGAAGGTATTGATGGCAATATGCAGTTTACGACGATGCTGGTGCACAAAGCTGACGGCTTCCTGCAGTTTCTTTTCGGTGAAATTAAGGCCGGCAAAGTGGCGGGCGTTGGTGTCATCTTTCAGCCCGATATAGACGGCATCGGCGCCGTTTTCGATGGCCGCCTTAAGCGCCGGAAGGTTACCGGCTGGGCAGAGCAGCTCCATAATTTTTCCTGAAAAACGCGGCCCGTCAGGGACGCTGGATGGTTAATGAGCTGGGATTTTAGTTAACCTTCTGGTGACAATTTTTGATTTGAGGCAGTTAAAAGCGTATTGGCGGGATCAATACCAGCGGCCCGACATTGTGATTTTGTTGATTTACGCCGCTATGTCGTTTATTTGATATGGCACAATAGAGGAACTATTGCATTCATGGAGTAAAGCTTGTGTTGGATAAACTGCGTTCCCAACTGGTTCACTTTGGCCCGTCGTTAATAAGCGTGCCGGTTAAGCTGGCGCCTTTTGCCCTCAAGCGCCAGGTGCTGGAACAAGTATTAAGCTGGCAGTTTCGCCAGGCGCTGGCGGATGGGGAACTGGATTTTCTCGAGGGGCGCTGGTTAAGTATTCATGTGCGTGATATCGGCCTGCTGTGGTATACCTCGGTGATTAACGGCCGTCTGGTGGTCAGCCCGGAGGCTGAAGCGGACGTCAGCTTTAGCGCCGACGCCAGCGACCTGCTGATGATTGCGGCGCGCAAGCAGGATCCGGATACGTTGTTCTTCCAGCGTCGCCTGGTTATCGAAGGCGATACCGAGCTGGGTCTTTATGTAAAAAACCTGATGGATGCCATTGAGCTGGAGCAGATGCCCAAGGCGCTGCGTATTATGCTGCTGCAGCTGGCGGACTTTGTTGAAGCAGGCCTGAAAGGCCCGCAGAAACCTGAACAGACATCGGTAGGTGAGGCATGCTGATTCGAGTAGAAATTGGGATTGATGCACCGGGAATCGACGCGCTATTGCGTCGTACCTTCGGCAGCGATGCGGAAGCGCAGCTGGTGCACAGCCTACGTGAAGATGGCCTGATCACGCTGGGCGTGGTGGCGACGGATGACGAAGGTCAGGTCGTGGGCTATGCGGCCTTTAGCCCGGTTGCCGTTGAAGGCGAAGAGCTGCAGTGGGTTGGACTGGCTCCGCTGGCGGTCGATGAAAGCTACCGCGGTCAGGGCATCGGTCGTCAGCTGGTCTATGAAGGGCTCGATTCACTGAACGAGTTTGGCTATGCCGCTGTTGTCACCCTTGGCGATCCGGCGCTTTATGGTCGTCTGGGCTTTGAACCCGCAGCGCGTTTTAATCTGCACTGCCGTTGGCCGGATAGCGCGGATGCTTTCCAGGTTCACCGCCTGGCCGATAACGCCCTTGATGGCGTCAGCGGGCTGGTCGAATACAGCGACCACTTTAACCGCTTCTGAGGCTTTCCAGCAGCGCCTCAAACGAACCGTCTCCGGCAACGAGGCGCTCTTTCTGGCGCTTCGTTAGCTGCTTGATACGATACTCCAGCCGTAATGCTAGTGAGTGTTCACCAACTTCCTGGCTGAAGGCCAGCTGAAGCTCTCCCTTACCACGCAGCGCTTTCGCGCCTTTGCCGTCCTGGTGCTGGCAAAAGCGGCGTGAGACATCGGTAGTAATCCCGGTATAAAGGCGATTATCGGCGGTACGAATCAGATAGAGAAACCAGCACACGGTACAGAGGTCGCTATGTTAAGGTGTGAGCACCATAACATACTGGAGAGTAAAGATGGATACGCTCGCCGCTATCAGCCGTTGGCTGGGAAAGCAGCATGTCGTGACCTGGTGCGTCGCCCGCGATGACGAGCTGTGGTGCGCCAATGCCTTTTACGTTTATGACCCGGAAAAGGTCGCCTTTTATTTGCTTAGCGATGAAAAAACGCGCCACGGCCAGATGACCGGGAAAGGCGCCAGGGTGGCCGGAACGGTAAACGGCCAGCCGAAGACCGTCGCCTTGATCCGCGGCGTCCAGTTTAAAGGCCAAATTCGCCGCCTGTCCGGGGAGGAAGAGGCGGCGATGCGTAAGCGTTACGTCAGCCGTTTTCCGGTTGCCCGCATGCTATCGGCGCCCGTCTGGGAGATTCTCCCCGATGAGCTTAAGTTCACCGATAACACGCTGGGCTTTGGTAAAAAGCTGCACTGGCTGCGTGAATCAGGCACCGAGCAGACGTAAAGCTTCTCGATTAAACGCCGGCAGGTCGTCCGGGGTTCTGCTGGTCACCAGCTGCTCGTTGTCGATAACCACTTCCTGATCGTAGAATTCGCCACCGGCGTTTTTCACGTCGACGATGATAGGCTTCACGGCCGTCAGCTTACGCCCGCGAATCACATCGGCGCTAATCAACAGCTGCGGACCGTGACAGATGGCGAATACCGGTTTGCCGCTGTTCACAAAATCGCGGGTGAAGGTGACAAAGCGTTCGTCTCCGCGCAGCGCGTCCGGTGAATAACCGCCCGGTAGCAGCAGAGCGTCGAAGTCGGCAGGGGTGACGTCATCAATGGCTTTATCGATAACGACTTCAGCTTCCCTTTTTTTCCCTTTTACCTTCTTCCCCGCCTGTTTTTCAATCGTCACGACCTCATGACCGGCCAGACGATAGGCGTCCGCGGGTGAGGTGAACTCCGAGTCTTCAAAGTCGTCGGTAATTAAAACGGCTATCTTCTTACTCATTCTTCCTCCAGTGTTTTGGTGTGGAATGAGGCATTTCCCTGATGATGATGGATAATTACCTCGTAGAGTATTAAGTCTGGAACATGAGGCTGGGATCGCAACATAGAAAAATCTGCAAAGGAGTTTCGATGAGTCAGGTACTGATAACGGGGGCAACCGGGTTAGTTGGCGGTCACTTACTTCGAATGCTACTCAACGCGCCGGGCGTTAAGTCCGTTGCCGCCCCGACGCGTCGGCCGCTGGCCGATATCTCCGGCGTCTTTAACCCCCACGATCCGCAGCTAACGGACGCCCTGGCGCAGGTTGTCGATCCGATAGATATCGTTTTCTGCTGTCTGGGGACTACCCGCCGGGAAGCGGGTAGCAAAGAGGCGTTTGTGCATGCCGATTATACGCTGGTCATTGATACCGCGCTGGTGGGAAAAAAGCTGGGCGCGCAGCATATGCTGGTCGTCAGCGCGATGGGGGCCAATGCGCATTCGCCCTTTTTCTATAATCGTGTAAAGGGTGAGATGGAAGAGGCGCTGATTGCGCAGCAGTGGCCGCGCCTGACCATTGCCCGCCCGTCAATGCTGATAGGCGAGCGCGAAAAAAAACGCGCCGGCGAAACGCTCTTTGCGCCGATTTTCAATCTGCTGCCGGGAAATCTGAAGTCAATAGAGGCGCGGGACGTAGCGAGCGCGCTACTCGCGGAGGCGCTATCGCCCACGCAGGAGGGCGTACAAATTCTCTCTTCGTCGCAGCTGCGCGAAAGGGCGGCACGCTCGGGGGATTACTGATTTCCAAAATTTCCCCGGAGGCGTAGTATTCATGTCCTCAATTTATCATGACACTCCCCGGGGAATGCTATGGCTGGTCAGTCTTCATCTCAGGCGGCATCACCGTTTCAATGGTGGAAGCCCGCGCTCTTTTTTCTCGTCGTTATCGTTGGTCTGTGGTTCGTTAAATGGCAACCCTACTATGGCAAAGCCTTCACCGCCGCAGAGACGCACAGTATCGGCAAATCCATCCTTGCTAACAGTAACGCTAACCCTTTCGCTGCGGCCTGGGATTACGCCCTGGTCTATTTCCTGGCCGTATGGAAAGCGGCGGTCCTGGGCGTGCTGCTGGGTTCGCTGATTCAGGTGCTGATCCCGCGTGACTGGCTGCTACGCACGCTGGGGCAGGCGCGTTTTCGCGGTACGCTGCTGGGAACCGTATTCTCTCTGCCGGGCATGATGTGTACCTGCTGCGCCGCGCCGGTGGCGGCAGGAATGCGTAAACAGCAGGCCTCGATGGGCGGCGCGCTGGCGTTCTGGCTGGGCAATCCGCTGCTCAATCCGGCGACGCTGGTGTTTATGGGCTTTGTGCTGGGCTGGCAGTTTGCGCTGGTGCGCCTGCTGGCTGGGCTGGCGACGGTGCTGGTGGTCGCAACGCTGGTGCAGAAATGGGTAAAAGAGGCGGCGACGCAGCCGGTTTCGGTGCCTGAACAGCCGGTTGTAACCGTGCAGGACGGTTTCTTTAGCCGCTGGCTGCGCGCTCTCTGGACGCTGTTCTGGAACACTATCCCGGTTTATATTCTGGCGGTGCTGGTGCTGGGAGCCGCGCGGGTGTGGTTATTCCCTCATGCCGATGGGGTGGTGGATAACACGCTGTTCTGGGTGATTGCTATGGCGATTGCCGGCTGCCTGTTTGTTATTCCGACGGCGGCGGAGATTCCGATAGTGCAGACGATGATGCTGGCAGGTATGGGCGTGGCGCCCGCGCTGGCGCTGCTGATTACGCTGCCTGCTGTCAGCGTACCGTCACTGATTATGCTGCGGAAAGCGTTTCCGGCGAAGGCGCTGTGGCTGACTGGCGGACTGGTGGCGCTGTGCGGCGCGGTGGTTGGCGGGCTGGCTTTAATCTGATGACTTTCCCGGAGGCGGCGCTGCGCGCCTGTCCGGGCTTGCTGATGACCTTCCCGGAGGCGGCGCTGTGCGCCTGTTCGGGCTACGGGCCTACAGCAGGCGATGAACCCGTAGCCCGGCTCAGCAAAGCGCAAGCCGGGAGGGTTAACGTTTACTTGATATAGGTAAAAGCGGTGGTGACGCGAGTCACGCCGCTTACCCGGCTGGCGATATCCGCCGCCGCGCGTCCTTCACGGTCGGTAACCAGACCCATCAGGAACACTTCGCCATTTTCGGTTGTTACCTTCACGTTGGAGGATTTCACCTGGTCGGTACCCAGCAGCTGGGAGCGGACTTTGGTGGTGATCCAGGTATCCGAAGAGGCGGTACCTAAGCCGATCGGCTGGCCCTGACGCACTTCATTAAACACCTCCGTTGTCCCTTCTACGCCCATTGCGATTTGCTTCGCGCGCGCGGAGAGGTCTGGCGTTGGAGACTGACCGGTCAGCAGGACTTTACCCTGGTAGGCGGTCACGTTGATGCGGGCCTGTTTCTTAATTTGTTCATCTTTGGATAGCGCGCTGTTGACGCGTAGCTCCAGCGTGCTGTCATCCACCTGAGTACCTACCGTACGCGGGTCCGTCGCGGCTTTGGTGCCGACCGCTGCCGTGCCAACTACCGCTGCGGCAACGCATCCCTGAAGCAGTAGCGCAGACAGCAGAATGGCGAGGGGCGAGAGAGCCTTCATGTGTTCTCCTTAATCGTCCTGGTGTGGAAAAAGCGTGTTATCGATCAAATCGCACAGACAATTGACGGTGAGCATATGCATTTCCTGAATTCGCGCGCTGCGATGCGAGGGAATGCGGATTTCGACGTCCTGCTGCCCTAAGAGGCCAGCCAGTTCACCGCCGTCATAACCGGTTAACGCCACGATAGTCATATCGCGGGTGACCGCCGCTTCCACGGCTTTCACGATATCCCGGCTATTGCCGCGCGTAGAAATCGCCAGCAGTACGTCGCCGGCGTGTCCCAACGCCCGCACCTGCTTGGCATAGATTTCATCATGCAGGCGATCGTTGGCAATTGCGGTTAAGACCACATTATCGGTATTTAGTGCAATGGCGGGTAAACCAGGGCGTTCAGTTTCGAAACGATTAATCATGCTGGCAGCAAAATGCTGTGCGTTGGCGGCGGAAGTGCCATTACCACAACAGAGAATTTTGTTGCCGTTCAGCAGCGATTGTACGAGCGTCATAGCCGCACGGGAGATGGCGTCCGGGAGTGCTTCCGCTGCTGCAATTTGGGTTTGAATGCTTTCGGTGAAGCAGGCTTTGATTCTGTCGAGCACGGGATCCCTTAATTCATTTTACCCATCATACTTCAGGTTGCTTGTGCGTTGGCTACGCTCGTTCGCCCGAATCACTGACTTGAGTCAGCTCATCGGGACTTTCTCGCTTGCCGCGTTACTCGGCCTGCGGTCTCGCCCCTTCGGGGCCAGCGCCAGCGCTGTTCAAAGCACAAGTGCTTTGTCCTGCAACTCCAATTATTTTGGGTATACGCTATTCGCCAAAGGCGTTTTTTAGCCATTGGATGTCGTTTCCGGTGAAGGCTACCACATCGAAACGGCAATCCACAGTCTCAAAGCTCCCATTCTGTCGGCAGAGCCACAGACGCGCGGCTTTGAGCAGTCTTTGTTGCTTTTGCGGCGTGACGCTGGAAGCGGCATCGCCGTAGCTTGCGCTGCGACGATAGCGTACTTCGACAAATACGGTGACGCTACCGTCGCGCATGATGAGGTCAATCTCGCCGCCGCGCTCGCGGACGTTGGCGGCGATAAAGCGCAAACCCTGGCGCTCCAGCCAGCGGCGCGCCTGCATTTCCCAGGCATCGCCGGTCTGTTTACTTAGTTGGCTGCGACGATTTGCCCACCCTGGTATTTGAGCCATGACAGTTTCCTGTTGATCACGCAATCCTGCGTGGCCGTAAGATCGCCGGTATTGCCGTTCAGCTCAAAGCCTGGCACCTGGCGCATCTGCGAGAAGTGGTTGGCCAGAGACCAGGCGTCGGCGCCCATGGCGTACAGGCGCGCCAGCGAGTAGTCGTTACGAACGGCGGCCAGCGCCTGCTGCTGCAGCGCCGGGTTGCTTCCCGCCAGCATCGGGATTTCGCTGTATTGCAGGCCTTCCATCTCCAGACGGAAGTCCGGGCCGGAGGTTCCCTGGGCGCTGCGGGAGCTGGCGTACAACGTCACGCCGCTCTGGCTACCGTTACGCAGGGCAATCATCGGCTTGACGTAAGCAATTTGTTCCGGCGTCGCCAGGATGTACGCGGCGTCGACGCCGCCGGTGCTGCTGACCGGCACATCGCTCGGGCTTCCCAGAGCGCTGTCCTGCGCTGACGGCAGGGTAGAAACCGGCGTACCGCTTAATGAAATACCGCTGTTAACGCTGCCGCGCAGCTCGGCCGTGGAACCTAAACGCTGTTGCAGTACCGTGCCGCCCCCCAGCTTCAGCCACTCATTGGCAAAGGCATTAACCACGCGATCGCCCAGCGCGCCGCGCGGCACCAGCAGCAGCGGAGTTTGTTTACCCTGATCGTGTATGTGGTGCGCCGCGTCGCGAGCTTCGTCTTCCGGAGAGAGGGCGAAATAGCAGATATTAACCCGGTTTTCGATTTTCTCCGGCTGGTTGAGCGCCAGCACGTTCAGCGAGGTATTGCTCTTGATGACCTGTTCGACGTTATCTTTCAGCAGCGGGCCGACGACGATGGTCGCGCCGTCCTGCTGTACCTGAGCCAGTAGCTGGCTCATCGGTTGCGTGGTGGTGTCATAGATTTTCAGCTCGGCGGCCGGGTTAGCCGGGGTGGCGGACACAGCCTGAGTCTGCGGTGCCTGTACCGGCTGGCTGGTGGTCTCCGGCGCCGGGGCGGATGTCGCCTCCGGTGCGGTGACCGGCGCCTGAGCTTGCGCCTGGTCGGCAGCTGGCGTTTGTACTGGCGCCTGAGCGCTGTTCGTCGCCGTCAGATCGGTTACTTCCGCCTGCGACGGGCTTACCACTGCGCTATCGGCAACATTCGCCGCCTGGGCGACCTGGGCGGGCACCGCGCTTCCGGAAACGGCAGGCGCGCCGTTTTTCGCCGCTTCAAAGCCCTGCTGGATAGTCCGGCCAAAAATGGCCGCCTGACCGTTAAGCGGCAGCAGCAGCGCGATTTTATTGGTCGATGCGGCCTGGTAGTTTTGCATATTGACGAGCTGCGTCGGCAGCATTTTCGCGCCCGGGTTTTGCGGATAGCGGGTCTGCCAGTCTTTGATGCCTGCTTTGAGCATTGTCGGATCGCTGCGGTTATCAAACCACATGCGCTGCAGGTCCAGCCAGCCCTGCAGAACGTTCTCGTCGGCGTTAATCACCAGCGCGTAGGCCTGATCTTTGGTCATCGCGGTGAGCGCTTTCCAGGTCGCGTCGATGTTCTTCTGCTTTTGCGCGGCCAGGCTCAGCAGCGGCTGCTGAGCGACCAGGGCCCGCAGCAGGTTCAGCGAAGGCTGCCCCTGGCTGGCGTCAATTTGCGCCTGCCAGTAGCGCGGCAGCTGGTTCTGCTCAAAGCTTGCCGGATCGAGTTTGCTCAGCAGCGCCTGCGCGCCCTGGAAGTCGTTCTGCGCCAGCTTCACTTCTACCGCCAGCAACGACCGTTCGCGACTTTGCGCAGCGTTAAGACCGGACGGCAGCTGGTTGAACAGCTCAACGGCCTGCGGTTTCTTACCTTCTTTCAGCAGTGCACGAATGGCGAGTAATTGCCAGTTGGTCTTGCTATCATTCGAGCTTTGCTGCATCTGTTGCAGATAGTAACTGGAGTCTGCCTGTGCCGTACCCTGCAAATACGCCGTGCTTTGGTCCGGGGTGTGGGTGCCGCAGCCGGCAAAGATCAGAGCGGCCAGCAGTACGGGCAGACAACGCACGGGTTTAGAACGAAGAAATGTTGACGGTACCATATGTGTCCAGTGATATTTTTTTGGCTCAATGCTCAATATTAATTCGGCAATACGGACGAGACAATGAAACAACACGAATCAGCAGATAATTCTCAGGGACAGCTCTATATTGTGCCCACTCCGATAGGGAATCTGTCTGATATCACGCAACGCGCGCTGGAAGTGTTGCAAGCCGTTGATTTAGTTGCGGCCGAGGATACCCGCCATACCGGTTTGCTGCTGCAGCATTTTGCGATTAACGCCCGGTTATTTGCGCTTCATGACCATAACGAGCAGCAAAAAGCGGAAACGCTGGTGGCGAAGCTAAAAGAGGGGCAAAACATCGCCCTGGTTTCCGATGCCGGAACCCCGCTGATTAACGATCCCGGTTACCATCTGGTGCGCACCTGCCGCGAGGCCAATATCCGCGTGGTGCCGCTGCCCGGCCCCTGCGCGGCGATTGCGGCGCTGAGCGCGGCGGGGCTGCCGTCGGATCGTTTCTGCTACGAAGGTTTTCTGCCTGCGAAGTCTAAAGGGCGTCGCGATACGCTGAAGGCGCTGGAAGAAGAGCCGCGCACCATTATCTTCTATGAATCGACCCACCGCCTGCTGGAAAGCCTGGAAGATATCTGCACGGTACTGGGCGAGTCCCGCTACGTGGTGCTGGCGCGAGAGCTAACCAAAACCTGGGAATCGATTCACGGCGCGCCCATCGGCGAGCTGCTGGCATGGGTGAAAGAAGATGAAAACCGCCGTAAAGGCGAGATGGTGCTCATCGTCGAGGGTTTTAAAGCGCAGGAAGAGGCGCTGCCGGCGGTGGCGCTGCGCACGCTGGCCCTGCTGCAGGCCGAGCTACCGTTGAAAAAAGCCGCTGCCCTGGCCGCAGAAATTCACGGCGTGAAGAAAAACGCGCTGTATAAGTATGCTCTGGAGCAGCAGGGGTAATACTGCGAATTACCGCCTTCCTGATAGCGCGTCAGGAAAGGCGGACTTGGCTATCTAACCGTTGCGGTGAGGGTTGCAGAGGTACGGAAAGGCCCTGGCTGTAGGGCCCCTCCGACCAGATTAATGGGGTATGCCCGCATATGGAGAACGCCTGCCGAATCAGCTAAAGTCATACCAGAGTCTCCTGTAACGGTGATAAGACCTGCCCCCGCGGTAAGGTTATTTATATGGATCCCAATATCCGCGACATTATCTGATTCTCTACGGCGGGCGGCTAATGTGTACTGATCGGCGATGTCTTCACCCTGAACAGCCAGACTGATATAGTCATTTTGTCCAAACAAGGATGTATCCCCGCAATCGTAGACAATATCAAACCTTACAGGCGTATATCCGTCAGGCATGTGGTCCTTAGTGGTGAATTTTGAGGCGCTGATTTGCCCAAGGTCGACCCGAATGACATCGCCTTCGTTAATCTTACAGCTTTGCGGAACGGTGATGCTGCCCTCGAGATAAATATCGGCAATATCTTTGTAGACGTTTTTTGCATAATTAACGGTGCTACTCCAGGCCGACTGGAGGGTAGCAATATGCGTGCTGGGGATCTCCATCCGGCCTAAAAAAGATTTCGTGACGCGAAAGGTAATGCTGACGTTACTGCCTACGGTAAATGTCCCGGCGCGTTGATCTTCAGGATCGCCGCTGCATACGCCATTATCGTTTGCAGCCTTAAAATAACCTTCGCCTCTAACCGGTGAGTTTATGTTAGTAGGAACCGTAAGCGCCGATACGCCGGGTATATCGGTAATCACCGTTTTAATATTCAGGCTGTCGTTTAATTTTTGAAATCCGGAATAGCCGGAGTGAGCTAACGGCGTGGTTGCTGAATAGTAGAGGTTAACCCCGGTGTTGGCGGGGCAGTCGCAAATCATTTTATAGCTGCCGCCGGAGTTGGTGCCGGAGGTCATGTCTATTAAAGTTCCGGCGACGTTTTGCTCTTTTGTCCAGTCATTGGCAAAGCTGGTAGTAAAATTAGCAGGCCCGCCTACGGCTTCGCAGCCGCCCATCGCCGCGCGTGCCGGTGCTGCGGCAAACAGGGCGAGAGCAATGCCGCCGGTTAAAAGATAAATCGCGTTTTTCATGGTGTCATGTTCCTTAGCGGCATGTTGTCGTGGCGCGAATAACGGAGGCTGCGCGCTGGCCGTTAGCGGGCAGGCTAAACGTAAATCGGCACTGCTGATGCTCTTCATTGCCCCAGCGCACGTTCCAGGCCTGCGGCCGTTCGTTGACGCCGGTGAGATAGAGCACGCCGCCTTCATCAACAATGCTCTGCTGCTGCTGGCTTTCGCTGCTGGCCATCGCGCCAAACGGCAGCGGTTTACCGTTTCTGTCGGTCAGCGTCAGCAGCACGCGCTGGCCAACTTTGGCGCTAAACTGCGCGGTCACAGCGGCTCCCTGACTCGGAACCACCAGCTTCATGGTCTGGGTGACGTCGACGTCGTCAGGCATCATGGTGGTATCCAGATAGATACGGTTCTCCTGATAAGAGGTCAGGTAGGGGATCACGGCATAGCCGAAGTAGTCGGTAGCGATTCCGGGATAGTTTTTGACGCGTATACCAGAGGCGCCATCGGCATCAATCAGCGCAAAGGCGTTACCCAGCGGCTGCGACAAGGTGACGCCGTGGCTGTGCGCCACGATGCCGCCGGCCAGGCCATAGCTCATCTGGCGGTTATCGGAACTGTAATCGTAACCGGCGTTGACGGTGCCGTAGGCGGAACGATAGCTGCCATAGAGGCTGCTGCCGTTGCTGTCGTTATTCTCGCTCTGACGCTGTTTCAGGCTGTAGCTCAGACGGCTATCTTCCAGTAGGGAGCCGTTGATTCCGACTTCATGCTGGGTCGCTTGATCCTTCTGGCTGGTGATCCGCCAGTTGGCGTTAGCGTGCGGCAGCCAGCGGTCCAGCGGTACGCTGAGGCTGATGGACAGCGAACGATCGCTGTCGCGATCGGCATAATCGGTAAACTGGCCGCTGACGTTATAGCTGACACCCCACAGGTTGCCGCTAAGGCCAATCGACAGGTTTTTGTCCTTCTGCCCTTTGTCCCAGTATTCCTGCTGCGAACCGGAAGCGTAAAAACTGACGCCGGTAAACAGATTCTGATTAATGCTGAACTGGATTTCGCTGCTCTGCCGATCGCCGGCGTCGATATCCCGCTGGTTGGCATCTGAGAACGTGAAGTAGCCAGTGCTGGTATAGCGGTAATAGCCCAGCGATAGATTGGTGCCGGTCTCTGGAATATCTTTAATGTACTGGGTGCGCCAGCTGTAGCCGGAATCGCTGTCGCCGTTATCAAAGCGGGTATCCGCCCGGCCAATATCCATCGACAGGGCGCCAAACTCTCCCAGCGTACCGCCGATACCCAGAGTTAACGCCTGGTAATCCTCGGAGCCCGTCAGGCCGCCGTACAGCGTAAAGGTGTTACTCAGGCCGTAAATCCCCGTAGTTTCAATGAACTCCGGTTCTTTACTGTCCTCCGAGCCTGCCGCCCGAAAGCGCCCGGCGGTGACGCTATATTTGAGATGCCCCGGCCGCTGCATCATCGGCAGGGAGGAGAACGGCTGTACAAAATGGCGCGTGGTGCCGTCAGCCTCTTCAATCGTCACGTCTAAATCGCCGCTGAATGAGGAGGGATACAGATCGTTGATCTCGAAAGCGCCGGCAGGCACGGTGCTCTGGTAAATGGTGTAACCGTTCTGACGAACCGTCACGATAGCGCTGGAGTTAGCGATCCCGCGGATCGTCGGCGCAAAGCCGCGCTGGCTGTTAGGCAGCATGCTGTCATCGGAATAGAGCCGCGCGCCGGTAAACTGATAGCTGGAGAACACGCTGCCGTCAGTCGCGCTTTCGCCCATCACCAGCTGCGATTTGAGGCTTTTGATATCCCGCTGCAGCCAGGTATTAATGCTGTCCCACTGCGAAGTGTCGCTGTTGTGCGTCCAGGTCGAGTAGTTGCGCAGCCGCCACGGGCCGAGGTTGGCGCCGTTCTGCATGTTCAGATACTGGCGCCTGCTGCGCTCGCCGCCGTCGTAGCGGCTCTCTGAACCGGTAAAGTTATAGTTGGTGAACAGCACCGGGATGCCATTGTCCCAGCGGGAGGGGTCAACATAGCCTCTGGCATCGCGGTAGAGCATAATTTGCGGTACGCTCATGTTCAGCTTACCGTGGTTGAGATCCAGCTCGCTGCTGCTGTTCGGCACCGTTTGCGCGAGGTTGGTGACTTTTGCTGCATCGTCCAGCTTCGCCAGCGCCGGGATCTCATCAACTTTAAAGCCCAGCTCGCGCAGCTGGCCGACGGTAAACTGGGGGATAAGCTGGTGGTTATCTCCGGCGACAAACGGGATTTTACGCTGCGTCAGCTTCTTATTATTAATATAAATATCAACGATATACTCGCCGGGTAGCTGGGCGCTGTCCTGAGAGAAGGCTGATAGATCTACCGTTTGCAGGCCGCTTTTGTTGGTTTCCAGCAGCGAAGGATCGAAATAAAAGTCATCGGCCTGCGCGACATGGCATATCAGGCCGCTGCCGGCCAGCATCATCGGCAAAGCGTGCCTGACCCTGTAAGCAAGGCTTTTAAGCGCCAGCACGTTTTTTTTCCCTGTGGTGTTGCTTTGCATTCCCTGATTGCCCGTATCCGTTATTTATTGTTATTTACGTCTTGCCTGCGTAAGCGTTATTGCAGTACCCGAGTTTCTTTTGCCGTGGTACCGCCATAGTCATTGATGGCGGCCCACTGCACGGTATTACCCGATGCGGCAGGTAGCGGAATTTGTTTGTGCTCGCCGGGAGCGATATAGTCAACCTGATTGGTTAAATCTGTTTTACCCAATGCGATGCCGGCAAATACCACGTAATAGGCGGATGGGTTATAGATATCTAAGGTATTATTCGTTCTCTTATATTGTATAGATTTCCACGCATCCTGCGGGGCGCCTTTAAGATGCGCCGGGCGATAGAAAAGCTTTATTCTGGTTTTAAATACCAGGGTCAGCGCGTTGGTTTTTTCCGCTTCACTTTTCGATTGGGCCGGAATAGCCCGCACGTTAACGTAAAACAGCGACTCTTTATCTTCCGGCAAATTGCCTTCGGTTTTAATAATGCGCAATGAGGAGTCGTCGCCGGCATTCAGGCGAAACAGCGGCGGGGTCATAATAAACGGCCCGCGGATTGTTCCTTGCGGATTATCAATCCATGATTGCAATAAATAGGGCATTTTGCTGCTGTGATTGGCAACGGGCAGGGCGGCCTCTTTTTTACTGGCGTCGTAAATCACCCGCGTGGTTTGCAGAACGATCCCGCCGGCCAGGCTTTGGCTGACCCATCCTCCAAGCAACAAGGCCAATGCTACTAGGGTTTTCCCTTTCATCCTGCGGCTCCAATAAAAAGTTTTACCCACCATATGGTGGGTAAAAGCACAACGTGAGAATTAACGATAATCGATGGTAACGTCGACGGAAGCGTTCGCTTCCCCGGCGGTGATGGCCGAAGATTCAACGGTAGAGACGTAGTAAGCCTGCAGATTGACGTCCGTTTGTTCACCCGTGATATCAAAAGTGACCGGGGTGTCGTTCAGTTTATTGAGCGCCAGCTGGGCTCCGTCGGAAGCGCGGTCGATGCGAATACCGACGCCGGTCGCAGGCGTGGCCGAACCCGTTACTGCAACCAGATCGTTATTTGCGCCCGTAGTACCGCCATTACGCGTTTCCAGCCAGAGCTGGAACGACTTGCTTTCGCTGCCATCAACATGTTTCCAGGCTTCAGTTGGGCAATTGGTCAGCGGAATGGTGAACGGGGTAGTCGGTGATTTGTCGCCTACGGTTTTAAACTGGGTATTAGAGTAATGGCCCAGTTCAACATTTACCGTATCGCCGTTAGCGAATTCACAGGTAGAGGTGGTGATTTCACCCGTGAATTCAATAGTACCATCGCTTGCCCAGGCGCTGCCTGCAGCCATTGCCAGTAATCCAACTGCAACGGACTTTGCAATTACATTCATTTTTTACCTCATCCATGTATTTTTTTTGGAAAACATCTTTTATGGTGATTAAGCTTTTTTCATAAATCATCACGACGAAGATTATATTGAACTTTTTATGAATTCATATTGGATGAGGTGGGTTTTAGGATTGTATTTATGGTAATCCGCTGTAAAGTTAAATGTGCTTAATTTACGTTTAAATAAAAGTTTTCAGCAATGGGTTTATGAACTGATTTTATTAAAAATGAATTCATGAACGTACCGGTTAGCAAGCTATTTTTATAGATTTTGTTTTTATAATATTTATCAAGTGACAAAAGGCAGATGTTTAATATCTGCCGGGTTGTCTAGACGATTTGTAACTCAATGGGTGTGTTTTTTAACTCAGCGAGATATTCCCCGCTAATCCCGTCATCGGTAATCACGCAGTTTATTTTTTCCATCGGCAGAACCTGGTTGAAGCCGCGACGATTAAATTTGCTGGCATCCAGCACGGCAACGACTTTATGCGCAGCGGCTGCCATGACGCCGCTGATGGAGTAGCCTTCGTTGAAGGTCGTGATGCCGTTGGTGGTGTCGATACCGTCCGCGCCGACGAACATGAGATCGGCGCTGATGCCCTGAAGCGAGCGTTCAGCGATGGTGCCGTGCATCGAGTGCGTTTTGTGGCGCACGGTGCCACCGCACACCACCAGGGTGATATCTTTATTTTCTGAAAGCGTAAACGCTGCGGGTAAGCTATTGGTAATCACCGTAATATTGGTCATACGTACCAGCGCCTCGGCAATCAGCAGGGTGGTGCTGCCGCTATCCAGGATCACCGTCATGCCTTCGCTAATCATTGCCGCCGCGGCCTGGGCTATTCGCTTTTTCGGGTCGCTGGCCAGTTGATAACGCTCTTCCAGCACCACTTCCTGGCTATCTCCTTCGGTTAAATTGCTGCCGGGCCTCGCGGCGCCGCCGTGAAAGCGGGTGAGTAATCCCTTTTCCTCCAGCAAGCGGAGATCGGCCCGGATAGTCACTTCGGAGATGCCAAAGAGATTCGAAAGGTCCAGCACCAATACGCTACCCTGCGTATTGACCATTTCGACAATTTTGTTCCTTCGCTCGAATGAGTTCATATTAATTTGCCTGATAATTAACTGATCTTAGTGTAATCGAAGGATAATGAAAGTTGAACGATAATTTTCGAAAGGTTATGTGAGCCAGCGCAGATTGCTGGCTCAGGCGGTCAGGAGAGTTTAAGCAGGATTTTCCCCTGCATCGGCGCGCCGTTGAGCGCCTGGACTTCGCGGGCAAAGCTTTCGGCATCGCCGATGTGGGCGATAAGCGGGGCAAGCTGAATGCGTTTTTCCGTCAGCAGCCGAGCCGCCGTTTGCCACTCTTCTCCCGGCCACGGACCGGAGTAATTCATCCAGCTACCAACGATAGTCAGCTCTTTACGGAGAATCTGGCCAAAGGTGGCGGAAGGCAGCGTCAAATCATGGTGCAACGTGCCCACCAGCGCCAGCTGCGCGCGCGGTCCGGCGACCTCAATACCCAGCGCCACGGTTTGCGGCGTGCCGGCGGTTTCCAGCACCAACTGGTCGAACTGAATCTCTTCCAGCGCCGTTTGAATCTGTTTGCCGCTCATCTCCTTACTGTTAAAGACGTGCGTTGCGCCGAGCGTTTTTGCCAGCTCCAGCTTCTGCGGGTTGATATCAATAGCCGTAATACTTTTGGCGCCCAGTTCGCGGGCGCACTGTAGCGCCAGCAGGCCAATCGTGCCTGCGCCAATAATAATCACGTTTTTCCCTTCGCAGCCCTGCGCCAGATGAAAGGCGTGCAGACCGACGGTAATCGGTTCAATAAACGCGCCGTCATCAATCGGCATCTGATCCGGCAGACGGAACAGGTTGGCGCGTTTAACCACCACGTACTGCGCATTTCCGCCTTCGCTGCGCGAACCGACAAACTGATACTGCTTGCAGAGAGAGTAATATTCGCGCTGACATTGGGGACAACTAAAGCAGGGGAGCAGAGGCACGCAGGCTACCGCGTCGCCCGGTTGCAGGTCGGTCACTGCTGAGCCGTAAGATTCAACATAACCGCTGAACTCGTGACCCAGGGTGATGGGATAGTAGTGGGCGCCTTTGGCGAAGATGCGCGGAATATCAGAACCGCACAATCCAGAGCTGACGACTTTGACCAGGACATCGTTTTCCGTTTGTAGGGCCGGTATCGGGCGTTCTTCAACGCGCACTGTCCCCTCAGCATGGATAACCACTGATTGCATAATATTCTCCAGAAATGTCCGGGGGAGCGAATGCTCCCCCTTGAGATTAAGAAACGCTCGGGCTTTGCTGCGCGGCGGTGGCTTTCTCTGCGGCGGCGAAGCTGCGCGCCCGACGCCACGTCAACAGCACGCCGGCGACATAGATGACGCCGATAACCACAAAACCCACCACGTTTTGCCAGGTGAAGAGCTGAATGAGCAGCCAGGTAACCGGTGAACCGCCCTGGTCCATAGAGGCCACAAGGCCGCCTGTCTTCAGAGCCCCGGCGTTAGCCGCCAGCTGGGTATGCAGGCCGATGGTCTGCGTCGCAATCCATAGCGTGATCCCCATCAGGATGATCCCGGAAATCAGCGTGCGGAACAGGTTCCCCTGGTGTACCGCCACCGCCATGGCGACGAAGAATCCAATGGTCGCGAGATCGCCGAACGGCAGGACCTGGTTGCCCGGCACCACAACCGCGATCAGAATAGTGAGCGGAATAAAGATCAGGCTGGCCGATACGACCGAGGTATGCCCAAGCAGTAGCGCCGGATCGAGACCAATCAGGAAATCCTGGCCGCCAAACTTCGCCTGCAGACGTTTACGCGCCTGTTTGGCAATCGGGTTCAGGCCATCCATGATAGGTTTGATAACGCGCGGCATCAGCAGCATGACGGCCGCGGTTTTGACCGCCAGCTGGAGAATTCCCTTCAGGTCGTAGCCCGCCAGCGCGCCGATGACCAGACCCATCACAAAACCGACGGTGACCGGTTCGCCAAACGGACCGAAGCGTTTCTGAATGTCGTCAGCGCTGAAGTGAATGCGGTTCAGGCCGGGGATTTTTTCGATAATCGTATCGACCAGCACCGCTATCGGCCCTAAATAAGCCGAGCTACCGTGCGGTATGGCGATACCATCAAGGCCGAAAAAGTCGCGGGTATCCTTCGCAAACCAGTCGCCGAGCTTGTAAACGAAAGCTGCATGCACCACTACGCCAAGAATACCAATCCAGTAAGAACCGGTCGCGATATGCAGCATGGCGCCGGTAAAGGTCATATGCCAGATGTTCCAGATATCGACGTTCACGACGCGAGTCATCCGGGTGACCAGCATGAAAATGTTGACTGCGATGGCGATAGGAATCGCCACCAGCGCAATTTGCGACGCCCAGGTCATCGGTGACGACCCCGGCCAGCCAATATCAATCACGTGCAGGTTAATCTGGAAATGCTCAGCCATCGCTTTTGCCGCCGGGCCGATAGAGTCGAGCATCAGGCCGATAACCAGGCCGATACCGACAAAGCCAATGCCGATATGCAGGCCAGATTTAAAACAATCCCCGAGTTTCATCCCCAGTATTTTGGAGAAGATAATGATCACGATAGGCAGCATCACCGTCGGACCAAGATCGAGGATATAACGCATGATTTCGCTAAACATGGGCGTTACTCCGTCAGGATGTTCAGGATTTTTTGCTGCAGCTCTTCAATGCCTACGCCGGATATGAAAGGCATACCGTGAACCACCGGAATGTCGCCAAAGGTTCTGTCAACCCGGGCGGTGGTGCAAATGAGGTGTGCGCCGTCCATATAGGTTTCGATTTCATTCACCCGGCACTGCACCAGGTCCAGCTCGATGCTGTGGTCCGCGCACAGATCTTTGATCTCTTCTGCGGCCATGGTCGAGGTGGCGACAGCGCCGCCACAGGCGACGATTACTTTGCGTTTCATAGGGTACCCCTTTTATTATCAGTGTCTTATAAAGCCTGAGCGTTCGGCTCTGACTCAAGGATAGAGCGCCGAAACAGCTCGGGCAGCTGCTCCTGCGAGGCAGCGAGCAATGCTTCTAGCGTGGTTGGGTTCTGTAGCTCACTAAATAACCGGCGCAGCAGCTGTAGCTGTGCAGTCGGATTTTCTACAATCAGCGCGATGATTAACGAAACGTCGATTTCGCCGTCGTCGTCAGCACGCTGAAAAGGGACCGGATTGTCCGGGCGAATCAGGTAGATAGCCGGAGACTTCGCATGTACCGCCTCGCAGTGGGGAATCGCGACCGCATGCTGCTCCAGCGCAATACCGGTTGGGAAAGTCGCTTCTCGTTCGAGCAGCGCCAGCGGATAGCTATCGTGCACGACGCCGCGCGCCAGCATCTCTTCGCCAATGTGTTCCAGCGCCTGCTGGCTGGAACGAAAATGAATGCCGGTACGAACAAACAATTGACTCATAAATCCTCTTTAACTTCAGGCGATTTCAGATGAACAGCCGTAACGGTAGGCACGCAGCACATCCTGAATTTTGTCGAGGATGAGGTCGTGCGGTACGGCGGCGAGTTCGTTTAACGACAGTCGTTCAAACTGCACGGGCATATACTGGCTGATAAGGCCCAAAGGCAGCTTAGTTTCGGTCAGGTTTGCCATTAACTTTTCCACGCTCTGGCGAATACGCGGATGCGGCCAGTAGTAGCGAATGCGATCGGACAGGCTGAAGTGAATATCAACCATTGCCTGGCTCCAGGTCGGACGATAGTACTTCTGCCAGTAGCCCGGTTCGTTAAGCATCACTTCATCAATCACTTCCATTACGCGGCTGCGAGACTCCGGAGCGACCAGTTCATTCTCCATTTGCGCGAGAGCAAAGATGGCTTCACGCAGCGCGAAGGTTAGCGCCGGACCCACTTTCAGGATGGCGTAATGGTCGCGTACCAGCGCCCGGTAGGCCTGACGGGACTGGTAGTCAGTCGAGTGCGCTTCGTAGACCATGGGCGTGCTTTCGATCCACGCGGAGAGTGCTTTGGCTGCCTCCGGTTGGTAATGAATAATTTGCGTATGGTCGAACTCAACGCCGGGCTGCACCACGATAGCGATGACGCGATCCAGCGCGGCGTTCAGCCCCAGATTACGAAAGGCGGCTTCATGGGTTTCCAGCGTTGCCGCCGCATCCTGGGCGCGGGTCACGTGGACGCTGCCGATGGTGCTGGCTTCGCCGCCGGGAACCGGAACTTCGGTGCCGATGACGTAGGTCAGATGGCGTTTCTGCTCGTCGGTTGCGGTCTCTTCCGCAGCCTGGCACAGGCGAGCGGCGCGTTCGGCGACGACGGCCGGGTTCAGCGGCACCGGATCGTCTGCACAGGACATTGAAGCATCGAGATGGATTTTGCTGAATCCTGCGGCGACGTAGGCTTTAATCAGATCGACTGATTTTTCCATCGCTTCAGCGGCGGGTTCGCCCTGCCAGCAGTTGGGGCCGAGATGGTCGCCGCCGAGGATGATGCGTTCTGACGGGAAACCGACTTCGCGGGCGATTTTATTTACGAAATCACGGAAGTCCGCAGGCTGCATTCCGGTGTAGCCGCCAAACTGGTTAACCTGGTTAGAGGTGGCCTCGATGAGGACCTTATTGTTGGTATGCAGATCGAAACGTAGCGCGGCTTCGATGACCAACGGGTGTGCGGAACAAACTGAGCAGATGCCGATGTGTTCGCCAGCTTTGTGGCGGGAAATAATATCTTTCATTTCAAACCTCCGTTTTCTTTCGAATATATTCGTTATGTTTTGTTTTGCTCGCAAACTCCTTTGTTTTGATTTGTGATCAATCTCGAAAAAAAGAAAGGTAAAACGTAATGTTGCGAAAGTTAAAGATAAAAAAAAGCTCTGGCGATGACGGCAGAGCGTTTTTAATTGTTTGAAATTTAACTAAATAATCGAGACAGCCAGCTCCGTTTAGGTTTTTCTACGGGCGGAACGGCACGCTGCGGCTGAGCGGCGATTTCGCCTAATCCGGCATTAAAGGCCGCGCCAATAGCCTCCAGCGCCTGATGAGCATCCTCTCCGCTGGCCATAAAGTGCAGCCGATGGCCCTGTTTTGCGCCGAGAGAGACAACCCGCATCAGATTTTTGGCGTCAACAATGGCGGAACGCGTATCGAGATTTTCCACCCGGATTTGCGACTGCCACTGCTTCACCGCTTTCACCAGTACCGCGCTTGGTCTCGCGTGCAGTCCGTGGGGATTGCGCAGGGTAAAGGTCGCCTCTTCGTCGAACATCGGGGGCGGTTCCGTCTCTTCTCCTCCGGCCGGGAAGATATTCCCGGCCAGTATCTCCAGCACCGCCTGTGGGCTCTCAGCGCGCGAAAGCGCTGCCGGCACGCGCTCATCGCTCAGGGCGTGGGTAAGCTGGCGGAGAATATCAAGGTGTTCGTTATCCTGGGCGGCGATGCCCACAATCAGATATGCCGTTTGTTCTTCTCCCCAATCCACACCCTGCGGGCAGGCCAGTACTTTGACACCGGTTTTCAGTACCGCATCGCGGCTCTGTGGCGTGCCGTGAGGGATCGCGATACCGTTGCCGAGGTAAGTGCTGATTTGTCCTTCACGGTCGCGCATGCCGCTCAGATAAGCGGGCGTGGTATGCCCGGCTTCGGTTAATTTGCCAACGACGCGTTGCAGCGCTTCATCTTTCGTTTTGATCGCGCGATCGAAATGGATATCTGCGCAAGTCAGTTGCATACATAGCTCCTTATTTAATAGCGCCGGCCAGCGATGTCGCTTCCAGGGCCCGCTTTTGCCACAGCCTCCAGCATCCCAGCATGACCGCGCCGCAGGCGGAACCGGCGAGAATGCACAGCACCCACATCAGTGGTTTGCTCACCAGTGGCAGGATCAGGAAGCCGCCGTGCGGAGCGGGAACCTGAATATGCAGGCTGTAGCTAAGAACCGCAGAGATGGAAGAGGCGATCATCATCATGGGGATAACGCGTAAAGGATCTTTCGCGGCGAACGGAATAGCGCCTTCAGTAATATGGGTGCAGCCGAGAATATAGTTGACCATCCCGGCGGCGCGCTCTTCTTCGCTGAACCCTTTCGGGAAGAAGGTCGTTGCCAGAGCGATAACCAGCGGCGGTGTGATGCAGGCGGCGGAAACCCCGGCCATAAAGAAGTAGTTGCCCTGGCCAAGCAGCAGCGTACCGGTGACGTAGGCGGCTTTATTCACCGGGCCGCCGAAGTCGAAGGAGCACATCGCGCCGACCACAATACCTAACAGAATCGGGTTTGCTTCCTGTAATGAACTTAGCCAGTTCATCATCGCGTTATTGATGGCGGCGACGGGTTGACCGAGGAGGACCATCATTACACCAATCACCAGCACGCCGATGAGCGGCATAATGAATATCGATTTGAGCCCTTCATACTGTCGCGGCAGGCCGTTGAGCATATTGCGGATCAGCAGCATAAAATAACCGGCGGCAAAACCGGCGATAATTCCGCCGAGAAAGCCTGCGCCGGTCGCATTGGCCAGTAAGCCACCGACGAAGCCCGCGACCATACCGGGACGCCCGGAAATAGACCAGGCGATATAGGCGGTGAAAATCGGTACCATGATTGAGAAGGCTTGTTGGCCCACTTTCATTAGCGTTGCGGCGATCGCGTTATATTGCGGCGAGTTTGGATCGGCGGAGTAGATGCCCCACAGGAAGGAGATGGCAATCAAAATCCCTCCCGCTACGACAAACGGCAGCATGTTGGACACGCCGCTCATCAGGTGCTTATAAACCTGACGGCCGAAAGACTCTTGCTCGTATTTCTCCGTTGACTCGGCGGAAGCAGAAATTCCCTGGCGACGCGCCGCCTGACCGCCGATCACTTTATTAATTAAATCGGCCGGATGGTGAATGGCTTCTTTAACCGGAACCTCAATGACTGGCAGGCCATTAAACCGCTCGGCGTTCACGTCTTTATCGGCGGCGATAATCACGCCATAAATATCTTTTAAATCCGCGGGGGTAATCGCGTTTTCAACGCCGGAAGCGCCGTTGGTTTCCACTTTAATATCGACATTTAATTTCTTTGCTGCGGTTTTTAAGGCCTCTTCAGCCATAAAAGTATGTGCAATACCCGTAGGGCAGCCGGTAACTGCAATGATTTTTTTCATAATCGGACCTTTATAATTGGACGACCTGAATTTGTTGTAATAATTCTTCTGTGCGTTGTAATTTGCCTAACCCGGCGGAAGCGGCGACATCGGCGCCGGTCGCGCTGGCTAATGCCAGAGCGTGAGTGACATCTTCTTTGTTAAGCCATTTACTGAGAAAAGCACCCAGTGCGGCGTCACCAGCGCAGGCGGAGCTGACCAGTTCAATTTTCGGTGCGGAGCAAAACCACACGCCTTCGCCGTTGGAAAAGTAGAGACCCTCGGCTCCCATCGTCAGCAGCACGTTGCGAGCGCCCAGTTGATGCAGCGTGCGCATGGCCTCACGCACCTGCTGGCGGCTACTGACGTCAAGACCGAAGATTTCCCGCAGCTCGTCATCGTTGGGTTTAATCAACAATGGCCGCAATTCCAGCAGCTGGCGCAGTACCGGATGGCTGATATCGAGAATAACTTCACAGCCTTTCTGCTGGCATAATTCAATGATTTCAGCATAAAATCGGCTTTCAATTCCCGGCGGCAGGCTGCCGCTGATCGCTAAATAATCCCCGGAAGTGACGCATTGCAGATGATGAATAACCTGTTGTTTGCACTCATCATCAATTTTTGCTCCGGGATTAACGAGCTTATATTCCTCAGCTCCGTCATTAATAAAAATATTAATTCGGGTTGGCTCAGAGACCCATGCCGGCGTCACTTTAATGTTTTTCTGACGTAACTCTTCCACAATATAACGGCCAGTGAAACCACCGAAAATGCCCATAATGTGAGTGGGCTGCTGATAGTGATTTAATATCAGCGAAACGTTCACTCCTTTGCCATTCGGGCAATATTCCGTGTGCCGGGTTCGGTTCACTGCCGACGGCTTCAGCGGATCGCAAAAGATATTCATATCGATTGCAGTATTGAGTGTCAGGGTATGGATCACGACATTGCTCCTTCGATCCGAAAATTACAGTTGTCCTTCACAGCCGCAAACGTGAATGACTTTGCGTACGATATCCTTCATCGCCGCTTTTGCCGGTTTCATATAATGACGCGGATCGTTAGCGTCTGGATTTTCCTCGAAATAGTGCTTCAGGGCATCGGAGAAGGCGATTTTCAGCTCGGTGGCGACGTTGACCTTGCACACGCCCAACGAGATTGCCCGGCGGATATCGCTATCGGCCAGACCCGATGCGCCATGAAGAACCAGAGGAACCTCAACGCGATCGCGAATGGCGGCGAGGCGGTCAAAATCGAGCTTGGGTTCTGCAGCGTACATGCCGTGGGCAGTACCGATAGCGACCGCCAGCGAGTCGATACCGGTGCGGGCGACAAATTCACGCGCCTGTTCCGGGTTGGTATACAGCGCATCTTTTGCATCGACCACGAGATCATCTTCCACACCGCCCAGGCGACCAAGCTCGGCTTCGACGCTGGCATCATAACGGTGGCTCAGTTCAACCACGCTCTTGACTAACGCGACGTTTTCTTCAAAAGGTGCGTGTGAACCGTCGATCATGACCGAGCGGATACCGGCCTGTACTTTACGTGTGATATCGGCCAGATCTTCATGGTGATCGAGGTGGACCGCTAAAGGGAGATCCCAGATCTTAGCCAGATCGCGAGCGATCGCCACCACGTTACCGGTTCCTGCATAGCTATAAGTTCCAGGGGTGCCGGCAAGGATCAGCGGAGAACGCAGCTCGGCCGCCGTCTCTACCACCACCTGCATCGTTTCCAGGTTGTGGATATTAAAGGCCGGAACAGCGTATCCAAGCCGCTGAGCTTTCAACAGCATGTTTTTACTCGAGATAATGTACATTCTTGCTCCTTAACTTTCATTTTGTAAATTTATTCGTTACTTACGCCTTCGTTTTGAAAGTAATGTAGCGATCGCTACGTTTTGTTGTTGTGATCAATCGCACACTACTGTGATGTTATTTTAAAAATGAAAGTTATATGCTCTTGTTTGTTTTCTTTTTTAAAAGTATCTTAAAAAGCGTGATTAAACATAACCTACTGAATTAAATAATTTTAATTCGCTATTGAATGCTTAAAGAAGGCCTGGCGTTTGACAATGCAGCGGGGAAATTTAAAAATGAAAGTTATTCTGGGAGAAAATAAGAAGGCACAACACTGTGGCAAAACCGTCTACAAGTCTGCTGAAAAGGCGCCTGGACATCGCGGAGATCGTGCGCAAAAACGGAGAGATCAAAGTCGACGATCTGGCTGAAATGCTGGCTGTATCTGGGGTAACGATCCGTAATGACCTGAACTACCTTGAACAGCAGGGCTACCTTAAGCGCTCGTTTGGCGGCGCAATTTACACTTCCCAGGCCGGGACCCCGATCGCCTTGGCTCAGGAGGCTCCGGTAGTAACGGATAAAGCCCTGGAGACCGAAATGGCTCGCCAGATCGCCGTGCAGATCGAAGATAGCGAAACGCTCTTTCTGGGGCAGGGGTCGATCTTACGCAAAGTGATCCCGTTCCTTGCTGGCTATGACGAGCTTTGTCTGCTGTTAAACGACCTGGCGCATGTGCCGCTGGCGCAGGAGTTTCTGAATGGGGAAACCGTGCTGCTCGGCGGCGTACTCGGGAGCAGCGGCAAAATAGTCGAAGGCGATCTGGCGCTGAACGCGCTGGGTCAATATCGCCCCTCACGAGCGCTGATCGCTGTCGACCACATTGCGGAAGATGGCACCTTGAGCGTCAGACAGGAAGCCAGCGCTCGCCTGCTGAGCGAAGCGGTGGCGCAAAGTGAGAGGGTGATTGCGGTCGTTGCGCATCGTCCGGTGTATGGCGATAAACGCTACGCGATTGGCGACTTGCAGCAAATTAGCGGCATCGTGACGCCGCAGGTGGTCGCCGCGGAGTATCACGCCCGCCTTCTCGCCGCTGGCATGACTAACAGCTATACCAACAACGAGTGCCTGACATGGCTCAACCCTGCTTTGCAGAAGGCAAAGTAAAGGAGCGATGATGAATGTGACCATTTGCACCATCGGCGAACTACTGGTGGAGTTTCTGGCAAAAGAAGAGAACCAGGGTTTTTCTCGCCCGGGTGAATTTTGGGGGCCATATCCCAGCGGCGCCCCGGCAATTTTCGCCGATCAGGTGGCAAAGCTGGGGCTGGGCTCGGTGCTTTTCAGCTGTGTCGGCAACGATGCGTTTGGTGAAATGAATATCGCGCGGCTGGAAAGCGACGGCGTAAACGTTAATGGGATCGCCATACTGCAAAAGGCGACCACCGGCAGCGCTTTCGTGAGCTACCGTAGCCAGGCGCAGCGCGATTTTATTTTTAATATGCCGAACAGCGCCTGTGGTTTGCTAACCGCTGACCATATTGACGACCGTCTGCTTAACCAGTGCAATCATTTTCACATTATGGGCTCTTCGCTGTTTTCGTTTCGCATGATCGACGCGATGCGTAAAGCGATTGAAAATATTAAAGCGCGCAACGGCACGGTTTCGTTCGATCCGAATATCCGCAAAGAGATGCTCAACATCCCTGAAATGTCGCAGGCTTTTGAATATATCCTTGATTATACAGATATTTTTTTGCCCAGCGATGGCGAACTGGATTACTTTGGCCTCAACCCTGGGCGCAATGAGCAGGTGCTGGTGGATAAGCTTTTAAAGCGCGGCGTTAAGCACGTGGTAATTAAACGCGGCCCGCGCGGAGCGAGCTATTACAGCGCCAGAGAAACGCATCATGCTGCCGGTTTTCATGTCCCGGTTGTCGATCCGACGGGGGCCGGCGACTGCTTTGGCGCCACCTTTGTCAGCCTTTTCCTGTCCGGCGCATCGCCGCAGGAGGCGCTGAGATGGGCCAACGCCAGCGGCTCTCTGGCGATTACCCGGCGTGGGCCGATGGAAGGGACTTCCACCAAAGCGCAGATAGAGGGGTTTCTCAACGCGCATCAATAGCAGAGGTATCCCGCCCGAAGCATCACGAGCGGGATAAGTTGCTGAGCCGATCAGGTCACCGGCGCCGGGTTAAACACCGCCAGCTGATTGTGCAGGCCCCACTGATCTGAGAAAGTCTTCTTGCGGCCGCTGGCGACATCAAGAATAAATTCAAACAGCTTCAGCCCTACCTCTTCAATGGTTTCTTCGCCGGTGGCGATGGTTCCCGCATTGATATCCATTAGGTCATACCAGCGGTTTGCCAGCTCGGTACGCGTCGCCATTTTAATCACCGGTACGGCGACCAGGCCATACGGCGTACCGCGACCGGTAGTAAAGACCTGCACAGTGATCCCGGAGGCCACCTGCTGAGTACCGCAGACGAAGTCGCTCGCCGGCGTCGCGGCGTAAATCAAACCGCGTTTGGTCGGGCGCTGCCCCGGAGAGAGCACTTCGGCAATCGCGCTCTTTCCGGATTTAGCGATAGAACCCAGCGCCTTTTCTACAACGTTGGCCAGACCGCCTTTTTTATTGCCCGGGGAGGGGTTGGCGCTGCGGTCGGTTTTACCCATATCAAGATAGTTATCGTACCAGGCCATCTCCTCCAGCAGGCGTCTGCCGACTTCTTCGTTGATGGCGCGCGGCGTCAGCAGATGAATCGCATCGCGTACTTCGGTGACTTCGGAAAACATGACGGTCGCCCCGCAGCGCACCAGCAGATCGGAGGCATAGCCCACCGCCGGGTTGGCGGTCACGCCAGAAAACGCATCGCTGCCGCCGCACTGCATACCGACCACCAGTTCGGAGGCCGGGCAGGTTTCGCGCTGGCGCTGGTTCAGCTTCTCCAGATGGCGCTCGGCGACCTGCAGAATGTCATCCACCATTGATTTAAAACCGACGTGCTTCTCATCCTGCAGGCTGACGATGCTGGCGCTATCTACGGGAATGCTTTTTACATCGTCGGTGCCTTCCAGCAGGCGCTCCGGCTGCAGTTTCTCGCAGCCAAGGCCAATCACCATCACTTCGCCGCCGAAGTTTGGATTGAGGGCCAGGTTATGAATGGTGCGGATCGGAACGACCGCTGCCGGAGCGTTAATCGCCACGCCGCAGCCATAAAGATGGTTCAGACCCACGACGCCATCGACGTTGGGATACTTCGGCAGCAGATCGCGTTCGATAATTTTCACTACGTAATCGACGACTCCCGCCACGCAGTGCACGCTGGTGCTAATACCGAGCAGATTTTTGGTGCCAACGCTGCCGTCGGCGTTGCGATAGCCTTCGAAGGTATAGCCTTCCAGCGGCGGCAGCGGCGCCGGAACTTTGGTCGCCAGAGGTAAGGTGTGCAGAGGCGGCGCCTTCGGCAGTTCCACCAGCGATTCGTCAATCCAGCTGCCCTGCGGAATATCGCGTACCGCGTAGCCAATCACCTCGCCATAGCGGATGATTTCACCGTGTACAGGAATATCGACCAGCGCGACCTTGTGGCCTTGCGGGATATGCTCAACCAGCGTGAGCCCGTCAGGGAAACGCGTTCCGGCTTTTAAACCTCGATCGTTAACAATAATCGCCACGTTATCCGTTTCGTGCACTTTTATATAAAACGCCGTTGGCGATTCTTGTCTAATTTCAATGTCAGCCATTGTCCAGTATTCTCCAGCAAGGTGCGAATAATAAAATAAAACGTTTATACCCGTCATATTTCAAGCTGCATTTGCGTTGGCTTTCCTCGCTCACCCCAGTCACTTACTTTAGTAAGCGCCAGGGGATTCCCTGCGTTGCCGCCTTCATGCAACTCGAAATATTTAGGGTATATTCAATTTCTGATGCGCAGATTTGTGAAATAAAGAATGTCAGGTGTTTGAATTTGAAAATGTGATCTAAATCACCCATTGCTACGCAAGAGAACCCGCGCATGGGGGAAATCGCTGGAACTGTGGATCAGCGCCCATTGATTATTGCATTTGCACAACATTAGAGATAATTAAACGCCATTTACAGGTTGTATGCACAGTGTTTAACGGTCGCAAGCTGATTATACTGAGTCATGCTTGCAATGCGCCGGATGAGTAAATCGATACCTCCTGATATTGATTTCTGAATAATTAAGAATCACACCAAAATAAATAATGGAAGGTGTGTTGTACCTGAGGAATATGAGATGAGTCTGGATGCAACAATAGAACAGAAAAAAAGTGTGCCAACCCGCTATTTAATTCTGTTAATTATTTTTATTGTCACTGCCGTTAACTATGCCGACCGCGCGACGCTTTCGATCGCCGGTACCGAGGTGGCGAAAGAGCTGCAGCTGAGTGCGGTCTCAATGGGCTATATTTTCTCCGCTTTTGGCTGGGCCTACCTGCTAATGCAAATCCCCGGCGGCTGGCTGCTCGATAAATTTGGATCGAAAAAGGTCTACTCTTACAGCCTGTTCTTCTGGTCGCTGTTCACCTTCCTGCAAGGCTTTGTGGATATGTTTCCGCTGGCGTGGGCGGGCATCTCAATGTTTTTTATGCGCTTTATGCTGGGCTTCTCTGAAGCGCCATCTTTCCCGGCAAACGCCCGTATCGTCGCGGCGTGGTTTCCGACGAAAGAGCGCGGCACCGCATCGGCGATCTTTAACTCCGCGCAGTATTTCTCCCTGGCGCTGTTCTCGCCGCTGCTGGGCTGGCTGACCTTTGCCTGGGGTTGGGAGCATGTCTTCACCGTCATGGGCGTGATTGGCTTTGTGCTGACCGGCCTGTGGATAAAACTGATCCATAATCCCACTGACCATCCGCGCATGACGCAAGAGGAGCTGAAGTTTATCTCCGAGAATGGCGCAGTCGTTGATATGGACCATAAAAAGCCCGGCAGCGCGGCGGCCAGCGGTCCGAAGCTTCACTATATCAAGCAGCTGTTGACCAACCGCATGATGCTGGGCGTATTCTTCGGTCAATATTTTATCAATACCATTACCTGGTTCTTCCTCACCTGGTTTCCGATTTATCTGGTGCAGGAAAAGGGTATGTCGATTCTGAAAGTGGGTCTGGTCGCATCGATTCCGGCGCTGTGCGGTTTTGCCGGCGGCGTGCTGGGCGGCGTGTTCTCTGACTATCTGATTAAACGCGGTTTTTCCATCACCGTGGCGCGTAAGCTGCCGATCGTCCTCGGAATGCTGCTCGCTTCCACCATCATTCTGTGTAACTACACCAATAATACCGCGCTGGTGGTCACCCTGATGGCGCTGGCATTCTTCGGTAAAGGGTTTGGCGCGCTGGGCTGGCCGGTGATTTCCGATACTGCGCCGAAAGAGATTGTTGGCCTGTGCGGCGGCGTATTTAACGTATTTGGTAACGTTGCTTCCATCGTAACCCCGCTGGTTATCGGTTACCTGGTGAGCGAACTGCACTCATTCAACGCAGCGCTGGTCTTTGTTGGATGTTCCGCCCTGATGGCGATGGTTTGCTATCTGTTTGTGGTCGGCGACATCAAACGTATGGAACTGCAGAAATAATTAACGGTTAAGTGACAAGGTATAAGTGATGAATAACGATATCTTCCCGAATAAATTTAAGGCGGCCCTGGCGGCGCATCAGGTTCAGATTGGCTGCTGGTCCGCGCTGGCGAGCCCAATTAGCACCGAAGTTTTAGGCCTGGCCGGTTTCGACTGGCTGGTACTGGACGGCGAACATGCGCCGAACGATATCTCTACCTTTATCCCGCAGCTGATGGCGCTGAAAGGTAGCAACAGCGCGCCGGTCGTTCGCGTACCGACCAACGAACCGGTGATCATTAAACGCCTGCTGGATATCGGTTTTTATAACTTTCTGATCCCGTTTGTAGAAACGGAAGAGCAGGCGATTAACGCCGTTGCCTCAACCCGCTATCCGCCTGAAGGCATTCGCGGCGTATCCGTCTCGCACCGCGCCAATATGTTTGGCACCGTGCCGGATTACTTCGCGCAGTCGAACAAAAATATCACCATTCTCGTGCAAATCGAGAGCCAGCAGGGCGTGGATAACGTTGATGCGATAGCCGCCACGCCTGGCGTGGACGGTATTTTTGTCGGCCCAAGCGATCTGGCCGCTGCGCTGGGTCATCTGGGCAATGCTTCCCATCCGGAAGTTCAAAAAGCAATCCAGCACATTTTTGCCAGCGCGAAGAAGCACGGTAAGCCGAGCGGTATTCTGGCGCCGGTTGAAGCCGACGCGCGCCGCTATCTGGAATGGGGCGCGACCTTTGTCGCCGTCGGCAGCGACCTGGGCGTTTTCCGTTCTGCCACGCAGAAGCTGGCTGACTCCTTTAAGAAATAACCACCACCGAAACTAGAGAGATAAAGACATGACAATGAAAGTTGGTTTTATTGGCCTCGGTATCATGGGTAAACCAATGAGTAAAAACCTCCTCAAGGCGGGTTACTCGTTGGTGGTTGCTGACCGTAATCCGGAAGCGATTGCCGAAGTGATTGCCGCAGGCGCAGAAACCGCCGCATCAGCGAAAGCGATTGCCGAGCAGTGCGATGTGATCATCACCATGCTGCCGAACTCCCCGCACGTGAAAGAGGTCGCGCTGGGCGAAGGCGGGATCATTGAAGGCGCGAAGCCGGGCACCGTTTTGATTGATATGAGCTCCATCGCGCCGCTGGCGAGCCGCGAAATCAGCGAAGCGCTGAAAGCGAAGGGCGTCGATATGCTGGATGCCCCGGTCAGCGGCGGCGAACCGAAGGCTATCGACGGTACGCTGTCGGTGATGGTGGGCGGTGATAAAGCGATTTTCGATAAATATTACGATCTGCTGAAAGCGATGGCGGGATCCGTGGTACACACCGGCGAGATCGGCGCGGGCAACGTCACCAAGCTGGCCAACCAGGTGATTGTGGCGCTGAACATTGCGGCGATGTCCGAAGCGCTGACGCTGGCGACTAAAGCGGGCGTGAACCCGGATCTGGTTTATCAGGCCATCCGCGGCGGGCTGGCCGGGAGCACCGTGCTGGATGCCAAAGCGCCGATGGTGATGGATCGTAACTTTAAGCCGGGCTTCCGTATCGATCTGCATATTAAAGATCTGGCGAATGCGCTGGATACTTCTCACGGCGTGGGCGCCCAGCTGCCGCTGACCGCCGCAGTAATGGAGATGATGCAGGCGCTGCGCGCTGATGGCCTGGGTACCGCCGACCATAGCGCACTTGCATGCTACTACGAAAAACTGGCGAAAGTGGAAGTCACTCGCTAACAAGAAGGGCGCGGATGCGCGCCCTGTAATTCTTGCCTTGCGCGGCACTGTCAGGCTACATAACTATGAAAATCGTAATCGCCCCAGACTCTTATAAAGAAAGCCTCTCGGCCACCGAGGTTGCTCAGGCTATAGAAAAAGGTTTTCGGGAAATTTTCCCCGATGCGCTCTACGTGAAGGTTCCTCTCGCTGATGGCGGAGAAGGTACCGTTGAGGCGATGATTGCCGCGACGCAGGGAACCGAGATGAGCGCCTGCGTGACGGGGCCGCTGGGTCTCCCGGTTGATGCCTGCTGGGGGCTTTCCGGTGACGGCAAAACCGCGTTTATCGAAATGGCTGCGGCCAGCGGGCTGGGGCTCGTGCCGCCCGTACAGCGTAACCCGCTATTGACGACATCGCGCGGTACCGGCGAGCTGATTCTGCAGGCGCTGGATCACGGGGCGAAAAATATCATCATTGGCATTGGCGGCAGCGCCACCAACGATGGCGGCGCAGGAATGGTGCAGGCGCTGGGCGCGCGGCTTTGCGATGCCAACGGCGCAGAGATTGGCAACGGCGGCGGTAGTCTGTGTAGCCTCAATTCGATAGATATCTCCGGTCTTGATGCCCGACTGCATGATTGCGCTATTCGGGTCGCCTGCGATGTCACCAATCCGCTGATCGGCGATAGCGGCGCGTCAAGAATTTTTGGCCCGCAGAAAGGGGCTACCGAAGCGATGATCCGCGAGCTGGACAGCAATCTGGCGCACTACGCCGATATTATTAAGGCCGATCTGCATGTCGATGTGAAGCAGGTTGCCGGTGCGGGCGCGGCGGGCGGTATGGGTGCCGCGCTGATGGCGTTTCTGAAGGCTGAATTACGCAGCGGGATTGAAATCGTGACCCAGGCGCTGAACCTGGAAGAGCATATCCTTGATTGTTCGCTGGTGGTGACCGGCGAAGGTCGGCTGGATAGCCAGAGTATTAACGGTAAAGTGCCGGTTGGCGTGGCAAGCGTGGCGAAAAAGTATCATAAGCCGGTGATTGGCATCGCCGGTAGTCTGACCCGGGACGTCGGTGTGGTTCACCAGTATGGGATTGATGCGGTGTTTAGCGTGCTGACCAGCGTAACGACGCTCGAAGAGGCGTTTCGCGGCGCGGCGGACAATATTTATCATGCGTCGCGTAATATTGCGGCGACATTGCAGGTTGGGATGGCGACGGAAGGATGACAACCGTCGGTAAACCCTCTATACTTCGCGCCGAAGCTGACCAGACAGTCGCCGCTTCGTCGTCGTCCTCTTCGGGGGAGACGGGCGGAGGGGAGGAAAGTCCGGGCTCCATAGGGCAGGGTGCCAGGTAACGCCTGGGGGGCGCAAGCCCACGACCAGTGCAACAGAGAGCAAACCGCCGATGGCCCACGCAAGTGGGATCAGGTAAGGGTGAAAGGGTGCGGTAAGAGCGCACCGCGCGTCTGGTAACAGTTCGCGGCACGGTAAACTCCACCCGGAGCAAGGCCAAATAGGGGTTCATAAGGTACGGCCCGTACTGAACCCGGGTAGGCTGCTTGAGCCAGTGAGCGATTGCTGGCCTAGATGAATGACTGTCCACGACAGAACCC
>NZ_BCZK01000017.1 GCF_001598695.1 Klebsiella oxytoca NBRC 105695 | reverse complement strand
AAAATACCAACAGACACCTTCAGGCCGATAGATCATGGCTATGTACCTGAAAATTTACCTGCTCCTGGCTAAACCCCTTTTAACCACTGCATAATAAAAGCGGCTATCTGCGGAACATCGTTTAAATCTAACAGTGGAAGCGACGTCTCGACCGGCCTATCGCTGGCGATAGCAATCACATTATCGTCAAACACTAATTCTTCTGTACTATGCCCGCTGTTGTGCCGATAAAGCAGGATTTTGGGCACGGGTTCATGTTTAAAACCCTCAACCAGGACTAAATCCAACGTTGAGGCATCCATTCGGCTGACCAGCCATGCCAGATCCAGTGAAGGCTTATCTGGCGTTTCCGTCATTAATGCCCAACGCTGCGAACTGGCGACAATGGTCTGAGCCGCTCCGGCTTTACGCAGTTCATAACTGTCTTTACCCGGCTTATCCACGTCCATATCGTGATGGGTATGTTTAATTAGCCCTGGCCGTAAACCTTCTGCGCGCAGTGCCGGAATCAGAGCCTTCAATAAGGTTGTTTTACCTGTGCCGCTCCAGGCGGCGATGGCTAAAAGTGGGATCATGATGGCACCTGCATATGTTGCAAATCGTCGAGAGTATTAACGTTTATAAATGCTGATTTTACATCGCTAAAATCGACGCTATGACCGCCAATTTTGTGCAGAAATACCATTACTCGCCGCTCTCCTGCGGCCAGATACGTTTCCAGTTCGCCGATCACCTTGCGATTTACCAGAGCAATGGCCGGATGGTCTCGTTCACCATCGTGTACCCAAACGGCCAGGGCTGATGTTTTGTGCTGCACTAAGCGAGTCGCCAGAAATGATGGGATAAATGGCGTATCGCACGGACAAAACAGAAACCATTCGCCCTCGACCTGATGCATTACGGAAAGCATGCCGGCCAACGGCCCGGGAAAGTCGTTCAGAGAGTCGGTAATAATCGGGTAGCCGCTGCTTCGCCAGCAATCAAGATTGCGGTTAGCGCTAATCACCAGCCTGGCGACCTGAGGCTGCAGCGTATCGGCGACATGACGCCACAGGGCCTTACCATTCAGCAGCTGTAATCCTTTATCTATTCCTCCCATGCGCGTGCCTCTTCCCCCCGCCAGCACGACGCCGGTTATTACCTCACCCTGCATATCAATATCGCCTCTTTCATTGTGGGTTTGTCCCTGCTAACGTACTCCTATCAAGATTAAGGAGCATTGCTATGAAATGTAAACGCCTGAATGAAGTGATTGAACTCCTCCAGCCGGCCTGGCAGAAAGAACCTGAACTGAATTTGATGCAATTCTTGCAAAAACTAGCGAAAGAAGCGGGTTATGCTGGCGAATTGAGCGATCTTTCCGACGATATTCTGATCTACCATTTGAAAATGCGCGACTCGGCAAAAGAGGCCGTTATTCCAGGTATCCAGAAAGATTATGAAGAAGATTTTAAAACCGCCTTGCTACGCGCCCGCGGCGTGATTAAAGAGTAAAAGGTTGTAAGCGCTGCCGCGGAATCGGCAATGAGATGATATCCTGTATCATTCGTACGATTATCGGATGTCAGGATGCACGATAAGGCTTTCACTTTTCAGACGCTTCACCCGGATACCATCATTGATGGTTTATTTGATCTGGGTATGCGGGTAGATTCCGGTCTTACTCCGCTTAATAGCTATGAGAACCGAGTTTACCAGTTTCAGGACGAAGATCGTCGCCGCTATGTGGTGAAGTTCTATCGTCCTGAGCGCTGGTCTGCCGAACAAATCCTCGAAGAACACCACTTTTCGCTTCAGCTCGTTGAGGACGACGTGCCCGTTGCGGCGCCTTTGTTGTTTAACGAGAGCACGCTTCACCAACATCAGGGATTCTTTTTCGCCGTTTTCCCCAGCCTGGGTGGACGTCAGTTTGAGGCGGATAATCTCGATCAGATGGAGTGGGTTGGGCGTTATCTTGGCCGTATGCATCAAACGGGACGCAAACAGCGCTTTGTCGCTCGTCCGGAGATAGGCACCAATGAGTATCTTCTGGAGCCCCGACAGGTCTTTGAGCTCTCCCCACTGATTCCTGCTGGCCTGAAAGATGCCTTTCTCAGCGCTACCGATAAACTCATTGACGCGGTAATGGCGCAATGGCACGGACGCGCCAATATTTTACGGTTACACGGTGATTGCCATGCGGGAAACATCCTCTGGCGCGATGGCCCCTTGTTTGTTGATTTAGATGATTCACGTAACGGCCCTGCTATCCAGGATCTGTGGATGCTGTTGAACGGTGATAAACCCGAGCAGCGTATGCAGCTTGAGATGATTATTGAAGCGTATGAAGAGTTTAGCCCTTTCAATACGGATGAGATTGCTCTCATCGAGCCTTTACGTGCAATGCGGTTAGTTTATTATCTGGCGTGGTTGTTAAGGCGCTGGGAAGATCCCGCTTTCCCTAAAAATTTCCCATGGTTGACCGGGGAAGATTACTGGCGCGGGCAGACAACAACTTTTCTTGAGCAGGTAAAGGTTCTGCAAGAACCGCCTCTTCAGTTAACGCCAATGTATTAATGTGATATATCCAGGAGAGAGTTAATCATGAAAAAAATTTGGCTGGCGCTGGCTGGTATGATTCTGGCTTTTAGTGCATCCGCTGCCCAGATCACCGACGGTAAGCAGTATATTACCCTCGATAAACCCGTTGCTGGTGAGCCTCAGGTGCTCGAGTTTTTCTCGTTCTATTGCCCGCATTGCTATCAGTTTGAAGAAGTCCTTCACGTATCAGATAACGTGAAGAAAAAGCTGCCGGAAGGCGTCAAAATGACAAAATACCACGTTGAGTTCCTGGGTCCACTAGGCAAGGATCTGACTCAGGCATGGGCTGTGGCGATGGCGCTGGGCGTGGAAGATAAGATCACCGTCCCAATGTTTGAAGCGGTACAGAAAAACCAGACCGTCCAGACCGTGGCCGATATTCGTAAGGTCTTCGTTGATGCCGGCGTCAAAGGTGAAGATTACGATGCGGCCTGGAACAGCTTTGTGGTGAAATCTCTGGTGGCTCAGCAAGAGAAAGCCGCTGCTGATTTCCAGCTGCAGGGCGTGCCTGCTATGTACGTTAATGGTAAATACCAGCTTAATCCGCAGGGTATGGATACCAGCAACATGGACGCATTTGTTGCCCAGTATGCTGATACCGTTAAGCAGCTGGTTGATAAGAAATAAAAAATAAACGCCGGTCACTGACCGGCGTTTTTCTTTTCTGCGTCCCAAGTCACTTCTTTGCCTGCTGCATGATTTCCGTTAGCTGCCGATCTTTCTCTTCCCAGAGCGTATTTAGCCAACGCTGAAAGCGTCGCTTAAAGTTTTTATCATTTACATAGTCGCCATGCAGCTCTTCCGCTACGGGCTCAAGATGGATTCGCACCACAATGCGTGTTAATCGACCGCTCAGCATATCGTAAAACGGTCTTTGGTTATTTTCCGGGTAACACACCGTGACGTTCAACAGCTTATCAAACTGCGAGCCCAGCACGCTTAATGCCATTGCGATACCTGCCGCTTTTGGCGCTAACAGATTGTGGTATGGCGAACGGGTTAGCTGTCGCTTTTCTTCAGTAAAACGTGAACCTTCAACAAAGTTGACGATAGTGGTGGGATGCGCGCGGAATTTCTCGCAGGAGCGGCGAGTAGTTTCAACATCTCTGCCACGGCGCTCGGGATGGCGGAGTAAATAGCCTCGGGAATAACGGCGCATAAAAGGCATATCCAGCGCCCAGCAGGCCAGCCCAATAAACGGAACCCAGGCGAGCTGTTGCTTGAGGAAATATTTATTCATCGGAATATGTTTGCGGAACAGGACGCAAAGTACCACGATATCGGCCCAGCTGTGATGGTTGCTGATAAGCAGATACCAGTTCTTTTTACTCAGACCATCAAGGCCCTGTACATCCCATTTAAGACAGGGATTAAGGCGCAGCAGCCACGCCAGTCCTTCACACCAGCAGTACATCATGAAATTGCAAAAAACGGATATCGAGCGCCAGACCGCAGGAACGGGCACAAGAAGTTTAATCAGCCCGGCGATGATGATTGGCACGGAGCAGATGACGGTGACTATGATAGTCAGGGCGATACTCAGCGGGAGCGTTATCGCGGCGAGTAATCTCGGCATAGTTAAATTATTCAGAAAGTTAGGCTGATAAAGAACGCCTATAAACAGCGCAAGGGGCTGATTTTATCAGAAAATAGAGTAAATAACGGGTCTTACCAGAACAGAAAAATTTCTGGATCTTATATCCACATGGAACATCGAGTCGCCATGATGATAATAAAGCAGGTTGTGAACCTATAATTGCATGATAAATATGGAATATTTTTCCGTTATATTATTTTATTAATCATTGGTCGATCAACGTTATAAAACTATTCACAAAGTTATCCACAGGTTAGGCCGCAACGCGATCCTGGGGATCGCTGAATCTTTTCGACGAAATGTGGGAAAAATTCAGGATTTAATGTCCGTCTGTGGCATCCTTTACCGATAATCTGATAAACAGGCACGGAAAATATGGTTCAGATCCCAGAAAACCCTCTCATCCTCGTTGACGGCTCTTCTTACCTTTATCGGGCATACCACGCGTTCCCCCCGCTGACGAACAGCGCAGGCGAACCGACAGGCGCCATGTATGGCGTGCTGAATATGCTGCGAAGCCTGATCCTGCAGTATCAACCGACCCATGCTGTCGTTGTGTTTGATGCCAAGGGAAAGACTTTCCGGGATGAACTGTTTGAGCACTATAAATCTCATCGTCCACCGATGCCGGACGATCTCCGTGCGCAGATCGAGCCGCTGCATGCCATGGTGAAAGCGATGGGCCTTCCGCTAATGGCCGTTCCTGGCGTGGAAGCAGACGATGTCATCGGTACCCTGGCCCGTGAAGCTGAAAAAGTAGGGCGTCCGGTGCTGATCAGCACCGGTGATAAAGATATGGCTCAGCTGGTTACGCCGGGTATTACGCTCATTAATACCATGACTAACACCATCCTTGGCCCCGACGAAGTCGTGACAAAATACGGCGTTCCACCGGAACTGATCATCGATTTTCTGGCCCTGATGGGTGACTCCTCGGATAACATTCCGGGCGTGCCTGGGGTGGGGGAGAAAACCGCGCAGGCGCTTCTGCAGGGACTGGGTGGTCTTGATACGTTATATGCTGAGCCTGAAAAAATCGCCGGATTGACTTTCCGCGGCGCGAAAACGATGGCGGCAAAGCTGGAACAGAATAAAGAGGTGGCTTACCTCTCTTATCAGCTGGCGACGATCAAAACGGACGTTGAACTGGATTTGGGCTGTGAAGATCTGCTGGTTGAACAACCTGTTGCGGATGAACTGCTGACGCTGTTTAAAAAATATGAATTTAAACGCTGGATCACTGATGTAGAGTCCGGTAAGTGGATGCAGGCAAAAGGCGCTAAGTCTGCGGCCAGGCCGCTGGCAGCGGCTGCCGAAGTGGCCGAGGCAGAAGAAGAAACCGCGACAGTGCTCTCCGCTGAAAACTACGTCACCATTCTGGATGAACAAACATTGCTCACCTGGATTGAAAACCTGAAGAAAGCGCCGCTTTTTGCCTTTGATACCGAAACCGACAGCCTGGATAACGTATCCGCCAATATGGTGGGCCTCTCCTTCGCCATTGAACCTGGCGTGGCGGCCTATGTACCGGTCGCCCATGATTATCTGGACGCGCCGGATCAAATCCCTCGCGACCGCGTCCTGGAATTGCTGAAACCGTTACTGGAAGATGGCAAGGTTCTGAAGGTTGGACAAAACCTCAAATATGACCGCGGGATCCTGGCTAACTACGGCATTGAACTGCGCGGTATTGCCTTCGATACCATGCTGGAGTCCTACATTCTCGACAGCGTGGCGGGCCGTCATGATATGGATAGTCTCTCCGATCGCTGGCTGAAGCACAAAACCATTACCTTCGAAGAAATCGCGGGGAAAGGTAAAAACCAGCTCACATTTAACCAAATTGCGCTGGAAGAAGCAGGCCGCTACGCGGCGGAAGATGCGGATGTCACCCTGCAGCTGCACCTCAAAATGTGGCCTGAACTTCAGCAAAATGAAGGTCCGCTGAACGTCTTTAAAAATATTGAAATGCCGCTGGTGCCGGTGCTATCCCGCGTGGAGCGTAACGGCGTGAAGATTGATCCGGCCGTGCTGCATGCGCATTCTCAGGAGATAGCCAAGCGCCTGATTGAACTGGAGAAGAAGGCGTACGATATTGCGGGTGAAGAGTTTAACCTCTCGTCGCCGAAGCAGCTGCAAACGATCTTGTTTGAAAAACAAGGCATTAAGCCGCTGAAGAAAACCCCTGGCGGTGCGCCTTCTACCTCGGAAGAGGTGCTGGAAGAGCTGGCGCTGGACTATCCGCTGCCGAAAGTTATCCTCGAATATCGTGGACTGGCAAAACTTAAATCCACCTATACCGATAAGCTGCCGCTGATGATCAGCCCGAAAACGGGGCGGGTTCATACTTCCTATCACCAGGCGGTGACCGCTACGGGGCGTTTGTCGTCTACCGACCCGAACCTGCAGAATATTCCGGTACGCAACGAAGAAGGGCGACGTATCCGCCAGGCGTTTATTGCACCGGAAGATTATCTCATTGTCTCGGCCGACTACTCGCAAATTGAACTGCGCATCATGGCGCATCTCTCCCGCGATAAGGGCCTGCTGACCGCATTTGCGGAAGGCAAAGATATCCACCGCGCAACGGCGGCTGAGGTCTTTGGTTTGCCGCTGGAGAGCGTTAGCAGCGAGCAGCGCCGTAGCGCGAAGGCGATCAACTTTGGTCTGATTTACGGCATGAGCGCATTCGGTCTTGCGCGACAGCTCAATATCCCACGCAAAGAAGCGCAAAAGTATATGGATCTCTACTTTGAGCGCTATCCGGGCGTTCTGGAGTATATGGAGCGTACTCGCACCCAGGCCAAAGAGCAGGGGTATGTTGAAACGCTGGACGGTCGTCGTCTCTATCTGCCGGACATTAAATCCAGCAATGGCGCGCGCCGCGCTGGCGCCGAACGTGCGGCGATCAATGCGCCAATGCAGGGTACCGCGGCCGATATCATTAAACGCGCGATGATCGCGGTAGACGGCTGGCTGCTAAGCGAAAAACCCCGCGTGCGGATGATCATGCAGGTGCACGATGAACTGGTCTTTGAAGTGCATAAGGATGATCTTGAGGCGGTCGCGAAAAAGATCCACGAACTGATGGAGAGCAGTACGACGCTGGCGGTTCCGCTGCTGGTGGAAGTCGGTAGTGGAGAAAACTGGGATCAAGCGCACTAAGTATTCGTCGGGTAAGGTCATTTTTTGTAAGTGAGTAACATAACTTATCGTGTTTTGTGATGATCATTTGAATTTGCTATGTAAAGAGTGAAAAAAAACTACAAAAAATGCTTTATCCGTAACCGAAAGAAGAGTAGAGTTAAAGACGTAGGGTACAGAGGTAAGATGTTCTATCTTTCAGACCTTTTACTTCACGTAATCGGATTTGGCTGAATATTTTAGCCGCCCCGGTCATTTATGACCGGGGCGTTTTTTATTGCGCGAAAGAAAATTTTACGCATCGATGCATGCAAAGGCGGGGAGCCCGGATAAGGCTTCACGCGCCGCTATCCGGGTTTTTTGCGAACTTATTCGCCGTCTTCGGGTTCTTCCTGCGGCGGGATATCGTTATACCAGCTATCCAGCTTCTGACGCAGTTTATCCACACCTTGCTTCTTCAGGGAAGAAAACGCTTCTACCTGCACATCTCCGTTAAAGGCGATGACCGCTTCGCGAACCATATTGATCTGCGCTTTCCGCGCACCGCTGGCGAGCTTATCGGCTTTAGTCAGCAGTACCAGCACCGGGATATCGCTTTCGACGGCCCACTGGATCATCTGCTGATCGAGATCTTTAAGCGGATGACGAATATCCATCAGCACCACCAGCCCTTTCAGACAGAGGCGTTTCTCAAGATATTCACCCAGCGCGCGCTGCCACTTGATCTTCATCTCTTCCGGAACCTGGGCGTAACCATAGCCCGGCAGGTCGACAAGGCGTTTGCCCTCAGCGACTTCAAACAGGTTAATCAGCTGCGTACGCCCGGGCGTCTTCGACGTGCGCGCCAGGCTTTTTTGGTTAGTCAGCGTATTCAGAGCGCTGGATTTCCCGGCGTTAGAGCGGCCAGCAAATGCCACTTCAATACCGGTATCGGCAGGAAGATGGCGGATATCTGGCGCGCTAGTGACAAAATGCGTCAGTTGATAATTCCAGTTGGTCAAGACGGTCGTCTCCGTTAAATCAGGCTATGGCGGGGATTATACCTGAACAACAGAAAAAGACTGTTTTTACCGCATCTCATTGATGTAAGTTAAAACCACACTCTTTGTGAGATATTGGCTATTGGTTATATGAGATATGAGTGAGAAAAATCCGAGCATAAATAACACAAAAGCTTATAAATCATGATATTAAGCTGAAAGAAAATTCTGAAATTAGATTTTTTTCTGTACAGTCAGTTGTAGGTTTTCCTCAAACCAGTAAAGTAGTGACCAAGGGCGAGGATGCTAACAGGATGATGACTCAGGATGAGGGGTCAGGAAGCGCCAGGAGGCGAGGACTACGGATTGTCAGGATGACAAACGTCTGGAAGACGTTTTAAAGGGAAATGGAAGTAACAGGGACCGTTGGTAGCTGAAGGAAAGACAGGGTGTGTCGTTAGCTAACAGGGAAAGTAGAAGCCCTTTAAGGGTTGTCAGTACGGAAAAAGGCGACAGAGTAATCTGTCGCCTTTTTTCTTTGCTTGCTTTCTGCTAGATTCCGCCTCAATTCTATACTGAAGAAAATGGCCTGAAGATTACCCAACATGAAAAAACCGACATCCGTACCTCGTGGCAAAAAAAATCGCAAAACGCGTGAAGAATTGAACCAGGAAGCTCGCGAGCGTAAGCATCAGAAGAAGCATCGCGGCCATGCGGCAGGCAGTCGTGCGACCGGTGGCGACACCGCTTCAGCAGCAAAAAAACAAGGTCAGCAGCAAGATCCCCGAATTGGCAGTAAAAAACCCATCCCGCTGGGCGTAACTGAAAGCGCTCCGGCGATTAAGCAGCATAAACCAAAGAGCGAGAAACCTATGCTTTCACCGCAGGCTGAGCTGGATTTGCTGGAGAACGATGAGCGCCTGGATGCGCTGCTGGAACGCCTTGAAGAGGGCGGCACCCTGAATGCTGAAGAGCAAACCTGGGTTGATGCCAAACTGGATCGCATTGATGAGCTGATGCAGCAGCTGGGCCTCTCCTATGATGATGACGAAGATGAAGAAGAGGAAGAGCGCAAAGAAGATATGATGCGCCTGCTGAAGGGTGGAAACTAACGTTTGCATCCCATCGGATTCCCGGTCCTGCTTATAACCCTTCTGGTTATATGTTATCTGCTGTGGTTATTCGTTAAACTACGACGGTTGTCGCGGCGTCAGAAATGGCTGCGCAACCGGCTCATTACCCGAGGTGCGGTTGGGCCGGGGCGGCGTACCCGCCGACGGCACCATCGGAAGGAGTGAGCATGTCTGTGCAGTTAATCGACTGGGATCTGGCCCTGATCCAGAAATATAATTATTCCGGGCCGCGTTATACTTCGTATCCCACCGCGCTGGAGTTTTCTCCAGAATTTGGCGCTGCTGAATTTGATGCGGCGGTTGCCCGCTATCCGCAGCGTCCTCTATCGCTATACGTGCATATCCCGTTTTGCCATAAACTCTGCTATTTCTGCGGCTGCAACAAAATCGTCACCCGCCAGCAGCATAAGGCTGACCAGTATCTGGATGTGCTTGAGCAGGAGATTATTCATCGCGCTCCGCTTTTTGCTGGCCGCAAGGTTAATCAGCTGCACTGGGGCGGCGGTACGCCGACGTATCTGAACAAAGCGCAAATTAGCCGCCTGATGGGGTTGCTGCGTACGCATTTCGATTTTAACGCGGATGCAGAGATTTCCATTGAAGTCGATCCGCGTGAAATTGAGCTTGATGTCCTGGATCATTTACGCGCCGAAGGCTTTAACCGCCTGAGCATGGGCGTGCAGGACTTCAACAAAGAAGTGCAGCGTCTGGTGAACCGCGAGCAGGATGAAGCATTTATCTTCGCGCTCCTTAATCACGCGCGTGATATCGGCTTTACCTCAACCAATATCGACCTGATTTACGGTCTGCCGAAGCAAACGCCGCAGAGCTTCGCTTATACGCTACAGAAAGTGGCGGAGCTTAATCCCGATCGTCTGAGCGTATTTAACTATGCGCATCTGCCAACGCTGTTTGCTGCACAGCGCAAAATCAAAGATGCCGATTTGCCCTCAGCTGAACAAAAGCTGGATATTCTTCAGGAGACGATTGCTTCGTTAACCTCTGCGGGATATCAGTTTATCGGCATGGACCACTTTGCCCGCCCTGATGATGAGCTGGCGATAGCCCAACGGGAAGGTATTCTGCATCGCAACTTCCAGGGATATACCACCCAGGGAGACACCGACCTGCTGGGGATGGGCGTGTCGGCGATCAGTATGATTGGCGATTGCTATGCGCAGAACCAGAAAGAGTTGAAACAGTATTATCAACAGGTCGATGAAACCGGGACGGCGCTGTGGCGCGGTATTGCGTTGACGCGCGATGACTGCATTCGTCGTGATGTCATTAAGGCGCTGATTTGTAACTTCCGTCTCGACTTTGCGGCGGTAGAGAAACAGTGGGCGCTCATCTACGATGACTACTTTGCCGAAGATATGAAATTGTTGGCGCCGCTGGCTAAAGACGGGCTGGTGGATGTGGATGAGAAGGGCATTCAGGTTACGCCGAAAGGCCGGCTGCTGATTCGCAATATCTGTATGTGTTTTGATGCTTACCTGCGGCAGAAAGCGCGGATGCAGCAGTTTTCTCGCGTGATATAAGCTATATCCCCTCTCCTTACCGGAGAGGGGATATTATCAGTTAAACAGCCCAACCATCGCCGCGCACAGGACGGCAGCTACCGCCGTCTGCGGCGTATGACCTGCTGCAACTCCGCTCGATATAATATTAATGAGTGATTCAAGCATGATTACCCCCCGTCTTTCCGGGCAAGATCATACTCAACGCATAGCAACAGTAAAGTACAAAATAGCAGCAGTTTGCGCTGGATGACTATTTTTTACGCGCCGCTGCGCTGCTACTCCATTCCCAACTCTTTTAACTTACGCGTCAGAGTATTACGGCCCCACCCTAGCAGCCGCGCCGCCTCTTGTTTATGCCCCTGAGTATGGCGTAACGCGGTGGTCAGCAGCGTACGCTCCATCTCCGGCTGCGCTTCTGAGAGCAGGTTTTGATGACCGGAGCGCAGCGCGCGATCGGCCCATTGCCCCAGCAGCGTCGCCCAGCTATCCGGCAGCATTTGCGTCGGATTATCCGGTATCGCGGTTTCAAACAGCTCACTGGGGAGATCCTGCGTCAGAACTTCCTGACCCGCGGCCATCACCGTCAGCCAGCGGCAAGTGTTTTCCAGCTGACGAACGTTGCCCGGCCACGCCAGCCGGGTTAACGCCATCTCCGTCTCCGGATGCAGCTGTTTGGCCTCCACGCCCAGTTCACGAGCGGCAATTTGCAGGAAATGCCTCGCCAGGCGAGGAATATCTTCCCGACGCTCGCGCAGCGGCGGCAGATGGACGCGAATCACGTTCAGGCGATGGAACAAATCCTCACGGAATTTCCCCTCCTGGACGCGCAGCTCAAGGTTCTGGTGGGTGGCGGCAATAATACGCACATCCACTTTCACCGGCGCATAGCCGCCCACGCGGTAAAACTGACCATCGGCCAGGACGCGCAGCAGACGGGTCTGGACGTCCAGCGGCATATCGCCAATCTCGTCAAGGAACAGCGTACCGCCGTCTGCCTGCTCAAAACGTCCCTGACGCACGGTATTGGCGCCGGTAAAAGCGCCTTTCTCGTGGCCAAAGAGCTCTGACTCAATCAAGTCTTTAGGGATTGCCGCCATATTCAGCGCAATAAATGGCGCCTTGGCGCGCGGGCTGTGGCGATGCAGAGCATGGGCAACCAACTCTTTGCCGGTACCGGATTCGCCGTTGATCAGCACGCTGATAGAAGAGCGAGACAGGCGGCCGATAATGCGAAAGACGTCCTGCATTGCCGGCGCTTCGCCGATGATATCGGCCGTTGGGCTATTAATCGGCGCATTACGCGGCTGTTGTTGCTCCTGGTAATGGCTAATTGCCCGGTCAACCAGCGCTACCGCTTCATCGATATCAAACGGTTTCGGCAGATAATCAAAGGCGCCTTGCTGATAGGCGCTGACCGCCGCATCAAGATCCGAATGCGCCGTCATTATGATGACCGGTAGCATTGGATGGCGCTGTTTAATTTGCTTTAACAGCGCCAGCCCATCCATTCCCGGCATGCGGATATCAGACAGCAGCACATCCGGGGTTTTGGTCGTGAGGGCATCAAGCACCTCGTTACCGCTCTCAAACGTTGTACAACTCAAGCCTGCCCCGGTGAGCGCGCGTTCAAGCACCCAACGGATGGAGCTATCGTCGTCAACGATCCATGCTATCCCTCGTTGCATAAACACCTCTACTTCCGAATAGGCAGGTACACCGAGAATTCGGTATGCCCTGGCCAACTGGTAAATTCAATTTTCCCGGAGTGCTGATCGATAAGGCTGCGGGCAATAGACAGACCGAGTCCGGTACCGCCTTCGCGCCCGCTCACCATCGGATAAAACAGCGTGTCCTGTAAATGAGACGGTATTCCCGGGCCGTTATCTTCAACGTCAATGCGCGCAGCGAGGCGATAGCGTACGCCGTGTAAGGTTAACTGGAAGGCCGTGCGGGTGCGCAGAGTGATCTCGCCGCCCTCGGGTCCCAGCGCCTGCAGCGCATTACGGACGATATTCAGCAACACCTGTTCGATTTGGTCAGGGTCGTGCGGGAGTTCCGGCAGGCTGGGGTCGTAATCGCGAACCAGTTTGACGTTATCCGGCAGCTCCATCGACACCAGCTTCACTACCCGCTCAGCGACCTTATGGATGCTTTCCGTCACGTGCATCCCGGGATGCTGCGGCCCCAGCAGACGGTCGACCAGATTTCTTAACCGATCGGCCTGTTCAATAATGACTTTGGTATATTCCATTAGCGCAGGATCGGGCAGCGCTTTGCTCAACAGCTGTGCCGCTCCGCGTAAACCGCCCAGCGGGTTTTTAATCTCATGGGCCAGACCACGCACTAAGTCGCGTGCGGCAATCTGCTGTGCGTGCTGCAGCTGCTCCTGGCTCAGACGACGCTGATTATCCATCGGCGCCATTTCCAGCAGAATATAGCCTTCCGGCAGGCGCTGCGCCGTCAGGGAAAGGATATGCGAGCGGCTATCAATGACCAGCGTCACTTCGTTATCGGTAAAACCTTGCCCCGCAGCGAGGCTCTCCTGCATGAGGCCGATATTCAGCGAGAAATAGCTCAACAGTTCCGGCAGCGGCGTGCCGAATAGCTTACGAGAACTTTGCGCCAGCAGCTGCTGCGCTGCCGGGTTCGCGTAATGAACCGCCAGGTCATCATCGACCAGTAAGATACTGTTGATTAAAGAGTTAAGGATCTGCCCAGCATCGGGCAGTGTGCCTGTTGCCATTCGACAGTCTCCAGAAAAAGAGTGCACCATTTTAGTGCAGTATAGCTTTTTATGAATAAAAAGCTCACGAGATCAGCGTGTTGGTGGAGAAAAAAGCCCATCCTGAGATGGGCTGAAAGTTTCCACGGCAACAAAACATCCCTGGTACCTCGCGCCACAACACGAAGCACCATGGATTTACAGCAAAATCAGACGCTGTAGTACAGCTCGAATTCAACCGGGTGCGGAGTCATACGGATGCGGTCGTTTTCTTCCATACGCAGGGCGATGTAAGCATCGATAGCGTCGTTGGTGAATACGCCGCCGGCGGTCAGGAATTCACGGTCTGCGTCCAGCGCGTTCAGTGCTTCTTCCAGAGAGCCTGCAACCTGTGGGATCTCTTTCGCTTCTTCCGGCGGCAGATCGTACAGGTTTTTATCCATGGCTTCGCCCGGATGGATTTTGTTCTTGATACCGTCAAGGCCAGCCATCAGCAGCGCGGCGAAGCACAGGTACGGGTTAGCCGCCGGGTCCGGGAAGCGCACTTCGATACGGCGCGCTTTCGGAGAGGTGACAACCGGAATACGGATAGACGCGGAACGGTTACGGGCAGAGTAAGCCAGCATTACCGGCGCTTCGTAGCCCGGGACCAGACGCTTGTAGGAGTTGGTGGTCGGGTTAGCCAGGGCGTTAATCGCTTTAGCGTGTTTGATAACGCCGCCGATGTAGTACAGCGCTTGTTCAGACAGGCCCGCGTATTTGTCGCCGGAGAACAGGTTTACGCCGTTCTTGGACAGGGACATGTGGCAGTGCATACCGGAACCGTTATCGCCAAACATCGGTTTTGGCATGAAGGTCGCGGTTTTGCCGAAACGGTGTGCGACGTTGTGCACAACGTATTTGTAAATCTGAATTTCATCCGCTTTTTTGGTCATGGTGTTAAAGCGGGTGGCGATTTCGTTCTGACCGGCAGTCGCCACTTCGTGGTGGTGAGCTTCAACAACCAGGCCCATCTCTTCCATGATCATACACATGGTGGAGCGGATATCCTGAGAGGAGTCTACCGGCGGAACCGGGAAGTAACCGCCTTTCACGCCCGGACGGTGGCCTTTGTTGCCGCCTTCGTATTTGGTGGAGGAGTTCCATGCGCCTTCGATATCATCGATAGCGACGTGGGAACCGGAAATGGACGCACCAAAACGGATGTCATCGAACAGGAAGAATTCTGGTTCTGGCCCGAACAGTACGGTGTCAGCCAGGCCGGTAGAGCGCAGATACTCTTCAGCGCGCTTAGCAATGGAACGCGGGTCGCGGTCATAGCCCTGCAGAGTGCCGGGTTCCAGGATGTCGCAGCGGATGATCAGAGTCGGTTCTTCATAGAACGGGTCGATCAGCGCGGTGGTTGCGTCCGGCATCAGAACCATGTCGGATTCGTTAATACCTTTCCAACCGCCAATCGAGGAGCCATCAAACATTTTGCCTTCTTCGAAGAATTCGGCATTTACCTGATGAGAAGGAATAGTTACGTGCTGTTCTTTACCTTTGGTATCGGTGAAGCGCAGATCGACAAACTTCACTTCATGCTCGTTCAGCATCGTCAAAACGTGTTCAGCGGACATACTTAAACTCTCCCGGATTGGTCTGTGTCGTCGTGGAAACGAAAACTTTTTTGCTACTAAAAGTGGCGTTGTTGCCTTAAAAAATACAAAGCGAAATCTGTGCCAACTTTTAAATTGCCCCCAAAAGGCGTTATCATGCACGTCATCGTGCAAAAGGGCTGCACCAAAATGAATACATTGCACCAATATAGTGCATTTGTGTGAACATTGGGCACTTATTTGGTGCAATTGGACTCGAATAACCCTTTTAATGCTCCGTGAAAGCGATCACAAAGAATCTCTGCAATACTTGTTTGCGGAGGATGTTTGTGATCCTGTTTTGTACTGCGATTAATCCGTGTACAATAACGCGCTATTTCTAATGCCTGAGGCAAAGTTGTGATCGAAAATCTGCGTAATATCGCCATCATCGCGCACGTTGACCATGGTAAAACTACCCTGGTTGATAAGCTGCTACAGCAATCTGGTACGTTCGACGCGCGTACTGAAGCACAAGAACGAGTGATGGACTCCAACGATTTGGAGAAAGAGCGTGGGATTACCATCCTCGCTAAAAACACTGCTATCAAATGGAATGATTACCGTATCAACATCGTTGATACCCCTGGGCACGCCGACTTCGGTGGTGAAGTTGAACGTGTCATGTCCATGGTAGATTCTGTGCTGCTGGTGGTTGATGCCTTTGATGGTCCGATGCCGCAGACGCGCTTCGTCACCAAGAAAGCTTTTGCCCACGGTCTGAAGCCGATTGTTGTTATCAACAAAGTTGACCGTCCTGGCGCGCGCCCTGACTGGGTTGTTGATCAGGTATTCGACCTGTTCGTTAACCTTGATGCTACCGACGAACAGCTGGACTTCCCTATCGTTTACGCTTCCGCGCTGAACGGTATCGCGGGTCTGGATCACGAAGATATGGCTGAGGATATGACTCCGCTGTATCAGACTATCGTCGATCGCGTACCGGCACCGAACGTTGACCTTGATGGCCCGCTGCAGATGCAAATCTCCCAGCTGGACTACAACAACTACGTTGGCGTCATCGGCATCGGCCGCATCAAGCGCGGTAAAGTGAAGCCGAACCAGCAGGTCACTATCGTTGATAGCGAAGGCAAAACCCGTAATGGTAAAGTCGGTAAAGTTCTGACCCACCTGGGTCTGGAGCGTATCGAGAGCGACATCGCTGAAGCGGGCGATATCATCGCGATCACCGGTCTGGGCGAGCTGAACATCTCTGACACCATCTGCGATACGCAGAATGTTGAAGCGCTGCCGGCGCTGTCCGTCGATGAGCCGACCGTTTCCATGTTCTTCTGCGTTAACACCTCTCCGTTCTGCGGTAAAGAAGGTAAGTACGTTACCTCTCGTCAGATCCTTGACCGCCTGAACAAAGAGCTGGTGCACAACGTGGCGCTGCGCGTTGAAGAAACTCCGGATGCAGACGCATTCCGCGTTTCTGGCCGTGGTGAACTGCACCTGTCCGTTCTTATCGAAAACATGCGTCGTGAAGGTTTCGAAATGGCGGTTTCCCGTCCGAAAGTTATCTTCCGCGAAATCGACGGCCGTAAGCAAGAGCCGTTCGAGAACGTGACGCTGGACGTCGAAGAGCAGCACCAGGGGTCTGTTATGCAGGCGCTGGGTGAGCGTAAAGGCGACCTGAAAAACATGAATCCAGATGGCAAAGGCCGCGTACGTCTCGACTACGTGATCCCAAGCCGTGGTCTGATCGGCTTCCGTTCAGAATTCATGACCATGACCTCCGGTACCGGTCTGCTGTACTCCACCTTCAGCCACTACGATGACGTTCGTGCGGGTGATGTGGGTCAGCGTCAGAACGGCGTTCTGATCTCCAACGGTCAGGGTAAAGCGGTGGCGTTTGCGCTGTTCAGCCTGCAGGATCGCGGTAAGCTGTTCCTGGGCCACGGCGCAGAAGTTTACGAAGGCCAGATCATCGGTATTCACAGCCGTTCTAACGACCTGACGGTAAACTGCCTGACTGGTAAGAAACTGACCAACATGCGTGCGTCCGGTACTGACGAAGCAACGGTTCTGGTTCCGCCGGTTAAGATGACCCTGGAGCAGGCTCTGGAGTTCATCGATGACGACGAACTGGTTGAAGTTACCCCTACTTCCGTTCGTATCCGTAAACGTCATCTGACCGAGAACGACCGTAAACGCGCAATGCGTGGCGCGAAAGAAGAGTAATTAACGCTTCTTTTCGCTATCTGAACCCTGCCTCAATGGCAGGGTTTCTTTTTTGTACAAAGCCCTGCCACCCATAGTCAAACTCCCCCTTTCCCGCTACAGTTAATTTTCCACGGTGCAAAAGGAGAGGGCCATGCTCTATATCTTTGATTTAGGTAATGTGATTGTCGATATTGACTTCAACCGGGTGCTCGGGACGTGGAGCGATTTAACGCGGATCCCTCTTGCGACGCTGAAGCAGCATTTCACTATGGGTGAAGCGTTCCATCAGCACGAGCGCGGCGAAATTAGCGATGAGGATTTTGCGGCGGCGATGTGCCACGAAATGAACATGCCGCTTAGCTACGAGCAGTTCTCCCACGGCTGGCAGGCGGTTTTCGTCGCCCTGCGACCGGAGGTGACGGCAATTATGCAAAAATTACGCGAGCAGGGGCATCGAGTCGTGGTCCTGTCCAATACTAACCGTTTGCATACCACCTTCTGGCCGGATGAATATCCAGAAATACGCGCCGTGGCTGACCATATCTATCTCTCCCAGGAGATGGGGATGCGTAAACCCGAAGCGCGGATCTACCAGAGCGTGCTCGAATCGGAAGGTTTCTCCGCTGAGGATACGGTTTTCTTCGATGATAACGCGGATAATATTGCCGGCGCTGATCAGTTAGGTATCACGTCAATTCTGGTGACCGGAAAGGAGACGATACCGAACTACTTTGCGAAGCAGCTATGCTAAAAACCGTTCATCAAAAAACAGCGCGCCATCTGCGGCCGCTGGTGGCCTGGCTGAAGCTGCTATGGCGGCGTATTGATGAAGATCATATGACGACCCTGGCGGGAAACCTGGCCTATGTGTCGTTACTCTCCCTGGTGCCGCTTATCGCCGTTATATTTGCGCTGTTTGCGGCCTTTCCGATGTTTTCTGATGTCAGTATCCAGATTCGACACTTTATTTTTGCCAATTTTATTCCGACCACCGGCGATGTGATTCAGGGCTATATCGAGCAGTTTGTCGCCAACTCCAGTCGGATGACCGCCGTGGGCGCTTTCGGCCTGATTGTGACATCGCTGCTGCTGATGTATTCCATTGATAGCGCATTGAATACTATCTGGCGCAGCACCCGAACCCGGCCAAAAACCTACTCCTTTGCCGTATATTGGATGATCCTCACGCTGGGGCCGCTGCTGGCGGGGGCCAGCCTTGCGATCAGCTCCTATCTCCTGTCGTTACGCTGGGCCAGCGATCTGAATAGCGTGATTGACGATGTGCTGCGTATTTTTCCGCTCATTTTATCGTGGGTGGCATTCTGGCTGCTGTACAGCATTGTGCCGACGGCCGAGGTCCGTAACCGCGATGCGATAATCGGTTCCCTGGTTGCGGCGCTGCTCTTTGAGGCGGGGAAGAAAGCTTTTGCTTTATATATCACTGCGTTCCCGTCCTATCAGCTGATTTATGGCGTGCTTGCCGTGGTACCCATTTTGTTCGTCTGGGTGTACTGGACGTGGTGTATCGTCTTGCTTGGCGCTGAAATTACTGTCACTCTCGGTGAATACCGCAAACTGAAAAAAGAAGAAACAGAACAATCATGATTGCATTAATTCAACGCGTATCCCGAGCTAGCGTTACCGTGGAGGATGAAGTGACGGGCGAAATCGGTCCCGGGCTTCTGGTGCTGTTAGGCGTCGAGAGAGACGATGATGAGCAAAAGGCGAATCGCCTGTGCGAACGCGTGCTGGGATACCGTATTTTTAGCGATGCTGAAGGCAAAATGAATCTTAACGTGCAGCAGGCTGGCGGCAGCGTGCTGGTGGTTTCACAGTTTACGCTGGCAGCGGATACCGAGCGCGGGATGCGTCCTGGATTTTCTAAAGGCGCGGCACCGGATAAAGCGGAAGCGCTGTACGAGTATTTCGTTGAGCGCTGCCGCCAGCAGAAAATGAATACGCAGACCGGGAGATTTGCTGCCGATATGCAGGTTTCTCTGGTGAATGATGGTCCTGTGACCTTTTGGTTGCAGGTATGAGCCAGCTTCCGGGCAGGCTGCGGGTAACAAAAGAGAGTACAGCTATGTATCACCTTCGCGTACCGCAAACAGAAGAAGAGTTAGAGAGCTACTACCAGTTCCGCTGGGAGATGCTGCGTAAGCCGCTGCATCAGCCGAAAGGGTCCGAGCGCGATGCGTGGGATGCGATGGCGCACCATCAAATGGTGGTCGATGAAGAGGGTAATCTGGTTGCCGTTGGGCGACTGTATGTGAACGCGGAAAACGAAGCCTCGATCCGTTTTATGGCCGTACATCCGTCAGTACAGGATAAGGGGCTGGGAACCCTGATGGCGATGACGCTGGAGTCCGTCGCCCGTCAGGAAGGCGTTAAGCGCGTGACCTGTAGCGCCCGTGAAGACGCGGTAGAATTCTTTGCCAAGCTCGGGTTTGTGAACCAGGGTGAAATCACGACGCCGACCACCACGCCGATTCGTCATTTTTTGATGATTAAGCCAATAGCCTCGCTGGACGATATTTTACATCGCGGCGACTGGTGCGCTCAGCTGCAGCAGGCCTGGTATCAGCACATCCCTCTTAGTGAAAAAATGGGCGTGCGCATTCAGCAGTATACCGGGCAAAAGTTTATCACCACTATGCCGGAAGCTGGTAACCAGAATCCCCACCATACGCTGTTTGCCGGCAGCCTGTTTTCGCAGGCAACGTTAACCGGCTGGGGGCTTATCTGGCTGATGCTGCGCGAGCGGCATCTTGGTGGCACAATTATTCTCGCAGATGCTCATATTCGTTACAGTCAGCCCATTAGCGGACGCCCCAGCGCTGTTGCCGATCTCGGCTCATTAAGCGGCGATCTCGATCGCCTGGCGCGTGGGCGCAAAGCGCGCGTTCAGCTGCAGGTTGAGCTATTCGGTGACGATCGGCTCGGCGCGGTTTTTGAGGGTATCTATATCGTGCTTCCTGCGAAGCCGTTCGGCTCTTATGAAGAGGGTGGCAACGAAGAGGAGTAGCCTCCCTTTACGCTTATCTACTGGCCCGGTGATTTTACCCGCCAGGCGATATCTCTCATCGCGCTGGCTGCCGCTGGGCTGATACCGCCCAGCTGGAAGAAGCCGTGAATCACTCCGAGATAGCGCTGACAGGTGCACTCTACGCCCTGTTCAAGCAGGCGCTGGTAAAGCGCTTCGCCTTCATCACGCAAAGGATCGTATTCTGCCGTCAGAATATGCACCGGCGGTAAGCCGTTAAAGTCTTTACGCCATAGCGGGCTGGCTTCCGGGTGGTGGAGTGTCGTCGACGAAAGGTACATTTCATAGCCGCTGAGCAGAGTGTCTTCGGTGATAATGTAATCTTTACCGTTATCGATATAGCTCTTCATACTGGCGGTGGCATCCAGCATCGGGTAAATCAAAACAAGCTGCGCGGGTTGCCATGCCCGGGTGGTTTTCAGCCGCAGAGCGGTGACCAAGGCCAGATGACCCCCGGCGCTATCGCCCGCAAGCGTAATACGCGAAACGTCGATGCCTAACTGCGGCGCGTGGCGGTGAATAATCAGTGCGCCTTTTTCAGCATCGTCATGGGCGGCGGGAAAAGCGTGCTCCGGCGCCAGCCGGTATTGCACGGCGATAACCCGGCAGCCGCTGTGGTAAGCCAGCTGACGGAGCTGATGGTCATGCGTGGCGAAACTACCGCTGATAAAGCAGCCGCCGTGAAAATAGATGACCGCAGGGAGAGCGCCTGAGGCGTTGAGGGGGGAGACAATGCGAAATGTCATGCCTTCGAGCTCGATATCTTCTACCTGAACGCGCTTTTCTTGCTCCCCAGCCAGTACCGTGCTGGCGATATAGCCGCGTCTCCGGTCATCAATACTCTGAGCGCGCGATGAGGGGCGACCCGCATCGATAAACTCCCGCACCTGTATTGCAATACCCTTTTCAAGCGCCATTTTTATTCCCTTAACCTGTTTGGATATACAGGTTTATAGCCTGATTGTGAGCAAAAGAAAACCGGGGATTTTCGTTGGGAAGTGATTCTGGAAAGCGGCTCGCAAAAGTGAAACCCATTGCTGGACGAAGCAGCAATCGCAGGGAGGAGTATGGGATAAAGCTGCCGGATGCCATCGTACTGGCAACAGCGCAAATAGATCGTTATGAACTGGTCACGCGCAAAGCAAAAGTTTTGCCGGCATACCGGGAGTGATTACGCCTTATCATTTGTAAGTCGGGCAGCAGAAGAGGCTGCCCGACATGCTGCCCGCCGTTACTCCCCCTCTCCCGGGAACAGGAACGGGTTGATGGAGCTGCGGGCAAAGCCCTCTTGTTCCATCCGTGCGTCCAGCACCAGTGAGGCGAGGTCGTCGGCCACGGCTTCTACTTTGGGATCCTTTTCCTGATAAAGAATCTTCAGGTAGGTACCGCAGTCGCCGCAGCTTTCGGCTTTAATGGCCGCCTGCTCGTTATCTAAAGACCAGTAGTGCAGATCGCGCGTCTGTTCGCAGTTGCTGCATTTCACGCGCACCACGTGCCACTCGGTTTCACACAGGTTGCAGTGCAAATAGCGCAGGCCCTGAGTGGTGCCAATTTGCACTATGCTGGAGACCGGCATCGAGCCGCAAACCGGGCAGAATTGACGCTGTTCACCGTATTCGGCGCGAGCTTTACCGGGTATCAGGCTGGCCATCTGCGCCCAATAGAGCGATAGCGCGGCCCAGATAAACGGTGCTTTATCGCTGCTAACGGAGGCAAAATCGGAGACAAATAGCGCGTTTGCCATCAGTTCCAGCTCTTGCTCTGACGCTTTTTCCAGATTCTCGATAACCGCCAGCGCCGGGCCGCTCATCTCTGGCTTCAGTTCGGCAATCAGCGAATGCAGTAGCTTGTGCCAGTGCTTGTCGCGCGGTAAAACGTGAATATCGAGCGGCGGTTTGCCCTGATCGTTCGCTTCTTTAATGCGTGCGGTGAGATCCATCTGCAGGGGATGATCGTACAGCACCACTTCCTGCGCGTGGGCGATAAGCGCAGCAAAGCGCAGATAATCCCCCAGCGGATTATTTTCAGCCAGTTCGCGCAGGCGCTCGGCACGACGGTTATATAAATTTTTGAGTCGAGGAAACAACAACGGTGGAATCATATCCGTCGCGCGTTTCTCGCTCTTTTCCAGCTCATCTTGCGGGATGATACGAATGCTCATTCAGTCACTTCCTGGTTTCAGCAGATTCGGCGATGGTCGCGTCCGCTCTGTGATTTGGCGGGCATCATGCGCCCGCTCTGGTGATGTCATTAATGATAACCGTAATCGGCATACGGGATATACCCATGACATCGCAATGTGTGCGCTACGATACCTGATATCGATACCCCAGACTATGCGCCGTTAGGATTAGCCATCCTGCCCCATGAGTTTACAGTGCCAATCCCGCCTGCGGTGCATGAGGGCTGGAGGCGGCAAAAGCGAACGGTATCCGCAAAAAAATGGCGTCGATATACGACGCCATTTATAAGACCAGCAAAGCGCACGCTTACGACTGGCGCTTATCCTGCTTTTCGCGGACTTCACGATACCAGCGTGGATGATGCTTCTTCGCCCAGGTCTTCGTGACCCAGCCTTCCACCATCGCGGTTATCGTGCCCTTCACCCACAGCGCGGCGTAAATATGCACCATGATCACCACAATCAGCGCCACCGCAGAGAAGGAGTGCAGCATCAGCGCGAAGCGGATAACCGGGATGGAGAACGCCGGCGCAAAGTACGGACGCCAGATAATCACCCCGCTGACCAGCAGCAGCACCAGGAAGATAATCGCCGCCCAGAACACGCATTTCTGGCCGAAGTTATAGCGTCCGGTATCGCCCACTTCCTCGTTGACGACAATCTTGCGAATATTCTTCGCCCAGAAAATATCGTCCCGGTTGATCAGGTTGTGGTGCCAGTAGCGGAAGAACATGATGATGAACGAGGCAAACATGATCACGCCCACAAACGGGTGCAGAATGCGCGCCAGCTGCGGTGTGCCCATGATTTGCATCAGCCAGTTGAAGGACGGGAAGAAAAAGCCCAGCCCGCTCACCGCCGCCAGCACGAAGCAGAAGGCGGTGACCCAATGGTTGATTCGCTCCGGCGCGGTGTAGCGCACGATGGTGTCACGTCTTTTCATTTGCGCACCTCGTCTTTCTCTTCATCCAGATTGTCCTCTTCCTCTTCCGCGCGGTTCGGACCGACGCCGACGTAGTGGAAGATGCTGGCGGCGAAGGTGGCCGCAAATCCGACCGCGGCCAGCGGTTTCCAGATCCCTTTCCAGAACTTCACGGTAGCGCTGATTTCCGGATTTTCCGGCAGGCCGTGATAGAGATTCGGCTTGTCGGCGTGGTGCAGCACGTACATCACGTGCGTGCCGCCAACGCCTGCCGGATCGTACAGACCTGCGTTGTCATAACCGCGGGTTTTCAGCTCGGCGACGCGCTCGCCTGCCAGCGTTTTCATATCCTCTTTGGAGCCAAAGTGGATAGCACCGGTCGGGCAGGTTTTCACGCAGGCCGGTTCCTGGCCAACGTTAACGCGGTCCACGCACAGCGTACATTTATAGACGCGGTTGTCTTCCGGGTTCAGACGCGGCACGTTGAACGGGCAGCCAGCAATACAGTAGCCGCAGCCGATGCACTGCTCAGACTGGAAGTCGACGATGCCGTTGGCATACTGAATGATTGCCCCTTCCGCCGGGCAGGCCTTCAGGCAGCCCGGATCGGCGCAGTGCATACAGCCATCCTTACGGATGAGCCACTCCAGTTTGTCGTTCTGCTCCACTTCCGAGAAGCGCATCACGGTCCAGGATTTGGCGGTCAGATCGGCGGGGTTATCGTACACCCCGACGTTATGACCCACTTCATCACGAATGTCGTTCCACTCGGAGCAGGCCACCTGACAGGCTTTACAGCCGATACAGGTCGTGACGTCGATAAGCTTCGCCACCTCTTCCTGATGGTCCCGCGCGTGCGGCGCGGGGGTGAAGCCGTTAGTCGCGGAACGACGGATAATGTCTTGCGATTGATAAGCCATAATTCGTCTCCGTTACGCCTTTTCCACGTTCACGAGGAAAGCCTTGAACTCCGGCGTCTGCGTGTTCGCATCCCCGACAAACGGCGTCAGGGTATTGGCGATAAACCCTTTCTTCGCCACGCCTTCGTAGCCCCAGTGAATCGGAATACCGATAGTATCGATATCCTTGCCGTCCGCTTTCAGCGTGCGAATACGCTTGGTCACCACCGCCTTGGCTTTAATATAGCCGCGGTTAGAGGAGACCTTCACGGTATCGCCATGGGCGATGCCGAGCTTGTTCGCCAGCTTCTCGCCGATCTCCACAAACTGCTCCGGCTGCGCGATGGCGTTGAGAAGCGCGTGCTTGGTCCAGTAGTGGAAGTGCTCGGTCAGACGGTAAGTGGTACCGACGTAAGGGAATTTTTCCGCTTTGCCCATCTGCTCAAGGTCGCCTTTAAAGACGCGAGCGGCCGGGTTAGAGACGACATTCGGGTGCAGCGGGTTAGTGCCCAGCGGCGTTTCAAACGGCTCGTAGTGTTCCGGGAACGGCCCCTCCGCCATCTTATCGATAGCGAACAGACGTCCCATCCCTTCCGGCTGCATGATAAACGGCCCGACATCGCTGTCCGGCGCCGCGGCGCTGTAGTCTGGAATATCCACGCCGCCCCACTTCGCGCCGTCCCATTTCAGGAGCTGACGCTTCGGATCCCACGGTTTACCCTGCGGGTCAGCGGAGGCGCGGTTATACAGGATACGGCGATTAAGCGGCCACGCCCATGCCCAGCCGAGGGTATTGCCAAGGCCAGATGGATCGGCGTTATCGCGACGGGCCATCTGGTTGCCGTCAGGCGTCCAGCTGCCGGCGAAGATCCAGCAGCCGCTGGAGGTCGTGCCGTCGTCACGCAGCTGCGCAAACGAACTGAGCTGCTGGCCTTTCTTGACGATCACAGCACCGGTTGCCGGGTCGGTGATGTCAGCCAGCGCCTTGCCGTTGCTCTCCATCGCCACTTCTTCCGATGCCGGTTCATGCGGCGTGGCGTAGTTCCACGTCATGTTCAGCACCGGTTCCGGCGCCGGTCCGCCCTGTTCGGCGTACATCTTGCGCAGGCGTAAGAAGATACCGGCGAGGATTTCACCGTCGGTGGCCGCAATCCCCGGGGCGTCAGCGCCTTTCCAGTGCCACTGCAGCCAGCGGCCGGAGTTAACGATGGAACCGTTCTCTTCGGCGAAGCAGGTGGACGGCAGGCGGAACACTTCGGTCTGGATTTTCGCCGGATCGACGTCGTTCGACTCCCCGTGGTTTTGCCAGAAAGTGGAGGTTTCGGTGTTGAGCGGATCGATGGTCACCAGGAACTTCAGTTTCGACAGCGACGCAACAACCTTGTTTTTGTTCGGGAACGAGGCTACCGGGTTAAAGCCCTGGCAGATATAGCCATTCACTTTACCCTGATTCATCATCTCGAAGTATTGCAGGACGTCGTATCCTTTGTCCCACTTCGGCAGCCAGTCAAAGCCCCAGCTGTTTTCCGCCGTTGCTTTGTCGCCAAAGAAGGCCTTCATCATCGAGACGAAGAATTTCGGGTAGTTACCCCAGTAGTTCACCTGATCCTTCAACAGCGGTTTCGGCGTATTGGCGGCGAGGTAGGTTTGCAGGTCAGTCTGTTTCTCGCTCGGCAGCGTCATATAGCCAGGCAGGCTCTGCGACAGCAATCCTAAGTCGGTGAGACCCTGAATATTGGAGTGGCCGCGCAGGGCGTTTACGCCGCCGCCCGCCATGCCCATATTACCGAGCAGCAGCTGGATCATCGCCATGGTGCGAATGTTCTGCGCGCCGATGGAGTGCTGCGTCCAGCCCAGTGCGTACAGGAAAGACGCGGTTTTATCCGGAGCGCTGGTTTCCGCAATGTACTCGCAGACTTTCAGGAAGTCCGCTTTTGGCGTCCCGCAGATATTTTCGACAACTTCTGGCGTATAGCGGGAAACGTGCTGCTTCAGCAAATTCCAGACGCAGCGCGGATGCTGCAGCGTGGCATCGCGTTTAGCAAAGCCGTTTTCATCCAGCTCATAGTTCCAGGACGTTTTGTCGTACTTGCGGGCTTCGGCGTCATAGCCGCTGAATAAACCGTCTTCAAAGCTGTAATCTTCACGCACGATCAGGCTGGCGTTGGTATAGGCTTCGGTATATTCACGGTTAATCTTTTCATTGTTCAACAGGTACAGGATGACGCCTGACAGGAAGGTAATGTCAGTACCGGAACGAATTGGGGTATAGAAATCAGCCACCGACGCGGTACGCGTAAAGCGCGGATCGATCACAATCAGCTTCGCGCCATTGTGGATCTTGGCTTCCATCGCCCAGCGGAACCCAACCGGGTGAGCTTCAGCGGCGTTGCCGCCCATCACCACGATAAGATTGGCGTTCTTAATGTCGACCCAGTGGTTGGTCATCGCACCGCGACCAAATGTTGGAGCAAGACTTGCTACCGTTGGTCCGTGTCAGACGCGCGCTTGGTTGTCGACCGCGAGCATACCGAGCGCGCGGGTAAATTTCTGGGTTAAATAACCGGTTTCGTTACTGGAGGCGGAGGCGCACAGCATACCGGTGGTCAGCCAGCGGTTGACGGTGGTGCCTTCGCTATTCTGCGCGACAAAGTTGGCGTCGCGGTCTTCTTTCATCAGCTTAGCGATACGGTCGAATGCTTCATCCCAGCTGATTTGCTGCCATTTATCAGAGCCTGGCGCGCGATATTCTGGAAATTTCAGGCGACTTTCGGAGTGGATAAAGTCTACCAGACCGGCCCCTTTAGGGCAGAGCGCACCACGGTTGACCGGATGGTCCGGATCACCTTCGATATGGAAGATAGACGCTTTGGCATTTTTTGCGCCGTCGCCGAGGCTGTACATTAACAGCCCACAGCCAACGGAACAGTAAGTGCAGGTGTTACGGGTTTCGCGGGTGCGCAGCAGCTTGTACTGCCGTGTTTCCGCTAGCGCTAAACCGGGCGCAAAGCCCAGCGCCGCTGCCGTGGTTCCTGCCATACCGCCAGCGCAGATCTTAAAGAACTGCCTTCTGCTGACCTGCATGGTTCGCTCCTTGTTTCGACATTGTCACGTATAGTTATTTGCTTTGCGGTAAGGGCCGCAAAGGTTCAGAATTGGGGGTAATTTCCCTCGTTCCCGGAGGGATATAAACAGAATACCACATTGTGTGTATGCCTGTTCCAATACGGTTAAGACAAAGTGAACAAGAAGCCTCTTGAACAAATCGAAAATGTGACCGATATCACAGGTTATCGCCAGGTATCGCTCTGGAAGCGCCCAAATTTGCAACATCCTCAGCCAGACGAGTTAGCTGAAGAGGTACCCGTTGCGCTGGTTTATAACGGCATCTCGCACGTGGTGATGATGGCGACGCCGAAAGACCTGGCGCAGTTCGCCGTCGGCTTTTCCTTATCCGAAGGGATTATAGAGAACCGGCGCGAGATTTATGGCATCGACGTCGTTCAGGCCTGTAACGGCCTGGAAGTGCAAATTGAGCTCTCCAGCCGCCGCTTTATGGGATTAAAAGAGCGCCGTCGTGCGCTAGCCGGCCGCACTGGCTGTGGCGTATGCGGCGTGGAACAGCTCAACGATATTGGTAAGCCCGTGCAGCCTCTGCCTTTTACCCAGACGTTCGATCTGGCGAACCTCGATCGCGCGCTGGCGCATCTGCGGGATTTTCAGCCAATAGGCTGCCTTACCGGCTGCACGCACGCGGCGGCTTGGGTAACGCTTTCCGGCGAGCTCGCGGGCGGCCACGAAGACGTTGGCCGCCACGTGGCGCTGGACAAACTCCTCGGACACCGCGCGGAAGCTGATGGCGCCTGGCAGAACGGTGCGGCGCTCGTCTCCAGCCGCGCCAGCTATGAAATGGTGCAGAAGGCGGCGATGTGCGGGGTGGAAATTCTTTTTGCGGTCTCTGCCGCGACCACGCTGGCGGTTGAAGTTGCTGAGCGCTGTAACCTGACGCTGGTGGGCTTCTGCAAGCCGGGTAGGGCAACCGTGTACACGCATCCGCAGCGGTTAATTGCAGGTTAAAAGTAAGTCAATTTTTTTGAATGATAACAGCAAATCCTTCCGCTTTTTGTTTGACGATGTGAGGGCTACTATTTATCACATCAAGGCACGGCGCCTTATTAAAACAACTAACGTAAAGGGTTTATCTCATGAAAAGCATCAAAACTTTTGTCGCTGTTATCGCACTTTCCGCTTCTTTTGGTTCCTTTGCTGCAGAAACCGTCACCGCTACCGCAGCAACGATGGACGGTGCGGAAGCGAAGATCGCCGCTCAGGCCCAGGCCGCAGGCGCGTCGTCTTACAAAATTACCGAAGCGTTTACCGGTAACCGCGTGCACATGACCGCTGAACTGAATAAATAAGCTTAAAGCTACTGTCGAAAGAGCGCCCAGGGGGCGCTTTTTTTGTTTTTTTGTGGCCTGCGGATGTGCATCAGCTATGGAGATTGTGCTTATCATTGGCCGGGCGGTGCGTCAGGCGGCGCCCGGCAGAAATGCGGGCACAATAGCTGTTGCCCTTGCATCCTTTAATCGAAGTAATAGCGAATGCCGAGGCGGAATCGTACCTGATCGTCGTGATTCTGATCCTGATCGAGCCAGGCCACTTCTGCATAGGGAAGCCAGTGTTTATCGACGCGGTAGCGCGCCACAATGCTTGGCTCCCAGTGGGTTTTCTGCCCGTTAGAGGCATTGAAGTCGTTAGCGTTGACGAAGAACTCAGGGTTGAGCTGGAGCCACAGTTTTTCGGTCGCCTGGTAATTAAGGAACAGGTCGAGCTGATGGCTGTCGTTATAATCCATATAGCCATTATAATCGCGATCTTTATGGGTCATATGGTTATAGCGATAGCGGCTGCTGAAACTCAATGTTTTACTGATTTTATAGTCGAGACTGATATAAGGAGCCAGTTTTGTTCCTTTATTATCAATATCGGTTAATCCGCCAGGCGTCAGCGTCCATTTTTCATTAAGCGGTAGCGGATACCAGCCTTCAAACTCCTGAAATGAGCTTTTCATTTGATTAAAGTCTTGCCCGAGGTCGTACATTGCGGAAGCCAGAACGCCTGCGCCATTATCAAATATATGACCCAGGCCAATTTTATACTGGTTTTTCTCAGAGGCCGTCGTGTGAGCGTAGCGATTATCAACCCAGGTTGCTGCGGCAATTGCATTTAGCGTAAAGCAGGACAGCGGTATGGCGATACAAAGCGTGCGTGATTTTTTCATTTTTATTCCTGTAGGATTTAATAAGTGCCATAATTTCTGGAGAGAAATAAAAGACACTTATTAAATAGCAATTGCTGTGCCAGAATATAAAGTTCTTAAAATACATGGGGTTGTTTTTATGTGTTGAGCCTTAATTCGACACTGACTGATTTTTTATTTGCGTCGATACTCATCACGAGTAAGAGGACGGCTCCCTTTTATTAAAGGGAGCCAGGGGATGCGTTAAATTATGCCAATACCCGCAGCGGCAAAACCGAAGACAATCAACATAATTAATACTTTATTGGGGCTAACTTTTTTATTCAGAAGCTTCAGGCAGCCCAGAACTAAAAGCAGAGGAATCAATCCGACGCAAATTTTGTCGAGGATCTCTTGCAGTACAAAGGGTTGGCCGGCGATGGTGGTTTTAAAGGTGGTGGTAAACTTCACCATGCTGGCGCTCATCGCTCCCACCATCATCAAACCCATAATTGATGAGGCTTTCGTTATACAGCTCAGCAACCCTGATTGCGTCGCTTCGGCGATATACTTAGAGCCTAAACGGTAGCCCATGACGCCGCCGTAATAGCGCAGCAGATAGCTGGGAATATTGTAAATCAGCAGGAACAGCAGCGGTCCCAGCGGATTCCCTTGCGATGCCAGACCGATTGCAATCCCGGTGGCGATAATACGCAGTACGCCATAAAAGAAGGAATCCCCGACGCCAGCGAAGGGTCCCATCAGCGCCACTTTGATGCCGTTAATACTGGAAGTATCAAAGTTCGGATTGGCTGCGTTCTCTTTCTCCATCGACAGCGTCAGGCCCATAATAAAAGGAGCCAGATGCTGGTTGGTATTAAAAAACTGGCTGTTACGTTTTAACGACTCAATATAGCCGTGTGGATTGCCGGTATAGATTTTTTTCAGCAGCGGCGCAAGGATCCAGCCGTAGCTCAGCCCCTCCATGCGGGTAAAGTTCATGGAGCCCAGCAGCTGGAACTGGCGGAAGAACAGCTGACGGAACATCTTTTTTTCGCCTTTGCTGTCATTTTGTGCGCTGAGCGCACTGTGTTGGATATCAGTCATTGAAAAACCCATCCTTATCATCAACTGACACTGGGGCAGCGGTTGCCGCCTGTTTATTGGCTTTAAGCTGATTAAATTCGTTAAAGCACAGATAGACCGCTACCGAGGCCGCGATAATGGCAATGCCCATAATCGGTAGCTGCAGATAGGCCGCCATCGCAAAACCGATAAAGAAGAAGGCGGCGATATTCTTGTTCCATAATGCTTTGAGCAAAATTGCGAAGCCCAGCGCCGGGAGAATGCCGCCAACGGCAGTCATTCCACGCATCACCGTATCCGGGATACTTTCGACCAGACTGCGAATGACGTCGGTGCCAAACAGAATGCCGAAGAACGCCAGTACCGCAAACGGCACGCCGTAAAACAGGGTCATGCCGAAAGTGATACCCAGCGCCGCACGGTCGCGGCCTTCTTCCAGTAAGGCGTCATATTTTTCAACCAGTCCGGTATAAACCAGCTTTAGTACCTGATAGACGAAAACCGCCAGCAGGCTGATGGGCAGCGCCAGCGCGACGGCCACCGCTGGTTCCGCGTGAGTAAGAATGGTAAAGGCCGTCGCCAGGACTGAACCCACAGCCAGATCTGCGGGAACGGAGCCGCCGATAGTGATAGTGCCCAGAAAAATGAGTTCCAGCGTGGCGCCGATAATAATGCCCTGTTGAAAATCCCCCAGCACCAGTCCTACCATCGCGCCGCAGATCAGCGGCCTTTCGATGAGCGGTTGTCCCAGGGTGTGATCCGCGAACTTGGCGATATACATCACCAGCGCGACAAGGAGTGCAGACGTTAACATAGCGACCTCGCTTAGCTGGCGGCGTTGCCCAGCATCTCAATCAGGTTTTTTACCGGATGAGAAGGCAGGACCTGATATTCAACGGCAATGCCGCGGTTGACGATGGCGTGGAAATCCGCCACATCTTCCGGCGTCACGTAGACGGTATCGCTGATGCGCTTTTTCGCCGCCAGATTGTCGGTGATGCGCCCAAAGTTAGCGACATTTAACGTTTTTATTCCCGGAACCTGTTCGACGAGTCGACGGGCGTCGGCGGCGTTGTTGACGATCACCATAATTTTCATTGCGTCCGAACGCGGGTCGTTAAGCACATCCCCTGCATCCTTTACCGCCATGATGGCGCATTTTGCGGTATCAGAAGCCGCCATGCGCAGCGACATTTTTTGCACTTCGTTATTCACGATCTGGTCATTGGCGACCAGAATGCGGTTCACGCCCAGATGCTTGGTCCAGACCACGGCAACCTGTCCGTGGATTAGACGATCGTCAATACGTACTAAAGAAATCATGGTGTAGCTCCAGTTAGCAAAAGTAGGGTGTCCAGACGCGGGAAAGGCGAACCAGGGCTTCGAAATAGAAGTAATCGCCCCAGAGGTTTGGTTCGTTAATGCCCATATTGCGGCCAAAGTTATAAACGCCTTCGCGCAGCAGGCCGTCCTGCGTGTGGGCAAGGTAGCGCTCGTGTAAACTGCGCATCATCAGTTCGATAGCATTGCTGTAGGCCGGGCGCAGCGGGTCGGTGAGCGGTAACAGCTTCAGTAGTTCCGCCAGACCGCAGGCGGCTATCGCCGCTGCGGAAGTGTCCCGATACTGGTTATCCCTGGCGGTGAAAATCAGATCCCAGTAGCAGACAAAATCTTCCGGCAGGCGGTTAAGAAAATAGTGCGCCAGGCGGCGAGAGAGCTCGGGCTGCCAGGCATCGCCGGTGTGGGTGTATCCCAGCGCAAAACCGTAAATTCCCCACGCCTGGCCGCGCGACCAGCAAGAGCTATCGCTGAATCCCTGGTGCGTATCCCCGCGTAGCGGCTTACCGTTATGAATATCCATATAGAACGTATGAAAAGTAGAAGCATCATCACGTACCAGATAGCGTGCGGCCTGTGCCAGATGACGGCAGGCGGCTTCGCGCCATTGTTGATTTCCGGTTTCGTTGGCGGCCCAAAACAGCAGCGGAACATTAAGATTGCAGTCGATGATCATTCGCCCCTGGCGTGCCGGGTCGTTTAAATCTCCCCAGGCCTGAATGACGCCCGCCGTGGCGTTAAAGCGGCGATAGAGCAGCTCGGCCGCGCGCAGGGCGAGTTCGCGAGCGCGCAGGTTGCCGGTGAGCTTCCAGGCGTTAACGCAGGAGAGGAGATAGAGAAAGCCCAGATCGTGGGTATCCACTTTAATCTGCTTATCGAGACGTTCTTCAAAGCTATCGAGCAGGCTTTCCGCCACCGCCCGATATTTATCATCGCCGGTGACCTCCCAGGCGAGCCACAGCATGCCGGTCCAGAATCCCTCGGTCCAGTCGACTTTCTCCACGCTTTCATAACGGCCCCGTGTCGCACTGGCGGAGGGAAAGGTCGCCGTAAAGCGCGGCAGCATAGCGTCGAGGCGGATCAGAACGTCGCCGATGGCGCCGTCAAGCCAGGCGCGGTCCAGCCCTGGCTGCGGTGAGAAGTAGCGAGTATCAAGCGCTTCGAGTGCGATAGTCATAGCTTTCCCTCCCCGGCAAAAAAATCGTCAATATCATCCTGGGAGTGAGGCTGTTTCGTCTGGCGCGCAGTGATGATTTCCGGCAGCTGGTTCATGTACTGCATTGCTCCGCTGGCGGCGGCAAATGCGTCCTGGAGGCGCTGGGCGGTATCAGCGTGCTCCGACATACAAAACTCCATCAGCATAATCAGGTTAGCGCCGCTGATTACGTGAGCGTGGGGATATTTAACCATCATCTGTACAGCGGTATTGTTGACACTGCCGCCCGGCATATCGGTAAACAGCACCAGCTCATTGCCGCGACCGGCAGCCTGTTGGGCTATAACATCAAAACGGGCTGCTAACTCTGCGGTTGAGCCAATTTCGCCGCAGTAGGCGCAAACGGGCGTGACGCCATGGTCGTCGCCAATCAGCAGATTTAATGCCGACACTATCCCTTCTGCGTAGCGGCCGTGAGTTGCGATGTACATCTCTCGCATTGCGTATTCCTTAATCTTTACAGGTGTCTGAGAAAGAATTAGCAATCAGCGTGCCATGTTTTTATTTATATGATTTTAAAGGATAAAAATATTTTTTTGGACGCTCTTTGCAGTGTTGAATAGGCAGCTTATGCAGTGTCGACAGATTTGCCAGCCGAAGCTGGCGGCGGGGGATTAATGGCCGGGATCAAAGGCAATCCACGGTTCCATAATTTCATAAATCATCAGCACTTCGGTAAGCGGCAGGGTGATATTGTATTTGCGGTTCAGAGCCTGAAAAAAGGTGTCATGGACGGCGACAAACGCCTGCTGTTCCAGCGTTAACTCCGCCTCTTCGCGATGGCGGACCCCATTGTTGACCATGACCCGTTCGATCATCAGCGCGATGTGCATGAACAGGTTGATGCGCAGATAGCTTTCAAAATGGATTTTGTAGAAGGATTCATACTGCTTAATGACCGCTTCGACTTCATCAATAATCACTACCGGATTGAGGAAGTTAAGGCGGCTGGCGACGCCTTCGACGGTAAACAGTTTAACCACTTCATCAATCATGGGCTCTAGACCGCCTTCCATCAACAGCCCGTTGAAGTAGTCGCGTTTTAACACCAGCGTCTTTTCTTTAATCAGCTGTTCCACGCTAAGCAGAGGAATATAGCCTGCTTCCAGATCGGTCGTGGTGATGATTAGCCGCGTACCGTTTAGCGCCGGGTCAGCATGGGCGATTTTCCATTTCAGATCGTCATACTCCATCGTAATAATGTCGATCTCCTCCTGGGCCAGGAAGCGCTGGACAATATCTTTTAGCTTGCGGGAGATCCCTTCGCCGGAGATACAGGAGATAATAATTTTATTGCCCGGTAACACGCCCGCGTAGTAGCGCGTTTCCACCTCGTACGCACCTTTAGCGCTTTCAATAATCGCCTCCATCGACAGCTTATCCTGAATTTTACCCGCAATATCCAGCGCCATGGCCGTGCTGACGTTATTGATAACCAGGAGTTCGCCATGCAGATGGAGCTTTATCTCTTCATAGATCTCTTTCAGCGACCCCATGTCCACCAGGATAATCAGCCCGGCTCCTTGCCTGAGGCGCGAAACGTGAGCAATCAGCAGGTCGATGATCTCTCGGGTAGAGGTCGCGTTCGCCATGTCGAAGGCTTTAAAGTAATAGCCGCCGGTCAGCTGGTTGGCGATCCCGGCAATGCTCGACGCGGTGGCGCGGCCGTGGGAAACGATAATGCCCTGAATCGGATCGTCTTCACCGGCGAGGGTGTGAAATGCGCAGCTTAGTAGCGGGAGCAGCAGGGGCAGCGGCTGCCGGGTGACATGTTTGCTAAGTAAAGCCAGGCACTCCTCGGCCAGCAGGCGCGCCTTTCCGGAAACATAATCGGAAATCGTTTGCAGTTCGCCTGGGTCGACCGCCTCTTCCGGAGCATGGAGCGCATAGCTTAGACAGAGCCAGACCGCCTTGCGGATCTCCAGGCTACAGGAGACGCCGGTCAAGTTCTCCAGCTCCTCCAGAGCATGAACGGTGTTCTGCCAGATATAGCCGCTGTACAGCGACTCGGCGGCAACTGCGCCGCCGAACGTCGTCAGCCGCTGTTCCATTTTGCGATTCAGCAACAGCACGTTACCGCTATGGCAAAAGTCGCGAAAAATAACGTCGTCGCGCATTGCTTTTGGCAGTAGATGGCTAATATTCAGCGCATCATCATGTGGGTTAGCGTTAATGCTAATTATCTCACCGCCGGATATGGGGCCGCGTAGCGTGATGGCGTCGGCCTCGCGACTATCGCTCCAGGCGCTGGCGCACATTACTTTGATCTGGTTTTTTAACTCGCCGATATTGCCGCGTACCGGGGAGGTTACCAGCTGATGCATCAGTTGGTTATCGAGATGGATACTGCGCCGCAGGCTGAGCGCTTCCTGATGCAAAAAATGGCTAACCTGAGCGACGCGTTCGGTAAGCGGGCGTGAAATATAGTTGGGTAGCGTGACGCGCACCGGGATACGCCGGCGAAAGGTATTGAGCAGTACGGTGTCGATATTTTCCGTGGTGGCGAAGATGAACCGCAGCGATGCAGGGTGGCGCGTGCGATTATCACCAAGACGGTAGAAATACCCCTTGTCCATAAACAGAAACAGCTTTTCCTGATTCTCTGCCGAGAGGCGATGCACTTCATCAAGAAACAGAAATCCGCCATCGGCATCATCAAAGGCGCCGCGTTTCTCGCGGTCAGCTCCGGTGAAGGCGCCGCGGGTATAGCCGAAAAGTGTCGCCGAAAGCAGCTCCGGGTTGTTAGCGTAATCCGCGCAGTTAAGCTCGACGAAGGGTTTGTCCGCCGCGATAGCCCCGCGCTCAATAGCATATTGATAGATCAGCGTCGCCAGATGGCTTTTACCGACGCCGCTTTCTCCGGACAAGAGGATAGGTAAGCCGTCCGGATAGTCCACCGCAGAGCGGCACAGCGCGACGGCTTCCGCCAGGCTCCCGTGGGCACCAATCAGCGGCAGAAAGGCGTCATGTTTTTTCGACACTATGCGAGACGCCTGAGTAGTTTCCCCGCCTTTTTGCTGTACATAGAAGCGTACCGGACGGGTGTTTTCTTTGCGCAGATGACCGTCATCGCTCAGTCTATTGAGATAATGACTAATGACGCTGCGATTAACCTGCATAAAATCCGCACAGTCCTGAGCCGTGAATCCTGCGGCTTTCTGCGCGTAATGGGTGACTATTTTCTGGAATAATTTTTCTTTTGCCGACAGCGCCATCTCTCAATGCCCCGCGTAGAGTAGAAAATAGCGTCGATTTTATTTAGACACTAGACACTACTGTTTTTATTAGACACTGAGTACTTTCTACGGCATTAGATAAAAATGAAACTGTGTTTTGATTGAAGTGTGATGAAGATCGCCACAGATTTTACAGGGGATAACATCTGGTCTCTCCATCGCGAGCGTGACAGCCTGAACCGCGAGATTAAGAGCTGTGAACCCTCCCGACGCAAAAAAATGCGCTATTTATCACATTTCCGCCTTTTCATTACCGCCGGGTTTATTGGTCGAAACCGTCAAGCTGGCCGCAGAACGGCTCATTCAGGCAACTTAATGATCTTAAAGAAAATAAAAAAATAATTGTAAAGACGATCGCCTTTTATAAAGGAGAGATTGATCACAAAAAACGTGATGATAAACCCGGTGTCAATATTAGGTGTGTCTAAATTTATCGACATATTGTGATCTCTATTGCAAATAACAGCCTTGAAGTCGGGGAAAAATGTTGGCAGGAAAAACGGCGGAGGCAGTCAATGAAAATTGGCATTGTTATTAGCGGTGGCGATGTTTCTGGAATTAATAACTTTATATTTCAGATTGCCAGACTGGCGAGCGCCGATATCACCGTTTTTAACGGGGGCATACCCGGGTTATTGGATAAAAATCATCACGAAGTTGCGTGGCGCGATCTGGTTGATTTCTCCATAACGTCTATTCCGATCATCACATCCGGTCGGACCAGCCGCAAGCTGTTGCGCAGTGAATATGAAACCATAGCTAAAAAAATTAAATCATTGCGTATCGATGTGCTGATTATGGCCGGCGGCGACGGCAGCCTGCAGTTTCTCAATACGCTGAGTGAATTTGATATTAACTGCTTTGGCGTCGGGATGACTATCGATAATGATGTATACGGCAGCGATTATACGATTGGTTTTTCTACGGCCTGCGAGCAGATTATTAAAGAAGTTTCCCGCTTAAGAAATACCGGAAGAGCATTACCGGGTCGGGTATTTATGGTTGAAATATTAGGAGGCTATTGTGGAGAGTTAACGTTGCAATCCGCTATTAAATCTAATGCTGATATTGCCCTGATTCCGGAATCACAGATGCCGTTAGAAGCGCTGGCCGAGCGGGTGAAGCACAAGCTAAAACAGCAAAATAGCGTGGTGATCCTCTGCTCTGAAGGCTACACCAGAGAGTATTCTCCCGGTTTTCAGGGGGCCATTGATACCATGATTAAGCAGCTCGAACCGCAAATTGGCGTACGCATCCGCAAAACCATCGTGGGCTACGGTTTACGCAGCGGCGACCCGACCTGCGAAGAAATCTATCAGGGGACGATTATGGCCTGCGAAGTGGTTCGCTGCATTCAGTCCGGCATGAAAAATAAAGCCATTATAATTAATTCCAGTAACAAACCTATTCCGATTGATTTAGTCAGTATGAAAAAACGTCTGGTCGATACCGAAGGACACCATTATAAACTTGCCAAACAACTCAATATTATTTGAGGAGACCCTACATGCTGAAAATTCTTTGCGTATGTGGCTGCGGCCTCGGTTCTAGCTTTGCCATCGAAATGACGGCGAAGGCGGTTTTAAAGAAACTGGAAATTCCGGCGCAAATTGAACATACCACAATTTCCGAAGCCGGGGCGTTTAAATCAGACATGATTCTGACGCAAAAAACCTTTGCCGATATATTAACCGCAGATGCTAGTGAGGAGGAAATTAAACGTGTGGTGGTACTGCATAAACTGACGGACAAAGATGAGGTTGAAGCCAAAATCGTCGCATTCTTAAAAGAGCGTAACCTGAAGGTGGCAGATTATGAATAGCTTTGTAGAGTTTATCGTCAAAGATTTGCTCGGCCAGGCTTCGATATTAATTGCATTTATTGCGATGCTGGGCCTGATTTTGCAAAAAAAATCAGCGGGCAAAACGGCGGAGGGAACCTTTAAAACGCTGCTCGGTTTCTTAATAATGATGGCCGGAATCAACATTATTGTCGCCACGCTAACGTTCCTTAACGATATCTTCACCCAGGGATTCGGCATGAAAGGCTACATTACTGATGTTGCCGCCATCGCCGGGTTAGCCAATCGTGAATTAGGTTCCGAAGTGGCGCTGACCCTGATGGTCATTTTTGCCGTTAACATTATTATCGCCCGCCTGACGCCGCTCAAATATATCTTCCTGACCGGCCAGGCTCTGCTGTGGATGGCGACCATCGGCGCGGTAATAGGCTATAAAGCCGGGCTGACCGGACTGTCGCTGATTTTAACCGGCGGTATTTTCGGCGGCGTAATGGCGGTATTGATGCCCGCTCTTGCGCAGCCGGTGGTCAGACGTATTACCGGTTCCGATGATGTGGCGCTGGGGCACTTCTGCACCATCGGCTATCTGGTGCAGGCGGCGGTGGCTAAAGTGGTCGGGAAAGGTTCCCGCTCAACCGAAGATCTTGAGCTACCTGATAACTTTAAGTTCCTCCAGGATACCTACCTTGCGATGGCGGTGGTAATGGTGCCGATGTACCTCATTCCCGCGCTTGCCGCAGGCCCGGAATATATCGCGCAGTTTTCCGGCGGTATTAACTACCTGATGTACGCCTTTATGCAGTCTATACAGTTTGTGGCGGGGGTATTCGTTCTCTATAGCGGCGTGCGCTTATTGCTTAACGAGCTGGTTCCGGCATTCCGCGGCATCGCCATGCGCATTGTCCCGGATGCAAAACCCGCGCTGGATTGCCCGGTACTGTTCCCCTATGCGCCCAATGCGGTGATTGTCGGCTTCCTGGCAACGACCGTCGGCTCCATTATCGGCATGCTGGTATTCCCGATGTTTGGTCTGGCGATGATCCTGCCCGGCCTGTTAACCAACTTCTTTGCCGGCGGTACGGCAGGCGTGTTTGGCAACGCGCTGGGCGGCCGGCGCGGAGCGATGATTGGCGGCGTCATTCACGGCCTGTTTATTACCTTTCTGCCCGCCATTTTAGTGCCGATGCTGGAAAGCTACGGCTTTACCGGCGTCACTTTCAGCGATTCTGACGTCATTAGTTCCGGTCTGGTATTGGGCCACGCCTTCCAGAATAACTGGCTATTTGTTGCTCTGTTCATTGTTTTTGTTGCCGCACTGGCATGGTTCGTAAACGGTAAATCAGCTAAGCCAAAAGGGGAAAACATTCATGAGTCTGTATAACTTCAACGCGATTCTGAAAATTGCGCAGGAAAGAGATTTTAAAGCCATTGGCTCGTTTAATTTGCACTGTATTGAAATGCTGCCCGCCTTTTTTAAAGCGGCGCAGATAAGCGATAGCCCATTAATGATTCAAATCTCTACCGGGACGGCGGAATATCTCGGCTATCGTTTACTGGTGGATGCCGTGCGCTCGCTCGCGGAAAGTGAAAACGTGCCGACCTGTCTGCATCTGGATCACTGCTCTGATATCAGCGCCATTGAAACGGCCATGGATGCCGGATTTTCATCAGTGATGTATGACGGCTCCCATCTGGGGCTGGAGGAGAATATCGGCAATACGCGTATCGTGGTGGAGATGGCGCGCCCGCGGAATATCACGGTAGAAGGCGAGCTGGGGGCAATAGGCGGCTCGGAAGATGGCAAAGCCGTTGCCGCAGAAGATATTTGTTTCACCACGGTGGAAGACGCCAAACGCTTTGTGAAGGAGACGCAGGTGGATATGCTGGCGGTCTCCGTAGGCACGGTACATGGCCTCTATACCGGCAAAGCGCAGATCCAGCATCAGCGGCTGAAAGAGATTAGCGCCGCCACAGGCGTACCGTTAGTGCTCCACGGCGGTACCGGCGTCAGCGATGATGATATGCGCCTGGCCGTAACGGAAGGCATCAACAAAGTGAACGTCGGTACTGAAATGAACGTTCAGTGGGTCGATCAATGTAAAACCACTTTTGAAAAAGGCAAAGTTAACGACAGCGTGCGCAAATTCTTAATTCCGGCGAATAATGCGGTCACCCAGGTATTAATGGAAAAAATCGCGCTATTTAAATAATACTTTATTTTTAATCGTATTCCGTTGCCCTGCTGTCCGTCAGGGAGGAGCTCGCTATGTTTGAATCTTTGAAAACGCTGTGGAAAAAAGAGAGTAGCCCGCCGCAGGATTATGACGCACAGTCCCGCCAGCTGGCGGGGGAAATCGCCAGGCTGGAAGGCGAATTACGGGGCGACCCGGGAAATGGCGAAGTACAGAAAGCATTAATGCTGGTTTATAACCGGGCGCTGTCGGTATATGCCAAAAGCCATACGCATCGCCAGGAAATAGATGCGCTTTTTGTGCGCATTGATGAGTTACGTAATGTTATTCGCCGTAATATATAGGAAGTGATAATGACGATAAAAGAACTGCTTATTGAGGCCGATGCGATTCAGGTCGGCGTCACGGAGTCCGACTGGCAGAAGGTGATCCAACTGGCGGCCAGCCCGCTGGTGGCAAAGGGATATATCTCGGCAGATTACGGTCAGGCGGTGATCGATAATACCCTGCATCATGGCGCCTATTACGTTTTTGATGAGGGCATCGCCATCCCGCATGCCAGACCGGAGTGCGGCGTAAAGCGCAACTGCTTTAGCCTTGTTGTGCTGGATAAGCCAATTCAGTTTGCTGATAGCGAGAAGGCGGATATCGTCATTATGTTCGGCGCGCAGGACAGCAATGCCCATATAGAAGAGGGGATTCGTGCGATTGTCGCTCTGCTCGATAATAACGAGACCATGGAGAAGCTGCGGGCCGCCAGCAGCAAGGAGGAGGTCGTTGCGTTGCTATGAACAGATATCTCACACCCGGCTGCAAAACGGTAATTTTAATTAACGGCATTCCCGCCTCGGGTAAAAGCACCGTCACCCGGCAGCTATCGGCAGCGTTTAATCTGCCGCAGCTGACCATCGACGGTATTAAAGAGCCGTTTATGGCGTGCTTTACCGGGATCGATCGGTCCTTCAACCGGCAACTGGGCTGCGCCGCGTATGAAGTGATATGGTCGATTGTCGGTCAGTCACCGGCAGGCTGCATCTGGCTCATTGACGCCTGGTTTGGCTTTCAACCGCGCGACACGCTGCAGCAGCTGCTACAACAAGCGGGCGTTGAAAAGGTTCTGGAGGTCTGGAATCACATCCCGCCTGAGCTTGCGGTGGCGCGCTATGCCAGCCGGTTACACGATCGTAAGCCGGGGCATCCGGGCGAAGAGTATCTGCCGGAACTGGCTCGGCTGGCGCAGCAGGCGGAACCAATGCGACTGGGGCCGGTATTGACCGTGGATCAGCAAAAACCGCTGGATATCGAGCGCGTTATTCTTTGGATTGCAGCACAGATTTAGTCAGGCTAAATAACATCATTAGTTTAAAAGCGCCTGCGGGCGCTTTTTTTGTATCGGCATAAAACGATTATGCGATATGATTTATCCTCCTGTCTTTAGATTGGTTTAATTGTTTTTAATAAAGGATAGTTATGAAAAGGAATTTATTGGCGGCAGCAATAAGCTGCGTCTTATTAATGGGGCTTGTTGGATGCGACGATAATAAATTACCCGAAAGCGCTCCTGCTCCTGCAGCAGCTCCGGCTAGTCCATCCGCATCTTCAGGTGCAGATAACAAGGAAGTTAAAAACGCCAGCCCAGACCGCATTATTAGCGAAAAGATGAGCGTATATATTGAGTGCTATAATGATATCGATGAAGATATTTATCGTAGCATTAAATACTATGCTCGCTGGTTAGACGATCTGAAGGTCGGTCCCACCGGAAAAGAAAAGAGTGTTGGTGGTATCACGGATGTTTCCGCAGAGTTTGATAAGTGCCTGGCCAATATGACGCACGTTTCGAGTTTAAAGCCGTCGCTGGATCCTATCGATAATCTCGCTTTACCTTATATTAATTCATCCATTAAGCTGGCAGAAGTCATCAATAAGATGAATAAATATTACGAACAGCAAGATTATAAAGATGATGCTTTCGCTAAAGGCAAAGCGCTGCATACTCAGTTTATTCAGGCATTAGCCGCGTTCAAACCCGCATCAGATGCTTACTCAGAAGCGATTCATGAAATTAATAACCGCCGTCAGGAACAGCAGTTGAAAAAGATTGAGGCCAAAGAAGGCAAGTCTTTTGATTACTATTCGCTATCCATTATGTTGACCAGCAAAAAGGTTAACCAGGCGCTTGAGGCGGATAAATTTGATACCGATGCTGCGATGAAACTCGTCCAGGATCTGGGTGAACAAATTGAGCAATTGAAGTCAAAACAGGGCGAAACCAAAAAAGGTCCCCGGATGCGTGAGATCAGAGCCCCGACGTTTATCGAAGCGGCGGAAAAGTACCTTCTGGATGCCAAAACGCGCGTCCGCCGCGTTCGCGATAACACGCCGCTGACGTCTGGGGAAGCCATGTTGATGGATGGCGCCCCGCAAATGGTGGATGGCTCCTTTGAACATCTCATGGCGAGCTATAACCAGCTCGTAAGATGGTTTAATACATTGAGTGATTAAACTGGCTGAAGAATGATAAAAGCGCCTGTGGGCGCTTTTATCGTAAACCCGCCATCCGCAGCAGCGCCGTCACCACGGCAGCGGCGATAATCACCACGATCAGCGGCATCTTACGCCAGGCAAGAAATACCGCAAAGCCCACGCCCAGGACCCGCGCCATCCCGGCAAAATGTTCACCTTCGTAGAAGGTGGTTGCCAGCGCGACGGAAAAGAGCAGCACCGTTGCCGCATCGGAGAGTAGCGCCTGTGAGCGCTCAGAAAAGGCCAGCCGGCTGCCGAGCTTCGCTCCGCCTAAGCGCATCAAGTAAGTGCCCAGCGACAGAATCGCGATACCGGCGATAAACAGCGTCATATTGCCCATTATTTTCTCCTCGTCAGCAGGCCAAACAGCGACAGCAAAACCGGCAGACCAACCGGCGCAAAAGGTACGGCGGCCAGCGACAGAGCTGCTCCGCTGCAGGCGCGGATCAAGGTGGTGCGATTTTTAAATGCCGGAACCACCAGCGCCAGCAGAATGGCCGGAAAGACCGCATCGAGGCCAATGGTTTCCGGAGCCGGGAGCAGTTTGCCGACCCCCGCGCCCAATAGCGCGCCCAATGGCCAGATCAGCGCCACGCCCAGACCGCACAGCCAGTAGGCCGCCCGCCGCTGCTCGGGGGTTTTCTGCGACAGACCAAACACCACGCTTTCATCGTTCATAATATGGCAGCCGAGGAAGCTGGCGGCGCGCTGGCCGACCAGGTCGCGAACCGTCACGCCGAAGGGAATATGACGAGCGTTGACCAGTAAACCGGCCGCCGCCGCCGCCAGGGGATTTCCGCCGCTGGCGACAATGCCGATAAACATAAACTCCGAGGCGCCCGCCAGGACGCTGACCGAAAGCACAAAGGGCACCCAAATCGGGAAACCGTAGGCGATAGCCAGCGAGCCATAGGACATACCAACGATGCCCACTGCGAGGCAGACTAAAACAATTGCTCTGAGGGTGTCGCCTTTAAGACTGGCGAAGTGATGTTTCATACTCTTTAGCCATATCGAACGAATTTCCATTATAATGAACGCAACAGAATCGTATTTCAAGACGAACGAAACGTTCGTTATAAAAAACACGGAGGGCTGGATGACTCAGCCAATTAGCCTGATTGCCAAAAGCCTGGTTCGTGAACGCGCGCGCACCGGTCTTTCCCTTGCTGAAGTTGCGCGACGGGCGGGAATTGCCAAATCAACGTTATCGCAGCTGGAGTCCGGTAACGGTAACCCGAGTCTGGAAACGCTGTGGGCGCTGTGCGTGGCCCTCGATATTCCTTTTGCCCGGCTGCTGGAGCCGCAGGTCAACACCACCCAGGTGATCCGCCGCGGCGAGGGGACGAAAGTGATTGCCGAGCAGGCAAACTATCAGGCGATTTTACTCGCCGCCTGCCCGCCGGGCGCGCGGCGCGATATCTATCTCCTGCTAACCCAGCCGGGGGCTGACCGTATCTCTCACCCTCATCCACCGGGTTCCGTGGAACATATTATTATCACCCAGGGGCGGGCGCGGGTCGGCCTGACGGAGGCGCCGGAAGAGTTGGGAGAGGGGGATTACATCTGCTATCCCGCCGATCGGGAGCACGTTTTCCAGGCGCTGGAACCGGATACCCAGGCGCTATTGGTCGCCGAGCAGAACTAGTCACGGCGGTAGGGTGGACGCCATGGCCGTATTGCGGGACACTAGCCGCATTCTCCCGCGAAGACAGGGAAACTTATGTCGCTGATAGCCATTGCTAAAGAACTTGGGATCTCGGTTACAACCGTCAGCCGCGCGTTGAACGGCTATGACGACGTGTCGCAGGAGACGCGCGCCCGCGTCGAGGCCGAAGCGCAGCGTCGCGGCTATCGGCCAAACACCTTTGCGCGCCGCCTGAAAATGGGCAAAATCGACGCCGTCGGCCTCGTTTTTCCCGTGCGTCCCGCGCCGTTGAATAACAACGTCTTCCTTGAGATGGTCGGCGAGATTAGCCACGAGCTGGCGCGCTATGAGATCGATTTACTGCTGATAGCCGATGACGAACAGGCCGATAAACACGGTTATATGCGTATGGTGCAGAGTCGTCGTGTTGATGCGCTGATTGTTGCCCATACTCTGGACGATGATCCGCGCCTGATTCAGCTGCTCTCTTCCGGCTTTCCTTTTCTCGCCCTGGGGCGCAGCCGTCTGCCACAGCCCTATGCCTGGTTTGATTTCGATAACCAGGCGGGAACGTACCGCGCAACCCGCCATCTGATTAGCCAGGGGCACCAGCGTATAGCGCTGCTGAGCGAAAATAACAATCAGGCGTTTATTACGCAGCGCCGCAATGGTTACCTGCAAGCCCTGCGTGAAGCGGGGCTGGCGGAAACCTGGCTGCGCAGCGTGTCGCCCACCCGCCGCGGAGGGTTTCAGGCGACGATGGAGCTGCTGCGTCTGCCCGAACCGCCTACGGCGATAGTCACCGATTGCAACACCCACGGCGACGGCGCGGCGATGGCACTTGCCCAGCTCGGGCGTCTTACCGGCTCCGATCGCGTCTCACTGGTGGTTTATGATGGTTTGCCGCAGGACAGCATCATCGAAACTCCGGTGGGCGCGGTGATCCAGTCCACCCGGCAGGGCGTGGGCCGCCAGATAGCCAGCATGGTTCGCCGCTTAATCGCCGGCGACGATCTCGCCTCTCTCCAGGTGCTCTGGCAGCCTGAATTTATCCCCGGCGAAACTGCCTGATTCCCCTCCCGTCAGATTAATTTCCTGAACTCGATCACGGATCCGAAACGTTTTGGTTGGCGTCCGAAACGTTTCGGATCAACAGTAAGCTATTCCTTGTTGTGGAGAAGTCTGATGTCTGATTCGATTTTACGCCTGCAAAGCGCAGCGGCTGATGTGGTGATCAAAACCCGCCCGTTCGCCGAAATTATCTACTGGGGGCCGCATTTAAGCCATTTTTCGCCGCAGGATGCCCTGAGCATTGCCCGCCCGGTGGCCAATGGTCGTCTTGATGTGGATTCACCGGTGACCTTAATGGCTGAGCTGGGTCACGGCCTGTTCGGCGCGCCGGGCATCGAAGGCCACCGTCAGGGGCTGGACGCTTCGCCGATGTTCACCACGACCGAGGTGGCGCAGGATGGGCAGAATTTAACCATCATCAGTGAAGATGCTCAGGCAGGCCTGCGGTTATGCAGTGAAATTCAGCTTGATAACAGCGGCGTGCTGAGCGTTCGCCATGGCTTGACCAACCTGCGTCCGCAGCCGTGGCAGGTAGATCGCCTGGCCGTCACGCTACCGGTCGCCGAGCGCGCCCGCGAAGTCATGGCCTTTCATGGCCGCTGGATCCGCGAATTCCAGCCCCATCGTCTGCTCCTTGAACATGACAGCTTCGTGCTGGAAAACCGTCGCGGACGCACTTCCCATGAACATTTTCCGGCGCTGATTACCGGCAGCCAGGCCTTTAGCGAGATGCAGGGGGAAGTATGGGGCGTGCATCTGGGCTGGAGCGGTAACCATCGCCTGCGGGCGGAAGTGAAAACCGATGGCCGTCGCTACCTGCAGGCGGAAGCGCTCTATCTGGCGGGCGAAATGGCGTTGGCGGAGGGGGAAACCCTGTGGACTCCGCACCTCTACGGTAGCTATTCAGCGCAGGGGCTGAACGGCATGAGCCAGCAGTTCCATCGTTATCTGCGCGAACGGATTATTCGCTTTCCGGGCAACAAACCGCGCCCGGTGCATCTCAATACCTGGGAAGGGATCTATTTCGACCACGACCCGCAGTACATCATGCGCATGGCGGATGAGGCGGCGGAACTGGGCGTTGAGCGCTTTATCATTGATGACGGCTGGTTTAAAGGGCGCAACGACGACTGGGCGGCGCTCGGCGACTGGTATCTTGATGAGCAAAAATATCCGCACGGTCTGACCCCGGTTATCGACCACGTAAAATCGCTGGGCATGGAGTTCGGCATCTGGGTTGAGCCAGAAATGATTAACCCTGACTCCGATTTATACCGCGCGCATCCTGACTGGGTGCTGGCGCTGCCGGGCTATACGCCGCTTCCCGGGCGCCATCAATTTGTGCTGAATCTGAATATCCCGGAAGCCTTTGATTATCTGCTGGAGCGGATGAGCTGGCTGCTGGGCGAGCACGCGGTGGATTATGTGAAGTGGGATATGAACCGCGAACTGGTACAGCCCGGGCATAACGGTAAAGCTGCCGCCGATGCGCAAACCCGCCAGTTCTATCGCCTGCTCGATACGCTGGTGGCTCGCTTCCCGCATATTGAATTTGAGTCCTGCTCCTCCGGCGGCGGGCGAATCGACTACGAAGTGCTGAAGCGCAGCCATCGCTTCTGGGCTTCAGATAATAACGATGCCCTGGAGCGCAACACTATCCAGCGCGGCATGAGCTACTTCTTCCCGCCGGAAGTCATGGGCGCGCATATCGGCAACCGCCACTGTCACGCCACCTTCCGCCAGCACAGCATTGCGTTTCGCGGCCTGACGGCGCTGTTCGGCCATATGGGGCTTGAGCTGGACCCGGTAAGCGCTGACGAACAAGAGCGTGCCGGCTACCGCAAATACGCGGCGTTGCATAAGCAGTGGCGCGATGTGATTCATCACGGCGTGCAGTGGCGTATCGATATGCCGGACGCCACGACGCTGGCGCACGGCGTGGTAAGCGAAGACCGGAGCCAGGCGATTTTCCTCGTCAGCCAGCTGGCGATGCCGGACTACACCCTGATGGCGCCGCTGCGCGTGCCGGGACTGGAAGCGGGAGCGCGCTACCAGGTCACGCTGCTCGACCATCCGAATATTCAGATTACGGGAGAGGGCGGCCACACCATGCGTAAGCTGCCGGAATGGATGACGACGCCGCAGACCGTAAGCGGCGAGTGGTTGCAACTGGCGGGGCTGGCGCTGCCAATCCTTGACCCGGAAAGCGCCATTTTGATTGGCCTGCAACGCGTGTGATGACGACGGGCCGCGCGGCGGCCCTTTTTGAGGAATACACCATGAACCCGACCGTCTGTACCCATAAAAACAACCCCAATTTCTGGATTTTCGGGCTGTTCTTCTTTCTCTACTTTTTCATTATGGCCACCTGCTTTCCGTTTTTGCCGATCTGGTTATCGGATGTCATCGGCCTGAATAAAACCGAGACCGGGATTGTTTTCTCCAGCCTGTCGCTGTTTGCTATCTGTTTTCAGCCGATACTGGGCGTGATCTCCGATAAGCTGGGGCTGAAAAAGCATCTGATGTGGATTGTCACCGTGCTGCTGGTGCTGATCGCGCCCTTTTTCCTCTACGTTTTTGCGCCGTTGCTGAAAACCAATATCTGGCTCGGCGCGCTGAGCGGTGGAGCCTATATTGGCTTTGTGTTCTCCGCCGGCGCCGGGGCGATGGAGGCCTATATCGAACGCGTGAGCCGCAATAGCGGGTTTGAATACGGCAAGGCGCGGACTTTTGGCTGCCTCGGCTGGGCCCTGTGCGCCACCACGGCGGGGATGCTGTTCAGCGTTAACCCGGAGTGGGTGTTCTGGATGGGCTCCGCCGCCGCGCTGGTACTGGTTGTGCTGGTGGCTATCGCTAAACCGCAGGCCAGTCAGAGCGCACAGGTGATGGATTCTTTAGGGGCCAATCGTCCGGCGGTGGATTTAAAAACTGCCGTGAGCATGTTCCGCCAGCGCAAAATGTGGATGTTTATTCTGTACGTCATCGGCGTCGCCTGCGTTTATGATGTCTTCGATCAGCAGTTTGCCACCTTCTTTAAATCCTTTTTTGCCACCCCGGAGTCGGGCACCCGCGCTTTTGGTTTTGCGACCACCGCCGGGGAAATATGCAACGCGATTATTATGTTCAGCTCGCCGTGGATTATTAACCGCATCGGGGCGAAAAATACGTTACTGATTGCCGGAATGGTGATGGCGGCAAGGATGATCGGTTCATCGTTTGCCACGACGGCTGCGGAAGTGGTGGCGCTGAAAATGCTCCACGCGCTGGAAGTGCCGTTCCTGCTGGTAGGGGCCTTTAAATATATCACCGGCGTATTTGACGTCCGCCTGTCGGCGACGATTTATCTGGTTGGCTTCCAGTTTTCCAAACAGGTGGCGGCGATCTTCCTTTCCGCTTTTGCTGGCAACATGTATGACCGCATCGGCTTCCAGGACACCTATATGATCCTCGGCGGAATTGCCCTGGCCGTTACGCTAATATCCGCCTTTACCTTATCGGGTAAGGCAAAGCCGGAAAAGATTAGCGATAGCGCTATGACGGTTTAGCCAACGGAGCAATTATTCACCGTGACAGGAGCGGTTTGTATGATGGATATGAAAGAAAGAATGAACAGCGGCGAGCTCTATATTGATTCAGGATATGGCTTACCGCAGCAGCGGTTGATGGGGAAGGCGCGAGCCTATGAGTACAACCACTCCCATCCGTTTAACCAGGAATTAAGAAACGACATTATTCAGCGGATGTTTGCCCGCGTGGGTAAAGAATGCTGGATAGAACCACCGATTAATTTTGCCTACGGAACTCACATCTCCATTGGCGATAATTTTTACGCTAACTTTAATCTGACGCTGGTTGATGATGCTGAGATCACCATTGGTAATAACGTGATGTTTGCGCCAAATGTGACGATTTCAACCGCCGGCCACCCGATCCATCCGGATCTGCGCCACACCCAGCAGCAGTTCTCTTTGCCGGTGGTTATTGAAGACGGCGTCTGGCTGGGCACCGGGGTGATTATCAATCCTGGCGTCACTATCGGAAAAAACTCGGTCATTGGCGCCGGGAGCGTGGTGAACCGTTCCATACCGGCAAATGTTGTCGCCGCAGGCGTCCCTTGTCGGGTATTAAGAGACATTACCGATGAGGATAAAAATAAATATCAGCTGTTCGCAGGCTGAACTTCAATAATAAAATAGAAAATCTTCCTGATATAAAAAATAAAAATATATACGGGTGAGTTTATGACTCACCTGGCCCTCTTTTACCTCCGGAAAATAAAAATGAATAAAACAGCATTATCGATAGCCATAGGTTTGTCTTTGATAACCGGTTCAGCGGTAGCGAAAAATAATCATCTGACGCTGGAACAAAGGATGGAGCTGCTTGAAGCGCGGCTTGCCGCCGCTGAAAGCCGGGCGGCGGTGGCCGAAGGCCAGGTGCGGGATTTACAGGCGAAGCAGAATTCCGCTATACAGGCGGCGCAAACCAGCGTAGCGGTTAAAAGCATGGCCCCGACCGCTGAGAGTAAAAAAAATATTTCAGTTCCTGAGCTGAAATTATCCGGCTATGGCGATCTGAAAATCTACGGCGATGTCGAATTCAATATGGATGCGGAAAGCAAACATGGCTTGCTGGCCATGACCAATGCCGACGTTGGCAGCGATACAACCTATGATAAGTGGGATTTAAACGGCCGCATTCTGCTCGGTTTTGACGGTATCCGTAAAATGGAAAACGGCTATTTTGCCGGGTTCTCTATCCAGCCGCTAGCGGACATGACCGGTTCGATGAACCTTGATGATGCGGTTTTCTTCTTTGGTCAGGAGAACGACTGGAAGGTGAAAGTGGGGCGTTTTGAGGCGTACGATATGTTCCCGCTAAATCAGGATACCTTCGTTGAGCACTCAGGAAATACCGCTAACGACCTGTACAGTGACGGTCATGGCTATATCTATATGATGAAAGAGGGACGCGGTCGTTCTGACGCAGGCGGTAACTTCTTACTGAGTAAACAGTTAGATAACTGGTATTTTGAGCTTAATACACTGTTGGAAGACGGTACTTCGTTGTATAACGACGGCGGTTATCACGGTCGCGACATGGAGCAGAAAAAGAACGTGGCGTACCTGCGTCCGGTGGTGTCCTGGGCAAAGGATGAATTTTCCGTTGCGGCGGCCGTGGAAGCGAACGTGGTACAGAATGCCTACGGCTATAAAGATACGCAGGGTCACTTCGTCGATCAGTCTGACCGCACCGGCTATGGCCTGACCATGACCTGGAACGGCCTGAAGAGCGACCCGGCGGATGGTGTGGTAGTAAACCTGAATACCGCTTATATGGATGCCAATAACGAGAAGGATTTCACCTCCGGGGTGAACGCGCTATGGCGGCGCTTTGAGCTGGGATATATCTACGCGCATAATAAAATCAGCGATTATGCCGGCGTGATTTGCGAGAACGACTGCTGGATTAAGGACCAGGGCACTTACAATATTCATACTTTGCACGCCTCGTATCAAATTCCGAACGTCATGAACATGCAGAACTTTAATATTTATCTCGGCGCTTATTACTCCTTTCTCGACAGCGACGACAAGCTGAGTCAGGGGGATGATGACGATCGCTACGGCGCGCGGATGCGCTTTAAGTATTTCTTCTGATAATTATCGTTATAGCCAGAGTACATTCTATTAAATTGCACATTACTTTAATGAACAGTAGCCGCTATATATAATTAAGCCAGCACTTCTCATGCCTCATCCTGAGTGAAGATGTCATCTGACACTCTGTCGTTTACTCGGCAAAAAGGATGAGGCGCCTTTATGCGTTCTATACCTTTCAGCTAAATCCCACACGACCACCAGCAATATTTTTTTGACATAATATATTATTCTTTTACGCTGATTTATGCTTTTGTATAGTCCGGTCTTTAAGCTATGTAAGGAATAATAAAATTGCGAAGGCTAAACGTCATTCCATGTAACGCGACAACATGTGAACTGGCTTACATTTTCGATTTAGCTCACAATTTATAGTGAGCTCCAGGAGTCAGAAGGCGTATTCAATTACCATGGCATCGATTAAAGACGTAGCAAAAAGAGCTGGGGTCTCGACGGCAACCGTATCACGAGTCCTGAATAATCATCCCAGCGTGGTCGCGGAAACGCGTAAGGCGGTGCGGGAGGCGATGGATTATCTTTGCTATGTTCCCAGCAAAAGTTCGTTTCAGCTTAGCGGTAAATGTTCCGGACTGATTGGTGTGGTTGTGCCTAATCTGGTCAATCCTCACTTCTGTGAACTGTTGGCGACAGTGGAAGAAGAGGCCCGGTACATCGGTAAATCGGTGATCGTCAAAACGCACCAGAATCAACCGCAACAAGATAAGCATATTATTCATACCCTGGTGGGGATGGGCATTGACAGTTTGCTATGGGTGCCGACAGAAGCAGAAGCCGGTCTTTCAGAATGGTTAACTATTACCCGAATCCCGGTTGTCGTCGTTACGCAGGTGTCCCGGTTCTTTAATTCTGTATCGATTAATCAGGATCGCGGGGCTGAAAGTATTGCGGAGCATTTCATACACACCGGACATGTTGCATTTGGTTTTGTTGCCCAGGAAGGCGTTGATAACCGCAAGGTATCGTCGTACAGCAAAAAAATAGCGAGTCACGGTTTAAAGCTTGCCAAAGATAATTCGTTCTGGATAACAAAAGGTGAGGGTGAGAAGGTCTCAGGTCATATAAGCATTCTTGATGATATTATTGAGAAACTCAGCGAGCCGAAGCGAACCTGTACATGTCTGTTAGTTTATAACGATATTGCGGCAAACTATCTTATCGATGGGCTAGAAGCAAAAGGCATCGCCGTTCCAGAAGATATTGCGATTGCCAGTTTTGATAATACCTTGCTGGCGCAAACAAAAAGAATTACCAGCGTTGCGCAGCCGGTAAGTGAAATCGCTCATCTCGCTTTCCAGATGGTGAAATATCAACAGCAGCCGGACAGTATTGAAATGCACGAAATTGTCTCTCGGTTAATTATTCGTGAGAGCAGCGTAAAAATTAATATTACTACCCTGTAAAAGATTTATGTTTAGCAATGGCGCGACGACTGGCGCCATGGGTCCCTTTTAATAAAAAAATAGGTATATTTATGTCTGCTACCGCAATGGAAAGGCCGAGCGCTTATGAAAAGCTGGGGCTGAGGGAGAAGATCGGCTACGGCATGGGTGACGCCGGATCAGGAATGATATGGAGCGTGCTCGCACTATATCTGACATGGTTTTATACCGACGTGTATGGCTTAAGTGCCGGAGTTGTGGGGACCTTATTCCTGGTTATCCGTATCTTTGACGCTTTTAGCGATCCGCTGATGGGGGCCATCTGCGACCGCACCGTGACCCGTTGGGGTAAGTTCCGCCCATGGTTATTATGGATGGCGTTTCCGTTTGGGCTGGGTGCGGTGCTGATGTTCACTACGCCAGAGCTAAGCATGAACGGCAAGATTATCTATGCCTGGGTCACCTATTTAATGATGTCGCTGATTTATACCGCGATCAATATTCCCTATTGCTCGGTTGGCGGCGTGATTACTCTCAATCAGAAAGAGCGTATGGGCTGCCTGTCATGGCGTTTTTTCCTTAACGGACTGGCAACGTTAATTATCTCCTCATCTATTTTGCCGTTAACGGACTGGCTGGGTAATGGCGACCGCGCCTCCGGTTTCCAGCTGACGATGATGATTATGGGCGGCGCGGCAACCCTGATGTTTCTCTTCTGCTTTTCCAGCATAAAAGAGCGCGTGGTGTCGGTTAAGGAAAACGAGTCATTAAAGAAAGACCTGCGGGATATTATCAAGAACGATCAGTGGCTATTGATGATCTCTATAACCTTTCTAAATGTTTTCCCGGCCTTCATCCGCGGCGGCGTCACCATTTATTATGCTACCTATGTGATGAAGGCCTCTGTCGGATTTATCACATTGTTTATGGCGCTGGGCGTGGCCTGTAATATGCTGGGCAGCGTGCTTGCCAAACCGCTGACCGATCGCTTTGATAAACTCGCGCTGTTCCGCATTATTAATATTATTCTCGGTGTTCTGTCATTTGCGCTGTGGTTTATCGATCCGCAATCCCTGACCCCGCTGATGGCGTTATTCATCATTATTAACGTTCTGCATTTAATTCAGTCAGGCCCGATTCTGTGGGCGATGATGTCCGACGTTGATGACTACGGTGACTGGAAGTTCGGCAAGCGCCTGACCGGTATCTCCTTCGCGGGTAACCTTTTTATGCTGAAAATGGGTTTGGCGGTGGCCGGCGCTATCGTCGCGTGGATTCTGGCGTTTACCGGCTATGTCGCTAATGAGCCGCAGCAAAATGCGCAGACCATTCAGGGCATCATCATGATGTTCTCACTACTGCCGATGGTGAGCTATTTCATCAGCGCGTATCTGGTGCGCTACTTCAAGCTGAATAACGCGTTCCTTGAAAAAATCAAAGCCGATCTTGCAAAACGTGAACTGGAAAAAGGACGCGATTAATCGCCAGCGGATCAGGCTATCCGTATTATTTATCATTAAATATCAGTGTTAATCAAAACAGTTTTTTTAATTGATTTTCTGTTCATAGCAGAGGAGGTTCTTCATGACGCATAATAATTATTATGACGTGACGCAGTGGCATATCGGTAATCCGTATAAGGATATCGGCGAAGTTATCAACAGTATTATTCTCGATATTAAAAATCGGCAAACCGCAACCGACATGAATAATGGTGGAAAACCCGGCGCCGCTATCTATATCCCGCCCGGCGATTATCATCTGACGACTCAGGTTTTGATTGATATCAGTTATTTAAAAATAATGGGCGCCGGACACGGGTTTGTCTCTTCAAGTATTCGCTTTAATACGCCGGCTGACGAGTGGGCGAATTTGCATGATATATGGCCGGGTGGTAGCCGTATCCTGGTCGATCTTTGCCCGCAGCCCGGTGATGAAGAACACGCTGGCGCTGCATTTTACGTGAAACGCAGCGGAGCACCGCGAATAAGTTCAGTGGCGTTTGAAAACTTCTGTATTGATGGCTTGCATTTTATTGATGATGGGCTGGGAAACAACGATCCGGAAAATAGCTATATTAACGGCAAAACCGGGATTTATATCGCCAGCGCTCAGGATGCTTTCCGGATTACCGGCATGGGATTTATCTATCTTGAGCATGGTCTCACGACGTACAATAGTGATGCTATGGCGATCCATAATAACTTTATCGCCGAATGCGGCAACTGCATCGAGCTTCGTGGCGCTGGACAGGCTTCTAAAATAACCGATAACCTGATTGGCGCAGGCTATAAAGGCTATTCGATTTATGCCCAAAACTTTGGTGGGTTATTAATTTCTGGCAATAATATCTTTCCGCGTGGCGCCAGCAGCGTTCATTTATCTGGCGTTGTTCGTTCTACCGTGACCGGTAATCGGTTGCACTCATTTTATCCAGGGATGTTGGTACTGGAGAATAACAGTGCGGAGAATCTCATCGCGGCCAATCATTTTTTCCGCGATCGCGAACCCTGGCCGCCGATGCAGACCTATGACAACGGCCTGGATGATGCCTATGGTCTGCTGCATATCAATGGTAGTCATAATTCGTTGATTGCCAATCATATTTCCGAAACGATTGATATCCAGTATCTCAAGCCGCTGGGAATAAAACCGGTCATCATCCGGCTGGTTTCCGGGAAAGGGAATTATATTGCGAATAACCATATCGTGGCGACCACGGAGACGTCAGCGGCGCAGGCGCAGCCCTCCGAAGAGGATGCCTGCTTTGCGGCGCAGGTCAGCGCTTTGCTGACGACGGCCAGGTTAAAGGAGCTTGATGCGGTTGCCGTGCAGGTAGAAAAAGAATCCGCGCAAAACACGATACTGGATAGCGGAAGCGACGATCGGGTGCTGATGGACAGGGCGGTAAACGCCTTCAGGGCCACGCCCGTTCCCGGAACGATGTAACGCTCTTCGATCTGAAGCGGTGGCCCCGCTAAATGCAGCGGGGCCGTCATGGATTTAATCGAGATAAAACACCTCTTTGAGCTCCGCGCTTACCGGACTGTTGTCCGGATTGGCCGGCATAACATCGCGCATATGCTGCCACCAGCGCTGACACACCTCTGTCCCAGCGACGGCGTTCCAGCGCGCTTCGGATTCAATCTCCACCGTGGCGAACAGCAGATGGCGCTCTTTATCGAGATAAATCGCGTAATGGTGCGCGCCGTGGGCTTTCAGCACCGCTTCCAGCTCCGGCCAGATGGGATTATGGCGGCGCTGATACTCTTCATGCGCGTCCGGGTTTACCTGCATCACGAAAGCTTTGCGGATCATAATGCCTCCAGATACAGTTCGCGGACTTCGTCGCGGCTGGCGGTGCGCGGGTTGCACGGCGCGCACGGGTCGGCCAGCGCTTTGTCCAGCCAGCCTTCGATATCGGCTTTGCTAACGCCAAGCTGACTAAAGCCTTGCGGGATGCTGACGCGTTTACTCAGCGCGCGGATGGCGTTGATGGCCTCCATGCTGGCTGCCTCATCGCTCATGCCGCGGGTATCGACGCCCATCGCCTGCGCGACGCGAGCGAAACGGGCAACCGCGTTCGGGCGATTAAAGTTTTCGATGATCGGCAGCAGGATGGCGTTGCACACGCCGTGCGGCAGGTTGTGGGTAGCGCCCGGCTGATGAGCCAGCGCATGCACCAGGCCAAGACCGGCGCTGTTAAACGCCATGCCCGCCAGATACTGGCCAAACGCCATTTGCTCGCGGGCTTCAAGATTGTGCCCGTCGTCCACGGCTTGCGGCAGCCATTGGTTGATCAGGCGAATCGCTTCCAGGGCATTGGCATCGGTCAGCGGGTGCGCGCCAACGGAAACAAAAGCTTCAATGGCGTGGGTCAGCGCGTCCATGCCGGTGGCGGCGGTAATGGACGGCGGGATATCAAGCATCACGCTGGCGTCATCGACGGCAATATCGGGAATGATATTGGGGTCGATGATCACCTCTTTCACCTGACGTTCGGCGTCGATAATGACCGCATTGCTGGTCATCTCCGCGGCTGTTCCTGCTGTGGTGTTGATTGCTACCAGCGGCACCCCGGCGTTTTTCACTTTGCCGACGCCGGAGTAGGCGGTCGATGGCCCCGGGTTGGCGGTGAGGATTTTCACCGCTTTAGCGGTATCGATCGGGCTGCCGCCGCCGAAGGCGATAAGGTAATCACACCCGGCCTCGCGATACGCCGCGTAGCCTTTTTGCACCAGCGCTTCCGTTGGGTTAGGGAACACCTCATCAAACAGATGATAAGACATTTGCTGTTCATCCAGGGCGGTAAACAGGCTGTCGAGCAGACCCATCTTGACCAGATGACCGTCGGTGACGATCAGCGCTTTACCCCACCCTTTACCTGCCACCAGCTTAACCATATCACCGATTGCGCCCGCGCCGTGGAGGCTGATTTTGGGTAGTGCCAACATAAAACTCATGATAATTCTCCTTAATGTTGATTTGGGTAATCCGTTTCCCTTCACCTGCTCCCGGGTCGCGGCTGGCGCCTTACCCGGGCTACAGGTTCACTGGCGTCTGCAGGCCGGTAGCCAGGACAGGTGCGTAGCACCGCCTCCGGGATTTAGGGTAAAGGGGAAATTAAATTCGTCTTCGTTGCAAAATCCGCCGGGTAATAATCGGCAGCGAAATAACCACAATCAGCATCGCGCCGATGATGATCGACATCACGATGCCCGGCACGTTGAGCAGGCTCAGGCCAAACGTCACCAGCCCCATCAGGAAAGCGGCGATAATCACCCCCACCATGCTGCCGGAACCGCCGAGAATATTGACGCCGCCGAGTACCGCCATCGTGACGACCGCCAGCTCCCAGCCCATCGCCAGCGTCGGGCGGGTACTACCGAGCCTTGAGGTCAGCAGAACCGCCGCCAGGCCGGCCATCAGTCCGACCAGCGCAAACAGCATCAGGTTGTGGCGCTTGACGTTAATCCCGGAGTACCAGGCTCCGGTCGGGTTATTGCCGATGGCGTAGGTCCGGCGGCCAAAGTTGGTTTTATGCAGCAGGAAGGTAAAGGCGGCAGCAAGAAGGATAAACAGCGCAAACTCAAAAGAGAGCGCGCCCCACACGTAGCCCTGGCCAAACCAGGAGAAGCTGTCCGGGTAGTGATTGAGCGCCTTGTCGCCCAGCAGAATGTAGGTTATCCCGCGATACAGGCTCATGGTGCCGATGGTGATCACAATCGACGACAGGTTAAAGCGCGTCACCAGGATACCGTTGAACAGGCCGCACAGCAGCCCCACGCCCAGCCCGACGGCCACCAGCAGCGGCGTATCCATACCCGCTGCCGCGCAGAAGCCCATCGCCGTTGAGCTCAGCGCCATCGTCGAGGCTACCGAAAGGTCGATCTCTCTGGCGATAATCAGCATCGCCATCGGCAGCACGATGATCGCTTTTTCGGTGAAGTTAAACGTGGCGTCCAACAGATTCCAGATATTAAGGAACCAGGGGGATGCCAGGGCGTTAACCATAAATACCGCCAGGGTTACCGCCAGCAGAAAACCTTCCCAGCACAGCAAGCGGCGCAGCGGCGACGGCGCGGCCGGGACGCTTTTCATCTCTTCAGACATCATCATTTTGCTCATGATTTCACCGCCTGTTTCTGTCGGGCTAATGCCGCGTCGCGCAGGATTAACCGTCCGTGGCCTTTATTGCCTCGTTCGTTAAGCAGCACCGCAATGACGATCACCGCGCCGGAAATGGCCATTTGCCAGAACGGCGAAATACCGATCACCGGTAGCGCATTATTAATCACTCCAAGGAACAGCGCCCCGCACAGGCAGCCGAGCACGCGACCGGTTCCGCCCATGGTGCTGATGCCGCCGATGACGCAGGCGGCGACCACCTGCAGTTCAAAACCGTTGGCGACATCGACATAGGCGACAGCGAAACGTGAGATCCACAAATAGCCGCAGAACCCGGCCAGCGCGCCGGAGAGGCAGAAGCTGACAAACTGCATTTTCCCGGCGTTAATCCCGGTGTAGTACGCCGCCGTCGCGTTGCCGCCCGCGGTGTACAAAGCCCGACCGGTGCGGCTGTAGCGCAGGAAATAGCCCACCAGCAGCAGCGCGGCGATGGCGCACCAGCTCAGCAGCGGCAGCCCCAGCAGCGAGGCGCGCGGCAGGCCGAGAAAATCGGCGCTCATCTGGTGCGAGTTCACCCAGCCGCCGTCGGAAAGCAGGAAGATAATCCCGCGATAAATACTCATGGTGCCCAGCGTGACCACGATGGCCGGAATGCCGAGCCGCCAGACCAGCAGGCCGTTAATCATCCCCATCAGCAGGCCCAGCAGGGTCGCCAGCGCCAGCAGCGCCGCCACCGGGATACCCGGATAGTGGGCGTTGAGCAGGGCGACGATCATCCCGGTCAGCGCCAGGTTGGCGGCCATCGACAGATCGATGCCTTTGGTGAGCAGCACCATCATCTGGCCGAGGGCGAGGATGATGAGAATGGCGGTGTCGTTAAACATCTCCACCAGATTGCCCGGCGAGACGAACGACGGCGCCCGGCTGCCGATAGCGCCGATCAGCAAAACGATCACCGCCGCCAGCAGCGCTTCGCGGTGTTTAAGCAGCTGTTTGCCCATTACGCTGCCTCCCGACCGGCGCCGCTGGCGGCGCTGACGATGGTTTCCGCCGTCGCTTCACCGGCGCGATACTCGGCGACCATCAGCCCTTCGTGCATCACGATAATCCGGTCGGCCATGCCCATCACTTCCGGTAGCTCCGAAGAGACCATAATGACCGCCAGCCCCTGGCTGACCAGTTCGGACATAAACTGGTGCACCGCCGCTTTGGAACCGATATCGATGCCTTTGGTCGGTTCGTCGAGGATAATCACCTCGGGATGGGTCGCCAGCCATTTGCCGATCACCACTTTTTGCTGATTGCCGCCGGAAAGGGTTTCCACCGCCTGCCGCCAGCTAAAAGCTTTGACCTGTAAGCGCGAAGCGTACTCATCCGCCAGCCGCCATTCGCGGGCGTCGTTCAGTACGCCGTTGGGGTTGAGTTTGCTGAGCTGCGGCAGGCTGATGTTCTGGGCGATCGGCAGGGCGATAATCGCTCCTTGCTTCTGCCGCTCTTCCGGCACGCAGACGATACCGGCGTTGATGGCGTCGGCCGGCTGGCGAAAGCGCATCGCTTTGCCCTTCAGTACGATGTTGCCGGAGGAGGGGGTCGAGACCCCGGAGAGCGCCTGCATCAGCTCGGTGCGCCCGGCGCCCACCAGGCCGTAAAAGCCAAGAATCTCCCCTTTGCGCAGGCTGAAATTGATATGGGCAAACTCGGTGGGGTGACAGAGGTCTTGCACCTCCAGCACCGTTTCCCCTGGGGTACAGTCAACTTTCGGGTAGGTTTGGGTAATCGCGCGGCCCACCATCATCGCCACCATCCGCTCTTCGGTGATGTCGTTTATCGCTCCGGAGCTGACGTAAACGCCGTCGCGCAGAATGGTGTAGTAGTCTGCCAGCTCGAAAATCTCATCGAACTTATGCGAGATAAAAAGAATCGCTTTGCCGTCCTGCTTCAGGCGCTCAACGATTTGATAAAACTCCAGAATTTCATGCTGTGAGAGCGCGGCGGTCGGCTCATCGAGGATCACCACCTGGGCTTCAAAGGAGAGCGCCCGGGCGATGGCCACCATATGGCGCTGGGCGATGCTGAGGGTTTTCAACGTCGCGCGCGGGTCAATCTGCACCTCCAGGCGGGTGAGAATCTCGCTGGCTTTGCGGTACATGGCGGGCCAGTCGAGCCTCTTCAGCAGACCGCGATGCAGATACTGGCCGACGAAAATATTTTCAGTGACCGACAGCTCGTCGAACAGCACGGTTTCCTGATGAATGGCGGTGATCCCGACCTTGTGCGCTGACTCCGGGGTCGGCAGCTGGATAGGGATCGCTTTATAGAGAATCTCGCCCTCTTCGGGCTGATAAATACCGGTCATCACTTTGACCAGCGTGGATTTGCCCGCGCCGTTTTCGCCGATTAAGGCGGTGACTTTGCCGGGCCAGAGATCGAGCTGTACGTTCTCAAGTGCGCGCACGCCGGGGAAAACCTTGGTGATGCCCTTAAGCGACAGCAGTGGGGTGGATGCTGACATGATAGTTCTCCGTAAAATCACCCTAACCCTCTCCCCAAAGGGGCGAGGGAACCGCTCAGAGCTCTCTGCCAACATTGCGCAGAGGGCCTGGCTTTCTCCCTCTCCCTTCGGGAGCGGGCCGGGGTGAGGAAGCAGGGTTAGAAAATCTTCGAGAACTTATCGATATTGCTCGCATCGTAGACGAACGGTTCGGCCATCGCGCCGCTACCGTCGGCGTCGAGCTTCACTTTGCCCAGCTTGCCCATATTGGCTTCGGTTTTGGTCGCCGTGCCTTTGACTAAATCGTCGGCCAGATACGTGGCGGCATAGCCAAGGTCGATCGGATTCCAGATAGCAAAGCTTTTGCTGGCGCCGGACTTAATCGCCCCCGCCATTTCCGATGGCAACCCCAGGCCAGTCACGTAGACCTTGCCGATTTTGCCCTGATCTTTCACCGCCTGCGCGGCGGCAACGATCCCCACCGACGAAGGCGAAACAATTACTTTCAGGTCAGGATATGACTTCAGCAGGCCCACCGCTTCGCGGTAGCTTTTATCCGACAGATCGTCACCGTAGGCGACGGTCACCAGATTGACGGACGGATACTGCGGCAGCACCTTTTTCATCTCCTCAATCCAGATGTTCTGGTTGGTGGAGGTTGGGGTAGCGCTTAAAATCGCCACCTCGCCTTTTTCCACGTTCAGCGCCTTCAGCGCATCGGCGGCGAGCTTAACGTTGGTTTCGCCAATCAAGGCGTTATTGGACGGATTAAGATGGATCTGGCGTCCCGCCGGCGCGACGCCGGAGTCCCAGGAGACCACCTTAATGCCGCGCTGCATCGCTTTCTTCAGCACCGGCACCACGGCATCGGGATCGTTAGCGGAAATGGCGATCGCATCCACCCCTTGGGCGATCAAACCATTCAGCACTTCGATCTGTGCTTCGGCGGTGGTGGTGGTCGGGCCGGTATAGATCACGTTGACATCGCCTAACTCTTTGGCCGCTTCCTGCGCGCCGACGTTCGCTGCTTCGAAGAATCCATTTCCCAATGATTTCGCCACGAGGGCGATTTTGACTTCGGCTAAAGCGGAACCGGACAACGCCAGGATGGCAACGGTGAGGATCAAGCTTGTCTTTGTTTTCATTGCTTTTACTCCACAAGAGTCAGTTTGGTAGGGTTTGCAGGTGATGTTTCGCCCCGTCTCGATGAGCGGGGCGCGATGTTGTTATTGATAAAGGTCTAACGCGGACTGCATCGGTTGAACGTTGAAGCGTTTGCCAAGAGCGACCAGCTCTTCGCGGGTGATGGTTTGTTTCATCCCGCCCATTGAATAGACTTTCACCAGCACCTCAGCGGATTTCTCGGCGGTATCGATCAGGCCGAAGGTTTCATCCAGATTGGGGCCGCTACCAAAGACGCCGTGGAACGGCCACAGCACCAGCGAGTGTTTCTGCATCGCCTCAGCGGTGGCCTGGCCGATTTCGTCGGTGCCCGGCACCATCCACGGCAGAATGCCGACGCCGTCCGGGAAGACCACCAGGCATTCGGTGCTGCCTTCCCAGAGCTTACGGGTGAACAGATCGCTGTTGTTCTCCAGCACGTAGGTCAGGGCAATCAGGTTAGTGGCGTGGCAGTGCATGATCACCCGGTCTTTGCCGTTGGTCAGGCGGATGCGCTCGCTGTGCGACAGGAAGTGCGCCGGTAGCTCGGATGTCGGTACCGCATCGTTGGTCAGACCCCAAAGAATATGGTATCCCGCGCCGTCGCTGTCGACTTTCACCACGCCGAGGTTCGCCGCCGGGTCGAGCTGGACGTTACGGAAGAATTTACCGGAACCGGTGACGATAAACGGCTGGTTGGCCAGCGTTGGCATCGGCTGGCTCAGGGCGATATAGCGCGGTTTAGCGTGGAAATCCGCCGCGTAGGGTTCAATATCCGCTTCGTCGAGGCGCAGCGTCAGGTTGCCGCCGTTGCGCTCGTCCCAGCCTTTCAGCCAGGCGTCGGAAGTGGCTTTAATCATGCCCTGGACGAACCAGGCGTCGATAATGGTCTGCATAGTCTTGTCTTTCCTGTTGATTCGGCGCGGGGTTGGCCCCTCGCCCTGAATATGTGCGAGCCCCCGGATTGCGCCGTAAATGGCTTATCCGGGCTACCGGTTCGTAGCCCGGCTGCGTCCGGGGAAGTCCAGGCATTACCCGCGCTGGCTCAGAACCGCATTTTCATAAGCGCGTACGTTATCCAGCCACTGGCTGCCTGCCGGCGTATCGTGACGCTGACAGTACATTTCCCAGATGGCCTGCCACGGCAGGCACTTCTGCTCTTCCAGCAGCGCCAGACGGGCGGTGTAATCGCCGTCGAGCTCCAGCTGACGCAGCTGCTCGGTTGGTTCCAGCAGAGCGCGCAGCAGCGCTTTCTTCATATTGCGGGTACCAATCACCCACGCCGCGATGCGGTTGATCGAGGCGTCGAAGAAATCGAGACCGATATGCACGCGGTCGAACAGATCGTGGCGGATGATTTCGCTGGCGATGGCCTGGGTTTCATCATCCAGCAGCACCACGTGGTCGCTGTCCCAGCGTACCGGACGGCTTACGTGCAGCAGCAGACGCGGGATATAGAGCATGGCGGCGGAAATCTTATCGGAGATGACCTCCGTCGGATGGAAGTGGCCGGCATCCAGGCACAGGGCAGTCTGGCGGCTGGTGGCGTAGCCCATATAGAACTCATTGGAACCGACGGTGTAGCTTTCCGCGCCGATACCGAACAGTTTGCTCTCTACGGCGTCAATATGGTGCGCCGGGTCCAGCTTCTCGCTGATCACTTCATCAAGCGCGTTCAGCAGGCGCTGGCGCGGCGCGAAGCGGTCAACGGTAATATCCTTCATGCCGTCCGGGATCCAGATATTCATCACCGACGGCGTGCCCAGCTGTTCGCCGAAGTAAGCGGAAATGCGGCGGCTGGCCTTGCAGTGATCGATCCAGAACTGGCGGATTTCATCGTTGGCGTGCGACAGCGTAAAGCCGTCAGCGCTCAGCGGATGCGAGAAGCAGGAGGGGTTAAAATCCAGCCCCAGCTTGTTGGCTTTCGCCCACTCAACCCAGTTTTTAAAGTGCTCTGGCTTAATTTCATTACGCGCTATCGGCGCGTCGGATTCCAGATAGAGGGCGTGCAGGTTCAGGCGTTTTGGCCCGGGGATCAGGCTCAACGCCTGCTCAAGGTCGGCGCGCAGCTCGCTGGCGTTACGCGCTTTCCCCGGGTAGTTGCCGGTGGCCTGAATACCGCCGGTCAGGCTTCCTTCCGGGTTTTCGAAACCGACGACGTCATCGCCTTGCCAGCAGTGCATGGAAACGGGCAGGCGGTCCAGCTGGCGCAAGGCCTCCTCGACATCCACGCCGACGCTGGCGTAGCGCTGTTTGGCAATTTCCCAGGCTTGTTCAAGTTGAGTGGTCATGCGCAAAGCTCCTTGGTCTGTTGTGGCTGAAACTGCGCGCTAAAGCGGGCAATTTCACTTTCATGATTGGGGGTAAAGGTGGTGAGGGCGTAGTTTTGCCGTACGACCTGACGGAATTCATCGACGTTGTGCAGCTCGTCCAGGGTCATCAGCTGAATGCCGATATTGCCCAGGGTGGAGGCCTCAACCGGGCCAGCGACCACGGTGATGCCGCAGGCGTCGGCGCAAAGCTGATTGAGCAGTTCGTTCTGGCAGCCGCCGCCGACAATATGCAGCTGGCTGAACGGCTGACCGCGCAGCGCCGCCAGTTCGTTAAGCACCCGAGCGTAGAGCAGCGCCAGGCTGTCGAAAATGCAGCGGGCCAGCTCGGCGTCGCCGGCAGGAACCGGCTGCCCGGATTCGCGGCAGGCGGCCTGGATTTCCGCGCTCATGTTGTCCGGGTTGATAAAGCGGTCATCGTTACAGTCGATAACGCAGCGGCAGGCCGGAAGCGCAGCGGTGCGTGCGATCAGCGCCGGCAGGTCGCTGACGTTTTGCTCCTTGAGCACCCGCTGCAGCAGCCAAAGACCCATAATATTTTTCAGTACCCGATAGCGGCCTTCGGCCCCGCCTTCGTTGGTGATATTGGCCTTTAGCGCCGCATCGCTGGTGCAGGGGGTTTTGCTTTCAAAGCCCATCAGCGACCAGGTGCCGGAAGAGAGATACGCGGCGTTTTTGCTGGCCAGCGGCGAGGCGATAACCGCGCTGGCGGTATCGTGACTGGCGACGGCGACCACCGGGATGTTATTGCCCTGCGGACATATCCAGTGGCCGATAACGTTGCCGGGGTGCGTCGGCATACCGAACCATTCGCGCGGCGCGCCGCTCCAGTTCAGCAGCTCTTCATCCCAGTTATCGCTGTTAATGTTGACCAGCTGCGTGGTGGTGGCGTTGGTGTACTCCCAGTTCATGTTGCCGGTCAGGCGGAAGCTAAAGTAGTCCGGGATCAGCAGCGCATGCGCGGCCTGGCTGACCAGTTCCGGCTGTTGTTCAACCAGCGCGCGGAGCTGGTAAAGGGTGTTAAACGGCAGAAACTGAATGCCGCTGCGGCGGTAGATCTCCGCCCGGCCCAGCTGCTCTTCGGCATGGCGCATCAGCCCCTGGGTACGAGAATCGCGATAGGAAACCGGCAGGCCGACGCGCTGGCCCGCTTTATCCAGCAGGACATAATCCACGCCCCAGGTATCGACGCCGATGCTGTCGATCAGGATGCCCTGTTCGCAGACCTTCTCCAGACCGCGGCGAATTTCCCCTTCCAGGCTATCGAGATCCCAGCAGTCGAAACCATCCACCTTCTGCAGGCTATTGGTAAAACGGTGAATTTCACGCAGCGCCAGCGTTTGCTGCCCGGGTTGATAACCGGCGAGCATCACCCGCCCGCTGGAGGCGCCTAAATCAACGGCGACACAATGACGAAAACTCATGGGAAGATCCTTGTGAAAATCATTGCATGCAGTCTAAAAAAGTCGCCTCAGGCTCACCTTCTTGTTACTGACAGGGAAAATTGGCCGCTGGCAAGAAAGCAAAGGTGACCGTGAGAGAGGTCACAGTTTCGTTTTATCTGCGCTGGATGGAGGGATGTGATGTTGTCCGCAGTTCCCGATCTTTCCCGCCATTTCTTGAAAAAGCGGCAGGCTTTACGAATTTTGCGGTCAAAAATTGAAGGCCGGATCGCCGCCCCTTAATTACTATTTGCTCCACTGATTGATAACTTTTCTCATTTCGAGGAGCGGCTATGACTATGTTGCACAGTGTGGATTTCTTTAAGTCCGGCGTTTCAGCTGTCGCCATTGAGCCGCGGCTCCCGCAATCCGCTTTTCCTGAGCATCATCATGATTTTCATGAGATTGTTATTGTGGAGCACGGCACCGGGATTCACGTTTTCAACGGCCAGCCCTATACCATCAGCGGCGGATCGGTGTGCTTTATCCGCGATCACGATCGTCATCTCTACGAGCACACGGATAATTTATGCCTGACTAATGTGCTCTATCGCGCGCCGGACGCATTTCGCTTTTTGTCCGGCCTGAACGAACTGTTGCCGCAAGAGCAGGAGGGGAACTATCTCTCACACTGGCGGGTGAATCAGAATGCATTGCAGCAGGTGCGGCAGATTGTGGAGCAGATGGAGAACGTTGGCGCGGATGCGGATATGCACGCCATCGCCAGCCGCGAGATTTTATTTATGCAGCTGCTGGTGCACCTGCGTAAAAGCAGCCTCGCCGAAGGCGCAGCCAACAATGACGCGCGGCTCAACCATTTAATGGCCTGGCTGGAAGATCATTTTGCCGAAGATATCTGCTGGGAAGAGGTGGCGGCGCGGTTTTCGCTCTCTTTGCGAACTCTGCATCGTCAGTTAAAACAGCAAACCGGACTGACGCCGCAGCGCTACCTGAATCGGGTGCGGTTGATGAAAGCGCGCCATCTGCTGCGCCACAGCGATGACAGCGTGACCGATATCGCCTATCGCTGCGGATTCGGCGACAGTAACCACTTTTCGACGCTTTTTCGCCGTGAATTTGACTGGTCTCCGCGCGATATTCGCCAGGGGCGCGACGCCATTCTTCAGTAACGGGAGAGCAGTCAACGTTTTAGCAGACATAAACGCGAATAATGAAACGTTATTTATGTTCGGAGTTGATGTCGTGGCAGGTCAGCTGATTCTTCGCAAAGATGAATTTTTTGCCTCCCCCGCTCAGGCGGTGGCGGTAGCGGATCGCTATCCGCAAAACGTCTTCGCCGAGCACACCCATGAGTTCTGCGAACTGGTGCTGGTGTGGCGGGGAAACGGCCTGCACGTTCTTAACGATCGCCCGTGGCGCATTACCCGCGGCGATCTGTTCTATATCCGCGCGGAAGATAAGCACTCCTACGCCTCGGTAAACGATCTCGTCCTGCAAAACGTCATTTATTGCCCGGATCGGCTGCGGCTTAACTTTGACTGGGCGGCGCACATTCCGGGCCTGTTCGGCACCCCGTGGGTTCCGCACTGGCGGATTGGCAGCAGCGGCATGGCCCAGGTCAGACAGGTGATTACCCAGCTGGAGCATGAGAGCTGTCGTAGCGATGCCCAGGCCAATAATATGGCCGAACTGCTGTTTGCGCAGCTGGTGCTTATTCTTCAGCGCTATCGCTACGCCACCGATAATCTGGCGGCAACTCAAAGCGAAGCGCTGCTCGATAAGCTGCTCACCGAGCTGGCGGGCAGCCTCAATCGTCCCTTCTTTCTTGACCGTTTTTGCGAGCGGGAAGGGTGCAGCGAGCGCGCGCTGCGCCAGCAGTTTCGTCAGCAGACGGGGATGACTATCAACCACTACCTGCGCCAGCTGCGTATTTGCCACGCGCAGTATCTGCTGCAGCATACCGAACGGCTGATTGGCGAAGTGGCGATGCAGTGCGGGTTTGAAGACAGTAACTACTTTTCGGTGGTGTTTAACCGCGAGATAGGCATGACGCCGGGGCAGTGGCGGCAGCGCAGTCGCGCCGCCGCCTGACGACGCTAGTTCGCCATTCCCAGACCGACGATATTGGCGGCGATGATAATCACCACGCAGCCGAGGCTGAGGACGCCCACAGGACGACGACCGGCGTTGTTCCACTCTTTGAGGATCAGGCCTACAAGCCCGCCGCACAGCACATAGAAGCTCATATGCAGCATCCAGCTCATGTAGTCGTACTGCGCCGGGATGCTGGCGTGGCCCCAGGCGTAGAAGAAGAACTGGAGATACCACATCAGGCCGCCTAACGCGGAAAGCAGGATATTGCTGATGATGAGCGGTTTTGCCAGCGAGAAGTCGGCTTTTATCGACAGATTTTTCACTTTTGCCAGACGGATAAAGCAGAAGCCGAGGTTAACCAGCGCGCCGCCGCCCATGATCACCACATAGCTTGGCAGCGCGGTGTAAAGCGGGTCGACGCCGAGCGCGGCGGCGGCTTCGTGCATCGGCTTGGCGGCGTTCATGGCGAACGACATACCTGCGGAGAAGATGCCGCACATCACCGCCAGCAGCAGGCCCTTTTTCAGATTGAAGTCTTCGGCCTTGATGCCCATTTTGCGTTCTTTCAACTGGCCTGCCCGGGTGACGATGCCCACGCCAATCACCGCAACCAGCACGCCGAGCAGCGTCATCTGGCCGCCTTTAGTGTTAATGAGAACATCAAACTGACCATTGAGAATCGGGGTCATGAGCGTACCGACAATCAACGTAATACCAATGGCGATGCCGATCCCCATCGACATGCCGAGATAGCGCATCGTCAGGCCGTAGTTAATATTACCGATGCCCCACATGGCACCGAACAGGAAAACGGGCAGAAGCGTGGAGGCGTTAAAAGAACCGTAATAGGCCCAGAAGTCGGGCAGCAGCATGGCGCTGATGGCCCAGGGGAGGATCAGCCAGGAGACGATCCCGCCGATTGACCACATTGTTTCCCAGGACCAATGTTTAACTTTCTTGAACGGGGCATAGAAACAGGCTGCACTGGCTGCACCTATCAAATGCCAAAAAATACCCATCGTAATCGCGTGATTCATTGATTTTATCCTCATCTATTTTTTATCGGATAAATCTTCTTCCGACCCGATGAGTGTAAAAATCGGTCAGTTTTTCCGCCTTTAAGCTGTTGCCACCAGAAGGCGGAACCTGGCAACCAAAAACTTAATTAGTTGTTCTGTATCACAAAACTACATCTATTCCCCCTTGTTATAACCTTATTAAAAATACGGCATTGATAAGCGTTTTCAATATCATTTAATTAACTATAATGAACCAACTGCTTACGCGGCATTAACACTTTCCGCCGCTCGACAATAATGGAGATGATTATGAGTTATACACTGCCTGCCCTGCCGTACGCTTATGACGCCCTGGAACCGCATTTTGACAAGCAGACGATGGAAATCCATCACACTAAACACCACCAGACCTACGTTAATAATGCCAACGCAGCGCTGGAAAGCCTGCCTGAATTCGCGAACCTGTCCGCAGAAGAGCTGATTACCAAACTGGATCAGCTGCCGGCAGACAAAAAAACCGTGCTGCGTAACAACGCCGGCGGCCACGCTAACCACAGCCTGTTCTGGAAAGGCCTGAAAACCGGTACTACCCTGCAGGGCGACCTGAAAGCGGCTATCGAGCGTGATTTCGGTTCCGTTGACAACTTTAAAGCGGAATTTGAAAAAGCGGCTGCTACCCGTTTCGGCTCCGGCTGGGCGTGGCTGGTGCTGAAAGGCGACAAGCTGGCGGTGGTTTCTACCGCTAACCAGGACTCCCCGCTGATGGGCGAAGCAATCTCCGGCGCTTCCGGCTTCCCGATTCTGGGCCTGGACGTATGGGAACACGCTTACTACCTGAAATTCCAGAACCGTCGTCCGGACTACATTAAAGCGTTCTGGGACGTGGTGAACTGGGACGAAGCCGCAGCGCGTTTTGCCGCCAAAAAATAAGGTTGCATTGTGCTGAGCGAGAAGCGAGTCTGATGACTCGCTTTTTTTATATCCGCAGCAAAGGAGCAGCGATGCACTATCCGGTGAATGTCTTTGTGGGCAAGGTAAGGGATTACGACGGCAGCCGTCCAAGCGCCATCGGTAAAATTCAGATCGACGGTGAACTGACCCTCGGCGATTTGGGGCTGGAGGGCGATGAGCAGGCGGAGAAGAAAATTCACGGCGGGCCGGACCGCGCGCTGTGCCACTATCCCCGTGAACACTATGCCCACTGGGCCCGTGAACTTCCGCAGCAGGCGGATCTTTTCTGCGCCCCGGCGTTTGGCGAAAATCTCTCGACCGAAGGGCTGACGGAAAAAAATGTCTATATTGGCGATATCTTCCGCTGGGGAGAGGCGCTGATTCAGGTGACGCAGCCGCGATCGCCGTGCTTCAAGCTTAACTACCATTTTGCCGTCAGCGACATGGCGCAGCTTATGCAGAATAGCGGCAAAACCGGCTGGCTGTATCGGGTAGTGGCGGGCGGACGAGTGTCCGGCGATGCGCCGCTGGCGCTGGTTTCCCGCCTCAGCGACGTTAGCGTTCACGAGGCGGGAGCTATTGCCTGGCAAATGCCGTTCGATGACGAACAGTATCACCGCCTGCTATCAGCGGCGGGGCTGTCGGTAAGCTGGAGCCGTACCATGCAGAAACGGCGCCTGAGCGGGAAGATCGAAAATAATTCGCGGAGATTGTGGGGGAAATAGCGCTTCCGTGCGCGTTCCCGGATGGCGGCGCGTTGCGCCTTATCCGGGCTACCCGTTTCGAACCCGGCCTGGCGAAGCGCAGGCCGGGGGAGTCAGGTACGCTTGTACAGCGGCAGCCACAGGGTTAAGCGCAAGCCGCCCAGCGGGCTGTCGTCGGCTTTCACCCAACCGCGATGCTGCTGGATTGCCGCTTCGACAATCGCCAGCCCCAGCCCGGTACCGCCAGACTCGCGATCGCGCGCCTCATCGGTACGGTAGAACGGACGGAAAATCTGCTCGCGATCCTCCGGACTTACGCCCGGGCCGTCATCATCGACGTTAACCGTGATGCCATCTTTATCCACCGAGAAGCTTACCGAAATTTTGGTATGCGAGTAGCGCAGCGCGTTACGCACGATATTCTCCAGCGCGCTTTCCAGCGCATTGGGGTTACCGTACAGCGGCCAGGGCCCCGGCGGATACTCGACGGTGAACGATTTCCCCATCTGTTCGGCTTCAAAGGCGGCGTTATCCAGCACCTCGCCCCACAGCTGGTTGGCTTTCACCGTCTCGCTGACCAGCGCGGTTTTCGCCTGATTGCGCGACATCACCAGCAGGTCGTTGATCATGCTATCCAGCCGGTGCGCTTCCATCTCAATCCGCTCCAGCTCTTTGCTTTCCCCGCTGCGGCGGCGCAGCAATGCGGTGCCTAACTGCAGGCGGGTCAGCGGCGTGCGCAGTTCGTGCGAGATATCGGACAGCAGACGATGCTGGCTGGACATCATGCGCTCCAGCGCGGTCACCATCTGGTTAAAACTGGTCCCGGCGGCTAAAAACTCCTGCGGACCGGCTTCCAGCTCCGGATGCTGACGCAGGTTGCCCTGGGCGACTTCATCGGCGGCATTTTTGAGCTTACGCGCGGGTTTCGCCAGGCTCCACGCCAGCCATAGCAGCAGCGGGGCGCTGACTAACATCGTGACGATGAGCAGCAACAAAGGCCGGTCGAACAGCAGATTGATGAAGTCTGATTGTGAGGTATTAGCAGGGCGAATCAGATAGAGCTGGTAGTTATCTTCTCCATCCCTGACGGAAAAAGGCCCGACCATTTCCAGACGACCATAGCGTTTTTTCTGCGGATGGTCGGCGTTATCCGCCTGGCCGATAAAGTTGCGGATAATCTGCATTTCGTTGCGTTCCGCGCCGATGACGCGACCCTCGCTGGTGACCAGCAGCAAACGCTGGCCCGGCGGAGCCCACTTATCGATAGCGCGAAACAGACGACGCCACCACATCAGGTCGTTCGGCGGATCGTTCGCCAGTTCGGCCTCGACGTGCTGTTCAATCATGATGCCCTGACGTTGCTCGCTCTCCAGCAGCTCGGTCATCTGGCGCGAGTCCAGCTTGGGCAGCATCAGAACCAGCATCAACACCAGCGCCAGCGTGAGCCAGAAAATAGCGAAGATGCGTGCGGTTAAACTTCCAATCATGAAGCCGATACCATCAGATAGCCGCGTCCGCGCAGCGTTTTAAACCACGGATGGCCGTCCTTGCGCTCCGGCAGCTTACGCCGCAGGTTGGAGATGTGCATATCGATTGCGCGGTCGAATGGCGTCAGGCGTTTACCTAATACTTCCTGGCTAAGATGTTCACGCGATACCACCTGGCCAAGATGCTGCGCCAGAAGATAGAGCAGGGTGAACTCGGTGCCGGTCAGTTCCAGGGTCACGCCATCGAAGCTGGCTTCCTGGCGACCGGGGTTAAGGCTTAGCGCATCCACTTCCAGCGTCGGTGAACCGGCTTCGGTTGTCTGCTGCTGCTCGCTCCAGTGCGATCGGCGCAGAATAGCGCGTATACGCGCTACCAGCTCACGATCGTTGAACGGCTTAGGCAGATAATCGTCCGCGCCCAGCTCGAGGCCGAGAACGCGATCCAGCTCGCTCCCGCGGGCCGTTAGCATGATAACCGGGGTCTGGTGCGTCTGACGCAACTCTTTGAGTGTATCGATACCGTTTTTCTTCGGCATCATCACATCAAGCAAAAGTAAATCGATGCTGTCGTCCAGAAGGGCCAGCGCCTGTTCCCCGTCATGGGCTACGAGCACATTAAAACCTTCCATATCGAGCAGCTCTTTTAACAGGGAGGTGAGCTCCCGGTCATCATCTACTAACAGGATTTTATTCATTGTTTAAATACCTCCGAGGCAGAAATTACGTCATCAAGGCTCGCTAATCCATGACTTTACGTTGTTTTACACCCCCTGACGCATGTTTGCAGCCTGCATCGTAAACTCTCTATCGTTGAATCGCGACACAAACGTTTTGGGAGTATGTGATGCGCAATGTTATCGCTGCCGTCATGGCCTCAACGCTGGCGCTAAGTGCATATAGCCAAGCCGCTGAAGTCGTCACCAGCGTTAACTGGCTCCCCGGAGACGAAGGGGTCCAGCGCAGCAGCCAGAGCCATATGTTTGACGGCATAAGTTTAACTGAACACCAACGGCAACAGTTACGAGATCTTATGCAGCGGGCACGCCACGAAAGGCCACCCGTTAATGTTAGCGAAATGGAGACAATGCATCGCCTTGTCACCGCAGAAAATTTTGATGAAAACGCTGTACGCGCTCAGGCAGATAAGATGGCGCAGGAACAGGTTGCCCGCCAGGTTGAAATGGCAAAAGTTCGCAACCAGATGTACCACCTGTTAACGCCAGAGCAGCAAGCGGTTTTAAACGCTAAGCACCAGCAACGAATGAACCAGTTGCGTGAGGTTGCAAGGATGCAAAAAGGCTCAGCGATGATGCTTTCGAGTAGTAGCAATACCCTGCAACCCCAGTAACAACCCTGTTTTCCTTGCCATAGACACCATCCCTGTCTTCCCCCACATGATGTGGGGGTTTTTTTTGCCTGTTATTCAGCCTCTTCCCGGCTCCCCGTCTCGGTAAATTATCGGGTTATACTAAGCGCATCGCGAAGTAAGGAGCGTTTATGAATCAATCCTATGGGCAGCTGGTGAGTCGCGCGGCGATTGCGGCGACGGTGATGGCCTCTGCGTTACTTTTAATTAAGATTTTTGCGTGGTGGTATACCGGCTCAGTGAGTATTCTGGCGGCGCTGGTTGATTCGCTGGTGGATATCGCCGCCTCGTTAACCAACCTGCTGGTGGTGCGTTATTCGCTACAACCCGCCGATGAAGAACATACCTTTGGTCACGGCAAGGCGGAATCGCTGGCCGCGCTGGCGCAAAGCATGTTTATTTCCGGATCGGCACTGTTTCTGTTCTTGACGGGTATCCAGCATCTCGTGCGGCCTGAGCCGATGAACGCGGCGGGTGTCGGGATGGTAGTGACGCTGGTTGCGCTGATAAGCACGCTGGTGCTGGTGACCTTTCAGCGCTGGGTAGTGAGAAAAACGCAAAGTCAGGCGGTGCGGGCGGATATGCTTCATTATCAGTCTGATGTTATGATGAACGGCGCAATCCTGGTGGCGCTGGCCCTCTCATGGTACGGCTGGCATCGTGCTGATGCGCTGTTTGCATTAGGTATAGGCGTCTATATTTTATATAGCGCGCTGCGCATGGGTTATGACGCCGTTCAGTCGTTATTAGACCGCGCGTTACCTGATGAGGAACGCCAGGAAATTATCAATATCGTGACCGCATGGCCAGGCGTCAGCGGGGCGCACGATCTACGTACGCGGCAGTCAGGGCCGACTCGCTTTATTCAGATTCATTTGGAAATGGAAGATAATCTCCCGCTGGTTCAGGCACATGTGATTGCCGATCAGGTGGAGCAGGCGCTGTTGCTCCGATTCCCGGGTTCCGATGTGATTATCCACCAGGACCCCTGTTCGGTGGTGCCGTTAGCGCAGCAGGGTGTTTTATGATCTTTAAGTTGTTATCTGTAAACTCGATGTAAAAATGTGGGGCGGATCGGCATTATTTGTATAAATTACCGCCATTTGGTCTGACCTGAATCAATTCAGCCAGAAGCGTTTGATATACTATTGCAATTATCGTTGTGCACTCCTGGTGAGGGGCGCTTCAGGCAACAGGATTATTTTTTGCTTCCTAAGTTCAGAGGTAGTCATGATTAAGAAAATCGGTGTGTTGACAAGTGGCGGTGATGCCCCGGGCATGAACGCAGCAATTCGCGGCGTTGTGCGCGCGGCATTAACGGAAGGTCTGGAAGTTTTTGGAATCTATGACGGTTACCTCGGCCTGTATGAAGATCGCATGGTTCAGCTCGACCGCTACAGCGTTTCCGATATGATCAACCGCGGCGGCACCTTCCTGGGTTCGGCGCGTTTTCCAGAATTCCGCGAAGAACATATTCGCGCCGTCGCGATTGAAAATATGAGAAAGCGCGGCCTCGATGCGCTGGTAGTCATCGGCGGTGACGGTTCTTATATGGGCGCCGTACGCCTGACTGAGATGGGCTTCCCTTGCATCGGTCTGCCGGGCACCATCGACAACGATATTAAAGGCACCGACTACACCATCGGTTTCTTTACCGCTCTGAGCACCGTGGTTGAGGCTATTGACCGCCTGCGTGATACTTCTTCCTCTCACCAGCGTATTTCCGTTGTTGAAGTGATGGGCCGTTACTGCGGCGACCTGACCCTGGCGGCAGCCATCTCCGGCGGCTGCGAATTCATCATGGTTCCTGAGGTTGAGTACACTCGCGACGATCTGGTTGCTGAAATCAAGGCGGGTATCGCGAAAGGCAAAAAACACGCGATTGTGGCGATCACCGAGCATATGTGCGACGTCGACGAGCTGGCTCACTATATTGAGAAAGAGACCGGCCGTGAAACTCGCGCAACCGTACTGGGCCACATTCAGCGCGGCGGCTCCCCGGTTCCTTATGACCGTATTCTGGCATCCCGCATGGGCGCGTACGCGATTGACCTGCTGCTGCAGGGATTCGGCGGCCGTTGCGTCGGTATTCAGAACGAGAAGCTGGTTCACCACGACATCATCGACGCTATCGAAAACATGAAGCGTCCGTTTAAAAGCGACTGGCTGGATTGCGCTAAGAAGCTGTACTAAGCTCAGACGCCAACAAAAAGGCCTTCTCAGAGAGAAGGCCTTTTTTATGGGCGGGACACGCTACTCAATATCCAGAGCATCCTCCGAAAGGATGATCCCGGTGTTATCGGCGTAGAGATGGTCGCCGGAAAAGAAGGTGACGCCGCCGAAGTTGACGCGAACGTCGCTTTCGCCGATGCCTTCCCCTGCGGCGCCAACGGGAATGGCGGCCAGCGCCTGGATACCGATATCCAGATCTTCCAGATCGTCAACCTGACGCACTGCGCCATAGACGACCAGCCCCTCCCACTCGTTTTGTACGGCCAGACGCGCCAGGTCAGCGTCAATCAATGCGCGCCGAACGGAACCACCACCGTCAACTAACAGGACATGGCCACGACCGTTCTGTTCGAGCATATCGTAGAGCAACCCGTTATCCTCGAAACATTTTACCGTGATGATTTGTCCACCAAACGACGAGCGCCCCCCAAAGTTGGAGAACAGAGGTTCCACGACGTTGACATCTTCCTGGTAGATGTCACAAAGCTCGGAAGTATCGTATTTCATAGGCTTAACGTTCAGTTGCTGCGAGAATTTTCAGTATATCTCGTGAATCGTGCTGTTGGCAAAATCATCAATTGTTAATTGATATTTGTCAGTTAAGCCGCGAGTCGGCTGCAAATAATCCCGATAACAAACAGCAGGTTGGTTAACAGGGCGCCTTTTACGGTTCTTTCCAGCATTGGGCGCATGGCGACCGGATCGCGCTCGCGCATGACATAACGCGCCTGCTTAACCAGCAGCGGGGTGGCCAGCAGGAACAGCCAGCCCCACGGATTATGCAGTGAGATCAGATTAAACAGCGCCAGGCATAGCAGCGCGCCAAGCAGCAGGCAGGCATGATAGCGACGAGCGTTAACCGGCCCGAGGCGTACCGCAAGGGTGTTTTTACCGTTTTCACGATCGCTGTCGATATCACGCAGATTGTTAATATTCAGCACCGCCGTCGCCAGCAAACCGCAGGCCGTGGCGGGTAAGAAAATGACCGCTTCCACGCTGTGCGCCTGAAGATACCAGCTTCCCACGACGCTCAGCCAGCCGAAGAAAATCAGCACTGAAATATCGCCAAGGCCGATGTAGCCGTAAGGACGGGTGCCGACGGTATAGGTAATTGCAGCAACGATTGAGAGTCCGCCAAGCACCATAAAACCGATAAAATCGGCCATGGTTTGCCAGGCCAGGAATAGCAGCGCCAGGCCAGAAAGGCAAATCAGCGCTACGGTGAGTATCAACGCGCGTTTCATCTGCGCCTGGGTAATTGCCCCTTTCTGCATGCCGCGAAGGGGGCCGATACGGTCGGGCTTATCGCTGCCTTTTACCGCGTCGCCATAATCATTGGCCAGATTGGAGAGGATTTGCAGTAAACCGGCGGTAATGATTGCCAGCAGGGCAACCCAGGGATCGAAACTTCCCTGATGCCAGGCCAGAGCGGAGCCGACAATAATGGCGGCAAAGGCCAGAGGCAACGTTTTGGGGCGCAGGCTTTCCAGCCAGGCCTGAGTGCGAGTGATAGCGTGTTCGGTCATAAGTCCCGGCCAATAAAAAATGGGGCTCTACCCTTCATACGTCAAGCTGCAGGTGCGTTGGCTACGCTCATTCAACCCAGCCATGTACTCAGGTACACTGCCGGGAAAAATGAGGGCACTCAGCCAAAGGCCGCCTTGCGACAACTCGAATTATTTAGGGTATCTATAGCCCCATCTATAGTGATGAAAATATATTGAACCGGATTATAAGATAAAACGACTCAGATCTTCATCTGCCACCAGAACATCCAGATGCTTACCGACATATTCCGCATCAATGGTGACGGTTTGGCCATTCATTTCGCTGGCATCGTAGGAGATATCTTCGATCAGACGCTCCAGGACGGTATGCAGGCGACGCGCGCCGATGTTCTCGGTGGTTTCGTTGACCTGCCAGGCAGCCTGCGCGATACGCTTGATGCCGTCATCCGTGAATTCAATATTGACGCCTTCGGTGGCCATCAGCGCTTTATACTGTACGGTGATGGACGCGTTCGGCTCGGTCAGAATACGTTCGAAGTCGTGGGTGGTCAGCGCTTTCAGCTCAACGCGAATCGGCAGACGACCCTGTAGTTCAGGAATCAGGTCGGATGGGCTGGCTACCTGGAACGCGCCGGAGGCGATAAACAGGATGTGATCGGTTTTCACCATGCCGTGCTTGGTGGAAACGGTGCAGCCTTCAACCAGCGGCAGCAGATCGCGCTGTACGCCTTCACGAGAGACATCAGGACCGGACGAGTTGCCGCCGCGCTTACAGATTTTGTCGATCTCATCGATAAACACGATACCGTGCTGTTCAACGGCGTCGATGGCATCCTGCTTCAGCTCTTCCGGATTGACCAGCTTAGCCGCTTCTTCTTCAATCAGCAGCTTCATCGCGTCTTTGATTTTCAGCTTACGCGGCTTTTGCTTCTGTCCGCCCAGGTTCTGGAACATCGACTGCAGCTGGCTGGTCATCTCTTCCATGCCCGGAGGGGACATGATTTCTACGCCCATCGGCGCGGCGGCGAGGTCGATCTCAATCTCTTTGTCGTCGAGCTGCCCTTCGCGCAGTTTTTTACGGAAAGACTGGCGCGCGGCGGAGGGTTCCTGAGGCTGTTCAGCCTGGCCCCAGTTGTTTTTCGCTGGTGGAATCAGCACGTCGAGGATGCGCTCTTCCGCCAGCTCTTCGGCACGGTAGCGGTTTTTATCGATGGACTGCATGCGTACCATTTTGATCGCCGCATCGGTCAGATCGCGGATAATCGAGTCCACTTCCTTACCAACATAGCCCACTTCGGTGAATTTAGTGGCTTCCACCTTGATGAACGGCGCGTTGGCGAGCTTTGCCAGACGACGGGCGATTTCTGTTTTACCGACGCCGGTCGGACCGATCATCAGAATGTTTTTTGGCGTGACTTCGTGACGCAGCTCTTCGTTGAGCTGCATACGACGCCAGCGGTTACGCAGAGCGATGGCGACGGAGCGCTTGGCTGCGTCCTGGCCGATAATGTGTTTGTCCAGTTCGCTGACAATTTCGCGTGGGGTCATTTCAGACATGGGAGATCCTTACGCTTTAGACGGTAATTCTTCGATGGTATGGAAGTGGTTGGTATAAATGCAGATATCACCTGCAATATTCAACGCTTTCTCTGCGATATCGCGTGCGCCCATATCGGTATTTTCCAGCAGGGCGCGAGCCGCGGCCTGGGCGTAAGGACCGCCGGAGCCGATAGCAATCAAATCATTTTCTGGCTGCACCACGTCACCGTTACCGGTGATGATGAGGGATGCGTTTTCGTCAGCCACGGCCAGCAAGGCTTCCAGCTTGCGCAGCATGCGGTCGGTACGCCAGTCTTTCGCCAGCTCAACGGCGGCTTTCACCAGATGGCCCTGATGCATTTCCAGCTTACGTTCAAACAGTTCGAACAGCGTGAAGGCGTCAGCGGTGCCGCCCGCAAAGCCGGCGATCACTTTGTCGTTGTACAGGCGGCGCACTTTTTTCACGTTGCCTTTCATTACGGTGTTGCCCAGCGTAGCCTGGCCATCACCGGCAATAACGACATGGCCATTACGGCGAACACTTACAATTGTAGTCACGAGCAGACCCCTTGGTTGCAAAAGCGGAATAGGGGCCCCGCGGTTTACGCGGGGCAGAATGCAATTATAGATGGGGGGGTTTTTAAGGGTTTCAACCCCTGGCGGCGAGACGAATGCAGTTTGCGTGTCCGGCCATCTTCAGCCGTTCAATCATATTGCTGGCGTTTTCTTTGCCCTTCAGCGGCCCAATCACTACGCGGTTCCAGCCGTTATTGGTGGTGATATGCGAGGCGAAGCCTTCAAACGCCAGCTGCGCGCGAACGGTCTCCGCCTGCTCTGCGCCTTTAAAGGACCCGCACTGGATCATCCAGCTGCGATCGTCTTTTTTCTCCGCGGTAGCGGTTTTAGGCGCTTCTTCAACGCGGGTTACCGGCGCGGCGGCCTGCGTTTTTGGCTGGGCGGTGCTGGTATGCGCCGGCGTTTGCAGCAGATCCTGATACGGCTGCTGATTCGATGCCGTTTGCTTCGGCTGCTGTACCGGTTTGGCCTGCTCGACGGCCCGAGGCTGCGTACGCGGTTGCTGTACCTGCGTCTGGGCCTGCGCTAACTGCTGTTGCTGCACCTGCTGTTGCGCTAAACGCTGACGCTGTAGGGTTTGCTGGCGCTGCGCCGGGGTTTGTTCATTCCACGGCACCTCGGTCAGCTGCGTAGGCTGCTGACGCATATCGGCCTGCATTTGCGCTAACAGCTGGCGCTGCTCGTCCGTCAGCTGCTCCGGTTTCATGACTTCACCGCCTGCCGTGGGTTCCGTAGGCGCGCGGACGCCGGGCTGGCGACTCTCCAGCTCTTTAATATAGCGCCAGCGTTCTTCGGGTTTCGGCGGCAAGCCATTGCCCGCCGCCTGGCGATTCTGCAGCGCTTCAGCTTCTTCTTTCTTGTGGTGCGTGATGAAGTACAGTCCACCGATAAAGGCCACCAGCACCGCCGCGGCGATCGCCACCATAGCAGGTGAAACCGCCGAAAGGCCGCCTTGCTTGTTCCTTGAGCTTCGGGAGTTGCTCTTTTTGCGCCGCGAAGAAGCCGGTTGGCTGCGGCGTACATAATCTCGTTGTGCCACTATCGTTTCGCTGTCTTATTCGTTTTTCAGCCCGCCATGTTACTTAAGCGGCGGGCCTTTGACCAGAAGAGCAGGCCCGAAAGCCTGAAGATTATGTTCGGATTTTGCGCGTACTGCCGCGAACGATAAGCTCGCAGTCGAGCAATCGTGACCCGCTGCTGACGCTGTGGCCGTGCAGTTGATCCAGTAAAAGTAGCATCGCTTCGCGGCCAATATCAAAACGTGGTTGCGAGACCGTCGTCAATGGCGGATCGCAAAATTCAGACAAAGAGATGTTATCAAAACCAATAATAGACAGATCTTCAGGAACTTTCAGGCCGCGACGCTTCGCCAGCGATAATGCGCCCAGCGCCATGATATCGCTATGGCAGAAAATCGCCGTCGGTGGTTCCGGGAGCGTCAGCAACTGCTCCAGGGCGTTGGCGCCGGCTTCATAGGTAAAATTACCGCGGGCGATATAGTGCGGATCGACGGTTATTCCGCTCCGGCGTAGCGCCTGGACATAGCCCTGCAGGCGGTAATGGCATAACGGCATCTCTTCCGGACCGGCGATACAGCCAATGCGGCGATGCCCCAGTTCGTGCAGATAGTTAACGGCGTTGAACGCGGCGGTGAGGTTGTCGATATGCACCGTCGGCAGTTCCAGCTCGGGAGCGAATTCATTGGCCATGACCATCGGCGGCAGGTTGCGCTGTTCTTCTACGCCCGCATCGAAGGGCAGACGAGAGCCCAGCAGCAGCATGCCGTCGATCTGCTTGGTAATAATCAGGTCAATAAAGGTCTTTTCCTGACGATTCTGATGGGCGCAATCGCCAATCAGTACCAGATACTCTTGCTCCGCCGCGGTGACTTCAATGCCGCGAATAATCTCGCTAAAGAAGGGATCGCAGATATCCGGCACTATCACCAGAATGGTGCGCGACTCGTTGCGTTTCATGTTGCGCCCGAGCGATTGCGGTAAATAGCCGACTTCAAGCGCGGCCTGTTCAACCCGGTTGCGCGTGCTCTGCGAAACCTTATCCGGGTTCATTAACGCTCGGGATACGGTTGCCGTAGAGACGTTTGCCTTCTGGGCGACGTCTTTCATGGTGGCGGCAACGATCTGTTTTTTGGGCTTCACCTGTTTTCTCCTCGCTGGCTTGCGCAGACACATCCCTGGCGTTCTGACATCAGCCACATTTTTAACAGATAGTACATCCAGAGAGTTACAGAATTTTCATGAAAAACGTGATGGTGGTTGAATTTTTCGATCCGCCTCGCAACAGAAGCCTTAACCTTCAATAGGATCGACATCCAGAACCCATTTCACTTTTCGCGCTTCCGGCAGCGTGTTGATCAACGCCAGCGTCCCGCTGACGATATGCTGTAGCTGACTACGCGACGGATGCTGCAGGAGTATTTGCCAGCGCCAGCGGCCTCCGCGCTTTGGCGCCAGCGCCGGAACCGGACCTAGCACCCAGAGCTTGCTATCCGCCAGCGGGCTGGCCTGCAGTAAATTCCGCAACTGCTGTAAAAAGAGCGGCGCCTGCTGATTGTTATGGTCTTCGGCGCGAATCAGCACGTGGCTGGTCCACGGCGGCAGCTGCATGCTTTGCCGCTCCGCCAGCGCCTGCTCAGCAAACGCGTCGTATCCTTTATAGAGGAGCGTTTGCAGCAGCGGATGCTCAGGATGATGGGTCTGCAGGATCACCTCGCCCTGTTTGCCGGCACGGCCTGCGCGGCCCGATACCTGGGTATAAAGCTGAGCGAAGCGCTCCGCCGAGCGGAAATCGGCGGAGAACAGCGCACCGTCAACGTCCAGCAGGGAAACCAGGGTGACATCCGGGAAGTGGTGACCCTTAGCCAGCATCTGTGTGCCGATAAGAATGCGCGCGCCACCGCGATTAACATCGGCAAGATATTGCTCAAGCGCGCCTTTGCGGCTGGTGGTATCTCTGTCGATACGGGAAATCGGGATATCGGGGAACAGCGGTCCCAGCGCCTGTTCAAGCTGCTCAGTGCCCAAACCTACCGGCACCAGATGCGTAGAGCCGCAGGAGGGGCACTGGCGCGGGATCGGACGCTGGCTGTCGCAGTGGTGGCAGCGCAGATGATGCTGAGCCTGATGCAGCGTGTAGTAGCTGTCGCAGCGCGGGCACTCTGCTATCCAGCCGCAGTCGTGGCACAACAGCGCCGGCGCGAATCCGCGGCGGTTCAAAAACAGAATGACCTGGTTATCGGCCTGCAGATGCTGGCGCATGCGGCTAATCAGCGCCGGGGACAGCCCGGCCTGCAGCTGCTGGCCTTTTAAATCCAGGACATGCTGTTGAGCCGGCCGCGCATTTCCCGCGCGCCTGGTCAGCTTGAGCTGGCGATACTTGCCCTGGCGGACGTTATGAAGCGTTTCCAGCGCCGGGGTTGCCGTGCCCAGGATGATCGGGATTTGCTCGCTGTGGGCGCGCCAGACCGCCAGATCGCGCGCATGGTAGCGCCAGCCCTCCTGCTGTTTGTAAGAGCTGTCGTGCTCTTCATCGATCACGATTACCCCGAGGTCTTTAAAAGGGGTAAATAGCGACGAGCGGGTTCCGATCACAATCGCCGCTTCGCCGTTTTTGGCTTTTAGCCACGCGGAGAGGCGCTCGCTGTCGTTCAGCCCGGAGTGCAGGACTTCTACCGGGGCGTTAAAACGGTGGCGGAAACGGGCGATTGTTTGCGGCGTCAGGCCGATTTCCGGCACCATTACCAGCGCCTGGCGCCCCTGCGACAGCACGTTTTCAAGGACGCTCAGATAAACTTCCGTTTTGCCGGAGCCGGTGATCCCGGCCAGCAGCCAGGCGGAAAAACGGTCCGAGGCGCTATGAATCGCGCCAACGGCGGTGGCCTGTTCGGTATTAAGCCGCAGGCGCTCTCCGGGCACCGAGAAGCCTGTTCGCCAGTCGGTGATAGCGGGCGCTTCGCTGGCGAGTTCGGCAAGGCCTTTACCCCGCAGCGCCTGCAGCGCGGCATCGTTAAATTCCAGTTCGGCAACCTGATGGCGCCAGATTTTTCCCTGACGCAGCGCCGCCAGCGCCTGCTGCTGTTTGCGCGAGCGCTTAAGGCTGTTGATATCAACCGCTTGCCCCTGCTCGGTGGCAAACCAGTACCACATTGGCGCCGCGCTGGCGGGCTTCCCCTGGCGCAGCATGATCGGTAGCGCGTGAAACAGAACATCGCCGATGGGATGGTGGTAATAGTCCGCCGCCCACAGCAGCAGCCGCCAGACCGAAGAGGAGAAGACCGGCTCGGCATCAAGAACTTCGGCCACCGGCTTGAGTTCGTCAAGCGGCAGCTCGCTACGTTCGCTGACTGCCGTCACGATACCTATCCGCTCCTGCTTGCCGAACGGAACGCGCACGCGACAGCCCGCTTTGACCGGCATACCTTCAGGCAGCAAATAGTCAAAAGTGCGGGGCAGCGGAACGGGCAGGGCAACATGAGCGACGGGCATTTAATCTTCCTGACTTGAAATCTGGCGGGTTAGTATACACATTGTGATAAGGGCTCGCGGATCAGTTTGCATATGCTGGTCAAATTCTGTATGATTCGCCGCCTTTGATGTGCTTCGTGTAGCATCAAAATCTATTACCCGGTAGTGTAATCGCTCCGGGAATTATTAACATCGCGTGGTGTCTGGCGTTAGGGCTGGAAGAGCGACGCGGCCTTAACTGAGGTTCTCCCATGAAAAAAGATATTCATCCGAAATACGAAGAAGTTACTGCTTCCTGCTCTTGCGGTAACGTCATGAAAATCCGTTCTACCGTAGGTCACGACCTGAACCTCGACGTGTGCGGTAAATGCCACCCGTTCTACACTGGCAAACAGCGTGATGTTGCTACCGGTGGTCGTGTTGACCGCTTCAACAAGCGTTTCAGCGTACCGGGTACCAGCAAGTAATTTGCTGAAGAAGCCGCCTCAGGGCGGCTTTTTTGTCTCTGCTTTACAGAGGATAGCAGTATCGATTCAGGCAGCCTTTATTCTCTTCTACCGCCTTCATCACGCTTCCCGCCGTCAGTTTTAACGAAGTGTTCATGGTCATTCCCGCGCTTTCCAGTCCCTTTGCCGTCCATTTATTACAGGTATTAAATATCCCGTAGCGGCCGTTTGCTGCGTAAAACTGGCTGTCGCCGTAGATCCCTTTTTTCAACGGTATCAGCTCCCCTCGTTCATTACGGGCAAAGCTGCGACCGATGTAGCGCAGCAGGCTGCTATTCTGGCCCGGGGTAAGGATTAATGCCGTCATTGCGCTTGCGGAAAAATAGCTTTCGGGCGCTCCTGAAAAGGCGACTACGTGCATTACCGCGCCGGATGACCAGAACATAGCCTGCAGCGTAAGTCGGGTGGTTATCTCCTGCGATTGATAAAAACCTTTATCGCCCCAGCCGATTTCATACCACTGTTCCCGCTGAGGAAAGCGTACGTTAAGCTGCGGCAGAATTTTGTTCACGTCATTGGCGGCCAGGATAATCCCGGTGTGCCAGCCGTGATTGACGAGATAGATTTCTGGCCCGGACGACGGTTTTTCTGGCGTCGGTTTGATGGCCTGAGGATAGGTGGCGCAGCCGTAAAGCAGGAAGACTATCCAGGCAACAAGCAGATTTTTCACGATCAATTACCTCGGGAACAGAGGCCAGTTTTTTTCAACGGTTTCCAGCTGCGGCGCGTCAAATAGCGCCTGCGGCGAGATGACGGTTTCGTCCATCGGGATCGCCTGACCGTAACGCTCTCTGAGTCTGGTACGAACGAGCGGGGATCTGAGGTCGAACTCGCTCAGCTTTTGCAGCGGCGTGTAAACCACGGGCCCGATGGCTTCAAAGACGTAAGGTTTTTTATTACGGATCACCACCATACCGGTGTGGCTGTAAGCGGAATGGGTCGCCAGCTGAATGGCTTTGCTTTGCGATGAGCGGGAGATTTGAAAAACGATATCGCCGGTTTGCGGCACCCAGGCGTGCGCCGGAAAGGCCGACGCCAGGCTCAGCGCCAGTACGCAGTATTTCATGGCATAACATCCTTGTTATCCAACTAAAAAGAGCGGCTGGTTTGCCCCGCCGCCCTGAGTGATTTTAGTATTCCCACGTATCCGGGTCGATGCCCAGTTCGCGCATAATCTCTTTTGCCGCTTCCGGGATTTCATCGCTGCGCTCTTTACGCAGGTCTTCATCGTTAGGCAACGGTTGACCGGTAAAGGCATGCAGGAACGCTTCGCACAGCAGTTCGCTGTTAGTCGCGTGACGCAGGTTGTTCACCTGACGACGCGTGCGTTCATCGGTGAGGATTTTTAACACCTTCAGAGGAATGGAAACCGTAATTTTTTTTACTTGTTCACTCTTCTTACCGTGCTCAGCGTATGGGCTGATATATTCGCCGCTCCATTCAGCCATGAGTTACCTTTAATCCTCTATTCATTAGTTAAGGGCCTGAACGTGAGTCCCGGCCATAATTGCGCGTAGTTTACCGTAGAGGGGCGCGTCTGACACCAAACAAGCCGCCACGGATGTGCGCTAATGCATATAATTTTAACGGCTATTTCCGGTTTGCTCAATCTATACGCAAAGAAGTTTAGATGTCCAGATGTATTGACGTCTATTATAACAATGATTACTCTGACACCTGACTTTTCACCGACTCAGCCAGGAACTCCCCAACATGACGCGTAAACAGGCCACCATCGCAGTGCGTAGCGGTTTAAATGACGACGAGCAGTACGGTTGCGTTGTCCCGCCCATTCATCTCTCCAGCACCTATAACTTCACCGGATTTAACGAACCGCGCGCCCACGACTACTCTCGTCGTGGTAATCCGACACGTGATGTTGTGCAGCGCGCGCTGGCGGAGCTGGAGGGCGGCGCAGGGGCGGTCCTGACGAATACCGGGATGTCGGCAATTCTGCTGGTGACTACCGTCTTCCTGAAACCGGGCGATCTGCTGGTGGCGCCTCACGACTGCTACGGCGGCAGCTACCGTCTGTTTGATAGCCTGGCGAAGCGTGGCTGCTATCGCGTGCTGTTTGTCGATCAGAATGACGAACAGGCGCTGCGCGCCGCACTGGCGGAGAAACCGAAGCTGGTTCTGGTCGAAAGCCCAAGTAATCCATTGCTGAGAGTTGTGGATATTGCGAAAATCTGCGGTCTGGCGCGTGAGGCTGGAGCGGTCAGCGTGGTTGATAACACCTTCCTGAGCCCGGCTTTGCAGAATCCGCTGGCGCTGGGCGCCGATCTGGTGTTGCATTCATGCACCAAATATTTGAACGGTCATTCTGATGTGGTGGCCGGGGTGGTTATCGCCAAAGATCCGGCGACCGTCACCGAACTGGCATGGTGGGCGAATAATATCGGCGTCACCGGCGGGGCGTTTGATAGCTATCTGCTGCTGCGCGGTTTACGTACGCTTTCTCCGCGTATGGAAGTGGCGCAGCGCAACGCGCTGGCGATTGTCGACTACCTGAAAACCCAGCCGCTGGTGAAAAAACTGTACCATCCGTCCCTGCCGGAAAACCAGGGGCATGAGATTGCGGCGCGTCAGCAAAAAGGCTTTGGGGCGATGTTAAGCTTCGAGCTGGATGGCGATGAGCAGACGCTGCGTCGTTTCCTGAGCGGGTTATCGCTATTTACGCTGGCGGAATCGCTGGGCGGCGTGGAAAGCCTGATTTCTCACGCCGCGACGATGACCCATGCGGGCATGGCGCCTGAAGCGCGTGCGGCCGCCGGGATCTCAGAAACGCTTCTGCGTATTTCGACCGGTATTGAAGATGGTGAAGATTTAATTGCCGACCTGGAAAATGGCTTCCGGGCAGCAAACGAGGAATAAACATGAGTGTGATTGCGCAGGCAGGGGCGAAGGGTCGTCAGCTGCACAAATTTGGTGGGAGTAGTTTAGCGGATGCGAAATGTTACCTGCGCGTCGCGGGTATCATGACGGAGTATTCGCAGGCGGGCGATATGATGGTCGTCTCCGCCGCCGGCAGTACCACCAACCAGTTGATCAGCTGGCTGAAGCTCAGCCAGACCGATCGCCTCTCTGCGCATCAGGTGCAACAATCGCTTCGTCGTTATCAGATGGAGCTGATTTCCGGATTGCTTGCTCCGGACGCTGCCGACGCGCTAATCGCCACGTTTATTCTGGATCTTGAACGCCTTGCCGGGCTGCTTGATGGCGGCGTAACGGACGCGGTCTATGCCGAAGTCGTCGGCCACGGCGAAATCTGGTCGGCCCGCCTGATGGCGGCGGTGTTGAATCACCTGGGCGTAGAAGCCGCCTGGCTGGATGCGCGTAGCTTCTTACGCGCCGAGCGCTCCCCACAGCCGCAGGTGGATGAAGGTTTATCCTACCCGCTTTTGCAGCAGCTGATAGCGCAGCATCCGAATAAACGCCTGGTTGTAACCGGCTTTATCTCGCGTAACAACGCCGGGGAAACCGTACTGCTCGGGCGTAACGGTTCCGACTATTCCGCCACCCAGATCGGCGCGCTGGCCGGGGCGTCCCGCGTCACTATCTGGAGCGACGTGGCCGGGGTCTACAGCGCGGATCCGCGCAAAGTGAAAGATGCCTGCCTGTTACCGCTGCTGCGTCTTGATGAAGCCAGCGAACTGGCCCGTCTGGCGGCTCCGGTACTGCACGCCCGTACGCTGCAGCCGGTTTCCGGCAGCGATATCGATTTACAATTACGCTGTAGCTACACCCCGGATCAGGGCTCTACGCGCATCGAACGCGTACTGGCTTCCGGTACCGGCGCGCGAATCGTTACCAGCCATGATGATGTCTGCCTGATTGAGTTCCAGGTGCCCGGCGGCCAGGATTTCAAACTGGCGCATAAAGAGCTGGACGCGATTTTAAAACGCGCTCAGCTGCGTCCGCTGGCGGTTGGCGTACATGCCGACCGTAAGCTGCTGCAGTTCTGCTACACCTCAGAAGTTGCCGACAGCGCCCTGAAGCTGCTCGACGAAGCGGGGTTGCCGGGCGAGCTGCGCCTGCGTCAGAAGCTGGCGCTGGTGGCGATGGTCGGCGCTGGCGTGACCCGTAACCCGCTGCACTGCCACCGCTTCTGGCAGCAGCTAAAAGGCCAGCCGGTAGAGTTCACCTGGCAATCAGAAGAGGGGATTAGCCTGGTCGCGGTGCTGCGCGCCGGGCCGACAGAAAGCCTTATCCAGGGCCTGCATCAGTCGCTGTTCCGCGCGGAAAAACGCATTGGTCTGATACTGTTTGGTAAAGGCAACATTGGTTCCCGCTGGCTGGAGCTGTTTGCTCGCGAGCAGACCACGCTTTCCGCCCGCACCGGGTTTGAATTCATCCTTGCCGGCGTCGTGGATAGCCGCCGCAGTCTGCTCAATTATGAAGGGCTAGACGCCAGTCGCGCGCTGGCTTTCTTTAATGATGAGGCCGTTGAGCAGGATGAAGAGTCGCTGTTCCTGTGGATGCGCGCGCATCCGTATGATGATTTAGTGGTGCTGGATGTAACCGCCAGCGAGCAGCTGGCCGATCAGTACCTCGATTTTGCCAGCCATGGCTTCCACGTTATCAGCGCGAATAAGCTGGCTGGCGCCAGTAGCAGCAGTAAATATCGCCAGATCCACGATGCGTTCGAGAAAACCGGGCGCCACTGGCTGTACAACGCCACCGTCGGCGCCGGTCTGCCGGTCAACCATACGGTGCGCGATTTGATTGATAGCGGCGATACCATTTTGGCGCTGAGCGGTATTTTCTCCGGCACTCTCTCGTGGCTGTTCCTGCAGTTTGACGGCACCGTACCGTTTACTGATCTGGTCGATCAGGCCTGGCAGCAGGGGCTGACGGAACCGGACCCGCGCGTCGATCTTTCCGGGAAAGACGTCATGCGTAAGCTGGTGATCCTGGCACGAGAAGCGGGCTACGACATCGAGCCGGATCAGGTGCGCGTAGAATCGCTGGTGCCCGCCCACTGTGAAGAAGGTTCGGTGGATCACTTCTTCGAGAACGGTGAAGCGCTGAACGACCAGATGCTGCAGCGTCTGGAAGCGGCGCGCGAGATGGGGTTGGTGCTGCGCTACGTGGCGCGTTTTGACGCCAACGGTAAAGCTCGCGTCGGCGTGGAAGCGGTGCGCGAAGAGCACCCGCTGGCGGCGCTGCTGCCGTGTGATAACGTTTTTGCCATTGAGAGCCGCTGGTATCGCGATAACCCGCTGGTGATCCGCGGTCCGGGCGCCGGTCGCGATGTGACCGCCGGGGCGATTCAGTCGGATATCAATCGCCTGGCGCAGCTGCTGTAAGCGTCGCGTTATACTCTTGAGCCAATGAGACCAGTATTTGCGTCACCCGCCCTGCTGAAAACAGGGCGCTTTGCGTGAACTCGGGTCTCTTTTCCAGCCAGGTTGTGAAGCGTCGGCTGGCCGTGAGGTCAGGGGGCGAGGCGTTCTCGTCCGGCGTTCCGGAAAGCTGGCAGACCATTTTTCGGTTCTCTCCCTGCGTCCAGAGCTGCCACGGATTTTGCCACCAGCCATGATGCGTTTTGCCCTGCAGCCGCCACGGTGCCGAACTGGCGGGGTTGTTTATCTCTTCCTCCACATACCACAGCTCTCCTTTCTGCTGGCGAAACAGAGGCGCCCAGGCAACGATCGCCGCGCCGCGTAAAAAACATTCATGAGCAATGATGTGCGTTTTTATCGCTGGAAAACGATGGCTGAGCAGCTTGAAATGACCGTGTGCGGCGATGACCGGGCGCAGAATGGCGCCGCGGGAATGACGCTTTGGCGCGGCGCTGCCGTACTGTATCTCATCGAATTGACTGCGCTGTAAAAAGCCCGCTTCGGTCTGAGAGATTCGCTGAACGATATCGCCCGCAATGCCCTGAGGCGCTTCTCTTCCCCGCCAGCGATAGCGTAGTGATGCGCCAACCGGAAAAGGCGTGAAGTTCGACGAAAGATGGAGAACGTTGCCGCGTACGGCGTCGAAGCTGAGTAAGAGATAGAGTTTCTGCCCGGCCTCATGACCCTGAAACGGCACAATCAACGGTACGCTGCAGATATGCTGCGGGTACTCCATTACCGGGCTATGGTGATGTTTTGGCGTCCAGACTTTTTCACAGCGGCGGCACTGAAGCCGCTGGGTTCCCTTCGGGTTGTAGCCATAGCGAATTATATCTCGCCGATAACAGGCCGGGCAAAAATAGCCAGAGCGCCGGGCGTTATCCGTCAGATAGGCGGCCAGCCAGGGTCGGAACTCATCATCATTAAACAGCGGTGGATAGCTGCCGCAGGCTGCGCAGTACAGCGCGGGATAACCCAGCCGATAGTCCGGAAAACGGTAGTCGGCCGCAGAGGATAAACCCAGGTTACGGCAACCGTAGGTTTTACAGGCGTTAATGGTAAAAAGAGTCTCCACAAGCGGGCCAGCACCAACGATTTTTGCAGGTCGTTAATTTTGCCCTGCTCAGGTTGCATACAAATGTGAATGCTCTCACATAAAAAAGTCTTTCAGAACGTAACTTAGCGCTTCTTGACCTCTCTGAAAGGAACTCCGATGAAATTAAAAACAATGAGCGCCGCCCTCCTGCTGACTTTGCCTTTCTGGGCCTGCGCCAAAGATGTCACCCTCATTTACACCAACGATCTCCATGCCCACGTCGAACCCTATAAAGTGCCGTGGATTGCCGACGGTAAACGAGACATCGGCGGCTGGGCGAATATCACCACGATGGTTAAGCAGGAAAAGGCGAAAAATAGCGCGACCTGGTTTTTTGATGCCGGCGACTATTTTACCGGACCCTATATCAGCAGCCTGACAAAGGGCAAAGCAATTATCGATATCATGAACACCATGCCCTACGATGCGGCGACGATAGGTAACCATGAGTTCGATCACGGCTGGGACAATACGCTGCTCCAGCTTAGCCAGGCGAAATTCCCGATTGTGCAGGGCAACATTTTTTATCAGAACAGCGATAAAGCGTTCTGGGATAAGCCCTATACCATTATCGAAAAAGAGGGCGTGAAAATCGGCGTGATCGGCCTGCACGGCGTTTTTGCCTTTGACGATACGGTATCCGCCGCAACGCGGGTGGGTATCGAAGCGCGCGACGAGGTGAAATGGTTACAGCACTATATCGATGAACTGAAAGGTAAAGTGGATCTGACCGTAGCTCTGATTCACGAAGGCGTCCCGGCACGCCAGTCGAGTCAGGGGGGGACCGATGTACGGCGTGCGCTGGATAAAGATATTCAGACCGCAAGCCAGGTCAACGGGCTGGACATTTTGATTACCGGCCATGCCCATGTCGGCACGCCGGAACCGATTAAAGTCGGTAATACGTTAATTCTTTCTACCGATAGCGGCGGCATCGACGTAGGGAAACTGGTGCTGGATTATCAGGAAAAACCGCATCAGTTCACCGTGAAGAACTTCGAGCTGAAGACTATCTATGCCGATGAGTGGAAACCTGACCCGCAGACGCAGCAGGTCATCGACGGCTGGAATAAAAAGCTGGATCGCGTGGTGCAGCAGGTTATTGCTCAAGCGCCGGTCGAGCTTACTCGCGCTTATGGCGTCTCTTCACCGCTGGGCAACCTTGCCGCGGATGCCTTGATGCAGGCGGCAGGTAAGGAGACGCAGCTGGCGTTAACTAACTCAGGCGGTATTCGTAATGAAATTCCCGCCGGGGCAGTGAGCATGGGAGCCGTTATCAGTACCTTCCCGTTCCCTAACGAGCTGGTCACCATGGATTTAACCGGGAAGCAGCTACGTAGCCTGATGGAGCATGGCGCGGGATTAAGCAACGGCGTGCTGCAGGTCTCCAGAGGCCTGGAAATGAACTACGACAGCAGTAAACCGGTGGGCCAGCGCGTCGTATCGTTTTTGCTCAATGGTCAGCCGATTGAAGATGCCACGGTTTATCATATTGCCACCAACAGCTTCCTTGCCGATGGCGGCGATGGTTTTGCCGCGTTTACCCAAGGGCAAGCGCGTAATACTTCCGGCGGCTACTACGTTTCAAATGCGGTAGTGGACTACTTCAAAGCCGGAAATAAGGTGACGGACGAGCAGCTTAACGACATGCGTGTCGTCGATGTGAAGAAATAGTCGTTTCAGGCCGGGCGGTTAGTCCGGCCTGCCGATCGCTGCGCTGCGAAAACTTCTTTAGCGGCAAACAGGCCATTCAGGGCCGCCGGGAATCCGGCATAGACCGCCATTTGCATGATAACTTCCGTCATCTCTTCTTGCGTCAGACCGACATTTAATCCGGCGGCGATATGCACTTTTAGCTGCGGCGCGGCGTTGCCGAGAGCCGTAAGCGCCGCGATGGTCGCGATTTCCCGGCTGCGTAAATCGAGCCCTGGCCTGGCATAAATATCGCCGAAGGGAAACTCAATCAGATAGCGGGCGAAATCGGGGGCAATATCCTTCAGGCTATTGACGACGGCATCACCGCCTTTGCCATCCACGCGCTGTAGCATTTCTTGTCCGATAGTAAAACGTTCGCTGGTCATCGCTTTTTCCTCAGTGTGATTGTGCATAGCGATGAAGGTTAGGGAAGTTTACCGGGCTTGAGTAATACCCTTTTCGTGATACCTTTTCAGTATGACAAATTCACGTTTACAGAATCTGGATATTCGCCTGCTGCGCTACTTCGCCGTTGTTGCGGAGGAAAACAACATCAGCCGGGCGGCGCAGCGGCTATTTATTTCGCAGCCGCCGCTGAGCCGTCATATCCGCCATCTCGAGGCGCAGCTGGGGCTGACGTTATTTTTGCGCCATACCAAAGGCCTGATTCTTACCGAAGAGGGAAGGCGAGTGCTGGACATGGTCCGGCCGCTGCTGGCGCTTCAGGAACGCACTCTGGCAGCGCTGAGCCAGCTCTCGGCACACTCGCAGCAGCCTCTTCGTCTGGGCCTGACGACCGCTTTTGAACAAGGAGTTTTCGCCGCCGCAGAAGCTGCTTTGGGCGAACATAACCGCGCTTTGCATATTACCCGTCAGCCCTCGCCGGCGCTGGCTCAGCGGGTGCGCAAGGGTACACTCGATGCGGCGCTGATCGCCCTGCCGCTGAATACCGATGGCCTTCACCTGCGCGCTTTATCGTATTATGAACCGCTCATCGCGGCCCTACCGGCAGCCTGGCCAGAGGTCGGTCAGGCGGATCTGGCGTTAAGCGCGCTCAATCACCGGCCGCTGTTTTGGTTTAAACGCGAGCGTAATCCCGATTTTTTTGACTATACGCGACGCATTTTTGACCGGACTGGCTATACGCCCGCCTACGTGGAGGAGCCCGCCGAGCACGATGTTCTGCTGGCGCGGATTGCGCGTGGGGAAGGGATGATTTTACTGCCGGCATCCTTTTCTGCTATTCAGCGTCAGGGTGTGGTTTTCTGTCCTCTTCAGGATGCCAGTCAGCAGCTTCCGCTCAGGCTGGGCGTGGTCACGATGCCGGCAAATAAGATGTTGTTGGAAGAGTTGACCGCAGTACTTGAAAAATCATTGCCTTAGTAAAGAGGAGATGAATTAATTTCATCCAGGCTGAATATTCCTCACTGTTTACGCTGATTTTTCTATTGACGCCAGTGCCCTTTTCCGTCATTTTTACATCTGGACGTCTAAACGTATAGAAGTTCGCGATACAACAAACAATAAAATGCGATTGATGAGGTAAGGTATGAGCTTTTTTCACGCCAATCAGCGGGAAGCCCTGAATCAGAGCCTGGCGGAAGTACAGGGCCAGATTAACGTCTCCTTTGAATTCTTTCCGCCGCGCACCAGTGAAATGGAGCAAACCCTCTGGAAATCCATCGATCGCCTCAGCAGCCTGAAGCCGAAGTTTGTCTCCGTAACCTACGGCGCCAACTCCGGTGAACGTGACCGTACCCATAGCATTATCAAAGGTATTAAGGAGCGTACCGGGCTTGAGGCCGCGCCGCATCTGACCTGTATTGACGCCAGCCGTGATGAGCTGCGTACCATTGCCAAAGATTACTGGGATAGCGGGATCCGCCATATTGTTGCGCTGCGCGGCGACCTGCCGCCGGGCAGCGGAAAGCCGGATATGTATGCCGCTGACCTGGTGACTCTGCTGAAAGAGGTCGGGGATTTTGATATTTCCGTCGCGGCTTATCCGGAGGTTCATCCCGAAGCTAAAAGCGCGCAGGCAGACTTGCTCAACCTGAAGCGTAAAGTCGAAGCCGGAGCAAACCGCGCGATTACCCAGTTCTTCTTCGATGTGGAAAGCTACCTGCGTTTCCGCGACCGCTGCGTCTCCGCGGGTATCGATGTCGAAATCATTCCGGGTATTCTGCCGGTCTCTAACTTTAAGCAGGCGAAAAAATTTGCCGACATGACCAACGTGCGTATCCCGACGTGGATGGCGAAAATGTTTGAAGGTCTGGACAATGACCCCGAAACCCGCCAACTGGTAGGGGCGAATATCGCAATGGATATGGTGAAGATTTTAAGTCGTGAAGGGGTGAAAGATTTCCACTTCTATACCCTGAACCGCGCGGAAATGAGCTACGCGATTTGCCACACGCTGGGCGTGCGTCCGGCGTAAACAAGATTCAGTTTCCTCCCCTTATCTTCCTTCTTTTCTCTGCGGTGTCGAAAACGCATTCGACGCCGCTGCTTTTGGTTTATCGTCCCGCCAGCAAAGCGAGTATAGTGCCCGCAAAATATTCATGATGGTTGGATGATGATTATGGCAGGGAAAAATAGCCCGTTGGCCTTCGGCGGCCTGATTGTGCTGACGCTTATCTGGAGCTACAGCTGGATTGCGATGAAGCAGGTGACGCTCTATATCGGCGCGTTCGATTTTACCGCGCTGCGCTGTATTTTGGGGGCGGCTTTGCTGTTTATCGTTTTGCTGCTGCGCGGTCGCGGAATGCGGCCCACGCCATTTGGCTACACACTGGCGATTGCCCTGCTGCAGACCTGCGGGATGGTTGGGCTTGCCCAGTGGGCGCTGGTCAGCGGCGGGGCCGGGAAGGTTGCGGTTCTAAGCTATACCATGCCGTTTTGGGTGGTCATGATGGCGGCGCTATTTTTAGGAGAACGCATGCGGCGGCTGCAGTATGCCGCGATAGGCGTGGCGGCGCTGGGTTTATTGCTGGTGCTGCAGCCGTGGCAGCTCGATTTTTCGTCGATGAAAAGCGCCCTGCTGGCAATCCTCTCTGGCATAAGCTGGGGGGCCAGCGCGATTGTGGTTAAGCGGATGTATGCCCGCTATCCGCGCGTGGATTTACTGGCCTTGACCAGCTGGCAAATGCTGTATGGCGCGCTGGTGATGAGCGCCGTCGCCTGGCTGGTGCCGCAGCGCAGCATTGACTGGCAGCCTGGGGTTTTTTGGGCGTTGGGGTATAGCGCGATTCTGGCCACGGCGCTGGCCTGGTGCCTCTGGTTATTTGTGTTACGTAATTTGCCCGCCAGCGTCGCGGGGCTGAGCACCCTGGCGGTCCCGGTCTGCGGAGTCCTGTTTTCATGGTGGCTCTTAGGGGAAAACCCGGGTCCGGTTGAAGGCGCCGGTATTGTGCTGATTGTCCTGGCGCTGACCCTAATCAGCCTCAGGAAGCGTGACGCTCGGGGGCAGGACGCATAAGTATTATCAACGCAAAACGCTCAATTAACCCTATGCGGACGCCGGGCCATCAGAAGCGATTTTCAGCCAGCAGTAGCTGTACGTTTTGCCTGTCCATCAGAGAGAGAATATCGGCGGAAAGACCGGACTGGCAAACGGCGAAGTCAAGGTCTGCCAGACGGCCGTAACCCGCAAGAAACGTTTGGCCAAATTTCGTTTTGTCCGCCAGCAGGATTTTCTGTCTTCCGGCCCGCATCAGCGTTTGCTTGACGTGCGCGCCGGCCATGGTTGCTACCGTCAGCTCGCCCTCGTCGTTGATTCCCTGAGTGCCAAGGAAGACCTTGTCGGCATGGATGTTATGAAAGAAGTCGGCGGTACTGAAAGAAATCATTCCCTGAGCCTCCTCGTCATATTCGCCAGGCGCCACGATCAATTTAATATTTTTTCGTCCTTTCAGCAGATTAACGACCGGGAAGGAATTGGTTATCACCATGATTCTTTTATCTAAAATAAACTGAGCGAGCGCCAGCGGAGTAGCGCCGCAGTCGATAATAAGGGTATCGCCATCTTCAATCAGTTCGGCGGCTTTCTGGCCTATGAGATGCTTATCATCATCCATTTGAATCGAGTTCAGCAGAAAGCTGTGACCGGCGCTGGCGCCGCTGGTCAAATAGGCTCCGCCGTAGGTCGTTTTAACAATACCTTGTTTTTCAAAGAAGGAGAGGTCGCGACGGATGGTCATTTTAGTGACAGCGAACTTTGCGGCGAGCTCATTGACGACGACTTTTTTGTCCTGCTGCAGAATAGCGTAAATGCTCATTCTTCGATCTGATGACTGCATATCTACGACTCACCCAAAGGAAAATCGCACTATAAAATACATCGTTTTGGCGGGCAATGGCGGGTGAAAAGAAGATACCCGCCTGCTGGCGGGTATGTCGGGAGGGGTTATTCCCACTCTTGCAGGAAGCGTTGACCGTACTGGTCGGCAACCAGAAGCGCGGCATAAACCTGATCCGGCGTTGCGCCGCCGGGCATATTATGGATGGTTTCGCCTTCTGCGCAGGCGGCTTCCGCTACGGTACGCATTTTGCCTGGGATATCGGCTTTAATATCCAGCTGCGCCAGGGTGATAGGCAGTCCGACGCTATGGCACAGCGCCGCTACGGTTTCGATCTCTTCTACCGGCGCGTTTTCCAGTACCAGCTGCGTGAGCGTACCGAAAGCTACTTTTTCACCATGATAGTAGTGGTGAGCATCCGGGATCGCGGTCAGGCCGTTGTGGATAGCGTGCGCAGCCGCCAGGCCGCCGCTTTCAAAGCCGACGCCGCTCAGGTAGGTGTTGGCTTCAATCACCCGCTCCAGCGCTGGCGTCACAACGTGCTGCTCTGCCGCAAGCATCGCTTTTTCACCTTCTTCAATCAGCGTGTTGTAGCACAGTTCAGCCAGCGCCAGCGCTGCCTGAGTACATTTGCCGCCCGCCATGGTGGTGGCGCCGCTGCGGGAGCAGGCACGCGCTTCAAACCAGGTCGCCAGCGCGTCGCCGATACCGGCCGCCAGCAGGCGCGCCGGGGCTCCGGCAACGATTTGCGTATCGACAATGACCATATTCGGGTTGCGCGGCAGCATCAGGTAGCTATCAAACTCGCCGTCATCGGTATAGATGACAGAGAGCGCGCTGCAGGGGGCATCGGTGGAGGCAATCGTCGGGGCAATCACCACCGGCAGATTCATAAAGTGTGCTAATGCTTTTGCGGTATCCAGCGTCTTGCCGCCGCCGATACCCAGCACGGCTGTGCAGCGGGCGGAACCGGCAATATCACGCAAGCGGTTGATTTCATTGTGTGAGCATTCGCCGCCAAACGGCGCGATTTCGCCAACCAGATCGGCATCTGCCAGGCTTTTACGCAGTTTTTCTTCGGCAAAACCGAGTACAAATTTATCGCCAACGATGAGCCAGCGCTCAGCCAGCGGTTTGAGGTATCCGCCAAGGCGAGAAATTGCGTCCGCGCCCTGAATGTACTTACCGGGTGATTGAATAATGCGATCCATTTCTATTCCTCCTGGATGACCGGGATGCCGCCTCCTGGGGCGGTCCGCCGATCGGGTTACAGGTTCAGAGTTCCAAAAGCGTTATTCCAGTCCTGCTCAAACTTCTCAATGGCTGACTCTACCGCAGGGGTGCCGAGCATTTGTTGCGCTACATCTAACGGCAGGGTAATAGCTTCGCAACCGGCTAACAGGCAATCCAGCGCCTGGCGCGGCGTCTTAAAGCTGGCGGCCAGCACTTTGCTTTCCGGCGCATGCAGCTCCAGCAGAGATTGCAGCTCCTGGACCATGCGGATGCCGTCGCCGCCCTGGGCGTCGACGCGGTTTACGTAAGGTGCAACGTATTTTGCTCCGGCCAGCGCAGCCAGCAGGCCCTGAGATGCGCTATAGACCGCCGTACCAAGCGTGGGGATACCTTCTTTTTTCAACAGTTTGATCGCAGCGAGGCCTTCGGCAGTCACCGGAATTTTTACCACGATACCGGGAACGGCGTTGCTCAGGTGCTTGGCTTCTTCCACCATGCCCTGCGCGTCGCGGCTCATGGTCTGGGCGAACAAAATACCTTCCGGGCCGACGGCTTTTTGCAGGCGCGGCAGAACATCCCAAACCGGCGTTTTGCCTGCGGCGATAATGCTCGGGTTAGTGGTCACGCCTGCCAGCGGGTAAATACGGGCCAGGCGTTCAACTTCTGCTACGTTTGCGGTGTCCAGATAGAGTTCCATATTGCTTTCCTCAGTGCTTAATTCGTGGTGTCGTTGAGGTAAGAATACGGCTTTCACTCGAAGGGTCGCCAGATGACAAATTTGCCAAAAACTGGATAAATGTACGCATTACGACTAAGGGTGATTTAGATCACATTTATCTCGAGAGCAGGATCAACAGTGGGATAAAACTACGTACAAAAGTCAGGTTTAACACACAAAAATCTAGTTTTCCGGCGAAGCGGTTTTTTCCGTCAACTGGCTATGATACTGACGGCGATACTCTGACGGCGAGCGTTCGGTGTTTTTGCGGAACAGGCGGCAGAAGTAGTTGCTGTCGGCAAAACCGCAGGCATGAGCGATATCTTTCACTTTCATATCGTGGCCTTTTAACAGCATTCTGGCCTGTTCCAGGCGAATATGATTCAGGTATTCGTTAAATCCCATTGGCCCGCATTTCTGGAACAGATGGGAAAGATAGTTAGGCGAGAGATAAAACGCTTGCGCCACCGACTCCCGGGTTAACGGGTCGGCAAAGTGGGCATCAATATGCTTACGAATCGCTTCAAACAGCGCCTGGCTGCGCGATGACGTTTGCACCTGACTGCCCAGCAGATCGGCGCAGTGGCTGAGCAGGCTGGTGACGATACAGCGGGCCGTGTGCTGTTCCTGCGGCTGCATCTGCATTTCATTTAGCGCCTGCAGAAGAAAAGAGCCGACCCGGGGGCCGCGGCGCGGAACCTGCTGTTTATCCAGCACGCTAAGCGCGCCGCCGTCCCAGCGGCGCAGGGCGAATTCCAGCTGTTGTTTACCAAACAGGATGGTTAACAGCGTGGAGGGCACCAGCCATTGAGGAGCGTTCCATCCACCAGCCGGAATATAGAGCACATCGTGCGGCATGAGCCGGGCGCAATCGGCTTTAATCGCCGGATCCTGAAGCTGACCCTCAAGCATGATTTCGAGGCGCGGAAAATCGACGCATAGCGCTTTTTCAGAAGCCGGTCTGGACTCTGTGGAAAAATGGACTTTGCCGATTACCGCCTGACCTTTAATAAAAGAATCAATAACCTGATTGATGCCGTTATCCATTATCGCTCCGCAAAACATGCTTTATCTGCATCATACCGAACATCGTGGAAAAGGCAGAATACCAGAGGGCGGCATAAGATACTCCATCGAAGCAGGATTATTCTTCGGCTCTGTCTGTTTTTATATTTTTGCAATCATGTGCTTACAAGTTATTTCTGCGTACGGCGGATTGCTTCTGGCGGCATCACATATCAGGATTTTTCATTACTTAACATGGGAGTGAGCGAGGGGAATATCTTGTCGACAATCAGCTTACGGAAAGAGAGCTGGCTTAACCAGGAGGTTAGTCCAGTCTCTTTTCTTTATTGCCTGGTCAGTGACTGATTGAGGCCAGATTGTACTTCCATAAGCTCATTTTTGGCTTCTTGTAGCTTCTTCTCTTTTTTTCTGATTTTTTCTGGATCGCCTGAAGCCTGGGCGTGGCGTAGTTCTTCCATGCGCTCGCGGACCTTACTCTCCTTGTCTGCAACCTTCTCTTGCCACTCAGAAGTAAGTTTACCGTCTGTGCAGTAGCGTTGTACTTTTGTCAGCGCGCTTTCCAGCCCCCTGATTCTATGTATATTTCCGTAAGCTTTGGCATACTCCAGCTGTTTTTGAATTTGATATTCTTTTTGCGCACAACCAGACCATTTATCGGATGCAGTGGCTGCGGCAGAAACAAAAGGGCTAAGTAATATAAAACAGGTAAGTGATTTAATTATAAACTTCATGATAAGTCCTTTATCAATTTAAACAGTAAGGGCGAGAGTTTTGTAGTTATTTAATATTGAATGTTATTTGAGAAAAGAGACCCGGTCAATAACCATTGACCAGGATTTCTCTTATAATTATATGATGTAAGGTTAATTGTTAAATTTATGATTTATAATCAAAAATATAAAATACAACAATCCCGTTGAGTTGCGTGTGAGTACCTCGCTGGTAAAATATAAAGTAAAAGGTGCGCGGACATTCAGATGATGGTTTTAATAAACCACTCACTTTATTTTTTTAGAAATATTGATATCTATGAGGTTTATTTGTTTGTCGATGTTTTGCCCTTTTGCAAGAAAATGCACAACCACTATTGATGGATAAATTAGGCCATAGGTTTTTTCATGATATCTGCTGTTTTTTTATCTGGCCACTGAAAACCCATCTGCTAAAACAGATCTCAGGGATTATTTTCTGACCAAAGCGGCTGCTTTTCGGCGCAATGGGTATCCCGAAAAGGGGAAGTCAGGGTATGAAAGTGTGTTGCATAATATTAATGTTATGTTATACCGTAACATATTATTGCTAACCTAAACTCAGGAGAGAGTGATGACCCGAAAGATTTCCGCGCTTATGCTTGGTATGAGCCTGGTCCTGGCGAGCAGCCAGGCTGTTGCCCACGGCCACCATAGTCATGGCCCGGCGCTGACCGAAGCAGAGCAAAAGGCGAGTGAAGGCATTTTTGCCGACCAGGATGTAAAGGACAGGGCGCTGAGCGACTGGGACGGTATCTGGCAGTCGGTAAATCCCTATCTGCTGAACGGCGATTTAGATGCCGTGCTGGAGCAGAAGGCCAAAAAAGCCGGTAAAAGCGTGGCGGAATATCGGGAATACTATAAGAAGGGCTATGCCACCGATGTGGACCAGATTGGTATCGAAGATAACGTCATGGAGTTTCACATTGGAAAAACCGTGAATACCTGTAAGTACGCCTATTCCGGTTACAAAATCCTGACCTACGCATCCGGTAAAAAAGGCGTGCGCTACCTCTTTGAATGCCAGCAGGCGGATTCAAAAGCGCCAAAGTTCGTCCAGTTTAGCGATCACACCATTGCGCCGCGCAAATCCCAACATTTCCATATCTTTATGGGCAATGAGTCGCAGGAAGCGCTGCTGAAAGAGATGGATAACTGGCCGACCTACTACCCTTACGCGCTGCATAAAGAGCAGATTGTCGACGAAATGCTGCATCACTAATAAAAATCCCCGGTAAACGCGATGCTTACCGGGGCCGAGGTTTTTAACCCGGCTCGCGCTACGCACGCTTAGCCGGGCTACAGGTTTCTCAAGGCGAATTAGCCGGTGTTACGCATACCAGCCGCAACGCCTGCGATGGTGACCATCAGCGCTTGTTCAACGCGCGGATCCGGTTTTTCACCTTTCTCTTCCGCCAGGCGTGAACGATGCAGCAGTTCGGCCTGGAGTACGTTCAGCGGGTCGGTATAGATATTACGCAGCTGGATGGACTCCGCGATCCACGGCAGGTCGGCCATCAGGTGGGAATCGTTGGCGATGGCCAGCACCACGTTGATGTCAGCAGACAGCAGTTCGCGCAGCTCTTCTCCCAGCTTCCACAGTTCGGGCTTCACCAGACGCTGATCGTAATATTCCGCCAGCCACAGATCGGCTTTTGAATAGACCATCTCCAGCATGCCGAGACGAGTAGAGAAGAACGGCCAGTCGCGGCACATGCTCTCCAGCTCGCTCTGCTTGCCGCCTTCGACGACTTTTTGCAGCGCAGCGCCGGCACCCAGCCAGGCTGGCAGCATCAGGCGGTTTTGCGTCCATGCGAAGATCCACGGAATGGCGCGCAGCGACTCGACGCCGCCGGTCGGGCGACGTTTGGCCGGGCGCGAGCCCAGCGGCAGTTTGCCCAGCTCCTGCTCCGGCGTCGCGGAACGGAAGTAAGGAACGAAATCTTTATTTTCACGCACGTAGCCGCGATACATCTCGCAGGAGACGTCGGACAGCTCGGCCATGATGTCGCGCCATTGCGCTTTTGGCTCCGGCGGCGGCAGCAGGTTGGCTTCCAGAATCGCGCTGGTGTAGAGCGACAGGCTGCTGATGGTGACTTCCGGCAGACCGTATTTAAAGCGGATCATCTCGCCCTGTTCGGTGACGCGCAGGCCGCCTTTCAGACTTCCCGGAGGCTGAGAGAGCAGGGCCGCGTGCGCCGGCGCGCCGCCGCGACCGATAGAACCACCGCGGCCGTGGAACAGCGTCAGCTCAATGCCGGCCTTTTCACAGGTTTTAATTAACGCGTCCTGCGCCTGGTACTGCGCCCAGGAGGCGGCCATTACGCCCGCATCTTTCGCCGAGTCGGAATAGCCGATCATGACCATCTGCTTGCCCTGGATAAAGCCGCGATACCAGTCGATATTCAGCAGTTGGGTCATAACGTCGTCGGCGTTATTCAGGTCGTCCAGGGTTTCGAACAGCGGAGCGACCGGCAGCGCAAAGCCGATACCGGCTTCTTTCAGCAGCAGATGTACTGCCAGGACGTCTGACGGCGTTTTGGCCATCGAAATCACATAGGCTGCAATAGAGCCTCGCGGCGCTTCGGAGATGACTTTGCAGGTCTCAAGCACTTCGCGGGTTTCTTCGCTCGGCTCCCACTGACGCGGCAGCAGAGGACGTTTGGAATTCAGTTCGCGGATCAGGAAGGCCTGTTTGTCAGCTTCTGACCAGCTTTCATAGTCGCCGATACCGAGGTAGCGGGTCATCTCGCCCAGCGCTTCGGTGTGACGGGTGCTTTCCTGACGGATATCGATACGCACCAGCGGTACGCCAAAGGCTTTTACGCGGCGCAGGGTATCGAGCAGCTCACCGTTGGCGATAATCCCCATACCGCAGGCCTGGAGCGACTGGTAACAGGCGTAGAGCGGTTCCCATAGCTGCTCGTTTTGCGTGATAAGGCCCGCCGGTTTCGGCAGCTTCTGCCCCTTCAGGCGCGCTTCCAGCCAGGCCTGCGTCTCCATCAGCTGCGTGCGCAGTTTTTTCATCAGGTAACGATAGGGTTCCTGCGCGCCTTCCGCGCCTGCCAGTTCACGAAGCTCGTCGGTACACTCGACCATTGACAGCTCGGAAATCAGCAGCTGCACGTCTTTCAGGAACAGATCGGTGGCTTTCCAGCGGCTGAGCAGCAGGACGTGGCGGGTAATGTCGGCGGTTACGTTCGGGTTGCCGTCGCGGTCACCGCCCATCCACGAGGTAAAGCGGACCGGGACAAAATCCACCGGCAGCCGATAGTTGAGGTTATCTTCCAGCTGCTCATTCAGCTCACGCAGGTAGTTTGGTACACCTTCCCACAGGCTATTTTCGACAACCGCGAAGCCCCATTTGGCTTCATCCACCGGGGTAGGGCGATGCTTACGGATTTCATCGGTATGCCAGGACTGGGCAATCAGCTGGCGAAGACGGCGCATGACCTGGTGGCGCTCATAGTCAGCAATATCGTTATTATCGAGCAGCTTCAGGCAGTTGTTGATCTCGCCCATCTTGTGGATCAGCGTACGACGCGTGATTTCTGTCGGGTGTGCGGTCAGCACCAGTTCCAGCGACAGGGATTCAACGGCTTGTTTAATAATCGTTTCGTTGAGATTCGGTTGCTCTTTGAGCTTTCTCAGGGTGCGGGCAATCACTTCAGGATTACTGGCCGCTTCGCCTTTTGGCGAAATGCTGTGGTATTGCTCAGCGGTATTGGCCAGGTTCAGAAACTGGCTAAAGGCGCGCGCCACCGGCAGCAGCTCGTCGTTGGACAAGTTTTGCAGCGTGGTGAGCAGCTCCTGGCGGTTGGCTTCATTGCCAGCGCGAGAAGATTTGGACAACTTACGGATAGTTTCGACACGATCAAGAATGTTTTCTCCTAGCGCATCCTTGATGGTGTCGCCCAGCACCTTACCGAGCATACTGACATTACTACGCAAAGCGGAATATTGTTCGTTCATGTTACCCCAGACACCCCATCTCATTTTATTTTGTTATATCCGGCGCTCGAAAATTTGAGCAGTGGATAAGCAACCGTCTTTTATAAAGCCACGTAAAACCCCCCGCGTCAATTGTTGCGAAATCGCTTCAGCAAACGAATAAATAGCGGCAATTTGCGAAATTTAACTCAGAGGTCGCTTGATAAGTGTTGCTTATGAAAACGTGATAATTGTCACCCTCTCGTGCGGAAAAAAATCACCAGAGGGCGCGCGTTTTAATGCCAGCAGAAATGGTGGACCACCTGGGTAATGAGCTCGCGGGTTGGCTTAATAAAGCGCGTTTCCAGATACTCATCCGGCTGGTGGGCCTGGTTAATCGAGCCCGGGCCTAATACCAGCGTCGGACAGAGGGTCTGAATAAACGGCGCTTCGGTGCAGTAGTTGACCACGTCGGTCTGCGCGCCGAGCAGTTTTTCGACTACCTCAACCAGCTTATGGTCCGGTGGGCATTCGTAGCCAGGGATCGGCGGATGCAGTTCAGCAACGGTCAGGCGACCAGGCCAACGCTCACTCACCGGTGCCAGCGCCTCGTTCAGCAGCCCGTTAAGATCGTTGAGGGTCATTCCGGGCAGCGGGCGAATATCCATATGCAGTTCGCAACAGGCGCAAATGCGGTTGGAGGCATCGCCGCCGTGAATGGCCCCAAGGTTAAGTGTGGGATACGGGACGGTAAATGCGGCGTAGTGATAACGCTCTTTCAGGTCATCGCGCAGCTGCATGATGCGGCCGATGGCATCGTGCATTAGCTCAATGGCGTTGACGCCGCGTGCCGGGTCGCTGGAGTGGCCAGACTGCCCCTGAACGCGAACGGCAGTAGAGATATGGCCTTTGTGCGCGCGTACCGGCTGCAGCGAAGTCGGTTCGCCGATAATGGCGCAGTCCGGCCGCAGTTGGGTCGTTTCGGCGAAATAGCGCGCGCCGGCCATGCTGGTCTCTTCATCGGCCGTTGCCAGAATATAGAGCGGCTTTTTCAGTTTAGCCACATCGACGTCGCGCAGGGCATCGAGAATAAAGGCGAAGAAGCCTTTCATATCCGCAGTGCCCAGGCCGTATAGCTTATTGTCGTGCTCGGTCAGGGTAAAAGGATCGCGAGTCCAGCGGCCATCATCAAACGGGACGGTATCGGTGTGCCCGGCAAGCAGCAGGCCGCCTGCGCCGTGGCCGGTACTCGCCAGCAGGTTGAATTTATTACGCGTATCCGGCACCGGCTGAACTTCAACATTAAAGCCGATATCACGGAACCAGCCCGCCAGTAAATTGATTAAAGACTCATTGCTTTGATCCAGCGCCTCTTCGGTTGCGCTGATGGAAGGTGTGGCGATCAGCGCGCGGTAAATCTCGATAAAGGGCGGTAAATTGTTTTTCATTGTTGACACACCTCGGGTCGTGATAGTATCAATATTCATGCATTATTTGTGAATAAAAATACATTATCGTTGAGCGTAAGGAAACCCATCGAACGTAAGGATGATGCGCTTACGGCTCAACAGGGTGGGGAAGGCAACGGTCTTCCAGGGCAAATATACGTAAGCAAGAAGGTGAAGAGCCCCAATGTTGAACACGCTGATTGTGGGCGCCAGCGGTTATGCCGGCGCAGAGCTAGTGGCCTATGTAAATCGCCATCCTCATATGACCATAACCGCTTTGACGGTCTCCGCGCAAAGCAATGATGCGGGAAAATTAGTTTCCGATTTGCATCCGCAACTGAAAGGGATTGTCGATCTGCCGCTGCAGCCGATGTCTGATATCAGCGAGTTTAGCGCCGGAGTCGATGTCGTTTTTCTGGCTACCGCCCATGAAGTGAGCCACGATCTGGCGCCGCAGTTTCTCGCGGCGGGCTGCGTGGTGTTCGATCTCTCCGGGGCGTTCCGCGTGAATGACGGCGCCTTCTATGAAAAATATTATGGTTTCACTCATCAGCACCCTGAACTGCTTGAACAGGCGGTTTACGGCCTGGCCGAGTGGAGCGTCGAAAAGCTAAAAGAAGCAAATCTGATTGCCGTACCCGGCTGCTACCCGACGGCGGCTCAGCTATCGTTAAAACCGCTGATCGATGCGGGACTGCTGGATCTTAACCAGTGGCCGGTGATCAACGCGACCAGCGGGGTCAGCGGCGCCGGGCGTAAAGCCTCTCTCGGTAACAGCTTCTGCGAAGTCAGCCTGCAACCCTACGGCGTTTTCAATCACCGCCATCACCCGGAAATCTCCACCCACCTGGGCGCGGACGTTATTTTTACCCCGCATCTGGGCAATTTTAAGCGTGGGATTCTGGAAACCATTACCTGCCGTCTGAAGCCCGGCGTCAGTAAAGAACAGGTCGCGGCGGTGTTCCAGCAGGCCTATGCGGATAAACCGTTGGTACGTTTATACGATCGCGGGGTCCCTGCATTGAAAAATGTCGTGGGTCTGCCATTCTGTGATATCGGTTTTGCAGTCCAGGATGAACATATCATCGTGGTGGCGGCGGAAGATAACCTGCTGAAAGGTGCGGCCGCGCAGGCCGTACAGTGCGCTAACATTCGTTTCGGCTTCGCTGAGACGCAGTCTCTTATTTAAGGTGTGATGATGAATCCTTTAATTATCAAACTCGGCGGCGTCCTGCTGGACAGCGAAGAAGCGCTGGAGCGCCTGTTTACTGCCCTGGTGAACTACCGTGAATCACATCAGCGCCCGCTAATTATTGTGCACGGCGGCGGCTGCGTGGTGGATGAACTGATGAAGCAGCTTAATCTGCCGGTGAACAAGAAAAATGGTCTGCGGGTCACCCCGGCGGATCAGATCGACATTATTACCGGCGCGCTGGCGGGAACCGCCAATAAAACGCTGCTGGCGTGGGCGAAGAAACACGGCCTGGCTTCCGTTGGGCTATTCCTCGGCGATGGCGATAGCGTCAAAGTGACGCAGCTTGATGAAGAGCTTGGCCATGTCGGATTTGCTCAGCCGGGTTCTCCGGCGCTGATTAACACGCTGCTGGCGGGCGGTTATCTGCCGGTTGTCAGCTCCATCGGCGTTACCGATGACGGTAAGTTAATGAACGTCAACGCCGACCAGGCGGCGACCGCGCTGGCGGCAACGCTTGGCGCAGACCTGATTCTGCTGTCAGACGTGAGCGGCATTCTCGATGGCAAAGGTCAGCGTATTGCTGAAATGACCGCCGGGAAAGCTGAACAACTGATCGAGCAGGGCATTATCACCGACGGAATGATCGTCAAAGTGAATGCGGCTCTGGACGCGGCGCGGACATTAGGCCGCCCGGTCGATATCGCCTCCTGGCGGCACGCAGAGCAGCTCCCTGCACTGTTTAACGGTACGCCGATCGGCACGCGTATTCTGGCATAATCAATTTATCATTTTGTCGGCCCGGTAAGCGCAGCGCCGCCGGGCAATAAAATTCAAAGATATTAAGGAAGCATGTTATGGCACTTTGGGGTGGGCGTTTTACTCAGGCAGCGGATCAGCGGTTCAAACAGTTCAACGACTCTTTGCGCTTTGACTATCGCCTGGCGGAGCAGGATATCGTTGGCTCTGTTGCCTGGTCCAAAGCGCTGGTGACGGTGGGCGTACTGACCGCTGATGAACAGCAGAAGCTGGAAGAGGCGCTGAACATTCTGCTGGAAGAAGTACGGGCTAATCCGCAGCAGATCCTCGAAAGCGATGCGGAAGATATTCATAGCTGGGTAGAAGGTAAACTGATCGACAAGGTTGGCCAACTGGGCAAAAAGCTGCACACCGGGCGCAGCCGTAATGACCAGGTCGCAACGGACCTGAAGCTGTGGTGCAAAGATACCGTGGTGGAGCTGCTGTCGGCGAATCGTCAGCTGCAAAGCGCGCTGGTTGAGACGGCGGAGGCTAATCAGGACGCGGTCATGCCGGGCTATACTCACCTGCAGCGCGCGCAGCCGGTGACGTTCGCTCACTGGTGTCTGGCCTATGTCGAAATGCTGGCGCGTGATGAAAGTCGCCTGCAGGATGCGCTGAAGCGTCTGGACGTCAGCCCGCTGGGCTGCGGCGCGCTGGCGGGGACCGCCTATGAAATCGATCGCGAACAGCTTGCCGGCTGGCTGGGTTTCGCAACGGCGACCCGCAATAGCCTGGACAGCGTGTCCGATCGCGATCACGTCCTGGAACTGCTGTCTGATGCCTCAATCGGCATGGTCCACCTGTCGCGTTTTGCCGAAGATCTGATCTTCTTTAATACCGGCGAAGCGGGCTTTGTGGAGCTTTCTGACCGCGTGACGTCGGGTTCATCCCTGATGCCGCAGAAGAAAAACCCGGATGCGCTGGAGCTGATCCGCGGTAAATGCGGCCGCGTGCAGGGTGCCCTGACCGGCATGATGATGACCCTTAAAGGGCTGCCGCTGGCCTACAACAAAGATATGCAGGAAGATAAAGAAGGCCTGTTTGACGCGCTTGATACCTGGCTCGACTGCCTGCATATGGCGGCGCTGGTGCTTGACGGTATTCAGGTGAAACGCCCGCGCTGTGAAGAAGCCGCGCAGCAGGGATACGCGAATGCTACCGAGCTGGCGGACTATCTGGTAGCTAAAGGCGTACCGTTCCGTGAGGCGCACCATATTGTGGGTGAAGCGGTAGTAGAAGCCATTGCCCAGGGCAAACCGCTGGAAGATCTCCCTCTGGCCGATTTACAAAAATTTAGCGGCGTTATTGCTGATGACGTCTATCCGATTCTTTCGCTGCAGTCGTGTCTGGATAAGCGAGCGGCTAAAGGCGGCGTTTCTCCGCAGCAGGTTGCTCAGGCGATTGCCGACGCTAAATCGCGCCTGGTTTGAGCTATCTGTTCACTGCCTGAAAGGTATTAAATAAAGGAAGCTCGGGTAACTCCGGGCTTTTTTATGCAAAAAAAAAGCGGACACAAGGTCCGCAAAAGTTCACGTTGGCTTTAGTTATCCGGGTAGAGAACTGATGAGGAAGCTCAATGATTTTCTGAAGTTTTCCTCATTTATGGGTTTATTATTGAACAGAAACCTTGATAGGGATAATCGTTCGTTGCTATTCTATCTATCGCCATGGACTATCGTGGCGATGGAGGATGAATAATGAATATTCGCGATCTTGAATATCTGGTAGCGCTAGCTGAACACCGCCACTTCCGCCGTGCGGCGGATTCTTGCCACGTCAGTCAACCTACGCTTAGCGGGCAGATCCGTAAGCTGGAGGATGAACTCGGCGTGATGTTGCTGGAGCGCACCAGCCGTAAGGTTCTGTTCACCCAGGCAGGGCTGCTGCTGGTGGATCAAGCGCGTACCGTGCTACGCGAAGTCAAAGTGCTTAAGGAAATGGCGAGCCAGCAGGGAGAGACCATGTCCGGGCCATTGCATATCGGACTGATCCCGACCATTGGCCCTTATCTGCTGCCGCTGATTATCCCCATGCTGCACCAGACCTTTCCGAAGCTGGAAATGTATCTGCATGAAGCGCAAACCCATCAGCTGCTGGCCCAGCTTGATAGCGGTAAGCTCGACTGCGCAATTCTGGCGCTGGTCAAAGAGAGCGAAGCTTTTATTGAAGTGCCGCTGTTTGATGAGCCAATGATGCTGGCTATCTATGAAGATCATCCGTGGGCAAACCGCGAGTGCGTGCCGATGTCGGATCTGGCCGGTGAAAAACTGCTGATGCTGGAAGATGGCCACTGCCTGCGCGATCAGGCGATGGGCTTTTGCTTTGAAGCCGGCGCCGATGAAGACACCCACTTCCGCGCGACCAGTCTCGAAACGCTGCGTAACATGGTGGCTGCCGGTAGCGGCATCACCCTGTTGCCCGCCTTAGCCGTGCCGCAGGAGAGAAAGCGCGATGGCGTGGTCTATGTGCCTTGCATTAAGCCGGAACCGAGACGTACCGTTGGGCTGGTTTATCGCCCGGGTTCTCCGCTGCGTAGCCGTTATGAACATCTGGCGGAGGCCATCCGCAGTAAAATGGATGGCCATTTCGACGCGGCGTTAAAACAGGCGGTTTAAGCCATTCAACGCAGCTACCCGATAGGCTTCCGCCATTGTCGGATAGTTAAAGGTGGTGTTAACGAAGTACTCAATGGTGTTACCGCCGCCTTTCTGCTCCATTATCGCCTGGCCGATGTGAATAATTTCGGCCGCGCGCTCGCCGAAACAATGAATGCCGAGGATCTCTTTCGTTTCGCGATGAAACAGGATCTTCAACGTACCGACGCTCATACCGACAATCTGTGCTCGCGCCAGGTGCTTGAACTGCGCGCGCCCGACCTCATAAGGCACCTTCATTGCCGTCAGCTGCTGCTCGGTTTTGCCGACCGAGCTGATTTCCGGAATGGTGTAAATCCCGGTAGGGATATCCTCAATCAGATGCGCAGATGCTTCGCCTTTCACCAGCGCCTGGGCCGCAATGCGCCCCTGATCGTACGCGGCGGAGGCCAGGCTCGGATAGCCAATCACATCGCCGACAGCATAGATGTGCGGCAGGGCGGTCTGGTACATGCTGTTGACCTTTAGCTGACCGCGGCTATCGGTCTGCAGACCGATATTTTCCAGCGCCAGAGAGTCGGTATTCCCGGTACGGCCGTTGGCGTAGAGCAGGCAGTCCGCCTTGAGCTTTTTGCCGGATTTCAGATGCATGATGACGCCGTCATCAACGCCTTCAATCTTTTCGTACTCTTCGTTGTGACGAATCACCACGCCGCTGTTCCAGAAGTGATAGGAGAGCGAATCAGACATCTCCTGATCGAGAAACGCCAGCAGACGATCGCGGGTGTTGATCAGATCCACTTTGACCTCCATCCCGCGGAAGATCGACGCATATTCGCAGCCGATCACCCCGGCGCCATAAATGATCACATGGCGCGGTTCGTGATGCAGGCTGAGGATCGAGTCGCTGTCATAAATGCGCGGATGATGAAAGTCGACGTCTGCCGGGTGATAGGGGCGTGAACCGCAGGCAATGACGAACTTTTCCGCCGTCACCGTCTCCACGGTACCGTCGTGGCATTCCAGCGCGATAGTGTGTTCATCAACAAAATGGGCGTTGCCCTGCAGGATTTCACAGTGGTTGCGCTCATAGAAACCCTGACGCATATGGGTTTGCTGGTTAATGACGCTGTCGGCATGGTTCAGGATGTCGGCGAAGGAAGAACGAAGAAGACGGGAATGGTCGCTGTAGAGGGGGTTTTGGTTAAACTCGATAATACGGCTGACGGCATGGCGGAGGGCTTTTGACGGGATGGTACCCCAGTGGGTACAACCGCCGCCGACGTTATGGTAGCGCTCGATGACGGCAACGCGTGCTCCCTGTTTCACCAGCCCCATGGCGGCACCTTCTCCGCCCGGACCGGAACCAATCACAATTGCATCATAATCCCAAGAGTGTGACATGGCATTACTCACCTGTTTTATACATAAAATAAACACAATGATAACATTCGGCGCGCTTTAACCCAATTATCGTTGTGCTTTTTTGCGGCATAAAAGCAGAAACAGCTCGTAAACAATCATTCACAATCCAGTGTAAACCGATTGGTTCTAATCTCTGGTATAGTGCCGGAAGGGCTTATGGAAGGATTCAGACAACGTGATGGGCGTAAGAGCGCAACAAAAAGAAAAAACCCGGCGTTCGCTGGTGGAAGCAGCATTTAGCCAGCTAAGTGCTGAACGAAGTTTTGCCAGCTTGAGCCTGCGCGAAGTGGCGCGGGAAGCCGGGATCGCCCCAACGTCCTTCTATCGCCATTTCCGCGATGTCGATGAGCTGGGTTTGACCATGGTGGATGAAAGCGGGCTGATGCTGCGTCAGCTGATGCGTCAGGCGCGGCAGCGTATCGCCAAAGGGGGCAGCGTCATTCGTACCTCTGTTTCCACCTTTATGGAATTCATCGGTAACAACCCGAATGCCTTCCGTCTGCTGCTGCGTGAACGCTCCGGTACATCCGCGGCGTTTCGTGCCGCCGTGGCGCGTGAAATTCAGCATTTCATCGCGGAACTTGCCGACTATTTAGAAATCGAAAACCATATGCCGCGCGCCTTTACCGAAGCGCAGGCTGAAGCTATGGTCACCATCGTATTTAGCGCCGGCGCCGAGGCCCTGGATGTAGGTCCGGAGCAGCGTCGGCAGCTGGAAGAGCGCCTGGTGCTGCAGCTCAGAATGATCTCGAAAGGCGCGTATTATTGGTATCGCCGTGAACAAGAAAAAATTTCAAATCATTCCGAATAACGTGAAGGACGAGCAATGAAACACTCAGTACAAGATAGAGGTACGCTGCTGCTGGCGCTGATCGCAGGTTTATCCATTAATGGAACCTTCGCTGCGCTATTCAGTTCAATTGTCCCTTTTTCCATTTTCCCTGTTTTGTCGCTGGTGCTGACGGTTTACTGTCTGCATCAGCGCTATCAAAATCGTAGTATGCCCGTGGGTCTGCCGGGGCTTGCCGCCGCCTGTTTTATTCTCGGCGTGCTGGTTTATAGCACCGTTGTGCGCGCGGAATATCCGGACATCGGCTCTAACTTCTTCCCGGCGGTTCTGTCGGTGATTATGGTGTTCTGGATTGGCTACAAAGTGCGCAACCGCAAGAGCGCGATCGCTGAATAATCTATCGCCCGGCAACAGCGCTGTTGCCGGGTTTCCTGCCGCAGCTTTACTTCTTCGTTAACAGTACGCCGCATTCCATATGGTGGGTATACGGGAACTGGTCGAACAGCGCCAGGCGCGTGACCTCGTGGGTATCACTGAGCGTTTCCAGGTTCTGGCATAGGGTCTCCGGATTGCAGGAGATATACAGAATACGCGGATACGCCTGCACCATTTTCTCCGTTTCGCTATCCAGCCCGCTGCGCGGCGGATCGACGAAAATCGTCTCGCACTGATAGCTCTTCAGATCGATGCCCTGCAGGCGATTAAACTCCCGCACGCCGTTCATCGCTTGAGTAAACTCTTCCGCCGACATGCGGATAATCTGCACATTATCAATGTGGTTCGCGGCAATGTTGTATTGCGCTGCTGCGACGGATGGTTTAGCAATCTCTGTTGCCAGCACGCGATCGAAATTACGCGCCAGCGCCAGCGAAAAGTTGCCGTTGCCGCAATACAGCTCAAGCAGGTCGCCGGTTGCGCCTTTCGTGGTATCAATAGCCCACTCCAGCATCTGGATGTTCATCGCTGCGTTCGGCTGGGTGAAGCTATTCTCTACCTGGCGATAGACCATTTCACGCCCGCCAACCGGTAAGCGTTCATCAATATAATCCTGATCCAGCTCGATTTTCGTCTTCGTTGCGCGGCCAATCAGATGCACATTCAGGTTTTGCCCCCGCAGCGCATCGCGCAAACGCTCCGCCTGCTGGCGCCACTCGTCGTCGAGCTTTTTATGATACAGCAGCGATATCACCGCTTGGTTGCTTAGGGTGGTCAGATAATCCACCTGAAACAGTTTATGGCGCAGTACCGGGTTATCGCGTACGCCGGCAATCACGGCAGTCATCAATTGATTAATGAGTTCACTGGCGGCCGGGAAGGTATCGACGCGAATACGGGATTTGGTCTGCTGATCAAACATAATGTGGTACAGGTCATCGCCATCGTGCCACAGGCGGAACTCTGCGCGCATGCGATAGTGGCTGACCGGCGAACGAAACACTTCCGGAACCGGGGCGCTGAAAGGCGCCATCATTTTCTGCAAACGGACGACTTTCTCTGCCAGCTGCGCTTCATATTGTTCGGTAGGAAGGTGTTCGGGGGTCATGATGTATCCTGAATAAAATAAGTACGCGGGGATTGTAGGGAAAGCGCTGGGGATGTCCAGCCCTGATGATATCAGGAAATATCACCGTAGAAGTCTGGACATCTATATGTTTCTAATTATAGCATCGTGTTACCGGTCCTATGAGTTAATAGGGAATCCAGTGCAAATCTGGAGCTGACGCGCAGCGGTAAGGAAAAGTGGGATGAGCGCATAGTGCAGACACTGCGGTTATTTAGCGGGAAGTCCTCATCCATTAAACACCCCAAGCCCGAAGACCTGCCGGAATACGTCGCATTTGGTTTCTATCATCGCGTGCTATTGATAGAGCCGGCGGCATCCTTTGCATATTACGGATGCTTTTAAAATGATTAAAAAAGCTTCGCTGATGACGGCGCTCTCCGTCACGGCTTTTTCCGGCTGGGCGCAGGACAGCAATTCAGATACGTTAGTGGTGACAGCAAATCGTTTTCAACAACCGGTCAACACGGTCCTTGCGCCGACCGATGTTGTGACGCGGGAAGAGATCGATCGCTGGCAGGCGAAAGATTTGAACGATGTAATGCGCCGATTGCCTGGCGTGGACGTCGCGCAAAATGGGGGGATGGGGCAATCTTCCTCGCTCTTCATCCGTGGTACTGAAGCCAAACAGGTTCTGGTTCTGGTTGATGGCGTTCCCATGGCCCGACCGGGTATCACCAATAATCCTGACCTGAACCAGATTCCGCTATCGCTGGTGCAGAGAGTTGAATATATCCGCGGCCCGCGTTCGGCGATTTATGGTTCCGGCGCAATGGGCGGCGTGATTAACGTCATTACGCATTCCGATAAAGAACAATCCAAAATTACCGCTGGGGTGGGTTCTAAAGGGTACCAACAATATGACGGTACTCTGCGCCATCGCTTTGGCGATACGGTCGCGACAGTTGCGGGCTCTTATGAGGGCAATAAAGGCTTTAACGTTCAGCCTGATTCAACCTGGGATCACGACGGCGATCGCGATGGTTTCCGTAATAAAACGTTTTGGGGCAGTCTTGAGCATAAATTTAACGAGAATTTTGACGGTTTCTTCCGCGGACACAGCTACACCAACAACTCTGATTACGATCTTGGAAGCCCGCCGTATAGTCCGGCCAACAGCGCAGATGAAAACCAGCTCTATAACCAAAGCTGGGATGCCGGGCTGAACTTCAATTCCGGTATTTACTCCTCTCAGCTTATCGCCAGCTATCAGAAGGTAAAGGACTATAACTACAGCAGTATTTATGGTCGTTATAATGATGGGACGACGCTCGACAGGATGACGCAGCGTAATCTTCAATGGGGCAATAACGTTATTGTCGGTCACGGCTCGGTCAGCGCAGGGGTCGATTGGCAGCAGCAGCGTTTAACGTCGTCAGATACGGCGCTGTCGGATACCTACAAGCGTGATAACACGGGGCTGTATCTGACGGGCCAGCAGCAAGTGGGTGATGTCACCCTCGAAGCTTCCGGACGTGAAGATCACGATGAGCAGTTTGGCTGGCACGGTACCTGGCAGACTACCGCAGGATGGGAGTTTGTTGAAAATTATCGCCTGACTATCGGTTACGGTACCGGCTTCCTTGCGCCTTCTTTAGGACAACAGTTTGGCTCAACCCGATTTGGTATCAACGCGAATCCTAATCTGAAACCTGAAGAGTCGAAACAGTGGGAGGCGGGGCTGGAGGGGCTTACCGGCCCTGTTGACTGGCGCTTATCCGCGTACCATTACAAGATTAGTAATCTGATTACCTATTACTCCGATCCTGTTACCTATGAGGGGGAGTACGACAATATCAATGCCGCCACGATTAAAGGCGTGGAATGGACGGGAAGTATTGATACCGGTATTTTTAGCCATCGCGTAACGTTGCAGTATGTTGATCCGCGTAACGATGATAACGGTGAAGTGCTGGCCCGGCGTTCTAAACGACAGGCAAAGTATCAGCTGGACTGGTCCGTGTTTAATGTCGATATGGATGTGTCGTGGCAGTATTATGGGAAGCGTTACGACAACAACACCTCCCAATACAACAATACGCAAAGAATTTTGCCGAGCTACAGCACGGTAGACGTTTCTGCAGCGTATCCGATCACCGATCGACTGACAGTTCGTGGTAAAATAGCTAACCTGTTCGATAAAGATTACGAGACAGCTTATGGCTACCAAACTGCAGGACGAGAATACTACTTGTCTGGCAGCTACACCTTCTGATCCACGTCCCACCGTGCTGGTGTTTGATTCCGGCGTCGGTGGGCTGTCGGTTTACAATGAGATTCGGCAGCTTTTGCCGAATCTGCATTATATCTACGCTTTCGACAACGTTGCTTTCCCCTACGGCGAGAAAAGCGAAGAGTTTATTGTTGAACGCGTTCTGGAGATTGTCACCGCGGTTCAGCAGCGTTACCCCCTGGCGCTGGCCGTCATTGCCTGTAATACCGCAAGTACCGTTTCCCTCCCCGCCTTGCGCGACAAATTTGCGTTTCCGGTTGTCGGCGTGGTTCCTGCGATAAAACCCGCGGCACGATTAACGGCGAATGGCGTTGTTGGTCTGCTGGCGACGCGCGGGACGGTAAAACGTCCTTATACGCGCGAACTGATTGCTCGTTTTGCGAATGAATGCAAAATCGAAATGCTGGGATCGGCAGAGCTGGTTGAGCTGGCAGAAGCCAAGCTGCACGGCGAGCCGGTTCCGCTGGATGAGCTGCGACGTATTCTGCGTCCCTGGCTGCGAATGCAGGAGCCGCCTGATACGGTTGTGTTGGGCTGTACGCATTTCCCTCTATTACAAGAGGAGCTGCAGCAGGTTCTGCCGGAAGGGACAAGAATGATCGACTCCGGGGCGGCGATTGCGCGTCGAACCGCCTGGCTATTAGAGCATGAAGCGCCTGATGCAAAATCGGGTGATGCCAATATTGCGTACTGTATGGCGTTAACGGCTGAAACTGAACAGCTTTTGAGCGTTTTGCAGCGTTACGGCTTCGAATCGCTGGAAAAATTACCGCTTTCATAGCCTTTTGCACAAAAAAGAGACGGTTGAAAGATTTTTTGCAAACAGGGCTTGTCAACGTCTCAGAACTCCCTATAATGCGCCTCC
>NZ_BCZK01000016.1 GCF_001598695.1 Klebsiella oxytoca NBRC 105695 | reverse complement strand
TTCAGCGTTGTCTGCGGGCTGGTAGCCCGGACAGATGCGCAGCGCCGCCTCCGGGACAAGGGCGGGGGGTCAGAAACGATGGCCTGCGTTCAGGGTTACCGCTTCCACTCCGGCTCTGAAAACCAGCGTCGGATTCGGGCCGCCGAGAGTGGCGTGGCCCTGCGTCACCTGTATCCAGTTGCCTTCCGGCAGGCCGATAATCGTCAACTCTGGCGCAACCACCAGCAGCTCGCGAATCCGCTGTTCGCGAGTTTCCCCTTTGTGGCCTTCCGGCAGCGCGTTGGTGAAGTGGGGGTTAATTTGCAGCGGAAACAGCCCCAGCGCAGAAAAACCGTTAGGGTCGACAATCGGCATATCATTGGTGGTGCGAATTGTTGGGCAGGCAAGGTTAGCGCCCGCGCTCCAGCCGATATACAGCGCCCCGCGCTTCATTACATCCACAATCGGCGCCAGCAGGCCGCGGTCGCGACACTCTTTCAGCAGCTGAAAGGTATTGCCGCCGCCGACGATAACTATCTCCGCGTTCTCAATCGCCGAAACCGGGTCCGCGACGCTGTGAATACCGGTAACCGTAACGCCCATTGGGCTGAAGACGGCGGCGGTTTTCGCGGTGTAATCATCCCAGGTTTGCGTCACCCCGGCAAAAGGGATGAATACCGCGGAACGGCGGCCATTTAGCTGCCCGGCAATGGTCGGCAGCGCATGTTCCAGCCAGGCTTTGCCCGGCAGCGTTGAGTTACTCAATAGCAGCAGTTCCATAATTTCTCCATTTGACCAGATGATTATTCGGGCTGGGATGTTATCACAGGATATCTCACCGCTTGCTGACGTGGCTCACGCTGAGACGCGCTGAGCAAAGCGGAGCGGCGATTTTTGGCGCAGGGATTCTCCGAATTAATCTGGAAAGTACCTCGCAGAGTGACTCTACCGGGCGTGACAGGTTAGCGGGAACCGCTTAGTTTCACGTGATGATTCACAGGCAAGGGAAGGGCTGCGCTGCGCGCTGCAATCGACTTTCCGATCAATGGTTATTAGAGCGCCCTCCCTGGCGCTCTTCGTTTGCCCTTATCCTCTGGCAAAGGCCGCGGCTTCAGCGACCAGCGCCGCGTCCGGACGCACGCCGGTGTAGAGCGCAAACTGCTCCACCGCCTGCAGGGCAATCACCTCCGCGCCGCTGATAACGTGTTTGTCCCGCTTCTTCGCCAGTTTGATGAGCGGGGTTTCCGGCGGCAGAGCGACCACGTCAAATACCACGTCGGCCCGTTCCACCATCGTCGGGCTAAAGGCCAGGGTTTCGCTTTCCGCACCGCCCGCCATGCCGAGCGGCGTGACGTTAACCAGAATATCCGCCGCGATCCCTTCCGGCTTTGGCTGCCATTGAAAACCGTACTGCTTTGCCAGCACCAGTCCACGATCGCGATGGCGGGCGGCGATAATCACATCGCGGAAACCGGCATCGCGAAAGGCGGCGATGACCGCTTTGCCCATCCCGCCGCTGCCCTGGATCATCACTTTGGCAGAGGAGTCGAGCTGATGGCTGTCAATCAGGCTTTTCACCGCGATGTAGTCGGTATTCAACCCGGTTAGCCTGCCGTCGTCGTTGACGATGGTGTTGACCGAATCAATCGCCTTTGCCGAAGGGGCAAGCGCGTCAAGATACGCTATGCAGCTCTCTTTAAACGGCATTGAGACCGCGCAGCCGCGGATGCCCAATGCGCGGACGCCCTTCACCGCTGCGGCAATATCCTGGGTAGTAAAGGCTTTATAGATATAATTCAGCCCGAGTTTTTCATACAGATAGTTATGAAAGCGGGTACCGAAGTTGCCCGGGCGACCGGCCAGCGACATGCATAGCTGCGTATCGCGATTAATCATGAGCAATATCCTCCGCGTGGGCCAGCAGATACTCTTCCGCCTCTTTTGACCAGATACCGTGGTGACGTTCCATAATCGCCGCCAGCTGCGGGTCGCGAATGTCTCCCAGCGGCGTCAGCGGGAAGTTTTTCCCGGTATAAACCAGCTTCTTACCGCCGCCCACCGCCGGTAAATCCAGGGTGGTCTCGCCCGCCGCATTCAGCCCCAGAATATGGGTCACCACTTTTGCAGTCTGGACTTTTTTTGCCTGCATCAGCGCTACGGCGGCGCGCATATCGTCGGTATTGCCGCCGGAGGTGCCGACGTAGTGAGTGAAGGCGTAATGCACATCGTAAAAATTGATCGGCGCGCTGAACTGCTTATCCTGCGGGCCGGCAAAAAAGTTCAGGCAGCCGTCCGGGGCCAGCAGCGAGGATGCCAGAGTGATGAGCTGTTCGTTAGGGACGAAGACAAAAATATCGTCAAAACCGTGGCCGCCGGAGAGCGCCATCAACGTTTCGCGGCTGGCGTCGTGCCCATCCAGATAGTGAATCAGCGTTTGCGGCTCGGAGGGATAGTGCTGGCGCGCATAGCTGAGTTTTGGCTTATTGGTGTCGGTGACCACCAGCAGCGCCGGGTTGATCGGGCCATGCAGCGCGTAGTCGATAGCCAGCAGACCCATCGGGCCGGTGCCGCCGAGGATCAGGGTGCGCCCCTGCGGGCGAATGCCCATCACATGGTTATAGCTGCCTTCCTGCAGATGATAGTTGGCGTTGAACGCGCCGATTACGCAGGAAAGCGGCTCCACCAGCGAACCTTCAAACCAGGTATCGCCTTCCCAGGTGAGCAGGCAATCCTGCGCCATCACCTCGTCAGGGATCACCACGTGGGTGGCTTCGCCGCCGATCCACGGGAAGGAATAACCGGGGCAGTCCGGGCGATCCGGTAGCTGCAGATTGGCCTGAATCACATAGCGCTGGCCAGCGTGAAACTTATGCTGCCATTTTTTGCCGACGGCGATGATCTCTCCGCAGAACTCATGGCCGATGATGATCGGGTTAGTCGCCACATCATCAGGCACCTTTTTGTGGTCCTCGCCCTGGTTCGCCTCTTTCCACGAAGAGAGGCACAGGCTGTCGGTGACCACCCGGGCGAGAATTTCATCATCCTGCATCGCCGGAAGTGCAAAGGTTTCCAGGCGCAGATCGCGTTTGCCGTACAGGCGCAGGGCTGTTGTTGTTTGCATGTTTACCACCTCACCCCCTTCATCTTTCGCATTACGGCTGTATTGGCTTCCTTCATGTCCCCGGATCACGCAGTGAATCCACGCTCCCAGGGATAAATTCAGTTGCCGCCTCGCCGTACTGCGCCATCTTTGGGGTTAACTTGTTGAAGTAGACCCGGCATCGCCGGGCGGAATAATCAGGACAGGAAGCCCAGTGCGTTACCGATAATCCCCAAACCGAAGAGGGCGAAAATCAGCCAGACCGGGTTCACTTTCTTATTGAGCAGGCGCACCATCAGCAGCGTCAGGCCCAGAGCCAGCAGGCCGGGGCAAAGCTGATCGAGGATGTTTTGTACGGTCATGGTGACGGTTGAGCCGTTGGCGCCCGGCGTTTGCGAGACCACCAGCGGGACGTTGATGGTGGTCCACTTGGTGACCAGCACGCCCATCACAAACAGGCCTAGAATGGAGGCGCCTTCGGTCAGTTTTTGCAGCAGGTTACCGCCCATATCGCTGACGATATTGACCCCTTTACGGAAGCCAAGCTGCAGTCCGTACCACTTCATCGCCAGACGAACCGCGTTGAAAATAAAGAAGAACAGCAGCGGACCAAGAATATTTCCGGAGAGCGCCAGCGAGGCGCCGAGGGCGGCGGTAATTGGCCGCAGCGTGCCCCATACCAGCGGGTCGCCCACGCCTGCCAGCGGCCCCATCAGGCCGACTTTGATCCCGTTGATGGCGCCATCGTCAATAGCGGCGCCGTTGGCCCGCGCTTCCTCCATCGCGACGGTCACGCCAATAACCGGCCCGCAGACTGCCGGAGTGGTATTGAAGAACACCAGATGGCGCTTCAGCGCGGCAACCTGATCCTCCTTCAGCGGGTAGAGGCGCTTGATGGCCGGGATCATGTCGTAGCAGAAACCAAGCCCGTGGATACGCTCGAAGTTGAATGACGCCTGCTGCAGGTTGGATCGCAGAAACATGCTCACCAGGTCGCCTTGGGTAATTTTTTTCTGTTCCATGTTGGGCTCCATCAGTCGTCAAGCTGGTCAAGGGCGGTGGAAGAGGGGGCGGCGGCCTGCGGTTCAGGTTTACGCCACTGCGGGTTGAGCTGGATATAAATCAGCGCGATGATGACCCCCACGCCGCCGAAAGCCAGCAGACTAAAGTCGAGATAGCCGCCCGCGAGGAAGCCGAGAAAGAAGAAAGGCATCAGATACTTCACGCCCATCATGCGCAGCACCATGGCGTAGCCGACCACCACGATAAAACCGCCGGCGATTTGCAGACCGCGGGTGACGAATTCCGGAATGGCGTTGAGCATATTGCTGACCATATCCGCGCTGACAAACAGAGAAACGATGAGTGCGGGAATGGCGACGCGCAGCGCCTGAACGCCCAGCGCCGACACGTGCAGCAGATCGATTGTTCTGAAGCGCGCCTCTTCCGCTGCCTTATCCGCCGCGTGCTGGAACACTACGGTAATGGTACGAGCGAACACGGTGAGTACCTGGCCTGCGGCCGCGACCGGCAGCGCAATCGCTATTCCGGTAGCGATGCTTTGCTGGCCAACGATCACCAGGATGGCGGAAATAATACTGGCTAACGCCGAATCCGGAGACTGCGCCGCGCCAACGTTCATCCAGCCGAGCGCGATCAGCTCCAGCGTCCCGCCGAGCATAATCCCGGTTTTTAGATCGCCGAGAATTAAGCCAATCACGGTACAGGCGATTAATGGACGGTGCGTCTGGAATTCATCCAGCACGCTGCCCATCCCGGCAATACAGGAAAAAATAAATATGGCTATTATTTGTAGGGTACTTATTTCCATAATTTGTCACCTTGAGGGTATAGAAATCCCTGCCTTTTACGGCATTTACACGATGTTCTTCAGGCTGCCTCTTTGTTGACTGCATTCTCTCGCCCCAGTCGCATAGTAATCTATGCTGCTGGTGACTCGCTCATTTGCCGCCGCGATGCAGCCAGAATGCCAGGGTGAAATAAAAGGCGCGTTTTATTATTCTGTAACGGACTGCTCTGCTATTTTATCGAGAATATTAACCGACGGATCTGAGGCTACGACGCGTAAATCAAGTTTAACTCCCAGCTTATCTAACTGCTGAAAGGTATTAATATCCGCTGCGTCTAATGACACCGCTTTGGTTAATTGTTTCTTACCCGGTCGCCAGGCCATACCGCCAATATTCAGGGTGGCTATTTTCACCCCCTGCTGCACCATAGTTAATACGTCCTGCGGGTTTGTGAATAAATAAAAGACCGTTTCGTCCTGATATTGCGGGTTGTGATAAACGGCGACGGCTTTCTCGATATTCACCACATTAACCTTCATGCCCGGCGGTGCGGCCTGGCGAAGCAGCGTGCGGCGAACGTCGTCGTTATACACGTCGTCATTACAGATAATAATGCGCTGGGCGTTGGCCACTTTTGACCAAACGGTGGTGACCTGGCCGTGAATCAAACGGTCGTCAATGCGCGCGAGCGTAATGTTCATCAGAAATCCTCCTCAACGGTTTCCGGTTGCCGCCAGGTGACGCAGCACTGGCTGGCGATAAGTTCCAGGTGTTGGCACAGCGCTTCTGCATTCATCGTTTGCTGATTATCGACCAGCTCCAGAGCCAGCGGCAGCGACAGGCCGCTGATGACCCGGAGCTGCGGGTTGCGCATCGCTAGCCCGGCGGCGGCATTCCACGGGCTTCCGCACTGTAAATCGACGGCAATAAGCCACTCTTCGTCTTTGTGAGTACTTACCAACTTTTCAAGCTTACCGGCGATGTCGCCCGCGTTTTCACCCGGTACAAACTCCACGGCGCTGACGTTGACATCGCCGTAAACCATGCGCACCGAGTCGAGCATGGCGCAGGCCAGCTGGCCGTGGGCGCAGAAGATGACGTTAACCATTTTTCCCCCTTAGCCGCGCGTTTTTCCGCCCGCGATGTTAGTGGTGACTCCGGTGATATAGCTGGCGCGATCTGAGAGCAGATAGCAAACAAAATCAGCGACTTCGCTGAGCCGACCCGAACGACCAATCGGAATCGAATTTTTGCTATAGCCTTCGCGCAGCTGCTCGACGGTAATATTACGGGTCCAGGCCAGCGCCTGTTCGTACTCAGGCGTGCGCAGCCCGGTTTTTTCCAGAATGCCCGGCGCAACGCCCACGACGCGAATACCGTGTTTACCTAACTCTTTCGACCATGAGCGGGTAAAGCTATTCAGCGCGGCTTTAGTCGCGGCGTAACAGCTCTGGCCTTCAGAGCCTTCGAGGCCGCTTTCCGACGAGACGTTAACAATCACGCCGCTGCGCTGTTTAACCATCTGGCGGGCTACCGCCTGTGACATCAGAAATACGCCTTTTTGATTGATATTGACCATTTTTTCGAATGCCGCTTCATTTAATTCATAGCGGCCGGACGGTGCTTTCTCATCGACTAATAAACGCGGGAAGTTGACGCCAGCGTTATTAACCAGTCCGTCAATACGGCCAAAACGCTGAATAATACTGTCGACGGTATTATTCACTTCACTGGCGCTGGAAATATCTGTTGGCCAGAAACAATAATTTTCACCGAGCTGATGTTTATCGCCGCCGTGAATATCGCTCATCTGCACATTTGCGCCCTGGGCTAATAATTCATCGACAATCGCCAGGCCAATTCCTGATGCGCCACCGGTAACAATAATAATTTTATCTTTTAAGTTTAACCACGTATCCATTATCGACTCCTGTTTCTTCAGATAAAGGGATTCCCCGCAGCAGCGCTGCGTGAAATCATATCGTTGTAATTTACTTCAGTAGCGACTCGGCGGTTTCTCGATTCGTCACCAGACAGTTAATATAGTGTCCATTTAAGGCGCCAAGAATACCGGAGTATTTTTCCTCGCCCATGGCGATACCTACCGAATAACGCGCCTGCCTGAGTTTCGCCATCTCAATAGACAGCGTTTTCTCGCTCATGGCGGTTTCTACCAGCGCGCCATCAATATTGTAAAAGCGCGAGCAGATATCACCGGCGACCTGGCGAGCGTTGAGATCGTCGCTCTCTTCACTACCGTAAAACGCATGCCAGTTGGCGCCGTCGCGGATAGCCGGTGAACCGATCCCCACCAGCGCGACGTCCAGGTTATCCCAGTAAGATGCAATGGTTTTAAAGTGCTGGGATTGCATAATACCGTTGCGAATTAATTTGTTATCCAGCAGCGCCGGGAAATCGGCGAGATGCGATTCCGCTTTCAGCTTCGCCGCGGCGCCGTAGGTCAGCGTATTCACGTGGTAGCGGCTCTCCAGCTTGCCGGAGGGGCCGCCGATAATCGGGACGCAGATAACCTGACGGGACTGACTGGCCTGCGGCAGATTCTCCACCAGCGCGCGTACCGCACGCCCCCAGGAGAAACCGACGATATCGCCCGGCTCCAGCAGCCTGTCGACCAATTGTGCGCCATGCAGGCCGATAAGATTGAGCTGATCCTCCTCCAGCAGCGAGTCGCAGGCCGCCACCACCGCCTCCTTGAGGCCAAATTTTTGTTTCAGCTGCTGCTCAAGCCACAGATTTTCGTTGTAGTCATAGTTGATGGCGATAGTGACGATGCCCTGCTCGCGGCCGCGCTTCAGCAGACGGCTGATGGTGGTGCGGTATATCCCCAGCTCGCGGGCAATCTGCGCCTGGGTCATATCCTGCTCATAATAGAGCTGGGCGATTTTTACGATCAGACGAATATCGTCGCTGTTTTCCATCGTCACTGTCGGCTCCTGCACATTTGTGCAAATCAGATATTGGCGCTCACGATCTGATATAACCCCATCAGGCGCCCGCTTTAAAGAAATTTTCCTCTTTTTCATAGCAACCTTCTGACCGTTTCTGTTGCACATTTGCGTTGCTAATCGCCGGTTTCCGGCACGTTTGTGCCGTAAGTGATAAGGGCCTGATTCTGCTTTATTTCGCCGGGCAAAGTTGCTGGGCTTTCTGAAGTACACTTTTGTGTTGAAAGGCGGGACAGATCACATTTAGCGTCAGGCGGCGAGCGCGCGATTCTTTTTTATCGCCTGCAAGGTAGGGTATATTTCGTTTTTAAACAGAAAGCATTCAAGTTTTATCAAGGCGGCAAGGGAGCGACGCCCGGCAGCATAGAAATCTATGTGACTGGGATCAGTGAGTGTAGCCATCGCAGAGACAACTTGAAGGATGAAGTGTTTCAGGAGAAGTTATGCTGCCCGACTCGTCAACCCGACTCAATAAATACATCAGCGAAAGCGGAATTTGCTCGCGCCGTGAAGCCGATCGCTTTATCGAACAAGGCAACGTTTTTATCAACGGCAAACGCGCCACTATTGGCGACCAGGTTAAAGCTGGCGACGTAGTCAAGGTCAATGGCCGGTTGATTGAGCCGCGCGAAGCGGATGATTTAGTACTGATTGCGCTGAATAAACCGGTTGGCATCGTCAGCACTACCGAAGACGGGGAGCGCGACAACATCGTTGATTTCGTTAACCACAGCAAACGCGTATTCCCAATCGGCCGTCTGGACAAAGACTCGCAGGGGCTCATCTTTCTGACCAACCATGGCGATCTGGTGAATAAAATCCTGCGCGCCGGTAACGACCATGAAAAAGAGTATCTGGTCACCGTTGATAAGCCGGTGACCGATGAGTTTATTCGCGGAATGGGCGCGGGCGTACCGATTCTCGGCACGGTAACGAAGAAGTGCAAAGTGAAAAAAGAAGCGCCTTTTGTGTTTCGCATTACCCTGGTCCAGGGGCTGAATCGCCAGATCCGCCGGATGTGCGAATATTTTGGCTATGAAGTGACGAAGCTTGAGCGGACGCGGATCATGAACGTCAGCCTGACGGGGATCCCGCTGGGAGAGTGGCGCGATCTGACCGACGATGAGCTGATCGATCTCTTCAAGCTGATTGAGAACTCGTCTTCAGAGGCGAAACCGAAGGCAAAGGCGAAGCCGAAAACGGCCGGCATTAAGCGCCCGGTAGTCGCGATGGAAAAAACCAGCGAGAAGTCTTCCCGTCCGGCGTCGAACGGCAAACGCTTTACTGCGCCTGGGCGTAAAAAGAAAGGGCGTTAGCGTCTGCCGCGCGTTGGCGTATTTGCCGACCAGGAAAATGAGGCCTCCGCATCCGGTTTGTAAGCCTGCTTTTTCTTGAGCTGGCGGGCTTTCTTAGCCTCGGCTTCGCGCTGGAGCATCAGTTTATCGATGTACTCTTTTTTCACGCTGTTGGTCTCCGCGTTGGTCAGCGGACGGCCATGGGCGATGCGCGCGCGGTCGAGCAGGGTTTTCAGTTCGCGCTGTTCGCGCTCGGTCATCTCTTTTTGAGTGATGCGGGGGAGTGCCATAGTGGTGCCCTCAGTTAGCCTGTGGCTTCAGTGTACGGTAAAGGGGCGGACGTCTCACGGTAAATTGTTGTGCCTCGCAGAAAATCCCGGAGGCGGTGCTGCGCACCTGTCCGGGCTACAAAACCCGCAAGCTGCACGGACCGTAGCCCGGCTAAGCGCAGCGCAAGCCGGGAAAATTACGGGTTGTTAGCTCTCTTTTTCCGTTTTACGCGATTCATCCGCAATCGGCTTCCCTGACCAGTAACCGGCCAGCAGCGAGCCGGACAGGTTGTGCCAGACCGAGAACAGCGCCCCGGGCAGCGCGGCCAGCGGGCCAAAGTAGATTTTCCCCAGCGCGGCGGCAAGGCCGGAGTTCTGCATTCCTACCTCGATCGCCAGCGTGCGGCAGGTGGACTCGTCAAAGCCAAACAGTCGCCCGCCCCAGTAGCCGCCGAGCAGACCGATAGTGTTATGCAGGATAACGGCGATAATCACCACAAAACCAACGGAAGCGATATGCGACGCCGAGCCTGCCACCACGGCGCAGATAATCGCCAGAATGCAGACCATCGAAAAGGCCGGGAGAAACGGTTCCACCGCCTTCACCACTTTCGGCAGCAGATGATGCACCGCCAGCCCCAGTGCAATTGGGATCACCACAATTTGCAGAATGCTGAGCAGCATTCCCATCACATCTACCTGAATATGCGCATCCACGTACAGACGCGTCAGCAGCGGCGTCGCGACCACGCCGACCAGGGTGGATACCGAGGAGATGGTGACTGAGAGCGCAACATCGCCTTTTGCCAGAAAGATCATCACGTTGGATGCCGTACCGCTGGCGACGCTGCCCACCAGCACCATGCCGGCGGAAAGCTCCGGCGGCATGTGAAAAATCAGCGCCAGCAGCCAGGCGGCGAGCGGCATCACCAGGTAGTGGAGAAAAATCCCTGCGGCAACCGGCGCGGGGCGGGAAAGCACGCGCTTAAAGTCGTCGACTTTCAGATGCACGCCCATGCCGAACATAATCAGCATCAGCAGCGTCGGGACCCACGGGCCAACGGGAGTAAAAGTGGATGGCGTGTAATAAGCGATAACCGAGAGCAGCAGCGCCCATAATGGGAACAGCCGCGTAAGCGTGGCGAGCATGTTGTTTTCCTTGCACATAAGTTGTGTTTGCTTGTTATTGACCGGCCGGGATCGAGCCCGGCCATAGCTATTGTTTATCGTGCTAAGAAATATTATTCAAACAAATTATGCTCATGTTCCGCTGCGGATAAGCTCCCAGCTGAGTCCGAAGCGCGCTAAATACTTGCGCAGGCGGTCAGCATCGTTAGGATTGGCCTTTTTCTGACGGGATACGGCGAACAGCTCGCGTCCGGCTTCGGAGAGCGAAGCGCTGCGCTGGCAGACCTCCAGCACCGTTTCCAGCTGCCGGCGATCGAAGAGATCGATTTCCATTGCTATGTCAGGAGAAGACGTCGTCAGCTGCCAGCTCTCTTTCAGCAGCATAATCTCCTCTTCCGCAACGGCCTGCGTAATGCGCCCCTGCTCGGCCAGCGTCGCCATACGCGCCACGGATGAGCTGAGTTCGCGAAAATTGCCGCGCCACTGCGCCTGCGGCGAGCAGGCAAAGGCCAGATAGCGCTCGCGGGCCTCTTTATCAAAGCGGATCTGCGTCTGCCGTTCGCTGGCCAGTCGCCGTAGTTCATACTCCACGTTTGGCGCAATATCTTCCCGCCGCTGCGCCAGGCCGGGGAGGGCAAAGCGCCACATATTGATGCGCGCATAAAGATCTTCGCGAAAGCGTCCTTCCGCCACCCACTGCTGCATATCGCGATGCGTTCCGGCGATTAGCTGAAAGTCGCTGTGCGCCTCGTTGTCCGAACCAAACGGGAAAAAGGTTTTTTCTTCAATGGCCTTCAGCAGCATGGCCTGCTCGTCCAGCCCCAGCTCGGCGATTTCATCAAGAAACAGCACGCCGCCGTCGGCTTCGCGTAATAGTCCGGCGCGCGGCGCGACCGCGCCGGTAAACGCGCCTTTGACATGGCCAAACAGCGTAGACATTGCGTTATCGCCGCGCAGGGTGGCGCAGTTAACCGCCATAAATTTTCCCGCCACTAAATGACGCGACTGGCGCAGCTGATAAATACGTCTGGCGAGAAAGGACTTACCGGCGCCCGTTGGGCCAGTAAGCAGGATCGGATCGGTCGATCGGATCGCCACGCGCTCAATTCGATCGATAAGCTTGTTGAACGTCGCATTGCGCGTCTCTATCCCGGCTTTCAGGAAAGAGACCGACTGCTGCTGCTCGCGCTGAAAGCGGCTGGTGAGCGCGGCATAGCGGTTTAAGTCCAGATCGATAACCGAGTAAATACCGGCAGCGATGGCTTCATCCGGTGAGCCTTTCGGCGCAGGACCGGTCTGCAGCAGATTGGCGGGAAGATAGCGCGCCTCCGTCAGCAGGAACCAGCAGATTTGCGCCACGTGAGTCCCGGTAGTGATATGCACCAGATACTCTTCGTTTTCGGTATCAAAGCTGTAGCGGCTGGCGAAGTCGAGAAACGCCGCGTAGACCTCTTCAAAATCCCACGGATCGTTTATCTCGACCCTATGCGGGCGTACTTCGGTTTGCGGCGAAAGCAGGGCGATATCTTCGATCAGCTTTTGCGCCAGGCTTTCATCGTGCGGCTGGTGGATGAGCTCCAGCCTGTCGACAGGAAAATCGGCCTGCTGGCATAGCCCAACGGTGGGCCGCCATTTTTTTAAACGATTAGCCCGCTTGCCGCGTTTATCCAGTACCGTTCCGAGAACGCCAATCACCACCCGACGCTTGTTCATTATTTATCTCATAAGATAAGTATCGATACTAAAAGATAAAAAATTCTCCCGAGCCGGGCAACGGCAAAAACCGAGTTAAAAAATAAATCACTTTTAATCAATGAGATAAAAATTTATTTCGTCACTTTTTCGTCCTGGCACGCATCTGGCAATAACCCTTTCGTTATTTCGCTGAATTCGCAGGGGGTTAAACCCCGCCGGCACGTCAGAAACGGTACTGACCGTCTTTCGGGCGCGTTCCGTCAGCCGATAACCACCAATGGGTTCGATTCCCGATTTCACTCCAATGAAAACTGGTTTGTTAATCATAGAGATACACGGGGTTTTGCGCAGTCAGCACTCCCCACAGCAGGCCGCCGGTAAAGGCGCCGTGCCGCAGGCAAAAGGGAGTTCCCCTGCGACTTCGCCCCTGCACCCGCGCCTGCTTTTTATAAGGAATAAAAAATGGCTAAAAAAATCACTATACGGAAAGGCCAACTGGGACTTCTCTCTCGTCAGGGAGATTACTATCAGATTCTGGAAGCGGGCGAGTATCGCCTGCCGTGGTTCAACGTTCCTGAAGTGCTAATCGTTAACAGGGACGGCAGCGAAGTGCCGGAGGCGCTGGCCGAGTATTTACGGCACTTTCAGGCGGAATGGATCGAACAGTACTGCCTGGCGGCGGACCTGACGGATAACGAGGCCGGAGCGCTCTATAACAACGGCGTGCTGCAGGAAATTCTGCCGCCAGCGACGCGTCGACTTTACTGGGCCGCCGGTGACGAGATGCAGCTGCTACGTCTGGATACCCGGCAGGTTGAGGTCCCCGAGGCGATCATGAACGCGGTGCTGCAGCCGAGACGTCACGGGACGGTAAAAGGTCGCGAAGCGATCCTGACCGTATCGGTGCCAGCCTGGCACGTCGGGGTATTGAAAGTCGATGGTGAGACGCAGTTGCTGCTGCCGCCGGGCCTGAGTGCCTACTGGAAGATCAATCACCTGGTGGAAGCTGAAGTGGTCGATACCCGCCTGCAGGTGCTGGAAGTCGGCGGTCAGGAGATTCTGACCAAAGATAAAGTGAATCTGCGTTTAAATCTGGCGGCGAACTGGCGCTACAGCGATGTGTTGCGGGCTTTTGGGCAGCTGACGAAGCCGCTGGACCATCTGTATCGCGAACTGCAGTTTGCGCTGCGTGAAGCCGTCGGAACGCGAACGCTGGATGAACTACTGGAAGATAAGCACATCATTGATGAGGTGGTGAGCGCGCAGGTAGCCGAGCGCATGGCGGCATTTGGTATCGAAGTCGCCTCGCTGGGCGTGAAAGATATTGTTTTGCCCGGCGACATGAAAGCTATTCTGTCGCAGCTGGTGGAGGCGGAGAAATCGGCGCAGGCGAACGTGATCCGCCGGCGTGAAGAGACCGCGGCGACGCGTTCGCTGCTCAACACCGCGAAAGTGATGGAAAACAACCCGGTCGCGCTGCGCTTAAAAGAGCTGGAAACGCTGGAAAGGGTGGCGGAGCGTATCGATAAAATCTCGGTCTTTGGCGGCCTGGACCAGGTGCTGCATGGACTGGTCAATCTAAAAGGATAAACAACATGACGTATAACGGTGTGGATGCCGCCATGCGCCATAAGGTGCGGCGGCAGTTACAGGAGGTGGAGCAGCGCTACGGCGTCAGGGTGCTCTACGCCTGCGAGTCCGGCAGCCGGGGCTGGGGCTTTGCTTCGCCGGACAGCGATTATGATGTGCGGTTTCTCTATGTTCATCCCCCTGAGTGGTACCTGCGGGTGGATGCGCCGCGCGATGTTATCGAGCTGCCCATCGACGCTGAGCTGGACGTCTGCGGTTGGGAGTGGCGTAAGGCGCTGGGTCTGCTGAAAGGGGCAAATCCGACGCTGATCGAATGGTTGGACTCGCCGGTGGTGTATCAGCAGGATGATGCGACGGTTCAGGCGCTTAAGCGGCTGATACCGGAGTGGTTTTCTCCGGTACGCGCCCGCTGGCATTACTACTCGATGGCCAGAAAGAATTTTCGCGGCTATCTGCAGGGTGAACAGGTGCGGTTGAAAAAGTACTTTTACGTGCTGCGTCCGCTACTGGCCGTCCGCTGGGTTGAGGCGGGAAAAGGGGCGCCGCCGATGCGCTTTGCTGAACTGCTGGCGGGAAGCTGTCTGGAGGCGGGCCTGCGTCAGGAAATCGACGAGCTGCTGGCGCGCAAACAGCGCGCCGGCGAGGCCGAATATGGTCCGCGGCGGCCATTACTGCATGCGTTTATTCAGTCCGAGCTGCTCAGAGGCGCGATCCCTCCCGCGCTGCCGGATAGCCGGACAGGGAATATCAGGGAGTTGGACAGATTACTGATGACCACGGTGATGGGGAAGTAAATACTGCTAGATGTTGGAATTTGAGGGATGTTTGCCGGGCTAATTTCTGATTTCCAGCGTTGGATAATTTTCTTATAGATTATTGCAACAAATTTCCATGTATTCTTGAGAACATCAGATTAAAAAAGGAATAACTATGGCAAGTTATAAAAAGAAAGTATTTTATATGTTGGGTGTGATTTCATCATTATTATTAATGGTATCCTTGCCGCTGAGAGCTGAATCGATATCCGATGCGCGATATTCATTTTTATTTAAAACAAACCGCAGCGCATGTATGGCCAGGGTTAATAATGCACCGCTACTGAATAATTTTTCGGCTAATAGTGGAACGGTAACGGCAGGAGGAGATATCACTCCCTTTGCCGCAAATGGGAAAAATACCCTTGAACTGGTGATGGGAGCTACGGATCCAGATCAACCTGAGATGCTTTATGCGGATTCATGGTGCGAGCTTGTTGTCTTGCGGAATACCAGAAAATCCAGTGAAGTAGTTTCGACGATAAAGTTAACGGTCGATGGAAATAAGAAAATCATCGCCTCATCTTCTTCTAACCCCAATGGAGCGCAAAATGAAGGCGCGGTTAGCGATGTTCAATCAGCTATGGATAAAGAGAACGATTTATATGGTGCGGGACGTGAGATTACGTTAAGCGGGATGCCTGAATGGGCCTGGGAAAAAGCGCGAAAAATATCTGTACAAGATCTGCCAGCGATAAAAGAAACATACACTAAGATCTGGCAAGCGATGAATAAGCGGGATGTGGGTGCGTTAAAGACCATGGCTCAAATATCAAGTAAAGAGATGGTGTTAGCTACGGGATTTTCTGCTGATTTTATCTTTAAGTCATATGGTCTGCCAGAAAAGGTACAAGATACCAACCTGACGACAGCAGAGTTGAAATGGGAAGATAAAGAACTGGTAACGTATTGCGATGGTCGGCTATTCAGGCTAGCGCGGGGTATATATCAAAACTCGCCGTTGAAAATTATAAATAAAGAGGGGGAAGAGGTTTTTACCTATAATCCCTACCTTGCTATTATTGATGGGGAAGTGGTGATTGTCAGGTGATGAGAAAATATGCCCGGTGGGGTAGCACTTCACCGGGCATATTTAAATAATTACTCGAACAGATTATGGTGCAGCTTCTGGACGACTTTTTCGGCATCTGCACCCGGTACCAGGAAGCACAGATTGTGGCTGGATGCGCCGTAGCAAATCATTCGAATATTAAACGGCTCCAGCACGCCAAACACCTCTTTACCGACGCCGCACGCTTTCGACAGTTCGTTACCAATGATGGCAACCAGCGCCAGGTCCTGTTCAACCTCAACGCGGCACAGCGAGGACAGTTCGGTCAGCAGCGACTGGGTGAGCAGGGTGTCGCCGGCCGAAGTCGAACCGGTGGTATCCATGGTCAGCGCCACGCTCACTTCAGAAGTGGTGATCAGATCAACGGAGATACTGTGACGCGCCAGCGTGCTGAATACCTCGGCCAGAAAACCGCGCGAGTGCAGCATATTGAGGCTGTGCAGGGTCAGCAGAGTCTGCTTGCGGCGCAGCGCCAGCGCGCGGAACAGCGGCGGATTTTCCGTATTTTTGCACACCAGCGTGCCGCCCGCTTTTGGCTCTTTGCTGGAGCCGACGAATACCGGAATATCGCTACGTACGGCGGGAAGCAGGGTGGCCGGATGCAGCACTTTCGCGCCAAAGGTCGCCATTTCCGCCGCTTCTTCAAAGGCGATAACGTCAATGCGTTTGGCCGCCGGCGCAACGCGCGGGTCGGTGGTATAGATACCCGGAACATCGGTCCAGATATCGACGCGGGTAGCGTTTAGCGCTTCGCCGAGTAGCGCGGCGGTATAGTCGCTGCCGCCACGGCCAAGCGTGGTGGTACGGCCTTTCGCTTCGCTGCCAATAAAGCCCTGGGTGATCACCAGGCCTTCCGCCAGACGCGGAGCCAGAAGCTGCTCGGTGAGTTCAGATAAGGCGGCGATATCCGGTTCCGCGCGGCCAAAGCGATCGTTGGTGCGCATAACCTTGCGCACGTCGAACCACTGGGCGGCGATACCGCGCTCGCGCAGGATCTCGACAAACAGCAGAGTGGACATCAGTTCGCCATGGCTGACCAGTTCGTCGGTTAACGCGCTTGAACTGGCCAGGGAGGCGGCTTCCGCCAGGGTGGTGATGTTTTCCAGCAGGCGTTCAATTTCATCGCGAATTACGTTCGGATAACGCAGACGCTCCAGAATATTGAACTGGATTTGCCGCATGGCATCGAGCTTTGCGAAACGTTCGCCAGGTTCCAGCCCTTCCGCTAAGGCGACCAGCAGGTTGGTCACGCCAGCCGAGGCGGAAAGCACCACCACGCGGGTATTGGCATCCAGCAGCGCGACGTCTACGCTGCGGTTCATGGCATCAAAGTCGGCAACGCTGGTACCGCCGAATTTGGCTACAACTAAGTCTGTCATAACAACCTCGTGTCAGGGGGCCTGACTTATTAAAACGATTCCTGACAACCAATCCTGGCGGGGCTGGACGCAGCCGGATTGCAACAAAATGTCTTAATAAGCCAGGCCAAATTATTCAGCCATGGCACAAGGGAAGAGCGAAAAACAGGGTGGGCGCAGAGCGATAAACAAACTACGATGTCACCCAGAAGTGCTCCACCTTGTAGACCCGCTTGCCGATGCAGCGCATCAGATGGCGAGTATGAAACGCCCGACTGCGAACGTTTCTGGTGACAACCCAGGGGATTCAGCCCCTGTGGCCGGTGATGAGCGTAACCAGACGCTTATTCACCTCGGCGTTGCTCCCCCTCACGTATTTTCCCCGGACTGGCTCCTCCAATACGGTTACCTGGGCAACGCACCTCTTCTGGCAATTACCGACGTCTTTCACTTTGCCAGGGGGACGCGGGACATTATACCCCCCTGCAATACCCTTTCGCTGTAGCGTGAAATGCGCGATCCATACCTACCTACGTATATGTAGGTACTGCCGTTATATAAAGGGTTCAGGCGAAGTATGTCAACGTCAGGGTTATGCGGATTTTTCATGCGCGGGTCGCTGACAGAAAAAAGCCTTATGATGTCTATACTATCAGGGACGTTTTGCCTCAAATTGCCCCAATTTCTGACGCGTATCATCGGCATAACATAAAAATCATCACAATTTTTCGTCACCGGCGCTACAATCGACCGCAGTCACAATTCTCAAATCAGAAGAGTATTGCTAATGAAAAACATCAACCCAACGCAGACCTCTGCCTGGCAGGCATTACAGAAACACTTTGATGAAATGAAAGACGTTACCATCGCGGATCTGTTCGCGAAAGATAGCGACCGTTTCTCTAAATTCTCCGCCACGTTCGACGATCTGATGCTGGTGGATTTTTCCAAAAACCGCATCACCGAAGAGACGCTGGCCAAACTGCAGGATCTGGCCAAAGAGACCTTCCTGGCTGACGCCATTAAATCCATGTTCTCCGGCGAGAAGATTAACCGCACGGAAGATCGCGCGGTGCTGCACGTTGCGCTGCGTAACCGCAGCAATACTCCGATTCTGGTTGATGGCAAAGATGTGATGCCGGAAGTGAACGCCGTGCTTGAGAAGATGAAAACCTTCTCTGAAGCTATTATCTCCGGTAGCTGGAAAGGCTACACCGGTAAAGCGATTACCGACGTCGTGAACATCGGTATCGGCGGCTCCGATCTTGGCCCGTTCATGGTGACCGAAGCGCTGCGTCCGTACAAAAATCACCTGAATATGCACTTTGTTTCTAACGTCGATGGTACCCATATCGCCGAAGTGCTGAAAACGGTGAACCCGGAAACCACGCTGTTCCTGGTGGCGTCGAAAACCTTTACCACCCAGGAAACCATGACCAACGCCCACAGCGCGCGCGACTGGTTCCTGGCGACCGCTGGCGATGAGAAACACGTAGCGAAACACTTCGCCGCGCTCTCCACCAACGGTAAAGCGGTAGGTGAATTCGGTATTGATACCGCCAATATGTTTGAGTTCTGGGACTGGGTTGGCGGTCGTTACTCTCTGTGGTCTGCTATCGGCCTGTCCATCATCCTGTCCGTGGGCTTCGACAACTTCGTCGAGCTGCTCTCCGGCGCGCACGCGATGGACAAACACTTCTCCACCACGCCGGCTGAGAAAAACCTGCCGGTGCTGCTGGCGCTGATCGGTATCTGGTACAACAACTTCTTCGGCGCTGAAACCGAAGCGATTCTGCCGTACGACCAGTATATGCACCGCTTTGCCGCCTACTTCCAGCAGGGCAACATGGAATCCAACGGTAAATACGTTGACCGTAACGGCAACGCCGTGGATTACCAGACGGGCCCGATCATCTGGGGCGAGCCGGGCACCAACGGTCAGCACGCGTTCTATCAGCTGATTCACCAGGGGACCAAAATGGTGCCGTGCGATTTTATCGCTCCGGCGATTACGCATAACCCGCTGTCTGACCATCATCCGAAGCTGCTGTCTAACTTCTTTGCGCAGACCGAAGCGCTGGCGTTTGGTAAACCCCGCGAAGTGGTTGAACAGGAATATCGCGATCAGGGTAAAGATCCCGCGACGCTGGAACACGTGGTGCCGTTCAAAGTGTTTGAAGGCAACCGGCCGACTAACTCCATCCTGCTGCGTGAAATCACGCCGTTCAGTCTGGGCGCGCTGATTGCCCTGTATGAACATAAGATTTTCACCCAGGGCGTGATTATGAACATCTTCACCTTCGACCAGTGGGGCGTTGAGCTGGGCAAACAGCTGGCGAACCGCATCCTGCCGGAGCTGAAGGATGGTTCTGAAGTCAGCAGCCACGACAGCTCCACTAACGGCCTGATTAACCGCTATAAATCCTGGCGCGCATAATCGCTAAAACGTTGTCAATGCCGGCCCAGGTGGCCGGCATTTTTTATAGCCGCCGCAGCAGTTTTGCCGGGTTTCCTGCCCACACGCCTTTCTCTGTAATGGATTTTGTCACCACGCTGCCCGCGCCAATCACGACGCCATCGCAAATGCTGACCGCCAGAATGGTTGCGCCGCTGCCGATAGACACATCGTTGCCAATGATGATTCTTCCCCAGCTTTCGCGGTCGGCGTTGGGCTTGCCGTCGCGGAACATATCGTTAGCGAACATCACGCCGTGGCCGATAAAACAGCGTTCGCCGATGGTCACGTACTCGCAGATAAAGGTATGGGACTGAATTTTGCTGTCGCTGCCAACGCGGGTATGGCCCTGGATTTCAACGAAGGGGCCGACGAAGACGTTATCGCCTAGCGTGCAGTCATAGAGGTTGGCGGGCTGGTAAATCACCACGTTTTCGCCGCTGGCGACGTTGCGAATGGCGGTTTCACGAAGGGTATGCATGCTGCCTCTCAGATCGGTTTAGCCAAAATGTGTAATGTGCTTTGCTGGGTCGCAGAATGAAAGATGACATCTTTTACGTGCTGCATTCCCTGACGTTCATAAAAACGGCGGGCGCGGGTATTCGCGGCGAGCACCTCCAGCCAGAGCCAGCGTTCACCGGCAACTTTTGCTCGCTTCTCGACGGCGTGAAAAAGCTGCTCGCCATAGCGATGGCCCGTTGTTGCAGGTAACAGATAGAGCTTATGCAATAGCGTACCGGTTGGACCTTCGGGGTTGATGTCCTGGCGGCAGGCGTATTTAGCAAAGCCGATTGGCTCCTCTGCCTCAGCAATTAACCAGCAGCACTGCGTATCGGCCAGGCTGCGCTCCAGTGAGGCCACGGCATACTCTTGCTGCAGGTAGCGCTCCATTTCATCGGCGTTATGCCAGAGGTGGGTAAAGTGATGACGATAGCTGGCATTCGCCATATCGTTGAGTAAAGCCGCATCTTCCGGACGTGCAAGACGAATCTTTAGCATTCTGCGTTCCTCGCAAAGAAGTGGCGATATTTTGCCCGTAAAGTTCGCTGCGGGTAAACCTCAAAAGTGGGGGAGGAGAAGATGCCGGAGGAGAGCCTCCGGCTGGGGATCAGGCGACGGCGATGGCCTCGATTTCAATACCCGCATCTTTAGGCAGTCTGGCGACCTCAACGCAGGAGCGGGCTGGAAACGCCGCGTTGTGTTCAACGAAGAACGCTTCATAGACCGCGTTGATGGTGGCAAAATCGTTCAGATCCTTGACGAAAACCATCGTCTTAACAATATTTTTCACCTGCAAGCCCGCCGCTTCCACGATAGCCTTAACGTTTTCCAGCGACTGGCGCGTTTGCACAGCGATGTCGTCAGACATGGTGCCATCTTGCGCATTAACCGGGAGCTGCCCTGAGGTCATCGTCATGGTACCCAGGTTTACCCCCTGAACATACGGACCGATGGCGGCAGGCGCGGACGCGGTGGAAATAATCATTCTGTTGATTCCTCTTGATAAGTGGTTACATGAAATAGTTAAGTAAAACCAGTGAACCAACGCCGCTGACGACGACCCAGACCAGCCCCAGTCGGAAGCTGGCAAGCGTGCAGATAATCGCGGCGATGACTTTCGGGTTTTTTAAATCAAACTCCATGCTGGAGTTCACGCTCAGGATCTGAATCGTGATGATGGCTGGCAGAACAGTCACCGGCACAAAGCGCAGCGTTTTGCTGACCCGGTTCGACATCTGGATTTTCCCGGCGAGACCAATGAACGAGAAGCGAATAAGAAAGGTCACGGCGGCCATACCCAGCGTCAGGGCGATAAAAAAGCTATTACTCATTTTCCAGCGCTCCTTCGAGAGAGAGTTTAGCGGCGGCCTGCGCTTGTTTACGCTCTTCGGCGAGATCGACGCTCAGGCCCGCCATTACGCCCAATACGGATGCGACGACAATGCCTAACGAATAGGGCAGCACGACCAAAAGTACGCCGGATACGGCAGCCACAATGGCGGCGACGGTACAGGCCTGGCTCTTGATTTGCGGAACGACGATGGCGATAAAGGCGGCGACCATCGCGAAGTCCAGACCGTATTTTTCAATATGTGGAAATGAGGCGCCAACCAGAGCGCCAAGGAAATCGGCTAAAACCCAGGCGAACCAAAATGTCAGCATGGCTGAAGAGTAGAACAGATATTTATCCTTTTTATTCTCCTCCATCTCTTTCACCGTCGTGGCGTACACCTCATCGGTCAGAGCATAGGCCATAAAGCATTTTTTAAAAAAGGACGCCTCGCGTACGGTACTGGAAATTGATGCGCTGTAAAGTATATGACGGAGATTAATAATCAGCGTGGTGAATATAATTACCCCGAGGCTCGCCCCGGTTTTGAGCATATTCAACGCCAGCATTTGTGCTGAACCCGCAATAACAATGGTGGACCAGACCGTACTTTGCCAGACGCTCATTCCGGCGCTCACGCTTAGCGCGCCGACGATAAATGAAAAGGGAAAGTCGCCGATACACAAGGGAAGAATGGCGCTGGCGCCCCGTAGGATAACTTTTTTGTTCATAAGCAATATCTGTTATTTAAGAAATTAATTATTTATGTAAGGTACGTGGAAAGATTAGTTAATGATTATTTAGCAACCATGATGTTGATAATTTCTTTGTCGGTATAGACCATGGGCTTAACAACCAGACGACAGAGATTATTAATCGTTTGCTCAACGTCAGCGCAAACGATCCCATCATTAGAGCTTGCGCAGCTATTTTGCATGGCCATCAATACAGCCTTAAATGCGCTGGACACGACGGATGAAACTTTCATCGCGCAGCTATTAGAAGCGCCGTCACAAATCATACCGGTAATATCACTGACCATATTAATAATCGCGGTGTTAATGGTTTCCATATCGCGAGTAAATAGCCACGCCATCCCGGCAGCTGCTCCCATTGCTGCCGTAGACGCCGCGCATAGCGCGGACAGACGCGTATAGCGGGAGTGGATCGATATCGCGGTCAGGTGGGAGAGCGCGAGCGCCCGTGCGAGCGTCTCTTCATCGGCATTAAGATGCTCCGCGACCGTCACTACCGGCATGGTAGCGGCGATACCCTGGTTACCGGAACCAAAGTTTGACATGGCGACGACGGGAGCGCCGCCCATCCGCGCGTCGGATGCGGCGACGGTATTGATGATGACTTTACTGAGCAGGTCGTTGCTGAGCAGACCCTTTTTTACTGCATCAGAGAAGGTACCATTGATGTTTAAACCATATTTCTTGCTCTTGCCTTCATTTGCCAGCGCCGAATTGAGGCGGGCGGCTTCGAGAATAAATTCGATGTCGGCAAAATCGACTTCGCTTATAAAATTGAAGGCTTCGACAAGCGAAAAGGTTTCTAACGCTTCCTGCTGCGTTACCGTATTCTGTTTATTAGCCAAAGCCTGCGCTTCGCCATTAATATAAAGTTCAACGATATTGGTATGCGTGCCTTTAACTACCACGCGGCAGCTCTTTTCGCCACCGGTCAGGGTCAGATCCAGATGGATAAAATCGGGAGTATCTTCCACGCGAATATTAACCTGGCCATCGGCGATTAGCTTTTGCGCTAATTCGACATGCTGCTGGGTAATCCCCTCCAGCGTTTTTAAACCCTTATCGGCATCGCCGCCAAAAGCGCCAATGGCGGCGGCAAGCGCGACACCGCTAACGGATGTTCCTGGAATAGTTACGCCCGTCGCGTTTTTGTACAGATTCGCAGAAATAAAACCGTTAATACTTTGACAGGCCGTATCTAAATGTTTCGCAGCGTAAGCGGTAGTAAAAGAAATAGCGACGGGTTCGGTACAACCTAATGCCGGAGCCACTTCTTGTTTTAGCCATTTTATAAAAATGGATGCGCGTTCATTAATCATATTTTAAATCAATCCGCTAATTGTGGGTTATTAACTGGCGAGTATCCTAAGATAATTCTGAAGGAAAAACTTACTCTAATAACCCTGTTATTTATGCATTAAAGAGAAAAATTTTCGCTTATTAAAAGAATGTAAAACTGTGATCTTATTATGGTTAATTAACTGATTTACCGAGTATTTATATTCTGTTTTTTGAACATAAAAAGGGATTTAGTTAACCGCCTCACAGCGATGACGAAAGTAAGATTTTCTCTTTTTACGTATTTCGTCGTATACGAGCAAGGCGGGCAGTGGGGAGAAGGGGGCAACAAATGTAGATCTGGATCACACTTTTGCGTTATACAGGTCACAGTAAATCATGATGATGAGGAGTACCTATGCCGCCGGTTTATCGTCCGTTGGTGAGTTTTATTGCAACCGCCATGCAAACCGTTTTGAATCTTGGCCTGCTGTGCCTGGGGGTCATTCTGATCGTATTCCTCGGTAAAGAGACGTTGCATTTGGCGCACGTCCTGTTTACCCCTGAACCTGTCAGTAAATACAAGCTGGTGGAAGGGCTGGTGGTCTACTTCCTCTATTTCGAGTTTATCGCGCTGATTGTGAAGTACTTTGAATCGGGATTTCACTTCCCGCTACGCTACTTTGTTTATATCGGCATCACCGCCATCGTACGCCTGATTATCATCGATCATGAGTCGCCCATGGCGGTGCTGATTTACTCCGCCGCGATCCTGATTCTGGTGATTACGCTCTGGCTGTGTAACTCCAACCGACTGAAACGCGAGTAAACAGACAGCACGCCGCTTCCGGTAGCGGCGTGCTGTGGTTATTATCTGATAGAGGCCTGAAGCGTTTTCTCTTCTGCGGGTGCCCACAGCTCTTCGAGTTCTTCCAGCGTCTTGCCTTTCGTTTCCGGCACAAATTTCCACATAAACATCGCCGCCAGAATTCCCATACAACCGTAAATCCAGTAGGAAAAACCGTTGTGAAAATGGGCAACCAGCCAGGAGTTTTTATCCATCATCGGGAAGGTCCAGGAGACAAAGTAGTTCGCCAGCCACTGCGCGGCAACCGCAATGGCGAGAGCTTTGCCGCGAATCGCGTTAGGGAAGATTTCTGCCAGCAGCACCCAGCAAACCGGGCCCCAGGACATGGCAAATGCGGCGACGTAAAGCAGCATCGACAGCAGCGCCACCAAACCGGATGCTTGAGTATAAAAGGCGGTGCCGAGGCTGAACATGCCAAGCGCCATCCCGAGTGCGCCAATAATTTGCAGCGGCTTGCGGCCAAATTTATCAACCGTCATGATGGCCAGAACGGTGAAAGTCAGGTTGATAACGCCCACGATAATGGTCTGCAGCAGGGCGACATCAGTGCTGGCTCCCAGCGTTTTGAAGACTTCCGGAGCGTAGTAGAGCACGACGTTGATGCCGACAAACTGCTGGAATATAGACAGCATAACGCCGATAGTAATGACGCCTGCGCCAAACATCAGCAGACGACCGCCCGTTTTACGGCCATTTTCCAGTGACAGATTGATCTCCTGCATTGCCTGGACGGCGAGCTTGCTGCCCATAATTTTGCGCAGAATACCCTCCGCCTGTTCCTGTTTGCCCTGCGCCATCAGCCAGCGCGGGCTTTCCGGTACGGTATACAGTAGCCCTAAAAACAGCAGTGCGGGAATGCATTCTGAGGCAAACATATATCGCCAACCATTGGTATTCAGCCAGCTAGCATCACCTGATTTTGCAATGAAATAGTTAACGCAGTAAACCAATAGCTGCCCAAAAATAATCGCGAACTGGTTAAAGGAAACCAGTTTTCCTCGTATGCTTGCCGGCGCCAGTTCCGCAATATACATCGGTGAAAGCATTGATGCTAAACCTACGCCAATGCCTCCAATAATGCGGTAAATAACGAATTGTGGTACATATCCGGCTAAATAAACTGGCACCGCGTTATCAGGATTTATCGGGGTAAAACCTAATTCAGGCCATGCCGAACCGATACCGGAGATAAAAAACAGAAGCGCGGCAATTTTTAGCGAATCCCGGCGGCCAAAACGGTTACTACAATAGCCGCCAAGCGCTCCTCCAATGATGCAGCCAATCAAGGCGCTGGCAACGCAGAAGCCCAGCAATGAGTTGGCGGCAGATTCACTCAGATTTTGCGGAGCCACAAAAACAGTGTTTAAGGATTCTACCGTACCGGAGATGACTGCGGTATCGTAGCCAAATAATAGTCCTCCTAACGTGGCGACTAACGTAATCGAAAAGATATAGCTTGAATTATATTGGGTATTCATCCTGACCAGCCTTAAATACACATTTCTTCTTATCGGTAATAATGATGGTGTATTCATCACCCGGGGATGGCAATTATCAAATTTAATATTGCAATTACGTTATATTCTTTATGTGATCTCAACTCTATTTAATTGTTAAAAGAACAGCGGTAAATGAAATTGCAGTGATGAATCGCGCAAAAGAAAATAATCGTAACCTAAATGCAAAATAACATAATAAATTTCTTTAAAAGAGTGGCAGACTATCTCTCTTCGGAAGAGACGTTGGTGGGTGGGTGCCGCTGCATCAAGGCGCTGCGGGTGGCTAACGCTCAGCACTTTGCCTGCGAACTTCTGGACTTTCGCGCAAGGGGGAGTTTCATTGCGAGACGTCGGGTACCTGAAACGCGAATAAAAAAAAGCGGCCTCCAGGGCCGCTGACCAACAGTCACAAATAGAATTTATGTAGGGTCCAGTTGAGGATAGCAGTGGCATTTGCCTTACTTTTTCAGCTGAGGGCGACGGCGGTAATGCCCGGTTGGGGTCGTGCATTACCGCGAAACCGTCATCCCTCCTCTGAAATTTGGGGCGGGTATACTCGTCATACTTCAAGTTGCTGATGCGTTGACTGCACCCGCTCACCCCAGTCACATAGTTACCTATGCTGCTGGGGATTATCGGGCTTGTCGCCTTTCGACAACTCGAATTAATTAGAGTATCTAACGATGAAAATTAACCTTTCACTCCTCCTGCGGTCAGGCCGTTAACCAACCAGCGCTGGGCCAGCAGGAACACTACGGTAATCGGAATGGCGGAGAGCACCGCCGCGGCGGCAAAGTCGCCCCACAGATAGTTCTGCGGGTTGAGATACTGTTGCATTCCGACCGCAAGGGTATAGCTGTTCACATCGCGCAGCAGCAGAGAGGCCACCGGCACTTCGGTAATCGCGGCGATGAACGACAGAATAAACACCACCGCCAGAATCGGTACCGATAGCGGGAGCAGCACCAGGCGGAAAGCCTGCCATGGCGTCGCGCCGTCCAGCGCCGCCGCTTCTTCCAGCGAGCCGTCGATGGTTTCGAAGTAGCCTTTGATTGTCCAGACGTGCAGCGCGATACCGCCCATATAGGCGAAGATCACGCCGCCGTGGGTATTCAGTCCAACGAACGGTACGTACTGGCCGAGACGGTCAAACAGGGCATACAGCGCGACCAGCGACAGAACCGCGGGGAACATCTGGAAAATCAGCATTCCTTTAAGCAGCGTGGCTTTACCCGGGAAGCGCATACGGGCAAAAGCGTAAGCGCAGGTTGTAGAGAGCGCGACGATGCCAATGGCGGTAATGCCGGCCACCTTGATGGAGTTCCACAGCCACAGGAGAACCGGGAAGGGGGGCGGCGTGACGCGGCCGTCAGCGTGTTCGACGCTGAAGCCTAACGCCAGCCGCCAGTGCTCCCAGGAGATACTTTCGGGAATCAGGCTACCGGTGGCGAAGTTCCCTTCGCGCAGCGAGATAGCGATGACCATCAGCAGCGGGAACATAATCGCCGCGATAAAAATCAGCAGCAGAAGGTGCGTTGTTAATAAACGCAGCTTCTGAGATTTGGGTTGAACCATAGCCATAATATTTTTACTCCCCTTGATACCGCTCCAGGCTATTTTGCTTGTCATTTTGAACTCGGGCAGTGCTCAGAATCCTCACGTACTACGTGTACGCTCCGGTTCTTGCGGGCTGGCCGAGCTCAAACTGCCCGCGCCAATGACGCCTGGTTATTCCAATTAATCGAACTTCATACGTGTGGCTTTCAGGTTAACAATCGCCAGGGCGCCTACCAGCAGGAAGATCAGCGTGGCGATAGCCGCCGCGAGGCCGAAGTCCTGCCCGCCGCCGCCTTCAAAGGCGATGCGATAGGTATAGCTCACCAAAAGGTCGGTGTAGCCCGCCGGCGTGGTGGTGCCGAGCCGGTCCGGCCCGCCGTTGGTCAACAGCTGAATCAGCACGAAGTTGTTAAAGTTAAAGGCGAAGCTGGCGATCATCAGCGGCGTCAGCGGCTTGATCAGCAGCGGCAGCGTAATTTTGAAGAAGTTCTGGAACGGCGTGGCGCCATCCATTGCCGAGGCTTCATATAAATCGTCAGGAATCGCTTTCAGCAGGCCCATGCACAGGATCATCATGTACGGATAGCCCAGCCAGGTGTTGACGATGATAATCATGGTGCGCGCGGTAGTCGGGTCGCTAAACCAGGCCGGCTTGATGCCGAACAGCGCGCTGAGCATCATGTTGATCTCACCAAAGCTCTGGTTGAACAGCCCTTTGAAGATCAGAATTGAGATAAACGACGGTACGGCATAAGGCAGAATCAGCAGTACGCGATAAATCGCTTTGCCTTTCAGGGCTTCCCACTGGACGAGACAGGCGAGCACCATGCCGACCGCAACGGTGAGAATCACGGTCAGAACAGAGAAGACCACCGTCCAGACGAAAATCGCGAAGAACGGTTTCTGGATACCTTCATCCTGGAACACGCGGGTGAAGTTATCCCAGCCGATGGTCACGGTGTAGCCCGGGCTGAGCTTTTCGCTGCCCCAGCTGCCGTCGGCGTTAATCGCCTGATAGAAACCGACCTCGGCGTTCGGCCGATATTTCACGCCGCTCTGGTTGTTGGTCAGCGTACCGTCATTGGCCAGCGCGTACAGCGGCTGGGTGCCGGAGAACTGACGCAGGGAGCTCATAATGACTTTGCTCTCATCCGGCAGGACGGCGGTCAGCTGGTTCAGGGCGGTGCGGTTTTGCGTAATCACGCGCAGGGTGGCGCGTTCGCCTTCCGGCAGGGCATCAGCCTCTTTTAACGCCAGCTTCTGTTCGCCGCCGAATTTAAAAGCGTCGGAAAGATAGTTTTTGCCGCTCTCGCCATCGGTCAGCGCCAGCTTCCACTCATCTCCCGCCGGATAAAGCGCGAAGTTGTAGGATTTACCCGCCTGGAAGGAACGGTCCATCAGCACCTGTTGGGCGCGTTCAAAGGTAAGCTGGTTAGTACTGCTGTAGTTGGTGAAAGCGATAGCGATAGTGCAGATCAGCGGGAACAGGACGAACAGCCCCATCCCAGCGAGACCCGGGTAAACATAGCGCCAGGCATAGGCCTTGCGATTGGAAAAAATATACAGGCCAACCGAGCTTAAAATCAGCGTCATGATGGCAAACAGGTACTCCCCCTGGGCGTACATCAAAACAACAAGGTAACCCACCAGCAGGCACAGCAAGCCGATCACAGACCATGTGAGCTGCGGACTTTGCCACCAGTGTTTCTTTTTCACGACATCCATGGGGATCATCCTCTTTACACTTTATCCTTCGCGCTACCTCTTTGTTGGCTGCGGATACGCATCCCAGTCACTTACGGATGTAAGCGCCTGGGGATTTGCATCCTTGCCGCCTCGATGTAGCGCGAAAGATTTCGTGTAACAACGTATTCAACAAACCTTACTCCCTAAGGAATAAGGGAAACCGTATTACTTGGTGATACGAGCCTGCGCGTCTTTCAGGGCGGCATCGACGGTCTGGCGACCGCTAGCGGCGTTGATAACTGCGGTACGAACGGCATACCAGAAGGCGGACATCTGCGGGATGTTCGGCATGATTTCACCTTTCTGGGCGTTAGCCATGGTGGCGGCGATACGCGGATCTTTTTCCAGTTTTTCCTGGAAGGATTTCAGCGCAACCGCGCCCAGCGGTTTGTCCTTGTTAACTTCATCCAGACCCTGGTCGGTCATCAGATAGTTTTCGAGGAACTCTTTCGCCAGTTCTTTGTTCGGGCTGGCGGCGTTAATACCGGCGCTGAGTACGCCAACGAACGGCTTGGACGCATTACCTTTAAAGGTTGGCAGCAGGGTAACGCCGTAGTTAACCTTGCTCTTATCGATGTTAGACCACGCCCACGGACCGTTGATGGTCATCGCAGTTTCGCCTTTGTTGAAGGCCGCTTCCGCGATGGAGTAGTCGGTGTCGGCGTTCATATGTTTGTTCTTGATCAGGTCGACCAGGAAGGTCAGGCCCGCTTTCGCGCCAGCGCTATCTACGCCCACGTCTTTCACGTCGTACTTACCGTTTTCAAACTTGAACGCGTAACCGCCGTCGGCAGCAATCAGCGGCCAGGTGAAGTACGGTTCTTGCAGGTTGAACATCAGCGCGCTCTTACCTTTCGCTTTCAGTTCTTTATCCAGCGCCGGGATCTCTTCCCAGGTTTTCGGCGGGTTCGCTACCAGGTCTTTGTTATAGATCAGCGACAGCGCTTCAACGGCAACCGGGTAGGCAATCAGCTTGCCGTTGTAGCGAACCGCATCCCAGGTGAACGGATAGAGTTTGTCCTGGAAAGCTTTATCCGGGGTGATTTCCGCCAGCAGACCGGACTGTGCGTAGCCGCCGAAGCGGTCGTGAGCCCAGAAAATGATGTCGGGGCCGTCGCCGGTCGCGGCAACCTGCGGGAACTTCTCTTCCAGCTTGTCCGGATGTTCTACGGAGACTTTGATGCCGGTGTCTTTCTCAAACTTTTTACCCACTTCAGCGAGGCCGTTGTAGCCTTTGTCGCCGTTAATCCAGATAACCAGCTTACCTTCTTCAATTTTTGCGAGGGCAGAGGCGGAAAACATCATCGTGGTCAATGCAGACAGCGCGAGGATGCGAGCGCCAGTTTTGATTTTCATATACCCGTCCTATTTGGTGATGTGCTCGTGGATACACTTGAGTGGCTTAACGATGATGAGTTTCCTTTTTTAACAACCTCTTTCCATCCTCCCCATGTCTACGCCCCATCCTCCGTTTGTGTGATCTCCATTGCAGAAATGCCGGTTATGAGTCCTGGCGCACATAAAAAGGCGGCCAATTTTGCAGGCGACATCACGAAATCGGCATCCGCCCGTCCCCCCCGGCGGCGAGACGTCATCTCTCATCCTCCCGCCTCCTCCCCCATAAAAAAGCCGGGGGGTGGAGGATTTACCCCACTTATGAATGCCGCATAGTCAGCCCATCTTGAATGTGTCGTTAAGTGACAGGTTGTAACGAAGGGAGAAGGGCATGGCGAGCGTACAGCTGCGAAATGTAACGAAAGCCTGGGGTGACGTGGTGGTATCGAAAGATATTAATCTCGAAATCCAGGATGGGGAGTTCGTCGTGTTTGTTGGGCCATCAGGCTGCGGCAAATCCACCCTGCTGCGTATGATTGCCGGGCTGGAAACGGTGACCAGCGGCGATCTGCTGATTGGCGATACCCGAATGAATGATGTTCCGCCCGCCGAGCGCGGTATCGGGATGGTGTTTCAATCTTATGCGCTTTACCCCCACCTTTCCGTCGCGGAAAACATGTCTTTCGGCCTTAAGCTGGCCGGCGCCAAAAAAGAACTGATCAACCAGCGCGTGACCCAGGTGGCGGAAGTTCTGCAGCTTGCCCATCTGCTGGAACGTAAACCGAAAGCGCTTTCTGGCGGCCAGCGCCAGCGCGTGGCGATTGGTCGTACCCTGGTGGCTGAACCGCGCGTTTTCCTGCTGGATGAACCGCTCTCAAACCTTGACGCCGCGCTGCGCGTACAGATGCGTATTGAAATATCCCGTCTGCATAAACGCCTTGGCCGCACGATGATTTACGTGACCCACGACCAGGTCGAAGCGATGACGCTGGCCGACAAGATTGTGGTGCTGGATGCCGGTCGCGTCGCGCAGGTCGGGAAGCCTCTCGAACTCTATCACTACCCGGCGGACCGTTTCGTCGCGGGCTTTATTGGCTCGCCGAAGATGAATTTCCTGCCGGTCAAAGTCACCGCTACCGCTATTGAGCAGGTGCAGGTGGAGCTGCCGAACCGCCAGCAGGTCTGGCTGCCGGTGGACAGCGCCCGCGTTCAGGTTGGCGCCAACATGTCTTTAGGTATCCGTCCGGAGCATCTGCTGCCCAGCGATATTGCCGACGTCACCCTCGAAGGTGAAGTCCAGGTGGTCGAACAGCTCGGCCACGAAACGCAAATTCATATTCAGATCCCATCCATCCGTCAGAACCTGGTTTACCGCCAGAACGACGTGGTGCTGGTAGAAGAGGGAGCCACATTCGCCATCGGTTTGCCGCCGGAGCGTTGCCATTTATTCCGTGAGGATGGCACCGCTTGTCGTCGGCTGCATAAAGAGCCGGGCGTGTAAGGCTTCCCATTAAAAAAAACGTGCACCCTGCAGCGTCGATAAACAGGCGCAACAACAGGCGAAGCGTTCAAAGAAAAGCAATGATCTCAGGAGATAGAATGATGATTACTCTGCGCAAACTTCCACTGGCGGTCGCCGTTGCGGCAGGCGTTATGTCTGCTCAGGCGCTGGCCGTTGATTTCCACGGCTATGCTCGTTCTGGTATCGGCTGGACCGGCAGCGGCGGTGAGCAACAGTGCTTCCAGGCAACCGGTGCTCAAAGCAAATACCGTCTTGGTAACGAATGTGAAACCTATGCGGAACTGAAACTGGGCCAGGAAGTCTGGAAAGAAGGTGATAAGAGCTTCTACTTCGATACTAACGTCGCCTACTCTGTGTCGCAGCAGAACGACTGGGAATCCACCAGTCCGGCATTCCGTGAAGCTAACGTGCAGGGTAAAAACCTGATCGAATGGTTGCCAGGTTCCACCATCTGGGCCGGTAAGCGCTTCTACCAGCGTCATGACGTTCATATGATCGACTTCTACTACTGGGATATTTCTGGTCCTGGTGCGGGTATTGAAAACATCGATCTGGGCTTCGGTAAACTCTCTCTGGCAGCAACGCGTTCTTCTGAATCCGGCGGCTCCGGTACCTTCGCCGATCGCGACCAGTTCGGTAATCGCGTTTACGACAATATCGTGCCGAACGATGTATTCGACGTGCGTTTAGCCGGTCTGGAAACTAACCCAGGCGGCACGCTGGAGCTGGGCGTTGACTACGGCCACACTAACATCCCTGATGATTATTCTCTGCAGCCGGGCGCTTCCAAAGACGGCTGGATGCTTACCGCTGAGCATACTCAGAGCATGCTGAAAGGCTTTAACAAATTTGTTCTGCAGTATGCAACTGACTCTATGACCTCCAGCGGTAAAGGTGTTCCGCAGGGTGGCAGCATTAATAACGATGGATCTATGTGGCGCGTGCTGGACCACGGTGCGATCTCTCTCGGCGATAGCTGGGATCTGATGTACGTCGGTATGTACCAGGATATCGACCGCGACAACAACAATGGTACCCAGTGGTGGACCGTCGGCGTTCGTCCAATGTACAAGTGGACGCCTATCATGAGCACCCTGATGGAAATCGGCTACGACAACGTCAAATCTCAACGCACCAGCGATCGTAACAGCCAGTATAAAGTGACCCTGGCCCAGCAGTGGCAGGCTGGTGACAGCATCTGGTCCCGTCCGGCAATCCGCGTATTCGCAACGTACGCCAAATGGGATGAGAAATGGGGCTATAACGATAGCGGCGTAGCGTATAACGACACCAGTGCTAAAACCTTTAGCCGTGGCGATAGCGACGAGTGGACCTTCGGTGCCCAGATGGAAATCTGGTGGTAATCGAGCCTGACCGTTCGTAACTAAAAGAGGGGCGCAAGCCCCTCTATCTTAGGCCCAGCGCGCTATTGCCTGGCTACCGCTCGGCCATCGGAATTGAGGTGATAACAATGAAAATGAAGAAAAGTCTCGTTGCCCTCTGCCTGTCCGTCGGCCTGATGGCCTGCGTACCCGCAGTCAGTTTTGCTGATGTTAATTTCGTGCCGCAGAACACCTCTGCCGCGCCGTCGATTCCGGCCTCCGCGTTGCAGCAGCTCACCTGGACTCCAGTCGACCAATCCAAAACGCAAACCACAAAGCTCGCCGTGGCCGGGCAGACGCTCAATGTCCCCGGAATCAGTGGTCCGGTCGCCGCATACAGCGTTCCGGCGAATATTGGCGAGCTCAATATTACGTTAACCAGCGAAGTGGAAAAACAAGCTGCGGTATATGCACCGAACGTGCTGATTCTTGATCAGAATATGACGCCATCTGCATTCTTCCCCAGCAGCTACTTTACTTATCTTGAACCGGGCGTGATGAGCTCAGATCGTCTGGAGGGTGTAATGCGCCTGACTCCGGCGCTGGGACAGCAGAAAATTTATGTGCTGGTCTTTACCACGCCGCAGGATTTACAGCAGACCACTAAATTAATCGATCCGGCGAAGGCATATGCCAAAGGCACCGGCAATGCGGTGCCGGATATTCCGGATCCCATCGCGAAACACGTCACCGACGGTACCATCAGCCTGAAGGTAAAAACCTCTACCGGCTCCAGCGTGCTGGTTGGCCCGCTGTTCGGTTCGTCTGGTCCGGGGCCTGTTACCGTCGGTAATACCGCTGCTCCTGCCTATAGCGCGCCGGTCGCCGCCCCGGCCCCGGCTCCAGCGGCGAAAACCGAACCGATGCTTGATGATACCGAAACTTACTTCAATAACGGCATTAAGCAGGCGGTTGCGAAAGGCGATATCGACAAGGCTCTGAAATTGATGAACGAAGCTGAACGTCTTGGTTCGAAATCTGCTCGTTCCACCTTTATCAGCAGTGTAAAAGGCAAGGGGTGACCGTCTCCCCACAATGCTGATGTTTAGGCACAGCCTTTAGGTGCGTCCGTCAGGGCGCACTTTTTTTTATCGCGCGGCAGCTTCTGTTGCAGGGCTGTTGCGCGGATGATCGTATATTGACGTTTGCCCGCCCCCGATGCCCCATTCTGCGATACAATACCTTTACGTTTTGTACCGGAGATTCAGGCATGCCACATCCTGCGCTTACGCAACTGCGTGCGCTGCGTTATTTTGCCGCAATGCCCCCGCTGCACGCGCATCTGCGCGACTGGCTATTGCTGGAAGACTCAATGACCAAACGCTTTGAGCAACAGGGGAAGCGAGTTAGCGTCATCATGGTTAACGAAGGTTTTGTTGGACGCGAAGCGCTGGCAGATGAAGCGCCTCTGTTACCCGTCGAATCCCGCTACTGGCTGCGGGAAATTATCCTTTGCGCTAATGGCGAACCCTGGCTTGCTGGCCGAACTATCGTGCCGGAGTCGACGCTGAGCGGCCCCGAACTGGCGCTGCAACAGCTGGGACAAACGCCGCTGGGCCGCTATCTCTTCACGTCATCGACGCTAACCCGCGATTTTATTGAAATTGGTCGTAATGCAGAGCTTTGGGGGCGTCGTTCCCGCCTCCGGTTGAGCGGCAAACCGCTGCTGCTGACGGAGCTGTTTTTGCCTGCATCGCCGTTGTATTGAGAGGAAAATGAAATGGAGTGGAGTCTGACGCAGAACAAGCTGTTGGCGTTTCACCGCCTGATGCGTACTGACAAACCGATCGGCGCGCTGCTGCTGCTGTGGCCGACGCTGTGGGCGCTGTGGGTGGCCACGCCGGGGATACCGCCGCTGTGGATCCTCGCCGTGTTTGTTGCCGGCGTCTGGTTAATGCGCGCCGCAGGCTGCGTGGTCAATGATTATGCCGATCGTAAATTTGACGGCCACGTTAAACGGACGGCCCGTCGTCCGCTGCCGAGCGGCGACGTCAGCGAAAAGGAGGCGCGAACGCTGTTTGTCGTGCTGGTGCTGCTTTCTTTCCTGCTGGTGCTGACCCTGAACACCATGACCATTCTGCTGTCGATAGCGGCGCTGGCGCTGGCATGGGTCTATCCATTTATGAAACGCTACACCCACTTGCCGCAGGTGGTGCTGGGCGCGGCATTTGGCTGGTCGATCCCGATGGCCTTTTCGGCGGTAAGCGAATCGCTGCCGCTCAGCTGCTGGCTGATGTTCCTCGCCAACATCCTGTGGGCGGTGGCCTACGATACCCAGTATGCGATGGTCGATCGTGATGATGACGTCAAAATCGGTATCAAATCGACGGCGATTCTGTTTGGCGACAACGATCGCTTAATCATCGGTATTTTACAGGTGGCGGTACTGGGTCTGATGGCGGCAGTAGGCTGGCTGAGCGGGCTGGGCTGGGAATATTACTGGTCGTTGTTTATCGCCGCGGCGCTGTTTGTCTGGCAGCAAAAGCTGATATTTAAACGCGAACGCGATAGCTGCTTTAAGGCATTTATGAATAATAACTACGTGGGGCTGGTACTGTTTCTCGGCCTGGCGATGGGGTATATGTAGTAAATGTGGCGGGGTTCCCCGGCTGGCGCCGTAAAAGCTTTAGCCGGGCTACTAAACCGCAGGGTCTGGTAGCCCGGCGCAAGCCGGGATATCGCTTTAAACGTTACGCTTCATCCTGGGTAACGCTTTCAATCGTCAAACGCACATCAGAAGTAATCAGATCCGCCAGCATACGGTAGATCTTCAACGTCTCTTCCGGCTCGGCATCTCCGGTATCGCTGATATAGCCTTCGTCGCGCAGGGTCAGCACCAGCGTGCTGAATACCGCCTTATCGAAGAACTCCGGCGCATTGATACCGTGCAGAACGGACAGGCGCTGCGCCACGGTGCGGCTCTCTTTCTCCAGCGAACTGCGGTTGATTGACGGGTTAGCGCTCAGCAGCCAGAAGGTGATGGCGTAGCGCTGCAGCGTTTCGCGCGCGCCTGCGGCCAGCAGCTGCAGGGAACGGGCATGAGACGGATTGACGCTCACCTCATCGTCATTCACGGCGATAAGCCCCTGACGCTGCATCTCGGCAATCAGCGCATCGACGACGCCCGCCAGCTCCGCTTTTTCCCAGCGCAGGAACAGCTCGGCCTTGAGGAACGGATAGAACATCTCGACGTGACGCAATATTTCGCTGCGGGTAATACGACGATGCTGAGTGACGATGGCGGCTAACAGTGACGGCATCACCAGCATATGGGCGATGTTGTTGCGGTAATAGGTCATCAGGACGGCCTGCTCGCGCGGCAGAATGATGATATCGCCGATCGTGTCTTTCTCGACTTCGAACTTGTTCATCTGCAGCGCGTGGTCGATAAGCTCGCTGGCAGACGCCGTAGGCGTGGTCGCGTCCGCAGAGTACGGCACGTTGCGCAGCAGGGCGAGGTAGCACTCCAGCTGTTCGGTAAGCTGCTCGCGGGTCAGGGAACGCTGACGCGATGCCAGCAGCGCCGTACAGCACAGGTTCATGGCGTTTGCCGCACCGGCATTGTTAATGCGTACCATCAGGTCTGAGGCGATGTTATTTACCGTCGGCGTCAGCCAGGAGGGGCGAACGGCTTCGATAGGATCGATCGACTCGCGCCAGTCCGGCACATGTTGATTCAGGTAGGCCATCAGCGGCAGCGGTTCGCCGAAGTTAACGTAGCCCTGGCCGAGATTACGCAGCTTGCTTAAGCCGCGCAGCATCTGCGGCAGGTTCTCTTTCTCTTTTGTCGCTCCGCGCAGCTCTTTAGCGTAGGTACCAACCTCCATCACGTGCTCGTAGCCGATGTAGATCGGCACCAGGGTGATGGGACGATTACCGCCGCGCAGCATCGCCTGAATGGTCATCGACAGGGTACCGGTTTTCGGATCCAGCAGGCGTCCGGTACGAGAGCGGCCGCCCTCAACGAAGTATTCGACGGAGTAGCCGCGGCTGAACAGCTCGCCGAGGTATTCGCGGAATACCGTCGAATAGAGCTTATTGCCTTTGAACGTACGGCGAATGAAGAAAGCGCCGCCGCGACGGAAAATCGGCCCGGCAGGCCAGAAGTTCAGGTTGATACCGGCGGCGATATGCGGCGGAACCAGGCCCTGATGATAAATCACGTACGAGAGCAGCAGATAATCCATATGGCTGCGGTGGCACGGGACATAAACGATCTCGTGGCCTTCGTGCGCCAGCTGGCGCACGCGCTCGGCGTTATGCACGTTAATGCCCTGATACAGACGGTTCCAGGTAAAGCCCAGCACGCGGTCTGTCAGGCGAATCATCTCGTAGGAGAAGTTCGCGGCGATCTCTTCCATCAGGGCGATAGCGTTTTGCTGCGCCTTTTCATGAGAAATTTTCTTGCTGCGCGCTTCGTCTTCTACCGCACGGGCAATGGCTTTCGACGCCAGCAGTTTATTGAACAGATCCTGGCGCGCAGGCAGGCGCGGACCGACCGCCGCCAGACGCTGACGGGCGAAGTGCATACGCGCCACGCGGGCCAGCTTCTGAGCGATAGTTTTATCGGTGCCGTGTTCGTCCGCCATTTTACGCAGCGAGACCGAAGGCGAGAAACGCACAAAGCTGTCGCGGCCCAGCCACAGAACGGCGAAGAATTTCTGAATGCCGTTGAGCATGCGCAGAGGCGGGTTAACCTCGCCTTTTTCACGCCCCGGCGCGCGACCGAACATCACTGAAACCGGCACCATTTGCACATCAAGATCGGGATGATTACGGTGCAAATCCAGATAGTCGTGAAAGAGCTTGATAGACTCTTCTTTCGGCGTGTAATAGGTGAATACGCGCGGTCCGCCGTGGATAAATACGTAGCGCGGAAGCAGGGCGCCGTCGATCTCCAGCGGCTCCAGCGGGTCCGGTAACTCATGCTCCAGACATTGCGCGCGCAGCGTCAGCAGGTCCGCCTTCGAATTGTAGGGCAGGACGTACATAATGGGCCGCGAGGTATCCAGGCCTAACTCCTGAGCAGGTTGTGCCGGAATCGACTTGCTTTTTACCAGCGCCCTTAATGGTAAATTCAGTAATTTATAGTAAATTCGTTGCCAGCCAGACATAGACGATGTGAAGCCTCTGGTTAATCATGCAAATGCGCCGCAAGAATAACAGAAAGTGCGCAAAATTTCCGTTGTAACGCGGCAAACGCGTACACTCATTGACGTCATTTACATAAAAAGGTTTGTTTGATGGCCAATAATACCACTGGGTTAACCCGAATTATTAAAGCGGCAGGGTATTCCTGGAAAGGATTCCGGGCGGCATGGGTCAACGAGGCCGCATTTCGTCAGGAAGGCATCGCGGCCATCATTGCCGTGGTGATTGCCTGCTGGTTAGACGTCGATGCCATTACCCGGGTGCTGTTAATTGGCTCGGTCCTGATAGTGATGATAGTTGAAATTATCAACAGCGCGATTGAAGCGGTCGTGGACCGTATCGGCTCTGAGCATCATGAGCTTTCCGGGCGCGCGAAAGACATGGGCTCTGCGGCGGTTTTGCTGGCGATTGTCATCGCGCTGATCACCTGGGGAACCCTTTTATGGGCAAATTACCGCTAACTCCTGTCGTAGCGGCTCGCAAAACGAAAAGAAACTCCTGATTTTTGTGTGAAATGTGGTTCCAAAATCACCGTTAGCTGTATATACTCACAGCATAACTGTATATACACCCAGGGGGCGGAATGAAAGCGTTAACGACCAGGCAGCAAGAGGTGTTTGATCTCATTCGGGATCATATCAGCCAGACGGGCATGCCGCCGACGCGTGCGGAGATTGCTCAGCGCTTGGGGTTCCGTTCCCCAAACGCGGCGGAAGAGCACCTGAAAGCGCTGGCGCGTAAAGGCGCAATCGAAATCGTTTCCGGCGCCTCCCGCGGTATTCGTCTGCTGACGGAAGAAGAAACGGGCCTGCCGCTTATTGGCCGCGTAGCAGCAGGGGAACCGCTGCTGGCCCAGCAGCATATTGAAGGCCACTATCAGGTCGATCCGGCCATGTTTAAACCGAATGCCGATTTTCTGCTGCGCGTCAGTGGTATGTCGATGAAAGACATCGGCATTCTTGATGGCGACCTGCTGGCAGTCCATAAAACTCAGGATGTGCGTAACGGTCAGGTAGTTGTGGCGCGTATTGACGAAGAAGTGACCGTAAAGCGCCTGAAAAAGCAGGGTAACGTCGTCGAACTGCTGCCGGAAAACAGCGAATTTTCGCCAATCGTGGTGGATCTTCGTCAACAAAGTTTCACCATTGAAGGCCTGGCCGTCGGCGTTATTCGCAACGGCAACTGGCAGTAAACTCTTCCTCTCGCGGCATCATCTGATGCATGATGCTGCGTCGTTTTTCCTCTTTTTGGCACTCTCTCCATGTTTTTTAACGCCGCCGACAAAGCCCTGTGGCGCTTAGCGCTGCCCATGATCTTCTCCAATATCACCGTTCCGCTGCTCGGGCTGGTGGACACCGCCGTTATTGGTCATCTCGATAGCCCGGTTTATCTGGGGGGCGTGGCGGTTGGCGCAACGGCAACCAGTTTCCTCTTTATGCTGCTGTTGTTCCTGCGAATGAGTACCACTGGGCTGACGGCCCAGGCGTACGGCGCTAAAGATCCGCAGCGTCTGGCGCGTGCGCTGGTGCAGCCGCTGTGCCTGGCGCTGGCCGCCGGGGCGGCCATTGTGCTCTTGCGGATGCCGTTGATCGACCTGGCGCTGCACATCGTCGGCGGCAGCGAAGCCGTGCTCGAACAGGCCAGACGCTTCCTTGAGATCCGCTGGCTAAGCGCGCCGGCATCGCTGGCGAACCTGGTCCTGCTGGGCTGGCTGCTGGGCGTGCAGTACGCCAGAGCGCCGGTGATCCTGCTGGTGGTCGGCAATGTTCTTAACATTATGCTCGATGTATGGCTGGTGATGGGTCTGCATATGAACGTGCAGGGGGCGGCGCTGGCAACGGTCACGGCAGAATACGCCACTTTCTTTATCGGCCTGCTGATGGCAAGGCGCGTGCTGGCGCTGCGCGGCGTTTCCCTGTTAATGCTAAAAAACGCCTGGCGCGGCGATATACGTCGCCTGCTGGCGCTGAATCGCGACATCATGCTGCGTTCGCTGCTGCTACAGCTTTGCTTCGGTGCGGTAACGGTATTTGGCGCTCGCCTCGGCGCCGATGTCGTCGCGGTCAATGCGGTTCTCATGACGATGCTGACCTTTACCGCCTACGCGCTGGACGGTTTTGCCTACGCCGTTGAGGCGCACTCCGGGCAGGCCTACGGCGCGCGCGACGATAGCCGGCTGCTGGCTGTCTGGCATGCGGCTTGCCGCCAGTCAGGGATAGTGGCGCTGGCGTTTGCGCTGATTTACGGACTTGCCGGCGAACAGATTATTGCGTTGTTGACCTCGCTGCCTTCCCTGCAGCAGCTGGCCGACCGCTATCTGGTCTGGCAGATGATTCTGCCGGTCATTGGCGTCTGGTGCTACCTGCTGGACGGCATGTTTATCGGTGCGACGCGCGGTGCGGAGATGCGTAACAGCATGGCGGTGGCGGCGGCGGGGTTTGCCCTGACGCTATTGACGGTACCCACGCTCGGTAACCATGGACTGTGGCTGGCGCTGACGGTATTTCTCGCTCTGCGCGGCGTTTCCCTGGCAGCGATCTGGCGGCGGCACTGGCGGCGCGGAACCTGGTTTTCGTAATGCATTTAGTACATCTGATGGTTAAAGATTCCGAATAATAAATCTTACTCAGAATACTCATCTATAGTTAAGTCATGTCCGAAACACAGCGGGCTGTTCATTCACCGAACGATAACCGAACGATGAGGAATGCATGATGAATAAAGACGAAATCGGCGGTAACTGGAAACAGTTCAAAGGCAAAGCGAAAGAGAAATGGGGCAAGCTGACTGATGATGACATGACCGTCATTGAGGGTAAGCGTGACCAGCTGGTCGGTAAAATCCAGGAACGTTATGGATATGAAAAAGACCAGGCAGACAAAGAAGTGACCGATTGGGAAACCAAAAACGACTACCGCTGGTAGCGAAAACGTCGTGTTTTAACCCATTGTTATTGCCTGCACGATCGGTACATGGAGGTACTGCTACCCTTGATTCCCGCTGCGGCTAACGCCTCAGCGGGCTTTCTTTTTAATCTGGATGGTATGGTCGTGATGGCAGTGGCCCGGCGTACTGCAGGATTCGACCTCGACGCAGGCAGCGCAGAGGCCGTGAGCTTCAATCACGTTGTGGCGCAGCGCGAATCCCATTCTTGCCGCCAGCGTATGCATTATATCTTCGACGCCTTCCGCGCACTCTTCTTTCACGCCGCCGCAGCGGTCGCAAATAAACATCGCTGAGCTGTGGGTTGGCTGATCGAAAAGGTGGCAGAGCACGTAGCTATTGGTCGATTCCACCTTATGCGCGAACCCCTGCTCCAGTAAAAACTCCAGCGCCCGATAGACGGTCGGCGGTTTAGCCTGGGGCTCTTTTTCACGAAGGAGATCGAGCAGGTCGTAGGCGCTGATTGCCCCTTGCTGCAGGCTCATCAAACGCAATACTTCGAGGCGCTGCGGGGTCAGGCGCACGCCACGCTGCGCGCAGAGCTTTTCAGCATGCGCTAGCATTTGTTGCGAAGTGGTCTTATCCATGAGCGTCCTCTGGTTGCGTGAATCTCAAACTGTTACTTTATCACGATACCGATGAAACGCCGAGACCCGGCGGACTATACCCGTCACACTTCGCGTCACATACGCTTTGGCAGCGTCAATTCGTCCCAGCCGTCACGCTCCTGGGGTCGCTCTGGCTTGCCCCCTTATGCTATACCTGATGCATCTCATTTTCGGGAGAAAACGATGAAACGACCTGATTGCATTCGACACTGGCGTGAACTGGAAGGGGCGGATGATTCCACCTACCCTGACAGTACCGAGCTTTTCTCCATCGGTGCGCCGCTGGCGCGCGGTCTGCGGCTCAATCGCCTGGGGATCCACCATGAGCGCCTGCCGCCCGGGCGCCGCACTTCTTATCCACATGCGGAAAGCGACGAAGAAGAGTTTATCTACGTGCTGGAAGGCTATCCGGAAGTGTGGATTAACGGCTACCTGTGGAAGCTGGAGCCGGGGGATAGCGTCGGTTTTCCTGCCGGAACCGGTATTTGCCACACGTTCCTCAATAACACCGAACAGGAGGTCCGCCTGTTAGTCGTTGGTGAGGCAAACAAGAAATTTAATCGTATCTACTATCCGCTTAACCCCGGCTATGCCGCTACGCGTCAGGATCGCTGGGTTGACCATCCGCCGCAGTTTTTCGGCCCTCACGACGGCAAGCCGCGGAAAAGATAGCGTTTATTGCGGAATGGAAAGGGGGTGCGCCGACGCTATGCGCCAGTGGTTTATCTTTGTGCTATAGTAGCGCCCCTTTTTACCCGGATGCTTATTTATTCGCCATGATGTCAGAATCAACGCCTACTGCTTTTGCTGCCCACCGTTTTTCCATCGCGCCCATGCTCGACTGGACCGACAGACACTGCCGTTATTTTCTGCGTCAGCTGTCGCGCCACACGCTGCTGTATACCGAAATGGTGACCACTGGTGCGATTATTCACGGTAAGGGCGACTATCTGGCCTACAGCGAGGAAGAGCATCCGGTCGCCCTGCAGCTCGGCGGCAGCGATCCGGCTGCGCTGGCGCACTGCGCAAAGCTGGCGCAGGCGCGCGGCTATGATGAAATTAACCTCAACGTCGGCTGTCCGTCCGATCGCGTACAGAACGGTATGTTTGGCGCCTGCCTGATGGGGAACGCGCAGCTGGTGGCTGACTGTATTAAAGCGATGCGCGACGTCGTGTCGATCCCGGTTACGGTAAAAACCCGTATCGGCATTGACGACCAGGACAGCTATGAGTTTCTGTGCGATTTTATCGAAACGGTATCCGGGAAAGGCGAATGCGAGATGTTCATCATCCACGCGCGTAAAGCCTGGCTTTCAGGCCTGAGCCCCAAAGAGAACCGCGAGATCCCGCCGCTGGACTATCCACGCGTTTACCAGCTTAAGCGCGATTTCCCGCATCTGACCATGGCGATCAACGGCGGTATTAAGTCGCTGGAAGAGGCAAAGGAGCATCTTGAGCATATGGACGGCGTGATGGTAGGCCGTGAGGCCTATCAGAATCCGGGTATTCTGGCCTCGGTGGATCGGGAGATTTTCGGCGTGGAAGGCGTCGATGCTGACCCGGTTTCCGTGGTCCGGGCGATGTATCCCTATATCGAACGCGAACTGAGTAACGGAACCTACCTGGGGCACGTAACGCGTCATATGCTGGGGCTCTTCCAGGGCATTCCCGGCGCGCGCCAGTGGCGTCGCTATCTGAGCGAAAATGCGCATAAAGCCGGGGCGGACATCAACGTACTGGAACAGGCGCTGAAACTGGTTGCCGACAAGCGTTAGTTTTTCGCTAAAATCTGGTCAAATTCACCACGCCTGGCACCTGACATGTCGGGCGTTTTTGTTTTTATTCAATAACTTATATTTGGCATGATTTTTGTAATATCCAGCAAGGTAGATTACATTTCTTTAGGGGAAAGACGATGCTGGAACTCTTATTTGTTATTGGCTTTTTTGTCATGCTGTTGGTCACCGGCGTTTCACTGCTGGGAATTATTGCCGCGATTGTGGTCGCGACCGCGCTGATGTTTGTCGGTGGTTTGTTTGCGTTAATGATTAAGCTGCTGCCCTGGCTGCTGCTGGCCGTAGTCGTGGTGTGGGTGATTCGGGCGATAAAATCGCCAACCGGGAACCGTTATCGCGGTAATAACCGCTGGCGTTACTAAGGTATTGAGCGGTATGTCACAACCTGAAGATTTTTGCATAAAACAGCGTAGGCTTTGCTTATTAAATCTGTCACTATTAGCGCGTTAACGAATTCATCGAGCTGTACCCTACATACAGCCGAACAAAAAAAGTAAGGGCTTCCCAGGGGGAAGCCCTAAACTTTTCTTCTTCTCCCGTCATACTTCAGGCTGCAGGGGCGTTGGTTGCTGAGTGACTCGTCTCATCCATGAGACTCGCCCTTACGGACCGTCGCTTTGCGGCGTTCAAATCTGTTTCTGACAGATTTGTCATTCACCCCTGTCACTTACTGTTGTCAGCTCCTGGGGATTCATTCACTTACCCTCTTCCTGTCGCCCGGCTCATTTAGGGAAAAGCCATAACTATGGCAACAGCAAACTCGAGCCCTGCGTCGCCCGGCTTTCCAGCACCTCATGCGCGCGGCGGGCATCGCTCAATGCATATTTCTGACTCTCCGCAACATCCACTTTTATCACCCCGCTGGCGATCAGCGAGAACAGCTCGTTGCTGGCCTCCGTCAGCTCTTCGCGCGTAGTGATATAGCCCTGCAGCGACGGGCGGGTAACGTACAGCGAACCTTTCTGGTTGAGAATGCCGAGATTCACGCCGGTCACCGGGCCCGAAGAGTTGCCGAAGCTCACCATCAGCCCCCGGCGCTGCAGGCAATCAAGAGACGCTTCCCAGGTATCTTTACCGACGGAATCATAAACCACCTGAACTTTCTTACCGTCGGTGATCGCTTTCAGGCGTTCGACGATATTCTCTTCGCGATAGTTAATGATCTGCCAGGCGCCGGCCTGTTTAGCGCGTTCGGCTTTTTGCGCGCTGCCGACGGTACCGATCAGCTTAGCGCCCAGCGCTTTGGCCCACTGACAGGCGATGAGCCCGACACCGCCGGCCGCCGCGTGGAACAGGAACGGCTCGCCTGCTTTGATCTCATAGGTTTTACGCAGCAGGTAATAAACCGTGAGCCCTTTCAGGAACGACGCTGCCGCCTGCTCGAAAGAGATGGCGTCCGGTAAAATAGCGGCCTTATCGGCAGGTACGTTATGCACGGAGCTATAGGCCCCCAGCGCCGATTGCGCGTAGACCACCCGGTCGCCGGCTTTAATATGCTTCACGCCGTTACCGACTTTGCTCACGACGCCAGCGGCTTCGGTGCCGAGGCTGCTCGGCAATGACGGCGGTGGATAGAGGCCGCTGCGGATATAGGTATCAATGTAGTTGATGCCGATGGCCTTGTTCTCTACCTGAATTTCGTGCTCTGCGGGATCTTTCGGCGTGAACTCCACCGCTTGCAGAACATCAGGCCCTCCGTGCTGGTGAAATTCAATTCGTGTTGCCATGCTTCCTCCAGAAATGTGGTAATCTTTCGACCCATTCACTATCTCGGTAACTCCATTCACTATGGCAGGAAATAAACCCTTCAACAAACCACAGACTGAACCCCGCGAGCGAGATTATCAGCTCGATGGGTTAAAGGTCCCGCCGCACTCGATTGAAGCGGAACAGTCGGTGTTGGGCGGTTTAATGCTGGATAACGAACGCTGGGACGACGTTGCCGAGCGCGTTGTTTCGGAAGATTTCTATACTCGCCCGCATCGCCATATTTTCACCGAAATGGCGCGCCTGCAGGAGTCGGGCAGCCCGATCGACCTGATTACGCTCGCCGAATCGCTGGAGCGTCAGGGGCAGCTGGACAGCGTCGGCGGATTCGCCTACCTGGCGGAATTATCGAAAAATACGCCAAGCGCGGCGAACATCAGCGCTTATGCCGATATCGTCCGCGAGCGCGCGGTGGTACGCGAGATGATCTCGGTGGCGAATGAAATCGCCGAAGCCGGTTTCGATCCCCAGGGCCGCACCAGCGAAGATCTGCTCGACCTCGCCGAATCCCGGGTCTTTAAAATCGCCGAAAGCCGCGCGAATAAAGATGAAGGGCCGAAAAATATCGCCGACGTGCTCGACGCCACCGTGGCGCGAATTGAGCAGCTCTTCCAGCAGCCGCATGACGGCGTCACCGGGGTCAATACCGGCTATGACGATCTCAATAAAAAGACCGCCGGTCTTCAGCCGTCGGACCTGATTATTGTCGCCGCGCGTCCATCGATGGGTAAAACGACGTTTGCGATGAACCTCGTGGAAAACGCGGCGATGTTGCAGGATAAACCGGTCCTCATCTTCAGTCTGGAGATGCCCTCGGAGCAGATTATGATGCGTTCTCTGGCCTCGCTGTCGCGCGTTGACCAGACCCGTATTCGAACCGGCCAGCTGGATGATGAAGACTGGGCGCGCATTTCCGGCACCATGGGGATTCTGCTGGAAAAACGCAACATCTATATCGATGACTCCTCCGGCCTGACGCCGACGGAAGTGCGTTCACGCGCGCGGCGTATCGCCCGCGAGCACGGCGGCATCGGCCTGATTATGATCGACTACCTGCAGCTGATGCGCGTGCCGTCGCTCTCCGATAACCGTACGCTGGAAATCGCCGAAATTTCCCGCTCGCTCAAGGCGCTGGCGAAGGAGCTGCAGGTGCCGGTGGTGGCGCTGTCGCAGCTTAACCGCTCCCTGGAACAGCGTGCGGATAAGCGCCCGGTGAACTCCGACCTGCGTGAATCTGGCTCCATTGAGCAGGATGCCGACTTAATCATGTTTATCTACCGTGATGAGGTTTACCACGAAAACAGTGACTTAAAAGGCATCGCCGAAATTATTATTGGTAAACAGCGTAACGGTCCTATCGGGACGGTGCGCCTGACGTTTAACGGTCAGTGGTCGCGTTTTGATAATTATGCTGGGCCACAATACGACGACGAATAAATCTCCGTCATCCTTCATGCCGCAGATGCGTTGACTACGCCTGTTCACCCCGGTCACTTAGTTTACTAAGCTCCCGGGGATTCTCAGGCTTGTCGCCTTCCTGCAACACGAAGGATTTAGGAGATGCTTTTATTAAGGAATTCAAATGCAAGCGGCAACTGTAGTCATTAACCGCCGCGCTCTGCGACACAACCTGCAACGATTACGTGAACTGGCGCCTGCCAGCAAACTGGTTGCGGTGGTGAAAGCGAACGCCTACGGACACGGTCTTCTTGAGACCGCGCGAACGCTCCCGGACGCCGATGCTTTTGGCGTCGCCCGTCTTGAAGAAGCCCTGCGCCTGCGCGCGGGCGGTATCGCCCAGCCGATTCTGCTGCTGGAGGGGTTCTTTGAGGCCGCTGACCTGGCGATTATTTCCGCCCAGCGTCTGCATACTGCGGTACACAGCCCGGAACAGCTGGCGGCGCTGGAAGATGCCGACTTACCCGAACCGATCACCGTATGGATGAAGCTGGATACCGGAATGCACCGATTAGGCGTTCTGCCCGAACAGGCCGAAGCCTTCTATCAGCGCCTGAGCCAGTGTAAAAACGTCCGTCAGCCGGTAAATATCGTCAGCCATTTTGCCCGTGCGGATGAGCCAGAGTGCGGCGCGACCGAACGTCAGCTGGATATCTTTACCACCTTCGCGGAAGGGAAACCGGGGCTGCGTTCTATCGCCGCATCCGGCGGTATATTGCTGTGGCCGCAGTCGCACTTCGACTGGGCGCGTCCGGGGATTATTCTCTACGGCGTGTCGCCGCTCGACGGTGGATCCACCGGCGCGGATTTTGGCTGCCAGCCGGTGATGTCCCTGACCTCCAGCCTGATTGCGGTCCGCGAGCATAAAGCCGGCGAGCCGGTGGGCTACGGCGGAACCTGGATCAGCGAGCGCGATACGCGTTTAGGCGTTGTGGCGATGGGCTATGGCGATGGCTATCCGCGCGCCGCGCCGTCCGGAACGCCGGTGCTGGTTAACGGGCGTGAGGTGCCGATTGTCGGACGCGTGGCGATGGATATGATTTGCGTCGATCTTGGGCCTGAAGCGCAGGATAAGGCTGGCGATGCGGTCGTGCTGTGGGGCGAAGGTTTACCCGTCGAACGTATTGCCGAAATCACAAAAGTAAGTGCTTACGAACTTATTACGCGCCTGACTTCACGGGTGTCGATGAAGTACGTGGATTAACGTTCTTTCTCGTTTGCCCTGGCAGCGTTGCCGGGGCATGGTCCACCAGCCCATCCCGACTTATTCCGTAGAATTGCTGGCTGCCACTTCATTCTATTGGGTCTTCTCCGCGTAGGATTCGTGCGTCGTTATAAAGCCGGTTACGATAATCATTAGGTTGAACAATTGAGTCATCAATGCGTTGCCAAATCTCATCGATTGAATTCGCCACGCTAAACCCGGCGGTTGTGAGTAACTGGCGGATATGTGGGAATTCGTCTTCGTCACAACTGATTGCCAGATAGTTTGCGATGGTGTCTGCTACCAGTTCATATTGCCCTTCTGAATCCAGACGTACCACCTGTGCCTGCTCCAGAGGAATATTATCCGGACCACGCCATAGTCCCACGTACCCCTCATTATCCTCACCAAACCAACTGATAAGTTTATTGGTGGCCTGCATCGCCCTGACGTTGTCAACAATATCGGGATCAGCCCAATCTTTTTCATTTAAATAGCTGGTATCAGACGGCGCTTCCCATTGAGGGTTATCTGTGAGTTCTAACTCAATATATTCAGTAATTTCAGAAAGTTGATTGATTTTCCCACGCAATAGTAATATCTCGGGAGTCATGGCGTTTGTCCTTGTCTGCGGCGTTATAAATCGATTATCAGAGGCGGGTTTAACGTAATTTTTCATCGTATAACCGCTTTCCTTCCAGAGCATTGTAAAATCAACGTCCGCAATCGGGGGGCTATCCATAAATTCCTTATCCTTTTTTACGTCGTGCTGCTCCAGTTTATGAGGCTTTATGCTATAGGGAATAAAGAAGGTCAACATCCCCTCGATCTTCTTTCGCATCCAGTTTATTGTGTTATGACTTGCCTCATGTAAACCTGGAGAAACATCACGTGTTTCAGAAAGTTGACGCCTACGCTGGCGATCCCATTCTCTCCCTGATGGAGCGTTTTAAAGACGATCCACGTAGTGACAAAGTAAACCTCAGCATCGGTCTTTATTACAACGAAGACGGCATTATTCCGCAGCTGCAGGCGGTTGCCGAAGCGGAGGCGCGCCTTAATGCTCAGCCGCACGGCGCCTCAATCTATTTGCCTATGGAAGGACTGAACGCCTACCGTCACGCTATCGCGCCGCTGTTGTTCGGTGCCGATCATCCGGTACTGGCGCAACATCGCGTGGCCTCCATTCAGACGTTGGGCGGCTCCGGCGCCCTGAAAGTCGGCGCTGATTTCCTGAAACGCTACTTCTCGGGCTCGCAGGTGTGGGTTAGCGATCCGACGTGGGAAAACCATATCGCGATATTCGAAGGGGCTGGATTCGAAGTAAGTACTTACCCATGGTTTGATGATAAAACCAATGGCGTGCGTTTTGAGGCGTTCCTGGAAAAACTCAAATCGCTACCGGAGCGCGATATTGTGCTGCTGCATCCGTGCTGCCATAACCCAACGGGAGCCGATCTCAGCAATGCGCAGTGGGACGACGTCGTTGAGGTGCTGAAAGCGCGTCATTTAATTCCTTTCCTCGATATTGCCTATCAGGGCTTTGGCGCCGGCATGGAAGAGGATGCCTACGCTATCCGCGCCATTGCGCGCGCCGGGATCCCGCTGCTGGTGAGCAACTCCTTCTCGAAAATCTTCTCCCTGTATGGTGAACGCGTGGGCGGACTGTCGATCGTCTGTGAAGATGCAGAAACCGCGGGTCGTGTACTGGGGCAATTGAAAGCGACCGTACGGCGCAACTACTCCAGCCCGCCGAACTTTGGCGCGCAGGTCGTGGCGGCGGTACTGGGCGACAGCGAGCTGAAAGCCTCATGGCTGGCGGAAGTGGAAGAGATGCGTACCCGTATTCTGGCCATGCGTCACGAGCTGGTGAATGTGCTGAAAGAGACGGTGCCGGGCGGTGATTTTGACTACCTGCTTAAGCAGCGCGGCATGTTTAGCTATACCGGTTTCAGCCCAGCCCAGGTTGACCGCCTGCGCGATGAGTTCGGTGTCTACCTGATCGCCAGCGGCCGTATGTGCGTAGCCGGGCTGAATTCAGGCAACGTGCGGCGCGTCGCGCAGGCATTTGCTGCTGTAATATAAGTTTTTCCTGACCTTTTTTGCCCGCGTCAAATCATGACGCGGGTAATTCCCTACCTGAAGTGTGATCATTCTCTTTTTATATGACATCAGAGCAGAAAAATCTTCCTATCCGCGCCAGCGGGGGGTAAGGTCTTGATGCATTAATAAGCGTACACATTATTGAAAATTATAACGATTCGATTATTTAGGGAAAAATATGCGCAAGATCACCCTGGCCTTTGGGGCCGTCTGCTTACTGTTCACGCTAAATAGCTCCGTCGTTGCTCGCGCTTCCACACCGCAGCCGCTGTGGACGGGCACCAATATGGCGAAACTCGCCGAACAGGCGCCGATCCATTGGGTTTCCGTGGCCCAGATTGAAAATAGCCTGTTGGGGCGCCAGCCGATGGCCGTCGGTTTTGATATTGATGATACCGTCCTGTTTTCCAGCCCGGGCTTCTGGCGCGGGCAGAAAACCTATTCCCCCGGCAGCGATGATTACCTGAAAAATCCGGAGTTCTGGGAAAAAATGAACAACGGCTGGGATGAATTCAGCATGCCGAAAGAGGTGGCGCGCCAGCTGATTGCGATGCACGTGAAGCGCGGCGATAGCATCTATTTTGTGACCGGACGTAGCCAGACCAAAACCGAAACGGTAACGAAAACCCTACAGGATGATTTTCTCATCCCGGCAGCGAATATGAACCCGGTTATTTTTGCTGGCGATAAGCCCGGTCAGAACACCAAAACGCAGTGGCTACAGGAGAAAGGGATCAAAGTCTTCTACGGCGATTCGGATAACGATATCTCCGCCGCCCGAGAGGTAGGCGCGCGTGGGATCCGTATATTGCGAGCCTCGAATTCCTCCTATAAACCGCTGCCGATGGCGGGCGCTCAGGGCGAAGAGGTCATTGTGAATTCAGAATATTAAGCCATCCATCGGCGTAAACATCATTAGCTCAAACGGCAGCCGACGCGCTGCCGTTTTTTTGTGCAAAATAGCGCGTCGGAGGTTTTACCTTTTCGCTTATTGCTGCACACTTAGGAAGGTTGATCGGTAAAAGGAGCGGTTTATGTGGCATCAGCAAACTCTGACCTTAGGCCCGAAATCTCGGGGCTTTCATCTGGTCACTGATGAGGTTTTAAGCCAGATTCCCCAGCTTTCGGGAGTTAAAACTGGCCTGCTGCATTTGCTGCTCCAGCATACATCTGCTTCCCTGACGCTAAATGAAAACTGCGATCCGACCGTCCGCTACGATATGGAACAACATTTTCTGCATGCCGTACCGGATAATGCGCCGTATGAACACGATTATGAAGGTCCTGATGATATGCCCTCGCACATTAAATCTTCGATGCTGGGCGTATCGCTGATGCTGCCCGTTCAGGACGGACGCGTCAGGCTGGGGACCTGGCAGGGGATCTGGCTAGGGGAGCATCGTATTCACGGCGGATCGCGCCATATCATCGCGACGCTAATGGGGGAATAAAAATGACAATTTCGGATTTATTGCAGTACTGCATGGCAAAGCCGGGCGCTGAACAAAGCGTACATAGCGACTGGAAAGCGACGCAGATCAAAGCGGCGGACGTCCTGTTTGCGATGGTAAAAGAGGTGGAGGACAATCGGCCTGCGGTATCGTTAAAAACCAGCCCCGAGCTTGCGGAACTGCTAAGGCAGCAGCATCGCGATGTTCGCCCCAGCAAACACCTTAATAAAGCCCACTGGAGTACGGTGTTTCTGGATGGCTCCCTGCCTGATTCGCAAATTTACTACCTGGTGGATGCTTCATACCAGCAGGCGCTTGATTCTCTTTCCGAGGCTAAGCGTAAACTATTGCCATAGCGTTAAATCCTCCCCAGCAGCGCCAGCAGGGTCACATCAAACAGGCGAAGCAGCGTGGAGTGCAGGTGCGTCTGCATGGCGATCTGTTCATTGCTGGCGCGAATGCTGGCAATATCGCGCTGCCCTTCGAGGAGCAGAATGAGGTCGTCCTGACTTAACCAGCCGCGCGCTTTCTCCTGTAATGCCTGAAGCGTGAGCATTCCGGCGTCGCGAATGCCGCTGTCTTCATCATTTACTATCGCCTCCATAAGCTGTAGCCATTCTGCCGTATTCACGCCTGCGCCGGTCACTTGGGCGCTGACTTCTTTAATGATGGACATGGTTATCTCCCTGAACGCAGCTGTTCGCCGCTGATGGCCTGCTGATAAAGATATTCCGTTTGTTGCGCCAGAGCTCCGGCCGCGAAGGGCGTCAGCGCTGCATCCTGGCGGGAAACATGCGTGTAAAGCCGCTGATAATTCTTCTCCAGCACGCGCAGATTATTCTGCCGCAGCGCATCACCGTCGCTTAATGCCAGGCTAAATAGCTGACGAATCTGGCGATCCTCTTGTCTTAATAAGCGTTGGTCGACCGGCGCTGTCGCCGCATCGCTGATGAACTGCAGATGACGCTGTTCCAGCATCAATAGCTGCTGATGGGCCGTATTGCTGTAGCCGTCTACCCAGCTGCAGGCGGTCGTCACCAATAGCGCCGCGATAAGAGTGAATTGATAAAATCCGTGTTTGAAAGACATGATGCATCCTGCAATTTATGGCCGTGACGCTATCTGATGACAGATGTCGTGCGGCCGCAAATCACAAAATATCAGCGGGAGAAAAATGAGAGGAAATGATGCCTCTTCCCGGGACGAGAAGAGGCAGGTGAGGTTACTTCAGCATGGGCTTGAGGAAGCGAGCGGTATATGAAGCCTCGCATTCGGCGACCGTTTCCGGGGTTCCGGAAACGAGGATCTCTCCGCCGCCGCTTCCGCCTTCCGGCCCAAGGTCAACGATCCAGTCAGCCGTTTTGATGACATCCAGGTTATGCTCAATCACCACGATGGTATTACCCTGATCGCGCAGCTGATGCAGTACTTCCAGCAGCTGCTGAATATCGGCAAAGTGCAGACCGGTGGTCGGTTCATCAAGGATATACAGCGTCTGCCCGGTACCGCGTTTGGACAGCTCGCGCGCCAGCTTGACGCGCTGGGCCTCGCCGCCGGAGAGCGTAGTCGCCGACTGGCCAAGGCGAATATAGGTCAGCCCGACGTCCATCAGCGTTTGCAGCTTACGCGCCAGCGCCGGAACCGCATCGAAGAACTCACGGGCTTCTTCAATGGTCATATCCAGCACTTCATGAATCGTTTTGCCTTTGTACTTAATCTCCAGCGTTTCGCGGTTATAGCGTTTGCCTTTGCACTGGTCGCACGGTACGTAGATATCCGGCAGGAAGTGCATCTCGACTTTGATTACGCCGTCGCCCTGGCAGGCTTCACAGCGGCCGCCGCGCACGTTAAAGCTGAAGCGGCCCGGCGTGTAGCCACGCGAACGTGATTCAGGTACGCCGGCAAACAGTTCACGGACCGGAGTAAAGACGCCGGTATAGGTGGCCGGGTTGGAGCGCGGCGTACGACCGATTGGGCTCTGGTCGATGTCGATCACTTTATCGAAATGTTCCAGACCCTGTACATCGCGGTACGGCGCCGGTTCCGCAATGGTGGCACCGTTGAGCTGGCGCTGGGCAATCGGGAACAGCGTGTCATTGATCAGCGTGGATTTACCCGACCCTGAAACGCCGGTAATACAGGTGAAGAGCCCCACCGGCAGCGTCAGCGTTACGTCTTTCAGGTTGTTACCGCGCGCGCCGGACAGCTTCAGCACTTTCTCTGGATTCGCGGGTACGCGCTGTTTCGGCACCTCAATTTTACGCTTGCCGCTCATGAACTGGCCGGTCAGTGATTCCGGCACCGCCATGATATCTTCCAGCTTACCCTCGGCAACGACCTGACCGCCGTGCACGCCGGCGCCAGGGCCGATATCGATAACGTGGTCAGCGGCGCGAATAGCGTCTTCATCGTGCTCAACGACAATCACTGTGTTGCCGAGATTACGCAGGTGGATAAGGGTTCCCAGCAGGCGTTCGTTATCGCGCTGGTGCAGACCGATAGAGGGCTCATCCAATACGTACATCACGCCGACCAGGCCTGCGCCGATCTGGCTGGCGAGGCGGATACGCTGCGCTTCGCCGCCGGAGAGGGTCTCCGCCGAACGGGAGAGCGTCAGGTAGTTCAGGCCGACATTGACGAGGAATTTCAGACGATCGCCAATCTCTTTCAGTACTTTTTCGGCAATTTGCGCGCGCTGGCCGGAGAGCTTCAGGTTGTTGAAGAAGTCCATCGCGTGGCCGATGCTCATGTCTGAGATGGTCGGCAGCGGCGTATTTTCCACAAACACGTGCCGCGCTTCGCGCTTAAGGCGCGTCCCTTCACAGCTGGCGCAGGGACGATTGCTAATGAATTTAGCTAACTCTTCGCGTACTGCGCTGGATTCCGTCTCTTTATAACGGCGCTCCATATTATGCAGCACGCCTTCAAACGGATGGCGGCGTACGGAGGTATCGCCGCGATCGTTCATATATTTGAATTCAATATTCTCTTTGCCTGAACCGTACAGCACGACCTTTTGTACGCTGGTATTGAGCGTGCCCCAGGGCGCTTCAACGTCGAATTCATAATGTTCCGCCAGCGACTTCAGCATCTGGAAGTAGTAAAAATTGCGCCGATCCCAGCCGCGAATCGCTCCGCCCGCCAGCGACAGCTCAGGGTTCTGAATCACGCGCTCCGGATCGAAATACTGCTGGACGCCGAGGCCGTCGCAGGTCGGGCAAGCGCCTGCCGGGTTGTTGAAGGAGAACAGGCGCGGTTCCAGTTCGCGCATGCTGTAGCCGCAAATCGGGCAGGCGAAGTTGGCGGAAAACAGCAGCTCTTCGGCTTTCGGATCGTCCATATTGGCGACGATGGCGGTGCCGCCCGACAGCTCCAGCGCGGTCTCAAAGGACTCGGCCAGACGCGTGCTGAGATCGTCGCGGACCTTAAAGCGGTCGATCACGACTTCGATGGTATGTTTCTTTTGCAGCTCCAGCTTCGGCGGATCGGAGAGATCGCAGACTTCGCCGTCGATCCTCGCGCGGATATAGCCCTGCCCGGCGAGGTTTTCCAGCGTTTTGTTATGTTCGCCTTTGCGCTCTTTAATGATCGGCGCCAGCAGCATCAGGCGCTGACCTTCAGGCTGGGAGAGAACATTATCCACCATCTGGCTCACGGTTTGCGCCGCCAGCGGCACATCGTGATCCGGGCAGCGGGGCTCGCCGACGCGCGCGTACAGCAGGCGCAGATAGTCGTGAATTTCGGTAATGGTGCCTACCGTAGAGCGGGGGTTGTGGGACGTTGATTTCTGTTCAATGGAAATCGCCGGCGACAGCCCTTCAATATGGTCGACGTCGGGCTTCTCCATCAGCGACAGGAACTGCCGCGCGTAGGCGGAGAGCGATTCAACGTAGCGACGCTGCCCTTCGGCATACAACGTGTCGAAAGCCAGTGAGGATTTGCCTGAACCCGAAAGCCCGGTGACGACAATGAGTTTGTCGCGCGGGATGACGAGGTTGATATTTTTGAGATTATGGGTGCGGGCGCCCCGAACTTCGATCTTATCCATTCACCTTTCCCGGTAGATACGCGGATTGCCTGGTTTGTTAGAAGGACAAACGGCAGAAACGGCTAATTATGACACAATTTGACCTGTTTGAATATACAGTATTGGAATGCATTTTCCGGCGAGGTATGCAAAAATGTCGTACCGCGAGAGTTCTCTGGAACATACTTCCCAGCTATCAACATAGCACCTGGAAATGGTACACTCGCGCGTTTACACTATTAAGAAACGCATTCAGGAGACACAAACATGGCCAGCAGAGGCGTAAACAAGGTGATTCTCGTCGGTAATCTGGGCCAGGACCCGGAAGTACGCTACATGCCGAGTGGTGGCGCAGTTGCCAACATTACGCTGGCTACTTCCGAATCCTGGCGTGATAAAGCGACCGGTGAGATGAAAGAGCAGACTGAATGGCACCGCGTTGTGCTGTTCGGCAAACTGGCGGAAGTGGCCGGCGAATATCTGCGCAAAGGTTCTCAGGTCTATATTGAAGGCCAGCTGCGCACCCGTAAATGGACTGACCAATCCGGTCAGGAAAAATACACCACCGAGGTTGTAGTCAACGTTGGCGGCACGATGCAAATGCTCGGCGGTCGTCAGCAGGGCGCGGGCGCCCCGGCAGGCGGTGGTCAGCAGCAGGGCGGTTGGGGACAGCCTCAGCAGCCGCAGGGCGGAAACCAGTTCAGCGGCGGCGCGCAGTCGCGTCCGCAGCAGCAGGCTCCGGCAGCGCCTTCCAATGAGCCGCCGATGGACTTTGACGACGATATTCCGTTCTAACGAAGCGTTAGCGTCGTAAAGCCCTCTCTGAAAAAGCCCCTGTTTGGGGCTTTTTCTATTTTCTGACGCAGCTTATCTGCATTAATTCACTGTGTGGCAGGTGTGGCAGGTGTGGCAGGTGTGGCAGGTGTGGCAGGTGTGGCAGGTGTGGCAGGTGTGGCAGGTGTGGCAGGTGTGGCAAGTGTGGCAGGTGTGGCTGTCGGATTTACTGCCGACGCGACCTGATTTTTAGAAGCCGCCGTCGCCTGCTGCTTACGCGCCATTTCATCCACGATCAGCCGATAAGCAATGTAGTACTTATAGATATTGCTGACATAGCTTACGGTCTCGGAGCCGATTTTCTCGGCGGCCAGATACTCAACGTTGCCAAACCACACGTTCGGGTCAAAACCGCGCCTTTTAGTATCCGCCCGTAGCCGGGCAATGCGCCCGGGGCCCGCGTTATAAGAGGCGAACGAGAACAGCGCCTTATCAAGCTGGGTCATTGGTTCATCGCCATAGTAGCGGTCTATCATCCAGCGCATGTATTTCACCCCCGCATGAATATTGGGGTCGAGCTGCTTAATATCGCCGACGTTGAGCTCCTTACCGGTGCTCGGCATGACCTGCATAACGCCAATGGCGCCGACGTGGCTACGCACCGACTGATTAAGCCGCGATTCCTGATACCCCTGAGCGGCCATCAGCAGCCAGTCAACATCGTAGCGATCGCCATATTTGCGAAAGATCTCCACCATGGCCAGAAATTTACGCCGTTCTTTTTGCCCCGCCGCGTTTTTAACGTAGCTGGCATCCTTCAGGTAGCGCAGCAGTATCGTATTACCCAGCCTGCTGCCCTGGCGATTCTTGTTGATGAACGCATTAAGCAGGGCCAGCAGCTGCGGGCTATTGTTACGTACCGCCCAACCGATATTACCTTCGTCGCGCAGAACAATGTTCTGATGAACCTGAATCCTGGGGAAGACCTGTTTCCAGAACAGGGCCTTGTGGCGGTCGACCACGATCAATGGGATCAGGCCCGCGCTGAGCATCTCTATCAGATCCTCATCTTCCAGCGCTTCGGGCGCCGGTTCGATGGTGATGGGGGGCAGCGATTGCTGCGCAAAGCGTGCGTTGAGCGCGACCAGGCTCGCGTAATAGCTGGATGAGGTGCGGACAAAGACCGTTTTACCAGAAAGCTGCTGTAGATCGTCCACTTTGGGAGAGCCGGGACCAGAAAGAAGCAGCTCCTGAACGTGAGAATAGAGCGGCGCAGTAAAGGTCATCTCCTGCTGACGCTCAGGCGTGATCGTCAGGTTGGCGGCAATAATATCCCCTTTACCTGCGTTAAGCGCGCTGACGAGCTGGTCACGGGCCACCGGAACAAAGATGATCCGCACTTTAAGGTGACGATGCTTGAGCTTTTTCTCTTTCGCCAGGCTTTGATTGAGACTGCGTTCAAACTCCATAAATATATCGTGAGTCGCGCCGCGCTGGGTGCCTTTATTGATAAAGAAAAAAGTTTTGCTGAAGGGGGTTAATACGCGAATGGTTCGCCGGTCGAGCATACCCGGTAAATCTCCCCTCCATGGCTGTAGCATATCGTCAACGTTGACTTCCAGGGCGTCGCGTTCCGCTGGTTCTGATAGTTTGTTCTCTGTAGCCGCGTAACCGGATGTGAGGCACAGCAGCGCGGCAAAGCATGCCAGCCAGCCGATAAGGTATCGATAGAACGACGAAGTGTTCATGGCGCGGTGCTCCGCAGGGGGATGGTCTTATTTTAGTCAATTTCTGGCCGTTAGCATGTCCGCGAACAAGTTTGAGAGTCGGTTAGCCGGTTATTTTAATTATTTTATTAATTAGCATGCTCGGTATTTTTGGCGAGATTATAAAACTATAAATCTCTAATTAATTGTGGAGGCAATATGATTGAATTATGTTTTTTTAATGTGGATATTATTCATTTTTTTAATTTCGCTTTCCTCTAAATGCACTTTTACCATTTCTATCTTTTTGTTTTTATTGCATTAACAAAAAACATTCATACGATAAATAATTATCGACTTGATAATGAATCTCATTTCTAATAACGTTGTGTGGCACAATAATCCTATTACTGCTGTTCGGCAAAGGCTATCAAAGAATAGCGTGGTGCGTTTATTTCTTCGTTTTTGCCAGAGTAATAAATCTATTTTGGCCACCCATTATGATTGCTATCTCGCTATTTAAGCGGGAGGGCCTGACTACGCCAAAAAGAGATGTTGCTCTATGCAGGGAAGTCATTGCCGTTGTTTATCTGACGGAAGAAGAAGGCGTGCCCCGACAGCAAAAAAGAAAACAGGGCATATTCCATGAAACACAGTTCACACTACTCGCTGGCCGCGCTGATCCCGATGGCCATCTGGGGAGGGATGCTGCCAGCGCAGGCCGCTGATGGCACGACTCCAGACGATACGAAGAAATCTGAAACGACTGCGGTAAATGACGATGAAACCATGGTGGTCACCGCGGCGGCGCAAACGCTGCAAGCCCCCGGAGTATCCACCATCACCGCCGAAGAAATCCGTAAACATCCGCCCGCGCGCGATGTCTCCGAGCTGATTCGTACCCAGCCCGGCGTCAACCTTACCGGTAACTCTACCAGCGGGCAGCGCGGCAATAACCGCCAGGTCGATATCCGCGGCATGGGGCCGGAGAACACCCTGATTCTGGTGGATGGTAAACCGGTGACCAGCCGTAATTCCGTGCGCTATGGCTGGCGCGGCGACCGCGATACCCGCGGTGATACCAGCTGGGTGCCGGCGGAAATGATCGACCATATCGACGTCATTCGCGGCCCTGCTGCGGCCCGCTACGGTAACGGCGCGATGGGCGGAGTGGTCAATATCGTCACTAAACCGGCCACCAGCGAGTGGCATGGTTCATGGAATACCTATATGAACGCGCCTCAGCACCGTAAAGAGGGCGCGACGAAACGGACAAACTTTAGCCTCAACGGCCCGCTATCGGATGAGGTCAGCTTTAATTTATGGGGAAATCTGAGCAAAACGCAGGCCGATGCCCAGGATATTAATTCCGGTCATGAAGCAGCGCGAACCGGTAGCTATGCGGGATCGTATCCTGCAGGACGCGAAGGGGTAGTGAATAAAGATATTCACGGCAAGCTGCGCTGGGAGTTTGCGCCAATGCAGGCGCTGGAGTTTGAAACCGGCTACAGCCGCCAGGGCAACCTGTATGCAGGGGATACCCAGAATACTAACACCAGCACGTTGGTGAAAAGTATGTACGGTAAAGAGACTAACCGTCTCTATCGTCAGACTTACGGCGTGACGTGGACCGGCGGCTGGGATAACGGCGTGACCAGCAATACCTGGGCGCAGTATGAGCACACCCGTAACTCGCGCATGAACGAGGGGCTGGCGGGCGGAACGGAAGGGATCTTCTCCAGCAGCGAATTCTCCGATATCGACCTGTCGGATGTGCTGCTGCACAGCGAGGTCAATATTCCGTTTACCCTGGGATTTGAGCAGAATCTGACGCTGGGTACCGAGTGGAACCAGCAGCGGATGAAGGATGGCGTGTCGACTACCCAGTCACTCTCTTATGGCTCCATTGACGGCGTTTCGGCAACCGGTCGTAGTCCTTATTCCAGCGCCGAGATCTTCTCGCTGTTTACCGAAGACAATATCGCGCTGACCGATAGCACTATGCTGACGCCCGCTCTGCGCTTCGATCATCACAGCATCGTCGGTAATAACTGGAGCCCATCGCTGAATCTCTCGCAGGGGCTGGCGGATGACTGGACGCTGAAGCTGGGGATCGCCCGCGCCTATAAAGCGCCGAACCTTTATCAGCTTAACCCGAACTATATCCTCTACAGCAACGGCCAGGGTTGCTATGCCAGCAGCTCAGCCTGTTACCTGATGGGGAATAGCGATCTGAAGGCGGAAACCAGCGTCAATAAAGAGATTGGCCTTGAGTATAAGCACAATGGCTATCAGGCCGGGCTGACTTACTTCCGTAACGATTACCATAACAAGATTGAATCGGGCTACTCGGCGGTGGGGACGGCCAGCAACGGCACCACCAATATTTACCAATGGGAAAACGTACCGAAGGCGCTGGTTGAAGGGCTGGAGGGCTCGCTGAATCTCCCGGTAAGCGAAACGGTCAACTGGAGCAACAACCTGACGTGGATGCTGCAGAGTAAGAATAAGACCACCGGCGATCGCCTGTCGGTGATCCCGCAGTTTACGCTGAACTCTACCCTGAGCTGGCAGGCACGCGACGATCTTTCGCTTCAGAGCACGTTCACCTGGTATGGCCGCCAGAAACCTAAACGCTTCAATTATAAAGGCGAGTCTGTTTCCGGCAGCGAGCTGAACGAAGTGAGCCCGTACAGCATTGTCGGTCTTAGCGCGACCTGGGATGTGAATAAAAACCTGAGCCTGACCAGCGGAGTGGACAACCTGTTCGATATTCGCCACTACCGTGCTGGTAACGCGCAGACGACGGGAAATTCGACGACCGGCGCTTATCTGTATGGTGCAGGTGCGGAAACTTATAATGAATCGGGGCGGACGTTTTATGTCAGCGTGAATACGCATTTCTGATTAACGATTCAAACACCCGCCGGAATAATGAACTATTCCGGCTTGTTATTTTTTATGCCGGGAAAAACCAGTGATATAAATTATGACAAAATCTCCACGGCCTCTACACAATTAATTCAACTTAGCAGCCTACAATGAATCCTGTTAATCGGATCTGCTTGATCCCGGAAACGGTTAACGGTGGCATCCTGCCATTTCCATTCTAAAGTAGTTCCTCTTCCCCCTTCCATTCCCAACCGCAGCAATGCGGAGGAGGGGGAGCCTCTATCAGGTCAGGTTCAGGCTTCTGCGAAACTGTGTTGGTGTCATCGTATAATACCTTTTAAAGGTTCGGTTAAAGGCGCTGATATCTTCATAACCAGCCATCAGACAAATATCAACGATGCGGAAAGGCGGGTTGATCTGCAATAAATTAAGGGATAGTTGCATTCGCTGCTGGCGGATATACGCCATCGGCGACATATTAAAATAGTGGCGAAACAGGCGAAAGAGATGCCATTCGGAGTAGCCGGAAAAGCGGCTTAGCGCCTGCATTGTGAGCTTCTTTGCAAGATTGTTTTTTATCCATTGCACCAGTTCGTTAAGCACTGAACGCTGAATTTCATTTCGCGGCATAATGTCTACCCATTTCATTACTATAGAAATCTGACTGCATAATTTATTCAATATCTCTTCATTTTATCTACGGGATTATGCGTTAATTTCTCCCTGTTCCTGGTTTATTCCAGAGAGCATCATTCCTAACAAGATCTTTTCCCCCTTTCAACCAATGAGAAAGGGGGCTTTTTGTTTTTTTAGTTAAAAAAACAAAAACTATAGAGTTTCGATGTTATGAGGAAATGCTTATCTGACCAGGCTCAAGAGGGAAGGTTCCGTAGAAAAATATTTTTTTCAATATTCTCTCGTATCCATATTTTCTCCATTTTCTCGTCATAATTGCGTGCAATTCTGCGCCTCGTTCAGGTTATTTAAGATTGCGTCAGCAACTGTCTGGTGCAATGAACAGCATTATTCCCGGCAGGTATCTGCTATTGCTAAATATCTTCTAGACGACACCTTCATGCTAAAAAAAACGAGTATCATCGCCGGTCTATTGATTTCCCCTTTAACGCTCTATGCATCAACTTCATATACGGTTGATGACATTCGTTTCGAGGGTCTACAGCGCGTTACTGTCGGCGCCGCGCTACTGAGCATGCCTGTTCATACAGGAGAAGAGGTTTCTAATGAGGATATCAGCGACTCGGTCCGCGCCCTGTATGCCAGCGGCAATTTTGACAACGTACAGATCCTGCGCGATGGCAGCACGCTGGTAGTACAGGTAAAAGAGCGGCCTACCATCGCTAAAATCAGTTTTTCCGGCAATAAATCCGTTAAGGACGATGCCCTGAAAGAGAACCTGGCCGCCAGCGGCATTGAAGAAGGCAGCGCGCTGGATCGCAATACCCTTACGGAAATAGAAAAAGGATTACAGGATTTCTATTACAGTACAGGAAAATACAGCGCTCAGGTTCATGCCGTCGTCACCCCGCTGCCGCGTAACCGCGTTGATTTAAAGTTTGTCTTTCAGGAGGGGGTCTCGGCGAAAATTGCGCAAATAAATATTATTGGCAACAAGGCTTTTAGTGAAGAAACATTATTGGATCAGCTGCAGCTACGTGACAGCGTTCCGTGGTGGAACGTGATTGGCGATAAGAAATATCAAAAGCAAAAGATGGCGGCGGATCTTGAAACCCTTCGTAGCTATTATCTCGATCGCGGCTATGCGCGTTTTAGCATAAATTCAAGCCAGGTGAGTATTACGCCGGATAAAAAATCGCTATATATCACCATTAATATTGCCGAAGGTGCTCGTTATAAAGTCGCCAGTACGATGGTGACCGGCGATATGGCGCAGCATAATCAGGAAATTGAGGCGCTGGTGAAGCCTTTAGCGGGGAAATGGTATAGCGGTGCGGAAATCACGGCAGTCGAGAACAGTATTAAGACGCTGCTGGGAAAATACGGCTATGCCTGGCCGCAGGTGAACACCACATCGGATATTAATGATGCGGAAAAAAGCGTCATTTTGCATATCAGTGTCGATGCCGGACGCCGTTATTCGGTACGCCAGATTCGCTTTCAGGGTAACGATACTTCCCGTGATGCGGTGCTACGTCGCGAAATGCGCCAGATGGAAGGTGCGTGGTTGAATGATGAGAAGGTCGAGCAGGGAAAAACGCGGCTGGATCGTACAGGATTTTTCGAAACCGTCGACAAGCAGATCGTACCGGTAAGCGGTAGCCAGGATCAGGTGGACGTGGTCTATAAGGTGAAGGAGCGCAATACCGGTTCCTTTAACGTGGGTCTGGGCTTCGGCACCGATAGCGGCGTGAGCTACCAGCTCGGCGTCACCCAGGATAACTGGCTGGGAACCGGTAATAGCGTCAGCTTCAACGGCACGCGCAACAGTTACCAGTCCTATCTTGAGCTGGGAGCGACAAACCCTTACTTCACCGTGGATGGCGTTAGCCTCGGCGGTAAAATCTTTTACAACAGCTACGACGCCTCGGATGCCGATTCCGGGAGTTACAACCAGCAAAGCTACGGCGTCGGCAGTACGCTGGGATTCCCGATTAGCGAGAATAACGCTCTTAACCTGGGCCTGGACTATGTCCATAACCGCCTGACCAATATGGACCCGGAGCTCACCACCTGGAGCTATCTTAACTCGCGGGGCATCTATCCTGACGTTGTCACCAAAGATGGCGATAGCGGTGCGACCTATAGCGCCAATGACTATTTTGCCAGCGTTGGCTGGAGCTATAACAATCTGGATCGCGGTTTCTTCCCCCGGGCGGGGAATAAAAGCAGCCTGACCGCCAAGGTTACCGTACCCGGTTCGGATAACAGCTATTACAAAGTGACTTTCGATACCACCCAGTATATGCCGCTGACCGAGAACAAAAGCTGGGTGTGGATGGAGCACCTGCGTGCGGGCTATGCCGATGGGCTGAACGGCAAATCGGTGCCGTTTTACGATAACTTTTATGCCGGTGGATCGTCGTCGGTTCGCGGATTTTCGTCCAATACGATTGGCCCAAAAGCAGCGTATTATCGTTGTAATGGTTCTGAAAGCAGCTACAGCACCTGTCCGCTGGATTCTTCATCCGATGCGGTTGGCGGTAACGCGATGGCGGTCCTGAACAGCGAATTTATTGTGCCGACGCCGTTTGTGAATGACAAATATGCCGACAGCCTGCGAACGTCGCTATTCCTCGATGCCGGTACGGTATGGAGTACCACCTGGCAAAATACCGGTCAGACGCTGGCGGCAGGGATCCCGGACTATGGCGACCCTTCGCATATCCGTATGTCTGCCGGGATTGCGGTGCAGTGGATGTCGCCGTTAGGCCCGCTGGTGTTTTCCTGGGCTGAGCCATTTAAAAAATACGATGGAGATAAAGCTGAGCAGTTCCAGTTTAATATTGGTAAAACCTGGTGATGCCCGCGTTTAATATGCGCACAATCGCTTAGATATTTTTGACTCACTCCCGGTGTAATATTACAGGCTACCGCTTTTGGTAGCCTGTAATTTATTGTCAATATATACTTATTTATGTATGTTCATTGCTGGCGCTATCGTTGATTATTATGGCTAACCATTCATTGTTATAATGCAATATTCACGCTACATCTTAGTGAGTATAAAGCGCTTTGAGTATTGTCTGATATCACATTATTAATCGATCGCCTTGCGGTTATCTATGATGAATGCTATCAATATATAGAGTCATTAATCAGCAATGCACGCAAGGATAGAAAATGAAATGGACTATTCATAATACTCTTGTCTGCCCGCATTCCGGGGTAGCTTTTTCCTCAATTTCCAGCCTGCGGTTTTTAAAGTTTATTCTGTGGTATGATGCCGACATTTTATTACTGCCGGGAGAGTCGATAAAACTCTACTCATCGAGCGTGTTAATCAACGAGCAATATCATGCGGTAAAAGTTTATAACATCACGCGATACGATGAAGCGCAGTGGGAGAAGCTGCGGGAGCGGCCTTCCTGTCCTTATCATTCTACCGCCACGACGGCAGACTCCTGCCGTTACCAGGCGCTCTGCGCCATAAAACGCTGCCCAAACGACTTTCCACGTGCAGTACCGGGGCTGCCGTCGGGGCAGCACGATCTGGGCCAGCAGATACGGTAAAACCTGACCCGTATCTGGCCATTGTTGTTGTTCATGCAGGTGATGTATTGTCACAAAGGGGGGAGAGTGCAGCAGGTTCCCGGTGATTAAGGTCTTACTCTTCTCTGGTGGCCAGAAGAGACGCATCATCCCGGAGGCGGCACGTAGTCCCTGTCCTCCGGGCTACCCTTTTGTTGGCCCTGTCGCCCGGCTATGCACAGTGCGGACCGGGGATTTTCGCTAACGGCGCTTCGCCAGTGCGGGCATTCACGATGGTGTGGGCGTGGCCGCCCGGATAAGGCGGCCCGAAATCAGGTCATCATCATCGGCCATTCAGGCGGAGTCTGGCTCATGACTTCAATCATCACGTCCTTGATATTGCCCCAGATTTTCGCCACGTCCAGCAGCGTAATGCCCAACAGACCGGTGGCAAACCAGCAGGCCGCGGCCAGGCCAATACAGCTACAGATTACCGCTAAACCGGCATAATCACTTTTACGCAGCTGAATGTTCAACGAGCTGGCCAGAAACATCAGCACTGCGCTCACGAGCGGCCAGCGCAAAAGTACGACACTGGTAGTAATGGAAGCCATCAACCTATCCTCAACGAAATTTGGAAGCCTTTGACAACCTGGCGAGACTGACGGTGATGCGATGCTCTGGCTATCTTCAGGCAAACAAGAACGTAATGAAACAACGTTTTTGTTTCATCAGCTAATGTGAACTATATCACATTTGTTCTTTTATTCACCAGTCCAAAATGGGAGTTTTCTTGCGCTCATTGACCCTGCAAAGTTCGTGGTTAATAAGGGGGGAGGGAGAGCTTTCATTGCGAAGGTCGATTATAAGCGATAGTCGAGCGCATTTCTTTTTTAATAAGGTTTAGGTTCTGCGGATTTTATTACATATTCCGGCGAATTATACGGATAAACCGAATTAGATAGTGGGGCTAATCTCATTATGTTGAGAATGTTTCTCACGTCTTGCATTAGCAAGTATTATTCATCATTCATAGTCATGAGGTTTTTACGTCAAAGCGTGGGTTGCTGAGATACCCTGATTCATATCACAGTAAGAGGAATCATCGGGGCCTTTCACCTTGATTAAGGCGTATCGCATGGATAAAAAGCGTAAATGAGTCGTAGCGCGCCACACAAGGCGTTGAGAATTGTTGGCATCGTGCTGGTCATTCTGCTACCGGTGGTGCTGGCATTGTGGTTTGCGCAAATCCGCGCCAAAGCGGAAACCGCCGATCAGCTGCGGCTGTTTTCTCGGCTGGCGCTACAAAAAACGGAGTTGGTTATTCGAGAAGCTGACGAAGCGCGCGATAAGGCCCGTTTGTATCAGGGAGAAGTGTGTTCGCCGTATCATCAGCAATATCTGCTCGGCATTGTACGCGGTCTGCTCTATATCGACGACTTAATCTACGCCAACGGCAGCCATTTTTTCTGCTCCACTGCGGTACGCCGCGAGATGGGGTGGCAAATTCCGGCCGCAACCTATACCAAAAAGCCGGATATCGCGATTTACTACTACCGCGAAACGCCTTTCTACCCTGGCTATGCGATGAACTATCTGCAGCGCGGCCACTATGTGGTGGTGATTAATCCGCTCTCGTTCAGCGCGCTGATATCCAGTGACAGCAATCTCGCCTGGGGCGTGTTTGATACCAAAACGAACCATTTTTTTTCCGTCAGCAAGAACGCCGACCCTGAGGAATTACGTCATCTGATTCGCGCTGAAGAGGCGCTCTTTCAGCAGGATGGCCGCGTTTATGCCATCGCCCATTCCACCGTTCGCCCGATTGCCGTCATCATGTCCACCTCGCGCGTCAGCTATTACCAGAATTTTTATAATCAGGTGACGCTGACTCTGCCGCTGGGGCTGATTTGCAGCGTGTTGCTGTTACTGGTGTGGTCGCGCACGCGGCAGCAGTACCACTCTCCGCGTAATATGCTGCAGCGCGCGTTAAGCCGTCGCCAGCTGTGCCTGCACTATCAACCGATTATCGATATTAAAAATCACCGCTGCGTTGGTACCGAAGCGTTATTGCGCTGGCCGGGGTTTGATGGCCCGGTGATGAGTCCGGCGGAGTTTATTCCGCTGGCGGAAAACGAAGGGATGATCGCCCAGGTTACCGACTATGTCATCGATGAGGTATTTTCCGATCTCGGCGAATTTCTGGCGCGGCATCCGCACCTGTACGTAGCGATTAATCTCTCGGCTGCTGATTTTCAATCCGCGCGCTTGATTGAGCATATCAATGAGAAGGTCCGGCGCTACGCCATCAAGGCGGAACAAATAAAAATCGAAGTGACCGAACGCGGGTTTATTGACGTCCCGAAAACGACGCCGGTGATTCAGGCTTTTCGCGACGCGGGATATGAAATCGCTATCGATGACTTCGGCACCGGCTACTCCAATCTGAACAATCTCCATGCGCTCAACGTCGATATCCTCAAGATTGATAAATCTTTTGTCGATACGCTGTCAAACAACACCACCAGCCACCTGATTGCCGAACATATCATCCAGATGGCGAACAGTCTGCATTTAAAGATCGTCGCTGAAGGCGTGGAAACGGCAGAGCAGGTCGCCTGGCTACAAAAGCGGGGCGTGCAATATTGCCAGGGCTGGCTCTTTGCGAAAGCGATGCCGCCGCAGGAGTATATGCAGTGGCTGGCTAACGACCGCACCAGCCTCTGCCCCTGGCAACAACGTTATCAGGCGGAAATCTGATGGCGATAGTCGGTAGGCGTACGGTCGAATTCGCGGCGGAACACCCGTGAGAAAGTCTGCTGCGATACGTAGCCGAGATCCATCGCGATATCAAAAATAGGGCGCTGGGTGGTTCTTAGCGCTTCCGCAGCGAGCAGCAGACGGCGCTGGCGAATGTAATCACCTAGCGTTTGATGCATCACGGAGCGGAACATCCGCTGGAGATACCATTTTGAGTATCCCGATTTTCTGGCGACTACATCAATGTTAAGTGGTTGATCGATATGTTCATCAATCCATTCAATAAGCGTTTGGATAATATCCTGATGGGACATAAAGCGGCCTCTCTCAATTCTCGATTCGTCGTTTTGTCTGCGGGCGAGTATAATTCCTCAAGTTAACTTGAGGTAAAGCGCTTTATGGAAAAGAAATCTCCCCGCATCAAAATGCTGCTGACTCCCGGCGAAGTGGCAAAACGAACCGGCGTGGCCGTCTCCGCGCTGCACTTTTATGAAAGCAAAGGGCTGATCCACAGCCAGCGCAACGCGGGCAATCAGCGGCGCTACCGGCGCGACGTCCTGCGTGCGGTGGCGATCATTAAGATTGCGCAACGCATTGGTATTCCGCTGGCCACTATCGGTGATGCATTTGGCGTACTGCCGGAAGGGCATAACCTCAGCGCCAAAGAGTGGAAGATGCTGTCGTCCCAGTGGCGGGAGGAGCTGGACCGACGGATTCACACCCTGACCGCGCTGCGCGATCAGCTTGATGGCTGCATCGGCTGCGGCTGTCTGTCGCGCCGCGACTGTCCGTTACGCAACCCGGGCGATAAGCTGGGAGAAGAGGGGACCGGCGCACGGCTGCTGGAAGAGGATTAAAAAACTAAAGCGCCACAACAGGGCGCTTTAGTTGTTTTCCGGTCTTGGTCTTTCGCACTATCCCGCTGGTACGCAGGAGGGTTTCCCCCGACGTCGGCTCACCTCAGTATTGCGCAATATGTTGATGGAGGTTCCGGTTTGCGCCGACAACTTAAGTGTGGCTCTTTTCTCTGATTTTGCCGCCTCAGGTTGCCGAAAAATTCCCGTCATTCGCTGCCTGTTCCTATAGTTAATTTGAACAAACAGCGGGAGAGGCCCATGTTAACGGTACATCATCTCAATCAGTCACGATCGCAGCGCGTATTATGGGCGCTGGAAGAGTTGCAGCTGCCTTATCAGGTTGTCTCTTATCAGCGGGGAAAGGATATGCTCGCGCCAGCGGAGTTAAAAAGCGTTCATCCGTTGGGGAAATCGCCGGTCGTTGAAGATAACGGCCATATTCTGGCGGAGTCCGGCGCCATTCTGGAGTATTTACAGGAAACCTATGATAGCGCCAGGCGCTTAAAGCCTGAGTCGGTGGAAGATAAACTGCAATACCGCTTTTGGCTGCACTATGCCGAGGGTTCGCTGATGCCCCTGCTGCTGATGAAGCTGGTGTTTTCCAGCCTGGGCAAGCCCCCGGTGCCGTTTGGCATACGCACGCTGGGCAATGCATTAGGCAAAGGGGTACAAAAGGCCTGGCTTAACCGACAGGTTGAGACCCATGCCCGCTTTATTGAATCGCACCTTTCTCGCCAGCGCTGGTTTGCCGGCGCTGAGCTGAGTATGGCTGATATTCAGATGAGCTTTCCGGCAATGGCGCTGCTGGCGCGCGGCGGGGTGGGGGATTTACCGCATCTGACGCAGTGGGTTCAGCGGGTTGAGCAGCGTCCGGCATGGCAGAAGGCGATTGAGCGTGGCGGCCCATTTACCTTACCCGGCGAATGAACCATTACTAAAGCCGATGACAGGGGAAAATTGCTATCAGCGCAATACAAAAATGTTACCGGATTGCGCATGGACGATAACGTTTGCGCATCGGCTGGTTATTTCATGAACGTCATAAGCGAAATTTAGCTAAATCCGACAAACTTCTGTTGAAAAGGCCCGTCTAAAGGCTGGATAATCGTTTGCCTTTTTATTTTGCTCATCATTTCCTCTGCTGACAGGGGGGAGCAAAGTCATTCTTCACACCGTATTGTATGCGCGGAGTTAAACGTTTGCTTTTCACAGCCCCTGGCGCTGCGATGTAGCACAAGGAGATCGCGTTTAACTGGCAGTGGATGGTCCACCTCGCATCCAGACGAACGATAAAAATTCTCAGGGGAAGTTTTCTATGTCTACGCCTTCAGCGCGTACCGGCGGTTCATTAGACGCCTGGTTTAAAATTTCTGCTCGCGGCAGTACCGTGCGTCAGGAAATCGTTGCCGGTCTTACCACCTTCCTGGCGATGGTCTACTCCGTCATCGTGGTGCCGGGGATGCTCGGCAAAGCGGGTTTTCCGCCAGCTGCGGTATTTGTTTCCACCTGTCTGGTTGCCGGCGTCGGCTCGCTGGTGATGGGGCTGTGGGCGAACCTGCCGCTGGCGATTGGCTGCGCCATCTCGCTGACCGCTTTTACCGCTTTTAGCCTGGTGCTGGGCCAACAGATCAGCATTCCGGTCGCGCTGGGCGCGGTCTTCCTGATGGGCGTACTGTTTACCGTCATCTCCGCAACCGGCATTCGTAGCTGGATCCTGCGTAACTTGCCGCAGGGCGTTGCGCACGGCACGGGGATTGGTATCGGTCTGTTCCTGCTGCTGATTGCCGCCAACGGCGTTGGTCTGGTGATCAAAAACCCGCTGGACGGTCTGCCGGTGGCGCTGGGTAATTTTGACAGTTTCCCGGTGATTATGTCGCTGGTCGGGCTGGCAGTGATTATTGGCCTCGAAAAACTGAAAGTGCCGGGCGGTATCCTGCTGACGATTATCGGCGTTTCGATTATCGGCCTGATCTTCGATCCTAACGTTCACTTCTCCGGTATCTTCGCCATGCCGTCGCTGAGCGACGATAAAGGCAACTCGCTGATCGGCAGCCTGGATATCGTGGGCGCGCTCAACCCGGTCGTGCTGCCAAGCGTGCTTGCGCTGGTGATGACCGCGGTGTTTGACGCCACCGGCACGATCCGCGCGGTGGCCGGTCAGGCGAACCTGCTGGATAAAGACGGGCAGATTATCAACGGCGGCAAAGCGCTGACCACCGACTCCCTGAGCAGCGTCTTCTCCGGCCTGGTCGGGGCGGCGCCGGCGGCAGTGTATATCGAGTCTGCTGCCGGTACGGCGGCGGGCGGTAAAACCGGCCTGACCGCAGTGACCGTCGGCGTGCTGTTCCTGCTGATCCTGTTCCTCTCTCCGCTCTCCTATCTGGTTCCGGCTTATGCTACCGCGCCGGCGCTGATGTACGTCGGCCTGCTGATGCTGAGCAACGTGGCGAAAATCGATTTCAACGACTTTGTTGATGCGATGGCGGGGCTCATCACCGCGGTCTTTATCGTGCTGACCTGTAACATCGTTACCGGCATCATGATTGGTTTTGCGGCGCTGGTGATTGGCCGTCTGGTATCCGGCGAATGGCGTAAGCTGAACCTGGGGACGGTGATTATCGCCGCGGCGCTGGTCATCTTCTATGCTGGCGGTTGGGCGATTTAACTTTTCCTGCTAACGGCGGGCGGCTTTGGCCGCCCGTTTAATTTTTAAGCCACATCCTGTTTCCTTTTGCGTTAATCTGAGTAGCGTATTATGCCGAGACATGACGCCTCAGATGTAAAAAAGAAAACGCAGCAAACAGGGAACACATGGAAATATTCTTTACCATACTCATCATGACCCTCGTGGTCTCTCTCTCCGGGGTGGTTACACGCGTACTGCCCTTTCAGGTTCCACTACCTTTAATCCAAATCGCCATCGGCGCGCTGTTGGCCTGGCCTACCTTCGGATTGCATGTTGAATTCGATCCTGAACTCTTTCTGGTTCTGTTCATCCCGCCGCTGCTATTTGCCGATGGCTGGAAGACGCCGACCCGCGAGTTTATTGAGCATGGGCGAGAAATCTTCGGTCTGGCGCTGGCGTTAGTGGTGGTGACGGTGGTCGGTATTGGCTATCTCATCTACTGGATCGTTCCCGGTATCCCGCTGATTCCGGCTTTTGCCCTCGCGGCCGTCCTGTCGCCAACGGATGCCGTCGCGCTGTCCGGCATCGTCGGCGAAGGGCGTATTCCGAAAAAAATTATGGGAATTTTGCAGGGCGAAGCGCTGATGAACGATGCGTCCGGCCTGGTCTCCCTGAAGTTTGCCGTTGCGGTGGCGATGGGCACGATGGTCTTTACCGTCGGCGGCGCGACGGTGGAGTTCTTCAAGGTGGCGGTCGGCGGTATTCTCGCGGGCTTTGTGGTCAGCTGGCTGTACGGGCGTTCAATGCGCTTCCTTAGCCGCTGGGGCGGCGATGAACCGGCAACGCAAATTGTGCTGCTGTTCCTGCTGCCGTTCGCCTCTTACCTGATCGCTGAACACATCGGCTTTTCCGGCATCCTGGCGGCAGTCGCGGCGGGGATGACCATCACCCGTTCCGGCGTGATGCGCAGCGCGCCGCTGGCGATGCGCCTGCGCGCCAACAGCACCTGGGCGATGCTGGAGTTCGTGTTTAACGGCATGGTGTTCCTGCTGTTGGGCCTGCAGCTGCCGGATATTCTCTCCAGCTCGCTGGTGGCCGCAGAGGCGGATCCCAACGTCGAAACCTGGATGTTGTTTACCGATATCATCCTGATTTATGCCGCCCTGATGCTGGTGCGTTTTGGCTGGCTGTGGACGATGCGCAAGCTGAGCCAGCGTTTCCTGAAAAAGAAACCGATGGAGTTCGGCTCCTGGACCACGCGCGAGCTGCTGATCTCCTCCGTCGCTGGCGTTCGCGGGGCCATTACCCTTGCTGGTGTGCTGTCGATTCCTCTGCTGCTGCCGGACGGCAACGTCTTCCCGGCGCGCTATGAGCTGGTATTCCTTGCCGCCGGGGTGATTCTGTTCTCTCTGTTTGTCGGCGTGATTGTGCTGCCGATTCTGCTGCGCCATATCGAGTCGACCGACCATGTACAGCAGCGCAAAGAGGAGCGCCTGGCGCGGGCGGCAACGGCGGATGTGGCGATTGTCGCGATTCAGAAAATGGAAGAGCGTCTGGCGGCGGATACCAAAGAAAACATCGATAATCAGCTGCTGACTGAGGTCAGCTCGCGGGTAATTGGTAACCTGCGCCGTCGCGTTGATGGGCGTAACGATGTGGAAACCTCGATGCTGGAAGAGAGCCTCGAGCGCCGGTTCCGTCTGGCGGCGCTGCGTTCTGAACGCGGGGAGCTGTACCATCTGCGCGCCACCCGGCAGATCAGTAACGAGACGCTGCAGAAGCTGCTGCACGATCTCGACCTGCTGGAAGCGCTGCTTATCGAGGATCAGTAACACCGTACTCGTCCGCGACGGCGCCTGAGTCGCCTTGTCCGGGCTACCGCCCCTCAGACGATTGGGAATCTGTAGCCCGGATAAGGCGTTGACGCCGCGGTTAAGCGTGCCGCTTTCGGCATCTTACTTCAGCCAGAACGCCTTACTGCACTCCAGCCACGCCCGCGCGCTGTGCGACATGTACACGCCTTCCCGCCAAATCATTCCCAGTTCCCAGCGTAGAGCGCTTTGTAACAGTATCCAGCAAAAGCTCTGCGGGTCGAGGCGCTGGCAAATCGGCTCCGGTAAAATCGCGACGCCAATTCCGGCCTGTACCATCGCGGCCAGAAAATCCCACTGTCCGCTGCGCACGGCGATACGCGGCTTAACTTCATGCTGAGTAAATAGCCGCATCAGCTGCTGGCTGAGGGCAAAATCCTCGTTGTAGATCACCAGCGGATGTGCGGCGAGCGCTTCCGGCGACAACGAACTGATGCCTTCCCACTGCGCCGTTCTCGGCGTCAGCACGCAGAGCGGATGGCTGAACAGCGAGAGCGTGGTTAAGCCGCTGGCCTCATCAACGGGAAGCGCGGTCATGGCTAAATCCAGTTCACCGTTGCTTACCGCCTGCTGCACGGTCAGCCCGCCGAATTCGGAGATTTTCAATTCCACACCCGCATAGCGCTGGCGAAAGCGGCTAATCGGTTCGGCCATCAACATCCCGACCATCGGCGGAATGCCGAGACGCAGTACGCCCTTATGCAGATGATTAATATCGCTTAGCTCCGACTCCAGCTGATGAAATTCACCAAGGATGGCCTGTCCGCGCTCGAAAACTACCCGACCGGTATCGGTCAGCAGCAGCCGACGACCGTCGCGGATCAGCAGCGTGCAGTTCAGCTCATCTTCCAGATTCTTGAGCATCTTACTGATGGTCGGCTGCGTGACGAACAACTTCTCCGCTGCGCGGGTAAAGCTTTGCTGGCGCACCACTTCGACAAAATAGCGCAGCGTTCGGATATCCATAATTATTCCCTGAGACTATACCTGTGATGATTTTAATTCATTTCTGCCGGGCCCGGCGGCTCTCTATACTGCTCGCCTGTCTTCTTTTTCAGGAATACCGCTCATGGCCTTTGCGCCAGCTCGCGTGACGCCCTTCGTTATGCAACGTCTTCAGGTACCTGTTCAGGTACTGATCTACGCCGGACTGTTCGTCTGCGCTGACTATTTTGTTAACTGGCTGCACCTGCCGCTTCCGGCGAACCTTGTCGGCATGCTGATGATGTTGACGCTGATAGTCTGCCGGGTGATCCCTTTAAACTGGGTACGCGCCGGCGCCCGCTGGCTGCTGGCCGAGATGCTGCTGTTCTTCGTGCCGGCGGTAGTGGCGGTCGTCAACTACGCGCAACTGCTGATGGTGGAGGGCTGGCGCATCTTTCTGGTGATTGGCTTAAGTACCATGATGGTGCTGGGCGCGACGGCATGGGTGGTTGATAAAGTGTATCGCTATGAAGTCAGCAGGATGAAACATGAGTGATTTCCAGCTGAGCGTCCTGTGTCTTCTTATCACGCTGGGGCTCTATTTTGCCAATAAACGGCTTTATCGCCGCTTCCATAAACTGCCCCTGATGCCGCTGGTTTTCACCCCGATCCTGCTGGTGATGATGCTGGTATTCGGCCATATCTCTTATCAAAGCTATATGGGGGAGGCCCACTGGCTGCTATGGCTGCTGGGCCCGGCGACTATCGCTTTCGCCGTGCCGGTGTATGACAATCTGGCGATTATTAAACGCCACTGGATGTCGCTGACGGCCGGAGTAACGACCGCGTCGGTTGTTGCGGTGACCAGTTCGGTGTGGCTGGCGCGACTGTTTACCTTGCCCGATGAGATCCAGCGTAGCCTGGCGGTACGTTCGGTGACCACGCCCTTTGCGCTGGCGGCAGCTAAACCGCTGGGCGGTCAGCCTGATTTAGTCGCCCTGTTTGTCGTGGTCACCGGGGTATTCGGCATGGCGGTGGGTGATGTGCTGTTTCTGCGTCTTTCTATTCGCGAAGGGATGGCTAAAGGAGCGGGTTTCGGCGCGGCATCCCACGGCGCCGGTACCGCGCGATCTTATGAACTGGGGCCGCAGGAGGGCGTCGTCGCCAGCCTGGTGATGATGCTTTCCGGCGTTGTGATGGTATTGGCCGCGCCGCTGGTGCGCTGGGCAATGTTCTGACTATTATTTTCTGTGGTTTATCCTCCGCAAGGAAATAGACCACAGAAAAAATATATATCATCAATATTTATTTCAGTTGTCATTTCATATTTGATATACCTCAACCAATATAATCAGCACTTGAATCGTTGAAAACATGAAGTCATGTAAAAGTAGATGAAGTTTATCCGCCGATGTTAATCTCACTTATTTTACGTTTAAGTGTAACTAAATGTTTCAAAATTGCCTCATTTTAACTTGATTCACAAATATAAATCACTATATTTATTTGCAGTATGAATGAGTGGTTTTTGCAATCTGTTGTTTTTATTTGTTTATTTTTAAATCATGTCTTTATCTTATAGGTTAATCTCATTTATGATTTTAGGATTATTCTTCATTAGTTATTGAGGGTAATCTTGTTTTTGGATATCTTATTGAGGTGAGCTTTTATTATTGAATGGATTCATGTGGAGCTTGAGCTTTTGCTTCAATATTTAAAATAATATTGTAAGCAGGCAGTTTATTTCCCTAAGCGCTGATATAACTTATAGATTGAGTTGATGCCTGTTTCCCTTCTCTAATAGAGTGCCATAAACAATTGATGGACTGATTGTTAATCTTAATAAACAGGAGAATACCAATGAAAATGAATGCAATAACTCTGGCTAAAATAGTCGCCTTCTCTGCGGGCTGCTCACTGGTGACAATGGCGCAGGCGGATAACACCATTACTTTTACCGGCACGGTCTCTGATACTACCTGTACAGCCACTATCGATAACGGCGTCTCATCCATTGAGATGGGGACTTCCTCCGTCGCGGATCTGAAGGCGAATACTTATGGCGCGGCCAAGAATTTTTCTTTCACCCTGACCGGTTGCCCGAAAGTGGCTGATGGCGGTAACGCTAAGGCCAGAGTCACCTTTGGCGGTGAAGCCGATGAAACTAATAGCGATTACTTTAAGAACCAGGCTTCCGCATCGCCTGCGACGGGCGTTGCCGTAGCTATTTTTGATAACCAGGGTGCGCTGCTTAAAAATAATACTGAAGGCGCCGATGTGGATATTTCCTCCGGCGCTGCGACCATTCCTTTCACCGTAAAAATGGCGAAAGCAGGCAGTGCTGAACCGACTAAAGGCGCCGTTCAGACAACGGTAACCTACAACGTTACGTACTATTAATTCAGACGCTGATAAATACCAAGGGAAAGGGTAACTCTTTCCCTTACTGGACTCCATTATGAACAGATTATTCTACTTTATTTGTTTTTATTTGTGTGCGTTTGCGGCGCAGGCAAGCGTAGTCGTGGGCGGCACGCGGGTGATATTCGATGGCACACAAAAGTCGACGACGGTATCTGTTCAAAATAAGGATAATGTGACCAATATCGTTCAGTCCTGGATCTCCGTTGTCGATGCGGCCTCGCCAGCGAAAGATTCATTCATCACAACGCCTCCGCTATTTCGCCTGAAGTCCGGAGAGCAAGGATTTGTACGCATTCTACGTTCGGGTAAACCTTTAGCGGAGGATCGGGAATCCATGTTCTGGTTGAATATTAAAGGGATTCCCGCCATGGAGAACGCGCCGGACAAAAATATGGTTCAGTTTGCGATTAATTCCAGGATAAAGCTTATTTTTCGACCTGCCGCATTGAAAAGCGCCATACCAGAAAATTTTGCCGAAAAGCTGCAGTGGTCTGCTGAAGGGCGAGATATAAAAGTGAAAAATGTTTCTCCTCTATATATGAATTTCTCTGAAGTTTTGGTGAACGGCAAAGCAGTACCTGAAGCGTGGTTTGTTGCCCCCTTTTCAACAATAAAAATACCGGTAGCAAATGCCTCTTCTGCGGGCAAAAAGAAAATCACATGGAGCGTGATCAATGATTATGGAATGCCTGGACCGAAATATACCGCCATCATTCAATAACGTTGGAAAGCGTTATACCTTTTTATTGACCAGCGGCTATGCCGCCTTCATTTTCAGCTTTGCCACAATACCTCTCCCGGCGATGGCAGGTGAGTACTTCAATCCCCACCTGCTGGAGGTAAACGAAACCGGTACCTCCGCCGTTGACTTAACCTATATTTCTGAAGAGACGATTCCGCCAGGTGACTACAACCTGGATGTCTATATTAACCATACGTTTGTGGCTTCTGAGTCCGTCATTTTTACGCGACAGGATCAAAATAACGCCGCTTCATCCCGGCCATGTCTTTCCGTCGCGCGCCTGAAAGAGTGGTCGATTAAAACCGAAGATTATCCTGAGCTTACCGTGGCGGGTTCGGAGTGCGCAAAACTGTCTGCGATCCCCGGATGGGAGACGGCAGTACAGCTCTCGCAACAGCGAATCGACTTTACCTTACCCCAGGTGGCTTTAGTGCATCGTCCGCGGGGGTATGTCCCGGAAAGCCGATGGCAGCAGGGCATTACCGCCGGGCTATTGAATTACAACATTTCCGGGCAAAAAACCGATCCGCGAGATGGAGGCGTTTCCACCTCCAGCCAGTTTGTCAGCCTGCAGCCGGGGTTGAACGTTGGGCCGTGGCGTTTACGTAATTACAGCACCCTCAATCATAATGACGATGGCAGTCAGTGGGACTCCGTCTATAGCTATATTTCACGCGATATCCACGCCCTGAAAGGTCAGCTGATAGTGGGGCAAACCTATACTTCTTCGGCGGTGTTTGACAGCATCAGCTTCACCGGCCTGCAGCTGAACTCTGATAAAGAGATGCTCCCGGACAGCCTGAACGGCTTCGCACCGGTCATAAAAGGTATCGCGCGCTCGACCGCAGACGTGACGGTTTATCAAAACGGATACAGCATTTATAAAACAACGGTCTCTCCCGGCGCCTTTGAGATAAACGATCTTTATCCCACGGGAAGCGCGGGCGATCTCTACGTGACGGTGAAAGAATCAGACGGTAGTGAGCAGAGCTTTGTGGTGCCGTTTGCTTCACTGGCAATATTACAACGTGAAGGGCAGGTTGATTACGCTTTCAGCGGCGGCAAGACGCGCTCGGGAAGCGCGGGCGGAAAGGAGTATCAGTTTCTGCAATCCAACGTTGCCTGGGGAGCGTTGAGCAACGTCACGCTGTACGGCGGCTTTCAGCAATTAGAGGATAAATACAGTAATCTCCTGCTGGGGGCCGGGTTTAATTTGGGTTCAGTCGGGGCGCTCTCTTTTGATGCTTCTCAGTCCTGGGCTGACATAAAAGAAAATTCCTCATCGGATAACGCCTCATCCAGCGAAGGGCAGTCATACCGCGTGCGCTTTAGTAAAGATTTTCCACAGACGGGGACAAACTTTTCCGTTGCCGGGTACCGTTACTCAACGCATGGTTATTATTCTCTGCAGAACTTTATCGATCGGGCGGACTCTCATCGCGCCTGCTGTTCGTCATCCGGTCGGACTAAAGACCGCTTTGACGCTTCAGCGTCGCAGATTTTCTCCGGATTCGGTTCACTCTCCCTTTCGCTGGTCAGTGAGTCTTACTGGGATAACTCGCGGATGGAGTCGCTGGGCGTGAGTTATAGCAATACGTTTGGCCGGATGTCCTACTTCATTAACTACGCCTATAACCGCAATGTGCAGAGCAGCGGCCAGAATGAAAATAGCTCGCCTTCCAGCGACAGCATTATTTCGCTAACCGTGAGTATTCCTTTCGGCGCCGATATATCAGCCAGCTACAATATGAACAGCAGCCGGGTGGGAGACACCACTCACAGTCTTGGTTTAAATGGCTCCGCTTTCGCCGATCGTTCTCTGAACTGGAACGTGCAGGAGGGATATAACGCCAGCGATAAAAGCACCTCAGGGAACATCAACCTCAACTACCAGGGCTCAAAAGGTGAAGTCACCGCCGGATACGGTTATGACAGCAACAGCGCCCACTATAATTATTCGCTACGCGGTGGGATGCTCGCCCATTCCGGCGGGATAACGCTGTCACGCTATCTGGGCGAGAGCGTTGCGCTGATTGAAGCGCCTGGCGTCAGGGATATCGCGGTACGCGGGCAGACTAACGTCATGACCGATTCTGCCGGGTATGCCGTAGTGCCTTTCGTTCGTCCTTATCATGAAAACAATCTCTCCCTTGATGAACAGCAGGTCTCGGGAGCGGAAATAGATAATATCGTCAGAACGGTGGTCCCGACGCGCAATGCGATCGTAAAAGTTAAATATGATACCTGGATTGGCTATAAGGCCATGATGACCTTGCAATTTCATCATAAAGATGTGCCGTTTGGCGCGGTGATTACGCTAGAGGATGAAAGTCAGGAGTATAAACAAAAACGCAGCGCTATTGTCGGTGATTCCGGGCAGGCCTATTTGACCGGGCTGCCAGAAAAAGGCCGCTTATTTGTGAAGTGGGGCGATGCTTTAACTCGCCAGTGTTATGTCAATTATGATTTATCATCTAACAAATCAATTGACGATATTGTTTTTTATACGGCGGATTGCCGATGAACAATCTCAATATATTGTGTTTTGAGCACACCACTAAAATGATAGCGATGCGGATACACCATGCTCAATCGCCATTGCGGCTAGCGATAGCTGCAATAGCAGGGCTACTGGCCAGTGCTTCATCTGCCTGGGCCTATGACGCTACGAGTACCGTCAATTTTAATGTCACCGGCAATATTGAAGAACCTGTCTGTGAGGTTTTTGTAAAACCGTCCAATGCTATCAGCCTGGGGACGGTTTCTTCTCAGCGTCTGACCGGTAAACCGGGGGCCAGTAGCGATACCACAACCGTTTCCCTGGCATTTGATAACTGCTCAACCGGTACGTCTTCAGTGACGATAACGTTTAGCGGCGCTCCGTTTGATCGTACTTATCCCGCAATTTATGTCAGTGAGCTGATTGATGGGGCAAAGGATGTTGGCTTACAGCTTGTGAGTGCCGCGGATGGGAAAACGCTGGGTCCAAACGAGAGTTATACCTATGCATTTACGGCCTCCCCTGGCGGGCACGCCTTTGATATGGCGGCCAGAATGTATACGCCATACGGCAAAGTAACGCCAGGAAACGTTGCCTATACGGTCACTTTCAACGTGTCATACAAATGACGGAAGGTGTTTAGGGATATATATGAATAAATATTTTTTATTACTATTGATGTTGGTTTTCCCTATTTATGGTTGGTCCTGTAGCTCGGGGGCCAATTATGGTGATGTGACGATGGCAAATCTACCCGAACAAATATTAATTAATGCGGGGAGTTATTCTGCCGGAACGGTCCTTTATGACTCCGGGAGAATAACGCGTTCGAATACTCAGGTCTGGAACTGTGAGGGGAAGATGTATGCCCGTTTTGAATGGTCTTCAGCAAATGCAGGCGCACTTACTGGCGATCATATCTATACGACATCCGTACCAGGTATTGGTTTAAGAGTGAAAGTCTGGCTGAATATTACCGGTGAATATGATGGCGATACTGACGATTTTCTCCCTGATTACACTGAGCATTATATTGGCGACTCAGAGTTTTATCTTGGAAAACCAGGGGGGTTTTTAGATATCTATGCCACAACAAACTATTCACCCGCCTACCAGCTACAGCTGGTGGCCACGGGAGGCGCAATCGCCAGCAACAGCTCTCTGTCGATAAAGGACCCTATCTCATCGGTTTCGCTTAAAGATAGCACTGGCACGATGGTTATTTCCCAACTGCATATCAGCGGTACGACGCAAATCAAGCTGACGCCGATGGGCTGTACGGCAGGTACGACCGCGCTGAATTTCCCTATGGGCTCCGTGAAAACGAGTGAGTTTACTCTTTCCTCGATAGCCGGCTCCGCCCAGCAAACGCTGATGCTTTCCTGCGAACCCGGAACCAATATATCAATGCGTGTGACGGCGACTGAAGCCGAAGGCGATAATCCGAACAGGAGCGTTATTGCGTTAACGGCGGGGGAAAACGTAGCAACCGGTGTGGGTGTGCAGTTAAGCCTCAACGGGAAGGTCATACCGTTAAACACCAGTTTTTATTTAAGTACATCCAGCAGAAGTGTAACGTTAAATGCCGGAGCTGAGGCCAGCTACGCAACCTTCACCTACCCGAATAATCCCGGCGGCGCTGCTGCATCGAACTCGCTCATCTTTTCAACTAACTATTACAAAACCGGGGCTGAAGTGACGCCTGGAACGGCCAACGCCAGCGGAACGATAACATTTACCTATAACTAGAATCACCCCTACCCCAGCCGTCAGGCCGGGGTAGGGGTAATCATTAATGCGCCTGACCTTTCTCAATACCGATCCCGGTCTGCGAACGAATAAACTGGGCGCGGAACAGTTCACGCTCGCGCGCGCCTTCCGCGGAGCTATCGGTAGCAGAGAAGAACCAGATACCGATAAAGGCCACGGCGATAGAGAACAGCGCCGGATATTCATATGGGAATATCGCCTTTTCGTGACCGAGGATCTGCACCCAGATAGTCGGACCGAGGATCATCAAAATCACCGCGGTCAGCAGACCCAGCCAGCCGCCAATCATCGCCCCGCGCGTGGTCAGCTTCGACCAGTACATCGACAACAGGATAATCGGGAAGTTACAGCTGGCGGCGATGGAGAATGCCAGGCCGACCATAAAGGCGATGTTCTGATTCTCGAACAGGATACCCAGCAGAATCGCCACCACGCCGAGGATCAGTACGGTAATTTTCGACACCTTGAGTTCCTGACGCTCGGTCGCGCCTTTGCGGAACACGTTAGCATACAGGTCGTGAGACACCGCCGATGCGCCCGCCAGCGTCAAGCCAGCAACCACCGCCAGAATCGTGGCGAAGGCGACCGCTGAGATAAAGCCAAGGAACAGGTTGCCGCCGACCGCATCCGCCAGATGCACTGCCGCCATATTGTTGCCGCCGATAAGCTGCCCGGCCGCGTCTTTGAACGCCGGATTCGCCCCCACCAGCATGATGGCGCCGAAGCCGATGATAAAGGTCAGAATATAGAAGTAACCCATAAAGCCGGTGGCATAGAACACGCTCTTACGCGCTTCTTTGGCATCGCTCACGGTGAAGAAACGCATCAGAATATGCGGCAGACCCGCGGTGCCGAACATCAGCCCGAGGCCGAGCGAGAGCGCCGATATCGGATCTTTTACCAGTCCGCCGGGGCTCATAATCGCCGAGCCTTTCGGGTGCACCGCCATTGCTTCGGTGAACAGATTATTGAAGCTGAAGCCGACGTGCTTCATCACCATAAAGGCCATAAAGCTGGCGCCGAACAGCAGCAGGACCGCTTTAATAATCTGCACCCAGGTGGTGGCGAGCATGCCGCCAAACAGGACGTAGAGCACCATCAGCACGCCGACAAGCACTACCGCGACGTGGTAGTTGAGGCCGAACAGCAGTTGAATCAGCTTACCCGCGCCGACCATCTGGGCGATGAGGTAGAGCGCCACTACCACCAGCGAACCGCAGGCGGAAAGGGTGCGAATCGGCCCCTGTTTGAGACGATAGGAGGCCACGTCGGCAAACGTGTAGCGGCCGAGGTTACGCAGGCGTTCGGCGATCAGGAACAGAATAATCGGCCAGCCGACGAGGAAACCGAGCGAGTAGATCAGCCCGTCGTAGCCGGAGGTGTAAACCAGTGCGGAAATACCGAGAAACGAGGCCGCCGACATAAAGTCGCCGGCAATCGCCAGACCGTTCTGGAAACCGGTAATGTTGCCGCCAGCGGTGTAGTAGTCGCTGCGTGACCGTACGCGTTTTGACGCCCAGTAAGTGATATACAGCGTCAGGGCGACAAAAATCAGGAACATGATGATCGCCTGCCAGTTGGTCGGCTGGCGCTGTACCGCGCCGGTGAGGGCATCTGCGGCATTGACGGTCAAAGGGAGCGTGGCGGCGAGCGCCGTCAGGACTTTCTTCATGATGCTTTAACCTCGCTGAGAATGCTTTTTGTCAGCCGATCAAATTCACCATTTGCCCGCCAGACGTATATTCCGGTTAATACGAAAGAGATAACGATCACGCCGATACCAATCGGAATACCCCGGGTGACGCTGGTTCCCGCATGCAGCGGCGTGCCCAGCCAGCCGGGGGCAAAGGCGATAAGCAGAATAAAGCCCACATAAATCACCAGCATAATCAGTGACAGGATGGCGGCAAACCTTTGCCGGGCTGCAACAAGCTCCTTAAAATGCGCACTATTTTCTATCCGCTGACAAATCTGATCGTTCATCATAGCGTCTCCAGAGGTTCCCTTTTGTCATCCACGCGCCGGTCGTCGGCAACACTTATCCCCCCGGCAGTTAACTGTCGGGAGTCAGCCTGTTTACCGCTTTCCTGCTACCTGAAATCCTTGGGGAGTGGGTATTTATATCCTCTCCCCTGGTGGGGAGAGGGTGTAGGGGATCGGTTAGTTTATGATGGCATAGCGATGGCCTGCTTCTCTTCGAGCAGTTTTTCCACCACGCCAGGATCGGCAAGCGTTGAGGTATCGCCGAGATTACTGGTATCGCCCGCGGCAATTTTGCGCAGTATACGGCGCATGATTTTGCCCGAACGGGTTTTCGGTAACGAATCGGTCCAGTGCAGCACGTCCGGCGTCGCCAGCGGGCCAATCTCCTTACGGACCCAGTTGCGCACCTCGGCGTAGAGCTCCGGCGTCGGTTCTTCGCCATGGTTGAGAGTGACGTAAGCGTAAATGGCCTGGCCTTTGATGTTATGCGGAATGCCGACCACCGCCGCTTCGGCGATTTTCGGATGCGACACCAGCGCCGATTCGATTTCGGCGGTTCCGAGACGGTGGCCGGAAACGTTCAGCACGTCATCGACGCGACCGGTGATCCAGTAGTAGCCATCTTCGTCACGGCGCGCGCCGTCGCCGCTGAAGTACATATTTTTAAAGGTCGAAAAGTAGGTCTGTTCGAAGCGTTCGTGGTCGCCAAACAGCGTACGCGCCTGGCCCGGCCAGGAGTCGGCGATCGCCAGGTTACCTTCGGTGGCGCCTTCCAGCGGCGTGCCTTCGTTATCCACCAGCACCGGCTGAACGCCGAAGAAGGGACGCGTCGCGGAACCGGCCTTCAGCTCAATGGCGCCGGGCAGCGGGGTGATCATAAAGCCGCCGGTTTCGGTTTGCCACCAGGTGTCCATCACCGGGCACTTCTCGTTGCCGATCTTCTTCCAGTACCACTCCCAGGCTTCCGGGTTAATTGGTTCGCCGACGGAGCCGAGAATGCGCAGGGAAGAGCGGTCGGTGCCTTCAATAGCCTTATCGCCTTCCGCCATCAGCGCGCGGATCGCCGTGGGGGCGGTATAAAGAATGTTGACCTGATGCTTGTCGACCACCTGGCACATGCGCGCCGGGGTTGGCCAGTTCGGTACGCCCTCGAACATCAGCGTCGTCGCGCCGCAGGCCAGCGGACCGTACAGGAGGTAGCTGTGGCCGGTGACCCAGCCGACGTCGGCGGTGCACCAGTAGATGTCGCCCGGATGGTAGTCAAAAACGTATTTAAACGTTGAGGCCGCATAGACCAGGTAACCGCCTGTAGTATGCAGTACGCCCTTTGGCTTACCGGTCGAGCCGGAGGTATAAAGGATAAACAGCGGATCTTCAGCGCTCATCTCTTCAGGCTGGTGTTCCGCGCTGGCTTTCTCAATCAGATCGCTCCACCACAGGTCGCGGCCTTCCTGCCAGTCGATTTTGCCGCCGGTACGTTTAAACACCACCACGTTTTCGATGCTCTTCACGTGCGGGTTTTTCAGCGCGTCGTCGACGTTCTTCTTCAGCGGGATCGCGCGACCGGCGCGCAGGCCTTCATCAGAGGTGATCACCAGGCGGGAGTTGGAATCGATGATACGTCCGGCGACTGCTTCCGGTGAGAAGCCGCCGAAAATCACCGAATGGATAGCGCCGATGCGGGCGCAGGCCAGCATGGCCACCGCGGCTTCCGGCACCATCGGCATATAGATAGCCACGACATCGCCCTTTTTAATGCCGAGGTCGAGCAGGACGTTGGCAAAGCGGCAGACATCTCGGTGGAGTTCGCGATAAGTGATATTTTTGCTCTGGCTGGCGTCGTCGCCTTCCCAGATGATGGCCGTCTGGTCGCCGCGCTCCGCCAGATGGCGATCGAGACAGTTAGCGGCCAGGTTAAGGGTGCCGTCTTCGTACCATTTGATGGAGATATTACCCGGCGCGAATGAGGTGTTTTTCACGCGCGTGTAGGGCTTGATCCAGTCGAGAATTTTGCCCTGTTCGCCCCAGAAGGCATCTGGGTCGGTGACGGACTGCTGATACTGCGCCTCGTACTGTTCCGGGTTAATCAGGCAGCGTTCCGCAATATTAGCGGGAATAGAGTGTTTATGTATTTGGCTCATGGCTTTTTTTCTCCTGTAGGTTGTTAAATATATGTCAAATAAACGTTAATAGTAGGGGCTTTGGCGGCTTTGTTTGCTATTTGGGGGACAGATCACGCATTGATTGAACTGAATGAAAATCAATCAAATGAAACTTTGAGGTGAAATAATTTCTGAAATGGATTTATAGAAAATGAATTTATTAAATATTTTTTATAACAAATACTTATGCAAGATAAGTTGGGGATATTAGCGAGTTTATGCATAAAACCAGAGTAAACCGCTGTTCTTAAAGACTTGCGCAGCATGCCGTGCAAATGATACTGATATTGCGCGTTAAATAACCCCATAAAGCAACGCAACACAATTCATACCCCTTTCAGTGGGTGCCATTACCTCCTGGAATGGCGCCTTTCATCGAGGAAGTCTGTAGTGAAGAAAAAAACAAAAGTCAGCCTGGCCTGGCAAATTTTGCTGGCTCTGGTGCTGGGCATACTTCTGGGCAGTTACCTGCATTACCACGCCGAAAGCCGTGACTGGTTAATCTCGAACCTGCTGACCCCGGCGGGCGATATCTTTATCCATCTGATTAAAATGATCGTCGTACCGATCGTCATCTCGACCCTGGTGGTCGGCATTGCCGGCGTAGGCGATGCGAAGCAGCTGGGCCGTATCGGCGCGAAAACCATTATCTATTTTGAAGTGATCACCACGGTGGCCATCGTGCTGGGGATTACCCTGGCTAACGTCTTTCAGCCAGGAAGCGGCATTGATATGTCGCAGCTGGCGGCGGTGGATATTTCGAAATATCAAAACACCACGGCAGAAGTACAGAGCCACGCGCATGGCCTGATGGGCACCATCCTCTCGCTGGTACCGACCAATATCGTGGCTTCGATGGCGAAGGGCGACATGCTGCCGATCATCTTCTTCTCGGTGCTATTTGGTCTCGGCCTTTCCTCGCTGCCCGCTACCCATCGTGAACCGCTGGTCACGGTGTTCCGCTCTATCTCTGAAACCATGTTTAAAGTGACGCATATGGTGATGCGCTACGCGCCGGTGGGCGTGTTCGCGCTGATCTCGGTGACCGTGGCGACCTTCGGCTTCGCTTCACTGTGGCCGCTGGCGAAGCTGGTGATTCTGGTTTATTTCGCCATTCTGTTCTTCGCGCTGGTGGTGCTTGGCATCGTGGCGCGGGTATGCGGACTGAGCATCTGGACCCTGATCCGCATTCTGAAGGATGAGCTGATTCTGGCCTACTCTACCGCCAGCTCCGAGAGCGTGCTGCCGCGTATTATTGAGAAGATGGAAGCCTACGGCGCGCCAGCGTCGATCACCAGCTTCGTGGTGCCGACCGGCTACTCCTTTAACCTCGACGGCTCGACGCTGTATCAGAGTATTGCGGCTATCTTCATCGCCCAGCTGTACGGTATTGATCTGTCCATCTGGCAGGAAATTACCCTTGTGCTGACGCTGATGGTGACGTCGAAAGGGATTGCCGGCGTACCGGGCGTCTCCTTCGTGGTGCTGCTGGCGACGCTGGGCAGCGTGGGCATTCCGCTGGAAGGTCTGGCGTTTATCGCCGGCGTTGACCGTATCCTCGATATGGCGCGTACCGCGCTGAACGTGGTGGGCAACGCGCTGGCGGTGCTGGTTATCGCCAAGTGGGAACACAAATTTGACCGCAAAAAAGCGCTGGCGTATGAGCGTGAAGTGCTGGGCAAATTTGATAAAACGGCGCAATAAAACAGAAAGCCCGGTGACATCGCACCGGGCCTGAGAGAAAAGCGTCGCGTTTCTGTCGGCGGCTAACGCCTGACCCGGCCGAAACACTCCAGCCAGATCGGCTGGTGAACATCTCCAACAAGCCCGGCGTATGGACTGCGCCGGGCTTTTTCTTATCTTTTACTTATCCTGTCGAACTCTTCACAGCCGGTATCAAACCCCTCCTGACAGCTAACGTTGAGCCAGTGCAGCGCTTTCTGCCGGTTCGGTTCGATAAAGCCTTTTTCCCCCTGCAGGAAAAGCATCCCGGCCCAGTATTCGGCGTAGCCGGTACGGGAGAGGGCAGAGCTCTCTTTAAAGTACTGCGTCGCTTTGACATCATCTTCCGGAAGATGAACGCCGCTGGCGTAAATCAGCCCCAGCAGCATCTGAGCGTCAACGGCTGAATCGCTTTCCGGATCCTGCGCGGCGTGCTGTAACAGAGTGATGGCGTGGGGGTAGTTCGGCGCACCGGCCTGCTGGTTCACCAGCACCCGGGCGAGAACAATTTCCCCCGCCTTGCTGCCTGTTTGTACGGACTTTTCCGCCAGCACTTTAGCCTGGTGGTAGTCGGCCTGCTGAGGATTGCGGATTTTGAGCTGGGCCAGCAGCGCCAGCGCGTCGCCATCGCCGTTGTCTGCGGCTTTCTGCGCCCAGAATTCGGCCTGGGGAAAATCGCCGAAACTGACGTAAGTATCCGCCAGGTAATATTGTGCACGTGGATCGCCGGCTTCGGCCTGCTGTCTATACTGGCTACCTGGTTCCATGGCGCCTGAGGTGAAGCTTGCTATCACCAGCAGTAAATAGAGGTATTTCATTTTTTATTATCGGTAGAGGACATAACGAGCAGTATAAAGGCAGGGGAAGAAGAAGAAAACGCCGGGAACTCGTGGGGGATACTTATGGTTTATCCGAATAATCGTGCCGTCTGTTTCCCCGGGGGCGGCGCCGACGCGCCTTGCCCGGGCTACAGATTCACAGTCGTCTGCGGTCCGCTAGCCCGGATAAGGTGTTAGCCGCCATCCGGGGGGATTGATTCACAGTCTTCTGCGGTCCGGTAGCCCGGCCAGGTGCGAAGCACCGCCTCCGGGGAGGCGGTCCGATTAACCCAGCGCGCTTTCGCGCAGGCGGGCTTTCAGCTTGTTGTACTCATCAATGACGTACTGCTCAGCGGCACGCTGGTCGGCAATCGGCTCAACGTTGACGGCGCAGTACTTGTACTCCGGCGTTTTGGTTATCGGGCTCAGGTTCTCGGAAACCAGCTCGTTACAGGCGCCAATCCACCACTGGTAGGTCATATAGACCGCCCCTTTATTCGGACGATCGCTGACCTGCGCGCGGGTGATAATACGGCCCTTACGCGAGTTCACCCACACCAGCGCCTCATCCTCAATGCCCAAACGTTCGGCATCGGCGGTGTTGATTTGCGCATAGCCAGGTTCATCCGCCAGCGCGGCCAGCGCCGCACAGTTACCGGTCATCGAACGGCACGAGTAGTGGCCGACTTCGCGCACCGTCGACAGCACCATCGGGTACTCGTCGGTGAGTTTGTCAATCGGCGCGACCCAGTCGCAGGTGAAGAACTGCGCCAGACCGTTCGGGGTATCGAACTTCTCTTTAAACAAATAAGAGGTCCCCTGATCGGCGTCGGACTCATCGCGGCACGGCCACATGACGTAGCCTAGCTCGCCCATTTTCTCGTAGGTGGCGCCGTAGAAATCCGGACACAGATGCCGCAACTCGTCCCAGATCTCCTGGGTGTTGTTGTAGTGCATCTTGTAGCCCATCCGGGTAGCGATTTCGCTGATAATCTGCCAGTCGGTTTTCAGGTCCCATTTCGGCTCTACCGCTTTAAAGAAGCGCTGGAAGCCGCGGTCCGCTGCGGTATAGACGCCTTCGTGCTCGCCCCACGAGGTGGACGGCAGGATAACGTCGGCCGCTGAGGCGGTTTTGGTCATGAAAATATCCTGGACGATAACCAGTTCCAGATCGTCGAATGCCTTACGCACTGCGGACAGCTCGGCGTCGGTCTGGAGCGGATCTTCCCCCATAATATACGCCGCCCGCACTTCGCCATGCGCCGCGCGGTGCGGCAGCTCGCTGATGCGGTAGCCGGTGTGCGCCGGCAGGCTATCGACGCCCCAGGCTTTGGCGAACTTCTCGCGGTTCTCCGGGAACTTAACGTATTGATAGCCCGGATAGGTATCCGGCAGCGCGCCCATGTCGCAGGCGCCCTGAACGTTGTTCTGGCCGCGCACCGGGTTGACGCCGACGCTCGGCTTGCCGAGGTTGCCGGTGAGGATCGCCAGGCTGGTCAGCGAACGTACGGTTTCCACGCCCTGGTAGAACTGGGTCACGCCCATGCCCCACAGGATCGCGGCGGATTTCGCGCTGGCATACATACGGGCGCAGGCGCGGATCTCCTGGGCGCTCACGCCGGTGATCTCTTCCACCGACTCTGGCGTGTAGCCTTCGACGATTTTGCGATACTCTTCGAAGCCCTCAGAACGGCTGGCGACGAAGGATTTATCGTAGAGGTCTTCTTCGATAATCACGTGCCCGATAGCGTTGAGCAGCGCGATATTCGAGCCGTTCTTCAGCGCAATGTGCATATCGGCAATGCGCGCGGTTTCAATTTTACGCGGATCGCAGACGATGATTTTTGCCCCGTTGCGTTTGGCGTTAATCACGTGATTCGCCACAATAGGGTGTGAATCTGCCGGGTTATACCCGAAGATAAACACGAGATCGGTATTGTCGATCTCGGTGATGGCATTACTCATAGCGCCGTTACCGACCGATTGGTGCAGACCTGCAACCGATGGGCCGTGTCAGACGCGAGCGCAGCAGTCGACGTTATTGGTACCAATAACGGCGCGCGCGAATTTTTGCATCACATAGTTGGTTTCGTTACCCGTTCCGCGGGACGAGCCGGTAGTCTGAATCGCGTCCGGGCCATATTTCTCTTTAATAGCGCTGAGGCGAGTGGCGACGTAATCGAGCGCCTCATCCCAGGAGACGGATTCCAGCTTGCCGCCGCGCTGGCGACGGATCATAGGGGTTTTCAGGCGCGGGGTAAGGATCTGGGTATCGTTAATGAAGTCCCAGCCGTAATAGCCTTTCAGACACAGGGTTCCCTGGTTGGTTTTCCCCTGTGCCGCTTCCGCCCGAACGATTTTGCCGTTATCGACCACCAGGTTGATTTTGCAACCTGATGCGCAATACGGACAAACCGTGACGACTTTTTTCATCGGTCTTGCTCCAGTTAATCAATTGGCGCATACGCGCTATCGCGCCGTCACTATGCATCTTCTATGCCATGTTTTCATTGTGGGTATCGCCTGATGATACGTTGTTTTTTTGGGCGAAATGCTGACGAAAAACAGGCTATCGTCAGTTTTGACGTGTCGACGCGGGAGCAGGTGACGCGCTCGGACAGACGATGATGGATAGCCCGGGAGGGGCGCAGCTCCGCTTCCGGGGAGGATAGCGGGCAGGCTTGAAAGCGGTGCTGCGCTTATTGGGCTAGGTCAAATAACGGCTTCTCGCCAGCGCCGCCGCGCCCCGGGCGCCGTTAAACGCCGAGGAGGAAGCGGCGATAAAGCGTACGGCCTGAAACGGTAGCGGACGGCGAACGTAGGTTTTAACCCTGGTGATTAGGGCGTCGCGCGGGAAAGCGGGCATATCCATTACGCCGCCGCCGAGGATCACCGCATCGGGGTCGAACAGGTTAATACTGGTGGCGATGGCGCGGGCGGCATGATTCAGCAACTGCTGCACAAACGGCTCCTGTGCGGCATGAACGAACAGCTCGCCCAGTTCGTACGCGCGCGGCTGCTGTTCATACCAGCGCTTTAGCGCAATGCCGGAGCAGACGGTTTCCAGACAGGCGGGGTTGCCGCAGGCGCAGGTGAGGGCGTCATCGCCCTGGGGGATATGCCCCAGCTCGCCCGCCACGCCGTGGGCGCCGGTCCACGGCCCGCCGTTTAGCCAGACCGCGAAGCCCATACCGGTGCCAAGATAGGCCGCCAGCACCTCCTGCTCCTGCAGGCCGTTCTGCTGCACATCAAAAGAGAGCTGCAGATTCACATCGCGGGAAAACTCCACCGGGCAGCCCAGCGCCGCTTCCAGCCGGTCCGCCAGGTTATACAGATCGTCAGCGGCCAGAGGCAGGTTGGGGGTGGAGATAATCGTCCGCTTGTCTTTTGCCACCAGCGCCGGAAACCCCATAACCAGCCCGCAGCAGCGGGCATCATGTTGGTTTAGCTGCTGCTGTAGCAGGTTTTTAATGCCGTTAACCAGGCCGTCGGCGTTAATCACCTCCGCGGTACGCAGCTTTTCGCAGTGCAGCGCTTCGCCCTGCGCCGTTTGCAGGCAAAAACGGATATGAGTCGCTCCCATATCCACGCCCGCGACGACGTTACGCTGTTTTTGCATGAGGCTGTACCTCGTTTTTTGCCGCCAGAATTTGCTCGACCATGATCTGCCACGCCTCTTCAATCTTCTCGGCGTGATTAAAGAGGCCTGAAGTGCCGACGATAAAGACGTCCGCGCCCGCCGCCATCAGTTTTTCATAGGTGGCTTTATTGCAGGAGCCATCGATTTCGATCTCGTAGTTCAGCCCTTCGCGCTCGCGCCAGGCTTTAAGTTCAGCGATTTTCTCCAGCATTTCCGGGATAAATGGCTGTCCGGCAAAGCCCGGATCGACGGTCATCACCGTGATTTTGTCGGCTTTATGAATGTAGTACTTCATGGTCTCAACCGGGGTTTCCGGGTTAAGGATCAGCCCGACTTTCATACCGTGGCGTCGAATTTCTTCGATCAGGCGGAAGGCCTGGCCGTTGATGGTTTCCGGATGCAGGGTGATAAAATCCGCCCCCGCCTGCGCCAGCTGGCTAATGTAATCCTGCGGGCGAGTGACCATCAGATGGCAATCCAGCGGTTTGCTGGCCAGCTTTTTGACCTGGCCGACGAAAAACGGCGACAGGGTCAGGTTCGGCACAAAATGACCGTCCATGATATCGATGTGAAAATAGTCTGCATGCTGGTCGATAAACTCGATCTGTTCTTTAAATTTCAGCAGATCCATACACATTAAAGAGGGAGCAATTTTCATGATAAATTCCTTACTTACTGATAAGACGGTCGAGGGCGACAGCCGCGATGATTAATCCGCCCATTACCACCAGCTGGTAGTAGGTTTGTACTTGCAGAATGTTCAGTCCGTTATTGATGGTGCCGATAATCAGGCCGCCGATGACCACCGAGAAGATGCGTCCTTTGCCGCCGAAGAAGCTGGTACCGCCGATGATGGCGCTGGCGATGGCGTAGGTTTCAAAGCCCATACCGGCCAGCGGCTCTGCTGCGCCGAGACGCGCGGTGGAGACCACGCCCGCCAGTCCGGCGCAAATACCGGAAATGATGAACACCAGCAGCATGTGAAACTTGACGTCGATACCGGAGTAGAAAGCGGAGTTTTTGTTGCCGCCCAGCGCGTAGATATTGCGGCCGACGCGCATACGGGTGGTCAGGAACCACAGGATCAGCGCCACAATCAGCGAGAAGATCACCGGCACCGGGATGCCCAGCGGCGTGGCGGCAAAGAAGTTAACGAAATCAAATGAAAAGCCGTACACCGAGTTGGCATCAGAGATAACCAGCGTGATACCGCGGAAGATGGCGTTGGTGCCGAGGGTAATAATGAACGGATGCAGCCCGGTCCAGTTGACCAGACAGCCGTTGATGGCGCCCAGCGCGCCGCCGACCAGCACGCCGCCGATCAGCGCCGCAAGGAACGGGTCAACGCCCGCCAGCATCAGCTTGGCGGTGACCATCCCGGAGAGCGCGAGGATCGCCCCGACCGACAGGTCGATCCCGGCGACGAGGATCGCGAAGAACTCGCCCATGCCGATCAGCACGGTGACCGAACTCTGGACAAAGATCTGCGTAATGTTGTTGGTCGTCAGGAAGTACTCTGACGACAGGGTGCCGAAGATGGCGACGATGATAGCGAGGATAAAAAAGGTGCCGTATTTATCCCAGAACAGCGCGAAGTTAAACGGTTTTTTCTCGTCCATATCGCCTTTTACTCTTGTGGTAGTGCCCATGCCATAATCTCCTCTTCGCTCATATCGTCGCGATTGGTCAGGATTTGCGTCAGTCGCCCTTCGCAGAACACGGCAATGCGGTCGCAGACGGCGATAATTTCAGGTAGTTCGGATGACACCATCAGGATGACTTTTCCGTCATCGGCCAGCTGGCGCATCACTTTATAAATTTCGGCTTTTGCGCCCACGTCGATACCGCGCGTCGGCTCGTCAAAAATGATCACTTCGGGGCTGCAGCATAGCCATTTCGATATCAGCACCTTCTGCTGGTTACCGCCGGATAGCTCGGTAATGTTCTGATCGACCGAATGGCACTTCAGCGCCAGCAGCTTGCGCTGCTCTTCCGCCGTTTTGCGTTCGTCGCCTTCGCGGAACAACCCCATGGCCCCTTTGTAGCCGCCGCGCTTCAGGCTCTGGCTGACTGCCATATTCTGGGCGATAGAAAAATTGGGGAAAAAGCCGTTTTCCCGGCGGCTTTCGGTGATGTAGCCCATGCCTTTCTTTAAGGCGTCCAGCGGCGAGCGGGGGGAGATCGCTTTGCCGTTGAGGTAAATTTCACCGCTGCTACGCTTATCAACCCCAAACAGGCAGTCCATCAGCTCGGTGCGCCCGGAACCGACCAGTCCGGCAAAACCGAGAATTTCGCCGCGATTCACGCTAAACGAGATATCGCGTACCTTTTTCTTGTCATGGCTGGTGACGTTTTTCACTTCAAACACCGTCTCGCGGGCGATATTGCCGGTGCTCTCTTTCATGGCGTTGAAGCGGTTTTGCAGTTCGCGGCCAACCATCAGACGAACGATGTCATCGTTATTCACTTCGCTGACCATCCCGCTGCAGACGCTGCTGCCGTCTTTCATGACCGTGTAGCGGTCGCAGATGCGGCGTATTTCCGCCAGCTTGTGTGAGATATAGACAATGGCGGTGCCCTCTTTCCGCAGCTGATTCATGATCAGAAACAGATAGTCCACCTCTTTATTGGTCAGCGAGGAGGTCGGTTCATCCATGATCAGAACTTTGGCATCAAGCATCAGCGTCTTGGCGATTTCCAGCATCTGCTTGTGGCTGATGGAGAGGTTTGCCACCTTTTCGTCTAAGTCGATCTTTAGCCCGACGCGCAGCAGCATCATCGCCGCCCGCACGCGCATTTCTTTCCAGTCGATCACGTTGACGCCGCAGACTTTTTTCGTCAGATGGCGGCCAATATATAAATTCTCCAGCACCGTTAATTCATCAATGACGCTGAGTTCCTGATAAATAATTCCAATGCCGAGCTGGGCCGCTAATTTATGATCAAGCTTGTCGTAGTTAACGTTATTAATCGTAATGGTGCCTTTGGTCGGTTCATGTATTCCCGACAGAACTTTCATCAGCGTTGATTTACCGGCACCATTTTCCCCTAATAACGCATGTATTTCATGGGGGTAAATAGTTAAATCAACCGATTTTAATGCGTGAACCGGGCCAAAGGATTTGCCGATCCCCGCCATTGAAATATATGGCGTGAGCATAGATTTTCCTTATATTTTCACCCTCTCCGTGGGGGAGAGGGTCGGGGTGAGGGCAACCGTCAGTACAAGGTCAGTCTTATTTCGTCACCAGAATGGAGTCCACCAGCTTAAACTGCGGGGCTTTATCCAGAGGGATGACTTTGCCGCTCTTCTCAGCATCGACCATCAGCTTAAGACCCGTAGCGCCAATATCCGCCGGGTTCTGGGCGACTGTGGCGGTCATCTGTCCGGCTTCGACCATTTTGCGCGCTTCAGGAATGCCGTCGGTACCGACTACCAGTACCTTGCCGGTTTTGCCGGCATTCGCGACGGCCTGGGCGACGCCCATTGCCATGGTGTCGTTGGCGCAGTAGATCGCTTTAACGTTCGGGTTACGCTGCAGCACGTTGGTGGCGACGTCCAGCGCCTTGATGCGGTCCCAGTCGGCAGGCTGACTGGCAACCAGCTTGATTTGACTCGCTTTTTTGAAAGCTTCGGTGGCGCCATTGCGGCGGGCCTCACCGGACGCGTTACCGGCTTTGCCTTCGATAATAGCGACTTCGCCGCCTTCAGCACCCAGTTTGTCGATGATAAACTCTGCGCCTTTCGCCCCGACCGCCACGTTATCGGTGGTGACAAAACCTTCTACGTTGCCGCCGGCTTTCTTCAGGTTATCCATATCGATTTTTTCATCGAGGTTGACCAGATAGATGCCCTTTTTCCAGGCTTTAGCCACCGGCATCACCAGGTTTACCGATGAGAGGGGCGCAAAGGCGATACCTTTGTAGTTTTTATTGCTCAGGTCTTCAAACAGCTGCAGCTGCGACTGAAAATCCCCTTCAGAAGGTGAGGCAAAAATATCGACGCTCACGCCCAGGGTTTTGGCTTCGTCTTCAATACCCTTTTTCATATCCACCCAGAATGGGTTGGATAAGGTTTTTAAGACCACGGCATAATCGGCGGCGGCAAAGGCGCTGGTGGATAACATTACGCCCATAGCCGCGCCGCTGAAAAGTTTCAGATATTTATTCATATCAATACTCTCGGTGTAAGATACAATTTTATTGATCCCACTGATGTGGGATCGGCTTTTATTTACTTCAGCGCGCCTGGAGAAAAGAAATTAACAATTGCGCCGGTTTTTTGCATGTTTAAATTCGCTTGTTCAATATTAAGCTGGGCAACGGAAACAAAGAATGCATCTAATAATGTCAGTTGTAATATACGCGCTGAGGCGTTTCGGCCTAATAAAGGCGTCTCTGGTGCTGGCGAACAAATAATAAAATCAGCTAATTTGGCAATCGGCGAATGATAGCTGTGGGTGATGCAAATAATTTTTGCCCCGTTCTTTTTAGCCAGCTCCACCGCGGATTTAATATCGCTGGTGCGCCCGGAGTGTGAAACCACCAGCACCACATCGCCTTCTTTCAGCAACGAGGCGGACATCATCATGATATGCGCGTCCGGGTAGGCCTGGCAGCGCACGCCGATACGTAAAAATTTATGCTGCACGTCGGCGCAGATGGCGTTGGAGCCGCCCGCGCCGTAAAGATCGCGCTGGTTAGCCTGAGCGAAAAAGCGCGCCGCGCGGTGAATCTCGTCGACGTTAACGATCGACTGGCCTTCCATAATGGTGCGCAGAGTGATGTTAAACACCTTGTTCACCACATCCTGCGGCGCTTCATCAAAGGAGAGCTCGGTCGGTAGCACCTGCTCAGATTGCGAAAAGTAGGCCTCCAGCGCGCTGCGAAGGTTACGAAAACCGCTAAACCCGAGCAGCTTAGAAACCTTAACGATCATGGCTTCTGATACCGACAGCGCTTCCGCGACGTCTTTAATGGCCGGCGCATCGCTGAGATTGCCGGGGGTAAGCAACCATTCGACGATACGGCTCTCGTTTTCGGTCATGCCTTCCTGCTTCATGCGAAGCCAGGGGGCAAGGCCGATACCGTTAGGGAGCGAACTGGATTCTGACTGACTCATCGCTTTCTCTTTGTCCATAAAATGAAGACGACACTATATCACCACAGGCAAAACAAAAAAGATACCGCCAACTTCACAAAATTTATTTTTTTATAAAGTTATGTTTATTGTGAAGTTTTGCTAAAATTCATTTTTACTTTTACATGCAATAAATTCATTATAAATCATACTATTGTGTGATTTATATGGTTCTTTTTCTGAAAAGTGCATATGGCGTTAAATAACGTTTTCGACTTGATTTGTAAAATATCAGCGTGTAGAAAGGAGCCGGATGATGCTATTTTCAGCGTTTCCAGGGGCATTTTTAGGCGTTTAAATCACAACGCCAACCATCCTTGTAAAGTTAACAACAGGCGAGGCTAAGTATGAAAAGGATTGCATTTGGCTGCGATCATGTCGGTTTTATCCTGAAAGACGATATCGTTGCGCATCTGCGCCAGCGCGGGATTGACGTCGTGGATAAAGGCGCATGGTCTACGGAACGTACCGATTATCCGCGCTATGCCAGCGCCGTCGCTGAGTCCGTTGCCGCTGGTGAGGTCGACGGCGGGATCCTGATCTGCGGCACCGGCGTCGGCATCTCTATCGCTGCCAATAAGCATCCCGGTATTCGGGCGGTGGTGTGCAGCGAGCCCTACTCGGCGCAGCTTTCACGGCAGCATAATAACACCAATATTCTGGCCTTTGGCGCGCGGGTGATCGGCCTTGAACTGGCAAAAATGATCGTCGATGCCTGGCTGGATGCCGAATTCGAGGGCGGGCGCCACCAGGGGCGGGTAGACGCGATCGGCGCGATTGAGCAACAGCGGATTTGAGATTCCTCCGCTACTCGCCGCGGTAGCGCTTGATTAACGTAAAGCCAGCCCACCGATGAGACTGGCTTTATGAAACGTTATACTACCGCTTTGCTTTTTTGCACCCTATCCCTCGCCGGCCAGCTGGCGCACGCCGATGTGATCGACGACGCTATCGGCAATATTCAGCAGGCTATTAACGATGCTTACCACCCGGGCGATAGCCGTTCCGACGACGATGACTACGATGATGGGCGCTATCAGGGCAGCCGTCAGCAAAGCGCCGATCGCCAGCGGCAGTATGAAGACAGACGACGACAGCTTGAAGATCGCCGCCGCCAGCTTGACGAGCGTCAGCGCCAGCTGGACAGCGATCGGCGACAGTTAGAAAACGACTGGCGTCGTCTGGATGATGATTACTGATGCCGGGCGATCCGCGGCGGGAGCCAGGGAATCAGCAGCCCCATAACGATGCCGGACGGCAGCGCCGAGATAAGCAACAGCGGGATTAAATAGAAAAACATCGGAATAAAGGCGCCGATGATGCCGCAGCAAATGGCCGTTATCAGAGGCCCGGCAATCCCGCCTGCCAGCATTCGATAGTACCAGGCGCAATCAGCGTGGCCCGTCAGGATAGCCATGAAAATGCCGGTTAACAATGCGGGTAAAAAGCCAATACCCCAGGTGAGGGATAATACTTCCGGAAGATGATTGAGGAGCTCATCAACTGAGATGACCCTGGGTAAAAAGAGAATGAGCGGTAGCGGTATTAACGGCCCAAGGGCCACGAACCAGCCTGCATGATGAATCATTCGTCCTGTCACGATCGTTTCCTTCCCTGTTTTTTTGTCCGTCGGGAAAGGTATTTCACTACTGTGAAGCGAGGATGAAGTCAGGGTAAAACGGTGATAGAAAATTAGCTCAGTTCGGGCAGGGCGGGGACCAGCTCTTTCAGCAGGGCGACAAGTTCGGGGTCCATATAGCGGTAGTCGTCGGGGATATCCAGCACGTAAAGCGGTTTATTTTCGACCAGGCGACGATATTCAGCGACCAGTCGATTTTTATGTTTCTGCTCCATCACGCAGATAATATCCGCCCAGTTAATCAGTTCAGGAGTAAGGGTTTTTCTGGCGTTCCGGCTCGTGCCCGCAGAGCGCACGTTCATGCCAGGATAACGGCGGAACACCTGTTCCGCCGTCGGGCTTCGCCATTGATTGCGGCTACAAACAAACAGCACGTTGATCAATTCGATAACAGCTCTTCCATTCCCTGATGCGCCAGCTGGCGACGAGTTTTACGGGGATATTCCATTCCCAGCTGCGCGGCGCGTAGCAATTTTTCTGAACGCAAATAGAGATGCTTCCAGTTTTTCTCGCGACGAAAACGTAAGAGGGCGGTGTGAACATCGCGAGACTTATTGCGCTGCTTTTGCGCCATGCGCCAGTCCCGGCTACGGGTTGTTTCCATGGTCTTTTCTCTCTCAGATTAATCGGGTTCAGCAGCCGCGATAATACGGAGAGGAAAGCGCCGCTATGTTAACGCTGCCAGGGGCTCTTTATCCAGCGTTTTCACGCGTGTTGAATACCGGGGCAGGGGCTGCTGGTGTGCGGTCGTCGGAGGAGCCGGGCCGTCTGGATAAGGGTTACCGATGTGCCGCGATCCGCGGCGGAAGCCTGGGAATCATCGGCCCTAGCTCCGCAAACCAGCCGATATGATGCAGGAACTTATTCATTTGGCGTTTTTCTCTGCTCCCTGCCCGGCAGATAGGCTATCAGCCATCCCATAATCAGTCCGGAGAACAGGCCAGAACCTGCGATTACCCGGAACCCATGACCACGCAGAATAAAGGTCGTCAGATCGGTATCGGAGAAAAGCAGCACGCCGGTTAGCGGTATTGCCGCGCATATGGCCAGGCCAATGGTCGCGCTGGCGAGGATACGCCGGTAATGAATCGCATGAATACCCGTGGGCAAAAAAGCGACGGCGATCCCGGTCAGTAGCGCCGGGATGGCGCCAGCAGCCCAGGGGACGATGAGAAAATACGGCAGTTCAGAAAAGACAAATTCAAAGAAACTACCCACCGAACGGCGCGACTGTATGACGATGGCGACGATGGCCCACAGCAGGCCAATATAGGGGCCAATGAATGCATACCAGCAGGCATGGCGAAGCGTGCGTCGTGTTGTGGTCATGTGAATCCCTTCAGATGGTTAAGTCCGCAGGGAAGATAGTGAGGTTAAGTGAAGGGATGATGAAGTTTGGTTAAGGCAGCACAATCTCCATGCCGTCAAATCCCGCTTCAAACCCCGCCGGCAGAGAGTGCTCCATCATCCACGCGTCGAAGCGGTGGCTAATATGAGTGAGGATCACTCGCGGGCAGCCGATGACCTGGTTAATGGCCCGCACGGTGTTCAGGTCGCAGTGGTTGCGCGGCGGCTGCGGGCGCGGCTCGTGGCTACAGTCGATGATGATAAGCTGCGGCTGATTATTCAGCAGGAACTTCAGCGTTTTTTCCGGCAGCGCGGCGGTATCGGAGAGCCAGGCGACCCGGCTATGGGCCGACTCCAGCAGATAGCCAAACGTGAGCCTTGAGTGATTCAACGGCAGCGGCGTGACGCGCAATCCTTGAAGTTCAAACCGCACAAATGGTTCGACGGTGTGGCTGAAATCCAGCAGGCCCGGATGCTTAAACAGGTCATCGCAGCCCTGATCATCCGGGGGGCCGTATACCGCAATGGATTCGCCCACGCCCCAGCGCAAGGGGAACAGCCCCTGTACGTGATCCATATGATAATGGGTGAGCAGAAACTGCTGAAAGCTGCCGGCGGGCCACTGCGTCATCAGATCCGGCAGCCCGGCATCGAGCAGCGTCACCGCGCTATTGAATTTAACTATCGCGCTACAGGGGCGACGACGTTGTGCTTCGTCGGCGCGGGCGCGGCGACAGGCGGGGCAATCGCAGCCAAAAACCGGCACCAGCTGCGCGCCGCCGGTGCCGGTTAAGCGGATACTCAGGCTCATGCTTTCTCCTCGCGCGTCAGGCTGGCTGCCGTTCGCGTTGGTTGCCGTGAATGCGAATCAGCGAAACCAGAGCGTCCACCGACTGGCTAAGGCGACCATCGTTATTTAGCGTCAGACACGCGCTCGGCGTATAGCGCGCCGCGCGCGCCAGGCGCTGGGCGATTTCTGTTTCGTTCTCCCGCCCGCGCCGCGCCAGGCGTTGTCTGAGCACCTCCGGTGAAACCTGCAAACAGATAGGCAGGAGGGCGTCAGCATAGCGCGCCTGCGCTTGCGCAAGGTGCGCGCGTGAACCGTTAGCGACCACGTCGAACCCGGCGTGCAGCCACAGGTCAATCTCGATGCCAATACCGTAGTAATGGTGGTTTGCATGCCAGCTGAGGGCAAACAGATGCTGCTCGGCGCGGGTAAAAAACTCTCGCTCGCTGAGGGCGATATGGTTTTCACCGGCCGCATTGGGCGAACGAGTAATGTAGCGGTGCGCTACCAGCAGCTGCGGATGCTCACGCTGGCGCAGCGCCGCCAGCAGGCTGTCTTTACCGGAGCCGGAGGCACCGACCAGCCAAATCAGTTTTCCTGCCATCAGAAGACCCTCTTACCTTGCCGCCAGACGTGATCGATATGGATATGCTCGCCGTGACGGCGCGCCAGCACCAGGTCCGCCCGCTTACCTTCGGCAATCGCCCCGCGGTCGTGCAGCCCCAGCGCCTGCGCCGGGTTTTGACTTACCAGACGAATAGCCTGCGCGAGGGTAAAAGCGTTGCCCTCGTCGTCAGCGATGCGGAAAGCGGCATCCAGCAGGCTGGCGGGATAATAGTCGGAGGAGAGAATATCCAGCAGTCCACTGGCCGCCAGATGATGGGCGGCGACGTTCCCGGAGTGCGAGCCGCCGCGCACGATATTCGGTGCGCCCATCAGGACGCTCATCCCATGCTGGCGCGAGGCCTGCGCTGCGGCGATAGTGGTGGGAAATTCGGCGATAACGCTGCCAAGCTGGCGTGACTCGAGCACATGTTCGCAGGTAGCGTCATCGTGGCTGGCCAGCGCGATATTCCGCTCGCGGCAGATCGCGGCGATGCGCTGCCGGTTGGGCTGTGACCAGGCAGCCGCCAGCGCCATCTGCTCCTCTTCGAAGGCGTCCATCTGTTCGTTGGTCAGATGGTATTTGCCCTGGTAGTAGTCGCGGTATTTGCTGCGGTCGGCGTACTGGCGCTGGCCAGGGGAGTGATCCATCAGGGAGACCATGCTCACCGGTTCGCGGCCAACCAGCTTCTCGAACAGCGGCAGAGTGGTGTGATGCGGCAGTTCGCAGCGCAGATGCAGCCGGTGTTCGGCGCGGTTGAGGCCCCGCTTTTGCGTCTCCTCCACGGCATTGATCATCTTTTCCAGGTTCTCCAGACGATCGCCGCCGTCGCGGACATCGCCAATAGCCACGGCATCCAGCACGGTGGTGATGCCGCTGGCGACCATCAGCGCGTCGTGGCTGCTCATCGCCGAGTGGGCGGGCCAGTCCACCTTCGGTCGCGGGGTGAAAAACTTGTCCAGGTTGTCGGTATGGAGCTCGATAAGTCCCGGCAGCAGCCAGCCGCCGTCGCCGTCAATGGCCTCCGCCAGCCGGCTCTGGCTTTCGGCAAAGGCTGAAATTCTGCCGTCCCGCACCTCCAGCGAACCGTTAACCACCTCGTCTTCGAGGACCAGCTTTACGTTGTTGATAATCATGCTGAAATCCCCATGGGGTGCAGGCGGTCGGCGACCTGTTTACGCGTGGCCTCGTCGTGGAAAATGCCGACGATCGACGCGCCGCGGGCTTTGGCTTCCTGGATCAGTTCCACCACGGCGGCGCGGTTTTTGTCGTCCAGCGAGGCGGTGGGTTCGTCGAGAAGCAAGATCGGGTAGTCTACCGCGAAGCCGCGGGCGATATTGACCCGCTGCTGTTCGCCGCCGGAAAAGGTCGAGGGGGCGAGGTGCCACAGACGTTCGGGCACGTTCAGGCGCGTCAGCAGGCGGGCGGCTTTACCGGCGCTCTCTTCGCGCGGGATGCCCAGCTCGAGCAGCGGCTGCATGACGACGTCGAGGGCGGAGATGCGCGGGATCACTCGCAGAAACTGGCTAACCCAGCCGATGGTGGTTTTACGCACTTCCAGGACTTGGCGCGGCGTGGCGGTGACCAGATCCACCCATTCATCGCCGTGGCGGATATAGATGTGGCCGCTATCGGGGAGATAGTTGGCGTACAGCGAACGCAGCAGGGTCGATTTTCCGCTGCCGGAGTGGCCGTGCAGCACCACGCATTCGCCGACGTTTACGCTCAGCGAGGCGCCGGCGAGTACCGGCAGACGCACGCCGTTCTGCTGGTGCAGAACAAAGGTTTTATGGATGTTTTCCACGCGAATGGCGTTCATTTTTAGCCTCATCGTGCCTGAATTTCCCCGGATCGCGGCGTGAACGCCTTATCCGGGCTACCTGATGCATTAATTCACGAAGCGCGACCGGGGATCGCCGGAGACGGCGCGTTGCGCCTGTCCGTGCTACCGGCTCGCAGACGGTCCGTCACCCGTAGCACGGTCAGCGCAGCGCCGCCGGGAGTGGACATACGCTCAGTTCTGCAATACCGACGACACCAGCAGCTGGGTGTAAGGATGATGGGGATCGTCGAGCACCCGGTCGGTTAAGCCGCTTTCCACCACCTGCCCCTGTTTCATCACCAGCAGACGGTTAGCCAGCAGGCGGGCAACGCCGAGGTCGTGGGTCACAATGACTACCGCCAGATTGAGCTCCACGACCAGGCCGCGCAGCAGATCGAGCAGGCGCGCCTGCACCGACACGTCCAGCCCGCCGGTAGGTTCATCCATAAACACCAGCTTCGGCTGCGTCACCAGATTGCGGGCGATTTGCAGACGCTGCTGCATGCCGCCGGAAAAGGTGGTGGGCAGGTCGTCAATGCGCGAAGGCGGGATCTCCACCTCCTGTAACCACTGCCCGGCGGTGGTGCGAATGTGGCCGTAGTGACGGGCGCCGATCGCCATCAGGCGCTCGCCGATATTGCCGCCGGCCGACACCTGGCGACGCAGCCCGTCCATCGGATGCTGATGCACCACGCCCCACTCGGTGCGCAGCAGGCGACGGCGATCCGCTTCGCTCATCGCGTACAGCGAACGATTCTGGTACCGCACTTCACCCTGCTGCGGCGTCAGGCGGGCGGAAATCGCCTGTAGAAGGGTGGTTTTACCGGAGCCGGACTCGCCAACGATACCCAGCACTTCTCCCGGCCACAGCTCGAACGATACGTCGCTGAAGCCTTTACCCGGCGCATAGAGGTGGGTCAGGTTATTCACCGCCAGTAACGGATAGCTCATTTTTTCTGCTCCTCGCACTGTTGGCGGCAATAGTCGGTATCGGAGCAGACAAACATCCGCTTGCCGCTGTCGTCGAGCACCACTTCATCAAGATAGCTGTGGCGTGAGCCGCAGATCGCACAGGGTTCATCCCACTCCTGAACGGTAAACGGATGATCGTCGAAATCGAGGCTCTCCACCGGGGTATAAGGCGGCACCGCATAGATGCGTTTTTCGCGCCCGGCGCCGAACAGCTGTAGCGCAGGCATCATATGCATCTTCGGATTATCAAATTTCGGAATCGGCGATGGGTCCATGACGTAGCGGCCGTTGACCTTCACCGGGTAGGCGTAGGTGGTGGCGATATGGCCGAAGCGGGCGATATCTTCGTACAGCTTCACCTGCATTACGCCGTACTCCTCCAGCGCATGCATGGTGCGGGTTTCGGTTTCGCGCGGCTCGATAAAGCGCAGCGGTTCCGGGATCGGCACCTGGAAGATGAGAATCTGATCTTCGGTTAGCGGCGTTTCCGGGATCCGGTGGCGGGTCTGGATCAGCGTGGCGTCCTCGGTACGTTCGGTGGTTGCGACGCCGGTTACGCGTTTGAAAAACTGACGAATCGATACCGCGTTGGTGGTGTCGTCGGCGCCCTGATCGATCACCTTCAGCACATCATTTTCGCCGATAATGCTGGCAGTAAGCTGAATACCGCCGGTTCCCCAGCCGTAGGGCATCGGCATCTCGCGACCGCCGAAGGGTACCTGGTAGCCGGGGATGGCCACCGCTTTCAGGATGGCGCGGCGGATCATGCGTTTGGTTTGCTCGTCGAGGTAGGCAAAGTTGTAGCCGGTCAGTGCGTTAGCCACGTTGATTCTCCCGTTGCAGGCGTTTAAGTAGCGCCAGTTCGGCCTGGAAATCGACATAGTGGGGGAGTTTTAAGTGCGAAACGAAACCGGCCGCCTCGACGTTATCAGCATGAGCCAGCACAAACTCTTCGTCCTGGGCCGGACCCGCCGCCTCTTCGCCGTACTCCGGCGCCTGGAGCGCGCGGTCAACCAGCGCCATCGCCATCGCTTTGCGCTCGCTCATGCCAAACGTCAGGCCGTAGCCGCGGGTGAAGTGCGGCGGTTCATCCTGAGGGTCGACAAAGCCGTTGACCATTTCGCATTCGGTCATCAACAGTTCGCCAATAGTGACGGTGAAGCCCAGCTCTTCCGGGACGATCTCCACCGCGACGTAGCCGCTGCGAATTTCCCCGGCAAACGGATGGTTGCGCCCGTAGCCGCGCTGGGTGGAGTAGGCCAGCGCCAGCAGGTAGCCCTCGTCGCCGCGCACCAGCTGCTGCAGGCGCGACGAGCGCGAACAGGGATAAACCGGCGGATGGCGGGTGATGTCGTCGGGCTGCGCGTCAGTATCCTGCTCCGCCTTCGCCAGTCCCTGCTGGACGAGCAGATTAAAAACGTGCGGCGTGGCTTCCTGCGGCGCGCTATCGGTCGCCAGCGGCGGCGTTTCGCCGTTGGCCAGTAGGGTAAAATCGAGCAGACGGTGGGTGTAATCGTAGGTCGGGCCGAGCATCTGGCCGCCGGGGATATCTTTATAGACCGCCGAGATCCGGCGCTCAAGGCGCATAACGGCGGTGTCGACAGGCTCGCTGACCGCCAGTCTTTGCAGCGTGGTGCGGTAAGCGCGCAGCAGAAAAATCGCTTCGACGCTATCGCCGCTGGCCTGCTTCAGCGCCAGCGCCGCCAGCTCCCGGTCGGCGATACCGCCTTCGGTCATGACCCGATCCACCGCCAGATTGAGCTGTTGGCTAATCTGGTCAACGCTGATTTCAGGAAGCCGTCCATCGCCTCGGCGTTGCTGTTCCTGTAGGGCGTGAGCGGCGACGATCGCCTTCTCGCCGCCTTTGACGGCTACGTACATTAGCAGACCTCGACGTGAGTGGTGCGCGGAATCGCCAGCAGGCGTTCGCCGCAGGTGAGAATCAGATCGATACCCAGCGGGAACGGATGCGGGCGCTCGGTTAACTCTGCAATAATACATTCCGGCAGCTGCGGGGCGATCATCCGCTCCTCGGCGATCCCGGCGCCGGTCAGGCGCAGCATCCGGCCGCCGCTGAGGCTGGCGAGCTGAACAATCAGCGTAACGCCGGTCTCCGGGGCGACGACGGTACCGGCGGAGAGCACGTTGAGCTGTTCGGCGCTGATGCTGTCACTGGCGACGGCGAAGGTTGCCTGCTGCGGCTGCTCAACCAGCGGCGCGCCGGTATGAAAGCGTAAATTCTGGCCGACCAGATCGTTATGCAGCGTCGGAGCGAGCCAGACCGGCGTCTCGTGATCCACCAGCGTCAGCAGCAGACTGGTGGTGGCGACGTTCAGCGGCTGCCAGCCGTGCTGAAGCTGCTGCAGGGAGACAATCACGCCCGGCTCGCTCATCGCTTTCAGCAGGCGGCGGAAACTGTGCTGGGCATCCTGCACAGCCAGGGTAAAAGCGGGTTGTAAGGTCATGCGTTATCTCCGCGAACCAGAGTAAAGAAGTCGACCCGGCTGGCGTTGACTTCGGCGCGTCGGGCTTCAATGCGCGCGCTACGTTGTTCTTCCAGCGGGGTTATCAGGGTTTCCATCAGGGTGTGAAAATGGTGTGGCGACTGCATCAGGGCATCGATGGCCGCGCAACGTTCAGCGTGCGGACGATCGCGGCCTAAAATCCAGCTATAGCCGAGCGTGCCGTCGGCCAGGCGGATAGCGGCGCGGGTTAAGGTGGCGTCTCCGGCGAAAAATCGATCGCCGATGCCGCCCATGCGCGCCTGCAGCTGGACCAGCCCGGTTTCCGGGGCGCGAATCAGTTCATACTGCGGCGCGAGCTGCAGCGTTTGCATCCGCGCCGCCAGTTCTTGTGGGTCACTGTGGGCCAGCACGGACATCCAGCGCTGGCGGGTAGCGGTATCAAAGTGCATTCAGTGCTCCATGGTGAATTCAATCATGTCGGCGCGGGTCAGGCTGACGGAGTACTCCGTCGCGCTCTGCTCGCCCTGGCGATGATTCAGGGTGCGCACGCACAGCAGCGGCGCCATATTGGGAATGCCGAGAATGCGGCTCTCTTTGGCCTGCGCGCGGCGGGCGCTGATTTTGGTGCGTACGCGGGTCAGTTCGATATCAAGACGATTGCGCAACAGATCATGGAGCGAGCCGTGGGTAAAGGTTTGCAGAACCGGCCATAGCTGCAGGTCGGCAAAGTAGTGGTCTATCAGACACAGGGCGACGCCGTTCACGCGGCGCAGGGTGCGCAGGTGAATGACGTTATCGCCTTCACTGATGGCAAACGCGTCGGCAACTTGGCTACTGGCCGGACGCAGCACCGACAGCAGCTTTTCGCTGGTCGGGTGGCTGCCCTGTTCGAGAAGGTTCTGGCTAAAGCGCGCCTGGGCGCTGAGCGGGTAATCTATCGGGCGCATCAGTACCAGCACGCCGACGCCCTGACGGCGCTGGACCCAGCCGCGCTCGACAAGCTGATCGATGGCCCGGCGCAGGGTATGGCGGTTAACCTCAAAGCGGGACGCCAGCTGCTGCTCGGCGGGCAGATAGTCGCCGCAGCGGTAATGATGGCAAAGCTCTTGCTCCAGTTTGGCGGCAATTTCCTGATATCGCGTGGGGTAACTGGTCGGATGTCTGGATAAGTACATGGCAATCGAGCCTCACTAAGGACAAGAAGGAGTTTTCCTCTGAGCGTGAGCCAATCCTGACGGTTTTTTGTTACGTTTCGGTTAACTCCTGATGACCGGGGGATGAAGAGTTAATGCCGAAGGGATGACAGGTAAGAGGGAATGAACGCACAGAGGCCCTCTACTGAAGGGAGAGGAAAAATCCGGGTGCGGAGTCAGCTGTGCGTGGGGGCTGCAGAGCGGCGCAGGGGTAACAAACTGCACCGCCGGGTACCCTCTCCCTTTCGAGGGAGAGGGTTAGGGGGAGGGGAAAAGTGCAGCGTTAAGGTTCTTTCACCACGTTGACCATCCACGGGACGCCAAAGCGGTCGATCACTTTACCGAAGCCGTGCGCCCAGAATGTCTCCTGCCAGACCATCTCTATCTGCCCGCCGTCGGCGAGGCCGTCAAACCAGCGTTTACCCTCGATAACATCTTGCGGATCAAGCACGATAGTAAACCCGGCGTAGCGCTCCATTTTACTGGAGGGGCTGTCGCTGAGCATCAGGATGCTGTCGGCGATGCGCAGACTGGCGTGGGCGATGCCGTCGGCGGCCAGATGCTGGCCGGAGGGGCAGCCATCCTCTGCGTCATGAATATCCCGCGGCATTTCGCCCCAGGTGATTTTATGGAGAAGTTCAGCGCCCAGCGCCTGCTGGTAGAACGCGATGGCGGCCGCGCAGTTGCCGCTAAAAGCGATATAGGGACTCAGGGGCATAAGCATCACCTCAGGTAACGAATATTCCATTAAGCGTAGAAGGGGATTGCAGAATTAAGCCAGGCGGCAGCGAAGGAAGACGCAAGAAGAGGCGGAAGACGATCGGACAATTCGCAAAACGGTACGGGAAAATATATTTCCCCCCGACGACAGGCGCCGGGGGAATAAAATCAGTTCTTTTTAACAAATTCGGATTTTAGCTTCATCGGGCCAAAACCATCAATTTTACAGTCAATATTATGATCGCCTTCAACCAGGCGGATATTCTTCACTTTAGTACCGATTTTTAGCATTGAAGAGCTGCCTTTAACCTTGAGATCTTTTACGACGGTGACGCTGTCGCCGTCGGTGAGTAAATTACCGTTGGCATCTTTGACCACCAGCGCGTCGTTATCATCCGCAGGCTCGGCATTGTTCCATTCATGGGCGCATTCCGGGCAGATAAACATGCCGCCATCTTCATAAGTGTATTCAGAATGGCATTTCGGGCAGTGTGGCAGTTGCATGACGTTCCTCGCGATTACTGGGTAAAACAGGACGTTGGTCCATTAAATGGCGGCTGATAGCCGAAAGTGTAAGTGATTATAGCGCAATCCCGCACTTTTGTCGGGCCTTTTTTATGAGTTACTGCAGGGAAGAAAATGAATATACCCCGTGAAGAGCGACGGGGTTATTTCCATAAAAACCGCCAGATATTTCCGGAAATGTATCGCTAAGTTCCAATATTCATTGAACTTATTGGTTTTGGCCGACTCTGTTTAAGGGTAGGTAAATTTTTGTGAAGTTGATCCCAAATTTAAACGCTGTTAGGGTAAAAAGGCGAGAACGCAAATTCACTACACTTATTAGCGGCCCCGCATATTCATTATGGCCAGAGCAGGCGTCAACAGGTTCGGTTGTACGGACTGTCAGCAGACAGTGCAGGCAAACCTGCTACGCTTGAAATGTGGAGCACAGCAATTCGCCGCTCCCAACGCATGACGCGAATGACCTTGTCATTCGGCGGAGATTCGTGCGCTCAAGGCGAGAGCAAAAGAGGATAATTATGCTTAAAAGGAAAAAAGTAAAACCCATCACGCTTCGGGATGTGACCATCATTGATGATAGCAAACTGAAGAAAGCGATTACCGCAGCCTCGCTGGGTAACGCGATGGAGTGGTTCGATTTTGGGGTATATGGTTTTGTTGCGTATGCTCTTGGTAAGGTCTTTTTCCCCGATGCCAACCCCAGCGTGCAGATGATTGCCGCGCTCGGTACTTTCTCGGTTCCCTTCTTAATTCGTCCACTAGGCGGCCTGTTCTTCGGGATGCTGGGCGATAAATATGGTCGACAAAAAATTCTGGCGATAACCATCGTCATTATGTCGATAAGTACATTCTGTATCGGTCTTATTCCGTCGTATGCCACCATTGGTATCTGGGCGCCGATTCTGCTGCTGCTGTGTAAAATGGCGCAGGGATTCTCGGTGGGCGGAGAATATACCGGGGCATCGATCTTTGTGGCGGAATACTCGCCTGACCGTAAACGCGGCTTTATGGGCAGCTGGCTGGACTTCGGTTCGATAGCGGGCTTCGTGATGGGCGCGGGCGTGGTGGTACTCATTTCCAGCATGGTAGGCGAAGAGAACTTCCTCGACTGGGGCTGGCGTATTCCGTTCTTCCTCGCGCTGCCGTTAGGCATTATTGGTCTTTATCTGCGCCATGCGCTGGAAGAGACGCCGGCGTTCCAGCAGCACGTTGATAAAATGGAGCAGGGCGACCGCGAGGGCCTGCAGGACGGGCCGAAAGTCTCCTTTAAAGAGATCGCCACTAAACACTGGCGTAGCCTGCTGACCTGTATCGGTCTGGTGATTTCCACCAACGTGACCTACTACATGCTGCTGACCTACATGCCGAGCTACCTGTCGCATAACCTGCACTATTCAGAAGACCACGGGGTGCTGATCATCATCGCCATCATGGTCGGGATGCTGTTCGTTCAGCCGGTTATCGGTATGCTCAGCGACCGTTTTGGCCGTCGCCCGTTCATTCTGATTGGTAGCGTGGCGCTGTTCGCGCTGTCGATTCCGGCATTCATCATGATTAACAGTAACGTTCTCGGCCTGATTTTCGCCGGTCTGCTGGTGCTGGCGGTTGTGCTGAACTGCTTTATCGGAGTGATGGCTTCGTCGCTGCCGGCGATGTTCCCGACCCACATTCGTTTTAGCGCCCTGGCCAGCGCCTTCAACATCTCGGTGCTGATTGCCGGTCTGACGCCAACCCTGGCGGCGTGGCTGGTAGAAAGCACGCAGAACCTGATGATGCCGGCTTACTATCTGATGGTAATTGCAGTTATCGGTCTGATTACCGGCCTGTCGATGAAAGAGACCGCCAATCGTCCGCTGAAAGGGGCGACGCCAGCGGCTTCGGATATTCAGGAAGCGAAAGAAATTCTCGGCGAGCACTACGATAACATCGAGCATAAAATCGAAGATATCGATCAGGAGATCGCCGATCTGCAGGAAAAACGCTCTCGTCTGGTGCAGCAGCATCCGCGCATCAACGACTAAACCGTTTTGCTGTTAATCAATGCCGCCGTGGGCTTCCCCGGCGGCATTTTTTTATGCCCCGGCGGGCGCCAGATTATGGCGACGCTGCTGGCTCAGCCTGCGATACTGCTGCGGCGGCATGCCGACATATTTATTAAAAGTGCTGTAAAAGCGGCTGCTGGAGCCGAAACCGGCGGTCAGGGCGATATCGAGGATGGTCTTATCGGTGTCGCTGAGCAGCGCCCGAACGTGATTAATGCGCATCGCGGTAATGTACTGCTTCATGGTTTGCTGCATCACCCGCTGAAAAATCCCCATCGCGTAGTTGGCATTCAGCTTCACATGCTCGGCGACATCGTTGACGGTGAGCGCCCGATCGTAGTGGATGGCAATATATTCCAGCATCTGGCTGACGTAAAACTGGGCGTGGCGCGAAACGCTGTTCTTATGCGTGCGTGAAGTCTTGTTCACCAGAATCGGCTGCCAGCCGGAGAGGCTCAGGCGCTTGAGCATCAAAGCGATTTCATCGATCGCTAACTGGCGGATTTGCTCATTATCGCTGTTCAGCTCCTGCTGCCAGCGCTGGACTTCAAATACGCTGAGCTGCTGGGCAGCCAGCGATTTCACCACCATACCGTGGGTGACGTGGTTAATAAGCTCCCGATCCAGCGGCCAGGATAAAAACAGATGCATCGGCAGGTTGAAGATAGCCATCTGCCTGCAGGCCCCTGGTCGGGTAAGGCGATGGGGCGTACAGGCCCAGAACAGGGTGATATAGCCCTGCTCGATACGTACCGCTTCATCGTTGATCAGATACTCGACATCGCCGTCGAAGGGGACGTTCACCTCCACCTGACCGTGCCAGTGGCTGGCGGTCATGGCATAAGGAGTACGCAGCTCGATATCCATCCGCTGGTATTCAGAGTAGAGCGCCAGCGGGCTGCGGGGCAGTCGATCGTCGCTGCTGCTCATATACGCGTCGGCGGGATGCGCTGCGCGGGGTTTATCGATCATGATGTGGATTCCTGAATCATCATTCTTGCCGATTTTTGACGCCAGTCAGCGCTTATCTTAGTCGAATTAAAGGCCCGTTTTCTCTTCTTTTTCGCCCATTTATTCCCGAAAAATCAGTTTTCATGCTTGCCGGTAGCCGATCTGAGTTTTCGGGAATGCTCCGGCGGGAAGAGGGCAGCCCGCCGGTAGTCCGGCATGCCACTCTGTTACCGTTCACTAACCCTACGGAGAGCACCCTATGTCTGCCCCCAAAATTACCTTTATCGGCGCCGGTTCGACGGTATTCGTCAAAAATATACTCGGCGATGTGTTTCAGCGCCCGGCGCTAAAGTCCGCGCATATCGCCCTGATGGATATCGATGCGACTCGCCTGGAGGAGTCGCATATTGTGGTGCGCAAACTGATGGATTCTCTGGGCGCGGAGGGGGAAATCAGCTGCCATCGCGACCAGAAAGCGGCGCTGCAGGACGCGGATTTTGTGGTGGTGGCCTTCCAGATTGGCGGCTATCAGCCCTGTACGGTCACCGATTTTGAAGTCTGTAAGCTGCATGGCGTGGAGCAAACTATTGCCGATACGCTTGGCCCGGGCGGAATTATGCGCGCGCTGCGCACCATTCCGCACCTGTGGCGCATCTGCGACGATATGACCGAAGTTTGCCCGAATGCCACTATGCTTAACTACGTCAATCCGATGGCGATGAATACCTGGGCGATGTACGCCCGCTATCCGCATATTAAGCAGGTCGGACTGTGTCATTCGGTGCAGGGGACGGCGGAGGAGCTGGCCCACGATCTGGATCTCGACCCGGCGGATTTACGCTACCGCTGCGCCGGTATCAATCATATGGCCTTTTACCTGTCGCTGGAGAAAAAGCTCAGCGACGGCAGCTATGTCAGTATTTACCCGGAGATGCTGCAGGCATTTGCCGAAGGACGCGCGCCGAAGCATCGCGAAGATTCGCGCTGCCAGAACATCGTCCGCTATGAGATGTTTAAAAAGCTGGGCTATTTTGTCACGGAGTCGTCCGAGCACTTCGCGGAATACACTCCCTGGTTTATCAAGCCGGGGCGTGAGGATCTGATTGCGCGCTATCAGGTGCCGCTGGATGAGTATCCGAAACGCTGCGTAGAGCAGGTGGCGAACTGGCACAAAGAGCTGGAGCGGTATAAAACCAGCGAGCGCATTGAGGTCAAACCCTCGCGCGAGTACGCCAGCACCATTATGAACGCCATCTGGACAGGCGAGCCGAGCGTGATCTACGGCAACGTGCGTAACGATAATCTTATCGATAACCTGCCGCAGGGCTGCTGCGTGGAGGTGGCCTGTCTGGTGGACGCTAACGGCATTCAACCGACCAAAGCGGGCAAGCTGCCTGCCCATCTGGCGGCAATGATGCAAACCAATATCAACGTTCAGACCCTGCTGACGGAGGCGATACTCACGGAAAATCGCGACTATATCTACTATGCGACGATGATGGACCCGCATACGGCGGCGGTGCTGGGCATTGAGGAGATCTATGCGCTGGTGGACGATCTGATCAACAGCCACGGCGACTGGCTGCCGGCGTGGGTGCATGGCTAATCAGGTATTGTGCCGGATGACGGCTAGCGCCTTATCCGGCCTGGAGGTGGCTTTGCGTTTTTCTCCCGGCTCGCGCTGCGCTTAGCCGGGCTACGGGTTTACCGCCGTCTTTCCCGATGGCGCTGTGTATGACCGGGCTACGGGTTTACCGCCATCAGCGTACACGTAGCCCGGACAAGGCGCGTCAAGCGCCGCCTCCGGGGAACAGCGCGCAATGTCGCTTCAGATTATCTTCCCGGTGGCGCTGCGCTTAACCGGACTACGGATTTACCACCGTCTGCGGATGGGATTTAACCATGCGTCAGAAAGCGCGCCAGCCGCTGCTGCAGAATTTGATTTTCACGGCTCAGGCGCGCGTTCTCGTCAAGCAGCGTCAAGGCGACGGCGATCCCCGGCCAGTCCAGCTCCAGCTCTTTGCGTAAGCGTACGGCGCGGTGAACAATTGTCACCGCACTATCGTCAAACAGCCACTTTTCCCGCTGCGGCTGGCGCGGCTCGATCATGCCGAGGCCGACAATTTCGTTCAGCTCCTCCTCGGAAAGGCCGGTGTGGAGACAAAATTCGGTAATCGTAAACGTCACTGTTATCTTAGCCATCAGGCTTTCCCCCATGTCTTACGCGGCTCGAAGCTGGATTGCGCATCGGCCAGCTGCTGCCAGAGCTCGCGGCTCTTCTCATCCGGTTTTGGCGGCATAACGATTTTAATCACGGCGTACAGATCGCCAGTGGTGGTTTTGCTGGCCAGCCCTTTGCCCTTGACGCGCAGGCGCTGTCCGGCCTGGCTGCCCGGCGGGATGGTCAACAGAATGCTCTCTTTGAGCGTCGGGATAGTGACTTTGGTGCCTAATGCCGCTTCCCATGGCGCCAGCGGCAGGACAATTTCAAGGTTATGTCCGACGATATCAAACAGCGGATGCGGGGCGATATGTATCACCAGCCACAGGTCGCCGTTCGGGCCGCCATTCTCGCCGGGGGTGCCCTGGCCTTTCAGGCGGATGCGCTGGCCGTCGACGACGCCTGCGGGAATTTTTACGTTCAGAGTTTTCGGCGTTTCGCTTTCAACCATGCCAAAGACGTTATAAACCGGCAGCTTATAGCTGATAGTGCGCGTCTGCTCGGCTAAAGTCTCTTCAAGGAAAACCGCGACTTCTATCTCTAAATCATGGCCGCGCACGCCCTGCTGGCGGCGGCTATGATGCGCCTGCTGGCCAAACATGGAGGAGAAAATGTCGTCAAAGTCCTGCTGGCTGTAGCTCTGCTCGTGGGAGTGCTGCTGACGGCCAAAGTGCGGATCGTTGCGGTGCTGCCACAGTTGGTCGTATTCAGCGCGGCGCTGGTCATCTTTAAGCACTTCCCAGGCTTCGGCGAGATCTTTGAACCTGGCTTCGGCATCGTTTTCTTTACTGACATCGGGGTGATATTTGCGTGCCAGACGGCGATAGGCGGTCTTGATGGTTTTCAGATCGTCCGTTGGCTGAACCCCTAAAATGGCATAATAATCCTTTAATTCCATGATGTTATCTCATTTATGCGCAATATTACGGTTACAGATCCCTGGAACAGGTGTCTTTATTAAGCGTAGGGCAAATGAGGACGGATGTGGCGGAAAAGTGGCGCAAACTTGACGCCGTCGGGATCGACGGCGACAGAACGTGGCTAACCCTATTCGGCAGAAGGCCTGCTGCGGTTCCTGCGCAGCCCTTCCAGCAGCACCAGGGCAGCGCCAATGGCGCCGCCGATCAACGGAAGGGCGGCTGGCGCGTTGGGGAACAGATGAACGATGGTGACATCGCTCACCATCATTGAGCCGGCTATCCAGCCGATAAGCGCGCCGCCCAGCATCACCACCGACGGGAAGCGGTTAAGGATCGCCAACACCAGTTTACTGCCCGCGACAATAATCGGGATGCTGATCAGCACCCCCAGCGCGACCAGCAGCAGATGGCCTTTTCCGGCGGCGGCGACGGCCAGTACGTTGTCCAGCGACATAATGACATCGGCAACGGTAATGGTGACCGCAGTACGCCACAGGCTGCTGGAGCTGCTGATTTCATTCTCTTCTTCCTGATTGGTGACCAGCTTGATACCGATCCACAACAGCATCAGAGCGCCAACCACTTTCAACCACGGCAATGAGAGCAAATAAATAGCCACGGCCAGGAGCAGCACGCGCGCCGCTATCGCACCAAAGGTGCCGATAATAATCGCTTTGGTCCGCTGATGCGGCGGCAGCTTACGGCAGGCCATCGCGATCACCACCGCGTTGTCGCCGCCTAATAACAAGTCGATAGCGATAATTTGCAGCAGGATAACCGCTACGTCCCACTGACTGAAAAACTCATTCATACCTAACTCATCTAACTAAAAAGAGGCCCTGGGGGGAAAAGCAGGGGGCGAAGCGTACTCCCGTTCACGCGCGTTGACCACCCGCTAAATCGCGAGGGCGCATTGAGTTATTGAAAAATATAGTTACTAATCATTGCCTCGTCCGGGGATGATTCGCAGGCAAAGGATGATATTTTGTTCGTAAAGACACACCTGCCGTTCACCCATCGCAAGGACTACCCACATGCCCGGCCATAAGAATTTACTGACACTCGCCTTTATTGGCGCCGCCCTGCTTCCGGTGATGGCAACTGCCGCTGATGCACCCACCTTCACGCCCGAACAGGAAGCCCGTATCGGCAAAATTGCCGCGGACTATTTAGTCGCGCATCCGGAAGTGCTGCTACAGGCCAGCCAGAAGCTGCAGCAAATTCAGGAACAGCAGCAGGCCAGCGCCGCGACGCAGGCGGTACTGAAGAACGCGGCTGCGCTGACGCAGGATAAAAACACCCCAACCTATGGCCCGAAAGAGGGCAAAGTGACCGTTATTGAATTCTTTGATTATCAATGCGTTTACTGCAGCCGTCTGGCTCCGGTCATGGAGCAGGTTATTAAAGAGAACCCGCAGACCCGCTTTGCTTTCAAAGAGTGGCCAATTTTTGGCAGCCGTTGGGAAACCTCGCTGGAGGCGGCGAAAACCGGGCTGCAGATTTATCAGCAGAAGGGCGCAGAGGCCTATTTGACCTACCATAACGGCATCTATTCCACCGGGCATAACGAAGGCAAGCTAACCGCCGCTGACGTGCAGCAGCAGGCGAAGAAGGTCAATTTCGATGCGAAGAAAGCGGCGGACGTTGAGTCGGTACTGGAAAGTACCAACCAGCTGGCGCAGGAGATCGGTTTAAGCGGTACGCCCGGCGTTATCGTAATGCCGACGACCGGCGCCACGGAGGCGACGATCACCGTATTCCCTGGGCTGGCGGATAAAGCCTCGCTGGATGCGGCGATTAAGAAAGCGGGCGGCTGATAATTAAAGCCGCCCACGGAAAACTCATCATTAGATGATCTGATAAGTTTTGTCGGCCATATAAAGCGCTAGCCGCTACCCGGTAGCGCTTCTTCGCCACGGCAGCAGCGCTGCAGCATCGACATAATCACCTGAAATAGCTCATCTTTCGCCTGCTGCTCCGTGATGACGCCGTTTACTACCGCAGCCGATAGCCCGTCGGCGGATCCAAGCATGGCGAGAATGGCTGCTTCGCTGAGGTTTTCACTCTCGCAAAGCGGCGAAAAATATTGCCGGCATTTCGCGGTAAATGCGGTTATGCACTCCTGCTTGATCTTCTCCAGCTCAGGCGTCCCGGCCAGCGCGGCCATCACGCTGGGCATTTCGCGGCCCTGGAGCAGGACGCACTCAATGTAGGCATTAGCGATCGCCGAAGCCAGTGTCTCCGCCCTGGGTTCGATGTTGCGCAGAATTTCATCCATCTTTACGCTCTGGCGCTGGTCGTATTCCGCATACAGCGCCGCGAAAAGTCCCGAACGGCTGTCAAAATGATCGTAAACCACCGGTTTAGTCACCCCCGCCTGGGTCGCCAGATAGCCCAGCGTCAGGGCGTCGGTTCCTTCCTCGCGAATAATATGCCAGGCGACGTCCATCAGCTGCGTGCGCCGCTCTTCTCGCGTTAAACGCTGCCGTACGAGGGGTTGAGACATAAAAGGATTCTCCCGTTGACATGCTAATATACCAAAGGTAAGTTACCATGAGTAGGTTACTGTTAGTATATTAGACTACGTCCAATATCGTTATCGCGCAACTGGGGTATCTGTCATGCATGCATTAATCGTGGTTTCTCATCCTCTTAATACTTCTCTGACTCACAGCGTAGCGACGGCTATTGCGCAAGGGATTGCCGAATCCGGCCAGCAGCACACTGCTGAAATAGCAGATTTAACGCAGGAAGGCTTTAACCCGGTGTTTACTGAGCCGGATATCGCCGCATTTCTGCAAACCGGCGCCACGCCGCCCGATGTGGTTGCTGAGCAGGCCAGACTCGATCGAGCCGACGCACTGGTGCTGGTCTTTCCCGTTTACTGGTGGTCGATGCCTGCGCTGCTGAAGGGCTGGATCGACCGCGTGTTTGCCAACGGCTGGGCCTATGAGGAAACCGCCGGGGGCGAGGTGGTGAAGAAGCTCGGGCGCCTGCGAGTGCACCTGGTTGCGTTAGGCGCAGCCAATCAGAAAACGTATGATAAGCATGGGTTTACCGCTGCTTTTCATGCGCAGATCGCCCACGGCATTTTTGATTACTGCGGGGCGACGGTGGCCAGTTCGCAGCTGCTGCTGTTACCGGAGCTGGAAACGGCGAAAGCGCATCTTGAGGCGGGGTATCAGCTAGGGAAGACGATATTTAACTGAAAGCATAAAAGCAAAAACCCAGCCATAGGCTGGGTTCTCTGAATAGTGGTGCCCGGACTCGGACTAACGCCGCAGGCGTTGAACAGCGCGCTTGTCGCGCTGGCCCCGAAGGGGTGAGCCGCCGTGCGGCGAATAATCGAACGGAGTTCGATGGAGAGTCCGCTCGCGGAAAAGCAAAAACCCAGCCATAGGCTGGGTTCTCTGAATAGTGGTGCCCGGACTCGGACTAACGCCAGAGGCGTTGAACAGCGCGCTTGTCGCGCTGGCCCCGAAGGGGTGAGCCGCCGTGCGGCGAATAATCGAACGGAGTTCGATGGAGAGTCCGCTCGCGGAAAGCAAAA
>NZ_BCZK01000015.1 GCF_001598695.1 Klebsiella oxytoca NBRC 105695 | reverse complement strand
CTGGATAAAAAGACTGCTGGCGATAGAGGGGATGGGTCCGGTGGTGGCCAGTGCCCTGGTGGCTGCAGTGGGTGATGGCAGACAGTTCAGGAGCGGCCGGGAAATGGCGGCTTATCTGGGGCTGGTTCCGCGGCAGCACTCAAGCGGAGGAAAGGCGCGACTGGGCCATATCAGCAAGCGGGGGGACCGCTACGTGCGGACGCTGATAATCCATGGAGCGCGGGCAGTGCTGAATGCGTGTCAGAATAAAACTGACAGGCGCAGCCAGTGGTTGCAGGGGGTGTCGGAGAGACGAAACCGGAACATCGCGACGGTGGCGCTGGCGAACAAGAATGCCCGTATAGCATGGGCGCTGCTGAGTCGTGAAGAGGATTACCATGGGATACAGGTCACCGGTTGACCGGCGGCCAGTATCCCATGCGTTAAAAGAGCAATAACCTGCCGTAAGGTTGCAGCCAGAGAAGCGAGATGAGTAACAGGTAAGACCAGCATCAGTCACTCCGGCCTGGCCGAAGGCTCCCTGATAAGCAAAGCCGCTAGCCCGAATGGAAACAGATGCGCAGATAACATCATGGCCCGGATACGACGGTATCGTAAGAGAGGCCGGATATACGAACGCAACTTACCCCGTTACACAAAATGCAGAGATGGCTTGCATAACGGGAGGTGTCCATATACGGGCAAGGCGCTTTGCGTCGCCCCCGGGGAAGACGGCCTCCTGCACAACACGACATCTCCTGTTCTAAATGATGGATTGATATGCAAATAAACTGCATAACTTTAGCCATCAACGTTTTCGTTACTGTTAAGCCGCGCCGCTCTCTGCTAAGGTAAATCCACCTGATTAATCATGTGATTTTCACGTGAGTTATTAATAAGCAACTCCTATGGAAAACCCTGACGCATTGATGCACACTCCCCCCGCTGACGAGGCGACGCTGGCTGAAGGCATTAAGGACAGCCTGCCGATCGTCATCAGCTATATTCCCGTCGCCTTCGCCTTCGGTCTCAACGCCACTAAGCTTGGCTTTACTCCGCTGGAAAGCCTGTTCTTCTCCTGCATTATTTACGCCGGCGCCAGCCAGTTCGTGATCACCGCCATGCTGGCCGCAGGAAGCTCGCTATGGGTCGCCGCGCTCACCGTCATGGCGATGGACGTTCGCCATGTGCTGTACGGCCCGTCCCTGCGCAGCCGCATTCAGCGCGCGATGAGCAAGAAAAAAACCGCACTCTGGGCATTCGGCCTGACCGATGAAGTTTTTGCCGCTGCCACCGCTAAGCTGGTCCGCGACAATCGACGCTGGAGCGATAACTGGATGACCGGCATCGCTTTTATGTCCTGGGCTTCATGGGTCTTCGGCACGCTGATCGGCGCTTATTCGGGCAGCGGCCTGCTGACTAACTTTCCGGCAGTGGAAGCGGCGCTGGGCTTTATGCTGCCGGCGCTGTTTATGAGCTTTTTACTCGCCTCATTCCAGCGCAAGCAGTCGCTGAGCGTTACCGCCGCGCTGGCAGGCGCGCTGGCTGGCATGATTCTGTTTTCCATACCCGCGGCGATCCTTGCCGGGATTGTCTGCGGCTGCCTGACTGCTCTGGTGCAGGCCAGCATTCAGGGGATGCCCGATGAACAGTGATGTCTTCATTCTCGGCGTCGTGGTCGGCTGCGTGAACTATCTCTTTCGCTATCTGCCGCTGCGCCTGCGCGCCGGAAACGTGCGTCCGACTCGCCGCGGCCCGGTCAGCGTCCTGCTCGATACCATCGGCATCGCCTCCATTTGCGCGCTGCTGGTTGTCTCCAGCGTGCCGGAAATCCTCCATGACGCCCGCCGCCTGCTGCCCACATTAGCAGGCTTCGCCGCGTTGGGCCTGGCGTTTTGGAAAACACGCAGCATAATTACGCCTACGCTTTTGAGCGCGCTAACCTACGGTGTTGTCTGGAAAATCAGCGTATGGCTATAAGCTTAAAGTATAAGTTTTTGTCAATAATTGATTTGATTTATTTGTCACAATAGTTATTATATCGGCTGTAATTAATGAGGTCATAACCAAAATGGATAGTTCGTTTACTCCCATTGAGCAAATGCTCAAGTTCCGCGCCAGCCGTCACGAAGACTTCCCTTTTCAGGAAATTCTGCTTACTCGTCTTTGCATGCATATGCAGGGAAAACTGCTGGAAAACCGTAACAAGATGCTGAAAGCGCAAGGGATTAACGAGACATTGTTTATGGCGCTGATCACGCTTGAGTCTCAGGAAAACCACAGCATTCAGCCTTCCGAGCTGAGCTGCGCGCTGGGCTCTTCGCGAACCAACGCCACGCGCATTGCCGACGAGCTGGAAAAACGCGGCTGGATCGAGCGCCGCGAAAGCGATAACGATCGTCGCTGCCTGCATCTACAGCTTACCGAAAAAGGGCATCAGTTCCTGCGCGAAGTCTTACCGCCGCAGCACAACTGCCTGCATCAGCTCTGGTCCTCTTTAAGCACCAGCGAAAAGGATCAGCTTGAGCACATCACCCGTAAGCTGCTTGGTCGCCTTGACCAAATGGAAGAGGATGGCGTGCTTGCGGAGTCTCTGCGCTAAGCGCGGAACCAACCGCTCACCAATTTTTCTGGATTGACAAGGAAAACGGACAGGCCAGCAGATCTTTCTGCTGGCCTTTCTGATAAACAGGTCGGCTCAGCCGATGTGAAATAATAAGATCGTGGAGAATAACATGAGCGCAAATGCGGAGAGCCAAACCCCGCAGCAACCGGGCAGCAAAAAAGGGAAGCGTAAAGGCGCCCTCCTGCTGCTGACCTTGCTCTTTATTATTGTTGCCGTGGCATACGGGATTTATTGGTTTTTGGTACTGCGTCACTACGAAGAGACCGACGACGCGTACGTGGCAGGGAATCAGGTACAGATTATGGCCCAGGTGTCCGGCAGCGTGACGAAAGTCTGGGCCGACAACACCGACTACGTGCAAAAAGGCGATCCGCTGGTCACCCTCGACCAGACCGACGCCCAGCAGGCATTTGAAAAAGCGCAAACCCAGCTGGCCGCCAGCGTACGTCAAACGCGCCAGCAGATGATCAACAGCAAGCAGCTGCAGGCCAGCATCGAAGTGAAAAAAACCGCGCTTTCCCAGGCGCAAACCGACCTTAACCGTCGTATTCCGCTGGGCGCGGCCAACCTGATTGGCCGCGAAGAGCTGCAGCATGCGCGCGACACGGTTGCCAGCGCGCAGGCCGAACTGGACGTGGCGATTCAGCAATACAACGCCAACCAGGCGATCGTTCTGGGCACGAAGCTGGAACAACAGCCTGCGGTCCTGCAAGCGGCCACCGAAGTGCGTAACGCCTGGCTGGCCCTGCAGCGGACGAAGATCGTCAGCCCAATTAGCGGCTACGTTTCTCGCCGTTCCGTTCAGCCCGGCGCGCAAATCACCACCACTACCCCGCTGATGGCCGTCGTTCCGGCGACCAACCTGTGGATTGACGCCAACTTCAAAGAAACGCAGCTGGCGCACATGCGTATTGGTCAGCCTGCCACCGTGATCAGCGACATTTATGGTGATGATGTGAAATACACCGGTAAAGTCGTCGGTCTCGATATGGGGACCGGGAGCGCCTTCTCGCTGCTGCCTGCGCAGAACGCTACCGGCAACTGGATCAAAGTGGTTCAGCGCCTGCCGGTACGTATCGAGCTGGATGAAAAACAGCTGGCAGAGCACCCGCTGCGCATCGGCCTTTCGACGCTGGTTGAAGTGAACACCACCGACCGCGGCGGCGAGATGCTGGCAAGCCAGGTACGTAGCGCTCCGGTTTACGAAAGCAATGCCCGTGAAATCGGCCTTGAGCCGGTCAATAAGCTGATAAACGACATCATCCAGGCCAACGCCGGATAATTCGGGGTGAGCGTAATGCAACAGCAAAAACCGCTGGAAGGCGCGCAGCTGGTCATTATGACCATTGCGCTGTCGCTCGCGACCTTTATGCAGGTGCTGGATTCCACCATCGCCAACGTGGCCATCCCCACCATCGCCGGTAACCTTGGCTCATCGTTGAGCCAGGGGACTTGGGTTATCACCTCGTTTGGGGTGGCGAACGCTATCTCCATTCCGATTACCGGCTGGCTGGCAAAGCGCGTTGGCGAAGTGAAGCTATTCCTCTGGTCGACGGTGGCGTTCGCTATCGCCTCCTGGGCCTGCGGCGTCTCCAACAGCCTGACGATGCTGATTTTCTTCCGCGTGATACAGGGGATCGTCGCCGGTCCGCTGATCCCGCTGTCGCAAAGTCTGCTGCTCAGCAACTACCCGCCCGCCAAGCGGTCAATCGCGCTGGCGCTGTGGTCAATGACGGTGATCGTCGCGCCGATTTGCGGCCCGATTCTCGGCGGCTATATCAGCGACAACTACCACTGGGGCTGGATCTTCTTCATCAACGTGCCGATTGGCATCGCCGTGGTGGTGATGACGCTGCAAACGCTGCGCAACCGGGAAACCCGCACCGAACAGCGGCGGATTGACGGCGTGGGCCTGGCGCTGCTGATTATCGGTATCGGTAGCCTGCAGGTAATGCTCGACCGGGGTAAAGAGCTGGACTGGTTCGCCTCCAACGAGATCATCATCCTGACGATTGTCGCGGTGGTGGCGATAAGTTTCCTGATCGTCTGGGAGCTAACCGACGACAACCCCATCGTCGATCTGTCGCTCTTCAAGTCGCGAAACTTTACCATCGGCTGCCTGTGCATCAGCCTCGCCTATATGCTCTACTTCGGCGCTATCGTGCTGTTGCCGCAGCTATTGCAGGAGGTATACGGCTATACCGCTACCTGGGCCGGTCTGGCTTCGGCGCCGGTCGGGGTGATCCCGGTTATCCTGTCGCCGATTATCGGCCGCTTTGCGCATAAGCTGGATATGCGTCGGCTGGTCACCTTTAGCTTTATCATGTACGCGGTCTGTTTCTACTGGCGCGCATGGACCTTCGAACCGGGAATGGACTTTGGCGCCTCGGCGTGGCCGCAGTTTATCCAGGGCTTCGCGGTGGCCTGCTTCTTTATGCCGTTGACCACCATCACCCTGTCCGGCCTGCCGCCGGAAAGGCTGGCGGCGGCGTCGAGCCTGTCGAACTTCACGCGTACGCTGGCGGGGTCTATCGGCACCTCGATTACCACCACCATGTGGACGAACCGCGAGGCGCTGCACCATGCGCAGCTTACCGAATCGGTGACGCCATACAATCCCAACGCCCAGCAGATGTACGACCAGCTGCAGGGATTAGGAATGACGCAACAGCAGGCATCCGGCTGGATAGCGCAGCAGATTACCAACCAGGGGCTGATTATCTCCGCCAACGAAATTTTCTGGTTCTCGGCGGCGGTGTTTATCCTTCTGCTCGGGCTGGTATGGTTTGCCAGACCGCCGTTTAGCGCCGGGGGCGGCGGCGGCGGCGCGCATTAAGATTTACCCTGAAGGGATCTGCGGATCCCTTTTTTATTGCCCAAAACGCAGATTGTCCAGTTTGCGCTAGTCGATGTCCGGTTTGCTGGAGATCGCTTTTGCCCACCTCATGCACGATGAAGATCCGCTAAGAAGGAGAAAATCATGCTGACTCAACCCGGTGAAAAATACCGCCCCTATCCGCCGATCGCCCTGCCTGACCGCCGCTGGCCAGAGCAGCAAATAACCCGCGCCCCGCGCTGGCTCTCTACCGATCTGCGCGACGGCAACCAGGCGCTGGCCGAGCCGATGGATAGCGCGCGCAAGCTGCAGTTCTGGGATTTACTGCTGGAGTGTGGTTTTAAAGAGATTGAGGTCGCCTTTCCCTCCGCCTCACAAACCGACTTCAACTTTGTACGTCAACTGATTGAAGAGCAGCGCATTCCGCAGGATGTGACGATTCAGGTACTGACCCAGGCGCGGGAGGATTTGATCCTGCGTACGTTTGCCGCTCTGCGCGATGCCCACCGCGCTACCGTACACCTCTATAACGCCACCGCGCCGCTGTTTCGCGAGCTGGTTTTTGGAATGGACAAAGCGCAGGTGATCGACCTGGCGACCCGCGCGACCCGGCTTATCCGTCAGCAGTGCGAGCAGCAGCCGCTGACCCGCTGGCAATACGAGTACTCTCCGGAAACCTTTTGCTTCACCGAGCCGGAATTCGCGCTGGAGATTTGCGAGGCGGTGGCGGAAATATGGCAGCCCTGCGCCGAACGGCCGATGATTATCAATCTGCCCGCGACGGTAGAGGTGAGCACGCCCAACGTATATGCCGATCAAATTGAGCATTTTTGCCGTCACTTTTCGCGCCGCGCCGATGTATGCATCAGCGTCCATCCGCATAACGATCGGGGTACCGGCGTTGCCAGCGCGGAGCTGGCGGTGATGGCAGGCGCCGACCGCGTCGAAGGCTGCCTGTTCGGCAACGGCGAGCGCACCGGTAACGTCTGCCTGGTGACGCTGGCGATGAATCTCTACAGCCAGGGCGTCAATCCCCGGCTCAAATTCTCCGGGATGAAGCGGGTGGTCGAAATCGTCGAAAGCTGCAATCAGATCCCGGTTCATCCGCGCCATCCCTGGGCGGGCAGTCTGGCCTACACCGCCTTTTCCGGCTCGCATCAGGATGCCATTAAAAAGGGATTCGATGCCCGCCGGCCCGGCGAACGCTGGGAAATGCCCTATCTGCCTATCGATCCGCAGGATATCGGCTGCAGCTACGAGGCGGTGATCCGCGTTAACAGCCAGTCCGGCAAAAGCGGGAGCGCATGGCTGATTGAACAGAATCATGGCCTCAAGCTTCCGCGTGCGCTGCAGCAGGATTTTAGCCTGCACGTCCAGCACGAAACCGACGCTCACGGGAAAGAGATGACCCAGAATGCGCTATGGCAGCTGTTTCGCGCGCGCTACGGACTGCTCCCCCAGCCGCCGCTTGCGCTGCTGGATTACCAAAGCGATAGCCAGCAGGACGGCCAGCTTTCTCTGCAGGCTACCCTGCGCATCGCCGGTGAAACGCGACGACTGCAGAGCCGCGGCAACGGCCTGCTGTCCGCCGCCGCCGCCGGGCTGAGCGTCCTGTTAAGGCAAAACTCCGTGATTAAAGATTATCATGAGCACACCCTGGGTGAACGCAGCGACAGCCGTTCAGTGGCCTATATTCGCTGCGTCTTCCCGAATGGCGAGAGCCGTTGGGGGGTCGGAATTGATAACGACGTGGCGCGCGCCTCGCTGCAGGCGCTGTGCAACGCGATGAGCGAAAACCATCACTCCGGCGAGCGGAAGTAATCGCTGGGGGTCACGCCTAACACCCGGCGAAACATGGCGCTAAAAGCGCTGTGGCTGCCGTAGCCGAGATCCAGCGCCACCCGCAGTACCGAATGCCCCTGCGCCAGGCGAACCAGCGCTTCCATCAGCTTCGCCCGGCGCACCCACTCGCTCCAGGTGAGCGTGGTCTGCTGCTGAAAATGGCGATTCAGCGTGCGCTCGCTCATGCTGCTCTCTTTCGCCGCCGCGGCGCTGCCCCACGGCTCTCCTGGCGCTTCTCGTACCTTCTGGCATAAACGGCGCAGCGCTTCGCTTTGCGGCTCCGGCAGGCCAAACGGCAGCACCGCCATACCGCGAATCTCATCGAGGATCAGTTCGTAGATTCGTTCATCGCGGCTGCCCGGCGCGTAAGATTCCGCCAGCGTCAGCGACGCGACAATCAGTTCACGCAGCAGCGGAGTGATCTGTACTATCTGGCAGGTTGAAGGGAGATCGGCGCGGGCAAGGGGATCGATAAACAGGGTTCGCGCAGCCGCCGCGCCGGTAATCCGTAGCGTATGCGGCGTACCGGCGGGAAGCCAGACGCCTCGCCCCGGCGGCACAACCCAATAACCCTGCGCGGTTTCCACCCGTACTACGCCGCTGAGGATATGTAACAGCTGAGCGCAATCGTGCTGATGCCAGGGTTCGCTATCGCCATGGGCATAATCATGGGCAAAGGGCACCAGTGAACGATGCTGGAAGTTGAGGGTTAAAGTTGTCGACATTGCGGCGTTGATGAATTGCGGCCCGGCAGCGTTCGCCGGGCCGTAGCGATAGCACTAGATGTGCAGCTCTTGCAGTTTTTCTTTCGGCAGCGCCAGCTCGTCGTTGCTGTTGACGCGGACATCACGCTCAATGATATGGCGAGCGATTTCCTGGGCTTCTTCCAGCGAGTGCATGGTGTAGGTTCCGCACTGGTAAACGTTCAGCTCCGGGATCTGGTTCTGATCTTTCACCTTCAGCACGTCGGCCATCGCCGCTTTCCAGGCATCCGCGACGCGCTGCTCGTCCGGCGTACCGATCAGGCTCATATAGAACCCGGTACGGCAGCCCATCGGAGAGATGTCGATAATTTCCACACCATTGCCGTTCAGGTGATCGCGCATAAAGCCGGCAAACAGGTGCTCAAGGGTGTGAATACCTCTTTCCGGCATCACTTCCTGGTTTGGTACGCAGAATCGCAGATCGAAAACGGTGATTTCATCGCCGTGAGGCGTGTTCATTTTCTTCGCCACGCGCACCGCAGGCGCTTCCATTCGGGTATGGTCGACTGTGAAACTATCTAACAACGGCATTCTTCACCTCCGATAGTGATTTTTTTAAAAATAAAATGAACTCTTTTTGAGGCAGCGAGTCTGAGTATATGAAAGACGCGCATTTATTATCATCATCATCCCTGAATCAGAGATGAAAGTTTGGCCACAGTGATGTGGCCGTTTTCTTTTTTACGGCTCGTAAAACTACGCATGCCTCGCCAGTAGCGCTTCAAACGACTCGCTGTCCGCCGCTTCCACCTTCTTCTGACGCTGTACCGACGCTTCGCGTTCGGCAGCAAAATCCGCTTCGCTTAAAATTTCCAGCGGCTCTTCGCGCAGCATCGTCCGATACCGATCGGCCAGCTCTCTGCCGGTACCGCCAATCCCCTCTTCAAGCATAGAACGCAGAACGCGCGCCGAGAAGGTTAATTCCGGGTTGTCAAAGCAGGCGACCAGCTCATCGCAGGCCTGCTGATAAGCCTGGCATCCGTGGATGCTATCCAGCGTTTGCGCCACGCGGCGTAAATCGCGGAACAGATCTTTGCCGACCTGAGCCAGCGGGTACTGGGCGGTTTCGCAGCCAATACCCAACGTCAGGCCCGGCTTGCGGCCTTCCAGAATCACCCGATTCCAGTTAGTGCGCGTGCACAGCAGCTCGTCGCTGCTCATTTCCGGCGCATCGGCCAGCACGCACCAGACCATAAACAGATCGAGGAAACGTACCTGCTGTTCGTCAACGCCAATCGGTGAGAACGGGTTGATATCCAGGGAGCGGACTTCGATATATTCAATGCCGCCGCGCAGCAGCGCGTCGGAAGGCGTTTCACCGCTGCGGGTCACGCGTTTCGGCCGAATCGGCGCGTACAGCTCGTTTTCGATCTGCAGCACGTTGCTGTTAATTTGCAGACGCTTGCCGTCTTTCTCCAGCCCGATATTCTCATACTCTTCGGATGGCGTTTTAATCGCCCGCTTCAATCCTGCCACATACTCATGCAGATCGTTAAACGTAATTCCGAGATTGCTTTGCGACTTATTGGTATAGCCGAGATCGCTCAGGCGCAATGAGGTCGCATAAGGCAGGTAGTACATGCCGTTGCTGGCTTTCTCAAACGGCAGCGTGGTCGGCTTCCCTTGCAGGAACGACGAACAAATAGCCGGGGAAGCGCCGAACAGGTACGGGATGACCCACCCAAAACGATAGTAGTTGCGAATAGATCGGAAATAGCCGGCAGAAATGGCCTCTTTCCCGCTTTCAGCATCCTCGACGCCGCACCTGGCCTGCCAGAAAGCCATCGGCAGAGAGAAGTTATAGTGCACGCCGGAGATCGTTTGCATAAGCGCGCCGTAGCGATTCTTCAATCCTTCGCGATACAGCGTTTTCAGACGGCCGATATTTGAGCTGCCGTACTGCGCCAGCTCAATATCCTGGCCGGGCGCGATATAGCACGGCATGCTCAGCGGCCACATCCGCTCGTCGCCAATATGGCGCGCGGTATAGCGATGAACATCGCGCATGAAGGTGAGCATATGCTGAATATCGCCATCAACCGGCGTAATAAACTCCAGCAAAGCTTCGGCAAAATCGGTGGTAATCCATTTATGAGTCAGCGCTGAACCCAGTGCTTCCGGATGGCCGGTAGTGGCCAGCGTGCCATCAGCGTTGACGCGCAGCGTTTCGCGCTCTAGACCGCGTTGAATACCCTGCAGCGCCTGCGGATTTTTTTCCAGCCAGGCCAGCGCCTGTGATACGTCCGGGATCAATTTGACCTCCCGCCTGTCGAAATCGTTTGAATTAGCATAATTGTAATGGTTGAACAATCAGTCCAATTAGTGCCACCACGTCATGCCCTGAAGCGTTATCGCCGCAACGACGATATAGCGTAATGCTTTGCCAAGGCATAAAAAAAAGAGCACTGGTCCCCAGGAAATGCGCATCCATCCCGCCAGTAAACACAGCAAATCGCCTATAACAGGCGCCCAGCTTAATAATAGCGTGACCGCGCCGTAGCGCCTCAGCCAGCCGGTCGCCTTCTCCTGCCAGCGCGATGTCTTGCGCAGCGGAAACAGGCGCCCCAGAATAACGTTAGTTACCCCTCCAAGGCTATTACCGATTATTGCTATTAAAACCAGTAACCACGGCTGGCTAACCCCCGCCAGCAGCATGGCGATCAACACCACTTCCGAGTTGCCGGGAAGCAGCGTTGCGCTTAGAAAGCTACTGGCAAACAGCGATATCAGCGACAGCGAGTCGCTCACAGCAATCGCACGTCCACGGCATCCATTCCGGCGCGCTTCGCCGCCTGCAGCCCGAAGTCCGCATCTTCAAAGACCACGCACTTCTCCGCCGCAACGCCCATGCGCTCTGCGCAAAGTAAGAAAGTATCAGGTGCGGGTTTATGGTTGGCGACATGATCCGCGGCAACCACCGCCGAGAAGTAGTGACGCAGACCCAGATGAGCCAGCAGCGCTTCAGCAACGGCGCTCTCGCTGCCGGTACCGACTGACATCGGACGACGACCGTGCCACTCTTTGACCACCTCAATAAGCGGTAAAGGACGGACGCTATCAAGCAGCATCGCTTTCACAGCGGCAGTTTTTTCCTGCGCCAGAAGATGAGGATCTAAATCAGCCTGATTTAATTCAATAATGGCCTGAGCAATCCGCCAGGTTGGAGATCCGTTAAGCGCGACCATGGCCTGCATATCGAAACGCATGCCGTAACGTCCCAGAACCTCGTCCCATGCCTTACGATGCGTCGGCTCGGTATCGAGGATCGTGCCATCCATATCAAAAATCAGTCCTGCATAACGTTCGTACATCGTCTTCTCATCAACCGGTTAAGGAGGTGTTACTGTAACGCAAAAGGTCAGGTTTGTCGCTGCCAGCGGTAGATGCAACAAGGGCGCTCTGTGGCGCCCTTGCTAATAACAGTGCAGTCTGCTGCGATTATTTGATTCTTAAATCGTTCTCAACCACGCGAACGCCCTGCACTTTTCTCGTGACTTCGACCGCACGTTTAGCGCTGTCTGCGGATGAGACAAAGCCGCTGAGCTGTACGCGACCTTTAAAGGTCTGGACGCTAATTTCTGAAGACTTTATCTCTTTGTCATTGAAGAGCGCGGTTTTTACTTTAGTCGTAATGACGGTATCGTCAATGTAACCACCGGTACTCTCCTTTGTGGACGAACCGGCACAGCCCGCCAGCGATACGGCCACCAGCAGCGTCGCGCAAAACGCAGTTATTGCTTTGAACCATTTCATGGATTTCTCTCCTTGCACTTATCTCACCCAAAATCAGATCGATATACAGGAATAAATTATAGTGGAAAGAGGGAGTTGCCAATGAAAAAAGTGCTGAAGAATAAGGTGAATTATTGCGCTTAACATGCTTGAGATAAGGAGGAGGAACTGAAGAATATTTATTATGAAGAGAATAGGTGCATCCGGGAGCATGACTCACTCGGTTCGCCCTGCGGGCCGTTGCTAAAGCAACGTTATCCTCCCTGGTGCTGGCGATCATCTCGCAGACCATGAAACAACCGCGTGGCTGTTATCTCGGAGAATATGGTGCATCCGGGAGGATTCGAACCTCCGACCGCTCGGTTCGTAGCCGAGTACTCTATCCAGCTGAGCTACGGATGCATCGGGAAACTTGCTTTACTGCCGATATTGATACCGCTGCTAAAGCCGTATCAAGTAAGAGAGGGTGCATCCGGGAGGATGACTCACTCGGTTCGCCCTTCGGGCCGTTGCTAAAGCAACGTTATCCTCCCTGGTGCTGGCGATTATCTCGCAGACCGTGAAACAACAGCGTGGCTGCTATCTCGGAGAATATGGTGCATCCGGGAGGATTCGAACCTCCGACCGCTCGGTTCGTAGCCGAGTACTCTATCCAGCTGAGCTACGGATGCATCGGGAAACTTGCTTTACTGCCGATATTGATACCGCTGCTAAAGCCGTATCAAGTAAGAGAGGGTGCATCCGGGAGGATGACTCACTCGGTTCGCCCTTCGGGCCGTTGCTAAAGCAACGTTATCCTCCCTGGTGCCGGCGATTCACTCGCAGACCATGAAACAACAGCGTAGCTGTTATCTCGGAGAATATGGTGCATCCGGGAGGATTCGAACCTCCGACCGCTCGGTTCGTAGCCGAGTACTCTATCCAGCTGAGCTACGGATGCATCGGGAAACTTACTTTACTGCAGATTTTGATACTGCTGCTAAAGCTGTATCAACTAAGATGGTGCATCCGGGAGGATGACTTGCCTTGCGGCTCGCCCTTCGGGCCGTTGCTAAAGCAACGTTATCCCCCCTGGTGCTTGCGGCTAATACCGCCACCTCATCCACACCTTCGTTGCTGAAGATATGGAGAATATGGTGCATCCGGGAGGATTCGAACCTCCGACCGCTCGGTTCGTAGCCGAGTACTCTATCCAGCTGAGCTACGGATGCAAAATGGCGGTGAGGCGGGGATTCGAACCCCGGATGCAGCTTTTGACCGCATACTCCCTTAGCAGGGGAGCGCCTTCAGCCTCTCGGCCACCTCACCACACGCCTCTTACGAGTGCTTCGAAGAACTTGTTTCTGCTCTTCGTCGCTGCGATGGCGCACATATTACTTTCTGGTACTTATAAGTCAAACCTTTTTTCGAGACCTTTTTTTCGTTTGCACACTTCCCGCGCAATTAGCCTGTGAAAACGGCAAAAAGAGTATTTTATCAACAAGAAATTGCTGATTTTGCTGCTGCTAACGCAAAAGATAACGGGAGCGGAAGCCGCGTAAACGACAAAAAAGAGAGGCTGTCGGAGAAGAAAAGTGGAAAAAACGAACCTGGGAGGGATGCGCCTCACCAAACAGCGAGGCGCGAAAACCTTAGTAACTGGACTGCTGGGATTTTTCAGCCTGGATACGCTGGTAGATCTCTTCACGATGCACAGAGACTTCTTTAGGGGCATTTACGCCAATACGAACCTGGTTACCCTTCACCCCTAAAACTGTCACAGTGACCTCATCTCCAATCATGAGGGTCTCACCAACTCGACGAGTCAGAATCAGCATTCTTTGCTCCTTGAAAGATTAAAAGAGTCGGGTCTCTCGTATCCCGGCATTATCCATCATATAACGCCAAAAAGTAAGCGATGACAAACACCCTACGGTGTAAGCAGTCACGGCATCACATTCTGTTAAACCTAAGTTTAGCCGATATACACAACTTCAACCCGACTTTATCGTTATCAGTGCTTCTCGCGCAAGATGCTGTAGTCCGAGAACCACAGCATCTATGCGATTATAGTTATTACAGTTTTGCGCTTACCCAGCCTTTCACACTGGCCAACGCAGCAGGGAGAGCAGACGCATCGGTACCGCCGGCCTGCGCCATATCCGGACGACCGCCCCCTTTACCGCCCACCTGCTGGGCGACCATACCAACCAGTTCCCCTGCTTTCACGCGGTCTGTCACATCCTTAGACACACCCGCAATCAGAGAAACCTTACCTTCTGCGACCGTAGCTAACACAACAACCGTTGAACCCAGCTGATTTTTCAGATCGTCAACCATAGTACGCAGCATTTTCGGCTCAACGCCGGCCAGCTCGCTGACCAGCAGCTTAACGCCGTTAATCTCTTCTGCTTTGCTGGAGAGGTTTGCGCTCTCCTGCGCGGCAGCCTGCTCTTTCAGCTGCTGCAGCTCTTTTTCCAGCTGACGGCTACGCTCCAGCGCGGCGCGTACCTTCTCGCCGAGGCTGTGGGTATCCCCTTTCAGCAGCTGCGCAATATCGCCCAGCAGATCGCTTTGCGCATGCAGCAGTGCCATCGCGCCTTCGCCGGTGACCGCTTCGATACGGCGCACGCCTGCGGCGGTGCCAGACTCAGAGGTGATGCGGAACAGGCCGATATCACCGGTACGCGAGGCGTGAGTTCCGCCGCACAGCTCGGTGGAAAAATCGCCCATTCGCAGCACGCGAACGCGATCGTCATACTTCTCGCCAAACAGCGCCATTGCGCCTGATTCACGAGCAGCGTCAATATCCATGATATTGGTTTCGATTGGCAGGTTGCGACGGATTTGCGCGTTCACCAGATCTTCAACCGCGCGGATCTCCTCCGGCTTCATCGCCTCAAAATGCGAGAAGTCGAAGCGCAGCGCTTTATCGTTGACCAGGGAGCCTTTCTGCGCAACGTGCGTACCGAGAACCTGACGCAGCGCCGCGTGCATCAGGTGCGTCGCGGAGTGGTTCAGACGGATACGCTGGCGGCGAGCCTGATCGACATCTGCCTGTACGGCGTCGCCGACCTTCAGCGAACCGCCATTCAGTTTACCAATATGACCAATTGCCTGACCGTATTTCTGTGTATCGCTGACCTGGAAGGAGAAACCGGCGCCCTTCAGCTCGCCTTTATCCCCCACCTGGCCGCCGGATTCAGCGTAGAACGGCGTCTGGTCGAGGATCACTACGGCTTCCTGACCGGCGTTCACCGCATTTACCGCTTTACCATCGATAAACAGGGCAGTCACTTTGCCGTTCAGTTCCAGGCTGTCATAGCCTTTAAACTCAGAGGCGCCGTCAACGCGGATCATCGCGTTGTAGTCCGCGCCAAAACCGCTGGATTCGCGCGCGCGACGGCGCTGCTCTTCCATTGCGGCTTCAAAGCCGGCTTCGTCAACCTTGATGTTGCGTTCGCGGCAAACGTCGGCGGTCAGGTCAACCGGGAAACCGTAGGTATCGTACAGGCGGAAAGCGGTTTCGCCGTCCAGCGTGTCGCCCTGTAGTTTAGCCAGCTCTTCATCCAGCAGCGCCAATCCGCGCTCGAGAGTACGGGCAAACTGCTCTTCTTCGGTTTTCAGCACCTGCTCAACCTGAGCCTGCTGCTGTTTCAGCTCTTCGCCGGCGGAGCCCATCACGTCAATCAGCGGGGCGACCAGTTTCCAGAAGAAGGTCTCCTTCGCACCCAGCATGTTGCCATGACGGATTGCGCGACGAATGATGCGGCGCAGCACGTAGCCGCGGTTTTCATTCGACGGGATAACGCCATCAGCAATCAGGAAAGCGCAGGAACGAATGTGGTCAGCGATAACGCGCAGGGACTTGTTAGAGAGATCGGTCGCGCCGGTGACGTCAGCCACGCTCTTAATCAGATCGCGGAACAGATCGATATCGTAGTTGGAGTTAACGTGCTGCAGTACGGCGGCAATACGTTCGAGGCCCATACCGGTATCCACGGACGGCTTAGGCAGCGGCTCCATTGTCCCGTCAGCCTGACGGTTGAACTGCATAAAGACGATATTCCAGATCTCAATATAGCGATCGCCGTCTTCTTCCGGCGTTCCCGGAGGGCCGCCCCAGATATGGTCGCCATGGTCGAAGAAGATTTCGGTGCATGGACCGCACGGCCCGGTGTCGCCCATCTGCCAGAAGTTATCGGAAGCAAAAGGCGCGCCTTTATTGTCGCCGATGCGAATAATACGCTCGCGCGGTACGCCAACTTCATTTGCCCAGATGTCGAACGCCTCGTCATCGGTTTCGTAGACGGTCACCCACAGTTTTTCTTTCGGCAGGGCGAACCAGTTCTCACCGGTCAGCAGTTCCCATGCGTATTTGATAGCGTCCTGTTTGAAGTAGTCGCCGAAGCTGAAGTTACCCAGCATTTCAAAGAAGGTGTGGTGACGCGCGGTGTAACCGACGTTTTCCAGATCGTTGTGCTTACCACCCGCACGAACACAACGCTGCGCGGTGGTTGCGCGCGAATAATTACGTTTGTCGAGACCAAGGAAAACATCCTTGAACTGGTTCATCCCGGCGTTGGTAAACAGCAGGGTCGGGTCGTTATGCGGCACCAGGGAGCTGCTCGCAACTACCTGATGTCCTTTACTATGGAAAAAGTCGAGAAACGCCTGACGGATCTCAGCGGTGCTCTTGCTCATAATTATCCTGAAATCAAGCTAACGAAATGTCGCTGGCAGCCACTACCCAGTATCGACCGGCAGGCTACTCACGAAAATAAAGTGGGAATAAGATAAGTTTTCTTTACGGGGAAGTAAAATCCCGGATGGGTCAATCTGCAAAATTTCGCCAGATTTCCTGGATATCTTCCATCAGATAGCCGCGGTAGAGCAAAAAGCGCTGAATTTTGACTTTTTCTGCAAATACGGTGGGCAAGGGTTCGCCATATTTTCTCTGCGCCTGCTCTTTAGCAAGCTGTGCCCAGTCGATTTCGCAGTCACGCATGGCTGACTCTATCGTCTCGCGGGAAATCCCTTTCTGCTTTAGCTCCTGGCGGACGCGCGCCGGGCCGTATCCCTTGCGGCTGCGGCTGGCAATAAACTGGGCGACAAAGCGATCGTCGTCCAGATAGCGGTTCTCAATACACCATTCGACAACGTTATCGACCTCTTCCGGCGTTACGTTTAGCGCTTCAGGGCCGTTCTTGCTCATCACCGGCGCAGCCAGTTTGCGCCTGAGCTCCTGTTCGCTATGGTCGCGCATTGCCAGAATGCGAATCGCGCGATCCAGCAGACGGGCATAGTCAGAGCGGCGGGATGAAGTTTCAGTCACGGGCAACCTCGCTAATCAAAAAAGCAAAAGGGCCGCATAAGCGGCCCCTTGTTAGTCTGTTCAGACGATATCAGAAATCTTGTTCGGTTTCTGCTTCGCTGTTGCCATCAACCGCGAAGTCCGGCGTGGAGTCCTGATTGCTCAGCAGCAGTTCACGAACTTTCTTCTCGATCTCTTTTGCTGCAGCCGGGTTCTCTTTCAGCCAGGAGATCGCGTTCGCCTTACCCTGACCAATTTTATCGCCGTTGTAGCTGTACCAGGCGCCCGCTTTCTCAATCAGCTTCTCTTTCACGCCGAGATCGACCAGCTCACCGAAGAAGTTGATACCTTCGCCGTAGAGAATCTGGAATTCGGCCTGTTTAAACGGCGCGGCAATTTTGTTTTTCACCACTTTAACGCGGGTTTCGCTGCCGACAACGTTGTCACCCTCTTTCACCGCACCGATACGGCGGATATCCAGACGCACGGAGGCGTAGAATTTCAGCGCGTTACCACCGGTAGTGGTTTCCGGGTTACCGAACATGACGCCAATTTTCATACGAATCTGGTTGATAAAGATCAGCAGCGTGTTGGACTGCTTCAGGTTACCCGCCAGTTTACGCATCGCCTGGCTCATCATACGCGCCGCGAGGCCCATGTGAGAGTCGCCGATTTCACCTTCGATTTCCGCTTTCGGCGTCAGCGCCGCAACGGAGTCGACGACGATAACGTCTACCGCACCGGAACGCGCCAGCGCGTCACAGATTTCCAGAGCCTGCTCGCCGGTGTCCGGCTGGGAGCACAGCAGGTTGTCGATATCGACGCCCAGCTTGCGAGCATAAACCGGATCCAGCGCGTGTTCCGCATCGATAAACGCACAGGTTTTACCTTCACGCTGCGCGGCGGCGATAACCTGCAGCGTCAGCGTGGTTTTACCGGAAGATTCAGGCCCGTAAATCTCGACGATACGGCCCATCGGCAGGCCGCCTGCGCCCAGGGCGATATCCAGGGAAAGCGAGCCGGTGGAGATTGTTTCCACATCCATGGAGCGGTCTTCACCCAGGCGCATGATGGAGCCTTTACCGAATTGTTTTTCGATCTGGCCCAGTGCTGCCGCCAACGCTTTCTGTTTGTTTTCGTCGATAGCCATTATTACTCCTCTCATGCCGGGTGTAACCGGGTAGTCAATTCTGTTCTGTTGAAGCAATTATACTGTATAGTCATACAGTATCAAGTATTTTGTAGAAATTGTTGCCAGAGGAGATTTAGCGCATAGGCCGTGGCCTGGCGGCGCACCGCCTCCCGGTCTCCGGCAAAGCATTCGCGCTGGGTTACGCCCTGTCCGCTGGCGCTCGCCACGCCAAACCAGACGGTGCCCACCGGCTTTTCCGCGCTGCCGCCATCCGGCCCGGCGATGCCGCTGACCGAAATCGCGTAGTCCGCGCGAGCCGCGCGCAGGGCGCCAATCGCCATCTCCACGACCACCGGTTCGCTCACCGCGCCATGGTCAAGCAGCGTCGCTTCGCTGACGCCAATCATCTGCGACTTGGCTTCATTACTGTAAGTCACAAAACCGCGCTCAAACCACGCCGAGCTGCCGGCAATATCGGTCAGGGTTTTGGCGACCCAGCCGCCGGTGCAGGACTCCGCCGTGGTCACCGTCGCGCCGCGCGCTTTCAGCGCCTGCCCCACCTGCTCGCTCAGCTGCATTAATTCCGAATCTGTCATTCGTCGCCCCACGTAAGCTCTATAAACAGGCCATCAAAGATAGCACTTCCAGCGAAGATATGGGGACGGGGTGGCGAATTTACGAGGAGGCTTGCGAAAATCATCGCCCACGCTGTCGCAGCACTTTCGGATAGCAGCCTGATGTCACCGGTGTCACAATTCACCGCACATTAAAGGAAGAGTTAAATTCGAGGTTATCTGGAATGGCCAAAGCCCCCTTTACCGCAGAGCAGAGTCTGCAAAAAATCCGTCAGGTGCGCCTTTGCCTGTTCTTATGCGGCTTATTTTCACTGTTCACCGCGCTTCTGCATATTTTCACCCGCTCCTTCAATCCCCTGTGTGAAGGCGTGCAGCTCTTATTGGGCGTCGGCTGCGTGATCTATGGATTTACTTTAAGCAAAAGAATCAAGCAGATACTTAACGGGCAGCCCGGATAAAAACCGGCCCCCTGCGGGCCGGCAGAAACTATTGCATACTGGCCGCAATCAGCTCGACGTTGTGACGCAGCATTTTCACATAACTGTCCGCCACGCCGCCGGGTTTAGAGAGCGCTTCAGGATAGAGCTCACCGCCCGGCTGCGCGCCCGTTGCGCTGGCGATCTGCTTGACCAGCCTTGGGTCGAGCTGGTTTTCCATAAACCAGGTATGCACGCCGTCGGCTTTAATTTGTTGAATTAAAGCCGCTACCTGCGCCGCGCTGGCTTCACTCTCCGACGATAATCCCTGCGGCGCGAGGAAGGTCACACCATAGGCGCGGCCAAAATAGCCGAAAGCGTCATGGCTGGTGAGCACTTTGCGTTTCTCCAGCGCAATGGCGCTGAACTGGCTTTTTGCCCAGCGATCGATATCGTTGAGCTGGCTGATATAGCGCTGACCGGAAATCTCCAGCGCAGCCTTATCATCCGGGTCCGCTTTTACCAGGCCGTTAAGGATATTCTTCGCATACAGGGCGCCGTTGGCGGCGCTGTTCCACGCATGCGGATCGGTTACCGTTGCGCCATCTTCTTCAAGCGTGTGAGTTTTGACTCCGCGGGAAGCTACCACCAGCTCACCTTTGAAACCGGATGCCTTAATTAAGCGGTCCAGCCAGCCTTCCAGCCCCAGACCGTTGACCACCACGACATCCGCTTTACTCAGCAGCGCGCTATCTTTCGGCGAAGGCTCAAAGGTATGCGGATCGCCATCCGGCCCCACCAGCGTGTTGACATGCACGTGTTCGCCGCCAATCTGCTGCACCATATCGCCTAAAACGGAAAAACTACTCACGACATTCAGCGTTTTCGCCATCACCCCGTGCGATGCGAGCCCCAGCGCCAGCGCCAGCCATATCCCGGTACGTTGCTTCATTTTCCTTACCCCATTAATTTACGCCAGCCGACAACCAGCCGGCTGCGCATGCCAAAAAATACCGATACAAAAAAGATGCCGCTGGCGGTCAGCACGATCGCGGGTCCGGCAGGCAAATTCGCCGCCCACGACAGGCTCAGCCCCATCCACGCGCAAAAACTGCCAATCGACGCCGCCAGCAGCAGAATGCCCGGCAGCGTTCGCGCCCAGCAGCGCGCCGCGACGGCAGGCAGCATCATGACGCCTACCGCCATCAGCGTGCCGAGAACCTGAAACCCGGCCACCAGGTTGAGCACCAGCAGGGCGAGAAACAGGCCGTGGAGCAGCGCCGGCAATCTTCGCGAGTTCACCTGAAGCCAGACGCTATCGAAGGCTTCACTGACCAGGCCGCGATAAAACAACGCGATGCAAATCAGGGTCAGGCTGGCAACGGCGGAGACAAACAGCGCCGAATCGCGGTCTACCGCCAGAATCGAGCCAAACAGCAGATGCAGCAGGTCGACGTTAGAACCGCGCAGCGAGACCAGCGTAACGCCCAGCGCCAGGGAGCCGAGATAAAACCCGGCGAAGCTGGCATCCTCTTTTAAAGGCGTGCGTCGGCTGACCCATCCCGCCACCAGCGCCACCGCAATGCCGGCAATAAAACCACCGACGGTCATCGCCAGCAGCGACATCCCGTTAAGCAGGTAGCCCGCCGCCACGCCGGGCAAAATCGCATGCGAGAGCGCATCGCCCATCAGGCTCATGCGACGTAAAAGTAAGAAAACGCCGAGCATCGTAGTGCTCAGGGAGAGCGCCAGGCACACCACCAGCGCGCGGCGCATAAAGCCAAACTCGATAAAGGGTTGAATAAAGGTGTGCCAGATCATGCCAGCCTCGCGGAGTGAAAGGCGGGCAGTACATCAGGCGTACAGCCCCAGCGGGCGTGCTGCGACGTTAGCAGCAGCGTTTCCGGGAAATAGTCGGCGACCCGTTGGTTATCGTGCAGCACCGCCAGAATCGTCTGTCCCTGCTGGTGCATTTCGAGGATCAGCGCCATCAGCTCACGACAGGTCGCTTCGTCGATGCCGGTAAACGGTTCGTCAAGCATTACCAGCGGCGCGCGTTGCACCATGACCCTTGCGAAGAGCATGCGCTGAAACTGGCCGCCGGAGAGCGCCTCAATCGGCGTTTTCGCCATCGTTAACAGTCCCACCCGCTCTAAGGATGCGACGATACGCTGACGCCCCTCTCCCCTGACCCCGCGCAATAGCGATACCCGGGGCCAGGCCCCCTGGCTGACCACATCCTGCACCGTCAACGGAAACTGCGACTCCAGGGCATGACGCTGCGCCAGCCAGCCGATAACGGGTCGTTCACCGCGCCAGTTCAGACGGCCGCTAACCGGTGGAATAAAGCCGGCTAGCGTCTTGAGCAGCGTCGACTTCCCACAGCCATTAAGGCCGACAATCGCCGTCATACTCCCCGTTGCAATCGTACCGCTAAGGGACGGCGTGATCGCCAGCCCTTCATAGCCAGCCACCAGGTGATCGAGCTTAATCATGGCAGGGATACCGCCCACCAGGTTGCCAGCCACAGCGCGGCCAGCACTACGCAGGCCATCGTCAGCCGGGCGATGCCTGAAGTCATCAATAAGGAAGTCAATGTTTACGCCTCAATAAAACGTTATAACATAACAATATTAAAAGAAGCGTAGATTGTAAATTGGCGTCAACAAAAGGAAATGCTGCAAAATGTTACAGACTCCTCTCCGGACGGAGAGGAGCGCAGAAGGCGGGATTACTGCATCCGGGCCTGAGAAACCGCCAGGCCCAGCTGCCAGACGGCCATCGCGTAATGGGTGCTGTGGTTATAGCGGGTGATAGTGTAGAAGTTCGGCAGGCCGTACCAGTACTGATAGCCGGTACCGACATCCAGACGCAGCAGGCTCGCCTGCTGATGGTTACCCAGCGGCTGGGTCGGGGTTAATCCTGCCGCCGCCAGCTGCGAGACGCTGTATTTAGTTTTAAACCCATTGTTCAGGCCTGGCGCCTGGCCCAGCGCCTGTACCGCGACCAGATCGCCGCTCACCCAACCGTGCTGCTTGAAGTAATTCGCCACGCTGCCGATGGCATCGACCGGATCCCACAGATTGATATGCCCGTCGCCGTTAAAGTCCACGGCATACTGCTTATAAGAAGAGGGCATAAACTGACCATAGCCCATTGCCCCGGCGAAGGAGCCTTTCAGATCGAGCGGGTCATCCTGTTCGCTGCGCGCCATCAGCAGGAACGTTTCCAGCTCGCCGGAGAAGTATTCGGCGCGGCGCGGATAGTTAAACGACAGCGTCGCCAGCGCATCGAGGATACGGGTCTTACCCATCACTCTGCCCCAGCGGGTCTCAACGCCAATAATCCCGACGATAATTTCCGGCGGCACGCCGTAAACCTGGTACGCGCGGTTGAGCGCATCCTGATACTGGTTCCAGAACGCCACGCCGTTCTGCACGTTATCCGGGGTAATAAACTGTTTTTTATAGCGCAGCCAGGCGCCGTTTGGCCCTGACGGCGGCAGCCCGGTCGGCGCCTGGCGGTCCATCAGACGCAGAACATAGTCCAGACGTTTAGCCTGCGAGAGGATCTCATGCAGCTGCTGTCGGTCAAAGCCGTGCTTGCTCACCATCTTGTCGATGAACTGCTCCGCCGCCGGGTTATTCGCGAAATCACCGCTCATTTGCATCACGTTATGCTGCGGCTCAAGTAAAAAACCGCCCGTGCCGCCCGCCATTTCCTTTTCCGCGGGGGTTTGAGGTTTGCTGCTGCAGGCAGCGAGTAGAACGCAAAGAGGGAGTAAAGCCAGATAACGACGCTTCAACATGGGACATCCATTCAACAAATCGGCAAGGGATAATTATGGTAAAGCATGCGCCCGCTCACAAGGAAGCGGCGACGATGTAAATTCTTTTTTCTTGCCGTTTTTGCTTATGCCTCGCCGGATCTTTCTTTCACTTCAGCTATAAACTTTCAAAATAAAATATTTATCTTTCATTTTGCGATCAGTTTAACACTTTTAAACCTTTTAAAATGATTAAAATTAGCCGCCAGTTAGCAAGAAAAATAACACGCTGAAGGAGAGAACAATGATTGAAGTCGTTACCCACGGCGCCGAGTGGTTTATCGGCCTGTTTCAGAAGGGAGGCGAGGTATTCACCGGAATGGTCACCGGGATCCTGCCTTTGCTGATCAGCCTGCTGGTGATCATGAATGCGCTGATCAACTTTATCGGTCAGCAGCGGATCGAAAAGCTGGCGCAGCGCTGCGCCGGTAATCCGATCTCCCGCTACCTGCTGCTGCCCTGCATCGGCACCTTCGTTTTCTGTAACCCGATGACCCTGAGCCTTGGGCGCTTTATGCCCGAGAAATACAAACCGAGCTACTACGCGGCGGCCTCCTACAGCTGCCACTCAATGAACGGCCTGTTTCCGCATATCAACCCCGGCGAACTGTTCGTCTATCTGGGGATCGCCAACGGGCTGACCACCCTCGGCCTGCCGTTAGGGCCGCTGGCGGTGAGCTATTTGCTGGTGGGTCTGGTGACGAACTTCTTCCGCGGCTGGGTAACCGATCTGACCACGTCGATTTTTGAGAAAAAAATGGCCATCCAGCTTGAGCAGAAAGTCCACCTGTCAGGAGCGACATCATGACCCGTATTCGCATTGAAAAAGGCACCGGCGGCTGGGGCGGACCGCTCGAACTGGACGCCGTTGCCGGTAAAAAAATTGTCTATATCACCGCGGGCACCCGTCCGGCGATCGTCGATAAAATTGCCCACCTCACCGGCTGGCAGGCGGTCGATGGTTTCAAAGAGGGCGAGCCGCCGGAAGCGGAAATCGGCGTGGCGATTATCGACTGCGGCGGCACCCTGCGCTGCGGTATCTACCCGAAGCGCCGCATCCCGACCATTAATATTCACGCGACCGGCAAATCGGGTCCGCTGGCGCAGTATATCGTCGAAGATATTTACGTTTCCGGCGTCAAAGAAGAGAACATTTTCGCCCTGGAAGATGGCCCTTCCCCGGCCCCGCAGGCCGCGCCAGCCCAGCCGGCGATCCGCGACTATGACACCAGCAAGAAAATCACCGAGCAGAGCGACGGCCTGCTGGCCAAAGTCGGCATGGGGATGGGTTCCGTCGTGGCGGTGCTGTTCCAGGCCGGGCGCGACACCATCGATACGGTGTTGAAAACCATTCTGCCGTTTATGGCCTTCGTCGCGGCGCTGATCGGCATCATCATGGCCTCCGGCATCGGCGATTGGGTAGCCCATGGCCTGGCGCCGCTCGCCAGCCATCCGCTGGGCCTCGTCACCCTGGCGCTGATCTGCTCTTTCCCGCTGCTGTCGCCGTTTCTCGGCCCCGGCGCGGTCATCGCCCAGGTTATCGGCGTGCTGATTGGCGTGCAGATTGGCCTCGGCAATATTCCGCCGCATCTCGCCCTGCCCGCGCTGTTCGCCATCAACGCCCAGGCCGCCTGCGACTTTATCCCGGTTGGCCTGTCGCTGGCGGAAGCTCGCCAGGACACGGTGCGCGTTGGCGTACCGTCGGTTCTGGTGAGCCGCTTCCTGACCGGCGCGCCAACGGTGCTCATCGCCTGGTTCGTTTCCGGATTTATTTATCAATAAGAGGTGCCTGAAGATGACCGTGATTTACCAGACCACCATTACCCATATCGGCGCCAGCGCGACGATGGCGCTGGAGGAGCAGATGCTGATCACCTTCCGCGAAGGCGCCCCGGCCGATATCGAAGAGTACTGCTTTATTCACAATCACGGCGAGTTGTCCGGCAAGCTGGTGCCGGGCGCGGAGCTACAGCTTGGCGAGCTGCGCTACCCAGTCACCGCCGTCGGCGATGTCGCCGAGCAGAACCTGTGCGAGCTGGGCCATATCACGCTGCGCTTTGATGGTCACCGCGAAGCGGAATTCCCCGGGACCGTACACGTGGCTGGCCCGGTGCCGGAAGGCATCACCACCGGCTGCGTACTGAAATTTGTTGCTTAAGTTGTAAGGAGAAAATTATGAATCAGGTTGCTGTTGTCATCGGTGGGGGACAAACCTTAGGAGAGTTTTTGTGCCGCGGGCTTGCCGCAGAAGGCTATCGCGTGGCGGTAGTCGATATTCAGAGCGATAAAGCGACCCGCGTCGCCCAGGCCATCAACGCGGAGTATGGCGAAGGCACGGCGTGGGGCTTCGGCGCGGACGCCACCAGCGAAGCCAGCGTGGTCGCCCTTGCTCGCGGAGTGGATGAAATATTTTCCCGCGTCGATCTGCTGGTCTATAGCGCCGGGATCGCTAAAGCGGCGTTTATCAGCGACTTCGCGCTGGGGGATTTCGACCGTTCGCTGCAGGTGAATCTGGTGGGCTACTTCCTCTGCGCCCGCGAGTTTTCCCGCCTGATGATCCGCGACGGCATTAAAGGTCGCATCATCCAGATCAACTCTAAATCCGGCAAAGTGGGCAGCAAGCATAACTCCGGCTATAGCGCGGCGAAGTTCGGCGGCGTGGGGCTGACGCAGTCGCTGGCGCTGGACCTCGCGGAGTATGGGATTACCGTGCATTCTCTGATGCTGGGCAACCTGCTGAAGTCGCCGATGTTCCAGTCTCTGCTGCCGCAGTACGCCACCAAGCTGGGGATCCCCGAAGAGCAGGTCGAGCAGTATTACATCGATAAAGTCCCGCTAAAGCGCGGCTGCGATTACCAGGACGTACTTAACGTGCTGATGTTTTACGCCAGCCCGCAGGCTTCATACTGTACCGGGCAGTCCATCAACGTCACCGGCGGGCAGGTGATGTTTTAAAACGTTGCGCACTGTTTCCCCGGAGGCGATGCTGCGCATCTGTCCGGGCTACCGATTATGCGGCTGTCTGGTAGCCCGGACAGGCGCAACGCGCCGCCTCCGGGGAAATATCGCACACGCCTTAAGGAGACTTTATGGTTACCGCACTTATCACCGTCGCCGCCATCGCCTGGATAACCCAGCTCGCCTTTGGCGGCTGGCAAATCAGGCAGTTCAATCGCGCGTTCGATCGGCTGTGCCAGCAGGGACGCGTCGGCGTCGGCCGTTCCTCGGGGCGGTTCAAGCCGCGCGCCGTCGTCGCCATCGCCGTCGACGAAAACGACCGCATTTGCGATACGCTGCTAATGAAAGGCCTCACCGTCTTCGCCAGGCCGCAAAAAATCCCCGTCCTGACCGGTAAACATCTTAAGGAATTGCAGCCTGATGTGATCTTTCCCAATGATCCGCTTTGTCAGAATGCACTATCATTAGCGCTTAATCCGAAACATGGATAATTTCGTTGTGAACGTTAATATCTTGCGAAATTATCATTTCGAAACTTTAAACGCAGGATACAACGCTTATGAAACCACGTCAGCGCCAGGCAGCCATTCTCGAGCACCTGCAATCGCAGGGCAAATGCTCGGTCGAAGAGCTGGCGCAACACTTCGACACCACCGGCACCACCATCCGTAAGGATCTGGTGATCCTTGAGAATGCCGGTACCGTTATCCGTACTTACGGCGGCGTGGTGTTAAATAAAGACGAGGCCGATCCGCCCATCGACCACAAAACGCTGATTAACACCCATAAAAAAGAGCGGATTGCCGAAGCCGCCGTCAGCTTCATTCACGATGGCGACTCGATCATTCTTGACGCCGGCAGTACGGTGCTGCAAATGGTACCGATGCTCAGCCGCTTCAATAACATTACCGTTATGACCAACAGCCTGCATATCGTCAACGCCCTCTCTGAACTGGATAACGAACAAACCATCCTGATGCCGGGCGGCACGTTTCGCAAAAAATCGGCCTCCTTTCACGGCCAGTTGGCGGAAAACGCCTTCGAACACTTCAGCTTCGATCGACTGTTTATGGGCACCGACGGCATTGATTTAATCGCCGGCGTCACCACCTTTAATGAGGTTTATACGGTCAGCAAAGCGATGTGCAATGCCGCCCGCGAAGTTATCCTGATGGCCGACTCGTCGAAGTTTGGCCGCAAAAGTCCCAATATCGTCTGCGGCCTGGAGAGCGTGGACAAACTGATTACCGATGCCGATATCAGCCCGGAATTTAAGCGGGCGCTGGAAGACAAAGGCATCGAAGTCATTATTACTGGAGAACATCATGAGTAACTTTCTGTTAGAAGCCGGACGCCAGACCCTGATGCTGGAGCTTCAGGAGGCGAGCCGCCTGCCTGAACGCCTGGGCGACGACTTCATCCGCGCGGCGGAAACCATCATCCACTGCGAGGGCAAACTGGTCGTCTCCGGTATCGGTAAATCGGGTCATATTGGTAAAAAGCTGGCCGCCACCTTCGCCAGCACCGGCACCCCGGCATTTTTTGTTCACCCGGCGGAAGCGCTGCACGGCGACCTCGGAATGCTCGACAGCCGCGACGTGATGCTGTTTATCTCTTACTCCGGCAGCGCCAAAGAGCTGGATCTTATCGTTCCGCGCCTGGAAGAAAAATCCATTCCGCTGCTGGCGATGACCGGTAAATCCACTTCACCGCTGGCGCTGGCGGCCAAAGCGGTGCTCGATATCGCCGTAGAGCGCGAAGCCTGCCCGATGCACCTCGCGCCCACCTCCAGCACCGTCAATACCCTGATGCTCGGCGACGCGCTGGCCATGGCGGTCATGCAGGCCCGCGGCTTTAACGAAGAAGATTTCGCCCGTTCGCACCCGGCGGGCGCGCTGGGCGCGCGGCTGCTGAACAAAGTCCATCATCTGATGCGCCGCGATGGCGACGTGCCGCGCGTCGCTAACGACACCAGCGTCATGGACGCGATGCTCGAACTCAGCCGCACCGGCCTGGGGCTGGTGGCGGTTTGCGATGAACGCAATCACGTGCAGGGCGTCTTTACCGATGGCGACCTGCGCCGCTGGCTGGTGGGCGGCGGCAGCTTACAGGATATCGTCAGCCAGGCAATGACCCGCAACGGCGTCACTCTGCAAGCGGAAAGCCGCGCGATAGAAGCCAAGGAGCGCCTGATGAAGCACAAAATCAGCGCCGCTCCGGTAGTGGATGAAAACGGCCAGCTGGTCGGCGCGATTAACCTGCAGAACTTTTATCAGGCCGGGATCCTTTAAGCCCCAGACGTTTCGCCAGCCGGTGCAGGTTGGCGACGTCGAGCTCCAGCGCGCGGGCGGCTGCGGCCCAGTTTCGACGGTTATCCGCCAGCGCTCTGGCGATCGCTTCGCGCTGAAACGCCTCTGTCGCCTCGCGCAGGCTTACCGCTCCCACCGACGGCTGCGGGGTAACGGTCGGCAAGGCCGGCGTTTCCTCGGCAAACTGGAAATGCTGCGGCTCCAGCACCACTTCATTACCCGCCTGCGTCGCCCGCGCCAGCACCACCGCCCGATGAATAGCGTGCTCCAGCTCGCGCACGTTGCCCGGCCATGACCACGCAAGCAGCCTGCCGCGCGTCGCCTCGCTTAAAATCACCTGCGCCAGCCCCATGCGCACACGGCACTGTTCGCAAAAATAACCGGCCAGCAGCACCACGTCATTGTCCCGCTCGCGCAGCGCCGGAACCGACAGCGGAAACACGCTCAGCCGATGATACAAATCGGCGCGAAAACGCCCCTCCACGACCTCCTGACGCAGATCGCGATTAGTGGCCGCCAGCACCCGCACATCGACCCGCAGGCTGCGGTCGTCGCCGACGCGCTGAATATCGCCATACTGCAGTACCCGTAGCAGCTTGGCCTGGAGCGCCAGCGAAAGCTCGCCAATTTCATCGAGAAATAGCGTTCCGTTATCTGCCATTTCAAACTTACCGCTGCGGTTGCTGATCGCCCCGGTAAATGCCCCTTTGACGTGGCCAAACAGTTCGCTCTCCGCCACGCTCTCCGGCAGGGCCGCGCAGTTGAGATAGACCAGCGGATTGGCCGCCCTCGGCGACCCCTGATGCACCGCTTTCGCCACCAGCTCTTTGCCGGTGCCGGTCTCGCCGCTAATCAGCACGTTTAAGTCAGAGGCCGCGACGATGTCGATCTCCTTCTTCAACTGCAGCATCGGCGCCGACAGGCCAATGATCTCCTGACGTTCGGATACCGGATACGCGATAGCCTGTTCCGGCAGCACGTTTTGATTCTCCAGCCTGGCGATCAGCAGCGCGTTATTGAGCGCTCCGGCGACCAGAGCGGCTATCAGGCGCAGCTCCTCGTCGCTAAAACTGTCAAAACGGTCCGCATCCATCCCGTCGAGGGTGAGCGCGCCGATCAGAGTTTGCCCGGCAAACAGCGGCAGGCCGACGCAGGCGTGCACCTTCAGGCTCTCCTGACCGGGGATCAGCCCATCGTAAGGGTCCGGCAAATCGCTGTCCGCCGGGAACCGCACCACGTCCCCCGCTCGGGCAATCGCCTCCAGCCGCGGGTGGCCTTCAAGGGCAAAGCGTCGGCCAAGCACGTCCTGGGCCAGGCCATCAATCGCCAGCGGCACAAACTGGTGCGCCTCATAGCGCAGCAGCGCCGAGGCATCGCAGCCGAGTATCTGCCGCAGGGTGGTAATCAAACGCGAGAAACGGTCGGCATGGCCGAGATCGCTTTGTAAATCAATGGCGATTTTCGCCAGGGCCTCGACGGAGAAACTCATGTTCGCCTCATAGTCATTTTGACATTTAACATAGTCATATCGACTATTTTAACCATTGTCATTTTGACATCAATGAATTTTAATAAAAATATAAAAACCATTAAATTCAATAAATTAAAAAGTTGGCACGCAACTTGATATAAGCAAAACATCCTATTTGAACAATGCTGAATTAATTGAGGTTGCTATGTCTATTCTGGTTAAAAATAACATTCATTGGGTTGGCCAACGCGACTGGGAAGTGCGTGATTTCCACGGGACGGAATACAAAACGCTGCGCGGCAGCAGCTACAACAGCTATCTTATCCGGGAAGAAAAAAATGTGCTGATCGATACCGTCGATCATAAATTCAGCCGTGAATTCGTGCAAAATCTGCGCGGCGAAATCGATCTCGCCGATATCGATTACATCATTATCAACCACGCGGAAGAGGACCATGCCGGCGCGCTCACCGAACTGATGACGCAAATTCCGGACACGCCGATTTACTGCACCGCCAACGCCATCGACTCCATCACCGGACACCATCATCACCCGGAGTGGAATTTCAACGTGGTGAAAACCGGCGACAGCCTGGATATCGGCAACGGCAAGCAGCTGATTTTCGTCGAAACCCCGATGCTGCACTGGCCGGATAGCATGATGACCTACATGACCGGCGACGCGGTGCTGTTCAGCAACGACGCCTTCGGCCAGCACTACTGCGATGAACATCTGTTTAATGATGAAGTTGACCAGGTTGAGCTTTATGAGCAGTGCCAGCGCTACTACGCCAACATTCTGACCCCGTTCAGCCGTCTGGTGACACCGAAAATTACCGAAATCCTCGGCTTTAACCTGCCGGTAGATATGATTGCCACCTCCCACGGCGTGGTCTGGCGCGATAATCCGACGCAGATTGTCGAAAAATATCTCGAGTGGGCGGCGGATTATCAGGAAGACCGCATCACGATTTTCTACGACACCATGTCCAACAATACCCGCATGATGGCCGATGCGATCGCTCAGGGCATTACCGACGTGGATCCGCGCGTGGCGGTGAAAATCTTCAACGTCGCCCGCAGCGATAAAAACGACATTCTGACCAACGTGTTCCGCTCGAAAGGCGTGCTGGTCGGCACCTCAACCATGAATAACGTGATGATGCCGAAAATCGCCGGGCTGGTGGAGGAGATGACCGGCCTGCGTTTTCGCAATAAGCACGCCAGCGCCTTCGGCTCCCACGGCTGGAGCGGCGGCGCGGTTGATCGCCTGTCCACGCGTTTACAGGATGCGGGCTTTGAAATGTCCCTGAGCCTGAAGGCCAAATGGCGTCCGGATCTCGACGCGCTGGAGCTGTGCCGTGAACACGGTCGCGAAATCGCCCGCCAGTGGGCACTCTCCCCGCTGCCGGTCACCAGTGAGGCCAAAGCTGCGCCAGAAGCAACGTCCTGCGCAGCAGCAGCCACTGCCGATCTCGGCCCGAAAATGCAGTGCAGCGTTTGCCAGTGGATTTACGACCCGGAACAAGGCGAGCCGAACCAGGACGTCCAGCCGGGTACACCGTGGAGCGATGTGCCGGATAACTTCCTCTGTCCTGAGTGTTCACTGGGTAAAGATGTGTTTGATGTTCTGGCATCGGAGGCAAAATGAGTGATGGCATCGTCATCATCGGCTCGGGCTTCGCGGCCCGTCAGCTGGTGAAAAATATCCGCAAGCAGGACCCGAACATCCCGCTGACCCTGATTGCCGCCGACAGCATGGATGAGTACAACAAGCCGGATCTCAGCCATGTGGTCAGCCGCGGCCAGAACGCCGACGACCTGACCCTGCAAACGGCGGGTGAGTTTGCCGAGCAGTACAATCTGCGCCTGTTTCCGCATACCTGGGTCAGCGATATCGACGCTGATAATCAGCGGGTGAAGAGCCAGGACCGCGAGTGGCGCTATGACAAACTGGTACTGGCCACCGGCGCGACGCCGTTTATCCCGCCGGTGCCGGGCCGCGAGCTGATGCTGACCCTGAACAGCCAGCGTGAATACGGCGCGGCGCAAAGCCAGCTGCGCGATGCAAAAAGAGTGCTGATCGTTGGCGGCGGGCTGATTGGCTGCGAGCTGGCGATGGATTTCTGCCGCGCCGGCAAAGCGGTGACGGTCGTGGATAACTCCGCCAGCGTGCTGTCGGCGCTGATGCCGCCGGAAGCCAGCAGTCGACTGCAGCATCGTCTGACCGACATGGGCGTGCATCTGATGCTGAAGACTCAGTTGGAAAGCCTGGAGCAGAGCGCCGACGGGATTCGCGTCACCCTAGACCGCCAGCGTACGGTGATGGTGGATGCGGTAGTGGCGGCCGCCGGTTTGCGCCCGGAAACGGCGCTGGCGCGGCATGCGGGGTTGAAGACGCACCGTGGCGTGGTGGTGAACAGCCAGCTGCAAACCAGCCATCCGGCGATTTACGCCCTTGGCGATTGCGCGGAAATCAACGGCATGGTCCTGCCTTTTCTGCAGCCGATTCTGCTAAGCGCCATGTGTCTGGGTAAAAACCTGTTGGCCCAGCAGGGCGAGCTCAAGCTGCCGCCGATGCTGGTGAAGGTCAAAACGCCGGATTTACCGCTGCATCTGGCGGGCGATACCCGGCGTGAGGATCTGACGTGGAATATCGTTGCCGCCAAAGATGGCCTGGTCGCGAAAGGCGTTGACGCCGAAAACCGGCTGCGCGCGTTTGTGGTTAGCGAAGATCGCATGAAAGATGCTTTTGCCCTGCTCAGGCAGCTGGTGAGTTAACCTCGATGAAATGAGGTTATTCCCGGGTCGCGGCGTAAACGCCTTACCCGGGCTACCGGATCTCAGACGGCAGTAGCCCGGGCAGGCGCCTTGCGCCGTCCCCGGGAGCAGCGCGCAGAGTGGCATAATTTCCCGGAGGCGATGCTTGCGCATCTGTCCGGGCTACCGCCAGCAGACGGCTGTTAACCTGTAGCCCGGCTAAGCGCAGCGCAAGCCGGGGAAAGCCCAACCTACCGCGCCAGGTTATCGTACCCGCGCCAGCGGTAGTTGAGCACCGACAGCACCCAGCAGGCCACGAACAGCCCGACCACTGCAAAACCGGCGTCGCCGAGATGGTCGTTCAATGCGCCGACCCAGCGCCAGACGCCGCCGCTCAGAGAGAACTTATCCATCAACAGCCCCAGCGCCTCCAGGCCGCCGATAAATAGCGCCACCACCACCGAGGTGCCGGTAATAGTCATATTGTAATAGAGCTTGCGCTGCGGCTTGCTGAACGCCCAGCCGTAGGCGCCGACCATCAGCACGTTATCAAGCGTATCCACCAGCGCCATTCCGCTGGCGAACAGCGCCGGAAAAACCATAATCGACCAAATCGATACCCCGCTCGACGCGCTGGCGGCGGAGATCCCCAGCACGCCGACCTCCGTCGCCGTATCAAAGCCGAGGCCAAACAGAAAACCCACCAGATACATCTGCCAGCTGCGGCTAATCAGGCGGAATGTTTTCGCGAACAGCCAGCTCATCATACCGCCGCCGGTCATAATCTCATCGCTCACCTTTTCGCCCTGCTTCCACGCCTGAAAGCTGCGCCAGACGCTGCGCAAAATGACCAGGTTGATAAGAGCCATCACCAGCAGGAATAGCGCCGATACGGCGGTGCCGATAACGCTGCCGGTCTCGTGAAACCAGCTCATCTGCTGGCCAAACGCGGTGGCGGTCGCGGCAATCGCCGCCGAAGCCAGCACCACAATCGACGAGTGTCCCAGAGAAAACCACGCGCCAACGGCAAAAGGCCGCTTCCCCTGCTGCATCATTTTGCGGGTCACGTTGTCGATCGCCGCGATATGGTCGGCGTCCACCGCGTGGCGCAGACCATATCCCCAGGCCAGCAGGCTGGCGGCCATCAGCGCGCCGCTGCCGCCGAACGCCGCAAAAGCCCAGCCCCAGGCCAGCAAATTGGCGGCAATTAATGCCAGCACCAGCGCCGCTGCGCGCGGCTGCTGACGCAAAATCGTCACTATCATATGGGTATCCTTTAAGCCTGCAGGCGGGCCGCAGCGACGATCGCCTGACCGAGGGCAATGGCGCCATCGCCGGCGGGCAGCTGCTGCGGAAAAAGCAGAGTAAAATCGGCCAGATAAAAGGTCAATCGCGCCGTCAGCAGGCGGTTGTGCAGTACCCCGCCGCCGAAGGCCAGCGTGTGAATGTTCCGCGCGTTCGCGCAATCGCGCATCATCGCCGCCAGCCCGCGGGCCAGCGCATCATGAAAGGCCCACGCTTTTTGCGCCGGGCCCGCCTGCCAGCTCAGCCACTGCCGCCAGAACGTCGCCAGGTCCAGTTTACCTTCGCGCCACGGCAGGGTCACCGGATGATCCACGCCTTCGCAGGTCGCCGCCAGCGCTTCCAGACGGCATGCCGCCTCCCCCTCATAGCTCAGGGCTAGCGGCGCACAGCCCAGCGCGCAGGCGACGGCGTCAAACAGACGGCCGCACGACGATGCCTGCGGCGCATTAATACCACGCTCGATTGCTCGCGCCAGCAGCGGCCAGTTTTGCTGGCGCAGCGCGGCGGTGTCGGCATAATTCTGCCATTCAGGGACAAACGCCAGGCAGTGGGCGAGCAGATTGCGCCACGGCTGACGCGCCGCGAGGTCGCCGCCGGGCAGCGCCACCGACGGCAGACCGCCAAGATGCTCACACTCGCGATAGTTGACCCGCAGGCACTCGCCGCCCCACAGTTCGCCATTTTCCCCCATCCCGATGCCGTCGAGCGTCAGGGCAATCACGTCGCCGCCCTCCAGCGGCCAGCGATGCTCGGCCAGGCACGCGGCAGCGTGGGCATGATGATGCAACACCCGCTCCACCGGCAGCATAAGCGACGCCGCCCACCGCGAAGCGCGGTAGCCGGGATGGGCGTCGGCAACCACCCGCTGCGGCGTAAAAGCGTAGATCTCCTGCATCAGGCGCAGCGCCTGCCGCCACTGCGCCTCAACGCCCTCCTCGTCGAGATCGCCAAAATGCTGGCTGAGCACCGCTTCGTCGCCGCGCAGCAGGCAGAACGTATTTTTCATATCCGCGCCGAGGGCCAGCAGGGGCGGCGCATCGTGAAACCCCGGCGGCAGCGCCAGCGCGTCCGGCACGTAGCCGCGGGCGCGACGCAGCATCTCGCCGCTTTGCCGCACTACGGAATCATCCATCCGCTGCACAATCTCGCGGTTATGCAGCAGAAAACCGTCGGCAATCCCGGCTAAATCCGCCAGCGCCTCTGCGTTGGTTAACGCCGGCGGGCGACCGCTGAGGTTGCCGGAGGTCATCACTAATGGGCGCGCCAGCGCCTGCGAAAGTAAATGCTGCAGTGGATTAGACGGCAGCATCCCCCCTACTTCCGCAAGCCCTGGCGCAATCTGGTCGCACAGCCCGGCCACCTGCGTTTTATCCAGCAGCACGATCGGTGCGGCGGGGGACGTGAGCAGCGTCACCGCCGGTTCATCGAGCCCCGCCGTTGTCGCCAGCATCACCGCCAGCGGTTTCGCCGGGCGATGCTTGCGCGCCCGCAGCCTCGCGACGGCCTCAGGATTTCCGGCATCGCACAACAGATGGAAACCACCCAGCCCTTTCACCGCCACTATATCGCCCGCCATCAGGCGAGCCGTCGCCGCTTCAAGAGCCGCCTCGCCAAATGAATGCGCCTGCGGCCCGCGCCACTCCAGCCGTGGCCCGCACTCGGCGCAGGCTACCGGCTGCGCGTGGAAACGGCGATCGGCGGGGTCGCCATACTCCGCCGCACAGGAGGTGCAGAGTGGAAACGGCGACATAGAGGTCAGTGGACGGTCGTAGGGCATGGCGCGAATAATGGTAAAGCGCGGCCCGCAGTGGGTGCAGTTGATAAACGGATAGCGGTAGCGGCGCTCCTGCGGGTTGTTCATTTCCGCCAGGCATGCCGGGCAGGTAGCGGCATCGGGCACAATCTGCGTGCGCATGCTTCCGGCCCCGCTTTGGCGAATGGTAAAGCCTGGCGGCGCGGCGTCCCAGACAAAAGGCGCCGCTGCCGCGCTGTCGATACGCGCCAGCGGCGGGCAGCGCCGGGTTAACGCGGCGAGAAATGGCGCATCACCGCCGACAAGGCGCACCAGCACGCCGTCGCCGTCGTTGCACACGTCGCCGCGCAGCCCCAACTGCTGCGCCAGCTGCCAGACGAAGGGGCGGAATCCCACCCCCTGCACTTTACCGCGAATGCGGATCTGCACCCCGTTCATTGCGCGACCGGCCTACCAGGCCAGCGCGGTACGGCGGCGTTTTTCGATATTCATCTGTTCGAGCTTGTTGCGGTCGACGCAAATCAGCGCGTGGGTCGGACAGGCATCCATACAGGCCGGGCCTTCCTCACGGTGGTGGCAAAGGTCGCATTTGTTGGCTTCGGCTTTTTCCGCCATCACGTTCAGCCCCGCGCCGCTGTGGCGGATAACCGGGCGCACCACCACTTCCATGGCGCCGTACGGACAGGCCACCACGCAGGTTTTACAGCCAATACAGCGCTCCTGCATCACGTGGACGAAGCCCTGGTCGCGGCTGATCGCGCCGTTCGGACAGACGTTGGCGCACGGCGCGTCTTCGCACTGACGACAGGCGGTGGCCGTCGACACGTTAACGCCTTTGATCACGTGAATACGCGGTAAAAAGCTTTTTGGCGTCAGCGCGGCGCAGTCCTGATTTTCCTGATGAGAGACCACGCAGGCCACTTCACAGGTGCGGCAGCCGATGCATTTGCTTGCGTCGGCGATAATGAAACGGTTCATCCATTTCTCCAGCAGTAAAAAGGTTACGCGCCGGAGTATGCATAATACGTTCCAACTTTTATCTAATTGATATTAAACAAGATAAATACGGAAGATACTGTCATCGTCAGTTGTGACGATGACAGCTGACGACGTCAGGTATGCGGGCCGGGGACCACCGAGTCGCGTTCAATCAGCTCGCCGGGGAAGAGTTGCTGAAATTTAAAATCGCCGCCGTCGAGCATAAAGATCAGCCGGTTGATGCTCTCTTTGATCATCTCCGTCACCGGAACTTTGACGCTGGAGAGCGCCGGAACCATATACGGCGCCAGCACGATATCGTCAAACCCCACGACCGAGACCTGCTCCGGAACCTTGACGCCGATCTGATGCAGCTGTTTCATCGCGCCAACCGCCATGTCGTCGTTGCTCGCCACCAGCGCGCTGTAGCCGACGCGGCGCTGGCGCAGCGTTTCAACCCCCGCCGCGCCGGTTTCCGGCGTCCAGCGGCCTTCGACGATCAGATCGTTATTCAGGGCAATGCCGTGGCGGGCCAGCGCGTCTTTATAGCCCGAGAGACGCTCAACGCCGGTTGGCGAATCCAGCGAACCGGTAATAAACGCGATTTCCCGATGGCCCAGCGCGATAAGCTTTTCCACCGCCATCATCGCCGAAGCTTTTTGATCGGACCAGACGCAGTGGCTGGCGTTGCGGCGCAGGCGGCGGTTGAGCACCATGATGGGCCGCTCATGATTTTCGATAATCTCATCCATCTCATCAACGCTGAGAAAGCGCGGATAGATAATTATCGCATCGCAGCGCAGATCGAGCAGATACTCAATCGCCTCGCGCTCCTCCTCCGCGCTGTGCTTGCCGTCGGCGAGGATCAGCTGCCGCCCTTTGTCTTCGGTCATCCGCGCGACGTGGTAGAGCAGTTCGCTGAAATAGACGCCGTGATAAAGGGTGTTGGTCACCACCAGCCCGAGGGTCTGCGTCTTTTTCGTCGCCAGGTTGCGCGCCAGCAGATTCGGCCGGTAGCCGCTTTCGGCCACCGCCTGGAAGACGCGATCTTTGGTCTCCTGGCTGACATAGCCGTTCCCCGACAGCACCCGCGAAACGGTGGCCTTTGACACCCCCGCGCGCTTCGCTACCTCCAGCATCGTTGCCATGTGGTTATTCCTGTTGCCAATGTTGCCCGCAGTGTACTGCACACGCTGCGCTTTTTCAGCATTTGCGCGTCGCCCGCGCGGATGCGCACACAGCGATCAAAATCACAAAATCGAGATCTTATTTTTTTATTTCTTGTATGAATAAATGAAACTAATCATGATTTTGTGGAACCGGTTTCCTATGTATGCATGATGCCGCTCCGCTTTCCGGCGCGGTGACAAGCCAGTACCCCATTGATAAACAGGATAAAATCCGATGTCTAAAAATTATGCAGCTCTGGCGCAGCAGATTATCGCGGCAATCGGTGGCGCAGATAACGTTGCCGCCGTCACCCACTGCATGACCCGCCTGCGTTTCGTGGTCAAAGACAACGAGCGGGTCGACAGCGCCACCCTCAAAGGGCTGAAAGGCGTGCTCGGCGTGGTGCGTAGCGATAACCAGTGCCAGGTGATCGTGGGCAATACCGTCTCCCAGGCGTATCGCGAAGTGGTCGCGCTGCTGCCGGGGGATCTGCGCCCGGCCGAACCGCAGGGGAAACCGCCTATTACCCTGAAACGCATCGGCGCCGGGATCCTCGACGCGCTGATCGGCACCATGTCGCCGCTGATCCCGGCGATTATCGGTGGATCGATGGTTAAGCTGCTGGCAATGATCCTCGAGATGACCGGCGCTCTGCCCAAAGGCGCGCCAACGCTGACTATTCTGACGGTGATCGGCGACGGCGCGTTCTTCTTCCTGCCGCTGATGGTCGCCGCTTCCGCAGCGGTGAAGTTCAAAACCAATATGTCGCTGGCGATTGCCATTGCCGGGGTGCTGGTGCACCCGAGCTTTATCGAACTGATGGCCAAAGCCGCCCAGGGCGAGCACGTGGAGTTTGCCTTTATTCCGGTGACGGCGGTGAAATACACCTATACCGTGATCCCGGCGCTGGTGATGACCTGGTGCCTCTCTTATATCGAACGCTGGGTCGACCGTATCACCCCGGCGGTGACAAAAAACTTCCTTAAACCGATGCTGATCGTATTGATCGCCGCTCCGCTGTCGATTCTGCTGATCGGCCCGCTCGGCATCTGGATCGGTAGCGCCATTTCCGCGCTGGTCTATACGATCCACAGCTATCTCGGCTGGCTGTCGGTGGCGATCATGGGCGCCCTGTGGCCGCTGCTGGTAATGACCGGGATGCACCGGGTCTTTACCCCAACGATCATTCAGACCATCGCCGAAACCGGCAAAGAGGGCATGGTGATGCCGTCGGAAATCGGCGCTAATCTGTCGCTGGGCGGCTCGTCGCTGGCGGTGGCGTGGAAAACCAAAAACCCGGAGCTGCGCCAGACGGCGCTGGCGGCCGCGGCTTCTGCAATTCTGGCGGGGATTTCCGAACCGGCGCTGTACGGCGTGGCGGTGCGGCTGAAGCGACCGCTGATCGCCAGCCTGATTAGCGGCTTTATCTGCGGCGCGGTGGCCGGCATTGCCGGGCTCGCCAGCCACTCAATGGCGGCGCCGGGCCTGTTCACCAGCGTCCAGTTTTTCGACCCGGCCAATCCGATGACGATCGTCTGGGTCTTTGGCGTCATGGCGCTGGCGGTGGTGCTGTCGTTTGTCCTGACGCTGATGCTCGGCTTTGAAGATATTCCGCAAGAAGAAGCCGCCGCCGACGCCAGACAGCGTCAGGCCGGCACCCAGGCTTCTCACGCCTGAACACCATTTTGTTAACGAGGTAACGCATGGCGACTTTTCCACAGGGATTTTTATGGGGCGGCGCGCTGGCCGCCAACCAGTCCGAAGGGGCATATCTGGAGGGCGGCAAAGGGCTGACCACCGTCGATATGATTCCTCACGGGGCTCACCGCCTCGCGGTCAAGCTGGGGCAGGAGAAACGCTTCGCGCTACGCGACGATGAGTTCTACCCGAGCCACGAGGCGATCGATTTTTATCATCGTTATAAAGAAGATATCGCCCTGATGGCCGAGATGGGCTTTAGCGTCTTCCGCACCTCTATCGCCTGGAGCCGCCTCTTTCCTGAGGGCGATGAGCTGGAACCGAACCCGGAGGGGATCGCCTTTTATCGCTCGCTGTTCGAGGAGTGCAAAAAGCACCGCATCGAGCCGCTGGTGACGCTGTGCCATTTCGACGTGCCGATGCACCTGGTTACCGAATACGGCTCCTGGCGCAATCGAAAAATGGTGGAGTTCTTCACCCGCTACGCCCGCACCTGCTTTGAAGCCTTTGATGGTTTGGTGAAATACTGGCTTACCTTCAATGAAATCAACATTATGCTGCATAGCCCGTTCTCCGGCGCCGGTCTGGTGTTTGAAGAGGGGGAAAATCAGGAGCAGGTGAAATACCAGGCCGCCCATCATGAACTGGTCGCCAGCGCCTTAGCGACCAAAATCGCCCACGAGGTGAATCCGCAAAATCAGGTCGGCTGTATGCTGGCGGGCGGCAATTTCTACCCTTACTCCTGTAAACCGGAAGACGTGTGGATGGCGCTGGAAAAAGATCGCGAGAACCTGTTCTTTATCGATGTCCAGGCGCGCGGCGCGTATCCGGTGTGGGCGGCGCGGGTATTCCGCGAGAAAGGCGTGACTATCGCCAAAGAGTCCGGCGATGATGAGATCCTGCGCCATACCGTCGATTTCGTCTCCTTCAGCTACTACGCTTCGCGCTGCGCATCGGCGGAGATGAATGCCGGCAACACCAGCGCCGCCAATATCGTTAAATCACTGAAAAACCCGCACATCAAGGCCAGCGAATGGGGCTGGGGCATCGACCCGCTCGGCCTGCGCATCACCATGAATATGATGTATGACCGCTACCAGAAACCGCTGTTCCTTGTGGAAAATGGCCTCGGCGCGCGCGATGAGGTGGAGGCTAACGGCGAGATTAACGACGACTATCGCATCAGCTATCTGCGCGAGCATATTAAAGCGATGGGTGACGCCATCGAGGACGGCATTCCGGTGATAGGCTACACCAGCTGGGGCTGTATCGACCTGGTATCCGCCTCCACCGGTGAGATGAGCAAGCGCTACGGCTTTGTCTACGTTGACCGCGACGATGCCGGCCGCGGCACGCTGGCGCGAAAGCGCAAAAAGTCGTTCTGGTGGTATAAGAAGGTGATTGCCAGCAACGGGGAAGATTTAGCGTAGTGCGCCCCGCAGGCTGAGGGATACTCAGCCTGACAAACACCTGCAACAAGGAAATTTTCCCGGCTCGCGCTGCGCTTAGCCGGGCTACAGGTTCATCAACGCCCGCGGACCGGTAGCCCGGAGAGATGCGCAGCATCGCCTCCGGGACTGGCAAACGCCAGGGTGACAAAAGTCGTCGTAGCCCGGACAGATGCGCAGCATCGCCTCCGGGAATGGCAAACGCCAGGGTGACAAAAGTCGTCGTAGCCCGGGTAAGGCGTTTACGCCGCGACCCGGGAAAAAAGTAAACCTGCTCCCCCTGATCGAACTCCAGGCTTGCGCTGCGCTTAGCCGGGGAACGCCGGCTCCTCTGCGGCTTCAAGTGCCGCAAACCCCCCCTGCCCCTGCCACCCATCAAGCCGCGCGTACACCGCTTCGACCGCGTCCTTAATCGGCTGGGTCATCGGGTAATAAAAGCCGACGATATCCGGCTGAATACCCAAGAAAATCACCTCGCCGATATCCTCTTTTAGCTGATCGATCAGATAGTTGAGCGGCATATTGTGGGTAGTCATCATAAACATCTCGGCGATATCGTCCGGATCGACGATGCGGATCTCGCCGGGGTTCAGACCCATATCGGTGGCATCGACGATCAGCAGGCGCTCGGGGCGCAGCTCGCGAATGGCGACGATATCGTTTTCCGGCGCGCTGCCGCCGTCAATCACCACCCAATCACCGACGGGATTAGCCGCGCACATCTCCGCCAGCAGCGGGCCTGCGCCGTCGTCGCCCATCATGCTATTGCCGACACAGAGTAAAACGTCAGTCACGGAGTCTCCTCACCATCAGATAGATGGCGCTTTCCTGGTGAATATCATGCAGCATACTGAGCATAGTTTTGCTCCACGCCTGCTGCTCGGGGGTCTGTCGCGCCAGCGCTTTATCAAAAGCGTTAGCCAGCATCGTCACATGATTGCTGTCGATAACAATCTCGCCGTACTTCGGCACGCCTTCCATTTTACGCCGCGCGGTGCTGCCCTCTTCGAGGGTCGCAATCCACGCCAGATACGCCTGCCACGGGCAGCTCAGCGCCGCCTCGAGGCAGTCGATGACGCCGAGGTGGTGGCCAATCGCCAGGCTGTAATAGACCACCTGCTGCGCCTGGTCAGGCGTCGCGTCGTTCTCATCAATAAATTTACGGCTCAGCTGACTGAACACCACCGTCTCGCTCATCGGATACGCGCTCCTTCTACGACCTGGTTCAGATGGGTGACGATCTCGGTCAGACGCGGATCTTTTTCCGCCTCCAGCCAGCGCATCACCTGGCTATCGCCCTGCCCCAGCAGGCGCATATAGTCATCGGCAATCTGCCGGCCGTAGCGATAGCCCGCCAGCCGGCGCGCTTCGCGATCGATGCGCACCCGCAGCGGCTGTACCATATCCGGGTGCAGAAGTTCGGTCGGCTGCTCGTCCTGCTCGCCCGGCACGCGGGCGTGGATTTTCTGTTCCAGCAGGCCCAGCGCCATCGCGAAGCCGTACAGCGTCGCGGCCGGGGTGGGCGGGCAGCCGGGAATATAGACATCCACCGGCACGATTTTATCGGTTCCGCCCCACACGCAATAAAGGTCGTGGAAGATGCCGCCGCTGTTGCCGCAGGCGCCATAGGAGATGCAGATTTTCGGATCCGGCGCGGACTGCCACGCGCGCAGCGCGGGAGAACGCATCGCCCGGGTCACTGCCCCGGTAAACAGCAGAATATCGGCGTGACGCGGCGACGGCACCACTTTGATCCCAAAGCGCTCGGCGTCGAACAGCGGCGACAGGGTGGCGAAAATCTCGATCTCGCAGCCGTTGCAGCCGCCGCAGTCCACCCGATAAACGTAGGCGGAACGCTTAATTTTCTTCAGCAGCGATGCCTTCATGCTGGCGATGGACTCATCCACCGTCATCGGCACCGGAATGCCGTTGTCATCGCGCGGGCCTAATAAGTTGCTCATCAGCTGGCCTCTCTCATATGGCGAGTCAGTTCAATACGGTCGGACGGCACCAGGCACTTCTGGCGTTTGCACTCCGGGCAGGTCTCGAAGCTTTCGCGATGCAGCTCGGCGCGGCTATCGCCGTTGTGTTTGAGCAGCGCGATGGCATAGTCGATCTCTTTCTGTACGGCGAATGGGCGTTCACACACCCGGCAGTGGCAAATGGCAAAACGCGATTGCTGGAGAAAATCCTCTTTCTTCCATACCGCCAGCTCGTACTCCTGAGAGAGCTTAATCGCCGCCGTCGGGCAGACCTCTTCGCAGCGTCCGCAGAAAATGCAGCGCCCGAGGTTGAACTGCCACGCCAGCTGGTTGGTGGCGAGATCGGTTTCTACCGTCAGGGCGTTCGACGGACAGGCGTTAACGCAGGCGGCGCAGCCGATACACTGCTGCGGATTATGCTCCGGTTTGCCGCGGAAATTTTTATCCACCGGCATCGGCTCCAGCGGGTATGAGTGCGTCGCGGTGCCGGTTTTGATGACTTTTTTAATAAAGGTAAACATGGCGATTCCTTATTTCAGCGGCGAGTTCTTACGCTCGATGCTGTAGCGCTCCAGCTCTTTGTACGGCACCACTTTGCTCTTCTTCTTGCGCACGTCGACCACCGTCATGCGATCGGTACAGGAGTAGCACGGGTCAAGGCTGCCGATGATCAGCGGCGCGTCGGAGACGGTATTGCCGCGCAGCATATAGCGCAGAGTCGGCCAGTTGGCGTAGGTCGCCGCCCGGCAGCGCCAGCGGTACAGCTTCTGGTTATCGCCGGTCATACTCCAGTGGATATCATCCCCGCGCGGCGCTTCTGAGAAGCCGAGCGCGAAGCGGTGCGGAATATAGGTGAAGCCCTCCACCATCAGCGGGCCGCCCGGCAGGTTATCGAGGCCAAAGTCGATCATGTTCAACGCGGTGTAGACCTCGTTGATGCGCACCTTCAGACGCGAGATGACGTCGCATCCCTGTTCGCTGTGCACTTCCATCGGCAGCAGGCCGTAGCCGACAAACGGGTGATCGGCGCGGGTATCGCGGGCGTGCCCGCTGGCGCGCACCATCGGGCCAACGTTGCTGAAGTCGCGGGCGATTTGCGGGTCGAGACGACCAATGCCCACGGTACGCTGCTCCATATTCGGCGTGCTGAGCAGCATATCCACCAGCTCCTGCACGTCGCGACGCATCTGCTGCGCCAGCTGGCGGGTCTGGATCATGTCCTCTTTCAGCAGATCGCGACGAATGCCGCCAATCAGGTTCAGACCGTAGGTTTTACGCGCCCCGGTAAGAATTTCCGCCATCTTCATCGAGGTTTCGCGCACGCGGAAGAACTGCATAAACCCGGAGTCGAAGCCGGTAAAGTGGCAGGCGAGGCCGAGGTTCAGCAGGTGCGAGTGCAGGCGTTCCACCTCCAGCAGAATGGCGCGGATCATCTGCGCGCGCTCCGGCACTACGATGCCCATCGCGTTCTCTACCGAAGTGGTGTAGGCGGTGCTGTGGGCGAAACCGCAGATACCGCACACGCGGTCCGACAGGAAGGTCACTTCGTTGTAGCCCATCCGGGTTTCCGCCAGCTTTTCCATCCCGCGATGGACGTAGAACAGGCGGTAGTCGGCGTCGATAATATTCTCGCCGTCAACGAACAGGCGGAAGTGGCCCGGTTCGTCGGAGGTGACGTGCAGCGGGCCAATCGGCACCACGTTGTTTTTCTTGCTGCCCAGCTCGTTGATAAACTCGTAGGTTTCGGCATCGGTGGTCGGCGCCGGGCGTTGACGGTAGTCCATGCTGTCTTTTCGCAGCGGATAGAGTTCATCCGGCCAGTCGTCCGGCAGCACCAGCCGGCGCTCGTCCGGCAGCCCCACCGGCACCAGGCCGTACATATCGCGCACTTCGCGCTCGCCCCACACAGCCGCCGGCACGCGCGGCGTCACCGACGGATATTCCGGTTTATTGGCGTCCACTTCCACGCGCACGGTGATCCAGCATTTCGTGCCCTGCTCCATCGACAGCACGTAGTAGACGGCGTAGTGGCCGTTGAGCTTGCGTTCGTCGTTGCCAAACAGCACAGACAGCCAGCCGCCCTGCTTGTAGTACAGGAACTCGACCACTTCCGGCAGATAGTTGACCTTTACCGTGACCGTCAACTGGTCTTTGGTCTGCCAGGCTTCATCCAGCACCACGCCCGGAAAGGCCTGATGCAGCGCGGCGAGATAGTGTTGACCGATTTTTTCTTCAGACATGCTCAAACTCTCTTAAATCACGCCACCAGCAAGGAGACGAAGGCTAAAAAGGCAAAACCAAACCCGGCCCAGGTGACGCGGGAGGTGGCGCAAAAGCGCAGACGCGCCATGCTGTTTTCGAACAGCGCAATCACCAGCACGCCAAGCACCAGCTTGACGACGGCAACTACCAGCGCCAGCAGCAGACCGCCGACGCTAAAGCTGGTCATCTGTCCCCACGGGATAAATACGCCGACGAACATTTGCAGGACCACCAGCTGCTTGAGGCTGATGCCCCACTTCAGCACGCCGAAGCCGCTACCGCTGTATTCCGAGAGCGGGCCTTCCTGAAGCTCCTGCTCCGCTTCCGCCAGGTCGAACGGCAGCTTGCCCATTTCGATAAAGGTGGCGAAGGCGCAAGCGCACAGCGCCAGAATCAGCGGAAGAGTGCGGGCGACAGGCCAGTGATAAATGGTGTCAGTGATACTGCTGATATGGGTGGACCCGGCGACCTGAGCCGCGACCCACAGGCCGAGCAGCAGGATAGGCTCCACCAGCACGCCGAGCATCGCTTCACGGCTCGCCCCGATAGCGGTAAACGGGCTGCCGGTATCGAGGCCGGAGATAGCGAAGAAGAAACGGGCGATGGCGAACAGGTAGATCAGGGTAATCAGGTCGCCCAGCCCCGCCATCGGCGAATCAACGGTCACCACCGGCAGCGCGGTAGCGATGGTCAGCATCACGCCGACCATCACGTACGGCGTCAGGCGGAAGACCCAGCCGGAGGCATCCGGGCCAACGCTCTGGCGCCCCAGCAGTTTCAGGATATCCCGGTACTCCTGCAGTACGCCCGGGCCGCGGCGATTATGCAGACGCGCGCGGGCGACGCGGGTCACCCCGGACAACAGCGGCGCGACGGCGAACAGCACCAGCGCCTGCAACAATGCAATTAATACGCTCATTCTCAGGCTCCTCGGGAAATCACAATCACCACCAGTACCGCCAGCTCCACCAGCGCCACGCCGCGAAACAGCGCGGGCGCAGAAGCGTTCTGCCAGCCGGGCACCAGGCGCACCGGGTTCAGCCAGTGGCGCAGCTTGAGAATTGGCGCAAAAGCCTCTTTCACCGGCATGGCGAAACCGTGGGCGGTCACCACCATGGATTTTTCATGGTCATAGCCGCAGACCCAGGCCGCGCCGCGCGAGCGCGCCGGCAGGCGATCGCCCTTAAAGAAGATCATCAGCAGCAGCGGCAGCAGCGGGCAGGCAATCAGCAGAATGGCGATCAGCGGCTGAGACACCACGCTGGAGACCTCCGCCTGCACCGGAAACGCCCCGCTCACCAGCGGCAGCAGCCACGGCGCGGCAACCCCGCCAATCACGCAGCAGACGGCGGCCAGCACCACGCTAAAGGTCATCAGCCCCGGCGCGCAGGTGGCGTTTTCCGCCTCTTTGCTTCGCGGCGCGCCGAGGAAGGTGACGCCGTAGACTTTCGCCATACACATCACCGCCAGCGCGCCGGTGATCGCCAGGCCCACCGCCAGCAGCGGCCCAAGCAGGCGGCCAACAAACGCGTCGCCGGTGCTCAACTTAAAGAAGGACTGATAGATAACCCACTCTCCGGCGAAGCCGTTCAGCGGCGGCAGCGCGGCCATCGCCATCAGACCCACCAGCATCGAAAGGGAAATCAGCGGCATTTTCTTGCCGATCCCGCCAAGCTTTTCGATATCGCGATGGCCGGTGCGGAACCACACCGCTCCCGCGCCGAGGAACAGGGTAGTTTTAAACAGGCTATGGTTGATCAGGTGATACATGCCGCCGATAAAGCCCAGCACCATCAGGGTTGGGTTATGGGTCGCCACGCCGGTGACGAATGCCCCGAGGCCGAGCAGGATAATGCCGATGTTTTCCAGGGTGTGGTACGCCAGCAGGCGCTGAATATTGTGCTCCATCAGGGCGTACAGCCCGCCGACGAAGGCGGTGATCATCCCCAGCACCAGCAGCATCACGCCCCACCACAGCGGCGGAACGCTGCCGGCCAGCGAGACCGTCAGGATGCCGTACAGACCGACCTTCATCACTACCGTAGAAAACAGCGCGGCAGCCGGAGCGCTGGCGCCAGCGTGGGCCTGCGGCGCCCAGCCGTGCAGCGGAATGACCCCGGCCAGCAGCGCAAAGCCGATCAGGCCCGGCAGCCACAATAGCGCGTTTTGCGGCGCCGCCACCGCCAGCTGGGTAATCTGCCCTAGCTCAAGGGTGCCGTAGGTCGACCAGACCAGCCAGCAGCTCCACGCCATCAGCAGCGTACCGAGGCGTCCCAGCGCAAACCACAGCTTGCCGGACTGCGCGCAGCCGGTAAGAAACGCGGCGCAAAGGGCCATAATTTCCGCCATCACCACCAGCGCGCCGAAGTTCGTCACCACCACGGCGCAGACGGCGGCGGCCAGCAGGAGATTCACCAGCAGACCGTTGGCTTTAACCTGCGGATGACGATGCCAGGCGATATTGAACAGCGAAATCGGCAGCGCCGACAGGCCGATTGCCAGCAGCCACAGCGCATTGACGCCGCCAACGCGCAGGGGCAGGTGCAGCATTTGCAGCATGCCGGCGCTGACGCGATCCGGCATCAGCAGCGCCGTTCCGCCCGCCAGCACCAGCATCGCGCTGGCGACCGCGCCGCCAATCCCGGCGATCGCCCCGCTCAGCGGTTTGCGCAGAGCGAACAAAAACGCCAGCACCGCGCTGGCGGCGTACCAGGCCACCGCCTGATTCACTAAGGAAATCACACTCATTTCACGTCCCCTTGTTGCGCCTGGAACAGCGACAGATCGCCGAGGTCGGTATTAAAAGTCAGCTGCCGCTTACGCTTGCTGGCCTGGGCGATATCGCGGATATCCACCAGCAGCAGCGCTTTGGTCGGGCAGGTGCGCACGCACGCCGGGCCTTCCTCATCGAAGTGGCACAGGTCGCATTTGACGGCGATAGCGCGTACGCCCGGCACCCAGTCGAGCAGCGAGCTGACGCGCGCCGGGGCCGGCGGCGCGGCGGGCGCCATCGGCGTATTGGCGTTAGCCGGAATATCCAGCGGGCGGCTGCCGGAAAACTCAATGGCGCCGAACGGACAGGCGATGCCGCACAGCTTGCAGCTTACGCACAGGCTCTCATTGAGCTGCACCGCGCCATCGACGCGATTAATGGCATTAACCGGGCAGACGGCGGCGCAGGGCGCATCTTCACAGTGGTGGCACATCTGCGGCGCGGATTCTTTTTCATTGCGCATCAGCCGTAGCCGGGGCATGGCTTGCAGGCCCTGCTGGCGGTGAGTCTCAGCGCAGGCGGCTTCGCAGGTGCGACAGCCGATACAGACGGTGGAGTCAGCAATTACAAAACGGTTCACCGGGTCGTCCTCAGGTGAAAGTCATTTTTGACGAAAACAGGTTGCGCAGGTGTCAGCTTCGACACTTGTCGACACCTGACGATTAACGGGCCAGCGTCAGGTGGTTTAAATCCACCGGCTGGTCTTGTTCGATAGCCTCGTAGAGACGGTCATAAACGCTGGCGATAGTCGCCAGATAGTGCTCCAGAACCTGCTCGCGATCGCGGTTGCTGATCCGGCCATCAATGGTGCCGTCTGAGCCCAGCGTGGCCTGGGCAATCAGCCGTCTGTCGCCGCCGTCTTTACTCTCTACGTAATACTCGATGGTGTGGCTGTTAAAGCCCTCCGCCAGCGCCACGTAAACCTGAAAATGACCAAACAATACGAAGCACAGCTCTTTATCCGGCGCGCAGCTCATCGCATGATGCAAACGCGCTTTCGACAGGGTTATCCCCTGTACCAGCGAGTTGCAGTAGGTATGCCACTGCTCCTGATGCTGGCGGTGACGATCGGCGATGTAGTCCGCCTTTTCACTTAATTCCCAAATAGTCATCCCGGATCCCCCGTTGTATGAGATGCACCGGTTAAGCATTTTTCATGCCAAAAGTTAATTAATTGATTTTTAACGATTTTAATAAATTTACCCTATAAGAAAGACATGTCGATGACGATGTCTGAGCGGTGTCATCGACATTTTTATGACATTACTTATGACCTGGCATCGTTATTGCATTAATGGGCCATCGCGATACGGAGGCACCATGCACGAAATCACCCTTAGCCAGCGGGCGCTGGAAATTATCGAACAGCAGGCGCAGCAGGCCGGCGCGCGTCGGGTCACCGGCGTGTGGCTGAAAGTGGGGGCATTTTCCTGCGTGGAAGCCAGCGCGCTGACCTTCTGCTTTGAGCTGGTGTGCCGCGGCACGCTGGCGGAAGGCTGTGAGCTGCATATCGCCGAACAACAGGCTGAATGCTGGTGTGAATCCTGCCAGCAGTACGTGCATCTCATCTCACAGCACGTGCGCCGCTGCCCGCAGTGTCAGAGCGACCGGCTGCAAATTGTGGCGGATGACGGCTTACAGATTCAGCGACTAGAAGTGGAGTAATAAGATTATGTGTACAACCTGCGGCTGCGGTGAAGGCAACCTTTATATAGAAGGCGACGAGCATAACCCGCATTCGGCGTTTCGCAGCGCCCCCTTCGCGCCCGCCCCGCGCCAGATGATGACCATTACCGGCGTGAAAACCGATAACTTTTCCCCCACCCGCTCGGAGACTGGCGACCTGCACTACGGTCATGGCGAAGCGGGTACCCATGCGCCGGGCCAGAGCCAGCGGCGGATGCTGGAAGTGGAAATCGACGTCCTGGATAAAAACAACCGTCTGGCCGCCCGCAACCGCGCGCGTTTCGCCGCCAGGAGCCAGCTGGTGCTGAACCTGGTCTCCAGCCCCGGCTCCGGCAAAACCACCCTGCTGACGGAAACCCTGCTGCGGCTGAAAGAGAAAACCGCCTGCGCGGTCATTGAAGGCGATCAGCAAACGGTGAACGACGCCGCGCGCATCCGCGCCACCGGCACTCCGGCGATTCAGGTCAACACCGGCAAAGGCTGCCATCTCGACGCGCAGATGATCGCCGACGCCGCGCCGCGCCTGCCGCTGGCGGACCACGGCATTCTGTTTATCGAAAACGTCGGCAACCTGGTGTGTCCGGCAAGTTTCGACCTCGGCGAACGTCATAAAGTGGCGGTGCTGTCGGTAACCGAAGGCGAAGACAAACCGCTGAAGTATCCGCATATGTTCGCCGCCGCCAGCCTGATGCTGCTTAACAAGGTCGACCTGCTGCCGTATCTCAACTTTGACGTAGAGAAGTGTCTGGCCTGCGCCCGCGAGGTGAACCCGGATATTGACATTATTCTGCTTTCCGCCACCAGCGGCGAAGGCATGGACCAGTGGCTTCGCTGGCTGGAGGCGCAGCAATGTGCATAGGCATACCCGGACAAATCTGCGCTATTGACGGCAATCTGGCGAAGGTCGAAGTGTGCGGCATTCAACGCGAAGTCGACCTGACCCTGGTGGGCGCGGTTGACGATCGCGGTCAGCCGCGTCTCGGCCAGTGGGTGCTGGTCCACGTGGGTTTTGCCATGAGCGTGATTAACGAAGCCGAAGCCCGCGACACCCTCGAGGCGCTGCAAAATATGTTTGAAGTCGAGCCGGACGTCGGCGCGCTGCTGTACGGCGAGGAGCGGTAAATGCGTTTTGTTGATGAATACCGCGCTCCGGAACAGGTGATGCAGCTGGTGGAACATCTCCGGCTGCGCGCGCGCCTGCTGCCGCATACCGCCAAACGTCCGCTGCGCATAATGGAAGTGTGCGGCGGCCATACCCACGCTATTTTTAAATTTGGCCTCGATCAGCTGCTGCCGGAAAATATTGAATTTATCCACGGCCCCGGCTGCCCGGTGTGCGTGCTGCCGATGGGGCGTATCGACGCCTGTATCGATATCGCCAGCCGTCCGGGGGTGATTTTCTGCACCTTTGGCGACGCCATGCGCGTACCGGGAAAAAACGGCTCGCTGCTGCAGGCAAAATCGCGCGGCGCCGACGTCCGCATCGTCTATTCGCCGATGGACGCCCTGAAGCTGGCGCAGCAGCACCCCGATCGAGAAGTGGTATTCTTCGGTCTCGGCTTTGAAACGACGATGCCCGCCACCGCCCTGACCCTGCGTCAGGCCCGCGAGCGCGGCGTCGGGAACTTTTACTTTTTCTGCCAGCACATCACCCTGCTGCCGACCCTGCGCAGCCTGCTCGACCAGCCGGATAACGGTATCGACGCTTTTCTCGCCCCCGGTCACGTCAGCATGGTGATTGGCACCGATGCTTACGGGTTTATCGCCAGCGACTATCACCGTCCATTAGTGGTGGCCGGATTCGAACCGCTTGATCTACTGCAAGGCGCGATGATGCTGGTTGAGCAGACAATAGCGCAGCGCAGCGAAGTGGAGAACCAGTATCGCCGGGTGGTGCCCGATGAGGGCAACCCGCTGGCGCAGTCGGCCATCGCCGACGTGTTTTGCCTCAGCGGCGATAGCGAGTGGCGCGGTCTGGGGGTGATTAACGACTCCGGCGTGCACCTGACGGCCGCGTATCAGCGTTTCGACGCAGAAGCGCATTTCCGCCCGGCGCCGCAGCGGGTCTGCGACGACCCGCGCGCCCGCTGCGGCGAGGTGCTGACCGGCCGCTGTAAACCGCACCAGTGCCCGCTATTCGGCAATACCTGCAACCCGCAGAGCGCATTCGGCGCGCTGATGGTCTCATCGGAAGGCGCCTGCGCCGCCTGGTATCAATATCGCAGTCAGGAAATCGAAGCATGAAAAGCGTTCAGTTAGCCCATGGTAGCGGCGGTCAGGCGATGCAGCAGCTGATCGGCGACCTGTTTATGCAGGCTTTCGCCAACCCCTGGCTGGCGGAGCAGGAAGATCAGGCGCGTCTCGATCTCGCTCAGCTTAGCGCGCAGGGCGACAGGCTCGCCTTCTCCACCGACAGCTACGTTATCGATCCGCTGTTTTTCCCCGGCGGTAATATCGGCAAGCTGGCGGTCTGCGGCACGGCGAACGATGTGGCGGTGAGCGGCGCGCTGCCGCGCTATCTCTCCTGCGGGTTTATTCTCGAAGAGGGGCTGGAGATGGCCACCCTCGAAGCGGTGGTGAGCAGCATGGCGCAGACCGCGCGGGAAGCCGGTATCGCCATTGTGACCGGCGATACCAAAGTGGTGCCGCGCGGGGCGGCGGATAAGCTGTTTATCAATACCGCCGGGATCGGCGTCATCCCCACCGGTATTCGCTGGGGAGCGCAGCAGATTAGCGCGGGAGACGTGCTGCTGGTCAGCGGCACGCTTGGCGATCACGGGGCAACGATCCTCAACCTGCGCGAACAGATGGGGCTGGACGGCGCGCTGTCCAGCGACTGCGCGGTGCTGACGCCCTTGATTCAGACGCTGCGCGACGTAGCTGGCGTGAAAGCCCTGCGCGATGCCACCCGCGGCGGCGTTAACGCGGTGGCCCATGAATTCGCCGCCGCCAGCGGCTGCGGAATAGAGCTGCATGAACAAAAGCTGCCGGTTAACGATACCGTACGCGGCGTGTGCGAGCTGCTGGGGCTGGACGCGCTTAATTTCGCCAACGAGGGTAAGCTGTTGATCGCCGTTGCCCGCGAGGCGGCGGAAAGCGTACTTGCGCATTTACGGTCTCATCCATTAGGCCGCGATGCGGCGATAATCGGCGACGTTGTGCCGCGCGCGGGCGTGCGCTCTGTCGGTCTGTACGGCGTCAAACGCACGCTGGATCTTCCTCACGCCGAGCCGCTGCCGAGAATTTGTTAACGGTGCGGGCCCCCGGATTGCGGCTAACGCCTTATCCGGGCTACAAAACTGCGCACACCTGTAGCCCGGCTAAGCGCAGCGCGAGCCGGGAAAAGCCAGCATGATTATCCAGCCCAAACCAGCGGGCACCCACGGATGGGTTAATGGCGGTCACAACCGCTTTATTAACAGACTATTATTTGTGTCATCACTTTCTTCTGCGCCGCTTTGCGGCGCTTTTGGACTTAAGCAATGTCGTATACACCGATGGGCGATCTTGGGCAGCAGGGTCTGTTTGATATCACCCGCATTTTATTACAGCAGCCGGACCTTGCCGCGCTGAGCGAGACGCTGACCGGCCTGGTGCAGCAGTCCGCGCTCGCCGACCGGGCGGCGATTATTCTGTGGCATTCCGGCAATCATCGCGCTATCCGGCACGCCTGCGACGACGCGGGGCAGCCGGTGAGCTACGAAGATGAAACCGTCCTCGCCAACGGCCCGGTTCGACGCCTGCTATCGCGTCCGGATGCGCTGCATTGCGATAGCGCCACCTTTGCCGAAACCTGGCCGCAGCTCGCCGTAAGCGGACTCTACCCCAACTTTGGCTATTACTGCCTGCTGCCGCTGGCGGCGGAAGGGCGTATCTTCGGCGGCTGCGAATTTATTCGCGACGACAACCGGCCGTGGACCGAAAAAGAGTACCAGCGGCTGCACACCTTTACGCAAATCGTTGCCGTGGTCACCGAACAGATCCAAAGCCGGGTCAGCAACAACGTCGATTACGACCTGCTGTGCCGGGAACGCGATAACTTCCGCATCCTGGTGGCGATCACCAACGCGGTGCTCTCGCGGCTGGATATCGATGAACTGGTCAGCGAAGTGGCCAAAGAGATCCACCGCTACTTCCGCATCGACGCCATCAGCGTGGTACTGCGCAGCAACCGCAAAGGTAAGCTCAATATCTACTCCACCCACTACCTCGACGCCAGCCATCCGGTACATGACCAGAGCGAAGTGGACGAAGCCGGTACCCTGACCGAGCGGGTATTCAAAAGCAAAGAGATGCTGCTGCTCAATCTCCACGAGCACGACCCGCTGGCGCCGTACGAAAAAATGCTTTTCGAGATGTGGGATAACAAAATCCAGACCCTGTGCCTGCTGCCGTTGATGTCCGGTAATACTTTGCTTGGGGTGCTGAAGCTGGCGCAGTGCGATGAAAAAGTCTTCACCACCACCAACCTCAAGCTGCTGCGGCAAATTGCCGAGCGCGTCTCGATCGCCATCGACAACGCCCTCGCCTACCGCGAGATTCAGCGGCTGAAAGAGCGGCTGGTCGATGAGAACCTCGCCCTGACCGAACAGCTCAACAACGTTGAGAGCGAGTTTGGCGAAATCATTGGCCGCAGCGAGGCCATGAACAGCGTGCTCAAGCAGGTGGAGATGGTGGCGCAGAGCGACAGTACGGTGCTGATCCTAGGCGAAACCGGCACCGGTAAGGAGCTGATTGCCCGCGCTATTCATAACCTGAGCGGCCGCAATAGCCGCCGGATGGTCAAAATGAACTGCGCGGCGATGCCAGCCGGGCTGCTGGAAAGCGACCTGTTTGGCCACGAGCGCGGCGCTTTCACCGGCGCCAGCGCCCAGCGTATCGGCCGTTTCGAACTGGCGGACAAAAGCTCGCTGTTTCTCGATGAAGTGGGCGATATGCCGATTGAACTACAGCCGAAACTGCTGCGCGTGTTGCAGGAGCAGGAGTTCGAGCGTCTCGGCAGCAATAAGCTGATTCACACCGACGTGCGCCTGATCGCCGCCACCAACCGCGATCTTAAACAGATGGTCGCCGATCGCGAGTTTCGCAGCGATCTCTACTACCGGCTGAACGTCTTCCCGATCCATCTGCCGCCCCTGCGCGAACGGCCGGAGGATATTCCTCTGCTGGTGAAGGCCTTCACCTTTAAAATCGCCCGCCGTCTCGGACGCAATATCGACAGCATTCCGGCGGAGACGCTGCGCCTGCTTAGCCGCATGGAGTGGCCGGGTAACGTGCGCGAACTGGAGAACGTCATTGAACGCGCGGTGCTGCTGACCCGCGGCAGCGTGCTGCAGCTTTCACTGCCGGAAATGAGCCTCGAGACTGAGCCGCTGCCGGCAGAAGTGCTGCCCGAAGAGGGCGAAGACGAATACCAGCTCATTGTCCGGGTGCTGAAAGAGAGTAACGGGGTGGTCGCCGGGCCGAAGGGCGCGGCCCAGCGTCTGGGATTAAAGCGCACGACGCTGCTTTCGCGCATGAAACGGTTGGGTATTAATAAAGACCAGCTGCAGTAGGCATAACCTTAAAACGCTGTTTCATTTTATTTTTAATGAAACAGCGTTCTGTGAGACAACTCGCTTTACCCGTTCCTGATGAATGATAAATAAGCTTTTTCCTTAATGGAGATGCTTATGACGCGTTTACCTCTGGCCGCCGCCATCGCTTTGCTTTTGGCTTCTCCGGCGGCATTTTCCTCTCTCCCCACCTTTTCTGTCTGGCCCGGCGGTGAAGCCCCCGGCGCGAAAAACAGCCCGGCGAGCGAATCGCTGGTAGAGCGCAGCAAAGATCCCTCGCTGCCCGATCGCGCGGTCACCGGGATTCGTGCTCCGACAATTACCGTTTACGCACCGGAGAAGCCCAACGGTATTGCGCTGCTGGTGACGCCGGGCGGCTCTTACCAGCGAGTGGTATTGGATAAAGAGGGCAGCGATCTCGCGCCGGTATTTAACGCCCGTGGCTATACCCTGTTTGTCATGACCTACCGGATGCCGGCGGACGGTCACGCAGAAGGCAGCGAGGCGCCGTTGGCCGATGCGCAGCGCGCGCTGCGTACCCTGCGGGCGCGGGCCGCCGAGTGGCATATCGACCCGCATAAAATCGGCATTATGGGCTTTTCCGCCGGGGGGCACGTGGCGGCCAGCCTGGAGACCCGGTATAGCGAACCGGCTTACGCCGCCGTGGACGCGGTTGATCGGCAGAGCGCGCGGCCGGACTTCGCGGTGCTCGGCTATCCGGTGATTTCGATGGATCCGGCGATTGCCCATCCCGGATCGCGCAAGGCATTGATTGGCGAAACGCCGACGGCGGAGCGGCAGCATCGCTATTCACCGGAGCAGAACGTCACGCCGCAGACGCCGCCAACCTTTATTTTCCACGCGGTAGACGATCCTTCCGTGCCGGTGGATAACGCGCTGGTGATGTTTAACGCCCTGCGCGCGCAGCAGGTGCCGACCGAGCTGCATCTGTTCGCCGAGGGGAAACACGGATTTGGTATTCGCGGGACCCGGGGCCTGCCCGCCGCCGAATGGCCGCAGCTGGCGATGAACTGGATAGCTTCGCTGGCGGAAATGAACAAATCGCGCCAATAATCCCCGGTGGGGATGACTTCCCGGAGGCGATGCTGCGCATCTGTCCGGGCTACAAGTTCGTGCGGTTTGGTAGCCCGGACAGGCGCGTCAAGCGCCGCCTCCGGGGGGATTTTGCCGGGCTATTTATCAGAACTGAAGCCGTTGCTGGTCGCCAGTTCGGCAAACCACAGCGCGTTGCGCTTTATCAGCCGCTCGCCGGTTTGCAGGTCGAGCCGCCAGAAGCCGTAGCGGCGCTTGAACGAGTTAATCCACGACCAGTTATCGATAAAGGTCCACTGATGCACGCCAAAGCAGTTCGCGCCGTCGGCAATGGCGCGATGCAGCTGCACCAGATGCTCTTCCATCAGGCCGATGCGGAACGAATCGTCAATCACCCCGTCCTCGCCCGGCTCGCCTTCCGACTCAATATCCATCGCGATACCAATTTCTGCGAGGAACCACTTTATATTGCCGTAGTTATCGCGAATGTTGGCGGCAATGTCATAAATCGCCTGCGGCAGAATCTCATTATTATCGCGATAAGGATTAAAGCGCCCTTGCGGATTCACATAGTTTTCGAAATAGAACTCCGGGGTGAAATAGTCCAGCGTATAGTCGCTTTCGCGGGCTTTCACCCGCCGCGGAACGTAATAGTTAACGCCGAGAAAATCGACGCGCGATCCGGTAATCAGCTCAACGTCGGCTTTTGTCACCTCCGGCAGACAGTCGTGCGCGGCCAGAATTTCGCACAGCTCTTTCGGGAACTGATGTTTCACCAGCGGATCGAGAAAGCTGCGGTTGAAGAACAGATCCGCATACCACGCCGCTTTTTGGTCTTCCGCGCTGTCGTTGCGGGTATAGGACGGCGTCAGATTCAGCACCACGCCAATCTCGCTTTCCAGCGCCAGCGCGCGAAACTCGCGCACCGCTTTGGCGTGGGCCAGCATAATGTTAAACGCCACCTGCGCCGCCAGACTGCCGTCTTTCTTGCAGGGATAGTGGAAGTCATACAGATAGCCGCCCTCAACTGGCACAATCGGCTCGTTGAAGGTGATCCAGTATTTCACTTTGTGCCCAAACAGCTCAAAAGCGGTACGGGCAAAACGCGCGAAAAGATCGGTCACGTGCGCCGACTCAAAGCCGCCGTACTGCTTTTGCAGCGCTTCCGGCATGTCAAAGTGATAGAGGTTGATCATCGGCTCGATGCCGTTTTCAATCATCTCATCCAGGTAGGCATGATAAAAACGCACCGCGTCCGCATTGGGCGCGCCGGTTTCGAAGTCGTCAATCAGCCGCGACCACTGAATCGAGGTGCGAAAAGAGTTGAACCCGGTCCGCTTCATCAACGCCACGTCCTGGGGATACTGATGGTAAGTGTCGCAAACCGTTTGCGGCCCAATCTGCTGATAAAAACGTTCCGGCTGTTCGGCAAACCAGCTATCCCAAATAGAACGATGCGGCTTGTTGCTTATCCCTTCCGTTTGCGGACCGGATGCCGCCGCGCCCCAAAAAAAACCTTCCGGAAACTGATACCGGGTCATAACGCCTCCTGTAAGTTAAAAAAGGCCGCGCCCAACGGGCGCAGCCAATAAGCACTACTCTGCAACCACTTCAATCGATTTGATAAACATGTAGCCCCAGTCGCCGGCGAATTTACCGAAGTCGATGCGATTATCGCCAGCCTTCAGCTCCACCGGCACCCGCAGCTGCTGGCCCTGTTCATCGGTTTGCGGGAATTCAACCGCGATTGGCGCGCCGCCGTTGACGATAAACGAGTTTTTCTTGCCGCCCCATTTGCCGCTGAACGTCACCTGCAGCTGATACTTGCCGGCCCACGGCGCGGCAACCTGCCAGCTCACCTTATCGCCATCGTTGGCGAACGGCCCGAGGAAACCGTCTTCGTCAATCGTCAGCGCGTCTTTCTCGCTTTTCGCCGCCTCGATCTTGCCATCGGTCACGTTCACAACCCCGCCGCTAAAACGGCAGTAATCAGCGGGCGCTTTCCCGACGGCTTCCGTCACCGTGACCTTTACGGTTTTACTGCTTTTGAGCAGACCATCATCGGCGCTAAAGGTCAGCGCGTATTCACCGGGGGCGCTAAACCAGGCGCGAGTTTCGGCTTTATCCGTCGCGCAGATATGGGCCTGCGCGTTGCCGCCGTTGCTCCAGCTCACCTTAACGTTGCCATCCGGCAGCCCGTCATCGCGCCAGCTCGCGCTGAGCTGCACGCCCTGGTCCTGGCTGGTGGTGAGCGTTTCCACCAGCGTGACTTCCGGCGCCTGATTCGCCTGGGTGTGCTTCACGCTAATCACGTTCGAAGGCGATGAACTGCCGCTCTCGTTTTTAGCAATGACGCGGTAATAGTACGTATTCCCCAGTTGCAGACTGCGATAGTCATCGCGGAACAGATCCATCGTCTGCGGGTTCCACTCGTTTACTCCGTCCGAAATATCGCGCCCCACGATCTTCCACGGTCCGGATGCCGAATCGGCGCGCTCAACATCATAAGCGCGCCCTACCGCCGCCCCCAGCCAGTTGATCGCAAACGGTGAATCCGTCGCCCGCAGCTTCGGCGCATCCGGCTTCGGCAGCGGCGGCGCTTTCTCCTGCCCGTTCATCTGCGCCGCGGCGGTCCGCACCAGATCGACCACCTCCATCTCCTGATTGGCTTTACCGTCGACCGGGAAGCCCGGCAAATGGTAGCTGTAGTGGCCGGTGGACTCTTTATGCCAGTAGAAACCGCCATCGTGACGATGACCGCGGAAGCCCCAGATTAAACCGCCCGCCGCCTGCGCGCCGTTGACTTCGCTATGGACGATCGCCTGCATAATGGCGTTAAGCTGCTGCGCATCCAGCAGGCCAAATTCGCCCACCATGTAGACTTTCTTACCCGCGGCCGCCGTCAGGTCTTTTTTCACCTGATCGGGATGGTTGTTATCGGCATTGGTGTAGTAGTGGTTGCTGACGATATCGACATGGGGATCGTTAAGCGCAAACGCATTAATTTTCTTATAGGTGCCATCCACCACCAGCTGATGCGGCGCCCACTTTTTGATCCATGCGGCGGTCTGCTGAAGGAACGCCGCGTTGGTGTCTTCCAGCTCGTTGCCGGTCTCCCAGGCCATAATCGCTTTTTCGTCATAGTAAGGGCGCCCGGTCACGCTGTTGGTACGGGTGATAACCTGACGAATCACGTCCAGATAGGCCTTGAAGGTTTTACTATCGGTACGGTAAAAATCCTCCGGCTTTTCGTGGTAAAACGCCGCCAGCTGCTCGCGACCGCCCCACCACCACCAGTGATCGATAAACGGCAGAATCAGGCGCAGACCCTGTTTGTCCGCCTCGGCGATCATGTTGTCGTACACCCGCATCGCCTTTTCGTTCAGGCGCGGCATGCCGTCGGCGGTTTCCGGAGCCAGAATATGGGTTTCGCGACCGCAGGCCTCGTCAAACGCCTGCTGTACCGAGAGCACGTATACCCGCTGCGCTCTGGCGCCGGTTTGCACCAGCGCTTTAATCCAGTTTTCCTGTTCCTCCGCCGTCGGCCAGCGGAAGTATTGCCCCCAGCCGCGCGAGTCGGCTTTACAGGTGCCGCGCGCGTCGTCTTCAATACGATGCAGCTCCGGCGCATGAATGCCCGCAAAGCGGAACACCTTGTCGCCATCTTTTAACGTCGCGCCGTCGCGGGTAATAAAGTGTTCAAAGTGCGACTGCTCCGCGGCCATCGCGCCTGCGCTTCCCAGCGCCGAAAGCAGCGCGACGAGCATCAGTTTTTTCACCGGCTTAATCATCGTATCTCTCCTTAGAACCAGACTTCGGCCTGCACGCCGAAGTTCAGCGTATCGGTGTCGCCGCTGCGCGAGTAGCTACCAGCGGAAAGGGTATTGGTGCTCCAGTCGTAGTTGCCGTCCAGCGCGTCGGACACCCCCTTATCCCACTTCGCGTAAGTGACGAAGAAGCGCAACTGCGGGCGCGTCCAGAAGCCGGAATCAAAGGTCAGGGTCGGCGCGATGGTCACTTTAGTCAGGCCGCCTTTGCCCTTGCCGTCCACGCCTTTGTAGTTTTTATCGTCGAGATATTCGTAGCCCAGCTCGTACTGCATGGCGAAGTTTTTGGTGATCTGCTGATACGGGCGGATCCCCGCCACCCAGCTGGTGCGCCCCCAGCCTTCGGCGTCTTCCGTCCACCAGCGGTAGTTTTTGTCTTTCTGATAGTAGGCAAACGTGGAGATTTCCCAGTCGCCGAGCGAGGCCATGTTATCCAGCACCACGCGCCAGGACTGGGTATCGTCGAGGTTTGCCCAGCCCCAGCCGTTTTTACCCAGCGAGTCTCCCGCCGCCAGGCCGCGTCCGTACTGGAAGACCACGCGAGAGTAGCCGCCGGTCAGGCCGTAGAAGCCGTCAAAGTTGTAAACGCCGGTCACGCCGTAGCCTTTTTCCGCCGAGGTCGGGTGCTTCTCGTTGCGGTTCATGTGGTGGCCAATCAGCTCAAGATCGAAGCCGGTGCCGCCGATCTTTTTCAGCCACAGGTTGAGCGAGTAGTCATCCGGATAGCCCTGATCGCCTTTGTCGACCGGGTAGGCTTTGGTTTCGTCCGTCGGCGAGAAGGCGTAAACCCCGGCATCGAAGCGCGCGAAGCCAAGATCCATATTGTCGAAGCCGCCGCCGGTGCCGTTGTACTGAATGTACTCCCAGTCAAACTGATGGCTGGAGGTGTTGGAGCTGCTGTAGCGCTTACCGGCCCAGAAGGTCATCTCCGGGGCAAAGTCGAGGTTGGACAGTTCGGCAAAACCTTCGCGGAACTGCACATCATGCCCGTCGTCGTCCTGACAGTTCCAGTCAGAGGTACATTTTGACTGATGGGTGATGTTGGCCTGGACTTTTGCTACCACGCCGCTGTCCGAGGTTAACGTCACCGTTGGGATCAGTTCGATCTTGGTATCTTCTTCGTTGCCCAGACGCCACTTGCCGTCCGGCATCAGGCCAACGGAGTCAGCGCGATTGCCGTCGGCGTTGGCAAGGATCCCTGAACGGATATAGCCATGCAGCATAAAATCGTACTTCGGATCGGCGCTGGCGCAGTCGCTCATCACCGCAAGGGCAAGTAAAGACAGAGGTATTGAATGATTTAGCCTGATCATTTTTTATCCTTGGTTATTTTTTTATTAACACTGCCTGAGAACGGGAGGAAATTTACGGATCAAAAAAGGAAATGTACATCCACAAACGGAAAGCGCTTTCCGTAATTGCCGGATGAGTTCACAAATTTAACGATAGCGGGCAAATATTCGTGATGGAGTTCACATATTCTGGCAGAAATAAAAAAGCCCGCGCAGGGCGGGCTGGGGCAGACAGGCGAAAAGCTTAGCGTTCAGCGTCAGCAAGCTGGCGTTCGTAGACCTTAAAGAACGGGCGATAGAGCATCCAGGCGTTAAAAATAGCGAACAGGCACATGCATAAGTTTTTCCAGCTACCGTTGGCTGACCACGCCGCGCCGAGCGGCGCCGGCATCGACCACGGCAGCATCGCCACCGCCCGGTCGAGAATCCCCAAATGGGTTAAATACCAGGCGATACAGGCATTTATCAGCGGCACAAAAATAAACGGCAGCAGAAAAACCGGGTTCATGATAATCGGAAAGCCGAACAATATCGGCTCATTAATGTTAAACAGCGAGGGAAGCAGGCCAATTTTCCCGACGCTTTTCAACTGCCGGGAACGGCTGCGCATCGCCATAAAAACCAGCGGCAGGGTCGAGCCGATACCGCCGATTAACAGGTAGAAATCCCAGAATCCCTGCAGGTAAATATGCGGTAACGTGGCGGAACCGGCGGCCAGCGCCTGCTGGTTTTCAAACAGATAGGTCATCCAGAACGGGTTCATGATCCCGGTGATAATTAGCGCGCCGTGAATACCGACAAACCAAAGCAGGTTGCAGATAAATAACGATATTAAGACCGCGGTTAGGGTATCGGAGGCCACCACCAGCGGCCGCACCGCTTCGCTAATCAGCTCCGGTAAAATGCGCCCGGTGCTTTGCAACAGCAGCGCGTTAATGACGCTAATAGAGAGCATCACCACCAGCAGCGGAATCAGTAGCTGAAAGCCGTTACGGGTCATCACCGGTACCTCTTCCGGCAGGCGGATGCACCAGCCTTTCTTATAGAAAAAGCGTACAATTTCAATGGAGTAAGTACTCGATATCAGCGCGGTAAAAATCCCCATTCCGCCAAGAAAAATATTGGTCGCGCCGTTGTCGCGAAAGCCGATAAACAGCAAAAACGCCAGGCAGCCGGTCAGCCCGCAGAGCCGCTCCGGTAGCCGGTACTGCTTGGCAAGACTGGCGCTGGCGCCGAAGGCCACAATCAGCGCCACCAGCCCGATAGTCAGTTCAAAAGTCGGCAGCAGTATAGGCCGCAGCTGGAAATAGAACTGGCCAAAAGCCGATGCGCCGTCGATGGAAACGGGCGGAAACAAAATCGGCACCAGCAAACTTCCGACGATCACAAACGGCATCGCCAGCGCAAAGCTGTCGCGCATCGCCGTAATGTGGTTATTGCGCGTCAGAACGTTGGCCAGCGGCGCCAGCCGCTGCTCGATGATATCGACGGCAACATTCATTAACTGAATGTTCATAATCCTGCCTTTCAGAAGAGAGTAGTCGCCAGGATGATCGCGCACTCCTGTGTAAAGTAAAAGCCCGTCATAGGTGATCGTGGTCACAATAAATAAATCCACAAACGGAAAGCGCTTTCCGTTTTATATCCATTGTGACTATAGTCGGCGCATCCCACTCATCAGGAGCGATATATGAAAAAGATAATGTTGTGCTGTTCCGCGGGCATGTCCACCAGCCTGCTGGTGAAAAAAATGATCGCCGAGGCCGAGCAGCGCGGGTTGCCGGTAGAGATCAACGCCTTTGGCGTCGCGGAGTTCGATCAACAGGCCGGCCATTACCAGGTGGTCCTGCTGGGGCCGCAGGTGAAATACATGCAGAAAGATCTGCAAAAACAGGCTGATAAATACGGGATCCGCGTGGAACCCATCAACATGATGGATTACGGCATGCAGAAAGGCGGCGCCGTGCTGGATTTCGCGCTTTCCCTTATCGATAACAAAAACTAAGGAAAGATCATGAGCTCTCTGTACGCGAAGCTGATCGCCGTGATTGAACAGAAGATCACGCCTATGGCGGGGGCGATCGGCCAGCAAAAATACGTCACCTCCATCCGCGACGGTTTCATTACCGCCCTGCCCTTTATGATCGTTGGCTCGTTTTTGCTGGTGTTTATCTTCCCCCCGTTCTCCCCGGATACGACGTGGGGCTTTGCCCGCGCCTGGCTGCAATTTTCGCTCGATCATCGCGATGCGCTGATGCTGCCGTTTAACTTCAGCATGGGGGTGATGACGCTGTTTATCGCCGTCGGGATCGCCGCCAGCCTGGCGAAGCACCATAACCTGGACTCGCTGACCGCCGGGATGCTGTCGCTGATGTCGTTTCTGCTGGTGGCCGCGCCGCTGAAAGATGGCCAGATCTCTACCGCCTACTTCTCCGGCCAGGGGATCTTTACCGCAATTCTGGTGGCGATTTACTCTACCGAGCTGTACGCCTTTCTCAAACGCCACAACATTACGATCCGTCTACCGCCTGAAGTTCCGGCGGGCGTGGCGCGCTCGTTCGAGATCCTGATCCCGGTGCTGGCGATCGTGCTGACGCTGCATCCGCTGAACCTGTTTATCGAAGCGCAGCTGGGCATGATCATTCCGGAAGCGATCATGTCGCTGGTGAAACCGCTGGTGGCGGCGTCCGATACCCTACCGGCGATCCTGCTGTCGGTACTGGTGTGCCAGGTGCTGTGGTTTGCCGGCATTCACGGGGCGCTGATCGTCACCGGGATTATGAATCCGTTCTGGATGGCGAATCTGTCGATCAACCAGGCGGCGATGGCCGCAGGGACCGCGATTCCACATATCTATGTCCAGGGCTTCTGGGATCACTATCTGCTGATCGGCGGCGTCGGCTCCACCCTGCCGCTGGCGCTGATGCTGCTGCGCAGCAAGGCCGTGCATCTGCGGACGATTGGCCGGATGGGCGTGGTGCCGGGCGTATTTAACATCAACGAACCGATTCTGTTCGGCGCGCCGATCATCATGAACCCGCTGTTCTTCCTGCCGTTCGTGCTGGTGCCGATGGTCAACGCGACCCTGGCCTACTTTGCGCTGAAGCTGGACCTGGTCAGCCGCGTGGTGTCGATGACGCCGTGGACAACGCCAGCCCCTATCGGCGCCTCCTGGGCGGCAAACTGGAGCTTTAGCCCGGTGATCATGTGCCTGATTTGTATAGCGACGGCGATGGTGATGTATCTGCCGTTCCTCAAAGCCTACGAAAAACAGCTGCTGGAGCAGGAGCACGCTAACGCCGCCGCCCAGGCTGAAGGCGCGCCGCAGTCCGCATAATTCATACTATTCAGAGGTTTGTCATGGAATTAGAAGAACAGGTGATGGGTATTATCATCAACGCCGGGCAGTCGCGCAGCCTGTGCTACGAAGCGCTGAGCTGCGCTAAAGCGGGGGACTTCGCCGCCGCCGACGAAAAAATGAAAGAAGCGGCGCATTTTGCCCGCGAAGCGCATCGGGTACAGACCCAGCTGATTGAAGCCGACGAAGGCGAGGGTAAAACCAAAATGACCCTGGTGATGGTTCACGCTCAGGATCATCTGATGACCTCGATTCTGGCGAAAGAGCTGATCGGCGAACTGATCGCCATTTACCGCTCGCGGCCGCTGCACGCGTAGGGCTCCCCTCTCCAGGGGAGAGAAGAAAATCGGCCTGCATCGCGGATGACGTAGCCCGGGTAAGGCGTTGACGCCGCAACCCGGGAAAACGGTAAATGCTCATGTCACCTGGCTGACTTCCCGGCTCGCGCTGCGCTTAGCCGGGCTACCCGGACTGCACGCGTAGCGCCCTCCCGGAGAAAACCGGCTGGCATCGCGGATAACGTCGCGGCCCGGGAAACCGTCGACCACGATTAAGGATAACTATGCTACATCTGGGTTTAGACATTGGCGGCACCAAAATGGAAGCCGTCCTGCTCAACGCGGCGGGCGAATGCGTCTATCGCCAGCGCCGTCCGACGCATAAAGAGAGCTATCAGGCGTTTATGCAGCAGCTGCTCGGGCTGATTGCGACCGTCAGCGACTGGAGCGAACGGCCGTTTACTATCGGCATCGGCCTACCGGGGGCTATCGACCCGCAAAGCGGCCTGATTAAAAACTGTAACTGTCTGGTGCTCAACGGCCACGACCTGCGTCATGACCTGATGCGGGAACTTGGTCAACCGGTATGGATGGCGAACGATGCCGACTGCTTCACCCTCTCTGAAGCGGTGGACGGCGCGGGCGCAGGGGCAACGACCGTATTCGGCGTTATTATCGGTACCGGCTGCGGCGGCGGCATCGCGGTGAACCAACGGCTACTCAGCGGGCCTAACGCCATCGTTGGCGAGTGGGGACACAATCCTCTGCCGGGCTATTGCCCCGAGCGCGACGGTCCGGCGCAGCCCTGCTACTGTGGCAAAGAGAACTGCATCGAAAGCTTTATCTCCGGTACCGGCTTTGCCCGCCGCTACGGCGAACAGGCGCCTGCGGAAGCGATTATCGCCGCCGCGCAAAACGGCGAACCGCAGGCGCTGGCCCACTGGTGGCATTTTATTGACGCTTTCGCCCGCAGCCTGGCCTCGGTAATCAATATCCTCGATCCGCAGGTGATTGTGTTGGGCGGCGGGCTCTCCAACGTCGGGCAAATCTACGAGCAGCTGCCGTCGGCCATCGTCCCGTATCTCTTTTCCGACAGCTGCCGAACGCAGATCAAAAAGGCGCGCTTCGGCGACGCCAGCGGCGTGCGCGGCGCGGCCTGGCTGCCGGTTCTGGCCGCTGCTGAAGGCCCCCGCCGGTAGACACTTTTTTCAGCAGGTATGCTAAGCTAGGCGAAAATATTCACACAGAAAAAGCCATGCCAACCATTGATGATGTTTCAAGATTAGCGAATGTCTCCCGAGCGACGGTATCCCGCGTGCTGACCGGCACCCGGGGCGTGCGCGAAGAGAGCCGGGAAGCGGTGCTGCGCGCGGTAGAAGAACTTAACTACCGCCCGAGCTTTGCCGCGCAAAACCTCGCCAGTCAAACATCCAATCACGTGGGGCTGGTGATCCCGGCAAACGATGAAAGCAGCGGCGCGCGCCTGCTGCCGATGCTTTCATTAGCGCTGAAGGGGCTGAATAAGAACCTGATTGTTCAGTACGTCACGGATGCGGCGGAACAGGCGGCGGTCGTCGATGATCTACAGCGTCAGTGCGTGGCGGTAGTGGTACTCGGCGCCGTCCCGGCGGATGCGCCGCGCAACGTGATCTCTTTTGACCGTTTCAGCATTGCCGGGGTCAATAATCAGGGCTATGACTACGCTTTTGCTACCGAAAGCGCCTGCCGCTACGTGATCGGCAAAGGCCATCGCAATATCGCTCTGCTTATTGATAGCGACAGCGATGACGCCAGCCGCCAGATGCTCGAAGGCTATCGCAACGTCCTGCAAAACTACTCCATCCCTTTTAACCGGCAGCTGATGCTGGCGGCCAACGACAACGTTGAACAGGCGCTGCTGACGCTGATCAACAGCTTCAGCAAATACTCGGTGATTATCGTGAAACGCGACCGCTACGCCGCCGAAGCGATGCGCCTGCTGCGCGAATTCAACATCGCCGTACCGCAGGAGGTTTCGCTGCTGAGCCTGGAGGATTCTCCCCTCGCCTCGCTGCTGAATCCGCCGCTGACCTGTATCTCCTGGCCGCTGGAGCAGCTGATGGAGAACTGCCTGCAGCGTATCCGCAACCTGATTGACGAGCGCCCCGCCTTCTCTCCCGAAGGGCGCACGCTGGCGGGCCGCCTGATCCCCCGCCAGTCGGTGGCCGATCTCTCCTGATTTTAGCGCCCGGCCCTTTGGCCGGGCCTTTTCCGCACGCGCCGCTGGTTTCAACGCTAATCATTCGCCTCACATCTAAATAAGAATTATTTTCATTTATAAATAGCTTATGCTATATAACATAGCAATGGCTATAAATGATGATTAATTAACCGCAACGTTGTGAGGGACCTTATGCTGCACCTGCCACCTTTGAAGCATCTGATGTTTGCCGCGACTCTGGCGCTGCTGGCCGTCGCCCCCGTCCAGGCCAAAGAGAAATTTAAAGTGATTACCACCTTCACGGTGATCGCCGACATGGCGCAAAACGTCGCGGGCGACGCCGCCGACGTCAGCTCCATCACCAAACCGGGGGCCGAGATCCATGAATATCAGCCGACCCCCGGGGATATCAAACGCGCGCAGGGCGCGCAGCTCATCCTCGCCAACGGCCTGAATCTTGAACTGTGGTTCGCCCGCTTCTATCAGCACTTAAACGGCGTACCGGAAGTGGTGGTCAGTAACGGCATTCAGCCGATGGGCATCAGCGAAGGGCCGTATAACGGCAAACCCAACCCGCACGCGTGGATGTCGGCGGACAACGCGCTGATCTATGTCGATAATATTCGCGACGCGCTGGTGAAATACGATCCTGCAAACGCCAACGCCTATCGCCACAACGCCGAAGCATACAAAGAGAAGATCCGTCAGACCATGGCGCCGCTGAAGGCGGAACTGGCGAAGCTGCCGCAGGATAAGCGCTGGCTGGTGACCAGCGAGGGCGCGTTTTCTTACCTGGCCCGCGATAACGGCCTGCAGGAGCGCTATCTGTGGCCGATCAACGCCGACCAGCAGGGTACCCCGCAGCAGGTGCGCAAAACCATCGACACCATGAAGAAAGAGCGCATCCCGACCATTTTTAGCGAAAGCACCATTTCCGATAAACCGGCGCGTCAGGTGGCCCGGGAAGCCGGCGCCCACTACGGCGGCGTCCTGTACGTCGACTCCCTGAGTACCGCCGATGGCCCGGTGCCGACCTACCTCGACCTGCTGCGCGTTACGACCCAAACCATCGTCCAGGGCATCAACGACGGACTAAGGAAACAGGCATGAGCCATGAGCAGCCGGGCCTCGCGGTCAACAACGTCAGCGTCACCTACCGCAACGGCCACACCGCGCTGCGCGATGCCTCGTTCTGCGTCCCGCGCAGCTCTATCGCCGCGCTGGTCGGCGTGAACGGCTCGGGAAAATCGACGCTGTTTAAAGCGCTGATGGGCTTTGTGCGCGTCGGAAAGGGCGATATTGCGATTCTCGGTCAGCCGGTTAATCGCGCTCTGCGGCAGAATCTCGTCGCCTACGTTCCGCAGGCGGAAGAGGTGGACTGGTCCTTCCCGGTACTGGTGGAGGATGTGGTAATGATGGGGCGCTACGGCCATATGGGCTGGCTACGGCGGGCCAAACCGCGTGACCATGAGATTGTCGACGCCGCCCTGGCGCGGGTCGGCATGAGCGAGTACCGCCATCGTCAGATCGGCGAACTCTCCGGCGGCCAGAAAAAACGCGTCTTTCTGGCCCGCGCTATCGCTCAGCAGGGAAAAGTCATCCTGCTGGATGAACCCTTTACCGGCGTCGACGTGCAGACCGAAGCGCGCATCATCGAGCTGCTGCGGGAATTGCGCGACGAAGGCTGCACCATGCTGGTTTCCACTCACAACCTCGGTTCGGTAAGCGAATTCTGCGACTACACGGTGATGGTCAAAGGTACCGTGCTGGCCAGCGGCCCGACGGAAAGCACCTTTACCGCTGAAAACCTCGAGCTGGCGTTTAGCGGCGTGCTGCGCCACGTGGTGCTGAGCGGCGCGGAAGAGCGGATTATTACCGACGATGAGCGGCCATTTATCAGCCGCCGGGCGGCGGGGGGCGAAAGATGAGCTGGCTGCTGGAGCCGTTTAGTTATCACTATATGCTGAATGCGATGTGGGTTTCGGCCCTGGTAGGCGGGGTGTGCGCATTTCTCTCTTGCTACTTGATGCTCAAAGGCTGGTCGCTGATTGGCGACGCCCTCTCCCACTCCATTGTCCCCGGCGTGGCGGGCGCTTATATGCTCGGTCTGCCCTTTGCGCTGGGGGCGTTTCTTTCCGGCGGGCTGGCCGCGGGCAGCATGCTGTTTCTTAACCAGCGCTCGAAGCTGAAGGAAGACGCGATTATCGGCCTGATCTTCTCCTCTTTTTTCGGTATTGGCCTGTTTATGATGTCGCTGAATCCGACCTCGGTGAATATCCAGACCATTATTCTCGGCAATATTCTGGCAATTGCCCCGGAGGATATTATTCAGCTGGCGGCGATTGGCTTTATTTCGATGGCGATTCTGCTGCTGAAGTGGAAAGACCTGATGGTGACCTTTTTCGATGAAAGCCACGCTCGTTCGATTGGCCTCAACACCAGCGGGTTAAAGCTGCTGTTCTTTACCCTGCTGGCGGCCTGTACCGTGGCGGCGCTGCAAACCGTCGGCGCGTTTCTGGTGATTTGTCTGGTAGTGACGCCCGGTGCCACCGCCTGGCTGTTGACCGATCGCTTCCCGCGCTTGCTGGCGATTGCCGTTGCGATTGGCAGCCTGACCAGCTTTTTCGGCGCCTGGCTGAGCTACTATCTGGACGGGGCGACCGGCGGGATTATCGTCGTCGCCCAGACGCTGCTGTTTTTAGCCGCTTTTGTTTTCGCGCCGAAGCACGGCCTGCTCGCCAGCCGTCGCCGCGCCAGGGAGGCCTCATGCTGAGCGCGCTGCTTGAACCTTTTCAGTTCTCCTTTATGGTCAACGCCATGCTGGTGTCGACGATCGTTGCCGTTCCCTGCGCGCTGCTGTCGGTCTTTTTGGTGCTCAAAGGCTGGGCGCTGATGGGCGATGCCATGAGCCACGCGATTTTTCCGGGGGTAGTGGTAGCGTATATCCTCGGTATCCCCTTCGCCATCGGCGCGTTTATCGCCGGGTTATTCTGCGCCATCGCCACCGGCTATCTCGACGATAACAGCCGCATTAAACGCGATACGATCATGGGCATCGTGTTTTCCGGGATGTTTGGCGCGGGCCTGGTGCTGTACGTGTCGATTCAGTCGGAGGTGCATCTCGATCATATTCTGTTTGGCGATATGCTGGGAATTTGCGCCGGCGATATTGCGCAAACGTCGCTGATCGCACTGGGAATAGCACTGATTATCGGGTTTAAGTGGCGTGATTTTCTGCTGCACGCCTTTGACCCGCAGCAAGCGAAGGCCAGCGGATTGCACTGCGGGCTGCTGCATTATGGGCTACTGTGCATGATTGCGCTGACCATCGTGGCGACGCTGAAAGCGGTGGGGATCATTTTGTCGATTTCGCTGCTGATAGCGCCGGGGGCGATCGCTCTGCTGCTGACGCGACGTTTTGTCAGCGCCCTGCTGCTGGCGGTGGCGATAGCGTTAAGCTGTTCGCTGGGCGGCGTGTGGCTGTCGTTTTATCTCGACAGCGCCCCGGCGCCGACCATTGTGGTGCTGTTTACCGTCCTGTTCGTTATCGCGTTTGTCTGGACGTCGGTTCGCGATAGTCAGACCACAGCCCGTTCCGGCGAGGCCCCGGATCGCGGCTGACGCCTTATCCGGCCTACCTCTCCCGTAGGACGTAGCCCGGACAGATGCGCAGCATCGCCTCCGGGGAAAATTCGCCATTTTTTAGGCCAGCGAGGCCCCGGATCGCGGCTGACGCCTTATCCGGGCTACAGACCGCACGAATTGTAGCCCGGCTAAGCGCAGCGCAAGCCGGGGAGTTTATTGCGGCTTTTTGGGTCGATACTTTTCCGGTAACTCCGGCACCGGGCGTTTATCATCGATCAGGTGGCGAATCGTCAGGATCGGATGCCGCCAGAGCATCCTCGGCCCCGCCCAGCGCATAATCTGCTTCATCTCTTCGCGTTTCGCGGGCTGATAGCAGTGCACCGGGCACTGCTTGCAGGCCGGCTTTTCTTCGCCAAATACGCACCTATCCAGCCGCTTGTCGGCATAGGCGTTGAGCGCCTGATAGTGTTCGGTATCGTCACGGGCCTCCGGGCAGCGGCGCTGGTAGAGCGCGATCATGCTGCTAATGGTCTTTTTTTCCCGCGCAATACGTTTGCCCGCCATCGCCTGTTCCTCCCGAAAAAGATGTATTCATAATACACATTCAGAGAGGGCGATGCAGCCCCATACTCCCTGAGGATTATGCCGGCTTGTCCAGGTGCCCCAGCGGTTTTTCCGGGAAGCATACATCGCGTACCCGGCGCTTGAGCTCCGCCGCATCGGGGAAACCTCCGTCCTGCTTGCGCTCCCAGATTTGCACATCATCAACGGCGACCACGAAGATCCCGCCGGTCCCCGGCACCAGCGTGACCGAAGCGATGTCGGTGCTAAAGCTGTGCAGCAGCTCCTGGGCCATCCAGCTGGCGCGCAGCATCCAGTTGCACTGCGAACAGTAGGTAATGGTAATCGCGGCTTTGTGGCTCATCGGCTTCTCGCTGTCAGTAAAAGGGCAAATTGTAAACAACTTGCAGATTAATTGAAGAATACATGATTATTTTGTTGCAAACGATAATACCTATCATTACCATTCGCAATCAACAAGCATGGAGAAAAAACGTCCAGTAACGGAATAACGGGACACACCTGCACTCTGGAAGTAACGCGTGAGCCAATACTAATAATGATTAAGGCGTGGCTACTATGTATAACTCCACTCAATCAACAGCATGGTTCAAGAAAAGCCTGCTGGTGACTTCTTTGCTTACAGCAATTTATCAGACTTCCGCCGGGGCGGCTGATACCACCGCGAAAACCACCAGCAGCGCATCGACTGATGACAGCTCGGAACGGATGACCGTTACCGCGCCGGCGCCGTTGCTGAAAGCGGGCAGCGAACATTCGATCAGCGCTCAGGAGCTGCAGGATAAAGGGGCCAACGACTTTGGCTCGATCATGCGCTACGAGCCGCTGATTAGCGCCACCGGCGCCAGCGGCGGTTCCGGCAACGGCAAAAGCGGCTTCGACCGCGGCGGCTATACCGGCTACAATATTCGCGGCATGGAGAGCAACCGCGTCGGGATCGACGTCGACGGCATTGCCCAGCCGAACGCCACCGGACGCAGCTACGCCAGCCGCGCGGGCCTCAATACCTTCGGTATGGGTCGCGACTATATTGACCCCTATATGTACGGCAGCATTGATATTCAGTCCGGGGCGACATCAACAGAAACCGCCAACAGCGCCATCGGCGGCAACGTCTCTTTCCGTCCGAAATCTGCGGATGACTATCTGCATCCGGGCAAAACCAGCGCCTTCGGCTACCGCAGCGGCTACGACTCATCCGATCGCAGCTGGCACAACGGCGTCACCGTTGCCGGCGGCGACGAGACCCTGCGCGGGATCTTCGTCTACAGCCGTCGCGACGGTCAGGAGACGGAAAATAACAGCGGGACCGTTGATTCCTATCCGGCAAACTGGCACTCGGACGCCTTTATGGCCTCCGGGATCTGGCAGCCCAATGACGAGCATAAGTTCACCAGCACCTTCGATTATTACCATAAAACGAACCACACCCATTACGACGCCTGGGACTCCAGCGGCAACAGCGTTATCGGCACGTCAAACCAGACCAGTCAGACCCGTCGCTGGGGCCTGAGCCTGAAAGATGACTGGACGCCGATGAATGATTATATCGACAGCGTATCGACTAAAGTCTACTACCAGCATACCGAGGCCCACGACTGGACCTATATGCCGGACAGCATCACCCGTGCGATGCAAACGGTGAGCTCCGACTATGACACCGACACCTGGGGTATTCAGAGCGCGCTGGCAAAATCAATTGGCCGCCACGATCTGAGCGCCGGTTTTAACGCCAGCACGACGAAAACCCAGCGGCCGTTAACCCAGTCGCCAACCCCAAGCGCTTATAGCCAGATTATGCAGCCGGACGCCGATAGCCGCGGCTATATCGTTGCGGGCTTCCTGCAGGACAAAATTAACTTCGATCTCGACGGCCATAACTTCGCGGTGATCCCGGGCATTCGTGTGATGCATCAGTCGACCAAACCGGAAAACGTCTCCGATTTGGCCAACAACAGCAGCGTACTGACCGGTTCCGACGTGTCAAATCTGTACGGTAAGAACGCTGATACTCAGGCGCTGCCGTCGCTGGTCTTGCAGTACGATATCACTCCGCGCCTGATGACTTATCTGCAGTATCAGCGCGGCGCGCAGTTCCCTAACGCCAGCCAGCTGTACGGTTCCTGGAACCTCGGCTCCAGCTACGCCGGACGCGCCCAGTATGCGCTGATCGGCAACACCGATTTGAAAACCGAAACCAGCGATAACGTTGAGTGGGGGATGAAAGGCGAAGTGACGGAAGGCATCACCATGCGCACCGCGCTGTTCTATAACACCTATAAGAACTTTATCGCCTATACCCGCTACACCCGCGCCAATAACCCGCTGCAGTTCGCCAGCGTTCCGTCGAACATCTACACCATTTACCAGGCGGAAAACCGCGATAAAGCCTATATCTACGGCGGCGAAATCAGCGCTAAATTCAACTTTGGCACCTGGTTTGAAGAGGTTAACGGCCTGAGCGCCACTCTCGCTTACGGCTATAGCGAGGGGCAATCGAAATCCAGCTACAGCGGCGACAAGTACGTTGACCTCGATAGCGTCGCGCCAATGAAGGCTATCGTCGGCGTGGCGTGGGACGATCCGGCAAAAGTGTACGGCACCGCGCTGACCGCCACCTTTGTTAAGGGCAAGCGCGCCACCGCCACCAACCGTGAAAGCTATACCAACACCGGTTCCGCCATTACCGATTCGACCAACGAATATATGCGCGTTCCGGGCTACGGCATGCTGGACTGGACCGCGTACTGGCAGGTCGCGAAGAACGTGCGCCTGAACGGCGGCGTTTACAACATTACCGATCGTAAATACTGGGATTATCTGAGCAGCCGCAATATCGAAACGGCGACGAATCAGGACGCCAACGACAGAGCGCTGGCGGTGATGCCTGGCCGTACCTGGCAGTTGGGCGTGAACGTCGATTTCTGACCGGCCAATAATAAGAAACCTGCTCCCCGGCCGCGCGCCGGGGAAACTCATCGTAGAGAAGGATGTGAATTATGCAAAACACCCAACCGCAACATGCCCCGCTGTGGCAACGCTACCTGACCACGAAAGCGCAATCTTCCGCGAAATACGCCCGCGATATCGCTGCCGAAATGGGGATTAGCGAAGCGGAGCTGACCGAAGCCCGCCTGGGCTACGACGCCGTACGTCTGCAGAACGACGCCCGCGCCATCCTGACGGCACTGGAAGCCGTGGGGGAAACCAAATGCATCTGTCGCAACGAATACGCGGTGCATGAACAGGTCGGCGAATTTACCCATCAGCATTTAAGCGGCCACGCCGGACTGGTGCTCAATCCGCGCGCCCTCGACCTGCGCCTGTTTCTGAGCCAGTGGGCCAGCGCTTTTCGCCTGAACGACAACGGCCGCCAGAGCATCCAGTTCTTTGATCCGCACGGCGACGCGCTGCTCAAGGTTTACACCACTGAAAATACCGACATGGCGGCCTGGGATGCGCTGATTGTCGCGCAGACGCAGCAATCGCCTGACCCGCTGGCGATTCGCCAGGCCGATCCGCTGAAATTTGCCGACTCCGCCGACGGCGAGGCGCTGGAAAACGAATGGCGCGCCATGACCGACGTCCACCAGTTCTTCGGCCTGCTGAGAAAATATAACCTGTCGCGCCAGCAGGCTTTCCGCCTGGTCAGCGACGACCTCGCCTGCCGCATTGACAACCAGACGCTGCCGGGCCTGCTGGAAACCATCCGCCAGGACGGCAACGAGATCATGATTTTTGTCGGCAACCGCGGCTGCGTGCAGATCTTCACCGGCGCGCTGGAAAAAGTCGCTCCGATGCGCGGCTGGCTGAATATCTTCAACACCGCTTTTACCCTGCATCTGCGCGAGGAGAGCGTGGATGAAATCTGGGTGACCCGCAAACCGACCTCTGACGGCCACGTCACCAGCGTCGAGCTGTTCGCCAAAGACGGCACGCAGATCGCACAGCTGTTCGGTCAACGCAGCGAAGGCCATCCGGAGCAGACGCAGTGGCGTGCGCAGGTCGATCGTTTGACTACCGAAGGACTCATCGCATGAAGCGCTGGCTGATATTGCTTGCGGCGCTCCCGCTGTTGGCCAGCGCCGCCGCCGAGCGCATTGTGTCACTCGGCGGCGACGTCACGGAGGTGGTTTACGCCCTCAACGCCCAGCGGCAGCTGGTGGCGAAAGACAGCACCAGCACCTGGCCTGCCGCCGCGCAGAGCCTGCCGGATGTGGGTTATATCCGCCAGCTGAATGCCGAGGGCATCCTCTCCCTGCGCCCGACGCTGGTGCTGGCCAGCGCCCAGGCGCAGCCCTCGCTGGTGCTGAAAAAGGTGGCAGAGAATAAGGTTAAGGTCGTCAACGTGCCGGGCGGCTACGACCTTCCGGCAATCGAAGCAAAAATTGACGTGATTGCCGACGCCCTCGGTAAGCAGAGCGAAGGAAAAGCTCTGCGCCACAAGCTTCTTCAGCAGATCGCGCAAATTCCTTCCCAGCCTGTAAACAAGCGGGTGCTGTTTATCCTCAGCCACGGCGGCATGAATACCATGGTGGCCGGGAAACAAACCGCAGCGGATGGGGCAATCAGGGCGGCCGGGTTAGAGAATGCCATGCAAAGCTTCGACCATTATCGCAGCATGTCGCAGGAGGGCGTTATCGCCAGTAAACCGGACCTGGTGGTGATCTCCGCCGATGGGCTGAAAGGCATGGGCGGCGAAGCCGGGCTCTGGAAACTGCCGGGACTGGCGCAGACGCCAGCGGGGCGCAATAAGCAGGTGCTGGTGATAGATGATATGGCCCTGCTCGGCTTTGGCCCGCGTACCCCGCAGGCGGTGCTCGCGTTACGGCAAAAAGCGGAGCATCTGCCCTGATGCGCACCCACCCTGCCCGTCATCTGTGGTTAATGACGCTGCTGCTGATTGTCCTGACGCTGCTCGCCACGACCCTGGGCGCAATGCGCCTGCCATTAGCCAGCCTGTTGCCCTCCGGCGATGAAATCCTGAGGAGTATCTGGCTGACCATTCGTTTGCCGCGAGTGCTGCTGGCGCTGCTGGTCGGCGCCGCGCTGGCGCTTTCCGGCTGCGTGATGCAGGGGCTGTTTCGCAACCCTCTCGCCGACCCCGGGCTGCTAGGCATTAGTAGCGGCGCGGCGCTGGCGGTCGCCTGCTGGCTGGTACTGCCCCTGTCGGTGCCGGCGCTCGTGGCGCTGTACGCCCCGATGCTGGCGGCGTTTATCGGCAGTATGGCGGTGATGGTGGTAATTTTTATTCTCAGCCGGGCGGGCGACGCCTCGCTTTCGCGCCTGCTGCTGGTCGGCATCGCCATTAATGCCCTGTGCGGCGCGCTGGTCGGGGTACTTTCGTGGATCAGCAATGATACCCAGCTGCGCCAGCTTTCCCTCTGGGGGATGGGCAGCCTCGGGCAAGCGGAATGGTCGACGCTGCTGGTGGCCGCCACGCTGATGATCCCGGCCTCGCTGGTGGTGTGGGCGATGGCTTCGCGGCTCAACCTGCTGCAGCTGGGCGATGAAGAGGCGCACTATCTCGGCGTCAACGTTCGCGCCCTGCAGCGGCTGCTGCTGCTGTGCAGCGCATTGCTGGTGGCGTCGGCGGTGGCCATCAGCGGCATTATCGGTTTTATCGGACTGGTGGTGCCGCATTTGATGCGGATGTGGCTGGGGCCGGACCACCGCGGCCTGGTCCCCGGTTCGCTACTGTGCGGCGCAATGTTGCTGCTGCTGGCCGACACGCTGGCGCGCACCGTTGCCGCTCCTGCGGAGATGCCGGTCGGGCTGTTGACCAGCGTACTCGGCGCGCCGTGGTTTCTGTGGCTGATTTTTCGTCGGGAGAAAGGGGCTCATGGATAACCGCTATAGCGCGCGTTCGCTTTCGCTGCGTCTGAGTAACCGGCAGATTATTCATGATGTTTCGCTCCAGCTTTACGGCGGCGAGATGACGGCATTGATTGGCCCCAACGGCGCCGGTAAATCGACCCTGCTGCGCCTGTTGACCGGTTATTTAACGCCCGACGAGGGCCAACGGGTGGTGGAAGGCCGACCGCTGGAGAGCTGGTCGGCAGAAACGCTTTCGCGCCGCCGGGCGGTGATGCTGCAACGCACCCAGTTGCACGCAGACTGGCCGATAGAAACGATTATCGCTATGGGGCGCTCGCCGTGGGGCGGCGCGATAAACCAGGAGATGATCTGCCAGGTAATGAAAGAGACCGGGTGCGATCATCTGGCCGGAAGACGCTACCCTACCCTCTCCGGCGGCGAGCAGCAGCGGGTGCAGCTGGCCCGCTGCCTGGCGCAGCTTTGGCGCGACGGCGCCCCCGAGGGCTGGCTGTTCCTTGATGAACCCACTTCGGCGCTGGATCTCTATTACCAGCAGCACCTGCTGCGCCTGCTCAAACGCCTGACCCGCAGCCGCCGCCTGCACGTCTGCGTGGTACTGCACGATCTGAACCTCGCAGCGCTATGGGCCGATCGGATTCTGCTGCTGCATCAGGGGAAACTGGTGGCTCAGGGCACGCCGCAGGAGGTGATCCAGCAGCCGATTATCAGCCGCTGGTACGGCGCGGAGGTCAGCACGGGCAAACATCCCGATGCGGCCGTTCCGCAGGTGTATCTGGCGCCGTGAGCTGAGGAAATGATTGTGCCGGGCGTAGGCTAACGCTCTGCCCGTCCTGTGAAAACGTTCCTTGATAAACAACGAAGCCGATACCTTTACCGGCTTCGTTGTGATTGGCAAATTAGAAGATCTGCCGATAGAGCGCTTTAATCTCTTCCAGATTGGTATCGCGCGGGTTGCCGCCGGTACACACGTCCGCCAGGGCCGCGGCGGCCAGAGCATCAATATCTTCTTCTTTCATTCCCACGTCGCGCAGGCGCGCCGGAATATTGACGTCGCGATTCAGCTGCGCCACCGCCTCAATTGCCGCGGCACGCGCTTCGGCAATCGGCAGGGTTGCCGCCGACTTGTTACCAAGCGCAACCGCGATGTCGCGATACTTCTCGCCGGTAAATTCGGCGTTATAAGCCATAATATGCGGCAGCAGCACCGCATTAGCCACGCCGTGCGGCGTGCCGTAAAAAGCGCCCAGCGGATGAGCCATACCATGAACCAGCCCCAGACCGACGTTGGAGAAACCCATCCCGGCAATATATTGCCCCAGCGCCATCCCTTCCGCGCCCTGCGCGTCGCCCTGTACGGAAGCGCGCAGCGAGCGGCCAATCACCTCGATGGCCTTCAGATGCAGCATGTCGGTTAATTCCCATGCGCCTTTAGTGATATAGCCTTCAATGGCGTGGGTCAGGGCATCAACGCCGGTGGCCGCCTTCAGGCTGGCAGGCATGCTGCTCATCATTTCGGCGTCGATGATCGCTACCACCGGGATATCATGCGGGTCGTAGCAAACAAACTTGCGGCGATTCTGTACGTCGGTTATTACGTAGTTGATGGTGACTTCCGCCGCGGTACCGGCGGTCGTTGGGATGGCAATCATCGGTACGGCGGCGTTTTTCGTATCCGCCCCGCCTTCGAGACTGCGAACGTCGGCAAATTCGGGGTTATTAATGATAATGCCTATTGCCTTACAGGTATCCTGCGGCGAGCCGCCGCCGATCGCGATCAGGTAGTCGGCGCCTGACTGTTTAAACGCCTCTACGCCCTGCTGCACAACCTCAATCGTGGGATTCGGGACCACTTTATCAAAGACGCTGTAGGGCAATCCGGCGCCGTCGAGGATAGCGAACACCCTGGTGGCTACATCAAAACGAATCAGATCCTTATCCGTGACCACCAGCGCTTTTTTGAAGCCGCGTTTTTTAACTTCATCTACGATACAACGAATCGAACCTGGGCCAAAATAAGAGGTTTCGTTTAAAATCATTCTGTAAGCCATTTGTGCTCCCTCAATTCGAGTGTTTGATAACCATAATATTTAGCCCTACAGTAACGTGACTGACGCAGCCATTTTATTATTTCATATCAAATAACACCCTAATTGCTCTGCACGTTGGCGCAGTTAATTCACATATCGGTCATATACAACAAAGTGAGTCCAGTATATTGGACATCAGCGACTCCCTGCGCTTAATCGAGTGATAAGCCTCGCTCCTCAATATAAGCAGCAACCAACCACTATTCTCAGATAAATATTATTGAACTGGATCACATTATTTTGTTTTCTATGATCAACATCCCTTCCCGGGAAAATAGATATTTTGTCAGCAAGCGCCAAAACAGGAATGAGGGCGCCACTCAACCGAAGTACATAAAGAAGAGCCAGGATCGGGATTTTCATTTTTCTACCTTTGCTACCGGCATCCTTAGCTCATTGCGCTCCGTCGTTATGCTCATCTGACAACCCGGCCGCCAATTTAACATATCAGAAACAAGCGTGTCATTTCATCAACAAAAAAAGCCCTCCTGCGATCATCGTCCCTCGCTCAAATGACCCTCTAAGAATTATCTATCATCGCTGATAAAAATTTATCACCCTCTGAATAGCGAAATGACTTGTTACGAGTAAGAAAAAGATATCAGCATTAAGAACTTTCTCTATTATTTGCGAGATATCGACTCTCAAAAAACCTTAAAAAAAACAAAAAACGCCTAAGATTTCTATATTTATTGCAAACATCACAACCTCTTGTTAGTATGACCTTTAGTCAATATGTTTATTATAAAAATACCACTTATGATGTTTGTTAACCTTTATTCTGATCACCTGACCATACTTCTCTAACGGCAGTAGTAAATGTCTGACCTTATATATTGACATTTCGCACCTGTCCGCTAACTCACGAGTAAGTAACCCCTCAGGCTCATGTTCTTTCAATACATAAAGAATATACTCCTGCTCTGGTACGTTCACCCCGGAGAATTTATTGATGCCCATTGTGGTCATCAATGTTCTTAAACTCTCAACTGCGGTTAGCGAACCATGATGTGAATCTGGCGTACTGGGTGAAATTGCAATCTTCATGAGTCAGCTCCTTCTGTCATTCAGTGCTTGGGAGTATGGGATGACCCCATAAAAACGGCAACATTAACTTTAAATTTCAACTTAAACAGTACATTTATCTGAAATTCACTTTTTTTTATGATAAAAAACCTGATATAAAGAGTGAATTTTTAATTCCGTGTGGAGATAAAAATGCGGTTCGATATAGAGGGATTTATTACATTTGATACTGAGGAGGCCTCTCTGGTCAATCTCTTGACCGGCGATTGTATTGAACTCTCCGCCACTTCGACTCGCCTTCTTACTAGTCTGTTGCAATACCGGGGGGATATTATTTCGCGGGTTGATATTTTCCAGACGGTGTTTGAAAAATATGGCGCGAGGCCATCTAATAGTAATCTTAATCAGTACATCTCAACGCTGCGTCGCAGCCTTGCGGATCTAGGTATTGAAAAGAATGTGATTATTACGGTACCGCGAATTGGCTTTAAAATTTCTGAGGATGTCATTATCACTACCGACAATGATTACTCTTCCTCTATCACACTGCCAACCCTTTCTCCACAGCTGCCTGAGCGTAACTTGCTGCAACAACATTGCAAAGCGGCGATGTTACTGATCGCGTTCGCAGCAGTCGCGATGCTGCTCTCTTATTTTTTTATCTATAAAAAACAAACAGCTAAGCTCATGTTCACCCAAGATAAATGCACTATTTATGGTTCCGAAGCTATCCCGGTGACAGAAATACTCAGGAATAAAAAGCTCTTTACCTCGGGGCTGGACTGTTCCACGCCAAAGAAAATCTACTTCTTTAACCGACAAATGAATCAGGAGCAGGGATTAGGTATTTACATGGATATCTTCATGCTTGAGTGCGACATTAAAGACCAGCAATGCCATAGTTATTACTATAAGGAAATAAAAAATGCGTAAATATGCCTTGATATTTTCCGCCTGTTCGTTCGCGCTGATACTATTTTCAACCCTGTACCTAAACTTCAGTTCTGAGGACTCATTTTCCTGTGAATCACGCTACGATTTGACGGAGAATATAAATGAGAACATTCTTCGCTCCCAAGGATTGCTATCCGCAGAACTTTTCAAAAACCATCTTTTAATCAATCTGGAGGGTTTACTCACCAGCAATGGCGATAAATATATCGTCTCACGCACTATCGCCATCACATTAAAAAGAAACATCGTTCCCAGCCATCTTTTTTATATAAAAGACTCGCAAGTCATTCGCCACCACGCTGATAATACGCCAGAAGATATTGCGCAAAAAAATCTCTTTGGAAGCCAAACTAATGATAAAATCATCTATATAAATCACGTCAATGATGATACTATTTTGTTAGGCACCCAAAAGTTTCCACAATATGGTTGTCGCCGTCAGAAAACCATCATTGATTGAGATTCATCTCATTAATTTTAATTAAAACGATATCATGACGATACATTTACTTCCGACATTAGCCAGCATCGCCAATATCATTGATATGATTAACCCCCGGCTGAACCTGCACCATGTCAGAACGGCGTTTATCGCATCACATCTGGCTAATTTAGTGGAGTTTTCTTCGGCCCAGCGGCGTAAAACTATTCTGGCGGCGTTAATTCACGATGTCGGTGGGTTAAATGAAAAATCACGTCTTGAGCCGCTAAATTACATCGATAACGAGCATAACAACCACGCGCTTATCGGCAGCGAATTGCTTAGCCGCATCCCGTTGTTTCGTCCTCTTAACAGGATTGTTCGCTACCATCACACCCACTGGCGCAACGGTCTTGGGCATTATATTGAAGGAGAACTGGTCCCCGAAGAGAGTCACCTGCTGTTCTTCGCCGACCGGCTGGATGTACTTTATTGCCAGCACCGTACCGGTCATATCGCATTTTTAAGCAAAAAGCTGGTCGACATCGTCGCCGCCGGGGCGAATATTCTCTATAAACAAGAGTACGTCCAGGCGTTCAGAACGCTTTCCGCCGATGAACATTTCTGGTCAGTCATGGCCTCCACCGACTATCGCGATTACATCAAAGCGATTCCTGGCGTACATAACGATACCATCTCTTTACATAACCTCCGCGATATTGCTGAACTGGTCTCTTTTATTGTCGATCAGTTCAGCCAGCAGACGCCGTGGCACTCCGCGGCCGTCGGCCATATTGCCGGCTATCTGGCGACCACCATGGAAATGAGCGCGACGCAAACGCTAAAAGTTGAGATTGGCGGATTGCTGCATAATATCTCCTGCCTGGATCATAGCCCGCCGCCAGCGCGATCCGCTTCGCCAGGCAGAGCAGAAGCCTCTCTCTATAGTATTGAAGGAATTGATGATATTACTGAATGGATAGCCATGCAAAATCGTAATGCGTCCTCTAAATGGCACGCTGAATCGCTACAAACGGAAGCCCTGCTCATTACGGTTAGTCGACTGCTGGTCCATGCCCTGAGCGGGCCGAAGGGAGAAGAAAAATCGCTGGCCCAGTTAATTAAAAATAACCCGGGAAATGAAATTCCCTCGTTTATGCTGTCGCCTATCGCGCAGCACGCTTCACAAATTATTCAGATCTATCGCGCAACTGCGGGAGAAATAAAAGAGCTGGTGAATCGCGTTGAGCAACTCACCAGCTCCGCGTAAAGAGCCACCCCGCCTGAACGTCCTCAGGCGCTTAATCCGCCGTCCAGAATCAGAGTTTGTCCGGTCATATATTCACTCCCCTCGCCGATTAAAAACGCCACGGCCTTCAGTACATCATCCGTTTCGCCCAATCTGCGCAGAGGTATCGACTGGCGCATCTCTTTCAATTTTTGCGCGGGTATCTCTTCCAGCATCTCCGTGCGGATCAGGCCCGGCGCCAGGCAGTTTACCCGAATGCCGAAGCGCCCGATCTCCAGCGCCAGCGAACGCGCAATGCCGCTCATCGCCGCTTTACTCGCCGCATACGCCGTCTGCCCGACGTTACCCTTGAAGGCGCTGACCGACGACATCATCACGATGGAGCCGCGCCGCTGCATCAACATCGCCGGCAGCAGAACCCGGTTCCAGTTCATCATTGAGATAACGTTGGTGTCCAGCACCTCGCGCCATAGCGCGGCGTTCTGGTGAATATGCAGGCCATCGCGAGCCATTCCGGCATTGTGAATAATTGCCTCCGGTGCGCCCCGCTCGGCCAGCAGCGCCTGAGCAAGTTCTTCAACCCGCGACTCGTCGTTGCCGTCGCAGGCGTATCCTTGCACCTGATACGATGAATTTTCACACTCCGCCAGAGTGGCGTTAATCGCCGCTTCATTGCGCCCGGTAAACACCACGTTCCCGTTTTGCGCCAGGCCGGCGACCAGCGCCCGGCCTATCCCCCGGCTGCCGCCGGTAATCAGCACCCATTTTTGCGCCATATCAGCTGCCTGACTCTTTGCTGATGTGCTGACACAGTTCACCCAGCGTGATCCCCGGATTTTGAATAAACCAGTCCGCTTCCAGGGTAATATTGAATTCACGTTTTGCCAGCACCATCAGCTCGACGTAGTCCAGACTATCTAACTTTAAGCGAACCAGCGGCGTATTCTCATCCACCTCATCCGGCTCCAGGTCCTTGGCGTCACAAATCATTTCACACACTTTTTGCAGAACTTCATCATAGGGAATCATAAATTATCCTTAATTATCAATTGGTAACTGGGCCAACTTTTAGCGTAATCACATTCGTTATGACCTGATCATCCAGCTGCGCCGCCGCTGCAATACGCACCAGCGCGCCCTGCTCAGCCTGGCCGACCACCAATGAAGGCAACAGCCAGAGCGACAGCGAGTCGGGTTGGACCGGCGTCCCTTTGCCTGCCAGATGAGCATCAAAAACCACTTCCTGATGGGTTTGCAGCACCGGGTAGCGGGAAAAAATTTGCTGCAGCGAGGTTTCCCCCGGTCCGAGCAGGGCGGCAATATTCTCCTGGCGCAGCAGCGCCTCATCGCAAATCAGCTGACGGAACAGCAGCGCATCAAGGAACTGCCACTGCGCCAGGTCGGGCCAGGCGCGGTTGAAATGGGATTGCAGCGCGAGCAGCGTCGTGGGCGCCAGTTTGCTGGGCTGCTTACCCTCCAGCGATTCCGGCTCAGCCGCCAGGCTCATCTGGCATGACAAACAGATTTCGCCATTCTGCGGATGGCTAACCGATGCGGCGGAGAGAATCCGCTGTTTCGCCGTCCCGGGCGTTAACAGCCAGTCGGTATCGCACCATAGCGGCCTGCGCAGGCGGACCTGGCATTTTACGTATCCCTCCGGGCGGCACAGCCGTGATTGGACATCGCGCTTCACGTCCAGCAGCGCGCGCATTCCGTGGACGCTCAGCTGCCCCGCCCCCATCGCGCGCGCTGCCGCGTAGTCGAAGTGAATGGGGTTTTCATCGCCGGAAAACGCCGCCCACTGCTGCGCATCGGCAAGGGTGTAGCGCAGCAGCGTCACGCGTGTTTCTCCAGTACCAGCGCGGCGTTCGCGCCGCCGAAACCAAAGCTCAGATTCAGCGCCCGACGGATCTCTCCCTGACGATGCCCTTCGGCGATATAGTCGAGATCGCACTGCGGATCGGGCTGCGTCAGATGCGCCGTCGCCGGCATGATCCCCGCCGCCATCGCCTGCAGGCAAACAATGGTCTCGAAGCTCCCCGCGGCGGCGATCAGATGTCCGGAGTAGGCTTTGGTACTGGAAACCGGGATCCGGTACGCCTCGTCGCCGAGCGCTTTTTTCAGCGACTGCGTTTCATTCATATCGTTGAGCGGCGTGGAGGTGCCGTGAGCGTTGATATAATCGAGATCGGCAGGCTGCAGGCCCGCGTCGCGCAGCGCCCAGCGGATAGTCTGTTCACGGGCCACGCAGTCTTCGGCCGGTGAGGTAAAATCCACCGCGTCGGAGAAATTGGCATAACCGGTGACCTCCGCGAGGATTGTCGCGCCCCGCGCCAGGGCGCTTTCGCGCTCTTCCAGGCACAGCACCGCGCCGCCTTCAGAAAGGACAAACCCGCTGCGCTGCAGGCTGAACGGGCAGCTGGCCCGCTCCGGCGATGACGATTCCCTGCTCAACGCGCCAAGCACATCGATATTCCAGATAGCGCAAACGCTGTTTAACGACTCCCCGGCCCCGGCGAGCATCATGCTGGCCCGGCCAAAGCGAATCGCATCATAGGCCTCGCCAATGGCGATAGTGCCGGTGGCGCAGGCGGCGACCGGAGTATTTTGATAACCGCGCAGATTCCACAGCTGACTACAGGCCGCGGTGGTCACATTCGGCATCGAAAAGAAGCAGCTGAAGGGCGAAGAGACGCCCGTTTTCTCAAACTCCGGTACCGCCAGATAGCTTTCATCCAGCCCTGCCCAGCCGGAGCCGATAATGGCGCCACACCTCAGCGGGTCATAAGCATCGGTGGGTGGTTCGCCAGCAAAGGCCATCGCCACCGCCTCCCGCGCGGCGGCCAGCGCCAGGCGAGCGTGACGCGGCAGACGCCGACGAATAGCGGCGGGAACCCCCTTGAGGCTGGGTTCATTCTCTACCTGACCGATAAAATGGGTGTGGATGCCGTTAGCGGAGAGATCCACATAGCGGTAACCGCGTCGATAATCCATGATCGCCTGCCAGCTTTCGGCAGCGCTATCGCCAAGGGGAGTCACCGCGCCATAGCCGGTTATCACCACGCGATAAGGGGGTTTACTGTGACTCATTCTGGGAAATCCTCTGTTGCGGGTTATTGCCTCCCTGCGCCAGCCAAAGCTGCAAAGTGGCATAAAGATAGTCGTACTGGTTCTGCGCCAGGCTGTTCTGTACGTCGAGCAGCGCGTCCTGTGCGTTCAGCAGGGTCTGGTAGTCCACCGCGCCCGCCCGATAGCGGCTTTCGGTGAGCGTCAGGCGCCGCTGGCCCAGCTGCAGCGATTGCAGCAGGCGCTCGCGCTGCTCGTCGGCGTTAAGCCGCTTCTCCATCGCATCGTCCACCTCCGACAGCGCGGTGTAGGCCGTACGGCGGAAGTTCACCGCCTCCTGCTGCACCTTTACGCTGGCCTGCTCCACGGTAAGCTGTACCGTGTTCCACTGGATAAAGGGCGCGCCGACGCTGCTTCCGACGGTACGCAGCGGGTCGTTAAACCACTGGTGAAAGATCTGGCTGCCGGCGCTCAGCGTCCCCTGCAGCGAGAGCGTGGGATAAAAGCTCAGCCGTGCCGCATCGGAACCCGCCAGCGCCGCGCGCAGCCGCGACTCCGCCGCCTGCAGATCGGGCCGGCTGGCGAGCGCGGCCAGCGGCGTGGCGCTGGCAATGGCGACACGCTGATGGACGTCAAGCGCCGGTGCTTCATCGCTATGCTGCGCGGGGGGCCTGTTGAGCAGCAGCGCCAGCGCGTTGCGGGAGATCGCCCGCTGCTGTTTCAGGCTTAGCAACTGATTCTGGCGACTGATGACCGTCTGCCGGGACTGCAGAACGTCAAGCAGCCCTACTTTCCCCGCCCGCTGCCAGGACTCAATCTGCGCCAGCGTCTGCCTGGCGATATCCAGGCTGGCGGCCTGATAAGCCATTTGCTGATTCAGCAGCGCGATATTCCAGTAGAGCTGCGCGGTAGTATCAATCGTCGACAGGATCGTCGCCCGATAGTCCTGTTCGCTGGCAATCGCCTCCCACTCGCTCTGTTCACGAACCCGCGCCAGCTTGCCCCACAGATCCAGCTCATAGCTCAGGGATAACGAGGCGCTATAGCTCTCCTGCGAACCTCCGCTATTGAGCGGCTTTGAGTTACTGCCGGCGCCGTTAAGCGTCGCGTCGGGAGAGATATTGGTTCGGGCCAGCCCGGCGGAAATGCGCGCTTGCCGAAGGGTTAAGGCGACAGCGGCCAGATCGTTATTGCTTTCCAGAACCTGCCCCATCACCCGCGACAGACGTTCATCGCCGAAACGGTCCCACCAGCGACCCGCTTTCTCCGACGCAAGCTCGGCGCTTTGCCCTTCCGTTCGCTGCCAGTTCTCCGGCACCGACAGCAGCGGCCGCTGATAATCGCTGCGGGTCAAATTTCCACAGCCCGTCAGCAATACAATTAACGATAATAAAGTCAGCGATCTCATTCGCGGGCCAGCGCCTCCGTCGGGTTTAGCCGCGCCGCACGACGCGCCGGGAAATAGCCGAACGTCAGGCCTATCAGGGCGGAAAAGCCGCAGGCCATCGCCACCGGCAGCCAGGTAAAGACCATGGAAAACTCCTGCGTCAACAGGGCAAACAGGTTACCGGCGGCCCATGAGCCCAGCACTCCCGTTAAGCCGCCGAGCGCGCAGATCATCACCGCCTCAATTAAAAACTGATGCATGATGTCAGTAGGGCGGGCGCCGACCGATAGCCGAATGCCAATCTCATGAGTGCGTTCGGTAACGGAAACCAGCATGATATTCATCACCCCCACGCCGCCGACCAGCAGCGAGATGGCGGCAATAGCGGTGATCAGTAGCGACATGGAGTCGGAGGTTTTTTGCAGCGCTTTGGCGAGCTGCTCATCGGTCTGGACAAAGAAATCTTTTTTGCCGTGCTCGCGGATAAGGTGCCTTTCCGCGCGCCGCGCTGCTTCCTGCGGCGACAGCGTTTCCTGGAAGCGCAGCGTCAGCGCCTCCAGCGGCTTATCGCCGGAAATCCGCTGCAATAACGAACTATAGGGGATCCACGCCGACATAAACCCGCTGACCACCTTTGGCCCGGGCTTGCTGGCAATGCCGATTACCCGCCACGGCGCGCCGGCAATCTGCACAATTTTACCCAGCGGATCTTCATTGCCGGGAAACAGCGTCTCCCTGCTGGTTTCATCCAGTACCAGCACCGGTTCGCGATCCTCGACATCGCGGCGGGTAAAACCGTTGCCCTGAATAAAACGAATCCCCTGCAGCGAAAAGTAGTCTGCGGAAACGCCGGAGAGAATTATCGAAGAATCAAAGCCCTGACGTACCGCGGTGGTCATGCTGGAAACAATCGGCGATACCCCCAGAACCCAGGGCTGCCTGCCGAGGCTGGCGATATCATCCAGCGACAGCGCCCGCTCCATATCCGGACGCTTGCTGCCCCAGCCGGTACCCGGGCGGATTTCAAGCGTGGTATTTCCGAGCTTACCAATCTCGTTCATGATGCTCTGCCGGGCGCCTTCCCCCACCGCCATGGAGGAGACCACGGACGAAATGCCGATGATTATCCCCAGCATCGACAGAAAGGCGCGCATCCGATGTCCCAGTAAGGAACGCCAGGCCATCCGCACCGACTCTCCGATACTGCGCGACAGCGAGGCCCGACCATTATCCTGTACTGCGGGAAGGCGCTGAATGCCGCGATTATCACGAACGCCGTGGGTACTGTCGGCAACCACCTGTCCGTCGCTGATCTCGACGATCCGCTGCGCCTGCCGCGCCACCTCGCGATCGTGAGTCACGATGATGACCGTGTGCCCGTCGGCGTTCAGCTGGTGCAGAACATCCATCAGCGCCCGACCGCTGACGCTATCCAACGCCCCGGTGGGCTCATCGGCGAGAATAATCTGCGCGCCGTTGATTAACGCCCGGCAGACGCTGACCCGCTGCTGCTGGCCGCCGGAAAGCTGAGCGGGTTTGTGCTGTAACCGCGCATCAATGCCCAGCTTTTCAGCCAGTAGCGCAATGCGCGCCTGGCGTTCAGCGGCGGGCATCGCGGTATAGAGCGCGGGGATGGCGATATTCTCTTCCGCCGTCAGATAAGGCATCAGGTGGTAGCGCTGAAAAATAAACCCCAGCCAGCGGCTGCGCAGCTCGGCCAGCGCCGCGCTATCCGCCCGGTGAGTGGGGATCCCGTTGATATAAACCTCGCCGCTGCTGGGCTTATCCAGGCAACCAATAATGTTCATCAACGTCGATTTACCCGAGCCGGAAGCGCCCATAATCGCCACCATTTCGCCGGGCATAATGGTCAGAGAGACGGATTTTAGTACCGGAATAATCTGCGTCCCGGCGGTAAAATGACGCGTGACATTGTTCAGCACGATCAGCGGCTCAGCCATCACACAGACCCCGCGTCCTGCGGGATCACCACCCGCTCATCGGGCCGTAATCCTTCCAGCACCTGCGCGTACTGACGATCGTTAATCCCGATACGGACGGTGCGCTCCTCGCTACCGTTCGCCGTTTGCACCATCACAATGTAACGCTCATCACCGAGCGAACGCCCCAGCGCGGCGACCGGCACGCGCAGCGCGTCTTTTACCTGCGCGATACGGATAAACACCTGGGCGGTCATTGAGGTTTTCAGCAAGCGCTGGTGGTTATCGACTTCGAAGGTACCGTTATAGTAAATGGCGCTGCTCTGCTGATTACCGGCAGAAGCTCCGCCGTTTTGTTCCTCCAGCGCCTCCTGCGGCGCGGGCTGGACGTAGCCCAGCTCCCCTTCATAGCGCGTCTGCGGATCGGCGATGACGTAAAACCACAGCGGCTGACCGGGATGGATTTTCTGAATATCGGCTTCGGAAATGCGCGTTTGCACCTGCATTTTATCGAGGTCGGCAAGCACCAGAATCGTCGGCGCGATTTGTGAGGAGACGATGGTTTGCCCCTCACGGGTGACGATGCCCAGCACTTCACCATCCACAGGAGCAAGGATGCGGGTGTAGCCGAGGTTGGCGTTGGCGGTCTGCACGCTCATTTCCGCCTGTACGATCTGCGCTTCGTTAACCGCAATCTGCTGGACCTGCGCGCTATACTGCGCCTGCGCCTGCTCAAGATCGCTCCTCACTCCCGAACCATCGCGCTGCATCGCCTGCTCGCGCGCCAGCGCTTTGCGGTACTGTACCAGCGTGGCCTCGGAAGCCAGCTTTTGCGCCCTGGCGCTGGCCAGCTGCGCGGTGGCGTTGCGTAAATCGGAAAGCTGCAGCGTCGGGTCAATTTCGGCTAACAGCTGCCCCTTACGTACCCGCTCGCCCTGGCGCACGTACAGCTTACGTAGCTGGCCGCTGACCTGCGCGCCGACGCTCACCTGGACGGCAGGTTTAATAGTCCCGCTCGCCAGCACTACTTTTTCGATATCCCCGCGATCGAGCGCAACGGTGTAGAGCGACTCGGCCTGGGCCGGAAGCGAGCGCTGATAAAAAACGGTGGCGATAATGGCCAGGATCGCGACCAGCGCAAGTAGCCACGCTTTACGGCGGCGTAAAAATTGTCGCCTCATTGGCCCGGCGCTCCCTGTGCGATATCGCGCAGCTCGCCTTCATCCAGACGATATACCCGCGTGAAGTGATGCAGAATGGGCGCACTGTGGGTTACCACGATCAGTGTTTTGCCCTGTTCACGACAGTGCTGGCACAGCGCGGCGATCACCGTTTCCGCGGTTTCGTCATCAAGATTGGCGGTCGGTTCATCGCAGAGCAAAATAGGCCGGGCGCTGTAGAGCGCCCGCGCCAGCATCAGCCGCTGACGCTGGCCTAAAGAGAGCGCCGAATGGCTCTCGCGGATCAGCGCCTCCATGCCTCCCGGCAGCGCCTGAACGACCGGCCCCAGCGCCATTTTATCGACCAGCGCCTCCACTCGCCCGCGATCGCTGTCGCTGTACCACGGGTCAAACAGGGTGATGTTTTGCAGCACCGAGGCGTTAAACAAAATATCTTCCTGGCTCTGCAGCCATACCTGCGAGGCCAGCTGGCGGGCGGTCGCCTCTTCACCGTCCAGCAGAATGCGCCCATGCTGTGCGGTAAAAAGCCCGGCCATCAGCCGTAGCAGGGTACTTTTTCCGGCGCCGGAATCGCCGACAATCGCCACCCGATCGCCGGGTTCCAGCCGGAGATCAACGGCATTCAGCACCGGGCTTTGCGGAGCGTAATGAAAGCTCACTGCCTCAAACGCCAGCTGTGGAACCGCCTCCCCACGCAGCGGAGATAACTGAGGAGTTGCAGGTTCCTCACGGGTAAACAGGCCCTGCGCGCGGGTATCAATCACGTGCAGCTGCGATTTACGGATCACGGCATAGAATATCCGCGTGACGTAAGAGGTAAAAATCTGCCGTAAAAAGCTATAGGCAAAAAAGTCGCCCAGCGAGATAAGCTTTGCGCTCACCAGCGGCAGCACCACCAGCATAAAGACCACCATCTCGAGGCTGCCGGTGAGCTGATACAGACCTTCTTTTACCTGCTGGTAAACTTTCTGCCGCTGAAGGCAGGTGAAAAGGTCGTGTGACAAACGGGCAAACTGCGCTTTGCGCTGCGTTTCCAGTCCGGCAGTTTTAATGGTTAACACCCCCTGAAGGGTTTCCATGAAAAAGTCATTCAGCGTCGCGCTTTTCAACTGCAGCTGCTGCGTATACCAGCGGTCGCGGAATATCGCCCAGACGCTGATCAGCCCCATCACGACAATGCCCGCAGCGGAAATGAGCGCCAGCACCGGTGAGATCCAGAACATAATGCCGATAGCGATAACGCAGATTATCCAGTCCGAGCGGAGTCCGTTATCCAGCTCGATTTTTTGCAGCATCCCTCCCTGCCAGGCAATAAAGCGGCTGAAAACATCCCCCGGCGCGCGTTTTTCAAAAAAACGCAGCGGATTATTCAGCAAGCGGGAAAAACCGATATCGCTCTTGAGGAGGACAAAGCGGCGGATAAAGCGCTCGCTAATCACCCTCACCCCCAGCGCTAACAGCGTGGATATGACAAAAGCGAGGATGAACCATAAATAAGGAAACTGCGTATTCTGAACGTCTGAGAAGGCCTGGTTTATCGCCCGACTGACCATCGTCGGCATTAAAAACAGCGTTAGCGATACCAGGAAGGTTAATAGCATCAGTTTATAGATACCCGGTACCGCCGCGGTCTCCTTCAGGCTCATCGCGCGCGGCATCTCCTGCTGCGCCCCGGCAATAACCGGATCCGGACTGGCGATCGCGCCGGGAGATTCTTCGAGGATCAGCGCATAGCCGCTAATCTCTTTTTTTAATGCCGAGAAAGGCAGCCACTGCTGGCCAATCGCCGGATTCATCACGCAAACGTAATCCCCTTTGCGCCAGGCCAGCAGGACATAGTGGCTGGCGCCATAGTGCAGAATGGACGGGAACGGCAGCGCATGGAGTTCATCGTGGTCAAACAACACCGGCGCGGTGGCAATGCCGACCTGTTGCAGGATAACGGATAGATCGCTCAACGATGTCCCATGATCGGATGCGGGGAAAATTTCCCGCAATGCCGGGAGAGAGCACGGAATATTCTGGGTCTGCGCCAGCATCGCAATACAGGAGAGGCCGCATTCATTGGTCTCTTCCTGAAAAACCATATCAGGGATAATCTTTTTCATGATGATGCATCAGTGATTAATAAAATAGAGCGAATGGCTGTGCCACAAAAGCCAGTCCTGCGGATAGTCACGCAGGGTGTTTTCAATCATCGTCGGTAGCTTTGCCGCGACCTCTTTTGGTCTCAGCGGAGAATAGATCTTTATTTTTATCCCCTGCTGATAATAGAGGTGATAAAAAACCACCTGCGCCGATACGATGCGAGAAAATCGCTGTACCCCGCTATGTAATTTCGCCGGGCGGCCAAAGAGTCGGCAGCTTATTTTCCCGGACTGCGCTTCATGGGTCTGCACGGTGTAATCGGCAGGAATGTCGGGGAAAATAATCATATTTTCCCGCCCTTCCGATACATTGGTCATTAACGCCATAAGCTCGCTGGCCAGCGACGTATTATCCTGGTGGATTGAGCAGTAAGAGAGCGCGACGCCGCCCATTTTTCGGCTGGCGACGGTGTAGCTTTCCGCGCTGGAGGAGACCACCACGCTGGCTTTTCCCGGCGTCACGCCGGCCCCGACCATCGCCGCTAAAATATCGGAAACGCAGTGCAGCGGCGCGAGGACGACCGGCGTCTTTTGCGCCACCAGAGGCGCGACAACGGCATCAAGCTCTCGCGTGCACGCCTGCATCTGGGCCAGCGTAGCCGGGTGCTGTCCCCAGGTCGCGCCCATTTCCAGCAACTGACGGCGCATGGCTATCCATGCGGCATCGATTCGCCCGTCGGCGCCCGTCAGGCAGCGGTAGTTTTGCGTCGCCACGGCGGTACGGCCGCGGTAGTGTCGGCCCAATAACCGTAGCCGACATAGCGCGCGAACCGCTATCAACAGCAGCGGCATGGGGGTGAAACGCATGATCCTGCGCACCGCCTTTTGGCCATAGCCGGTAAAAGGCCGGTAGCGCCAGCTCAGCTGCGCGAACCATTTTCTTACGCTGAAAACGCTCCAGACGATGAGAAAACGCGTCACGCTTACTCCTTGTCCTGCGTTAACAGCTGGCGCATATAGTCGGCAAATTCAGGGAACTGGCGATCCTTCGCAACCACGTATTTTTTATTAACAATAAACAACGGCGTCGCGTTAATGTCGTAGAGTTCGGTAATTTTCGCCATATATTCCAGGCGCTCGGCAACGGCCTGACTTTGGCGTATCTGATGGTATTTCTCGACATCAATATCATTTTTTTTCAGCCAGCCGTTAAGCGCGTCATCATCCGCTAAATTAATACCGCGGGTCAGCACGGCGTTAAAAGCCCGATCGCGCATCTGGCGCTCAAGGCCCATAACCTCCAGCGTGGCGAAAACCGGCGCATAAATGGCCAGGCCGTTTCTTTCGGCCGTAATATGGATAACGTCAAAGGCGCTATCCGCCGGTAACGTGGCGGCGAATTTTTCGATCTCTTCTTCGTTCGACGCGCAGTAGTGACAGCCGTAGGACATCACTTCAATGATGCTTTTCTCATTCTTGATTGGGCTACTGGCAACGGTGGCGCTGTCAATTTCCCGCAGAGCCGAAGGCTGACTGCTATCCAGCGAAAATGTATTAAAAACAAAAATGTGATAGCACAGCACGGTAATTAGCGACGAAATTAACGCCACCAGAAATGTATAGCCAACAGCGGTAATAGGTTTTATCTTCATTTGATACCAGGCTCGCGAATACGGCGGAGAAATACATGGAGGGTTCCCCCTCCATGTACCGCATCAGAAATTACTGACGGATGCTATTCGGTACAACACACATACCGTCAGGCGCATCTTTGGAGGTCACGGTTGAGTTACCGTGCTTATCCGTACAGGTAGTCACTTGTTTACAGGTAGAGATACCGCCAACAACCACCGTCTCGTAAGAGCTGGTGCAAGTTTCCTTGCAGGTCCCGCCAATGATTGTTGATGCTTCAATCATGCTTAATTTTTTCATTTGTTAGATCCTTAACTATTTATATTGAAATGTATTTTCTTACACTTACCTACTGGCTTAAATACCTGCCAGTAATTCTTGCGATGTCATCGCTGGTACGTTATTAAACGCAGGGGGTAGCCACGATGCATTTGAAAATATTAAACAGTTCCACGTTATTTTTTACGTTTAATTTTTTCATCAGCCCGCGTTTACAGCGGCTCAATCGACGAACATCAATTTTTTGCTCAGAGGAAATTTGTGACAGCGTTTTCCCTTTGAATATTTCTTCCATTAACCACCAGTCATCGCTGGAGATGCTGTTGTTAAAATCCCTGGCGAGCCATTTCTGTCGAGTATAATTAATTAAGGATCGACTGAAGAAAATTTTCTTCGCCACCATGGCATCAGCGCTTTCGATAAATTTAAAAAAATTATCCAGCGATTCATTCTTTAATAGCCAGCTCGCTTCCGGCAGCAAAGAATGCAACGCAAAAAACAGAGAGATATTATTTTCTCCCAATAAAATTACCAGCTGCTGATTTTCCCGGCAGTAATACTCTTTAATGGTGTAGAGCGCATTAAAACGCTCATCCGGCAAACTGTCGACATCGCAGAGGATCCAGCGCAGTTCATCTTTTTGCTTTGGCTGACGCAGGGTATTGATCAGTTGTGAGAATTGGTCAAGCCTGGAGAAAGCGCAGTCGTCTTCATGCGCGGCCAGATCGGCCACCACCGAACGCACGCCTTCCGCGAAAAAGATGTTTTTATCGTAGAGAAAGAAATGACGGCTCATAGTTAATCATCCTTGATCTAATCTACTGGTAATTTATGGTGTAATTCGCAGTTGCCTGGAAGGCCCCGGTTTGCAAAGTTTTGTTACTCAAGGCATCCGGTTCCCCTTCCACAAAAGCTTTAAAATTTAACTGCATGGAGGCACTGGAAATGGCAACCGCGGTCGTCGGCGTATTTAGTGAAATCGCCGTACCATCATTCTCTTCAAAACCAATGCCAATGCCGCTGGCAGAGTTAGGCGCTATCGGCGTTATCGCCAGGCGGTCGCTCATGTTGGCATTTTCCGTGCCGCTAAATGTTACGGTAACGGAATTAAACACATCAGTACTGCAATCCTTAAGCTCAATCACAAAAGCTTTAGGTTGGGATTTTCTCTCCGCATAGAGCGTACGGGTGGAAATTTCGCCAAAATCTACGGCGATATTTTTTGACGAGGGAACGATACTGCAACCATGGGCAACGACGGTTCCCTTGAAGTTTAAATCGCCGCCGATCAGCTCCCCGATAGCCTGTGCCGGGGTGGCCGCCGATAGCGAACCTATGAGTACCATTGATGCGATAAATTGACGCATGCTGTCCCCTTACTGAAACTCAGCGACCACGGTGGCCGATGCCTGGAAATCCCCTTCGAGAACGTTGGTTCCTGCATTCGCAATCGGCGCGGCCGTCAGATTCCAGGTTCCCTGGTTATTGGTAAAACCCGGGACGTCATAAAACCTATTCGCCGCAACTAAATTGCCGCCCGAATCCTTGAGGATAATGCCAAGATTTGAGCGATCGACGGCGCCAGTCGTGCCTAAATAATCGCTATTAAAGCTGGCGGTATTGGCCTGCTGGATCCCCAGGCGAATATTCAGATTACCGGTTGCAAAGCTTCCCCCTTCGCATTTCACCTGGATTGGCACAGACTGGCTGTAGTTGTTGCCATTAAGCAGGGAACCCGCGCTGGGGATAGTATTGAAATCAACGGTGATCGGTGAGCCCGAATTGACAACACATTTATCCGGGACGGTAATCACCCCGGAATTAATTGAGATAATCGACATTGGCGTAGTGCCCATCCCTGCGCTGTAATTCCCCAAACGCCCATAAAGCTTTGCGATTTCTGTACCCAGCAGGTTCACGCCGTTGACAATTGGTTTGGTAATCATAAACGTTACCCGCCCCTGGGCGCCGGACTCAAAGTTATTAAACTGAGTCGTTGGCGGAACGCATTTGTTCTGATACGCTCCGTTCGATTCATTATTAAAAGGAACGGCAAAGTAATCATTACGCAAACCACGGATAAAAATCTCAATTTTTACATCCATATAATCATTGAGCTTTAAGTACCCTGGTGAGCTTCCCTGCTGCAGTATTGATGCGGTAGCCGAGTAATAAATAGCCTGATCTTCCATCGGAATCGTACAGCTGGCTACCCCGGCATATTGTCCGCCCAGGGAAAAGACATAAGGAATGATTGCTCCGGGGCTATTAGTGGTAATATCCTGATTGGCCACGTCAATATTATACATTTTAGGCCCGCCGACCGGGGTAATTTCCCCTTCAACCGCCGCACCGACGTTCAGGGAAAATAAACCGCCGCAGAGTAAAATAGTGACGCAAGATTTCCGCCCGATAAGCATTGTCGCCATCACAGATACTCCATTTTTAAACGCAGCAGTCCGCTAAAATTACCCGCGGTCACGTTACGCGCGGTCGACTCCAGCACGGCAATAAACGTCAGGCTGCTGTCGCCGGTTTTCACAATAAACGGCGGCTGCGTTTGGTTAATATCCAGCGCCCGCTCTTTGATATCCAGCAGGCGAATACCGGCGCCAGAAATACTGCCGGTCAGGCGCAGCAGCTGGCGATTGTGCTCATCGGACTCGCCGATAAAGGTCAGCTGTACCGCCTGCTCGCCGGTGGTGTAGAGGTGCTTGCTATTGCCCGTCGTTCTTGATGCGATGCTGTCCCGCGCCTGCGATGCGCCCTTCAGACAATCCCTGAGCTCAACGCGAACCAGCACCGGCTGGCTGCGGTCGCCTGCCTGATGAAAACGACGGGCGCTAATTTCACCCATCTCAATTATCTGCAGACGGCTCTGCGGCGCCAGCACGCAAGGTGAGGCATAGACGGAGCCGTTGAATATGACGTTACCGCCATCTTCCCCCTGATGATCCCGGTTATAGTGCTGCGGCTGTAGCGGAATATCAGCCTCGGCCAACGCGGGCATACTGATACCGAATACAAACAGTGCTAAAAGCGATAAACGCGTTTTCATCATCAGGTTCCTCTTTAATTACCCTTGCTGCGATGGCGGCAGAGCTTTACAGGTATTTCCTTCACAGCGATATTTCAGCTCGGGATGGCCGCCATAGTCATTCACATACATCATGGCAAACTCTCGCACGCCGCCATCGGTGACGCTGAATTCCAGGCTGGACTTCGGCGCAACCATGATCCCCGGGAATTTGGTGATTTTTTCACCCTTCACGCGGGATAAGCCAATGATGGTGATGTAATAGGGCGTCGGATTTTGCGCGGTCATCTTATTTCCGCTCTTTTGGAAGACGACCTGGTCCTGCCATATCTCGCTTTTGCTTTTGGGAATAATGGCGGTCGGGCGGAAAAATAATTTAATCCGCGACTGCATGGCTAACTGCAGGACATTAGCTTTATCCGGCTTGGGCGGAATTTCGCGCACGCTTAAATAAAACAGGCTTTCGCGATCCTGCGGTAATTGGTTAATGCCATCCGTTTTGGTGACCCGCGCCACCCCTTTTTGTCCGCCGTTGATACGCTGTAAAGGCGGTAGCACCACCAGCGGAGAGGTAATCTTATTGCCCTTGCTGTCCTCGACCCAGGATTGCGCCAGAAACGGAATATCCGGACTGGTGTTGGTTAAATTGGCGCTCGCCGAGCTGTCTTTACCGGTGATAATCAGGCGAGTGCGGTCCAGCGAAACGCCTGCCTGAGCGGTACCGCTTACCGCCGCCAGCATCAGAGCGCCCATCCAGCAGAGTTTGTTGCTTGTTATGCTCATTTTTGACCTTTTATTACTTTCACTGTCATTTACACGGCAATAGCGCGGCTGTCGCACGACGCTCTATGGTGGGCGGGATAGCGATCTGACACTGCTTTTTCCCGCCCCAAACGACGCTTAGCAGCTCCTGAGGATTAACCCCTGCCAGCCATCCCTGCCCGCCCTCCATAATCATGGATACGCTTACGCCATCGTCGTTAATCACCTCAGCGCCGAACGGCGGATAGGTGCCATCAGCCAACCGAATAATGCCCATCATTTTTTCGCCCTTCGCCATGCCAAAGGTCTGATAGCCAATGGCGCCTTCGGTCAGCGTGGCGGTGCTGATAGCTTTTGCTGGTTCGATGGATTCCGACATCGCATCCACGTCGACTCGGGTGTCAAAGCTGTTGTAGCTCACGATGTCCGGAATAACGGCGATGCCGAAATTATTGGTTCTTGATTTACCGTCATTAAGCGGAACGTCGCCGATACCGTTGGTATTCACCATAACGCGGGCCGTATTGAGCGTCGCACCGCTGTTGTGGAGCGCCGCGCCGTGCCGGGTGGCGGTGAATCCGCCGCGCAGCGTGCTGCTCAGGGAGAGATAGTTATCCTGCTGATAGCTGGCGTTACTGTTGATTTCGGCATACTGCGAGCGGCGCTGATAATAGCCGTCGACGTTGGCATAACCGCTCTGGCTCGCTCCCGCACGCAGCCGCCACAGGTTGTTATAGTCGCTGCTATCGGTATACGAGAGCATCGGGCTGGTTTTACCGTTATTGGTCTGCACGTCCAGGCCGCTCCATTTACTATCGCCAACCGGAATAGAAAGTGAGAGAGCAATAGAGTCGTCCTTCCGACCTTCATAATCAGAACGATAGGCCGAAATATTGGTGGTGATCCCGCGAATATTACCGACGTTAAACGAGCGTCCTAACGAGATGCCGTAGCGATCCTGGCTGCTTCTGTTCCAGTAATTCTGGTGGGTATAGGTCAGAAAGACGGTTGTCGCCTTACCTGGCTCATCGGCCCAGAAAGTTTTATTACCGGTGATGGTATAAACTTCTTTTTCACGGCCAAGACTGTCGTACCCCTCATAACGCTCGTTGAGATACTGCGAGAAAGAACGGAAGTCCTCCTGCGAGAAGCGATATCCGGCGAAGGTAATTGAACTGTTATATTCGTCGAAGGTTTTCGCATAGCTCAGCTTAAACGAGGTTCCTTTCAGTCGCTTTTGGTTCGACTGCTGACTGTAAGATTCCGTGGCATCCAGCGAGAGCGCGCCGAAGACGCTGAGATCGCGACCGATACCGGCGGAAACCGCGGTATATTCGGCCCCTGCGCTCTGCAACCCGCCGTAGAGCGACCAGGCATTGGTGATCCCCCAGGAGAAATCACCGGAAGCGAAACCTGGCCCCTGAATTTTATGGCTATAGCGGGACGGCGCACCGATAGCGACGTTGTAGCGCACGTAGCCTGGACGCGTAAGATAAGGAATATTGGCAGTGTTAACCTGGAATGTGGAGATGGAGCCGTCCTGCTCTTCCACCTGAACATCCAGCGTACCGCGCACCGAGCTCCGTAAATCCTGAATATTAAACGGCCCGGCAGGCACCGTCGTTTCATAAATGATGCGTCCGCTCTGCTTCACCGTCACCTTAGCGTTGGTCTTTGCCAGACCGCGGATTTCCGGCGCGTAGCCCTGCAGGTTTGGCGGCAGTTGACGCTCATCGCTGGCGAGATTCAGCCCGGTAAAACGAACGGTGTCGAAAACCTGCGAATCAAGATAGATCTCCCCTGCCGTCAGTTTTGCCGCCATCATCGGCAGCGGACGATAGGCGTAGAACTGATTCATATCGAAATCAAATTGATGCGTCGCGCTGTAGTAGCTGGTCTGATATTCGCCGCGTACGCGCCAGCCGCCGAGGTTGAAGCCTGTCTGGCCATATCCGCTCAGGGTGCTGTAATCCTTGTGCATATCAAGCTGGCGGGTATATTGGCCGGTGAGGCTATAGTCGAGCAAAAATCCGCCGATCCCCTGGTCCCAGCGCTCAGGCGGCGTCCAGTTTGGATCGTTATATTTCATCCACGCTTGCGGAATGGTGATATCCAGCACCCCGGCGTAGTTACTGAGCGTGGCGCCCGGAAGGCTGAGAAGGTCATAACAATCGGCAAACGGCTGCGCGACCTTCTGCTGGGCTTCTTCTTTTAATGCCAATCTTGCAAGAATTTCGCCGTTAATGCAGGCCTGAGTATGCTTCTCGTCTTTGGAAGCCAGATAGCGAACCTTTTGCTGCCCTACAGCCTGACCATTTATTTTAATGTCTAATAAGTACTCGCCCGGTGGCACATAGTTGTCGGTGGCGAAACGCGTTAAATCGATATTGTCGCGGTCGGCGGCATCCAAGACGTCGGTGTTGAATTCCACATCAGTGGAGGCGCAAGCCACAGAAGCACAGCAGAAAAAAAGGATCTGAGAGAGGATTATTTTTATTTTTAGTTCTGCTGACATGACTATTCATCCCGAATCATTCAGTAAAATATCGTGCGCGACAAACAAGCTACAACAGCAATAGCTGGCTTATTTCTAGTTGTAATCCATAAAGAAACGAGTGACGGCGTAAAAATCTCCAGCCTTAATATGTTGCTGAACCGGAACCAACGAAGCGGTAAATTTCAGCGTATTATTCTCATCACTCAGAAGATACCCGGAAGAGGGTTCTCCAAAAGTTAAAATCTCCCCGTGGCGATCGCGAATCTGTATCCCAAAGCCTTTTCCCTCGCCATCCGGAATTAATACCGTCGGGTCTTGCGACGAAGCATTTCCGGTAAAGGTGATGGTGGCATAGGCACCGGGCGTTGATGGATTTTCGCTACCGAAAGAGGCGCAGCCGACTAAGCGCACCAGAAAAGGTCGGATCAGCTTACCTTCCTGGTCCATATTAATATCGCGAGCCGAGATATTACCGAAATCCACCCACAGTTCCCGCGAGTTGGGATCGATATCGCAGGCGGCAGCAACCAGCTCCCCCGAAAGCGCCAACTGTCCGGGCGTAAAATTAGTACTCAAAGCATGTCCGGAGAAGAGTAATACCGATACGAATAACGTCATCAGTCTCTTTTTCTCTGTATCCTTAACCATACTCAGAATTCCATATTATCTGGCACCCATTCCAATATCGCGGGGAGAAGCCTCCCCGCGAGCGATAATTCAAAATCGATTATTGATAATCGATAGTGAAGTTGATCGTTGACTGGAATGCACCCGCGGTAACGGTAGTGGTAGAACCGCTCGCAGCAGCTTCCGCTTTCAGGAAGGCCACGAAAGGAATGGTGTTGGTGCCATCAACCAGAGTGACCGGAGTCGTCTGCGCGCCCCAGGTCACAGTCTGGCTAGCGCTGTCTTTCAGGCCGATACCCGCGCCGGATGCGGTACCAGAAGTGAATGCAGCCAGAGTAGGATCGTTCGGGTTAACCGAAGTCGGGGTGTAGGAAACAACGGCGCTGCTAGCGATGGTGGTGTCGCAGTACTGCAGTTCGATGCTTTTAGCTTCAGTTGCCTGACCACCGCCCTGCAGCAGGGAAACTGGAACCTGACCAAAATCAACGGTTACCGGGCTGGACGACGGGGCCAAACCACAAGCAGTGTTCACCAGTTCACCCTGAAGCTCGATAACCCCGTTGGTTGTATCAGCAGCCAGAGCAGACATAGAGCCGAGAGCAGCAGTTAATGCCACAGCCATAGCAACTTTATTCAGTTTCATAGAAAATTCCTGCGTTATAAATTTTTATCCTAAAGAGTAAGGAGCTATAAAATTGCTGCGGTATATTCTCACAACAATCTGCAGCCCTCCGCATCACCGAAAAATCCGTTTCAATAATTAGACTATTAATTAATATTAATAATTTAATTAAATCCAGATCCCCTGGTCGGCAAAAATACTAACAAATCATTTTTGGGGTAAAAAGAAATACATTTAGCAGGGAATTAAAAAAAGATTTAACCTCGCGAACAATCCCGCGTCAGAAATTTAACTCGCAGAACACTGAGATATATCCTAAAAACAAATTACGCCAGGTAATTAATAAATTATAGGTGCCATGAATTCACCGTAAAATAATTTTAACATAGATCACAATTTTTTAACAAAGAAGTTATCAGCTCTTTCTGCGGGTCATACGTAGACACAACCGGAGAATCTTTCCGCACCACGCCGTTGCCGCTTCTTGTTTTCCTGGCCAGAAGACTCCGTTATCATGCGGCTCATGAGTCAATGAAAAGAAAAGCACAATTTCACGGGAACCAATGAGCCGCAGCGTGACGTCATGAAAACAATAAAATCCGCTAACTCATTAAAACTTAAGTAAATGGACATCAAAACTGATGAGTACACTAGAGAATCTTGACGCCCATACGCCCATGATGCAGCAGTATCTCAAGCTGAAAGCCCAGCATCCGGAGATCCTGCTGTTTTACCGGATGGGTGATTTTTACGAACTCTTCTATGACGATGCGAAACGCGCATCGCAGCTGCTTGATATCTCGCTGACCAAACGCGGCGCTTCCGCAGGCGAACCGATTCCGATGGCCGGGATCCCGCATCATGCGGTGGAGAACTATCTCGCCAAGCTGGTTAATCAGGGGGAGTCGGTGGCCATTTGCGAACAGATTGGCGATCCGGCGACCACTAAAGGGCCGGTTGAACGCAAAGTCGTTCGCATTGTGACCCCCGGAACTATCAGCGATGAAGCGCTGCTGCAGGAACGTCAGGATAATCTGCTGGCCGCCATCTGGCAGGATAGTAAAGGTTTTGGCTACGCCACCCTCGATATTAGCTCCGGACGTTTTCGCCTGAGCGAACCCGCTGACCGCGAGACGATGGCGGCGGAGCTCCAGCGCACCAATCCCGCCGAACTGCTGTACGCGGAAGACTTTGCCGAATCCTCGTTGATTGAGGGGCGCCGAGGCTTGCGCCGTCGTCCGCTGTGGGAATTCGAAATCGACACCGCGCGCCAGCAGCTCAATCTCCAGTTCGGTACGCGCGATCTGGTCGGATTCGGCGTTGAAAACGCCCCGCGCGGCCTGTGTGCCGCCGGCTGCCTGCTGCAATATGTCAAAGACACCCAGCGTACGTCATTGCCGCACATCCGTTCCATCACCATGGAACGCCAGCAGGACAGCATCATTATGGATGCCGCTACTCGCCGCAACCTGGAGATAACCCAGAACCTGGCCGGCGGCTTTGATAATACTCTGGCTTCGGTACTCGACTGCACCGTCACTCCGATGGGCAGCCGTATGCTTAAGCGCTGGCTGCATATGCCGGCGCGCGACACCGCAGTACTGGTAGAGCGCCAGCAGACCATTGGCGCGCTGCAGGAGCATTACACTGAACTGCAGCCGATACTCCGTCAGGTTGGCGACCTTGAACGTATACTGGCTCGCCTGGCGCTGCGCACAGCTCGTCCACGAGATTTAGCCCGTATGCGTCACGCATTCCAGCAGCTGCCTGCGCTGCGTGCGATGCTGGCAGACGTCGACTGCGCGCCGGTACAGCGGCTTCGCGAGAAAATGGGCGAGTTTAACGAACTACGCGACCTGCTTGAACGGGCGATTATCGATGCGCCGCCGGTGCTGGTTCGCGACGGCGGCGTTATCGCCCCCGGCTACAACGCGGAGCTGGATGAGTGGCGTGGTCTGGCCGATGGCGCGACCGATTACCTCGACAAGCTGGAAATTCGCGAGCGCGAGCGTCTGGGGCTGGATACGCTGAAGGTCGGCTACAACGCCGTTCACGGCTACTACATCCAGATTAGCCGCGGTCAGAGCCAGCATGCACCGATCCATTACGTCCGTCGCCAGACCCTTAAGAACGCCGAGCGCTATATTATTCCTGAGCTGAAGGAGTATGAAGATAAGGTTCTGACCTCCAAAGGGAAAGCGCTGGCGCTGGAAAAGCAGCTGTACGATGAGCTTTTCGATTTACTGCTACCGCATCTTGGCGACCTGCAGCAGAGCGCCAGCGCGCTGGCGGAGCTCGATGTGCTGGTGAACCTTGCCGAGCGCGCCGAGACCCTCAACTACTGCTGCCCGACCTTCAGCGATAAACCGGGCATTCGTATTAGCGAAGGCCGCCATCCGGTGGTTGAGCAGGTACTGAAAGAGCCTTTTATCGCTAACCCTCTGCACCTCGCTCCGCAGCGGAGAATGTTGATTATCACCGGCCCGAATATGGGCGGTAAAAGTACCTATATGCGTCAGACCGCGCTGATCGCCCTGCTGGCGTATATCGGCAGCTACGTTCCGGCGGATAAAGTCGAAATCGGCCCTATCGATCGTATTTTCACCCGTGTCGGTGCGGCGGATGACCTGGCCAGCGGCCGCTCAACCTTTATGGTAGAGATGACCGAAACCGCCAATATTCTGCATAACGCCACCGAGCATAGTCTGGTGCTGATGGATGAAATCGGTCGTGGCACCTCGACCTACGATGGCCTGTCGCTGGCGTGGGCCTGCGCGGAAAATCTGGCGAATAAGATCAAGGCCTTGACCCTGTTTGCCACCCACTACTTCGAGCTAACCCAGCTGCCGGAGAAAATGGAAGGCGTGGCCAACGTCCATCTTGATGCGCTGGAGCACGGCGATACCATTGCCTTTATGCACAGCGTGCAGGATGGTGCGGCGAGTAAGAGCTATGGCCTGGCGGTTGCCGCGCTGGCCGGTGTGCCGAAAGAGGTGATTAAACGCGCGCGGCAGAAGCTGCGCGAACTGGAGAGCATCGCGCCGAGCGCTGCCGCCACGCAGGTGGACGGTACCCAGATGTCGCTGCTTTCTGCTCCGGAAGAGACCTCGCCCGCGGTTGAAGCGCTGGAGAATCTTGACCCGGACTCGCTGACTCCGCGCCAGGCGCTGGAGTGGCTCTATCGTCTGAAAAGCCTGGTGTAGTTCCTTTTAAAGTGAAAAAACGGCAGCACTTTGCGGTGCTGCCGTTTTAACAAATGCAAACTGGGTGCGAGAGGATGCATCCTGACAACCAATACGCGGGGTTGCCCCCGCGCTGATGCTATTTCTTCGATTCGTAAGCGAGAACAGCTTTAAACTCCATACTACGCTCTTTAATACTGAGTTCGCACAGCGAGCTGCGCACCAAAAGCGTAAATCCCAGTACCGTAATACACAGTACGACGATTGCCACAAGGGCATATTTTGTCAGCATGTCTTGCCTCCCTGCAAAGAAGAGACTAACATCTGAATTGTTCAGGTTCATCCGTCAGCCTCAGTTGATAGAAATATCTCCTGGGGCTTTCGTCTATCTGAATCCTTGTCAATGCTCAAAGCCAGATAGCCTCAAGCACCCGCCGCTATTCTATATTTCCCCGGCCGCAAAACTTATCGGTAATTTATCAAACCCGTTGATTTTATTATAAACTGGAAGAAGGCTCGCAAACGTATCTGCTCTATCAACCATTTTGACATTTGAAAGATTAATTAATAAATATTTTGCATTGATTAACCAAACAAATAAAAAAGGCCCGACTGAGCGGGCCCGTTTATTTTATCGTTTATCTTCCGCCAGCAGCGGCGGAATACTCGGCACCATCGGCGATTCATCAATATCCTTCTGCGTCATGCGAAACGCTTCCGGATAATGTTCGCGGCTGGTGCGGCGTAGCGGTTCAGTATCGCGCCAGGTATAGAAACAGTGCTGGCACTGAAATACCGTCCAGACATCTTTTACCGGCGATTTTGCCAGCACTTCAATATGTTCATCGGCGCAACGTGGACAAATCATCTTTTCCTCCTTATTTACGGTTGGCCAGCATGGCGGTCAGTTTTTCAGCCCAGGCTTTGGTTTCAGGAAGATCCTGTACCGGCTGGCTGTAGTGGCCGCGGAGATCCGGCGCAACCGGCGTGGTGGCGTCGATAATTAATTTGTCGGTAATTCCCGCCGGGCTGGAGCCGGGATCAAGCTCAAGTACCGACATATTCGGCAACTGCACCAGGTCCCCCGCCGGGTTGACCTTTGAAGAGAGCGCCCACATCACCTGCGGCAGGTTGAACGGATCCACATCTTCATCAACCATAATCACCATCTTCACGTAGCCCAGGCCGTGCGGGGTGGTCATCGCGCGCAGGCCAACCGCGCGGGCAAAGCCGCCGTAGCGTTTTTTGGTGGAGATAATCGCCAGCAGGCCGTGGGTGTACATTGCGTTGACCGCCTGCACTTCGGGGAATTCGGCCTTCAGTTGCTGATACAGCGGCACGCAGGTGGCCGGGCCCATCAGGTAGTCAATTTCGGTCCACGGCATACCAAGATAGAGAGACTCGAAAATCGGCTTGCTACGGTATGAAACCTTATCGATACGCACCACCGTCATATTACGGCCGCCAGAATAGTGGCCGGTAAATTCACCGAACGGACCTTCGATTTCACGCTTGCGGCTCTCAATCACCCCTTCGAGGATGACCTCTGAGCCCCACGGCACGTCAAAGCCGGTCAGCGGCGCGGTGGCGATAGGGTACGGGCTTTCCCGCAGCGCGCCCGCCATCTCATATTCCGACTGATCGTATTTCAATGGCGTAGCGCCCATCAGAGTAATAATCGGATCGTTGCCCAGGGTAATGGCGATCGGCAGATCTTCACCGCGCTCTTCCGCTTTGTGCAGATGTAAGGCGATATCATGCATGGGCACCGGCTGGAGGCCGAGCTTACGTTTACCCTTCACCTCCATACGGTAAATGCCGACGTTTTGCTTGCCAAAATTATCCGGGTCGAGGGGATCGCGCGAAACCACGCAGGCTTTATCGAGATAAAAACCACCGTCGCCGTCGTTAAGACGGAACAAGGGCAGAATATCAAACAGATTAATGTCTTCACCGTCGACGCTATTTTCCGCCCACGCCGGATTTGCCCGCCGCTCCGGCGTTACCGGAAACTTATCCCAACGGCGAATAAACTCGTCGATCTGCTTTTTCACCGGCGTATTCGGCGGCAAGCCCAGCGAGATAGCGTGGTTCTGCCAGGAACCGATAGTATTCATTGCTACGCGAGCATCGGTAAATCCGCGAATATTATCGAACCAAAGCGCCGGCGCGCCATCGCCGATGCGTCCGGTGGCGTTCGCCGCGGCGGCCAGATCCGGTTCCGCGTTAACCTCTTCGCTAATTTTCAGCAGTTGCCCCTGGTCGTCCAGCGCCTGCAAAAAGCTGCGCAAATCATCAAAAGCCATTATTCATTCTCCTGTGAAACATTCTCTACCGCCCGTAACCCGCTCCAGCGGCGCGCTTTGTGATACTCCAGACCGAACTGATCCAGCACTCGCGTGACAACGTGGTCCGTGACGTCCTCAATGGTTTTAGGATGGTTGTAATAAGCGGGCATGGGCGGCACCATTGCCACCCCCATGCGTGACAGGGCCAGCATGTTTTCCAGATGGATGGTGCTTAACGGCATTTCGCGCGGTACCAGTACCAGCTTACGCCCCTCTTTCAGCACCACGTCCGCGGCCCGGCCAACCAGCCCCTCGGCATAACCGGCACGAATACCCGCCAGCGTTTTCATACTGCAGGGAATAACAATCATGCCGTCGGTGCGAAATGAACCTGATGAGATGACGGCGGCCTGATCCGCCGGGCTATGGGAGAAATCGGCCAGTGCGGCGACTTCACGGGCGCTGTAAGGCGTTTCCAGCTCAATGGTCGTTTTGGCCCACTTTGACATCACCAGATGCGTTTCCACTTCCGGCATCTCACGCAGCGCTTTAAGCAGCGCAACCCCCAACGGAGCGCCTGTCGCTCCGGTCATCCCAACAATTAGCTTCATCATCGCCTCACACTTTGTTCGTATACGAACGTTTTTATTAAAGCTACTCTTGTAGGGCTATCCATGCAAGTTCGTTCGTATACGGCCGCATTTTTAATCAAAAAAGGAAAAATGCTAAATCCCCGTGCGAACGGCTATCATAGAATCGACGGTTTGATTACGGAGTTGTCATGGAGTTAAGAAACGAGGCGTTCCACCTGTTGCGCCAGCTTTTTCAGCAGCACACCGCTCGCTGGCAGCACGAACTGCCGGACCTGACCAAACCGCAGTATGCGGTAATGCGTTCAATTGCCGAGCATCCCGGCATCGAACAGGTGACGTTAACGGAAGCGGCGGTCAGCACCAAAGCGACGCTGGCGGAAATGCTGAGCCGTATGGAAAGCCGGGGGTTGGTTCGTCGCGAACACGATCCGGCGGACAAACGCCGGCGGTTTGTCTATTTAACCGCCGAAGGCGAAGCGCTGCTGGCAAGCTCTATGCCGTTGGGTAACGCCGTTGATGAAGAGTTTTTAGGCCGTCTCAGTGATGAAGAGCGCCGCCAGTTTTCGCAACTCATCCATAAGCTGATGGCGCAAGAGCGCTAACCCAAACGCTCGCGGAGAAAATCAATAAACGCCCGAACCCTGGCGGGAACATGCTGCGCGTCCGGATAAACCGCATACACTCCCTGAGACGGGAAGCGGAATTCTGGCATAATCCGCACGAGGGCGTTATCCGCCAGCGCAGCGGCCGCCAGCCATTCGGGGAGCAGCGCGACGCCGCTCCCCGCCAACGCAAAAGCCATCAGCGCGCTGGCGCTATCCGCCGATATCCTTGGCGCCTTTTTAATTTCAAACGGGATACACCGTTCCTGCGGCCCGCTGAGCTGCCAGCGCAGCGGCGTCGTCAAACGTTCATGAATAATCCACGCGGAATGGGCCAGATCCTCTAGCGTCTTCACCGGATGCTGCGCCAGCCACGCCGGAGAGGCGACTGGTACGATAGCAAAGCGCGAGATCAGCGCCGCGCGGTAACGTGAATCCGCCAGCGTCCCGAGACGAATCGCCACATCAACACGATCTGAGATTAAATCTGCGTGGTGAGAAGAAGAAACGTGCCGCACGCGGAGCGCTGGATGCCGCAGGCTGAACGCCGCCAGCGCCGGAACAATCACCTGAGCACCATATTCTGCCGTGGTCGCAACCCGCAATTCGCCGCTCAATCCCACATGGCTGCCCCGGACGTCGTCCTGCAGATTTTCCGCTGCCTTCAGCAGCGCGAGGCCACGCTGATAAAACAGCGACCCGGCTTCAGTCAGCGTAAGCCGTCGGGTCGATCGCAACAGCAGCGTAACGCCCAGCTCGCTCTCCAGCTGCCTGACGTTAAAACTGACCACGGCCTTGGTTTGCCCGAGGGCCGCCGCCGCCGCGGTAAAACTGCCGCTCTCCACCACCGCCACAAACATGGTCATCCGCTGCAGGTTCAGCATCATATCGCTCATTGTCAAAAAATTTCAGACAGTATATATCCGAATGTCGCGTTTATTCGCCCTGATGCTGAGGTTTACAGTAGCGGCCTTCATGGGGAGAGTAATCAATGACGTATCGCAACAAGGTCGCAACCCTTTTTCTGCTGGGTTTCTTTCTCGACTTAATCAATATGTTTATCGCCAGCGTCGCTTTTCCGGCGATGAGCCGGACGCTGCACGCGTCGCCAGGCGAACTGGCGTGGGTCAGCAATGGCTATATTGCAGGACTCACCCTGGTGCTGCCGTTTAGCGCCAGGCTCAGCCAGCGGTTTGGCGCCCGACGGGTGTTTCTGCTTTCGCTCAGCCTGTTTAGCATCGGCGCGCTGGCAACAGGGATGGCCGACTCATTGCTAAATCTGGTTCTGTGGCGCGTCCTGCAGGGAATGGGCGGTGGACTGTTGATTCCAATAGGTCAGGCATTAACCTGGCAGCAGTTTAAGACTCACGAGCGGGCAAAGCTCTCTGCCGCGGTGATGCTGGTCGGGCTACTGGCGCCGGCGTGCTCCCCGGCGCTGGGAGGTCTTCTGGTGCAATCACTTAGCTGGCGCTGGGTCTTCCTTGCCAGCCTGCCGATAGCCCTTCTGACGTTAGCGCTGGCAGCGTTGTGGCTAAAAGAAGAGAGAAGCGTTGTGCGAGCGGGAGGTTTATTACCGCTCGCTTTACTGCGTGACCCGCTGCTGCGTTTTTCTATGCTGGTGTATCTCTGCGTGCCGGGGACGTTTATCGGAATTAACGTCGTCGGGATGTTTTATTTGCAAAGCGTAACGGGGTTGTCACCCTCCGCTATCGGCGCCCTGATGCTGCCCTGGTCACTGGCCTCTTTCGTGGCGATCGTCACGACCGGTCGCTATTTTAATCGTCTCGGCCCCCGCCCTCTGATTGCGGCCGGCTGCCTGCTTCAGGCCGCCGGGATCGTCGCGCTGGCCAGCGTTAATTCACCAACCGCCAGCAGCACGCTGATCGCGGCATTTGTCTTAATGGGCGCAGGCGGCAGTCTGTGCAGCAGTACGGCCCAAAGCAGCGCGTTTCTTAATGTGGCTAACTGCGATATGCCGGACGCCAGCGCGCTGTGGAACCTCAATCGTCAGCTGAGTTTCCTGATTGGCGCTGCGCTGCTGGCGGGGTTATTGAGCGCATTTTTGCTTTACTGGCCAGCACCGCAGGCCTGGCGTGGCGTGTTTATCGCCGCCGCTATTTTTACGCTGCTGCCGCTGCTGCGCTGCCTTAGATTTGATAACCGGGCGATAATCATGCGCCTGCACGGTAAAACGGAGAACAAATGAGTCGCTATATTGAAGAAGTCATTGCCGCCCATGTGGCCATTGAAGCCTGGCTGAATCAGGGAACTGGCAGCATCGAAGGGTTAATGCAGCGCTTCAGCGCGGAATTTACCATGATCCCGATTAACGGGACACGCATGGACCAGCAGGCGGTCAGCGCTTTTTTTCAAGGGGCTCGCGCCAGCCGCCCCGGCTTAAAAATCGTCATTGATAGCGCCGCGATGCTTGCCGAATGGCACGATGGGGCCGCGGTGATATATCGGGAAACGCACGTTTTACCCGGCAAAGCGGATACGGCGCGCTGGTCAACGGCGCTTTTCCGCCAGCAGGAGGGGGAGATAAGCTGGCTGCATCTCCACGAAACGGCCCGGATATAGAGAGCAGACGCTGAAAAAGAAAAAGGCCCAATCGAAAAACGATTGAGCCTTTTTAACGAAAGGTGTCTTACTCGCGGAACAGCGCTTCGATGTTCAGCCCCTGGCTTTGCAGAATCTCCCGCAGACGGCGGAGACCTTCAACCTGGATCTGACGCACGCGTTCGCGGGTCAGGCCAATTTCACGGCCAACATCCTCAAGCGTCGCGGCTTCATAGCCCAGCAGGCCAAAGCGACGAGCCAGCACTTCACGCTGCTTGGCGTTCAGTTCGAACAGCCATTTGACGATGCTTTGTTTCATATCATCGTCCTGCGTGGTGTCTTCCGGGCCGTTGTCTTTTTCATCGGCCAGGATGTCCAGCAGCGCTTTTTCCGAGTCGCCACCCAGCGGAGTATCCACTGAGGTAATGCGCTCGTTCAGACGCAGCATGCGGCTTACGTCATCAACTGGCTTATCCAGCTGTTCGGCTATCTCTTCGGCGCTCGGCTCGTGGTCCAGCTTGTGGGACAACTCGCGCGCGGTACGCAGATAGACGTTCAGCTCTTTGACGATGTGGATAGGTAAACGAATGGTACGGGTTTGGTTCATAATTGCCCGTTCAATCGTTTGGCGAATCCACCAGGTCGCGTAAGTTGAAAAACGGAACCCACGTTCCGGGTCAAACTTCTCAACTGCGCGAATCAGCCCCAGGTTACCTTCTTCAATCAGGTCCAGCAGAGCCAGACCACGATTGCCGTAACGGCGGGCAATCTTGACAACCAGACGCAGGTTACTTTCGATCATCCTGCGGCGTGATGCAACGTCACCACGCAGCGCGCGACGGGCAAAATAAACCTCTTCTTCGGCAGTCAGCAGTGGGGAATAACCAATCTCTCCGAGATAAAGCTGCGTCGCATCAAGCACCCGTTGGGTTGCTCCCTGCGAAAGAAGCTCTTCCTCAGCCAGATCGCTATCACTGGGTTCCTCTTCAACTAAGGCTTTCTCGTCAAAAACCTCGACTCCGTTCTCATCAAATTCCGCGTCTTCATTTAAATCATGAACTTTCAGCGTATTCTGACTCATAAAGATGGCTCCTACCCGTGATCCCTGAGCAAAGCACTTTGGCTAAATATCACTCGAAGGACGCCCGGACGATAACCTTTATGCCCCGTTAAAGAAGACATCGTTGCCGCCCTGGCGCCTTTCTTAGCAATACTGAGCTATCCGTACTTTGCCAAATTATCGCTGCGGTAAATACTGCAGCGGGTTGACGGATTTCCCCTTGTAACGAATTTCAAAATGCAATCGTGTCGAACTAGTACCTGTGCTACCCATGGTAGCGATCTTCTGCCCCGCCTTGATATCTTGTTGCTCTTTTACGAGCATCGTATCGTTATGGGCGTAGGCGCTCAGGTAATCATCGTTATGTTTGATGATAATAAGATTACCGTAACCGCGCAGTGCGTTACCGGCATAGACGACGCGCCCATCTGCGGTCGCGACAATAGCCTGTCCTTTACTGCCTGCAATATCAATACCTTTATTGCCACCTTCGGCCCCACTAAAGTTCTCGATAACCTTGCCATCAGTCGGCCAGCGCCATGAAGAGATCGGCGAACTGGTAGACGTACTGCTTGCAGTCGATTGGGTGGTGCTGACAGCTGGAGCCGTAACTGGCGCGACGGTTGTCGTCGTCGCGGGCTTGTTGTTCGGCAACATCTTATTAGCACTCTGTTCACCTGAAGATTCAGAATACGTAATAGTTGGTTGTGACGCAACTACCGCGGTGGATTTTTGTGCAGAATTTGCGCTCAACATTCCACCATTACTGGCCTTCACGCTCGCCTGGGCAACAGGATTATCACCGGTAATCGGCTGGCCGGATGCATTGCCAACCTGTAACGTCTGACCGACGTTCAAAGCGTACGGTGCCGGGATATTATTGCGCTGCGCCAGGTCGCGGAAATCGTTCCCGGTAACCCACGCAATGTAGAATAGCGTGTCGCCGCGTTTAACAGTATAGGTGCTGCCGCCGGTATAGCTACCTTTCGGAATATCCCCATACTTACGGTTGTAGACGATTTTGCCGTTTACCGTTTGCACAGGCTCCTGAGCCATCGGCTGGATCTGCACAGGCTGCGTCTGTACCGGCTGAGTTTGTACCGGACGAGCCTGCGGCGCGGTATTGGTCGGAGGCGTAATCAGCATCCCGGAATTGGTGCCCGAAGACGAAGCCCCGCCAGCCGTGCTGACCGGCGCAGGCGGATTGTTGGAACTGCTGCAGCCTGCCAGCCAGAGTGACACCAGTGACAAAGCCGCAATGCGGCTTAAGGTAAATTTTGGGCTTCCCGCGCTCATTTATCCCCCAGGAATATGTTAACTACCAATATCTTGCTCACCGGACGGTGCCCGGCCAGGACACGAAAAATGCGTCCACCCTATGCCTAAATGCAGGCAAAAAAACCTGGAATAATCCGGTTCAGGCCAGCTCCCCTTTAACGAGGGGAACAAAGCGCACGGCCTCGACGGTGTCAATGACAAACTCATTGCCGCGTCGACGGATGCGCTTTAAAAACTGGTGCTCTTCGCCTACCGGCAGCACCAGCACGCCGCCATCGTCTAATTGCGCCAGCAGTGCGGCCGGGATTTCCGGCGGCGCTGCGGTCACAATAATCGCGTCAAACGGCGCGCGTGCCTGCCAACCCTGCCATCCATCACCGTGACGGGTTGAAACATTATGTAAATCAAGTTGTTTCAGACGACGGCGCGCGTGCCACTGCAGGCTCTTAATACGCTCGACCGAGCAAACGTGGTGCACGAGGTGCGCCAGAATTGCCGTCTGATAACCAGAGCCGGTGCCGATTTCCAGCACCCTTGACTCCGGCGTAAGCGTCAGAAGCTCGGTCATCCTCGCCACCATATAGGGCTGCGAAATAGTTTGCCCCTGGCCAATCGGCAATGCCGTGTTTTCCCACGCCTTATGTTCAAAGGCTTCATCAACAAACTTTTCTCGCGGCACCTGCGCGATAGCGTCCAGCACGCGCTCGTCGACAATGCCCTGAGTGCGAAGCTGATTGAGAAGACTTTCAACACGTTTGCTTACCATTGTGTATCAACCCCAACGCGATCGAGCCAGCCGCTAACCACCTCATGCGCGCTGTGGGCGGTTAAATCGACATGGAGCGGCGTGACCGAGACATAGCCTTCATCCACCGCGGCAAAGTCGGTATCCGGACCGGCGTCGTACTTTTCCCCCGGAGGACCGATCCAGTACAGCGTATTGCCGCGCGGATCTTTCTGCGGAATGACCTGATCGGAAGGATGGCGGCTGCCGCAGCGGGTAACGCGAATACCTTTTATCTGATCAAGCGGAAGATCCGGCACGTTGATATTGAGAATGCGCCCGGTACGCAGCGGTTCGCGGCTTAATGCCCGGAGAATCGAGCTGGTGACCGCAGCGGCGGTCTCATAGTGTTGGTAGCCGTTTAGCGAAACGGCCAGCGCCGGAAAGCCCAGATGACGGCCTTCCATGGCGGCGGCAACGGTGCCGGAATAGATGACGTCGTCGCCAAGGTTGGGCCCGGCGTTAATGCCGGAGACCACAATATCCGGACGCGGCCGCATCAGGGCGTTGACGCCGAGGTAGACACAGTCCGTCGGCGTGCCCATTTGCACGGCGATATCGCCGTTGTCGAAAGTGAAAGTGCGTAGCGAAGACTCCAGCGTCAGGGAATTCGACGCCCCGCTGCGGTTACGATCGGGTGCAACTATCTGAACCTCAGCGAATTCCCGTAAGGCCTTCGCCAGGGTCTGAATGCCCGGCGCGTGGATCCCGTCATCGTTACTCAGCAATATTCGCATAGTCACCCGTTGTATTGATAAGCTCCCTTACTACGCTGGTGGCGAAGCTGCCTGCGGGCAGCCAGAAACGCAGTTCAACGGTAACGTCATCCCACCAGTTCCAGCTCATCTGCTGGGGATAAAGCAGCATCGCCCGGCGTGCGGCCTCTACTTTTTCACGCACCAGCAGCGTCTGTAGCTGCGTCTCTTCAACGACGGCCGCCTGTTCGGCGGCCAGCGCGTCCCGCTGGCTGCCCCAGTCGCCGCTACCTACAAGCGCAGCGGTAATCATCAGTTCGCGATTATTTACCCGCGCCTGGAGCTCCGTCAGTTCTTCAGAGGTCGCAACGAACCAGCTTCCGCGCCCCGCTAATTGTAGCGCATCGCCATCAACAACCTGATTAAATTCCGGTTTTTTTAATCTAATACCAACCTGTTGATTAAACAATGCGCTGCGGGCCGCCGACAAACAAAAACTGCGTTTATTGCGATCGCGCACCGGCGCGCCGCTCTCGGCCCAGCGCAGCGCCCCCAGCAGGTTACTGCCGCCGATACCGAAGCGCTGGGCGCCAAAATAGTTGGGTACGCCATGCTCAGCAATCGCCTGTAAACGCGTTTCGACATCGTCGCGATCGCTGATTTCGCGCAGCACCAGCGTAAACTGGTTCCCCTTCAGCGCCCCGAGGCGCAGCTTGCGCTTATGGCGCGCGTACTCCAGTACCTGACAGCCTTCAAGCTGGAATTTGCTCAGGTCGGGCATCTCTTTGCCCGGCACTCGGGCGCACAGCCACTGTTCAGTCACCGCATGTTTGTCTTTCTGCCCGGCAAAGCTCACTTCGCGCGCATGAATTTTAAGGAATTTGGCCAACGCGTCAGCGACAAAACGGGTATTGCAGCCGTTTTTCAGAATACGCACCAGCACATGTTCGCCTTCGCCATCGGGCGCAAAGCCGAGATCCTCAACCACCACAAAGTCTTCCGGATTGGCTTTTAGCAGCCCCTGGCTCAGCGGTTTTCCATGCAGATAAGTGAGTTCGTCAAAAGCGATCATTTCTCAGCCTTACGCAGCAGCGCCACCGCTTCACAGGCGATGCCTTCGCCACGGCCGGTAAAGCCCAGCTTTTCAGTGGTGGTGGCTTTGACGTTAACATCGTCCATATGGCAGCCGAGGTCTTCAGCAATAAAGATGCGCATCTGGGGAATATGCGGCAGCATTTTCGGCGCCTGGGCGATGATGGTGACGTCAACGTTGCCAAGGGTAAAGCCTTTTGCCTGGATGCGCCGCCACGCTTCGCGCAGCAGTTCGCGGCTATCGGCCCCCTTAAAGGCCGGGTCGGTATCCGGGAACAGCTTGCCGATGTCGCCCAGCGCCGCCGCGCCCAACAGCGCATCGGTCAGCGCGTGCAGCGCGACGTCGCCGTCGGAATGCGCCAGCAGCCCTTTTTCATAAGGTACGCGCACGCCGCCGATGATGATGGGGCCTTCACCGCCAAAAGCGTGTACGTCAAAACCGTGTCCAATTCGCATTAAGCCTTCTCCTGGTGTCGGGAACGGGTAAGGTAAAATTCGGCCAGCGCCAGGTCTTCCGGGCGCGTCACTTTAATATTATCAGCTCGTCCGGCGACCAGCTCAGGATGAAAGCCGCAGTACTCCAGCGCCGAGGCTTCATCGGTGATGGTCGCCCCTTCATTAAGCGCCCGCGTCAGGCAATCAACAAGCAGTTCGCGAGGGAAAAATTGTGGCGTCAGCGCATGCCATAAATCGTTGCGTTCGACGGTATGGGCAATAGCCGCCCTGCCCGGCTCCGCGCGTTTCATGGTATCGCGAACCGGGGCGGCCAGAATGCCGCCCGTTCGGCTGGTCTCACAGAGTTGAAGCAGGCGGCTGAGATCGTCCTGGTGCAGGCAGGGGCGCGCAGCATCGTGTACCAGCACCCAATCGGCCTCGCTAAGAGCCTTCAGGCCCGCAAGGACGGAGTCCGCACGTTCTGTACCGCCATCAACAACGGTGATCTGAGGATGATTCGCCAACGGCAGCTGGCTAAAGCGCTCGTCTCCCGGGCTGACGGCAATCACCACCCGCTGTATACGCGCGTTTGCCAACAGCGCGGCGACCGCGTGTTCGAGAATCGTTTTGTTACCGATAGAGAGATATTGTTTCGGGCATTCCGTTTGCATGCGGCGGCCAAAACCGGCTGCCGGCACCACGGCGCAAACGCCCGGAAAAGTGGCTGCCATGTTGTAATCCTGGGCCTGTTTATCGATTATTCTGCTGTTGCCCCGCGGCCTGGTTGCGTTTCGACGCATCCGGCACCAGACGATAAAACGTTTCGCCCGGGCGGGTCATACTGAGTTCATTGCGCGCGCGCTCTTCGATAGCTTCCTGGCCGCCGTTGAGATCGTCAATTTCGGCGAACAGCTGATCGTTGCGTGCTTTTAATTTAGCGTTAGTTGCCTGCTGCGCGGAGACATCGTCATTAACCCGGCTATAGTCATGCAGACCATTTTTGCCGAACCACAGCGAGTACTGTAGCCAGACCAGCAAAGCCAATAACAGCAGCGTTAGTTTACCCATCCTGCCCCCTGAAAAACGGCATCATCATCCCATAACTCGCCCGAGTTCTCTACTCTGGCGCGCGGACGACGCCGCGTAACGCGGGGACTGTACCACATTTTTACCGTTGATACCCAGGCCAGATTCATTCGTGAAAAGACTACCCCAGTAGCCAGAGGAACAGCAGACCGAACATCAGCCCGACGGTCAGAATCGTCGCGCAGACGCTGTACTGAAGTTTGCCGTCCAGCAGCGAATGCAGCGCAATGCCAACCACAACGGCAACCGGCATCAGCGCCAGGAAGAACGGCCAGGTGTAGAGGAGAAAAAATAGCGTGTTACTGCCATAGATCAGGAAGGGAATACCCAGCGCCAGCAGCCATGAAATAAAGCCCACGGCCGCCCCCGACAGAGACCACGTGGTCTCGTCGCTGGCGGCCGGCGGCGGTTCTGAACGAATAATACTGAGGTTCTGGGTATTGCGCATATCGAATCCTGTTGACCTGGCGACCGGCATCATTCGCTGATACCGCCGCCGTTTCAGGATCTGATAATATCGCTCTGTCGTAGCAGGTCTAATAGTTGGTGCACCAAATTTGTTACCAATTGTTCACCGTCGAGGTGAATTTCTGCCCTCTCCGGGGATTCATACACTGAATCGATCCCGGTAAAGTTGCGCAATTCCCCGGCCCGCGCCTTCTTGTACAGGCCCTTCGGATCCCGCGCTTCGCAGATCGCTAACGGCGTATCGACAAATACTTCGATAAAGCGCCCTTCCCCTATACGTTCGCGCACCATTTGTCGCTCTGCGCGATGCGGAGATATAAACGCCGTCAATACAACCAGCCCGGCATCGACCATCAGCTTCGCCACTTCCCCCACGCGGCGAATGTTTTCTTTGCGGTCGTCGTCGCTGAAGCCAAGATCGCTGCACAGGCCGTGACGCACATTATCGCCATCCAGTAACCAGGTGCTCACGCCGAGCCGATGCAGCTCCTCTTCCAGCGCGCCGGCAATGGTTGATTTTCCCGAACCGGAAAGTCCCGTAAACCAGACCACTGCGCCTTTATGCCCATGCAGCGCTTCTCGATCTTTACGTGTTACCTTATGGTCATGCCAGACGACGTTTTCGTCATGTCGGGCCATTACTTGCCTCCCAGCAGGTCGCGAGCGTCCCAGTGCGGGAAGTGCTTGCGAATAAGCTGGTTCAGCTCAAGCTCAAACGCGCTGCACTGTGAAGCGCTCGCCTGAACCCGTTCATGGGGTTCATGAACCATACCTGCGCCAACGGTGACGTTGGTCAAACGGTCGATAAAGATCAGGCCCCCGGTAACCGGGTTATCCTGGTATTTATCCAGCACCAGCGGCTCGTCAAAAGTGAGATCGATCAGCCCGATGCCGTTCAGGGGCAGCGTTTCCACTTCGCGCTGGGTCAGGTTGTTGATATCCACCTGGTAGCGAACGCTATCAACGCGGGCGCGAGTTTTCTTACCGGCGATTTTAATGTCGTAGCTTTGGCCCGGGGTCAGCGCCTGCTCCGCCATCCATACAACATCAATGCTGGCGCTTTGTACTGCGGGCAGAGAAACTGCCGCATCGACCAGCAGATCGCCACGGCTGATATCAATTTCATCCTTCAGCACGAGGGTGATCGCTTCCCCGGCCGCCGCTTCTGGCAGATCGCCGTCGAAGGTGACGATGCGCGCAACGGTGGATTCCACTCCGGACGGGAGCACCTTAAGACGCTGCCCTACCCTCACGCTACCGGAGGCCACCGTCCCGGAAAATCCGCGGAAGTCGAGGTTCGGGCGGTTAACGTACTGTACCGGGAAGCGCAGCGGCTGGCTTTCCACCACGCGCTGAATCTCAACGGTTTCCAGCACTTCCAGCAGCGTCGGACCGCTGTACCACGGCATTTTCTCACTCTGGCTGGCGACGTTGTCCCCTTCCAGGGCAGAAAGCGGAACAAAGCGAATGTCGAGATCGCCAGGCAGCTGCTCCGCAAAGGTCAGATACGCTTCGCGGATGGTGTTGAAAGTCTCTTCGCTAAACTCGACGAGATCCATTTTGTTCACCGCCACCACCAGGTGTTTGATCCCCAGCAGTGTCGAAATAAAGCTGTGACGACGGGTTTGATCGAGCACGCCTTTGCGGGCGTCGATCAGCAGGATCGCCAGTTCGCAGGTTGATGCACCGGTCGCCATATTACGGGTGTACTGCTCGTGCCCCGGCGTATCGGCGATAATAAACTTGCGCTTCTCGGTAGAGAAATAGCGATAGGCGACGTCGATGGTGATGCCCTGCTCGCGCTCGGCCTGCAGGCCATCCACCAGCAGCGCCAGATCCAATTTTTCGCCCTGCGTACCGTGACGTTTGCTGTCATTATGCAGAGATGAGAGCTGATCTTCGTAAATCTGTCGGGTATCGTGCAGCAATCGACCAATCAGCGTGCTTTTACCGTCATCAACGCTGCCGCAGGTCAGAAAGCGCAGCAGGCTTTTGTGCTGCTGGGCGTGCAGATAGGCTTCTACGCCGCCTTCATCAGCAATTTGTTGTGCAATCGTAGTGTTCATGGCGGCTCCTTAGAAATAACCCTGACGTTTCTTCAGCTCCATGGAGCCTGCCTGGTCGCGGTCAATCACGCGCCCCTGTCGTTCGCTGGTGGTCGACACCAGCATCTCTTCGATGATCTCCGGCAGCGTTTGCGCATTGGACTCCACCGCGCCGGTCAGCGGCCAGCAGCCAAGGGTACGGAAGCGCACCATCTGTTTTTTGATCATCTCGCCGGGCTGCAGATTAATGCGATCGTCATCGATCATCATCAGCATCCCGTCGCGCTCCAGCACCGGACGCTCTGCCGCCAGGTACAGCGGAACAATTTCAATATTTTCCAGATAGATGTACTGCCAGATATCCAGCTCGGTCCAGTTGGAGAGCGGGAACACGCGGATGCTTTCACCTTTGTTAATCTGGCCGTTATAGTTGTGCCACAGTTCCGGGCGCTGGTTTTTTGGGTCCCAGCGATGGAAGCGGTCGCGGAAGGAGTAAATACGCTCCTTGGCGCGAGATTTCTCTTCATCGCGACGCGCGCCGCCGAACGCGGCATCGAAGCCGTATTTGTTCAGCGCCTGCTTAAGGCCTTCGGTTTTCATGATATCGGTATGTTTGGCGCTGCCGTGAACGAACGGGTTAATCCCCATCGCCACCCCTTCCGGATTTTTATGCACCAGCAGTTCGCAGCCGTAGGCTTTAGCGGTACGGTCGCGGAACTCATACATTTCGCGGAATTTCCAGCCGGTATCAACGTGCAGCAGCGGGAACGGCAGAGTTCCTGGATAAAACGCTTTACGCGCCAGATGCAGCATTACGCTGGAGTCTTTACCGATGGAGTACATCATCACCGGGTTAGAGAATTCGGCGGCCACCTCACGAATAATATGGATGCTTTCCGCCTCCAGTTGCCGCAGGTGAGTAAGTCGTTTTTGGTCCATAACCGTTCCTTAAGCCAGATTTACTACAGAAGCCTTAAAGGCGTCTGAGGATGAGGTGTGTTGAAACCAGGCAAGCTGATGATGTAATCGCACCACTTCGCCCACTACCAGCAGCGCGGGCATCGGGGCATCTTTCGCCAGGTTTTCGAGTTGTTGTAATGTGCCGGTCCGGGTTTGCTGATCAGCGCGAGTACCCCGCGAGATCACCGCCACCGGGGTGTCGCCCGCGCGACCGTTAGCGATCAGCTGAGCGCTGATTTCCGCCGCTTTCAGGCTGCCCATATAAATCGCCAGGGTCTGGCCGCTTTGCGCCAGCCGAGTCCAGTTGAGCGGGGAGTTTTCCGCACCGAAGTGCCCGGTAATAAAAGTTGCGCTTTGCGCGTAATCGCGGTGGGTCAGCGGGATCCCGGCATAAGCCGTGGCGCCAGCCGCTGCCGTCACGCCCGGGACAACCTGAAACGGAATACCGGCTTCAGCCGCAGCCTGCAGCTCTTCGCCGCCGCGCCCGAAAATAAACGGGTCGCCGCCTTTCAGGCGAATCACCGTATTGCCCGCTTTCGCCGCCTCTACCAGCATGCGGTTAATGTCCTGCTGCGGTACGGAGACGCCGACGGCGCTTTTGCCCACGCAGATTGTCTCCGCGTCGCGACGCACCAGCTCGCGGACTTCCGGCGTGACCAGATTGTCGTAAAACACCACATCCGCCTGCTGGATAGCCTGCAGGCCGCGCAGGGTCAGCAGTCCGGCATCGCCAGGCCCCGCGCCGACGAGGATAATTTCACCGAGCCGCTTTTCCGGCTGTCGGAGCTCATCTTCCAGCGCCTTTTCCGCTTCGGCTTTATTGCCCGCCAGCATCAGGCTGGCAAAGCGGCCGGTAAACACGCGTTCCCAAAAACGACGGCGTTCGGCAGTGGTTTTCAGATGGGTTTTAATATGATGACGCCAGTAGCTCGCCGTTTCGGCCAGCCGCCCCAGGTTGGTGGGCAGCAGCGCTTCGATTTTTTCGCGCAAAATTCGCGACAGCACCGGCGCTTTGCCGCTGGAAGAGATAGCCACCAGCAGCGGAGAACGATCGACGATTGACGGGAAAACAAACGAGCACAGCGCCTGATTATCAACCACGTTGACCAGCCGGTAGCGCGCGTTGGCCGCGGCATAAACGCGCAGGTTCAGCGCGTCATCTTCGGTAGCGGCAATCACCAGGAATACGTTATCAAGCTGCTGCTCTTCAAATTCGGTGGCCCGCCACTGAATTTCCTGACGCTCAACCTTGCCGGCAAGTTCCGGAATTAGCGCGTCGGCGACAATCTGTACCTTCGCTTCAGCACGCAGCAGAAAGGTGATCTTGCGCGCGGCAATCTCGCCGCCGCCGATCACCAGTACGGGTCTCTCTTTCACTTCGGCAAATATCGGCAAGTATTCCACTGCGCAACAACTCTCTTACAATCAGCAATAGAGCGACTATAGGGTGCGGTTTAGAGCAAATGAAATTACGAAATGGAATGAGTTGTGACTCAAAAGAATAACGGCCTGGAAAAGCTAATATCAAAAAGTGCTTAACACGCGGTTTTTCCACCATTTAAGAGCGATTGAAATTGTTTAACCCCGATCACAGTTTCATACTACGCGGGTGAAATTGTTTTAAGTGCTAAAGGACCCCCCTATGTTTTCCGCATTGTGCCGTCGCCTGCTTCCCCTGGCGTTGAGCGCAGGTTTTGTCTTCACCGCCGCCCCGGCAATAAGCGCTCTGGGCGACACCACCAATGCTCAGGCTCGTCACATCGCTACCTTTTTTCCCGGAAGAATGACCGGTTCGCCCGCCGAGATGCTGTCGGCTGATTATTTGCGTCAGCAGTTCACGCAAATGGGCTACGAGAGCGATATTCGCAGTTTTAATACCCGATACATTTACACCAACAACGATAATCGCAAAAACTGGCAAAACGTCACCGGCAGCACGGTTATCGCCGCGCATGAGGGGAAAGATCGCCAGCAAATCATCATCATGGCCCATCTAGATACCTACGCGCCGCAGACCGATGCCGACATAGAAAATAACCTCGGCGGCCTGACGCTGCAGGGCATCGATGATAACGCCCTCGGTCTGGGGGTCATGCTGGAACTTGCTGAGCAGTTAAAGAATATCCCTACGCGTTATGGTATTCGCTTCGTCGCCACCAGCGGTGAAGAAGAGGGTCGTCTGGGTGCGCAGAATATGCTTAAGCGTATGAGCGACGCGGAGAAGAAAAATACCCTATTGGTCATTAACCTCGATAATCTGGTGGTGGGCGATAAGCTCTATTTTAATAGCGGCCGCAGCACGCCATCCTCGGTGCGCAAGCTCACCCGCGACCGGGCGCTGGCTATCGCTCGTAGTAAAGGTATTAGCGCCGCCAGCAATCCTGGCCTGAATCCTGACTATCCAAAAGGGACCGGCTGCTGTAATGATGCCAGCGTATTTGACGAAGCCGGGATCCCGGTATTAACCGTCGAAGCCACCAACTGGTCTCTGGGACGCAAAGATGGCTACCAGCAGCGCGCCAAATCTCGTTCGTTCCCGGACGGTACCAGCTGGCACAACGTTCAGCTGGATAACCAGCAGTATATTGATAAAGCCCTGCCGGGCCGTATTGCTCAGCGCAGCCGCGATGTGATGAGGGTTATGCTGCCGCTGGTGAAAGAGCTGGCGAAGGCGGAGAAGAGACCCGCCTCAAAATAGACTAACGATAAAATGCGGCAACAAGGACTGTCGCCATGATGCTTTAATACCGTTGTTCCTGCTACTGGCTGTCAGCATGCGCTCCATCGCCGACAGCCAGGTCTATATCTGGGGAGCTGAAAAAACGCTGCCCCGAACCTGTTCAGATAACAAATACGCCACCACTGACCTCTCACCTCTGTCAAATTACACCTGAGGTGAATGGAGTATTTCGGAGTCCCATAAGGCGTTGAGCGCATTTGCGATGCGCTCGCGCCTGGCCGTTTCCGTTGCCTGCTGGCGCTGTTTAACCAGGGGTTTAAGCTGCGCGATAAACTCATGCGTGGGCGCTGGCAGACTGCTTTCGTCAACGGGAATTTCTTGCCCGGTATCACGGTTAAAGACCTTTACACCGTAGGTTGGCACATGAGCAAAAATGGCCTTATCCTGCAGCGCCTCGCTAATACCTGACATCGTTTGCCCATCAAAGCGCAGCTGGACGGCCTTGCTCCACTTATCGCCAAAATAGATCATTCTGGATAAAAAGTAGCTGCCAAAAGGCTCTCTGACGCCGCTTTCCGAGTGCATAAACCAGGCCCGGGAATCATGGATATAGTTATCATACAGAGTGATCAGCCCGCTGATTTTATCGTTCTGCTCTCGTTTCAACAGGCACGGCTCAATATGCTGACGGAATCTGTACTCGCCCGCCTGCTTAAATCGCAGATATTCATAGGCTTCATTCTGATGGGTATAAAAGTAGGCCGCCTGGGCGAGCAGTGGATCCAGTATCTGTAGATTTGCCGCCGTCGTGCTTATCTCCCATGAAAAGCCGGTTTCGGCACTTGCGGCAATAGTGCAGGTGGCCGAATCGATCGCCCCCTGCGCTTTCTGCTTCATCGCCGGTTTAAACAGCGCCTGGGGGCGAGCTTTACGCATGTAGTCCGCCGCAAACTCGGTGGCGGCTTCCCAAAGCTGACCGCGGGCGTTGTTGGCATCGAACAACGGTTGCCCAACAAGCTCCGGGCCAGGGAACCAATTTTCATCGCCCCTGTGTCTGGACGCCTCTTTATTACGCGCCTGCGCTATCGCCTCAGCTTTGCATTGCAAAAGCGACCACTCACGGGCAAGGGCGCGCTGCGCCTGTTGGCTGAACCCTGCCGCATACGGCTGGGCGGTAATCTCCGGGTGCTGGGCCGCATGCTGGAAGAAGGGCTGCGACGTGAGATTTATTGGCGATGTCCTGGGTGAAGCAAAACGTGCGATACGCCAGCCGGTCATCCAGATCATTTCCGCTTCCAGCATCTCTTCCAGACAGACTGACTCAAAACGAAACGGCGCGTAGATAGCATCGTCAGACAGCGGATCCTCCTGCTGATTGTCAAGGGAGAGGGTCGATCGCCAGTTGTTAAAGGTGTCTACCAGTCCGGGATAAAAATCAAATTCCCCAACTGAAGCAAAACTCATTTCCCGAAAGATATACATTTGCCTGAAATCCGGGTGCAACAGGGCAAAAACATCAGGATGAAACGACAGCGGCGCCCCGGCATCCATCGCGGCAGCATACATATCATGCAGAGTAATTTGCGATAACAGATCGCCCGCACCGCCCCGGCCCTTGCCCTGATCCCCACAGGGGTATCCCCCGCCAACGTCGGAGTGCATACCGGGGTAGACCACTTCCTGAGTCTGGGATAAATAGCTGCCAGCGGCGGTACGGATGGAGTCCAGCGAAAATGCCTGACGCTGCTCGTGAGCAGCCACCAGATGATAGCAGCGCTTGATTAACCCTGACTGCGTCAGCGGCTGCGTCTGCTCCGCCCAGCCGTTGTGACCGGTAAAGCCCGGAACCACATTGGCAATTCCCACTGCCGGCACGGTATCAAAGAGGCCTAAAAATTCCACCGAAACCTTCACGCCGAGCAGCGTTCCTGCCGGGAAACCGAGTAGTCCTTCGGCCAGCGCTTCATCCAGCCAGCTGACAAAAGCGCGGGCTTCTGCCGCGCCGCGGGAAAAACCGTACACAAACAGCTTTATCGCTGCCGTCTTGCACTGCGCGCGCACGAATTTTTCCTGCACCAGCCTTAAGAGTTGTTCAAACATACGCAGCCGCATCCGCATCTGACCAGGCATTGTCTTCCGCGAGTCCAGATAGGCCTGGTTTACTTTTTCACGGTTGTAAGACATCGCCGCGCTGCCAGCGAATAACCCCAGTTCCACAGCCGCCGAAGTGCTGGAGCTGTTCATCGCCTGAACCGCCCTTTTCATTATGCCGTTGCCGAGGAAATTTTTTGTCACGGTATGGTTCAGGGCATTACAAAGCTGCACCATCCCCCAGTTGATACGGTCCTCGCCGCCGACAGCAAACTGCAGTCCCGACGAATAATAGTCATAGGTACCAATCTGCGGAAAAGGCGTACCAACGCCGGGAATATAGAAGGCGTAAAATCCACGCTCATTTGCCATGAGATCATCAGGCGCGCAGGCACGGTATAGTTTTGCCACGTTCGACGGGTGCGGCGGCATGCAGGCGGTATCTTTTAGCGCATTATTATTGGTACCGTCAAAAAACAGGCTGATATGCAGGCTCTTACAGCAGGGGCTGCTTTTTTGCCGGCGGGACTCCTGGCGAAATAATGCCTCCTCCCTGTCGATTTTGATTATATTGGCGTTGACCTGCCGCTGGCTTAAAAGCAACCGGCCCTCTTTCGGAAAAGCGGGAGGAACCCAGCACGGATCGCCCGTAGTGGTAAGCTGATGATTGCCAAAATGTTTCTTAAAAGATTCGGTTATTGGGGACATTGGGCAGGCTCCGACTGACGGTAGGGATCTTTTATCGGGTGATCAGGATG
>NZ_BCZK01000014.1 GCF_001598695.1 Klebsiella oxytoca NBRC 105695 | reverse complement strand
AAATAGCAAAAAGCTCGCTTCGGCGAGCTTTTTGCGTTCTGGTATTTCGGCGATACCGGCGGAACTTCCCGACCCGGCCGCATCTACGGCAGCCGGGCCGCTCAACGTTACAACCCCAACGCGTATTTCAACGCCTGACGCTTCAGTCCGCCAGCGCGCTCGGCCGCCATCAGCCCAATATTTCTCAGTATCCGCACCGGTGGCAAATCGTTGCTAAATCCGGCGTAAAACAGATCCATCCCCGACTGCATAATAAAGTTGTCCGCCTGACGGCGCGTCTGGTAGCGCTTGAGCACCGGTAGGCTGGCCCACTCTTCGCCGTGGGCTTTTGCCCTGGCCAGGACATCCAGCAGCGCATCGACATCGCGATAGCCCAGATTGACCCCCTGCCCCGCCAGCGGATGAATGGTGTGCGCAGCATCGCCCACCAGCGCCAGCCCAGGTTTGACATACTGCAATGCATGGCGACGGGTCAACGGAAACGCGCCCGCGCTTAGCGGCGTCATCTCTCCCAGCCGCGCCGGGAAGTGGTGATTAATTTCCTGCTGTAGCTGAGCCATGCTCATGCCCTGCAGCTGGCGAATCCTCGCCGGCGTGTCGTACCACACCAGCGAAGCCCAATGATCGAACAGCGGTAAAAACGCCCGTGGCCCCGCAGGGGTAAACTGCTGCCAGGTACTATCGCCGGGATCCTCCGCGCACTGCACGCTGATCAACATACAGGATTGTTGGTACTGCCAGGCATGGATACCGATTCCTGCTAGCTGCCGCACCTGTGAACTGGCGCCGTCCGCGCCCACCAACAGCCGCGCATCAAGCTGGCTGCCATCGGTCAGCGTGACCGAAGCGTTCGTCTCTGCGCGACGCATCTCCTGAAGCGATGTGCCCACCCGCAGGGAGATGTTCTCGTGGGTCTCCAGCGCCTGCCATAGGGCACGCTGCAGGACGTTATTCTCTACCATATAGCCCAGTTCCGGCAGCTTCAGCTCCGCGGCGTTAAACACCACATGCGCGCTTTCCCACTCCCAGGTCTCGAGCTGGCGATAGGCATGGGCGCGCATGGACCGCACGCTATCCCAGACGCCCAGGCCTCTCAGCAGCCCTACCGATGAGGCGCCGATCGCCGAAATACGCACGTCAGGCGTGGAAGAAGCGTCAAAAGCCGGCGGCGCGTTTTTTTCAATGACCGTCACCGTAAAACCCTGCTGCGCCAGGCCTAGCGCCAGGGCGCCGCCGACCATCCCGCCGCCAACGATAACGACATCTGTTGCATGAATTGTCATGGCTATTATCCTTAAACCCGAATCTCCTCAGTTTACCGGATTTTTATTCGGCTTGCGGTGATTACGGTCGTACTGGTCAGGGCGCGGTCAAAGCATTACAATACGCGCCCTGCAATCCTGGCTTTATATCCGTCACCCTTCACATTGCAGAGCAACATCCGGTGAAGACGCTGACTTTGGGTATACCTAATTAAGCATGAGCAAGTCGATGACAAAAAAACTCCATATTAAAACCTGGGGCTGTCAGATGAACGAATACGATTCATCAAAGATGGCCGATCTGCTGGATGCCACCCACGGGTATCAACTCACCGAAGTGGCGGAAGAAGCGGATGTGCTGCTGCTCAATACCTGCTCAATCCGTGAGAAGGCTCAGGAAAAAGTTTTCCATCAGCTAGGACGCTGGAAGCTGTTAAAAGAGAAGAACCCCAACCTGATCATTGGCGTTGGCGGCTGCGTGGCTTCTCAGGAAGGCGATCATATTCGCCAGCGCGCCCACTATGTCGATATTATTTTTGGGCCGCAGACCCTGCACCGTCTGCCGGAAATGATCAACTCGGTACGAGGCAACCGCAGCCCGGTCGTCGATATCAGCTTCCCGGAAATCGAAAAGTTCGACCGCCTGCCGGAACCGCGCGCCGAAGGCCCAAGCGCCTTTGTTTCCATCATGGAAGGCTGCAATAAGTACTGCACCTACTGCGTGGTGCCTTACACCCGCGGTGAGGAAGTGAGCCGCCCAAGCGACGATATCCTGTTTGAAATCGCCCAGCTTGCGGCTCAGGGCGTACGTGAAGTCAACCTGCTCGGGCAGAACGTGAACGCCTGGCGCGGGGAAAACTACGACGGCACCACCGGTAGCTTTGCCGATCTCCTGCGTCTGGTTGCGGCGATCGACGGTATCGACCGGATCCGCTTTACCACCAGCCACCCCATCGAGTTCACCGACGATATCATCGAGGTTTACCGCGATACGCCGGAGCTGGTCAGCTTCCTGCACCTGCCGGTACAGAGCGGTTCCGACCGCGTGCTGAACCTGATGGGCAGAACCCATACGGCGCTGGAATATAAAGCGATTATCCGTAAACTGCGCGCGGCGCGTCCGGATATTCAGATCAGCTCCGACTTCATCGTCGGCTTCCCTGGCGAAACCACCCAGGATTTCGAGCAGACCATGAAGCTGATTGCCGATGTGAATTTCGACATGAGCTACAGCTTCATCTTCTCCGCGCGTCCGGGAACGCCGGCGGCCGATATGGTCGACGATGTACCGGAAGAGGATAAGAAGCAGCGTCTGTATATTCTGCAGGAGCGCATCAACCAGCAGGCGATGGCCTGGAGCCGCCGTATGCTCGGCACCGTGCAGCGCATTCTGGTGGAAGGCACCTCACGCAAGAGCATCATGGAGCTGTCTGGCCGCACCGAGAATAACCGCGTGGTGAACTTCGAAGGCTCGCCTGAGATGATCGGTAAGTTTGTTGATGTCGAGATCACCGACGTCTGGACAAACTCCCTGCGCGGTAAAGTAGTGCGCACCGAGGACGAAATGGGTCTGCGTATCGCGGAAACCCCGGAGTCGGTGATTGCCCGTACCCGTAAAGAAAACGATTTGGGCGTCGGCATCTACCAGCCATAATCCGTTCAGGCCTGCCGCTCCGGCAGGCCTTGTATTTCCTCTCCTGAACCCAATATCTACAGCGATGCTTGCGCCATATTCCGATGACGTGAATAATTTCCTGACCGGCTACCCTCCGGCTATCAATGTATAAGAGGAACAGTTTGAATACAGACACTCGCGAAATCACCCTTGAGCCCGCGGACAACGCCCGTCTGCTGAGCCTGTGCGGCCCGTTTGATGACAACATTAAACAGCTGGAACGCCGTCTCGGCATCGAGATTAACCGTCGTGACAACCACTTTAAACTGACCGGCCGGCCGATTTGCGTCACCGCAGCGGCGGATATCCTGCGCAGTCTGTACGTTGATACCGCACCGATGCGCGGCGAAATTCAGGATATTGAACCGGAACAAATTCATCTGGCGATCAAAGAAGCCCGCGTGCTGGAGCAGAGCGCCGAAAGCGTGCCGGATTACGGCAAGGCCGTGAATATCAAAACCAAGCGTGGCGTGATTAAGCCGCGTACGCCGAATCAGGCGCAGTACATCGCCAATATTCTTGACCATGATATTACCTTCGGCGTCGGCCCTGCCGGGACCGGGAAAACCTACCTGGCGGTCGCCGCAGCGGTAGACGCGCTGGAGCGCCAGGAGATCCGCCGTATTCTTCTGACCCGTCCGGCGGTTGAGGCCGGCGAAAAACTGGGCTTCCTGCCCGGCGATCTGAGCCAGAAAGTGGACCCGTACCTGCGGCCGCTGTACGACGCGCTGTTTGAGATGCTCGGCTTCGAGAAAGTTGAAAAGCTGATTGAGCGCAACGTGATTGAAGTCGCGCCGCTGGCCTATATGCGCGGCCGTACGCTGAACGATGCGTTCATCATTCTTGATGAAAGCCAGAACACCACCATCGAACAGATGAAAATGTTCCTGACTCGTATCGGCTTTAACTCTAAGGCGGTCATTACCGGCGACGTCACACAGATTGACCTGCCGCGCAGCACCAAATCGGGCCTGCGCCACGCAATTGAAGTGCTGGCAGAAGTCGATGAGATTAGCTTCAACTTCTTCCATAGCGAAGACGTGGTGCGCCATCCGGTGGTTGCCCGTATCGTTAACGCCTATGAAGCCTGGGAAGAAGCAGACCAGAAACGTAAAGCAGAGCTGGCCGCCGAGCGCAAACGCGAAGCCCAGGAACAGGAGCATAAATGAGTCAGGTCATTCTCGATTTACAGCTGGCTTGCGAAGATAACAGCGGAATGCCGGATGAAGCCTTGTTTCAGCGCTGGGTCGATAGCGTTATTCCGCAGTTCCAGGAGGAGTCGGAACTCACGATTCGGCTGGTTGATGAAGCGGAAAGCCACGAGCTGAACCTGACCTATCGTGGGAAAGATAAACCGACTAACGTGCTCTCTTTCCCCTTCGAAGCGCCGCCCGGCATCGAAATGCCGCTGCTTGGCGATCTGGTCATCTGTCGTCAGGTGGTCGAGCAGGAAGCGCAAGAGCAAGGTAAACCGCTGGAGGCGCACTGGGCGCATATGGTCGTCCACGGTAGCCTGCATCTTTTGGGCTATGACCATATTATTGATGAAGAAGCGGAAGAGATGGAATCCCTCGAAACGGAGATAATGCTTGCTCTGGGCTATGAGGATCCGTACATTGCCGAGAAGGAATAACCTGTTGCCGGCTTTGCCGGCGACTGGCCGCTATGCCGGGCGCTGAGTATACGCGTGACGAGCGACTATTTAACCAACATGAGAACCCATACGACGCCATGAGCGACGACAATTCACACAGTAGCGACACAGTAAACAGCAAAAAGGGATTCTTCTCCCTGTTACTCAGCCAGCTTTTTCACGGGGAACCGAAAAACCGTGATGAACTGCTGGCGCTGATCCGTGATTCCGGGCAAAACGACCTTATCGACGAAGATACGCGCGATATGCTCGAAGGGGTAATGGATATCGCCGACCAGCGCGTCCGCGACATCATGATCCCCCGCTCGCAGATGATTACCCTGAAACGCAACCAGACGCTGGACGAGTGCCTCGATGTGATCATCGAATCCGCCCACTCGCGTTTCCCGGTGATCAGCGAAGACAAAGATCACATCGAAGGGATTCTGATGGCCAAAGATCTGCTGCCGTTTATGCGCAGCGATGCTGAAGCCTTCAGCATGGAAAAAGTGTTGCGCCCGGCGGTTGTCGTGCCCGAAAGCAAGCGGGTTGACCGCATGCTGAAGGAGTTCCGCTCCCAGCGTTATCATATGGCTATCGTTATCGATGAGTTTGGCGGCGTCTCGGGTCTGGTGACCATTGAAGATATCCTTGAGCTGATCGTCGGTGAGATAGAAGACGAATATGACGAAGAAGAAGATATCGATTTCCGTCAGTTGAGCCGCCATACGTGGACGGTACGCGCGCTGGCCTCAATCGAAGACTTCAACGAAGCCTTCAGCACCCACTTCAGCGATGAAGAGGTTGATACCATCGGTGGTCTGGTGATGCAGGCCTTTGGTCATCTGCCTGCCCGCGGCGAGTCTATCGACATTGATGGTTACCAATTCAAGGTCGCAATGGCCGACAGTCGACGTATTATTCAGGTACACGTAAAGCTTCCTGATGATGCCCCGCAGCCGAAGCTGGAAGACTAATCCAACGGGACGATTAACCTAAATGGTATTTGCCTCTCTCATTGAACGCCAGGGCGTACGCCTGCTGCTGGCGCTTTTATTCGGAGCCAGCGGAACGCTGGCTTTTTCACCTTATGACATCTGGCCGGCGGCGATTATTTCATTAATTGGCCTGCAGGGCTTAACCCTCAACCGCCGTCCTGTGCAAAGCGCCGCGATCGGCTATTTCTGGGGCTTAGGGCTGTTCGGCTCCGGTATTAACTGGGTCTACGTGAGTATCGCGCAGTTCGGCGGTATGCCCGGGCCGGTCAACGTTTTCCTGGTCGTTCTGCTGGCCGCCTATCTCTCTCTGTACACCGGATTATTTGCCGGTATTCTTTCGCGCCTGTGGCCAAAAACCAGCTGGGTACGCGTTGCCATCGCCGCCCCGGTGATATGGCAGGTTACCGAGTTTCTGCGCGGCTGGGTGCTGACCGGCTTTCCGTGGTTACAGTTTGGCTACAGCCAGATCGACGGTCCGCTCAAAGGGCTGGCGCCCGTTATGGGCGTCGAGGCGATTAACTTCCTGCTGATGATCGTCAGCGGTTTGCTGATACTGGCTATCGTGCAGCGCAGCTGGAAGCCGCTGGTCGCTGCCGTCGTGCTGTTCGCCCTGCCCTTCCCGCTGCGCTATATTCAGTGGTATCAGCTGCTGCCGGAGCGCGCGACCACGGTTTCGCTGGTACAGGGAGATATCCCCCAGGCGATGAAATGGGACCAGGATCAGCTACTCAATACCCTGAAAACCTATCTGGATCTCACCCAGCCGCATATGGGCAAATCGCAGCTGATCGTCTGGCCGGAGTCGGCGATACCGGATCTGGAAATTAATCAGCAGCGCTTCCTCAGTATGATGGATGACCTGATGCGGTCGAAAAACAGCTCGCTGATTACCGGCATCGTCGACGCGCGCCTGAACGCGCGTAATCGCTACGATACTTACAACACCATTATTACGCTGGGCAAAGATAACCCGTACAGCTACGACTCAAAGAATCGCTACAACAAGAACCATCTGGTGCCGTTTGGCGAGTTTGTGCCGCTGGAATCGATTCTGCGTCCGCTGGCGCCATTCTTTGATCTGCCAATGTCCTCTTTCAGCCGCGGTCCGTACGTACAGCCGCAGCTGGTGGCGCATAACATGCGACTGACGGCGGCTATCTGCTACGAGATCATCCTTGGCGAGCAGGTGCGGGATAACTTCCGCCCGGACACGGATTTTCTGCTAACCATCTCTAACGACGCGTGGTTCGGCAAATCTATCGGCCCGTGGCAGCATTTCCAGATGGCGCGTATGCGCGCGCTGGAGCTGGCCCGTCCGCTACTGCGTAGCACCAATAACGGCATAACCGCGGTCATCGGCCCGCGCGGTGAAATTCAGGCAATGATCCCGCAGTTCACCCGCGCCGTGTTAACCAGCAAAGTGACCCCAACGACAGGACTGACGCCGTACGCTCGTACGGGAAACTGGCCCCTGTGGGCGTTAACCATCCTGTTCGGTTTTGGCGCCCTGCTGATGAGTCTGCGCCAGCGCCGTCAATAATTCCTCCTTTCTCTTCTACCGCGGCGGCTTTCGTCGCCGCGATCATCTCTTCCTTTCGTTGCATATTGGCACGGCCATTGCTTAATAAATTCCCGTAGCAACGCGATCCTGAGGGGTACAACCCGGTTGCACCACCACAGATCATCAGGCAGCGCTATTTTGGTGCAATGGGGGATTTTTGCCTTTAAATGGTGCGGTGCGCCTCGCAAAAACCAACAATATAGCAGCAAAATCTTTACATTAAGCCAAACTAAATGCTAACAAACACATACAAATGCTGCACACAAAGACGGCAGCCATAAAAAGCACACACATTCACAATGGGTATCAATAGCGTTTAACGACGCTGAGGATAAGGAGTCGGATATGCAATTACGTAAACTGGCCGCAGCAATGCTGGTCATGGGACTGACCGCCGGCGCGGCGCAGGCAGAAGACGCAGCAGCAACCACCGGCCAGAGCACTCTGGATAAAATTGCCAAAAACGGCGTCATCGTCGTTGGTCACCGTGAATCATCCGTTCCATTTTCTTACTATGACAACAAGCAGCAGGTCGTAGGCTACTCCCAGGACTACTCAAATGCGATCGTTGATGCCATCAAGAAAAAGCTGAACAAACCGGATCTGCAGGTGAAGCTGATCCCGGTTACGTCTCAAAACCGTATCCCGCTGCTGCAAAACGGTACCTATGATTTCGAATGCGGTTCCACCACCAACAACCTTGAACGTCAGAAACAGGCGGCCTTCTCCGACACCATTTTCGTTGTCGGTACCCGTCTGCTGGTGAAAAAAGGCGGCGCGATTAAGGACTTTCCGGACCTGAAGGATAAAGCCGTCGTCGTCACCTCCGGAACTACCTCCGAAATTCTGCTGCATAAGCTGAATGACGAGAAAAAAATGAACATGCGCATTATCAGTGCTAAAGATCACGGCGACTCTTTCCGTACCCTGGAAAGCGGACGCGCGGTGGCCTTTATGATGGATGACGCGCTGCTGGCGGGCGAACGGGCGAAGGCGAAGAAGCCGGATAATTGGGAGATCGTCGGCACGGCGCAATCTCAGGAAGCTTACGGCTGTATGCTGCGTAAAGACGATCCGCAGTTCAAAACGCTGGTTGATGAGACGGTAGCCCAGGCGCAGACCTCCGGTGAAGCCGAAAAATGGTTCGACAAGTGGTTTAAAAATCCTATTCCGCCAAAAAACCTGAATATGAATTTTGAACTCTCTGACGAAATGAAAGCGCTGTTCAAATCACCTAACGACAAAGCTCTTAACTAATTAAAAAAACAAGGGGCAGGAACTCCTGCCCTCCCGATTGTTGCTACGGCGCGGACAGACTATACGGCGGCTGGTCGTTCCCCAGCGGCCGCGAATACCGAAACAGGCTGAGCAACAATCTTCGAGGGTAGCGCTGCTACCCTTTTTTTTCCAGGAGTCATGTATGTCAATAGACTGGAACTGGGGGATATTCCTGCAACAGGCCCCGTTCGGCAATACTACCTATTTAGGCTGGCTATGGAGTGGTTTTCAGGTCACCGTTACGCTGTCGGTCACGGCCTGGATTATCGCCTTCTTCGTAGGCTCGCTATTCGGTATTCTCCGTACCGTCCCTAATCGTCTACTCTCGACTATCGGTACCTGTTACGTTGAGCTGTTCCGTAACGTTCCGCTTATCGTGCAGTTTTTCACCTGGTATCTGGTGGTGCCTGAACTGCTGCCGGAAAATATCGGCATGTGGTTTAAGTCCGAGCTGGACCCTAATATTCAGTTTTTCGTTTCTTCGATGCTGTGTCTGGGATTATTTACCGCCGCTCGCGTCTGCGAACAGGTTCGTTCCGGCATCCAGTCCCTGCCGCGCGGCCAGAAAAATGCCGGGCTGGCGATGGGGCTGACGCTTCCGCAAACCTATCGTTACGTGCTGCTGCCCAACGCCTACCGCGTTATCGTGCCGCCAATGACCTCTGAAATGATGAACCTGGTGAAAAACTCGGCCATCGCTTCCACCATTGGACTTGCCGATATGGCCGCGCAGGCGGGTAAGCTGCTGGACTACTCGGCCCATGCCTGGGAATCGTTTACCGCCATCACCCTCGCCTACGTCTTTATCAACGCCGTCATCATGCTGATCATGTACGTGGTCGAACGTAAGGTCCGCCTGCCGGGCAATATGGGGGGTAAATAATGTACGATTTTGACTGGAGTTCTATTATCCCTTCCATGCCATACCTGCTGGCTGGACTGGTCATCACGTTAAAAATCACCGTGACCGCGATTGTTATCGGGATTGTCTGGGGGACGATTCTGGCCGTGATGCGCCTGTCGAGTTTCCTGCCGCTGGCGTGGTTTGCCAAAACTTACGTTAACGTCTTCCGTTCTATTCCGCTGGTAATGGTACTGCTGTGGTTTTATCTGATTGTCCCGGGTTTCCTGCAGAACGTGCTTGGCCTGTCGCCGAAAACCGATATCCGGCTGATTTCGGCGATGATCGCCTTTTCCATGTTTGAAGCGGCTTACTACTCGGAAATCATTCGTGCCGGTATTCAGAGTATCTCCCGCGGCCAGTCCAGCGCTGCGCTGGCGCTGGGCATGACCCACTGGCAATCTATGAAGCTGGTGATCCTGCCGCAGGCGTTTCGCGCCATGGTACCGCTGCTGCTGACTCAGGGCATCGTCCTGTTCCAGGATACCTCACTGGTTTATGTCCTGAGCCTGGCCGACTTTTTCCGCACCGCCTCGACGATTGGCGAACGTGACGGAACCCAGGTGGAGATGGTGCTGTTCGCAGGCGCCGTATATTTTGTTATTAGCCTCAGCGCATCGCTGTTGGTCAGCTGGTTGAAGAAAAGGACTGTGTAATGATTACCCTGAAAAATGTTTCAAAATGGTATGGTCACTTTCAGGTGCTGACCGATTGCTCCACGGAAGTGAAAAAAGGCGAAGTGGTGGTGGTCTGTGGGCCTTCGGGTTCGGGTAAATCAACGCTGATTAAAACCGTCAACGGCCTGGAGCCCATCCAGCAAGGTCAAATCATCGTCGACGGCACCACCGTCAACGATAAAAAGACCAATCTCGCCAAACTGCGCTCGCGGGTCGGGATGGTATTCCAGCATTTCGAGCTGTTCCCGCACTTATCGATTATTGATAACCTCACCCTGGCGCAGGTTAAGGTGCTCAATCGCGATAAAGCAGCTTCTCGAGCAAAAGGGCTAAAGCTGCTGGAACGCGTGGGGCTTTCCGCCCATGCTGAAAAATTCCCCGCTCAGCTCTCGGGCGGCCAACAGCAGCGCGTGGCCATCGCTCGCGCGCTGTGCATGGACCCCATCGCCATGCTGTTTGATGAACCCACTTCCGCGCTTGACCCTGAGATGATTAACGAAGTGCTGGACGTTATGGTTGAACTGGCGAATGAAGGGATGACCATGATGGTGGTTACCCATGAAATGGGCTTTGCGCGTAAGGTCGCCAACCGGGTCATCTTTATGGATGAAGGTAAAATAGTCGAAGACGCCGATAAAGAAGCGTTTTTTGCTAACCCGCAATCAGAACGCGCCAAGGACTTCCTCGCCAAAATTCTGCACTAACTTCTGCGGCGCGCACGATATCACCGTGCGCGCCCGCAGCTCTTCCCCTTTCAATCACTTCATCTCAAGGCGTCAGCTTCACAACGTGAAGTAAATATTTCACAAAGAATTCAGGGGCCGGTGAATGGATAAACCGCCACGGCATCGTTAGCATACAGCCTCTCGTAATAATCCCCCCGGAGTATGAATTATTTAAAAATAATATTTCAATCGACTTGCTATACGTCGCTGGCTATTTCCGACCGCGCATAGCTATTAATAATAATCTCACTCAATGAAACAAACGGATATTGCTTCATGTGGACTAATACCAACAGCCTGGCCATTATTTTGTGTTTAAATCTGCTCACCTGTTTTACTGCCCGCGCGGGTATTGAGGCCGCAACGGTAAACCAGGTTGAACAGGATAAAGCCCGTGAAAGCGCATTAATGCCCCATCAGCAGCAATACCAATCCTCTCGTAGCCATGTAAAAACGCAAACTTTAATATTTCCCGAAGAAGCGACCTGCAGATATATCACGCAAGTTGATATTGCCTCCGAGGACAAAGCAAAAACCACCGCCCTCCTCGGAAAGATCGCCTCCCAGGCGATTGGCCATTGTTTAGGTGTGGAAGGAATTCGTCTGCTGACGACCGCTTTGCAAAATGAGCTGATAACGCAAGGGTATATCACTTCCCTGATCGATGTTCCGTCCCAGTCATTAGAAGGCGGCATTCTGAAGATAACGCTTGTTTATGGCAAAACGGGGCATATTGCTTTTGCGCCGAATAGCGCCACAACGAACCTGTGGACCTCGATGCCCACGCATACCGGTAAGATCCTGCGCCTTAGCGATCTTGAACAAGGGATGGCTAACCTGCAACGCCAGCCTGGCGCCAGCGCCCATATGAAACTGCGGCCGGGGGAACATATCGGCGAGAGCGATATTGAAATCGCCCGCGTAACGGATAAACAGTGGCAGGTTGGCGCCTGGCTTGATGATGCCGGTAGCCGCGCCAGCGGGCGCTATCAGGGCGGCGGCGCGCTGTACCTGTACGATTTATCCTCACTGAACGATATTCTGTCCATCTCGGCAGGCGGCGACGTTGAATTCAACCAGCACAACGACGGCAACCATAACGGCAACCTTTACTACTCCGTACCTTTTGGTTACTGGTCATTGAGCATGTACGGCTCCTACAGCCAGTACCGCCAGCTGTTTAAAGGAAGATGGTCAAGCATCGATTATAAAAGTAAAAACCGTTATTACAGCGCGACCCTTAGCCGCCTGCTTTCACACACCCGACAGCAAAAAACGACCGCCGATCTGCGCATAGCGAAAAGCAGTTCACACTACTTTTTTGGCGGCGATGAGCTTTACGTCATGCGCAAACAGAATCCGGTCTGGGAATTTACCCTGCGCCACCAGCGCTATTTTAACAATAAAATTGTCGACGCCAGCGTGGGTATTCAGCGCAGCCTGCCGTGGCTCAGCTCCGTGCCTACGCCAGAGGAAAAAGCCGGTTTATACAGCCGCCATTCGCGCGTCGTGCATGCCGATATTCAGGCATTAATGCAGTTTGCCGCAACCGGCGATAAATTTAGCTGGATGCCGCGTTTCCATGCCCAGTTCAGCCCGGATATATTATCTTCGGACAACCAGTTTAATATCGGCAATCGCTGGACGATTCGCGGTTTTGACGGCGAAAATACGCTATCGGCCAATCAGGGCTGGTACTGGCGTAACGATTTTAGCTGGAATATACCTACTGCCGACCGGCAGTTATATCTTGGCCTCGATTTCGGCAGAATCATCGGCAACGAGCGCGCGCAGCAAGGGAAAAGCCTTTCTGGCGCAGTCGGCGGGATCCGTGGAGAAATAGCATCAACGCAATATGACTTTTTTATCGGCACGCCTATCAGTAAACCTGATGACTTTCATAGCGATGCCATGAATATGGGCTTTTCATTACAGTGGAGGTATTAGTTTTCATCCGCGCATTACTGCTATTTACTGATTCATCTTTTTATATTTAAAGGAATAAATTACATGTTTAAATTCAAGGTTTCCTATGTTGCGCTGGCGGCAGCGCTAAGCTCATCCGTTGTTTATGCCGACCCGTCAAGCTATACGCATAGGTCAGGGGCAAATGTTATTGATATTGAAGCGCCTAATGCCGCAGGCGTCTCGCATAACTTATATCGCGAATTCAACGTCGGCCCTAACGGCACTATTTTAAACAACAGCGCCAGCGACGTGAACCACAGCACTCACGGTAATATCGCAAAGAATAATAATCTGACCAACGGCAGCGCTTCCGTTATTTTGAATGAAGTCACCTCCAATAAAATGAGTAACCTACAGGGCTTTATCGAAGTTAACGGGCAAAAAGCCGATGTCGTGATCGCCAACCCCAACGGCATCACCTGCTCCGGGTGCAGTTTTATCAACACCAACAAAGCGGTACTCACCACAGGCCAGGTCAACCTGAGCGATACCGGGGCGATTGATAGCTATACGGTCACACAAGGGAAAATCACCATCGGTGATAAAGGTATGAACGCATCCACTAACTATGCCGCCCTGCTTGCGGATGCTATTGCGATTAACGGCACTGTGACCGCCGCCAATGCAGCCATCGGCGCGGGCAATTTTACGTATAATAACCAGACCGGGGAAATGAACTCCCTGGGTAAAACAGCAACGGTTATGCAGATGATCTTTCCAGAATACAGCATTGATATCAGCAACCTGGGCGGTATCAAGGCCAATAGTATTAGCATGGTGGGTAATACCTTAGGTCTTGGCGTGCGTAATAAAGGCACTATTACCGCAAATGCCGCGCTCGCCATGACCAGCTATGGTTCTCTGGTTAATGAAGGTTCCATCAACACGAACGGCCTTATGGCTAAAATGGCATCTTTGGGCGATATGAAAAATACAGGTACAATTAATAGTACTGCTTACGTTACGCAGCTCAGTAGTGTGGGCACCCTGACCAATGAAGGCACAATTGCCAGTAGTAAACAGATTGCCATCAGCGCGACCGGCGATCTTGTTAACGCCGGCACGATGAAGGGAACGCAATTGTTATCCGTAGCCAGCGGGGGCAATCTCACCACCCGTAAGGGCTCAAATACCGTTTCCGATGGTCAGTTAGCGGTTTCCGCCAACAATATTGACAACGCGGGTTCAATGCGCGGCAATATAACCTACGTCGAATTCAGCGGCGATAAACTCAAAGTCACCGGTGAGCTCCGGGGTCATTCCACTCTGACCGTGCAATCTAAAAAGGATGACAAAGTCAATTCGGGATTAATTTATAACACAGGAAGTATTTCCGGTAATGATGTAACGATTATCACTAACGGAAATTTGGATCAGGAGGGTAATATTATTGGTCAAAACTCGTTATCGATTAAAACTAATGTTTTAGACAATGTTTATTATATTTATGGGAAGTCACTAAATATTGAAAGTAATTATGTTCGCAACAGAGCAACAATCGATGGCTATAATAACACTATTAGCGCGGCCAACGGCATTCTTAATGAAGGGCAAATCTCTGCGAGCGGAGATTTGACTCTGAAGACGCTAAATAATGCTAATATCACCAACTACAACACCATCAAAGCCAATGGTTCTCTCACCATGACCACAGGAACTGTTAAAAATGGCGGCTACCGCTGCGGCTTTTTAAATCTGGCAACCTGCGGTAAAGGCTCTATTTCCGCTAACAAGCTGGTCCTTAACTCTTATCATAACTATGCCTCTGAAATGGGCGGGCAACAACAGTATAAATATGCTGAAATAAATACTATTCGTTAGAAAATAAGCGATGCGCTGGTAACGGCGCATCGCCAATAATTAACCACAGCAGGCCACGCCTTGCATCAGGCAAAGCCCATCCACCTTTAGCACGCGATCGCCATCATCACTTCGTGCATCGAGCATCTTATTGCAAACTAATTGGGTCAATAGAATATGCGGTGATACCTGCGATGGGCTGCACGATAATCCGTAGCTGAGTGAAAAAATGTGTAGCAAACCAGTTGAGATAAAAAAGATGCACGACGTATTCTTAAAACGGAAGCCAATATATAACTTATATTGGCTAAAAAACTTACAATTAATCATTTTTAATCGGGCCCGATGCAATAATTATGCACCAGACCCGATCGATCAGGGCTCGAACGGGCGACGCTGGAACTGATCGTGCCCGCATTTTGGACAACGCGGCAGCACGTCCGGCGTATAAACCGGCAGATGATAATGACACTTCTCACAAACCAGATTGCCGAGTCCAACCACTTCGCCGCTGTGATAAACGCCGTGGTGGCTGAGATCCTGGAAGACTTCGCGCCACTCAAGCTGGGTTTTGTCAGTGATATCCGCCAGCTCCTGCCACAGACTCTCCTTAATCACGCGCATAAAGACGCTATCGGTGAGCTCCTCCTGGCTCTCTTCATAGCTGAGCGCAAACTCTTCCAGATCGCGTCTGACGGCGCGAATGACGTTGTCGATTTCACTCTGCGTTAACTCGCCGGACTGGCTAATCCTTACCCTGGCCTGCTCCACCAGCGCATCGATATCGCGTTCTCCATTGCGTAACCGCTCGCTGAGCGTCGACACCAGCTCTCGGTAAAACTGAGCTACCTTGTTCATCTTTTCGCCTCCGGTGTGGTTAACTTCTTCTAATGATAGACGTTATCTGCGCATAGCTCTGCCCGTCATGCCACAGAGTCGCGAAATATTCTCTGGCGCTTTCCTCGCGGTAAGTGTGTGAAAGGCTGTTTTGACGTTGGCGTTTGGGCTATGCTATGCCGATCTGAAATAACACATCCATTGGCTACATTTTGTAGCTGTATTGAAAACAGGACCACTGGCTGCCATGCAAGAGCAATACCGCCCGGAAGAGATAGAATCAAAAGTCCAGCAACACTGGGACGAGAAGCGTACCTTTGAAGTTACCGAAGACGAGAGTAAAGAGAAGTATTACTGCCTGTCGATGCTTCCCTATCCTTCTGGTCGACTACACATGGGCCACGTGCGCAACTACACCATTGGCGACGTGATTTCCCGTTACCAGCGCATGTTAGGCAAGAACGTGCTGCAGCCTATCGGCTGGGATGCGTTTGGCCTGCCAGCGGAAGGCGCGGCGGTGAAAAACAACACAGCTCCGGCACCGTGGACCTACGACAATATCGCCTACATGAAGAATCAGCTGAAAAAGCTGGGCTTTGGCTATGACTGGAGCCGCGAAGTGGCGACCTGCACCCCTGAATACTACCGCTGGGAGCAGAAGTTCTTCACCGAGCTGTATAAAAAAGGCCTGGTCTACAAAAAAACCTCCGCGGTGAACTGGTGCCCGAACGACCAGACCGTTCTGGCGAACGAGCAGGTTATCGACGGCTGCTGCTGGCGCTGCGATACCAAAGTTGAGCGTAAAGAGATCCCGCAGTGGTTTATTAAAATTACCGCCTACGCTGACGAGCTGCTGAACGATCTGGACAACCTGGATCACTGGCCGGATACCGTGAAGACCATGCAGCGTAACTGGATTGGCCGCTCCGAAGGCGTCGAAATCTCCTTCGATGTTAACGACTACGCCGACAAGCTGACCGTCTACACCACCCGCCCGGACACCTTTATGGGCTGTACCTATCTGGCCGTGGCGGCGGGTCACCCGCTGGCGCAGCAGGCAGCAGCCAATAACCCCGCGCTGGCGACGTTTATCGACGAATGCCGCAATACCAAAGTTGCCGAAGCCGAAATGGCAACTATGGAGAAAAAAGGCGTCGATACCGGTTATAAAGCGATTCATCCGCTGACCGGCGAAGCGATCCCGGTCTGGGCGGCAAACTTTGTCCTGATGGAGTACGGCACCGGCGCGGTAATGGCCGTTCCGGGTCACGATCAGCGCGACTACGAGTTTGCCAGTAAATACGGTCTGGAGATCAAGCCGGTCATTCTGGCCGCCGACGGTTCCGAACCGGATCTCTCCGAACAGGCGCTGACCGAAAAAGGCGTGCTGTTCAACTCTGGCGAATTCGATGGTCTGGATCACGAAGCTGGCTTTAACGCCATCGCCGATAAGCTGGCTTCACTTGGCGTCGGCGAACGTAAAGTGAACTACCGCCTGCGCGACTGGGGCGTTTCCCGTCAGCGCTACTGGGGTGCGCCGATTCCAATGGTGACGCTGGAAGACGGTACCGTAATGCCGACTCCGGAAGATCAGCTGCCGGTAATTCTGCCGGAAGATGTGGTCATGGACGGCATCACCAGCCCCATTAAAGCCGATCCTGAGTGGGCGAAAACCACCGTAAACGGCCAGCCGGCGCTGCGTGAAACCGATACCTTTGATACCTTCATGGAATCCTCCTGGTACTACGCGCGCTATACCTGCCCGCAGTACGACCAGGGCATGCTGGACCCGGAAGCGGCGAACTACTGGCTGCCGGTGGATATTTATATCGGCGGTATCGAACACGCCATCATGCACCTGCTGTACTTCCGCTTCTTCCACAAGCTGATGCGCGACGCGGGCATGGTTAACTCTGACGAACCGGCAAAACAGCTGCTTTGCCAGGGCATGGTGCTGGCGGATGCCTTCTACTACGTTGGCGCGAACGGCGAGCGTAACTGGGTCTCTCCGGTTGATGCGATCGTTGAGCGCGATGAGAAAGGCCGCATCGCGAAAGCGAGAGATGCTGAAGGCCATGAGCTGGTCTATACCGGCATGAGCAAGATGTCCAAGTCGAAAAACAACGGCATCGACCCGCAGGTCATGGTTCAACGTTACGGTGCCGACACCGTGCGTCTGTTTATGATGTTCGCCTCGCCGGCTGACATGACGCTGGAGTGGCAGGAGTCCGGCGTGGAAGGGGCCAACCGCTTCCTGAAACGCGTCTGGAAACTGGTTTACGAGCATACCACGCAGGGTGAAGTTGCCGCGCTGGACGTTGCCAGCCTCAGCGAAGATCAAAAAGCGCTGCGCCGCGACGTACACAAAACGATCGCTAAAGTGACCGATGATATCGGCCGCCGTCAGACCTTCAATACCGCGATCGCGGCGATTATGGAGCTGATGAACAAGCTGGCGAAAGCGCCGCAGGAAAGCGAACAGGATCGCGCGCTGATGCGTGAGGCTCTGCTGGCGGTCGTTCGCATGCTCAACCCGTTCACCCCGCACGCCAGCTTTACCCTGTGGCAGGAGCTGGGCGGCGAAGGCGATATTGACAACACGCCGTGGCCGGTTGCGGACGAAAGCGCTATGGTTGAAGACACCACGCTGGTTGTCGTCCAGGTAAATGGTAAAGTTCGTGGTAAAATTACCGTTGCGGTAGATGCAACCGAAGAGCAGGTGCGCGAGCGTGCGGCTCAGGAGCATCTGGTCGCGAAATATCTCGACGGTGTGACCGTGCGTAAAGTGATCTACGTTCCGGGTAAACTGCTCAATCTGGTCGTTGGCTAAGCGCGGGAGGAAGCGTGCGATATCTGGCAACATTGTTGTTAACTCTGGCGGTGTTAATCACCGCCGGTTGTGGCTGGCACCTGCGTAGTACTACGCAGGTTCCGACCGCAATGAAAACCATGATCTTCCAGTCGGGCGATCCAAATGGTCCATTAAGTCGCGCTGTCCGTAATCAGCTGCGCCTGAACGGCGTCGAGCTGGTTGATGCCAGTACGCTGCGCAAGGATATCCCTTCCCTGCGTCTGGAGTCATCGTCCATTCAGAAAGACACGGCATCTATTTTCCAGGATGGCCGTACTGCTGAATATCAGATGGTGATGACGGTGAATGCCAGCGTCCTGATCCCTGGTCATGATATCTATCCCATCACGACCAAAGTCTACCGTTCGTTCTTCGATAACCCGCAGGCGGCGCTAGCGAAAGATGCCGAGCAGGACATGATCATTCAGGAAATGTACGACAAAGCAGCCGAACAGCTGATCCGTAAGCTGCCGAGCGTACACGTTGCGGATGTCGAAGCCACCAAAGAGGATGAGAAGCCGGTGAACGCCGCTTCCACCTCCGGCAATCGCGTCTCCACCACGCTGGGTAACTGATGATTCGGTTGTACCCGGAACAGCTCCGCGCGCAGCTCACTGAAGGGCTGCGCGCGGCCTATCTGCTGCTTGGCAACGACCCGCTGCTGTTGCAGGAAAGCCAGGACGCCATCCGCGAAGCCGCTGCCGCCCAGGGCTTTATCGAACACCATACCGCCAGCATTGATGCCAGCACCGACTGGTCTGCCCTTTTCTCCCTCAGTCAGGCGATGAGCCTGTTTGCCAGCCGCCAGACGCTGCTGCTGATCCTGCCGGAGAACGGCCCCAATGCGGCAATCAACGAACAGCTCGCCACGCTTGTCAGCATGCTGCATGACGATCTTCTGCTGATCGTGCGCGGCAATAAGCTGACGAAAGCCCAGGAGAACGCCGCGTGGATCGCCGCTCTTGCCAGCCGTGCCGTTCAGGTTAGCTGTCAGACGCCGGAATATGCCCAGCTGCCGCGCTGGCTTGCCGCGCGCGCAAAGCAGCATCATCTGCAGCTTGATGACGCAGCCAGCCAGCTACTGTGCTACTGCTATGAAGGCAATCTGCTGGCGCTGGCGCAGGCTCTGGAGCGCCTGTCGCTACTGTGGCCGGACGGTAAACTGACCCTGCCGCGCGTTGAGCAGGCAGTCAACGACGCCGCGCATTTCACGCCTTATCATTGGGTTGATGCGCTGCTGGCGGGTAAAAGCAAACGCGTCCTGCACGTTTTGCAACAGCTGCGGCTGGAAGGCAGTGAACCGGCTATCCTGCTGCGCACCCTACAGCGTGAACTGCTGCTGCTGGTCAACCTGAAGCGGCAATCAGCCCATACGCCGCTGCGTACCCTGTTTGACAAGCATCGGGTGTGGCAAAACCGACGCCAGCTGGTCAGCGACGCGCTGGCCCGCCTGAGCGCCGACCAGCTGCGCCAGGCCGTCACGTTGTTGACCCGCGCCGAGCTCACCTTTAAGCAGGATTACGGGCACTCCGTCTGGCCCGAGCTGGAAAGTCTCTCTTTGTTGCTCTGCCATAAAGCGCTGGCAGACGTTTTTATTGATGGTTGATATGACTCAGTTACAGGCGATGTACGGCGGCACCTTCGATCCGGTGCATTACGGTCACCTCAAACCGGTGGAAATTCTGGCCAACCAAATCGGCCTCAATCGCGTCACCATTGTGCCTAACAACGTGCCGCCGCATCGCCCGCAGCCCGAAGCGACCAGCGACCAGCGACGGCATATGCTGGAACTGGCTATCGCCGATAAGCCGCTGTTTATCCTCGACGATCGTGAACTTAGGCGCGACACGCCGTCCTATTCTGCGCAGACCCTGCGCGAGTGGCGCCAGGAGCAGGGGCCGGAACGGCCGCTGGCGTTTATCATAGGCCAGGATTCGCTGCTGACTTTTACCTCCTGGCACGACTATGCCAGCATCCTTGATAACGTTCATTTGATCGTCTGCCGACGCCCCGGCTACCCGCTGACTATGGCGTGCGAGCAGGATCAGCAGTGGCTGGACAAGCATCTCACCCATGACGTCGAGCGGCTGCATAGCGCCCCGGCAGGCGTTATCTACCTGGCCGAAACGCCGTGGTTTGATATCTCAGCAACCCTTATTCGCCAGCGTCTGGAAGCAGGCGAGTCCTGCGCGGACATGATGCCGGAAAGCGTGCTTGAGTATATCCACCAGCAAAAGCTTTACTGCTAGCCTGGCAGCCAGGACGGTCTCAGAGACGCCTTTCGAGAGGGTCATCATGAAATTATGGTTAGTTCGGCATGGCGAAACCGAGGCCAACGTCGCAGGCCTCTACAGCGGGCATGCCCCCACTGAGTTAACGGAACGTGGAATCAGACAGGCCCAAACGCTCGGACAGCGTCTGCATGCCGTTCCGTTTGAGCGCGTGTTTTGTAGTGAGCTTGAGCGCACCCAGCGCACGGCCAGCCTGCTGCTGGGGGAACGGAGCATCCCCCGTCATACCTTCGCTGAGCTCAATGAAATGTTCTTCGGCGACTGGGAAATGCGCCACCATCGCGATTTGCAGCAGGAAGATGCTGAAAACTACGCCGCCTGGTGCGCCGACTGGCAGCATGCGGCGCCTACCAACGGAGAGGGCTTTCAGGCCTTTTCCGAGCGCGTTTGCCGCTTTATTGCCACCCTCTCTCAGTATCAGGAACTTAATCATCTGCTGATCGTCGGTCACCAGGGGGTTCTGAGCCTGTTAATCGCTCATCTTCTGCACATGCCGGCTTCGGCGATGTGGCACTTTCCCATCGAGCATGGCGCGTGGAGCCTGATCGATCTCCAGCCTGAATTCACCACGCTGCGGGTGCTAAATAGCCGGGCCGTTTGGCTGGCGGAAGAAGAATTGCGCGCAGACCATTGACAGTGCAAAGCAGGCTGCTATTCTCCGCAGCCAGGCTGTATCCGCTATTTGAACTTTGCAGAAATTGTTTTACAAAAATGGCGATGCAATCATCGGCGATGGATGGGATGATAGCCGCCTTCACCGCCCGTTTATCGACATTTATCCCGACTTTGCCAACAGTTCGGGTATACTGTCAGGCTGTTTATTGTTTTTCACTCTTCACACACCCAGGGGGAACTCTTGCAGGGTAAAGCACTCCAGGATTTTGTTATCGACAAAATTGATGACCTGAAAGGTCAGGACATCGTTGCCATTGACGTTCATGGCAAATCCAGCATTACAGATTGCATGGTCATCTGCACAGGCACTTCCACGCGCCATGTTATGTCCATCGCTGACCACGTCGTGCAGGAGTCTCGCGCCGCCGGGATGCTGCCGCTGGGCGTTGAAGGCGAAGCCGCCGCGGACTGGATCGTGGTCGATCTCGGCGACGTTATGGTTCACGTCATGCAGGAAGAGAGCCGTCGTCTGTACGAGCTGGAAAAACTCTGGAGTTAACGCGTGAAGCTGCACCTGGTAGCCGTTGGCACCAAAATGCCGGACTGGGTTCAGACCGGCTTTAGTGAATATCTGCGCCGTTTTCCAAAGGATATGCCGTTCGAACTGGTGGAAATCCCCGCCGGTAAACGCGGCAAAAACGCCGACATCAAACGCATTCTTGAAAAAGAGGGCGAAATGATGCTGGCGGCAGCAGGCAAAAACCGCATCGTCACCCTGGATATTCCGGGGAAACCGTGGGATACGCCGCAGCTGGCGCGCGAACTGGAACGCTGGAAACAGGATGGCCGCGACGTCAGCCTGCTTATCGGCGGCCCGGAAGGCCTTTCACCCGCCTGCAAAGCGGCGGCGGAACAAAGTTGGTCGCTCTCAACGCTCACCCTACCTCACCCGCTGGTTCGCGTACTGGTGGCCGAGAGTCTGTATCGGGCGTGGAGCATTACCACCAACCACCCTTACCACCGTGAGTAATGATGACCAGGGTAGACTAAGCAGCGAATGAAATTACAGAATTCTTTCCGCGACTATTCGGCTGAATCCTCGCTGTTCGTGCGCCGGGCGCTGGTCGCTTTTTTGGGGATTTTGCTGCTTACCGGCGTACTGATCGCCAACCTTTATAACGTGCAGATTGTGCGTTATACCGACTATCAAACGCGTTCAAACGAAAACCGCATTAAACTGGTCCCGATTCCGCCGAGCCGCGGCATTATCTACGATCGCAACGGCACGCCGCTGGCGCTTAACCGCACGATTTACCAGCTGGAGATGATGCCGGAGAAGGTCGACAACGTTCAGCAAACGCTGGATGCGCTGCGCGACGTTATCGATCTCACCGATGACGATGTGGCGAACTTTAAAAAAGAGCGCGCCCGCTCGCATCGTTTTACCTCCATTCCGGTCAAAGTTAACCTCAGCGAAGTGCAGGTTGCCCGTTTCGCGGTCAACCAGTACCGCTTTCCCGGGGTGGAAGTTAAAGGCTATAAGCGCCGCTACTATCCCTATAACTCCGCTCTGACCCACGTTATCGGCTACGTCTCTAAAATTAACGATAAAGACGTCGATCGCCTGGATAAAGAGGGCAAGCTGGCTAATTACGCCTCCACGCACGATATCGGCAAGCTGGGGATCGAGCGCTACTACGAAGATGTCCTGCACGGGCAAACCGGCTATGAAGAGGTTGAAGTGAACAACCGCGGCCGCGTGATTCGTCAGCTCAAAGAGGTGCCCCCGCAGGCCGGGCGCGATATCTATTTAACGCTCGACCTTAAGCTCCAGCAGTATATTGAAACCCTGCTCGCCGGCAGCCGCGCGGCGGTCGTCGTCACGGACCCGCGAACCGGCGCTATCCTCGCGCTGGTTTCGACGCCAAGCTACGACCCTAATCTGTTCGTTGACGGTATTTCCAGCAAGGATTACTCCGGACTCCTCAACGATCCTAATACGCCGCTGGTCAACCGCGCGACCCAGGGCGTTTACCCGCCGGCTTCGACGGTTAAGCCATACGTTGCGGTCTCAGCGCTCAGCGCCGGGGTCATAACCCGCAACACCAGCCTGTTTGACCCCGGCTGGTGGCAACTTCCCGGCTCGGAAAAACGCTACCGTGACTGGAAAAAGTGGGGCCACGGCCATCTGAATGTCACCAAAGCGCTGGAAGAGTCCGCCGATACCTACTTCTATCAGGTTGCCTATGATATGGGCATCGACCGCCTGTCTGAGTGGATGGGTAAATTTGGCTACGGCCACTATACCGGCGTTGATCTGGCGGAAGAGCGCTCCGGTAATATGCCGACTCGCGAATGGAAGCTCAAGCGCTTCAAGAAACCGTGGTACCAGGGTGATACCATTCCGGTCGGGATCGGTCAGGGCTACTGGACCGCAACGCCTATTCAGATGAACAAGGCGCTGATGATCCTGATTAACGACGGAGTAGTTAAAGTACCGCATCTGCTGCAAAGCACGGTGGAAGACGGTAAACCGGTGCCCTGGGTTCAGCCGCATGAACCGCCGGTCGGAGACATTCACTCTGGCTTTTGGGAAATCGCTAAAGACGGGATGTATGGCGTAGCCAACCGAGGCAACGGTACCGCGCATAAATACTTTGCCAGCGCACCGTATAAAATCGCGGCCAAGTCGGGTACCGCCCAGGTCTTTGGCCTGAAAGCCAATGAGACCTATAACGCACACAGAATCGCCGAACGCCTGCGTGACCATAAACTGATGACGGCATTTGCCCCTTACAACAACCCCCAGGTTGCCGTAGCCATTATTCTTGAGAACGGCGGCGCAGGTCCGGCAGTCGGTACCATTATGCGTCAGATTCTCGATCATATAATGCTGGGCGATAACAACACCAATCTGCCGACTGAAAATCCGGCGGTAACGGCTGGGGAGGATCAATAATGACTGATAATCCGAACAAAAAATCGCTATGGGATAAAATCCACCTCGATCCCACCATGCTGCTTATCCTGCTGGCGCTGCTGACCTACAGCGCACTGGTTATCTGGAGCGCCAGCGGTCAGGATATGGGAATGATGGAGCGTAAAATCGGCCAGATCGCTATGGGGATTGTTATTATGATCGTCATGGCGCAAATCCCGCCGCGGGTCTATGAAGGCTGGGCGCCCTATCTCTATATTTTCTGTATTATTCTGCTGGTGGCGGTTGATGCCTTCGGCGCCATTTCCAAAGGGGCGCAGCGCTGGCTGGATCTCGGCATCGTCCGCTTCCAGCCGTCGGAAATCGCTAAAATAGCCGTACCGCTGATGGTGGCGCGCTTTATCAACCGCGACGTGTGTCCGCCATCGCTGAAAAATACCGCCATCGCGCTGGTGCTGATTTTCCTGCCCACGCTGCTGGTCGCCGCGCAGCCTGACCTCGGAACCTCGATTCTGGTCGCCCTGTCCGGTCTGTTTGTCCTGTTTCTCTCTGGCCTGAGCTGGCGTCTGATTGGTATTGCGGTGGTGCTGGTCGCCGCCTTTATTCCGATCCTCTGGTTCTTCCTGATGCATGACTATCAGCGCCAGCGCGTAATGATGCTGCTCGACCCGGAAACCGATCCGCTCGGCGCGGGTTACCACATTATTCAGTCAAAGATCGCTATCGGCTCCGGCGGGTTGCGCGGTAAAGGCTGGCTGCACGGTACCCAGTCGCAGCTGGAGTTTCTGCCAGAACGCCATACCGACTTTATCTTTGCGGTACTGGCGGAAGAACTGGGGCTGATTGGCGTACTGATCCTGCTGGCGCTGTATATACTGCTTATCATGCGCGGACTCTGGATCGCCGCCCAGGCGCAAACCACCTTTGGCCGAGTGATGGCCGGTGGTTTAATGTTGATTTTATTCGTTTATGTCTTCGTAAATATTGGTATGGTAAGTGGTATTTTACCGGTGGTGGGGGTACCTTTGCCGCTGGTCAGCTACGGGGGCTCTGCCCTAATCGTATTGATGGCCGGGTTTGGTATCGTCATGTCGATCCATACTCACAGAAAAATGTTGTCGAAAAGCGTGTAAGGGGTTCGCGATGCGTAAGCAATGGCTGGGGATCTGCATAGCAGCAGGGCTGCTGGCGGCATGTTCGGGTGAAGACGTTCAACAGAAAACGGTCAGCACTCCACAGCCGGCCGTTTGCAATGGCCCAACGGTGGAGATTAGCGGCGCCGATCCGCAGTACGAAACGCCTAACGCCACGGCGAATCAGGATTATGAACGCGACGGCAAAAGCTACAAAATCGTTCAGGATCCGTCCAACTTTACCCAGGCCGGTTTCGCCGCTATCTATGACGCCGAGCCCAACAGCAATCTGACCGCATCGGGAGAAGCGTTCGATCCTACGCAGCTCACCGCAGCCCATCCTACGCTGCCGATCCCAAGCTACGCGCGGATCACCAACCTGGCGAACGGCCGCATGATCGTCGTGCGCATCAACGATCGCGGGCCTTACGGTAACGATCGCGTGATCTCACTGTCGCGCGCCTCAGCCGATCGTCTGAATACATCAAATAATACCAAAGTACGTATCGACCCTATCATCGTCGCACCGGACGGCTCGCTTTCCGGGCCGGGCATGGCATGTACGACGGTGGCCAAACAGACCTACGCCCTGCCGGCGCGCCCGAATCTTGACGGCGACGGCAGCGCGGCGATGGGGCAACCCGCGCCAACTGACGTGCACGCCATCAGCAACGCAACGCTGAAGCCGGAGGATAGCACCGGCGCACCGGTCAACAGCGGCGGTTTTCTCGGCGCGCCGACGCCGCTGAATAACGGTGTGCTGGAAGGCAGCGAGCCCGTGGTGCAAACCGCGCCGGTTACCGCGCCGGGTTCTGTTCAGGGAAGCGTAGCGCCCGCCGCCGTCGCGACCGCAGCAGTGACGCCAGCCGCAGCGGCAAGCGCCAACGGCGATTTCGTCGTACAGGTCGGCGCCGTCAGCGACCAGTCCCGTGCGCAACAGTACCAGCAGCGTCTGAGTCAGCAATTTTCCGTTCCGGGCCGCGTCATGCAAAACGGCGCGGTATGGCGTATTCAGCTTGGCCCATTCAGCAGCAAAGCGGAGGCCAGCACGATCCAACAGCGCCTGCAAAGCGAAGCTCAGCTGCAATCATTTATAACTCGCGCCAACTAAAGGCATTGGTCCAGCCGCCCGGTTCATTGCGTATGACAAAGTCATTAACAAAGTCGTATGCAATGTCGGATGCTGGTTCGTAGTGCATTTGTTATAGTAAGGCACTTTTTTTAACTCCATCACGGATGCCGTTGTTCAGACCATGAAGACCTCTTTTACCGCTCGTTTACTCGTTACGGCGCTCTCCGTGGCAGCGCTGTCCTCCGCTGCCCGCGCCGATGACCTGAATATCAAAACTATGATCCCAGGCGCCCCGCAGATTGACGCCGAATCCTGGATTCTTATCGATTACAACTCAGGCAAAGTGCTGGCGGAAAACAACGCTGACTCCCGTCGCGACCCGGCAAGCCTGACTAAAATGATGACCAGCTATGTCATTGGTCAGGCCATGAAAGCGGGCAAATTTAAAGAGTCCGACCTGGTCACCGTAGGCAACGACGCGTGGGCAACCGGTAATCCGGTGTTCAAAGGTTCTTCGCTGATGTTCCTCAAACCGGGTATGCAGGTGCCGGTATCCCAGCTGATCCGCGGTATCAACCTGCAGTCGGGCAACGATGCCTGCGTGGCGATGGCCGACTACGTCGCCGGTAGCCAGGACGCCTTCGTCAGCCTGATGAACAACTACGTTAACGCGCTGGGCCTGAAGAACACCCATTTCCAGACCGTTCACGGCCTGGATGCCGATGGTCAGTTCAGCTCAGCGCGCGACATGGCGCTGATTGGCCAGGCGCTGATTCGCGATGTTCCAAACGAATACACCATCTACAAAGAGAAAGAGTTTACCTTCAACGGTATTCGTCAGCTCAACCGCAACGGCCTGCTGTGGGATAACAGCCTCAACGTCGACGGCATTAAAACCGGCCACACGGATAAAGCGGGCTACAACCTCGTGGCATCGGCAACTGAAGGCCAGATGCGCCTCATCTCCGCCGTGATGGGCGGTCGTACCTATAAAGGACGCGAGTCCGAAAGCAAAAAGCTGCTGACCTGGGGCTTTCGCTTCTTTGAAACCGTTAACCCGATTAAAGCCGGTAAAGAATTCGCCTCTGAACCTGCCTGGTTCGGCGATAGCGATCGCGCCTCTCTCGGCGTGGATAAAGACGTTTATCTGACGATTCCTCGCGGTCGGATGAAAGATCTGAAAGCCAGCTACGTGCTGAATAATGCCGAGCTGCACGCGCCGCTGCAGAAAAACCAGGTTGTGGGCACCATTAACTTCCAGCTTGATGGCAAAACCATCGATCAGCGTCCGCTGGTGGTCCTGCAGGAAATCCCGGAAGGCAATTTCTTCGGTAAAATCATTGATTACATTAAATTAATGTTCCATCACTGGTTTGGTTAAAAACCGAACGCTTGAAAGTGTGATTTACATCCCCATATACTAGATATCCTGATAACTCCCACACGTCGTGGGAGTTATTATTTTTTGTTGTAACACCGGAGCTGACATGAAAACCAAACTTAACGAACTGCTTGAATTCCCTACCCCATTTACTTACAAAGTAATGGGACAGGCGTTGCCGGAGCTGGTTGACCAGGTGGTTGAAGTGGTACAGCGCCATGCACCAGGTGATTACTCTCCGACGGTAAAACCCAGCAGCAAAGGCAACTACCACTCTGTCTCTATTACCATCAATGCAACCCATATTGAGCAGGTAGAAACTCTCTACGAAGAGCTGGGCAATATTGAAATCGTTCGGATGGTGCTGTAAATCTCTTCCCCTGACCCGGCGTCCACGCCGGGTCATTCTCGCTTTCTTGCTGTGATATACTTTCCCACTCAAATCATTCTCTCTCTGCGGAGACGTTGTTTTGCAGCACAATAAAATTCTCATCCGCCAGCTCGGCCTGCAACCTTACGAACCTGTCTCGCAGGCAATGCACGAGTTTACCGACACCCGCGACGAGACTACGCTGGATGAAATCTGGCTGGTAGAGCACCATCCCGTATTCACTCAGGGGCAGGCAGGCAAAGCCGAACATGTTCTCGTTCCCGGCGAAATCCCGGTAATTCAGAGCGATCGCGGGGGGCAGGTCACCTATCACGGTCCCGGCCAACAGGTGATGTACGTTCTGCTGAACCTGAAACGCCGTAAGCTGGGGGTGCGCGAGCTGGTCACGCTTCTGGAGCAAACCGTCGTGAACACCCTGGCGGAATATGACATCGAATCACACCCGCGCGCCGATGCTCCCGGCGTCTACGTGGGCGATCGGAAAATCTGCTCTCTGGGTCTGCGCATTCGTAGAGGTTGCTCATTCCACGGCCTGGCGCTAAATATCAACATGGATCTGTCGCCGTTCCTGAGAATTAACCCCTGCGGCTATGCCGGAATGGAGATGACGCAGATGCGTCAGTGGCAGCCAGATGCCCAGCCGGAAAACGTATCGCCACGTCTGGTCGCTCATCTGCTGGCGCTCCTGAACGATCCGCCATCGGAATACATTTTATCCCGTTAGCCATCACGTCCCGTTGCCGCGGGACGTCTCGTTTTTCCTCGGACCGGATTAAGCCTTTTATTTGCAATCTATCATCACTAATAAAATAAATGTGACCGCTATAATGGTGCTAATTATCACTAGCGGAAATAAAGAGTGGACGACAATAACTCTCAGGCAGAATCAGGCGATCGGCTTGACGATCGCCACGGTCGGCAGATGTTTCGCATTCTGCGTACGATAGACCTCAATTTACTCACTATTTTTGAAGCGGTTTACGTCCATAAAGGCATCGTTAACGCGGCAAAGGTACTCAATATCACGCCGTCGGCGATAAGCCAGTCAATCAACAAGCTGCGCGCGCTCTTCCCTGACCCGCTATTTATTCGTAAGGGACAGGGCGTGACCCCCACGGCCTACGCTACGCATCTGCATAAGCATATTAGTCAGGGGATGGAGGCGTTTCTCAACGCGCTGGATCTCACCGGCAATACGCAGCGGGAGCGGGTGATAACGATTGCCACTTCCCCGGCTATTGGCGCGTTAATCATGCCGGTTATCACCCAAAAACTGCGGGCCGTCTTTCCCCAGATACTGCTGCACAATATCGCTATCAACGACGCAGTCAGTCAGCTAAATCAGCGTCAGGTGGACCTGCTTATCGACAGCTATCCCCACAGCGGGCAGACGATTACGCACCATGTGCTGTACCAGGACAGCGTGCACATCTTCTGCCGGGCAGGACATCCGGCTCTCGCCTTGCCTGCAACCGCAGATAATCTTAGTCAATATGAATTCGCTCTGCTGCAGCCTGAGGGGCAGCGCTACACCACCATCCTGCGTCGCCTGCAGGAACACCTCGGCGAACGCCGCTGCGGTTTTAGTAGCTACAATCTGTTAACTCAGGCGGCGCTGGTCAGCGAAAGCGATATGCTGGGGCTGATAACTTCCGGGATGTTTTCTCTGGTTGACAGAATATGGCCTTTGAAAATGATCGATTTCGCCCCTCTGCGCGAAGAAAAAATTGATATTGCGCTGCACTATAACAAGCTCAGCGCGCAGGAACCCTTGTTGAAAGAGATCGTCGGGACAATTCGTCAGGCTTTCTAGTCGATAAGGCACGTGTGGGAAAAGCATAAAACAACAACTATTTTACAATTTGCCCGGCAAGCAGGCTGCTTTATGCCCCGTATCAATGATATACTGCCTGCGTTTAATTCAAAAATAGTTGATAAATGCAACATTTACTTGAATTGATTCGCTTTCCTTCGTCACTCGCAACTGGAACACGCACGCTATGAGTAAACCCATTGTGATGGAACGCGGTGTTAAATACCGCGATGCCGATAAAATGGCCCTTATCCCGGTGAAAAACGTGGCAACTGAGCGTGAAGCTCTGCTCAGAAAACCGGAATGGATGAAAATCAAACTTCCGGCTGACTCGTCCCGTATCCAGGGGATCAAGGCAGCGATGCGTAAGAACGGCCTGCACTCCGTGTGCGAAGAAGCCTCTTGCCCTAACCTCGCGGAATGTTTTAACCACGGAACGGCGACCTTTATGATCCTGGGCGCCATCTGCACCCGCCGTTGCCCGTTCTGCGATGTTGCCCACGGACGCCCGATAACGCCGGACGCCAACGAGCCGCAAAAGCTGGCGCAAACCATCGCCGATATGGCGCTGCGCTATGTGGTTGTAACCTCCGTGGACCGCGACGATCTGCGCGATGGCGGCGCTCAGCACTTTGCCGACTGCATCAGCGCGATTCGTGAAAAAAGCCCGACGATCAAAATTGAAACTCTGGTGCCGGACTTCCGCGGCCGTATGGATCGTGCGCTGGAGATCCTCCAGGCCACGCCGCCGGACGTGTTTAACCATAACCTGGAAAACGTTCCGCGCCTCTATCGTCAGGTTCGCCCTGGCGCCGACTACAACTGGTCCCTGAAGCTGCTGGAGCGCTTTAAAGAAGCGCACCCGGAGATCCCGACGAAATCGGGACTGATGGTGGGTTTAGGCGAAACGAATGCTGAAATCATTGAAGTCATGCGCGATCTGCGTCGCCACGGCGTGACGATGCTGACTTTAGGCCAGTATCTGCAGCCGAGCCGCCACCACCTGCCGGTACAGCGCTACGTGAGCCCGGATGAATTCGAAGAGATGAAAGCCGAAGCGATGGCGATGGGCTTTACCCACGCCGCCTGCGGACCCTTTGTTCGTTCGTCCTATCATGCCGACCTGCAGGCCAAAGGTATGGAAGTGAAGTAATTCCTGTCGCGACCGCGGCGTTATATTTGTAGCGCTGCGGTCTTTCCTGCCACTCATTTTGCTCGCCAATAATAAAACCCAACGCGGTAACAGTTAGTTGCATCTTTTTAAGCAAAATCCGTGCAGATGACAAAAAGAGGCCGCAGCGCTATCGCTGCGGCCTCTTTGCCGACGCGGTTTCCCCGTCGGTAGCGAGCCTCCTTCACCAGGAAACTCGTCGCGAATTACTCTTTATGAGAGAGCTTCTGCGCCGGAGCCTCTTCGGCACTGGTCTTTTTCGCACTATCATCGTCATCGCTCATGGCTTTTTTGAAGCCTTTGATAGCCGAGCCCAGGTCTCCACCCAGCGTGCGTAACTTTTTGGTACCAAACACCAGGATAATCAGCGCTGCGACTACCAGCAGTTTGGTAATACTAATCTCACCCATAGCTAACCTTCTTCTCTAATACAAGCTGCGAATACGCCATCATACACGCATACAATTAACGGCTATTTGACGCGCGGACACAATAGCAATCTGTAACAAGGTGAATCAAGCCTTGTTTAAAAAAACGTCATAATAATTGCGGTGGCGCAAAGCGACGATTCTGCAGCACCGGCAGGCGCTCTCTTACCTGCTGAATATAATCGGTTGAAAGCTCCGCGAAAATCAGCTGCGGCTGCTCCCCTGCCCCGGCAATCGTCGTTCCTAAAGGATCGACAATTCGACTCTGACCAATATTACGCGTTCCGCACTCCCCCGCAGCGACAATATAGCAGGTGGTATCCAGCGCCCGTGCCGCCAGCAGAGTCGCCCAGTGATGCTCTTTCAGCGGCCCTTTTACCCACGCGGCGGGCAGGACAATAAGCTGCGCGCCGCTGAGCGCTAAGGATAGCGCCAGCTCAGGAAAGCGTAAATCGTAACAGGTCATTAACCCGACTCGCATCCCGTCGACCTCAATGAGCGGCGGAATTTGCTGACCGGCATCGACCAGCCGGGATTCCTGAATATTGAAAGCATCATACAAATGCAGTTTCTGATATTGCGCAATAATTTTCCCGTGACGTAACGCCACCAGCGTATTCGTTGCCCGCCCTTCTGCAGAAGGCACGTGCAGGGTCAGCACCGTCGTCAAGGGACTGTTTTCGCTTTCCGCCAGCAGAAGCTGTAAAAAACCGCCGTCCAGCTGCTGGGCGGACTTGACTGATAAATCCGCATCGGCGTCGTTTCGCGCCAGCAACGCCTCGGGTAGCACCAGAAGCGTTGCTCCGCGCTCCCCGGCCTGACGCATCATGCTCACGCAGGTCTGAGCATTGACCGTCCAGTCCGGCGTTACGGCAAATTGTCCGGCAGCAACAAGCATCTTTTCTCTCCCGTCAGGTAATTCATAGCCAGCAAGGTATTTCGCGCGCTACACTCGAAGTTTAGTCGCAATCAATAAGCAGAGAACAATCGTGTTGCAACTCCTTTTGGCTGTATTTCTTGGCGGCGGCACCGGCAGCGTTTTGCGCTGGTGGCTGGGTATGAAGTTTAACCCCATGCACCATGCTATCCCCATTGGTACTCTCACCGCTAACCTGCTAGGGGCATTTATTATCGGGGCCGGTCTGGCCTGGTTTAATCGCCTGACGGACGTCGATCCGATGTGGAAGCTACTCATCACTACCGGCTTTTGCGGCGGGTTGACCACCTTCTCCACATTTTCCGCTGAAGTGGTGTTTTTGCTGCAGCAGGGGCGCGTTAGCTGGGCGCTGCTGAACGTTTTCGTCAATCTGTTAGGTTCATTTGCCATGACGGCCGCTGCGTTCTGGCTGTTTTCGCAAGCCGCCAGCCGCTAGACGCAGGCAAAAAAAAACCCGCTGAGAGCGGGTTTTTATATTCTGCTGACGCGTTGCTTAGATAGGCATTACGTTTGCAGCAGAAGGGCCTTTGGCACCGTTAGTGATTTCGAACTCTACGCGCTGACCTTCAGCCAGAGTTTTGAAACCGTTGGACTGGATTGCAGAGAAATGTACGAATACATCTTTGCTGCCATCTTCCGGAGTAATGAAACCGAATCCTTTGGACTCATTAAACCACTTAACGTTACCTTTAATCTTAGACATCAAAATTACCTTTATATGAAAAAATCGACACTAATACTGTGTCGGGTATCAGTACACCAATTGTGGTACCTTTTGTCCAGCGCAACTTTGCTAAAAAGTGATAAAAGTCTCTATCTTTTTGGGCAGGGTTCACTTTAGTCTTTGTTTTTCCTCAAGACAGCCTGCTTATCTCTTTTATTGCTATGGAAAATCGCCTCAAAACTGAATGCGTGCCCATGCGAAGTAAACGTTTCCGTTGTTATAGGTGCCGGGAATATAGGTCATCTGGAAGGTGGCCGGGCCGTAGCCGATGGAAGCCAAAGGCAGCACTACCGGGATCGGGATATATTTCCAGTTGTCACGCGCCGTGACGCCGAGCGTATAGCCTAAGCCAAGATGGAAATTATCATCTGCCAAAGGACGCCAGGTCTTCTCCCAGCCATAGCCGCCGATGGGCTCCCACTTATTATAAGAATCCTTAAAAGCCATCAGATAGATGCCATGCCAGTTCCCTTTATCATCCCAGCGTGAAACGCCAAAACCGGCACCCCAGGGGCGCTCGTTGTACCTGTCGGTTTTCTCCTTGTCATAGGCAAAACGCGCATGCCAGGTCACCGCAGGGATATAAAGATCGTAGTGCTCAGGCTCATTCCAGGTCTGCGCAACGTTATCAGTCAGCGTGTTGTAACCATCGCGAAGCGTCGAGCTGAACGAAGCGTTAGCAGAAGTAGACGACAGCAGCAGCCCCAGGCACCCAAGAAAAAAACCTATAAATCGACGATGCATTAACACTTTTCTCTTACCAGTATCATTTTTTGAGCGGGTTAAAATAGCAAGGATAAGCTTAATACTTCCTTAACGAAATTAGGCAAACTCTTGATTTGCCCGCTACAAAAAATCTGAAAAACTCTCCGCGCGGTTTTGCCGGTTACGCCAGTAAAGCCCAACCATCCAGGGATTCTCATCGATTTATTGATTTGCATCAGCGAGTTTTGCCCGTTTTTTAGGCACATTCCCTCACTAAATTTTTCCTTCGCTTTATTTATCAGTAGATTCTTTGGGTTAATGGTTTAGGGGTTTAAGAATGCTTACGCTAGTAGAGATCCTGATTGGGATTGTGGTCATTGTGGGCGTCGCCCGCTATATCATTAAAGGTTATTCCGCCACCGGAGTGCTGTTCGTCGGTGGCTTAGTATTACTCATCGCCAGCGCGCTAATGGGGCATAAGATTTTACCTGGCGACGCAAAGAGCACCGGCTACTCTGCTACCGATATCGTTGAGTATATTAAGATACTGCTCATGAGCCGCGGCGGCGACCTCGGCATGATGATCATGATGCTCTGCGGTTTCGCCACCTATATGACGCATATTGGCGCCAACGATATGGTCGTCAAACTGGCCTCAAAACCGCTGCGCTATATTAACTCCCCTTATCTACTGATGATCGCTGCTTATTTCGTGGCCTGCCTGATGTCGCTGGCTGTTTCCTCAGCCACCGGCTTGGGCGTCCTGCTGATGGCCACGCTGTTCCCGGTCATGGTCAACGTTGGTATCAGCCGCGGCGCCGCCGCCGCAATCTGCGCCTCCCCGGCGGCGATTATTCTCTCACCGACTTCCGGCGACGTCGTGCTGGCCGCCAAAGCCGCCGAAATGCCGCTGATTGACTTTGCCTTTAAAACCACGCTGCCTATCTCTATCGTGGCGATTATCAGCATGGCGATTGCTCACTTCTTCTGGCAGCGCTATCTGGATAAGAAGGAAAACGTCGCGCATGAAATGCTTGATGTGAACGAGATCACCACCACCGCCCCTTCTTTCTACGCCATCCTGCCGTTTACGCCGATAATCGGGGTGCTGATTTTTGATGGCAAATGGGGTCCGGAGCTGCACATCATTACCATCCTCGTACTCTGCATGCTGCTGGCGGCAGTTCTGGAATTCTGCCGCGGCTTTAATACTAAAAATGTGTTTAATGGGCTGGAAGCGGCATATCGCGGGATGGCCGACGCCTTTGCCGGTGTGGTGATGCTGCTGGTCGCCGCTGGCGTCTTTGCGCAGGGGCTGAGCACCATTGGCTTTATTAACGGCCTGATCTCCATTGCAACTTCTTTCGGCTCCGCCAGTATTATTCTGATGCTGGTACTGGTCATTCTGACCATGCTGGCGGCGATGACCACAGGCTCTGGTAATGCCCCCTTCTATGCTTTCGTTGAGATGATCCCGAAGCTGGCGCACTCGTCCGGCATTAACCCGGCTTATCTTTCGATCCCGATGCTGCAGGCGTCTAACCTTGGCCGAACCATTTCTCCGGTCTCCGGCGTCGTGGTCGCCGTGGCCGGTATGGCAAAAATTTCGCCGTTCGAAGTGGTGAAACGCACCTCTGTCCCGGTACTGGTTGGTTTATTAGTGGTTATTATCGCCACCGAAGTCCTCGTTCCCGGTAGCGCAATCCGCTAACGCTGAAACCGTGTGAAAAGGCGCCTGCTGGCGCCTTTTTTATGCTTTAATAACTCAAAGTTATTAATGACCATTCGTCATCAGGAATAAAAATGTTCAGGAAGGATTTCGTCGCTCTCGCTCTTTTGCTAAGCGCTCCTCAGGTCAGCGCCGATCCGCTGATCGCAACGCAATACGGCGATTTCGATCGCTACGTGCTGGCCCTCTCCTGGCAAACGGGGTTTTGCCAGAGTATGCAGGACCGAAACCGCAGCGAGCCGGAAGAGTGCCGCCTGCAGCAGGAACCAGACAACAAAGCCGATTTTCTCACCGTTCACGGCTTGTGGCCAGGCCTGCCCAAATCTATCGCCGCGCGCGGAGTGGACGAACGCCGCTGGATGCGTTTTGGCTGCGCGACCCGCCCTGTTCCCAATATGCCTGAAGCGAAAGCCGGGCAAAAATGTCGGGCGGCTGAAACCGGCCTTTCGCTGGAAATGGCGAATAAGCTTAACGGCGTGATGCCGGGATCCGGCGGCAATTCATGTCTTGAGCGTTATGAATACGCCAAGCACGGGGTTTGTTTTGGTTTCGATCCTGACAGTTATTTCGGCACCATGGTGCGCCTGAACGGCGAGATTAAACAAAGCCCCCTTGGTCATTTCCTGGCCAGTCACTATGGGCAGACCGTTAGCCGGGATGATTTCAACGCCGCGGTCGCAGAGGCCTATGGAAATCAGAACGTTAAGGCTTTCAAGTTAACCTGTAACGGCAATCCCGCCTATCTGACCGAGATGCAAATTTCCATCAAAGCGGCGGCCATCAACGCGCCTCTCGCGGTAAATTCATTCTTACCTCAGCCTCATCCCGGGAACTGCGGTAAACAATTTCTGCTGGATAAAGCCGGCTAAGTTTCATACGGTTTAACTATTGTTCGTTGATGAATGTGCGTTTAATCACTTCAAACCATCCGCAAGTCTCAGTATGATGAGAGAACATTAACCCTTGCCATTTTCGGTGAGGGTTTTCTTTTACGGACAGGTTCCTGGATAACATGGAGTATGAGATGACCAGACCCGCAATCATCATTAATGAACTGGATGCAGAACGCATCGACAGGCTGCTGGAACAACCGGCATTCGCTAACTCGCCGGTAGCGGACGCACTGAACGACGAGCTTGACCGCGCGCAGATGCTGGCTCCGGAAGCCATGCCGCATGATGTTGTCAGCATGAATAGCCAGGTGAGATTCCGCGATTTAACCACCGGCGAAGAGCGCATCCGCACGCTGGTTTTCCCGGCTCAGGTGACCGATAGCGCCACCCAGCTCTCGGTTATGGCGCCGGTTGGCGCAGCGTTGCTGGGGCTCAAGGTCGGCAGCGCCATTCACTGGGAGTTGCCCGGCGGCACCTCAACGCATCTTGAAGTGCTGGAACTGCTATACCAGCCGGAGGCCGCAGGCGATTTTCACCGTTAATCTCCCCGCTGCCTGAAGCGTTTCGCGCTTTATCCAGAGGATGTCGCTACATCCTCTTTCTGCACCTTCTCCTCTACGCCTCTCTTTTGACAAACTTTTACGCCACCCTCTAACCGATCTGACAATTTTGCGACCTGAATGGCACAATATTTTCCTATAATATGTTGATATAAAAGCAGACGAACAAGGAGGAATGCATATGTATAAAACAATCATTATGCCCGTTGATGTCTTTGAAATGGAGTTAAGCGATAAAGCCGTTCGCCATGCGGAGTTTTTAGCCCAGCAGGACGGGGTTATCCATCTTCTCCACGTACTGCCCGGTTCATCAAGCTTTACCATGAGCCGGTTTACCGCCGATCTGCGCCGCTTTGAAGAGCATTTGCAGCATGAAGCAGAAACGCGCCTGAAAACAATGGCCGGGCATTTCAGCATTGACCCGTCGCGAATCAAAATGCACGTTCGCTTTGGCAACGTGCGCGATATGGTCAATGAACTGGCCAATGAAATTAAAGCCGACGTAGTGGTGATAGGCTCGCGTAATCCGTCTATCAGCACGCATCTGCTCGGCTCCAATGCCTCAAGCGTGATCCGCCATGCGCATATTCCGGTGATGGTGGTGAGATAGCGTCAGAGAGCTAAAAAAAAGAGGCTACCCAGGGGTAGCCTCTTTGCTGTGCAGGTTCGGTCTTACTTTATTATGAATTATGCCGTTTTAGTGCGGATCAGATAATCAAACGCGCTCAGAGACGCTTTTGCACCTTCGCCGGTGGCGATAATAATCTGCTTGTACGGTACGGTTGTGCAGTCCCCCGCCGCGAAGACGCCCTTCACGTTAGTTTCACATTTCGCATCAATGATGATTTCACCCATGCGGTTGCGCTCAATCGCCCCTTCCAGCCAGTTGGTATTCGGCAACAGGCCAATCTGTACAAAGATCCCCGCCAGCGCGACGTGATGCTCATCGCCGCTCACGCGGTCACGATACTGCAGGCCGGTCACTTTACTGCCGTCGCCCACCACTTCTGTGGTCTGGGCATTGAGGATAATATCGACGTTCTTCAGGCTGCGGACTTTATCCTGCAGAACCTGGTCGGCCTTCATTTCCGGCGCGAATTCAAGCAGCGTTACATGTTCAACAACGCCTGCCAGGTCGATGGCCGCTTCCACACCGGAGTTACCGCCGCCAATAACCGCCACGCGCTTACCTTTAAACAGCGGGCCGTCGCAGTGCGGACAGTAGGTTACGCCCTTCGTGCGATACTGATCTTCACCTGGAACGTTCATGTTACGCCATTTCGCACCGGTGGCAATGATAACGCTACGCGCTTTCAGCACCGCGCCGGAGGCGGTTTCAATCTGGTGCAATCCGCCTTCAACCGTCGCAGGAATCAGCCTGGAAGCGCTTTGAGAATCAATAACATCAACATCGTATTCGCTGACGTGCGCTTTTAATGCGCCAGCCAGTTTCTGACCTTCGGTCTTCGGTACCGAAATATAGTTTTCGATATCAACAGTATCCAGCACCTGGCCGCCGAAGCGTTCACCCATCAGACCGGTACGAATGCCTTTACGCGCTGAGTAAACGGCAGCCGCTGCGCCTGACGGGCCTGAGCCGACGATTAAGACATCATAGGATTCACGTTTATTCAGCTCTTCCGCCGCACGTTTTTCCGCACCGGTATCCACTTTGGCCACAATTTCAGTCAGCGTCATGCGACCCTGGCCAAACTCTTTACCGTTCATGAATACCGCCGGTACGCCCATCACGTTGCGTTCGGTGATTTCATTCTGATAAGTGCCGCCGTCAATCGCCGTGTGCTTGATACGCGGGTTCAGTACCGCCATCAGGTTCAACGCCTGAACCACATCCGGGCAGTTATGACATGAAAGTGAATAGTAGGTTTCAAATTCAAAATCACCGTCGATATTGCGGATCTGCTCCAGCAGGCTCTGGGCTTCTTTTGACGGATGGCCGCCGGTCCACAGCAGAGCCAGAACTAAAGAGGTGAATTCATGTCCCAGCGGAGAGCCGGCAAAGCGCGGCCCCTGGCTGGAGCCTGGGTTGGTAATGAGGAATGACGGCTTACGCACCGCCAGGCCGTTATCTTCTTTGAAGGTGACTTTATCTGACAGTTCAGCAATTTCAGCCAGCAGTTCCCTGATTTCTGCCGATTTAGCGCCGTCATCCAGCGTGGCAATCAGCTCAACAGGTTTGGTCAGCTTCTCAAGATAGGCCTTGAGCTGGGTTTTCATGTTGGTGTCGAGCATTTTTATCTCCTGGGCTTAAAACATCATCATGCAAGCGGCCTCGTTCAGGCAGCCTGAATGCGCTTGCATCATGGTGTTGGAATAAAACGGGCGCAGATGCGCCCAGATATTACTACGCAATTTCCTCAGCATTTCACGCAAGAGCAAGGCGGCTAGCCTGAGAATCCCCGGAAGCTTACCTCAGTAAGTGACCGGGGTGAGCAGGCGACGCCAACGCAGCAATTGCGTGAAAGGAGACGGAAATTTAGATTTTGCCGACCAGGTCCAGAGACGGAGCCAGAGTCGCTTCACCTTCTTTCCATTTAGCCGGGCAAACTTCGCCTGGGTGAGAAGCTACGTACTGAGCTGCTTTGATTTTACGCAGCAGGTCAGACGCGTCGCGGCCGATACCTTCAGCGGTAACTTCGATAGCCTGGATGATACCCTGCGGGTCAACAACGAAGGTTGCACGATCTGCCAGACCTTCATCTTCACGCATGTTGTCGAAGTTACGGGTCAGGGCGCCAGTCGGGTCGCCAATCATCGCATATTTGATTTTAGCGATGGTTTCAGAGCTGCTGTGCCACGCTTTGTGGGTGAAGTGGGTGTCGGTAGAGACGGAGTAAACGTCTACGCCCAGCTTCTGCAGTTCTTCATAATGATCTGCCACGTCGCCCAGTTCAGTCGGGCAAACGAAGGTGAAGTCAGCCGGGTAGAAGAAGAAGACGCTCCAGCGGCCTTCAGTATCTTTCTCGGTTACTTCGATGAATTCACCGTTTTTGAATGCCTGGTTTTTAAAAGGTTTGATTTTGGTATTAATTAAGGACATCTATACTTCCTCCGTGTTTTCGTTGAGGTCTAAGTTAACGAATTTTTCCTGACTCGACCAATGCGTTTGCATTATCGAATCAATAAGCGTTATCTAACAACCGGAACAAGACAACTTTGTGAACCTGTCAACGCGATGGCAAACTTCTGTCGCGTTTCGCATTATATGCGCTGAAAAGTAAAAAGGCCGCCCTCGCAGGCGGCCCCGTTACCTGAAACACCCGCAGGTAGGTTCAGCGCCAGTAGCTGGCAATGTGTTGCGCTCTACACCTTAATGTAACAGCTCAGGGATTACATCACCCACAGAACGAAAGGGCAATCCGCCCGGCCGCAGGTCTTACCTATGGCTGTAATAGGTTTTACCGCTACACTTACTCTTCTCTTTGATTTTACAAGGCATAATTATGTTAAAACGACTGTTCTTTCTGAGCTTATTACCTTTTTACTGCTCTGCAGAGGAGCTTCCCGCCCCCGTAAAAGCGATAGAAAAACAGGGAATTACCATTATTAAACCCTTCGAGGCGCCCGGAGGGATGAAAGGCTGGTTAGGGAAGTATCAGGATATGGGCGTCGCCATCTACCTCACGCCGGACGGCAAACACGCCATCTCGGGCTATATGTACGACGAAAGCGGTACTAATCTTAGTGAACAACTCTTCCAGCAAGAGCTCTATACCCCCGCGGGCCAGGAGATGTGGAAAAAGCTGGAAAGCGCTCGCTGGCTGCTTGACGGTAACGAAAACGCGCCGACGATTCTGTACGTTTTTGCCGATCCCTTCTGCCCCTACTGCCAACAGTTCTGGCAACAGGCTCGTCCGTGGGTAGAATCAGGGAAAGTTCAGCTGCGCACCCTGCTGGTTGGCGTCATAAAACCGGAAAGTCCCTCAGCCGCGGCGGCCATCCTGGCCAGCAAAGACCCGGCGAAAACCTGGCATCACTATGAGCAGTCTGGTGGCAAAGCAGCGCTAAATATTCCCACCAGTATTCAGCCAGAGCAAATGAAGATACTTAATTTCAACCAACAGCTGATGGACGAACTCGGCGCCAGCGTCACCCCTGCTATTTATTACATGAATAAAGAAAATATGCTGCAACAAGCGATCGGGCTTCCAGATAAAGAAAAACTACAGATTATGATGGGGGCAAGATAAGCATTTATAAACTAACTCCTCCGCCGGGTTTAGCAGTACACAAAAGGATCTGGCGGAATGCGCCGCTGTAGTATATATTTAGATAAACTTAATAAGGCATTAGCAATTAATAATAAAAAATGAATAATCACGTAATGTATATAATGCAGACATATAATAACCTCTTTTTCTACTCGCCAGCTTAACAGGACGTTGAAAATGGCTAATCTTTACGATCTCAAGAAGTTCGATCTGAACCTACTCGTTATTTTCGAATGTATTTACCAGCATTTAAGTATCAGTAAGGCTGCAGAAACGCTATTTATTACGCCGTCTGCGGTAAGCCAGTCGCTTCAGCGGCTACGCAACCAGCTCAACGATCCGCTATTCGTGCGTTCAGGTAAAGGGATTACCCCAACTACCGTCGGCGTTAATTTGCATCATCACCTGGAAAATAACCTTAATCAGTTAGAACAAACCATCAATCTCACCAATCGTTCTGAATTAAGGAAACGCCTCGTTGTCTATGCGCCGCAGCTTTTTATAACGCCCAAAACCACCAGCCTGATTCATATGTTATTAGATGATTCAAATCTGCAGGTTGAACATCATGATCTGCTCGCTTCAGGTGAATCGATAGAAAGTTTGTTATCCTACCGGAAGGCCGATCTGATATTTAGCACCACGGCGCTGTCATCACGAGCGACCGTCTGTAAACGCATCCAGGAGCTGGACATTTCATTAGTGTGTAATGAAAACCATCCGCGACTGGCGTCGCTAACGACGACAAAAGCCATAATGCAGGAGCGTTTCACCTATTATATTTGTAACGATCAGGGTACAAAATCCTTTCAGAGTCAAACTGCAGGTATGCTTTCTGACAGAAAAATCTCTTTCAGCAGCGATTCATACATAGCCATTCTTAATGTTATTCAACAAACGGATATAATTGGTTTCGTTCCGACATGTATTTTAGAACACATTAGCTTTCAGAATAAATTCAGGATCATTGAGACTCCCTTCAAAATTCCATCTATCAATATTTATATGATTTACAACCGGGTGAATCTTGACGACCCCAACTTCGCAAATTTTATCGAAGAGTGTGAAAGAAATAATATTATTGAATAGTTAAAGTGATTTCATTGAATTGGTGAATGATAACTAATCTCTTGATTAAGAAACGAATATGATATAAGTACACAGTCTCTTTGGCATTAAAGGAATAATGGCTGTGTCTTTTATTAAAATTCCATTACCAGAATCTGTTCTGCAAGCCAGTCAGCAAAGAATAGAGTGGGTTATGGAAAACTTCTCCCGCGTTTGCGTCTCTTTTTCTGGCGGTAAAGATTCAACAACCATGCTGCATCTCACGGCGCAGCATGCCCGCCAGGCCGGTAAAAAGATTTGCGTCCTGTTTATTGACTGGGAAGCGCAGTTCTCCTGCACCATTGCTCATTGCGAAAAGATGCGCGAGGAGTATCGCGACGTTATTGAGCAATTTTTCTGGGTGGCGCTACCTCTCACCACCCAGAACTCGCTAACCCAGTTCACGCCGGAGTGGCAGTGCTGGGAACCCGGCGCGCCCTGGGTGCGCCAGCCGCCGGAGGATGCCATCACCGATCCCGACTATTTCTCGTTTTATCAACCCGGAATGAGTTTTGAAACCTTCGTCCGCGAATTCGCCGATTGGTTCTCGCAAAATCGTCCGGCCGCGGTAATGGTCGGCATCCGCGCCGATGAATCGCTTAACCGGTTTATCACCATCTCCTCGCAGCGCAAACTGCGCTTTGCCGACGACAAACCCTGGACCACGTCGGCGCCGGGCGGACACGCCTGGTATATCTATCCCATCTATGACTGGAAAACCGCCGATATCTGGACCTGGTTCGGCAAAAGCGGTCTTTCCTATAACCCGCTCTATAACCTGATGTATCAGGCGGGGGTACCGCTGCGTTATATGCGCATCTGCGAACCCTTTGGCCCGGAGCAGCGCCAGGGTCTGTGGCTCTACCACGTCCTGGAGCCTGAACGCTGGGCCGCCATGTGCCAGCGCGTCAGCGGCGTTCACTGCGGCGGGGTTTACGCCGGTCACGACAATCAGTTCTACGGCCATCGAAAGCTGGATAAACCCGAACATCATACGTGGAAAAGCTACGCCCTGTTTTTACTCGACAGCATGCCGGAGAAAACGGCGGAGCATTACCGCAATAAAATCGCCGTCTATCTCCACTGGTATCAAAAAAAGGGCATGCTGGATATTCCGGACACCCAGCCGGCGGATATTGGCTCCAAAGACGTCCCGTCCTGGCGGCGCATCTGTAAAGTGCTGTTAAACAATGATTACTGGTGCCGCCAGCTCTCTTTCAGCCCAACCAAAGCGACTCAATATAAACGCTATCGCGAGCGGATGAATAAAAAGCGCCAGCAATGGGGAATACTATGCAACGACAATTAATCCAGGAAATAGAACGCTATCTGCAATCGCTGGAAAATGAAGAAGAAAAGATTACTGCGCTTAACGCCTTTCGCCAGATTCTGCATGAATATAGCCCCTTCAAATCCCAACCGGTTGATTGCGTACTGTGGGTAAAACAGGAAGCCGTTTCGCCTAATGATTACAACCCAAATAACCTTGCGCCACCGGAAAAACGCCTGTTGTTCACCTCGCTGGAGACGGATGGCTTCACCCAGCCTATCGTGGTGCTGAAACAGGGGCGGGAGCGCTATTCGATTGTCGATGGTTTTCATCGTCATGAACTGGCCAACGGCAAAGCGGCGCTGAAAAAACGGCTGAAAGGCTATCTCCCCGTCACCTGTCTGGAAAGGAGCAGCGCCAGGCGTGATTCACTGATGGCCGCCACCATCCGCCATAACCGGGCGCGCGGGCGTCACCAGATTCATGCGATGTCGGAAATCGTTCAGGAACTGGCGCGTCTCGGCTGGACCGATGAGAAAATCGGCAAAGAGTTAGGGATGGACGCCGACGAAGTATTACGCCTGAAGCAAATCAACGGTCTGGTGGAGATGTTCGGCGACCGTCAATTTTCTCAGGCGTGGACCGTTAAATAACTACAGACGGCACAGGCGTTCCGCAGCAGCCAGCAGCGTGGCTGGCTGTTTGGCGAAGCACAGGCGTATCAGCTTATGCGGGAACGGATCGGCACAAAACACCGACAGCGGGATCGCCGCGACGCCGATCTCGGTGGTGAGCCAGCGGCAGAAGTTGACATCATCCAGATCGGAGACTGCGCTGTAGTCCGCCAGCAGGAAGTAAGTCCCTTCGCAGGGCAAAATTTCCAGACGGCTGGAACGCAGCGCATCAATAAACAGGTCCCGACGCTCGCGGTAAAACGTCGGCAGCTGGCGATAATGCTCCGGCTCGCTGCGCAGCATATCGGCGATCGCCAGCTGAGCGGGGGTGTTGACGGCGAAGGTCAGATACTGATGCACTTTACGCAGCTCGGCGCTGATAGCGGCAGGCGCCACGCAGTAGCCCACCTTCCAGCCGGTCATATGAAACGTTTTACCGAATGAAGAGACCGCCACCGCGCGCTCGCGCAGCTGCGGATGCGCCAGCACGCTGGCATGCCCTTCGGCAGCAAAGCAGATATGTTCATAAACTTCATCGCTAAGTACATAGATTTCGCGATCGGCAATCGCCTGCCACAGCGCGGCAAAATCTTCACGCTGCCACACCGTCGCTGACGGGTTGTGCGGCGTATTGAGAATAACCAGACGAGTTTTGTCGCTGAGGGTAGCGGCGAACTGCTGCCAGTCAACGCGAAAATGAGGCGGCTGCAGAGCAATGCGCTTCAGCACGCCGCCCGACAGCTCAACCGCCGGGGCGTAGCTATCGTAGCTGGGGTCAAAGCAAATGACTTCGTCGTCGGAACGGACCAGCGCGGTAATCGCCGCATACAGCGCTTCCGTCGCCCCGGCGGTGACGGTTACGTCGCTATTGGCATCGGGGCGATAGCCGTACAGCTCTTCGGTTTTATCGACAATCGCTTCGCGTAGCGCGGCGACGCCGGTCATCGGCGCGTACTGATTGGCCCCCTGCGCGACGTGATACGCCAGACGCTCCTGCAGATAGCGCGGGCCATCGAAATCCGGAAAACCCTGCGACAGATTAAACGCCTGATGCTGCTGGGCCAGGGCGCTCATCTGGCTAAAGATAGTGGTGCCCAGTGAAGGGAGTTTACTCTCAGGAATCAGTGGCTTATTGCTCATTCTTTTTGTACCGTCTGTGATGCTGTTGTTGAAGCCACTATAACACGATGTTAATATTTGGCAATCAAGACGCTTAGACGTCTAAATGATAATGTTATTTCGCTTAGGCTTTAATAACAGCTCTCAACACAACGCCACCGTCAGCACGACCCACCGCTCACTCTGGAGAACTCATGATCCGCGCTATCGTGACCGATATTGAAGGCACCACCAGCGACATACGCTTCGTCCACAACGTCCTGTTCCCGTACGCCCGCGAACGTCTGGCCGGTTTTGTGACCGCTCAGCAGTTTGGCGAGCCGGTCAAGACCATTCTCGATAACCTGCGCCAGGAGATCGCCCAGCCGGCGGCTGGCGCCGAACAGCTTATTGCTACCCTGTTCACGTTTATGGATGAAGACCGCAAATCCACCGCCCTCAAGGCGCTCCAGGGGATTATCTGGCGCGAAGGCTACGTCAACGGCGACTTCACCGGCCATCTCTATCCGGACGTATTGCCGGCACTGGAAAAATGGAAGTCACAGGGGATTGATTTATATGTATATTCCTCAGGCTCTGTCGCTGCGCAGAAATTGTTATTTGGCTACAGCGATGAAGGTGATATTACTCATCTGTTCAACGGCTATTTTGACACCCTGGTAGGGGCCAAGCGTGAAGTACAGTCCTACCGCAATATTGCTGAACAACTGGGGCAGCCTCCTGCCGCCATCCTGTTTTTGTCCGATATCCATCAGGAGCTGGATGCCGCTGAAGAGGCCGGTTTCCGTACCCTGCAGCTGGTACGCGGCGACCGCGACCCGGCCAGCCATCATCCGCAGGTTCAGCGTTTCGACGATATTCACCCGGAGCAGATCCCAGCATGAGCGCATTAACCATATTTTCCGTAAACGACCCGCAAAACTCTCTCTGGCACAGTACTAACGCCGAAGAGATCCAGCAGCAGCTCAACGCTAAAGGCGTGCGTTTTGAGCGCTGGCAGGCCGACCGCGATTTAGGCGCGGCGCCAACGTCTGAAGCGGTCATTGCCGCCTATCAGCACGCGATTGATAAGCTGGTTGCAGAAAAGGGCTATCAGAGCTGGGATGTGATTAGCCTGCGCGCCGATAATCCGCAGAAAGAGGCGCTGCGGGAGAAGTTTCTCAATGAGCATACCCACGGAGAAGACGAAGTGCGTTTCTTCGTCGAGGGCGCCGGTCTGTTTTGCCTGCATATTGGCGACGAGGTGTTCCAGGTTCTGTGTGAAAAGAACGACCTGATTTCGGTCCCGGCGCACACGCCGCACTGGTTTGATATGGGCTCGGAACCCAACTTCACCGCCATCCGTATCTTCGATAATCCGGAAGGCTGGATTGCCCGGTTTACCGGCGACGATATTGCCAGCGCCTACCCGCGGCTGGCGTAACGCGCCCTATCCGGGCTACCGATCTGCAGACAACTGTGAACATGTAGCCCGGGCAGGCGCCCTGCGCCGCCCCCGGGAGCAGAACGCAGCGTGGCTGATTTTCCCGGAGGCGATGCTGCGCATCTGTTCGGGCTATCCGCCCGCGGAGGGCTTTGATTCCGTAAGCCGGGTATTACCGGGCGCCTAACCCTCAATAAACCTCGGCGGATCGAAAGCGGTTACCGGCGGCAGCGCGTCCCGCCACGGTTCGATCTCCACCCAGCAGCTTTGAGCGCTACAGCCCTGCCCCAGGCGCGAGCTGCCGCGATCCTCGGTTAACACGTTGGGATTGCCGTGCTTATCCAGTGAGCCTTTTTCATTCGGGTCCAGCGGATCGTACCAGGCCCCGGTCGATATCTGCACCACTCCCGGCAAAATCTGCTCGCTGAGATGGACGCCGGCGAGAATCGCTCCGCGCGCGTTAAAGACCTTGACCACGCTGCCTTCGCTGATGTCCCGCGCCTGTGCATCCTGCGGATGCATCCACAGCGGCTCGCGTCCCTGAATTTTCGTCGCCCGGCTGACGCTTCCGTGATCGTACTGGCTGTGCAGGCGGGTACGCGGCTGGCTGGAGAGCAGATGCAGCGGCCAGCGCGCAGCTTCCTGCCGCCGCCAGGCCGCTTCCTGCTCATCCCACCACGGATGGCCCGGGCACTCGCGATAGCCAAAGCCGGCAATGGTTTCTGAAAAGAGCTCAATCTTGCCGGAAGGCGTAGAGAGCGGATAGCGCTGCGGGTCGGCGCGAAAATCCGCCAGAAAAACCTGCGGCTGCTCAGGCGCGCTGTACTCCAGCACTCCCTGCTGCCAGAATGCCTCAAATGACGGCAGCGTAATCCCCTCTTCCTGCGCGCGCGGTCGCGAGGCTTCGTAAATCTCCCTCAGCCACTGCCCGGCATCGCGCCCCTCGCTAAAACGTTCGCCGCAGCCCAGCCGTTCGGCAAGATCGCAAAAGATGGCGTAATCATCACGCGCGTCGCCCACCGGCGGGATCTGTGCGCTCATGGCGATCATAAAACCGTCGTGACCGCCGCTGCCAATATCTTCCCGCTCCAGCGACGTGGTGACCGGCAGGACGATATCGGAAAATTTAGCCTGCGCGGTCCAGTACTGTTCGTGCACCACCACCGTTTCTGGTCGCCGCCAGGCTTCGCACAGGCGGTTAATATCCTGATGATGATGAAACGCGTTGCCGCCGGCCCAGTAGACGAGGCGGATGTCGGGATAGCGCAGATGCTGGCCGTCAAACTCATACGCTTCGCCCGGATGCAGCAGCATATCGGAGAGGCGCGCCACCGGAATCACCTGGTTCACCGCGTTCTCCCCGGCGGGAAGGCGCGGCCCGGAAAAGGCCTTACGCCCCGCCCCCGCCAGATTGGTGCAGGCATAGCCAAATCCCAGCCCGCCGCCCGGCGTACCGATTTGCCCCAGCAGCGCGGTGAGCGCCACCGTCGCCCAGTAGGCCTGCTCGCCCTGGCGCGCCCGCTGAATCGACCAGGAGATATTGACCATCGTACGCTGGCTGGCCATCTCACGCGCCAGCGCGACAATCCGCTGCGCGTCAATACCGGTTATCGCCGCCGCCCACTCCGGCGTTTTTGCGACGCCATCGCTCTCCCCCATCAGGTAGGCGCGGTAAGGTGCGAAACCCACGGTATGGCTGGCGATAAAACCGCTGTCGTAGAGGGATTCATTAATCAGCACGTAGCACAGCGCCAGCAGCAGCGCGGTATCGGTTCCGGGACGGACGGCGAGCCACTCGGCGCTCTCCACGGCGCTCAGATCGTTGCGCACCGGACTAATATTGATAAAGCGTGTCCCCTGCGCCTGCATCTTTTCCAGCCAGTATTTCAGCATATGGTCGTTGGCGCCGCCGCCGTTGACCTGCGCATTACGCAGCGGCAGGCCGCCGAATGCGACGAACAGCTGGCACTCCCGCGCCAGCTCGGAAAAATGGGTATGCTGACGGTGCAGCGGGCTCAGCGGCCCGAGAATATGCGGCAGGATACGCTCCCCCGCCGCGCTGCTGTAGGTATTAGTGCTGGCGGTATAACCGCCAAAGCATTTGAGGAAACGGTGCAGCTGGCTTTGCGCGTGGTGAAAACGGCCGGCGCTGGCCCAGCCATAGGAACCGCCGAAAATCGCCTCATTGCCGCAGCGCGCTTTGACCGACTGCAGCTCGCGGGCCAGCAGATCGAGCGCCACTTCCCAGCTCACCTCAACAAACGGCTCTTTACCGCGCCCGTCGCGGGAAGCCGGGCCATTTTGCAGGTAGCCGGCGCGCACCGCCGGACGGCGAATGCGCGTCTTGCTGGTGACCGCATCGGGGAGCGACTGACCAATGCGCGAGGGATTTTTATCCCAGGGCACCGGCGTCACCGCCTCAATTTTGCCGTCACCGGCCTGTACTCGCCAGGTTCCCCAGTGCATTACGGTCAGATTATGTTGTTTTCTCATGCGGTTTTTTCTCACCTGCTAACGGCCGCTATAATAAAGCGTGCGAATCCTGGGAATAAAATACGTATCACCATACAATCTGCTGCTGAGAAAGGATTTTCCACGCAGAATAGTTCTACGCTATTCCGGGATGCGATATATTACAGCGACAGAATAATTTTAATTAAGCAGCAATCTTTATTTGAATAAATAAGAGTTGCAAGCAAATTAAGCCCACAAAATAAAAAGGGATTAAACTGCATCATGAAATATTTTCAGGTTGCAGATGACAAATTTACGTTTTCCTCAGGCAAATCTGCGATATAACATTGTTGATATAACTTAGACATATTTTGTATTTGAGGTTGTGTAGTTGTTGTTGTCATGCTATTGCTCCGCACAACCACCTCCATTACAGGACCATAATAAGAATGTCGCAGAAAAAGAAATTATTGCCCATCGCGCTGGGCCTGCTCTCGCTTGCCTCCGTTAACGCTCTGGCAGCAGAGGCTTTATCGCTTCAGGGAAAAACCATCGGTATTGCCGTCGTCGGCACGCAGCACTTCTGGGATCGCGAAGCCTATAAAGGCGCCAGCGAAGAGGTTGAGAAACTGGGCGGTAAAGCGATCGGCGTCGACGGCGGACGCGATAACCAGGTTCATGCTAATAACCACGATATTTTACTGTCGCGTAAAGTTGATGCGGTAATTAGCATTCTGGGCGACAGTTCCGTTGAGCCTAAATTTAAAGCGCTGCGCGATGCCGGCATCCCGGTATTTACCGTTGACCATGTCTCAAAATACTCGGTCAATAACACCACCTCCGATAACTACACGCTGGGGTCAACCATTGGTCGCTATATGGCCGATGAACTGGGCGGCAAAGGCAACGTGGCGGTATTTAACGCATTCTCCAGTTCCCTGCGTATTTGCGGGATTCGTTACGACCAGTGGAAATATGTCCTTAAGGATTACCCGGATATTCATATTATTCAGCCAGAGCTGGCCGAACAGTTCGCCAACTCGCCGGAAGATGCGCGGAAGAAAACCCTCGAACTGCTGAGCCAGTATCCGAAAGGCAAACTCGATGCGATTCACGTTGCCTGCTGGGATCAGCCGGCTATCGGTATTGTCCAGGCGCTGGAAGAGACCGGCCGCGATAAAGACGTCAAGGTTACCGCTATTGATGCTGGCCCGGAGACGCTGGAGATCATGGCCGAGCCGGGTAGCCCGCTTGTCGCCAACGTCGCCCAGCAGCCGCACCTGATCGGCCAGACTTCAGCCGATAACGTCGCTCGCTACTTCGAAAAACAGAAGCTGCCGCTGCAAACCTTTATCCCGGTGGTCCCGGTGAAAGGCCCGCAGGAGGCGAAAGCGGTCTACAAACAGCTGGGATATGGCGAACTGCAGTGATCACTCAATCCTCCGGCGGGGCGAATCCCGCCGCTGGTCTGGCGATGAACCAGATCGGCAAAAGCTTTGCCAACGTGACTGCATTAAATGCGGTCACGCTGCTTCTGAATCCCGGTGAAATTCACGGTCTGATTGGCGAAAACGGCGCGGGAAAATCGACGCTGATAAAAATCCTCGCCGGGGTCTACCAGGCCGATAGCGGCAGCGCCACCCTTGACGGCGCGCCGCTGCCGCTTGGCAATCCAGCGGCGATTGAAGCGCTGGGTATCCGCGTCATTCACCAGGAGCTCAACCTGATCCCCCACTTTACGGTGGCGGAATCGGTGTTTCTCGGCCAGGAGTACCGCACCCGCTGGGGCGCGCTGGACCGGCGGCGGATGAATGCCGCCACCGAAGCGTTTTTCCGCGACAGCTGGCAGCTGGACATCAATCCCCGCCGCCTGATTCGCGACCTCAGCCTCGCCGAACGCAAGCTGGTGCAGATCGCCAGGGCGCTGATTGACGGCGCGGCAAAGCTGGTGGTCTTTGATGAACCCACCGCGCCGCTGGAAGCGCAGGAGGCCAGCCTGGTTTCCTCAGCGATTTTGCGCCTGCGGGAGCAGGGGATCGGCATTCTCTATATTTCCCACTACCTCAACGAGATCGCCGCCCTCTGCGATCGCGGCACGGTACTGCGTAACGGCGAGGTCGTTGGCTATCCCGACAGGGCGCTGCTGCAGGACACCGACGCGCTGATTAAAATGATGGTCGGTCGCGACATCGAACAGCTCTATACCCCGCGCCAGAGCAGCGCTCAACGGGTAGATGCCGCCGCGCCGGTTCTTTCGGTTCGCCATCTCAGCGACGGCGTCCATCTGAATGATATTACCTTTGATATTCAGCCGGGCGAGATCGTCGGCGTCGCCGGCCTGCTGGGCGCCGGGCGCGACGTACTGGTCGATCTGCTTTATGGGCTGCGCCGCGCGCGCAGCGGCACAATAAGCATCGACGGCCAGCCGAAGCGGCTGCGCACGCCGTATCAGGCCACCCGTGCGGGGATGGCGCTGGTGCCGCGCGACCGCCGCCATCAGGGGCTGATTCTCCCCTTCTCCACCGCCGACAATATCAATCTGGCCTCGCTAGCGGAGACCGCCACTTTCGGCTGGGAGCATCGCGGCCGGGCGCTGGCAAAAGCGCGCAGCTGGATTGAGCAGCTCTCCATCCGCCCTGGCCGTCCGGAGCTGCCGGTGCGCTTTATGAGCGGCGGCAACCAGCAAAAGGCGATACTTGCCCGCTGGCTCGGCACCGATGCGCGGCTTTTTATTCTTGATGAACCCACTCTCGGGGTGGATATCGGCGCGCGCAGCGATATTTATCAGCGCACCCGCGAGCTGGCGGATCGCGGTCGCGGCGTGCTGGTCTCATCCAGCGATGCGCCGGAGCTGCTCGGCCTTTGCGACCGCATCCTGGTGATGTGGCGCGGCGAGCTGGTGGCCAATCTCCCGACCCGGGGGCTGACGCTGGACGCGCTGCTGGTGACGATTAACGGTGGACAGGAACAACAGGTATGAGTGCAGATATTCAGCGCCGCCCCCTTCCGGGCATCACGACGCTTATCGAAAAATTCCCCCTGATTCTCTTTTTTGCGCTGCTGGTCTGGCTCAGCCTGCAGTCGCCTTTCTTTTTAAGCTGGCAGAATATCAGCATGATGCTGGTACAGAGCGTGCCGCTGGCGATCCTCTGTTTCGGCCTGGTCTGCGTGATTGCCGTCGGCGGCGATGACGTAGTTTCCGGCGGTATCGATCTGTCGCTGCCCGCCATCGCGGTGCTCGGCGTCGCGCTACTCAGCCTCGGTATGGCGGAGTGGAACACCCCTTACCTGGCGCTGATTCTGCTGCTGGTCGCCGTGAGCCTGGCCTGCGGCGCGGTCAACGCCGTGCTGGTGCTGGCGGCAGGCCTGCCGCCGCTGCTGGCGACCCTGTCGACCTCGGTAGCCTTCACCGGCCTGACCGACCTGCTGACCGGCCAGCGACGCATCGCGGTAAGCGACCCGCTGATGGTGGCCTTTCGCGATAACGCTCTCTTTGGCATTCCCTGGCCGCTTCTCTATCTGCTGGCGGTCTTCGCGCTGTTTCAGCTTTTGCTCCACCACTCCCGCTTCGGCCAGCATTTACAGGCGGTGGGCGGTAACCGCGATATGGCGCAGATGAGCGGGCTCAACGTTCGCCGTTTAACCCTTCTCGTCTGGCTGCTGGCGGGCCTCGCAGCCGGTCTGGCGATTTTACCGCTGCTCAGCCAGGGCTCAGGCAGCTCGAGCGGCACGGCGACGCCGCTACTGCTGGAAACCGTCCTTGCCACTTTTATCGGCGCGGCGTTCTCGCGGCGTCGCGTGGTCACCATCTGGGGAGCGCTGCTCGGCGCGTTGCTGGTCAACGCGCTCTCTAACGGGCTCGGCCTGCTGGGAGTAAATATTTTCTGGATGGGCGCGATCAAAGGCGGCCTGATCCTCGTGGTGCTGGCGGCGTCAGCGGTCAGACATAAAGGAGGCAACTGATGAGCCAGATGACGCTCAAGACCCCCTCTACGGGACAAACCGGCAGCAGCCCGCTGGCGTGGCTATCACGGGCAGGGTTCGGCATCATTACCCTGCTGGCGATTGCCCTGTTCGGCTGGGCGAACCCGGTATTTCTGACCTTCGATAACTGGGCCAATTTGCTGCAGGGCAGCGCGATTCTGCTGATCGTGGCGATGGCGATGACCCTTATCGTTAGCGCCGGAGCGATTGACCTCTCCGTCGGCGTGGCGCTGGATTTCGGCGCCGCCTTTGCGCTGGTGGCGCTGAAAACCTGGCACCTGCCGTGGCAGGCGGCGGTGGGCTGCGCGCTGCTCGGCGGGGTGATTATCGGCCTGCTGAACGCCTTCCTGATCCTTGTCTGCCAGATTCGCCCGTTCCTCGCCACCCTCGGCACCTGGTTTATCGCCAGCAGCGCCGAGCGCATCTATACCGACGGCGGCGGCTCTATCTCCTACCGCCGGATGGCGCCGGAGTATCACGATCTGGCGGTCGGCACCGTCGCCGGAATTCCGACGCCGGTGGTGATAGTTCTGGCGCTGTGGTTGGCGGCCTGGCTGCTGACCGAACGCACGCTGTTCGGCAAGTACGTGCGCGCTATCGGTCAGAACAGCGAAGCGGCGCGTATCGCCGGGATCCGCGACCGCCGGACCATGCTGTGGGTGCTGGTAGCGGCCTCCGCGCTGTGCGCCGTCGGCGGCGTCATTCTCTCCGCCAACCTGCGCCAGTTTACGCCGCTGGCCGGCCAGGCCTACCTGATGGATGCCATCGCTGCGGTCTTTATCGGCACCGCCTTTAACCGGCTGGGCCGGGTCAGCATTGCTGGCACCCTCGGCGGCGTGCTGTTCCTCGCCATTATTGATAACGGCCTGAACCTGATGGGGCTGAACTACCTGGTGAAAGATGCGCTGGTTGGCGTAATCCTGGTGGTGGCGCTGGCCCTCTCCTTCTGGCAGGCGCGTTTGCGCCAGACCCACCGTTAAGCGGAGCACCTATGGCAGCTTTTGACGCCGTCTTTGTCGGCCTGACTATTCTGGATATCGCCGGTCGCCCGGTGATCGACATCCCGCCGCGCGGCGGGGTGGCTTTTATCGAACAAATTCGTCTGAACCCCGCCGGAACCGCCGCCGGAGCCAATATTAATGCCGCTAAGCTGGGCATTCGTACCGCCGCAGTGGCCTGCCTCGGCAAAGATGAAAAGGCCGATTTTATACTCGCCAGCTATGCACGGCTGGGAATCGACTGTTCGCTGGTCCAGCGTACCGCGCAGCAGGAAACGTCGGCGACGATCCTCCCTATCCGCCCCAACGGCGAGCGCCCGGCGCTACACTGCCGGGGCGCTTCCGATACGCTTTTTATCCGCGAAGAGGAGTTTGCTGCCGTCCTCGACTGCCGCTTCCTGCACCACGGCGGCACCGGCCTGCTGGCGGCGATGGATCGCGGGCAGAGCGCCCTTCTGCTGCAAGCGGCGAAGGCTCGCGGCGTCACCACCAGCTTCGATTTGATTGCCCCCAATGAACATACCCTGGAACTGCTGCGCCCGCTGCTGCCGTCGGTGGACTACTTTATGCCCTCCCTTGAAGAAGCGGCGTATCTCTCCGGGGAGACCCAGCCGGAAGCGATCGCCCGCTTCTTTTTTGCCCTTGGCGTCGGGACCTGTATTTTGAAGGACGGCGAGAACGGTTCCTGGCTGCTGACCCGCAACGGCGCCGTTGAACATATCCCGGCGTACCGGGTCGATGCCGTGGATACCACCGGCTGCGGCGACAGCTACTGCGGCGGCTTTATTGCCGCGCTGGCCCGCGGGCTAAGCGTCAGACAGGCATGCGAGGTGGCTTCCGCCGTCGCCGCGCTGGTGGCGACCGGGATGGGGTCGGATGCAGGGGTGGTGGACTGGCCGCATACCCGGCAGTTTATGGCGGCAAACCGGCGCGGATAACAAGCTTTGCCGCCGCATCGCGCGGCGGCAAAAGCCGGTTAACGCCACTGATAGAGCAGCGGCTCACCGGCGACATAGCGCTGAAGGTCGGCGGCAATCATCGCCGTATGCTTAGCGATGCTCTCCCGCGTCGCCCCGGCAATATGCGGGGTGATAATGACGTTATTCAACTCGGTGACAAACGGATGATCGCGCCACAGCGGCTCGCGATGGTAGACATCCAGCGCCGCGCCGCCCAGCGGGCCGTGGCGCAGCGCGTGAATCAGCGCCTCTTCATCCACGACCGCCGCGCGCGAGGTATTAATCAGCAGCGCGCCCGGCTTCATGCTATTCAACAACGCCGCGTTCACCAGGCCATCGCTGTGCGGACCGCTGCTCAGATGCAGACTTACGATATCCACCTCGCGGAAAAGTCCCTCAAGGGTCGTTTTTTGCAGCCCCGGCTCGTTAATCTCTTCGGCGGCGACAAACGGGTCCACCACCAGCACCGCCATGCCAAAGGCGCGAGCGATGCGCGCCACGCGGCGGCCAATATTACCGTAGCCAATCAGCCCCAGGGTTTTGTTACGCAGCTCGCTGCCTTTAAACACTTCATAAGGGCTTTGCGGACTGACGTCCCACACCACATCGCGGCGCAGTCCGCTCTGGGTGGCCTGCGCCGCGTTTTCGGCGTGGGTGAATTCGCCGCGCTTCAGCGCCGCGTGCGATTGCGGAATATGCCGCGCCAGGCTCAGCATCAGCCCCAGCGTCAGCTCGGCGGCGGCGTCCGCGTTACGCCCCGGCGTATAGAGCACGCGGATACCGCGCGCCAGGGCGGCTTTGGTATCGATGTTCACCGGATTGGCGCGCGTGCAGGCGATCACCTGCAGACGCGGACAGGCGGCGATCACCGCTTCCGTCACCTCATCGTAGCTGGTCACCAGCACCTCGGCGTCGTGGGCCAGCTCGATCAATTGGTCTGCGCTCAGCTTTGGCTTGCCCAGCGCCCAGCCTTCCACCCGCAGTTCGCCCAGTTGCTGAAAAGCGCTGAGGTCGCCGGCGTGTTCGGCGGTAAAAACAATTTTCATATGCGTTGTTCCTGAGAAATACGTTGAAGCGCCTCGCGGCGGGCGTGCCACACCGGCAGCATCTGCTCGCGTAGCAGGCGATAAACCGGATAGAGCGCGACGTAGCGGCTGTGCGCCTGTGGATTGGGCCGATAGCGGGTCTGCTCCAGCGCCGGATAGCGGCTGAGGGCATCAACGCTGCGCGCCGCCAGAATCGCCGCACCGCGCGCGCTAAGCTCGTTGAAAGTACTGGAAACCACCGTTCTGCCGGTACAGTCGGCAATAATTTGCAACCAGGTCGCTGAAGCCGCGCCGCCGCCGGTCAGGTACAGTTCGCCGCCCTGCGGGTAGCCCTGAAGCGAGTCGACGATAGCGTAAGCCAGACCTTCAAATACCGCCCGCTGCAGTTCTGCGCGGGTTGTGTGCTGGCTAATGCCGAAATAGCCTGCCCGCGCCTCGGGGCTGAAGAACGGCGCGCGTTCGCCGTTGAGATAAGGCTGCCAGAAGACGCCGCCGCTGCCCGGTTCAACGCTGGCGATATGCTGTTCCAGCTGCTGTAAATCCGGATCCAGCGAAATCTGCTGCTGGAGCCAGTCGATGTTCGGCGTCCCGGCCTGCATCGGAAAAAGGTTAATAAAGCTGCCCGCTTCGGTGTGGGTAACGTAGCGCGTCCCCTCATTGACCGTCTGGCGACCGTGACAGACGATGCCGGTGCAGCAGGTGGTGCCGAGAATAGTATAAATGTCGCCATCGTTGACCGCGCCGCAGCCCAGCGCCGCGCTGCAGACATCCAGCGCGCCGGCCGCTACCGGTGTGGCAGCGGGAAGCCCGGTCAGCGCCGCGACCTCTTCACGCAGCGCGCCAGCCTGCGCGTCCGGCGCCAGCAGCGGCGGAAACAGAGGTTGTAAATCTGCCAGCCCCATCTCGTTGAGCACCACCGCGGATAGCTTCCCGCTCTGCTGATTCAGCAAAGAGGTGCTGGCATCGGTGAGATCCAGCGCCGCGACGCCGGTGAGGCGAAAGCGGATCCAATCCTTGGCGAAGAACAGATAGCGGGCCGCCGCCAGCCGCTCCGGCTGATGATGCTTGAGCCAGCACAGCTGCATGCTGGTGTTGCAGGGCTGAAGATGGGTACCGGTATCGTCAAAGAAACGGCGGTCAAAACCGGGGCGGCTGAGGAGTTCGTTCATCAGTTCCCGGCTGCGGGTGTCGCTCCACAGGATACCCGGCCCGACCGGTTCGCCCTCGGCGTCGCAGAGCCAGACGCCCTCCCCCTGCCCGGCGAGGCCAATGGCGCGTAAACGCCCGTTTTGCAGCGCCGGATGCCGCGCGATATCGCGCAAAATCGCCACCACCGACTGCCACAGCTGGGCCATATCCTGTTCGGCTTCACCGTTGGCCGACAGGCGCGGGCCGGTGTTCTGCGCCGCGCTGGCGCACGCCTGAAAATGTTGATCAAACAGCACCGCCTTCACGCGCGAAGTGCCGATATCAATTCCGAGATAAAAATCCATGCCTGACCCGTTGATGGAGGGAAATTTAGTCGCGCTCGTAGCGGCGGCGCATCAGCTCGCATTCGAAAAGAAACTCCAGTCCTTCCAGCTGGCGACGGGCTTCGGGAATATCTTTGCCCCAGCAGGTCAGGCCGTGGCCGCGCAGCAGGAAGCCGTAGCGCAGCGGGTGGGTCTGCGCATAATCTTCAATGCGCGCCGCCAGGGCGTCGATATCCTGGTCGTTATCAAAAATGGCGACCGGCACGGTATCAAGATGGCTGTGCTGGCCGGCCAGGGTTTTCTGCATCTCATAACCCTGTAGCGCCAGGGTGGCGCTTTTTTCAATCCGCGACAGCACGGTCGCGTTGACGGTATGCACATGCAGTACGACATTCGCTTCCGGGAACAGGCGATACACCAGGGTATGCAGGCCGGTTTCAGCTGAGGGTTTACGCCCGGAAGGCGCTTTATTGCTGGCGATCTCCACCTGCAGGAAATCCTCCGTCGTCAGGCTACCTTTATCGCGCCCCGACTCGCTCAGCCAGCACCAGGTCTCATCCTGACGCACCGACATATTGCCGCCGGTAGCGGGCGCCCAACCTTTCGCACCGATCCAATGACAGGTGGTGACCAGTTGCGCGAGTCTTTCTTGCCACATAGCAGTTCCTTAGTTTAGCGATGTTGTATTTAGCCGTCTAAATGGCTATTTACCCGATACTAACACCGCCGACGTAAGCGAACAATATTTCAGGAAAGACTTACATTGAGAATGGTTATATCAGAAATGCATATGTAATTACGATTTTTAACAACAATACAACTACACATTTTCATGACGCCAAAATTACCGGCTGCGGAGTGTTAAAAAGATGGCTAATCGTTCCAGCGGGAAAAGGCGCAAAATTGACATCATTTGTCGATTCGGCACGGTCTTTCGGGGCGGGTGAGGCGCCAGCCGCCGCCCGGTATTTATGCGGCTACCGTACCAACCCCCGCGCCCCGCGATGGTGCAAAACATGGCACTGTGCACAGATTGATGGCAATCGACGACCGAGAAATACGATTTTATGTGCAGATTGCCCACCCTCTTGTGTTATGCCTGCCTTGATTTTTTTGGCATACCTCTTGCTACCCATCAGCCATCGCTATTCGGATAGCCACTCAGAGGTTCCACCATGTCAAACAGCAATGATTTTCCACTCGTCGAAGCGCCCGCTTCCGGGCGCAAGGGCGTATTTTCCATCTCGATGGTTCTGTTCAGCTTTACCTTTTTCACCGGCACCATGTTCGCGGGCGGCAAGCTGGGCGTCTCTTTCTCCATCGTTAACCTGCTGTGGATTGCGGTAATCGGTAACTTTCTGCTGGCTCTGTACGCCGCGTCGCTCGGCTGGATTGCCGCGCGCAGCGGGCTAAATACCGTGCTGATGGGGCGTTTTTGCTTCGGGGAAATCGGCAGCAAGCTCGCCGATTTTATCCTCGGTTTCGCCGAGCTGGGATGGTACGCCTGGGGTACGGCGACGGTCGCCATCTCGCTGGTCAAAATCCTCGCCCTTCCTGAGGCGCTGACGACTCCGCTGATGATCCTGTTCGGTATCCTGTTTTGCGTCACCGCGCTGGTGGGCTACAAGGGGCTGGATGCACTGTCGCGTGTATCGGTGCCGCTGATGTTTATTCTGCTGGTGGTGTCGATGTACCTTGCCGCCCATCACGCCGGCGGCTGGCAGGCGATGACCCAAATCGAACCCGGCGAAACCATGAGCTGGTCTGCGGCCATCACCATGGTATTCGGCACCTTTGCCAGCGGCGCGACCCAGGCGACCAACTGGACGCGGCTGGCCAACTCCAGCCGTACCGCCATCGTCGCCAGCATGAGTAGCTTCCTGATCGGCAACGGGCTAATGATTATCGCCGGCGCCTGGTGCGCCATCGTTTACCAGCAGGCTGATATCGTGGAAGTGCTGATTTTGCAGGGGCTGTCGGTCGCCGCGGTGGTGATGCTGTGCCTCAATCTGCTGACCATTCAGGGGCCGACGATTTATAACGTCTCGGCGGCGGCCTGCCATCTGCTGCGCAGCGAGCGTCGCCGCACCCTGACCGTAGTCGCCGCCGGAGTCGGCATTCTGCTGGCCATTGGCGGTATGTATGAAATGCTGATTCCTTTCCTGGTGCTGCTGGGCAGCATCATTCCCCCCATCGGCGGCGTGATCCTCGCCGACTACTGGTTTTATCGCGGCGGCCGCTACCCGCTGCTGCACACCGCCCGTTTGCCGCGTTTTAACTGGCTGGGGCTTAGCGCCTACGCCGTGGGCGCGGTGGTGGCCTACCTCTCGCCGTGGATCGCCCCGCTGGTCGGTATCACCGTTTCCGCGCTGGTCTATATCGCGCTGACTCGTCTGAGCAAACGCCAGCCCGCCGCTGATTCCGTCGTGGAACAGTAGTCATGAGCCTGACGGTGGGCGAAATCCTCGCCCTTGATGGGCTTTCCGCCATGCGCCTGCGCGCCGGTAAGCAGGGGCTACAGCTGGCGGTGCGCTGGTACTACGTGGCGGAAAATGAAAATATCGCCGAATGGATTATGGGCGGGGAGCTGGTGTTCATCACCGGGATCAACCATCCCCGCGATGAAGACAACCTGATCCATTTGCTGATGGAGGGCAAGCAGCGCGGGATTGCCGGGATGGTGATCCTCACCGGCGATGCGTACATTCAGGCGATCCCGCCGCGCCTGATTGCGCTGGCCGATGAACTGGGCATACCGCTGATCGAACAGCCCTATCTGCTGAAGATGGTGATCGTGACCGAACGCATCGGTACCGCGCTGGTGCGCAGCGAAAACGCCCTGCAATCGCAGCGCGATATTCTGCTGCAGCTGTTAACCGGCGACTTTCCCGACCTGCAAATTCTGCATCAGCGCGCGCTCCACCAGCAGCTGGACTTTACCCGGCCGCTGCGGGTAGCGGCGCTGCGGCTGGAAGGTATCCAACGCCTGTTTCGTCAGTTTCCGCCGGAGCAGGCCGAGGCCTGGCTGCAGCAGGCCCGCCGCACCGTACGCCAGCGCCTGCAGCAGCAGCTCAATCAGCAGGGCAATCCCTTTCCGCTGGTCGAGCGCGGCAATATGTTTCTCTTCCTGCTGCCGGATGAAGAGGGCGAGTTTTATCAGCAGAAAACGTGGCTCCAGACGTGGCTGCATGCGCTGGCGGAGGGCGACGACGGGCTATCGCTGCTGTGCGGCCTTTCGGCGCCGGTGCAGCAGCTACAGGAATATCAGCGCGCGCTGTCGCAGGCCCGTCAGGCGTTGGACCTCAGCGATAGCCTGCGTCCGGCCCAGCGTATCAGCGACTACCAGCAATTGGGCTTTATCAAGCTGCTCTCCGCCGTCGGCGACCCTGGGCTACTGAGCGATTTTATGCACGACACCCTCGGCTGTCTGATCGAACCCGATCGCAAAAGCCCATGGCTGCTGATGGAGACGCTGGAAACGCTGCTTCAGGAGAGCGGCAACGTGGTCCGGGCCGCCGAGCGGCTGGGTATCCACCGCAACACGCTGCATCAACGCATTCAGCGTATTGAAAAGCTGACCGGCTATCCGGTCAGCCATCCGCAATTTCATCTCAACGCCTCGGTCGCCCTGGCGATCTGGCGTATGTCGCAAAACCATTTACGGGAACAACCATGAAAATTATCAACGCGCGTCTGCGCCAGCAAGAAGCGCTTTATACCCTTGAGCTAGAGGACGGTCTGTTTAAGAGCATCACCGCGCAGACCGCCGTGCAGACGGCTGACGCCGACGATATCGACGCAGAGCAAAAGCTGGCGATCCCGCCGTTCGTCGAGCCGCATATTCATCTCGATGCCACCCTGACGGCGGGCGAGCCGGAGTGGAATATGAGCGGTACCCTGTTTGAGGGCATCGCCCGCTGGAGCCAGCGTAAAGCGAGCGTCACCGTCGAAGATACCCGCCAGCGGGCGCTGAAAACCATCGGCATGCTGCGCGACAACGGCGTGCAGCACGTGCGTACCCACATTGATGTTACCGACCCTTCCCTGACCGCCCTTGAGGCAATGCTGAGGGTGAAAAAGGAGGCGGCTCATCTTATCGATCTGCAGATCGTCGCCTTCCCGCAGGAGGGCATTGAGTCCTTCCCCGGCGGACGCGAGCTGATGACCCGCGCCATCGAAATGGGCGCCGACGTGGTGGGCGGTATCCCGCACTACGAAAACACCCGCGATAAGGGCGTCAGCTCGCTGGTTTTTCTGATGGACCTGGCCCAGCGCCACGGCTGCCTGGTGGACGTGCATTGCGATGAAACCGACGATCCGCAGTCGCGCTTTCTGGAGGTGCTGGCGGAAGAGGCCCGGGTGCGCGGCATGGGCGCGCAGGTCACCGCCAGCCATACCTGCGCTATGGGTTCTTACGATAATGCCTACTGCTCGAAGCTGTTCCGCCTGCTCAAAGCGTCGGGCATCAACTTTATCTCCTGCCCGACCGAAAGCATTCACCTGCAGGGGCGCTTCGACAGTTGGCCGAAACGCCGCGGCGTGACGCGGGTGGCGGAGCTGGACCGCGCCGGGATCAACGTCTGCTTCGCCCAGGACTCCATTCAGGACCCGTGGTACCCGCTGGGCAACGGTAACATCATGCGCATTCTCGACGCCGGGCTGCATATCTGCCATATGCTGGGATACGAAGATTTGCAGCGCTGCCTCGATCTGATTACCGATAACAGCGCCCGCACGCTGTGCCTCGGCGATAACTACGGTATTGCCGAAGGGCGCCCGGCGAACCTGCTGATCCTCGATGCGGAAAACGACTATGACGCGCTGCGCCGCCAGGCAAAAGTGCTGACCTCCATTCGTCACGGCAAAATCATTTTGCAGCGCCAGGCGGAGCAGATTCGCTATCCGGCATAAGCCTGACGTTGGCGCGGTACCTGTGCCGCGTCAACCCGCTGCTCGGCCGAGGATTTATGTGGTACCTTCTTACTACTTTTTCCGTGCCGACGATGGGCTCCTGCGTCGGCGCGGGCTCACTGAGGACAACCCGTACCCTGATACTATGAGCGAAAAAAAATGGATTAAGGCAGAGGACGTTGCCCGGCTCGCTGGCGTCTCCCGTTCCGCAGTTTCCCGCACCTTTACCCCCGGCGCGTCGGTGGCGGAAAAAACCCGCCAGAAGGTTCTCGCCGCGGCGGAAACGCTGGGTTATCAGGTGAATATCATCGCCCGCACGATGAACACCGGCAGCAGCAACTTTATCGGCATCGTCACCGCCGGATTTGATAACCCGTTCCGCAGTAAGCTGCTGTCGCCGCTGGTCCACCAGTTGGCGCTCAACGGTTTTATGCCGCTGCTGATGAACGCCGACGATCCGCAGCAGCTCGCCCCGTCGCTCAGACAGTTGCTGAGCTATCACGTCGCAGGCGTCATTATTACCTCCGGGGCGCCGCCGCTGTCGCTGGCGGAGGAGTATCTGGAGCGAAAAATCCCGGTCACCCTTATCAACCGCCACGCCGACCTGGCCGGCTGCGATCGCGTGTGCAGCGACAACGCGCAGGGCGCGAAGCTGGTCGCCGACCTGTGTACTCAGCGCCAGTGGCGCCAGGCCGGGTTTATCGGCGAAAGTCTGGATAACTTCAGCACCCGCCAGCGCTACGAAGCGTTTGTTGCCCATAGCCAGGGCATGGAGATCGCCGCGCACTTCTGCGACAGCAGCGGCTATCAGGCGGGATTTGCCGCCGCCAGACAGCTGCTTGCCGCACATCCGCAGCTGCAGGCGCTCTTCTGCGCCACCGATATGCTGGCGCTCGGCGCCCTGGACGGTCTGCGGGCAGACAACCCCGCCGCTTCGCTACCCGCTATTATCGGCTTCGATGATATCCCGCAGGCGGACTGGCAGCCCTATCAGCTGACTACCGTGCAGCAAAATACTGCCCTGCTCGCCCACCATGCGGTGGATCTGCTGGTCACGCGGATCGCCAAATTCAGTCTGCCGTCACGCCATCGTGAAGTGCCGGTGAAACTGATCGTTCGTCAAAGTGCAAAATGAAAAATTCATTTTATGCCGGAGCGATCACAGAATAATTTTTTTAATCCATCCACACTCATTTTGCCCTTCGGGGCTGTTTTTTTCAGGCAAATTGCACACGTGTGCAAAATAGGGAGTTACGATGAAATCACTGGAATTACATGAACTGCAGGCCCGCTACCGCCTGGCCTGCGAGCTGGCGCAGGCCGGCGCGGAACTGGCGTTCGAATTCTATCAGCAGCGCGACCGGCTGGCGGTGGATCATAAAGGCGATGACCTGCAGGACGTGGTCAGCGTCGCCGATAAACAGGTCGAAGCGTTTGTGAAGCAGCGCATTATGGACGCCTTCCCGCAGGACGGCTTTCTCGGCGAAGAGAGCGGAACGCAGATGCCGGACGCCCGCGTCCTGTGGGTTGTCGATCCTATCGACGGCACCAGCTGTTTTCTTAACGGCCTGCATACCTGGTGCCTGTCGCTGGCTATCGTCGCCGACGGGGAACCGGTTATCGGCGTGGTGTACGACCCCAACCATCGCGAGCTGTTCCACGCCCTGAAAGGCCAGGGCGCATGGCTTAACGATGCGCCTGTCGCGCCGCATCCGGGTGCGACGGTCAAAGAGGGAGTGATGGGCGTCGGCACCTCGCACCGCGTGACGCCTGCGCTCTTTCTGCCCTTCCTCGATGCGCTGCTGAGCGACGGCGGGATGTTTATCCGCAACGGCTCCGGAGCGCTGATGAGCGCCTGGGCGGCGGCAGGCAGGCTTATCGGCTACTACGAACCGCATATGAACCCCTGGGACGGGCTGCCGGGGCTGGTGCTGATGCGCGAAGCGGGCGGCCTTAGCAACGATTATCTGGCAAACGACGGGATTCGTCACGGCAACCCGCTGCTGCTGGCCAGCAAGACGCTCTACCCACAATTAAAAAACATGCTTTGTCACCCATTACCTTAACCGTATCGGGTCAGGCTTTATCTGATTATGTACTCTACACAACGACGATAAACCTCATGGACGAACCACACTAATCAGTCAGGCCTCCGACCTTCGGAGATACCATTATGTCTGGAAGAATTATCGCATTTTTTCGCGCTTCGCCGCCCAAAGCGGGCGGAGAGTTCGATGAACGGCGCTTTCGCAGCGTGCGCTGGCAAACCTTTATCACCATGACCCTGGCGTACGTCACGTTCTACGTTTGCCGGCTATCGTTCACCGTCGCCAAAAGCGCGCTGGTGGAACTCGGCATAACCCCAACGGAGCTGGGCATGATCGGCTCAACGCTATTTTTCAGCTACGCCATCGGCAAGCTGGTTAACGGCTTTATTGCCGATCATGCCAACGTAGTGCGCTACATGAGCCTTGGGCTACTGCTAAGCGCCGGAATGAACCTGATGATGGGGATGACCAGCAACGCCATGCTGCTGGCAATCTTCTGGGGGATTAACGGCTGGGCGCAGTCGATGGGCGTTGGCCCGTGCGTGGTATCGCTGGCGCGCTGGTACGGCTGTAAAGAACGAGGCACTTTTTACGCGATCTGGTCGACGGCGCATAACATCGGCGAAGCGATGACCTATATGGTGATCGCCGCGGTGATTGCCGGATTCGGCTGGCAGATGGGCTACCTGTCGACCGCCGCGCTCGGCGCCGCCGGGGTGGTGCTGATGCTGTTGTTTATGCGCGACTCGCCGCAAAGCTGCGGCTTCCCGCCCATCAACGTCATTCGCGATGAACCGCAGGAGGAGACGGAAGCCCGCGGCTCGGTATTTAAAAACCAGCTGCTGGCGCTGCGTAACCCGGCCCTGTGGACGCTGGCCCTGGCCTCGGCGTTTATGTATATCGACCGTTACGCGGTGAACTCGTGGGGGATCTTCTTTCTGGAACAGGATAAAGCCTACTCTACTCTCGAAGCGTCCGGGATTATCGGGGTCAACGCTATCGCGGGTATTGCCGGAACCATTATCGCCGGGATGCTCTCCGACCGCTTTTTCCCGCGTAACCGCAGCGTGATGGCCGGGTTTATCAGCCTGCTCAACACCGCCGGCTTCGCGCTGATGCTCTGGTCGCCGCACGGCTACTACACCGATATTCTGGCGATGATTATCTTCGGCGCCACCATCGGAGCGTTGACCTGCTTCCTTGGCGGACTGATCGCGGTCGATATTTCATCGCGTAAAGCCGCGGGCGCCGCGCTCGGCACTATCGGTATCGCCAGCTACGCGGGGGCGGGACTCGGCGAGTTTCTCACCGGCATCATCATCGATAAAACCTCGATGATCGAAAACGGCAAAACGCTATATGACTTCAGTACGCTGTCGCTGTTTTGGGTAGGCACCGGCCTCGTGTCCGCGCTATTCTGTTTTACCACCGCTGCGATTGTCGCCAGGCGACACGCGATAGAACGTCAGACCTCATTCTCGTCATAACCTTTTAACTTATAAGGAAGATTTTATGATGCCTGTACGACATCAGGTTTTGCTACGCCTGCTGCTTACCTGCGCTCTGCCGCTGCTGGCCGCACCGGGCCATGCCGCCACGCAGTATGCGCTGGAAAAAGTGGTTGAACTCAGCCGCCACGGCATTCGTCCGCCGACCGAGGGCAACCGGGAGGCCATCGAAGCCGCGACCCAGCGTCCGTGGACGCAGTGGACCACCCACGACGGCGAGCTGACCGGCCACGGCTATGCCGCCGTCGTCAATAAGGGGCGCGATGAGGGCGCGCGCTTTCGCCAGCTGGGGCTACTGACGGCGGGCTGCCCGGCGAGCGGTGAGATTTATGTACGCGCCAGCCCCCTGCAGCGTACGCGGGCCACCGCCCAGGCGCTGGTGGACGGCGCCTTTCCCGGCTGCGGCGTGATGATTCATCACGTCAGCGGCGACGCGGATCCGCTGTTTCAGACCGACAAATTTGCCGCCACGCAAACCGACCCCGCCCGCCAGCTGGCGGAAGTGAAGAAGAAGGCCGGCGATCTGGCGCAGCGTCGGCAGGCGCTGGCTCCGGCAATTCAGCTGCTGAAAAACGCGGTCTGCGTACCCGATAAGCCCTGCCCGGTGTTTGATCTACCGTGGCAGGTGGAGCAGAGCAAAAGCGGCAAAACCTCGATTAGCGGACTGAGCGTGATGGCCAATATGGTTGAGACGCTGCGTCTGGGGTGGAGCGAGAACCTGCCTCTCAGCCAGCTGGCGTGGGGCCATATTACCCGTTCCAGCCAGATAACCGCCCTGCTGCCGCTGCTGACGGAGAACTACGATCTCAGCAACGATGTGTTTTATACCGCGCAAAAACGCGGCTCGATTCTGCTCAACGCCATGCTTGAAGGGGTAAAAGAGGGCGCCGCGCCGAACGTGCGCTGGCTGCTGCTGGTAGCGCACGATACGAATATCGCCATGGTGCGGACGTTAATGGACTTTAGCTGGCAGCTGCCAGGGTACAGCCGCGGCAATATCCCGCCGGGCAGCAGCCTGGTGCTGGAACGCTGGCGCGATACCCGCAGCGGTCAACGCTACCTGCGCGTCTACTTCCAGGCGCAAAGTCTGGACGATTTGCGCCGCCTGCAAACGCCGGATAGCCAGCATCCGCTGTTGCGCCAGGAGTGGCGTCAGGCGGGCTGCCAGACGACCGATGTCGGGACGCTGTGCCCTTACCAGGCGGCGCTGACCGCGCTGGGCCGCAATATCGATCCGCAGTCCGCTCCGGCGGTGGAGATGGTGCTGCCATAAATAAGTAGAAGGCGAAGCTTTGGCGGTCGCTTCGCTTTTTGGCTCAGGTTCAGGCTTTTTCTGGTTTGAACGCCCCGGCGGCGACCTGCTCCGGGGTGACCACGCCGCTATCCAGCACCCAGCCGCTGACTAACGTTGCGGGCGTGACGTCGAACGCGGGATTGTAAACCGCAGCCTCTTTCGGCGCCCACTGCACCGCGCCAAAGCTGCCGGCGACGCCGGTGACTTCGGCGGCTGCCCGCTGCTCAATCGGGATCGCCGCGCCGTTCGGGCAATGGCGATCCAGGGTAGTTTGCGGCGCGGCTACGTAAAACGGGATCTGGTGATATTTTGCCAGAACCGCCAGCGAATAGGTGCCGATTTTATTGGCTACGTCGCCGTTGGCGGCAATACGGTCAGCGCCCACCCAAACCGCATCGACCTGGCCCTGCGCCATCAGGCTGGCGGCCATCGAATCGGTAATCAGCCGATACGGCACCCCCAGCTCACCCAGCTCCCAGGCGGTCAGGCGCCCGCCCTGCAACAGAGGGCGCGTTTCATCCACCCAGACGTTTGCCACTTTCCCCTGCTGATACGCCAGCGCAATCACCCCCAGCGCGGTGCCGACGCCCGCCGTCGCCAGGCCGCCGGTATTGCAGTGGGTCAACAGGCGGCTACCCGGCGTCACCAGCGCGCTGCCCGCCTCGGCGATGCTGGCGCAAAGCTGTTTATCCTCGGCGATCAGGCGCAGCGCTTCCGCTTCCAGCGCCTGCGGATAGTGCTCCTTCGCCAGCGCCAGCTTCATGCGATCCAGATTATTCATCAGGTTCACCGCCGTTGGACGCGCGGCGCGCAGCGTCTCCAGCGCCTCAGATAGCGCATCGCGGGTCAGACCGCGCCGCGCCAGCAGCGCCAGCAGCAGGCTGGCGGACAGGCCAATCAACGGCGCGCCGCGTACCCGCAGGGCGTGAATATGGTCCACCAGCAATTCGACGTTATCCGCCGCCAGCCAGCGTTTTTCCTGCGGTAAGGCCTGCTGGTCAAGAATAAAGAGCTGATTTTCGCTTACCCGCAGGCTGGTGGTCTGTAGTGTCTGCATTTAGTTAAATCCCTGTTGCGTTGTTGTATCACATTGTGTCAGGATGAAATCCAGAAGTATAGACGTCTGAACGGCTTAATCAGAATTTTGAGGATCGAGGCAATGTCGCAATACCATACTTTCACGGCCAGCGATGCGGTGGCTTACGCCCAACAATTTGGCGGTATCGATAATCCGACAGAACTGGTGTCCGCGCAGGAAGTGGGCGATGGCAACCTCAACCTGGTGTTTAAAATTTTTGATACCGAGGGCGTGAGCCGGATTATCGTTAAGCAGGCGCTGCCCTACGTGCGCTGCGTAGGAGAGTCCTGGCCGCTGACCCTTGACCGCGCGCGCCTTGAGGCGCAAACCCTGGTGGCTCACCATCAGCACTGCCCGCAGCACACGGTGCGGATTGTGCATTTCGATCCCGAGCTGGCGGTGATGGTGATGGAAGATCTTTCCGATCACCGCATCTGGCGCGGTGAGCTGATTAACAACGTTTACTACCCGCGCGCCGCCAGCCAGCTGGGGGAATACCTGGCCCAGGCGCTGTTCCACACCAGCGACTTTTATCTGCATCCTCACGAGAAAAAGGCCCATGTGGCGCAATTTATCAACCCCGAGATGTGCGAAATTACCGAGGATCTGTTCTTTAACGATCCGTATCAGGTTCATGAGCGCAACAGCTATCCATCAGCGCTGGAAACCGACGTCGCCGCCCTGCGAGAAGATACCCAGCTGAAGCTGGTGGTGGCCGCGCTGAAGCACCGGTTTTTCTCCCATGCCGAAGCGTTACTGCATGGCGATATTCATAGCGGCTCAATTTTCGTCGCCGAAGGCAGCTTTAAGGCCATCGACGCCGAGTTCGGTTTTTTCGGCCCGATTGGCTTCGATATCGGCACCGCCATCGGCAACCTGCTGCTCAACTACTGCGGCCTGCCTGGGCATCTGGGCATTCGCGATGCCGCCGCCGCTCGCGAACAGCGCCTCAACGATATACAGCAGTTCTGGACCACCTTTGCCGAGCGTTTCCAGGCGCTGGCGGCGGAGAAATCCCGCGACGTGGCGCTGGCCTGCCCCGGCTATGCCTCCGCGTTTCTGAAAAAAGTGTGGGCCGACGCGGTCGGCTTCTGCGGCACCGAGCTGATTCGCCGCAGCGTCGGGCTATCGCACGTGGCGGATATCGACGCTATCCCGGACGAAGCCATGCGTCATGAATGCCTGCGCCACGCCATCACCCTGGGTAAAGCGCTGATTGTGATTGCCGATCGCATCGACAGCGTGGATGAGCTGATTGCGCGAATTCGCCAGTACGGTTGAATCTCCGTCCAGCCTTTCCCGGCTCGCGCTGCGCTTAGCCGGGCTACGAGTGCACCGCCGTCTGTGGGCCGGTAGCCCGGACAGGCGCGTCAGGCGCCGCCTCCGGGTATTGGCCTCTTTCCCCGGAGGCGATGCTTCGCATCTGTCCGGGCTACGGGGGCACCACCGTCTGTAGCCCGGTTAAGGCGTTTGCGCCGCGACCCGGGAAGGCAACAACCCACCATCCCCTACCCCAGATACTCAATCACCGACAGCCCGCCGTTATAGTCGGTGCTGTAGATTATTCCCTGAGCGTCGACGAACACATCGCAGGACTGGATCACCCGCGGACGACCGGGGCGGGTATCCATCATTTTCGCCGGCGCGGCGGGCACCAGCGCCCCGGTTTCCACCGGCCGATAAGGGTTGGAAATATCGTAAGCGCGAACGCCCGCGTTCTGATAAGTGGCGAAAATCAGCGTTGAGCTGACAAAGCTGCCGGGGCGATTCTCATGCAGGTTATGTGGACCGAAGTGCGCACCTTTCGCCACGTAATCAGCTTCATCCGGCTGCGGGAAAGTGGCGATACTCACCGGATTTGTCGGCTCGCGAATGTCGAACAGCCAGATCAGCTTCTCCCCATCCTGCTGGTTATCCAGTACCGCCTCATCAAGCACCACCAGCAGATCCCGGTCCGGGAGCGGCAGCGCGGTGTGGGTACCGCCGCCAAACGGCGGGCTCCAGTTACGGTGGCTGATTAGCTTCGGCTGAGAGCGATCCTGCACATCGAGCAGGGTCAGGCCGCCGTCGCGCCAGCTGCCGTAGGCGGTGTCGCCGGCGATAATCGCGTGATGCAGGGCATAGCGCTTACCTTCCGGCCACTGCGCGGTCTCCCCCGCCGCCTGGTTCATCCCCGGCAGCCACCAGCGCCCGGCAACTTCCGGCTTACGCGGGTCGGCCAGGTCGATAGTCAGGAAAATATAGTCGCTAAAGCCGTCAATCAGCGCGGAAACGTAGGCCCAGCGCCCGCCGACGTACCAGATTCGGTGAATACCGATGCCGTTAAGCGACAGAAAGGCGATCTCTTGCGGTTTATCCGGGGTGGAGATATCAAAAATCCGCAGCCCGGCGCTCCAGCCCTTCTCCCGTACGTCGCTGACTGTCTCGCCCACCGAACGGGTGTAATAAACCTTCTCGTCGGCGAAGCGGGCATCGGCGAACAGATCCCGGGCGTTGATCACCAGCAGCAGATCGTCGTGCGCCTGTAAATGGACGTTCCAGGTACCGGGTGGCGCGGCGATGTAATTGACCGTTCGCGGATTTTTCGCGTCACGTACGTCCACTACGGAAAAGCCCTGCGATACCATATGGCCAATATAGGCATAACCCCGATGTACCATCAGCTGGACGCCGTCCGGGCGTCCTCCCTGATCGCTATGTCCAATCAGCCGCATATTGCGGCTGTATTCCGGGCGCGGTAATTCAGCCACATAACCTCCTGTTGCCGGGCAGCGCTGGTTCCCCTCTACCGCTGGCAGAGGATACCTGACAGCCGCCGGACGCTATTATTTGTTTTTCGCTTCGAGAGTGGCAAACCACGGGGCGATAAAGTCTTCAGTCTGGCCCCAGCCTGGAATAATTTTACCCAGCGAAGCGACGTTGACCGCTCCCGGCTGCGCCGCCAGCAGCGCCTGCGGAATCGCCGCCGCTTTAAAGTCGTAGGTTGCAGGGGTTGGTTCGCCGGCAATCTTATTGGCGATCAGACGCACGTTAGTGGCGCCGATAAGCTTCGGATCCACCGCTACGCTCACCTTCCACGGACTGCCGGATTCGCGCATCAGCTGCAGATCCTGGTTAGAAATATCGATGCTGTAGAGTTTGATCTCGCTGCGACCGTTCTCTTTCAGCGCTTTATAAGCGCCCTGGCTGAACGCGTCCCAGGTTCCCCAGATAGCATCAATTTTACCTTTCGGGTATTTCGCTAAGATCGCCCCAACCTTGTTGGCCGTATCGCCCTGCACATCGGATGAGACGGCGCCGATCGATTCCAGCTCTTTGATGCCGGGATTTTGTTTAAGCAGCGTCTGATAAGCCGCCTGGCGACGCTCCATCGGCGGGAAACCCGCGACCCACAGTTTGACGATATTGGCTTTGCCGTTGAAATCTTTCACCAGTTGGCCAAAGGAGAGCTCGGTCAGGGAAGCGTCATCCTGCTGGGTGACGGTGACGCCCGGGATCTGACCGTTTACCGCGGTATCGAAGACCGAGACTTTGATCCCGGCGTCCACCGCTTTTTTCACCAGCGCGGTGGCGTAGGGATCGCGTCCCTGAGAAAGAATAATGCCGTCGTATTTCTGGCTAATCGCCTGGTTAACGAAGTCCTGGAATTTGGCGTCATCACCGTTGCTGAGAAAGGTGCTGATTTTAAAGCCGAGCTTTTTGCCCTCCTGGACCGCTCCGGAGACAAACTGGGTGGTGTTATCGTCGGAGCCCAGGTTGCGGATCACCGCAATGCGAATCGGCCCGCTATGGTCGGCGATCGCTGTCGGAAGCGGCGCCGGGGTTTCAGCAAAAGCTGCCGTCGCGTTAAACAATCCCAGCGCGATGAGTGAAAGCGTTATCTTTTTCATAGTGTTTACCCTGTAAAATTTTAGGTACGGCGCTGAAAATAGGTCAGTGCGAGCGCGCCAGCCAGCACCAGCCCTTTAATAATGTCCATCGCGTAATAGGGAACCGAGAGCATCACCAGTCCATTGGAGAGCACGCCTAAAATGACCGCCCCCACCAGCGTACCGAGCGCGTTCGGCTTACCGGAACCGGCCAGCGAGAAGCCAATCCACGCCGCCGCCACCGCATCCATCAGATAGCCGCCGCCGGCGTTCACCTGCGATGAGCCGATGCGCGACGCCAGCAGAATGCCGCCGAGCCCCGCCAGCAGGGAGGCGATCACGTAAGCGGCGACTTTGTACCGGGTGATCCGCAGACCCGAGAGGCGCGCCGCTTCCGGATTGCCGCCGATGGCGTACATCCGCCGGCCGTGAGTGGTCAAGGAGAGCGCCAGCTGGGCGACAACGGTCACCACCAGCATAATGATGACTATCGTCGGCACCTGTCCGAGCGAACCAAACGCCGCCGGAATCGCGCCTTCCGCCATATCGCCGCTCGGCAGCACCATATTTTCGGTGATCGACCCGCCGTAGCTGTAAGTCATCGCCACGCCCTGAATCACGAACAGGCTGGCAAGCGTCGCCAGCATGTCGGGTATACGCAGGATCACAATCAGAAACGCGTTGAACAGCCCCACTAAGGTACAGAGCGCGAGGGTGACAAGAATTGCCTCGGTGGTGCCGAAGCCGTGCCAGACAAACAGCGAAATCACCAGCGCATTGGCCAGCGAGGCGGTGGAGCCTACGGACAAATCGAAGCCGCCGATGGTCAGGGATATCGATACGCCGATAGCGATCACCGTCACGATGGCGATAGATCGCAGGATATTGATGATGTTAAACGGGTCGAGGAAGTTGTCCGATGCCAGACCAAAAACGGCGATCAGCAGGACGACGGTCAGCAACATGCCCCATTTGTAGAGAAAATCGAAAAATCGCTGACGGCCAGAAACCGCCGCGTTAACTGCCAGGGCTTTACTCACGCTGCTGCTCCTCCGGTGGAGTAATAAAGAATGTTTTCTTCCCGGGCCTCCGCGCCCGCAATTTCCGCCACGATGCGTCCGTCCCACAGCACGCAGATGCGATCGCACAGGCCGACCAGCTCGGCGAATTCGCCCGAGGCGTAAATCACCCCTTTGCCTTCCCGCGCCAGGCCGTCGATCACATTGAATAAATCCGTTTTGGCTTTGACGTCGACCCCTTTGGTCGGCTCATCGAAAATCAGGACGTTGGCGTTGCCGCGCAGCCATTTGCCAATCGCTACCTTTTGCTGATTACCGCCGGAGAGCCGGCGCAGGCTCTGCGCCGGGCCTGAAGTCCGAATGCCTACGCGGGCAATCACCTCTTCCGCCCAGCGCCAGGCCTGACGATGGCCAAACAGGCTCCAGCGGGAGAAGCTGCTATCGGCGCTGACCGCCAGATTCATCGCCACCGGCTCCTCGATAAAAATGCCCTCCTTGCGCCGCTCTTCCGGCACCAGCGCCAGGCCGCGCGCTACCGAGTCCGCCGGGTCACGCGGTCGCCACGGCTGACTATTCAGTTCGCCGCGCGTCAAACGACTTTTGCTGGCGCCAAACAGCGCCTTGCACAGCTCGGTTTTGCCGGCGCCCGCCAGTCCGGCGATCCCCAGAATCTCTCCCTTGCGCAAACGCAGGGAGATATCCTGCAATAACCCTTCGTCGTGCAGCCCTTCCACCTGTAGCAGCACCTCATCGCTATGGGGCGGCCGCTTCGGCGGGAAGATATCGCTCAGCTCATGACCGAGCATTCTCTCGACGATCTGTTCGCCGCTGAGATCGGCCATCGGCCCGCTCTCAATCAGTCGGCCGTCGCGCAGCACCGTCAGGGTGTCGCAAACGGCTTTTAATTCATGAATGCGGTGCGAGATAAACACAATGCCAAGGCCCTGCTGTTGCAGGCGGCGAACCACCGCAAACAGGCGCTCGCTTTCGTTTTGGTCCAGCGGCGCGGTTGGCTCATCGAGGATAAGAAAGCGGCAGTGATGCGACAGGGCGCGAGCCAGCAGGATTTGCTGTTTTTCCGCCAGCGTGCAGCTGTCGATGGAGCGGCGCACATCGAGGCTGACGTCAAGCTGAGCCAGCGCCTCGCGCGCCAGCTGGCGCAGCCGTCCCCAGCGGAAGGCGAGCCCCGGTTCCGCCAGCCTGTCGAGCATGATGTTTTCCGCGATGCTCAGGCCCGGAACCAGCGCCACGTCTACCTCCTGCTGCACCAGATGAATCCCCAGCTGTTTAGCATCGCGCGGCGAGCGAATGCTCACCGGCTGGTTGTTAATCACCACCTCGCCTTCGTAATGGGCGTGGGTGCCGCACAGCACCGCCATTAGCGTGGACTTGCCTGCGCCGTTAGCGCCGGTCAGCGCATGCACCGAGCCCCCTTGCAGGGTAAAAGCCACGTTGCTGAGCGCCCGAAAGCCGGAAAAGGCCAGGCTAATATTTTGCATCTCAAGGCGATTGCCGGTCATCCCCTGCACCCTGTCGATTAATCTTCTGATTTAACGAATTTTTCATAGCTGCCCTTGACTGACAAATGCATAAAAGGCATAAGATAAAGCGAAATAATATTAGCCATCTGGATGTCCAGACATAACATCGGGTTAGCGAAACAGAACAAGGACAGCATGAATGAGTCATAGCGATATCCGCGTGGTCCCCGGCCCCGCCAACTACTATTCCCATCCCGGCAGCCTTGCGCGGCTGCAGGATTTTTATAGCGAAGAACAGCTTTCACGCGCGGTGTGGGTTTACGGCGAGCGGGCTATCGCAGGCGCCCAGGCTTTTCTGCCGGCAGCGTTTAACGCTCCCGGAGCCAAAAAAATCCTCTTTAAAGGCCACTGTAGCGAAAGCGATGTCAGCGAGCTGGCCCGCGCGTCCGGCGACGATCGGTCGGTGGTGATTGGCGTAGGCGGCGGCGCGCTGCTGGATACCGCGAAGGCGCTGGCCCGACGCCTCGGCCTGCCGGTGGTGGCTATCCCCACCATCGCCGCCACCTGCGCGGCCTGGACGCCGCTGTCGGTGTGGTATAACGATGCCGGTCAGGCGCTGCAGTTTGAAATCTTCGACGATGCCAACTTTCTGGTACTGGTGGAGCCGCGCATTATTCTTAACGCGCCGGCGGAATATCTGCTGGCGGGCATCGGCGATACGCTGGCGAAATGGTATGAAGCGGTAGTGCTGGCCCCGCAGCCGGAGACGCTGCCGCTCACCGTGCGTCTTGGCATCAACGGCGCGCTGGCCATCCGCGATGTACTGCTGGAAAGCAGCGAAACCGCGCTGGCCGACCAGCAACGCGGCGAGCTAACCCAGGCTTTCCGCGACGTCGTGGATGCGATCATCGCCGGCGGCGGTATGGTCGGCGGGCTCGGCGAGCGCTATACCCGCGTCGCCGCCGCCCATGCGGTGCATAACGGGCTGACGGTGCTGCCGCAGACCGAGAAGTATCTTCACGGGACCAAAGTCGCCTACGGTATTCTGGTCCAGAGCGCCCTGCTCGGCCAGGACGACGTGCTGGCGCAGCTGGTGCAGGCGTATCAGCGCTTTAATCTGCCAACCACCCTGGCGGCGCTGGAGGTGGATATCAATAACCGCGAACAGCTGGATAAGGTGATTGCCCATACCCTGCGCCCGGTGGAGTCTATCCATTTTCTGCCGGTTGAACTGAACGCCGAAACCCTGCGCGCCGCGTTTGAAAAAGTCGAACGTTTCGCCGGTTAATCCCCGTTTTATTCGCCTCTGCCGCCCGGCGGAGGCGCTTTCGAGCCGCCTCGCAAAGCCGATTTTTCTGCCTTCGCCAGATGACGATTCTGCGTTAGGGTACCCTCATAAGAAAATAGCAAACTTATCTTATAAACTTATTATTTTCTTATGTTCAACTGAGGTGTACAGTGGAGGTACATAGCATGCTCATCTGGTCAAAAGTGGCAAAAAAGGAACTGGCAAATATCGATTATCGCTATCAGCAGAGAATCAAAAGCAGGCTAGCGGATTTAGGTGACCGTACGGCTCCTCGGCCCGATGTCAGAAAGTTATCTAAACCAGAGAATCATTACCGTCTTCGGGTAGGGGATTATCGGATCATTTTCACACGTCAGGGGCTGACGCTGAACGACCTGTTTATCGTGTCCGTTAAGCGCAGAACCTCAACAACCTATTTGCATGAGGAGAATATGCCATATGGCTGTTCAGATAATTAAGGATGATGAAGGGAAAGCGCAGTACGCGGTGATCCCCTACGACGAATACTTCCAGATGTGTTTGCAGCTAGCCGAGCTGGATGATGAAACGGAAGCCGATCTTGAAGATATTCCGGTAGAACACGATATCTACGACAACGTGATGCTGCCGGGTGACGTCTGCGACATCATGGATAAAGAGAAAGTCAGCCTGCAGGCGGCCTGGCGCATTCTGCGCGGCCTGTCGCAGCAGGAGGTGGCCAATAAGCTCGGGATTAGCCAGTCTGCGGTTTCCCAGCTAGAAGCTATCGACTCCCGCCCGCAAAAGCGCACTCGCGAAAAGCTGGCGGCCATTTACGGTTGTACGCAGGAGCAGATCAGCCTGTATCTGCCGAAAGAGGGTTAACAGCACTTCGCGCCGCCTTTACCGCCGTAGCGTGCGTCCTGACGTTCGCGGAAAAACTCTTCATAGGTCATCGGCGTTTGCTCGGGGTGGGTCACACGGATGTGCTCCACGTAGTTGTCGTAATCCGGGACGCCGATCATCATCTTCGCCGCCTGGCCCAGATATTTTCCTGCTTTCGAAAGGGTATCAAACATTTCCAACTCCGCTAACCGCCCTCCTTCTCAAGAAGGAGGGCAACAAAATGATGCTTTAATGGGCGCGTTTCGCCTGAGTGACCAGGCTTTCAGCATCAGCTGGCATCGCCTGGTAAGGGGTCTCTTTCGCCGTCGGTTTGTCCTCTTTCAGCGCCGCCAGCGCGGTCTTAATTGAGAACAGCGCCAGAACCACCACCACTACCATGAAGAAGATGGTCAGCCCGGCATCCAGACGGTTGTTAAACACCAGTTGCGCCAGCTGCGACTCGGTGTACTGCGGCGGAATATTGCCGCTGTCAATCATCGCCTGGAACTTGTTGGCAATCGCCAGGAAGCCCACTTTGGTGTCGGTGCTGAACGACTTCTGCCAGCCCGCGGTCAGGGTACAGATCAGCAGCCAGGAGGTTGGCAGCAGTGCGACCCAGGCATAACGCTGGCGCTTCATCTTAAACAGTACCACCGCGCAGAGCATCAGCGCCATCCCTGCCAGCATCTGGTTGGCAATACCAAACAGCGGCCAGAGGGTGTTGATGCCGCCAAGCGGGTCAACTACGCCCTGATGCAGGAAGTAGCCCCAGGCCAGCACGCACAGCGCGGTCGCAAGAAGGTTCGCCGGCAGGGAGCTGGTTTGCTTGAGCCCCGGGCTGATCACCCCAAGCAGATCCTGCAGCATAAAGCGCGCCGCCCGCGTGCCGGCATCCACCGCGGTCAGGATAAACAGCGCCTCAAACAGAATCGCGAAGTGGTACCAGAAAGAGACGTCCATCAGGCCGCCCAGCGAACCGTGGAGGATATAGGCCATGCCCACCGCCAGCGTCGGCGCGCCGCCCGCGCGTGAAATAATCGACTGTTCCCCTACCTCGTTGGCGATCTGATTGAGCGTATCCGGGGTGACGGTAAAGCCCCAGCTACTCACCACCTGCGCCGCCGACGCCACCACATCGCTCACGCCCGCCGGAGCCAGCACCGCCATTGGGCTGTTCATCGCGAAATAGACGCCCGGGTCGATAATACAGGCCGCCACCAGCGCCATGATCGCTACGAAGGACTCCATCAGCATGCCGCCGTAGCCGATAAAACACGCCTGGCCTTCGTTGGCCAGCATTTTCGGGGTGGTGCCGGAAGCGATCAGGGCATGGAAGCCGGAAACCGCGCCGCAGGCGATGGTGATAAACAAGAACGGGAACAGGCTGCCGCTCCATACCGGCCCGGTGCCATCGATAAATTTGGTCAGCGCCGGCATCGTCAGCGTCGGACGCATGATCAGAATCCCAATCGCCAGACCGACGATGGTGCCGATTTTCAGGAAAGTAGAGAGGTAGTCGCGAGGCGCCAGCAGCAGCCAGACCGGCAGTACGGCGGCGATAAACCCGTAGCCCACCAGAATCCAGGTAAGCTGTACGCCGGTGTAATCAAACCACGGCGCCCAGGTCGGGCTTTCCGCCACCCAGCCGCCGGAGATGATGGCGAACACCAGCATCACCAGACCAATCACCGACACTTCGCCAATGCGCCCGGGGCGCAGATAGCGAATATAAATGCCCATGAATATCGCCAGCGGGATGGTGAAGGCCACGGTGTAGGTGCCCCACGGGCTGTGGGTTAGCGCTTTCACCACGATCATCGCCAGCACCGCAAGGATAATAACCATGATCATAAAGCAGGCCACCAGCGCCAGCACCCCGGCGGTCGGGCCCATCTCCTCTTTCACCAGCTCGCCGAGCGAACGTCCGTCGCGACGGGTTGAGACGAACAGCACCATAAAGTCCTGTACCGCCCCGGCCAGCACCACGCCCGCCAGGATCCAGATCATTCCCGGCAGATAGCCCATTTGCGCCGCCAGCACCGGGCCAACCAGCGGCCCTGCGCCGGCAATAGCGGCAAAATGGTGGCCGAACAGCACTTTCTTATCGGTCGGAACGTAGTCAAGGCCGTCGTTGTGACGCACCGCCGGAGTCATGCGCGTCGGGTCAACCGCCAGCACGTTTTTGGCGATATACAGGCCGTAGAAGCGATAGGCGATCAGATAGACGCAGACTGCCGCGACGACAATCCATAGCGCGTTAATCTGCTCACCCCGGTTTAGCGCGATATAGCCCAGGGCAAAGGCTCCGATAACGGAGAGCAGTGTCCAGATGAGGTATTTCCCTGAATTATTCATCATTGTGTTCCACAGGTAGGGTAATCAGGATGTTACAATTTGTTTCTAGAACACAATACGAGTTTTAACAACTCTGAAACGTTGCAGATGTCGCCTGACGGCAAGGATTTATCTCACATTGCAAGCGAGATCACTTCTGGCAGGAAAATGGATGAAAACAGGGAGGGATATTCTGTAACTGCATCGCAGGTTGTTTCCCCGGAGGCGGCGCTTGACGCGCCTGTCCGGGCTACCGGCCCGCAGACGGCGGAGAACCCGTAGCCCGGTCAGCGCAGCGCCACCGGGAAGAAGCCGCGCCAAAGTCTCAATCCCGGCGTATTCCCCGGGTTGCGGCGTAAACGCCTGACCCGGGAACAGGCTATGCCTCAGCCGAGGACCGCCGTGCCCAGACGGCAGGTGCAGCAGCGCCGTCCTCGCTCGTCGAATATCGCAATTTCCCAGCTCTGGCCCTGACGTCCGAGATGCAGCGCCCGGCATTCGCCGCGGACTTTGCCGCTGGAGACCGCCCGGTGATGGGTGGCGTTGAGCTCGGTCCCCACCACGCACTGCCCCTCTTCGGTCATCAGCCACCCGGCCATCGAGCCGAGGGTTTCCGCCAGCGCCGCGGAGGCCCCGCCGTGCAGCAGGCCAAACGGCTGATGCGTTCGCGCGTCGACCAGCATTTCCGCTTCCAGCACGCCCTCCTCAATCCGGGTATAGACGATGCCCAGATGGGCCACCATCGTATTGCTGCTGGTGGCGTTAAGCTCATCCAGCGTCAGCTGACGTTTCCAGGCCATTTATGCCCCCAGCGTCGAGCCGCCGTCCACCACGATATCCTGCAGCGTGATATGGCTGGCGTGGTCGGAGGCGAGGAACAGAATGGTATTGGCAATCTCCTGCGGGTGGGCGATTTTACCCAGCGGAATCCCCAGCTTAAACTGCTCGCCGAAGCCGCGAATGCGCTGCTGCTCTGCATCATCGCTCACCCACAGCGTCCGCTGCATATCGGTGTCGGTAGAACCAGGAGAAACCAGATTACAGCGTACGCCGCTGCCCGCCAGCTCCAGGCCGACGGTCAGCGCCAGGCTCTTTAGCGCCGCCTTTGATGCGCCGTAGGCGCTCATGCCGATGCGCGGGGTATGCGCAGCGTCGGACGCCACGGTCACAATCGCCCCGCCTTTCTGGCGGCGGAACTGCGCCATCGTCTGCTGGAACAGGTTAAACGCCCCGCCAACATTGACGGCAAAGGTCTGCTGCCAGTCTTCAAGGCTCAGCGCATCGGTCGCCCCCATCCGCAAAATACCGGCCGCATTAACCAACACATCCAGCCGATCGATCCCTGCCAGCAGGCGGCCGCATACCCGCGCCACCTGCTGCGCGTCGGCGACGTTCAGCGTCTCGGTGGCAAACGGATAGCTTTCACCGTCGAACGCCAGATCAAAACCGGTTACCTGCGCGCCGGCCTCAACGAACGCCAGCGCGGTAGCGTAGCCGATCCCCTTACCCGCGCCGGTGATCCACACGGTCTGGCCGTGAAAATCGAGCCCGTTCATTATTTCACCTCGCGAGAAAGCAGCGCCCACCAGGCATCGATGGTCGGTTTTTTCGCCAGCACCACGAAGTCAATATCGCCGTGCACTTTACGCCAGCGCGCGGCGAGCGCCATCATGCGTACCGAATCCAGGCCGTAGTCGATCAGGTTTTCGTCATCCATCGGTTCATCGGATTCATCGAGCAGCGGCAGCACCAGCGCGCGCAGCGCCGCTTTCGATGCCGGCAGCGGCAGCAGCTCTTCCGTCATCACCACGCGACCGGAGCGACCCGCCACGTAGTTGAGCGCCATCAGATGCTCCTCGCGGCTGAAATCAGCCAGCGCATCGGCAACGAAAAATGGCTTAATATCGCGCATAAACGCGTCGGTTGCGGTGGTCATGCAGCCGATATGGGCGTACACGCCGGTGATAATCAGCTGATCGCGCCCCGCCTCTTTCAGTATCTCCTCCAGCGGCGAGCGATGAAACGCGCTGTAGCGCCACTTCACCAGCACGGTGTCGTTATCGTCCGGCGCAAGCGCGGCAATGACCTGCTGCTGTTCAGGAGAACGGGTCAGACCCGGCCCCCACATGTCGTTCAGCAGCGCGCGGTCTTCATCGCTCTGCTCTTTCGGCTGGGCGGTGTAAAAAACCGGAATATTATTCTGTTTGCAGAACTCGCGCAGGGCGGCGATGTTGGCCACCACTTTCTCCATCATCGCGCTGTTTTCGCCCCAGAAATTAAGGAAATACTCCTGCATATCGTGGATCAGCAGCGCGGCACGGGACGGCTCAAATGCCCAGTTCACTTTGTTCGCCGGGATATCGCTGGCTTCCGGCAGCGCGTAAGCCTGTAATTTAGGGATTGCCATTCTGTCTTCTCCTTCAGCCCAGCTTGCGTTCAGCCAGCCACTGACGTAATTGTTTTTTATCGACTTTGCCCACCGGCGTCAGCGGCAGCGCATCAACGCACTCCACGCGGTCCGGCAGTTTAAATTCTGCGACCCCTTGTTCCCGCAGGAAGCGGCGTACCGCCACCGCGCGCAGAGGTTCTTTTACCACCAGATATGCGCAGCTCTTTTCTCCCAGCAGGCTATCTTCCATGCTGACCAGCGCGACGTGGATCACCGCCGGATGGCGCAGCAGCAGGTTTTCGATCTCTTCCGCCGCGATCTTCTCCCCGCCGCGGTTGATCTGATCTTTTTCCCGTCCCTGCACGGTGATATAGCCGTCTTCATCGATCGAGATCAGATCGCCAGAACAGTAGAACCCGTCGGCATCAAAGGCTTCGGCATTATGCTGCGGACTCTTGTAATAGCCGCGGAAGGTGTAAGGACCACGGGTCATCAGCCGTCCGACTTCGCCCCGCGGCAGCGGATTGCCCTGCGCATCGGCCACCCACACTTCATCGTCCGGACACATCGGGCAACCCTGAGTATTGATAATGCGCTCGGGGCTATCGTTGAGGCGGGTATAGTTCACCAGCCCCTCCGCCATGCCGAAGACCTGCTGAAGCTGACAGCCGATTTCCGCCGGAATACGCGCCGCGAGCGTCGCGGACAGGCGCGCCCCGCCAACCTGCAGCAGCCGCAGCGATTGCAGGCGGGCATTGCTGCCGGAATCCTGGATCTCCTGCAGCCACAGGCTGACCGCAGGCGGAACCAGCGAGGTCAGGTTAATCTGGTGTTTTTCAATCAGCGGGAAGCAGAGTGTGGCGCTCGGATCGTGCGCCAGTACCACCACACCGCCGGCGAGGAAGACGCCTAAAGAACCTGGCGAACTCATCGCGTAGTTATGGGCGGCGGGAAGCGCGTTCAGGTAGCGCGTTTCGGCGCTCACGCCGCATAGCTCGTTGCTGCGGCGAATGCTGTAGTCGTAGTCGTTATGGGTACGCGGGATGAGCTTCGGCGTACCGGTGCTGCCGCCGGAAAGCTGGAAAAACGCCACTTCGTCGGCAGGCGTTGGTCCGGCAATGAAATTATCGCCAGGCCGCTCAATGGCTGCCGTCAGGCTCCGTTCGCCGCTGTCGTTGAGCAGCAGAGCCACGCGTATCGAGGGATGCTGGCTGACAAAATCATTCAGAAATTCGTCATCGGCAAACAGCGCGTGTTCGCGATCGGCAATCAGCAAGGCGGGTTCAATCTGGGCGGCGTAGGCGTTGAGCTCGCTACGCTGATGGCTGAACAGCGCATTCACCGGCGCCACGCCGATCCGCAGCAGCGCGAAAAACGTCAGATAAAATTCCGCGACGTTGCCCAGCTGCACCAGCGCCGTTTCGCCGCGCTTCAGGCCCTGACGCTGCAGCGAGGAGGCGAGATTATCAACCAGGCGGTTGAACTCACGATAACTGTAGCGTTTGTCGCCGTCGATAATGGCGGGAGCATCGTTTTCGGCATGACGGGTAATCAGGTTAGTCAGCGGCAGATCCTGCCAGTAACCTTTTTGCCGATAGCGGGCCGCGAACGCTTCCGGCCAGCGGGTAAATTCGATCATCATAGTCCCTTATTGCAAGCCGAATACGTTCAGCATGGTGGTCAGTTTGACGCCGGTTTCGCGCCACTCGCCTAGCGGCGAAGAGGCCGGGACGATCCCTGCGCCTGCAAACAGCCGCAGCGTGCGTTGATGCAGGCGCGCGCAGCGGATGGTGACCACCCACTCGCCGTTGCCTTCATCATCGCACCAGCCGACGATACCGCCGAACAGCTGGCGATCGAACGGCTCCAGTTCGTTAATCAGGCGTTTTGCCGCCTGATGCGGGAAGCCGCTCAGCGCCGGGGTGGGATGCAGCAGACAGGCCAGCGACATGGCATTCTCGTTTGCCAGCGCGGCGCCCTGAATCTGCGTCGCCAGATGCCACAGGGTCGGCGTGGTGATCAGCTGCGGAGAATCCGGCAGGCTTAGCTCGCTGCTGCGCGGTGCCAGTACGGCCTTCATCGCCTGGGTCACCAGCTCATGTTCATGGCGGTCTTTTTCCGACGCCAGCAGCTTGTGCCCCGCTTCGCGGTCCAGCACATCGTCCGGCTGACGGCGGGCCGAACCGGCCAACGGCAGAGAGTAAAAATGCGCCCCTTCTTTACGTAACAGCAGCTCAGGGCTGGCGCCCAGCAGCACGCCGCCGTCCGAAAGCGGCACGTGGAAGTTATAGCTGGCGGGGTTCTGGGCAATCAGGCGCTCCAGCAGCGCACCGCTATCAACCCGCTCACGGGTGGTGATATCAATCAGGCGCGACAGGACCACTTTGTCCACTTCCGGCGTCGCGGTCAGGGCCGCCGCGCGCGTCACCATCGCCATAAAGGTGTCCTGTTCGGGGATCTCCCGGCGCTGAATCACGTCCATGGGCTGCAGCCCCGACGCATAGCGCGCGGAGTGCTGCTTTTCTGGTCGGGAGAAGGTTTCCCAGCTTGTGGGTATAAACAGCTCGGACGGCTCGCTGGTATCAAACGGAATGGCGCCGACCATTATCGGCTTAGCGATCCCGGCAGCCCGCGCCGCTGTAAAGGCGGCGGCCATTTTGTGCTGGAATTCCCCATCCAGATTTTCGCCATCGGCGGCAGGATGAGAAAACCGACTAAAGCAGCCAGCGGTGGTGAAACTGCGGTACGGCGACATAAAGAAGAAGCTTTCCGGCGGCAGAGTCATTTTTTTCTCCCGTACTTCCTCAGCCAAAGACGTTTCCATATCATCCTCCAAAAAAACGATAAAGATATTACGAATAATTATCATTTATATTTTGGTTGGGTAACCTAAAAGGTATTGCGCGCTATGTCAACCGTACAGGTAGCATGTTGTGCGACTTAGGCTTGCATCCACGCGGCGCAAAGCTGAAAATGAGAAGCATTTATCACCACTTAATCAGGATGCGAATACGTGAATTTCTCCACCTTTTGCCGCCGTACCCTCCTCGCCAGCGGTCTGGCGATTTTAGGAATTAGCTCAGCGCTGGCGGCAGACTGGCCGCGGCAGATAACCGACAGCCGGGGAACGCACACGCTGGAAAGCCAGCCCCTGCGAATTGTTTCCACCAGCGTGACGCTGACCGGCTCACTACTGGCGATTGACGCGCCGGTAGTCGCCAGCGGCGCCACGACGCCGAACAACCGCGTCGCCGACGGTCAGGGATTTTTACGTCAGTGGAGCGATGTGGCGAAAGCGCGGAAGCTGTCGCGCCTCTACATTGGCGAACCGAGCGCTGAGGCCGTCGCTGCGCAAATGCCGGATCTGATTCTGATTAGCGCCACCGGCGGCGATTCGGCGTTGACGCTCTACGACCAGCTTTCCACCATCGCCCCAACGCTTATCATTAACTACGATGACAAAAGCTGGCAGGCCCTGCTGACCCAACTGGGGACGATCACCGGCCATGAAAAACAGGCGGCAGAGCGAATTGCGGAATTTGATACTAAGCTGGCGGCGCTGAAAGAGAAGATGAAGCTGCCGCCGCAGCCGGTCACCGCGCTGGTCTACACCGCCGCGGCCCATAGCGCCAATATCTGGACGAAAGAGTCCGCTCAGGGGCAGATGCTTCAACAGCTGGGCTTTACCCTTGCCGATCTGCCCGCCGGGCTGCATGCCAGCCAGAGTCAGGGGAAACGTCATGATATCGTGCAGCTGGGCGGTGAAAATTTAGCCGCCGGACTTAACGGTCAGAGCCTGTTCCTGTTTGCTGGCGACCAAAAAGATGCCGATGCGATTTACGCCAACCCGCTGCTGTCGCATCTGCCCGCAGTCGAAGGTAAACGCGTTTATCCGCTGGGAACGGAAACCTTCCGCCTGGATTATTACAGCGCCGTACTGGTGCTGCAGCGCTTAGCCGCGCTCTTTGCTTAAAACTCTTCTCCCGGCGCGGGTCGCCGGGATCTCATCGCGCATCACTCCTCACATCATCTCTTTGTTATAAAAGCTTATTTTCTCTCACTGTACCTCATCAGCCTCATCGCCGCCTCAGCCGAAATATCATCGCTGCCGGTGTTATTTTGTGATTAGCCCTGGCCGCCGCGTTGCCCGATTATCTGCCCCACACCGCTTGAGGTGGGCATTCAACACAGAAGGAAATTAACGTGGCAACAAGCAAATTGATTCAGGGCGATACGCTGACCGAAACCAGCAACGCCGCAGACGGCTTTAACCCGGCAACCGAAGTGAGCAACTACAGCTATACCTCCGCTCGCGTCGCCAAACCGGTCTATAACAAATACAAAGCCTCAACCAGCAAACCGAAAGTCTTTGGTTACTACACCGACTGGTCTCAGTATGACGGACGTCTGCAGGGCGGCGATGCGAAAGATAACCGCGGTCGCGGCTACGATCTGACTAACGTCTCCCCTACGGCTTACGACAAAATCATCGTCGGCTTCGTCGGCGTCACCGGCTTCCATAAAGTGGATGGGATGTACCGCGATGTGGTTGCCGAAGCCGCCGAGCAGTGCGGAAAAGTCAAATATGAGCCGACCTTCCTCGATCCGTGGGGCGATTTCCAGTCCTACGTTAACGTTGGCCACTCCGTCAGCGGCTGGGACGTCGATCCGAAAACCGTCACTCAGGCGAATACCAAAGGTCTGCTCGGCGGCCTGCGCGATCTGCAGGCCAAAGCGAAGCAGCAGGGTCACGATCTGGTGCTGTCCATGAGCATCGGCGGCTGGACCATGAGTAACAGCTTCCACGAAACCGCAGCTTCTGATTCCGCCCGTAAAACCTTCGCGAAAGGCGTGGTAAAACTGTTCAAACAGTTCCCGATGTTCAGCGAAGTGGATATCGACTGGGAATACCCGAACGCGGAAGGCGCGGGCAATCCTTACGGCCCGGAAGACGGCGAAAACTATGCGCTGCTGATCGGCGAGCTGCGTAAGCAGCTGGATTCCGCCGGTCTGAGCAACGTCAAAATCTCCATTGCCAGCTCCGCGGTAGTGAAGACCTTCGATTACTCCAACGTGAAAGCGCTGCTGCAGGCCGGTCTGTACGGCATCAACGTGATGACCTATGACTTCTTCGGTACGCCGTGGGCGGAAACCCTGACCCATCACACCAACCTGAACGCGCTGGAAGAAGGCGGCTGGGCGGTCAATACCATCGTCGACCATCTGCTGGCCGAAGGCTTCCCGTCAGACCGCATTAATATTGGTTACGCTGCCTATAGCCGTAACGGCCGCAATGCAGAGCTGGAATCTCTGTCTCCGCTCAAGGGTACCTATAACCCGGGCACCGGCACCACCGTGGGTACCTTCGAGTCGGGTACCACCGAATGGTATGACACCATTTATAACTACCTGGATCTGGAAAACCAGAAAGGCCGTAACGGTTTCAACGTCTATACCGACCAGGTGGCCAATGCGGATTACCTCTACAATCCGGAAAGCAAACTGTTCATGTCTCTGGACACCCCGCGTACGGTGAAAGCCAAGGGCGAATACGCAGCCAGCCTCGGTCTGGGCGCGCTGTTCACCTGGACTATCGACCAGGACAACGGCGTGCTGGTGAACGCCGCGCGTGAAGGTCTGGGCTATGAAATGGCCTCTGAAGTTATCGATATGGAGCCGTTCTATTTCGAAGGCATCAACGTCGAACCGACGGATGAAGCGGATGAAACGAATGAAAATGAGGAAGACGACGTTCAGCCTGAACCGGCGGTCAACCACGCGCCGAAAGCAGCCATCGAACTGATGGTGGTTGGCGGCTCCCGCGTGCGTCTTTCCGGCGAAAAATCCTCGGATGAAGATAGCGACGACCTGTCCTTCAGTTGGGGCGTGCCTGCGGCGATCGCCGTGGCGGATAAAACCGCCGCCGTCATCGAGTTCGACGTCCCGAAAGTGAGCGAAGATACCGAGTTCACCTTTACTCTGTTCGTGCGCGATACCTGGGGTGAGCCGTCAACGCAGCAGCGCTTTGTGCTCTCCGTCGTCGCCGCGACCCAGAGCGATGACAGCGAAGACGAGTCGGAAGACAAGAACGATGATGAGCCGGCGGACGACCAGGATAACAGCGATGATCAACCTCAACCGGCGGATGATGATGTAGTGCCGTCAGACGAAACCACGCCTTATCCGCTGTGGAATGCCAGCACCGTGTATGGCAGCAACTGGGGTACCTTTGAAACCGTCAGCTGGAAAGGCCATAACTACCAGGTGAAATGGTGGTCTCAGGGTGACCAGCCGGACCTGAACTGCGGTCAGTTCGCGGTATGGAGCGATCTTGGCGCGTACTAAGCGTTAATCGTCACTGACGAGTAATAGCCAGCCCCGGAGCCATCCGGGGCTTTTTATTGGCGCTCTTTTCGGTTTTCCCGGTGGCGCTAGCGGGCTACTGCAAGTCGATAGCCCGGAATGCGCCGGGATAAATACATCGGCGCGGCTTCTTCCCGGGTCGCGCTGCGCTAACCCGGGCTACGGGTTCACCGTCGTCTGCGGGCCAGTAGCCCGGACAGGCGCGACGCGCCGCCTCCGGGAAGACCGGCGGAACTAGCTTTCGCTGACCGTCTCCGGGCGCTGAAAGCGGCGCAGCTCGCGTAGCAGCCCGACCAGCACCACGCCCACAATCACCAGCGCCCAGCCGCTGGCGCTCGCCGAAGCGGCCGGCGTCAGAATCGCGCCCAACCCCCCCAACAGCGCCGCGCCTATCGCATCGCCGGTCACGTTCTGCGCGGTCCACAGCCCGTTGATGCGCCCGAGCATATTCTCCGGGGTTTGCGTCTGGATCAGCGTATATTGCAGCAGCGAGCTTATTGCGCTCAGCCAGCCAAACAGCGCCAGGCACATCGCGCCCAGCTCCCACACCGGCATCAGGCTGAACAGCGCAATCGCCACAAACGAGCCGACGGTGGTCGCCAGCATCAGCACGCCGGGCTTCGCCGTCTGCGCCAGCTGTCCGCTGGTCAACGCGCCGAACGCCGCTCCCAAAGGGATCGCCGCGTACAGCAGGCCAATCTGCGACGCCGACATCTGCCAGCTTCCGGCCAGCGCCGGATAGAGCACGCGCACCGCGCTGGCCATCGTCAGCAGTCCGCCAAGCAGCGCAATGCCGCCGATAAGCGGGCTGTTAAACAGAAACTTCAATCCCGCGTTCAGCGATTTTAGCGGGTGCTCGCGCGGCTGCGGCGGCGGCGCCAGCCGCGGCAAACGCAGCAGGGTCAGCGTCGTTATAAAAGTACCTGCCGCCGCCAGCCCGTAGTTCCAGGCCACGCCGCCGGTTGCCAGCAGCAGACCGCCGATCATCGGTGAAATGACCGATCCCAGCCGCACCGTCAACATAGTGATCGCCCCGGCCTGCATCAGATTTTCCCGGCCAACCAGCGCTGGGGTCGCCGCCAGCAGCGCGGTCACGCCGATTGAGGCAAACAGGCCGTCCCAGATGCCCAGCAGATAGATTGCGATGAGCGACGGTTCCGGCAGCATAGCGTTGAGGCACAGGCCGACGAAGCCGATGCCGCAGGTGCCGCGCGCCAGCAGGATCAGACGCTTACGCTCATAGCGGTCGGCAAGCACGCCGCCGATCATCAGACCGACAAACATCGAACCGCCGGTTAAGGTGACCGACAGCCCCACTTGCCAGGTCGAATGGGTCATCATCTGGATCTGTACCGGGATCGCCACGCCCAGCAGGCCAAGCGACAGAATTGAGATAAAGCGGGCGATAAAGACGGCGCGAAAGGCCGGGTGGGTTTTCAGCAAGCTGAGATTCAGCAGCCAGGATTGTCGGTTCATGACAGCGCCTTGTTATTATTTTCCATACCATTTTTATGGGTGCACATGCTAACATAACTGGATAGAATCGATAACGATAATTACTATCATTATCATGTCAGGGATGTAAGCCATGTCGTCTTCAACGACCGCGGCGCGCGCCTTTGCCGTGCCGGGTCTTTTAATCGTCTTAATCATTGCGGTTGCGCTCAGCCTGCTGATCGGCGCCAAACCCCTACCGTTTAGCGTCGTCATCGATGCTTTCGCCGGCACCTGCCAGAGCGCCGATTGCACCATCGTCCTTGATGCCCGACTGCCGCGAACCCTTGCCGGGCTGCTGGCCGGCGCCGCGCTGGGCCTGGCCGGAGCGCTGATGCAAACGCTGACCCGTAACCCGCTGGCGGATCCGGGGATCCTCGGCGTCAACTCCGGCGCCAGCTTCGCTATCGTGCTGGGTGCGGCGCTGTTTGGTATCTCCTCACCGCAGGAGCAGCTGCTGATGGCCTTTTGCGGCGCGTTCGGCGCCTCGCTGCTGGTCGCCTTTACCGGCAGCCAGGGCGGCGGCCAGCTGAGCCCGGTTCGCCTGACCCTCGCGGGGGTCGCCCTGGCGGCGGTGCTGGAAGGCCTTTCCAGCGGTATCGCCCTGCTCAACCCCGACGTCTACGATCAGCTGCGCTTCTGGCAGGCGGGTTCGCTGGACGTGCGCACCCTGCAAACGCTTAAAATTGTCCTGATCCCGGTACTCATTGCCGGCCTGGTGACGCTATTGCTGAGCAGGGCCTTAAACAGCCTGAGCCTCGGTAACGATACGGCCACCGCGCTCGGCAGCCGGGTGGCACGTACCCAGCTCATCGGCCTGCTGGCGATTACCGTCCTGTGCGGCAGCGCCACGGCGGTGGTCGGGCCCATCGCCTTTATTGGCCTGATGATGCCGCATATGGCCCGCTGGCTGGTGGGCGCGGATCATCGCTGGTCGCTGCCGGTCACCCTGCTGGCCACCCCTGCCCTGCTGCTGTTTGCCGACGTGCTGGGCCGTCTGCTGGTCCCCGGTGAGCTGCGAGTTTCGGTCGTCAGCGCCTTTATCGGCGCGCCGGTGCTGATCTGGCTGGTCCGCCGCCAGCCGCGCGGAGGTGGAATGTGATGGCCCCGTCCCGCCGCCTGATGTTTAGCTGCCTGCTGCTGCTGATCGCCAGCGCCCTGGTCTCCCTGTGGGGGCTCGGCACCGGCCTGGTACCGTTAAGCGTTGAACAGGTTATCTCCGCGTTGCTCGGCGATGCGCCGCGCAATATCACCCTGGTGGTGACCGAGTGGCGCCTGCCCCGCGTGCTGATGGCGCTGCTGATCGGCGCCGCCCTCGGCGTCAGCGGCGCGATTTTCCAGTCGCTCACCCGCAACCCCTTGGGTAGCCCGGACGTGATGGGTTTTAACACCGGGGCGTGGAGCGGTGTGCTGGTCGCCATGGTCATGTTCGGCCAGAACCTGGCGGCCATCGCCGCGGCGGCGATGGCTGGCGGGATCCTCACCGCGCTGGTGGTCTGGATACTGGCGTGGCGCAACGGGATTGAAACCTTTCGCCTGATTATTATCGGCATCGGCGTCCGCGCCATGCTGGTAGCATTCAATACCTGGCTACTGCTGCGCGCTTCGCTGGAAACCGCCCTCTCCGCCGGGCTGTGGTATGCCGGCTCGCTTAACGGACTGACCTGGGGAAAAACCTGGCCCTCCGCGCCGCTGATTCTCTTGATGCTGGTCTGCGGGGCGCTGCTGGCGCGGCGCATGCGGCTGCTGGAGATGGGTGACGATACCGCCTGTGCGCTGGGCGTGCGGGTTGAGCGTTCGCGCCTGCTGATGATGCTGGTCGGGGTGGTACTGACCGCCGCCGCCACCGCGCTCGCCGGGCCGATTTCATTTATCGCGCTGGTGGCCCCGCATATCGCGCGCCGCCTCAGCGGTACCGCGCGCTGGGGGCTGACTCAGGCGGCGCTGTGCGGCGCCCTGCTGCTGGCCATCTCCGACTACGCCGCGCAGCGTCTGTTTATGCCCTATCAGTTACCGGTGGGCGTGGTGACCGTCAGCATTGGCGGCATCTACCTCATCGTGTTGTTAATTCAGGAGTCCCGCAAAAAATGACCGCTGTTACCTCCCGTTTGCGCGGCGATCGGCTGACCCTGGCGTACGGCAAAAAGACCATCGCCGAATCGCTGAACGTCACCATTCCCGATGGCCACTTTACCGCGATTATCGGTCCCAACGGCTGCGGTAAGTCGACCCTGCTGCGCACCCTGAGCCGCCTGATGACGCCTACCAGCGGTCATGTCTGGCTCGACGGCGAACAGATCCAGCATTACGCCAGTAAAGAGGTGGCAAAGCGCATCGGCCTGCTGGCGCAGAACGCCACCACGCCGGGGGATATAACGGTTCAGGAGCTGGTCGCCCGCGGCCGCTATCCGCACCAGCCGCTGTTTACCCGCTGGCGCAAAGAGGATGAAGAGGCGGTCACCAGGGCGATGAAGGCCACCGGCATTACCGACCTCGCGCAACAAAGCGTCGATACGCTCTCCGGCGGCCAGCGCCAGCGGGCGTGGATCGCCATGGTGCTGGCCCAGGAAACGGCGATTATGCTGCTGGATGAGCCCACCACCTGGCTGGATATCAGCCATCAAATCGATCTGCTGGAGCTGCTGAGCGAGCTGAATCGGGAAAAGGGCTATACGCTGGCGGCGGTGCTGCACGACCTGAATCAGGCCTGCCGCTACGCCACCCACTTGATTGCCCTGCGCGACGGTAAAATCGTCGCCGAGGGCGCGCCGAAGGAGATTGTCAACGCGGCGCTGATCGAGAAGATTTACGGCCTGCGCTGTACGATTATTGACGATCCGGTGGCGCATACGCCGCTGGTAGTGCCGCTGGGTCGCAAGTAGAAATTCCCGGCTCGCGCTGCGCTTAGCCGGGCTACCCAATCTGGCACAAACGGTAGCCCGGGTAAGGCGTCAGCCGCAACCCGGGTGTTCATCTTCCCTAACCGAGTATCTCCCTGACCACCGGACCGATCGTTTCAAAAGCCTGCGGAGAGATAATATCCACGTGGGCGCAATCCTGGCTAAACACCTCCAGCTCGCCGATCCACGGCCCCCACACCACCTGCGGGTCCATCCCGGGTTGCCGGGTCTTCTCCGCCACGAACAGAGTCGCCTTACCGTCAAACTTCGCGCTGTGCGCGGTAGTCAGCAGGCGCACCGCATCGGCATAGTTGCCTTCAATCACGCTGAACAGCTCGCCGGAAGCCTGCCCCTGCTGGGCGGCCAGAAACGCCTCACGTTCGCGGGCAATTTCCGCCAGCACCTCAGGATCCAGACCGTTCGCCTCTTTCTCCGCCCAGTTCTGCGTCTCGGGCGGCCAGGTATCCAGCAGCCCGAGGAAGGCCACCGCTTCGCCGCGCTGGCGTAAACGGGCGGCAATTCCCTGCGCCAGGGTACCGCCGAGCGAATAGCCAAACAGATAGTACGGGCCGCGCGGCTGCTGCGAAAGCAGGGTTTGCAGATGATGTTCGCATACCGCATCCAGATCCGCCGCCGTCGCCATCGGCCCCTGCGGTCGCGGCGACTGAATGCCGACGATCGACCAGCGCGGGCTTAAATAACGCGCCAGCACGCTGAACTGCCAGGCAAAACCGGAAGCCGGATGGAAGCAAAACAGCGTCGGGCCGTCGCTCTCGCGCAGCGGCAGGATCGCGTCGAAGCCCAGCCGTTGCGCCTGCTCATCGCTCAGATCCGATGCCAGTAGCGCGCTCAGCTTGCCGACGGAAGAAGCGACCATTATCTGGCCAGGCGTCACCTGGCGTTCCAGTTCGCGGCTCAACAGCGCCGCCAGGCGCATCGCCAGCAGCGAATGGCCGCCAAGGGCGAAGAAATCGGCGTCGATGTCGTTCACCTCACAGCCGAGCAGCTGGCTGAACGCTGCGGCAACGGCAGTTTCCACGCCCGGCTCCGGCGGACGTCCGCTGCGCTCACTGCTCAACGTGGGTAACGGCAGCGCTTTACGATCCAGCTTGCCGTTGGCGCTTAGCGGCAGCGCCGGCAGCTGAATCAGCACCACCGGCACCATATGCGGCGGTAGCTGTTCGCCAAGCTGCGCTTTGAGCGCGGCGGTGTCCAGCGGCAGACCGGAAGCAGAAACCAGATAGCCCACCAGCTGACGGGCATCGCCGCCGGTCGCCGCCGCCTGGTTGAAGACGCAGGCGTGAGCCACCGCCTGCGCAACGTCCGGCAGCGCAGATAGCGCGCGGTCAATTTCGCCCAGCTCAATTCGCTGGCCGCGTATTTTTAGCTGGTCGTCGCTGCGTCCGAGATACTCGACCGCGCCGTTATCCAGCCAGCGGGCAACATCGCCGGTGCGGTACATCCGCTCGCCCGGCGCGTAGGGGTCGGCAATAAAGCGGCTGGCGGTCAAATCGGGACGCCCCAGATAGCCCTGCGCCAGCTGAATGCCGGTCAGGTAGAGATCCCCCGCCACGCCCGGCGGTACCGGGCGCATGGCGGCATCAAGGATGCGCAAGCCGGTATTCCACACCGGCCAGCCAATCGGTACGCTGGCGCCGGTGACTGCCGCCAGTTCGGGCCCGCAGGCCGGATACCAGCTGACGTCCACAGCGGCTTCCGTCGGGCCGTACAGGTTATGCAGCGGCGCGCCGGTGAGTTGCTCCCATTCACGGCATAGCGCCGTCGGCAGCGCCTCTCCGCTACAGAATACCCGGCGCAGGGTTTGACAACAATCGACGTTTTCCGCCTCCAGCGAGGCAACGAACGCCGCGAGCATCGACGGCACAAAGTGGGTCGTTGTCACGCCGTAGCGGGCAAAAAACTGCTGCATCGCCAGCGGGTCGCGGTGGGCTTCCGGCTCGGCCATCACCAGCTGCGCGCCGGCGATAAACGGCCACCAGAACTCCCATACCGAGACATCAAAGCTGCACGGCGTTTTCTGCGCCACCACATCCTCAGCACAGAGCGGATAGTGGTCCTGCATCCACAGCAGGCGGTTGACGATGGCGGTCTGCCCGACCATCACCCCTTTCGGCCGCCCGGTGGAGCCGGAGGTAAAGATGATATACGCGGTATGCTCCGGCTGCGAGAGCGCCAGCGGCGCGGACTCGCCCGCCGCCAGCGGCTGCTGGTAGCAGAGGCTTTCCAGGCCGGGAATATCGCTAAAGCGCGCCAGCTGATCCTCAGAGGTGATCAGCAGCGACGGACGGGCGTCTTCCAGCATCATCCGCAAGCGGTCGTCGGGATAGCCGGTATCCAGCGGCAGCCACGCGGCTCCGGCCTCAACAATGCCGTGCAGCGCCAGCGTCAGGAACACCGAACGCGGCAGCGCGACCGCCACGCTATCGCCCGGTTTGACGCCCCGTGCGCGCAGACGCTCGGCCAGCGCTACCACCTGCTGGCGCATCTCACGGTAGCTAAACTGCCAGCAGCCATCCGCCAGCGCCGGGGCATCCGGGGTTTTTGCCGCCTGCGCCGCCACCAGCGCGCTCAGGGTGGTGAGCGGCAGGTCGACAGCGGTCGCGTTCACCTGCGCCAGGCGTTGGTTTTCCGCCGCCGACAGCATATTCGCCTCGCCGCAGGGCAGAGTGGGATTATCGGCAAACTGAGTCAGCAAAGAAGATAGACGGGCGATATGCCCGCGCAGCGTCTGTTCATCATATCGCTGCTTGTTCGCCAGCACCTCCAGCGATAGACCGCCGGTTTCATCCGGGAAGAGCGCCAGCTCCAGGTCATTGACCGGGCCGGTGGCCAGGGTGTGGGTAATCGCCTGTACGCCGTCGATATCCAGCTGATAGTCGAAGACTTTAATATTGAGTACCGGGCCAAACAGCGGTTCATCGCCCGCCGCCCTGCCGCTGTCGCGGACAATCTGTTCGGCATCATAGCGCTGGTGGCGGCGCATTTTCTTGAGCTGTCCGGCAAGACGCATGGCCAGCTCCGCCAGCGTTTCCCGGGCGTCAATATTGACCGCCAGCGGCAGAACGTTGAGCACCGGGCCGGTAGCGGTTAATGCCGCAGAGCCCATGCGGCGCATGAAAATAAAGCCCGCGGCGTAATCCATTCGGCTGCACAGCCGTCCCAGCCACAGGGCGGTCAGCGCCAGCGCCAGATCCGCGCGCTGGCACTGCGGCGCGCCTGCCGCCAGCCGGCTAAATACGCCGGCGTCGACCTCCAGCTTCATGCGCCAGATATCGGTGCTGGTCGCCCTTCCCGCCAGCGGCGCGTCGGAAAGGGAGGCCGGAGCCGGCAGCGCCTGACGCTGCGCCTGCCAGAACTGTTTATCACGCTGCCAGGCGTCGCTGCCGTAGTAGCGCTGGTACTCTTCCACCACCTCGGCAAACGGCGTGAACGGCGAAGCTGGCGTCTCTTCGCCGCGCTGCCATGCGCGATAAATCGCGCCGATCTGGCGGGTAATGGCCGGGAAACTGAAGCCATCGACCAGCAAATGATGGTAACGCTGATACCAGTACCAGCACTTATCCCCCACCCGCAGCAGCTGATGGCAGACCAGCGGATTACCGCCGTCCACGCGCAGGTTTTGCCCGAGATCGGCCTGCATCAGCGCCAGCGCGGCAGCGTGCGGGTCGTGCGACGTGCGCAGATCCCGATAGTCCGGCTCGGCAAAATGACGATTTTCATCGACCCACTGCCAGGCTTCGCCGTTATCTTCACAAAAACGCATGCTGAGGGTGTCAGCCTGAGAGAGCCCGGTGACAATCGCCCGCCCGAGCAAGGTCGGGTCGATATCGCCGCGCAGCTCAACATAGTGGGCCACGCTCCAGGCGCCGGGCAGCGTCGAGAGGCGCTCCGCCATCCAGATCCCCGGCTGAGCCGCAACCAGCGGTAAACGTGTGGTCATTGTGAGCTCCTCAGGATGCATAGTGCGCGGGGGTAAGCGTTGACCAGTTCTCCGCCAGCCAGGCGTTGCACGCCTCTAACGACTGCGGCGGGCACTCTACCGTCCAGCCTTCCGGCAGGGCGCAGTGGTGCGGCCACAGGCTGAACTGCTGCTGGTCATTGCGCAGAATGTAAAACTGCCCTTGCGGATTGTCGAAGGGGTTACTGAATTGCATATCAAATTCCTCGTAAATCGCGCTTTGCTACTCTTCACGGCCTAATGGCTGCCACAGCTGGATGAGCCCGGCCGTCAGCCCGCCGCGCCAGCAAAGCGCATCATGTCCGCCGTCAACCTGACGCCAGAAAATCGTCTGCTGTTCCAGATGCGTCAGCAGCGCCTGGTTCGCGCGAAAAATGATCGGCTCGCGAACGCCGGCCTCCAGCCAGATGCGTAGCCCTTGCGGCTGTATTTCGCCGCGGCTGAGCCGCTCAATCAGCAGGCCCGTCTGCGCGCCGCCGCGATGCGGCCACCAGTAGGAGCCAGACTGGCTGAGCACGCAGCCAAATCGCCGGGGCCAGTAGAGCGCGGCGAACATCGCGGCCAGGCCGCCAAAGCTCTGGCCTGCCACCACGGTTCGGTCGGCGCTATCGCTGAAAGGTGCTATCCGGTGAACCATCGGCAGCAGCTCTTCCTGAACCGCCAGCCAGAACGTTTCATTGCAGGGAAGCTCTTCGGCGCGATGCTGGTTATCGATAACGTCAATCAGCAGATAAACCGCCTGCGGTAACCGCTTCTCGCGGGTTAATCCTGCTAGCGGCGCCCATACCGGCATGCTTTCTGCCCAGAACTGACCATCAAGCAAAATCGCCAGCGGGCGCGCTTGCGGCTGCGCATCGCCGGTGGCGTAAATCCATATCCGCCGACGGTTGCCGAGTCGCTGGCTCTGCCATTCAATGCAGACCGGCGGCTGATAAGGTTCATCACGCAGCGCCCAGCCGGGCTGTTCGGGGGCGTCCGGCAGCTCCAGCGCAGAGACCGCGTGGCCGCGCCCGCCCTTCCAGCTTTGCGGATTAAGCGGGTCGGCAATCGCCCGCGGCAGCAGCTTGCGCCAGCCTTCGCGCAGCAGCGCGCGGTCCGGGCTGTCGCCGTTAAAAAGCTGAGGGGAAAAGTCGTCGTCCCGCGCGGAAGGAATAAAGCAGTAGCTGCCGCGCCAGGCGGCAGAGAGAGTGGTTTGCCAGCACCAGGCATCGGTACCGGGAATGCGCTGCAGCGTTTGCGGTACGGCGTTTTTATGATGGTCAGTCACGCCGGTAATATAAATCCATACCCGCCGGGTTGGCGAAGAGGCTTCGTTGCCCGCCGGATCGCGCCACCAAAAGGTCACCCGATACGCGTCGTCCACGACCTCAATTTGCGGACCGGAGATATGGCGCCACCACTCGTCGCATCCTGTCTTATGCATTCCTTTCAACCCTATGTTTATCGTGACATTTATCAACAAACGCATTAATAAACGCAATATTTATTGATAATATTATTGATAACTATTTTCATTTGCAATAGCGTATTAGCGCGCTGTGGGAAGCGCGTCTTTTAAAAAATAAACATGTCAGAGAGAGCTTATGCAGCGCCGGGACTTTCGGGGAAACAATTTAGCCCGAAAGCCGGGTTCTGGTCAGCGACGGAGTGCCTGTGCTCTCTACCGGCAACATTGATACCGCCTCCCCTCCCGACGGGAAGGGGCCTTTGGGGAAGGCGGCGACGAAAAGCAGGATTTACAATGAATAATAGGATCAAATCCCTGGCCTTGCTGGTCAATCTGGGAATCTACGGGGCTGCTTTTCCGCTAAGCGCGGCGGAAACGGTCTCCGATAGCAAAACCGCAACCGCTGATGAAACCATGGTTGTCACCGCCGCCGAGCAGAACCTGCAGGCGCCTGGCGTATCAACCATCACCGCAGATGAAATTCGTAAACGTCCGCCTGCGCGCGACGTATCTGAAATTATCCGTACCATGCCGGGCGTTAACCTGACCGGCAACTCCACCAGCGGCCAGCGCGGCAACAATCGCCAGATTGATATTCGCGGCATGGGCCCGGAAAACACCCTGATCCTGATTGACGGCAAGCCCGTGACCAGCCGCAACTCCGTACGTCTGGGCTGGCGCGGCGAGCGCGATACCCGCGGCGATACCTCATGGGTACCGCCGGAGCTGATCGAACGTATTGAAGTCATTCGCGGCCCGGCGGCCGCGCGCTACGGCAACGGCGCGGCGGGCGGCGTGGTCAATATCATCACCAAGAAGAGCGACGGCGAATGGCACGGTTCATGGAATACCTACATGAACGCCCCGGAGCATAAAGACGAAGGTTCGACTAAACGCACCAACTTTAGCCTCAGCGGCCCGCTGGGGGGCGATTTCAGCTTCCGCCTGCTGGGTAACCTCGACAAAACCCAGGCCGATGCCTGGGATATCAACGACGGACATCAATCCGAGCGTACCGGCGCCTATGCCAATACCATGCCTGCCGGGCGTGAAGGGGTGAAAAATAAGAATATTAACGGCGTCGTGCGCTGGGATTTCGCGCCGATGCAGTCGCTGGAGTTTGAATCCGGCTACAGCCGTCAGGGCAACCTCTACGCGGGCGATACGCAGAACACCAATACTAACGATCTGGTGAAAGAGAACTACGGGAAAGAGACGAACCGCCTCTATCGCCAGACTTATTCCGTCACCTGGAACGGCGGCTGGGATAACGGCGTGACCACCAGCAACTGGGCCCAGTACGAACGTACCCGTAACTCGCGTAAAGGCGAAGGTCTGGCGGGCGGCACGGAAGGTATCTTCAACAGCAACCAGTTCAGCGATATCGACCTCGCCGACGTGATGCTGCACAGCGAAGTCAACATCCCTCTGGATCTGGTGTTTAACCAGAACCTGACGCTGGGCTCCGAGTGGAATCAGCAGCGGATGAAGGATTTGGCGTCAAATACCCAGACCTTTATGGGCGGCGATATCGACGGCTATGACAGCACCGGCCGTAGCCCATACTCGAAGGCCGAGATCTTCTCCCTGTTTGCCGAAGACAACGTGGAGCTGACCGACACCACCATGCTGACGCCGGCGCTGCGTTTCGATCATCACACGATCGTCGGCAACAACTGGAGCCCGTCGCTTAACTTGTCTCAGGGTCTGTGGGATGACTTCACGTTAAAAATGGGCATCGCCCGCGCCTATAAAGCGCCGAGCCTGTACCAAACCAACCCGAACTATATTCTCTATAGTAAAGGCCAGGGCTGCTATGCCAGCGGCAACGGTACCGGTTGCTACATGATGGGTAACGATGACCTGAAAGCCGAAACCAGCATCAACAAAGAGATTGGCCTTGAGTTTAAACGCGACGGCTGGCTGGCGGGTGTGACATGGTTCCGTAACGACTACCGCGATAAAATCGAAGCGGGCTACGCGCCGATTTCACAGACGACGAACGGTAAAGTGAAAACCGATATCTATCAGTGGGAAAACGTGCCTAAAGCGGTGGTTGAAGGTCTCGAAGGCACCCTGAACGTGCCGGTCAGCGAAACGGTGAACTGGACCAATAACATCACTTATATGCTGCAAAGTAAAAACAAGAAAACCGGCGATCGTCTGTCGATTATTCCGGAATATACCCTGAACTCCACTCTGAGCTGGCAGATTCAGGAGGATATTTCGGTGCAGTCGACCTTCACCTGGTACGGCAAGCAGCAGCCGAAGAAATATAACTACAAAGGTGAGCCGGCGGTGGGTTCTGAAACGGATGAAGTCAGCCCTTACAGCATCGTTGGCCTGAGCGCCACCTGGGATGTGACGAAAAACGTCAGCCTGACCGGCGGCGTGGATAACGTCTTCGACAAGCGCCACTGGCGCGCGGGTAATGCGCAAACCACCGGTAGCCTGACGGATGTTTCTTATATGGCTGGCGCTGGCGCCAATACCTATAACGAATCAGGCCGCACCTGGTATCTGGGCGTCAATACCCACTTCTGATTGTCCGGCCGTTCCCCCCGCCCTCTTCCCATAGAGGGCGGAGGGGAGAATCTGTTAACATCCCCCTATGCAAACCCAACGTTCTATCATTCAGCTTGCCGATCGCTCGCTGCAGCGTGTCGATTTCGACCCATTGACCTTTCGGCCTGAAGATCTCCTCTGGCTGCCGCACCATGCCCGGCTAACCGGCTGCGCCCGCAAGCGGCAGAGCGAACATCTTGCCGGGCGTATCGCTGCGGTTTATGCGCTGCGGGAAGTCGGTGAGACAGAGGTCCCTGCCATTGGCGACCAACGCCAGCCCCTATGGCCGCACCCGTGGTACGGCAGCATAAGCCACTGTGAACGCAGCGCGCTGGCAGTCGTCTCTGTCCGGCCGATCGGCGTTGATATTGAGCGCATCTTGACTCCTGACCTGGCGGCTGAGCTGGAAAGCTGCATCATCAACAGCGCGGAAAAAAGTCTGCTGGACGCCAGCGGCCTGGGCCCCGAGCTGGCGCTCACGCTGGCATTTTCGGCGAAAGAGAGCGCGTTTAAGGCCAGCCATCCCGACGTACAGGCGGGCGTCGGTTTTAGCGATTTTACGCTGGCGTATATAAAGGAGGGAAATCTGCTTCTTCGGCTCTCCGCCGGGGAGTATCGGCTGCAATGGATTAAGGCCGGTGACTACGTCATTACGCTCTGCGCGGCGTAAAAGCAAAACCCGCGCGGCAGCCGCACGGGTTATCGGTTTAAGCCGGCGTAAAGTCAGCGCATTTTCTGCGCCAGCCCGGCGACGGAAGCGGCATCGAAACCGTGGTGTTTACGCAGCCAGCCGCGATCTGCCGCCGCCGCATACTCACCATCCGGGATCCCCAGGCGTTTGAGCGGAATTGCCGCCCCGGCCTCAGCCAGCACTTCCGCCACCAGGCTACCCAACCCGCCGTTGACGTTATGCTCCTCCACCGTTATCACCGCCTTGCACGGTTTCAGCGCCGCCAGCAGCGCGGCGGTATCGCAAGGGCGAATGGACGGCACGCTCACCACTTTAGCCTGAATCCCCGCGTCGGCCAGCATCTGCCCGGCATCGACGATCTCATGCACCGTCGATCCGGTAGCGACCAGAGCGATATCCTCGCCTTCCCGCAGCGTAACGACCGCTCCCGGCACGAAGCGATAGCTTTCATCATGCAGTTCCGGCAGCGCCTTGCCGTCAAGACGAATATAGACCGGCCCCTGATAGCCGATGGCGTAATCGATAATCTGCCGGCATTCACGCGGCGAAGACGGGGCGAAAATCTGGATATTGCCGAAGCCGCGCATCACCGCCAGGTCATCAATCGCATGATGGGTGCTGGCCAGCGGGCCGTAGCTGGCGCCGGCGTTAAGGCCAAATAGCTTAACGTTGGTGTTGTTATAGCAAACGTCGACTTTAATCTGCTCATTGGCGCGGGAAATCAGGAACGGCGCGGCGTTACAGGTGACCGCCACTTTCCCCCCCAGGGCCAGGCCCGCCGCCGTCCCGACCATGCTCTGCTCGGCGATGCCCACGTTCACCAGACGCCCGGGGAACTGTTTAATAAACGGCGCGATTTTGGCCGTTGACGTGGAGTCAGCCACCACCGGCACCAGATCGACACCGCTGTCGACTGCATCAATAAAGGCCTGAACCATCACGCTCGCCAGGTGTTCTGCATTACTCATCTTTCAGTTCCTCCAGTGCCAGTGTAATTTCTTCGCCTTTCGGTACCCGGTGGTGCCACTCCGGGCGCCCCTGGATAAAGGAAATACCGGCACCTTTCGTGGTGTTGGCGATAATAACGTTGGGTTTACCTTCCTGCTTCAGCCCTTCCAGGGTCGCCACCACCGACGCCATGTCGTTACCCTGGCATTCGGTAACCGTCATTCCGAAGGCCTTCCATTTATCGGCCAGCGGATCGGTATTCATAATTTCCCGCGTCGGCCCCGCCAGCTGGAGATTGTTTTTGTCATTAATAATGACGAGGTTATCAAGGCCGTAGTGCGCCGCAGCCAGCGCCGCTTCCCAGTTGCTGCCTTCCGCCAGTTCGCCATCGCCGGTAATTAAAAAGATGCGGCGGGAGCTGTTGCTTTTTTTCGCAGCCAGCGCCAGCCCCACCGCAACAGGCAAACCGTGGCCCAGCGCGCCGGTGTTGAGTTCAATCCCCGGCGTTTTCTGACGAACCGGGTGACCAGGAAGATGAGAATTCGCATGCTGATAGGTTTCCAGCCAGTCAACCGGGAAGAAGCCCGCTTCGGCCAGCACGCAGTAGTAGCAGCCCACCGCATGGCCTTTCGACTGGATGTAGATATCGCGCTGGTCATCATCCACGCGGTCCGGCGCGACGTTCATAATGCGAAAATAGAGCGCAGTGAGCAATTCAACCTGCGACAGGTCGGCGCCGGTGTGCCCGCCAGCGGGGCTATTGGCATTCAATCTGACGATATGGCGACGTACGGCGCGGGCTTTACGCTCAAGTGCCTGGACATCATAGCTATAGGGATTCATTTAATACCTCTGAATTTATTTTCAACTTGGAATATTTATTCCGTCAGGGACTAAAAAAACCAGACATCCCCAGGCAACGCATCGTAGGGCTCACGCCGCTGCATCATACTCAGGAACATTCTGCCTCCTTACCACCGGGTATCACTTCACCCGGGCACTTTTCAGTTGACCTGAAATCGCCATGAATATATATTCAATAACGATTCTTTATTCAATTATGCAGCTACTGTTCTGTTTTTGTCCATAGCTGATTTTGAGGATTGGCGAAAGTTAGATATTCATCACACTTAAATGTCTTTTCTTTTCGCGTATGATAATGAGCTCTAAGATAATGGCTGCACGTAAATGATTTTCGGGGAAATATATGGCTAAGCAGGATGAACAACGGCTATTAGTTAAGATTGCCACGCTCTACTATCTCGAAGGACGCAAGCAGTCCGACATTGCTCAACTTCTCTCGCTTTCTCAGTCATTTATCTCCCGAGCGATCACCCGCTGCCAGAAAGAGGGCGTGGTGAAAATTAGCGTTGTTCAGCCATCAAATATTTTTCTTAACCTTGAAAAAGGTCTTGAGGATCGTTACGGAATTAAGCAAGCCATCGTGGTGGATACCGAAGAGGATGCCAGCGATCACACCATCAAGCGCGCTATCGGTTCCGCCGCTGCCCACTACCTCGAAACGCGATTACGGCCAAAGGATCTGATTGGCGTCTCTTCGTGGAGTTCCACCATCCGCGCGATGGTGGATGAAGTACACGCCCAAAACCTGAAAGCCAGCGGCGTCATCCAGCTGCTCGGCGGCGTAGGGCCGAACGGCAACGTGCAAGCCACTATTCTCACCCAGACCCTGGCGCAGCATCTGAACTGTGAAGCCTGGCTGCTCCCTTCCCAGAGCATTGAAGGATCCACCGAGGAGAAGAATCGTCTTGTTGCCAGTAAAGATGTCGCCGACGTTATTGCCCGCTTTGATGAAGTCGATATCGCGATTGTCGGGATCGGTATTCTTGAACCTTCGCAGCTGCTGAAAACATCCGGCAACTACTATCACGAAGATATGCTGCAGGTGCTGGCGGAACGCGGTGCCGTGGGTGACATTTGCCTGCACTATTACGATAAAAACGGCAGAGCAGTGTTACGCGATGATGAAGATCCTGTTATCGGTATGGCGCTGGAGAAGGTGAAGAAGTGCCCTAACGTGGTGGCCCTGGCCGGCGGCAGCGAGAAGGTCGCAGCTATCAAAGGTGCGCTTTCGGGCGGTTATATCGATGTTCTGATCACCGATTACCCAACGGCCAGACTGCTTATTGCCGGTTAATTTCCTCACTCAAACACTTTCCCACAGCCTTTACGCTTTGCCAGAAGCGTAAAGGTTACGCAAATAAGTCATTATATTTCAATAATATAAAACTCTAAAATCACCTCCTTTCCCACCCATAGCTGAACGCTTCGCCGATCGGATAAGTGTGATTGCCAGCACAATTGATAACTTTTCCAGTAGCCCGACGGGAAGTTTCTGGCTAAGGTATCAAATAAATAATCACTATCGAATATATATTCAGTGATTAAAAAAGTGAAAACGAATTGTCACATCATGCCCTGCCAGGAAGCAATGCGAACAAGAGGAATGCTCACCTTTTGCCCTCCGCACCAGGACGAAGTGTGACTCAGGAGACTACCTAATGCAGGCAACACCTAAAGAGTTCATCATTGCACTGGACGAAGGCACCACGAATGCCAAAGCCGTCGTGCTCGATAGCCGCGGCCAGGTCGTGGTGAAATTCTCCCAGCCGCTGGCGATTCAAACACCGCGTGAGGGCTGGGTTGAGCAGTCGGGAGTAGTGCTGGTAGAGGCGTCACTGGACGTTATTGCGCAAGCGGTTGAACACGTTGGCGCGGAAAACATCGCTGCCTTAGCCATCAGCAATCAGCGCGAGACGGCGATCGGCTGGTATCGCCAGAGCGGTAAGCCGATCAACGCGGCTATCACCTGGCAATGTACCCGCAGCGCTGCGTTTTGCGATGAACTACGCCGCGACGGTACTGAGCAACAAATTAAGGCCGCTACCGGCCTGCCGATTGCCCCCCTGTTCTCTGCCTCAAAAATGCGCTGGCTGCTGGAATCCATTCCTGAGGGTCGCATGCTGGCAGAGCGGGGAGAAATCTGCCTCGGCACTATCGACAGCTGGCTGCTGTGGAACTTAACCCAGGGCGAAGCGTTTCATTGCGATTATTCCAATGCCGCGCGCACGCAGCTACTGAACCTGCAAACCGGCCAGTGGGACGACGAAATGCTGGCGCTATTCCAGATCCCACGCGCCGCGCTGCCGGAGATTAAACCGTCCAGCGGATTATTTGGCTATACCCGCGGGCTGAATAATATTCCTGACGGTATTCCTGTGATGGCGATGGTCGGGGATTCCCACGCCGCGTTGTTTGGCCACGCACTGGGCGAACTCGGCTGTGTTAAAGCCACCTACGGTACGGGGTCATCGGTGATGGCGCCGGTAAAATCCGCACAGTGCGATATCGACGCGCTGGCCACCACCATCGCCTGGCACGACGGCGACAGCATCACCTACGGGCTCGAAGGTAATATTCCCCATACCGGCGACGCCGTGGCGTGGATGGCCGACAGCACCGGGTTAAGCGAGCTTTCGGATGGCGAACTGGCTCACGAGCTTAACACCCTTCCCGGCTCCGTGGACTCCACTCTTGGCGTCTATTTTGTACCAGCCTTAACCGGCCTCGGCGCACCGTGGTGGGACGACAGCGCCCGCGGCGTGATTTGCGGTCTGAGCCGCGGCGTCAAGCGCGCCCATCTGATTCGCGCCGCGCTGGAATCCATTACCTATCAAATCGCCGATGTCGTCGTCGCCATGCGCCAGCAGGATGACTTCCATTTAGCGGCGCTGATGGTCGACGGCGGCCCGACCAAAAACGACTGGTTAATGCAGTATCAGGCTGACCTGCTCGGCTGCCCGGTGATGCGCAGCGACGTTGCCGAACTGTCGGCGATTGGCGCAGCCCTCCTTGCGCGCAAGGCCCTGAATCCGGGAACGGTCACCGACCTGAAAGCCTTTTTAACCGAACATAGCGAATTTATTCCCGATATGGCCCGCCACCAGCGCCTGCAGAAGAGATGGCAGGAGTGGCGCCATGCGGTGAACAGAACATTATGGAAACCGGCAACGTCCGCCTGACGCCCACCAGGGAATCGCACGCGTGACGCACCTTACTCATCAACAAAAGGAGACCCCCGGCCCATAAACTCGATTTACAGGCCTTACGTTGTTTCACCGTACCCGACAATAACAACCAAGAGAGAAAATTGTCATGAAATTACGTTTAACGCTTTTAACTGCTGCTACCCTGACCGCCTTTTCTTTTGCCGCTCAGGCCGCAGAAAAAGGCACCATTATGATCATGGTTAACTCGCTGGATAACCCGTATTACGCCTCTGAAGCCAAGGGCGCCAGCGAGAAAGCCAAAGAGCTGGGATATCAAACTACCATTCTGTCCCATGGCGAAGATGTCAAAAAACAGAACGAGCTGATCGATACCGCCATCGGTAAAAAAGTTCAGGGCATTATTCTGGATAACGCCGACTCCACCGCCAGCGTCGCCGCCATTGAAAAAGCGAAGAAAGCGGGTATTCCGGTGGTTTTAATCAACCGTGAAATTCCTGTCGATGATATCGCGCTGGAGCAAATTACCCATAATAACTTCCAGGCCGGTTCTGAAGTCGCCAACGTATTTGTCGAGAAAATGGCGGAGAAAGGCAAATACGCCGAGCTGACCTGTAACCTGGCGGATAATAATTGCGTAACGCGTTCAAAATCTTTCCACCAGGTTATCGACCAGTACCCGGATATGGTCAGCGTCGCTAAGCAGGACGCGAAGGGCACGTTAATCGACGGCAAACGCATTATGGACAGCATCCTGCAGGCGCACCCCGACGTGAAAGGCGTGATTTGCGGCAACGGTCCTGTCGCGCTTGGCGCCATTGCCGCGCTGAAAGCCGCTAATCGCAACGACGTGGTGGTGGTCGGTATCGATGGCAGTAACGATGAGCGCGACGCGGTAAAAGCCGGCACCCTGCAGGCCACCGTGATGCTTCAGGCGCAGGCCATCGCCGCTCAGGGAGTGACCGACCTCGATAACTACCTGCAAAAAGGCGAAAAACCGGCCAGGCAGCGCGTGATGTTCCGCGGCATTCTGATCACCCAGGACAATGCAGACAAAGTTCAGGACTTCAATATCAAATCCTGATTCCAGGTTGTTGCGCCCCTTCCGGGGCGCACAGGAGAGTATTATGTATAAAAAAATCTCGCTGATGCTGGTCGTTGTTGCCCTCGGAGGCTGCCGAATTGTTTCTCAGCAGGAGCTGGCCGACCTGAAATCCCCGCCTAATCCGCATATGGCGGATATCGATCGGACATGGCAAGAGCAGGTCGTTCCTCAGGTTGTGGCCAGGGCTCGCCCCGTTGCCGAGTTAATGACTGCCCTGCGCACGGCGAAAGACATTGATAGCGCCTGCAAAGCGTTAGGTTATCGCGCTCAGGATGAGAACCCGTGCGTGTTCTACGTCAAAGTGGAAGGCAATATCAGCAAAATTGATTCCGCTTCCCGCAGCGGAAAAATGACGATCCAGGATACCAGCGGCGGCAACGTGGTGGTGCAGATTGGCCCGACGCTGCGCGGCACGCTTTTACGCGACGGCTACCAGGGCGCCAGCTATCAGGACTTCAACGATCAGGTGCTGTTTGGTGAATATAGCCGGGCGATTAACGAACATGCGGTCAAAATGATCCAGACGGCGCAGGTTAAAACCGGTGAAGCGGTGCAGGTATATGGCGTGTTCTCGGCCTGGGATATTCCGCAGACCGTTCCTGATATTACGCCGGCAAAAATTGTTCGTTTGGGAGGACAATAAAATGCAGCGGCAAGAACTCGTCAATTCCCAACCAGTCGAATCTGAAGTTATTATCGAAACCCGTGAATTATCGCGCGTTTATCCCGGCGTCGTTGCCTTAGATAACGTCAATTACCGGGTCTATCGAAATAAAGTAAACGTTCTGATCGGTGAAAATGGTGCGGGTAAATCCACCATGATGAAAATGCTTGCTGGCGTTGAAACACCCTCCTCCGGTCAAATTATTCTTGATGGCGTTCCGGTTACCCTGAGCTCGACTCACCAGGCCGAAAAGCAGGGAATCAGCATCATTTTCCAGGAATTAAATTTATTTCCGAATATGAACGTCATGGATAATATTTTCATGGCTAACGAGTTCTTTCAAAAAGGAAAGATCAACGAAAAATATCAATACGAGTTAGCCAAAAAATTACTCGAGAGGCTGGAGCTCAACGTCGACCCTTATACCCAGCTCGGCGAGCTCGGTATTGGCCATCAGCAGCTGGTCGAAATTGCGCGCGCACTTTCAAAAGACACCCGGGTATTAATTATGGATGAGCCCACCTCTGCGCTCAGCCAGTCGGAAGTCAAAATCCTGTTTAACGTTATTGAACAGCTTAAACGTCGCGGCGTCACCATTATCTATATTTCCCACCGCCTCGAAGAACTGATGGAAATTGGCGACCACATCACCATTTTCCGCGACGGACGCTTTATCAGTGAACGCGAGGTCAGCGACGCCAGTATCCCGTGGATTATCGAACAGATGGTCGGCGATAAGAAAAAACATTTCGACTACCGGCCCGCGCCGAAAGGCGAAGCGGTCCTTGCCGTTGAAGGTTTAACGGCGCTGCACCCGAGCGGCGGCTATAAGCTCAACGACGTGACCTTCACCTTAAGTAAGGGAGAGGTGATCGGCATCTATGGCCTGCTCGGCGCCGGACGCACGGAACTGTTTAAAGGCCTGGTCGGATTAATGCCTTGCCAAAGCGGTAACGTCCATCTCAACGGCGAAAATATCGAAAAGTCCCCGTTCCAGGCGCGGCTGAAAAAAGGGCTGGCGCTGGTTCCCGAGGACCGCCAGGGAGAAGGCGTGGTGCAGATGATGTCGATTCAATCGAATATGACCCTCTCTGATTTCAGCCTTCAGGGCTTTCGTCGGGCGTGGAAATGGCTGAATCCGCAGAAAGAAATCACCTGCGTCAAAGAGATGATCCGCGAACTGGCGATCAAGGTCAGCGACCCCGATCTGCCCATCACCTCGCTCAGCGGCGGCAATCAACAAAAAGTGGTGCTCGGCAAGGCGTTGATGACCAGGCCCGAAGTGGTGTTTCTCGATGAGCCCACTCGCGGTATCGACGTCGGCGCGAAAACTGACGTGTATCACCTGATCGGCAAAATGGCCCAACAGGGTCTGGCGGTGATGTTCTCTTCATCGGAGCTGGATGAAGTTATGGCGCTGGCGGATCGCATTCTGGTGATGGCCGATGGCCGGATTACCGCCGATTTACCGCGCCATGCGGTTACCCGCGAAAAATTGATCGCGGCTTCAACACCTCAAGATTAATCAGGCTGGAACCCATCATGAACCAGAAATATATGATTTATATGTACCTGCTGAAGGCCAGAACGTTTATCGCTCTGCTGCTGGTTATCGCATTCTTCAGCGTGATGGTACCGAATTTCCTGACCACATCTAACCTGCTGATTATGACCCAGCACGTGGCCATCACCGGCCTGCTGGCCATCGGCATGACGCTGGTTATCCTGACCGGCGGTATCGACCTTTCCGTCGGCGCCGTCGCCGGGATCTGCGGTATGGTTGCCGGGGCGCTCTTAACCAACGGTCTGCCCTTATGGAACGGCAGCGTTATCTTTTTCAACGTGCCGGAGGTAATCCTCTGCGTGGCGCTCTTCGGCGTGCTGGTTGGCTTTGTTAACGGCGCGGTAATCACCCGCTTCGGCGTGGCGCCCTTTATCTGCACCCTGGGCATGATGTATGTCGCCAGAGGCTCGGCGCTGCTGTTCAACGACGGCAGCACCTATCCGAACCTCAACGGCATGGAAGCGCTGGGCAATACCGGCTTCTCCACTCTCGGCTCCGGGACGCTGATGGGCATCTATCTGCCTATCTGGCTGATGATCGGCTTCCTGCTGCTGGGCTACTGGCTGACCACCAAAACCCCGCTGGGCCGCTATATCTATGCAATCGGCGGTAATGAATCCGCCGCTCGCCTGGCCGGCGTGCCTATCGTCAAAGCAAAAATCTTCGTTTACGCCTTCTCCGGCCTGTGCTCCGCATTCGTTGGCCTCATCGTCGCGTCACAGCTGCAAACCGCGCACCCGATGACCGGCAATATGTTCGAAATGGACGCCATCGGCGCTACCGTGCTCGGCGGAACCGCGCTGGCAGGCGGTCGCGGCCGGGTTACCGGGTCAATCATCGGCGCATTCGTCATCGTCTTCCTCGCCGACGGCATGGTGATGATGGGGGTCAGCGATTTCTGGCAAATGGTCATTAAAGGCGTCGTTATCGTCACCGCCGTCGTCGTCGACCAGTTCCAGCAGAAACTGCAGAACAAAGTCATCCTGATGCGCCGCCATGAGGAGAAGCTGGCTGCGGCAGGAGCCACCAGTTAATCACCTATTTATTACCCCGCCGGACGCACTGCCGTCCGGCTTCAATAAGGGATGAAAAACATGCAAAGAAATTTCCAGAACAAAACGGTTGTGATCACCGGCGCCTGCCGCGGAATTGGTGCAGGTATCGCCGAGCGCTTCGCGCGCGATGGTGCGAATCTGGTGATGGTCTCTAACGCCGAGCGCGTCCATGAAACGGCGGAAACCTTACGCCAGCGCTATCAGGCCGATATCCTGTCGTTACAGGTTGATGTGACCGACGAAGCGCAGGTGCAGTCGCTGTACGAGCAGGCTGCAGCGCGTTTTGGCACCATCGATGTCTCTATCCAGAACGCAGGCGTGATCACCATCGACTATTACGATCGCATGCCGAAAGCCGACTTTGAAAAAGTGCTCGCCGTTAACACCACCGGCGTCTGGCTGTGCTGCCGCGAAGCCGCCAAATACATGGTTAAGCAGAACCACGGCAGCCTGATCAATACCTCTTCCGGCCAGGGTCGACAGGGTTTTATCTACACCCCGCACTATGCCGCCAGCAAAATGGGCGTCATCGGCATCACCCAAAGCCTGGCGCACGAGCTGGCGCCGTGGAATATCACCGTTAACGCCTTCTGTCCGGGCATTATTGAAAGCGAAATGTGGGATTACAACGACCGCGTCTGGGGCGAGATCCTCAGCACCGAGCAGAAGCGCTACGGTAAGGGCGAGCTAATGGCGGAGTGGGTCGAAGGCATTCCAATGAAGCGCGCCGGCAAACCGGAAGACGTTGCCGGGCTGGTGGCGTTTCTCGCCTCCGACGACGCGCGCTACCTCACCGGGCAGACCATCAATATCGATGGCGGCTTGATTATGTCGTAATGCCGCCAGCCTGGCATTTTTCAGGTCAGGCTACACAAATCATCTCCCGGAGGCGGTGCTGCGCACCTGTCCGGGCTACCCGACGGCACAAGCCCCGTAGCCCGGACAGGCACAACTCGCCGCCTCCGGGAACGCCAACACCGGGCATGCTAAAGAATATTTTTTAGAGAGAAATAACTATGATCGCAAAAGATTTTGCCCAACAGCTATTTAATCTGCAGGACCGCGTAGCCTTTGTCACCGGCGCGGGCAGCGGTATCGGCCAGATGATTGCTTACGGACTCGCCAGCGCGGGGGCCCGGGTCGTTTGCTTCGATCTACGTGAAGACGGCGGTCTTGCTGAAACCGTCAAAAATATTGAGGCGATCGGCGGCGGAGCCTGTTTTTACACCGGCGATGTTCGTCAGCTTAGCGACCTACGCGCCGGCGTCGCGCTGGCGAAAAGCCGCTTTGGCCGCCTTGATGTCGCCGTAAACGCCGCCGGGATTGCTAATGCCAATCCGGCGCTGGAAATGGAAACCGAGCAGTGGCAGCGGGTTATCGATATTAACCTTACCGGCGTGTGGAACTCCTGTAAGGCGGAAGCCGAACTGATGCAGGAATCCGGCGGCGGCTCGATTATTAATATCGCTTCCATGTCCGGCATTATTGTTAACCGCGGCCTCGATCAGGCGCACTACAACTGCTCGAAAGCGGGCGTGATCCACCTGTCGAAAAGCCTCGCGATGGAGTGGATCGGCAAAGGGATCCGCGTTAACTCCATCAGCCCAGGCTACACCGCCACGCCGATGAACACCCGCCCTGAGATGGTTCATCAGACCCGCGAGTTCGAAAGCCAGACGCCGATCCAGCGCATGGCGAAGGTTGAAGAGATGGCCGGTCCGGCGCTGTTCCTTGCCAGCGACGCGGCATCATTCTGTACCGGGGTTGATCTGGTTGTCGATGGCGGCTTTGTCTGCTGGTAAGACGGTATAACAATGCGGGGAGCCTTCTCCGCATTTCCCTCCCTGACGATGATCACAGCACACAGGCAATCATTATGTATCGCCACTATCAGGCCCTGATTTTTGATATGGATGGCACGCTTTTTGACACCGAACCTTTGCACCGCAAAGCGTGGCTAAGCGTATTCGCTGCCGACAATATCGCCATTTCTGAAGAGGAGCTGATTCCGTTCAATGGTTCAGCGCCCTGGCAGGTGGCCAGCCAGCTTGTGGCTTTAAAAGGATTACGAGCCGATCCGTTCTCCCTGGCCGAGCGTAAAAAACAGGCGATCGAGAACTTGCTGCAGACGGTCGATATTCAGCTTTTACCGGCCATGAAGATTTTACAGCAGTGGCAGGGCAAAATTCCCCTGGCGCTGGGAACCGGAAGCGAACGTAGCACCGTGGATATACTGCTTGCACGCTTTCAATTAACTCAGCATTTCGCCGCTATCGTCTCCGCTGACCGGGTTAAAAATCATAAACCCGCCGCCGACACTTTTTTATTATGTGCCAGCGAGCTTAAGGTTCAGCCTGAACGCTGCCTGGTTTTTGAAGACTCACGATTTGGTATTGAAGCCGCAAAAAATGCAGGTATGGACGTGGTCGACGTCAATACTCTGACGCCTGCCAGATAAGCATTATGCAGGGTGGCGGCGCTTTTGCTTTTAACCGGTCTCTGTTCTCTCGCCGTCCATCCTGCTCCCGGATCAGCAGAAAAAAGGTGCCTTAAGGTTCCTTACCCAGCCTGCGGATAAGCGGGGATAGCTCCCCGCATACCGGCTACTTCTTCGTTTCGTAAGCGAGAACGGCCTTGAACTCCATACTACGTTCTTTGATGCTCAGCTCGCACAGCGAGTCGTGCACCATTAACGTCAATCCCAGCGCTGTCAGACACAGCACGATGATTGCCACCAGGGCGTATTTTGTCAGCATCTCGTTGCCTCCATGCGAAGAAGAGGCTACTATCCAACGTGCTAGGGTTGGATCGTGAGCCTCAGGTTGATGGGAACATCTCCTGGGGCTTCGTCTTTCTGAATCCTCACCTAAGCCTGAACGCAGAAAGCCTCAGGCACCCGCCGCCATCATACGCTTCCCTGCGCTTTTCACTGTATATTTAACCAGCTGCAATCCTTTTTCAGAAAACGTTTAGATAGCCTACATTCCGGGGAAGGTCACGCTGTTGCCCGGCGCTTCGCGATGCAGGTGGATAAAGTTCAAATGACGCTCGTACTGGTCAAGAATATCGGTAATGACCTGCTCTTTGCTGTAGTCCATCAGGTCGTTGCCCTGACTCCCTTCCAGCAGGAAGGTCTCCAGACGATAGTAGGTCGACTTCCCGCTGCGCGCCCGGTAGGTAAAGCCGGGAATGGAGTACTGCTGCGGCCAGATCTGATAAACAAAGTTCTGCTCGTCGCCCATATGCACCAGCAGGTCGAGATGGCCCAGGTTGTCCCCCTCTTCCGGCGGCAGGCTTTTCAGCTCGACGTAGGCGCCGCGCAGCTTCAGCTCCTGCGCCACCTCTTCCATCGCCGGGAAGCACACCGTCTCCATCATCTGGCGGGTATAGCGCGTGCCGGGATAGTTCATCAGCCGCGACAGGCGCTTCTTCCAGCTCAGGCGATCCTGCACGCCCAGCGGTCGCGGGGCGGTGTCGCGGTTGGCGCTCTCGCGGCGATAATCCTCAACCTTCAGCGACTTATATAACCCCGCCATCACGAAGAAGATCACGAAGCTAAACGGCAGCCCCATAATCACCGTCGCGTTCTGCAGGGCGGAAATGCCGTTAGTCATCAGCATCCCCAGGGTCAGCAGGCCGATAACCACCGACCAGAAGATCCGCAGCCAGTTTGGCGCATCGCTGTTGATATCCTTCAGCTTCGAGGTGAAGTTACCCAGCACCAGCGCCCCGGAATCCGCGGAGGTCACGTAAAACAGCAGGCCGGTAATCGTCGCCACCGAAGCGCTAAAGGTAAACGCCGGATACTGCGCCAGCAGGTTATAGAAGCCGCGCTCCGGGTGGGCGACCGCCTCGGCGGCGAAGGCCGCATTGCCGTGGATGATTTCATACAGCGCGCTATTGCCGAACACCGACAACCACAGCAGCGTAAAGGTGAACGGGATAATCAGCGTTCCCACCACAAACTGACGAATGGTGCGCCCGCGTGAAATACGCGCCAGGAACAGGCCGACAAATGGCGACCACGCCACCCACCACGCCCAGAAGAACAGGGTCCAGTTGTTCATCCACTCGACCGGACGATCGAAGGCGAAGCTGTTGAGGGTCATGCCCATAAAACGATTCACATAGTCGCCAACATTGAGCACCAGCGCGTTGAGCAGAAACTCGGTGTCGCCCATAAACAGGATAAACAGGATTAGCCCGAGGGCCAGCACCACGTTAAGCTCGGAAAGGATACGAATGCCTTTATCCACCCCGGAGGTCACGGAGATGGTGGCGATAATGACCGACAGCACGATCAGCGCCGCTTTCGCGCCCAGCGAGTCCGGAATATCAAACAGCACGCTGAGGCCGTAGTTTAGCTGCACCACGCCAATCCCGAGGGTGGTGGCGATACCAAAAATGGTGCCGATAACGGCGGCGATATCCACGCTGTGGCCGATTGGGCCATTAATCTTTTTGCCGAAGATCGGATAGAGCGCGGAGCGGATGGTCAGGGGTAAATTATAACGATAGCTAAAGTATCCCAGCGCCATCCCCATCAGGGCATACATCGACCAGCCGGTCAGCCCGTAGTGAAACAACGTCCATACCATCGCCTGGCGCGCCGCCTCCATGGTCTGCCCCGCCCCTTCCGGCGGCTGCATATACTGGGTCACCGGTTCGGCGACGGAGAAAAACATCAGGTCGATACCGATACCGGCGGCGAACAGCATTGCCGCCCAGCTCATGACGCTAAACTCCGGCTTCGAGTGCTCCGGCCCGAGCTTCACCGAACCGAAACGCGAGCAGGCGATGCACACCACAAACACGATATACAGCGTTGCCGCCAGCAAATAGTACCAGCCGAAGGTCTTTGAAACCCAGTTCAGGGTACGGCCAATCCAGGCCGCGGAAAAATCGCTGAAGAAGAGAGTCATCAGGGAAAACAACAAAATCAGTCCGGCGGAGGTATAAAAAACCACCGGATTGATTTTGTCCTTTTCTCTGCTCGGCGAAAGGTCTGTCATCCATTCTCCTTACTTTTTTTTGCAACTATTAAAACCAAAATCGGCAACAATTAAGACACATTTTATATTGAACGTCCAATCAAAAACCGCTTTAATAGATAAACAAAGCTGATGAATGGAGTCTGAGAAATGCCCAAACTGGGGATGCAACCGATACGGCAGCGGCAGCTGATTGACGCGACCCTGGCCGCCATCAATGAAGTGGGAATGCACGATGCCACCGTCGCGCAGATCGCCCGACGTGCTGGCGTATCGACCGGCATCATCAGCCACTATTTCAAAGATAAGAACGGCCTGCTGGAGGCGACGATGCGCGATATCACCGGCCAGCTGCGCCAGGCGGTGTTGAGCCGCCTGCACGCCCTGCCCGGGGCCGGCCCGCGGGAACGCCTGCGCGCCATCGTGGCCGGCAACTTCGACGAGAGTCAGATAAGCAGCGCGGCAATGAAGGCCTGGCTCGCCTTTTGGGCCAGCAGCATGCATCAGCCGATGCTCTATCGCCTGCAGCAGGTCAGCAGCCGACGACTGCTGTCGAATATCGTCTATGAGTTTCAGCGCGCCCTGCCGCGCGAAGAGGCGCAGGAGGCCGGATACGGTCTCGCCGCGCTGATCGACGGGCTGTGGCTACGCGCGGCGCTGAGCGGTAAACCGCTCGATAAAGCCCGCGCCGAAACGCTCGCCGAGCACTTCATCAGCAAATATCTGCCACCGACTTCTCAATAATGGAGGACCCATATCCCGAATGGCCGAACAGCAGCTTTACATCGACGGTGGTTATGTTTCCGCCACCAGCGGTAAAACCTTCGAGACGATTAACCCCGCCAACGGGGAAGTGCTGGCGACCGTCCAGGCCGCCGGCTGTGAAGACGTCGACCGGGCGGTAAAGAGCGCCCAAAAAGGGCAAAAAATCTGGGCGGCGATGAGCGCCATGGAACGTTCGCGCATTTTGCGTAAAGCGGTCGACATTCTGCGCGAGTGCAACGACGAACTGGCGCGTCTGGAAACTCTCGATACCGGCAAACCGCTGAGCGAAACCGCCGCCGTCGATATCGTCACCGGCGCTGATGTCCTGGAGTACTACGCGGGCCTGATCCCGGCGCTGGAAGGGAGCCAGATCCCGTTACGCGAAAGTTCATTCGTCTATACCCGCCGGGAACCGCTGGGCGTCGTCGCCGGGATCGGTGCCTGGAACTACCCGATCCAGATCGCCTTATGGAAATCAGCCCCGGCGCTGGCGGCCGGGAACGCGATGATCTTTAAGCCGAGTGAAGTCACCCCGCTCACCGCCCTGAAGCTGGCGGAAATTTACCGCGAAGCGGGACTCCCGGCGGGCGTATTTAACGTGCTGCCGGGCACCGGCGCCGAAACCGGCCAGTATCTCACCGAGCACCCGGACATCGCCAAAATCTCCTTTACCGGCGGCGTCGCCAGCGGCAAAAAAGTGATGGCCAACTCCGCCGCCTCCTCACTGAAGGAAGTGACTATGGAGCTGGGCGGAAAATCACCGCTGATCGTCTGCGAAGACGCCAACCTCGACCTCGCCGCCGACATCGCGATGATGGCTAACTTCTACAGTTCAGGCCAGGTCTGCACCAACGGCACCCGGGTATTCGTTCCGGCGCGCCTGAAAGCGGCATTTGAAGAGAAAGTCCTCGCCCGCGTGGCGCGTATCCGCCCCGGCGATCTGTTTGCTGAAAGCACCAACTTCGGACCGCTGGTGAGCTTCCCGCACCGCGAGAACGTGCTGCGCTACATCGAGACGGGTAAACAAGAAGGCGCGCGCCTGCTCTGCGGCGGCGAAGTGCTGAAAGGAGAAGGCTTCGACCACGGCGCGTGGGTCGCCCCGACGGTGTTTACCGACTGCGATGACCAGATGACCATCGTCCGCGAAGAGATCTTCGGCCCGGTGATGTCGATTCTGAGTTACGACGATGAGGAAGAAGCGGTTCGCCGCGCCAATGCCACCGAATACGGCCTCGCCGCTGGCGTCGTCACGCCGGATTTAAACCGCGCCCATCGTCTGATTCATCGGCTGGAGGCCGGGATCTGCTGGATCAACACCTGGGGCGAATCCCCTGCGGAGATGCCGGTCGGCGGCTACAAGCACTCCGGGATTGGCCGCGAAAACGGCGTACAGACGCTGCACAGCTACACCCAGATAAAATCCATCCAGGTTGAGATGGGTCCGTTTCAATCCATATTTTAACCAGGAGGTCATTTTTGCAGTTTGACTACATTATTATTGGTGCCGGTTCCGCCGGCAACGTACTGGCTACACGACTGACGGAAGATCCTGACACCACCGTCCTGCTGCTGGAAGCGGGCGGCCCGGATTACCGTTTCGACTTCCGCACCCAGATGCCCGCCGCGCTGGCGTTTCCTCTACAGGGGCGTCGCTATAACTGGGCCTACGAGACCGAGCCTGAACCGCATATGAACCATCGCCGCATGGAGTGCGGACGCGGTAAGGGACTCGGCGGATCCTCGTTAATCAACGGCATGTGCTATATCCGCGGCAACGCTATGGATCTTGATAACTGGGCCTCGGCGCCGGGGCTTGAGCACTGGAGCTACCTGGACTGCCTGCCCTATTACCGCAAAGCAGAATCCCGCGATATCGGCGCCAACGATTACCACGGCGGCGACGGCCCGGTCAGCGTCACCACGCCAAAGCAGGGCAATAATCCGCTGTTCCACGCGATGATTGAAGCTGGCGTACAAGCTGGCTATCCGCGCACCGACGATCTTAACGGCTACCAGCAGGAGGGATTTGGCCCGATGGATCGTACCGTGACGCCGCAGGGACGCCGCGCCAGCACCGCGCGCGGCTATCTCGACCAGGCGCGCGCGCGTCCCAATCTGACTATTCGCACCCATGCGCTGACCGATCATATTATTTTTGCCGGCAAGCGCGCCGTCGGCGTCGAGTGGCTGGAGGGCGACAGCACCGCGCCGTCGAAAGCGACCGCCAATAAAGAAGTGCTGCTCTGCGCGGGGGCTATCGCTTCGCCGCAAATTCTGCAGCGATCCGGCGTCGGCAGCCCGGAACTGTTGCGCCAGTTCGATATTCCGCTGGTACACGCCCTGCCGGGCGTCGGGGAAAACTTGCAGGATCATCTGGAGATGTATCTGCAGTACGAATGCAAAGAGCCGGTGTCGCTTTACCCGGCGCTGCAGTGGTGGAACCAGCCGAAAATCGGCGCCGAATGGCTATTCGGCGGAACCGGCATCGGCGCCAGCAACCAGTTTGAAGCGGGCGGATTTATTCGCAGCCGGGAAGCCTTTACGTGGCCGAATATTCAGTATCACTTCCTGCCGGTCGCGATTAACTACAACGGCTCAAACGCGGTGAAAGAGCACGGCTTCCAGTGCCACGTTGGCTCTATGCGCTCCCCGAGTCGCGGCCACGTGCGGCTGAAATCGCGCGATCCGCACGAACATCCGGCGATTCTGTTTAACTATATGTCCAGCGAACAGGACTGGCAGGAGTTTCGCGATGCGATTCGGATTACCCGCGAAATCATGCATCAGCCGGCGCTGGATAACTATCGCGGCCGGGAGATCAGCCCGGGTGCGGAGTGCCAGAGCGATGCCGAGCTGGAAGAGTTCGTGCGCAATCATGCGGAAACCGCCTTCCATCCGTGCGGCACCTGTAAAATGGGCTATGACGAGATGGCGGTGGTCGATGGCGAAGGTCGGGTTCACGGACTGGAAGGCCTGCGCGTGGTCGACGCCTCGATCATGCCGCAGATTATTACCGGCAACCTTAACGCGACCACAATTATGATTGGCGAAAAAATGGCTGATGCCATTCGTGGCCGTCAGCCGCTGCCGAAGAGCACGGCGGCGTATTACGTGGCGAACGGCGCGCCGGTTCGCCGGTAAGAGGCGGTTCCCGTCACCCCGCCCTCTCCCCAACGGGGCGAGGGCGAAAACCGCATCAGTAGCCCCCTCAGGCCCTGTGCCGGGAGGCAACGTTTGCGCCGAACGGCTCCCTCTCCCTCTCCATCCGGGAGAGGGAAAACTAGCGAAAATCTTCCAGCCGCTTTATCTGCCATCCATTAGCATCAAAATTCTCCGGCGCCAGCCAGGCCCGCAGCGCCGCATCGCGCGCGGGCCATTCGCTGTCAATAATCGACAGCATATCGCTATCGCGGGTTCGTCCTTTACGCACCATCCTCTGGCGAAGTCGTCCTTCCCAGGTGAATCCCAGTCGGTCGGCGGCGCGGCGGGAAGCAATATTCATTGAATCGCACTTCCACTCCAGTCGACGATAGCCATGGGCAAAACCATTTTGCAGCAGCAGCCAGACCGCCTCGGTGCCGAGCGGCGTATTTTTCATCGCCCGCGACCAGGTGACGTGGCCAATCTCCACCGTGCCCATCGCCCGCTCAATCGCCATATAGCTGACCAGCCCGACGGCTCGCTCGCAGCGCAGATCGACAACCGCGTAGGGCACCAGTCCGTCATCCATAACCTTGCCGGTGATCCAGTTCGCCGTTGACTCAACGCTCTGCGGACGCGTGCTCGCCAGCCACGTCCAGTCACTGTCGTCGCCGAGAGCATAGGCAGCAAACAGATCCGCCGCGTGCCGGTCGGTATCCAGCGGCTCCAGTCGGCAATAGCGGCCATTTAACGCCGTGCGGCGCAGAAACCCCGCCCCCCGCCACCCGGGCACGCGATCGTTGACCTGCTGACCAAATTCATTAATTTCCGGCACGCTTATCCCTCCCGTATTGTTATCAAATTGTTATAGCAAGAAAGCCGAACGGGCGGAAGATGCCCGGTACGATCGATCGTCATAACCCATTGGTCTTGCTTATGCTTTTTAAGCATAAACTTAGCCGATCTTTGACTTTACGCCCGTAATTAAGCGGCCTAACGTAGCGAAACATCAATAATCACAATAACTTTTTTCAGGGATCGCATATGACTAAAAAACTGCTGCCGCTGCTGGCGCTCGCCGCGTTATCCGCCGCCGTTCACGCCGCCACGCCGCCGGGGACCCTTGTGGTCGCCCAGGGCCTCGACGATATCGTCAGCCTCGACCCGGCGGAAGCCAACGAGCTCTCCAGCATCCAGACGGTACCGAGCCTTTATCAGCGTCTGGTGCAGCCGGACCGCGATAACCCTGAAAAAATCACCCCGATCCTGGCCGAAAGCTGGCAGGCCGATCCGGCGGCGAAAACGCTGACCATCAAGCTAAAGCCCGACGCCAAATTCGCCTCCGGTAACCCGCTACGCCCGGAAGATGTCATTTACTCATACACCCGCGCGGTCACCCTGAACAAATCGCCGGCGTTTATTCTTAACGTCCTCGGCTGGCAGCCGGATAACATCGCCAGCCAGTTGAAGAAGGTAGACGACCATACCCTCACGCTACGCTGGACTGCCGACGTCAGCCCGGCGGTGGCGCTGAATATTCTCTCCACGCCGATCGCCTCTATCGTCGATGAGAAACAGGTCGCCCCGAACGCCAAAGATAACGACTTCGGCAACGGCTGGCTGAAAATGCACTCGGCGGGCAGCGGCGCGTATAAAATGCGGGTCTATCAGCCGCATCAGGCCATCGTGCTGGAGGCCAACAGCAGCGCACCCGGCGGCGCGCCGAAGCTGAAAAGCATCATCATTAAAAACGTTCCGGACCCGGCCTCACGTCGTCTTCTCATCCAGCAGGGTGATGCTGACGTGGCGCGCGATCTCGGCGCCGACCAGATTGCGGCTCTGCAGGGTAAAGCGGGCGTCAAGGTTCTCAGCATCCCCTCCGCTGAGCAGAACTATCTGGTCTTTAATACCGGCAACAGCGCTAACCCGCTGCTGAAAAACCCGGCCTTCTGGGAAGCGGCGCGCTGGCTGGTGGATTACAACGGCATCACGAAAGATTTGCTGAAAGGGCAATATTTCGTCCATCAGAGCTTCCTGCCGGTCGGCCTGCCGGGCGCGCTGGAAAATAACCCGTTTACATTCAACCCGCAAAAAGCCAAAGACATCCTCGCTAAAGCGGGCATTAAAGAGGCGCATTTCACCCTCGACGTCGAAAACAAGCCGCCGTTTATCACTATTGCTCAGTCGATGCAGGCGAGCTTCGCCCAGGGCGGCGTGAAGGTGGATTTGCTGCCGGCCGCGGGTAGCCAGGTCTATGCTCGCGTGCGCGCCAAACAGCATCAGGCGGCGATTCGGCTGTGGATCCCTGACTATTTCGACGCCCACTCTAACGCCAGCGCCTTTGCCTACAACGACGGTAAATCCAGTACCGTCGCCGGGCTAAACGGCTGGCAGATCCCGGAGCTGAATAAAGCGACCCTGGCGGCAGTCGCCGAGCCGGACGCAGCGAAGCGCCAGGATCTGTATAAAAACATTCAGGAGGAACTGCAGCGCAATTCGCCTTACGTGTTTATCGATCAGGGTAAAACCCAGATTGTGGTTCGCGATAACGTGAAGGGTTATCAGCAGGGTCTCAATGCCGATATGGTGTGGTATGACCGGGTAACCAAATAACGCCTGGGGCAGGTACGATCAGGTAGCCCGGACAGGCGCAACGCGCCGCCTCCGGGAACGCAGGCCCCGATACCTTATGTTTTCCCGTTGGCGCTGCGCTGACCGGGCTACAACAACAGATCGCACCAGCTGATAACACTGTACTTTTTACCAACGGAATAACCATGTCTGCTGTTTTACCTCCCCGAGCAGAGCGGCGCGCAAAACGCCCCCTGCTCGCGCTGTTTCAGGGACTGCTGACGCTGGCCCTGACGCTGCTCGGCCTGCTGCTGGTGACCTTTGCGCTCTCTGCGCTGTCGCCGGTTGATCGGGTGCTGCAAATCGTCGGCGACCACGCCAGTCAGTCCACCTATGACCAGGTACGCCACCAGCTCGGCCTCGACCAGCCGTTGCCGCTGCAGTTCTGGCACTATCTGCTGAATCTCGCCCACGGCGATCTTGGAATCGCCAGCTCAACCGGCCAGCCGGTGCTGCACGACCTGCTCGCCGCTTTCCCGGCAACCCTTGAGCTGGCCACGTTGGCGTTGATTATCGGCGCGCTGTCGGGCGTTATCGCAGGCGTTCTCTGCGCCCGCTACGTCGGCTCGCCGTGGGATCTGGCGATGCGCACCTTTACGCTGCTCGGCAACTCGGTGCCGATCTTCTGGCTCGGCCTGCTGATGCTGGCGCTGTTTTACGCCAAACTGCAGTGGACGCCGGGGCCGGGGCGGCTGGACGATATTTATCAATACACCGTCGAACCGCGCACCGGCTTTGCGCTCATTGATACCTGGCTCTCGGGTGATAAAGAGGCGGTTAAAAACGCCGCCGGGCACCTGCTGCTGCCGGTGCTGCTGCTGGCCTATTACTCTCTGGCGAGCATCACCCGCCTGACCCGTTCCGCCTGCCTGAGCGAAATGAACAAAGAGTACATCCTGCTGGCGCGCGCCAAAGGGGCCGGTGAGATGACGATTCTGCTGCGTCACGTCCTGCCCAATATCCGCGGCACCCTGCTGACGGTGACCGCCCTCGCCTGGACCTCCATGCTGGAAGGGGCGGTGTTGACCGAAACCGTCTTCTCCTGGCCGGGAATTGGCCGCTATCTGACCACCGCGCTCTTTGCCGGCGATACCACGGCGATTATGGGCGGTACGCTGCTGATCGGCGCGAGCTTTGTGCTGATTAATAACCTCACCGACCTGCTGGTGCGGCTGACCGATCCGAGGATACGCTGATGCCTGGCTACCTTTTTTTACGCCGCCTGCGCCGTTCTCCCGCCGCCTTTTGCGGTCTGATCATCATTACGTTACTCCTGCTGACTGCGCTCTTTGCGCCCTGGCTGGCTCCGCTCGACCCGAACTGGCAGGACGCCGCCGCGCGGCTGCAGGGTCCGGGCGCGCGGCACTGGCTCGGCACCGACAGCTACGGTCGCGATCTTCTCTCAAGGCTGATTTTCGGCACCCGTCCGGCGCTGGGGCTGGTTGCGCTGGTGACGGCGATTACGCTCCCCGCCGGTCTGCTGGTGGGGATCCTGTCCGGCTATTACGGCGGCTGGCTGGAGCGCGTGCTGATGCGTTTTACCGACGTGGTAATGTCGATGCCGCGGCTGATTCTGGCCTTCGCGTTTGTCGCGATGCTCGGCCCGGGCCTGGTGAACGGCGCCCTGGCGCTGGCGCTAACGACCTGGCCCGCTTACGCCCGTCAGGCGCGCAGCGAAATTCAGCGCCTGCGCCACAGCGACTATCTGGCGGCGGCGGAGATGATGGGCATTCGCGGCTGGCGTCTGCTGATTGGCCATATTCTGCCGCTCTGTCTGCCCTCGGCGATCGTCCGGCTGGCGCTGGATCTAGCCGGGATTATTCTCGCCGCTGCCGGTCTCGGCTTCCTTGGTCTCGGCGCCCGCCCGCCAATGGCGGAATGGGGCGCGATGATCGCTGACGGCATGCAGGTCATTTTTGACCAGTGGTGGATCGCCGCCGCCCCTGGCGCCGTCATCCTGATCGCCAGCCTGGCGTTTAACCTGCTGGGCGATGGCCTGCGCGACGTTCTGGAGCCGCAACATGACTGATACTCGTCTGATCGTTCAGGGACTGACCATCGACTATCCCACCGCCAGAGTGGTGGACCATTTAAGCTTCACGCTCGGCAACGAGCGGCTGGCGCTGGTCGGCGAATCCGGTTCCGGTAAATCCATGACCGCACGCGCCCTGATGGGGCTGGTCCGCCGGCCCGGCGTCGTCAGCGCCGATGCGCTCAACGTGCTGGGGCGCGACGCATTAACCCTTCGCGAGCGCGGCTGGCGCGCGCTACGCGGCAACAATATTGCGATGGTGCTGCAGGATCCGCGCTACGCGCTCAATCCGGTAAAAAGCATTCAGGCGCAGCTGGAAGAGGCATTAACTCTGCATCAGCGCCTTAGCCGCCGCGCGCGGCTGGAGGCGGTCAAAGCCGCCGTTGCCGCCGTCGGTCTGGATTTACCGGTACTCAACCGCTATCCTGGCGAACTCTCCGGCGGGATGGGCCAGCGGGTGATGATTGCCCTTGCGCTGCTCAATAATCCGCAGGTGCTGATCGCCGATGAGCCCACTTCAGCCCTCGATGCCCGACTGCGCAATCAGATCCTTGAACTGCTGGTAGAGCAGTGCGAACAGCGGCGGATGGCGATGCTGTTGATTAGCCACGACCTGCCGCTGGTGGCCGAGCACTGCCAGCGGGTGCTGGTCCTGTATCAAGGGAAAAAGGTCGATGAGATGGCGGCGCGAGATCTGCCGACGGCGACGCATCCCTACACCCGTACGCTCTGGACCTGTCGCCCGGCCGCGCAAACTTACGGTCAGATGCTGCCGACCCTCGACCGAACCCTGAACTTGACGGAGGCGGCGCATGGCAATCGTTAATCTCAACAATCTACAGGTGAATTTTGCTGAAAAAACCGCGGTGTCCGCCGCCAGCTTTGCCGTTGATGCAGGGGAAACGTTCAGCCTGATCGGCGCATCCGGCTGCGGAAAATCAACGATTCTCCGGGTATTAGCCGGGCTGCAGCGGGACTGGCGCGGCCGCGTTGAACTGTTCGATAAGGCCATTACGCCGGGCGCGCGTTTTCAGGGCGAACTGCGGCGCAACGTACAGATGGTGTTTCAGGACCCGTACGCCTCGCTGCATCCCAATCATACGCTATGGCGTACGCTGGCGGAGCCGCTGAAAATTCACGCTATCGGCGAGATCGAGCAGCGGGTGTCCACCGCCCTGGAAGAGGTGGGGCTGCCTGCCGACGCCGCGCGCCGCTATCCGCACCAGCTTTCCGGCGGCCAGCGCCAGCGGGTGGCGATTGCTCGCGCGCTGCTGCTGCGGCCAAAGATTCTGCTGCTGGATGAGCCAACGTCGGCGCTGGATATGTCGGTGCAGGCGGAAATACTGAATCTGCTCAATCGGCTAAAGCAGGAGCACGGAATGACCTATCTGCTGGTCAGCCACGATGCCGATGTGATTGCCCATATGTCGGACCGGGCAGCGTTTATGGCGGAAGGCGTGATTCAGCGCTTCTTTGACCGCGAAGCGCTGGCGAACGGCGAACATCGGTTAGACTGAAAACCCGCCCCCGCTTGCGGGGCTACGGGTTCGCCGCCATCTGCGAGAAGGTCGCCCGGGTAAGGCGTTTACGCCGCAACCCGGGAAATCATCCCCTTACTGAGCCAGGTTCGCGAAGCGGGCGAATACCGCATCAAAAATCGCCAGGCCTTTTGCCACCTGCCCGGCGCTGATGGTGCACGGCGGCACCACATGAATGCGGTTCTCCACCACAAACGCCAGCAGGCCGGCTTCGGTTAACGCGCCTTTAATGGCCGCCATATCGGCAGCGCCCAGCGGCGTTTTATGTTCGCGGCTGCTGACCAGCTCCAGCGCCTGGAACAGACCGCGGCCGCGCACGTTGCCGATAATCGCGTGCTTCTCCGCCAGCGCCTCCAGCCCCGGACGCAGCACCTCGTTGCCGATGGTCGCCGCGTTCTCCACCACCTTCTCTTCCTTCATCGCGTCAATGGTGGCGACAATCGCCGCCATCGCCAGCGGATGGCCGGAATAGGTCAGCCCCCCGGCAAAGAAATGGTCATCAAAGTAGCGGGCGATTGGCTCGCTAATCAGCACGCCGCCGGCCGGGACGTAGCCCGCATTGACCCCTTTGGCGAAAGTCACCAGATCCGGCACCACGCCATCCTGCTCGAAGGCAAACCAACTCCCGGTACGACCAAAACCGGCCATCACTTCATCAAGGATCAGCACAATACCGAACTCATCGGCCAGCGCCCGCACCCCCTGCATATAGCCCTCGGGCGGGACAAGAATCCCGGCGGTGCCCGGAATCGACTCCAGCAGAATCGCGGCTATCGCGTTCGGGCCTTCGCATTCAATCATCCGCCGCAGATGGGCCAGCGCGCGCTGGCACTCCTCCTCTTCCGTCGCGGCGTTAAATTCGCTGCGATAGAGGTAGGGATTGAAAAAGTGTACGTGCCCGCGGGAATACTCGTTCGGCACCCGGCGCCAGTCGCCGGTGGCGGCAATGGCGCTGCCGGTGTTGCCGTGATAGGAGCGATAGGCAGAGAGCACTTTATCGCGCCCGGTGTAGAGCCGCGCCATGCGGATGGCGTTCTCGTTGGCGTCGGCGCCGGCGTTGGTGAAGAACACTTTGCTAAAGCCTTCCGGCGCCAGATCGACGATGCGCTTCGCCGCTTCGCCGCGGGCGAGGTTGGCAGTGGCGGGCGCGATGGTCACCAGCTCTTCCAGTTGGGCTTTCATCGCCGCCAGCACGCGCGGATGCTGATAGCCAATGTTGACGTTGACCAGCTGGCTGCTGAAATCCAGGTAAGTATTGCCTTCGTAATCCCACAGCTCGCAGCCTTTAGCCCCGGCGATCACCAGCGGATGTAAATTGCCCTGCATCGACCATGAATGAAACACATAAGCGCGATCCAGCTGCCGAACTTCATCATTGCTTATCGCTACCTCGTTCTGTAGTGCCAGCTTCATACCCTGCCCTCTCTCATGTCGTTGTTGTTGGCCTCATCATTGGTCGTTCAGGGCAGAAACGGATAGAGCCAGTCAGGCGAAAATGATGTGACACCGTGTCACATCGCCGCGCGCCGACTGGCTCTGTGCCCGCGCGCGCGGGGTTTTTATAGTGGGAGCGACAACCTGCACAGGAGAATGAAATGGCAACGAGCAAAGTGGTGTTTATTACCGGGGCGACCTCGGGTTTTGGGGAAGCAGCGGCGCAGGTCTTCGCCGATGCGGGCTGGTCGCTGGTGCTGAGCGGACGCCGTTTTGAGCGGCTGAAGGCGCTACAGGATAAGCTCGCCTCGCAGGTGCCGGTGCACATTATCGAACTCGACGTCCGCGATAGCGATGCGGTCGCCGGGGCCGTGGCGGCGCTGCCCGCTGAATTCGCCGATATCACGACGCTGATTAACAACGCCGGGCTGGCGCTGTCGCCGCAGCCCGCGCAGAAAGTGGATCTGGACGACTGGAAAACGATGATCGACACCAATGTCACCGGGCTGGTCAACGTGACCCATGCCCTGCTACCGACGCTGATTCGTCACGGCGCGGGGGCGAGCATCATCAATATTGGCTCTATCGCCGGGCAGTGGCCCTATCCCGGCAGCCACGTCTACGGCGCCAGTAAGGCTTTCGTGAAGCAGTTCAGCTATAACCTGCGCTGCGATCTGCTCGGGACCGGGGTGCGCGTGACCGATCTCGCGCCGGGTATTGCCGAAACGGAATTTACCCTGGTGCGCACCAAAGGCGACCAGGCGGCGTCGGACAATCTGTATCGAGGCACCACGCCGCTGAGCGCGCGGGATATTGCCGAACAGATGTTTTATATCGCCACCCTGCCGGACCATATGAACATTAACCGGGTCGAGGTAATGCCGGTACGTCAAGCTTGGCAGCCGTTCGCGATCGATCGGGATTGAGGTTTGGTAGGGAGGAGAGGCGCGTCAAGCGCCGCGCCCGGGAGAGTTTCATGCAGCTACGGATATGTCTCTGAAACAACGTGATATGCAGCGATGCCCTGGCCCCCGCTGAAATCGGCGAACCGGAGGGCCGAAGACAAGGGCTGGCCGCCAGGGATGGCGGACAGAGGCGAATCGAGACACGACAAAATTGCCTGGAGCAATTTTGAACAGCGCTTGCGCTGGCCCCGTAGGGGCGAGTCCCAGGGATGGGACGAGTAAGGTCGAGTTGAGCCGACCGCA
>NZ_BCZK01000013.1 GCF_001598695.1 Klebsiella oxytoca NBRC 105695 | reverse complement strand
GCTGAAATAGCCGCGCGTCGAGTAGCGGTAGCCCACCAGCTGAATATTGGTGCCGGTATCCGTCAGCGACTTGTTATAGAGGAAACGCACCGACTGCCCCTGATGCTCGCTGTCATCGGGCAGGGTGGCGTTGGCCTGGGTGATATCCAGCGACAGCGCCCCCAGTTGGCCCAGATTTTTGCCGACGCCGAGGTTAAAGGCGCGGTAGCGGTCCGCCAGCTGGGTGCCGCCGTACAGGGTCCAGCCCGCCGGAAGACCGCGCATTACGGTGCTCTGGAAAAATTTCGGTTTTTCCTGCTGATTGCTGCCGCTGCGGTACTCCCCGGCGGTGACCGCATAGCGGGTATGGCCCTCGCGCTGGAGCACCGGCACGGACGAATAAGGGACGGTGAAGACCTGGCTGCTGCCGTCGGCCTCTTTGATGGTCACCTGCAGGTCGCCGCCGTTGCCGGCGGAGTAGAGATCGTTGATGGTGAACGGGCCGGGGGGCACCGTGCTCTGGTAGATCTCATAGCCGTTCTGCTTCACCGACACCTGAGCGGTGCCGCGGGCAATCCCGTGGATAACCGGGGCAAATCCCTTCTGGCTGTCCGGCAGCATGTTGTCATCGGAGGCGAGCTGCGCGCCGCGGAAGTTAATGCCGTCGAAGACGTCGCCGTTGGTGTAGCTGTCGCCCAGCGTGAGGCGCGAACGCAGCGCGGTGATGTCGCGCTCCAGCCAGGTATTGACGTGCTGCCACCTGTTTTCACTGGCCGACGAACTGCCGCTACTGCTGTAGCTCCAGGTGGTGTTATCGCGCAGACGCCAGGCGCCGAGATTCAGCCCGCTCTGCAGGTTCAGGTACGCGTAGTTGCTGCTGCCGCCGATGTCGTTATGGACGTTGTTGCCGGTGAAGTTGTAGTTCAGCAGCCCGGCGTTAATCCCGTGGTCCCAGAGCTCGGGCGGAATATAGCCGCGGGCGCGGTTGCCCATAAACGCCTGGGGTACGGTCAGGTACAGCCGCTGCAGGCCGACATCGAAGCGGGTAGTGGCGTCCTTGATGGTTTCGGTTAATGGTACGCAGGCATCGGATGCCAGAGCGCCGATCCCTTTAATGGATGTCGTGTTGACGCCCATCCCGGCCAGCTGCCCGCGCGTCAGGCAGGGGACCAGCGAGCGATCGCTTTCGCTACTATTAAAAGTGATATCGCGGGTAGTCATAAACCCGTCATTGAGGTAAATATCGACGCGATAGGTTCCCGGAGGGACCTCCTGGCCGTTGGCAAATCCTGATAAGTCCGCCACGGCGGCAGGGTCATCCGCTAAAAAACGTGGATTAAAATAGAGCTCCGCCTGCACGGAAAAGATCGTTGCCGCAAGTAACAGAGCCAGCGTGATTTGAGCGAAAGCGCGCGCATTCCCCGGCCCGTGGCTGCTTTTACGTCCGGAGCCCAGATCGTCGAGTCCATATTTCAGATGTGACATAGTCCCTCCGGTCCAAAGTCGCCCGGCTGTCAGTTCTTATTTTTATTTCCGGGAGAACGCGGTCTCCCGTCAGTTATTGCGTAGCGCCCTGCATCCGCGGGGTCAGCGCGCCGTAGTCGTTAATCGTCCGGTATGTAATCTCGCGACCTGCATCGGCGGGTAATTTAACGCTGGCTTCACCCATCGGCGGAACCAGCGCATTTTCCAGCACCCGGGTACCGGCGTTGAGTTCGGTGACCGTCAGGTAGTAGGGGGTGGGGTTGATCAACGTAAGCGTGCCTGCGCCGCGGCGAAATTTCAGCTTTTCCGCAGCCTGATCCGGCGGCAGCGCCAGCTTTGCCGGACGGTAATAGAGCTTGATGCGGCTGATGATCGCCAGCTGGAGAGTGTTGTCGCTGAGCTTTGATTTATCCATCGACGGGATCGCTTTGACGTTCATCCAGAACAGCGTTTCCCGATCCTGCGGCAGCTGGTTGCTGGTGGCATCAATGATGCGCAGGGTATTCTCTTTTTTTCCCTGCATGGCGAACAGCGGCGGGGTGATGACAAAGCGGCCGTCCTTCGCGCCGTCGGCATTCTCCACCCATGACTGAATCAAATAAGTGCTCTTTTCGTCGTTGTTGGTGACCGCCAGCTGAACCTGCTTTTGCCCGGCAGGATAGATGACGCGGGTCGCCCCCAGCGCCACGCCAGCCTCGGCGCGAGCGGTAAATCCCATGGCGGCTATCATCAGCGCTCCCGCCAGTAAACCGCGCGTTATCGCCAGTGTTGTTCTCACGTTTACCCCTTTTATCGTCACCGTCGTTTCCTGTTTTCGGTTCGTTTGCTGATTAATTACTGGTAGGTCAGGGAGAACCAGGCCTGAGCGTTGGCCGCGCCTCCGGTGACCTGATGCCCTGTTGCCCGGTATTTCGCTACAAAATGCAATGTGGTTGGCCCGGTATACAATCTTGTCCAGGCGGCGGGAGGGCCGTTCAGTGGGATTGGCTGGTCGTCTTTATCAAACAGAGCGACGCCCACGCCGGTCGCTATCCCCGGTCCTTCGCCCACTGAGAGCACGTCCGGGTTTTTACCATCGGCGACGCCGTGAAAGGCCACGCCAACGCGCTGGCTGACGGCGGTACTGCACTCCTGCAGGTGGATATCGAAGGGGACGGGATTGGTGTCTTCTCCGGCCGAATGAAACCGATTGCTGCTGATCTGCCCCATGTTGACCGTCATCTGCCGGTCGCCCGCTTCAACGCGGCAGGACTCGGCAATAATGATCCCCTGAAAGCGCATGTTTCCACCGGGCAGCGTGACGTTCCACTGGTTACCGGCCAGCGCCAGCGGCGGGAGCAAAAATATCAACAGACCTGACTTCATCCTTTGCATCGTTATCACCCGAATTCCGTTATGGATAACGGGCCTTCCTGGCCCGGCGCGCGTCCCTGCCTGATGAAAAAATTACTGGTACTGCACTTTAAAGGTGGCGTCCGCGTTAGCGGTACCGGCAGTGGCAGCGGCAGTCGCGTAGTAGCGAGCCTGGAACGGAATGATGTTGGTGCCATCGTTCAGGGTGGAAGCTGCGCCGAAGGTTGCGCCATCCAGCGCCAGCGGCGTACCGGTACGGTCAAGGATCTGCACGCCGACGTTAGTCGCGCTGCCTGCCGCCGAGCTTTGCAGCGCCAGTACGGTGGTGTTGGTGCTGTCAATCGCGGTGCCGGTGAAGGCGACGGAGGCCTTGGTGGCAACGGTGGTGTCACAATCGTTCAGCTGGATATTGAAGCCGACAGCCGTGCTGGTGCTGCCCGCAGTCGCCAGTTTCGCCGAACGTACCTGGCCCATTGGAACGGTTTGATCGATTGAACCCGCGTCAATGGCGCAGGCTGCGTTGACGACTTCCCCTTTAAAATGCACCGTGCCGCCATTTACCGTGGTGTCGGCCAGCGCCGCCGCGGAGCTCAGAGACAGGGCTGACAGAACAACGATTGCCAGTGATTTGATTTTCATGTTGTTTTCCTTTGAACAATATCGGGATTACGAACCGATCTGGCCGTCATCATGACCTCCAGGTATTTCATATTTCAGCCGATATATTCGGCTGCGGTTCTGCATGTTTTTCACCCAAAAAATGAGACATTTGGGGCCATTTTGACTCGTTGGCGTAATTGACTGAAATTATGATTATCTGATGGTTTATTTAGTTTTTTAATCTGTTTGATAGTTATTTAACGACATAAAAATCGATATCATTAAGGCTTAATAAGCCATGGATGGCTATCGGCAACGCGTGGCCGGGAAGGATGGGCAGCGGAAAGAAGGACGTTTCTGGAAAAGATTAAAAATAAAAAAACATTGTTAATCAAAGTGATATTGGTTTTTACCCCCTATTTGATGCATTCGATGGTTGCAAAAGGTTACTGAATATTTTTATGATGCACACAGTTTGGCCCCAATTGACCTGTTCGGTAAGTTATTTTCCTTTATTTATCAAACACTTATTTTCCATCCTCTGATTTTGTAAATTCCACTCCATCAGGTTGTTGCGTTCCCAGAGTCCGGCGAATCGCGCGGCGTTGCTGGCCGTATAGCGTACGGTATGGCGAATGTTTCGATGGCCGAGATAGTCCTGAATAAGGCGGGTGTCGGCCCCTCTCTCCGCCAGTTCGTAACCGCAGGCATGGCGCAGCATATGCGGGTGAGTATGGGTAGCCGTGCCAGCGTCTACGCCAGCGGTGCGGATGATGCGGTAGGCCTGCTGACGCGAAAGCGGCGTACCGCGTCGCGATATAAACAGCGCATCGGTTTTTTGCGCGCCTTTCCAGGCGCCGCGTACCTGACTCCAGCGCCTGATAGCGTCACATTCATCGACCATCAGAGGATGTACGGTGGAGAATCCATTCTTCAGCCGTCGAATATTGATGCGGCCTTCGACAAGATCGAGGTCGCGGTAGTGCAGATCGAGTAATTCGCTAATGCGCATACCATGACGAAAAGCGAGCAGGATTAGACAGTAATCCCGCTCTCCCGTTTGCCCGTGGCGGGCTGCCAGCATCATCGCCTGAACTTCTTTACCAGTAAGAAAACGACGTCGGTTCACAATAAATAACTCCTGATATGATCTTGAAAATTAACACGACCCTGCTGACCGCAGGGGGCGCTCACAAATAATCCGCAAGGTTAATCGCGTATTATACGAAGGGGCTTAAGCATAGTTGAATAATGACATTGTAGCGGCTGTGGGGCAGAATATTACAGATGATAAATCTTATTCTTATAGATTTTATTGATGGCGACAACCTCTGGACCGAGGTTCTTTTTCAGGTGCATAAAATTAAAAGGAAAAAAGCATGGTTGCGGCTATTTTAAACGGAAGGGCGTTGATGCATTTATATGCAGGGCCATGCCCGGGGGTAATAAGATAAATCATCGTTGCGCTGTGAACTTGCCGGAACAATAATCATAAACACCGCATGGTTAATTTTTTTAATGTTTACCGCTGCCTGACGGTTATTTTGACGCCCTCCCTGGCATCGAGCATTACAGCAGAACAGGGCTCCGCTGTCTGTCTCTGCTTTCGTCCCAGATACCATAGAAACGGCCAGCGTTACTGGCGGTATACCATACGGTATGGCGAATGTTGCGGTGGCCCAGGTAGTCCTGGATAAGGCGGGTATCAATGCCCATGTTAGCCAGGGCGAAGCCGCATGAATGACGGAGCATATGCGGATGAATTTCGAGCGATAGCCCGGCATTATCACCAGAGGCGGAAATAATCTGATAAAACTGCTGGCGAGACAAAGGATTACCTTTTCGTGAGAGAAATAACCATTCGCTGTCGGACTGCGGGTACGAGGCGCGGACCTGTAGCCAGTTTTTTAATGCGCGGATTTCTTTATTTAGCAAAGGATGCGTTGTCGAAAATCCATTCTTAAGCCGGTGAATATAGATACATTTAGAACTAAGGTCGATATCGGAAATTTGCAGGCGGCATATTTCACTGGCGCGTAATCCGTGAATAAAACACAATAATGTCAGGCAATAATTGCGCGTGGCATGTGCACCACTGTTGGCCGCTTTGAGCAATGACTCTATTTCATTGTGAGTCAGGAAGTTCCTTTTTTTTAAAATAGCATTGCTTTTCATTGAGTTCCCTTTATTATACAGCCGGCGAGCGCACTTTTTGGCCATCATAAGATAATGATAAGATTCGGCTGCATGTGCATTATTTATTGCTGCTGCTGGCAATATTTAAGCGATATGACTTCTTTTGGACAGGCAGTTCTTATTTTTATATATATATTCGGCGTTGCGGTTTGGGGTAGGGCCCATATCCTGCTCATTCTTTTTCTCCTTAACTGGGTAGGCAGCAGTATATAACTTCTAATAATGTTAACCATACTGCAAAAACCATCTTATGAATAGGGAAAACAGGAAGCGCAACAATTGTGGGGAGCGTTAAGAATTGTTTTATTTCATATGAGATAAACCTTAACTGCCGCTAAGAGGGGGGGGATATCGGAGGGTTGCGTAGCCAAAAAATCTGGCTGATAAGGAAGCGAGAGATGCGCATTGGCTAATTTAGAGTGGGGTGATGACGAATGCAAAATAACCGTACAGCAATGCGTTTTTGCCGTAATAATGCCGTGGCGCGAACAGGACACGCGCTCGCGCCTTATATGGCAGGCTACCTCAGCTGCTCCAGAAACAGCAGGGCGGCTATGGCGACCATCATCACCCCCGAAGCGATGCTGACCTTTTGCGCGATTTGAGGCCGGGTCGCTAACAGCGCTTTGGCGCCGTAGCCGACCAGTAAATAGACCAGCGTGCAGGTGATAAGGTGAATACCGCCCAGCGCCGACATCTGCTGCGCGACCGACCAGCTTCCCTGGGGGTCGGTAAACTGCGGCAGCAGGGCCAGAAACAGAAGAAAGACTTTTGGATTGAGGCCGCTAATGCATAGCCCCTTAATCGCCCAGCGATTCCAGCTATCCGCGCTGTATTGCTGTGTGCCTGGCGTTGGCGGATGGCGCAAAATAGCGATCCCCAGCCACATCAGATAGCCCGCGCCCAGCAGGGTAATCGTCGATAGCGCCAGCGGGTGGCCGGCGATTAACACGCCGATTCCGGCGACGACGATCAGCGTGGCCAGCAGGTGACCGGACATCAGTCCGGCGACGGCGGGTATCACGCGCCGACCGTTGATCCCTGCGCTGATGGTGTAGGCCCAGTCAGCCCCCGGCGTGATGATCAGCAGAAAGGAAACCAGCCAAAAGCTGGCGATAAAGCTCATTTCCATGGCCAGCGCACCCCTGCGTGTTGATGGCAGTTTCTCATCGTTTTCCCTCGTAAAGCGGCGATTATTTGAGGAAAAGAATATCGGGTTTATTGCGCAATGAGCTTTCAATGTTATCCTCTGGAAGGGAAATCTGAGGGAAAATATTCCAAATGGATAGCATCGATCGAAAAATTCTTGCTGAGCTGCAGGCCGACGGGCGACTATCGATAACCGAGCTGGCCGAACGGGTGAATCTCAGTCTTTCGCCCTGCCATCGACGGCTGCGCACGCTGGAGCAGGAGGGGGTGATTACCGGCTATCGGGCCAACCTTGATCCGGCCAAAATGGGCTTCAACTTTTTGGCCATCGTCTTCGCGACGCTAAAAGAGGGGGACAAGAAAGCGGTAAGCGCGTTTGAGGAAGCGGTCGAAGAGATCCCGCAAATCGTGCTGGCGCAGCGTCTGTTTGGCGATCCGGACTATCTGATGCATGTGGTGACGCGCGATCTTCCGGCCTTCCAGAAGCTGTACGATGATAAACTCTCCGCAATGCCCGGCGTGCAGCATTTACGTTCGACATTGGTCATGAAGACGGTCGTGCAGGATCGCCCTTTTCCGCTCGGTAATGGGTAATCGCAGCCCGGACAGATGCGCAGCATCGCCTCCGGGGAAATTCAGCCGTTCTGCATGCAGCCCCGGGGGCGGCGCTCAACGCGCCTTGCCCGGGCTACAGGTTTATTGCCGTCTGCGATCCGGTAGGCCGGACAGATACCCAGGTTCATTGCCATCTGCGGGCCGGTAGTCGTTAGCCCGGACAGATGCGCAGCATCGCCTCCGGGGAAATTCAGCCGTTTTGCACGCTGCCCCGGGGGCGGCGCTCACGCGCCTTGCCCGGGCTACAGATTCATCGCCGTCTGCGATCCGGTAGCCCGGACAGATGCGTAGCATCGCCTCCGGGGAAATAACGGTGATGCGTCATCAAAGGTGAGCCGGCAGCAGTATGAGCACCCTGTCAAAGCAGAGTGGTATTACTCTTTTTCCAGCAGACGCATAAACACCGTCAGCGCTTCATCAAGCTGCTGGCGCTGCCCCGCAGAAAGGCCATCCAGCAGCTGCCGCTCATTTTCCACGTGGCTCTCCACCGCTCTGTCGATTAACTTCCGCCCCTCAGGCGTCAGCGCGACCAGCATGCTGCGCGCATCGTCCGGGTTTGGCAGTCGGCGAATAAACCCTCGTTTTTCCAGCGCCTTAAGACGATGGGTCATGGTGCCGGAGGTGATCATTAACGTTGAAAAGAGCTGGGTTGGCGACAGCACGAACGGATCGCCCGCCCGTCGCAAAGTCGCCAGCATGTCAAACTCCCAGCGCACTAAATCATGGCGAAGAAAAGCCGCTTCAATGCGCGGTTCCAGCAGCAGTGCGCAGCGCTTCAGACGACCGAACGGTCCCATTGGAGTGCAATCGAGATCGGGGCGTTCCCGTTTCCACTGTTCAAGAATGCGATCCACGGCGTCGGTCTGCGGTGATTTGTCCATTAATGCCTACTTGTCTTGATATCAAGGTAAATATCGATACATACTTAGGCCATAATTTACCTTGATATGAAGATAAAATCATGGCCTTTGTTTCGCGCAACCTTGTTGTAGATCTATTCTTAACCGCGCTGGCGCCCGCCATCTGGGGCAGCACCTATATTGTCACCTCGCAGTTCCTGCCGCCCGATAGACCGTTTATCGCCGCGCTGCTGCGGGTGCTGCCGGCCGGGATCGCCCTGCTGATCTGGAGCCGTCGCCTCCCGCTGCGCGGCGAGTGGTGGAAGCTGATTGTCACCGGGATCCTGAATATCGGCGCGTTCCAGGCGCTGCTGTTTATTGCCGCTTATCGGCTGCCGGGCGGACTGGCGGCGGTGATTGGCGCTATCCAGCCGCTGCTGGTGATGCTGCTGGCATGGTGCGTCGATCGTCAGCGATCGCCCTGGCTCGCGGTGCTATCAGCAATGACGGGGATCGTGGGAATGGCTATGTTGCTGCTATCGCCGCAAATGACGCTCGATCCGCTTGGGATCGGCGCGGCGTTTCTGGGGGCGATGAGTATGGCGCTTGGGACCTGGCTGTCGCGGCGCTGGGCGATCGCCTTGCCGGTTATTGCCCTGACAGGCTGGCAACTGCTGATTGGCGGTATTGTACTGGCGCCGATTGCGTTATTGGTCGATCCGCCGCTGCATCAGGTAACGCTGACTCAGGCGGCGGGTTATTTGTGGCTGTGCGTTGCCGGGGCAATGCTCGCATATGGCCTCTGGTTCCGCGGTATTGGCCGTCTTTCTCCGGTAGCGGTATCGGCAATGAGCCTGCTGAGTCCGGTGACAGCGGTACTATTAGGCTGGGTTTTCCTCGGACAAAAAATTGAGGGGCTGGCGCTGGCGGGATTGGTGATTGTGCTATTCAGCGTGCTGTCGATTCAGCGCGCGTTATCGAATAAGAGAGCTGCAGCGGGTCGGTAAATCCCGGAGGCGATGCTGCGCATCTATCCGGGCGACCAGACCTGCAGGCGGCGGTGAATAGTGGGGCTACCGGCCCGCAGACGGCGATGAACCTGTAGCCCGGGCAAGGCGCATCAAGCGCCGCCCCCGGGAGTAGCGTGCAGAGTGGCCAAATTTCCCGGAGGCGATGCTGCGCTTCTGTCCGGGCTACTGCACCGCAGACGGCGGTGAACCCACAAACCGGGTTGCGGGTTCACTGTTCGCCAGAAACAAAAAAAGCCCCATCAAGGGGCTCGACATTGCTGGGTGCTTATTATGTGGCGGGAGCCAGACCAGCCGCCTTCAGGCGACCTGTCCGGCAGCTCCCTCTGCAACCATTCGGTTATTTAGACAGCTCGGCGGTCATATGTACCTGGTTACCGGTATAAGCTTCGGTAATGTGGTAAGACTCACCCTGGTCTTTAGCAATGGCAGCGATTTTGGCTTCGGCGTTGTCCAGAGTATCTGCGGTTACGCTAACAGGCTGAGCGAAGCTAGCAAAAGAGACCAGAGACAGCATACCGGCAGCGGCAAGTAATTTTACGTTTTTCATGGTGTTTATCCTTTTAACTTTTATGGTGGAAAGCGTGGTTGCTTTCGATGGACTTATAATAAGTCTGCTAACTATAACGCGCGTTGCAAAAAGTGCGATTTAGATCACACTTTTGTGACGGTATGATGATGAATTAGCTGATTTTGGTTTTTTTATTTTCAATAAAAACATATAGATGCTCTCTTTTTGGACCTGTTTCAGGCCTTACAAAATAGTTTCAAAAGAGGCGCGATTAGCTTTCTTCAGGTTATTAACTATTGCTTTTGTGAATATGTAGGGCGTTTTTCACGCAATAAAAGCCATCATACTTCGCCCATCAGCGAAGCATTGAGCCCGGCAAAGAAGATATCCTGGCCTTCACACTGATTGCGTGAGGACGACGGTATGATTGCAGTACTTTTTGAAGCTGAGGTTACCCCGGCGAGCCAGGAGCGCTACTTAACGCTGGCGGCGGAGCTGAAGCCGCTGCTGAGCGATATTGACGGTTTTATTGCCATTGAGCGTTTTCAAAGCCTGACTGCGGCAGGCAAAATTCTGTCGCTCTCCTGGTGGCGTGATGAGGATGCGGTACTGGCGTGGAGGCGCAACCTTTGCCATCAGGCTGCGCAGAAAGAGGGACGGGAGAGCATCTTCGCCTGCTATCAAATTCGGGTTGCCCGGGTGCTGCGCGAATATCGTTCTCAACATGCCGATTAACGTAATATGGCGGCAGTTTGCCGTTGGGAAAATAAGCGAGGCGCTATGTTAAAACCTGTTGAGCGGATTGAAGACGATGAATCGCTGGCCCTGGCAATGGCGGCAGTGGCGTCGGCAATGGCGGATGCCTCGCGGTTGAAGATACTTTGCGCCTTGATGGATGGCCGGGCGTGGACGGCTACCGAGCTTTCCACCGTGGCCGACATTTCCCCCTCCACCGCCAGCGCGCATCTTAGCCGGCTGGTCAGCAGCGGTTTGCTGATGTGTCTTGCCCAGGGCCGCCATCGCTACTACCGCCTCGCCGGTAGCGATGTTGCCGGATTGCTGGAAAATATGATGACCATGGCCGGCAAGCGTGCGGTGGCGCTGTCCACCGCAACGCCGGTTAATTTACGCGTCGCGCGTACCTGTTACGATCATCTGGCCGGCGAAGTGGCGGTATCACTGTATGATTTTCTGCTGCGCGAAGCGTGGATAGCGCCTGATGGCACTGCTCTGACGCCCGTCGGCGAAGCGCAGTTTGCGCGCCTGGGGATAATGACGAAGAGCGGCTCCCGGCGCAAAGCGTGCTGCGGCTGCCTGGACTGGAGCGAACGTCGCTTTCATCTCGGTGGGGCGGCAGGCGCGGCGCTGCTGCAGCACGGTCTGCAGAAAGGCTGGTTTACCACTACCCCGGGATTCCGCGAAGTGACGATTACGTCAGCAGGATGGCGAGCGCTACATCAGCATTTTCAGCTGGCGAAAAATACCCGATCAGCGAGCGATTAAGAGTGTTCTGACAGGGGGGAAATAGTTTTTATGCCAATATAGGTTGCTATATTGTTAATTCCATATCGTCTTTTCCCCTTCCGTGTAAATAACAATAACTTTGTTTCTTGCTATCAATACTGAATCATTAATAGTTGTCAGCTATCTGTTACATTGATTAACAGCTCGTGAACATATGTATATTTGTCAGCGAAAAATAGCATTCTTTGACGCCGACAGCCTTGACGATTTCTTTATTAGAATTCGTTCCTGACGCCTTAAATATTGCGGCTTCCGGTCAGTCGAAGTTTCTATTAACAGTTGCACAAGTGAGCATCGCAAATCGCTTCTGACTTTTGTGCGAATTAACTGTTTGCTCATCGATACTTAATTCACTCTGACAAGGAAATGGCAATGAAAAAGGTTCTTCTCTCTGCTGCAATGGCGACTGCGTTTTTTGGTATGGCTGCAGCAAATGCTGCTGATACCAATGTAGGCGGCGGTCAGGTTAATTTCTTCGGTAAAGTTACCGATGTATCTTGTACTGTTTCCGTAAATGGCCAGGGCAGCGATGCAAACGTTTATCTGTCACCGGTGACTTTAACTGAAGTTAAAGCCGCCGCTGCGGATACCTATCTGAAACCGAAATCTTTCACTATCGATGTGTCTGACTGCCAGGCCGCTGACGGTACCAAACAGGACGATGTGAGCAAACTGGGCGTGAACTGGACTGGCGGTAACCTGCTGGCCGGCGCTACTGCTAAGCAGCAGGGCTACCTGGCGAACACCGAAGCCGCTGGCGCGCAGAATATCCAGCTGGTTCTGTCCACCGACAACGCGACCGCGCTGACCAACAAAATCATCCCGGGTGATGCCACCCAGCCTAAAGCGACCGGCGATGCTTCTGCCGTTCAGGACGGCGCGCGCTTCACTTACTACGTTGGCTACGCTACCAGCACCCCGACGACTGTCACCACCGGTGTAGTTAACAGCTACGCGACTTACGAAATTACTTATCAGTAATATCGACTGAGAGATAAAGCCGCCTCGTGCCGGGGCGGTTTATATCCGCAATCTTTCGAATAGCACAGGCGCTGGCGACGCTCGCTCATCCCAGTCACTTACTGGAGGAAGCTCCCGGGGATTAATGAGAGGCTCCTGCCTCTCAGCGAAGGCCAGCCTTCGGCTGGACAAATTCGTCGGGAACGTATTTGTCACGCTCTTGCCGCCTTTCTGCAATTCGAATTATTGAGGGTATACAACAATAATAAAGCGGCCACTGCTGCCGCTTATTTTTTATTCTGAGGTCAGCATGAAGCGTATTGCCCTTTTTTTCTGTTTCATTTTTAGTTTTGCGGCCCATGCCAACAATATTATTGTTAACGGCACCCGTTTTATTTACCCAGGAAATGAAAAAGAAATAACGGTGCAGCTCTCTAACACCGCCGACCGTCCGGCGCTGGCGCAGGCCTGGCTGGACAACGGTAATGCCGATGCGACGCCGGATACCATTACCACACCATTTATTATCACGCCGCCTATTTCCCGCGTTGATGCGAAAAGCGGCCAGACCCTGCGTATTAAGCTCGGCAGCAATGCGGGACTGGCTAAAGATAAAGAGACGCTATGGTGGCTGAATCTTCTGGAAATACCGCCGGTCGAGGCCAGCCAGAAAAATGAAGGACAGAATATTCTGCAGCTGGCGATTCGTTCGCGCTTTAAGTTTATTTATCGTCCTGCCGGTTTAGGCAATCGCGACGCGGCGGCAGACAAATTAGCGCTCTCCGCTAACGGCAGCAGCCTGTCGATCGGTAATCCAACACCCTTTTATATCACCGTAAGCCGTATCTCCCGTAACGGCGGCAAAGCGCTGAATAGCAAAACGGTCATGCTTGCCCCGCAGTCCAGTCAGACCATCGCCCTCTCTTCTGCGGTGAGCAAAGGTGAGACCCTGACCGTTAACAATATTAATGATTATGGCGCAGACGTCGCAGTGAAAGTTACCGTCAAATAAGGGAAACGATCATGAAGCAGAGGTCAATCTGCCCGGGAAGATTAAGCACGACGATTGCGGTTGCGCTGTGCTGCTTTCCGCCATTTTCCAGCGGACAGGAAAACCCGGGAACGGTCTATCAGTTTAACGATGGTTTTATCGTCGGTAGTCGCGAAAAGGTCGACCTGTCGCGCTTCTCGACCAGCGCTATCAGCGAGGGCGTCTATTCCCTCGATGTGTATACCAACGGCGAATGGAAAGGGCGCTACGACCTGAAAATCACTGCCGGTAAAGATGGCAAAATGGGCGTCTGCTACACCAAAGCGATGCTGATGCAGTACGGGATCTCGCCAGAAAAGTTTAACCCGCAGCTCAGCGAAAAAGAGGGATTCTGCGGACGCCTGCAGGAGTGGCGTAACGAAGATAATGTTAAAGACACGCTGATTCAGTCCTCTCTGCGACTGGATATTTCCGTACCGCAAATCTATGAAGATCAGCGCCTGAAAAACTTTGTCAGCCCGGAATTCTGGGATAAAGGCGTTGCGGCGCTGAATTTAGGCTGGATGGCGAACGCCTGGAATAGCCACACGTCGTCGAACAACGGCTCTGATAACAGCAGCGCGTACCTTGGCGTTAACGCGGGCCTGTCGTGGGACGGCTGGCTGCTCAAGCATATCGGTAACCTGAACTGGCAGCAGCAGCAGGGGAAAGCTCACTGGAACAGCAACCAGACCTGGCTGCAGCGTCCTGTTCCGCAGATTAATTCGATAGTCAGCGGCGGGCAGATTTTTACCAGCGGCGAGTTCTTCGACACGATTGGCCTGCGCGGGGTCAACCTGGCGACCGATGACAATATGTTCCCGGACGGCATGCGCTCTTACGCTCCCGAAATTCGCGGCGTAGCGCAAAGCAATGCCCTGGTGACGGTGCGCCAGGGCAGCAATATTATCTATCAGACTACGGTACCGCCGGGGCCGTTTACCCTGCAGGATGTCTATCCTTCCGGCTACGGTAGCGATCTTGAAGTATCGGTAAAAGAGGCCGACGGTTCGGTTGAGGTGTTCAGCGTACCTTACGCCTCAGTGGCGCAGCTGCTGCGTCCGGGAATGACCCGCTATGCGCTTTCTGCCGGTAAGGTCGACGATAGTTCCCTGCGTAATAAACCGATGCTTTACCAGGGAACCTTTCAGCACGGTTTGAATAACCTGTTCACCGGCTATACCGGCGTCACCGGCTTTGATGACTATCAGGCCTTCCTGCTGGGAACCGGGATGAATACCGGCATCGGCGCGCTCTCCTTCGACGTTACCCACTCGCGGCTGAAGAGCGATACCCTTGATGAGCAGGGGCAGAGCTATCGCGCCACCTTTAACCGTATGTTTACCGAAACCCAGACCAGTATCGTGCTGGCGGCGTATCGCTACTCCACCAAAGGCTACTACAACCTGAACGACGCGCTGTACGCCGTCGATCAGGAAAAGAACCACCGCAGCAGCTACACCGTATGGCGGCAGAAAAACGGGATGACGTTTACCGTTAACCAGAATCTGCCGGACGGCTGGGGCGGTTTTTACCTTAGCGGTCGGGTGGCGGATTACTGGAACCGTTCGGGAACGGAAAAGCAGTACCAGTTTAGTTACAACAACATGTACGGTCGGCTCTCGTGGTCGGTCAGCGCCCAGCGCGTCTATACCCCGGATAGCTCCGGCCACCGTCGTGACGATCGCGTTTCACTCAACTTTAGCTACCCGCTATGGTTCGGCGAAAACCGTACGGCTAACCTGACGTCAAACACCTCGTTTAATAACTCGCGCTTCGCCAGCTCGCAGATTGGGGTCAACGGTTCGCTGGATAGCGAAAATAACCTCAACTACGGCGTGTCGACAACGACCTCGACCGGCGGCCAGCACGACGTGGCGCTGAACGGCAGCTACCGTACCCCGTGGACCACGCTGAACGGCAGCTATAGCCAGGGCGAAGGGTATCGCCAGAGCGGCGTGGGCGCCAGCGGAACGCTAATTGCTCATCGGCATGGCGTCGTGTTCTCGCCGGAAAGCGGCACCACGATGGCGCTGATTGAAGCAAAAGATGCCGCAGGCGCGATGCTGCCCGGTTCGCCGGGGACCCGCATCGACAGCAACGGCTATGCCATCCTGCCGTATCTGCGGCCTTACCGGATTAACTCGGTTGAAATTGATCCCAAAGGCAGCAGCGACGACGTCGCCTTCGGCAGTACCGTGGCGCAGGTCGTGCCGTGGGAAGGGAGCGTGGTTAAGGTCTCTTTCGATACCACGGTGCAGAACAACATCACTCTGCAGGCGCGCCAGGCAAACGGCCTGCCGTTACCGTTCGCCGCCACGATATATGCCCCATCCGGGAAAGAGATTGGCGTGGTGGGCCAGGGCAGCATGATGTTTATCAGCGACGCCAGCGCGCCGCAGGCTACGGTCAAATGGAGCGGTGGACAGTGTTCGGTAGAGTTAAGTCAGCAAAAAACAAAGGAAACGCTATGTCGCTAATGAAAAAACTGACGCTTTTTATTGGCTTAATGGCGATGGGAACCACGTCGGCATGGGCGTACTGTACGCGTCTGTCGCAGCCGACCGTTAACCTCGACATGGTGGTGGGGAGGGTGGTGGTTCCACCGGACCTGCCGGTAGGATCGGTGATCGTTTCCCGTAACTGGACTATGTCGGCGCCGGGCGGGGCCAGCTATAGCTGCAGCAGCGGCAATAACCGCTTTGCGGCCAAAATCGTTTCCACCGGCGCGACGGATCTGGGAAATAAAATTTACTCTACCAACGTGCCCGGTATCGGCCTGCGCTTTAGCCGCGGCGGGGCGACGGTGAATATTATCTACCCGGATGTTTACTCGAGCTACGCCAGCAGGACCACGAATTACTCGCTGGAAGGCTCACGCTTTACGCTGGAAGTGATTAAAACTGCCAGCGTGACCGGGAGCGGTACTCTGGCGGCGGGGAAATATACCTCTTATGACTGGGAGAACGGTAACAACCCGATTCTGGTGACGTACCTGAGCGCCAACGCGATCACCGTGGTGTCGCCCTCATGCACTATCTTGAGCGGCAAGAATATGAACGTTGATGTTGGCACCATTAAGCGCAGCGATCTTAACGGCGTCGGCACTACCGCCGGAGGTAAGGATTTTAATATTGAGCTTCAGTGCAGCGGCGGATTAAGCGAGTCGGGGTATGCCAATATCCAGACCTCATTTTCCGGTACGCTGGCGACCGGCACCACGAACGCCCGAGGCGCGCTGCTGAATGAAAAATCCGGTAGCTCGCTGGCGAAAGGGATTGGTATTCAGGTTTTGAAAGATGGCGTGCCGCTGGAGTTCAACAAAAAGTACAGCGTCGGTACGCTGCGCACGCAGGAGACCCGCTATATCACCCTGCCTCTGCATGCGCGTTTCTATCAATATGCGCCGACCACCAGTACCGGTGAGGTGGAGTCGCACATGATCTTTAACCTGACGTACGATTAATTCGGGAGGCGGGTATGAGTGATGCAGCACGATTCAAAATTAGCAAACGACTCATTCAGCTGACCCTGATAAGCGGGGCGCTGATGGCCTCAACGGCGTGGGGTTTCGAAACCAATTACGATCGCGGGCGGGTGGATTTTGCCGGACGAGTGACCGATATTTCCTGTAGCGTGGCGCTCAACGGCGGTCACAACGCGGGGAGCGGCAGCGTCTGGCTGGCACCGGTCAGCCTGGCGGAAGTGCACGATCGCGGCGCCGGCGCATTTATGAAACCGCAGCCCTTTACCCTGGAGCTCTCTAACTGCCAGCTACGGTACGACGGCGGCGCGGCCGATAAAGATGAGATCCGCCTGGTCAGCGTACGCTGGGTTGATGGATATATGGTCAAGGCGGTCAGCAATGAAAATGCCGGTTATCTGGCGAATACGCGAGCGGACGGGGCCAGCCATATCTTCCTCGCGCTCTCAACCAACGACAATAATACGTTGGATAAAAGCAATAAAATTGTTCCGGCCGATCCTCAACAAAACCGCGTACCGCTGGTAGAAAAGGCGGTAGATGGCGGCGTATTTACTTATTACATTGGCTACGTGACGCCAGCCCCGGAAAAAGCCACCAGCGGTCCGTTGACCAGTTGGGCGACCTGGGAGCTGGTTTATAATTGAGTCGCCGATGGGATGGCCCGAGGGATAATATTGATGCCGGAATTTTCCGGCATTTTTTTAAACTGCGATCTTTTCCTGGACCAGTTGTTCAATGCTGACTTCCTGCCAGTAATGGCCCTGAATAGCAAACCACTCCATACCCTGTAACCATTTCTTATGCGCTTCGCTTTCTACGCCCTCAATAATCACGTTATGGTGGTTACGGGAAAGGAACGTGACCAGCGCATCCATTAATGGCCGACCAAACTCTTTATGCATTAAATGCCAGAAAAAATCTTTATCGATTTTGACATAATCAAAGTGATAACCGCAAATAGCGCTAATACCCGCGTTGCCTGAACCGAAATCATCGAGCCAGAGCGTGGTGCTTTGCGGATCATTCCAGGCGGCGAGAGCATTATTCAATAATTTGTTGGAGTTCTCGGTAACTTCAAAATGAACGCAGCCGATATGGTCGACCAGCGTTTTAATCTCCGGCCTTAGCAATACGCTAAGAATATGGTCATCAACATTGATGGTTGCCGAGATGCCGTTTTTATTAAACCACTGTTTATGTTTTTCGATAAGCGCCAGTTGTTCCATAAAAATGCTTTCACGTAAACCAGTATTGGCATAGCGGAAGAAGTTTTCCGGAGATATCGCCAGGCGGTCAAAACGACTCAGGCATTCAACGGCGACGAGCGTGCCTTTTGGGGAAAACATCTTTTGAAAGACATAACGCACGGATATATCGCTACGTGATAGATTATGGCTGGTAAACAGAGTTGCGTTCATTATCTCTCGTCAAAATGGGGTCAGAGGTCAGGAGAGGGTAATATTATTATAGGTGACCTTTCTGCCAATGGGAATGATTATTAAAGGCTGATTGCCAATAAATGATCGGCTTTTGATTGGTCACCCACATATTTTTAGTCTCAGCAGTGATACATATTGACTATGCTTTTATGCATTATTCGTGAGCTATTCATTCCCAATTTTTTCATAATATGTACCCGGTGGCTGTGTACCGTTTTGTGGTCAATATCAAGGAGCGCTGCGATTCGTTTGCTGTTGTTGCAGGCGATGATTAACTCCAGTACCTGAAGCTCCCTGGCGGTCAGCCTGCGTTGGGTGCATAACGCCTGGCAGCCTTCGGCGGTCAAGGGTTTGCTGAGGATAGCTGAATAGTCTGACAAAGAAGATTTTTCTGTAAGAATCATAAGGTTGTCCATATCAATCAGTTCCCGAAACAGGCTGGAGAGCTCGCTTTTTACAATCAGCACCAGCAGCGCGCAGTGCGTCAGGCGCTTTCGTAGAGTGTTGAGTAATGCGACCGTGGTGGCCGCAGAGATATCTTTGTGAATGATATTGATAATGACCGTCGCGGTCGGTGGGGCGCAGATACCTTTGACAATATCCTGAAAGTTCAGGGTCGTGATGCGCCTGGCGCGATCGATCATATAATCGTGAATGGCTTGTCCAATGATATTGTCATCAGTGTAGAGTAATATACTGTCCAAGGGTTCAGACTCTCTTTTTTCTTTTGGCTTCCATAATCAAGTCGAGCAGCACTTTCTCAATTCTCTTCTTGTTATCGAGGTTACGAAATTTAAACTGACAAGAAATCTGGTAGTAGCTGTCCGGCTTCTCGTTATCATCTAAAGTCACCATGACAACGTTTTTTATGACTAAATCTACGGTAACTTCGCCATATTCGGCGAGGGCGAGGATCGCATTCTTGAGAATGGCGTTATGGCTGAGGAATTTCAGATTAGGGCTTTGGGTCATCAGCGCGCAGCCGCCATCCGAAATGTCTTTGATTTCGAAAAGATAATTTTCTCCATTTTTGTGCCTGCCGTGACAGAAGAATTCATGCTCGTGGCGCAGACGGAATCGGGGATCGCGGCGGCGCTGGACCACCTGGATACATTCAGGCAGGGTAAACGCGACTTTATTGCCTTTCCCTTCGCTGCTGGCATAGATTTTCTTTAGCGTAGAGCAAAATTCGATTTTCCCTGAATCGCTATGCAGAATAAATTTAACTTTATGCCCGGCGGGGATTTTGCAGGTGGTGGTGATATGAAACTCGGCAAAATCCACCCGCGTCAGCTGGGTTATCGTGCTTTTGTTATTAACAAAAACTTCTATCTCCGCCTGCTTTCGAAGCTCTTCCCTGAAAATAGCAATGATTTCATACTTACTCGTCTTTATCGTTCCCTCTGTCATGTGAAATCCTTGTAAATTGTTATTGTGTGGTTGATTTTTTATATGGCAATACAAACATTCTGATTGTGTTAACCAGATGTTTTTATGAGCGTTTGATGTTGTTAGCTATCTTTGCAGCTAAATTGATTTGTATAAACTTTGAATGTGATATTGTTTTTCCTGTAATCAAGAGTTCAAAAAGTTTGGCGAGACAAAAACGACAGAAGCCTCCATTTAGGAGGCCAGTCGGAAAAGGATAAAGCTATGCTTTGCATAGGGGTTATCCGTGAAGGAATAATGCAGATAACACCTAATTGTAGGATGTATAGTGCCAGTGGCGTAAAGGTAATTCCAGGCAAATATTGAGGAGCAGGCTTCTGCGAATATCCATTGGCAGAAGCCTGAGAATCAGGCGTGAGGCTGGAGGTTATCCAGAATGGCTAACGCATCGGCCGGAAGGGTTAATTCCGCGGCGGCAAGATTTTCGTGCAGGTGCTGTAGCGAAGAGGTGCCCGGAATAAGCAGAATATTTGGCGAGCGCTGGAGCAGCCAGGCCAGCGCTACCTGCATCGGCGTGGCATCCAGCGAAGCGGCAACTTCATTAAGCTCCCGGGCCTGGAGCGGGGTAAAGCCGCCCAGCGGGAAAAAAGGGACCCAGACGATATTCTGCGCCGCCAGCTCGTCGATAAGCGGGTCATCCTGACGGTTTGCTACGTTGTACTGGTTCTGAACGCAGGCGACAGGCGTCATTTTTTGCGCATCGCTTACCTGTCTGGCGGTGACGTTACTCAGTCCGATATGGCGAATCAGTCCGCGTTCTTTCAGCTCCAGCAGGGTGGTTAAAGGCCCTTCCAGCGACCCCTCAACCGGGCCGTGAGTGCCGAGCATACTGCGCAGATTCACCACCTCCAGCACGTCGAGACCCAGATTGCGCAGATTATCCTCTACCGCCTGAGTGAGCTCCGCGGGCGACATGGCGGGTAGCCAGTTGCCTTTATCGTCCCGGCGGGCGCTGACTTTGGTCACGATACACAGATCGTCGGGGTAGGGATGCAGCGCCTGGCGAATAAGCTGATTAGTGATGTGGGGGCCGTAAAAATCGGAGGTATCGATATGATTAACTCCCGACTCGACCGCTTCCTGCAGGACGCGGATAGCGGTTTGCGGATCTTTTGGCGGACCGAAGACGCCGGGTCCCGCAAGCTGCATCGCCCCGTATCCCAGGCGATAAACCTGACGATCGCCTAATGTCGCGGTACCGGATAATTTTACGCTGGACATAGCCATCCTCGCTTTCATTGTATGCAAAGGATAAGTGTATGCCGTCAGGGAGAGTGGTGGGATGAGAATATTGGCAGAACGTGCGGCGAATAAAGAATTCGCCGCACGTCAGGGACTAGCTAAAAAACATCACCGATACGCAGAGCAAACCGACCACCAGGGTGATGAAGTTACCCACTGAACGGTAAGGCTTCAGCGCCGGAATAAGATACGTGGACAGGGTGGGCATGATGAACAGGATCATCGCAATAAGCGGGCCGCTGATCGCATAAATCATTGAGATGGCGTTGGGATTGATAAAGCACACCGCGAAGGTCAGCGTCGAGACCAGCAGGATCGACATCGCCCGATTAAAGGCGCGGCTTTTACGAATCCCCGCCTGGGCGAGAGCGGTTTTGACCATTTCGCTGGCGCCTTCAATCACGCCAAAATAGGTGCCGAGGAACGATTTCGACATCGCTACCACCGCCACAATAATCCCGGTGACCGCCAGCCACGCCGGTGAACCCGGCATCATCGACAGCGCGGAAAGAATCGTGACCCCTTCATCACGCGCGGTTTGAATATAGGTGGCCGGTATCGACAGCAGGCAGCTGAAGACGAAAAACAGCACGCTGGCGCAGATGAGGGTGTAGGCCACCTTCATGATTTTTTTGCATTTACCCATGGCCTGCTCGCCATATTTCTCCTGCTGATCGATAGCAAAAGTCGAAATGATCGGCGTATGGCTAAAAGCGAAAACCATCACGGGAATAGAGATCCAGATTTGGTGGAACGTGTGCGAAGACAGCTGCATCTGGCTGGTCAGGTAGGCTGGCTGCCAGCTGCCCATTAAATAGATGGAGAGAAACAGGAAACAGGCGATCAGCGGAAAGACCAAAAAGCCCATGACTTTAATCGTGACGTGGCGGCCCATTAAAAAGATCAGATTCAGCACCAGCACCACGCCCAGACTGAGAAGCGCGCGTATTTGCGAAGTGATGGGCACGTGTCTGGCAAGCTGTTCCGCAAGCGAGTTGGTGATGGCGACGGCGTAAATCAGCACGACCACGAAAAAGGCGAGAAAATAGAGACCGGTGATCAGGCTGCCGATCTTTTTACCGTAATAGTGATTAACGGCGCCGGTGATCCCCGCGCCCGGAGCGATGTTAGCGGAAAGAATGAACTGGCTCAGCGCTTTATGCGGCCAGTAGGTCAGCGGCCAGGCGACCAGCGCGGTGATGAACAGAACGATGGCGCCAGCGGATCCCAGTTGGATCGGCAAGAATAACGTGCCAGCGCCTACAGCAGTGCCATATAAGGCGAAACTCCACAGAGTTTCTTCTTTAGACCAAATTTTAGACATTATGCGACTTTATCAACCAGAAAACGAACAAAAAGGAGTGCAATTTATCACATTTATGGATGAGCTGGGGCGATAGTTTCTGGCGAAGAAGTGAAGCCGCGGAGCGCCCGTTACCGGCCGGGCGCGTTGCAAAAATTACTGGCGGGCGGCGATTCGCTGCTGGCGAACCTTTATGATGCGTTCGCGCAGCATATCCCAGACCCAGTTAAACGCCATGGTGTAGGGAAGGAAAAACAGCATAAAGCCAATTTCCAGCATAAATGCCTGCATCAGCGAGACGCCCAGTACCAGCGCGACCATGGTGACGCCAATAATAATAAAGCCTGACTCGAAGCCGAGAGCGTGCAGCGCGCGGACCCGCAGGTTCCGCACGACCCGGGAGGCCGGCCACAGGCGATCGAATAGGGCGTTATAGATAATGTTCCAGACCATCGCCAGCGTGGCGAGCAGGATACTCAGTCCGCCCATTTCCACGACCGAGCGCTGCATAAGCCACGCGGCGGTAGGGGCGAGGATCAGCGTCGCCAGGCCTTCAAAGCTGATAGCGTGGATAACCCGTTCCGTCAGCGTTTTGCGCTGAACATGTCGTTGTTGCATGGCTCGTTGCCTCCAAATATTATAAGGAAATATCCGGCATTTTATGGATAAATGTGATAAACAAAAGATAGTATCCATCGATAAAGTAGATAGTTCATGCGCTACTCTCCCGAAGCCCTTACCGCTTTCGTCGAAGCCGTCGCCTGCGGTTCATTTTCTGCCGCGGCGCGGCGGCTGCGCAAAAGCCAGTCCACCATCAGCACCGCGATCGCCAACCTGGAAGCCGATCTAGGGGTGACGTTGTTCGATCGTACCGCCAGGCAGCCCGCGCTGACGCCGCAGGGCGAGCAGGTGCTCAGCTACGTGAAAGCGATTCTGGCGGCCAGCGACAGGCTTGATGAGCTGGCAATTTCGCTGTCCGGTAAGACGGAAGCGCGTCTGACCTTTGTGCTCTCCGATACGCTGCATCCCGATGTGCTGGAAGATCTGCTGGCGCAGTTCGATCGCCATTTTCCGCATACCGAATTTGAGTGCCTGATTGGCGAAGATGACGATGTTATCGACCTGCTACAAAAGGAGCGGGCGCAGGTGGGGCTGATTGAGGCCAGAGATAACTACCCGACAGAAATCGGCAGCATCCGGCTGCCGATGCAAACCGAAATGGCTATTTACGTGGCTCCCCGGCATCCGCTGGCGGCCCAGGGCAGGGTGACCCGTGACGAGCTGTTTAGCTGGCGCGAGCTGCGACTGAGCACCTATCTGGAAAACACGACGGAACCGGCACGCGGGCTGGTATGGTCGGCGCCTAACTATCTTCTGCTGTTCAGCATGGCGGCTCAGGGGCTGGGATGGTGTATTTTGCCCAGCGCGCTGGTGGAGGAGTTTGCCGGTAGCGGCAGTCTGGTGGCGCTGGACATTGCCGGTTGGCCGCGGGTGATATCGACCGATTTGCTGTGGAATAAAAAGGCGCCGCCGGGAGAGGCGGGAAGCTGGCTGCGTCAGCATCTGCAGGGGCATCGGCGTGAATAGCGCCCATTATTTTCGCATCGCCCGGCGGCCGATACCTTGCGGGGCTTCGGTGCCGCTAGCTGGCCCGATATTGATTGCGCGGGGCTGCTTTTCGTCAGGCAGGTAAGGCGCCACCTGCCAACAATGCCTGCACGATGCGTAACAATGGCGTTGTCGCCAGCCGCAAGCGCTAAAATCGCCCACAATCTTTGTGATTCTCCTCACTTTTTTTAAACAATTGCGAAATTTTTTGATAACAATTCACTACTATGATGCTGTTTCTTTGCGCAGAGGCGGAGCAGAGGTAGAGGATGAAAGATGTCGTAATTGTCGGCGCGTTGCGAACGCCCATCGGCTGTTTTCAGGGCACGTTATCGCGTCATTCCGCGGTAGAGCTGGGCAGCGTGGTCGTCAAGGCGTTAGTTGAGCGCAGCGGCGTCGATCCCCAGAGTATAGATGAAGTGATCCTCGGCCAGGTACTGACTGCGGGCACCGGCCAGAATCCTGCGCGCCAGTCGGCAATCCGCGGCGGGCTGCCCAATACCGTTTCTGCCATTACCATTAACGATGTATGCGGTTCCGGGCTCAAGGCGCTGCACCTGGCCACGCAGGCGATTCAGTGCGGCGAAGCGGACGTGGTTATCGCCGGCGGGCAGGAGAATATGAGCCGCGCTCCGCACGTGCTGACCGACAGCCGTACCGGCGCGCAGTTGGGCAATAGTCAGCTTATCGATAGCCTCGTCCACGACGGCCTGTGGGATGCGTTCAATGATTATCATATGGGGGTGACGGCGGAGAATCTGGCGCGCGAGTACAACATTAGCCGTGAACTACAGGACGCCTGGGCGCTCAGCTCGCAGCATAAAGCGCGGCGGGCGATTGATTCCGGTCGTTTTCGCGATGAAATCGTGCCGGTAGCCAGTGAACTCAACGGTACCCTCCGCCTGGTGGACACCGATGAACAACCGCGCGTTGACCCCAGCGCTGAAGCGCTCGCCAGCCTGCTTCCGACCTTTGACCTGCAGGGCTCGGTCACCGCAGGGAATGCCTCAAGCATTAACGATGGCGCGGCGGCGGTAATGATGATGAGCGAAGCCAAAGCAGAGGAGCTGGGGCTGCCGATTCTGGCGCGCATCCGCGCCTTCGCCAGCGTGGGCGTCGATCCGGCGCTAATGGGCATCGCCCCGGTCCATGCTACCCGCCGCTGCCTTGAGCGAGCGGGCTGGAAGCTGGATGAAGTCGATTTGATTGAAGCCAACGAAGCCTTTGCCGCCCAGGCCATTTCGGTGGGTAGGGTGCTGGAATGGGACGAGCGGCGGGTGAACGTGAACGGCGGCGCGATTGCGCTGGGCCACCCCATTGGCGCTTCCGGCTGCCGTATTCTGGTTTCACTGGTGCACGAGATGATTAAACGCGATGCTCGCAAAGGGCTGGCCACGCTGTGCATCGGCGGCGGTCAGGGCGTGGCCCTGGCGGTTGAACGTTAATAAGCCCTTTCTGATGTGAGTAAACTGAGCCTCCCGATGGAGGCTTTTTTGTTTTTACCGCCAGGCATTTCCCTCCTGAAAATTCCTTTGTAACGCTCTATTTTGTTGAGCTTTGTCACGTCTTTTTGTGCCACCTTTTTTGAAACAAATAATTACGATCGCGATCACTAAAACATTATTGCCTAAAAAATAAAATGCGGTTTTATAAAAACGAAACGATATTTTAATTATGAGGGGTAATTTATGTTCGCAAGATCTCTGGCCCTTGCTGCACTCTGTGGCATGTCTTTCGCAGCTTCGGCAGTCACGGTAGATTTACGTCACGAATTCATTGATGGAGGCAAAACGGATAAGACCAACGCTGACCGCGTCTCCGTCTCCCATCGTTTCGCTAACGGCTTTGGCTTCTCCGTTGAGGCGAAGTGGAAGTCGGGCGGCGATAACACCAGCCAGCCTTATTCTGATTTCGTCGGTAATGGTCATGAAGAGAGCATTAGCTGGCAGTGGAAGGCTAACAAGAACTTCTCGGTCACGCCGGGGTTCAATATTGAAAGTAACGATAGCCGCTCAATCTACAAGCCGAATCTGCGCGTGCAATACAGCTTCGACAATGGTTTCTACGTTGCCGCCCGTTATCGTTATGACTACACCCGCTACCCGGCGAATGCAGGGAAAGAGGATGATAAAGTCAACCGTGGCGATGCGTGGGCCGGTTACGTGTTCGGCGACTGGCGTGCCGAACTGAACTATGTTTATGCGCGCAGTACCGAAGGGGTTAAACGCAACGACAATAAACCTTACTCTCAGGAGTACAACCTCAAGGTTGCCTACAAGCTGGATAAAAACTGGGCGCCGTACGGTGAGCTCGGCAACGTCGGCGTCAACGATCGCAGCGATCGCCAGACCCGTTTCCGCGTAGGTGTTGCCTACTCGTTCTAACTTAAAAAATGTCCTCATCGTTTACCCCGGAGCGGTCAGCCGGGGTTTTCTGTTGGTATTAACTCCTCTTCCCGGAGGCGGTGCTGCGCACCTGTCCGGGCTACCCCATATGCACGTCATGTAGCCCGGACAGGCGCATTGCGCCGCCTCCGGGACAGGTACCGCGATCCGGGGAAAACGCCGGGCATAAAAAAGCCCTCCAAAAGGAGGGCAAGGCCAGTTACAGAAACACTAACTCAAACAGTGGCTAACGCTATGCCTTCAGCATTTCGGGCTGCGGCGGCAGTTTCGCGATATATACGGCGGGTTTACCGTCTTTATCGGAACTGAACAAAATGGCGCTGTCGTCCGGGGTAAAGGACGGGTGCGGGTGGGTAACCTGGCGGCTATTAGCCACGGTTGCCCAGGACGTATCGTGACGCGCGACGCGGAAATAAGCCTGCTTCGCGACATCGAAAGCGTAGAGATACGGGTCGTTATCAATGGTGTAGCCGCTGGTATCTTTGACGTCCACCGGCGTACCGGAGCCATCGCCCACCAGCAACGTGCCGTCGAAGTTACTCATCAGATGTGAACAGGCCGGCATCTGCATTACCGCTTCATTAACGCCGGTATCCGGGTTGAAGCTATAGATCGTGCGACCCTGCTGCCCCTTCAGATATGAGACGTACACCAGCGCCGAGCCGTTCGGTACCCAGAATTCATGGGTGCAGCTTTCGCCTTCCGCATGCTCTTTAACTTTACGCACGTTGCTACCGTCTTCATTTACCATCCACATCCGCGCATCGACCAGGTCATGCGGCCCTTCATGGCAGAAGGCGACGGTATGGTCATCGAAAGGACGATAAATCGGATGGCCAAGCCATTTCTTCTCTTCGTGGATCACGCTGCTTTCGCCGGTTTGCAGGTCGACGCGCAGCAGGCGGCAATGGGGGCCTTTGTGGAAGAAATCGTGGAAAATCTGCCAGTCGTTAAGCGGCGTCCAGTCGCTTTTGGCTATCTCAATGCCAACCAGTTTGGTGCAATCGCTGTTGGCCACCCAGGTGCCGTAGCCCACCCAGTCATCGGCCACGCGATAAACTTCACGTTCTTGCAGGGTGGTGAGGTTAACCTCCAGCAGCGTACGGTCGTTCTTCACGTAATAAAGAGATTTATCATCCGGGGAAAGGAAGCCCCCAAACGTGTTATCGCCGGCGCCTTCCGTTAGCTGCACCGCCTCGGCTTTGGCGAGATCCAGCAGATAGTAGTTCCAGTTGCCGTCGAACTCGCCGGCAAACAGCAAATGGCTGCCATCGTTAAAAAAACACTTCTGATAGAAATAGTTACGATGACATGTCACTTCCGGTGGGGTTAAACGGGTGATCTCCGCGCCGGTGTCCGGATCGCGGCTGACTTCATAATTCAGTTTAACCCGCATGCCTTTAGCCATGATGTGCTCCTTTTCCTTCCTGAGGTATCGCCCGCCTGCGTTGACCGGCCAGTGGAAGTAGATTTAAAAGATGGGTGTTAATTTATCAAAACATCGTTTCATTATTTGTGATGACGGGCGCAATTCGCAACAACGATTTGCTCTGGATCGCACTTTTTTGCCGCCGCTTTGGCTCTCGCCAGAACGATCTTTGTTTTCCTGCCGTTTTTTTACGATCCTTCGTCTTTTTTTTAAGTTCATCTAACTCATTGTATTTTATTGAGTTAAATAGGGTTTTCACGGTTTATCAATCACCGCTTCGTGATCTGTTTTGCATTTTTAACATTTAACAGTCTTAAAATTGAAACGATGTTTTAATAATAATTGAAAATGACTTTAGCCGGGGCTAAGATGTGCTCACTGTAAAACGGAACTCTGTTTTATTTTTAGAAGGGTAAATCCCTGAGAGTTCTTCAAACCATAAGGGTCTGCGTAAGCAGCAGGCTGAACTATCAGAACCTTGCCTGTGCCTACACAGGCTCTGAAAGATTAAGGAACCAAGTATGATTCTTGACGCATTCTCCCTGCAGGGCAAAGTGGCCGTTGTGAGCGGTTGTGATACCGGTCTGGGCCAGGGTATGGCGGTCGGCCTGGCGGAAGCCGGCTGCGACATCGTCGGTATCAATATTGTTGAACCGACTGAAACCATTGAGCGCGTAACGGCGCTGGGCCGTCGTTTTCTCAGCCTGACCGCCGACCTGCGTCAGATTGACGGCATCCCGCAGCTGCTGGAGCGCGCGGTAGCTGAGTTCGGTCATATCGATATTCTGGTTAACAACGCCGGTCTGATTCGTCGCGAAGACGCGATCGAATTCAGCGAGAAAAACTGGGACGACGTCATGAACCTGAATATTAAGAGCGTGTTCTTTATGTCTCAGGCAGCGGCGAAACACTTTATTGCCCAGGGCACCGGCGGCAAGATTATCAATATCGCTTCCATGCTCTCTTTCCAGGGCGGTATCCGCGTACCGTCTTACACGGCGTCCAAAAGCGCGGTGATGGGCGTGACTCGTCTGCTGGCGAACGAGTGGGCTAAGCACGGCATCAACGTTAACGCGCTGGCGCCCGGCTATATGGCGACCAACAATACCCAGCAGCTGCGCGCTGACGAACAGCGCAGCAGCGAAATCCTCGACCGTATCCCGGCGGGACGCTGGGGCCTGCCGAGCGACCTGATGGGGCCGGTGGTATTCCTGGCTTCCAGCGCGTCTGACTACGTCAACGGCTATACCGTGGCGGTGGACGGCGGCTGGCTGGCGCGCTAATTTTTGCCGCGATATCCGCGCAATGAGAAACCCTGCTTCGGCAGGGTTTTTTTATGTCTTAATGAGTATTGTCCATATCGTTAAATGAGAATAGTCCATATGGGTTATTTGTTTTTCCGGTGATCATCTATGTATGCCAGGGGTTTCTGCGATTGAAATGCTTATTTTCTGTTCTTTGCAAAGTTGAATGTCCATCACAAAACCACTGCCTGTAGCAACTTAATCCATATCTTTGGCTTGTCCAGCCTGACACTTTAAGCCGCCGATCCCGTAGTTTCATCGTATGTCTTACTTCGTCTGGCAGGAAAAAAATGACCTCTATCAGTCACGACTCTACAACCATGCCGCGTTCGCAGCGCGATACCCGACGTATGAATCAGTTTGTCTCCATTGCCGCCGCGGTGGCGGGTCTGCTGTTTGGCCTCGATATCGGGGTCATCGCCGGGGCGCTGCCCTTTATCACCGATCATTTCGTTTTATCCAGCCGCCTGCAGGAGTGGGTGGTGAGCAGCATGATGCTGGGAGCCGCTATTGGCGCGCTATTCAACGGCTGGCTCTCTTTCCGCCTCGGGCGTAAATACAGTCTGATGGTTGGCGCGGTGCTGTTCGTCGCCGGCTCCGTGGGCTCTGCATTTGCGACCAGCGTTGAAATGCTGCTGGTGGCGAGGATCGTTCTCGGCGTTGCCGTGGGGATCGCCTCGTATACCGCGCCGCTGTATCTGTCGGAAATGGCGAGCGAAAACGTGCGCGGGAAGATGATCAGTATGTATCAGCTGATGGTGACTCTCGGGATTGTGATGGCGTTTCTCTCAGATACCGCGTTTAGCTACAGCGGCAACTGGCGCGCCATGCTTGGCGTGCTGGCGCTGCCTGCGGTGGTGCTGATTATCCTGGTGATTTTTCTGCCAAACAGCCCACGCTGGCTGGCGGAAAAAGGGCGTCACGTGGAAGCGGAAGAGGTGCTGCGAATGCTGCGCGACACGTCAGAGAAAGCCCGCGACGAACTGAATGAGATCCGTGAAAGCCTGAAGCTGAAGCAGGGCGGCTGGGCGCTGTTTAAGGTCAACCGCAACGTGCGTCGGGCGGTATTTCTCGGCATGCTGTTGCAGGCGATGCAGCAGTTTACCGGTATGAATATCATCATGTACTACGCGCCGCGCATCTTTAAAATGGCGGGTTTCACCACCACGGAACAGCAGATGGTCGCGACCCTGGTGGTAGGCCTGACCTTTATGTTCGCCACCTTTATCGCCGTCTTTACCGTCGACAAGGCCGGACGTAAACCGGCGCTGAAAATTGGCTTTAGCGTGATGGCCATCGGCACGCTGGTGCTGGGCTACTGTCTGATGCAGTTTGATAACGGCACCGCTTCCAGCGGCCTCTCCTGGCTGTCGGTGGGGATGACCATGATGTGCATCGCTGGCTATGCGATGAGCGCCGCGCCGGTGGTGTGGATCCTGTGTTCGGAAATTCAGCCGCTGAAGTGCCGCGATTTCGGTATTACCTGCTCCACTACCACCAACTGGGTGTCGAATATGATCATCGGCGCGACCTTCCTGACGCTGTTGGATGCTATTGGCGCGGCGGGAACCTTCTGGCTCTATACCGCGCTGAACGTCGCCTTCATTGGCGTGACTTTCTGGCTGATCCCGGAAACCAAAAACGTCACTCTGGAACATATTGAACGTAAGCTGATGTCCGGCGAGAAACTGCGCAATATCGGCAATTAATTATAATGAGTCGCGCGGCAGCCAGGGGCTGGCAACCCGAACTGTCTCCCGATGGCTGTCGCCGTTAATAATATGCAGGGCGCTCAGGCGCCCGATATCATAGTGCGGTAGCTGCACCGTTGAGAGCGGCGGTAAAAACAGATCGCCAATTCCCACCATATTATCGTAACCCACAACCGCCACATCCTGCGGAATGCGCAGCCCCTGCGCCAGCAGCGTTTGATAAACCATAAACGCGATGCGGTCGTTGCCGCAAATCACTGAATCGAACTGCGGCGTTTGTCGAACGATGTGCGCCAGCACGATGGCGGGAATATCGCGATAGTGCTCATCGCCGTAGGCCATATAGCTGTGGTCGAGCGTATCGGGGTCAATACCCGCTTCCCGGCAGGCGCGCTCCAGTCCCTCGCGGCGGCGGACGGTGGCCAGATGATTGGCCGGAAGATGCAGGCACAGCGGGCGGCGATAGCCAGCGGCCAGCAGCGCCTGTACCGCCGTATACTGGCCCTGTTCGTCGTCCGGAATATAGCTGGCGACCGGATCGTGCAGGCTTTCGCAGTTGGCCAGTACGCAGGGGAGGGTTAACAGCTTGGCCGGAAGCGGCACCTGACGCAGGCCCATCGTGGTGTAAATAATGCCATCCGGGCGATGGGAGAGCAGCAGGTCGACAATGGTTTCCGGGCTATCATCAGAGAACATATTGACCACGAAGCTGTTCCAGCCGTGCGCCCGCGCGGTTTCTTCGATGGAGAGCGTAATCTCTACTGAAAATGGCGTGGTGACGGTATCCAGCGCCAGCACTCCGATAGTGTTTGGCGTCGCATGAGCGCCGCGGATTTTTTTCGCCGACAGGTCGGGGACATAGTTGGTCTGTTCGATTGCCGCCTGGACGCGCGCCAGGGTCTCCGGCTTGAGCCTTTCCGGGCTATTGAGCGCCCGGGAGACCGTCATCAGCGATACATTCGCCAGCTTTGCCACATCTTTCAGAGATGCCATATTTAAGTGCTCCACCCTTGCCGTCGGCGGCGGGTATTACTAAGTTACTGATGTAAAAGGATCATACGATATTCTATCGTACCGCTGGCGCGGGCGCAGGCGATGAATATTTGATCGCGATCGCATTCCCATTATGTTAACGTTAACTTTTGTGATTAACATCATGAATCTCAGCAAAACGAAGTGAGTTTCGCTTTTTGTTAACGTTACCATAATAACATTACTCCAACATGAGAATGTCATGATGAAAGCGCATCACTCTCACAGCTATCCGTTACTCAGTGCGTTACTGTTTTTCTTTTTCGTGACCTGGTCCTCTTCAGGCTCGCTGCTCTCTATCTGGCTGCACCAGGAAGTGGGCCTTAAGCCGGGGGATACCGGGATTATCTTTTCGGTGCTTTCGGTCTCCGCGCTTTTTGCGCAGGTGTGTTACGGCTTTATTCAGGACAAGCTCGGCTTGCGGAAAAATCTGCTCTGGTACATTACCGTACTGCTGATCCTCTCCGGGCCGGCCTACATGGTGTTTGGCTATCTGCTGAAAATTAACGTGTTACTCGGCAGTATTTTCGGCGGGATTTATATTGGATTGACCTTCAACGGCGGCATCGGCGTGCTGGAGTCCTACACCGAGCGCGTCGCGCGCCAGAGCCAGTTTGAATTTGGTAAAGCACGGATGTGGGGATCGCTGGGCTGGGCGGTGGCGACGTTCTTCGCCGGATTACTGTTCAACATTAACCCGCATTTAAACTTCGCCGTCGCCAGCTGCTCTGGCCTGGTATTCTTCATTCTCCTGGCGCGCCTGCGGGTCTCTTCTGCGCCGCACGCCATGCAGGAAGCGGTATCGGGCGGTAAAGTGACGCTGGAAGATGCTCTGCGTCTGCTGACCCTGCCGCGCTTTTGGGCGCTGGTCTTCTTCGTGATTGGTACCTGTATTTACGGCGTATATGACCAGCAGTTCCCGGTCTACTTCTCCTCCCAGTTTCCGACGCTGCAGGAAGGTAATGAGATGTACGGCTATCTGAACTCGTTCCAGGTGTTCCTGGAGGCCGCCGGTATGTTCTGCGCGCCGTGGCTGGTTAACCGTATTGGTGCGAAAAACGGCCTGATCTTCGCCGGGATGGTGATGGCCATGCGGATGGTGGCTTCCGGACTGGTGGAAGGGCCGCTGCTAATCTCCATCACGAAACTGCTGCACGCGGTCGAACTGCCGGTGCTGCTGGTCTCCATCTTTAAATACAACAGCTTAAACTTCGATAAGCGTCTTTCATCCACGCTCTACCTGGTCGGCTTTGCCTGCACCAGCTCGGTTATCGCCACCGTCCTGTCGCCGCTGGCGGGTTATAGCTATGAGAAATACGGCTTCGCCCAGTCCTATCTGATTATGGGACTGCTGGTGTTCTGCACCACCTTTATCTCCATCTTCTTGTTGCGTTCAAGCAAGTCCTCTGCGGACCCGCTGATGCCGCAAACTTCCGCTATCTGAATCAAAAGAGTAATGAATATGACCTATTCCATTTCCCGGGCTGAGCAAGAACTGCAGGCTAAACATGAAAAGCTGAACCTGCGCTGGTATCCGCGCTACCACCTGGCCGCCCGCGCGGGCTGGATCAACGATCCTAATGGCCTGGTCTGGTTTGACGGCTGGTATCACGCGTTTTACCAGCACCATCCGTACTCTACCAAATGGGGGCCGATGCACTGGGGCCACGCGCGCAGCAAGGATCTGGTGCACTGGGAGCATCTGCCGGTGGCGCTGGCCCCGGAAGGCCCGGAGGATAAAGACGGCTGCTTCTCCGGCTCGGCGGTGGTGGATGGCGATACGCTGGCGCTAATTTATACCGGGCACAAATTCCACGGCGATCCGAGCGACGAAGCCAATCTTTATCAGGTGCAGTGTCTGGCGACCAGTCGCGACGGCATTCACTTCGAACGTCAGGGGATTGTGGTCGACACCCCGCCGGGTATGCACCATTTCCGCGACCCGAAAGTGTGGCGAGAAGGGGAGAGCTGGTACATGATCGTCGGCGCTCGCGATGGCGATACCGGCCAGGTGCGGCTGTATCGTTCAGCCGACCTGCGCCAGTGGCAGGATGCCGGCGTCCTCGACGAGGCGGAAAAAGAGATGGGCTACATGTGGGAATGCCCGGACTTCTTCACCCTCAACGGCAAGCATATTCTGATGTTCTCTCCGCAGGGGCTGGCGGCTAAAGGCTATCAAAACCGCAACCTGTTCCAGAGCGGTTATCTGCTCGGTGAATGGCAGCCGGGACAGGCGTTTGTGCGCGAGGGGGCGTTTGTGGAAATGGATCACGGGCATGATTTTTATGCCCCGCAAAGCTTCCTCACTCCCGACGGCCGCCGCATTGTCATCGGCTGGCTGGATATGTGGGAATCGCCGTTGCCGGAGCAGCAGGATGGATGGGCGGGCATGCTTTCGCTGCCGCGTGAACTGAGCCTGAGCGCGGATAATCGGCTACAAATGCGTCCGGCGAAAGAGGTCGAGAGCATGCGTGGCGCCAGCTTCCCATGGCCGGTGACGACGCTGAAGAACCAGCAGACCACGATGGTGGAAAACTGCGAGGCGATGGAAGCGATCCTCCACTGGGACTGCGCCAGCAGCAACGCAGAGCAGTATGGCCTGAGCTTAGGCGATGGTCTGCGCGTTTACGTGGATGCGCAGATGCAGCGCCTTGTGCTGGAGCGGCATTATCCGCAGTATGGCCTGTGCGGCACTCGCAGCGTCCCATTGACCGAGGGGGCCGATCTGAAGCTGAGGGTATTTTTCGATAGCTCTTCCGTCGAAGTGTTTGTTAATGATGGCGAGGCCTGTCTGAGTAGTCGTATATATCCGGATGCCACTCGCCGTGAATTATCGCTATTTGCCTGGAGCGGTTCGGCGTATTTAACTGAAGCAGGAGCGTGGCAGCTGGAATAATAATTATTGAATGATCGTTAATAACCCGTCTGCGAGGATGGACGGGTTATTATTATCGTGCTTTACCCATAAAATAAAAAATATCATTTAACTAAATAATAAAGGGTTTTCCGATGAATAAAATCTGGGTCGGGTGTGTTCTGACGTCTTTATTTACCCCTCTGGCTAATGCACAGGCGCCGTTATCTCTTGAGGAACGGCTGGCGCAAATGGAACAACGGCTAAAGGCGACCGAGCAGCGGGCGGCCAGCGCGGAGGCAGAAATCCGCGCGCTGAAAGGTCAGGAAACGCCAGCGGCCACGGTGGCCAGCGCCGCACCGGCTAAACCTGCTTTACAGCTTAATGATTATGGTGAATTAAAATTCTATGGCGACGTTGAGTTTAATATGGACGGCGCCAGTCGTACCGGTAGCCTGACGTCGGTGAAAACCAGTGCCAATAAAAACTGGGCGCCGGGAGATAAGGAACGCTGGGATATTAACGGCCGCATTCTTTTGGGCTTTGATGGATTACGCAAAGGGGCTAACGGTAAATATGCCGGATTCAGCGTACAGCCGCTGGCGGATATGAATGGCAAAATGAATCTTGATGATGCCGCATTTTTCTTCGGTCAGCAGGATGACTGGAAAATTAAAATCGGTCGTTTTGAAGCCTACGATATGTTCCCGCTTAATCAGGATACCTTTATTGAATATTCCGGCAACACGGCCAACGATCTATATAGCGACGGCTACGGCTATATTTATATGATGAAAGAGGGGCGCGGACGCAGCAGCAGCGGCGGCAATTTCCTGCTGAGTAAAAATATCGATAACTGGTATTTTGAGGTGAATACGCTGGTGGAGGACGGCAGCTCGCTGTTTGTCGATCAGAACTATCACGGCAACGCGCTCGATAATCGTAAAAACGTGGTGTACGTGCGTCCGGTGGCGTCCTGGCAGTCTGGCCCCTGGTCGGTGGCGGCAGCAATGGAGAGTAACCTCGTTAACAATGCTTACGGCTATCAGAATCAGAACGGGCGCTGGGTCGATCAGTCCAGCCGCACCGGCTACGGTATGACCATGAGCTGGAATACGCTGAAGACTGATGCCGAGGACGGAGCGGTGGTGAACCTGAGCACCGCGTATCTGGACGCGGCGGATGAAAAGGATTTCAGCGCCGGTATCAACGCTTTATGGCATCGCGTGGAGCTGGGCTATATCTATGCGCATAACAAAATCGACCAGTTTAATCTTTCCGGCGTGAGCGCGGAGTGCGATGGCGACTGCGCGATTCTGACGCCGGGGCGCTACGACATCCATACTATTCATACTTCCTGGCAGCTGCCGAATATTATGGATATGCCGAACTTTAATATTTATCTCGGGGCCTATGCGTCATGGCTCGATTCATCGGCGGCGAAAAGCGGTAATACCGATGAACGCTACGGCGCGCGGGTGCGATTTAAATATTTCTTCTGACATCTTCCCGGGTCGCGGCGTAAACGCCTTACCCGGGCTACGGGATCGCAGAGGGCTGTTAACCTGTAGCCCGGGCAGGCGCTTTGCGCCGCCCCCGGGGAGAGAATCGGAGCCTGTACTGGATAAGGTTTCCCGGAGGCGATGCTGCGCATCTGTCCGGGCTACGGGATCGCAGACGGCTGTTGACCTGTAGCCCGGGCAGGCGCTTTGCGCCGCCCCCGGGAGCAGCGCGCAGAGTGGCATAATTTCCCGGAATCGACGCTTGTGCATCTATCCGGGCAGCGGGATCGCTGACGGCGGTAGCCCGGCTAAGCATCGCGCGAGCCGGGACGTTGCCGAATCACTACACCTCCGCCAGATACAGCGCGGGCATACCCTCTTTATCGGAGGTAAACAGCACCCAGCGGTTATCCGGTGAAAACGACGGATGCGGATGCGTCGCCTGACGCTCGCCCTCAATCACTTTCCACGTAGAGTCGTGGCGGCACACGGCGGTCTGCCTATCGGCGGCAATATCAAACACCCAAATAAACGGATCGTTAAGCTGGATATCGCCGGTGCTGTGCGGCGCGCCGTCGCCGACCACCAGGCTGCCATCGTGATTGCTCATCAGATGCGAACACGGAGGAATCGCCATCAACTGGCGATTTTCCAGCGTTGCCGGGTCGGCGCGATACAGATAGCGATGCGGATCGTTTTCCTGATGCGCGACATAGTAAAGCGCGGAGCCATCCGGTACCCAGAATTCGTGCGTAAAGCTCTCACCCGGCTGGTGCTGGCGAACCTTGCGCATGTTGCTGCCGTCAGCGTTGATAAGCCACATTCTGGCATCGATAGCATCGCGCGGACCTTCATGGCAGAAGGCGATGGTGCTGTCGTCAAACGGGCGGTAAATCGGGTGGCCGAGCCAGCGTTTTTCCTGCAATACCACGCGCTGTTCGCCGCTGCGCAGATCGATATTAATCAACCGGCACTCCGGCTCGGTGAAGTAGAATGCGCGGAACTTGCCCCAGTCGGTCAACGGCTGCCAGTCGCTTTTTTTGATTTCGATTCCGACCATCTGACTGCAATCGCTGTTGGCGACCCAGGTTCCGTAGGCTACCCATTGGTCATCCACCTGATATACGACCTGTTCCTCCAGCGAGGCCAGATCCACGCGGCGCAGCTGCTGGTTGTTTTTCACATACCACAGCGACCGGTCGTCGGCGGAAAGGAAACCGCCAAAGGTGTTATCGCCCGGCCCGTCGGTGAGCTGGGTCGCCTGCTGGCCGGCGATATCGAGTAAATAGTAGTTCCAGTGGCCTTCAAACGCGCCGCCGAAAATCAGCTTACCGCCATCCCGGGTAAAGCATTTTTGATAGAAATAGTTGCGATGGCAGATAACATGCGGTGGCGTCATCCGGATCACCTGGTGACCGGTTTCGCTGTCCTGCGTGTGCAGAAAGCTCAGCGGGATGATTTTGCCTTTCATGATTCACTTCACTCCTTGCTAAAAAAATACCCCGCAGCCGGAGCTGCGGGGTAGGTTCCGATAACAGGCAATTAGCGCATCGCGCGGCGCAGGATGCGGTCAGACTGACGCTGGAAGTCAATTGCCGTCTCTTCCACGGTTTTCTGCCCGTAGTCGATGTACTGCAGAGAGGTGCCGAACTGGGCGACGATCTGCGGGTCATCAAAGTACGGCGACACCGAGAGTTTGGCCGGCAGGGACTGCGCCAGGCGCAGGCCCGATACCGCCGGATCGTCCTCTTTGATCGCGCCGTTTTCGGTCAGGTATTGCACCGCCACTTTGCTCAGCGGCACGCCGCGCTCAAGACCCAGCGTCTCAACCCCTTCTTTACTGTTCAGCAGGAAGTTGATCACCTTCGCCGCCGCTTCCGGATTTTTGGTGGATTTACCAATGGAGAGCATCTGCGCAGGTTTAAAGAACAGACCTGCGTCGGTAGCGCCCGGCAGCATCGGATAGCTGCCCAGCTCCAGCTTCGCCGGCGGCTTCAGGTTGTCGGAGTATTTGTTAATAGTGGAGTTCCACATATAGGTCCCCGCCCACTCGCCCTGAATCCACGGCTTCATTTCATACATGTTGCTCTTACCGAACGAGGCATAGTACTTGGTGTCCGGCATCACGTGGCTGTCGATAAGCTTTTTATACATCTGGAAGAATTCGACCCACTGCTCTTTGCTGTAGGAGAATTTCTTGGTTTTTTCATCGATAGCCGGCTGGTTGTACTTCTGAATCATATATGAATTGAGCAGCGCCAGAGTGTCCTGGTGCTCCAGCACGACCGGGTAATACTGTTTGCCCAGCTTGCTCTCAAAGGTTTTACCCGCCGCCATCAGCTCGTCCCAGGTTTTCGGGTACTCGACGCCCGCTTTTTTCCAGGTTTCATCGTTAAAATAGAAGACGCGCGCGGTCACGGAAATAGGTATACCGTTAAGCTTGCCGTCTACCGTGGTGGTTTGCAGCTCTTTGGCATCAAACTGGCTCAGGTCGATCACGTCCTTCATCTTGTTGAGATCGTAGAAGCCTTCGCCGTTTTTCGAAAAGATTGGCAGCCAGTTCCAGTTAGTTTGCATCACGTCCGGCTCGGTACCGCCGGCGATTTGCGTGGTCAGGCGCGAAAGATGGCCGTCCCAGCCGGTATATTCCGCTTTAACGTTGATATCCGGGTTTTGTTTATGAAACTCTTCCAGCGCCTTGAGGGTCACCTGGTGACGGCCGTTGCCGCCCCACCATGACATACGCAGGTCGACATCCTTTGCCATAGAAGGCAACGCGGTAAGGCCCAAAGTGGCGGAGATTGCGGCGCTTAAAAGCACTTTTTTCATTTTAATACTCCAGGGTTCACAGAGAGATGTTCTGTTCAGTTTTGGCGTCAAAGATATGACACTTGTTGAGATCGAATTTGAAATGCACCGTGCGATGAAGTCCTTTCTCAATCATTGGCTTCGCTTCATCTGAAGGCACGCGGGCGGTCAGTTCATAATCGGCCACCTTCAGGTAGACGAAGAATTCATGGCCCATGTTTTCCACGCGCACCATCTCGCCGGGGCAGGAGCCTTCAGCAAACGGTTCATCGGAGATGGAGACAAATTCCGGACGCACGCCAAAGAACACCTGCTGGTTCTTATGGGTGTCGACCTTGCTCTGCAGTCGGTCATTTAGCGGCAGCAGCCCGTCGCCAACGGTCAGATGCAGGCGACCCGCTTGCTCAACCAGCTGGCTGGGACGAATATTCATCTCCGGCGCGCCGATAAACCCGGCCACAAACATGTTTTTCGGCTTGTGATAGAGGTTGTCCGGGGTATCCACCTGCATGATATGGCCCAGCTTCATCACGCAGATGCGGTCGCCCATGGTCATCGCCTCGGTCTGATCGTGGGTGACGTAGACGGTGGTCGCCGGTTTACCGGATTTTTTCAGCTGCTTATGCAGGTCGGAAATACGAATACGCATTGAGGCGCGCAGCTTGGCGTCAAGGTTAGAGAGCGGTTCATCGAACAGGAATACATCCGGTTTCTTCACAATCGCGCGGCCAACCGCTACGCGCTGTGCCTGTCCGCCGGAGAGCTGACGCGGCAGGCGATCCAGCAGTTCTTCCAGCTCAAGGATTTTCGCCGCTTCGTTTACCTGGGCCTCAATCTGGTCTTTTGGCAGCTTGCTCAGCTTCAGGCCGAAGGCGAGGTTCTCGCGCACCGTCATATGCGGATAGAGCGCGTAGTTCTGGAACACCATCGCAATGCCGCGCGCTTTTGGCGCGAGATTATTCACGATTTTTTCGCCGATCCGCACTTCGCCGCCGCTGATAGTTTCCAGTCCAGCCAGCATGCGCAGGGTGGTCGATTTGGCGCAGCCGGACGGCCCAACGATAACCATAAACTCGCCGTCCGCGATTTTCAGATCGATACCATGTACCGCCTTGAAGCCGTTGGAGTAGACCTTTTCCAGTTTGTTGAAAATAACTTCAGCCATGATATTTCCCTCTTAACCTTTAATTCCGCTGCTGGTAACGCCCTGTACGAAGTAGCGTTGTGCCAGGAAGAACACGATGATGGACGGCAGAATGGAGATACTCGCCATTGCCAGAATTTCGTTCCACGGAGCGCCTTCCGTGACGTCGATGGACATTTTCAGCGCCAGCGCGATGGGGTATTTATCCACGCTGTAGACGTAAATCAGCGGACCGATAAAGTCGTTCATGGACCACATGAACTGGAACAGCGCCACCGAGATAATCGCCGGTTTCAGAATTGGCACCACCACGTACCACAGCACCTGAATGGAGTTGCAGCCGTCAATCTGCGCCGCTTCTTCCATGTCGCGCGGAACGCCGCGCAGGAACTGAATCAGCATGAAGACGAAGAACCCCTGAGTGGCGAAGGCCAGCGGCAGGTACAGCGGCAGATAGCTGTTCAGCATGCCCATTTCGCGGAACATCAGATACTGCGGGATCAGCAGTACGGTGCTCGGCAGGAGCATGGTGGTGATCAGCGTAGCGAACCAGAATTTCTTCCACGGGATTTCGAAGCGGGCAAAGCCGTAGGCCACGATGGTGGAGGAGATAATGGTCAGCAGCACTTTCGGGATCACATACTTAAAGGTGTTCAGCATGTAGTGGCCGAAGTTGTACTCGGTGCCGGTTTTCCAGCCGTTGATAAAGCCATCCCAGGTCGCGTGGGCAGGCCACAGACTCAGGGTGGTGAAGATCTCATGGTTCGGTTTGAACGACGCCGAGAACATCCATACCAGCGGGTAGAGCATCAGCAGGCCGACGAACAGCAGGATCACATAGCGAATCGAGCGGCTTATTTTTTCACGGCGCAGCGTCCGCGCGACTTCACGTTCAGCGACGTCCCTTGCTTCAGTGATTTGTTGGATATCAGCCATTTTTGCCTCCCTTATCGGCGGAGTAGAACACCCAATATTTCGAAGACTTAAACGCAATGGCGGCAAACACCGCGACCACCAGGAACAGCACCCATGCCAGCGCTGCACCGTAGCCCATATCGAAGTACTTAAAGGCGGTGTCGTAGATATAGAGCGAGAACAGATAGGTGGAGTAGGTTGGGCCGCCTCCGGTGATGACGTACGGGCCGGTAAACTCCTGGAACGCCTGGGTAGTCTGCATGATGAAGTTGAAGAAAATCACTGGTGTGATTAGCGGCACCGTGACCTTCATAAACATCTGCCATTTTGAAGCGCCATCGATCATCGCCGCTTCATATTGTGATTGTGGAACGTTCTGCAGCGCCGCAAGGAAGATGACCATCGCTGAGCCAAACTGCCAGACGCGCAGCAGGGTAACGGACATCAGGGCCAGCGAAGGCTCGCCGAGCCAGTTGACCGGGTCGAAGCCGAGCACGCCGATAAAGCTGTTCAGCAGGCCGTCGATAGCAAACAGCGCGCGCCACAATACGGCAATCGCCACCGAGCTACCCAGTATCGACGGGATGTAGTAGGCGGTACGGAAAAAACCGATGCCGCGCAGCTTAAAGTTGAGGACAAACGCGATCCCCAGAGCGAAAGCCAGTTTTAACGGGATGGTTAAAAAGACATACGCGAACGTCACGCCCATGGATTTCCAGAAGAGGCCATCTTCGGTCAGCATGTAGCGATAGTTTTCGATGCCGTTAAACACCGGTGGACTCATCAAATCGTACTCAGTGAAACTGAGGAAGAAAGATGAAACAAAGGGAAAGGCGGTAAAGACTATCAACCCTATGATGTAGGGCGATATCCATGCCAATCCCAGCATTTTGTTTTCATTCATACATACCTACCTGGCTTACGAGTTTGTAATACGGATTCGGGGTTACTGCCTTTCCCGCGGCCCGTGCCGCCGGAAAGTTAATGCGTTCCTGGTATGTCAGCGGTAAATCCTTCCCTGGCGATGGTTGATTGGTTAAAACTTTTCTTTCTTCTTATCCCTGAAGAACATGTGTTTTTTGATTTTGTCTTACCCGGTGTCCTGATTTTGTAAAACGCCGTTTTAATTTTATTTTATTGCTATTTATTACGGAGTCATTCGGTTGATCGCGGAAATGTGATCAAAGTCGAAACGATGTTTCAAAAAGGTGCTGGAGCGCGCATTTTGCAGAGATGAGAGGTCAGAGATACGGATGAGAGTCCGACGGAGAGAGGCTGGTCAGGCGAAATTGCTTGCGCTGCTAATCATTGCGGTGCGACATACTTTATGACAATTATTTGTAGCGGAAAAGTTCAGAAAATGGTGGGCATGCGCGGCATGCCCTGGAGATGAAGAGCTACTTTTGCAGAAAATCCTGACGAACAGGGGTGAAGGTATCCAGCAGCGTTCCCGCCTTGAGGCAAACGCAGCCGTGCATAATTTCCGGTTTCTTGTAGAGCGTATCGCCGGCGCTGACCACGTGCTTTTCATCACCGATGGTGAACTCGAACTCGCCTGAGAGCACGTAGGTAAGCTGTTCATGGGGGTGGTTATGCATCGGCCCAATGGCGCCTTGTTCGAAGTTCACTTCAACCGCCATCATTTTGCCATCGTGCGCAAGAATGCGGCGCGTGACGCCATTACCCAGATCTTCAAGGGTGGTCTCTTTATGAAAAATAAACATCCGATGGTCCTGTGATTAAATGAAACAATGTTTCATTTAATCTATCCCATAATCCTGAAAAAGGAAACGATCGTCGGGAGAAGTGGAAAGTCGATCACAACTTTGTTCTACTGAAAAACTCACACAAGGAGGGATGATGAAAACGATTGGTCTGTTAGGCGGTATGAGCTGGGAATCAACGATTCCTTACTACCGGTTGATAAATGAAGGTATTAAATCACGCCTCGGCGGTCTGCACTCCGCCAGCCTGCTGTTGCACAGCGTCGATTTCCACGAAATTGAAGCCTGTCAGTCAAACGGCGACTGGGAACGCGCGGGCGAGATCCTCGCGCAGGCGGCCTTCGGCCTGCAGCAGGCGGGCGCCGAAGGGATCGTCCTGTGTACCAACACCATGCATAAAGTCGCGCAGGCGATAGAAACGCGCTGCGACGTGCCGTTTTTGCATATTGCCGACGCTACCGGACGAGCGATTATCGCAAAGGGCCAGCGCCGCGTTGCGCTATTAGGCACGCGCTATACCATGGAACAGGATTTTTATCGCGGCCGCCTGCAGCAGCAGTTTGCTATTGATACGCTGATTCCGGAAGCTGAAGATCGCACGCGGATTAACCAGATCATTTTTGATGAACTGTGCCTCGGCGTCTTTAACGCGCATTCACGCGACTACTATCTGCAGGTCATTGACGCTCTGGCGGAGCAGGGGGCGGAAGGGGTCATTTTTGGCTGCACCGAAATCGGCCTGCTGGTACCGGAAGAGAGCAGTCCGCTGCCGGTGTTTGATACCACAGCGATTCATGCGGCGGACGCGGTGGAGTTTATGCTTTCGTAAGTACCGCTTCGAGCGGGGTCAGGATGCGAGACATGCTGTTTTGCAAATGCAGTGCAAACGCATCGACCAGCGCGGATCCCGGTCGGTGGAGCGGGCGAACCAGGCTTACGGTAAAAGGCACTTCAACGCTAAAGCGTCGGACCACCACGCCGTTCCCGGCATAATCGAGCGCGGTGAGCGGGTTAACCACTGAAATGCCGACTCCGGCGCGCACCATAGCGCAAATGGAGGCGGCGCTGTGCGTTTCCACCACCATCCGCCGTTTCACCTGATGTTCATGAAACAGCGCATCGAGCAGCTGACGGTAGCTGTCGGTGCGCGACAGGCTAATATAGTTTTCACCATTAAAGTCTGCAGGCGTTAATACTTGCTTAGCGGCAAGCGGATGGCCCTGCGGCAATACGCACACTTCATTCAGGGTCAACAGGGGCGTACGCTCGGTTCCGGCGGGAGTATGCAGGGTCTCCGTCAATCCCAGATCGTGGCGCTGGGCGGAAAGCCACTCCTCCAGCAGCGGTGACTCCTGCGGGACGATTTGCAGGCTGACCTCCGGGTAGCGCGTCAAAAAAGGCTCCAGCAGTAGCGGCAGGAATGATTGGGAAAATACCGGCAGACAGGCGACCGACAGTTCGCCCTGGCGGAACTCGCGCAGGCTTTCCGCAGCGCTGACGATTCTGTCCAGGCCGTACCAGGAGCGCTGCACCTCTTCAAACAGGCGTAAACCCTGAACCGTTGGCTGCAGACGGCCGCGGGCGCGGGCGAACAGCGTTAATCCCAGCACCTTTTCAAAACGCGCCAGCTCGCGGCTGACGGTCGGCTGCGAGGTATGCAGCATTCTTGCGGCCTCGGTCAGATTGCCGGTGGTCATGACGGCATGGAAGATTTCAATATGACGCAGATTAACGGCGGGCATGAGTGTTCCTTAAGTAACGCAAGCCATATCATTTTTGCATAGACTGGCAATAAAACGATATTTTTTATTCCCCACGCGCTGTGGCGTAATCGTAAAAAAACAGAGATAACGCACACACAGCACCGGAGTTCTTTATGCCACACTCGCTTTACGCCACCAATACCGACCTGAACGCAGACAATCTGCTGCGTTTGCCCGCCGAGTTCGGCTGCCCGGTTTGGGTCTACGACGCGCAAATTATCCGCCGCCAGATTGCTCAGTTGAGCAAGTTCGACGTAGTGCGTTTTGCGCAGAAGGCCTGCTCGAATATCCACATCCTTCGCCTGATGCGCGAGCAGGGCGTGAAGGTGGATTCGGTGTCGTTGGGCGAGATCGAGCGCGCGCTGGCTGCCGGATACGATCCGCATCAGCATCCGGAAGATATCGTCTTTACCGCTGATCTGATCGACGATGCAACCCTGGCGCGGGTGAAAGAACTGCAGATCCCGGTCAACGCCGGCTCAATTGATATGCTGAGCCAGCTGGGCGAAGTTTCACCGGGCCATCGCGTCTGGTTGCGGGTTAACCCGGGGTTCGGTCACGGTCATAGCCAAAAAACCAATACCGGCGGCGAAAACAGCAAGCACGGCATCTGGCACAGTCATTTAACGGCGGCGCTGGAAGTGATGCGTCGTTATCAGCTACAGCTGGTGGGAATTCATATGCATATCGGCTCCGGCGTAGACTACGGCCACCTGGAGCAGGTCTGCGGCGCGATGGTGCGTCAGGTTGTCGAATTCGGTCAGGATCTGCAGGCGATCTCCGCCGGCGGCGGGCTGTCGATCCCTTACCGCGAAGGCGAAGAGGCGATCGATACCGATCACTATTTCGGCCTGTGGAACGCGGCGCGTGAACAGGTCGCTAAACACTTGGGCCATCCGGTCGCGCTTGAGATCGAACCGGGTCGCTTCCTGGTGGCGGAATCCGGCGTGCTGGTTTCTCAGGTTCGCAGCGTAAAAGAGATGGGCAGCCGCCACTTCGTGCTGATTGACGCCGGTTTTAATGATTTGATGCGTCCGGCGATGTACGGCAGCTATCACCATATTACCGCTCTGGCCGCGGACGGCCGCGATCTGAGCGCCGCAGCGGAGATAGAAACCGTGGTGGCCGGGCCGCTGTGCGAATCGGGCGATGTCTTTACCCAGCAGGAGGGAGGGAAAGTGGAAACCCGCCTGCTGCCTGCGGTGGTGCCGGGCGATTATCTGGTGCTGCACGATACCGGCGCTTACGGCGCGTCGATGTCCTCAAACTACAATAGTCGTCCGCTACTGCCGGAAGTGCTGTTCGACAACGGTAAAGCGCGGCTGATCCGCCGCCGTCAGACTATCGAAGAGCTGCTGGCGCTCGAGCAGCTGTAAGGCGCTGCCCGATGGCGCTTTGCTTATCGGGCCCGCTAATTATGCGTAATACGGCCCGGTGGTGACCGACTCGCGCAGCACCAGTTTGCCGGTAAACGGCGGTATGGTTTCGATCGGCTGACCGTTAGCCAGCTTGATCGCCTGATCGATAGCGGTGGTGATCATGTTATCGATCGGCAGATAGACCGTCGATAGCCCAGGTTCCAGCCATTTAGCGCTCGGCGCGTCATCAAAGCCAAACAGCGAAATATCCTGCGGGATCCGCAGCCCTGCCTGGTGCAGCGCCTTCGAAGCGCCCAGCGCCATATCATCGTTACAGGAAAACAGCGCGCTAAACGGCGTTTTCTCTTCCAGCAGCTCGCAGCAGAGTTCATAGCCGCGGCTCATGGTGGAGTCGCCGTATTTCACTTTCGCCGGATCCCACTTAATGCCGTGCTTTTTCAACGCGTTACGATAGCCTTCCAGGCGAGCTTTACCCGTCGGCGTGTGCATCGGTACGGTAATACAGGCGATATCGCGATGGCCCTGGGTTATCAGATATTCCACCGCCTGAAACGCTGCATCTTGCTGTTCGAAAAACACGCAGCGCTCTCTCGCCTGGCTTACATCACGGTTAATCACCACCAGCGGCATGTCGATGGATTCAATCAGCGACATGATTTTCTTTTCGCTCATATGGCGGGTGTAAAGCACGATAGCATCGCACTGGCGGTCGGCCAGCATCTGCACCGCCTCTTCTTCACGTTCCGGCGCATCGTGGCCGTCGGTAACGATCAGCTGTTTACCCCAGGCTTCCGTCTGGCGGGAAGCCTGCTGCAGCAGGCGGCCAAAATAGAAGCCGTCAAAGGTAGAAACCACCAGTCCGATACTGTTGCTGGTGCGGTTCGCCAGCGAGCGGGCGAGAAAATTAGGCCGATAGCCCAGCTCTTCCATCGCCTTAAAAACCTGTTGGCGGGTGCTCTCTTTCACCTGACCCGTGCCGTTCAACACGCGGGAAACCGTCGCTTTAGAGACGCCTGCGCGAATTGAGACATCCAGCATTGTAGCCATTCATCCGATTCCTGATATCACGTGGTAACCCGCAGTTTATCACAGACATTCAGGGGGATATGGCTTGATGGCGGCGCAAAAAACTATCGCGATCACGCTTTTACAGGAATTGATCGCGCGGAAAATAAAACTGCAAATGCGGTATGCCAATTTCCGCCTTTCTGGAATACCAATAAACGAGTTGGGAGCTTAATCACAGAACTTATTCTCACCAGTGGCTATTTTTTGGTATGCCAATAGGTGTTTGGCTGTACACCTGGTGCGCTAAAAGCCCTTAAAACTGAGGTATCCTCTATGGCATTGCAGGACAAACTGATCGACTCACTGGGGAGTTTCGCCACGAAATTCAACAGCTACCGCTACATCATGGCGATAAAATCCGCCTTTATTACCCTGATGCCGGTGATCATCGTTGGCGCCTTTTCGGTGCTGATCTCCAATATGGTGCTGGATCCAAAAAACGGCCTCGCCAGCTTTCAGGCGCTCTCTTTTCTGGCGGCGCTCAAACCTATTACCAGCGCGATCAACTACGCCACCCTTAACTTTCTCAATATTGGCGCGGTGTTCCTTATTGGCATTGAGCTGGGGCGGATTAACGGCATTAAGAGCCTGTTCCCCGGACTGCTGGCGGTGATCTGCTTTATCTGCGTCACGCCGACCACCGTCGAGATGATGGTCGACGGGCAAATGCATGAAGTGAAGGATGTCCTGCTGCGCCAGTTCTCCGATACCCGCAGCCTGTTCCTTGGCATGTTTATCGCTATTCTGTCGGTGGAGATCTACTGCTGGCTGGAGGGCCGTAAGGGGCTGAAGATTAAGATGCCGGATACCGTGCCGCCCAACGTATCGGCATCATTTTCCGCGCTGATCCCGGCCATTATCACCACCACGGTGATTGCCACCTTTGGCTTTATTTTTCATCAGGCGACCGGCATGTATCTGTATGACGCGGTCTATCAGGTGGTGCAGCAGCCGCTGGAGCGGGTGGTGCAAAGCCTGCCGGGGATCCTGCTGCTGATGTTTGTCGCGCAGCTGTTCTGGGTTATCGGCATTCACGGTAATCAGATGATCAAACCGATCCGCGAACCGCTGCTGCTGGGAGCCATTACCGTCAATATGAGCGCCTTTGAGCAGGGCAAAGAAGTGCCGAATATCATCACCATGCCGTTCTGGGATGTCTATATGAGCATTGGCGGATCGGGACTGACGATTGGTCTGCTGATTGCGGTGATGATTGCCACTAAACGCAAAGAGATGAAAGAGATCGCCAAGCTGTCGATTGGACCGGGCCTGTTCAATATCAACGAACCGGTCATTTTCGGGATGCCGATCATGCTCAATCCGATCCTCGCGATCCCCTTTATTATTACGCCGCTGGTAACCGGCAGCATCGGCTACTTCGCGACTGCCGCCGGTTTTGCCGGTAAAGCGGTGGTGATGGTGCCCTGGACCACGCCGCCGCTGATCAACGCCTGGCTGTCAACGGCGGGCTCGATGGGCGCGGTGGTGACGCAGCTTATCTGCATCCTGACCGCGGTGCTTATCTACCTGCCGTTTGTCAAAATTGCTTCCCGTCGCGCGGCAAACGCCCAGCGTCAGGCGGACAACGCGCAAGCCAGCGAAAATGCATGAGGACACCATGACGACAGTAAAGATGGCCATTCCCCGCGACTTTATCCTCGGCGCCGCCGCTTCGGCGTGGCAAACCGAGGGCTGGAGCGGCAAGCAAGAGGGTCAGGATTCCTGGCCCGATCTCTGGTACAAGAACGACCGTCACGTCTGGCATAACGGCTACGGTCCGGCTGTGGCGACGGATTTTATCAACCGCTTCCGCGAAGATGTGCAGTTGATGAAGCTGGCCGGGCTCACCCACTACCGTACGTCGATAAACTGGTCGCGCTTTCTCACCGATTATGAAAACGTCACGGTCGATGAAGCCTATGCGACGTACTACGACCAGTTGTTCGATGAACTGCTGGCCAACGGCATCGAGCCGATGATCTGCCTTGAGCACTATGAACTCCCCGGCTATCTGCTGGAGCAGTACGGCGGTTGGGCGTCAAAAAAGGTGGTTGCGCTGTTTACGCAGTATGCAGAGAAAGTTTTCGCCCGCTATCACCGCAAGGTTACGCGCTGGTTTACTTTCAATGAGCCGATCGTCGTGCAGACCCGCGTTTACCTGGACGCGCTGCGCTGGCCCTACGAGCAGAATACCGGCATCTGGATGCAGTGGAACCACCACAAGGTGCTGGCGACGGCAAAAGTGGTCCAGCTGTTCCGCGAGAAAGGCTATCGCGGCACGGTAGGCTGTATTCTTAACCCGGAGGTAACGTACCCGCGCTCAACAGCGCCGCATGACGTGCGCGCCGCCGAGCGCTACGATCTGTTCTATAACCGGATTTTTCTCGACCCGCTGGTCCACGGCGAATACCCGCCCGAGCTGCTGGCCCTGCTCGAACAGCACGAGGTTGCATGGGATTATCGAGCGGAAGAGCTGGCGATTATCCGCGAAAACACCGTCGATGAGCTGGGGATTAACCTTTACTATCCGCATCGCGTTAAAGCGCCATCGCGCGCCTGGCACCCGCAGACGCCGTTCCATCCGGCTTACTACTATGAGCCCTTTGAACTACCGGGACGACGGATGAATCACTCCCGCGGCTGGGAAATTTATCCGCAAATCATTTTTGATATGGCGATGCGGATCAAACGGGACTATCGCAATATTCCGTGGTTCGTGGCGGAAAGCGGCATGGGTGTGGAAAACGAAGGGCAGTTTCGCAATAGCGAAGGCACTATCGCCGACGACTACCGGATCCGTTTTATCAGCGAGCATCTTTGGCAGACGCTGCGCGCGCGGGAAGCGGGAGCCAACTGCCAGGGTTACATGCTATGGGCATTTACCGATAACGTTTCGCCAATGAACGCCTTTAAAAACCGCTACGGGCTGATTGAAATCGATCTGCAAAATAATCGTGCCCGGCGGCCCAAGGCGTCCGCCAGCTGGTTCCGTAAGCTTGGCGAGAGTCGCGAATTGACGCTGGATATTGATGATGAGTGGCGCTAGCCGGGCTGAAATTTTGCTAAGATAGCGGCCGATATTGACTCGCAGGCTCATAACGCACAGGTGATATTGTGGAGAAGGCTATCATTCCGCCGGAAAAGAAACCCTACCAGGAAATAGGTGATGATTTACGCGCACAGATTGCGCAGGGGCGCTATCCTATCGGGTCGCGCCTGCCGCCGGAACGCAATATCGCCGAGACCTACGGCGTGAGCCGTACCATCGTCCGTGAAGCGCTGTTGATGCTGGAGCTGCAGGGGACGGTTGATATCCGCCAGGGCTCAGGGGTGTATGTGATGCGCATCCCGCACGAGGACGATAGTGAGGAAGAACAGATGCTGAGCAGCGACGTCGGGCCCTTCGAAATCCTGCAGGCCCGCCAGCTGCTGGAGAGCAACATCGCCGCCTTTGCCGCCAAAATGGCCACCCGCGCCGATATCGATAACCTGAAGCGCATTATCGAGCAGGAGCAGCGGGCCATTGCCGCTAACGATACCAGCCAGGACAACGCCCGGCTGTTTCACCTGGTGCTGGCCGGCGCGACGCAAAATCAGATGCTGCTGGCGACGGTCGAGCGCATCTGGCTGCAGATGGACAGCAGCCCGCTGTGGCAGCAGTTCAACGTGCATATTGCCAGCCGGGCGTATCGCCTGAAGTGGCTCGGCGATCGGCAAACGCTTCTCGCCGCCCTGCGTCGTCGCGATGTGATGGGGGCCTGGCAGGCTATGTGGCAGCATCTCGAAAACGTTAAAAACAGTCTGCTGGAGCTGTCCGATGAAGACGCGCCGGACTTTGATGGCTACCTCTTTGAATCGGTGCCTATTTTTCAGGGGAAGCTGGTGTGATGATCCAACCCCTCTACGCCGCGCCGCAGCACGCTTCACGCGTGACGGAATGGCTATGGCGGGCTTTTGGCGGTGAAACGCTGCCGCAGGCGTTCTTCGCCAGTATTGTCGGGCATAGCCAGACGCCAGGGGCGCTGCCTATGACCTTTATTGCCGCTGAGGGGGAGACGCTGTTAGGCACCGTCGGCCTGTGGCGCTGCGATTTAATCAGCCGTCAGGACCTTTATCCATGGATGGCGGCGCTCTACGTGGCTCCTGAAGCGCGCGGGCAGGGGCTGGCCGGGAAACTACAGCAGCACGTTATCGACTATGCCCGAAAGCAGGGCTATGGCGAGCTGTTTCTCTACTCCGCCTGCCGCGATTTTTATGAACGTTTCGGCTGGCAGTACATCGGCGAAGGCCTGGATTATCCGGCCGCCGCCGTCAGTTTATACCGCTACGATTTGTCGCTATCGAGAGGCGCAATCACCGAGTGACGGCGGACCAGCGTAGGGCTGAAAAGATGCGTTATCTCCGGCGGAGGCCGATGTTCCGCCAGCGCTAATGCCAGCTCAGCGGCCTGAGTCGCCATGGTGATAATCGGATAGCGCACGGTAGTCAGCCGCGGCCGCACGTAGCGTGAAATCAGCACGTCATCAAAACCAATCAGCGAAATCTCGCGCGGCACATCAATCCCGTTATCGTTCAGGACGCCCATCGCGCCGGCGGCCATTGAGTCGTTATAGCAGGCGACGGCGGTAAAATTTCTGCCGCGGCCCAGCAGCTCGGTCATAGCCAGTTCGCCGCCGCTCTCATCGGGTTCGGCAAAGGTCACCAGCCGATCGTTGCACGGCAGGTTGCTCTCTTTTAACGCCGAATAGTAGCCCTGCAGCCGATCTTCGGCATCGGAAATGGCGTGGTTTGAGCAGAGATAGCCGATACGGGTGTGCCCCTGCTGAATCAGGTGGCGGGTAGCGAGCCACGCGCCGTAGCGGTCATCCAGCGCCACGCAGCGCTGCTCGAAGCCGGGCAGGATGCGGTTAATCAGCACCATGCCGGGGATTTGCTTCATCAGCGAGGCCAGCTCGTCGTCGGGGATAATTTTGGCATGAACCACCAGCGCAGCGCAGCGGTGGCGGATCAGCTGTTCAATCGCCTGACACTCTTTGTGAAGGCTGTGATAGCCGTTGCCGATCAGCAAAAAATTGCCGGTATTGTAGGCAACCTGCTCGACGGCTTTGACCATCGCGCCGAAGAAGGGGTCGGAGACATCACCCACCACCAGGCCGACGGTTTCCGTTGACTGCTGCGCCAGCGCGCGGGCGTTGGCGTTGGGGTGATAATTTAGCGTTTCCATCGCCGCGCCTACTGACTGGCGCGAGGCTTCACTGGCTTTCGGTGAATTGTTAATCACGCGGGAGACGGTAGCGACAGAAACGCCTGCGAGTCGGGCTACATCCTTAATGGTCGCCATACCAGACCTTTCCCAGGGTAAGCGTTTACATACCGGTTATGGTACGGGAAAGCGCGGCAGATTCAAGGCCTGGTCGTTTCAGGTTAATGTAATTGTGATGCAGATTAGCGTTGCCGGTGAAATAGTTACCCACAGGGGAACGGAGAATGATACCGGGAAACGATAATTCACACCTTTGCTTACACTTTGCGATTAGCTGTTGCGAATGTTCGCTGGTTAACCCATTCAGTGCATTGATACTCTGGCTATCCCAGAGGTATTGATAGGTGGAGTCGACTTCAGGTTGACCACTCTAATTACACCAGCCTGCGCAGATGCGCAGGTTTTTTTTTGCCTGCCGCTGCCGTTGTTACAGTTAGCGAAAATAGCAATAACTGGTTGCACTTAGGCTTATTCCCTTGCGTTTTATGGCTGGCACCGGTGGAGGAAAAAACGAGACAATCAGGATCCCAGAGGTATTGATTGGTGAGTTTTTTACGTACGCTCTTCGTACTGATTATCTTGCACCGACCTGCGCGGATGCGCAGGTTTTTTTTGTCCTGAATTCCGCTCCCCACACTGCATTTCCCGCCGCTTCTCGTGTAACCTGCTTTGACTGATTAACCGGTCAAACGGAGTTGTTATGCTTTTGGGATTTTTTAGACTGCTATTCAAAGGATTGTATCGGGTAAGGCTTACCGGTGACACGCAGGCGCTGTACCAGCAAAAGGTACTGATCACCCCAAACCATGTCTCTTTTATTGACGGCGTTCTGCTGGCGCTTTTCCTGCCGGTGCGCCCGGTCTTTGCGGTCTATTCCTCGATTAGCGAGCGCTGGTTTATGCGCGCGCTAAAGCCGCTGATTGATTTTGTCCCGCTGGATCCCACCAAACCGATGTCGATAAAGCATCTGGTACGCCTCATTGAGCAGGGTCGCCCGGTGGTGATTTTTCCGGAAGGGCGCATTTCGGTGAGCGGTTCGCTGATGAAGATTTACGACGGCGCGGCCTTTGTGGCGGCGAAGTCGCAGGCAACCATAGTGCCGCTGAGAATCGAAGGCGCCGAATTAACCCATTTTAGCCGTCTGAAGGGGCTGGTCAGACGCCGCCTGTTCCCGCGCATTCAGCTGCACCTGCTGCCGCCGACTCATTTGCCGATGCCCGAGGCGCCGCGCGCCCGCGACCGGCGAAAAATTGCCGGTGAGATGCTGCATCAGATCATGATGGAGGCGCGGATGGCGGTGCGCCCGCGCGAAACGCTGTACGAGTCGCTGCTGGCGGCCCAGGATCGCTTCGGCGCGCGTAAAAACTGCGTGGAGGATATCAACTTTCAGCCGGACACCTACCGCAAGCTGCTGACCAAAACCCTGTTCGTGGCGCGTATTCTGGAAAAATACAGCGCTCAGGGCGAAAAAATCGGCCTGATGCTGCCGAATGCGGGAATTAGCGCGGCGGTGATTTTCGGCGCGATCGCCCGTGGACGGATCCCGGCGATGATGAACTATACCGCCGGAGTGAAAGGCCTGAGCAGCGCCATTACCGCGGCGGAAATCAAAACCATCTTTACCTCACGCACCTTTCTCGATAAAGGCAAGCTCTGGCACCTGCCGGAGCAGTTGACTCAGGTACGCTGGGTGTTTCTCGAAGATTTAAAAGGCGACGTTACCGCCGCCGATAAGCTGTGGATTTTTGGCCATCTGCTGATGCCGAAGCTGGCGCAGGTGAAGCAGGAGCCGGAAGATGCGGCGATGATCCTGTTTACCTCCGGCTCGGAAGGCAATCCGAAAGGAGTGGTACATAGCCACAAGAGCCTGCTGGCCAACGTCGAACAGATTAAAACAATTGCCGACTTTACCGCTAACGACCGCTTTATGTCGGCGTTGCCGCTGTTCCACTCCTTTGGCCTGACGGTCGGCCTGCTGACCCCGCTGTTTACCGGCGCGGAAGTTTTCCTCTATCCCAGTCCGTTACACTACCGCGTGGTGCCGGAACTGGTATATGACCGTAACTGTACCGTGCTGTTCGGCACCTCCACCTTCCTCGGCAACTACGCCCGCTTTGCAAATCCCTATGATTTCTATCGCCTGCGTTACGTTGTCGCCGGCGCAGAGAAGCTGCAGGAGAGCACGAAGCAGATCTGGCAGGACAAGTTTGGTCTGCGCATTCTTGAAGGCTACGGCGTCACCGAATGCGCGCCGGTGGTGTCGATTAACGTGCCGATGGCGGCAAAAGTGGGCACCGTTGGCCGAATTCTGCCTGGAATGGATGCGCGTTTGTTGGCGATGCCCGGAATTGAAGAGGGAGGCCGGCTGCAGCTTAAAGGGCCGAACATCATGAACGGCTATCTGCGGGTGGAAAATCCGGGCGTACTGGAAGCGCCCGCGGCGGAGAATCAGCACGGAGAAGTGGAAAACGGCTGGTACGACACCGGAGATATCGTCAGCTTTGACGAGCAGGGCTACGTGCGGATACAGGGCCGCGCGAAGCGCTTTGCCAAAATCGCCGGCGAGATGGTGTCGCTGGAGATGGTCGAGCAGGTGGCGCTGGCGGTTTCGCCGGACAAAATGCACGCCACGGCGATTAAACAGGACGCCAGCAAAGGCGAGGCGCTGGTGCTATTTACCACCGATAATGAACTGAATCGTGAAAAACTGCTGCGCTATGCCCGCGAACACGGCGTACCGGAGCTGGCGGTACCGCGCGACATTCGCTGGCTGAAGCAGCTCCCGGTATTGGGCAGCGGCAAGCCGGACTTTGTTACTCTTAAAAGTATGGTTGATCGGACGGAAGATTCGGATGAGTGAGTCAGTACACACTAACAATTCGCTGTACTCGAAAGGAATGATAGCGGTTATCTGCGCCCAGTTTCTCTCAGCATTCGGCGACAACGCGCTGCTGTTCGCTACCCTGGCGCTGATGAAGCAGCTGTTCTACCCGGAGTGGAGCCAGCCGGTATTACAGATGTTGTTTGTGGGCGCTTACATTCTTTTTGCGCCGTTTGTCGGGCAATTTGCTGATAGCTTCGCTAAGGGACGAGTGATGATGGTAGCCAACGGCCTGAAGCTTATCGGCGCGGGCTGCATCTGCTTCGGCGTGAATCCGTTTCTCGGCTATACCCTGGTCGGTATCGGCGCCGCCGCCTATTCTCCGGCTAAATACGGCATCCTTGGCGAGCTGACCACCGGCGATAAGTTAGTGAAAGCGAATGGCCTGATGGAGTCATCCACCATTGCGGCGATCCTGCTCGGCTCGATGGCGGGCGGTATTCTCGCCGACTGGCACGTTGTGGCGGCGCTCAGCGTCTGCGCGGTGGTGTACGCCGGGGCGGTCGTTGCCAACCTGTGGATCCCGAAGTTGCCCGCGGCGCGTCCGGGGCAATCCTGGCGCTTCAGGCCGATGACCCACAGCTTTTTCAGCGCCTGTACGACCCTATGGCGCAACGGCGAAACCCGCTTTTCATTAGTCGGCACCAGCTTGTTCTGGGGAGCGGGCGTGACGCTGCGCTTTCTGCTGGTGCTGTGGGTCCCGGTAGCGCTGGGCATTACCAGCAACGCGATGCCGACCTACCTTAACGCGATGGTGGCGGTGGGGATCGTGCTGGGAGCTGGCGCGGCGGCGAAGCTGGTGACGCTGGAAACGGTGTCGCGCTGTATGCCTGCCGGGATATTAATTGGCGTGGCGGTCATCTTTTTCGCCATTCAGCAGGCGCTGCTGCCGGCGTTTGCTCTGCTGCTGCTGCTCGGCGCGTTTGGCGGCTTCTTTATCGTGCCGCTCAATGCGCTGCTCCAGGAGCGCGGCAAGCATACGGTCGGCGCGGGCAACGCTATCGCGGTGCAGAACCTGGGCGAAAACGTGGCGATGCTGCTGATGCTGGGGCTCTATTCGCTGGCGGTGAGCATCGGCATTCCGGTGGTCGGCGTGGGGATGGGTTTTGGCGTAGTGTTCGCGCTGGCAATTACCGCCCTGTGGATCTGGGGACGGCGCAAATAACATCCCCGGCTCGCGCTGCGCTTAGCCAGGCTACCGTTCCGCCTATGCGGTGACGCTGTAGCCCGGATAAGGCGTCAGCCGCAATCCGGGAATATCCCCCCGCATGCGCAGCGCTTAGCCAGGCTGCCGTTCCGTGCCTGCGGCGATGTTGTAGCCCGGATAAGGCGTCAGCCGCAATCCGGGAGCTTTTAGAACTTGTAGCCCGAAAAGATGCTTAGCATCGCCTCCGGGAAAGAGGCCTGCATGGTTGCGCCATTTTGTCGCCCGGACAAGGCGTTCACGCCGCGACCGGGACTTTACGCTCTTACGGCGCCGGGTAGGTATAAACCTGATGCACCGCTTCAATCTCCGCTAACACCTCTGCGCTCAGCTCCAGATGGAGGCTTTCGACGTTGGTTTTCAGCTGTTCCATGGTCGTCGCGCCCAGCAGGGTACTGGCGACAAACGGCTGACGACGCACGAAGGCCAGCGCCATTTGTGCCGGGTCAAGGTTATGCCGCTTCGCGATATCGACATAGGCCGCCACCGCTTTTTGCGTTTGCTCGCCGCTATAGCGCGTAAAACGGCTGAACAGCGTATTGCGCGCGCCGGCCGGTTTTGCGCCATTGAGGTACTTCCCGGTCAGCGTACCGAACGCGAGGCAGGAATAGGCCAGCAGTTCAACGCCTTCGTACTGGCTAACTTCCGCCAGGCCCACTTCATAGCTGCGGTTCACCAGGCTGTACGGGTTCTGGATCGTCACAATGCGCGGCAGGTCGTGTTTATCCGCAAGATGAAGGTAACGCATGACGCCAAATGCTGTTTCGTTGGAAACGCCGATATAGCGAATTTTGCCGGCACGCTGGAATTCAGCCAGAGCATCCAGCGTATCCAGGAGAGTGACGACCGGCGCGGAATCGGCCCAGGTGTAGCCCAGTTTGCCGAAACAGTTGGTTGGGCGCTGCGGCCAGTGTACCTGATAGAGATCGAGATAATCGGTCTGCAGGCGCTTCAGGCTGTCGTGAAGCGCCTCGCGGATATTTTTACGATCCAGTTTGTGGTCAGGACGGATGCTGCTGTCGTTATTGCGGGCAGGGCCGCTGACTTTAGAGGCGATAACCAGCTTCTCGCGGTTACCGCGCTTCGCCAGCCAGTTGCCGACGTAGGTTTCCGTCAGACCCTGGGTTTCCGGGCGCGGCGGGACGGGATACATTTCAGCGACATCGATCAGGTTTATGCCCTGGCTCACGGCGTAATCGAGCTGCTCATGGGCGTCTGCCTCGCTATTCTGCTCACCAAACGTCATTGTGCCCAGCCCCAGCGTGCTGATTTCAAGAGAACTGTGTGGGATACGGTGATACTGCATAGCCGGCTTCCTTTTTTTATCAACAAGGTCAGGCGTTCCCCGACAAAGGAATATAAAAATGGCAGAGGGGAAGAAAAAGGGGAAGTAAAAAAATCAAAAAAGCCGGGCTGGCGGAATCAGGCCTGACGAATCCTCACGGACAGATCAGGTGTATCCCGACTTTTATTTTAATGCTGAAGAATATTGAAACCTGCTCAGGCGAGCGATAAAGGAGCCATCGCTGCGTAGCGGCGAGTCTTAACGTTTAATAATCTGCGAAACGTCATCACGATTGATCTGCATTTTATTACCCTGCTGATCTTCGTAGCTGATAAGGCCGGTATCGTCGTCTATAGCGGGTTTGCCGTCAGTCAGAATCATGCGACCATCTTTGGTTGCCATGACGTAATCGCTGCTGCAACCTGAAACCGAGAACGCCAGTCCTACGGCGGAAATCAATACTGCCCATTTTTTCATCGTTATCACCCCTATTATAGCCGCACCTCGTACCAGTATATTAATAGCCTGATTTGTGAGACATAAAAAGCAGTTAAGTCTTAAAAAAAGATTGCAGCCCGTTTCAGGGCTGCATTTTAGCGCTCTACAGCGGATTTTTTTTATTTCGCAGCAGGTTGAGGCTCTCAACCGCAATCGAGAAGAACATGGCGAAATAGATGTAACCTTTCGGCACGTGCACGTCGAAACTTTCGAGCATCAGCGTAAAGCCGACAAGGATCAAAAACGACAGCGCCAGCATTTTTACCGAAGGGTGGCGATCGACAAAATCGCCTATCGAGCGGGCGGCAACCATCATCACCAGCACCGCGATAACTACTGCCGCCATCATTATAAACAGATGATCCGACAGCCCAACGGCGGTAATGACCGAATCGAGGCTGAAAATAATATCCAGCAGCATAATCTGCACGATAGCGCCCATAAATGAATGGACGTTGGTTTTCAGCCCTTCTTCTTCGCCTTCGATGGATTCGTGGATCTCTTTACTCGCTTTCCAGATCAGAAACAGCCCGCCGAGCAGCAGGATCAGATCGCGAAAAGAGATCTCCTGACCTAATACGGTAAAGAGAGGGTTAGTGAGCTTGACGACCCATGCGATTGACGCCAGCAGCGCCAGACGCATGATCATCGCGCCCATCAGCCCAATGCGGCGGGCATGTGCCCGTTGCGCCGTGGGCAGCTTAGCGACCACCAGAGAGAGGAAAATAATATTATCGATCCCGAGCACTATCTCCAGCAGCGTCAGCGTACCAAGCGCCAGCCAGGCGTTAGGATCGGTTACCCATGCAAATAACATCGTTCAAAGTCCTGCAAAATAGAAAGAAGCAATTATATGCAACCGTCATGGCAGAACAAAAAATTAATCATCATCCAGGCCGTTCAGCTTCGGTTTCCCTTATTGTTAGCCGATTGCGCTGACCCAGGTCGCGTAAGGTTTCTACGCTTCGGCAGGCGTTTAATGACCGCCGTGAAGCAAGCCGATTTATTTAGGGTAAAGAAGAAAATGGCGGGCGAGCAGGGCGGCGGTAAAATTTTTCTTCAGATAGAAACCGCGCGGTAAGGTGAGGATCGGTTCGCCGCGGGCGCCTACGGCCTCGGTCAGCGCTTTGCTGTTGGCCGCTTTCGGGCGCAGCTGCAGAACTTCGCCGTGGCGAGCGGTGATACGTTCGACCTGGCCAAGGACGATCAGGTCCATCAGCTCTTCCCAATCCATACGTAGCTGTCGCTCTTCTTCTTCGCTGGGGCTCCACAGCAGCGGAGCCCCAACGCGGCGGTCGGCTAAAGGGATCGCACGATCGCCCTCTACCGGTACCCACAGCACGCGCTTAAGCTTGTGACGAACGTGGCTGCTCTCCCAGGTAACGCCGCTGTTGCCGGTTAGCGGCGCGACGCAGACGAAGGTGGTTTCCAGCGGCCGGCCAAAAGCATCGATGGGAATTGTTTTCAGCTCAACGCCGAGGGCGGCGAAATCCTGCTCTGGCTTGCTGCCTGCGCTCGCCCCCAGCCATATTTCCAGCAGAATACCGATCCAGCCTTTATCACGTTTTAAATCGCGCGGAATGGGAATTCCGGCAAGCATCGCCAGCTCTCCCAGCGAATAGCCTGCCAGCTGCTGCGCCTGGGCCAGCAGCTGCGCCTGGCTTTGCGGGGGGGATAACAGCGGCGCGATGGTCGACATAACGTAAAACCTCTGGCTAAAAAATGAGCGGTAATTTCATCCGTTGTGGATAGAGTTTACCTTTTCTTGGGTAAGTATGACAATTTGATGATTCATATAGCTTTTTTTGCGATTTTTTGCCGCGATGAAATTTGTAAAACCGGGTTTTCCAGAACTGGTCACCGACAATGAACAGGATCTTACACCATGTTATCCACAGAAAAATGGGATAACTGGGGAAAAGCCCCACTACTGTTTCCATTTACAGCCTTGACGTGAGAGGAAAATCGAGTTTTTAGACAAAATATGCCCAGAGCGCTTGCGTAATCTGTGGATAAAACCAACATTGCTCGATCTTTCATCAGTTCCAGGATCGCTTATGTGATGATCGTCACGTTATGCAATGGATTATGAAATTTTACCATGCTAACTTAATGAAAATTAGGTCATTATTATCGAGGGTTATGACTACGCCGTTCGGATGATTCCGGGTTTTCCCTGGTTAATTCCGTACTTCTTCACAACTCTATCCACAGAAAAAGTGAATAAAATCGTCCGGGTACGGCTTTCGCTGTTTATAACTCCGGGTATTACTGTGAGTTATTCAAATGTTATTCGATCTCATCGCCCTCACAGAGTGGTTTACCGTTTCCAGCGAGTGTGAAACAATCATTCACATTGAAGCTTATTTTGAGGTAGTCCGGTGATTGATGACGATGGCTACCGCCCAAATGTCGGTATTGTAATCTGTAATCGCCAGGGCCAGGTTATGTGGGCCAGGCGCTATGGTCAGCACTCGTGGCAGTTCCCGCAAGGGGGCATAAATCCAGGAGAATCAGCAGAGCAGGCGATGTATCGGGAATTGTTCGAAGAAGTCGGGCTTAGCCGCAAAGATGTGCGGATCCTCGCTTCAACCCGTAACTGGTTGCGTTACAAATTGCCTAAACGTTTGGTGCGTTGGGACACAAAGCCGGTATGTATCGGCCAGAAACAGAAGTGGTTTCTCCTGCAATTGATAGGCAGTGATGCAGATGTCAATATGCAAACCAGCAGTACACCTGAGTTTGATGGCTGGCGATGGGTAAGCTACTGGTACCCGGTGCGTCAGGTGGTGTCGTTTAAGCGCGACGTATACCGCAGGGTGATGAAAGAGTTTGCCAGCGTCACAATGGCGCTGGCGGAAAACACGCCTAAGCCGCAAAGCGCGCCTGCATATCGACGTAAAAGAGGTTAAGCCACGCACATTATGCTCACTCGGTTGCGAGAAATAGTCGAGAAGGTCGCGAGTGCGCCACGTTTAAACGAGGCGCTGGATATCCTGGTAACCGATATCTGCGCTGCGATGGAGACGGAAGTTTGTTCGGTTTATCTGGCTGATCATGACCGACGCTGTTATTACCTGATGGCGACGCGCGGGTTGAAAAAGCCCCGCGGGCGCATCGTTGCGCTTGCTTTTGATGAAGGCCTGGTCGGCCTGGTCGGCCGCCTGGCGGAACCCATCAACCTCGCCGACGCGCAAAAGCACCCCAGCTTTAAATATATTCCTGCCGTAAAAGAGGGCCGCTTTCGCGCTTTCCTCGGGGTGCCGATTATCCAGCGGCGTCAGCTGCTCGGCGTGCTGGTGGTACAGCAGCGCGAGCTGCGCCAGTTTGACGAAAGCGAAGAGTCTTTTCTTGTCACGCTGGCCACGCAAATCGCCGGCATTCTCTCCCAGTCCCAGCTAAACGCGCTATTTGGTCAGTATCGTCAGACCCGCATCCGCGCGCTGCCCGCATCGTCCGGCGTAGCAATTGCCGAAGGCTGGATGGACGTCAGCCTGCCGCTGATGGAGCAGGTTTATGAAGCCTCAACCCTCGATACCGCTTCCGAGCGCGAGCGGCTGACCGGCGCGCTGGAAGAGGCGGCGAATGAGTTTCGCCGCTACAGCAAACGCTACTCTGCCGGCGCGCAGAAAGAGACGGCGGCCATTTTTGACCTCTATTCACACCTGCTCTCTGACGCGCGCCTGCGCCGCGAGCTGTTTGCCGAAGTGGATAAAGGCGCGGTGGCCGAATGGGCGGTGAAAAAGATCATCGAGAAATTCGCCGAACAGTTTGCCGCGCTCAGCGATGGCTATCTGAAAGAGCGCGCGGGCGATCTGCGCACGCTGGGCCAGCGGCTGCTTTTCCATCTCGACGACAGTATTCAGGGGCCAAATACCTGGCCGGAGCGCATCGTGCTGGTGGCGGATGAACTGTCGGCCACCACCTTAGCGGAGGTTCCTCAGGATCGTTTAGCCGGCGTGGTGGTGCGCGATGGCGCGGCGAACTCCCATGCCGCGATTATGGTCCGCGCGTTGGGCATTCCGACGGTGATGGGGGCGGATATCCAGCCTTCGTTGCTGCACGGCCATACGCTGATTGTCGATGGCTATCGCGGCGAGCTGCTGGTCGACCCGGAGCCGGTGCTGCTGCAAGAGTATCAGCGCCTGATCAGCGAAGAAAACGAGCTTAGCCGCCTGGCTGAGGACGATCTTGAACGCGCTTCGGAACTGAAAAGCGGCGAGCGGGTAAAAGTGATGCTCAACGCGGGCCTGAGCCCCGAGCATGAAGAAAAGCTCGGCAATTTCGTCGACGGGATTGGACTTTACCGTACCGAAATCCCCTTTATGCTGCAAAGCGGCTTCCCCTCTGAAGAGGAGCAGGTTGCCCAATATCAGGGCATGCTGCAGATGTTCAACGATAAATCGGTGACGCTGCGCACGCTGGACATCGGCGCGGACAAACAGCTGCCGTACATGCCGATCAGCGAAGAGAACCCGTGCCTTGGCTGGCGTGGGATTCGGATCACGCTCGATCAGCCGGAGATCTTTCTGGTTCAGGTCCGCGCGATGCTGCGTGCCAACGCGGCGACCGGAAACCTCAGCATCCTGCTGCCGATGGTTACCAGCCTCGATGAAGTGGATGAGGCTCGTCGCCTGATCGATCGCGCCAGCCGCGAAGTGGAAGAGATGATCGGCTACGCCATTCCCCGCCCGCGTCTTGGCGTGATGCTGGAAGTGCCGTCGATGGTCTTTATGCTGCCGCAGCTGGCGAACCGCGTCGATTTTATTTCCGTCGGCACCAACGATCTGACCCAGTACATTCTGGCGGTGGATCGCAATAATACCCGGGTCGCCAGTATGTATGACAGCCTGCATCCTGGGGTTCTGCGGGCGCTGGCGATGATCGCCCGCGACGCCGAGCGTTTTGGTATCGATCTGCGCCTGTGCGGAGAAATGGCGGGCGATCCGATGTGCGTGACGATCCTGATTGGCATGGGTTATCGTCATCTGTCGATGAACGGCCGTTCGGTGGCGAGAGTGAAGTACCTGCTGCGGCGCATCGATATCAATGAAGCTCAGGAGCTTTCACAGCGAAGCCTGGAAGCGCAGATGACCGCCGAAGTGCGCCATCAGGTCGCGGCATTTATGGAACGACGAGGACTCGGCGGCCTGATTCGCGGCGGCCGTTAGCGCGGGCTACGGTTCAAGAATTTGTAGCCCGGGTAAGGCGTTAGCCGTGGCCCGGGACAACGCTGACGAGGTTCGAGCGGCCTGAGGGTTGGGTAGCCCGGACAGGCGCAGCGCGCCGCCTCCGGGAATGCTCAGCCGCGAATTCGCATTCGTATACATATCTTTTACATGTCCAACGGGGATCGCCCCTGGCGCTTATGCTATCATTCGCAGCCTTTGGAGCGCCCGTTTCTGACGCGCGTGAACGATCCCCGCTGTCCACTTTCGGCGGAATAACAAGTCTTTATGGTGACAGATGAATAGTGGCTACCTGCATTTTCCGGAGTTTGATCCGGTAATTTTTTCCATTGGACCGGTCTCCCTCCACTGGTACGGCCTGATGTACCTGGTTGGGTTTGTTTTTGCGATGTGGTTGGCCACCCGTCGGGCCAATCGTCCAGGCAGCGGTTGGACAAAAAACGAAGTTGAAAACCTGCTGTACGCCGGATTCCTTGGGGTTTTCCTCGGCGGGCGTCTTGGCTATGTCTTCTTCTACAACCTGCCGGTGTTCCTCGACGATCCGCTCTATCTGTTCCGCGTCTGGGACGGCGGTATGTCCTTCCACGGCGGCCTGATCGGCGTGATTCTGGTGATGATCATTTTCGCCAAACGCACCAAGCGTACCTTCTTCCAGGTTTCTGACTTCATTGCGCCGCTGATTCCGTTTGGCCTCGGCGCCGGGCGTCTGGGTAACTTTATCAACGGTGAACTGTGGGGGCGCGTCGATCCGAACTTCCACTACAGCATGATTTTCCCCGGCTCTCGGGCGGAAGATCTGGCGCTGCTGCCATCGCATCCGGAGTGGCAATCGCTGTTCGATACCTACGGCGCGCTGCCGCGTCATGCTTCGCAGCTCTATGAACTGGCGCTGGAAGGTGTGGTGCTGTTCCTGATCCTGAACCTCTTTATCCGTAAGCCGCGTCCGGCCGGTTCGGTTTCCGGGCTGTTCCTTATCGGCTATGGCTTGTTCCGCATCATCGTGGAATTCTTCCGCCAGCCTGATGCGCAGTTTACCGGCGGCTGGGTACAGTACATCAGCATGGGGCAGATTCTTTCGATTCCGATGGTGCTTGCGGGTATCATAATGATGGTCTGGGCGTACCGTTCTCGTCCGCAGCAACAAAATTCTTGAGGAACCATGAAACAGTATCTTGATTTGATGCAGAAAGTGCTCGACGAGGGCACGCAAAAAAATGACCGCACCGGTACCGGCACCGTCTCTATTTTCGGCCACCAGATGCGTTTTAACCTGCAGGAAGGATTCCCGTTGGTGACGACCAAGCGCTGTCATTTACGCTCCATCATCCATGAACTGCTGTGGTTCCTGAAGGGTGACACCAACGTCGCGTATCTGCACGAAAACAACGTCACTATCTGGGATGAATGGGCGGATGAAAACGGCGACCTGGGTCCGGTTTATGGCAAGCAGTGGCGTTCCTGGCCCGCGCCGGACGGCCGTCACATCGACCAGATTAGCACGGTGATGGAACAGCTGAAAAACGATCCGGACTCTCGTCGGATTATCGTCTCGGCCTGGAACGTCGGCGAACTGAACAAAATGGCGCTGGCGCCGTGCCATGCGTTCTTCCAGTTCTATGTCGCCGACGGCAAGCTCTCCTGCCAGCTCTATCAGCGCTCTTGCGACGTGTTCCTCGGCCTGCCGTTCAATATCGCCAGCTACGCGCTGCTGGTGCATATGGTAGCCCAGCAGTGCGACCTCGAAGTGGGCGATTTTGTCTGGACCGGCGGCGACACGCACCTGTACAGCAACCACATGGAGCAGACGCACCTGCAGCTAAGCCGCGAACCGCGGGCGCTGCCGAAGCTGGTGATCAAACGCAAGCCAGCGTCGATTTTCGACTACCGTTTTGAAGATTTCGAAATCGAAGGCTACGACCCGCATCCGGGGATAAAAGCACCGGTCGCGATTTAACCCCGAAGTCATGATGAAAACCGGCGCCTGCGAGCGCCGGTTTTTTTATGCGCCAGCCCGGCCGAGCCGCGGCTGTAAGCCGCTGGTCGTACGGATTTTTTGCGAGCAGATTTCCTGTACTTTTGTAATCCGTTGCAACGCCTTGAATACTCTCCGAGGCGCGACGCAAAGCGCCATTTTCCCGTTCGTATAAAGCCTCAATGCTACGCATACTCGGCCCATGAACAGAGAACATGGCTATACCCTGATTGAAACCCTGGTCACCATGGTCGTCGTCGTCATTCTTGGCGCCAGCGGACTTTATGGCTGGCAGAGCTGGCAACAGCAGCAGCGTCTGTGGCAAACCGCCTGCCAGGTTCGCGATTATCTGGTGCTGCTACGCGATGACGCCAACTGGCACAACCGCGACAGGGTATTAAGCGTCGACCGAAGCGCGGAGGGCTGGTGCCTGAGCGTCAGCGGAGCGACGAACGACTGTAGCGTCAGCAACGCTTTCACGCTGCAGCCGCTATGGCCGGAGGTTTCGCTCAGCGCGATGACGCCGGGGCTAGGATTTTACGGCCTGCGAAATACCGCCTGGGCGGGACATATCCGCCTGCAAAGCGCGGCGGGCGGCTGGAATATTATCGTTTCCAACTGGGGTCGAATCCGCCTGTGCCGCGGCGAGGAGACGGCATCATGTCTGTAAAACGTCGCGGTTTTTCGCTGCCGGAAACGCTGATCGCGATGGCTATTAGCTCCGTGCTATTGCTCGGCAGCGCGCGTTTTCTCCCGGCGCTGCAGTGGGCCGCGCTTCGCCAGACCCGGCAGCAGGCGCTGGAAAATGAACTATGGCAGCGAATCTACACCGTAGCGAAGCATCTGCAGCGCGCAGGTTATTGCCGTGGCCGCTGTAGCGGGCAACCGCTGTATATCGCAGAGAGCGGCGATTGCCTGCTTGTTCGTTGGGATGGCAACAGCGATGGCGTCTGGAATCGCTCTCCGTCATCAGAATCTGATACTACCGGATTTCGCCTGCGCGACGGGGCGCTGGAAACCCTGAGAGGGGCGGAGGAGTGTAGCGGCAAGGGCTGGGAGAAAATGACCAATCCAGCGGCGATTCAGGTCACCGTTTTTCAGGTTACCCGGCAGAATAAAACGGATTTTTCGCCTGAGTTGTCGATAACGCTGGCGGCGCATTCCGTTGCCGACCCGCAAATCCGCGCGCGAGCGGAATATGGCGTAACGGGGTATAACCTGTGAATCGCCAGCGCGGGCTCTCTTCGCTGCTGATGGTGCTACTGCTTTTAGCGCTTGGCACACTGTTACTCCAGGGGCTGCACCAGCAGCAGCGTTCGCTGTTAGCGCAGACGGCCAGCGAAACGCGGGCGCTTCGCGACGCTGCTGATGCGCATTCCGCGCTGCAGTGGGGAAAAACGCTGACCTGGCCGTTGCAAGAAGCGGTTAGCTGCCAGCAGAAGGCTGCACTCGACTGGCGCGCCTGTCTGAGGATCTTTAGCGACGCCTCGGTATTGCTCATTGGCAGCAGCGGCGGTGGCAGAATGCTGCTGTGGCAGTCGGGCGCTGTGGAACAAAACCGCGTCCATTTTTCACCACACGGCTGGAGCGATTTTTGCCCGTTAAAGGAGACGAGCCTATGCCAGATGCCCTGAGCCGGCAGAGAGGGTTTAGCCTACCGGAAACGCTCCTGGCTTTAGTCTTGCTGATCGTCACCGTTACCGCGCTGGCGGGCTATCAACGCGGGCTGGCCAGCAGTTCTATACAGCTCACCCAGTACCGTCAGCTGTGGCGCGATGCGTGGCGATTTGGTCAGCTTAGCCCTCCGGCGATTGCCGGGGGCCACCAGATATCCCGTATGCAGACATCGATGCAAAGATGTGTCAGCATCACGGTAACGATCACGATGCCCGCAGCCAGGCGGGCGCAGATGACCCGGCTCCATTGCCCGGTCAGTCAGTAGCCAGGAGCGAATATGTTAAGGGTGTACCACTCAAACCGTCTGGATGTGCTTGAAGCCTTGATGGAGTTTATCGTCGAGCGCAAGCGGCTGGATGACCCTTTTATGCCGGAAATGGTGCTGGTGCAGAGTACCGGGATGGCGCAGTGGCTGCAGATGACGCTGGCGAAGCGCTTCGGGATTGCGGCCAACATTGAGTTCCCGCTACCCGCCAGTTTTATCTGGGACATGTTCGTGCGGGTGCTGAAAGATATTCCCGGAGAAAGCGCGTTCAGCAAGCAAAACATGAGCTGGAAACTTATGACTCTGTTACCAGAGCGGCTTAATGATGAATCTTTTACGCTACTGCGCCACTACCTGCATGACGATAGCGACAAGCGTAAACTGTTTCAGCTGGCCGCCAGAGTGGCGGATCTCTACGACCAGTATCTGGTTTATCGCCCGGAGTGGCTGATGCGCTGGGAGGCTGACCAGCGCGTTGACGGGCTGGGAGAGGCGCAGGAGTGGCAGGCGCCGCTGTGGAAAGCGCTGGTGGAATATACCGCTGAGCTGGGCCAGCCGCTGTGGCATCGCGCCAACTTGTACCAACGTTTTATCAGCGCGCTTGAAGACGCCGAACAGCCGCCCGCCGGGCTGCCATCGCGGGTCTTTATTTGCGGAATATCGGCGCTGCCGCCGGTGTATCTGCAGGCGCTCCAGGCGCTGGGTAAACATGTTGATGTATATGTCCTCTTCACTAACCCGTGCCGCTACTATTGGGGCGACATCAAAGATCCGGCATTTCTGGCCAAACTGCTGTCCCGCCAGCGGCGCCACCACCGCGAAACGGCGCGAGAGCTGCCACTGTTCCGCGATGCGGAACAGGCGCCGGGGCTGTTCAACGACGCCGGTGAGCAGGATGTCGGCAACCCGCTACTGGCCTCCTGGGGTAAGCTGGGGCGCGACTATATCTACCTGCTGGCGGGTCTTGAACGCTATGAAGAGCTGGACGCTTTTGTCGATATTGTGCCGGATAACCTGCTGCATAATCTTCAGGCGGACATTCTCGAACTGCGCAATGAAGCCGTGGCCGGGCGCAGCGCCGAAGAGTTTGCCAATAGCGGCAGCAAGCGGCCATTGGCAGCGGACGATCGCAGCCTGACGATTCATGTTTGTCATAGCCCACAGCGAGAAGTTGAGGTGCTGCACGATCGGCTGCTGGCGATGCTCGAAGAGAATCCCGAGCTCACGCCGCGCGATATTATCGTCATGGTGGCGGATATCGATAGCTATAGCCCGTATATTCAGGCGGTTTTCGGCAGCGCCAGCGGCGAACGCTGGCTGCCGTGGGCGATTTCCGATCGACGCGCCCGTGAATCGCATCCGGCACTGCAGGCCTTTCTCACGCTCCTTTCGCTGCCCGATAGCCGCTTTGCCAGCGAAGATGTGCTGGCGCTGCTTGACGTGCCGGTGCTGGCGGCGCGCTTTAACATTGACGAAGAGGGGCTGCGCTACCTGCGACAGTGGGTGAACGAATCCGGCGTACGCTGGGGGATGGATGATGACAACGTGCGTGAACTCGACCTCCCGGCAACCGGCCAGCATACCTGGCGCTTTGGCCTGACGCGCATGTTATTGGGCTATGCCATGGACAGCAGCGAGGGTGAGTGGCGCTCGGTGCTGCCTTATGATGAGTCGAGCGGGCTGATTGCCGAGCTGGTGGGCAACCTGGCATCGCTGCTGATGCAGCTTAATCTCTGGCGTCGCGGGCTGGCCCAGGAGCGGCCACTGGCCGAGTGGCTACCGGTATGCCGCGATCTGCTGAACGACTTTTTCCTCCCGGATAGCGAAACGGAAGCCGCCCTCGCGCTGATAGAACAGCAGTGGCAGGCGGTGATTGACGGCGGCGTCGACGCCCAGTATGGCGAAACGGTACCGCTCTCCTTGCTGCGCGATGAGCTGTCCCAGCGCCTCGATCAGCAGCGTATCAGCCAGCGCTTTCTCGCCGGGCCGGTTAATATTTGCACCCTGATGCCGATGCGTTCGATTCCTTTCAAGGTGGTCTGCCTGCTGGGGATGAACGACGGTGTTTATCCGCGCACGCTTGCGCCGCTGGGCTTTGACCTGATGAGTCAGAAGCCGCAGCGCGGCGACCGTAGCCGTCGCGATGACGACCGCTATCTGTTCCTTGAAGCCCTGATGTCCGCCGAGCAGAAACTCTATATCAGCTATATCGGCCGTTCTATTCAGGATAACAGCGAACGCTATCCCTCGGTTCTGGTTCAGGAGCTGGCGGACTATATCGGTCAGAGCCACTGCCTGGAAGGAGACGAAGATCTGGATTGCGATGCCAGCGAGCGTCGCGTTAAAGAACATATTACTCATCTGCATACCCGCATGCCTTTTGATGCCGCGAATTTTCTGGCGAACGAAGATCAAAGCTATGCCCGGGAATGGCTGGCGGCTGCCAGCCAGCAGGGGGAAGCCCACGGTGAGTTTATCCAGCCGCTACCGGTCCCTGAACTCGATCACCTGCCTCTGGAACAGCTGCTGCGCTTCTGGCAGCATCCGGTACGCGCCTTCTTTCAGCAGCGGCTGCGGGTGAATTTCCGCTCGGAAGAGAGCGAGATCCCTGACGATGAACCTTTTACCCTCGAAGGGCTGAGTCGCTATCAGCTGAACCAGCAGTTGCTTAATACGCTGATTGAGCAGCAGGACGCCTCGGCAATGTATCGCCGTTTTCGTGCCGCCGGGGAGCTACCCTATGGCGCATTCGGCGAACTGGCCTGGGAAACGCAGCGTCAGGAGATGCAGAACCTGGCAGAGCGGGTGATAGCCTGCCGTCAACCGGGGCAGAGCATGGAAATCGATCTGCAATGTAACGGAGTCAACATTACTGGCTGGCTACAGCAGGTACAATCCGACGGTTTGCTGCGCTGGCGGCCATCGTTATTAAGCGTGGCGCAGGGAATGCAACTTTGGCTGGAGCATCTTGTCTATTGTGCTAGCGGCGGTCGCGGCGAAAGTCGGCTGTTTGTGCGCAAAGAAGGCGAGTGGCGCTTTCCCCCGCTGGCGCAGGAACAGGCCCAGGAATACCTGAATGAGCTCGTTGACGGTTACCTACAGGGAATGTCAAAACCGCTGCTGTTGCTGCCGGAAAGCGGCGGCGCATGGCTAAAAGTCTGTTATGACGCCGAAAAGAATGTCATGTTAATGGACGAAGAGACGCAGCAAAAAGCGCGCAGTAAATTTCTTCAGGCTTATGAAGGGAACATGGTGGTCAGAGGCGAAGGTGCCGACGTCTGGTATCAGCGCCTGTGGCGCACCCTGGAGCCGGAATACTATGAAGAGATCCTTACGCAAACGCAGCGTTATTTGCTACCGGTGTTTCGTTTTCATCAGTCCGAATAACATTGTAATAGTATAAAAATTGCGCAATAGATGGCACTTCATTTATGATGCGCAACCAATCACGGACTGATGTTTTATAAAGGCTGCATAGCGTGCAGCGCCAGGTTTGTTAATGATGAGGTCCGTGAATGCCCCGCAGTTTATGGTTCAAGGTTATTGTTTTACTGGCCGCCCTCTGGGCGCCGTTAAGTCAGGCAGACACCGGATGGCAACCGATTCAGGAAACCATCCGTAAAAGCGACAAAGATACCCGTCAATATCAGGCGATCCGCCTCGATAACGGCATGGTGGTGCTGCTGGTTTCCGATCCCCAGGCGGTAAAATCGCTGTCGGCGCTGGTCGTTCCCGTGGGGTCGCTGCAGGACCCCGCTGAGCATCAGGGACTGGCCCACTTCCTGGAGCATATGACGCTGATGGGGTCGAAAAAGTACCCGCAGCCGGATAGCCTCGCCGAATATCTCAAAATGCACGGCGGCAGCCATAACGCCAGTACCGCTCCGTACCGCACTGCCTTCTATCTTGAAGTAGAAAACGATGCTCTGGACGGCGCGGTCGATCGCCTGGCCGACGCCATCGCCGCTCCGCTGCTGGATAAAAAATATGCCGACCGCGAGCGTAATGCGGTCAACGCCGAGCTGACGATGGCGCGCAGCCGCGACGGGATGCGGATGGCGCAGGTCAGCGCAGAAACCATTAACCCGGCGCACCCCGGCTCGCAGTTTTCCGGCGGTAACCTTGAAACGCTGAGCGACAAGCCCGGCAAGCCGGTGCTTGATGCCCTGCACGCCTTTCGCGATAGCTGGTATTCCGCCAACCTGATGAAGGCGGTGATCTACAGCAACAAGCCTCTGCCGGAGCTGGCAAGTATCGCGGCGGCCACCTACGGTCGCGTGCCGAACCACGATATCAGCAAACCGGAAATAACCGTCCCGGTGGTGACCGATGCGCAGAAGGGCATCATCATTCACTATGTCCCGGCGATGCCGCGTAAAGTCCTGCGCGTGGAGTTCCGCATTGATAACAATAGCGACCAGTTCCGCAGCAAAACCGACGAGCTGGTGACCTATATGATCGGTAATCGCAGCCCCGGCACGCTCTCTGATTGGCTGCAAAAGCAGGGGCTGGCTGAGGGTATTCGCGCGGACTCCGACCCGGTTGTCAACGGCAACAGCGGGGTGCTGGCTATTTCTGCTACTCTGACGGACAAAGGCCTGGCGCACCGCGATGAAGTCACCGCGGCCATCTTCAGCTACCTCAATCTGCTGCGTAGCCAGGGAATTGATAAACGCTATTTTGATGAACTGGCCCACGTGCTGGCGCTCGACTTCCGCTACCCGTCCATCAACCGCAATATGGATTACGTCGAATGGCTGGCGGACACCATGATCCGCGTGCCGGTCGAACATACCCTGGACGTAGTTAACATCGCCGATCGCTACGATCCGCAGGCGATCAAAGACCGTCTGGCGATGATGACGCCGCAAAATGCCCGTATCTGGTACATCAGCCCGAAAGAGCCGCATAACAAGACCGCCTACTTCGTTAATGCGCCCTATCAGGTGGATAAAATTAGCGAGCAGACTTTTGCCGACTGGCAGCAGAAGTCCAGTGCTATCGATCTCAGGCTGCCGGTGCTGAACCCCTATATTCCGGACGATTTTAGCTTAATCAAAAGCGATAAGGCTTACCCTCATCCGCAGCTGATTGTCGATGAACCGACGCTGCGGGTGATCTACGCGCCGAGTCAGTACTTCGCCAGCGAACCAAAAGCGGATATATCGCTGGTGCTGCGTAACCCGCAGGCGATGGACAGCGCCCGCCGTCAGGTGATGTTTGCCCTCAATGATTATCTGGCGGGTATCGCGCTCGATCAGCTCAGCAACCAGGCTGCGGTTGGGGGCATCAGCTTCTCTACCGGTGCAAATAACGGGCTGATGGTTAACGCCAACGGCTATACGCAGCATCTGCCAGAGCTGTTTAACGCCCTGCTGGACGGTTACTTTAGCTATACGCCAACCGAAGAGCAGCTGGAGCAGGCCAAATCCTGGTACGCGCAGATGATGGATTCGGCGGACAAAGGCAAAGCCTACGATCAGGCGATCATGCCGATTCAGATGGTTTCACAGGTGCCGTACTTTCAGCGTGAAGATCGCCGGGCGCTGCTGCCGTCGATTACGCTGAAAGAGGTGCTGGAGTATCGCGATAACCTCAAGGCGAAAGGGCGACCGGAGCTGCTGGTCATCGGTAACCTTACCGCCGAACGGTCAACGGCGATGGCCCGCCAGATCCAAAAACAGCTGGGGGCGGACGGCAACGAATGGTGCCGCAACAAAGACGTACTGGTTGATCGCAAGCAGCTGGCGATTTTTGAGAAAGCGGGTAACAGCACCGACTCCGCCCTTGCCGCTGTCTTCGCGCCGCCGAACCTGGACGAATACGCCAGCTCAGCTGCCAGCTCGCTTCTCGGGCAGATCGTCCAGCCGTGGTTCTACAACCAGCTGCGTACGGAAGAGCAGCTGGGATACGCGGTCTTCGCCTTCTCGATGAACGTGGGCCGCCAGTGGGGAATGGGCTTCCTGCTGCAAAGCAACGATAAGCAGCCGGCTTTCCTCTGGCAGCGCTTCCAGGCCTTCTTCCCCACAGCGGAAGCCAAACTGCGGGCGATGAAGCCGGAAGAGTTTGCGCAGATTCAGCAGACGGTCATCAGTCAGATGCTGGAGGCGCCGCAAACGCTGGGCGATGAAGCATCGAAGCTGAGCAAAGATTTCGATCGCGGTAATATGCGCTTCGATTCACGTGATAAAGTAGTGGCTCAGATTAAACTGCTGACGCCGCAAAAGCTTGCCGACTTCTTCCATCAGACGGTGGTGGATCCGCAGGGCATGGCAATTCTCTCCCAGGTTTCCGGTAGCCAGAATGGCAAGGCGGAATACGCGCATCCGCAGGATGGCAAAGTCTGGGAGAACGTCAGCGCGTTGCAGAAATCCTTACCCCTGATGCGAGAGAATGAATGACCGACACCGCCGAGTCTCTTGACCCACTGCGCTTGCCCCTGACGGGCGAGCGCCTGATAGAAGCCTCTGCGGGCACCGGAAAAACGTTTACCATCGCCGCGCTCTATCTGCGGCTGTTGCTGGGGCTGGGCGGTGAATCCGCTTTCCCCCGGCAGATCAGCGTCGAAGAGCTGCTGGTGGTGACCTTTACCGAAGCGGCGACCGAAGAGCTGCGCGGACGTATCCGCAGCAATATCCACGAGCTGCGGATCGCCTGCCTGCGCGAAAGCACCGACAATCCTCTTTATGCCGGGCTGCTGGCGGAAATTGACGATAAAGCCCAGGCGGCGCAAACGCTGCTGCTGGCCGAACGCCAGATGGATGAAGCAGCGGTATTTACCATTCACGGGTTCTGCCAGCGGATGCTGAGCCTTAACGCCTTTGAGTCCGGCATGCTGTTCGAACTGCAGCTGATTGAAGATGAATCCCGCCTGCGCTATCAGGCCTGCGCCGACTTCTGGCGTCGCCACTGCTATCCGCTGCCGCGCGAAATTGCTGCGGTTATCCACGAGGCGTGGAAAGGGCCGCGCGACCTGTTGAAATCCATCGATCGCTGGCTGCAAGGAGAGGCGCCGCAGCTAAAATCTCCGCCCCCTGCTGAAGAAACGCTGGCCGAACGCCACCAGCAAATTATTGAACGCATTAACGTGCTCAAACAGCAGTGGCTGGAACAGGCGAGCGAGATTGAGGCGGTACTGGAAACCTCCGGTCTCGACCGGCGCAAGTTCAATCGCGGTAATCAGGGCAAATGGCTGGAAAAAGTGACCGCCTGGGCCCAGGAAGAGACTTTGAGCTACCAGCTGCCGGATGCGCTGGAGAAGTTCTCTCAGCCCTTCTTGCTTGAGCGCACCAAAGCGGACGGCGCACCGGCGGTACACCCGCTGTTCAGCGCGATAGAAGCGCTGCTGGCGACACCGTTAACCCTGACCGATCTGGTGATCGCCAGGGCGATGGTTGAAATCCGCGAGGCGGTCGCGCGGGAAAAACGCCGCCGCGGCGAGCTGGGATTTGACGATATGCTTAGCCGCCTGGATGACGCCCTGCGCGGAGAGAGCGGAGAAGCGCTGGCCAGCGCGATTCGTCAGCGCTTCCCGGTGGCGATGATCGATGAGTTTCAGGATACCGACCCGCAGCAGTACCGAATCTTTCGCCGCATCTGGCGGCGCCAGGCGGATACCGCGCTGCTGCTGATTGGCGACCCTAAACAGGCTATTTACGCCTTCCGCGGCGCGGATATCTTTACCTACATGAAAGCGCGTGGAGACGTCACCGCTCACTATACGCTCGATACCAACTGGCGCTCCGCCCCGGGGATGGTTGACAGCGTCAATCGCCTGTTTAGCCTCAGCGATAACCCTTTTATGTTTCGCGAAATCCCGTTCCTGCCGGTGAAATCGGCCGAGAAAAATCAGGGGCTGCGCTTTACCGTTGATGATACGGCGGTTCCGGCGATGAATATCTGGCTGATGCCGGGCGAGGCCGTGGGCGCAGGGGATTACCAGACGTTTATGGCCCAGCTGTGCGCGGCGCAAATTCGTGACTGGCTAAGCGCGGGCCAGCAGGGCAAGGCGCTGCTGTGGCGCGGTGAAAAAGCTGAACCCGTGCGGGCTTCAGACATCACGGTGCTGGTGCGCAATCGTCAGGAGGCGTCGTTAATTCGCGATGCCCTCCAGCTGCTGTCGATTCCTTCCGTCTATCTCTCCAACCGCGATAGCGTGTTTGAAACGCCGGAGGCGCAGGAGCTGCTGTGGCTGCTGCAGGCGGTGCTGGCCCCCGAGCGCGAGAATACCCTGCGCAGCGCGCTGGCGACCTCAATGTTCGGTCTTAACGCGCAGGATATCGAAAACCTCAATCAGAACGAACGGGCGTGGGATGAGCTGGTAGAAGAGTTTAGCAGCTACCGGCAAGTCTGGCGGCAGCGCGGCGTTATGCCGATGCTGCGCGCGCTGATGACCGCGCGGCGCATTGCAGAAAACCTTCTCGCAACCAACGGCGGCGAGCGGCGCCTGACCGATATCCTGCATATCAGCGAGCTGCTTCAGGAGGCGGCGAACCAGCTGGAGAGCGAACATGCGCTGGTGCGCTGGCTGGCGCAGCATATCGCCGAGCCGGATAGCAACGCCTCCAGCCAGCAGATGCGCCTGGAAAGCGACAAGCATCTGGTGCAGATCGTCACCATCCATAAATCGAAAGGGCTGGAGTATCCGCTGGTCTGGCTGCCGTTTATCGCGCGTTTTCGCAAACAGGATCAGGCGTTTTATCACGACAGAACCTCCTTTGCCGCCGTGCTCGATCTGGGCCAGGATGAGGGCAGCATGGAGCTGGCTGAGGCCGAACGTTTGGCCGAAGACTTACGTCTGCTGTACGTTGCGCTGACCCGGGCGGTCTGGCACTGCAGCCTGGGCGTTGCGCCGCTTAGCCCCCGCCGCAGCGACAAGCCCGGCGCCAGCGATTTTCACCACAGCGCGCTGGGGCGGCTGCTGCAGGGCGGAGAAGCGATGGACGCCGCAGGGCTAACGGCGCGACTGCAGGCGTTTTGCAGCGGGGATATCGCCCTGCAGCTCCCCGCGACGACGACGCAGACGCCCTGGCAGGCTCCACAGTCGGCGCTGCCGCCGCTCTCCGCGCGTCTGCTTGAGCGTTCGGTGAGCGATGACTGGCGCGTCACCAGCTACTCCGGCCTGCAGCAAAACGGACACAGCGCGGCGCAGGACCTTTTACCGCGTCTGGATATCGATGCCGCAGGCGTCGGCGATGTGGCGGAAGAACCGCAGCTTACGCCGCACCACTTCCCGCGCGGAGCATCGCCAGGCACGTTTCTGCACAGCCTGTTTGAAGATATTGATTTCACCCAGCCGGTCCTAGCCGACTGGATGGCGGAAAAGCTCCAGCTTAGCGGCTTCGAGGAGAAATGGGCCCCAGTACTGACCGAATGGCTCGACAGCGTGCTGCGTACCCGTCTCCCTGGCGCGGAGATCGCGCTGAATCAGCTTAGCGAGCGTGATAAACAGGTGGAGATGGCTTTTTATCTGCCCATCGAGCAGCCTCTGGATCCGCTGCGCCTGGATGCGCTGATTCGTCAGTACGATCCGCTCTCCGTCGATACCCCCATGCTCGATTTCCGCCAGGTGCGCGGTATGCTGAAAGGCTTTATTGACCTGGTATTTCGCCATAACGGCCGTTATTACCTGCTGGATTACAAATCCAACTGGCTGGGGAAAGATCGCGAGGCCTATACCCAGGAAGCGATGATGCAGGCTATGCGCACCCATCGTTACGATTTGCAGTATCAGCTCTACAGCCTGGCGCTGCACCGTTATCTGCGCCACCGTATTGCCGATTATGATTACGAACGCCACTTTGGCGGCGTCATTTATCTCTTTTTACGCGGTATGGATGGACAGGACGGCGGGCAGGGTATTTTTACCACCCGTCCGGCGCGACCGCTGATTGACGGCCTTGATGCGCTGTTTGCTGGAGAAACTCAGGAGGTGGCGCTATGAACCTGGATGAACTATTGCTGCAGGCGGTTGAGCAGCGACTGCTGCGCCCGCTGGACGTTCAGTTTGCGCTAATGGTGGCGCAAGAAGCGCATCCGGCGGTGAAGCTGGTCGCGGCGATCCTCAGTCGCGATGCTGGTGAAGGGCACGTCTGCCTGCCGATTTCGCGTCTTGTCGATGATGAACTGTTGAAGGCTAAAGCAGGTGGCCTGAGCGAGCAAATTCTTGAACTGACCGGCGCGCCGGACGGCTGGCTGCCGCTGCTCAATGATTCCGAGGCCGTCAGCTGCGGAGAGCGGCCAGCGCCGATGATTCTCTGCGGCGATCGGCTTTACCTTAACCGCATGTGGCGCAACGAATTAACCGTCGCGCGCTTTTTCAATGAAGCCAATCAGGTGCTGGAGGTGGATGAAGCCCGGCTGGCAGCGACGCTCGACGCGCTGTTTCCGCCCGCAGAGGAAACTGACTGGCAAAAAGTGGCGGCTGCTGTCGCCCTGACCCGGCGGATTTCGGTAATTTCCGGCGGACCGGGCACCGGTAAAACCACGACCGTCGCTAAACTCCTGGCCGCGCTGATCCAGACCTTCTCCAGCCCGCGCTGCCGTATTCGCCTGGCTGCGCCGACCGGTAAAGCCGCGGCGCGCCTGACCGAGTCCCTTGGCGCTGCGCTGCGCCGTCTTCCTCTCACCGACGAACAAAAGGCGCTGGTGCCCACCGAAGCCAGTACCCTCCATCGCCTGCTGGGCGCGCAGCCGGGAAGCCAGCGGATGCGCTATCACAGCGGAAACCCGCTGCATCTTGATGTGCTGGTGGTCGATGAAGCCTCAATGATTGACCTGCCGATGATGTCGCGCCTGATCGATGCGCTGCCTGAGCACGGAAGGGTGATTTTCCTTGGCGACCGCGATCAGCTGGCTTCGGTCGAGGCCGGGGCCGTGCTCGGCGATATCTGCGCGTGGGTTAATGCAGGCTATACCCCGGAGCGGGCGACGCAGCTCGCCCGGTTAACCGGCCAGTCGGTTCCGGCAGGCGAGGGTAATATGGCCGGTTCGCTCCGCGATAGCCTGTGCCTGCTGCAGAAAAGCTACCGTTTCGGTCGCCATTCCGGTATCGGCCAGCTGGCCTGGGCGGTGAACAGCGGCGATCGTAGCGCGGTACGCGCAACGCTGCGCCAGTCATTTGACGATATCGCTCTGTATCCGCTGAGCGCCACCGAAGAGTATGAAGCGATGCTGAATCAGGCGCAGGCGGGCTACGGCCGCTTCCTGCAACTGCTGCGCGCTCGGGCAGAGCCCGAAGAGATGATCGCCGCTTTTGGCGAATTCCAGCTGCTGTGCGCGCTGCGCGAGGGCCCGTATGGCGTCAGTGGAGTTAATGAACAGCTGGAGCAGATGCTCAACCGCAAGCGGGCGATTACGTTACCGCGCCATTCGCGCTGGTATGAAGGTCGGCCGGTGATGATCTCGCGCAACGACAGCGCGCTGGGGCTGTTTAACGGCGATATCGGTATCGCGCTGGAAAGAGGGGGTGGCCTGCGCGTCTGGTTCCCGATGCCTGATGGCAGCATCAAGTCGGTACAGCCGAGTCGTCTGCCGGAGCATGATACCGCCTGGGCGATGACGGTGCATAAATCGCAGGGGTCGGAGTTCGATCACGCGGCGCTGATCCTGCCTTCGCGCAGCGTGCCGCTGGTGACCCGCGAGCTGGTTTATACCGCTATAACTCGCGCGAAACGGCAGCTGTCGATCTATGCCGATGAGCAGGTACTGACCCAGGCGGTTGTCGCGCGTACCGAACGACGCAGCGGCCTGGCGGATATTTTTTCCGCTCAGTGATGTTTTCCCCGGTCAGCCATGCGCTTTCCGGGGAGATAATCAGGCCAGGTCTGCCATCAACACCTTGGAGCGGCGCTGGTAGTTGTACATCTCTTTTTTGCTCTCCGGCAGCAGGTCAACGTCTACCGGCGTAAATCCGCGCTCCTGGAACCAGTGAATGCTGCGGGTTGTCAGAACAAACAGTTTGCTGAGGCCCATTTGCTTCGCCTGCGCGGCAATTCGTTCGAGCAGCACTTCGCCGCGCGATGAGCTGCGGTAGTCCGGATGCACCGCCACGCAGGCCATTTCGCCGATCTTCTCTTCCGGGAAAGGATAGAGCGCGGCGCAGGCGATGGTGGTGTTGTCGCGCTGAATAATGGTGAACTTATCGATTTCCATCTCCAGCTGTTCGCGAGAACGCCTGACCAGAATGCCCTGCTGCTCCAGCGGGCTTATCAGCTCAAGGATGCCGCCGATGTCGTTAATGGTGGCGCGGCGGATCTGCTCGGCGCTCTCCATCACTATCTGAGTGCCGATACCGTCGCGTGAGAACAGCTCCTGCAGCAGAGTGCCGTTTTCCTGATAGCTAATCAGGTGGCAGCGGCGCACGCCGCTGCGGCAGGCTTTTACCGCGCCGCGCAGGAAGCGCACGGTACCGGAGCTGTAGTCTTCGTCCGCTTCCATCTCTTCAACCCGCGCCTGGGCTTCGTTAGGGAATAGCTCGGGGACGATCTCGCCATCCTGGTTGTACACCCCCTGTGACGAGCAGAAGCCAATCATCTTTTCGGCTTTGAGCTTAATCGCCAGCTGGGTTGCAATCTCTTCGGAGGTCAGGTTAAAGCTTTCGCCGGTGACCGACACCGCAACCGGGCCCATCAGCACAATCGCGCCGTTATCCAACTGACGGTGAATGGCTTCTTCATCGATGCGCCGAATGCGCCCGCTATGGCAGTAATCCACGCCGTCATCCACGCCTAACGGCTGCGCGATAATGAAATTGCCGCTGACCACGTTGATGTGGGCGCCCTGCAGCGGGGTGTTGTTGAGGCTCATCGACAGGCGAGCGGTAATTTCCAGCTGCAGCATACCCGCCGCCTGCTTAACCAGCTCGAGCGTTTTGGCGTCAGTCACTCGGGTTTGTTTGTGATAGACCGGTTCGTGACGGTGCTCCGCCAGGTTGGCGTCGATCTGTGGACGGGCGCCATAGACCACTACCAGACGAATTCCCAGGCTGTGAAGCAGGCCAATGTCGTTGACTATGCTAGAGAAATTATCATGCTCGATGGCTTCCCCGCCCAGCATGATGACAAACGTTTTACCTCTATGGGCGTTAATATAGGGGACAGAATGGCGGAATCCCTCTACCAGTTCGGTGCGACGTTCCTTCACCATGACACAACCTCAATGCATGATTATTCGTAATTTATGTATTTTTATTCTGTTTTGCCGGCAAACGCAAGCCCCAATTTCTCGCGCAACCGAGAAAACAGTGTGAGCCAAATCAGGGTGTCAAAGATTGTTTACCCTTTTATAGATGACAGGTTATGCGCCTTTCGTTAAAGTTTCTGGTCAATCTGTTTGTTTTAAATACGAATGATTTCTTACTGCTTGGGAGTGGCATGTCGGGATACAAGTCAGGATTAAGCCGCCGCCGATTTTTACAGGGGGCGGGCGCCATGTGGTTAATGAGTGTGAGTCCGGTTGGGTTGGCTGCCGCGGCGCAGGTGGTTGCCGTACGCGTCTGGCCATCATCGACCTACACGCGCGTCACCGTGGAGTCCAACCATATCCTGAAATATCGGCAGTTTGCGCTCAGTAATCCTGAACGTGTGGTTGTGGATCTGGAAGGCGTTAACCTCAACTCCGTCCTTAAAGGCATGGGTAACCAGATTCGCAGCGACGATCCCTATATTCAGTCCGCCCGCGTGGGACAATTCGACCCGCAAACCGTACGCATGGTGTTCGAGCTGAAACAGAACGTAAAACCGCAGCTGTTCGCGCTCGCTCCGGTCGCCGGTTTTAAAGAGCGTCTGGTCATGGATCTCTACCCTTCCAACGCGACCGACGTGCAGGATCCGCTGCTGGCGCTGCTCGAGGATTACAATAAAGGCGATCTGCAGCGGCAGGTTCCGCCTGCGGAGAGCGGGCCGAAACCGGGTAAAGCCGGGCGCGATCGGCCTATCGTTATCATGCTCGATCCCGGACACGGCGGCGAGGATTCCGGCGCCGTGGGTAAATACCGCACCCGCGAGAAAGACGTGGTGCTGCAGATAGCCCGACGGCTGCGCGCGCTGATCGAGAAAGAGGGCAACATGAAGGTCTATATGACCCGCAACGAGGATGTCTTTATCCCGCTGAAGGTTCGCGTCGCCAAAGCGCAGAAGCAGCGCGCCGACCTGTTTGTCTCTATTCACGCCGATGCGTTTACAAGCCGTCAGCCGAGCGGCTCGTCGGTATTTGCCCTGTCAACCAAAGGGGCTACCAGTACTGCGGCTAAATATCTGGCTCAGACCCAGAACGCCTCGGATCTGATCGGCGGCGTCAGCAAAAGCGGCGATCGCTACGTCGACCACACGATGTTCGACATGGTGCAGTCGTTGACCATTGCCGACAGCCTGAAGTTTGGCAAGGCGGTGCTGGAAAAGATGGGAAATATTAATAACCTGCACAAGAATCAGGTTGAGCAGGCGGGCTTCGCGGTGCTGAAAGCGCCGGATATTCCATCGATCCTGGTGGAAACCGCGTTTATCAGCAACATCGAAGAAGAGCGTAAACTGAAAACGGCGAAATTCCAGCAGCAGGTTGCAGAGTCGATTCTGGCAGGGATTAAAGCCTACTTCGCCGACGGCGCGACGCTGGCAAGGCGAGGATAACGCAACAGGAAAGTGAAATGGCTCTATTAAAGAGCGCGCACGGCGGCAATATTCGCGAGGCCGCCGCGCTTATGGGCATCTCTGGGGAGCAGTTGCTGGATTTTAGCGCCAACATCAACCCGCTGGGGATGCCGGAAAGTTTAAAGCGCGCAATCCTCAACAATATGGACTGCGCTGAACGCTATCCCGACGTTGAGTATCAGCAGCTGCACCTTGCGCTGGCGGAACATCATCATATTCCTGCGTCGTCGATCCTTGCAGGAAACGGCGAAACTGAAGCGATTTTTACCCTGGTTCAGGGGCTGAAACCGCGCCAGGCGATGATCGTCACTCCGGGTTTTGCCGAATATCGCCGGGCGCTGCAGTCGGTGGAGTGCGCGGTGCGGGAATTTCTGCTGCGCGAGGAGGATGGCTGGCAGCTCACCGGAGCGATTCTTGACGCCCTGACGCCGGATCTGGACTGCTTATTTCTCTGCACGCCGAACAATCCAACCGGCCTGCTGCCCGATCGTCGACTGCTGGCGCTGATTGCTGAACGCTGTCAGTCGCTGGACATCGCCCTGATCCTCGATGAGGCGTTTATCGATTTTATCCCCGATGAGCCGGGATTTATTCCGCTTCTGGCCCACAATCCGCACGTGTGGGTGCTGCGTTCGCTCACCAAATTTTATGCCATACCCGGCCTGCGCCTGGGGTATCTGGTCAATGGCGATGCGCGGGCGGTGGCAAGAATGCGCGAGCGCCAGATGCCGTGGTCGATAAATGCTTTTGCCGCCCTGGCGGGGGAGATCATTCTCCAGGATAGCGCCTACCAGCAGAAAACCTGGCAGTGGCTGGCGGAGGAAGGGCAGCGCTTTTATCATCAACTGCGCCATATTCCCGGCCTGACGGTCTATCCCGGACAGGCAAACTATCTGTTTCTGCGCTGCGACGTTGCGGATCTGGATCTGCAATACGCGATGCTGCAGCAGCACATCCTGATCCGCAGCTGTGCCAATTATCCAGGGCTCGACGGGCGCTACTTTCGCGTCGCGATCCGCAGCCAGCAGGAAAATACCCGACTGCTGACGGCCTTCAGGCGGGTATTTAACGAGTAGATGTCTGCCGCTATTGTTCGTCTGCGGTTCTTCCCGGTGGCGCTGCTGTATGACCGGGCTACGGGTTCATAGTCGTCTGTGGTCCGGTAGCCCGGATAAGGCGCGCAGCGCCGCCTCCGGGGAATGCGCCGGGATTAATGCATCGGTGCGGCTTCTTCCCGGCTCGCGCTGCGCTTAGCAGGGCTACGGGTTCATAGCCGTCTGTGGTCCGGTAGCCCGGACAGGCGCGTAGCGCCTGTCCGGGGCATAGCTGCGGCAGCGTTAGCGCAGTTCGACGCCGCCCTGCACCATGCGCAGCAGGTGCTGCCTGGGCCAGAGCTCGCTAAGTCGCGTCTCTTCCAGCCGTCGCTGTAAATACTCAATGTCGTGACGTTGACGGTCGAGCATCAGGCCGACCACGCTGCCGCTGTGCGCCACGTTAATACCGTATAAATCGCACTCTTCCACCAGCCCCCGCAGCGTATCAAACCCCGGCTTTGGTAACAGATGCTGACTGGCGACGGCGCTAAGCGTCGCGGCCTCTCCCATCCGCCGGGGATTATCCGTCTCGCAGGCCAGCTGAACTTTCTCCCAGGCTAGCTGCAGAGACGCGGAGTGGGCGTGCAGCTTTTCAAGCCGGGGAAGTCGGTGGTAATCGGTGGTCAGCAGCGTAGCGGGGCTTTCCAGCACCAGCAGATCGAGCTGAGGCTGGCTGTCACAGGCAATCTGCGTGGCGGCGGTGTTGTGGTCGAACAGGGTGAGCTGACGAAACAGAGTGCTGTCGGTGGGCTCCAGGGAGACGCAGAGCCGGGCGAGGGTGGGTTCATCCAGCGGATGGCCGAGATGATGCGCGGCGGCTACCGCCGTCGCGGCGATGTCCGCGGTGCTGCTGGCCATACCTTTGGCAACCGGAATCGTGGAGCAGATATCGATCCGAATCTCCTTGCTCAGCGCCGGCGGATAACGCCAGTAGCTCAGCAACTGGTCGACCATCGCCCGCGCCAGCGGACGTTCATCCGCCCGAGGCGAACCGTAGTCCACCTCGACGGTGCTGTACCAGTCAACGGGGCAGGAGACCAGCTTCTCGCTGCCGAGGATCCAGCCCTGGATGAGTTCCCCACAGGAGGCGGGGCATTGCGCTACGGCCACGTATTCACCTTTTTACCCGTTATACTTCAAGCTACGGGACAAAGCACCAGTGCTTTGTCCTGTGACCTGAATTATTTAGGGTAAAGTTTTCAGAATTTTAAGCGCATAGTGTCATGCCGATCCCGCTATTTCCATGATTCACCGCAATTTGCCTGGCGGCGAGCTCAGGCTGAAACGGTTAATGTCTGCGCTTCGGGAAGCGCCAGGCGCATCACATCGCGGGCAATCATCAGCTCTTCATTGGTATTGATGACCGCCACTTTGACCATCGCATTTTCGGCCTGAATAAAGGTAGCGTTGTGCTGGTTTTTCTCTTCATCGACCGAGAGCCCGAGGAAATTCAGGTTATGGCAGATGGCGCTCCTGGCGCGGGCGGAGTTTTCGCCGATGCCGCCGGTAAAGATCAGCGCGTCCAGGCCGCCCATCTGCATAATATAACTGCCGATGGTGGCGCGAATGCGCTCGGCAAACAGCGAGAGCGCCAGGGCTGCCTGACGATTACCGCTGTCCGCCGCCTGCTCGACATCGCGATAATCGTGCGAGATGCCGGAAACCCCCAGCAGGCCGGACTCGTTATTCAGCAGCTGATTAAGCTGCTCCGGCGTTTTTCCCTCATGCAGCGCCAGCCACGGTAGAATCGACGGATCGATATCGCCGCTGCGGGTGCCCATCATCACGCCGGACTGCGGCGTAAAGCCCATTGACGTGTTAACCGAGCGCCCGCCTTTGATTGCACAAACGCTGCTGCCGTTGCCGAGATGGCAGCACACCACGCGCAGAGCGCTCAACGGTACGCCCAGCTTTTCCGCCAGCGTCGCGCTAACGTACTTGTGGCTGGTGCCGTGGAAGCCGTAACGGCGAATGCCCAACTCGCTGTAGTAGCGCCAGGGCAGCGGATAGATAAACGCGCGCTCGTCCAGCGTCTGGTGAAAAGCGGTATCAAACACCGCCACCGACGGCGCGTCGGGCAGCAACTGGCGGAAAACTTTAATGCCCAACGCGTTGACCGGATTATGCAGCGGGGCCAGCTCCGCCAGGCGCTCGATTTCCGCTAAGGTCTCATCGGTCACCGGCGTCGAATCTTTAAAGCGCTCCCCGCCGTGCGCCACGCGGTGGCCGACGCCATCGATATCCTGCAAACTCTGGATAATCCGATGGTCGAGGAGCTTTTCCAGCAGCAGGGTGACGGCTTCACGGTGATCGGCTACGGGCGCCGTTTCCTGCCATTTTTGCGCCGGCGTTTTGAGGGTCACCTGGGCGTTTGCCATGCCGATACGCTCGATCAATCCCTGGCAGAGCATATCGCCCTGAGGCATCTCCAGCAGCTGGAATTTTAACGATGAACTGCCGGCATTAATGGCCATTATTTTGTAAGACATAAAGGTTCCTTCGAATTCAGAAAATCCAGCACGGCATCAAGACCCAGATTATTCAGCGCGCTGGTGATAAAAATCTGCTGGGCGCCAGCCTGCCTGAGCCACTCGCCGATTAGCGATATCCGCTGCGCATCGGCAAGGTCGGCTTTAGTGACCAGACCAATCGTCGGGCGGTTCATCGGAGCGGTAAAACCCGGAGAAAACGGCGACCACTGGGCGTCGGCGTTCAGCACCAGAGCGATAACGTCGGCCTCGCAGGCGCTGGTCAACAGAGCGCTATATAGGCAGCGGTTCTCCAGATATTCGCCCGGCGTGTCGATGGCCATCGGCGACCATTCAATCGCCTGGGTTTTCTTATAATGGAGCGCTTCGCCGCGCAGGCCCTGGGTCAGCGAGGTTTTGCCGCACTGGCTGGGGCCGATCAACATCAGACGTTTCATCGCGCTACGTCCGGGTTATTGAGCAGGTAGTAAACTGCATCATCTCGCCCAGGGTGCGCGTCACCTGCTTGAGGGCGTACTCGACGGCGGAAACGTCGCCGGTCAGCACCACGGCGCCGGTAAAGCGGTCAAGAAAACCGATCTCCACCGCGCCGGATTTGGTGGCGATATCGCAGGCGATAATCGACGCTTCGCTGGGCGTAATGGTGAGGATGCCGATGGCGGACACCGCATCCTGTAGGCCGAGTTTCTTAAAGAGATCTTTCCCGGGATTGGCAATCAGGTGCGCGAGGGTTACCTGTTTCCCGGGAACGTATTCCTGAATCATGCGATCCGTTGTTGGCTGTCTTTCCATTATCCCTCCACCATCTGTCGCCACATGGCTTCATGCGGTCGCGGGATCACCGAACGATAAACCAGCAGCCCTTTTTCACCCGCGCTTTCGCTGGCTACCGTAACCGCGTTGTTGACGTCGGAAACGTCGCCCGCCACCACCATGTAGCATTTACCGCCGATGCCGAAGGCCATATGCACCCGTACCAGGGTGACGTTGGAGCCTTTCACCGCCCGGTCCGCGGCGCTGATGCAGGCCGCAACGCTCCAGGTTTCAACGATGCCGACCGCCTGGCGTTTGTCTACGCTGTTCAGGCCGCTGATGGCCGGGAGTACGCTGGGATGGATATTCGCCAGCACCAGGCTGTCGACGAGCATTTCGCCGGCCTGCGAAGTGCCGGTTTCAATGGCCTGCTGGATAGCGCCGATATCCCCGCCGAGCATCAACAGAAACTTACCCGGGCAGATAGTCTTGCTGACCAGCAGATTGACGTTGGCGCTTTTCAGCATCGCATCGCCGAGTTCCATTCCTTTGGCAATGCTGGTGAGTTCTAAAATTCCTATAGCCTGAGACATGGTTAACCTCTTACAACCGTGATGGCCTGTTCGCTGATGGCCGCAACCACGCCGTCGATGCTGGCGTGAACCGGCGCGCCTAATGCGCCTGCCGGGATATCGGCAACGCATTGCCCGCGGGTAACGCGTTCTCCCACTGCAACGTTCGCTACCGCGCTGGCGCCGATATGCTGGCGCAACTGTAAAGTCACTGTTTCTACTGCCGGTTCGTCTTCCACCAGCGGCGCCTCCTGATACCAGGGGCTCAGCCCCAGTTTGGCGATCAGTCGCTTCACCGGCACGAGGCGATATTTCGCCATTTCGTCGGCCGGATAGAGCGGTCCTTCATAGCGCTGGTTTTGCGCGCGCAGCTCGCGTTTCAGCATGCGGTTGATGCGCATCGGCGAGATCCCCACCGGACAGGCCACGCTTTCGCAGACGTTGCATTCCGAACAGGTGAGCGCGCTCAGCAGCAGCTGGGGCGTGGCGGCCTGATGAAAGTTCACCGCCCGCACCAGCAGGTGCGGGGAGAGTTCGTGGCCGATCAGATGCCGTGGGCAGAGATCGGTACACAGGCGACACTGTTCGCAGACGGTACGGGCCACGGAAAGCACCGTGCGCTCGTCCTGCATCCGCCGCTGGATAAGCGGATGGCTTTTGGGCAGCACCAGCAGGCCGCCGGTAGTTTTGGTTACTGGGCTATCGAGAGCAGTCATCAGGCCGCCCATCATCGGGCCACCGTTAATAAAACCGGGGTCGTCGACCGTCGCGCCGCCCGCCAGCGCCAGCACTTCGCGCAGCGACATGCCGATGGGGACGGTGACGGTCAGCGGTCGGGCGACCGCGCCGTTAACGGTTAGCGTGCGGCGGGTCACCGGAAACTGCTGCTCAACCGCACGGGCAATATTGAGCACCGTTTGTACGTTATTCACCACGACCCCAACGCTGGCTGGCAGCGCGGCGGGTGCGACCCGTCGACCGGTAGCTAACCAGATAGTCAGCACCTCATCGCCTGCGGGATAGACATCCGGCAGAATATGCAGGCGAATACCGGCAGGCAGCAGCGGGGTGAGGGCGTCGATAGCCCGGCGGTACTTCTCTTTCAGGGCAATCACCCCTTCGCGCGCGCCGGTTGCCGTCATCGCGTACTGCACGCCGCGGACCAGACGTGCAGCCTGCTGCCACATTAGCTGCTGGTCGACCTTGAGCATCGGTTCGCACTCGGCGGCGTTAACCAGAAAGATCTCCACCTGCGCCTGCAGCTTCACGTGGGCGGGAAAACCCGCTCCACCCGCGCCGACTACGCCCGCAGCGCGCACGCGCTCGCGGATCTCCTCGGCGCTTCTGGCCATTTCAACAGCGTTGACGGCGGTACTCATAGCAGTTCCTCCAGCAGTTCCTGAATTTCCCCGGCGCTGGCCGGGCGAGGATTCGTGCGCAAGGTCACGTCAGCCAGTGCGGCCTGCACCATGGCCGGAATGCGCGCTGAGTACTCGGCACGTCCCTCTTTCAGCGCGACCGCCAGTGACGGCAGCGCACAGCGCTGCTTGAGCCGTTCGATTTGCTGGATCAGCGCATTGATCGCCGTACTATCGCTGGCGTCTGCCGGACAAAAGCCGCAGGCTTTGGCCAGCCGCGCGTAGCGTTTTCCGGCGCGCGGATGACCGGCGTTAAAGCGGATAACCGCGGTTAACAGCAGCGCGTTGGCCAGTCCGTGCGGGAGATGAAACTGCCCGCCAAGCTGGTGGGCGATAGCATGGTTAAGCCCCAGCCCCGCCTGGCTGAACGCCATCCCGGCAAGCGTTGAGGCATTGTGCATTTTCCCGCGCGTCGCCACGCAGTCGCCTTTTTCCACCGCGGTGGGCAGATACTGGAACACCAGTTTGGCGGCTTTTTCCGCCAGCGCGTCGGTAAAGTCGCTGGCGTGCGGAGAGACCCACGCCTCCAGCGCGTGGGTCAGCACGTCCATGCCGGTGTTGGCCGTAATCTGCGGCGGCACGCTGACCACCAGCTCCGGGTCAAGGATCGCCATATCGGGATAGAGCGCATTGTTGAACAGCGGGTACTTGATGCCTTTATCCGGATCGCTAATTACGCAGGCGCTGGTTACTTCTGAACCGGTACCGCTGGTGGTCGGTATAGCCACGCAGGTTTCGATGCTGATGCCGCTCTGCTGACTGAACCAGACGATAGCTTTCGCCGCATCCATTGCCGATCCGCCGCCGAAGCCGATGACCACCTGCGGCTGCAGGGCCTGCATTTGCGCAATGCCCTGTACCACGGTGTGGATAGTGGGGTCCGGGGTTATCTCGCTAAAGACGCTAATGCGGTTATCTGCGGGCAACGCCTGACGCAGGGTTTCCAGCAGCGGCGAGCGCGCAAGAAAGCCATCGCAGATAATCCAGATGTGCTTGTTGGTAAAGCGCTTGAGCACCGCCAGGCTACCCTGACCGCTGTACAACCGCGTTTGTAGTGAGAAAGTTTTCATCGCGACCTCGGTTAGCGAATGGAAAAGCCGTTGGTCAGCACGCAGCGACGGGATCGGGCAAACGTGCGCGCCGAGGTTGTCCCTTCACCGGTCGGCGTGGCGATAGTAAAGGTGGTAAAGCCTTCGCCGCCGACGCCGATCCCGGCATAAGAGGGGCCGTTCTTGACGAATATCGAGGTTTGCAGGGTGCGGGCCGCGAGGTTCAGGCGCGACACGTTCTGCGAGTGCATAATGGCGGTATGATGCAGTCCTTCTTCAACCTTCAGCGCCAGGGCCAGCGCGCTATCGAAATCGCTAACTTTCACTATCGGCAGCATCGGCATCAGCTGCTCGCTGGTGACCCACGGATCGTCGGCGTTAACCAGCGCTATCAGCAGACGCGGCGCTTTCGCCGGAACGGCGATCCCGGCCGCTTCGAGCATGGCTGATGGGCTTTTGCCGACCAGTTTTTTATTCGCCTGGCCTTCAGGCAGGCAGGCGGCCCGGAGTTTGTCAGTGTCGGCAGGGCTCAGCAGCAGCGCGCCGAAGGTTTGCATTTGCTGCACCAGACGTTCGGCGACGCTCTCCACCACAATCAGGCTCTTCTCGGCAATGCAGGGCAGGTTGTAATCGAACGAGGCGCCGTTGATGATATCTTCCGCCGCTTTAACCAGATCCGCCGTTTCATCAACGATGCAGGGCGGGTTACCCGCGCCAGCGCCAATGACTTTCTTACCGCTCTTCATGCCCATCGCCACAATACCCGGGCCGCCGGTAATGGCCAGAACCGCAATGCGCGGATGGGCCATCATCTGCTGGGTAGCTTCGAAAGTGGGTTCTGCTACGGTAACCACCAGATTGCGGATGCCGCAGCAGCGGAAAACAATCTCTTCAATCATGCTAATCAGCTTCAGTGAGACCTTTTTTGCTCCCGGATGCGGGCTGAAGTAGACGCTATTGCCCGCCGCCAGCATGCTGATGCTGTTATTAATGATGGTTTCCGTCGGGTTGGTGCTCGGTGCGACCGACCCGATAACGCCAAATGGCGAATACTCAAACAGCACCATGCCGCCGTCGCCGGTCAGTGCCGTGGTGGTGAGATCTTCCACGCCCGGCGTGTTGTCCAGCGCAGCTTTGTTTTTCAAAAATTTATCTTCTTTGTTGCCCATCCCCGTTTCATTGGCGCTCTCTTCCGCCAGGGCGGCCAGATGCGGCGTCAGCTCCTGACGCATTGCGCTAATGATGGCGCTGCGGGTTTTTAGCGGGCACTGCTGATAACGTAAGAACGCCTGATGCGCGGCATCAATGGCCTCGCTCACGGACTGAAAAATCCCTTTGCCCTGCGCCGGGTTCGGCGTTTGGGCTGGGGTTAACTGTTCGCTAAGAATGGTGCGAATAAGCGTTTCGAGTTCAGAAGTATTCATTGATGAGTTCCCACGTTAATGGCCGCGATGGCGGTCTGTGCTATATCCATGTCCTGTTCAACGCTGCCGCCGCTGATGCCAAGACCCCCAATTAATGAGCCGTCGCGCCACAGGGCGTAACCGCCGCCAAAGGTAACCACTTTTCCCTGCAAATGCGTTTCGAGGCCATAAAGCGCGGCGCCCGGCTGAACGGCCTCGCTCAGCTCATGGGTTGCCGTTTTCATCGCCACCGCGGTCCAGGCTTTTTTCGGCGCCAGTTCGCTGCTGACCAGCAGGGCGTCCGGCATCCGCCAGGTCACGGTTTCGGTGCCGTGTGCGTCAACGATGCTGATCACCACCGGCACCTGAAGCTGCTGCGCGCGCTCAACGGCGGCGCGGGTGAGCTGGTGCAGATCGTGGAATGAAAGGTCCAGGGGCGTCTTCTCCTTGCTGCGGCTCGGTAGAGTGGCGGCCAGATAGCGCCGGCTCACTTCACGAATGATGTTGTTCTGGTGCGCATCGCTATCTTCCGCGCGCGCCAGGGCGTACAGGCAGTCTGACAAGCGATTGATGTAGCGCATCAGCACCTGGCGCACGTTGACTTCCGCCGCCAGCTCAACCAGTCGCCGTTCGGCCCGGCGGGCCAGCGTGCGGGCAAAATGCAGGCGGCTCGCGGCTTCGCAGCGGCCGGGTAAAATAAAACTGTGCAGCGGTTCGACGCGGGCCATGGCCCGATCGATGGCGGCTTCCAGAGCGGAAATCTCTTCGCTGCTGATGTAGCGCTGTTTCGGTGACGGCCGTTCGCTGTCGCTGGCCAGTTCTGCGCTAAACCAAAAAAGCTGCTGCTGGATGGCCTCAAGTAAGGCGCGGTGATTTTCATCCGCGGCGGCGCAGGCGCACAGGCTCAGCGCGGCGTTCAGCTCATCCAGCGTGCCGTAGGCTTCAACCCGCGGGTGGGTTTTACTCACCCGCTGGCCGGTAAAGAGTGAGGTGGTGCCAGCGTCGCCCGTTCGGGTATAAATCGCCATATTCGCTCCTTAACGTGAAAGCGTATCGACAATGCCGACAACGGCGAGGTCGATGGCCTCGTTTGGCCCGGAAAAAACGTGCCTGGCGCTGGAGCCGCCGCTGAGCAGAACCAGCTCGCCGATCCCCGCGCCGACGGAATCCACGGCGACTTCATCACCGGAGGTCGGCGAGGCGGGAAGCTCGCCATCGGCGCTGACCCGCCGCACCAGCAGCAGCTTTTTGCCGATCAGGGAAGGCGATTTTTGCGTGGAGACAACCGCGCCCGTGACTCGTGCCAGATGCATGATTTACTCCTGCTTAATTAATTGAATATGCCGCGCCTGTGCCGCTTCGCGCGCCAGCGCGGTCACGATGCATTTGCGGTGGATAACCAGGCGACCCTGGCCCAGCTGCGCGACGTCGCGATAGCTCAGCACCGATCCTGCGTGCAGGATCAGCGGCAGCCCGCGCTCGTCGGTGAAGATCGTCGGCAGGCGCGCCAGTTTTTTGACCGGGATAACCGGCAGCAGCTGGCTGTGCAGGGTGAGCTGCACGCGGATGCCGAAAGCCAGCGCGTCGTGAATTTTCCGGGCCGCAGGATCGTCGGTTTCCGCCTCCGTCAGCTGGCCCAGCAGCGGCAGGTCGACAAGCAGGATGCGCAGCGAGGCGTGCTGGCTGAACAGCCCGGGGCAGTCGGCATCGCGCAGCTGCGCAACGCTCAGCGTCGCCGTGCTGTGGGCGCGACGCTGCAGCCTGGAGACGATTTCCTCCACGATGCGCTGCAGAACTTCGCTGTTCATCGCGGGCCTACCAGCCGGGCAAAGGCCTGCGGATTATCGGCGCCGGCGGCGTTGGCTTCATCGGTATCAATGTGCATTTCGAGACGCATATCCGGTGAAACGCGAATCGCCACGTTGTTGAAAATCACCCCGCGCTCGTCGCCTTCAATGGCCACGGAGACCCTATCGCCGTGGGAAACCCGCAGGATCAGCGCATCGAGCGGCGACATATGAATATGCCGCTGCGCGACGATAACCCCTGACGACAGCGTCAGTTCGCCATAGGGGCTGACCAGACGGATGCCCGGCGTCCCTTTCAGATCGCCGGACATTCTCAGCGGCGCCGCAACCCCCAGGGTTCTGGCATCGGTACGCGATATTTCCACCTGGCTTACCGAACGCAGTGGGCCGAGCAGGCGCACATTTTTAAGCTGCCCCTTCGGCCCTACCAGGGTGACGGTTTGCTCCGCAGCGTACTGTCCCGGCTGCAGCAGCGCTTTTTTCTCGCTGATGGGATGGCCAGGAAACAGGCGTTCATAATCCGACGCCGACAGGTGGATATGACGATTTGAAACCCCCAGCGGAATGGGCCGCAGACGCATCTCGTCGAGGACTTTACTGACCGTTGATTCGAGAAGCTGTTTATCCATTACGCTTCACCTCGCTTGCCGGGATGAATGCAAAGGGTGCGCGGTTCGCCCTTCTGGCGCGGACATTTTGGATCCAGGCACAGGTTGCAGCTGACCACGCCTTGTTGCTGGAGGGGCTCTTCTGCTGGCGCTTCAGAAACGACATTAGCCGTCTCTGACTCTTCAGGCTCAGGTTCCATGACGGAGGGTGGGGGAGCCTCTGCGGGCAGGATCCCTTCTCCGGGTCTGGCGATGACTTTATGAGCCACCAGACCGTTTCGCTGTTCGGCAAACTGTGCACCGGTGGTGATGGCCGCCTGTACTGAGGCCACATCACCGGTAATTTTAATGACCGTCCAGCCTGAACCATTGGTCTTTTCGAGGGCGACCAGCGTGATAGAAGCGGATTTCGCCATGATATCGGCGCAGCTAATAGCCAGTGCCAGACCACAAACTTCAAGTAATCCCAGTGATTGCTTCACGCGGTGCTCCTTATTCGCCATCAATCAGGCTGATTTCGGTAAAATGGCCTCAACGTCGCTGTGCGGACGCGGGATCACGTGGCAGGATTTCACTTCGCCTACGACGCTTGCCGCCGCGCTGCCCGCATCTACCGCCGCTTTGACCGCGCCGACATCGCCGCGAACCATTACGGTCACCAGACCCGAGCCAATTTTTTCGTAGCCGACCAGCTGCACGTTGGCCGATTTCACCATCGCATCGGCGGCCTCAATGGCGCCTACTAACCCTTTTGTTTCAACCAGTCCCAGTGCGTTATTCATACTGCTGTTCTCCTGTTGCTTAGCTATTCAGATCCCGGAACGGGATCCCTTTGACCAGCCGTGCCGCGTTATTACCGGTGTTACGTTGGGCCTGACTGTCCTGATGATGCATCAGCGTAAAAAGCGGCGCCGATGCGGGTAAATTCTTGTAGTGCACGACCAGCGTATGGCGATCGCAGGCGATGCCCACCAGTAGCGGCGAGCTGCGCGCCGCCTGCCAGGCGCTGTCCACGACATCCCCGGCCGGGTGATGCTGGAGCAGGAAAGGAATGCCTTCCTCTTCGATACCCAGCAGCACTTCGCGCCACAGGCCGTCGCAGCCGTCGATGGCGGCGATCACAATAGCCGGAGCGCTGTGATTACTGTCCATGTGCGAACTCCTTATGCCAGGAGAGAATCAGGCCGGTGGCCACCGCGTTTCTGGGGCCCTCGCTGCCGCGAATATTTCCCCGCCCGGCAACCAGGCGGTAGTGCGCCAGCGCATCGGTGACCAGCTGCGGGACCTCGAAATCCAGCGACGAACCGCCGACCAGCACCACGAACGGAATATCGCGAATGTTGCCGGTGGGGCTGACCTGACGCAGTGCGCGCAGGGCGTTGGTGACAAAGACCCGCTCTTTGGCGCTGCGGCGAATGGCGCGTACTTTTTCCAGCGCTAAGTCGCCGGGTAGTGGCACCAGTTCGTCCGGTTTCACCACGCAGACGCGGGCGAATACGGCGGGGGGCAGCGGCGTGGAGAAGAACTGCACGCTGCCGTCCTCGTGGCGTAAATGGAACAGACTTTCCACCTTGGCCAGCGGATACTTCTTGATCTCTTCCGCCAGATAGCGGTCTTCCAGCCCCAGCTCGCGGGCAATAATCATCGTCACCATATCGCCAGCTCCGGCGAGGTGAGTGGCGATGATTTCGCCTTTGGGGTTGATGATGGAGGCATCGGTGGAGCCTGCGCCGAGGTCGAGGATCGCCAGCGGTCGGGTGGTACCCGGCGTGGTCAGCGCGCCCAGAATGGCGGCTTCGGCCTCGGCGCCGCCGATCTGCACGTCGATATTGAGCTTCTGCTCGATTTCGCGGGCAATCATCGCCATCTGCAGACGATCCGATTTCACCATTGAGGCGATGCCCACGGCCTGCTCCAGCGAGAACTCCCCGGCAAGACCGCCGGTGACGCTCACCGGCACCGAGGTATCGACGGCCAGCAGGTCCTGAATGAATATTTCGCTGCTGGGCTTGTTGGTCAGCTCGGCCATGGTCTGGCGCACGTGTTCCAGCATGCCGCCGATATTGGTCCCCGACTCGCCGGTGACGTTATCGAGCTTGCCGCAGCCGTCGACCGCTTTCATGATGGCTTCGGCGCCAGCGGCAACGTCTACGCGTACGCTCCGGCCCTGGGCCAGCAGCTCAAGGTTACCGGCGGGTATCGCGCGCGCTTTGACGTCACCGGATGGCGTTTTGACCACCACGGCGGAACGGTTGCCAATCAGCGCGCGAGCCATCGGGACGATGTTTTTCGTCTCCTCGGCGTTGAGGTTGAATACGGTGGCGATGCCGTAGGGGTTAGAGAGCGTTTCGATGACCTTCCCCGGGACGGCGACCTCAATTGCCGCCAGCATTCCCAGCGGAATGCGGTCGATGTACAGCACTTCGTCAACAATCGGCAGCGGTTTTTCCAGCCGGTTGCTGACCAGCACGCCATCGTCGCGTTGCAAAATGACGCCGGTAATCTGATATCCGGCGCGCAGAGAAGCGTTAATCACGCTGGCGATATCGGCAAAATCGAACGCCGACGACACCACCAGGATATAGGGCGCGTCCGCCGGGCGGGTTAACAGCTCCTGCGGCGTAATGGTGATGCCCACGCCAAGCCCCGCGCCGCCGGGCGTTTTCGGGTTATGGCCGATCATGGTCGATTCGGTGATGATGGTCTCGGTAATGGTTTCCATCGCCACATCGCCAATCACCGGCGTAGCTTCATTAATGCGGATGAGCGAAATATCGCTGACAGCGATCCCGGCGCCTCTGGCGACGAGGGCGAGCGCCTCCTGAATACCGAACACGTTACGCAACGTGCCTTTGATCCCGGTGGTTTCCGCCAGCGCGCTGTGGGTGATTGTCAGCGTGCCAGCCTCATTCAGAGTCGCCAGGGCGACTTCCGTCGATGAGTTGCCGATATCAATGCCAGCTATATATCGCATCACATACCCCTGTAATTAATCGTCGCCTTTGAGTTTTTTACGCTCGACGTACAGCGTTGCCGCTTCGCGAACGAAAGCGGCGCAAATCTTCGCCTGATAGCGGCTTTCGAGATCGTCGGCGATCGCCAGCAGCTCCTCTTTCGTCGAGCGATAGGGGCGGAGGGCGTTGTAGATTTCAAGAATGCGATCGTCCGGTACCGCGGTCAGTTCGGCGGCGCGTTCGAAGTTCATCGCCAGCCGGTCGCGGCCCGCGTCCCTGGCGATAGAAGCCTGTAAGCGCAGCGTTTCCGGGGTAATACGCATATCCTGGGCGGTAACTTTGTTGCTCAGCACGTTTTCCAGCGTAAAGTCGTCCAGCGTTTTATTGGTGGCGGTTTTCACCCATTCCGGGTGTTTGTTCGCCAGCGGGTAGTCGCTGACCTTTGCGCTACGGGACGCGCCGTCTGCCGCCGGAGCCGCCGTCGGCGCCTCGCCCTGCAGGCTGTTCATGCGGCTTAATACGTCGCGCACCATCGATTCAATTGCGTCGGTATTCATGGAGTTATCCTTTATCAAAGCGCCACGCGCAGTTCCTGCGGGTTTTTGCCCGTTACCACGTACTTGGTCTCTTTAATGTGCAAAATGGCCGATTTCGCCTGGTATTTTGGCCGCGCCATCTGGTCGTTCAGCGTCGGGACCGGTTGCGGCGATTCGCGTTTCGCATAGCGGGCGGCGTTTTTACCAATCTGGCGATAGGTTTCCAGGGTCAGCAGCGGCGCCTGGGGGAACAGCTCCAGGTTAGAGAGCGGCGGCAGCCCCTGCTGGTGAATCACCGTGGTGCCTTTTGACTGGATGCCGATAGAGATGCCGGAACCGCTCAGGCGATTGCCTTCAACGGCGACGAAGGCCACGTCGGAGGATTTAAAGCAGCGAATCACGCGCGCCTTAATGCCTTCTTCTTCAATACCGGCAATGACTTCGCGCAAAATGCTCTTATGCGGTATGCCGACGATATTGACGGTCTGCGCCAGGCCGAAAGCCGGGCCGACGGCGATAATCACTTCGTCCTGCTGGGTTCCCTGACGCGCTTCGCCCACTTCCGTCAGGAAGCCGTCGCCGGCGGGCGGCGTGGCCTGGGGCGCCGCGGAGGCCGCTGGCGCAGTAAACGAGACGGGTTTATCGCTGCCCTTCATCTCGCTGAGCACTTCTTCAATTATCTGGCGCAGCAATTTTTCATTAATTTCCATTTCTCACCCCTTAATCAATCTCGTTGGGATCAAGAGCGCCAGGGATGTTTTTAATCTCTTCCCAGCGTTCGCCCTGCAGGCGATAGCCCGTTGCCGGACCGGCATAGTCGTTAACGTCGTTGACGGCTGACAGCACCTGCCCATCGCCGACGATAATTGCGGAGGTATGCAGATAGTCTCCGGTCAGCTTGGCTTTCTGGATGTTGAGCATGTCCTGGGCAACGTCGGTGAACCCGCCCTGCGCCAGCGCTTTCACTACTTCCAGGCCGTTGCGGTTTTTATTGATGATTTCCTGGGCGAACTTGATGTCTTCGACGATGTTGCGTTCCGGCATATCTTTCGAACCGTGGGCGTAGGTCGCGGCTTCAACTTCTTCATCGGTAATCGGCGGCAGCCCCATTCCGGCAAAAACGGCCTGCAGCGCGCGGGCAGCCTTATTACGGATGGCGATAACATCTTCTTCGCGAACCGGACGCAGACCACCGTCCACCTTCAGGTCGCGCTGGATGACGTTGTAGTCGTCAAAGTCTTCGGCATCTTCGTTGGAACCGGCGAACATGTTGTCGTAGTTCGGCACCGCGGAATAACCGGAAGAGATAAAGTCGGTCCCCGGCAGAAACTGCATCAGCAGGCGCGCGGTACGACGCATATCGGAGTGGGTGAAGGTCTGGTCGTTACTGGAGGCGCACTCCAGATCCAGCGACGAACAGATCAGGTTTTCCGCCAGCACCGCGCGAATGCCGGAAGGTACCGCAGACGGCACGCCGATGCAGCTAACGGAACCGTTTTGCAGCCCCTGTACGCCCGCGGCTTTGGTGATGTAGATGCAGCGCGCTTCCAGGTAAAGCATGGATTTGCCTTCGGCGTAGCCCATCTGCACTTCGGAGCCGGAGCCGGAGGTGAAGCGCATTTTCAGACCGCGAGAGGCGTAGGAGGAGGCTAAGAAACCTTTCGACCACGGCGTGTCGTCGCCGTCGGTAAAGACCGGTTCGGTACCGTAGACGGAGATGGTTTCGGCGTAGCAGGTGTGGCCCAGCATGCCGAGCTTCAGCTCGGTGGCTTCTTCCAGCGAGCACTGAGTCAGTACGCCCGGACGGCCTACCTGCGAGCCGACCAGCAGCGCGATGGCGTTGAACGGCGCGTAGCGCGCTACCGCAACGGTGGTTTCCTGTTCGTCAAATCCACGCCATGCGCCTTCGGCGGCGTCGGCGGCAATCTGTACCGGATTATCTTTGACGTTGGTGACGTGCGCCTGCTGGGATGGGGTGCGGCGGGCGCGCATTTTCTGCATCGCCATCATCATCTCAACGACGTTCATATGCGAAACCACTTCGACAATTTTTGCCGGCGTCATCGCGGTGGTCAGCGGGACGATTTCGCTGCGTTTAACGTTCGGATCGCACAGCATGTTGGCCAGCTTAACCGAATCCATCGCCATCACTTCTTCGGCGCGGTTCAGGTTAATGCCGTAGCGGGCGATAAAGTGGTCGATCAGGTCAAAATCGCTCACCGGTTTCCCGTCCAGCTCGGTCACCGCGCCGTTAACGATTTTTATCGACGGTTTCGGATCGTTCGGGCTTTCCATCGCGATAAAGCCTTCTTCGATCCATTCCTTAACGAAGCCGTCCTGATTCACAGGGCGTTTCGCCAGTGCTTCAAATCTTTTCGATCTCATGAATCAGCCTCGTAGGTATCAGATGTAGGACGGGCGATCGTTTTTCGGTTCAGAACCGAGGGTCGCAAGGACGGTTTTACCGATTTCGCGCGCGGAGGTGACTGCCTGGCGGACCGCGCCAGAGTCGCCGGAAATCACCAGGATGGCTTCGTTACTGAAGCTGGTGCCGTGCGCCGGAGAGCTATACGCCACGACTTCTACGTTGGCTGACTTCAGGGCGGTATCGGCCATCAGCACGCCAACGGAGGCCGGTGCGCCGACGATAATGCCGCAGGCGCGGCCAATCGGCGCGCCGAAGGCTTTTTCCAGGGCGTAGCTGGCGCGGGCGGTGTACTGCAGCTCGATATGTCCGGCTTCATTGCCGTAAACATCGCCGAAGGTGCGGTCGAGCTCTTTCAGCGCAACTTCAATCCCGCGCTTAACGTCGGAAACGTCGTTGCCGCCTAAAATAATCAACGAACCGTGGCCTGCACCGCCTTTGGTATCGCGCGGAAGCTCAATGCTGACCACTTCGGTGTTGGTGGCTTTCACCGCTTCGTCCGCCGCCATAATGTGCGGGCCTGCGCCGGTACGGGCGCCGAGAATGCCGATGGAGCGATAGCGCTTTTCAAGCTTCATCGCGTCCAGCAGGGCGGTATCGACGTTGGCGATAACCAGGCCCAGGGTGTCGCCAATGGCGGTCCCGACAAATTCCGTTAAACTGCAGCTTTTTTCTGCCATAGCCGTCTCTCGTATTGGATGGTTTTCAGTAGGGATGGCCTGCTGTTCCGGCGTTGCCACGCGGGCAATCACCTGAGCCATGATCTGTTCAACCAGCTCATTGCTGCTCATTGGCTAATTCCCTTCGGTAAGATTTTTTCTACATCGGTGTGAGGGCGTGGGATGACGTGTACGGCTTTCACTTCACCCACGTTACGTGCGGCGGCGGCACCCGCATCGGTGGCCGCTTTTACCGCGCCAACATCGCCGCGCACGATGACGGTTACCAGCCCGGAGCCAATCTTTTCATAGCCCACTAACATCACATTGGCTGACTTAACCATTGCATCAGCGGCCTCTATGGCTGCGGTTAAGCCTTTGGTTTCTACCATTCCTAGTGCTTCTTGTTGCATAAAGACCTCGCATGGAGTGTTCCGATAGTTGGGACTATAAGAAGATGCGAGGAAAAAGAATGGCTGACTTCAATTTGATGGTGAAAAAATAGTGGGTATTGGATAATATAAAATTGTCGTTTATTTATTTAACTGTTTGATGTTATTTGTTATTTTTATTTGTGCTGATGTGATTATCTTGTTTTGTTTATTCCATATTTACAAATTTGTTCATGACGATTTTAATTTTATCTGCTATGCGCGAGAAACTGATTTGTGATGTTTGTTGGAAAACGATGAGTTGGTTTTAGCAATATTTTTGCATGCCATGGCGCTGGCATAATTGCGAAAGCCGCGCGTGAGCAATGCAATTCTGAGTTATTTAATGACAATAATTTGTTATTGATGCCCGAATTTTCCGGAGGCTGCCGTCAGCAGGTTGCCAACAATTTGCGGACGGGAGTTCATATAGTGGTGCCCGTTGTACTCTACTGCCAGCAGGATGTTGGCTGGTCAGGACACGAACTCTGCTAAGAAGGTGTCATAATGAATGATTCGTTAAAAGCGCAATGTACCGCCGAGTTTTTGGGCACCGGGCTATTTTTGTTTTTCGGCATCGGCTGCCTGAGCGCGTTAAAGGTGGCGGGAGCCAGCCTCGGACTGTGGGAGATATGCATTATCTGGGGGTTGGGGATCTCGCTTGCCGTGTATCTGACTTCGGGGATCTCCGGCGGGCATCTCAACCCGGCGGTGACCGTCGCTTTATGGCTGTTTGCCTGCTTTCCCGGACGAAAAGTTTTCCCCTATATCGTTTCACAAGTTGCCGGCGCCTTTGGCGGCGCGGTGCTGGCCTATGTGCTGTACAGCACGATGTTTACCGAGTTTGAATCCGCCCACCATATCGCGCGCGGCAGCGTAGAGAGCCTGCAGCTGGCGAGTATTTTCAGCACCTACCCGGCGACATCGCTGAGCATCTGGCATGCGGCGCTGGTTGAAGTGGTGATCACCTCCATGCTGATGGGGATGATTATGGCGCTGACCGACGACGGCAACGGCGTACCGAAAGGGCCGCTGGCCCCGCTGCTGATCGGCCTGCTGGTGGCGGTAATTGGCGCTTCAACCGGGCCGCTGACCGGCTTTGCGATGAATCCGGCGCGTGATTTTGGGCCGAAGCTGTTTACGTGGATGGCGGGTTGGGGCGATATCGCGATGACCGGCGGAAGGGATATTCCGTACTTTATTGTGCCGATTATTGCGCCACTGATCGGCGCTTGTCTCGGCGCGGCCATCTATCGTTATCTGATTGGTAATAATCTACCGTGTAATACCTGTAAATTAGAGGATTAAGGTCACGGCTGAAATAGCCAAAAATTTTCATGAACCGGTATCACGAACTCGCCAAAAACGTCTCCCACGGATGGGAGACTTTTGCTATCGTATTATTCTTTTATCGTTGGCGGCAATTGATGATGAAAGGAAGTAAATATTAAAGAAATGTTTTATTTATAACAAAAAATTAACTGAGAGGTTTTATCATGATTTCTGCGAGCACACTGAACTCAGAACTCATTAATAAAATCGCACAGGATTTTGCGCAGGCCACCAGTCTGGCGGTGGTGGTCGTCAATATTCATGGTGATGAAATATCTGAACTGTTTAACTTCACACCTTTTTGCCAGCTGATGCGCCAGCATCCCCAGCACAGCACCCGCTGTCGAATGAGCGACCGCTGCGGCGGGCTTGAGGCGTCTAAAACCGATCAGCTCTGTATCTACCGCTGCCACGCCGGGTTAACCGATTTCTCCATTCCTCTGGTCATTGCCGGGCACCTTGTGGGCTTTGTGCTTTGCGGCCAGGTGCGCTTAAGCAACGATGTTGAACTGGTCGATATCCTCAACGTGGATGACCGCTGGCAGGCCGACCCTGAGCTGCTTAAAGCGTTTCGCGACGTGCCGGAAATGGACTACTCCAGAGTGATTGCTTCTGCTGATTTACTGAAGCTCATCGTCGAAAACTGCCTTAAAAAACAGCTCAACTTTGTGGTGATTAAAGATAATCCCCAGCAGCCGGAACCTGCGCGCGCCAGCCGCGTTGCCAGCCCTCATGACAGCAAAATGAAGAAGGCGCTGCGCTACATTGATGCCCATTTATCCGACGAGCTTCGCCTGGAAGACGTCGCCGCTCACGTTTATCTCAGCCCCTATTACTTCAGTAAGCTGTTCAAAAAATATCAGGGTATTGGCTTTAATGCCTGGGTGAACCATCAGCGGATGGTGAGCGCCAAAGAGCTGCTTTGCCACAGCGACTGGAGCATCGCCAGCATTGCGCGGAATTTAGGATTTTCGCAAACCAGTTATTTTTGCAAAGTTTTTCGCCAGGCCTATCAGGTGACTCCGCAGGCCTATCGCCAGCAAATTAACGCCAGATCACAAACTGAGCCATTTTAAATGACAATAATTTGTTATTGCCGATTTTTGTTATATCCGCGTATCTGGCTCATTATAAAATGAAAATATCTCATTCAGAGCAATAAATTGTCATAGCGCAACAAATTAATAATGAGAGAACGATAAGCTGCACCAGTTTTTATTTATTTGATGAGATAGAGTGATATCCGAAATGGCTTTCAGCGCGCCATCGGCGTAATGAAACGGCTTTGGTAATTAAAAATTAAACACGACGGGAGCCATCCTGCTTCCGTAAGATGTTCCGGGAATCATTCGAGTGGGTTTCATCCCGCTCGATAAAACCGACAGGCGCCAGGGAAGGGGGTGTGAATCCCCCGCAGCCCCCGCTGCTGTGATGCTGACGAACCCATATTTAGCCACTGATCTGCTTACCGGATTGGGAAGGATGGGGGAGGACGACGCTAAGCCAGAAGACCTGCCTGTCGGTAATAATCAACAACTTCGGTGGGAAGTGGGTTGCTCAGATGCGTACAGTCGAAAGACTGGGAATGCACGCAGCCCTACCACCCGGCACAGGATCGGGGTATGGCAGCCAGGCAGCACGCATTCATTCTTGCAGGTACCGGCAGCGGTTGTGGTAAAACTACGGTCACGCTTGGCCTGCTCAGCCTGTTGAAGCAGCGCGGCATGCGGGTTCAGCCCTGCAAAGTCGGCCCGGACTACCTCGACACCGGCTGGCACACCGCCGTCAGCGGCGTCGCTTCCCGCAACCTCGACAGCTTTATGCTCCCGGAACCGGTGCTTAACGCGCTATTTTGCGAACAGATGCAGCGGGCGGATATCGCGGTCATTGAGGGCGTGATGGGGCTGTATGACGGCTTCGGTACCGACCCAGGCTACTGCAGCACCGCCGCGATGGCTAAACAGCTCGGCTGTCCGGTCATTTTGCTGGTAGATGGCAAAGCGGTTTCCACCTCCATCGCCGCCACGGTGATGGGATTTCAACACTTCGACCCCAGTCTTAACATTGCCGGCGTTATCGTCAATCGCGTCAACAGCGAAAGCCATTATCAGCTTCTCAAAGGCGCCATTGAACGCTACTGCGAGCTGCCGGTGCTCGGCTACGTACCGCGAGTGGAAGGGGTGGCGCTACCCGAACGCCATCTGGGACTGGTTACCGCCCGCGAGTCGCTGGTTAACCAGCAGCCGTGGCGCGATTTTGCCCAAACGCTGGCGCAAACGCTGGATATTGAACAGCTTCTTACCCTCAGCCAGCTCTCCATCCTACCCGCCGGGGAGTGGCCGACGCTGCCGTCCCCTGATGCTGGCGCGGGCCTGACGCTGGCGCTGGCCGACGACGAGGCCTTCAACTTTTACTACCCGGATAACCTCTCGCTGCTTGAACGCTGCGGAGTGAATATCGTGCGCTTCAGCCCGCTGCACGATAGCGAGCTTCCACCGTGCCAGATGATTTGGCTCGGCGGCGGCTATCCGGAAATTCATGCTGCCGCGCTGGCGGCCAATACGCCGATGCTGGCGCAGCTGCAGGAGGCGCACCGGCGCGGGGTGGCGATTTACGCTGAATGCGGCGGTCTGATGTATCTCGGCAGCTCCCTGGAAGACGCCAACGGTGATATCTACCCGATGGCCAACCTTATTCCCGGCCATAGCAAAATGGGCAAACGGCTTACCCGCTTTGGCTACTGCGAGGCGCGAGCTATGCGCAAAACGCTGCTGGCGGCGCCGGGCGAAACCCTGCGCGGACATGAATTTCACTACTCGGATTTTACTCCCGAGTCCCCGGCGGTTCTGGCCTGCCGCAAGGTCCGCGACGGTATGACCCTTCAGCAGTGGTCCGGCGGCTGGCAGGTGGGCAACGCGTTCGCCAGCTATCTGCACCTGCACTTTGCGCAGCGCCCCACCATGCTCAAACACTGGCTGGCTGCGGCAAGGAGCGCGCTATGACGCTACTGGCATGGGGCGTTGCCTGGCTTCTCGATTTTATCATCGGCGATCCGCAAAGCTGGCCGCATCCGGTGCGCTGGATTGGCAACCTGATCGCCGCCGTTCAGCGCGGCGTGCGCCGCTATTGCCGTAGCGAGGTTGCCTTGCGCATCGGCGGCGGGGTGATGTGGATAGTTGTAGTCGGACTGACGTGGGGCGTCTGCTGGGGCGTGCTGACGCTGGCGCAGAGGATTCATCCGTGGCTTGGCTGGCTGGTTGAGGTCTGGATGATTTTCACCGTGCTGGCCGGACGCTGTCTGGCGCAGTCGGCGCGGGACGTCGAGCGACCGCTGCGCGCGGGGGATCTGGCGGAAAGCCGTAGCAAGCTGTCATGGATTGTCGGGCGCGACACGTCGCAGCTTGCGCCGCAGCAGATTAATCGCGCGGTTGTTGAGACGGTGGCGGAAAACACCGTTGACGGGATTATCGCGCCGCTCTTCTTCCTGCTGCTCGGCGGCGCGCCGCTGGCGATGGCCTATAAAGCGGTCAACACCCTGGATTCGATGGTCGGCTATAAGCACGAAAAATACCGCGCCATCGGCATGGTTAGCGCCCGCCTTGATGATGTCGCCAACTTTATCCCCGCTCGCCTGAGCTGGCTGCTTATCAGCCTCGCCGCTCTCCTCTGTGGTGAAGCGAGTGGCCGCGCGTTGCGCATCGGCTGGCGCGATCGCTACAACCACAGCAGCCCAAACTGCGGATGGTCGGAGGCCGCCGTCGCCGGGGCGCTCGGCATTCGGCTTGGCGGCCCTAACGATTACTTTGGTCAGCGCGTGGAGAAGCCGTGGATTGGCGAGGCGACGCGCGACGTTTCCGTAGACGATATTTCCCGAACGATTCGACTGATGTGGGTGTCTTCGACCCTGGCGCTGGCGCTGTTTATGGCGATCCGGTTCTGGCTGGTCGGCGCAGCCTGAGGACAAATGAATGCACTATATCCAGCAACCGCAGGCGATTGAGGCGAAAAGCTTCGACATTATTGGCGACATTATTGCGCAGACCCGCCCGGACTACCGCTTTGCCAGCCCGCTACACGAAGCCATTATCAAGCGGGTGATCCACACCACCGCCGATTTTGACTGGCTGGATATCCTGTGGTTCTCTCCCGACGTGCTTCCTCGCTTAAGCGCCGCCCTGAGCCAGCCCTGCACGCTTTATACCGATACCACCATGGCCCTTTCCGGGATCAATAAAACTCTGCTGGCGAAATTCGGCGGCGAGTGCCGCTGCTATATCAGCGATCCGCGCGTGGTGGCGGAGGCCAAAGCGCAGGGGATGACCCGCTCGATGGCGGCGGTCGATATTGCGGTTGCCGAAGAGGGCGAGAAGGTGTTTGTTTTCGGCAATGCGCCCACCGCGCTGTTTCGTCTGCTGGAGCATGATGTCGCGGTCAACGGCGTGATTGGCGTGCCGGTCGGCTTCGTCGGCGCGGCGGAGTCGAAAGACGCCCTGACGCAGAGCGGCCTGCCGGGCATTGCCGCGCTGGGTCGTAAAGGCGGCAGCAACGTCGCTGCCGCTATCGTCAACGCCATTTTATACCACTTACAGGGGGCGAGATGAGCGAGCAATCCTTCGACGCCCCGGTGTGGCACAACGGCAAGGCGCTGCGTAAAGGCTATACCACCGGATCCTGCGCGACGGCGGCGGCAAAGGTCGCGGCGCTGATGGTGATGCGCCAGCACCTCATTCATCAGATCTCCATCGTGACTCCTTCCGGCGTCACCCTGTGTCTTAACGTCGAATCGCCGCACGTCGAAGGGCAGCAGGCGATCGCCGCGATTCGTAAAGACGGCGGCGATGACGTTGACGCCACCCACGGCATGCTGATTTTCGCTCGCGTGACGCTCGACGACTCCGGCGAGATAACCCTGCGCGGCGGCGAAGGTATCGGCACCATCACCCGTAAAGGAATCGGCCTGCCTATCGGCAGCCCGGCGATAAACCGCACCCCGCGCCACACCATTGAGTCGGCGGTGCGCGAAGCGATAGGCCCGTCGCGCGGGGCGACGGTAGAGATTTTCGCCCCGGAGGGCGAGGAGCGGGCGCAGAAAACCTATAACTCGCGGCTGGGGATCCTGGGTGGTATCTCGATTATCGGCACCACCGGTATCGTGACGCCGATGTCGGAAGAGAGCTGGAAGCGTTCGCTGTCGCTGGAGCTGGAAATTAAGCGCGCGGCGGGGCTGGAGCGGGTGGTGCTGGTGCCGGGCAACCACGGTGAACGCTTCGTACGCGAGCAGATGGGCATCGACTCGCAGGTGGTGGTCACCATGAGCAACTTCGTCGGCTACATGATTGAAGAGGCCGTCCGCCTCGGGTTCCGTCAGATTGTGCTGATTGGCCATCCCGGCAAGCTGATTAAAGTCGCCGCCGGGATCTTCCATACCCACAGCCATATCGCCGATGCGCGCATGGAAACGCTGGTCGCGCATCTGGCGCTGTTGGGGGCGCCGCTGGCGCTGCTGCAACTGGTGAGCGAATGCGATACCACCGAAGCGGCGATGGAGCACATTGACGCGTACGGTTTTCAGCCTATCTATAACCATCTTGCTGAACGCATCTGCCTGCGGGTGATGCAGATGCTGCGTTTTACCAAAACGCCGCCCGTCTGCGACGCCATCATGTTCTCCTTTGATAACAAGGTCCTCGGCAGCAATCGCCCGGTGGCCGAGATTGCGCGGGAGATGTCATGTTAACGGTGGTTGGCATGGGGCCGTCAGGCCTGCATTTGATGACGCCGGCGGCGCAAGATGCGGTCGCCAGTGCGGATGCGCTGGTAGGCGGTAAGCGGCATTTGCAGCAGTTCCCCGGATTTCGCGGCGAACGGTTTGCGCTGGGCGCCAATATTGCCGAACTGCTGGTCTGGCTCGGCGAACGCGCAGCGCAGAAGGTGGTGGTGCTGGCCTCAGGCGACCCGCTCTTTTACGGGATCGGCACGCGGCTGATAGCCCACTTTGGCATCGATCGCGTGCGCATTATTCCCGGCATCAGCGCGGTGCAGTATCTCTGCGCGAAGGCCGGTATCGATATGAACGATATCTGGCTGACCAGCAGCCACGGGCGAGACGTCTGTTTTGATGAGCTGGCGCGTCAGCGCAAGGTGGCGATGGTGACCGACGGGTGCTGCGGGCCGCGGGAAATCGCCGCCCAGCTGGCGGCGCGGGGTAAAGGGTATCGCTGGATGGTGATTGGCGAAAATCTGGCGATGGATAACGAGCGGATCCACTGGCTACCGGTCAGTGAGGTCGATGCCGAATATGAGATGAACGCGGTGGTGATCCTCGATGAAAGATGAGCTTTTTCTGCGCGGCGAGAAGGTGCCGATGACCAAAGAAGCGGTTCGCGCGCTGGCGCTGGCCAAACTTGAACTGCACCGGGCAAGCCACCTGATTGATATCGGCGCCGGTACCGGCAGCGTGTCGATTGAGGCGGCGCTGCAGTATCCCTCTTTGCAGGTAACCGCCATCGAACGCAACCCCGCGGCTCTCCGGCTGCTGGACGAAAATCGCCAGCATTTCACCTGCGGCAATATTGAGATCCTGCCCGGTGAAGCGCCGATGGTGATTACCGAGCGGGCCGACGCCATTTTTATGGGCGGCAGCGGCGGCCGTCTCGACGAACTGATTGACTGGTCGTGGCAGCAGCTCTATCCCGGCGGCCGTCTGGTGATGACTTTTATCCTGCAGGAGAACCTGAACGCGGCTCTCGACTATCTGCAGCAGCGGGGGATTACACAGATTGATTGCCTGCTGCTGAACGTTTCATCGCTGACCGCGCTGGGCAGCGGCCACTATTTCAAACCGAATAATCCCGTTTTTGTTATCGCCTGTCAGAAGGAAGAAAACCATGGCTGAGACATTTGACCCCCGTAGTGTGTGGTTCGTTGGCGCAGGGCCGGGCGACCGTGAGCTGATTACCCTCAAGGGCTACCGCTTGCTGCAGCAGGCCCAGGTGGTGATCTACGCCGGGTCGCTGATAAACACCGAGCTGCTGGAGTATTGTCCGCCCGGCGCCGAGTGTCACGACAGCGCCGAACTGCATCTGGAGCAAATTCTCGACCTGATGGAAGCCGGCGTTAAAGCCGGGAAAACGGTAGTGCGTTTACAGACCGGGGACGTGTCGCTGTATGGCTCGGTCCGCGAGCAGGGTGAAGAGCTGACCAAACGCGGTATCGACTGGCAGGTGGTGCCGGGCGTCAGCGCGTTTCTGGGCGCGGCGGCGGAGCTGGGCGTCGAGTACACCGTGCCGGAAGTCTCCCAGAGCCTGATCATCACCCGCCTTGAAGGGCGCACGCCGGTGCCGGCGCGCGAGCAGCTTGAATCATTTGCCAGCCACCAGACTTCAATGGCGATTTACCTTTCCGTGCAGCGCATTCACCGGGTAGCGGAGCGCCTGATTGAAGGCGGCTATCCGGCAACCACGCCGGTGGCGGTGATCTATAAAGCGACCTGGCCGGAAAGCCAGACCGTACGCGGTACGCTGGCGGATATCGGCGACAAGGTACGCGAGGCGGGGATCCGCAAAACGGCGCTCATTCTGGTCGGGAATTTCCTGGGCTCTGAGTATCACTACTCAAAACTCTACGCGGCGGACTTTAGCCATGAATACCGTAAAGCCTGAATCAATCGCACTTTTCTGCCTGACGCCAGGGGGCGTTCGGCTGGCGAAACGGCTGGCGACGATGCTGCCGTTAACCTGCTTTACCAGCGAGAAGCTGCTGGAAGAGGGTTTTCTCCCTTTTGAAAACGGTTTTGCCAGCGCCGCGCGGGAGGCCTTCAGCAGCTATTCGGCGCTGATTTTCATCGGCGCCACCGGGATCGCGGTACGCGTGCTGGCCCCGCTGGTCAATGATAAGTTCAGCGATCCGGCCGTGGTGGTGATCGACGAACGTGGCCAGCACGTCATTAGCCTGCTTTCCGGCCATGCGGGGGGCGCGAATGCCCTCAGCCGCTATCTGGCCGGGATGCTCGGCGCCGACCCGGTGATCACCACCGCCACCGACGTCAACGAGTTGGCGGCCCTGGATACGCTGGCATTCCAGCTTAATGCCCGGATGAGCGACTTCCGCGCGGCGGTGAAAACCGTCAACCAGATGCTGGTCAGCCATCAGCGCGTCGGTCTGTGGTGGGACGAAGAGCTGGATGAAGACGTCCGCCACTGCGACCGGCGGGGGTTTATCACCGTGGCCGATCTGCACCAGCTTCCCGAGCTGGATGCGCTGGTCTGCGTCACGCTGCGCAACGAACTGCCGCCGATCGCCGTGCCGCACTGGAAGCTGGTGCCGCAGCGGGTGGTCGCCGGAATTGGCTGCCGCCGCGATACGCCATTCCCGCTATTAGCGGCGCTGCTGGCGCGCCAGCTTGAGGCGCAGCGCCTGGATCCGCTGGCGCTGAAAGCTATCGGCAGCGTCACGTTGAAGAAGCACGAGCAGGGGCTGATTCAGCTGGCTTCCTGCTGTCGCGTACCGTTCGAAACCTTTCCCGCTGATGCCCTGCGCGAGCATGAGCATCACTTTCCCGCTTCATCGTTCGTCAGAAAAACCGTCGGCGTGGGGAGCGTATCCGGTCCGGCGGCCTGGCTGCTGAGCCATGGGCAACTGTTAGGCGAAACCCTGCGCGAACAGGGCGTCACTATTACTTTGGGAGTTTCACACTGATGTTAAGCGTAATCGGAATCGGCCCTGGCTCGCAGTCCATGATGACCATGGAGGCCATTGAAGCGCTGCAGGCGGCGGAAATCGTCGTTGGCTATAAGACCTACACGCACCTGGTGAAAGCCTTTACCGGCGATAAGCAGGTGATTAAAACCGGAATGTGCAAAGAGATTGAGCGCTGCCAGGCGGCGATTGAGCTGGCGCAGGCCGGACATAACGTGGCGCTGATCAGCAGCGGCGATGCCGGTATTTACGGCATGGCCGGACTGGTGCTTGAACTGGTCAGCAAGCAGAAGCTGGATGTGGAAGTCCGCCTGATCCCGGGGATGACCGCCAGCATTGCCGCCGCCTCGCTGCTGGGCGCGCCGCTGATGCACGACTTCTGCCATATCAGCCTCAGCGACCTGCTGACCCCGTGGCCGGTGATTGAAAAACGCATTGTCGCCGCCGGGGAAGCCGACTTCGTCATCTGTTTTTACAATCCGCGCAGCCGCGGCCGCGAGGGCCATCTGGCGCGCGCCTTTGAGCTGCTGTCGGCCAGTAAAAGCGCGCAGACCCCGGTGGGAGTCGTGAAATCCGCCGGACGTAAAAAACAGGAGAAATGGCTGACTACCCTGGGGGAGATGGATTTTGCACCGGTCGATATGACCAGCCTGGTGATCGTCGGCAACAAAGCGACGTATATCCAGGATGGCCTGATGATCACGCCGCGAGGCTACGTGCTGTGAGCCACGGCGAGGTGCTGGTGATGGGCGGAACCAGCGACGCGAGGGCGCTGTGTCAGCAGCTTGACGCGGCGCAGGTCCCCTACACCCTGTCGGTGGCGACGCCCACCGGTCAGCAGCTGGCGGGGGATATTCGCGGCCAGGTGCGCTGCGGGCGCCTCGAGCTGGAGGAGATGATCGCCTGGCTGAAGGCTAACCGGACCCGCTGGGTGATCGATGCTTCGCACCCCTACGCCGAAGCGGTAAGCCGCAATATCGTCCGGGCCTGTGAAACCGCCGGCGTGCTGCTGAGCCGCTATCAGCGCCCAGAGCAGCTGAGCGGCCTGACGCATCCGCTGCTCTATACCGTGGAGAGCATTGAACAAGCCTGCGAGGTGGCGCGGCGTTTCGGCCAGCGCGTGCTGCTCACCACGGGAAGTAAAGATCTGGCGCGCTGGCGGGCGGGATTAGGTGACAAAACGCTGCTGGCCCGGGTGTTGCCGGTCGCCGATGTCATCGCGCAATGCGCCGCGCTGGGGTTTGGCGTAGGCGAGATTTTCGCCCTGTGCGGGCCGTTCAGCGCCGCGTTCAACGCCGCTTTCTACCGCCAGTGCCGGGCCGACGTGGTGATCACCAAAGCCTCCGGGGCCGAAGGCGGCTATCAGGAAAAAGTACAACCCTGTCTGGATGCCGGTATCCCCTGCATCGTGATTACGCGCCCGGCGCCGCTGGTGACGGGTGAAGAGTTACTGGAAAGTCAGGCTGCCTTTGCCCGGCGCTTATCGCGCTGGCTGGCCGCTGCTTAAGGAGTCAGAAATGAAAAAAGCGCTTCTGGTGGTCAGTTTTGGCACCAGCTATCCCGACACCTGTGAAAAGAACATCGTCGCCTGCGAGCGCGAGCTGGCGGCCAGCTGTCCGGACCGCGACACGTTTCGCGCCTTCACCTCCGGGATGATTATCCGCAAGCTCAAACAGCGCGACGGTATTGAGATTGATACGCCGCTGCAGGCATTGCAGAAGCTGGCCGAGCAGGGCTACCAGGATGTGGCGATTCAGTCGCTGCACATTATCAACGGCGATGAGTATGAAAAGATCGTCCGCGAAGTGCAAAGCCTGCGCCCGCTGTTCCTCCGCCTGACGCTGGGGGCGCCGCTGCTGAGCAGCCATAACGATTATGTCCAGCTGATGCAGGCGCTGCGCCAGCAGATGCCGCCGCTTGCCGCCGATGAAACGGTGGTCTTTATGGGCCACGGCGCCAGCCATCACGCTTTCGCCGCCTACGCCTGTCTGGATCATATGATGACGGCGAAGGGATTTCCGGCGCGGGTCGGCGCGGTCGAGAGCTATCCGGAAGTCGATATTCTTATCGATAGCCTGCGCCAGCAGGGGGTGAAGGGCGTACACCTGATGCCGCTGATGCTGGTGGCCGGCGATCACGCCATTAACGATATGGCCTCGGACGAAGAGGACTCCTGGAAAACGCTGTTCAACGCCGCCGGTATCACGGCGACGCCCTGGCTGAACGGGCTGGGAGAGAATCCGGCGGTGCGCGCAATGTTCGTCGCTCACCTGCAGCAGGCGCTGAGCCTTGCAATGGAGGAGGCGGCATGAGCGGCAAACTATATGCCTTAAGTACCGGCCCTGGCGCCGCCGACCTGATCACCGTGCGCGCGGCGCGGGTGCTGGGCACGCTGGACATTCTCTACGCGCCCGCCGGACGTAAAGGCGGCGACAGCCTCGCGCTCTCCATCGTGCGCGAGTATATCGGCGAACGGACCGAAGTACGCTGCTGCCATTTCCCGATGAGCGCCGACAGCGCGGAAAAAGAGGCGGTGTGGGATGAGGTTGCCGCCGCGCTGGTTCAGGAAGTGGAAGCGGGCAAGCAGGTCGGCTTTATTACCCTCGGCGACGCCATGCTGTTCAGCACCTGGGTGTTCTTACTCCAGCGTATCGGCTGCCCGGAGTGGCTGGAGATTGTTCCCGGCGTCACCTCTTTTGCCGCCATTGCCGCGCGTTCAAAAACGCCGCTGGCCATGGAGCAGCAATCGCTGGCAGTGATCTCCTGCACCGCGCCGGAAACGGAAATCGAGCAGGCGCTGCGCCAGCATGAAAGCCTGGTGCTGATGAAAGTGTACGGGCGGTTTCCCCGCATCAAAGCGCTGCTGGCGAAAAACGGTCTGCTGGATGCCGCGCTGATGATGTCTGAAGCCACGCTGCCGGGCGAGCAGTGCTGGCGCCATCTCAATGACGTCAGCGACGACCAGCCGCTGCCCTATTTCTCGACCATTCTGGTCAATAAACAGTGGGAGTATGCAGAATGAAACTTGAACAACAGCTAAAACAGCTGTCTTTCAGCGGGTTAGCTGCGGCGCTATTGCTGATAGTGGTTCCCGAAAAGGCTTTCGCGATGCACATCATGGAGGGGTTTTTACCGCCGATGTGGGCCCTGGCATGGTGGCTGCTGTTTTTACCCTGCCTGTGGTACGGGCTGGTGCGCCTGCGCCGCATTGTGCAGGAAGATAACAATCAGAAGGTGCTGCTGGCGCTGTGCGGGGCGTTTATTTTTGTCCTCTCGGCGCTGAAAATTCCTTCCGTAACCGGCAGCTGTTCCCACCCGACCGGCGTCGGCCTGGCGGTGATTCTCTTCGGGCCTGGCGTGGTGGCGATCCTTGGCGCCATCGTACTGCTGTTCCAGGCGCTGCTGCTGGCGCACGGCGGGCTGACGACGCTCGGCGCGAACGGGATGTCGATGGCGGTCATCGGGCCGGTGGTCGGCTACATGGTGTGGAAAATGGCCTGCCGCGCGGGCATTCGCCGCGACGTCGGGGTGTTTCTCTGCGCGATGCTGGCGGATCTGGTGACCTACTTTGTCACCTCCGTACAGCTCGGCGTGGCCTTTCCGGATCCCGCCGCCGGCGCGACCGGATCGATCGTCAAGTTTATGGGGATCTTCTGCCTGACGCAGATCCCGATCGCCATTGCTGAAGGACTGTTAACCGTCATGATCTACGACCAGTTGACCAAACGTCAGCTGATTACCGCACAGGGGCATTAACATGAAAAAGACGCTGATATTGTTCGCCATGGTGGTGGCGCTGGTGATCCTGCCGTTCTTTGTCGATCACGGCGGCGAATTCGGCGGTTCAGACGGCGAGGCGGAGAGCCAGATTCAGGTGGTCGCGCCGCATTATGAGCCGTGGTTCCAGCCGCTGTACGAACCGGCTAGCGGAGAAATTGAGAGCCTGCTGTTTACGCTCCAGGGCTCTCTCGGCGCGGCGGTAATTTTCTATATTCTGGGCTACAGCAAAGGCAGACAGCGCCGTGATGACCGGGTTTGACCGACTCAGCTATCAGAGCCGCTGGTTTCACGTCGCACCGGAGCGCAAGTTCCTGTTCTGGCTGCTGCTGATGGTGCTGGCTTTTACCCTGCCTCCGCTGGGGCAGGGTATCGAAATGGCGCTGATTGCCGCCTTAACCTGCTGGCTGCTGCGGGTCTCGCCGTGGCGCTGGTGCCGTTGGATGGCGCTGCCGTTTGGCTTCCTGCTGATCGGTGTGCTGACTATTCTGTTCAGCGTTAGCCGCAATCCGCAGGATCTGCTGGTGAGCCTGCCGCTGGGCAGCGTCTGGCTGGGCATGACGTCGGAGGGGTTGACGACCGCCAATCAGACCTTCTGGCGCAGCCTGGCGGCGCTGGCGTCCACCTTCTGGCTGGTGCTGAATCTGCCGTTCCCGCAGCTTATTTTGCTGCTCAAGCGCGGACGGGTACCGCGGCTGCTGACCGAGCAAATCCTGCTGACCTGGCGTTTTATTTTTATTCTTTTAGACGAAGCGCTGGCGATTCACCGTGCGCAAACATTACGTTTTGGCTACCGTAGCGTGCCGAAGGGCTATCGTTCGCTGGCGATGCTGGTAGGACTGCTGTTTACCCGGGTGATGATTCGCTACCAGCAGATGAGCACCACGCTGGATATCAAACTGTATCAGGGTGATTTTCACCTTTAAGGATAAGTATGCTTGCCACGACCGATCTCTGGTTTCGCTATCAGGACGAGCCGGTGCTGAAGGGGCTGACGCTGGATTTTTCCCATCACGCCGTGACCGGACTGGTAGGGGCGAACGGCTGCGGAAAATCCACGCTGTTTATGAACCTGAGCGGTCTGCTGCGCCCGCAGAGCGGGGCGGTGCTATGGCAAGGAAAACCGCTGGACTACAGCAAGCGCGGCCTGCTGGCGCTGCGTCAGCAGGTGGCGACCGTTTTCCAGGACCCGGACCAGCAGATTTTCTATACCGATATCGACAGCGATATCGCCTTTAGCCTGCGGAACCTGGGCGTAGCGGAAGAGGAAATTGCCCGCCGGGTGGACGATGCCCTGACTCTCGTCGATGCCCAGGGGTTTCGTCACCAGCCGATTCAGTGCCTGAGCCACGGGCAGAAAAAGCGCGTGGCGATAGCCGGCGCGCTGGTGCTGCAGGCGCGCTATTTACTGCTCGACGAGCCGACGGCGGGTCTCGATCCTTCGGGACGCGCGCAGATGATCGACATCATTAAGCGTATTGCCGATCGGGGCAACCACGTGGCGATCTCCAGCCACGATATCGATCTGATCTATGAAATCAGCGATGCGGTTTACGTGTTACGCCGCGGCGAAGTGCTGGCGCACGGCGAACCCGGGGAGGTGTTTGCCCGCAGCGAACTGATGGCCCAGGCCGGGCTCACCCAGCCGTGGCTGGTGAAACTGCACGCGCAGCTCGGGCTGCCGCTGTGTAAAACCGAAGAAGAATTTTTTACGCGGATGCGAAGCAACGCGATGAAGGAGGCGTCATGACGCTGGCAATTATGTTACAGGGCACCGCTTCTGACGTCGGCAAAAGCGTGCTGGTCGCGGGGCTGTGCCGCATCTTTTATCAGGACGGGCAGCGCACCGCGCCGTTTAAATCGCAGAATATGGCGCTTAATTCCGGTATCACGCCGGATGGCAAAGAGATGGGCCGCGCGCAGATTTTCCAGGCCGAAGCGGCGGGTATTATCCCGGATGTGCGCATGAACCCGGTGCTGCTTAAGCCAACCAGCGACCGCAAAGCGCAGGTGGTGCTGATGGGCAAGGTGGCGACCGATATGGACGCGGTGAGCTATCACGAATATAAACCGCGCCTGCGGGAACAGATCCTCGCGGTTTATAACAGCCTGGCCGCCGAACATGATGTGCTGGTGCTGGAAGGGGCAGGAAGTCCGGCGGAGATCAATCTGCGCGATCGCGACATCGTCAATATGGGCATGGCCGAGATGGCCCAGTGCCCGGTGATCCTCGTGGCGGATATCGATCGCGGCGGCGTATTCGCCTCTATCTACGGCACGCTCGCGCTGCTGCACGATCGCGAGCGCGCGCGGGTCAAGGGCGTGATTATTAATAAATTTCGCGGCGACGTGGCGCTGCTGTATTCCGGGATCGAGCAGATAGAAACGCTCACCGGCGTCCCGGTGCTCGGCGTCATGCCGTGGCTGGACGTCGATCTTGAAGATGAGGACGGCGTCGCGCTGCAAAAAGGGAAATATCTGCGCACCGACAGGCGCGATATTGAGATTGCCGTGATTCAGGTGCCGCACATCTCCAATTTTACCGATTTCAACGCGCTGGCGGCGCAGCCGGACGTCCGCGTCCGCTATGTTCGCCAGCCGCAGGAGCTGGCGGGCGTGGATATGGTGATCCTGCCGGGCAGTAAAAATACGCTCGGCGACCTCGGCTGGCTGCGCGAGAGCGGCATGGCGCATGCGGTAGTGCAGGCCCGGCGTCAGGGCGTACCGGTGCTGGGGATCTGCGGCGGCTATCAGATGCTCGGCGAAACCATTATCGATGAGGTAGAGTCGGGGCTTGGCACGCAGCCGGGGCTGGGGTTGCTAAATACCGTCACCCACTTTGCGCAAAGCAAGACGACGACCCAGGTAACGGCGACCCTGGCAACAGCGCTGCCGGCGTGGCTGGCGGCGACGGCGGGGCTGACCGTAAGCGGCTACGAAATTCATATGGGCGAAACCGAGCTGCGCGACGGCTGCCGTTCGCTGATGCAATTACATAAAGGCAGCCTGAGCGTGGCGGACGGCGCGGTCAGCGATGACGGCCTGGCGTTTGGCACCTATCTGCACGGCCTGTTCGATAGCGATGCATTTACCCGCGCGCTGGTTAACGGCCTGCGCCAGCGTAAAGGGCTGGCGGCGCTGGATAGCGATTTCGAGTATGCGCAGTATAAATCGCGCCAGTTCGATCTGCTGGCGGATACGATGCGTCAGCATATTGATATCGAAAAAATCTACGCCATCATGCGCCAACATCAGGAGCCCGTATGCTGACTTTAGTGACCGGCGGGGCGCGCAGCGGTAAAAGCCGCCATGCCGAAGCGCTGATCGCCCATGCGCCGCAGGTACTGTATATCGCCACCTCGCAGGTCTTTGATGACGAGATGGCGGCGAGGATCCAGCACCACCGCGACGGCAGGCCCGCGCACTGGCGCACCGCCGAGCGCTGGCAGCAGCTTGATGAGCTGATCACCCCGGATATCGCCCCAGAGGAGGCGATTTTGCTGGAATGCATCACCACCATGGTGACCAACCTGCTGTTTGCGCTGGGGGGCGACAGCTCGCCGGACGGCTGGGATTATGCGGCGATGGAGCGGGCGATCGACGCCGAAATCGCGGTACTGATTGCCGCCTGCCAGCGCTGCCCGGCCCGCGTGGTGCTGGTGACCAACGAGGTAGGGATGGGGATTGTGCCGGAGAACCGTCTTGCCCGCCATTTCCGCGATATCGCCGGACGCGTCAACCAGCGCCTTGCGGCGGCGGCAGACGAGGTGTGGCTGGTGGTGTCGGGCATTGGCGTAAAAATCAAATAGGCCAGGCGCGCCGTAACGGGCGTTATTCTTCCTGCTGGCTCTGCTATGAGTCAGCCAACAAGACGAGAACCTCTATGCAAAGCTTAACCTCTCTACTGGGCGCGATCCCTGCGCCTGATGAAAACGCGATGGCGCGCGCCCGGCTTCATATTGATGGTCTGCTGAAACCGCCCGGAAGCCTTGGACGCCTTGAAGATCTTGCCGTGCAGCTGGCGGGTATGCCCGGTCTTGAAGGTGTGCCGCAGGTGAAAAAAAAGGCGCTGCTGGTGATGTGCGCCGACCACGGCGTGTGGGACGAAGGGGTCGCCATTTCGCCAAAAGCGGTGACCGCGATTCAGGCGGCGAATATGACGCTGGGCAAAACCGGCGTTTGCGTACTGGCGGCGCAGGCGGGCGCGAAGATGCACGTGATTGATGTTGGAATCGATGCCGAGCTGATACCGGGCGTCATCAACATGCGCGTGGCGCGCGGCTGCGGCAATATCGCCGTTGGTCCGGCAATGCGCCGCAGCCAGGCGGAAGAACTGCTGCTGGAGGTGATGCGCTATACCCGGGGGCTGGCGGAGGATGGCGTCACGCTGTTTGGCGTCGGGGAGCTCGGAATGGCCAATACCACCCCGGCGGCGGCAATCGTCAGCGTCCTGACCGGCAGCGATGCCCAGGAGGTGGTGGGAATTGGCGCTAATCTGCCGTTGGCGAAGGTCGGCAATAAAGTTGAGGTGGTACGACGGGCCATCGCCGTTAACCGCCCCGATCCGCATGATGGTCTGGACGTGCTGGCAAAAGTGGGCGGTTTTGATTTATTGGGGATGACGGGTGTGATGCTGGGCGCGGCCTCCTGCGGTCTGCCGGTGGTGCTCGATGGCTTCCTCTCCTACGCAGCGGCGCTGGCGGCGTGCCGAATTGCGCCGCAGGTGAAACCCTATCTTATCCCGTCGCACTATTCGGCGGAGAAGGGGGCGCGTACGGCGCTGATGCATCTCGAGCTGGAGCCCTATCTGAATATGGGAATGCGTTTGGGAGAAGGCAGCGGCGCGGCGCTGGCGATGCCGATCGTTGAAGCGGCCTGCGCGATGTATCACGAAATGGGGATGCTGGCGGCGAGCAATATTGTGTTGCCGAAGGGCTGAGAAGGTGAGGGAGCGGCGCTTAGCCGTTCCCTGAATCAGGTATAAGATTTTGCGAATCGCAGAAACAAAAAAACACCCTTGAGGGTGTTTATGATGTTGGTTGCGGGGGCCGGATTTGAACCGACGACCTTCGGGTTATGAGCCCGACGAGCTACCAGGCTGCTCCACCCCGCGTCACCGTACTGCTTATATTGTCTTAAATTTTGATTGGTTGCGGGGGCCGGATTTGAACCGACGACCTTCGGGTTATGAGCCCGACGAGCTACCAGGCTGCTCCACCCCGCGTCACCGTACTGCTTGTACTTCATCAAATTTTAATTGGTTGCGGGGGCCAGATTTGAACTGACGACCTTCGGGTTATGAGCCCGACGAGCTACCAGGCTGCTCCACCCCGCGTCCGTGGAAGCGCACTATACTCCGCTAACGTTTTGATGCAACCCTTTTTGGCAGAAATCATCAATTTTGTAAAAAATGGTGCATATAGAATCACTTCCAGCCTATTTTTTGCGCAAAATTGCCTTTGCGGTACCTAAGCGCATTTCATTAGCCCTGGGGGTTTGTTATCTTCATCACGCACCCGGGCTTAGCAGCATAAAGAAGAGATACCATGAAAGGACGTTGGGCAAAATATGCAGTAACAGGCGCAATGCTGGCAATGCTGGCCGCCTGTTCCTCAAAACCGACCGATCGCGGTCAGCAGTATAATGAAGGTAAACTCACCCAGCCGTTTTCATTGGTTAACCAACCTGATGCGGTAGGTTCGCCGATCAACGCCGGCGATTTCTCCGAGCAGGTGAGACAGATTCGTAGCGCCTCTCCGCGCCTCTATACCAGCCAGAGCAACGTCTACAATGCGGTTCAGGAGTGGCTGCGTTCCGGCGGCGATACCCGTACGCTGAGCCAGTTTGGTATCGACGCCTGGCAGATGCAGGGAACGGATAACTACGGTAACGTCCAGTTTACCGGCTACTACACGCCGGTGGTTCAGGCGCGCCATACTCGCCAGGGCGAGTTCCAGTATCCGATTTACCGGATGCCGCCGAAGCGCGGCAAGCTGCCGTCCCGCGCCAGCATCTACGCCGGGGCTCTGAGCGACAACTACATCCTGGCCTACAGCAACTCGCTGATGGATAACTTCATCATGGACGTGCAGGGCAGCGGCTACATTGATTTTGGCGACGGCTCGCCGCTGAACTTCTTTAGCTATGCCGGGAAAAACGGCTGGCCCTATTACAGCATCGGTAAAGTGCTGATCGACCGCGGGGAAGTAAAGCGCGAAGATATGTCGATGCAGGCAATTCGCGAATGGGGCGAAAAGCACAGCGAGGCGGAAGTCCGCGAGCTGCTGGAGCAGAACCCGTCGTTCGTCTTCTTTAAACCGCAGTCCTTCGCGCCGGTGAAAGGCGCCAGCGCGGTGCCGCTGATCGGTCGCGCGTCGGTGGCCTCCGACCGTTCCATTGTTCCTGCAGGCACCACGCTTCTGGCGGAGGTGCCGCTGCTGGATAATAACGGTAAGTTTAACGGCCAGTACGAGCTGCGTTTAATGGTGGCACTTGATGTTGGCGGGGCGATTAAAGGCCAGCACTTCGATATTTACCAGGGCATTGGCCCGGATGCCGGGCACCGTGCCGGCTGGTATAACCACTATGGCCGCGTATGGGTGCTGAAAAACGCCCCGGGCGCAGGCAACGTCTTTAGCGGCTAGTTCTCACATTTTCCCCGGTCGCGCTGCGCTTACCGGGGCTACGGTCGCCTGGATAAGCCATTGACGACGTAATCCGGGAATATTTCCCGGAGCGACGGCTGATTTTGTTGCCCGGGTAAGGCCCTTGCCTCGCGACCCGGGAATGTCCACTTATTTTGAGGTTATATGTCTGTTGTAATTAGCGATGCCTGGCGCCAGCGCTTTGGCGGCACGGCGCGTTTATATGGTGAAAAGGCGCTGCAATGTTTTGCCGACGCGCACGTCTGCGTGGTCGGCATCGGCGGCGTAGGCTCATGGGCGGCGGAAGCGCTGGCGAGAACCGGAATTGGCGCGATTACCCTCATCGATATGGATGATGTCTGCGTGACCAACACCAATCGCCAGATCCACGCCCTTGGCGGCAACGTAGGTCTGGCGAAAGCCGAGGTGATGGCGGAACGCATTCGCCTGATTAACCCCGAGTGCCGGGTGACGGTGGTGGACGATTTTATCACGCCGGAAAACGTCGCCGAGTATCTGGGCGTTGGCTTTAGCTATGTGATCGATGCCATCGACAGCGTGCGCCCGAAAGCGGCGTTAATCGCTTACTGTCGTCGCCATAAGGTGCCGCTGGTCACCACCGGCGGCGCGGGCGGACAAATCGATCCGACGCAAATCCAGGTCGCCGATCTGGCGAAAACCATCCAGGATCCGCTGGCGGCAAAGCTGCGTGAGCGTTTGAAGAGCCAGTTTGGGGTGGTGAAGAACAGCAAAGGTAAGCTCGGCGTGGATTGCGTGTTTTCCACCGAAGCGCTGGTTTATCCGCAGGCGGACGGCAGCGTTTGTGCGATGAAAAGCACCGCTGAGGGGCCGAAGCGAATGGATTGCGCATCCGGGTTTGGCGCCGCGACGATGGTGACCGCAACCTTTGGCTTTGTCGCCGTCTCCCATGCGCTGAAGAAAATGCTGGCGAAGGCGGAGCGGCAGACGGCGTAAATTCCCGGGGCGCGGCGCAGGCGCCTTACCCGGGCTACAAGACAATTCCCCGGAGGCGGTGCTGCGCACCTGTCCGGGCGACAAAACCGCACGAACCCGTAGCCCGGACAAGGCGCGTCAAGCGCCGCCCCCGGGATGAGCTTAAACCTCAACCTCGCGGGCGGCGGCGAGCACCGCCTCACTCAGGGCGTTGAGCCCCTGGCTGCGCGAGGCGCTCAGCTGGCCGCGCAGCCCCAGCGCATCAAATAGCGCCAGCGGATCCTGCGCCAGCAGATCAGCGGCGCTTTTGCCTTCAATGGCGGTCAACAGCACCGCCAGCATGCCGCGTACGATACGGCCTTCGCTATCGCCGAAGAAATGCAGCTTGCCGTCGACGTCAATGAAGTGTCCCAGCCAGACGCGGTTTTCACAACCGGCAATCTCTTTGGCCCGCGCTTTGAGGTCGTCCGGCAGCGCAGGGAGCTGCTTACCCAGTAAAATTAGCTGGCGGTATTTATCCTCCCACTGGCTGAGCGGGGTAAACGTCTGGAGAAGGGTCGCTTCGGTGACGCGGGTACCAAAAGGGTGAGAAGTCGTCATTAATCCACCAGTATTTCCAGAGCGCGGTCCACGGCGTGCACCAGCGCGTAAACATCGTCCTGCGTGTTATAAGGCGCGAATGAGGCCCGCAGGGTACCGCTGACGCCAAGCGCCGCCAGCAGCGGCTGAGCGCAGTGCTGACCGGCGCGCAGCGCAATCCCCGATTCCGCCAGCAGCGTCACCATATCGCTATGGTGAACGCCGTCAAAATCAAACGCCAGCAGGCTGGCGTCCTGGCAGCGGAATGAACGGAATCCCGGACGTTTCGCCAGTTCCTCTTCCGCCAGCGTCGCCAGCCCACGGCTCCAGTTTTCCGCCTGTGCGATATCCGTCTCGTCCAGCCACTCCAGCGCTGCGCTCAGGCCAATCACCCCGGCGATATTGGGCGTTCCCGCTTCGAAGCGCCAGGGCGCGGGCTGGGTTTTAAAGCCGTCGAAAGTGACTTCGGCGATCATTTTACCGCCGCCGAGCCACGGCGACATTTTCGCCAGCCGTTCGCTTTTGCCATACAGCGCGCCGATGCCGGTCGGCCCGTAGAGCTTATGGCCCGAAAAAGCATAAAAGTCGATATCCAGCGTCTGAACGTCCGCCGGGAAATGCACCGCCCCCTGCGCGCCGTCGACCATTACCACCATCCCGGCATCGTGGGCCAGGCGAATCGCCTGCGCCAAATCCGGACAACCGCCGGTGACGTTGGACATCTGGCCAATCGCCAGCACCCGGCTGCGCGGCGTGATGAGCGCGCCAAGCGCGGCCACGTCCGGCAGGCGATCGGGAGCGATCGGTAGCTTCACTATCCTCGCGCCGGTTTGCTCTGCAACCATTAACCACGGCACCAGATTGGCATGATGTTCCGCTTCGCTGACGATAATCTCATCGCCGGGCTTCAGGCGCGGGCGCACGTAGCATTGCGCCACCATGTTAATGGCTTCAGTGGTGCCGCGCGTCCAGACGATATCCTGGCCGGAAGGGGCGTTGAGCAGCGCCGCCACGCGTTCGCGCGCGTTTTCATAGCGGTCGGTTAGCTGCCGGGCGGCAGCAAACTGGCTACGGTGGACGTTACCGCCGCTGAGGCGATAGAACTGGTCGCTGGCCTCAATGACCGCCAGCGGCTTGAGCGCCGTCGCTGCGCTATCAAGATAGACGCCAGCGTCGGCCAGCGCCGGAAACTGAGCGCGAAATTGGGCGGGGTTGAATGCGTTCATGAGACTCCTCGTATCGATACCAGGATCGTCGCGCAAATCAGCGGGTGATACAAGTTTTCTGCTAACTACTGGAATTTTCTGAATATGAATTCGCCGGCGTGAAAGATGGTTATGCTAAATAGTGTTGGGTTTGTGTTTTAACCTGGTACAGAACGAATCATAAACAGTATAAATAGTCGTAAGGAGAGAAAGATGAAAATGAATAAGACTGCCGCCATTATTTCTGCCTGTGTGCTGACCTTTGGCCTGAGCGCCTGTTCCTCTAACTACGTGATGCACACTAACGATGGGCGCACCATCGTCACCGACGGTAAACCGCAAACGGACAATGATACTGGCATGATTTCGTACAAAGATGCCTGGGGTAACAAGCAGCAGATTAACCGTTCTGACGTCAAACAGCTGGGCGAGCTGGATAACTGATTCAGGTATAGCAGGCAAAAAAAAGCACCGCGCAGTGCGGTGCTACATTAAATCACTATGGACAGACAGGGTAAATGTACAGGAAGTGAAAAGGGGTAGCTTCGCTACCATGGTCCGCAAACCCGGACCAATTGCAAACACAACAACACAACATCACAACCGTAAGCCAAAAGCTTGTTGGAACACGCATTCCAAAAAAAGCTCTTCGTTCCGGCTCAGGAAGTGCCGCCACTATAGGTATTTGCTGGTAGAAGCTCAACGGACAAATTATAATAGCTCAGATAAAAAAAACTAATAGGTTAACTGTTGTTTCCTGTTTGTTAAATTGCCTTAACATCTAAGCCAGAATAACTATGTCCAAGCGTTTGCCACCTCTGAATGCATTACGTGTTTTTGATGCAGCCGCCCGCCACCTTAGCTTCACTCGCGCCGCCGATGAGCTTTTTGTGACGCAGGCCGCAGTCAGCCACCAAATCAAGTCCCTGGAGGATTTCCTCGGCCTCAAGCTGTTCCGTCGACGCAATCGTTCTCTTCTTTTAACGGAGGAGGGGCAGAGCTATTTTCAGGATATCAAAGAGATTTTTTCGCAGCTCACCGAAGCGACCCGCAAGCTTCAGGCCCGAAGCGCAAAAGGGGCCTTAACCGTCAGTATGCTCCCCAGTTTTGCCATCCAGTGGCTGGTGCCGAGGCTGACAAGCTTTAATTCAGCTTATCCGGGAATCGATGTCAGAATCCAGGCGGTGGACCGCCAGGAAGATAAGCTGGCCGACGATGTCGACGTGGCGATTTTTTATGGCCGCGGCAACTGGCCGGGGCTGCGCGTGGAAAAACTGTACGCCGAATATCTGCTTCCGGTATGTTCCCCACTCTTACTTACCGGTGATAAAGCGTTGAAAACGCCTGCCGATCTGGCGCAACATACCCTGCTGCACGACGCTTCCCGCCGCGACTGGCAAACTTATACCCGTCAGCTGGGTCTAAACCATATCAATGTTCAACAGGGACCTATTTTTAGCCACAGCGCAATGGTGCTGCAGGCGGCAATCCATGGACAGGGGGTCGCGCTGGCCAACAATGTGATGGCGCAGTCCGAGATTGAGGCAGGCCGACTGGTCTGCCCGTTTAATGATGTTCTGGTCAGTAAGAATGCGTTTTATCTCGTTTGTCATGACAGTCAGGCAGAACTGGGTAAAATAGCCGCCTTCCGCCAGTGGATTCTGGCAAAAGCGGCTAATGAACAAGAAAAATTTCGCTTTCGTTATGAACAATAAATCATCGTAGGATAAACACATGACCAGCCGTTTTATGCTGATATTCGCCGCGATAAGCGGTTTTATCTTTGTGGCTTTGGGCGCGTTTGGCGCGCACGTTTTAAGTAAAACGATGGGCGTTGCGGAAATGGGCTGGATCCACACCGGCCTGCAGTATCAGGCTTTCCATACGCTGGCTATTTTTGGCCTGGCGGTGGCGATGCAGCGCCGCATCAGCATCTGGTTTTACTGGAGCAGCGTCTTTATGGCGCTTGGTACCGTTCTTTTTAGCGGCAGCCTCTACTGCCTGGCGCTATCGCATTTACGCCTGTGGGCGTTCGTTACGCCGGTAGGGGGCGTCTGCTTCCTCGCCGGTTGGGTATTAATGTTAATTGGTGCAATTCGTCTGAAACGTAAGGGCGTTGTTCATGAATAAAGTTGTCCTCTATTGTCGCCCTGGGTTTGAGAAAGAGTGCGCAGCAGAAATTACCGATAAGGCCTCGCGCCTTGAAGTATTTGGTTTTGCCCGGGTCAAAGATGACTCCGGCTATGTGATTTTTGAGTGCTATCAGGCTGAAGATGGCGAAAAGCTGGTGCGCGAACTGCCGTTCAGCTCGCTGGTATTTGCCCGCCAGATGTTTGTGGTCGGCGAACTGCTGCGCGATCTGCCGCCGGAGGACAGGATTTCCCCAATCGTCGGTATGCTGCAGGGCGTTGTGGAAAAGGGCGGCGAGCTGCGCGTAGAGGTCGCCGATACCAACGAAAGCAAAGAGCTGATGAAGTTCTGCCGCAAGTTTACGGTACCGCTGCGCGCTGCGCTGCGCGAAGCGGGCGTGCTGACCAGCTATGAAACGACAAAACGTCCGGTGGTGCACGTTTTCTTTATCGCGCCGGGCTGCTGCTACACCGGCTATTCGTTGTCTAACAACAACTCACCGTTCTATATGGGCATTCCGCGCCTCAAGTTTCCGGCCGATGCGCCGAGCCGCTCGACTCTCAAGCTGGAAGAGGCGTTTCACGTCTTTATTCCGGCGGATGAGTGGGACGAGCGCCTGGCGAACGGTATGTACGCCGTGGATCTCGGTGCCTGCCCCGGCGGCTGGACCTATCAGCTGGTGAAACGCAATATGTGGGTCTCCTCGGTGGATAACGGCCCGATGGCGCAAAGCCTGATGGATACCGGCCAGGTGACCTGGCTGCGCGAAGATGGCTTCAAGTACCGCCCAACGCGCAACAACATCTCGTGGATGGTGTGCGATATGGTGGAGAAGCCGGCGAAAGTGGCTGCGCTGATGGCGCAGTGGCTGGTGAACGGCTGGTGCCGTGAAACCATCTTTAACCTTAAGCTGCCGATGAAAAAGCGCTATGAAGAGCTGTCGCGCAACCTGGCCTATATCCAGGAGCAGCTGGATGAGCACGGCATCAACGCGCAAATCCAGGCGCGCCAGCTGTATCACGATCGCGAAGAGGTGACGGTTCACGTTCGTCGCCTGTGGGCTGCCGTCGGCGGTCGCCGCGACGAACGCTAGTTTAGCCGCTTTTGTAGGCCGGATAAGGCACTAAGAGCCTATCCCATTAGGGCTATTTTGTTTGCCATTTTGAACCTGGGCAGTGCTCAGAATCCTCACGTACTACGTGTACGCTCCGGTTCTTCCGCGCTGTCCGTGTTCAAACTGACTGCACCAATAACGCCTATTGGGATAGGCTCTAAGCCGCTATCCGGCGCTGCAATAGCCGTTACGACTGCGACACGTCCGAAACAATATGCGTCACATCATCCAGATGGCCAATTCGGGCCTCCCCTGAACGATTAAACTTGCTCTTATCAATCAGCAAAAGCGATTGCGAGGCGCGCTTAAGCAGCAGCGATTTGAACTCGGCGTTGACCGTATTTGAATCCCAGAGCGCGCCGCCGCTGTCGATACCTTCACAGGAAAAAATGAACAGATCGATCTCCAGCGATTTGAGCTGGGAGATAAGCGATGAACTCACGTAACAGCCGTATTTACGCTGAAGCGTCCCCCCGGAGCAGGTGAGCTGAATATTCTCTCGCTTACTTAGCTCCTGGCATATCGGCTGACTGTTGGTAAAAACGTGAAGGTTGAGATCAGGTAGCTGGCGAGCCAGGTACCAGCAGGTGGAACTGGCATCGAGGGCGATAACCATCCCTTCGTCTATCCAGGCCAGCGCCTCGCGGGCGATATCCGCTTTGTGCGCATAGTGGCTTTTTAAACGAATATGAAAAGGGTCGCCGCTGTCCTGGCTTTGCCGGTGAATGACTTTTGCCCGACCGTGGTTACGCAGTACTTTTCCCTGGGACTGAAGCTCGCTGAGATCGCGGCGGATGGTTTCTCTGCTGACGTTAAGCTGTAGCGATAAGGCTTCGGTGGTCAGACTATTATGGTTTATGAGCAGGTCTAGTATCGCTTGCTGTCGTGCCGCTTTCATTTTTCTCACCCTGGCGTTCGCTGAGCGCCCGCACCAGACGGGCGCTGCGGCATGAGATTACGGCGTTACTCCTTTTTTTAAAAGAATATTCCCGTACTTAGCGCGCTCACCTGTGATAACGATCGCAAAGGCTTTTTGCGCCCGCTCGTAGAAAGCAAAGCGGTCAATGCGGGCGATCTCAGGGCAGGGCGCGGCGGCGGAAAGCGCCTCGCGATAGCGCGTTTCGACCTGCGGGTCGAGGGTGTCGCCTTCCACGGCGGCCATCATCACCAACGGCGGAGCGTAGCTGTCTAACTCAAACAGCGGAATAATCGCCTGCAGCAGGTCGCTTACCCGCAGACCGTCGGCGCGAATGACCTGTGGACCCATGCTGTGCGCCGGGAAGTGGGCATCGGAAAAGACGATCTCATCTCCGTGCCCCATTTCCGCCAGGACTTTCAGTAGCTCCGGCGATATTAACGGGGAAATCGTTTTTAGCATCTCATACTCCCTCAATCAGTTCGGGTTCGGTTTGCGGGTAAAAATAGCGATACTGATAGCTCACCTGCGCTCTGGCCTGTTCAGGGCTGTGGAATTCACCGACGCCGTACCAGCCAAACATGGCGGCGCCAGCCACGGTGGTTTCGGCGTCATCCAGTACTTTGACAGGCATATCGAGCGTATTGGCTTTGATCTGATTCCACAGCGCGTTGCGGCTACCGCCGCCGACCAGCAGCAGTTCGCTGGCGTTAAAATGGCCGATTTTTTGTAGCGTTTGCAGGTTACGCGCCAGCTGTTCGGCTAATCCTTCCAGCGCGGCGCGATAGAAATGGCCGCGAGTGGTATTCAGCGTGACGCCCTGCCAGCCCGCATTCCGGCAGGAGAGCAGATCGCACTGCATCCTTACCCCCTCAGAACCGGCGGGAATGACGCGCGCTTCTTCAATCAGCGTGCGCCACGGCGTTTCTGCCGTCCACAGCAGCTGGCGTACCCACTCCAGCACGCCTGAAGCCAGCCACTGCATACCGGGGTTATAGCATCCCGGCTGGCTATCCAGTTCGCAGGTCGATCCCGCATAGTGGCTGAGCAGCGGCGTATTCACCTGAACGCTACGCACCATCAAAATTTCCCACGTACCGGAAGAGAGCACCGGTTCATCCTGCTCCGCGCCGGCGCCAAACAGCGCGAACTGGGTATCGTGCCCGGCGGAGATAACCGGGATCCCGGCGGGTAATCCCAGCATCTTCGCGGCATCGTTTTGCAGGGTACCAATCTGCTGGCCCGCCTCCACCAGCCGGGGAAACAGGCGGCGCGGCAATCCCGTTGCCTGCAGAATCTGCGCGCTGAAATCTCGCTGGTGGATATCCAGCATCTGGCTGGTACCCGCCATGGTGATATCGGTCGTGAATTCCCCGGTCAGGCGCTGGTTGATCAGCGAGGAGATGAATAGCCAGGCATGGGCCTGCTCCAGCAGCTGCGGGTGGTTTTCTTGCAGCCATATCAGCTTATAGAGGGTGTTAAAACCAAATGCGCCGACGCCGGCGATCTGCTGGAGCTGCTGCGCGGGCATAAAGCGGCCGATATTGTCCATCACCGCTGCGGTTCGCGGGCATTTCCAGCTGATGACCGGATAGAGCAGCTTGCCCTGTTCATCCACCAGCGCGCCGTCCACGCCGAAGGTGGTGACCGTGATGCCGCGAACCGTGCAGGATGAGAGCGCATCGCCAATCTGCCGACAGCACTCGGCGAAGCGTTGCAGGATGGCCTCCAGCGACCACTGGTGCCATGCGCTGTTCTCCACGGCGATATCGCTGGCGTTAGCCGTTGCGGCGCGGGCGATAATATTCCCCTGGCGATCAACGGCAATCGCCCTGACGTTGGTGGCGCCGCAGTCGAGAACCAGGATGACTTCATTCTTCATAATCTCTCCCGAGACGTTGCCGGATGGCGGCGTAAACGCCTCATCCAGCCTACGGAGACGTTATCATCCGTAGGCCGAATAAGCGCAGCGCCATCAGGCATTTTTAACGTTTATACAGCGGGCCGTAGTTCTGGCAGGCGCGGTAATCCTGGCCTTCGCTATCCATCCCGTGCGCAGCCCAGCTGGACGGGCGGTAAATTTTCGCCTCTTCTACGTTATGCATGCATACCGGGATCCGCAGCATAGACGCCAGAGTGATAAAGTCGGCGCCAACGTGGCCGATGGTCAGCACGCCGTGGTTAGCGCCCCAGTTCGCCATCACCGAGTAGACGTCGGAGAACGGGCCCTTACCGGTCAGGCGCGGCGCAAACCAGGTGGTGGGCCAGGTGGAGTTGGTGCGGGCATCCAGCCGATCGTGCATCTCTTTCGGTAGTTCCACGCTCCAGCCTTCGGCGATTTGCAGAACCGGGCCAAGGCCTTTAATGATATTCACGCGAGTCATGGTAAAGGGCACGCCGCCTTCGGTCAGAAAGCGAGAGGAGAAGCCGCCGCCGCGGAAATATTCATGAATCGCCGGGCACCATTCGGTGGCGGCGAGGCAGGCGTCGGCCTCCTGCTGGCTGATTTCCCAGTGCGGCTTCATGGTTGGCTTGCCATCCGCATCGCGCTGTTTGCAGGCGCCGTCCAGCGCCGCCGAACCGGAGTTGATCAGATGGATAATGCCGTGTTCCGCCAGCCCGGTGAGCGGCTGGCCGGTGACGCGTTCTACCGCTTCCGGCGACCAGTAGGTACGCACGTCGGCAAACACCTGGGCGGTGCCGGTCAGCTGATGGCCCATCAGCATCGCCACGCCGTTGAGGCTGTCGTTTTCCGTGGCGACAACGAAGGGTTCGCGTACGCCATTCCAGTCGAACGAGCTGTTAAGCAGCGCTTCGGCGGTGTCGCCGTTAGGGTATTGATCGGTCCAGTGACGCTGGCCCTGGAAGCCTGCGGCAATGGCGTTGTAGCCCAGCGACTCTTCGACCAGTCCTTTTTCCGCCAGCTTCTTGTTGCCCTGCATCATGTCGCGAATGCACATCGCCATCAGCAGGCTCTCTTTGAGTACCGCGCGGCTCTGCTCGGCATTACGTTTATACTGCTGCGCGTTCTGGTCTTCGCCGTAGCGGAAGGTTTTATCCGCCCACGCCAGCGCCATTTCCAGCTCGCTTTCATCATAGATTTTCTGATCGATACGGCGGCGCAGTTCGGTCATATCCACCGCCTGTACCTTCATACCGAGCCAGGACTCGAAGAAGTTGTGATCGACGATAGAACCGGCGATTCCCATCGATACACCGCCGACGGAAAGATAGCTTTTGCCCTTCATGCTGGCGACCGCTAAACCGGCGCGGGCAAAGCGCAGCAGTTTTTCTTCAACATCAGACGGAATGGAGGTGTCGTCGGCGTCCTGTACGTCGTGGCCGTATATGGAGAACGCCGGGATGCCCTTCTGGCTGTGGGCCGCCAGCGCTGCCGCAAGGTAAACCGCGCCTGGTCGCTCGGTGCCGTTAAAGCCCCAGATAGCTTTTGGCCGCATCGGGTCCATATCGATAGTTTCGCTGCCGTAGCACCAGCAGGGGGTGATGGTGATGGTGACGCCGACGTTCTGGCTGCTGAATTTCTCTTCGCAGGCGGCGGATTCCGCCATCCCCGCAATGCAGCTATCGGCGATGACGCACTCGATCTGCGCGCCGCAGGCGTGGCGCAGCTTTTCCGTAATCAGCGCAGCGGTAGCCTTCGCCATATTCATGGTTTGCTCTTCCAGCGACTCGCGTACCCCCATGCGGCGTCCATCGATCACCGGGCGAATGCCAATTTTCGGTAAACTGATTTTTTTCATTCCAGATCCCTCACGTTATGCGGATAAATGTTTAGTTAGCTGCCGTTTGCGAACGGAAACGGGCAAAGATGAAGATGACGGCAAAGCACAGCGCCGGTACCAGCTCGGCGGTAGGGATGTTGCCGGCGGCGTCGCTGACAAAGCCCATAACCGGAGTGACGATGCCGCCACCAATAATGGTCATGACGATAAACGAGGAGCCGTATTTGGTGTCCTGCCCCAGATTCTTGATGCCCAGCGAGAAGATGGTCGGATACTGAATCGACATAAAGGCGCTGCACAGCGTCAAGGCCAGCAGGCCCACATGGCCGCCGCTGAAAGCGGAGATCAGGCACAGGAGCATGGCGAGCAGGGCATAGGCCGCCAGCACTTTATGCGGCGCGAAGCGGCTGATGAGCCAGGTGCCGGAGAAACGGCCGATAAAGAAGCACACCATAGTGCCGGTCAAATAGTTGGCGGCGAAACCGGGCGTCATGCCGGGGATCTCTTCGATGGCGTAGCGAATCAGATAGCTCCAGCAGGCGGTTTGTGCGCCGACGTAGCAAAACTGCGCCAGCACCGCCCAGCGCCAGTGGCGAACGCGCACCAGGCGGGCAAGAGAAGCGGAGAAGGAACTCTGGTTGGCATCACTGTGGTCGTCGCTCTGCAGGGCCGGAAATTTGGTCAACATAATCAACAGAGCGACCAGTAAGACAACCGCGACGATGATCATATAGGGGGTTTGCACCGAGAGCACCAGGCTGTGCTTATAAGCGCTAAGCTGCTCCGGAGCCATTTTATCGAGTACATCCTGCGATTGATGCGGCACGTTAGACAAAATAAGGCTTTGCCCAAAGACCACCGCAATAATGGCGCCAAAAGAGTTAAAGGTCTGCGCCAGATTAAGCCGGAAGTGGCCGCCGCTTTCTGGCCCTAACACGGTAACAAAAGGGTTTGCTGCAGTTTCTAAACAGCCTAACCCCGCCGCAATAATAAACAGGCCGATCAGGAATAAGGTATAATTCATGACCTCGGCGGCGGGCCAGAATAGCGCGGCGCCAAAAGCGTATAAGAATAGCCCGGTAATAATGCCGGCTTTGTAACTGAGTTTTTTCATCAAGATCCCGGCCGGGATCGGAATAACAAAATAGCCAAAATAAAAAGCGGATTGAATCAAACCAGCCTGGAAGTTAGTTAAGGTAAAGGCTTGTTGAAATTGTGGTAATAAAATATCGTTAAGATTATTAGCGACCGCCCAAAGAAAAAATAGCGAGCACAGCAGGGCAAAGGGAATAATGTAGCGCTTGCTTTGCCCTGTCTCGACCGCATGAAAACTCTGCGTTTGTATCGTTGTGTTTCCCATAGCATCCTCATTGGTTCAGAAGCGTATTCAGCAGCCGGCTTTGCCCACCAGACCGCAAAAATCAGGTGAGTTCCTGTGACGAGAACGATGATGAAATAAACATCGCGGGATGAACTCATGAATTCATTTTCAAATAAAAAATGCCTTTTAATATGATGGCGGTCACACTAAGTATGCGGTGAGTGATTTTATGTGATTATCATCACTTTTATAATCAGGAAAACATGACCGTTTGAGAAAGATAATTCTAAAACCCACAGAACGAATGCCCGATTTAATTTATAATGTGGAAAACGGTCAGTTGTTAACATTATCGGTAAAATGACCGTTTTTAAATCTATTGATGATAACGGGCATTTTTTCACAACGTAAAAATGAGCAAACGGTTTTTTTAAGCTGAAATAAGTGAGGGGTATCACAGAACCAGTGGATGTAAATTCCTTTCTGATTATTCGGGATGATGATGGTGAGCAATTATTTGAGTTATTCAACAGCGTCGGCGCGCCATGCCCGGCGAGCGGTCTGTTGTCGTATTGCGCATTATTAAGAGAGGTAAAGAATGGAACGTAATAGACTGGCCCGGCAGATTATTGATACCTGCCTGGAGATGACCCGCCTGGGGTTAAATCAGGGGACGGCAGGCAACGTAAGCGTGCGGTACCAGGGGGGGATGCTGATCACACCAACCGGTATACCTTATGAAAAGCTGACGGAAGCGCACATTGTTTATATCGATGCCGAAGGTCAGCATGAACAGGGCAAACTGCCGTCCAGCGAGTGGCGTTTTCATATGGCGGCTTATCAGACGCGTCCTGATGCTCACGCGGTGGTGCATAATCATGCGGTTCACTGCACGGCGGTATCGATCCTCAATCGTCCCATTCCCGCCATTCACTATATGATTGCGGCGGCCGGTGGTAACTCCATTCCTTGCGCACCCTATGCCACTTTTGGTACTCGTGAGCTGTCTGAACATGTGGCCGTGGCGTTGAAAAATCGCAAAGCGACCCTGCTGCAGCACCATGGCCTGATCGCTTGTGAAGATAATCTGGAAAAGGCCCTGTGGCTGGCGCATGAAGTTGAGGTACTGGCGCAGCTCTATCTCAGCACCCTGGCCATCATCGACCCGGTTCCGGTGCTTGATGATGAGGCTATCGCCATCGTGCTGGAGAAATTCAAAACCTACGGATTGCGTATCGAAGAGTGATCTCGTAAGCGAACGTTTCTGCCGGCTGCGGTGTACAGATTCACCGCCGTCTGCGGTTGGGGGGCCCGGACAGAGGCGTAGCATCGCCTCCGGGAAATTCAGCCACGGTGCACTTTGGTCCCGGGGGCGGCGCTTGACGCGCCTTGCCCGGGCAACAGGTACTCCGCCGTCTGCGGGCCGGTAGCCCCCACGGTTCACCGCCGTCTGCGGTTGGGTAGCCCGGACAGATGCGCAGCATCGCCTCCGGGAAATTCAGCCACAGTGCACTTTGGTCCCGGGGGCGGCGCTTGACGCGCCTTGCCCGGGCTACAGGTACTCCGCCGTCTGCGGGCCGATAGTCCCCACCATTCACCGCCGTCTGCGATTGGGTAGCCCGGACAGATGCGCAGCATCGCCTCCGGGAAGCTGTGTGCTCCGTAGCCTGATGCTATCGTGCCAGCCGCAGCTGCTGCAGGTTGCCATCCAGCTGTAAATCGGTTTGCAGGCGCGCGATTTCCCGGCAGGTGAAGGCCATCTCTTTGTGTTCTTCCAGCTTTTTACGCCACTTCTCCGGCACGTCCGCCAGCCGGGCGTAGATCCCTTCCAGATCCTGAAAATCGGTTAATAACTGGGCTGCGCTTTTGGGCCCAATGCCCGCCACGCCGGGAACCCTGGAGCTGCTGATGCCCGCCAGCCCCCAGTAGTCGGGTAGCTGCTCCGGCGTCACGCCGAACTCTTTGGCGATAAACGGCGCGTCGAGCCAGCGTTTCTGGAAATAGTCGCGGATGCGGATCGTCGGCGACAGCAGCTGGCAGTAGCCTTTGTCGGTTGAAACGATGGTCGCCTGGTGCCCGGCCTGCGCCACCTTAACCGCCAGAGTCGCGGCAAGATCGTCGGCTTCGCTGCCGCTGAGCGCCCAGCAACGAAACCCGCGCTGCTCAAATGCCGCCCGCAGCGCCGGCATTTCCGCCTCGAGGGTTTCCGGCATCGGCGCGCGCCCGGCTTTATAATCGGGCAGGCGCTGGTGCCGCCAGCCGTGGCCGCGATCTTCGTCATCAAATACCGCCACCACGTGGGTCGGCTGGCTATGGAGCACCAGCTGCTCGAGGGCATGTAAGCAGGTATCGACGCAGGGTGAACCCTGCACCGCGTGGATGCGGCGAATCAGATTAAGTGCGTCGACGATGAGTAAATGAACGGCCACGATTCTCCCCTTAAAGCCTGGCCCATCAGGCTATTTTATTTGCTGGTTTGACGCCGGGCAGTGCGCAAAAGCCTCACGTACTACCTCTACGCTCCGGCTTCTGCACGCTCTTCGGGCCAAACTGTCTGCAACGATGATGCCTGGTGGGTTAGGTTCCTGTTCTCAATGCTTTTTAGGGTAACATCGCCGCGCCGATGAGGCTATTGGCGCCTGTAAAATCAGGAAGATGACTCGCAGTTTCCGGCTAATCGACGTGCATCAGCAGGCCGAGATCGCTATTGGTGGCTTCGCCGTACCACACGGCTTCGCGCACTGAAACCGGTTTGTTGATAAGGCCCAGCGCGTAAAACCGATCGGCGATACTTTGCTGGGCGCGAATCACTTTAAGGTCCATTGTGCGCGGGCGATGGCTGCGGCGCGCCAGGGCTCGGGTCAGAGAAGCGGCGTTAAGACCCAGCTCGGCGGAGAGCAGCTCCGCGGCTTTTTCCCGATGCTGGTCGATAAACTGCCCGGTCTGCGCCAGCTCGGCGAATAGCCGCTGCATAATATCGCTATTGCGGCTGGCGTAGTCGCGGCGCGACAGATAGAACTGATGGTTGTTGACGCGCCCCTCGCCGCTGGCTACTACCCGTAATTCGCCGCTATCTTCCGCGTCGCTAAGCAGCGGATCCCACATCATCCAGGCGTCTACCGCCAGGTAGTCGCTGGCGGTCAGCGGATATTTTGGCGGAATATAGACCACTTTAACGTCGTTTAATCCCAGCCCAGCCTCTTCCAGAATATGCAGCAGCAGCCAGTGCACGTTCGAACCTTTATTCAGCGCGATACGCTTGCCGCGCAGGTCGGCAATGGTGCGAATGTCGCTGTGCTGTGGGACGACCATGGCCACGCTTTGCGGCGCGGGCGGTTCCCAGGCGACGTAGACCAGCTCGCTATTATTGGCCTGAGCGAAAACCGGCGGTGCTTCGCCGGTGGTGCCAAAGTCGATTTCATCGCAGGCCAGCGCGTGCAGGAGCTGCGGCCCGGCGGGAAACTCGCTCCACAGCACGCTGACGCCGCGGCTGGCAAAGGCTTTCTCCAGACTTTGCCGCGCCTTCAGAATGCCAAGATTGCCAAAACGCTGGAAGCCGATGCGCAGTTCCCGATCGCGAGAAACGTTATTGACCGCCGCTCCGAAGAGGGGTTCCTGGCGGCGGCGGCTTTTAATGATGCCAAAATTGGCCAGCTGCGTGCGCAGCGTGTGGCGGCTAATGCCGAGCAGCGCTGCGGCCTGGCTTTGGTTATCGTCGCATTGCGCCATCGCGCCGCGAATCAACGCCCCGGTGACCCTTTCCCACAGCGGCTCGCCCGGCAGGGAGAGTTGATGACGAATAAAGTCGTCCAGTTCGTTATCGCTTACCGCCGGTGAGGCGTCGCTTAGGGTGGTTAACCGGAGCTGAGCGGGGGCGATCTCCTCTTCTTTACTCAGCAATACCGCATTATGCAGAGTGTTCTCAAGTTCGCGAATATTGCCCGGCCAGGGGTACTCCATCAGCCTTGCCAGCGTCTCCGGGGCCAGACGACGAACCGGCCGACCCAGGCGGCGGGCGTAGAGCGTAAGGAAATGGTCCGCCAGAACGGGAATATCCTGGCGGCGCTGGCGCAGCGGCGGCAGCGGGACGATGGCGATATTCAGGCGATAGTAGAGGTCTTCGCGGAAACGACGCTCGCGGATAGCCTGCATCAGGTCTACGTGGGTGGCGGCGATCACCCGGACATCGACCTTAATCGCTTTACGCGAGCCGACGCGGGTAATTTCGCGTTCCTGCAGGACGCGCAAGAGCTTCACCTGGAGCGCCAGGCTAAGTTCGCCGATTTCATCCAGCAGCAGCGTGCCGCCGTCTGCCGCTTCGAACCAGCCGGGATGGCTTTGCACCGCGCCGGTAAACGCGCCTTTTTCATGGCCGAACAGCTCCGCTTCCGCCAGGCTTTCGCTGAGCGCGCCGCAGTTAACGGCGAGAAACGGCCGCTGACGACGCGGACTATGATGATGCAGATAGCGGGCGACAACCTCTTTACCAGTACCGGTTTCGCCGACGATCAGCACGGTCGCTTCGGTGGGGGCCAGTTTATCCAGCAGGCTCTGAAAGGCTTTTGACGCCGGATCGATGAGCGCGGGCGTGGCGGCTGGGGTTTGCGGATTCAGCATGGGTGACCTCCGGTATGTGATGTCTTGAACTTATCCTGTGCCGGAGACGGAAACCAGAGGGCAAACCTGTCGTGCTGCTGCAAAGGCGGCAGCCTGAACGCATTGGCTGCTGCATTTGCGACAGCGTTATAAAACTAACTTTTATTTAACTCCATGATTTAAATATGTAAATTTTTTATTCACCATTGGCATGATTATCGCTAACACTCATATAACCAAATTAAAACATCTCTTCGATAAATATCGGATATGGTTATATAGGAAATGGATAATGACGCAAAAAACCGACGATAAAATAAATGTGTTCTGGTTTCTGCCTACCCACGGCGATGGCCGCTATCTGGGTACCGCAGAAGGCGGCCGCCCGGTTGACCTGCCTTACCTGCAGCAGGTGGCGCTGGCGGCCGACAGTCTCGGCTACTACGGGGTGCTGATCCCGACGGGGAAAAGCTGTGAAGACTCATGGCTGGTGGCATCGGCCCTGGCGCCGCTGACCCGCCGCCTGCGCTATCTGGTGGCCGTTCGTCCTGGCCTGCAGCCGCCAACGCTGGCGGCGAGAATGGCGGCGACGCTTGATCGCCTGTCGGGCGGCCGGCTGCTGATTAACGTCGTTACCGGTGGCGATCCGGTGGAGAACAAAGGCGACGGCATTTTCCTCAGCCACGGCGAACGCTATCAGGTGACCCGCGAATTTCTCGACGTCTACTCGCGCCTGCTGCAAGGTGAAAAGGTGGACTATCGCGGTGAGCATATCCACGTGGAAGGCGCTGAAGTGCTGTTTCCACCGGTGCAGGAAAACGGCCCGCCGCTTTACTTTGGCGGATCGTCCGAGGAGGCCATCGACGTCGCCGCCGATCAAATTGATACCTACCTGACCTGGGGCGAGCCGCCGGCGCTGGTGGCCGAAAAGCTGGCTGTGGTGCGCGAGCGCGCCGCCGCCCGGGGCCGTACGCTGCAGTACGGGATTCGTTTGCACGTGATTGTCCGCGAAACCGAAGAAGAGGCGTGGGCCGCCGCCGATCGGCTGATTTCTCATCTTGACGACGAGACTATCGCCCAGGCGCAGAAAATTTTTGCCCGTATGGACTCTACCGGCCAGGCGCGAATGAGTTCGCTGCATAAAGGATCGCGCGACAATCTGCGTATTGCCCCGAATCTGTGGGCGGGCGTGGGGCTGGTGCGCGGCGGGGCCGGAACGGCGCTGGTTGGCAATCCGCAGCAGGTAGCAGAACGCATCCGTGAATATCAGGCACTCGGTATCACCAACTTTATCTTCTCCGGCTATCCGCATCTGGAAGAGGCCCATCGCTTTGCCGACCTGGTCATGCCGTTATTGCCGCTGGCAGGCCATGAGCAGCCGAAGGCGCGTAGCGTCAATACCGGCCCGTTCGGCGAAACTATCGGCGGCGATAAACGTCCGGTGAAACAGGTGAGCGCAAGCTGAGGGGGACCGTATGTTGCACAGGTTTCTGAAGGCGGTGGGCTATGCAAACTGAACCGCACGTGGTGATTGTCGGCGGCGGATTTAGCGGCGCGGCGGTGGCGATTCATCTCCTGCGCCTGGCGCCGGTTGGCGTGCGGGTCACGCTGCTGGAGCCGCGAGAGGTGCCCGGCGCGGGCGTGGCCTACTCCACGACCGAACCGAGTCACAGAATCAACGTTCCCGCCGCGCGAATGCAGCTTGCCGGTGAAGAGGAGGGCGCGTTCGATCGCTGGTACCGCAGCCAGCCTGCTTTTGCAGAAGATCCGCAGGCGCTGCTGGAGGATGGCGCGGTTTATCCGCAGCGCGGTCAGTTTGGCCGCTACGTCGCCCAGCGTTTCGCCGAGGAGGCGCGCGCCAGCGCAGGGCGGCTGACGCATCTGCGCGAGCAGGCGCTGAGCATTCATCATGGCGAGGTCGTTACCGACAGCGGTCGGCGACTGTCGGCCGATCTACTGGTGCTGGCCATTAGCCATCCGCCCCCCTCTCTGCCGACGCTGACGATGCCGTTTGCGACTCATCCGGCGCTCATTGCTAATCCCTGGCGAGCGGGCGTGCTTGAAGCTATCGCACCGGAAGCGAGCGTCGCGATCGTGGGCACCGGCCTGACGATGGCGGATACCGTTGCCACCCTGACGCGGCTGGGCCATCGGGGGCCGATAACCGCATTTTCACGCCGCGGGCTGCTGTCCCGCAGCAACCTGAGCGGCAGCGGTGACCCCTGGCCAGGCGAATACGATCGCGGATCGCTGCGCCAGCGGCTGCGGCAGATCCGCGAGGATATCGCTCGCGCGGAGCAGCAGGGGCTGGCCTGGCAGGTGGTGATGGACGCGGTACGTAATCAGGGACAACGCATCTGGCAGGGGCTGACGGTCGCCGATCGCCAGCGCTTCTTGCGTCATTTGCGCAGCTACTGGGACGTTCACCGCTACCGTATCGCTCCGCAGGTCGCCGGGGTTATTGAGCAGCGCCAGCGCGACGGCAGCCTGCGGGTGCTGGCGGCCCGGCTGACGGCGCTGGAAGGCGATGCGCAAAGGCTGACGTTAACCCTGGCGCTCCGGTACGGTGAAGCACAGCGGGTGAGCGCTGACCACGTTATTTTAACCACCGGCCCGGCGCACGGGGCGCTGACCGATAGCCAGCCGCTGCTGCGCCAGCTAAGCCAGGATGGGCTGATTCGCGCCGACGCGTTCGGCCTCGGCCTGGACGTCGATCTTCGCTCGCGAGCCATTGGCCGGGAAGGGCAAGCTAATCCCAAACTACTGGTTTCCGGCCCTGCCGCGCGGGCCCGCTTCGGAGAGCTGATGGGGCTACCGCAGGTGGCTGACCATGCCGCTGACGTGGCCGCCGAAGCGCTGCAGACTCTGGGCGTCAAACAATCCGTCCGATGTCCGGCGTTCTGAACGCCTTTTATCCCCTGATTCCCTTAACTGATTATGCGCGCGGCCCGACAGCGGGGCGCGCCGTGGAGAAGCGCTATGTCATCACAACGTGAAATTCGTCTGAACGCTTTTGATATGAACTGCGTCGGCCATCAGTCGCCGGGGCTGTGGGCCCATCCGCGCGACCGCTCCTGGCAGTATAAAGACCTCGAATATTGGGTCGACCTGGCGCGTCTGCTGGAGCGCGGCAAGTTTGACGGGCTGTTTATCGCCGATGTGCTGGGCGTCTATGATGTACTGAACGGCAACGGCGATGCGGCGATCCGCCAGGCGGCGCAGGTGCCCGTCAACGATCCGCTGGCGCTGATTACGCCGATGGCGCTGGTGACGGAGCATCTGGGATTCGGCCTGACCGCTTCGCTCTCCTTTGAGCATCCCTATCCGTTCGCCCGCCGTCTTTCGACCCTCGACCATCTGACGAAGGGGCGGGTGGGCTGGAATATCGTGACCTCCTATCTGGAGAGCGGGGCGCGGAACATTGGGCAAAAAGCGCAGACCGACCATGACGCCCGCTACGACTACGCCGATGAATACCTGGAGGTGGTCTATAAACTGCTGGAAGGCAGCTGGGAAGACGGCGCGGTGCTGCGCGACAGGGAGCGCAAGATCTTCAGCGATCCGCGAAAAATTCATCCGATCAACCATCAGGGGAACTTCTTCTCGGTACCGGGGATCCACCTTTGTGAGCCGTCGCCGCAGCGTACGCCGGTGCTCTATCAGGCGGGCGCCTCCAGCCGCGGCAAGCAGTTCGCCGCCGGCCACGCGGAGTGCGTATTTGTCGGCGCGCCGTCGAAGGTACTGCTGAAAAAGACGGTGGCGGATATTCGCCGTCGCGCCGAGGAAGCCGGGCGCGATCCGCGCAGCATCCTGATCTTCAATATGCAGACGGTCATCGTCGGCGAAACCGACCGTGAAGCCCAGGCTAAATGGCAGGAGTATAAACCGTACGTCAGCTACGAAGGGGCGCTGGCGCTGCTCTCCGGCTGGACCGGTATCGACCTTGGCCAGTATCAGCCGGACCAGGTGCTGGAGTATCTGCATACCAATGCGATTCAGTCGATGGTGGAGGCGTTTTCCACTGCCGATCCGAACAGCCAGTGGACCGTGCAGAAGCTGGCGGACTGGGCGGGGATTGGCGGCTTCGGGCCGCTGGTGGTCGGCAGTCCACAGACGGTCGCCGATGAGCTGCAGTCCTGGGTCGAAGAGACCGACGTCGATGGGTTTAATCTCGCCTATGCGGTGACCCACGAAACCTTCCGCGACGTGGTGGATTTACTGGTCCCGGAGCTGCAAAAGCGCGGCGTGTTTAAGCAGGAGTATCGCGAAGGAACCCTGCGCGAGAAGCTGTTCGGCGCCGGCCCGCGGCTGGCTGCGCCGCATCCGGGTGCAGGCTATCGCCACGGCGCGCGGGTGGCGGTCGGGAGCGAAGAGAAGGTGAGTTAATTTTGCTGGTCCCCCTCTCCCCGAAGGGCGGGGGACTGAACTGTGGGGCGGTAGGTTTTTCCCGGAGGCGGCGCTTGACGCGCCTGTCC
>NZ_BCZK01000012.1 GCF_001598695.1 Klebsiella oxytoca NBRC 105695 | reverse complement strand
GAGGGTATCGCTGGCTCTCATGCGCAGAATCTCCCCATCCTGTTGATACAGATAACGTTTTATCTTTTATTGCCTGCATCATCCTTGTGAGCGCCTCTGTTTCTGTGGAGGCCGCCCCGAAAGATACCAACTAGCCGCTACGAAGAATGAAAATACATTTATGGCAGCGTTATTATTTATTGGAAAATAATCGACGATAAATTCGATTTCTGAATGAAATAATATCCTGAGGCGTTTTTTTCTATTGATTGGCAATTGACAAAGAAATAACCATATATAAACCTGCTTCTTAATATTTAATGTGAATTATTTTAAGAATATTTCTGTACTAATTCTTAAGTTACTCTAATGTAAATATATTAACAAACAGGTGAGAAAGCTTCGCGACGCGGCGGGCTATGGGCATAACCGCTGGACTTTTTCAGTGAAATGTCTTAGTGTCCTTAACACTTTGTTAACTCGATCTGGTTTAAGTTAATTCAAATTTGCTAAAAACATAGGGTGCATTGCCTGTATGGAAGCTAATCCGGTAACGTCTTTTGACGAATAATGCATGTTACCGGCTGGCAATATGAGAATAGTAATGAAAATTCTGATTAACTGGCCTCCTTTGCGCCAACTGATAAATTATATCCAGGAGCGTTTTACCTTTCTGGTTTTGCTCTGCTGGCCGGCGATTATCTGGCTGGTTTGTTGGCTGCTCGTATGGCTAACGGAGAGTGTAATGACGATGCTGGGCAAGTCGGTAGACCACTCATTTACCGTGAATTTACAGCCTTTTATGACGCTAAGTACGCTGCTGCGAATCTCCGTGAGCTGGGTGCTGCTGCTATTTATCCTGTTCAGCATGGCGATGGGATTCACCTGGCTCCTGCGGCGCTTTATGAACCGTAAGAAATAGAGCCGGTTCGGCGACAAGCGGCGATACCGGCATGACCTCAGGCCATTTCCCCGATCGTCTTACGAAAACGCAGTAGCGCGATAGTAAAAAACACGCCACCGATAGCCAGCAGCGTCAGAAACTGCGGCCAGACGATAGAGAAATCAGCGCCTCGATAAAGAATAGCCTGCGCCAGGCTAACAAAGTGGGTTGTCGGCATGGTGAGCATAATGTCCTGTACTGCCTGCGGCATACTTTCGCGAGGCGTGGAGCCGCCGGATAGCATCTGCAGTGGCAAAAGCACCAGAATCATCAGCAGCCCCAGCTGCGGCATTGAACGCGCCACCGTCCCCATAAAAATGCCGATTGAGGTGGTAGCAAACAGGCTCAGGGCTACCCCCAGCATAAATAGCGGTATTGAGCCCTCTATCGGTACCTGCAGAACGCCCTGAACCATCAGCATCAGCGAGAGTCCGGAAACCACCAGCACCACCAGCCCCATTGACCATATCTTTGCCATCATGATTTCGAACGGCGTGACCGGCATAACCAGCAGGTGCTCCACGGTACCATGTTCCCGCTCGCGTATCAGCGCCGACCCGGTCAGCACGATCGCCAGCATGGTGATATTGTTAATGATTGCCATGACGGCGCCGAAACGCTCCTGTTCCAGATTGGGGTTAAAACGCATTCTGACGGCCAGCTCAACCGGCAGCGTGCCGTTGTCCCGGTAGCGGGCGACAAAGCTGTTCACCTCGCCGGTGACAATATTCTGGATATAGCTATTGCCGGTAAACGCCTGGCTCATTCGCGTCGCGTCCACGTTAACCTGCAGCTCGGGGTGGCGTCCGGCCAGAACGTCGCGCTGAAAATCCGGCGGGATATTGATGGCGAAAGTATACCGCCCCGCATCCAGTCCGGCGTCCATCTCATCAGCTGTAATCAGCTCCGGAGGCAAAAACCAGGGCCGGTAAAAACCATTGATGATACGCGATGAAAGCTGCGACTTATCCATGTCGGCAATAGCGATGGGCGCCAGATGCAGCGAACCCGGCATGACGGTTGCGGAGGAGTAAACCGAGACGGTAAAAGCGAAGACAATTAACGTCAGCATCGCTTTATCGCCCAGCAGGCTACGGAGCTCTTTCATTCCCAAATTATAAATATTGCGTAGTCCGCGCATTATCCCTCCTGTTTTTTCAACAGCCACACGCTCAGGCCCAGCACCAGCGGAACCGCGATAAGTAGCGGAATAAAGGATCCCCACAGGTCGGTCAGATTCAGCGCTTTGGAAAACGTTCCTCGCGCAATCGTCAGAAAGTGGCTGGTTGGATAAATCTGGCCAATCCAGCGCCCAGGCCCTTCCAGCGAGGCGACGGGGTCGATCATCCCGGAAAACTGCGTCGCCGGGATAAGCGTAATGATCGCGGTGCCGAAAATCGCCGCAATCTGACTTTTCATAAAGGTTGAAATCAGCAGGCCAAGTCCGGTGGCGATAGTGACGTAGAGCAGCGCGGCCAGGGTGAGCGTCAAAAAACTCCCTTTGTGCGGTACGCCAAAGACAAAGACCGATAGTGCGCAGAGCAGAAAGAAGTTAAACATCCCCAGTACGATATACGGCAGCTGTTTACCCAGCAGAAATTCGCTGCGAGTGGTTGGCGTCACGTATAAATTGATGATTGAACCAAGCTCTTTCTCGCGGACCACGCTGAGCGCGCTGAGCATCGCCGGGATCATCATCAACAGTAGCGGGATCACCGCCGGAACAATCGCCGGCAGGCTCTTCACATCCGGGTTATAGCGGTAGCGGGTCTCAATGGAAATCAGTGAAGTATCGCGATTGGGGCTAGCCTGGCGGCTGGCCATCTCCTGCAGCCAGGCCAGATGCATGGCCTGCACGTAGCCGCGCACGGTTTCCGCGCGGTTCGGCATCGCGCCGTCCACCCAGACGCCAATTTGCACCGGCGTCCCTCGGGCGATATCGCGGCCAAAGTTGGGCGGGATCTCGATAGCCACCGCCAGCTCGCCGTTGCGCATTCTTCTGTCCAGTTCACTATAGCTTTGTAGCGGTGGCTGTTCGATGAAGTAGCGCGAGCCGGCGATATTTTGCGACCATCCCTGGCTGCTGACGGTCTGGTCGCGGTCGAGCACCGCAAATCGCAGATCTTCGACGTCCATACTGATCCCGTAACCCATGATAAACATCAGGATCACCGTGCCGAGCAGCGCCAGGGTCGATCGAACCGGATCGCGGCGCAGCTCAAGCGCCTCGCGGCGACTGTAGCTAAACAGGCGCTGCAGGCTGAACGTCTGACGCGGCACACTGCTTTCGGTTTTGTGTTCTATCGCGGGAACCGCTGTAGCCTGCGCATCTGGCGGCTGCGTCGCCTCTGCCGCCTCCTGTAGCCAGGCGATAAATGCCTCTTCAAGCGTGGCCGAACCGCGCTGTTCGACCAGTGCCTGCGGCGTATCGCTGGCCAGGACTTTTCCGGCATGCATCAGCGAAATGCGATCGCAGCGTTCCGCTTCATTCATAAAGTGGGTGGAGATAAAAATGGTCACCCGATCCTGACGGGCCAGATCGACCATTAGCTGCCAGAACATATCCCTGGCCACCGGATCGACGCCGGAGGTAGGTTCGTCAAGAATTAACATTTCCGGGCGATGAATCACCGCGACCGCCAGCGAGAGCCGCTGACGAATACCTAACGGTAGCGAAGCGGGCAGGGTATCCTCTACCTCTTCCAGCATAAAGCGCTGGCTTATTTCGGCGATCCGCCCGGGGATCTCCGCATCCGGAATGTGGAACAGGCGGGCATGCAGCTCAAGGTTTTGCCGTACGGTCAGTTCGCTATAGAGAGAGAAGGCCTGCGACATATAGCCGACGCGGCGGCGGGTTTCGATATCTCTGGGATCGACCGGTTGTCCAAACAGCCACGCCTCGCCTTCGCTGGCCGGTAGCAGTCCGGTCAGCATTTTCATGGTTGTTGATTTGCCGCAGCCGTTAGATCCGAGGAAGCCGAAAATCTCGCCGCGGGCGATGCGAAAGTTGACGTGATCAACGGCGACAAATTGACCGAAGCGCATCGTCAGCCCGCGCGCTTCAATCGCAATTTCGCTTTCATCGGCATTGCGCGGTGGGATGATCACTTCTTTATGCGCCAGGCGCTGGGCTTCGGGAAGCAGAGCGATAAACGCCTGTTCCAGCGTCTGACTTGCCGTATGCGCTTTAAGCTCATCGGCGCTGCCGGTTGCCAGAACTTCCCCCGCGTTCATGGCTACCAGCCAGTCAAAACGTTCCGCCTCCTCCATGTAAGCGGTGGCGACCAGCACGCTCATGTCCGGCTGACGCTGGCGAATGCTGTCGATCAGATCCCAAAACTGGGCTCGCGAGAGGGGATCGACGCCGGTGGTAGGTTCATCAAGAATCAGCAGCTGCGGGTCGTGAATAAGCGCGCAGCACAGGCCGAGCTTTTGCTTCATCCCGCCGGAGAGTTTTCCCGCCGGACGGTCGCGAAACGGCGCCAGGCCGGTACTCTGCAGCAACTCATTGATGCGGATGTCGCGTTCGGCTTTATCATGGCCGAACAGACGAGCAAAGAAATCGACATTTTCATAGACCGACAGGGTATGGTAGAGGTTCTTTCCTAGCCCCTGCGGCATCCAGGCGATTTTCGGGCAGACGTCCCGGCGATGGCGCACATCGCTCATATCGCCGCCGAGCACCATGACGTTACCGTGCTCAATCACTCGCGCGCCGGAGATCAACGATAGCAGGCTGGACTTGCCCACGCCGTCAGGCCCGATCAGGCCCACCATACAGCGGGCGGGAATGCTCAGCGTAATGTCCTTCAGCGCGACGGTTGCGCCAAAGTGCTGGCTGACGTTTTCCAGGCGGGCGACGGTTTTCATTGCGGCAACCTCACCTTCAGCGCTTCAGGCCACGCCTGCTGGTTATCCAGACGGACCCATGCCATACCGGGCAGGCCGGTCTTCACATACTCCAGATGCTCTGCCAGCAGCTCTGGCGGAATGCGGGCTTTCACGCGGAACATCAGCTTCAGCCGTTCATCGCTGGTTTCCACCGTTTTGGGCGTAAACTGCGCCACGCTGGCGACAAAACTGATATTGGCGGGAATCACCAGGTTCGGCGCGGCATCAAGGATAATTCGCGCTTCGCTGCCCAGCGCCAGCAGACCCGCCTGCTCGGTCGGCAGGAAGAAGGTCATATAAACGTCGGACAAGTCGACCATATTCAGCACCCGGCCTCCCGCCGCCAGTACCTCTCCTGGTTCGGCAACGCGGTACTGAATACGGCCATTGCGCGGCGCTTTCAGCTCGCTATCGTCGATGTCGGCGATAATCCGCCGTTCGGTCGCCTGGGCGGCCTCGACCCGGGTTTGCGCCTGAATGATGCTGGTTCGCGCCGCCTCAATCGCGGCCCTGGCGGCAGAGACCTGAGCTTTCGCGGATTCCAGCGCCGCCCTGGCGCTTTCTGCCGCCGCCTGGTCGTCATCCAGTTGCTGGGCGGAGACTGCACCGCGCTGCGAGAGCGTGCTGGAGCGGACGTGGCGTTTAGCCGAGGAGTTCAGCTCCGCCTGCCGCTGCTTCACCACCGCTTCCGTGGCGCGCATTTCGCTTTGACGCTGGTCGAGCAGGGCTTTCGCGGCGGCAATCGCGCTCTCTGCTTCCTTGATTTGCGCGGCGGCCTCCAGCCGCTGTTCGTTGAGCACTCGGGTGTCCATACGCGCCAGCACATCGCCCTGACGAACAAACTGCCCCTCTTTGACCAGGATGGTATCGATACGTCCGGCGGTTTTGGTGGCAATATCGACTTCTGTGGCTTCGATTCTACCGTTACTGCTGGCAAATCCTGCCGGAACCCCCGGCGGGCGCAGCATCCACCATACCGCAGCGGCAATCACCACTGCTAAACCAATAACGTATCCAACCCAACGTCGTTTGATTTTGTCCATACGCGACTCGCTTTTTTCCATTGGCTGAGTGGTGCGCGCTTCTCCTCCGCATGGCGAAGTTTCGTCTCTTCAGGAAAGGGAGAAATCGGGGATAAGGCCAACCGGCGCAGGGTTCCAGCAGCGCTGCTAACCGGTCAGAAGGAGGTGCGATCAATGTGGTCATCATCAGCAATCCTCGCCTTAAATGAAACACGCATATTTATTGCTACCGTCAATGTCATACTAACACCCGCGATGAGTATGTCCATATACAAAGCAGGGTCTTGTCGTTGAGTTAACATAAAAACGGTCCGCAGCGCAGTGGGTCAATATTATCCATTATGCTTATTGGGTTTTATGCTCCGGATACCGGCGCAGATAATCTTTCCGCGCTTCATTAAATCATCGTACATATAAGCTATTTTTCAGTGCTAATAACCAGAGGATATTATTCCCGGGCGACTGGTGCATTTTTAATCTGGTTGCTCCTGGAGAACTGTTGTATGATCGGCGGCCCTGAAAATACACTCACGCCGGGCGAGCGCTTTATTCAATGAAAGATGAAAGCCAAAAATATATCTCAATTATTTTTAAGGAGTGGTTGCCGCTGTACGACAGCCTGACGCCGGAAGTGAGGGCGGTACTTAAAAATATTGCCGGGCAGCAGGCGGAGGCGTTAGCGACCCGTTTTTATGATTTTATTTTCCAGGATCCTGACATCGCGCGGCACCTTAGCTATGACTTAGTTCAGGAACGGCTCAGCAGCTCGCTGGCCGGATGGGTGAAAGATATCCTGATGTGCGATAAGGAAAATTTGCAGGCGCTGGCGGAGCGGCAGTATCTGATCGGCAGCATTCATTCACGCATCGGAATCCCGGCAGAGGCGGTACTTCGCGGCGCGCGCCAGCTGAAAGCCGGGCTGATTGAAAATATCCGCGATAGTCACTTCGATCGCGAGACCAGCGTCGCCGCCATCTACTACGCCATCATGGCCATTAATATGGCGGTAGAAATGATGTGCCATGCCTATACCCTGTCGCACTATCGGGCGACGAAAAATGAAGAGGCCTACCGCCTGTATAGCCTGATGGATAACGTGCCGCTGGAATATGGCAAACAGCAGGCTTCGCTCTCCGGATGGGAAAATACCGCTATTTTTAATATTGTCAGCGATAATAAAACGGATATTAACGGGGCGTTATTATCTGATTCGGAATTTGGCCTGTGGTTCCGCCATAAATGCGTGCGTTATTTTAACAAAAATCCGCAAATGCAGGAAATCGCCGATTTAATTAGCAAGGTGGATGCGCTGTTATCCGCCTGGAAATCCTCATCTGACGGTTCTGAGTATAAAAATACGCAGGCTCTGCTGCAGGGGATCCATATCCATTGCCAGCAGATCGGCAGCCAGCTGGGCGTGCTGTTTAGCAGCCTGTCGCAGATGCAAAGCGGTAAAGATACGTTGACCAGCCTGCTGAACCGCCGCTATCTGCCGGTGGTGCTTAAGCATGAAGTGACGCTGGCGATGGAATATGAACTGCCGATGACGGTGGCGATTATCGATATCGACCACTTTAAAGAGATCAATGATAGCTGGGGTCATATGGTCGGCGACCGGGCGATTAAGCACGTTGCGGAGCTGCTCAGCGATAATATTCGCTCCAGCGATTATATCTTCCGCTACGGCGGCGAAGAGTTTCTGCTGGTGCTGGTGGAGACCGGCGCTGCGGAAGCCTTTACTATCCTCGAACGGCTGCGTAAAAAAATCAGCCAGCTGGCGTTTAGCGTTGGCGCTGACAATGAGATTTCGATTACCGCCAGCATCGGCTACGCCGTCCACTCCGGTCATCCGGATTACAATCTGCTGCTGCGCGATGCCGACAGCGCGCTGTACGTCGCCAAGCGCAATGGGCGCAACTGCGTGAAGATGCATGAAGGCGACGGGAATTAATCTGCCAATCTGCCGAGCCCTTCCCGGAGGCGGCGCGCTGCGCCTGTCCGGGCTACCTGACCGCAGGCGGCTGTGAACCTATAGCCCGGGCAAGGCGCGTCAGGCGCCGCCCCCGGGAGAGACATGGCAACGGCTTTCAACGCGGAGATATTTCCACGCCTCAAAACAGCACCGGCAGCCCCAGCCCGCGTTTTACTTCATGCAGCGTCCGTTGTGTCAGTTCGTGCGCCCGTTCGCTTCCCCGGCGCAGCAGCGCCAGCAGCATGCCTTTATCCTGAATATAAGTCGCCCGACGCTCGCGTATCGGCGCCAGCAGCTCCTGTAAGCAGGTCTCCAGCGCGTTTTTGCACTGCCTGTCTCCCAGCCCTCCGCGCCGATAGTGGGCTTTCATCTCGGCAACGAAGGCCTTATCAGCATGAAAGGCGTCGAGATAAGTAAAGACCACATTGCCTTCTGTCTGACCCGGGTCGGCGACCCGCAGGTGATTCGGATCGGTATACATAGCGCTGACCGCACGATGGATCTCCTCTTCGCTGGCCGAAAGGGTGAGCGTGTTGCCCAGCGATTTCGACATTTTGGCGTTGCCATCGATGCCCGGCAGGCGGCTGACGTCGCTGAGCAGCGCTTTGCAGTGCTGTAAGATCGGCGTCGTCGTCAGGCTATTCATTTTGTGCACGATCTCGTTGGTCTGTTCAATCATCGGTAGCTGATCGTCGCCAACCGGCACCAGTTCGGCCTTAAAGGCGGTGATATCGGCGGCCTGGCTTATGGGATAGGCTAAAAATCCCACCGGCAGCGAGCGGGAAAATCCCTTCTGGGCGATTTCATTTTTCACCGTCGGATTGCGTTCAACCCGGGCGACGGTGACGATATTCATATACAGCGCGCTGAGTTCGGCCAGCGCCGGCAGAGCGGATTGCAGGCAAATGGTGGTCTTCTGCGGATCGATACCGACGGCGAGATAATCGGCCATCACCTCAAGGATATTGCTGCTGATTTTTTGTGGGTTACTGCCGTTGTCGGTCAGTCCCTGCAGGTCCGCGACGAGGATAAACTGCTGATGGTCGTGCTGGAGCAGCACGCGCTGGCGCAGGGAACCAACGTAGTGGCCGAGGTGCAGCTGGCCGGTAGGACGGTCGCCGGTCAGGATCGTTTGGCTGGTGTTCATGAGTGACTCCTTAGGATGCTATCAGGCCGAAGGGCGACACTCAGAAACAACAAAGCCGCCTTCCGGCGGCTTTGAATAGAGGAAACGTGAAATCTTGCCGCCTGTTATGCAGGCAGCCACCAACGGCGGAGGTGAGAGATGACAACGTTTCTGTTCATCTTTTTATCCTGCCACGAAAAGTGGCGCGAGTGAAAGCCCTTTTTTCATTTAGCGATAAACCGGTAGCAGGTTAAAACTGGATAAAACATGAATTATCGCGTTGGCGCCGCCAAAGCATAAAATCAGGATAATCATGGCATTGCCGCCCCAGACCCGATAGTTCGGGCTGCCGAAACGCCTGCGCGAGGCGCGCGCCAGCAGGGCGGGGACGATAGCGGCCCAGACGGTAGCGGCGAGACCGGCGAAGCCAATGGCGTAGATAAAACCGTCAGGCCACAGCAGACCGCCGGCGATCGGCGGCAGAAAGGTCACCAGCGCGGTTTTAAACCGCCCCAGCCGGCTATCGTCAAACTTAAACAGATCCGCCAGGTAATCGAACAGGCCGAGTGTTACGCCCAGGAATGAGCTGGCGACGGCGAAGTTGGAAAAGACGGTCAGCAATAAATCGAGAGTCGAACTGTTCAGCAGGCCGCTTAAGGTCTGCACCAGCACGTCGATGTTGCCGCCTTTTTCGGCGATAGCGATAAACGCCGGGCGCGGAATATTGCCCATTGTGCCGACCAGCCAGATGATATACAGCACCAGCGCCATCAGCGTGCCGAGCAGCAGGCAGCGGCGAATGATAAGCGGGTCTTTACCGTAGTACTTCATCAGGCTGGGGACGTTGCCGTGATAGCCAAAGGAGGCCAGGCAGAACGGCAGCGTCATCAGAACGTAGGGCAGATAGGACGCATTGACCTCCGCGCGGTTAAACAGAATCGCGGGCTCCACGTGCCACATCAGACCGCCAAAGGTCATAAAGAAGGTGAGAATTTTGGCGCCCAGCACGATAGTCGTCATCCGGCTTACCGCTTTCGTACTCAGCCAGACGATAAAGGCGACGATCAGCGCGAACGCCAGCCCGCCCAGGCGTGCGGGAACCGCGAGGTTCATCTGCGCAAAAGTATGCTGAATAACTGAACCGCTGGCGGAAATATAGGCGTAGGTCAGGATATATAATACAAAGGCGACGGTCAGACCGTTGATAATATTCCAGCCGTTTCCCAGTAAATCTTTCGTAATCGTGTCGAAGCTGGCGCCAATATGATAATTGAGATTGGCTTCGAGGATCATTAGCCCGGAATGCAGCATGCAAAACCAGGTAAAGATAAGCGCCAGCAGCGACCAGAAAAACCAGGCACCGGACATCACCACCGGTAAAGAAAACATGCCTGCGCCAATAATCGTGCCGCCGATAATCATCGCTCCGCCAATCAGCGATGGTGTATTAGTTGAGACCGCTTTTGAGACTGATAATGTAGCCATAAGGTGCATTCCTCACGTGGCTATATAGTAAATAACGGGCTGCGGGCAAACGGCTACCCGGCGCAACCCGAATAATTGAGCTTAAAAAGATGGAGTTAAATTAATGGCGCTCTTATTGCGAGAGCGCCCTGATAGGGTTTATTTCACCGGTTTCAGTCTGGCGACGAAGTGGCGCAGTACCGGCGGTTCATAGGTAAAGGTCAGGCCCTTAATCGTGGCGGCGCGCGCCTTAACGGCGATCAGCGCATCAGCGATATAGTCCATATGATCGTTGGTATAAACCCGACGCGGAATGGTCAGGCGCAGCAGCTCCATCGGCGACGCCTTCTGCTTACCGGTTTCCGGGTCGCGTCCCAGCAGCAGGGAGCCGATTTCCACGCTGCGAATGCCCGCTTCCAGATACAGCTCGTTGTTTAGCGCGTGCGCCGGGAACTGCTCCGGCGGAATATGCGGCAGCAGCAGCTTAGCATCGACGAACACCGCATGGCCGCCGGTCGGATACTGAATCGGAATGCCGCCTTCGCGCAGGCGTTCACCGAGGTACTCCACCTGATTGATGCGATAAGCGAGGTAATCCTCGTTGGTCCCTTCTTCCAGACCGATAGCCAGCGCCTCCATATCGCGCCCCGCCAGGCCGCCGTAGGTGACAAAGCCTTCCATCGGCACGCAGCGAATGCGCACTTCGTTGAAGAGCTCTTCGTCATCGCGGAAGCAGCACAGTCCGCCAATATTCACCATCGGGTCTTTCTTGGCGGACATGGTCAGCATATCGCCGTACTGGTACATCTCGAGAATAATCTCTTTCACCGATTTATCGGCATAGCCCTCTTCGCGCTGTTTAATAAACCAGGCGTTTTCGCAGAAGCGGGCGGAGTCGATTACCACCGGAATATTGTTCTGGCGCGCAATTTGATACACCTCGCGCATATTCGCCAGCGATACCGGCTGGCCGCCGGAACTGTTACAGGTGACGGTAGTAATAATCGCCGCCACGTTTTCCGCGCCGTGCTCGGCGATGGTCGCTTTCAGTAAATCAATATCAAAGTTGCCTTTCCAGTCGTACCACGAGGTCGTGTCGAAGGCTTTCGGCGTCACCACGTTAATGGCTTTTGCGCCGTTAAGCTCCACGTGCGCGGCGGTAGTATCGAAGTGGAAGTTGGAAATAAACACCGGATGCGCCGACTTGCGGCGAGCAATCAGGCTTGGGAACAGAATCTGCTCCGCGCCGCGCCCCTGGTGGGTGGGAATGGTATACGGATAGCCGATAATCTCTTTGACCTTTTCACACAGATGCTGATAGTTACGCGACCCGGCGTAGGCTTCGTCGCCCATCATCAGCCCGGCCCATTGATGGTCGCTCATCGCGCCGGTGCCGGAGTCGGTCAGCAGGTCGATATACACGTCCTGGCTATTGAGCAAAAACGGGTTATAGCCCGCCTCTTCCAGCGCTTTGACGCGGTCGTCAAAGGTGGTCATACGAATATTTTCGACCATTTTAATGCGGAACGGCTCAGGGATACGTTTCATTTATTTTCTCCATGGGAATGCTGTGCCGCGTCTGGCTATTTGGCGACAAGTAATGGGCGCAACAAATAGCGACTAAACGCAGTGCTGAATTAATTTTTTTAGGGAGTAAACAGCAGCGGAGAATTAACGAGGGAAGTCGTTGGAGATGCGGTGATCTAAATTATACCAGTCGTCCAGGCCGCCCTGGGCGATGAGGCGATAAATCGATTTTTGCGTCATGACATCGTCCTCTGTGGTTGAAGGGATGCCATAAAAATAAGGTAATATGAGAAAATAACCACGATTAAAATCACAAAAAATTAGTTATTGATAAGTGGAGTATAAAAATTTGACGCTCGTCGTATTTTTAGCGTTATTGATTATTTGGTTAGCAGGCGATGGTTTTTTGTTTTTTTAATTGTGCCAATGACGGCTTATTTAGTAGGGGTATTTAGCGCCTTCACCGCAATAAATGAAGGCGCAGGAGTGACTTACATGCTGGAAAAGACGTTCATAATGATGCCGCCGGAGATGATCAGCACCATGGCGAGGATGGCCGGAATATCCGGTTTCTGCTTATAGAGGATCATCGAGCAAATCGTGACGCCGACGATACCAAAGCCGCACCATAACGAGTAGGCGACGCCGACCGGAATAGTGCTCATCGCGCGGGTGAGGGCGAAGTAGCACAGGCCGTAGGCGCAGACCACCAGCACCGACGGCGCCAGTTTACTGAAGCCGTTGGTCTTTTTGATCATCGACGTGCCGGTGATTTCGGAGCCGATAGACAGCGCCAGCCATAAAAATCCGAGGTTAAACATATGCGATTCCTTTTCAGTTAGTTGGCGACTTTTTTGTCCAGCGATGAAGCAGCCGAGGGTTCTGCGGGCGCTTCCTCGCTCTCTTCGCTACCCATTTTGGAAAACAGATTCATGATCACAATACCGCTGGCGATAACCGCCATGCCGATAATGGCGGCGGTATCCGGGTGCTGGCCGTAAAACGCCATTCCCAGCGTCGATACCACGAGGATGCCGGTACCGGACCAGGTGGCGTAGGCCAGACCGACGGGAATATCTTTCACCGCGCGGGACAGCGAGTAGTAGCAGGTGCAATACAGCAGTACCAGCAGCCCGAGCAGCAGCATTTTGGTTATCCCTTCACTGCTGCCGAACATTTTGAGGGTGGAGGTGGCTGAGGTTTCGGAAACGATAACCAGCAGCATCCATAGCCAACACTTTGTTTTTGAAGACATAAGTTAAACTCCGGGTTTACTATTTAAGGTAAGGTTCTTTTTTTCTGTTTTTTAAAAAATCGATAGCGGCATCGGTTAACTGCGCTTGAGGCGCACCGGCCAGCGCCGGATTATTCACCACGTCTGTGACAGTGAGATAACGGCGCGGACCGCTCGCCGGCGCCACCGTTACTTCGCGACCCGACGCCAGCTTCTCCAGCAATTCGTTCATGGTGCACAGCGTGACGCCGCATTCGGCCAGGCGGGAAAGCGTGGCCTGCATATGCCCGGCGTAAGCGGTATCAGGCTGCGCGCCCCGCAGCTGGTTAAGCTCGCTGGCGGGATCGCAGTGATAGCGCAGCGCCAGCACCGGCAGACCGCTCAGCAGAGCATCGTGCACGCGGCGGGCAAAGGGACTGTGCAGAGAACCATTCACCAGATCCGCCGCCAGCGGGTAGTCGAGAAATGGCAGCAGCAGCGCTTTATACGCAGCGGACGGCAGCCCATATTGCCAGTCAGCCGCCGGTAGCGTTTTACCGATACTCTGCCACTGCTCGCCGTCGTCAATGCCGCTATCCAGCGCCAGGTGCAGGCTCTCGCCGCAGCCGGCCAGCCGCTGGCGAATAGCGTGCCGGTAGCCCGCCGCGGCGGTCACCATTACCAGTACCGGCGGCCGCAGACGCTGGACAATGCGTTCAACCAGCTCTTCCATCTGTTGGTTGGTCATGGCGAGCCTCCGTTAGCCGATGAGCGCGACCTGCGCGCCGTTTTTCAAGCCGGCGGCGTTGGCCTCTTCGGTATCAATATGAAACTCCAGCGCGAAGTCTTCGCGTACCCGCACGACCACTTCATCGAAGGTCAGCTGGCGTTCACCGTTGCTGCGGACGCTAACCTTCTGGCCGTTGGTGACGTTCAACTGGCGGGCGTCCTGCGGTGACATATGGATATGCCGCCAGGCGCAGATCACCTGAGACCGCAGTTCAACGTGGCCTGCCGGGCCGATCAGCAGCGCGCTGCCCGCATTCTCCAGCTGGCCGGATTCGCGAACCGGTGCTTTGATGCCGAGGGTAAAGCAGTCGGCGCGGGAGATTTCCAGCTGCGATACCGGGCGGGTTGGGCCGAGGACGCGCACGTGGGTGAGCGAGCCCTTCGGACCGACCACAGTGACGCACTCCTGGGCAGCGAACTGTCCCGGCTGACGCAGCGGCTTAAACGGCGTCAGGACATAGCCCTTGCCAAACAACGCTTCGACGTCCTGCTGCGCCAGATGGACGTGACGGTTAGAGATGCCGACCGGGATAGCCGGCGCAACGTGGCTCAGGCGGGCGGCGATTTTTTCATGGAGCAGGGTGTCGATCATGCCTTCTTCCCTTTCCTTATCGCCGCGTTTTTATCTTCCGTCGCCGCGGGCGCGGCGGCGGGCTCAGTGGGTTCCCTTGTTTCCACAGCGGCGGGTGCGACGATTTCAGCCTCAAGCGGGGCTGCAGCGGCAGCTTCCGCACGCGGCGGATGGCCTTTGAGGGTGCTGAGGGCTTCCACGACGCTGCGTTCCGGACGAGCGATCATCAGGGATTTCACCTGCGGGTCGATAAGCTCAGCGACGGCCACGCCGCGTTCGATGGCGGTGTGAATCGCGCTGATCTCCCCCTCAAAGCAGACGCTAACCAGCCCCGATCCGACTTTGCGGTAGCCAAAGCAGGTCACTCCTGCGCTTTTACAGGCGGCATCTACGGCCTGAACGGCGGCAACTAACCCTCGAGTTTCAATTACGCCTAAACTTTTCATTGTCGGCTCCTGTTAATGGCGGACTAAGCGAATATCAAAATCAAACTGCGTGAAGAACGTTTCCAGCAGGTCTAACTCTTCGGCGGAATATGTCGGGTCCCGGGCGATGGGGTAGGGCATATCGAGGCGCTCATATTTTTTGCGCCCGAGCTGGTGGTACGGCAGCATATCGATGCGGCGGATATTTCCGCGCTTCGCCAGCTTTTGGACATAATCAATGGCCCCGGTAATGGCATCGAACGAGTCGTTATAGCCGCGAACCAGCGGCATGCGGATAATGACGTTAGCGCCGGAATCCACCAGCCACTCCAGGTTGCGGCGAATGCCTTCGTTGCCAATGCCAAATAACGCTTTATGGTGCTCGCTATTAATTTGCTTAATATCGAATAAGAAGGTGTCGGTCACCGGCGCCAGCTTTTGATAATTAGCCAGCGGCGTAGTGCCCTGCGTTTCCACGGCGGTATTGAGCATCATCTTTTTGCATTCGCTAAATAGCGCGACGGCAAAATCGGTCTGCAGGCTCATTTCTCCGCCACCAATGGTGACGCCGCCGCCGGAGGAGATATAAAAGTCGTAGTCCTGCATGATGATCTCCATCAGTTCGCTGACGGTGACATCTTTACCCATAATATCCAGCGCGTTCTGCGTGCAGATCTCTTCGCACTTGCGGCAGCCGATGCAGTCTTTATTGCGGTTGACGAAGTGCTTCATTTCGCCGTTTTCTTCCGCCCGATAATGAATTCCCGCCGGGCAGACGTTGACGCAGTCGCCGCAGTTAATGCATTTATCCTGGGAGAACATCACCTGAAACTGGCTATTCAGCCCTTCCGGGTTAGCGCACCACGGGCAGCGAATATTGCAGCCTTTGAAAAAAACCAGCGTGCGGATCCCATCGCCGTCATAGATCGAATATTTCTGAATATTGAATATTCGCCCGGTTAATTCTTGTTTTGCGCTCACATTTACCTCCAGAAATACGATCGGGACATCCGTGTCCAAAAACGTCCGTGTTTTTATCAGAACTTCTCAATTACCGTACGGCTGATAATCTCGTCCTGAACTTCTTTGCACAGCTCAACGAAGTAGGCGCTGTAGCCCGCGACGCGGACGATCAGATCGCGGTATTTTTCCGGCTCCTGCTGGGCTTTTTTCAGCACTTCGTTATCGACATAGCTGAACTGCATCTGGCCATTGCCGAGAATCGACGCGGTGCGCAGCAGGGTAATCAGGCCGTGACGACCTTCCGGGGTATCCAGTAGCCCTTTGAGGAACTTGAAGTTGTGCACCATGCCGATATTCATGGTTTCGACGTTCATCTTGCTCACCGACTTGATGATCGCCGTCGGACCCTGCTTATCCGCGCCCTGAGTCGGGCTGATACCGTCGGAGAGCGGCATCCACGCCAGGCGACCGTTCGGCGTGGCGTTGGTCAGCTCACCGATCGGCGTGTTGTTGGAGATGGATAGTGTGCCGTGGCTCAGGGTGGAGTAGAGCATCTTGTACTTACGGCACTCGCGCTCGGTCCACTCGGTGATATCCAGTGCATACTGGTCAACGTAGTTATCATCGTTGCCGTATTTCGGCGCGTTAAGGCAGTCGCGACGCAGGCCTTCAAAGCCTTCGAAGTTCGCCAGCAGCGCGTCGCGCATCTGCTCAAGGGTGTATTTCTTATCTTCAAACACCAGCTTACGAATCGCCGCCATGGAATCGACGTAGGTCGCCAGACCGGAGAAGATCAGCCCCGGGCCGTGGTTGATCATCGCGCCGCCGGCGGCAACGTCTTTCCCTTTTTCCATGCAGCCTTCTACCAGCAGCGACATCAGCGGCTTCGGCGCCACGTCGCGGTGCACGCGCTGGCTGATGACCGTACCGATCGCCGACAGGCGTACGATATGGGCAATCTGTTTTTTCACCGCCGCGTCGAACGCTTCGAAGGTGTGCAGGTCGCGCAGGTCGCCGGTATCCAGCCCCTGATAGCTGTCAAACAGCACCATCCGACCGCGGTTTAAAACGAACTCAATGGCGATGGGCCACTGGGTGTAGCCGGTGGAGGTCCACTGGTAGATGCGGCCGGATTTCTGCGGCTCAACGCAGCCCATCAGGCAGTAGTCGCGGGCGTCTTCGAAATCGAAGCCTTTTCGCAGCATCATCTTGATATGGGAGTCGTCGAAGTGGCAGGCCGGGAAGCCCATCCCCGCTTTGACGACGTCGACGATTTTTTCCATATACTTCTGCGGCGACTGGTTGTGAATACGGCAGGCCAGCGACGGCTGGTAAACCTTCACGAAGCGCACGGCGTCCATGATCAAATAAGTCAGGTCGTTACAGGCATCGCCGCCGGAGCGCTTCTGACCGCCGACGGTCAGGTTGATAAACGGCTGATAGCCGGCGAAATATTTCGCCCCAAGCTCGCTGGACATCCACATCAGCTCGGCGCATTTGATGATAAACGCCTGCAGCAGCTCCAGCGCGGTGTCGTGAGTCAGGCGGCCTTCGCGGATATCGGCTTCAAACATCGGGTAGCAGTACTGGTCTACGCGACCCAGGGACAGCCCGGTCTGGTTCTCTTCAATTTCAAACAGCGATTCCACGGTCCAGATGCTCTGCAGTGCCTCCTGCAGCGTTTTCGGCGGGTTCGCCGGCACGTTCTGGTTCACCTCAGCGATGGTCAGTAGCTCGGCGCGGCGCTGGGCGTTCTGTTCAACGGCGGCCAGTTCGCGGGCGCGGGCGGCGATGCGGTGTGCGTAGTTAATCACCCCTTCGCAGGTTTCAATGGCCGCCTTGTAGTAGTAAATACGGTCGATATCTTCCGGGTTTTCCATGCTCAGGCTGGCAAGATGCGCCTCGGCGTCGGCTTTAATGCCGTTCATCCCTTTGGTAAACAGCAGCACATCGTAGCCCGGGCAGGTGTCGCCGCCGCCGTTGATCTGGTGGTAGGAGAGGTCGCTGACGAAGGTTTCGCCGCTGAATGCCCATACGCCCGCTTCGCGGTACTGGGCTTCGCAGATTTCGTCCAGCGAGCGGCCTTCCCAGAACGGTACGATCTCTTCGCGGATGGTTTTCTTATCTGCTTCGCTGATCTCAAACGGATCCTGCGGACGGGTGCTCATGGTGTCGAGTTCGTCGCGCACCCAGCGCCAGGCGATATCCGGCGAGAAGGCGCCCGCGCGCGGCTTGCCGCATGGATGACCGACGATCAGCTCATCATCCTGAATCAGAATTGGCGCGGTTTCGCAGGCGTGGCGGAAGGCTTTGGCGCGCAGCAGAATTGTCGGCATGCCGGGGTTGGCTTTGACCACTTCGGTAAAGGCCAGCGCGCGATAGATAGAGACGCTCGGGCGCACGGTCAGGTAGTGGTTGCGCAGGCGCTGCATGCGCGGAGTCAGCCCTTCTGCTGCCGGCGTATCGCCGGCGGCGGCAAACGGGGCGGCGGAAACGTGTTGTACTCCCTTGAACAGACGCACCGGCAGATTCAGGGCGCTCAGGTTTTGCTGCGCGCTGAGGAACATGTCGGAGAGTTCGTTGATGCGCGCATTCTCAAGGCTTGCGCCGTGCAGCATGGCGTCAAACATCGGATAACCGTCGAGCGCGCAGGCGGCGCGCACTTCGCACAGTTCCGCCAGCTTGAACCACAGCGATTCGACGATTTCATACGCCTGCTGCGGGGAGAGCGCGCCGTTGTTGATATCGTGCTGGTAGTAAGGGAGCAGGGCTTTGTCGGCGCCTTCCGGGTTGACGGCGTAGCTGCCGTTATCCAGCTGGAGCGCCAGCTGGAACAGATAAAAGGCCTGGCACGCCTCTTTGAAGCTGCGCGCCGGATGCGCCGGAACATGGTGCAGAATGGCGGCGCTGTCCAGCAGTTCTGCTCGGCGGTAAGCGTTGGTTTCCGCGGCGGCCAGCTGTTCCGCGCTGTTGGCCAGGTTTTGCGCCAGCGCCAGCAGGGCATCGCAGGCGTAGATGGCCGCACGGCAGCCGTTGACTTCGTCCATGCCGCTGCGGCTGACGGCGCTGCCCAGCGCGCGGGTTTTCTCTTCCAGCTGATGTTTTATCGCCAGTACGCCTTTTTCGACCACCAGCTTGTAATCCGGGGAGTCGAGATCGCTATTCAGATTGAGAAACTGGAACGCGGACGGGCGACGGGCGGCGCTCTCGTCGTGGAAAATCGCCCCGTGCGGTTTGCGGGTCTGGTTGCCGACGATCAGCTCGTCGGCGCTGATGCACAGCGGCAGCTGGCGCATCAGTTCATAGAAACGGCGCGCCGGTTTGACGGCGGCGGGAACCCCGGCGATATCGCCATCAAGGGCGTTGAGCGTGGTGGCATGTTCGGTGCACAGGGTGCTTTTTTGTGAGAGTAAACGTTCTGCCAACACTTTGACGCGCGGCGTTAAGCTGTAGTGTGCCATGGGTAAGGTTCTCCAAATCTTGTTATCAGTGGCCCTGAACGGCGTTGCCGGTCCATGCCCGGCGATAGAGTTCGGTCAGTGCGTGAGCATCCGGCGCGCGTGGGTTCGTCGGGGTACAGCTGTCGCGTAACGCCTGGCCGACCATCTCCGCCAGCCGTTGTTCAAACTCGTCTGCAAGGACGCCAGTATCGCGGATGCCGGCCGGCATGCTCATTTCGTCTTTAAGCGCCTGAATGGCGACCAGCAGACTGGCGACGCCCTGGCGGGTAGTGGCCGCAGGCAGATCCAGCAGATGGGCTAATCGGGCATATTTGCGGGCGGCATCGGTATCGCACAGCCCGTGATAATCGGCGTTCCAGGCCACCACGTCCGCCATCAGCAGGGCGTTGGCGCGACCGTGGGGGACACGAAACACGCCGCCGAGCGCGTGGGCAAGGCTGTGGGTAATGCCCAGCGAGGCGTTGGTGAAGGCCATGCCCGCCATGCAGGAAGCGTTGTGCATCTTTTCCCGCGCCAGCAGATCGCCACCGTTGCGCCAGCAGGTCGGCAGAAAGCGAAATACCTGCTGCACCACTTTCTCCGCCAGCGCATCGGAAAAGTCGCTGGCGGCGCGGGAGACATAGGCTTCCAGCGCGTGACACAGCACGTCCATCCCGGTATCGGCGGTGATCGCCGGCGGCACCGAGGCAACCAGCGCCGGGTCAAGAATGGCGATATCCGGCAGCAGCGACGGGTCCACCAGTACCAGCTTCTCGGCGTGGGCTTTTACCACTGAAAAGGCGGTGACTTCAGAGCCGGTGCCGCTGGTGGTGGGGATCGCCACAAAGCAGGGCGGCTCGCGGTGAGCGTCCGGACGGGTTTGCGCCAGGGCGAAAATAACCGCTTTGGCTGCATCAATCACCGAACCGCCGCCCAGCGCGATAACCAGATCCGGATAGCTGGTATCCATCCGCTTCATACCGCGCACCACGGTGGCGATATCCGGGTCGGCCACCACGTCGTCCCAGACCTGGAAAGCGATGCCGCGCGCATGGAGGATCTGCGTGACGCGATCGGCGAGGCCAAACTTAACCATCGCCTGGTCGGTGACCAGCAGCACGTTGCGGGCGGGCAGCTCGTTCAGGATGGCAAGCGCATCCTGACCAAAGCGAATCCGGGGTTTCAGCAAAAATTCACTCATTGGGTTATTGACTCCTTAAGCGTCCCGAAACACGTTCTCGACAATGGCGACCACCGACATGGCCTTGTAGTGCTCTTTGTTGAGCGCCAGGTACTCTTCGGCCAGCACGATGTCGTGCATACCGGCGCCGACGCTATCAACGGCAACCCAGGTCTGGTCTTTCATCGGCTGCTGGTCATCATCTAATTTGACGATCAGCAGCAGGTTGCTGCCCCTTAGCTCATCGCACTTCTGCGTGGCGACGACATGTCCGACTACCTTTGCGAGAATCATTGTTTTTATCGCCTTATATCAATGTGTTACTTACCAAGGCGTTCCAGCACCTGGCGGATGACGCGTTCCACGTTTTGCTCATTAATCTCGCTGTCCGCGCCGACGGCGGCGGCAGTCGCAAAGCGATCGTCGGCGCTGGCCGGGTGGGCTGCGGTGGCGGCGGTCGCTGGGGCGTTAAAACGTTCATCGTCGAAGATGCTGCGGTTCGGGCCGGACGCCGGGCTGACGATGGTCGGCTGCGGTTCCGGGCGGCTACCCGGCGCGCGCAGTTCATCGATGGAGCGAACGCCGTAGCCCACTTTGCGGATGTTGAGCAGGTTCATCGGTCCGACGTTATCTGAGCTGGAGCCGCCGCCGACTGCGCCGCAGCCGAGGGTCAGGGCCGGAGTGATATTGGTGGTCGCGCCGATGCCACCCAGCGCCGCCGGGGTGTTGATCAGAATGCGGTTAACCGGTTTTTCCAGGCAGAACTGGCGGATGACGTCCTGATTGCGGGTGTGGATCACCAGCGTGTGGCCGAGGCCTTCGTTGGTCAACAGTTCCACGACGCGGTGACAGGCGGCTTTCCAGTCCTCTTCGACGTACAAGCCGAGTACCGGGCACAGCTTTTCCCGCGAGTAGGGGTTGGTATGCGATACCGTGGTCTGCTCGGCAATCAGCACTCGGGTGCTGGCCGGGACGCAGAAACCGGCCATCTGGCTCAGATAGAGCGCGGTTTTACCCACCACTTTAGGGTTGATGGTGCCGTTAGGACGCAGCAGCAGGGCCGCCATTTTCGCCGCTTCGTTTTCGTTCATGAAGTACGCGCCCTGCGCTTCCAGTTCGCGATGCACTTCGTCGTAGATGCAGCGTTCGACGATAATCGACTGCTCGGAGGCGCAGATCACGCCGTTATCGAAGGTTTTACTGGTGATGATATCTTTCACTGCGTGGGGGATATCGGCGCTGCGTTCGATAAACGCCGGGCCGTTACCCGGACCGCCGCTAATGGTCGGCGTGCCGGACGCGTAGGCGGCGCGCACCATGCCTTCGCCGCCGGTCGCCAGGATCAGCGACACGTCTTTGCTGTGCATCAGCTCTGAGGTGGCTTCGAGGGTCAGTTGGCTAATGGCGTCGACGCTACCGGCAGGCGCCCCTGCCGCTTCCGCCGCGCGCTTCACGATTTCAATCGCTTTCCAGCTGCACTGGCGGGCGCCGGGATGCGGGGAGAAGATAATCGCGTTGCCGGCCTTCAGGGCAATCAGCGTTTTGTAGATGACCGTGGAGGTCGGGTTGGTCGACGGTACCAGCGCACAAATCACCCCCAGCGGCACGCCCACGTCCATCACTTTTTGTAGCGGATCGTCATGAATGATGCCGACGGTCTTCATATCTTTGATGGCGTCGTAGACGCGCAGCGAGGCGAAGCGGTTCTTCAGCACTTTGTCCTGCCAGTTGCCAAAACCGGTTTCTTCCGCGGCCATTTTCGCCAGCGCTTCGGCATGATGCGCTGCTTCCTGGGCCACGTTCTTCACGATGGCGTCGATTTGCTGCTGCGAAAAGGTGGCCAGAATCGCCTGCGCCTTTTTGGCATTGCGCACCAGTTCCCGGGCGTTCTGCCGGGACTGCAAATCGTTATCCAGTTCAATCATGAGTCTATCCTTCATCAGACTAAAAGAGTGGAGACGGGGCGCGCCCTGTCAGGTCATGCTTTGTGCTGCGCCGCGATTTTTTCGATGTCGTTATGCGGACGCGCGATGACGCGAGAGGTGACGACTTCGCCGATGCGTTTTGCCGCTTCCACGCCGGAATCTACCGCGGCATTCACCGCGCCGACGTCGCCCTTCACCATCGCGGTGACCAGGCCGGAGCCGACGTTTTCATAGCCAATCAGCTCAACGTTAGCGGCTTTGCACATCGCATCCGCCGCTTCAATACAGGCCACCAGACCTTTGGTTTCGATAAGCCCTAGCGCTTCTTTCATCAGGTTTTTCTCCGGTTAATCTATGATTTTGTAATGCGAGACGATTTTGTTGATGTCGTTATGCGGGCGGGCGATAACCAGAGAAGTCACCACTTCGCCGATGCGCTGCGCGGATTCGACGCCGGAATCCACCGCCGCTTTCACCGCGCCGACGTCGCCCTTCACCATCGCGGTGACGAGGCCGGAGCCGACGTTTTCATAGCCAATCAGTTCAACGTTGGCGGCTTTACACATGGCATCCGCCGCTTCGATACAGGCCACCAGACCTTTGGTTTCGATCAGACCTAATGCATCACCCATTTGCGTTCTCCTGGCCATCAGGCCTTGTGTTTAATGACGATTTTGTTGATGTCGTTATGCGGACGAGCGATAACCAGCGAGGTCACCACTTCACCGATGCGCTGCGCGGATTCCACGCCGGAATCCACAGCCGCTTTCACTGCGCCGACGTCGCCCTTCACCATGACGGTCACCAGCCCCGAGCCGATGTTTTCATAGCTAATCAGCTCGACGTTGGCGGCTTTACACATCGCATCCGCGGCTTCAATGCAGGCCACCAGACCTTTGGTTTCGATAAGCCCTAATGCATCACCCATGGTTTCTCCTCCAGAACAGGTTTTGTGATTCGGAAAACCGACCGCGTAACGGCGTCAGGACGCGGATGCGGCGTTCGGGGTTCACTATAGGGAATGGCGAATGAAGTGAAATTTAAATCTGCTGACGTGGTATTTTTAGTCTTTTACTCTGTGATTTAGATTGGTTAAGGCGCTTATTTATGCATTTGTGCTGCGATGGCAGGGCGGATTGAGTGACGATTGTGGCGCTTTTTCCACCATTTAGCCTGAGGCGGATTGATGTTAATAAGTTGCTAATTTATTGCAGATCGGGGGTAATTTATTCCCATGCTAAGTGTGGGGAGGATCGTGTTTTCTTCGGCAGGCTAAATGCAAAACGTGCGGTTTTACTAACGGGAAAGCGAGGAAGGAAAAGCGGGTGTGAGCTTAGTCAAGCTTGCTGCCGGACTTCAGCGTGCAGACGTAGAGCGGGGAGTTGATAGAGCTGAGAAGAATGGCTTTCTCATTGAGCTTCTGTGCGTTCAGGAACAGGCCATCGTGGCTGTCGGACATCTCGCGCATAAAGTAGTCGAAGATCACGTCCGGCGACTCATCGATGGACGAGGCGCTGGATTCCCACTTGCTGATGCGATAGTGGCGCTCGGTGGTGGAGATGCGCTTGCTGGTGTAGCTGAATTTGACGTAGCGCTGGAGGTAAAGCCAGCCGGCGGCGGAATCGGTGTAGCCTTCAACGACCATCGACCCTTTGCCGTTGGCGGCAAAGTTGAAATGGATATTGCCGTTAACGTTCTCCTTCTCCATGTTCTCAAAGCGCATAATCGCTTTTGTCGAACAGCTCATTACCCCGCCGTTTTCGACCGGCAGCAGCTTCCAGGCGCAGAACCCGGCGGCGGCAATAAACACCAGGCTGGAGAGGGCGAAAAAGGGGCGCGGGGCGATTCTCATTGCGGCTTCCATGAATAATAAAAATAGTTATCGCAGTAGCTGAACGGGTTATCTTCATGCATCGCGCAGTGGGCGAGGAACACCCGGCCCAGACCGTTGGTTTCCAGCCGGTCGCCATAGAAGAAGACGAAGCGTTCGCCGGGCTTGCACTCCAGCTTCAGGCGCTGGCGTACAGCATCAAAATTCTTGCCGTAGGCGCTTTCGGCAACGGATCGCAGCATCTCATCGCTGGCCAGCAGTTCGCACTGGCTGTGGCGTATTTGCGTCAGGGTAATGGGGTGCGCTGTGCTGCCGCCGAGAAAACTGCAGACCACCAGCAGCAGGGCGATGGTGAGCAGGCAGCCGCCGGCCAGATACCAGCAGGTGCCGCGCGCGTGGCGACTGGAAACGGTCTTCTGTTCTGCCGGGGCGGTGGCCAGATCTGGCTCAGCTTCTGCCGCAGGCGCCGGTTCCGGCTCCGGGCTGGCGTCGAGCATCTCGATAGCGAGGTCCGGATTGAGCTGCAGCAATCCGCGCGATACGGTGACGATAATGTTGTCGATATCGTAGTGGCGAAAGGTTTTGCGCAGCATGCTCAGATATTGATTGAGATTGCTGTTGGATGAGGTTAACCCATTGTCATCCCAGACTTTTTTAAGCACTTCGTCGCGGCTGACCACCTCGGTGTGGCGCAGGAAGAACCACAGCAGCGCGTTGGCGGTGATGGACAGCTGGCTGTCCGCCTCATCGCTTCCCGGTAACGTTAGCGTGCCGTCCATTGCATCATAAATAAGACGGCCATGGATGTTATAGCGCATCGTGGCCTCAACATGCTTCACGCAGGAAGCGTCATCTTCGTCAAATCGCTGACCAGCGACTGCCGGTGCCTGGGGCTCATGGTGCGCCCCTCGGTTAATTCCGATAGCCAGATGCCGTCCGCCGCATAGCGCACCAGCGTGCCGGTATGGCTATTGTCCAGTTCATCCCCTTTCGCCAGATGGTCCAGCATCCAGTCGCGCCAGCATTTTCGCAGCACCGGTTCATCCGGCATGGCCAGCGACAGCACCATCAGCTGGCGGCTCTCCTGGGTGTCCGTGAGTTCCGGCGCCGACAGATAGCGCAGATAGGCGCGGGTAAATCGGCCATAAGAGACGTTATCCGCGGCCATAAGCTCTGAAATCGCTTCTTCCATAATCGCCAGCAGACGGGCAAAGAGAGCGAAAATCAGCGCCTGCTTGTTGGGGAAATGGTGCAGTAAGCCGCCTTTGCTGACGCCCGCTTCACGCGCGACGGCGTTCAGCGACAGCGAGGCGATACCGTCCCGACCGGCGATAGTGGCTGCGGATTCCAGCAGCTGCTTATGCAGGCGGACAGGATCTTTTTTACGATGTTGGGCTTCTATATTCATGGCCCGAATCATACCGACCAGACGGTATGATTATTCTTGATCGCTATCAATATGCGAAGGGGCGTAGCGGGGCGTGATGCCGTTATTGCGTGGAGGCTCACAGTTCACCTTATGAATTGTGGTGATATTCGCCGCGCCGCGAATATCACCCACCGAGATTCACATAGGCTTCACGTGGATAGCGAGGCCATTTTCTCCAGGCGCCAGCTCCGGACGCAGGTTCAGAGAGGGGATCAGATAGTCGCCGTGATTCTGCCGACGGAAGGGAATGGGCGGCGTTTCGGAGAGGGTATCCAGCCGCCGGGCCAGCTCCTCGCGCAGGATGGCGAAGCGCTGTTCATCGAGTTTGTCGGTGCGGTAGAACACCACCGGCGGCAGCACCTCAAATCCGGGATAGAACAGCATCCCGTGCTGAATGGGGAACAGAATGTCGTCGATAGACCCGTTAATTCCACGCGGAGCATAGTGCTCCGCCCATCCGCCGGCGGTAACGACCAGCATCGCCCGTTTACCCGCGAACGTGCCTTCGCCGTAGCGATCGCCCCAGTGCGTATCGCTATGCTCGCCGACGCCGTAGGCAAACCCGTAAGCGTAAACCCGATCAATCCAGCCTTTCATGATGGCGGGCAGTGAAAACCACCACAGCGGGAACTGGAAAATCACCGTATCGGCCCACAGCAGCTTCTCCTGTTCGCCCACGATATCCGCGCTCTGCGTGCCGTGAGCGAAGGCATATTGCGAATCTCGCGTCGCCCGCCAGCTTGCACCCACCGGCGGGGCGCTGCTGTCGTCGGCATCAAATCCCGCCTTCCAGCGCATGGCGTAGAGATCGGACACCTGCACGTCGTGACCGGCGTTTTGTAGATGTTGCACGGTAAAATCTTTCAGCGCGCCGTTAAGCGAACGCGGTTCAGGATGGGCGTAAACCAGTAATATTTTCATTGAAATCATCTCAGCATAAGGGAGAGCTGCAGAGTAGAGTTGGCGGCGCTATAGTAGAAATGAATTACTTTAATGACAGGTATAGTCATGGTTAATCTCCAGCGTCTGGATCTCAATCTGCTACGCACGCTTCACGTCCTGCTTAGCGAAAATAACGTCACCCGGGCGGCGCAGCGCCTCAACCTGTCGCAGCCGTCGGTTAGCGTCCAACTGGCGAGACTGCGGGAAATTTTCGCCGACCCGCTGCTGCTGCCGGGGCCACGCGGAATGCAGCCCACCGCCCGCGCCGATGAACTGCGCGGGCCGCTGCGCGATGCGCTGCTGGCGCTGGAGCTGGCGGTGGCGCCGGTTCAGCCTTTTGACCCGGCCACGGCGGCGCAGACCTGGCGGGTGGCGGCGACCGACTATATGGCGTCGGCGATTTTGCTGCCGGCGCTCAACGCGCTGCGCATCGCCTCTCCGGCCAGCCGTCTGGCGCTGTTTGAGCTGCAGCCTTCGCGGCTGGTTCAGCAGGCGGATCGCGACGAAGTGGATCTGTTTTTTCACACGCGCGATGGTGCACCGCCCGCGCTGCATCAGCGTTTGTTGTTCCACGAACGCTACGTGCTTGCCGGGCGGGCCGGGCACCCGGCGCTGCAGTCGGCGTTAACTCTGGCGCAGTTCTGCCAACTGGAACAGGTGATTGTCTCGCCGGACGGCGGAGGATTCAGCGCCGCGACCGATAGCGCGCTGGCGAATCTCGGTCTGGCGCGGCGAGTTGTCCTTTCCGTGCCACATTTCCTGTTTATGCTGGAGACGCTGCGCAATAGCGAGCTGGTGGCGGTGCTGCCGGAGCGGCTGGTGAGCGGAGCTGCGGGTCTGACGGTGGTCGAACCGCCGCTGGCGGTCGCCGGGTTTGAGATGCTGATGCTGTGGCACGAGCGCTGGCACCGCGATCCGGCGCACCGGTGGCTGCGCCAGCAAATCGTAACGTCATTAGAGGAAAAGTCATGTTAAGCGGATTAAATCATCTGACCCTGGCGGTTAGCCAGCTGGCGCCGAGCGTGGCGTTTTATCAGCAGCTGCCGGGGATGACGCTGCGCGCCCGCTGGGATAACGGCGCGTATTTCTCCTGCGGCGACCTCTGGCTGTGCCTGTCGCTGGACCCGCAGCGGCGCGTCATTTCGCCGGAGGAGAGCGACTACACCCACTACGCGTTCAGCATTGCGGAGGCGGATTTCGCGCTTTTTGCCGGGCGCCTGAATGCGGCTGGCGTTCCGGTTTGGAAAACCAATAAAAGCGAAGGCGCGTCGCACTATTTCCTCGACCCGGACGGCCACAAGCTGGAGCTGCATGTTGGCAATCTCGCCCAGCGCCTGGCGGCGTGCCGGAAGCAGCCCTATAAAGGTATGGTGTTTTTTGGCGAGGACGAACAGGCGGCCGGGAACCCGTAGCCCGGCTAAGCGCAGCGTGAGCCGGGGAAAAGTGGAGGCTGTATTGCGCGTTGTTTCCCCGGAGGCGGCGCTGACGCGCCTTGTCCGGGCTACCGGCTCGCAGACGGCCGGGAACCCGTAGCCCGGCTAAGCGCAGCGCGAGCCGGGGAGATAAATCGCGCTAGCCTTCCAGCTTCAGTTCCACATTGCGCTTGAGCACCAGGCGCATCAGCAGGTAATAGACCACGCCAACCGCCAGCCAGCTCAGCCCAAGCACCTTGGCCTGCACGTCCATCTCATAAATCACAAAGCCGATAATGCACAGGCCAATCACCGGGAACAGCAGGTGCATCACCAGATTGCGTGACTTATTGCGGATCAGATAGTGGTTGATGACCGCAATATGCAACACCAGGAAGCCCATCAGCGCGCCGAAGTTCACCAGACGGCTGAGGTTATCGATATCGCCGTAGAACCAGAGGCCGGAAGCCAGCGAAATCAGCGCCACAAACAGGGTGCTAACGTAAGGCGTTTTCAGCCGCGGGTGCACTTTTGCCAGCAGCTGCGGCAGCTGCTTGTCGCGCGCCATCGCAAACAGAATGCGCGACACGGCGGCCTGCGCCACCAGGGCGTTGGCAATCCCCCAGGAGATCACCGTCGACCACATGGTGACATACTTCAGCCAGCCGCCGCCCGCCAGATTCGCGGTATCGTAGAAGGCGGTATCGAGGCTGCTAAACGTCATGCCCTGCGCCAGATCGGCGGCAATCCACGTTTGCAGGATAAACAGCGAACCGACCAGCATCAGCGCGCCCAGCGACGCCTTACCCACGGTATCCACGCCGCCTTTCGTTTCCTCGGACAGCGTGGAGATCCCGTCGAAGCCGAGGAACGAGAGCACGGCGATGGAGACCGCGCCCATCACCAGCGGCAGGCTGAACTTATCGGCGTTATAGAGCGGGTCGAGGGTCAGATGGCCCGCCCCGGCGCCGGAGTAGAGCGCAATCAGCCCGAGAACGACGAACACCGACAGCACCACGATCTCCGCGATCAGAATCGTGTTATTGGCGCGCGCGGTAAAGGTAATGCCGCGCAGGTTAATCAGGCTGTTAATCGCAATAAAGCCGACAATCCACAGCCAGCCCGGCACGCCAGGCAGCATAGGCGCCAGCGCCGCCGCGCTGACGATATAGAGCAGCGAGGGCACCAGAATATAGTCCAGCAGGATCAGCCAGCCAGCAAAAAAGCCGACAATCGGATGAATACCGCGCTGGGCATACGCGTATACCGATCCGGAGACCGGGAACGCGCGCGACATCGACCAGTAGCTCATGGCGGTAAAGAACATCGCCACCATACCGATGAGATAAGCCAGCGCCACCATGCCCTGCGCGCCGTCCCAGACGTAGCCAAAGACGCCAAACGGCGCGATGGGCACCATAAATATCATGCCGTAGACCAGCAGATCGCGGAACGTCAGCGCCCGATGCAGCTCCTGCTTATAGCCAAATTGTTCAACGCTCATGCATGCTCCCCTTCGACGCTCAGGGAGAGCTGTTCAGCCACTGATTTCGGTAAGGCATAGCGACAGGTTTTCAGCGGATCGACCACCTGACAGATTTGCAGGTCGCCGGCGATGCTCAGAATACTGATCGCTTCAGCCAGCGTCAGGGAGGTATTGTCGGCGATAAAATGCGCCATATTACGGGTGGCCAGGGCGGCGGCATCATCAAGCGTCTGTGCCGAAGCGAGGGTAAACAGGGTCTCGCTGTTTTCGAGCATCGGCAGCGGCAGGCGACGGTTTTTAACCACCGTCAGTTCGACCAGCACTTCGCCGGGGATTTCCAGACCGCAAACCGAAACTTCGCCATCGCCCATCGCGGCGTGTAAATCCCCCAGCCCGAACAGCGCGCCGGGAACGTTGACCGGCAGCCATAGGGTGCTGTCGGCGGTAATCATTTTGCAGTCCATATTGCCGCCGTGGCTATCCGGTGTGCCGCAGGAGATGGCTTCCCCGGCAGGCGCGACGCCGATCACGCCGACCATCGGGTTGAGCGGGACGCGCACGTTGCCGGGCAGCACGGCATGGTCGTTTTCAATCGGGACAATGGTGACCTTCGGGGCATCAAGCTCATCGCCAATCACTCCGAGCTGCGGTGCGGTGACCATCACCGCCTGATTGCTCGTCAGGGTAATGCGCTTGATGGTGACCTTGAGCGCATCACCCGGCTCGGCGCCCTCGACGTAGACCGGCCCGGTCGCCGGGTTGATACGCTGCCAGTCCAGTTCGTTGAACACGGCATCGGCGGAGGTGATTTGGTCGGAGAAGCAGTCGCACGTTTCAAACAGCACTTCGCTTCCGCTGCTGACGGTAGCGACAGGAGCGTTATCGCGCGACATGGCGTAGACCACCTGGTCTTTGGTTATTTTCATGACATTCATCCCGGTTATATTGTCGCGTTTTTATATTTAGAGTTTCCCGCAGGGGGAAGGAGTGAATTTATCGGGATTATTACAGGAAGGCAATCTGGTCAGGTTTTTCAAAAATAAATGATATATATTTGCTGATGAATCATGCGGTTAAATATTTTATTCTAATATTTTTATATGCTGGTTATTAAGTTGTTTGGCTGTTCAATGTTTTATTACTGGTTGTCATTTTTTCATTATTTACTGATATTAATCGTTTATATAGCAGATTACTCTGCGAAAATTTACGTGCTGGTCATTTAGCGCAATATGCCGGGGGAGCATTGATGATAATACCAAGGGATTTGGGCTCTCAAAGAGGGAAAACCGGAGGCGGTGCTGGCGCACCCGAGCGGGCTACAGGCCCGTAGGCGGCGGTGAACCTGTAGCCCGGTCATACGCAGCGCCACCGGGACCAGCCTATAACCTCACTCCGGCGCCCACTCCATCGCCACCTTCACCGCCATGCCCAGCTGCACCATCACCTCTTTATGTTTATCTATCGGCGGCAGAGCGCAGTTGATCCTTAAGCAGTTGCGGTATTTCCCGGATGCGGAAAACAGCGATCCCGGCGCGACCTGGATTTTCAGCCGGCACAGCTGCTTCGCGACGCAGACCATGTCCACCTGCTCCGGCAGCTCGACCCACAGCATAAAGCCGCCTTTCGGGCGGGTAACGCAGATCCCGCAGGGGAAAAACTCCCGCAGCCAGCAGGTGTAGATCTCCATATTGCGCTGGTAGATCTGCCGCATTCTTCGCACGTGGCGGTGATAGTGGCCTTCGCGAATAAAGTTACAGGCCGCCAGTTGGGTGGAGGGGACGTTGGTACCGCTGGCGGCATATTTCATCTGCAGCAGGCGATCGTAATAACGGCCGGGGGCAATCCAGCCGATGCGCAGGCCGGGAGCGATGGTTTTGGTAAACGAACTGCAGAGCATCACCCGGCCGTCGATATCCCAGGAATGGATCGTGCGAGGGCGCGGGTATTCGGTTGCCAGCTCGCCGTAGATATCATCCTCAAAGATAACGATATCGTGGCGCTGGGCGAGGCACAGCGCCGCCCGCTTGCGGGCATCCGGCATGATAAATCCCAGCGGATTATTGCAGTTGGGGACCAGGATCACCCCTTTGATCGGCCACTGCTCCAGCGCCAGCTCTAACGCCTCGATGCTGATCCCGGTTTCCGGATCGGTGGGGATCTCGATGGTTTTTAGCCCTAATCCGCGCAGCATCTGCATGGTGCCGTAGTAGCAAGGGGATTCGACGGCGACGATATCGCCGGGCTGACACACCGACAGCAGCGCCAGCGACAGCGCGCTGTGGCAGCCGCTGGTAAGTACCAGATCGTTGGCGGTGACCACCGATCCGCCGTCGAGCATCAGGCGGGCGATCTGTTCGCGCAGCTCGCGACGCCCGGCCAGCTCGTCGTAGTTCAGAACTTCGCTAAGGTTGTGCTGAATTGCCCGGCTCAGCTCGCGCCAGATAGGCTTCAGGCTTGGCTGGGTGACGTCCGGCGAGCCGCCGCCGAAGGGGATAATCGATTTATCGTGGCGGGCGTCGAGCATGGTCAGCACCTGATCCCACTGAGTGATCTCTACCGGGCGCTGGACCGGCCGCGACATCGGCGGCACCGGCGGCTGTGCTTTACGCGGGGCTACAAAATAGCCGGAACGCGGCTGCGGTACGATCAGCTGCTGCTGTTCCAGCGTCTGGTAGGCTTGCTGAACGGTGCTGATGCTGACGCCGTGCTCCTGGCTCAGGCTGCGCACCGACGGCAGCTTTTCGCCGGGGCGATACAGCCCCTGTTCGATGCGTTCTGCCAGCAGGCTGGCCAGATGTTGATAGCGGGTCATGCTGTATCCTTGATCGTCGCCATACAGATCAATAAACCAGTACAGATTGGCGGTAAAAGTGAGGTCTGCTGTACGTTTTAGCGAATCTGTATGTTAAAGAAAAGTATTTTGTGAATCTGTATTGTTTGGCCGCGGATCCGTGAAGATAAAGCCTCTGGCAAGGTGAGGAGGTAGAGGATGGAATTTCACGAAAATCGGGCAAGACAGCCGTTTATCGGCTTCGTATTTCTGGCGCGGGCGTTCAAAAAGTGGTGGCTTCGTGAGCAAACGCGCAGAACATTGCAGCGTATGAGCGACGAACAGCTAAAAGATGTCGGGCTGCGTCGGGATCAGATCAATTAAAAAGTGCGATTTTTTACCCGGCATTTTCCCGGAGGCGGCGCTTGACGCGCCTGTCCGGGCTACCATACCGCGCAGAGCTGTAGCCCCGGTAAGCGTGAGCGCGACCGGGGATGATACATTCACATAATTTATCAATTCATGCTTATCCACTCTTCGTTTCTTGATACTTATCGTGATAAGTATTATTTTCTTCACAGCTAAGTGAGGAAAGTAAAATGACCGAAGACGACCTGTTTGCCCGCCGCCCGATGGGCATGCGCATGGCGATGGTGGTGCGCCAGTGGCGCGCGATTATTGATTCTGCCATCACCGACACCGGCCTGACCCAGTCAAGCTGGACGGTGCTGATGCAGCTGCACCAACTGGGGGATAACGTCTCGGTCAGCGAGCTGGCGGAGGTGCAGGGCATTGAACTGCCGCCGCTGATGCGCACCCTCACGCAGCTGGAAAAGCAGGGCTATCTGCTGCGTTCAACATCGCCTTATGACAAACGCATACGCCTGCTGACGCTGACGACGGAAGGCCGCGCTATTCTGGAGAAGCTGAACCGCGTGATTGAGGCCTATCAACAGCGCGTCACCGAAACCCTCCCTGAAGCGCAGCTCGCCGCCTTTAGCGCCACGTTAAATCAAATCGCCTGCAATCTGCGGACTATCCGCGAAGAAGATAACAAGATCTAAAACACTATGATGACCCCTGAACAGAAATTTGCCCGCTGGGTAAGGGTGAGTATTGCCGCCTTCCTGGTCATATTCGCCTGGTTTATCGTTGCCGATATCTGGATCCCGCTCACGCCGGATTCCACCGTGATGCGCGTGGTCACGCCGGTCTCGTCGCGCGTCTCCGGCTATGTCTCCCATGTCTATGTGCATAACAACAGCCAGGTGAAGAAGGGCGATCTGCTCTATGAACTGGATCCAACGCCGTTTATCAATAAAGTGGAAGCGGCGCAGATCGCGCTTGAACAGGCGAAACTCAGTAACCAGCAGCTGGACGCGCAGATCGCTTCTGCCCGCGCCAACCTTCGTACCGCCCAGTACACCGCGCGCAACGATAAGGTCACGTTCGATCGCTATCAGCGTCTGAGCACCATGCAGAACGTTTCCCAGTCGGATCTGGATAAAGTGCGCACCACCTGGCAGACCAGCGAACAGTCGGTCAGCGCGCTCAACGCTAGTATCCACAATCTGCTGATCCAGCGCGGCGAGCGCGACGATGGGCGCAACGTCACGCTGCAGAAGTACCGCAACGCGCTGGAAGAGGCGCAGCTTAACCTCGGCTGGACGAAGGTCCGCGCGGAGACTGACGGGATGGTGAGCAACCTGCAGCTTAACCCTGGTCTGTACGCCACCGCCGCCACGCCGCTGCTGGCGCTGGTGAGCAATCAGACCGATATCGTCGCCGATTTCCGCGAGAAGAGCCTGCGCCACACCGGCGTGAATACCGATGCCGCGGTGGTGTTCGATGCGCTGCCGGGCAAAGTCTTCCCGGCGCACGTCACCAGCAGCGATGCCGGTATTCTGGCTGGACAAGAAGAAGTTAACGGCCAGCTATCGCAGCCGGAGCAATCCACCCGCTGGGTGCGCGACGCGCAGCGCATGCGCATTCACGTCGCTCTGGACGAGCCGCTGGATAAGCCGCTGCCCACCGGCGCCCGCGCCACGGTACAGCTCTATAACAGCGATGGCCCGTTCGCCCGTACCTTCGCCGGCGCGCAGATCCATCTGGTGAGCTTCCTGCACTATGTCTATTAATACCCTGGCGCGGGTCTTCACCCCGCACGGCAACATCGTCTACACGGCGAACGATTTTCGCCAGACCTTGCGTATCGCCGTGGCCGGTACTATCGCGCTGAGCATATCAACTTTCTATGACGTGCAGTACGGCGTCTTCTTCGTGGTTTATCCGCTGATGCTGCTGTCGCTGGTGCCGGTGTTTAACCGCCACGTGGCGCGGCAGTTTGTGTTCAGTGCGGCGGTGAACTGCGTCGAAATGGTGTTAATCGTCGGCTATTTATCGCAGTGGCCGGTCATCATGACGCTGGTGGTGTTTGGCCTGTACGTGATGCGCTTTCGCTTTATGAGCCAGGGGCCGCTGTTTCTGCTGGGGTCGATGGGCGTGGTGTGTCAAAGCACGATGCTCAACTTTATGAGCTATCCCACCAGCAACTGGCACACGCTGATGTTCTCCAATATGGAGGCCTGCGTGATGGCGGTGGCGCTCAGCGCGCTGCTGAACTACTTCATCCCGGACGTTGAACCGCGCAAGCCGCCGCCGCGCATTGAAAAAGATGCCGCGCGTATCCGCCACGAATCGCTGCTTTCCGGCAGCGTGGCGACGATGATCTTTGTGATTTTTCAGGTCTGCGATCTGAGCGACTCGCTGTCGGCGCTGATGGCGGGCATCTTAATTCTGTTCCCGATGCACTATCGCGGCGCGGTGATCAGCTCGATCTGGCGCGTGGTGGGGGTGGTGCTGGCCTGCCTTTATATCCTGGTGGTGCAGCTGATTATCTACGACTTCAGCAACCATATGGTGCTGATGATGCCGTTGATTGGGCTGGGGCTGGCGTTTAGCGCCCGGCTGCACGTGATGGAGAAGGTGGGGGCAGGCGTTGGCTTCGCCAGCATCACCACTATTGGCATCATGTTCGGCCAGAACCTGCATCCGGACCAGGACCTGGTGTTCAGCGATCTGTACCGCATTACCTCCGTGACCGTGGCGCTGATCGTTACGCTGACCATGGTCTTTCTTATGCATCGGCTGCTGAACTGCTTTGCGCCAACCCGGTTCGTGGTGACCGAATAAGCTCAGGCCGCCAGCGCCCGCTGCGCATCGCGAAAAGCGTTATGCAACAGCCGCCACATATGATGCGCCGCCGGGGAAAAGCGGCGATCGGAGTTGCGTAGCAGATGGCACTGGGCGCTGCTGGCAATAGGATGGTCGATAGGAACCGCCCGCAGAATACCGTGGGCGATCGCCTCCCGGGCGGCGTATGCGGTCATAAAAGAGACGCCTAATCCCGCCTGGCTCAGGCTCATGGCGGTCGAAAAGAGGTTGCAGCGATAGGCCGGGTGAAACTGCCGTCCTGCAGTTTTAAACATGGCGTTCATATGGCGCTGCAGGCCAAAGCTGTCGGTGAGCGCGATCAGGCGATAGTGTGTGAGCTCATCGATAGTGACGGCGGGCAGGGCAGCGATGGGATGCTCAGGAGAGACCACCGCGCAGATGGGGCCCCACTGAAAGCTGTGGCGTTTAAGCTCAGGGTTGCCGATGGGGCCGAAGGCGACCGCCATATCCGCTTCGCCGCTGGCGATATCGTTGAGCATCTCCTGCATGCTGCCGACAATAATATCCACGAACACGTTAGGCCAGGACTGAGAAAAGGTGCTCATCACTGATTCAATAAAGGTGGTGACCAGCCCGCCGCCAATCCTCACCGAGATAGTCCCGCCGCGCATATGGCGTAAATCCTTCAGGTGACTTTCCAGCTTTTCCCGGCGCTGACGGCTTTCGTAGTAGTCCTCCGCCAGCAGACGCCCTGCTTCGGTGAGCACCACGTTTCGTCCCTGCCGCTCCAGCAGAGGTAGCTCCAGCGCCCGTTCCAGCTGCGCTATCTGGCGGCTGATGACTGACGGATTAATCCCCAGCATATCGGCGGCCCGGCGAATGCCTCCCTGAATCCCGACTTCATACAGATAGCTCATAGGCCTCTCATGCAACATCGTTTCTCACTCCTTTGTTGACCTCAGGTCAACAATAACACCCTTTCACAGGTATTTATCATCCCGACGAGTTATAGATAATCGTAATTCGGACAAAAACTGGCAGGGAGGAAAAATCTCATCGCTTATTCCCGGCTTGCTATTAAGTTTGCAAGGCTCAGGAAGTCGAAGAATAAGAAATCGTGATGGTACTGACTGAGGGAATATGGAAAAGCTTATCAGCCGAAATAATAAATTTGAATAACAATAAATTGACATAATTTCAAATTGCAAACAATCGCACTAACATTTCATTATGTGAGGACAGGGTATGAGTGAAAATAAAACGTTGGAATGTTCCTCCGACGAAACGACAAATGAGTGGAAAGTCGGGCCCGGGGCCTGGATTTCACTGGTCATCGTATTATTAGTTTTCTCCGGGCTGCTGTTTAAAGTGGAGGGGATGGCCTGGCTGGGGGCATTTGACTTTACCACTCTCGGCGGTGCGTTCGGCACCATGAAAACGCCGGAAACCAACACCTTTATCGGCAGCGGCGGCATCAGCGCCAAGGCCGGTTTTCTGTTTGCGCTATCGCTGGTGCCCACGGTGATGCTGGCGCTGGGGCTGCTGGAGATATTTACCCATTACGGCGCGATTCGCGCCGCGCACAAACTGCTGACGCCGCTGCTGCGCCCGCTGCTCGGGATCCCGGGTTATACCGGACTGGCGCTGATTACCGATTTACAGAGTACCGATGCTGGTGCTGCGCTAACCAAAGAGCTGTATGACAGCAAGAAAATAAACCGTAAGGATCTGGTCATTATGGGGGCCTGGCAATATTCCGGCGCCGGTCTGATAAATAACTATTTCTCGATTGGTTCAGCGCTTTTCGCTTCGTTAACCATTCCTATCATTATTCCGCTGCTATTAATGTTTGTGCTGAAATTCGTCGGCGCGGCAATCACCCGTCTGGTACTGAATACTGCTTATAAAGGCGATTTTGAAAATGAATAATTCGGCAAAAGTCTCCAGTAACCCGTTCGATATTTTCGTTATCGGCGCGCGTAAAGGATTTAATATCGCCATCAACAATCTGATGCCGAATGTATTAATGGCTTACGTGATCGCCGAGATGCTGAATTTGCTCGGCGTGATGCAGATAATCGGCCACGTCTGCGCGCCGCTGATGGGCCTGTTCGGCCTGCCGGGCGAAGCGATTACCGTGCTGCTGACCTCCTGGCTTTCCGCCTCGGCGGGAACCGGCGTGGCGGTGAGCCTGTTGAGCAAAGGCACCCTCAACGTGGCGGATATCACGATTCTGATCCCGGCGATTTTCCTTATGGGGTCGCAGCTTCAGTACATGGGGCGCCTGCTCGGCGTGGCGGATGTCCCGAAAAAATATTGGCCGCTGCTGATGGCGGTGAGCATTATCAATGCCGTCATCGCCATGCTGGTCATGCGCGTGATTGCATAATAGAAGGCAAGGAGTCAAACGTGTCGCGAACTTTAGAGCATTTCAATTATCTGCACCAAATTCCTGAACTGGGCTTTGAGGAGTACAAAACGTCGGCATACATCGGCGATGCATTAGAAGCCGCGGGGTTTCAGGTGCAACGCAACGTCGGCGGTACCACCGGTATTGTTGCGCTGCTGGATAGCGGTAAGCCGGGGCCGGTCGTGGCGCTGCGGGCGGATATGGATGCGCTGGGCCATATGATTGATGGCCATCTGGAGGCTCGCCATACCTGTGGCCATGACGGACACTCTTCGGTGGTGTTGACCGCCGCGGAAGAGATCCTCGCCGAGGGGCTGGTAAAACGCGGGAAGCTGAAAATACTCTTTCAGCCTGCCGAAGAGCTGGGTACAGGGGCGATCGCGCTGACGGAAGCGGGTGTGCTGGACGACGTGGAGATGCTGTTCGGCTTCCACCTCAGGCCGCTGGAGGAGTGTCCGAAGGGCAAGGCGGCGCCGGCGATGTACTACTCCGCCTCGGCGACGGTGATGGCCGACTTTCACGGCAAAGCCGCGCATGCCGCCCGGCCTCATCTGGGCGTTAACGCGCTGGATGCCGCGTCGCACGCGGTGCAGGCGGTAAACGGCATTCATCTGGCGCCTTCGCTGACCTGGAGCGCAAAAGCGACTCGCTTCCTGTGCGATGCGGGGGTAACCAACTCGGTGCCGGCGAAAGCGCACGTGTGCTGGGATCTGCGTAGCGCGGAAAATGACGGTATGGCGATGCTGAAAGAGCGGGTGGTACGGGCGATAGAGAGTAGCGCGGCCGCTTACGGCGCCACCGTCGATATCCAGATCGTCAAGGAGATGCCTGCCGCGATTATCGATGAACAGGCCACGGCTATCGTCAGCCAGGCGATTCGGGAAACGTTTGGCGAAGCCGGCTTAACGGCAGCGAAGAGTACGCCGGGCAGCGAGGACTTTTTCCACTACCTGCGCCTGCGTCCACAGGTGAAGGGCGGGTTCTGGGGGCTGGGCTGCGACCTGCTGCCGGGGCTGCATCATCCGGAGATGCACTTCGATCGCGCCGCGCTGGCGGATGGCGTGCGGGTGTTTAAATCCTGCATTCGCCAGCTGCTGGGATGAGAGGATAAATCCCGACCTTGCGCTCGTTTCACGCCGGGCGGTACCCGGCATACAAACGGTGATTGCGCTCGCTGTACGCCGCCGGGCGATGATTCACGCCCTGGTTACGCCTGCTGCGGAAACTGAGCCAGCAGCTGATAATCATCCCCGGCCACGCGAAACAGAGCTTCCGTCTGGCCGGGGAGAATCCACCTCTGCTCTTCGCCCGGCTCACAGCTCAGATAGATGCAAAGCCCGCAGCCGCCGCGCAGCTGGCGCGGAATGTCCTTCACCCGGAAGGTCATGCCCGCCGCCTGCAGGGCTTTGCGCATTCGCACCACCCCCACCGTTGAGTGAAATAAAAACAGATATTCCGTCACCGGCGGCTCCTCTGACGTAAACCGATCAGCGCCGCGCCGATCGCCCCGGCAAACTGTGCGTCGGGATGCGTCTGTACCTCCATACCCACGTGCCCCTCCAGCCTCCGCGCGAAGGACGCGCAGTGGCTGACGCCGCCGGTAAACAGCAGCGGGCCCTGTGCCGACAGACGGCCGATAAAATTGGCGCTGCGTCGGGCCATGGCGTTGATCACCCCGGCGAGGATCGCCTCCGGCGGCACCCCGGCCGAACGCAGGCTAATGACCTCCGATTCGGCAAATACCGTACACATGCTGGTAATCGCATGGGGCTCAATACCATCGGTGATGCTGTCGAGCTGCTCGACGCTGGCCCCCAGCGTACGCGAAATCACCTCCAGGAAGCGCCCGGTGCCCGCCGCGCATTTATCATTCATCAGGAAATCAGTCAGATTACCCGCCTCGTCCAGCTGGATAACCTTACTGTCCTGGCCGCCGATATCGATGACCGTGCGAGTCTGCGGGGCCAGCAGGCGTGCGCCGAGTCCGTGGCACGAGATCTCGGTGACCTGCTTATCGGCGAAATCCACCAGCTGGCGTCCGTAGCCGGTTAAGGTTAAAAAGGGGGGCTCGCTTAGCCCAGCGCGGAGCGTTTCCCACGCCTCAACGATGGCGTCGGCGGGGCGAAACGGCGTCGGGCAGAGAAAGCGGCGCTGAATCACGCCGTCGTCGAGCAGGATGCCTTTGGTGGCGGTCGATCCGGAATCAATCCCTACGGTAACTGTCACGCGCGCTCCTAAAGCATCTCAATGAAGGCCGCCACGCGGGTGCTGAGCTGACCGATATCCGCCGTCGAATAGTCGGTCTCAATGGCGATGTAGGGGATGTTGTGCTGCTGGCGCACGTGGCGTTTTATCGCCAGCGATTCCACCGCATAGGTATGGCAGGCCTGCAAAATAACATCCACCACGCCGTCTGCCTGATACTCGTCCACCATCTGGCTGAGCAGATCCAGGCGCTGGTCGTTCGGCGAGATGCAGGAGCAGCCGATAGCGAGATACTTATCGGTCAGGGCGTCGTAAACGTCGCCAGTCTCCTCCACGCAGCGCTCGGTGGCTTTCGCGCCGGTGCAGTTTTCAAAACCGACCACCCAGCCGCCGTTGTCTTCAATGGCCTTCACCACTTTTTCCGCCGCCCCGCCGATTGGGCAGCCGGTGATCAGAATACGCGGCCGCGCCTCCAGCCGTTTCCCCTCTTGCCACTGCAGACGCACCCGATCGGCCATGCCGTTGAGTTCATCGATTAGCGCCGCTTTATCGAAGCGAAAGGTCGCACCGTAGACCACTTTTAAAATATCGCTACCGCTGAGCGCGGGCGGATTGAGCTGGCCGACGCGATAAAAGTTCGCCAGCGCCCGCCTTTCGCGGTTCTTGAGGATAATCGCGTCGCGCAGGGCGGCTTCGGTGATCGGCGTACCAAAGCGATCTTCCACCGCCTTTTGCAGGCGCAGGATTTCCGCTTTCCACAGCGCTCGCGAGGCATCATCGCTGGCGCTGTTCGGCAGCTGCATCACATGTACGGCTTTGAATTCAGCCATGTATTCATACATTTTCTTTTTGCCATCGCAGGTGGTTTCGCCCACCACGAGGTCGGAAAAGTAGAAGTAGGGGCATTTGTCGGTCTTGCCAAAACCGTAGCTGCTTTTTATCAGCGGACAGAGGTTGCGCGGCAGATCCTTTTCGGCCTCTTCAATCGTCTCGTCGGAGGTGGAACACAGCGACACCACCACCGCGCCCGCGGCCAACGGGATCTCCTGCGGCATAAAGGTGCAGTAGGTGCCAACCAGCGGAATATTTTGCTCTTTAAGCTCCATGACCGTGAGGAAACCCTGCTGGCGGGCTGAAGAGAAGTGGTCAAAAATGGCGGGTAGATCGGTGATAAGCGACATGATTTTCCTTCCCCGTACACGGGAGATGATGAAAGAGGTCGCATTATAGCCACATTTTGTATGGGTATTTATTGATCTTCCGCTAATAGACTTTTTTCAGATCCATCTCTTCCTGAATTCGATCGCTCCATGCAAGGTGGGTGGCGATGGCCGCATCAATCCCGGCGTTATAAAACATTGGACCCAGCTCTTTCGCGATAAAGTCGACAAAAAATTCCGCGTCAAATTGCTCCAGTTCCAGTTCAAAATTCTCCTGGCAGTATTTATACAGCTTTTCGCGTAGCAGATCGCGTTGCGGCGGGCTGAGATCTATATCGCTCATAGCGTTCCTTAATCAATATTGTTACGGTTAAACAGGGCTGCTGATTATATCCGATCGCGGGGAGTCAGTTGTGATATGGCGTGATGTTTTTGGCCATAACGAAGGAGGTTGATTAAATCGCTCAGGAGCTAATTGTGACTGAGATCACAGTATTCTCGTTAAAATGAAGACAATAAGAGCGATTCTCATAACTTCATGAATTTAAATGAGATAACATGTTTTTCATGGTGTGAATAACATTTAGTTGCGCTCGCCTTTTTTCAGCATGCGGTATCTGGATGAATAATCTATAGACCTGTTTTCAGGTTATCTGGCTTACGGATTTTTTCTATAAGTACATTCTGACGGCGATTCATTTATCAGGGGTGAAGGATGAAACGCGTAAAACTGGATATGAATGTTTTTGACGCTGCTCTGATGCGCCTGGATTGGGTATTTGATACCTTCGAGCAGGTCTGTTTATCTTTTTCCGGCGGTAAAGATTCGACGGTATTATTTCATCTGGCGGCAGCCGTTGCGCGTAAAAAAGGGAAAAAATTTGCGGTGCTGTTCGTGGACTGGGAGGCGCAGTATTTATTAACCATCCAGCACGTGCAAAATATGAAAGAGCGCTATCAGGATGTGGTGAGCCGCTTCTATTGGGTGGCGCTGCCGATGACGACGGTGAGCGGCGTATCGCAGCATGAGCCGGAATGGGTCGCCTGGCGGGCCGGGGTTGAATGGGTGAGGCAGCCGCCCGAGGATGCCATCACCGATGCCGGTTTTTTTCCTTTTTATCAGCCGGAAATGACCTTTGAAGCGTTTATTCCGGCCTTTTCCCACTGGCTGGCCGCGGGTAGAAGTCTTGCTTCGCTTATCGGCATCCGCACCGACGAGTCGCTGCATCGCTACATGGCGCTTACCTCGCAGACCAAACTGCGCTTTGAGGAAGATAAGCCGTGGACGACCGCCTCGCCGGAGGGATTTAGCTATACCTGCTATCCCCTTTATGACTGGCGGACCCGCGACATCTGGATCTTTAATCATAAGTCACGACTCCCCTACAACCCGCTTTATGACCTGATGTATCGCGCCGGGGTGCCGCTAAAAAATATGCGCGTCTGCGAACCCTTCGGCCCCGAGCAGCGGCGCGGGCTGTGGCTGTATCACATTCTTGAGCCGGAGACCTGGGAGCGGATGTGCCGACGCGTATGCGGCGCGCACAGCGGTGCGATTTATGCCAACGCCAGCGGCGACTACTTTGCGCTGAAGACCAAAATCCGCAAACCGGCGCATTTTAGCTGGCGCGAGTACGCGCTCTTTCTGCTCGACAGCATGCCGGAAAAAACCGCCGAGCATTACCGTAATAAAATCGCTATTTATCTGCACTGGTACCAGACCCGCGGGTTTCCCGACGATATCCCCGATGAGCAGGAAAAAGATCTCGGCTATCGCGATATCCCTTCATGGCGCCGCATCTGTAAGACGCTGCTGAAAAACGATTTCTGGTGCCGGATGCTGTCGTTCAGCCCGACGCAGCCTAAGCACTATGAGCGCTACTGTCGACTGATGAGTAACAAACGTAAAGAGTGGAGGACGCTCTGATGTCACCGGATGTGGCTAAGACAGTGATTGAATATCTCGAGTCGTTTGACGATGTTGACCTGAAAATCAAAGCGATTAACGAGCTGAAGAGCCTGATCCACCAGCACAGCCCGTTCTGCCGCGAGCCGGTGGACTGCGTGCTGTGGGTTGAAGCCAAAACGGTTGAGGCGAATGACTACAATCCGAACGTGATGGCGACGGTGGAAAAAAAGCTTCTGGAACGATCTATCGAACTGGATGGTTTTACCCAACCGGTAGTGGTGGCTCGCCAGCAGCGACGGCACCTGGTGGTGGATGGTTTTCATCGCCACCTGATTGGGAAGAGCCGCCCGGAGCTGAGCCGGCGTCTGCATGGTTATCTCCCGGTGACGCTTATCAATGCCGAGCGCGAGGGGCAGAAAGAGCGTATCGCCGCCACTATTCGCCATAATCGCGCCAGGGGTAAACACCAGATCGCGGCGATGTCCGATATCGTCCGCGATTTACATCGTCAGGGCTGGGACGATCGGCGCATCGGCGAAGAGCTCGGTATGGATGCTGATGAGGTGCTGCGTCTGAAACAGATCAGCGGCCTGACGGAGCTGTTCGCCGACGAGAGCTTCAGCGAAGCCTGGACCGTGGAGTAGCGCCTTTCGCTACTCCTGCTGTGCCAGCATGGCTTCGGGACGCTGGCGTATCCGGCTTAACAGCCCCGCCAGACAGCACGCGGCCGCGATCCCTGCCGTTACCCCCAGCAGATGGAACGGCAGCCTGCCGCCGTTAAACCACAGCCAGCGCGCCGCTTCGATAGAAAGTGCGCTGACGCTGAGGATCACGATATTCAGCGACGCGGAAACGGTGCCCTTTGGCAGATCGTTGGAAAACAGGGTAAAGCGGAACAGCGTCGGGAAGATCAGGCCAATGCCGAAAGCGTAAAAGCAGGTGCCGATCACCGACCACAGCCAGACGTGCGGCCACAGCAGGTTGCCGAGGATCAGGATCGCCAGCCCGGTCATCTGGATGGGCACCGCGCGCCAGATAAAGCGCGGGCGGGTAGGGTCTTTGACCCAGCGCGCTACCGACAGGTTGGCAATAATCACTGCGCTGAAGACCGGTACCTGGGTCCAGGCAAACTCGGCGGTGGTCAGTCCGCCGTCGTCAATCAGGATAACCGGCGAGACCGCAACCCAGCTCATTAGCGGTATATAGCTGAGCGAGAGCGTGGCGGCGCCGAACAGGAAAATGCGGTTGCGGAAGACATTGCGAAAATCGCGCAGTACGCCGCTGGCGCTGAAGGGAACGTCGCCGCGCCGGACGGTTTCCGGCATGTTCAGCAGCAGACCCAGCCAGGCAATAAACCCCATCGCCGCAATGATCCCGAACAGCACCTTCCAGTGCACGAAATGCATCAACGCGGCGCCGGAAAGCGGACCAATGATCGGCGCGATCAGCACGATCGAGGTAATAATCGCCATCAGCTTAATGGCTTTTGTCTGGCCGAATGCCTCCTGCACGGTGACGTAGCCGACCGTGGCGATAAAGCAGATGCTGGTGCCCTGAACAAAGCGCGCCGCGAGGAACTGCTCCATTGAGGTGGTGAACAGGGTCGCTACGCAGGCCAGGGTAAAGATCAGCGCGCCGGTGAGCAGCACCGGACGGCGGCCGATACGATCGGAGAGCGGCCCGAGCAGCCACTGTAGCGCCATGCCACCGGCCATATACAGACTGACCGAGGCGGGAGCCAGCGCCACGTCGGCGTCAAAATCGCGCACAACGTGGATAATCCCCGGTTGAATAAGGTCGGTGGTCAGATAGGCGGCAAAGTCATACAGGATCAGCGCCGCCGGGAAGAACAGCGTGGCGGAATGGCGGGCGAAAAAACGGGTCATCCATTGCAACATCGGTGGGCTCCTTGTTGAGTCTCTACGCAACGACGATCGGAAAGGGGCGAATCTATCCTGAGCTTGCGTGTTAAAACAGCGGTACGCGCTTAGCCGGTGCCCGCTGTTTCAGCACTTCACACTGCAATAAATTTAGGGTCAACTTAAAAATCCCTGTTTTTTTAGTGGTTAATATGTATTTATGGAAGAAATACTTTTAAAACAGAAAGTTGAATTAAATATGTAAATGCAGCAGCGACGGAATTTGTGAAAACAGCCACAGCAGCAGACCGATGGTGCCGCCAACCAGCGTGCCGTTAATACGGATAAACTGCAGATCCTTCCCGATATTCAGTTCGATTTGCCGCGACATATCGCGGGAATCCCAGCTTTTGACCGTATCGCTGATATGGCGTGTCAGGAAGGTGGCAAACTCCGGTGCCACCCGGTGCGCCGCCTGCTCGAGATGTTCGTTCAGCGATTCGCGCAGCGCCTCATCGTGGAGCAGCGTTTCGCCAAACCACTGCCCGGCTTCGGCAATGCGCTGTTTAATGCGTGAATCCTCGCTATTGACGTCGTTTTTGACCCAACCGCGCAGGTCGGCCCACACTTCGCCCAGATAGCGGTTAAACGTCTCATCATTTTTCAGATACGCTTTGATACTGTCCGCTTTTTCCGCCATCTGCGGATCGGACTTCAGGTTATCGATCAGCTTAAGCGCCGCGCGATCGAAGGCCTGACGGATCTGATGAGCGCGATCCTGACTGACTTCGTCGAGCAGCGTGTTAACCGCATCGGTAACCATTTCAGCGCTGTGCTCGCCCAGCCATTCGGTAGGCAGTAGCCTGGCTTTAAGCGGATGCTCGGTCTCCAGCCAGTGCACGATACCGCGGGCAATAAACGCCCGCGAGCTGTCGCGCTGGAGCAGGGCGATCAGCTGGCTAATCAGCGAATCCAGCAGCTTCTGATGGCGGTTATCGCGCGTCAATCCTTCCAGCATCATGGCGCTGGTTTGGGTTAAATCGACCTTATCAATCGCTTTATGCACCGCCCGACGCAGCAGGCGCTGAATGCGCGCGTCGTCGGTAAGCTCCAGAAAGCCGCTCATCACCTGCAGCAGATGCTGGCCGACCCGACGCGCGTTTTCCGGCTGGCTGAACCAGTTGCCGAGCATCAGCGCCGGTTCGTAGCGGCGGATCAGCGCGACCAGCGAGGGCGTATCGAGAAATTTTTCCTGCACGAAATAGCCGAGATTGTCGGCAATTCGGTCTTTATTACGCGGGATAATTGCCGTATGTCGCGACACGAACGGCAGGGGAATGCGGCGAAACAGCGCGACCACCGCGAACCAGTCCGCCAGCGCGCCCACCATCGCCGCTTCGGAAATAGCCTTTAGCGCACCGACCCATGGCGTCGGCGGCAGCACAAGGGTAGTGATAAAAATGGCGACTGCAATCAGCAGCAGCGAGAGCGCCAGCAGCTTGGCGCGTTTCAGTTCAGCGAGTTTTTCCATAGGTCTAAGCATATAGCCTGACGGCGAACTCGTGCAAAAACTGATTGAGCGGGAGGGGAGGGACTTTATTTGCCTGAGACTTATTTCCCGTGGCGCTTAGCTAGCTAAGAGTGGGCATCGTGAGCACCATTGATGATATGAAATGACGGTATAGCAATTTAACCGTCTGGATTTCACCAGAAATTAGTGATTCAATAGGAAATTAAATACGTTTTATATTTCAATGTGTATCAAAATCATTCCTGAAATTTCCTGGTGCTATATTTGATGAAAACGGATAAACATTCTGTTGATTTTAATAAAATTCTGTCTTTCGATTTAGAGCTTACGCGTGATGAAAAGTTAAGGCATATGGGGGCCGTGCTGGCGGAACGCACGTTGAGTTTGAAGATAAATCAGGATGAAGCGATTCATCAATTGGATGAAATGGCAGGCGATGCAGATTTAATCCTCGGTCATAACATACTGGATCATGATTTACCCTGGATTGCCAAACAACGCGTACGTGCTCAAATATTATTAGATAAACCAATCATTGATACCCTTTATTTATCACCGCTAGCTTTTCCCGCAAATCCATACCATCGGCTGATTAAAGACTATAAACTGGTAAGAGATAGCATTAACGATCCAGTGAATGACGCTAAATTATCGCTTCAGGTATTCACCGAGCAAATATGTGCGCTGCAAGAAAAGCCGCTGGCTCAGTTGCAGCTATATCAGTATCTTTTTGAGCACGGCGTTGCCAGCCATTTCAGTACACGTGGGATGGCCAGCATTTTTTCCGCACTGACGGGTCAGGCGTCCATATCCGCCGTAGTTTTACCTACGCTAGTTAAATCGGTTGCTCAGAATAAAGCATGCCCTAACCAGCTTAATCGGGTTATTGGCGATGCTCTTAAACAGCCTTTGCGCTTACTACCATTGGCTTTTGCCTGTGCCTGGCTCCCCGTATCGGGAGGGAATTCTGTTTTACCGCCCTGGATATGGCGCCGTTTTCCCGTCACCGCTGATATCATCCGCGAATTGCGTGAGCAAAAATGCCAGTCTGAAACTTGCCGCTACTGCTGTGAAAACCATGATGCTCGTCGGCATTTACAGAAAATTTTCGAGCTGAACGATTTTCGTAAACTTCCTGATGGCTCGCCGTTACAGCGCAATATCGTTGAGTACGGATTAGCTAGTCGTTCACTGCTTGGGATATTACCGACTAGCGGAGGGAAGTCTTTATGTTATCAACTTCCTGCGATTGTCAGGAATTTGCGAAATGGTTCTTTAACCATTGTTATTTCGCCTTTACAAGCGCTGATGAAAGATCAAGTGGATAATTTACGTCATAAGGCAGGTATTAAAGGCGTTGAGGCCATTTCAGGGATGCTAACTTTACCTGAGCGCGGCGCTATTCTTGAGCAGGTCCGTAAGGGGGATATTGCGATTCTTTACCTCTCTCCTGAGCAATTACGTAACCGCGCGGTAAAACAAGCTATCAAGCAACGTCAGATTAGTGGATGGGTTTTTGATGAGGCTCACTGTTTATCAAAGTGGGGCCATGATTTTCGTCCTGACTATCTGTATTGTGGCAAGGTTATTGAATCTTTGGCGCAGGAGCAGTCTGTGCAGATTCCTCCGGTATTTTGCTATACCGCAACGGCGAAGTTGGATGTGATTAATGATATTTGTCGGTATTTTGACAAAAAATTATCGCACCCATTAGCTCGTTTTTCAGGGGGAGTAGAAAGAATTAATCTTCACTATGAAATCATTGCAAGTAATGGCTTGAGCAAAATTAGTCAGATTTTGAATTTGCTCGATAAATTTTTTTCTAATGATGATGAAGGTGCATGCATTATCTATTGCGCGACCCGCCGTTCGGTAGATGAAATCAGCGATGTGTTGACCCAACAGCAACCTTTACCGGTTGCTCGTTTTTATGCCCGGCTTGAAAATAGTGAAAAGAAAGAAATCCTTGAAGGGTTTATTGCTAACCGTTATCGAGTTATTTGTGCTACTAATGCCTTTGGCATGGGAATAGACAAAGAAAATGTACGTTTAGTAATACATGCGGAGATCCCCGGTTCTCTGGAAAATTATCTCCAGGAGGCAGGGCGTGCTGGGCGGGATACGCTGGACGCGCATTGTGTGCTATTATTTGATGAGCAGGACATTGAAAAACAGTTTCGCCTTCAGGCTATTAGTGAAGTAAGCTTTAAAGATATTTATGCAATATTTAAGGGAATCAAAAAGAAAGTTAATGAAAATAATGAAGTCGTTGCCACAAGTATTGAGCTAATTAATCATCCTATGGTTAAAACCAGTTTCTCTATCGATGATAACAATGCGGATACTAAAGTTAAAACGGGGATAGCGTGGCTGGAACGTGTTGGTTATGTGGAGCGACTTGATAATATAACTCAGGTTTTTCAGGGAAAAGTGGCCTTTTCTTCTCTGGAAGAAGCGCAAAGTAAGATGGCAGCGCTGCACTTGAATCCTGCGGCGATGGTTCTCTGGAATGCTGTTTTACAGGCGCTATTAAATGCTAATGACGATGACGGACTTAGTGCCGACAGCATTGCTGATGAGGTTGCCCAATTTCTTCCGCATAAAGAAAATAATACGTCAGGAATTGAAGCAAAAGATGTTATGCGCGTATTGACACAGATGGCTGATGTTGGCCTGGTCACCAGGGGAATGCTGCTGACCGTACGTATGCGCCCCAAAGGGAAAGATAATGCGAGGATCACAACTGAGTTAATTCACAATATTGAAATCGCCATGTTAGGGCTGCTGCGCGAAGCTCATCCTGATATTGAACTGGGGATGCCATGGCCTCTCCAGATTGCGGTTATGAATCAAGAGATTATTCAGCAAGGCTATGATAGAAGTAATACCACGTTACTACAAAATATATTATTTAGCTGGTCTCAGGATGCTCGAGCAAACGGTCATAAAGGGCTTATTGATTTTCGTTATGGTACAAGGAACAGCTACCAGATTATTATGTATCGTGACTGGGCATATATCGAAAGAGCCATTTTACAACGTCATCGTGTGACAAGCTCCGTACTGAATTTTATTTATCAATTGGCATTGGATAGTGATGAAAGCAGTATCAAAAAAGTGATGCTTTCTTTCTCACTGGAACAGGTTATCGATTATTTAAGAAAAGATGTTGATATTATTCCAATGATCCAACAGAGACAGGGGGGGATGAGCAGCAGTGGCTGATGGCTGGTGCAGAACGTGCTCTACTTTATCTTCATGAACAACATGCCATTGTGCTGCAAAATGGGCTGGCTGTTTTCCGGACAGCGATGAGCTTGAAATTGCAGGCTGAAAAATCGCAACGGTATGTCAAAGCTGATTATGAACCACTGGCTCTCCATTATCAGCAAAAGACGCTTCAGATCCATGTGATGAATGAATACGCCAGGCTTGGTCTTGAAAAACCTAACTATGCCCAACGGCTCGTACAGGATTACTTTGCTATGGATGCCGAGTCATTTGTTCCACTTTATTTTAAAGGGCGGCGAAAAATTCTCGATCTGGCAACCAGCGAAAGCTCATGGAAACGCATTGTTGAAAATTTGCATAATCCCGATCAGGAGCAAATTGTGCAGGCGAGCCTTGAACAAAATACGTTAGTTCTTGCCGGACCAGGCTCAGGGAAAAGTAAAGTTATTATCCATCGATGCGCCTATCTTTTACGCGTGAAGCAGGTCGACCCGCGTAAAATCCTGTTGCTCTGCTATAACCGTAACGCAGCGATTTCCTTAAGACGCAGATTGAAGTCGTTGCTTGGTAAAGATGGCGCCAGCATAATGGTACAAACCTTCCACGGATTAGCATTGAGCCTTACGGGATACCAGATTGAGCGGAAAGATAATGACGAAATCGATTTTGATAACCTGCTCTGGAAAGCAATAGCTTTACTCAAAGGCGATGAAACGCAGCTCGGGTTAGAAGTTGAAGAACAACGTGAATACCTCCTCGGCGGGCTTGAGTATTTACTAGTGGATGAATATCAGGATATTGATGAGCCACAGTATCAGCTGATTGCCGCGCTGGCAGGTAAAAATGAAAGTGAAGATGATGCTCGTCTTAATCTCATGGCGGTGGGTGATGACGATCAATCTATTTATGGTTTCCGTGATGCCAGCGTGCGATTTATTCGTTTGTTTGAAAGCGATTACTCCGCCCGTACTCATTTTTTAACGTGGAATTACCGCTCTACGGCCAATATTATTGCATGTTCAAATTATCTTATCAGTCATAATCAGGGGAGAATGAAATGCGAGCATCCGATCGTAATCGATCGCGCTCGCCAGATGCTTCCGCCAGGCGGAGAGTGGAGCGCACTTGAACCTTCGGAAGGCAAAGTTGTTATCCAGCATTGTACCGGCGCGGCTCAGCAGGCGGCAGAAGTCGTGCGCCAAATTCAGTATATTCAACGGCTGCAGCCGGAATGCCCTCTTGAGAAAATTGCGGTTATTGCACGCAATGGGCTCGACAAAAAGGAGCTTATTTGGGTCCGTTCAGCCCTTGCGGATGCAGGTATTCCTTGCCGCTTTGCGCTGGAGAAAGATTATGGTTTCCCCATTCGCCACTGTCGGGAGATCGCCAATTATCTGCTATGGCTACGAGAAAGAGCGCTCGAGTCGCTGACGCCAGCAGAGCTGTGTCAGCAACTACCGGGGCGAGACCAGGCGAACCGTTGGCACGATATTATTTATGAATTAATTGAGCAATGGGAGCTAAGCCAGGGAGGCGAGCCATTACCTGCCGCTTATTTTGAACATTTCATACTGGAATATTTACATGCCCAGCACAGCCAGGTTCGCTTTGGCCTGGGGGTTTTGCTGAGCACCGTACATGGCGTAAAAGGTGAAGAGTTTGAGCATGTCATTATATTAGATGGAGGTTGGCGTAGTTCGCACTCTCTGCAACCTGAAAATAACGAAGAAGAACGAAGGCTCTTTTATGTTGGCATGACGCGAGCGATATCCCGACTTGTTATTATGCATGATGATCGTGCGCCAAATCCCTATATCGAACAGTTAGATCCAGCGGTCATCAGCCATACTGCTGCACAAGCCGTTGCGCCTGGGATCTTACGTCGTTTCTCGATCATCGGATTGCGCCAGCTCTATATCAGTTTTGCAGGTGGACATCCGGCTGGTCATCCCATTCATTCGTTACTTACCGATATGCAGGTTGGGGATAGCGTCCAACTGGTCTCTGTCGGGAATACCATCAAGGTGAATGCTAATCAATCGGCAATTGCGCAGCTTTCAAGTGCCGGAAAGAGCCAGTGGCAATTTTCTCTTTCCGGGATCCGCAAAATTGAAGTGCTTGCCATGCTACAGCGCAGCAAAACACTAACAGCAGAGGATTATCAAGTTGCGGTGAAAGTGGACAATTGGTATGTACCGATATTATTGGTTGAAACCCGTGAAGAAGCCGCTTATGACAATATTACTTGAAGCAGAATACTTACACGGCCTCGTGCAAAAATTGCCAGACAATCCAGCCGCCAAAAGCCATCAGTATGGCGCCGGCCGTGCGCTCGACTCGCCAGACGACGGCGGAAAGGCGGCGCTGCACCGACGGTAGCGCAATCAGCGTAACCAGCAACAGATCCCATATCAACACCACGCTGGTCATCCATGCCCCGCTGACGGCCTGCTGCACCAGCGTGACGTTCGGTCCCAACAGGGAGGTCATCAGCGCGAGGTAGAACAGGGCGTTTTTCGGATTGAGCAGTGAAGAACCCAGCCCGAGAAAAAGCTGTTTCACCAGCGACGGGCGCGAAGCCGAGGCGCCATCCAGCGCCAGCGTGGTCGGACGGCTTCTTAGCAGCAGGCTGCCAATCCACAGTAAATACGCCGCGCCCAGCAGCTCAATCACCGTAAACAGCAGCGGCGCGTGGCGCAGGATCCCCCAGCCGATTACCGCCAGAATAATATACAGACCGTTTCCGGCGGCAATGCCGATACACAGGCCGACGCTGCCGCGCAGGCGATAGCGGATGGCGTAGCCCACCAGCAGAAAAAAATCCGGCCCGGGGCTCAGCAGGGCGACAAAATGAGAAAGCGCCAGCGCGGGGAAGGCGGAGGGAAAGAGCGTAGCGAGTATGTCCATAGCAACCTCAGTAGTAACCTGAGGTCACCCTACGCCAGCGTGAACGCTAATTATTGTCTGTTATTGATCGGGACTGCGCATACTGGCGAGGCGTGGCGGCGGTATAGCTGACAAAGGTTTTATGAAAGTGACTCTGATCGGCAAACCCGGCCTGGTAGCCCACATCGGCAATATTATCCCCTGCGCGCAGGCGCGTTTTAGCGAATTCAATACGCGCGATATTGATAAAACTGGCGGGCGTCAGACCGGTCTCCTGCTTGAAGGTACGGATCAGCGTCTCTTTACGTAGAGCAAACTCGTCGGCGAGGCTATCCAGCGTCGGCGGAGCCTGCAGATCGGTTGCCAGGCGGCTGAAAAGACGGGCGCTGGTCTCGCTTAGCGCCTGAGGCGCATGCGGGCGCAGCGGTAGAGTATGAACCAGACGAGCGACGCTTGCAGGGAGCTGCATGGTCTGCTGCTGCCTCATCTGCTCCACGATCTGCAGATAATGCGCAAAGAGCCCGGCATCGCGAATGACGGGCGATGATGTGATCAACCTTGCCTGATGCACACCGTCTGTCAGCTGTTGCCAGCACCAGCTTAGCTCGAGATAGAGCATATGGTAGCTGCGCGGCTGGCCGTCGCGCGGATTACAGCTGTGGGGTGCCTGCGCGGGGATAATAATCAGGTCGCCAGGGCGCAGCAGATACTCCTGCCCGCTGCAGATACAGCGCGTTTCCCCCTCGATAATCGCCCCAATGGAGAGCTGCGGATGACGATGCCGTTTATAGGCCTGGCGGCTAAGCCATGTGCTGCGCAGCTCCAGCCAGGGAAGCTGTTCGTCACGCCAGAAAGTTTGCTGAATGTCGCGCGTATGGCTCACGGCTGGCTCCTGAGCTGAAGGGAATAGCTGTTTATAACATGCCATCAGCCGGTGGGAAAACTGCGAGTCGCGTTGGACAAAAATGTTTTGCTTGCAGCCGAAGAAAAATAGCTTTCGTCGCGGCTCGTAAAGACCAACAGCAGGGCGTGTGGTGAGAAACAGGGCGCAGTAGAGTGGCGGCAGGATTTCTTACGCAGGCGGATAGCCATGGAAAAGGGTACTACGTCCACGCCGCACGATGCGGTATTCAAACAGTTTCTACGTCATGCTGACACCGCGCGGGACTTCCTTGATATCCATCTGCCGCCAGCGCTACGAAAAATGTGCGACCTGGATACGTTAACGCTTGCGTCCGGTAGCTTTATTGAAGAGAACCTGCGGGCATACTACTCCGATGTTCTGTGGGCGCTGAAAACTGCCGCGGGAGAAGGCTATATCTATGTGGTCATCGAACATCAAAGCTCCCCGGATGCGTTTATGGCCTTCAGACTCATGCGTTATGCTATTGCCGCGATGCAGCGCCATCTGGATAACGGGCATAAAACGCTGCCGCTGGTGATCCCGATACTGTTTTATCATGGCGTCGCCACGCCATACCCCTGGTCGTTATCCTGGCTCGACATGTTCGCCGACCCAGCCCTGGCAAAACAGCTTTATACCGGACCATTTCCGCTGGTGGATATTACCGTCGTACCTGATGACGAAATTGTGCAGCATCGAAGAGTCGCCCTGCTGGAGCTGATGCAAAAACATATTCGTCAGCGCGATCTGCTGGGTATTGTGGAGCATCTGACGGCCATTTTGCTTAATGGATACGCTAATGACAGGCAGCTGAAAACGCTGTTTAATTATCTGATTCACTCGGGCAAAGCGCTTCGGTTAGGTAAGTTCATCCGCGAAGTGGCCCAGCGGGTACCGCAGCACAAGGAGAAGCTAATGACTATCGCCGAAAGGTTACGTGAAGTAGGGCGCAGGCAGGGGAAGCGGGAAGGCCTTGAGAAAGGTCGTCTGGAGGGGGTTGAAGAGGGGCAGCGCGCCGAAGCGCTGCGTATCGCCCAAACGATGCTCGCCGAAGGTATGGCGTTGGAGACGGTGCTAAGAATTACCGGTTTGCCGGAGGCGGCGCTTGCGGTCAGGCATCATTAGGCCCCTGATGCGCCGGGGGGCAGCTGGAGCCGTTTAGCCCTCCAGGCGTTCACCATTTCATTCCTGGAAAATTCCGTATCTACCTGATCCGGAGCGCATCCTCAGCTATCTCGACTACCCTTAATAACCTGTGCGGTATTTATGACTGCGTTAACAGCGATAACAAGGAGACATGCGATATGGCTTATCAGACGGTGAATCCTGCCAATAATCAGCTTATCAAAGCGTATCCGGCACACAGCGATGCTGACGTGGAAGCGGCGCTGCAAAAGGCGGATGCGCTTTATCATTCGCAGTGGGCCAAGGGAAATATTGACCAACGGCTACCGATCCTGCACAAGCTGGCGGACCTGATCGACAGCCGGGTTGAAGAGCTGGCCAAAATCGCCAGCCAGGAGATGGGTAAGCTTATCGAGCAAAGCCGCGGTGAGGTCAAACTGTGCGCGCAAATTGCCCGCTACTACGCCGATAACGCAAAACAGTTTCTGGCGCCGGTAAAATATCCGTCAGAACTGGGTGAAGCCTGGGTCGAACACCATCCCATCGGCGTACTGATGGCGGTAGAGCCGTGGAACTTCCCTTATTATCAGCTGATGCGCGTGCTGGCGCCGAATCTGGCGGCAGGAAACCCGGTGATCGCCAAACATGCCAGCATCGTCCCGCACTGTGCGGAAACCTTCGCTCAGCTGGTTCGTGAGGCCGGCGCGCCAGAGGGCGCATGGACTAACCTGTTCATTTCTCAGGATCAGGTAGCGAAGATTATCGCCGACGATCGCGTACAGGGTGCGGCCCTGACCGGCTCGGAAAAAGCCGGTGGCGTGGTAGCGGCGCAGGCGGCTAAACACATTAAGAAAGCGACGCTTGAACTGGGCGGCAACGATGTATTTGTCGTTCTCGACGATGCCGATCTGGAGAAAGCGGTGAAGACCGGCGTGCAGGCGCGGCTCAATAATGCCGGGCAGGTGTGCACCGCGGCGAAACGTTTTATCCTGCATGAAAAAATTGCCGACGCTTTCCTCAGCCAGTTTACGCAAGCCTTCCGCGAGGTGAAAATTGGCGATCCGCTGGACGAAAGTACCACGCTGGGCCCGCTCTCCTCAAAGGACGCGCTGGAAACGTTGACCAAACAGGTGGACGAGGCGGTGAAAAATGGCGCGAAACTGCATCTGGGCGGCAAACCTGCGCAGCGAGAAGGCAGCTTTTTCGAGCCCACCATACTGACCGGCATTACCCGCGATAATCCGGCTTATTTTGAAGAGTTCTTCGGTCCGGTCGCGCAAATCTACGTGGTGAAAGATGACGATGAGGCGGTGAAGCTGGCCAACGATTCGCATTACGGCCTCGGCGGAGCCGTGTTCAGCCAGGATATCGACAGGGCGAAACGCATGGCTTCGCGGATTGAAACCGGGATGGTCTATATCAACTGGTTAACCGATACCGCGCCGGAGCTGCCGTTTGGCGGCGTTAAGCGCTCCGGGTTCGGCCGCGAGCTTTCCGATCTTGGGATTAAAGAGTTTGTGAATCAGAAGCTGGTGGTGGTTCGCCGCTAAGCAACCGAGCGCGCAGATGCTCTGACTCCCCCACAGGACTAATGGCCCTCCCGGAAGACATCGATTGGCGAGGGTTTCTTCCTCAGGAAGAGGGAGGGGAAGGGTAATTTTGCGCCTCCTTCGCTCATCCTGACCCTCTCCCCCAAGGGGAGAGGGAACCGTCCATGCGGCTATTTGCGCAAGCTGGCAAACGCCGCGCGAATTTCTTTTTCCGGTAGATTGATGCCGATAAAGACGAGGGTACTGTGCGGCCGCTCATCGCCCCATGGTCGGTCCCAGTCGGCGCTGTAGAGGCGCTGAACGCCCTGAAACAGCAGGCGATTCGGTTCGCCGTCGATCCACAGCATCCCTTTATAGCGCATCAGCTGTTCGGCAAAAGTGAGCAGCAGATTTTCCATCACCCTGGAGACTTCGCTGATATCTACCGGATAATCCAGCTCCACTACGATTGACGATACGTCGTTCTGCTTGTCGGCCATAAAGTGGAAGCGCGGTTTGCTGCTAACCACGTTCTCCTCCAGCATAAAACCGCTGGTGTTAAACAGCAGATTCAGGTCGATATCGCCGTGGATGACGCGGTAAATGGGCGCGCGGACGTTGATGCGCGTCAGCCGCTCGCGGAGCTTGTCGCTGTCGCCCGCCACGTCGGTTTTGGTGAGCAGGATACGATCGGCGTACCCCACCTGCGACTGGGCAATGGTGAACTGGTTCATCTGCTGGTCAGCATGTGCCGCATCAACCAGCGCAATCACCCCATCCAGCAGGTAACGTTCGCACAGTACATCATGAGAGAAGAAGGTCTGAATAATCGGGCCGGGATCGGCCATGCCGGTACACTCAATCACCAGTCGGTCAAAATCAATTTCTCCGCGATCGCGGCTGTCGAGAAGATCGAGCAGAGCGTCTTCCAGTTCGTTGGAGCGGGTACAGCAGATACAGCCGTTGGTCAGGGTTTTAATCTGCGTCGCGCGGTCGCCGATAAGCTGGTCATCGACGGCGACTTCGCCAAATTCGTTTTCGATAACGGCAATTTTAAAGCCGTGCCGTTCGTTCAGGATATGGCGCAGTAGAGTGGTTTTACCGGCGCCAAGAAAACCGGTTAATAGGGTAACTGCAATCGGTGCCATATTTGCCTCCATTAGCAGCAGCGCACGCCGCCTTTGCCGTCGCCGCCGTAGCGGGCCTGCTGGCGTTCGCGAAAGAATTCATCATAGGTCATGTACGGCTGGTCCGGATGATTGGTCTGCATATGCTCGACGTAATTATCGTAATCCGGAATGCCAATCAGCATTTTCGCTGCCTGACCGAGATATTTTTTTGCCTGACCTAAGTTACCAAACATTATGCTTTCCAGAGAACGAATAAAGCCGGATGGCGGCTAGCGCCTTATCCGGCCTACAAACATTCGCTTGTGTAGGCCGGGTAAGCGTAGCGCCATCCGGCATTAGGGGTTAGTGATGTGAAGAGGTCTTCACGCCGCCTTCCGGTACCGGCACGTACGGTGTCTCTTTGTCGGTACGCACTTTATTGTTGCGTACGTTGAGCCAGGTTTTGATGCCGTAGAAAATGATGCTGTAGACCACGACAAGGAACAGAATGCTCAGACCGGCGTTGGTGTAGTTATTCACCACGATATGGTTCATATTGGCAATCTGCTGCGCGGTCAGTTCGCCGCCGGAAGCGATCTTCTCTTTGTACTGCTGAGCCATGAAGAAGAAGCCTTCCATCTGCGGGTTGGTGCTAAACAGTTTCAGACCCAACGCCCAGGTGGTGCACAGCAGCAGCCATGCAGCCGGGATCACGGTGACCCAGATATATTTGGTGCGCTGCATTTTGACCAGCACCACGGTACCGAGCACCAGCGCCACGGCGGCCAGCATCTGGTTAGAGATGCCGAACAGCGGCCACAGGCTCTTCACGCCGCCCAGCGGGTCGACCACGCCCTGATACAGCAGGTAGCCCCACAGACCAACGCAGCCCGCAGTACCGATAATGCCTGCTACCAGCGAGTCGGTTTTCTTGAGGAACGGTACAAAGTTGCCCAGCAGGTCCTGCAGCATAAAGCGGCCTGCGCGGGTACCGGCATCCAGTGCGGTGAGGATAAACAGCGCTTCAAACAGAATACCGAAGTGGTACCAGAAGCCCATATCCGCCATCGGGATGATTTTGTGGAACACGTGAGCGATACCCACGGCCAGCGTCGGCGCGCCGCCTGCGCGGTTCAGGACCGACGGTTCGCCGATATCTTTCGCGGTTTGCAGGATTTGTTCAGGAGAGATCACGAAGCCCCAGGAGCTGACGGTCGCTGCCGCGTGAGCGGTGACATCCCTCAGTTGGGCGGCAATCAGCGCGGCGTTTTCACCGCCCATTTCGTGCAGGTTCGGCATGGTGATGCCCAGACCCGCCGGCGGGGTGTTCATCGCGAAGTAGAGACCCGGTTCGATAATTGATGCCGCCACCAGCGCCATTACCGCCACGAAGGACTCCATCAGCATCGCGCCGTAGCCGATAAAACGGGCGTCGGTTTCGTTAGCCAGCAGCTTCGGCGTGGTGCCGGAAGCGATCAGGGCGTGGAAGCCGGAGACCGCGCCGCAGGCAATAGTGATAAACAGGAACGGGAACAGCGCGCCTTTCCACAGCGGACCGGTACCATCAATGTACTGGGTCACCGCCGGCATTTTCAGGTCCGGGTTAAGGATCACGATACCCAGCGCCAGGCCAACGATTACGCCGATTTTCAGGAAGGTCGCCAGGTAGTCGCGCGGCGCCAGAATCAACCATACCGGCAGCAGAGCCGAGATAAATGCGTAGCCAATCAGGGTAAAGGTAATAGTGGTGTCTTTAAAGGTCAGCGCCGGGCCCCAGTAAGGGTCGTGGGCAATCACGCCGCCGAAGTAAATAGACGCCACCAGCAGAACGATGCCGATAACCGACACTTCGCCTACCCGACCCGGGCGCAGGAAGCGCATGTAGATCCCCATAAACAGGGCAATTGGCACGGTCGAGCAGACGGTGAACACGCCCCATGGGCTTTCCGCCAGCGCTTTAACCACGATTAACGCCAGCACCGCGAGGATGATGATCATTATCAGGAAGCAGCCGAACAGCGCGATGGAGCCCGGTACTGGACCCATCTCCTGCTTGATCATCTCACCCAGCGAGGCGCCGTTACGACGCGAGGAGATAAACAGCACCATAAAGTCCTGTACCGCTCCTGCCAGCACGACGCCCGCCAGCAGCCACAGGGTACCCGGCAGATAGCCCATCTGCGCGGCGAGCACCGGGCCCACCAGCGGACCGGCGCCGGCAATCGCGGCAAAGTGGTGGCCAAACAGCACGTAGCGGTTGGTCGGAACGTAGTTCAGGCCATCGTTGTTAATTACCGCCGGCGTCGAACGCGTAGGATCGAGCTTCATCACCTTTTGCGCAATGTACAGGCTGTAATAACGGTAGGCGACGAGGTAGACGGAAACCGACGCCACCACGATCCACAGCGCACTGACGTGCTCACCGCGGCGCAGAGCGACGACCGAGAGGCAAAATGCCCCGATGATTCCAAGAATCACCCAGGGTATGTGCTTGAATAACTTTTTAGTATCCATAGTAAAACCTGGCGTTAATGAGATGAATAATGGGCCGAAGCCGTTTAGTTTTGAGTCAGGGTTGGTGGAGGTATTGATTAGCTATGCTGGAGACGATCTTGCCAGAACTTTGCGCGCGTAAAGTTGGGTAAATCTGTGAGTGGTTATATTCGGGGTTAAGCGGTCACTTGCCGGGGTAAGCGGTTGGGAGGGAAGTTAACAGGGGATAATTATGTGATTGAGATCACAGGGAGTTGTGGTGTGGCACGAGTCATACCAGCGGCAGATTATATCAATTCAAATTCATTATTCTCATTTCATAATGACTTCACATTTTACCTTTATTGTTGAAATATATTCAGCAGTCCAATAAAAATAGCCCCTCATTGATGAATTCGTCGTTAAGTTATTATTACGATGATTGCCTTATGAATATGAGTTGATATTTATGCACGTTTGAATGTATTTAATCGCCATTAAAGAGTGTTTGTCATCGACATGGATAGCCCTGGCTTAAAAAATAATGAATAAACGGAGTTTAATTCATAAGGCTTTTATTATCTCTGCGCTGCCAGTGTGGGGGTACGCCGCGCCTGCGGATACCGTACGTGAGCAGCAGTTCATCAACCAGCAGCAGCGCCAGCAAGCCCTGGAAAGTCAGCTCGCGCCGCCGTCACCGGATATTCATTTATCCGCGGAAGGAGTAAATATCGATGATGGGCTATTTCCCGTTGAACAACCTTGCTTTGCTATTTCTCGGGTTATTTTGCAGGGCGCCGAAGCCTTACCGCATTGGCTTCCGCTCCAGCGCCAGACAAATAAAGTGAATGGGCGTTGTCTGGGAGGAAAGGGAATAAATCTACTGATGGCCCAATTGCAGAATATATTAATCGACCGCGGTTATATCACCAGCCGGATCCTTGCTCCGCAGCAGGACTTAAAAAGCGGTGTTTTACGCCTGGTGGTGATGCCGGGTTATATCCGTGAAGCCAGGCTTACGGCGCAGAGCGATGATTATCTGTGGTTGGCGAGCGCATTTCCGGCGACTGACGGGAAACTGTTGGATTTGCGCGATATTGAACAGGGGCTGGAAAATCTGCAGCGCCTGCCGACGGTTCAGGCCAGCATGGAAATTGTTCCGGGCGAGACGCCGGGGCAAAGCGATATTGTCATTAACCGCCAACAGGAGCGCTTCTGGCGCATCGACGCCTCGCTCGATGATTCCGGCTCTAATGCCACCGGCCGTTACCAGGGGAACCTGACGCTGTCACTGGATAACCCACTATCCTTAAGCGATCTTTTTTACCTTTCCGGTTCACATAACCTCGATGGCAACGGCGGTAAATCCTCAAAGAACCTGACCGGCCACTATTCGGTCCCGCTGGGCTACTGGCAGTTCGTATTAACCGCCAGCCAGTACGATTACGTGCAAACCGTGGCGGGGGCTAACGGCGATTACCAGTACAGCGGTAAAAGCAAGAACGTTGATTTCCAGCTTAGCCGCGTACTGCACCGTAGCGGTAGTCAGAAGACCACTCTTAGCGCCGATGTGTTAGCCCGCGAGCAGCGTAACTTCATTAACGACACCGAGATTGCCGTCCAGCGGCGGCAAACGGCGGCCTGGAAGCTTGGTCTGCAGCATCGCCATTACCTTGGCAACGCCACTCTCGATAGCGGAGTGAGCTACCAGCGCGGTACCCGCTGGTTCGGCGCTCAACCTGCGCCAGAAGAGCAGTGGGGGGAAGCAACCGCCCTCAGCAAGATCCTGCAATTTAATGCTCAGCTCAATTTGCCTTTTGCCTTGGGCGGGCAACGTTTTCGCTTTACCAGTCGCTATCAGCGGCAGATGAGCAGCACGCCGCTGACTTCGCCGGATATGTTTTCCATCGGCAGCCGCTGGACGGTTCGCGGCTTTGACGGCGAGCGCACCCTGACCGCCAGCCACGGCTGGTACGTCCGTAACGATATCGCCTGGTCGACCCCGTTGCCGGGGCAGGAGTTTTATCTGGGAGCAGATTACGGCGAAGTCGGCGGCGCTGGCAGTGAAACGCTGGTGGGCAAACACCTCGCCGGAGGCGTGGCAGGGCTGCGCGGCCAGTACCTACGCGCCAGCTACGACCTGTTCGCCGGTATCCCTTTAGACAAACCCGATGATTTTAAAACCGAGCCAGCAACTTTTGGTTTCAGCGTCAGCTGGAGCTACTGACTTTTACTCACGCGCCGTCCGGCGGCGCGTGCTGCGCACAGGGATGATTTTCCGCGCCGCGGTGAACAACGGATGACGAGTAACGGCAATGAATAAACGCTTTTATCGAATCGTATTTAATAAGGCTCGCGGGATGCTGATAGTGGTGGCGGAAACGACCCGCTCTCATCGGGCGGGCGTGTCGCCGCAATCTGGCGCCGACGCGCGAACCGGGTCGACGCTGACGTCCATCCTGGCGCCGCTGGCCTTTGGGTTTCTGCTCGCGTTTTCCTGTCTCACCCCGGCTAAGGCAGCGATTGTCGCCGATAACCATGCGCCCGGCGGCCAGCAACCGCAGATCGCCAATAGCGCCAATGGCACTCCGCAGGTCAATATTCAGACACCGAGTGGCGCAGGCGTTTCGCGCAACGTCTACAGCCAGTTTGACGTCGATGGGCGCGGCGTGGTGCTGAATAACAGCCACGCCAGCACTTCAACCCAACTGGCCGGGATGGTCGCCGGTAACCCGAATCTGGCGAAAGGGGAAGCCAGAGTGATCCTCAACGAGGTGAATACCCGTGATCCGAGCCGGCTGAATGGCTATATCGAGGTTGCCGGGCAGAAAGCGCAGGTGGTGATAGCTAACCCTGGCGGAATTAGCTGCGACGGCTGCGGGTTTATCAATGCCAACCGCGCGACGCTGACGACAGGTCAGGTGCAGTACAGCAACGGGCAGATTAGCGGTTACGATGTCAATCGCGGCGAAATTATCGTACAGGGAGGCGGGCTTGATGCGAGCTCGGTAGACAGCACCGACCTGCTCGCCCGCGCGGTGAAAATCAACGCCGGGGTTTGGGCGCAGGAGCTAAAGGTTACTGCAGGGCGTAATCAGATCGATGCGGCGCACAGTCTGACGACGGCAAAATCATCCGACGGCAGTGCGGCGCCAGCGGTGGCGATAGACGTCAGCGCGCTAGGTGGGATGTACGCCCATAAAATTCGTCTTGTCGGTACCGAGCGAGGCGTAGGCGTTCACAATGCCGGCAATATCGGCGCGGCGGCGGGGGACGTAGCAATCAGCGCTGATGGCGCGCTCAGCAACAGCAGCGTGATTCAGTCCGCACAGAATCTGCAACTATCCGTTAAGGGCGATCTTCACAATCAGGGCCAGTTGTACGCCGGAAAAGATAGCCTGGTGACGGCCAGCGCGACGCTAACCAATGACGGCATTATCGCCGCGCAAGGTGATACGCGGATTGCCGCCAGCACTTTGCGTAGCGCGCAAAATAGCACGCTCGCCGCCGGATTAAATAGCGATGGTTCTTCCGCCAGCAGCGGCGCGCTGACGCTGAATAGCCAGACTTCGCTGGCGTTGAATGGCCGCAATATGGCGGCAGGGACGCTGACGGCGCAGGGCAGGGCAGTGGATCTTGATAACAGTCGAACCTCGGGGGCGCGGATTGTGGTCAGCGCCGCGTCCGGCGATATCACAACCCGAGATGCGGTGGTGGCGGCCAGCGAAAAACTCCAGTTGGCCGCCAGCGGCAAACTCAAAAACCACAGTGGCCTGTTGACGGCCAGCCAGCTTGAGCTGAAAGCAATGGCGCTGGATAACCAGCAGGGCGTAATCCAGCAGACGGGCGAGGACGATCTACGCCTTGATTTTTGCGCGGGATTGGATAACCACGGCGGTGAGATCGCCAGCAACAGCCATGCATTGACGCTCAGCACCAGCCAGTTGCTCAATCAAAACGGAACGCTGTTGCATACCGGCAGCGGCGGCATGTCGATTACCAGCGATGGCGTGCTGGACAACGGCGAAGGCACTATTGCCGCTAACGGCAATATCGTTTTGTACTCCGATAACATTAATAATCGCAGCGGTAAGATCAGCACGACGCAAGGCAATGCTCAGCTCACTACGCGTCATGAGCTGGAAAATTCACAAGGGAATATCGTTGCTGGCGGTAGCCTTTCTCTACAAGTAGCAAGCCTTCGGAACCAGCATGGGCAATTGATTGCGGCGCAGGGCGACCTGGCCATGAGCTCTGAAGGAGGGCTGGATAACCGCGAAGGCGTTCTTGCCGCAAATGGCAATATCAAGCTTGACGCCGACAATCTGATCAACCATGGCGGAAAAATCAGCGCGGCGCAGGGCGACGTTCAGCTCACTGCGCGCCATGGGGTGGATAACTCGCAGGGGAATATCATCGCCAGCGGCGACATCCGGCTACGGGCTCAAAATCTTAACAATCGTCACGGGCAGGTTGGCTCGGCGCAGCGGGGCAGCGTCAACCTGACGACGAGCGGTTTGCTGGATAATCAGCAGGGCACAATTACCGCCGTTGATGCCCTGCGTATTCAGAGCGCCGCTGTTGATAACCGTCAGGGAGAACTGCAGTCCGGCGGTAACCTGAACATCACCATCCACAATCGGGGGCTGGATAACCGGCAGGGGCAGATCGTCTCCGCCGCCGCTCTGGATATAGCAGGCGTCAACCTGGTGCTGGCTAATACGGGCGGGACGCTACTTGCCGCGAGCAAACTTATTCTCGATGCCGATTCCCTCAGCGGCGATGGCGAGGTGCTCTCTCAGGGCGATATGTCACTAACGTTGCGTCAGGCGTTTCATCACGCCGGGAGGATCATCGCCAACGGCAACCTGCAGTGGAATCTCTCCGGTTTGGGACTGATTAATCAGGGTGTTATCAGCGTTGGCCAGGTGCTCAATCTCTATGTGGCGAAGCTGGATAACCGTCAGGAAGGTGAAATCAGCGCTGGCGAGAACCATTTTACGGTCAACGGCGAGTTGGTCAATCGGGGACTGATTGACGGTGGTTTAACCCATATTGTCGCCACGACGTTAACCAATATCGGGAGCGGGCGCCTGTACGGCGACGCCGTCGCGCTGCAGGTGGCAACGCTGACTAACGCCGCGGAGAACGGCGTGGCGGCGACGATTGCTGCACGAGCATTGCTGGCAATGGGCGTCGGCACGCTCAATAACCAGGATCACGCGCTGATCTACAGCGACGGTACGCTTACCATTGGCGGCCAACTTGCCGAAGACGGTTCGCTCAGCGGCCGGGCGGGAGTCTTTAATAACCACAGCGCAACGCTTGAGTCCGCCGGTGATATGGCGATCGATATCCAACAAATCAATAACTACAACGACCATCTGGTGACGAAAGATGTGATGGTCGAGCAGTCATGGCGCCATGAAGCGGCGCTGAAAGGATCGGTACAGCGCTTCGACTGGTCGCTGGTCGATACCAGCTATAAAAACAAATACGGCGTTCACGACGCCATCATGCCGGACAGTAGCCGTGGCGATGAGTTCTATGAATATCAGTACCAGCGTACCGTTGTGGAAACGCAGGTGGTGGAAAGCGATCCCGGCAAAATCCTCTCCGGCGGCCGGCTCATCATCAACAGCGATAAGCTGAATAACTACGACAGCCAGATTATCGCCGGGGGAGCGCTCGGTGGCGTGATTAGCGAACTAAACAACGTCGCCACGACCGGTAAACGGGTGACCACCGACGTCGGTACCCAGACTCGTTGGTATGAGAAAAAGACCAGCCGCCCGTTTGGCGGCACCAAAACCAGCCAGGGGAAAAAAAGTAGCGAATATGAACCGACGCCCACGGTTCAGACTATCGATCTGCAAACCATAAAGTGGCAGGGCAATACCCAAATTGATGGCCATAGCAGTGTGATTACCCCGCGCGATCGCGCCGATGAGCCAGGTGAACTACCTGCCGGACGACTGGTGGAAGTGACGCCGGTTAACGCTGACGGAACGGTTATTCGCCTCGTCACGCCGGATACCCGTCTTCCTGTCAGCAGTCTGTATCAGATCGATCCACAGGCTAAAGCAGGCTATCTGGTGGAAACCGATCCGCGTTTTACCAACGGTAAAGCGTGGCTCGCCAGCGACTACATGCAAAATCAGCTGGGCGTTGATCAGGCGATGAAGCGGCTTGGCGACGGCTATTACGAACAGCGGCTGGTGCGTGAGCAGATCGTTAAACTGAGCGGCGAGCGCTACCTCCAGGGCTACAGTAACGATGAAGAGCAGTACCGGGCGCTGATGGACGCGGGCGTCGCCTTCGCCAAACAGTACAACCTGACGGTCGGGGTGGCGCTGACGCCAGCGCAGATGGCGCTGCTGACCAGCGATATGGTCTGGCTGGTCGCCAGAGAGGTCACGCTAGCGGATGGCTCTGTGCGGCATGTGCTGGTGCCGCAGGCTTATGCGCGGGTTAAAGCGGGCGATCTTGATGGCAGCGGCGCGTTGCTCGGCGGTGAAAACGTGGCGCTCAGTGTGAGCCGTGATGTGACCAACAGCGGGCACATCCACAGCCGCGGCGTGACGCAACTAACCGCGGAAAACATTCATAACAGCGGCTATATCGGCGGCAACCAGCTCACGCTAAACGCGCGTACTGATATCAACAATATTGGCGGAACGCTGCAGGGCGGCGATAGCCTGATCGCGCAAGCCGGGCGTGATCTCAACAGCGCCAGCACCCTCGGCGGCGGCCCAGGTAACATCAGCCTCGATCGGCCTGCGGGGATTTATGTCCAGAATGAAAACGGCCAGCTGGGGCTGCAGGCGTTACATAACATTAATCTGACGGCAAGCATGGTGAGTAACAGCGCGGCGGGCAGCCAGACGAAGATTATCGCCGGCAACGATCTCAACCTGCGGACGCTCGCCACTACCCACAGCGAAAGCGGAAATTGGGGGAAAGGCAACGATCGTTCTTTGACCCAGCGTAGCGATATCGGCACGCAAATTAATGGCGGCGCGGTTGCGCTGTCCGCCGTCCACGATATTCATGCCTGCGCCGCCAGCGTGACGGCAACCAGCAGCCTGACGGTTGCCGCCGGCAATGACATTAACCTCAGCAGCGGCGAGTCCTCATGGCATCTGACGGAAAACAACCATCAAAGCAGCAGCGGCCTGCTGGCTCACCGCTCGCTCACCACTCACGATGAAGTGTGGGCGCAGAACGCCATCGGCAGCAATTTTAGCGGTGACAGTATTGTGATGCAGGCCGGGCGCGACCTGCTGGTGTCCGGCAGCAGTGTTGCCGGCACCCAGGACGTCAACCTTGTGGCGGGGCGTAACCTGACCATCGCCACCGCCGAGGAGAGTCGCCAGGAAAACCATCTACGTAAAGAGAAACATAGCGGCTTTTCCGGCACTGGCGGTGTTGGCTTCAGCGTCGGCAGTTCGTCGCTGAAAGCCACCGACGTGACGACAACGCTGAGTAGCGCCGCCAGTACCGTCGGAAGCTCACAGGGCAACCTTAGCCTGAGCGCCGGTAATGTGTTGACGATTCAGGGATCTGACATGGTGGCCGGCAACAATATGGCGTTGACCGGTAAAACCGTGAATATTCTGGCAGCGGAAAACCAGAGCACCCAGACCCATACCGTGGAACAGAAAACCAGCGGCCTGACGCTGGCGTTATCCGGGATGGTGGGCAGCGCCATTAATACCGCGGTTTCCAGCGCTAACCAGGCCAGCACCGAGAGCAATGGCCGTCTCGCCGCGCTGAGCGGGCTGCAGTCGGCATTATCGGGCGTACAGGCGTATCAGGCATCGCAGATGCAGACTGCGGATTCCAGTCCGGAGAGCATGATAGGGGTCAACCTTTCCTGGGGTAGCCAGTCATCGAAATCCACTCAGCGACAAACGCAGAACACCAGCCGCGGCAGTAGCCTGATGGCCGGCACCAATCTCAGCATTATCGCCACTGAGGCGGATATCAACGTTGAGGGCAGCCAGCTGCAAGCCGGCGGCAGCGCGTTACTCAATGCCGCGCGCGATGTGAATTTATTCTCTGCGGAGAACGTCAGCACCCTGAGCGGTAAAAACGAGAGCCATGGGAGTTCGTTTGGCGTCGGTATTAACTTCGGTCAGGGCGCGAACGGGTTGACGGTCAGCGCCAGCGCCAATGCCGCGAAGGGCCACGAGAAGGGCAACAGCCTGATGCATAACGAAACGCCCCTCAGCGCCGGGGAACGGGTGACTATCGTCAGCGGTCGCGATATGACGCTGACCGGGGCGCAGGTGAGCGGCCATCAGGTGACAATGGACGTCGGGCGTAACCTGACGCTGAGTAGCGAACAGGACAGCGATAACTACGATTCGAAGCAGCGTAGCGGCAGCGTGGGGGCGAGCGGCAGCATGGGCGGCGGTTCGGGCTCTCTCAACCTGAGCCAGAGCAAAATGCACAGCACCTGGGCATCGGTGGAGGCGCAAACGGGGATTTTTGCCGGCGAGGGCGGTTTTGATGTGAAGGTGGGCGGGCATACGCAACTGAATGGCAGCGTGCTGGCGAGCACGGCGGCGGAGCTGAACCGCTTGGATACCGGGACGCTGGGTTTCCGGGATATTAAAAACTCTGCCGAGTACAGCGTGGAGCAGCAGAGCGTGGGGGCGAGCACGAGCGGTAGCGTGGCGGGGCAGTTCCTGGGGAATGCGGCCAGCGGTCTGCTGATGGGTGCGAACGGCAGCGGCAGCGACAGTTCGCTGACGCGGGCGGCGGTAAGCGAGGGCAGTATCGTTATCCGCGACGGCACGAGTCAGCAGCAAGACGTGACGAGGTTAAGCCGGGATGCGGCGCATGCGAACCAAACGTTGAGTCCGATATTTGATAAGGAGAAAGAGCAGAACCGGCTGGCGGTGGCGCAGAAGATAGGTGAAACAGGTCGCCAGGTGAGTGATGTGCTCGTGACGCAGGGCAAGCTGAACGCGCAGGCGGCGCAGAGCGACCCGGCTGCGCGGGCAGCGGCACGGGAGATGCTGGTAGCGGGAGGGAATGCCCATCCGAGCGAGGAACAAATCAGCGCGCAGGTGAGCCGGACGGCGACGGCGGACTACGATACGGGCGGAAAGTACCAGAAGGTGGCGCAGGCGATAACGGCGGCGATGGAGGGTCTGGCGGGCGGCAACCTGGCGCAGGCGGCGAGCGGCGCAGTGAGTCCGTATGTGGCGGAAATCATTCACAGCCAGACGACGGACAGCGCGACAGGCAAGGTGAATGTGGAAGCCAATGCGATGGCGCACGCGGTGTGGGGAGCGATAGCGGCGGCATCGGGAAATAACAGCGCGCTGGCGGGGGCGGCAGGCGCGGTGAGCGGCGAACTGCTGGGGCGCTGGATAGCGGCAGAATATTATCCGGATGTTAAGACAGAAGAGCTGTCGGATGAGCAGAAGTCGACGATAAGCGCGCTGAGTACGCTGGCGGCGGGACTGATGGGGGGGCTTAGCGGAGGCAGCAGCGGGGATGCGGTCGCGGGGGCGCAGGCCGGGAAGAACGCGGTTGAGAATAACTCGCTGAGCGGTGATAAGGCCCGAGAAGCGGCGAAACAGGCTGCTGAATCCCTGAAAAATCAGGTCAGGGAAAAGCTGGGTGAAGGCACCACTTCTGCCATCGCGAACGCCATTATCAATGGCCTTGCTGATACCGGCGATGCGGCATTAGGTTCTGTTGACTATGCTGCTGATGCGGCCATGGTGCTGGCTTCCTGTGCTGTGGGTGACAGTTACTGCAGTAAAGCGATGAGCGACCTGGCCGGGAAGAATCAGGCGCTGGCGGATACTGTTACCACGCTGATGCAGGGTGAAACCTGGTCTGCGGTTGCGGATACGGTTAAACAGGCGGCTGGCGGGAATCAAGCTGCACTGGAAGCAACGGGCGGGCTGCTGGCAGGCATTATGTTGCCAGGGAGGAAAGTACCAAGTCCAGCGACTCGAATTGAAACAATATTAAAATCTGAAAAAAACTGGGAAAATGCTCGAAATAAGGCGCTAAATATTGTGGGTAATTTGGGTGCTGACTCTAAGCCTGTAATTGGGCGACTAGAAGTGAGTGCTGGGAATGGAAAAATAATTGGACGGCAATCTAATGATGGTAAGGTTGGTTGGCGTGTTGATTATGATCCTGAAAAGGGAACGCACATCAACGTATGGGATTACTCTCAAGGGAAAGGGCCGGGCAAAGCAGTCAAGCAGGTTATACCATTTGAAGGTAATGAAAAAGCGTTTGAAACCATATTGAAACAGTTGAATAGGTAGAAAAATGAATTTATTTGATGAGTGTAAAGAGGCCCTTGGTGCTGATTTCGAAGTGCTTGAAGGACAGAGAGAGAAGGATGCGCTTAATATTTTGTATAAGTTCCCATTTATTAATGGGAACTTATTGTGGGATGATTTTAACTATTCAGATTATGAAGATATAAATCATCTCATATCCGATTGTTATAATAAAAAACATGATGTGTTTGTTTTTGTGGATAACATTAACATTCCTGTTTTTAGAACTAACCTAGTATTGGTTGCTGAAAATATTTATGACGTTACAGCTTTATCTCCTAAGCTGTTCATTTTTAACAATGAATTGATATTACAACCTCTATTTCCAACAGACATAATTCGTCTGGGTATAAAAAATTAGAGATATATAAAATTCCGGCGTTAAAGCCGAGATTTTTTACCCGTCAGCCCTTGACTGGTTCTGTCACCAGTCGTCCCTGGTCCACGCTGACCGTGACCGGCGTGTCGGTACTGAATCCCGCCTCAGCCAGTTTCCCTTCAGGCGTAGGTTCAGGCGCAATTACAAATGGTATTGGTGCTGGGTTTGGTTATGGTATAGGCAAAGGCATTTCTTGGGGTACAAATGCATGGGCAAACTAGGTGGAAAGCAGGTTGGGATCCGAAGTTTAATCCTATTATGCTAAAGTATACTGAGATTAAAGGTGACTTTGGTATCTCAAAAGAAGTTACACCGAGTAACATTCCAGGCAGTTTTGGCGACATAGGAGCATCTTTCTCTTCAGAATATGGCGGGAAAAACTCGAACCAATCATTGAGAAGAAATTGAAATGAAATCCTTCAATGAGAAAATATTAAACCTGCTGATTCTATTTATCGCCTGTATTCTTGGGGGTATTGTTAGTTTCCTGTGTATAACTTTGTCTATAGACGTTTTAGTTTGAATGCTAACAGGAACTTTTGATTTGAAAAAAGCCGATATACTCAAAACCATTAAAATTGGTTGTGTGATTGGAATCTTCACTGGTGCGGTTTTTATTATTGCCAGACTATTCAAACTAAAAGGATTTTAGAGCAAAGATAGGATAAAAATTCATCCACAGAGTTGGGATTAGTGTGGAGAATAACCTGATGGGTAGGAACGAATGGAGCCAGGGTGAGAAAGCCAGAGAGCATGGTGCAGTTAACCCCTCTGGTGAAGCCTGGCAGCGAGGAATTGCTGAGAATAAAGCTTATGCAGGTACGTTGGCTTCAGCGGGGGCTAATCTACCTGCCGGGTGGAATGCAGGTTACTGGCGCGATGGGCGGAACAGAAAATGCTGGTATTCAGTATCTTATTAATGGAGAAGTTAATCCAACGGATGTGCTCATTGCGACGTATGTTGGAGCTTTTACCAGAAATACAGGATTAAAGGGAAGAAGGGTGGAAAGAACAGAAGGTGGCGCAGGCGGTGCAGCGCTGACACAGTTTACACAGCAGGAACGCTAACGCGAATCTGTGTTGCCTCTCCCCGTTATCCGGGGAGAGGCTGGCGAGGCCATTACGCCACGACCTCCATCTCCATCATCACCGGATGGAAGCGGCGCTTAAAGTAGATCAGCCCGTGGCCCTGCTGGCTCAGGGTTATATTCCTGATTTCTACCAGATAGACCAGGTGGCTGCCGATGGTCTGTACCTGGCTAATCTCGCCTTCGAGACTCGCCAGCGAGCCTTTCAGCACCGGCTGGCCCAGCGCGCCTTTTTGCCAGCAGCTGAGGCCGAAACGGTCGTCCATCGTCATCCCGGTCATACCGGCGAAGTGGCGCGCCATCTCCTCTTGCTCGTGGTTCAGCACGTTGATGCATAGCTTGCCGTTGCCCTGAAACACCGGATTCATCGCGCTGTTAGCGTTGATGCAGACCATCACCGACGGCGGCGTATCGGTCACCGAACAGACCGCGGTGGCGGTGATACCGCAGCGGCCCGCCTCGCCTTCGGTGGTGATGACGTTAACGGCGGCCGACAGGCTGGCCATGGCATCGCGAAAACGCAGACGTTGTTCATCTAATTGCATTGTGACCTCCCGCTGCCGCTTACTTCAGCAGCTTATCCAGCATGTTGATATCGGTATTGTTGTGCAGATGCGGCACCGTCCAGCCGTTCTGGTCGTACTCGGACAGGCAGCGATCCACCATCGCCATCATTTTGTCCATGTTGCCGGAGCTCTGCGCCTGACGCAGGCACTGCAGGCGAATTTCATCCTGGCTACCTGAGTAGTTGATTTCGTACAGTTCGTGACGACCACCAAACTCGCTGCCGATGGCGTCCCACATCAGTTTGAGGATCTTGATACGCTCGACGTGATCCATGCCGTTCGATCCGCGCACGTATTTCGCCAGATATTCGTTGATCTGCGGATTGTTGAGATCGCGGGCGCTGGACGGCAGATAGATCAGGCCGCTGGTGACGTTGCGTTCAATAATGTTTTTGATTTTGGCGTAGGCCATCGGCGCCATCACGCGATAGGTTTGCAGCGCGGCGTGATCCGGCAGATACGCGCCGTTAACCCACGGCGTGGCTTCGGCGCACATCGAGTCGCTCAGCGCCCAGAACATATTGCGCCAGGCTACCACTTCGCCGAGATCCGCCTGTACGCCGCGGAACTCCAGGGTGCCGGTGCACTCCAGCGAGCGCTTGAGCAGGGCGGTGATAAAGTCGAGCTTCACGGCCAGACGCACGCAGGCCTGCAGCGGATACATGCGGGCGAAACCGCCTTCCATCGTCCAGCGGCGGCAGCGATCGAAGTCGCGATAGATCAGCACGTTTTCCCATGGGATCAGCACATTATCCATCACCAGGATCGCATCATTTTCGTCGAAGCGGCTGGAGAGCGGATAGTCGTAGGGCGATCCGGTTGCTCCGGCGACCAGTTCATAGGAGGCGCGGGAGATAAGCTTAACGCCTTCGGCATCCATCGGCGCGACAAACATCAGCGCGAAGTCCGGGTTTTCGCCCATCACCTGCGCCGAGCCGAAGCCAATCATATTGTAGTGGGTCAGCGCCGAGTTGGTGGCCACCACTTTCGCGCCGCTGACGATGATCCCGGCATCGGTCTCTTTCTCCAGTTTGATATAGACGTCTTTCACTTCGTCGGCTGGCTTATGGCGGTCGATCGGCGGGTTGACGATGGCGTGGTTAAAGTAGAGGCCGGTTTCCTGGATGCGGGTGTACCAGTTACGGGCGTTCTGTTCAAACTGACCATAAAATGCCGGGTTTGCGCCGAGCGCGCAGCCGAATGCGGCTTTGTAGTCCGGGGTACGGCCCATCCAGCCGTAGCTCAGGCGCGACCATTCAGCGATGGCGTCGCGCTGCTGGCGCAGATCGTCGGCGCTTTTCGCGACGCGGAAGAACTTGTGGGTATAGCCGCCGCTGCCGGTATCGGTGCCCCAGCACAGGGTATCCTGCAGCTCGGGTTTATGCAGCGCATCGTACATCTGGGCGACGGAGGCGGCGGCGTTGCGGAACGCCGGGTGGATGGTCACGTCCTTAACGCGTTCGCCGTATATATAGATTTCGCGGCCGTCCTGCAGGCTCTTCAGGTACTCTTCGCCAGTTAACGGGCGTTTAGCGTCTGCACGGAAATTTTCAGGTTTCATAGGTGACCTCTTCAGTATTAATCGGAATGCGATGTTAAATTTATGTTTTGTTTTTGTTGTTCAATTGAAGCGGTTAACGCGGCTTTCGTGAAGAGACTTTTAGGTCAATGGTCGGTACTTTTCAGGCGGGGTTGGGTTATGTGATCGGGGGTTGGTTTTTCTATTTTCCGGCCTGGCTCTCCGGTGAACCGACGACAAGCCACGGCGGGTTTTGAATTTGTAGCCCGGACAGATGCGCAGCATCGCCTCCGGGAAATTCAGATACTCTGCGCTCTGCTCCCGGGGGCGGCGCTTGACCCGCCTTGCCCGGGCTACCGCCTCTCAGACGGCTGCGAATTCGCCGCGCCGCCCCCGGAAAGATCTTACGACACCGGTACTTTCTGCGCCCGATAGGCACTCGGCGAGCAGCCGACTAAGCGGTTAAAAAAGCGGGCAAAATAGGCCGGATCTTTAAAGCCCAGCTGCCAGGCTATTTCGCTTACCGCGTTGTCGGAAAACAGCAGCAGCCGTTTGGCCTCGCGCAGCTGCCTGTCGAAAATCAGCCGCTTGGGCGGCCGGTTGGCGAAGCGGCGGCAGATATCGGTTAGCCTTGATTCGGTCAGATGCAGCTCGCTGGCGTAATCCGGCACCGTCCAGTGCTGGTGGTAGTGGCTATCGATCAACTGGTTAAACCGCTGGAACAGCTTGAGCTCGCCGCGTATCCCGCTGGCCGCATGATCGTCAAGTTTCGCGTTGCGCAGCAGCAGGGTGAACACCGCCTGCGCCAGCAGCGTCAGGGTATGTTCCCGCCCCGGCAGCTGCGACGTCGATTCCCGTTCAATCAGCCGCCAGTAATGCGCCAGCGCCGCCAACTCCTCGGGCTTATCGGCCAGCGACAGGCAGATGCCCGGCAGACCGAAAGCCTCCCGCGTGCCGGGATAGAGCACCTCCAGCAGCGGCCAGACCAGATCCTCGCGCACCGTCAGCACATGACCGTCGCTATCGGACTCGGTGATAAAAGCGTGCGGCACCGAGGGCGGCGTCAGGACAAACAGCGGCGCCTGCACCGAATAGCGATGATCGTCGAGCTGCAGCTCAATCTGCCCGGTATCGAGAAAGTGCATCTGAAAATACTGGTCGTGACGGTGCGCCTGCATATCGCGGCCAAAAAACTCCGCCATCCGGGCAAAGGATTGGTAATGTACCTCCTCCGTTCCCAGACTCTCATCGTACTCTTTATTAATATCGATATTGGCAACAGGACTCTGGCACATAGCGGCTCCTTACGGCGTCGCGCGCGGACGCGATCCTTTCATCGGAATCGCCCAGATAATGACTGCGCCAATGATCAGCAGGGCGGCGACGAACCAAAGACCGCTGCTGAAGCTGCCGGTAATATCCTTCAGCCAGCCGATCATAAAGGGGCTGAGCGCCGATCCGATATTGCCGGTCGCGTTGATCACCGCGATACCAATCGCTCTGGCGCGCAGGCTGATCGACTGATCCGGCGTGGTCCAGAAAATGGCCATCGCGCTAAACGATCCGGTCGAAGCCATCACGATCCCGAGCAACTGGATCAGGTTATGATCGGTCGCCGACGCCAGCAGCCAGCCTGCGGCGGCGAACAGGAACGGCAGGGCGGTGTGATGCTTACGCTCCTGGTGCTTATCGGAGTGCCGGCTCCAGTAGATCATTCCCAGAATGGTGCAAATCTGCGGGATCGCCGCCAGCAGGCCGATGGTGATATTGCTGCTGCTTTCGTTAAAGCTTTTGAGGATCTGCGGCGTCCAGATGCTGATCGCGCTGAGCGTATTGGTCAGGCAGAAGTAGGCCAGGGTGTACATCAGCACGATCGGCGTGAACACTTCCCGCCACAGGCTGCGCTGCTGCATGGCGTGATGGCTGATCGCCCCTTCCGGCTGGACCAGCGTCAGGCGGTCGTTGTCCATCATCTCCTGCAGGCATTTTTTATCTTCTGCGGTCAGCCATTTGGCCTTCGAGGGCGAATCATCCAGCCAGAACCAGACCATAATACCGAGCAGCACCGACGGGAAGCCTTCCAGCAGGAACAGCCACTGCCAGCCGTGCAGGTTCAACAGGCCGTCCATCGACAAGATATAGCCTGAAACAATCGACCCCAGCGCGGTGGTCACCGGCATCGCGATCATAAACAGCGCGTTGGCGCGGGCGCGGAAAAAGGCCGGGAACCAGTAGGTCAGATAGAGCAGAATGCCGGGCAGAAAACCGGCCTCGGTGATCCCCACCAGCATGCGCAGGATATAGAGGCTATTCGGCCCGGTCGCGAACATGGTGGCGGTGGAGGCGATGCCCCACAGCACCATGATGGTGGCGATCCAGCGGCGGGCGCCGACGATGCTGAGCATCACGTTGCTCGGAATGCCGAAAATGACGTAGGTCGCGTAAAACAGGGTGGTGGCAAGGCCGAACATGGTGGCGTTAAGGCCCAGATCCTGCCCCATGGTCAGCCCGGCAAAGCCGATATTGATGCGATCTAAAAACGAAAAGATAAACAGCACGAACAAAAACACGATCAGGCGACGAAAGAGCTTGTTGATAACCGACTGCTGCTGCGCCGTCAGCTGCTTGTGCTGATTAGCCGGATCGAACTTTTCCGGGATGGCAGATGATGTATCGCTCATTATCATTTTCCTCTAATGGGAATTTTGTAGGGTACTGCGGGTTGCCGGGTGGCGCTGCGCCACCTGGCGTTAATAGACGCCTGACGAACCCTCGGCGGTTTTTTCTGCGCCAAACCGTGCCGCCAGCGCTTCCGCACCGCGGGCCAGCAGGGTGGTATCGACCCCGACGGCGACAAACAGCGCGCCGAGCTGCAGGTAACGCTTCGCCAGCTGTTCGTTGGCCATCAGGATCCCCGGCGCTTTGCCCGCTGCGCGAATTTGCCCGATGGCGTGCTCAATGGCGGCCTGTACTTCCGGGTGCTGAGGGTTGCCGCTGAAGCCCATGTCGGCGCTCAGATCCGCCGGGCCGATAAACACGCCGTCCACGCCCTCGACATCGAGGATCTGCGGCAGATTGTTGAGCGCTTCGCGAGTTTCGATTTGCACCAGCACGCACATCGCGTCGTTAGCCTGATGGAGATAATCCGGGACGCGGTTCCAGCGCGAGGCCCGGGCGAGGGCGCTGCCGACGCCGCGAATACCCGCGGGCGGATAGCGGGTGGCTTTCACCGCCAGCCGCGCTTCGTCGGCGTTCTGCACCATGGGTACCAGCAGGGTTTGCGCGCCGATATCCAGCAGCTGTTTAATCTGCACCGGGTCGTTCCACGAGGGGCGCACCACCGGCTGGCTGGGATAAGGGGCGATCGCCTGCAGCTGGGTCAGTATCGTCTGCACGCTGTTTGGCGCGTGCTCGCCGTCGATCAGCAGCCAGTCGAACCCGGCCCCGGCCAGCAGCTCAGCGCTGTAGCTGCTGGTCAGTCCCAGCCACAGGCCAATCTGCGGTCGACCCGCTTTTATGGCGTCTTTAAAGGCGTTATTCATCATATTCCTCCTAGACGAACCGGCAGCTAATCGCGCCCATGGTGCCGTAATCAACGTGGAAGGTGTCGCCTTTGCGCGCCGGCACCGGGCGCGTAAAGGAGCCGCCGAGAATAATCTGCCCGGCTTCCAGCTGGACGTCGTAAGGCGCCAGCTTGTTCGCCAGCCAGGCCACGCCGTTGGCCGGGTGATTCAGCACCCCTGCGGCGACGCCGGTCTCTTCAATCACGCCGTTGCGATAGAGCAGGGCGGAGATCCAGCGCAGATCCAGCTCGTCGGGTTTAATCGGACGGCCGCCGAGGATCACCCCGGCGTTGGCGGCGTTATCGGAGATGGTGTCGAAGACTTTGCGCGGGCGCTGGGTTTCCGGGTCGATGTTGTGGCAGCGGGCGTCAATCAGCTCCAGCGCCGGGATCACGTAGTCGGTGGCGTTGTAGACGTCGAACAGGGTACAGTTGGGGCCGCGCAGCGGTTTGGCCAGCACGAAAGCCAGCTCTACTTCGATACGCGGGACGATAAAGCGGTCGGTAGGAATATCGCCGCCGTCGTGGAAAAACATATCGTCCAGCAGCGCGCCGTAGTCCGGTTCGCTGATTTGCGAACTGGCCTGCATCGCTTTCGAGGTCAGGCCGATTTTATGCCCTTTCAGCACGCGGCCTTCGGCGATCTTCATATTTACCCATTCGCGCTGTACCGCGTAGGCGTCTTCGATGGTGATCGTCGGGTGATCCAGCGAAATAGCGCGGATCTGTTCACGCTGTTTTTCCGCCTGGTTCAGCCGCTGGGCGATCAGGCTATGGGTATGTTTATCGAGCATAGTTGCTTCCTGTTACGTCATTCGGTGCTGCTGCGCCGGGTGGCGACGCGTAGGCGTCTTAGCCGGCCTGGGGTTTGTGGCAGTACTTGTTTTCACCCTCTCCCACCGGGAGAGGGGCGGGCCGCACCTATTTAAACAACGCGTGTACGTTGTTCTGCTTGTAGTTCAGCGTCGGGTGCAGTTCATCGATCTCAAACGACAGCGCCAGATAGCGGCTCTCCATCAGCGCGGCGAAATGGGCTTTGATCAGCGTGAACAGCATATCGCCCACGTCCTGACGGCTCTCCAGGCTGCGTCCGGTACCAATCTTTAGCGTCATATGCACGAAGGCGTAGTCATGCTGGCCATCGGCCATCTGCCAGGTATCCAGCCAGATGGCGCGACTGCGAATGCCGCCGATAGGAAAGATGCCGGTTGCCGCCAGCGCGGCGTTCACTTTGCTGAACAGACCCGGTAAATCAGCCTGCTCACGGATGTTGTTGGTACATTCAGCGATAAAATGCGGCATTCTGCGTGCTCCTTACGCCGTTTCCGGCAGCGGGAAGACGGCGTTGACCTGACCGGTGCCGGAGCTGGCAAAGAGTTCGGTAATAAACTCTACTTTGCCGTCATATTTGTCCCAGCCCAGCAGGCCCAGCAGCATCACCGTGTCGTGCATATTGCCTTCACCGAAGCAGTAGTCGGCGTACTCCGGCAGCATGGTGCAGAACTCTTTGAATTTGCCTTCGCGCCACAGCTTCACGACCCGTTCGTCCATCTGGTGATCGAACTCGCGGGTATAGCTGTTCATTCCCTCTTCGGCGCGCTGGTCGTCGATAAAACGGTGCGACAGCGAGCCGCTGGCAAAGACCGCCACGGTGCCGTTATATTTCTCAATCGCTTTAAGAATGGCTTCGCCCAGCTTGCGGCTATCGGCAAAATCATGGACGGTACAGAACGCCGAGATAGAGACCACTTTGAAATGCTTATCGCTGTTCATGTAGCGCATCGGCACCAGGGTGCCGTACTCCAGCTTCAGGCTTGGAATGTTGTGCGCTTTGGCACGGACCCCGAGTTTGACCGCTTCGTCGGCAATCAGGTGGCCGAGCTCCGGATTACCGTCATAGTCATAGGTCATGTCGCGAATAAAATGCGGCAGCTCGTTGCTGGTGTAGACGCCCTGGAAATGGTCGGCACAGTTGATGTGGTAGGCGCTGTTGACCAGCCAGTGGGTATCAAAGACGATGATGGTATCCACACCCAGCTCGCGACACCGCTTGCCGATTTCTTTATGCCCATCGATGGCTCCCTGGCGGCAGCCGTGGTTTTTACCCGGCAGTTCAGAGAGATACATCGACGGTACGTGAGTAATTTTTGCTGCTAACGCTAACTTTCCCATATCAGACTCCCCATTTTGGGATCGGATGGTCGCCCATCGAGATGCAGACGTTTTTCATTTCAGCGAACACTTCAAAGCTGTATTCGCCGCCTTCACGGCCGGTACCGGAGGCCTTCACGCCGCCGAACGGCTGACGCAGGTCGCGGACGTTCTGGGTGTTGACGAACACCATTCCGGCTTCGATGCCGCGCGCCAGGCGCAGCACTTTGCTGACGTCCTGGGTCCAGATATAAGAGGCGAGGCCGTACTCCACATCGTTGGCCAGGCGCAGACCTTCCGCCTCGTCTTTAAACGGCAGCAGACAGGCTACCGGGCCAAAAATCTCTTCCTGCGCCACGCGCATGCGGTTATCGACGTCCGCCAGCACCGTTGGCCGCAGGAAGTTGCCGTTTCTCAGATGGGCAGGCAGATCGGCGGGCTTATCCGCGCCGCCGGCCAGCAGGGTCGCTCCTTCTTCAATGCCGAGGCGGATATAGCCGGAGACTTTCTCCCAGTGCTGCTGGCTAATCAGCGCACCCACCTGAGTGTTCGGGTCGGTAGGGTCGCCGACGCGCAGGCGATTCGCGCGTTCGGCAAAGCGTTTAACGAACTCGGGGTAGATGCTCTGCTGAATGAAGATGCGCGAGCCGGCGGTGCAGCGTTCGCCGTTGATCGAGAAAATGGTGAACAGCGCGGCGTCGAGAGCGCGCTCAATATCGGCGTCTTCGAAAATCAACACCGGCGATTTGCCGCCCAGCTCCATGGAGTACTTTTTCAGCCCGGCGTTTTTCATGATGTTGCGCCCGGTGGCGGTACCGCCGGTAAACGATACCGCGCGTACGTCATGGTGGCGTACCAGCGCATCGCCCGCCGTCGCGCCGTAGCCCTGAACCACGTTCAGTACGCCCGCCGGAATACCCGCTTCCAGCGCCAGCTCGCCAAGACGGTCAGCGGTTAGCGGCGACAGTTCGGACATTTTCAGCACCGCGGTATTCCCCAGCGCCAGGCACGGCGCCACCTTCCAGGTCGCGGTCATAAACGGCACGTTCCACGGCGACACCAGCGCGCAGACGCCGACCGGCTGCACGAGGGTGTAGTTGAGCATCTTGTCATCAACCGGATAGGTCTTACCGTTCATTTGCTGGCACACTTCGGCGAAGAATTCGAAGTTGTGCGAAGCGCGCGGGATCAGCACGTTTTTGGTCTGGTGGATCGGCAGGCCGGTGTCGGCGGTCTCCATGGCGGCGATCTCCGGGACGTTCTGGTCGATCAGATCGCCCAGCCGGCGCATCAGACGCGCGCGCTCTTTCATCGGCAGATTGGCCCATTTCGGAAACGCCTCTTTTGCCGCCGCCACCGCCTGATTCACCTCGTCAGCCCCGCCGGAGGCGACCTCCGCCAGCACTTCGCCGGTGGCCGGGTTAGTGGTATGGAAATACTCCGCGGCGGCGACGTTTTTGCCGTTGATCCAGTGGTTAATTTTTTTCATGACAGCTTTTCCTCATATGCCTGCTGGCTAATGATGTGGTTGACCAGACGGCCGACGCCTTCCACTTCGACGATCACTTCATCGCCCGGCACCACGTCCGACAGCCCCTTCGGCGTGCCGGTGGCGATCATGTCGCCCGGCTGCAGGGTCATAAATTCGCTGAGGTAAGCGATCAGGAACGGAATGCTGAAGATCAGATCGGCGGTAGTGCCCTGCTGGCGCAGCTCGCCGTTGACCCAGGTGCACAGCGCCAGGTTGTGCGGATCGGGGATCGCCTCTTTGCTGACGATCCACGGGCCTATCGGCGTCAGGGTGTCGCGGCTTTTGACCCGCAGGTTGGGGCGATAGTAGTTTTCCAGGTAGTCGCGGATGGCGTAGTCGTTGCAGACGGTGTACCCGGCTACGTACTCCATGGCGTCGGCTTCGGCGACCTTACGCGCGGTTTTGCCGATCACCACCACCAGTTCAGCCTCGTAGTGCATGTACTCGACGTTATCCGGGCGCACCGACTCTTGCCTATGGCCGATAAAGGTGTTGGGCGCTTTGATAAACACCAGCGGTTCGGTTGGCGGCGTAAACGCCAGCTCGCTGGCGTGATCGGCGTAGTTCAGGCCCAGCGCGAACAGGGTGCCGTCGGCGGGCGGCAGCCAACGAAACTCGCCTTCCTTAAGCAGACTGCCGTTGGCGAGCTGGACCTGACCACGTTCATTCACCTGGACATCGTGCCGCTGTCCCTGCCACTCAATACGTGCTTGCCTCATGCCAGCTCTCCTTCATCAATCACCGGGTTTTCCAGCGCCGGGAAGCCCTCGGCGAGAATACGTACGCGATCGCCGGGGCGCAGCGTAACGCGGGAGTGGGGCGTACCGATCAGAATCGCATCGCCGGGATTGAGGGTGGCGAATTCGCTCAGGGCGCTCAGCAGCTCGGCGGCGGAGCGCTGGAGATCGGCGGTAGTCCAGCTGTCCGCCTCGCGACCGTTGATTTCGGTGATGATGGTCAGGTTATCGACATCGCTGAGCGGCGCGAGTGCGCCAAGCGGACAGAAGCCGTCGCGGCATTTGGCTTTGATGGCCGGACGATAGAAGCTCTCTTCCGGCAGGCTGACGTCGTTCGCCAGCGCGTACCCGGCGATATAAGCCGCGGCGTCTTCTGCAGCGACTTTGCGCGCGGTTTTACCGACGATCAGCGCCACGGTGGCGCCACTCTGCACGGTTTCGCCTTGCGGGTAGGGAATGCTCTCGCCATCGCCGATAACGGTGTTGCGCGGTTTGATAAACCAGACCGCGGTCTTCGGCGGCGTTTTATAGGGGGCCTGTTGAAACGCTTCGCGCCAGGCGTCGAGCTGGCTGCGGTGGTTAAGCGCCACGGCGAAGATGGTACCTTTCATTTACCACTCCTCTGCTACGGATTTGGGAAGTCAGTTAATTCATTAATATGTTAATGATCATCTTTTATGCTTTGCGGGAATGTTTGGCAAACAGAAGTGAATGTTTTGTGATCGGATTAACAATAAATTTACAGATTTGTATTTTAATTATTATTAATCAATTAGATAACAAAAGCAGTTGTACCATCTGGTACTTTTCAGAGGCAGAAACCGGTTGCCTTCGGAGGGAATTAGCGCTAATTATTAACTTATTAACAGATTGGGGATTTACTTCAGAGGTATGTGATGCATGATTCGTTAACTATCGCGCTGCTGCAGGCGCGGGAAGCGGCGATGGCCCACTTTCGGCCCATCGTTAAACGCCACAATCTGACCGAGCAGCAGTGGCGTATCGTGCGTATCCTCGCCGAACATCCGTCGATGGATTTTCACGATCTGGCCTTTCGCGCCTGTATTTTACGTCCGAGCCTGACCGGCATCCTGACCCGTATGGAACGCGACGGCCTGGTGCTGCGTTTAAAACCGGTAAATGACCAGCGCAAGCTCTACGTTTCGCTGACGCCGGCGGGTTCGACGCTTTATGAAAGCGCCCAGGCCCAGGTGGAAGAGGCCTATCGTCAGATCGAAGCCCAATTTACCGTCGAAAAAATGCGTCAGCTTACCGCGCTGCTGGAGGAGTTTATCGCCCTGGGGAATGGAGCGCAGGGAGAGGAATAATACATTGTCCGCGCGAAAAACATCCCGGAGGCGGTGCTGGCGCACCTGTCCGGGCTACGGGTTCACAGCACGGTAGCCCGGACAGGCGCAGCGCGCCGCCTCCGGGAGAAAGCGTCCTTCAGAACAAGGTATCGAGCTCTTCCAGCACGTTATACTGCTCGTCCACCAGCAGCAGGGTTTTCCATTTATCAAACGTCAGGCACGGATGCGAGGTACCGAACACCAGAATATCGCCGACCTGCACGTCGCTGCCGGGCGCGAGGCGCAGCATACAGTGCTGGTCCATAATCCCCACGCTCTCGATCCCCTCCGCGGATAGCTGCGCGCCGTTGCGATAGCGGGCCACAGGCTGCGGCAGGCCGGCGTCAAAGGCGCAGTCGCGCTTGCCGAAGTTCACCACCGCGCGATCGGCTTCTGGCACCGACTGGACCATCGCCATCAGCTCCAGCGCTGAGGTTAAATCACCGCCCAGATCGCAGGCGATCGGATCGCGGGCCACCAGTGCTTTCTGCGCGATATCGTAGATCCCGCGGTCGTGGGTGATATAGCACCCGGGGCGGATAACGATTCGGCAGCGCGCCGGTTTCTTCGCCGCCAGCCAGATATTGCACACCACGTCGTACCAGACGGTACCGGCTCCGGTCAGCACAAACTCCCCCTCAACCAGATGTTCCATCCGGCAGGCCAAACCGGCGGCCTGGCGCAGCAGAGCCTCCACCTGCGGCTGCGGATCGTCGCCGTGTAACACCCCTTCATACAGTTCGAGACCGCGCAGCCTGAGGCCCGGAAGTTCCGCCGCAGCCTGCGCCAGCGCCAGCGCATCCTCAACGCTGCGGCAGCCGCAGCGCCCACCGGCCACGCCCAGTTCAATCAGCACGTCCAGCGTTTGCCGCCGTTCGTCGAAGAAAGTCGACAGCGCGCGGGCGTTGGCAAGGCTATCGATGCAGCAGATAAACTCCGCCGTACGGTAATGCGCTTTCAGGCGCGATACCGCCTGCATATTCGCCCTGCCGACCAGCTGATTGACCATCAGGACGCGCTCAACGCCGCTGGCCATCGCCGCGCTGGCCTGCCAGGCGCTGCCCACGCCGATTCCCCATGCGCCCGCCCGCTGCTGCGCCTGAAAAATCCACGGCGTCATCGTTGTTTTACCGTGCGGGGCCAGCGAGACGCCGCGCGCGTCGGCGTAACGCTGCATCCAGGCGATGTTATTTTCCAGCGCCGTTTTTTTCAGCAGCGCGGCCGGAAGGCAAACCTCCTCCGCCAGCAGATTGGCCGGTGCGGACATTATGGCGGCTTTGTGCGGAATAAGCGTATCGGAATGGTATTTCATAACACTATCCTTTTAGGGTTTAAGATCGGATTAAAGCTAAGTATCAAATTTAATTAATTGAAATATATAGAATATATAATTTGTTTATGTCGTTTGTGAATAAAAGTATCACAATTTGATCTGGTTTTTGCGTAGTTTTCCACTGTTTTTCCGCCTTGTAAATGGTTTACTTGTCGGCAGAGTTGAAAGGGAGTAATTGCGATGAAAGTTAACTGGCTTTTCAAAAACGTCACGGTCATTGACGGCAGCGGCGGACCACAGTTTCGCGGCGACGTGGCGGTGAAGGGCGATCGAATTGTGGATATGGCCCCGGCGCTGAACCTGGCGGCGGAGCAGGTGATTGACGGGCAGGGGCGCGTGCTGGCTCCCGGATTTATCGATGTGCATACCCATGATGATATCAACGTCATCCGTATGCCGGAGTATTTACCGAAGCTGAGCCAGGGGGTGACGACGGTGATTGTCGGCAACTGCGGGATCAGCGCGGCGACGGCGACCATGCGCGACGGCGTACCGGACCCGATGAATCTTCTGGGTGAGGCGGAGCACTTTGTTTATCCCACTGTTGACGCTTATGCCCACGCGGTGGCGGCGGCGAAGCCGTCATTAAACGTCGGCACGCTGATTGGCCATACCGCGCTGCGTAATAACCATATGGACGATCTGTTCCGCCCGGCGACGGAGATCGAGATTGCCGGAATGCGGGTGCAGCTGCGCGACGCGCTGCGTCAGGGCGCGCTGGGGCTGAGTAGCGGGCTGGCCTACGCCAGCGCGTTTCAGTCCACTACTGAAGAGGTGATGGCGCTGGCCGAGGAGCTGGCGGCAGAAGGGGGAATTTATACTACCCACCTGCGTTCGGAGTTCGAACCGATTCTGGAGGCGCTCGACGAGGCGTTCCGCATTGGCCGCCACGGTAACGTACCGGTGGTGGTATCGCACCATAAGTGCGCCGGCGCGAAAAACTGGGGTCGCACGAAGGAGACGCTGGCTTTCTTCGATGAGATGCGCCAGCGCCAGGAGATCGCCTGCGACTGCTACCCCTATTCTGCCAGCTCGTCGACGCTGGATATGAAGCAGGTCACCGATGAGTTCGATATCGTCATTACCTGGTCGGAGGCGCAGCCCGAGCAGGCCGGAAAAACCCTGCAGCAGATTGCTGACGGCTGGCAGGTTAGCCTGCACGAGGCGGCGGCGCGGCTGATGCCTGCAGGCGCCATCTACTACAACATGGACGAGCAGGACGTGCGGCGGGTACTGCGTTATCCGGTGACCATGATCGGCTCAGACGGTCTGCCGAACGACCCGATGCCGCACCCGCGGCTATGGGGCGCGTTTCCGCGGGTCCTGGGCCACTACTGCCGAGATGAACGGCTGTTTCCGCTGACCACCGCTATCCACAAAATGACCGGTCTGTCGGCGGCGCGTTTCCAGCTGGCAGAGCGTGGGCTGGTGAAAGTGGGCTATTTTGCCGATCTGGTGCTGTTTGATCCGCAGACGGTGCGCGATGTCGCCAGCTTCTCCGATCCGAAACAACCGGCGGACGGTATCGAGGCAGTGATGGTTAACGGCGTGATGAGCTACGGCAGCGATAAAAAGATTACCGGGCGCGCAGGGCGTTTCCTGCGCCGCCGAATGAACTAAGGAGAGAAAAATGAGCATTAAACGTTATGGCGTTGAGGGCGGTACCGGGACCGGTGGGCAGCATCTGCCGTTCGCGCGCGCGGTGGAGGCGGGGGGCTGGCTGTACGTTTCCGGCCAGACGCCGATGAAGGAGGGTGAAGTGGTGGAAGGGGGCATCGTTGACCAGGCGCGTCTGGCGATTCAGAACTGTGTGGATATCATGACCGAAGCGGGCTACACCCTGGCCGACGTGGTGCACGTCAAGGTGATCCTCACCGATGCGCGCTATTTTCAGTCTTTCAATAAAGTATTCCGCGAGTTCTTTGGCGACAATCCGCCTGCCCGTATCTGCTGCGTAGCGGACCTGGTAGTGGATTGTAAAGTTGAAGTGGATGTGACCTGTTATAACGCGGCTCGCGTATAAAAATTTATTAACCAGAAATATAAACAGGATTTTTGAGCGCTGAATTCATTCAGCGCTTCGTAGCCTTTTACCTTTTACCTACTCAACTGGCAGGATGTGAATTATGAATAGTCATATCTTTTTAGTCGGCTTTATTATTTACGCGCTGGCCATGATTTGGCTTGGCTGGTACGTGTCGCGTAATCAAAAAAGCGGAGAAGATTTTTTACTCGGTGGCCGTTCCTTACCGCTGTTTCTGACCCTGGGCTCTACCGTGGCGACCATGGTGGGCACCGGTTCAAGCATGGGCGCTGTTGGCTTCGGCTACAGCAACGGCTGGGCCGGGATGCTGTACGGCGTGGGCGGGGCCATCGGTATTTTGCTGGTGGCCTGGCTGTTCGCCCCGGTGCGCAAGCTGCGCTTTATGACCATGAGCGAAGAGCTCTCTTATTATACCGGCGGTAGTCATTTAATTAAAAATATCGTCGGCATAATGATATTTGTGGCCTCTATTGGCTGGCTGGGGGCGCATATTCTTGGCGGCAGCATGTATTTATCCTGGGCGACGGGAATAAATCTGACGCTAGCGAAAATTATTATCGCTCTGGCCTTTGCGATTTACGTCATCATCGGCGGTTATTCTGCGGTGGTGTGGACGGATACCATTCAGGCATTAATTCTGTTTTTCGGTTTTATCCTGATGGCTATTCTGGCGGTGGTTCACGTCGGGGGATGGGATGCCATCGTCCAGGCGATGGATCCCAAGGCGATGAGCCTGTTTGCGGTCGATAAGCTGGGGGCCATTCCGGCGCTATCGCTGGCGATGGTCATCGGCGTCGGCGTGCTGGCGACCCCTTCCTATCGCCAGCGTATTTACTCGGGGAAAGATGTCTCTTCGGTGCGCCGCTCGTTTGTCTATACCGGCGTGCTGTATCTGTTTTTCTCGGTGCTGCCGGCGATTATCGGCATGGCGGCATGGACCATGAACCCCAATCTCGAGAACAGTAATTACGCCTTCCTGTTCGCCACCAGCTTCTTACCGGCGATCCTCGGGCTGGTGGTGCTGATTGCCGGGCTTTCGGCCACCATGTCCTCGGCCAGCTCTGACGCGATAGCCGCCGTGGCCATCATGATGCGTGATGTTTATACCCTCATCACCGGGAAAATGCCCCCGGCGGATAAAGCGATAACGCTCTCCCGCTGGATGCTGGCGTTCGTTATCGGCCTGGCGATGATTTTCGCCCTGACCTCGAACGATATCATCAGCTATATCACCAAAATGATCTCCATGCTGATGTCCGGTCTGTTCGTCTGTTCGATTCTCGGCCGCTTCTGGCTGCGCTTCAACTGGCAGGGCGCGTTTACCGCGCTGCTGAGCGGCATGCTGGTTTCTCTTGTGGTTCTGATGAAAGCCGACTGGCTGGCTTACTGGGGGAACCCGTGCATTCCGTCGGTCGTCGGCAGCTTTGTTTTCGCGATTTTTGTCACCCTATTGACGCCAGCCAGCAAAGTTAGCCGTGAGCAGGCGCTGGAAATGATCACGCAGGAGCGTGAAGGGCAGGCGATGCCGGCGAAGACGACGGTGCAGGTCTCAGGAGAAGCACAATGAAGGACTATATTGCCGTCGACTGGGGCTCTACCCAGCTGCGCGGCTGGCTGATTCGCAATGGCCAGTGCGTCGAAACAAAGCAGCTGCCGCTGGGTATCACCCGCCTGAACGGACGAGCGCCTGCCGACGTATTCGCGGAGCATTTGGCCCCCTGGCGCGGCGCGGAGGCGCTGCCGGTGCTGATGGCCGGGATGATCGGCAGCGATGCGGGCTGGCAAGCGGTGCCGTATCTGGACTGTCCGGCAGCGATCGACGCGCCAGGGCAGCAGCTATGCGCCGTTGCTGAAGGCGTGTGGATTATTCCCGGCCTCAAGATTGAACAGGACGGGGATTTCAACGTGATGCGCGGCGAAGAGACGCAGCTGCTGGGGGCCTGGCAGCTGGCGCCGGCGGAGTGTTACGTGCTGCCGGGCACCCACTGCAAATGGGTACAGGTGGCGAACGGCGCGGTGCGTCATTTTGCCACGGCGATGACCGGTGAACTGCATCATCTGCTGATGACGCAATCGCTGATCGGCAAAGGGCTGCCGGTCCAGCAGCCGGACGAGACGGCGTTTGAACGGGGGCTGGAAAAAGGACTGGCGCAGCCGTCGCTGATTAGCGAACTGTTTGTCGCCAGGGCCGCCCGGGTGCTGGGAGGCCTGGCCGCGACCTCGGTCAGCGACTATCTCTCCGGGCTGCTGATTGGCGCGGAAGTGGCGACCCTGGGGGAGCGTTACCGTACCTCTGGCGTCACGCTGGTTGGCGACCCGGCGCTGAATGCCCGCTACAGTCGGGCGATGAAGGCGCGCGGAATGACGGTTAACAGCTGCAGCGGCGATGAGGCGCTGCTGAGCGGCATGGCGAGGATAATGCATGGACAAGATTAAACTGGTGGCGATTTTACGCGGTATTCGCCCCGCTGAGGCAGCGGAGCATATTGAGACGCTGATAGAGGCAGGATTTCGCTATATCGAAATTCCGCTCAATTCGCCGGACTGGCAGCAGAGTATTCCGCAGATGGTCGCGCGCTTTGGCGAGCAGGCGGTGATTGGCGCGGGAACGGTACTTAAGGTGGAACAGGTCGATTTTCTGGCCGATACCGGAGCGAAGCTTATCGTGACGCCGAATACTGAGCCGACGACGATCCGCCGGGCGGTGGCGCGCGGAATGCGGGTTTGCGCCGGGTGCGCCACCGCGACCGAGGCGTTTAACGCGCTGGATGCCGGGGCGCAGTGGTTGAAAATTTTCCCGTCTTCCACTTTTGGCCCGGACTACATTCGGGCGCTGAAAGCGGTGCTGCCGTCGGAGGTGCCGGTGCTGGCGGTCGGCGGCGTGACGCCGGAGAATCTGGCAAGCTGGGTAGAGGCCGGGTGCGCCGGCGCTGGCCTGGGAAGCGATCTGTATCGCGCCGGGCAGGCCGTGGAACGTACCCGTCAGCAGGCGGAGAGGTTTATCGCCGCCGCCCGCTGCGGTTAATCGCCCAGCGGCTGGCGATCGACGCCGCCGCGGTGGCTGTCGAGCGCCAGCTTAATCCGGCGCAATCTGCCTTTTGCCTGAGTTTTGTTGGCCATCGCCAGTTCGGTGGCCAGCACGTCAACCATCGCCAGCATCGCATAGCGTGAAGTGCTGGGCTTGAAAATGTAGTCGTTTTCGCGCACCAGCAGCGGCAGCACCAGATCCGCCTGCTCCGCCAGCGGCGTTCCGCCGGGGGTGATGGCAATGACCTTTGCGCCGTACTGCCTGGCAATCGCCGCGCTCTCGATGATTTCCTGGGTATAGCCGCCCAACGACAGCACGATAACCACATCCTTTGGCGTCACCGCCGAGCTCATCATGCGCACCAGCAGACCGTCGTTCTGGCTGACAACCGGGAGGCCGAGGCGAAACAGGCGATACTGGATCTCCTGAGCGCAGATGGTAGAGCCGCCGCCCATCCCGAGCGCCAGGATCTGCCGCGCGTCGCTCAGCCAGCTCACCGCACGCTTCAGCGCTTCAATGTCCAGCGCCCGGCGGTTGGTTTCCAGCACGCCGATGATCGACTCGTAGATCCCCTGTACGCCCTCAAGGTCCGGGACATCGAGGATAAATCGCTGTCCGACCGCCAGAGATTGCGCGAGCCTCATCTTCAGCTCGCGGACGTCTTTACAGCCGAGCGCCCGGGCAAAGCGGGTAACGGAGGCCTGGCTGGTGTGGGTCAGACGCGCCATCTCCGCGATGGGCAGCTCCGCCGCCGCCGCGACATCATCGAGAATGAACTGCGCGATGCGCTTTTCGGTCGCCGTGAGTTCCACAAAGCGATCGGTTATGCAGGAAATGATATCGATTGACCAGGACATACGGGTATCAACAGGTAAGTTATCAATGATACTTTGTACCATATTCCGCCGCTGAAATCAGCGCCGGAGGCTACAGCGTTAGGCGCATGGCGCAGCGCGTCTCCGGCGGCAGACCGTGTTCCGTTTCCAGCTCCCTTTTCGCCGCCAGTCCCGCCAGTAGTCTTCGCTCACTTAACATTGAAAACCCCAGTCGCGTGTAAAACGGCGCGTTCCAGGGCACATCGCGGAAGGTGGTGAGCGTGACCGCCGGATAAGCCGCCTGGCGGGCTGTCTCAATGACCTGCTCCAGCATCATGCGGCCAATGCCTCGCCCCTGCCATGCCTGATGAACGGCGATCTCGACGATAAACAGCGCATCATCCAGCGGTTCGCTCAGCAGGAAGCCTATCGGTTGGTCATCGGCCACGGCCAGCAGGCTGTGGTCAGTTTCAAGGAACAGGCGGTGGCGCTCGGGGCTTATCACTTCGCTTTCCGCCAGCCAGGCCAGCGCCGGAATCTGGCGAAAAGCCTGGGCCGCCGAGCGCTCAATGGCGGGCAGAAGAGGGATGTCTCTCTCCTCAGTCAGGCGTAACGTCGCGGCGGCGGTTATAGTGTTAGTTTTCATCACCTCAGCATAGCAGCCTCCGGGAGAAATGTATGGAGCTTACCGCCGTTTCCGCCACTCAGTTTAGCGTCGCGCAGCTGACGACGATCCTTTGCGACTGTTTCGAAGATTACCTGGTTCCCGTCACGCTGTCGGTAGAGGTTTTTGTCGAGCGTTTTAGCGCCGAAGGGCTGAGCCTGCTGGATTCCTGCGTCTGGCTGGATGGTGATGTCCCTGCGGCGATGGCCGTTGTCGCCCGGCGCGGCGATGAAGCCAGGCTGGCGGCATTTGCGATGCGACCCGCGTATCGCGGAAAGGGCGTCGGACGCCGGCTGATGGGGTCGCTGCTGGATGCATTGCGCGAGCAGGGCGTACGGCGGATGTGGCTGGAGGTTATTCGCGATAACCACGCGGCGGTAGCGCTGTATCACTCGCTGGGCTTCGAGGTGCGGCACGGGCTGTGCGGCTATCTGAGCGCGCAGACCGCGAGCGAGGAGTCATCCGTATTGCAGGAGTATGACGTGCTGGCGCTGACGCGCAGGGCCGGCGCCGAGCTTAATGGCCAGCTGCCGTGGCTGATGGACCCGCTCACCTTCAGCACCCTGCCGTGCCGGGCGCTGAGCCTCCATCAGCAGGCTTTCGCCGTGCTGGCGACCTTATCCAGCAGGCCGCAGCTGCAGTTTTTATGGGTCGAGCCCGCCGCACGCGGGCGCGGGCTAGGGCGGGAAATGCTGATGGCGCTTGCCCGACAGTTTCCAGGGCTCGGGACCTCGGTGACCATCCCGGAACGCTTTACGCCCCTGTTCCAGACCGCCGGCTATACGCCTGGGGTATTAAAACAGTATGAAATGAGCGCAACGCTGAGCGCCCTGCCATCAGCAGGGCGTTAAGATTCAGCCGTTACGCGGGTCGCTAATCGGCTGACGGACCAGGAAGATATAGGCCAGCGCGCCGAGGGCGGTGACGCAGCCGCAGATCACCAGCGCCAGCTGGAATGAGTGGGTGGTATCGACAATAAACCCGGTCACTACCGGCGCGAAGGAGGCGCAGATAAAGCTGGCGAAGTTCTGGATGCTGCCGACGGACGCGGTCATTCTTGATGCCACCGCGACGTGAATCAATCCCCAGCAGGAAGTACCGGCAAAGTGGATGCAGAACAGCGCCATGCCAATTAACAGCACTGCAGCGATAGAGGTGGTGGCATGCGGCACGATCAGCGTAAACGCGGCGGAGCAGAACATCCCGGCAATAATACAAATTTTACGGCTTTTGATCGGCGCCATGCCGCCTTTAACCAGCCAGTCGGTAACGTAACCGTTGATGAGCATACCGGCGGCGCCGAACAGAAAAGGAATGGCGGCCATAAACCCGGTACTTTTCAGATCGAGGTTATACGCCGTTTGCAGGTAGCCCGGCAGCCAGGCCAGATACAGCCAGGCGGTATAGTTGATGCCGCTGAAGCCCAGCATCATTCCCCACATGGTTTTGTTTTTAAACAGGCTGCGCCATTCGGCAAAGCTCAGCGGGTCGCGGCGAACGTTGACGCTTCCGGCATTAAGGTAGGCCTGCTCATCGGCGGTGAGGGGGACATCCTCCCGGTTGCGATAGAGCATATACCAGCCGATAGCGACGAAGATCCCCAGCACGCCGATGGTAATGAACATCCAGCGCCAGCCCATCATCAGCATCATCGCGGCAAGGATCGGCGGGCTGATCGCGACGCCAATCGTCGAGGCGGCGTTAAAGAAGCCCATCGGGCGGCCGCGCTCTTTAATATTAAACCAGTCGTTGATCACCTTGACGCCGCACGGGTTCATCGGCGCTTCGCCGATCCCCATGCCGATACGCACCAGCACGAACTGGGTAAAGCTATGCACCATCCCGGAGACCGCCTGGAACAGCGACCAGAAAAACATGCCCAGCCCCAGCATGATGCGCGGGCCTTTACGGTCCAGCAGCGGCCCGCAGGGGAGCTGGGCGATGCCGTAGGCCAACGAGAAAACGGACAGCAATGCGCCGATTTCGGTGGCGCTGAGCCCCAGCTCTTCGCGAATCGTTAAGTTCGCGACGGACAATGAACTTCTGTCGAGGTAGTTAATCACCGCCGCCAGAAATAACAGGATCATTGCCGTTGTCTGAATTTTTTTAATGCGCGCGCTGCGCGTTAACGTATTATTTAACGGAACGCTGGCAGTCTCCGCCTTTCCTTTATCAAAGGTTGTCTGCGGGTCGATAGTTATATTTCGTGATTCCACGCCTGACTCCTGGTTATTCTATTTGAACGACAAGTGACATCGAATGGTTTAAACCCACCCACCTATTTCACAGTAAAGTAAGTCGACTTGTTTTCAGCATAAATAACCTTTTTTCTGGCACTGGATTATGTTTTGAGAACTGTGCTGCTGATAATCATTTTCTGTTTTTAATCGGTACTTAATGAGCCAGGGATTCGCTCTGCCTGAGCGAGTTAATCATCGATTGCTTCGCCGAGTTCAGGTGGTTACGCAGCGCCAGATTGGCGTCCAGATCGCTGCGGCAGATAAGCGCGCTCAGGATGGTCATATGTTCATCAATGGCGATGATATTACGCTGTTTAAGGTCACTCTCATCCCACTGATAGTGAAAGTGGAAAATCACGGAAATAATCTCAAGCGATTGATTGAAAAATATATTCTCAGCCGCGGACAGGAGCAGCGAGTGAAAGTCGCGATCGAGCTGGGAAAACATACGAAAGCTGTCGCCGATGCTGTCACGCAGTGCGCGATGGCGCTCAAGCAGAGTTTTCGCCTGCAGCCAGCGGGCGTCGTTGTCCGGGAGATTGAGAAAATGCTGAAGCGCGTGGGTTTCCAGCATTTCCCGCAGCTCGAACAGCTGCTCAGCCCAGGATTGCTCAAATTTCTTCATGTTCCACTGGCCGCGCTTTTCGCTTTCAATCAGGTTGTAGCGGCTGAATTTCAACAGAAATTCCCTCACTACGACCGGACTGACGCCGGCAGCACGCGCCAGCTGCAGCTCGGAAAACATCTCTCCGGCGCGCAGCTGGCGCTGGTTAATCATGGTGAAAAACGCCTGCTCAAAGAGACGGTTCTGCTCGGCCAGCGAGGCGCTGGAGCCATCGAAGCCGTCCTGCATCTCCGGCTGGCGAAGGATCTGATAATCCCGAGCGTTCTGACGCAATACGCCCCGCTCGCACAGGTGGCTGAGGATATGGCGCACGGTGGTGCGGCTGATGTTGTACATCTCCGCCAGCGCACTTTGTGAGGGCAGCGGCGACGGAAGAAAGCCGCGCGCCATATCGTTAATGACCTGGTTAATGACGTTGTGACGAAGGTTTTGCGAGCGGCTCATTATACATCTCCATTTTTTTAGCTATTAAAGCCGGATTTAAAACAGTTTTGTGCGTGAGATTTCACAATTTTTGCAATGAATTTATTCTCACCTCTGTTTTTCATCGATATCTAAGCCAACAAATACGGAGGCAATTATTATGACGTCGATGAATACATTAGTTTGTCAGGAACCTAAAATATTGCGCTGGGAAAAACGCCAGATTCCCATTCCCGGTGATGATGAAGTGCTCATTAAAATAAAAACGGTGGGGATTTGTGGTACGGATATTCACGCCTGGGGAGGGAATCAACCTTTTTTTAGTTATCCACGCGTGCTCGGACATGAAATATGCGGCGAGATTATCGGTCTCGGTAAAAATATTCTTAACTTGAAAAGCGGACAGCAGGTAGTCGTCATACCTTACGTTGCCTGCCGTCAGTGTCCGGCCTGTTTGAGCGGCAGGACTAATTGCTGCGAGAAAATTTCGGTGATCGGCGTGCATCGGGACGGCGGGTTTAGCGAGTACCTCTGCGTGCCGGTAAAAAATCTGCTGGTGGTGGATGACGTCGAGCCGGAAGCCGCAGCGCTGATTGAGCCTTTCGCCATCAGCGCCCACGCGGTGCGTCGCGCCGCTATCCAGCCGGGAGAGCAGGTGCTGGTGGTCGGTGCGGGACCCATTGGTCTCGGGGCGGCGGCTATCGCTAAAGCCGACGGGGCGCAGGTGGTGGTGGCGGATACCAGCCCGGCGCGGCGCGACCATGTGGCGCAGCACCTTGGTCTGGCCACGCTCGACCCTTCTGACCCGCAATTCACCGAGCAGCTGTGTGACATGTTTGGTGGTTCGCTGGCGCAGAAGGTGATCGATGCCACGGGGAATCAGCAGGCGATGAACAACACGGTGAATTTAATCCGTCACGGCGGCAGCATCATTTTTGTTGGCCTGTTTAAAGGTGAACTGCAGTTCCCGGACCCGGAGTTTCATAAGAAAGAGACAACCATGATGGGCAGCCGTAATGCGACGGAAGAGGATTTCGCCAAAGTCGGACGTCTAATGGCTGAGGGAAAAGTGACCGCCAGAATGATGCTGACCCACCGTTACGATTTCAGGTCGCTGGCCGAGATTTACGAAAGCGAAGTGATTAACAATCGCCAGCTTATTAAAGGCGTCATTCATTTTTAGCAGGAAAGGCTATGAAATCGTTAAACAGACAAGATTTTCCCGGGCCGCACTACCCGACGCGCGTGATTCAGTTCGGCGAGGGCAACTTCCTGCGGGCGTTTATCGACTGGCAGCTGGATCGGCTGAATGAGCAAACCGATCTGGCGGCAGGGGTGACCATTATTCGCCCGATTAACACCGAGTTTCCGCCGTCGCTCAATACCCAGGATGGACTTTACACCACGGTGATCCGCGGGCTGGACGAACGTGGCGAGGCGGTGAGCGAAGCGCGGATTATTCGCTCCGTTAATAACGAGATCAACCCCTGGCAGGATTTTGCTGGCTATCTGGCGCTGGCTCGTAATCCGGCGATTGAGTTCGTATTTTCAAATACCACTGAAGCGGGTATTAGCTATCATGCCGGGGACCGGCCTGACGATAAGCCGCCGGTCAGCTTTCCGGCGAAGATGACCCAGCTGCTGCTCGAACGTTTCCGCCATTTCAACGGCGCAGCGGATAAGGGGTGGACGATTATCCCCTGTGAGCTGATCGACTACAACGGCGAAGCCCTGAAGGCGCTGGTGCTACGCTACGCCGATGAGTGGCAACTGCCCGCGGCTTTTCGCGTCTGGGTTGAGACCGCCAATACATTTTGTTCAACGCTGGTTGACCGTATCGTCACCGGCTATCCGCGCGAGGAAGCGGCAAAGCTGGAGGCGGAACTGGGCTACCATGATGCTTTCCTGGATACCGCCGAATACTATTGGTTATTCGTCATCCAGGGATCGCAGGCGCTGGCGGAGACGCTGCGGCTAGATCGCTACCCGCTCAATATCCGTATCGTAGAGGATATCCGGCCCTACAAAGAGCGCAAGGTTGCCATTCTTAACGGCGCGCATACCGCGCTGGTGCCGGTGGCGTGGCTGTGCGGTGTCGATACTGTTGGCGAAGCGATGCATGATCAGGCCATACGCCATTATGTGCAGCAAACTATCGACGAGGAGATTATCCCGGCGCTGGATTTACCCGCCGATGAGCTACGGCAGTTTGCCGATGCCGTGACCGGGCGCTTTCTTAATCCCTGGATTCGCCATCAGCTGCTCTCCATCGCCCTGAACGGCATGACTAAGTTTCGTACCCGGATCCTGCCGCAGCTGCTGACGAATATTCGCCGGCACGGCGCGATCCCGCCGCGGCTAACGTTTGCCCTGGCGGCGCTCATCGCCTTCTATCGCGGCCAGCGCGAGGGACAGACCTATCCGCTGCAGGATGATGACGTCTGGCTAACCCGTTTTGCCGAAGGATGGGCGCAGGTGGCGCGCGGCCGCCCGCTGCATGAACTGGTCACGGAAGTCCTGCAGGATGCAGCGCACTGGGGTGAAGATCTGACGACCGTTCCGGGGCTTGCCGATCAGGTTACGCGGTATCTGGAAATGATTTTGAGCGCGGGGATGCGGGAGGCCCTGAGGCGGCTGTAGTCGGTTTGTTGTGCGGCGTCCGCGGATTTGGGCGCCGTTTTTTTTGTGCTCTGAACCGCAAAAAATAAATTAAGCGCCAATGGTTGGCGGATTTCCCGCATCATAAGCCCCTGTAAGGTGAAGAGGGGGATGCGATGCGTAAAACGGAACTATTGGCTTTTCTGCAAAATCAGACCGATTTTTTTGATCCGGATAACCTGAGCGAGGTCTTCACCGCCGGCTACCTGGCCCGGCGTTTTGCCATGCAAAGAAATACCGCCAGCCACTATCTGAATCAGCTGGTGGCCCAGGATGTGCTGGTAAAGATTAATACCCGTCCGGTCTATTTTTTCCATAAAGCCACCTTCTGCCAGCAGTTTTTCCCCCTTTCCCGCAGCGAGTACGCCAGCATGGTGGAGCTGCTCGCGGAGAGCGATCGACAGCCGGAGCAGGCGGATCATTTTTCATTGCTTACCGGCCATGACGGTAGCCTGCGCAAGCCGATCGAACAGATGAAAACCGCGCTGTTTTATCCCAACGGTGGCCTGCCGCTACTGATCGTCGGCGACAGCGGAACTGGCAAAAGCTATATGGCGGAGCTGATGCATGAGTTTGCCATCGCCCAGGGACTGCTGCCGCCCGATGCGCCCTTTGTCAGCTTCAACTGCGCCCAGTATGCCAGCAACCCGGAGCTGCTGGCCGCCAACCTGTTTGGCTACGTGAAAGGCGCGTTTACCGGCGCGCAGGGCGATAAAGCCGGGGCGTTTGAAGCGGCAAACGGCGGCGTGCTGTTTCTCGATGAAGTCCACCGCCTGGATGCGCAGGGACAGGAGAAGCTCTTCACCTGGCTGGATCGCAAAGAGATCTATCGGCTGGGAGAAACGGCGCAGGGGATGCCGATATCCCTGCGGCTGGTGTTTGCCACTACCGAAGATATTCACAGCACGTTTCTGACCACCTTTATTCGTCGTATCCCGATCCTCGTTAGCCTGCCTGATTTACAGACCCGCAGCCGCCACGAGAAAGAAGCGCTCACGCTGCAGTTTTTCTGGCAGGAGGCGCGCACGCTCGCCGCCCGGCTGCAGCTGACGCCCCGGCTTTTGCAGGTGCTGACGCACTACGTATATCGCGGTAACGTCGGTGAGCTAAAAAACGTGATTAAGTACGCCGTTGCGTCAGCCTGGGCCAGGGCTCCGGGCAGCGAGAAGCTGAACGTCACGCTGCACGATCTGCCGGAAAATATCATGGCCGCGACGCCGGCGCTTAGTGAACCGATGGGCCATGAAGAGCCGCTGCTTATCGAACCGCAGACCAGCCTGGTCTGGCTGCTGCGCGCGCGCGACCCGGTTCAGGGGCTGATTTATGATACTCAGTGCCGCGTTCTCGCGCTGTATGAGGCGGTGCTGAGCAAAAAAAGGCTCTGGGAAGAAGCGCAAAAAAGCATGGGCGAGGAGATTGAAACCCTCTTCGATCGGCTGATATTTGATAATCACGATACCCAGAGTTCGCATATGCTGCTGCTGATAACGCATCAGGTGCGGGAGGAATTTTATCGCCTTGAAAAGCGCTTCAATATCCAGTTTAACGGCAACTGTATTTATGCTCTAAGCCACTACCTGATTCATCGTTCCCGCCAGGCGCAGTCGACGATGAGCAACGAGAAAAGCCGCCAGCTGGAGGATTTCCTGGCGCAAAAATATCCGTTGCTGTATCGCTTTTGTGAAGAGATCCTCGCCGCGCTGGCGCTGAAGCTGGACATTGAACCCCGACGTATTGACCTGTTGTTACTGGTGCTGTGGTTACAGAAAAATGGCGCCATTAGCCAGCAGCAGGTGACCCGGGCAATTATCCTCGCCCACGGTTACGCCACCGCCAGCAGTATCGCTAACGTGGCGAACCGGTTGCTGAAAAGCCAGCTGTTTGAGTCATTCGATATGCCGCTTGATGTCACGCCGGAGGCTATTGCTAACCAGGTGATGGCCTATATTGAGAGTCACGCGCTGGCCTCCGGACTGGTCATCCTGGTCGATATGGGTTCGCTGAACGCCATTCATAGCCATTTTAACCGTCGGCTGACGACGCCGATGGCGATAATTAATAACGTCTCGACCGGGATGGCGATGTACGTCGGCGAGCGAATTTTGCTGGGCGACATGCTGGAAGATATCGTCCGGGAGATCCGCGGTGACCTCGCGATCGAGCATCAGCTCTATTACCCGCAAGCGGACAAACCGCGGGCGATTCTTACGACCTGCGCCACCGGCCTGGGAGCGGCGGCGAATCTGTCGGCGCTGTTAAAAGCCAGCATCCCTGAAGCGCTGGGGATCGATATTGTGGCATGCGATGTGGAGACGCTCGCCGATCCCGCGCGGCGGCAGCCGATGCTGAGCCGCTATGAGGTGCTGGCGATCGTCGGAACCCTGGACCCGCAGCTTGCCGATCTGCCGTGGATTTCGCTGGATTCGTTAATCTCCGGCGAAGGGAGCCGCCCGCTGATGCGCATCTTCGGCGAGCTGGCCACCGCTGAGCAGGTCAGCGAAATCAATAACCTGATCCTGAAGAATTTCTCGCTGCGCCGGGTGATCGAGTCGGTGACGATCCTCGATACCGGTAAAGTGATCAATCAGGTTGAGCAGTTTTTACTGCGCTATGAGCATCTGGCCGGCTGCGATGTGCCTAACGATCGCAAGGTAGCGCTGTATGTGCATATCAGCTGTCTGATAGAGCGCCTGATCCGCAACGCCTCGCCATCCCATTATTCCGGAAGGCAGTGTCCGCAGAGCGAGCTGGCGACGCTCCGCGAGGCTTTTAGTGTCATAGAGAGTGGATATAGTGTCAAAATCCCCGCCGTAGAGCTGTACTACATTCACGATATTCTGACGCGGGAAACTGAATTTATTCAGGAAGATCAAGAGTTTTAATCCCCTTCATTAGTTGATCCTTGCGCTAGCCGGCGCGCCACTGTTTCTGGCACGCCGGTTGCAATCAAGAAAGCAGTGGAATGCGCTTTCGAGGTAAGGATGAAACGACACTATATTTTTGCCAGCCATGGCACCTTTGCTAACGGTTTGCTGAACTCCGTGGAGCTGATCCTCGGTAAACAGCCGGATATTCATACCCTGTGCGCCTACGTCGAGGAGGAGGCCGACCTCACGCAGCAGGTGGAGACGCTGCTGGCGCGTTTTCCCGCCCAGGATGAGCTGATTGTGATTACGGATATTTTCGCCGGTAGCGTCAATAATGAATTTGTGCGCTTTCTATCGCGCCCGCACTTTCATTTATTGTCCGGCTTAAATCTGCCGTTGATTATTGATTTGCTCATTTCAGCTGGCGAAGAGAATACCGAAAAATTAATTTCTGAAGCATTAATAAGCGCCAAAGAGAGCATTCAGTACTGCAATCAGACGATTGCCAGTGCGATGACTATTGATAAAGACTTCTGAAATGAGGGAACACTATGATTACGCTATTAAGGGTTGACCATCGATTACTTCACGGCCAGGTTGCCTTTTCCTGGACGCAGTATGTCGGCGCTGATTGCATTTTAATTGCCAACGATAATGTCCCAGATGATGAGCTACGGAAAACGACGATTAAGCTCGCTAAACCCCCTTCAGTCAAACTGGTGATTAAAAATATTAACGACTCTATTGAATCGATAAAAAGCGGCGTGACCGACAAATATAATCTGTTTATCGTCGTGGAATCGGTAAATGATGCCTGGCGGATTGCCAGCGCCGTCGAGGAAATTAAAAGTATTAATCTCGGCGGAATTAAAGCCAAAGAGGGCAGTAAAAATATCTCTAAGGCGATTAATTTACTCCCGGAGGAAATAGAGCAACTGCAGCAACTGGTTGGGAAAGGCGTCGAAGTTGAGATTCGCCAGGTCCCTAACGACCGCAAACAGCTTTTTGCGGAATGCGTTTAATTCCGCGGAGGACAGATTATGGTAGAGGCTCTCTTACTGGGGCTGGTGGCGTTTATCGCGCAATCGGAATATGCATTAGGAACGTCGCTGATTTCGCGGCCTATCGTGACCGGGCTGCTGACCGGGCTGGTGCTGGGGGATGTACAAACCGGCGTCATCATGGGCGCGACGCTTGAGCTGGCCTTTATTGGCTCTTTCTCGGTCGGCGCATCGATTCCGCCTGATGTAGTAACCGGCGGTATTCTCGGCGTGGCGTTCGCCATTACCTCCGGCGCGGGAACGGAAACGGCGCTGCTGCTTGGACTGCCCATCGCCACCCTGACGCTGATCCTGAAAAACGTCTATCTGGGGATGTTTATTCCGATGCTCAGCCAGAAGGCTGACGGCTATGCGGAGCGGGCGGATACCCGCGGCATTGAACGTATGCATTTGATTGCTGGCTTCGGGCTGTCGCTGATGCTCGCCACGGTGGTCACCGTGTCATTCCTGGTCGGCAGCAATGCGGTGAAATCCCTGCTTGACACGATCCCGGAATTTATCAAACACGGGCTCAGCGTCGCCACTGGCATCATTCCGGCCCTCGGCTTCGCAATGCTCGCCAGACTACTGATTAATAAGAAAGTTGCGCCGTACTTTTTCCTCGGTTTCGTGCTGATGGCCTACCTGAAAATTCCGGTAACCGGCATCGCCATTCTCGGCGCTATTGTGGCGGTGGTCATGGTTAACGTCACCGCGTTGAGCTCACCTCGTACGACGACAGAACAAGGAGTCAGCGATGACGACGAAGATGATTTCTGAAGAAACTCTGCAGCCGCAGGCGCAGGAAGAGGCCCGTATTACGCCGCGCGATCTACGCCGGGTCTTCTGGCGCTCCTTCCAGATGGAGTTCTCCTGGAACTATGAGCGGCAGATGAATCTTGCCTTTGTTTACGCGTTGATTCCGGTGCTGAAAAAGCTCTATCCGCGCAAAGAGGAGTTGGCCGGGGCGTTAAAGCGACATCTGGTATTTTTCAATACCACGCCGCATATCGTCACCCTGCTGCTGGGGATCACCGCGGCGATGGAGGAGAAGAATAGCCAGCAGAAGAACATGGACGCCAACGCGATTGATAACGTCAAAGCGTCGCTGATGGGGCCGCTGGCCGGGCTGGGGGACTCCTTCTTCTGGGGCACGCTGCGCCTGATCGCCACCGGCATCGGCACCAGCCTGGCCCTGAAAGGCAACATTCTCGGTCCCATCCTGTTTCTGCTGGTGTTTAACGTGCCGCACATCCTGGTGCGCTGGTTCTTTACCCGCTGGGGCTATGTGCTGGGCACCGGGGTACTGCAGCGCATCCAGAAGAGCGGAATGATGGAGAGCCTGACCTACGGCGCGTCGATTATCGGCCTGATGGTGGTCGGGGCGATGACCGCTTCAATGATTGATATCACCATCCCTATCTCATTCGGCGCCGGAGAGGCGAAAACCCAGGTGCAGGACATTATCAACGACATTCTGCCCTGTATGCTGCCGCTGGTAAGTTTCGGCATCGTTTACTGGCTGCTGGGGCGCAAGGTTAAACCGCTCTCTATTATCGGGGGGATGGCGCTGGTGGGCATTCTGGGTTCGTGGATTGGCTTGTTTTAACAGGAGTCGAAAATGGTAGCAACGATGATGACCTATATCAGTGAGGAGTCGGCCTGTCTGACGCAGATCCTGCGCGACTACCGGCAAAAGCTGGCGGCGATTGAGACTTTTGCCCGCCAGCACCCGGTGCGCCGCATTCTGCTGTTGGCGACCGGGTCGTCGCTGAACGCCGCCCTGTGCGCGCGCTATTTCTTTGAGCAGCGCTTCGGCGTCCTGGTTGAGATTAAAGAGCCGTACAACTTTACGCACTACGAGGCGGTCGATCCGCATACCGATCTGGTGGTGGCGATTTCGCAGAGCGGTAAAAGCGCCTCAACGCTGGAGGCGATGCGTAAGGTGCAGGCATTGAGCCTGCCGGTTTTTGCTCTGACCTCCGATCCGCAAAGCCCGATAGCCCGGGCCTGCGACGGGATACTGGATATCAACACCGGGATTGAGAGCGTGGGGTTTGTCACCAGAGGGTTTAGCGCGACGGTGCTGAATTTGCTGCTGATGGCGCTGACCATCGCCCGTAGCCAGGGAAAAGCCAGCGAGGCCGAGGAGCAGCGCTATCTTGCCGAACTGCAGCGGCTGGCAGCGGCGATCCCGGATGTCATTGACCGCACCTCGCGGTTTATCGACAGGCATGGCGAAGCGCTGCGGGGCGGCGAGCGCTTTGTCGCCACCGGCTATGGCGCTCTGGTTGGGGTTGCGAAAGAGTTTGAAACTAAATTTACCGAAACGGTGCGCGTGCCTTCCAGCGGCTTTGAGCTGGAAGCTTATATGCATGGTCCCTATCTGGAGGCGAATTGCCGCCATGTGATGCTGTTTATTGAAGATGCGCCGGATGGGCGGACCCGGGCGCTGCGGGACTATATGGCGCCGTCCATTGCCCGCGCCTTTACGCTGACGCTGAGCGACGAAGAGGATGCGCAGACGCTGGCGCTAAACTGCCCGTGTGAACATCACCTGGCGCCGCTGCTGCTGATTGTTCCCGTCCAGATGCTGGCCTGGCATACCGCCGGACTGAAAGGCATCGATCTGGCTAAACGTATTTTTGACGATTTTGATCGCGTCTTAAAAAGTAAAATCTGATTATTCAGGAGAAAACTATGTTGGGTTTTAATCAGGACGAGTACCTGACCAGTGCTCGCGAAATCATCGCTGCGCGCAAACAGGCGGAAGCCGTCGCCGACGATATTTATCACAGCGGCTGCAGCGCCTTATTTTTCGCCTCGGTAGGCGGTTCTTTAGCTCCGATGATGGCAATTAATGAGTTTGCTAAAGAATTAACCGGCGTGCCGGTTTATCTTGAGCAGGCGGCGGAATTAATCCATCGCGGGCATAAAAAATTAAATAAAGATGCGGTGGTGGTGACGTTATCCAAATCCGGCGATACCAAAGAGTCGGTGGCCATTGCCGAATGGTGCAAAGCGCAGGGGATTCGCGTCGTGGCCATTACCCGTAATGCCGATTCGCCATTAGCTGAGGCGGCGAGCTGGCATATTCCAATGTGCCACAAGAACGGCGTGGAATATGAATATATGCTGCTCTACTGGTTATTCTTCCGCGTCATTTATCGTCACGGCGATTTCGCCCATTACGATCGTTTTGCCAGCCAGCTGGAGTTGCTGCCGGAAAATCTTCTGCAGGCCAAACGCCAGTTCGATCCGCAGGCGGATAAAATTGCCGCTCAGTATCACGGCTGCGACTATATGATGTGGATCGGCGGGGCGGAAATGTGGGGCGAGGTCTATCTGTTCTCGATGTGTATTCTCGAAGAGATGCAGTGGAAGCGGACCAAGTCGGTGAGTTCGGCTGAGTTTTTCCACGGCACCCTGGAGTTACTGGAAAAAGAGGTCCCCCTGTTCCTGGTGAAAGGCGAGGGTAAATGTCGGGCGCTGGATGAGCGCGTTGAGCGCTTTGCTGCGAAGATCACCGACCACCTGGTGGTTATCGACCCGCGTGACTATCCGCTGAACGGTATTGATGATGCTTTCCGCTGGATCATGGCGCCGTGTGTCGTTTCTACTCTGCTGGTGGACCGGCTGGCGGCCCACTTCGAACATCATACCGGACACGACCTTAATATCCGTCGTTATTATCGTCAGTTTGATTACTAAGCTATGCTGATGGCGGCCAGCCCGGCTGGCCGCCGCGCTATTCTCCGAGGCGCTTCCCAGAAAATTATCGTCAAACCCAACGGGTCAAAAACTGATGGTAGAGTCCGGCTTTCCTTCTCTTTCTGGCAAGCGGACGGCCATGAAAAAACGGATGACCTCAACGCCGCATGATGCGGTTTTTAAGCGATTTCTTCGCCACCCGGAAACGGCGAATGATTTTCTCACGCTGCACCTGCCGGAAGCGATCCGTCAGCAGTGTGATTTTTCTACCCTGCGGCTGGAACCGGCGAGCTTTGTCGATGAAGATCTGCGCGCCTGGTACTCGGACGTACTATGGTCGGTACAAACCCCCTGCGGCCTGGGATATGTGTATGTGGTGATAGAGCATCAGAGCTCGCCGGATAACCATATGGCTTTTCGCCTGATGCGCTATGCGATTGCCGCCATGCAGCGTCATCTCGACGCCGGGCACAAAACGCTACCGCTGGTGGTGCCGATGCTTTTTTATCACGGTGCGACCAGCCCCTATCCCTTTTCCCTGAACTGGCTGGACGAATTTGCCGACCCGCAGATGGCGAGGACGCTGTATGCCTGTCCGTTTCCGCTGGTTGATGTGACGGTGATACCGGACGATGAAATTGTTCAGCACCGGCGGGTCGCGCTGCTGGAACTGATGCAAAAGCATATTCGCCAGCGCGATCTCAGCGGGATTACGGAGTCGTTGGCGACCCTTGTCATGCTGGGATACACTAACCGCAGGCAGTTGAGAGTGCTGTTTCATTATATGCTGCAGTACGGCAACACCGCCGATCCGAGCGTGTTTCTCCGCCGGTTGGCCCGCCGTCTGCCACAATATGAGGAGAGGTTGATGTCTATCGCTCAAAAACTCAAGCAGGAAGGGATACAGGAAGGCCGGCAAGAAGGGCGCCTGGAAGGTCTGCAGGAAGGTAGCCGGCGGGAAGCGTTGCGCATTGCCGGCAGTATGCTGCAAAACGGTTTAGATACCGAGACGGTTCAGCGGATTACCGGGCTCTCAGCGGATGAGTTAAAGCCGCTGCATAGCTAATATCCGCACCCAGTCACCGCGACCCGGCGCAAAAGCCGCCGGGTGGAAGGGGCTACCCTTCGCTTTTCACCACTTTGATTTCAACCATACCGATGCCCAACTGACGCGGGGAGTGGCCGAGAATATTGCCCTCGTTCGTGGACTGCGGGTCCGGCGGCGCAATCGTCAACGTACTGCTACGCGACGGATTATCGAAATGTAGGGTAGTGGTGGTGACATCATTAGCCAGGACGATCGTTTGTTCGCTGTTGCCTACCCGTACCGGAATCGGCTTATTGGCATTCGGCCCGTAGGCTTTGGCGGTAATCACCAGATCGAATTTCTCCGGCAGCGGCTCCTTATATTCAATTTTCACTTCGCTGCCGAGCTGAGCGTTAGACCATCGTCCCCATGTTTCCGGTCGAGAGATACCGCTAAATTGCTTCACCTCTTCCGGCGCGCCGGCAACGTTGAACAGGAAGCTGTCGGCTTTATAGCGAATGTCGTTATCGACAATCTTCAGCGTATCGACGTTGCCCTTATAACGCTCCATATCGATAAGGGTATCTTTGAACGCGGTTTTACCCTGCCACTGGGCTTTGTCGACGCGCTGGACTTTCTGTTCGCCTCCCAGCTGGCCCTGCGATACGCACCAGTCGGTGGAGAGCGCCACTTCCGGCGACCACAGCTGACCCATCTTGTAGCAGCGGTCGACCCAGACGAAATTATCACGCGGCGCGAAATCGGCCAGCTGGAAGCGCAACGGTGCGGAGTATTCGCTTTCCGGCAGCGGCTCAACGCGTTTGTCGGAGATGCGCAGCAGCAGCGGCAGGCGGAAATGGCTGCCGGAGAAGGAGATCATATTTTTCTGCGCATCAACGGTGAAGTTCTTCATCTCTTTGGGGAAATTCCACAGGCGGATGATATCCGGCTTCCACGCCAGCACTTTCTCTTTCATATTGAGGAACACGGTGGAGAGCGACTCTCCGGAAAGGCTGCTGCGGCCAAGGCCAATAAAGTTATCGCCGCCGAGAATATCGAGCACTGTCGCGCCGTTATCCATGGTATTACGTTTGACGGCCAGCGTATCCTGCTGGGGTTGATCGCCGCGCAGGACGAAAAACAGATTGCTGCGATCCTGCTTATTCAGATAATCCCAGGCGCTGTTTTTCATCGCCAGGTGATCGGATGACACTACGATGACCGTATTTTTGAACCACGGAGAAGCTTTAATCTTCTCGATTAACGCCGCAATGTGCTCCTGACTGCAGGAGACGGCGCTAAAGGAGAGGTTCTTTTTGCCGTCCATGTCGTAGCTTTTGCGCTGGCAGGTTCGGGAGATGAAACCATCCGGATGATGGGTATCGACCGTCAAAGCAAACAGCGAGAAGCGTTTACCGGACTGCGAAAGCGCTTCGAATTTTTTCCAGGTTTCATCAAGCACCGTATCATCGTAGAAGCCCCAGTCGTTACGATAGGCCGGATCGGCAACCGTGGTTTTTAGCTCTTCCGCGCCGTACAGATGATCGAAGCCGTGAGACTTCAGGAAGACATCTTTTCCGGCGAAGCGCAGATTCGCGCCCTGTACGAAGTAGTTCTCATAACCCGAGTTTTTCAGGATATCCCCAAGGCAGATATTCTGCGGGAAAAAGCTGGAAACTGAGGCCGAGGCGTTGCCTTCAAACGGCGCAAACAGCGGGATCCCGCACTGAGAGGCGACCATTCCGGCAATCGTGTAGTCTGTGCCGGGCAGCTGGGCGGTATTGCTGAAATCCAGCCCCTCGCTTTTGAGTTTACCGAGCTCCGGCGTCAGGTCCGGGAAGGCGTCGTTATCAAAATAAGTGCGCTCCAGACTTTCGCCGTAGATGTACACCAGGTTCAGTTGCGGATTGGCGATGCTTTTTGATGGCTCTTTGTAGTAAGCCACGAAGTCAGGATCGCCATCGCGGGACTGGGATTTAACCAACTCGCTAATCTGGCGAAAAGCGGGGCTGGCATCCACTGAAGCCAGCGCCAGAACCAGCGCCACGAGGCTGTAGCCAAAGTGATGAGGGTGATGCCGGCGGCGGCGGAGCACCCAGCCGAGTGCGCCAAATACCGCGACCAGCGCCACGACCAGCCCAACGCCAGGCAGGATATATTTGCCCACGCCAGCGCCCGTCAGGCTGTTGGTCAACGTATAAAGTACCGCGTCATTGATACCATCGCCGGTGAAGTAATTGCTGGCGTAGAGGGTAATATTCAAAATAACGAACAGGCCCAGCACCGTGAGCGTGGCGGCGAACCACCAGGTATTACGACCGGCTTTTAATGCATAAATCATCACCGAAGCAAGAAACAGGGCGATGGATAACAACTCTGACACAGCTCATCCTCATTCACGCCAGTTGTCTGCTGGCCAGATAGATCTTTTTCCACGCTACACTGTAATTGCAGCGCAATATTGCCGCAATTGTAACGTCATGAATTTGTGCTGTGGTTCAGAATTGGTTTAGAAATCGCCGTTTTTGATCTGCCTCACATCCTGTCAGACAGGAGATTCCGGGCAAAGATGTTAAAAAACAGACGTTGCCGCCGCGTTGGCCAGGGTAACCCGCCAAACGCGGCATTAAGAGGATAAATCAGGAGAGGAAGCTCACGCCCTGTTTTAAGACCAGGTCGCAGGCTTTGGTTTTGACTTTTTCCGCCAGCGGGCTGCTGCCAAGGTTGTTCAGATTCAGCTGCTGGCCATCTTTGCTGGTCAGCAAACCCTGAAGACCCTCAAGATAGCTGGTGTCTTCTTTTTGTTTTTCCGGCGTGCTGAGACCCAGTTTATCCAGCACCTGATTTTTGATGTTTTCAGTATTGGTGACTGAAGCCAGCTTCTGTTTCGCGCAATAAGACATAATCCCTGCGGCATTATTCATGCTGCTGGAGGTCAACGACTGGTTGCCGCCGTTGAGCAAACCGGTCAGCGAAGAGAGGGACATCCCGCCGCTTTGCTGGCTACCGTTCTGGCTGCTGAGCTGGTTTGCGGCGCTGGAGAGAGAATCCTGCCAGGAGGTGGCGTGGGCGCCGAAGGTGAATAAAGCGCCGGCCACTATCGCCGTGCGGAACAACGTTTTTGCAGATTTCATAGACGTACTCTTCGCCGTGGCTGAACATGCAAAGATTATAACGCTGGCGGTGTTCAGAAATATCTTAATACTCTTTTCCGGTTACGCGATCGCGGTAGCTTTCCCAGTTAAAATTGACCCACAGGCTATTGCCCAGCCGCATACGGTCCATTACGCGCTCGCCAAGTAGTTTGTTCATCTCGTCCATGGTGCTGTTCGTCAGCATACCGGTTGGGCGCTTTGACGAAGAGCGGCGATCGACAATCTGATTAATGATGACCTTCTCGTAGCGTGATTCCGTTTGCATACCGATTTCGTCTATTACCAGCAGGTCGACCTTGCTCAAATCGGTGAGTAGCTGCTCTTCGCTGGTTTCCCGGTTGCCGAAGGTATCTTTCATCGCTGACATAATATCGGCGACGGTGATAATCAATACCGATTTCCCCCGCAGCAGCAGCTCGTTGCAGATAGCGGCGGCAAGGTGGTTTTTTCCGGTACCCGGCTTTCCGGAGAAGATAAAGCTGGCGATATTGCCGTCGAACTCCTCAACGTACTGGCGCGCTCTGGACAGCGCAATCATCTGGCCCTCGCACTCAACCCGGTAGTTATCCAGCGAACAGTTCTGGTGCAGCGGGCGGATGCCGGAGCGGTTAAAGGTACGCTGCATTTTCATGGCGCGGTTTTCGCGTTCCAGCGCCTCAGAGCGCAGCTTGCCCTGTTCTTTTTGCCACGCCAGCAGCTCTTCACCTGTCTTGAACGCGGGTTCGACATGGGCTGGCATCATCTTTTGCAGGCGCTTCATTAAATCGCCGACATTTTTCATGCTCATCCTCGGAATCCTCGTGGAATATGGTTATCGGGTTCGCTAATCGCGTTGACATCCCGTCGCGGCTGGCCGCCGTTGCTGGCCCGGCCAATCTGCACGCTGCGCGCCAGCTTCTGCTGCCACTGGACATGATGAAAGACTTTACCTTCCGCCTGCCAGTAAGCGACAAATGCCGCCAGCTCTTCCGGCGTGACGGGCTGGCTGAGGGCGATGCCCCACAGCGCGGCCAGACGCTGGAAATCGGCATCCGGCTGCCAGTCGGCATACATCGGAAATTTACCCATCGGTACCGCAACGGGGGCCGCTGTCGGCTCGTCAAAAAACTGCGCATCCAGCGCAATATCGCTATTAGGGCGCGATAATTTGGCTTCCAGCTCCAGCAGCTGCGCCAGACGCTCCGGCGTCAGCGCATAGAATGCGGGCGCGTTGTTGGCAAATACGGCGACGGCGCCGGCGGTGGATTTTGCCAGCACCGCCGCGTGATCCTGCATGAAGTCATCCAGACCGCTAAAATCGGTAGTTAATATTCGTGAAGACATAAATCAATCTCAACTCTGAACAACTAAAAAGAGAGGGGTAGCTGCACACATAGTAGCATAGAGGTCGCTCAGGAAGGAGCGCCGCGGGCGAACCGGCGGCGCGGTTAGCTAGACGCGCGGACGCTTGCGATACAGCCAAAGTCCCGGAATAGAAAGCCCGATAGATAATGCACCAACGATAGACGAAGCCTTAAGAAAATTGCTTAACAGCATAATCATCATCTCTTCCGAGTAGCCAAAATGGCTGATTTTCACCGCAGAGATCATCGCGGTATAGGCGGAGATGCCCGGGAACATCGGGATTACCGCAGCAACGGTGAAAATCTTCGGGTGAGCCAGATACCAGCGCGACCACTGGATGCCGATGCTGCCAACCACCAGGGCGGCCATAAACGTCGCCCATTCAATATTAAAACCTGCCGTCATCATAACCATGCGCGAGCCGTGGCCGATAGCCCCCAACAGGGCGCACCAGCGCAGCGCTCGCTGCGGAACGTTGAATACCATCGCAAACCCAACGGCAGGGATGGCGGCCAGCACCATATCCAGCGCCAGTTCGTAGAGATAAATGATTATGCCCATCCGCGTAGCCCCCACATTGTCATCGCCATCACCACGCCAATACAGGTCGCGAGGGTTAACAGGCTGGCGATTGCCCAGCGCGCCAGGCCGGTGTTGATATGTCCCTTAAACATGTCGGCAACCGCATTGATCAGCGGAAAGCCGGGTACCAGCAGCAGCACGCTGGCGGCCATCGCGATCGTCGGCGTGCTGGCGAAAGCCGGCAGGCGCAGCATCAGCCCGGAGATGGTGGTTGCGACAAAGGCGGTGAGGCAGAAGTTGATTTGCGGATGCATGGAGCGATGAGTCAGGACCTGGCGAATATACATCGCTACCGTGCTGGCGCAGAAAGTGACCAGCGCGCCGTCCCAGCCGCCGTTGTTAAGCTTGCAAAAGCAGGCGCAGGAAAGGCCGACCATTAAAACCAGCAGCCAGCGTGGATAGCGCAGCGGCTTGATCTGGGCGAAGCGTTTTTCGACATCTTTATAATCCAGCAGCTTATGTTCCGCCATAATCACAATATGCTGAACTTCCGTGACGACGTGCATGTTGATGCCGCGATCGCTGTTTTTCCGCGTCGACGTCAGACACTCGCCATCTTTGATGGTGGTGAGAACAATCGCATTAGAAGAGATGGCGCTTTCCACGCTATCCATCCCCAGCGCCAGGCCCAGGCGGGTTGAAAGCTCCTCTACCAGCGCGCTTTCCGCTCCGTGTTGTAATAAGAAAAGACCACATTGAATGCACAATCGCGTGATTGCGCGCTGAGTTGCCCGATCTGCTTGCATAGATACCTGCTGTCCGTGATGCCCGATGCCGTAGTGTCTGGCGATACTTTTACCTGAAGTTGCGTTTTATCTGAGCGGTCCGGATCAAACAATGTGTAAAAAACCGCCGCATCCAGAGGGGCGCTGAAATTTGAACTCCGCCACACTTCCGCAAGATTGGTGAAAAGTACAATTTTTGCACCAATTTCTCCCTTCTTTTTCCCGCCAGACTTATCAAAAATGCAAATTCAAACTTTTAATAAACAAAAAACAAACAAATAATTAACCATACTGAGGCGATGCTATGAAAACACAGGTGGCGATTATCGGGGCTGGCCCATCCGGACTCCTGCTGGGGCAGTTGTTACATCACGCCGGGATTCAAACCGTCATCCTTGAGCGACAGACTCCTGAGTACGTGCTGGGGAGGATCCGCGCGGGCATTCTGGAAAGCGGAACGGTAGAGCTGCTGCGCGAAGCCGGCGCCGCCCGGCGAATGGAGGCTGAAGGCCTGGTGCATCATGGCGTCGAATTTTTGTTTGAGGGCAAGCGGGTACCGGTTGCGCTGACGGAACTGACGGCGGGCAAAAGCGTGATGGTTTATGGCCAGACTGAAGTGACGCGGGATTTGATGGCCGCGCGGGCGGAATGCGGGGCGGCGACGATTTATGGCGTCAGCGAAGTCACTATTAATGAGGCAAAGAGCGATCGACCATCGGTCTCTTTTATCAGCAATGGCGAACACTGCCGCTTAGAGTGCGACTTTATCGCCGGCTGCGATGGCTTTCACGGCGTGTCCCGTCAAAGTATTCCTCCTGGGGTGCTGAAAGAGTACGAAAGCGTCTGGCCGTTTGGCTGGCTGGGGCTGCTGGCCGATACGCCGCCGGTGAACCCGGAGCTTATTTACGCGCACCACGAACGCGGGTTTGTTCTTTGTAGTCAGCGCTCACTAACTCGAAGCCGTTATTACCTCCAGGTCCCGCTCAGTGAAAAGGTTGAGGCATGGTCTGATGAGCGTTTCTGGAATGAACTCAAACGCCGCCTCCCTGAAGAGCTGTCCAGCAAGTTAGTGATTGGTCACTCACTCGAGAAGAGCATCGCGCCGCTGCGCAGCTATGTGGTGGAGCCGATGCAGTACGGCAGATTGTTTCTGGTGGGGGATGCGGCGCATATCGTACCGCCTACCGGGGCAAAAGGATTGAATCTCGCGGCGTCCGATGTGAACTATTTATGGCGCATCCTCCGTGAATATTATCACCATGGTCGCGTTGACCTGCTGGCGAGCTACTCTCGTTTTGCGCTGGATAGGGTATGGAAAGGCGAAAGATTCAGCTGGTTTATGACCCGTCTGCTGCATGATTTCCCGCAACAAAGCGAGTTCGATAGAAAAATGCAGGCGGCGGATCGGCGTTATTATCTTGGCTCACGCGCCGGATTAACCACGATCGCTGAAAACTATGTCGGTTTGCCGATGGAGCGCGTGGCATAAAGAGAAACCGTTCAGGAGTCCCGATGCAGGCAGTGAGTACCATTCCCGTTTTCAAACTGTATGGCGAAGAGCAGGGCTGGCCGACGCCCGATCTGCTGCACTGCGAGTCGATACTCCAGCGAAGCCATCTTTATGAATGGCATATCCGCCTGCATCAGCACGCAGAGCTGGTGCAGCTGCTATATCTGCACAAAGGGCAGGCGGAAATTGAAATCGAAGGTACGACGACCGTGATGAGGGAGTCCTGTATTCAGATCGTTCCGGCGCTGTGTATTCATGGTTTTCGTTTTTCCCCGGGTACGGAAGGCTACGTCTTGTCGCTGGCGCTGCCGCTGCTCGGAAGTCTCGAAAGTCAGTTTGCCAGTCAGTTGGATGTACTCGGCCAGCCGCGATGCGTGCCGGTCAAGGCGTCGCGGAGCCATATTCGGGCCCTATTCACCGCTTTGCGCGAAGAGTATCGCGAAGAGTATGACGCGCGTGAAATGATGCTGCATTCCCTGCTGGGAGCGCTGCTGGTGTGGTTGAACCGGCAGCATCGCCCGCAGCCGATAACGGCAGACAAAGCTGAGCGCAAGCGTAGCGTCATGCGTCATTTTTCTCGACTGATAGAAAGTCATTATCGCGAACATATGCCCTTAGCCGCTTATGCAAAGCTGGCGGGCGTTTCTGCAACGCATCTGAATTATTTATGCCATGAATTCTACGGCTGCAGCGCGCTGGGAGTATTACATCAAAGATTGATGCTTGAGGCGCGTCGCAATCTGCAATACACCAGCATGACGATTGCACAACTTTCTGATTATTTAGGATTTACTGATGCAGCCTATTTTTCTCGTTTCTTTCGTCGTTATAACGGCGAATCTCCTAAAGCATTTAGGAACAAAATAAAATGAAAAAAGATTTATTAAATATATCTTAAGTTAGCGTATCTAACGAAGCTTTTAATCATTTCTAATTTATTGCTGACAACTACCTGTGTTAATGTTAATCATTGGCGGGGATAACAGCAATATGTTACTCCCTATAATATAAATTGGCTTTAGAGCGCGGTACCGCGTGTTCGCCAGGGACGATAAAGATTCATTTTGGCAAAATAATATGATGGCTATTAAGTTATTCATCCAATTGTTTTTCTGCCGGTCGTGAATCTTCGACAGGAAGCGGAGGGTTTATGTTACCAGGACAGGGTAAGTTCGGCATTATTATCAGCAGAATACCGGTTATGCAGTCCGGCTTGAAGGCCATTGTTGGGGAGCATCTACCCGATTATGAACTGAGTTTTTGCCGTTCTCAGGATGAGCTCACCCTGCTGCAACTGCGGCGCGCAGTACTGGTTATTGCAGATTTATCCGGTGAAATAGAGAATCCAAGAAATATTTGTGAACACTACTACTCCTTAATGACGCAATACAGGGATATACACTGGGTCTTTATGGTAGGAAGTGCCTGTTTCCCATTAGCGGTTGAATTATTAATGCGGCCTGAAAGCACATTAATTTCAGACAGTGAGCCGGTAAAACGTCTCATCGAAGTGGTTCGCGCGGGTGGGCTTGCCGCCGAGCGAATCAGCCAGACATTGTTCTCTCCTGAAGTGGAACACATCGGTGACGAACAGCAAAAAATGGTCATTCTGACGCTTTCTGAGCGAAAAGTGTTGCGGCTTCTCGCTAAAGGATGGGGAATTAATCAAATTGCTGCTTTATTGAAGAAGAGCAATAAAACCATAAGTGCGCAGAAAAATAGTGCTATGCGCCGCTTGTCTTTGCGTAGCAATGCAGAGATGTATGCCTGGATTAATAGTGCACAGGGAATGAAGGAGCTGAATATTTATTCAGCCTATGGAGATCAAACTGAATGGAAAAAGACCTCACAGCACGATATGTCGCTATCGTAGAGAAATGTGCGATGACGGAAGTGGCCCTTCGCCACATTTTAATTAATGAAAGTGGTAAGAATTATCGCATTCAATTCTTTAAAGATACTCAGGCATTAAAGCGGGAGTTCCAGTCTAAAGATTTTTCGGCGATTATTTTTTCTCTTTCAGGTAACCGCCGATCCCGGCTTGAAAGCTTACTCTTTCTTCATGAGATTGCACGCTACTGCCCTGAAATGCAAAGAATTGTCTTAGCCAATGATGAAGCTGAAATGCGTCTGGTTAGCCATCTGACGCCTTCACGCCTGCACGGCATTTTGAATAAATCAGCCTGTCGGCTACAGCTGCAGGAACATCTGCTGCAGCTTCTCGAACGCAGCGGCCCGGCAAATGAAAGCTCGCTAAACCAAAAGCAGGGCATGTGTAGTCAAATTCTGAGCCCGACGGAACATACCATCCTGCGCTATATGTCTTATGGCTATTCGTTGCCTGAGATTGCGACACAGCTGGAGCGCAATATTAAAACGATTCGGGCGCATAAATTTAATGCCATGACCAAGCTGGGCGTCAGTTCTGATATGGGACTACTGAGCGCGGCTGATATATTAATGCGCTTATCGGCAAACAATGATGATGCCAGGGTAATGCGCCTTGCCCAGTAGTGCTAATCGTCTATTAAAGACAAACGTCAATCCATGTAGCATCCGTCAGCTGCGCCATTCGCTCGGGTGAAATGCGAACGGCGCTATGTATTGAACCTGCTGCTGGAAGCACTTCCGGATACTGTCTTAATGAAATATCGCAATACACTGCCAGCGGAACTTCCAGGCCAAAAGGGCAAACGCCGCCAATGGGGTGTCCGGTTAACGTAATGACCTCATCGCTACTCAGCATGCGCGCTTTAGCGCCGAATGCTTCCTTGAGTTTTTTATTATCCAGGCGTGCATCGCCTTTTGCGACAACAAGTACGACCCTTTCCTTTATTTTTAAAGAGAGGGTTTTTGCTATTTGTCCGGGTTCAACGTTATGCGCCGCCGCGGCTAACGCTACTGTGGCCGTACTCTGATTAAGTTCGATGATTTCGATATCGGGGGCGCGGTCAGCAAAAAACTGCCGCACGGACTGCAGACTCATTGGAATCTCCTGATTAAGGCTTGTTAAAAATCTGTCACAAGCTTCGCAAAGTGTAAATATCCTTGATAGATAATCAAGAATCTTTCCAATTTCTGGATCTCCTTCACATTCGCCGCAACCGGTTACTGTAACCGGTTGCGGTTATTCATTTAGATATGAATACTGACAAGGTAACTTCCCTGCTTCACCTATAACAAAAGAGCCGTGGATGAATCGAAAAGTCTTGAGCTGTAGAGGCGGTAGCTTATCCAAACGGATGGGTACTTCGAAGAAGCGCATTCATCACAACGGCAAAATAATCGTTGTTGGGCCTGTTCATCTAGCCTGTCAGGAGGGCTGCCATGTCTGCTAACCATGCTGCATTTAATCTGATATTTCGCTTTGTAGAGAATTACATCAGCCCTGTCGCCGGACGCATCTCGTCCCAGCGTCACGTGATGGCTATTCGTGATGGTTTCATCTCCGCGATGCCGTTTATGATTGTTGGTTCATTTCTTCTGGTATTTGCTTACCCGCCGTTTTCGCCGGATACCACCTGGGGATTTGCTCGCGCCTGGCTGGATCTGGCAAAAGAGTTTGAAGGGCGTATTCTGACGCCGTTCGATATGACGATGGGCATCATGTCTATCTACATCTGCGCCGCGATCGCCTATAACCTCGGAAAGCATTACGAAAAAAGCAATCAGCTCGATCCCTTCATGTGCGCCATGCTGTCGATTATGGCCTTTCTGCTGGTGGCGGCGCCAAAAACGAACGGTAACCTGCCGGTAGATAGCCTGGGCGGAACGGGGATTTTTACCGCGATTCTGGTTGCCGTTTACTGCGTTGAGATGATGCGCTTTCTTAAAGCACATAATATTGGTATTCGCCTGCCGGATCAGGTGCCGCCGATGATCAAAAACTCTTTTGATCTGTTGATCCCGGTACTGGTGGTCGTCCTGACGCTTTATCCTTTGAGTCTGCTTATCCAGCATCATTTCGATATGCTGATCCCCCAGGCCATTATGGCTATTTTTAAACCGCTGGTTTCCGCAGCGGATTCGCTGCCGGCGATTTTATTGGCGGTACTGGTGGGGCACCTGCTATGGTTTGCGGGGATCCACGGTGCCGCTATTGTTTCCGGTATGCTGCAGATGTTCTGGCTGACTAACCTTGGAATGAACCAGCAGGCTCTGGCTCAGGGGGCTCCGCTGCCGCATATTTTTATGGAGGCGTTCTGGACATTCTTCATTGTAATTGGCGGTTCCGGGGCGACGATGGGGTTAGTATTCTGCTATTTGCGTAGCCGCTCGGCGCATCTGCGTTCAATTGGTCGTCTTAGCGTGGTGCCAAGCCTTTTCAATATCAACGAACCGGTTATCTTTGGCACCCCTATCGTGATGAACCCGGTGTTCTTTATTCCCTTTCTGCTGGCGCCGATGGTTAACGCCGTACTGGCGTGGGCGGCAATGAAGCTGGATCTTATCGGCCGGGTGATTTCGGTTGTTCCGTGGACGGCTCCGGCGCCGATCGGCGGCGCGTGGGCGCTGGGATGGGATTTCCGGGCGGCGATTCTGGTCGTCGTTCTCGCCTGCGTTTCCGCGATTATCTACTTCCCGTTCTTCAAGGTGTATGAGAAACAGCTGCTGGCGCAGGAGGCCGAAGAGGCACAGCGCATGGCGGAAGAGAGTCAACAAACGGCATAAAAAAACGGGCGGCTAAAATAGCCGCCCGTTTTTAACAATTGTTTATTTCAACGTGCAGTCCCCGCACTGCTGAACATCCGGCAGGCGATAGCGCTGGCAGCAGGTTCGACGGACGAGCTGCCCTTCCCGCAAAACGACCGTACGCCAGAGCGGATTATCCTGGCCATCAGAAAACTGTTTTTCGAAGAAGCAGTGCTGACGCAGAGCGGCAATTTTTTCATCTCCGAGCAGGGTTTTCATTTCACCCAGATACCAGTTGATCAGGTAACCCGTATTGCTCCAGATAAGTTTGCCATTGATATCACCCGTGGCTTCAAGCGCCTGAACGACAGGTTGGAGAGCCGTAGCGATCAGCTTTTCCATCCTTGATTGCGCAGATTGTTCCGGCGAGGCGCCCGCCGAATGTACCTCAATCCAGAAACGGGCCGCACGGCCGGTTTCGTGAAACTCGACGCGAAAATGCTCCGGCGCCAGGCTAAGGGCGCGCTCTTCACTCAACAGCGCCAGCATTAATGGCGGAACCAGCAAACCGATGTACCACTGTGCCCACAGGGAAAGCAGCGGTTTCTGCTCACGGGGTTTCCCCGGCTGGTTACGATAAATATGGTCGGACCAGGTCGCCAACAGGGAACTTAGCATTGCGGGCTGCGACCACTCTGTAAGCGTCAGCGCATGATGGGGGGCTTCTTCATTTAGTCTCAGAAAATCAAGCAGATGGGGACGTAGCGCAGCGATCTTGTCATGTAATGCATTCGCCAGTTTGCGCTCAGCCGAAGGCAGCGGGGCCCGCCAGATGAGGTCATTATTGAATGCAAGTGAACGGTAAGCCATTGCGCGCCAGATACAAATCTAAATGATAATGATTTCCGATGTTAATGCCGGGGCGCCAGCTTGGCAAGCGATTTGTCCGCCTGATGACACCCTGCTGCGCGATACAGGGGTTAGCTGGCGAGAATAATGTTTCGCCCCATATTTTTGGCTTCATAGAGCGCGTTATCCGCTCGTTTCAGGGCGCTATCGATATCGGCATCTACGAGCGGCGTCATGCCGATACTAATGGTGACATTGGTCGCGACGCTTTCATTGAACATATGCGGGATTTTCAGATCGTAGACCCGCTGCCTGATTCGCTCCGCGGCCTGAAGGGCGTTTTCCGCACTACTGCTGGTCAAGAGCACCATAAACTCTTCGCCGCCAAAGCGGGCCACAATATCGCGCGAGCGCACGGCGTTACGAATGGCTGCGGAGACCTGAATTAAGGCCTGGTCGCCCATCATATGCCCATAGTGGTCGTTATAGGCTTTGAAATGATCAATATCCAGCAGCAGGACGTAATGCTCGCTACTATCCAAAGAAAGAATGGTGTCCAGACGATTTTGTAAGCCCCGACGGTTATACAAGCCGGTGAGAGGATCCAACATGCTGAGATCGTTAAGGGTATTACGTTCTTTCAACAGTTTATCCATGAGGCCCTGGGTGAAAACATCGCTGCGTTTTTGCATCAGGCTTTGCAGGGCGATCCCTGCAATCGGCAACACAAAGCACCAGGACATGCGCAACCACTGTTCGCCTCCGCCGAGAAACAGGCAGGTCACGTAGGTGGGTAACGAGTGCAACGTAAAGGCAATGATATTGCTGGAAAAAGCAATGGTGCCGATAAATAGCACGCTTAATAACGCGATGACCAGGTAGTTAAAATGTGGGGGGCCCATCACCATTGCTTTTAGGGCTACATGCCATGCCCACAGCAGACCAAATATCAGTGAAATAAGCGGAATATTTATTTTGTGCTGGGCGAATTTCCAGTGCCATAGCAGCAGAACCGCGCTGCAGGCCACGATCAAAAAGCAAGGTGGGGTAAATGTAATGACGGTAAAGAGCGGGCTGACCAGAGATAAAAAGGATGAAACCAAATTAAGCAGTAAAAATAGCCGTAAGGAATACTGATATTTCTGTTCGTAATGGGATCGCCAGGATTGTGCAGTCATGTCGGAGTTGTCATTATTAATCGTTAAAATTCAAAGTGATGTGAGGTTGGAATGAATAATAAAAAACAGTGCGTAAAATAAGGTTTTTACGAAATAATCAGACAATTTAATATATAAATTATTTTGTTTAATTTATCACCTTCATGAATGTATGTCATTACCGCAAACGTAAAGAATAAGGATGCGCTATTTTCCCTGGATGACAAATGATAAAAATTATCATATGGTATTGGTTATCATTATCGTTGTGAGAGGCGAAATCATGTTGCAGCGAACTTTAGGGAGTGGATGGGGCGTGTTGATCCCTGGCGTAGTGCTTGCCGCCCTCGGGTTTGCCGATTTGTCGGTAGATGCCTGGCGTGGATTGGTCACTTTGGGAATGCTGATGTCAGCGATGATGATTTGGCACCGGCAGCTACGGCATTTTGTTTTGCTGCCATCATGCGTGGCGCTGATCGGTGGAATAATGCTGATATTGCTGAATTTGAGGCTGATGGGATAAAGCAGAAGGGTAAGAATATTGGTGCGAGGGGGGGGACTTGAACCCCCACGTCCGTAAGGACACTAACACCTGAAGCTAGCGCGTCTACCAATTCCGCCACCTTCGCACAGTATTCTTAATTTTTGATATCGCCTCGTTGGTGCGAGGGGGGGGACTTGAACCCCCACGTCCGTAAGAACACTAACACCTGAAGCTAGCGCGTCTACCAATTCCGCCACCTTCGCCCAGTGCGAGCAATATCAACGTGGATTATGGTGCGAGGGGGGGGACTTGAACCCCCACGTCCGTAAGGACACTAACACCTGAAGCTAGCGCGTCTACCAATTCCGCCACCTTCGCATACCATCGACACTATAAAAGTATCGTTACCACGGAGGCGCATTCTAGTGGTTTTCAGCTATTCGTCAATAGTTAATTGTATCAGTTGGATTGATTGTTGCAAAAATGGGCGACTGAGAGGGTAAAGTTCGGCGACGAGCGTCTGCTGTCGCCGAAAAAACGCGGGACTATTTCCTGGCCTGACGCGTCATCACCGTCCGGTAAACCTTAAAGCGGCCCGTCTGGGCAATCACTTCATGGAAGCCGAAGATCTCATCCAGCACATTCGGATAGGGCAAGAAGGCGTTGGCGACGATGCGTAGCTCTCCGCCGCTGTTCAAATGCCGAACGGCGCCGCGAATCAGGGTCTGAGCGGCTTCCAGGCTGGTCTGCAGACCATCGTGGAAAGGAGGATTGGAGATAATCATATCGAAGCGGCCGTTCACTTCGGAAAATACATTGCTGGCGAATACTTCCCCTTCGATACCGTTAGCGGCGAGCGTGGCGCGGCTGGCTTCAACTGCCGGGGCGCTGACGTCGCATAAGGATAAGCGGACTTTAGGCGAGTGGCTGGCCAGCACGGTTGCCAGTACGCCGGCGCCGCAGCCGACGTCCAATACTTTACCTTTGGTGTGCGGCGTCAGGGTTGAAAGCAGCAGCTGGCTACCAATATCCAGGCCATCGCGGCTGAAGACGCCCGGCAGCGTTTTAATCGTCAGATTTTCCAGCGGATACTCGCCCCAGAACTGCTCGGGATCGAAGGCCGGCTGTTTTTCCAGACGACCGTGATAGAGACCACAGCGGCGCGCGCTGTCGACTTTAGTCAGCGGCGCATATTCCGCCAGCATCTGCTCGGCGCTGCGCACGCCGCTGCGGTTTTCGCCAACCACGAAAATATCAATACCGACCGGCAGCAGGGAAAGCAGATTCATCAGCTGAAACTGAGCTTCGGGTTTGTTTTTTGGCCAGTAGTAGATCAGCGTATCGCAATCGGCAACATCGCTGGCTTCCGCGACCAGGCTAAAACGGGCGTTTTCAGCCATCTGGCGGCTCAGTACCTGCCAGTGGTGAAACTGCTGGGTATGGGCGCGGCTGGCAGCCGTATCCAGACGAGCGGGCAGGTCATCCTGCAGGTCACCGGCAAACAGAACGCGGGCGGACTCGAAATCATCACTGTGGCGCAGCAAGACTTCACTTGCCGGGGTAAAAGCGGACATGAAACACTCCTTCATTAAGACTGGCGCCGATTATACACGTTATCTTTCAGCCTGCCTCTTTGTTGGCGGCGGGATGCGCTCCGGCCGCCGCGTAGTTTGTTGGCGCAAATACGACGTATTTGCTATATTGCGCGCTTAATTAACAGGAGTGTTTCGCTATGACATCCCGACGAGACTGGCAATTACAGCAGCTGGGTATTACCCAGTGGTCGCTGCGTCGTCCTGGGGCGTTACAGGGTGAAATCGCTATCTCGCTTCCTGGACACATTCGTCTGGTGATGGTGGCGGAAGAACCGCCATCGCTGACCGAACCGCTTATCCGCGATATTCTGCGCACGCTGTCCCTGACGCCGGAGCAGGTAATGCAGTTGACGCCTGAGCGCGTGGCGATGTTGCCTCAGGACGCACGCTGTAATAGCTGGCGGCTGGGTACGGACACGCCGCTGATGCTGGCGGGCGCGCAGCTATCCACGCCCGCTTTCGATGAACTTCAGACCAGTACGCCTGCTCGCATGGCGCTCTGGCAACAGATCTGCTCACATGAACACGATTTCTACCCTCAACGCGGCTGATTTGCCTCGGGCCTGGCAAATTGAAACGCGCGCCCACGCTTTCCCCTGGAGCGAGCAGACGTTTGCCAGCAATCAGGGCGATCGCTATTTGAATCTTCAGCTGTCCGTAGACGGGGAGATGGCGGCCTTTGCTATTACGCAAATCGTGCTCGACGAGGCGACGCTGTTTAATATCGCCGTCGATCCCGCTTTTCAGCGTCGCGGTCTGGGCAGAGCGCTGCTGGAGCAGGTGATTGATGAAATAGAAAAACGCGGCGTCGTCACGCTGTGGCTGGAGGTGCGCGCGTCTAACGTCGCCGCCATCGCGCTCTATGAAAGCTTAGGCTTTAACGAGGCGACGATTCGCCGCAACTATTACCCCACGGTCGACGGACGTGAGGACGCCATTATTATGGCACTGCCAATCAGTATGTAAGACAAGGTGATACGATGAAGTGGGACTGGATTTTCTTTGATGCCGATGAAACGTTATTTACGTTTGACTCGTTTAGCGGCCTACAGCGGATGTTTCTCGACTATAGCGTGACCTTTTCCGCAGAGGATTTTCAGGACTACCAGGCCGTGAATAAGCCGCTGTGGGTGGATTATCAGAACGGCGCTATCACTTCTCTTCAGCTGCAGCATCAGCGCTTTGACGGTTGGGCGGAGCGCCTGAACGTCCCTCCTGGTGAGCTGAACGCCGCGTTTATGAACGCGATGGCGGAGATCTGCTCGCCGCTGCCGGGCGCGGTGTCGCTGCTGGATTCGTTGCAGGGTAAGGTGAAAATGGGCATCATCACCAACGGTTTTACCTCGCTACAGCAGACGCGTCTTGAACGTACCGGGTTACGCGATCATTTTGATTTACTGATTATTTCCGAAGAGGTTGGGGTCGCTAAACCGGATGCGCGCATCTTTGATTATGCCCTGGCGCAGGCGGGCAACCCCGATCGTGCACGGGTGCTGATGGTGGGTGATACGGCGGAATCTGATATTCGCGGCGGCGTGAATGCCGGCCTGGCCACCTGCTGGTTTAACCCTCATCAACGCGAGTTGCCCGCCGACCTCCGCGCGGACTGGACGGTCACCTCTTTAAGCGAACTGGAGCAACTCCTGTGTAAACACTGATTGCCTCCCCCCCATTGATGGGTAAAATAGCCGCAATTTTTTCGTATTCAACATGCGCGGCGCATTGCCGCGTTTACTAAGAAGATTGAATTATGACGTTGTCTCCTTATTTGCAGGAGGTGGCCAAGCGCCGCACTTTTGCCATTATTTCTCACCCGGATGCCGGTAAAACGACCATTACTGAAAAGGTGCTGTTATTCGGACAGGCTATTCAGACCGCCGGTACGGTAAAAGGCCGCGGCTCCAGTCAGCATGCGAAGTCTGACTGGATGGAAATGGAAAAGCAGCGCGGTATCTCCATTACCACTTCCGTAATGCAGTTCCCGTATCACGACTGTCTGGTCAATCTGCTGGATACTCCGGGGCACGAAGACTTCTCCGAAGATACCTATCGTACGCTGACGGCGGTGGACTGCTGTCTGATGGTTATTGATGCCGCGAAAGGCGTTGAGGATCGTACCCGTAAGCTGATGGAAGTCACCCGTCTGCGCGATACGCCGATCCTGACGTTTATGAACAAACTTGACCGTGACATCCGCGACCCGATGGAGCTGCTGGATGAAGTGGAAAACGAGCTGAAAATCGGCTGCGCGCCGATCACCTGGCCCATTGGCTGCGGCAAGCTGTTCAAGGGCGTTTACCACCTCTATAAAGATGAAACCTATCTCTACCAGACCGGTAAAGGTCACACTATCCAGGAAGTGCGCATCGTTAAAGGGTTAAATAACCCGGATCTGGACGCGGCGGTGGGTGAAGACCTGGCGCAGCAGCTGCGCGACGAGCTGGAGCTGGTGCAGGGCGCGTCTAACGAATTCGATAAAGATCTGTTCCTGGCGGGCGAAATTACGCCGGTATTCTTCGGAACCGCGCTGGGTAACTTCGGCGTTGACCATATGCTGGACGGTTTAGTGGAGTGGGCGCCTGCGCCGATGCCGCGTAAAACCGATACCCGCACCGTGGAAGCCTCGGAAGAGAAGTTCACCGGCTTTGTCTTTAAAATTCAGGCCAACATGGACCCGAAACACCGCGACCGCGTGGCCTTTATGCGCGTGGTTTCCGGTAAGTACGAGAAGGGCATGAAGATGCGCCAGGTGCGTATCGGCAAGGATGTGGTGATCTCCGACGCGCTGACCTTCATGGCCGGCGACCGTTCGCATGTGGAAGAAGCGTATCCGGGCGATATCCTGGGTCTGCATAACCACGGCACCATCCAGATTGGCGATACCTTCACCCAGGGTGAAATGATGAAGTTCACCGGTATCCCGAACTTCGCCCCGGAACTGTTCCGCCGCATTCGCCTGAAAGATCCGCTCAAGCAGAAACAGCTGCTGAAGGGTCTGGTTCAGCTTTCTGAAGAAGGCGCGGTGCAGGTGTTCCGTCCGATCGCCAATAACGATCTGATCGTCGGCGCGGTGGGGGTACTGCAGTTTGACGTCGTCGTCGCTCGCCTGAAGAGCGAATACAACGTTGAGGCGATCTACGAGTCGGTCAACGTCGCCACCGCCCGCTGGGTGGAATGCAGCGACGCGAAGAAATTCGAAGAGTTTAAGCGTAAGAACGAAATTCAGCTGGCGCTCGATGGCGGCGATAATCTGACCTACATCGCCCCGACCATGGTTAACCTGAACCTGACGCAGGAGCGTTATCCTGACGTCCAGTTCCGTAAAACTCGCGAGCACTAATCCTCTCCGGAGCGCGGTTTTCGCCGCGCTCCACGTCGTTTTTCTTTCAGAAGCCCCTATCTGGAAAGTTCTTAATTCTTACCGTTTTGCCTGCTTTTTTACCCGTTCATGCCGCACTCTTCCGTGTATCTACTACATTTAATAAGTAATTTTTGGAATCCTGGCTTAATAGACTACTTATTTTGCTTTACCTGCTTAGATATAACGAGGAACGACGATGACAAGACTTAAGAGCGGCAAGACACTCCTGGCCCTCTTCCTGGGCTCAGCAATAATCAGCGCTTCGGCGTATGCAGAAAACTCGACCGTAGACAGCGCAAAATCTGCAGCCAGCAATGCCGGTCAAGCCGTTGATAATTCGATGAACAAAGTCGGAAACTTTATGGACGACAGCACCATCACCGCCAGGGTGAAAGCGGCGCTGATCGATCATAAGGATATTCGCAGCACCGATATCTCGGTGAAAACGGAAAATAAAGTCGTCACGTTAAGCGGTACAGTTGATAGTTCAGAGCAGCATAAACAAGCGCTTAGCGTAGCTAAAGCCGTTGAAGGCGTGAGCTCGGTAAACGACAAGCTTAGCGTGCAGAACGAAAAATCAGCGTCGCTGAAGGGCTACGCGGGCGATACCGCGGTGACCAGCGAGATCAAAGCTAAATTACTGGCTGACGATATCGTCCCGTCGCGTAACGTGAAAGTTGAGACCACCGATGGCGTCGTACATTTATCCGGCACGGTCGAGTCCAGCAAGCAGTCGGAACGTGCGGAAGGCATTGCTAAAGCCGTTTCCGGCGTCAAAAGCGTGAAGAACAATCTTAGCGTTAAATAAATCCATTCATTAAAAGAATTTATTCTGCGGTCTTTCCGCAGGATGTGTAGCACCACAGGGTTGTGTATGCGCGGCCTGAGTGCGCAGAAAATCGACCGTCATTAACTATGGTAAGGAGAGACGTATGTTTAGATGGGGCATTATTTTTCTGGTGATCGCTTTAATTGCCGCCGCTCTGGGTTTTGGTGGCCTGGCAGGTACCGCTGCCTGGGCTGCTAAAATTGTCTTTGTTGTCGGTATTATTCTGTTCCTGGTCAGCCTGTTCACCGGCCGTCGACGTCCCTAGACGCTAATCAGTGAAATACCGTCTTACATAAAGCCAGTCAATGAGACTGGCTTTCTCTGTTTCAGGGCGTTAAAAATTGCGTTACCTTTGTTTTTATAATAAGCCAGACAGGAAAGCAGGGTGGGGCAGCGAATTCCCGTGACGTTGGGCAACATTACGCCGTTATCTGTTAAACCCTTCCAGCCGGGCAGGCTTGCGCTAGTGTGCGAAGGTGGGGGACAGAGGGGCATTTTTACCGCCGGGGTGCTGGACGAATTTATGCGCGCGGGATTTAACCCGTTCGATATGCTGTTTGGTACCTCTGCCGGGGCGCAAAATCTCTCGGCCTATCTGTGCAACCAGCCTGGCTATGCCCGCAAGGTGATCACCCGCTACACCACCGCCCGCGAGTTTTTCGACCCGATGCGTTTTGTCCGCGGAGGCAACCTCATCGATCTCGACTGGCTGGTCGACAGCACCGCCAAAAAAATGCCGCTGGCGATGGCTTATGCTGAAGACCGTTTTGCTCAGGGTAAAGAGTTCTGGATGTGCGCCTGCCGCGGCGATGATTATACGCCCAACTACTTTTCCCCTACCCAGCAAACCTGGCTCGATCTGATTCGCGCCTCCAGCGCGATTCCCGGTTTTTACCGCAGCGGCGTTATGCTGGATGGGGTGAGCTATCTGGACGGCGGCGTCAGCGATGCGATCCCGGTGCAGGAGGCCGCCCGTCGGGGCGCGCAAACAATCGTAGTGATCCGCACCGTGCCTTCGCAGATGTACTACACCCCGCAGTGGTTTAAACGGATGGAGCGCTGGCTTGGCGAAAGTAGCCTGCAGCCGTTTGTGAATCTGGTACAGCACCACGAAACCACCTATCGCTCCACGCAAGAGTTCATTGAGAAGCCGCCGGGTAAGCTGAGAATTCTGGAAATATATCCACAGAAGCCATTGAAAAGTATGGCGTTAGGCAGCCGTCTTCCTGCTTTACTGGAAGACTACAAAACCGGGCGCCAGTGCGGGCGCTATTTCCTCGCTACGGTCGGTAAACTGCTGGCCGACAGGCCTCCTTTGCTGCGTCATGCGCCACGCATTGCGGTACCGAAAACGGTGGTTATCCCGCCGGCGCCCGTGGCCAACGAGATCCCTCAGGTTCCGGTCATCGCGGCTGAGCAGGCCAATGATGCCAGCTTTGATAATGAGGACCTCGCGTGACCTTGCGATTTATTGATACCCACTGTCACTTCGATTTCCCTCCTTTCACCGGCGACGAAACTGCCAGTATTGCCCGAGCGGCTCAGGCTGGCGTGAGGCAAATCATCGTACCGGCGACGGAAGCGGATAACTTTGCCCGCGTATTAGGGCTGGCGGCGCAGTATGCTCCGCTTTACGCGGCCCTGGGGCTTCATCCGATAGTAATTGAGCGGCATGAAGAAGAGAGTCTGGCGCGGCTTGAAGCCTGCCTGGCGAAACGCGATGCTAAGCTGATCGCGGTTGGGGAAATTGGCCTCGATCTCTATCGCGAAGATCCGCAGTTCGAGCGCCAGATTTCTCTCCTGGAGGCGCAGTTGCGTCTGGCGAAACGCTACGACTTGCCGGTCATCCTCCACTCCAGACGCACTCATGACAAGCTGGCGATGCTGCTAAAAAAGCACGCTTTACCGCGTACCGGCGTGGTGCACGGTTTTGCCGGTAGTCTTCAGCAAGCCGAACGTTTTGTCCAGCTGGGCTATAAAATCGGCGTTGGCGGTACCATTACCTACCCGCGCGCCAGCAAGACCCGCGATGTGATGGCGCAGCTGCCACTTTCTGCGCTGTTACTGGAGACCGATGCGCCGGATATGCCGTTAAACGGTTTCCAGGGGCAGCCGAACAGGCCTGAGCAAGCGGCTCGCGTCTTCACCGCCTTATGTGAGCTACGCTCTGAGCCTGCTGAAGAGATAGCTAATACCATGTTTTGTAATACAAAAGAGGTTTTTGCTATTTTATAACCTTTTATTGAGTGACTTGTGTCTCATTCCTGCCTTTTTATCTCATTGTTTTGCCTAAAATGTGTGAGCTGTGATGAGCGTGATGGTTCCATGCCGTTATAATCGCGGGGTTTTACGCTGAACTATCAATACACAGGGATTCTGTATGCAAATTATCATGGGACTTATCGGCATGGTGGTGCTGTTAGCCATCGCAGTGCTCCTCTCCAGTAATCGAAAAGCCATCAACCTGCGCACCGTCCTCGGCGCCTGGATTATCCAGGTGGGGATCGGCGCGTTAATTCTCTACGTGCCGGCCGGGCGCACGGCGCTGCTGGCCATGTCTAACGGCGTTGCCAACGTGATTGCTTACGGCAATGAAGGGATCGGCTTTATTTTCGGCGGTCTGGTTTCCGACAAGATGTTTGAGGTCTTCGGCGGCGGCGGGTTTGTTTTTGCCCTGCGCGTCCTGCCGGTCATTGTCTTCTTCTCATCGCTGATCGCCGTGCTTTATTACCTGGGCATTATGCAGTTTGTGATCCGCATACTCGGCGGGGCGCTGCGCGCGGTACTGAAAACCTCGCGCACGGAATCGCTCTCTGCCACGGCGAATATTTTTGTTGGCCAGACCGAAGCGCCGCTGGTCGTGCGTCCTTACATCGCCACCATGACGCGCTCTGAGCTATTTGCGGTGATGTGCGGGGGCCTGGCTTCGGTCGCAGGCTCCGTTCTGGCCGGTTATGCCCAGATGGGCGTACCGTTAGAATATCTGATTGCCGCTTCATTTATGGCGGCACCGGGCGGCCTGCTGTTTGCGAAAATTATCGTGCCGGAAACCGAGCAGCCGCAAGATAGCCCGGCGCTGGAAAAAAATGACGCCGATCCGGAAGCGCCGGCAAACGTACTGGATGCTGCCGCATCCGGGGCAGCTTCGGGGATGCAGCTGGCGCTTAACGTTGGCGCGATGCTGCTGGCGTTTATCGCGCTGATTGCGCTGGTTAACGGGATCCTCTCCGGCGTGGGCGGCTGGTTTAACTACCCGGATCTGTCGCTGCAAATGATTCTCGGCTGGGTCTTCTCGCCGCTGGCGTGGGTGATTGGCGTTCCATGGAGTGAAGCCACCGTGGCCGGCTCATTTATCGGCCAGAAGCTGATCATCAATGAGTTTGTAGCCTATATGAATTTCGGCGAATATCTGAAAGCCGACGCCGAGGTGGCTGCCGCAGGTTTGCAGGTCATTTCAACCCACACTAAGGCCATTATCTCCTTTGCCCTTTGCGGTTTTGCCAACCTGTCATCCATTGCCATTCTGATTGGCGGTTTAGGCGGTATGGCGCCCAATCGCCGCCAGGAAATCGCACAGCTGGGCATGCGGGCGGTGGCGGCGGGTACGCTCTCAAATCTGATGAGCGCCACCATCGCAGGCGTCTTCCTCGCGCTATAACGCGTCCTTCAGCGAGAAAATACCGGTGGCGGCGCTGCCGCCGGTATTTTTATCACAATTGTTAAAATTCCATCATCCTGCAACGCTCTGTTTTTCCATCGTTAGTGCTCTTTTTCGCCGTTGTTCGCACAAAATGACCCTGCTGATATCGAGTTGTCGCGTTCGGATATGTTATAATAATAACATTCCGTCGGGCCGGAGCTTGCTGTTTATGCTTATAAAGTGCTGTACGCTCATGAAGCCCGGGCTTGGCTATTTAGTGTGATTTAAATCACGTCACAGCAATGCAAATTGGCAATTAGTTTTCATTAACTGTGATGTATATCGAAGTGTGGCGGCGAGGCAATGTTACAATAGTAACAGACTCGCAAGGTGAACAAACTTTTAACCGGCAATACGCCGTCGGAGTATGAAATGACTGATTTAACTGCAAGCAGCCTGCGCGCGTTGAAACTGATGGACCTTACCACCCTGAATGATGACGACACTAATGAGAAAGTGATCGCGTTGTGTCATCAGGCCAAAACACCGGTAGGGAATACCGCCGCAGTGTGTATCTACCCGCGCTTTATCCCGATCGCGCGCAAAACGCTGAACGAACAGGGAACCCCGGATATCCGCATTGCGACGGTGACCAACTTCCCGCACGGTAACGATGATATCGATATTGCGCTGGCGGAAACCCGCGCGGCGATTGCCTACGGCGCGGATGAAGTCGACGTCGTGTTCCCTTATCGCGCGCTGATTGCGGGCAACGAACAGGTGGGTTTTGACCTGGTCAAAGCCTGTAAAGAAGCCTGCGCGGCAGCAAACGTGCTGCTGAAAGTCATTATCGAAACCGGCGAGCTGAAAGAAGAAGCGCTGATTCGTAAAGCGTCTGAAATTTCCATCAAAGCCGGCGCTGATTTTATCAAAACGTCGACCGGTAAAGTTCCGGTGAATGCGACCCCGGAAAGCGCGCGCATTATGCTGGAAGTCATCCGCGATATGGGTGTTCAGCAGAGCGTTGGCTTCAAACCGGCAGGCGGCGTGCGCAGCGCGGAAGACGCGCAAAAGTTCCTCGCCATTGCTGATGAGCTGTTCGGGGCCGACTGGGCCGATTCTCGCCACTATCGCTTCGGCGCTTCCAGCCTGCTGGCAAGCCTGCTGAAAGCGTTGGGTCACGGCGATGGTAAGAGCGCCAGCAGCTACTAATACGTAATTTGTCTGACCTTAAGGCCGGATGTCGTCCGGCCTGAGGTTGGTCTTTGACTCTTTCCTCGGGAGGTAATCTTGTTTCTCGCACAAGAAATTATTCGTAAAAAACGTGATGGTCATGCGCTGAGCGATGAAGAAATTCGTTTTTTCATTAACGGTATCCGCGATAACACCATCTCTGAAGGGCAGATCGCCGCGCTGGCGATGACCATTTTTTTCCACGATATGTCTATGCCGGAACGCGTTTCGCTGACCATGGCGATGCGGGATTCAGGAACCGTCCTCGACTGGAAGAGCCTTAATCTTAACGGCCCGATTGTCGATAAACACTCTACCGGCGGCGTAGGCGATGTGACTTCCCTGATGCTGGGGCCGATGGTCGCTGCCTGCGGCGGCTATGTACCGATGATCTCCGGGCGCGGACTCGGTCATACCGGCGGTACGCTGGACAAGCTGGAAGCGATCCCCGGTTTCGATATCTTCCCGGACGATAGCCGCTTCCGTGAAATCATTAAAGATGTCGGCGTCGCGATTATCGGGCAGACCAGCTCTCTGGCACCGGCGGACAAACGTTTTTACGCCACGCGTGATATCACCGCGACGGTGGACTCTATCCCGCTGATCACCGCCTCGATTCTCGCCAAGAAGCTGGCGGAAGGGCTGGACGCGCTGGTGATGGATGTCAAAGTCGGCAGCGGCGCCTTTATGCCTACTTATGAGCTTTCCGCCGCGCTGGCCGAAGCGATCGTCGGCGTTGCTAACGGCGCCGGCGTGCGGACGACAGCCCTGTTGACCGATATGAACCAGGTGCTGGCTTCCAGCGCTGGTAATGCGGTGGAAGTGCGGGAAGCCGTGCAGTTCCTCACCGGCGAGTACCGCAATCCGCGGTTGCTTGAGGTGACGATGGCGCTCTGCGTTGAGATGCTGATTTCCGGCAAGCTGGCGGAGAACGATGCCGATGCGCGGGCTAAGCTTCAGGCGGTGCTGGATAACGGTAAAGCCGCAGAAGTCTTTGGCCGGATGGTGGCGGCGCAAAAAGGCCCTGGCGATTTCGTGGAAAACTACGATAAATACCTGCCGGGCGCGATGCTAAGCAAAGCGGTCTACGCCGAAGGCGAAGGATTTGTTGCCGAAATGGACACTCGCGCTCTGGGCATGGCGGTGGTCTCTATGGGCGGCGGTCGCCGTCAGGCTGCAGATCTAATTGATTACAGCGTCGGCTTCACCGACATGGTTCCCCTCGGCGCGCGCATTGATACGCAGCAGCCGCTGGCGGTTATCCATGCGAAAGATGAGAACAGCTGGCAGGAAGCGGCCAAAGCAGTGAAAGCGGCCATAAAACTTGACGATAAAGCGCCTGAAATTACGCCGACAGTCTATCGTCGTATCACCGAATAGTTATATACTGATCTGATCGCTTTTTTGCAGCGCAAAAGGTACGGAGAATAATATGAAACGTGCATTTATTATGGTGCTGGACTCATTCGGCATCGGTGCGACTGAAGACGCTGAACGCTTTGGCGACGTCGGTTCAGACACCATGGGCCATATTGCAGAAGCTTGTGCCAAAGGCGAGGCTGACAACGGCCGTAAAGGTCCGCTCAATTTGCCTAATCTGACCCGCCTGGGGCTGGTTAAGGCCCATGAAGGTTCTACCGGTAAAGTTGCAGCCGGTATGGACGGCAATGCGGAAGTTATCGGCGCTTACGCATGGGCGCATGAGCTCTCTTCCGGCAAAGACACCCCGTCAGGCCACTGGGAAATCGCCGGCGTGCCGGTTCTGTTTGACTGGGGCTACTTCCCTGAGCATGAAAACAGCTTCCCGCAGGAGCTGCTTGATAAACTGGTTAAGCGCGCAAATCTGCCGGGCTACCTCGGCAACTGCCACTCTTCCGGTACCGTTATCCTCGATCAACTGGGCGAAGAGCATATGAAAACCGGCAAGCCGATTTTCTATACCTCTGCTGACTCGGTGTTCCAGATTGCCTGCCATGAAGAGACCTTTGGTCTCGATAAGCTGTACGAACTGTGCGAAATCGCGCGTGAAGAGCTGACCGAAGGCGGCTACAACATCGGCCGCGTTATTGCGCGTCCGTTTATCGGCGACAAAGCCGGTCACTTCCAGCGCACCGGTAACCGCCACGATCTGGCCGTTGAGCCGCCGGCACCGACGGTGCTACAGAAGCTGGTTGACGAGAAAAAAGGGCAGGTGGTTTCGGTCGGTAAAATCGCCGACATCTATGCCAACTGCGGCATTACCAAAAAAGTGAAGGCGACCGGCCTGGATGCGCTGTTTGACGCCACCATTAAAGAGATGAAAGAAGCGGGGGACGAAACCATCGTCTTCACCAACTTCGTGGACTTCGACTCTTCCTGGGGCCATCGCCGCGATGTTGCTGGCTATGCTGCGGGCCTGGAGCTGTTCGATCGCCGTCTGCCGGAGCTGATGGAACTGGTAGGGGAAGATGACATTCTGATCCTGACCGCTGACCACGGCTGCGACCCGACCTGGACCGGTACTGACCATACCCGCGAACATATTCCGGTACTGATTTATGGCCCGAAAGTGAAGCCGGGTTCGCTGGGTCACCGCGAAACCTTCGCCGATATCGGCCAGACTCTGGCAACGTACTTCGGTACGTCTCCGATGGAATACGGCAAAAACATGCTGTGATTTTTTGCCCGGTGAGTCACGCTCACCGGGCCTTTTTTGTCAGCCTGATTAGGCGTAGCCGCCATCAGGTATAACATTCAGAAGGATTTAACGATGGCTACTCCACACATTAACGCAGAAATGGGCGATTTCGCTGACGTTGTGCTGATGCCTGGCGACCCGCTGCGCGCGAAGCACATTGCCGAAACTTTCCTTGAAGATATCCGTGAAGTAAACAACGTCCGCGGTATGCTGGGCTTCACCGGTACCTATAAAGGCCGCAAAATTTCCGTTATGGGTCACGGTATGGGTATCCCCTCCTGCTCCATTTATGCGAAAGAGCTGATCACCGACTTCGGCGTCAAAAAAATCATTCGCGTAGGCTCCTGCGGCGCGGTGCGTATGGACGTTAAACTGCGCGACGTGGTTATCGGCATGGGCGCCTGCACCGACTCTAAAGTTAACCGTATGCGTTTCAAAGACCACGACTTTGCGGCGATTGCCGACTTTGGCATGGTGCGTAACGCGGTTGACGCGGCAAAAGCGCTGGGCGTTGACGCTCGCGTGGGCAACATCTTCTCTGCTGATCTGTTTTATGCGCCGGACGGCGGTGAGATGTTCGACGTAATGGAAAAATACGGCATTCTGGGCGTGGAAATGGAAGCGGCCGGGATCTACGGCGTCGCGGCGGAATTCGGTGCGAAAGCGCTGACCATCTGCACCGTATCTGACCACATCCGTACCCACGAGCAGACCACGGCTGCTGAACGCCAGACGACCTTCAACGATATGATCAAAATCGCGCTGGAATCCGTTCTGCTGGGCGATAAAGAGTAATCATCTCTTCCTCCCTCTCCCTATGGGAGAGGGGCGACGTGATCTGACCGCACGTTAGCGTACCGCGCCGGCAATCCACGCCGACAGCTCACGCAGCTCTTTCTCCTGCTCCGGGAAATCAACGAATAAAGCCTCGCACTCCTGCTGCAGCATATCCGCGCGGTACAGGCAGCCCTGCAGTCGGGCGGCAAGCGCTTCCAGCGGTGCCGGGTTAAGGCTGTCGGTAAAGACCTGAGTGCGCGTGATATGGCCTTTTTCGACGTCGAAATGGAGCTCTACGCCGCCCCAGGTAAAACGTTCGTCCAGCAGATGGCTGAAAGCCGGTGCCTGGCCAAAGTTCCACTCCCAGCTGCTCTGGCGAGCAAAGGTCGCGGCAAAATTCGGCAGGTCCGGCATTTTCTCCGGGGAGATCACTTCTGCAGTGACGCGTTCGCCGTAATGGGCGAAAAACGCCTCCTGTATAGCCTCGCAGACCTGCTGATGGGTAATGCCCGGTAGCAGCTCGACCAGATTGGCTACGCGCCCGCGTACGGAGGTAATGCCTTTAGCCTGCAGCTTTTTCTTATCGGGATTGAGGTAGTTGGCCAGACGGCTTAAATCGGCGTTCAGCAGCAGCGTTCCGTGATGAAAGCCGCGATCCATCGTTTCGCGATAGGCGGAGCCGGAGACTTTTCGGTCGCCTTCAGCGGTTTTTACGACCAGATCGTTACGGCCTGAGGCTTCCGCCGTGACGCCCAGCGAATTCAGCGCCGTCAGGACGATATTCGTGGAAACGGTTTTATCGTACTCTGGCTTTCCGGCCATAAAGGTAAAGCAGGTATTGCCCAGATCGTGGAATACCGCGCCGCCGCCGCTGCTGCGACGCGCCAGGCGCACGTTGTCTTCTTCCATACGTCGGGTGTTGCACTCTTTCCACGGGTTTTGTGCGCGGCCAATGACCACCGTATCGGCGTTGCGCCACAGAAACAGCACCCGTTGAGTTGCGGGCATCTGGCGAAAAATGGACTCCTCAACCGCCAGATTGAACCAAGGGTCGTAAGAGTCAGAGAGCAGCAGGCGCAGCGTGGGCATAGCGATTTCCTTATTCTGATTCATCTTTATCTTCATCCTGCACCGGCTTATTGGCGGTGAGCAGGAAAGGCGATTGCTGCCAGCGGGTACGTTTTCCCTGCAGCAGGGTGCGCGTCAGGACGACGCCGATGGCCAGAGATAGCAGCAGCATCAGACGCAGGATATTGGTGGTATTATCGACCTGCTGCGCTTCGGTGGCTAACGTGTGGGTATCCAGCGTCAGGCGCAGGTAGCCGAGCGGCCCATTTTTACCCTGAACAGGCTCAACGATTTGCTGGTTGAAGTAGCCGCCCGCTTTTTTCCCGTCCAGCGCCAGCCGATCGCGTACCTCGACGCTTTCGCCGGAACGCGCCACCAGGTCACCCTGTTCGTCATACACGCCGGCGTCGAGGATCCGGCTTTTATGGGTAAGCTGGTCCAGCAGCTGGCTAATTCGCTTTTCGTCGGGCGTTTCGCTGTGCATCAGCGGCGCCAGGTTCAGCGTGACCTGCTGGGCGAGCGTGCGGGCCAGTTCTTCCAGCTGCGGATTGCGCTGCTTCTGACTGTTCTGGCTAAACCACGAAGCGCCCTGCATAAGGGCGACGAGGAGTGCGAGACAGATCAGAACTATCACCGCGCGATGCAGCCGGAATTTAAGTTTTGCGCGTACCATATTCCACCTTTGAAAATTTGCAGCTTAATGTTGCCAGAAGCGCTGGTTACAAGGTAGCCTCATGCGTTATTTTCCTCGCCTGAATGAAGTTATGTGGAGCCGTGATGCCAAACAGTTTGACCTGGTGCGACCTGCCTGAAGATGTTTCCCAGTGGCCTGGATTGCCGCTTTCCCTGAGCGGTGATGAGGTTATGCCGTTGGATTATCATGCCGGACGTAGCGGCTGGCTGCTGTATGGTCGCGGTCTCAACAAGCGTCGTCTGACCGAATGGCAACGGGAGCTGGGGGCGGCCCTGGTAATTGTTGCCTCCTGGGCGGTTGACGACTATCAGGTGATTCGTCTGGCTGGTTCGTTAACGCTACGAGCGACCCGTCTGGCCCATGAGGCCGGGTTTGACGTCGCGCCGCTGGGGAAAATCCCGCATTTACGCACGCCGGGCCTGCTGGTTATGGATATGGACTCGACGGCGATTCAGATCGAGTGCATTGATGAAATCGCCAAACTGGCTGGTACCGGCGAGCTGGTCTCTGAAGTGACCGAGCGCGCGATGCGCGGCGAACTTGATTTCACCGCCAGCCTGCGTCAGCGGGTAGCGACGCTGAAAGATGCCGATGCCAATATTCTTCTGCAGGTGCGTGAAACGCTGCCGCTGATGCCGGGGCTGACCCAGCTGGTGCTGAAGCTGGAAACGCTCGGCTGGAAGGTGGCGATCGCCTCCGGCGGCTTCACCTTCTTTGCCGAGTATTTGCGCGACAAGCTGCATCTCGACGCGGTGTTCGCCAACGAACTGGAGATCATGGACGGTAAGCTGACCGGCAACGTCATCGGCGATATCGTCGATGCGAAATATAAAGCCAGTACGCTGCGTAAACTGGCGGAAAAGTATGAAATCCCGCCGGCGCAAACCGTCGCTATTGGCGATGGCGCAAACGATCTGCCGATGATTAAAGCGGCAGGACTCGGCATCGCCTATCATGCTAAGCCCAAAGTGAATGAACTGGCGGAAGTGACAATCCGCCACGCTGACCTGATGGGGGTATTCTGTATTCTCTCCGGCAGCATGAATCAAAAGTAAGAGGTTAACGTGGCGAAAGCTCCAAAACGCGCATTTGTCTGTAATGAATGCGGTGCGGATTATCCGCGCTGGCAGGGGCAGTGCAGCGCCTGTCATGCCTGGAATACCATAACCGAGATGCGCATTGCCGCTTCGCCGCAGGTGGCAAGAAACGAACGCCTGTCAGGTTACGCCGGTAATGCCGGCGTATCGAAGGTGCAAAAGCTCTCCGATATCAGCCTCGAAGCGCTGCCGCGCTTTTCGACCGGATTTAAAGAATTTGACCGCGTGCTCGGCGGCGGCGTGGTGCCGGGAAGCGCGATTCTGATCGGCGGTAACCCTGGCGCGGGCAAGTCGACGCTGCTGCTGCAAACCCTGTGTAAGCTCTCCGAAGGCATGAAAACGCTCTACGTCACCGGGGAAGAGTCGCTTCAGCAGGTGGCGATGCGCGCTCACCGCTTAGGTCTGCCCACCGCCAACCTGAATATGCTGTCAGAAACCAGCATTGAGCAGATTTGCCAGATTGCCGACGAAGAAAAGCCGCAGCTGATGGTTATCGACTCCATCCAGGTGATGCATATGGCCGACGTGCAGTCATCGCCGGGCAGCGTGGCTCAGGTGCGCGAAACGGCGGCCTATTTAACGCGCTTTGCCAAGACGCGCGGCGTGGCGATCGTCATGGTCGGCCACGTGACCAAAGACGGCTCGCTGGCCGGGCCGAAAGTGCTGGAGCACTGTATTGACTGCTCCGTGCTGCTCGACGGCGACGCCGATTCTCGTTTTCGCACCTTGCGCAGCCATAAAAACCGCTTCGGCGCAGTCAACGAGCTGGGCGTATTCGCTATGACCGAGCAGGGGCTACGTGAAGTGAGCAACCCCTCGGCTATCTTCCTGAGCCGCGGTGACGAAGTGACTTCGGGCAGTTCGGTAATGGTGGTCTGGGAAGGTACCCGACCGCTGCTGGTGGAGATCCAGGCGCTGGTCGATCACTCAATGATGTCCAACCCGCGCCGCGTGGCGGTGGGGCTGGAGCAGAACCGTCTGGCGATCCTGCTGGCGGTACTGCATCGTCACGGTGGTCTGCAGATGGCTGACCAGGACGTGTTCGTCAACGTGGTTGGCGGTGTGAAGGTCACCGAAACCAGCGCCGACCTGGCGCTGCTGCTGGCGATGGTTTCCAGCCTGCGCGACCGTCCTCTGCCGCAGGACCTGGTGGTTTTCGGCGAAGTGGGTCTGGCGGGCGAAATTCGCCCGGTGCCGAGCGGCCAGGAGCGTATTTCCGAAGCGGCTAAGCATGGTTTTCGTCGGGCGATTGTGCCGGCCGCGAATGTGCCGAAAAAAGTGCCGGAAGGGATGCAAATCTTTGGCGTGAAAAAGCTTGCGGACGCGCTAAGCGTCTTTGACGACTTATAATAAGTTAAAAGGAGACTCGCCATGTCGTCATTTGACTATTTAAAAAGCGCCATAAAGCAGAAGGGCTGTACGCTACAGCAGGTGGCGGACGCCAGCGGAATGACAAAAGGCTACCTGAGCCAGCTGCTGAACGCCAAAATTAAAAGCCCCAGCGCGCAAAAGCTGGAAGCGCTGCACCGGTTTCTCGGGCTTGAGTTTCCGCGTCGGCAAAAAAGCGTTGGCGTGGTATTTGGTAAGTTTTACCCGCTGCACACCGGGCACATCTACTTGATTCAGCGCGCCTGTAGCCAGGTCGATGAGCTGCATATCATTATGGGCTACGACGATCCCCGCGATCGCGAGCTGTTTGAAAAGAGCGCGATGTCGCAGCAGCCGACCGTGCCTGACCGCCTGCGCTGGCTGCTGCAAACGTTCAAATATCAAAAAAATATCCGCATCCACGCCTTCAATGAAGAGGGAATGGAGCCTTATCCGCACGGCTGGGACGTCTGGAGCCGCGGGATCCGCGCCTTTATGAGCGAGAAGGGCATTGAGCCTAACTGGATCTACACCTCGGAAGAGGGCGACGCGCCGCAGTATCTGGATCATCTGGGGATTGAAACCGTTCTTATCGATCCTAAACGCACCTTTATGAACATCAGCGGCGGACAGATTCGTGAGAATCCGTTCCGCTATTGGGAATATATTCCTACCGAAGTGAAGCCCTTTTTCGTACGCACGGTGGCGATCCTCGGCGGTGAGTCGAGCGGGAAGTCGACGCTGGTGAATAAGCTTTCCAATATCTTTAATACCACCAGCGCCTGGGAGTATGGCCGCGACTACGTCTTTTCGCACCTCGGCGGCGATGAGATGGCGCTGCAATATTCCGACTATGACAAAATCGCTCTCGGTCATGCGCAGTATATTGATTTTGCAGTAAAATATGCCAATAAAGTGGCATTTATCGATACTGACTTTGTCAGTACTCAGGCGTTTTGTTTGAAGTATGAAGGGCGGGAACATCCCTTTGTTCAGGCGCTGATCGATGAGTATCGCTTCGACCTGGTCATTCTGCTGGAAAACAACACGCCGTGGGTAGCCGATGGCTTGCGAAGCCTTGGCAGCTCCGTAGACCGCAAAGAGTTCCAGTCGCTGCTGGTGTCGCTGCTCAGGGAGAACGAGATAGATTTTGTGCATGTGAAAGAGGCTGATTACGACGCCCGCTTCCTGCGCTGCGTTGAGCTGGTGAAAGAGATGATGGGCGAGCAGGGATAGGCCTTCTGCGGCCTGATGCCGCATGAATCCCTGGCCCGGCTAAGCGCAGCGTGAGCCGGGGAAATGGCTGAAGCGGTATTGCGGTTGGTTTCCCGGCTGGCGGCATGAATGCCTGAGCCGGGCTACAACACTCTCCCGGCGGGAGAGAGACAAATACTAAAAAGGGCAACCTGCGTTGCCCTTATGCTCTTATTTCGCAATACGTTTGTACTTGATACGCTTCGGCTCCAGCGCATCGGCGCCGAGGGTGCGTTTCTTATACTCTTCGTATTCGGTAAAGTTACCTTCGAAGAACTCCACCTTACCTTCATCCTGGTAGTCCAGAATGTGGGTCGCGATGCGGTCGAGGAACCAGCGGTCGTGCGAGATAACCATCGCGCAGCCCGGGAACTCCAGCAGGGCGTTTTCCAGCGCGCGCAGGGTTTCGATATCCAGGTCGTTGGTCGGTTCATCGAGCAGCAGGACGTTACCGCCAACCTGCAGCAGCTTCGCCAGGTGCAGACGACCGCGCTCACCGCCGGACAGTTCGCCAACGCGCTTGCCCTGGTCAACGCCTTTGAAGTTAAAGCGGCCCACGTAGGCGCGGCTCGGCATCTCGGTGTTGCCGATCTTCATGATATCCAGCCCGCCGGAAACTTCTTCCCACACGGTTTTGCTGTTGTCCATAGCGTCGCGGAACTGATCGACGGAGGCCAGCTTGACGGTTTCACCCAGGGTGATAGAACCGGCGTCAGGCTGTTCCTGACCGGACATCATGCGGAACAGGGTCGATTTACCCGCGCCGTTAGGACCGATGATGCCGACGATAGCGCCCTTCGGTACTGAGAAGCTCAGATCGTCAATCAGCACGCGGTCGCCGTAGGACTTACGCAGATTGCTGACTTCCACAACTTTATCCCCCAGACGCGGGCCTGGCGGAATAAACAGTTCGTTGGTTTCGTTACGTTTCTGATACTCGACGTTGTTAAGCTCTTCAAAGCGCGCCAGACGGGCCTTACCCTTAGACTGACGGCCCTTCGCGCCCTGACGGACCCACTCCAGCTCTTTCTCGATTGACTTACGACGCGCCGCTTCCTGAGAAGCTTCCTGCGCCAGACGCTGGTCTTTCTGCTCCAGCCAGGAGGAGTAGTTACCTTCCCACGGAATACCTTCGCCGCGGTCAAGCTCAAGGATCCAGCCGGCCACGTTGTCGAGGAAGTAACGGTCGTGGGTAATCGCCACCACGGTACCTTCGAAGTCGTGAAGGAAACGTTCCAGCCACGCTACGGATTCCGCATCCAGGTGGTTAGTCGGTTCGTCGAGCAGCAGCATGTCTGGCTTTTCGAGCAGCAGACGGCACAGCGCGACGCGGCGGCGTTCACCCCCGGAGAGATTGGCGATTTTCGCGTCCCAGTCCGGCAGACGCAGGGCATCTGCGGCGCGCTCCAGCTGCACGTTCAGGTTATGGCCGTCGTGCGCCTGGATAATCTCTTCAAACTTGCCCTGCTGAGCGGCGAGCTTGTCGAAGTCGGCATCCGGCTCAGCGTACTTCGCGTACACCTCGTCCAGACCTTTCAGCGCATTGACCACTTCGGCCACCGCCTCTTCAACCGACTCACGTACGGTCTGCTCTGGATTGAGCTGCGGCTCCTGCGGCAGATAGCCGATTTTCAGGCCAGGCTGCGGACGAGCTTCGCCTTCGATATCGGTATCAATGCCGGCCATGATGCGTAGCAGGGTAGACTTACCGGCGCCGTTCAGACCGAGAACACCGATTTTTGCGCCAGGGAAGAAGCTCAGGGAGATATTTTTCAGAATATGACGTTTCGGCGGAACCACTTTGCCGACACGATGCATGGTATAAACGAATTGAGCCACGTTGGACTTCGCCTCTCATTTATAATGATAGATAGTTTTCAAAGGCGAAGTGTAGCCTTTTTCGCGCTTTAATCCCAGCGAGGCGATGGGTTTCACAAAAGAGTAAAAAAATGTCCGGGACGTGGCGCGATTCGCGTTGTCTGATTAGCATATCTACGTAATACCTGAAATTTTTGCCCGCGGCATGATGCTGCTGTGATGTACCTGAATAGAGGAAGAGCTTGTGGAAAAAGCCAAAACTGTGACGTGGCGTCTTCTGGCCGCCGGCGTAAGTCTGCTGACGTTAAGCCAACTGGCGCATGCGGATTCACTGGATGAACAGCGCAGCCGCTATGCTCAAACTAAACAGGCATGGGACAACCGACAGATGGATGTCGTCAATCAGCTGATGCCCACCCTGACGACCTATCCGCTTTATCCTTATCTCCAGTATCGTCAGATAACCGACGATCTGATGAACCAACCGGCGCTGGTGGTCACCAATTTTATCGCCGCTAACCCTACGCTGCCTCCCGCACGATCGCTGAAATCCCGCTTTGTTAATGAACTGGCGCGTCGCGACGACTGGCGAGGCCTGCTGGCGTTTAGCCCGGAGAAACCGACCGGCACCGAAGCGCAGTGTAATTACTACTATGCGAAATGGAACGTTGGCCAGACTCAGGAAGCCTGGGATGGGGCGAAAGCGCTGTGGCTGAGCGGCAAAAGCCAGCCAAACGCCTGCGATCGGCTATTTGGCGCCTGGCGGGCCTCAGGTCAGCAGGATCCGTTGGCCTATCTTGAACGGATCCGTCTGGCGATGAAGGCGGGAAATACCAGCCTGGTAAGGGTTCTGGCCCAGCAGATGCCGTCCGATTATCAAACGATTGCGACGGCGGTTATCGCGCTGGCTAACGATCCGAATAGCGTTATGACCTTTGCCCGTACAACCGGCGCGACGGATTTTACCCGCCAGATGGCGGCGGTCGCCTTTGCCAGCGTTGCGCGGCAGGACGTGGAAAATGCGCGCCTGATGATCCCTTCATTAGCGCAGGCGCAGCAGCTTAATGAAGATCAAATCCAGGAGCTGCGTGACATCGTCGCCTGGCGACTGATGGGCAGTGACGTGACCGAAGAGCAGGCCATCTGGCGCGACGACGCTATCATGCGCTCCCAATCCACTTCGTTGGTGGAGCGCCGGGTACGTATGGCGCTTGGTCTTGGCGATCGTCGCGGCCTGAATACCTGGCTGGCGCGTTTGCCGATGGAAGCGAAAGAGAAGGATGAATGGCGCTACTGGCAGGCCGATCTGCTGCTGGAGCGCGGGCGCGATGATGAAGCGAAAGATATTCTGCGCTCGCTGATGCAGCAGCGCGGTTTCTACCCGATGGTCGCAGCCCAGCGCCTGGGCGAGGAGTACACTTTCCGTATTGATAAAGCTCCCGCTAATCTCGATCCGGCGCTGACCTCCGGGCCGGAAATGGCGCGAGTCCGCGAGCTCATGTACTGGAATATGGACAATACCGCCCGCAGCGAGTGGGCCAATCTGGTCACCAGCAAGACCAAAGATCAGCAGGCACAGCTGGCGCGTTACGCGTTTAATCAGAACTGGTGGGATCTCAGCGTTCAGGCCACGATCGCCGGGAAACTGTGGGATCAGCTGGAAGAGCGTTTCCCGCTGGCCTATAACGATCTTTTCAAACGCTACATCAGCGGGAAAGATATTCCGCAAAGCTACGCGATGGCCATTGCGCGTCAGGAGAGCGCCTGGAACCCGAAAGCCGGTTCACCGGTAGGTGCCCGCGGTCTGATGCAGATTATGCCGGGTACGGCGACGCATACGGTGAGCATGTTCAGTATCCCTGGCTATAGCGGTCCATCGCAGCTGCTGGATCCGGAAATGAACATCAACATTGGTACCAGCTATCTGCAGTATGTTTATCAGCAGTTTGGCAATAACCGTATCTTCGCCTCAGCGGCCTATAACGCCGGGCCAGGGCGGGTGCGCACGTGGCGGGGCAACAGCGGCGGCCGTATTGACGCGGTGGCGTTCGTCGAGAGCATTCCGTTCTCTGAAACGCGCGGTTACGTCAAAAACGTTTTGTCCTATGATGCCTACTATCGCTATTTTATGGGCCAGAAAGATGCTCTGCTGAGCGATGCGGAGTGGAAGCTGCGCTACTAGCGCTGTCGTTTTCGGGCAACATAGCAAAAGGCGATGTTGCCCGAAATCCGTAGAGTCCGGACAGAAGTATGTTATGCTTTGTACTCGTTAGTGAGTACATCCGACAGGTGGCGTAACATGACCCAACAATCCCCCTATTCAGCAGCGGTAGCCGAACAGCGTCATCAGGAGTGGCTGCGTTTTGTCGCGCTCTTACAGCAGGCGTACGCCGACGATCTTCATCTGCCGCTTTTACAGCTTATGCTGACCCCCGACGAGCGCGAGGCGCTGGGTACGCGGGTACGTATTATTGAAGAGCTGCTGCGCGGTGAGATGAGCCAGCGCGAGCTAAAAAATGAACTCGGCGCCGGCATCGCGACTATCACCCGCGGTTCGAACAGCCTCAAGTCAGCTCCGCCGGAGCTGCGTTTATGGCTGGAGCAGTCGTTGTTTAACGCTGGCGATAAATAGCGTTATGAAACGGACTTAGCGCCAGCACGACGGCCTGATGATAAACGCTGCTGCGGGTCAGTTTTCCGGCCGTAAATACGCCGATTGCGCCCTCTTTACGGCCAATTTCATCGATGCCGGTATGCTGAGACATCACTGGACCCAGCGCTTCCCCTGCCTGAACTTTTTCAAGAATGACCTGCGGCAGCGGTAGGGTTGCCGAGCGCGCTTCGCCGCGCAGGCTACCGTTATCGATGGTCACCCAGCTAAAAGTGCTGCCCTCGTCGATTCCGGCTTCAATGGCGACCCAGAAGTCCGCATTTGGCTGCGCAAGACGCGCGTTAGCCACGCGATTTCGTGCGCCAGCGCGCGTTTCGTCGCTACCAAAAGGCTGTTCCGGCACGCCGCTCTCGACGGAGACGGACTCAATGTGGCAGGATCCTTCGCCGAAGATCTCGTTGAAAGCCTGCAGAATTGCCTGAATTTTGGCGGGATTAGTGGTAGCTGAGACAACATGGTGCATAATCAAAATAACTCAGAATGACTTAACATCATCGCAGTATACTCCAAACCCTTCTTGTTGCAGGCGGCTATGCTTGAAGCGAGAGGGTTAAGAGCTCATAACGGATAATAAAGCATGTTACAGGTATACCTTGTTCGCCACGGTGAAACGCAGTGGAACGCCGAGCGACGTATTCAGGGCCAGTCCGACAGTCCGCTTACCGCCCACGGTGAGCGTCAGGCCTGGCAGGTAGGCGAGCGCGCCAGAACGCTGGGGATTACGCATATAATTGCCAGCGACTTAGGTCGGACGCGGCGTACCGCAGAAATCATCGCTGAAGCCTGCGGATGCAGCGTCATAACCGATTCACGCTTGCGTGAGCTGGATATGGGCGTGCTGGAAAAGCGCCATATTGACTCGCTAAGCGAAGAAGAAGAGGGCTGGCGTCGCCAGCTGGTCAACGGCACGCCCGATGGGCGTATCCCGCAGGGGGAATCGATGCAGGAGCTGAGCGAGCGTATGCATGCGGCGCTGGCATCTTGCCTGGAACTGCCCGCAGGCAGCCGGCCGCTGTTGGTGAGCCACGGCATGGCGCTGGGATGTCTGGTGAGTACGATTCTTGGTTTGCCGGCATACGCGGAGCGACGTCTGCGTCTGCGCAACTGCTCCATTTCCCGCGTTGACTATCAGCAGAGCCCCTGGCTGGCGTCAGGATGGGTAGTGGAAACCGCGGGGGATGTTTCGCATCTTGATGCCCCCGCGATGGATGAACTACAGCGTTAACGACGAATCGGGATCAGGTATTCGCAGCGTAGCTGAATGGGCGGTTCCTGATTCCGGCTTTCATCTTCCGGAAAGAAACGTTCGATATCCAGACCTTTACGGCGGGTGAGGTTGAGCATCGGCATGCAGGTGCCGTAAACCGTCAGAATAAATTCCTGTAACCCGGTACCCAATCCTTCGTAGGTAAACATCACGTACTCGCCGCCTTCCAGCGTCACCGGATGGGCGTTGTGCAGATGACCGTTAGCCAGCTCCGGCGTCAGCGCGGTGGTGTAGAACACCTCCTGCTCATCGTCTTTATCCATGCTGGGGCGCGGTTCGTGCAGGCCGTACAGCGTCGGGGGAATTGACGGCGTATTGGCGAGGAATTCACGCCAGAACTGAACGCGCATCTGATTACGGAAATCGGAGATCTCTTCCAGCTTACAGGTATAGCTCTGAGTGACGCCAACCAGCTGAGTGGTGTTCAGCGTGACGAATTCATACTGCGGCATGGTGAACTCGCCCAGACGCAGCGGAGGGCGCATACCGTAAGAACTCCAGTCTGGAGAGCGTCGATAGAGGGCTGGCGTCAGCGAAAACTGCTTTTTGAAAGCACGCGTAAACGTCTGCTGCGAATCAAAACGATACTGCAGCGCGATATCGAGAATCGGACGTGCGGTCAGGCGCAGGGCAACCGCTGACTTAGATAAGCGACGGGCGCGAATATAGGCACCGATGGCGTGGCCGGTGACGTCCTTGAACATTCTTTGCAGATGCCACTTGGAATAACCTGCCTTCGCTGCCACATTGTCCAGTGAGAGTGGCTGATCCAGGTGACCTTCCAGCCAGCTAAGGAGATCGCGAATAATCCCTGCTTGATCCATAAAATATCCCCATCCTTAAACTCAGGTGCCTGATACTAAAGGTAGCGGATAATAGCATTTTTTGATGTTTTAGCATTCAGTGTTTTTTTTGCTTTTAAATGCGATTATTCCACAAGTATCGGTGGTAATTTTGTAAAGCTGTGATCTATAAAACTTTTCTTCATAATGTGTGATTATCACTCAGCTAAATTTTTAAGAATGGTAACAATATGAAATACAAGAAGTTAGTTGCAGGAATGTTTTTACTGGCCGGCTGTCAGGTGGCCCAGGCGGAGCAAATCGGCTCCGTGGATACGGTATTTAAGTTTCTTGGTCCGGATCATAAAATCGTCGTGGAGGCCTTTGACGATCCGGATGTCCAGAACGTGACGTGCTACATCAGTCGCGCGAAAACCGGCGGAATTAAAGGCGGGTTAGGCCTGGCGGAAGATACCTCTGATGCCGCAATTTCCTGTCAGCAGGTGGGGCCCATTGAGCTGACGGATAAAATTAAAAACGGGAAAAAGCAGGGCGATGTGGTATTCCAGAAACGCACCTCGCTGGTTTTTAAAAAGCTGCAGGTCGTGCGTTTTTATGATGCGAAACGCAATGCGCTGGTCTATCTGACCTATTCAGATAAAATCGTTGATGGCTCGCCGAAGAATGCGCTTAGCGCCGTGCCGATTATGCCATGGAATAAATAACAGGGAACGCCGATGCAACAACCGCGGATCTGGTTGGTGGAAGATGAGCTCAGCATTGCCGATACGCTTGTCTACATGCTGCAACAGGAAGGATTTATCGTTACGGCGTTTGAGCGCGGGCTACCCGCTCTGGATGCCGCCCATCATCAAATACCCGATCTGGCGATCCTCGACGTCGGGCTGCCGGATATCAGCGGTTTTGAGCTATGCCGTCGTCTGCTGGCCCGCTATCCGGCGTTGCCGGTGTTGTTTCTGACGGCCCGCAGCGAAGAGGTGGATAAGCTGCTTGGCCTGGAAATCGGCGCCGATGATTATATCGCCAAGCCCTTTTCCCCTCGTGAAGTGTGCGCCAGGGTGCGCACCGTCCTGCGGCGGCTGCAAAAATTTGCCGCGCCTTCGCCGCTGCTACGGGTAGGGGAATTTACTCTGCATGACGCTGCGGCTCAGGTTACGTGGTGCGGACAGCCCCTGAATCTGACCCGCTATGAGTTTTTATTATTAAAAACGCTGCTTCACTCTCCCGGCCGCATTTTTTCTCGCCAGCTGCTGATGGAGCAAGTTTGGGGCGACGCGAACGAGAGCTTCGATCGCACCGTGGATACCCATATCAAAACGCTGCGCGCGAAGCTGCGAGAAGTTAACCCCAATATCTCCCCTATTAGTACGCATCGCGGCATGGGATACAGCCTTGGAGGTTAGATGCGCATCGGAATGCGGCTGCTGCTGGGCTATTTTTTGATTGTCGCTATCGCGGCCTGGTTTGTGCTTTCCATCTTTGTCCAGGAGATTAAGCCCGGGGTGCGGCGGGCAACGGAAGGTACGCTGATTGATACGGCCACCTTGCTTGCCGAGTTGGCCCGCGAGGATTTACTCTCCGCCGATCCCCAGCATGGGCGGCTGGCCCAGGCTTTCCAGTCGCTTCATCGACAACCGATTAACGCCAATATCGCCGGCATTAATAAAGTGCGTAACGAATATCATATCTATCTGACCGACGCGCAGGGCAAAGTGGTGTTTGATTCGGCGGGCAAAGCGCTGGGACAGGACTATTCGCGCTGGAACGATGTCTGGCTCACTTTACGCGGTCAATATGGGGCGCGCAGTACCCGCAGCGACCCGAACGACGACGACAGCTCGGTGATGTATATTGCCGCGCCGGTGAGCGACAATGGCCGGATCATTGGCGTGCTGAGCGTTGGAAAACCCAATCTGGCCATGGCGCCGGTAATCAAACGCAGCGAGCGCCGTATTCTGTGGGCCGGAGGCGCGCTGCTGGGTATCGCGCTACTGATCGGCGCCGGGATGGTGTGGTGGATTAATTTCTCCATCGGCAAGCTGGTTCGTTACGCGGACTCCGTGACCGCCGACCGCCCGGTTCCGTTGCCGGATGTCGGCGGCAGCGAACTGCGTAGGCTGGCGCAGGCGCTGGAGAGTATGCGCCTTAAGCTGGAAGGAAAAAACGCCATTGAAAACTACGTGTATGCCTTGACCCATGAGCTGAAGAGCCCGCTGGCGGCGATTCGCGGCGCAGCAGAAATCCTCCAGGAAGCGCCTCCGCCTGATATCGCCGCGCGTTTTACCCGTAATATCCTGGCGCAGAATGCGCGTATGCAGTCGCTAGTAGAAAATTTACTCCAGCAGGCCCGGCTGGAGAATCGGCTGGAGATCGCCAGGCGTCCCGTCTCTGTAGCGGCGCTTTTTCGCCGCCTTGCCGAGGAGCGAGAGATCGCGCTGGCGGCGAAAAACCTCAGGCTACGCTGGCAGGAGACAACCCTGACGGTTGAGGGCGATCGCGAACTTTTGGCGCAGGCGTTGGGCAATCTCATTGATAACGCTATCGATTTCACTCCTGTGGAAGGAGAGATCCTGCTTGGCGCGGAAGAAAACGATGGCGGCGTACTCTTGACCGTAAGCGATACGGGAAGCGGTGTTCCAGACTATGCGCTGGGGCGTATTTTTGAGCGTTTCTACTCACTGCCGCGCGACGATGGACATAAAAGCAGCGGCCTGGGGCTGGCATTTGTGCGTGAGGTTGCGCGCCTGCATCAGGGGGATATTCAGCTGATTAATCGCCCTGAAGGCGGGGCGTGCGCTTTGCTGAGACTTCACGCTCACTTCACATAGCTTCAAACTCTCCCCACATAGCCTCTTTATGGTGAGCGCATCACTAAGGAGAGGGCTATGTTGAAATCACCACTATTCTGGAAAATGAGCACCCTGCTGGGATGTATTTTACTGTTGTCGATCCCGCTGATGATTGTCAGACAGCTGATCGACGAACGCGCGGATTATCGTAGCGACGTCATTGAGGCTCTGGAGAGCAGCACCAGCGGGGCGCAGAAGCTGGCCGGGCCGCTCATCGCCATTCCCGTAACCGAGACGTTGACTCGGGTTGAGGGCAAAAAAACGGTCGAATATCAGAATCAATGGGTGCATTACTGGCTGCCGGAGACGCTGGCGGTTAACGGTAATCAGGACGTTGAATCCCGGCGGGTCGGTATCTATGAAGGGCAAATCTGGCACAATAATCTCAGCATCAAGGCGCATTTTGACCCGGCACGAATCACGGCGCTCAGGAAAAGTACGATTACGCTGGGGAGGCCATTTCTGGTCGTTAGCGTTAGCGATGCGCGCGGGATTGGCGAGATTAAGGCTCCTGAGGTCAACGGCGAGACGCTGTCCGTTGAGCCAGGGCCCGGCACTGGCGAGAGCGGAGAGGGCATTCATATGCCAATGCCGCTGTTGTTACCTGAACAAAAAGCGCTGGATATTGAATTCACACTTAATCTGAATGGTAGCGGCAGCTTCTCGGTGGTACCGCTTGGGCGCAACAGCACGCTACAGCTAACCAGCAACTGGCCGCATCCGGGATTCCTTGGCGATTTTTTACCCGGCAAGCGTGAGGTTAGCCCAACAGGCTATAGCGCACAGTGGCAAAGCACCTGGTTTGCCAACAATATGGCCAGGTTTTTTGTCGATGACCGGGAAATTGAGTGGCGTCAGCTACCTGCATTCAACGTGAATGTCACCACGCCTGCCGATCAATATCAGCTGACCGACAGGGCGACAAAATATGCCATTCTATTGATAGCACTGACATTTATGGCGTTCTTTGTGTTTGAAAGTTTAACCCTTTATCGTATGCACCCCATGCAGTATATGCTGGTGGGGCTGTCGCTGGTTATGTTCTATCTGGTGCTGCTGGCGCTGTCCGAACATATCGGCTTTACGTCATCATGGATTGCCGCCAGTTTGATCGGCGCGCTCATCAATGGCGTGTATCTTCAGGCGGTGCTGAAAGGGTGGCGGAATAGCTTTCTGTTCGTCTGTGCGCTACTGCTGCTGGATGGCATTATGTGGCTGCTGCTGCGTTCGGAAGATAGCGCATTATTGCTGGGTACCGGTGTGCTGCTGCTGGCGTTAAGTGCGCTTATGTTCCTGACTCGCCATGTTGACTGGTACGCGTTATCTCTGCCGAAAGCCAAAGATAATCAGCCAGGCGTTGGCGATGATGACGATAGGCTCAGGATCTGGAAATAAAAAAACGGCGCGAATAGCGCCGTTTTTACGTTATGACAGCAAGAAAAACGGAGTTATTCCTGCAGGTCGCCACAGAAGCGGTACCCCTCGCCATGAATGGTGGCGATAATTTCCGGGGTGTCCGGAGTGGACTCAAAATGCTTACGAATGCGACGGATGGTCACGTCCACGGTACGGTCGTGCGGCTTCAGCTCACGGCCGGTCATTTTCTTCAGCAGTTCTGCACGCGACTGGATTTTGCCCGGATTTTCGCAGAAGTGCAGCATGGCGCGGAATTCACTGCGCGGCAGCTTATACTGCTCACCATTTGGGCTTACCAGCGAACGGCTATTGATATCCAGCTCCCAGCCGTTGAACTTATAGCTTTCTACGCTGCGGCGTTCTTCGCTCACGGTACCCAGGTTCATGGTACGGGAGAGGAGGTTGCGAGCGCGGATCGTCAGTTCACGCGGGTTGAACGGTTTAGTGATATAGTCATCGGCGCCGATTTCGAGGCCAAGGATTTTATCCACTTCGTTATCGCGACCGGTGAGGAACATCAGCGCGACGTCCGCCTGCTCACGCAGCTCGCGTGCTAACAGGAGACCATTTTTGCCTGGCAGGTTGATATCCATGATCACCAGGTTGATATCATTTTCAGACAGGATCTGATGCATTTCCGCGCCATCGGTCGCTTCGAATACATCATAACCTTCTGCTTCGAAAATACTTTTTAACGTGTTGCGTGTTACCAACTCGTCTTCAACGATAAGAATGTGCGGGGTCTGCATGTTTGCTACCTAAATTGCCAACTAAATCGAAACAGGAAGTACCAAAGTCCCTGACCTGCCTGGTGCATGTCGCAAATTAACATGCCCGGCGTAACATGACTAAAGTACGTAATTGCGTTCTTGATGCACTTTCCATCAACGTCAACAACATCATTAGCTTGGTCGTGGGTACTTTCCCTCTGGACCCGACGGTGTCAAAAACGGCTGTCATCCTAACCATTTTAACAGCAACATAACAGGCTAAGTGAGGCATGACACCCAATAAAACTACGCTTCGTTGACATATATCAAGTTCAATTGTAGCACGTTAACAGTCATGTGAAATCATTGCATCTAAACCGGATTCATACTCACAATTCATACCCTGCTCAACTAGTTGCAATGAGAAAATAATAAACGTGGTGAATCCAAAGCTTCAAAACGTATTCGGGCATAAATCTCATTGCCAAACATACGGATAAAGCTGTTCTGTTAACATACTCTGTGTCATGGTGCCTTGGGAATAGTTTAGTTTTTTTTATGGGTGATAAAGCTCAAATTTAGTGATTTTTGTTGCAAATTTGTAAATTTACGGCGCGTAAAATGAAGGGGTGAATTGTCATTTCCACGCCTGGAAAAGCAAAAGAGAGAACGAATGCGTTTATCAATAGTATTAGTGTCCCCGGCGCGGGCAGAAAACGTGGGTGCGGCAGCCAGGGCAATGAAAACTATGGGGTTTAGAGATATGAGGATCGTCGATAGCGAGGCTCATTTGCAGCCTGCCGCGCGCTGGGTCGCGCACGGCTCCGGCGATATTCTCGATAATATTCAGACTTATGCCACTCTGGAGCAGGCGCTGCACGATGTCGATTTTACCGTCGCCACGACGGCCCGCAGCCGGGCTCGTTTTCACTACTACGCGACGCCGCAGCAGCTTTTACCGCTACTGGAAGAGAAAGCGCAGTGGATGCATCATGCCGCGCTGGTATTTGGCCGTGAAGATTCCGGTCTGACCAATGAAGAGCTGGCGCTTGCCGATGTGCTGACCGGCGTGCCGATGGCGGCAGACTATCCTTCGCTGAATCTGGGGCAGTCGGTGATGGTATATTGCTACCAGCTGACCTCTTTGCTGCAAAAAACCACGACCGTAGCCCCAGGCGTCGATGACAATCAGCTGCAGGCGTTACGTCTGCGCACGCTCGATCTGCTCAATCGCCTCGGCGTAGGCGACGATATAAAATTGACCGACTGGCTTCAGCAGCGAATAGGTCTTCTGCAGCAGCGAGACACCGCCATGCTGCATCGTTTACTGCATGATATTGAAAAAAACCTTCCAGAGTAAAGCTCTGCCATGTTGTTTCCACATAGTTTTATGTGCTAAAAAACAACGAAGAAATGCGTAAATACGGATGAAGTATCAGGTTGTTGTGGCGTATTGGCCAGGTGCATAAAAACCGGCTAAAAGTAGAAATTCATTGACTTACGTCGGCAGATACTTTAACCAATATAGGCACAGGACACAGACAGATAAAAATTACAGAGTACACAACATCCATGAATCGCATCGGCATGATCACCACGATTATCACCACCACTATTACCACAGGTAACGGTGCGGGCTGACGCGTACAGGAAACACAGAAAAAAGCCCGCACCTGAACAGTGCGGGCTTTTTTTTCGATAAAAAATCAAGGGGTCATAACCATGCGTGTGTTGAAGTTCGGCGGTACATCAGTGGCAAATGCAGAACGTTTTCTGCGTGTTGCCGATATTCTGGAAAGTAATGCCAGGCAGGGGCAGGTAGCGACCGTACTGTCTGCCCCGGCGAAGATCACTAACCACCTGGTTGCGATGATCGAAAAAACGATCGGCGGGCAGGATGCGTTGACCAATATCGCTGATGCCGAACGCATTTTCGCCGAACTTCTGCAAGGGCTCGCCGATGCTCAGCCGGGCTTTCCACACGCTCAGCTGAAGGTTTTTGTCGAGCAGGAATTTGCGCAAATCAAACACGTTCTGCACGGTATTAGCCTGCTTGGGCAGTGTCCGGATAGCGTTAACGCGTCCCTTATTTGCCGGGGTGAAAAGCTCTCAATCGCCATTATGGCCGGCTTGCTGGAAGCGCGCGGTCATAACGTCACGGTGATTAACCCGGTTGAAAAACTGCTTGCCGTTGGCCATTACCTCGAATCCACCGTAGATATCGCAGAGTCGACTCGTCGCATTGCCGCCAGCCAGATCCCGGCTGACCATATGGTGCTGATGGCGGGCTTTACCGCGGGTAACGAAAAGGGTGAGCTGGTGGTGCTGGGGCGTAACGGCTCTGACTACTCCGCAGCGGTACTGGCAGCCTGCCTGCGCGCCGACTGCTGTGAAATCTGGACCGACGTTGACGGCGTTTATACCTGCGATCCGCGTCAGGTCCCGGATGCGCGTCTGTTGAAGTCGATGTCCTATCAGGAAGCGATGGAGCTTTCCTACTTCGGCGCTAAAGTTTTGCACCCGCGTACTATCGCCCCCATCGCCCAGTTCCAGATCCCCTGTTTAATCAAAAATACCGGTAATCCGCAGGCGCCGGGTACGCTTATCGGCGGCAGCAGCGATGAAGACGATCTGCCGGTGAAAGGTATCTCTAATCTCAACAACATGGCGATGTTCAACGTCTCCGGTCCGGGGATGAAGGGGATGGTTGGCATGGCAGCGCGCGTGTTCGCCACTATGTCCCGCGCGGGAATTTCCGTCGTACTTATCACCCAATCCTCATCCGAATACAGCATCAGCTTCTGCGTGCCGCAGAGCGACTGCGCTCGGGCGAAGCGGGTAATGGAAGATGAATTTTATCTGGAGCTGAAAGAGGGGTTGCTTGAGCCGCTGTCGATCATGGAACGCCTGGCAATTATTTCGGTTGTCGGCGATGGCATGCGGACGCTACGCGGGATTTCCGCCAAATTCTTCGCTGCGCTGGCGCGCGCCAATATCAACATTGTGGCGATTGCACAGGGCTCTTCCGAGCGCTCCATCTCCGTTGTCGTCAGCAACGATGATGCGACTACCGGCGTTCGCGTGACGCACCAGATGCTGTTCAATACCGATCAGGTGATAGAAGTGTTTGTGATTGGCATCGGCGGCGTCGGCGGCGCGTTGATCGAACAGATTAAGCGCCAGCAGGGCTGGTTGAAGAGTAAACATATTGACCTGCGCGTTTGCGGGGTAGCCAACTCTCGCGCTTTACTGACCAACGTACACGGTCTGAACCTGGAACACTGGCGCGATGAGCTGGCGGAAGCCAAAGAGGCGTTCAACCTGGGACGACTCATTCGTCTGGTGAAAGAGTACCATCTGCTGAACCCAGTGATTGTCGACTGTACCTCCAGCCAGGCGGTGGCCGATCAGTATGCCGATTTCCTGCGCGAAGGCTTCCACGTGGTGACGCCGAACAAAAAGGCCAATACCTCATCGCTGGATTACTATCATCAGCTGCGTCATGCCGCGAGCAGCTCACGACGCAAGTTTCTCTACGACACCAACGTCGGCGCGGGGCTGCCGGTAATCGAAAACCTGCAAAATTTGCTGAATGCCGGTGATGAACTGCTGCACTTCTCCGGTATTCTGTCCGGCTCGCTGTCATTTATCTTCGGCAAGCTGGATGAGGGCGTAAGCTTCTCTGCCGCGACGAAGCTGGCGCGTGAGATGGGCTATACCGAACCGGATCCGCGCGACGATCTTTCTGGCGTTGATGTCGCGCGTAAGCTGCTGATTCTGGCTCGTGAAACCGGGCGAGAGCTGGAGCTGTCTGACATTATCGTAGAGCCGGCGCTGCCGGCGGATTTTGATGCCAGCGGCGATGTTGACAGCTTTATGGCGCGTCTGCCGTCACTGGATGATGAGTTTGCTTCACGGGTCGCTAAAGCGCGCGATGAAGGTAAAGTCTTGCGTTATGTTGGCAATATCGAAGAGGATGGCACCTGCCGCGTGAAAATTGCCGCGGTAGACGGCAACGATCCGCTGTTTAAAGTGAAAAACGGCGAGAATGCGCTGGCGTTTTACAGCCACTATTATCAGCCACTGCCGCTGGTGCTGCGCGGTTATGGCGCGGGGAATGATGTCACCGCGGCTGGCGTTTTTGCCGACCTGCTGCGTACCCTGTCATGGAAGTTAGGAGTTTAAGATGGTCAAAGTATATGCCCCGGCTTCCAGTGCCAACATGAGCGTCGGGTTTGACGTGCTGGGCGCGGCGGTAACGCCGGTCGACGGCACGCTGCTGGGGGACAACGTCTCGGTTGAAGCGGCGGCGAGCTTTAGCCTGCAAAACGTGGGTCGCTTCGCCAGTAAACTGCCGACGGCTGCGCAGGAGAATATCGTCTATCAATGCTGGGAGCGTTTTTGCCAGGAGATTGGCAAACAGGTACCGGTGGCGATGACGCTGGAAAAAAACATGCCGATTGGTTCCGGCCTGGGCTCCAGCGCCTGTTCCGTGGTTGCCGCGCTGGTGGCGATGAATGAATTCTGCGGTAAGCCGCTCAATGAGAGCCGAATGCTGGCGCTGATGGGCGAGATGGAAGGGCGGATTTCCGGCAGCATTCACTATGATAACGTCGCCCCTTGCTATCTGGGCGGGATTCAGCTGATGCTTGAGGAAAACGGCATCATCAGCCAGCAGATACCGGCATTTGATGAATGGCTGTGGGTGCTGGCCTATCCGGGGATTAAAGTCTCAACTGCGGAAGCGCGGGCCATTCTCCCGGCGCAGTATCGCCGTCAGGACTGTATTGCCCACGGTCGCCATCTGGCGGGCTTTATTCACGCCTGCTATAGCCGTCAGCCTCAGCTGGCGGCGAAGTTGATGAAAGATGTCATTGCCGAACCGTATCGTACCAAACTACTGCCGGGCTTCAGCGAAGCGCGTCAGGCAGCAATGGAAATTGGCGCGCAGGCGTGCGGCATTTCCGGTTCCGGTCCAACGTTGTTTGCATTATGCGATAAACCGGAAACCGCGCAGCGCGTCGCCGACTGGCTGGCTACGCACTATCTGCAAAATAAGGAAGGCTTCGTTCATATTTGCCGGCTGGACACGGCGGGCGCTCGAGTAGTGGGATAACCAATGAAACTCTATAACTTAAAAGATCATAACGAACAGGTCAGCTTTGCGCAGGCCGTTACGCAGGGGCTTGGCAAGCATCAGGGGCTGTTCTTCCCGCACGATCTGCCGGAATTCAGCCTGACTGAAATCGACGAAATGCTGCAGCAGGACTTCGTGTCGCGTAGCGCAAAAATTTTGTCGGCATTTATCGGCGACGAGATCCCGCAGGAGGTTCTGCAAGAACGTATCGGCGCCGCCTTTACCTTCCCGGCACCGGTAAGTAAAGTGCAGGACGACGTCGGCTGCCTCGAACTGTTTCACGGTCCGACTCTGGCGTTTAAAGACTTCGGCGGCCGCTTTATGGCGCAAATGCTGACCCATATCGCAGGCGACAAACCGGTTACTATTCTGACGGCCACCTCGGGTGATACCGGCGCGGCGGTTGCGCATGCGTTCTATGGTCTGCCAAACGTCAAAGTCGTCATTCTCTATCCGCGCGGCAAAATCAGCCCGCTGCAGGAAAAGCTGTTCTGCACCCTGGGCGGCAATATTGAAACCGTAGCAATCGACGGTGACTTTGATGCCTGCCAGGCGCTGGTTAAGCAGGCATTTGATGATGAAGAGCTGAAAGCTGCGCTGGGTCTTAACTCGGCTAACTCAATCAATATCAGCCGCCTGCTGGCGCAGATTTGCTACTACTTTGAAGCCGTTGCTCAGCTGCCTCAGGAAGCCCGTAATCAGCTGGTTATCTCGGTACCCAGCGGTAACTTTGGCGATCTGACCGCCGGTCTGCTGGCTAAATCTCTGGGGCTGCCGATCAAGCGTTTTATCGCGGCGACTAACGCCAATGATACCGTGCCGCGCTTCCTGCAGGACGGTAACTGGTCGCCAAAAGCGACTCAGGCCACGCTGTCTAACGCGATGGACGTCAGCCAGCCGAACAACTGGCCGCGTGTGGAAGAGCTGTTCCGTCGTAAAATCTGGCGTCTGAACGAGCTGGGCTACGCGGCGGTGGATGATGAAACCACCAAAAAGACCATGCGTGAGCTGAAAGCCATCGGCTATACCTCTGAACCGCATGCGGCGATTGCCTATCGCGCGCTACGCGACCAGCTGCAGCCTGGCGAATATGGCCTGTTCCTCGGCACGGCGCATCCGGCGAAATTTAAAGAGAGCGTGGAAGAGATTCTGCAGGAGACGCTGCCGCTGCCGAAAGAGCTGGCCGATCGTGCCGATTTGCCGCTGCTGTCGCATGATCTGCCGGCTGATTTTGCCGCGCTGCGTAAGCTGATGATGGGTTAAGCCTGATTCAGCGCTCCCCTCCTGCATTATCCGCAGCAGGGGAGCGTGTTTTTACTGCTCGTGGCGTTTAAAGACCAGTTCTCCGTTATCCGAAGCCTCGGCGTCAAAGAAATAGCCTTCACTATCAAAACGGGTCAACTGCTCAGGCTTCGTTAAGCGATTCTCAATGATATAACGACTCATCAAGCCGCGCGCTTTTTTAGCGTAGAAGCTGATCACTTTAAACTTGCCGTTTTTCTCATCAAGGAATACCGGCTTAATCAGCTGGCCCTCAAGCCGTTTGGCTTTCACCGACCTGAAGTATTCATCAGAGGCAAGGTTGACCACGATATCGTCTCCCTGGGCTTTCAGTGCCTGATTCAGCTTATCGGTGATGACGTCTCCCCAATAGTGATACAGGTCTTTACCCCTCGCATTCTCAAGCTTAATACCCATTTCCAGGCGATACGGCTGCATCAGATCCAGCGGGCGCAGAACGCCATACAGGCCGGAAAGCATCCGCAGATGCTGCTGGGCAAAATCGAAATCAGCTTCGCTAAAGGTCTCTGCCTGCAGGCCGGTATAGACATCGCCCTTAAACGCCAGGATCGCCTGACGGGCATTGTCCGGGGTGAAGTCTGGCTGCCAGTCGTGGAAGCGGGTCGCGTTCAGATCGGCCAGCTTGTCGCTGATGCCCATCAGTTTAGCAATCTGTGGTGCCGACAGCTGGCGGGCAATGCCGATAAGCTCCTGAGAGTGTTCCAGCAGCTCTGGCTGAGTATAACGCGTCGTTGCCAGCGGACTTTGATAATCAAGCGTTTTGGCAGGTGAAATCAGAATGAGCATATCCAGTCCTTACGGGAAATTTTTGACGACTTTAGCAAAAAAACCTCAAGAGAGGATCGATAGCTGCGATTGCCGCGCTATTCGCGCGGCAGGTTATCCCAGGTTCCCGGTACCAGCTGTTGATGGATTTCAGGGTAGCGGGTGACGTCAAATTCCGGCCGCTGGCCCAGCTTGCGCTGCCGCAGGTAATCGCTGGCAATGATGCGCACCGTCGGCGACAGCAGCAGGATAGCCGTCAGGTTAGTTATCGCCATCAGCGCCATGATAATATCCGCCATCTGCCAGACTACCGGCAGGCTGACTACCGCTCCGGTGATGACCATGCACAGCGTCAGCAGACGCAGCAGCCAGATGTTGCGGAGGCTATCCATGCGCAGAAAGATGAGGTTATTTTCGGCATAGATATAGTTTGCGACGATCGAACTGAAGGCGAACAGCAGCACGATACAAGCGACAAAGCTGGCACCCCAGTCGCCGACAAGATTGTTCATCGAGTGCTGGATAGCCTGAATACCGTTTGCCACCCCTTCATTGCCGTCTCTCGGCGCCAGCATAATGATCACGGCGCTGGCGGTACAGATGACGATGGTATCAATAAAGACGCCGATCATTTGTACGATCCCCTGCGCTGCGGGATGAGGTGGCCAGGAGGCAGCGGCGGCGGCAGAATTTGGCGTCGAACCCATACCCGCTTCATTGGAGAACATCCCGCGCTGAAAGCCGCTGGTGAGCGCCTGGCTGATGGTATAGCCCACCGCGCCTGCAGCGGCCTCCTGCCAACCGAAAGCGCAGCGGAAAATAATTTCAAAAATCGTCGGCAGGGCGCTGATATGCCACAAGCCAATGACCAGGCTGGCCATCACCCACAGCAAAGCCATAGCCGGCACGAGCCACTGCATCAACCGCGCTACGCCGCGAATACCGCGAATGATGACCAGCAGGGTCAGGGCCGCAAGCGCGCCGCCGGTGATGACATCAGGTAAACGAAACGCATACTCCATGGCATGGGCAACGGAGTTGGCCTGGACGGTGTTAAAAATAACACCGTAGGCCAGCAGGAGAAGAATAGAGAACAGCACGCCCATCCAGCGCATGCCGAGCCCCCGGGCCATATACCAGGCCGGACCGCCGCGAAAGTGTCCGCGAGAGTCGCGCTCTTTATAAAGCTGCGCCAGAGAGCATTCGGCGAAGCTGCTGGCCATGCCGAGCAGCGCCGAGATCCACATCCAAAAAACGGCGCCCGGGCCGCCAGCGGCAATGGCCAGCGCAACCCCAGCCATATTGCCGCTGCCCACGCGCGCCGCCAGGCTCATGCACAGCGCCTGAAAAGACGTTAAGCCGCCGGGCTGCGGCTGAAGGCTTTTTTTCAGACTTTTGCTGAACTGGCGGATATAACGGAACTGAATATATTTTGTTCGCCAGGTAAACCAGACGCCAGCGCCCAGTAACAGGTAGATCATTACCGAGCCCCAAAGTATTTCATTGATAAACGACAGAAAATCAGGCATCAAGCATCCTCTTGCCCATATCGGCGCGCGAGTGTAAGCGCTACCAATCCAGTGACAATCCTTTAGTGTTCAGGTAATTAATTGGCCCAGTTTATCACACTCTGCGCTCATGCATTGTAGGCGGTTGCGCTGCCCCGGCAGCGTGTTATCATCTTGGCAGACCGGTTACATCCCCTTAACTGCTGTTTAAGAGAAACACTATCATGACGGATAAATTGACTTCTCTGCGTCAGTACACCACTGTCGTAGCTGATACCGGAGATATCGCGGCAATGAAGCTGTATCAGCCTCAGGACGCCACGACTAACCCTTCTTTGATTCTCGGCGCGGCTCAGATCCCTGAGTACCGTAAGCTGATTGATGACGCTGTTGCCTGGGCTCGCGGCCAGAGTAGCGATCGCGCGCAGCAGATTATCGATGCTTCCGATAAGCTGGCGGTGAACATTGGTCTCGAAATCCTTAAGCTGATCCCTGGCCGTATTTCCACCGAGGTTGATGCTCGTCTGTCCTATGACACCGATGCATCTATCGCCAAAGCTAAGCGCCTAATCAAGCTGTATAACGATGCCGGCATCAGTAACGATCGCATTCTGATCAAACTGGCTTCTACCTGGCAGGGCATTCGCGCCGCTGAGCAGCTGGAAAAAGAAGGCATCAACTGTAACCTGACTCTGCTGTTCTCCTTCGCTCAGGCGCGTGCTTGTGCGGAAGCGGGCGTATTCCTGATTTCTCCGTTTGTGGGCCGTATCCTCGACTGGTACAAAGCGAACACCGATAAGAAAGAATACGCGCCGGCAGAAGATCCGGGCGTGGTGTCCGTAAGCGAAATCTACGAATACTACAAACAGCACGGCTACGAAACTGTGGTTATGGGCGCAAGCTTCCGTAACCTCGGCGAGATCCTGGAACTGGCCGGCTGCGATCGCCTGACCATCGCTCCGGCCCTGCTGAAAGAGCTGGCTGAAAGCGAAGGCGCGGTTGAGCGTAAACTGTCTTTCAGCGGCGAAGTGAAAGCCCGTCCGGCTCGCATCACCGAATCCGAATTCCTGTGGCAGCACAATCAGGATCCGATGGCGGTAGACAAACTGGCGGAAGGTATCCGTAAGTTTGCGATCGACCAGGAAAAACTGGAAAAAATGATCGGCGATCTGCTGTAATCCCCCATGTGGCCGACGCCCGTCGGCCACATTAAACTGTCTGCCTTGCTCCCCTCGGTGTATTATTCTGGCTATTAATACTGTTTGAACGGAATAATCATGAACACCTTACGAATCGGCTTAGTTTCCATCTCCGATCGCGCCTCCAGCGGCGTCTATCAGGATAAAGGTATCCCGGCGCTTGAAGAGTGGCTGGCCCGTGCGCTATCCACGCCTTTCGAATTGCAAACCCGCTTGATCCCGGATGAACAGGTTATTATCGAGCAAACGCTGTGCGAACTGGTTGATGAAATGGGCTGTCATCTGGTCCTGACTACCGGTGGCACGGGCCCGGCTCGCCGTGACGTGACCCCGGATGCGACGCTGGCGATTGCCGATCGGGTGATGCCAGGCTTTGGCGAGCAAATGCGCCAGGTGAGCCTGCACTTTGTGCCGACGGCCATTCTTTCTCGCCAGGTTGGCGTTATTCGCAAGCAGGCGCTGATCCTTAACCTGCCCGGGCAGCCGAAAGCGATTGAAGAAACCCTGGAAGGCGTAAAAGATGCCGAGGGTAACGTGCTGGTGCACGGAGTTTTTGCAAGTGTACCGTATTGTGTACAGTTGCTTGAGGGGCCATATGTCGAAACAAACGGCAATGTTGTAGCAGCTTTTCGCCCTAAAAGCGCGAGACGTGAAACATTATCCTGAATTTAATGCATTCCTGAAATAACCTGCAACATCAGTGGTGTGTTGTTTTATTTACGATATAGTGTTTTTTACTTTACACACTGCGTAGAATCTCTTCACACCTCTGGATGATTGCTCGTTATGTCACACTATACCCGACCCCTGAACCGACAGGATTATAAAACCCTGACGCTTGCCGCGCTTGGCGGCGCGCTGGAGTTTTATGATTTCATCATCTTTGTTTTCTTTGCCGCCGTTGTCGGCGAGCTGTTTTTCCCGGCGGATATTCCTGAGTGGCTGCGACAGGTACAAACCTTCGGCATTTTTGCGGCAGGCTATTTAGCGCGTCCTCTTGGCGGCATCATTATGGCCCACTTTGGCGATCTGGTTGGGCGTAAGAAAATGTTTACTTTGAGCATTTTACTGATGGCGCTGCCTACGCTGGCGATTGGTCTGCTGCCTACCTACGCGTCGATGGGCATCGTGGCGCCGATTTTGCTGTTGCTGATGCGCATTCTTCAGGGCGCAGCAATTGGCGGCGAAGTTCCCGGCGCCTGGGTCTTCGTTGCCGAGCATGTACCGGAAAAAAGAATAGGTATCGCCTGCGGTACGCTGACTGCCGGTCTGACGGTGGGTATTTTACTCGGTTCGGTCGTCGCGACGCTGATTAATACGCACCTCACCCCTCAGGGTATCCACGATGGCGGCTGGCGTATCCCGTTCCTGTTAGGCGGCGCATTTGGCCTCGTCGCCATGTATCTGCGCCGTTGGCTTCAGGAGACGCCGATTTTCCTCGAAATGCAGCAGCGTAAGGCATTAGCGCAGGAGCTGCCGGTTAAAGCCGTCGCGCTGAAGCATCAGAAGGCGGTTGTGGTCTCAATGCTGCTGACCTGGCTGTTATCCGCAGGCGTGGTGGTGGTGATCCTCATGTCTCCGGTCTGGCTACAAAAACACTACGGCTTTGCTCCCGCCATCACCCTGCAGGCGAACAGCATCGCTACCATCATGCTCTGTATCGGCTGCCTGCTGGCAGGCCTGGCCGCCGATCGTTTTGGCGCCAGTCGCACGTTTATTGTCGGCAGCTTATTCCTCGCTGCGGCAAGCTGGGCTTTCTATCATCTTTCCGGTGATAGCCCGCAGCGCCTGTTCCTGCTCTACGGTACGGTGGGGTTATGCGTTGGCGTGGTCGGGGCGGTTCCGTATGTGATGGTGCGCGCGTTCCCGGCGGAGGTCCGATTTACCGGTATTTCGTTCTCTTATAACGTCTCTTACGCCATCTTTGGCGGCCTGACGCCGATTGCGGTGACCATGCTGATGGGCGTTTCGCCGATGGCGCCCGCGTGGTACGTGCTGGCACTGTCGTTTATGGGATTGGGGTTGGGGATCTGGCTGCGTCAGGGACTGGATCAGCAGGTCGCAGCGCCGAAAGCTGAACTGCAGCGTCTGCCTTAAATCAAGGTGACCCATGTCGCCGCTCGCGAACGAGCGGCGACAATGAATTAATGCTTTTCGCCGATTGGCAGAACGGTGCGGCCAAACTGCTCGTTCAGCACTTCACCCATCGCCAGATAGATGGCGCTGCCGCCGCAGACCAGACCCACCCAGCCAGCAATCTTCACAATGCCTTCGTTATCAGCCAGGTGGCCAATCGCCAGCAGAGCGAACAACACGGTCAGGCTGAGGAAAACAAACTGCAGCATACGTGCGGCTTTCAGAGTGCCAAAGAACATGAACAGGGTGAAAACGCCCCACAGTCCAAGGTAGATACCGAGGAAGTGTGCATCAGGCGCTTCAGCAAGGCCCATTTTCGGCATCAGAAGAATGGCAACCAGCGTCAGCCAAAAAGCGCCGTAAGACGTAAATGCGGTTAAGCCAAAAGTGTTGCCTTTTTTAAATTCCAGCAGGCCGGCAAAAATCTGCGCAATGCCGCCATAAAAAATGCCCATCGCCAGGATAGCTACATCAAACGCGAACAGGCCGCTATTTGCCAGGTTAAGCAGAATAGTGGTCATGCCGAAGCCCATAAGGCCCAGCGGTGCCGGATTAGCCAACTTAGTGTTGCCCATAATTCCTCAAAATAATGATTAGAAAGGGAAGCATTCCCCGCCGTCTCTGCGTCGGGGCGCGGCATAATAATTAGGCGTTACGATACTGTCTATGATCTGGCGGGGTATTTTTCGCCAATTTCATTTTTTCCCTGATGAAGTCTGGTCATTTGCCTTAAACAGGCAATATGCAACACGGCTGGAATGGTCACCCGATATGCGCTGCCGCTCACGGCTTTTACCCCATTAAACGCGGCGCCGAGCGGTCCGCCAAGCCCTGCTCCGCGTACCAGCCCATGGCCGATGACGCTCACCGCGGCGTGGGTGCGGAGGATCTTCGTCAGTCGGGTTTCAAGAAGATGCGAGACTCCCTGCGCTAACTTATTTGTCTGAAGCAGATGGGGAAGCAGCTCTTTCTGCTCTTTGACACGACACTCAACGGCACTGAAGAAGTCGGCTTTTTGCCGCTCATCCATCTTTTTCCAGCTATGCTCCAGAAAGTGTTCCAGGAGATGTTGTTCTATTTCCGGGGTAGAGGCTTGTTTATCGGTTTTGATTTTTAGTCTCTTGCAGACGTCCAGCAAAATTTCGCGATAGAACTTGCCATGACGACGCAGCGTGTTGGCGATGCTATCACCGCCAAAGTGCTGGAGTTCCCCGGCAATGAGCTGCCAGTTGCGGCGATAGCGCTCAGGGTGTCCTTCCATCGCCTGAAAGGTTTCATTACGCAATAGCGTACTTGAAAGCCGGGGTTTTCCATTCTCATTGTGAGTCAGAATTCGAGCGAATGTTTCCAGATGCTCTTCGCTACAGCGATGCAGAAAAGAGAGGTCTTCATCATCCAGATAATTAATCTTCATAAGCGTTTTGATAATGTGAACCGGAATATTAATCGTCGCCGATAATTTTTAGCGAGGCCATATCGGAAGAGTTAATGGTGTGACCAGAAAAAGCGATTTTTTTAACGCAGCGTTTGTTGTCGTTGTCGCTATTAATATTAATCCAGCCGGTCGTTTCCCCTTCTTTTATCGTTGACGGGACGCTGAGGCTTTGGCTGGCGCTGTTGCTGACTTTGAAGTACACCGTTGCGCCGGACAGCTGGACATCGCCGCGATCGGCAGTCAGCTGGATACGCTTAATTACCCTGCATATCGGTAGCTTCAGGGTGAGATCGTTAGTCTCATTTCGCGGCATGGCGACAACCCCTAAAATTTTATGATCGTTAGCGGACGCCGACGTGGCTAACGTCGCGCTCAAAAATAATCCTGCTGATATATGAATCAGTGATTTCATGAGGATTTCCTGATTATTAGATGGGTTATTAGGACGACGCATTTTATCACTGGAACTTTATTGTATTTAGCACGTAATGATTGCGGATTATGTCAATTACGGTGTGAATGTATTTAGGTTTAATAATAATTTTAAATTATGTAATGGGCGTTTTTAGCGCGGCATTTCGCGCGTTTTCGGCTGCCGGGACGTACCCGGCGGCGCGGTCAGAGTAAAAATTTTTCGTATCCCCCCCTTGATGAAGTCGCGGGTGACCCCATCTTGTAGTCAACCGCAGTGAATGAACCTGAAAAAAAAATGATGTCTGGGTAGTTGAAACCGCACGTTTCGCCCTTATTACAGGTTCACAACCACATGTTGACTGAATTTTTAGTGGAGACGTTTAGATGGGTAAAATTATTGGTATCGACCTGGGTACTACCAACTCTTGTGTAGCGATTATGGATGGCACTACTGCACGCGTGCTGGAGAACGCCGAAGGCGATCGCACCACGCCTTCTATCATTGCCTATACCCAGGATGGTGAAACTCTGGTTGGTCAGCCGGCTAAACGTCAGGCAGTGACAAACCCGCAAAACACCCTGTTTGCGATTAAACGCCTGATTGGCCGCCGCTTCCAGGACGAAGAAGTCCAGCGTGACGTTTCTATCATGCCGTACAAAATCGTGGCCGCAGATAACGGCGACGCATGGCTTGATGTGAAAGGCACCAAAACCGCACCGCCGCAGATCTCTGCTGAAGTGCTGAAGAAAATGAAGAAAACGGCTGAAGATTACCTGGGCGAACCGGTAACTGAAGCGGTAATCACCGTACCAGCTTACTTCAACGATGCTCAGCGTCAGGCAACCAAAGACGCCGGCCGTATCGCAGGTCTGGAAGTCAAACGTATCATCAACGAACCGACAGCCGCTGCGCTGGCTTACGGTCTGGATAAAGAAGTCGGCAACCGTACTATTGCGGTATACGACCTTGGTGGTGGTACTTTCGATATCTCCATTATCGAAATCGACGAAGTTGACGGTGAAAAAACCTTCGAAGTTCTGGCGACCAACGGTGACACCCACCTGGGCGGCGAAGACTTCGACACCCGTCTGATCAACTACCTCGTTGACGAGTTTAAGAAAGATCAGGGCATCGACCTGCGTAACGACCCGCTGGCGATGCAGCGCCTGAAAGAAGCCGCTGAGAAAGCGAAGATTGAACTCTCTTCTGCTCAGCAGACCGACGTGAATCTGCCGTACATCACCGCAGATGCCACCGGTCCGAAACACATGAACATTAAAGTGACCCGTGCGAAACTGGAAAGCCTGGTAGAAGATCTGGTTAACCGTTCCATCGAGCCGCTGAAAGTTGCTCTGCAGGATGCTGGCCTGTCCGTGTCTGACATCAACGACGTTATTCTCGTTGGCGGCCAGACTCGTATGCCAATGGTGCAGAAGAAAGTTGCTGAGTTCTTTGGTAAAGAGCCGCGTAAAGACGTTAACCCGGACGAAGCCGTGGCCATTGGCGCAGCTGTCCAGGGCGGTGTTCTGACCGGTGAAGTAAAAGACGTACTGCTGCTGGACGTTACCCCGCTTTCTCTGGGTATCGAAACCATGGGCGGCGTGATGACTGCGCTGATCAACAAGAACACCACTATCCCGACTAAGCACAGCCAGGTGTTCTCTACTGCGGAAGACAACCAGTCTGCGGTAACCATCCATGTGCTGCAGGGTGAGCGTAAACGCGCATCTGATAACAAATCTCTGGGTCAGTTCAACCTGGATGGGATTAACCCGGCGCCGCGCGGCATGCCGCAGATCGAAGTCACCTTCGATATTGACGCCGACGGTATCCTGCACGTTTCCGCGAAAGACAAAAACAGCGGTAAAGAGCAAAAGATCACCATCAAAGCCTCTTCTGGCCTGAACGAAGAAGAGATCCAGAAAATGGTTCGTGAAGCAGAAGCTAACGCGGAATCTGACCGTAAGTTTGAAGAACTGGTTCAGACCCGTAACCAGGGTGACCATCTGCTGCACAGCACCCGTAAGCAGGTTGAAGAAGCGGGCGATAAACTGCCGGCTGACGATAAAACCGCTATCGAGTCTGCATTGACCGCGCTGGAAACTTCCCTGAAAGGTGAAGATAAAGCCGATATTGAAGCGAAAATGCAGGCGCTGGCCCAGGCTTCCCAGAAGCTGATGGAAATCGCTCAGCAGCAGCACGCACAGCAGCAGGCTGGCGGCGCTGACGCTTCCGAGAGCAACGCGAAGGACGACGATGTTGTTGACGCTGAGTTCGAAGAAGTGAAAGACAAAAAATAATCGCCCTTTGAACGGGTAAAACACTGGCACGGGCGAAGAGGTTTCCTCTCCGCCCGTGCACGCATGTTAAGGGGCTGAAAAACACCAATGGCAAAGCAAGACTATTACGAGATTTTAGGCGTTTCCAAAACAGCGGAAGAGCGTGAAATCAAAAAGGCGTACAAGCGCCTGGCCATGAAGTATCACCCGGACCGCAACCAGGGCGATAAAGAGGCAGAATCAAAGTTTAAAGAAATCAAAGAAGCGTATGAAATCCTGACTGATGCCCAGAAGCGTGCAGCTTACGATCAGTACGGCCATGCTGCGTTTGAGCAGGGCGGTATGGGGGGCGGCGGCGGTTTTGGCGGCGGCGCGGATTTCAGCGATATCTTTGGCGATGTTTTCGGCGATATTTTCGGCGGCGGACGTGGTCGTCAGCGCGCATCGCGCGGTTCAGACCTGCGCTATAACATGGATCTTACGCTCGAAGAAGCCGTTCGCGGTGTAACGAAAGAGATCCGTATCCCGACTCTGGAAGAGTGCGACGTTTGTCACGGCAGCGGCGCCAAAGCGGGCAGCCAGCCGCAGACCTGTCCGACCTGCCACGGGGCAGGCCAGGTTCAGATGCGCCAGGGCTTCTTCGCCGTTCAGCAGACCTGTCCGCACTGTCAGGGACGCGGTACGCTGATCAAAGATCCGTGCAATAAATGTCACGGTCATGGCCGCGTCGAGAAAACGAAAACGCTGTCGGTTAAAATCCCGGCGGGCGTTGATACCGGCGACCGTATTCGTCTGGCAGGTGAAGGTGAAGCCGGCGAGCATGGCGCACCGGCAGGCGATCTGTATGTTCAGGTTCAGGTTAAGCAGCACGCCATTTTCGAGCGTGAAGGAAATAATCTGTACTGTGAAGTACCGATCAACTTCACTATGGCTGCTCTCGGCGGTGAAATCGAAGTCCCGACGCTGGACGGTCGTGTAAATCTTAAAATACCGGGCGAGACGCAGACAGGTAAGCTGTTCCGGATGCGCGGTAAAGGCGTGAAGTCCGTTCGCGGCGGCGCGCAGGGCGATCTGCTGTGCCGCGTGGTCGTCGAAACGCCGGTTGGTCTGAACGATAAACAAAAGCAGCTGCTGAAAGATCTGCAGGAAAGCTTTGGTGGCCCAACGGGTGAAAAGAATAGCCCGCGCTCCAAAAGTTTCTTCGATGGCGTGAAGAAATTTTTCGATGATTTGACCCGCTAATTGCATTTCATTTTCAGTCTTCCACTAAGCCTGGGCCTTCGCGCTCAGGCTTTTTTCTATCCGCAGCCCCTATCTTTTTAATTAACCTATTATTTATAAGGGCTAAGAATTGATTTATTTTGAGTATTATCTATATTGCTTTTTTCGTTTTTAGAGGCTGACAGCGGATGGGATCGAAAGGTGCCAACAAGGATTTTGATTACAATTTAATCAAGACCCTTGACGCTGTTATTTCAGCTGGAAATGCTGCCAAAGCAGCAAAAAAACTTGGTATCACTCCGGCGGCGGTCTCGTTGGCGCTTCGCCGTTTACAGAGCTATTATCAGGAAGAGTTGTTTATCCGTGGTAAAGATGGCCTGTTACCCACCGCTAAAGCGATCGAGATCCATCAAAATTTCCGTCAGGTTATGGAACTGATAAATAGTACCTTTATTCCCGAGCATAAAGGGAGTCGTGATGCCCGGCTGACTATTTTAGGCGGTGATATCGTTGAGGCTTACTATCTCTCACAGCTTTATGCCGGAGATATCTTTGAACGGGTATTACTCAACCATTATTCATCAAGAAATCTCTCTCGTGAGATGATGACGGAGCTACTGCTTACAGCAGAATGTGATGTTCTGATTGGTACCGAGCCGTTGAACGTCCCCGGGATTGATAATCAGCTGATCGATAGTTTCAAAAGCTTTGTCTGCATTTTTGCCAGTAATCATATCTTAAGCACCTTACCTCATCTTTCATTACATCATTTCTATTCCTCCCGTCATGCGATGTATCAGCCGGGCATGCACTCCCCGATGATTATTAATGATAAGGGTCTTTTTAAAGATGATCTTTATTATAAAGGCTCACGTATTATTGGCTATCGTAGCGACTCCCTTAATGGCTTAATGAGTATGATTGAACGTACTTCATTCATAGCCTTAATGCCGTTGAAGTTGGCGCTATTCTATAAGAATCAGCGTAAATATGATATTAAGTTTGTGCAACCGCCACCGGAACTTACTTTTAAATCTATACAGATTTATGCATCATGGAACAGAAACAGTAAAAATATATCAGTGATAAATGAAATTGTTTCCATGTTACACACTCTGTCATCATTTCGTCGCTGAGGAGTATCACTTCAAACGATATAGTTAATATGGTTTGGTTTGATGCTCTTTGATTACTGGTAAATAGCTAACCTCTTTACACTTATTGGGTACCATTTTGTACGCCTTCATCAAGGAGTGTTCTATGTCTATTCCAAATCATTTGGCGACAACGGAAGTCGTTTTGCTGGAAGTCGAAATTTTTATCACCATTATTGCTATCGGAGCCTGGGGCGGGTTTGTTAGCTACCTTATCCGGCGTGATAAGCAAGAAGGTGATGATCATTCCCATAAGGGCATCATGCACTGTTTAACCCAGGTTGTGGTTTCCTGTTTTACTAGTTTTTTGCTCAGCGCCGTGGCGATTGAAAAAGAGCTTAGTTTTAATATGGTGTTGCTCGCCGCGGGGCTTGGCGGGGTATTTGCAGGGCCGATTTTGAAAATTCTTGGCGAGAAGATTAAAAAGGCTCTGGAAAATGCAAAAATTCATTAAGTGATGTCCAGTCTATATTTATGCTAATAAAAGTCTCGTCCCTGAGTCTTTTATTAGCTGTATTGCCACGATGATCTTAGGTGATTCTGGCCTTCATCCAGCCATAAATAAACTCTTCATTACCTTTGTTTTTTTCTGTGATATCCAGATAGTAGGCTCCCTGGCTGCAGTTGAGCGCTTTTATCAGCACTTCTTCACCCTGTTTGCCCCTTAAGGTCAGAAAGTGATTGAGAGCGGAGAGGGTCCGAGGGCCAATCTTGCCATCGGTTTTGATATCCTGGTAACTTTTTTCTTCCCGGTTTAGCGCGTTGAGCCAGCGCTGTAGCCAGACGCAAGGATAGTGGGGGCCAATATTGACTGCGGCATCGCAGAGTTCGAAAGAAATGGGCCAGGATATAGTTGAGATCTGCTCAAATCCGGGTTTGATCCAGTAATCCTCTTCGAGGATAGAAAAAGCTTCAGCTCGCGTCAGGTTGATCATCTCTCCTGTATAACCATGAGCTCGGGCCGTTGCCTCAGTGATCCCCCAGTTGGTGGCTCCACCTTTATCTTTAGGATTGTTGGTATAGCCGCCTTCCATTACTAAAATACCATCAATAATCGGGTTCATTTTTCATTTCCTTGAATTAATGAATGTGCAGGTACATCACCGTGCCGAGGGTGACAGAAAACACGGTGGTTAATGCTGCCAGCGTCTTTCTGAACACCTGTCGTTTTGTTCCTTTCTTTTCGCTCTCCATGGCTTTAATAGGAATCTCTTTATTAACCTGAATGCCCTGTCTTGGGATGGTGATAAACAGGTCATTTATCCCAAGGGACTTCAGATCTCTTCTGATTAAGTAGAGTATTTGCGTTAAATTTGCGTCATTCACAAAGTGACTACGGCTTCCCCATAATTCTGAAGTTATTTTTTGCCGTTCAATAATATCCATATTTGCATTTTCGATGATGAAGCTCAGGCACTTCGCCCTCATTGCCGTCATTTTAATGACCTGTGAGTTTGAGGTGGTTCTCAGCTCATACTTTCCTTCGTTGTAAACGCAATTATCATTGATGAGATAAGTTTTCATGTTGTCGTCCTTTAGATATAGAGATCCTGATTGCGTGGGTTCAATATATTGTACGAGAATTGGCTTAATCTATTACTTGTCATTCGTATTATTCTAATGTCATTTGATGATGAGAGCTTAATCACATAATCTCATGTAAAGTAAATGATATTTAACCCACTGATAAATGAGATTTAATGTGCTGCTGATGTTTTCGCCATGATTTTGCTGAGATACGTATATCCGCTGATGATTTAAGAATTACCGCCATCATTTTTCTCGCATAAAATAGCGTGAATGAGATGTTGAAAACATGATGTTATGTGATTAGCCATTGTCTCGTAAGCATTGAATTATTGGTCCGGCAGAACGAACTGCGACAATTTTTCAAGCTTAAAAGGAAATTAATAATGGCTACTAGCAAACTGATTCAGGGCGATACGCTGACCGAAACCAGCAACGCCGCAGACGGCTTTAACCCAGCGAAAGAAGTCAGCGCATACAGCTATACTTCTGCTCGCGTCGCGAAGCCGGTATATAACCAGTACAAGTCTTCCACGGCTAAGCCCAAAGTATTCGGCTACTACACCGACTGGTCCCAGTATGATGGTCGCCTGCAGGGAGATGATTCGAAAGATAACCGCGGTCGCGGTTACGATCTGACCAACGTTGCGCCTACCGCTTACGACAAAATCATCGTCGGTTTCGTCGGCGTCACCGGCTTCCATAAAGTGGATGGGATGTACCGCGATGTGGTTGCCGAAGGCGCCGAGCAGTGCGGAAAAGTTAAATATGAGCCGACCTTCCTCGACCCGTGGGGCGATTTCCAGTCCTACGTTAACGTTGGCCACTCCGTCAGCGGCTGGGACGTCGATCCGAAAACCGTCACTCAGGCGAATGCCAAAGGTCTGCTCGGCGGCCTGCGCGATCTGCAGGCTAAAGCGAAGCAGCAGGGTCACGATCTGGTGCTGTCCATGAGCATCGGCGGCTGGACCATGAGTAACGGCTTCCACGAAACCGCAGCTTCTGATTCCGCCCGTAAAACCTTCGCGAAAGGCGTGGTAAAACTGTTCAAACAGTTCCCGATGTTCAGCGAAGTGGATATCGACTGGGAATACCCGAACGCGGAAGGCGCGGGCAACCCTTACGGCCCGGAAGACGGCGAAAACTATGCGCTGCTGATCGGCGAGCTGCGTAAGCAGCTGGATTCAGCCGGTCTGAGCAACGTCAAAATCTCCATTGCCAGCTCCGCGGTAGTGAAGACCTTCGATTACTCCAACGTGAAAGCGCTGCTGCAGGCCGGTCTGTACGGCATCAACGTGATGACCTATGACTTCTTCGGTACGCCGTGGGCGGAAACCCTGTCCCATCACACCAACCTGAACGCGCTGGAAGAAGGCGGCTGGGCGGTCAATACCATCGTCGACCATCTGCTGGCCGAAGGCTTCCCGGCAGACCGCATTAACATTGGCTATGCCGGTTATACCCGCAATGGCCGCAGCGTTGAGCTGGAATCTCTGTCTCCGCTGAAAGGCTCCTATAACCCGGGTACCGGTACTACCACCGGTACCTTCGAATCCGGTACCACCGAATGGTATGACGTTATTTATAACTACCTGGACCTGGAAAACCAGAAAGGCCGCAACGGTTTCAACGTCTATACCGACCAGGTGGCCAATGCGGATTACCTCTACAACCCGGAAAGCAAACTGTTCATGTCTCTGGACACGCCGCGTTCTGTTAAAGCTAAGGGCGAGTACGCCGCGAAGTTGGGGCTCGGAGGAATGTTCACCTGGACTATCGACCAGGACAACGGCGTGCTGGTGAACGCCGCGCGTGAAGGTCTGGGCTATGAAATGGCCTCTGAAGTTATCGATATGGAACCGTTCTATTTCGAAGGCATCAACGTCGACCCGGCAGATGAACAGGATGACGATAGCGTTCAGCCTGAACCGGCGATCAACCACGCGCCGAAGGCTGCCATTGAACTGCGCGTTGTGGGCGGTTCTACCGTACAGCTCTCTGGTGAAGGTTCCTCTGATGAAGATAAAGACGAGATTACCTGGAGCTGGGGTGTTCCTTCTGAAATCAGCGTGGCAGACAAGACCAGTGCTGTCATCGAGTTCGTCGTTCCGGAAGTGACCGTTAACACCAACTTCCAGTTCACCCTGTTCGTTCGTGATGCCTGGGGCGAGCCTTCTTCCCAGCAGCGTTATGTGCTGGTTGCCGTTCCGTCGGCGTCTCAGGTGCAGCCTGAGCCGGAAGAGGACGATACCGTGGTTCCGGTAGAGCCTGTCGAACCGGAAGAAGACTCCACTCCTGCGGAAGATGACACTTCCACGGATGACGCGACGACGCCTTACCCGCTGTGGGATGCCAGCACCGTTTATGGCGGCAACTGGGGTACCTTTGAAACCGTCAGCTGGAAAGGCCATAACTACCAGGTGAAATGGTGGTCTCAGGGCGACCAGCCGGATCTGAACTGCGCTGCGGGCCAGGCATGGACTGACCTTGGTGCTTACTGATCCTTTTCGTTAAGCGAAAAATAGTGGGCTAAAAAATGCAAGCCCCGGTTTACCGGGGCTTTTTTCCACCAGGGAATGAGGAATTTTGTCAATGACGGTCTCGATTAAAAACAGCCAGATCGATGTGAACAGCTGGTATCAAAAAATCACCTTAACCATCACCAATGAAAATAACAGCGCCGTGGATATCAATCATGCGGCCATTGGTTTTACCGGGTCCGGACATCAGGATCCGTGGGGCAATTTTGGCGGTACGCTTAAAGGGGATATGCCCCTCACCTTAAGCGGTAAAACGCAGGGAGCCCTCGACGTCAATGAAATCATTATTAATAACAGCCAACCGCTGCTGCTGCAGCCCGGTGAAAGCGGCACGTTATTCTTCAGCTTTGCCGCCACTCAGGTACCGGTCAAAATCTCAACTTTTAGCTTAACCCTGGCCTCATCTGCGCAAGATGATAGCGCTGATGAATCTGCGGACGAGGGGCAGCCGGAACCTGAAGCCCCCGTCGATGATCAAACTGATGATGTCGCGCCTGTACCGGAAGAGATTATCCCTGACGATGAGGGTACGGATGAGATGGCTCCTGAGCCTGAAGAGCAGGGCGATGATGCGGTTGTGGAAGGAGAGGGAATCACTGTTGTCGCAAGCCCGCTGAGCACGACCAGCTGGTATCAACGGGTGACTCTGACGCTGACCAACCTCTATGCCCAGGCTATCGATCTTAACCAACTTAAGCTGCAGTTTACCGCCAGCGCGCATCCCGATCCTTACAGCGCGTTCAGCGGATCTTTGCTCGGCAACAAGCCCGTAACGTTGGGCAGCGACGGCGGTTGGCCAATCGAAAAGAACACGATTACGATAAATAATGATGGGCAATTCTGGCTAAAGGGAGGCGCAAGCGCTGAGCTGCAGTTCTATCTTTCCGCTACCCAAACTCCGGTCACTATGAGCGGCTTAACGGCAATCCTCGCGCACGACCCAGGCCGTCAGGGCAAGATCAATATTCAGTTCCCTTCGTTAAAACAAAACACCACCCTGAAGCCGACGATCGACCTGTACTATCCGGATGCGACTTCACGACGCTTTGCAGGCGAGTGGGGAGAGACGCTGACCATCAGCGATCTTAGCGCAGGTGAGTACACGATCGCTGTGCTGGAGCTGAGTAATGATGATATGCAGATCGTACCCGTTGAATCGACGTTCAGGCTGAAGCTGGCTGGTGGATCTGACTGCCAGACCTGTCAGGTCGCGTATCAGGCGCCGGTACAGTTTGCTTCAGTACGTCTTATCGTCGATGCCCCTGAGTTTGCCGGCGCGGAAATGGTGGTTGAGCTGTGGTCGGAATCTGGGGTATGCGAAAGAACCCTGACGATGCCCGTCAACCAAATACAGCTGGTGGATCGGCTTATCGCCGGTCACTGCTACGAGATTGGCTTACAGTCGACGGTAATCAATAACCAGATGATTAGCCATCCCGCCCGACCGACGATTTTTACCCCTGAGCAGGGCCAGGTGAAAGAGGTGAGCATCGGCTTCCAGCAGACCGGGGTTGATAGTCATGATTTTGTCGAAGTTCAGGTGACGATACTAGGTTTACCTGAGGGCGTATCGCCTCAGCGCTATCGGTTCTGCTGCGGGCAATATCAATATACCGTGATGCTGGAGAGCGATGCCCGTCTGCAAACGCTGGCGATGCATCTGGCTCCCGGACAGTATAGCGTTGAGACTCCCGATGTTTACGTCGCCGGTACACCGTGGCGCTGTGAACAGGATGCGCCGCTGCGGCTGCTGAAAAGCGTCAATCACATTACGCTCGAGTTTGTGCAGGGCGTTCCACTGCAGGTTAAAGGCTGGCCGGACTATCTTGCCCACGGCGGGGTGACGGTGAATGCCGCGGATACCGTATCGCTATATCGCGACGTCCCTTTTAGCGCCCTGTTTAAATATGATGGTTTTGACGGCGGCGGCGACCCGATACCGGCGGCGGAAGTGGATAAAAACGGTGACGGCTTCCTTGATTATGACTCGCTGCCGATTCACAAAACCGTTCCGCTGGTGCGTGAGATTGAAAAAGAAGCGGGACGCTCCGTGATGCCGGTCATGGTGGTTTATACCGCTAACGCCAGCGGCGGCAGCGCGCTCTCGGATCTTCAGGACGGACAGCGGTTACGTAACCACTTTGGTAACTTCATCACCCAGTGTCTTGCGGCGCAGTCCTGGAAGGGCGACCAGCACGCCGTTCCCGCCACCTTTGTGCTGAATCCGGATTTCCTTGGCGCGATACAGCAGGAGCCGTACGGCTATACCGCAGTACGTAAAGCGAATAGCGTACAGGTTAATGTCCAGCTGGCGGCGGCGATTAACGCTTTGCCTGCTCTTCCGGGATTCAGCGCGCCGCTGTTGCCGACGTTTTCTAACGATCTTTATGGTTATGTCCAGGCGATTAACTATATTGTGCGCCAGTTTGCGCCGGACGTGGCCTTCGGCTGGCAGACCAACGTCTGGGCGACGGGAACGGCAGACTGGGTACTCAGAGCAAATGCCGATCCTGTGGCCCAGGGGACAGCGATAGCCAGCTTTATCAATGAGCTGGGAGTGTATAGCGGTGAGTATGCGCCAGATTTTATCGCCTTTGATAAATTTGAACGCGATTGCTTTAGCCCGGATGCATTAGCGCACTATGGCTGGAACGCGACCTGCTGGTTTAATTATTTAGGGATGGTAAAACAAGCGGCTAAAGACCTGCATAAACCAGCTATGCTATGGCAAATCCCGGGGGGCCATATGCCAACCGTAGACGAAGGCAACAGTAAAATTGCCGCCGCGCACTACGCGTCGGGCGGAAGCTTCTTTATGGGCGATGCGCGTATTGGCAGCGATCTCAATACCATCGCTTCGGATCTGTTAAATACGACGGTGAATAGCGCGACTTATGGCGTAGCGACAGTCGGCGACTTTTTACGCCAGGATAATGGCTACGACTGGGGGCAGATGCAGGCGTTAAATCTCCCTGATTATAACGTTTTCTCGGTACTTTGGGGCGGAGGCTCAACGGTAAGCATTACGACAATTCACTCTAACGGTGAAGATGGCGGTTGGCTGGCAGAAAAAATGGTGGAATATTACTCAGCGCCAAAATATTTTAGTTAATAACACCTCTTTCCCTGCTGTTTAGTGAAGAAAAATCGTCTTGTTCATAGTGATTCAGAGAGTTTAATATTCTGAATCACTATTTTTTATGAGGTTTTTTATTTTCCGAGAAATAGTTTCATTTGTGATTTTATTTCCCTGTTAATATTATGTTTTGAGGTTTAATTGAGCTTGTTGATATTTTTATTAAGAATTTACTCATCGTGCTAAGTATTGCGTATTTGTGCGGGTTTGGTACAGATATACTACCAGGTGGTTTTATTTATAATTAATTGAAGACACCTTTCATTAAGTATATGTTGGGTTGACCTATGATTATGGTTTTTAATGAAAAAATGAAAGTTGACATTGCTGAAAACGATAATGAGAATACCTTGCACTCATATTTATTTTCCCAGCAGGCTAAACCACATGCAGCGCTTGATGCGCTCTTCTCTGCATTATGGTCTTTTGGTAAGCCTTTTAATTTAAATCCTGGTGATGAGTTTTTACTTAATTCTGGCGGTGAGAATAAAATAGTCCTTCTGCAGTCCGGGATTTTTTCATTTTGCCGCTGCGGCAGTGGACTTCATGTGAGTTCTACATTTGCGCCCTCTATTGTCGGACTCGTCGATAGCTATGGGGTAACCTACGATGTTCCGACCCGACCGGAGCACTTTCTGGTGGCCGAAACCGAGTGCAGCGGACGTGCGGTTTCTTTGCCCGACTTTATTAAGACCGTCGATGAGTGCGATCTGTGGCACGATGTCGCACGAATACTTGCCTATCGTTTGATGGTGATGAGCGTACGGGATCGGGAGCTGGTTGGCGTGGATTCTTATCTGAAGGTGCGCGCATTATTAATCGAACTTTGGGCTTATGCCAGCGAATACCGACAAAGCATTAACGTCCTTAACTTTATTCAAAGACGAACGGGCATATCCCGTAGCCGTACGATGAAACTTCTCTCTGAACTTAAGAAAGGGGGTTATATTAGTATCGATGGCGGTCGTTTATTAGACATGAAGAAATTACCGACGGCCTATTAACGATGTTGCATAAAAGGTGTTTTTTTACATCAATTAAACACCTTTTAAAAAGTATTACGAACGGTTGTCTTTCGTGTGTTCATGTATTAATTAAAAAGTCAATAGTCCTGATGGCATAGGGTGTATCTCATGACTATAGTTCTTTTAAAACATGAGGTTATGTGTAGTCCTATAAAAACAGCAGGTGATGATTGCAACTGTTTATACCTTTTATAATAATTAACTAATGTCAGAGTGTTTATTTGAGTGAGGCGATTACTGGTCAGTAAGTTATCTCATATTAATGACGTGAGTGTCTTCCTGTAGCATATAAAGCCAGGGATCGTCAGGCTGGCCTGAGCGAAAGCCCTTGTCCACCAATGTCTGATATTTATCAAACTATAACACTGGGTTTTTATTAAATTTAAAAGGGATTATATGAAAAAGCATCTATTAGCCATGATGGTGACTGCTATTTCTGCAGGCGGCATGATGACTTCCGCTTTTGCGGATACGGCGACCGTTTCGGGTGGCACTGTTAATTTTGTTGGCCAGGTTGTTAATGCCGCCTGTTCTGTTTCTGCTGACTCCGTTGATCAAACGGTCACCTTAAGCCAGGTTCGTGCCAGCAAATTAACGGCCGCCGGCATGGTTGCGAATCAAAAAGAAGATTTCTCGATCAAACTGGAAGATTGCGATACCACGGTAAGCCAGGAAGCCGCAGTTATTTTTAACGGTCAGCAGGACGGTACGCTGGCCGGCTCCCTTGCCAACACCGCAGGTGCTGGTGCGGCTACCAACGTCGCTCTGCAGCTGTATGGTCCGGACGGCCAGCCGCTCAATATTGGCGATACTTCTGGCACCGTAACGTTAATTGATGGTGAAAACGTGGTTCCGCTGAGCGTCGATTATATCGCCACCGGCGCTGTAGTTGCCGGTAACGTCTCTGCTACCGCCACCTTTAGTATGGTGTACTCCTGATTTCTTTTCAGGTATTCCTCCGTGCATCTTGCACGGAGGAAACGCTATTTGTGTTGCGCCCAAAATCGTTTATTTACTTAGAAAATGCTTAAAAGAACAATTCAATTTCTATCGCTGTTGCTGGCTATCGCTGGAATAATAAACCAGGCGCACGCGGGCGGTATCGCTCTGGGATCAACCCGCGTTATCTATCCGCAGGGAAGCAAGCAGGTCTCTCTGCCGGTTATTAACTCCTCGGAGAACAACGTTTTCCTGATTCAGTCCTGGGTTGCCAATGCTGATGGTAGCCGGAGCGCTGATTTTATTATTACCCCGCCGCTGTTCGTGATTCAGCCGAAAAAAGAGAACACCCTGCGAATTATGTACATCGGTCCGTCTTTGCCCACCGACCGGGAAAGCGTGTTCTATCTCAATAGCAAAGCGATCCCCTCGGTCGATAAAACCAGGCTGGCGAATAATTCATTGCAAATTGCGACCCAAAGCGTCATTAAACTTTTTATTCGTCCTGCGGATTTGTCCGTTCCTTCCACAAATGCGCCCGCGATGCTGCGCTGCCATAGCCAAAACGGTCGATTAATCGTTACCAATCCGTCGCCCTACTATGTCTCTCTGGTTGAAATACATGCTGGAAGCCGAAAACTGCCGAATGCCATGGTCGCGCCAAAAAGCGAGCTGACGTTGCAGAGCAGCGAAAGCCGGGTAACCTTCCAGACCGTCAATGATTTTGGTGCGACCACGCCTGTACAAACCTGCCAGAGCCAATCTTAGCGTGCAGAAAATGGCTGCTATAAAGCGTCAATCGCCGTCTGTCAGTAAACCGGTGCTGATGACCCTGACTTTAGTCAGCGTGTTAACGCTGCCGAAGGGCTGGGCGGATAACTATTTTAATCCCGCGTTTTTATCGGACGATCCGTCCAGGATCGCCGATCTTTCACGTTTTGAAGGCAACGGCCAGGCGCCTGGCGTTTATCGGGTCGACGTCTATCTGAATGGCGCCTTTCTTGCCACCCGCGATATGACCTTCTACGAAGCGAAACCCTCCGCCAGGACGCCAGCCGCAGACGACTCCGGGCTAAGCGCTTGTCTGACGCCTGATATGCTCAAAGAGATGAAGGTGAACGTTGAGGCCTTTCCGGGGTTGTTAAAGCCCTCTTCTCAAGGGTGCGTGGATATTGCCGCCGCCATTCCCGCGGCTTTCGCGCGCTTTGATTTCACCCAGCAGCGCCTGAATATCAGTATTCCCCAGGCGGCGATGAAGAACAGCGCCAGGGGCTATATTGCACCTGAATACTGGGATGAAGGGATCAACGCGCTATTGCTTAATTACACGTTTACCGGTGCGAATAGCCGCGATCGCAGCGAGGGCGGCGTTGATGCCCGTACCCTGTTTCTTGGCCTTAACAGTGGCCTGAACCTTGGCGCCTGGCGCTTGCGTAACTATTCCACCTGGAACGATAACAGCGGCGGCGAGAGCAATAAAAGCGACTGGCAGCATATCAGCACGTATGTAGAGCGCGATTTGCGCGCTCTGAAAAGCGAACTGACCGCAGGAGATAGCTATACGCCTTCCGCGATCTTCGACAGTTTGCCCTTTCGCGGCATTCAGCTGGCTTCCGATGACAACATGCTGCCTGACAGTATGAAAGGCTTCGCACCGACCATCCACGGTATCGCTAAAAGCAATGCCCAGGTGACCATTCGGCAGAATGGCTACACCATCGACCAGCGCTACGTCTCTCCCGGCGCATTTACCATTGACGACCTTTACTCCACGGCCAGCAGCGGTGATTTGAGCGTTGAGATAAAAGAGTCCGATGGCAGCATCACTCGCTATAGCGTGCCGTATTCCGCTGTGCCAATTCTGCAACGTGAAGGGCGGTTGAAATACGCGGCCACGGCGGCGAGCTATCGCGGCGACAGCAGCCAGAAAGAGGACGTTAAGTTTGGCCAGGCGACGCTGATATGGGGCCTGCCGCACGGCTTTACCGTCTACGGCGGGACGCAGTTTGCCGATCATTATCGCGCGCTGGCGTTAGGTACGGGAGCCAATCTGGGCGACTGGGGGGCGATTTCCGTCGACCTGACCCAGGCGCGCAGCACCCTGGCTGATGATAGCGAGCATCAGGGGCAATCCACGCGTTTTCTTTACGCTAAATCGCTGAATAGTCTGGGAACTAACTTTCAGCTGCTCGGCTATCGCTACTCAACATCGGGTTTTTATACCCTCGACGAGACGGCGTTGAAGCGCATGTCTGGCTATAACGGTCCAACCGACGAAAATGAAGACCAGCGTAGCTGGAGCGATTACTACAACCTCTATTACACCAAACGCGGCAAGATTCAGCTGAATATCTCGCAGCAGCTTGGGCGTTTTGGTTCGCTTTATGTAACCGGTAGTCAGCAGAGCTACTGGCATACCGGTGAGAAGAACACGCTGCTGCAAGTGGGCTATAGCGATACCCTGGCGGGCGTGTCATGGAGCCTCTCTTATAACCAAAGCCGTGCCCCGGGAGAGGACAAGAGCGACCAGCTTATTGCCCTGAATCTCTCGCTGCCGCTCAGCCAGTGGCTACATCACAGCGATGATGTTACCCACAAGCATCACAATATCTACGCCACGTTCAGCACCAGTACCGATCGGCACGGCGGCGTCAGCCAAAATGCCGGAATAAGCGGTACCGCGCTGGCGCAAAACAATCTCAGCTATAGCGTACAGCAGGGTTATCAAAATCATGGCGTTGGTAAAAGCGGCGCCGCCAGCCTCGAATATGATGGCGCCGAAGGCAATGTCAACGTGGGCTATAACACCAGCAATAACGGCGATTATCAGCAGATAAATTACGGTCTGAGCGGCGGCATAGTGGCGCATGCGCACGGCTTAACGCTGAGCCAGCCGCTGGGCGAGACCAACGTGCTGATCGCCGCTCCGGGAGCAGGCAATGTCAATATTGATGACGAGCCGGGCATTCATACCGATCGCCGGGGCTATGCGGTGGTGCCTTACGCCACGACCTATCGCCAAAATCGCATGGCGCTGGATGTGAACTCGATGGCGGATGACGTGGATATCGACGATGCCGTCGTGAACGTCGTGCCTACGCAGGGCGCGCTGGTACTGGCCAGCTTTAAAGCGCGCGTCGGCGAACGTGCGCTCCTGACGCTGCTGCACGACGGGCAGCCGGTACCGTTCGGCGCGACCGCCTCGACCGATGCGTCAGCGGAGGAGGCGATCGTCGGCGATGGCGGCGAAGTTTACCTGGCCGGTTTGAGCCCCCAGGGAACGCTCAAAGTGCAGTGGGGCCGGGGAGCTTCCCGGCAGTGTCTGGTGCATTATCAACTTCCCGCAACCCGGCAGGCCCTGGTGCGACAACGCGTGGAATGCCGCTAAATGAAGACAGGTTTATTTTTTATTCCGCTGGCGGGACTGCTGTTAGCCAATGCGGCTCAGGCTGCCGTCTGTCAAAACGTCAACGGCGCGCCTACTACGGTCGATTACGATCTGAGTACCACCCTCACGGCGGCCCAAAACGCGGCGGGGAATACGGTTCAGTTGACCAAAAACCAGGAAGTGAACGTTCAGGCCGTGTGTCCCGCAGGGTCGGCATTCTCGAACCGGACGTATCGTTCCTATGTTTCACCCTACGCCGTGGTTGAAACCAGCGGCCCATGGAAGTATTTAAAGCTCGACCCTGACTATCTGGAGGGGGCGATGAGAATTGACGACTCCGCGGCAGGAACCCTTTATCTCCCTACCAACTACGCCTATATGGGCACCGATGACAGCGTAAACGCCGGCAAACCGTTCTACATCCGCGACTCGAACCTGGTGTTTCAGCTCAAGATTGCCAGGCCTTTCGTGGGAACCGTCACTATCACTCCGAAGACCATGTTCAACGTCTACGTGACGACAGGGACGAGCGATCCCCTGAGCAACGTGGTTTACAACATTGCTTACAGCGGAACGGTAACCGTGCCACAAAGCTGCGAAATCAACGCAGGGCAGACCATTCTTGTGGATTTCGGCTCGCTTTATAGCGGTGGCTTCAACCGCGCCGGGGCAAAGCCGGTGAGCGTCAGAAATAAAAAATTCAGGGTGCCGGTGAAATGCAGCGGCGTGAATTCGCAGGTTAATTTAAGCCTGCGGCTGATTGCGACAGCGGATACTCACCTTAACCAGGCTATCGCCTCGGATAACCCGGACGTCGGCGTGGTGGTTGAGACCAACGATGGCGCGGTATTGACGCCAAACGATGCCAGCAGCGTGGTGCCTTTCGTCACTGACGATGCGGGCAAAGCCAACATCGCGCTGCAGGCTTATCCGGTTAGCACGACCGGTGAAATTCCCGCGGAGGGCGTATTTACCGCGCTGGCTAACCTGCGGGTGGACTTCGACTAAATGAGCTTAAAACGCGGTCTCTTTTTAGCGCTCCTCTGCGGGAGCCCATTTTGCCAGGCCAGTGATACCGGCAATAACCTGGAATTTACCGGCACGATCGTTGCGCAAACCTGCGATGTGGAGATTTCCAGCGTCAGCCAGAGTATCGATTTGGGGCAGTTTTCGGTTGAGGATTTTCCCGCAACCGGAACGACAACAAAATTTAAGCCGTTTAACATTAATCTGAAAAACTGCTCCCGGGGAATTACCGGAACCAAAATCTGGTTTACCGGCACGGCAGACAGTGATGATCCGTCGCTGCTGGCGCTGACCGATACCGGCATGGGTAACGAAAATATGCTGGCCAGCGGCATCGGCGTGGAGCTGCTTGATGAAGATCAAGATGATGTCAGTATGAATAATAGTGAATCAGTAGTTTATCCCCTCAAGGCCGGGCGCAATACGCTCTCCTTCTACATTCGCTACAAATCGACACGGCCAGTGGTCACCTCCGGCAATGCGACGGCGGTGATGTATTTCGACCTGCAATACGAATAGGCGCGGCGATGAATAAATATGCTTATTATGCCTGCATGGCTTGCTGCCTTCTGACGACAGCAACGGCAGACGCGCATGACGGGCGTGTCTATGTCACCGGCACGATTACCGACAATACCTGCACGCTGTCGCCGGATTCAGAAAACATTAACGTGGAGATGGGCAGCGTATCGAACCGTCAGTTTTACCAGGCTGGCGATGGTTCCGCCTGGCAGCCTTTCGCCATTGATTTGCAGAACTGCGGCAGCACCGTCAGCGGCGTTACGGTGAGCTTCAGCGGGACGGCAAATCAGCGAAATACGGATCTCCTGGCGCTTATCGACGCGGCGGACGATGCCACAGGGATTGGCATTGGCCTCTATGACCAGGATAAACATCTTATTCCGCCAGGGCAGACGAGCGAAGTCATCGCGCTTTCTCCGGGGCAGACTTCCGCGCATCTGCAGTTCTATGCTCGTTATGTCGCGGACGGCAGCGCGGTTACGGCCGGAAAGGCGAATGCTTCAGCCACGTTTATCCTCGCCTATGAATAAACTCCTTTTTTATATCGTCATGAGCTGGCTGCTGCCGATCCCTGTGGCTCAGGCGGGCGTGGTGATCGGCGGGACGCGGTTTATCTATCATGCGCAGATGCCGACCCTAAGCGTGCCGGTGAGCAACACCTCTTCTGAGAGCTGGCTTATTGATAGCCACATTCAGTCGGCGCAACGATGGCCCGGCGCGGCTATTGCCGCAGGGAACAGACCCCCCTTTATCATTACGCCGCCGTTGTTCCGTCTTGCGGCAGAGCAGGAGAATACGCTGCGCGTGACCTGGACCGGCGACGCGCTCCCCTCCGACCGGGAAAGCCTGTTCACATTGAGTATTGCCGCCATACCCTCCGGTAAGCCTGGCGACCATCATGTTCAGATGGCCTTTCGTTCCGCGCTGAAGCTTATCTATCGTCCTGCTGGCCTGGCAGGCAATCCCCAGCAGGCGTACCGGGGGCTGCGCTGGACGTTGACCCCGGAGGGGCTGTCGGTACAGAACCCGGGCCCTTATTACGTCACGCTCTTCTCGCTCAAGGCCAACGGCCGGCCCATTGATACCGCAGGTGTCGTCGCCCCTTTTTCGACGCGCAAAACCGACTGGTGCCAGCGGGCGACCCGCTGCGAGGTACGCTGGCAAAGCATTAATGATTATGGCCGCGTGCTGCCGCCGATAGCGGCGAACGTACTGCTGGCGCGCTGATTTTTATCCCTGGAATGAGAGTTTGTTTTATGCACGATTCATCTTTAAAGCTGAGCTGCCTGGCGGCGCTGGCGCTGGTTAGCGGCGCGATTTCCTTACCGGCGCAGGCGGAGAACGGCGAGCCGGCGTCGCAGATTGGTCCGGCGGCGGAGGCCTATATCGCCAGCCATCCGGATAAAGTCGGCGAAGCCGTAGCCACGTATCTGGCGAATCACCCGGAATTTCTCATCGCCGCCAGTGAAACGCTACATCAGCGGCAGCAGATCGCCCAACAGCAGGCTTACGTACAGCTGGCCCTGCAGTATCAGGCCGGGCTGTTGAGCAGCGCCAGCCCATCCGTTGGCCCGGCAGATGCGAAAGCTGCAGTGGTCATGTTCTTTGATTATCAGTGTTCATGGTGCAGCAAAATGGCGCCGGTTATCGAGGCGCTGATCAAAGCCAACCCGGATACGCGCTTTGTTTTCAAAGAGTTCCCTATTTTTTCTTCGCGCTGGCCGGTATCGGGGCTGGCAGCAAGGATCGGCGAACAGGTGTGGTTAAGCGACGGCGGCGCCAAATATCTTGACTGGCATAACGCGCTCTATGCCACCGGTAAAGTGGAAGGCGCGCTCACGGAACAGGATGTCTATGGCCTGGCGCAGCATTATCTGTCGAAAGAGAAGATCGCGGAGGTCAAGCAGGCGCAGGATAGCGGGGCGGTTCATGACGCTCTGCTGGCAAATCAGGCGCTGGCCCAGCATATGAACTTTTCCGGTACCCCCGCGTTTGTCGTGATGCCACAGGCGAAAACGCCGGAGGCTAACCGCGTCTCGGTGATGCCCGGCAGCTCCTCGCAGGACGCTCTGCAGACGGCGATTCAGAAAGCGAAAGGCTAGGGGCGGCATTATCCACCGGGGTGGTCACGCCCCGGTGAAATCAAACACAGGAGTGTCGAAACATGGAAAAAATGCCCCTCATACATAGTGTGATGCCCGCGCTGGTCTTGCCGCTATGGTTTATCGGCTGCGCGTGCCTCGCCTCCGGCGGTCAGCTTCAGTTTTCCGGTAGCGTGATAACCGCCGCCTGCTGGAACGAAACGGGAACCTCCGATATTTTATGCCAGCGTCAGGATCGTCTTGAGCGTCATATCACCGTGGAAAACCTCATTGTGCCCATATCCTCCCCCTATGCCACGATTGAAAAGTCCTACCTGGATGAGGACAAACAGCTAACGCTGCTGCGCGTGGTCTATGACTGATCCTCACGCCCGTCTGTCATTGCCAATAACCCGATCGCCCCGGTCCCTCAGGTAAGAGAGGGAGCGGAGAAGAGGGTATTTCTTGCGCATCTGTTTAATGAGTCAGTGCCGTTTTCATTATTGTTAAGAGAATATTCTCTGCAACAGAAACATTCATTTATGTGGTTATTAACAACATTCATTGACACCCTTTTGGCATGAGTTTTTATGCCGTTGCTATGTGAGATTTCAATCACTAATATCATTTTCTTTTCGATTGATACTTCTTTCCCGATTGGCCGGTTTGGCTATGGATACTTCAATTTTACTCCCATGAATATCTGCAATTATAGGCTGGTGAGAGAGCAATAATACATCTGGCCAGAGGGCTTATGGGATTAAATGCGTTATATGTTGCGTTATCAATTTTTAAATTTTTTTCTGAGGGATTAACATGAAAAAAACATGTGTTGCCGGCCTGATTGGCCTGGCATTATGCGCAGGTAGCGCCATGCATTCTGTTTATGCCGCTGATGCTAAACATCCCAATCTGGTCATCATTCTGGCAGATGATTTAGGCTATGGTGACCTGGGCGCCTATGGGCATCAAATCGTCAAAACGCCCAATATTGATAAGCTGGCTCAGGAAGGGGTGAAGTTCACCGATTATTATGCTCCGGCGCCGCTCTGCTCACCTTCGCGGGCGGGCCTGTTGACCGGCCGCATGCCGTTTCGTACGGGCATTAGATCGTGGATCCCGGAGGGGAAAAATGTTGCCTTAGGCCGTAACGAGCTGACGATTGCGAATCTGCTGAAGCAGCAGGGTTACGATACGGCGATTATGGGCAAACTCCATCTCAACGCCGGCGGCGATCGTACCGACCAGCCGCAGGCGAAGGACATGGGCTTTGACTACAGGCTGGTCAATACCGCCGGGTTCGTGAGCGACTCAACGCTGGATAACGCCAAAGAGCGTCCTCGCTACGGCATGGTCTATCCCACCGGTTTTACCCGCAACGAGAAACCTATCGGTCGCGCGAAGACGTTCAGCGGCGAGCTGGTGAGTTCGGAAGTCGTCAACTGGCTGGATAAGAAGAAAGATAACAACCCCTTCTTCCTCTACGTCGCCTTTACCGAAGTGCATAGCCCGCTGGCCTCGCCGAAGAAATATCTCGATATGTACGCGCCTTATATCAGCGCTTATGCGAAGCAGCACCCGGATCTGTTCTACGGTGATTGGGCGGATAAGCCCTGGCGCGGCGCCGGTGAGTACTATGCCAACATCAGCTATATGGATGCTCAGGTAGGGAAAGTGCTCGACAAGATTAAAGCAATGGGTGAAGAAGATAACACGATCGTAATTTTTACCAGCGATAACGGCCCGGTTACCCGCGAAGCGCGAAAAGTTTATGAGCTGAACCTTGCTGGTGAAACGGATGGGCTGCGGGGTCGTAAAGATAACCTGTGGGAAGGCGGAATTCGCGTCCCGGCGATTATCAAATATGGTCACCATATTCCGCAGGGGATGGTCTCAGAAACGCCGATGTCGGGTCTGGACTGGATGCCGACGCTGGCGCAGATGATGAACTTCCCTCTGCCGAAGGACCGTACCTATGACGGCCAGTCAATCGTACCGGTACTGGAGAAGCAAGCGTTCAAGCGGGAAAAACCGCTGATTTTCGGTATCGATATGCCGTTCCAGGACGATCCGACCGATGAATGGGCGATTCGCGACGGCGACTGGAAAATGATTATTGATCGCGAAGGTAAGGCTAAATACCTCTATAATCTGAAGCAGGATCGCGCAGAAACGCTAAATCAAATCGGTAAGCAGCCCGAAATTGAGCAGCGGATGTTCGCTGAGTTTCTGAAATATAAAAATGACATCGATAATGATTCACTGATGAAAGCCCGCGGAGATAAACCGACGCCGGTGACCTGGGGCTGATGAAATATTAGCATATCATAATCGTATGCTACCAGGCGCCATACCTGCCTGATTCAGCGTTCTGACGTTGAATCAGGTATTTTTATTGGCCCGCATCGGCGGATAGACAGAGGCTGCAATAACCTGAACCGTTACTCATAATCAAAAAAAGGGTGATAACGCGCTTTTACCCTGGAGAAATAATAGTGATAAAATCAGCGAGGCCCGAGGGAAATATTCGCAGTGAGTGAATATGTTTAACGACGTTAATGTTAATAGTTGCAAAACGCCCGGTTGTAAAAATCTTGGCGTGCTTAATAGCCCTGATTATCTTCGTCAGGGAGAAAATATCCTGTGCCGGGAATGCGGCTTTCTCTTTCCGCCCATTTCGGCGATTTCCCTTAACGCTTTTCGCCGCACGGTAAACCAGGGATGGAAGGGGCTGGTTAAGCAGTGTCCGGGATGCGGCAGCGTTTCTCTAAAACGCTACGGCTACTCGGCGCAGGGCGAGCGGCGTATGGCATGTCGCGACTGCAGCAAGACCTTCGTGATACCGGACAGCCTGACCCTCACGCCTCGCCAGCAGGAGCTTGCCGCTTTCATCCAGCAAGGCAGCTCGCTTAACGATATTCGCACTCTACTGGCAATCGATAACACTACATTAGGCCGCGAATTAGCTAACCTCTCTTATCGCGCGGACCTGGCGGAGCGCGCTTTTGACTTTCCGGCGTTTGATATTGTTCTCACCACCCGGGCGTTTAGCCTTGGTTTTAACGGTGGAGAGAATCGGCTGTATGTGCTGGTCACCGCTGAGGAAAAAAGCGGTAAAGTGGTGGCTATCTCGACGAACTATACTCCACGCCCGGTTGAGCCGGCGTATCAGTATCAATCGCAATATGAAGAACGACTGCCCCCAGGCACGCTGGCGTATCTCGTGCAACGCAAAGAAATGCTCACTATGCGGCGTCGTGGCGCGCTGTTTGATATTGATTACGGGCCGGGAACGTTGCACCGGCATGTGCGAGGTATGCTGGTTAAACCCGTATTGCCGGCCTATCGACATTTTGAACTGGTGCGAATGTTAACCGATGAGCGTTCGCTAAATGTGCAGCATTATCTCGATCATGAGTGTTTCATCCTTGGCGGATGTATGATGGCAAACCTGGCGCAGGTCCGGCAGGGGCGCTGCCATATCTCATTCGTCAGAGAACGCGGTGTAAACCCCCCTCAGGGCGAAATGCCACCGCGACTGTTCTACAGCGGCGGGATCCGCAACAATGTCTGGCGAACATTCTCCACGCGGGACTACGCCATGGCCGTTTGTAACCTGACCGGAAGTAAGAAAACCGGCCTGTTACGGCATGCGACCCTGCGAAGCGCCAGCGAATTTATAGACTATATTTATCACCATCCTTTCCTTCCCTGGCTCACCAGGATGTCGCCTGCCAACGTGACGTCTGCGCTAAATCATTTGAAATATGAATATAACAACCGTCTTTTCTGCCTGCCTTTTTAAACTTCACTGCCCGGTTAACCCGGTCAGCATTTGACGGGCGTACATTCGTAAAAAACGATCTTAACGGCAATTTAAACCTACTTTTTTCGATGTATTTGCGTCTGTATTATACTTTTATCGAGTTGTTTGCCGATAAGGTGAGGTAAAAGTGAAACATCTACAGCGTTTTTTTCATAGCGAGGCATCCGGGGGGATAATCCTCATCTTCGCCGCCGCTATGGCGATGCTATTAGCCAATACGGGCCTGACCAGCGGCCTGTATCGCTCTTTTCTGGAGACGCCCGTTCAGCTGCGTGTAGGCGCGTTAGAGATCAACAAGAACATGCTGTTGTGGATAAACGACGCGCTGATGGCGGTATTTTTCCTGCTTATAGGTCTGGAAGTAAAGCGCGAGATGAAACAGGGCGCGTTGGCCAGCCGTCGCCAGGCCGTATTTCCGGTCGTCGCGGCGTTGGGCGGCATGGTGGTTCCGGCGTTAGTCTATCTGGCATTTAACGGCCAGGATGCGATTGCCAGAGAAGGGTGGGCGATTCCGGCTGCGACCGATATTGCCTTCGCGCTGGGCGTACTGGCGCTGCTGGGCAATCGGGTTCCCGCTGCGCTGAAGATCTTTCTGATGGCGCTGGCCATCATCGACGATCTGGGCGCCATTATTATCATTGCGCTGTTCTACACGCACGATCTTTCCGTGGTGTCGTTGGTTGTCGCTGCCGGCGCCATTATGGTGCTGGCAGCGCTGAATCTGAGCGGCGTACGGCGTACCGGGATCTATATTCTGGTCGGCGCCATACTCTGGACTGCGGTGCTGAAGTCGGGGGTTCACGCAACGCTGGCTGGCGTCATTGTCGGCTTTATGATCCCGCTAAAAGAGCAGAACGGTAAATCGCCGGCGAAGCAGCTTGAGCACGTGCTGCATCCGTGGGTGGCCTTCCTGATCCTGCCGCTGTTCGCCTTCGCTAACGCGGGCGTTTCTTTGCAGGGCGTCACGGTAGAAGGGCTGACCTCGCTGCTGCCGTTAGGTATTATTGCCGGGCTGTTTATCGGTAAGCCATTGGGAATTAGCGTATTCTGCTGGCTGGCGCTGAAGCTGAAATGGGCCTCGTTGCCGGAAGGGACAACCTGCAAGCAAATTATGGCGGTCGGCATTCTATGTGGGATTGGCTTCACAATGTCGATTTTTATTGCCACCCTGGCCTTCGGCAGCGTCGACCCCGGATTGATCAACTGGGCCAAGCTTGGCATCCTGATTGGATCGATATTATCGGCAGTCACGGGATACATCATACTGCGTAAGCGCGTAACGGATTCGGGCTACGCGGCTTAACATCTCACGGAGAGCCGCTACGGCTCTCCTGGACATTATCAGGGAGAGAAGCATGTCGCATATCAACTACAACCATCTGTACTACTTCTGGCATGTCTATAAAGAAGGCTCCGTTGTTGGCGCGGCGGAAGCGCTGTTCCTGACGCCGCAGACCATTACCGGGCAAATTAAGGCGCTGGAAGAGCGCCTGCAGGGGAAGTTGTTCAAGCGAAAAGGAAGAGGGCTGGAGCCCAGCGAATTAGGCGAGTTGGTTTTCCGCTATGCGGATCGCATGTTTACGCTGAGCCAGGAAATGCTCGATATCGTTAACTATCGTAAAGAGTCGAATCTGCTGTTTGACGTCGGCGTCGCGGACGCGCTGTCGAAAAGGTTGGTGAGCGGAGTACTGGATGCTGCCGTTGTCGATAACGAACAGATCCATTTACGCTGTTTCGAATCAACCCACGAAATGCTGCTGGAGCAGCTTAGCCAGCATAAGCTCGATATGATTATTTCCGACTGCCCTATTGATTCAACCCAGCAGGAAGGGCTGTTTTCAGTGAAAATTGGCGAATGCAGCGTCAGCTTCTGGTGCATGAATCCGCCGCCGAAAAAGCCGTTCCCGGCCTGTCTGGAAGAGCGTCGCTTACTGATCCCTGGCCGTCGTTCGATGTTAGGGCGCAAGCTGCTCAACTGGTTTAACTCGCAGGGATTGCAGGTGGAAATCCTCGGCGAGTTTGACGATGCGGCGTTGATGAAAGCCTTCGGCGCGGCGCATAATGCGATATTCGTTGCCCCGACGCTGTATGCGCATGATTTCTATAGCGATGAGTCGATAGTTGAGATCGGACGGATGGACAACGTCATGGAAGAGTATCACGCGATCTTCGCTGAACGAATGATCCAGCATCCGGCGGTGCAGCGTATTTGTCATCGCGACTATTCGGCGCTCTTTACGCCGCCGCAGGCCCAGGACAGCGCTGTTTCTGGCGGTTCGGCAAAGCAATAGTCGCCAGAAGCGCGATGGTTGACGCTTTGAGCGATAGACGACAGACATAAAAAAACCCGCTTTCGCGGGTTTTTTTACAAAGCGACAACAAGCAGACGATTAAGCCAGTTTGTTGATCTGAGCGGTCAGGTTTGCTTTATGACGCGCAGCTTTGTTTTTGTGGATCAGACCTTTAGCAGCCTGACGGTCCACGATTGGTTGCATTTCGTTAAATGCTTTCAGTGCAGTAGCTTTGTCGCCAGCTTCGATAGCTGCGTATACTTTCTTGATGAAAGTACGCATCATAGAGCGACGGCTAGCGTTGTGCTTGCGGGCCTTTTCAGACTGAACGGCGCGCTTCTTAGCTGATTTGATATTAGCCAAGGTCCAACTCCCAAATGTGTTCTATATGGACAATTCAAAGGCCGAGGAGAATGCCCGTTTAGCCTTCTTTTGTCAATGGATTTGTGCAAATAAGCGTCGTTTAAACGAACAACGCTTCATTACGTAGTGATGGCGCAAGATTCTACCAGCTTGTTGCAGGCGAATACAGCCTTTCAACCATAAAAATCGACGACGCCGGAGAGATTTTCCCGCAATCTCGCGCTGAGTGAATGAATTCCCGGGATCTTTCGGTGAAGAGGTGCAATCGCTGGTTAACGTCGCCAGTTGTACAAGGTATACTCGGACGATTTTCACTGTTTTGAGCCAGACATGAAGCTGATACGCGGCATACATAATCTCAGTCAGGCCCCGCACGGGTGCGTGCTGACCATTGGAAATTTTGACGGCGTGCATCGCGGGCACCAGGCATTATTGCAGCGTTTGCGCGCAGAAGGTCGCCAGCGTGGCTTACCGGTGGTGGTGATGATTTTTGAGCCGCAGCCGCTTGAGCTTTTTGCCGCCGATAAAGCGCCGGCACGTTTAACGCGCCTGCGTGAGAAGCTGAACTATCTGGCTGAAAGCGGCGTCGATTACGTCCTGTGCGTGCGTTTCGATCGGCGCTTTGCGGCATTGACCGCCCAGGACTTTATCAGCGAACTGCTGGTCCGCCAGCTGGGCGTTCAGTTCCTCGCCGTTGGCGATGATTTCCGCTTTGGCGCAGGTCGCCAGGGGGATTTCTTGTTATTACAAAAAGCCGGCGTGGAGTACGGCTTTGACGTCACCAGCACCCAAACCTTCTGTGAAGGCGGCGTGCGCATCAGCAGCACCGCGGTGCGCCAGGCGCTGGCAGACGACGATCTGCCCCTGGCGGAGACGCTGCTGGGGCATCCGTTTACCATCTCCGGCCGCGTTGTGCACGGTGATGAACTCGGGCGCACAATAGGTTTCCCGACGGCGAATTTACCGCTGCGTCGTCAGGTTTCCCCGGTTAAAGGGGTCTATGCGGTAGAAGTGACAGGGCTTGGCGACAAACCTTTTATGGGCGTCGCCAACATTGGTACTCGTCCAACGGTGTCCGGCGTGCGTCAGCAGCTGGAAGTCCATCTCCTGGATGTTGTAATGGACCTCTACGGTCGCCATATAGATGTAATACTGCGTAAAAAAATACGTAACGAGCAGCGATTTGCGTCGCTTGATGAGCTAAAAGCGCAAATCGCACGTGATGAGTTAACGGCCCGCGACTTCTTTGGGCTAACCGGGCAGGCATAACCCTGACGGTGTTTATCAAACCGAAATACGGAACCGAGAATCTGATGAGTGACTATAAATCGACCCTGAATTTGCCGGAAACAGGGTTCCCGATGCGCGGCGACCTCGCCAAGCGTGAACCGGGAATGCTGGCGCGTTGGACCGATGATGACCTGTACGGCATCATTCGTGCAGCCAAAAAAGGCAAAAAAACCTTCATTCTGCATGATGGCCCTCCTTATGCGAATGGCAGCATTCATATTGGTCACTCGGTTAACAAGATTCTGAAAGACATTATCGTTAAGTCCAAAGGGCTGGCGGGCTATGACTCTCCGTACGTACCGGGCTGGGACTGTCACGGTCTGCCAATCGAGCTGAAGGTAGAGCAGGAATACGGCAAGCCGGGCGAGAAATTCACCGCCGCCGAGTTCCGCGCCAAGTGCCGCGAATATGCCGCCACTCAGGTTGACGGGCAGCGCAAAGACTTTATCCGTCTGGGCGTGCTCGGCGACTGGTCGCACCCGTACCTGACCATGGACTTCAAAACGGAAGCCAACATCATCCGCGCGCTGGGTAAAATCATCGGCAACGGCCACCTGCACAAAGGCGCTAAGCCGGTGCACTGGTGCGTAGACTGCCGTTCCGCGCTGGCGGAAGCGGAAGTTGAGTATTACGACAAAACTTCTCCGTCCATCGACGTGGCGTTCCACGCGACCGATAAAGCGGCGGTGCTGGCGAAATTCGGCGTGGCCGACGTTAACGGTCCGGTTTCTCTGGTTATCTGGACCACCACCCCGTGGACCCTGCCAGCGAACCGCGCCATCTCCCTGTCCCCGGAGTTTGACTATGCGCTGGTGCAGGTTGACGGCCAGGCGCTGATCCTGGCGAAAGATCTGGTCGACAGCGTCATGAAACGCGCCGGCATTGCTGATTACACCATCCTTGCGGTGGTAAACGGCGCCGAGCTGGAGCTGATGCGCTTTAAGCATCCGTTCCTCGATTTCGACGTCCCGGCGATCCTGGGCGATCACGTCACTCTGGACGCGGGTACCGGTGCGGTACATACCGCGCCAGGCCACGGCCCGGATGACTATGTCATCGGTCAAAAATATGGCCTGGAAGTCGCTAACCCGGTGGGTCCGGACGGCGCCTATCTGCCGGGAACTTACCCGACGCTGGATGGCGTAAACGTGTTTAAAGCCAACGATATTGTCGTTGCGCTGCTGTCTGAAAAAGGCGCGCTGCTGCACGTAGAGAAAATGCAGCACAGCTACCCGTGCTGCTGGCGTCACAAAACGCCGATCATCTTCCGCGCCACGCCGCAGTGGTTCGTGAGCATGGATCAGAAAGGCCTGCGCGCGCAGTCGCTTGCCGAAATCAAAGGCGTGCAGTGGATCCCTGACTGGGGCCAGGCGCGTATTGAATCGATGGTCGCCAACCGTCCTGACTGGTGTATTTCCCGTCAGCGTACCTGGGGCGTACCGATGTCGCTGTTCGTGCATAAAGAGACGCAGGAGCTGCATCCGCGTACTCTCGAACTGATGGAAGAAGTGGCGAAACGCGTTGAGATCGACGGCATTCAGGCGTGGTGGGATCTCGATTCCCGCGACATCCTCGGCGCCGATGCCGATAGCTATGAGAAGGTGCCGGATACGCTGGACGTGTGGTTTGACTCCGGATCGACCCACTCCTCCGTTGTTGACGTGCGTCCGGAATTTGCCGGTCACGCCGCCGATATGTATCTCGAAGGTTCTGACCAGCACCGCGGCTGGTTCATGTCATCCCTGATGATCTCTACCGCGATGAAGGGCAAAGCGCCTTACCGCCAGGTGCTGACCCACGGCTTTACCGTTGATGGCCAGGGCCGCAAGATGTCCAAGTCTATCGGCAACACCGTCTCTCCGCAGGACGTGATGAACAAACTGGGCGCGGATATTCTGCGTCTGTGGGTGGCTTCCACCGACTACACCGGCGAAATGGCGGTCTCCGACGAGATCCTTAAACGCGCCGCCGACAGCTATCGTCGTATCCGTAACACCGCGCGCTTCCTGCTGGCGAACCTCAATGGTTTCGATCCGGCTAAAGATATGGTGAAACCGGAAGAGATGGTCGTGCTGGACCGCTGGGCAGTAGGCTGCGCGCAAGCGGCGCAGGACGATATCGTCAAAGCCTATGAATCTTACGATTTCCACGAAGTCGTGCAGCGTCTGATGCGCTTCTGCTCCATCGAAATGGGTTCGTTCTGGCTTGATATCATTAAAGACCGTCAGTACACCACCAAGGCGGACAGCGTCGCGCGCCGTAGCTGCCAGACCGCGCTGTACCACATTGCCGAAGCGCTGGTACGCTGGATGGCGCCGATCATGTCCTTTACCGCTGACGAAATCTGGGGTTACCTGCCGGGCGACCGCGAGAAATACGTCTTTACCGGCGAATGGTACACCGGTCTGTTTGGCCTGGCCGACGACGAAGCGATGAACGATGGTTTCTGGGACGAGCTGCTGAAAGTGCGCGGCGAAGTCAACAAGGTTATCGAACAGGCGCGTGCTGACAAGCAGGTGGGTGGCTCTCTGGAAGCGGCGGTAACGCTGTATGCCGATGCCGATCTCGCGGCGAAGCTCAACGCGCTGGGCGACGAATTGCGATTTGTCCTGTTGACCTCAGGGGCGAAAGTTGCCGATTATGCGCAGGCTCCGGCCGACGCATGGCAGAGTGAGCTGCTGAAAGGCCTGAAAGTCGTGCTGAGCAAAGCCGAAGGTGATAAGTGCCCGCGCTGCTGGCATTACACGACGGACATCGGCAAGGTGGCGGAACACGCGGATATCTGCGGACGCTGTGTCAGCAACATCGCCGGTGACGGCGAAAAACGTAAATTTGCCTGATGAGTAAACCGATTAGTTCAACGGGGCTACGCTGGCTCTGGGTCGTCGTAGCCGTGCTGATTATCGATTTAGGCAGCAAATTCCTGATCCTTCAGAACTTCGCTCTGGGGGATACGGTATCGCTGTTCCCATCGCTTAATCTGCATTATGCGCGTAACTATGGCGCGGCCTTTAGCTTCCTCGCCGACAGTGGCGGCTGGCAGCGCTGGTTCTTCGCCGGTATCGCTATCGGTATCTGCGTGATCCTTGCGGTGCTGATGTATCGCTCTAAGGCGACGCAAAAGCTGAATAACATTGCCTATGCGCTGATTATTGGCGGCGCGTTGGGCAATTTATTCGACAGGCTTTGGCATGGTTTTGTCGTCGATATGATCGATTTCTACGTCGGGGACTGGCATTTCGCCACCTTCAACCTTGCCGATACCGCTATCTGTATCGGCGCGGCGCTGATTGTGCTGGAAGGCTTCTTGCCGAACGCGGCTGCGAAGAAACAGGCGTAACAATACCCGCCGGGCGGCGCGACGTTTGCACGGGTCTACGTTCTCCGTAGGCCCGTTCAGCGCCAGCGTCACCGGACAAAACTAGTGAGCAACCTGCATGTCTAAATCAGTACAGAGCAACAGTGCGGTGCTGGTGCACTTCACCTTAAAGCTCGACGATGGCTCCACCGCAGAGTCAACCCGCAACAACGGTAAACCGGCGCTCTTTCGTCTGGGCGATACTTCCCTGTCTGAAGGTCTGGAACAGCATCTGCTGGGGCTAAAAGAGGGGGATAAAACCACCTTTTCGCTGGAGCCGGACGCCGCGTTTGGCGTACCGAGCCCGGACCTGATCCAATATTTCTCGCGTCGGGAATTTATTGATGCGGGCGAGCCGGAAGTCGGCGCGATTATGCTCTTTACCGCAATGGATGGCAGCGAAATGCCCGGCGTGATCCGTGAAGTAAACGGCGATTCGATTACCGTTGATTTCAACCATCCGCTGGCCGGGCGTACCGTTCATTTTGATGTTGAAGTGCTGGAGATCGATCCGGCGCTGGAGGGGTAACATGCAGATTCTGTTGGCTAACCCGCGCGGCTTCTGCGCAGGCGTTGACCGCGCTATCAGCATTGTTGAAAACGCGCTGACGCTATATGGCGCGCCGATCTACGTGCGTCATGAAGTCGTGCACAACCGCTATGTTGTCGACAGCCTGCGTCAACGCGGCGCTATTTTTATCGAGCAGATTAGCGAAGTGCCGGACGGCGCGATCCTGATTTTCTCCGCCCACGGCGTCTCTCAGGCCGTACGCAACGAGGCGAAAAGCCGCGATCTGACGGTTTTTGACGCTACCTGCCCGCTGGTGACCAAAGTCCATATGGAAGTTGCTCGCGCCAGCCGTCGGGGGGAAGAGTCGATCCTGATTGGTCACGCCGGTCACCCGGAAGTTGAAGGCACCATGGGCCAGTACAGTAACCCGCAGGGGGGGATGTACCTGGTGGAATCGCCGAATGACGTCTGGAAGCTGGATGTGAAAAACGACGCTAAGCTGTCGTTTATGACTCAGACGACGCTCTCCGTTGATGATACCTCCGACGTGATTGACGCCCTGCGCGAACGGTTCCCGAAAATCGTCGGGCCGCGCAAAGATGATATCTGCTATGCGACGACAAACCGGCAAGAGGCCGTCCGCGCGCTGGCCGGGCAGGCTGACGTAGTGCTGGTGGTGGGGTCGAAGAACTCCTCGAACTCTAACCGTCTGGCCGAACTGGCCCAGCGGATGGGGAAAGCTGCCTATCTGATCGATGATGCGACCGATATCCAGGAAGCCTGGGTGAAAGACGCAACCTGCGTCGGCGTAACCGCAGGCGCATCGGCACCGGATATTCTGGTACAGAACGTGATTTCGCGTTTGCAGGAGCTGGGCGGCGGCGAAGCGGTGCCGCTGGAAGGCCGTGAAGAGAACATTGTTTTCGAAGTGCCGAAAGAGCTGCGCGTAGACGTCCGTGAAGTAGAGTAAGTTCTTTTTCCCCGCAGTATGAGAAGATGCCAGGCTTAACGTCTGGCATTTTTTATGGAGAAACTATGCGCTTACCTATCATTCTGGATACCGATCCCGGCATTGATGACGCCGCAGCGATTACCGCGGCGCTGTTCGCTCCCGAGCTGGACCTACAGCTGATGACCACGGTAGCGGGGAACGTATCCGTGGAGAAAACCACCCGCAACGCCCTGCAGCTCCTGCATTTCTGGAACGCCGATGTTCCGTTGGCTCAAGGCGCCTCTATGCCGCTGGTCCGCCCGCTGCGCGACGCCGCCTCCGTACACGGCGAGTCCGGGATGGAAGGCTACGATTTCGTGGAACATAACCGTCAGCCGCTGGCAAAACCGGCATTTCAGGCGATCCGCGATGCGCTGATGCACGCTCCGGAGCCGATGACCCTGGTGGCGATTGGCCCGCTAACCAATATCGCGCTTCTGCTGACCCAGTATCCCGAATGCCGCTTTAATATCCGTCGACTGGTTATCATGGGCGGTTCCGCCGGGCGCGGTAACTTTACGCCGAATGCGGAGTTCAATATCGCCATCGACCCGGAAGCGGCGGCGAAAGTTTTCCAGAGCGGGCTGGAGATTGTGATGTGCGGGCTGGATGTCACCAACGAGGCGATGCTGGCTCCGGACTACCTTGCTACGCTACCGACGCTGAATCAGACCGGGAAGATGCTGCATGCGCTATTTAGCCACTACCGGAGCGGGAGCATGAGCAGCGGCCTGCGTATGCATGACCTGTGCGCGATTGCCTGGCTGGTTCGTCCGCAGCTCTTCACCCTCAAGCCCTGTTTTGTGACGGTAGAAACCCAGGGAACCTGGACCTCGGGAACGACGGTGGTCGATATCGAAGGCAAACTGGGCCAACCGGCAAACGTGCAGGTGGCGCTGGGTCTGGATGTAGAAGGTTTTCAGCGCTGGGCAGCGGAGGTGATTGCTTTAGCGCCCTAATCTGGCGATGAAGCGGCCGGCATGGCTTTCAGGTTTTCTGCGTTGAATCCACGACGTTGCGCCAGAGCGTGCCCGCTTCATCCGTCCACATCATCAGTAGCAGGGAAGCTAAGCGCTCTGCCGCTGCGGAAAGAGGCCTGTTTTTTACGCGAATCATACCCAGCGTGCGTCTGATGACCGGCTCCACAAGCGGGACGCTCACCACGGCGCTCTCTCCGTGGGGCATTGCCAGACAAGGGAGTGCGGAGACTCCGAGGCCTGCTTCGACAAGGCCGAGCGAGGTCGACAAATGTCTGACTTCATAAAACCAGCTCAGCTGCCAGGGTTTATCCGCCAGGCATTTCTCGATCAACTGTCTATTGCCGCTTGATTTCCTGACGCCGATTAACGTCTCGCTAACAAGCTCCCGCCATTCGACCAGTTTCCTGGTTGCCAGAGGATGATCTTGCCGGCAGGCCAGAACAAAAGGCTCGTTCACCAGGGGAATGAAATCGATATCCGGATGTGTGATGAAGTTCATGTTTATACCAAAATCAACATCGCCTTTTCGTACCGAGTCCATACAGGTTTCAATACCTTGTTCATAAATTCGTACTTTGATGTTGGGGTAACTTTGATTAAATTGCACGATAGCGCGCGGTAAAAAATAAAATACGGCAGTAGGAATGCAGGATAGCGTAACCGTATCATGCAATTGAGACGTTAAATCGTTAAGGTCAAATATTGCCGCATCAAGTCCGGAGATCAAAGATTTAGCTCTTGGGAGAAGCATTTTCCCGGCTTGCGTCAGCGCAATCTTTCGCGTCGTTCGTTCGAACAGCGCAATATCCAGATTACTCTCTATTTTTTTTATCTTCTTAGTTAATGCCGGTTGCGTAAGATTTAATTGTTCGGCGGCTTTACTAAAAGAGCCTAGCTCTGCAACGGTGACAAAGGCTTTCATCCCGGATAGTTCATTTTTCATTATTGCTCCGTAGGGCCTAATAAGTGTTTCTCTAAGTAGATGACAAGTGATTATTAATCGGTAATGGCACTTTTATTAATTCCTGGCAGGAATAACTCTTATGGCGAAATTTTATCAACCGGTAAAAATCTTGCAAGTAGAATGAATTTGTAAAATGCCTGACGTGAATGATGTAGCAGGTGAATTAAGTAAATAAAAAACTTAAACAGCATAAAGCAAATTAAATTCACAAGGCATTTCGTTTAATTCTTCTATGTTTTATCGGGTGAGGAACTTGCTATGAAGAGCATTCCCTGTGTATTAATGCGTGGTGGAACATCCAAAGGCGCCTTTTTATTAGCGGATGATTTACCAAAGGATATTAACCAACGTAATGACTTCCTGTTATCCATCATGGGATCGGGCCATGAGCTGGAAATTGACGGAATTGGCGGTGGAAGCCCACAAACCAGCAAAGTGGCCATTATTAGTCGATCTGTTAGTGAAAAAGCGGACATTGATTATCTGTTTGTTCAGGTTATCGTCAACGAACGGCGGGTCGATACCACGCCGAACTGCGGAAATATGCTGTGTGCTGTAGGGGGATTCGCAATAGAACAGGGGTTAATTAAAGCGGATTCTCCGGTCACGAGAGTGCGCATAAGGAATGTGAACACCAATACTTTTATTGAGGCTGACATTCAAACGCCTGAGGGAAAGGTTATCTACGACGGCGATACGCAGATAGACGGCGTTCCCGGCCGTGCCGCACCGGTTGCATTAACCTTTTTGAATTCTGCGGGTGCAAAATCCGGCCAGCTTTTCCCTACCGGGAATCGGCTGGACGTATTTGATAATGCGCAAGTCACCTGTATTGACATGGCAATGCCGATGGTCGTGATTCCAGCTCAGAGCCTGGGAAAAACCGGTTATGAATCTGCCTGCGAATTAGACCGGGACACAGCGCTTTTAGAATCGCTGGAGTCTATTCGGCGACAAGCGGGAAAGGCGATGGGATTTGGCGATGTGACAAATATGGTTATCCCGAAACCGGTTCTGATTTCTCCTGCGCTTAGCGGCGGAAATTTAAATGTTCGATATTTTATGCCCCACAGTTGCCATAAATCGTTGGCGATTACCGGCGCTATCGGCCTGGCGAGTGCATGTATTATTCCGGGAACGATTGCTAATGAACTGACGAAATTGTCTGGTGATGGCATCGTTAAAATCGAGCACCCCAGCGGGAGTATTGCGGTCGACTTAAGTAATACGACCGAAGCCCCTGAAGCGATCCGCGCCTCTGTTATTCGCACGGCACGGAAGATTCTTTCCGGCTCGGTTTATATTGCCGACTAAATACCGAGTCCCCTCCTTAACGAAAAATTACCGTGGATTGAGGCGGGGAGCTATGTGAATGCGTTCCACAAGCATCCTTAAATATTGAGTACAGCTAAGGAATGGAAATGCAAAAGAATAAGTTATGGAAGCTGCTGGTTATAATAGCAATACCGTTACTCATGAGTTTATTCCCGGCGCCGCAAGGATTATCAACACTTGCCTGGGTTTTATCAGGCATTTATCTGGCAGCCATTGTGGGGTTAGTCATTAAACCCTTTTCAGAGCCTGTGGTACTGCTGATTGCCGTCGCCGCATCAATGGTGGTCACCGGCAATCTGGGTGATGGTTCGGTAAAAGCCGCCAGCGTATTAAGCGGATATTCATCCGGCACCACCTGGTTAGTTTTCTCCGCATTTACTCTGAGTGCAGCTTTTGTTATTACCGGGCTAGGTAAAAGAATTGCTTATTTTCTTATCGGAAAAATTGGTAGTACAACGTTGGGCCTTGGCTATGTAACCGCCTTCCTTGACCTGATCCTGGCCCCCGCAACGCCATCGAATACAGCACGTGCTGGGGGGATTGTTTTACCGATCATTAATAGCGTCGCAGTCGCCCTTGGCTCGGAGCCGGAGCACAGCGCAAAGCGAGTTGGTCACTATCTTATGTTGAACATCTATATGGTGACGAAAACAACCAGCTATATGTTCTTTACCGCAATGGCCGGCAATATTCTTGCGCTGAAGATGATTGAAGATATCTGCCACATCAAATTAAGCTGGGGTGGCTGGGCGCTGGCCGCAGGATTACCTGGTATCATTATGCTGCTGCTGACGCCGCTGATTACCTACAAGCTTTATCCGCCGGAATTAAAGCGGGTTGATAATAAAAAGATCGCCAAAACGGGCATCGAAGCTTTGGGACCCATGACCCTGCGTGAAAAGATGCTCTCTTGCCTCTTTGTTCTGGCACTGGGCGGTTGGGTGTTCAGCAGCGCCCTGGGGGTTAATGAGTCAACCGTTGCTATCTGCGTCATGGCCTTGATGTTAGTGCTGAAAATCGTAACCTGGGATGATGTGATAAAAAATAAAGGCGGCTGGAATACGCTCATTTGGTACGGTGGGATTATTGGCTTAAGCTCGTTATTATCAAAAGTTGGCTTTTTCGTGTGGCTGGCTGATTTATTAAAAAATAATATTTCATTTGATGGTCACGGTAATATAGCCTTTATTGTTATTGTCGCCTTGAGCATACTGGTTCGTTATTTCTTCGCCTCGGGAAGCGCTTATATCGTCGCTATGGTTCCGGTCTTTGCCATGCTGGCGAATGTATCTGGTGCACCGATAACCCTCACCGCACTCGCGCTATTATTCAGCAATTCTTATGGCGGAATGGTCACTCACTATGGTGGCGCGGCGGGACCAGTTATTTTTGGTGTGGGTTATAACGATATCAAATCCTGGTGGATTATAGGTGGAATACTGGCGGTACTGACATTCCTCTTGCACATCACCCTCGGGGTATGGTGGTGGGAAATACTCATATCATCCGGGATGATTTAAGTCGTTACTGAGAAAGAATGTCGTGAATCTCTGGGCATCGGTTGATGCCCAGGACAATTGTAGATGATGCCATTGCCATGTGGTTATTATCTTACCTGGAGTTTAATGATTTAAGTATGAAAAAACTCACATGATCGCAAATATTATTATATGACCTTTAACAAGGTGAGGTGCAATATATTTATGTCTCCAGTTACGATTACGTTGTCGCTATTGGTTTTTTCGATCGTCATGTTCGTTTGGGAAAAAATACCATTAGCTGTAACTGCCATGATTGTTTGTATTACTCTGGTTGTCACCGGGGTCTTCGATGTCAAAACTGCTTTTGCAGGTTTTATTAATCAGAATGTTATTTTATTTGTGGCTATGTTTGTGGTAGGCGGGGCTTTATTCGAAACCGGCGTAACCGATAAAATTGGCGGTATCGTGACACGCTATGCGCGTACAGAAAAACAGCTGATAGTCATTATTATGTTAGTGTGTGGGACCCTTTCTGGATTTTTATCGAATACCGGAACGGCTGCAGTGTTAATACCTGTTGTGATCGGCGCAGCGATAAAATCAGGTTATGCCCAGTCACGTCTGCTTATGCCCCTGGCCTTTGCCTCTGCGTTGGGGGGAAATTTGTCGCTTATCGGTTCCCCAGGAAATCTGATTGCACAGTCGGCGCTGGAGCAGGTTGGCCAACGTTTTGGTTTTTTTGAATATGCTAAGCTGGGTATTCCGATGCTGGCTTGCGGTATTCTCTATTTTGTCACGATAGGCTACCGACTATTACCGCAAAAAAGTACGCTACACCAGCAACGCACTGAAAGTATGCGCAAGATAGCGTGCCCGAAATACAAGCAGGTGATTGCGCTGTCGGTACTAATCGCAACCGTATCCGGCATGATTTTCGAAGAACAGATTGGATTGCCGATTGCTATTGTTGGCTCAATTGGCGCTTTAACGCTGATTGTCACCCGGGTGATTACTGAAAAACAGGCATACCAGGCCATTGATTCACAGACCATTTTCCTGTTCGGCGGAACGCTGGCATTAGCAAAAGCGCTGGAAACCACCGGCGCTGGTGCGATCATGGCGCGTGCAATGATTGAACAACTGGGTAATCACGCTTCCCCCTTCTTACTTTTAAGCGCGGTATTGCTCATCTCCTGTGTGTTAACAAACTTCATGTCCAATACGGCAACCGCCTCTTTATTAATGCCGATTGGTCTATCTATTGCGCATTCGATGGGGGCCGATCCCCGGGCGGTATTAATGGCTATAGTTATTGGCTGCTCGTGTGCGTATGCAACCCCTGTGGGTACGCCCGCCAATATGATGATTTTTTCTGCGGGTGGCTATAAGTTTATTGATTACGTTAAAACCGGATTGCCGCTTATTGTTATATCGGTAATCGTCAGCTTTATTTTATTGCCTGTGTTTTTTCCATTTTATTAGCCGATAACGGTAGTGATTAAAAAGTGTTGCTATTCTGTCAGACCTTGTTTTTTATATAAGGATATATGTCATGATAAAACTGTATGACCATGGAGTATGTATATCACACCAGCATGGTATTATCCCTGTTGGTCATCCTTCCTTCCCGGTGGACAAGCAGGAGGCGCGTAAAGGCACGATTTCGTGGTCGATCCTCTCTGCCCATAATACTTCAGGCGATCACCGCAAGTTAAAAATAAAATTTGATTGTATGGCCTCACACGATATTACATTTGTGGGGATAATCCAAACCGCTAAAGCGTCTGGAATGCAGCGTTTTCCACTGCCTTACGTATTAACTAATTGTCATAATTCGCTATGTGCGGTCGGCGGTACCATTAATAGTGATGATCATATATTCGGTTTATCTTCGGCCAGAAAGTACGGCGGGATTTATGTTCCGCCGCATATTTCCGTTATTCATCAATATATGCGCGAGATGATGGCCGGCGGTGGCAAGATGGTGCTGGGCTCGGACAGCCATACCCGCTATGGCGCTTTAGGGACGATGGCCGTCGGCGAGGGGGGCGGCGAGTTAGTTAAGCAACTGCTGGGAGGGACCTGGGATATTGATTATCCCGAGGTTGTTGCGGTGTATTTGACAGGTAAACCCAGCCCTGGCGTGGGGCCTCAGGATATTGCCCTGGCGATAATTGGCGCGGTGTTCCGGCGCGGTTATGTGAAAAACAAGATAATGGAGTTTGTGGGACCGGGGGTGGCGACAATGTCTACCGATTTCCGCAACAGTGTTGATGTCATGACGACGGAGACCACCTGCTTATCGTCTATCTGGCAAACCGATGAAGAGACTCGAAGCTACTTGCGCGTTCATGGCAGGGAGCAAGACTATTGTTCGCTCTCAGCATCCGATATGGCTTATTACGATGGTTGTATAGAAGTCAATTTAAGCGCTATCAAACCGATGATCGCCTTACCTTTTCATCCCGCCAACGTCTATGAAATTGATACGCTGAAGGAGAACTTGCCGGATATTTTGCATGAAGTCGAAATGGAATCCGAAAAAATTTCGCTTGGGCGCGCAAAACTCTCCCTGCTGGATAAAGTCGAAAAGGGTAAGCTCCGGATCCAGCAGGGAATTATTGCCGGTTGTGCCGGCGGAAATTACGTCAACGTAGTTGAAGCGGCAAATGCCTTAAAGAATCACTCCTGCGGCGACAACGTTTTCTCTCTCTCGATATATCCCTCATCCCAGCCGGTGCTGATGGATCTGACCAAAAAAGGGATAACGACCGATTTATTAAGCGCTGGCGCGATTATGCGTACCGCATTTTGTGGGCCCTGCTTTGGCGCAGGCGACACGCCTATGCATAATGGATTGAGCATTCGCCATACAACGCGCAATTTCCCAAACCGGGAAGGTTCAAAACCCGGAAATGGGCAAATGTCGGCTGTCGCGCTGATGGATGCCCGCTCAATTGCGGCGACGGCTGCCAACGGTGGTATTCTGACCTCGGCGTCAGAGCTCGATTGCTGGGAGAACATACCGCAATATGAATTTGACGCTTCACCCTATAAAAACCGTGTCTATCAAGGCTTTATTAAAGGCGCATCCCAGCAATCGCTGATTTATGGACCCAATATAAAAGACTGGCCGGAAATGAGTGAGTTAACGGAAAATATTCTCTTAAACGTTACCTCTAAAATCATGGATCCGGTGACGACTACTGACGAGCTTATCCCATCGGGAGAAACCTCATCATTTCGCTCTAACCCCTCAGGACTGGCGGAGTTTACCCTCTCACGGCGCGATCCGGGCTATGTTGGCCGCAGTAAGGAGATTGCCGCTCTGGAACAATTGCGCGTCGCGGGGGACAATCCTTGCAGGCTGCATCCTGAACTTGAGGACATCTTTACCCAAATCCGCCAGCTGCCGGGACAGGAGGGCGTCACCCTGCAGCAGACGGAAATAGGTAGTATGGTTTATGCGATAAAACCGGGCGATGGTTCAGCACGAGAACAAGCGGCCAGCTGCCAGCGCGTGCTGGGGGGGCTGGCAAATATTGCGCAGGAATACGCCACGAAACGTTATCGTTCGAATGTGATTAACTGGGGAATGCTGCCGCTGCAAATGAAAGCCTTACCCGAATTTGAAGTGGGGGATTTTATCTTTATTCCGGGCATAAAATCCGCCTTAGACAGCGAGCTGGGTCATATTACCGCGTTTGTCATTAGCCGCGAGCGCCCCATAAAAGAGATCGCGCTTTACATGGAGGGCCTGACCTCATCAGAGCGGGAGATTATTAAGGCAGGAAGCCTGATTAATTATAATAAATCACGCTTAACTTCCCACCATCAGTAAACGATAGTCCTCATTAAGGTAATAAACGGGGGTGATATAGCATCCCCGTTTTTATTCATAGCGGCTTATCCGTGATTTTCGAACGTTGCGCTATGGCTGTGCTGCCTGCAGTCGGCTTCATCTTCTCGCTAAGATAATCAATCATTGCCCGCATTCTGGCGGGCATGTGCTTATTGCCCGACCACAGTAGCCAGAGCTGGCCGGAATAGCGACTGATAAACTCCCATTCCGGTAAAACCTGCACAATCTCGCCGTTCGCCAGCGCCTCACGGGCGGTAAACAACGGCAGGCTGCCGATACCCAGATTTTGCTTCACGGCATCAAGGCGTACGGCGGTGTGGTTTGCCGCGTAACGACCGTGGGTCTGGATAGTCTCCGTTTTGCCGTCGCGGCGAAACTTCCAGCGCGAATCGGCGGGCGTTTCCCCAAGGCTGATACAGCTATGTTCGCGCAGATCCTGCGGCGTTCGCGGTCTGCCATATTGCGCCAGGTAGCCGGGCGTCGCACAGACGATATGGCTGACGGACAGCAAAGGCTTACCGTGCAGCCCCGGCGAGGGCGTATGGGTGATGCGCAGCGCCAGATCGATACCGTCATCGATAAAATCGAGAACCCGATCTTCAAGGCGCAGACAGACGTCGATCTTCGGGTAGCGGCTAAAAAACTCCAGCATCAGCGGATGAATGACAAACCGTCCCACGGCTTTCGGCACGCTTAGCGTGAGCTTACCCTGCGGCACCGCCTGGGCGCTGCCGGCGGAATCCATGGCCAGACGCGCCGAGTCCAGCATCTCCAGCGCATGTTCATACACCGTTTTCCCGGCATCGCTAAGGCGCAGCTTGCGCGTGGTGCGATGCAGCAGCTTGCAGCCCATTTCCTGCTCCAGCCGCGAGACGCTGCGGCTAATGGCGGAAGGCGTCGCGCCTGTCTGGCGCGCGACGGCGGAAAAGCTGCCCTGATCGACAATCTGCACGAACAGGGCGAGATCGGGCAGTAAGTTCAGATTCATTTGTGCTTCCAGAGCAAAATTGCATTGATGATCGGCGGGATTATCGCTGTCGTTAATATCAATATACTGTCCTGACTGAGGGGAGGACAACCATGACTGAACGACTTTATTACACCAGCGATGCCACTGAATGCCCTGCGCGAGTCGTCAACTGCCTGGGCGAAGCCGATGGCCGCTATGCCATTGAGCTGGACCGCACGCTGTTTCATCCGCAGGGCGGAGGACAGCCAGCGGATCGCGGCTGGATTGGCGAGCTTGCGGTCGAGAGCGTTGCCGCGCGCGGCGAGAGCATCGTGCATATTGTTGCGCAGCCGCTACCCTCCGGCGAGGTGGCGATCCGGGTGGACGCGGACGCAAGACGGCTGCACGCTCGGCTACATTCCGCCGGGCACCTGATTGGCCAGGCCGGAGAGCGCTTTGGCTGGCGGCCGATTAAGGCGCATCACTGGCCGGGAGAAGGGCGCATCACCTTTGCCGCCGGGACGAACGCGTCACTGCCCGAAGCCAGCGCCCTGCTGGCGCAGATCGAAGGATGGCAGGCGGAGGATTTACCGCGTCGGATCTCTTTTGCCGAAGGTCTGCGCAAGGTCGGGTTCGGCGATATGCCGAGCTATCCCTGCGGCGGCACGCACGTGGCCAGCCTGTCAGAACTGGGAGAGGTCGTCATTACCCAGGTGAAGATGAAAAAAGGCCAGATGATTGTTAGCTACGCTATAGCGTAAACGAATAAAAGGAGATGCATGCTAAACAAAGCATCTCCGCGATCCTTAAACGTGCTCACTATTTTTGCCGTGATAAATCCGCTCCGGTCTGCCGACTTTACCGTAGCTTATTTCGGCCTCAAGAAAATCGTTTTTGACCCCTTGCTCCAGGTAGCGGCGGGCAGTGGTTTTGCTGCTGCCGAGGATACGCGCAAGGGAGTCTGCGGTATGGACGATCCCCGGGTCGGTGAAGAGCTGTAATACGCGGTTAAAGGTGCTTTCATCGATTCCGCGCAGAGCGGTGCCGGCGGCTTCCGCGTGCTCTTTGGCCTGGATATTGAAAAGGGCGTCAACGTGGGTCTGGCTCGCCTGCTCGCTCGAGCGCAGGGAGCTGCGATAGCGGGCAAAACGCTCGAGCGTATGCTGCAATCGCTGATAGTGAACCGGCTTAATCAAATAATCGAAAACGCCCATCCGCAGGGCTTCGCTGATGGTATCCATATGGTTGTCGGCGGTGATGAAAATGATACGTCCTTTATAATTGATATTGACGGCGTGACGGATCAAATCGAGGCCTTTGCCATCGGGCAAAAAGTTATCCAACAGAATCAGCTGGGGCTGATAGAGACGAAGCATTTTTTTTGCGCTTTCCAGCTTATCCGCAATGCCAATGACTTCGAACTGGGGAAATTGCTTGATGGTATCCACCAGAATTTCCGCCAGCATAGGTTCGTCTTCAACGATGAGAGTTGTGATGCTATCCATGGTGTTCATCTCGGGTCAGGGGGATATAAAGAGTAAAAATAGTGCCAAAAGGGATGTTGTCGTCGACGACGATATTGCCGCCCGCCTGCTCGACGTAGCTGCGTACCAGCCATAGCCCGATACCGTGATCGCCGCTGTCGCTGCTGGTGACGCCGCGCTCAAAAATACGATCGCGCAGCGATTCATCAATTCCGCAGCCCTGGTCGGCGATCTCGACGATCGCTTCGCCGCCCTCGCTGTTGATCAGGCACTCGATCTGCTTCGATCCTGCCGGCTGACGTAAGGCGGCATTGTAGGCATTGTCCAGCAGGTTACCGACGATCGAGATCCACTCATTATGCGAAAGCGATGAGGGGAGGGTTTCCACGTGACAGGCGGGATCGAAGACCAGCTCTAATCCGAGCTCTTTGGCGCGGTAATATTTGCCGATCAGCAGCCCGGCAAGATGGTTCACTTTAAAATTACGGGCGATAAAATCGAGAACTTTCTGGTGGCTTTCAGACTGCTGCTGAATGAGATCCAGCGCGTTATCGTAGCGTTTCAAAAACAGTAGCCCGGCAATGGTGGAGATCAAATTGCGGTGCTCGTGCTGCACGGCGCGAAGGTTATCCGCATACTGCTGGACCTGGCTGAGCTGCAGGCTCAGGGTGTTGATATCGTCTTTACTACGAAAGCTAATGACCCATCCCTGGGGCTCGCTATTGAGCGTGACGGCCATGCGGCTGGCGATCACTTTGATCTGATTAAAGGTGACAATTTCGTCTTTTTTATTTGTCTGCGGCGCGTCATAAAAGAACGTCTCCTGAGAGATCACGCTGCTGATGCTTTTGCCAATCAGGATAGTTTCCGGCTGGCTGAGGTTTAATAATCTCCTTGCGGTTTGGTTGATGGCGGTAATTCGGTAGTGAGAGTCAATGGCTATCAGTCCCTCGAAGACCGATTCAAACAAGACGCTTTGCTGGATAAGCAGCTGTGATAGCTGCTGCGGCTCCATATTCAGCATCTGTTTTTTGATATGCAGCGAGAAGCGTCGGGCGCAGTAGAGCAGCAGGAGCAGCATGATTGCCATCGGGATCATCAGCGATCCGATTTGCAGACTCAGCCAGTTCTCTAACTGTTCGATGGTGTAGCCCACCGAGACGATGCCGATCACTTTCCCGGTGCTGTCCTGGATCGGCGACTTACCGCGCAATGAAGAGCCGAGCGATCCTTTACGCACCGACACGTAGCTTTTAGCGTTATACAGCGCTTCGTCGCTGTCTCCGCCTTCCATATATTTACCGATCTCATCCGGATTCACGTGATACAGACGCTGGCCTTTTGCATCACCGACGGTGATGTAGGTGGCATCGGAAAACGATCGCATGGGGTCGATAAGCGCTTTAATTCGCGCCAGATCGTGCTTTTCGACCGCCTCTACCAGCTCAGGCATGGCGGAGATCTGCATCGCCTGGATCAGCGCGCGCTGGCCGACCTGATAATGCAGACGCTCTTCCGTGATGCTGGTGAGATACCATGACATCGCCAGCATCACTATTGTCGAGGTAAACAGGATCAACAGGAAGATGCGGTTCTGGAACGAACGTCGGGCAAACCAGTGCGTGATTTTTCGGCTAAACATTGGGCGAATTGACATCAAAAGGCCATTTTCTCTTTTTTAGCGACCGACGGCGCGGAATCGGCCCACAGTTTTATGGATTTCAGAACACATCCAGATGGAATACGACGTTTTACGTATCCCGGGCTTGCGGTTGATGCCTTACCCGGGCTACGGGTTTACAGCCGTCTGCGATCCGGTAGCCCGGACAAGGCGCGTTAAGCGCCGCCTCCGGGAGAATCCCCGGGTTGCGGCTGACGCCTTACCCGGGCTACGGGTTTACAGCCGTCTGCGATCCGGTAGCCCGGACAAGGCGCGTTAAGCGCCGCCTCCGGGAGAATCCCCGGGTCGCGGCTGACGCCTTACCCCGGGCTACGGGTTTACAGCCGTCTGCGGGCCGGTAGCCCGGATAAGCCGTTTACGGCGCAATCCGGGGAAAGGTAACGATTCACATCGCCAGCACGTACTTGAGCATCACCCCGGCGGCAATCGCCGAGCCAATCACCCCCGCCACGTTCGGCCCCATCGCGTGCATCAGCAGGAAGTTCTGCGCGTCCGACTCCAGCCCCACCCTGTTCGACACCCTTGCCGCCATCGGCACCGCCGACACCCCGGCGGAGCCAATCAGCGGGTTGATTTTGTGCCGGCTGCACAGGTTCAGCAGCTTCGCCATCAGCACGCCCGCCGCCGTACCCACGCAGAACGCTATCACTCCCAGCACCAGTATCCCCAGCGTCTGCGGCTGCAGGAACTTGTCCGCCACCAGCTTGGCCCCCACCGATAATCCGAGGAATATCGTCACGATATTTATCAGCCCGTTCTGTACCGTGTCGCTCAGGCGCTCCACCACCCCGCTCTCGCGCATCAGGTTGCCGAAGCAGAACATCCCCAGCAGCGGCGCTGCG
>NZ_BCZK01000011.1 GCF_001598695.1 Klebsiella oxytoca NBRC 105695 | reverse complement strand
ATTATGCGGTATTAGCTACCGTTTCCAGTAGTTATCCCCCTCCATCGGGCAGTTTCCCAGACATTACTCACCCGTCCGCCACTCGTCACCCGAGAGCAAGCTCTCTGTGCTACCGTTCGACTTGCATGTGTTAGGCCTGCCGCCAGCGTTCAATCTGAGCCATGATCAAACTCTTCAATTTAAGTTTGATGCTCGTAGAATTAAACTTCGTAATGAATTACGTGTTCACTCTTTGAGACTTGGTATTCATTTTTCGTCCGAGGACGTTAAGAATCCATGTCACTTTGAGTGCCCACACAGATTGTCTGATAAATTGTTAAAGAGCAGTGCAACGCGGCTTTCGCTCACCGTTGCGAGGTGGCGTATATTACGCTTTCCTCTTTCAGAGTCAACCCCGTTTTTCAGGATTTTTTCTCTTCAACCAACCGGCTGTTTGTGTGAAGTGATTCACATCTGCCGTGTCAGTGGGAGCGCATTATAGGGAGTTATTTGGCGGTGACAAGCGGTAAAATGCATTTTTATTTCAACCGCTCATCTTTTATACACAACGCCTATTTCTGCCGCTTTTTAATCGCATCCGGCAGGTCTGCCAGGCTGTTTAGCACCCAATCGGCAGCACTTTCCGCTTCTGGAGTGACGGGTTTACCGGTGCGTACCAATACTTTCGTGCCAACTTCCGCCGCTAAGGCCGCCTGCATATCTTCAATTTTATCGCCCACCATATATGACGCCGCCATATCAATGTGCAGGTAGTCGCGCGCCGAGATGAGCATTCCCGGATGCGGTTTACGGCAGTCGCAGGTCTGGCGAAACTCTTCAACGGTTCCCTGCGGATGGTGAGGACAATAATAGATGCCATCCAGGTCAACGCCGCGATCGGCCAGCGACCAGTCCATCCACTCCGTCAGCGTTTCAAACTGCTCTTCAGTAAACTTGCCGCGGGCGATACCGGACTGGTTGGTCACCAGCACCAGCGCATAGCCCATCTCCTTTAATTGACGCATCGCGTCAATGACGCCATCGATAAATTCAAAATTGTCGATTTCATGGACGTATCCGTGATCGACATTAATCGTGCCATCACGGTCAAGAAAAATTGCGGGTACTGACATTGCCACCGGTTTGCTCCTGATAAAGGCTAATTCGCCTAGTATCGCATGTTTCCGGACGCAAGAAAGTGCTCATTATACAGAGTCAGATTGATTTAGACGTCTGGATGCCTTAACATCCATTTCATTGACAGGCATCGCCTGGACACGGCAGAAGAAAATGCCACGGCAAACGGCTAAATGATAATAAATAACTGATGATTAAACTTTCGAATATCACCAAAGTGTTCCAGCAGGGGAACCGCAGCATACAGGCGCTGAACGATGTCAGCCTGCATGTTCCTGCCGGACAAATTTATGGCGTCATCGGCGCTTCCGGCGCGGGTAAAAGTACGTTAATCCGCTGCGTAAACCTGCTTGAACGTCCAACGCAGGGCAGCGTCCAGGTCGACGGCCAGGAGCTGACGGCGCTTTCAGAAAAAGAGCTGACTCGCGCTCGCCGCCAGATTGGTATGATTTTCCAGCACTTTAACCTGCTTGCCTCACGTACCGTGTTCGGTAACGTGGCGTTGCCTCTGGAGCTCGACAATACCTCTAAAGATGAAATCAAGCGTCGGGTGACCGAGCTGCTGGATCTCGTCGGTCTGGGAGATAAACACGATAGCTATCCGGCGAATCTCTCCGGCGGGCAAAAGCAGCGCGTGGCCATCGCCCGTGCGCTGGCGAGCAATCCAAAAGTCCTGCTCTGCGACGAAGCCACCAGCGCGCTGGACCCGGCCACTACGCGTTCGATTCTGGAACTGCTGAAGGATATCAACCGTCGCCTGGGCCTGACGATTTTGCTGATTACCCACGAAATGGATGTCGTTAAACGCATCTGTGATTGCGTTGCCGTTATCAGCAACGGCCAGCTTATTGAGCAGGATACGGTGAGCGAGGTGTTCTCTCATCCCAAAACGCCTCTGGCGCAGCAGTTTATCCAGTCAACGCTGCACCTTGATATCCCGGATGATTATCAGGCCCGCCTTAAACCTGAGGCTCTTGCCGATAGCGTGCCTATGCTGCGCATGGAGTTTACCGGTCATTCCGTAGATGCCCCGCTGCTTTCGGAGACTGCCCGTCGTTTTAATGTGAATAACAACATTATTAGCGCGCAGATGGATTACGCGGGCGGCGTCAAGTTCGGCATCATGCTGACCGAGATGCACGGCTCGCAGGAAGATACCCAGGCCGCGATCGCCTGGTTGCAGGAACATCATGTAAAAGTAGAGGTACTGGGATATGTCTGAACCAATGATCTGGCTGCTGGTTCGCGGCGTATGGGAAACGCTGGCCATGACGTTTGTCTCCGGCTTCTTCGGTTTTGTTCTTGGCCTGCCGGTCGGCGTGCTGCTGTACGTCACCCGTCCCGGGCAAATTGTCGCTAATGCGAAGCTCTACCGCACGCTTTCGGCGGTGGTGAACATTTTCCGTTCGATTCCTTTTATTATCCTGCTGGTGTGGATGATCCCATTCACTCGCGTGATTGTTGGCACGTCGATTGGCCTGCAGGCTGCCATTGTCCCGCTGACGGTTGGCGCCGCGCCGTTTATCGCCCGCATGGTGGAAAACGCCCTGCTGGAGATCCCAACCGGCCTTATCGAAGCATCCCGCGCGATGGGCGCAACGCCGATGCAGATCGTGCGTAAGGTTCTTCTGCCGGAAGCGCTTCCGGGTCTGGTGAATGCGGCAACGATTACCCTTATCACGCTGGTTGGCTATTCCGCCATGGGCGGTGCCGTCGGTGCCGGCGGCCTGGGACAGATTGGCTATCAGTACGGTTATATCGGCTACAATGCAACGGTAATGAATACCGTGCTGGTGTTGCTGGTTATTCTGGTTTATTTAATTCAATTCTCTGGCGATCGTATCGTCCGGGCTGTGACTCACAAATAACATCACACACAATACAGAATCTTACAGGAAGGAAATAACATGGCCTTTAATTTCAAAACCTTTGCGGCAGTCGGCGCGTTAATCGGTTCTTTGGCGCTGGTGGGTTGCGGTCAGGACGAAAAGGATCCAAACCACATCAAAGTCGGCGTGATCGTCGGCGCGGAACAGCAGGTTGCTGAGGTTGCGCAGAAAGTAGCAAAAGATAAATACGGCCTCGATGTTGAACTGGTTACCTTCAACGATTACGTGCTGCCTAACGAAGCGCTGAGCAAAGGCGATATTGACGTTAATGCCTTCCAGCATAAACCGTATCTGGACCAGCAGATTAAAGACCGCGGCTACAAGCTGGTTTCCGTCGGCAACTCGTTTGTCTATCCCATTGCCGGTTACTCGAAAAAAATCAAATCGCTGGATGAGCTGCAGCCGGGCTCGCAGGTCGCCATTCCTAACGATCCAACCAACCTTGGCCGATCTCTGCTGCTGCTGCAGCAGGTTGGTCTGATCAAACTGAAAGAAGGCGTTGGTCTGCTGCCAACCTCACTGGATATTATTGAAAACCCGAAAAACCTGAAAATTGTTGAGCTGGAAGCCCCGCAGCTGCCGCGCTCTCTGGATGATGCGCAGATCGCACTGGCGGTTATTAATACCACCTACGCCAGCCAGATTGGCCTGACCCCGGCAAAAGACGGTATTTTTGTCGAAGGTAAAGAGTCTCCGTACGTGAACCTGATTGTCGCTCGCGAAGACAACAAAGATGCGGAAAATGTTAAGAAATTTGTTCAGGCTTACCAGAGTGACGAAGTTTACGAAGCAGCCAACAAAATCTTTAACGGCGGCGCGGTGAAAGGCTGGTAATCTATTCTCAGCGTAATATCATTCAGGACGGGCTTATGCCCGTCTTGTCATTTATGCAAGCACCTGATTCAATAGCGCCCTGTTTTATTATTTATTGAGGAAATACTATGCGTGCTTTACCGGTCTGTTTGTTAGCACTCATGTTAAGCGGTTGTTCCATGCTAAGCAGATCGCCAGTCGAACCTGTGCAAAGTACGGTCACTCAGCCAGCCAAATCGGAACCGGCCAAACCGAAAGCGACGCGCCCGGCCCCGGTAAGAATCTATACCGATGCAACAGAGTTGGTGGGTAAACCTTTCCGCGAACTGGGTGAAGTCACCGGTGAATCATGTCAGGCCTCTAATCAAGACTCTCCGCCCAATATCCCGACGGCTCGCAAGCGTATGCAGATTAATGCGGCAAGAATGAAAGCCAACGCTGTGCTGCTGCACCGCTGCGAAGTGACCAGCGGAACCCCGGGCTGCTACCGCCAGGCCGTTTGCCTGGGATCAGCGCTTAACGTTACGGCGCAATGAGTGCTTTTCAGTTTGCGCAGATAGGCGTTATTCGCTCGCCCTATAAAGAAAAATTTGCCGTTCCCCGCCAGCCCGGGCTGGTTAAAAACGGCGGCGGCGAATTACACCTCTTGCCTCCCTATAACCAGGCCGATGCCGTACGCGGCCTGGAAAATTTCAGCCATCTGTGGGTCCTGTTTGTGTTTCATCAGACCATGGAAGGCGGCTGGCGTCCTACCGTCCGCCCTCCCCGCCTCGGCGGTAACGCGCGAATGGGCGTATTCGCTACCCGTTCGACCTTTCGTCCTAATCCAATCGGTATGTCTCTGGTCGAGCTAAAAGGTATTCGCTGCCAGAAAGAACACGTCGTGCTTGAGTTAGGCAGCCTGGACCTGGTAGATGGAACGCCGGTCGTGGATATCAAACCTTACCTGCCCTTTGCCGAAGCACTGCCGGATGCCAGCGCAAGCTATGCTCAGGAGGCTCCAGGGGCGGAAGTAGCGGTGAGTTTCACGCCGGATACAGAAGCGCAAATTTTAACGCTGGAGCGACGCTATCCTCGTCTTAAGTCGTTTATTAGCGAAGTTCTGGCGCAGGATCCGCGACCGGCATACCGCAAAGAAGAGGAGCCGGGAAAAACCTACGCCGTCTGGCTGCTGGATTTTAACGTGCGCTGGCGGGTGATTTCGTCCGGTTTTGAAGTCTTTTCTCTCGAAGCACGCTAATTTTATTCTCCTCTCTTTTGGCATCTTTGCCACACTGGTAAACTAAACCACTTTTTTGTGTCAGGCTGGCTTCCAGCCTGTATCGATCGTCCAAATGGAACCGTAACAACATGCGTACTAGCCAATACCTGCTCTCCACTCTGAAGGAGACACCTGCCGACGCCGAGGTTATCAGCCATCAGCTGATGCTGCGCGCCGGGATGATCCGCAAGCTGGCCTCTGGGTTATATACCTGGCTGCCGACCGGCGTGCGCGTCCTGAAAAAAGTCGAAAACATCGTGCGTGAAGAGATGAACAACGCTGGTGCAATCGAGGTGTTAATGCCGGTAGTTCAGCCCTCTGAGCTGTGGCAAGAGAGTGGTCGTTGGGAACAGTACGGCCCGGAACTGCTGCGTATTGCTGACCGTGGCGAACGTCCGTTCGTACTCGGCCCGACTCATGAAGAAGTCATCACCGACCTGATTCGTAATGAGCTGAGCTCTTACAAACAGCTGCCGCTGAACTTCTATCAGATCCAGACCAAATTCCGTGACGAAGTTCGCCCGCGTTTCGGCGTAATGCGTTCCCGTGAATTCCTGATGAAAGATGCTTACTCTTTCCATACCTCTCAGGAATCGCTGCAGGAGACCTACGACGCGATGTACGCCGCGTACAGCAAAATCTTCAGCCGTATGGGGCTGGATTTCCGCGCGGTACAGGCTGACACCGGTTCTATCGGCGGCAGCGCATCTCACGAATTCCAGGTACTGGCGCAGAGCGGTGAAGATGACGTCATTTTCTCTGACTCTTCTGACTACGCGGCCAATATTGAGTTCGCCGAAGCCGTTGCGCCGAAAGAGCCGCGCGCGGCCGCCACGCAGGAAATGACCCTGGTCGATACGCCTGACGCTAAAACCATCGCCGAGCTGGTCGAGCAGTTCAATTTGCCGATTGAAAAAACCGTGAAAACCCTGCTTGTAAAAGCAGTAGAAGACAGTGAGTATTCGCTGATAGCCCTGCTGGTTCGCGGCGATCATGAACTGAACGAAGTCAAAGCGGAAAAACTGCCGCAGGTCGCCAGCCCGCTGACCTTCGCAACCGAAGAAGAGATTCGCGCGCTGGTGAAAGCGGGTCCCGGTTCTCTTGGCCCGGTTAATATGCCTGTTCCGGTGATTATTGACCGTACCGTTGCCGCCATGAGCGATTTCGCCGCGGGCGCGAACATTGACGGTAAACACTACTTCGGCATCAACTGGGATCGCGACGTCGCCACTCCTGAAGTGGCAGATATCCGTAACGTAGTGGCCGGTGACCCGAGCCCGGACGGTAAAGGCACGCTGTTGATTAAACGCGGTATCGAAGTGGGCCACATCTTCCAGCTGGGTACCAAGTACTCTGAAGCGATGAAAGCCTCCGTACAGGGCGAAGATGGCCGTAATCAGATCCTGACTATGGGCTGCTACGGTATCGGGGTGACTCGCGTGGTGGCGGCAGCCATTGAGCAGAACTTTGACGAGCGCGGGATCTTGTGGCCGGAAGCTATCGCCCCGTTCCAGGTTGCGATTCTGCCGATGAACATGCACAAATCCTATCGCGTGCAGGAGCTGGCTGAGAAGCTGTATGCTGAGCTAACCGCGCTGGGCATCGAAGTGCTGATGGATGACCGTAAAGAGCGTCCGGGCGTGATGTTCGCCGATATGGAGCTTATCGGAATTCCGCATACTATCGTGCTGGGCGACCGTAACCTCGACAACGACGATATTGAATATAAATATCGCCGCAGCGGCGAGAAACAGCTGATTAAAACCGGCGATATCGTGAATTACCTGGTACAACAAATTAAAGGTTAACGCCAAAAGAGGCTCTGGTTTCAGAGCCTCTTTTTTACAAGGATTGTAATCATGGCTAAACGACGGGCTAATCATGTCCTGCTTTTTCCCGTATCGTTCTTACTTTCTGCCTGCACGGTAGACGTCAGCCGGTCCGTGCCTTCCGCTTCCACTATTAAGCAACCATCGCAGCAATGGGCGATTAAGCTTCAGCGCCAGAGCTCGGTGGCTAATAACACGCTGACTGAAATTAACGCACAAGATCTGCTCCCCGGCGATCTCCTTTTCTCTTCCAGCTTTGGCGTGACGTCCCTGGGGATTCGTGCTCTTAGCACATCCTCCGTTAGCCATGTCGCTATCTATATCGGTGATAACCAGGTTGCAGAGGCAACCGGTGCTGGGGTGCAGGTTGTGCCTCTCCGGCAAGCGATGCAGCACAGCGATAAGCTGTTTGCCCTAAGAGCGCCTGACCTCACGCCGCAACAGGCCGCTGGCATTAAAAATTTCGCCTATAAAAACAGAAACAGCGCCTATAACTATCGCGGCATTATTGAATTTGTGCCCTTTATGGTCACCAAACAGCTATGCACCCTGAATCCCTTCTCAAAAGATTTCCGCCAGCAGTGCGTGAACGGTCTGGCCAAGGCCCAGCTGAGCGATGCAGCATCCGGGGACAAAAAAATGTGGTTTTGTTCGGAGTTTGTCAGCGATGCCTTCGCGAAGGCCGGACACCCGCTGACCCTGGCTCAACCGGGCTGGATTAGCCCATCAGACTTGCTTCATATGCGTGAGGGGGATGTGGCAAACTTTAAGCCCGAAACACAATTGCAGTATATCGGGCATCTTAAATTGGGAATTTATATCAAGACAAGCCGCCTCGTAGGACTCAATTAATTAACGAGAATTGCAGTCTTCTTTTTGATAAAACTTGCCGGGTGAATCCACCGCCAGAACTTTAACCGGCGCTCCCGAATCCGGATTCGCTTCCAGCGTAAAGTGCCCCTCAACCACCAGCAGCACCGGTCGAGTATCCGTACCGCGCGCAGCGGCATAATCACGCTCGAGCTGAGCATTATTGGCGACAGCCACTCGCTTGCCGGTCGCGCAATCGGTAAAGGTCGCCGCATCCGCCATATAGAAGTACATTCCGCGCATCGCCATTGGCGTGATGGGCAGACTGGCTTTGACTGATTCAAGCGTATAGTTCAGCGTCGACTCGATGGGGTTACCGTCGCGATCGAGCATTTCCAGCTTATCGCCCTTCGCCCGATAATAAGACTTCTCGCCTTTGCTGTCGGTCAGCACCAGCTTATCAGCCGTGCGCGCCCAGGTACCATATGAAGCAAAAGAGGAAGGTTCGCGGCTAACGCCCTGATATCGTTCATTCATCACCCAGGTGCCGTCTTTCTCAAGAAAGAGCGAGGTTTCAATCCCTTCGCAGTCGGCGCACGGCAGCACGCCGCGCCAGCTCTGCTGCATCGGTTTTAGCTCTTCCATCGGCGCCGGCTGTAACGTTTCCATTTCCGTACGATGGTTACAGCCGAACAGGGCAAAGAGCGAACAGGCCGCCACGACTGAAAATACGATTTTCTTCACTGTAAATTCCTTATCATCCATTCCACCGGTTCGCCATATTCTTACTGGCGAACCTTTCCACGCAGCGCTTTAACTGAGGATTTTTGCGCCTTTGAAGCCAGTCGGCGCTCTTTCGAGGCCCTGGTTGGTCGCGTCTCCCGGCGGCTCTTCTGCACGGCGGTTAATTCTTGTATTAGGGCAACCAGACGCGCAATTGCCGCTTCACGATTCATTTCCTGGCTGCGATATTCCTGAGCCTTAATGATAACCACACCCTCGGCAGAAATTAAGTGGTGGCTGGCGGTAAGCAGACGTTCCTTATAATAGTCAGGCAGGCTCGAGGCTTTAATATCAAAGCGCAAATGAATAGCCGTTGAGGACTTATTCACGTGCTGACCGCCCGCGCCCTGCGCGCGTATGCCGGAAAGTGAAATCTCGTCCTCCGCAATCGCGACGCTGCGGCTAATCGTAATCATGCGGGTGTTTGCCAGGCCGTTAAATGAATTTCCAGATTATTCTTAGCGTCAGATAACCAGATAGCGCCGTCCTGGATGGTCGCCTGCAGCGACATGGTCCGATCGGCAAAAGCGCTGAGCTGCGCCAGCTGAGTATCATCCAAATACCACACCGACAGCTTCGAAAACTGAGCCATTTTGTTCTGGTTTTGCTGCCACCAGATTTCTGCCGCCCGACTATTATAGGCGAACAGCGCCACCTGCTGGGCCCGCGAGCAGGCTTTTTTAATTCGCCGCTCGTCCGGTAGCCCTAGTTCAATCCACAGATCCACGCCCAGATGATCGTTAAGCAGCCAGAGTTCCGCTTCATCGTCGGAAGATAAACCGCGGGTAAACTGCAGACGCTCGTCGGCGTATTTAATCCACGCCAGCAGGCGCAGCATCATGCGCTCCTGGGTTTCTGACGGATGCTGGGCAAGCGTCAAACTGGCATCCAGAAACTGGTTACGGTCCAGGTCGGCTACGTTCACCGTCGCTTTATAAATCGTCGCTTTCAGCGCCATGACTCTACTCCTGATAAAAATGGCGTACATTGTAGCGAAACTGACGGCAAAAGGCTGTCAGCAATCGACGGATCGCGTCTCATCCTGCTGATATTGCTTAAATGACTATGGTATAGTCACCTTGCTAAACAGAGTTTATCTTCGTAGGCTTAAACTTACATCCCACGGTTAAGTCAGAACGCTGACAGGAGGGCATGTGGAAAAATATTGTGAGTTAATACGCAAGCGGTATGCGGAAATAGCCAGCGGGGACCTTGGGTATATCCCGGATGCGCTAGGTTGCGTGTTGAAAGTATTGAATGAGGTTGCGGCGGATCAGGCCCTTGCTGAGTCAGTCAGGGAAAAGGCCGCATATGCGGCGGCAAACTTACTGGTGAGCGATTATGTCAATGAATGATACTTATCAACCCATCAATTGCGATGATTATGACAACCTCGAACTTGCCTGTCAGCACCATCTGGTCCTGGCGCTGGAGCTCAAAGATGGCGAACAGCTGCAAGCGAAGGCCAACGATCTTATCTCGCGCAAAAATATCGAGTATCTGGTCGTAGAGCTCGCCGGGAACGTCCGCGAACTGCGCCTGGATAAAATCGCCAGCTTCAGCCATCCGCAAATCGGTACGGTAGTCGTTAGCGAGTCCTGAATCAAAACGGGTGGCCTAGCCGCCCGTTTTCCTCCATCTCATCTGTAAGCCTTCACTTTCCTGAACTTTCCCATCGACGGTAATAAACAGACCATCGGCGGCGGCAATAAGCGTTTCGCCATAGAACAGTAGCGGAGTCGTATCGCGCCGCCAGGGCGCAACGCCCAGCTCCTGCCAGATTTTTTTCAGCTTGCGACCACCGTTGCGACCCACGATATGCAGATTACCGCTGGCACGAAAGCGAACAGTAACGGCTTCTCCCTCGCGCGGCCCGCGTAACGGCCCGCCGGACAGTAAACTCAGCTCGCCGAGACCGTCAGGCAACGGCAGCGGGCTGGCAGTATCGCGCCACTCCAGCATTGTCTCACTCTGGCCTGGAATATATCTCACCCAGTACAGACGCTGCTGGTAGCGGCGAACGGTAAACGGACCAAGGCGCAAACAGGGAAACGCATCCTCGCGCGCCATCGCCACTTCACGCCAGATACGCTCCGGCACCTCGCGCGAAGGCATTGGTGCATTGAGCCCAGCCAGCCAGCGGCGCAGCAGCGCGGCCCGCCGAGGTGCGCTCATAGTCGTCAACGGAGCGATAGTTAACGAACTGTCCTCAGCAACCAGCGTTGCCAGCTCGGCGGCCAGCATTTCATCCAGCAGCTGTTCCTGTTCGCCGCACAGGCTGGCGCTGCGCGCCACGGCCTCGGCAAAGTGCGGCCAGCGTGCATGAAGCAGCGGGAGAATCCGCAGGCGGAGAAAGTTGCGATCGTAAGCGTCATCCTGGTTGCTTTCGTCTTCAATCCAGCTGAGCTGACGGGCCATCGCCCACTGATGGAGGGAGTCACGGCTTTCGTGAAGCAGCGGGCGCAGCAGTTTCGTCCCGGCAAAATCGGACTCGCCGGCCATCGCCGAGAGCCCGGTAGGGCCGCTTCCCCGCTTAAGGGCTAACAGGAAGGTTTCGCACTGGTCGTCAAGATGCTGCGCGGTCACCAGCGCTTCGCCGGGCGCCAGCGCCGAACGAAATGCCTGGTAGCGCGCCTGCCGCGCATGAGCCTCAATTCCCAACCCCTCATCGGCGAGCGCGACCCGCTCTACCAGAATCGGCACCTGCCACTGCTGGCACATTTGCTGGCAGTGCGCCACCCAGTCGTCGGCGTTGGCGCTGAGCCCGTGGTGAATATGTATCGCCCTCAGGCGAACGGTGGGATCCTGCTCGCGCCAGAGCACCAGGCGATACAAAAGCACGCTCGAATCCAGCCCGCCGCTAAAGGCCACTAAAAAATGGCGGTGCGGCTGAAGCGTGTGCGCAATGTCCGGGATCATCATCATGAGAGTACTAACTGAGGTAAGCGTGTTCGGCACGTTACCCGCCAGAACACGCGCTGACAAGAATTACTGCTGATAAATCTCCAGCGGCAGCCCGTCCGGATCGTTAAAAAAGGTGAAACGCTTACCGGTAAAAGGGTCGATACGAACCCCTTCACAAGGCACACCGTGCGCCTCAAGATGAGCCACAGCGGCATCGACATCATCGACGCTAAACGCCAGATGGCGTAACCCGCAGGCTTCGGGGCGACTCGGACGCGAGGGAGGAAACGGGAATGAAAACAGTTCAATGACATATTCACCATTCAGCGCCAGATCGCCTTTCCAGGAATCACGCTCTGCGCGATAAAACTCCCCCTGCAGGGTGAACCCCAGGATGTCGCAGTAAAACGCTTTACTCTTCGCATAATCCGTCGCAATGATAGCGATATGGTGAACCCGTTTTAAACCCAGCATGGTACCACTCCTCCTGTTGAAGCCAACAACGTTACTCGCTCAGTTCATTATTGCGCAAGCGCTTAGTCATTTTTTAAGACTCGAACCCAGTACACCCCATCTTCATCGCGTTTCGCGCCGTGGATATCGGTTTCGAAGCCCGGATAGTGGCGACCAATAGAGCACAGCATGAGCAGGAAATTGAGCACCGCGCGGCTCTCTTCGGCGATCATCTCACCGGGCATCAGCAGCGGCACGCCGGGCGGGTACGGTAGGATCATATTCGCTGAAATACGCCCGACCAGATTTTCCAGTTCGATAGTTTCCACTTCACCTTTGATCTGCCGCTGCCAGGCCTGATGCGGCGTCATTTTCATCTCCGGCAGGACGTCAAAGGCGCTAAGCATCAGCTGCGAGAGCTGGTGCTGGCGAATCAGACGATGAATACCCTGCGCCAGATCCTGAATGCGCATATTGCGGTAAAAATCCGGATCTTCAGCGTACAGATCCGGCAGCATATTTTTCACTCGCAAATTGAGATCGTAAGAGCGTTTGAACTCAGTCAATCCGCGCAACAGTCCCATCGCTCGGGTTTTATCTATACCAATACTAAAAAGGAACAGCAGGTTGTACGGGCCCGTTTTCTCGACGACCACGCCGCGCTCATCAAGGAATTTCGCCACCAGCGCCGCCGGTATACCTTCATTATCCATATTACCCTGCTCATCCATGCCGGGCGTCAGAATCGTCACTTTCACCGGATCGAGGTACATATGGTCGCTATCGGCATCCTGAAAACCGTGCCACTGTTCACCGGGCGAAACCGGCCAGCACTGCGCTTCACCAATCTCTTCCGGCTGCCAGATATCAAAGAACCAACCGTCAGACTCCTCGCGTAATCGCTGCACCTCTTTACGAAAATCCAGCGCCCGCTCAATCGAACGCTGGATCAGTCGCCTGCCGGAATTACCCCGCAGCATGGCTGCCGCCGTTTCAATAGAGGCAACGATCGGGTAGCTCGGTGAGGTCGAGGTATGCATCATGAAGGCTTCATTGAAGGTATCTTCATCGTAGCTGCCTTTAATATGAATCAGCGAAGCCTGCGATAGCGCCGCCAGCATTTTGTGCGTCGACTGCGTTTCAAAGATCACTTTGCCCGGGATGCGATCGCCGCTCATCCCGCTTTTCCCCTGATAGATCGGATGGAAATGAGTGTAGGGTACCCAGGCGGAGTCAAAGTGGATTGACGACACGTCGAGGGTCTCTTTGATCCAGGTCGTGTTATACAGCAGCCCGTCATAGGTGGAGTTAGTGATCACCGCATGAACCGGCCACCCGGCGCCGCCGGTGGCGTTGACTTTTTGTTGAATACTATCGCGGGTAAATTCACGCTTGGGTATGCCGCCGAGGATCCCTAGCGCGTTGCGCGTCGGTTTCAGCCATAGCGGCACCACATCGCTCATCATCAGTAAATGGGCCAACGATTTATGGCAGTTGCGATCGATAAGCAGGGTACTGCCCGCCGGGGCAGAATACATACCAACAATTTTATTCGACGTCGAGGTTCCGTTGGTGACCATATAGCTCTGCTCGGCGCCGAAGGCGCGGGCAATATACTCCTCGGCCTCCAGATGCGGGCCGCTATGATCGAGCAGCGACCCCAGCTCCGTCACGGAAATAGAGACGTCGGCCTTTAAGGTATTACCGCCAAAGAAATCATAAAACAGACAACCCACCGGGCTTTTTTGATAGGCCGATCCGCCCATATGTCCAGGCGTACAGAAGGTATATTTTCCCTCCTGTACGTAGTTAAACAGCGCCCGGGTAAACGGCGGGGTGATGTTGTCGAGGTATTCGCGGGTGTATTGACCGATGCGGGTAGCGATCTCTTCCGAAAGCCCCAGCGCATATTCAAAGAACCATAGCGTCATACGCAGGTCCTGACTGCTGACGTCCATCGTCGAATGGGCGTTGATAAAGGCGTACAGCGGCAGATACTCATTTAAACGATTGATATCGCTGCACAGATCCACGCTGTACTCATCCCAATCGAAAATGACTCCGCAGATCCGCGGATTATGCTCAATAAACTGCAAAAGGTCGGCGCTATTTTGCGGCCAGATGGTCTGGAAACCTTGCCGTTGCAGGGCAGCTTCCAGTTCTTTCATCGGTTCGTCTTTATAATAGACGCCGTGGGGACCCATGATCGCAATAATATTCACGCTTTCCTCCAGGAATTGACCTAAGGAAAGCATAATAGCACCCCGCCAGCGCTTAGCGCTGGCGGATTTATCTCTATTACAACGCCTTCCACGCATCGCCCCAGGCAATGCCGGCGCCAGGCTCATAGTAAGTCGGCGCCACGTTGCACCATGCTCCTTCCGGAAGCGGTTTACACTGATACAGCGCGCCGTGGTTATTGACGATATCGCCCTCTTTCCATGTCTGGGTACTGCTCCAGGAAGGATAGCTAATGGTATCGCTATCTTTGCCATCCGTCGTTTCGTCCGCAGCAGCGGCTTTGGCCTTGACGTTCAGAGTGTAAGTTGCCGTGCTGGACAACGAACCGTCGCTTACCGTCAGGCTAACCACATACTGGGCATCGCGATCTTTTTCCGGTGCGGTGAAGGTAATTACGGCTTTATCCTGTCCGCTAAGGGTCTGGCCGTCCTGAGACATCCAGGTGTAGCTTAGCTTGTCGCCGTTCGCATCGGTAGAACCTTCCGCGCTCAGAGAAACCCTGGCACCAGCTTCAATTGCGCCAATCGGACCGGCGATGCGAGCCACCGGCGCCACGTTCGTCTCCTGCGCAGGTGTGGTATCGTCAGGCTTGACCGGCGTAATATCCTCGGACTGGCCGCTGTCATCAACGATATTAACGTTGAAGTGGCTCTGCACACACTTCGCATAGTCGCCCTCTTTAAAAGCGGTATACGGCGTCTGATAGCCCACCAACTGGCAGGCGTTAGTCTTGCCGTCAGCGGTGTCCGGACTCCATCCCCAATCCTCTTCCCAGTAAATCGGCAATGCGCCCGCACCGCCTTCATCGAACTGCTTCATATTCTTACAACCGAGAACTTCGTCGTCGGCAATCGGCACTTTGAGGTAGTTTGCGAACTCTTTGTAGTAAGCAATACGGTTAAGAGACTGCGCGTTCTCTTCCGCTCCGCCGCACTCAACGCCGCCGTTGATAATCTGAATGGTTACCCCAAAGCCTTCGACCAGGCCATTTGCTTTATCATGATCGTTTGGAACCCAGGTTCCGTCGATGACGTGCAGCATAGAGGGCTTCGGCGGCTGCGGATAAACGAAGAAGAAGACGGCGCTCGCCAGGTTCATCCAGGTATCCGCCACCAGCTCCGGTTTATCCAGCAGCGGACGAACGTCGCCATCGTACATTGCATCGGAGAACGGACCATAGTTGTAGTTATAGGACAGCTGTTTCGCTCCGCGGCCGAAGTAGCTCAGGTAGTCGCCGTCTTTATCTTTACCGCATGGCCAGGTCTGCCCCTGCCAGATAGAGGGATCGCATTCGCCGTTATAGCCGCCCTTCTGACCTTCAACCCAGCCAACCTCACGCAGATAAACCAGCGCCTGACGCCATTCGGGAATATCACGCCAGCTTTCATGGCCGCCGGTCTCCTGAGCAAAGTGGGCAAACATGGTTGCCAGCGATTTACGGCAGATGGCATCGCTGTCGCGTCCGTCGGTATAGGTTCCGCACACGGCAGGGAATTTACCAATAGCTTTCAGAAAATTAGAGTAGGTATATTCTGCGGCGCGCATCGGGAACAGATATTCCCAATCCTGTTCTGAAAGGATGCTTTCCACACGCTTAACGTTCGCCGGGTTGCTCGCCAGGCCCGGTGCGATTTTCTCCACTTCGCTGTTAGGCAGGGTTTGAATTGATGATTTAACCGACTCCATCAGCGGAAAGTCGGTTAAGGCTTTTTCTTTAGCGGCCAGGTCGCTCGCTTTCATGGTTGTCGCTTCCGTTGCGCCCAGCAGCGGTGCAGCCTGTGCGGCCCCCAGGCTTAACATGATCCCTGCGGCCACGGCGCTTATCGCGACGGTTTTGTGCAATGCCATAGAACTTCTCCTTTATCCTTGTTAACGGCCTGCCGGGTTGCAGTACCAGGCAGTCGCTACTGTTTTAAGGGAGTGCGGCATCATCGGCTAATCACATTAGCTCTTGTTCTTCTCACGTCATCTCAATAAACAACACATAAAAAAAGGGCCGGAAAATCCGACCCTTAGCGTTGAAAAATGAGATCAATAATCAGGCGTAGCCGTAGCTCATCAGGCGTTGGTAGCGGCGGTTCAGCAGTTCTTCCTCGCCAAGCACGTCGAGGTCAGCCAGATCGGCCAACAGCTGTTCTTTCAGTGAGGCTGCCATCGCTTCCGGATTACGATGCGCGCCGCCCAGCGGTTCAGGAATGATGGAGTCAATGAGCTTCAGCTCTTTCAGACGCGGAGCAACAATTCCCATCGCTTCAGCGGCCAACGGCGCTTTGTCAGCGCTTTTCCATAGAATGGACGCACAGCCTTCCGGGGAGATAACGGAATAGGTGCTGTACTGCAGCATATTCACTTTATCACCGACGCCAATCGCCAGCGCGCCGCCGGAGCCGCCTTCACCGATAACGGTGCAGATAACCGGCACGCTCAGACGGGACATTTCACGCAGGTTGCGAGCAATCGCTTCAGACTGGCCGCGTTCTTCCGCCCCGACGCCTGGATAAGCACCAGGGGTGTCGATGAAGGTAATGATCGGCATTTTAAAGCGCTCGGCCATTTCCATCAGACGCAGCGCTTTACGATAGCCTTCCGGCGCCGGCATACCGAAGTTGCGGCGAATTTTCTCTTTGGTTTCACGCCCTTTCTGGTGGCCGATAATCATCACCGGACGCCCGTCCAGACGCGCAATCCCGCCAACGATAGCTTTATCATCGGCGTAGGCGCGATCGCCGGCCAGTTCGTCGAATTCGTCGAAAGCCAGGCGGACATAATCCAGGGTGTATGGGCGACGTGGATGGCGGGCCAGCTGGGCAACCTGCCATGCACCAAGATCGGCGAAGATCTTGCGCGTCAGCTCTACGCTCTTTTCACGCAGGCGATGCACTTCTTCATCGATATTAATATCCAGTTTCTCATCCTGACGGCTAACCGCAGTCAGAGAATCGATTTTCGCTTCCAGCTCTGCAATCGGCTGTTCAAAATCAAGGAAATTCAGACTCATAGTATTCCTGTATTAGTCAAACTCCAGTTCCACCTGCTCCGAGCCGATAAGGCCACGCAGATCGTTAAGTAAACGATCGCTCGGAGAGACGCGCCATGTTGCGCCAAAACGCAACCGCGCGCGTGCATCCGCCCTCTGATAATAGAGGTGTACTGGAATAGTTCCCGAACGGTGGGGTTCCAGAGACTGACGGAGTCGGTTTAAAAGCTGGTCATCAATTTGCCTGTCCGTCAGCGAGATAGCAAGCCCGCGAGCATATTTTTCCCGGGCTTCGTCAATGTCCATGACTTCACGAGCGGTCATTTTAAGCCCCCCGCTGAAGTCATCAAAGCTGACCTGTCCGCTGACGATAAGTATGCGGTCTTTTTCCAGCAGCTGCTGGTATTTATCCAGAGCGTCGGTGAATAGCATCACCTCCAGACGCCCGGAACGGTCATCCAGCGTACAGATGCCGATACGATTGCCGCGCTTGGTGACCATGACCCGCGCGGCAATAACGAGCCCCGCCGCCGTGGTCACTTTACCACGATCGGTCGGATGCATGTCTTTGAGTCGTACGCCGCCAACGTAGCGTTCGATCTCTTTCAAATACTGGTTAATCGGGTGCCCGGTCAGGTACAGCCCCAGGGTCTCCCTTTCGCCATCCAGCACCACCTGTTCCGGCCACGGCTGGCAGCTGGCGTAGGACTGCTCGATTTGCTCCGGCTCTTCCGCCAGCACGCCGAACATGTCCGCCTGACCGATAGCTTCGGCTTTCGCGTGCTGATCGGCAGCCTTCAGCGCGTCGCCCAGCGAATTCATTAACGCCGCGCGATGCGGCCCGAGGCGGTCAAAGGCCCCGGACATGATCAGTTTTTCCAGCACCCGACGGTTGAGTTTTTTAATATCTGTACGCGCGCAGAGATCGAACAGTTCGCGGAAATAGCCGCCCTGATTACGGGCTTCAATGATCGCTTCAATCGGACCTTCGCCGACGCCTTTAATCGCGCCGATACCATAAACGATTTCGCCATCGTCGTTAACGTGGAAATGGTACAGGCCGGAGTTAATATCCGGCGGCAGAATCTTCAGCCCCATCCGCCAGCACTCATCCACGAGGCCGACGACTTTTTCGGTGTTATCCATATCCGCGGTCATCACCGCCGCCATAAATTCAGCCGGATAGTGCGCCTTCAGCCACAGCGTCTGATAGGACACTAAAGCATAAGCGGCAGAGTGCGATTTGTTAAAGCCATAACCGGCGAATTTCTCCACCAGGTCAAAGATCTTCATCGCCAGCTCGCCGTCAACGCCATTTTTCTTCGCGCCTTCTTCGAAGACAGAACGCTGCTTGGCCATCTCTTCCGGTTTTTTCTTACCCATCGCACGACGCAGCATATCCGCGCCGCCGAGGGTATAGCCGGAAAGCTCCTGGGCGATCTGCATGACCTGTTCCTGGTACAGGATAATGCCATAGGTTGGCTCCAGTACCGGTTTCAGACATTCATGCTGCCACTGTACGTCCGGATACGATATCTCTTCACGGCCGTGTTTACGGTCGATAAAGTTATCCACCATCCCCGACTGCAGCGGCCCCGGACGGAACAGGGCCACCAGGGCGATCATATCTTCGAAGCAGTCGGGCTGCAGACGCTTAATCAGATCCTTCATGCCGCGCGATTCAAGCTGGAAGACGGCGGTGGTTTCCGAGCGCTGCAGCATATCGAAGCTTTTTTTATCGTCGAGCGGAATAGCGGCGATATCCAGTGGCCCCTCGCCGTTCTTCTCGCGGCGGGCGTTGATCATCTCCAGCGCCCAGTTAATGATGGTGAGCGTACGCAAACCGAGGAAGTCGAACTTTACCAGCCCGGCATATTCGACATCGTTTTTATCAAACTGGGTAACCGGATGCTGGCCCGCTTCATCGCAGTATAGCGGGGCAAAATCGGTAATTTTCGTCGGCGCGATCACCACCCCGCCTGCGTGTTTACCGGCGTTACGGGTGACCCCTTCGAGCTTACGCGCCATGTCGATCAGCGCTTTAACCTCTTCATCCGCCTCGTAAATTTCCGGCAGTTGCGGTTCGGCTTCAAACGCTTTCGCCAGCGTCATCCCCGGGTCTGGCGGCACCAGCTTGGAAATACGATCCACAAAACCGTACGGGTGACCAAGCACGCGGCCAACGTCGCGGATTACCGCCTTCGCCGCCATGGTACCAAAGGTAATAATCTGCGAAACCGCATCGCGACCGTACATGTCCGCAACGTGCTCAATCACCTGGTCGCGTTTCTCCATGCAGAAGTCAACGTCGAAGTCGGGCATGGAGACACGTTCCGGATTAAGGAAACGTTCGAACAGCAGGTCAAATTCCAGCGGGTCGAGGTCAGTAATTTTCAGCGCGTAAGCCACCAGCGACCCGGCACCGGAACCACGTCCTGGCCCCACCGGCACGCCGTTATCCTTCGACCACTGGATAAACTCCATCACGATCAGGAAGTAACCAGGGAACCCCATCTGGTTAATCACCTGCAGCTCAACATCCAGACGCTCATCATATTCAGGACGGCGTTTAATCCGCTCTTCCGGATCGGGGAACAGGAATTCCAGGCGCTCTTCCAGACCCTCTTTGGATTTCTTAACCAGATAATCTTCGGTGGTCATATCCCCGGTCGGGAACTGCGGCAGGAAGTATTCACCAAGGCGCACGGTCACGTTACAGCGTTTGGCGATCTCAACGCTGTTTTCCAGCGCTTCGGGTATATCGGAAAAGAGCTCGCACATCTCTTCTTCGCTGCGCATATACTGCTGCGGCGAGTAGTTGCGCGGACGCTTTGGATCGTCGAGGGTAAAGCCGTCGTGGATGGCCACGCGGATTTCATGAGCATCGAAGTCGCCCGGTTCAAGGAAGCGAACGTCGTTGGTTGCCACCACCGGTAAGCCGCGAGTTTCCGCCAGCTTCACCGCCGCATGCAGATAAGACTCTTCATCCTGGCGGCCGGTGCGAATGAGCTCAAGGAAATAGCAATCAGGGAAATGCTGCGCATAAAAATCAACGCACTGATCCACCAGTGCCATATTGCCGCGCAGCAGACTACGGCCCACGTCGCCCATACGCCCGCCGGAGAGCAGAATTAAGCCTTCTTTTAATTCGATCAACCAGTCGCGATCGATAATCGGGCCCGCTGCGCCGTAGCCGCGCTGATAGGCTTTGGAGATCAGCAGCGTCAGGTTTTGATAGCCAGTATTATTCGCAGCCAATACCGTAAGCTGGCTCAGTTCATCGCCGAGCAGATCGCTCTGGACGTGGAAATCGGCCCCGACTATGGGTTTAATTCCGGCGCCGTGTCCCGTTCCGTAGAACTTCACCAGCCCGCAGAGGTTGGTAAAATCAGTGATCGCCAGCGCAGGCATGCCGAGCGCGGCCGCCTTTTTTACTAACGGTCCGGTTTTCGCCAGACCATCGATCATGGAATAGTCGCTGTGCACCCGCAGGTGTACGAAACGTGGTTCAGCCATCTTCAGATTCCGCGTTACTTTAGTGCTTGCGTGTCAGTTCAGGACGCCAGGCCCAGCGCGCGTTTCACCGGGCCAAAACTGCGCCGGTATTGCTCGATAACGCCATGTTCCAGCAGCTTTTGCAGATGAAAAGCGGTGGGATAACCTTTATGTTGTGCAAAGCCGTACTGTGGAAATTGCCGATCCAGCGCGGCCATTTCCGCATCGCGCGTGACTTTCGCCAGAATCGACGCGGCGCTGATTTCCGCCACCCGGCTATCGCCTTTGACAACCGCCAGCGAAGGTACGGGCAGCGGCGGACAGCGGTTACCATCAATAAGAACAAATTCCGGGGAGACGCGCAAACCCGCGACGGCGCGCTGCATGGCCAGCATGGTCGCGTGTAAAATATTCAGTTCATCGATTTCATGCGGCTCCGCCCGACCCAGGCTCCAGCACAGCGCTTTTTCTTTGATCTCATCAAATAGCGCCAGGCGCCGTTTTTCGCTGAGCTTTTTCGAGTCATTAAGACCCACAATCGGTCTGGCCGGATCGAGTATCACCGCAGCCGTCACCACCGCGCCAACCAGCGGACCGCGTCCGACTTCATCGACTCCCGCAACCAGATGGGTATGCGGATACACGAATTCCATCATTTTGCTAACTCCAGAACTGCATCCGCCGCCTGCTCATCAGCGTTGCAGCGGATCTGCTGATGCAGCGCGCGGAAGGTTTCATGCATATCGTGGCTGGTTTTACCGTCGGCCAGCAGCGGCTTCAGCGCCTCCGCCAGCGCCTGCGGTCGGCATTCATCCTGCAGCAGCTCTTTAACCAGTTCACGCCCGGCCAGTAAGTTCGGTAACGACACGTAGTCGGTCTTCACCAGCCGTTTCGCCAGCCAGAAGGTAAAGGGCTTCATCCGATAACCAACTACCATCGGGCACTTAGCCAGCATACACTCCAGTGCAGCCGTGCCGGAGGCCAGCAGCGCAGCATCGCTGGCGATCATTGCATCGCGAGCCCGCCCATCCAGTAGATGAACGGCCAGCTCCGGCGCCGTTTCCGCCTTGATACGCTCAAACTGTTCCCGCCGCTTCGCGTTGACCAGCGGAACGACCACTTCCAGATCGGGATAATATTCTCGCAGGATTTGCGCCGTTTTCAGGAAGTCGGCGCTGAGCATCTCGACTTCTGCCCCACGGCTACCCGGCAGCAGCGCCAGGCAGTGTACGTCACGCGCGATCCCCAGACGGTCGCGCGCCGCGTCTTTGTCCGGGTCCAGCGGCATCGCATCCGCCATCGTGTGGCCGATAAACCGGCAGGGAACGTTAAATTTGTCATAAAACGCTTTTTCGAAAGGCAGGAATGCCAGAACCAGATCGGTGGATCTGCCAATTTTGAAAACGCGTTTTTGCCGCCATGCCCAAACCGATGGGCTGACGTAATGGATCGTTTTGATACCCTGCTTCTTCAGATTACCTTCGAGGGTGATATTGAAGTCAGGCGCATCAATACCGACGAACACGTCTGGTTTAAGCTCGGTAAAACGTCGGGTGAGATCGGCGCGAATGTGCAGCAGTCGACGCAGGCGTCCCAGCACTTCAACAATGCCCATCACCGCCAGCTCTTCCATCTCGTACCAGGCCTCGCAGCCTTCCGCCTGCATTAACGGCCCGGCAACGCCTACAAAACGAGCATCAGGCATACGGGCTTTGAGCGCGCGAATAAGACCGGCACCAAGAATATCGCCGGAGGTTTCTCCGGCGACCAGGGCAATCGTCAGGGGACGTGATTCAGCCATTAACGAATCAGGCCGCGCGTGGAGCGAGCAAAGAAGTCGGTAAATGTCTGCACTTCAGGATACTGTGTCGCCAGTTCGGCGATCTCGGCTTTCGCTTCATCCAGCGTTTTACCGCTGCGGTACAGTAGCTTATAGGCGTTACGAATCGCAGTGATCGCCTCACGGCTGAAGCCGCGACGCTTCAACCCTTCGATGTTAACGCCAAACGGCGTTGCGTGGTTGCCCTGAGCAATAACGAACGGCGGAACGTCTTGCGCTACGCCGGAGCAGCCGCCCACCATCACGTGCGCGCCAATAATGCAGAACTGATGCACGGCAGTCATGCCGCCGATGATAACAAAATCATCCAGCGAAACATGACCTGCGAGGGTGGCGTTATTAGCCAGAATACAGCGGTCGCCAAGCGTACAATCATGCGCCACGTGGGCGTTGATCATCAGCAGGTTATCGCTGCCCACCTTCGTTAATCCACCGCCCTGTACTGTGCCACGATGAATGGTGACGCTTTCGCGGATGCGGTTGCGATCGCCAATTTCCACGCGGGTCGGTTCGCCAGCATATTTCAGATCCTGGTTAACTTCACCGATGGAAGCGAACTGATAGATCTCGTTGTCGCGGCCAATTTTGGTATGACCGTTGATGACAACGTGAGATTTCAGTACGGTGCCTTCGCCGATTTCGACGTTAGCGCCAACAATACAAAACGGGCCAATGTGGACGTTAGCGCCAATAACGGCGCCTTCTTCTACAATGGCGGTAGGATGAATAAAGGCGGTTTTATCAATCACGTATCAGGCCTCCCGGCTACGGGCACACATCATCGTTGCTTCGCAAACCACTTTCCCGTCCACCGTCGCAACGCCTTTGAAACGAGTCAGGCCGCGACGGGTTTTCTCAAAAGTGACTTCCATAATCATCTGATCGCCAGGCACGACCGGACGTTTGAAACGCGCTTCGTCAATCCCGGCAAAATAATACAGCTCGCCCGGTTCCAGTTTTCCAACGCTTTTGAATGCCAGAATGCCGGTAGCCTGGGCCATCGCTTCCAGAATCAGTACGCCCGGTAAAATCGGCTTACCAGGGAAGTGCCCCTGGAAAAACGGCTCATTTACAGAAACATTTTTTACTGCGCGTAGAAAACGACCTTCTTCAAAATCCAGCACGCGATCGACCAGCAGGAACGGGTAACGGTGAGGCAGCAGTTCCAGAATCTCTTCAATGTGCAGAGTATGAGTGTCAGTAGTCAAAATACTCTTCCTGTCTAAATATACTAAAAGGCAATAATAACACGGCCTGCGGCAATCTCATGAATGCAACAGGCCGAAAATTTAAATGTGGCTGGAGAAGCACTAATCTTGTTGATTAACCTTGCGCTCAATGGCTTTGAGACGCTTGCTCATATCATCAATATTCAGTACCAGCGCAGCGGTCTTGCGCCAGACCTTATTCGGCTGCAGCGGGATACCTGAAGAGTAAACGCCTGGCTCGGTGATCGGTCGCATAACCATCCCCATACCCGTGACGGTGACTTTATCGCAGATTTCCATGTGGCCGTTGATCACGCTGGCTCCGCCGATCATGCAGTAGCGGCCAATCTTGAGGCTGCCCGCCATAATCACGCCACCAGCAACTGCGGTGTTGTCGCCAATTACCACGTTGTGCGCAATCTGACACTGGTTATCAATAATCACGCCGTTACCAATGACGGTGTCGTCCAGCGCACCGCGATCGATGGTCGTACAAGCGCCTATCTCCACGCGATCGCCGATAATGACGCGACCCAGCTGCGGGATCTTAACCCAGTTGCCGCGATCGTTCGCGTAGCCGAAGCCATCTGCGCCAATCACCGTGCTGGACTGAATCAGGCAATTCTCGCCGATCTCAATGTCGTGGTAAACGGTGACGTTGGCCCATAAACGCGAGCCGGCACCTATTTTCGTATTTTTCCCAACGAAGCAACCGGCGCCGATAACCACGTTATCACCGAGGATAACACCCGACTCGATAACGGCATTCGGGCCAATCGCTACGTGAGTACCCAGCTTCGCCGTGGCATCGATGACCGCGCTCGGCGCGATATCCTGCGCCGGCTGCGGCGTGGTATCAAGAATTTGAGCCATGCGCGCGTAGGTCAGGTAGGGATTACGCACTACCAGCGCGGCGCTGTGGGCAAAAGGCAAATCATCCTGCGTCATCACGACGGCAGATGCCTGGCAAGCGGCCAGGTGTTCACGGTACTTAGGATTTACCATGAAAGTAATATGGCCCGCTTTCGCGGACTGCATGGACGCAACGCCGGTGATGACGATATCGCCATCACCGTGTAATTCTGCATCCAACTGCTGGGCTAAATCAGCCAGTCGAATTGAAGGCATTACTTATTTAACCTGTTTCAGCACATCAGCGGTGATGTCTTTTACATCGCTGCTGTTGTATGCAACGGCATTAGAGTCAACAACCAGATCGATGCTCTGATCTTTAGCGACGCTCTGCACAGCGCTCTGGATACGAGTCACCAGCTTGCCGCGCTCTTCGTTAGAACGACGTGCACGATCCTGTTCAAAAGACTGCGCTTTCTGGGAGAAAGTCTGGCGCTGAGCCATCACGTCTTTTTCCAGTTTGGTACGGTCAGAGCCCGCTTTCATGGACTGCAGACGCTGCATTTTAGACTGCAGGTCGCCTTCCATACGCTGCAGCTCGCTCGCGCGGCCTTTAAACTCGTTTTCCAGCGTGTTAGAAACGCCTGTTTTCTGGGCAACCTGCTGGAACAGGCTGTTCATGTTAACCATTGCAATCTTATCTGCCGCCTGAGCGGAAGTTACCATTGCTAAACCCAGACCTGCAGCTAATAACCACTTTTTCACAATTAACTCCTTACCATCCCATGAGTACCCAGGGGTACCGTTATTTGCGTGGCCAGGCGATAACCTCAGTTATCGCCAATAGTCAGCGCTATACTGCAACTGCACTTACATTCCATTGTAGCCAACACAATTACCATGTTTTACCGATGTTAAACTGGAACTGTTCAGCTTTGTCTCCATCGTACTTTTTAAACGGCTGAGCGTAGGAGAATACCAACGGTCCTAACGGCGACATCCACTGCACTGCGATACCCGCAGACATACGAATGTTGTTCGGATCGCTATAGTCAGGAACACCAGCGGCTCTCGTATCCGCCGTATTCTGCCAGTTTGTATCCCACACGGTGCCCATATCCCAGAAGAAGGAAGTACGGACCGAATTCGCATATTTATCGCTGATAAACGGCGTTGGAGTAATCAGCTCAAGGCTGGCCACCGCCATGGCGTTACCGCCCACCGCATCATCAGACTTACATAGACCTGCGGAGTTAGAATCGCATTCGTTATCGTATCCATCATCACCATCATGGCGGCTGCTGGCTGGTTTATAAACAGCCTTCGGACCGATAGTGTTGGACTGGAAGCCACGCACGGTACTTGAACCACCGGCATAGAAGTTCTCATAGAACGGCATTTCTTTACTACCAATACCGTCACCATAACCCCATCTGGTTCGACCTAATACCACCCACTTATGATCGTCGTCGATCGGTACATAGGTCGCGGTATCCAGCGTCGCTTTGTAGTATTCGTTATCCGAACCCGGAATCGTCACTTTACCGTTCAGGTTGACGCGTGAACCTTCGGTCGGGAAGAAGCCCCGGTCGAGCTTGTTATACGTCCAGCCGTAGTTGAAGGTGAAGTCGTCAGCGCTGAACGAGTTTCGGTCGTTCGTATCATTCGGCGTTTGGCCCATTGAGTTCAGATAACGCCACATAGCAACCTGAGGCTGCATATTGGACAGCTTGTTATGCACATAGCCGAGACCCGCGCGCAGCGAATTGTACTCGTTGACCGGGAAGCCCAGCGTAATATCTGTACCATAGCTCTTGTTGGTATAGTCAGACAGATCCGCATCGTTAGCATCGAAGTCGTTATAGAAAACACGACCGCCGAGGCTGACGCCATCCACGGTAAAGTACGGGTTCGTCACCGACAGTTCAGTATAGGTCTGGTAATCGTTTTTGGTGCCGTTAATTCCCACAGAATAGCCGGTACCGAGCCAGTTATCCTGCTGAACGCCGGCCTGGAAGCTTACGCCGCTTTCCGTACCGTAACCCACGCCAAAGTTAAAGCTACCGGTATTGCGTTCTTTAACTTTATAGACCACGTCAACCTGATCCGGGCTGCCCGGCACGCGCTGCGTATCGGTATCAACCGTTTCAAAGTAGCCCAGACGATTCAGACGATCTTTCCCCTGGTCGACCAGGTCGCTGCCCAGCCAGGCACCTTCCATCTGACGCATTTCGCGACGCAGAACGGCATCTTTCGAGGTATCGTTGCCTTCGAAGCGAATTTTACGCACGTAGTAGCGGTTACCCGCATCGACGTTTACGTGCAGCTTCACGGTCTTATCACTATCGTTGATTTCCGGCTGGGACTGAACGCGCGGATAGGCGTAACCGTAGCGACCGAGGAGTTTCTTAATGTCATTCTCCATTTTGGTCACTTTGGTGCCGTTATACAGCTCACCCGGTTCAACTTTAGTCAGCGCTTCGATTTCTGCCGAATGCCCTGCCAGGTCTCCCGTCACCTGCACGCCAGAAAGCTTGTACTGATCGCCTTCGGTAATGTTGATGGTGATGTAGATCCCTTTTTTATCCGGCGTCAGGCTAACCTGCGTGGAGTCAATGTTGAAACGAGCATAGCCGCGATCCAGATAGTAGCTGCGCAGCGTTTCGAGATCTCCCGCCAGCTTCTGTTTCTGATATTTGCGATCGCCGACCACGTTCCACCACGGCACTTCATCGCGCAGCTGGAAGGTAGAAATCAGTTCATCGGTGCTGAATGCATGATTGCCGACGATATTGATCTGCTGGATTTTCGCTGAGACGCCTTCCTGGAATACCAGTTTCAGGTCGACACGGTTACGCGGCAGCGGCGTCACGACAGCTTTAACGCTGGCGCTATACTTACCGACGCTATAGTAGAAATCCTCCAGCCCCTTTTCGATATCAGCAAGCGTGGTGCGATCGAGAGATTCCCCTACGCGTACGCCGGATGCCTCAAGGTTTTGCTTGAGCATGTCATCTTTAACCGACTTGTTGCCGGAGAAAGTGATGCTGGCAATCGTTGGACGCTCTTTCACCTGCACCAGCAGGGTATCACCATCGCGCAGAACGCGAACGTCCTCAAAGTTGCCGGTGGCAAACAGGGCACGGATGGTATTACTGATATCATCATCGGTTACGGTATCGCCAGGACGCACTGGCATACTGAGGAGGGCCGCACCAACAGCGACACGCTGAAGGCCTTCGAAATGAATGTCCTTCACCACGAACCCGTCAGCACCGTATACGGTTGCGCTGCTAAACAGCAGCGACGCTATGAGCAACTTTTTCATCGCCATCGTTATTATGCGTTCTTCCTAACAAACTCTCTTACAACCGAGAGAAATCATTGAAAAGTGCAAGCCCCATTAACAGCACCAGCAATATTGAGCCAATGCGATAACTAAAGTCTTGAACTCGCTCGGATACCGGTCCGCCTTTCAGCTTTTCAATCGCCAAAAACAGCAGATGTCCCCCGTCAAGAACGGGAAGCGGGAACAGGTTGATTATTCCGAGGTTCACGCTGATGAGCGCAAGAAACATCAGATAATAAATCAGCCCAAACTCCGCTGACATCCCAGCCCCCTGGGCGATAGAAATCGGCCCGCTGAGGTTGTTCAGTTTGACATCACCGGTTATCAATTTGCCCAGCATCTTGACCGTTAACGACATCAGCTGCCAGGTTTTATCCGTGGCTTCAGCGATGGCGGCAAACGGCCCGTACTGACGCACTGTCTTATATTCATCAGGCAGCGGGATGACCTTAGGTACGACCCCTGCAAACCCCTCAGCTTTACCTTTGGTAGACTTCGTATCCGGCGTCAAGGTTACCGACAGGGGGCTACCCTGCCGCTCGATGTCCAGAACTAACGCCTTACCCGGATTATCACGCACCAGATTAACAAACGTCATCCACTGCGTTAACGGTTGACCATCGACTTTAACGATCCTGTCGCCCGCTTGCAAACCCGCCTTCTGCGCCGCCGAGTTAGATTGTACTTCAGCCAGAACGGTATCAATCTGCGCGCTGCGGGGCTGAATGCCTAACGAAGCAACCGGATCTTGTTTATCCGGCTCAAACGCCCAACGCTGCAGATCGAGGATTTTATCCTGGCGTTGATTGGTCCCGAAAGGGGCGACGGTAACTATTGTTTGCCGATCGCCAATCTTTGCCACCAGCGCCATACGTACTGCATCCCAATCAGGCGTTTCGATGCCATCTATCGCTTTAAGTTCCATTCCTTTTGCAATTTGTGCTTGCGCGGCAATAGAGTCAGGAGCGATATCGGCAACGACTGGTCGCACGCCGGGAACACCGATGATAAAGACCAGCCACCAGGCAAAAATGGCAAAAAGGAAGTTGGCAATCGGCCCTGCGGCAATTACCGCGGCACGCTGACCCACGGTTTTGTTGTTGAACGCGCAGTGGCGCATCTCGGGCGCCACCGGCTCAACGCGCTCATCGAGCATTTTGACATAACCGCCCAATGGGATAAGGGCGATAATAAATTCCGTTCCCTGCTTATCAAAACGGCGCCACAGCGCTTTGCCAAAGCCAATAGAAAAACGCTCAACGCGGATACCGCAGCGGCGAGCTACCCAGAAATGGCCAAATTCATGGACGGTGATCAGCACGCCCAACGCAATAATAAAAGCAGCCAAATTCCAGAGAACGCTCAGCATAAAACCTTCCGTCAAATCGTCCTGAAAACCAACAAGAGTAGACAAGCAAACACAGGTACCGCAGCCGTCAGGCTATCGATACGATCGAGGATACCGCCGTGTCCGGGAATCAGATTTCCGCTATCTTTGATGCCAGCTTCGCGTTTAAACATGCTTTCGGTCAGATCGCCCAGTACCGAGGCCAGGGCCGCCACAACCGAACACACCAGCAGGACCGTCGGCGTCACGTCCAGATGGGCCCACCAGCCGTAAGCCCAGGAGATAACCGCAGCCGTTAACAGCCCGCCGAAAAAACCCTGCCAGGTTTTACCCGGAGAAACCTTCGGCGCCAGCTTATGCTTACCGAACATTTTCCCGAACATATAGGCGCCGGAATCAGCGCCCCAGACCAGAATCATCACGTAAAGTAACCACAGCGCACCGCTGTAATGATCGTCGGCGTAATGCCACGCTCGCAGCGCCAGCATGCCCCAAAAAAACGGGACAATGGTCAGGATGCCGAATATCAGACGGAGCGTTTTTGAATTGCGCCAGAAGGCCGCAGAAGCGGGGTAAGTCAGAACCAGAAGCAGCGCGACTATCCACCAGCCGAATGATGCCCACAGCGCTCCCTCAACCAGCGGTTGATGAACGTCATAATGGTATTCCGGCATCAGGAATAGCATCAGCGCCAGCAGCAGACCGCAAAGCACCGACAGCCAGACTCGCTGCGTCGTTGAAGTGAAACCGCTAAATTGCCCCCACTCCCACGCGGCGAGCATACAGACTACCAGCGTGACGATGGCAAAGCCCGCAGGCGGCAATAGAAAAAGCGCCGCAATAACGACGGGGATTAAGACGAAAGCAGAAATCAGGCGATACTTCAGCAAAAGTGACCCCCATCAGGCATTGCTGCCACCCGGCTCAGTGCCGCCGAAACGACGCTCTCGATTAACAAAGGCATGGAGTGCACCTTCAAAGTCCTGTTCAGCGAAATCGGGCCAAAGAACATCCGTAAAGTAAAGTTCGGCATAGGCAATTTGCCAAATCAAAAAGTTACTAATGCGGTGCTCTCCCCCGGTCCTAATAACTAAATCTACGGGAGCCAGTTCATGCATGCACACCTGCTGGCTCAGCATCTCTTCCGTGATTTGTTCGGGCTGGAGTAACCCGTCTTGTACCTGTTTGGCCAGATGACGAACGCCCTGAACGATATCCCAGCGGCCGCCGTAATTGGCGGCAATGTTCAGAGTCAAACCGGTGTTGTTCTCAGTAAGCGCTTCCGCTTTGCGAATACGTTCCTGTAAACGCGCATTGAATCGCGTGGTCTCGCCGATGATACGCAGGCGCACATTGTGCCTGTGCAGACTTTTTACTTCGCTATCCAGTGCCCAGACAAACAGCTCCATCAGCGCGCTGACTTCCTGCGCCGGGCGATTCCAGTTTTCACTGCTGAACGCGTATAACGTCAACGCTTCAATACCATTATTAGCCGCGAATGAGACGGCGCGACGAACAGACTTCGCGCCGGCTTTATGGCCAAAGGCGCGGATTTTTCCTTGCCGTTTAGCCCAGCGACCGTTGCCGTCCATAATAATGGCGACATGACGACAGCCATGCGCAGGCAACATTTCGCTGACAGTTTGATTAGCAGACAACATAACGCGTTTTAAGTCCATAATAAGGATTAGCTAAGCTACTAAACACGGGCCACCGGTCAGCGCTGGATACGCATTTTTATCCGGTGCCGGAGCTACGGCCAATCGCAGAGAACAACCAAAAGCTTTACGCAAAAAAGCCGTGTCTTGCCACGGCCACCGTAATCTTTCACACCAAAATGCAACGATCGGATGGCGCAGACTATATCACCGAAGCCATGCGCCCACAAATATCACAACGAGTATCAGAATTTGCGCTGCGCCGCTAGCAGCCGACCTGCGCTTGCCCGGGCCATAGCGTCAATAGCCAGTACTTCATCAATACTTTGCGGTTCATTTAGCGTCTGTTGATCCAAGACCGACTGATTGATTGCCGCAATATCGGTAAAGCGAATATCACCGTTGAGGAATGCCGCGACCGAGACTTCGTTTGCCGCATTCAGCGCGGTTGTCGCCGCCTGCCCCACATCAAACGCGTCCATTGCCAGCTTCAGGCAGGGATAACGCGCATAGTCCGGCGCGGAGAAGCTCAGGTTGCTCAGTTGACAAAAATCCAACGGTTTTGCTCCTGAGTTGAGACGCTTTGGCCAGCCCATCGTATGGGCGATCGGCGTCCGCATATCCGGCTCGCCGAGCTGCGCCAGCACGCTGCCATCCTGATAGCGCACCATCGAATGAATCACCGATTGCGGATGAATCAGAACTTCCATCTGCTGCGCAGATGCATTAAACAACCAGCGGGCTTCGATATACTCCAGCCCCTTGTTCATCATGGTGGCGGAGTCGACAGAAATCTTGCGCCCCATGGACCAGTTTGGATGCTTACATGCCCGATCGGGGGTCATCGCCGCCAGTTCCGAAATCGCCGTTTCGCGGAAAGGACCACCGGAGCCCGTTAGCAGAATCGACGACACGCCGTTTTGGGTTAAATCAGCGTACCCCAGATCCTGTTGAACTGTTTCCGGCATACTCTGAAAAATCGCATTGTGCTCGCTATCTACCGGTAACAAACGCGCTCCGTATCTCTGCACGGCCTCCATAAACAGACGGCCGCAGGTCACCAGCGACTCTTTGTTCGCCAGCAGCACCGTTTTACTCGCGCGAATAGCTGAAAGCGTCGGTACCAGGCCCGCTGCGCCGACAATCGCCGCCATGACCTGGTCAACGTCGTCGAGCGCTGCCACTTCCGCGGCAGCCTGCTGGCCGCTCATGACCTCAGTCCGGCTACCCTGCTCGCGCAGTTTTGACCGCAGCAGTTCAGCGCTGCGCGCATCATCCATTACCGCGTAACGAGGGGTGAATTCCAGACATTGTTCAACCATACGGTCGACATTTTTCCCGGCGACCAGCGCAGTGACAGAAAAACTATCTGGATTATGGCGCACCACGTCCAGCGTGCTGCAGCCGATAGAACCGGTCGAACCGAGAACGGTTAATTGCTTCATGAGGCGTCCAGAAAAGGTAGACAGGATTAAAAGCAAAACGCCGCCAGCAAACCCTTGTGCATCAATGATCGGATGGCAGAGCGGAGGCGCAGCGCCTTTGACATGGTGCCAAAGGCTACAAGGCCAGCCGTCTGAACGCAATCCCGAAAATTGAGCGTACGGTCTCCTGTACGGCGTTTCAGATTTTACGCAGGTCGATAGTCAGACCCGCGTGTCGGCAGAGAATCAGAACTGCATCAGTTCCGCTTCTTTATCCGCCAGCGCCGCATCAACTTTTTTGATAGCAGCATCAGTCATTTTCTGCACATCTTCCTGAGAACGGCGATCGTCATCTTCGCTGATCTCTTTCTCTTTCAGCAGTGCTTTTACTTTGTCGTTGGCATCGCGACGAACGTTACGTACGGCAACGCGCGCCTGTTCAGCTTCACCACGCACGATTTTGGTCAGATCTTTACGACGTTCTTCGGTCAGCGGCGGCAGCGGAACGCGGATATCGCTTCCCGCGGAGCTTGGGTTCAGACCGAGGTCGGAAGCCATAATCGCTTTTTCAACGGCCGGGCTCATAGAGCGATCGAAAACGTTGATCTTCAGCGTGCGGGAGTCTTCTACCGTTACGCTAGCCAGCTGGCGCAGCGGGGTCGGCGTGCCGTAGTATTCCACGATAATGCCATCCAGCAGGCTGGGAGAAGCACGACCCGTGCGTATTTTGCTGATTTGGGTTTTGAACGCTTCGACGCATTTCTCCATGCGTACTTCAGCATCTTTTCTGATATCGCTAATCACGTTACGAATCCTTGAAAACTTGTCTCAGACAGACCAGACGGTCGCCCACTGCAAAAGTGAGCTAAGTATAGTCATGTTTATGCTCAGCGTCCTTCAGGCTGAGGAATCAGCCGCAGCATTCCGTCCACCGAGCATGTTGAAAACCATCGGGTCAAAAACCCGAAAAAGTAAGGCCGAATATTACCCGTATTTGGCGCCGACGGGAATTACTCCGTAATTAATGTGCCTTCTTTTTCGCCCATCACCACGCGACGCAGCGCGCCAGGCTTATTCATATTGAATACGCGAATCGGCAATTTGTGGTCGCGGGCCAGGGTAAAGGCAGCAAGATCCATCACTTTCAGCTCTTTATCCAGCACTTCGCTGTAGGTCAGCTGATCGTACATGGTTGCAGAAGGATCCTTGGCCGGATCGGCGGTAAAGACCCCGTCGACTTTGGTCGCTTTCAGCACCACATCGGCTTCAATTTCAATACCGCGCAGGCAGGCAGCGGAATCGGTAGTAAAGAATGGGTTACCGGTACCCGCGGAAAGAATCACTACGCGGTTGTTACGCAGCAGGCTAATTGCTTCTGCCCAGCTGTAGTTATCACACACGCCATTCAGCGGAATCGCTGACATCAGGCGGGCGTTCACATAGGCGCGATGAAGTGCATCACGCATTGCAAGGCCGTTCATGACCGTTGCCAGCATGCCCATGTGGTCGCCCACAACGCGGTTCATACCTGCTTTCGCCAGACCAGCACCACGGAAAAGGTTACCGCCACCAATCACTACGCCAACCTGAATACCCAGCTCAACCAGTTCTTTAATTTCCTGAGCCATGCGGTCAAGTATGCTCGCATCAATACCGAAGCCTTCTGAGCCTTGCAGAGCTTCGCCACTTAACTTAAGCAGAATACGTTTGTAGACGGGTTTTGCATTGGTAGCCATGTTTCTTTCCTGAGACTGTCAACGAATGAGATGAGTTAATTCCGGCGACATTGTACGTCGCTTTTCAGCGTGCCCACTATAGCGGTTGGCTGAATTTACACATTAGGCGCAAAAAGAAGCCGCCCTCAGGCGGCTCCTTTTGAAAATTAAGACTGCTTGGACATCGCAGCAACTTCTGCTGCAAAGTCAGTCTCAACTTTCTCAATGCCTTCGCCCACTTCAAAGCGGATGAAGCCAGTCACGTCAGCGTTATGCTCTTTCAGCAGCTGAGCAACAGATTTGCTCGGATCCATAACGAACGGCTGACCGGTCAGAGAAACTTCGCCGGTGAATTTCTTCATGCGGCCTTCAACCATTTTCTCTGCGATTTCTTTCGGCTTGCCAGACTGCATGGCGATATCCAGCTGAACCTGGTACTCTTTTTCTACCACTTCAGCGGAAACGTCTTCCGGCTTAACGAATTCAGGCTTGCTTGCAGCGATGTGCATAGCCAGCTGTTTAACCAGCTCTTCGCTCGCGCCTTTAGCAGCAACCAGAACACCGATACGCGCGCCGTGCTGGTAAGAACCCAGTACTTCGCCTTCCAGGGAAGACACGCGACGGATGTTGATGTTCTCACCGATTTTAGCAACCAGCGCAACGCGTTCTTCTTCGAACTGTGCTTTCAGAACTTCAACGTCGGTGATTTTGCCAGCAACTGCAGCATCCAGAACTTTGTTAGCAAATGCCTGGAAGCCACCATCTTTAGCAACGAAGTCAGTCTGGCAGTTAACTTCCAGAATGATGCCGTAGGTGCCATCGATTTTGGTAATGATGACGCCGTCAGCTGCAACGTTGCCTGCTTTTTTCGCTGCTTTAATAGCACCGGATTTACGCATGTTTTCGATTGCCAGCTCGATGTCGCCGTTCGCTTCAGTCAGCGCTTTTTTGCAATCCATCATGCCTGCGCCAGTACGCTCGCGCAGCTCTTTTACCAGGGATGCGGTAATTTCAGCCATTCTTTAATCCTCGGGAGATGTGATCTGCCCGGTTCCAGGAACCAGACAGATTTGAAAGTGAAAAAGGGGCCGCTAAGAGGCCCCTATTTATACACGGTACTAAATAAGGGTATGCCTTATTATTCAGCTTCTACGAAGCTTTCTTCCGCCTGAGAAGCCAGATCCTGAGAACGGCCTTCACGAACGGTAGCAGCAACAGCGCTCAGGTACAGGCTAACTGCACGGATTGCGTCGTCGTTACCCGGGATAACGAAGTCAACGCCGTCCGGATCGGAGTTAGTATCAACGATAGCAAATACCGGAATACCCAGGTTGTTTGCTTCTTTGATTGCGATGTGCTCGTGGTCAGCGTCGATAACGAACAGCGCGTCCGGCAGGCCGCCCATGTCTTTGATACCGCCCAGGCTGTTTTCCAGCTTGTCCAGCTCACGAGTGCGCATCAGCGCTTCTTTCTTGGTCAGCTTGTCGAAAGTACCGTCCTGGGACTGAGTTTCCAGGTCTTTCAGACGTTTGATAGACTGACGAACGGTTTTCCAGTTAGTCAGCATACCGCCCAGCCAGCGATGGTTCACGAAGAACTGGTCGCAGCTGTTAGCAGCGTCTTTTACCGCTTCGCTTGCAGCGCGCTTAGTACCAACGAAAAGGATTTTACCTTTACGAGAAGAGATCTTGTTCAGTTCAGCCAGCGCTTCGTTGAACATCGGTACAGTTTTCTCAAGGTTGATGATGTGAACTTTGTTACGCGCGCCGAAGATGAAAGGCTTCATTTTCGGGTTCCAGTAACGGGTCTGGTGACCAAAGTGAACACCAGCCTTGAGCATGTCGCGCATGGAAACAGTTGCCATGTTTAAAACCTCTATAGATAAAAGTTGGGGTTATGCCTCCACGTATCCCATATTACCGACCCCAAAGGGCACCCCGGAATATGTGCCGATACGTGTGTGTTGTTACACAAAGTGAGATTTGTCGCTTCAGTCCATCTTGTGTATCTGAGAATGGAACAGAAGTCCGGCGCGCTTTATATCACAAAACAGGACCGGACACCAACTGTTGTTGACGTCGCGTGCTGTTAATGATTCTCAATTTGGCAGCAGGACGCCCGGACTGTTAACATTGTTCAGACATAATCTATTATTGTCGAAAAAATCGACACTGCTGGACACAATCCATGGCTATTTCTATCAAGACATCTGAAGACATCGAAAAAATGCGCGTTGCCGGCCGCCTGGCCGCTGAAGTGCTGGAAATGATCGAGCCCTACGTGAAACCGGGCGTCAGCACCGGCGAACTGGACCGCATCTGCAACGATTACATCGTTAACGAGCAAAAAGCCGTTTCTGCCTGCCTGGGCTACCACGGTTTTCCCAAATCCGTCTGCATCTCTATTAATGAAGTGGTGTGCCACGGGATCCCGGACGACGGCAAGCTGCTGAAAGATGGCGATATCGTCAACATTGACGTCACCGTCATTAAAGATGATTTCCACGGCGATACGTCAAAGATGTTTATCGTCGGCAAGCCGACTATTCTTGGCGAGCGCCTGTGCCGCATTACCCAGGAAAGCCTCTATCTGGCCCTCAAAATGGTCAAACCGGGAATCAATCTGCGCACCATCGGCGCAGCTATTCAGAAATACGTTGAAGCCGAAGGTTTCTCCGTGGTGCGCGAGTATTGCGGACACGGTATCGGCCGCGGTTTTCATGAAGAGCCGCAGGTGTTGCACTACGATTCTCCGGAAACCAACGTGGTGCTCAAGCCAGGCATGACCTTTACCATTGAGCCGATGGTCAACGCCGGCAAAAAAGAGATCCGCAGCATGAAAGACGGCTGGACGGTAAAAACCAAAGACCGGAGCTTGTCTGCGCAGTATGAGCATACTATTGTGGTGACAGACAACGGCTGTGAAATACTGACGTTACGCAAGGATGACACCATCCCGGCGATAATCTCGCACAACGATTGATGAAAAGCCGGCGCCAGCCGGCTTTTTTATGACGAGCACCCTAAGGGCCGCCGCAAGCGACGTTAAAAATCGCTCCCGGCGATTTTTTATGGGCGATAGTTTTTTCTTATGGTGGCGCGATGAGCAACTCTTTATCTGATACTGTCTCCCCTTCCCTGGCCGGACAGCCCGCTAATCCGGGCCGCTGGCCGCAGAGTGATTTCAACTGCGCGGCTATCAAGGCGCATATCGACGCTTTCCAGCGCTGGCTGGGCGAGGCTTTTGACCAGGGCATCGTCGCAGAGAAGTTGATTGAGGCGCGGACCGAATTTATCGATCAGCTGCTCCAGCGGCTGTGGATTGAGTACGGTTTCGGGTCAATTAACGACATCGCGCTGGTCGCCGTCGGCGGTTACGGTCGCGGCGAACTCCACCCGCTGTCAGATATCGATCTGCTTATCCTGAGTCGTAAAAAGCTGCCCGATGAGCAGGCCCAGAAGGTCGGCGAGCTGCTGACGCTGCTGTGGGATATTAAACTGGAAGTTGGCCACAGCGTGCGCACCCTCGAAGAGTGCCTGCTTGAGGGGCTATCAGACCTCAGCGTCGCCACCAACTTGATCGAATCGCGTCTGCTTATAGGCGACGTCGCGCTGTTCCTTGAACTGCAAAAACACATCTTCAGCGACGGCTTCTGGCCATCGGAAAAATTCTTTGCGGCAAAAGTTGAAGAACAGAATGTCCGCCATCAGCGCTATCACGGAACCAGCTATAACCTGGAGCCGGATGTGAAAAGCAGCCCCGGCGGCCTGCGCGATATTCATACTCTGCAGTGGATCGCGCGCCGCCATTTCGGCGCCACCTCGCTTGATGAAATGGTCGGTTTCGGCTTCCTGACCGAAGCCGAGCGCAACGAGCTTAATGAATGCCTGCATCAGCTGTGGCGGATTCGTTTTGCGCTTCATCTTGAGCTCAACCGCTACGATAACCGCCTGCTGTTCGACAGGCAATTCAGCGTCGCCCGTCGCCTGCGCTATGAAGGCGAAGGCAACCAGCCGATCGAACATATGATGAAGGATTTCTTCCGCGTCACTCGTCGGGTCAGCGAGCTGAACCAAATGCTGATCCAGCTGTTTGAAGAAGCGATTCTGGCGCTCACCGAAGATGAGAAACCGCGGCCGATTGATGATGATTTTCAACTGCGCGGCACGCTTATCGATCTGCGCGACGACACGCTGTTCATCCGCGAACCGCAGGCGATTCTGCGCATGTTCTTTATGATGGTGCGCAACAGCAGCATCACCGGTATCTACTCCACCACGCTTCGCCATCTGCGCCACGCCCGGCGCCATCTGACGCAACCGCTTTGCTATATTCCCGAAGCGCGGACCCTGTTCCTCAGTATGCTGCGCCATCAGGGCGCGGTTAGCCGGGGACTGCTGCCGATGCACCGCCATAGCGTGCTGTGGGCCTATATGCCGCAATGGTCGCATATTGTTGGTCAGATGCAGTTTGACCTGTTTCACGCCTATACCGTCGATGAACACACTATCCGCGTACTGCTCAAGCTGGAGAGCTTCGCCAAAGAAGAGATCCGCAGCCGTCACCCGCTGTGCGTTGAGCTGTGGCCGCGCCTGACGCATCCGGAGCTGATCTTTATCGCCGCCCTCTTCCACGATATCGCCAAAGGGCGCGGCGGCGACCATTCAATTCTCGGCGCGCAGGATGTGTTGAAATTCGCCGAGCTCCACGGTCTTAACTCTCGCGAAACCCAACTGGTCGCCTGGCTGGTGCGCCATCATCTGCTGATGTCGGTCACCGCCCAGCGCCGCGATATCCAGGATCCGGAAGTGATCAAGCAGTTTGCCGAAGAGGTACAGACGGAGAATCGTCTGCACTATCTGGTCTGCCTGACCGTTGCCGATATCTGCGCCACCAACGAAAACCTGTGGAATAGCTGGAAGCAAAGCCTGCTGCGCGAGCTCTATTTCGCCACCGAAAAGCAGCTGCGTCGGGGAATGCAAAATACGCCGGATATGCGCGAGCGGGTGCGTCACCACCAGCTACAGGCGCTGGCGCTGCTGCGAATGGAAAATATTAATGAACAGGCGCTGCATCAAATATGGAACCGCTGTCGCGCAAACTACTTCGTGCGCCATACGCCAAACCAGCTCGCCTGGCATGCGCGCAATCTGCTGCAGCACGATCTTAGTAAGCCGATGATCCTGCTCAGTTCCCACGCCTCGCGCGGCGGCACCGAGATTTTTATCTGGAGTCCGGACCGCCCTTATCTCTTCGCCGCCGTTTGCGGCGAGCTGGATCGACGTAATCTTAGCGTTCACGATGCGCAGATCTTTACTACCCGCGACGGTATGGCGATGGATACCTTTATTGTTCTTGAGCCGGACGGAAGTCCGCTTTCCGCCGACAGGCACGAAATGATCCGCGTGGGCCTGGAACAGACCATCACCCAGCGCAGCTGGCAGCCGCCGGCTCCCCGCCGTCAGGCGGCAAAACTGAGGCATTTCTCCGTCCCAACGGAGGTTAATTTCCTGCCGACGCATACCGACCGCAAATCTTTTCTGGAACTGATTGCTCTCGATCAGCCGGGTCTGTTAGCGCGCGTTGGTCAGGTGTTTGCCGACCTCGGAATTTCGCTCCACGGCGCGCGAATTACGACAATTGGTGAGCGAGTAGAAGATTTATTTATAATCGCCACCGCAGACCGGCGTGCCCTTAATAATGAGCTGCAGCAAGAAGTGCAACAACGGTTGACAGAGGCCCTCAATCCAAACGATAAAGGGTAACGTATTTTTTTTAGTAAATGGAAAGAGTAAACAATGCAGCAATTACAGAACGTTATTGAGTCCGCCTTTGAGCGTCGCGCCGACATCACGCCGGCAAACGTGGATACCGTAACCCGCGAAGCGGTTAACCAGGTGATTTCTCTGCTTGATTCCGGCGCGCTGCGTGTCGCTGAAAAAGTCGACGGCCAGTGGGTCACCCATCAATGGCTGAAGAAAGCGGTTCTGCTCTCTTTCCGTATTAACGATAACCAGGTTATCGATGGTGCGGAGAGCCGCTACTTCGATAAAGTCCCAATGAAGTTCGCGGATTATGATGAAGCGCGCTTTCAGAAAGAAGGCTTCCGCGTCGTTCCGCCAGCGGCCGTTCGCCAGGGGGCGTTTATCGCTCGCAACACGGTTCTGATGCCGTCCTATGTGAACATCGGCGCATACGTTGACGAAGGTACCATGGTTGATACCTGGGCGACCGTCGGCTCCTGCGCGCAGATCGGTAAAAACGTTCACCTGTCCGGCGGCGTCGGCATCGGCGGCGTGCTGGAGCCGCTGCAGGCTAACCCTACTATTATCGAAGATAACTGCTTTATCGGCGCGCGTTCTGAAGTGGTTGAAGGCGTGATCGTTGAAGAGGGTTCCGTGATCTCCATGGGCGTCTATCTCGGCCAGAGCACCAAAATCTACGATCGCGAAACCGGTGAAGTGTTCTACGGCCGCGTGCCGGCAGGCTCCGTTGTCGTCTCCGGCAACCTGCCGTCGAAAGATGGCAAGTACAGCCTGTACTGCGCGGTCATCGTGAAGAAAGTTGATGCCAAAACCCGCGGCAAGGTCGGAATCAACGAACTTCTGCGTACTATCGACTAAGCAGTATAAAAAGCGGGAGGCATCCCGCTTTTTTTATATATTGAGCTGGCGAAGATGGATTTTTTCGTTAATTATTCAAAGATTACGATGATATCAAAGGTACCGTTATGTACGATAATCTGAAAAGTCTTGGTATTACCAATCCTGATGAAATCGATCGCTATAGCCTGCGGCAGGAAGCCAATAACGATATTCTGAAAATCTACTTTCAGAAGGATAAAGGCGAGTTCTTCGCCAAGAGCGTCAAGTTTAAATATCCGCGTCAGCGTAAAACCGTGGTCGCCGACGGCGTGGGCCAGGGCTATAAAGAAGTTCAGGAGATTAGCCCTAACCTACGCTATATCATCGACGAGCTGGATCAAATCTGTCAGCGCGATCGCACCGAAATCGATCTGAAACGTAAGATCCTGGACGACCTGCGTCACCTGGAAAGCGTTGTCACGAATAAGATCAGCGAAATTGAATCCGATCTGGAAAAACTGACGCGAAATAAATAAGCCTGATACGGGCCAGAGTCTGGCCCTGTTTCCCTCTCTTCTCTCACTCATGCCTCATCTGCAAACTCAGTGAACCTCAGATTTTCGTCTCTCATCTCATTTCATCTCATTTTTCTATCCACATGAATTACATAATAAAATAAGGACCTGTATGTTCAGTTTCCACCTGAAAGGAGGTCATACGATGACACTGGAAATTGAACAAACATGTTATACCCTGCAATCTGCGCCCTGGCTGGATAATGCCGGTTTTGAAAAAGGACGCCAGCACGATCGTCAGCCGCTGGGCTTTATTCTGCCCGCCAATACGGTGCTGCAAATCCGCCAGCCGGATATGAGTAACGGTAATGCGACGCTGCGCCTGCTCTGCGATGATACCGCGGCAGAAAAAACCTGTACGCTGGCCACCGGCTGGAAAACGGTCAGCGCAGCCGTTGATACCGTCCCTTTTATCGATACGTTGTTTACCGACCAGCCCTGCGAGTTCACCGTCATCTATCAGCAACCCGCGGCAACTAAACCCCTACCCTGCTGGAAAGCGGGCCAATCTGAGGATGAATTTTTCCTTAACTGGGAAAAAAATAGATCGTCATTCGCGCTGCTTGATTTGGATGTTATCAATCTGCTGCTGCCCTATGCCGACCGCGATAATGCGATGAAAGCTGGCTTACCCGCGTTACACGCTTATTACACTCACCTTTTTAAATGCTATAACGACTGGGCTGGGTTAAGCGATAAGCCGGATTCTCCGTTGAATCAGGATATTGCCACCCGCTATTTTGTAAGAGCCGATAAACATGGCGTCGGTGCGGCTTATTACGATACCGGATGGTGCGGGCATACTTCCGCAACCATCGGCGAAGGCTGGCTGGATAACGTCACCACACAGTGGGTGATCCTGCACGAGATTGGCCACGGCTATCAGGGCAAATTTATGCAGGACACAACGCTGCCCGTCAACGAAGTGTGGAACAACATTTACGCTTCTTTCTACCAGCAGCTCACGCTGAGCCAGGACGATCATCTCTATATTGATGGCTGGCTCTATGACTATGGTCAGCAGGCCGTGCAGGAAGTTCAGCTGATGACCTGTATTAAAGACCAGACGCCCGTCGCCCGCTGGGGCCTGCGTCCGCGTCTGCAATTTCTGATGCTGATGCTGCTCAAAGCGGGAACTAAAGCCTTCCGCGCCTTCAACCAGAACTATCGTATACTAGCCAATAGCAATGGCTTCCAGCCATCGGATCACCAGCTTGCCGATATGCTGGCTACCGCTATTGCTACCGCCGCAGGGTATGATGTCACTCCGTTCATTGCGCTAGGCGGTCTCCCCCTGGAAAACGCCACTCGGGAATATATCGCTACGCTGGCGGCAAAACCGCTTTATCCGCTATATCTTCTTCTGCCACAAAATGAATGGGATAGCGCACGTCGCCAGCTGGGGCTGGACTCTTTCGTCTGGCTGGTGGATAACAGCGAACTGGCGGCTTTAGGTAAAACAGGTACGCTATCGCTGACGCTCAATATCGACCAGCCGGATCAAATCTATGGTCGGACGCTGACTATTAAGGATAATTGCGGTACGCGTTATTCACTGATAGTCGATGATAACACCTTGACCCTGAATGACCTTCCCATCGGCATTTACCAGATCGATCCACCGAAAGGCCGTTCACAAAAATATCGTCCGGACATCAGCCATATCGTCGTCAAAGAAGGCATCAATACGGCTACCGTCAACTACACCCGACAAAGCGATACCAGCGTGCGTAACGTCACGATGAGCTTTTTAGGTCTTGGCGATGCGCCATTTGCGCGCCTTGATATCGACTATGAAAATCAGCAACTTATTCTAAACGTTATCAGCGCCACGCCGCATAGCTACTATCCCGATACGCTCTATGCTGGCGTATGCGTCCTTTCCGCCAGCGGCGAAAAGGTATTTGAGCGCAAAATGAACGGCACGAACTGCGCCACCGGTAAGGAGATTATTCCCTTCGGTCCTCACTATCACTTATATATTACTCACGTCGAGCCGGGACGGCTGAAAGCCTCTCCGGGATATTTAACGCTGGTCGCAGGTGAGAAATTCCAGCTGATGCGCATTGATGATAATGGGCTTTATAACTTTATCCTCGACAATAATCCGGCGGATGACTTACAGGCTATTTTCGAACACAACGCTCAGACGATACGTAGCCAGCCTTCACTGCTGGCGCAGGAAGAGAGCGTAAGTAAAAACGATCTCTGGCTGCTGCTCTCTCGTATGGAAGAGCCTCGGCGCAGCAAATTGCTCAAAGAGTATGCCGACGTCCTGCCTCAGGATAATAGCGAACCGGGCGAACTGACGGGCAAAAGCGTTACCCTCAATCTCAGAGGGCAAGGCAATAAAGATTTTTGCCAGATCGTTATCGATAATCAGCAGCACACAATGACGGTCGCCACGCGTACCGGCGCGCCGCACCCGTATTATGTCTCCCATACCTATGCCAGCATTACGGTAACCGGAGCAGACGAAACGGTGGTTTATCACCGCAGCTATGCCGGAGCGACCAATAACCTGGCTAACAGCGAGACTATCGCGCTCGCTGAAAACATGATCATTGAGGTTTTCCATGATGAGCCATTCCGCTCCAGCGCCTGCAATGATACGACTCATCGCGCAGTTACGCTGAAGCAACACAACCGCTGGCGGGTAGTGAAGGATGGGCTGACGACCTGTTCGCTTATACCCGAGGAGCAGGATGAGGAAACCCCTGATGCTGAGGAGGGGGCAACAGAGCTTTACGGCGATCTCTTCACCTGGCAACTGCTCGGCGAAAATAATACCCGTTTCGCGACGATGGAGATGGATATTGGCGGCGGCGCGCTGACCTTTACCGCCAGCCCTGGGGTGCCGAATAAGCAATTTACGACGACCTATGCCACGGTAAATGTCTACAATACGCGCGGCTCGGTGGTTTATCGCCAGTCCATTAAAGGCTCATCGCAGCTTGGCGATTATATAGATACGGCAATACTCGATGAAGGCTATATCGTCGAAGTCTTTCATGCCGAAGCCGGAGATCGCTCCGTCATCATCAATCCGTTAAATGGTCATTCCTGGGCACAGCCTAATACCGTCTCCTGGCAAGTCACGACCCGCGGACTGCAGCGCCTGTAATCCGCCATTCCCACTCCCGCCTGCGGCGGGAGTGTTTTTAACGCTGCTCATCCAACTGGAGCGCAATATACAGCAGCAGACGATCGTCAAAATTTCCTAAATCCAGCCCCGTCAGTTCAGAAATACGGTTCAAGCGATATTCCAGCGTATTACGATGGATAAATAGCGCTTTGGAGGTCGCCAACGGCTGCACGTTATGACGAAACCATGCCTGTAAAGTACGGCGCAGCAGGCCGTTGTTATCCATCGCCTTCAGGCGAACCAGCGGGCGCGCCAGCTCATTGGCCTGCCAGCCACCGCGCAGGCTATCCAGCAGGACCGGCAGCATCAAATCCTGGTAGAAATAGCTACGGCTTTCGGGCATCCGCTGCTTGCCGACCATCATCGTGGTTCGGGCGGTGCGGTACGAGCGAGCAATGCTGCCCGGCCCGGTAAAGAAATTGCCCAGCGCCACGCGAAAACGCAGCTGACCGTTCTCTTTCATCCGGCTAATTAGCTGCTCAACGCGTTTGCAGTGATCTTCTGCATCCCAGCGCCCAAAGGCATTCAGCGCGGGCTTCAGCACCACCATCTCGGTCAGCGAGACAATGGCCACCAGATTATTACGATCCGGCGTGGTCAGCGCGGTTTGCAGCTGCTGCAGTTCCGCCATCGCGCTATCGACGCCCAGCTGGCCGCTATCTACTTCAATCATCGCCACGACGCGCGGTTGATTGAGATCGATCCCCAGACGCTGCGCCCACTCAGTCAGCGCCGGCGTGTTCTCTTCCGCCTGAATCAGGTTCATGACCAGCTCTTCACGCAAACGGCTATCCTGGGCCAGGAGATGCATCAGCCGCGATTGTTCCAGCATCATCTCGGCGGTCATACAAACCAGTTCCCCGTATTTGCGCAGCGACTCCGGTTCTCCGGTCAGACCGATTACGCCAACGATCTCCCCTTCCAGACGCAGCGGCAGATTGATCCCCTGACGCACGCCGTGCAGGTGGCGGGCAACAGCATCATCAATGTCGACAACCCGTCCCTGAGAAAGCACCAGCAGCGCCCCTTCGTGCAATTCACCAATTCGCTCGCGGTCACCGCTGCCGATAATGCGCCCTCGGGCATCCATCACGTTAATATTGGTATCAATGATGCGCATCGTGCGCGCCACGATATCCTGCGCCATTTTGGTATCAAGATGCCAGCCAGCCATGTAACCCTCCCGTGAGCAGGCTACCAGCATAGAAGAGTTGGCAAAACGCCGCATTGTGCATTTGCCCAAAGCCGGGGAGAGAAGTATGGAGTTGTGGAAGATGTCACAGAACCAAAAATGGAACCCTCAGCAGAAAGAAAAAGCCCCTTCCCTCCGCAAGGAGAGAAGGGGCTTTGCAGACGGCGACGAATTACTGCATCAGCAGATAAATAGTCGCATCGCCGCGCTGAATGTTCAGCGCCAGAACAGAGGGCTTGGCATCAAAGATTTTGCGCAGGTCGGCAATATTTTTCACCGGTTGCTGGTTAGCGCCAACGATGATATCGCCTTTTTTCAGGCCAATCTGCGCCGCCGGAGTGCCCGCTTTCACGTTGCTCACCACGACGCCTTTGTCCTGGCCTTTGTTGCTCATTTCCGCACCTTCAATACCGTTGAAGATCGTGCTGGAATCAACCTGATTCTGGTTGCTCTGCTGCAGCTCAACGGTCACCGTCACCGGCTTACCGTCGCGCAGCAGGCCAAGCTCGACTTTGCTGCCGATCGGCATGGTACCCACCTGGGCACGCAGAGCGGCGAAGCTGCTGATCGATTTACCGTTCAGCGTGGTAATCACATCGCCGGCTTTAATGCCCGCCTTAGCGGCGGCCGAGTTTGGCATGACCTGGCTGACGAACGCGCCGCGCTGCGCATCAACTTTCATCGCTTTCGCCAGCTCGGAATTCAGCTCGGTACCCATGATACCCAGCTCACCGCGCTTCACCTGGCCAAACTTAACCATCTGATCGGTAAGGTTTTTCACCATGTTGCTCGGAATAGCGAAGCCGATACCAATGTTGCCGCCGTCCGGCGCCAGAATCGCGGTGTTGATACCGATCAGCTCGCCGTTCAGGTTAACCAACGCGCCGCCGGAGTTACCGCGGTTAATGGCCGCATCGGTCTGGATAAAGTTCTCATAGTTTTCAACGTTCAGGCCGCTACGACCTAACGCGGAGACGATCCCCGAGGTCACGGTTTCGCCCAGACCAAACGGGTTACCGATCGCTACGGTGTAATCGCCGACGCGCAGAGCGTCAGAGTCCGCCAGTTTAATCGCGCTCAGGTTTTTCGGATCCTGAATTTGAATCAGCGCAATATCAGAACGCGGGTCTTTGCCGACGACTTTCGCGTCGAACTTACGGCCATCGCTCAGCTGAACTTTAATGGTTGTCGCGTTATCCACGACGTGGTTGTTGGTGACGACATAGCCTTTAGCGGCATCAATGATGACCCCGGAACCGAGGGCCATAAATTTCTGCTGCTGTCCGCCGTTACCGCCCGGCGCGCCGCCTTGTCCGCCGCCCTGACAGAACGGAGAGCTCTGGAACGGTGAACCATCCTGGCAGAATGGTGAATTATCGCCAAAGAACTGCTGGAAGTTTCGCGGCATCCGCGGCGTATTAACGGTGGTGCTCCCCTCAACGTTAATGCTCACGACCGACGGCATCACTTTTTCCAGCATCGGCGCCAGGCTTGGCATCTGCTGCGCATTAGTTGCCGAAGAAGCTGTTTCCGCCGCGCTCGCAGAGAGAGGGGACAACGCCAGACCTAAACTCAGAGCCAGGGCACTCATTGCTAACGTGGTTTTTTTCATATGTTTCAATCTCGATTTCAGATAACGAATAGTTGCTGTGTAGGTGACTATCAGAGTCATTTTATAGCGCGAAGTTCCGGAATGAAGTTTTGGTAAAAGTAAAAATTTATTGTCCGTCTTTACAAAACTCAGCCTTATTCTACGGCCATCAGGCGACGATATTCATCCCATGCATACAAGTCGGTCATTCCGCTGATATAGTCCTGAATGAGACGACAGCGATAATAATATTCCATCACCGGAAATTCCGGATTACTGCGTGAAATCTTATTTACGGCCTCGACGTAAGCCAGCCGATGGCGAGTCGAAAGTTTCTGGAACAGACGCGAAGCAATCGGTAAACTCCGCACCCGCTCTTTTTCCACCAGCAGACTAAACTCATCGAGCGATAATTTTAGCAACGGCTGGTATATATCTAACAAACCACTAATCACTCGATAACCTTGCAGTTCCAGCTGCTCAACGTCAGGATGGCTAAACACATGTTTTACCGCAACATTTTTGTATAGCTCAAGCAGCTGACTGCAATCACTATCGTCTTCAAGCAGCGCGTGATTAAAATCGCCGCTGAAAATCTTCTCCAGGTTATCAATAAACCGACGCGCCGCGTACGGTACCAGCCTATTGAGCGTATTCACCCGTAAATACATAAAAAACTGATCTTCAGTGCTGCGACTCAGAGAATTCGCACGCGATTTCTCCCAGGCGTTTTCGACAACTTGATTAAACAAGGAGCCTTTTTCGTGACCCCCCCAGGCCTCATAGAGATGCTGATAAAGCTGCTCTACGCTGAAGATGCGTTTTTCTACCGCATCCTCAAGGTCGGCAACGCAATATGAGATATCATCCGCGGCTTCCATAATCCACGTTAATGGGAATCGATTGTAAGGAGCCAGATCCAGTTCTTTACGCAACCTCGCAACATAGCCTTCTTCGGCTAAATAATAACCAGGTTTCTTCATTAAATAATTGTGGCTGGCCGGCGGTTCCCCGCGCCACCATGCCGGACGGGTATATTTTAAAATACAGCCCACCTGCGCCCAGGTCAGATTCATTCGCATCAGCGTATGCACTAACCGAATGCCCTGCGCATTTCCCTCAAACCAGCACAAATCCTGGCGAACTTTACGGCGAAGCTCATTCAGTTGGCTATCGCCTTCCTGCAGGCGCAACGCCGCAACCACGCAGCGATCATCGGTTAACGGCTGGGTGGCCGCATCGCCGGGAAAAAGCCGCTGGCTGAACCAATCGTTAATTGCCGCCTCGCCAAAATGACCAAATGGCGGATTGCCGATATCGTGCATCAGGCAGGCCATTTCAACAATGCTCTCAAACGGCCCGGTGAGCTCATCCAGCCCGTAGCGTTCGAGCAGCTTCTGCTCTTTCAGCCGGCTCAGCACCTCTTTAGCGATATAGCGGCCCACCTGCTGAACTTCCAGGGAGTGGGTCAACCGCGTACGCACCGCAGCGTTGCGCTCCAGCGGGAAAACCTGAGTTTTTTGCTGCAGCCGGCGGATCGCCGGCGAGTTAATGATGCGCCCGCGATCGCTTTCGAAAATTCGCAGGATTTCTCGCTCCGTCTCAACGCCCTGCGGTGAACGGTAGCGGCGACGCCAGTTAATCTTGTTGCGAAAATCGATCTTAGCCATGATCTCCCCCGAGCGAGCAATAACGTTTCCTTCTAAGCGCATGATAGACTATGCCGCTAAAACCCACACATCGCGAGTAAATCTATGAAAATCGGCATTATTGGCGCAATGGAAGAGGAAGTTACCCTTCTGCGCGACAAAATCGACAACCGCCAGACTATCACTATCGGCGGCAGCGAAATCTACACCGGCCAGCTTCAGGGTATTGACGTCGCTCTGTTGAAATCGGGTATCGGCAAAGTTGCCGCCGCAATGGGCGCGACCCTGTTGATGGAACACTGTAAGCCGGATGTGATTATCAACACCGGTTCTGCGGGCGGTCTGGCATCAACCCTGAAGGTCGGCGACATCGTCGTTTCCGACGAAACGCGCTATCACGATGCGGATGTTACCGCGTTTGGCTATGAGTATGGTCAGCTGCCGGGCTGTCCGGCCGGTTTCAAAGCCGATGAGAAGCTGATTGCCGCCGCAGAGACCTGCATCAAAGCGCTCAACCTTAACGCGGTACGCGGGCTCATCGTCAGCGGCGATGCTTTCATCAATGGTTCCATTGGTCTCGCAAAAATCCGTCACAACTTCCCGCAGGCCGTCGCGGTAGAAATGGAAGCCACGGCCATCGCGCACGTCTGCCACAACTATGGCGTACCTTTTGTAGTCGTTCGCGCCATCTCCGATGTTGCCGATCAGCAGTCGCATCTCAGCTTCGACGAGTTTCTCGCCGTTGCCGCGAAACAATCCACCCTGATGGTGGAAAACCTGGTGCAGCACCTGGCCCGTGGCTAAGTCGTTTATAACGGAGCTTGCCGCCCTGCTGCTGCTCGCCCCGGCGTGGCTTTTCGCCGCGCCGCGGGTGGTGACGCTCTCTCCCGCCAATACAGAACTGGCGTTTGCCGCCGGCATTACGCCAGTTGGCGTCAGCAGTTATTCCGATTATCCCCCTGAAGCCGCAAAGATAGAGCAGGTCTCCAGCTGGCAGGGGATGAATCTGGAACGTATCGTCGCCCTCAAACCCGACCTGGTGCTGGCCTGGCGCGGCGGTAACGCTGAGCGGCAGGTCAATCAGCTAAGCTCGCTCGGGATAAAAGTCATCTGGGTCGAAACGTCGACCATTGAAGACATTATCGCGACGCTTCGCCAGCTGGCGCAGTGGAGCCCGCAGCCGGAAAAGGCGCAGCAGGCGGCGCAGAATATGCAAAGTGAGTACCAGAAGCTGAAAGCCCGCTATGCCAACGTGCCGAAAAAACGCGTTTTTTTACAGTTCGGCGCCAACCCTCTCTTTACGACCAGCAAAGGCTCGATTCAGGATCAGGTTCTGACGCTGTGCGGGGGAGAAAACATTTTTGCCGCCAGCCGGGTTCCCTGGCCGCAGGTTAGCCGTGAACAGGTGCTGGCAAGGCAGCCGCAGGCTATCGTTATCGCCGGCGATGCCAGTAAACTTCCCGCCGTTGAGCGCTATTGGCAGAATCAGCTAAAAATTTCTTTTATTGCGCTACATGGCGACTGGTTTGAACGCGCGAGCCCACGTATTATCCTCGCCGCAAAACAACTCTGTACTGCGCTCGAACAGGTAAAATAATCACCTGATAACCCAGGTGCTCAGAACCTATCCCACCAGGCGCAATTGTTGCAGACAGTCTGGAACACAGCGAGGAACAACCGCAGCGTACACGCAGTACGTGAGGTTCGTCAGCGCTGACCAGGGTCAAACTGGCAAATGAAATAGCCTGATGGGGTAGACTATAAGTGGGAACTGACGATGCTTGTCTATTGGCTGGATATTATTGGCACCGCCGTGTTTGCCATCTCTGGCGTCCTGCTGGCTGGAAAGCTGCGCATGGACCCTTTCGGCGTGCTGGTATTAGGCGTGGTGACCGCAGTGGGCGGCGGAACCATTCGTGATATGGCCCTTGCTAACGGCCCGGTATTTTGGGTTAAAGATCCTACCGATCTGGTAGTGGCGATGGTCACCAGTATGCTGACTATCCTGCTGGTGCGCCAGCCGCGTCGGTTACCGAAATGGGTGTTGCCGGTACTGGACGCCGTCGGCCTGGCTGTATTTGTCGGGATCGGCGTCAACAAAGCCTTCCTTGCCCATAGCGGACCGCTGGTGGCCATCTGCATGGGCGTCGTCACCGGCGTCGGTGGAGGGATTATTCGCGACGTGCTGGCGCGCGAAATCCCGATGATTCTGCGTACGGAAATCTACGCGACCGCCTGCATCGTTGGCGGTATCGTACACGCAACGGCGCACTACACCTTCCAGGTTCCGTTAGAAAACGCGGCGATGTCAGGGATGGTGGTTACGCTGGTGATTCGGCTGGCGGCAATCCGCTGGCACCTGAAGCTGCCAACGTTTGCGCTTGATGAGAATGGACGGTAATAAAAGCAAAACGGTAACCTTAACGTTACCGTTTTTAATGTTTGCTCCCTCTCCCTGTGGAAGAAGGGGCTCACGATCGCACTATCTTTAGACGCTGAATGAGGAGCCGCAGCCGCAGGTGCTTTTCGCATTCGGGTTGGTCACGATAAAACGCGAACCTTCCAGTCCCTCGGTATAATCGACGGCGCCGCCGACCAGATACTGCAGGCTCATTGGGTCAACCACCAGGCCGACGCCCTGCTTCTCGATAGTCATATCGCCTTCGTTAACCTGATCGTCAAAGGTGAAGCCGTACTGGAAACCGCTGCAGCCACCGCCGGTGATGTACACGCGCAGTTTCAGGTTCGGATTGTCTTCATCCGCAATCAGGTCTTTTACTTTAATCGCTGCGGCTTCGGTAAACTCCAGCGGCAACGCTACGTCATCACTCATTTTATGCTCCCATTGATACTTCTGACCGGTTAAAGAATAACCCGACCTTTTGAGCCATTATCTAATACCCGAGTAAATCGTTCAAGTATTCTCCCCGCCGACAGGCTGCGCCCTGGCTTCCTGTTCCGCTTTTTGTTTTGCGAGAGTACGCTGCAGAATAGTCGAGTATAAAGGCTTACCGCCGAGGAATTGTGCCAATAGTGTTGCGCCGAGGCAGGTAATAATCATTGGCAAAATGAGCTGATAATTATCGGTCATCTCCAGCACCAGCACGATACCGGTCAACGGCGCGCGGACCGAGGCGGCAAGCAGCGCCCCCATACCGGCAATGGCAAAGGTTCCCGCATCCAGATGATACGCCGGAAACAGCGGCGTCGCTGCCATACCAAACGCCGTACCCAGCAGCGTCCCCAGCGCCAGCATCGGGGCAAAAATTCCGCCCGGCGCGCCGGAAGAGAAGCAGAGCAGCGTGGTAATCACCCTCGCGATAAAAATAAATAGCAGCAGGCCAACGGAAAAATTGCCCGCCGCGGCGATGGGGATCAGGTTAAAACCGCCGCCGGACGCTGCCGGCTGAATCAGTCCCAGCACGCCGCAGCTACCGCCGATCAGGCCGCCAATCAGCACCCATTTCTTGATGTTGCCGCCGTGAATCCGCTGGAACATATCCTGGGTACGCAGCACCAGCGTATTAAACAACGGACCCACGCAGCCAAAAATCATCCCAAGGATCAAATACAGCCACAGCGTGTTGACCGGCGCATTGCTGAGCTTACCGACCTCGATAACCGCTTTATCGCCATTGAAGATACGGAAAACGATGGTTGCCATAATCACGCCGGTAAACACGGCTTTAATGGAGATCAGGTTGTAGCGAAACTGCGGGCGCATCTCTTCAATAATAAACAGAATCCCGGCCAGCGGCGCGTTAAAAGCGGCGGAGAGCCCCGCGGCGGCGCCGGTCGCCAGAAGCGTATGACGCGCTTCCGGGCTGCGCATGCGGAAGACGTCCACCACCATGCGCCCAAGATTGCCCCCAAGCTGCACCATCGGCCCTTCGCGCCCCAGCACCATCCCCGCGCCCAACGTGCCCATGCCGCCGATAAACTTCACCGGCAGCACGCGCCACCAGCGAACGGGACGCAATTCCTCCAGCGCGCCTTCAATTTCCGGGATCCCAGAGCCGCCTGCTTCCGGCGCAAAACGACGGACGAGGAAATAGCCCACCATCGCCAGCAAAGCGGAGAGGATAAAAGCCAGCGGCCAGACCAGAAACCAGTGGTCTGCCACCTCTACCAGCGCGCCAATGCGCACGTTTTGCACCCAATTGACGCTTTTCTCAAACGCGACGCCAACCAGCCCCGCCAGCGTTCCGACAACGGCCGCCATCAATAACACCGCCAGCGGCGTTTTATCACGCTGAATCAACCGACGCACGGCATCGCTGCGGCGAACGCGTACGAACTGATGTGCTGAAGAAGAGGGATTTTCTGCTTTCATGCCATTATCAATGATTAGTAATACAAATAGAAAGAAGGGCATTCTAGCCAACCGGACAGGCTCCGTCGTCAAAAAAATGCGCTGCGCCCCCATTGTTTCAATTGGGCAAAACTTTCATAACCTTCCTGGAATAACTTAGAATAGTCGACAAAACATTTTTCACGAACCAGGACCCCGGTAATGAGCAAATCTGAAAATCTGTATAATGCTGCGCGTGAACTTATCCCCGGCGGCGTGAACTCTCCGGTACGCGCCTTCACCGGCGTCGGCGGCACACCGCTGTTTATTGAGCGCGCCGACGGCGCATATCTCTACGACGTCGATGGTAAAGCGTATATCGATTATGTCGGCTCCTGGGGCCCAATGGTGCTGGGCCATAACCATCCGGCAATCCGCAATGCGGTTATTGAAGCTGCCGAGCGCGGCCTGAGTTTTGGCGCGCCGACGGAGATGGAAGTTAAAATGGCGGCGCTGGTCACCGAACTGGTCCCGACCATGGATATGGTCCGGATGGTGAACTCCGGTACCGAAGCCACTATGAGCGCCATCCGCCTGGCGCGCGGCTTTACCGGTCGCGACAAAATTATCAAGTTCGAAGGCTGCTACCACGGCCACGCCGACTGCCTGCTGGTGAAAGCCGGTTCAGGCGCGCTGACGCTTGGCCAGCCGAACTCGCCGGGCGTGCCAGCGGATTTCGCCAAACATACCCTGACCTGCACCTATAACGATCTGGCCTCGGTCCGCGCTGCGTTCGAACAGTATCCACAGGATATTGCCTGCATCATCGTTGAGCCGGTGGCCGGTAATATGAACTGTATTCCACCGCTGCCGGAGTTTCTGCCGGGCCTGCGCGCGCTGTGCGACGAATTCGGCGCTCTGCTGATTATTGATGAAGTCATGACTGGCTTCCGCGTGGCGCTGGCGGGCGCGCAGGATTACTACGGCGTGGTGCCGGATTTGACCTGCCTTGGCAAAGTCATCGGCGGCGGTATGCCGGTTGGCGCATTCGGCGGTCGCCGCGAGGTGATGGATGCCCTTGCTCCGACCGGCCCGGTTTACCAGGCAGGTACCCTCTCCGGCAACCCCATCGCCATGGCGGCAGGTTTCGCCTGCTTAAGCGAAGTGGCGCAGCCCGGCGTACATGAGACGCTAACTGAACTCACCAACCAGCTGGCACAGGGCCTGCTGGACGCCGCTCGCGATGCCGGTATTCCGCTGGTGGTGAATAACGTCGGCGGCATGTTCGGCATTTTCTTTACCGATGCGCCAAGCGTGACCTGCTACCAGGACGTGGTGAAGTGCGATGTAGAACGGTTTAAACGCTTCTTCCACCTGATGCTGGAAGAGGGCGTCTACCTGGCGCCGTCGGCGTTTGAAGCGGGCTTTATGTCTATCGCTCATAGCGAAGAGGATATCGACAATACCGTCGCCGCAGCGCGTAACGCCTTCGCGAAGCTGTAACCCTGATTGCCGGGACTGCCCAGTCCCGGCAATATCTCTGTCATCTCGCCGCAAAGCCTCAATTTGCGTGGGTTCACGCATAACAATCTGCAAGCGCGATCGCTTCGAAAGATTGTCATCATCCCGCCTCGTAGAACCCAAAATCGTCGGCAGACAATGGGCAGGCAAAAGCAGATTCTCAGCGGAAACTCAGCCGCAAGGATTGCTCAGAATGACAACACAATCGTCCCCTACACCACATGACGCCATTTTTAAACAGCTACTGGTCCATACCAATATGCAGCACCGGCGTATTGCGATCCTGGAGCTCCTGCAGAAGCATATTCGCCAGCGGGATCTCATGTTGCTGCTCGAGCATGCTTAACGCGGGATACACTACCGCCGAGCAGCTAAAAGTGTTTTTTAGCTATATGGGGCAGCGCGGTCGTGACGGAAAACGAATTAGAGCAGTTGCAGAATTCCGCAGTTAGTCCTAACTGAATCCGGGCAAAAAAGGGATAACATCGCGACGCCCGCCGGGCATCGCGATGATGAAAAGCTACCGACTCTGCTTTCTCAACAGATAGATAAAGTACGGCGCGCCGATAAACGTCGACAGCAATCCCGCCGGGATCTGATACGGAAACATCAGCATCCGGCCGCACCAGTCGGCGAACACCAGCAGCACCCCGCCAATCAGGCCGGAGATCGCCATATGCGGCATCGTACGCCGGAATCCCATCATACGCGCAATATGCGGCGCCATTAATCCCACGAAGCTGAGGGGGCCAATCGTTAGCGTTGCGGCCGCGGTCAAACATGCCGCCAGCAGCAGTAGCCCGATACGTGACGGCGTCAGCGCCATGCCGACCGCCCTCGCCGCCTCGCCGCCCAGCGGCAGAATCGTCAGCCAGCGTCGGCAAAATGGCGTCAGCGTAAGCAGAACAAGCATCACCGCGCCGCTGCGCATCACGAGTTCCGGCGTGGCGCTGTAGGTTGAGCCGGAAATCCACGTCAGGATTTGCGCCATTCGCGGATCGCCGCTGGCCTGCAGCATCATCAGCAGCATGGTAAACGCCGTGCTCAGCGCCATCCCTGCCAGCAGCATGCGATGCGGCGAGAACCCGCCGCGTCCGGCGGCAATCAGGATGATCAGCAGCGTCGCCGCCGCTCCGAGGCTACCGGCGGGCAGCAGCCAGCCAAAGGCATTCCCCGGCACAAAGAACAGCATCACCACCACGCCAAACGCCGCGCCTGAGCTGATGCCGAGCACTTCCGGACTGGCCATCGGATTACCGGTCAAACGCTGGATAATGCAGCCCGCTACCGCCAGCATTACGCCAGCGAACAGCGCCGCCAGAATGCGCGGCCAGCGCCAGGGCATTAGCTCATCCAGTAGCGTACCGCTGGCCCAGTGCCAGCCCTGCGCATCGCGGCCGAAAGCCAGCGCAGCGACGATGGCCAGCAGCAGCAGCGCCAGCCCGCCCAGCGCGAACCACAGCACATGTTGCCGTTCAGCCTGCACCCTGGCGCCGCCGTTCATCACCGGCGCGCTAATGCTGCGCAGGCGCGGCAGCAGCCATAGCAGCAGCGGCGCGCCAATCAGGGCGGTTACCGAACCGGTGGAGACTTCCATCCACACCCGGGCCAGCCAGAGGATAACCTGATCGGAGAGCCACAGCAGCAGCGCGCCAATCAGCGCCGCCAGCAGCAGGCGCGATAGCAGACGACGAGCGCCCAGCATCTTCGCCAGCAGCGGCGCGAACAGGCCGATAAAGCCAATAATCCCCACCGCATTCACCAACAGGGCGCTGATGACAATCGCCAGGGTCAACGCCCCCAGCCGTGCCAGCGAGAGCGCCAGTCCGAGGTTGCGCGCCACGCCGTCGTCCAGCCCCATCAGGGTCAGCGGACGCAGCAGCAGCAGCGTTAAAATGGCTCCGCCCAGCAGCTGCGGCCACAGTCGCTGCGCCACGCTCCAGTCGGTCTGGGTCAGGGTTCCGGTGCTCCACAGGAACATACTTTGCAGCTGATCGTGATGGAAGATCGCCATCAGTTGATTAAGCGCGCCGCAGTACAGGCTGACTACCAGCCCAGCCAGAATCAACGTCACCGGCGAGAGGCGTTTGCCCCACGACACACCAAACACCAGCGCGCCGACAATGCACGCCCCGGCAAGCGCGGCGAACTGCGACGCCAGCACGCCAGGGATCGCCCACAGCGTGGTGACCGTCATGCCCAGCTGCGCCCCGGTCGCTACGCCGAGCGTCGTCGGTTCCGCCAGCGGGTTACGTAGCACCTGCTGGAACAGCACGCCCACCAGCCCCAGCCCGGCGCCGACGAGCAACGATATAACCAGCCGCGGCAGCAGGCTGTAGTGGAACAGCATCTGAGCGATATTATCGATATTAGGCTGCCACAGCGCCTGCCCCCATTCGCTTCGCGGCAGCACCACGTTGAGGTTGAACAGCGTCAGCGCAGCAGCGACGATAAGCAGAGTTAACAGCAGAGATGTCGCCAAAGGCGAAATACGCGATCTCACACAGGGCCCCCCTGAGCGTCGGCCAGCACGCGGGCAAAATGCATCGCCGATAGCGTCGCGCCATAGAACCACACCGCCGGGACGCGCTGAAAACGCCCTGCGCGAACAAACGGCATCGCTTGCCACAGCGGCGTCGCCGTGAGCTGCGCCATCTCCCGCGCATTGCCGTGATCGAAGCAGATAACGTCGGCATCTCTGTAGGCCGCCAGCCGGTCAATACCGACGGTGACGCTGCCCCAGAAGGTGGTCTCGCCCTGCCAGGCATTTTTGATGGCAAAGCGGTCGAGCACTTCCTGGAACAGACAGTTCTGCGCAAAGACCAGCACGTGGCGGGTATCAAGCAGGGTAATCATCAGCAGCGGGCGATCGCCGCGGCGGGCAAAGCGCGGACGCAGGCTCTCCATCAGCGCGTCAAATTCCGCCAGATGGCGCTTCGCTTCCTGCTGCCTGCCGATCAGGTCAGCCATTTCGCTAAGCGACTGCTGAGCCATCATCAGCGGACGCTTGCCGTCGCTGAAGGTGAATCCTCGTCCGGGCGCAATACGCGCCAGCTTTTCCGCCGCCGGGCCGTACCCTGCCGACCAGACCAGAAACGACGGCTTCATCTGCGTCAGCAGTTCCAGATTGGGTTCGGTGCGCAGCCCAACATCAATCACCGAATCAGGCAGCGCCGGTTCATTGACCCACAGCCTGTAGTTAGGGATATCGGCAACGCCGTAGGGCGTGACGCCCAGCGCCAGCAGCAGCTCTACCGGCAGCCATTCGAGCGCGACAATACGCTGCGGATCAACTTCCGCCGCCCGCGCGCCGCGCATCTGCCACAGCAGCGGCGACAGCGCCATCGCGGTCAGCAGGCGCCGCCGCGTGATGAGTGTGAGGTTTTCCATCAATAGACAAAACTTACCGGCGCTGCGCCAGCCGGATGCGGCAGGATCCCCATCGGGATACCGTAAATTTGTTCCAGAGTTTCGCTGCGCATCAGCTCCGCGGGCGTTCCCTGAGCGATCATTTCACCGCCGCGCAGCGCAACCAGATAGTCGCAGTAGCGCGCCGCCATATTGATATCATGCAGTACGGCGATCACCGTCAGCCCGCGCTGCTGGCTCAGGCGATGAACCAGCGCCAGCACATCCACCTGGTGAGCGATATCCAGCGCCGAGGTGGGTTCATCGAGCAGCAGGCAGCGGCTATCCTGGGCCACCAGCATGGCAATCCACGCGCGCTGGCGTTCGCCGCCGGAGAGGCTGTCCACCAGTCGATGGGCCAGCGGTTTTAGCCCGACCAGCGCAATCGCCTCTTCCACTTTTTCCCGGTCCGCCGCGCCAAAACGCCCCAGAGCCCCGTGCCACGGGTAGCGGCCGATAGCCACCAGTTCGCGCACCGTCATGCCTTCCGCCGGGGGCAACTGCTGCGGCAGATAAGCCACCTTGCGGGCAAAGGCTTTACTGCCCCAGCTATCGAGCGGCTGACCGTCAAGCAAAACCTCCCCGTCCGAAGGCGGCTGATGGCGGCCAAGCATTTTCAGCAGCGTCGATTTGCCGGAGCCGTTATGGCCAATCAGGCCCGTGACTTTTCCCGCCGGGAAGGTTAACGACAGAGGATGCAGCAGCGTTCGGCCGGGCACGCGGAAGGTCACGCGGTCCAGTGAAAACGTCGTATCGGAGTGCGGAATGTTTTCCTGCATAACGGAACCTGGTAAGAGGCGCGGCGAACCGCGCCCGTTAAGTGGTTAGAAACGGAAAGTCGCGGTCGCCACAACCTGACGCTCAGCGCCCCAGTAACATGCGTATTCGCTGTAGCAGCTGGAAACGTATTCACGATCGAACAGGTTATTGACGTTGACTCCGATCGACGAGCCCGGCAAACCAAAGCGCGCGAGATCGTATTTCACGGTGGCATCCATTAACGCGTAGCCCGCGACGTTGAAGGAGTCGTCTTTTTTCCCGGTCGAAGTATCGTTTTTGTAATAACTTACCGTTGAACCGACATAGCGAGCACCGGCGCCCACTGTCAGACCGCTCAGCGCGGTTTCGTGGAAAGTATAATCTGCCCACAGCGAGGCCATATTGCGCGGGACTTCTGCCGGACGCTTGCCGTTAAAGGTGGTGTCGTGCTGGTACTGAGCATCCGTATAGGTGTAAGAAGCCGTCACGTTAATATTGGCATTAACCGCCGCTTTCGCCTCCAGCTCAATCCCGCGAGAGCGGATTTCGCCCGTCTGGATACTGAATGAGGCGTTGTTCGGATCCGCCGTCAGGTTTTTATCTTTGGTCAGCTGATATACTGCGGCGGTCAGCACCACCGGCATATCCTTCGGTACGTACTTCACGCCGGCTTCATACTGCTCGCCGTGGGAAGCATCGAAAGGTTTGCCATCCCGCGACGATCCGGAAACCGGCTCAAAAGACTGGCTGTAGCTGAAGTATGGCGAGATACCATTATCAAACAGATAGTTAATGCCGCCGCGCCAGGTGAATTGCTGATCGTGATTTTTGGCGAGGGTATTCGCAGGGCGCGTCAGGGTTGAAGCCATCGCATAGTCGTAGCGGCCCCCCAGCGTCATCACCCACTTATCCCACGCCATCTGATCCTGGGCATAGAGACCGGTCTGCTCCATACGGTTCAGCACTGAATAGGGGAAGTTAACGCTCACGTTTGCATTGCCATACTGCGGGTTCTGCATATCAATCGCGGAAGCCGTCCCGTAATCCGCGTTCACATCATTGCGCATGCGCGAATAGTCTACGCCGGTTAACAGGGTGTGCCCTACCGCGCCGGTAGCGAAATCAGACTGCAACTGGGTATCAACGGTAAACGTATTAAGGTTCTCATCGGAGCGAACATACGCACGGTTGATTTTGCCTGTCGGCGTATATCCGTTGCCATAGACTGAACGATACAGAGTATGGGCGTTGGCATAACGCAGGTTCTGACGCACGGTGAAAGTGTCATCGAACTGATGCGAGAAGCTGTAGCCAACCATCTGCTGACGGCGAGACATCTTATTGTTCGCTTCGCCTTCGTTAAAGTCCGTCGGCAGCTTATGCGCCTTACCGTTGGCGTCGTAATAGGGCACCACTGTCCCTTCACGCGGCAGCCAGCCGTAATACCCGGCATACGGATCGCTCTGGAAATTACTCAGGAAAGTGAAGTCCGTTTTGTCATCCGGACGCCAGCTAAAGGAAGGAGCGACCGCATAGCGGGTTGATTTCGCCATCTGCTGCTGAGCATCCTGGCTGCGGCCTAAACCGGTCAGACGATATGACCACACGCCGTCTTCATCAATGGCATCGCTGAAATCAAAGCCCGTCTGCCACAGGTTATCGGTACCCATTTTAAATTGGATTTCTTTCAGCGGTTCAGTCGTCGGACGCTTGCTGACCATGCTGACGATGCCGCCAGGGTTGCTGTTGCCGTACAGCACCGACGTTGGCCCGCGCATCACTTCCACGCGTTCGAGGAAATAAGGGTCCATTGAGACTTCAGAATAGTTATTACCCTGCAGCTTCATCCCATCCAGATACTGGTTGGTATTCACCGTCGTTGAGGTGGTGAAACCACGAATCGTCACCACATCATAGGTGGTTGAGCTGCCGCGGGTCGAGAATACGCCAGGGGTATAGGCCAGCGCTTCTTTGACCGTCGTCGGCTGCTTCATCTCCATTTCCTGGCGGGTCACCACGGAAATAGACTGCGGCGTTTTTTCGATGGGTGTATCGGTTTTTGTTGCGGTAGCCGAATGTTTCGCCGCGATGGTCGCTGCCGGTCCCCAGGCGCTCTCCTGCGGAGCCGGAGCGGCGGTTACGGTAATGGTTTCTTCTTTCGGTTCAACTGCCGCCTGTGCATAAACAGACATGCCGCTAACCGCCGTGGCTACTACAGCTGCGATTTTACGCAGCGAGTGATTTGGCTGAGCAGTTTTAAGACGCGCCATGGGTATATCTCTGATAGAAGTTAATGATAACGTAAACGAGAATTATTATTATAACGGCTGACATAATAGGCGAAACGAGCGCGGCAAGGCAAGAAATATGCCCCCTGCGGGCTATCAAAGGATGAATAAATAACCAGACGGTAATTGTGGGGTTATAAGGCTGTTAATTAATTTACAGATATAAAAAGGCCCTCTAATACTGAGGTATTAGAGGGCCACTATTCCTGCACCCACTCAACCAACAAGGCGCCGGCTTTCAGGATGCAACGACGAGTTAATTACCGCCGAACATATCTTTAATCCAGCCCGCTACGCCATCGCTCTTCTCCTGCTTCGGCGGTTGCTGCTGATTTTGCTGCTGTTGCGGCTGTTGCCCGGACTGATTGAACGGATTATTCGCCTGCTGCTGCTGGAGCTGCTGCTGTTGAATCAGTTCGCCCTGGCGACAAAGCGCGTCCGGCGAGGTCGTCCATACCGGAAGCGAACGCATGCCGCCGCTGCAGACAAAGTTACCGCTGCTATCGACGCCCATATCCACCACATCTTCCGGCGGAGTCAGGACCAGCGGAGTCGGCGTCTGGTTAGCCAGATAGCGCTGGTAAATCGACATTGCGCCGCTGGCGCCGTACAGCTTAGTCGGCTGGTTATTATCGCGTCCCACCCAGGTAATGGTCACCTGACCGCCGTCAATACCGGCAAACCAGGTATCAACGTTGTTGTTGGTGGTCCCGGTTTTACCCGCCAGATGCAGGCCCGGATACTTCGCGCCCAGCTGACGACCGGTACCGCGCTGCACCACCTGCTGCATAGTCCAGAGCGTCATATAAGCCGCCTGCGCCGGTACCGCCCGTTCCGCCTGCGGATAGCTTTGATAGAGTACGGTACCATCTTCAGCGATCACCGAACGCAGCGCTGACAGCGGCGCGCGGTTGCCACCGCTGGCAATGGTCTGGAACGCCTGCGCCACTTCAATCGGCGTCAGGTTCAGCGCCCCCAGCAGCATAGAAGGAACCGCATTCAGCTGATTCCTGGGCGCGCCCAGTTTAGTCCAGGTATCAACCACCGCCGGCAGGCCCAGCGCCATCCCGAGATTCACCGTCGGCACGTTCATTGAACGCGTCAGCGCGTCAACCAGCATCACCTTCCCGCTCTCGCTGTAGCGACGATCGTCGTTCTGCGGCGACCATGTCTGGCCGTTAGACAGACGAATCGAGATAGGCGCATCGGCGATCCAGGTATTTAGACGATACTGATTCGGCTGACTTAGCGCGGTCAGATAGGTCGCCGGTTTTGCCAGCGAGCCAATCGAACGGCGCGCCTGCATTGCGCGGTTATAGCCAGCAAACTGCGGCTCCGCCCCGCCGACCATCGCCCGTACTTCTCCGGTGAAGCGGTCGACAACCACCATCGCGGTTTCCAGATCCGGTAGCTTACGCTGTTTCTTCAGCGCCGGAATACCCTCTATCGCCGCTTTTTCCGCCGCATCCTGCGCCACGGAATCGAAGGTGGTAAAGATCTTCACGCCGGAGAGATCTTTGACTTTATCGCCCAGTTTCGCCTGCAGCTCCTGACGCACCATCTGCATAAACGCCGGCTGCGGAGAGATCACCCCACCGCGCGGCTGTACGCCCAGCGGACGCGCGCTGAGCATGTCATACAGCTCCTGATCGATAACCTGCTGCTGCTGCAGAAGACGCAGCACGAGGTTGCGTCGCTCCAGCGCCAGCTTCGGGTTACGCCACGGGTTGTAAACCGACGCGCCTTTTACCATCCCCACCAGCAGCGCCTGCTGATCGAGGCTGAGCTCTTCCACCGGACGACCAAAGTAATAGAGGCTCGCCAGCGGGAAGCCGCGGATCTCGTTATCGCCGCTCTGACCGAGGTACACCTCGTTCATGTACAGCTCAAGGATACGATCCTTGCTGTAGCGGGCATCGACGATCAGCGCCATATAGGCTTCGTTTATCTTGCGCCAGTACGAACGTTCGCTGGAGAGGAACAGGTTCTTCACCAGCTGCTGGGTCAGCGTACTCGCCCCCTGCACCGTACGACCGGCGGTCAGGTTAGCCAGCACCGCACGGCCAATGGAGTAAAGGCTGATGCCGTCGTGTTCGTAAAAATGGCGGTCTTCCGTCGCCAGCAGAGTATCCACCAGCAGATCCGGGAAGCCGTTGCGCTTCACAAACAGACGCTGTTCGCCGTTAGCCGATTGCAGCATGGTGATCAGGCGCGGATCGAGACGGAAGAAACCGAACTGGCGGTTATTATCCATGTTCTCGATGGTGTCGAGACGATCGCCATTAAAGGTCAGACGCGCGCGCACCTGGCCTTCTTTACTGTCCGGGAAATCGAACGGACGGCGGATCATCTCGATACTGTTGGCCTGTACCGTATATTCCCCCGGACGCGTCATCGCGCTCACCTGGCGATACTGCGTCGCGTTGAGCAGGCGCACCATTTCGTTTTTGCTGATCTGCATATCCGGCTCAAGGTTGACCATTCGGCCATAAACCGCCGCGGGCAGATCCCAGACTTTCCCGTCAATGCGGCTGCGGATTTTCTGGTCAAGGTAGACGCCATAGGCGGCAATCAATACCGCACAGACGACCCCAATTTTAATCAGCAGCCACAGCCAGGTGCGTTTACGACGAGGGGGTTTACCGCCTTTGCCTTTTCCTTTCCTCGGCATCGGTTTTTCATCCTCATAGTCATCATCGTAATCATCGTCGTAGTCCTCTTCCCGAACCCGACGGCGAGTTACCTTTTGTTTTGCCGGGCGCGAGGGTCTCCCCTTACGTCCGATCGGCTCGCGGTCATCTCCCGCCATGCTTTTTCTCCGCAACTTACAGGCGTAAAGGCCTGATTCTCAATGTTTCCCCGGATGGGGGAAAGAAGAAATCTCTCAAATTGCCGCCCGAAGGTGTTGTTTTTCAGGCAACCATTTATGGACTGCGCGACGCATTATCATGTCGCTCGCATGATTTTCACTTTAAAAATTCACCATACAAATCACATTGTTACACGCTTCATCGACAGAATTATTCGGGACACGGAACGGATTGTCCAGGGAATACAGGATAGCACTAAACCGCGACATTCTTAACCAGCATTTTACATCCTCGCCGGACAACCTCAGGGAAATTGTGATGTTTTTTAACAACATAAAAATGTGCGCCCGTAACCTTCTGCTGGCCGCAGAAACAAACCGAAGCAGTAAGGCCGGAAAATATTATTTCCGCCGGAAAACAGAAACGACCCAGATGAAAGAAAATGAGATTTAAAAGAGCGCAATGATAAAAACGCGAGCCACTTAACATTTATAATTTGGCAGATTTTCTGATGACTGCCGAAAAATATTTGTTAAACTGTCAGCCAATTAATTTTTCTGCTTAATAGATTATGCGCAACTTTATTATATTTCCGCTTATGGCGGTTGCCCTGCTCTCAGGCTGTCAGCAAAATCGTCAGACAACCCTGAGTCCTGCGGTTAGCGGTGAGGCTCAGCTTGAGCAGCTTGCCTCCGTCGCCGCCGGGGCGCGCTATCTGAAGAATAAATGCAACCGCAGCGATCTGCCTGCCGATGACGCAATTAACCGTGCGGCAATAAACGTCGGTAAAAAACGCGGATGGGCAAATATTGATGATAATCTGCTGAGCCAGCGCAGCGCGCAGCTATATCAACAGCTCCAGCAGGATAGTACCCCGGAAGCCACAAAATGCAGCCAGTTTAATCGCCAGCTGGCGCCATTTATTGATAGCCTGCGCGGCAATAAATAGCGATTATTTTAATTCCGCTCGCGCTATTTTTATTCTCCCTGCGGACTCTCCTCAATCGTCCCGCCCGGCCAGTCATCCAGCGCCGCGAGGGTAAACGTTTTACCGTTAAAGCTAAAGACGGTGAGATCCTGCTGGATCTGCTCGATAACCAGATTCGCCAGCGGCGAGTCGCCCTCCTTCCAGGATTGTCCGTTTAATACAATGCTGCGTTTCTCCGCCAGGGTGGCGTAGACGTGCGCGCTGTAGCGCAGAGGCGGCAGATGATCTTCATCGATCGGCGCCTCCGCAACGGCCTGCGTTTCTGGCCCGGCTTTAACCGGCTTGACGGCAGTTTTGACCGCCGGTTGATTCAGCGGCACTAACGCCGCATGGGCTACCGGCTGCGTTATCGGCTGCGGGACGGGTTTATTCCGCCACTGCTCGCCGCCAAACCAGCCGAGCGCAATCAGCAGCGCGGCATACAGCGGTACGGTCACGTAGGGGATTTGCACCATTTTCCCGCCCCCCGCCGGGGGACTGGACGGCGGGTACGGTTCTTGCTCACGAACAAGCACGGATTTCTCCTTAATCAGGACACGCCATCCCGGCCCGCGGTTTGTACGCCGCGGGCCGGGAGGTTAAGGTCTTACTTGCTGCTGACCGGCAGCCCCGCGCCCTGAGCATCGCCCTGCGGCATTTCCAGCACCGCCACCGACCATGCCGGCAGGGTGACCGTGCCGTCTGCGGCAATCTGCACGCCGTGAGCCAGCGAATTTTCGCCCGCCGCCTGCTGGATCGCGCTCAGTTGCAGCGTCTCACCGGCAAACTCATTCAGCGTACGGCTTTCCGGCGCAGCGTTGATCGCCACCACCAGGCCGTCAAGACGGCTATCCAGACTGGCGCCCGCTTTCACCCCGTCATCCACGGTCATAATCAGCAGACCGGCCTGCTGGTCTGAACCGGTATTACGGAAATCAACGCGCTTCATCACCGCGCTGCCCTCACCTAAGGTGAACAGCGGCGAGGATTTACGCAGCTCGGTCAGCTCCTGGTAGAAGGCGGTCATCTGCTTCAGCTCCGCTTCGCCCGGAGCGGCAACCATATCTTTGACGCGCGAAATCACGTCATAGTTACTGCCGTCATCGCTGATGCGCGGCATACCAACGTTGTAGTTATTGTCCTGCAGGGAATAATCCACACGGTTAAACCAGTCGCCGGAGTCGTAGGAGTCGCGGGTAAAGGATTTCGAGCGCAGCAGTTCAGAACCCTGCTGGTCGAAAGCGATCCCCTGCCCGAGCATCACCGTCGCCAGCGAAACGGCCTGCATGCGAACGCGGGTCGCCAGGTCGGCTTCCTGGGACGCTTTATAGCTGATCATATCCCACAGCGTCTGGTTGTCGTGCTTCGAAACATAGTTGACGACTTCCGTCGGATCTGCGGCATAGCCGCCAGGCGCGCCGTTATAGTCAATTTCGCTGCCTTTCTTCACCGCGCCGTCTTTGTCGATCATCACAAAGTCAGCAAGGTTACCGGCCATCCCCAGACGGGTCAGATCGGCCAGATGACGGACCTGATCATCGTTCAGGCTGGTGAGCTCGTTTGGTAATACGCCAGCGCCGCTGCCAACGCCCTGGTTTTGACGCAGCGCATCGCCGGAATCAAACGGGCCGCCGCCGCGCACGGAGTCGCGCAGACGATCGGAGAACGTCCCGATACCGGTGCCTTTCAGATTGATCTGCGAGGCGATTTCAAAGCGGTCGCTCTGGTTTGAATCCCAGCCTTCACCAAAGAAGTAGATGTCCGGATTCAGGGCTTTAATGCGCTCCCACGCCGAGAGAATTTGAGCTTTCGGATGATAGCCCATCAGATCGAAGCGGAAACCATCGATTTTATAATCCTTGGTCCATACCGCCAGCGAGTCGGCAATCAGCCTGGCGAACATCCGATGCTCCGGCGCAGAGTCGGAACAGCAGGTGGCGGATTCAACGCTGCCGGTGGTTTCATTCAGACGCTGATAGTACCAGGGCACTATCTTATCCAGCACCGACGTGCGGTCGGTCGGACCCGCGGCATTGGTGTGGTTATATACCACGTCCATGATCACGTTCATCCCAAGATCCTGCTTGATCGCCTGAATCATGGTACGGAACTCTTTGATGCGCGTCGTGCCTTCCGGATCGGTCGCGTAGGATCCTTCCGGAACCGTGTAGTGGAACGGATCGTAGCCCCAGTTATAGGAGTCGGTCTGCGCCACCAGCGTATTCAGCGCCTGTACCTGCGGATTATCCTGGCTATCGCTCTGCCTGAGCTGGTTCAGCACCTCCTCCACGGTGGAGCCGCTGTCGCAGTATCCGGCGAACTCGCTGCTTTTCACCGCGCTGTTCACTTCGCACAGGCGGCTGAACGGCTGCTGAATATCGGCGACTTTGTCACTGAACTCGTTCACCGTCGCCAGATCGAAGACCGGCAGCAGCTCGATGTGCGTGACGCCTGAGGCGGAGAGCTTCTTCAGATGCTGTACCATATTGCTGTCGCCGGCGGTCAGCGCGAGATATTTACCGCGCAGTTCGGCCGGAACGGTCTGGTCCCAGGCGGAGAGATCGCGAATATGCGATTCATGGATCGTCATCTTCGCTAAATCCGCTTTTGTCTTCTGGGCATGCGGCATCGTCAGGCTATCCCAGCCGTCAGGCTTCAGGGCGCTGTCGTTGAGATCGACCACCTGGCTGTACTCCGAGTTGGTCGACAGGCTATGCGCATACGGGTCGGTGACTTCATACTGTTCAACCTTGCGCGACTGCGGGTGATAAACCGTCATCGCATAGCGGTAGAACGCGCCTTTCAGATCGCTGCCCCCCTGCCACGACCACGCGCCGGAAGCGCTGTCGCGGGTCATCGGATGGCTGCCAATCACTTTTTTGTCCGCGCTGTAGACCACCACATCCACCTGCTGAGCAGTCGGCGCCCAGACGCGGAAGGTGACGCCGCCGTCGGTCAACTGCGCGCCGTAGCTCAGCGCTTCCGCCGCTTCGGCATAGGTGTCATCCAGGACGCCCGCCGTCTGCACCTGGGTGGCGGAAATCAGGATCCCGTCCTCTGCGGCGGCAATGGCGACCGTTTCGCCCTGCAGCAGCTCGTCAACGTTCGCATTGTCCGGCAGTTTAAAAGCCGCATAGCTGGAAAGATGCGGGAAACGCATGCTGACCTGCTGATTGACCGTAGTCGGCGTCAGTTTCAGGTAACGGTCGGTAAATTTGCCTTCGCCATCCGCCGCCACTTTACTGCTGTGGCTGTAGTAGAGGCGCACAATGGGCTTGTCCTGTCCGCCCGGCCACAGCAGCGTATTTTTATCGACCCAGTGGGCTTCGGCCAGCGCGACGCCAAAAGCGGCGCGGAAAGCGTCAGCGCGGGAGTCATAGACCGCGCTGTTACCGGCGATCACCGATACCGTACGATCAGTGAAGTCGCCAAACGCCACCCGCAGATCGCTATCGATCAGTTTATTGGTGCCGTCGCGAACGATGACGTTGATACAACCGCTCTCTTTGTTGAGCGGAATCACCCAGTACGGGCCATATTTATCGCTGCCGCTCGGGGTGGTGCTGACGTCATTCCAGTCCGCTACCGGCGCGCTGAGCGCATCGCAGGTTTCGTTATTCCACAGATAGAGGTTTTTGCTGCTGTAGTCCGCCGCGCTGTTGCTGGTAATGCCGGCAATATCCACCAGGTGGATGACCGCCTGGTTTTCTGCCGCCGTGGCCGCTTCGCCGGGTACGGCAACGTCAGGTAAACGTACAACCACATCCTGATTACCAGGAGTGTCGGGATTTCCAGAGGAAGAAGAAGAGGATCCGTTATCGCAGCCGCTAAGTAAAACCAGCGATCCCAGAACCAGGGCATTACGGGTATATCTGAGCATTCGATAGTCCCTATACATGCTGATTAAATTATATGAAGTGATATATACACGAAACTATTCCTGGCGCATTTAAGCACCATAAAAAAATAACGAGCATATCTTTAAAGCGTCGATAATTAGATATTCTTGCTCTCTCCGGTTCAATCATCCGCTCGCTCATTGTGTGGGGGCGTAGGCGGCCGGAGGAGAAAAAATAAAAAGGGAATGACGACCGCAATAGCCAAACTCTTTATCATTCGCAGCGACCTACGCAGATTCCCGCAATAAGCACGCTCACCATAAAAAAAACCCCCACCAATATCGGTAGGGCGGTACCTTTTACTGAGGGAAATAGAATGAGCAAAGGAATAAAAATGCCTAATTCCGTGATGAGATTAACAATATCAAATAAAAAAATAATTAATTACGTGCCTCATATTGTGACGTTCATCATATTATTTTTTATCTGCCAGCAGCTCGCCCAATTAACCTGGAAAATAATTCTCCCGGTAAACTTTACGGATAACGCATTAAACTCTGCCGATACGACGGTGCCCGCCGCGCCCTCCCCGGAAACGGCGCTGCCGCGCTTTACGCTATTTGGCGTGGCGGAGAAAACGCCCTCCTCCGCAAACGGCGACAACCTCGAGCAGGCGCCCGTTTCGGCGCTCAAACTGCGCGTAACCGGCCTGGTCGCCAGTACCGATCCCTCTCGCGCCATTGCTATCATGATGCAGGGGAATCAACAGGTTAGCCTCGGGATTGGCGATAATACGCCGGGCGGAGAGGCGAAAATTGTCGCCATTTTCCCCGACCGCCTGATTGTTAATTACCGCGGCACAAATGAGGCTATCCCGCTGTTTAACGACCCGCCCGCCGCCGGCAAAAATAGCGCCGCGCCGCCAGCCGGCCAATTGGCGCAGGAGCTCCGCGCGCAGCCGCAAAATATTCTTCATTACCTCAATATTTCGCCGGTCATGGTCAACGACAAGCTCAGCGGATATCGCCTGAATGCGGGAAAAAAACCGGCGTTATTTCGCCAGGCGGGTCTCAAGGAAAACGATCTGGCGATTGCCCTGAACGGCCTGGATCTCCGCGATAAAGAACAGTCTCGCCAGGCATTAGCTCAGCTACCGGAATTAACCGAAATAACCCTTACCGTTGAACGCGACGGCCAGAAACAAGATATTTCTCTAGATCTGAGGGATGAATAATTGATCATCACCAACGTTACCCGCCCATTTTTCCTGACGCTGCTGATATTCGCCGCGCTGATATTCAAACCGGCCGCGGCGGAAGAGTTTTCCGCCAGCTTTAAGGGCACCGATATTCAGGAATTTATCAATACGGTCAGTAAAAACCTGAATAAAACGGTCATTATCGATCCCAGCGTACGCGGCACCATTACCGTACGTAGCTACGATATGCTCAACGAAGAGCAATATTATCAATTTTTCCTCAGCGTCCTCGATGTCTATGGCTTCGCGGTGATTAATATGAATAACGGCGTCCTGAAAGTCGTTCGTTCGAAGGATGCGAAAACCGCCGCGGTGCCGGTGGCGAGCGATGCCGCACCGGGTACTGGCGATGAGGTCGTCACCCGCGTCGTGCCGCTGACTAACGTCGCCGCCCGCGATCTGGCGCCGCTGCTGCGCCAGCTTAACGATAACGCCGGCGCGGGCAGCGTGGTGCACTATGAACCCTCCAACGTCCTGCTGATGACCGGCCGCGCGGCGGTGATCAAGCGTCTGTTGACCATCGTCGAACGCGTCGATAACGCCGGAGACCGCAGCGTGGTGACCGTTCCCCTCTCATGGGCCTCCGCCGCCGATGTGGTCAAGCTGGTGACTGAACTCAACAAAGATACCAGCAAATCGGCCCTGCCCGGCTCGATGGTCGCCAACGTGGTGGCCGACGAGCGCACCAACGCGGTGCTGGTCAGCGGCGAGCCCAACTCTCGCCAGCGGATCGTCGCCATGATTAAGCAGCTCGACCGCCAGCAGGCGACGCAGGGCAACACCAAAGTGATCTATCTGAAATACGCCAAAGCCGCCGACCTGGTCGAAGTGCTGACTGGCATCAGCAGCACGATGCAGAGCGAAAAGCAGGCCGCGAAGCCGGTGGCGGCGCTGGATAAAAATATTATTATCAAAGCGCACGGACAGACCAACGCCCTGATTGTCACCGCCGCCCCTGACGTGATGAACGATCTTGAACGGGTAATCGATCAGTTGGATATCCGCCGTCCACAGGTGCTGGTGGAGGCGATCATCGCCGAAGTGCAGGACGCTGACGGTCTTAACCTCGGCATCCAGTGGGCCAATAAAAACGCCGGGATGACCCAGTTCACCAACAGCGGTCTGCCAATATCTACGGCCATCGCCGGGGCCAACCAGTACAACAAAGACGGCACCGTCAGCAGCTCCCTGGCCAGCGCCCTTAGCTCCTTCAACGGCATTGCCGCCGGCTTCTACCAGGGCAACTGGGCAATGCTGCTCACCGCACTCTCAAGCAGCACCAAGAACGATATTCTCGCCACGCCGAGCATTGTCACCCTCGACAACATGGAGGCCACCTTTAACGTCGGCCAGGAAGTCCCGGTGCTGACCGGCTCGCAAACCACCTCCGGCGATAACATCTTCAATACCGTCGAGCGTAAAACCGTCGGCATCAAGCTGAAGGTAAAGCCGCAAATTAACGAAGGCGATTCGGTCCTGCTGGAGATCGAACAGGAGGTTTCGAGCGTGGCGGATGCCGCCTCCAGCACCAGTTCGGATCTCGGCGCGACCTTCAATACCCGTACGGTGAATAACGCCGTACTGGTCGGCAGCGGCGAAACGGTGGTCGTCGGCGGCCTGCTGGATAAAAGCGTCTCCGACACCGCCGATAAAGTCCCTCTGCTCGGCGATATCCCGGTGATTGGCGCGCTGTTCCGCTCCACCAGCAAAAAGGTCTCCAAGCGCAACCTGATGCTGTTCATTCGTCCAACGGTGATCCGCGACCGAGACGAGTACCGTCAGGCTTCATCCGGGCAGTACACCGCGTTTAACGACGCCCAGAGCAAACAGCGCGGCAAAGAGAACAACGACGCGATGCTGAGTAACGATCTGCTGGAGATCTACCCGCGCCAGGATACCGCCGCGTTCCGCCAGGTCAGCGCCGCCATCGACGCGTTCAATCTGGGAGGCAATCTATGATGCCCGCCGCTGAACGACGTCCGCTGCTCCCCTTCAGCTACGCCCGCGCGCACAACGTGATGCTCCTGAGCAACGGCGCAAGCTGCGAGGTTTTCTGCCTTGCCGCCACCGCGCCGCAGGCGCTGCTGGAAGCTCGCCGTATGGCCGGGATGCCGTTCAGCCTGGAACGACTGGAAGCAGAGGCGTTCGAAAAGCTGCTGGTGCTGAGCTATCAGCGCGACTCCGCCGAGGCGCGGCGCATGATGGCGGATATCGGCAACGAGCTGGATCTGTACACCCTTGCCGAAGAGCTGCCGGACACCGACGATCTTCTGGATAGCGAAGACGACGCGCCGATTATCCGCCTGATTAACGCCATGCTCACCGAGGCTATCAAAGAGAAAGCGTCGGATATTCATATCGAAACCTATGAACGCCACCTGCAAATTCGCTTTCGCGTCGACGGCGTACTGCGCGAAATCCTGCGCCCCCAGCGCCGCCTCGCCGCGCTGCTGATCTCGCGCATTAAGGTGATGGCGAGCCTTGATATCGCCGAAAAACGCATTCCTCAGGATGGGCGCATGGCGCTGCGTATTGGCGGACGCGCCGTCGATGTCCGCGTCTCCACCCTGCCGTCGAGCTACGGCGAACGCGTGGTGCTGCGTCTGCTCGATAAAAACAGCGTTAATCTCGACCTGCTGACCCTCGGGATGCCGCCCGCGCTGCTCCAGCAGGTAGATGGACTGATCGCCCGCCCGCACGGCATCGTGCTGGTGACCGGGCCGACCGGCTCGGGAAAAAGCACCACCCTCTACGCCGCGCTAAGCCGCCTCGATGCCCGCGAGCGCAACATCATGACCATTGAAGATCCTATCGAATATGAGCTGGAGGGCATCGGTCAGACTCAGGTTAACGCGAAAGTCGATATGACCTTTGCCCGCGGGCTGCGCGCCATTTTGCGCCAGGACCCTGACGTGGTGCTGGTGGGCGAAATCCGCGACGGCGAAACGGCGCAAATCGCCGTTCAGGCCTCGCTAACCGGCCATCTGGTGCTCTCAACGCTGCATACCAATAGCGCGCTGGGCGCCATCTCGCGCCTGCAGGATATGGGCGTCGAGCCTTTTCTGCTCTCCACCTCGCTGCTGGCGGTGATGTCGCAGCGGCTGGTGCGACGGCTCTGCCCGCACTGTCGCCAGCAGGAGCCGGCCAATGCCGATACCGCCCGCCAGATGGAGATCGCCCCCGGCACGGCGCTCTGGCAGCCCCGGGGCTGCGCCGAGTGCGGTTTTACCGGCTATCGCGGACGTACCGGCATTCACGAACTATTGCTGGTGGACGATCGCGTGCGCATGGCTATCCACCGCGGCGAAAACGAGGTGACGCTGATCCAACAGCTGGGAACGGACTATGTCACCCTACGCCATGCCGGGCGGGAAAAGGCGCTGGCGGGGATCACCAGCTGGCAAGAGGTCCTGCGGGTCACCGAACAGCAGATCGCGGAGGCCTCCTGACATGGCGCTTTTTCGCTATCAGGCTGTTGATGAAAAGGGTAAAACCCGGCGCGGCATCCAGCAGGCGGACTCCGCCCGCCACGCGCGCCAGCTGCTGCGGGATAAGAACTGGCTGGCCCTGGATATTGCCCCGGCTGCCGGCGGCGGGCAACCGCGCTTTATCCGCCGGACTAACGCCCGCGATCTCGCCCTCGTCACCCGCCAGCTGGCGACGCTGGTCGCCGCCGCCATCCCGCTGGAAAAAGCGCTCGACGCGGTGGCCCAGCAGTGTGAGAAACCGCAGCTGAAAACCCTGATTGCCGGCGTGCGCGGCAAAGTGCTGGAAGGCCACGCGCTGGCGGAAGCGATGCGCGGCTACCCTGGCTGCTTCGACGCGCTCTACTGCGCGATGGTCGCCGCCGGCGAAGCTTCCGGCCATCTTGATGGCGTACTGAACCGGCTGGCGGACTATACCGAACAGCGCCAGCAGCTGCGCGCCCGGCTGCTGCAGGCGATGATTTACCCCATCGTGCTAACCCTGGTGGCGGTCAGCGTGATCGTCATTCTGCTGTCGACGGTGGTGCCGAAGGTTGTCGGGCAGTTTATCCACCTTAAGCAGGCGCTGCCGTTTTCTACCCGTCTGCTGATGGCGATGAGCGATATGCTGCGCGCCGCCGGTCCGTGGCTGCTGCTCGCCGCCATGCTCATGGCTCTGCTGCTGCGCTACCTGCTGCGGCAGCCGGCAAAGCGGCTGGCCTGGCACAGACTGCTGCTGCGCCTGCCGTTGATTGGCCGGGTCGCGCGCAGCGTTAACAGCGCCCGCTACGCCCGTACCCTGAGCATTCTCAACGCCAGCGCCGTTCCGCTGCTGCTGGCGATGCGCATCAGCACGGAAGTATTAAGCAACGCCTGGGCTAAGCGCCAGCTCGAAGCCGCCAGCGACGCGGTACGCGAAGGCGTCAGCCTGCATCGCGCGCTCGAAATGACCCAGCTTTTCCCGCCGATGATGCGCTATATGGTCGCCAGCGGCGAACAGAGCGGCGAGCTCAACGACATGCTGGCGCGCGCGGCAGATAACCAGGACCGGGATCTGAGCGCGCAAATTCAGCTGGCCCTCAGCCTGTTTGAACCCCTGCTGGTAGTGGCGATGGCCGGCATGGTGCTGTTTATCGTCCTCGCCATTCTGCAACCGATACTGCAACTCAATACCCTGATGAGTATGTAATTGTTCTAATGGAGAAAAATATGCAACGACAGCGCGGCTTCACCTTACTGGAAATCATGGTGGTGATTGTTATCCTCGGCGTACTCGCCAGCCTCGTGGTGCCCAATCTGATGGGCAACAAAGAAAAGGCCGATCGGCAAAAAGTGGTCAGCGATCTTGTGGCGCTCGAGGGAGCGCTGGACATGTACAAACTGGACAACAGCCGCTATCCCACCACCGAGCAGGGGCTGCAGGCGCTGGTCAGCGCGCCATCGGCCGAGCCGCACGCGCGCAACTATCCCGAAGGCGGCTATATCCGCCGTCTGCCGCAGGATCCCTGGGGCAACGATTACCAGCTGCTAAGCCCCGGCCAGCATGGACAGGTCGATATTTTCAGCCTCGGGCCGGACGGCGTGCCGGAGAGCAATGACGATATCGGCAACTGGACGATTGGGAAAAAATAGTGCGACAGCGCGGCTTTACGTTGCTGGAGATGATGCTCATTTTGCTGCTGATGGGGGTCAGCGCAGGCATGGTGCTGCTGGCCTTCCCCTCCTCGCGCGATGATAGCGCGGCGCAGACCCTGGCGCGCTTTGAGGCGCAGCTGCGCTTTGTCCAGCAGCGAGGTCTACAAACCGGTCAGTTTTTTGGCGTCTCGGTGCATCCCGATAGATGGCAGTTTCTGGTCCTGCAAGCCCGCGAAAGCCATGAGCCCCCCTCTGTCGGCAACGACTGGAACGGCTATCGTTGGCTGCCGCTAAGCGCCGGACGCGTCGCCACTTCGGGCAGCGTCGTCGGGGACAAGCTACGCCTCGCTTTTCCGCAGGGCGAGGCCTGGACGCCGGGCGACAACCCCGATGTGCTGATCTTTCCCGGCGGGGAGATGACCCCCTTTCGGCTGACCGTCGGCGAAGCCACGGGTATCGCGTTTAATGCGCGCGGCGAAAGCCAGCCTCAACCGCAGGAGGCGCCATGAAAAAGCAGGCCGGCATGACGCTAATAGAAGTGATGGTCGCGCTGGTGGTCTTCGCCCTTGCCGGGCTGGCGGTGGTGCAGGCCACGCTCCAGCAAACCCGCCAGCTGGGGCGAATGGAGGAGAAAATTCTGGCCGGCTGGCTGGCGGATAATCAGCTGGTGCAGCTACGGCTGGAAAATCGCTGGCCCGCGCTGAGCTGGTCGGAAACCACGGTGCAGACGGCGGGCGTCAGCTGGCACATTCGCTGGCAGGGCGTGGAAACCGACCTCCCGCAGCTGCGGGCGCTGGACGTCGAGGTCCGCCATGCCAAAAGCGAAAAGATGCCCGTCTCTTCGCTGCGCACCTACGTGACGCCGCCATGATCCAGCGAGCTCGCGGATTTACCCTCGTTGAAATGCTGCTGGCGTTGGCCATCCTCGCCGCGCTCAGCGTCGCTGCGGTCACGGTGCTGCAAAATGTGATGCGCGCCGATACGCTCACCCGCGATAAAGGCGAGCGCATCCAGACGCTGCAGCAAACGTTCAGCCAGATGGCGGCGGACTTTAGCCAAATCATTCCCCGCCGCAGCCGCGACAGCGCGAGCCTGTTTTTTGCCGGACGCTTTCAGCTCGGCAGCGACGACTGGGCGATCGCTTTTAGCCGCAACGGTTGGCCCAACCCTCTGGGGCTTCTGCCGCGTTCGGAAATTCAGAACGTCAGCTACCGCCTGCGCGGCAGCCACCTGGAGCGCCTGAGCTACGACCAGCAGGACCCGCTGCCAGGTAGTCTGCCTACGGTGACCGTTATGCAGCGCAACGTGCAGGCGTTTCGTCTGCGCTTTTACGCCAGCGGCCGCTGGCTGGATGAATGGCAGCAGCCGCAGACGTTGCCCCAGGGGCTGGAGGTCACCCTGACGCTGGAGCCATACGGCGAGATCCGAAGGCTGTTTCTGCTTACGCCGGGAGGCAGCCAATGAATACCCGCCAGCGCGGCGTCGCCCTGCTTATGGTGCTGCTGATCCTCGCTCTGATGATGGTGCTGGCGAGCGCCATGACCGAGCGCAGCGCGCGGATGTATCAGCAAACCGCGACGACCCTCGATAACCTGCAGGCCAAATGGTACGCGCTGGGGGCGGAAACCCTGGCGGCGGCGTTGCTACAACGCGACGCGCTCGACTCGCCGAACCAAACCCATCTGGCGCAGAACTGGGCCCAGCAGGGGCGACGTTTTACGCTCAATGACGGCGAGATCTACGCCACGATTACCGACGCTCAGGCCTGCTTCAACCTCAACGCCATTAACCAGCTCAGCGGCGACGAAAGCGTTGAAATCCCTTATCCCGCACAGGTTTTTACCCGACTGCTGGAGAACCTCGGCAGCGAGCCGCTGCGCGCCTTACAGCTGACCGCCGCCCTGCGCGACTGGGTGGACAGCGATCGCCAGCCGCTGCTGAACGGCGCGGAAGATGAAGTCTATATGGCGCAATCCCCCGGCTATCTGAGCGGCAATCAGCCGCTGCAGGATATCAGCGAACTGCGCCTGCTGGCCGGGATGGACGCGACGCTCTATCAGCGTCTGCTGCCCTACGTCTGCGCGCCTCCGGACGATGCGCTGCAGGTGAACGTCAATACCCTGCAGCCCGCTCAGGCCGCGCTACTGTCGGCGCTCTTCCCGGCTGAACTCACCCTTGCCGAAGCCCGGCAGCTGCTGCAGGCGCGCGCGGCCACTGGCTGGAGCAGCGTCGCCGCTTTCCTGTCGCAGCCGATACTACAAAAAACCGATACCGCCGCCGCGCGTCCGTGGCTGACGGTGCGCAGCGAGCGTTTTATCGCCACCTTCAGCGTAGTGATGGGCAGCGCCCGCTATCAGCAACGTAGCCTCCTGCAAAAGCAGGGGCGAACCTTCGGCGTCGTCCAGCGGCGCTATGGAATCTATTGGGTAGCCGATGAATAACCACCATACCTCTTCCGCCACCGTGCTGATTATTCGCCTCAATCCCGATGCCGCGACGGCGATATGGCGGCTGGCCGCGCCGGGCGACGAGGCGCAGAGCGGAGAATGGCATCCTGACGCTGGCGATCCGACGCTCAACCTGCTGGCGCAACATTATCCGGCCTGGGTGCTGGTGCCCGCCAGCGACTGCGCGTTTCATCGCGTTACTCTGCCCGCCGGCGTGCGCCGAAATGCGCAGCAGGCCCTGGCGTTTTTACTCGAAGAACAGCTGGCAACAGAGGTCGAGGAGAGCCATTTTGCCCTGCTCCACCGGGATAAAAGCGATTGTGCCGTGGCGGTGGTCGGGCGGGAGAAGATGCGCGCCTGGCAGGCCTGGTGCGAACAACTCGGACTCAACGTGCTGGCACTGACGCCGGATGCCCTAACCCTGCCGCACAACCCAACCGGCTGGAGCGCCGTACGCTGCGGCGAGCAGTGGCTGTTTCGCCACGATTCGGAGAGCGGTATGGCGGTCGAAACCTCATGGCTCGGCGAACTGCTGGTTCACTGGACTGACCTCGCGCCCATCGCCTGCTACTCGCCGCCGCCGGATATTGCCGCGCCATGGCAACCTCTGCCGACGCAGGATTTGCTGGAGCTGGCGGCGAGCAACCCGCAGGCGCGTAAAATCTGCTTATGCCAGGGCGATTTTGCCCCTGAACGCCGCCGGGCGCCGACGCCCCGACGCTGGCGCCCGGCTCTCGCCGCTGCGCTGGCGCTACTGCTGCTGTGGAGCGGGAATCGCCTCCACGACCATCTCGCGCTGGCGCGCCAGGCCGACGCCGCGGTACAGGCCAGCCGTGACTTTTACCGCCAGTGGTTCAAAAGCGAGAAAAACCTCGTCAATCCACGTCTGCAAATGCAGCAGCATCTGCGTCGGCTGGCAAGCGCAAGCGCCCGGCCGGCGCTCATCTCGCGGCTCGGCGCTCTGCAGCAAATCATTGCTGAAACGCCGGGCATCCGCCTGCGAACCCTGAGCTATGATGCCGGGCGCAACGCGCTGCAGCTGGAGATATCCGCCGTCTCATCGCAGGCTCTGGAGCAGTTCAGCCAGCGGGCGCGGGCCGGCTTCCGCGTGCAGAGCGGGGAAATGAAACCGCACGCAGACGGTATTGAAGAGCGTCTGACGCTGGAGGATAACGATGCATAACCTGATGACCTTATGGCAACAGCGTACGCGCCGCGAACGGCATCTGCTGCTGGGCATGGGCGTGATGCTGATTATCGGCCTGGTCTATTACGCTTTATGGCAGCCCTGGCAAAGTCGCGAGACGCAGTGGCGGCAAACGCTGACCCGGGAGCAGGCCAGTCTGCAGTGGATGCGCCAGCAGACTCCCCTTCTGCAGCAGCTTCGCCAGCAGAAATCGCCTGCCGCGCCGCAAGAGCCATCAACGGTGATTATGCGCGAAGCCGCCCGCCACGGGATCGCCATCGTTCGCCTGCAGCCGCAGGGAGCTCGCCTGAGCCTTAGCGTGCAGCCCGCCGATTTTCAGGCGCTGATGGCATGGCTCGACGCGCTGGGGCAGGCGGGGATGACCACCGTTACGCTGACGGTGGCCGCCGTGGCGCAGCAGCCCGGCCGGGTCACCGTCACTACGCTGGTGCTGGAGCGCAGCGATGAAAAATAAAATCACTATCGGCCTGCTGCTGGCGGCGGTCTATCTCTTCTGGCTGCTGCTTAGCGCGCCGGCGAGACTGCTGGCCCTGGCGCTGCCGGAAGGCGCGCGGCTCGGCGAAACCACGGGCACCCTGTGGCAAGGAGAAGCCCGTCAGGCCAGCTGGCGCGGTTTTGACATCGTCCATTTACGCTGGGAGTTTGGCTTTTCGTCGTGGCTTCCCGGCTGGCATATCGCGTTTAGCGCCCCCTCCGGCCTGCGCGGCCAGGCCTGGCTGCACGGCCTGAACGAGTTTGTGGTGCGCGAAGGCCGACTCGTGATTCCGGCCCGGACGATCGGCCAGCAGCTGGCGCTCGGGATACCGCTGGAAGCCCGTGGCCAGGTGATGCTGACGCTACCGGAAGCCCGTTTTAACGCTGGCGGCTGCCGACAGATAAGCGCGGGCGCCGTGCAGTGGCAGGATGCGGCGCTCACCTCCCCCGCCGGTTCGCTCGAACTGGCCCAGGTCAACGGCAAACTCAGCTGCACCCCGGCGGGCGCGCTGGCTATCGCCCTGACCCAGGATTCCCATCAGCTTAGCCTCACCGGACAGGGCATTCTGACGCCCGACGGGCGCTATACGTTTAACGGCATGCTGCAAACCCGTCAGGCGGCTCCAGCGCTGCTGACGCTGCTGGTAGCGCAAACCGGCCGTAAAGATAAGCAGGGGCGCACGCCGTGGCAGTGGCAGGGACAGTGGCTATCCGAGGAGAAAAAATAGCCGTGGAAAACATCGCATTGTTACCCGAGTTCGCCGCGCAATTCCCGTTAATCTGGGGCGGTTTTTTATTCTTGTCCGGACTGGCGTTCGGCAGCTTTTTTAACGTCGTTATCCATCGTTTACCGCTGATGATGGAGTACGCAGAGGGAGTGAATCTCTGCCTCCCCGCATCGTTCTGTCCGCAGTGCCGTCAGCCCATCGCCTGGCGGGACAATATCCCGCTGCTGAGCTTTTTATGGCTCAAGGGGCGTTCGCGCTGCTGCGGGCGACCGATTTCACGTCGCTATCCGCTGATGGAGCTGGCGACCGGCGCGCTGTTTATGCTGGTCGGGTACCTGATCCCTCCTGGCATGCCGCTGCTGGGCGGGTTAATTTTATTGTCGCTGCTGCTGATCCTCGCCGCCATCGACGCGCAAACGCAGCTGCTGCCTGACAGGCTGACTCTGCCGCTGCTGTGGGCCGGGCTGCTGTTCAATCTTACCGATCTCTTCGCGCCGCTGGCGGAGGCGGTCGTTGGCGCGATGGCCGGGTATCTATCGCTGTGGTCAGTGTACTGGGTGTTCCGTCTGCTGACCGGTAAAGAGGCGCTGGGCTACGGTGATTTCAAGCTGCTGGCGGCGCTCGGCGCGTGGCTCGGCTGGCAGGCGCTGCCGCATACGCTGCTGCTGGCTTCCGCCAGCGGCCTGATCTGGACGCTGCTGCAGCGCCTGGTAACCCGTCGTTCGCTCGAACAGCCTCTGGCCTTCGGCCCCTGGCTGGCGCTGGCGGGCGGCGGCATCTTTTTGTGGGGCCAGGTATAAAATATCCCCTGCTCGCGCTGCGCTTAGCAGGGCTACGGGTGCTGTTGGTCCGGTAGCCCGAGTAAGGCGTTTCCGCCGCAACCCGGGAACTCTCCGGCTACGAATACTTTTTGGTGCGGCGGGTCGGGGCGGTATTGGCCGGATCGTCGGGCCAGACGTGCTTCGGATAGCGCCCTTTCATCTCTTTTTGTACCTCGCGGTAGCTCCCCTGCCAGAACGCGCCTAAATCACGGGTGATCTGCAGCGGGCGCTGCGCCGGCGAAAGCAGCTCCAGTACCAGCGGCACCCGCCCCTGGGCGATAGTCGGAGTGGTCGCCTCGCCAAACATCTCCTGCATTCGCACCGCCAGCGCCGGCGGGTTTTCATCGTGATAGCGAATCGCAATGCGGCTACCGGTCGGCACCGTATAATGCGTGGGCAGCTCGCTGTCCAGCTTCTGGCGCAGCGGCCACGGCAGCCAGTTTTGCAGCGCCTGACGCACGTCCAGCGCCTTCAGAGCCCGCAGCGAATGGACGCCCGCCATCTGCGGCAGCAGCCACCGTTCGAGCGAGGCCAGCAGCGACGCCTCATCAACGGCCGGCCACGCCTCCTCCGGCAGCCACTGCGCCGCGCAGTGCAGCCGCAGACGTAGTTGCTCCGCCTCCGGCGTCCAGTTGAGCACGTTCAGCCCCTTCTCGCGGATCCCGTTAAGCATCGCCTGATGCAGCTCCTCTTCCGCTGGCTTCGCCAGCGGCTGGGTCTTGATGACCAGGCGTCCGATACAGGTGCGCCGCCAGGCCTTCAGCGTGCCTGGCGCCTCATCCCACTCGACGATATCGGAACGCCGGACCAGCGCCGGACACTGCTCAATCAGCGCGTGAATATCGACCGGCAGCGCCAGCAGGATCCGCGCATCTGGCGATGCGCTCCCCTGCAGCAGCAGCGGTGCAATCAGCCATTCGTGGCGGCTCAGGGCATCATCGGCGTCAAGCATCGCCCCCATCCCGTTAGCCAGCTGGTAGCGCCCCTCCTGACCGCGACGATGGGCGATACGGTCGGCAAAAGCGGAGGCCAGCAGCGCCGCGATGCTGTCGGCGTCGGGCTGACCGCCGCGAACCGCCAGCCTTTTCATCAGCTGCTGCGCCCGCTGCTGCCAGTTGCCCTGCTGACGGGCAAACGCCGCGCTGAGATCGCTATTGCCGCCGCGCGGCGGCTCTTCAAGGATCGCCGCCAGCTTAGCCGCCGTGGCGGCGCCATCAGCATCCTCCGCGGCCGTCAGCATTGCCGCCAGACGCGGATCGTTACCTAACGCCGCCATTTTGCGCCCGTGCGCCGACAGCCGGTCACCTTCCAGCGCAGAAAGGTCAGTGAGCAGACGCCGGGCCGCCGCCAGGTTGGTCGCAGGCGGCAGATCCAGCCAACTGAGCTGGGCCGGGTCCTGACATCCCCACTGCAATAGCTCCAGCAGCAGCGACGACAAATCGCTTTGCAGGATTTCCGGGTCGCCCTGCGCCGCCGCGCGCTCGGCCTGCTCCTTTGCCAGCAGATGCAGGCAGATACCCGGCTCCAGACGCCCGGCTCGACCGGCGCGCTGGGTCATTGAGGCCTGGCTGATGCGCTGCGTCACCAGGCGAGTGAGCCCGGTCCGGGCGTCAAAGCGCGCGACTCGCTCCTGAGCGCTATCCACCACCAGCCGAATCCCCTCGATGGTCAGACTGGTTTCGGCGATGTTGGTTGCCAGCACCACTTTGCGCATCCCGGCTGGCGCAGGCAGTATCGCCTTACGCTGCTCGCTCAGCGGCAACGCGCCGTACAGCGGGCACAGCACAAAATCGCTCGCCACCCGCTCCGCCAGCCGCTCCTGCACGCGCTGAATTTCTCCTACTCCGGGCAGAAACAGCAGCATTGAGCCATTCTCGCTACGCAGCAGCTCTGCGGCGGCTATCGCCACCGCCTCGTCAAAACGCTGATGAGTCGGCAACGGCAAAAAACGCCGTTCAACCGGAAACGCGCGCCCTTCGGAAACGATAACCGGCGCCTCCGGCAGCAGCTTCTGCAGGCGTTCATTGTCCAGCGTAGCCGACATAATCAGCAGCTTAAGATCGTCGCGCAGTCCCTGCTGGACGTCGAGCAACAGCGCCAGCGCCAGATCCGCCTGCAGGCTGCGTTCGTGGAATTCATCAAGGATCGCCAGCCCCACGCCGCTCAGCTCAGGATCGCGCTGGATCATCCGCGTTAAAATACCTTCGGTCACCACTTCGAGACGCGTGTTCGGCCCGACGCAGCTCTCCGCGCGCATGCGATAGCCCACCGTCTCGCCGGGCTTTTCTCCCAGCAGTTCCGCCAGCCGCTGCGCCACGTTACGCGCGGCCAGCCGCCGCGGCTCCAGCAGGATTATGCGTCCGTTGATTTTACCTTCGGCGAGAATTTGCAGCGGCAGCCAGGTGGATTTCCCGGCGCCGGTTGGCGCGTTAAGCAAAACCTGCGGCGCATGCTGCAGGGCAGAGAGAAGTTCAGGGAGGACGGCGGCAACCGGCAATGAGGACACGAAGCGCTCCGGGGGTTAACATGTGAGGGCAAGCATTGTAGCATCCCGATAATTCATTACCGAGTCTCTATCATGTCCGAGCCGAAAAGGCTGTTTTTCGCCATTGAACTTCCTGGAGAAGTTCAGCAGCAGATCGTTCACTGGCGCGCCGCCAGCTTTCCCGAGGATGCGGGTCGACCGGTGGCGGCGGCTAACCTCCATCTGACGCTGGCCTTTCTTGGCGAAGTGAGCGCGGACAAGCAGCGGGCGCTGTCTGCAATGGCCGGACGGATCCGCCAGCCGGGCTTTACCCTGACGCTTGACGATGCCGGGCAGTGGCTACGTTCGCGGGTGGTGTGGCTGGGTACTCGTCAGCCGCCGCGCGGGGTTTTGCAATTAGCGAATATGCTGCGCGCCCAGGCCGCCCGCAGCGGCTGCTATCAAAGCCCGCAGCCGTTTCATCCGCACATCACCCTGCTGCGCGACGCGCGCCACGCGGTGCCTATTCCGCCGCCCGGATTTAGCTGGGCGTTTGCGGTCAACGAATTTGTTCTCTACCAATCCAGCTTTAGCCGCGGACGCACCCGCTATCAGGCGCTGGAACGTTACCCTTTCGACAAGGAAAGCTGATGCTGTTCACTCCTCCCCTGCAGTCCGCCATCCTGATTAAACGTTACAAACGGTTTCTCGCCGACGTCATGACCCCGGATGGACGCGAGCTGACCCTGCACTGCCCCAATACCGGCGCCATGACCGGCTGCGCCGCGCCGGGCGACACCGTCTGGTATTCCACCTCAGATAATCCTAAACGCAAATATGCTCACACATGGGAATTAACTGAAACCGTCGAGGGCGCGACAATTTGTGTTAATACTCTACGTGCTAATACGTTGGCGAAAGAGGCGATTCTGGCAGGTAAAATTCCCGAGCTTGTAGGCTACAACACGCTGAAAAGCGAAGTGAAGTATGGTGATGAAAGCAGCCGTATTGATATTCTGTTACAAGCAGATGACCGACAAAACTGCTATATTGAAGTGAAATCGGTTACGTTGGCGGAAAAGGAATACGGTTATTTCCCCGATGCGGTCACCGAGCGCGGCCAGAAGCACCTGCGGGAGCTGATGAGCGTGGCGGCGGCTGGCGATCGGGCGGTGATACTGTTCGCGGTGCTTCATTCCGCGATCGACCGTTTCTCTCCCGCGCATCACATTGATGCCAGATACGCACAGCTATTGATTGAGGCGCAAAACAAGGGGGTGGAAATTCTCGCGTACAAGGCGGAACTTTCTACCGAGATGATGACTCTGAATAAGCCAATTACCGTGGTGTTAACCCCCGGTAAATAAACGGCTAAATAGTATTCGGGTCGCGAGCGCAAATACGCTTTTCCTCACAGGGTTGTCAAGTGTAACGTTTAGATAATTGCTATCCGGAAAAGCATCTGCTATTTATAGCGGCCTGATTTTTCCCCCAACACGGGGATCGATAGTGCGTGTTAAGGAGAAGCAACATGCAAGAAGGGCAAAACCGTAAAACATCGTCCCTGAGTATTCTCTCCATCGCTGGGGTGGAGCCGTACCAAGTGAAGCCGGGCGAAGAGTATATGAACGAAGCCCAGCTGGCGCACTTCAAGCGCATTCTTGAAGCGTGGCGTAATCAACTTAGGGATGAAGTGGATCGCACCGTAACGCATATGCAGGATGAAGCTGCTAACTTCCCGGACCCGGTAGACCGTGCCGCTCAGGAAGAAGAGTTCAGCCTGGAGCTGCGTAACCGCGACCGCGAACGTAAACTGATCAAAAAGATCGAGAAAACGCTGAAAAAAGTCGAAGACGAAGATTTCGGCTTCTGTGAATCTTGTGGCGTCGAGATTGGTATCCGTCGTCTGGAAGCGCGCCCGACCGCCGACCTGTGCATTGATTGCAAAACGCTGGCGGAAATTCGCGAAAAACAGATGGCAGGCTAATCACTTCGCTGATGCATCTCTGGCGGGAGCTTTCTCCCGCCCTGATGCTTTAGTCATATCATGAAAGATTCACACTATATCGGGCGCTTTGCCCCCTCACCCTCCGGTGAACTCCACTTTGGCTCATTAATTGCCGCGCTTGGCAGCTATCTGCAGGCTCGGGCGCAGAACGGTATCTGGCGCGTGCGCATTGAAGATATCGATCCGCCGCGTGAAGTCCCCGGCGCCGCTGAAACTATCCTTCGTCAATTAGACCACTACGGCCTGCACTGGGACGGAGAGGTACTCTGGCAGTCAAAACGTCATGAAGCCTATCGCGAGCGCCTGGCCTGGCTGCGCGAGCAGGGCCTCTGCTACTACTGCACCTGCACCCGCGCGCGTATCCACGGTATGGGCGGCATCTACGACGGCCACTGCCGGGATTTACGCCTCGGCGCGGAAAACGCCGCTCTGCGTCTGCGGCAAACTCGTCCAGTCCTTGAATTTTATGACCAGCTGCGCGGCACCATCGTTGCCGACGAGCCGCTCGCGCGCGAAGATTTTATTATCCATCGCCGCGATGGGCTGTTCGCCTATAATCTGGCGGTGGTGGTGGACGATCATTTTCAGGGCGTCAGCGAAATCGTCCGCGGCGCCGATCTTATCGAACCAACGGTACGGCAGATTTCTCTCTATCAGCATTTTGGCTGGCAGGCGCCGGATTATATCCATTTGCCGCTGGCCCTCAACGCGCAGGGCAATAAACTGTCGAAGCAAAACCACGCTCCGGCACTGTCTGAGGGCGACCCGCGACCAGAAATTGTGCGGGCGCTAACGTTTCTTAATCAGGATGTCATTCAGGAATGGCAGACGCTGAGCATTGAGGATTTACTCAAGTACGCGATAGCGAACTGGCGGCCGGAGCAAATCCAGCATTCTCAAATGCGTTCCGCTGAGCTATGATTAGCCGCTATTTTTTTGTCCTGAAGTCCGTCTGACACTACGAGGTGTACCATTTTTACCCGAGTCGCTAATTTTTGCCGTAAGGTGCTAAGCCGTGAAGAGCGCGAGGCAGAAGCCGCCGTCGAACAACTACATATGACGGTTATCCCGCGTGAGCAGCATGCAATTTCCCGCAAAGATATCAGTGAAAATGCCCTCAAGGTCATGTACAGACTCAACAAGGCGGGCTACGAATCATGGCTGGTCGGCGGCGGCGTACGCGACCTGCTGCTGGGCAAAAAACCCAAAGATTTTGACGTCACCACCAACGCGACCCCGGAACAGGTGCGTAAGCTGTTCCGCAACTGCCGTCTGGTCGGCCGTCGCTTCCGCCTGGCGCACGTGATGTTCGGGCCGGAAATTATCGAAGTCGCGACCTTCCGCGGCCATCATGAAGGCCACACCACCGATCGCATCACCTCCCAGCGCGGCCAGAACGGCATGCTGCTGCGCGACAACATCTTCGGTTCGATTGAAGAAGACGCCCAGCGTCGCGACTTTACCATCAACAGCCTCTATTACAGCGTGGCGGATTTTACCGTCCGCGACTACGTCGGCGGCATGAAAGATCTGCAGGATGGCGTTATCCGCCTGATCGGCGATCCGGAGACCCGCTATCGTGAAGATCCGGTGCGGATGCTGCGCGCGGTGCGGTTTGCGGCGAAGCTCGGCATGAGCATCAGCGAAGAGACCGCCGAGCCGATCCCACGCCTGGCGACGCTGCTGCACGATGTGCCGCCGGCGCGTCTGTTTGAAGAAGTCCTGAAGCTGCTGCAGGCCGGCGACGGATATCAAACCTATATCCTGCTGCGCGAATATAATCTGTTCCAGCCGCTGTTCCCGACCATTACCCGCTACTTCACCGAGCGCGGCGATAGTCCAATGGAGCGTATCATCAGCCAGGTGCTGAAGAATACCGATAACCGTATTCGCAACGACATGCGCGTTAATCCGGCGTTCCTGTTCGCGGTGATGTTCTGGTACCCGCTGCTGGAAACCGCGCAGAAAATCGCTCAGGAGAGCGGGCTGGCCTACTACGATGCCTTCGCGCTGGCGATGAACGACGTGCTGGACGAAGCCTGCCGTACGCTGGCGATCCCGAAACGCATCACCACTCTGGTGCGCGATATCTGGCAGCTTCAGCTGCGGATGTCCCGCCGTCAGGGCAAACGCGCGTGGAAGCTGATGGAGCATCCAAAATTCCGCGCCGCATACGATCTGCTGGAGCTGCGCGCCGGCGCCGAGAACAATGGCGAACTGCAGCGCCTGACCAAATGGTGGGGCGAGTTCCAGGTCGCTGCGCCGCCGGCTCAGAAAAATATGCTGGATGATTTGGGTGACGATCCGGCTCCACGTCGTCGCAACCGCCGTCCGCGTAAACGCGCGCCGCGTCGCGAAGGTAGCGCATGACGCTTGCTTATATCGCTATCGGCAGCAATCTGGCCTCTCCGCTGGAGCAGGTTAACGCTGCCGTCAACGCGCTGGCGGAGATTCCTGACAGCCGGGTGATAAGCGTTTCCTCTTTCTACCGTACACCGCCGCTGGGGCCGCAGGATCAGCCTGACTACCTCAACGCCGCCGTGGCGCTGGAAACCTCTCTCGCCCCAGAGGCGCTGCTCGACCACACTCAGCGCATCGAGCTGCAGCAGGGCCGTACCCGTAAAGCTGAACGCTGGGGCCCCCGCACGCTGGATCTCGATATCATGCTGTTCGGCGAGGAAGTGTTGAATACTCCGCGCCTGACCGTGCCGCACTACGATATGAAAAACCGCGGCTTTATGCTGTGGCCGCTGTTTGAAATTGCGCCTGAGCTACGTTTCCCCGACGGTTTGGCATTGCGCGATGTTCTGGCCACTCTCGGCGCAGAAAAACCCGCTAGCTGGTAATACCCCTTCATTTTTTAGCAATTACGGCGATCGTGGTAATCGGTTGCCTAAAACCATTGCCCCCCTGAATGCGGCTGCTAGAATGCCGGTTAAAATGACTTTCATCATCAGGAAACGTTATGAAACCGACCACTATCGCCCTGCTGCAGAAATGCAAACAGGAGAAGAAACGCTTCGCCACTATCACCGCCTATGACTACAGCTTTGCAAAGCTGTTTGCCGATGAGGGTATCAACGTGATGCTGGTCGGCGATTCGCTGGGCATGACGGTACAGGGCCACGACTCCACCCTGCCGGTGACCGTAGAAGATATCGCCTACCATACCCGCGCGGTGCGCCGGGGCGCGCCAAACTGCCTGCTGCTCGCCGATCTGCCGTTTATGGCTTACGCCACGCCGGAACAAACCTTCGAGAACGCCGCCATCGTGATGCGCGCGGGGGCCAATATGGTCAAAATCGAGGGCGGCGCATGGCTGGCGGATACGGTGAAAATGCTCGCCGAGCGCGCGGTACCCGTATGCGGACACCTCGGGCTGACTCCCCAGTCGGTGAACGTCTTCGGCGGTTATAAAATTCAGGGGCGCGGCGATGCCGGGCAAGTTCTGCTGGATGATGCGCTGGCGTTAGAAGCGGCGGGCGCACAGCTGCTGGTCCTGGAGTGCGTGCCGGTCGAGCTGGCGAAACGCGTCACCGAGGCGCTCACCATCCCGGTAATCGGCATCGGCGCGGGCAACGTCACCGATGGACAGATCCTCGTGATGCATGATGCCTTTGGTATCACCGGTGGTCACATTCCCAAATTTGCCAAAAATTTCCTGAGCACAGCGGGCGACATGCGCGCCGCGGTACGGCAATATGTTGCCGAAGTGGAGTCCGGTGAATATCCGGGCGAAGAACACAGTTTCCATTAAGGAGTATTGTTGTGCTGATTATTGAAACCCTGCCGCTGCTGCGCCAGCATATCCGCCGTTTACGTCAGGAAGGCAAGCGCATTGCGCTGGTTCCCACCATGGGCAACCTGCACGATGGTCATATGAAGCTGGTCGATGCGGCAAAAGCCAGCGCGGATGTGGTGGTAGCCAGTATTTTCGTCAATCCGATGCAGTTTGACCGCCCGGACGATCTGGCGCGCTATCCGCGAACCCTGCAGGACGATTGCGAGAAGCTGAACAAACGCAAAGTCGATTTAGTTTTTGCCCCTGCAGCGGCGGAAATTTATCCGCACGGCATCGAAAATCAGACTTACGTCGATGTTCCAGGATTGTCGACGATGCTCGAAGGCGCCAGCCGTCCTGGTCACTTCCGCGGCGTTTCGACCATCGTCAGCAAGCTGTTTAACCTGGTACAGCCGGATGTCGCCTGCTTCGGCGAAAAAGATTTCCAGCAGCTGGCGCTCATCCGCAAGATGGTGGCCGATATGGGCTATGACATCGAGATTATCGGCGTGCCGATTATGCGCGCTAAAGATGGGCTGGCGCTGAGCTCGCGCAACGGTTATCTCAGCGCTGAGCAGCGTAAAATTGCGCCGGGACTGCATAAGGTGATGAATAGCGTGGCGGAGAAACTGGCGGCCGGCGAACGTAATCTTGACGAGGTTATCGCGATTGCCGCTCAGGAGCTGAACGAAAAAGGCTTCCGCGCCGATGATATTCAGATCCGCGATGCCGATACGCTGTTCGACCTGACGGAAACCAGTAAGCGAGCGGTGATCCTGATGGCGGCCTGGCTCGGCGAAGCGCGTTTGATCGACAATCAGATCGTCGCACTCGCTGGCTAGACACGGGTTAAAAATCAGGCAATACTGCCAGGAATTTCCTCAAGGCGGACGTCATGTCCGCTTTGTTATCGTTAAGCTTTAAAGGTAGACGTTATGATTCGTAATATGCTGCAGGGCAAACTCCACCGCGTTAAAGTCACGCAGGCCGACCTGCACTATGAAGGCTCCTGCGCTATTGATCAGGATTTCCTCGATGCGTCCGGCATCCTTGAAAACGAGGCTATTCATATCTGGAACGTGACCAACGGTAATCGTTTCACCACCTACGCCATCGCCGCAGAGCGCGGGTCGCGAATTATCTCCGTTAACGGCGCGGCGGCACACTGCGCCAACGTCGGCGATATTTTGATTATCGCCAGTTTCGTCACCATGCCTGACGAAGAAGCCCGCACCTGGCAGCCGAAAGTCGCCTATTTCGAGGGCGAAAACGAAATGAAGCGCCAGGCAAAAGCCATTCCGGTACAGGTTGCCTGATATTTTCCATAGCTCCGGTAATCCGGAGCTATTATTTTGCAAATGCATAGCATTAAATAAATCAATATTATTAACCCAGGCAATATTATTCACCACCAAAAATACAAATAGCCAACCTAAAGAATATATTATTTCAGGTAAAGAAAGTCTTTATTTACCATATTCCACCCTAGATTAGCAACCGACGTTTTCTTACATTATTTTGTAAAAAGACTCAGTATTACGCCTCATCTAAAAGATTAGAATCCCTATACCCTGAAATTATTCAGGCCACTCCCATTATTTATGGGATAGTTTAATTTTATATGGATATATATATATGAATAAGTTAACCATTGCGGCTGCATCAATTATTCTGGCTTTAGGCTCAGCCTCCGCATTTGCTGATGATACGGTAACCACGCCGGGCACCGATGTTGGCCTCATTACGTTTGATGGCGCCGTTTCCGACACCACTTGCACCATCACCACCAACAACGGTGTTGACGCCAGAAACGTCACCATCAGCATGCCGGTGGTGAAAAAAGCCGATGTCGAAGGCACCACCGTTGACGCAGGCGTTGGCTCGAAAGAGTTTGAACTGCACCTGAGCAACTGCCCGGACACGCTGACCAAAGCATCCGCGACCTTTACTTCCCAGCAGTTTGCCGAACTCTCTAACGGCACGCTGAAAACTGACCCGAGCGTTACCGGTCATGCTGATAACGTTAGCCTGGCGCTGTTTAACAACAGCACCACCGATACCGATCGTATTCAGGTTGGCCTGCCGAATAACAACACCCAGGTCGCTACCCTGACCAGCGGCGAAGGCGTACTGGCTTACCGCGTGGCTTACGTTCCAAGCGCCGATTGGGTTAAAGGCACCAACGATATCACCGCGGGTAAAGTGACCAGCAACGCGACTTTTACTATGTCTTACGAGTAATCGTAACGTAATGGATTATGCGTCTGCGGCATAAAGCAGGCGCATTGCAGGGAGCAGATTGTTATGCATCGTTTTACCCAACTTACGCTGACATCGCTAGTGTGCGCCAGCGCGGCGTTCAGTACATTTAATGCCTGCGCGGATATTGTTATTTCCGGCACCCGTGTGATCTACCCGCAATCAGCCAAAGACGTGACCGTTAAAATGGAAAACCGCGGCACTAAACCGCTACTGGTACAGTCGTGGCTTGATGACGGTCGCGATACCGTTAATCCGCAGGAACTGAAGCTGCCGTTTATCGTCACGCCGCCGGTATCACGTATCGACCCGTCGAAGGGGCAAACCGTGCGTATTACCTGGACCCAGCAGCCTCTGGCGCAGGATCGGGAATCGCTGTTCTGGTTTAACGTCCTTGAAGTCCCGCCAAAAGCGAAAGACGGAGACAGCCAAAACGTATTACAGCTGGCGTTTCGTACCCGCATTAAGATGTTTTTTCGCCCGGATGGTTTGCCGGGAGATCCGGCTATTGCCGCCGGTAATCTTAAATGGTCTCAGCAAGGCACCGCGCTCATTGCCAATAATAGCAGCCCTTATTATGTGTCAATGGCTAAAGCGACCGTTACCGTCAACGGTAAAAAAATAGAGGTCGATTCCCACACTATTCCACCGCTCTCGAATGAAACCATTCCGGTAAAAAATGCGCCAGCGCTGCGAGGCGGAAAAATTGAATACACCGCGATCAATGATTTTGGCGGTACCGAAAAACATCAGGCCGCCATCAATTAATTGTCACCGCTGAAGGATCTCAGCCTTTACAAAGAAATAGGGAACGCATGTTTTTTCGTCGATCATTATTGTGTACCACTATCTATATTGCACTCCAGTCCTCAGTAATGGCGGAAGAAGCTCCTTCAGTTCCAGCAGATGACATTGAATTTAACGATCAGTTTTTATTTAGTACCGGCGACAATATTGACGTCAGCCGCTTTTCTAAAGGTAACCCGGTACCGCCGGGCACCTATAAAACGCAAATCTTGCTAAACAGCAAGCCAAAGATGCTGGTGGATTTTACCTTTAACGATAATGGTACACCCCGGGCTACGCCCTGTTTTACCAGTAAGCTGCTGGCGCAAACAGGCGTTAACACAGAAGGACTGGATCTCGAATCCGCCGCCTGCATCGATATTGCACAACAGTATCCGCAATCCTCATGGAATTATGATATTGGCACCCAGGAGCTGGCGATCTCCATGCCGCAAATCTATGTCCTTAAACGCCCTGATGGCTACGTCGATCCCTCGCTCTGGCAGGACGGAATTACCGCTGCAATGGTCTCTTACGATCTTAACGCCTGGCACTCTGAAAGCGATGGCAGCGGTTCGGATTCGGTTTATGCCGGACTGAAGTACGGGGTCAACATCGGTGCCTGGCACCTGCGCGCCAGGGGAAACGCCAACTGGGATCAGGACAGCGGCAGCGATTACGCAAGCCAGGATATCTATCTGCAGCGTGATATCACCTCATTGCGCTCACAGTTTCTGGTGGGAGATTCCTATACCCGCGGCGATGGCTTCGATTCATTTAGCCTGCGGGGCGTGCGCTTTTACAACGACGATCGCATGCTGCCCGGCGGCGCTTCCACTTACGCGCCTGAGATTCGCGGCGTGGCAAAGAGCAATGCGAAGGTTGTGATTAAGCAAAGCGGCAATAAAATCTATGAAACTACCGTGCCGCCAGGTCCATTTGCCATTACCGATCTTAGCACCACCGGCTATGGTAGCGACCTGAACGTATCGATTGAAGAGGCCGATGGCAGCGTGCGCGTCTTCTCGGTGCCCTACTCTTCGGTTACGCAAATGCTGCGCCCGGGCTATGGTCGCTGGGACATCGGCGCCGGCGAACTGCGCGACAAGAGTTTAAAAGAGAAACCAGGGCTGGGTTACGCCACCGGTTATTACGGTCTGAACAACACCTTCACTGGCTATGTCGGCGTGCAGTATATGGATGTCGGCTATTACGCCGGGTTAGTGGGTATCGCCACCAATACGCCCGTCGGCGCATTCGCATTTGACATTACACACTCCACAACCGCCATTGATGACCTGGATACTCTGACGGGCCAAAGCTATCGCGTGACCTGGAGCAAGCTGATTGAAGAATCCCGCACCTCATTCAATATTGCTGCCTACCGGTTTTCCACTGAAAACTATATGTCGTTACGGGATGCGGCCACGTTAAATGACAACCTCAGGCACAACAACGACGATACGCCGCAAGAATTTACCCGTTTTCAACGGATGAAAAACCAGTTCCAGGTCAACATTAGTCAGCCGGTCTCTCTCTGGAGCAACAGTAACGGCAACCTGTATGTCAGCGGCAGCTGGGAAGATTACTGGAATAAATCCTCCTCGACCTCTCAGTACTCGGTTGGCTATAACGACTCATTTTCATGGGTCAGCTATAGCATTTCAGTCCAGCGTTCCTATAACGAATATGGCGATAAGGACGACAGCGTCTATCTCAACCTGAGCATTCCGCTGGAAAACCTGCTGGGGCGCAATAAGCGGCCGCTCGGTTTTTCTACCGTCAATATGAGCGTCAACAGCGATCTGAAGTCGAACAATAATTTCTCTACCAGCGCCAACGGCAATACCGACGACTATCGCTTCAGCTACAGCCTTAACACCAGCGCCAGCCGGTCAGATGGCTCGTCAATCAACCAGGTTGGCGGTTACGGCAGCTACAGCAGCCCGTGGGGGCCCTTAAGCCTGTCGGCTTCAGCTTCCGATGATGCCAGCCGCCAGTACTCCATGAGCTACAGCGGCGGCATGCTGCTGCATTCCGGCGGCCTGACTCTGGCCCCCAACAGCATCGGCGATACCGATACCCTGGCGCTGGTGCACGCTGCGGGAGCCAAAGGCGCTCGTTTAACCAATGGAGACGGGCAAATCAACGGTTCGGGATACGCCATCCAGCCCTATTTATCGGCTTACCGTGAGAACAACGTCGGCCTCAATATCGACACCATGGAAGAGGATGTGGAGGTAAAAAACACCAGCACGGTCGTTGTTCCCCGCAGCGGTGCCGTTGTTCGGGTCGATTTTGAGACCGATGAAGGGCGCTCGCTGTTACTTGAACTACAGCGTTCCGACAACGGATTTATCCCGCTCGGCGCGGATGTGCAAAATGAACGGGGCAAATCTATCGGTACCGTCGGACAGGCGGGAATGGCCTATATCCGCGGCGTCACCGAGAGCGGAAAGCTGCGGGTTATCTGGGGAAGCGGAAGCGGGAACCGTTGCACCGTGAACTACCGGCTCTCTGACGGTGGGGAGGATAAGAAAATTGGCCTTACCCGTCTGCTAAATAACCAACGTTGCCAGATGTAATGGCATTATTTTTACAGGGAATAGAATGAAGATAATGAGTCTGAAACAACTTTATCTGGTGGGCTGTAGCGGCATTTTGTTCGCCACTGCGTTACCGGGGCAGGCAGCCTCGCTGGATGTCACCTTTACCGCCAACCTGCGCGAAACTACCTGCGATATGGCCATTGAGGGCGGCAGCGGTGATGGCAAAAACAACACCATCCCTATCGGTACGAATGGCGTTGTGAGCCTGGATAAAATCATCAGCGGCGACAGCGCAGCGCAGGCAACCTTTAAGTTGAAAATCACCGAATGCCCCGAAAGCCTGCAATCGCTTAAAACCACCATCAGCGGGACGAAATCAGGGTACAAAGAAACCGTGATAATAAATGGCGCGACAACGGCGGATGCCGCTGACTCTCTTGGGATCGCCATCGCCAGAGCGTCAGCAACCGATGCGCCTTTCATTATTAATGCCGGTGCGGACGATGGGCGTCTGATATGGACCAGCCAGGAGATAAAAAATAAAGAAGTGCCGCTAGTCGCGACGCTGGTTGAAACGCAAGCAGGCCAGGGCGCTACGGGGACTTTTAGCGCGCTGGCTACTTTCAATTTCACCTATGAATAATCATCAGAAAAGGAACCTCTTGATGAAAAAAATCTCTTTTCTGGGCGGTGCTATCGTCACATTACTCTTTTCTGCGCCCTCTTTCGCCGCGATAACCGGAACCAGTAGCGTTTCGGCTACTTTTACATCCACTATTGAAGCCGGTACCTGTACGGCGCAGATCCAGAACGCCAGCGGTCAGCCCGTAAGTACGCTCGATTTCGGCGATGTCTTTAAATCTGACCTGGTCAAACAAAGTCGCAGCGAACCGTTCAAAGTGGCCTTCACCGATTGTGCAGGCGTAAAGTCTGCTAAATATCAGGTTATTCCCGGAAGCGGCGGCGGCTGCTCGGGCCCCAGTTCTAACGGCGACTCGTTTGCCGGAGGCAACTCTACGGGTTTTGAAGTGTGGCAAGGAGAATCAGGAACCGGAACGTTACTGAGCTGCAATACCAAACCTTCGCAAACGCTCGCCATCAGCGGCAGTTCGCTCAACGTCGATTTTTCTTCACGCATCGTTATCGCAAAAGACAGAAAAATCGCCAACGTGACAGCGGGTAGCGTCAGCTCGCCTGTGACGTTTGTTATCACCTATCAGTAAGTAAGAGGAACAGAACCGCTATGTCATTCTGTATCCGTATTATTGCCCCAATAGGGAAGGCATTGTTGGCTATGGGAATGACTGGCGGTCTGTGCATAGCTTCTTGTTTTGCTGATGGAAATAACGAAGGACTGGACGTCACTCTGCAGGCCAATATTGTGGAGAATACCTGCCAGATTTCACTTTCCGATAATGGGACAGTGCATTTACCCATTGTTTCCCGCAGTTGGTTTTATAACAACGACGGCACCCCTCGTTTGCAGCCTGACGACGCCGCCAGCGGTACGCTCTTTAGCGTAAATGTTGAAAGCTGCTCAGGCGATGGCGCAACGGTCAATACCATGACCTTTAGTTTCCAACCGCAAAACGGGATCTGGCCTGCGGAAAGCCAGCAGGTATTTATTAATGAAACACCGGCGACGGCAGGCGGAGCGGAAAACGTGGGAATTGTTATTTTTTCTTCCCGCGATAACCGTAACGTTGTGAATAGCGACGGCAGCTCCGCTGTCGCTTTCGATGTCTCAAAAGCGGAAAGCTATTTAACCAGCTACGATTTTTATGCCCGCTATCAGAGCACCGGTACGGTAAGCGCTGGAAAAGTGACCAGCCACGTTTTAGTGGATGCGATATACAATTAATATGCTACAGGATGTAGACAAAATGCTGAAAAAAACAAAGCCAGGAACCCTATGTATATCCACCCTCACTACAGTAATAGCTTTATGCATCTTATTCTGTAGCCAGCCCGCCCAGGCGGCTATAGAGTGCCGTTTTAACAGCGGCAAAGGTGGTAGCACAACGCTGGTTAACGGAAGTTATAAAGAAATCAGGCTACCCACGCCAACCAGTGGCCAATCTCATATGATAGCCCAATTTGACACAAAGCTAACCCCGACAATTACAGGAGATTGTAGCGCAGGTAATGATGGCGAAGACTTGTGGGCTAAAACCTCGCCAAATATAACAGGACAGGGACTGTATAATTTTGCCTCTTTTCTCACTAATATTCCAGGCATTGAGTACCAGGTGCGAATAAATACAACTACCGGCTCCGGAAACATGTTTGCGCAAAACACACAAGACTTTCAAATAATTTCTTATAACGATGGGTATGAAGATAACTGGGATGAAAAAACATTTAAAGCTACAATTTACGTCTACCTAAAAGAGTCATTTAATGGCAATCCGCAAAAATTAACCTATTTAAAACCCCAGGCGGGCTTACTAGGCTGGGCGAGTCTCGGCGTTCCCTCGGATAGCAACAATCAGCCTTATGCCTTTTATGTCACGGAAGATACCTTCTCCATTCCTCTGGTTTTACCAACCTGCAGTGTGATGGCGCTTGGCGACGGAGGTACTAATGTTGCCATGGGGGATTATTTCATATCAGACTTAAAAAATGGCAATACCACTAAAGATGTGCCTTTTAACATTGATGTCAGCGACTGTACCAGCGTGGCAAAATTCACGACAAAAATGACCACCCTCAAGACAACGGGAAGTGGGGCGGATCTGCTGGGTAATACCCTGAATACAAACGCGGCTACCGGTATTGGCGTAAAAATTCTTTACAATAAAACGACTCAACTTATTCCCAACAACGCCAATTCTAATTACGTGGTAAGCGACAACACCATTCCAGGCAGCAAAACTTTCAACTTTATCGCCCGTATGGAAAGAGATGGTAACCCGCTTGTTGTTGGTCAATTTAAAGCAACTGCCGTTTTTAACATGACCTATGACTGAGATTACCCCTGCGGCTGATTGCTAATCAGCCGCGACATCGTCTCCAGCGAATCCGTTCTGAGAATATATAGCCTTTTTAATAAGAACGGATTGTCGCCCGGCTTTACCTTACCTCTCACGGTAGTCACCGCCAGATGAAAACCGGCGTCGTTCGCCGCCTGAACCGCCTTAGCGTTATAGCCGCCAAACGGATAAGAAAGATAGAGCACGTGGGGATTAAACTGCGCCAGCGCCCGCCGCGAGTGTTCAAAATCAAACAGAATATTGTGATAGCTGCGGCTGAGCAGAATCGGATGACGCCGGGCATCAACCCGATGCAGGAAATGGGTATGCGACTGCACGTCGAAGACATCCTGAATCTGTTTTAACTCGGAAATGCTCATAAACTGCAGCGAGTTCGGCGCCCATTTCTGGGGATGGCGCTTGATGCGCGATGAAATAATAAAAGCCGTAGCGTGAAAGCCATATTGCTTAAGAATCGGGTACGCATAGCGGTTGACCGATTTCAGACCATCGTCAAAAGTGATCACCACCGAACGCGCCGGAAGATTCACTTTATTACGCAGATAACCTTCCAGTTGATACATGCTCAGCGTGGCATAGCCCTGGTCGCGTAGCCAGGTCATCTGGTTGCTGAAGGCGCGAACGGAAGTCGTGGTCGAGGTATGACGAAACCGGGTGTTTTCTTCGTCACGCAGAATATGGTGATAAGTGAGTATGGGGATGCCGTTATCTTCCTGCGCATCCAGACTGCTCACCCACGCCAGGCGGTTACCGATGCGTATCTGAAACCAGGTTTGATTCAACCGATCCCGGAGCTTGCTGATAATCGGATAGCGCAAATTATTCGCCAGGGTGCCGAACGGCGCGCTGCCAGCGGAGGGGCCATCATAGACGGGCGTATCTTTCCAGGTAATGAGATTCTGGTTGCTCAGAGGCTTATGCAGGTCGCCGAGGCTATCCTCAACCCGCTGCTTGCCCTGCACTGGCCCTAGGTGGCCTTTATCGATAAAGCCGGTCGCAAAGCCAAAATTAAACTCGTAGTAATCGGCTGCGGTCGGCACTACCGCCAGTATTTGCCCTGCCCGTACGTTGCCGACGCTCACCACCTGGTTGCCAACCTGCGCCCAGATATCCGCATCTTCGGTCGTTTGCATATAGCGCGCGGGGGTGTCCTGCTGGCTTAACAGGCTGGCGGAAGCGCTGCACGCCGTAAGCAGAAGGAGTAAAACAAACATTCGGGCAAGCATGCGCATTGAACCGGTAGACAAAAACTGCCGTCATTGTAACAAAAGCGCGATCAATACCAATGCTTAATTCCCGTACGGCTCATGCAGCAGCCGGAAGGGTGGATTCTTTTGCTGCTGATGCCAGAGACTGCTCACCGCCGGGCCTCCGGCGCTGACAATGGCGTGTCGGAAGGCTTCGCTGCTCAGGTTCTGGCGCAGCAAATACATACTTTCCAGTAATGAATAGTCGATCCCGGAAATCACTTCACAGTGGGTGTGCTTATGGCTCATCAGCGCCGCCACGCGATAAGGCGCCGCGCCGGATTTATCGGTCAGGAAAATAACGCCTTCGCCGCTGTCCGTCTCATGTAGCGCATCGCACATCATACGGCTCAGCATATTGCTGCTGAGATTGCGCCAGTAGTTGACCGCCCGGCACTGCGTCAACGGCCCAAACTTTTTCTCCAGACGATCCAGCATCTCCTGCGCCAGTTCATCATGGCAGGTAATCACCCAACCTAACATCGCCTACCTCCTTAGCAGGCAAACAATTTAGCAAGGCAAGTGATGAATATCGGTGATGGCAATCAAATTGTTGGCTGGCGCTTTGCCTCAGTGAGCAGCAAAGCGCCATCGGTGGTTAAATTAGCTGCGCAGCCCGCGTCCGCGCTGGATCAGATACCAGCACAGGAGATAAAACGCGACGATAAACACGACCAGCACGCCGAAGGTCGTCGCCAGCGGAACATCGTTAATTCCGAGGAAGCCGTAGCGGAAGCCGCTGATCATATAGACGATCGGATTGAGATGCGACAGCCCTTGCCAGAAGGGCGGCAGCAGGGTCAGGGAATAAAAAACCCCGCCAAGGTAGGTCAACGGCGTCAGCACGAAGGTCGGAATAAGGCTGATATCGTCAAAGGTTTTAGCAAACACCGCGTTCAGCAGGCCGGCCAGCGAGAATAGCACGGCGGTCAGTATCAGGGTCAGAGCGACAAATACCCACGAGTGGACCTGGAACGGAACGAAAAATAGCGAAATCGCCGTCACCAGAATCCCGACGCACAGACCGCGGGCAACTCCGCCGCCCACATAGCCGGCGATCACCACGTGCGTGGGGACCGGCGCGACCAGCAGTTCTTCAATATTGCGCTGGAATTTGGCGCTGAAGAAAGAGGACGCCACGTTGGCATAGGCGTTGGTGATCACCGCCATCATGATCAGACCCGGCACGATAAATTGCATATAGGTAAAACCGTGCATCTCACCGATGCGCGAACCGATCAGATTGCCAAAAATGACAAAGTAGAGGGTCATGGTTATCACCGGCGGCACCAGCGTCTGGACCCAGATACGCATAAACCGATGGATCTCTTTGGTCCAGATGCTTTTCAGCGCGACCCAATAAAGCTGCATCATGCTGATTCTCCTTTCCGGTCATGCACCAGCGTGACAAACAGCTCTTCAAGCCGGTTTGCTTTGTTACGCATACTTAATACCTGTATTCCCTGCGCGCTCAGCTGAGTGAACACGCTGTTAATCCCCTGCTCGCGCAGCACTTCTACCTCCAGAGTCGACGTATCGACCAGACGATACTGATAGCCTTCCAGCACCGGCAGCGGGCTTTTGGGAGCCAGGTCGAGAATAAAAGTTTCTGATTTCAGCTTGGCCAGCAGCGCTTTCATCGATGTGTTTTCCACCAGCTCGCCGCGCTGAATAATGCCGATATTGCGGCACAGCATTTCGGCCTCTTCCAGATAGTGGGTAGTCAGGATAATCGTCGTGCCTTTATCGTTGAGATCTTTCAAAAATCCCCACATCGAGCGACGAAGCTCAATATCCACTCCCGCCGTGGGCTCATCGAGGATCAGCAGCTTCGGTTCATGCATCAACGCGCGGGCGATCATCAGGCGGCGCTTCATGCCGCCGGAGAGCATCCGCGCGCGCTCGTTGCGCTTTTCCCATAGGTCGAGCTGTTTGAGGTACTTTTCACTGCGGACAATCGCTTCTTTGCGCTCAACGCCATAGTAGCCCGCCTGGTTGACCACAATCTGCTGCACGGTTTCAAACGGGTTGAAGTTGAACTCCTGCGGCACCAGACCGAGCTGGCGTTTGGCGTTCACCACATCCTTTTGCAGATCGTAGCCAAAAACATTCACCTCGCCGGAGGTTTTATTTACCAGCGAACTGATGATGCCGATAGTGGTCGATTTCCCCGCGCCGTTAGGCCCCAGGAGCGCGTAAAAATCGCCCGCTTCGACCTGCAGATCGATTCCGCGCAGCGCCTGAACTCCACCGGGGTAGGTTTTCTTGAGCTGTTTTAGTTCCAGAGCAATGGTCATTAAAGGTCTCTTCTCGTGTCGCGACACGCGATGGGTTGTTTTAAAAAATGTGAGGTTACCCTATATTAGCGCAACGCACTTACTTGGTTACAGGCCCGTAAACATCCATGAACGATATAGATACACTCATCAGCAACAATGCACTATGGTCAAAAATGCTGGTGGAGGAAGACCCCGGTTTCTTTGAGAAGCTGGCACAAGCGCAAAAACCGCGCTTTCTGTGGATTGGATGTTCCGATAGCCGCGTCCCCGCCGAACGTTTGACCGGCCTGGAACCCGGCGAGCTGTTTGTACACCGTAACGTTGCAAACCTGGTGATTCATACCGACCTGAACTGTCTTTCCGTGGTGCAGTACGCGGTTGATGTACTGGAAGTCGAGCACATCATCATCTGCGGCCACTACGGCTGCGGCGGCGTGCAGGCGGCAATTGAAAATACCGAGCTTGGCCTGATCGACAACTGGCTGCTGCATATCCGCGATATCTGGTTTAAGCACAGCTCATTACTGGGTGAGATGCCCGAAGAGCGTCGCCTTGATACGCTGTGTGAATTGAATGTGATGGAGCAGGTTTACAACCTGGGTCACTCAACGATTATGCAGTCGGCGTGGAAGCGCGGACAGAAAGTGACCATCCACGGCTGGGCTTACGGCATTCACGACGGCATGTTACGCGACCTTGACGTGACCGCCGTCAGCCGCGAAACGCTGGAACAGCGCTATCGCCAGGGTATTTCCAACCTTAAAAGCAAGCACGTCAATCACAAGTAATTCACGCGCTCCTCTTAATTATTATCCCGGGCCGCCGGGATAGATAATCCGCTTTATTCGTCGAGCAGGGTCACTTTGCCGATATAGGGCAGGTGACGGTAGCGCTGAGCATAGTCAATGCCGTAGCCCACGACGAATTCATCCGGGATCGCAAAACCGACGAACTCTACCGGCACGTTAACTTCACGACGGCTTGGCTTATCGAGCAGGGTACAAATCGCCAGGGATTTAGGTTCACGTAGGCTAAGAATTTCACGCACTTTTGACAGTGTGTTGCCGGAGTCAATGATGTCTTCCACGATCAGCACATCTTTACCGCGGATGTCTTCATCCAGATCTTTGAGGATTTTGACGTCGCGGGTGGTGGACATGCCGCTGCCGTAGCTGGATGCGGTCATGAAATCGACTTCATGGGGTACCTGAACTTCACGGCACAGGTCGGCCATAAACATAAATGAACCGCGCAATAGCCCCACCAGCACCATTTCGCTGCCGCTATCCTGGTAATGTTCATTAATTTGACGACCGAGCTCAGCAATACGGGCTTTGATCTCAGTTTCCGGGATCATCACTTCTACAGTATGTTTCATAAAACTAACCATTTGATTCTTAATGTAAATCATCAATGCCGCTGCGATTGCACCGACGTTGACCGGCAAGCCACGCAGTATACCAGCAAAAAGAAATATGCGATGCAGTGATTAATAAAGCCCATTTTGTGATTCCGATCACACTTGTTAAATCCTATAATTAATTGCAGGTAAAAAATTAACAATCAAACGAGTGTCTTTCTATGGCAGAAACAAAATCTCAACAATCACGGCTACTCGTGACGCTGACGGCTCTTTTTGCAGCGTTCTGTGGCCTCTATCTTTTAGCGGGCGGAGCCTGGCTGGTCGCCCTCGGCGGCTCCTGGTACTACCCTATCGCAGGTCTGGTGATGCTGGGCGTCACCGTCCTCCTGTTCCGCGGTAAGCGCTCTGCGCTTTGGCTTTACGCCGCGCTGCTGCTTGCCACGATGATTTGGGGCGTCTGGGAGGTTGGTTTTGACTTCTGGGCGCTGACCCCACGCAGCGACATTCTGGTCTTCTTCGGCATCTGGCTGATTCTTCCTTTTGTCTGGCGTCGCCTGCCGATTCCCTCCGCTGGCGCCGTTGCCGGGCTGGTCGTCGCCCTGCTGATTAGCGGCGGCATCCTCACCTGGGCCGGCTTCAACGACCCGCAGGAAGTCAACGGTACGCTGAGAGCGGATGCAACGCCAGCAGCGCCTATTTCCGACGTTGCCGATGGCGACTGGTCGGCGTATGGCCGTAATCAGGAAGGACAGCGTTACTCGCCGCTGAAGCAGATCAACGCCGATAACGTGAAGAATCTGAAAGAAGCCTGGGTCTTCCGTACGGGCGATCTCAAGCAGCCTAACGATCCGGGCGAAATTACCAACGAAGTTACGCCGATTAAAGTGGGCGACACGCTCTATCTGTGTACTGCCCACCAGCGCCTGTTCGCGCTTGATGCGGCCACCGGTAAAGAAAAATGGCATTTCGATCCGCAGCTCAACGCCGATCCCTCTTTCCAGCACGTGACCTGCCGCGGCGTTTCATATCATGAAGCCAGAGCGGACAATGCGCCGGCAGATGTGGTTGCCGACTGCCCGCGCCGTATCATTCTACCGGTCAACGATGGCCGCCTGTTCGCCATCAATGCCGAAACCGGTAAGCTGTGTGAATCCTTTGCTAATAAAGGCATTCTCAATCTGCAAACCAACATGCCTGTCACTACGCCGGGTATGTACGAACCGACTTCACCGCCGATTATTACTGATAAAACGATCGTTATCGCCGGCGCCGTGACCGATAACTTCTCGACCCGCGAGCCGTCTGGCGTTATCCGCGGCTTTGATGTGAATACCGGTAAGCTGCTATGGGCCTTTGATCCGGGTGCGAAAGATCCCAACGCGATTCCGAGTGATGAACATCATTTCACACTGAATTCACCTAACTCCTGGGCGCCAGCCGCCTATGACGCGAAGCTGGATTTGGTCTACCTGCCTATGGGCGTGACCACCCCGGATATCTGGGGCGGCAACCGTACGCCAGAACAGGAACGCTATGCCAGCTCCATCGTGGCGCTAAACGCCACCACCGGTAAACTGGCGTGGAGCTACCAGACCGTGCACCACGATCTGTGGGATATGGATATGCCGTCGCAGCCGACGCTGGCGGACATCGACGTCAACGGTAAAACCGTACCGGTAATTTACGCTCCGGCAAAAACCGGTAATATTTTTGTCCTCGATCGCCGTAACGGTGAGCTGGTTGTCCCGGCACCGGAAAAACCGGTTCCGCAAGGGGCGGCGAAAGGTGACTACGTCTCAAAAACTCAGCCTTTCTCCGATCTGAGCTTCCGCCCGAAAAAAGACCTGAGCGGCGCGGATATGTGGGGCGCCACCATGTTTGACCAGCTGGTGTGCCGGGTTATCTTCCATCAGCTGCGCTATGAAGGCATCTTCACCCCGCCGTCAGAACAAGGAACTCTGGTGTTCCCGGGTAACCTGGGGATGTTCGAATGGGGCGGTATCTCCGTCGATCCGAACCGCCAGGTGGCGATTGCTAACCCAATGGCGCTGCCGTTTGTGTCAAAACTGATCCCGCGCGGCCCCGGCAACCCGATGGAACAGCCGAAAGACGCCAAAGGTTCCGGTACTGAAGCCGGTATTCAGCCACAGTACGGCGTTCCTTACGGCGTTACGCTAAACCCGTTCCTGTCACCGTTTGGTCTGCCTTGCAAACAGCCGGCCTGGGGCTATATCTCCGCGCTGGATTTAAAAACCAACGAAGTGGTGTGGAAAAAACGTATCGGTACCCCGCAGGATAGCCTGCCGTTCCCGATGCCGATTAAACTTCCGTTCACCATGGGTATGCCGATGCTGGGCGGCCCTATTTCTACGGCAGGCAATGTGCTGTTTATCGGCGCGACCGCAGATAACTACCTGCGCGCGTACAATATGAGCAACGGTGAAAAATTATGGCAGGCCCGTCTGCCGGCGGGCGGCCAGGCGACGCCGATGACCTATGAAGTGAATGGCAAGCAGTACGTTGTCATCTCTGCGGGCGGTCACGGTTCGTTTGGCACGAAGATGGGCGACTATATCGTCGCTTACGCTCTGCCGGACGACGCGAAGTAATTCCGCTTTGCCTTCTGAGCCCCTTCCCTTGTCTTAGAGACAGGAAATAAAAAAACGCCCTTTACGGGCGTTTTTTTCAGTCGAGACCAGAGTTACTTCGCGAACTGCAGGGAAAGCAAAGAGGCTTTTGCCGCTTCCTGATACTGTTCAACTAAATCTTTGGTCATATTAAACGTCATCTGCACCGCCTTATTATCCTGCGATGTGATTAACATCATATTGAGAATTTCAGTATCCGCAGCCTGCGAATAGAAGGTGAGTAACCACCCCTTATGACCATCAACGGTAACGGCCTCGGCCTGCGGTTTTAAACTCTCCAGCATCTTAAGCATCATCTCTTTAAATGCATCGAGCTTCTCCGCTGGTAACGGATTGCGCCCTGCGGTAACCCCCAGCGATGCTTTGCCTTTCTCATCGCCATAAATGACCTGTGGACGGTTTTCGGAAGGGTATTTGAGCTTTGCCATCTCTTCAGACATTGGCGTCAGCCCCTCGGGGATTTCAACACTAAGCTTTAAATCGGGTATGTCCTTACGTTCCATCGTCATCCCGGCATGTGCGGAAAGCGTAACAAATAGCGCCAGCGATGCGGCAATCACTTTGCGGTAAATATCCATTTCAACCTCGTTGATTATTAAGCAATCGCGACAGTATATGCGTGATTTTATAAATCAACACCCTCGGTAAGGACTTTAAGAAAAGTGCCCGCCCGCCGCGCAGGGCGAACGAGCAGGAAACGTCCTCAGGCAGTCGTAAAGGCCAACATCATTCCCGTATCTTCATGTTCCAGCAGATGGCAGTGCGCCATATAGGCAAACTCCTTCGGGGCATCATGGTCAAATTTCACCAGTACTTCACTCACTGCGCCTTCCACCCGAACGGTGTCTTTCCAGCCGCTGCGATGCGCTGCAGGCGCCTTGCCGTTTTCAGATAAAATACGGAACTGGGTACCGTGGATATGAAACGGATGCAGCATCATGTCGCCCTTACCGGAAATCACCCACCGCTCATACTGCCCTTTCGCCGCCGCAAATATGGGGACATTCATATCAAATGCTTTCCCGTTGATGCGGTTAGCGTTATGGAAATCAAAATCCTTATTACCGTGCTTCATCTGCGTCATGCCGCCATGATTCATATGTTCCATGTCGCCGTGGTTCATAGTGTTCATATTCCCCATCTCGCCATGGTTCATCATCGCGCCGTGGTCCATTCCGGACATCGCCTGATCGCCGTATTTTTGCATCAGCGCCTGCATGCCCATCATATCAAGCATCGGATCCATAGAGAGCTGCAGCGTACGCTGGGTTAGCCCTTGTAAGGAAGGTAGCGCTGGCATGGCGGCAAGGACATCCGGCAGCTTACCGGAAGCCGGAATCGTCAGCGGCTGAACGCGTAATACTGGCTGCGGTTTATCGAATGGCGTAATAGCCATACCCATCTGACTCACCGGCAGCGTTATCAGATCAAAGGGTTTACCGTCCGTCGTATCCACCAGCACTTCAAACCGTTCCCCCATCAGCACCGGCAGCTCGTTAACTTTTACCGGCTCAGCAAGCAGACCGCCATCGCTTGCCACGACGTACATGGGCCGCTTATCGCTGGTAGAGAAATTTAAAGAACGCGCGTTGCAGCCGTTAAGCAGACGCAAACGCAGCCAGCCGCGAGGAGCGGCATGCTCCGGATAAAGCGCGCCGTTGGTCAGCAGCGTATCGCCAAACCAGCCAACGGCGGCGCTCATGATATCGAGCTGGTAGTCAATCTGGCCTTCCTGGGTGAATTTCTTATCCTGCACGATCACCGGCACATCATCGATTCCCCACTGCTTTGGCAAGAGCAGCTTTTCACTTTCTGCATCAGAAATGAGCACCAGACCGGCCAGCCCCATCGCCACCTGTCTGCCGGTTTTTCCGTGTTGGTGAGGGTGGAACCAACAGGTCGCCGCCCGCTGCGTTGGCGTAAACGTCACGGTACGGGAACCTCCTGCGGGAATCACCCCCTGAGGGCCACCGTCAACGACGCCGGAAACCTCCAGACCGTGCCAGTGCACGGTAGTCTCCTCCGCCAGACGATTATGAATATCGATGGTTGCCGCCTCGCCTTGCTTAAGCTGCAGGGCCGGCCCCAGCAGGCTACCGTTGTAGCCCCAGGTCGTCGCCAGGTGAGAGCCGAACTGCGTTTTTCCGGCCTGAATGGTTAAGGAGATGCGATTGCGCGCGTCAGCCATCAGCAGTTCCGGCACGGGCAAAGAGGGACGACCGGCAGCCAAAACCGCGCGGCTCCAGAGCGGCAATGCGCTGGCTACGCTGACCGCAGCGGTTAATTTAAGAAATTCACGACGTTGCATTTTTCACATCCTTTTATTCTGCAGGTGAATAAATGAGCTTAAACCCTCCACCAACGGGAAGGTCAAGCGGAAGAGTAAGAATAAAGCTCAGCGTAGTGTAAAGAAGTATGCTAACTTTGTTTGTCAGTGATTCAATGGTAGAAAAAATGAAAACGCTTTTCAGAACAATAGTGCTTGGCAGCCTGCTTACTCTCTCCGCCAATAGCTATGCATTAAGCGAGTCCGAAGCGGAAGATATGGCTGATTTGACGGCGGTATTCGTCTTTCTGAAGAACGATTGCGGTTATCAAAATCTGCCTAACACGCAGATTCGTCGCGCTCTGGTGTTCTTTGCTCAGCAGAACCAGTGGGATTTAAGCAACTACGACAGCTTCAATATGAAAGCCCTGGGCGAGGATAGCTATCGGGATCTCAGCGGAATCAAAATTCCTACCACCAAAAAATGTAAAGCGCTGGCTCGTGACTCGCTAAGCCTGCTCGCCTACGTGAAATAATCACGCTTCTGATTTAACAAGTTTAATAGCCGTTTAAATACGGCTATTGCGTTATTAGTAATAGCAATTCACTTTACAGCGACGACTAATTCATATCTCAATTCAAAAACCTCACCGATAATTCATTAAGTGTTTAACTAATTAATAAAATTAATACTAATAAACTCTAAAAAAAACAGCAGCCATATTATTGCAATCTCCTTTTTTGCACATTATTATCGCCCGATAACGACCCTTTTTATCAATGGAATGAAACCTTGAACATATCCTTATTTACCCGCATAGCACCTCTGGCCGTCATTTTATTAGTAGGTTGTCAATCAACACAATCCCGACAATCCGCCAGATTAATGAAACCTTTACCTGACGCGACATTAAATCAACAGCAAACTGAACAGCAGAGAATTGCCGAGGAGCAAGCGCGCATTGAGACTTGCCGTAAAGCGCTGGAGTCACTGAAAGAGGTGAATCCAAAGCAGGCAGCTAAATTAGGGAATGATTTCACCGCCCTGCTCAACGCCGCATCTCAATATAATTCTGTGCGCAGCAAAGTTGCAGAGCCAACTAAACAGGGTATCGACTCCATGTACCAGTTCAAATCAATCAAGCTATGCGCGGATATTGAAAAGGAACTGATCGATAGTCTGGTTAAACGCGGTGAAAATGTTCAGCCATGAACGGAAAAATAGCTATTAACTTCAATTCGATATCGCTGGCAGCAGCGCTTGTGCTGGCGCTGTCGCCATCACCCGACGCTCGCGCGGAAAAAGAGGCGCTGATACATGTTACGGCAAATTCGAATAGTGACGCGTCAGGGCCGGCATTCTTAAATTACGCTAAAGAGCAGCAGGCTCAGAAAGATCGCGCGCCTGCGAAGTCCGTTGAAGAAAAAAACGCTATTACGCAAACAACGAATAAAAAAAACGAACAGAAAGTCACTGAAGTTTCACGCCAGGCTGCAATAATTGCTCAAAAAGATAAAATCATTCGGCAACTTCGACAACAGCTTTCAGCAAAGCCAGCTACGGTTTATGCCGTACAGGACAATCAAAAAGATCTGACGGATAAAATTCGCCAGCTTGAGAAAGCATTAACGGTTGCCGTAGCAGAAAAACAACGCTTAATAGACAAAGAGCTCTCCGCCGCCGCTGAAATGAAACAGAAACTGGGGCAGCTCAATGCCACGGAAAATAAAATTCTGCTACAGGAAAAAAAGCTAGCTTCTGCGGAATCAGCGAAACAAAAGCTTGAATCACTGCTAACGGAAGCCGCCGCTGAAAAGCAAACGCTGTTAAAGAAGCTCGCGGCTGAGGAAAAACAACCGCAAGATATCGCCTCTAAGCTTGCTGCCGCTGCATCAGACAAGCAAGCGCTCGCTGCAAAGCTCGTCGCCGCAGAAACCGCACAGCGGGAACTCAAAACAAAACTGGATGCGGGAGAAACCGGCCGGCAAGCGCTGGCGGCGAAACTTGCTGCCGCAGTAGCGGAAAAGCAGGATTTGGCGGTAAAACTGGCGGCCACGGGGGTAGAAAACCGGGCGCTCACGGCAAAACTGGACTCCTTCACCATCAGCAGGCAGCAGTCAGCGCCTCAGGAAAATGCGGTCAGCCCGCAGGCAGATGAAAACAACGCCCTGCTGCAGGCCAGCGCTGATGAGATAAGCCAGCTAAAGGCCCGGCTTGCTGATGCCGAGACGAAATCAGGTAAAAACCCGGCGGCTATCGATCTTACCAGAGAGCCTCAGCAGCAGGCTTACTCTGTCGGCGTATCGATGGGCGAGGAGGCGCTAAAAGTGTTGTCCACCCGCAGTTCACAGGGCATAAAAATCAGTAAAGATACCGTTCTGCAGGGCATTCTGGATTCCTTTTCAGGGAAAATCGCCCTCGACGAGAAAGCGCGCAATAAGGCTCTGTTCGATGTGTCGAAAAAGGTCTTTCAGCATCTGCATAAGATAGAACAGCAGATGGTTAACGAAGGGAAAAAATACCAACAAAAATTCGCGAAACAAAAAGGTGTGGTATTTAAAGATGGGATATACAGCCGTATCGACTATGCCGGCGAAGGTAAGATCCTCGACAGCGATACCGTCACCGTAACCATCAAGGAGACGCTAATTGATGGAACCGTTATTAACGACATGGAAGCGGAAGGCAAAGTCTGGTCTCAGACCCTAAAATCCTATCCTCCTGTCTTCCTCGGGCCAATAAAGCGCCTGGGGAACCACGGTTCTATTACGGTGGTTATCCCTCCTGAACTCGCCTATGGTAGCGAAGGCCGGCCACCCAAAATCCCGCCCGGAGCGACCATGGTGTATTCAGTCAGAATCGTAGACGCCACGGCGGCACAGCCCCAGGCTAAAAACCCCTGATCCTCACGCCTCCTGACAGGGAGGCGTGTTTCCCTTTTCTTGAAAGGTTATGCCCCACGCTTCATTTGCTGAAATATCCACCGTGCATCATCTTCTATAGTTGGCTATGATGTTGCGCTCATTTTTAATGGGTGTAACAGGTGTTAACAAAGGAGGATCTGCCCGTGGCCGATAGCAATCTGTGGCATGAAACGCTGCACGACCATTTTGGTCAGTATTTCAGCGTTGATAACGTACTGTATCATGAGAAAACCGATCATCAGGATTTAATCATATTCGAAAACGCTGCCTTTGGCCGCGTGATGGCGCTGGATGGCGTAGTGCAAACCACCGAACGTGATGAGTTTATCTATCATGAAATGATGACCCATGTTCCTTTGATGGCCCACGGCCAGGCGAAACATGTATTAATCATCGGCGGCGGCGATGGCGCAATGCTGCGCGAAGTCTCCCGTCATCGCAACATCGAAACCATCACTATGGTTGAAATTGACGCGGGCGTAGTTTCATTCTGCCGCCAGTATCTCCCTAATCATAATGCTGGCGCGTACGATGACCCGCGCTTTACGCTGGTTATTGACGATGGCGTCAATTTTGTTAATCAAACCGCGCAAACGTTTGACGTCATTATCTCCGACTGCACCGATCCTATCGGTCCCGGCGAGAGCCTGTTCACTTCCGCCTTTTACGAAGGCTGCAAACGCTGCCTCAATCCAGGAGGAATCTTCGTTGCTCAGAACGGCGTTAGTTTCCTGCAGCAGGATGAAGCCGTCGATAGCCATCGTAAGCTCAGCCATTACTTTGGTGATGTAAGCTTCTATCAGGCGGCGATCCCAACCTATTACGGCGGCATCATGACCTTCGCGTGGGCCACGGACAATGAAGCCCTGCGCCATCTTACCAGTGAAATTATCCAGGCCCGTTTTCACAAGTCAAACCTGAAGTGTCGCTATTACAACCCGGCAATTCACGCGGCGGCATTTGCTTTACCGCAATATTTACTGGATGCGCTATCCACCGTTAAGTAAGGGGGTGATCTAAATTGAAAAAATTGAAGCTGCACGGCTTTAACAATCTGACCAAAAGCCTGAGTTTTTGCATTTATGATATCTGCTACGCAAAAACGGCAGAGGAGCGCGATGGCTACATCGCCTATATTGATGAACTCTATAACGCCAACCGCCTGACGGAAATTTTGTCGGAGACCTGTTCGATTATCGGCGCCAATATTCTTAACATTGCCCGTCAGGATTATGAACCTCAGGGCGCCAGCGTGACTATTCTGGTCAGCGAAGAGCCGATCGACCCGCAGCTCATCGATCAGACGGAACACCCGGGTCCACTACCGGAAACCGTCGTGGCGCATCTCGATAAAAGCCATATTTGCGTTCACACCTACCCGGAAAGCCATCCTGAAGGCGGGCTGTGCACCTTCCGCGCCGATATTGAAGTCTCAACCTGCGGAGTCATTTCGCCGCTGAAAGCCCTGAACTATCTGATTCACCAGCTTGAATCCGATATCGTCACCATCGATTACCGCGTTCGCGGCTTCACCCGTGATGTGAACGGTATGAAGCACTTCATCGATCATGAAATCAACTCCATTCAAAACTTCATGTCCGAGGATATTAAATCTTTGTATGACATGGTGGACGTGAACGTTTATCAGGAAAATATTTTCCATACCAAGATGTTGCTGAAGGAGTTTGACCTTAAGCACTACATGTTTCACACCAGGCCGGAAGATTTAACGGAAGAAGAGCGCAGGGTCATCACCGATCGGCTCTGGAAAGAGATGCGCGAAATTTACTACGCAAGAAATATTCCGGCGGTGTAACGCCCGGCGGAGCACGGAGGCTCCGCCAGACTTAGCGCTGCTGCATAAACTCCCGGTAGGCAGCAACGACCTGCAAAAAATCTTCAACGCCGCAGAGCGAGAGGCTTTCTTCGTCATAGTAGCTCATCCCCTCTTCTATCTCATCGCCGGAAAAATCCAGCTGATTAGCGCGGATCATCACTTCTTCGCCATCCAGCCATAGCGTGTATTCATGGCCGGCACGTTGCCAGGAACGTTCGCTGCCTTTAATGGTACGCGCAGCCTGCTCTACTTCATCCAGCAGGGCAAGGTTGCCTTTAACCTCCTCGTTGAACCAGTGGCCGAGCGCCTCATGGTCCATCGACATTCGCACCTTTACCACTCCGGTAATATCGCGCAGAAATTCGTAATCCATAGTCTTTTCCTCTGCAAGGGCAGTGCGTCACCGCTGCACTGTACCCATAACGTCATTATCGCAGCAGTCAGAGAGAAAAAAAGCGTCGCTGACGGAGGGATTGGAAATAAAAATGCCCGGTGATGCAATGTTCACCGGGCATTGAAGGGATTATGTACAACGCTGACTTATTGCGTTATACCGCGGTCTGGAAAATCACCCCATCAGCCTTCTCAGTATACTGACCCAGCTGATCGAAGTTCAGGTAGCGGTAGGTATCCGCCGCGGTTTTATCCACCTGAGCAACGTAGGTCTGATACTCTTCCGGTGTCGGTAGCTTACCAATCAGCGCCGCAACGGCCGCCAGCTCCGCAGAAGCCAGGAAGACGTTAGCGCCGGTACCTAAACGGTTCGGGAAGTTACGGGTTGAGGTTGAAACCACCGTCGCACCGTCGGCAACGCGCGCCTGGTTACCCATACACAGGGAGCAGCCAGGAATTTCAATACGCGCACCGCTCTTACCGAACACGCTGTAGTAGCCTTCTTCAGTCAGCTGCGCAGCATCCATACGGGTTGGCGGCGCCACCCACAGGCGAGTCGGCAGTTGGCCTTTGTGGCTGTCCAGCAGCTTACCGGCCGCGCGGAAGTGGCCAATGTTGGTCATGCAGGAACCGATAAAGACTTCATCGATCTTCTCACCCTGCACGTCGGACAGCAGACGCGCATCGTCCGGATCGTTCGGCGCGCAGAGGATAGGCTCTTTGATATCGGCCAGATCGATCTCGATCACCGCCGCATATTCTGCATCCGCATCGCCTTCCAGCAGCTGCGGATCGGCCAGCCATTTTTCCATGCCCTGAACGCGACGCTCCAGCGTACGACGATCGCCGTAACCTTCGGCGATCATCCACTTCAGCAGGACGATATTGGAGGTCAGATATTCAACAATCGGCTCTTTGTTCAGCTTGATGGTACAGCCGGCAGCAGAACGCTCGGCGGAGGCATCGGTCAGCTCAAACGCCTGCTCGACCTTCAGATCCGGCAGACCTTCAATTTCCAGAATGCGGCCAGAGAAGATGTTTTTCTTCCCTTTCTTCTCAACGGTCAGCAGACCTTGTTTGATTGCGTACAGCGGGATCGCATGCACCAGATCGCGCAGAGTGATACCCGGCTGCATTTTGCCTTTAAAGCGAACCAGTACTGATTCCGGCATATCCAGCGGCATAACGCCGGTTGCTGCGGCAAACGCCACCAGACCGGAGCCCGCAGGGAAAGAGATACCAATCGGGAAACGGGTATGCGAGTCACCGCCGGTGCCCACGGTATCCGGCAGCAGCATACGGTTCAGCCAGGAGTGGATAACGCCATCGCCCGGACGCAGCGATACGCCGCCGCGGTTCATAATGAAGTCCGGCAGCGTATGGTGCGTTGTCACGTCAACCGGCTTCGGATACGCAGCGGTGTGGCAGAAGGACTGCATCACCAGGTCGGCAGAGAAGCCCAGACAGGCCAGGTCTTTCAGCTCATCACGGGTCATTGGCCCAGTGGTGTCCTGAGAGCCTACGGAGGTCATCTTCGGTTCGCAATAAGCGCCCGGACGGACGCCGGCAACGCCGCAGGCGCGGCCAACCATTTTCTGCGCCAGCGAGTATCCGCGGCTGCTTTCCGCTACATCTTTCGCCTGACGGAAAACATCGCTGTGCGGCAGACCCAGCGCTTCACGCGCTTTGGTGGTCAGGCCGCGACCGATAATCAGCGGAATACGGCCACCGGCGCGGACTTCGTCGATCAGCACGTCGGTTTTCAGTTCGAAGTTCGCCAGCAGCTCGCCGGTTTCGTGGTTACGCACTTCGCCTTTGAACGGATAAACGTCGATGACGTCGCCCATATTCAGGCGGTTTACGTCAACTTCAATCGGCAGCGCGCCAGCATCTTCCATGGTGTTGAAGAAGATAGGCGCAATTTTGCCGCCGAGAACCAGACCGCCGCCGCGTTTGTTCGGCACGTTCGGAATATCGTCGCCCATAAACCACAGCACCGAGTTGGTGGCGGATTTACGCGATGAACCGGTACCAACGACATCACCAACGTAGGCCAGCGGGAAGCCTTTTTGCTGCAGGGCTTCAATTTGCTTAATCGGGCCAACGACGCCAGGCTGATCCGGGTCGATACCTTCACGGGCGTTTTTCAGCATCGCCAGCGCGTGCAGCGGGATATCCGGACGGGACCAGGCATCAGGAGCCGGGGACAGGTCATCAGTATTGGTTTCACCGGTCACTTTAAAAACGGTCACGGTGATTTTATCGGCCAGCTGAGGACGGCTCAGGAACCACTCAGCGTCTGCCCAGGATTGCATCACCTGTTTGGCATATGCGTTGCCCGCTTTGGCTTTCTCTTCTACGTCGTAGAAATTATCAAACATCAGCAGGGTGTGGGACAGCGCTTTGGCGGCAATCGGCGCCAGCTTTGCGTCGTCGAGCGCGTCAATCAGGGGATGAATATTGTAACCGCCCTGCATGGTGCCCAGCAGTTCGATAGCTTTTTCAGGGGTAACCAGTGGGGAGGTCGCTTCGCCTTTAGCGATCGCGGCAAGGAATCCGGCTTTAACATAGGCGGCTTCGTCGACGCCTGGCGGTACGCGGTTAATTAACAGGTCTAACAGGAATTCTTCTTCACCCGCAGGCGGGTTTTTCAGCAGTTCTACCAGCGCGGCCATTTGGGTTGCATCTAAGGGTTTGGCAACAATCCCCTCGGCGGCACGCTCAGCTACGTGCTTACGGTATTCTTCTAGCACGACGGTTCTCCTCGCTCTCATTGTAAAATGCGGTAGGCGATTCTCTTCACGCTCCTGTGAGACAGCAGTTTGTAGGGTAAATGCCCGATACCGCGTCGGCAGCATAGCAGGATTTTGGCGGGGTGTTAATCTGTTTACAAAAAAGCAACATTAAAAATTAGCTGAATCGTTAAGGGCAGAATATTGCAGGTTTTATGTCAGTTTAGCGGAAGATAAAATTAATTCTGTTACACATAACTGACCACAATCCCAACAAAAATCAAAAACGCAAATGCGCCCTCCTTAATACTCAGGCACTTCTCCGTCGTTCGACAATAGCCAGTCGAAACGGGCCAACTTTTGTGTCGGGAGTACTCATGACGCTGCCTTTCAAACCCCACGTGCTCGCCCTGCTTTGCAGCGCCGGGCTACTCGCCGCCGCGGGTACGCTGTATGTAAAAAGCCGGGAACCGCAAACCGCTGCCGAGCCCCCTGCCGTTACGCAGACGGCTCAGGCAACCGCCGCCGCTCAGCCGGTGACTACCGCCTTGACTCCCGCGCAGATAGATCAGTGGGTCGCGCCGATTGCGCTCTATCCCGACAATCTACTGTCACAGGTGCTAATGGCTTCGACTTATCCGGGCAACGTCGTGCAGGCGGTGCAGTGGTCGCAGGATCATCCGACGATGAAAGGCGATTCGGCGGTACAGGCGGTGGCAAATCAGCCCTGGGATCCCAGCGTAAAATCGCTGGTCGCCTTCCCCGCTCTGCTGGCGTTAATGGGGGAAAACCCGCCATGGGTGGAAAACCTGGGGAACGCATTTCTTGCCCAACCTCAGGACGTAATGGACTCGGTGCAGCGCTTACGCGCCATTGCCCGGCAAACCGGAACGTTAAAATCCACGCCGCAGCAGAAAATCATTACCGCCACCAACTCCGCGGTTCCGTCAACGTCAACGTCAATGACCACCGCTTCCCGCAGTAGCAGCGCCGTCACCTCCTCCGCCCCGGCGCCAGTGATTATTAAGATCGAATCCACCGATCCGAATGTCGTGTATGTGCCGGCCTATAATCCCTCGGTGGTTTATGGCGCCTGGCCTGACGCGGCCTATCCACCGGTCTACCTGCCGCCGCCTCCCGGCGAGCAGTTCACCAATAGCTTTGTAAAAGGTTTTGGTTTTAGCCTCGGCGTCGCCACCACCTACGCCTTATTCAGCAATATCGACTGGGATGACAATGACCATCATCATGATGACGATCATCACCATCACGATGATGATCATCACGGCGGCTACTCGCACAACGGCGATAACATCCATATCAACGTGAATAATTTCAACCATATCACCGGGCAAAACCTGCCGGGGAATCATGCCAGCTGGCAGCATAATCCCACCTGGCGCGGTAATATTCCGTACCCAAACGACAACATTGCGCAGCAATTCCATCAGACCACTGTTCCCGGTGGGCTGAGCGCGACCCGACATCAGCCAGTCGATCGCAACGCACAGCGTCAGGCTGCAATGACTCAGCTGCAGCAGCGTACCGGCCCGGCGTCAGCAGCAGGTCACTCGAACGCACATGCGCCTTACCGCGATGCCCAGCGTCAGGCCGCATCGCAGCAGCTGCATCAGCTGACCCAGCGCAATAACTATCGCGGCTATGACCAGGCGCAGGCGGTTAATCATAGCGCCGTACAACCGCAACATCGGGAAGCGCTAAAAACGCAAATCCAGACTTCCACAGGGCAGCAGCAGCGCCGCGAACAGTTGCGGACCGCAACGCCCGAGCAACGCCAGCAGAAGCTAAATGACCTCCACGTCAATGCACTCAGCGGTAACGACATCCGCTCTCCCGACTGGCAGTTGCAGCGGGAACGCGGCCTGCAGAGCCGTCATATCTCAGGTTTAAACAGCGAGCAGCGCAGCGCGGTCAGAGAGCACTTATCCGCCCATCGTGAACTGCGCCATCGCTGAGGATACGCAAATGAAAAAATTATTAAAAATGACGCTGCTGGCCCTGGCCCTGACGCCCGGCATGGCGCTAGCTCAGCAGCAGTTTTCCTCCCCTGATGAGGCCGCAAGCGCGCTGGCTGAGGCAATCGGCAGGCATGATGAATCTGCTCTCAACGAGCTGCTCGGCGATAGCTGGCAGCAATTTTTACCGCCAGATGGCATCGACCCTGACGCCGTCGCTCGCTTTCAGCGTGACTGGAAGGTTGGCCACCGTATCGTTCTGCAGGAAAATACCGCCTGGCTGGAGGTAGGCCGGACAGAGTGGCGTCTGCCGATACCCATCATCAAAGATAACGATGGCTGGCATTTTGATATGGCCGCGGCTGAAGATGAGATTCTCACGCGCGCAATTGGTCGTAATGAACTGTCAGCCATTCAGGCTATGCACGCTTACGTTGACGCTCAGCAGGATTTTTATCAGTTAAACCACGCCTGGGCGCAGAAGATTATCAGCAGCGACGGCAAGAAGGATGGGCTCTACTGGCCCGTCGCGCCGGGAGAGGCAGCCAGCCCGTTAGGGCCGGCCTTCAGCCCCGTTGAACCCGGGGAGGGCTATCATGGCTATCGTTTCCGTATTATCAAAGATGGGGGCAATCATGGCGTCGCCCTGCTGGCATGGCCCGCGACATGGGGGAAAACCGGCATCATGAGCTTTATGGTCAACCAGGATGATCGCGTTTATCAGACTAATTTAGGTGAAGAAACGCCGAACAAGGCGCAGGCCATTTCTCAGTTTTCACCTGATAATGGCTGGCAGGCCATCGATCAGTAAAAAAGCCCGGCGCGCGATAACGCCGCCGGGCCATATCGCCGTGATGAGTTAGCCCTGATGAGGCATCAGAGACGGGTCGCCCGCAAAAGCCGGTTTAGTGCTGCTCAACGCCGCTTCGTCAGCGCTGATGCTACCGGAATTCGCCGCCCACACGCCTTCGCGAGTCTTCGTAATCTGCTGATGCTGCATATTTAAATCCTGGCCCATAGCCGCAATATGCGTACTTTCAGTACCGCCGCTGTTATCAGCCCAGGGGATAACGGCATCAGCTGCGCAGGCCATGCCCGAAACTAAGGTTGCTGCCAACAGCGTCGTCGTTAAAAATCTTTTCATCACACACCTCACATATAGTTAATTAGCTATAAGTTTATAGAGTTACTATTTTTCAAGTATTAATAAGGTATGCAATTTTATTAACAGCGACACAGTTCTAAACATCAGGCATAAAAAAAGCGGCTCACTGAGCCGCTTCTTCATTTTGCCTGAAAGAAAAACTTACTTTTTCTTCGCTTTCGCGTTCGGCAGGTCGGTGATGCTACCTTCGAAGACTTCCGCAGCCAGGCCAACGGACTCGTGCAGAGTCGGGTGAGCATGGATAGTCAGCGCGATGTCTTCAGCGTCACAGCCCATTTCAATCGCCAGACCGATTTCACCCAGCAGCTCGCCGCCGTTGGTGCCGACAATCGCCCCGCCGATAACGCGATGAGATTCTTTGTCGAAAATCAGTTTGGTCATACCGTCAGCGCAGTCAGAAGCGATAGCGCGGCCAGAAGCCGCCCACGGGAAGGTGGCGGTTTCATAGCTGATACCTTTCTCTTTCGCTTCTTTCTCTGTCAGACCAACCCATGCAACTTCTGGTTCGGTATAAGCGATAGACGGGATAACTTTCGGGTCGAAGTAGTGCTTCATACCGGCGATAACTTCTGCGGCAACGTGGCCTTCGTGAACGCCTTTGTGCGCCAGCATCGGCTGACCAACGATATCGCCGATCGCGAAGATGTGCGGCACGTTAGTGCGCAGCTGTTTGTCGACGCGGATAAAGCCACGCTCGTCAACTTCAACGCCTGCTTTACCGGCATCGAGGTTTTTACCGTTCGGCACGCGGCCGATAGCGACCAGAACGGCATCGTAGCGCTGCGCTTCCGCCGGGGCTTTTTTGCCTTCCATGGAAACGTAGATACCGTCTTCTTTCGCTTCAACGGCGGTCACTTTAGTTTCCAGCATCAGGTTGAATTTCTTGCTGATACGCTTGGTGAAGACTTTCACCACGTCTTTATCGGCAGCCGGGATAACCTGGTCGAACATTTCAACCACGTCAATCTCTGAACCCAGCGCGTGATATACGGTGCCCATTTCCAGACCGATGATACCGCCGCCCATAACCAGCAGACGTTTTGGTACGGTTTTCAGCTCCAGCGCATCGGTGGAGTCCCATACGCGCGGATCTTCATGCGGAATGAACGGCAGTTCAATCGGACGGGAACCCGCCGCGATGATAGCGTTGTCGAAGTTGATCACGGTTTTGCCGTTTTCGCCTTCCACTTCCAGGGTGTTAGCGCCGGTAAATTTACCCAGGCCGTTAACCACCTTCACTTTACGACCTTTGGCCATGCCAGCCAGACCACCGGTCAGCTGAGTGATGACTTTTTCTTTCCAGGTGCGAATCTTGTCAATGTCGGTTTTCGGCTCACCGAAAACGATGCCGTGTTCGGCCAGCGCTTTCGCTTCTTCGATAACTTTTGCAACGTGCAGCAGTGCTTTAGAAGGGATACAGCCGACGTTCAGGCATACACCGCCGAGGGTGCTGTAACGTTCTACGATGACGGTTTCCAGACCTAAATCAGCGCAACGGAAGGCAGCAGAATAACCTGCGGGACCTGCCCCAAGTACCACGACCTGAGTTTTGATTTCAGTACTCATCATGACCTCTGTAATTTGTATCCGGCGGGTCTGACGCTATAGTTTTTACGCCCATGTCCACCGGGACGTTCTATCCGCAAGCATTTTACAAAATTGTTAACAATTTTGAAACAACAAACGGCAAACGATTTTGTCCTTTATTGCTGGTAACTTCAAAACGCAGAAGAGATTACCAGAAAAAAGCCGGCCGTCAGGCCGGCTTTTCGCTTACATCACCAGGCGGCGAATGTCGCTCAGCATATTGTTGATGATGGTGATAAAGCGCGCACCATCAGCACCGTCGATCACGCGGTGGTCGAAGGACAGAGAGATCGGCATCATCAGACGCGGAACAAACTCTTTACCATTCCACACCGGCTCCATCGCGGACTTGGACACGCCGAGGATAGCCACTTCCGGCGCGTTAACGATCGGCGCGAAGTGGGTGGTACCCAGGCCGCCGATGCTGGAGATAGTGAAGCAACCGCCCTGCATTTCGCCAGCGGTCAGCTTACCATCACGCGCTTTCTTAGAAATCACGGTCAGTTCACGAGACAGCTCGGTTACGCTCTTCTTGTTCACATCTTTAAAGACCGGAACCACCAGGCCATTCGGGGTATCAACCGCCACACCGATGTTGATGTATTTCTTCAGCGTCAGACGCTGGCCATCTTCAGACAGCGAGCTGTTGAAGCGCGGCATTTGCTCAAGCGCAGCGGCAACGGCTTTCATGATGAAGACAACCGGAGTGAATTTCACGTCCAGTTTACGCTTCTCAGCTTCGGCGTTCTGCTGTTTACGGAACGCTTCCAGATCGGTGATATCGGTTTTGTCGAAGTGAGTAACGTGCGGGATCATCACCCAGTTACGGCTCAGGTTAGCACCAGAGATTTTCTGAATGCGGCCCAGTTCAACTTCTTCCACTTCACCAAACTTGCTGAAGTCCACTTTCGGCCACGGCAGCATGCCCGGGATACCGCCACCGGTTGCCGCAGGCGCAGCTTCAGCGCGTTTAACCGCTTCTTTCACGTAAGCCTGAACGTCTTCGCGCAGGATACGGCCTTTGCGACCCGTACCTTTCACTTTCGCCAGGTTGACGCCGAACTCGCGCGCCAGGCGACGAATCAGCGGCGTTGCATGAACGTACGCGTCGTTTTCAGCGAACTCAGATTTGCCTTCCGCTTTAGCAGCAGGAGCTGCAGCAGGTTTCGCCGCCTGAGCCGGAGCTGCCGCAGGTGCAGCGGCTTCTTGCTTAGCCGGAGCCGCTGCAGGCGCTGCGCCTTCCACTTCGAAGACCATAATCAGGGAGCCGGTTGAGACTTTGTCGCCGGTGCTGATTTTGATCTCTTTCACGGTGCCCGCAAACGGCGCCGGAACTTCCATAGAGGCTTTATCGCCTTCTACGGTGATCAGCGACTGTTCAGCGGCAATCTTATCGCCCACTTTAACCATCACTTCAGTGACTTCAACTTCATCACCGCCGATATCCGGAACGTGAACTTCTTTAGAACCCGAAGCTGCCGGTGCAGCAGCAGCCGGAGCGGCTTCCGCTTTTGCCGGAGCTGCGGCAGGCGCTGCGCCCGCTACTTCGAAGATCATGATCAGAGAGCCGGTTGAGACTTTATCGCCGGTGTTAATCTTGATCTCTTTCACGGTACCCGCGAACGGCGCCGGAACTTCCATAGAGGCTTTATCGCCTTCTACGGTGATCAGCGACTGTTCAGCGGCGATGGTGTCGCCCACTTTAACCATGATTTCAGTGACTTCAACTTCATCACCGCCGATATCCGGTACGTGAACTTCTTTTGCGCTCGCGGCTGCAGGCGCAGCGGCGGCCGGAGCGGCTTCTTTCTTCTCTTCCTGCGCAGGTGCAGCGGCTGCTGCACCATCGGCGGAATCGAAAATCATGATCAGTTTACCGGTCTCGGTTTTGTCGCCGACGGAGACTTTAATCTCTTTAACAACGCCAGCCTGCGGAGACGGGACTTCCATAGAGGCTTTGTCGCCTTCTACGGTGATCAGCGACTGTTCAGCTTCAACTTTGTCGCCAACTTTGACCAGAATCTCGGTGATTTCAACTTCATCAGCCCCGATGTCCGGTACTTTGATTTCGATAGCCATTATTCTTTTACCTCTTACGCCAGACGCGGGTTAACTTTATCTGCATCGATGTTGAATTTAGTGATGGCTTCCGCAACCACTTTCTTATCGATTTCGCCACGTTTAGCCAGTTCGCCCAGCGCTGCTACCACCACGTAGGAAGCATCAACTTCGAAGTGGTGACGCAGGTTTTCACGGCTGTCAGAGCGACCGAAGCCGTCGGTACCTAGTACGCGGTAATCATCAGCCGGTACGTAAGTACGAACCTGCTCAGCGAACAGTTTCATATAGTCAGTAGACGCAACTGCCGGAGCGTCGTTCATCACCTGAGCAATGTACGGAACGCGCGGAGTTTCCAGCGGGTGCAGCATGTTCCAGCGTTCACAGTCCTGGCCATCGCGCGCCAGTTCGGTGAAGGAGGTAACGCTGTACACGTCAGAGCCTACGCCGTAGTCGTTGGCCAGGATCTGCGCTGCTTCACGCACGTGACGCAGGATAGAACCGGAGCCCAGCAGCTGAACTTTACCTTTGCTACCTGCAACGGTTTCGAGTTTATAGATACCTTTACGGATACCTTCCTCGGCACCTTCCGGCATCGCCGGCATATGGTAGTTTTCGTTCAGCGTGGTGATGTAGTAGTAAACGTTCTCTTGCGCTTCACCGTACATACGTTCCAGACCATCCTGCATGATGACCGCAACTTCGTACGCGTAAGACGGATCGTAAGAGATACAGTTCGGGATAGTCAGAGACTGAATGTGGCTGTGGCCATCTTCGTGCTGCAGACCTTCGCCGTTCAGCGTGGTACGACCGGAAGTCCCGCCGATCAGGAAGCCGCGAGCCTGCTGGTCGCCAGCCTGCCAGCACAGATCGCCGATACGCTGGAACCCGAACATGGAGTAGTAGATGTAGAACGGGATCATCGGCAGGTTGTTGGTGCTGTAAGAAGTCGCAGCAGCCAGCCAGGAGGCGCCGGCACCCAGTTCGTTGATACCTTCCTGCAGAATCTGGCCTTTTTCGTCTTCTTTGTAGTAAGCAACCTGCTCACGGTCCTGCGGAGTGTACTGCTGGCCGTTCGGGCTGTAGATACCAATCTGACGGAACAGACCTTCCATACCAAAGGTACGCGCTTCATCGGCGATGATCGGCACGAGGCGGTCTTTGATGGATTTGTTCTTCAGCATCACGTTCAGGGCACGTACGAACGCGATAGTGGTCGAGATCTCTTTGTTCTGCTCTTCCAGCAGCGGACGGAAATCTTCCAGGGTCGGCAGCTCCAGCTTCTCAGTGAAGTGGGTCTGACGGCTCGGCAGATAGCCGTGCAGTTTCTGACGCTGGGCGTGCAGATAAGTGTGCTCTTCGGAACCTTCCGGGAAGGTTACATACGGCAGTTTTTCGATATCAGCATCGGCAACCGGCACATTGAAACGATCGCGGACGTAGCGTACGCCGTCCATGTTCATTTTCTTAACCTGGTGAGCGATGTTTTTACCTTCGGCGGTGTCACCCATGCCGTAACCTTTGATGGTATGGGCAAGGATTACGGTAGCTTTGCCTTTGGTTTCCTGCGCTTTTTTCAGTGCAGCATAGACTTTCTTCGGATCGTGACCGCCGCGGTTCAGGGCCCAGATCTGCTCGTCAGTCCAGTCGGCAACCAGCGCTGCGGTCTCCGGATATTTACCGAAGAAGTGCTCACGCACGTAAGCGCCGTCTTTGGATTTGAAGGTCTGGTAATCGCCGTCAACGGTTTCTTCCATCAGCTGGATCAGTTTACCGCTGGTATCTTTACGCAGCAGCTCATCCCAGCGACCGCCCCAGATAACCTTGATAACGTTCCAGCCAGCACCGCCAAAGATGCCTTCCAGTTCGTTAATGATCTTGCCATTACCGGTAACCGGACCGTCGAGGCGCTGCAGGTTACAGTTGATTACGAAGACCAGGTTGTCCAGCTTCTCACGGGTTGCGATGGTGATCGCGCCTTTAGATTCCGGCTCGTCCATCTCACCGTCGCCGAGGAAAGCGTAAACGGTCTGTTTAGAGGTGTCTTTCAGGCCGCGGTGTTCCAGATATTTCAGGAATTTAGCCTGATAAATCGCACCGATTGGGCCCAGACCCATAGAGACGGTCGGGAACTGCCAGAATTCAGGCATCAGTTTCGGGTGCGGATAAGAGGACAGACCTTTACCGTGAACTTCCTGACGGAAGTTGTTCATCTGCTCTTCAGTCAGACGACCTTCCAGGAAAGCACGCGCATAGACGCCCGGAGAGATGTGGCCCTGGAAGTAAACCAGGTCGCCGCCGTCCTGCTCGTTGCGTGCGCGGAAGAAGTGGTTAAAGCACACTTCGTAGAAGGTTGCGGAAGACTGGAAAGAAGCCATGTGGCCGCCCAGTTCGAGATCTTTTTTCGATGCGCGCAGAACGGTCATGATGGCGTTCCAGCGGATCGCAGAACGGATACGACGTTCCAGATCCAGATTACCCGGGTATTCCGGCTCATCTTCAACGGCAATAGTGTTCACGTAGCCGCCGGTCGATGCGCCAGCAGCCACTTTCACCCCGCCTTTGCGGGCTTCAGAAAGGAGTTGGTCAATAAGATACTGAGCGCGCTCAACACCTTCTTCACGGATGACCGATTCGATCGCCTGTAGCCAGTCGCGAGTTTCGATCGGATCCACGTCATTTGGTAAACGTTCTGACATGGGGGGTATTCCTTATCTATCTAATCGTTGATTAATCTGGAACCTGTCCCATTGCGCTCTTTGTTCTTCATGCTTCTGGCTGTCTCTTTGTTGGCTTCGCTACCTCACTCCAGTCGCATAGTTCACTATGCTCCCGGGGATTCGCGCGCTTGCCGCCGCGATACACCCAAAATTATTTTGAACAACTAAAAGTGCAATAAGACAGGTTCTGCGTTTAGTTGCCGCGCTCTAAAAATGGCGCTTAAGAACCGGAGTTCTCATCCTTTCGTTGCTGTAAACGACGCAGTGAGCGTTCACGACGGCTCTGCTCACGGCTACGATCCAGCAAAATTTCCTCTATGAACGCCAGGTGACGATGCGAGGCTTCACGCGCCTGCTCCGGCTCCCCGGCGATTATCGCCTCAAAAATTCGAGTGCGATGATTGCTGACCTGCGGGAGCATTTCCCGGCGGGCGTACAACAATTCAAAATTCTGGCGAACGTTCTGAGCCAGCATTGGCTCCATACAGCGTAGTAGATGGAGCAGCACAACATTGTGCGCCGCTTCGGTGACGGCTATTTGATACTGGACGACGGCATCGGATTCAGCATCAAGATCGCCCGACTGCTGAGCCCGCTCGATAGCCTGATGCAGCTCGCGAATGCGTTCGCGATCTTCATCATTGCTGCGCAGCGCTGCGTAATATGCGGCAATGCCTTCAAGCGCGTGACGGGTTTCCAGCAGATCAAATTGGGATTCAGGGTGGTCGGACAGTAGCTCTACCAGCGGATCGCTGAAGCTCTGCCACAGGCGGCTTTGTACAAACGTTCCGCCCCCCTGGCGACGAAGCAACAACCCCTTAGCTTCGAGGCGTTGAATAGCCTCACGTAGCGAGGGTCGGGAAACGTCAAACTGTTTTGCCAGTTCACGTTCAGGCGGGAGCTTTTCACCGGGGCGCAACGTCCCCTCAAGGATTAAAAACTCCAGCTGCTGCTCTATCACATCGGATAGTTTTGGTTGGCGGATCTTGCTGTAGGCCATATTCCCTGTCTCTGCCATTAGCCCGGAGTCAATTGGTCTTACCAATTCATAGTTCGTATCGCTAAAGTAACAAAGTATTCACCTTCTGTCCATACAGGTTTTGATTGAAATCATTAAACCCGGCACGTTTTAACAACCTTACAGAAATAACATTTCATAAATGTAACTTTGCACAAATGTTGTGTTTACTCACAAGGAGGTAGCATTAACTAAATGGAAACGAAAAATTACGCTATCTGAACCGATTCAACGCCTTTTTTAATGAATATAAATTCACTTAACATGAATAACAGAGAAGAAAGGAGTAGATGCGGAGTATGCTGGCATAATTTACAAATGGTTTCTTTTTGCTCGCTTCGTCATCATCCCTTCATAAAGCAGGTGCATTCAGCGGCGCTTATCACTATTCTCCATGTTACGAAAGGCCTTTTCATGAATTACCCTCTCTGCCTTGCGTAAACAAATAAGTACACATACGGAATTTGATAATTACACACATACAATAATATGTGCGCTACATCACTCGGGGCAAAACGGGGCGCAGGCTCAGTGAAACTTCGCTGACTATGCTATCAGGCAGGGATGGACAGCGAAGAAGTCACCTGATGGATGACGCATACAAACATAATAACCATAACCACACACGAGGTTTCATGATGGAAGGTCAACAGCATGGCGATCGGCTAAAGCGCGGCCTTAAAAACCGCCACATTCAGCTTATTGCGCTGGGAGGCGCTATCGGTACCGGTTTGTTTCTGGGTAGTGCATCCGTCATCCAAAATGCAGGTCCCGGTATTATTCTGGGCTACGCAATTGCCGGTTTCATTGCCTTCCTGATCATGCGTCAGCTGGGCGAGATGGTGGTAGAAGAGCCGGTAGCCGGTTCATTTAGTCATTTCGCCTATAAATACTGGGGCGGCTTTGCGGGCTTTGCTTCCGGATGGAACTACTGGGTTCTCTACGTTCTGGTGGCCATGGCCGAGCTGACCGCGGTCGGGAAATACGTTCAGTTCTGGTGGCCGGAAATTCCCACCTGGGTTTCTGCGGCTATTTTCTTTATCGCCATCAATGCTATCAACCTGACTAACGTCAAGGTGTTTGGCGAAATGGAGTTCTGGTTCGCGATCATTAAAGTTGTCGCCGTTGTGGCGATGATCCTGTTCGGCGGCTGGCTGTTGTTCAGCGGCAACGGCGGTCCGCAGGCTACCGTACGCAACCTGTGGGAGCAAGGCGGGTTCCTGCCGCACGGCTTCACCGGGCTGGTGATGATGATGGCGATTATTATGTTCTCCTTCGGCGGCCTTGAGCTGGTGGGTATTACCGCCGCAGAAGCAGATAACCCGGAGCAAAGTATCCCGAAAGCGACCAACCAGGTTATCTACCGCATTCTGATTTTCTATGTAGGATCGCTGGCCGTTCTGCTCTCTCTGCTGCCGTGGAGCCGCGTGACCGCCGATACCAGCCCGTTCGTCCTTATCTTCCACGAACTGGGCGATACCTTCGTCGCTAATGCCCTGAATATTGTGGTATTAACCGCAGCGCTTTCCGTTTACAACAGCTGCGTATACTGCAACAGCCGTATGCTGTTCGGTCTGGCCCAGCAGGGGAACGCGCCAAAAGCGCTGATGAGCGTCGATAAACGCGGCGTGCCGGTTAATACGATCCTCGTTTCCGCGCTGGTCACCGCGCTGTGCGTACTGATTAACTACTTCGCGCCGGAATCCGCGTTTGGTCTGCTGATGGCGCTGGTGGTTTCTGCGCTGGTGATCAACTGGGCGATGATTAGCCTGGCGCACATTAAATTCCGCCGCGCTAAGCAGCAGCAGGGCGTGGTCACCCGCTTCCCGGCGCTGTTTTATCCGTTAGGCAACTGGATCTGCCTGCTATTTATGGTCGGGGTACTGGTTATTATGCTGATGACTCCGGGCATGGCGATTTCCGTCTATCTGATCCCGGTGTGGATTGCCGTTCTCGGCGTCGGTTATCTGTTCAAGCAGAAAACCGCCAGCGCCGTTAAAGCATAATCATACATCACCTGAATCTGTGCCCGCCCGCCGCTGGCGGGCACAGCGCATTGTTATCTGCTTCACACTTTCCTCGTCATAACCCATTTATCCATATCGTCGACCCTATCCTGCAACGCAATCATCTCTTACCCGACTAATAATCCTCTCCATACCGCAACGGGGAGATCGTCGCTATGAATGGCAATAAGCTTTCAGTTAAAGAGAAAATAGGCTACGGAATGGGCGATGCCGGATGTAATATTATCTTCGGCGCCATCATGTTGTTTGTTAACTATTTTTATACGGATATTTTTGGTCTCGCACCGGCGCTGGTCGGGGTGCTTCTGCTTTCCGTACGCGTTATTGATGCCGTGACCGACCCGATTATGGGGGCAATGGCAGACCGTACCCGCAGCAAATATGGCCGTTTTCGCCCTTGGCTCCTGTGGATCGCTTTCCCGTACGCGCTGTTCAGCGTCCTGATGTTTACCACCCCGGAATGGACGTACAATAGCAAGGTTATCTATGCTTTCGTCACCTACTTCCTGCTCTCTCTGACCTACACCGCGATCAACATCCCCTACTGCTCATTGGGTAGCGTGATTACGAACGACCCGCAGGAACGCGTGGCCTGTCAGTCATATCGTTTCGTATTGGTCGGCATCGCTACCCTGTTGCTCTCCCTGACGCTGCTGCCGATGGCGGACTGGTTCGGCGGCGAGGATAAAGCCAAAGGCTACCAGATGGCGATGACCGTGCTGGCGATTATCGGTATGTGCATGTTCCTGTTCTGCTTCGCCACCGTCCGTGAACGCGTAAAACCCGCAGTCCAGACCAACGACGAGCTGAAAAAAGATCTAAAAGACGTCTGGAAAAACGACCAGTGGGTTCGCATCCTGCTGTTAACGCTGTGCAACGTCTGTCCGGGCTTTATCCGTATGGCTGCGACCATGTACTACGTCACCTGGGTTATGCAGCAAAGCACCCACTTCGCCACGCTGTTTATCAGCCTCGGGGTTGTCGGAATGATGATCGGCAGTATGCTGGCTAAAGTCCTGACCGACCGCTGGTGCAAACTGCAGGTGTTTTTCTGGACCAATATCGTCCTGGCGATTTTCTCCTGCGCGTTCTATTTCTTCGACCCGCACGCCACCATGATGATTATGGTGCTCTATTTCCTGCTGAACATTCTGCACCAGATCCCGTCGCCGCTGCACTGGTCGCTGATGGCCGACGTTGATGACTACGGCGAATGGAAGACCGGTAAGCGCATCACCGGCATCAGCTTCTCCGGCAATCTGTTCTTCCTGAAAGTCGGCCTGGCCATCGCCGGCGCGATGGTTGGCTTCCTGCTCTCCTGGTACGGTTACGATGCCGGCGCGAAGCAGCAAAGCGCTTCCGCGATTAACGGTATCGTATTGCTGTTCAGCGTTATCCCCGGCGTCGGCTATCTGATTACCGCCGGCGTGGTGCGTATGCTGAAGGTAAACCGCGAATTTATGCGGCAAATTCAGTCCGACCTCGAAAAACGTCGGATTAACTACAGCGAGCTCAACGACTATCAGGAACTGAAAACCGGCGAACATGTAAGGAAAGCATAATGAAAAACTGGCCGAACCCATTTATTGAACAACGCGCGGACCCTTATATTCTGCGCCATCAGGATAGCTACTACTTTATCGCCTCGGTACCGGAGTATGACCGTCTGGAAATCCGACGCTCAGCCACCCTTGAAGGCTTGCGCGACGCGCAGCCGGTGGTCGTCTGGCGTAAGCCGGACAGCGGCCCAATGAGCCAGCTCATATGGGCCCCGGAGCTGCATAAAATTAACGGCAAATGGTATATCTACTTTGCCGCCAGCCACACGCACGATCTGGATGCGCTGGGTATGTTCCAGCACCGCATGTTCGCGCTGGAATGCGCGGACAGCGACCCGTTAACCGGTAAATGGCAGGAAAAAGGCCAGATTAAAACGCCGCTTGATACCTTTGCGCTGGATGCCACGACTTTCCGCCATCAGGGTAAGCAGTGGTATCTATGGGCGCAAAAAGATCCTGAAATTAAAGGCAATACCAACCTCTATCTGGCTGAACTGGAAAATCCGTGGACGCTAAAAGGTCAGCCGGTCATGCTGAGTCAACCCGAGTTCGACTGGGAGTGCCGAGGTTTTCTGGTGAACGAAGGCCCGGCGGTACTGTTCCATGGCGACAAGCTGTTCGTCAGCTATTCCGCCAGCGCCACCGACGAAAACTACTGCATGGGCCTACTGTGGATAGACGTCAGCGCCGACCCTCTCCGCCCGGAAAACTGGCATAAAGCGCCGCAGCCGGTATTTCGTACCAGCTATGAGAATCGTCAGTATGGGCCAGGCCACAATAGCTTTACGCAAACGCCGGAGGGAGAAGATGTGCTGGTGTACCATGCGCGCAACTACACCGAAATCGAAGGCGACCCGCTGTATGATCCGAATCGCCATACGCGCCTGAAGCTGATTCGCTGGCAAGAAAACGGGATGCCTGATTTTGGCATCCCGGCAGCAGAGACGAATTAAAAGCGGAACCTGCCCGCCAGCGGGCAGGTGCTTAAATCAACGTACCGTAAATCGTCAGCAGCGCCATAATCACGACCACCACCAGCGATGTTTTTTTCGCCATTGAGACTGCCGCCTTCGGCGTTGCCACTTTATCCACATGCGGCTCGCGCGCAAGTGAATACTGCGCCAGGCGCGTCAGCACCTGATACTGCGAAGAGTGGCGGTCGCCCAGCGAAGCAAACCACGCAGGCAAAGCCTTTTCCCCGTGTCCAATCAGCGCGTAGACCACGCCGACCAGACGTACCGGAACCCAGTCGACTACGTGCAAAATGCCGTCAATCCCCGACTGTAAGCGATGACGCGGCGTCTGATAACGCGCCAGCCAGGTCTGCCAGGCCCGCAGCGTACAATAGGCCACCAGAGTTAGCGGCCCCCACGGTCCGCCGACAACGAACCAGAACAGCGGAGCGAGATAGTAGCGGTAGTTAATCCACAGCAGCGCGTTTTGCAGCTCGCTCAGATATTCACGCTGGTCGCAGCCGGGCGGCACGCCGTGGATCAGGGTGAGCTCGCTGGCCATCGCATCGCAGGCGCGGCTATCGTCGCGCGCCGCGGCTTTCAGATAGGCGTGATAGTGCAAACGCACTTTACCTGCGCCAATACACAGCAAACCAAGCAGGATCCAGAACACCAGCAAAGGAACGTTAAACAGCTGCCCTTGCAGCAGGCGCTGAATAACATACACGACCGCCGCCGCCGCTGCCGTCATCAGTACGGTGGTCAGCAGGGAATAATGCTTAACCCGGCGAAACAGCACTTCCAGCCGGTGATCGAGCTGCCAGTGCTCGCCAAGCTTAAACAAACGCTCGGCTATAAGTACTAACAGCGTAGTGAACAACGTCATGGCATCTCCTTATTCTGACGACGGGGTTAACAGACTGCGAAATTTAGCCCAGTCAAAGGCCGGACCGGGATCCGTTTTACGCACGGGCGCAATATCGCAATGGCCGGTGATATGGTCAGCTATCGCCGGATAAAGCAAGATAAGCTGACGGGTAACCGCAACCAGTTGCTGATACTGCGCGTCGGTATAGGCCAGCGTATCGGTCCCTTCCAGCTCAATGCCGATGGAAAAGTCGTTGCAACGTTCTCGGCCGCGGTAGCTGGAAACGCCCGCGTGCCAGGCACGCTTATCAAAAGGGACATACTGCACGATTTCACCATCGCGGCGAATCAGACAGTGTGCCGAAACGCGAAGATGAGCTATTTCAGCAAAAAAAGGGTGCGCATTCGGATCGAGCGTCCCGCTGAACAGGGCATCAATCCATGGCCCGCCAAACTCACCTGGCGGCAGGCTAATATTATGCACCACCAGCAACGAAGGGGTTTCATTATCCGGACGGCTATCGTAGTGCGGCGAAGGAACCCGACGCGCTTCTACCAGCCATCCCCCGTTCAACTGCATGTTGATCTCCTTATTACTAGCTTATGCATTCGCGGCACCGTGGCCATCGCATCCCCGGCATCATTTGCGCTCTTCTTCAGTTGGCTAACGCCAAAAACTCCACGCTGAAAACCACCGGCGAAATGAAGCGGATGTGGTACGGAAACGTCGTTCAGGTTAGCATGTTTCCCACTTCTGAATCTTATCTATCTGGAGCTTTCTCATGACGCCTCGTCGCTACAATCCCGACCGCCGCCGTGACGCGCTGCTGGAGCGTATTAATCTTGATATTACCGATGCCGTGGCCCAATCCCTGCGGGAAGATTTAGGCGGCGAAGTGGATGCCAATAATGACATTAGCGCCCAATTGTTGCCGCAGGACGCACGCTCGCACGCGGTAGTGATCACCCGTGAAGACGGCGTATTTTGTGGTAAACGCTGGGTGGAAGAGGTCTTTATTCAGCTTGCGGGCGATGATGTTAACTTCACCTGGCATGTTGCCGATGGCGATGCGGTAAAAGCCAATCAGCCGCTGTTCGAGCTGGAAGGCCCTTCGCGTATTTTGCTTACCGGCGAACGTACCGCGCTTAATTTCGTGCAGACACTCTCCGGGGTGGCAAGCGAAGTTCGTCGCTATGTCGACCTGCTGGCCGGCACTAAAACTCAGTTGCTCGATACGCGCAAAACGCTGCCTGGACTGCGCACGGCGCTAAAATATGCCGTTCTTTGCGGCGGCGGCGCCAACCATCGTCTGGGTCTCTCCGATGCCTTTCTGATTAAAGAGAACCATATTATCGCCTCCGGCTCGGTACGGCAGGCGGTAGAAAAAGCGTTCTGGCTGCACCCGGATGTTCCGGTAGAAGTCGAAGTTGAAAACCTTGAAGAGCTGGATGAGGCGCTGAAAGCCGGTGCCGACATTATTATGCTCGATAACTTCACTACCGATATGATGCGCGAGGCAGTCAAACTCACCAATGGCCAGGCAGCGCTGGAAGTCTCCGGCAACGTCACATTCGACACCATTCGTGAATTCGCTGAAACCGGCGTCGATTACATTTCCGTAGGCGCATTGACCAAGCACGTCCGCGCTCTTGATCTCTCTATGCGTTTCCGCTAATTCCCTCGCCCCGGTTTGCACTTCATGCCGGGGCGCACTTTTGCGAACCGACTCGCACGCCAGTAATCTCTCGCTGCAACCCGCAAAAAAAGCCTGGAAGCCTGCTTCCTTAGGCGCGATCCGCTGCTCGTATCGCAGAATAAAGCCCGGCAAAGTGCTCCCGAGGATAACAAGGAGCAACTTATGGACAAACAACGTGGTTTTACTTTAATCGAACTGATGGTGGTCATCGGAATCATCGCGATACTCAGCGCAATCGGCATTCCGGCTTATCAGAACTACCTACGAAAAGCAGCGCTTACCGATATGCTGCAAACCTTCGTCCCTTTCCGCACCGCCATTGAGCTTTGCGCGCTTGAGCACGGCGGCATAACCACCTGCGATGGCGGCAGCAACGGTATCCCTTCGCCCGCGACTACTCGCTATGTCTCGGCCATGACCGTGGCGGCAGGCGTTGTCACGCTCACCGGACAGGAGAGTCTCAATGGCTTAAGCGTCACGATGACGCCGAACTGGGATAACGCTAACGGCATTACCGGCTGGCAGCGCGTGTGCAATATTACCGGTGATAGCGCACTCAAGCAGGCCTGTGAAGACGTGTTCCGTTTTAACTGAGGCCGCAGCAATGAAAACTGAACAATTAATACCTCTCTGCCAGCGCTATCACGCCTTGCTGCTTGACAGCAATGAACACACTATCGCTATCGCCGTGGTTGATTCCCCTGCCCCGGAGCTGCTGGAGGCGCTACGTTTTGCGACTCAGAAAAGGATTGATATCGAATGCTGGAGCCAGGATCGGATGGACAAGCGGCTGCAGGCACCGGGAATAGCAACGCTTGCCCCGCCTGTCGAAGCGTCAGCCAGCATCGTTGAACAGGTCAATAATCTTCTGGAACAAGCTCTGCGCCAGCGCGCATCGGATATTCATATCGAACCAGGCGAACAGCAACTGAGAATTCGCCTGCGGGTAGATGGCGTACTACATTCTCTGACGCCGCTGGCCCCGGAACTTGCCGCACCTATTACCGCCCGGCTTAAGGTGCTCGGCAATCTGGATATTGCCGAACATCGAACGCCGCAGGACGGCCAGTTCACCCTTACGCTCTCAGATCGTCCGATCTCGTTTCGGATCGCTACGCTTCCCTGCCGTGGAGGAGAAAAAATCGTTCTTCGCCTGTTACACCAGGTCGAGCAGACGCTGGACCTCGAAGCGCTGGGGCTCTCTTCACAACAGCTTGCCGCCTTTCGTTCGGCGCTTAACCAACCTCAGGGACTGATACTGGTCACCGGTCCGACGGGAAGCGGAAAAACCGTCACTCTTTATAGCGCGCTGCAGGCGCGAAATCGTGATGAGGTCAACATCTGTAGCGTGGAAGATCCGCTGGAGATCCCCATCGTGGGAATGAATCAAACGCAGATTAACCCACGCGCGGGACTCACCTTTCACAGCGTGCTGCGCGCCCTGCTACGTCAGGATCCCGATATCGTTATGGTGGGAGAGATACGCGATGCTGAAACCGCGGAAATTGCGATAAAAGCAGCGCAAACCGGGCATCTGGTACTCTCAACGTTGCACACCAATTCAACGTGTGAAACGCTGGTTCGCCTGCAGCAGATGGGCGTTGCGCGCTGGATGGTCTCATCCGCGCTCTCGCTGGTTGTCGCTCAACGCCTGGTACGGAAACTGTGCCCGCACTGCCGCCGTGAAACCGGCAGTTCGACCAACGTCCCGCATAGCCTGTGGCCGCGATCGCTTCCTCAGTGGCAGGCTCCGGGCTGCCAGCACTGCTATCACGGCTACTACGGTCGCCTGGCACTCTTCGAACTGCTGCCGGTTAATACCGCACTGCGGCAGGGGATTACCCAGGGCCTTAGCGCTGAGGAAATCGAAACGCTGGCGCGGGAATCCGGCATGATGACGCTGTTTGAAAGCGGCTGTCTGGCTGTAGAGCGTGGGATGACAAGTCTGGAAGAAGTGGTACGCGTTTTAGGGATCCCGCATGGCGACTAAACGACTCTGGCGCTGGCACGGTATCGATGGTCAGGGGATGCCCTGCCAGGGAACGCTCTGGCAGGATAATCGCCCTGAGGCATTGCAAAGCCTGGAGCGAGAACGAATCATCCCGCTTACGCTGCGCCGCTGTAGTGTGCAAAAGTCCCTCTGGCATCCACGCTACAGCGGTGAGGTTATTCGCCAACTGGCCGCCCTTCTCCAGGCCGGTCTTCCCCTTGCTGAGGGGCTTGGACTGCTGGCGCAGCAGCAGCCTAACGCGCAGTGGCAGGCATTGCTGCAAACCCTGGCTGAGGATCTGGCGCAAGGCATTTCGCTTTCAGGCTCCCTTGAAAAATGGCCCGAAGCTTTTCCTCCGCTTTATCTGGCAATGATCCGCACCGGAGAACTTACCGGTAAACTGGAGCTATGCTGCGCGCAGTTAGCTCATCAGCAGCGAGAACAGCGACTGCTTAGCGAAAAAGTCAAAAAGGCCCTGCGCTATCCGCTGATTATTTTGTCCCTGGCGCTACTGGTGGTGATGGGAATGCTGTGCTTTGTTTTGCCAGAGTTTGCTGCCATTTATCAAACCTTCAATACCCCGCTACCGCTGCTGACCCGCGCGGTCATGGGCATTGGCGAAGGGTTAACTCACTATTGGCCATTGCTCGCTGCGCTGCTCGTTTTACCTGCGATACTCAACCGGCTGATTTGCCAGAGGCCCAACTGGCTGCTGTATCGTCAGAAACTTCTCCATAAGCTGCCGGTGTTTGGCAAACTGCTGTGCGGTCAGCGGCTTAGCCAGATATTTACCGTACTCGCATTGACGCAAAGCGCCGGTATCAGCTTTCTGCAGGGCCTGCAAAGCGTGGAAGAAACCCTGAGCTGTCCGCTATGGCGACAAAGGCTGCAGCAGGTTTCCCGGCAAATCACTCACGGCGCGCCCATCTGGCAGGCGCTCACTGACAGCGGAGGATTCACGCCGCTCTGTTTGCAACTGATACGTACCGGTGAAGCTTCGGGTTCGCTGGATACCATGCTGGAAAATCTGGCTCGCCATCACAGTGAGCAGACGCAACAGCAGGCGGATAACCTGGCCACCTTACTGGAACCGATGATGCTGGTCGTTACCGGAACGATTGTCGGCGTACTGGTAGTCGCGATGTATTTACCCATTTTTCATCTGGGCGACGCCATTAGCGGGATGGGGGGATAGCGCTGGCGCAGACGCGCCAGCGAGTTGCGTTACAGGCTGTTGAACACGCGGTTCTCTTGTTCCTGTACGCGAATAAAAGTCGTGCGTTTAGTCAATTCTTTCAGGCGTGAAGCACCAACGTAGGTGCATGCGGAACGCAGGCCGCCAAGGATATCGCGCGCGGTATTTTCAACCGGGCCGCGCAGAGGCAGCTTAACGGTTTTGCCTTCAGCCGCACGATACTGCGCTACGCCGCCAACGTGACGGGTCATCGCCGACTCGGAGCTCATACCGTAGAACAGCATAAATTTTTCGCCGTTCTCTTCAACTACGGTACCGCCGCTTTCTTCGTGACCGGCCAGCATACCGCCAAGCATCACGAAATCCGCGCCGCCGCCGAATGCTTTAGCCACATCGCCCGGCATAGTACAACCGCCGTCGCTGATAATCTGCCCGCCCAGGCCGTGCGCCGCGTCGGCGCATTCAATTACGGCGGAAAGCTGCGGATATCCGACGCCAGTTTTTACGCGAGTCGTACATACGGACCCCGGACCAATGCCAACCTTCACAATATCGGCGCCAGAAAGAACCAGCTCTTCACACATTTCACCGGTCACAACGTTACCCGCAATAATAGTTTTCTGCGGCCAGGCTTCGCGAGCTTTGGCCACAAACTGCACGAAGTGCTCGGAGTAACCATTCGCCACATCAATGCACACAAAGCTAAGCTGCGGGTTCTGCAGCAGTATCTGCTTCGTTTTTTCGAAATCCGCATCGGAAGTGCCGGTTGAGACCATGACATGCTGCAGGACATCCGCAGAAACGCCCTGAACAAACGCCTGCCACTGTTCAACGCTGTAATGCTTATGAACTGCGGTCAGAACGCCAAAAGAAGCCAGCGCTTTGGCCATAGCAAACGTGCCCACCGTATCCATGTTGGCGGCAATGATCGGCACACCAGACCAGGTCTGGCCAGAATGTTTGAAAGTGAATTCACGTTCCAGCTGTACATCAGAACGGCTTTTGAGGGTAGAGCGTTTCGGGCGGATAAGAACGTCTTTAAAACCAAGCTTCAGATCTTCTTCAATACGCATGTGCGAATTCCTGGGGTTAATTGCATTATTGTGAGAGCACAACTCCAGTGACGTTATCATACGCACGAATCATGGCCGCGCAAGACTGCGATTTTCACTTTTTTTACGCTACAATCGTATAAATTTACCTGGTGAATAGACAAAAGCGAACCCGCGATATTTAATCGCCAGCGTATCATTTTTAACCACTTGATTTACATGTGTAAAAAGAATCAGAATGCGTAGTGACAGCAGATTATCGGTTTGATATTACGTCGATAAAACAGCTGCGGCGTCGCTGTCATGTCGTAAATAACGGCGCTGTTAGTTGAAAATATGCATGTAGTCAGTTTCAGGATCGAGGTGTATGACGTACACGGTGGCGTTAACAGGCGGCATTGGCAGCGGTAAAAGTACCGTAGCCGATGCGTTCGCACAGCTCGGCGTTAACGTTATTGATGCTGACATTATCGCGCGCCAGGTGGTGGAGCCCGGTACACCGGGGCTAAGCGCTATTGCTCAACGCTTTGGTGCGCAGATGCTCAACGAAGATGGTACCCTGAACCGTCGTGCTCTGCGCGAGCATATTTTTGCTCATGACGAGGATAAGCGCTGGCTAAACGCGCTGCTGCACCCGCAAATTCAGCAGGAAACGCGTCGGCAGATACAGCTTGCCACCTCGCCTTATATTCTCTGGGTTGTACCTCTACTGGTCGAAAATGGTTTGTCCGCCAAAGCCGACCGCGTACTGGTTGTCGATGTGCCAAAAGAGACGCAAATTGAGCGTACGATGCTTCGCGATCGGGTCAGTCGGCAACATGCGGAACATATTCTTGCCGCTCAGGCGACGCGCGAGCAGCGCCTTGCCGTAGCGGATGATGTTATTGAAAATATGGGTTCACCTGATGTCATAGCATCAGCTGTCGCCCGCCTGCATGCAAAGTATCAACGTCTGGCATCGCAGGCCGCCTCACAGGAAAAACCGTAATGCATACCCCTGTTCTTTTTGAACATCCGCTTAATGAAAAGATGCGCACCTGGCTACGCATTGAATTTTTACTTCAGCAGTTATCCGTTCATCCGGCGATTACCACTCATGCGGATGCGCTGCATTTCTTCCGCAATATCGGCGATCTTTTAGATGTTTTAGAACGCGGTGAAGTCCGTACCGATCTGATGAAAGAGCTGGATCGCCAACAGAGGAAACTGCAATCCTGGGCAGAAGTACCTGGGGTCGATCAGGATCGCATCAATGAATTACGCCAGCAGCTAAAACAATCCGGCAGCACATTAATGTCCGCCCCGCGGATCGGCCAGTATCTGCGAGAAGACCGTCTGATCGCCCTGGTGCGCCAGCGCTTAAGCATCCCAGGTGGCTGCTGTAGCTTTGACCTCCCGACGCTGCATATCTGGCTGCATATGCCGCAGGCATACCGCGATGAGCAGGTCGGTAAGTGGCTGACAAGCCTTGAACCTTTAACGCAATCCTTGCTGCTTGTTCTCGATCTCATCCGCAACTCGGCACCTTTCCGTAAGCAGACCAGCCTGAACGGTTTTTATCAGGACAACGGCGAGGACGCCGACCTGCTGCGTCTGCGCCTGGATCTTGCCAGCCAGCTCTACCCGCAAATTTCAGGTCATAAGAGCCGTTTTGCCATCCGCTTTATGCCGCTGGACAGCGAGCACGGTATTGTGCCGGAACGTTTTGATTTTGAACTGGCCTGCTGTTAAGGAGCGAAAATGTCAGAAGAGATAACCGTTAATTGCCCAACCTGCGGCAAAATTGTGATCTGGAATGAACAGAGTCCACATCGTCCGTTCTGCTCCAAACGCTGTCAGCTCATTGATTTAGGCGAATGGGCGGCGGAAGAGAAACGCATCCCGAGCAGCAGCGATCTGTCAGATAGCGATGGCTGGAGTGAGGATAAAGAGTAAAACCGGGCTAGCCCAAAGATACCTTGCCGGATCGCGGTCTCGCCCGGTCCGGCTTAACTCCCGGCCGCTAGTTTTGCTATCACGGGTTCATTTGCCGGAGGAAAATCTTCGGCGACGAGCGCGCTTTGCGCTATCCAGCGCCCTGGCTGCCCCTCTTTCCCCCACGGCTCGCCATCCCAGCTTTCCACCAGCCAGAACCACAGCGTTATATGACGGTCGGGAAACTGATACTCCAGCTTATCGAACAGGCTGGAAGCTCTCACTGTAATACCCACTTCTTCCTGTAGTTCACGCACTAAGGCCTGCTCTGACGACTCGCCCTCTTCAATTTTCCCACCAGGAAATTCAAGCTTATTCGCCATATGCGCGTCGGCAGCTCGCTGGGTGATGAAAATTTCGCCTCGCGCATTGCGGATAATACCGACGGAAATCTGTAGTGTTTTCATTGTGCTTCTTCCATAAAAAAGGCGCAGATATCTGCGCCCTTGTATTCAACGTTGTTGAGCTTAGCTCAGACGACCGTGGCACTGCTTATATTTTTTTCCAGAGCCGCACGGACAAGGATCGTTACGGCCCACTTTACGCTCGCCGGTTTGTTCAGCCAGCGCGGCCGCAGCTGCGCTCTCATCGTCCTGATGGCTCAGCTGTTGCATCTGCGCCAGACGCTCAGCGTCTTCACGACGCTGCTGCTCCATCGCTTCCACCTCTTCCGGCATCCGCACCTGAACTTTGCTCAGCGTGCTGATCACTTCGTATTTTAGTGATTCCAGCATTGCAGCAAACATAGAGAAGGATTCACGCTTATATTCCTGCTTCGGATCTTTCTGCGCATAGCCGCGCAGATGGATACCCTGACGCAGGTAGTCCATCGCCGCCAGGTGCTCTTTCCACAGTGAGTCCAGCGTTTGCAGCATGACGCCTTTTTCGAAGTGACGCATCATCTCAGCGCCAACCACTTCTTCCTTACGCTGATAGGTTTCAATGGCGCTCTGCAGAATGCGCTCGCGTAGCGTTTCTTCATGCAGCTCCGGTTCTTTATCCAGCCACTCTTTGAGCGGCAGATCGAGGTCGAAGTCATTTTTCAGACGTTCTTGCAGTCCTTCCACATCCCACATTTCTTCCAGCGACTGCGGAGGAATATGGGCATCGATAGTGGCTTTAAATACGTCTTCACGAATGCTGTTGATCGTTTCGCTCACGTCGGTCACGTCGAGCAGTTCATTACGCTGGGTGTAAATAGCGCGACGCTGGTCGTTGGCCACGTCATCATATTCCAGCAGCTGCTTACGGATATCGAAGTTGCGGCTCTCGACTTTGCGCTGGGCATTGGCAATCGCCTTGGTCACCCAAGGATGCTCGATAGCCTCACCCGGCTTCATACCCAGTTTACGCATCATGCCGGACACGCGGTCAGACGCGAAGATGCGCATCAGGGCATCTTCCATCGACAGATAGAAACGGGAAGAACCCGCATCCCCCTGACGACCTGAACGGCCGCGCAGCTGGTTATCGATACGGCGAGATTCATGGCGCTCGGTCCCGATGATATGCAGACCGCCGGCGGCCAACACCGCATCGTGGCGAACCTGCCAGTCGGCTTTGATCTGAGCAATCTGTTCCGGCGTCGGGTCTTCCAGCTGGGCGACTTCCGCCTGCCAGCTACCGCCGAGCATGATATCAGTACCACGGCCCGCCATGTTGGTCGCAATGGTCACTGCTGATGGGTAGCCCGCCTGAGCAACGATGTCCGCTTCGCTGGCGTGGAATTTCGCATTCAGCACGTTGTGCTTGATGCCCGCTTTCGTCAATTCTTTGGAGACCACTTCTGATTTTTCGATTGAAATGGTACCCACCAGCACCGGCTGACCCGCAGCGGTACGCTCTTTAATATCTTCGATAATGGCCTGAATTTTTTCCGCTTCGGTCATATAAACCAGGTCCGCCATGTCTTTACGAATCATCGGGCGGTTGGTCGGAACCACAACGGTATCCAGCTTGTAGATCGAGCTAAATTCAAACGCTTCGGTATCGGCGGTACCGGTCATTCCTGCCAGCTTCTCGTACAGGCGGAAATAGTTCTGGAAGGTAATTGAAGCCAGCGTCTGGTTCTCGTTTTGAATCTCAACGCCTTCTTTCGCTTCCACCGCCTGGTGCAGGCCATCAGACCAGCGACGTCCCTGCATCGTACGGCCGGTATGCTCGTCGACGATGATAACTTCGCCATCTTTAACGATATAGTCAACATCACGGGTAAACAGCACGTGCGCGCGCAGCGCGGCGGTCACGTGGTGCATCAGCATGATATTGGTCGGAGAGTACAGCGACTCGCCTTCATCCATAATGCCTTCATTGACCAGCAGCTCTTCAATCAGCACCAGACCGCGTTCGGTCAGGTTAACCTGGCGCGCTTTCTCATCAACGGAGAAATGCCCTTCGCCGGTAAAGGTCTCGGAGTCTTCTTTTTCCTGGCGGATCAGATGCGGGATGATTTTGTTCACTTTCTTATACATTTCCGAACTGTCTTCAGCCGGGCCAGAAATGATAAGCGGGGTACGTGCTTCATCGATGAGGATGGAGTCGACTTCATCCACCAGCGCATAGTGCAGTTTGCGCTGTACGCGTTCTTCAGGGCTGAACGCCATGTTGTCGCGCAGATAGTCAAAGCCATATTCGTTGTTGGTGCCGTAAGTAATATCGGCGGCGTAGGCTTCGCGCTTGGCTGGCGCAGGCAGGCCAGACATGTTAATCCCAACGCTCATACCGAGGAACTCAAACAGCGGACGGTTGTTCTCCGCATCACGCTGCGCCAGATAGTCGTTGACGGTGACCACGTGAACACCTTTGCCGGTCAGCGCATTAAGATATGCTGGTAAGGTGGCGGTCAGGGTTTTACCTTCACCAGTGCGCATTTCCGCAATGCAGCGCTCGTTGAGGACCATGCCGCCCAGCAGCTGAACGTCAAAGTGACGCATGCCGAAGACGCGCTTACTGGCCTCACGTACAACGGCAAAGGCTTCCGGGATCAGGCTCTCAAGGCTTTCACCTTTTTCCAGACGCGCGCGGAACTCAGCGGTTTTCGCTTTCAGTTCGTCATCGGAAAGTTTTTCCATGGCCGGTTCCATGGCGTTGATAACGTTGACGGCTTTGCGCATACGACGCAGCGTACGGTCGTTACGGCTACCGAATACTTTAGTTAATAATTTGATTAGCATAATAAAATCTCAAACGCCCCGCAGTGCGGAGTCACAAAAAATGGAATGGTCCGTATTTGTTTCAGCTGAGACGTTGAGGCCCGGCGCGTATGCCCGTAACCTGGCTTATCCAGGTACAGACGCGAAACGCACATTGGGAGAAGGTGGGATTGTATGCCACCAGGTGAACGATGACCGGAGGTTTACTCTCCTGCGTCAACAGCGCGCTAAGCGTATCGAGGAGCGCGAGATGCTGCGCCTGCAGCGGTGAAGACTCCTCAGCTACCGGCAGCGCCTGCGGCGCCATCGCAAAAGAGAGATGGCGGATGACCGTACGAATGGCATGCTGATGCCAGTAATCAACGGTAAAATTTGGCCGACGACTGGAAGACTCCAGTAGCGCGAGCTGAGAAAAATTGACTTTAGCAGGGTTGTGGTTGCTGGAAGTTGTTTTTGCCGGCGACGCGGTCTCATGCTCATGGCCGTTGCTAAGCGCAGGCAGGCCAAGGCTAGCCGCGACCATCCCCAACAGGAGATGCGGCCAGAAATACCTTCTGCCAAACTGTCGCCAGCGCGTCAGCAATCCACTCACTTAACTTACCTTTTGTTGGTAACAACCCTGATAAATATTTTGCGTCCAAATACTAACATTAATACGCCATCACGGCAGCAGGAATGAGGGCTCGGGCGGGGTAAAAACGTCTAAAAAAGGAACGAACGCGCAGTAAAGACGGGTAAAACTGGAAGCTGGGTGCAGCGGAAACGCAAAAAGAAAACGACTGGTTCCCTGGCCGGAGAGAGTACCAGGTTACCAGTCGAATTTACTACAGGATCTGGCTTATGCCAGAACCAGTGTCGGCGCGCGGAACGCCAGCGGCATCTCTGCGTCGTCCTCGAAGGTCACATACTCCCAGGCTTCCTGTTTTGCCAGAACAGCCTGCAGCAGTTTGTTATTCAACGCATGGCCGGACTTGTACGCCGTAAATGCACCGATAATATTGTGACCGCACATAAACAGGTCGCCAATCGCATCCAGCATTTTATGACGGACAAATTCGTCTTCAAAGCGCAAACCGTCTTCGTTCAGTACGCGATAATCGTCAACAACGATGGCACAATCGAAGCTGCCGCCCAGGCACAGGCCGCGGGACTGCAGATATTCGATATCGCGCATGAAACCAAAGGTACGCGCACGGCTAATCTGGCGCATAAACGCATCGGCCGAGAAGTTCATTGCGTAGCGCTGGCTGCTGGAGTCAATCGCCGGATGGTTAAAATCAATGGTGAAGTCCAGTGAAAAACCATTATACGGTTTGAATTCAGCCCATTTATCGCCATCTTCGACGCGAACGGTCTCTTTGATACGCACAAATTTCTTAGCGCAGTTCAGTTCATCGATGCCGGCATCCAGCAACAGATAAACGAACGGAGCCGCACTACCGTCCATAATCGGGACTTCCGGGGCATCGACTTCAATAATAATGTTGTCGATACCTAAGCCAGCCAGGGCAGCATTAAGGTGCTCAACCGTCGATATCCGCACGTCATGCTCGTTGACCAGGCAAGTACAGAGCATGGTATCACGCACAGATTTGGCATCAGCCGGAAAATCAACCGGTGGATTCAAGTCGGTGCGACGATAGATGACCCCGGTATTTGCCGGCGCAGGGCGTAACGTCAGGGTGACTTTCTTGCCGGTATGCAAACCGACGCCAGTCGCCTGAACGATACGTTTAAGAGTCCTTTGTTTGATCATCGTATAATCTCGCCAAGTTACCTATCCAACCGAAGTGTACTATACATTCGGCAGGCCAGTTTAGCACAAAGAGCGCAGATGCCCAACTTCCAGCCAATTCTTAATCGGCTTGCTTACGCAGGAAGGCTGGAATATCCAGATAATCCGGCTCTTTTGCGGTTTGCGGCGTATTGTCGTTTACCACTTTCGAAACCGGTTTCTGCTCTTGATTCAGTGGGGACATGCCGTGCTGCTGGTAACGATCCATCACCGGCTGCTGAACCTGCTTGTTGGTGACCAGGGTAATTTCCGGACGTTTGTCCATACCGATACCGGTGGCAACCACGGTTACGCGCAGTTCGTCGTTCATATCCGGGTCCAGAGAGGTACCGATAACCACGGTCGCGTTATCCGAAGCAAATGCACGGATCGTGTTACCCACGGTTTCGAACTCATCGAGACGCAGATCGAAGCCAGCGGTGATGTTAACCAGGACGCCGCGGGCGCCGGACAGATCGATATCTTCCAGCAGCGGGGAAGAGATAGCCATTTCAGCCGCTTCTTCCGCACGGTCTTCACCGCTCGCTACGCCGGAGCCCATCATCGCATAGCCCATTTCAGACATCACGGTACGTACGTCCGCAAAGTCGACGTTCATCAGGCCTGGGCGCGTAATCAGTTCAGCGATACCCTGCACCGCGCCTTTCAGCACGTCGTTAGCCGCACCGAAGGCGTCAAGCAGCGAAATACCGCGCCCCAGAACTTTCAGCAGCTTATCGTTCGGGATGGTGATCAGAGAATCCACGTGCTTGGACAGCTCGGTGATACCCTGCTCGGCGAATGCCATACGCTTCTTGCCTTCAAAATTGAACGGCTTAGTCACGACGGCAACGGTCAGGATGCCTAAATCTTTGGCGACTTCAGCAACCACGGGCGCAGCACCGGTTCCGGTCCCGCCGCCCATACCTGCTGCGATAAACACCATGTCGGCGCCATCAAGAGCAGCACGCAGCGCTTCACGGTCTTCATCCGCTGCGTTACGACCCACTTCCGGGTTTGCGCCTGCGCCCAGCCCCTTGGTAATACCGCTGCCGATCTGGATAGTCTGGCCAACAGCCGTTTTGCGCAGTGCCTGCGCGTCGGTGTTCACCGCGAAAAATTCAACACCCTCAATGCGCTCGCGCACCATGTGCTCAACGGCGTTACCGCCGCCGCCACCGACGCCGATGACTTTAATCACCGCGTCGTTGGTCAGTTCCATAGGTTCAAACATAATTTCTCTCTCCGTTGTGCCTGTCGCCTGAGAACGCTAATTTTCTGCGTTCTCTTAAAAAATTAAAACTCTTTTCGCAACCAACTGTTGAGTCGTTTGATCCACGACCCGACCGTTACGCGTTTTTCCACTTCTGCTTCACCACTGAGATGAGATTCCTTCCCGTAGTGCAGCAGCCCAACCGCCGTCGAGTAATACGGTTCCTGGGCATAATCCGTTAATCCGGTAATGTTCAGCGGCGCGCCAATTCGCACCTGCGTGTGAAACACGCGCTGCGCACAGGCGGCAAGCCCTTCAATTTGCGCCGCACCGCCGGTTAATACAATTCCTGCCGCCAGATGATGCTTGACGCCCTGCTGACGAAGCTGTTCCTGCAGTTGCAGAATCTCTTCATTCACGAGGTTGAGCAATTCGGTATAACGCGGCTCAATAACCTCTGCCAGAGTCTGACGCTGCAGGCTGCGGGGTGGACGCCCACCCACGCTCGGCACTTCGACGTTTTCATCTTTACCAACGATGGAGCCCAGCGCGCAGCCGTGGCGCACTTTAATGGCTTCGGCATCGCTCGGCGGCGTACCGAAAGCGTAAGCAATATCGCTGGTCACAACGTTCCCCGCATAAGGGATCACTTTGGTATGACGCAGCGCGCCGCCGGTATACACCGCGATATCCATTGTACCACCGCCGATATCCACCACGCAGACACCCAGTTCACGTTCATCTTCCGTTAATACGGAATAGCTGGCGGCTAAACCGGCGAAAATGAGCTGGTCGACTTTCAGACCGCAGCGCTCCACCGCTTTGACAATATTTTTCGCCATATCGTTATGGCAGGTAATCAAATGCACTTTTGCCTGCATACGTACGCCAGACAGGCCGACGGGGTTTTTTATCCCCTCCTGGTAGTCAATAGCGTACTCTTGCGGAATAACGTGCAGAACGCGGTGTTCATCGCGCACGCGAACCGATTTGGCGGTATGCACCACGTTCTCGACGTCATCCTGAGTGACTTCTTCTTCAGAAATCGGCACCATACCAATTTCATTTTGACAGCTGATATGCTTGCCTGAAAGCGCCAGATAGACTGACGAGATCTGGCAATCCGCCATCAGTTCAGCCTGGTCAATGGCGCGCTGTACGCATTTCACCACGGATTCCAGGTCGTTCACTCCGCCTTTATCCATACCACGCGATGGGCAACTGCCCACGCCAATGATATTAATCATACCGTCGGGCAGAACTTCCCCTACTAAAGCGGCAACCTTAGCGGTGCCAATCTCCAGTCCAACTACCAGTTTTCTGTCCGTCGCCTTGATCATTGTTGTTCTGCCTGTGCCTGATTCTGTTGTTGATTAGTTTCCTCTGCGGGAACCGGTACCCAACCGACTGCCGCTCCCGAGTCATAACGCAAATCAACGTAGCTTATCCGTTTGCCGTCGGTCTGCGCCTGCTGCTGAAGAACCGGGTAGAGTTCCATAAAGCGCTGAAGCCGTTTCATGGTGTCGCCTCGGCCAAGATTGAGCTTAATATCGTTATTAAGCGTCAATTGCCAGGAGCGACGCGCGGTCATTGCCGCCACTTTCAACGTGAATTTATCCTTTGCCAGCACCTGCCCCATGTCACGGTACCCCTGAAGAACTTCGTTCTCACTACCTTCCGGGCCGTATAACATCGGTAAATTCTGTTTACTGGTGCGATCTGACGGCACGCTGAAAGAATTGCCTTCGACGTCTACCATATGCTGATCATTCCAGCGCGCAATCGGCACATATTCAACCAGATGAATCTTCAATTCGTCCGGCCATTGCTTTCTGACGCTCGCCTGCTTAATCCACGGCAGGCGTTCAATCTGGCTTTGAATAATATTGACGTCCTGAGTCATAAAGGTGCCCGGCGACCCCAATGCCAGTATCGCCTGACGGATATCATCGTTGCGCGTGTAGTGACGCTCTCCGGTGACGACCATCTTCGACAGCGGTAACCGCTGTGCATCTTCCATCCAGCCCAGAACCATCCAGCCGCTGACCAGCACGGTACAGAGCACCGCCAGCAGGAAGAAAATACCTGCCAGACGAGAGCCATTACTTCGACGCGAAGAAGATTCTTCTTCCTCTTCGTGGTTCCGCGTATTCAGCGCAGCCTGCGACATATCACCCCGCCAGGTCCAGAATTCGTACAACAAGCTGCGAGAAGCTCATCCCTGCCTGACGCGCCGCCATCGGCACCAGGCTGTGGCTGGTCATGCCAGGAGAGGTGTTAGCTTCCAGCAGATAAAACTGGCCATCGCTGTCCAGCATCACGTCAATTCTTCCCCATCCCTTGCAGCCAAGGCTATCCCAGGCTTTTTGCACCAGAGCCTGGATTTCTGACTCACGCGCGGGATCTTCGAAGCCTGGGCAGAAATATTGCGTCTCATCAGAGAGATACTTTGCTTCATAATCATAGAAGGTTCCAGCCGCCTGGATACGTATTGACGGCAAAATTTCTTCTCCAACCATAGCGACGGTAAATTCCGGACCACTGAGCCATTTTTCAATCAGAACTTCATCATCATGCTGAAAAGCCAGCGCCAATGCATTTTGTAATGCGCAACTTTCGCTGACTTTTGACATACCGACGCTGGAGCCTTCCCGGCTCGGCTTAACAATCAGCGGCAGTCCGAGAGCCAGGAGTTGCTGTTCAACGTCAGCAGAAAGCCCTGCCTCGAACTGTTTACGGGTTAGCGCAACCCACGGCGCAACCGGCAGTCCGGCGCCCTGCCACAGTAATTTGCTGCGCAGCTTATCCATTGAGATCGCTGAAGCCATCACCCCGCTGCCGGTGTAGGGAAGCTGAATCAGCTCCAGCAGCCCCTGCAACGTACCATCTTCACCGCCGCGACCATGCAAGGCAATAAACGCTTTCTTAAAGCCCATATTTTTCAATTGGGTAATATCAACGTCGCGCGGGTCGACCGGGTGCGCATCAACGCCGGCTTCACGCAGGCCGGCGAGCACCGCAGAACCTGAATTGAGAGAGACTTCACGTTCAGCGGAGGTTCCGCCAAAGAGGACCGCGATTTTATCAGCCATGGCGCTCCTCCTGCGTTTTTTGCGGTTGCAATTTGATTTCCGCCAGGTGACGGGCGATTTTACCGATATTTCCCGCCCCCTGCACCAGCACCAGATCGTTGCCGGTCAATACTGATGCCAGCATCTCTGCCGCTTGCGCCGGATCGGAAACCAGAATCGGGTCGACTTTTCCGCGGCCGCGAATCGTACGGCACAGCGAGCGGCTATCAGCGCCAGGAATGGCGGCTTCGCCAGCAGAATAAACGTCCAGCATCAGCAGAGCATCAACCTGGGTCAGTACGTTGGCAAAATCGTCGTACAGGTCGCGCGTACGGGTAAAACGGTGCGGCTGAAACAACATCACCAGATTTTTATCCGGCCAGCCCGCTCGCGCCGCTTTGATAGTGGCATCCACTTCCGTAGGATGGTGGCCATAATCATCGATCAGCATCGCGGTTCCCGTTTTACCGTTAACCTCAGCTAACGGATATTCGCCGAGGAAATCAAAACGACGCCCGGTACCCTGGAAGCTTTCCAGCGCGCGCAGGATCGCTTCATCATCAATGCCCTCTTCCGTCGCAACGGCCACCGCTGCCGCTGCGTTAAGCGCGTTGTGGCGACCCGGTGCGTTCAGCGTCACCTGAATGACGTCTTTATCCTGACGGACCAGGCGGAAATGCCCCTGAGCGCCGACCTGACGATACTCTTCCACGCGAACGTCAGCATCATCGCTAAAACCGTAGGTGGTGAGCTGGCGACCAACGCGCGGCAGCAGCTCGCGAATCACCGGATCGTCCACGCACATCACCGCGCGTCCATAGAACGGCAGGTTATGCAGGAAGTTGATAAACGTCTGCTTCAGGTTTTCGAAGTCGCCGTGGTAGGTATCCATATGATCGGCTTCGATATTGGTCACGATAGCAACCATCGGCTGTAAATGCAGGAACGAGGCGTCGCTTTCATCCGCTTCGGCAATCAGGTAACGGCTGTGTCCAAGGCGCGCATGCACGCCAGCGGCTTTCACCAGACCACCGTTCACGAAGGTCGGATCAAGTCCAGCCTCTGCATAAATACTTGAGACCATCGCCGTAGTTGTGGTTTTGCCGTGCGTGCCGGCAATGGCAATGCCGTGGCGAAAACGCATCAGTTCCGCCAGCATTTCAGCGCGACGAATAACTGGAATACGCGCTTCGTGAGCGGCGACGATTTCCGGGTTATCCGCAGAAATCGCGCTGGAAACCACGACAACGCTCGCATCGCGCACGTTTTCAGGGCGATGATTGAAATAAATCGTGGCGCCAAGCTGAGTCAACTGTTGGGTCACCGGATTCGGCGCCAGGTCGGAGCCGCTAATCTGATAACCTTCATTGGCCAGAACTTCGGCAATACCGCCCATGCCGGCACCGCCAATGCCAACAAAGTGAATGTGCCGGACGCGACGCATCTCGGGCACTATGGAACGCAGTTTTGCCAGATCTTGTGTATTCATTCTTTACGCCATCAACTTCTTTATTCGGACGGTGATCATCACCGCGATTAGCGCGCCAGTGCTGCGGCGCTCACTTCTTCCGCTACCCGTTCGGTAGCATCCGGAATCGAGGCTCTACGCGCTCGCTCCGCCATATCCAGCAGCGTTTCGCGATCCCAGCCAGCCAGGGTTTGCGCGACGGCATCCACGGTAAACTGCGGCTGCTCGAGGATCTTCGCTGCACCTGCCTTCTCTAACGGCAGGGCATTCCAGTACTGCTGACGATCTTTGTGCTGGAAAGGCACAAACAGCGCCGGTAAACCCGCGGCGGCAATTTCGCTCACCGTCAGCGCCCCGGAACGACACACGACAACATCGGCCCAGGCGTAAGCCGCCGCCATGTCGTCAATAAATTCGGTCACTTTGTGCTGCGGCTGCCCGGCATCGGAATAGGCCCGCTGTACGGTTCCCTGCCCACCTTTACCGCTCTGGTGCCAGATGGTGACAGTAGAGCCCAGCTTCGCCGCCACCTGCGGCATCGTCTGATTGAGCACGCGAGCGCCCTGCGAACCGCCGACGACCAATACGCGAATTGGCCCCTGACGCCCGACTAAGCGCTGTTCCGGCAGCGGGAGCGCCAGCACATCGGTGCGAACCGGGTTGCCCACAACATCGGCATGCGGGAAAGCGCCGGGGAATGCCTGCATCACTTTTTTGGCAATTTTCGCCAGCCACTTATTCGTCAGACCGGCAATTCCGTTCTGTTCATGCAGGACCACCGGGATCCCCAGCGACCATGCCGCCAGTCCGCCGGGGCCGGACACATAGCCGCCCATTCCCAGCACCACGTCCGGTTGAAAACGCTGCATAATCGCCCGCGCCTGGCGCCAGGCGTTGAATATCCTAACCGGCGCCAGCAGCTGCGCCTTCAGGCCTTTGCCGCGCAGGCCGGAAATCTGAATGAAGTCAATTTCAATGCCGTTCTTCGGCACTAAATCCGCTTCCATACGATCCGCGGTACCCAGCCAGCGAACCTGCCAGCCCTGGTCCATTAAATGGTGCGCAACCGCCAGCCCCGGGAACACGTGTCCTCCGGTACCGCCCGCCATCACCATTAACCGCTTTTCCTGACCGCTCATCGAACACCCCGTGTAAACGCCTGGGCTTTTTCCAGACGCGTTTCATAATCAATTCGTAACAGCAACATGATGGCCGTCGACATAATCAGCAGGCTCGAGCCACCGTAGCTGATCAGCGGCAGCGTCAGGCCTTTAGTTGGCAGCATTCCCGCTGCCGCGCCGACGTTAACCAGCGCCTGAAAGCTGAACCAGATCCCAATGGCGCAGGCCAGAAAACCGGAGAAACGGTGGTCAATCTCCAGCGCTTTGCGGCCAATGGACATGGCGCGAAAAGCGACGAAGAATACCATTAAAAGTGCGAGTACCACACCGATATAACCGAGTTCTTCACCGATAATGGCGAAGATGAAATCGGTGTGCGCCTCGGGCAAATATTCGAGCTTCTGGACCGAGTTACCCAGGCCCTGCCCCCACATTTCGCCGCGGCCAAAGGCCATCAGCGACTGGGTGAGCTGGTAGCCGCTGCCGAATGGATCTTCCCACGGGTTCCAGAAAGAGGTCACGCGGCGAATACGGTACGGTTCAGCCAGAATCAGCAGTACGACTGCCGAAAGCCCCATCCCGATAATCGCGATAAACTGCCACAGCTTGGCCCCCGCAAGGAACAGCATGGCCAGAGTCGTGACAAACAGCACCACGACGGTACCGAGGTCAGGCTGCGCCAGCAGTAAAATCGCCAGCACGAAAATCACGCCCATCGGCTTTAAGAAGCCGCGCAGGTTGTTACGCACTTCGTCGCCTTTACGCACAAGGTAGTTGGCGATATAGCAGAACAGCGACAGCTTGGTGAACTCCGCAGGCTGGATACGCAGCGGCCCCAGCGCAATCCAGCGCGAGGCCCCGTTAACCGAGCTGCCGACCACCAGAACAATCAGCAGCATGACGATAGAAGCAATCAGCATTGCAGTACTGTGGCGCTGCCAGAACTCCATTGGCAGGCGCAGCGTCACCATCGCCAGCCCTAGCGCCAGCAGAATGTATAAGCCATCGCGCTTGGCAAACAGAAACGGATCGTTCGCCAGACGCTGGCCTACCGGCATCGACGCCGAGGTCACCATGATGAAGCCGATTGCGGCCAGGCCAAAAGTCAGCCACAGCAGCATCCGGTCATACATCACCAGGCTATCGGTATCTTTTTGCCGTGAGCCCATCACCCAGCCTTTCAGCGCGGCGAACAGCCATGCGAAAATAAACATTCCCGGCAGACGCGGCAGTCTTAGCCGTGGCATTTTCAGGCGCGGGAGTGATAAACGCATCAACCTAACTCCTTCGCCAGGCGAGCAAAGATGTCGCCGCGTTGTTCAAAGTTTTTAAACTGATCGAGGCTGGCGCACGCGGGAGACAGCAGCACCATATCGCCCGGGACAACCTGCGGCGCAATCTGGCGCATCGCCTGCTCCATCGTTTCCGTTTGCACAGCGACATCCGGGCGCAGCGCCGCCAGCTGCGCGCCGTCGCGTCCGAAGCAGTACAGGCGAATGTTGTCGCCGGTCAGGTAACGGCTTAACGGCGTGAAATCAGCGGATTTCCCGTCTCCGCCCAGCAGCAGATAGAGCGTTCCATCAAGATGCAGCCCATTGAGCGCCGCTTCGGTACTGCCGACGTTGGTGGCTTTAGAATCGTTGATCCAGCGCACGCCGTTGTGCTCCAGCACCAGTTGGAAACGATGCGCCAGCCCGGTGAATGTGGTTAGCGCTTTCAGGCTGCTGGCGCGCGGCAAACCCGCGGCGTCAGCCAGGGCCAGGGCCGCAAGAGCGTTACTGTAGTTGTGCTGGCCGCTAATCTTCATCTCTTTGACGTTAAGCACTTTTTCGCCTTTGACGCGCAGCCAGGTTTCGCCCTGCTGGCGGTTCAGGTGATAGTCGCCAACGTCAACGCCGAAGCTGATGCAGCGCTCGTCCGCGCCGCGTACCGGCATGGTTAACGCATCGTCGGCATTGACGATACAGGCCCGCGCATTCTCGTAAATTCGCAGTTTGGCGGCGCGGTACTGCTGAAGCCCCAGCGGATAGCGGTCCATATGATCTTCGGTGACGTTCAGGATCGTCGCCGCTACCGCCCGCAGGCTGGAGGTAGTTTCCAGCTGGAAGCTTGAAAGCTCCAGAACATAGAGTTCGCGTTCAGGATCCAGCAGCATCAGCGCCGGCAGGCCAATATTGCCCCCAACGCCAACGTTCATACCCGCTGCTTTCGCCATTTCTCCCACGAGGGAAGTCACGGTGCTTTTACCGTTAGAGCCGGTGATCGCAACGACAGGCGCCTGCGCCTCGCGGCAAAACAGTTCGATATCACCGACAATTTCCACCCCAGCATCCGCCGCGGCGCTCAGGGAAGGATGCGCCAGAGCGATACCCGGACTGGCGACAATCAGGTCTGCCGTCAACAGCCAGTCTTCATTAAGACCGCTAACATAGCGCTCAACAGCTTCCGGCAGTTTATCCAGCCCCGCCGGCGCAACGCGGGTATCCATCACCCGCGGCGTCACGCCGCGAGCCATGAAAAAGTCCACGCATGACAGGCCGGTCATACCCAGCCCAATAATGACGACTTTTTTACCCTGATAATCTGCCATGATTAACGTACCTTCAGCGTCGCCAGGCCAATCAGCACCAGCATCAGCGAAATAATCCAGAAACGCACGATAACGCGCGGTTCCGGCCAGCCTTTCAGTTCATAGTGATGGTGAATCGGCGCCATGCGGAAAATGCGCTGACCGCGCAGCTTGAAGGAACCGACCTGCAGAATCACCGAGAGCGTTTCCACCACAAATACGCCCCCCATAATCACCAGCAGGAATTCCTGGCGCAGCAGCACGGCGATAATACCCAGCGCGCCGCCGAGTGCCAGCGAACCCACATCGCCCATAAAGACCTGTGCCGGATAGGTGTTAAACCACAGGAAGCCCAGACCCGCGCCAACAATCGCCGTACAGACGATCACCAGTTCACCGGCGTGACGCAAATAAGGAATATGCAGGTAGTTGGCGAAGTTCATGTTACCGGTCGCCCAGGCCACCAGTGCGAAGCCGGCGGCAACGAATACGGTTGGCATAATCGCCAGCCCATCGAGGCCGTCAGTCAGGTTGACCGCATTACCGGTCCCAACGATAACAAAATAGGCCAGCAGGACGTAGAACAGGCCCAGCTGCGGCATCACGTCTTTAAAGAACGGCACCACCAGCTGAGTCGCCGGCGTATCTTTACCTGCCATATACAGCGCAAAGGCAACGCCCAGCGCAATCACCGACATCCAGAAGTACTTCCAGCGCGCAATCAGGCCTTTGGTATCTTTACGCACCACTTTGCGATAGTCATCGACAAAGCCGATGATGCCGTAGCCGACGAGAACCGTCAGTACGCACCAGACGTAGGGGTTGGATGGGTAAGCCCACAGCAGAACGGAGACAACAATGGCGGTCAGGATCATGATCCCGCCCATGGTTGGCGTACCGCGCTTACTAAAGTGAGATTCCGGGCCATCGTTACGTACAACCTGGCCAAAGGAGAGTTTTTGCAGACGGGCGATCATGCGCGGGCCCATCCACAGCGAGATGAACAGCGCGGTCAGCAGGCTGACAATGGCGCGAAACGTCAGGTAGGAAAAGACGTTAAAGCCTGAATAATATTTGACCAAATGTTCGGCCAGCCATACTAACATGTTCCGTTCTCCTGTAATGCGCGTACTACCACTTCCATGGCGGCACTACGTGAACCTTTCACTAAAATGGTCATAATTTTATGTTCTGCGGTAAGCTCGCGCAGGCGAGTCACCAGCGCGGCCTTCTCGCTAAAATGTTCGCCAACTCCGCTGGCGCCGCTGATTTCTGCGCTCAGCGTACCGACGCTCAGTACGCGATCGAGCCCGGCCGCTTTTGCCGCTTCGCCCACCTGACGATGGCACGCCTGGCTTTCCGCGCCGAGTTCAGCCATATCGCCGACGACCAGTACCCGATAGCCCGGCATCTCAGACAGCACCTGTACCGCGGCGGTTAGCGAGCCAACGTTGGCGTTATAGGAATCATCCAGCAGGAGCTGGCTGTCGGTCAGTTGGATCGGGAATAAACGCCCTGGTACTGCTTGCAGATCTTTCAGACCCGCTTTGATCGCCTCATGCGTCGCACCAACCGCCATTGACAGCGCCGCTGCGGCCAGCGCATTAGCGATGTTATGGCGCCCCGGGAGCGGTAGCAGGACATCAACGCTGCCCGATGGGGTTTGCAGGGTAAATTCAGTCCCATGCGACGTCACGTGTACGTTGGTTGCGGTGAAATCGCTGTTGGCGGCATTCGGCGAAAAACGCCAGGTTTTACGCTCGCCAATTACGCTTTGCCAGTTCAGCCAGTCATTATTGTCGGCGTTCATAATCGCGATGCCGTTGAGCGGCAGGCCGGTGTAAATTTCGCCTTTAGCTTTCGCCACGCCTTCCAGAGAGCCAAAACCTTCCAGGTGGGCAGCGGCCAGGTTATTCACTAACGCGGCTTCGGGGCGGGTCAGGCTAACGGTCCAGGCAATTTCGCCCTGATGATTAGCGCCTAACTCGATGACCGCGTAGTCATATTCCTGGGTGAGGCGCAGCAACGTCATCGGCACGCCGATATCGTTGTTCAGGTTACCTGCGGTATACAGCGTATTCCCGCACTGGCTCAGAATCGCCGCGGTCATCTCTTTGACCGAGGTTTTTCCGGAAGATCCGGTCAGCGCGACTACGCGCGCCGGAACCTGCTGACGCACCCATGCGGCCAGTTCGCCAAACGCGAGGCGCGTATCCTTCACCACTACCTGCGGTAAATCGCAGGCCAGCTGACGACTGACCAGCAGCGCGCCCGCGCCGGCAGCTTTCGCCTGTTCGGCAAAATCGTGAGCATCAAAACGCTCGCCTTTTAGCGCCACGAACAGGCAGCCCGCCGTGACTTTACGGGTATCGGAGGTGACGTCATCAATCGCCACATCGCGGCCGTGCAGCTCGCCGCGCGTGATGTCGGCGAGCTGGCTGAGAGTCAAGCGAATCATGCTACCGTCCCCAGCAAACGCGCCACGGTGACACGGTCAGAATAATCGAGCCGGCGATTGCCGACGATTTGATAGTCCTCGTGGCCTTTGCCCGCCACCAGAACGACGTCGTTTTCTTTCGCCTGCATCACTGCATTCGTCACCGCTTCCGCACGCCCCTCCACCGCTCTGGCATGGCCCGCGTCCAGCATGCCGGCCAGAATATCGTTAATAATCACCCGCGGCTCTTCAGTGCGCGGGTTGTCATCGGTGACAACCACAATATCGGCAAACTCTTCGGCGATAGCGCCCATTAGCGGACGCTTGCCTTTGTCGCGATCCCCGCCGCAGCCGAATACGCACCACAGCTTACCGCTGCAGTGCAGACGCGCCGCCTGCAGCGCCTTTTCCAGCGCATCGGGCGTGTGGGCATAATCAACGACCACGGTCGGTTTACCCGGCGCGGCGAACACTTCCATACGCCCGCATACCGGCTGCAGGCGCGCGGCGGTTTTCAGCAGATCGGCAAGCGGATAACCCAGCGCCAGCAGGGTGGCTAACGCCAGCAGCAGATTGCTGACATTAAAGGCGCCCATCAAGCGGCTTTCTATCTCGCCGTTACCCCAGCTGGAAGCAAACTGAACGGTTGCGCCGCTGTCGTGATAGTTCACTGCAGTGGCTTTGAGCCAGCGGCCACGGCAGTTCGGGTTAATGTGATCTTCCATCGATACGGCAACCGCATCCGGCAGTTTCGCCAGCCAGCGGCGACCGACTTCATCGTCCGCATTAACAATCGCCTGACCGCAATGGTGAGTTGAGTAGAGCAGCCATTTTGCCGCTTCGTAATGCTCCATATCACCGTGGTAATCAAGGTGATCGCGGCTCAGGTTGGTGAAGACCGACGCGGCAAACTGCAGCGCGGCGACGCGGTGCTGCACCAGGCCGTGAGAGGAAACTTCCATCGCGGCGAACGTTGCCCCCTGCCCTGCCAGGCCAGAAAGGACGTGCTGAACGTCAACAGCCGAACCGGTGGTGTTTTCCGTTGGGATAACTTTCCCCAGCAGGCCATTGCCTACGGTTCCCATTACCGCACTGGTTTCGCCAAGCAGCTGCGCCCATTGCGCCAGCAGTTGCGTCGTGGTGGTCTTACCGTTAGTTCCGGTGACGCCCACCAGGCGCAGTTGTTCTGAAGGCTGATGGTAAAAACGCCCGGCCAGCGCGGATAAGCGCTCGTTGAGTTGGCTGAGATAGATAACCGGCACCCCGTGCATTTCACGGATCTCGCCGTCATGGGCCTCATCTTTGGCCTCAGCAATAATGGCAGCAACACCTTGCGCTATCGCCTGCGGGATATAACGACGCCCGTCCGCCTGATGACCTAAAACCGCGACAAAAAGATCGCCAGAAGCAGCCACCCGGCTGTCCAGCGTCATTTCTCGCAGAATTCGCTCCGGCGCATTTGGCACCCACGGAGCGAGAAGGTCGCGCAAATTACGATCTGCCACCTGTTCCCTCGCCTTGATTAATCACTAATTCACTTTTTTCAGCCGTTGCCAGCGCATCCGGTTCAATGTTCATGGTACGCAGCACGCCGCCCATGATGGCACCGAAGACCGGCGCGGAAACGGCGCCGCCGTAGTATTTGCCCGCCTGCGGATCGTTGATCACCACCACCAGCGCAAAGCGCGGATGGCTGGCGGGCGCAACGCCTGCGGTGTAAGCAATATATTTGTTGATGTAGCGGCCATCCGGCCCTACTTTTTTCGCCGTACCGGTTTTAATGGCGATGCGATAGCCTTTGATCGCCGCCTTCACGCCGCCGCCGCCGGGCAACGCCACGCTTTCCATCATGTGAACAACGGTACGAACGAGTGATTCCGGGAAGACGCGCTCGCCCGGAACCGGTGGATCAACTTTGGTAATCGACAGCGGGCGATAGATGCCGTAGCTGCCGATCGTTGCGTAGACTCGCGCTAACTGTAACGGGGTTACCATTAGCCCATAGCCGAAAGAAAAGGTGGCCCTCTCTATGTCAGACCACCGTTGTTTTTGAGGGTATAAGCCACTGCGTTCTCCGACCAACCCCAAATTGGTCGCTTTTCCAAGCCCAAAACGTGAGTAAGTATCTACTAACGCTGAGGACGGCATCGCTAACGCCAGCTTAGAAACACCGACGTTACTCGACTTCTGTAGCACCCCGGTCAGGGTCAATTCGCTGTAGCGCGCCACGTCTTTGATTTCGTGGCCGTTAATTCGGTAAGGTATGGTATTCAGCACGGTATTTTCGTTAACAATGCCGCGCTGAAGGGCCGTCATCACCACCATCGGCTTCACCGTTGAACCCGGCTCAAACACGTCGGTAATGGCGCGGTTACGCATGGTATCTTTAGACGTGCCGGCGAAATTATTCGGGTTGTACGAAGGACTGTTAGCCATTGCCAGCACTTCGCCGGTGTTGACGTCGACCAGAACCGCTGTGCCTGACTCCGCCTTGTTGAACGCCACTGCATTGTTCAGTTCGCGATAAACCAGCGCCTGGAGGCGTTCATCGATGCTCAGCGCCAGGTTATGCGCGGCCTGGCTATCGGTGGACGAAATATCTTCTATTACCCGGCCATAGCGGTCTTTACGTACGATACGCTCGCCGGGCTGGCCGGTGAGCCACTTATCGAAGCTCTTCTCAACGCCCTCAATCCCCTGGCTATCAACGTTAGTGAAGCCAATGAGGTGAGCGGTTACTTCGCCCGACGGATAGTAGCGGCGGGACTCTTCCCGCAGGTGAATCCCCGGCAGCTTCAATTTACGGATGTAGTCGGCCATATCAGGGTTCACCTGACGCGCCAGGTAGATGAAACGCATCCGTGGGTTGGTATTGATGCGCGATGCCAGCTGATCCAGCGGCATATTCAGCGCATCGGCCAGCGCCTTCCAGCGGTTGTCCAGGGTGACGCCGCCCGCTTCATGCAGCTCTTTCGGGTCAGCCCAGATCGCTTTTACCGGTACGCTCACCGCCAGCGGACGGCCGGAACGATCGGTTATCATTCCGCGCGCGGTAGAAACCTCCTGCACGCGCAGAGAACGCATATCGCCCTGGCGTACCAGCATGTCCGGGCTAATCACCTGTAGCCAGGCCACGCGGCCCAGCAGGAAGCCCAGCGCCAGCAGAATACAGCCGCACAGCAACGCAAAACGCCAACTGATAAAGTTGGCCTGTTCTTCCTGACGTTTTGCTTTTGGCGTTTTCGGCGCTGCTTTCATGCGTCGCAATAATCCTTATTTCTGTACAACGATATTTTCTTGTGATGGATCGACGTGCTGCATCTGCAGCTTCTCGGTCGCGATCCGCTCAACCCGACTGTGATCGCCGAGAGCATTTTCTTCGAGGATCAGGTTGCGCCATTCAATATCCAGCGCGTCGCGTTCCAGAACCAGTTGTTCGCGCTGCGCCGTTAAGAGGCGAGTATGGTGCGCCGTTGTCACCACCGTAATCGCCGTAATAATGATGCAAATGAACAGGCAGAGTGGCAGCTTCCCGAACCGCAGAAGGTCGTCTCCGATCACGCCAGGCAAAGCATGGCGCTCGTTGCTTCCTATCGACCCTTTAACCTTGCTTAGGGCTTCTGTCACTCTGCCGATCATGCGTTCGTCCTCTCTGCAATACGCAGAACTGAACTACGGGCACGAGGATTTTCAGCTACCTCTTTTTCACCCGGCATCAACTTGCCTAATGCTCTTAGCTCACGGCCGCCCAGTTTTTTAAGCTGCTCTTCGGTCATCGGTAACCCAGCCGGAACCTGCGGACCGCGGCTTTGCTCGCGCATAAAACGCTTCACAATACGGTCTTCCAGCGAGTGGAAACTAATAATTGAGAGCCGCCCGCCCGGGGCAAGCACGCTGAGCGAGCTTTTTAGCGCCTGCTCTATCTCCTCCAGTTCACTGTTTACCCAAATGCGCACCGCCTGGAAGGTACGGGTCGCGGGATGTTTGAATTTGTCTTTCACCGGCGTTGCCGCCGCAACGACCTCCGCCAGCTCTTTGGTGCGCGTCATCGGTTCGATGCGGTTACGTTCGACGATGGCGCGGGCAATACGTTTACCAAAACGCTCTTCACCAAAAGTTTTGATGACCCAGGCGATATCGGCTTCGTCGGCGGTTTGTAGCCATTCAGCGGCAGATTGGCCGCGCGTCGGATCCATACGCATATCCAGCGGGCCATCACGCATAAAAGAAAAGCCGCGTTCAGCGTCATCCAGCTGCGGCGAGGAGACGCCAAGATCGAGCAAAATACCGTCGATCTTGCCGGTCAGGTTGCGCTCGCCTACATAGTCGGCCAGCTGAGAAAATGGACCATGAACGATGGAAAAGCGGGGATCATCGATAGTTTTCGCGACGGCGATAGCCTGTGGGTCACGATCGATCGCCAGCAGGCGTCCCTCCGCTCCCAGTTGGGAGAGGATCAGACGCGAGTGACCGCCGCGGCCGAAGGTACCATCAATGTAGATACCGTCAGGACGAATATTCAGGCCGTTAACGGCTTCATCCAGAAGTACCGTAGTGTGTTTATAATTTTCCATCATTTTACAAAGACAAATCCTGCAGGCGCTCCGACAGTTCCCCGGAAGCGGACTGCTCAGCGTCGATATCTTCCTTGACCCGTTGATACCAGGTCGTTTCATCCCACAGCTCAAACTTATTGAACTGCCCGACCAGCATCACTTCTTTTGTCAGCCCGGCATGTTGCCGCAGCACCGGGGCTATTAATAGCCTCCCGGCGCTATCCATCTGACATTCGCTGGCATGTCCCAAAAGCAAACGCTGTACGCGCCGCTCGGTGGGGTTCATGCTCGATAAACGCGATAATTTTTGCTCGATGATTTCCCACTCAGGCAAAGGGTAAAGCAGCAGGCATGGGTGATGGATGTCAATGGTGCACACCAATTGACCGGAAGCGTCCTCGATCAGCCCGTCGCGGTAGCGCGTCGGCACGGCCAAACGGCCTTTACTGTCGAGATTGACTAACGTTGCCCCACGGAACATGCCAGCCTCACCCCTTTTCGCCACTTTACCCCACAAATTCCCACAAGAAGGAGTTTACGGAGCGGAGGAAAAGCTTGTCAAGCCAGCACGAATGCCAACAGAGCTCAAAAACCCATTATTTACAGCCGATATTCGCCCTGAGGAAAAATCAACCAACAAACGAGGCAAATTAACGTTATGAATATCGGTAAGAAAACAACCAACAAACTTGTAACAGTTAAAAGCAGCAAAATATCTTCTGAGGGAAAATATAAAGTGTCAGTTTGCGACGCGAGCGGCATTTTAGGCCATTCTGATGACCGTTAACAGCACCAGTTTTCATTGGGGAGGCTCTCTTACTGCGGGGTACAGCGCTTTTGGCGAGCATAAGCGTGAGGAAATGAGTGTTAATTCAGCAACTCATCCGCCGAATGTAACAAAATAATACAAATAAATACGCTAATCCTTTTATCGGTTAATTAAACCGCTAAATAAATGGCGCTAAGAATAGAATTAAAAGAGATGTCAGGAAGATTAAGGATTTGTCTGAAAGATCCTTAACCCTGCAATTTTTACGTCATTTATCCAGATTATCGCCAGACGCGTCTCCGTCTGGCGAATTTGCTACGAATAATCCTGGTATTGCGCTCAGCGACGGTTCAGGCTGCCGCGACGATAAAGGTTGCGCCGTATGCGGCTTAAACCCGGTTTGGGCTTCCGCGGTTCATCAAGGCTGGCGAGCACGATCTCCAGCACGCGTTCCGCGACATCGCGGTGGCGCTGAGCCACGGCCAAAACGGGGCACTGGAGGAAATCCAGCAGCTCGTTATCGCCAAAAGTGGCAATGGCCAGTTCAGAAGGCAGCTTCCCTTCCCGGCGCAGCGTGACGTCCATCACCCCCTGCAGTAACGGAAATGAAGTTGTAAATAGCGCCTGAGGCATCGGATGAGTTTCCAGCCACTTTTCGAAAAGCTGGGCCGCGGCTTCTCGCTCATAGCTATTTGCATAGAGGAAATGTACCTCTCGGGGATCGTCCTTCCACGCCGTACGGAATCCCTGCTCGCGCAGGAAGCTCACGGAAAGCTCCGGCAAAGCGCCGAGATACAGCACCGTTTCAGCGGGAAACTTACGCAGCTCCGCACCAAGCATTTCGGCATCATCCTGATCGGCGCCAACTACGCTGGTGAAGTGTTCTCGATCGAGAGCGCGGTCGAGGGCGACAATCGGGAAAGGATCGTTAGCCCAGCGCTGATAGAACGGATGTTCAGGCGGTAATGAGGTGGAAACGATAATCGCGTCGACCTGTCGCTGCAGCAGATGCTCAATACAGCGCATTTCGTTATCCGGCTGATCCTCGGAGCAAGCGATCAATAGCTGATAGCCGCGCTGGCGCGCCTGACGCTCCAGGTAATTAGCGATGCGCGTATAGCTGGTGTTTTCCAGGTCCGGGATAACCAAACCGATAGAACGCGTACGTCCTGCACGCAAGCCTGCAGCAACCGCGTTGGGGTGATAGTTGTGCTCACGAACGACCGCCATCACCTTCTCAACAGTTTTATCGCTAACGCGATACTGCTTCGCTTTACCATTAATCACATAGCTAGCGGTCGTTCGCGAGACGCCGGCCAGCCGGGCGATTTCATCCAGTTTCACAATTGCCCCTTGGGTAATAAGTACAGAACATAACCATTCTTCAGGTACGAGCTCGTTTTTATAACATCTAAGCGCAGAAAAGTAAGCGCAGCAACCGCTTTAGTCCACAGTTCCCACCGAATTCGCAAAAAAATAGCCCGGCACGCTGTGTCGGGCTATTTTTACGTCAGTTTCAGGGCTCAACGCATGATTTTGTCACCGCGAGATAAACCAACCACGCCCGAGCGGGCGACTTCAACAATTCGCGCCACGTCGCGCAGAGAAGCCAAAAACGCATCCAGCTTGTCGCTGGTTCCCGCCAGTTGAACAGTATAGATAGACGGCGTGACATCGATAATTTGCCCGCGGAAGATTTCCGTATTGCGTTTCACCTCATCGCGTCCATAGCCGCTCGCCTGCACTTTCACCAGCATAATTTCACGCTCTACGTGCGCGCATTGCCCAAGCTCGTTAACGCGCAGAACGTCGACCAGCTTATGCAGCTGCTTTTCGATCTGCTCAATGGCTTTCTCATCACCAACGGTTTGAATCGTCATGCGGGAGAGCGTCGGATCGTCCGTCGGCGCTACCGTCAGACTTTCAATATTATAACCACGCTGGGAAAAGAGGCCGATCACGCGGGATAAAGCACCCGATTCGTTCTCCAGTAATACTGATAATATCCGGCGCATAATCAGGTCCTCTCCGTTTTGCTCAGCCACATCTCGTCCATACCGCCGCCGCGGATCTGCATAGGGTATACATGCTCACTGCCATCAACCGTCACATCGACAAAAACCAGTCGATTGTTACGCACCTGCGCCAGCGCCTCAGCGAGTTTCGCTTCCAGTTCCTGCGGGTCGCTAATACGAATGCCCACATGGCCATAGGCTTCCGCTACGCGGGCAAAATCAGGCAGTGACTCCATATAGGATTGCGAATGGCGGCCCGAATAGAGCATATCCTGCCACTGCTTCACCATCCCGAGGTAGCGGTTATTCAGGTTCAGCACCAGCACCGGCAGCTCGTACTGCAGCGCGGTGGAGAGCTCCTGGATATTCATCTGGATACTGCCATCGCCGGTGACGCAAATGACCGTCTCTTCCGGCAGCGCCATCTTCACGCCAAGCGCAGCAGGAAGGCCGAACCCCATGGTTCCCAGACCACCCGAGTTGATCCAGCGCCGCGGTTTATCGAAAGGATAATAGAGAGCGGCGAACATCTGATGCTGACCGACGTCGGACGTTACGTACGCATCGCCGTTAGTCAGCCGCCAGATCGTTTCAATAACCGCCTGCGGTTTAATCTTGCCGCTTTGCGTGTCGTATTGCAGGCAGTGACGCGCGCGCCACTGTTCAATTTGCTGCCACCAGTCGCGAATTTCATCGAGTGGCTGCTGTGTCTCCTCGTGTTCGAGCAGCTCCAGCATCTGTTCCAGCACCAGGCGAGCGTCACCCACAATAGGCACGTCGGCAGGAACGGTTTTGGATATCGAAGTCGGATCGATATCAATATGCAGCACCGTAGCGTTCGGACAGTAGCGGGCCAGGTTATTCGTCGTACGATCGTCAAAGCGCACGCCAACGGCGAAAATCACGTCGGAATTGTGCATGGTCATATTGGCTTCATAGGTCCCATGCATGCCCAGCATCCCTAATGCCTGCTGGTGCGACGCAGGGAAAGCGCCCAGCCCCATCAGCGATGAAGCTACCGGTAACTTCAGTTTCTCAACCAGCGCGTACAGCTGCGGTTCACATTGCGCATTGATCGCCCCGCCCCCTACATAAACGACCGGTTTTTTTGCCGCTATCAGCGTCTGCAGCGCTCGCTTAATCTGCCCTTTATGACCGGACGTCGTCGGATTATAAGAACGCATGCTAACCGTATCCGGCCAGCTGTAGGGCAGTTTTTTAGCCGGGTTGAGAATATCTTTCGGTAAATCCACGACGACCGGACCAGGGCGCCCGCTGGCGGCCAGCCAAAACGCTTTTTTCAGTACGCCGGGAATATCTTCGGTTTGCTTAACCAGAAAGCTGTGCTTTACCACCGGTCGGGAGATGCCAACCATGTCGCACTCCTGGAAAGCATCGTAACCGATTAAGGAGGTCGCGACCTGGCCGGAAAGAATCACCAGCGGGATGGAATCCATATAAGCCGTCGCAATGCCGGTGATGGCGTTGGTCGCCCCCGGGCCCGAGGTCACCAGTACCACTCCGACTTCGCCCGTTGCGCGAGCAAGACCATCCGCCATATGAACGGCCGCTTGCTCATGACGGACCAGAACGTGATCGATTCCGCCAAGGGTGTGTAACGCATCATAGATATCGAGGACCGCGCCCCCGGGATAACCGAACACCTGCTTGACGCCCTGATCGACCAGCGACTGGACGACCATTTCGGCTCCTGACAACATCTCCATGGTTTGCCTCCCGGCTTATTGTTTTTAACGACAGCGGAATCCGATTTCCGCGCGCTCGCACAAGACGAAGCGCAATAGCTTCGCATTGAGATGAATAGACTGCATGCCGTTACCATAACTGCTCGCTTACGGGCAGGCAATTGGCGAGCGTCGGCGCTTGACCGGCATTAAAAGAATAAAAGAAAGATTCGCAGGTAAAACACGGTGAAAAACTTCGGCGATAAGAAAATATGATAGTCAATGCTCGGGGAAAATAACCAACAGCAGCAAATCATCCATTTTTTATCTGACCGCGTTGGTTACCGAACAATGCAAACAGAATAAAATTCTGCATTTAGTGATTTTTGTCACACAAAGCAGGAGCCGAAGCCCCCGTTTGTATTGCGACAGTTTAGCGCTGGCAGATACTCACCAGCAATTCTTCCATCCACTGATGGCCTTTATCGCGGCCTGCCGCTTCATGCCAGGAGAGATAGCAGGTACGGCTATTGACCTTCAACGGTAGAGGTAATATTTGCAAATCCAGCTTATCGGCGAACTCGCTGGCCAGCCAGCGCGGCGCGATAGCGACCATATTGGTTTGGGAAACAACGTTTAATACGCTAACCATTGCGTTGCCTTGATAGGCAATACGAGACTGTTTATCCGCAGTGTCATACCATGGCTGACTAAATGATGCGTAACGATCAAGAGCGACAACGGCGTGCTCCTCCTGATAAATATCATTTTCCATCAGCGGACCGGAAATACGCGGATGCTTGCGACTTGCCACCAGTACCATTTCATCTTTAAATAAAGGTACGCAGGCAAACTCAGGACGACGAAACTCTTCATAACCAATAACGAATTCAATTTCCTGATAGCGTAATTGATGTTCCGTGTTTTGATTCAATGCCGATTTAAAGACCAAATGAATGTTGGGCGCAATCTCGCCAACTTTGTTGAAAATAACCGAAGTTAAAGCGTTATCCAGCGGGCTGCACACGCATAAATTAAAGACCCGCTCGCTGCTGAGCGGCTCAAAGCCCGAGCCCGGTAATTCGTTTTGCACCAGCTGCAGAGCCTGCCGTACGGAACCAAATAGCTGGAAAGCCCGCGCCGTAGGCTGGATGCCGCGCCCATAACGAACAAACAGCTCATCATTAAACATCACTTTCAGGCGCGAGACCGCATTGCTGACCGCCGGCTGGGACATTCCCAGAGAGTGCGCCGCACGGGTGATATTTTGCTCCTGCATTACCGCATCAAATACGGTTAACAGATTGAGGTCGACCATCCGCAGCTGGGGTTTTGTGTTTTCTACCTCAGAGGTCGACTTATATTCAGTACCTTCATTTAACATATTTAACTCCACTGTCACGCTAAATTCCCTTTGCCAAAGTGCAGTAATTAATTCTCAGAATATCATTTATCATGCATATGACATTTACAAAAGGGCAAAGATGAATTTTAGGAATATATCAAGGTTATGAGTGGCGACGAAAAGTCTGCATTTGAAAGTACCCGCGACCACTTAAACCATATTGTTTACTTGATAAAATCAAGTGTACCCATAAATATCAAAAATAAACAATAACAGCAGTGGTTAACTTTAACTTAAGCATTATTAAAATATCAGCTTAAGCCATCCTTAAAATTCACATTTTATTATCATTGATAATGAACCATCATATTCACAAACACATTCACAAAACAAATAAGTTTATAATTTTCATCAGGATATCATCCTGCGCGACAGCGATATCCATGAAGATTCAATTGAAAATAAAAATTATCAAATGGTGAAAATAACTCAACATGAAGTGATGTCCAAAAAAGGATCATCGGCCAAAAAGCGCGATCGTCAGCACAATTAGCTAATGCGCCTGTTAGGTAAAAAGACGTTTTCTACACCCGGGGGTTGACATCAAAACCCATATCCAGTAACTCTAAAAGCATAACGATTTCATCTGGAGCATGACGCAATGATTCGCAGCATTCGCTTTCTCAGCCTACTACTACTAAACGCATCCATTTTGCGCGGTAGGCTGTTGGGCGACGTTCATCGTTAAGTCATCTTCCAGCAAGACTATAAAACCCGCGCCAATGCGCGGGTTTTTTTATGCTCGCTAGCAAGGCGCCAGGACACAGACCAAGGATCTAAACCATGAGCCAGCAAGTCATTATTTTCGATACGACCTTACGCGACGGTGAACAAGCGTTACAAGCCAGCCTGAGTGTGAAAGAGAAACTGCAGATTGCTATGGCCCTGGAGCGGATGGGCGTTGACGTGATGGAAGTCGGTTTTCCGGTTTCATCCCCGGGCGATTTTGAATCCGTGCAAACCATCGCACGCACCATCAAAAACAGCCGCGTTTGCGCGCTGGCCCGCTGCGTTGAAAAAGATATCGACGTTGCGGCGGAATCGCTGAAGGTCGCGGAAGCCTTCCGTATTCATACCTTTATCGCCACCTCGCCGATGCACATCGCGACCAAGCTGCGCAGTAATCTGGATGAAGTGATTGAACGCGCTATCTATATGGTTAAGCGCGCCCGCAACTACACTGACGACGTTGAGTTTTCCTGTGAAGATGCTGGCCGTACGCCGATTGCCGATCTGGCCCGCGTCGTCGAAGCCGCGATAAATGCCGGCGCAACGACCATCAATATCCCTGATACCGTCGGCTACACCATGCCGTTCGAATTCGCCAATATCATAACCGGCCTGTACGAACACGTTCCCAATATCGATAAAGCCATTATCTCCGTCCATACCCATGACGATTTGGGTATCGCGGTGGGTAACGCCCTCGCCGCAGTCCATGCCGGCGCTCGCCAGGTTGAAGGCGCAATGAACGGCATCGGCGAGCGCGCGGGTAACTGCTCGCTGGAAGAAGTGATTATGGCGATTAAAGTGCGCAAAGACATTATGAATGTGCACACCCGCATTAATCACCAGGAAATCTGGCGTACCAGCCAGACCGTCAGCCAGATCTGTAATATGCCGATTCCCGCCAACAAAGCGATCGTCGGTACCGGCGCCTTCGCCCACTCTTCCGGTATTCACCAGGATGGCGTGCTGAAGAATCGCGAAAACTACGAAATCATGACGCCAGAATCTATCGGTCTGAACCAGGTACAGCTGAACCTGACTTCCCGCTCCGGCCGCGCGGCGGTGAAACACCGTATGGAAGAGATGGGCTATAAGGACAGCGACTACAACATGGATCACCTGTATGAAGCGTTCCTGAAGCTGGCGGATAAAAAGGGCCAGGTATTTGACTATGACCTGGAAGCGTTAGCCTTTATTAACAAACAGCAGGAAGAACCGGAGCATTTCCGTCTGGATTACTTCAGCGTGCAGTCCGGTTCCAGCGACATCGCAACCGCCTCCGTGAAGCTGGTCTGCGGCGAAGAAACCAAAGCTGAGGCCGCCAACGGCAACGGGCCGGTTGACGCCATCTACCAGGCGATTAACCGCATCACCGGCTATGAGGTTGAGCTGGTCAAATATGACCTGAACGCCAAGGGTCAGGGCAAGGATGCGCTGGGCCAGGTGGACATCGTGGCAAACTACAACGGCCGCCGCTTCCACGGCGTTGGCCTGGCGACGGACATCGTGGAATCCTCCGCGAAAGCGATGGTTCACGTCCTGAACAATATCTGGCGCGCCGCTGAAGTCGAAAAAGAATTGCAACGCAAAGCTCAGAATAAAGAGAACAATAAGGAAACCGTGTAATGTCGAAGAATTACCATATTGCTGTTTTACCAGGTGATGGTATTGGCCCGGAAGTCATGAACCAGGCAATGAAAGTACTGGAAGCCGTTCGCAACCGTTTTGATATGCGCATTACCACCAGCCAGCATGACGTTGGCGGTATCGCCATCGATCGTCAGGGCACTCCGCTGCCTCAGTCTACCGTTGAAGGCTGCGAGCAGGCTGACGCAATTCTGTTCGGCTCCGTTGGCGGACCGAAATGGGAGCATCTGCCGCCCGCTGAGCAGCCGGAGCGCGGTGCGCTGCTGCCCCTGCGGAAACACTTTAAATTATTCAGCAACCTGCGTCCGGCTAAGCTGTATCAGGGGCTGGAAGAGTTTTGCCCGCTGCGCGCCGATATCGCCGCCAACGGCTTCGACATTTTATGCGTGCGTGAACTGACCGGCGGCATTTACTTTGGCCAGCCGAAGGGTCGCGAAGGTAGCGGTCAGCATGAAAAAGCATTTGATACCGAGGTATACCACCGCTTCGAGATTGAGCGTATCGCGCACATTGCCTTCGAATCCGCCCGTAAACGTCGTCACAAAGTGGCTTCTATTGATAAGGCTAACGTCCTGCAGTCCTCTATTTTATGGCGTGAAATCGTTAGTGAAATCAGTAAGCAGTATCCTGACGTTGAGCTGTCGCATATGTACATCGACAACGCCACCATGCAGCTGATTAAAGATCCGTCTCAGTTCGACGTTCTGCTGTGTTCCAACCTTTTCGGCGACATCCTGTCTGACGAATGCGCCATGATTACCGGTTCGATGGGCATGCTGCCGTCAGCCAGCCTCAACGAGCAAGGCTTTGGTTTATATGAACCAGCAGGTGGCTCCGCGCCGGATATCGCCGGCAAAAACATCGCTAACCCTATCGCGCAGATCCTCTCGCTGGCGCTGCTGCTGCGCTACAGCCTGGATGCCGACAACGCGGCCACTGCGATTGAGAACGCGATCAACCGCGCATTAGAAGAAGGCGTACGTACCGGCGATTTAGCGCGCGGTGCGGCGGCGGTCAGTACCGATGAAATGGGCGATATCATTGCCCGCTATGTCGCTGAAGGGGTGTAATCATGGCGAAGACGTTATACGAAAAATTGTTTGATGCTCACGTCGTTTATGAAGCGCAAAACGAAACCCCGCTGCTGTACATTGACCGTCATCTGGTTCACGAGGTGACCTCGCCGCAGGCGTTTGACGGCCTGCGCGCCCATAAACGTCCGGTACGCCAGCCGGGTAAAACCTTCGCCACGATGGATCACAACGTATCGACGCAAACTAAAGACATTAATGCCTCCGGCGAAATGGCGCGTATCCAGATGCAGGAGTTGATTAAAAACTGCAAAGAGTTCGGCGTTGAACTGTATGACCTGAATCACCCTTACCAGGGCATCGTGCACGTGATGGGGCCGGAACAGGGTGTGACCCTGCCGGGCATGACCATCGTCTGCGGCGACTCCCATACGGCAACCCATGGCGCATTCGGCGCGCTGGCATTCGGTATCGGCACCTCCGAAGTCGAGCACGTTCTGGCAACGCAGACGCTGAAGCAGGGCCGCGCCAAAACCATGAAGATTGAGGTCAAGGGTAAAGCAGCCCCAGGCATCACCGCCAAAGATATCGTTCTGGCGATTATCGGTAAAACCGGCAGCGCCGGCGGCACCGGTCATGTTGTCGAATTTTGCGGCGAAGCCATCCGTGATTTAAGCATGGAAGGCCGTATGACTCTGTGCAATATGGCGATCGAAATGGGCGCGAAAGCGGGCCTGGTGGCGCCAGACCAAACCACCTTCGATTACGTGAAAGGCCGTCTGCACGCGCCGAAGGGCCAGGATTTTGACGAAGCCGTCGCCTGGTGGAAGACCCTGACTACCGATGATGGCGCGACGTTTGACAGCGTTGTCACGCTGCAGGCGGAAGATATTGCTCCGCAGGTCACCTGGGGCACCAACCCAGGGCAAGTGATATCCGTCACCGACATCATCCCGGATCCGGCATCGTTCAACGACCCGGTAGAGCGCGCAAGCGCGGAAAAAGCGCTGGCCTATATGGGGCTGAAATCTGGCGTACCGTTAACCGAAGTAGCGATTGATAAAGTCTTTATCGGTTCCTGCACCAACTCGCGCATCGAAGACTTACGCGCGGCCGCCGAGATCGCTAAAGGCCGTAAAGTGGCGCCGGGCGTTCAGGCGCTGGTCGTTCCTGGTTCCGGCCCGGTGAAAGCGCAGGCCGAAGCGGAAGGTCTGGATAAAATCTTTATTGAAGCCGGTTTTGAGTGGCGTTTACCCGGCTGCTCTATGTGCCTGGCGATGAACAACGACCGCCTGAATCCGGGCGAGCGCTGCGCTTCCACCAGCAACCGTAACTTTGAAGGCCGTCAGGGCCGCGGCGGGCGCACCCATCTGGTTAGCCCGGCCATGGCAGCCGCGGCGGCCGTTACCGGTCATTTCGCCGATATCCGTAGCTTGAAATAAGGAAACCCTCATGGCAGAGAAATTTATCCAACATACCGGCCTGGTGGTTCCGCTGGATGCCGCGAACGTCGATACTGATGCAATCATTCCAAAACAGTTTCTGCAGAAAGTCACGCGTACCGGTTTTGGCGCCCATCTGTTTAACGACTGGCGCTTCCTGGACGATAAAGGCGAACAGCCTAACCCGGAATTCGTGCTGAACTTTCCGGAGTATAAAGGCGCCTCTATCCTGCTGGCGCGAGAAAACTTCGGCTGCGGCTCCTCCCGCGAGCATGCGCCGTGGGCGCTGACCGATTACGGTTTTAAAGTCGTCATCGCGCCCAGCTTCGCCGATATCTTCTATGGCAACAGCTTTAACAATCAGCTGCTGCCGGTCACGCTGAGCGAAGAACAGGTTGATGAGCTCTTTAAGCTGGTCCAGTCTCAGCCCGGCATTAAGTTTGAAGTCGATCTGCAAGCCGAGGTCGTGAAAGCTGGCGATAAATCCTGGAGCTTTAAAATTGACGCTTTCCGCCGCCACTGCATGCTTAACGGCCTGGACAGCATCGGTCTGACCCTGCAGCACGAAGAGGCCATCTCGGCCTATGAGAAAAAACTGCCGGCTTTTATGAATTAAGGCGAACCGCCATTGCTATCTCAGCCCGGACGAACATCCGGGCTTTTTTCTGCCGATGAAAATGAGATCTAGCGCACATATATAATATCCAGACTGATTTGATAGATAGAAAAATTTGCCGATAAAAAAATAAATCATTATCAATTGGGCATCTATTCAATCATTCACCTACTTTTTTTGTGTCATTCCACAAGTACAAGTAAAAATTCGATTGAAATATTTAAGATAAAAACATGAATATGTGAATCGAATGTTAATCCCATAGAGTCCCCCTATAGCTCCACGCAAAAAAAAGCATTATTTTTCTATTGGACGCCTCGTTATCTTTCCCCACAGAGAAATATTAACTTTGGACCGGCCAGGATCGCCCAATAGCGGCCATCAGGCATCCAGTGGAGAGAGCATATGAGCCACTACCCCCATCTTTTTTCCCCGTTGACCATTAACGGGATGACAATAAAAAACCGCATCATTATGCCGCCAATGGGGACCAACCTGGCGAGCCTGAACGGTGAAGTCACTCAGGAACAGATTGACTACTATGAGCTACGCGCGCGGGGCGGCACAGGACTCATCACTATCGAGAATATTTGTATCGATTTTCCATTCGCTTCTAATGGCACAACCCAGCTGCGTATCGATAACGATCAGTATATTCCGCGCCTGTTCAAATTAACCGAAACCTTACATAAACACGGCGCCTGCGTCGGTATTCAATTAAACCACGCTGGCGCATCGGCCTATGCATATCGCCTGAACGGCGAAATGCCGCTTTCCTCTTCCAGCACGCCGTCCAAAAAGAACGGTAATATTCCCCGTCCGATGACGCACGACGAGATATATCATGCCGTCGATAAGTTTGGTGATGCTGCGGAGCGCGTTCGCCGCGCTGGTTTCGACTGTGTGGAAATTCACGCCGGCCACTCTTATTTAATTAGTCAGTTTTTATCACCGCTGTTTAATAAGCGTACCGATGAATTTGGCGGCAGCGTAGAGAATCGCGCCAGAATATTAACCTTAATCGTCGATAAGGTACGCGCCTGCGTTGGTCCGCGTTTCCCGGTCAGCCTGCGTATTAGCGCCGATGACTTCCTGGAGGGCGGGAATACGCTCGAAGATTCCTTGCGGATCCTCGAATTGTGCCAGGAGAAAGTCGATATTATCAACGTCTCCGCCGCGCAAAACGACAACCTGAATTTCCAGATTGACCAGATGTCTCTGGAAGATGGCTGGAAGCGCTATCTCTCCCGTGCGGTACGCGACAAATTCCACAAGCCAACGGTAATTGCCGGCAATATCCGTACCCCGAAAGTCGCTGAAGATATTATCGCCAGCGGCGATGCTGACCTGATAGCCATTGGCCGCGGACTGATCGCCGAGCCGGAGTGGGTACAAAAAGTGCAGAGCGGTAACGAGCGTTTGATGCGGAAATGCATCTCCTGCAACATCGGCTGCGCGGATCACCGCATCGCCCGCTCCCGCCCTCTGCGCTGCTCGATTAACCCGGATATTATCCACGGCGATGCCTATAAACAGCAGCGCGTTATCCGCGATACCAACGTCGTGGTTATCGGCGCGGGTACGGCGGGAATGGAAGCGGCCTGCACCGCGGCGGAAGTCGGCTGCCATACCTGGCTGCTGGAAGAGAAGCACAGCATCGGCGGACTGGCCAGCGAGATCTCCCTGCTGCCGGAGAAAAAGCGTATCGCCGATTTTCCGCAGTTTATGAAAAACCGTATCGCCTCGCTCGATAACCTGATGCTGCAGGTCGGCAAGCGCGCCACCGTGGCATCCGTTTCCGCTCTTCGCCCGGATTTAATCGTCAACGCAACCGGTTCAGTTCCTCTGCTGCCGCCAATTGAAGGACTGCGCGAGAACATCGATGTCGAAGGCGGAAACGTCTTCTCCATCACCAACATGATTCATCATCTGGACCAGTTTGCCGATGCTACAGGTAAACGCATCGCTGTCGTCGGCGCAGGCGCCGTAGGTCTGGATGTTATTGAATACTTCTCCGCGCGCGGCGCCAGCGCCGTGCTTATCGAGATGCAGGACGCGCCGGGACGCGACCTGGACATCATTACTAAAAATGCCATGTTGACCATGCTCGATGAACATCACGTGGAACAGCACATGCGTACGCAGCTGGTTGCCGTCACCCCAACGCATTTCACCGTTAAAAATGCGGATGGCACCTTTGACATTCCTTTTGATTACGGCTTCGTCTGCCTGGGAATGCGCGCCAATACCGCCGGTCTCACTGAGATTGAACAATGGGCCAGAGCCAATAACGTAAAAATAATGAACATCGGCGACAGCCTGATGGCCCGGCGAATCATTGATGGCGTGCGCGAAGGGCGCAACGTGCTGGACACCCTCGAAGATATGGGCGCTCTCGGCAACCGCGAATCGACAAAAATTCCATTTCTAACATATTGAGGACTTTATCATGGCAGAACGTATTACTGGACACACCGAGCTGATTGGCCTGATTGCGACCCCGATTCGTCACAGCATGTCGCCGACTATGCATAACGAAGCCTTTGCCCATCTGGGACTGGACTACGTTTATCTGGCGTTCGAAGTAGGTAATGAAGAGCTGAAAGATGTCGTACAGGGTTTTCGTGCATTAAAACTGCGCGGCTGTAACGTCTCCATGCCGAACAAAACGGAGATTTGCCAGTATCTGGACAAACTCTCGCCGGCGGCAGAACTGGTTGGCGCGGTGAATACCGTGGTGAACGACAATGGCGTCCTGACCGGCCATATCACCGATGGCACCGGATATATGCGCGCGCTCAAAGAAGAAGGCATTGATATCATCGGCAAAAAGATGACCGTTCTGGGCGCTGGCGGTGCGGCAACCGCGCTCTGCGTTCAGGCCGCGCTTGATGGCGTCAAAGCGATCTCCATCTTCAACCGCAAAGATAAATTCTTCGCCAACGCAGAACAGACCGTTGCCAAAATCCGTAATAACACCAACTGCGAGATCCACCTGTTCGATCTGGACGATCATGACAAACTGCGCGCGGAAATCGACAGCAGCGTCATTCTGACCAACGCCACCGGCGTGGGGATGAAACCGTTTGAAGGCCAGATGCTGCTGCCTGACGACAGCTTCCTGCGCCCGGACCTGATCGTTTCTGACGTGGTCTACAACCCGCGCAAAACTTATCTGCTGGAAGTGGCTGAGAAAAAAGGCTGCCGCACCATCAACGGTCTGGGGATGATGCTCTGGCAAGGCGCGCGCGCTTTTGAAATCTGGACAGGCAAAGAAATGCCGGTTGAACACGTCAAAAATATCCTGTTCTAAGGATGGGCGCGATGAAAAATCAATATGTCCCAACGGCAGCTGGGCTATATCTTAACTATCTGATCCACGGTATGGGGGTTTTGTTAATTACCCTCAATATGGCGAATCTGCAGGAACAATGGGGAACCGACGCTGCCGGCGTCTCCATCGTTATCTCGTCGCTCGGGATCGGTAAGCTCGCCACGATCGTGACAGGATTCCTGTCCGACCGTTTTGGTCGTAAACCCTTTATCTATCTCGGCATAGCCAGTTATGTGGTGTTCTTCCTCGGTATTCTGCTGACGAAAAACATCTATCTGGCCTACTGCTGCGGCATTATGGCGGGCCTGGCGAACAGCTTCCTCGACTCCGGTACCTATCCGGCGCTGATGGAGTCTTTCCCTAACTCCGCCAGCCGGGCTAATGTGTTGATCAAAGCCTTTGTCTCTGCCGGGCAGTTCCTGCTGCCGTTCATTATCGGTGCGCTGATATGGGCGAATATGTGGTACGGGTGGTCGTTTATCATCGCTGCAGCATTAATGATCCTGAGCGCGGTCTACCTGATAAAAATGCCTTTCCCGGATCATCGGGCGAAAAAGGAAACCGCAGAGAAATCAGTGACTGCCGCCGCCGCTCCGCAGGCGGACTCCGGCAAACTGGATATGGTCATCTTTACCCTGTACGGTTATATCGGTATGGCGACTTTTTATCTGGTAAGCCAGTGGTTAGCGCAGTACGGCGAGTTCGTTGCCGGCATCCCTCACGAGTCGGCTATTAAACTCTTGAGCGTCTATACTGCCGGTTCACTGACCTGCGTATTCGTCACTGCGGCTTTTGTTAAAGAGGTATTCAGCTCAGCCGTCGCTATGATCATCTACACTTTCCTGTCGATGATTTCACTGCTGATCGTTTGCCTGTTCCCGACGCCAATGATTGTGACCGGCTTTGCCTTTATCATCGGCTTTGCCGCCGCAGGCGGCGTGCTGCAGATAGGCGCGACCATCATGGCTATGAGCTTTCCGAACGGGAAAGGCAAAGCCACCGGGATCTTTTATACCGCAGGAAGTCTGGCCAGCTTTACGATCCCGCTGATTACGGCAAAACTGTCGAAGATTGGTATCGCCAGCATTATGTGGTTCGATCTTCTGATCGCTATCGTCGGCTTTGTGATCGCCCTGTACATCGGTTATCGTCAGCTTCAGGTTCGCGCCGCTGCAAAAACATCCCGCGTTGCAGCAACCGCCTGATGGTCAATGACAAAAAGAATAATGGATACCAACATGACTAAAGCAGTAACAGTAAAAAACATCACCTTCCAGGAAGGGGAAACCTTAATCTGCGTACCGCTGATCGGCAAAACGCTTGCCGAGCTGCAGACTAACGCACGCGCGCTGGCTACCGCCGGAGCCGATATTATCGAATGGCGCGTCGATCACTTCACCCAGGTCAGAGAAACTGAGCAGGTTCTGCTGGCGCTGGGCGAAATTCGCCAGCTGCTGAAAGAGATTCCTCTGCTGTTTACCTTCCGCAGCAAAAAAGAGGGTGGCGAAACGGAAATTAGCGACGAAGCCTATTTTGAGCTGAATCGCCAGGCGGCCGTTAGCGGTCTGACCGACGTGATTGATATCGAGCTGTTCAACGACGAAGCGCAAATTCGCTCGCTGGTGAGCGATGCCCACGCTGCGGGCGTTAAAGTTATCATGAGCAATCACGATTTTCATAAAACGCCAGCTCAGGAAGATATCATCTACCGTCTGCGTCGCATGCAGGATCTTGGTGCTGACCTGCCGAAGATCGCGGTTATGCCACAGTCGCCGCAAGATGTTCTGACCCTGCTTTCGGCAACGCTGACGATGAAAGAGAAGTATGCCACTCGCCCATTAATCACGATGTCGATGGGTAAATCCGGCGGCGTGAGCCGGGTAACCGGCCGTTTGTTCGGTTCAGCAATGACCTTTGGCACCGTCGGTCAGGCTTCTGCGCCAGGGCAAATCGCCATTACCCAGCTGCGTGAGCTGATGGATATTCTTTCCTGATGAAACCATCGCCCGGAGGTCACCCTCCGGGCATCTTGTTATCTGATTTTTTGGCTGTCATTAATAATGACATCTTTAAATGACTGAATGGCCGGGGAAAGTACCCGCTCCTTCATGGTCGCCAGATAGATATAACGCGGAGGAATGGCATTTTTGATCGTCAGGATATGCACGTTGTAATACGACAGCGCGGAAATTCTCGGCATAATCGCAATACCGTAATCAATACTAACCAGCCCCGCCATCGCCGTATCCTCATCAACGTAGCAGGCAATATCCGGAACCAGTTTTTGCTGCATAAACACGTTATCAATAAAAGGTCGCAGACCGCTATTTTCTGAAAAATAGATATAGGGGTAGTGGATCGTCTCCACCAGGTCGACTTCATTTTCATAAAGCCTGGCCAGAGGATGATCTTTTGCCGTCACTACGACCAGTTCTTGTTGAATAATAGGAATAAAGTCAATATCCGGTTCATCCGCAATATAGGAACAAATAGCCAGATCGCTTTTTCCGGCTTTCAGTTCCTGGAGAAGGGTTAACGAGGTTCCCTGAGTAAAAGAAAATGTCACATTGTGACGAGATGGTGACAGCGAATATTTATTAATTAACTGCGGAACAACATATTCGCCCATGGTATAAATAAATGCAATGCGAATATTTTCTTTGTTCTCAGCGCTATTTTTTTGCAACGTCATACGGCCATTTTCTAACGAGGCCAGCGCGTCTTCCACGTAGGGCAGAAAGCGCCTACCATTCTGCGTAATCTTGACATTGCGCCCTTTCCTGGCAAATAGCGCCACTCCCAGCTCTTTCTCCAGTTCAGATATGGCATGGCTGAGGGACGGTTGGGTGATAAAAAGGCTGGAGGCAGCTTCAGTGTAATGCTCAGTTTCTGCCAGTCGCTTAAAATAATAAAGTTGCTTTAGGTTCATTATTTTTGCTCGTATAATATAAAAATAAAACTAATGTGCTTAATATACCATACAAGCTATCTATGATGAGCCGGAAAGGAGAAATATCGGAGTCATATCAAATATTGTTTTACCATTTCGTTCAAGGGGTAACAAGGCATGACCAATCATCGATAGAGTCAATACTTAAGCAGAGTATTTCTGCATGCATAAATACATGCAAAAATATTTTAAACTTTAAAGGAACTCTCTATGAGGACACTCAATGCTCAGGAACGGCCGATTTTGCCGTCGGCCACGCAAAAGCGAACTAAAACACGAATTGTAATTTTAATGTTACTATCGATCGGGACGATGATAAATTATCTCGATCGTACTATTTTAGGTATTGTTGCACCTAAGTTAACGAGCGAAATCCATATCGACCCGGCGATGATGGGTATCGTTTTTTCCGCTTTCGCCTGGACCTACGCGCTGGCGCAAATTCCCGGGGGAATGTTTTTAGATCGCTTCGGTAATAAATTAACTTACGCGCTTTCTATTTTCTTCTGGTCAACCTTTACCCTATTACAAAGCTTTTCCGTAGGCTTAAAATCATTGCTGCTGCTGCGATTAGGTTTAGGCATCAGCGAAGCCCCCTGCTTTCCGGTGAATAGTCGGGTCGTGAGTAAATGGTTTCCCCAGCATGAACGCGCTCGGGCAACGGCGACTTACACCGTCGGTGAATATATTGGACTGGCCGCATTCTCCCCGCTACTTTTTTTAATTCTGGAGCATCATGGCTGGAGAACGCTATTTTTCCTGACCGGCGGTTTGGGCATTGCATTCACTTTTGTGTGGTGGAAATTTTATCATGAACCGCATCAGTCAAAGACTGCAAATAAAGCAGAGCTGGAATATATCGGCGTAGAAAATACGGCTGGCGCCGATGAAAATATCCCGTTTAACTGGCCCGATGCCAAACGCCTGCTGTGCTGCCGACAGATTATCGGCGCCAGCCTGGGGCAGTTTGCCGGTAACACCACGCTGGTTTTCTTCCTGACCTGGTTTCCCACTTATCTGGCTAACGAACGCCATTTACCGTGGCTTCACGTGGGTTTCTTCGCCTCCTGGCCGTTCCTGGCCGCGGCTATCGGTATCTTTTTCGGCGGTTGGGTATCCGATAAAATCTTAAAGAAAACCCGTTCCGTAAATATTAGCAGAAAGCTGCCCATTATTTCCGGGCTGCTGCTTTCGAGCTGCATCATCATTGCTAACTGGGTCGAGAGTAACACCGCTGTTATTATTATTATGTCGATCGCTTTTTTTGGTCAGGGCATGGTTGGACTCGGCTGGACGCTTATTTCAGACATTGCGCCTAAAAACATGGGCGGACTCACCGGGGGGATCTTCAACTTCTGTGCAAATATGGCGTCAATTATTACCCCGTTAATTATCGGGGTCATCATATCCATGACCGGTAATTTTTTCTACGCGCTGATTTATATCGGATTAACCGCGCTGATTGGCGTTATCGCTTATATTTTTATTATCGGCGATATAAAAAGAATCGTGTTGAAATAACCCGCCGGGACGCTGCCCCGGTAGCCAGCCGGGGCGGTAACGACAATCAGATATCTTTCACCCGGCTGGTCATAAATAGCGTCACCAGCGAGATAGCGGCAATTGTCCAGTAGACGCTGGCGTGCCCATAGCTTTGCGACAGTGCGCCCTGAATCACCCCGGCCAGAATCACCCCGGTAGAGATACTGTTGGTAAACAGCGTCGTCGCGGCGCCCGCCCGTCCGGGCATCAGATCCTGAAACCACAGCATGCCAATGCCGGCAACAATGCCGATAAACACGGCATTAAACAACTGTAACACCAGCAGCGCCACGCGGTCGTGAAACAGAATCAGACCGACATAAAACAGCACGCCCGCCGCCACCGCAGTCACCATCATCTTGCGTTTCCCCCAGCGCTTAACGTAATAGCCCGCCAGGATCATCGCCGGGATCTCCAGCCCGGCGGCGGTGCCCATCAGAATCCCCGCGAGGCTATCGGGAAGGCCAAGATCGCTACTGATCCACAAAGGCATATCAATGATATACATGGTGTTGCAGGTCCACATCAGCGTCGAGGCAATAAACAGCATGCGTACGTTTTTATCGTGCCATCCTCCGGCCTGTACCAGAACTTCAGCGCCTTCCGAGGGTTGTTCAACGCGGGCGACCGAGGGCAGCTTGAAGGCAATCAGCGCCAGGCTAATAACAAAGATCCCGGCAGCAATCGAAAACATGGTGGTGAAGCCGTAGTTCAGCGCCAGCATAAAGGCCAGCGGCGGGCCAATAACCCATGCCAGCGAGAGCTGCGCACGCATTATCGAACTGAACATCACCACTTCACGCGCCGAGCTATCAGCATATTCCCGCGCGAGAGCAAAAAGCTGCGGCATCGCGGCATTCGCCACGGAGGCCAGCATAACCCCGCAGGTAATCAGCGTCAGATAGTGGCGATTAAAAGCAAACAGCAGCGCGTTTCCCACCGCCATCAGGCAGCAAAACATAATCAGCCGTCGGCGATCGCCCCGACTATCGGAGCGCTTAGCCAGCGCCAGGCTGACCAGTATGCCGGCAATGGCGTTAACCGTATAGAATAGCCCTACCCAGAAAGGCTGCGCGCCCACTTCGCGGCTGAGAAATAAGCTGAGCGTCGGCGCCTGCAGCGCGCCTGCGATTCCCATCATGAAAGCGACAAGCATAAAAGCGGCGTAAACGCCGTTAAGACGTCGACCCATCGTCATTAACCACAGCATGAAATATCCTTAAGCACGCGAAGAAAACGAAAAAAGCCAGCAGAAGTTTTCTGCTGGCGGGTGATTCTATACTCTATGGATTTCGAGTTGCGGGCAGGCGGCCAGAACGTAAGTCCCTGGGAACATAGATAACTATGTGACCTGGGCGAGCGGGCGCAGCCAACGCACCTGCAGCTTGAAAGACGACGAGTATAACACCAATACTCAGTCACACATGATGTCTGCAAGTCAATGATCAGAGGCCTGCGACGTAACTCCCCACTGCATCAGTTCGCCGAGAATTTCCTGCTGTCTTCCTGCCATCAGGCGGGCCAGCCAGGACGCATCCTGCGTCGCAGAAAAGTAGCGTTGGTAGAACTGTTTAATGGTTGACCCCATCATATTCACCTCCTCGCTTCATCGACGTTGATTATTGACTTAATATAGGAAGTAATAAATTGCTGAGTTTTTATCAGGAGTTCCCCTTTTATGTCTTCCGGTCGTTTACAACAGCAGTTCATCCGCCTGTGGCAGTGCTGCGACGGCAAGTCGCAGGAGACAACGCTGAATGAACTGGCAGAGATGCTAAGCTGCTCGCGTCGTCATATGCGTACCTTACTCAACATGATGGAGGCGCGCGGCTGGCTGACCTGGGAGGCGGAGGCCGGACGCGGCAAGCGTTCCCGGCTCGCTTTTCTCTATACCGGTCTCGCGCTGCAGCAGCAGAGGGCGGAAGATCTGCTGGAGCAGGACAGAATCGATCAGCTGGTGCAGCTGGTTGGCGATAAAGCCGCCGTCCGCCAAATGCTGGTTTCCCATTTAGGCCGCAGCTTTCGCCAGGGTCGGCATATCCTGCGCGTGCTCTACTACCGGCCGATGAAAAATCTGCTGCCCGGCAGCGCGCTGCGCCGCTCGGAAACCCATATTGCCCGGCAGATTTTTAGCGCCCTGACGCGAGTAAATGAGGAAAATGGGGAACTGGAAGCCGATATTGCTCACCATTGGCAGCAGATCGCGCCGACCCACTGGCGTTTTTTTCTGCGTCCAGGCATTCATTTTCACCATGGGCGTGAGCTGGAGATGGAGGATGTCATCGCCTCCCTGCAGCGCAGTAACGCGCTGCCGCTCTTCTCTCACATCGAGCGTATCGACTCCCCCACCGCCTGGACTCTCGACATTCATCTCAGCCAACCCGACCGCTGGCTACCGTGGTTGTTAAGCCAGGTACCGGCCATGATCCTTCCGCATGAGTGGCGAACGATGGAGAATTTCTCCAGCATCCCCGTGGGGACAGGGCCTTACTCGGTTGTGCGAAATAATCAGAATCAGCTCAAAATTCACGCCTTCGACGACTATTTCGGCTACCGGGCGCTGATCGATGAAGTGAACGTCTGGGTTCTGCCGGAAATCAGCGAAGAGCCCAACGGTGGGTTAACGTTACAGGGCACCACGCAAAGCGAAAAGGCGGTGGAAAGCCGTCTGGAAGAGGGGTGTTATTACCTGCTGTTCGATGCCCGTAGCCCGCTCGGCGCGAACAGCGCGGTACGCCAGTGGCTAAGCTATGTATTCCAGCCCGCTAATCTGCTCTATCACGCGGGTGAGCACTATCAGGGCAATTGGTTCCCGGCGTATGGCCTGCTGCCCCGCTGGCATCATGCGCGCAGCCACGCCTGTGAAAAACCGCCCGGTCTTGAAACGGTCAGGCTGACCTACTACCAGGACCACGTCGAGCATCGCGTGATGGGCGGGATCATGGCGACGCTGCTGGCCGAGCATCAGGTTAAGCTGGAGATCCAGGAACTGGAGTATCAGGAGTGGCACCGCGGTGAGGTGGTCAGCGACGTATGGCTCAACAGCGCCAACTTTACGCTGCCGATCGATTTCTCCCTGTTTGCCTGGCTGTATGAAGTTCCCCTGATTCGCAATTGTATCCCCATCGACTGGGAGCAGGACGCCGCTCGCTGGCGCGCGGGTGAGCTGAATCCGGCGACCTGGAGCCAGCAGCTGTTGGCCAATCAAACCGTGGTGCCGCTCATTCACCACTGGCTGATGATCCAGGGGCAGCGCAGTATGCGCGGCGTACGTATGAACACGCTCGGCTGGTTTGACTTTAAATCCGCGTGGTTCGCGCCGCCGGAGCCGTAATGCTTTCAGTCCGCTGACAAAATCATTACACTAACTGCCGTTCTCAACGGGGTGCTAATAAACATACGCAATCTCATTCAAGTTGCTTCAACGCGCGGTTAGCGCGGAAGCAACCCGAAGATAAAGCGTATGGGCTGAGAAAATACCCGTCGAACCTGATCCGGATAACGCCGGCGAAGGGATTTGAGGCCCTCTCAAAATCCTTTGCCCCCCCTTTTTCTGAGGTGCAAAGTGTTGAAAAAATTACTCCCCCTGCTGGCGCTGGCCGCCGCGCCCGTTTTTGCCAAACCGCTGCTCACCGTTTATACCTACGACTCATTCTCCGCCGACTGGGGCCCTGGCCCGGCGGTTAAAAAAGCCTTTGAAGCCGACTGCGGCTGCGAGCTGAAGTTCGTGGCGCTGGAAGATGGCGTCTCGCTGCTCAATCGTCTGCGGATGGAAGGCAAAAACAGCAAAGCCGACGTAGTGCTGGGGCTGGATAACAACCTGCTGGAAGCGGCTTCGCAAAGTAAGCTGTTCGCCAAAAGCGGCGTCCCTGCCAGCGCGGTGAACGTACCCGGCGGCTGGAACAACGACACCTTCGTCCCGTTCGATTACGGCTATTTCGCCTTTGTTTACGATAAAAACAAGCTGAAAAATCCGCCCAGGAGCCTGAAAGAGCTGGTTGAGGGCGAGCAAAAATGGCGGGTGATTTATGAAGATCCGCGTACCAGCACGCCGGGTCTGGGCCTGCTGCTGTGGATGCAAAAAGTCTACGGCGATAAAGCGCCGGAAGCCTGGCAGAAGCTGGCGGCGAAAACCGTCACCGTCACCAAAGGCTGGAGCGAAGCCTACGGCCTGTTCCTGAAAGGCGAAAGCGATCTGGTGCTGAGCTACACCACCTCCCCGGCTTACCACATTATCGAAGAGAAGAAGGATAACTACGCCGCGGCAAACTTCGCTGAAGGACACTATTTGCAGGTCGAAGTCGCCGCCCGCACCGCGGCCAGCAAGCAGCCGGAACTGGCGGAAAAATTCCTCAAATTTATGGTATCGCCGGGCTTTCAGAATGCGATCCCCACCGGCAACTGGATGTATCCGGTCACTCAGGTTGCGCTTCCGCCAGGCTTTGACGCGCTGATGAAACCGCAGACGACCCTCGAATTTACACCGCAACAGGTGGCCGCCGAACGTCAGAACTGGATTAACGCATGGCAACGCGCCGTCAGCCGCTAGCTGTCGGCTGGCTCCTGCCGGGACTCACGGCGGCCATCGTTCTGGTCGTCGTGGCGCTGGCCGCCTTTCTGGCGCTATGGTTCAGCGCCCCGGAGACCACCTGGAAAGCGCTTATCAGCGACGGCTATCTCTGGCACGTGGTGCGTTTCTCCTTCTTGCAAGCCTTCCTTTCCGCGCTTTTTTCGGTGCTACCGGCGATATTCCTCGCCCGCGCTCTGTACCGGCGACGTTTCCCCGGGCGCACGCTGCTGCTGCGCCTTTGCGCGATGACCTTAATCCTGCCGGTACTGGTGGCGGTCTTCGGTATTCTGAGCGTCTACGGTCGTCAGGGATGGCTGGCTGAATTAAGCAACGCGTTCGGCTGGCAGTGGGAATTCTCGCCCTACGGGCTACAGGGGATCCTGCTGGCGCACGTGTTCTTTAATATGCCGATGGCTACGCGCCTGCTGCTGCAGACGCTGGAAAATATCCCCGGCGAGCAGCGGCAAATCGCCGCCCAGCTCGGCATGCGCGGCTACGTCTTTTTCCGGCTGGTTGAATGGCCGTGGCTGCGGCGGCAAATCCCGCCGGTTGCGGCGCTGATCTTTATGCTCTGTTTCGCCAGCTTTGCGACCGTGCTGTCGCTGGGCGGAGGTCCGCGGGCCACGACGATCGAGCTGGCGATTTACCAGGCTCTCAATTTCGACTACGACCCGGCGCGCGCGGCGATGCTGGCGCTTATCCAGATGATCTGCTGTCTCGGGCTGGTGTTGCTTAGCCAGCGCCTGAGTAAAGCGCTCGCCATCGGGGCCAGTCATATCCGCGGCTGGCGCGATCCCGACGACCGGCTATATAGCCGGCTGTGCGACACGGCGCTGATCGGCGCTGCGCTTTTACTGCTGCTACCGCCGCTGCTGGCGGTGATAGGCGACGGGCTGAACAGTAATCTGTTTAGCGTGCTGCAGCAGCCCGCGCTTTGGCAGGCGCTGTGGACATCGCTGCGTATCGCCCTTGCCGCCGGACTCTTAAGCGTCATCCTGACCATGATGCTGCTGTGGAGCAGCCGTGAGCTCCGCGCCCGCCGTCGCCCTCTCGCCGGTCAGGCGCTTGAGCTGAGCGGCATGCTGATCCTCGCCATGCCGGGCATCGTGCTGGCCACCGGTTTCTTCCTGCTGCTCAATAATAGCGTGGGCCTGCCGGAATCCGCCGACGCCATCGTCATTTTCACCAATGCGCTGATGGCGATCCCCTACGCGCTTAAGGTGCTGGAAAACCCGATGCGCGATATCGCCGCCCGCTACGGTACCCTCTGCGAGTCGCTGGGGATGCACGGCTTTACCCGCCTCCGGGTGGTCGAGCTTCGCGCTTTAAAACGGCCGCTGGCCCAGGCGCTGGCCTTCGCCTGCGTGCTGTCGATTGGCGATTTCGGCGTCGTAGCGCTGTTCGGCAACGAAGATTTTCGTACTCTGCCCTTTTATCTGTATCAGCAAATTGGCTCTTATCGCAGCCAGGACGGCGCCGTCACCGCCCTCCTGCTTCTGCTGCTGTGCTTTTTACTCTTTAGCGTGATTGAAAAACTTCCGGGACGCGATGCTAAAACTGAATGATGTGACCTGGCTTTATCAGCATCTGCCGATGCGTTTCACGCTTGCCGTCGAACGCGGTGAGCGCATTGCGGTTCTTGGTCCCAGCGGCGCCGGGAAAAGTACGCTGCTGAACCTGATTGCCGGTTTTCTGCCGCCTGCCAGCGGCAGTATCGAGATCGATGGTCAGCCCCATACCTACACGCCGCCCGCGCGTCGCCCGGTATCGATGCTGTTTCAGGAAAATAATCTGTTTAACCATCTCACCATCCGCCAGAACATTGCTCTGGGAATGCATCCGGGGCTCAAGCTGAACGCGACGCAGATCGCCCGCCTGCAGGCCATTGCCGGGCAGATGGGAATCGACGCCTTGTTAGAGCGGCTGCCGGGCGAGCTTTCCGGCGGCCAGCGTCAGCGTGCGGCGCTGGCGCGCTGTCTGGTACGCCAGCAGCCGGTACTGCTGCTGGATGAGCCCTTCTCCGCGCTCGATCCCGCGCTGCGTCAGGAGATGCTGACCCTGGTTGCCGACATCTGCCGGCAACAGCAGCTGACGCTGTTAATGGTCTCGCACAGCGTGGAAGATGCTGCGCGTATCGCGCCGCGGTCGGTGGTCGTGGCTGAGGGACGGATTGCCTGGGATGGCGAGACCGCCGCGCTGCTCAACGGCAGCAGCAGCGCCTCGGCGCTACTGGGAATTAGCGCAAAATAACCTTATGCAGGATGTCGAGATAGACCGGCATCAGCGGATGACGGAAGGCGAGCACCAGGGCCGCGACGGCGGCGCATACCATCAGCGGCGCGATCCACAGCAGGCGCGAACGCGGCAGAAAGCGGGTGAGACGATCGCCGGCGCTTTTGGCGCTGCGCCACAATCGCCAGCACAGCCACGCCGCCAGCCACGCCAGCAGCGCCGCCCCCAGCAGCAGCCACTTAAAGCTGGCGCTATTCTCATCGGCCGGAATATCAATTGCCGCCCCGGCTAGTATCCCCGGTAAGAAGTAGAGCGGCGGCCATAGCAGGCAGCCAATGATATTCGGCGGAATGAATTTCGCGACCGGCAGATCCAGCATCCCGGCGACCATCGGCACCAGCGGGCGCGTTGGCCCGACAAAGCGGCCAATCAAAATGGTAAACATGCTGTGCTGATGCAGCGCATGTTCGGTTTTATCCAGCAGCGCTTTGTTTTTCTTTAAAAAAGACCAGCGATGCAGCGGCTTTTTAAACCGCCAGCCAAGCCAGAATGAGATCCAGTCGCCGAGCAAACAGCCGATAATCCCCGCCAGCCACGCCTGCCAGAAGTTAACCTCTCCGCTGCCGATCAGCGCCCCCAATCCGGCCATCATCACCGTTCCCGGTAAGATAAGCCCCACCAGCGCCAGCGACTCGAGGAAGGCGACCAGCAGAACGGCTATCAGGGAATAGACCGTCGATTGAGTAATAAAGTGTTCCAGCAATGCTTGCATAATGTACCCGGATTAAAAACGAAGCACGGATTCTCCGGAGCCGTTCATACTTCGTCAAGCCATCATTTGTTTGTATAGTTTACTGGCTGTGTTAAAAATCCGGGCCATCATTTCACTTTCTTTACTTTTTATTCACACCCAGCGCGAAACTCGCTCGGGCTGGCGCCGGTGCATTTCTTAAACACGCGCGAAAAGTAGAGCTGGTCCTCAAAACCGACGTTACGGCCAACGGTAGCGATCGGCATCCGCGTCGTGCTCAGCAGCAGCTTGGCCTGGCTAATGCGCTGATCCTCCCGCCACCCCAGTACGCTGATCCCTAACTGCTGGCGGAACAGATGCGACAGGCGCGACGGCGACAGGCACACGTGCTGGGCGACGCTGGCAATGTCGAAATGGCTGTCCGCCAGATGATCGCTGATGTACTGGCAGGCATCGCGCACCCGGTTATCCAGCGGCGGATGCAGCGATTCATTGATGGCCTCCATACGGCGCAGCAGCAGTTGCTCCATAAGATTGATCGCCAGCAGCTCGGAATAACGCCCCGCGCCCTGCCCGGCCTCCACAATCTGCCCGAACAGCTCGCCAAAGCGCGCCTGCCACTGCTCATCCGGGCGGAAAAAGCCGGTCTGGGCAAAAATCGTTGGCCAGTTAAGCCATTCATGCCAGTAGGCGCGCGGCCGGAAATAGACCCACTGGTGATACCACTCGCGGGCATCGGGATGGCGGCCGTAGTGGTGTATCTCTCCCGGCGGAAACAGCAGCATATCGCCGGGGCGGCAGATAAACTGCTCCCCGTGGTTATTGATCACCCCTTCGCCGCGGATCGTCAAATTAAGGATATAGCCCTTCATGCCCAGCGGACGGTCAATAAAGAAATCCAGATAGCCGTCGGCCTCAATCGGCGTCAGGCCCGTCACCAGATGGGCATTAAAAGAGTAACCCGGCAACAAAGGATCGTTTTGCGTTTCAGCCATAAACTCTGCTCTCCCGGAGACATTAAGGACACCAATTGTCCATACCTTGCATTTTATCCTCAGGCTGAAGACCCGTACTGCGATGCGCGTTAGAAATCGGATTAAAACCCGCCTCATCTCGGCAAAAACTGAGCACGGCGCACAATTCAGGCGCTTTGAGCGCATAACTGAAGTGTCTATAAAGACGGCAGGAAAGTCCACATTGAATATTTGCACGGCGTCACACTTTGCAGCTTCACAGCAATATAGTCCATAAGATTAGCGAATACGGCCTGACGGTTTTCAGCCCAGATATCTACTGTTGCACCATGAATGATTTTTAGCATGGAGTAACAGTATGGCAATTGCGATTGGCCTCGATTTTGGCAGTGATTCAGTACGCGCCCTGGCGGTAGAGTGCGCGACCGGCGAAGAGCTCGCCGCAAGCGTCGAGTGGTATCCGCGCTGGCAGGAGGGGCTATTCTGCGATGGCCCGAACAACCAGTTCCGTCATCATCCACGCGACTATATCGAATCAATGGAAGCCGCGCTGAAAAGCGTCCTCGCCGCCCTTAGCGCCGAACAGCGCGCTGCCGTCGTAGGTATCGGCGTTGATAGCACCGGCTCAACGCCCGCGCCCATCGACGCTGACGGCAACGTGCTGGCGCTGCGCGAAGAGTTCGCCAACAACCCCAACGCCATGTTCGTGCTGTGGAAAGACCATACCTCGGTGGAGGAGGCGGAGGAAATTACCCGCCTGTGCCACCAGCCCGGCAAAGAAGATTACTCCCGCTATATCGGCGGTATCTACTCCAGCGAATGGTTCTGGGCCAAGATCCTCCACGTGACTCGCCAGGACCGCGCCGTCGCCGAGGCCGCCGCGTCGTGGATTGAGCTGTGCGACTGGGTGCCGGCCCTGCTTTCCGGGACGACGCGCCCGCAGGATATTCGCCGCGGCCGCTGCAGCGCCGGGCATAAATCCCTTTGGCATGAAAGCTGGGGCGGCCTGCCGCCAGCCGGGTTCTTCGATGAACTTGACCCGATAATTAACCGGAACCTGGCCTACCCGATGTTCAGCGAGACCTGGACTGCGGATCTGCCGGTCGGCACGCTGACCGCCGAATGGGCCGCGCGTCTGGGCCTGCCGCAAACCGTCGCCATCTCCGGCGGCGCATTCGACTGCCATATGGGCGCCGTCGGCGCCGGAGCGCAGCCAAATGCGCTGGTTAAAGTTATCGGCACCTCCACCTGCGACATTCTGATCGCCGATAAACAGAGCGTTAGCGAGCGCACGGTAAAGGGCATTTGCGGCCAGGTTGATGGTAGCGTCGTGCCTGACTTTATCGGTATGGAAGCGGGGCAATCCGCCTTTGGCGACATCTACGCCTGGTTTGGCCGCATTCTCGGCTGGCCGCTGGAGCAGCTGGCGCAGGCCCACCCGGAACTTAAAGAACAGATCAAAGCCAGCCAGAAACAGCTGCTGCCCGCGCTGACCGACGCATGGGCGAAAAATCCGTCTCTCGACCACCTGCCGGTAGTGCTGGACTGGTTTAACGGGCGCCGTACGCCGAATGCCAACCAGCGTCTGAAAGGGGTCATTACCGATCTGAACCTCGCCACCGACGCCCCGGCGCTGTTCGGCGGGCTGATTGCCGCCACCGCCTTCGGCGCCCGCGCCATTATGGAGTGCTTCACCGAACAGGGGATCCCGGTCAATAACGTGATGGCGCTCGGCGGCATCGCGCGCAAAAACCCGGTGATCATGCAGGCCTGCTGCGATGTGCTGAATCGCCCGCTGCAAATCGTCGCGTCCGATCAGTGCTGCGCGCTGGGCGCGGCTATCTTCGCCGCCGTTGCTGCCGGCGTCTACCACGATATTCCTGCCGCGCAGGAGCAAATGGCCAGCCGGGTGGAAAGCACCCTGCAGCCTCGCCCGGCGCAGGCGCAACGTTTTGAACAACTCTATCAGCGCTACCAGCAGTGGTCGCTCAGCGCGGAACAACGTTACCTCCCTTCGACTGCAAAAGCGGAATCCGCGCCGCAATCTCAGGCAGCCTTCACCCATTAAGGACATGAAAATGACAATTTTTGATAATTATGAAGTGTGGTTCGTCATCGGTAGCCAGCATCTGTATGGCCCTGAAGCGCTACGTCAGGTGACAAAGCACGCAGAACATGTGGTGAACAGCCTGAATGCGGAAGCCAAACTGCCGTGCAAACTGGTGCTTAAGCCGCTGGGTACCACGCCGGATGAGATCACCCATATCTGTCGCGACGCAAACTACGATGATAAGTGCGCCGGGATGGTGGTGTGGCTGCATACCTTCTCACCGGCGAAAATGTGGATCAACGGCCTCACGATCCTGAATAAACCGCTGATGCAGTTCCATACTCAGTTCAACGCGGCGCTGCCGTGGGACAGCATCGATATGGACTTTATGAACCTGAACCAGACCGCCCACGGCGGCCGCGAATTTGGCTTCATCGGCGCGCGGATGCGTCAGCAACACAGCGTGGTAACCGGCCACTGGCAGGATAAAGAAGCCCATCAGCGCATCGGCGCATGGATGCGTCAGGCGGTTTCGAAACAGGATACCCGCCACCTGAAAGTGTGCCGTTTCGGCGATAACATGCGTGAAGTGGCGGTCACCGACGGGGATAAAGTCGCCGCGCAGATTAAGTTTGGTTTCTCGGTTAACACCTGGGCGGTGGGCGACCTGGTACAGGTCGTCAATGCGGTCACCGATGGCGAAATCAGCGCCCTGGTCGATGAGTATGAAAGCAGCTATCGCCTGACGCCAGCGGTGCAAATCCACGGTGATAAGCGGCAGAACCTTCTTGATGCCGCGCGCATTGAGCTGGGGATGAAGCGCTTCCTGGAACAGGGCGGCTTCCACGCCTTTACTACCACCTTTGAAGATTTGCACGGCCTGAAACAGCTTCCGGGTCTCGCCGTACAGCGTCTGATGCAGCAGGGCTACGGCTTTGCGGGCGAAGGCGACTGGAAAACCGCCGCCCTGCTTCGCATCATGAAGGTGATGGCAACCGGTCTGCAGGGCGGCACCTCCTTTATGGAGGATTACACCTACCACTTCGAGAAAGGCAACGATCTGGCGCTGGGCTCGCATATGCTGGAAGTCTGCCCGACCATCGCTACCGCGGAGAAACCGATTCTCGACGTCCAGCCGCTGGGCATCGGCGGGAAAGCCGATCCGGCGCGCATCATCTTTAACACCCAGACCGGCCCGGCGATCGTCGCCAGCCTGATCGATCTCGGCGATCGCTATCGTCTGCTGGTGAACACCATTGAGACGGTGAAAACGCCGCACGAGCTGCCGAAGCTACCGGTGGCCAATGCGCTGTGGAAAGCCCATCCGGATCTGCGCACCGCGTCCGAGGCCTGGATCATTGCTGGCGGCGCGCACCATACCGTCTTCAGCCATGCGCTGACCCTTGATGATATGCGCCAGTTCGCAGAGCTACAGGATATCGAACTGACCGTGATTGACAACGAGACCCGCCTGCCCTCCTTCAAGGATGCGCTGCGCTGGAACGAAGTGTATTACGGTTCAAAACGCTAAGAGATCGTCCCCTCACCCTTACCCTCTCCCATAAGGAGAGGGTACCGCTCGGGCGCGAAACTGCTTTTCTCCCCTACCCTTGAACCGGGAAGAAAAGTTCGGGCACGGGACGGCTTCCTCCCTGGCCCTCCGGGAGAGGGTCGGGGTGAGGAGAAGCTGACTCGCCAGCTATTCGGAGCACATTATGTTAGAAGATCTTAAACGCCAGGTTCTCGAAGCCAACCTGGCCCTGCCAAAGCACAATCTGGTCACTCTCACCTGGGGCAACGTCAGCGCCGTCGACCGTGAACGGGGCGTGCTGGTGATTAAACCCTCAGGCGTCGACTACAGCGTCATGACCGCCGAGGATATGGTGGTGGTCAGCCTGGAGACCGGCGAAGTGGTTGAAGGCCAGAAAAAACCCTCGTCTGATACCCCGACCCACCGTCTGCTGTATCAGGCATTCCCGACGCTGGGCGGTATTGTCCACACTCATTCGCGTCACGCCACCATCTGGGCGCAGGCCGGACAGTCGATTCCCGCTACCGGCACGACCCACGCCGACTATTTCTACGGCGCGGTTCCCTGCACCCGGCTGATGACCGACGACGAGATCAACGGCGAGTACGAGTGGCAAACCGGCGAAGTGATCGTCGAAACCTTTCGTGAAAAAGGCATCGATCCGGCGCAAATGCCCGGCGTGCTGGTGCACTCTCACGGGCCGTTTGCCTGGGGTAAAAACGCCGAAGACGCAGTGCATAACGCCATTGTGCTGGAAGAGATCGCCTATATGGGCATCTTCTGCCGCCAGCTGGCGCCGCAGCTGCCGGAGATGCAGCAGACGCTGCTGGATAAACACTATCTGCGCAAGCACGGCGCGAAAGCCTATTACGGGCAATAAACCCGCGCTCTCCCCGGCTCGCGCTGCGCTTAGCCGGGCTACAGGTTCACAGCCGTCTGCGGACCTGGTAGCCCGGACAAGGCGCGTCAAGCGCCGCCTCCGGGGAACAGCGTGCAACACCGCCTCCGTTTTTTTCCCGGCTCGCGCTGCGCTCAGCCGGGCTACAGGTTCACAGCCGTCTGCGAGCCAGGTAGCCCGGACAAGGCGCGTCAAGCGCCGCCTCCGGGAAATAGCGCGCGGCACTGCCTTTGAAAACAGACAACCGCGCCACACCTGTATAAAATCCCAGCATTACTCGGTGAACCAGGCTATAATCAGGCCTGGTTTTTACTGATGAGAGCACGGCGTGACGCAGCCACGAGAAGGTTTTTTACTGACCCGTCACTGGCGGGATACCCCGCAGGGCACCGAACTGACTTTCTGGCTGGCGACCGATGACGGCCCGCTTGAGGTCACGCTGCCGCCCCAGGAGTCCGTGGCGTTTATCCCTGAATCCCAGCGCGCGCAGGTTGAACGCCTGCTGCAGGGGGAAAACGGCCATCGCCTTGCCCCGCTCAGCCTGAAAGATTTTCATCGCCAGCCGGTTTTTGGCCTTTACTGCCGCGCTCACCGCCAGCTGATGCGGCTGGAAAAAAAGCTGCGCGAAAACGGCGTCACGGTTTATGAAGGCGACGTTCGCCCGCCGGAGCGCTATCTGATGGAGCGCTTTATCACCGCCCCGGTGTGGGTTGAAGGCGAGTCGCGCGGCCAGCAGCTGGTCAACGCCCGGATGAAGCCCAATCCCCACTACCGCCCGCCGCTAAAATGGGTTTCGCTGGATATTGAAACCAGCCGCCACGGCGAGCTCTACTGCATCGGTCTTGAAGGCTGCGGCCAGCGGGTTGTCTATATGCTCGGGCCGGAGCCCGCCTCGCCCCCTGCCGTCAACTTCCAGCTAGAGTACGTCGCCAGCCGCCCGCTGCTGCTGGAAAAGCTTAACGCCTGGTTTGCCGCTCACGACCCGGACGTGCTGATCGGCTGGAACGTGGTGCAGTTCGATTTACGCGTCCTGCAAAAGCACGCCGAGCGCTATCGCATCCCGCTGCTGCTCGGGCGCGGCAACAGCGAACTGGAGTGGCGCGAACACGGTTTTAAGAATGGCGTCTTCTTTGCTCAGGCCAACGGCCGCCTGATTATCGACGGCATTGAGGCGCTGAAATCCGCGTTCTGGAACTTCTCCTCTTTTGCGCTGGAATCGGTCGCCCGCGAGCTGCTCGGCGAGGGCAAAGCCATTGATAATCCCTGGGATCGGATGGATGAAATCGACCGCCGTTTTCACCAGGATAAACCGGCGCTGGCCACCTACAACCTGCAGGACTGCGAGCTGGTCACCCGCATCTTCCATAAAACCGAGATCATGCCGTTTTTGCTGGAGCGCGCGACGGTCAACGGCCTGCCTGCGGATCGCCACGGTGGTTCGGTCGCCGCCTTCAGCCACCTCTATTTTCCACGCATGCACCGGCTCGGCTACGTCGCACCGAACTTCGGAGAAGTGCCGCCGCAGGCCAGCCCTGGCGGCTACGTAATGGATTCACGCCCCGGTCTGTACGACTCTGTGCTGGTGCTGGACTACAAAAGCCTGTACCCGTCGATTATCCGCACCTTCCTGATCGACCCGGTGGGGCTGGTTGAAGGTCTGGCGCAGCCCGATGACGCTCACAGCACCGAAGGCTTTCTCGGCGCGCGCTTCTCGCGAGATAAGCACTGCCTGCCGGGGATTGTCGGGCAGATCTGGCACGGGCGCGACGAAGCCAAGCTGCATAAAAACAAACCGCTGTCGCAGGCGCTGAAGATCATTATGAACGCCTTCTACGGCGTGCTCGGCACCAGCGCCTGCCGCTTTTTCGATCCGCGCCTGGCCTCTTCCATTACCATGCGCGGTCACGCGATTATGCGCCAGACCAAAGCGCTGATTGAATCCCAGGGCTATGACGTTATCTACGGCGATACCGACTCCACCTTCGTGTGGCTCAAGCGGGCCCACAGCGAAGAGGAAGCTGGCGCTATCGGTCGGTCGCTGGTGGCCTTCGTCAACGAATGGTGGGCGACGGAGCTGGGCAAAGAGGGGCTCGCCAGCACCCTGGAGCTGGAGTTTGAAACCCACTTCTGCCGCTTTCTCATGCCTACCATTCGCGGCGCGGATACCGGCAGTAAAAAGCGCTACGCCGGGATGATTCAGGAAGGCAGCGAGCAGCGCATGGTGTTTAAAGGCCTTGAGACGGTACGCACCGACTGGACGCCGCTGGCCCAGCAATTTCAGCAGGAGCTTTATCTACGCATTTTCCGCCATCAGCCCTATCGCGACTATGTGCGCGAAACCATTGATAAGCTGATGAACGGCGAGCTTGACGATCGACTGGTCTATCGCAAACGCCTGCGCCGTCCGCTGGCGGAGTATCAGCGCAACGTGCCGCCGCACGTGCGCGCGGCGCGGCTGGCTGATGAGCACAACGTTCGGCTGGGTAGACCGCAGCAGTATCAGCAGCGCGGCAGCATTAAATACGTCTGGACTACCGGCGGGCCGGAACCAGTGGATTATCAGCAGTCGCCGCTGGATTATGAGCACTATCTCTCTAAGCAATTAGAGCCTGTCGCCGAAGGAATACTTCCCTTTGTCGACGACGATTTTGCTACAATAGTGACGGGGCAACTGGGGCTATTTTGATTTTTTCTCACTCGTTCCGTCAGCACAAAAGCCGCAAAATGAAGGGTGAGGAGGACGTGACGAACGTTCCGCCATCCAGTAATATAGCGCCCTTTCCATTCCTGGACCCAATTTTGACGCATCTCCGATTCTCCATGGAGATGATCAACTATTGCCTGCAATTAAAGAACTAAAGAGCCGAACATATATGCCTTTTACACTTGGTCAACGCTGGATTAGCGACACAGAGAGCGAACTGGGATTAGGGACGGTCGTTGCGCTGGACGCGCGCATGGTGACCCTGCTTTTCCCCGCCATCGGCGAAAACCGTCTGTACGCACGCAACGACTCCCCGATCACCCGCGTGATGTTTAACCCGGGCGACACCATCACCAGCCATGAAGGCTGGCAACTCCAGGTTGACGAAGTTAATGAAGAGAACGGCCTGCTGGCCTACACCGGCACCCGACTCGACACCCAGGAAGCCAACGTTACCCTGCGTGAAGTGCTGCTCGACAGCAAGCTGGTTTTCAGCAAACCGCAGGACCGTCTGTTCGCCGGACAGATTGACCGTATGGATCGTTTTGCCCTGCGCTATCGCGCGCGCAAATTCCAGAGCGAACAGTACCGCATGCCGTGGAGCGGCCTGCGCGGTCAGCGCACCAGCCTGATCCCGCATCAGCTGAATATCGCTCATGACGTTGGCCGCCGCCATGCGCCGCGCGTCCTGCTGGCGGACGAAGTGGGTCTGGGTAAAACCATCGAAGCCGGGATGATCCTGCATCAGCAGCTGCTCTCCGGCGCCGCCGAACGCGTACTGATTGTCGTTCCGGAAACCCTGCAGCACCAGTGGCTGGTGGAAATGCTGCGCCGCTTTAACCTGCGCTTCTCGCTGTTTGACGATGAGCGCTATGCCGAAGCGCAGCACGATGCAATTAACCCGTTTGAAACCGAACAGCTGGTGATCTGTTCGCTGGATTTCGTACGCCGCAGCAAGCAGCGTCTGGAACACCTGTGCGAAGCGGAGTGGGATCTGATGGTCGTTGATGAAGCGCACCACCTGGTCTGGAGCGAAGACGCCCCGAGCCGGGAATATCAGGCGATTGAACAGCTGGCCGAATGCGTGCCGGGCATTCTGCTGCTCACCGCGACGCCGGAGCAGCTGGGAATGGAGAGCCATTTCGCCCGTCTGCGCCTGCTCGACCCCAACCGTTTCCACGACTTCGCCCAGTTTGTTGAAGAGCAGCAGAACTACCGTCCGGTTGCCGACGCCGTCGCCCTGCTGCTGGCTGGCAATAAGCTGAACGACGCCGAGCTGAACGCGCTGAGCGATCTGATCGGCGAACAGGATATCGAGCCGTTATTGCAGGCCGCCAACAGCGATCGCGATGATGCCCAGGCCGCTCGTCAGGAGCTGGTGTCAATGCTGATGGACCGCCACGGTACCAGCCGCGTGCTGTTCCGCAATACCCGTAACGGCGTCAAAGGCTTTCCGAAACGCGAGCTGCATACGATTCGTCTGCCGCTGCCGACCCAGTACCAGACGGCCATCAAGGTTTCCGGCATTATGGGTGCCCGCAAAACGGCCGAAGAGCGCGCCCGCGACATGCTCTATCCGGAGCAGATTTATCAGGAATTTGAAGGCGATACCGGTACCTGGTGGAACTTTGACCCGCGCGTTGAATGGCTGATGGGCCATCTCACCAGCCACCGCTCGCAGAAAGTGCTGGTGATCTGCGCTAAAGCGGCCACCGCGCTGCAGCTGGAGCAGGTTCTGCGCGAGCGCGAAGGCATCCGTGCAGCGGTGTTCCACGAAGGGATGTCAATTATCGAACGCGACCGCGCCGCCGCCTGGTTCGCCGAGGAAGATACCGGCGCTCAGGTGCTGCTGTGTTCTGAAATCGGCTCGGAAGGCCGCAACTTCCAGTTCGCCAGCAACCTGGTGATGTTCGACCTGCCGTTCAACCCGGATCTGCTGGAGCAGCGTATCGGTCGTCTTGACCGTATCGGCCAGGCCCACGATATTCAGATCCACGTTCCGTATCTGGAAAGAACCGCCCAGTCGGTGCTGGTGCGCTGGTATCACGAAGGTCTGGACGCGTTCGAGCACACCTGCCCGACCGGCCGTACCGTTTACGACAGCGTGCATAATGAACTGATTAACTATCTCGCCGCGCCGGAAAATACCGACGGCTTCGACGACCTGATCAAAGCCTGCCGCCAGCAGCATGAAGCGCTGAAAGCGCAGCTGGAACAGGGCCGAGATCGTCTGCTGGAGATCCACTCCAACGGCGGAGAAAAAGCCCAGCAGCTTGCGGAAAGCATTGAAGAACAGGATGACGACACCAGCCTGATCGCTTTCTCCATGAACCTGTTCGATATCGTCGGCATCAACCAGGACGACCGTGGTGAAAACCTGATTGTCCTGACCCCCTCCGACCATATGCTGGTACCGGACTTCCCTGGCCTGCCGGAAGATGGCTGCACCATTACCTTTGAGCGTGACGTCGCCCTGTCCCGCGAAGACGCGCAGTTCATCACCTGGGAGCATCCGCTGATTATCAACGGTCTGGATCTGATCCTCTCCGGCGATACCGGCAGCAGCACCATCTCGCTGCTGAAGAACAAAGCGCTGCCGGTAGGTACCCTGCTGCTGGAGCTGATTTACGTCGTTGAGGCCCAGGCGCCGAAGCATCTGCAGCTCAACCGCTTCCTGCCGCCGACGCCGGTGCGCATGCTGCTCGACAAAAACGGCAACAACCTTGCCGGTCAGGTGGAGTTCGAAAGCTTTAACCGTCAGCTGAGCGCGGTAAACCGCCACACCGGCAGCAAGCTGGTCAACGCCGTCCAGCAGGACGTCCACGCCATTTTGCAGCAGGGCGAAGGCCAGGTGGCCAAAGCGGCCCAGGCCCTGATCGACGCCGCACGTCAAGAAGCCGACGATAAGCTGTCGGCCGAACTGTCGCGCCTTGAAGCGCTGCGCGCCGTTAACCCGAACATCCGCGATGATGAACTGGCGGCTATCGAGAGCAACCGTCAACAGGTCATGGACGCGCTGGCGCAGGCGGGCTGGCGCCTGGATGCGCTGCGCTTAATCGTGGTCACCCACCAGTAACGGAACGCGAATATGGCGATGGAAAACTACAATCCGCCGCAGGATCCCTGGCTGGTTATCCTCTACCAGGATGAGCACATTATGGTGGTCAACAAGCCAAGCGGCCTGTTGTCCGTACCGGGCCGGCTGGCTGAGCACAAGGACAGCGTGATGACGCGCATTCAGCGCGATTTCCCGCAGGCCGAGTCGGTGCACCGGCTGGATATGGCGACCAGCGGCGTGATTGTGGTAGCCCTGACCAAAGCGGCAGAGCGCGAGCTTAAGCGGCAGTTCCGCGAACGCGAGCCGAAAAAGCAGTACGTCGCCCGCGTCTGGGGGCACCCGGAAAAAGCCGAGGGTCTGGTGGATTTACCGCTGATTTGCGACTGGCCGAACCGGCCAAAGCAGAAGGTGTGTTACGAAACCGGCAAAGCGGCGCAAACCGAGTATGAAGTGCTGGAGTTCGCGACGGACAACACCGCCCGCGTGCGCCTGAAGCCGATTACCGGGCGTTCGCATCAGCTGCGCGTGCATATGCTGGCGCTGGGCCATCCGATTCTTGGCGACCGCTTTTATGCGTCGCCGGAAGCGCTGGCCATGGCGCCGCGTCTGCTGCTGCACGCTGAAACCCTGACCATCACCCATCCGTCATTCGGTAATACGATGACGTTCCGCGCGCCGATCGACTTCTGATCGTTCAAATCTGTCCCGGGTCTTGCCGCCAGCGGCATACCCGGGCAATTCCTCGCTCATCATCGCAGCGGAACACCGACGTTAGTCGCGGGCAAACCACGCATCAATCATCTGCTCAACGCGGGCGACAACCTCCCCGGTGTCATGACGGCGGCTGCGCGCGCAGGCGTGCGCAGGTTCATCGCACAGCAGGCAGCGGCGCTGGTTTTCCCCCATAGACTGACGGCCAACCAGGCCATCTTTCGGGCAAATAACGTCGATATCCCACAGGCGGCCCAGCGGATGGGTATGCTCAAGATCGGTACAGAAGGCTTTGATTTCACTGGCGGCGTGATCGACGCACCACAGCGCTTCCGGACCGGTCGGCAGCCACAGCACCTGGCGATCCAGCGTCTGCCAGCGGTGTTTCCACAGCATCTGATCGCAGGCCTGCAGCGCTACGCCCATCATATTACGGTAGCGAATGCTGTCTTTCACCGCGCCCGGGGTCACCAGGGTCAGCGAAATCACCGGCCGCTGATAATGGGCTAACCAGTCGGCCTGACGCGCGGCGCGCTGCTCTTTCGCCGCCAGCAGCGCTTCCATGCTTACGCCCTCACGGGCGAGAGTATCCACTGACATTTGTTTCTCTCCTCACTCAATTACAGGCAGCGGACAGGCTGCCGTCGCAGTCGCGAATAATGGCGCTGATTGTATCGCTAAACGATCCCTGTTTTGGAGACGGGGCGCAGATATTTTCTGCGCCATTTAGCACGAAAAAGCAGACTTAGCGGTTATAAAAAAGTTAAATCAGGCCAGAAAGTGACTGAGGAACAGCAGACCCAGCGAAACATTAATCGCGCCGCCGATCCTGGTTGCGATCTGCGCGAACGGCATCAGGTTCATGCGGTTGCCGGAGGTCAGTATCGCCACGTCGCCGGTACCGCCCTGACCGCTCTGGCAGCAGGAGACAATCGCCACGTCAATCGGGTACATGCCAATCTTTTTGCCGACCAGGAAACCGGTCGCCACCAGCGCCGTTACGGTGCTGATAATCACCAGCAAATTGGTTACGGTAAACGCGTTGACCAGCTCCTGCCACGGGGTGATCGCCACGCCGACGGCAAACAGAATCGGATAGGTAACCGCCGTGCGGAAGAACTTATACACCATCTGCGATCCCTCCTGCAGGCGCGGAGAGACGCCGTTCACCAGCTTCAGCAGCACCGCGAGGAACAGCATGCCCACCGGCGCGGGCAGGCCGATGGTCTTCTGCCCCAGCATGCCCAGCATATAGAGCAGCACCGCCAGCAGCGCGCCGGAGGCCAGCGTCGTTACGTCCATTTTGCCCTCGACGGGCGTTTCGCGATGCGTCTCGTTGCGGCGGTTCGGCATCAGCTGTCCCTCACCGGTCAAATGCGGAAAACGCTTGCCCAGCTGATTTAAACAGCCGGAGATAACAATCGCCGTCAGGCTGCCCAGCATCACCATCGGCAGAACGCGCCCAAGCGCCACGCCCTGATCCATATGCATCAGCGCGGCGTAGCCAATCGACAGCGGGATCGCTCCCTCGCCGACGCCGCCGGCCATGATCGGCAGGACGATAAAGAAGAACACCTGGAACGGCTCCAGCCCTAGCGCGGTACCGACGCCGACGCCAACGACCATGCCGACGATTTCTCCGCACAGCATCGGGAAGAAAATCCGCAGAAAGCCCTGAATCAGCGTGGTGCGGTTCATGCTCATAATGCTGCCGACGATAATGCAGCAGATATAAAGATAAAGAATGTTGGTCGACTTATAGAATTTGGTGGTCGATTCCACCACCACCTCCGGCAGCAGGCCGTAATGAACCAGCGCAGAAGGAATAAAAGTCGCGCAGATGGCCGCTGCGCCAAGCTTACCCAGAACCGGCAGGCGTTTGCCGAATTCACCGCAGGCAAAGCCGAAAAAGGCCAGCGTCGCCACCATCACGACGATATCGCTCGGCAGCTTGCCGCCTAAACAGTCCAGGGCAATCAGGCCGCCGGCCAGCAGAAAGAGCGGCAGCGGGATAATACCGACTTTCCAGTTATCGAGGATATGCCACCAGCGCTGCTTAAGCGGCGCTTTCGGGGTATTGATAGGGTCGATGGTTGCAGAGAATGCATTGTCTGTGGTGCTCATAATTAAGCCCTCTGGTTATTATTATTTTTCAGGTTAGAGGGCCATCCGCAGAGTTAATGTGAGGATCGACAGATTAAAAAAGAAGTTTTAATGGTCACTATGGTTTTTATGGTTTCTATTATTATTGTGAAACCGCTCTGATTTATGGTCGTGGTTTTTAAGGTTTTTAAATCCAGCGCCTGATTAACCTTGATAAATTCCGCGCCAGCAGATAATTGTGGTTTCCGGACGCCTGCGAAGGGGGTCACCGTTTTCCCTCAGCCACGATGTCGGTATGGCCAAAGATGATACAGTGCCGCATCCCTGATACGGTGCAATAGAATTATGAAGGTTTCATTTCAATTTAAGCTGTTCATTTCACTGGTCGCTTTTTTCTCAGTGCTTTTCGCGCTGCTGGGCGTGTATTACTATTTTGACGCCAGCCGTCAGCTTTATCAGGAAATGAGCGCCCGCGCGAAAATACAGGCGCAAGAAATTGCCCTGATGCCGGATTTACGCCAACAGGTCGCGCGTGAAGACGCGCTGGCGATAAAACCTTTTATGCAAAATATCGCCGCCCACAGCGACGCCAGCTTTATTGTCATTGGCGACAGGCGAGGCGTGCATCTGTTTCATTCGGTCCACCCGGAATGGGTCGGCACGCGGCTGGTTGGCGGCGATAACCAGCCGGTGCTGGAGGGGAAAAGCGCCACCACCATCCGCAAAGGGGGACTGGGGATTTCCCTGCGCAGCAAAGCGCCGATTTTCGACGATGCGGGCCGGGTCATCGGTATTGTTTCCGTCGGCTACCTTACCAGCTATCTCGACAGCATCACGCTGGAAAAAGTCATCAATATCTTTGTCGCCGCAGTGCTGCTGTTGATTGCGCTGTTTATCTTCTCCTGGTACTTCACCCGCAGCATTAAGAAGCAAATTTTCTCGCTGGAGCCGCGGGAAATCGGCCTGCTGGTGCGCCAGCAAAAGGCGATGATGGAGTCGATATACGAAGGGGTGATCGTAATTGACCATCACCGGCGTATCGAAGTGATAAATCATGCCGCCCGCAGCCTGCTCGGACTGAGCCAGCCGGCGCATCAGCTGCGCGGTAAGTCTATCGATAGCGTCATTACGCCGCAGCCGTTTTTCGCCAGCGGGGAGATGCTCGAAAACGATACCCACGACGAGCTGTGCCGCTTTAATCAGCTGACCGTTCTCGCCAGCCGGGTGCGTATCCTGCTGGAGAGTGAACTGCAGGGCTGGGTGATCACTTTCCGCGACCGCGACGAAATCAACTCGCTGAGCGCCCAGCTTAGCCAGGTGAAGCGCTACGTTGATAATCTGCGCATCATGCGCCATGAACAGCTGAACCGTATGACCACCCTTTCCGGCCTGCTGCATATGGGCCACTATGATGAGGCGATTCGCTACATTCAGGCGCAGTCGGAGCATGCCCAGGAGCTGCTGGACTTTATCTCATCACACTTTAATTCGCCGACGCTGTGCGGTCTGCTGCTGGGCAAAGCCGCCCGCGCGCGGGAAAAAGGGGTTGAACTGAGCTTTGACCCGGCCTGCCGCATTGACCGTCCGCTGCCGTCATTGATGGAGTCCGAGCTTATCTCTATCATCGGTAATCTGCTGGATAACGCTATTGAGGCTACCCAGCGCGCCGAACTGCCGCACGAACCGGTCGAGATTCTGATTCAGCTCAACGCCCGGGAATTAATGATTGAAGTCGCCGACCGCGGCGTCGGTATTCGTCCGGAGATCCGCGAGCATATTTTTGAGCGCGGCGTCACCACCAAAACCCGCGGCGATCACGGTATTGGCCTGTATCTTATTGAGCGCTACGTAACCCAGGCCGGCGGCACAATTGAAGTGGCCGACAACGCCCCGCGCGGCGCGATTTTTACGCTGTTTATCCCCGCCAGCGGGCCAGCCCATCCGCAAGAAGAGACGCACTATGCATCATGACCTGGTCGATGTTCTGATCATCGAAGATGAAAGCGAACTGGCGCGGCTGCACGCCGAGCTTATTCAAAAACACCCGCGCATGCGGCTGGCAGGCACGGCGGCCTCCCTCGCCCAGGCGCGGCAGAGACTCAACGCCAGGCCGCCCCAGCTGGTGTTGCTGGATAATTATCTGCCGGACGGCAAAGGGGTCACGCTGATGAACGACCCGATCATGGCCCAGGCTAACTGCTCGGTGATCTTTATCACCGCCGCCAGCGATATGGAAACCTGTAGTCTGGCAATCCGCAACGGCGCCTTCGACTACATTCTTAAGCCGGTGTCATGGAAGCGCCTGAGCCAGTCCCTTGAACGGTTTGTGCAGTTCTACGATCAGCAGCGCGAGTGGAAGATTGTCGACCAGCAGAACGTGGATTCGCTGTATCAGCTACAGGCCAAAAACTATCGTGCCGATAGCGGCAGTAAAGGGATTGAAGAAAAAACGCTGGCGCTGGTGCAAAATCTGTTTACCGGCGATCAAGAACGCTGCTTTTCGGTCGATGACGTGGTGAGCGAGGCTGGATTGAGCAAAACCACTGCTCGTCGCTATCTGGAGCACTGCGTGGAAATCGGCTTTCTGGAGGTGGAAATGCTGTACGGCAAGATTGGCCATCCGCGGCGTATGTACCGCCGCGCCGCCAGCCCATCGTGACGCCTCCCCCGCCCGGGAGAGGCCGGTCGTTCAGAAGCCGCGCTGTTCTTTGATCAGCTCCCAGGCTTTCTGGATCTCCTGCGCTTTCTGCTTAGCCATCTCCATCATTTCCGGCGGTAGCCCTTTCGCCACCAGCTTATCCGGATGGTGCTCGCTCATCAGCTTACGATAGGCGCGCTTGACGGTGGCGGCATCATCAGTCGGTTTTACCCCCAGCACATTGCAGGCATCTTCCAGAGTGGGCCCGCGCTGCGCCTGCTGCCAGCCGGCGTTGCCGCCGCGCTGGCCGTAAGATTGCTGCTGCGACCCGCCGCCGAACTGCGCCCCGCCCTGCATCATGCGCAGGAACTGCTCAAACTGAGCGCGGGAGATGCCCAGCTCATCGGCAATCACAAACAGCACTTCACGTTCGTTGGGATGCAGATCGCCATCGGCAAAAGCCGCCTGCAGCTGAATTTCCAGAAACATCCGAATTAAATCAAAGCGGCCAAAACAGACGCTGCGCAGCTGGCGCATTTTCTCACGCAGCGGATAGTCATCTGATTTCCCTACCCGAAACGCGTGCTGTGCCGCCGTCCGCGCTTCGCCATGAAGATTCATGCGATCCATCAGCAAATTGGCGACGTGGATATCGGCTTCGGTGACGCGCCCTTTTGATTTGGTCAGGTGCCCCATCACTTCAAACGTCGTCGAGAAGAACAGCGACTGGCGCTCCTGCTGGTTGGCAAAGACGTTCAGCCGGCGGCTGCGCGCGCGGTCAAACATATGCCCGATTAAAAAGCCCAGTACCACGCCCCAAAAGCCGCCGCCCATCATCAACGCAACCGCAACGCCAATTATTTTACCCAAATACTGCATAGACTCCCCAATCTCTCTGCCGCCAGTTAAGCTATATCTGACCGCACGTTACAAAGCGTTTACGCCTCGGTCAATTGTGGGACATAGCCTATAATTTGCTTTATCATACTCGTCATTCTACACGGTGCCTAACGCTCGGGCTCGAAACGGGCAGGATTAACACTAGCGCGATTTAGACGAGTAAGTTAGGCTCTGACCGTTTGCAAGCCGCTGCCACACGATGACGGAACAACAAATACAACGTATGAAAAAACGTATTCCCAGCCTCCTGGCCACCATGATCGCCAGCGCCTTGTATAGCCAACAGGGCCTCGCTGCCGATCTCGCCACGCAGTGTATGCTTGGCGTCCCAAGCTACAATCGTCCTTTGGTCGAAGGGAAACCCAACGACCTGCCGGTGACGATCGATGCCGATCATGCGAAAGGCAACTACCCTGATAACGCCGTATTTACCGGCAACGTCGATATTAATCAGGGAAACAGCCGGCTGCAGGCCGATGAGGTCCAGCTCCACCAGCAGCAGGCGGAAGGCCAGCCGCAGCCGGTGCGGACGGTTGATGCCCTCGGCAACGTGCACTATGACGATAATCAGGTGATCCTCAAAGGGCCGAAGGCCTGGTCGAATCTCAACACCAAAGATACCAACGTCTGGCAGGGCGATTACCAAATGGTAGGCCGTCAGGGGCGCGGTACCGCTGACCTGATGAAGCAGCGCGGTGAAAACCGCTACACCATTCTGGAAAACGGCAGCTTTACCTCCTGTCTGCCGGGCTCTGACACCTGGAGCGTGGTCGGCAGCGAAGTTATCCACGACCGCGAAGAGCAGGTGGCTGAGATCTGGAACGCGCGCTTTAAGCTCGGTTCAGTGCCGATTTTTTATAGTCCTTACCTGCAGCTGCCGGTGGGCGATAAGCGCCGTTCAGGTTTCCTGATCCCCAACGCTAAATACAGCACCAAAAACGGCGCGGAGTTCTATCTCCCTTACTACTGGAATATCGCGCCTAACTTTGACGCCACCCTGACCCCGCACTATATGAGCAAGCGCGGCGGCGTGATGTGGGAAAACGAATTCCGCTATCTGACCAAAGCAGGGACCGGTTTATTTGAGTTCGACTACCTGCCGTCGGATAAAATTTATCATGACGATCATTCGAACGACAGCAACAGCCGCCGCTGGCTGTTCTACTGGAACCATTCAGGCGTCGTAGACCAGGTGTGGCGTTTCAACGCCGACTACACCAAAGTCAGCGACCCGGACTACTTTAACGATTTCAGCTCCAAATACGGTTCCAGTACCGATGGCTATGCCACGCAGAAACTCAGCGCCGGCTACGCGAATCAGAATTTCGATGCCACCGTATCGACCAAGCAGTTCCAGGTCTTTGACCGCGACTCAAGCAATGCCTATTCCGCCGAGCCGCAGCTGGACGTGAACTACTACCAGAACGACGTCGGCCCGTTTGATACGCATCTTTATGGCCAGGCGGTGCATTTTGTTAACTCGAACAGCAAAATGCCGGAAGCAACGCGTCTTCACCTTGAGCCAACCATCAACCTGCCGCTGTCTAACGGCTGGGGAAGCATCAATACTGAGGCAAAACTGCTGGCCACCCATTACCAGCAAAGCAACCTTGATAGCTACAACGCGGCCAACGGCACTGACTATAAAGACTCCGTTAACCGCGTCATGCCGCAGTTTAAAGTCGACGGCAAAATGGTTTTCGAGCGCGATATGCAAGAGAACTATACCCAGACGCTTGAACCGCGCATGCAGTATCTGTATATCCCGTATCGTGACCAGAGCAAGATCGGCAGCTACGACTCAACGCTGTTGCAATCAGACTACAGCGGCCTGTTCCGCGACCGCACCTACAGCGGTCTGGACCGTATTGCGTCCGCCAACCAGGTCTCCACCGGCATCACATCTCGCGTTTATGATGCCGCCGCAGTTGAACGTTTTAATATTTCCGTTGGTCAAATCTACTATTTCACCGAAGCACGTACCGGTGACGACAACATCAACTGGGAGAACAACGACACGCGAGGTTCACTGGTATGGGCCGGGGATACCTACTGGCGCATTACCGACGACTGGGGTTTACGCGGGGGAATTCAGTACGATACGCGTCTGGATAACGTCGCGACCAGCAGCGGAACCGTGGAATACCGTCGCGACGAAAACCGTTTAGTACAACTTAACTATCGTTATGCAAGTCCGGAATACATTCAGGCGACTCTGCCTTCGTATTCCACCGCTAAGCAGTATAAAGATGGTATTTCGCAGGTGGGAATGACCGCCAGCTGGCCAATCGTCGATCGTTGGGCAGTCGTCGGCGCGTATTACTACGATACGAATACCAGAAAGTCAGCGAACCAGATGTTAGGGGTGCAGTATAGCTCCTGCTGCTACGCTATCCGCGTTGGCTATGAACGTAAGATCAACGGCTGGGATAACAGCAGCAGCGAAAGCAAATACGACAATACCTTCGGCTTTAACATTGAGCTGCGCGGCCTGAGCTCCAATTACGGTCTCGGCACCCAGCAGATGCTGCGTTCGAACATTTTACCGTACCAGAGCTCCCTGTGATGTGGCTGGTTTAAACGTAATCCGCAATTGCGGTTAATTGAAATGGAAAAAGTATGAAGAACTGGAAAACGCTGCTTCTCGGTATCGCCATGATCGCGAATACCAGTTTCGCTGCCCCACAGGTTGTCGATAAAGTAGCGGCTGTCGTCAATAATGGCGTTGTTCTGGAAAGCGACGTCGATGGCTTGATGCAATCGGTAAAACTTAACGCCGGCCAGGCCGGGCAGCAGCTGCCGGATGACGCCACCCTGCGTCATCAGATCCTTGAGCGTCTGATCATGGACCAGATTGTCCTGCAGATGGGTCAGAAAATGGGCGTGAAGATCTCTGACGATCAGCTGGACCAGGCTATCGCCAACATCGCCAAACAGAACAACATGACCATGGATCAGATGCGCAGCCGTCTGGCCTATGACGGTATTAACTACAACACCTATCGTAATCAGATCCGCAAAGAGATGCTGATTTCGGAAGTGCGTAACAACGAAGTACGTCGCCGTATTACCGTTCTGCCGCAGGAAGTTGAAACCCTGGCGAAGCAGATTGGCGATCAGAACGACGCCAGCACCGAACTCAACCTCAGCCACATTCTGATCCCGCTGCCGGAAAACCCCACTTCCGAGCAGGTGGCAGAAGCTCAGGACCAGGCCAACTCGGTGGTTCAGCAGGCGCGCAGCGGCGCGGATTTCGGCAAACTGGCGATCACCTACTCAGCCGACCAGCAGGCGCTGAAAGGCGGCCAGATGGGCTGGGGTCGTATTCAGGAACTGCCGGGCATCTTCGCCCAGGCGCTGAGCACGGCTAAGAAAGGCGATATCGTTGGTCCGGTACGTTCCGGCGTTGGCTTCCATATCCTGAAAATCAACGATATGCGCGGCGGCAGCCAGAATATCTCCGTGACTGAAGTTCACGCCCGCCACATCCTGCTGAAACCGTCGCCGATCATGAATGACAATCAGGCCCGGGCAAAGCTGGAGCAAATTGCGGCTGACATTAAGAGCGGCAAAACCACGTTTGCTAAAGCGGCAAAAGAGTTCTCTGAAGATCCGGGTTCGGCAAACCAGGGCGGTGATTTAGGCTGGGCAACGCCGGATATCTTCGATCCGGCCTTCCGCGACGCTATTCTGCGCCTCAATAAAGGCCAGACCAGCGCACCGGTTCACTCATCCTTCGGCTGGCACCTGATTGAGCTGCTGGATACCCGCAACGTCGACAGAACCGACGCCGCGCAGAAAGATCGCGCTTACCGCATGCTGATGAACCGTAAATTCTCTGAAGAAGCGGCTACCTGGATGCAGGAACAGCGCGCCAGCGCCTACGTTAAGGTACTGAGCAACTAATCGCATTAGCCTCATACACAACATCACTCAGGGTGTATCGAGGCGGCTCGGCGAATCGCCCTGGTCTCTGACTGGGGCGACGAAGCGCAGCCAGTAAGAGAACGCCTGAAGGATGAAGTGTATGAATCGAGTTGTTATCACTCCCGGCGAACCTGCCGGGATTGGCCCCGACCTCGTTGTGCAGCTTGCACAGCGCGACTGGCCGGTCGAGCTGGTGATTTGCGCCGATGGCGCTCTGTTATCCGACCGGGCAAGCCTGCTCGGTCTTCCTTTATCGCTTCTGCCTTATGACCCTACCGTTCCCGCTACGCCGCAGCGCGCAGGCACCCTGACGCTTCTTCCCGTCGCTCTCAATGCGCCGGTTGAGCCAGGCGTGCTCAACGTCAGCAACGGCAGCTATGTGGTGGAAACGCTGGCCCGCGCCTGTGATGGCTGTCTGAACGGCGAATTCGCCGCGCTGATTACCGGGCCGGTGCACAAGGGCATTATCAACGATGCGGGGATCGCCTTCACCGGTCATACCGAGTTCTTTGAAGAGCGCTCGCAGGCCAGTAAAGTGGTGATGATGCTGGCGACCGAAGCGCTGCGCGTGGCGCTGGTGACCACTCACCTGCCGCTTAAAGCAATAAGCGATGCGATTACCCCCGAGCTGCTGCGGGAAATCATCACCATTCTGCATCACGATCTGCGCACCAAATTTGGTATCAATAACCCGCACGTGCTGGTTTGCGGCCTGAACCCGCACGCGGGCGAAGGCGGCCATATGGGCACGGAAGAGATTGATACCATTATTCCGGTGCTGGAAGAGATGCGCGCGAAGGGGATGAATCTCAGCGGCCCGCTGCCGGCAGATACCCTGTTTCAGCCGAAATATCTCGACCATGCCGATGCGGTACTCGCGATGTATCACGATCAGGGCCTGCCCGTGCTAAAATACCAGGGCTTTGGCCGCGGCGTGAATATTACGCTCGGTTTACCATTTATTCGCACTTCCGTTGACCACGGCACCGCGCTTGAACTTGCGGGCCAGGGGAAAGCGGAAGTCGGCAGTTTTATCACGGCGCTTAATCTCGCCATTAAAATGATTGTTAATACTCAATGAATAATCGAGTCCATCAGGGCCACTTAGCCCGTAAACGCTTCGGGCAAAACTTTCTCAACGATCGGTTTGTGATCGACAGCATTGTCTCGGCCATCAATCCACAGAAAGGCCAGGCGATTGTTGAAATCGGCCCCGGCCTCGCCGCGCTGACCGAACCGGTCGGTGAACGCCTCGACCAGCTCACCGTTATCGAGCTGGACCGCGACCTGGCCGCTCGTCTGCAAACGCATCCGTTCCTCGGACCAAAGCTGACGATTTATCAGCAGGATGCGATGACCATGAACTTCGGCGAGCTGTCGCAGAACATGGGCCAACCGCTGCGCGTATTCGGCAACCTGCCGTACAACATCTCGACCCCGCTGATGTTCCATCTGTTCAGCTATACTGATGCCATTGCCGATATGCACTTTATGCTGCAAAAAGAGGTGGTCAATCGTCTGGTTGCCGGGCCGAACAGTAAGGCGTATGGTCGACTAAGCGTCATGGCGCAGTACTACTGCCAGATTATCCCGGTGCTTGAAGTTCCGCCGAGCGCCTTTACGCCGCCGCCTAAAGTTGATTCCGCCGTGGTGCGCCTGGTGCCTTACCGCACGCTGCCGCATCCCGTTAAAGATGTGCGCGTGCTGAGCCGCATCACGACAGAAGCCTTTAACCAGCGTCGGAAAACGATCCGCAACAGTCTGGGCAATCTGTTCAGCGTTGAAGTTCTGACCGAGCTGGGCATCGACCCGGCGAAGCGCGCAGAGAATATTTCCGTGGCGCAGTACTGTCAGCTAGCTAACTGGTTATCTGAGAACGCGCCCACCAAGGAGAGCTAACCATGATTAATTCGCCCCGAGTTTGTGTACAGGTGCAAAGCGTCTATATCGAATCGCAATCTTCTCCGCAAGAAGAGCGCTACGTCTTCGCTTATACCGTCACCATTCGCAATCTGGGGCGGACTCAGGTTCAGCTTCTTGGCCGCTACTGGCTTATCACCAATGGGCACGGTCGTGAGACCGAAGTCCAGGGGGAAGGCGTTGTCGGCGAGCAGCCGCATATTCCGGCCGGCGGTGAATACCAATATACCAGCGGCGCGGTCATTGAAACGCCGCTGGGCACCATGCAGGGACATTATGAGATGATCGATGTGAACGGCGCGCCGTTCACCATTGAAATCCCTGTTTTCCGTCTCGCAGTACCCACTCTCATCCATTAAAACAATGTCTACATACCTTATTGGCGACGTTCACGGTTGCTACGATGAACTGATCGCACTATTAGAGCAGGTGGAGTTTAACCCTGAGACTGATACGCTGTGGCTGACGGGCGACCTGGTCGCGCGCGGCCCCGGTTCGCTCGAAGTACTGCGTTTCGTGAAACAGCTTGGCGACAGCGTACGCATCGTGCTGGGCAATCATGACCTGCACCTGCTGGCGGTCTTTGCGGGCATTAGCCGCAATAAACCCAAAGATCGGCTGAAATCGCTGCTTGAGGCGCCGGACGCCGACGATCTGCTCAACTGGCTGCGTCGTCAGCCGATGATGCAAATCGATGAAGAGAAAAAGCTGGTTATGGCCCACGCCGGGATCACGCCGCAGTGGGATCTGGAAACCGCTAAACAGTGCGCTCGCGACGTGGAAGCCGTGCTTGCCAGCGACTCCTATCCGTTCTTCCTCGATGCGATGTACGGCGACATGCCGAACAACTGGAGCAACGAACTGAGCGGACTGGCGCGCCTGCGCTTTATCTCTAACGCTTTTACCCGCATGCGCTACTGCTTTCCGAACGGCCAGCTGGATATGTATGCCAAAGAGGCGCCGGAAAACGCGCCCGCGCCGCTCAAGCCGTGGTTTGCTATTCCCGGGCCGGTGGCCAGCGAGTACAGTATTGCCTTCGGTCATTGGGCTTCGCTGGAAGGGAAAGGCACGCCGGAAGGGATTTACGCGCTGGATACCGGCTGCTGCTGGGGCGGCGATCTGACCTGCCTGCGCTGGGAAGATAAGACGTACTTCACGCAGCCGTCAAACCGGCAGCCAAATCTTGATGAAGGCGAGGCGATCGCCTCCTGAAGAGAGTCACCCCGGTGAGCGAACGCCACCGGGGAAAACCTTAGCGACGCTCCAGAATCTCGAAGCAGTAACTATGGGAATTCTGCGCATCAGCATCGTGGAACTCGCTGAATACCGACTCCCACTCGTCCGGATCGTAATCCGGGAAATGAGTATCGCCTTCCACTTCCGCATCAATATGGGTCAGATAAAGCTTTTGCGCTTTTGGCAGGAACTGCTCATAAACGCGTCCGCCGCCGATCACCATCATCTCTTCTACGTCGCCGCAAGCGGCGATGGCTTCATCGACCGACTTCACCCACTGCACGCGATCGTCGGTGCCGGGCTGGCTGCTAATAACGATATTTTTACGCCCCGGTAATGGGCGACCGATAGATTCCCAGGTGAGACGCCCCATCACTACCGGTTTGTTTAAGGTATTGCGCTTAAACCAGGCGAGATCGGCAGGCAGATTCCACGGCATGGCATTTTCCATACCAATGACGCGATCTACCGCTAACGCCGCAATCAGACTGATCATTGAATAATTCCCGAATGCAAAAAATTGCCGCCACTATACGGAAAGCGTAATACTTCGTCGACTAGGCGGAGAGTAAAGAATCAGAAAATTTTAAGATTTGCTGGCGAGCCCACGTAAGCCCCGTGAGCCGCCAGACAGGATTTAAATTGAAAACAAAATGTTACTTGTAAAGCTAACGTAACACCCTGAATTCCCTCTTATGCCGGGGGTTTATTTTCCGGCTCATCAGCGATATCACCGGTATGCCTCCCCTCTTCCGTTCCTTGCCAGCCATGACGCTGAACCAGCGATAAATGATTGCGGTCTTCGTTGATTATTCCGGTCAGCATATCGCTGGTGCGCTTGAATACCGCCACCCGCGAGGCCGCATCGTTTTCCGCCATGGCCACCATCTCTTCGACCATTTGCAGGTTGAAACGGCGGAACAGATCGGCGCGCTCGCGGGCCTCGTAGGCTCCCAGGCCCAGCGCCTCAAGCGTCATACGCCCGGACTTCAGCGCCGCTTCAAAGGTTTCACGCTCCGGCGCCTCAACGCCTGCCTGGCGCAGCTTAATGTAATGATCGACATCGCGGGCGCGGGAGATGATCTGCAGATGCGGAAAATGCTCTTTTGCCAGCTCCGCCAGCTGCAGGTTTGTCTGCGGATCGTCGATGGCGTTAATCAGCACTTCCGCTTTTTCCGCCCCCGCCGACTCCAGCAGGTCAACCCGCGTCGCATCGCCGTAGAACACCTTCATATCAAACTTACGCAGGGTATCGACGTGGTCAGGATCGTGATCGAGAATCACCATCTTCACGCCGCTGGAGAGCAGCACGCGGCCGGCAATCTGCCCGTAGCGGCCAAAGCCGGCAATAATTACCCGCGGCTGCTCTTCGTCAATTTCATCCGCCTCGCGCTCCTGGCCGCTGGTGGATTTCTCCAGACGGGTCAGCAACACCAGCAGGATTGGCGTGGCAGCCATCGATAGCGCCACCGCCAGGGTCAGCGCCTTCGCCCATTCGCCGTCCAGGACATCGGCCATCTGCGCCGCGCCGAAGACCACAAAGGCAAATTCACTCCCCTGCCCCAGCAGCACCGCAAACCAACGGCGCTGCGCGCGAGGTACGCCTAACGGCCTGGCGATCAACCACAGCATCAGGGATTTAATCACCAGAAATCCCACCAGCAAAATCAGGATCCGCAGCGGATGAGTCACCAGAGTACCGAAGTCGATAGACATCCCGACGCCGATAAAAAACAGCCCCAGCAGCAGCCCCTTAAACGGTTCAATATCGCTTTCGAGAGCGTGGCGGTACTCCGAGCTCGCCAGCAGCACCCCGGCCAGGAATGCCCCCATCGCCATCGACAGCCCAACCTCTTCCAGCAGCAGCCCGAAGCCAAACACCAGGAACAGGGCCACGGCGCTGAAGACTTCACGCAGGCCGGAGCGCGCAACAAAACGCAGCATCGGCCGGGTCAGATAGCGGCCAAGCACCACCACCAGCGCCAGCGCACCCGCCACTTTCAGGGCAGAGAGTGCAAACGCGCCCAGCGTCGTCGAGCCGCCGCTCGCCGCCAGCAGCGGGATCATCGCCACCAGAGGAATAGCCGCAATATCCTGGAACAGCAGCACCGCAAAGGCGCTCCGGCCCAGCTGGGTGACCGTCAGGTTACGCTCGTTCATCGCCTGCATAGCGATAGCCGTTGAAGAGAGCGCCAGCGTCATGCCAATCAGCTCGGCAACCTGCCAGCGCAGACCAAGCGACATGCAGAACAGGCCGATCAGCACGCCGCAGACGACCATCTGCAGCGCCCCACCGCCGAACACCGAAGCGCGAAGTTTCCACAGGCGCTGGGGATCGAGCTCAAGACCGATAACGAAAAGCATCAGCACCACGCCGATTTCCGCGAAGTGCAGAATCGACTCGGCGTCGGTGACCAGCCGCAACCCCCACGGGCCAATAATGCAGCCGGCAATTAAGTAGCCGAGCACCGACCCTAAGCCCAGACGTACGGCAATCGGCACGATCAGCGCGGCGGATCCTAAATAGATGAGCGCCTGTATCAGCGTATGGCTATCCATGGTTGTGCGCCTCCTGCCATTCGATTAAGCGTTGCCGATAGCGGCGCGCCTGCGCCTGTAGGGTTTCGTCATCGCAGATAAAAGTGCAATGCATCGCAAACGGCGGTAGCCATGTCATGCCGCAGTAGAGGGCTGTCGCCTGCAGCGGCTGCGCCAGGACGTCGAAACCGGGAAAGGAACCAATATCAAAGTGGCTTTCGCCGCCGCCGGTAGTAACCGCCCACATCAGCGATTTACCGCGCAGCGCGATACCGTTGTGACCGTATGCCCAGCCGTGCGCCAGCACTTTATCCATCCACAGCTTGAGCAGCGGCGGCACGCTGTACCACTGCATCGGATGCTGCCAGATAACCAGATCGGCACGGGCCAGCGCCGCCTGCTCGGCGGCGATATCAATATTAAAGTCAGGATAAAGCTGATAGAGGGAGCGTATCTCTACGCCGTCAAGCGTCCCTGCCTGCTCAAGCATCCGCTTATTCGCATGCGAGTGCTGCGGATAAGGGTGCGCATAAATTATGAGGATCATTGATTAGCCTGCGTTAGCTCTTGTTGTAATCAGCAAGAGTGTAGACAGTTAATTGAATCGCTTACAATGATAAGTGTGATTTATCTCTCATTCAGGGCGAGGATCGCTCAGGCAGGGGTGACCCCGCGATACGGGGCCATGAATAACGCTTAGTTATCCAGTTCATCCATCGATTTAACCTGATCGCGATTGATCTGCTCGGTACGACCGGTTTCCGCGTTTTCGTAGGACACCAGACCGGTGTCGTCATCCACCTGGGGTTTGCCATCGGTGACAATAGTTTTGCCATCGGTGGTTTTTAGCGACTGATTAGATGAACAGCCAGCCACGGTGAAAAGCGCAGCAGCGGCAAAAATAGCGGCGGTGAGGGGCTTGTTGTACATGGTGTTTCTCTCCCGTTATTCAGTCATATTCATTATCACCCTAACCACTTTAGGCTAGCTGACTGTCCGGGGAGAGAAAACCAGAACTCTCCGAAGTGGCCTGTTAGCGCCGATCCCTCTGTTTTTGTTCGAAGTTCACCGCCGCGCCGATCAGGTTAGCATCGTTGCGGTATTGGCAGAGCACCACCTGCGGTAAAAATTCTGCTAAATCTTTTTCATTCACCAGCTCGTTCAGGCGCTGCTTGATGCCGTTAAAAATCCTATCGCTGGCGGAGATACCGCCGCCGATAATCAGGCAGTCTGGGTCGTAGCACACCTGCAAATTCAGTAAGCCTATCGCCATCCAGTGGTAAAACTGCGCCACTTCCTGCTGCGCGATATTGTCGCCCTCCTCAGCCAGGCGAAAGACATCCTCTCCGGAGACGGAGTCAGCCGCCAGCGACATGCGCCGGGCATAACGACGCGCCGTAGCGACGGCGGTTGCCAGTTCGCTAAAGGTTTGCCCCTCGTGCAGGGTCATCATGCCAAATTCCCCGGCGTAGCGATGGCTGCCGTGGCGCAGGACTTTATTGTCGACAATGGCGCCACCGATACCTGAACCGGCAATCACAAACAGTACGCTGTCATACTCGCGGCCCGCGCCCAATGCCGCCTCGGCGATACCCGCCGAGTTGGCGTCGTTCTCAATGCATACCGGCAGTGAAAACAGCCCGGAAAGCTCTTCGACGATGGGAAAGTGATGAATATAGGGAATGGCGCTCAGGCCGCTAATGACCCCGCTCTGCGGATCCACGCACCCAGGAGCACTAATTGAGATCCCATTAATGGCGTAGCGCGACTGAAACTGTTGATAAAGTTCCAATAGCCGATTTTTCATCTCTTCCCAGCTATCAGGCGTCTCAACCGATGCGGTATCCTTCAGCTCCCCCTGCTGCCAGACGCCATATTTAATCGATGTACCGCCCCAATCAAACAAAAGTATCGCCATGTCGTTATCCTTGCGTGCGTCATGAAATGGTTTTGTTCCATTAAGGATGAACCCTCTCCCGCCATTTCGCTTTATCGCAACGCAAAAAAAAAAGCGCCTCCGGCGTTGGCCACCGGAGGCGCTTTTACTGGCAGATGAGATTACTTTTTAATCTGCGCGTGCATTTCCTGCACCGAGGTCACTTTCTCTATCGCGTTGGCATTGAGGGCCATTGCGGTAGCGAAACCGCCGTTCAGCGTGGTGTCGTAGTGCACTTTGTACTGCAGGGCGCTGCGGCGAATCAGCTTGGAGTCTTCAATCGCCTGACGGCCTGCGGTGGTGTTGATGATGTAGGTGTATTCGCCATTCTTGATGCGGTCCTGAATGTGCGGGCGGCCTTCATGCACCTTGTTCACCAGACGCGGGTTGATGCCGGCTTCGCCCAGCACAATCGCAGTACCGTGGGTTGCATCCAGCTCGAAACCAAACTTCAGCAGTTTTGCCGCCAGATCCACCACGCGCTCTTTGTCGCCTTCGCGTACGGAGAGCAACGCGCGTCCCTGTTTCTTCATCGTCGAGTTGCTGCCTAACTGCGCCTTGGCGAACGCTTCCGCGAAGGTGCGGCCAACGCCCATGACTTCACCGGTAGAGCGCATTTCTGGCCCTAACAGCGGGTCAACGCCCGGGAATTTGTTAAACGGCAGAACCACCTCTTTCACCGAATAGTACGGCGGGATGATCTCTTTAGTGACGCCCTGCTGAGCCAGCGTTTTGCCCGCCATCACGCGCGCCGCGACTTTCGCCAGCGGTACGCCGGTGGCTTTCGAGACAAACGGGACGGTACGCGCCGCGCGCGGGTTGACTTCAATCAGGTAGACTTCGTTGTTTTTGACCGCAAACTGCACGTTCATCAGACCGCGTACCTGCAGCTCAAAGGCCAGCTTCTGCACCTGCTCGCGCATCACATCCTGAATTTCCTGGCTCAGGGTGTAGGCCGGCAGCGAACACGCGGAGTCGCCGGAGTGTACGCCCGCCTGCTCGATATGCTCCATGATGCCGCCAATCAGCACCATTTCGCCGTCGCAGATGGCATCGACGTCAACTTCAACCGCATCGTCAAGGAAGCGGTCCAGCAGCACCGGCGCATCGTTAGAGACGCTGACGGCGGTCTGGAAGTAGCGACGCAGGTCGATTTCGTCGTAGACGATTTCCATCGCGCGGCCGCCGAGAACGTAGGACGGGCGCACCACCAGCGGGTAGCCAATCTCTTTCGCCTTCTCGACCGCCATTTCGATCGCGGTCACGGTGGCGTTCGCCGGCTGCTTCAGCTTCAGGCGGTCAACCGCGTGCTGGAAGCGCTCACGGTCTTCCGCACGGTCGATTGCATCCGGGCTGGTGCCGATAACCGGCACGCCTGCGGCTTCCAGCGCGCGCGCCAGCTTCAGCGGCGTCTGGCCGCCGTACTGCACGATAACGCCTTTCGGCTTCTCAATGCGCACGATTTCCAGCACGTCTTCCAGCGTCACCGGTTCAAAGTAGAGGCGGTCAGAGGTGTCGTAATCGGTAGAGACGGTTTCCGGGTTACAGTTGACCATAATGGTCTCGTAGCCGTCTTCGCGCAGCGCCAGGGAGGCATGGACGCAGCAGTAGTCGAACTCGATGCCCTGGCCGATACGGTTCGGGCCGCCGCCGAGCACCATGATTTTATCGCGGTCAACGGACGGATTGGCTTCGCACTCATCTTCATAGGTGGAGTACATATAGGCAGTATCGGTAGCGAATTCCGCCGCGCAGGTATCCACGCGCTTGTAGACCGGGTGCAGGTCATACTGGTCGCGCAGCTTGCGGATTTCCGCTTCGCGCACGCCAGCCAGCTTCGCCAGACGCGCATCGGCAAAGCCTTTACGCTTGAGCTGACGCAGGAAGTCGGCGTCGAGGCCGGTAATACCGACTTCAGCCACTTTCTCCTCCAGACGCACCAGCTCTTCAATCTGCACCAGGAACCAGCGGTCGATATTGGTCAGGTTGAATACGCCATCAACGGAGAGGCCCGCGCGGAAAGCGTCAGCGATGTACCAGATACGCTCAGCGCCAGCATCTTTCAGTTCGCGGCGAATCTTGGTCAGCGCTTCCGGATCATCGAGGCTCACTTTCGGGTCGAAGCCGGTAGCGCCGACTTCCAGGCCGCGCAGCGCTTTCTGCAGGGATTCCTGCTGGGTGCGGCCAATCGCCATCACTTCGCCCACCGATTTCATCTGGGTGGTCAGACGATCGTTGGCGCCGACGAATTTTTCAAAGTTGAAGCGTGGGATTTTGGTCACAACGTAGTCGATGGACGGCTCAAACGACGCCGGGGTGCGGCCGCCGGTGATATCGTTCATCAGCTCATCAAGGGTGTAACCGACCGCCAGCTTCGCCGCCACTTTAGCGATCGGGAAGCCGGTGGCTTTCGAGGCCAGCGCCGAGGAGCGGGAGACGCGCGGGTTCATTTCGATAACGATCAGGCGGCCATCTTTCGGGTTCACCGAGAACTGAACGTTGGAACCGCCGGTCTCTACGCCGATTTCACGCAGTACCGCCATCGAGGCGTTACGCATGATTTGGTACTCTTTATCGGTCAGGGTCTGTGCCGGCGCGACGGTGATAGAGTCGCCGGTGTGGATGCCCATTGCGTCGAAGTTTTCAATAGAGCAGACGATGATGCAGTTGTCGTTTTTATCACGCACCACTTCCATCTCGTACTCTTTCCAGCCAATCAGCGACTCATCAATCAGCAGCTCATTCGTCGGCGAGAGATCCAGACCGCGTTCGCAGATTTCTTCGAACTCTTCGCGGTTGTAGGCGATACCGCCGCCGGTGCCGCCCATAGTAAAGGAAGGACGGATGATGCACGGGAAGCCAACTTCAGCGGCAACCGCCAGCGCTTCTTCCATGGTATGTGCGATCCCGGAACGCGCGGTGTCGAGGCCAATTTTCTTCATTGCCACGTCGAAACGGCGGCGGTCTTCCGCTTTATCAATCGCGTCGGCGGTCGCGCCAATCATGGTCACGCCGAACTCTGCCAGCACGCCCTGACGCTCCAGCTCCAGCGCGCAGTTCAGCGCCGTCTGGCCGCCCATGGTCGGCAGAACCGCATCCGGACGCTCTTTCTCAATGATCTTGCGCACCACTTCCCAGTGAATCGGCTCGATGTAGGTAGCATCGGCCATTTCCGGGTCGGTCATGATGGTGGCCGGGTTAGAGTTCACCAGAATGACGCGGTAGCCCTCTTCGCGCAGCGCTTTACACGCCTGGGCGCCGGAGTAGTCAAATTCACACGCCTGACCGATAACAATCGGGCCCGCGCCCAGAATCAGGATGCTTTTTATATCTGTACGTTTTGGCATGGCTCTCTTAACTCCTGATTATTTCGCGGACTGACGGTACTGCTTAATTAACTCGATAAAATGGTCGAACAGCGGTGCGGCATCGTGCGGGCCGGGGCTCGCCTCCGGGTGTCCCTGGAAGCTGAACGCCGGTTTGTCAGTACGATGAATCCCCTGCAGGGTGCCGTCGAACAGCGACTTATGGGTGACGCGCAGGTTGGCCGGCATAGACGCTTCATCCACCGCGAAACCGTGGTTCTGCGCGGTGATCATCACCACGTTGTTATCAATATCTTTTACCGGATGGTTGCCGCCGTGGTGGCCGAACTTCATCTTCACGGTCTTCGCGCCGCTCGCCAGCGCCAGCAGCTGGTGGCCGAGGCAAATGCCGAATACAGGAACGCTGGTTTCCAGAAACTTCTCAATCGCGTCGATAGCGTAGTCACAAGGCGCCGGGTCGCCGGGACCGTTGGACAGGAAGATCCCGTCCGGATTCATCTTCAGCACCTCTTCGGCAGGAGTCTTAGCCGGAACCACCGTCAGACGGCAGCCGCGGTCTACCAGCATGCGCAAAATGTTGCGCTTGGCGCCGAAATCGTAGGCCACCACGTGAAACGGCAGCTCGCTTTCCGCTTTGGCTTCCGGCAGGTCACCCGCAAGGGTCCAGCTTCCCTGCGTCCAGCTGTAGGTTTCTGCGGTGGTTACTTCCTTCGCCAGATCCATACCGTTAAGGCCCGGGAACGCTTTTGCCTTTTCCAGCGCCAGCTGCGCATCCGGGCTATCGCCGGCGATGATACAGCCGTTCTGCGCGCCTTTTTCACGCAGCAGGCGGGTCAGCTTACGGGTGTCGATATCGGCAATCGCTACAATGTTATGGCGCTTCAGATAAGAAGAGAGGTCTTCGGTATTGCGGAAGTTGCTGGCAATCAGCGGCAGATCGCGAATGACCAGACCCTGCGCGTGTACCTGAGAAGATTCTTCATCGGCGGCATTGGTGCCGACATTGCCGATATGGGGATAAGTTAGAGTGACGATTTGGCGGGAATAGGAAGGATCAGTGAGGATTTCTTGATAACCGGTCATTGAAGTATTGAAAACGACTTCCCCAACCGCCGTGCCGGTAGCCCCAATGGCCCGACCGTGAAACTGGGTTCCGTCTTCCAGAACCAATAGCGCTGACTTAATCAAAACACCCTCCAGAGAATATCCACTCACTTTATTTGCATATTAATTCATAATGTAGATCTGAATCAATGCAAATCTGTTGCCCGCAGAATTTTGGCAAACGGCGGCATTCTGGAGAGATGGCGGGTAAAAGTCAACTTAAAGCGGATATTTTTAATCTTGTTTCAGGCGACTACTCTGTAATCTCTGCTTTAAGCGGCAAAAAGATCAACTAACTCGCCTGGGAAAACGCTTGCGGAGGCGGAAGAGTGTAAAAACTGCGCTCAAGGTGTAAAAAAGTGGACCGGATGGTCAAAATTTACAATAAAACAACAAAATTATGGTAGATAATGTATTTTTTTGAAGAGTTCAGCCAATAAAAATCGCAAAAATCAAAAAATAAAGAAGGGCAATAAAGCATTGCCCCTTGCAATCAATTACTTATTGAAAGCAATAACCACATCACGATGGGTAATAATCGTTATAAAGAGTTCAGTTCAAGCACATCACGCATATCAAAAAGACCATTTTTCTTGCCTTTTAGCCATAATGCAGAGCGAACGGCACCATTTGCAAAAGTCATCCGGCTGGAAGCCTTATGGCTGATTTCAATACGTTCGCCGATATCCGCAAACATCGCCGTATGTTCGCCGACGATATCCCCGGCGCGCACGGTTGCAAAGCCGATGGTGCCGGGAACGCGCTCACCGGTATAGCCTTCGCGACTGTATACCGCACACTCCTTCAGATCTTTATCCAGCGCGCCGGCAATCGCCTCGCCCATCGCCAGCGCCGTACCTGATGGCGCGTCGACTTTATGGCGATGATGCGCTTCAATAATCTCAATATCGGTATAGTCGCCCATCACCTTCGCCGCTTTCTCCAGCAGCTTAAGCATAACGTTAACGCCAACGCTAAAGTTTGCGGCAAAGACGATGGCGATCTCCTGCGACGCCTCGCGAATGGCCTGCTTCCCGGCGTCGTCAAAACCGGTGGTGCCGATAACCATGCCTTTACCATGTTGACGGCAAAAAGCGAGATGGTTCAGCGTGCCTTCCGGACGGGTGAAATCGATGAAGACATCGAAATCGTCTTTTACCGCCTCAAGGCTGCTCTGCACCACCACCCCTGACTTGCCCGCGCCCGCCAGTTCGCCCGCATCGCTGCCGAGCAGCGAGGAACCTTCGCGCTCCAGCGCCGCGCCAAGCGCCGCGCCTTCCATCTGCTGTACCGCCTGAATTAACTGGCGTCCCATCCGGCCGCCCGCGCCCGCGATGGCCACGCGGATATGTGCATCATGCATAGCTATTCTCTTTTGTTAACACTACGTAAATTGTTTTCAGAGTAACCAGCTCAACGATGAGCCGCTACTCAAAAACACCGATAATTAGAAATTTATGACAAACTGCCGCCGATATCAGTAAAAACTATACGATTATGCCGGGAATCGGCCATTGGGCAGAGAGAAGGAATGAACAAATGGGCTGGAACCCCGGTTCAGCCATGTGCAGGTCAATCCGGGGTCAGCTATCGATGAAAAACCGGGCAATTAATGCAGGAACATCTCCCCGGCAGGAAAACCAGACAGGAACCAGGTTACCGCCAGCAGGTCAGCGCTGCCGCCAGGGCTAAGATGGCGAACAATCAGTTCATCATCGAGCTGGCGCAGCGCTTCCAGCCCGCCATCGGCCAGCACTCCGCCTTCCCACAGCAGCTTTTGCGCCTGCTGCTGAACAAAATTCAGCCCTTCCAGCCCACCGCGCGATACCAGATTGGTATCGTCATTCCAGGCCATCAGATGCAGCAGGGTCTGCAATAACGCCAGATTGGCGTCGCCGGTATTCGCCATGACGCGATTGAATACCGGCATCGCCTGAGTGCGCACGGTGTGAAAGCCGCTTTCCGCTTCGCCTCTGGCGCCGGAGAGCCCGTAGCGCAGGAAATGCCCTTCGCCTTTGCTCACCTTCTTTCCTTCAGAGAAGGAGAGCTCGCGCGCCACCAGGCCGCGACAGAATCGGGCCACCTGATCGCAAACCCGATGCTGTTCAACCGGCTCCCCTCTGGCAACCAGTCTTCCCGCCGCCGCGCAGAGCAGGCCAAAAGCGAAGATCGCGCCGCGATGGGTGTTCACCCCGCCGGTGGCTTCCAGCATATCCGTCTCGCAGGCCATGCCCACTGGACGCAGCATCGTCAACACCTGTTCCGGCGTGATATTGGCGGTGTCGTGTCCCATAATGAAAAACTTCTCCATCCACGGGGCGACAACCGCCGTACTGGCCTCAAAGGTGGCCAGATCCATATCCCGATGCGCGCCAGCATTACGAATATCCACCAGACCCGGCTTCGGCGTCAGGCGAACTTCAGTCAGTAGCGCCCGTCCCACGCGAGAAACCATCTCCTCAGCCGTCACCGTTTGACGGCTCAATGGCCGATGCTGGCTTATTATCACTTCGCTCATGCCTTTCTCCTCAGCGCGTTTAACCAGCGGTTTTAACCTGACGAATCACGTCGATCACCGAACCATCGCGATAGCGCACCACGGCCACGACCCGATCGGTGAATTCGATCGGATCAGGCTTGCCGGTCAACAGTTCGGCGCGCTGCTGTAGCTCTTCGATGGTCATGAGCTGGATGCCCGCGTTACGCAGGTTATCAATCAGGTCCTGACGCGCCGGGTTAACAGCAATACCGTGGTCGGTCACCAGCACATCCACGCTGGCCCCCGGCGTGACGCGAGTCAGGACTTTCTCCACCACGCACGGAATACGCCCACGCACCAGCGGCGCGGTGATAATGGTTAAATCCGCGCCTGCCGCCGTATCGCTATGGCCGCCGGACGCCCCGCGCAGGACACCGTTGGAGCCGGTCATCACGTTAACGTTAAATCCGGTGTCGATTTCCAGCGCGCTGAGCATCACCACATTCAGGCGTTCGCAGGAGATCCCTTTCGAACCGGGATTGGCGTACTGATTAGCGGAAATTTCGATATGGTTAGGGTTGTTCGCCAGCGAACGGGCGGCATCGCCGTCGAAAGATTGGGTATCCAGCAGCGCTTTGATCAAGCCCTTTTCATGCAGATCGACCATCGTGCCGGTAATCCCGCCCAAACCAAAGCTGGCGGTGATATTGTTACGACGCATCTTATCTTCGAGGAAGCGGGTTACCGCCAGCGATGCGCCGCCGGTACCGGTTTGCAAAGAGAAGCCCTCTTTGAAGTAGCCCGAATGTTCGATGACTTTGGCCGCCTGGCGGGCGATCAGCAGCTCGCGTGGGTTGCTGGTCAGACGGATCGCGCCAGCGGTGATTTTCGCCGGATCGCCGACTTCATCAACCTGCACGATCAGATCCACCTGATCCTGGGCGATGCTGGCCGGATAGTTCGGATAATCCACCCACTCTTCGGTCAGCAGTACCACGCATCTGGCGGCATCGGCATCCACTTTAGCGTAACCCAGCGAGCCGCAGCGGGATTTACCGCTAAAGCCGTTGGCGTTGCCATATTCATCGCAGCACGGCACGCCGAGGAACGCCACGTCAATGGTTAGCTCACCGGTTTGCACTAAATACGCCCGGCCGCCGTGGGAATGGATTTGTACCGGGTTTTCCATCAGCCCGGCGGAGATCTCTTCCCCCAGCTTCCCGCGCAGACCGGAGGTGTAAATCTGCCGGATCACGCCGTTTTTTATGTGCTCGATCAGCGGCCAGTGGGCGTCGATCAGCGAGCTTGAGGCCAGCGTCAGATCGCGAAAGCCCATTTCAGCCAGCTTCGCCACCACCATATTGACCACCTTGTCACCGCCGCGAAACGCGTGATGGAAGGAGATGGTCATACCGTTTTGCAGCCCGGAGCGGCGAATCGCCTCCTCCAGCGAAGCGCAGACTTTACGCTGCCGCTTTTCGCTTTCACTGGCCAGCCACGGACTCTTTGCCGTTACCCCTGCGTAAGGTTCTAATCCTTCCGGCATGACGTACTGTTGATTAAGCATTGCCACGGTCTCTTTCATTATTTCCTCCTTAATCACGAATGCCGGAAGCCGACAGCGCCACGACTTTGCGCGCATGATCGATAATCGGTCCATCTATCATCTTGCCGTTTAGCGAGACCACGCCGAGTCCGCGTTCTTCCGCCTCTTCCGCCGCCGCGATGACGTCCCGCGCATGCTCAACTTCTTTCAGCGTTGGGGCATAAACCTGGTGCAGCAGCTCAATCTGGCGCGGGTTAACCAGCGATTTGCCGTTAAAGCCGAGATTTTTCGCCAGATTCGCTTCCGCGAGGAAACCCTCTTCATTGTTAATGTCCGACCACACGACGTCATAGGCCGCGATTCCGGCGACGCGGGCCGCGTGCAGCACCGCGCAGCGGGCGTAGAACAGCTCCGTGCCGTCGCCGCGGCAGGTCCCCATATCCATGACGTAGTCGAAGGCCGCCAGCGCAATGGCCGACAGACGCGGACTGGCGCGGGCGATTTCTACCGCGTTCACCACGCCCAGCGCCGACTCAATCGCCGCCATTAATTTGGTGCTGCCCACCTCCCGGCCGCACTCGCGCTCAATACGTTCGACGTGAGCCTCCAGCTCATGAATATCTTCTTTGCTATCGGTTTTCGGCAGACGCACCATGTCGACGCCAGCCCGCACCACCGCCTCAAGGTCGGCAAGGCCGAACGGCGTGCTGAGCGGGTTAATACGCACCACGGTTTCCACATCCCGGTAGAGCGGATGCTGGAGCGCATGATGCACCAGCAGGCGAGCGGTATCTTTTTCTCGTAGCGAGACGGCGTCTTCGAGGTCAAACATCACCGCGTCAGCGCCGTAGACAAAAGAGGTGCTTAACATCGCGGCGTTGGCGCCGGGGATAAACAGCATACTGCGACGAGGTTTCATAGCTGGCTCCATTGCGGTTGAGATTGTTGCGCCGCGCGCAGCGCTGCGGCCTGGACGCGAGCCTTCAGCACGCATTCGAGCGCGCCTTTATCATCGACGACGACGTTCGCCCGGGTAACGCCAAGCTGGGTCAGCGTCTCTCTGACGACGCGTTCAATCGCCGCGCCAAACTGCTGCTTCACAATGCTGTCGATTTCAAGCTGAATACCTGGCTCATTCGCAGGCCCAATCCTGACCATCACATCGCTGGACTCCAGCGTGCCGGCCAGGGCGTCAATCATCATTTCCATAGAGGCTGATCCTTAGTTATGGCGGTAAAATCAGGCGGTCTGGCGTTCGCTTTCCGCCAGATGCATCAGAAAAGCGAGCGTTCCCGGCGGTACCAGCGGCTCGATAGCCGACCACTGGCGCTGCTGATACAGCTTGCGCACCCGGGAAGCGGAAATCGGCGCGCCCTCTTTCTCAACCCGCGCCAGCTCAACCACTTCAATGGTCGGCGCGTCGCCGGGCACTTCCAGCAGCTGTCGCATACGCAGGTTGTAATTACGGGTTAATTCGCACAGCGGTTCGCTGCCGACAAAGCGGTGGGTGACCCCCAGCGCCGGAGCTAAATGTTCGCGAAACAGCTGCAGATCGATCTGGCAGTGGCAATCGTCAACCACGCCTTTGTCTTTCAGGAAGTAGCCGGGGAAAGTGGCGCGCGAGATCAGATAGGACGATCCCGGATGCAGGGTCACGTTATCGATCCCGGCGATCCCCTGCTCGATCAGCGCCACGCGATCCTGGTAGCTGAAAAATGAAGCATCTTCCTTCACCACGAAAAGATGCAGCCAGTCGCACTGGCGAGCGGCTTGCTCCACCAGCCAGCGATGCCCCAGCGTAAAGGGATTGGCGTTCATTACGATGGCGCCGATTTTTTCTCCGGGCTGGCGATACATCCTGAGCTGGCGGCAATAGCGGGCCAGGCGTTCGCGGCTGTTCTCCATCAAAACGGCCCTGTCGCCCGCACGGGCGATAGGCCAGAAACCGGCGCAGGAAAAGAGGGCCGCGTTATAAGGTTTAGTGAACAGAAACAGCTCGCTGCGGCCCAGCTCATACGCCAGGGTCATCAGTTCAGTCAGCAGCTTCAGGCTAAGCCCTTCTCCCTGCAGCGACGGGTCGACGGCAATGCACTTCAGCACGCATCCGGCAATCGCGCCGCAGCCAACAATGCGCCGCTGGTACTCGGCGACAATCACTATTTCGCAATCCGCCTCGAGCGAGAGCTGATGCTGATGAAGAAAGAGGTCAACGGCCTCTCGCCGCCGGGGATCTTTCTGTACCACGACGCGTTTTAATATCAGATTCATTTTTTTCGCGCTTCATTGACCAAAACGAGCTGTATTTCGCCACCGTTCCCGTAGCGGTTCTTTTATTTGAATCACACTTTTCCCCGTACCTTAATTTGCTTTATGGTTTTTATGTTGTTAATTAATTCAGAAGAATAAAAACAATTAAATTAATTAAAAACACGACTAATCAGTGAACGTAATCACATATCGCCGTAGCGCATCTTTATTATTATGCCGCCGTCCTATTATTGCTTTTTCTAACGGCATTATTCCTTTTTTTAACAGGGTGACGTCATATGACTAATATGAGCCAGGCTCCTTCGACGGAGAAAAATGGTGTAAGTGAACTGCTGAAGTTTAAAATCTTCGGCATGCCGCTTCCGCTATACGCGTTTGCGTTAATCACTTTACTACTTTCACATTTTTATAACGCGCTGCCGACCGACATTGTTGGCGGCTTCGCCATCATGTTTATTATCGGCGCCATCTTTGGCGAAATTGGCAAACGGCTGCCGATATTTAATAAATATATTGGCGGCGCGCCGGTGATGATCTTCCTCGTAGCTGCTTATTTCGTTTACGCAGGCATTTTTACCCAAAAAGAAATTGATGCAATCACTAATGTGATGGATAAAAGCAATTTCCTGAACTTATTCATCGCAGTTTTGATAACTGGCGCAATTCTCTCGGTTAACCGTAAACTGCTGTTGAAATCGCTGCTGGGTTATATTCCGACGATCCTTATGGGGATCCTCGGCGCATCTATCTTCGGGATTATCATCGGCCTGTGCTTCGGTATTTCCGTAGACCGCATCATGATGCTGTACGTTCTGCCGATTATGGGCGGCGGCAACGGCGCAGGCGCGGTTCCGCTGTCCGAAATTTATCACTCCGTCACCGGCCGCTCCCGTGAAGAGTACTACTCCACCGCGATTGCCATTCTGACCATCGCCAATATCTTCGCCATCGTTTTTGCCGCACTGCTCGATATTATCGGTAAAAAACACACCTGGCTGAGCGGGGAAGGCGAACTGGTACGTAAAGCCTCCTTTAAAGTCGATGATGATGAAAAAGCAGGCCAGATTACCCATCGCGAAACGGCGGTCGGCCTGGTGCTCGCCACCACCTGTTTCCTGCTGGCCTACGTCATTGCTAAGAAAATTTTGCCAAGCATTGGCGGTGTCTCAATCCACTATTTCGCCTGGATGGTGCTGATCGTCGCGGCGCTGAATGCTTCCGGCCTCTGCTCGCCGGAGATCAAAGCCGGGGCCAAACGCCTGTCTGACTTCTTCTCTAAGCAGCTGCTGTGGGTACTGATGGTCGGCGTCGGCGTGTGCTACACCGACCTGCAGGAAATTATCGACGCGATTACCTTCGCGAACGTCATCATCGCTGCGGTAATCGTTGTAGGTGCTGTCGTCGGGGCGGCCGTCGGCGGCTGGATGATTGGCTTCTTCCCGATCGAATCCGCCATCACCGCAGGCCTGTGCATGGCTAACCGCGGCGGCTCAGGCGACCTGGAAGTGCTCTCTGCCTGTAACCGTATGAATCTTATCTCTTATGCGCAAATCTCCTCCCGTCTGGGCGGCGGTATTGTGCTGGTCATCGCCAGCATTGTGTTCGGCATGATGATGTAACCAACACGCACGATGGCGATGTTTGAGCGTCAACCACAGCGATGCCAATTAGGGGCCAGAGCCGGGGGCGGCTTCGGGAAATCCACCCTACTCCTTAGCCGGAAGTATCGTTTGGTTAGCCTTCAAACACGCCGTCGTGCCCTTACTTTAGGGTTTTTCAATGACTGAAGCTGTACTGCTGGGTGAAGGCTTCACCCTGATGTTCCTCGGCATGGGGTTCGTGCTGGCGTTTCTGTTTCTGCTGATTTTCGCCATCCAGGGCATGTCCGCCGCCGTCAACCGCTTCTTCCCCGAACCGGCTGTCGCGCCGAAGGCGGCACCTGCGCCCGCCGCCGCGCACGCTGACGATTTCGCCCGCTTAAAGCCGGTGATTGCCGCCGCCATCCACCACCATCGCCGCCTTAACCCTTAATTCACGGAGGAATCCATGACCGTTGCCATTACCGATGTCGTCCTGCGCGACGCCCACCAGTCCCTTTTCGCCACCCGCCTGCGCCTTGACGATATGCTCCCCGTCGCCGCTCAGCTCGACGACGTGGGCTACGGCTCCCTCGAATGCTGGGGCGGCGCCACCTTTGACGCCTGCATCCGCTTCCTCGGCGAGGACCCGTGGGTCCGCCTGCGCGAGCTCAAAAAGGCCATGCCGAAGACCCCGCTGCAGATGCTGCTCCGCGGCCAGAACCTGCTCGGCTACCGCCACTACGCCGATGACGTGGTGGAGCGCTTCGTTGAGCGCGCCGTCAAAAACGGCATGGACGTGTTCCGCGTCTTCGACGCCATGAACGACCCGCGCAACATGAAAGCCGCCCTGCAGGCGGTGCGCAGCCACGGCGCCCACGCTCAGGGCACGCTCTCCTACACCACCAGTCCGGCCCACACCCTGCAGACCTGGCTGGACCTGACTGAACAGCTGCTGGAGACCGGCGTCGACTCCATCGCGATTAAAGACATGTCGGGCATTCTCACCCCGGGGGCCGCCTTTGCGCTGGTCAGCGAAATCAAAAAACGCTATGACGTGCGCCTGCACCTGCATGCTCATGCCACCACCGGGATGGCGGAGATGGCCCTGCTGAAGGCCATCGAGGCGGGCGTCGACGGCGTTGATACCGCCATCTCTTCCATGAGCGCCACCTACGGCCACCCGGCCACCGAGGCGCTGGTGGCGACGCTGGCGGGTACTGAGCACGACACCGGGCTGGATATCCTCAGGCTGGAGAGCATCGCGGCGTACTTCCGCGAGGTGCGCAGGAAATACCACGCCTTCGAAGGCCAGCTGAAGGGCACCGACAGCCGTATCCTCGTGGCCCAGGTGCCGGGCGGGATGCTCACCAACCTCGAGGGCCAGCTGAAGCAGCAGAACGCCGCCCACCGTCTGGATGAGGTGCTGGCGGAAATCCCCCGCGTGCGCGAGGACCTCGGTTTCATCCCGCTGGTCACCCCGACCTCGCAGATTGTCGGCACCCAGGCGGTGCTGAACGTGCTGACCGGCGAGCGCTACAAAACCATCGCGAAGGAAACGGCCGGGATTCTGAAGGGCGAATACGGCCACACCCCGGTCCCGGTGAATGCGGCATTGCAGGCCCGCGTGCTGGAAGGGGCAGAAGCCATCACCTGCCGCCCGGCGGACCTGCTGAAGCCGGAGCTGGCGCAGCTGGAAGCCGACGTGAAACGTCAGGCGCAGGAGAAGGGCATCGTTCTGGCGGAGAACGCCATCGATGACGTGCTGACCGTGGCCCTGTTCCCGCAAATCGGCCTGAAGTTCCTGGAGAATCGCAATAACCCGGCGGCGTTCGAGCCGGTACCGCAGGCTGAAGAGGTCAAACCGGCGGCAAAAGCCGCTAAACCGGCGGCCTCCGGCGTCTACACCGTGGAAGTGGAGGGCAAGGCCTTTGTGGTGAAGGTCAGCGACGGCGGCGATATCAGCCAGCTGACGGCGGCCGCGCCGGCAGCCTCTTCCGCCCCGGCTCAGGCGGCCGCCCCGGCAGGCGCCGGCACGCCGGTGACCGCGCCGCTGGCGGGCACTATCTGGAAGGTCATTGCCGCGGAAGGCCAGACGGTGGCCGAAGGCGACGTGCTGCTGATTCTGGAAGCCATGAAGATGGAAACCGAAATCCGCGCTGCACAGGCCGGGACCGTGCGCGGTATCGCGGTGAAATCCGGGGACGCGGTGGCGGTGGGCGACACCCTGATGACCCTGGCGTAAGGAAAAGGACGC
>NZ_BCZK01000010.1 GCF_001598695.1 Klebsiella oxytoca NBRC 105695 | reverse complement strand
GACCCGGACCGGCCGTATATAGCCGGTGTCCTGCACGACTCGGCGCACCCGGACCCTGTCACCATCCGGAACTATAAACGTAACGTGCTGCGCACGCCGGCGAACAACAAAATCCGCCTCGACGACGCGCGGGGAAAAGAGCACATCAAGGTCAGCACGGAGTACGGCGGCAAGAGCCAGCTGAACCTGGGGCATCTGGTGGACGGCGGAAAACAGCCGCGCGGGGAGGGATTCGAGCTGCGTACCGACAGCTACGGAGCGATACGGGCCGGGAAAGGGATATTCATCACCGCTGATGCGCAGATGAAAGCGCAGGGGCAGCAGCTGGCGATGGAGCCTGCGTTGTCGCGGCTTTCAGCGGCGCTGGTGGAAATGCAGTCGCTGGCTGCCAGTGCACAACAGGCACAGGCGCTGGCTGCAGATGTGGGGCGTCAACAGAAGTTGCTGCAACAGAACATAGAACAGATTCAGAAGGAAATATTGCTGGCGACGGCCTCTCAAGGCGTGGTGCTGGCAAGTGGTGACGATATGTTGCTGTCAGCGCAGGAGAATCTGACGCTGATCGCCGGTAAACAACTGGATCTGGGTGCGCAAAAGGACTTCACGCTGGCAGCAGGAAAACAAATTAGCCTCTGGAGCCAGAGGGGGGCTAAATGGTTTGCATCGCAGGGGGATATTGATATTCAGGCACAGAGCGGAAATATTACCACCTGGTCAACGCAGGATACGTTTATTTCGAGTGGTAAGAGACTGGTCATAACGGCACAGGATGAGCTGACGCTGATATGCGGGGGCGGATATATCAAAATCAAAGGTGGGAATGTTGAAGTTGGCGGTCCTGGAAAATTGCTGATAAAAAACGCCGGTATTAAGAAAGCAGGTTCGGGTAGTATGCAGGGGGTGATGAAATCGTTTGAGTCGGGAAGTTTTGATGAGAAGTTTGTCATTCGAAATTCTCTGACCAAAGAACCTTTAGCCAATAAGGCATATTCAATAACCATGCCGGATGGAAGAATTGTTTCAGGGGTGACAGATTTAAATGGTTATACATCATTAAATACTTCGGATGTTATCGATGATATGATCATTACTCTTATTTAAGATAAGTAAGGTCTGAGTGTTTATTTGTGGGAGAGCGAAATGTTACTGATGATTTTTTCTTTATTAATAATTTATGCGCTAATCGCAGGGAGTTTGCTTACATTAGTTGCATGGCTTTGTTGTAAGAGAGTTCATGGTTTACGTATCATATTACTGATTTGGTTTGGGTGTGTCTGTGTGGTGTTTGTTGCTTTCTATGCTCTGCAATTTACTGAATTTGGTCTCATACGATAATGCTGTGTTTTCAAGACAGGAGGTAGTATGGTACATAAGACTGAGCCAGTTAGAGAGTTAGATATTAAATATGATGATAACGGCCATCCTTCTTGGTGTTCTTTTCCATCGCATAAGAATGTTCAGGTGCGTGGGGCTTGCGATGTGCCACCTCATCTGCCTGGGCTTATAATACTTGTCCATGGTGTTAACTCCACAGGTGAATGGTATCAAAAAGCAGAGTCTGCATTATGTGCAGGATTGAATAAACGCCTTGGACTTGAAGGCACTAATTTTGAGTTAAAGGCTAACATATATAGTGGGGATGACAAAATAAAATTAGATGAGAAAGGTGTCGAAAAAAGAACTCCAATGTCTCCAGTAGTAGAAAGAAAATTAGTTACTGACAATGGTCGGTCACCTGTAATTCGATTTTTTTGGGGCTATTCATCACCATTAGGTGCCGAAGATAAGTTTGTTATTCCTTTGGTAAGTATTAAAGGTGATGATTATCATCAGATGAAGCGAGATGGCATCCCATTGGATGATATTTTGAAAAAAGGTCCTTATATATGGGGCGGCGGTCCTTTTCAGAATGGCACGAATAATCTTCATTCGCTTTGGAGTAAAAAAGGATTCAATGAAGATTTAGCCAATATACCTGGTGCAAAAGTTCAATATGGTAATGAAGACAAAGATCGCTTACTAACCACAGCACCACCACGAAACTATTATGCTCATGCCGCGAAGCGGTTAGCTGATTTATTGGATCTTATTCGAGGGAAATATCCTAAGGATACAGTTACCATAATTTCACATAGCCAAGGAACTATGGTTTCAATGGCTGCTACTGCACTGGCAAATAAAGCGCCTGATGCTCTGTTTATAATGAATTCACCTTACGCCCTTCATAATAGTCAATTGAATACCTTTTCAATGCCACCTGAAGAATGTATTTCACCATCTGGTCGAGAAAGTACTCTGTCAGCAATAATTGATAAAGTTGCACTTCAATCAACACATTTATCTTCGTTAGGCTATGAGGGGTTGTGTGTAGGTCAATCACAGGATAATAAAAACTGGAAGCCAGATATAATTCTTGTAACTTCTGACAAAAATGAAACGAGAAATATCCAGGAAAGAGATAATCACGGGAGGACTTATGTTTATTTCAATCCACATGACAGAGTTATGGGTTCCCTCCCTCTGCATTCGATAGGGTGGCAAGGTTTCCCAAATGATGAAAAAGGGAATCCTCATCCACTTATCACTCAGCATAAGGGATATTTATTCCAGCGAATGCTTGCCAGGAATACACCTTGTGGTATAGCTCCCGAGTCAAAAACTCCATTCGGTCGATTGCCAGATGGTAAACCCTTTTGGGATGATGAAGGAGATGAATACCAGAGCAGTGGTTTTGTGTACCCAGATCCACCTCACTGGCAAACTGTATTCATTAATGCCGAGGAAGTACCTGAACCAATTAAGGAAAATGAACTAAGTGATTTCGATAAAACAAGAGTCGGTGCTGAGCATGGCCCACAGGAAAAAAACGGTTGGGGAGAGCGTGATCCTAAAACTGGTTATAAGAATGACGATACTTACGATAATTTCATTAATTTGTATCCCGATCAGGATGTCGTTATTGGTGTCAAAAAACAATCGGAATATGGTACTTACGGTAGCGTAACTCCAGTAACCCGTAAGGAGACGTTTGACGAAAAAGATCGCAGGATACGTTCATATGTTGCACAACCTACAGATCACAGTACCTTACCCAGTAATTTGAATTTTATGTCACGAGTCGTTGCTTATGATTTACCCATTGGTTACTGTGAATCGGGTTGGGATAAGGCTTTTATCACTGATCTACGCCGTCGAGCAGACTGGACTCAGGGACTGGATACATATTTAAAAACCGGAATTCCAAACAATGTTACTGAGCCAGAAATAATCAGCACAGAAACAGCATTGGAAGAAATGATTCGAGTGAAGTCCAAAGAATACGGATATTGATATGGGAAAGAAAATAGTTGTGCTTGGCGATGCTACCTCGCATGGAGGTAAAGTAGTCTCTGTATTATCTACTCATCTTTTTTTTGAATGGACGGGTGAACGCGTATTCTGGATTTCGCTGTTGGGTACGGTTTTTCTGACTAGTCTGTTGAGTGTGCTGATTTTTTTCTTATCCCTTTCCAGAAAAACGACACCCCGGTGACTCCGCAGTGTAGTCGCCCGGCAGGCGAGGCGGCTGGTATACAGGAAGGAGATGTCTCCCTTTCTTCGCTAAAAAAGCGCCTCTGCTGTCGCTATACCCCCTTCTGGCGTAGTAACGTCCGTCTGCTGCTGATCTGTGGCGAACCCGAACACATCGCCGCCATCATCCCAGGCCTTGCCGAAAAACGGTGGCTGATTTACGGCGGCAGTCTGTCATCGGCGCCGGATACTGAACGTCTGAACGCCCTGCGTAAGCTGCGCCACATCCTTACCGCTCCGGCGGTCTGGCAGGGGTAGACGAGTATCCTAATGGAGTAAGGTGGTACAGACGGGTAAGTGATTGCCCGGACGGTTCATCAGCATAATGTCATGATTAATCGATTGCGTATTTTATGTTTGGCTCGAAATAATCCGGATGTGCGCAAAATAGCAGTTTCTTTCTCTGTGGTTGGCTAAAATATAAACATAGACAGGCCGCTGATGTGAGGTGGATTATGAATCCGTTTACCTGGCTGTTTATCGCACTGCTTTCTATGGACGCCGTCAGAGAACTGATGGGCATGTCGTCGGTACTGGGAATGTGGTGAACTGCGTGGCCCGTTTCAGGCCACGCAAGCCCGCGTTACTTCAGGCGCTTGTGCAAACAGGCGCCGGTAAGCAGCGCAGCCAGCAGCATCAGCGCAATAAACCCGCCAACGCCGTTCCAGCCGTAATTATGCCAGAACAGGCCGCCTAATGTCCCCGCCATGCTGGATCCCAGGTAGTAGCTGAATAAATAGAGCGACGAGGCCTGGCCACGCGCGCGGCGGGCTCGTGGGCCGATCCAGCTGCTGGCGACCGAGTGAGCTGCGAAGAATCCCGCAGAGAACAGCAGCATGCCGATGAAAATCAGCCACAGCGATGAGAATAACGTCATCAACAGCCCGCCGAGCATAACCGCCGTGGAAAACAACATCACCGGGCCGCGGCCATAGCGCACGGTCATCGCACCGGCTTTTGGCGAGCTCCATGTTCCGGTTAAATAGGCCACCGAAAGCAGGCCTACGACCGCCTGGCTTAATGACCACGGCGAGAGCATCAGGCGATAGCCAATATAGTTAAACAGAGTGACGAAAGACCCCATTAACAAAAAACCTTCGAGGAACAGCAGGGGCAGCCCGCGATCGCGCCAGTGCAGACGAAAGTTGATCAGCAGCGTTTTTGGTCGCAGCGAGGTCGGACGGAAGTGGCGCGATTCCGGCAGGATGCGCCAGAACATCAGTGCTGCGGCAAGGGCGAAGCCGCTGATGACCGCCAGCGCAATCCGCCAGCCGAAGAAATCGGTGAATACACCGGTCAACAGACGACCGCTCATGCCGCCGATGGAGTTACCGCTGATATACAGCCCCATCGAGAACGCCACCACGCTGGGATGGATCTCTTCGCTCAGGTAGGTCATGCCGACCGCCGCCACGCCGCTCAGCGACAGACCAATCAGGGCGCGCATAATCAGGATCCCGTGCCAGCTGGACATCATCGTCGACAGCAGGGAGCAGCAGGAAGCCAGCACCAGCGCCGTCACCATTACCTGTTTGCGGCCAATCGCGTCAGAGAGCGGGCCGGTAAACAGCAGGCCGACCGCCAGCATGGCGGTGGAGATGGACAACGAGATACTGCTGCTGGCTGGTGAGACGCCGAATTCAGTGGAGAGCACGGGCAGGATCGGCTGAACACAATAAAGCAGCGCGAAAGTCGCCAGTCCGGCAGAGAAGAGCGCAAGCGTAACGCGAATAAATTGCGGAGTGCCGCGTTTGATAAACTGGTTTGGCTGAGGAGCGATGGTGTCGCTGACGTCGCTTGCCGGGACGGCGTCAGCGGTAGTTGTACGGCTCACGGAAAAATCCTTGCTGATATACAGAGTTAAATGACCTTGCAGGGCACTTATTAAGGGTATGAAAATGTAAATATTCTGTCTAATATATTAATAATCTCAAATAAGACGTTTTAAATATGAATATTGAGTTGCGTCATCTGCGCTACTTTATTGCGGTGGCGGAAGAACTCCATTTTGGTCATGCGGCGGCGCGGTTGAACATATCTCAGCCGCCGCTTAGCCAGCAGATTCAAATCCTTGAGCAGCAAATTGGCGCACGTCTGTTTGCTCGTACCAACCGCAGCGTTAGCCTGACGGATGCCGGCAAGCAGTTTCTCGCCGATAGCCGGCAGATCCTCTCTCAGGTGGAAGATGCCGCCGCGCGGGCCGCTCGTCTTCACCACGGCGAGACCGGCGAACTACGCATTGGCTTTACTTCGTCGGCTCCCTTTATTAAGGCGGTATCGGACACGTTGTCGACTTTCCGCCATCGCTATCCGGATGTGCATATTCAGACGCGGGAAACCAACACTCGCGAGCAGATTGTACCGCTAAACGAAGGGGCGCTGGACCTGGGGCTGATGCGTAACACCCAACTGCCGGAAACGCTGGTCTGGGAAAGAGTGCTGCGCGAACCGCTGCTGGCGATGGTGCCCCGCGACCATCCGCTGGCGAGCCAGCCTGGCGTTAGCCTGCGGGAGCTGGCGCGGGAGCCGTTCGTCTTTTTTGATCCTCATGTCGGTACCGGACTGTATGACGATATTCTGGGGTTAATGCGCCGCTACGACCTGACGCCGGTCATCACCCAGGAGGTGGGGGAAGCCATGACCATTATCGGCCTGGTTGCCGCCGGGCTTGGCGTGTCGATTTTACCGGCCTCATTCCGGCGGGTTCAGCTGTCGGAAATGTGCTGGTTGCCCATCGAAGAGCAGGATGCGGTCTCGGAAATGTGGCTGGTATGGTCTAAGCATCGTGAGCAGGGTCAGGCGGCGCGCCGTTTTCGCGAATCGCTGCTGGCCAGCGCCAGGTGATGCATTTAAGACAAATCAGGGCTAAAAATGTGCGGTAAATCACAAGGCTAAGTAAAAATTTGACGAGTACCGTTGAAGTGCTTCACCATAGCCCTCAGTTTATTTCGAAGCGCGAAAATAAAGGGAGTCAACGGTGGTAGCGGACAGTCAGCCAGGCCATATCGATCAAATAAAGCAGACCAACGCGGGCGCAGTTTATCGCCTGATTGATCAGCTTGGCCCGGTGTCGCGCATCGACCTCTCGCGCTTCGCGCAGCTCGCGCCTGCCAGTATCACTAAAATCGTCCGCGAAATGCTGGAAGCGCATCTGGTTCAGGAAACGGAAATCCAGGAGCCGGGAAGCCGTGGAAGGCCCGCCGTAGGGTTGATGGTGGAAACCGAAGCCTGGCACTACCTCTCAATCCGCATCAGCCGCGGCGAAATCCACCTCGCGCTTCGCGATCTGAGCAGTGCGCTGGTGGTGGAAGAGCAGCTGGAGCTGGCATTACAACACGTCCAGCCCTTTGCGACGCGGCTCCTCGATCACGTAGACCAGTTCTTTATTCGTCACCAAAAGAAGCTGGAGCGTTTAACCGCCATTGCCGTCACTATGCCGGGAATTATCGACACCGAGCACGGTATTATTCACCGGATGCCATTTTATGAAGACGTTAAGGATATGCCGCTGGGCGAGATTTTAGCCAATCATACCGGCGTATCGGTCTATATTCAGCACGACATCAGCGCCTGGACCATGGCCGAATCGCTGTTTGGCGCCTCCAGGGGGGCGCGCGATGTGATTCAGGTGGTTATCGACCACAACGTGGGGGCGGGGGTGATCACCGACGGTCGTCTGCTGCACGCGGGCAGCAGCAGTCTGGTTGAAATCGGCCACACTCAGGTCGACCCGTATGGTAAACGCTGCTATTGCGGCAACCATGGCTGTCTGGAAACCATTGCCAGCGTCGAGAGCGTGCTGGAACTGGCGCAGATCCGCATGGCCAAGTCGATGAGCTCAATGCTGCATCAGCAGCCGCTCAGCGTCGAGTGGCTATGTGAGGCCGCGCTGCAGGGGGATTTACTTGCCCGCGACATTATCAGCGGCGTCGGGAACCACGTTGGGCGGATTCTGGCGATTATGGTTAACCTCTTTAACCCGCAGAAAATCCTTATCGGTTCACCTTTCAACCTCGCCGCTGATATTTTATTTCCGGCAATATCTGATTGCATTCGACAACAATCGTTACCGGCCTACAGCCGACATATTGCCGTTGAAAGCACGCAGTTTTCTAACCGGGGAACGATGGCTGGTGCGGCTCTGGTAAAGGATGCCCTCTATAACGGATCGTTGCTCATACGACTGTTACAGGGTTAACATTTTTTCATATTCACACCAAAAATTGCGCTATCTCAAGCCCGCCCTCGATGGCATCGCGTAGACTTTTTCCACAGTTGATTATTTCTCTCCCGTATATTTCATCAACATAACTGTGGGGTTAGTGATGTTTAAGCGTTTCTTCATAACAGGTACTGACACTTCTGTCGGCAAGACAGTCGTTTCCCGTGCGCTGTTGCAGGCACTCGCTGCCAGCGGCAAAAGCGTAGCCGGGTACAAGCCTGTGGCGAAGGGCAGTAAAGAGACGCCGGACGGACTGCGGAACAAAGATGCGCTGGTTTTACAGAGCGTGTCATCGCTGGTGTTACCGTATGATGCTGTCAATCCCATCGCGTTAAGCGAAGATGAAAGCAGCGTGGCGCATAGTTGCCCAATCAACTACGGTCTGTTGTCGGACGGCCTGCAGCGCATGAGCGCGCAGGTTGAGCATGTGGTGGTCGAAGGTACCGGAGGCTGGCGCAGCCTGATGAACGATCTGCGTCCGCTGTCGGAGTGGGTGGTACAGGAACAGCTGCCGGTGCTGATGGTGGTGGGGATTCAGGAAGGCTGCATCAACCATGCCTTGCTGACCGCGCAGGCTATCGCTAACGACGGCCTGCCGCTGATTGGCTGGGTTGCCAATCGTATTAATCCGGGCCTGGCGCATTATGCTGAAATTATCGATGTGCTGAGCAAAAAACTGCCAGCGCCGCTCATCGGTGAATTGCCTTACTTGCCGCGCGCGGAACAGCGCGAACTGAGCCAGTATATCGACTTATCGATGCTCGGCGAGATGATGGCGGTAGATAGAATCCCGGCGTAACGTCCGCGACAGCACCGATGCCAGTACGCTGGCAATCAATAAACCGGGCAGTAAAACGTACTGTCCGGTCATTTCACAAATCATCAGCGTGGACATAATCGGCGCATGGGTTGTCGCCGCCAGAAACGCCGCCATGCCGGTTAAGCCTATCATTATCGCGATCTCCTGGTAATCAGGTAGCCACAGTCCCGTCAGGCTGGCGAACAGCATGCCGAGCCCCAGGCCAACAAACAGCGTTGGCGTAAACACCCCCCCCGGCGCGCCGGAACCGCTGCTGGCCAGCACGGCGAGCAGCTTGCAGACAAAGACAAGAATGATAGCGCTGAAGAGCGGCGGCGAAAGCAGATAGCTTTGTACGACACTGTAGCCATTTCCCCAGACGGCCGGCGCGAGAAGCGAGAGCAGGCCGACAATAAGCCCGCCCAGCGCCAGCTGCCAGGGGGGCGACAGACGCAGCCGGACAAAGCAGTGATGGCTATAGCTCATCAGCCAGATAAACAGCGGCCCGCAAAGCCCGGCCAGCAAACCCGTTGCCAGCATTAACCCATAGTGGGTCGCGCGCAGGGTGGCGTGAAACTCAACATGGTAGAGCGGCGCCGAACTTCCGTTCAGCAGATTGGTGAGCAGCAGGGCGGTTACCGCAGCAATGACGACCGGACCAAGCGACGCCAGCATCAGAGTGCCGAATAAGATCTCGGCGATAAACAGGCTGCCGGCAAGCGGCGCATGGTATGCGCTGGCCATCCCGGCGGCGGCGCCGCAGGCGACCCACAGCTTCCACTCATCTTTTGGCGTAAACCGGCGGGCGAACAGCGAGGCAGCCAGCGCGGCCAGCAGGATCATCGCCCCTTCCCGGCCAATAGCGCTGCCGGTGGTGACCACCAGCAGAGAGGCCAGCGATTTTACCAGGCTGGCCGGGGTATCAAACCTGCCGTCGCCGGTCTCGAGAGCTTCCATGTAGTCGGTTGGCGCGTGCGGACGTTCAACACTGCGGCGCTGCCAGAACCATAGCAGGGCGCCTGCGGCAAGGCCGCCCAGCATTGGCGTTAACAGCCGACGCCATCCGGGCATAGACTCAGCGGCGTTCACCAGACTTCCGCTGTCATTGCTCAGAAACAGGCTTTCCAGTCCCGCCATTGCATGGCGGAACAGGGCAACCGCGAGGGCGGCGAAGACGCCGACCAGCATGGCAATGACCAGACGGCGAAACATAACCTGGACATCAGGATAAGCGTGAAGACGATGCATTAGCGAATACGATTAGCGAAACAGATGGCTTATTTTCTCTGGATATAAAGATATAAGCAAAAGCGATAAGTGCGAATGAAGCGGAAAGGTGACATTGTCACTTGCAGGTGATGCCCGGCTGGCGGGCATCACCTGAGGGAGTTAACGGTAGAGCGGTTTCTCGGCCACCGCACAGGGCAGCCGCGCCTGCCATTGCGCCAGCGTCTCTTGCGCCAGCTGGCCAAGAGCCTGATAAAAAGGCTGATTCGCCTCGGCCACAAATACGCTCAGAAAGCGGCCGGACCACGGGAGGAGATGCCAGGCCAGAAGCTGGTTAAAGGCCTCATCCTGAGCAGATTCGCACAGCCAGGCTGCCAGCAGTAGCAGGGTGCCAAAGTGGTCTTCCGGCTCCGAACGTTGTTCGGACAGCGCGATGCCGGTTGCCCGCATCCATTCACGAAGCGCCAGCGTTGAGTCGCCAAACAACACGCTTTCTTTATCCAGCCAGACGGAGCCCCACGGCGGCGCAGGCAGCGCCCACGGACCGATAAACAGCCGCTGCCAGGCTTCCGGTAGCGGTTCATCGTCCTCGCGAGCGAACAGCGCCGCCAGGCCGTCCGTCACCGCGTAGGGCCACTGACTTCGCCAGCTGCCGTCGCGCAGGGCCGCAACCAGCGGAGCAGCCTGCTCGCTGTCCGGCGCAAAAGAGAACAGAGCGCCCAGCGTGCGGGCGCTGAGTGCGACAGCGTCGCGGTCTTGCGATTGCATCATACCATTCCTTACAGCAGAGGGTGCCGCAGCACCCGTTTATTAACCGGCAATCGCCGTACCCACGGTCATATGGAGACCATAAAACAGGCCGCGGCCGATAAACTCGCCGAGCATCACCAGTGCCAGTCCGAGCAGCAAGCTGGCGATGCGCGGATTCTGGCGTCTTGCCAGCGGGCAGATCCAGCAGCCGAGACCCAGCGCCAAAAGAACTAACCGCAGGATTTGCAGCCAGCCATAATAAGGCAGCAGTGCGCTGGCCTGCTGTACGGAGCTGTGGATCTCCGCCAGCTCGCTGTTCTGCAATATGACGACCGCCAGGCTTGCCAGCAGCGCGAGCACGCTCATCGAAGCGAAAACTCTGCCGTTAAACGGCACGTTGGCTACGCGCAGCAGCAGGGCGGCGAAAAGCGGCCCGCACAGCACCATTGTCAGGAAGAATGCGGCGGTGGTATAGGCATTATACCAGGTCGGCACGGTATCAATCTGGTACACCATGATCATCTCAAGGACGAACAGGCAGCCGAGCAGCATAGTCAGCAGGAGCCAGGCTTTCGCCAGAATCCGCGGCATTTTCCCGAGAATCGTCACCAGCCACCAGAAACCCCCGACGGCGAAAAATAGCGCGCCGCAGGCAATTTCATTGCTTAACGCCGATGATCCCACCCGGTTAAGGGCGTTAAATGCCCGCAGCGGCGAGCCGAGGTGAATGATTGACGCGAGAAAGCCAATCCCCATTATCAGCCAGATAAAAAACATGCCCCGCACCAGGCGCTGCCGGGCTTCGGAGTTGTTATTCAGCGAAAGCCAGCCCAGCCCGCTGACGATAATCGCCCCTGCGACGCTTTGCCCCAGCACCGTAAACAGCACCAGCGGCCATTCATGCCATCCGTTTCCCATTTTATACCTCCTTCGGGTTGGCCAGATAGCCGGTGGTATCGCCGCACGGACGCGCATTGGCGTTCGGTTTGATCACGATACTCGGCCTGGTGAAGTGCGCAGACGGCAGCGGAGCGACGGCGGCCAGCTGACCGTGTTTTTCGCGGAGTTCTTCGATGGGGCCAAAGTCGAGAGCCCGCAGCGGGCAGGACTCGACGCATATCGGTTTTTTACCTTCGGCGACCCGGTCGTAGCAGCCGTCGCATTTGGTCATATGGCCTTTTGCCGCGTTGTACTGCGGCGCACCGTACGGGCAGGCCATGTGGCAGTAGCGACAGCCGATGCATACCTCTTCGTTCACTACCACGAAACCGTCATCGCGCTTGTGCATGGCGCCGCTGGGACATACTTTCGTGCAGGCCGGATCTGCGCAGTGGTTGCAGGCGATTGACAGGTAATAGGCAAAGACGTTTTGCTGCCACACGCCGTTATCTTCCTGCCAGTCGCCGCCCGCGTATTCGTAGATGCGGCGAAAGCTGACATCAGGCGTTAAGTTTTTATAATCCTTACAGGCCAGCTCGCAGGTTTTACAACCCGTGCAGCGGGCGGAGTCGATAAAAAATCCATACTGAGCGTTCATGGTTTACTCCTTAAACCTTCTCGATTTCGACCAGATTGGTGTGCTGCGGGTTGCCCTTAGCCAGCGGCGAAGGGCGGTGCGTCGTCAGCGTATTGATACAGGAGCCGCGATCGATACGATCGCCGTTCATATTGGCATCATGCCAGGCCCCCTGGCCCATCGCCGACACGCCGGGCATGATGCGCGGGGTCACCTTGGCCGGAATGCGTAGCTCGCCGCGGGCGTTGAATACGCGCACCATATCGCCGTTCTTGATCCCGCGTTTTTCGGCATCCAGAGGATTTAGCCACACCTCCTGACGGCAGGCTGCCTGCAGTATATCCACATTGCCGTAGCTTGAGTGGGTGCGCGCCTTGTAGTGGAAGCCGAACATTTGCAGCGGGAACTTCTCGCGTAAAGGATCATCCCAGCCTTCAAAGGTTGAGGCGTAGACCGGCAGCGGGCTAATGGTTTCGTCCTTTTCGAGCTGCCAGTTTGCGGCGATCTCCGCCAGACGGCTGGAGTAAATCTCGATTTTACCCGACGGGGTTTTTAACGGATTGGCGGCCGGGTCTTTACGGAAGTCGCGATAGGCGACAAAGTGGCCGTTGGGGTCTTTACGCTTATAAATCCCCATCTTTTTCAGTTCGTCATAGCTCGGGAGCGCCGGGTCTTTCGCCAGCATTTTCGCGTATAAATGCTGCAGCCACTGCTCCTGGGTACGGCCTTCGGTAAACTTCTGGTGGACATCCTCGCCAAGCCGTTTTGCCACTTCGCTAAGGATCCAGTAGATAGGTTTGCGCTCAAATTTGGCGGAGGTGACCGGCTGAATGAAAATGAGATAACCCATATTGCCGGCGTAATCGTTGGGAATAATATCTTCCTGCTCGACGGTCATCAGGTCCGGCAGCAGAATATCGGCATATTTGGCCGATGAAGTCATAAAGTTTTCGATAACCACGATCATCTCGCATTTGCTTTCATCCTGCAGGATCTCGTGGGTTTTATTGATATCCGAGTGCTGGTTGATGATGGTGTTGCCGGCATAGTTCCAGAGGAATTTAATTGGCACATCCAGCTTCTCTTTGCCGCGTACGCCGTCGCGGGTGGCGGTCATTTCCGGGCCGCGAACGATGGCGTCAGTCCAGCTAAAGCAGGAGATGGCGGTTTTCACCGGATTGGTCAGCACCGGCAGGCGTTCAATAGTGATGGTATAGGTGGATTCGCGGGCGCCGCTGTTGCCGCCGTTAATGCCGACGTTGCCGGTCAGTATCGGCAGCATGGCGATCGCTCGGGCCGACAGTTCACCGTTAGCCTGGCGCTGCGGTCCCCATCCCTGGCAAATATAAGCCGGTTTCGTGCTGCCGATTTCCCGGGCCAGCTTGATGATGCGGTCGGCGGGAATGCCGGTGATCCGCGATGCCCATTGTGGGGTTTTCGCCGTGCCGTCGTCACCCTCGCCGAGAATATACGCTTTGTAATGCCCGTTCGCCGGGGCATCTGCCGGCAGCGTTTTCTCATCGTAACCGACGCAGTATTTATCGAGGAATGGCTGATCGACCAGATTTTCATTAATCAGCACCCAGGCGATGCCGGCCACCAGCGCGGCGTCGGTGCCGGGGCGAATCGGGATCCACTCATCTTCCCGCCCGGCGGCGGTATCGGTATAGCGCGGGTCGATAACGATCATTCGCGCGTTAGAGCGCTCGCGCGCCTGTTCTAAATAATAAGTGATGCCGCCACCGCTCATGCGGGTTTCTGCCGGGTTATTACCGAACATCACCACCAGCTTGCTGTTTTCAATATCGGAGGTGCTGTTGCCATCATTGCTGCCGTAGGTGTAGGGCATGGCGCAGGCAATTTGCGCTGTACTGTAGGTTCCGTACTGATTCAATGAGCCGCCGTAGCAGTTCATCAGGCGCATTACCGGTGAGGCGGTGGGTGACGAACGCGTCATGTTGCCGCCGACAATCCCCGAAGAGTAGTTAATATAAACGGCTTCGTTGCCATAATCTTTGACGATGCGTTTGAGATTGCCAGCAATCGTATCCAGCGCCTCTTCCCAGCTAATGCGGACAAACTTGCCTTCGCCGCGTTTACCGACGCGCTTCATGGGATAATTAAGGCGATCGGGATGATTAATGCGCCGGCGAATGGAACGGCCGCGCAGGCACGCGCGCACCTGGTGATCGCCATAAATATCCGCGCCGGTATTGTCGGTTTCGACCCAGACGACTTCATCGTCACGCACGTGTGAACGCAGCGCGCAGCGGCTGCCGCAGTTGACCGAGCAGGCCCCCCAGACAATCCGTTCTTCACCGCGCGTAGCGTCTTGCACAGCGGCGGCGGCATTGCGGAGGCTGAAAGGCAGCGATAAACCGCCGGCGGCGAGGGCCAGCGAACCAAGGGCGGTTGATTTGATTAGCGTTCGGCGGGTAAGGCCGTCGGTATGTTCCTGGTTAGACATTGCTCACTCCATGATTTTGTTATAATGGCGTAATGCCAACGCCTGCTTAATGTCGGCGTGGAGAGTGAGGGATCTTACTTAAAACGGAGTAGAGAGATCTTATCCCCGGTCAACCAAGGGATAAGACTTCTCCAGTCATGCGGTGAGGTTACTGCGCGCCGCTGTCGCGGGTGTAGATGATCTTAAAGGTATCGTTGGCGCAGTGGCCGACCACCTGCTCGCCGGGCCGATCGGGCTGGTCGTTCGGGACGATCGCCAGGCTAAAGCCCGATTCCGGGACGCCGTTGTTGATGATTTTCTGCTGAATATCGCTTTTTACCCGCTCGCAGGAATCCGGCGCCGCGAAAGCAGCTGTCGAACCCAGAAGCAGGGCCGCACAGAGCCAGGGGGATAGTTTCATCATAAACTCCTTATTGACGTTATCCAGAATTAAGCATAGCAGAAGTGGTGTAAACAATTGTATTTGCTAATATGATTGTACTATGCACAAAAGGAATCGCGCGTGAAAAAACGGTTTTTGCTGTTACTGGCTGTCGGAGCGCTTAGCGCCTGCGATGAAAAGGAAGCACCTCAGGCCTTCACTCCCGAAATGGCCAGTTTTTCTAACGAATTTGAGTTCGATCCGCTGCGTGGGCCGGTGAAAGAGTTTAGCCAGACGCTGTATGACGAACATGATGAAGTGGTGAAGTGGGTTAAAGGGCGTTTATCCAGCGAAGGGTGCTTTGACCTGCTGGCCTTTGAAGACCTGGAGAACAAAACCGGCGCGGCGCTGGTGCTGGACGCGAACTACTATCTGGATGCGCAAAGCCAGGAAAAACGCCTGCGTTTGCAAGGAAAATGCCAGCTGGCGGAAATGCCTTCGGCGGGCGTGTCGTGGGAAACCGATGATAACGGATTTGTTGTGACCGCTCGCGGCAAGGAGAGCACCGCGACCTACCGCTATGATAGCGAAGGCTATCCGCTGGGTAAAACGACCACCGCTAAAGGCGAGCGTTTTACGGTAAGCTCAACGCCGTCGTCCGATCCGCGCAAAAAGATGGACTACACCGCAGTGAGCATCTTTAATGATCGCACGCTGGGCAACGTAAGTCAGACCTGCGATTACGACGACCACGACAACCCGGTAAGCTGTGAGCTTAAGGTTGTCGACGACAGCGTACAGCCTGCGCTAATCCGCCACTACACCATCAAAAGCACCATTGACTATTACTGAGCCGTCGGTTTCAGCAGCGTCTGGCCCTGTGGTTTATGCTCGGCCAGATACTGGTGTTGGAACAGGCACATACGGATGGTATTGCGGTATTCACCGTTAATAAAGAATTCGTGGATCAGTTCACCTTCCACCATAAATCCGAGCTTGCGGTAGATGTGGATCGCTTTTTCATTTTCTTTATCGACGATAAGGTAGAGCTTATATAAGTTGAGCACCATAAAGCCGTAATCCATGGCGAGCTTAGCGGCGCGGGTGGCCAGTCCTTTGCCCTGATAATCAGGGGAGATGATGATCTGAAACTCAGCGCGACGGTGCACGTGGTTGATTTCAACCAGCTCAACCAGTCCGGCCTTTTCGCCGTCGCATTCAATAACAAAGCGGCGTTCGCTCTGATCGTGAATGTGCTTGTCGTACAGGTCGGAAAGTTCAACAAAGGCTTCATAGGGCTCTTCAAACCAGTAGCGCATAACGCTGGCGTTGTTGTCGAGCTGGTGGACAAAGCGGAGGTCTTCGCGCTCAAGCGGGCGGAGTTTGACGTGATAAGCGTCAGTCATGGGAATACCTGTGTGTTATAGCGAAGTTTTACTGATTATGGCGCCCGCAGGCGCCATACATTACGGAGTAATAGTGCGGCCAGTGCGGCGGTCAAGGCAGCGCAGGGTGTTAGGTTCCCAGTACGCGTTGACGTTCGCGCTCTTCTGGCAATTGTCCTGGGCATCAAAAGCCACGTCGGCTTTATCCCACTCTTTTTCGGCGCGCTTGTTGACCTTCTGGCGTAAAGAGCGGGTGTCGTTCCACTGCTCTTTTTCCATCGCGGCCTGCTGGCGGCTCTGGGCGCTGTCGCCGGACTCAATGACCAGCTTGTCCGTTTTGGCGAACGACGATGCGGTAAAGACCATCGCGCTCAGCGCCAGCAGGGCGGTCAGACACCAGCGTTTGTTCAGTGTTGTGTTCATCACGATTTCCTTTAAGTGATCCCCGTGGTGTGAGTTTACTACATCTCCTTTCGACGGCATACCCGACAAAATAGAGTTAACGACGGCCATTATTGCGTAGAATGAGTTAACGCTTGCTCAACTTACGACGTTTTAAATGGTAAAAACCACGCTGCTTTTCTTTGCCACCGCGCTGTGTGAAATCATTGGCTGCTATTTACCGTGGCTATGGTTAAAACGTGGGGCGACGCCCTGGCTACTGATTCCGACCGGCCTGGCGTTGGCGCTTTTTGTCTGGCTGTTGACGCTGCACCCGGAGGCAAGTGGGCGGGTGTACGCCGCTTATGGCGGGGTATATGTTTGCACCGCTCTGCTATGGTTGCGTTTCGTCGATGGCGTCAAACTGAGCCATTATGATTGGGCCGGGGCGCTGGTTGCGCTGTGCGGCATGCTGATTATTGTGGCCGGCTGGGGACGCGCTTAGCCCTTCTTTTCTGTTAAAAAAGCCGGGGTAAATACCGCTATCCCGGCCTCTTTGTCTTGTGCATTAGCCCATTCCTTCTCCGTTTATACCCTCCCTGACCGCGCTGAGATAATGTGATCTGTCGCGTCTTTTTCGATCGTTATACTTGTATGGTAGTAGGTCTGATGTTTTAATTTTGTTCACTAACCGCATAGAAGTAAGGAAGAAGAAATGAAGATCGTTGCCGCTGAAGTTTTCGTCACCTGCCCGGGACGCAACTTCGTCACCCTTAAGATCACCACTGATGATGGTATCGTCGGTTTAGGTGACGCGACGCTAAACGGCCGCGAGCTGTCCGTTGCATCGTATCTGCGGGATCACCTCTGCTCGCAGCTGATTGGCCGCGATGCGCACCGCATAGAAGATATCTGGCAGTTTTTCTACAAGGGCGCCTACTGGCGTCGCGGCCCGGTCACGATGTCGGCGATTTCCGCTATCGATATGGCGCTGTGGGATATCAAAGCGAAGGCTGCGGGTATGCCGCTGTATCAGCTGCTGGGCGGGGCTTCGCGGGAAGGGGTCATGGTTTATTGCCATACCACCGGCCACTCTATTGACGAAGTGCTGGACGACTACGCGCGCCATAAAGAGATGGGGTTTAAAGCGATTCGCGTGCAGTGCGGCGTGCCGGGAATGAAAACCACTTACGGTATGGCGAAAGGTAAAGGCCAGGCCTACGAACCGGCAACGAAAGGCCAGTGGCCGGAAGAACAGCTATGGTCCACCGAAAAGTATCTCGATTTCACTCCACGCCTGTTTGCCGCCGTGCGCGAAAAGTTCGGTTTTGACGAGCATCTGCTGCACGACATGCACCATCGCCTGACGCCGATCGAAGCGGCGCGTTTTGGCAAAAGCATTGAAGAGTACCGCCTGTTCTGGATGGAAGACCCGACCCCGGCAGAAAACCAGGAGTGCTTCCGTTTAATTCGTCAGCATACCGTCACGCCGATTGCCGTTGGAGAAGTGTTCAACAGCATCTGGGACTGTAAACAGCTGATTGAAGAGCAGCTGATTGACTATATCCGTACCACCATCACTCACGCTGGCGGGATTACAGGAATGCGGCGGATTGCCGATTTCGCCTCGCTTTATCAGGTGCGCACCGGCTCGCACGGGCCGTCCGATCTCTCTCCGGTCTGCATGGCCGCCGCGCTGCATTTCGACCTGTGGGTACCGAATTTCGGCGTACAGGAATATATGGGCTACTCCGAGCAGATGCTGGAAGTTTTCCCGCATAGCTGGACATTTGATAACGGCTATATGCACCCGGGGGAAAAACCAGGACTCGGTATCGAATTTGATGAAAAACTGGCCGCGAAATACCCCTATGAACCGGCTTATCTGCCTGTCGCACGTCTGGAAGACGGCACGTTGTGGAACTGGTAACGAAGGAAATAACAAATGAATAGTATCGTAATTCGTCAGCCGAATGAACTGGTGATTGAAGAGCGTCCGCTCCCGCAACCTGCCGCAGGAGAAGTACGGGTTAAGGTGAAACTGGCGGGAATATGCGGTTCCGATAGCCATATTTACCGTGGACATAATCCGTTTGCCAAATACCCGCGGGTGATAGGCCATGAATTTTTTGGCGTTATCGACGCCATTGGCGAGGGCGTTACCGACAAAGCCATCGGCCAGCGCGTGAGCGTTGATCCGGTCATTAGCTGCGGTCATTGCTACCCCTGTTCCGTGGGCAAGCCGAACGTCTGCACTTCGTTAGTGGTGCTTGGCGTGCATCGGGACGGGGGGTTTAGCGAATACGCGGTGGTGCCGGCGAAAAATGCCTGGCGGGTGCCTGACAACGTTTCCGACAAGGATGCGGTGATGATTGAGCCTTTCACTATTGCGGCCAACGTTACCGGGCACGTTTCGCCGACCGACCAGGATATTGCGCTGGTATACGGCGCGGGTCCTATGGGCCTGACGACCATACAGGTGCTGAAGCGGGTGTACCGCGTTAAGCAGGTTATCGTTGTCGACCGCATCGATGAACGCCTGCAGATGGCCGAGCGTAACGGAGCGGATTGGGTAATTAACAACAGCAATGAGCCTCTGGCTGACACGCTGAAGGCGCAGGGGATCCTTCCGACGCTGATCATTGATGCGGCCTGCCATCCCTCTATTTTACAAGAGGCGGTTACCCTGGCCTCGCCGGCGGCGAGAATTGTCTTGATGGGCTTCTCGACTGAGCCTTCGCAGGTGGCGCAGCAAGGAATTACGGGGAAAGAACTGTCGATTTTCTCATCGCGGCTTAACGCCAATAAATTCCCCGTGGTCATTGATTGGTTAAAACAAGGGTTAATTGATCCGCAGGAGTTGATTACCCACGAATTTGCGTATCAACACGTTGTTGACGCTCTTGAGCTTTTTGAAAATGACAGAAAACGTTGCTGCAAGGTTTTATTAACCTTCGGGCAATAATAACAGGTGCGGACTTTGTACCCTACAATTAGAGATAATCATTATGACTACCGTTAAAAATGAGAGAACCACTTCCGATCTCATTCGTGCAGCCGTATCTGGTTGGTTAGGTACTGCGCTGGAGTTTATGGATTTCCAGCTCTATTCCCTGGGCGCAGCGCTGGTTTTCCACGAGATATTTTTCCCGGAGCAATCTGCCGCTATGGCGCTTATTCTGGCGATGGGCACCTACGGCGCAGGCTATATTGCGCGCATCGTCGGCGCCTTTATTTTCGGTAAAATGGGCGACCGTATTGGGCGTAAGAAAGTCCTGTTTATTACCATCACGATGATGGGTATTTGCACTACGCTCATTGGCGTGCTGCCAACCTATGCGCAGGTGGGGATTTTAGCGCCGGTATTGCTGGTCACATTACGCATTATTCAGGGACTGGGCGCGGGCGCTGAAATATCCGGTGCGGGCACCATGCTGGCGGAATATGCGCCGAAAGGTAAGCGCGGAATTATCTCTTCGCTGGTAGCGATGGGAACCAACTGCGGTACCTTAAGCGCTACGGCTATCTGGGCGGTGATGTTCTTCGTGCTGGATCGCGAACAGCTCGTCGCGTGGGGATGGCGTGTGCCGTTCCTCGCAAGCGTAGTGGTGATGATCTTTGCCATCTGGCTGCGCCTCAATCTGAAAGAAAGCCCGGTATTTGAAAAGGTGAGTGAAGAAGGCAGTCTGCAAAATGGAGTGGCCGCTCAGGAAGGCTCCTTCAGCGCAATGCTGAAAAGTAAGTCTTTCTGGCTGGCCACGGGGCTGCGCTTTGGGCAGGCCGGAAATTCAGGGCTGTTGCAAACGTTCCTGGCGGGCTATCTGGTTCAAACCTTAATGTTTGATAAAGGTATCCCCACCGATGCGCTAATGATCAGCTCCGTGATTGGTTTTATCACCATTCCATTCCTGGGCTGGCTGTCAGATAAAGTAGGGCGCCGCATCCCTTATATTATCATCAATATTTCAGCCATTATTCTGGCCTGGCCGATGCTGTCGATTATTGTTGATAAAAGCTACAGCGCGAGCACCATTATGGCGTCATTAATCGTTATTCATAACGTCGCTGTATTAGGCCTGTTTGCGCTGGAAAATATTACGATGGCTGAAATATTCGGCTCACGTAACCGCTTTACCCGCATGGCAATCTCTAAAGAGGCGGGTGGTTTAGTCGCGGTTGGCTTTGGTCCTGTTCTGGCCGGTATCTTCTGTAATATGACCGGTTCATGGATGCCCATTGTTGTTATGCTGGTGTGCTACTCAATCATCGGCTTAATTTCTGCCATCCTGATGCCTGAAGTTCGCGATCGCGATCTGAGCTTGCTGAATGATGCAGCGGATTGCGCACCGCAGAATAAAGCGGTGGGCAACGGACAATATATTTAAGCAGCATACATTCCGCACCGAATGATGATAGCCAAAAATAACAATCTGCCGGGCCTTTAGCCCGGCATTTTTTACGCTTTTAGTGCCTGAAATAGCACGGTAAATAACCCACTCTGTCTTGTATGGTAGTTGATAAAGGTCAAGGATATCATACCGGTTGCATGAGAGGGTTTATATCAACAGCCCATTCTCACTTCACGTGGGGATTCAGAAATCATAAATATGAGAGCCACCATGGAAAATATGCTTTTAACAGCGCATGCCACGCTGCCATCCTACGATCGTAACCGTCTCGTTCCGCGCATTGTCCATCTGGGCTTTGGCGCATTTCATCGCGCGCATCAGGCCGTATATACAGATATTCTGGCGACGGAGCACGACAGCGACTGGGGTTATATTGAGGTAAACCTGATCGGCGGCGAACAGCAGATTGCCGACCTGCAGCAGCAGGATTTACTTTATACCGTCGCGGAAATGTCGGCCGATGCCTGGACCGCTCGCGTTGTTGGCGTGGTTAAGCAGGCGATACATGCCCAGGTGGATGGCCTGGAAAGCGTCCTGGCGAAAATGTGCGAGCCCCAGGTCGCGATTGTGTCACTGACCATTACTGAAAAGGGCTACTGCCACTCTCCGGCCAGCGGCCAGCTGCAGCTGGACCATCCGTTAATTGCTGCCGATTTACAACATCCTCATCAACCGAAATCTGCGCCGGGCGTGGTGGTTGAAGCGCTGGCGCGGCGCAAAGCAGCAGGACTGCCGCCGTTCAGCGTCATGTCCTGCGATAATATGCCGGAAAACGGTCACGTAATGCGTAATGTCGTCTGCGCCTATGCTAACGCTGTCGATGCTGAGTTAGCCGAGTGGATTGCGCGTAATGTCACTTTTCCCTCCACTATGGTGGACCGCATCGTTCCGGCGGTAACGGCCGATACATTAGAGAAAATTGAGCAGCTTACCGGCGTTCGTGACCCGGCGGGCGTCGCCTGTGAGCCGTTTCGCCAGTGGGTCATCGAAGATAACTTTGTCGCCGGTCGTCCAGAATGGGAGAAAGCCGGCGCCGAACTGGTCTCTGACGTGCTGCCGTTTGAAGAGATGAAGCTGCGTATGCTAAACGGCAGCCACTCTTTCCTTGCCTGGCTGGGCTATCTGGCCGGCTACCAGCATATTAATGACTGCATGCTGGACGACAACTATCGCCGCGCCGCGCATGCGCTGATGATGACTGAGCAGGCGCCGACGCTAAGCGTGCAGGGCGTTGATCTGGCACGCTATGCCGGCCTGTTGATCGATCGCTATAGCAACCCGGCGCTGCAGCACCGTACCTGGCAGATAGCCATGGACGGCAGTCAGAAGCTACCGCAGCGGATGCTGGATTCGATTCGCTGGCACCTGGTTCATGGCAGCGACTTTACGCTGCTGGCGATGGGCGTTGCCGGCTGGATGCGCTACGTCAGCGGGGTGGACGACCGGGGGCAGGAAATTGAAATTTCCGATCCGCTATTGCCGATCATCCAGCAGACTGTCCAAAATAGCGCGGACGGAGAAGAGCGAGTTAAAGCGCTGATGGGCATTGAGGCTATTTTCGGCCAGGACCTGAGCCAGGAGCCCCGGTTTGTTAATGAGGTTACGCGCGCTTATCTGTCGCTGAAAAAACACGGAGCCAAAGCGACCGTTGCCGCCTGGGCTCAGGAGAACTAAACATGGTGCCGCCGATGATGGCGGCATTACTGTTACATACCATTTCTGAACACTATTTTTATGTTCAGGGAGGGCTGTTTAAATAATAAATCTTGATCCAGATCGTTGAATATACATAACTTTATCTAACAACAGTTAAGTATAAATAATTGGCGTTTATTTTAATCTCTAAAGTATTTATTTGGGTGATTTATCATTCACCTGCTGAAGTAACTATGGCATGATGAGTTAACTTACTAAGTTTCCTCAGAAAAAAGGAGAACGGTCTATGTACAAAAAAATTTTGTTGCCAGTAGACGTTTTTGAAATGGATTTAAGTGATAAGGCGGTGCGTCATGCCGAGTTTTTGGCCTCAGCGGATGAAGGTGAAATAACGCTGCTCAACGTTCTGCCGAACAGCAGTAGCTCAATATTGCGCGGCTTTGCGGCTGATATACGTAAGTTTGAAGCCTATATGCGCGAGGAGTCGGAGAAAAAAATGAAGACGATATCCCGTCTGTTCTCGATTCCCGCCGGGCGAATTCACTCCAGGGTGGTGTTTGGCAACGTACGTGATGAAATCCTGGCGGTGAGCAGTAATGAAGAATTTGATGTTATCGTTATTGGTTCCCGTAAACCGGGAATATCAACCCATCTGTTGGGCTCTAACGCCGAGTCGATTTTACGCCACGCCAAAATACCGGTTTTGGTTGTCAGATAATACCGATCATTTTGTTTCTGGCGGCAGAGAAACGTTCTGCCGCTACGCATTTTACTCTTCGCTAAACCAGTCGCTATTTTCCTGACGTACCAGCAGCACGGATTCGCTAATTTCTTGCAGATGCAGGCTCATCGCCTTTTCAACCGCATCCGGGTTGCGGGCCACCAGCGGCTGGAAAATATCATAATGCTGGCGCAGCATCATATCGGGAGGAGTGACGTGATCGAGGCTCATGTAGCGCACCCGGTCAATGGTGGCTTTAATGTTTTCAACGGTATCCCAGGCGAGCTGGCAGTCGGCAATTTGCGAAAGCTTCTGATGAAACTCATCATCCAGCTGGAAAAAATCGGTTAACTGCTGGCGCTCAACCGCCGTGCGCTGCTGATTAAGATTTTGCTCAAGCTGGTAGAGCTGCTCATCATTCACCATTCCGGCAGCGCGTCGCACCACGGCGCATTCGATAGCCTGGCGGACAAAACAACCGTTGCGTACCTGCGAGAGAGAGATCTTATTTACGTAGCTGCCGCGCTGCGGACGGATCTGGATCAGGCCATTTTCAGCCAGTTTTATAAAGGCTTCGCGCACCGGCTGGCGAGAAACGTCAAAGCGCACGGAGACTTCTTTCTCCGAAAGCGGGGTTCCGGGCGGAATCAGACAATGGACGATATCCCGACGAAGGATACGATAAATTTGCTGATTTACGGGCTGTGTCGGATTCAGTTGAGCTTCTGCGGCCATTGATGGTTACTTTTATAAGGTAGTTGCGCTATTTTACGGGATTTTTACCGTCCAGCCCAGACCCGGCCTGCAGGCCGGGTCACGGAGCTTAGCCCTGACGGTGAACGTTCAGTCCGGCAAAACTTTGGCTGACCGGCATCATTTCCAGGGTGTTGATGTTGACGTGTTTTGGCAGGTTCGCGACCCACCAGACCGCTTCGGTGACGTCTTCCGGCGTCAGGGCTTCGGTATTCTCGTAGGCTTTACCCGCCTTCGCGTCGTCACCTTTAAAGCGCACGTTAGAGAATTCGGTTCCGCCAACCAGGCCCGGTTCAATATCGGTCACGCGCAGGGCCGTACCGTGCAGGTCTGTACGCAGGTTCAGGCTGAACTGGCGCACAAACGCTTTGGTCGCGCCGTAGACGTTACCGCCTGCATATGGCCACGCGCCGGCGACCGAGCCGATGTTAATGATATGGCCGCGATTACGTTCAACCATTCCCGGCAGAACGGCGCGGGTCATATAAACCAGCCCTTTGTTATTGGTGTCAATCATGTCTTCCCAGTCTTCAATGCTGGCTTTATGGGCGGGTTCAAGACCCAGCGCAAGCCCGGCATTATTGACGAGAACATCAATCGCCTGCCAGTCAGCCGGCAGCCCGGCAATCATCTCTTCGATGGCTGCGCGATTGCGTACGTCCAGCTGGGCGGTATAAAGATTCTCGCCCAGCTCATCCTTAAGAGTTTTCAGGCGTTCTTCGCGACGCCCGGTGGCAATCACTTTGTGACCGTTAGCGATAAAACGGCGAGTAATGCTTTCACCAAAACCCGCGGTTGCTCCGGTAACCAGGATAATCATCTTACTGTTCCTCAACGCTTTTTGTGTCTTCATACCATAGCACGCGATCCCGGCGACGGGTAATGGAAATCATCAGTCAGACGTTGTCGATCGCGGCGATACACAGAGTATTGATTGCGGTCAATCAATGAGTTGCCTAATCTTACAGGATAATCGTTTTCAGGAGATGAAGATGTCGGAGAACAATCCTTTTTTCAGCGTTAGCCTGCTGCCTTATCAGGCGCCGCGTTTCGATCTGGTTGACGTCAGCCATTACCGACCCGCCTTCGACGAAGGTGTTCGTCGCCAGCGTAAAGAAATTGCCGCTATCGTTAATAACCCGCAGCCGGCTGATTTTGCCAATACCCTGGAGGCCCTGGAGCAGAGCGGTCAGCTGCTGGCGCGGGTAACCAACGTCTTTTTTGCGATGGCAGGCGCGGAGACTAACCCGACCATTCAGGCACTCGATGAGCAGTTTTCCGCCGAGCTGGCTGAACTGGCTAACGATATCTGGCTCAACGATGCTCTTTTTCAGCGGGTGAAGCTGGTGTGGGAGCGGCGAGAATCGCTCTCCCTTGACGCCGAGTCCAGACGTCTCCTTGAGGTAACCTGGCAACGCTTTACCCTTGCGGGAGCCACGCTTGCGGAAGAGCAAAAAGCGGCGCTGCGCGCGCTGAATACCGAAGCGGCGGCGCTGCAAAGCCAGTTCCAACAGCGCCTGCTGGCGGCGGTAAAATCGGGTGGCCTGGCGGTGGATTATGTTCATCAGCTCACAGGTCTCAGCGATGATGAGATAAGCGCAGCGGCAGAAGCCGCGCAGGAGAAAGGGTTAAGCGGACGCTGGCTGCTTTCTCTGCTCAATACCACCCAGCAGCCTGCGCTGCTTTCGTTGCAGGATCGGCAAACGCGAGAAAATCTTTTTGCAGCTGGCTGGACGCGAAATCAGAAGGGCGATGCGAATGACACACGCGAGCTGGTGCTGCGGTTGACGGCAATCCGCGCGCGCAAAGCGCAACTGCTGGGCGCAGATGACTTTGCCAGCTGGTCGATGGCCGATCAGATGGCGGGCGCCCCGGCAGAGGCGTTTGCCTTTATGCGGCGAATCGCTCCGGCGGCGCGGGCGCGAGCCGAACAGGAGCTGGCGGATATTCAGCAGGTTATCGATCAGGAAGGCGGCGACTTCCGCGCGGCAGCGTGGGACTGGCTCTATTACGCAGAACAGGTGCGCCGGGCGAAATTTGCTATCGATGAAGCACAGCTTAAGCCCTATTTTGCTCTCGAGCGCGTTCTGCGTGATGGCGTATTCTGGGCAGCGACACAGCTGTTTGGCATTCGCTTTGTGGAACGATTCGATATCCCGGTTTATCACCCTGACGTGCGGGTCTGGGAAATCATCGACGCTAGCGGCGAGGGTATCGCACTTTTTTATGGCGACTATTTCTCGCGGGATAGCAAAAGCGGCGGGGCGTGGATGGGCGTATTTGTCGAACAATCCACCCTGCGTGCGCAGCATCCGGTTATCTACAACGTCTGTAACTATCAGAAACCGAAAGCCGGGCACAGCGCGTTGCTTTCCTGGGATGAAGTTATCACTTTATTTCACGAGTTTGGCCATACGCTGCACGGGCTGTTTGCCAGCCAGAAGTACGCCAGCCTGTCGGGAACCAATACGCCACGCGATTTTGTTGAGTTTCCTTCGCAGATTTATGAACATTGGGCCAGCGAGCCGCAGGTGTTTGCCCACTATGCGCGGCATTACCAAACCGGCGAGGCCATGCCGGCAGCGCTTCGCGACAGCATGTTCCGCGCGGCGAAGTTTAATAAAGGCTACGATATGAGTGAGCTGCTCGCGGCGGCGCTGCTGGATATGCACTGGCACAGCGTAGCCGTGGATAAGCTACCCGATGACGTTGATACTTTTGAAGCCGCAGCCCTGCATGCGGAGAAAATGGATCTTCCCGCCGTGCCGCCACGCTATCGCAGCAGCTACTTCTCGCATATTTTCGGCGGCGGCTACGCGGCAGGCTATTACGCTTATCTGTGGACGCAGATGCTGGCGGATGACGGCTACCAGTGGTTCGTTGAGCAGGGCGGTTTAACCCGTGAAAACGGCCAGCGTTTCCGCGAAGCGATTTTGTCTCGCGGCAATAGTACTGATTTAGCTGAACTTTATCGCCAGTGGCGCGGACACGATCCGCAGATTGAGCCGATGCTGGAAAACCGCGGGCTGAGTTAGTCGAGCGTTTTGGCGAGTAGAAGAAGACCGGGCGCAGTTCAGCAGAGCCCGGTTTTGTGTCTATTTTTTTCTTCCCCAAAATCCCGCCAAAACTTTTCCCCAAAATATCATGAGGCATGGCCCATTTGATGCCACTGAAACCTATAAATTGACTTTGTATTATATATTTGATTTCTTATCTGCGATTCCTTTGGCATCGCTTGCAGAGTTCTGCAATCGAAGGAAGCCATTATAAAATAATAATAGCTTTGTATTGGTTACAAAACAAAATTGGTGTTAAATAGCGATAATTTTGTTAGCTTCTTCTACGATGGTATCGTTAACGATAGCACCAATTCCAGCCATAATTAAGCCACATCCCAGCACTCCTACCGGACCAGACAAAACGGCGGCAAAAGCTAATGCTGCGAGATGCGTGGCGGCAAAATCGATAGCGATTGTCTGCACTTTAACAAAGAAAGGATGCCAGTTATCAGTCTCAACTCAGCGCCCGGTTCTCAAGGTACAGGTCGGCAAACTAGTTGGCCGACTGATTATGACGGAGGATCTCTAAATGTGAATGGCACGATTATGCGGGATACTTACATCAATAGCCTCAAAATGTTCATTTCCGGCACAAGGTTTTCAGCAGGGAGTCCCAGACTTATTTGTGAAGATCTTTGCAAAATGGATGGTCAATTTTGAAGACCCTTCGGCTGTGCGCTTGAACCTTTGATTAAGTTGTTCATTCCAAATAAGAATGCTCCATGAGCCAACATCCCCCATATGCAGATACTTAATCCATCGATGCTCCACTTACGGCTTAAAAGATAATGACAAATTGCAGCTGATGGCTGATAATTACTGGTTGTTAAGTAACATCATGGCTGAAAGATGCTATGTGTTACTATAACGAAAATGGGGTATTGAAGGTTTAGGGATTATAAATTTATGAGATTTTATGGCATCGATTATCTACAAATGCAGTCTAATATCAATGATTATTTAAAATACATTATTATATTTAGTACATTATTTATCCTGATCGTTGTTTTTAGCCTGTATATGCGCCATCGTTTACAAACTAAATACCGTGACTTAACGATCATTGCGTTCTTATTTTTACTCTTCATTTCTGGTGTTCAGTATGCAGATTATACCGATAGCCAAAATATACACTCCAGGTCATCACAAATGGTCAACTTTATTAGGTTGTTGTCACAAGAAAAAAAAGTGAGTGTTAATTCTATATTCTCCAGTTCAGTACAACTTTCGGATGGCATTATCGTTAAAATTAATGATTTTTATTATCGTGTCAACTTAAGTCTGGATCAAAAAACATACAGCCTGGTAGAGGTTTCGTTAGTAACCCCAGATGTTGAAATCGTGAAAAACTGAGGAATAGAAATGATAATTTATACACCTATCATAATAAAGTTGGGACTGGGAATACTGTGCTTAATTGTTCAAATAAATCTCATGGGAAAGGGAAATCTGGCCCCTTCATCCGCAATGGATCAGGTTCAGAACTATGTGCTGGGGGGGATTATTGGTGGCGTAATTTACAATGAATCAATAACAGTACTACAATTTGTTCTGGTATTAATTATATGGACTTTTCTGGTTTTTGTTCTTAAGTTTTTAAAAGAAAATAATCGGTTAGTAAAAAGAATTCTTGATGGAAAGCCTATTACTTTGGTTCATAATGGAAGTGTCAATGTTAAGGAATGTTTACGCAATGGTGTTTCAGCTAATGATTTGATGTTCAAATTAAGAGCAAGTGGTATTTATGAAATAGAACAGCTTAAACGAGTGATACTTGAACAAAATGGTCAGTTAACCATTATACAAAATGGTGATGAAAATATACGTTATCCAATCATAGTGGATGGTTTGGCCAACCATGATCTGCTCGAAATCCTTAACAAGAATAGTGACTGGTTAGAAAACGAAGTTATAAAGCAAGGCTTCAATAAAATCAGTGAAGTGTATTTAGGTGAGTATTTATCAGGTAGAATCAATTTATACGGATATGAAAAATAAAACCCAAAACTAATGCCCTTGTTATCAGCATCCAACTGATATTGGTGATTTTTTGTAGAGGGGTAAGTATCAGGAGGCTGCCATTTCTGGTGTACCTCTATCTCAGGTCTTTAGCATCAACATCCGCTTCTGACGTATAGCGGACGTTTTCAAAGCTATAGGCTATTGGTAGCATCATCAGTTCTGGCCATTTTTTTCATGTTACTAACCGTGCGAACAGGGCGCCAGGTGAAATGGTTTGCTGACAGAGCGCCATTTGCAATTATCTTCCCCGCTTATCAGAGAACTTCATTTTGGTGAGATCGCCGCGTCTTTGTATGGTGACTATCGCCATCAGCATGGGGTTTTGAACACAAAGGGCCATGTTGTTGTGCCTCCCTGAACATGACGAGCGCGGCATATTCAGCGATATCCATGCCGAGCGGCATGCCCTTTGTGATGGCCGACAGTTGGTTATAATCCCCGATATTATCGCCGATTTTCGCAGGTTACCTTTTGAAGCCTCATCGTTTTCTGTGGTGGTTTTTGATCCCCCACATCTTGAACGTGTCGGACCAAACGGATGGCACGGTAAAAAAATATGGAAAGCTGGATTGGGACAACTGGGGAGATGATCTACGCGCTGGCGTTAGAGAGGCATTTTGAGTACTGAATCCTCATGGTGTTTTAATTTTTGGCCTGGTTTTAAATAAATGTTGAAGTTGATAGTTTTTGGTGATATACCATAATAATAGTATATTTAAAGATTTAGAGGCCATATTATGGCAAATGTTAAATCTTTGATTTCAGATAGTTAAAAACCATCAGTATCTCAACAAGAGCCGTTGCTTTGATATTTAAAAGAAATGCTCGTATTAGGTTCAAATATAGATCAAGTAGTTCAATGCAATATATTCCGTGCTTTTGCAAGAGCAATGGATTTTAAAGCTCGAGAACCTGTATGCGTTTAATGTATACATTGTCTTGAAATTAATTGTAAAAGTAGTATGCATTAATGAAATTAGATTTTTTTATATTGCAAATTAAAATAAAAATTATCACATACCGAGGAGTTAAAGTATATGAAGCCAAAAGAAGTACTTTGCCAATGGGTTGACGCATTTAATAATGCAGATATAGAAACCATCTCAGAATTATATGATGATAATGCAATAAACCATCAGGTTGCCAATGAGCCAGTTGTTGGGAAAGAGGCTATAAAGAAAATGTTTGAACAAGATTTTTCTTACGCACAAATGGTTTGTATCGTTGAAAACATTTTCGAAGATGGGCAATGGGCAATTTTAGAGTGGCGTGACCCATTCGGTTTGAGAGGTTGCGGTTTTTTTCAAATAGTAAATAATAAAATTTTATTTCAAAGAGGCTACTGGGATAAGCTATCTTTCTTGAAATTGCGCAATTTACCTATGGAATAAAATAAATATTTACCCTATGTGAATAGTTTGCAAATTTCTTAAAATTTTCGTTAAGGGAAGTGTAATAACTTCCCTTTATAAATTGTTATAATATCAACTCTGTATTAAAACATAGCCTAATTTTAAGTGGAACGAGATTGCTGGCTGGGTTATGGCATTGATTATCGCGAGCTGCGCGCCTGCGACTATGGTGCCCCAACGATAACTGACCAAATTCCGAACCGGAGCTACCGGGCAGCAAGTAACGGATCCGTTGCCGACGGTAACCGTAGGGACATCAAAACGCCCGGCGGGAATGGTCATGCGTGGGGGATTGTCGAGGCAGATTTTTCTTCCCCAAAATCAATCTTTATCCTTAAGACACCCTTTTACACTGTGCAATTATTGATGAAATAGCTTCATACATATCCTTGTTATGGCGGGCATAATAAAAACTTACGGTGCTTTGCTTTCCGCTAAAATCTGCTATATCGACCCATGCTACGGTGTTTCCTCCTGCGTCCAGAATGTTATATCTATAGGAACCGTCTGGCAGCGAGTCATCCTGTTGCATCAATAAGTCGTTGTTCACCGCTGCGGATTGTAAGCATGACGCGACTTCATTTTTATAACCATTAAAATAACTCGTGCGTAATTCTGGATGTATCCCGACAAGGCCGGGGTCCACACAGCCGGTCAGGGTGATAAATATAAATGCTAATAATGATATCTTCATTGGGAATAAACTCCTGATATGAGGCTTTAGGGTAAGCCGCAAAAAATAACTATGCAAATGTTTACCTTTAGTATCTTGATATTATCAATTGTTGTAATTGTGTTATTTAAAAAAGCAAATTTAAATAACATCCGTGGTTGTCAATTCTTATATTTGTTATGTTTATCATCCATTGAATAAAAATATATGGGGCAGGTCACAATCAATGATGATTTTTACTTAGTCAGATACTGATTTCCATGCTTATAATTTAACTGGTGAGTTCAGTAATTCAATGGCTAATACATTTTGTTACAAAAGCAGGCAGTCATCTCATGCTTTATAATAAAATATCAAACGTCCCTCTTTTCTTATTTAAATGTTCTGTGTGATGTGCGCCCACATCAAAATGTGAGTTTTTATAAGATTTAAGCTAAAGGGATGAAATAAGCGATAAATGTATTGTAAATAGCATGAGTGTGACTTAACCTTGCTGTGTTGTCATGTTAGTACCTGTTCTTAAGTTTTTAGCGTTAGGGATTATAATGTTCTCCAGGAAAATTAAAATTTTTAGTCTGTTTCTATCTTTAATGGCCGCCGGTCAGGCGATTTCCGCCGTTAAGTCCCCAGACGTCACTGTCTATGCGCAGAAAGAGGGGGCCGGAAGTGTATGGAACAGCGTGACGGGGAAAGCTGAGCATTTGCTATCATATCAGGTTACGGTTAACAACAACTCCAGTGAACCTTTGGTTCCTGGTAAAGATAATAAAATGTGTTTTTACCTCGATGATAATATGGGGAAAACCTTAATGGGGCATGGGATACAGTTAGAACTTTTATCCCCATATAAGCCAGGAGAGTCCCGCACTGGCGTCATTTACTTTTCCAGTACTGAACCCGATATGCTGTCATTACCTTATGTCAAACTTGGTTTAGGTTCCCAGTGTAAATAACTCTTTTTTAGGATTATTAATGTCGGATAAACAGGTCAGGGGATTTACCTTTAGCGGCCTGTTTTTCTTTAATATAAATAATTAAAGCAAAACAGATTGCTCTCCCTTTTTTATCCTTTCTTTTCCTCGTCAGCAAAGTATAAGCATGCGGCGGGCTTCCGGGTTAACCGACTGGATTAAGCAGATAGTGGACCAGGGCTGCCGGTGATTCGTTGAGCAGGGCGGTTTAACGCGAGAAAACGGCCAGCGCTTGCGCGAGGCGGTGCTGTCTCGCGGCAACAGGACTGATCTGATTTAGCTGAGCGTTATCGCCAGCGACGCGGGCAGGATCCGGATATTGAGTGGTGCCGGAAAACCGCGGGCTGAGGTTCGTCGAGCGCTTTGTCGATTCATCGAGAACCGGGTGCCAGAGCCCGGTTTTCTGTTCTTTTTCTTCTCCAGCATCAACCCTTAAACGCATCAATATTGGCCTGGAGATTCTGTTGGGGGGGCTAAAATGCATGCGCATTCGATTTAACCTTAGCAATAAACTTCTCCGTAAGGGACAGCCCTTCGATGATTTCCTTATCTACTACAGCAATTCCATACTGGATGATTAACTCAAGTAGCCCTTCATAGCTCTGTATGAGCTCCTGAAGGCTGTTGAGCGTTTTGCGATCGGAAACTGAGGGGCTCCGGGAATTCGCAGTCGTTTGATTAACAATCCACTCAAGGTTGGCTTTAATTATTTCTATGTCATTGTAACTATACATATTTCATGGGCTTAAATCCTCATTTCAAGATTTTTTTGAGAAAACGTGTTTCTGCCTTCATAGAATGAAGCTGTTGAATAACATTCAAAAACGCTATTACTGAAGGTGTCGATGGCCTGGTCAGACTGGGGGTGAGCTGCAGAAGCGGTTCCTGTTGAATAGCGCTGCTACTGGCATATCCCGTGAAGAAGGGCGCGATGCGCATTATCTTAATTATGCAACGGTTCGCCGATATATCAAGAAATGCACGGTACAAACTGCGGAAAAGTCATTTTCCCTGCGGGATCAGTTTGCTCACCTGCGAACCGTATGCAAGAGCTGCAGGTGAGCAATTTGCTATGAAGGCAGAACCATAGCGACAAAATTTTATCGTCGCACTGCTGGCAAAACCAACAAACAGTTTATCGCCGGGAACATTTTAGGACTTACCTTACTCGTTACATCAATATGTTACGACAGTGAGGTAAATTGATAGACGGAACCTATATTGATATGTCGCCGGGTTAAATCTACTGTATGTATAAACAGTATTTATGTGAGCGGATACTTACAATGATTTTTTACACCCCTGCAGAGCTGCGAGAAGTCCTTTCACTTCCGCTATACAGTTGTCTCGTTCAATGTGGTTTTCCGAGCCCCGCTCAGGATTATGTTGAACAACGAATCGACCTGAACGAACTGTTAGTCAATCACCCCTCAGCGACGTATTTTGTCAAAGCTGCGGGCGATAGCATGAAGGATGCGGGCATTGGTGAGGGGGATCTTCTGGTCGTGGATAGCTCAAGAACTGCAGTCCATGGCGATATCGTGATTGCCGCGGTGGACGGGGAGTTCACCGTTAAGAAGCTGCAGCTTCATCCACGGGTTCAGCTCAATCCGATGAATATCGCTTATACCCCCATCGTCGTGGGTAGCGAGGACACGCTGGATGTATTCGGTGTGGTGACGTATATCATCAAAGCGGCTGGCTGAGATGTTCGCCCTGTGTGACGTGAACTCATTTTATGCCAGCTGTGAGACGGTGTTCAGACCCGATTTAAAAGGGCGGCCGGTGGTTGTCCTTTCCAATAACGATGGCTGTGTGATTGCGCGCAGCGCAGAAGCTAAAGCCGCCGGGATAACGATGGGAGAACCGTTTTTCAAACAAAAGGATCTTTTCAGACGGGCTGGCGTAGTTTGCTTCAGCAGCAATTACGAGCTTTACGCGGATATGTCCAACCGCGTGATGACAACGCTTGAGGAGATGTTGCCGCGGGTAGAGATTTACAGCATTGATGAGGCTTTTTGCGATCTAACGGGGGTGCGAAACTGCCGTGACCTGACGGAGTTTGGTAAAGAGATCCGCGCTACGGTTCTTAAGCGTACGCATCTGACCGTTGGCGTTGGCATTGCCCAAACGAAAACCCTGGCTAAGCTCGCCAATCATGCGGCTAAAAAATGGCAAAGGCAGACGGGCGGCGTGGTTGATTTGTCGAACGTTGAGCGTCAGCGCCGGCTGTTGGCCCTGGTTCCCGTGGAGGATGTCTGGGGCGTTGGCAGACGCATCAGTAAGAAACTGAATACGATGGGCATCAAAACGGCTCTGGATCTCTCAGAGCAGAGCGCATGGGTTATCCGAAAACACTTTAATGTCGTACTGGAGCGAACGGTAAGAGAACTTCGCGGCGAGCCCTGCCTTGAGCTGGAAGAATTCCCGCCGGCAAAGCAGGAGATCGTCTGCAGCCGATCTTTCGGCGAACGCGTCACCGAGTATGAGCAGGTGCGTCAGGCGATCTGCAGCTATGCCGCCCGCGCGGCTGAAAAGCTGCGCGGTGAGCATCAGTACTGCCGCTTTATTTCGACGTTCGTGAAGACTTCCCCCTTTGCACTGAATGAGCCTTACTATGGCAACAGCGCCCAGGTGATGCTTCTCATCCCCACGCAGGATTCCCGCGACATTATCCATGCGGCGGTAAAGTGCCTGGATAAAATCTGGCGCGATGGCCACCGCTATCAGAAAGCTGGCGTCATGCTCGGCGACTTTTTTAGCCAGGGCGTCGCGCAGTTAAACCTGTTTGATGACAACGCCCCGCGGCATAACAGCGGCAAGCTTATGGAAGTGCTCGATCATCTCAACTCGCAAGAGGGAAGAGGCACCCTTTATTTTGCCGGGCAGGGTATTCAGACCGCATGGCAAATGAAAAGAGAGATGCTTTCGCCGCGTTACACCACGAGATACAGCGATTTGCTTCAGGTCAGGTGATAGGGAGAACGCCGCAACTCTATACCATTCCTTTCTTAGCAAGTTGCCTGGTTGAGCTCGCAGCTCGGATAACACGCCAATATCAGCGCAGGGTTCAGGTTGATTCCTGCCCCAGGGTTCCGCGAAAATTGCAGTAATAACCAATAGAGGCGGTGAGACAAAGCATATAACCGAATGATTCGCTGCCTTCCTCAACGACATTTTTTACAACCCGAACGTAACCGTCATCGAGTATGGCCTGCCATAAACCTTGCATACCGAAGAGTCGGGAGAAGACCAGAATAGCCAGCAGCCCGCTGATTAACATGCCGTACCCGGGCGTACGGGTATATTGTGTAAGCTGTTCCATGGTCTGACGATAATGAATAAGTGGATTAATTAAGGCTGCCAGAGCGGCAATCAGCGCAAACCACACCCAACTCCCGTGAGAAATAAGATCAAAAAGGGCGTCCAGCTCACGAATTAGCATGGCAAGGAAAAAGCCGCCAATAAGAATATTGCAGTAGCGCATGGATTTATACTGCTTCGCCAGCAGAAAATGAATAACAACAATGGTAGCTAACACCAACTCCTGAACAATTTCAGTGAGTGATAATTCCGAAATATTATAATCCCAATAATGTATATCGACCCACAGGCAAAGTACCACAAATGCGCAGGTACAAGCCGCGCCAAGGAAGAAGAAAAAGCTTTTAAGTACAGTCATTAACATCACCAATTTTGATTATGGCGAATATGATAGGTGACGTTAATGTAAATTCTGTTCACTTTGTGCTGTATAATAACCTTTCTTTAACACATAATGCGGATTAGCTTATTCTGGGTGATATATTTTACGAACATGGAACGATCGCGCCTGTAAGAGGTATATGCAGATTGTGCTTAGCTGAGTGCTTGTATCAATTCCGGTCCCTGGTTTTTCACATTACCTACCGCTCGCGATACCGGGTGGCAGGCGAAATGGTCTGCGGAAACCGCCCCGTCGGCAATAATCTCTTCCGCTTCTTTCCCACCGACATCCTGGCGCATCCATTTCCTGGCAGCTTCAGGCTCCAGCACTAACGGGCGGCGGTCGTGAATATCGACAAGGCCTCGATCGGCGGCGGACGTGACGATAAGAAACCCTTCCGCTTCATCGCCGCGTTCGAAAGGTACGCTGCCGATCGCCGCCATGAATAGAGGCTTACCGTCTTTACGATGGATGAAGTAGGGTTGTTTTTTATCGCCTTCACGCTTCCACTCGAACCAACCGTCGGCAAAGCAAATCGCCCGGCCATGCTGCCATAGCGGTTTAAACATTCTGCTGGTGGCCGCGGTTTCGGCACGAGCGTTAATAAGCGCGGGTTTGTCCCACCACCCGGGGGCATAGCCCCAGTGTACCGGATCGAGGTGCAGCCGTTCGTTACGTTCGCTGAGCAACAGAACTTTGGTACCGGGCGCCACGTTATAGCGTCCTATAGGCTGCGGATCATAAGCAATGTCGCGCTCGGCTTCTTCAGCCAGATAGGTCAGATATTCTTCCCTGGTTTGTGATTGAGCAAAACGTCCGCACATAGCTACCTCTAATCGGATATCAGATTTTAAGTATAGGTCAGTATGCTTCTCCTCTATTTTCAACGGCGCCGTGGCCGCAATCGCGGCGGACCTGGCCCTCTCGAAGTTCGTTGAGCAGGGCCCGGTTTATGGCGCAAATATCCGCTACTCAATCCCTTTAAAAAATTAAAACCTGAGAAAGTTCTGAATAAATTAGTGTCTATCTTTCAGTATCCTGCGCGCTTTTATCTGATTGCAGTGATAAATGTTGTGAGCGTAGCCGAGAGCCCAAAAAGCGATGGCAAAATCCATTTAACGTCCACGCCAGAGATAATGTTTATCCTATTATTTAACTAACTGATTAAAATCAATATATCTGGATTATTTATTACGTTAGGATGACCTTACAACTAACGGGGATAAATAATGAAAAAACTACTCTTAATTGCTGTTGTTATTGGGTCTTTAACAGGATGTGCCAGCGTTCCACCTCTGAATTTTTCTACACCTGGCGTTGGCGTTAGCCAGAAGAAAATTGATGCACAGCTAAAATCACTCACGGTTTCGCTTGCGCGTCCCGATGAGCAGAAAGGCGATATCGTCGCGGGGATGGAAACCATTACCCCCATTTGGCGAGACTCGTTACAAGAGGCGCTCGATAGAATGGCGATCTTTAAAGATAACTCTGCTAATACGGTGAGCCTTAACGTGAAAGTCTTAGCGATTGACGTTCCGAGCTTTGGCATGGCCATGACAACGAAAGCCGTTGCGCGTTATGAGGTAATTAACCGCTCTAATGGCGATATTATTTATACGCAAGATATCGAATCTACTGGAACTGTGCCTGCATCCTATGCCTTCGTGGGCGTTGTTCGCGCCCGTGAATCAATAAACCGCGCGGTACAAAACAATATTACGCAGTTCTTACAAGCGTTAGAAAGCATTGAACTCTCCCGCCCGATGTTCCCTTCGAAGGTAGATAAATGAGACGGGTCGCTTTAATCACGATGCTCACGTTGTTAGGGGGGTGTGCGCAGGATATTTCCCCGAATAGCTATTCCGTGGGTTCGGTAGGCATGGTGAATCGCTCTATTGCCGGCACTATCATTAGCGCGCGACCGGTCGATATTCGTGGCACATCCGCTTTGGGCGGTGCTGCGGGTACGGCCGCGGGAGCGGCTGCAGGGTCTGCAATTGGAGGAGGCACTCGCGCGAATATTGTCGGCGCTATTGGCGGGGCGGTTGTCGGGGGGCTAACCGGCGCAGCGCTTGAAGCTTCTGCGACAAAACAGACGGGGATGGAATATGTTATCGAAACGGAAAACGGTAATCTGATGACCGTTGTACAAGGTAATACCCCCTTGTTTGTCGAAGGTAATAAGATACTCGTACTATACGGCAGTCCTTCACGTATCATTGCCGATCCTCGGCATTGATACAGCAATGAACGCCGGGCGTAGAGCCTGATAGCTGCCAGTTAAGCGTATTGAAGGTAGCCGCAACCTGCGCGTTGCGGCTGTTTTTTGCGGCTTACAGAAGAGCCAAACCTGCGCCACTGTCCCGGTACCCGGCTGCACAACACCAGTTCGGGAAACGTCAGGCTGCATGGGCAGGCGGGCGGCAGAAAGTGAGCTCTGCCCCGGCTTTCTTCACCGAAGGATCTTACACCTTAAGCAGTTTCACCGTGGCGTCGATGTCTATCTCATCTTCCGTGAAGATGAGCGTGGTGCCCTGGAAGGTGGTGATGGCCAGCTTTTTGACCGAGCGCATTTCCCCGGGCTTAGCGGCTGATTTTGGCCTGATATTTCCCATCAGCAGGCCCACGGAGAGGACCGCGTTCTCTTTATCAATGCGGGTGTCGGCAGGCTCCTCCTCGTTATAAACCAGGTAAGATTTTATCGACGTGAGCTTAATCCGCTCGCCTGCGATATAGATATATTTGCTTTCCGGGAGGACCTTCACGGCGTACGCTGACAAACCCTTGTTATTGGTTGTGGGTTCGAAAGTGACCGCCGCATCCTTTTTAATCAGCTCAGGGTTGGCAACCTTAATCACATGAAAGTAGCGATTATCGCCGTTTTCATCTTTGATAAATCCAAAACCTTTATCTTTAAACCACGTTGTGATCGTTCCGTTCATCGCCATTACCGCCTGGTTAATCGTTTATCTACTCAATTTTTTGCCGCGCGCAGTGTAAAGCACATTGCCCGCGCAGACTACGTCTAAATCTTTTGCCTGAGCGGGCTAACGCGATTTACCACATCAAATCATCAGGTACTTTAAAATCAGCATACGGATCGTCTTCATCCTGCTCTTCCGCGCTGAGCGCGCTGTTTAAGACAATGCTGCTGGCGTCGCGCTGGGCGATCTTATCGGCTACGCTTGCCGGGATAATCGCGTATTTGCTCTCGCCGTCGCTATCACCCGCCAGGCGCGCAATGGCGAGGCGACCGCTTATCAGCTGTGCCTGGGTCAGTTTATCCACGGTGATTTTTTTAATGAAATTGTTATCCGTGAAATTAAAATCAATATTGCCTTTAGAAATATCGATTTTATTCATCTCGATGAGCTGTTTGACCTGCGCTTTATATTCTTTCGATAACGCTGCCTGCTTTTGCTGCTCGCTAAGCTGTTTATCCCGCTCCAGCTGCGCTTTCTTATTCTCTTCCACCGCCTCTCTGGCCTCGCGCGCCTGAACGCGTGACTTTTTCGCCGTTCTTTGAACCTTGGCCATCTTTTTGCTGGTCACTAAGCCGGCTTTTAGCATCTGCTCTTGTAAGGTGAGTTTTGTCATCTCGTTTCTGAATCCGCTGAATAATTTGTGGGATTATACCTGTAATTTTAGCGGATGTGTCAGCGTGCAGGGTTGGGCCTGGGGATAGAAGCAGAAACGGCAGCAAAAAAGGGCGTCGACGCAATAGTGTGAAATGAATAAAAAATCACACAGTGGCGATTTTATTTGCTATAAATTCATTTTTATTGATTTTATATGGAGTCTGTCGATGATTGTCAGAACCTGGCATGGTTGTGTTCCCGTTGCGTTTGGCGATGCGTTTGCGGGGCATTTGCAGGCAACCGGAGTGCAGCATTCGCGGAGCATTGCCGGCAACGCGGGCGCCTTCGTCAGGCGGGAAACGCAGGGGGAGTGGGAACACTTCTTTCTGGCGACCTACTGGAACGATCTGGATGCTATCATCGCTTTTGCCGGTGAAGAGTACCATGTCGCCGTCACCTATGCCGATGATGAGCAATTCCAGCTGCTGTCCGATCCGTACGTTTTCCAGTTTGAGGTGGCTGCGGTGGTGGGAATTTAAGGGCGCTTTAAGGATTTCTTGCAGCAATACCCCACGTTCAGGCTCTCAACGCTTCTGATGGCTGACAAACCGCATAGGGGAGAAATAGCCCGGTAGCGGCAAGCGCTTTACCGGGCCGGTGAAGAGTGCGTAACCTGATAACACTCCGGTGTTTCTCAGCTATTGGCGGGCTGGAATAGGGGAAAGGTGTAAAACCGGCTTGCCATCAGTTTTCAGGCCCGCAGGCTGGAGAATTACTTCCGTCCTGCCAACAGACCAATGACCAGGCCGATAGCGCCGGCGGCCAGCAGTCCGGTTAACGGATTTTCCCTGACGCGCTCGGAGACCTCTGAAACGGCATCCGAAGCCTGAGCGGCGTATTTACGGGCCGCGCCTTTTAGCTGATGTTTCGGCGAATCTACCGCATCACCAAACTGCTGCTGGGCTTCCCCGGCAAATTCATTGACTTTATTGCCCACTTTATCGGCCAGATTCTGCGCGTCGTTTTCATACTCTTGTGATGACATGAGACTCTCCTTTCGTTTGACTTATTTAAGTCTAGTGGCTAACAGGCGAAGTACCAATGTTCGGGCCGCGGCGAGCGTCACTCCAGGAATTTTCCCTAGCGTGAGCGCTTACACGCTACCGTGTTTTTGCAGTACGCCTTTATCGTCGAAGGTAAACAAAATTGATTGCCCTAATCCGTTCTGGCAAACGACGCCATCGGCATGAGTTTTATCGGTGATCCCCTGACAGGCCATATTGCTGACATAAGGACGAATCTGGCATTTGAGGGTTTTACCATCCTCAATAATCAGCTGCTTCGATTTGCTAATCGCTTCTGGCGCGGGAGTCGGGCAGGTACCTTCGCCCCAGTTAACGCCGTGATGTTTATCGAACGCCGAGCAGCCCTGTAATAGCCCCGCGCCAGCCAGAAGAAGTATCAGAGGGAGTTTTGTCATTGTATAATCCTGATGGTTATTTTCGTTTTCAGTATAGAGCGGTGCTCCTGTAAAAAACTTCGCCAGAATTGGTGGTATTCCTGTTATTTCAATTGATTGAGATAATTCTTAGATATAAGATCCCTCGGGCGCTGGGGCTGGAAACGTCGCAATTCATAAATAAGAACTATTGATGTTCACAATTCCTCTTTTTTCCTTCATCATTTGTCAGCTTTTACTACTAATAATCAGCGCTTAGCTCAGCATGAGAAATACATTTTTGACTCAAGGCCGGTATGAACTATAAGAAAGTACTGAAGAATACGTTACTGCTTGCTCCCGTGGCGCTCCTGAGTCTGCAAATGCCCGCCTGGGGCGCAGATGTGACGAAAACGGCGACCTGCCAGAAGGCGCCGCCTGCGGTGGACAAAGAAGGCGTGCCGTTACCGCCCGTTGTTGGTAAAGAGGGCGCGCGTCCGGCTTCCCCGAAAGGCTCGTCCGGCCAGGGCGGCGCAGCGGCCAACTGTCAGCCAGCGGCCATCGAAAATTAATCATTGACCTCAACCCGGGAGAGACATGGTGCACCCGTTAATTAAGGTGATGCTGGTTGGAGGGAAAGGCGACGGCCTGATGGTCAGCGTTGCCGATAACGCGACGGAGATTTCCGTGACGCCTGCGCAGTATGGCGCGAAATCCGGTCAGCCGCTGAGCTACAGAATCGTATCGCAGACCATTGATGATGAACGCTATTTTTTCGGCGTTTTCAACGAGAGCCATGAGGATACGGAAAAACTCAAAAGAGTCGCGCTAACTCGCGGCATGAAAAAACTCTTCGGCTAAGCAGGTTCCGGGCGATCGCTTGTCGTCCGGTCTCCTCATATTTCGTTTTCCTTTTGCCTCCGATACAGTAGAGCGAAACGCTTCTATCAGTTTCGGGAATTTATGATTAACCATATCCGGATAAAAAATTTCAGATCGGTCAGGGATATTGAGCTGGAACTCGGCGCGCTGAATATCGTCTTTGGCCCCAACGGCTGCGGCAAATCCAACATTTATAAAGCCATCCATCTGTTAACCGCCTGCGCCGATGGAAAGTTCTCCGGTTATATCAGCGATGAAGGCGGCCTGGAGAACATTATGTGGTCCGGGCCGAGCGCGCCGAACGATCGCTTTCCGCGGCGGCTGCAGATTGCCTGCCTGACCGATGAGTTTGACTACCAGCTGCAGGTAGGTTTCCCGGAAAAACTGCCGTATCCGACTCAGTTCCAGCTGGATCCCATCGTTAAAGAGGAGTCTATCTGGCTGGCAGGATTTTCCCGACGCCCTTCATCGCGCGTGCTGGAACGCAAAAACCAGGCGGCGTTCCTGGTTGACGTCAATGGTGAAAAAAGCACTTTTACCGACGCGATTTATGAGAATGAATCGATTTTTGGCCAACTGGGCGAGCCGCACCGCTTTCCTGAAGTCTCCAGGGTCAGGGAAACCATGCGCCACTGGCGCTTTTATCACGAATTCAATATAGGCAGACTCTCGCCGTTGCGTCATCCGACGGTAGGTTACCGCTCGCCGGTGCTGGACAGCGATGGGCACAACCTTGCCGCCGCTTTTCAGACCATCGTGGAAATCGGCGCCGAAGAGCTGCTGCATGAGATCCTCGGCGAAGCGTTCCCGGAGTGTACATTTTACTGTGAAAATGAGAATTCGCGTTTCTCGATAAAGATGCGCCGCAATGGCGTCTGGCGACCTTTACTGGCGGCGGAAATGTCCGATGGCACGCTGCGTTTCCTGTGCCTGGCGGTGGCGCTGCTGAGCCCGCGTCCGCCGGCATTTCTGGCTATTAACGAGCCGGAAAACAGCCTGCATCGTCAAATGTTCCCCGCGCTGGCCCGGCTGATTGTCGAAGCCTCCCGCTATAGCCAAATCTGGCTAACCAGCCACTCCGCGGAGCTGGCTGAGCTGGTTTCATCCATGGCGGAAGCCCGGATTTACGGGCTGGAAAATAGCGATGGGGAAACGCGGATCGCCAGCTAGCGGCAACTGACTTATTCGGTGTAGTAACGGTGTATTGCCGAAGCGCCGCCGGAGGGTTTCCGGCGGCCTGATGTTATGCCGCGGCCGGGAGCAGGGTTTTGCTGCCTTTCAGGGTGAACAGCGAGATGAGGGTAAAGCTCAGGGTAATACAGCCCAGGATCAGATAGGCCTGATGGAAGCCGACGGTATCATACATCCGTCCTACCCACGCCGAGAGCACAACGCCTGACAGCTGTTTTGATAAATTGAAACCGATCAGGAACAGGGTCGCCGAGAGCTTCGGGTTAAATGCCGAAGAGATATATTTAAAGGTGCCGACCAGCAGGAACGGGATCTCGAACATATGCAGCATTTTTAAAATGATCACTTCCACCGCCGAGTTAGCGAAAGACGATCCTAAAATGCGTACTGACATAATCATCCCGGCAATTAGCAGGGCGTTTTTAGCGCCAATCCGGTTAATAATCGCCGGGGCGCAGAACATGATTAGCGCGTTAAGTAATTCCCCACCGGTGGTGACGAAGCCGAATACTTCAGTGCCGCGCTGGGGGCTGGAGAAAAAGCCCTTAAAGAAGTTGGCGAACTGCTGGTCAAAAACGTCATAGACGCTGGCGACGCCAACGACATAAATAATAAAGCCCCAGAAGCGCGGCATCCGCAAAAGCTCTGCGGCGGTGCGCATGGAGAAAGCCTGACGGTTGGCGCCCAGGGCATCGATAACCTCGGCGCTGTTGCTACTCTCCGGCTTTGATACCCACAGCAGTACGCCGAGGATCAGAGCGAAACCGGAGGCGATCCAGAACGTAATGTTCGGGTCGATACTAAATAAAATGCCGGTGATTGACGCGCACAGCGCCCAGCCGACGCAGCCGGAGACGCGGACTTTACCGTATTCAAAACGGTTGGCGCGGCTGACGCGTTCAATATAGGCTTCTACCGCCCCGGAGCCGCTGGAAAAGACGATCCCCAGATAAATCCCGCCCACCAGCGCGCCCGCGATGATATTCATCTGCAGCAGCGGCGAAAAGACGAAAATAAAAAAGGGGGCAAACAGGATTAACAAAATCGTAATCGTCCACAGCAGATGCTTGCGCAGACCGAGCTTATCCGAAATCAGGCCAAAAATCGGCTGGAAGATTATCGCGAATAGCGAAATAGAGGAGAAGACGATCCCCGTCTCGGTTTTGGTTAGATGGTTAACTTCCGCCAGCCACACCGGGAAAAAGGGAAAATAGGCTGACATGATGAAATAGTAGAAGAAAAAGAACAGCATGAAATATATAAAATTATGCCGTTCTCGTGGCGCCAGTTCAGAGAGTTTCATTGTGAATATTCCATATTATTATGCCTGTAAGGTTGGGGGCTTGCGCCCCCGATTATTATTGGAAGTGAATCGTTAACTGATATTGCCATTGTGTCTCAAGCAGCAGCCATTGCTGTAGTACGCTGGGCGTCCAGGAGTCATCGCCGCCGATGCCCATGTGCTGAGCGTCGAGGGTGATCCAGACGCCGTTTTCCGGCTTCATCCAGTGCCAGTGATCGGTCTCCATTAACTGCGTGGTGCCATAGGGCTGTACGGAGAAGTGGAAGTTGCCTCCCACGTGCCAGCGCCCCCAGTCCAGCGTTTTGCTGTCGCAGCGCAGGCCGTTTTCCGTCGGGAAAATGTACGGCGTGGTCATCTCCTCCAGCGGCAGCTGCCAGCGGGAGAAGCAGGCGCTGGTGCGGCGGTCCGGATAGTTCTCATGCGGACCGTAGCCGAGCCAGGATACCGGTTGGTGCTGGTCCGGAACCTGGAAATTCAGCCCGATGCGCGGCAGCGGCGGCAGGGTGCCGGCACGTTCGCCATCGACCGCCAGATGCAGCTTGCCTTCGCTATCAAATGTCATCCGCCAGTGGCTGACAATCACCGCTTCGTCGCCGCGCAGATAGTGCCAGCGGCTATCGATAACCACTTCATGGGCCAGGCGCTGAGCGTCGCACTGGACGCAGCGGGCGCTGAGCTCGTAAAGTCCGGCGCTTTTCCAGCGCTCTACCCAGGCGTTAGGGTCAATACGCTCCACTTCGCTGACGCCAATGTCGTTATCCAGCGGTGCGCGCACAAACTGGTCGCGCAGCGGGGTCAGCAGCTGTTCCACGCCGTCCACCTGCCAGTGGGTTAACAGACCGCTTTGCCGATCGATGGTCCATTGCTGCGAGCCGCTGCGGACAATCCAGGCCGCGTCGCTGCTCTCCAGCGCTGGCGCGATACCGGCAGACCGAGGGCCGCGTAGCGCCAGCGGCGCGGCGAGCGGGAACTGCTGCCACGCAACGCGATGCCCGGCGTCGGACCAGACGGTGGCCTGGGGCTGGACTACCTCCAGCGTCAACCACACCTCTTCCGCGCCGGCGGGCAGCGTCAGCGCATCGCACAACGTCAGCTCACTCTGGCCCTCCGGGCAAAGCGCCAGCTTCACGCTACCCTCAGCAAAAGTTTCACCCGCGGCCTGAACCTGCCAGCGCAGCTCTTCGTTATCGGTGGCGCGGAACAGATATTCGCTGCTGAGGCGGATACGCAGCGGGGATTGCGCGAGCAGCGCAAACTGGAAGTACTGCTGCGCATGTTTGGCCTCGATTAAGGAAGGATGCGCGCGGCGGTCGGGGAACACCAGACCGTTCATGCAGAACTGGCGATCGTTCGGTTTGTCGCCAAAATCACCGCCGTAGGCCCAGCCAACGCTGCCGTCGTCGAAGGTTTTACTGATGGCCTGATCCGCCCAGTCCCAGATAAACCCGCCCTGCAGGCGAGGATAGTCGCGAAATGCCTGCCAGTAATCAGCAAAGTTGCCGAGGCTGTTACCCATCGCATGGGCGTATTCGCAGAGGATCAGCGGGCGTTGTTCTCCAGGCAGACTGATCCACTTTTTGATTCCCCATTTCGGCACCGTCGGAATCGGCTGGTCGCGGTCAACGCGGGCGTACATCGGGCAGATAATATCAGTGGTGGTGCTGTCGGCGCCGCCGCCTTCGTACTGTACCGGGCGAGAGGGATCGTTGCGCTTCAGCCAGTGATACATCGCTTCATGGTTACCGCCGCCGCCGGACTCATTCCCCAGTGACCAGATAATAATGGACGGATGGTTGCGGTTGCTTTGCAGCATTCGACTGACGCGGGCGCTGAAGGCCGGTAGCCAGGCCGGATCGTCGGATATTCGATTCATCGGCACCATGCCGTGGGTTTCTATATTGGCCTCATCAACGACGTACAGGCCGTAGCGGTTGCACAGCTCGTACCAGCGTGGGGTGTTTGGATAATGCGAGCAGCGTACGGCGTTAAAGTTGTTCTGCTTCATCAACAGAATATCCTGCACCATATCCTCTTCGGTAACGACCTGTCCGCGCTGGTGGTGATGCTCGTGACGGTTGACGCCGCGGATCAGCAGCGGTTTGCCGTTCAACAGCAGCAGGCCGTTTTTGATTTCAACGCGGCGGAAACCGATATCCCAGGCTTCGGCCTCGATCGGTTCATCAGCGCGCCATAGCGACACGACCGCCCGATAGCAGTCTGGCGTTTCCGCGCTCCATAGCGCCGGACGTTCTACCGGCAGACGAATGGCCGCGCGCTCCGCATAGTTTCCGCGCTCATCGATAATCGGCGAACCGGGCGACTGCTGGTGGCTGGCGACCAGGCGATCGTCATCCCACAGTTCGACTTTCACCGTCAGCTCCTCCAGCAGCGCGACCGGTGCGGCGACGCTTAAGTTCACCAGCAGTTCGGCATCGCGGTAGAGGGCATCCAGCTGCGGCGTAAGCTGGACGTCGCAGAGGTGCAGCGTCGGTTTATTCAGCAGCCAGACCGAGCGGAAGATACCGCTCATGCGCCACATATCCTGATCCTCAAGCCAGGTTCCCGCGCTCCAGCGCATCACCATCACGCAGATACGGTTATCGCCCGGCTGAAGATAGGGGGAGAGATCGAAGGCCGCTGGCAGGCGACTATCCTGCGAATAACCGACCCATTCGCCGTTGCACCACAGATGAAACGCGGAGTTGACGCCATCGAAGATAATCTGCGTCTGGCCGTCGGCCCGCCAGTTCTCATCAACGCGAAAGGTCAATGAGTAGCAACCGGTCGGGTTCTCGTGCGGAACGCGCGGCGGGGTGGTGTCGATAGGGTAGCGAACGTTGGTATAGATGGGCGCATCGTAGCCCTGCATTTGCCAGTTTGAGGGTACCGGCGTACTGCGGCTGTCCGGCAGATCGTCCTGCAGCCAGCGGGCATCCACGTCAAACGGGCTGCGGGCCCAGGAGAATTGCCACTGGCCGTCAAGCCGGCGGCGGAACGCCGAGGGCTGGTTGTTCCGCGCGGCGTCGGTATCGCGCCAGCTGGCGAAAGTCGGGTGGGCCGGTAAACGGTTGAGATGGGTAATGGTCTGGTTCTGCCAATCCTCGCGGGCGAGAATCTGATGGAACGTGGCTGCTGCGGCGGAAATAGAGTGGTGTTGTTGCATACGCATTCCTGACGGATAAGTGATAAAAATGTCGTTCGCTAGATAATATGATTTTGTTATCAGTTATTTTCGCTATAGCCGCAATATTGGCGAAAATGAAACCCACCGGCGATCACGAAAAGCTGGGAAAACAGCTGATTTTTGTCGTCTTTTAAACATAAAATGTTAGCGGACGACATTGAGGTTTTGATTCAGAAGGAGTGCACTATGCAGCGTCGCCTGGCAACGCTTGACGATGTGGCCCGCGAGGCCGGCGTTTCTCAGCAAACGGTCTCCCGGGTGCTGAATAATCCTGGGGTGGTGTCCGAACGAACCCGCGAAAAAGTGATCCGCGCGATGCAGACGCTGCGCTATGTACCAAACCGCTCCGCGCAGCTGCTGGCGGGTAAGTCCGCGCCGTCGATTGGGCTGATTACCGCCTCGCTGACGCTGCACGCGCCTTCGCAAATCGCCGCGGCGGTGAAAAGCTATGCTGGTTTGCATCAGCTTGAGGTCTCAATTGCGATGCCGGTGCAGGTCGATTACGCGTCTCTGCAGGCGCGACTCAATGAGTTTCGCGCCCAGCATATTCGCGGAGCGATTATCAGCCTGCCGCTGGAAAGTAGTCTTGCGGAGCGTCTGGTGGCGGAGAATCCAGATATAGCCTGCATGTTTCTCGATGTTTCGCCGGAGGCCGACGTTTGCGGCGTGCGTTTCGATCATCGTGATGGATGTGGCGCCTGCGTGCGGCATTTGTGGGACGCCGGACACCGCGAGTTCGGACTGCTTGCCGGGCCGGAAAGCTCGATCTCCGCGCGAATGCGGCTCAGCAGCTGGCGCGAGGCGCTGCACCGCCTGGGCGTCAGTAATGCGGTAACGGTGTTTGGCGACTGGAGTGCCGCCAGCGGCTGGAGTAAAACGTTCGAGCTGCTGCATCAGCATCCGCGCATTAGCGCGATCGTGGTCGCTAACGATCAAATGGCGCTCGGGGTGCTGAGCGCGCTGGCGCAGCTTTATCGTACCGGCAGCCAGGCCATCTCGGTGACCGGTTATGATGACACGGCGGACAGCCTCTACTTCCAGCCGCCGCTGACCACCGTCGCCCAGGATTTCAACGTGCTGGGGAAAAGGGCGGTCGAGCTGCTGATCAAGCTTATGGCTGCCCCACAGCTGAAAATTCGCGAACTGCTGCCCACGCGCCTGATTATCCGCCAGTCCACCTGGCCCGTTACGGGGAACGGGGAGGGGGAGAAAGATGAGCTGATTAGTCAACTTAAGGCGCTGGTGGAAAAGCTATGAGCGCCACCGCCGTTTAGCTTTCATTGAAGTAGCCTGTGGTAGCGTACCGATTAGAGACGTAGACAGAGCTGCTCGTGCTCTGCACGTAAAAATGCAAAATACAATCTATCCATGCAAGCATTCATTCACCGCCAGGTCACATGGCGGTTTTTTTTGCCCATTTTTTGCCGACGGAAAACGTTCTGATTTTATTTAATTCTGCTGGCTGGCGGGTTAACCGCCTGCTGCAAGCATAAATGCGCTGGTTTTTCCGCAGGGTATCAGAAGATTTCCCGAGGCCATAGTTTTTACCACAGCATAATATGCTATTGGCCTGGCGGGCCGGCCTCTCTTTTTTCAGCGTCGTTCAGCTATGCTGAAAGCCAGGGCTGGCGAGTTTAGGGCAATATCATGATGGTATTAAAAGAGAAAGAGCACCTGGAGTCTGTTGACTGGCGCAGGGTTGCGGAGATCATTGCCGATGCGGGACTTAATCAGCGCGATGTGGCATTGGTTGAACGGGCGTTTCGTCATAGTACTTTTTGCTGGTTTGGCTATGAAAAGGGTCAGCTGGTCGCCGTTGCCCGCGCGATTAGCGATCTGACCTGGTGCAGCTATCTTGCGGATGTTGCGGTGGCCCCGAACTGCCAGGGGAAGGGATACGGGAAGTTGCTGATGCAGGCGGTCAGCGAGCGGCTGAGGCCGTTTGGCAAAACCTTTATCTATTCGGTGGTGGATAAAGTCGGCTTCTACCGCCGTTTTGGTTTTGAAATGCTGACAACGGGTATGGTCTGCGCCAGCGCCGAGAGTCTACTGCGCATGCGCGAGCAGGGATATATTTGTCAGGACAGCGACACTAGCCAGCTTTAGCCGCTTCATCTTGCTCTTTATATTTTTCATGCCATTGCGGCCTGATAAACAGAAAACAAATAGCCTGGATGCATTTTTTATATTTCTGAATCTACCAGGGGCCTCATCGGATATTATAAATTTATTTTTGGCTTTAAGAGGTCTTTATTAGCGGTGGGGGCATGTATTTTTTATATTAAGGATAAGTCTCCAGTTGGATTTGTGGATGGATGCAAAATATTATAAATAAGCTGTGTTTAAAAGTGAAAGTGTGTTACACAGTCTCTTTTCTCCTGGCAAAAATCTGGATGGGATTATGCTGACAACCCTGATTTACAGAAGTCAGATACCTTTAACTCATGAAATTAATCTCTCTTTGCTGGTTGAAAAAGCGAATGTTAATAACATGTCTCATGGCGTTTCAGGCATTCTTCTTTTTAAAGATAATGTTATCCTTCAAGTGCTTGAAGGTGACGAAAGTATTCTGGAGCAGCTCTTCAGCAAGATTAAACACGACAGCCGACACTTTGGTGTCGTCGAGCTGATGCGAGATTACGCCCCGCGCAGGCGCTTCGAAAACGTCGGTATGATGTACTTTGATCTGGATACGCTAGAAGCCGATGCCGTGCTGAAAACCGTTCGCCAGCTAAGCAAGTTGAAGAGCTATCTTCTGACGGAAGAGCGCGTTTATAAATTTATTCATACGTTTATAACGCAAAAAAGAGCTCTCCCGGTTTCCCAGTATTTCCAGCCTGAAAAATGGTCAGTTATCCCACAAAGATCGCCTTTTCATACACCTGAACGCTCCCCAGTTGATACTCAATGCTGCCAGTTTGCATTTCAGCCCATTATTGAGCCCCTGGCCGGTCATATCACTTCACTGGAAGCGCTTATTCGTAATAAAGATGGTGGGAGTCCGGCGAGCTTTTTTGCTTCAATCGACCATAATAAACGTTATGAAATTGACCTCAACTCTAAATCGGTGGCTTTCGCGCTGGCAAAAGAAATAGACATCGGCGATCATAAAATATCCATTAATATTCTGCCGATGTCTTTGGTGGTGGTTCCCGATGCCGTGGAATTCCTGCTGCAGGAAATTAAAAAGTATGGGTTGATGCCTGAACAGGTTATCGTAGAAGTGACTGAAGACGAAATGATCTCCGGTTTCAGCCAGTTTAGTAGTGCGATTAAAAAACTGCGCGTCTCCGGAATGGGGCTGGCTATTGATGATTTTGGTGCCGGTTATGCCGGACTGTCGTTGTTAACCAAAATCCAGCCTGACAAAGTCAAAATCGATCGTGAGATTATTACCAATATCCACCTGAGCGGCCCTAAGCAGGCCGTCGTCCGTTCTATCATCAGCTGCTGTCATGAGCTGGAAATTGCGGTGGTGGCGGAAGGGATTGAACGTATCGAAGAGTGGTGCTGGCTTGAATCCGCAGGTATCAAGCGATTTCAGGGGTTCTTGTTTGCCCTGCCCGAACTGAACGGCGTAGGAGAGATACGCTGGCCGGTGAACACAGCGGATAGCCTCGTACAGGCGTAAAAACGAGTTATCTTCGCGCGGCCTTCCGATCGCCGCGCTTCGATTTATGCGGCCCGGTAGCGGCCATCTGAGCGCCTGCGCCCGCCGCGAATCCTCTCAATCCCCGCCTACAGCGATGCTGAACCATGCTGTGATCCAGATCATGAAAATGGCTCATGTTGCAATGAAATTAAGTCGCTTTCCCTCCTTGCGGGGCTCTGGCATAAATTAGCTAATATTAACTTATTGGCAACATGAAGAGTGCTGGCGAGCAAATCCGTTAACGCCGGGAATTCGTCCGATAATCACTTTTCATTGCAAAACCAGGATGCCAGATCGCCATGAATAAAGATTTTACGTTTACCATTAAAAGCACACTGTTTGATGAAAACTATAACCCCTCGGAAAGTACGCGTATTACGACCAACTTTGCTAATCTGGCTCGCGGCAAAAATCGGCAGGAGAATTTGCGCAACACCTTAATCATGATAGACAATCGGTTCAATACGCTGGCGCATTGGGATAATCCCAAAAGCGATCGCTACTCTGTTGCGTTGAATATTATTTCCGTGGAAATGGTTATTGAAGAGACTGGAACCACCTTTCCGGCGATTGAGATATTGCAAACCACAATTATTGATAAAAGAACGGGTGAGCGTATTGAAGGCATCGTTGGCAATAATTTCTCCTCGTATGTTCGCGACTATGACTTCAGCGTATTGCTACCGGACCATAATAAACAACGTTCAGGCTTTAGCATCCCAGATGATTTTGGCGACTTGCACGGGAAGATCTTTAAGCATTTCGTTCACTCCGCCGAATATAAAACCAATTTCAAAAAGCCGCCGGTGATCTGCCTCAGCGTGTCCAGTAAAGACACCTATCAGCAGACCGGAAACCGCCATCCGGTATTAGGCCTTGAGTATCGGCCAAACGCCTCGTCTTTGACCGAGCAGTATTTTGCAAAAATGGGCCTGCAGGTCCGCTATTTTATGCCGAAAAACAGCGTAGCGCCTTTGGCATTTTATTTTACCGGAGATTTACTGAGCGATTACAGCAGCCTTGAGCTGATGAGTACCATCAGCACGATGGAGACGTTCCAGAAGATATACCGGCCTGAGATCTACAACGCTAACTCCGCAGCAGGACTGTGCTATCAGCCGGATCTGAATCATCAGGATCATTCGTTAACCAAAATAGTTTATGACCGGGAAGAGCGTAGCCAGCTGGCTATAGAGCAGGGAAAGTTTACTGAAGAGCACTTTATCAAACCGTATAAAAATATTCTTGAGCAGTGGTCTGCTTATTCCGCTCTTTAATCCATCGCAGATATAAGGCTATTTATAATGAAAAAATTACTTCCTACTTCAACGGCCGGCAGTTTACCGAAACCTTCCTGGCTTGCAGAGCCTGAGAAACTATGGTCTGCATGGAAACTCGAAAGCCAGGAATTAATCGACGGGAAAAAAGATGCACTGAGTTTGTCCTTATTCGATCAGCTACGCGCCGGCATTGATATCGTCAGCGATGGCGAACAAACGCGCCAGCACTTTGTCACCACGTTTATTGAGCACCTCAGCGGCGTGGATTTCGCAAAGCGCGAAGTCGTCAAAATCCGTAATCGCTATGATGCAAGCGTCCCGACCGTCGTGGGGGCCGTCGAGCGGCAAAAGCCCGTTTTTGTTGAAGATGCGCGTTTTTTACGTCAGCTTACCAAACAGCCGATCAAATGGGCGCTCCCCGGGCCGATGACTATGATTGATACGCTCTATGACGATCACTATAAGAGCCGCGAAAAACTCGCCTGGGAATTTGCGAAAATACTCAATCAGGAAGCCAAAGAGTTGGAGGCCGCCGGCGTTGATATTATTCAGTTTGACGAGCCCGCCTTTAACGTATTCTTTGACGAGGTCAATGACTGGGGGATCGCGGCATTAGAAAGAGCCGTTGAAGGACTCAAATGCGAAACCGCGGTGCATATCTGCTATGGATATGGCATCAAAGCCAATACCGACTGGAAAAAGACGCTGGGGACGGAGTGGAGACAGTATGAAGAAGCGTTTCCTCAACTGCAAACCTCCAGCATCGATATCATTTCGCTGGAATGTCATAACTCGCATGTTCCCATGGATCTGCTTGAACTGATTCGCGGTAAAAAAGTGATGGTGGGCGCTATCGACGTGGCGACCAATGCGATCGAAACGCCGGAGGAGGTCGCCGCAACCTTACGTAAGGCGCTGCAGTTTGTTGATGCCGATAAGCTTTATCCTTCAACCAACTGCGGTATGGCGCCGCTATCGCGGCGGGTCGCAACCGGCAAGCTCAATGCGTTAAGCGCCGGGGCGGAAATTATTCGCAGGGAACTTCAGGGTAAATAGCACCCAGAGCTGTGCGCGTGGCGGCATAATCTGGGCGTTAATCACAGACGCCTGTCTGGCCCTGAATTAACCGTTCGCTGTCAAACCGCCATCGAGCCGAAAGGGCAGGTAAGCATTGCCGCTGCTGACTATCCGATATTCAGCGCAGGGAATAGCGGCAATGCGATATTTCTGACGTAGTGATTAACTGCTGAGCGATGAACCTGCAGGATAAATCAATAAGTAGCGCCCGGCGCTACTTAAAATATTTATCCAGCGGATCGTGATGACGGTATTTTCTAAAGAAAAATAGCCAGTAGACAAAACCCAGGATAGCGCCCAGCCCGGCAAACTGCAGATAAAGAATTTTACGCAGATCAAGAAGGTTCAAAAATGAATACGAGCCTTGCCACATATCAATAATCCCGCCGTTTATCACCAGGTCCGTGAACAGCGCCAGTGCCGGCAGGGCAACAGCGTAGGCCGCCATAAGGTATAACAGTGCTGCCAACCTCATTTTGGTATTGATACGCATATTTCTCCCTCCTTGGCAGTAATCAACAAGTATAACATGGCTCATCACGAGCCTGTCTGCGGTCAGCGATATTTGAATCTGATACCTCGGATTAAAGTTATGGGTTAAGGAGGCTCTGGCTGATGCAGCAATGTGGGTTGCAGGTTGGGGCGTTGGTAAGGTTGTAGCCCCCGCTATCATGTTATGGGAAAAAAGACATATACTTAGATATCCTTCAAGGGAGTTTGTTGCAAATAAGAAGCGTGTCCACTCATGGTGCTTTTTTTAAAGCAAGGGATAGGTCTGTATATTATGAATCTCAGCTTATACATGAATTTTACTTACTGTTGAAGTATGATGATTTTAATGATTTAGATATTTGCTTTTTAAATAAAAATGCTCGCTGGTACTATGAGGACTGTAGTGAAAAGAAAAGTTTCTTATACGAGCATCAATTGAAGAGAATTTCTTCTCTGTTCTCTTTGGTTCCGGAGGAAATGAGAAATAAACTTGAATGGCACGGGCCAGAGGTTAAATAGCTTTACCAAGAAAAATCACGCTAACAAAAACGCCCCCTGGTGCATCAGCAGCAGGGGGCGTTTACGGGTGGGGATTATCGTCGTTCATCAGTCATCCCATTTGTGGCTTAGATACGCGGCAAGAAATCCAAAGAACAGAATGGTTCCCAGAACTGCCATAAATACATGCATATTTCCCAGCATGATTAACCTCCATTAGTTTTGCTATGCGCTAAATTGTCCTCATTGAACAGGTTTACGGTTGTTGAACATATCTTAACTTGCGCAATCTAAACAAATGCTTAACAAATTGCCGATAGTGACTATTTCACGGACCAAAAAGCCGCATATCGGTCAGGCTGTATACTCTTTTGATGCTGCAACGGGCTAAGCATCTACTGCTGGCGGAATTGATGGCGCAGGATACAGCCATTGGCGAAACCACACAGAGCAGCAGGAAATTGGTAATTAACAAGCACAAGCGGTAAAAAAATACTTTTTAAATAATCTTTAACGATATCAATACTCATATTAAAAATTACCTCATTGAATAGCGATTTACTCAATAACTCCTTAGCTATAATTCATTCTGCACTATAGTTAACGAGTAGCACAACGCTACATATGATAATGGAGTTTCCTATGAAATCTTCAACTGTAAATTCAGAAAAAGACCAGCCAAAACAGCCGAAAAAAATGCCTGAAGATGATAAAGGCAGCCAGAAACCGAACAAAAGCAAATAGCCCTTTCACACGTTGTTTAGGAGGCATTATGGTAGAACGCCCAGATATTACTGAACCGCTACCGGGTACTGACCCTTTACCTGACGAAGATTTACCTGAAAGTCCGGACGTAAACGATCCGGTAGTCCCTGAAGACCCGGATGTCATTAAATAACGGCTGTCTGGATATTCAAAAAACCGCCTTATATTTCGGGCGGTTTATTTCTTTTAAGCTCATCTCCGCAGACTGATTTATATCGATAAAAGACGACGACAATTGCGGTGGTTTTCACATTGCCTTTGAATGAATAACCGCGTAGTCGCTTTCGGCCGGTATCAATATGCCGGCACGATTTTTCCGGCCAGGCTTATCGTTCACTGGCCATAGAATATGAATTGACGGCCCAGTGTCTCGCACTAGCGATATGCGCGTATCTAAGATGACACGTGAAGTAACAGAGCCAGCAAAACAATCACTTACCACATTCCTCCGAGCGACAATATCGCTGATAAATTACGCTCGGTTTGTTTCACTCTGCATTGTCTTTCGATACTGCAACGGGCTAAGCGCATACTGCTGGCGGAAGTGATGGCGCAGGGTGCTGGCATTCGCGAAACCGCAAAGCTCGGCAATCTGCTCAACGCTCAGGCGGCTGTGGGTTAAATGCTGGGTCGCGCGCAGCAGTCGCTCATCAAGCAGCCAGCGGGCAGGGGTTTTACCGGTAGCGTCTTCAAAACGGCGTAAAAAGGTCCGTGAGCCCATACCGGCTCTTTCCGCCAGCGATGCCACGGTATGGTTGGCGGCGAGATTCTGGTGCAGAAAATCGAATAATAGTCCGAGTCGCTGGCTTTCTCGCGCTTTGGCTACCGGCCGAACAATCTGCTGCGCCTGTCCGCCGTCGCGATGGGGGGACACCACTAAACGCCGCGCGACAATATTCGCCGCATCAATACCGAAGTCCTCGCGCACCAGATGCAGACATAAATCGATTCCTGCGGCGCTGCCTGCGGAGGTCATCACGCCCTCAGCGCCGACGTACAGCACGTCATCAATGACTTCAATCAGCGGAAAACGCGCCCGCAGCTGATCGGTGTAGCGCCAGTGGGTGGTCGCCTGGCGGCCGTTAAGCAACCCGGCAGCGGCCAGAACGAACACCCCGGAGCAGATCGAAATTATCCGGCAGCCCCGCGCATAGGCGGCAACCAATGCCTGGCACAGGTCAGGCGGCACAGGGGAATCGATACTGCGCCAGCCGGGCACTACGATCGTGTCCGCTTCGCTTAACAACGACATGCCGCCGTCGGTCATCAGACGTATCCCGCCGGTTGCCCGCAGCTCGCCTTCATCCACCGCGGCCACGGCGAAACGATACCAGCGCTCGCCCATTTCCGGACGCGGCAGGCCGAAGATCTCTACCGCGACGCCAAATTCAAAGGTACACAGGCCATCGTAGGCGAGGGCAACCACCCGGTGGCGTGACAACGTCACGGATGGGGTTGTCATGATTTCAGCGTTTTCAGTCATGGTTATCGGCAGATGTCGTGCAGGCGGTTAATTAAAGTAGTGGTACCACAGACAAGGAGAAGATGCCATGAGTGTTGTAACCGCGATTACCCCCGCCAGCTCTACCGATGCCGCCGCCTGGTTTCGTCATAAGCTAAGCCTCGAAACTGACTGCGCCGATGTCTACAGCGCGATGCGCGAAGAAGACGTGGATTTTGTTCTGCTACATGTCGTCGGCAGTGAGGAAACCTTTGCCCGTCGTCATCTGCCGGGGGCCCTGCATTTACCGCACCGACAAATTGATGCAACCCGAATGGCGCAGTGGCCTGAGGATACGCTGTTTGTGGTTTACTGCGCCGGGCCGCATTGCAACGGAGCAGATGTTGCCGCCATGAAGCTGGCGCTGCTGGGACGTCCGGTAAAAATGATGCTCGGCGGCCTGACAGGCTGGGAAGATGAAGGGCTACCTTTCGCAAAATGAATTTATTTCATGTGCCATGAATTATTCTCGTTTGCCGATGAATCGTCTGCATGACAGTATCTGGACATATAGACATCCAGAAGTCTAAATATTCAAATAATGAACTATCACGGTGGGCAATTAACCTTGCCCGCCGCTAAGGAGACACCATGCAACGTCATCAGGCCCCGTTCCGCGCAGATATCGTCGGCAGTTTTTTACGTCCGGACGCCATCAAACAGGCTCGCCAACAGCTGGCTGCAGGCGCTATTGACGCGCAGCAGCTACGGCAGATAGAAAATGAAGCTATTCGTCATCTGGTGCAGCAGCAGTGCGAGTGCGGGCTGCACGTGGTGACCGACGGTGAGTTCCGCCGCGCGTGGTGGCACTTTGATTTCTTTGACGGCTTGCAGGGCGTCGAACGCTACGATTCCGAAAAGGGTATCCAGTTCAACGGGGTACAGACCAAAGCGCACGGGGTACGCGTCACCGGTAAACTGGCCTTTGGCGATCACCCGATGCTGGAGGATTTTCGCTATCTGAAGAGCATCAGCGGCAGCGCGCAGCCGAAAATGACCATCCCCAGCCCAAGCGTTTTACACTTCCGCGGCGGGCGCAAAGATATTGACGCGACGGTTTATCCGGACCTCGCTGACTATTTCGACGATCTGGCGACCACCTGGCGCGATGCCATCCGCGCCTTCTACGATGCGGGCTGCCGCTATTTACAGCTTGATGACACCGTCTGGGCCTATCTGTGCTCCGATGAACAGCGCCAGCAGGTACGCGATCGCGGCGAAGATCCCGATGAGCTGGCGCGCATCTATGCCCGCGTGCTGAATCAGGCCCTCGAGGGAAAACCGCAGGATCTGACCGTTGGTCTGCACGTATGCCGCGGTAACTTCCGTTCAACCTGGATATCCGAGGGCGGGTACGAGCCGGTTGCCGAAGTGCTGTTCGGTGGAGTGAACATCGATGCCTTCTTCCTGGAGTACGATAACGACCGTTCCGGCGACTTCGCGCCGCTGCGCTTTATCCGCCCTGGCCATCAGCAGGTGGTGCTGGGTCTGATCACCACTAAAAATGGCGAGCTGGAAAACCCGGAAGGCGTGAAGGCGCGTTTGCGGGAGGCGGCGCAGTACGTCCCGCTGGAGCAAATTTGCCTTAGCCCGCAATGCGGTTTTGCCTCTACCGAAGAGGGGAACTCGCTGACGGAAGCCCAGCAGTGGGACAAGGTCCGTCTGGTCACCGGTATCGCCGCTCAGGTCTGGTAACGCTTTTATAGCGCAGCGTTGCACTATTTTAAGGCAACGCTGCCCGTCGCTTCGCTTTTCCCGTCTGGTTCATCACGCTTTCACGCCCCTGCAAAAGCTGGCATTGTTTTTGCCTTATCACTTCCGGTTAGTCGTTAATTCATTTTTGTTTTTGCGCTATTCAGGAGTGACACACATGCAGCGTCGAACACTATTAAAAGCTTTTGCTCTCTCCGCCTCTGTTATCAGCATGGGCTTCTCCTTGCAGGTATACGCCGCCGACACCATCAAAGTCGGGATTATGCATTCGCTCTCCGGGACGATGGCGATTTCCGAAACCCCGCTTAAAGAGGTCGCCCTGATGGCGATCGACGACATTAACGCCAAAGGGGGCGTGCTGGGTAAAAAGCTGGAGCCGGTGGTCGTTGACCCGGCCTCAAACTGGCCGCTGTTTGCGGAAAAGGCGCGTCAGCTGCTTACGCAGGATAAGGTCGCGGCGGTGTTCGGCTGCTGGACCTCGGTGTCGCGCAAATCGGTTCTGCCGGTATTTGAAGAGCTGAACGGCCTGCTTTTCTACCCGGTACAGTATGAAGGCGAGGAGATGTCGCCGAACGTCTTCTACACCGGCGCAGCGCCGAATCAACAGGCTATCCCGGCGGTGGAATATCTGCTGAGCGAAGACGGCGGCGGGGCGAAGCGCTTCTTCCTGCTGGGTACCGACTACGTTTATCCGCGCACCACCAACAAAATTCTCCGCGCGTTCCTGCACGCCAAAGGCATTCAGGATAAAGACATCGAAGAGGTCTATACCCCGTTCGGCTATAGCGATTACCAGACCATCGTCGCCAACATTAAGAAGTTTTCCGCCGGCGGTAAAACGGCGGTGGTTTCCACGATCAACGGTGATTCCAACGTTCCGTTCTATAAAGAGCTGGCTAACCAGGGGCTAAAAGCGACCGATGTTCCGGTAGTGGCCTTCTCGGTGGGTGAAGAGGAGCTGCGCGGGATTGATACCAAACCGCTGGTGGGCAATCTCGCGGCGTGGAACTACTTCGAATCCGTGGATAACCCTACCAACAAACAGTTTGTCGCCGATTATCGCGCCTGGGCCAAAGCGCATAAGCTGCCGAACGCGGATAGTGTGGTCACCAACGATCCGATGGAAGCAACCTGGGTCGGTCTGCATATGTGGGCCCAGGCGGTAACCAAAGCGGGGACCACCGATGTCGATAAAGTTCGGGAAGCCATGGCCGGTCAGACCTTTAAAGCGCCGTCGGGCTTCACCCTGACGATGGATGCGACCAACCATCACCTGCATAAACCGGTCATGATCGGTGAAATCGAAAGCAACGGCCAGTTTAACGTGGTCTGGCAGACTGAAGCACCCGTTCGCGCCCAGCCGTGGAGCCCGTGGATCGCCGGAAACGACAAAAAACCGGATCACCCGGTAAAAAGCGCCAGTAACTAAACGTTGAACCCCGGCGCTAAGCCGGGGTGACGGATTCTGTCGTTCGGGCACGGCCCGATTTCCCGGGTAAGGAGGACCACCATGAACCCATTGCGCCTTATGAGTTATTTTGCGCTGCTGCTGGTATTGATGCCGTGGCGGGCGCAGGCAGCCGACGCCGACGATTTCGTGGCAGCCACCCGCAGCCAACAGGCGCTGCTGCTTGAGCAGTGGGCCGTCGCGCCTGCAGCGCCGCGTTTACCGCTGCTAAGGGCGCTGAAAAGCGAGACATTACAATCGGATAGTCGCGGTCATGCGTTCAGCAAGCAGGGTGATAAGCTACTGGCGCTGGGCGCGGTTGCGGCTCCCGAAGGAACAATAAAACCGGTACGCCTGACCAATCGTCTGCGTAACCTCGCGGCAGGGGCGCTGGCCACGCATCAGCTGGTCAGTGACAACGTCACGGAAAGGGCCTCTGCGGCAAAAATCCTCCAGCGCGAAGCGACGCCAGAAATGGCGGGCCTGTTACAGCAGCGCCTGACGGCGGAAACCGACGGCGCGGTCAAATCGCTGCTGGAAATTGCGCTTGCTCGTCTGCAGCTAACCAGTCCGCAGCCTGCGCAGAGGCTGGCGGCCATTGAACGGCTCGGTCACTCAGGCGACCCGGAAACCCAGGCGCTGCTGACGCCTTATACCGACGCCCGGCATGAGCCAGACCCGGCGATCCGCGCGGCGGCGCAGGAGAGCCTGAGCAAAATCCAGCACCGCCTGCTGCTGGGCGATCTGCTCGGACAGGCGTTTATGGGCCTCTCCCTCGGCTCTGTCCTGCTGCTCGCCGCGCTCGGCCTGGCGATCACCTACGGACTGCTGGGGGTCATCAACATGGCCCACGGCGAAATGCTGATGATTGGCGCCTACAGCTGCTGGCTGGTTCAGCAGGCGCTGGCGCAGCTGGCCCCGCAGTGGCTGGCCTTCTATCCGCTGATTGCGCTGCCGGTGGCGTTTCTGATTGCCGGCGGGATCGGCATGGCGCTGGAGCGCACCGTGATCCGTCATCTCTACGGTCGCCCGCTGGAGACGCTGCTGGCCACCTGGGGGATCAGCCTGATGCTGATCCAGCTGGTGCGGATGCTGTTTGGTGCGCAGAACGTCGAGGTCGCCAATCCGGCGTGGCTTTCCGGCGGCGTGCAGGTTCTGCCGAATCTTATCCTGCCGTGGAACCGTCTGGCGGTACTGGCCTTTGTGCTGCTGGTGCTGCTCTTCACCTGGTTGACGCTGAACAAAACCCGCCTGGGGATGAACGTGCGGGCGGTGACGCAGAACCGCGCGATGGCGGCCTGCTGCGGCGTCCCTACCGGCCGGGTCGATATGCTGGCGTTTGGTCTCGGCTCCGGTATTGCCGGACTGGGCGGCGTTGCGCTATCGCAGCTCGGCAACGTCGGGCCAGAGCTGGGCCAGGGCTACATTATCGACTCCTTCCTCGTGGTGGTGCTCGGCGGCGTCGGTCAACTGGCCGGCAGCGTGGCGGCGGCGTTTGGTCTTGGCATCTTTAACAAAATCCTTGAGCCGCAAATGGGGGCCGTGCTGGGCAAAATCCTGATACTGGTACTGATTATCCTGTTTATCCAGAAACGTCCTCAGGGACTGTTCGCCCTCAAAGGGAGGGTTATTGACTGATGAGCCAACCTGTTACCTTAACGCTGGCGCGCAAAGCGCCGCGCCCGCTGCGGTGGATCGGCATTCTGCTGCTGTTGGGCCTGCTGAGTATGCCGTTTCTGGCGCTGCTGCCTGCTACGCATCCGCTGGCGGTTTCCGCCTGGCTGCTGACGCTAACCGGTAAGATCCTCTGCTACGCTATTGTCGCCGTCGCGCTGGATTTAGTCTGGGGCTATGCCGGGATGCTCTCGCTTGGCCATGGGATCTTTTTTGCCCTCGGCGGCTACGCCATGGGCATGTATCTGATGCGCCAGGCGGCGGGCGACGGACTACCGGCCTTTATGTCGTTTTTATCGTGGAGCGAGTTGCCGTGGTTCTGGTGGGGCACCCAGCATTTTGCCTGGGCGATGCTGCTGGTGGTGCTGGTGCCCGGTCTGCTGGCGCTGGTGTTTGGCTGGTTTGCCTTTCGCTCGAAAATCAAAGGCGTCTATTTTTCGATCATGACCCAGGCGCTGACCTACGCCGGAATGCTGCTTTTTTTCCGCAACGAAACCGGCTTTGGCGGTAATAACGGCTTTACCGGCTTTACCACGCTGCTCGGTTTCCCCGTCACCGCCATTGGTACCCGGGCAGCGCTGTTTATGGCGACGGTGCTGCTGCTGTTGCTCACTCTGTGGATTGGCTATTTGCTGGCGCAAAGCAAATTTGGCCGCGTGCTGACGGCGGTGCGCGATGCTGAAAACCGCCTGATGTTCTGCGGCTACGACCCGCGCGGATTTAAGCTGCTGGTCTGGACGCTTTCTGCCGTGCTGTGCGGCCTGGCAGGGGCGCTGTACGTGCCGCAGGTCGGGATCATCAACCCCAGCGAAATGTCGCCAACCAACTCTATCGAAGCGGCCATCTGGGTGGCGCTGGGCGGTCGTGGAACCCTAATCGGCCCGGTTCTTGGCGCAGGGCTGGTCAACGGCGCGAAGAGCTACTTTACCATGGCGATGCCGGAGTACTGGCAGCTGTTTCTGGGGCTGATTTTTATTATCGTGACGTTGTTTTTACCGCGTGGCGTTATTGGCCTGCTGCGTAAAGGAGATCGCTGATGCAACCGGATGAAGAGCTCTTTACCCGCCAGCTGCCGACGGACCGTTTTCGTGAGCAGACCGATCCGGTGCTGCAGCTGGAAAAGATTAACGTCAACTTTGACGGTTTTCAGGCGCTGACCGACCTGTCGCTGCAGATTGGCGTCGGCGAACTGCGCTGCGTGATTGGGCCGAACGGCGCCGGTAAAACCACCCTGATGGACGTCATCACCGGCAAAACCCGGCCGCAGAGCGGCAGGGCGCTTTACGATCAGTCGGTGGACTTAACGACCCTCGATCCCATCGCCATCGCCCGGCAGGGGATCGGACGCAAGTTCCAGAAACCGACGGTCTTTGAGGCGCTGACGGTGGCAGAGAATCTCGAACTGGCAATGAAAGGTGATAAATCGGTGTGGGCCAGCCTGCGGGCGCGCCTGAACAGCGAGCAGGCCGACCGAATCAGCGAAACCCTGCGCCTGCTGCGCCTGGAGGGCGAACGCCATCGGCCGGCGGGGCTGCTGTCGCACGGGCAAAAGCAGTTTCTTGAGATCGGCATGCTGCTGGTGCAGGAGCCGCATCTGCTGCTGCTGGACGAGCCCGCAGCCGGGATGACCGATGCAGAAACGGAGTATACGGCCGAGCTGTTCCGCACCCTTGCCGGTCAGCATTCGCTGATGGTGGTTGAGCATGATATGGGCTTTGTCGAGACCATCGCCGACCGGGTGACGGTGCTGCATCAGGGACAGGTGCTGGCGGAAGGATCGCTGCGCGAGGTGCAGGCCAACGAACAGGTAATTGAAGTTTATCTCGGACGCTAAGGAGCGCGGATGCTACAGGTTAATCAACTACATCAATATTATGGCGGCAGCCATATTCTGCGCGGCGTCGATTTTGCCGCGCGTCAGGGGGAGGTCACCTGCCTGCTCGGACGCAACGGGGTGGGGAAAACCACTTTGCTGAAGTGCCTGATGGGGCTGATCCCGGCGCGCAGCGGCGAGGTGCTGTGGCAGGAGAAGAATATCACCCACCGTAAACCGCACCAGCGGGTGCAGTCGGGGATCGCCTACGTGCCCCAGGGGCGGGAGATTTTTCCACGCCTGACGGTTGAGGAGAATCTGCTGATGGGGCTGTCCCGCTTTCCCGCCCGCGACGCGCGCGCGGTGCCGGAAGAGATTTATCAGCTGTTTCCGGTGCTGAAAAGCATGAAGCAGCGGCGCGGGGGCGATCTTTCCGGCGGGCAACAGCAGCAGCTGGCCATTGGCCGCGCGCTGGCCAGCCGCCCGCAGCTGCTGATTCTTGACGAACCGACGGAAGGTATTCAGCCGTCGGTCATCAAGGAGATTGGCGAAGTTATCCGCCAGCTGGCGAATCGCGGTGATATGGCGATCCTGCTGGTCGAGCAGTTCTACGATTTCGCCGCCGGGCTGGCGGACCGCTACCTGGTGATGTCGCGCGGGGCGATTATCCAACAGGGCAGCGGCAGCGATATGGAAGCCGAAGGCGTCCGCGGGATGGTTACCATATAGGCCTTTCCCGGATGGAAATCTCTCCCCGGCTCGCGCTGCGCTTAGCCGGGCTACAGGTATACAGCCGTCTGCTGGCCCGTAGCCCGGGCAAGGCGCTTTGCGCCGCCCCCGGGAGAAGCGCGCACCATCGCTCAGTAGGTTACTTTCGCAGCAGCCGCTGCAGCCGCGCCTGACGCCAGTTTTTGATCCATTCGCCAAACACAAACAGGCGTAATCCTTTTACCGCCAGCAGCGCCCCCCAGATGATCGCCACCCATGCGGACCAGTAGCTGTCCGCGCCGGTCAGCCAGTTCAGCACCGCCAGCAGGATGCAAACCACGACCGCCACGGTCAGTGAACGGTAAAAACGGCTTTCGCGTTCGACACGCGCTTTGGCTTCCTCAATGCGTAAATCCAGCGATTCGTCATGGCCTTCCGGCGAATCGCCGCTAATCTCGGCGACGTTAACTTCAAAGACTGCCGCAAGCGCGCTAAGGGTCTCCAGACCGGGGCGGTCACCGTTCTCAATGCGCTGAATGGTCCGCACGCTCACGCCCGCCAGCTCGGCGAGCTGCTCCTGGGACCAGGCGCGCTGTAAACGTAATTGTTTAACCTGATTGCTACTGTTCATCGTGACTCTCTCCGGGTGAAAAACCTGAGATGGAGTATTATTGAGCAGGCTGTCGGCAACCACGATCGAAACCCGACAGGGGGGCGACAGCAACCTGACAGCCGCACGGCGCCTGGGCTCAGGCGCGGGCGACCGCACTACCGTTCCACGGGCGTACGTTCATCCCACGGAAAATCATCAGCCAGGCGGCAATAATAGCGAACATCAATATTGCAAACAGCGACCAGTGCGGCAGATGGGTCAGAATTGTCCCGGTCAGCATCGGGTTAAAAGCCGCTCCCAGCCAGCCCAGCGACTGGGCGGAAAAGTAGCTGGCCTTCATGCCCGGCGGAGCAATGTTATCGATCAGCATATATTCACCCGGCGCGTAGATCACTTCACCGAGCGTAAAGACGGCGGCAGAGAGGCCCCACAGCAGCAGGCTATTATCGGAAATAACAAAACCGCCCAGTCCGAGTACAAAACAGACCGTACCAAAGGTCATCAGCGGGCGAATATTACGCGCGGTGAGGCGACGGCCGACCGCGTACTGCAGCGCCACCACGACGGCGGCGTTGACCGGCAGTACCACGGCAACCACTTTTTCAGCAAAATCGCTGTCCGCTACCACCAGCACATACTGGGAAATACAGGAAGCGAAAGAGCCGCCGACGAATGACGCCAGCAGGCCGGAGAGCGTAAACCACAGTAGCGCACGATCGCGCAGCAGCACCGAAGGCGACCACTGGACCGCATTATCCTCAGCAATCGCGGCGCTGGTGCGCTGGACAAACAGCTGAATAAACACCAGCGGCAGCGCGGCGCAGCCCGCTGCCAGCCAGAACGGCAGGTTAATGCTGTACATCACCAGCAGAGTGCCGATCGGCGGTCCAACGGTCCAGCCAATATTAAGAAAGGTGTAGTTAAGAGAAAAAATCTGCGCCTTCTTTTCCGGCGACAGCACGTCGGCGAACCACGCTTTCAGGACGGTGGAGAATACCGAGTAGGCGCAGTTAATCAGCGCGAAGAAAAACACTACCAGCGCGACGCTATTGACCAGCGGAATAGCGATGAAACCGCCAATAAACGCCAGCACGGCGAGAGTCATATAGCGCTTTTTATCGAACTTATCGGCGAGAATGCCAAACCCCATGCTGAACAGTACCCCGACGATCAGCGCGCTCGACAGCGCATAGCCGATTTTATCCACTTCCAGCTGGTACTGCCGGGTGAGGTAGATCGTCATAAAAGGTAACGTTGCGCCGCGGCCAATCGTTAACAGCAACGACGAAGCCAGCAGCGCCGCCGTTGAGCGCCTGAGTGTCGGTATCATTTTTTCCTTGCCTGAAGTGATGTTATTTTTGTTGTCCCGATCACAAATAGCATGCTAACCGACGCTTGTATAGTTCCCATCGGTGATGAAAAGCACGCCAGCGACCTACCGAAAATAATGATCTAGGCGGCGGACGAATTATTCTGTAGTTTGATTTTGTTCACAAAAAATCCAATAACAACCGAGGCAGGGTATGACGCGAAAAGACGGGCTGCTGGCATTACTGGTGGTGGTGGTATGGGGGCTGAATTTCGTGGTGATTAAGCTGGGGCTGCATAATATGCCGCCGCTGATGCTTGCCGGGCTGCGTTTTTTGCTGGTGGCTTTCCCGGCGCTGCTCTTCGTCGCGCGGCCAAAAATTCCGCTCACTCTGCTGCTGGGCTACGGTCTGACTATTAGCTTTGGCCAGTTTGCGTTTCTGTTCTGCGCGATTAGCCTCGGTATGCCTGCCGGGCTGGCCTCGCTGGTGCTGCAGGCGCAGGCCTTTTTTACCATTATTCTTGGCGCGTTTATCTTCGGCGAGCGTTTGCAGGCGAAACAGCTGGCAGGTATCGCACTGGCGATTTTCGGCGTCCTGGTGCTGGTCGAGGCCAGCCTCGGCGGACAGCATGTTCCGCTGGTGGGCTTTTTGCTGACCCTGGCGGCGGCGCTGAGCTGGGCCTGCGGCAACATCTTCAATAAAAAAATCATGTCCCATGCGAGCCGGCCGCCGATTATGTCTTTAGTCGTGTGGAGCGCGCTGATCCCGGTGCTGCCTTTTATGCTGGCCTCCTGGCTTCTCGATGGTCCGCAGATCATGGCGGCAAGCCTGTTGCATATCGATGGGGTAACGATTCTGTCGCTACTGTATCTGGCGTTTGTTGCGACGATTGTCGGCTATGGGATCTGGGGTTCGCTGCTCGGTCGCTATGAGACCTGGCGCGTAGCGCCGCTGTCGCTGCTGGTGCCGGTGGTGGGAATGGCCAGCGCCGCCTTGCTGCTCGGCGAAACGCTGAATAGCCTGCAACTGCTGGGGGCCGTGCTCATTATGGCCGGGCTGTATATCAACGTTTTCGGCCTGCGGATCGTGCGTCCTGGAATGGCGAGAGGATAAAAAAAAGCCCCGGTGACGGGGCTAAAGGGATTTTACAGGCCTTGCTGGTTGTAATAGGGTACGCCCAGTTCATCTGATTTATCACTGCCCGAAGCCATGTGATTGAAATCAAAAGGCGAATCATTATGCTCGGAAGGAATAATCATCGCATCCCGGTTGTTGTGGCGAACCGGAGTGGTGGTCTGCTCCGCATAACTCTGGCTGGAGACCAGCGCCAATAGCACGATGGCGGCGGAAGCGAATAGTTTCATGATTTCCTCAATACGTCTTTTTTGCAGGCGGTTAACAACAGTTGTTCAACGGGAGCAGGTAGCGCGACTCGCCCGGCACGTTAGTAATACGATACTGGTGCGGCGGAACATCGAAATAGTTTTTGAAAGTCCGCGTCAGCGTTTGCTGCGACTCAAAGCCATAGCGCTCGGCCAGGTATAAGATAGGCTCGTTGCTCTGCTTCAGCTTCTGCGCAATCTCGGTCAGCTTACGGCTGCGGATATATTGTCCCAGCGAGTGACCGGTCTCTTTCTTGAACATTCTTTGCAGGTGCCACTTGGAGTAACCTGAGCGCTCTGAAACCTTCTCCAGCGACAGGGGCGATTCCAGGTTATCCTCGATCCACGACAAAATACTATGGATAGTGATGGCGTCGTTATTGCGTCTGGACATCATCTTACCTCTTCTTATTACGACAGAACTTTTTTGAGCAGGCACTCAAGAGTGGCCACTTCATCCGTCGATAGATTTTTTGTTAGTTCCTGGTGCAATTTCTGACCCACAACCTGATGACACTGCTCACAAAGGGCTGCGCCGTCTGGCGTTAGCTGCACCAGTACGCCACGCTTGTCAGTCGGGTTGGGTAACCGTTCAATCCAGCCTTTACAGACCAGGCGGTCAAGCATGCGCGTCATGGCGCCCGGATCGACGGAAAGGACGGTTTTCAGCTCAACGGGGGTAATACACACTTCGCAACGAATGGAACAGAGCACCCGAAACTGGGTGGACGTAATATCCATCGGTGAGAGGTAGTCGTTGAGCAGGCGATCTTTTTTCTGGTTAACCATCTGGATCAAGCGTCCGAGGGGGATCATTTCGTTAAACAGGTCGCTTGTACTTTTCACGATGGTTGCCCAGGCAATGACTTAGTTGCGGGAGATATTATTGCCTAGGCAAATATAAGTCAACCTGATGAATAAGCCGATGCCACGATTTGCTAAAACGGATAGTTGTGATGCAGGTCACTCTATTTGGCGCGGTTGTCTTATGATTTATTGCATGATGGATACATTCTGCCGGGAACTCGCGCTACTCTGACAACCGACGCTATACTCGGCGCGCGTCATTTTTTGATAATCCAATATTTACAGGACTTTAACTCACTATGATGGATCTTTTTAAAGCGATAGGCCTGGGACTGGTTGTGATCCTACCGCTGGCAAACCCGCTGACTACCGTGGCGCTGTTCCTTGGCCTGGCCGGAAACATGAATAACGCCGAGCGTAACCGGCAGTCGCTGATGGCCTCGGTCTACGTGTTCGCTATCCTGATGGTCGCGTGGTACGCCGGGCAGGTGGTGATGAACACCTTTGGCATATCGATTCCCGGACTGCGTATCGCCGGGGGGCTGATTGTCGCCTTTATCGGCTTCCGGATGCTGTTTCCGCAGCAAAAGGCCCATGATTCGATGGAAGCTAAGCTCAAATCGGAAGAGCTCGAAGATGAACCGACGGCCAATATTGCCTTCGTTCCCCTGGCGATGCCGAGCACCGCAGGGCCGGGGACGATCGCGATGATTATCAGCTCGGCGTCGACGGTAAAGCACGGAGCAAACTTCCCGGAGTGGGTCGTGCTGGCGGCGCCGCCGATTACTTTTGCGCTGGTCGGCATTATTCTGTGGGGCTGCCTGCGCAGCTCCGGAGCGATTATGCGTCTGGTCGGGAAGGGCGGTATCGAGGCGATTTCCCGCCTGATGGGCTTCCTGCTGGTCTGTATGGGCGTGCAATTCATCATCAACGGCGTGCTGGAGATTATTTCGACCTATCACGCCTGACGACTTTGCGCCGACAGGAAAAATAAAAAAGCCTGCCGTTTTGCAACCGGCAGGCTTTTTTTAGTCGAACGATCAGGAGTGATGCGGCTGATGGTCGTCCAGCGAGATCGGCCAGCGGCGGAAAATCATCACCGCCCACATTAACGCGACGACGGCCGGGATCGCGCCGACATAGCCAATCGATGCCATCGACAGATGGGTACTGACCTGACTGCCCACCAGCGCGCCAGCGCCGATGCCGATATTAAAGATCCCCGAAAACAGCGACATCGCCACGTCGGTTGCATCCGGCGCCAGCGCCAGCACTTTAACCTGCATACCAAGCCCGATAATCATGATCGCCACGCCCCAGAAGACGCTCAGCAGCATCAGGTGGTTAGCGTTGTGCGAGGCGGGCAGCAGCAGTAGCAGACACGCCAGCAGCAGGCCAATCGCCGCATTGATTAATCCGGAAGCATGCAGGTTGCCGAGCTTACCAAACAGAATGCTGCCGACGATACCCGCGCCGCCCAGCGTCAGCAGCAGCACGGTCGCGAAGTTGCCGCTCAGGCCGGCGACCGTCTGAACGAACGGTTCAATATAGCTATAGGCGGTATAGTGCGCGGTCACCACAATCACCGTCAGTAAATAAATACTCAGCAGCGCAGGGCGGCGGAACAGCACCGGTAGGCTTTTCAGCGAACCTGAATGCTCGCTCGGCAGCCTGGGCAGCAGCTTGATCAGGCATACCATGGTGATCAGCGCTCCCAGGCCAATAACCAGGAAGGTGGTGCGCCAGCCAAAGTACTGCCCGACGATACGGCCGATCGGGATACCGAAAACCATCGCCAACGCGGTACCGGTAGCAATCAGGCTCAGCGCCTGCGCCCGTTTACCGGCTGGCGCCATACGAATCGCCAGCGCTGAAGTAATCGACCAGAATACCGCGTGGGCAAAAGCGATACCGATACGGCTGATCACCAGCACGTTAAAGTTCCATGCCAGGAACGACAGCACGTGGCTGGCGATAAACAGAATAAACAGGCCAACCAGCAGACGACGGCGCTCCATCTTGCTGGTCAACAGCATAAAGGGCAGCGACATCAGCGCGACGACCCAGGCGTAGATCGTCAGCATAATCCCCACCTGCGCCGTTTCCATGCCGAAGCTGTCAGCAATGTCCGACAGCAGGCCAACGGGCGCAAATTCGGTGGTATTAAAAATAAATGCCGCAATCGCAAGCGTGACTACGCGCAGCCACGCGACCTTGCGTGAAACCGTATTTGTCATCATAAGTTCAGGGCTGGTTACAAAGAGGAAAGAAGTGGCACGATCTTAAAACGATCGCTGCCTAAAACACAACCATTTTGTGATCTGAGTCTCATTTTTGTTTGAAGGAAAAACCTGAACCTAACGGATTAATTTTCTTATAAAAGGTGTGCAATTATCCCGTTTATGTCATGTTATCGATAAGTAAAAAAGATGAAGGGACCGAACGATGCAGGAAATTAATTTTTATCTGGTCGATGCGTTCAGCGACCATAGCTTTGGCGGCAACGCAGCGGCGGTTTGCCCGCTCACCGAATGGCTGCCGGACGAAACGTTGCTGAAAATGGCGCAACAGCATAATCAGTCGGAGACGGCGTTTTTCGTCCGCACCGATGAAGGATACGAGCTGCGCTGGTTTACCACGCTGGATGAGATCAACCTTTGCGGCCATGCGACGCTGGCGGCATCGCACGTGATTTTTGAATATTTCGATCACCCGTCATCAACGATTGTCTTTAGCACCCGTTTTGTTGGCGAGCTTCGCGTCACGCGCAGCGGCGACTGGCTGACCCTGGATTTCCCGGCCTGGGCGACGACCGCCGTTGAGCAGCCGCCTGCGGAACTGCTGGCCGGGCTCGGACTGCGCGAAGCGCAGGAGATACGCGTGGCGCGCGATTATCTGGTGATTCTGGCCAACCGCCAGCAGGTGGAAGCCGTGCGCCCGGATATGCAGAGACTCCAGCGCCTCGGTAAAATGATCTGTATCAGCGCGGCGGATGAAGAGTATGACTTTGTCAGCCGTTTCTTCTGCCCGGGCGAGGCGGTGGCGGAAGATCCGGTGACCGGTTCGACCCACAGCATGCTGATTCCCTACTGGGGCGAAAAGCTCGGCAAAACGGAGATGCAGGCGCGGCAGGTTTCGGCCCGCGGCGGCGATCTGCGCTGCCAGTGGCGGGGCGAGCGGGTTCTGATCGGCGGTCAGGCGACGACCTATTTAATCGGCACGATTACGCTGCGTTAAGGAGGCCGGGTGACGGAAATCCCTTTTTATCTGGTGGCGGCTTTCAGCGACCAGCCTTTTGCCGGCAATCCGGCGGCGGTATGCCTGCTTAAAGAGTGGCTGCCGGATGCGCTGCTGCTCAACATGGCGCAGCAGCACAACCAGTCGGAAACCGCGTTCGTGGTGCCAGAAAGCGATGGTTTTGCGCTTCGCTGGTTTACCACCCGCAACGAGGTCAATCTCTGCGGCCACGCTACGCTTGCCAGCGCGCACGTGATATTTCATCACCTGGATTATCCTGACGCGGTCATTCACTTCGCGACCGCTTCCGGTCGCCTGACCGTGAGCCGTGAAGGCGAGTGGCTGACGCTGGATTTCCCGGCGGGAGAAACGCAGGAGGGTGAGCCGCCCGCCGCGATGCTCTCCGCGCTGGGTATTGATAGCTATCTGCACGCGCGTAAGGGACGCGCATGGCTTATCGAGCTGGCCTCTCGCGACCTGCTAGAAGCCCTGCGGCCGAATATTACCGCGATGATCCCGGGTGAGCATAAAGTTACCGTTACCGCCGCAGGCAGCGGCGAATATGACTTCGTCAGCCGCTTTTTCTCCCCGGGAGAAGCGGTGTGGGAAGATCCGGTAACCGGTTCTGCGCATACCATGTTGATTCCCTACTGGCGTGCGAAGCTGGGCAAAACCCAGATGCTGGCGCGGCAGGTTTCCGCGCGCGGCGGTGATATTCGCTGCGAGCTAAAGGGTGAGCGGGTATTAATGAGCGGCCAGGCGGTAACCTATTTAAATGGCGTAATCACGCTACGTGAAATAACGTCAGGCGAGTAAGCAAAATAAAAAGGGATCGGCAATAAACCTGCCGATCCCTTATCCATCCCCGCGTGTTGGGCAAACGTCTCCTGCGTACTCCACGAAAAACCAGAGCCACTATCGCGTCAGACCAGAACAGATTGAAGAGAAAACTACATCGGGAATATCACAATCGCGCCGACGCACAGTGCCAGAATCCGTATTAAGTACATCGGCACCGAGAATATCCAGAATTCCGGTAATTTATATTTTCCCATTCCCAGAATCATTGCCGGCATACCGTCAATCGGCATATAGCCACCGTTCCAGCCAGAAATGACCACCGCAATCGCGGCTGCGGTAGGGTTGAGGCCGAGGCTGGTACAGGCGGCGATCGCGATCGGCGCGAAGATATACACCGAGCCCATGTTCGACCCGGTAAAGGTTGAGCAGGTGCTGGTCAGTAGCGCAAAGATAAAAATAAACACGAAGGGCGATACGTTTGCGCCGAGCACGCCCGCCACCGCATCGCCGACCATTGCCGTGAAGCCCGTGCCTGCCAGCGCATCGGCGACGCCGATCACCCCGGCCATCATCAGGATAACCGGCGCGCCCATATGATCGCGAACCTCTTTGAAGTCGACAACGTTAATCATCATCACGAAGGCAGCGGCGAGACCCGGTACGACATAGGCGATGTTGCCTAACTGGTTCATCAGCATCATACCCACGACGCTGAACGCAAAGGCGCCAACGGTGCAATACTCTTTCCACGCGGGCAGCACCACGGCTTCCTCTTCGCGTACCGCCATCGCTTCCTCGGAGGCATCGGCGATCGGGTGGTCGGGTAAAAAGCGATACGCAACCAGGCACCAGGCCAAAAAGGCCAGCGACATCACCAGATTGACCAGAGCAAATTTCACCATTGAAATCTCCTCGTTGAAACCGGCGGTTTGCAGTACCGTGGCGGTGACGCCAAACAGCAGCGCGACGTTAACCGGGAACAGAGGATGATTGGTGGCGAATCCCAGCGGCATCATCAGCTTTGAGGTCGGCAGCTTCTTGCTGTAGGGGATGGTCGAAACCAGTGACAGAATCAGCACGTAGTAGCCGGTTGAACCGGTACCCGCCAGGCTGGCGCCAATCATGACAATCACCAGTAGCAGCGCGTAGCTTTTATAGCTGCCTTTATTTACCAGATTAACCATCGCCGATTTTACGTTACCGATCAGCCGCGTTTTCTGCAGCGCCGCCATCACCACCATAAAGCCGGCGATCATAATGACGCTTGAGTTAACAAACCCGGCAAAGGCCTGCTGAACGTTGGAGAGCCCTGTCACAACCAATAGCAGACAGGCGAGCAGCGGCGGTGCGCCAAACGCCATTTTGTCTGACATAATAAGAACTATCATTAGCACCAGAATGCCCAGCGCCAGAATCATTTCCATTGTCATTGTTATTTCTCCTTCTTATTTACCCTTCCAGCATGTCGCTCGGCACTTTAAATACGGCTTTGCGTACCGTTGACGGCACGTCTACCGCGCACAGCGCCTGATGGGGTTCGCCGGGCAGAAATATCGCAAAATCACCGGGATACAGGGTGATGGATACCGGCAACGGGCTATCGCGGGCGATAAACAGATCCGGTTTGCGCTCTTCATCGCTATCCTGCGCGACGCAGAGCATTCCGGCGTTAATCAACTCGCAGCCCGCCAGCATCACCTGAATATCGGCCCACTGATGGTGATATTCGGTGTGCCGCTGGGCGGTCGGCTGGGTATGCGCTTCGCCGATATTGCAATACCAGCGACAGTTTTCCGGCTGCCAGCGGCCGTCCGGCCTGCCGCTCAGCGCCGCTAGCGTGGCTTGCGGAAGGGATAGGATCTGCCGCAGCGCCGGGGGAAGCCCTGCCAGCGGCAGGGCGTTAAGGTTGCCGACGATCATCGTGCGGACTCCTTCACCCACTCGGGCGAAACGTGCACGTATTTAATCGCCTGGCGGAACCAGGTGTAGGCAATGTGCAGCGTGCCGTCCGCCCCTTGTTTGATACTCGGGTAGGAGAACTCGCGATTGCGCTTATCCAGCGAGTTATTGGTCATGCAGTAGCCGTCGCCTTCATCGAGGTTGCGCTGCCATGGCCAGGTTTTACCGCCGTCGGCGGAGATGGCTACGGTCATCGGCGCGCGCGGCGCTCCCCAGAAGGCCGAACGCCCGCTGGTCACTTCCGGCTCTTTACGGCTGTTATCGCCATCGTCGATTTCGTCGTAAAGCGATGCCCGGCGTTCCCGCGCGCCGGCGGCGCTCATGTGGTTAAAGACCAGCGCCAGTTCGCCGCTGGCGAGGGTGGTCACCTGAATAGATGAGTTGTTATTGGGCAGTTCAGTCGGTTCCGGCACTGACCAGCTTTCGCCGTTATCGACGGACTGGCTGTAGTAGATATTGTCGGCCCAACGGCTGCGGAACAGCGCAACCAGCGTGCCGCCCGGCAGCGCGGTGATGTTCATATGTACGCAGCCCAGGCTTTGCGGGACTTCGACGTCGCGCCAGGTTTTGCCGCAATCGGAGGAGATTTTGACGGCGCTGATATCGTCGTTGCCAACCCATTTTTCACCCGGTTGAGTGCGGCAGTAGAAGACCGGCAGCAGCCAGTTGCCGTTGTCGAGGACGATGATCGGCTGGCGAATAAAGGTGCCGGGCTTATCGAGCAGGGTGGCAATCTCGCCCCAGGTTTGACCCAGATCCGTTGACTGGCGATAGCGCACGATGGCGGTATCCTGGTTGCCGGAGATCTGCGCGGTCCACAGCAGCCATAGCACGTTATCCGGCGCCAGAAACAGCACCGGGTTTTGCTCGGAACGGCTGGCGTCATCAGACAATTTGACCGCATCGCTCCACTGGCGGCTCCCGGGCAGCAGACGCGATCCCCAAACGGAGATGTCGGCAACGCCTTCCTGGGTACCGCCGAACCAGACGCACATCAGGGAGCCGTCCGGCAGCGGCAGCAGGTTTGCCGCATGGTTTTGCGGGCAGGATGACGGTAACATCGCGGTTTCGACCCGCGCGTCCTGTTCATGCTGATTAATGATTCCGTCACGAATTGCGGTTACAGACATATTCATACTCCGTTATTTTCAGTAGGGTTCTATTTGTTTAGCTGTAATGAGTCGTAAGCTTCTGCGGGCTGCGAAGCCTTAATGATTTTTTTATTACGAATAATATTGAGCGTTTCCACCGCCAGCGAAAAGAAAATGGCAAAATAGAGATAACCTTTTGCAATGTGTATCTCCAGACTATCCGCGACCAATAATATCCCCACCAGCAACAAAAAGGTTAAAGCGAGCATTTTCATCGTTGGCGTGTTATTGACAAAATCGCCAATGGTCTTTGCCGCGAACATCATAATGCCAACAGCAATAATGACTGCCGTAATCATAATGAAAATATGTTGCGACAAACCGACTGCGGTAATAACTGAATCCAGGCTAAAGACAATATCCAGCAGCATAATCTGGACAACCGCGCCCGCCAGCGAAAGCTGACGCTGGCCGCCGCCATGCGACTCTTCTTCCAGCTGCAGTTCACCGCGTATCTCCTGCAGTGACTTGTAAATAAGGAAACAACCACCGACAAATAAAATGATAGTGCGCACCGATACGACAAAATGCGCAATAGTAAACAGCGGCACCGTTATATGTGCCAGCCAGGCAATAGATACCAGCAATAGCACGCGCATAACCATTGCGCCGCTTAATCCCAACTTACGCGCAACATTTTGTTGATGCGGTGGCAGTTTGGCCACTACCAGCGAGAGAAAGATAATATTATCGACCCCGAGAATAATCTCCAGAAAGGTGAGCGTTACCAGCGTCAACCATATTTCAGGGTCAAGCATCCATATAAACATTGAAACATCCCTTACGTTACGTAAGACGTTATATATAAAATATTAAATATTGCCGGCACTGATTTTTTGCTTACACCAGTGCCGGAAATTTAATTAACTATTTCCGCTATCGTCAGGAAATATATTTGGCAATAATGTGATTAATTTCCTCGCACTGCGCCGAGGTGAAGCTCACCGCGTAGCGACTGTCGCCAACATCGTGGCCCATCAGCTGCAGCGCTTTTTTTACCGCCGCCGGCGAGAACGCCACTTTATAAAGATCGGTGCGCAGACCGGTGACGCTCTCCTGAGCCTGGCGGGAGCCCTCAACATTGCCCGCTTTAAAATTTGCCCAGATGGCGTTGATCTCTTTTGGCGCGACGTTTGCCAGCCCGGAAATACAGGCGGAGCAGCCCTCAACAAAACCCTGGTGTATCAGCGAATCAGGGCCGTTCAGCACGTCAAAATCGGCGATATCCCGGACCGCATCGAGGAAACCCTTCAGGCTTTCGTAGCTGCCGGCGCTGTCTTTGACGCCGATAATGTTTGGATGCTGCGCCAGCGCGCGCGCGGTTTGCGGTTCAATGGTGTTGCCGGTGCGCGCCGGGATGTTGTAGAGAAATACCGGTACACTCAGGGCGTCAGCAATGGCGGTATAGTGGGCGATCAGCTCATCCTGTTTTAGCGGCACAAACCAGGGGGTAATCACGGAGACCGCGTCAACGCCCAGTTGTTCGATCTGTTGACCCAGGCGGATCGTTTCGCGAGTCGACACTTCGCCAATATGCGCCACCACCGGCGCCCGACCGGCAACTTCATCCACGCAGGCTTTAGCGACGGCGATTTTTTCCGCTTCATTCAGCACAAAGAATTCGCCGTTGGTACCGCCGCAAAAAATACCGTTGCCCGCGGCGAGCTGGCGCTGTACCTGCTGCCTTAGCGCCGGGATATTCACGGCTCCCTCTGCGGTAAAAGGCGTGACGATGGCGGTCAGAACGCCGGTAATTGAATTGCTCATTTCATCTCTTCCCTGGTGTTATTGTGCGGGGAACAGGGTGCGGTAAACCGCTTCAACCTGATCCTGGTTAACGCTGCATGGCGCATTATTCAGTAAACGCTTGACGTTCAGCGCCGCTTCGCTCAGTTCGCTGATGCTCTCTGGCGGTACGCCCAGCGCGGCAAGGTTATCGGGCAGCTGCAGGCGTTTCACCAGCGCGGCGAGCCAGGCGACCAGCGCATGGGATTTCTCTTCTTCGCTAAGCGTCAGGTCGGCTTCAGGGAGCAGATCCCAGACTTGGGCAAATTTCGCCACCGCGTGTGGGCGCACCACCTTCATACAAGGCGCCAGCAAAATGGCGTTAGCCACGCCGTGCGGCAGGTGATATTTGCCGCCTAACGGATAGGAAAGGGCATGAACCAGATGAGTGCCCGCATGGTTAATAGCCACACCGCCATAATAAGAGGCCCACAGCATCTCCAGCTTCGCCGCCAGATTGTGCGGCTCGCTCACCGATAGCTCGATGTTGCGCACCAGCTTGCGCAGGCCAATCAGCGCCGCGTTATCGCTAACCGGATTGGCAACGGTCGAAGTAAAGCACTCAATAAGATGACACAGCGCGTCAATGCCGGTAGAGGAGGCGATATGCGCGGGCATGCTGGTGGTTAATTCCGGCAGCAGGGCAACATAATCCGGCAGCAGAACCGGGGAGATAATCCCCACCTTCGTATTCTGTTCCGGGATTGCCAGGATCGCGTTCGGCGTGGCTTCGGAACCGGTGCCGGCAGTGGCGGGAATTAATAACGAGGTCACCTTTTGCTGCGGCTTTTCGCCGGCCAGCAGCGCCTCAAGCCCCGGCGAGTCGGGATGCAGCAGAACCGAGAGCAGCTTGGCCACATCCAGAACGCTACCGCCGCCAATCCCGACTATTAGCTCCGGCTGGTTAGCGCTGACGAGGCGCAGAATTTGCGTCATATCATGTTGGCTTGGCTCTGCGGGTACGGAATCAACGATCTGAACCTGACGCCCTTCGTCTTCCAGAAGCGTACGGATCTGCCGTGCGGCATCGAGTTTGCCAACGTTGCCATCGGTGACCAGCAAAATGCGCTGTTTGCCGGTCAGCAGCGGTAGCAGGGCGGTAAACGCGCCCGCGCCGCTAATCAGGGTGCTGTTAATGGTTGCCACTTCTTTCTCCTGTCTTATGGATGATTAAACTTAATCATCTATTGTTCGGGTCACTCACATTGTGGGATGAAGTTATAATTTATAGCGAGATTTAATAACTTGAGCTTGCTCACATTTAATCAATTGTGATTGAATATAATCATTATCAATTTCGAACAGCTTGAAAAGGGAACATGATGGGCAGCGGCGATAACAAGGTGCTGGTTCTGGCGGATGACTTTACCGGCGCAAATGACGCGGGAGTCAGCCTGGCGGAGACGGGGATGCGGGCGGAAGTGGCGTTTAGCGCCAGCTACCAGGGAGAGGCGCAGGCGCTGATCCTCAATAGCGACAGCCGCGCGCAGCCCGCCGCAGAGGCGGCACGGCGCATCACGCATCTTTTACAGGCGGTGTTGCCGCGTTTTCAGCCGCGCTGGACGGTGAAAAAAATCGACTCCACGCTGCGCGGCAATCTCGGCGCCGAGCTGGAAGCAACGATGCGCGCGCTAAACTGCGCCGTAGCAGTTCTGGCGCCGGCTTTTCCGGCGGCTGGCCGGGTGACGCGCCGGGGGGTGTGCTATGTGCACGGCTCGCCGGTGAATGAAACCGAGTTCGCGACCGATCCGAAAACGCCGGTCAGCAGCGCGGATATCGCCGCCGTGGTCGCTCAACAAAGCGATTTGCTGTGCCGCGGGACAACGGTCCCCGGGCTGGCGGCAGAGCTGGAACAAACGGTTGAGACGCCGCGGGTGCTGATCGTCGATGCCGAAGAAAACCAGCAGCTGGACGCCATTATCGCCACGGTCGCTCTGTGCGAGCAGCGGGTGCTGCTGGTGGGGTCTGCTGGGCTATGCGACGCCCTGGCGCGTCGGCTGGCGACTATGCCGCACGGCCCGCTGCTGGCGGTGGTCGGTTCAATGAGCGAAATCGCGCAACAGCAGGTTGCCCGTCTTAATGAGCATCCGCGCGTCCGGCGGGTCGACATTGATGTGGCTATGGCCTTTGACGGCGATGCCGCCCTTGATGCCCGGCGTATCGTGGCGGTATTGAGCGAAAATAATCATTGCGTTATCACCACCCGACCCGATAGCGAGGCGCGAAAGGCGGTTGAAGCCTTGTGTCGTCGGCATGGGGTCGATCGCACCGCCCTTGGCGAGCGCATCTGCGCATACCTGGCGCGGGTCAGCGCGCTGGCCATCGCGCAGAGCCAGCCGGGAGCGCTCTATTTATCCGGCGGCGACGTGGCGATCGCCGTGGCGCAGGCGCTGGGCGCCAGCGGATTTCATATTACAGGCCGGGTGGCGCAATGCGTGCCGTTCGGCAATTTTCTGGGTAGTAGCTGGCAGCGGCCGGTAATGACCAAGGCAGGCGGATTCGGAACGGAAACCACCCTGCTGGAGGTTGTGAATTTTATTGAGGAGAAAATGAGTGACTAACATCATTGCGGTAACGATGGGAGACCCGGCAGGCATTGGCCCGGAAATTATTATCAAATCGCTGGTTGAGGGGAAACTCAACGGCGCGCCGGTCGTGGTGGTGGGCTGCGCGCAGACGCTGCGGCGGATCCTGGCGATGGGGATAACCCCGCCCGCCGAGCTGCGTATCATTGATCGTCCGGAACAGGCGCAGTTCAGCGCGGGCACGATTAACGTTATCGACGAACCGCTAGCCGATCCGCAAGGACTACGCGCGGGGGAAGTGCAGGCGCAGGCGGGGGATTTAGCTTACCGCTGCATCAAGCGAGCGACCGAGCTGGCGATGGCGGGTGAGGTGTTTGCGATCGCTACCGCGCCGCTCAATAAAGAAGCGCTGCATCTGGCCGGGCACAACTTCCCGGGACATACCGAAATGCTCGCCCATCTGACGCAAACCAAAGATTTTGCGATGGTGTTATATACCGATAAGCTCAAAGTGATCCATATCTCTACCCACGTGGCGCTGCGAAAATTCCTTGATAATCTGAACCAGCCGCGAGTTGAAACGGTGATCGGCATCGCCGATAGCTTCCTGCGCCGGGTGGGTTTCACTAATCCGCGCATTGCCGTTGCCGGAGTGAACCCTCACGCCGGGGAAAACGGTCTGTTTGGCGATGAAGAGATTCGTATCGTGGGTCCGGCCGTTGAAGCGATGAAGGCCAGAGGGCTCAACGTGACCGGGCCATGCCCGCCGGACACGGTATTTATGCAGTGTCACGAAGGTCTGTTTGATATGGTGGTCGCGATGTATCACGATCAGGGGCATATTCCGCTAAAATTACTTGGATTTTATGATGGGGTAAATATTACCGCCGGACTGCCGTTTATCCGCACTTCCGCAGACCACGGCACGGCGTTTGATATTGCCTGGACAGGTAAAGCTAAGTCTGACAGCATGGCAACCTCTATTGAGCTCGCCATGCAAATCGCACAGGAATAACATGAAGGGATATAACCGGTTAGAGCAGATTATGGATTTTCTGAAGAGCCATAATCTGGTGACAGTGGACCAGCTGGTGGCGGCGACTCACGCCTCGCCGGCGACGATTCGCCGCGACCTGATTAAGCTCGATCAGGAAGGGGTCATCAGCCGTACCCACGGCGGCGTCACGCTCAACCGGTTTATTCCTTCACAGCCCACCACCCAAGAGAAGTCCCAGCGCAGTCTGCAGGAAAAATACGCCATCGCCAGCGCGGCGGCGGCGTTAGTCAAGGCCGGGGACGCCATCGTCCTCGATGCCGGAACCACGATGATCGAACTTGCCCGGCAGATAACCCACTTGCCGCTGCGGGTGATCACCAGCGATCTGCATATCGCCCTGTTTCTCTCGGAATTTAAGCAAATTGAAGTTACCATCATCGGCGGACGCATCGACGACAGCAGCCAGTCCTGCATCGGCGATCACGGACGCCGTCTGCTGCAAAATATCTGGCCCGATCTGGCGTTCGTCAGCTGCAACGGCTGGGATCTGGAGAAGGGCGTAACCTCGCCAACGGAAGAGAAAGCGGCGCTGAAGCGGGATTTAATCGCGAACGCCCGGCGGCGCATTCTGCTGGCGGACAGCTCAAAATACGGCGCCTGGTCGCTGTTTAACATCACCCATCTTGACTCGCTCACCGATATCATCACCGATAATCATCTGCCGGAAGAGACGCGTGAACTGCTGGGGCATATCCATCCCCGGCTGATCATTGCCGACTAGCCGGGAAAGCGGGTTACGGTAGGCGGGCGATATTGGCTTTAATCACTTCCACAGAGCGGCGGAACTTCTCTGCTTCATCATCGGCCAGCTGCAGCTCAATGATCTGCTGTACGCCGCTTTGGGTAAGCACCGCGGGTACGCCTGCCGCCGCGCCGGTGATGCCGTATTCGCCATCCAGAATGCACGATACCGCCAGCGCACGATGGCTGCCGGTGAAAATATGGCGGCAGATTTCGGCGATAGTCCCGGCGACGCCGTATTCGGTGCAGCCTTTACCGGCGTAAATTTCAAATCCCAGCCTGCGCACCTTTTCCGCAATCCGCTCCCGGTCGAGAATTTGACCAGTATGCTTTTGGTACACATCGCCGATGGCGGCGCCGTAAACCGCTGAGTGCGACCAGACCGGAAACTGGGTGTCGCCATGCTCGCCGAGAATAAAGGCGTCGATGCTCTGCGCGCCGATATCCAGCTCCTGAGCCAGCACTCTGCGCAGGCGCGTGGTATCCAGCCAGACGCCGGTACCCAGCACCTGGCTGCGCGGCAGACCTGAAAGCCGCCATACCTGCCAGGTGATGATGTCGCAGGGGTTGGTGGCAATCAAAAAAATACCGTTGAAACCGCCGCTCATCATTTGCGGAATGAGGCTTTTTACAATTGTCGCCGTGTTGGTCAGTTCGTCCAGTCGAGTCTGGCCCGGTTTGAGCGCACCGCCGGAAACGGTGAGCACCGCAATATCAACATCGGCGCAGTCGCTGGCTTCCCGCGAGGAAATCGTCATCATCCCCGGCATGTAGGCCGCCGCATCGCTCAGGTCCTGGGCGTGCGCTTCGGCGCGGGCTTTATTCAGGTCCACGAGGATTAACTCCTCGCAAATATTCTGATTCAACAGGGCATAGGCCGCAGAGGCGCCGACGTTGCCTGCCCCGATAATCATGACCTTGCGCGCTTTGGTATTCATGGTTTGTTCCTGATAAATGTCGTCATGACGCAAAATTACTGCCACTTTAGGGGGAAGCGCAAGCGAGGTGTGAAGCGATAAGTTAATGCTATGGCCGCCTGCGAGACGCTCCGCGCTAAAGTATGGTCAAAAAGGAGCTTCTCTATGTACACAATCACCCCAACCCCGCAAAACCACCCGGATCTGATGGCCTTAATTGCCGAACTGGACGCGTATCAGCAGACGCTCTATCCGGCGGAGAGCAACCATTTGATCGACCTGAGCGCGTTACCGGCGGAGTCGGTTATTGCGCTTCTTATTCGCGATACGCAGCGCCACGCCGTCGGCTGCGGGGCGATCGTGCTCGGCGAAGAGGGGGTTGGCGAGATGAAAAGGGTGTTTATTCACCCGGCCCATCGCGGGCAGCAGCTGGGAGAACGACTGCTGGCCGCGCTGGAGGAAGAGGCGATAAATCGCGAATGCCATACCGTGCGCCTGGAAACGGGCATCCATCAGCACGCCGCCGTTGCGTTATATACGCGCAATGGCTACCAGACCCGCAGCGCCTTTGCGCCGTATCAGCCGGATCCGTTAAGCATCTTTATGGAGAAGATGCTGCTTGCCGATCTTCGTTCAGCAGCGCTATAAACGCGTCGAGCTGACGGGTTTTCGCCCCCCGCCGCCAGACCAGCCAGGTGGTCAGCCAGCGCCACTCTTCCGCCAGCGGCCAGGCAGAAACCTGCTGATGGCCCGGCATGCTCTCCAGCATACTGCGTGGGATCAGCGCCAGACCGGCGCCGGCAATGACGCAAGCCAGCATCCCGTGGTAGGACTCCATTTCATGGATGCGTCCCGGCGTGGCGCGATCGGCATGAAACCAGCTTTCAAAATGGCGGCGGTAGGAGCAGTTGGCGCGAAAAGCATAGACGCTGGCGCCATTCACTTCACTGGCGCGCGCAATGGGCGGGTGGCCAAAGGGCGCGACGATCATCATCTCTTCGGGAAATACCGGTAACCCCTCAAGCCCCGGATGCACCAGCGGGCCGTCAACAAACGCCGCGCTCAGGTTTCCCTCCAGGACGCCGTCGATCATAGTGCCGGAAGGGCCGGTGGAGAGGGCCAGATGAATTTTGGGGTAACGTTGATTAAAGTGCGCCAGGGTTGGTGAAATGCGCACGGCGGCGGTACTTTCCAGCGAGCCGAGGGAAAACAGCCCCTGAGGTTCATCTCCGGCGACCACCATTCTCGCCTCATCTACCAGGGCGAGGATCTGCTGGCTATAGCGTAAAAAGCTATGCCCGGCGGGCGACAGGCGCAGACGCTGGTTTTCGCGAATAAACAACTCTACGCCGAGATCCGCCTCCAGCTGGCGAATGCGCGTGGTCAGGTTCGACGGCACGCGATGCACCTTCTGCGCGGCCTGGGTAATGCTGCCGGTGCTGGCGACGGCGTTAAACATTTCAAGCTGGGTCAGGTCCATGGCATTCTTCTTTTGTGAACAGGTTGCTTAATATTATTCATTTTTAATGAAGGGTAGGGTAAGCCAGAATAAGGTCACTTCGCAATCAACACAGAGAGATTAACGATGAATGTATCTGCCACTCATGCGGTTTCCGTGAACCCGACCACAGGTGAAACCATATCGTCTCTGCCCTGGGCGAGCGAGCAAGAAGTCGATTCGGCCGTTGCCCTTGCGGAACAAGCTTATCGTCAGTGGCGCAACGTTAGCGTTGCGGAACGCGCGGCAGCGCTGCGTCATATCGGTAACGCGATGCGCGCGCGCGGCGAAGCGCTGGCGCAAATGATTAGCCTGGAGATGGGAAAACCGATCGCTCAGGCGCGCGGGGAAGTCGCGAAATCGGCAAATCTCTGCGACTGGTATGCCGAGCACGGACCGGCGATGCTCAAAACCGAAGCGACGCTGGTTGAAGATAATAAAGCGGTCATTGAGTACCGGCCGATGGGCGCTATCCTCGCCATCATGCCGTGGAATTTCCCGGTGTGGCAGGTGCTGCGCGGCGCGGTACCGATTCTGCTGGCGGGCAACAGCTATCTGCTTAAGCATGCGCCAAACGTACTGGGAAGCGCGGCGATGATCGGTGAAATCTTTGCCGCAGCCGGCGTTCCGGCCGGGGTGTTTGGCTGGGTGAATGCCACCAACGATAGCGTTTCGCAGATGATCAACGATTCGCGTATCGCCGCGGTGACCGTTACCGGCAGCGTGCGGGCCGGGAAGGCGATTGGCGCGCAGGCCGGCGCGGCGTTGAAAAAATGCGTCCTGGAGCTGGGCGGTTCGGATCCGTTTATCGTGCTCAACGATGCCGACCTCGACGAGGCGGTGAAAGCGGCGGTGATCGGCCGCTACCAGAACACCGGGCAGGTCTGCGCCGCGGCGAAGCGTTTTATCGTCGAGGCGGGCATTGCCGAGGCCTTTACGCAGAAATTTGTCGCCGCCGTCGCCGCGCTCAAAATGGGCGATCCGCGCGATGAACAAAACTACATCGGGCCGATGGCGCGTTTCGATCTGCGCGATGAGCTGCATGAGCAGGTGCGCGCGACCTTAAAAGAAGGAGCGACCCTGCTGCTGGGCGCGGAAAAAATCGCCGGCGCGGGCAACTACTATGCGCCGACGGTGCTGGGCAACGTCACCGCTGAGATGACCGGCTTCCGCCAGGAGCTGTTTGGCCCGGTGGCGACAATTACCGAAGCTCGCGATGCCGACCACGCGCTGGCGCTGGCGAACGATAGCGAGTTTGGCCTTTCTGCAACGGTATATACCACCAGCGAAGCACAGGCCCAACGCTTTGCCGATGAGCTGGAGTGCGGCGGCGTGTTTATTAACGGCTACTGCGCCAGCGATGCCCGCGTGGCGTTCGGCGGCGTGAAGAAAAGCGGATTTGGCCGCGAGCTCTCCCATTTTGGTCTGCATGAATTCTGCAACGTGCAGACCGTCTGGAGAGATCGCCGCTAGACTGCGGAAAAATCGCCGGGTTGCGGCTAACGCCTGACCCGGGCTACCGATTCGTGCGATTTGCCGGTTTGGTCGCCCTGACAGGCCCCGCTGACGAGCGACCCTTCACCCTGGCGATGCAGGAGCAACAAAGAGGCTGTTTCTTCGCGCCAGCTGCGCCTATAATTACCGCCCGAATTTTGATGTTGGCAAGGAGCCGCGCGTGGCGACGGTAATTAATAACGCAATGCTCGATGCCATTCTGGCTGAAGTCAGGCCGCTGATTGGCCGCGGTAAAGTGGCGGACTATATTCCTGCCCTGGCCAGGGTCAGCGGCGATAAGCTCGGCGTGGCAATCTGTACGGTGGACGGTCAGCACTACAGCGCCGGTGACGCCCACGAGCGTTTCTCGATTCAATCTATCTCCAAAGTCCTCAGTCTGGTGGTGGCGATGAACCACTATCAGGAAGAGGAGATCTGGCAGCGGGTGGGTAAAGATCCCTCCGGCCAGCCTTTTAATTCGCTGTTGCAGCTGGAAATTGAGCAAGGCAAACCGCGTAACCCGTTTATTAACGCCGGGGCGCTGGTGGTCTGCGATATGCTGCAAAGCCGTCTTAGCGCGCCCCGTCAGCGGATGCTGGAAATCGTGCGGCGCCTGAGCGGGGTGAGCGATATTGCCTACGATCCGGTGGTCGCCCGCTCGGAGTTCGATCATTCGGCGCGTAATGCCGCCATTGCCTGGCTAATGAAATCCTTCGGCAACTTTCACAACGATGTTGCCACGGTACTGCAAAACTATTTTCACTACTGTTCGCTGGAGATGAGCTGCGTAGAGCTGGCGCGTACCTTTCTGTTCCTTGCCGACCGGGGTATCGCCCCGCATCTTGCGACGCCGGTTATCGCGCCGATTCAGTCGCGGCAGGTCAACGCTTTGATGATGACCAGCGGCATGTACCAGAACGCCGGTGAGTTTGCCTGGCGCGTCGGTTTACCGGCGAAATCCGGCGTCGGCGGCGGGATTGTGGCCATCGTTCCGCAGGAGATGGCGATTGCGGTCTGGAGCCCCGAGCTCGATGACGCCGGGAACTCGCTGGCCGGGATCGCTTTACTGGAAAAACTGACGCAAAAACTGGGGAGGTCGGTATTCTGATGGTGCCCATAGAAAATCTGTTCGCCCGCCTGCAGCGCTCCACTTTTCGCTCCCGCTTTCGCCTCGGCGTAAAGGAACGGCAGTATTGCTATGATAAGGGGGCGGAAGTTATCGACCAGCACGCGGCGGATTTTATCGCCAGGCGCCTGGCTCCGGCGCAAATTCCTAACGATGGCAAACAGACTCCGATGCGCGGACACCCGGTATTCATCGCCCAGCACGCCACCGCGACCTGCTGTCGCGGCTGCCTGGAAAAGTGGCACGCTATCCCTCGGGGGCGGGGCCTCAGCGAGGCAGAACAGCGCTACGTGGTGCAGGTGATTCACCACTGGCTGGTGATCCAGATGAACTCGCCGGACCGCGGCAGAGCATAATTCATCGGGCGTCGGTATATGCCTGATAATTATTCTCATGATATGATGAACCGCTAACTAATTATTAACATAATAATTGCCTGAAACAATTAGACGGATAATCATGAATGTCTCCACTGTCGATTCGGTCATTCACGCTGTTTCGTGAGGAACAACCCGTGCGTGATGCGCTGGTGTTGTTCACTTTAACGCTACTCCTGCATTTCTTTGGCGCGATGCTGCGTCTGGTACAAGAACTGTCGTTTTTCTGGCCGCTGAATGCGGTAATGGCGGGGATTTTTGCGCGTTATATCTGGCTAAATCGCAGTTATTTTTACGCCATCTGTTTTGCCGCCATGCTGGTATATGACGGTTTAACCTCGCGCTGGGGGATGGGCTTCGCCTCCTTCCTGATCAACTTCTCCAATCTCGTTTTTATTGTCACTCTGGCGCAGCTCATTTTATGGGACAAGCGCCGGACGGACTCGATGCCGGGACCGATTAACGCGCTTAGCCTGTTTTGCTACTGCCTGCTGGCGGCGCTGCTCTGCGCCGCCGTGGGCGCGTTGGGGTCGGTAGATGTCGAGCGCGCAACGTTTATCCCGCAGCTGGCGGACTGGTTTAGCGAACAGTTCTCAACCGCCGTGCTGATCCTGCCGTTTATCTTGACCCTCACGCTCCCTTCGGCGTTCGGGCGTTTTCGCCTGCGCCAGCTGCTGCCGGCGATTGCGCTGGTGCTGTCGATTGTGCTCGGCGTAGCGGTTGGCGGCGCCGGGAGCATCACCTTCCCGTTACCGGCGCTGATCTGGTGCGCTATTCGCTACCCGCTGCCGCTGACCTGTCTGCTGACCTTTATTACCGGCATTAGCGAAATTCTGCTGGTGGCGAACTCGCTTATCCACCTTTCGCCCGATAGCCGGATGCAGCCGTGGCAGCTGTTTTCGACGCGTCTGGGGATCGCTGCGATGCTGATAAGCCCCGTTATCGTCGCTTCCAGCGTTGAGGCGATTAACAATCTGGTCAAACAGCTGGCCCTGCGTGCCGACTTTGACTTCCAGACTCGGGTCTATTCCCGCTCTGGGTTAAGCGAAGCGCTGAAGCGCCAGCCGATCGCGGAAAATACGCTGCTAACGGTGATGGTGCTGGATATCGACGGCTTCAAGCAGGTCAACGATCGCTGGGGACATGAATGCGGCGACTGTATGCTGGCCCAGTTTGCGCAGCAGGTGCGGCAGCTGGTGGGAGAAGAGGGCATGGTCGCGCGTATCGGCGGGGAAGAGTTTGCCGTCGCAGCGCTGACCTCATCCGGTCAGGAAGCGCAGCTGCTGGCAGAAAAAATTCGCCAGGGTATTGAAGCGCAAACCTTCACCTGGGGTCAGAGCAAAATCCAGCTGACCATCAGCATGGGGCTCGAGAGCCAGCCGCTTGGCGCCGCCAGAATTACGGATCTCTTCAACCAGCTGCTGATGGCTGCCGACGATTATATGATTCAGGCGAAAAATGCCGGGCGCAATCGTATTTTTACGCAAAAGATGGCCTGAATCCTACGATAAGAAAATACGATGATAGATTCACTTGTGTTAAATATAAGTTAAAAAATATAGTGATGTGGTCAATTTCAAGGAGTTACCGATGACCACATCCTTTTCTCTGCGCACGCTGTCGCGTGACGATATTCTCGAACATCTTCCTGAATTAACCGATATCCTCGTCAGCTGCGTCAACGGCGGGGCCTCGGTGAGCTTTATGCTGCCTTTCGCCCCTGAAACCGCGACGGCGTTCTGGCTGCGAATGGCGCAGAGCGTGGCAGCCGGGGAGCGGGTCGTCATCGCCGCGGCGGATGAGCAGCAGCGGCTCGTTGGTACGGTGCAGCTCATTATCGACCAGCCGGAAAACCAACCGCACCGCGCCGACGTCGCTAAACTTCTGGTTCACCAAAATGCGCGTCGCCTGGGTCTGGCGAATGCGCTGATGGCCAGGCTGGAAGCGATCGCGCGCGAGCAGGGCAAGAGCGTTCTGGTGCTGGATACGGCGACCGGCAGCGGAGCCGAGAATTTTTACGTGCAATGCGGTTGGGAAAAGGCCGGGGAAATTCCCCGCTATGCGCTGATGCCGGACGGCGAACTGACGGCGACATCGCTGTTCTATAAACTTTTGTAATCTCATCATATACTGCAACCTGCCTCATTCACACGCCCCGGCAGCTGAGTTGATAAGCCGCCGGGGCTTGTCTCCCTCGCCGCGTTACCCGGCCACGTCCTCGCTCCGACTATTGCCCGACTAAGCGCTGTACAAACGGTTCACCGTTTTGTCGTGCAGAGAGAAATATTTCGGCGACAAATTTGATATTGCATACAGCTTTGATCAAAACGGGGTTTCACCTGGCTAAAAACCTGATAACTTATTGGACCAATTACTCAGGTTGTATGACTACTCTATGAGGGAACCCATTGTGAAAACACTAAACCGTCGCGATTTCCCGGGCGCGCAGTACCCTGAACGTATCATTCAGTTTGGCGAAGGCAACTTCCTGCGCGCGTTTATCGACTGGCAGATCGATCTGCTGAACGAGCATACCGACCTGAATTCCGGCGTGGTGATCGTGCGTCCGATTGAGAGCGCATTCCCGCCGTCTCTCAGCACCCAGGACGGCCTCTATACCACGATTGTTCGCGGCCTGAATGAGAAGGGCGAAGCGGTGAGCGATGCGCGTCTGATTCGATCGGTAAATCGTGAAATCAGCGCCTATGCCGATTATGAGGAGCTGCTGCGTCTGGCGCATAATCCGGATATGCGCTTTGTGTTTTCCAATACCACTGAGGCCGGGATCAGCTACCACGCCGGCGACCGTTTTGACGATGCGCCAGCGGTAAGCTATCCGGCAAAATTGACTCGCCTGCTGTTTGAACGCTACAGCCACTTCTCCGGCGCGGCGGATAAAGGTTGGGTGATCATTCCCTGCGAGCTGATTGATTACAATGGCGAGGCGCTGCGTGAACTGGTGCTGCGCTATGCCCAGGAGTGGGCGCTGCCGGAAGCGTTTATCACCTGGCTGGATGAGGCGAACGCCTTCTGTTCTACACTCGTAGACCGTATCGTGACCGGCTATCCGCGTGATGAAGCCGCGCAGATTGAAAAACAGCTGGGGTATAAAGATGGTTTCCTCGATACCGCTGAACATTTCTACCTGTTTGTTATTCAGGGGCCGAAGTCCCTGGCCGCAGAGCTGCGTCTGGATAAGCTGCCGCTTAACGTCCTGATCGTGGACGATATTAAGCCGTATAAAGAGCGTAAAGTGGCGATTCTTAACGGCGCACATACCGCGCTGGTGCCGGTCGCCTTCCAGGCGGGTCTCGATACCGTTGGCGAGGCGATGAACGATAAGGAAATCTGCGCTTTCGTTGAGAAAGCGATTTACCAGGAGATCATTCCTGTTCTCGACCTGCCGCGCGATGAGCTGGAGTCCTTCGCCAGTGCGGTCACCGGCCGTTTCCGCAACCCGTATATTAAGCATCAGCTGTTGTCTATCGCGCTTAATGGCATGACCAAATATCGCACCCGCATTCTGCCGCAGCTGTTGGCGGCGCAGAAGAAAGAGGGCAAGCTCCCGTCGCGCCTGACCTTCGCACTGGCAGCGCTGATCGCGTTTTATCGCGGCGAACGTAACGGTGAGAGCTATCCGGTTCAGGATGATGCTGAATGGATGGAGCGCTACAAGGCGCTATGGGCCCAGCATCGGGATGCGCAAATCACCACCGGCGAGCTGGTAAAAGCCGTACTGTCCGTTGAATCCCACTGGGAGCAGGACCTGAGCAAAGTTTCAGGCCTGGTCGAGCAGGTGACGCAGGATCTGGATGCGATTCTGCGCGACGGCATGCGCGCCGCCGTTCAGCCGCTGTGCTGATATAGCGCAGGGCGCCGCCCGACGAGCAGATAAGGACGGATTATCGGCCAGATAAGCTGCCAGCCGCCGTCCGCTCGTCATCCGGGCGCAACGCCTGAGCAGAATTAGCATTAATTTCAACCCGGCCACCGCCGGGTTATTTTTGAACCTTAATTAGTTACAACATACTTTTAGTTTTTTCTTTCACGCAGGTCTGGCAGATCGTGCAAAATGGGTCCGGCAACAAAGGTGGGGCAATTAAGAGAAAAAGATGAATTGTGTGCCGGGCGCTTGAACTAATTATTGCACCGGAAAATAATGCCTTATCAAAACGAGGAGTCGGCCCATGGTCATTGAGATTCGCGAACCCGATCGGCAGGATAAAGCACAGTGGTTATCGCTTTGGCAGGGTTATACCCGTTTCTACGGTAGCCCGCAGCCAACGGAGGTCACAGAATACACCTGGCAGCGGATGCTCGATGCCGCTTCGCCGATGCTGGGTCGTTTCGCGGTGGTGGATGGCAATGTGGTGGGCTTTGCGATTTGTATCCTCCACGAAGGAACATGGGTTAAGACGCCCATTTGCTATCTGGAAGATCTGTTTGTCGCCCCGCAGATGCGCGGGCAAGGCATCGCCAGAACCTTAATACAGGCGCTGCAAACGGAAGGAAAAGAAAAAGGGTGGTCGCGCCTGTACTGGCACACTCGCACCGACAATCCGGCCCGGCGTCTGTATGATGAATTCACGCCAGCCGATGACTATGTTCGTTACCGCGTGACGCTCTGACAATCTGAGATTAAGAAGTTGTTAAGCTTTTCCCTGTAAAACAGGGGAAACGGCTCAGGAGAAACAAATATGGAAAAACGCATAGAAACGGTGGTGAATTTAATCATGTTTCTTTCGCTGTTGGCCACCGCGTGGGATCTCTCCCTGGTTCATCACCTTGCCTGGTAAATCAGACCCTACGGCGCCCGCTCCTGACGCCGTAGTATTCTCGTTCTGACTCCCTTTATTCCTTTACTTTCAGCCGCCGGGCTAACGGCGCGCGACGATAAACAGGCGCGGAAATAATAACAATACCTTTCCGTTACACTGTAACGGATAGTGCCGCTTCAACTCTTCCAGATAGCGCTTGAGAAACGCTTCGCGCTGTGGCTCATCAAGTGGCTGTAAAAATGGTCTCAGGCCCGTTGACTGCAGCCATTCGATAATGGCCTGATGCGATGCCAGCGGGTGATAGTAGGTGGTGCGCCAGATATCCACCTCGCAGCCGCAGGCAGTGAGCATATCATAATACTCCTGTACCTCTGGCAGCGGATGCCGTCCGCTGGCCGGGTGCCCAAGCTCTTCTGCAACCTGACGCATCAGGGTATGGGACGGCTCCTGCCAGTTAACGGGCATCTGCACCGCCAGTACGCCGTTTTCTGCAAGATTGCTCACCAGAAAAGGGAACAGCCGCTGATGATCCGGGAGCCATTGCAGCGAAGCATTGGCGTATATCAGATCCGCCGGACGCTCCGGGCGATAAGCGGCAATATCCGCATCAACGAACCCACAGTTCGGCAACCTTTGTGAGGCCTCTTCCAGCATTGCCGGGGAATTATCAATGCCGATAATCGTCGCGTCCGGCCAGGCATCTTGCAGCAGAGCGGTGCTGTTGCCTGGCCCGCAGCCTAAATCAACGGCCAGCGTCACGGGATGATGGGCAATGCGCGCAAGAAGCTCGGCGGCAGGCCGCGTTCGCTCAGCGCCAAATTGCAAATAGAGTGAGGGATTCCAGTCTGCCATAGTACGCTCCGGTTGCGAGAAACTCGTCCAACAGCATAGACGGCAATGCGCATCTGGCAAAGCAGCAAGTTCGGCTGAGCCATATTGTGACGTTGTCACTTCTGCATGTGCCGGGCGGGTCACGGTACTCCTGTAGACAACAGGCTAGAGTATGCGCGCAATTCTCTTGTCAATGGGTATGAAATGGCTTTAATCATTAAGATGTTACTTGAGAACCGGCTTGGTAAGGACAAGGATAAACTGTTGCAGGTGAAACCTGGGCTAAGCCTTGTTGTTGAGGATGAAACCTGCCGGGTTCTGTTTGATACCGGCCCTGACGGCAGCTTTTTGCATAATGCGCAGCGCATGGGGGTTTCTTTATCTAACCTGACCGCCACGGTACTTTCTCACGGTCATTATGACCACTGCGGCGGCGTGCCGTGGCTGCCGGACAATAGCCGTATTATTTGCCATCCGCAGGTCGGGCAAACGCGCTATTCGGCGTTATCGATCGGCGGGCATCGCGTAAAGGTCAAAAAGCTGTCGCGAGAGATCGACTATTCCCGCCACCGCATGGAATACAGTCGCCAGCCGTTGGCTATCAGCGAGCGGCTGATGTGGTCAGGTGAGATCGCGGTTGCCAGGCCGCGAGCTTATGGCGTGCTGGCGGGGCTATCCCCAGCGGAGGATTATATTGCCGATGAGGGCGTACTGATTTACCGCTCGACGCGAGGCTTAATCATTATTTGCGGCTGCGGACATCGCGGCTTGATCAATACCCTTCGCCACTGTCAGAAGGTTACCGGCGTCCAGCAGATATACGCCATCATCGGCGGACTTCATCTGCGCCGCGCGCCGCCGTGGAGAATACGCCAGATAAAGCAATTTTTGCACCAGCAGAAGGTGGAGAAAGTGATGGCCTGCCATTGTACCGGTTCGTGGGGACGCTGGTGGTTATCGGCGGATAGTGCCCCGGCGACCGGCGATACGTTAGTACTGGATCAGGGATGACGTGTACGGCTGCTGATTACATATAAATAACACTTTGGCTATTTATTAAATACATCGACGCCGCGCTATACACCTTCCCCCTGGGGGAAGGTCAAACGTTAATTTTGCGATGACGTGTAAATATTTATCGAGAAACTTCATTCTATTTAACTCGCGGTTTTAATTATGTAATAGCGTTTAATTCTTTGGGCGGGTGTGCTTTAATTCAGCGGTCGTCCTATTGCGAATATTACTATGATTCAGTCACTACAGGCATTATTCAAACAAGCCACCCGACGCCGGCTTCGCATCCGCGCCGGGCTTGTTATTGCCTGTTGGTTGCTACTCAATCTACAGCTTGCCGTCGCGGCGCACCACGGCGGCCAGCAGCAGCCGGTCACGCCGCAGGTGCAAATTCATCACATCGTTGATGGCATGATGACCATGTCCGGCATGGATAACGTCGGGCAGAAAGTCATCTGTGAGAAACACTGCGACCCCGACACTGCGCAACCTAATACCTCCACCTCTCTACAGCTGAATGCATTGCCCGCCGAAACCACCCTGCTGGTGGTTTCACCGCAGCAGGAGATTTGCGCTGAACGTATGGACTGGCACACGCCGCCGGTCACCGGTCCGCCGGCTGAAATACGTTTCTGCCGTTTCAGAGAATAACGCTCCGTTAAAAAACATCCATCAGAACTGCCCGTTCTGCGGGCGACTTTATGTTTTTTTCGGAGTATTAATTATGCGTTCGACCTCTATTTTTCTGCTTTTTACCAGCGTTCTGACCTTTTCTTTCACCGCATTTTCCGCCAGCGCGGAAGATGGCGCGATGCATCAGCATAATATGTCCGCGATGGCGGAAATGCCGGGGATGAATAAGCCCGAGAATACCGCCGCGCTTTATTCGGCAAGCGGGGTGATTAAAGCCTGGCGCGACGATGCAGTGGTGATTGCCCATTCTCCGGTTCCCGGGCTGAACTGGCCGGCGATGACGATGAGCTTTGCGCTCGATGGACATCAAGATAAAAAGCTGCCGGTGGGACAGCAGGTCGATTTCACCTTCCGCCAGACCGACTCCGGCTACGCGCTCGTTTCGATTACCGCGCAATAATTCCGGAGTCATTATGCACATCTTAACTAAGGCGGCCTGCGGGCTGCCGCTCTTGCTGTCGCTGACGTCCACCAGCGGCTGGGCGACGACGCTCTCTGAGGCCCTGTCGGCGGCGGAAAGCTACTCTGCCGAGCTCTCCGCCAACGATCATCAGGTTAACGCTTTGAAGAATATGGCGGATTCCGCCATGGAGCTTCCCGATCCGAAGCTTAAGTTTGGTCTTGAAAACGTCCCGTTGGGGGGAAGTAACGCCAGCCGCCTGACCCGCGAGGGCATGACCATGCAGCGGATTGGCGTAATGCAGGACTACGTTAGCAGCACCAAGCGCGAGCGCAAAGCCGACTCGATAACCGCCGACGCGCGGCGAACCGCCGCCAACGCCGATGTTATCCGCGCCAGGCTACAGCGGGAAACCGCTCAGGCGTGGCTGGCGCTGGCGGTAGCGCAGAAGTCGCTGCGCTCGGTACAGGCGCTGATTAGCGAAACCTCCCGGCAAATTGGCGTCCATAAGGCGGCCGTCAGCAGCGCCAGCGCTACCCCCGGCAGCGTGCTCGACGTCGAACTGGCGCTCAATGCTATGAAAAATGAGCAAGATAACGCCCGGCGCGATGTGCAGATCGCTCAGGCGCGTCTGATGCAGCTAACCGGTAAGGATATCCGCGTTATTTCCGGCCCGCTGCCGCGCATTGAGCGCCTGCCTGCCGATGAAGCGACCTTAATTGAGGGGATAAAACTTCATCCAGAAGTGATTCAGGCCGCGCGTGAGGCTGACCTGGCTAAAGCAAAATCCGGGCAGTCAGAAGTGGCGGCGATCCCCGACGTGGGCGTTGAGGTCTATTACGCCAGACGCGGAGATGACTATGACGACATGGTCGGCGCTATGTTTACCGTCGATTTGCCGGTTTTTCAGGGTAAACGTCAGGATAAAGACCACGCTGCGGATGTCTCCCGAACCTATGAAGCCAACGATCGGTTGACCTTATTGATGCGCGAGCATCAGGCGCAGCAGTATCAGCTGATCGCGCAGTATAACGCCGCGAAAGCCATTTACGATCGCCAGCAAAGCGAGGTCCTGCCGCTGCTGCGCAAGAAGGTGAGTCTCGTCAATGCCCAGTATCGGGGCGGCAGCTCCGCGCTGCCTGAACTGCTCGCCGCCCGTCGCGACCTGCTGAACGGGGAAATCGCCAGCAACAACGCCGAGAAAGCGCTCGCTGACGCGTGGGCCGCCGTTCGCTACCTTATTCCACAGGATGTTAAATAATGAAGCTGAAAACTGCTTTTACCCTTGTGGCGCTGGCCGTCGCTCTTGCCGCCGCGGGCGGATACTGGCTGGGATCGCGGAACGCCTCGACTGTCACTCCGGGCGGAACCGAAACGGCTGCGGGACGCAAAGTGCTCTACTGGTACGACCCGATGACCCCCGGTACCCGTTTTGATAAACCGGGCAAATCGCCGTTTATGGATATGGACCTGGTTCCGCGTTATGCCGATGAAGAGGCTGACGATGATGCGGGAGGGGTGAAGATTAGCACCCGCCAGCAGCAAAATCTTGGCGTACGCACGGCGAGCGTTTCTCGTCAGCCACTGGCGCCGGAGCTTAACGCTTTTGCTACCGTCGCCGTGGACGAACGCGGCGTCGAGACGGTGCCGGCGCTGGCCAACGGCTTGATTGAGAAACTCTACGTTAACGCCTCTCAGCAGTTTGTGAAAAAGAACGAGGCGCTGGCCGAACTGTGGATCCCGCAGTGGGCGGCGGCGCAGCAGGAGTATCTGGCGGTGAGGCGGCTGGGCGACAGCGGGCTGACCGCCGCCGCTCGCGATCGTCTGCAGCTGCAGTTTATGCCGGAAGCGATTATCCGCAGCGTTGAGCGCAGCGGGAAACCGCAAACCCGGATGACGGTACGCGCGCCGCACGATGGTTATGTCAGCAAGCTGGATGTGCGCACCGGCGCGCAGGTCACCCCAGCCCAGCCGCTGTTCGAGCTGGCCCGTCTCGACCCGGTATGGGTCGTGATTGATTATCCGCAAAGCCAGGCCAGCCTGCTGCGCGTGGGTAGCCGGGTGACGGCGACCACCGGCAGTTGGCCCGGGAGCGTTTTTCAGGGCTCCGTGCGCGAGCTACTTCCCGATCTGGAAGCGACCACCCGCACGTTAAAGGCCCGGGTAGTTTTGAACAATCCGCAGCATCAGCTCAAACCCGGTATGTACCTGAACGTTCAGCTGGCCGAGGCGCATCAGGCGCGCGCCGTTCTGACCATCCCTGAAGAGGCATTGATTGCCACGGGTAGCAGCAATCGGGTGTTAATTGCCGATGGCGAGGGGCATTTCCGTCCGGTCGAAGCGATCGTCGGGCGCACGCAAAATGGTCTGGTCGAGATAAAATCCGGCCTCAAAGAGGGCCAGAAGGTGGTCACCTCCGGACAGTTCCTGATTGACTCCGAAGCGAGCCTGCGCAGCGCGCTGCCGCAAATGGCCGGGGAGGATCCGCAGGAAAAAAGCTATACCACGCAGGGGGTCATCAAAGCTGTAACCGATGGGGCGGTGACCATCGCTCACCAGCCGGTGCCGGCGCTGAAGTGGCCGGCGATGATCATGGATTTTGCCATTACGCCGCAGCAGCAGGGACAGATGCGCCCCGGCGAGTCGGTTATGTTTAGCTTCGTCCTGACCGACGATGGAGCGCGAGTCACCTCGATGATGCCGATGAACGGCGCTAAGGAGCAGCCATGATTGCCGCCGTTATCCGCTGGTCGTTACGCAACCGTCTGCTGGTACTGCTGGCGTCGCTGATTATGGCCGCCTGGGGCGTCTGGTCGATACAGCAGGCGCCGCTGGATGCGCTACCGGATCTCTCCGATACCCAGGTGATTATTCGCGTAAGCTATCCGGGAAAAGCGCCGCAAATTGTCGAAGATCAGGTGACCTATCCGCTGACCACCACCATGCTGTCGGTGCCGGGGGCGAAAACCGTGCGCGGTTTTTCCATGTTCGGCGATGCTTACGTTTACGTACTGTTTGATGATGGCACCGATCCGTACTGGGCGCGCTCCCGCGTGCTGGAGTACCTGAGCCAGATCCAGAGCAGCCTGCCGCCGGAAGCGAAAGCTTCGCTGGGGCCGGATGCTACCGGCGTTGGCTGGGTGTTTGAATATGTGCTTACCGATAAAAGCGGTCAGCATAGCCTCGGGGATTTGCGAGCGATTCAGGACTGGATCCTGAAATATGAACTGAAAACCGTGCCGGACGTATCGGAGGTCGCCAGCGTCGGCGGAATGGTCAAAGAGTATCAGGTGATCCTTAATCCTGACCGCCTGCGGGCCCTGAACGTTACCCACGAACAGGTTATCAGCGCGATTCAGAGCGCCAACCAGGAGGGCGGCGGCTCGGTACTGGAACTGGGTGAAGCTGAATATATGGTGCGCACCACCGGCTATCTGAAGTCCATCGACGACTTTAAGCAGGTCGTTATCGCTGCGCGTGACGGCGTGCCGGTGCTGCTGTCCGACGTTGCCAGCGTGCGCCGGGGGCCGGCGATCCGGCGCGGCGTCGCCGAGCTCAACGGTGAAGGCGAAGTGGCCGGGGGAATCATCATTATGCGTTCGGGCAAAAATGCCCTGACCACCATTAATGCGGTGAAGGCGAAACTGGCTGAGGTGCAAAAAAGCCTGCCCGCAGGGGTAGAAATAGTGCCGGTTTATGACCGTTCGCAGCTGATTAAAAATTCAGTCGAAACCCTGACCCACAAGCTTATCGAAGAGTTTATCGTTGTGGCGGTGGTCTGCTCGCTGTTTCTGTTCCATTTCCGCAGCGCGCTGGTGGCGATGATCACGCTGCCGCTGGGGATCCTCGGCGCATTTATCGTGATGCACTATCAGGGCGTCAGCGCCAATATGATGTCGCTTGGCGGAATTGCGATCGCCATCGGAGCCATGGTCGATGCGGCAATCGTAATGATTGAAAATATGCATAAGGTGCTGGAGCAGTGGCGGTATGAGCATCCTGAGCGCCAGCCGTCTTCCGCCGACTACTGGCAAATTGCCCTACATGCGGCATCGGAGGTGGGGCCCGCGCTGTTTTGCAGCCTGCTGATCATTACCCTGTCGTTTATTCCGGTATTCACCCTCGAGGCGCAGGAGGGCAAGATGTTCTCGCCGTTGGCTTTCACCAAAACCTGGTCGATGGCGGTGGCCGCCGGGCTTGGGATCACCCTGGTTCCGGTGCTGATGGGCTACTTTATTCGCGGCAAAATCCCTGATGAGGCCGCTAATCCGCTCAACCGCTGGCTGATACGCGCCTATGAGCCGCTGCTAGATAAGGTCTTGCAGTGGCCGAAGGCAACGCTGGCGGCGGCGGGCCTGCTGCTGGTCGCCACGCTATGGCCGCTGGCGCAGCTCGGCAGCGAATTCCTGCCGCAAATCGACGAGGGCGACCTGCTGTATATGCCATCCACGCTGCCGGGGATCTCCAGCCGCGAAGCCGCCCGCCTGCTGCAGCAGACCGACCGTCTGATCAAGACGATTCCTGAAGTACAAAGCGTGTTCGGCAAGGCCGGTCGGGCGGAGAGCGCCACCGATCCGGCGCCGCTGACCATGCTGGAAACCACCATTCAGTTCAAGCCGAAAAGCGAATGGCGGCCCGGTATGACCATGGATAAGCTGATCGGCGAACTGGACAGTGCGGTAAAAGTGCCGGGCATCGCCAACGTCTGGGTACCGCCGATTCGCAATCGCCTGGATATGCTGGCGACCGGCATTAAAAGCCCGGTCGGCATCAAAGTGAACGGCAACAATCTGGCGGAGATCGAAAAAACCGCTGAGGAGATTGAGCGCATCGTGCGTCATGTCCCGGGTGTGACCTCGGCGCTGGCGGAGCGCCTTGACGGCGGTCGCTATATCGATATCGCTATCGATCGTCTGAAAGCCGCCCGCTACGGCGTGTCGGTGAAGGAGCTGCAGTCGGTCGTCGCCAGCGTGGTGGGCGGCGATAACATTGGCGAGACTATCGAGGGGCGTGAACGCTATCCGATAAACGTGCGCTATCCGCGCGAAATGCGCGACTCGCTGCAGAAGCTGCGCGATCTGCCGGTGGTAACCAGCAGCGGGGCGCAGGTGACGCTCGCCGAGCTGGCGGATATTGCTATCACCGATGGCCCGCCGATGCTAAAAAGCGAAAACGCCCGTCTGTCGGACTGGATCTACGTCGATATTCGCGGGCGCGATCTGAAATCCGCGGTTGATGAAATGCAGCGCGAGGTCAGCAAACAGGTCAGGCTGCCGAATGGCATCTCGCTGACGTGGTCCGGGCAGTACGAGTATCTGGAACGCGCTACCGCGAAGCTCAAAATCGTGCTGCCGTTTACTCTGATGATTATCTTTATCCTGCTTTACGTCACCTTCGGTCGCGTTAAAGATGCGCTGTTGATTATGGGCACGTTGCCGTTTTCGCTGATCGGCGGCGTCTGGTTGCTCTGGCTGCTGGGCTATAACCTGTCGGTGGCTGCCGCCGTTGGCTTTATTGCGCTTGCCGGCGTGGCCGCGGAGTTCGGGGTAATTATGGTGCTCTATTTAAACCAGGCGCTCGCGAAGCGGCGCGGTGAGCTTAATGACCGGACGCTCAACGAAGCGATACACGAAGGAGCCGTGCTGCGCGTGCGCCCGAAAGTAATGACCGTCGCGACGATTATGGCCGGGCTGCTGCCGATTATGTGGGGTGGCGGTACAGGTTCAGAAGTGATGCAGCGTATTGCCGCGCCGATGATCGGCGGGATGATCACCGCGCCGCTGCTGTCGATGCTGGTGATCCCGGCGGTCTATCTTCTGACGCACCGCAACAAACCCTAAAGTGCAACGCCCGGGCCAGGCGGCTCGGGCGTGAATCAGTCGGCGTTTTTGAGATCGGACGCGCGTTTGGCGGTGGCGTAGACAAAGTCCAGCATCGGCTCGAGGTCGGTATCGTAGCCGGCCTGAATGATTTTGCCCCGCAGCCATTCGATCTCACTGGTAATATCCGGGTGAAAGATATTGTTGTCCTGCGCTTTGCGTAGCCACTTGAGCAGGAAATTATTTTTCCCGCGGATACCGCCCGATTTCTTCGATTTTGCGTGTATTTTCAGCGCCACCAGAATGCAGTAATAGAAATGAACGCGCTGATTAAAACTTTGGTGCATGTCTTTTATTCCCGCCAGAATCAGGTTGCGGCCGGGCATGGACCTTAAACATGCGGTCTCTGATATTCACCCGTGCCACCATCGCGCCGCTTGCCAGGCGCCGGGGCGATGGTGGCACGGAAGCCGAATTGCAGTCAAATATTGATTATTTTTTTACCCATATTTGCGTCAGGGGTCGCGCGAAGAGTATTCCTCAGGTTCGCGGCAGAGCAGCGCGTTGTAGCAGGTAAATGCGCAAAACCAGGATAAATGCCAGCGCGACCACCGCTGCGGCCAACAAATAAATAGTCTCCAGCTCGTAGTAGCCTGCCACCCAGCCGGCTAGCGGTCCGGTTAATCCCAGCGCCAGATCGAGAAAAGCCGAATAGGTGCCCAGCGCGGTGCCCTGATTCTGCTCTTCAACCTGTTTTACCGCTTCCACCCCAAGCGCCGGGAAGATCAGCGAAAAGCCCGAGCCGGTGAGAAAGGCGCCAATACCCGCTATCCATGCCGAGGAGGCATACCAGATGATCAGCAGGCCGAGACATTCGATCGCAAAACAGATTAACGATACCGGCACGCCGCCGTAGCGGGTAATGGTGTTACCTAAAATCAGGCGAATGCAGATAAAACCGATGCTGAATAGCGACAGGGTAAACGCCGCGCCTTGCCAGCCATGAGCTGAAAAGTAGAGGGTAATAAAGGTCGCGATAACCCCAAAACCGACGGTACCCAGCGCCAGCCCCATCCCATAGGGCCAGATTTTGCGTACCACCACGTGAAACGGTGCCCGGATTCCCGCCGTCACGCTGACGTCCTGGCGCGTACGGGCATAGAGCAGGCCAACCGCCGCAGCCAGCACCACGACGGCGGCAAATCCGCTGATGCCAAAATAGCCGTTGAGCATGACGCCCAGCGGGGCGCCAACCGCCATCGCCACGTAGGTTGCCACGCCGTTCCAGGAGATCACGCGCGACGTGTGGATCGCGCCCACGGTTTTGATCCCCCACAGGGTCGCGCCGGTGGCAGTGAAGCTTTCCCCGACGCCGAGGAAAATTCGCCCCACCAACAGCGCGGCAACCGCCAGCGGCGGCGCAGATTGCAGCAAGACCGCGAGCAGGGTGAAGAGCCCGCTGAGCAGACAGCAAATAATCCCCAGGCTGACGACTTTTTTCGGCCCCCAGATATCGGTATAGCGGCCCGCATGCGGGCGGCTGAGCAAGGTTGAAATGTACTGGAGGCTGATAACCACGCCGGCGATAAAGGTGCTATAGCCAAGCTGATAATGGATATAGCCGGGCAGCACGGCGAGCGGCAAACCGATGGAGAGATAGCAGATACAGGTAAAGACAACGATAGAAATAATACGCAGATTAAGCTGGGTGGTGCTGACGGATGTGGCCATAACGCTAAGTACTGGAAACCAAAGGGAGACTAAGCATAGCGCAGCGTCGTCGGGCGCGACGAGCAGACCATGCGCTTTTTCAATGATTCAGGCAAACTCACTAAAAATAGTAATGAGAGAAGAGCAATCTGGGCAAGTCGTGCGCAGCAGAGTATAAAATTTGTTAACGCATCATGGATATTGACAGGAGAGGGTATGGAATACGATTTAGACGGTATGGATGTTCTTTTTGTCGCGGGCTTTGGACCGATCACCCAATCAACGCCAGCCAGCAGGGAATTTTATGTGGCGGCGCTGGGCCTGCCGCTCAAACCGATGCCCGGCAACGAAGAGTATTTGCTGACCGAACAGCATGCCCTCGATGGGGTAAAACATTTTGCGCTGTGGCCGCTGGCTCAGGCGGCGCGCTCCTGTTTTGACTCGGATCTCTGGCCGGACTATCTGCCGGTGCCGCAGGCGTGGGTGGAGTTTGAAGTGCGCGATATCGACACCGCCACCGACGCGCTGAAGGCCAGAGGCTATCGTCTGCTGGTGGATAATCGCGTGGAGCCCTGGGGACAGACCGTCACGCGGTTGCTGAGCCCGGAAGGGCTGTTGGCAGGGATTACCGTAACCCCGTGGCTGCGCGAGGGCAAAGCATGAAAGCCAAATGGAATGTATTAGCCGTCCATCAACTTCGGCGACCAGCAGGGTGATGGAATGTTGATTTATGACGTATTCGGACGCCACATTGGCGTCCAGCGTCGGGACGGGCGATGGTTACTCTTCCGCGTCGATCTCAACGAACGGAAATATTCGCCGCTGCATGGGGTTATCATCCCGGATGACCTCACGGAAGCAGAAATTCCCGGCTGGCTGGGCGATATTTTTCATGAAGCTGCAAGCCCGCGCCATCCTGACGTCCGGCTGATGGAGTAGCGGCTACCGCCAGCTTCTGTTTTGCAGCACCACCCGGTAACCGTCGCGGTCGACAAAGGTTTTGCCGTGCACATTCCAGTACGGATTAAACGCGCTGACCGGTGTAAAGCCGGCGGTCAGCATTCTCTCGCACCGTTCCTGCCATTCGGCGGTGTGTGGATAATAGAGCACCAGCAAATCTTCCTCGCTCGGGGAGGGCTTCACCGGGTGATGGTGGCAGAGGGTGAACTCAAGATGCCAGCCGAGATCGCCGCGTCCGATCATGACACCGCTGAAGCCAGCGTGATCGGCAAACTGCGCGATCTGCTCCAGCCCAAGGCCCGTGCAGTACATGCTGCTGCTCAAAGAAAGGTCGGTGACCGGCCGGGCGATGCGCATAGCGTTAAAAGTCATAAGAACCTGTATGAATAAAAGGTGGTCGGGTGACTGTATCCGTTTTTACGCCGATCGTTTGTCGTGGAGAGCTTTCTTTTGCATAAACGTCATCCCTCAGACGGCCAGCCATTTGATGGCTCTTACTGTGCCAATTAGCGATAGCCAATATAAAAAGTGTGCTAATTATTATTGTGGCTAATTAAATAATTGCGGCATTTTTTGTCCTTAACTTAAACACATCTTAAACGAGGGTCTGGCGTTTTCTAAGATTTTTCTCATGCGACGCGATATTTCGAAAGATAAGCAAGGGCGCTTTTGAAAAAAATAAAAAAAGCATATCCATGTAAATCATATGGATATATCGCTGCTGTTGCTGAATGGATCGGTTTCAGCGATCGATTTAATATTTATTGATAAGCGATAGCAATTAAATATTTTGTATTGATCGTTGGTTTCGATGTAGGTATCGTTTTGCACGTATTTCACCGGCAGTACAAATAATTAGTTAATCTCATTTGCGCTAAAAAAATTATTTACCGCGATATTTCATTAGAAGATGAAATTAAACTTTTTTTGAAATTTGTATGGCGTGTAAGTTAACACCGTACATTTACCCCGTCGGTCATGGTGAGATATATAAATATTTTATATTTCCTCGGGAGATGTCCTGAAAGTGTTGTGTGGGCTTGCTGCCCTATTAATACCCCACATTATTAATAAATGGAGTTTATTTATGAACATTAAACGCGTAATTCTTTCCGCTGCAATTTCTTCTGCATTAATGTCTGGCAGCGTTATGGCGGCTGAGACCGGTACCGTGAGTTTCAGCGGCCTGATTACCGGTGCCACCTGTGATGTCAACATCGGTGGTGCAGGCGCAAACGCGGCCGTAGTGCTGCCAACCGTCAGCGCGAATACACTTGATGGCGCGACTAAAACAAATGGTAAAACTCGTTTCAGTCTTGAATTGAGCGGTTGTACCGGTGCATTAACTCAGGCGAAAGCCTTCTTTGAAGGTGGTAATACAGTAAATAACGCGACCGGACGTCTGATAAATACAGAGACGTCCGGTGCAGAGAATGTTTCTCTACAATTACGCGATGGTCAGAACAATAGCGTTATTAATGTTGGCGATGCTGCACAATTTGATTCCGCAGCTATTGGTTATGTTGATATATCTTCCGGTACTGCTTCACTTCCGTACTATGTTGAGTATTACGCTGAAGGCGCCGTCGTAGCCGGTACTGTCGCTTCCCAGGTGACCTATAGCCTCATCTATAAGTAATGCTTCTGCGGGGAGAGAACACTTTCTCTTCCCAATTAATTTCTGGAGACATCACATGGATGTAAGGAAAACTATTTTCTTGCCTGCTGCGCTGAGTTGTCTGATGAGTGCGCTGTGTACTTTTCCGGTTCAGGCTGGCGTGGTAATTAATGGTACACGGGTTATCTATCCCGGCGATGAAAAAGAAATTACCGTTCAGGTTAGTAATAATGGGCAGCGTCCGGTATTGGTGCAAAGCTGGCTGGATACCGGCGATAGTGAGGCTACACCTGATACTATCACCACCCCCTTTATTCTGACGCCGCCGATCAATCGTCTTGACTCTGGCAAGGCCCAGGCCTTGCGCATTAGCAGCCTGACAACCTCAGCGCTGCCGCAGGATCGTGAATCCCTGTACTGGCTCAACGTGCTGGAAATCCCCGGGCGCCCCGGTAGCGAGATCAAAAATGAAAACTATCTGCAGCTGGCGGTGCGTTCACGAATTAAATTCTTCTGGCGTCCCGCTTCGCTGAAAGAGGGCGCAGCGAGAGCGCCTCAGGCGCTGAGCTGGGCCGCCACGGAACAGGGGCTGAAAGCCATCAATCCAACGCCCTATTTTATTTCCCTCGCCACCCTCACCGTGGCAGGAAAAACTGCGGATGTGGATATGGTGGACCCGTTCAGCGATCGTATTTTTCCCCACGTGAAGGCCTCACGAGGAAGCCAGGTACAGGCTGAATGGATTGATGATTACGGCGCCATTCGTTCGCAGAATTTTACCGTTAAGTAGTCCACTCGCTATCTGTCTGTCCTGGAGAAGTCATCATGCAGGGAATCGCACTCCCCGGTAAAGCGGCGCTGCTGTCCGTTTCCGTATTATCTGCCCTTGCGCTAAACGTCAGGGCTAAAGAAAACGCTGAGATTCATTTTGATCCTTCATTCCTGAGACTGGGCACCGGTCCAGCGCCGGATTTATCGCGTTTTAGCCATGGCGCGAGCCTGTCTGAGGGAACGCATCGGCTGCGGATATGGTTTAACGAAAAGCCGGTAGTGAATCAGGATGTCCGTTACGTCGCAGAAGGACATGGTACCACGCCCTGCCTGACGCCTGAGCTGATTACGCAGCTTCCGCTTCGCCACGAGATGCTGCCCGATAGCGCCTGGGACAGCGGTGCTGATGTCTGTACAGACCTGACGGCGCTGATTCCTGGGGCGACGGTGATGAGTGACAGTAATGCGCAAACGCTCAATATTCAGGTGCCGCAGGTCTGGGAACAGCGCAGCGCGCGCGACGCGGTACCGCCCGCATTGTGGGATAGCGGTATTCCCGCCGCGCTATTGGGCTACAACCTTAGCGCATATAGCAGTGAGAACAACGGTTATAACCATGACAGCCTTTATGCCAGTCTCAACGGCGGCATCAATATTGGTAGCTGGTACCTGCGCCATAACGGCAACTGGAGCCGGGATAATCACGCTGGCGGCCATTATCAAACACAGAATACCTATATTCAGCGGGATCTCCCTGCTTTAAAGGGCCGGATTTCTGTCGGCCAGATCAACACCTCGGGGCAGCTTTTTGACACGCTGCCTCTAAGCGGACTAAAGCTGGAGAGCGATGAGCGCATGGAACCGCTCTCCCGTCGCGGCTACGCGCCGGAAATTCGGGGCATTGCCCGTACGAGCGCTCGGATTGCTGTCCGCCAAAGCGGTAACCTGATTTATGAAACAACCGTCAGTCCGGGGGCGTTTGTCATTGATGATCTTTATCCTACCGGCTATGGCGGGGATCTTGACGTCACCGTTTACGAAGCCGACGGCAGCGAACAGCATTTTCAGGTGCCATTCGCTTCCGTTACGCAGCTATTACGTCCGGGCCAGTCCCGTTATGAACTCTCAATAGGTGAACTGAACTATCGTTCGTTGCCCGCCGACCCTTCACTCTGGCAGATGACCTGGCAGCAGGGCGTGACCAACTGGCTAACGGTTTACGGCGGAATGCAGGCCAGCGAGCGTTACCGGGCGGGTCAGGGCGGTATCGGCATTGCGACCCCCTTAGGTGCAGTGAGCGCCGATGCCACCCTCGCTCGTACGGAATTGGGTAAGCGGGGCCAGGATGACGAAATACGCAGTGGCGAGAGCTACCGGCTCAGCTATAGCAAAAATATCACCGAAACGGCCAGTCATTTTTCCCTGGCCGCCTACCGTTTTTCGACCAGCGGATATATGGACTATTTGACCGCCATGCAGACGCGTGAAGCGATTACCCTGGGGAATCATGCCGATAGTATACGGCGTAATAAAAGCCGCTATACGCTTACGGCAAGCCAGGGATTGCCGGGTGGGTGGGGGCAGTTTTACCTGAGTTCATCGGTGCAGAACTACTGGAACGCCAAAGGTGTAGACAAGCAATATCAGTTTGGCTACAGCAACAATTATGGCCGATTCAGCTACGGGGTTAACGCCGGACGCAGCTGGAGCGCCTACGGACGTTCCCAGGACACGCTTTCCGTGAATCTCAGTTTCACGCCAGGCAGTAGCCGACAGGCCGTAACGGGGCGCCTTAGCTATGACCATACTCGTCACGGTGAGCAGAGTCTGCGAACCGGTATAAATGGCTCTTTTGGCGAAGATAGCCGCTTCAGCTACGGCCTGTCTGGCACGACGAGCAGTCAGGGTAACGGCAGCAGCGCGGCGGCGAGCGCGCAGTACCTGGCGAATTTCGCTTCGCTAAATGCGGCGTTCGGCAGCGGTCGACATTACCGCAGCGTTTCGGGCGGCGTAAGCGGGACCGTGATAGGCCACAGCGGCGGTCTGACGCTGAGCCCCTTTCAGGGAGACACCTTCGCGCTGGTAGAGGCTAAAGGCGCTGAGGGCGCTGGCGTCAATGGCTATAGCGGTATCCAGGTTGACAAACGGGGCTATGCAGCGGTGCCGTATCTCAGTCCGTATCAGTTGAACGATATCCATCTTGACCCGAAAGGAACAACTCGGGGCGTAGAGCTGGATAACACATCGCAAAGAGTTGCCCCGCGTGATGGCGCGGTAGTGAAGATCAGCTATCAGGCCCGTCAGGGATATCCGCTATTAATTACCGTGACAGGTGCCGCCCATCCACTGCCTTTCGGAACGGAAGTTCATGACGCTTCGGGACGTACGGTGGGTTATGTAGGTCAGGGCGGGCAAATCTACGCGCGGGTCGAGCAGGTCCGCGGGGTGTTAACGGTTCGTGCTGGCGAACAATCTTGCCGCCTGGCTTATGTTCTGAGCAACGGACAAGCGGAGACACTGGAACAGCTCTCTCTACGTTGTGAATAGCCTAAAGGGAATAAGTGATTATGTGCAAAATTATCAAAAAAAATAGCCTCCCGGCTGGGGTGTTCTCGGGGCTGGTCGTCTTATTTTTTGTCACCCCCAATGCTCAAGCGGCCTGCACTATAACCAGTACGCCAGCACCTGCTGCGCTGCAAACGTATTCGTTGCCAATTAATCGGATCTCTCCTAATGTCCATAACAATAATGTTTTATTGAGTGTGCGGAAATATTTTGATGCCGCAGCGGTACGTTGCGCTACGGGCACGATTTACTGGGTCCATAAAATAGAAAATACCTCCGGTACTACCGGCGTATTTGTTAATGGTTCGCCGGTGTATAAAACTAATATTAACGGCCTGGGGGTATATTATACTCGTAGTAATTCAAGCGGCATGGAGGTAGGCTCAACTGGCGCAGATATTGTCCTGGTTCCTGAAGTTAACATGAACCTAATTAAGTTAAATAACTCTACGATTAGCGGCGTCTTAGATGCCTCGACGCTGCCGGTGGTGAGTTTCTACGCAACAGAATCCAGCAGCGGTGCATTCAACAGCAGCGCGGTGCAAATTACTAAAATGGCTTTCAGAGGCACTGTAAGTTATGTTGTACCCAGCTGTAGTGCTCAGGATAAAGATATTTGGTTGGGAGAATATACCACCGGCGATTTCACTGGTAACTCAACGACGCCGTGGGTGGATGCCAGTATTGTACTGACCTGTGATGCGACTTTCCGCAATGCTTACAACAACGTTTCGGATTCTTATATAACGGGCAATATCACTACGACCACCAGACCTGATAATTATTATTCCGTATCTCTGGAGTCCGTTAACGGTTTTGTTGACAGCTCGCGAGGCATCATGGCGCTGGACAGCGGTGGCGCCACCGGTCTTGGCGTACAGATATCCCGATCCCGGTCAGAACAGGCATGGTCCTCTCTGGCATGGATTGGGGAAAATAAAGCCGGAGCCAATACGATTAACATTCCCCTCTATGCTCGTTATATCCAGACTGATAGCAATGTTAGTGCCGGGCAGGCGAACAGTAAACTTCTGTATACCGTTCAGTATAAATAAAAGCATTTTTCAGGAAGGTGTTATGCAGCAAGAAAGGGAAGTGAGTCCGCTGGTGCTGAACGGCCTTAAAGCTTTGGAACGAGAACTTGATAAATATTATCGAGGTAGATCTTTTATCTATCTGCCAGCAATGCATTTGCAGTCAGAATGCTATTGCCATTTAACCCGCAAATATATCGTTGTAGGCGTCTCGCCTCCGGCGGAGAATATGTTTCTCAAACGCCATATTAGCCTTAAGGATTCTCTGGCAACTATCATTAAGAAACTTAATTTATATCGAGAGTATCGCTCTCAAGACAGGTGTGAATTTTGCTACTTTCTTAATAATTTAAAAGATGATGAGCGAAGAATTTTCAGTATGTTATGTAAAACAAGCAATTATCGAATGGCTGCAAATGAACTTAACATTAATGAAAAGAATCTGCGGCGAAAAGTTTATACTTTTACGCAAAAGATGAGTATTCCAAATCGGCGTTGGTTTCTCTGGTGGATTACCTATATGACCAGGCGCCGACCCCATTTTTTTAACGTAAGCGCGGATTAGCAAAAATTAATCTATGACTTCCGTCATTGTTGAAAAACAGCACGTCAGGATTGGGGATTCTTCGCTTGCCACTGGGATATGTTTTATCTAGAATCTTCGCTTTCGGAGAGAGAAAATGTCCGTTGCAGATTCCCTGTTTGCTTACTCTTTTGCTGCCCTGTTGCTCACCCTTACCCCAGGCCTGGATACCGCGCTAATTTTACGAACCGCGACCGTTGAAGGCGGAAAAAAAGCCTTTCAGGCGGCGTTGGGTATTGATACGGGATGTTTTATCTGGGGAGCTGCAGTCGCCTTCGGTCTTGGGGCGCTGCTGGCGGCATCGGAACTGGCGTATGACCTGCTCAAATGGTGCGGGGCCGTCTATTTATGCTGGCTGGGCATTCAGTTAATTCTCAAGCCGCGTCGTCATTTGGTTCATCAGGACAGGGCGGCGGCCCCGGCAAGTAACTGGTTTGTAAAAGGGATGATGGGGAATGTGCTCAATCCGAAAATGGGGATCTTTTACGTCTCTTTCCTGCCGCAGTTTATTCCGGCAGGGCACTCGCCCATCGCCTGGACGTTCCTGCTGGTCGCCATTCATGTGGCGATCGGCACAATCTGGTCATTAACGCTGATTGTGACCAGCCGCTCTGCCGCTCGGCTATTAAAAACGCCGCTGTTCATTCGGTGGATGGATCGCGCGACCGGCGGCCTCTTTATGCTGTTTGCTGCCAGGCTGGCTTTTAGCCACCGCTAAATCCTGCCGGGCAGGGATGCCCAGCTTCTCGCTCCCACATTTCGTTGCTTACCGAAGCATCCACCGACCTTTGCCGTAAATTTCTTCTCCTGGAGGCCGCGCGTTGTCGCGTGGCGTTGCTTGCGCGTCGGGTTAACCGCAATCATAATGGAAAGAGAATAATATTAAAAATTATTCTCTTTTTGAGAATAATAATGGAGGGGAGTGGGTGAACGTTTTTCAACTCAGGCCGGAGTGGAAGGCCTTTCTGCTGGCGCTGGCCGGATCGGTGGTACTGATCGTCGGTATGGGCTATGGCCGGTTTGCCTATACCGGGATCCTGCCGCTGATGCTTAATGAACAGGTACTGACGCTACGCGAAGGTAATCTCGCCGCTTCGGCAAACTATGCCGGTTATCTGGCGGGGGCGCTGCTGCTGGCGAAAGCCAGACCCACGGACGCCAGATGGCTAAGCCTGCTTTCCGCGCTATTGACGCTACTGTGCCTGGCTTTACTGGCGGTTTTCGTTTCTCCGCTGGCGATTATCACGGTTCGCGGTATTGCCGGATTATTAAGCGCGGTGACGCTGATTGCCGCCTCACTCTGGCTGCTCCAGCATATGAAGCACCCAAACGGTGCGCCGGTGCTTTTTTCGGGCGTCGGAATGGGCATATTTTTGTCGGCGGAATTTATCTCCCTGGGGAAGGCGCTGGCGCTCTCCAGCCAGCAGATCTGGCTGATGTGCGCGCTAAGCGCCGGCGTGCTTTTTATCCTCGCGCTGCGTCTATTGCTGAGCCCCGCAGACTACCTTATCGCTTATCAACCCGCAGCAACCGCACAGCATGAGCAGGCCGAGGGGCCGGTGCGCGAAGCATGGAAACTGCTGCTGATTTATGGCCTGGCCGGCTTCGGCTACATTATTACCGCCACCTATCTCCCGCTGTTTCTCAGCGGTTCGCTGAACGCTATCGATCCGGTGCAGATCTGGGCCATCTTCGGTCTTGCCGCCGTCCCCTCCTGTTTTCTCTGGCATCGGCTGGTCCTCAGGCTCGGCTACCGCCGCGCGTTTACCCTTAATTTGCTGATACAGGCCGTTGGCGTGATCCTTCCGGCGTGGAGCCATACGTTGCCGTTTTGCATATTGAGCGCGCTGCTGGTGGGGTGCACCTTTTTGGGCACCGTGACCATCGCGCTGTCCCAGGGGCGGCGGCTGAATCATCTGGTTTCGTTCAATATGATTGCCGCTATGACCGCAACCTACGGCATCGGGCAAATTGTCGGCCCGCTGGTTGCCGGGGCGCTGTATGACCGCAGCGGGTCGTTTAATCCTTCGCTCAGCGCGGCGGCTATAGCGCTGCTGGCTGCCGCTGCGCTGGTGGCAGCGGGGGCGCGGCGAGCCTCAAAGGTCGGAGGCTGATTCAAGGAGCTGGCGCATCTTCTCAAGGGCCGGGGAGGCGTAGCCTTTGCGCCAGATAAGCTGGGTGATCGCCTGGCCAACCGGTTGCAGCTGGCTGGCTTCGGGCAGCGTCAGGGTCTCAAGCACGCTCAGCGGCACGATGCCGGCATAGCCGCCGGAGGCAACGCAGGCGAGCATCGCGTGGTAGGAGCCGACATCCTGGATCTCGATCTCCGCCTCCTCTGATTGCGCCAGAAACGCTTCCCCCATCGCCCGGTAGGTACAACCCTCCGCAAAGGCGGCAAAACGAAAAGGTTGCGGGTGAGCCTGAAGCACCAGCATCAACTGTTCTTGAAAGATCGGGACAAATTCCAGATCGTCAGGCGGAGGCGCTCCCTGCGGCAGACTCACCAGCGCGCAATCGAGCTCGGCGTCCAGGACTTGTTGAGCAAGTTGCCGGGTTGGCTGGGTCTTAAGGGTCAGTTTGACCTCCGGGCACTGAGCATGAAAGCGGGGAAGCAGCTGCGGCAGGCGGCTTGCGGCGGTGGCGTCCATCGCCCCCATGCGCAGATTACCGCCCGGCGTCGCCGGGTGCAACGCCTGTCTGGCCTCCTCGGCCAGGCTGAGGATTCGCAGCGCGTAGCCCAAAAAATGCTCGCCGGCGGGGGACAGAAGCATCCTTTTATTGCCGCGAGAAAACAGCTCAACGCCCAGCTCCTCTTCCAACTGGTGAATGCGGGTGGTGATATTGGACTGCGCCCGTCCCAACAGTTTTGCCGCGCGAGTCACGCTGCGCTCTTCCGCCACCGTTTTAAAAATCTCTAATGTGGTGTGGTTCATATTTTTATTCTTAAATTGAAAATAATGTTGATCTTATCATCTCTAAAAGAGATTTTAATGGCCCGAATGCACAAATTTAACAGGGCAAACCATGAAAAACCGGCTGACGCAGCAGCTTGCTATTGATTATCCCATTATTCAGGCGCCGATGGCTGGCGTGTCGACGCCGGAACTGGCGGCAGCGGTCAGCGGCGCCGGCGCGCTCGGCTCGCTGGGGCTGGGGTCGTCAACCATAGAGCAGGCTGAGGCGCTGATTAACCAGACCCGTCGCTTAACCAGCCGTCCGTTTAACGTCAACCTGTTTTGCCACGCACCAGCGGTAAGGGATCGGCAGCGTGAAGCCGGGTGGCTGGCTCGGCTGCGCCCGGAATTTGCCCGCTTCGCCAGCCATCCGCCGGAGACGCTGGCGGAAATCTATCTCAGTTTTAATCAGCAGCCGCGAATGGCCGAGCTGCTGCTCGATCTTGCCCCGGCGGCGGTGAGCTTCCATTTTGGCGTGCCGGATCGTGAAACGCTTCGCCGACTGCGGGATAAGGGTATCGTTACCCTAGCGAGTGCGACCAGCGTGGCAGAGGCGTTGCTGGCCGAGGCGCAGGGAGTCGATATAGTGGTTGCCCAGGGCTACGAGGCTGGCGGCCATCGCGGCATCTTTGACCCCCTGGGGCCAGACGGACGGATGAGCACCTTTACCCTGATTCAGGCGATGAGACGGCATACTGATCTACCGATTATTGCGGCAGGCGGCATCATGGACGGCGCAGGAATCAACTGCGTAATGAACCTGGGCGCAGACGGCGCGCAGCTGGGAACGGCGTTTCTGCTCTGCCCGGAATCGTCCACGGATGCCGGCTATCGTGAGGCCATCAAAGGCGCGCCTGACGGGCTAACGGTTTTAACCTCGGCGATCTCCGGACGTCCGGCAAGATGTCTGGTTAACGGCTGGCGTGAAATAAACGATCCGCATCTCGTTCCGGCTTATCCCGTAGCTTATGATGCCGGTAAAGCGCTGGCATCGGCGGCAAAAGCGCAGGGAAATCGTCAATTCGGCGCCCACTGGGCCGGACAGGGCGTTAGCCTGATTCGCGAGTTGCCGGCAGCGGAGCTGATACGAAAGCTGGTGAGCGAAAGCGGGTTTTAATCGCGGATGGCGCGCGGCCATCCGCTCATCGTTAACGGCGGTGGGCGAGGCCGCGAACCAGACGGTCGCCGGCCATCTGCACCCCCTGTACCAGCGCGACCAGAATGAGCACCGTGCCGACCATCACCTCGTTATTAAAGCGCTGATAGCCGTAACGGATAGCCAGATCGCCCAGTCCGCCGCCGCCAATCACGCCCGCCATCGAAGAGAAGCCGATCAGCATGACGATGGTCAGCGTGATGCCTGCCAGCAGGGTCGGCAGCGCTTCCGGCAGCAGCGATTTAAAGATGACGTGCCAGATATTGCCGCCCATCGATAAAATCGCCTCGATACGCCCGTAGTCCACTTCATCCAGCGCATTTTCAGTCAGCCGCGCAAAGAACGGAAAGGCGCCAATGGTGACCGGAACCACCGCGGCGGTACTGCCGAGGGTGGTGCCGATAATCAACCGGGTGAACGGAATCAGCGCGATCAGCAGCACGATAAACGGCAGCGAACGACCAAAGTTGATGATTGCGCCGAGGATGGCGTTGAGCTTCGGCATTGGCGCCAGACCCTGACGCCGTGAAATAAACAGCAGCACGCCGGTTGGCAGCCCGAGCAGCACGGTAAACAGCGCTGCCAGGCTAACCATATAAACGGTATCCAGCGTGCCCTGAAACAACAGCGGCCAGAGATCTTCCCAACTCATGCTACTCCGCATAAGGGCCTCCCGTGTAAACCGTGGCGAGCGAGGAAGTCCCGCTCCGCCTGCGGGTCGTGCAGCAGCGACTGCCTTAGCCGCGACCATGGCGCCACCAGCAAATCGGCAATTCTGCCGCTTTCAATAATCTCACCGTGCTCCAGCAGCGCCGCGTGGTCGCAGAGGGTTTTCACCACTTCCAGCTCGTGGGTGATCAGCACGATGGTGAGGTTCAGCTTCTGATTGATGTCCGCCAGCAGGTTGAGCACCGAGGCCGTGGTCTCGGGGTCAAGGGCGCTGGTGGCCTCATCGCACAGCAGCACATCCGGCCGTGCGGCCAGCGCGCGGGCGATCCCCACGCGCTGCTTTTGCCCGCCGGAAAGCTGAGACGGGAAGGCGGCGGCTTTATCCGACAGCCCGACCAGCTCCAGCAGTTCCGCCACGCGAGCCTGGCGGGCCGCTTTCGGCACTTTGGCTATCTCCAGCGGCACCGCGACGTTATCAGCGACGCTGCGGGCGTGAAGTAAATTAAAGTGCTGGAAGATCATGCCGGTGCGCAGCCGGTATTCGCGCAGCGCGCTTTTATCCATCCGGGTAATATCATTCCCGTTCACAATAATGCGGCCCGCCGTGGGCCGCTCCAGCAAATTCAGGCAGCGTATCAGCGTACTTTTGCCCGCACCGCTGCGGCCAAGGATGCCGTAAACGGCACCGCCCGGCACATGCAGAGAGACATCGTTTAGCGCCGGTCGGCCTGTTCCGGCATAGGTTTTACTCAGCCCGACAATCTCAATCATGACTGAGGGGCAACCGGGATCACCGAGCCGTTATACTGCTTACGAATAAATTCAGCGACCTGCGGCGAGGTGAGGTCTTTGGCCAGCGCCTTGATGCGCGGATCGTTCGCCAGCGCCGGCGTTGTCACCAGAATATTAGCGTACGGGTTGTTGGTGGCGCTCTCCAGACCCAGCGCGTCTTTCGCCGGCACCAGCCCGGCTTCCAGCGCGTAGTTGCCGTTTATCACCGCCAGATCAACATCATCCAGCGACCGCGGGATCTGCGGGGATTCAATCTCAAGGATTTTCAGGTGCTTCGGGTTTTCCACGATATCTTTCGGCGTTGCCAGGGTGGTCGCCGGGTCGGTGAATTTTGCCGCCAGCTTAATCAAACCCTGATTTTGCAGCAGGAATAGCGCGCGGCTCAGGTTAGTGGTGTTATTCGGTACCGCCACGGTGGCGTTCTCGGGCAGCGATTTAAAATCTTTATGCTTGCGCGAATAGATCCCCAGCGGCTCAATATGGACGGTCGCCGCGACGGCGAAGGTTTTGCCCAGCGCTTTTTCCTGATCTTTCAGATAGGGGACGTGCTGGAAGTAGTTGGCGTCGACGTCGCCGTTAGCCAACAGCTCGTTGGCGTTTACGCCGCTGGTGAGTTCGACGATTTTCAGGTCGAGGCTGGGATCGATTTTTTTAATATAATTAAGAATTTCGGCGTGCGGCACCGGGTCGGCGGCGACGCGCAGCGCGGCGGCCTGAGCGGAAGTCCAGGCCAGAGAGAGAGACAGTGCAACCCCTGCCAGTTTAAATGCGGCATATTTCATCATCTTATTCCTTGTGTTTGTTGTTATGTTTAAACGATCAATTGCTCGGCGCGTTCGCGAAAAACATCCTGGTAGTAGCGCTCGGCGACATCAGGATGCGAGCGCAGACGCCCTTTCAGGTAATTCCAGCCCACCTCGCGCAGCAGCGGGTTTTGCGGGTCGCTATCCGGTCCGAGGGCTTCGCGGGCCAGCTCATCGGGCAGGGTGTAGACGGGGACCACGGCATCCAGCTGGGCACCGAGGAAGAAAGCGATCGACAGCCGCTGCTGGTCGGCGGGCGGCGAAACGACCCGGTGCACCGTTGCCCGCAGATAGCCGTTGGTCGCCAGCTCCAGCAGCTCGCCGATATTCACCACAAAGCTGCCCGCCAGCGGGGTCGCGTCAATCCAGCGGTCAGGAGAGACTTCGACCTGCAATCCTTTCTGCTCATCCTGCAGCAGGAAGCTGAGAAAGCCGGAGTCCTTATGCGCGCCAACGCCCTGGGCGCTCTGGGTCTCCTGCTGGCCGGGATAGCGGATCAGCTTGATATGTTCATTGGGCTTATCACCATACAGGCCATCGAAGGCATCCTGCGGCAGGCGCAGCGCTTCGGCGAAGGCGCGCAGCAGGGTGATCCCAACCTGGGTCATTTCCCGTTGCCAGGTCAGTAATGTGGGTTTGAGCGAGGGCAACGCCTCTGGCCAGAGATTCGGCCCCTGCAGACGCTGCCAGCGCGGAGCGCGTTCGCTAAGCTGCAGGGCCGGGCGCTCGGCGCCGATATCGAACTGCTCGCGCCAGTCGGGTTGACCGCGGGTTAATTCAGAAGCGGCGCGGTTGTAGCCGCGAAAATGCGGAGAGTGAATCATTGCCACCCTCTGCTTTTGATCGTCGGGCAGGGCAAAAAAGGCGCGGGATTGCTGCTGCACAGCCTGCTGCAGCGACTCATCAACGCCGTGGTTGATCAGATAAAAGAAGCCGATATCGCGGGCGGCGTGGCGCAGGTCGGCGAGAAACGCCGCTTTTTCAGCGGGGTTCGCGTAGCGGGCAAGATCCAGTATCGGTAAGGTTGTCGCGTTCATTGTCTTCTCCGAAGGCGGTATTCAGGTGTTTTCGTCGATTCAGGTTCAGGGTTCGGGGACAACAACAGCGCATGATCGATTCCTCAGTCGGGTGGTTGAGGCCAGCTTGCCTTAAGCGAAAATATTCAACCAATAACGTTCTTTTCTAATTTATGACCGTGGAGGGTTCTGTGCTTTTGCGAATTCTGGATAAGGGGCGATAAGGCAGGTTGCGTATAGCGTCGGGAGACAGTATGGTGAGCAAAATTTTTAAATCAGGTAACAAGACGCAATGCAGCATCCAAACGATCCTCTGCACGGCATCACGCTGGAGGCGCTGTTAAACGCGCTGGTCGCGCAATATGGCTGGGCCGAACTGGCGAAACGCATCAACATTAACTGCTTTAAAAGCGATCCGAGCATTAAATCGAGTCTGAAGTTTTTACGCCGTACGCCGTGGGCGCGCAAAGAAGTGGAAGCGCTGTATATCGATTCGCTGTCCGATACCGATACGGCAAAAGCGGAAGCGCCGGCGGATAATCCGTGGGCACACTGGCAGAAAAAGTAAGGCGCGCAGCGGATAATTCCGCGCGCGCCCTGTGCAGTGTTTTACTGAAGATTGCCTGCGGTCAGGCTCTCTTTATCAAAGGCATGGCTGACATCAATATGATTCTGCTGCACAGATGTATCGATATTTGAACCTGCCTCCGGGCGCGCAAAGCTATTCTCTGCGGCCATCGCGCCGGACGAAAGGGTAGCGGCTAACAGCAGTGCGGTGACTACGCCGATATTTTTCATATTTTGTTCCTTATTTCATCGTGTTGTCGCTGTCGCCTGTGTCTTCCGGCGGCCCGGCAATGTTTCAAATTTTATTTCGTCAGCTCAGCGGTCATATGCACGCGGTTATTGAACTGAGCGCTGGTGATTTTGTAAGACGCGCCTTGCTCTGCGGCCTGAGCGGCAATTTTGGCTTCTGCGCGGTCCAGTGTGGAAGCGCTGGCGCTAATGCTCTGCGCAAAAGTACCGAAAGAGATCATAGAGAGTGCGGCAACTGCAACGAAAGTTTTGATGGATTTCATGGTCGTATTCCTTAAGCGTTTTGTCAGTGTTGGAGCGTTGTTGCCCCGATGTGATAAATGATATGACGGCGACGAGATGATTAAAATCGAAACAATTTGTTCTCATTGTTCAATAAATCTGAATAAAAATTATCGGTTAACGCTATCCTGTTTTGCTAATAAAGTTTGATTACAATCCAGCCTCATTGTCATAACAAATATATAAAAAGTTATTTTTTGACTTTCGATAGATGATTTTCTTGTTTGCTATCATCTGAACGGCGGCAATATAGTTTTTGTACAGCAATAATTGCCGGTGTGCGGCAAATAATCATTATTCACGAATATCTCATTATGATAACGCTCAATAAGATCAGTAAAAGCTTCTCCGGTGAAAGAGTGCTAAAAGAGGTATCCCTCAGCATTCATTCCGGCGAGATTATTTGCATTATTGGCCCCAGCGGCTCAGGGAAAACCACGCTATTACGTACACTTAATTTCTTAGAGCCTGCCGATAGCGGGCAAATAAGAATAGATGACGTGGCGCTGGATTGCGCAAAAGCGGGAAAAAAGGAGATTGAAAAACTACGCTCAAAAACCGCTATGGTTTTTCAATCGTGGAATCTTTTTCATAATCTCACCGCACTGCAAAATATTACCGAAGGCCTGATATACGCTAAAAAGCGCCCGCGGCAGGAGGCGCTGGCTATTGCTGAACGACTCTTAAAGCAGGTGGGGTTACTGCATAAAAAAGACCACTATCCGCACAGTCTCTCCGGCGGCCAAAAGCAGCGTATCGGTATTGCGCGGGCGCTGGCGATTAACCCCGCCGTTCTGCTGCTGGATGAGCCGACCTCCGCGCTGGATCCGGAAAAAGTCGGTGAAGTGCTGGAGCTTATTCAGACCATTGCCGCCGCGGGCCAGACGATGATCATCGTGACCCACGAAATGGCGTTCGCCCGTCAGGTCGCTTCCCGGGTGGTATTTATGGAAAACGGTGAAATCGTTGAACAGGGCCCGGCGGAACAGATATTTGGCGCAGCTCAGCAGGGCCGAACCCGGGCGTTTCTTGCGCAACTGCACTATCATGCCTGAGGCTGATGATGAACAATAACCCGCTGTTTAGCTGGCAGGATATCGCCGGAATAGTGCCGAAACTGCTGGAAAATTTACCCGTGACTCTCGGCATAACGCTGGCGTCGCTGCTGCTTGGTTTGACGATCGCGCTGCTGATTGTGCTGCTGCAGTTTAGCCGCTTTAAGCCGCTCAGCGCGGCGGCAAAGGGGTATACCGACATTCTGCGCGGCGCGCCTCTGGCGCTGCTGATCCTGCTGTTTTTCTTCGGCGGCAAATTAATTTTGACCGCGCTGGCGCTGCCGCCGCTGTGGATTAGCGATACCACCTTTGCGGTGCTGTCTATCTCGGTCAGCATCAGTCCCTACTTTGCAGAAATGATGCGTTCAGCGTGGCGCGCGGTGGATAGCGGCCAGAAAGAGGCCATTATCAGCCTGAATATTCCCTGGCATCAGGGAATACGACGGATTATTTTCCCGCAGGGGCTTATTATTGCTATTCCCGTCTTTGGCAATCTTTTAATTAATCTTGTGAAAATGACCTCGCTGGTCAATATTATTGGTATTGTGGATGTTTTTGGCCGTGCACAAAAGATTTCGCAAAATAGCTACGGGGCTAAACAAGTCGCGGCATTTATTAGCGTTATTATCGTCTACTGGGTGCTAAATAGTATTATTCTCTATTTTACCACTCGTATTGAAAAGAAATATCAGTTCCTGCTGGAGTGATAAATTAACATGTTTAGCCTGGCGTTCATTCGGGACAATTTTACGTTTATTTTAAGCGCGCTGCCGGTCACCCTGACGATAACGTTATTATCCTTACTGTTTTCCACTTTGCTGGGCGCAGCGCTGGCGTGGACGATTATTCGTCAGGTACCCGGCGTTCAATGGCTGGCGAAGGTTTTCCTCTCCTTTGGCCGTTCGGTCCCGGTCCTGGTGATGCTGTATTTCTTTTTTTACGTCTGGCCGTGGATTGCCGCCGGGCTGTTCGGCGGCCCGCAGGACACGATGTACCGCTATAAACTTTCGCCGCTGGCGGCGGCGGTCACCGCGTTATCGCTGATCTTCAGCGCGTATTTCGCCGAAACCTTTCGCGCGGGATGGAACGCGGTTGATAAGGGGCAGCGCGAGGCTGCATGGTCAATCGGGCTGAGCGGGTTCACGCAGTTCCGACGCATTATTTTTCCACAGGCGGCGGTATCCGCGCTGCCGAACTTTACCAGCGTGCTGATCGATCTGATTAAAGACACTTCGCTGGTTTACACCATCACCGTTGTTGATCTGATGGCGAAAGCCAATATCGCCGCCGCGCGCGGGTTTCATTTTGTCGAAGCCTACTGCGTCGTGCTGGTGATTTATATCGTGCTGTGCCTGGCGATTGCCAGAGCATTGCGCAGGGCAGAAAGATTTCTGAGCGTCCGCTGGCAAGGCAACGCAGAAAAGAGTGTTCCACGGTTATCATTTTGGGGAAGGTATTTTGAAAAATAAAATTTTACTGGTGAGTGCGCTGGTGTTGGCAATGGGAATGGACGCCGCGCAGGCGGTTGAAAAAAGCCCAAACGCGAAAACGGTTGAGGTTGTCGTCAATGCTAACGGTTTTCCCTTTAGCTTTGTTGACGATAACAACAATATTACAGGCTACGATGGCGACCTGTTAAAGGTGCTGGACCAGCGGTTAACGGACTATACGTTTCATTTTAATGCGGTCTCTCGCGATGCTATGATCGTCGGCCTATCGACCGGCGCCTATACCCTCGCGGCGGATCACTTTTATCTCACCAAAGAGCGGGCGGAAAAATACGACCACTCCGGCGAGCCGACCGGGATCAGCGATTTACGCCTGATTGTACGTAACGATGAGAACGATATTCATAACCTTGGCGATCTCGCCAGCGGTAAGAAAAAACTGGTGCCGATTCATACCTCCGACGCCCGTTATACGGTGATTGAAAACTACAATAAAAAACATCCAGGCCAACAAATTAATCTGCAGCCCAACGGCGAGCAGTCTGCCGCCGATATCTTTAAAGCGGTAGCCTCCGGGGAATACGATGCGGCGATTTATCCTATTGGCGCGCTGCTGGCGTTAAATAAGGCGCTAAATCTTAATCTGAAAGCTTCGGATTCCGTCGGCCTGTTTCCTAACGTCTATTTGTATAAAAAAAATACCGATCCGCAGCTAATCAAAGCGATTGACGCGCAGCTGGTTGCCCTGAAAAAGGACGGCACGCTCGCTGACCTCTCGCGGAAATGGTACGCCGAAGATGTATATGCCCTGCCGGGCGCCAGCGACGTGAAAGTGAATACCGACTGGGAATAAGCGCATGACGCAAATAAGCTCGGAACCGGCGCATAACGCCGCCACCTTAAACGATGAGGTGACCCTGGCGCTGCGCGCCATTACTGAAAAACGCGCGGCAACGATCGGTTACCTGTTGGACGAAAGCCGACAGCGCGATATCGCGGATGATTCTGTCCGTGAAGCAATACGCCACTATGGCCGCGATATCGGGCATAAGCTGCGCGCGCAAATGCGCGATCGAAAAGATTTGCAGGAGTTTGCCGGGCTGTTTACCCGCGGTCTGGAATCTCAGGTTTATGAGATGGAGCCCGTTAGCGCCAGCCGGGCCGAATTTATCGTCCTGTTTCACTACTGTCCCTATGTCAACTGCTGGCGGCAGCAGGGGCGAGGCGCCAGCGAAATTGAGACGCTGTGCGATATCTGCATGGAAGGCGATCGTGCGCTAACCGACGCGTTTCCGGGGCTGCATTTAGAGGTGCAGACCGCGCTGGCTCGCGGCGATGCCGCCTGTCGGCTGCGTTTTTATCAGGCAGAGGAGCGGGAGGGCGAATGGCAACCTTAACGTGGGACCACGCGGTCCAGTTTGTTAATCAGCCGGAAGCGGCGGTTCAGGTGTTATGCGGGCAAAAGCTCAACGCGGTGGCCGGTGGGCGCCACCCGGGTTGGGGACCTGAAATGTGCTGAGCTATTTCGGTCTGACCTGGATCGAATTTCTGACGATTGCCGATGATACAGAGCTACTTTCCGCCGCGGAGACGTTTTTACTCTCCCGGGATGCGTCACGATTGGTGCCGGATAATGAAGCGCTGTATCGGGTGGCGCTGCGCTCCATTCGCAGGGGCTGGCGGTGGGCGGTCGAGAGTTACTTTTCCTCCAGGGCGCGGCGAATCAACTGACTGAACTGGGGTTTCGCGTTGCCGACCCGGCGCTCAAAGGCCGACGCTTTCGCGTTGGCAACGGCGAATATCTTTTTGAATAAGGAGTAATACTCATGGCCAGGATCCATTTTATTGGCGCCGGACAGATGGCGGAGGCGATTATTCGCGCGTCATTAAGCCACGGTGCGCTGCGGGCGGACGCGATCTCGCTCGAGGATATCGACAGCACGCGAGTCGAGGCTCTGCGCGCCCGTTATCGGCTGTCGGGCGACGGTGGTGTAAACGAGGCCTCTTTGCTGGTGCTGGGGATCCGTCCGCAGGACGATCTGGCGGGGGTGGCGAACCGCGTGCGTGCGCAGCTAAACGGCTCGACAACGGTGGTATCTCTGATCGCGGGGGTGACCCTGGAAAAGCTGGCCTCCCTGTTTGGTGCGGCAACGCCGATTGCCAGGGCGATCCCCAATACCCTGACCGATACCGGATTTGGCTATAGCGGCGTGACCTTAAACGCCCACGCCAGCGCGGCTGAGATCGAGCCGTTTCTGCGCGGCTTTGGCAAAGTGCTGTATCTGCCTGAGCGGTTGATCGATATCTTTACCGGCTTTGGCGTCGCGGGACCTAACTATATTTACTACTTTATTGAGTCCCTTACCGATGCCGGCGTACTGGCGGGACTGCCTCGACCCCAGGCAACGGAGGTGGTGCTGGAAAACCTGCTCGGCGCGGTCGAGATGCTGCGCCAAAGCCAGAAGCATCCGCGCCAGCTTCTGGATATCAACAATTCCCCTGCAGGAGTCGGGATCCATGGTCTGTATGAGTTGAACAACAGCGATTTTGCCGCGGGGCTTCAGCGCAGCGTACAGGCGGCGGTCAGGCGCACCCGTGAACTGGGACAGTGCTAAAATCCTTCTTCCCGCGACGGATCGCGCAGCGCGCCCGGCGCCTTTCCGATAATGCGTTTAAAGGCGCGGCTGAAGGCGGCATGAGAACTGTACCCCAGCCTGAAGGCCACTTTTTCCAGCGCCTGACCCTCATGGGAAATGTACTGCACCGCGAGGCGCATACGCAGCTCGGTAAGATAGCGGGCGGGCGTGGTGCCGGTGGCCGAGAGGAAGCGTTCAGCAAATACCGAACGCGAAATTCCCGCTTCGCGGGCCAGATCCTCGACTTTCCAGTTAATGCCCGGCTGCTGATGCATAACGTAAATGGCTTTAGCCAGTTTAGGATCGCGCAGCACCTGTACCCAGCCGGTGGCGTTGCCGCAGCCGCACTCCACCCAGCCGCGGACAATCAGCGCGGCGACCACATCGGCCAGCCGCGCCAGAATACCGGCGTAGCCCGCCTGCCGAGTGAGGCTTTCGCGTTCCATGGCTGCCAGCATCGGCGGGATCTCCGGACGGCTGGTCAGCAGGCTGCTGACCAGCATCACTTCGGGCATCGCTTTGACTAACGGCTGCATGCCGCCCAGCTCAAAGTCCATACAGGCGCTGAAGATAATGGCGCTGTCGCTTTTCGCGTCGTCGCAGGCGTTTTTGACGCAGCTTACCGAGTCGCAAACCGGTTCGCTGGGCAGTCTGGAGACGTTAACCACCGTTGCCTGGTCATCGGAGAGCAGCACGTGACCATCGCCGTTAGGAATAAACAGCGCATCGCCGCTCTGCAGCATCAGGCGCTGGCCGCTGACCATGCGCAGCAGTACCGGTCCCCGGCTGATAAAGTGGAACTGCGCTTTACCAGGTACGAAGCCGAATTCGACGCCAAAAGGGCGCGAGGTTTCGATGCGGCGGTAGTTGACGCCGGAAAGGCGCATGCCGCGCAGAAGTTCGCTGGTGAGATCGAGGGCGTGCTGAGTCATAACATCATTCCCGGACGAATTATCAATAATCACAGAGTATGTATCATAGATCGTCCGAACAGAACCGCCTAACCTTAACGAAATGTTAATTGTTCTGGAGAGATGTTTATGAGTTCCTGCATTGCAGCTGAAGAGAGCCTGGCCAACGCCAGGCCCGCGTGGCGCGCCGTCTATGCGCTGGCGCTGGGAGTATTTGGCCTGATTGTCGCCGAGTTTCTTCCTGCCAGTTTGTTGACGCCGATGGCGGCAAGCCTGGGCGTTAGCGAAGGCATGGCGGGGCAGGCGGTGACCGCGACGGCGCTGGTAGCGTTAGTTACCGGGTTGCTGATCACCACCGCGACGCGAAATATTGACCGCCGCTGGGTGCTGATGTTTTTCTCCGTTTTGCAAATTATCTCCAGCATGATGGTGGCCTTCGCCGGTTCGCTGGAGTTTTTGCTGCTGGGACGCCTGCTGCTGGGGATCGCCATCGGCGGCTTCTGGTCGATGTCGACTGCGACCACCATGCGTCTGGTTCCGGCGGCGATGGTGCCGAAAGCGCTGGCGATTATCTTTTCCGCCGTTTCCATAGCGACGGTGGTTGCCGCGCCGCTGGGCAGCTATTTCGGCGCGCTGATCGGCTGGCGCAACGTATTTCTTATCTGTGCGCTGCCGAGCGTGGTTGCGCTGCTCTGGCAACTGTGGGTTCTGCCTTCCATGCGGCCGGAGAGCGCGGGCAGCTTTGCCACCCTGGTTAAAGTGCTGCGCCGTCCGGGCATGGTTGGCGGAATGCTGGCGACAATCCTGATTTTTAGCGGCCACTTCGCCTTCTTTACCTATCTGCGTCCGTTCCTCGAAACCGTGGCGCAGGCCAGCGTCGAAGGGGTTTCCCTGATCCTGCTCGGTTTTGGCGTGGCGAACTTTATCGGCACGTCGATTGCCGGACATCTGTTGGCCAGAAGCCTGCGCATGACGCTGGCGCTGGTACCGCTGGCGATGAGCGTGCTGGCGCTGATGATGGTGACGTTCGGCCACTTCGCGCTGCTGGACGGTCTGCTGGTGGCAATGTGGGGCTTCGCCTTTGGCCTGGTGCCGGTGGGCTGGTCGACCTGGCTTGCCACCACGGTGCCGGATGAGGCGGAAAGCGCGGGGGGTCTGCTGGTGGCTTCTATCCAGCTGGCGATTAGCGCCGGTGCCGCCGGCGGCGGGGCGGTGTTCGATCTTAACGGCGCCAGCGGGGTTTTCGCCGGCAGCGGTTTGTTGTTGGTCAGCGCGATGGTGATTGTGCTGTTTGCGGTGAGAGTAAAACCGGTGGCGAGCGAGGAGTAGGGCCTTTCCCGGGCCAGGGAGCCTGCGGATTTTGCAGCCCGGGCAGATGCGCAGCATCGCCTCCGGGAAATTCTGCCACTCTGCGCTCTTTTCCCGGGGGCGGCGCAAAGCGCCTGCCCGGGCTACCGGCCCGCAGGCTGCTGGTAACCCGCAACCCGGGGAATGTGCGGAGACGTGGTATTGCTGCGGCTTCTTCCCGGCTCGCGCTGCGCTTAGCCGGGCTACAGGATCGCTGACTGCTGAGAACACGTAGCCCGGACAGATGCGCAGCATCGCCTCCGGGGAGGGGTTAACTCTCTCCGATATCGTCGAGCAGATGCTGCACCAGCAGCGGAACAGGCCGACCGGAAGCGACGCTTTTACCACCTTCTCGCCACAGCGCTGTACCGCTGACGTCCAGATGGGCCCACGGGATCTCCGGCGGACAGAAATGCTGCAAAAGCCAGGCAGCCGAAGCGCTGATCGCTGCGTTATTGCCCGGCGTGTTGCACAGGTCGGCGATTGCGCTTGCGGTCTGTTTCTTCAGCCTGCTATCCAGCGGCAGTGACCAGACCTCATCTCCGCTCTTTAACCCCGCCTCGGTCAACGCCGCTCGTAGCGTGTCGCTTTGGGTCATCAAACCGCTCAAATCATAGCCCAGCGCCTTAACCACCGCGCCGGTGAGGGTCGCAATATCAATAATATAGCGCGCCTGCGGATACCGCTGGCTGGCCCAGGCAATGGCGTCGGAAAGCACCAGACGGCCCTCGGCATCGGTATTATTGATCTCTACCGTCAGGCCATTGCAGGCCCGGGCGACGCTGCCCGGCTGCATGGCGCCGGGACCAATCGCGTTTTCCGCCAGCGCCAGTACCCCCATTACCCGCACCGGTAGCGCCAGCTCGGCGATGCTCAGCATCAGGCCGAGAACGTTGGCAGCACCGCACATATCGTACTTCATGGTGTACATTCCTGAGCCTTCCTTAAGCCACAGCCCGCCGGTATCAAAGGTGATGCCTTTACCGACGTAGCAGCGAACCGGGCCCTCGCTGACGCCCTCATAATGAATCGCCAGCAGGCGCGGCGGGCGTTCGGAACCTTTACCCACCGCATGCAGCAGGCCGAGCCCCTGATCGACAATCGCTTTTTCATCGAGAACTTCGCAGCGCAGAGCAGGAATATCGGCGCACAGACGACGGGCTTCTTCCACCACGTATTGCGGCGTACACTGCTCCGAAGGCAGATCCGCCAGCCGCCGCGCGGCGAGCATACCGTGCGCCGTGGCCCGTTGACGATGGGCGAGGGCATCCAGCGTCGACCGCTGTTCAGGTAAGGCGTAGAGGACCAGCTGACGCAGGCGTGGCCTGACGGCTGTATTCTGATGCAGACCTAAATCAGCAAGCTGCCAGTCGAGATTAAATAGTTCGCGCAGCGCTTTGGTTAACGCGCCGGCGGTCTTTCCCAGCGAACAATCAAGGATAAGCGATTCGCTCACCGGCTGTTTACATAGCGGCCGCAGCGCCTCGCTCAGCCCGTCGTTAAGCGCATCCTGCCAGTGCGCCTGCGGGATAAGAGTGATGCGCGCGAAGGGCGAACAGCCGAAGCGGGTGTCAGCCACCTCGCCGCGGGCGGCCTGCGCCGCCATTTCTGTGAGCAGAGTGCTGTCGTTGAGCGGGGCCTGTTTTAACAGCGTGCTGCCCGGCCAGGTCACCAGGTGCGCGCCGTTACAGTCGCTATCCAGTTGATTGATTAAGCGATAATCCAGCATGGTTACTCCTCGATGGGGGCGCGAATGCGTGCGGCATAGGCCTGCATCCATTCGTCGTCCACCGGACGGTAATGGGTTTTCTCCTGCACGCGTTCGGCGCAGAATACGGTGAGCGGCTGCGTCGCGGTGGCGACAACAAAGGAGAAGGTTTTTATATTGGTGGCCGCGCCGAATTCGCCGCCGCGGTTCATGCACACCACCGAGAGATCGCCCGCACGGCCAAAGCGCGACATCAGTTTGTCTTCCAGCTCGCAGACTACCGAGTCCGCCGCCTCCTGCGGCGTCATGCCCTGAGCCATTCGCCGGACAATCTCGTAGCTGGTACAGCCTTTCATCAGATCTTCACCGACGCCGGTCGCCGTAGCGGCGCCGATTTCGCTGTCGCAGTAGAAACCCGAGCCGATAATCGGAGAATCACCGAGCCGCCCGCGCTTTTTCATAAACAGGCCGCTGGTCGAGGTGGCAACGCTCATGGAGCCCTGTTTGTCGAGGCCGATAATGCCCACGGTATCGTGGCCGTCGTAAGGGCTTAGGCCTTTATCCAGCGTTTCGCGACAGCGTTTCCGGTAGTGCTGCATGGCCCGCTCGGTCAGCATGGATTTGGCGGCGAATCCCTGACTGATGGCCCACTCTCTGGCGCCCTGGCCAACCAGCAGACTGTTATAGCGCTGGCGGCTGAGAGCGTGGGCCACTTTGACCGGGTTGGCAATATCCACCAGGTTGCCGACCGCACCGAAGGCGAGGGTATCGCCATGCATAAAGGCGGCATCCAGCTCAACCTCGCCGTTTTCCGTCGGCAGCCCGCCGTAGCCTACCGATTTGTAGAGCGGAAAATCTTCTACCGCCGCCACCGCATCGACCACGGCGCTGGCGGTATCAGCGCCGGCTGCCAGCGCCGTCGCGGCTTCCGTTACCCCTTCCAGCGCCATTCGCCAGGTGGCAATCATTCCCCACATTGGTTTACTCCTGTTTAGCAAGCGTGTTGTCCGTTTCGGTACGGGAGGTTGTCTCCGCCGCGCGATACTGCTTATCGACGATACGCATGAAAGGCAGGTACAGCATGGCGCCAATCAGCAAATTGAGGATCTGCATTACGCTGCCGCTAAGATGTCCGGTCACGATAAACCCGCTGATCACCGGCGGCAGCGTCCAGGGAATAAACACCCCGGTGGTGACGGCCACCGCGCCGATTTTCATCGCCGCGTACTGCACCGTGACCAGCACCAGCGGCACGAGGTTAAAGGGGATCAGCATGATCGGGTTCATGATCACCGGCAGGCCGAAGAGGATGGGTTCGTTGATATTAAAGATGGAAGCGCCGGCCCCGAGGCGGGCGACCTCGCGCATATTTTTACTGCGGGCGAAAATCAGCATGGCGATCACCAGCGACAGCGTTGCGCCCGCGCCGCCCATCCAGATCATATCGAAGAACTGCTCGGTGATAATGTGCGGCGGGGTCACGCCGGCCTGAATCGCGGCGATGTTATCGGTCTGATTTTCCATCCACAAAGGACGAATAATGCCGTTGATCATTGAACCGGAGTTGATGCCGACGGACCACAGAATAGTGATGCTGAATACGGTCATCAGCGCGCCGAAATAGGAGGTACCGTAATGGCGAACCGGCGAGGCGACGACCTCATAAATGAACTGGTGAATAGTGACGTAGTGCGTGTGTTCAAACCCGATGCGAATCGCCAGGATCAGAATCATCACCAGCAGGGCCGGGATCAGGGCGGCGAAAGACTCCTGCACGGCGGGTGGAACCCCGTCAGGCATCTTAATCACCAGCTTCTTGCGCTTTAACCAGCAGAAGAGTTCGGTCCACAGCAGCGAACCGATCATGGCGACGAACAAACCTTTGGTACCGATCCATTCAACGGGGATCACCGTGATACCGCCGTTTTCAGCGACTTTAATAAAGGGGGTGAGGATCAAAAATCCCACCAGCGACAGGATGCCGCAGGAGATACGGTCATCCCCGTAGTGCTCCGCCAGGCGGTAGGCCACCAGGAAGCTGATAAACAGCGACATCGTGGAAAATACCGCATTGAACGGGATTTCAATTATCGCACTCCAGCTGGCGCCGAAGGTGCTGGCCATAAACTGCTGATAGCTCTGATTAGGAAACGACGAGATCACCAGCAGAATTGAACCGACAATAATAAAAGGCATGAATGAAACATAGGCGCCACGAATAGCGCCGAGATGACGCTGCTGGGCAGTTTTCGCCGCCAGAGGCATCAGTTTGGCTTCAAGAAATCCCAGAACATTGTTCATTGTGAACTCCGTACATGATCGACAGGGGCTGTGTGTGTTATCTATGGCGGATTATGCGAGAAAGCGGTGGGCTGAAAGGTGAAGCGGTTCACAATGTCTTCTCTGTAACTATATATATCTCATATGATTAGTTATATTTTCCGTCGAGGATTGTATGGAAATCAAGCTGCATGCCAACGCCACCACCACCCCAAGAACGCGAAAATATCTCCAGGAGTCGACGAAAAGCGACCGCGAACTGGCGCAGGAACTGGGTATATCAATCACTACGGTTCGTCGCTGGCGCAACCGCAGCCAGATTTCAGATAATCACACCACGCCACATCTGATACACAAAGTGTTGAGACAAGAGCAGGAGGCGTTGATTAACGCCCTGCGCGATATACTGCGTGCGCCGCTGGACGAGCTGCTGTTTATGGTGAATGAAGGGCTGGGTATCACCCTTTCACGGGCCACGCTAAACCGCTATCTTCGCCCGGCCCATGAAGGGCGAAAAAACGCCGCGCCGCAGGGAAAGAAAGCGTTAAAAGCGGGAATGAGGCCGGATACTCTGATGCTGCATTACCGGCAGCTCGCGCTGTCGATGGACGATGGCGGCGAGCATCATCTGCTGTGGGCGCAGGAGCCGATCAGCGGCTGGTGCTTTGGTCGTATCTATTCCGGCATTTCGCCCGCGCTGGTGGATAGCTGGCTGAACCAGGCGCTGGAAGCCTGTCCGGCGCAGATACAATGTCTTGAGACTTATGCTCATAAGGGCTTCGAACCGATACGCGCGGATTTTTCATGCACAACGGTGATCGCGGAGGAGTGCGGGGCGGTACAGCTTAGCGAACGATTGGCCAATATTATCCCGGCGCTGGATGAGCCTGACGCAACGCTGCAGCGGCTGTGCACGCTGTGGAACCAGGGACGGGCGCAAAAGAAACTGGGTGACAATACGCCGCAGGGCTTTCTTGCCTCGCTCAATCAGATCTAAATTCAGCGACAGGATCAGGGGCGGTCTCCGCATTGACTGAGAACCGTCACCTTCTCCGACAGCAACAAAGCCCTTTACTTGTCGGCCCGCGTCTGCCCCTGTGCCGGTCAGCCGTTTCGCAGGCCATCAACCGCGCTGGCGCTTAAACCATAACCGATTTTACGCTTACGGCAATCATGTCGATGATGGCCTGACGTGGGCCTTCGCGCCACGCAGGGCTACTGTAAAAGCGCTCCTGGGAAGCGTTTAAATGCGCCAGGTCGTCATAAGCCCGAATCAGGTAATAAGCGTCGTTGTCTTCCACCGAATTGCCAAAGGAGACGATATCCATCCCGGCGGCGCGATGGCGGGGGGCGCTTTGCTCCTGCATTATGCGGTGAAAATCATTCCCGGTACCGGGTTTAAGGGTATAAAGCAAAAACTCTACCGTTTTCATCCTGAACTTTCCTTTCAAAACCGCCGAGTGGGCTGGCAATAGAACACAGCGTCGGCCTGAATACAACTCCGCCAGAACCTAACGCCTCTCCCGGGCAGTATTATCGATCGCGGGTTGCCAACGCCCGGTAATAATTGATATGTTATATTATAACAAATAAAGCATTATAAAATATGTGACTATTAACCTTTCTTTTTAAATGATAATGATTATCATCTATGCGGGTAAGAATAATTGATTGCGAGCGCATTTTGCCAGGCCGCTCGGCAGAGAGCAGGAGAAGAGGCTAATGGAGAGGCGTTTGACAAACGGGAGTAGGGCCAGTGAAGCGGTGCTTAGCGTCAATATTGCATCGCTACCGCGTCCTGGCGGCGGCGCGCTTCTTACGGATATTCATTTCCACGCCAGAAAAGGAGAGTGCCTGGCGGTGATTGGGCCTAACGGCAGCGGCAAAACCTCCTTATTACGGGCGATAGATCAGCAGCTGACGACGCGGGAGGGCGAGATTCGCTTGAATGGCCGCTCGGTTTCAGCGTTAACCCGCCAGCAGCGTGCCCGGCAGATCGCGGTCCTTGCGCAGAATGATGCCCCGGATATGCGGCTGGCGCTTGAGGATTATGTCGCCCTCGGGCGGATCCCCCACGCCAGGGAGATGTCGCGTCGTGACCATGACATCATCGTGACCCGGGCGATTAATGATACGGGACTACAGAGGCTGCGAACGCGCTCGCTATCGGCATTATCCGGCGGTGAGAGGCAGCGCGCCGCGCTGGCGCGGGTACTGGCCCAGTCGCCAGAACTGGTGTTGCTCGACGAGCCTACCAACCATCTCGATCCCCCGGGTCGGGTTGAGCTTCTTTCTTTAGTTAAAAACCAGGGGATCACGGTCGTCGCGGTATTGCACGACCTTTCGCTGGTGGAGTCCTTTGCCGACCGGGTTTTGCTTTTATCGCAGGGGCGCGCCGCAGCCTGGGATGTGCCCGAGCGCGTCCTTATTTCGGAACAGCTCTATCCCGTCTTCGGCTTAACCAGCTTTACCGTGCCGCATCCCGAGACCGGGAAGGCGCTGCGGATTTTTGAAGTTCCAGGCTATGCGTAATCAATTTTGAGGATGACGAAGAATGAATAAATGGCTTGCCGGCATGATGGCGGTTTTTTCTATTACAGCGGCGAACGCAGCAGATTTTCCTGTCACCATTGAGAGTTGCGGAACGCCCGTAACCTTTACCCAGGCGCCGAAAAGGGCGGTCATACACGATCTAAATATGTCTGAAATGGCTTTTGCTCTCGGTTTACAGGACCGTATCGTGGGTTTAACCGGGATTAGCGGATGGTACAAAATGACGCCGCAATTTAAACAGCAGATGGGGGCGATTCCTGAGCTGGCGCCGAAGTATCCCTCGCTGGAAACGCTGCTGGCGGCTAATCCGGACTTCTTTTTCGCGGGCTGGAATTACGGCATGAAAGTGGGCGGAGAAGTCACCCCTTCCGTGCTGGCTAAATACGGTATCAAGACCTTTGTTCTGAGTGAGAGCTGCGTGTTTACCGCTAAGGACAAACGAAAAGCCAGCATGGACCTGCTGTATAACGATGAGCTGACGCTGGGCAAAATTTTCGGCAAACAGCGGGAAGCGCAGGCGCTGGTCGACGGCTGGAAAAAAACGCTCAATGCGCTGCCCAGGCCGCCGCAGGGCGTGCAGCCGTTGAAGGTGTTTGTTTATGATTCCGGCGAAGACAAGCCCTTTACCAGCGGGCGCTATGCTATGCCGACCGCTATTATCGAAGCGGCCGGAGGTCAAAACGTCATGGATGGCCTCGAAATAAGCTGGGGCACCACCTCATGGGAAAGCGTCGCGACGGCGGAACCCGACTTTATTATTCTTCTCGACTATCAGACCGGAAGCGGCGCCGACGCGCTGCGCCGCTTCCTCGAAAATCATCCGTTAATGAAGCAGACCCCGGCGGTGAAACACCAGCGTTATCTGAAGCTGCAGTATGCTGAATTGACGCCCGGTCCGGCAAATATTAAAGCGGCCGAAAAGCTGGCCCATGCGATGTATCCAGCGGCTAACCAATGAGTTCAACGCCATATCGTTACTACTGGGCCGCGTGGGGCGCGCTACCGGTGTTAGCCGGGTTGATGCTGCTCAGCGTGGCGAAAGGCAGCGTACCGCTATCGCTGACGCAGGTTCTGGGGGCTTTACGGCTGCTTGATGTGCCAGTTTCGGACATGATGGCCCGTATCGTCATTGATTTGCGCGTGCCGCGAACGCTGCTGTCGGTGCTGACCGGGGCGGTGCTGGCAATGGTAGGCGGCCTTTTACAGACCACCACGCGCAACGATCTGGCCGATCCTTTTCTGTTCGGGCTCTCCTCCGGGGCATCGGCGGGGGCGGTGCTGGTGATTACCCGGTTCGGCGAGCGGCTAGGGGGGCTGACGCTGCCGGTGTCAGCATTTGTCGGCGGGATCTGCTCTGCGGTGGCGGTGATGCTGCTGTTTCATTTTAAAAAGCAGCGCGGCGCCGAGCATTTAGTCATTTGCGGGCTGGCTATCTCCTTTTTATTCGGCGCGCTGACCAGCTATTTGATTTTCTCCGGCGACCAGCGGGCCGCCAGTTCAGTGCTGTTCTGGTCGCTGGGCGGCCTAGGCCTGGCGCGGTGGGATAATTTACCTTATGCCGTATTCAGTCTGCTATTTCTCTGCGCTTTTATCCTGTTACGCTGGCGATCGCTGGATGGCCTGTTGGCCGGAGAACAGACCGCGCAGTCGCTGGGCATCAACGTCAGCCGCCTGCGAATGGAGGTGTTTTTCTGCTGCGCGCTGGCGACATCGCTGCTGGTGGCCTTAACCGGAGTGATCGGCTTTATCGGGCTGATGGTGCCGCATATGTGCCGCTACTTTTCCGGGGTTAAGCATCTGCGGTTGCTGCCTTTATGTGGTCTGTGGGGAGCTGTACTGCTGTGCGGCGGCGACATTGTCAGCAGGACGCTGCTGGCCCCGCAGGAGCTGCCTATCGGGATCATTACGGCCGGCATCGGCGGACTGTTTATTATTATTCTGCTGGCCCGGAGCCGGGCATAATCTTTATCAGCGCCGGGCCGCAAGCCCGGCATTTTCATCTGCTGCCCCACCTAAACGAATGGCAAACAAACCCTCAGAAATTCGATCGCGCTGTTACGTCGCGGTACGTGCAACACCTTGATAACCGAATTTATCTGTTTATAAAGCGTTTTCTCCAATGTAATTGGTTGAATATATTCTGCATGACAGAATGTTCTCCTGTTCATTTCTTTGCAACTGACGTTTAATGAGAAAAATCCTAAAGAAAAGGGAGGTATGGTTGCCGTCGTTGGGGGCGCGAAATGTCGACAGGGTAAATTTTACGGGGATTTATCTGAAATTTGCTCGTCTGGACAATAAATATTAATCAAACCTATAATTCACCCGCTTCACTCATGGGTATATTCCCATGGCGCGTATTATACGCATTTCTATAAAGGATGATTGCACTTTCGTGAGGGAACGGAATGTTAACTATTTTCAGCCATAATCATTTTTTTAAAAAAGCCATGCGTCTGAAAATAAATGATATAAAAGCGGTCAGAAAGGCGAATCTCGTCGATCTGTGCTTAACCAGATACTCATCCAGCAGCCATGCGCAGTTTCATTTTTTGATAAACAGCTTTGAAATGAAAAAGAATTTTGTGTGTTTCAAGGTGGAAGGCAATATCATTTGCTTGATCAACAAGAGGCGCACCGCGCACATCGCCAGTATTATCGCCAGAGTCACTGACGGTATCCCTGTCGGTGAGGACATCACCCTAACGGAAAGAGAATTCCAGTATATTTTTATTATGAAATTTAACGTGCTGGCAAAAGACTATCCGGAACTGCTCGGCATCTCACCTAAAGCCTACAGCAACTATAAAAGAAGATTAATTGATAAATTCGGTTTTAACTCATTTCATGCGCTGTTGGCGCTGTCTAATTATTTACACGCTTTTTCGCTGATTGATAAATTCACCCCAGACTAATTGCCCGCGATGATACTGCGCTCGGGCTAATCCTGTTAATTACCGTCAACCTCCTGGTTTCAGTGCGCCGTTCTATCACCGTGCCATCGCTTCCGGCGCCCACTCTCCGGCTGGGCGAGCGTCGATGCCAGGCTACAGGTTTATTTGTTTACCCGGCCAATGATTTGCATAAAGCGCAACTGCTGACCCAGCTCATCACTTCTTATGGCGGCATCGGTAGCGGCAAAATCATTATCGCACTTTTGCCACTCTAGCCACGCCTGACGGCCGGATGCCATATGACGGCACTGATTGACCGCAAGATGCTGGCTCCCGGACCAGATTGCGCGCCAGCGGTCGGTGGTAAAAAGGGCGATGCCGCTAGCAATGAGCGCATGGATTTCAGGTCGCGTTTCAGCGTCGCTGCTGCGCAGACCCGGGATGACAATAGCCACCGTTCCGCCGCCTTTGACATAAGGCGCAATGCGCTGGTCAAAGAACAGGGCATCGCGGGCAAAATAGTGCCAGGCATTGATACTGACCACGGCATCAAAGGCGTCGCGGGCAAAAATACCCAGTCCCGGCAGGGTGCTGATATCAAGATTGATCGGGGTGATTTTATTGTCCATGCCCGCTGCCGCAAAACGCCGGGCGTTATCGTCGGCGCGAACCCACAGATCCGCCGCGACCACCTCCACGCCGAATTCCGTCGCCAGATACATCGAAGATAACCCTGTCCCACAGCCCAGATCGAGAATACGCATTCCAGGCCACAGTTCCAGGGAGCGGCTAAGCTCTTCAACCAGCCTTAATACATTTGGCCCCATCATATTTTGATTGACATACGTCTGCGGGCAATTCGCCGGACTAAATTTATTCATCATCACCTTCATCCCTTGAAAATAGAGTCGTCGCTATCCGTTTCACACAATTTCTAAACAAATCTTAAACCGCCGGGCTATAATGAATGTGGATTTTGTAAAGAACTTTCAATAACGCCAGGGCTTATCTTGATACTGGAATTAATTCTGAATGCGAAAATCAGAATATACCTTTGAAAACACGATCTGGCGAATCAGGATGTTTATGATTAAGGATTTCCTGAAGAAATAATTATTCATAACATCATGATTTATATGTCTTTTAACAAATTGAAATCTTTAATTATTCTTATCATTAGAATTTCCCTATGAGAAATTATTTATTTTGGTTAAATCTGCTGATTCCAGGGGTTGTACAAGGTGTGATTTAGAATAATTGCGGGCTCAAAACGGGGTTAATTGATGTGTGTCAATTAACAACCACCGTTTTCGTCACAGTTATTGTATTTGGTATAAAAATTCGGAACTTTTAATTTCAAGTCTCTTTGCGAATTATCGCATAATGGTCTCGCTCAGAAGGTATCTGAGATTTGATATTCTATTAATAGTTAGGGACGAAATAATATGAAATTAAAATTACTAACAGTGGCCGTCTCTACACTTCTTGCTGCAGGAACCGTGCAGGCAGCTGAGGTGTATAACAAGGACGGAAACAAACTCGACCTCTATGGGAAAGTGACCGGCCTGCATTATTTCTCCAGCGATAAGTCAGAAGATGGCGATCAGACCTATGCCCGTCTGGGCTTCAAAGGTGAAACGCAGATCAACGACCAGCTGATCGGCTACGGCCAGTGGGAATATAACTTCAGCGCCAATAACGTTGAAGGCGACAACTCCGGCGATAAAACGCGCCTTGCGTTTGCTGGCCTGAAGTTTGGCGAATTTGGTTCTCTGGACTACGGTCGTAACTACGGCGTTGCCTATGATATCGGCGCCTGGACCGATATGCTGCCGGAGTTCGGCGGTGATACCTGGACCCAGACCGACGTCTTCGCCACTGCGCGTACCACCGGCGTTGCCACTTACCGTAACAACGGTTTCTTCGGTCTGGTTGACGGTCTGAATATCGCCGTACAGTACCAGGGTAAAGAGGAGGGCAACGACCGCGATCTGGCGAAACAGCATGGCGACGGCTGGGGTATGGCCTCGACCTATGAGTACGAAGGATTTAGCGCAGGTGCGGCCTACGCGGCATCCGATCGTACCGATGCGCAGGTCAGGGAAGGTCGCGTCAAACCAGACTTCTACGCCCGTGGCGAAAAAGCGGAAGTGTGGGCGGCCGGTCTGAAGTACGATGCCAATAACATCTACCTGGCGACCACCTATGCGGAAACCCGCAACATGACTAAGTTCGGTAAAGGCTATATCGCCAACACCGCGCAGAACTTTGAAGTGGTTGCTCAGTATCAGTTTGATTTCGGCCTGCGTCCGTCCATCGCCTACCTGAAATCAAAAGGCAAAGATCTGGGCCGCTATGGCGACCAGGATCTGGTTGAATACGTTGATGTAGGCGCGACTTACTACTTCAACAAGAACATGTCTACCTACGTGGACTATAAAATCAACCTGCTGGATGACACCAGGTTCACCAAAGATGCCAGCATCAGCACCGATAACATCGTTGCCGTGGGCATAACTTACCAGTTCTAAAATTCAGCCTTTTATCAGCCATGCCTGCCAGCTTACCCTCCTGGCAGGCATTTTTTATGGTGGCGAGCGGGCGATAATAAAAAGCCCGGCGCCGTTTCCCGCGCCGGGCAGAGTGAGAAGAGAGGGAATTTACGGCGCGGTAGTGAAAAACTCGCCGAATTTCACCGCCAGCCAGCCCACCGGCGTGGTGGCTCCGCCAACGATATTGGTAATTTCCGCCATCCCCTCCGGCACAGGAATATTAGAGTTGACCGCCGCCTGGGTGTATTCCCGCGAAATATCCGTTCCGACGTACAAAATACAGGTGACCACCAGCGTGCCGGTGATAAACATGCGGAACATATTACGTTTGCAAAACGGCGTTACCATCGCCAGCAGGAACATCAGGGAGGCCAGATCGACAAACGGCAGCACGCGGTTGCCTGGCAGAATAATCGCCAGCACCACCGCCATAGGGATCAGCAGCAGGCCGGTTGCCAGCACCGAAGGTTCGCCAATAAGCAGTGCGGTATCCATGCCGATATAGAAGTCGCGGTTGGGGAATTTCGCCTTCAGCTTCGCTTCCGCGGCATCGCGCACGATCAGCAGGCCCTGCACTAAAATTTCGATCATTTTCGGTAGCAACAGCATGGCGGCGGAAACTTTAATCGCCAGCGATACCGCCGCCGAGACATCGTACCCGGCCAGGAAGGCCAGCAGCAGCCCCAGCACGAAGCCCAGAGTGAGTGGCTCCCCGAAGACGCCGAATTTTTTATTAATGCTTTCCGGGTCGAAATTAATTTTATTGATCAGCGGGATCTTATCAATAATATAGTTACAGGCAATACCAAACGGCACGTAGGTTATACAGGTAAGATGGGGAAATGATATCCCTTGCAGATTATAGTTTTTTTGCAGATAGGGTGCGGTTAAATCCGCCGCCAGTAGCGTTAAGATAAATATGCCGAAAGTAATGCCGACGGAGAGCCAGTAGTTACCGGTACCGGCATAGACGACTGAACCCATAATCAGGAAAATCCAGTAGTTGAATATATCGATATTTACCGTTTTGGTTAATTTCAGCAGCAGCATGGCAATATTGATAACGATAAATCCCACCACTACCGGCAGCATCAGCGGCGAGCCCCAGCCGATAGTCGAGGCGGTCGGCCAGCCGGTATCGACCACCGTCAGGTGCAGGCCGATACGCTCTACCATGGCCTGCGATGCCGGCCCGAGGTTGGTTAATAGCAGGCCGATCACCAGTCCCACCCCTTCAAAGCCGATGCCTACCAGCATCCCGGCTTTAAATGCGGTGCCGATTTTAACCCCAAAGCACAGTGCGATAATAAAGAATATTACTGGCATCATCACTGATGCCCCCAGGCTAATAATGCTGTTGATAATATCCATAATATTTCCTTAAAAGGCGGCCGAATTGGGCGCGAGCGAACCCGTGCCCAATGGGCCGTAGCAAAAACCTTAAGCGGCTCTTTTAATATTTAACCGAGTTGCTTCAGCAATATCTCTGAAAAAATCTTCGGCGAATTGCTGAAGGCATCAATGGTACTGCCGGCAATATGCGGCGTTATCGTGACGTTATTCAGCGAATAAAACGCGCTATCGTCCGGCAGCGGCTCGTCATCAAAAGTGTCGAGGGCAGCGCCCATGATTTTACCCGCCCGAAGCGCGGCGATCAGATCGCCTTCATTAATTAACCCGGAGCGCGCCGTGTTGACGATGATGGCGCTCTCCTTCATTAATTCAAAATGATGGGCGTTGATCAGGTTTTCCGTTTCCGGGGTCATACGGGCATGCAGCGAAATCACATCCGCACGGCGCACCAGTTCGTCGAGAGTATCCACCTTTTCATAACTTTCATGGCCGGGGACGTACTTATCGTAAAAGATAATCTCGCTGCCGAAACCGCGCAGGAAGCCAGCCACCAGCTGCGCGATATGCCCCAGCCCGACCAGACCTACCACTTTGCCGCCCAGTTCAGGAATGGCCCGGTGGTTAGGACTCTCTTTGCGCCAGAACTTATCGCGCAGCGCATCGTGTGAGCGGGCGATATTGCGCATTTCCGCCAGAATCATCCCGACGGTAAATTCCGCCACGCTGCGGGCGTTACGCCCCGGCGTGTTCATCACCTCAATTCCGCGCGCTTTTGCCTCCTCCTGATTAACGTTTTCAATCCCGCCGCGCAGCACCCCGACGTATTTAAGCTTTGGCAGCTTGTCGAATACCGCCGCGTTAACCGGGGCGAACTGGACTATCAGGATCTCCGTCTCCTCAGCACCCTGAAGCAGAGCGGCAGGCAGCGCCAGCGCCTCAGAACCTTGCTGTTCAACCAGTAAATTATCCTCCTGCAGTTTTTCAATTGACTCGTGCGACCATTCGCGTACTTCCACTGCAATACCTTTATCTTTGAGCGCTTTCAGACCCGCGTCCATCATCGCTGCATTGATAAACAGATCGGCAATTGCCAGACATTTCATAATCATTCTCCATAAATTAACGCATCAACATACCGCCGGTGACATCCAGAGTCGCTCCCGTCATATAGCGGGTTTTCGGTGAGACCATGAAGACGCCGATGTCGGCAATTTCGTGCGGTTGGGCCACCCGGCCTACCGGTATACGGCTGACGTAATAGTCAGGATTCTGTTCAATGTTTTTACGGATCATCGCGGTATCCATGATGCCGACGGCGATGTTGTTGACATTGATTTTCTGCTTCGCCACCTCGCGCGCCAGCGAGATTGAGAAGGCCACCAGACCCGCCTTACTGGCCGCGTAATGAGCATGACCGGTGGTTGAACCGTGGAAGGCCGCCTGAGACGTGATATTCAGAATACTGCCGGCCTGATCTTTCGCCAGGCAGTGGTTGACAAACAGCTGGCTCAGGTGGAACACCGCCTTCAGGTTGACGTTCATCACGCTATCCCACTCCTGCTGGGTGATTTCAGTGACGTAACCGCTCAGCCAGATCCCGGCGTTATTGACCAGAATATCGGCGTTCCCCAGGCGTTCGAGGCAGGTCGCGAACAGATTCTCCCGGCTATGCTCGTCGGAAAGATCGGTTTTCACCGCAATAATTTCGACGCTGGCGCTACTTTTTACCGTAGCGATCAGCTGTTCCGGGCGCTCCTCATCACGCATATAGGTGAAGCAGATGTTGACCCCTTCTCGGGCGAGCGAAAGGACAAACTCTTTGCCGAGGCCCGTAGCGCCTCCGGTAACGATAGCCGTGCGGTGGTGTAAATTCAGATCCATACTTTCCTCACTTAATGCGTGATGTAGTTACTGCAGCTTTTCCACGGAGACTGCATTTCCGATAGCAGGTTTTTGTAAAGCTGATACTTATCCTGATAGACCTTGTTGCTGTCCGGGTCCGGCGTAACCGTTCGCGAAACGTGAACCATCTCATTTGAGGCGGCAAAGACGTCATCAAACCAGCCAACCATCACCGCGGCGGTCATCGCGGTGCCCAGCGTGCCGTGCTCTTTCACGTCGACAATCTCCAGGGTGGACTGGAAAATGTCGGCGAATATCTGCAGCCAGACCGCTGAGTTAGTCACGCCGCCCGCAATCCGAATGGTGCGGCTGAGCTGCGGGTTAATATTGCGTAACCGTTCGGTGTGATACAGGTGGCTGAAAGCAACCCCTTCATATATCGCGCGTAAAAAATGCGCTTTTTTGTGGAAACTATTCAGGCCGATAAACCCCGCAGAGGCATCCGGGATGGTGTTGGAACCGAAGACAAACGGGAAGAACAGCAGGTGGCTCTCCGCAGGCGTGGTTGTGGAGACCAGCTCATTGCACAGATCGTAGACTGACGATCCCTGCGCAGCGGCGGCGGTGCGATCGCTCTCCATAAAGTTATTGATAAACCACTCCAGATTACTGGCGGAGGTGGGGCTTGCCTCGGTAATTAACCATTTGCCCTCAATCGGATAAATCGAGGTCATAAAGAGATCCTGGTCAATAACCGGATGGTCGGTCACGTATTCGTTAATGCTCCATGTTCCGGTAATAATTGCCAGCTTATCCAGGGTATTGATACCGGATGCGACAGATGACGCCGAGATATCAAACACCCCGCCCGAGACCGGCGTTCCGGCACACAAACCGGTGAGCTGCGCGACGTCATCGGTAATGTAACCGCAGCAATCGGTGGAGAGCTTGATGGGCGGAAGCTTATCGCGCAGATCGCCGAGTCCCCACCAGGCCAGCAGCGAGGCGTCATAGTCGCGGTCGCGAACGTTGATCAGGTTGGTTCCTGAGATATCGGTAAGTTCGAGAAAAGCTTCGCCGGTCAGATAAAAACGAATCAGATCTTTGACCATGAAAATGTAGCGCGCTTTACACAGCGTTTCAGGCTCGTTCTCTTTCAGCCAGGCGAGGAGGGCGACGGGCTGCCCGGCCCAGATAGACTGCATAGTTTTGGGCAAAATATCGCTAACAAACGTCGGGTCGCGGTACCACTTTTCTACCCAGGCCTTAGCCCGGCTATCGGTGGAGATAATTCCGTTGCGCACCGGGGCACCGGTTTCGTCCACCATATAAAGCCCGTTGCCGTGACCGGTTACCGCCACGCCTTTGATTTGGCTGGCGTCGATACCCGACTGCGCGATGGCTTTTTTAATGACTTCGACGTTAGCCGCCCAGAGTTCGTTGATATCCCGCTCGGTATGAAATTCCTTCGGGGTCAGCATTTGCGTTGATTTCGACGCGCTGGCCACCACGTTGCCGGCGCGATCGTAAATCGCCGCTTTTGTAACGGTGCCGCCGTTATCAATGCCCATGACATAGTGTTGTTTCATTCGCGTGGACTCCTTATGAGTTACCATAAACCGGGTTCACTGGTGGTAATGCCTTTAAATCCGGCATGGAAAATTTTATCTACAAGGTATTTCCGCTTAACAAAGCCTCCGGCGATGAATATCACATCAAAGCCTTTTAAATTCCGGCTAATCAATTCCAGACACTGGCAGGCATATTCAGCAGGTAAGATTTCAATAGCATCTGGCGGGTTATGCTTAACAATATCGATGGAGTGATCCAGCGAGCGCGAGTCGATGAGCAGTACCCGAAAGATAGTTAACAATCCCTCTTTTTTGGCATAGCGTAGGGCCGAGAGATTGGACGAAATAACACCATCAACCTTGTAGTAATTTTTGAGCAAACTAATACCCGCCTGGTCAGGTTTAAAACCACCCAGTAGCTCGAGGTGAATAAGCACTTTCTTGCCACTCTGATGACATTTACCGATCAACGATTGCAGATTGCCAATATTCGCCTCGGATAACAGTACGTATTCTGATGCGCAGGCCAGCGCCTGTTCAAAATGTTTATATTTTCTGATTGAAGGAATGATGGTGTTATTTAAGAGCATATTAATATCCGATGTTATTTAGCCATATAGAGGCTGTAGGCATCTTCCGCTGTCGCATTTTCATGGATGATGGCATTCAGACCTGCTACTACTTTTGCCGGCTGTGGGTCCTGAGTGATATTGCGACCCACCGCCACGCCTTTTGCACCAACCTGCATGCAGTGATGAACAAATTTAAAATAACCGTCAATCCCGGTTTTCGGCCCGCCCAGCGCCAGCACCGGCACGCCGGCCGCTTCGACGATAAGCCGGTCGTCCTCGGTGCCGGTGAAGCGGGTTTTGATCACGTCAGCCCCCAGTTCAACGGCAATGCGGGCAGAGGCGGCGATAACGGCCGGATTGTTGGAGTCGTCGCTAGTGACGGGATAGCCGTACGGCAGGGATTCCACGATCAGCGGTACGTTCCAGCGGTCGGCGGCCTGCGCCAGCTGCATCGCCATGATATGCGTTTTCTCCTCATTGAACGCGCCGGGAAAAGTCATGCACACCACGCCTTCCGCCGCCACTTTCAGCGCGTCCTCAATGGAAAATACGGGGGTGGTATCGGGAACGGTATTGTCAAAAATACTCACTGTGCTATCGACGCGTAATACAACGGGGACGCAATTGAAAACTTCACGGAAATTTTTCAACATGCCCCAGGTCACCAGCGCGCAGTCCAGACCGCTGTCGACGAGGGCCGGGAGCTGGTTTATCGTATTATCAATACCATTAGTTTTGGTCGAAAAATAGTAGCCATCCAGCGCCAGAGTGACTGATTTACCATCTTTTGCGAAAATGCGAGAGAGACGACGTTCTTTAGACATTTTTGACTCCTGAGATAGAAAAAAAACAAAAAGGCCCTCAGAGACTTTCGTCTCTGAGGGCCTTCGATTCACTTACCCTTTTGATAATCGTTCAGCTACCCAAACCATTATCAATTAATTTTTTCAGCCTTACGGGTGGGGTTTAAATGGTGTTTAATTTAAATCCGTTCCCTTGCTTGAATTAATTACTAGCATGTCTGAGTTCTTTCTGTCTAGCCATTGTTGATAAACTGAGATGCCTGTCACAAATCCGGGTTGAGTTTAAACTTATCGGTACTGGTGAATGGGTTGTTGTACTGTTCTTCGCCAGCGATATTTATGATGAGAGCCTGCTGGAGGAAACTTTCAGGGGATATATTTACACCGGGAAATGTTTACCTGATTCATCATTCGGCTATTCCTTCATTTTTTTCTACTGAACTCAGATTGAAAACGATCCCTGTGCGCTGTTTCTGTTGGTCGACGCCGTGTTTTATCCTGGGGTCTGCGATGATTCGCCAATGGTCAGGAGAAAAGTCTTAAACAGATTATTTTAAAACCACGGCAGATCATCCTCTCAGTTGCCTTTTACTGAATGTAATGACGATTATTCTTATTTTTGACAGCAATAGACAGCTGCCTGTCGGGAATTTATACTTCGCCGCATTGAAATTTCAATATACATTTAGCTCAGCGTTTGTCGAATGTCTTCAGCGCTGCAGCGTCGTTTTAATAGCCCGTTATTAATCTTATTTTGCTCTCGGGGCAAAATATCTCTGTGGCGGCAACGCCAAAGCACTACATCTGGAAATGTTTATTAAGGATATATAATGAAAAAGTCTCTTCTGGCAGCATGCGCGACGTCCATTCTTTTTTGCTCCGGCGCCATGGCTGCGGACGTAACGGCTTCCGCAACGGCAAGCTGGGATGCTTCTGCAACAAAAGATACCACCAGCCTGTTGGTCGTTACGCCGCTGCGTTCCGTCTCTTTTGAATATGCCGAAGGTCTGAAAGCGTTTAATTCACAGGATGGGGCGTTTGATATTACCATTCAGGGGCAGGAGAACGCGTCCGATTTCGTTTTAACCTCTCAACTGGTGACCAACACGCTGACCCGCGCTACGGATAACTCAACGCTGGAAATTGGCGTGGCATGGAACGGTGAGAAGCTGTCCAAATCCACGCCGGTGAAAATGATGGATATTAGCAATAATATTACCGCAGGCCTGGAAGCGCTGATCGCGGGATATGCTGATAAAGATAACCGCACCAGCACGCAGAGCGCCTTCCTGTTTACCGTCGATTCCGCTACCTCAAATGGTACCACTGCGACGCCTTTCGCTTCCCTTGCCGACGGCTACTGGAGCGGCGATGTGAAGGTGCAGTTTACCGCCGAGTGGACGCTGTCTCAGAGCTAATATCGCCTTTAAATATGCCAATAAGGAGGGGTAGCCCTCCTTTATTTTAATGATGAAAAAATTATACCCATTTTTATTTCTGCCGCTGTTAATCAGCGCTAGCGCGGCGGCGATTGGCGTTGGGGAAGTGACCTCCATTATGTTCGCCAATGACCAGATGCTGGCGAAAGAGATCGATAACGCCAGCGACTCGGCGCGATTTGTTAGCGTCAGCGCCCACCGCCTCTCTACGCCGATGGCAGGGGGCAAAATTATTCCGATGGAACAGCCCGGCGAGTTGCTTTCTACCCCGGCAAACGTGATTCTTCCCGCCGGCGCCAGAGAACATTTCCGCTTTATTTATCATGGTCCTGAAGATGATAAAGAGCGCTATTACCGGCTGTCGTGGCTGGATGAACCGGTGAGCGATCATCAGGCCAGCAGTAATTCACGTCACGGTATGGCGACAACCTCAGCGCAAATTAACACCATTCTGGTGGTGGCGCCGCGCAAGGCGAAATTTAACTATCAGCATCGCGGCGATACGGTGACGAATACCGGCAATGTGACCTTCCGGGTTATTTCCTATGGGCCCTGTAAAGATCCTGAAAAAAACAAAGGCGAGGGCTGCCGTGAACGTTATTACGTGATGCCCGGACTTAGCGCAAAAATAACGCATACGCAGGTCGCGAATAAACAGACGCGAATCGGTATCTGGCACGAAGGTAAATATATTCACGTCAAATAGAGAATTACAGATGTCAGGATGGTTATTCAGAAAAGGAATGCTGCTGCCGGGAATATGTCTCGTCTGTACCGTCGATGCTTCAGCCAACGAAAGCGCGGGCAGAGCGACGCTGCTGCGGGTGGGGGATTATGTTATTCCGCCCGTTTTTGCTGATGCGCTTAAGCAGGGGATGCGGGTACCGGTTTTTATCCGCTACAAAGAGGCGGAGCTGCCGTCGCGCAGTCGGCAAAAAATCGCCGATGCGCTGATTGCGACCAAGGACGGGGCGCTGACGATCCGCGAACTGACGCTGCTCTCCACGCCGGATAACCTGTCGCTATCTGCGCCGGTAGAGGAAATTGTCAATGGTCTGCAGGACCAACAATTTTCTGCGGATATGACGCTGCGTCTCTCCGGGGCGGCGCAGATCACTTTCGACGTCCGGGCATTTTACCTTGAAATGACCGTCGATCGCAGCGCGCTGGCGGCGACGACGCTTGCCAGGCACAGCGTTTTGGGCGACTCAACCGCCGGCGCGCCGTCGAACGTACTCAATTATACCTTTGGTACTTATCATCACCGTTATAACGGCTACGACGGCACCAGCAGCTACCTGACGCTGGATAACACCGCGGCATTTCGCGAGCACCACGTGAATATCAACGGCTCTTTCTACGGTATCGGCTCTGGCGACCGCAGCGGTAACCTCTACCGGGCGATGTATGAGCGCGATATGGCAGGCCAACGCCTGGCGTTGGGAATGGTCGATACCTGGAATCTACAATCCATCGCCAGCATGAGCGCGCTGAATTCCAGCCGCATCTACGGCTTGAGCTATGGCAATAAAAGCAACTCGCGCCTTGAAGATACCGCCCTGTCCCTGACGCCGATTACCGTCTTTTTACCTGCGGCGGGCGAGGTGCATATTCTGCGCGATGGCAAATTATTGAGCATTCAGAACTTTGCGATGGGCAGCTACGAAGTCAATACCGCAACGCTGCCGTTCGGCATATATCAGGTTGAGGTGCAGGTTGTGATCAACGGCAAAGTGGCCAGCAGCCGCACGGAACAGATTAACAAAACCTACGCCCGTCGCTCGAGCGTCACCGAGCGCTGGTCGTGGCAAGTATTCGGCGGAATGCTCGAATACCATAAAACCGACTATCGACCACAACATGCCCGGCGCGAGGGGAAGCAGGAAACCTGGCTTAGCGGCGGCGCGGCGGCGGTCACGCTGCCCTGGCTCGCCGGGACTGGGTTTAAAACCACGCTATACGGTTTCGACAGCAACGCCGTAAACGAAAGCGAAGTGGATGTGATGTTCAACGAACGTCTGCGGGTTAATCAGCAGGTTTTGCTGGCCAACGACGGCAGCAGGAAAAGCATCACCACCCTCAATCTGAGTCTGCCTGCGGGCTATGGTTCACTTTGGGGTTCGCGAGAATTTACGCATATTGGCAATCACTTACCGCTGCGCAAAGGGGATTACTTTACCTGGGGGACAACGCTGCCGCTGCAATCGCTGACGCCCTACCTCGGCACATTGACCTTCAGCCGTACGGAAAACTACAGTAACAAAACGCGTTATAACAACCTCGATTACTCGCAGACGCTGGCGTCGGGGCGCTACGGTACCGTTACCCTGAGAACCGGGGTGCAGAATTACCACTATCAGCGCAACCAGGACACCACGCGGGATAAATACATTAACCTCGATTTTTCGTTGCCGCTGGCGGCGTGGTTCAGCGCCGGTGTTTCCAGCGAAAACGGCAACATGCTGGCGAATATGGCGCTCAGAAAACGCTTCGCCGATAGCGCCATCACTCAGGCGGGCATCTCAGCTTCCCGGCGGTTAAAAAGCAAAGAGAGCGAGAGCTACCGCAGCGATAAACGGGCGATCAATGGTTTTGCCAGCTACGACACTAAATACAGCAGCGGCACGCTATCCGCCACCCATGCTTCGGATAACAGTACCAACCTCAATTTCAGTACCCTGGGCAGCGTCGCCTGGGCCGGAAAAGATGTTGTTCCGGCCAAAGGAAGCCATACATCGGGGGTGCTGATCCATACCGATTTCCGCGACAACGCCACTATGACTGCCAAAATTAACGGCCAGCATTACCCGCTCAGCGGCCAGAAAAACTTTATTCCGCTGCCCGCCTATGGGCGCTACAGCGTGGAGCTGATGAATGACAAACGCAGCGCCGATAGCGTGGATATCGTCAGCGGCAGAAGCCATCAGGCGGTGCTGTATCCCGGTAATGTGGACGTTATTCGTCCAGAGATAAAACAGCTGGTTACGGTGTTTGGCCGCATTCGGCGCGATAACGGCACCGTCGCCGCCCACCTCGATATTCATAATCACATCGGCAAAGGGCGCACCGATGGACAGGGAGAATTCGCCATGGATGTTGATAAACGCTATCCGACCATCACTCTGGTCGAAAAAAACGGACAGCGCTGCGAGCTGGAGCTGAATCTGCAGGAAGCGCGCGGCGCGGTGTGGATGGGGGACCTGCAGTGCGAGGCGCAGATGCGTATGGCGGTACAGGGGGAGGGGCAGCGTGACACCTGGTAAACTGATTTGCGGCCTGGCGCTGGGCGCTTGCCTGGCGACCACGTCATTCCAGAGCCTGGCGGTGAAAGCCAGCAGCAGCGGCTCGGGGAAAAATGACTATATGTTTATTGAAAACCATGTCGATAACGAATATTTCGTTACCCCCGGCAGCCTGGACCCGCGCTTTTCCGGCGCAAACGTCTGGACCCGCTACTCGACGAAGCAGCGCAGTCTGGGCTATATGGGCTACGTCAGCTGGAGCTATCGATCCTACTACTACGATATGTGGTTGTCGGACTCGCCGGTGAATTCACCGTTTATCGGCATTCGCTGTATGACCACCGGCGCCGACTGCCCGTCGCAGGGCTATATTTCCGGCGAGGTCATTGATAGTGAAGGTTTTTATCATACGATGTCCGGAAGCTCTTTGAACAATGGCGGCACCGGCTACGCCACGTTCTCCCCGGCAATGTATGAATATCTGCGCAACCGTCAGCCTGGCGAGAGCGATGCCTTTGTGCTCAATCTTTGTTACACCAAAACTAATTACGATGCGGCATCCGGCCAGCGCTGTCGGGATCTCGCCTCGGGCGCGACGTGGCGTTATTACACCATCAATGCCACTAAAGTCGGGCATTTAACGCTGAACAGCACCGGCGCGCTGGCGGAAATCTGGATTGCCAGCGACGGCACGCCCAGCGTCAATATCGGTAGCGAGCACTGCGAGGTCAGTATCGTCGGCGGCGAAAGTGGGATGACCTGTAAAATGGTGTCGTATCGCTATCGTCAAACCAAGCGGGTGACCTCTTCTCTGTCATTTGAAATGGTGGTCGATACCGCCAGGCTGGGCTTTAGTCCGGCGTCTAAAACCATCAAATATAGCGGCAATGGATCCACCTGGTATAACTGGAGCGCTTCCACTACCTATAGCAACGTCTTTACCCCCGAAGGCCAGTACGTTTATGTGTTCCTCTCGAAAACCTTTTTCCAGAACCTGATCCAGCGCGGAATTAGCATTACCAATAACGACGATTTGTTTACCTTCTTCTTTGATAACAGTAACACCGCGCAGTCCGGGTTTTATCAGTTTACGGCGTCGAGTATGATCAATATTCTGCCGAAAGAGTATGGGATCAGTATTGTGTCCACGGACGGCAATGCTGCGCCGAAAGAGTCGGGCAATATCGGCGACCCGACGCCGATCGGCTTTGAATATCAGGTAACCGTCTCCTCCGAGCGTATGGCGGACGCGGTGACGGCTCAGGTGATCGGCGAAGGCACCTCTATTGATGGTGTCTCATACTGCCTGTTTACGTCGCAAGAGGGCGGCTGGCAGGTGCCGATCCCGGCCTTTCTCTCCTGGACGGCATCCACCGGAGAAACCCGCACCAGCCGCAATAGCTGCATCGATGCGGAGATCGATATGACCGCTGCGCGCTGGACGCAAACGCCGTGGAATGCGGCAATTGATGACGGCTACTATTTCACCACCCGCCTGCAGCTGCTGTTTCCGATGGACGATCCGCGCTCCAGACGCACTCTCGACGGCAGCGACTGGATGGGAACGGTCAACGCGAGCGGCGAGGTCAGAGTGACTGCCAAATGGCTGGGCGTCGAGTGAGAGGCAGATTAATGAAAGCCGCTACTATGCTGCTGGCCGCGTCGCCGCTGGCGGCGGCAGGGGCGTTTTTTAATGCCGTCGTGTATGAGATGCCCTCCGACCGAGCCTTTATCTCGCAGCCGCTGTATAACGACACGCCGCGCAATAATATGTACTCCATCGCGGCGTGGAAAATTGCCAAACCCGGCGCGGGGAATGAACCGGTTCTGCCTAATCAGGGCGAACTGCTCTACGCCCCGCTGCGCTTCAATTTACCGCCGGGAAGCAGTGAATATTTCCGTCTCTATTACAAAGGCCCTGAAGATAATCAGGAGCGCTATTATCGCGTGGTATTCAAAGAGACGCCGGTGACGCTGATACCTTTCAGGACGACGCCGCAAAAGATGGATGTGCTGCCGGTGGTGGCGATGAGCACTATTCTGGTCGTCAGGCCGCGTCAGCAGCGCCTGGAGTGGCAGATAGATGAACGCCAGGGGGAGATTTACAATAGCGGAAATACGTTTTTTCGGGTGATTGTTCACCAGGGATGCGCGGGGAGTGATGAACGCGCCACGCAGCTGTATCTGCTGCCGGGCGAACGCTATCGCGACGCGGCTCTGGCAGGGAAAAACAGAAAATTCGTGGTGGCCAATCAGCGCTACTTTCCGTTGGGGAAGGCGTGCCCTGATTCTATTCAGTGAGCAACAGGGATTCGACCATCAGCTGCGCCAGCAGCAGCAGCAGGGCAATCAGCGCCAGCCATTTCGCGGGACGAAGCTTATGCTCCGGAATAGAGGTATTACGTAAGCGCACGAGCCATGGAGTATTTTTCATTATTGACGTCCTGTCCCTGATGTCTGTCAGCGAGATCGGCAGAAAATAGATCACGATCTAATTGTCTGATATTAATGGATTAGTAGGTAATAACCCATGATTAAATGAAGCTGGTTTAGCTTTCATTCAATAATTGGGACATAAATCATATCCACAATAAATAAAGATGATGGTCCATCCATAAACGCTATTTTCAGACCATCATCCGGTCGCCTGGGGTTTACAAGGGTTGGCGTCCTCCGTCTTCAGAGCTCATGGTCCCACGGCGGGTTAGCCCCCGGCCTGGAGACCGTCACCGCGGCGGCGCGCATACCGAGATCGACCGCGCGGCGCACCTGTTCTCGTGACAGTGTCACTAATTTGGGCTTCTCAAGGAGTCCGGCCTGAGAAAGGCTGGCGAGAATACCGGCATTGACCGTATCCCCGGCGCCGACGGTATCGGCAACCGTTACGCGAATCCCTGGAACATGAAGATGGAAATTAGCGGTCCAGGCATCGGCGCCGTCAGCCCCGCGGGTGACCACGATAAGCTTTGGTCCCAGAGCAAGCCAACGGCGTATGACCGCGTGTTCTTCGCCGGGTTCGGCAAACCACGCGAGGTCCTCATCGGAAAGCTTGACGATATCCGCCAGAGCAATCATCCGCATCATGCGCGCCAGGTGTTTCTGCCGGTCCTGGATGAAGATTTCACGAATATTGGGGTCGAGGAACATCACCCGGCGCGGCGCCTCTCTTACCATCAGCGCTTCATAAACGCTGCCGCACGGTTCGGCTATCAGGCTGATGCAGCCGAACAGGACGGCAGATACGTCATCACCGAGCGTCGGCAGGTCGCTTTCAGTCAGCATTCTGCCGGCGCTATTCTCATCGTAAAAGGTATAGCGCGCCTGTCCGCCTTCCAGCCTGACAAAGGCCAGCGTGGTCGGTAGCGGCGCGCGGGTTGAGGGCGAATAATCCACGCCGGAGGCGTCAAGCGTGTGGCGCAGCATGTCACCCATAAAATCGTCCGATAAACCGGAAAACAGCGCGACCGCCATCCCCTGGCGCCCCAGGGCGATGGCGGTATTGAACGCCGCGCCGCCGACGCAGGGCGTAAAGGCGGGAGCATTTTCACGGCTCCGGCAGGGCAGCATATCGATCAGGGCTTCTCCGCAGCAAAGGATCATGGCTTTTCCTCCCGGCTCACCGCGACCTGCGGCGGCGTTTCCAGGCCGTCGGCTACCTGCATCCAGTTGTCAGCGAATATCCCGCAGGCGGTCTTGATATCGACCCCGACCGGGAGCTCCGGACACTCGTTTTCCCCATTGCTGCCCCAGTTCACCCAACCGGACTGACGGCGCTGGACTATCTGAAACGCGCCGGAGGGGCGGGAGGTCCACCAGATCATCGCCCGGCCGCTCGCTGAATCGTACTCGACGGTTTTACTGGCTGGTCCCGGGAACACGGTTTCATCCGGCACGGCGGAAACGTTGACGGGAGAATCAGTCAGGCGCCATTCCCGTTCATTCAGGTCGGCGCGAACGTGCGCCCGGGCGCGCACAACGCCAAGCCTTTCGCGGATTTCAGCTTCATCCAGCACGTTCTCCCAGCGGCAGAACATTCGCCAGTAAAGATCCCAGTGAGCGGAGGCCATATCGGCGAGCTGTTCGCGGAATTCGGCAAATTTCGGGCTCTGGTTTTCAGAGGTGGTAACGGTATGAGCCACCATGGCGACCAGCTCTTCGGCGTAGGGGTCGCCTGCGCGATAGCGGGTACCGCCGTAGGCCGCGAAGCGGTCAAACAGCAGTTTTCCCGGACCGCTTTCAAACTCGTCGCCGACGGTGATCTTGTTGGTCACCGAACGCCCGTTGATGACCGTCGAAAAGTCATCCACCCAGTAGCGCCGCTGAAACCACGGGGTATTCCAGCTGAACTTCCAGTCGATGGTGAAGTGCTTACCGCGCAGCTCCGCTAATAACCCATCGGGGATCGTGCCGTGCATGCGATAGTGATGATAGACCGGGCCTTCCTCAACAATTTCAATATCAACGAGGGTATGTTCCGGCGGGTTAATCAGCCCATTTTCCGGGGTAAAGAACGGACCGTAAAAACCGCCGATGGCGTTATTCCCGGAAGGAAGCAGCTCGACATTGTCCTGCAGACAGCGAAAATGGCGCAGCCCCCACTTGGATGAACCCACGCCCTGGGCGGTTCCCCGACACATTTCCAGATCGAAGCAGCCGGTATTGAGGCGGACAAAACAGTCTTTCTCCCGGCCAGGCAGGCGGTGGATACCAGCGACTTCACCGACTTCAGCCGCCGTTAACGGCCGCTCAAGCCGCATCCGGAGCGTGCCGCTGAAGCTTACCGTAGCGATAAAGGCGGTACTGTTTTGCGTCGACTCATGAGTGAGGCGCTGGCAAAGGATCCGCTGGTCCTCGCTGGTGATTGCCCACCACAGGGGCTCCTGCAGTTTCTCCGGGAGAGTAAACGTAATCGGTTCGCGATCCCGGGTACCGTTCATCGGGTCCGTCAGCGTAATGTGATATGTCATGGGCGTAGACTCCATTAAAATTTAAGCATGCGAAGACCCGCCGCCAGCGCGGCGGATAAACAAAGCGTCAGGGAAAGCTAGCGGGTACGGGCGATCTCTTTTTTCCGCCAGAAGGTAAACAGTTCCGGATGCTGCTTCAGTCCGTCAATCGCCACGGCAAGAATGATGACGATGCCTTTAATCAATAGCTGGGTGAAAAAGGGGACGCTCAGCAGAATCAGGCCGGTGCTGAGCACGCCGAGAATTATCGATCCAATCAGGGTGCCGATAATTCGCCCGCGTCCTCCGGCGAGGCTGGTGCCGCCCAGCACTACCGCCGCAATGGCGTCCAGTTCATATCCCGTACCCGCCGTAGGCTGGGCGGAAATGACCCGGGCGGCGAAGATAATGCCCGCCAGACCCGCGCAGACGCCGGCAATCATATAAACCGCCGCCAGTACGCGTTTTACCCGGACGCCGGCCAGGCGCGCGGCCTGGGCGTTGCCGCCGACGGCATAGATATGACGACCGAACCGCGTGCGCTCAAGAATGAACCACGCCAGCAGATAAACCACCAGCATAATAATGACCGGAACAGGGATGCCGGCGAGATAGCCATTCCCCAGCTCGCGGAAGCTCAGGCTACTCGATACAATAGGTTGCCCTTCGGTAATGGTGTAGGCCATCCCGCGCAGGAAGGTCATTGTGCCGAGAGTGACGATAAAGGGCGCAAGAGCGAGATAGGCGGTGAGCACGCCGTTCAGCAGACCGCAGAGCGCGCCCACGCCCACGCCGGCCAGAATCGCCAGCGGCGCAGGGATCCCGGCCATCGCCGCAACCACCGAGATCACGCCGGAGACGGCGACGATAGACCCGACGGACAAATCAATTCCGCTGGTTAAAATGACGAAAGTCATGCCCGCCGCCAGAATAGCGTTGACGGAAATCGAGCGGGCGATATTCAGCAGATTATCGACGCGGTTAAAGTTTGGCGCAAAGGTCGACATAAGGATCAGCAGCACCAGCAGAACGATTAAGATCCCCACCCGATCCCACCATTTCGCAAAATCAAACGGCGCTTTGACCGGCAGTTCCGTCACAGGTTTATTGTTGTCCATGGCATTCTCCGGATTGACTGGTAAAGGTTCCTGTTGCGTGCAGCATCACTTCTTCTTCCGTTGCTGAATATGAGGGTAACTGGTGAACGATACGGCCGCCGCGCATAACCAGCACGCGGTCGCTGATGCCGATGGCCTCCGGTAAATCGGAGGAGATCACCAGAATGGCTTTCCCGGCGCGGGCGAGTTTGTCGATCAGTTCGTAAATTTCCCTTTTGGCGCCGATATCCACGCCGCGGGTCGGTTCATCGAGGATAAGCAGCCTCGAATCGCGCAGCAGCCAGCGCGCCAGCGCCGCTTTCTGCTGGTTTCCGCCGGACAGGGCGCTGACGGGCAGTTCGACCGCATTTTCCCGCAGCCGTAACCGGCGCATCTGCTCAAGGACGGCGGCGCGGATGGTTTTGCGTTTAACCACGCCGCTGGCGACAAAGTTCTCCAGCGAGCTGATATCAATGTTGTGCTCAACCGAATGACCCAGAAACAGGCCCTGGGTTTTGCGGTCCTCGGTCACCATCCCGATTCCGTCGGCGATGGCGGCGGTGGGATCTGACGGATGGCTTACCTTGCCGTTAATACGTACGCTTCCCTGGGTGCGGGGGTCGGCGCCGAATAACAGGCGGGCCACTTCGGTTCGGCCAGAGCCAACCAGCCCGGACATGCTGACGACTTCGCCCGCTTTGACCTCAAAGGAGACCGGGCCGGTTGCGCTACCCGCCAGATCCGCGACCTCCAGCAGTACTTTGCCGGGCGTACGCGGTTCGTGCTGATAGAGATCGACGATTTGCCGGCCGACCATCATGCGTACGATATCGGTGGTCGAGACGCTGCTCAGGGTTTCCGTGCCGATCCACGTACCGTCCCTGAACACCGTGACCCGGTTTGCCAGCTGCCATACCTCTTCCATGCGGTGCGAGATGTAGACCATCCCGACCCCATCCTGACGCATCTGCTCGATCAGCCGGTAAAGCTGGAGGGTCTCCGCCCGCGACAGGGCGGCGGTCGGCTCATCAAGCACCAGTACTTTTGCGTTTTCACTGACGGCGCGGGCGATCTCGACCATTTGCTGACGTCCGATGCTCAACGAGCCGAGCGGCGCCTGCGGGTCGATGTCCGCGTTAATCCGGTCCAGCTTCTCCCGGGCCTCCCGGAGCATCCGTTTGCGATCGAGAATACCGGCGAAAGAGGTCGGTTCCTGGCCGAGAAACAGATTTTCCGCCACCGTCATATCGGGAACCGTATTCAGCTCCTGATGGATGATGGCGATGCCATATTTGCGCGCATCTCTTGGCGTGCGAATATCAATCTCCTGCCCGTTGATATAGATCGCGCCGCTATCGCGCTGCTCGTTTCCGGAGAGGATCTTCATCAGCGTGGATTTACCCGCGCCGTTTTCCCCCATCAGGGCATGGACCTCTCCGGCGAATAAATCAAAGCGTACGTTGTTCAGCGCGAGGGTCGCGCCGTAGCGTTTTGAAATCCCTTCCAGCCTGAGCAAGGGGGGTGAAGTGATGTCGGCCATTGTCTTTGCCCTCCGGGATGAACCCAATCGTCATCCCGTTTTTGCCTCTTGAGTGATGATGTGATTACCAGCCCGGATAGCTATCTACGTTGTCGCGCGTGACCAGCACGCTGGGGATCAATACGGTCGGGGACGCAATAGGCTTGCCGTCAACCATATCCTGAGCAAGCGAGATGGCCTGGCGCACCATTTCGCCCGGGTTTTGCGTGGCGGTGCCGATAAACGGTGAGCCGCTGCGCTTGAGTTCTTCAACCGCTTCCGGGCTGCCGTCTACGCCGGTGACTTTAATCGCACCGGCTTTGCCGGCCTGCTCAACGGCCAGCACCGCGCCGAGCGCCGAAGGATCGTTCATACCGAAAATACCGGAGACATCCGGATTGGCGGTGAGCATATCGGTGGTGACCATCAGTCCTGAAGCGCGGTCGTTGCGCGATGCCTGCTGCCCGACGATTTTGATATCCGGATATTTTTGCGCGACGTTTTTACAGCCTTTGATGCGGTCAATAATGGTTTGAATCGGCGTGCCGTCCACCAGCAGCACTTTGCCTTTGCCGCCCATCTGGCTGAACAGATATTCGCAGGAGGTTTCGCCGGCCTGGATGGCATTGGTCATGATCGCCGCGTCAGCGCCCCTGGCGGGCGTATCGACCGCGATAACGATAATTCCGGCGGCTTTTGCCCGCTGAATGGCCGGCTCGATGCCGGACTCATCGACGGCGGAAATAATGATCAGATCCACTTTCTGCTGAATAAAGGCGTCAATCTGCGTGTTCTGGTTTGCCAGATCGACCTGCGCATCTTGTACGTTAAGGGTTGCGCCGATTTTTGCCGCGGCCTGCTTTGCGTTCCTTTCCATTGCCGAGAAGAAGGGGTTGGACATGTCCTGCACCATTAAGCCGATGTGGGATATTTTTTTGCCCTCCTGCGGCGCGGCGCTGGCGGCGGGGATAAATCCTGTCATGGTGGTGATTACCGCAGTAACCGCGACAGCCAGAAATGCTTTACGAAGTTTGGTCATATTCTGTTCCTTTCATTATCGTGTGGTATGACGTACGGCCAGGTGTGGGGAAGCCTCAGAAATAATCCCCTGATGTTGTTTTTTTACTGGCGGCCGATTATTCAGCCGTTATTTAAATCATCAAAATGATTAGAGAGGGCTGGCAAACGCGTTGCGAACGCTTTGCCGCTGTTATCCTGCGGCGCCTTAGCGGGCCTGGAAAACCGCGACAGCCGTTTTTCAGGCCCGCGCGCGAAGCGGCGTCGGGCAAGTCCGTTCGGGCGAAACGTTGTCAGCAATCTCTATAATGTCTTTTAATTGTTATGCGTTTTTTTACAGCCGCAGGACTGGCGAATAACCAGCTCGGCGGGAACTTTACGTTGAGTGTTGATTTCTCCTTTCCCTTCCGGGTTAATTAACTGGATAAGCATTTCAGCCGACTGTCTGCCAATCTCTTCGCTATTTTCATTGAGCACCGTCAGCGGCGGATTTAATAGCGGCGCCCAGTCGAATTCGTCGTAGGCAATCAGGGCCATATCCTCTGGAATGGCTATCTGGCGCTGCTGGAGCTGTTTGAGCGAACCCAGCAGAATAGGGTTGTTACCGGCAATAAGGGCATCCGGCAGCGCTTTCTGGTGGTCGAGGTACTGGCTCAGTTTGTCAGCAGCCGACTGCGCGTCGTTTTCCGTTTCGACAACTTCAAGCGTAGCGCCGGACCGCTCGGCGGCCTCGCGTATCCCGCGCTCGCGTTCAAAACGCGTGGTCCAGCGGTCCGGGTAGATAAGGAGCAGCCAGTTTTTATAGCCGTGCTGCGCCAGATGGTTTCCCACCAGCAGGCTGGCATGGTAATTGTCGGTTGTGACGCTGGGAAAGTTGTGCTCGCCGCGGGGCGGAGAATCAACGAAGACGACCGGGATATCCCATTTCGCCAGCAGAGTCAGGCTTTCCGGCTGCAGCGTCACGGTCGAAATGATCCCGGCCATCCGTGACTCGATCAGGCGGTTAATCATCCGATCTTCCTGCGCGCGGTCGTAGATGCCGTTGACCGCAATATCGCCAAGCACCACGGTCCACTGCGAAGGCTGCAGCATCTGCTGAATGCCGGACATCAGGTTGAGATAGTAAGAGTTCGACGCATGGGCGGTGATCACCGCCACCGAGTCTCTGCTCGAACGGCGTAGCGCCTGGGCCGCGCGGTTGGGTACGTAGCCGAGCTCTCGCGCCACTTTTAAAATCAGCTCCCGGCTGTCGTCAGCGACGCCATCGCCACCGTTTAGCGCGCGCGAAACGGTAAACATGGAAAATCCCGTCGCTTCGCTCACATCCCGCATCGTTGCTTTACGCATTTTTTGCTCTCTGCTTTTAAGAAATTACCTGCGATATAAACGGTTATTGTCTGTACCTAAACGTTTATGTGAGTAAACATAAACGTTTAGGTTTGTTTGATCAGTGAGCCGCTTCTCGTTTTGTGAACAGAAGGTAAATAACGTTGTTTGTGAATGATTTCTATGAATTTATTGATTTAATGCATATTTGACCCGCCAGCCGCTTTGGTATTCTTGGCCTCTTCATTAGCGGTCAGACAGGGTAGTCGCGTTGGAAATCTTTTTTTAACCCACTGAAAAGTATTCTCTAAATATTTTTCACATTGCAAATATCACGGTCCGTTATCGACGGATCCGCTTTTGTATGGGTTAAAAAAAAGGTTCACCATGAAAGTCACATGGAACGTCAGCCCTGCGGGCTACCAGCTGCTAAGCAAACGCTGTCCCGCCTGCCATGGGCAGCAGAAATTCACGCCATCCGGAGCCTTCCGGATCAATTCGCAAAAAAAACAGCTCGATGTCTGGAGTATCTATAAGTGCGTCCGCTGCGCATACACCTGGAACATCAGCCTGTTCTCTCGTTTACCCGTCAGTAAAATAGATCCACACCTCTATGAGCGACTCATGGCAAACGATAAATCTGCTGCAGAGGACTACTCTCACGATTTGCAGGTTCTGCGGCGCAATAGCGCGTTGTTAGCGGGTTCGCCTGAATTCGTCGTACGGGAAGGCTGGCGAATCAGCCTTGTCCGTGCTGCTCAGGTCAGCGTCAACGTCTACGTCGAGCGCGCTTTTCAGGTCAGCTTACTGGCGGTGCTACGTAGACAGCTCGGCCTTAGCGGCAGCGCGATCCGCAAATGTCTGGCGGCGGGCGATATCGCCGGAATTACGCTGAAAGAGCTACGTTCGCCGAGGATACGGCCGGAAGGATACAGGCTTTATATCGTGAAGGAACTTCTTCTGGCGCGCAGGCGAATTTCATTAAATACCGGCTCAGATCTCAGGAGATGATAGCCCGTTTCCCCGGATAGATTGCTATCCGGGGAGCTGACTCGCAAAAATGGAGCACGGTTGTCCACGGTGGAAAAATAACCTTGCCTTTCTTACTGTGCATTTATACAGTTTCTGGCGACGGCGCGGCGACCAGTGTCGATCGACTCGCCGGATATTGCGACGGCAAATTCTGTTTAAAAAAGGAGAAATCCCTGTCTATGGATACGCGTAAAGAAGTGCTGTTTGTCCTCATCCAGGAGTATGCCGACTGGGAGTTTTCGCTGCTGGCGCCCGGCCTGCGCCGGGGGTTTGGCGTATGGGAGCCGCGCTACGAAGTCAGGACCGTGGCTGCGGATGAGGGGCCCGTGAGGTCAATTGGCGGGGTGCGCTGTCTGCCGGATTATACCTTCCAGACGATACCTGATGACTACGCTGCTCTGGTGCTGGTGGGAGGAATGAACTGGTGGGGAGAGGAGGCTCAGCGGGTTGTGCCTCTGGTTCAGCAAGCGCAGGCGCGGCAGATCGTCGTCGGCGCAATATGCGATGCTTCGGCATTCCTCGGCGCACACGGTTTTCTTAATGATGTTGACCATACCTCCAACGGCCTGGCATACCTGCAGAGCAGGGCGGGGTCAGCCTATCGCGGCGCCTCACGGTACAAAAACGTGCCATCGGTGCGCGACGGCAACCTGGTCACCGCCAACGGCGTTGGTTTTCTGGATTTTACCTGCAATATGCTGTCTGCCTTAAACGCGGCCCGCCAGGAAGAGATCGAAGCCATGAGGGCGACCTTTACGTCGGGAATGTTTACCGAGGGCTGATGCGGACAAAGCCGCATTCTGCATCGTAGTGGGCTGCGGTCGTCTCATCAGGCTAACCGCATCCGGCGCGCCGCTCAGAGACAGACAGGGTTTCGCAATGGACAACCCTGCCTGAATTTGCCGGCCAGCGGCCTCAGTCGGCGTTTGCGTAATAAACAAACGCCAGCTTATTGCCGTCCGGATCTCTGACGTAGGCGCTGTGGAAACCTTCACCGTACTGCGGGCGATGTCCCGGAGCGCCTTCATCGCTTCCTCCCAGACTGAGCGCCAGCTGATGCAGCTGCTGAATATGCTCAACCGAACGTGCGTTCAGAGCCACCATAACGCCGTTGCCGGTTGTTGCCTGCTGCTGATTAAACGGTTGGCCAACGCACAGCCCGATGGTGCTGTTTCCGCTGAATGTCCCCCACGATGCGCCTTGATCGCTTCGGCCGCTTTGCGGCTGCCCCAGCATCTCCATCAAAGGATCGTAAAAACGAATGGCGCGCGGCAGATCGTTAGTGCCGAGCATAATATAGGAAAACATGACGCCTCCTCCTTTTCGCCTGCAAGTTGTTGCCAATCTAGCAGCAAGGTGAGAAGTCATGCAGTCCCGGCAGCCAGAAATCATACCTTCGTCGCGATTATTCAGCGAAAGCGTCCGCCCTGGGGGCTCCCCTCAGCTTAAATCGTGCAAATCTTTATCGTTGGCCGGCAGCAGCGATATTTCGTCGAAATTAACCCGCAGGCCGCTGCGCTGCGGCGTACAGCACATGATGCCCACTTTCGCGGCGCCGGTCGGAAAAGGGCACAGCCGCAGTAGCGGCCACTGGTGGCCATCCGTTGAGTACTGCAGGCGCAGCGCTTCGCCCCGACGGGTCAGGCGCAGCCAGAACACCGCGGGGTTGCCTGGAAAAATGCCGGTGGCCCAGTCTGAAGTTCCCAGCGTCAATACGCTACCGATGGCGGGCGCGCCGTCGTTGTACTCGATACCGGCCTTAAGCCAGTGCCGGGCGTCCTGCATTAACATAATCCCCGCCTGGTCATACAGGGTGCTGAAATCTGCGCGCACCCGCACCTGAAAGGTGAAATCCCCCGCGGCTTCCGTGGCATAGATATGCCCGGAGAAGCGCTCAAACCCGTACCAGGTTTCGCGCCAGAAGTCGGTTTCCTCATCGGTTACGACGCTAAGTGAGCCGTCCTCTTCCGACCATGTTGCGGGTTCGTTAATCCATTGAAATACCTGTTGCATCAGGCCTCCTGTCTTTGCTGAATAAGCGTTAAAAACTGCAGCGTATCTTCGTCTGCCTGCTGCGTAAGGCGCGGATCCCACGCCGGACTGTCAGCGTCGCAAAAGCCGTGCTGCGCATTGAACATCCGGCAGGTCACGGAGGGGACGTTCTCCAGCTGATCTTGCATTACCCGGGGATCGAACGCCGGTTCCTCGCTGGCGAGAATCACCAGCGTCGGGCAGGGCGGCGCAACGTCGCTGTAGTGGCGGATCCGCGAGCCGTAGTGGCAAATCGCGGCGTTGCAGAAACCGCTTCTGGCGGCCAGCCAGGCCAAGGTGGCGCCCACGCTATAGCCGATGAGGATTAGCATGCCATATTTTGTTTTCAGCTCGGCCAGCAGCGACTCAATGGCGGTGGTGTCGAATCCGACGTTATCGTTAAAGTGACGCCAGGCTTGCTCCTGCTGCTCATAGGCGAACGGCGCAGAGTGGGGAAAAAGCGCTGGCGTGTAGACATCGAAGCCGCGGCTGCGCCAGGTCGCGGCGTTTCGCTGAATATGCGCATTAATGCCGTAGATTTCATGCAGCAGGATGATGGCTTTATCACACTCAGGTAACATAAATGCGCCTCGGTCGGATAAAAACAGGATTGTCAGGTGGCCGAATGATGGTGTCTGGGGAAACGGGCTAAATTTTGCAGCACTCAGGCCAGAGCAGCAAGCTCCCTTTTTACGTTACCCTGCATATCCCTTAGCGGCCAGACGATATTGCCGGTGATGGATATTCATCACCACCGGCATTTTGCCGCATTAACCCCACGCTATGTTGGCCTGACGGTGGCTGTTTTCAGGTTGCGGGCGAAAGCCTTCAACTGACAGAGCATCGCCTCCCGATCGTCCTGGTGTTGTTCGATGATTTTCACTATTGCTGAGCCGGAAATAGCCCCGGCGGCTCCCGCTTTCATGGCATCCGCCACCTGTTCCGGGGTTGAAATACCAAACCCCTGAATCGGCGGTGGCGCCTGATAGTCACCAAGCTTAGAGACCAGATGTTCCAGCGGCAGCGCGGCGCGTTTTTCCGCGCCGGTTACGCCCGCGCGCGACAGCAGGTAGGTGTAACCGCGGCCGTGAGCGGCAATGTGTCGCAGCAGCTCATCGTCCGCATTGGGTGGGCAGATAAACACGGGCGCAATATCATGGCGCATCGCGGCCTCGCGGAACGGCGCCGACTCTTCGAACGGGACGTCTGCTACCAGCACAGAATCGACGCCCGCGCGGGCGCAGGTGGCATAAAACGTCTCGATTCCCCGGTTATACACCAGGTTTGCGTACATCAGCAGACCGATGGGCAGCGCCGGATACCTGGCGCGAATGGCGGCCAGCATGTCAAAGCAGCGCGCAGGGGTGACGTTGGCTGCAAACGCGCGCAGGGCGGCATTTTGTATTGTCGGGCCGTCGGCCAGCGGATCGGAGAAGGGAATCCCCAGTTCCAGCGCATCGGCTCCGCCCTCGATCAGCGCATCGATAATTTGCAGCGACAGATCCGGCTGCGGGTCGCCGAGCATCACGAAGGGAATGAACGCGCCTTCTCCCCGAGTTTGCAGTCGCGAAAACATATCGTTATAGCGTTTCATCACATTTCTCCTCGCGCTTGCAGAATGTCGTGCACGGTAAAGATGTCCTTATCGCCGCGGCCGGAAAGGTTCACCACCAGCAGCTGCTCTTGTTGCGGATTGTCGCGCATCATTCTTAAGGCATGCGCGAGGGCGTGGGATGACTCAAGTGCCGGAATAATGCCTTCAGAACGGCTCAGGGTTTTAAATGCCGCCAGCGCTTCATCGTCGGTGACCGAAACGTATTCCGCGCGGCCAATACTGTTCAGATAGGCATGCTGCGGCCCGACGGCCGGGAAATCGAGGCCGGCGGAAATAGAGCAGGACTCTTTGATCTGGCCGTCATCGGTTTGCATCAGCGGCGTTTTCATGCCGAAATAGATGCCGGTCCGCCCGTGTTTCAACGGCGCGCCGTGTTCCCCGGTCTCAATGCCCAGGCCAGCGGGCTCAACGCCAATCAGTCCGACCTGGGGCGTATCGATAAAGTCAGCGAACATGCCGATGGCGTTGGAACCTCCGCCAACGCAGGCGATAACCGCATCCGGCAGGCGCCCCTCTTTTTCGAGGAGCTGCGCTTTGGTCTCTTCGCCGATGATGCGCTGAAATTCGCGTACGATAGTCGGGAAAGGATGCGGGCCAGCGGCGGTGCCCAGCATAAAGTGGGCGGTCTCATAGCTCCCGGACCAGTCGCGCAGCGCTTCATTCGAAGCATCTTTCAGGGTGGCTGAGCCGCTGTGCACCGGGATCACTTCGGCCCCCATCAGGCGCATACGAAAGACGTTTGGCGACTGACGTTCAATATCTTTCGCCCCCATGTAGATACGGCACTTCAGGCCCAGCAGCGCGCTGGCCAGCGCCGAGGCCACGCCGTGCTGACCGGCGCCGGTTTCGGCAATAATTTCGGTTTTGCCCATCCGTTTTGCCAGCAGCGCCTGGCCGAGCACCTGATTAGTCTTATGCGCGCCGCCGTGCAACAGATCTTCACGTTTGAGATACAGGGTAGTGCGCGTACCCTGCGTCAGGTTACGGCAGCGCGTTAGCGCCGTCGGGCGACCGGCGTAGTTTTTCAATAGATGGGTTAATTCCGCCTGAAAGCGCGGATCTTCACGTGCGCTAACAAACGCCTCCTCCAGCTGGCGTAGCGCGGGGATGAGGATCTGCGGAACGTACGTACCGCCGAATTCGCCAAAGTAGGGGTTAAGTAAGGGACTCATTATTGCTCCTTGTTGTATGTGCAGTGTCTGATGATTCGGGGTCTGCCCCCGGAAAGGACGCTGCACATGAAGTGAAATCGGGTACTGCGCAGCGGCTCCCGGCTGCTTGCACTTCGGCAGATGCATCCTATGCGTAAAATCCGGGCGAAAAAAAGCCCGCGTTTTAGCGGGCCGGGTATCGGTGTGCAAACTGCAGACGTGACGATACTGCCCGTTATCGGGAAGTACGCCACCAGCCGTGCAGATTCATGATGATTACGCGTTGCATTATTCGCTATCCTGAAATTTATCTTGTACTAGTAAACTAGTTTGATAGGTCAATGTCAATGGCATAATGATTGACGCCCAGAATCAATGGAGGCCGCTTTTCCGGCCAGAACTGGCGTTACGCCAGATTGCTTTACGCCATCAAATCAAGGTAACGTTGTTTTTTCAGCTTATTTTCTATCTGGTTAGCGAGAACGTATGAATGTAAACCGTTCCGATATGGCCGACCTGGTCTATTTTTGCGCCATCGCTCGTCATCGCAGTTTTAGTAAGGCCGCCGTCGAGCTCGGCGTAAGCGCCTCGACGCTGAGCCATGCCCTGAAGGGGTTTGAGGCGCGGCTGGGCGTGCGTCTGCTGAACCGTACGACCAAAAGCGTAACCCTGACGGCGGCAGGCGAGAGTCTGGCCAGCGCGGTGAGCGAGCCGGTGGCCGCCATCGATGGCGCGATTGAACAGCTCAACCAGTTTCGCGACTCGCCTGCGGGACATATTCGGCTCAACGTCGCCGTCGAGGCAGCCACGCTGCTGCTGGCGCCGATCCTGCCCGTTTTTGCCGAACGCTATCCCGATATTGAGCTGGATATCGTGGCCAGTAACCGCATTGTTGATGTCACCGAAGCGCGTTTTGACGCCGGTATCCGCTATGGCGGTACCGTACCGGAAGATATGGTGGCGCAGCGTCTCTCCGCCGATGTGCGCTGGGTCGTCGCCGCGTCGCCCGATTATCTTGCCCGCTTCGGCGAGCCCCTGCACCCCAACGATCTTCAGCACCACCGCTGCGTCAGCAACCGTCTGGGAAACAATCGGATTTATAAATGGGAGTTTGAGCGCGGTGAAGAGCAGCTGACGATCAAAGTGCCGCCGCTGTTAACCGTCGATCTGGCGGAGACGGGCGTGGTGGCCATCCTTCAAGGATTCGGCCTGATGTACCTGCCGGAGCCGCTGATTAAGCAGCACGTCAGCGAGGGGCGCCTGCGTCTGGTGCTCACCGACTGGGCCTCTTACGGGCCGGGATTCTATATCTATTACTCCAGCCGACACCAGATCCCTACCGGATTGCGCCTGCTGATCGCGCTGGTCCGTGAACTGCAGCCGCTCGGTTTGTAGCCTGATTGATGAAAATGGCTCACAGCCCCATTCGATAGCGAGGGCTGGCTCCTTCTTTTTGCGCGGCTTAACCTGTGGCAAAAGAGAAGGAGAGCTCAATGACATATTCGCCCCGCAATTTCGCCGGTCTGCTGTGGTTTGTGGCCATCGCCATCGTTCTGTTTAGTCATAACCGCGTCAGCCATGCCGCCGAGGTTAAAACGCTGGTTATCGTCTCTCATCCTTACCCTGAGCAATCGGTGTTGACGAAAGGTCTTCAAGCCGCAGCGCAAAGCGTGCCCGGCGTGACCGTACGCAATCTTGAGACGCTTTACGGCTATGACAGCCGCAATATCAATGCCGATGCCGAGCGTCGATTGATGCGGGAACACTCGCGCGTCGTGTTTATCTTCCCGACCCACTGGTTCAACATCACGCCAATGATGAAGGCCTGGCTGAACGATACCTGGGGCAGCGTGGGGCCGGGCGTATGGCAGGGTAAAGAGATGCTGATTGTTACGACCGCCGCGGGAGGAGAATCGACATACGGCGAATCCGGGCGAACTGGCGTCAGCCTCGCCGACGTCTTCACGCCGATGAAGGCCAGCGCTCTGCATGCGGGAATGATCTGGCTTCCTCCGCTGGTTTTTCAGAGCGCCAGCCGCAGTCAACTGCCTGAGTACCAGCGTCAACTGGTGGAAAGGCTGAAGAATTAACGTGCCGGGAAGGAGTACAGGATGAAAGCTTTTATTGCCGCTGCGGCAATGTCGTTGATGCTGGGCGCGCCTGTCCAGGCAGAAGAAAAGAGAGGTGAAAAAATGGTTCCACTTAGCCCAACCGTACTGTCCGCTGAGGATGTCCAGTCCGTCGCGCCCGCGCTTGTCCGTTTCGGCAGCGAGGTGCTGATAGACGATCTCTGGCAGAGAAGTGAACTCTCGCGTCGCGATCGCAGCATCGTGACGGTGGCGATTCTGATCGCGCGTAACCAGCCCGCCGAGCTAAAACAGTATGTTGATGTTGCCCTGGATAACGCCGTCACGCCGGTCGAAATTTCCGAGATCATCACGCATCTGGCTTTTTATTCCGGCTGGCCTAACGCGATGGCCGCCGTTGCGGTCACGAAAGATATCTTTGCCGCCCGCGGTATCCGCCGCGAGCAGCTGGCTTCGGCATCCCCCGAGCTGCTGGCGCTTAATCAGGCAGCGGAAAATCAGCGCTCGTCAACGGTGGAGCACAACTTCGGCGCAATTTCGCCCGGGCTGGTGAAGTTTACCGCTCAACCGCTGTTTCTCGACCTGTGGCAGCGGCCGGGGCTGAAACCGCGCGATCGTAGTCTGGTGACGGTCAGCGCGCTGATCGCCGCCGGGCAAAGCGCGCAAATTGGCTACCACCTTAACCGGGCGATGGATAACGGCCTTACCGCGCAAGAGGCGGGGGAGATTGTTGCTCATGCCGCGTTCTATGCCGGCTGGCCAAACGCCTTTTCGGCAGTAGCGGTGGTGGGGGAAGTCCTGCGCGCTCGCGGTCTGGAAGGGTGAGCGGATGCTGAAAACGCTCGGTGCGGTGCTATCCATTTTGATCATGATGACGGGCGCGGCATCCGCCGCCGCCAGGGAGAACGCGGTGAAGATTGAGTTTGTATTTAAGGGCGTCACGGTCGTCGGCTTGCTGGACGAGAGCGCTGCGGCTAGTGCGTTTGTGGCGCAGCTGCCAATGACGGTGAAGCTTGAGGATTATGGTTCTACGGAAAAGATCGCCTGGCTGCCGGAGAAGCTGCGCGATGTGGATGCTGGCGAATCAATGACTCCGCGACGCGGCGATATGGCCTATTACGCGCCGTGGGGCAACCTGGCTATTTTTCGCGAAGACTTTCGCCACTCGCCCGGTCTGATAAAGCTCGGGCGGGTGGAAGAGGGACTGGCCTCGCTCGACCAGCCCGGCGCGGCAACGGTGACCATCAGGCGTTACTAAGTTTATCCAGCGTTAAATGACCCTGACGACTTTATTTAATGGGCTTTCTACAGCCCATTTGTTGAATTCTTTTCGCATCTCCGGCATCGCAAAAATCATCTACACTTTTTCTGCGCATCACTTTCAAACCTGACGAGACACGCTCGTTAAGGCTGAGCATCCGACCTTTACACCCGACCAACTGCAGGCGTCAGGCCCGCAGCCTTGTTTTCTCTTCAGAGGAGTTTGTAACATGGCATTTGTGACCACCAAAGACGGCGTCAACATTTACTTTAAGGACTGGGGCCCGAAAGAGGCGCAGCCCATCGTATTTCATCACGGCTGGCCATTAAGCGCCGATGATTGGGATAACCAGATGCTTTTCTTCCTGGCAGAAGGCTTCCGGGTGATTGCGATTGACCGACGCGGTCACGGTCGTTCAGATCAGGTGAGTGACGGTCACGATATGGATCATTATGCCGCCGATGCCTCCGCGGTGGCGGAGCATCTGGATCTGCATAACGCCGTTCATGTCGGGCACTCTACCGGCGGCGGGCAGGTCGCGCGCTACGTGGCGAAGTATGGACAACCGCAGGGGCGCGTTGCCAAAGCGGTGCTGATCAGTTCGGTTCCGCCCTTGATGGTCAAAACGGAGAGCAATCCTGGCGGTACGCCAATTGAAGTCTTCGATGGTTTTCGCCAGGCGCTGGCTGCCAATCGCTCGCAGTTTTATCTCGACGTGGCGTCCGGCCCATTTTATGGCTTTAACCGCGAGGGCGCGGAGGTGTCCCAGGGCACTATTCAGAACTGGTGGCGGCAGGGCATGACCGGTAGCGCAAAAGCGCATTATGAGGGGATTAAAGCCTTCTCTGAAACCGACCAGACCGAAGATTTAAAAGCCATTACGCTGCCGGTGCTGGTGATGCAGGGCGATGACGATCAGGTGGTGCCTTATCAAAACGCGGCGATACTGCAGGATAAGCTGCTGCCGAACAGCCAGCTGAAAATTTATCCCGGCTTTCCGCACGGCATGCATACCTCCCACGCCGATGTGATTAACGCCGATCTGCTGGCGTTTATTCGCTCGTAGTCAGGCGGTATAAGAAGGCCGCCATGGCGGCGGCCTTATCGTCTACATCAGGCTTTCATGCTGGAGGATTTTGAGCATTTCATCCTTCAACATAAGTTTTTCTTTCTTCATCTGTACGAGCTCGAGACTGTATCCTTTGCCATCGACTCCTTCTATCCGGGAAATGTCGTGATCGAGTGCGTTATGTTTTTCGAATAGCGACTGAAAGCGCGGGTGCGTGGTTTTCAATCGAGAAATCAGCTCTCTGTATTCTGGAAACATGTACCTTCCTTGTTAATGGAGAAAGTGTGTACGACGACACACACATTCAGATTACCCATATGAATAAAATGGTAATGCGAACGAAGTCGCGTTTATGTTATGTAGCCATGAAATCTCAGGGGCCGGAGGCGGCCTGGAGGCATAGATGAATGTTGAAGAACCCACCGTTGCGTTGATTGGTCCCGGCGCCATTGGCACCACCATCGCCGCCGCGCTGCACGAGGTGGGTCGAACGCCTCTGGTATGCGGCCGGCGCGCTCACCCGCAGCTATCGCTACGTTTCGATGGCGGAACGATTGTGGTTCCGGGGCCAGTCGTCACTGAACCGTCTTCGGTCGTTGCGCCGTTCGATCTGCTTTTTGTGGCGGTAAAAGCAACGCAAATTGCCGCAATTGCGCCGTGGCTTAAAGCGCTATGCCATGCGCAAACGGTGGTTTGCGTGCTGCAAAATGGCGTTGAACAACGAGCGCTTTTCGCGCCTCATGTCGCGGAAGCGACGGTATTGCCGTCGGTCGTCTGGTTCCCCGCGCAGCGCGAACCGGAAGCATCGGTCTGGCTGCGGGCGAAACCGCGCCTGACGCTGCCCGATGTGCAGGGGGCTGAACGGGTACAGTATGCGCTACGGGACACGCGCTGCGCAGTGGATATTAGCGACGATTTTCTCTCCGTGGCGTGGCGTAAACTGCTGCAAAACGCGGTTGCGGGCCTGATGGTACTGGCGGGACGGCGGGCAGGCATGTTTGCGCGCGAAGATATCACCGCGCTGGCTTTTGCTTATCTGCAGGAGGGGCTGAAGGTTGCTCGCGCCGCAGGCGCCAGGCTGGACGAGAGCGTGGCGCAGGAGATCGTCGCGGGATTTCATCGCGCGCCTCCGGACTTAAGTACTTCTATACTCACCGACCGTGAGGCTGGTCTACCGCTGGAGTGGGATATTCGTAACGGGGTCGTGCAGCGTTACGGCCGTATTTACCACATTGCCACGCCGTTAAGCGATGTGATTGTGCCGCTGCTGGCCGCCGCCAGCGACGGTCCCGGATAAAGGCGCGGGCGGCGGCACTTATCGGTTATTGTTCTGCGAGCTCTGGCGACAGGTGACCAAAACGCCGGTGTGTTGCGTTTCCCGTGATTAGAGAGATTCTGCCAGCCGGTCTACGACAACTTTGCCGCTATTATCAAACTGGGTAATTCGATAATTCACGCAATACGAACGACGGGTGGAAAATTGATTGAATAACGCCACCCGGCCTTTTTTATCGCCATTTTTACTCACAATTATCCATTCGGTGACGTCCGTTGAATTGCCGTTATCGCTGCTGGCGTCCTGCTGTTCCACCAGTCGATCCTCTTTTTCTACCTTCAAAAAATCTCGTAACATTTATTTATCTCCGCTCATCATTGTTTTTAACAATACTCTCTTTATCGATTCATTCAATTAAACATTTTAATCAAAGGTATTGATTATTAGTCTGAAATGTATTGGTTTAATAGGTGCGTATCCAATTGAATTAATAGAACATAAATTTAATCGCCTCATCTGAAACACCTATATTTTTCCATGAGTAACGGTTTTTTAGCCCGAATCTATTTACGTGACAACGTCACATAAATGTTAATGTCGACCCACCTCACAGATAAGAATTTAATATGATTGATGCGAACTTGATCACTTGACTGGTCAAGTGAGTCGCGCCTATGTTGAAGGCACCTTCTTATCCGTTCCGGAGAGTAAGAAACATGGCCATCATTCGAACGTTAAACGGGGATATTTCCGCTAATCAGCTGGGCGTAACCTACAGCCACGACCATATCTACTGTATTCCGCCCTATTGGGCCGAGCGTCAGGATGACGACCTCTTGCTCGACGATCCACAGGCTTCTGAGCGTGAATTAAGCGACTTCCGCCAGGCGGGAGGCAATGCCATCTACGACGCCACCGCGCCGGATTATGGTCGTCAGGCCGCTGCTGTCGCGGCCATGGCGCAGCGCCAGCAGCTGCACATTATTGCCACCGCGGGTTTTAACAAAGGGTTTCTGTGGAGTAGTCAGCGACCGGGCACAGCGCAAACTTTTGCCGAGTGGATTGAGCGTTCTGACGTCGACGAACTGGTTGAACACGTTTGCCGCGAGGTCACCGAGGGAATCGAAGGCACCGCGCATCGGGCCGGCGTAGTGAAATGTGGCACCGGCTATAACGCCATTTCCCCTCTGGAATACAAAACCATGGAGGTTATCGTTCGCGCCCAGCAGCGTACCGGGGCGCCGATGCACAGCCATACGGAAATGGGGACGATGGGACTCGAACAGGCGCGGATCTTTAAAAAATGGGGACTGGATTTGTCCCGCTTATGTTTTGCCCATATGGATCGCAATCCTGACCCCTGGCTGCACCGTCAGATCGCCAACACCGGGGCGTTTCTCTCATTTGACGGTATCAGCCGCATTAAATATCACCCTGAGCACATTCGCACCCAGGCCATCCTGGCGCTCTGCCAGCGCGGTTATCAAAAGCAGATTTTGATCGGCGGTGATTTTGCCCGTAAATCCATGAGCGCGCATTACGGTAAAGGAGGGCTGGGGCTGAAGTTCATCCTCAGCGACTGGCGGCCAAGATTCATGGAAGAGGCCCGGGAGGCGGGGTTTGACGGCGAAGCGTTGCTGCATGATTTCTTCGTCGAAAACCCGGCGCGTTACCTCGCTTTTGCCTGAGGAGGCGTCATGAAGCTGCATCATTTAAATGAGCGCGAGGCCAGGCGGGCGCTACAAAAGGCGCGGATAGCCTTACTGCCCCTTGGCGCGGTCGAACCGCACGGCGACCACCTGCCGCTGGATACCGATAACCTGCTGGCCGAGCGGTTTTGCGCGCGGCTTGATGAGCAGTTGGGCGAGTGCGCGCTGAGCCTGCCGGTTGTCTCCTATAGCCAGGTCTGGTCGCTGCGCGGGCATGCGGGCGCGATTGATATCGGTAATGAACGGCTGACGTCGCTGCTGGTGGCGCTGGCGGAAAACATGGCCAGCTACGGTATTACCACCACGGCGGTGATCAACGCGCATTACGGCAACTTTGACGCGATTAAAGCCGCTTCCCGCCAGCTTAAAGAGCAGGGCATCACGCTGCTTAGCTACAGCTGGGCGGGTATGGATGAAGAGGTAAAAAAACGACAAACCTCGGCGGTGGCTTATCCGGGATATATGCATGCCGACGAGGTCGAAACCTCGCTGATGCTGGCGCTGGCGCCGGAGTTCGTCAACATGGCGGAGGCGCGCGCGCACTATCCCGAATTCCCGCAGAATTTTCGCTATCAGCCGATGCGCTGGACCGAGTTTTCTGCTTATGCGGTGCTGGGGGACCCCACCCTGGCGAGCGAAGAGAAAGGGCGCGCGTTTGTTGCCCGGGCGCTGGCGACCACCCTGGCCTCCATTCGCCACCACTTAACGCAAGGAGCCCGTGATGATTGAACGTCAGTCGATAACCGTTGACTGCCCGGCCGCTACCCCGGAGGAGGCTATTCGCGAGGCGGGGAACGCGCTGTGCCGCGCGGGGGCCTGCAGTCCGCAATACGTCCAGGCGATGATCGCCAGCTATCGCGAGCTGGGCCCTTATTTTGTCATCGCCCCTGGTCTGGCCCTGCCGCATGCCCGTCCGGAACAGGGAGCGATCAAAGCGCAAATTAGCGCGATCCGGCTGCGCGAACCGCTGGCGTTTGGTCATGCGGAAAACGACCCTGTGCGGGTGGTTCTGGGCCTTTCGGCTACCAGCAGCGACGCGCATATCCACCTTATCCAGCATATCGTCACCGTGCTCAGTGATGAAAATAATCTGCATACCCTGATGCATTCAGACGATCCGGAACAACTTTATCGGCTGTTGGCCAGCGGCTCACAGCGTTTATAGCTGTAATTAACACGGAGTGAATAGCGATGAAAATTCTGACAGTCTGTGGTTTAGGTATGGGCTCCAGCCTGATTTTAAAAATGAACGTTGAGGCGGTATTAAAGCAGCACGGGATTCAGGCCTCCGTGGAACATATGGATGTCTCATCCGCCGCTTCGGCCAACGCCGATGTCGTCATCACCAATGCTGAACTGGTGGACAACCTGAAGCATCTTTCCTGCCCGGTGGTGGTAGTAAACAACTACATTGATAACGCAGAAATCACCGCGGCGCTGACCCAGGCGCACATTCTGCGCGCGGGAGAGCCAACATGAGCGAGTTTCTTGGCGTCCTGCGCTGGATCACCATCAACATATTTGGTGAGGCGTCGATTTTAATTGGCCTGATCGTGCTGCTGGGACTGGTTTTGCAGAAAAAATCGCTGGCAGACATTGTGTCCGGCACCCTGAAAGGCATTCTGGGTTTTCTGATCATCGGCGCGGGGGCCGGGATTATCGTTTCCGCGCTACTGATCTTTCAGCCGATCTGGACCGAAGTTTTCGGCCTCAGCTCGATGAATCTGACCAATATTATCGGTCAGGCGCGCTTTAGCGAACGCTACGGAAGCAGCGTGACGATCGCCATTGCCGGCGGTTTCGCTATCAATCTACTGCTGGCCAGGCTGACGCGCTTTAAATATATCTATTTGACCGGACACATGATGTTCTGGACCACCATGATATTTGCCGGGGTGATGGTGAACACCGAGCCCGCTATTTCTGCGCTACAGCTGACGCTCATGCTGACGGTTATCATGGGACTGTACTGGACCTTGCAGCCCGCGCTGGTTCAGCCATGGGTACGGAAAATTACCGGCAACGATAACGTGGCGCTGGGGCATACTTCCGCCTCGGTCGCGCTGCTGGGGGCCATTTTCGGCCAGATCTTCGCCCGTAATAAAATCAGTTCCGAAGATATCAAAGTCCCTAAGAAGCTCGGTTTTCTGCGCGATTCCAACGTGGTGACCGCGTTAACCATGGCGCTGCTGTTTTTTATCGGCACCTTTATTCTGCAAATCAAAGGCACCCCGAAAGCGGCGGAGATCCTTGCGCAATCCGGCGACCTGAGCTTCTACATCTATGCCCTTAAACAATCGCTGATGTTCACCGGTGGCATCGCCGTGGTGCTGCTCGGGGTGCGGATGTTTATTGGTGAAATGGTGCCCGCGTTTAACGGCATCGGCTCGCGGCTGGTTCCGGGGGCCAAACCTGCGCTGGACTGCCCGATTCTGTTCAACTTTGCGCCAAATGCGGTGGTGCTGGGGTTCGTCGGTGCCTTTGTGGGATCGCTGCTGTGGCTGACCCTGATCGGCCGCTATACCGGCTACGTATTTATTCCCAGCATGATCGTCATTTTCTTCCATGCCGGTACGGCAGGGGTCTTCGGCAATATCACAGGCGGCTATAAAGGCGCGCTGCTGGCGGGATTTATCACCTCAACGGTGGTCGCCTGGGGACAATATTTCTGCGTGACCGGCTTTATCAACAACACGATCCCGGATACCGCGCTGTGGGCGGGCGATAGCGATATGTTTGTCCTCGCGCCGCTAATCCATCTTTTGACCCGCTTGCTGACGTTCTGATATCAGGAGGAAGTCTATGAGCCAGGCACTGAAACAGTATTACAGTCAGATCCGCCAGAAGCTGGGGTTGCTTGAACAGCGCGCCGATGAGCTGAACCGGGCGGCAGAAATGATGGCCCACAGCATTCTGGCGCAGCGCAATATCTTCGTCTTTGGCGCCAGCCACGCCGGTATTCTGGCGGAGGAGATGAGCTATCGGGCAGGCGGTCTGGCCATCATCAACCCGCTTTTTACCCCTGCGCTGATGCTTAACGTCAGGCCGTTAACCCTTACCAGCGCGGTGGAAAATGTGGAAAATCTTGGCCGCGTGCTGGTTGAACAGTCGCCGCTGAGGGCCGACGATACTCTGCTGATTCACTCAGTGTCGGGGCGAAATGCGATTACGATCGATGTCGCGCTGGCGGCAAAAGCCTGCGGAGCCAGGGTTATCGCCATTACCAGCCTGGCGACGGCGGCACGAGTCTCTTCCCGCCACTCCAGCGGTAAACTGCTGGTAGACATTGCCGATATCACCCTTGATAACCACTGCGAGTATGGCGATGCGGCGGTGAGCCTGCCGGGGCTGGCGCAGAAAGTGGCGCCGCTCTCCACCATCATGGGGGCGGCCATCGCCAACAGCCTGGTACTGCGTATTTGCGAAATTATGCTGGAAAATGCGCGCACGCCGCCGGTTCTCGCCAGCGCAAACATAGACGGTAATCAGGAGATAAATCAGGATATACTGAGCGCATACAGGAGCCAGATACACTATCTCTGAGTTGGAGCGCAAGTATGTATGAGTCGGATGGACTCCCTCTCTATTTAAGAATAAAAGACGTTATCCTGCAGCGGATCCTCTCTTTTACCTATGACGATAAACTCCCGGGCGAGCTGCTGCTTGCCGGGGAGTTCAAGGTGGCGCGCGGCACGATTAAACAGGCGATAGATTCGCTGGCCAGCATCGGTATGGTTTATCGCGAGCAGGGAAAAGGCACGTTTATCAACCGCGATGCGCTGCAAAAATACTACACCGACCTGCCGGACGTACTGACCACCTTTGCTGCTCCCGGCGCGATAGAAGTGGAGGTGCTGTCGCTGATTTCAACCATGGCCGACCGCCACGTAGCGGAACAGATGGGGCTCGATTTGGGTAGCCAACTGATGCGTCTGGAGCGGTTACTCGTGCAGGGTGAGCGGCCGGTCGGCCACGTGCTGACCTGGCTTAACGGCCGAATTTATAACGACCTGAGTCACGTGGACGGCAGCCGATCGCTCTATAAACAGCTGCGGGAAACATTCGGCTACTCGCCGGCTAACGCGACCGAACGCTATACGCCGGTGTGCTGCGATATCCGCACGGCGGGATTGCTGAATATTGAACCCGGGCGCCCTCTGTTTCGCATTGAGCGCGTCGCGCGCGATCTTGATGACGTGGTCCTTGAATATAGCGTCACCCATACTCTGGACGCCAGCCTGTCGCTACAGATCGCCACCAGTCAGAGTAGCGTGAGTCAGCAGTGGAACTGCACGATCGAGAAAGGGCGCTGATCCGCCTTATATTACCGGCTTGCCACCCCAGCGACAGGCAGATGATAGCCAGCGTACCGCAGCAGCTTTGCCGTTGGCAGGCTGGCTTCCAATCGTTTAAAAATGGTTGAGCTCACTTCGCTCATGGTCTGCAAAAGAGCGACAGTTTTAAACCGGCATTAGCGTAACGCCTTCGCTATCGCGCTAAACATCAGCGACGCCTCAAGCGGTTGGGCGCTGAAGGAGGGTTCAGCCTGCGGCCAGGTCGACCACTGCACGATGACCAGATTTTCCGCCTGATTGACCATAATCATCTGACCAAATATCCCCAGCGCCCACAGCGAATGTTGAAGGGATGCCTGCGGAGCGGGCTCAACGTTGCTGGCATTAGCCGGCACTTCATTGTTCCACCACTGATAGCCGTAGAGACCGTTTGGATGTGCCGCGGATACTGAACCTGTCGCCCGGGTCCAGTTTGATGATTCGGCGACCCAGTTTTCCGGCAAGATCTGCTCGCCGTTCGGCAACACGCCGTTATGCAGGATGAACTCACCGAAGCGCCCCCAATCTTCTAGCGTGGCGTTAAAGCCATGCGCGCCCACGTCGTGCTCACCTTTTGTATAGGCATGCCACACGCCATCGCTCGCCATACCATAGGGTTGCCAGATACTTTTCTCCAGATACGCCGCCAGCGTCATACCGGTGGCGCGTTCCAGGACATCACCCAGTAGCCAGGCGCCGCCGGAGGAGTAAGACCAGTTCTCTCCGGCCGGATGCGCCCGACGCAGGCCGGACACCAGCTGACGTACGCAGTCATAGGCGCCGGGTCTGGCTTCACACTCGGTAAGCCGGGCGAAGTCCGATTGCGGATTAGTATAGTCTTCATTCCACGCCACCCCGGAGGTGTGGCTAATCAGCTGCCTCAGCGTCACGCCTTCCCAGGCGGTGCCTTTCAGGTCGGGTTCATACTGGGTGACAAGATCGTCGAGCGAGTGAATTTTGCCCTGTTTAATCGCCACGCCCACCAGCGTGGATACCACGGACTTGCCCACCGAGCGCGAGGTCCAGAGGGTGGTGTCGGTATTGCCTTCCGCCAGATATTTCCAGGCAACTTTGCCATTTTTCAGCACCAGCATGCCGCTGACGTTCTGGCGCTGCAGATAATCCTGCAGGGTCCAGGTGTGGCCATTAACCTGATAGCTGGCGTGAGTTAACCGTTTCGCTGCAGCCTGCAACGGTACGGCATGACCGTGATGAAACACATCGCCTGCGTAATTGCGGTAGTCGTTACGAAAGCCGATTACCCGGTCGGTCTGGCTCCAGGTGAGCATTTTATGGGTATCCGGAAGCTGTGCATCAAAGGGAGCAGGGCACGCGCTAAGTTCGGTCCCGGGGCAGGCGGCCTGCGCGATGGGGGCCAGCAGGCCGCTGCAGAGGGTGATGACAACACTGGACAGCAGGCGACGATTAACCACTTTGTTTTTCATATTTTTTCTCGTTCAGCTCAGGAAGGCGTTTAGCTTAAAAAAATGCGGCCTATAATAAAAAACGCCTCATGGGGGAAAATCCCCCCGAATAACCGAGTGGAGAGCACAATGCCGACCCTGATGTATTCTTTTGCCCAACTTGAAGCCTTCACCGCTGTGGTTGAGTGCAAAAGCCTGGCGAAAGCGGCGCGCCAGCTGGGCAAGGACCGCACGACGCTTCGCGATTTGATTGAGTTCCTTGAAGATGGTCTGGGGTATGCGCTGTTTCTGCGTCAAGGTCGCAGCTTGCAGCTGACGCCGGAGGGGGAACAACTGCAGCGTCAGGCGCACCTGCTGATGCGCCAGGTCAAAGCCTTTGAAGCCTTTGCCAAAGAAGTGCCGAATAGCGCCACGCAGGATATTACGCTGGCCTACGATCCCTTTACCCCCAGAACGTTGTTACAGGCGCTGATTGGCGCCATGGCCCGGCGCAACGTTCGTCTGAGCCTGATTAACGCCTCGCGTGACGAGGCGGAAAGGCTGCTGGCGAGTGGATTGGCCGACCTGGGTATCTGCCAGGCGCGACATCGCAGCGTGGGCGACGCTATGGAGTGGCGCGCCCTGGGGTCAATCGAGATGGATTTTTACGCCTCCGAAGCGCTTTTTCCCGCCGCTAAACAACCGCTTTCTCTGCTGGAACTTTCGCTGGCACCGCAGGTGATTATGCACCCGGATACTGACGAGCCCGTGGCCCGCCGTCTGCAGATTTCAGGGCGCACCATTTTTACCAACGAACAGGAGATGCTGCGCGCCCTGCTTGAACAGGGCTGCGGCTGGGGATTTTTGCCGACGCACATGAATGCGGCGCGGTGGAAAAACGTCAAAAAATTGCCGACCGAAGTGGGTAATCAGGGGATCGGCCAAACGATGGTGACCATCTGGAAGCCCGGCAACGACAGGCGCACGCTGGTGGCTGACGCGCTGGCCTTGTTGCCGGAACTGTGGTGAAAGCAGAACCTCGCTGTGGGTTTGACGGCGACAGGCCGGGGCACAGGATGCCGCGGTGGTGGAACCGATATATAAATATATTTCCCTGGCCACCATCCTGGTATTAAAACGCCTGCCGCAGAACAATTAAACGCGATTAAGCAAGATATTTAACATACGACGTAAAGGCTCCGCGGCTCCCCATAAAAGCTGATCCCCAACGGTGAGTACCGAATATACAGGTTCATTATTCAGGGCCATTTTTTTATAACGGCCTATGCCTACCTGCAGCGAGCCACTGATATAGGCTGGGGTCAATTTGCTGACGCTGTCGTTTTTATTATTGGGGACATAGTTAACCCAGGGATGGGCATTACCCACTAATTCAGCAAATTCAGCTTCGCTGACTTCACGCTTTAATTTTAAAGTAATCGCTGCGCTATGGCAGCGAATGACGCCAACCCGAATGCATAAACCGTTCACGGGAATAGTTCCGCGGGGCAAGCCCAGAATTTTGTTGGTTTCTGCTTCGCCTTTCCACTCTTCGCGGCTATTGCCGTCGCCTAAATCGGCATCAATCCAGGGAATGATGCTTCCCATTAGGGGAGCGCCGAAGTGTTGGACGGGCATGCCCGCGCTGTTAATCAGTTCGCTGACTTTATTGACTAAAGGAAGGACTGAGCCGGAGCTGGTCAATTCCTCTGCCGACAAATGATTGCTCACCCAGGCGCTTTGCGCGATTAATTCTCTGACATGTTTAGCGCCAGCGCCGGATGCAGATTGATAGGTCATCACGCTCATCCATTCGATCAGGTCAGCCTTGAGCAAGCCGGCGAGCCCCATCAAGCTGAGGGTAATCGAACAATTACCGCCGACAAAAAGTTTTAGCCCTTGGTGGATTGCCCGATCGATATGGGTACGGTTAACCGGATCGAGAATGATACAGGCTTTTTCATCCATGCGAAGCGCCGATGCCGCATCGATCCAATAACCCTGCCAGCCATGCGTAATAAGTGCGGGATAAATGGCTTGAGTATAATCGCCGCCCTGGCAGGTGATAATAATATCCATATCGGCGAGTTCACTGACTGAATTCGCATCTTTAAGGATATAACTCTCGCCATCTATAGTTGGGCCAACGGTCCCCGCGCTGGAGGTACTAAAAAAATGTGCAGAGATATCACGGAAATCGTTTTCTTCAACCATGCGTTGAAGCAATACAGAACCTACCATGCCACGCCAACCAATAATGCCGACCTGTTTCATTTACTTAGCCTTTGCTCTGTTATAAAAAAGTTAAATCTTGCGTGGTTTTATATCGCACTCTTAAGTTCAGGTCATCAAAAATAAATGGAATTGATATCGTAATAAGAATATTTAATCAGGGGTTAGAGAAAGTAATAAGAGAATTTTCGAAGACCAAATAAAAACCCTAATCTGCTTACACTTATTCCTCTGCCGTTCTTTCATGCAACACGGCTGGGTGTGGCATTCGCCGCGCATCATACTGCTCTTTTCAGTCAACACGATCGCTGTCGGCAACGGCAAAAGGGGCCGAGGCAGAAAAAACTGGACGCTTGCGTCCGCAGGCGTAATATACGAAACATATATAAATCGTAATGGTACATATAAATGGGTATTGTAAAAATTTCAGACCTGCTGCACGACGATATTCGTGACGCCAGTAAGGCGATGTCGCGTTCGGTCAACGCCCAGGCGGAGTACTGGATCCGTCTGGGGATGATGAGCGAGCTCTATCCCGAACTTAACCATCAGCAAATCAAGCTGATGATGCTCAAGTCCGGCTCTGACCGGTTGCTGGAGGTGATCAATGCTATCAATTCCCATTAAAACCACGCAGGAGCTCGCCAGCCAGCGCCATGCCGGCAAACTGCTGGCCTCGGTCTTCGACATGTTGGATAGCTTTATTCAGCCCGGCGTCTCGACCATGGCCATCAACAATCGGGTGGAAGATTTTATCGTCAACGACCTGCATTCGCGTCCGGCCAGCAAAGGGCAGTACGATTTTCCCTATGTGCTCAATACTTCGATCAATGAAGTCGTTTGTCACGGCATGCCAAAGGAAAGCGAGCTGCTGAAATCCGGCACGATCGTGAACGTGGATATTACGCTGGAGAAAGAGGGGCTGATTGCCGATTCCAGCAAAATGTATCTGATTGGCGAGGTTTCACCGCTGGCCCGTCGGCTGGTGCAGAAAACCTATGAAGCTATGTGGAAGGGCATTAAGGTTGTCAGACCGGGGGCGACGCTGGGCGATATCGGCCATGCGATCCAGACTTATGTTGAAGGTAATGGCTACAGCGTGGTCAGGGAGTACTGCGGCCACGGCGTTGGCAGAGATATGCATGAAGATCCGCAGGTGCTGCATTACGGCAAACCCGGCACCGGCGCCGTGCTCAAGGAGGGGATGGTGTTTACCATTGAACCGATGGTTAATCAGGGCGATAGCCGAATAAAAACCAGGAAAGACGGCTGGACGGTGGTCACTCGCGATAAAAAACTGTCTGCCCAGTGGGAGCATACCGTCGCCGTCACCGCCGAGGGGTTTGAGGTGCTGACCCTGCGAAAAGATGAAGTGATTCCGGATTAGCCTGAGTAACAGGTTTCACGCCTGCGCGGTGAAACCTGTCAGTCACCCGCCCGTAGTGACTATACGGGCATCTCTTTACGTCCCATATAACGCTCTTTCCATAACGCGCCCGCCACCCCAATATCCAGGAACGGGGAGGGCGGCATAAAGTTGGCCTGGCCGAGCGACTGCATCGCGGCGATCAGCGGGTTGTCCTGGCCCATCGCCAGATCGGCAAGCAGCGTCCCGGCGATGGTCTGTTTTGACACGCCGGCGCCGTTACAGCCCCCCGCAGTCCAGATCCGCGGCGCAAGACGCCCCCAGACCGGCGCGCCGTTGCGGGTGACGCTGATGGTCCCGGACCAGGTTCGCTCCAGAGGAACATCCTGCAGCTGCGGATAGGCCGTATGGAACAGCGCCAGATGCTGTCTTGCGGCGTTAGCGGTTTGTCCGGCGGTAATCACGCCGCGCAATGCCGGATCGACATGCTGTCGGACAAGAAAACGATAATCGTGGGTATAGCGTAGGGTGGCCCCGGCGATCGCATTGACCGGGGTTAATCCCCAGCTCTCCATCGCCGGCAGACGCTGGCGCTGATCGGGCGTAAGCGGGGCAGTAATGCTGGCGTAGGTCGCCATCGACGCCTGGCGGCTCACGGTTGGCGAGAGCTCGCGGGAGAGCGCATTGGTGGCGAGCATCGCCTGGTCGGCGCGGATGGTGCCCTGCAGGGTCGTCACCCTGACGCCGCCGTTTTCCTGGTGAAGAGCCAGCGCCGGGGTCTGGTGAAACACGGTGACATTATCCGGCAGATGGCGCGCGAGGCCCGCGATCAGTTTTGCCGGATTCACCAGAATGCAGCCGGGAGTGTAAATCCCTTTGCTGTAAAGGCGAGTTCCCAGCTTTTGATACAGCGCTTCGCCGTTCAGCAGGCTGTAAGGTTCCTGCATCAGCTGCAGGTTATCCACGTACTCCTGCATAATGGCTTCGCTGGACGGATCTATCTGGCAGTGGTATTTCCCGACGTTTTCCCATTCGCAATCGATCTGGTGCTTGGTCACCGTGTCATCGAGCAGGCGGATCCCCTCCTGCAGCAGAGCGCGATAGTCCTGCGCCTTTTTCAACTCGGCGGTAGAGCTGCCGATATTATGCGGCAGGCCGATAATAAAGCCGGAATTCCGCGCTGAGGAGCTGGTCGCGGCGCATTCTGCGTCAATGAGCACGATGCTCAGCTGCGGGTTGATGCTGGCCAGCCTGCGGGCAAAGCTTACCCCGGCATAGCCGGAACCGATAACCACCCAGTCAGCTTTAATGTCGCCGCTCAGCGAGGGCTGGCGATAAAGATCTTCTTCATTAAGCGGCCATCCCACCTGATTTTGATTGAAAGGTACTGATGCAAATCTCACGGTAAATCTCCCTGTGGAAAAAACACCTGCAGGGCAGGTGTGAATAATGGATTTGCCGCTCTCCATGTTTTTGCTCTGGAGGGGGAGTCGGCAAGCGCCAGGGCAGCGTCTGATAAATAACTACGCTGAATGATAATCACCTGGACAACAATTCAGCAGAATAACAAGTAACCGAAAAAATAACATCTCTTCGTGTAGGGATATGATGTTAAATCCCACTTGCCCTATCTCCCTGCCGGGGATGCATGCTCATTTGCTGCAGTGAAGAGGGCAAATCTTTTTCCTCTTTCATCTGACCCGGCAAGATACCGCATAAGATATTGCTGTGGATCATGATCGTATTGCCGACATACCTATAAGGTTACTTCGGCCGCAAAAGGCTTTTTGACCAAATGGTAAAATATTGCTTCTCTGCGCTGCTTCCAATAAAGAAATCCTACTATTTTATAGGATTTTTCACTTTTAAAACTTTCCCGCCAGAAATATGTATTAGGAATTTTCCTATGGATAACTCCTAATGTTTTTAGCGCCTTTTTCGCTCAGGCAATTCATTGAAAATTAATGTTTTTTTAATCGCTTTGATTACCGGTGCACTTCTGTTGAAGGTTGCGATAAGTTTTTTTTTAATTATTAGTAATATTTTTACACACATTGTCGTGTTAAAGGGGTGTGGCGAGATATTATCCTGTAAATTATTTTTTTATAAAATTATTAGCTCGTAATGTTCGTTTAAGTAGGTGCATATGTTTGACTGGAAGGGTTTTCAAGTTAGTATGACTTCGCTGTCAGGAATAAACATAACTCAACAAGATATAGCAACACTTTGGCCACCAGAAACAGCCGTAGTTATCTTTGCGAGTTATTTTTCAGGATGGTTATCCAGTAACTTTTAATATAACGGAATGTATTATGAAAATTAGCAAAATTGCATCTGCTGTTGTTCTCACTATGGGTGTCGCCTCTTTCGCAGCTCAGGCCGATCAGGGAAGCGGCAAGGTCACCTTCTGGGGTTCTATTATTGATGCTCCATGCTCTATTAAAAATGGCTACGGCGATCAGCGTATCGAACTGGGTCAGATCTCCAATACGCATTTGGATAATGGCGGTATCTCTACTCCTCGTCCGTTCGACATTGAGCTGGAAAACTGCTCCTTCGAGAAGGATTCAAACGGTGACCCGATGTATAACACCGTCAAAGTGACCTTTGCTGGCGGTAATGTTCCGGGAGATATGAGCATGCTGGCTATTTCCGGTCAGGCTGCGGGGGCTGGCGTACGTATTGAAGATGGTTCTGGTCAACCTGTGAAATTATTGGTACCTACCAGCGGCCGCGGCCTGGGCATTGGCAACAATACCCTAAGCTTTAGCGCTTACCTTGAAAAAATCTCTACTGTTACCAACGTCACTCCGGGTGATTTTGAAGCGGTAACCAACTTTACCCTGGCTTATGAATAAGGTGAGTCCTGTTCTCATGTAGCTTTATTCGGGCTGCGTTTGCAGCCCGATATTCAGGAGCACAGTCATGGTAAAAATATCGCGTTATCTGATTTTGAGTGGGTTATTAGGCATATCACCGTTGTCTCTGGCGTCCGATCAAGGGCGGGGACTGGTCACGATGAATGGTCAAATTCAGGAGTCGGCCTGTTCCATTCATACCAACGATGCCTGGCAGGAAATTCCATTCGGCGTGATTTCGTATAACGATCTTAATGAACAAGGCAAGGCGGTCATCAAACCCTTCGCAGTACGACTGGTGAATTGCTCACTGGAACGGAGCCGCGGTGGCTTATGGCAAAGCGTAAATATCACCTTTAGCGGGGAAACTGAGGTATTTCGCCCGGATATTTTTAAAGTCAATGGCGAGGCCCAGGGGCTTGGACTGCGTATTCACAATCAGGCTGGCGATGTGGCTCGCGACGGAATACCGATGCCGGCCGTAATGATACAAAATGAAAACAATGAGTTACGTTACTTATTATCGTTAGTACGCGGCAGCAAAACGCTGTCGGAAGGCGACTGGTACGGAATCATTCGTTTCATGGTGACCTATCAATAACGGAAAAAATGAATGATAAAAATAGATGAACTGCTCATCTAAATTATTTCCGGAATTGACATCTCCCACCGGTGAATTCTACCAGGCAATAAATGGATTTTAAAAAATGAAAAAAAGCAGACCACCAGCTTTTTACCTGCGACGACTGGGTATTTACATTGTTATTGCCATTTTTGGTTCTACATCACCGGTAGTGGCGGTAGAGTTTAATATAGATATTCTGGACTCGGAAGACCGGGAAAATATCGACTTGTCGCGTTTTTCCCGCGCCGGTTATATTATGCCCGGAACCTACACGCTCAGCATGCGCTTAAACGAGCACAGTATTTCTGACCAGGAAATTTCTTTTATTGAAAGAACCCGTGACGATGGAGTGGTTGTAGAAACCTGTCTGACGCCTGCACAGGTAGAGCTTCTCGGTCTGCGGGAAGACGCGTTTAAAATGATTAAGTGGCTCGACGAGGGGCGTTGCGCTGATTTTTCCGCTCTTGAAGGCGTCGTCCTGCGCGGCGATCTGTCAGAGTCATCCCTGCAAATCGCGGTGCCTCAAGCCTGGCTGGAATATCAGGATGCTTCCTGGTTACCGATTTCCCGCTGGGAAGAGGGTATCCCCGGGATGTTGGTTGACTATAACCTGAATACCAATGTCACTTGGCCGCGTCAGGGGAATCAGAGCCAGAGCGCCAGCATCAGCGGTACGACGGGCGTCAATTTGGGACCCTGGCGTCTGAGAGGGGATTACCAGGGGAGCTATTACAATACCACCGGACGTTCGGATAAAAATTCACGTAATTTTGACTGGAGCCGTTTTTACGCCTATCGCGCATTACCTGGAATGATGTCAAAACTCACCGTCGGTGAAGACTATCTCTCTTCCGATCTCTTTGACTCATGGCGCTATACCGGTTTGTCGCTGGCAAGCGATGAAAGCCAGCTGCCACCTAAGCTTCGAGGCTACGCGCCTGAAGTATCCGGTATCGCTCGCACCAATGCCAAAGTGACGGTCAGCCAACAGGGCAGAGTCATCCATGAAACGACGGTTGCCGCTGGCCCGTTTCGTATTCAGGAACTAAACAGCGCGCTAACCGGACGCCTGGATGTGCGGGTTGAAGAGCAGGATGGCTCCGTACAGACATTTGCGGTTGAAACGGCTCAGGTCCCTTATCTGACGCGTCCCGGCCAGCTACGTTATAAAATGACCACCGGTCGTCCGCGCGATTATAACCACAGCACTCAAGGACCCTACTTTGCCACAGGCGAACTCTCATGGGGCCTTACCAACGCGTGGTCGCTGTACGGCGGCGGCATTATTTCTCAGGACTACAACAGCCTGGCGCTTGGCGCCGGTCGTGATATGAACGCCTACGGGACGCTCTCTGCTGACGTTACTCATGCCAGCGCTCGTTTCCCGGCTGATAAAAGCAGGCAAGGACGGTCCTGGCGCCTGAGCTATTCCAAACGGTTTGATGAAATCAACAGTGAAGTCACGTTTGCCGGTTACCGTTTTTCCGAGCGCAACTATCTCACCATGGGTGAATATCTGGATATGCGCTATCGGGATGGCTACGTCGGGAACAGCAAAGAGCTTTATACCATCCAGGCGACCAAAAACTTTGCCGACCTGCGTTTGTCAACGCACATCAACTGGTCGCATCAGACTTACTGGAACCGCCCGGCGACCGATCGCTACAGCGTATCGTTGAATAAATATTTTGACCTCGGCGACTGGCGACATCTGTCGTTGTCCCTCAACGCCGCTCGCAGTGAGTTCAATGGCCGCAAGGACGACAGCGCCTATATCTCACTGACGATGCCGTTTGGTTCGGGAACCGTGGGTTATAACGGCAGCATAAGCCGCGACCGTTATACACAAAATGCCAGCTGGAGCCAAAGGCTGGATAACAACGACTATTACAGCATAAACGCCGGCAACAGCGTCGGGGGCGGTGAGGGAACGCGTAGCCAGATGAGTGGCTACTATTCTCATCCCGGCAATATAGCGGATGTCACCACCAACTTTAACTGGGCGCAAAGCCAGTACACCTCCTTTGGTATTTCCGCCAGCGGTGGGATGACCGCCACCGCTGAAGGCGTGGCCCTACACTCCGGTGGGGTGCAGGGGGGGACGCGTTTGATGGTCAGTACGGAGGGAGTAAGCGGTGTTCCGGTGGGCTTACAGGGCTATACCAATGCTTTTGGCATCGCGGTTATCCCTGGAGTGCCAAATTATTATCGAACCAGGGCTGAGATTGACGTTAATCGTCTGCCGGATGATGTCGAGTCTGGCGGAACGCCGGTTGTAGAGCTCGCCCTGACTGAAGGCGCTATCGGTTTCCGTCGCTTTGATGTGCTGAAGGGTTCTAAGGTCGTGGCAATCCTTAGCCAGGAAGATGGACGCCATCCGCCTTTCGGCGCCACGGTACACAATGCAAAAGATCGCGAACTGGGTATGGTCAGCGACAGTGGACTGGCCTGGTTGACCGGTGTGAATCCGGATGAACGCTTAACCGTGCACTGGAGTGGTTCCGCTCAGTGTGAAGTCGTACTGCCGCGGGTTATCCCTGCACAGCAACTATTGCTGCCGTGCAAGCCGGTCACTCGCGGCTGAGAAAGTCAATGGTGATGTAATGAAAAGCAAAAAGATAGCGATGACGATAGTGCTGGGAAGTCTGGCCGCGGGTCTGATAAACGAAGCCGGGGCTGCGATCGCGCTGGACAGGACTCGGGCCATTTTTCCCGGTTCGGAAAAGAGCATTTCCCTGAGTATTACTAACGACAGCACATCAATGCCGTACCTGGCGCAGGGATGGATTGAAGATGAGCACGGGAAAAAAATCAGCGGCCCTCTTGTTGTCGTTCCGCCGCTGCAGCGTCTTGAAGCTAAAGGTAAAAGCATGATGCGTATCAACGCCATGCCGGATGCCGCGATGTTACCTCAGGACAGAGAGAGCATTTTTTATTTCAACGTGCGCGAGGTACCACCAAAAAGCGAGCGACCCAACGTGATGCAGCTGGCGTTACACACCAGAATTAAACTGTTCTATCGTCCCAAAGCCATCCTGCCGGAGAAGTATAGCCGCTGGGATAACCAGCTGGTGCTGCATAAAGTCAACGGCGGTTATCGGATAGAAAACCCGACACCCTATTACATGACGGTAATTGGTATTACCGCCGCGCCGAAAGTGGCGGTGGCTAGCGGATTTCAAACGGTGATGGTGCCGCCTAAGTCCACCGCGATGGTCAATAGTTCGCACTATACCACGCCGCACGTCACCACGATTAACGACTTCGGCGGTAAGCCAACCCTGCCGTTTAGCTGCAGCGGTAACATTTGCCGAGCTGCAGAAACCCCGGCTACCTGATGGATGCCGGAGCTGTACACAGGAGAAGCCTGATGAAAAAAGGATTTGGTCGAACCACCCTCATATTGTGGCTTTTGACGGCTGGAATCGTTTCTGCTGCGAGCGCCGCAAACTGGGACACCGATGGCCTGAACGGTGGGATACGCGCTAGCGGAACGCTTGTTGCGTCACCTTGCGCGTTGCTGCCTGAGTCGGCTGAACAAGAGATCGATTTGGGCAGTACCATTGCCTGGGGGCTGGAACGGCCGGGGAGCGTGACGCCATCAGTACAGGTGTACATCAAATTAGATCGCTGTCCGGGAGAGTATCAGTTTATGCGCGATCGCCAACAGATGCGCGGTGCCACGATGTTAAACGGACAGTCTGCGGTAAGAATGACTATCTATGGGGAAGCAGAACCGATGGATGACCGCTTTTTCCGGGTGCATGGTGGAGTCGAAGGCGTTGCGCTGCGCCTCAGCGACCGACAGGGAGAGCTCCTGCGACCCGCGATTCAGAGTCGGCCGCAGATTCTCTACCCCGGACGCAACGATTTGGTGTTACAGGCTCAGCTATGGCGTCTTCCCGTTCCGTTGCTGGCTAATGAATGGCGCAGCGTGGTGAATATCGGCCTGGAGTACGAATAATGCAAAAAAACAAAGTGCGCGTACTTAGCCTGGCAAGCTTTCCTCTCATGCTTTTGCTGGCTGGCGTATCGGTCACGCATGCTGATACTGACGTCTATTTCTCCGGGAATTTGATTGCCGATCCCTGCGAATTGCACGTTGACTCGGAAGATCAGATTGTCGATTTTCGTAACGTGCCTTCTAAGACATTTATGAAATATCCCCGCAGTGAACGTGAGCGTTTTTCCATCTGGTTGACGGAGTGCGATCTCTCGCTTGGCGATACGGTTACCGTAACCTTTATGGGAACCGAAGATAGCGCTCAGCCAGGACTATTTGCGGTTAGCGGAACAGCGAGCGGCATTGCCATTGCGGTGGAAGATGAGAATGGTGTACCGGTTAAACCGAATGTACCTATGCGACCGGCAGCATTGAGATCAGGAGACACCTTTTTAAATTTTCAGGCCTTTATTTCTGCACCAGTACACAGTCTGGTCAGAGAAGGGGACTTTGAGTGCGTCACCACTTTTCTTCTGGAGTATGATTAGCCCGAGTTAATAAGCTATTTCGGATTTACCTCAAATGTCAGCTGATTAACGTCTTTTGGCTGCTGTTTATTAATGGTGAAATTAACTCTTGGGATATCTTCTGCAAATATCTGCTGGCCTCCTGTGCTTTATTTCAGGAGGAAAGATAATTAAAAAAGAAATACACATGGAGTACATGAAATAATGTTTAGATTAGGATGCATAGCCGCGATCATTGCAGGTACATTTTTAACGGGTTGCGTTGGAAAAAAATTCCTTCTCAGGTGACTTCGTCCATGGAATCCGTAGAGCCCCCAGTGACCTCAGACGGAGAGCTGGATATGGTCCAGTGCGAAAAAGAGCTTCAGGCACTGGAGTCGATTAATCATATTAAGCATGTCGATCTCAAATCACGCTTTGAGCGAGTGATGCTCGGCGCTTCCGGTTATACCAATGTAAGAGGTTCCGTTAATCCTGAAACACGTAATGCTATTGATGCTTTGTATAAGTTTCAGGCGGTAAAATTATGCTCGGAGATCCGAGCCGAAATGCTCAATAGCCTGGCAGCGAAGCCAACCGGTGAGAGTATCTAATGGGTCGAAGAGCAGGGAATGTTTTGGTCCTGATTATGAGTATCATTTCGATTTCATCTTCGCAGGCAGATGTGTTGAATTATGCCCGTGAATGGACGTCACGCAAGGACGAAAACAAAGCCATCACATCCCCGTCTCAGCCCCAGACGGAGGAAGAAAAATCCTCTGCTACGCGTCAAAAATCTGCTGTAAAGCGTTCTCTGCCTGATAAGGAGAAATCGACAGCTCAGCCTCCAGCAGTCATCAGAAAAACAATCGCGCCGCCGGCTGTTGGCGCTGACAAGCGAATGCAATCACCGGCTAACAGGCCGACGGAACCGACAGCTAAGAAGGCCCGAACGGCTTCGGGTGACAACGTCACCTCAGCCGCTGGTGTCACGAAAAATAGCGCTTTACCGGAACCGCACGTTTTAGGGGGCTGGATTAAGGCTTTGATACAACATATGTCGCTTAGCCCGGCAGAGATCGATTTACGTAAAAACCTCCAGTTAGCCCGTAAAGAGGTACAGAGATTGAAGAATGAACTCATTCTGCTTCGCCGCGAAGTACAACAGTCAGATAGTACATTGGCGGAGCAGGTCATGGCTCTCCAGGCAACTTATGAGCAACTGGCTGCGGCAGAGGAAAAAAATGTCACTCAACAGAATGAGCTCCGGGCGCTTACTGCGCGCGCTACCCAACTGGAAGAAAAAAATGCGCAGTGGCAAGTATTAACCAGAAAATTACAGTCGAGCCTTAAGGAAGCGCACTATCCTGCACTGCCAGCAACTGACGGTGAACTGGCGGATTTTGCGGCCGGGATGGCGATGGGTTATGACATTTTGGCGGTACTCGAACAACGGGATGAACAACAGATACATATTGATAAGGAAGTCTTTCTGGCCGGCATTACGGAAACGATACGCGGCGAACGCCGATTGTCGCAGGAGGATTTTGAGCGCCACCTTAAACGCGCCAATCAGCGAGTAGAAGAAGCGATGCACAAGTTCAGGCAACAAAAGGAAGCGCGGGATAGCGCATGGCTGGCGCAATTTATTCAAGAGGAAGGGACGCAGAGTGCGGGTGAACAGGCCTGGTATAAAGTCATCCATGCAGGCGAGCCGCTGTTCGAGGATGAGCACACTGAAGCGGCGCTAACCATTTCGGTCAATCGTCGTCTGTCTGATGGTACCGTGATTGCGGACACCGATATAACTGGCCTGGTATTACAAGAAAAATTTTCCGACCTCCCTGGATGGCTTCGGAAAGTAGTGAAAGATATCCGTCTGTACGGTGAAGCAGAGTTAGCCGTTAAAGTGGATGAATATGGTGTTCCACAAGAACGCGGTAATTATATTGAACATTGGCGCATACGTGTAATTGAACGACAGACTATGTAAACAGGTTGTAGAAAGATTTACGTTACTTTTAAAATATTGCGAGTTGAGGCGTCAGAGTTAGTCGGGTAATAACTGTATAATCTTTTTTAATGTTTATTTTTGTAGAGATGACAACTTCCAGATAAGAGAGCAATATGATGAATGATACCAGTGGTACATATTTGCCGGTTTATGTGGCAACTGAGAACAATTATTTTTCTCAGGGAATAATCTTTCTCCTGGAGGAGCTGTTTGAGGATGAGTTTAGCGGAAAAATTACTGTATCCTTAGTCAGAAAATCGCGCGAAGCCGATCTCATCGTGCAGGTCCAATCACCTGGAGAAAAAGCGTTTGACTGGGTCGATTGTCAACAGTTTCGCACCCACAATGACTATAAGTTTAAGCTTCTCAATAAAAAGTGGCTAAGCGTTTATCCACGTAGTGAACATTACGACAAAAATTTTCATTGCCCGGTTGTCAGTTCAGTCATCGCGATGAGAAATTCGGTAACCACTATCCGGAGAAAATTGTTCATGCTGTTTTTTGCCGATCTCATGTGTGGCCCTCCGGACTTACGTAAACCAAACTGTAGCAAATGTCCTGGCCCCTACCAGTTGACATGGCGGGAACAGCTAATGCTAGGCTATTTGAGCCAGGGATTAGGCCACGATGAAATTTCTCGCAGAATGGGCTGTAGTATTAAGGCGCTTAGCAGTTATCGACGCTCGATTATGCGTAAAGTCAATATCACCCGCTATAGCGATTTCGTTATGTGGCTAGGTAAAAAATCCGTTTCTGATAAATATACTGAGGTTGTTAATAATCACGAGCGTGATGCGGATGAAGACCAGCTAATATGGAAAACAACGTTGTCCGGTAATTTGGAGAGACAGCTGGATGATAAAGAGCGAGCTTTGCAAAGTATTAAACGATTGGTCAATAAACGGTTAAGAAAAAGCGAGCTGGATGATGAGGTATGGTTAACAACTCGAGAAATAGCCAATGAGATGGATATCAGTATCTACAGCATGCGTTATTTATTATGCCAGATGGAAACAAACGGTAAAGTGATTAGCATCAAAACCGGGAAGGGTAGAAGCCATACTCTGCGCTGGAAACTGGCAAGTTAATTGCTGTGTTGAACAGCTGGCATAGCTAATAAGGCTGTGACGTAGGCTGAATTTGAAGGGTGGGCGAGATGCAAATTTAGGAATGTTCATCGATCCATTTCTGAAAGTGGCTCTCTCCCTTACAAATTCATATATCCAGACATGCCTAAAATGTAAATTATCTGCAAGATGAAATGGATTTGACTCTCTGCCGTCAGAGAGGAAATAACTCTGGTCCTGTAAGTTATACGACAGGTGAAAGTATGAAACTTAAATTAATGACTTTTCTGGGGATTATCTTGTTTACCGGAAGCCAGCATTTGGCTCAGGCGGCATTATCCGTAGAGCGCTCCCGGGTTATTTTCAATGAAGGGGAGAAATCTGTTGGATTGAGCGTGAAAAATAATAATACGCAGGATCCTTATCTCGCCCAAGGGTGGATGGAAAACGAGAAAGAAGAAAAAATAAACGGCCCGCTGATGATTTTACCGCCCGTACAACGTATTGAGCCTGATGGTCGAACGATGATCCGCGTCCAGCAGGTCGCCGAAACACCGTCTCTGCCCACCGATAGAGAAAGCGTCTTCTGGCTTAACTTACGCGAGATCCCACCAAAATCCGATAAGCCTAACGTTTTGACGCTGGCAATGCAGACCCGGATGAAAGTTTTCTGGCGGCCCAAGGCCCTCAAGGTCGATCCGCTTCTCGACGTGGTGCCGGGGGCTGAAACGCTGACCCTTACCCGCAAGGGGGACCGCTATGAGGTTGAGAATCCTACGCCCTATCATTTTTCGTTTGTCGAAGCGCGCGGCAGCCTGCACGGTAAGGCGCTGGATGATTTTGAGCCTGTCATGGTTTCGCCAAAGGGCAAAGCGCAGCTGCCGTTATCCGCATCCCGGATGGGCACGACGCCGACGCTGATGTTTATCAATGATTATGGCAGCGCACGGTTACTGCCGTTTACCTGCACTGGCATCGCCTGCCGCGCCGGGAAGGTGGCACAACCAAAGGAAGGTTAATATGACACGCCAACGCTTAACGATAATCCGGATGCACCTGATGATGGCCGGAGCCGCACTGCTTCTTGCTGGCGGACAGGCGAGCGCCGCTGAAGGAGACACCACCACTATCACCATCAACGGCACCCTGATCGATGGACCGCAGTGCGTTATTGACGGTAACGATACCGTAGACGTGAAGTTTGGTGATGACCTCATTACTCGGCTGGTAGACGGGGTGAATTATAAGAAAGAGATCCAGTACGGTCTGACCTGTACTGATCTGAACAGCAATGCCCTCAAGCTGACGATTCGAGGCTCGCTGGCGAGTTTTGGCTCCGGGCTTCTCCTGACCAGCAAAGGGGGGCTGGGTATACAGCTTTACAGCGGAAGCGCAGGCACCACGGTTATGACGCCCGGCAGCTACGTCAACTTCAATGGCACAGCCAATAAACCCAGGCTATGGGCCGTACCCGTAGCGCAAAACAACGCTACGCTCACCGCAGGTCCGTTTTCCGGCACAGGCACCATGGTCATTGACTACCAGTGACGTAAGAGGAGAGAGATATTATGAGCCCTGTAAACCTGCGTAAGCTACTGCTTCTTCTTACGGTGTGTATTAATGGTAGCGTGCTGGCCGACGCAACGGTCAACTTTAGCGGCACGCTGATAGAAGCCCCGCCGTGTGTGGTGAATAACAATAATGTTATCACCGTCAACTTTGGCAACGAGGTGATGACCACCCGTATCGACGGGACGCAGTACCGCAAGCCGATTGACTTCGATTTAGATTGTTCAATGGCGGTATCGTCGAAACAGAAAGTGCGCATTACGGGTACCCCGGCAAGTTTTGACAGTACCGCGCTGGCGGGAGGGAAAAGCGGGTTAGGCATCGCTCTCTACAATGGTGATACCCGTCTTAACCTCGGCTCCTGGCTGAATTTTACCGATCCCAATATCCCCAGGCTTTACGCTGTCCCCATTAAGCAAAGCGGGATAACCCTGAGCGGCGGGGCATTCAGGGTTATGGCCTCGCTGGTCGTGGAGTATCAGTAATGGCACAGGGAATCAACATAATGAGATTGATTGGATATGCACCATTTCTTCTGGCCGCATTGATGATGACAGGGACCTCATCACTTCAGGCGGCAGACCCGGAAAACCTTGAATTTATCGGCACCCTGGTCACGCCTCCGTCTTGCTCAATAAGCGAAGATGGCCCGGTATATATCAACTTCAATGATGTCCGCATCAAAAAAGTTGCGGAGGGAAGATATCGTGAAACCGTCCCGCTGACCTTGAAGTGTGAAGAGAGCAGTCTGGCCTGGCAGTTGCGGCTCAGCGTACGCGGTAATCCGGCCGGGTTTGACGCCGATAACGCCACCGTGGTGACCGCAGAACAGGCCAATCTTGGCGTGAAAATCTTCCAGAACGGCCAGCCGTTTAAACTGGGCGAGGCCATTAACATCAATAGCGTGACGTTGCCGACTATTGAAGCCCTCCTTGTTCAGCGTGATGGGGTGGAATTGGTGGAAGGATTATTTAACGCCACCGCGACCCTGCGAGCCGAATATCAGTAACTCTATTTATGCACAGGAGAGTGCAGGTGAAGAAAAAGCTATTTCTGGCCGCCTTTGCGGCTGCTATGACCGTACCGATCTCTGTTCCCGTGTACGGTGAAAACTATCGGTGGAAAACGGTCACCGCAGTAAGGGTGGTGCCTTTCGGTGCGGGTACTGAGTGGATTATCACCACAGGTGATATTACCGTGAGTTCAGGTAGCGTCAGCCTGGACACACCAGCGAACTTAGGTAGTAATGGCGGACTATTGGTTGCAAATGCGCTGACTGCGAATGGTTACTTTTGGGGGACATCGGATGTTGCCACTAGTTATCCTCAACCCGGCGTCCCGCTTAAGGGAACCTGGCGAGAAGTGCTTAACGCGAGCGTCAATAGTGTCAAAAATCAAATTTCCATCCAAAATTATAGTGTCGTGGGAGGCTCTTCCACCGTCTGTTTTGGATACACGCTTCTTGGAGCCAATAACACCTTTGATTTTTCCGACCTTGTTTATCCCCCAGGTGCCGGTAGCGGTATAAACTGCATAACGGCACCACCACTAAACGAATGGTGTGCTATGACCGTACCGCAGGTGACGCTAAGTTTCGGTACGCTAATGCTTGACCAGGCGGTGGGCAAAACGGCTGATAGCACGGTGGGCGTTTCCTGTACGTCTTCCTCGGTTAGCTATGTGTTAAAGCTACAAACAGGCAATACTTACATCCCGCTCAGTAACGGCATGCGCGCAAATCTGGGGCTTGGGACAACTAACTCGGCGCCGGGGAATACGACCTACTCTGGATCTCAGTCCTCGCTACGGTTAAGAGGTACGCTGGCTGGAACGCCTACCTCAACCGGCACCTTTAACGGTTCGGGCGTGATGATGGTGGTTTATAACTAATCATAGCCGTCAGGATCCCGGTACGCTCTTTACGTACCGGGGATGTTTACACCCGCTCAATCCTTGCCGGCAGCCCTGACGCATCGCCGCGCCGGAGACCCAGTCCAGCCAGGTATTGCCAACTTCGCGGGTTGGGTCGGTAAATCCCAGATCGTGACATTGCCGGCCATCTTGCCGCCATGAGTGATTGCTGCGGCTTTACGGCCATAATGGGTAAAGGCATCCGCCAGCGCCGCGCTCTGGGGGGGAAGCCGCCAAAATTGTGCAGGATACCTTTACTCCGGCCGTGTAAGCGACCGGAAGGATAAATTTAACCCTGGTCAGAAACCTTTTTCAGCATGGCAAGGACCGCCCAACGTGTCGCGTCGTCAGCGATATTTTCAGGCAGAGCATCAGCTCGCAGATTGATATAAGCATCAACAGCCATTCTGATGGCAACGCTGACGGAGTCACGATCGTGCGTTGCCAGCGTGGAGGTCAGCAGGCCGTCAGGATCAATGCTGTGGAATTCAATGCGGCGAACCCCACGTTGCGGTAGATTTGCCCGACGATACAGCATAGGTCCCAGAACCTGCTCTCGAAAGAATGCCAGCATACCAATCGCTTCGAACAGTTCTCCTCTTCCCAGCTTAACCACTGCATAGTGAAGCCAGATCCAGGCTCGCGACTCAAACCACTCCGGCGTCATGTTGGGCCAGTGAGCGCTGGATTTTACCCGTTGTCGCTCCAGAGCCGTGTTATCACGAGTAAATAATACTGCTGGCTCCTCAACGCGTTGAGTGAGCATTTCCAGGGTGACAAATTTTAGATCGACATGGAGGAGTTCAGGTCCATACAGGCATATAAGCAGGCGGGGTTCTCCGACATGTTCCCCGGTGAAAGCATGTAACAGATGGCCTAATGTTCCGGCGAGCTCCCTACGCTGCGCCATGACTTCGTCATAATAGCCAGGGTCTACGACAACGATAAAATCGAGATCGGAGTATTGATCAAATCCGCCATGAATAATCGAGCCGCCAGCGAGAAGGGAGTGAATCCGCGAGTCAGACTGAAACTTAAGCTTGAGTTGCTCTGCAAAACTTCTGTGTAAATCGGGTAACGTACTTAGCATACTTTTTCCTGTTCACAAAAAATACAAAGCATTTCAGAATAGCGAGTTGTTTATATTCAGGCCAGATTTTTTTGCACGAACAGGCATGCCCTTTACTGCCGGTTATCCTGACGTACGAAAAATAGCACAGGAGCCGCGGGGCTCCTGACCCGCACGATCCGTTACCCTCCTGACCACCAAACAAAAAGTATGATTCAGACCTCTCTCCAAACAAAAAGTCAGAAATAAGTGTGTTGTCGATCACTTTTTGTTCAGATTCATATTGCTGAATTTCTGCTGATGCAGGTATACATAACAAAAAGTTTGGTTGTCTAACATAAATTCAGGTCGACATGGAAAACATACAGCAGAATTTAGACGTCTTCATTCCGATGATGGAAGGGATAGCAAATCAGTTCGGTGACAACTGTGAAGTGGTCCTGCACGACCACTCCCAGGGGCTGGAAAGCAGTATTATCGCGATTATTAATGGGCATGTCACCGGCCGGAAAGTGGGCGATCCCAGCAGCAATCTGGGGCTGGAAGTGCTGCGGGGAACGGATGTCAACGGCGACAGGCATAACTACGTTACGCGCACCCGTGAGGGTAAAACGCTACGCTCCACCTCCATTTATATACGTAACAGCAACAAGCAGGTTATAGGCGCACTTTGTATCAACCTCGACATTAGCGATATTTTACAGGCGGAAAAAACGCTCAGTAAACTGGCCGGTCATTCGGATAGTAGCGCCGCTAAAAAAGAGGACGTTAATGAGGTATTTGTTAAAGACGTCAATGAACTACTTGATTACCTGATTGCCGAGTGTATGGGAATTATTGATGTCCCCGTCGCCAATATGTCTAAGCAGGATAAACTCAACGCGATTAAATTTTTCGATGACAAGGGCGTTTTTCTTATTAAAAAGTCCGGGGAAAAAATCTGCGAATTTCTGAACATTTCGAAATATACCCTCTATGCCTACCTGGGAGAGGTCAGAGGGGAAAACCCAACAAGTGACGGCTAGCCGTCAGGAGGAAAAATGTTAACCACACCTTATGTTGCGCTGGATATGGATATTATGCAGAGGAATATTATCGCCATGACCTCCGGACTGGCTCGTCATAATATTCAACACTGGCCGCATATTAAAACCCATAAATCTGTACGCCTGGCTCAGCTCGAGCAGGCGCTGGGGGCGAGTGGAATTACCTGCGCTAAGCTATCTGAAGCGGAAGTGATGGCTGCGGGCGGAATTACCTCAATTCTGCTGGCCTATCCGCTGATTGGTGATGATAAATGTGAGCGCTATGCTGAACTGGCGCGCAAGATTACCATGCGAACCATTGTCGACAGCCTGGCTGGCGCGCAGGGGCTCTCACGCGCTGCGCTGAGGCATGGCCTGACGTTTGACATCGATATTGCCATTGATTTCGGTGCCCACCGCGAAGGAGTACAGCCGGATCAATTGCTGACGTTCGCCCGTGAGGTGGCGGCGCTTCCGGGGTTAAGGGTGCGCGGGGTATTTACCTATGCCGGGACTATTTATCAATACCACAATGAGCAGGATATCCGCCGCGCGGCGCGCGAAGAAGCCGCTCTGCTGATGACCAGTCGGGATCTTCTTAATGCGCATGGTTTTCATATTGACGTTTTATCCGGCGGCTCAACGCTCTCTTCTTTTTATGCCGATGAGCTCAGCGGAATAACCGAATCCCGCGCCGGAAATTTTATTTTTGGCGATATGAACGCGATTAACGGCGGGATTTACACCGCCGCCGACTGCGCGTTGACCATTTGTGCGACGGTTGTCAGTATCCCGCTGCCGGGCTACGCCACGCTGGATGCCGGTACAAAATCGCTGACCTCCGATCTTTCCGCGACGCCCGGTTCTTACGGATTGATTCAGGAACATCCGGACGTCGCGCTGGTCAAGCTTAATGAAGAACACGGCTATCTGCGCTATGACCCGGAAAAAGTATCGCTCGCTATTGGCGATCGGCTGCATATTATTCCCAACCACTGCTGCGTGGTCGCAAATCTTGTCGATGAAATATATGCCTTCCGTAACGGAATATTGAGCGAAACGATAACTATCGACGCGCGCGGCAAAAGTTATTAATTAACTGAGAATATTATTATGACCGATATTGAATTAACTGCCGATGAACGGCAGGAGTTGACTACGCTCCTGTGCAGCCTGATACAGCACCCGTCGGAAAACCCGCCGGGCAATGAAAAAGCGGTCGCGCTGTTCATTGCTGATGTATTACGCGGCGAAGGCATTGACGTTGAAGTACAGGAGGCGGTAGAAGAGCGGCCGAACGTGATTGCCCGACTCAAAGGGCAGCGGCCAGGCAAGCGGCTGATCCTCAACGGACACTCTGACGTGGTGCCATGCGGCGCAGGGTGGTCGGTGGAACCCTTTGCCGCCGTCATTGATGGTGACCGCATTATTGGCCGCGGGGCGGCAGATATGAAATCCGGCGTTGCGGCAATGATGTACGCGGCGATCCTGATTCAGCGACGGCAGTACGCGTTCAACGGTGAAATTGTTTTACTGTTCAATGTTGATGAAGAGCGCATCAACCTGGGGATGGAACATTTTGTGGCGCAGGGCGTCGAGGCAGATTACGCCGTTATCGGCGAGCCGACCTCGCTGGAGATCTGCGTGGCGCATAAAGGGGTGAGCCGAACCCGCTTGACCACGCACGGCACCGCCGGTCATGCGGCAAAGACGCGTAATCCGGACAGCGCCATCGACAAAATGGCGCGGCTCCTGCCGGGGGTGCTGGCAGAGTGTCAGCGGGTGAAGCAAAAGCATCACGATTTACTGGGCAACGCCTCTATGCTGGTGACCACCATTACCGGCGGCAGCGCGCCGAATATTGTCCCGCAATCTTGCGTTATTGAAATCGACCGCAGGGTGCTGCCGGAAGAAAGACGTAATGAAATTAACGAAAGCCTGCAAAGATCGCTTAGCGACTCAGGACTAAAACCGCAGCACGACTACGACCTCGAAAACTATCTGTATATTCCGGCCTCGTCTATTGCAGAGACGCATCCGCTGGTTGAAGCCGCTTTTCAGACGGTAGAAGCGCTCACCGGCGCGGCCAAAAAAACGATTTTCGACGCCACCTGTGAAGCGCCGTTCTTCTCCGTAGGCTGCCAGATCCCGACCATCATTCTCGGCCCCGGTGATTTAGCTCAGGCGCACGTCAAAGATGAATATGTCAAAATCGAAGAGCTGCATCAGGCCGCGCAAATATATACCGCACTGGCATTATCTTTACTCAAATAAATATCAGGGAATTACCATGAATATTGAACAGCGATTAACCGAATTGGGTATAGTGCTCAGCGCGCCTGTACCGCCTAAATTTTCTTATGTGCCCATTAAACAGACGGGAAATTTATTGTACTCGTCAGGTAATGATTGTCGGGTCAACGGGGAATTACTTTATCAAGGAACCCTCGGCAGGGAACTCACGATAGAGCAGGGGCAGGCTGCCGCGCGCCAGTGCATCATCAATATTCTCTCGTCCCTGAAAAGCTACCTGGGCGATCTCAATCGCGTGGCTGGCTGCGTTAAAATGCTCGGTTTCGTGCAGAGTGCAGACGTTTTCAAAGACCAGCCGTTGGTGATGAATAGCGCTTCGGATTTACTGATCGCAATATTTGGTGAAGCGGGTAAACATGCGCGTTCAGCAATTGGTACCAACACGCTGCCTTTTAATACGCCCGTTGAAATTGAAATTATTTTTGAAATTAAAGATTAAACTTATTTAGTATTTAACATTTATCTTTCCTCCGGGAATATATCCGGGTCCCTGTGACGGCATTATTCTGCGCCGTGCAGAATGCTGCCGTAGTTAACATTACAAAAGGATAATATATGTCCAGTCAAGCAAGCTCTCGCCTGAAGCGTTTGCAAATCATGGCATTATTGTTTTTGCTCGTGGCGGGTATTATTAACTTCCTCGACAGAACCTCACTTTCGATTGCCAATACCACTATCCGTGAAGAGATGGGGTTGACGGCAACGGAAATGGGATTGTTGCTCTCGGTATTCTCCTTTGGCTATGCGCTGTGCCAGCTGCCGATTGGCATGGTGATGGAACGGTTCGGCGTTAAAAAGGTGTATGGCTTCGGTATCTTCCTGTGGTCCGCAGCTCAGACCGCGCTGGGGTTTGTCGGCTCCTTCAGCCAGATGATTGTCGCCCGTATCGTTCTCGGCATAGGGGAGTCGCCGCACCTGCCTACCGGCGTAAAAGTCGTTAATGACTGGTATAACATCCGTCAGCGCGGCGTGCCGATGGGGATTGTGAATATGTCATCAACTCTGGCGCAGGCGCTGGCGCCGCCGCTGCTGATCGCCATGATGCTGGCTTTCGGCTGGCGCATGATGTTCATCATCATCGGGGTGAGCGGTATTATTCTTTCTATCCTCTGGTTTATGTTCTATCGCAACCGGGAAGATGCCGGCCTGTCGGCGGAAGACATCGCGCACCTGGAAGAGGAAACGCCTCCTTCCAGCAAGGAAAAGGTGACCCTGAAGGACTGGGCCGGTCTGTTTAAGCAAAAATCGATGTGGGGAATGATCATCGGTTTCAACGGCGTCGGCTACATGGTTTGGTTATTCCTCACCTGGCTGCCTTCTTATCTCGAAATGTCCCGCGGCCTGAGCCTGGAAAAAACCGGTTGGGTAGCGGCTATTCCGTTCCTGTTTGGCGCTGCCGGTATGCTGGTTAACGGCGCCGTAGCCGACTGGGTGATGAAGCGCGGCGCGGATAAAATGAAGAGCCGTAAATGGATGATCTGCCTTGGCCTGCTTTGCGCTGCCGGCTTTACGCTCCCCGCCGCTTATACTGACAGTACGTTTATGGCGGTCGCCTGCATTAGTATGGCGCTCTTCTCCATTCACTTTGCCGGTACCTCGGCATGGGGACTGATCCTGGTGTCGGTACCGTCACGGCTGATAACCTCGGTGAGCGGCATTCAGAACTTCGGCGGTTTTATCGGAGGGTCGTTTGCGCCAATTATTACCGGAATGATTCTGGATAATACCGGTTCATTTACCCTGGCGCTGGTGGCCTCTTCGGTCATCGCTTTTATGGCTTCGCTGGTTTACTTCTTTATGGTGAATAAACCGATTGTGGACCCGGCGGCAGCGTCCTGTTCATGATGGTTAACTGACAGACACGACCAGGCCTCCAGCCTGAACTGGAGGCTTATTTCTACCAGTTTTTCCAGTTAGCGCGAGGGACTACTGTAAATAGTTTTCCTGCATTTTAATAAAGTCAGCGTCGGTAAAGCCAAGCTCATTTTTAATATAAGCATTAACGCTGCCGGAGAGTGCCTTCATGGTGTTCAGTGTTTCAACGATAAATACCTCCCGGGTATCGATCAGGGTAAGTAAGTAATCGAGTACATCCTGATTATCGGTAATTTGTCGATAGGCGGTCATCTTCACATTATTTCGCGCCAGGCGGTTTGCGCCGGTCAGCATGTAGTCGGCGATAATATCCTGTTCAGAAACGCCAAGCATGGAGAGTATCAATAAAGCGCCATAGCCGGTGCGATCTTTGCCCCCACGACAATGCTGAATATTCGGAGCATTGCCCGGGTCAAGCAGGACGTTAATCATCGCCTTAAAGGCTTTTTTTGACTTGTCGCTGAGTACAAAATGCCTGTACTGCTCAATGACCTGGCCTCCCTGACCGTTAATCAGTTCCGCCGGTATATCGCGTATAACGCTCTCGATCAGCGCGCGATCCTCATTGCTGGGTTCGGCGGCAAACTGGGCCGCCAGCTCTGCGGTTTGCGCCGTGGCATCCAGGTGGAAGGTCTTATTTTCACCGATAAAGCCGTTGGGGCTTTTCGCGATTTCGTTGGCGCTGCGGTAATCGATAATGGTTTTTACCTCCAGGCCTTCCAGGTAGGCCTGAGCCTGCGGCGTCAAATTATACAGATGGTTGGAGCGATAGAGCAGGCCCCATTTAACCCTTTTGCCGCCTGCACCGCGATACCCTCCGATATCCCTGAAATTATTTATACCGGATATCGGCAGGGTTCTTTCGCCAAACAACCATGAACTTTGCGCATGTTCCACGATAAAATAGATACGCTGCCGCGCCTGCAAAGGGTCATCAAAATATACCGGACCTGAGATACAATCGTTAATCAAGTTACGCTCGGCGGTGTGAATATCGCGGTCTCGCGTCCAGTAAAGCGTGGCGTTATCTAATGCTTTGGAAAAATGAATTTCAAGCTGCGTATGATTATGACGAATAACGGAAAACTGCGGTGTTTCATTCATACATCTTCCCTTAATTTAAAATTCCCAACATCGAACAAATGACGCCGATGCACATCATGCCGATGATGAGCGCGACGGTATGTTTGCCCTTAAATTTTTTGACGAGGAAAAAGATACCCAGCGCGAATAGCAGGGTCAGCAAGTTAGGAATAACTTTATCGAACATCTCCTGCACTTTTATCGACTGCTCGCCAACCGCAATAACCAGCGGAGTTGATATTTTCACGGTTGTCGCTATTAACGACCCCAGCACCATCACGCCGACCACGTTGGCGATGTTGGAGATACGCTGGATAATGTTCGAGTTTTTCGACTGCTCGATTAAGTCTACGCCCTTGTTATAGCCATAGTGGATAAAGAAATATTTTGAGCCGACGTTAACGATATTAAACAGGATGAACATCAGAAGAGGGCCAATAATATTGCCCTGAAGCGCAAAGGCCGCCCCGATACTGCCGCAGATTGGCAGCCAGGTAAATTTGAGTAAGCTATCCCCGAGACCGGCAAAGGGTCCCATCAGCCCGGCTTTTACCGACACCACGGCTTCTTTTTCTTCTTCCGAGGTTTTTTCCTCCAGCGCGGCGGTGACGCCAAGGATCAGCGCGCCGGTATTCACCTGTGAGTTGTAAAACTCAAGGTGGCGCTTCATGGCTTTAATGCGCGTTGCTTTATCGGCATCAGCGTAGAGTCGCTCAAGCACCGGGATCATGCAGTGCGCAAAGCCGATGGTTTGTAACTTCTCATAGTTATAGGAAAAGGACATTGACTGGATATTCCAGAAAATACGGTTTAGATCCTGCTTAGTCAGTTTTTTGTCCTGGGTTGCGGTTTCGGCCACCCGATAAGAGGCGATATCGCTCATAAGTCATATCCTTCTTCAGTGTCGGTAGTGGACTGCTGCTCTTTTTCCGCAGGTGAACTCTCGGCCTTCTGACCATTGCTGTAGGCCATGTCATAGAGCACGGCAAAAGCAAGAGCGATAAAGGTAATGGGAATGATCGGCAGCTTCAGATAGGTGGTGAGCATGAAGCCAAGCAGGAAGAAGAACCACATCCGGCCTTTCAGCAGCATTAAGAGGAGGATACAGACGCCGATGGCCGGGATCATTTTGGCGGCAACGCCCATACCGGTCAGAATACTTTCCGGGATGGCGGCCAGAATCCGACCCACCAGCTCCCCGCCAAAATAGACGGCCAGGAAGCAGGGGACGGCGCGGATCAGAAACCACAGCGGCGTAGAGAAATAATGGACTTTCAGCAGCTTACCATAGTCACCCTCCTGAATGGACTTCTCCGCCCATACGTTCAGGAAACTGGCGAAAGAGCGCCAGATGATAAGAAGCTGCTGGCAGAGTATCGACACCGGGACGGCGAGGGCGATGCCCGCAGCGATACCGCCTTTGGAGGAAATGCCCAGAGCGACGCCGATGATTGATCCGGCAATAATGTCGGGTGCGGAATAGGCCCCGACGTTGCCGATCCCCATCCACATCAGCTCCAGCGTGGCGGCGATCGCCAGCCCCTGAACCGTATCGCCCATAATAATTCCAGCAACGGTTCCCGTCAGAAGCGGGCGACGCAGCATCTGCGGCCCGACGTCGTCCAGTGAGCAGATCCCTGCCCAGATGGCGACCAGAAAAGCTTCAATTAACATAGAGTATTCCCTGTTTTAAAAGGCGTCATACGCGCTGGCGTTAAATTAACGTTTGCAGATCAACTACCGGATCTTTGGGCACCATCTGTATTTCCACCGGTATATTCCTGGCTATGAGCGATTTAAAGGCTTGTTCTTCTTCCGGCGTTACCGCGACGGCGCGGGAAAGACTCTTTCTGCCTTCCTGCATTCGCATGCCGCCGACGTTGAGTTTGTCGATTTTCACCCCGTTTTCAACGAGCGTGTTTACATCAATACTGTTAGTGAACAGCAGCATGGTGCGTCTTTTAATTTCCGTTTTTTGCAGGATTTCGATAAATTTCTGCACGCCGAATACCTGTACCTTTAATTCGGGCGGCGCGGACATGGTTAAAACCGATTGCTGGATTTTGTCGCCAGCGACTTTATCGTTGATGATGAGCACTTGTTCGATATCGTGGTTTTTTACCCACGTGGTAATTACCTGGCCGTGAATCAGACGGTCATCAATTCTTGCGAGATTAATCGGCATATTTATTTCCCCTACAGATCGGTCGATTGTGTGTATTCAGCGTGTAACGTTTTTCCGATGTTAAAACAGCTACCCGGGAAAACGTCTTCAATAATTGTTGCAATCTCATCCCGCGGTAAATCACGATTGCTGAGCACTTCCAGCAGCGTCGGGATATTGAACCCGCAGAACAGCAGGATGTCCGGATAGGTCAAAAAGAGCTCGCTCGCCAGGTTGCATGGCGAACCGCCCATCATATCGACCAGTATCACCACGCCGTTTCCCTTATTGACCGAGAGATAGGTCTCGAGCAGCGTGGCGCGCACATCGCTGATATTGGCCTCAGGCTGCAGCGAAATCACCGACACGTTGCGCTGTTCACCGATAAGCATTTCCGCACAGGAAAGCGCCCCTTGGGCAAAAGGACCGTGGCTGACCAGAATGACAGGAATTTCAGTTTGCATACGTTCTCCCGAGCTGACGTTGAGTGACATTATTACTATTTATTGTTTCGATGTTAGTAATAGTATTACTTTAAGGTGAGGGAATACACAGGACAGAAGTCCCATTTATTCATTCTGCGAGGGTGATCACTCTTCAGTTATTCAGCGCCGTGTTGGGTTTACGGCGCCGCAGACACGGCAAGGGCAGGAGGCTGGAGCGCGTTATTCGTCAGGATTTGTGATTCTGATTGTAGAAACGCTGGGCGCGGTTTTGGGTTTGTTTCAGCAGGCGATCGTCGTATTGCTGAATAAAGAGATTCGTCACCAGCATATTGATAACCGAGAGCTGCGACATTTTTGAACGGATAGGGATCAGGCGAGATACGCTTTCGCTGGTGATGGTGTGTAACAGAACGGTAGCGAGAGCAGAGATGCGGCTTTGCCCCATTTTGGTGATAGCAATTGACGGAACGCCCAGCTGCTGAGCCATGGTCAGCAGCTTAACGCTTTCCAGGTTTTCGCCGGAGTGGGAGAGAATAATCACCAGGTCATGCTCATCCAGCGTATTGACGATGCTGTACTGGATACTGTAATCCGCGTGACAGCTCACGTCTTTCTTTATTTTGATGAGCTGATACTCCAGCTCTTTACCGACGAGTCCGCTGCTGCCGGCACCGTAAATCACGATCTTATTACTCTTCCTGATCAGCGCTATCGCCAGCTCTAGCTGTTCGATATTCACGATGGCATGGGTCTCATCAATGGAGGATTTTTCAATCAGCTGGATTTTATGATTGACGCTCTCTACAGAGTCATCAAGATTGATATCCTCCTGTAAAACCTTGTCGTGCTGGGGATGACCAGACGAGGTGATCAGATCAATTTTAAGATCGCTGAAACCCTGATAGCCGAGTTTGTGGCAGAGACGCAGGATGGTTGTGGTGCTGACATCATTCGCTTTGGCCAGGGTCTGAATGCTCATGCTTTTTAGCAGCGGCTTATTCGCCAGAATATAGTCGGCGACAAGACGCTCTTTGGCGGACAGATTGTTATTCACTTCTCTTAGCTTTAGATCAAGCACCTGGCCACCTTTAAAAGTGAGACGATAATTGTTCGCCATCATACAAGATAATCGGAAGGTTGATAACCACTCTGCCATCAGGCAGATTTGTCGCCAGGCAATCAGACGGCACCAGGCGAAGAATGAAATATCAGGACGAATTACAGAGATTATTATTCAGCGACCCGCTCAGAATGGAGGCGCTTTATGCCGTTCAGGCGCTCGAACTCAACGATGGCTGGATCGGTGCCGGCCTGGTCAGAGATGCGGTTTGGGATCATCTGCACGGATACGGTCAAAGGCCGGTTTCGGGTGATGTGGATGTTGTCTGGTTCGATCCGAAAAGCTGCAGTGCTGCCCACGATAACGCGCTGGTAGCGGGGCTTTGCCAACGGTCGCCCGCCTTTAACTGGTCGGTGAAGAATCAGGCCAGAATGCACCGGCGTAACGGTAATCAACCTTATCATTCAACGGAGAATGCGCTTAGCTACTGGCCTGAGACGGCGACGGCCATCGCGGTCAGAATAGGGCGCTCTGGCCTTATTGAGGTCATTGCGCCTTACGGACTCGACGATCTGTTTGAACGTCGCCTGCGGCCAACGCCGGAATTTGAGGGCGATAAGCTGAATATTTTCCGCCAGCGCGTGGCGGAAAAACGCTGGCTGGAACGCTATCCTGTTCTGCAGCTTATGCTCCCGACCGGAGGCGGTCAAACCCAGCGGTGAGTCAGCGGTGAAGGGGATGCGCTAATCGCCCCCCTCTATCGATTGTCAGAAGAAATCAATGCGCGTATTGATCCCCACGGTGCGGCCCATATTGACCTGCGCGACAGCGCTGCTGCCGTTCATATAGCCGTAGGTACGGTAACGGCGATCGAACAGATTATCGACATAGACGGAAATATTCATCCGTTCAGTCGCCTGCCAGCCCAGGCTGCTGTCGAGGGTGGCGTAAGTCCCTTGCCGCAGCTGGTTATCGCCATCGAAATAATGCGGTCCCACCAGATTCACCGCCAGTCGGGGCATCAGCGCCCCATAACGGGTATCAATCATGCCGTTCACGCTGCTTCCCGCGCCGTAACGCGGAACAAACGGCACCCGATTGCCGTGATACAGCTCACTGTCATTGGTGAATTCGGAACGGATCATGTTGCCATTGATGTCCCATGACCAGCCGGGCGTAAACCGCCATTTTGCCTCAAGCTCAACGCCGGTGGCGTCGGCTCTCCCCGCGTTGCTTAAGGTCTGCATCCCGACCGGACCAGAGTAGAGCTGCATATCTTTGGTGTGGGTATAAAACGTCGCAGCTTGCAGCGTGACGTCGGCGGTCTCGTAGCGGGTGCCAATTTCGTAGTTGATGGATTTTTCCGCGCTGAACGGCCTGGCATCAAGGCCTGCGGTAGGCACGATATTATATCCGGAAGGTTTATATCCCTGCGCTACGCGGGTATACACCCGCCAGTCGTCGGTCAGCATATAGCCTGCGGAGAGCTGTCCGAGCACGTGGTCATCACTGCTTTTACCACGATCGCCAAAGGGGTTACCGAGCATACTGCCGTGATACTGCGTGCTGGCTTTATCATGTGAGAAACGCGCGCCGCCGCCGATGTCTAAACGATCGGTTAAATGCCAGGTCAGATCGCTGTAGGCGGCCAGCGTTTCGGCGGTGGTGTAGCCGGTGCTGCTTAAATAGGGCATGGTCGGCATATCGTAGGCTGAATTTAGCTTCTCCCGGGTATTCTGCCGGTACAATCCGAACACCATATCCACGGTCCGCGTCTCGCCGAGAGTCGCGGCGCGTAGCTCCTGCACATCCTGATTCCAGCGTTGGGGCATATTGACGATCAACGAGCCGGAAGGAAAAGTGCGTGAATAATTCTGCTGCTGCCAGGCGCCGATCAGATTGAAAACCCAGTCCTCGGTGCTGTATTTCCCGCTGAGCGTCTGGCTGTCAGTGCAGCGCCGCATATACGGGTCCGGCGACCCCGGGTCGATCGACAGTTTACGGCTCTTAATATCATTCCATGCCACATAGGCATCCTGTGTCGCGCGAGTACATTCGCGCGAGGCGGCAAATCCCATTTCCCAGGGCTGGTCGTCCGGCGCCAGACGCAGTTTCACATTCCCTATGCTGGCGCGGGTGCCGCCTAAATCATCGCTTCCCGTCGCAGGGTTAATCATCTCGCCGTCATCAACCTGGCGTAACAGCGTTACGCTGCCATAGAGCAGACCATCCTGAAGAGGGCCGCTCAGGTTGAACTTGCTACGATAGCTGTCGCGGCTGCTGACGCCGCCTTCAATATAGCCGCGCGGGGTGCTGTCCGGCTGCTGCGTGACGATGTTGATAATCCCGCCCTGAGCGCTTTTGCCATACAAGGTTCCCTGGGGACCCCGCAGCAGCTCCACGCTTTGCACATCGGTTAGCGCCTGGATGGTGTTAGTAGATAGCTGGGGAACCCCGTCGACATACAGGGTGACGGCAGGGTTATAGAAGTCCTGGGCAGAAGAGATGCCGCGAAGCGAGATCGTTGAAAAAAGCATATTGCCGCTATTTTCAATATTGAGTCCGGGCAACACTCGGGGGAGTTTGTCGCTGGCGGTAACGCCTGCGTCGCTTAACTCCGTCGCGCTGATAACGGTAGAAGAGACGTTATTGGCTGATGCCGAGCGGGAAGACTGTTTACTGGCGGTGACCACCAGCGTGGTTTCGTCTTGCTGTGCAGTCTGGGCATGAGCCATGCCCGGGAGCAGAAACCCTCCCACAATCAGAGGGTAAAACCGTGTCATTTTCATTGTTATGAGTCCCTGTAAAACGGCGAAACGCCAAAAATAGCCACAACGGTGAATTGAAAATGATAACTATTTCTAATTGTGCTGCTACCCGAAACGGGTTTATTTCCACCTGTTTCGGGTAGGGTTGCGCTTATTGTGACGTCTGGCGACAACGCTCGGTGGCGAGCGCCGTCAGGCGTTTTTTATCTACCTTGCCGACGGCGGTGAGCGGCCAGTGGGTCAGAAACTCAATTTGGTCCGGAATTTTCCACGCGCTGAGCCCCAGCTGGGTTAGCTGGTGACGCAACTGTTGATAGTCAAATGGCGTCTGCTGCGCGATGATAAACGCGCAAATTCGCTCGCCAAGCAGCGTGTCCGGCGCGGCAACCACGGCGCAATCCTTTACCGCCTCCAGACGCATCAGCGCCGCTTCCACTTCCGCCGCGGCAATTTTCTCTCCGGCGCGGTTGATCTGCTCTTTTATGCGTCCCTCAACGTACAGGTTTCCCGCCTCATCGCGCCTGACATTATCGCCCGTACGGTAAAATCCTTGCGCGGTAAAGGCCCGGGCATTGTGCTCGGGAGCGCGATAATAGCCCGAAATCGTGTAAGGGCCGCGCGTTAATAACTGTCCGGTTTCGCCAGGCGCAACGTCGTTCTCTTCTTCGTCAACGACGCGAATTTCATCCAGGGGAGATAGCGGGCGCCCCTGGCTATGGAGAACGCTGACCAGCGGATCGTTGAGACGGGTAAAGCAAAGCAGCCCCTCCGCCATGCCGAATACCTGCTGTAGGGTGCAGTTAAAGGTGGCGATAATCTGCTCTGCCAGCGTCGGATCGAGGCGGGCGCCGCCCACCTGAATGACGCGCAGCGAAGAGAGATCGCTCTCTTCCCACTCTCTGGCCTGCGCCCAGAGCTGCGCCAGGGCCGGCACCAGCGCGACGTGCGTCGCGCGGCATTCGGCGATTAATGGCATCACCTCATCGCAGCTGGCGCTGTTGGTCAGCACCACCTTCCCGCCGCAGGCAAGCGTTCCCAGAATACCGGGACAGGCCAGCGGAAAATTATGCGCCACGGGAAGGACGGCGAGATATACGCTTTGGGCGTTGATGCCGCACAGTTCGGCAGAGGCGCTGAAGTTATAGCTATAGTCGGCGTGCCGTCGCGGAATAAGCTTTGGCGTCCCGGTGGTGCCGCCTGAAAGCAGCAGCAGCGCGGTGGCGGAAACCTCGGGCTGCCGCCACGCCTGAAGCTCGCCGCGCAGCGAGAACAGCGGCGTAAACTCGTCATCTGCGCATTGTTCAATGGTCAGAACATGACGCAAGCAGGCGTGTTTATGCATCATCTGGCGGGCCAGCCCTGCATGGTTTTCCCCGTGAATAAAATAAGCGACGGGTTGCGCCAGCGCGATCAGCGCGTCGATATCCAGCTCCCGCTGGGAGGGCATCGCCAGAACGGGGATCGCGCCGAGTCTTAACAAGGCGAACAACAGGATCACGAAGGCGTTGCCGTTTGGAAGCTGCACAATCACATGCTGTCCTGAACGCAACCCCAGCGAGTCTAACCCTGCGGCAAGCTGGTCGACCCGGACATCAAGCTCGCTGTAGGTTAGCGCACCCCCGTCATCAACGAGCGCTGTTTGCGTGGAATAACGCGCCGCCCAGCAGCGCAGCTGTGCGGCAATAGGTAAGGGATACTGTTCAATCAGAGTGTTAAAAGAAGCGTGCATGCGTCACCTTTCAGAAGTACTGGGCTGTTTTTGCACAGCGGTCAGCGTCGAAAATGCGTCGGGAAAATGGCGGACAATCTGCGTAAAGAAGGCGCGGGATTGTTGAATGGGATAGAAGTGATCGCCGTCGATTGTGACCGGCCCGGTAACGTGGATCAGCCACTGACGCCAGGCGTCGACCTGCTGCCGGGAGGCTTCGCGGTCGCGGCTGCCGCATATGAGCAGCGCAGGCGTGCGCAGCGGCGAGGCGCGATCGGGCGAATCGTAGTGATAATGCTCGGTGGCGTAAAAATCGGCGCGCAGGAGGGGAAGAAACAGCGATATTAACTCCTCGTTTTCCCGCAGCTCAGGCGAACATCCGCCAATATCTATCAGCTCAGCGATAAAGTCGGCATCATCGCGATGGCTGAGTCGGCGTTCGGAATGGAGGTGAGGAGCATGGCATCCCGAAATAATCAGGCCATGCGGCGCATGTCCTCGTTGCTCCAGAAGGCGACAGGTTTCAAACGCCACCTGCGCGCCCATACTGTGCCCGGCGAGCAGCAGCGGCGCGTCAGGAGATACGCTCTGTTGCAGTTCGTTCGCCAGCCGTACCGCCAGCGGCATAATGCTGTTGAGCGGCGTCAGATGGCGCAGGCGATCGCGTCCCGGCCAGGTTACCAGGGAAAGCGCGATGTCCGCCATAGGCTGCTCTCGCCAGCAGCGAAACGCGCTACTGCTGCCGCCCGCGAAGGGGCACATCACCAGATGCGCCGTACTGGCGCTGCGGGCGGGCCATAACGGAGTACACATGGCAGATTGCATCATCGGGACTCCTCATCGTGGCGGTAGAAAGCCGTTAACCGTTCATGACGCGGCGGCTTCAGGTGGCGGATCTCGGCATTGCCGGTCGCGCGTAAAATCTGCTGCCATAGGTACGACACCGCCAGCTGATGAGCGCCGTGGCAGGCGGCAGGCGCATTTTCGCCCGCCAGATGGCTGCGCAGCTGATGGAGTAATCTTCCGACGCCCTCAGGCCCGGCGGTTTCACAGCAATCACGCCAGCTCAGGGGCGCCGGGCTGCGCGTCTGACCCGGCGGGTCGCGCAGGATCTCCGGTCTGCGGTAGAGGCTGCGAGCATTCTCCTGATGTTCGGCGACAAACAGGCTGGATGACCAGATGACGGGGCCGTAGCTCGCCTCCAGCGAAAGATATCCTTCCGGCCATCCCAGCAGCAGACGGTGCATAATCAGGCTGTGCATATCCGGATCGTCAGGATCGAGATAGCGCTGAAGCAGCAGGCACGCCTCTCCCTCCGGCCAGTAGAGTCTCAGACAGTGAAAGTCGCTGAAGCTGCCGACCACTTCGCACGCCACGCTGGCGGCATCCACGCCCAGAGCCAGCAGCAATAAATCGAGAGTGGAGTAGAGCAACTGCCGGCTGGTGGTGGCATGGACAATCGACGGCCCCCGATCCAGACAGCGACGTAACTGCTTCGCGTCCCTGAGCCACACGCGACCGGCAAGCGCGTGCGGATAAAACGTATTGACCCAATAGCAACGCCCCTGTTCCTGCGCCAGCGCTTGTAATGAACGGACATCATCCGGGTGGAGGGGATGCTCCTGAATAACGTGCGCGCCGTGAGTTAAAAAGTGCCGGGCAAGCTGCGTTCCGCTCCCGCCGGCGACGGTCGAGCGCACGACGATACAGGCGATATCCGGCATCTCCTTGATCTGTTCGAGCGAGGTATACAGCGGGATACCAAACGCCTGGGCCAGCTCTTTTGCGCGCGGGCTTCCCTGGGCCAGCAGGCCAACCAGTTCGAGCCCCTCCTGGGGCTGCATAAAGGCGTTGAGGTACATTTCGCCGAATTTGGCGCCCACAATCAGTACGCGTTGTTTGTCGAAGGTGGACGGCATCATAAGGTGTTCTCCGGTTGCGTTGAGGTTGCGCCAAGCCAGCGCTGGATATGCTGCGCGCAAGCCTGAACGTGGGGGGGCTCCAGCATGATTTGCCAGTGACTGGCTTTAATCGCATAGCGGTCGGCGCGGTCCATCCAGGCCCGCCATTCGGTCTCCGCTGGCGTCCAGCGCGCGGGTCTCATTACGGCATGCAGGATGAGGCAGGGAAGCGCAACGGCTTCGCCCGGCTTATGCCCGGCCAGTAAACGCAGCAGATGCGCGATGTTGTCGATCCACGTTTCTGCCGCTTGCCGCGTCAGGTTTTGCGGCACCATTCCCGCCGTTCTGGCAAGGTCGATGAAGACGGCAAGCTGGCGGGCGGGCGTCAGCCGGTCAAAATGTTCCGGCAGCGCCAGCGGCGTATTCCCTTCGGCTAACAGCCGCAGCAGGGCCGTCCGGTTGGCGCAACGAAAATCCTGTCGACACACGGGATCGATTAACGCCAGCCGTACCTGCTCGCCTTTGGCGTACAGACGCTGCGCGGCGCCAGCTGCAAGAAAAGCGCCGTACGACCATCCCGCCAGCACATAGGGGCCGTGTGGCTGCTGGCGACGGATGGATGCGACATACTCATCGATCATCCGATCAAGCGTGGCAAAACGCTGCGGCGATTTTGCCTGCAGGCCGAATACGCGCCTGTCCAGCGCCCGGGCAAGCGGCAGCCAGGCGCTGATATCGCCGTCGGAAGCGTGGAAAACAAACAACGTTTCATCACCCGCGCCGTGGCAAATGAGCACAGGATTGTCCTCTGCCGACGAACAGGCCTGCAGATGGGCGCAGAAGTCGCTGAGCGTTGAATGGGTGAACAGATCCTGAAGGCTGGCGCTGGCAATTCCTCTGCGGTTCAGCTGCGCGACCATCCTTGTCGCCATCAGACTGTCGCCGCCCAGCGCAAAAAAGTCGTGATGTCTGGCCACGGGGCGAGAAAGCAGCGATTGCCAGAGTTCAGCGACCTGTTTTTCCAGCGTCGGATCGCCCCCGGCGACCGGGGTCGATTCGGCTGGGGCAATCTGCGCAACGGACGGGGTACGCAGCGGCGCAAGTAACGCTTCTTGTTGGCGAATCCGTAATGCGGGCAGGCCGGAGCCAAAACGCTGCTGCAGATAGCGGCTTACGGCTGCTTTATCCGGTCGATTCACGCCAGGCGAACGCGCGACCAGAAGATGCTGGCGCAGAGGCGAGGATTCCTGCGTCGGCCACGCCAGCTCGTTGACAAACCCGGCTTGCGCAAGCACTTCCTGCCACGCCGAACGGGCTAGCATGGGTTTCTCATCCCGGCGGCGGAAATCACGGTATCCGCTCAATCCCTCGATAAAGCCGACGCTCGCCAGCTGGAATACGCTGTTTCGCTCCGTCGCCTCGACGATCAACAAACGTCCGCCGGTTTTCAGCAGCAGCTTTAATCGGCGCAACGTCTGAACGATATGACTGGCGTCGTGAAGCACATTGACGGCAATAATCAGGTCGTATCCTTCTGCCGGATGGGCGGCGAAATCCAGCGGCTGGTTAATGTCGAATAAGGCGTAAGAAACCCGCGATTGATCGTGGAAACGGCTCCGGGCATCGTTGAGGAACTGCGTGGAGACATCGGTGAAATGGTATGAACGTCGCGTGCTTTGCGTGGCCTTCAGCACCGGCTCCGCGGTGGCTGCGGTTCCGGCGCCCACCTCGAGGATGCGTTCTGCGCCGCATAGGGTGGCAATCTGTGCGGTATAGCGATTCAGACAGGCGCTGGCGGGGTTTTCGCGATACAGCGCGTCGGTTACGCGCAACGGCTCATTGAACAGCAGTTCCAGCGGCGAACACTGCCCGGAGAAAAGGTCGTCGTGGCGGGAAATAGAGGCGTCCAGATACTGCGCCAGCGCCTGACTCCATTGGGTTGGCGGGCAGGCATCCTGCGGCCCGGGGATCTCGCTGAACGCCATGCGGCAGCGCCAGCTATCCCCCTCGCGGGCCAACCATTCTCTTTCCGTCAGACACTGTAGCCACTGGCGCAGCAGACGTCGCCGGGCCCCCTGCGCGGCCAGCGCCTGTACAATTTCGCTAAAGCGATGGGCGCTCTCCGGCGAGGTGAATAAACCATGGCGAGTCAGCGTGTCGGCGATCCCTCGTAGCGCACGCGCCTCCAGCCAGCGCCAGGTCGCGTCCAGTTCATCAAGTTGCGCCTGCTCAGGCAACGGCAGCGCCAGCGAGGCGAGATCGCGTTCAGCCGGGGCGAGCGCGGAGGGCGACGGCCCCTCGGCCATGACGATATCCAGCGTTAACGCGCCATTTTCGCTTAGTTCCGCTCTGGCCCGCTGGATACCGGGATAGTCCAGCGTCGCCTGCTCAATATCCCGCAAATCGTAGTCCGTCTGCGCGTTGAGCGGCCAGCGGCGGCGCGGGTTCTGTTCGGCAATACCGCAGGCCATCGTCTGCAGGCTTTCAGGGCTGGCAATAGCAGCCTGCAGGATGGCGCAATAGTCTGTAAACATGGCTTGCGCTGTGCCCGGCTCCAGCACGTTATCCATGCAGTACCAGCTAAACGTCAACTCGCCATCGCTCTCCATGACCTGATGATCCAGCCAGACCTGCGGCGTTTGCGTGAACACATAGCAGGGTTCACCGAACAGACGACTCATCGCCCGATCGATAGCCATGCCTTCCAGCGTCATTCCCAGCATGCTGGTAAACACCACCGGCATCAGCGGTTGATGCTGCGATCCGCGCAGGCGCCCCAGCTCGCGGATCACCTCGACGCCGTTCATTTCGCTGTGCGCCATGTTCTGCCACAGGCGCTGCTGGGTTCGTTGCATCTGCTCTTGCAGCGTCGCCGGCGCGGTGAAGTTAAAATCGACCAGCGTGACGGAGGTAAAATCACCAATCAACTGGTTGATTTGCGGATGAACCGGCTGGCGATTAAAGAAAGTCAGGTTCAGGGTAAATTCAGCGGTACGGCTCCAGCGCTCGAGGGTGGCGGCAAACAGCGTGAGCAGCGCGGCAGAAGGGGTGAGCCCTTGCTGCTGCCAGCGCTGCTTAACGGCCTGCCACGCAGGCTTGCCGATCGTTGAGGTGAACGTGGTGAAGTGTGGAGTTTCCGGCGGCGTCTCCACCACCGGCAGTTCCGGCGCCAGGGGTAATTGCGGTAGTTTTTCCTGCCAGTACTCCCAGGCATCGTGCCATGCCGCCGTCTGCCGGCGCGCCTGTTCAGCCATCACATAATCGCGAAAGGTGATATCGAGCGGCGCCAGCGTCTCTCCGCGCCAGGCCTGCGCCAGATCGTCCATCATAACTTTAAAACTCTGCACATCGAACTGCAGAAGATCGAGGTTCATGTGCAGGCGATAGCGACAATCGTCGATTTCGCTGACCACCAGTTCAAAAAGAGGCCACTGGTCGGCGGGTAAAACGCGATAGCTCAGTTCCAGCCGCCGTTTTTCCAGCGCCAGGCGCTGCTCCTGCGGGGAGAGCGCGCGCAGATCGTCGCGCGGGATGCGATACGTCGGGGTTGTCGCCAGAACGCGCTGTTGGCCGTCGGCATCCACCACCATTCGCAGCATATCGTGACGGGCAATAAGCTGGTTCCATGCTTTCTCCAGTAGGGAGAGGTCGAGTTCATCGTGGCGTTTATCCCACTCAAACAGCACGTGACAGGCAACGCCGCCATAACCAATAAGATGGGTTCTTCCCAGCCAGTAGGCGTGCTGAATCGGCGTCAGAGGGAAGGGGGCATAACGCTCATCGGCGTCGTGCCGTAACGCTTCCGGCTGCGAAGCGGCAGGCGTCTTCTCTGGAATAGAACAGATAAGCTGCGTGAGCCCGCGCGGCGACAGATCCTGCCACGCCCGTTCCGCATTGATGCGCACGCCCAGATAGTGCTGAATATCGCTACTGAGCTCAAGGAAGAGCAGCGAATCCATGCCCAGCGGCAACAGATCCTGATTTGCCTGCAGCGATGCCGGATCGCTTAGCCGTAACTGAACTGCGATGCGTTTTTTCAGCCATGTCATTACCGCCGTTTCATCGCTCAGGCTGCCGTTAAAGACGTTGTCATCCGCAGGAGGGCTGACCGGCACTGCGGCTTTTTCTGCGGACCCGCTATGGAACAGGGCCTGTTGTAGCGGAGGCATGTTGTCGCTGAAAACACGCATCGCCAGCCGCCATGGGGCACCGCGCATCACCGCCTGTTCCAGATGCCAGCAGCCTTCGGCATTGCTTAACGCGCCCATGCCGCGGCTGGCCAGCGTCGCCAGCATTTCCGGCGTGGCCGCCCGACCGCTTTCCCCCCAGGCGCCCCAGGCAATGGTTATCGTTTTCGGAGTATCATCAGAAGTATGTTGCCGCGCCAGCCCGTCCAGATAGCCGCAGGCCAGCGCATGGGCGCTTTGACCCGGCGCGCCGAGGGCGGCGGCTGCGGAGGAGTAAAGAATAAGATAGCGTGCGTTGTGGTCGCTCAGGCTTTGCCGCAGCTGGTCTGCCGCCTGCGCTTTCACCGCGAAAACCGCGGCCAGCTGGCGATCGTCCAGATCCTGCAGCGGCCCATCAGCCAATACGCCTGCGGCGTGGATCGCCCCGGCAATGCCGCCATCGCCCGCCAGCTTATCGAGAACCCTGGTCAGCTGTCGGGCGTTGCCAACATCACAACGGCAGACGCGGATTTGCACGCCCTTGATGTCGCCCGGCCAGGAGGCATCCGCGCGCGGCGCCAGCAGGGCAATACGTTGCGCCCCTTTTTCCTTGAGCCAGTTAACGGCAAGGCGGCCCAATCCGCCAAACGCGCCGGTCACCAGATGCCAGCGGGTATCGCCAGCGAAGACATTTGCCGGAAGATCGGCGGCGCGCCCTGGATTCGGCGCCAGGGAGGGGAGCCAGAGGGCGTTGCCCCTTGCGGCGAGCCAGCGCTGAGAAAGGGAGACGGCGCTCAATCCCTGACGCAGCGTTTCCCATGGCGTGTTTTCGGCCAGATCGATGGCGGCAATCAAGCGTTCCGGCTGTTCATTGGCCGCGACGCGAAGCAAAGCCCACAGAGCGTGATGAGACGCGGCGAGCGCCTCATTCTCCTCAACCTGCCACGCGCGGCGAGTGATCGCAATCAATCCTCCGGCGCCGGTGGTCAGGGCCTCCTTCACTTGTTTCGCTAACGCCAGCGTCTGTTCGCTCTCCTCGACAATAATGAGCACCGAAGCGGCCTGCGGATCGTGAAGGATACCGCATTGCGCCAGCTCATTTTCGTGCGCAAGCGTACCGGCGCTGAAGCGAAATGCCAGTGGGCGGCCATCGCTGGCGGCGCTGAAGGGCGTCCAGCGCCATTGATAATGCGTCTGCGGCGCAGGAACAGGCGCGGCGGGAGCCAGCGGCAGCCACTCGCCATCAGGATGACGGGCTTCCACGCGCATCTCGCCGCGGGAAAAGGCGGCGTTTCGCCAGCTTAAGCGCACCTCCCCCAGCCACTGCGGGGGGCTGACCTGGGGCGGTTCCACGGGGGAATTGTCGCCGTGCCGCGCTGAGAGCCGCCGCCAGGCCTCCTGCCAGCGGGCGTTAAACCGTTCCGGCTGACCCGCGCAATCGGACCAGTCGGCGAGATCATCAGCGTTATCCGGCAACGTCTGCCCCAGCGCGGATGCTGATGACGAGGATATCCCCTGACCGGGCAGCGTGGAGAGAATGATATGTTCGCTCATACCGGCGGTCGGGCTACCCTCCTGCGGTAGCCACGCCACTTTGCTGAATCCGGCGCGGCGACACTGCTGCTGCCACTGTTGGGGGGTGAGGAAGAGCTCGCCTTCGCGGGCGTCGATATCCTGGAGCGGAAGCACCAGCGGGCCAAAAACGAAATCAAACAGACGCATTGGCTGGGTGATTTCGCGCATCAGCAGGCGTCCGCCCGGTTTGAGCAGAGGGCGCAGATTATCGAGCGTGCGGCCAATATGGCGAGTGGCGTGGATTACGTTCGCCGCCACGATAAGATCGTATGAGTTTGCCTGGAACCCCTGGGACTGCGCCTCTTTTTCGAGATCCAGTTCGTGGTAGCGCACAAAGCCATAGTCGGCGAATTTCTGCTGGGCGCGGCGGGTAAACAGGGCGGAGATATCGGTGAAGTGGTACTCCAGCGCCGGAACGCCGTTGAGTTCCGGCAGCAGCCACGCGGTGGTGCCGCCGGTACCGCCGCCGACTTCCAGGATTCGTAAAGGGCGCTGGGGCTGACGCGTCTGGACGAGACCGCGTAAGATACCGGCGGCGATTTGGTTGAAATAGCGGCCAAAGCTGAATTCCTGATAGAGGACCTCCACGCCGTCGGAGGCGCCCTGCGGGAAGATGATCGCCACCGGCTCTTCCTCGCCGCTCATCATTTCATACAGCCGTTCGCCGGCGCGGGCGATGGTCTCGGGAATAGCCTGAAAACCTTCACAATAGCCAGCAAGCTCCGCCAGCAGAGCTTCCCTCTGCTCATGTTCAATCGGGCGGGCGCGGAAATAACGCCCGTCAGCGTAGCGGTAGTCGCCGTCGGCCACGCAGTTATTCAGCAGGCGTTGAAGCAGCTGCTGGTAGCGCGGCAGCAGACGGCCGCGGCGCATAATGGTCATGGCGTCGACGCCGCTGGCAATGGCATCGTCCGCACAGCGTTGTACCAGCCGATCGACATAGATGGCGTGTAGCCGCGTGGCGCAGCGTTTAAGCGCTTCCAGCCGGGGAAGATCGAGCGCTGCCGCGGCGCGACTCGCCACCTCAGCGCCGGCGGACAGCACGACGTCGTCAGGCTCGCAGACGTTGGAAACGTGCTCTTTCCAGTAACGCTCGGTCGCGAACGGATAGCGTGGCGCAGAGATACGTTGCCCATTGCCCGCCAGTAAGTCTGCCCACGGCAGGGTGACGCCAGCGGCGTACAGCTGGAGCAGCGCCTGATTCAGGACAGCGCTCGCCTCCTGGTTACGGCGGGCGCTGGCTATCCAGTAAGCGTTATCCCGGTATTCGCGCTGGCCGGAGGCAATCAGCTGGGCATCGGGTCCCATCTCTACAAAAACGCGGGCGCCGAGCTTGTGCGCCGCCTGAATACTCTGGATAAAGCGCACCGGCTGGCGCATATGGCGGCGCCAGTAATCCGCCTGATTGAGCGTCGACGCATCTATGGCCCCGGCGGTGAGGGTGGAAATAAGCTGTAGCTGCCCGGGCTCTGCGTGCAGCCCGGCGCAGGCGTCCTGAAAACGATCGAGTATCGGCTCCAGTAAGGCGGAGTGCGCCGCGCCGGAAACGCTCAGGCGACGATAGCTGATATCACGCTGCGAAAGCGCGGCGCAAAATTCCGCAATACGGGCTTCCGGCCCGGAAAAGACCGTATGCCGGGTGCCGTTGTTTGCCGCCAGATCCAGCTCAAACTGGCGGGCCAGCGGCATCAGCGCCTCTTCTTGCGCGAACACCGCCACCATCGCGCCGTTTGCGCACAGCTGCATCAGCGCCCCGCGGCGGCAAACCAGCGGCATAACCTGTTCAATCGTATAGTGTCCGCAGACCACGGCGGCGGCAAATTCGCCCACCGAGTGACCGATGGCGTAATCCGGCTGCAATCCCTCGGCGCGCCAGTGCGCCGCCATGGCGATTTCAAAGGCAACGATGGCCGGCTGCGCCCAGGTCATCTCCTCCAGCTGCGCCGAGTCGGGATTAAACATCGCGTCGCGCAGGGAGGGCGTGAGCATTTCACGACAGGCGGAAAAACAGCGTTCAAGCGTGTCGGCAAACACCTTCGAACGCTGGAACATGGCGTAGCCCATGGTCCGCCAGTGCGAGCCCTGCCCGGTAAACAGCCACACCTGCTTACCGCTGACGCCGTGGCCGCTATAAACCGGCGCCCCGGCCTGTTCTCCAGCCCAGGCGCTAAGGGCAGCGGCGGTATCATCATTTAATGCCGTCGCCAGACGAAAGGGGAGATCGAGACGGCGGGCGCGCAAAGCCGTGAAGGCCAGATTACTGGCATCCGCGTTTTCCCTCAGCGCCCGAGCATAGTCCGTAGCCAGCTGCCGCAACGCGGTGTCGCTGGCGGCGCTGAGCAGCAGCGCGGTGCTCCTGCTTCCGTCATCCGCACCAGGCAACGGTAATCTGAGCTCATCGGGCAGCGAGGCGACGATCATGTGGCAGTTTGTGCCGCCAATGCCAAAGGAGGAGACGCCCGCGTAGCGTATTTCGTCCTGCCACGCCTGGGCCGTCACCGGCACGGTGAACGGGCTTTCGTCGAGCTTGAGCGCCGGGTTTGGCGTGGCAAAATTTAGCATCGGTGGAATTTGTCCGCGGTTGACCGCGAGGACGGTTTTCAGCAACCCGGCAATCCCGGCCGCCGTATCCAGATGGCCAACATTGCTTTTTACCGAACCGAGCGCGCAGCGCTGATGCGGCGGGCGGGGCGCATAAACGTTGCGCAGCGCTTCAATTTCAATCGCGTCTCCCAGCGGCGTGCCGGTACCGTGGGTTTCAATGTAGCCAATCTGTCTGTCATCGATCGCCGCCAGCATTAACGCCTCTTCGATGACCGCTTGCTGTCCTGCCACCGACGGCGCGGTATAACCCACTTTTCGGCTACCGTCGTTGTTGACCGCGCTGGAGAGGATCACGGCAATAATCGGATCCTCTGACAGCAGCGCATCTCTCAGGCGGCGCAGTACCACGCAGCCGAGACCGTTGCCGGCCCAGGTGCCTTCTGCCGAGGCGTCAAAAGGGCGACAGTGGCCATCGGGAGAGAAAATCATCCCGGGCTGGTAGCGGTAGCCCGCCTGCTGGGGGAAAGAGAGCGCCACGCCGCCGGCCACCGCCATATCGGATTCCCCCGCGCGCAGGCTTTCGCAGGCCAGATGCACCGCAACCAGCGAACTGGAGCAGGCGGTCTGTACCGATAGCGCCGGGCCGTGCAGATTGAGCTTATACGCGGCGCGGGTGGCAATATAGTCCTTATCATTACCCATCAGCGACTGCAGACCCTTGACCTGCGCGACTTCCGTGACGTTCAGGGCTTCGCGGCCGGGATAGGTGCTCATCCGGGAAGAGGCGAAAACGCCGGTCTTGTGGGGGACGGCGCCGGGGGCATAGCCGGCATGCTCCAGCGCATGCCAGACCGCCTGCAAAAACAGCCGCTGCTGCGGATCGATAGATTCGGCTTCTTGCCGCGAGTAGCCAAACAGGGCGGCGTCGAAGCAGTCGGCGTTGTCTAAAATCGTCCCGATATTGACGTAATGAGGATCGTCAATCACCGCGGCATCCAGACCGGCGGCCAGCAGCGCCTCGCGGGTAAAGCGCCTGCTGCATTCACGGCCTTCCAGCAAGTTGTGCCAGAACGTTTCGCCATCGGGCGCTTCAGGAAAATGGCAGGCGTAGCCGATCACCGCGACAGGTTCGCAGTCCGGGTAGCGTTCAGCGATCGATGCATCAATGGAATCTGCTGTCGGCGCAGAAGAGAAGCGCAAGTTATCCATAATCGGTCTCGTTTCCTAAGAGTCACAAAGTCAATGGCACGCCGCGCTTGCGCGACGGCGTCCCGGAAAAAATCAGTTTGGTTCGCGCTAAATCCGCCGCTGGCGTCGGCGAACCGGGCGAGAGCGTGGGGCTTTCTCCTCCATCGCGACGCCGGTAAGGTATTCGGCCAGAGCGGCTGGAGAGGAGTGGGTAAAGAGATCAAGCAGCGTCAGCGTGGAAAATTCGTGACGTTGTAACAAAACGTGCAGCTGCACCAGATTTAGCGACGTGGCGCCCGCCTCAAAAAAGTTATCCGCGGGCATAATCGATTCGCCCACCACCTCGCGAAAGGCGTCGCAAATCAGACGGACAGTGCTCTCGTCCGCCGCCACGCCGGACACCGGGCGCTCAGGGCAACCGCGCGGAGCGGGAGCGGGGCTTGGTTCCGCGAGTTTAACGGGGGGAACCAGCGCGGCGAGCGGAAGCTGCCAGCAGCTCTCTTCCTCGGCCATCCGATTGAGCAATTCGCCATACTGGGCAAACTGCCGCTCCACCTGTTCGGCAGGAAACAGGGCGGCGACAAAATCCCAGTTAAAGCGCAATTCACCTTCGGACTCATAAACCTGGTGATCGAGCCAGACCTGCGGCGTCTGCGAGATACCCCAGACCGGTTTGAGTAAATTGCGCCGGGCGAGGAAATTATCCTGCGCGAAGCCGAGCGCGCTGGTGAAGACGACCGGCATGGTCACGGCGGGCAGATTTTGCCGTTGCGCCAGCTGACGCATCACGCGGATGGCGGATACATCGCGATAATTGAGGCTCTGGCTCAGGCGCTGCTGCAGTCGCTGCGCGCTGTGCAGCCAGTTGTCGCCAGGCCGCCAGCTCAGCAGCATCAGCGAGGTGAAGTCGCCCAGAATCTGGTTGATTTGGGGATGCACCGGACGGCGGTCGAAAAGCGTCAGGTTAAGCGTGAAGTCAGGCCGCGCGCTCCATGCCGAGAGCACCGTCGACCATACCGATAAGAGTAAGGCCGACGGGGTAAGGTGGGCTTCAGCCGCCCGCTGTTTCAATCGGCGCCAGCGCGCGCTGTCCATGGCCCCGTTCAGGCGGGCAAAGCGCGGCGTCGCAACGTCCTGAGGCAAGCAGCGCAGCTGCAGCGCCGGCGCCGGAGGGATATCGTCCAGCTGAGTCTGCCACCAGGCCAGGGAGTCTGGGTCTGGCGCCCGCAGCGCGGGTTGCTGCAGATAATCCCTGAAAGTGACGGGGAGCGGCGGCGGCAGCTGTTGCGGATAGCGATAGCCGTTTTCCAGCTCCGCCAGCAGGATCTGCATGCTTAGCCCGTCAAGCAACAGGTTATCCAGGCACAGCCAGAGTCGGGCGGGCATCCCGTCGACGTATCCGACCTGGAGATCGAATACCGGCCAGATTTCGGGGTTGAGTACCTGATGCGCCAGTTTTTCACGTAGCCGCAGCGCCTCGTCTGGCGTTGGGCAAACGTGCGCGGGTATGATCCAGGGGGGAGTCTGTTCGAGAACCTGCAGCTGTCCATCGTGAACAACGGCGCGCAGCATATCGTGGCGGACGATTAAACGATTCCAGACCCTCTCCAGCCGGCGGATATCCAGATCGGCAACCTCAAATTCAACGAAGAAGTGGGAGCCTACGCCGCCCAGGGCAAACCCCGGCTGCCGTCCGACCAGGTAGGCCTGCTGCACGTCGGTAAGCGCGAAAGGCTGGTAGCGATCTTCAGGATAGTGGGTGAATGGCTGTTCGACCGGGAGGTCGGTTTTACGCAGGGTAGCGGCAAAATCCGCCAGTCGGGGATGATTAAACAGATCGCTTAATTGCGCGGTATAACCCGCCTGATGGAGCTGTCCGGTCAGACGGGTGGCCAGCAGGCTGTCGCCGCCTTGCTGGAAAAAGTCGGTCTCCCGAGTGACGGTGCCGATCGACAACAGCTGCTGCCAGATGGCGGCCACGCATGTTTCCGTATCGCCCTGAGGTAAATCCGCTTCGGCCAGTGTTTCCGCCTCAGGGGTATGGCGACGGGTCAGCGCCTGATAGTCAATTTTTCCGTTAGCGGTCAGCGGGAAAGCGTCAAGGAAGTGGATCCGTTGCGGCACCATCCACCCGGGCAAGCGTTCGGCAAGGGCGGCCTGTAGTTTACGCGGGTCCCGGCGCATCTGGCTGGCCGGGCACTGGACGAGGAAGCGTTGTAATCCGCCGATTTCATCGCCATGCTGACAGCTGAAGTCGGCGGCGCTGAATATTGTTGCCCACGCTGCGCTGTTATGCAGTAAAGCCTCCGGTTGTCCAGCGGTTAACAGAAGCGTGCTGAGCAGGGCAGACGGCGTCAACTGGCGAAACTCCATGACGTAGAGCAGCGCTCCGGGGACGGCGAGCCGTTGTAAGGTCGTAAGGAGTCCGGGATCTTCTGGCAGCAGACGATGCAGGGCATTATTCAGCCAGACAATGTCCGCCGAATGCGCGTGCGCCGCCAGCGTCTCTGCATTCCAGAGGGCCAGACGGGCATCAGGCCATGGGGCAAGCCGCTGTCTGGCGCTCAGCAGCAGCTCCTGGCTATGTTCAAGCCCGACATACTCAACCTCGCCAGCGTTGAGGCGGGACAACAGGCACTCTGCGGCGCGGGCGGTGCGGACCCCCACCTCCAGCAGACGTACCGGGCGCTGTAAACGTCGGGAAAGCTGTTGGCACATTGTCGCCAGCTCCTCGATATACAAGGCGCTGGCCGGATGGTCGAAAGCCAGACTTTCCGGCGACCACCGCGCATCATTCAGTAATGACAGTTCGTGGCGCGCGCCGCGAAGAATCTGCATTAAGGTGAGGTCATGCCCGCTGAACGAAGGATGGCGCTTTTCCGGCGCTTCTGCCGCGCAGACCTGATAACCCTCAGCGGCGGGCTGCAGCCGCTGTTGAGCCGCAAGAAAGGCTAACCAGCGTTCCATCACGGCCTGCCAGCGCGGCTGGATAGCGAGCGAATCGATCAGGGAGAGCGGATCGACGTCAGAGGCGTGGCCCGGATGCAGTTTTAACAGGCGATACTGCAGAAAATCAGCGACCTGAGCGGCGGAGATTTCTGGCGGGCAGGCGCAGCAGGGCAGCGTTCCTGCCAGGGTACGCCATTCCTGCGGCAGCAACGGATCGCGATGATGGGGAACGCAAAAAGCCTCCCCCTGGGGAACAACCCAGGCCGCCAGGGTCTTCTCTTTCTCCCCGATCGCCTGAACGGTGGCTTGTTTCACGCCCGCCACCTGGCCGAGCGCGCTCTCAATTTCGCCCAGCTCGATGCGATATCCCCCGACCTTGACCTGCTTATCGCGGCGGCCGAGGAACTCTAAGGTACCGTCTGGCCAGTAGCAGCCGACATCGCCGGTGCGATACCAGCGCTCGCCCGATTGCGTCAAAAACTGCTGCTCGCTGCGCAGAGGATCGTTGAAATAGCCTTCAGCGACCCCGAGGCCGCCAATCCACAATTCGCCGGGCACCCAGTCGGGGCAGTCCCGGCCCCGCTCATCGACTACCCGGTAGCGCTGGTTAGCCAACGGAAAACCGTAGGGGATGGCGCGCCAGTGCTCAGGAACCTCTCTGACCTCGCAGACGTTAGACCAGATAGACGCCTCGGTGGCGCCGCCCATGGCGATAAACTGCCCTTGCGGCCGATAGGCCCGAAAGCGGGCGGGAAGATCGAGACCGATCCAGTCGCCGGAAAGCATTACCGCGCGCAGATTTGCCGGCGCAGCGTCGGCAAAACCCTCGCACCAGGTCAGTAGCATATCGAATAGCGCCGGGACGCTGTTCCAGAGCGTGACCTGATGGCGTCGGATCAGTTCACACCACGCGCGGGGATCGCGCCGTTGCTCTTCCATCACCATAACCAGCGCGCCGCCGGCGCTCAGGACGCCAAAAATGTCATATACCGATAAATCAAAATGCAGGCCGGACAGCGCCAGCACCCTGTCGCCTGGACCTACCTGATAGCGGTTATTGATATCGCAACAGGTGTTGAGCGCTCCCCGGTGAGAAATGACCACGCCTTTCGGTGTGCCGGTAGAACCGGAGGTGTAGAGAATATAGGCCGGTTGTGTCGGTGCGCGAACCACCGGGTTGCCGATCGGTTCATCCTCAATGGCCGGCTGCCAGGCAAGCAGGGGAACATCGTCTGACCACGCGCTGGCGTCGTGCTGGCAAATGAGCACCAGCCGAACGCTGGCGTCAGCATAGATTTTCTTGCGCCGCGCGGCGGGCTGGTCCAGCGAAACCGGAACGTAGACCGCCCCGGCCAGCAGTACGGCCAGCACCGCAACCAGCTGTCCCGCGCCTTTTGACATGCCGATCGCCACATTGTCGCCCGGCTGCACCCCGCACGCGATTAACCTGCCGGCGCAACGGCGGGCAAAGTCCGTCAGTTCACGGTAGTTCCACTGATAATGAGCATCTGTGACCGCAAGCGCCTCCGGCTGCTGGAGGGCGATGCGGAAAATGCCTTCATGCAGCAGTCCTGCGGGAATGGGCGCGTCGGTCGCGTTGACCCGCTGGCGAATCGCGCGCTGCCTGGCGGGCAGGGTATCCGGGAACGGTTTTTGCCATGCGCTGTCATCTTCGCAGAGCTGGTTAATCAGCTGGCAGTAGGCCGCGAACAACGTCGCTACTAATGCCGGAGGGAACAGAGCGTCATTGCTGTCCCATTGCAGCCAGACCTCGCCTTGATGTTCGAATGCCAGATGATCTATCCACACCTGCGGCGTCTGCGAGATGCCCCAGTCCGGCTCGCCCAAAGGCGGTTCCGCGCGGCTGCTGTAGAGAGAGCGTCCCAGATTGCTGGTAAATACCACCGGGGCGCCGTGGGGATAGCGCTGCTGGCGTTTGAGCTCCCGGAGGAGTTCGACGCCGGACCAGTGACGATGCTCCCAGTCTTCGGTAAAGGTCAGCTGATTCTTCTGCGCGAGGCCGCTGACGGTATCGCCGTCGCAGGCGGTATCCAGCAGCAGAATATTGGTGAAGTCGGCAAGCATAGCGCTAACCGCCGGGTGCAGCGGTTGGCGGTCGAATAACGTTACGTTGAGCAGCAGCCGCGTCAGGCCACTCCAGCGAGCCAGGACGGCGGAAAAACAGGTTGCCAGCGCCATTGTCGGGGTGACGCCGTACTCACCGGCCCGTTGGCTGAACGCATGCCACTGTTTGGCCGGGACAATCATGCGGCGTCGGGTATTACGGACTTCACGTAGCGCGGCGGGGTCGCAGGCCAGCGGCAAGAGCGGCGCAGGAGGAAGCGCAGGCGCTTTCGCCAGCCAGTACGCGCGGGCTTCGGCTCGCAGCGGTTGATGCACCTTCTGCTGGTGCAGCAAATAGGAGCGGAAATCATAGCGGGGGTCGATAGCCGGCAGCGATTCGCCCGCCAGCAGAGCATTAAGCTCATCGAAGAAGAGCGTAAAGCTGGAGGCATCCATAATCAGCAGGTCAATATTGACATGGAGGCAGTGGCGATTATCGGGCAACAGCGTCAGCTGAAAATCAAACGTTTCGCCGATCTCCACGCGTAAAAGGCGGTGGCTCAGGCGCTGGCGCAGGGCGTCCAGATAGACCTGGCGGCTGGCGGCGTCGTTCTGGCGCAGATCATGAACCGTGACGCCGTTCCAGTAAGGTTGCTTTAACCAGACCTGCTGTCCGTCGGTGCGAAAGGCGATATGCAGCATCGGGTGGCGCTGCATCAGGATCGCGATGGCCTGTTCCAGCTTTTCCGCCGTCAGAGAATAGCCGGCAAACTCCTGATACAGATGGCAGCCCACGCCGCCGAGAGGCTGTCCAGGCATTCGCCCCGTCAGGTAGGCATGCTGGACCGGCGTCAGAGGGAAGGGGGTACCCTCGGTCATGGTCGGCCAGACGCTTTCGCCGGATGCCGTTTCCTCCGCCGGTTTCTCCGGGGAACGGCTGCGCATCAGCTGGCGCCACCCGCCCAGCGTGGGGGCGGCATACAGTTCGCGCAGGGTCACGCGGTAGCCCCTTTTACGAAACCAGTCTAACCATCTCATCAATCTGATTGAATCCAGGCCCGCCTGGATCAAATTGCACGCTTCATGTAGCTGCTGCGGCGTTAAATTTAGCTCCTGCGTGAGCCGCTCGCGTAATTGTTGATAATCAGCCGCGTTGCCGTTGTCCGGTAACTGCGGTTCCTGAGATGGTGCGCCAGAAATCATTCTTCCTCCTGATGGCACGTCTTAGCGGAAAACACTCCTTACATGAGAATAATAATTATTAACAATTGAGTGCTACCCGAAACGGGTCTATTTATGCCCGTTTCGGGTTAATCACTGGAGGAAAGCACTGAGGCCCGGAGGGGGTTTCCGGGCCGCTGGCGGGGAGGGGGCGATCGGCGATCAGATGACGCGTTTAAAGCTGGAAGGGGTGACGCCAAACTGTTTCTGGAAAGCGGCAGAGAAGTGGCTGGCGTTGGCGTAGCCCAGATCGGCGGCTACCGTCATAACGGAGGTATTGCCATTGGCCAGCCTTCTTCGTGCCTCCTGCATGCGTTCAGCCTGAAACAGGCCATAGACGCTGTTGTTAAACAGAACGCGGAAGCCACGCTTAATTTTCAGCACGCTCAAACCGGACTCTCTCGCCAGCTCAGCAACGCCCGGCGCCTGCGTCAAATCGGCCAGCAGCAGATCCTTTGCCCGCAGCAGTTTCTGGCGCTCCACCGGGTTGAAGTGGCAGGAGAAGCAGCTGGCGTCTTCGCGGTGCTCATCCAGGACCAGGCTTAGCATCACCAGACTCTGTCCCTGTAGCCAGAGCGTCGAAGGTTTTTGTTCATGGCTGAATCCGCCGTGCATCCGCATTAGCGCATGACGCAAAGCCTGGGCCGTTAAATGGGTTTCCGCATTGCAGCGCTGCTGCTGGCAACAGCAGTGGGAGTCGATCTTATTTTTAATGACTGTACTGATATCCGGTACCCACAGCGCGAGGGTTTCAGGGCTGAAGGAGAGGGTGATGCTCTCGAATCGGCCGCCGTAGGCGGCGCTGCCGCGGCAATCTGGCGTGTGGGTAATGTAATGGCGATTGCGGGCCAGCTCCCACTCGGTGTGGCGTCTGAGCCCCTGGATGGCAAAACGCGAGGTGCCCTCGAGGATGCACGAGAAGTTAATCCTGCCCAGATCATCGTGAAGCTGTAACGTCTCAGGCTGCGCAAAATGGCCTCTCCAGAGCAAAATATCCATCCCTTCCTGCAACGAACAGCGCAGCAGTTCACACTGGGCCGGGATAGTACCGTCGTTAGCGGGTTTCCCGACCACCAACTGATGAATTGAGATTGCAGATTGCGTTTGTGGTGACTCCGTCATGACCGGGTTATCTCCCTGTGGCTTTAACCAATGCGGGTAAAAATAGAACCGAATGGGGTAGATGAGTAATTGATAATGGTTATTATTCACATTAATTCTCAGAACGCCACCCTGAAATAGCGTTTTTGGCGTCCGTAAAAATTCATCAGGAAATTCAGCCACTCCCATGTCATCTCAATCATCCAATACTGAATCTCTGTCCCGGTTTCCGCTCTGGCAGGTGATAACCCCGGTTCGCCGGAAGGTCATTCTGGCGATGGCGCTGGCGGGTCTGGCGGCCATCACCAGCCTTGCGGCGCTGCTTTTTCTGGCATGGAGCCTGCGCGATCTTCGCGTCTCGCCCGACGTTATTCCACTCTGGTCGTTGGGGGGGCTATTTGGCTGCGTGGCGCTGACTTTTGTCCTGCGCCTGCAGGCATTTAACACCTCGCATTATGCGGCGTTTCATCTGGAGAATATTCTGCGCAGCAGATTAGCGCAGAAAGCCGTGCAGCTTGCCCCGGGCGCGTTACAGCAAATGGGCAGCGGTGCGATGGCGAAGGTGATGCTGGATGATGTGAAGTCGTTACACATTTTCGTTGCTGACAGCACGCCGCTGTACGCTCGCGCGATAGTCATGCCCCTGGCGACCGCCGCTATCCTGTTCTGGCTGGACTGGCGACTGGCCATTGCCACGCTGGGTGTGCTGGCATTGGGTTCACTGATACTTACTCTCGCCCGCCAGCGCTCGGGAGAGATGGCTCAGCGTTATCATCAGGCGCGCGAGCAGGTCAGCGCCGCGGTGATTGAGTTCGTGCAGGCCATGCCGGTGGTCAGAACGTTTGATAGCGGCAGCACCAGCTTTTTGCGCTATCAGCATGCCCTTGAGGAGTGGGTCGATGTGCTCAAAATCTGGTATCGCAAAGCCGGCTTTTCAGCGCGTTTTTCATTCTCGATCCTCAATCCGCTGCCGACCTTATTCGTTCTGATCTGGTGCGGATACGGCCTGATGCAGGCGGGCAGCCTCGATTTTATCGCCTGGGTGGCCGTTTTACTGTTGGGCAGCGGGATGGCGGAAGCGGTGATGCCCATGATGATGCTCAATAACCTGGTCGCGCAAACGCGTTTAAGCATTCAGCGTATTTATCAGGTTCTCGCGATGCCGGAACTCTCCCGTCCGCTTGTCGATCGGCAGCCGAACGATGCGAGCATTACCTTTGAGCAGGTGAGTTTTCATTATCCACAAGCGCGCGCAGGCGCGGCGCTGCAGGAGGTGAGCTTTCATGTACCTGCCGGAAAAATAGTGGCGCTGGTCGGGCCGAGCGGCGCCGGGAAAAGCACCGTGGCGCGACTCCTGCTGCGTTATGCCGATCCCGATAAAGGCCATATTCGCATCGGCGGCGTGGATCTGCGCGATATGCAGACGGACACCTTGATGCAGCAAATCTCGTTTGTATTCCAGGACAACTTCCTTTTTGCCGACACCATCGCCAATAACATTCGTCTGGGCGCGCCGGATACGCCGCTGGAAGCGGTGATATCGGCGGCCAGAGTGGCGCAGGCCCATGAATTTATCAGCGCGTTGCCGGAGGGGTACAGCACCCGCGTCGGGGAGCGCGGCGTCTTTCTCTCCGGCGGTCAGCGGCAGCGCATCACCATCGCCCGGGCGCTGTTGCAGGATCGCCCCATTCTTGTGCTCGATGAGGCGACGGCGTTTGCCGATCCGGAAAACGAAGCGGCGCTGATCAAAGCCCTTGCGGCGGCCATGCGCGGCCGGACGGTCATCATGGTCGCGCATCGACTCTCCATGGTGACTCACGCCGATATGATACTGCTGTTTTCCGACGGGCGGCTCCGTGAACGCGGGAGTCATCGGCAACTGTTAGCCCAGGGCGGCTTGTATCAGCAGCTGTGGCTGCGCTATCAGCAGGCGCAGCAATGGATGCCGGGGAGAACACAACCAGAGGAGGCGGAAAATGAAAGCCATTAATCCCGCGGATAACCTGGCCTGGCGCGTCATCTGGCGCCAGCTTATCTCCAGCGTTGGCAGTCAGGCAGGGATGCTGCGGCGCAGTATGATTGCGCTGCTGCTGGCGGCATTGATGCAGGGGATTGCCTTTGCCTGCCTCTATCCGATCGTTGATGCGCTATTACGTGGTGAAGCATCGCCGCTTCTCACCTGGGCTTTGGCTTTCAGCGCTGCGGCGTTCGCGGCGCTGGCGCTACGCTGGTATGGGCTGGGCTTTGAATACCGTGGTCATCTGGCGCAGGCCACCCATGAACTGCGCCTGCGCCTGGGCGAACAGCTACGCCGCGTGCCGCTGGAAAGACTCCAGCGCGGCAGAGCGGGCGAAACGAACGCCTTGTTGCTGGGCAGCGTGGATGAAAATCTCAACTATGTGATTGCGATAGCCAATATTTTGCTTTTAACCATCGTCACTCCGCTGACCGCATCGCTGGCAACGTTGTGGATCGACTGGCGGCTGGGGCTGGTGATGTTGCTGATCTTTCCCATGCTGGTGCCGTTTTATTACTGGCGCCGGCCGGCGATGCGCCGACAAATGCAGACCCTGGGCGAAGCGCACCAGCGGCTGAGCGGGGATATCGTTGAATTTGCGCAAGGGATGATGGTTTTGCGTACCTGCGGCAGCGATGGCGAAAAAAGCCGGGCGTTGCTGGCGCATTTTAATGCGCTGGAAAGCTTGCAGAGCCGCACGCATCGCCAGAGCGCCGGCGCGACGATGCTGATCGCCGGCGTTGTGGAGCTGGGCCTGCAGGTGGTCGTGTTAGCCGGGGTGGTCTGGGTAGTAACGGGGACCCTGAACCTTGCCTTTTTGATAGCCGCCGCCGCGATGATAATGCGTTTTTCGGAACCGATGGCGATGTTTATCAGCTACACCTCGGTGGTGGAACTGATCGCCAGCGCCCTGCAGCGTATTGAGCAGTTTATGGCGATCCCGCCGCTTCCCGTCGCAGAACGCGGCGAGATGCCGGAGCGTTACGATATCCGCTTTGACACCATTTGCTACCGCTATGATGACAGCGGCGATCCCGCGCTCAACAACCTCTCTTTGACCTTTCCGGCCGCCAGCATGAGCGCGCTGGTGGGCGCCTCAGGCGCCGGTAAAACCACGGTCAGCAAACTGTTAATGCGCTATGCCGATCCGCAGCAGGGAGAGATTTCTATCGGTGGCGTCGATATTCGTCATCTGACGGCGGAACAGCTCAATAGCCTGATTTCCGTCGTGTTTCAGGATGTCTGGCTGTTTGATGACACGCTGCTGGCGAATCTCCTTATTGCCCGCCCGCAGGCCACGCAGCAGGAGGTGGAAGAGGCCGCCCGCGCGGCGCAGTGTCTTGAATTCATTTCCCGTCTTCCGCAAGGCTGGCTGACGCCAATGGGCGAGATGGGCGGGCAGCTCTCGGGCGGCGAGCGCCAGCGAATTTCCATTGCCAGGGCCTTATTGAAAGATGCGCCGATCGTCATTCTCGATGAGCCGACCGCCGCGCTGGATATTGATAGCGAACTGGCGGTACAGAAAGCTATTGATCATCTGGTTCACAACCGGACGGTAATTATCATCGCCCATCGCCTGTCAACCATCGCCGGGGCCGGAAACATCCTGGTGATGGAAGAGGGAGAAGTGGTTGAACAGGGCACGCATGCGCAGCTTCTCTCCCGTCAGGGACGTTACCAGGCGCTGTGGCAGGCGCAAATGGCCGCGCGCGTCTGGCGTGATGCAGAGGTTGACGCATCTGAGGAGCGACTGCATGAGTGATGTTCAGTCGCAGGTGAAACCGTTAACGACCGGACGGGTGATTTTTGCCATTGCCGGGATCTATGTGACGCAGAGCCTGGTATCGGCGCTCTCTATGCAGTCCCTGCCTGCGCTGGTGCGCGCCGCCGGCGGCTCGCTGGCCCTTGCCGGCGCGACAACGCTGTTTATGTTGCCCTGGGCGCTGAAGTTTATCTGGGCGCCGTGGATTGAGCGCTGGCGCCTGCCGCCCGATCGCCCGGAGCGTCGTTCCCGCCTGTTAATCCTCCGGGGTCAGGTCGGGTTGGTGGCGATCCTGACGGTTGCCGCTGCGACCGGCGCGGTCGGGCGAACTGGGGGATTTCTCGACACGCAAATCGCCGCGTTGTTTGCGCTGTTTTTACTCGCGGGTACGGTTGCCGCCACCATCGATATTGCCAGCGACGGCTTTTGTGTCGATCAGCTCAGTCGCGCAGGTTACGGCTGGGGAAACAGCGTCCAGGTCGGCGGCAGCTATCTGGGAATGATGTGCGGCGGCGGCGTCTTCCTGATGCTAGCGGCGGCATTCGACTGGCCGGTGGCCATGCTGATCATGGCGGCGCTGATCCTGGTCTTATCCGTTCCCCTGTGGCGCATTGCCGAACCCATGCGCATCACGTCTGTACCGCATGTTCCGGCGTTGGGTTATGCGCTTAAAAGGCGACAGGCGCGGCTGGGTTTACTGTTGGTGCTGATGCTGAATACCGGGATGCGGTTCGTGTTGCCTCTTCTGGCGCCGCTGCTGCTGGATCAGGGGTTGAGCATGTCGGCGCTCGGCGCGCTATTCAGCGCTGGCAATATCGCGGCTGGTATCGCAGGAACGCTGGCGGGCGGGGTGCTGATGAAATACACCTCCCCCGGCAGAGCGCTGCTTGCGGCTTATGGCCTCCAGGGCGTCGTGCTGATGGCAATAGTAACGACGTTGCTGCTGGCGCCGGGACATTTGCGGCTGCCGTTACTCCAGGGGCTGATCATCCTGCAATCCATTTCGCTGGCCTGCGCCCTGGTCTGTCTTTACGCCACGCTGATGACGCTTTCATCGCCTCTGCAGGCTGGCGTCGATTTTACGCTCTTTCAATGTACTGATGCCGCCATCGCCATTCTGGCCGGCGTGGTTGGCGGCGTAATTGCGCAGCATTTTGGCTATGCGGCCTGCTTTATGTTTGGCGGCGCATTCACGCTGCTGGCAGCGTGGATTGCTTCTGCCCGGCTGCATTCGACAAACGCAATTGAAGGATCCGGGAATAACACAGAGAGGTAAGGGATGAAAATCAGTGAATTTTTACATCTGGCGCTCCCAGAGGAACGGCGGCTGCCGACGATTTGTGGCGTCTTACGCCAGTTCGCCGATGAAGAGTGCTATGTCTATGAGCGGCAACCGTGTTGGTATATCGGCAAAGGATGCCAGGCACGGTTGATCATTAATGCTGACGGCACGCGGGCGACCTTTATCAATGCGGACGGAGAGCAGCAATGGGCGGTGGATTCCATTACCGACTGCGCGCGTCGTTTTATGGCCCATCCTCAGGTGAAAGGGCGTCGGGTATATGGCCAGGTCGGGTTTAACTTTGCGGCGCATACCCGTGGGATAGCCTATCACGCTGGCGAGTGGCCATTGCTGACGTTAACCGTTCCCCGTGAAGAACTGATTTTTGAACAGGGAAATGTCACCGTTTCTGCCGACACCGCCAGCGAATGCCGACGTCTGTGCGAGTGGGTAAAAGCAGCCGGTACGGCGACGCCGTGTAACACCGTGACTGTAGATACCGCTGACAACGGTGAGGCCTATCAGGAGCAGGTGGCGCGCGTGGTTTCGGCGATCCGCCGCGGTGAATATGTCAAAGCGATTGTCTCGCGGGCTATTGCCTTGCCATCGCGTATTGATATGCCCTCCACGCTATTATGCGGGCGGCAGGCCAATACGCCCACCCGTTCGTTTATGTTTCGCCAGCAGGGGCGAGAAGCGCTGGGGTTTAGCCCGGAGCTGGTGATGTCGGTCAGCGGAAGCAAAGTCGTCACTGAACCCCTTGCGGGTACCCGCGATCGAATGGGGGATCCGCAGCAGAATAAGGAGAAAGAGACCGAGTTGCTGCATGACGGTAAAGAGGTGCTGGAGCACATCCTGTCGGTGAAGGAGGCGATCGCTGAACTGGCGGTGGTCTGCCAGCCGGGCAGCGTGGTGGTTGAAGATTTGATGTCGGTTCGCCAGCGCGGTAGCGTTCAGCATCTGGGATCTTGCGTCAGCGGCCAGCTTGCGGAAAGTAAGGATGCCTGGGATGCATTTACCGTGCTGTTTCCGTCGATTACCGCCTCGGGTATCCCCAAGAATGCGGCCCTGAGCGCGATTATGCAAATTGAGAAGACGCCGCGGGAGCTCTATTCCGGGGCGGTGCTGCTGCTGGAGGACACGCGCTTTGATGCGGCGTTAGTCCTGCGATCCGTATTTCAGGACAGCCAGCGCTGCTGGATACAGGCGGGGGCGGGGATCATTGCGCAATCGACGCCGGAACGCGAACTGACGGAAACCCGGGAAAAATTAGCGAGCATTGCGCCCTATTTAAGGGTGTCTGCGTAACGACGGCCAACTCTGCGTAAGGCCAAAAGTGCCAGCAGGCTGGCACTTTCTTTCTACGTTATCAGGCGCTTACTGTGCGTCAGCCAGCGCCAGCCGGGCCTCTTCCTGCTCGGTGATTTTACGCTGTTGCTCAAGCTCCAGCGCGCCGCGATGAGAGAGGTAGCAGAACAGGATGCAGCAGACGATCCCGCCCATCAGCAGATAGAACCCGCCGTGCCAGCCCATTTTATCGACCATCACGCCAAACAGGCTGGTGCCTAACGAGGCGCCAAAGATATAGCTCATAAATCCGCGCAGACCCACGGCTGAACCAACGGCAAAGCTGGGGACGATCTCCATGGTCTGGACCGAGGCCAGAAACTGCGGGACGTAAATCAGGCAGCCCACAATCGCCGCGAATACCGTGACCATCAGCAGAGATTCGCTTTTCCAGTAGCCGATCAGACAGATGAAGATTAGCGCCATGCAGATCATGGCTAACGGCATCCGGCGCCCTTTGAACAGCTTGTCGGAAAGCCACCCGGCCAGTAGGGTAGAAGGAATCGCTGCCCACTCAAAAAACAGGAAGGCGACGCTCATCTGCTCTTTAGAAAAATGTTTCACCGTCAGCAGATAGATAGGCAGCCAGCTGATCATGCCGAAACGCACCATGTAGACAAAGACATCGACGAAGGAGACATACCAGGCGTTTTTGTTGCGCAGGACGTAGGTGCAGAAGATCTGGAACGCGCTCATGTTCTCCGGCGCTTGCTGATTATGTTTGGTCTTCAGCACCACTTTTTCTTCCGGCATCATCTCCTCCAGCGAAGGCAGGCCTTCCTCGCGCGGCGAACCTTTACCCAGCACCAGTACGCTGATGGCGAATACCACCGCCACGCAGGCCGGCACAATGTAGCTGGCGCTCTGCCAGTGCTCGGTACCGAGAATCGCAAATGCAGCGCCGACGATCGGGGCGACAATCCCGCCGCCGACGTTATGGGAAATATTCCAGAAAGCCCCTACGCGGCCACGCTCCCGACGCGGGAACCAGTTAGCGATGGTAATAAAAGAGGGGCCGACCCCCATCCCCTGAAACAGGCCGTTCAGGACAACCAGCGCAGCGAAGATCCAGAATGCGGTACTGAATCCTAACCCGACGTTGACGATTGCGCACAGTACGAGACCGCAGGCCATAAACACTTTCGGGCTGGCTTTATCCGCAAGACTGCTCATCACGCCTTTACTGATACCGTACGCTATCAGCATACAGCTGCTGAGCAAACCGATCTGCGTGGCGCTAAGGTCTAACTGCTCTTTCAGATAGGGCGTGGATAATGTGAAGTTATTGCGCACAATATAGTACGCCAGATATCCCAGAAATACGCTTAGCAGCGCCTGCATGCGGTATCGACCATAAGTTGCCTGAATTTTCTCAGCAGGAACTTTATTCGCCGACGGCCCTTTTTTTAATAATGATAACATGTCGTCACCTGTATTTTATATTGATGTGAACATCAGGAGTATTCGACCTGAAGGGTGAAATAAGCGGCTATAAAATACAAATCGTCGAAATGAGTCAAAACTGACTCAAAATAATGAATTGATAGGTTACTTTTGACTCATATTGAATGAGCGAGAGCCTGCGGAAATAATTTTGCGCTGATTTTATGTCAGGCTTGTGCGGATACCAGCAAATTCCCCAATCATTATCTGGTAATCTTTCCTGATATTCCCGGACGCCCGTTTGACTATTTTGCCGGTCGCGGTGATTAATTCGCCAGATTTCATAAACGGGTAAGTTTTGTCTCAACGCTATTTTTACGGTATTTCAATATTTATGAACGGGATCACAAACATGTCTCTTCGTCGGGGCGGGATAGTGAGCAAAATGCTCGCGCTGATGCTGCTGACCGCCTGGCTGAGACCCTGTGCGGCGCAAAGCAATGAGCTGGTGATGGCGACGACATTTTCTCCCAGCGCCACCGTGTGGATTATCGATCGCTGGCAGACGGAGCCGGGGTCAGTGATGATCAGGACGCTCAACCGTACCAGCGCCTCGCTGGAACAGCTGCTTGATACGGCAAATGCCGAAAATGTCGATCTGATCCTGACCTCGTCGCCGATGCTGCTGCAGCATCTTCAGGAGCATCAAAAACTGGCGCCGTTCAGCGGTGCGCCGGCAGTCAGCCAACATCTGGTGCCGGAATCTATCCGCTCCACCTCCGTGGCCGTGGCGATTTCCGGGTTCGGTTTGCTGATTAATCGCTCGGCGCTGATGACACGGCATCTGCCTGCGCCAGCGGACTGGGATGACCTGACCGATCCCCGCTATCAGGGGGCGCTGCTGATGAGCAGTCCGTCGCGTTCGGATACCAACCATCTGATGGTGGAGTCGCTGCTGCAACAAAAGGGCTGGATTAAGGGATGGGAAACGCTGTTGACGAGTGCCGGAAACCTCGTGACCATTTCATCCCGCAGCTTTGGGGTGGCGGATAAGATTAAAAGCGGCCTGGGCGTTGCCGGTCCGGTGATTGATAACTACGCCAATCTGCTGCTGAACGATCCGCACCTGGCTTTTACCTATTTCCCGCAGTCGGCGGTTTCGCCGACTTATGTCGCGGTGCTTAAAAACAGTCAGCACGCCAGCGAGGCGCGGAGGTTTATTCGCTATCTGTTAAGCCCGGAGGGCCAGGCGATCCTCGCCGATGCTAATACCGGGAAATACCCGGTAACGCCGCTGGCGGCAGGCAATCCGCGGGCGGCGCAGCAGGCGGTGCTGATGAATCAACCGCCATTGAACTATCGGCTGATCCTCAAACGCCAGCGTCTGGTTCAACGGATGTTCGATACGGCGATCAGCTTTCGTCTTGCCCAGCTAAAAGATGCCTGGCGAGCGCTGCATAGCGCGGAGGCCCGTCTCAAGCGTCCGCTGCCCGAGATACGCGCGTTGCTGACCCGTGTGCCGGTCGATCCGGCGAGCAGCGAGGATGAAGCCTGGCTGGCTCAGTTCGACAATAAGAGCTTCGCGGAACAGCAGATGATGGAGTGGCAGCTCTGGTTTCTCAACAATCAGCGGCAGGCGATTAATAAACTGGAAGAACTGAAATGATGGGCAGGTCCATGCTGCAACGTCTGCGGCAAATCAGTATCAGTAGCAGCCTACGCGGGGCTTTTCTGATGGGAGCGCTGCTGACGCTGATTGTCAGCAGCGTCAGCCTCTATTCATGGCATGAGCAAAGTTCGCAGATCCGCTATTCGCTGGATGAGTATTTTCCGCGCATCCATTCGGCTTTTCTGATTGAAGGGAATCTCAACCTGGTGGTCGATCAGCTCAATGAATTTCTGCTGGCGCCGAATACCACGGTACGGCTGCAGCTGCGCAACCAGATTATCCAGCATCTGGATAAAATAGAGCGGCTGAGCCAGGGGTTGTCGCCGGCAGAACGCCAGCAGCTGGCGGTGATATTGCAGGACAGCCGCGCGCTGCTGGCGGAACTGGATCGCGTGCTCTACAACATGTTTCTGGTTCGCGAAAAGGTGGGAGAGCTTTCGGCGCGGATCGACTGGCTGCACGATGATTTCACCACCGAGCTGAATTCGCTGGTGCAGGATTTTACCTGGCAACAGGGAACGCTGCTCGATCAGATTGAAGCCCGACAGGGGGATGCGGCACAGTACCTGAAACGCTCCCGGGAAGTACAGAATGAACAACAGCAGGTCTATACCCTGGCTCGTATTGAAAATCAGATCGTTGACGACCTGCGCGACAGGCTCAATGAACTGAAATCCGGTAATGATGACGGCATGCTGGTGGAGACGCATATCCGCTATCTTGAAAACCTGAAGAAAACGTCGGATGAAAATATTCGTGCGCTGGATGACTGGCCGAGCACCATTACCCTGCGACAAACGATCGATGAGCTGCTGGAAATTGGCATGGTGAAAAATAAGATGCCGGACACCATGCGCGACTACGTTACTGCGCAAAAAGCGCTCGTGGAAGCCAGCCGCGCCAGAGAAGCGACGCTGGGACGCTTCAGAACGCTGCTGGAAGCCCAGCTTGGCAGCAGTCACCAGCAGATGCAGATGTTTAATCAGCGTATGGGGCAGATTGTCCGGGTCAGCGGCGGGCTAATCCTGGTGGCGACGCTGCTGGCGCTGCTGCTGGCGTGGGGGCTGAACCATTATTTTATTCGCTCGCGGCTGGTGAAACGCTTTACCGCGCTGAATCAGGCGGTGGTGCAGATTGGTCTGGGCCAGACCGAGGCGACCATTCCGGTTTACGGGCGCGACGAGCTGGGACGTATTGCCGGTTTGCTTCGCCATACCCTGGGTCAGCTTAATGCGCAAAAACAGCAGCTTGAACAGGAGATAGGCGAGCGGAAAGCGATTGAGGCCGATCTGCGTGCCACTCAGGACGAGCTGATCCAGACCGCTAAACTGGCGGTGGTGGGGCAGACGATGACCACCCTGGCGCATGAGATCAATCAGCCGTTGAATGCGCTGTCGATGTATCTTTTTACCGCAGGAAGGGCAATCGAGCAGGGACAGACGGAGCAGGCGCGGACGACGTTAAGCAAAGCGGAAGGGCTGATCAACCGCATTGACGCGATTATCCGCTCCCTGCGCCAGTTTACCCGCCGCGCAGAACTGGAAACAGCGCTGCACCCGGTCGATTTGCGCCAGACATTTACCGTGGCGTGGGAATTGCTGGCGATGCGACATAAACCTCAGCAGGGGACGCTGCTGATACCGGATGACACCGTCTGGATCCTGGGAGACGAAGTGCGTGTCCATCAGGTGCTGGTGAACGTGCTGTCAAATGCCCTTGATGCTTGCCCGCACGCAGCGCAAATCACCGTGAGCTGGCAAATCCAGGGCGAAAGGCTGTGCGTGTTGATTGCCGATAACGGCCCCGGCTGGCCTGCGGCCTTACTCCCTTCGCTGTTAAAGCCATTCACTACCAGCAAAGCCGTGGGACTGGGAATAGGGCTTTCGATATGTGTTTCGCTGATGACGCAAATGGAAGGGGCGTTGCGCCTGGCGTCGACGTTTACGCGCAGTGCCTGCGTGGTGCTGGAATTCAATTTGACGGATGTAAAAGATGTTGAGTAATAACTGTTCGATTCTGCTGATTGATGATGATGCCGATGTGTTGGATGCCTATACGCAGCTGCTTGAGCAAGCGGGGTATCACGTCAGTGCCTGTAATAATCCTTTTGATGCGCGGGAGCAGGTGCCGAAGGACTGGCCCGGCATTGTTTTAAGCGATGTCTGCATGCCCGGCTGCTCCGGAATCGATTTAATGACGTTGTTTCATCAGGATGACGATCTGCTGCCGATTCTGCTTATCACCGGTCACGGCGATGTGCCGATGGCGGTGGAGGCGGTGAAAAAAGGGGCCTGGGATTTCCTGCAAAAGCCGATCGATCCGGGCAAGCTGCTCACGCTGGTGGATGCCGCGCTGCGTCAGAGGCAATCGGTGATCGCCCGTCGCCAGTATTGTCAGCAAAAATTACAGGTTGAGCTTATTGGCCGTAGCCAATGGACGGATCGGTATCGCCAGCGCCTTCAGCAGCTGGCAGAGACGGATATTGCGGTATGGCTTTACGGCGAGCCGGGAACCGGCCGCATGACCGGCGCGCGTTACCTGCACCAGTTAGGGCGTCACGCCGACGGTCCGTTTATCTCCTGCGAACTAAATACGGCTAACGCCCACACGCTGAATGAACTGATCGCGCAAGCCCAGGGCGGGACGCTGGTCTTAAGTCACCTGGAGCATCTGACTCACGGGCAACAGCATCATCTGGTACAGCTGCAGAGTCATGAGAAACGGCCTTTTCGCCTGATTGGTATCGGTAATGCTTCGCTGGTGGAGCTGGCCGCCAGCAGCCAGATAGTGGCGGAACTCTATTACTGCTTCGCGATGACGCAAATTGGCTGCCAGCCTCTGTCAAAGCGACCTGATGATATCGAGCCGCTGTTTCATCACTATTTGCAAAAAACCTGTCAACGGCTGAATCATCCCGTCCCGGAGGTGGATGCCGGTCTGTTGAAGGGGATGATGCGGCGAGTGTGGCCAAATAACGTTCGCGAACTGGCGAACGCCGCCGAGCTGTTTGCGGTGGGGGTATTACCGCTCGCGGAAACGGTGAATCCGCAGATGCTTGTCGGCGAACCGACGCCGCTGGATCGGCGGGTTGAGGACGTCGAGCGGCAGATTATCACTGAAGCGCTGAATATCCACCAGGGACGTATCAATGAGGTGGCGGAGTATCTGCTTATACCGCGTAAAAAACTCTACCTCAGAATGAAGAAGTATGGCCTGAGTAAAGAGCATTACAAAGGGGTGTAGGTCAGTTTAAGGGGAGGAGGTGACGATGCGGTCATTTCCTCTGCGCAAAAGCAGGACCGGTACCCGCGGTGAATTTTAATGTCGGGAAATAATTTCTTTAATTTTTTATTAATCGTATGACAAATATTGTTTGTTACCTCAAGGTTCTGGGTATATAAAGAAACGGCAGTTAAGAGCATACGAAAAATAATAACGTATTAAAAATGATACCTTAAAAAAATAACGAATTCTCGGGGTTAATTTTGATACGTTAAAAGTCACTGCAATAAATCAGGTTATGTGATCGCGGTTAGTGAATTAGCATAGTTGCATTTCATAAAATAGCCAAATAAACACCACGTTTTTATTACCTGAATCAGCGTCAAATAAATCTGACGCTACTTTATATTACTGAGGCCATATTATGGAAACCGTTCAAAATACCCTCGTCGCTCGCGAGAGCAGCGGCTGGAGAAAGAGTGATACCGTCTGGATGCTGGGTCTGTACGGTACTGCGATTGGCGCAGGGGTGCTTTTTTTGCCAATTAACGCCGGGGTCGGCGGTTTAATTCCGTTAATCATCATGGCTATTCTTGCATTTCCGATGACGTTTTTTGCCCACCGTGGTTTAACTCGTTTTGTTCTGTCGGGCAAAAACCCGGGGGAAGATATTACCGAAGTTGTGGAAGAGCATTTCGGTACGGGCGCCGGTAAGCTCATCACGCTGCTGTACTTCTTCGCTATTTATCCGATTCTGCTGGTCTACAGCGTGGCTATTACTAACACGGTCGATAGCTTTATTACTCACCAGCTTGGTCTGGTGTCTCCGCCGCGCGCCATTTTGTCGCTGATTCTCATTGTCGGCATGATGGGAATCGTTCGCTTTGGCGAAAAAATGATTGTTAAAGCCATGAGCGTGCTGGTGTTTCCATTCGTCTTTGCGCTGATGGTGCTGGCGCTGTATTTGATACCGCAATGGAACGGCGCGGTACTGGATACGCTGTCGCTGAGCAGCGCCTCCGCAACGGGGAACGGTCTGTGGATGACCCTGTGGCTGGCAATCCCGGTCATGGTGTTCTCCTTTAACCATTCGCCAATTATCTCCTCCTTTGCGGTGGCAAAGCGGGAAGAATATGGTCAGGAAGCTGAGCGCAAGTGCTCGCGTATCCTGGGCTTCGCCCACATCATGATGGTGCTGACCGTGATGTTCTTCGTGTTCAGCTGCGTGCTAAGCCTCTCACCGGAAAACCTGGCGGAAGCGAAGGCTCAGAATATCTCCATTCTTTCCTACCTGGCGAACCACTTCAACGCGCCGGTGATTGCCTGGATGGCGCCGATTATCGCCATGATCGCGATTACCAAATCCTTCCTTGGCCACTACCTCGGGGCGCGTGAAGGTTTCAACGGCATGGTGATTAAATCTCTGCGCGGAAAAGGTAAATCCATCGAAATCAACAAGCTGAACAAGATTACCGCGCTGTTTATGCTGGTGACGACCTGGCTTGTCGCTACCCTGAACCCAAGCATCCTGGGCATGATTGAGACCCTGGGCGGTCCGGTTATCGCGATGATTTTGTTCCTGATGCCAATGTATGCCATTAACAAAGTCCCGGCCATGCGCAAGTACAGCGGTCATATCAGCAATGCGTTTGTGGTTGTCATGGGGTTAATTGCCATCTCCGCCATTTTCTTCTCTCTGTTTAGCTAAGTGTTCAGCGCCGCCTGCCACAGGCGGCGCATCCGTTTTGCTATGTAACCGCATGGGTGCCACATGATTAGCGTTTTCGATATTTTCAAAATCAGCATCGGGCCGTCCAGCTCACATACCGTCGGGCCGATGAAAGCGGGAAAACATTTTGTTGATACCCTGCAGGAAAAGGGCCTGCTGCAAAAAGTGAATCGTCTGGTAGTGGATGTGTATGGTTCACTTTCATTAACGGGTAAAGGTCACCACACCGATATCGCCATCATTCTCGGACTATCGGGATATTTACCGGATACCGTGGATATCGACGCCATCCCCGGTATTATTCGTGATGTGAACACCATGCATCGTCTGTTTATAGAAGAAGGCCAGCGAGAAATTCAGTTCCCGGTGGCGGAATGCATGCGTTTTCATAATGAATTTCTGCCGCTGCATGAAAACGGCATGAGCATTACGGCGTTTTGCGACGGCAAAATTGCCCATTTCCAGACCTATTATTCCATCGGCGGCGGTTTTATCGTGACGGAGGAAAACTTTGGTAAGAATCAGGATGCCGAAGTCGATATTCCGTTCCCGTTCTATTCCGCACGTAATCTGCTGGCGCACTGTCATGACAACTGCCTGTCGATTTCTGCCGTGATGATGAAAAATGAGATCGCTCGCCACGGCAGAGAGAGCGTGGAGCAAAATATGGCGAAAATCTGGGAGACCATGAGAAACGCCATTAACCGGGGTATGAATACGGAAGGCATCTTGCCGGGGCCGCTGAAAGTACCGCGCCGTGCTTCTGCGCTGCACCGCGTGCTGGCGCCCCAGAGCCAGTCGATTACGCCACTGAGCGCCATGGATTGGGTCAATATGTTCGCGATGGCGGTGGGAGAGGAGAACGCGGCGGGCGGGCGAGTGGTTACCGCGCCGACTAACGGCGCCTGCGGCATTGTTCCGGCGGTACTGGCCTATTACGATCGTTTTATCAAAGAGGTGACGCCGGAAATCTATATGCGCTATTACCTGACGGCGGGCGCCATCGGCATTCTGTACAAGATGAATGCCTCGATTTCCGGAGCAGAAGTTGGTTGCCAGGGAGAAGTGGGCGTGGCCTGCTCAATGGCCTCTGCCGGTCTGGCCGAACTGCTGGGCGGCAGCCCGGAGAAGGTGTGCATTGCCGCGGAGATCGGCATGGAGCATAACCTCGGCCTGACCTGCGATCCGGTGGCCGGGCAGGTCCAGGTCCCCTGTATCGAGCGTAACGCGATTGCGGCAGTGAAGGCGATTAATTCGGCCAGCATGGCGATGTACCGGACCAGCGATCCAAAAGTCTCACTGGATAAAGTCATCGAAACGATGTTTGAGACAGGCAAAGACATGAATGCCAAATACCGTGAAACCGCCCGGGGCGGTCTGGCAATAAAAGTCGCGGTATGTGAATCCTGATTTTGTATAAAACCGCCTGTGCGCGCTGCAGGCGGTTTACTCTTTCTCTGGCCGCGAAACTTGCCGGCCGTCTTCTGAAGTCCCTTAGCTTTTTTTCTCCGCGTCCGGCGGTGTGAAAGACCATACCACGCTGTTCGAAGCCGATGAGGTGTACCACTCGTTAATGGTGGCATTAGCCTCGCCAGGCGGCGTAGCAGTGGGCAATTTCTCTTTTGCCTGAGGCGTTTTTTTACGGATACGGATACGGGAAGGGGTCTCGGCATTGAGCTGCGCCTTAAAGGTGCGCATGTGCGAATCGAATAAAATCGACTCCAGCTGATGCAGACGATCCAGACCGCGCAAAATGCCAATAAGCGTACTGAGGGTCACCGACTCGCCCAATTCAACGCGCTTAATGGTTGCCGCACCGACCTGGGCGCGTTCGGCCAGCTCAATCTGTGACAATCCCAGCTGTATACGCGTTTCTTTAATTCTTCGGCACAGTTCAGAAATAATTTCACTGTCGGGCATGGTACTGAAACGCATCTTAATTCCTCTACTGCGTATTAATTCTTAACTGATTATTTAACATGTTACTTTGTAAATAAAGTGGATAATGTCTCTTTTGCGAGAGTGGCGACATTGTTTTTCGCGTATGTCATCAGGTCGTTAGCAGTTATGAGGTTTTCAGTTACTTAAGAAGTGCCGTGGCTATCTTTTTTCATTATCCGAATAGAAATGGGCGCAGAGATCGCCGGAGGTGATATGATTTACATCGACTTTATGAACACGAAGAACGTGGAGCAGGGAAGTGCCGCGGCTCCTTCAGGGCATCCTGGCGCTGATTATTATCAAAAATGTCATTTTTTTTGCTTTGTTAGATTCAAATGTTCTTGTCGATTGTATCGAATTCCTTATTGCTCAAAGTATTGAGTTTTTTAACCCGAGGCAAAATAAGGTCTTAATGGTTTAAATATTCTTACTCGCTGTTGCAGTATTTTAATTAACTGCTAGTTTTAAAACGTTGACGCAGCGATGGAGTCAACAACATAGCGAATAAACATCCCATATTTTGAGAGGTTAAAATGTTTAAACTGTCAATTTTTGCGTTTTTACTATCTATGTTTACCGCTTCCGCTATTGCAGATGATGATATTGCAGCACTGATTGTTGATCCCGGTCCGGGTGTGTGTAATTTAATTAATGCTGGCATTGACGTTCCAGGCATAATCGATATTAGTGTTTGTAAAAAATAATACAAAATCAGCCCACTTTAAAAAGTTCACGTATGAAAATCACGCGTAATCAAGATATTGATCGTATGAGAGGACTCACAGTCTTTCTGATGCTGGTTGTTAATAGCCCAGTAGACTTGAGGATAACGAACTCTGCGTTAATCCACTCAGAATGGGCGGGGTTATCGTTGGCGGATACCGTGTTTCCTACGTTTCTTTTTATTGTGGGTATTTCTCTGACGCTGTCAAATCGTCTTAAAAAACTCACGCTGCGAGGCCTGTTTATAAGGTCAACGCTTCTATTCCTGACAGGAATATTTCTGAAAGCAATTGTCTTTGTTTTGTACGATCAGGAGCATTTCAAAATCATGGGGGTGCTGCAACGCATCGGTATTTGCTATGGAGTGACAGGCTTAATTTATCACTTTATCAGCAATAAAAAGTTACCTGCTCTATGCCTGGCGCTCATACTTGCGTGGTCAGCCATTTTAATGATATGGGGAGATTATAATCAATACGCAAATATTTCTGATGTCGTAGATGATTTACTGCTTGGCGCGCATGCTAATTATTATAATACTGACACTGGCAGATCTGGGGACTCAGAAGGCGTATTGAGCACGCTCGGCGCCCTTGTCACCACTTTGTCAGGCGTTATCTTCGGAGAGCAAATAAATAAAATCAGTGACGCCCGGGGGTTCTGTTATGGAATGGTTTGTATAATAACGGGTTTTGTTCTGGCTTACTATTTTTCGATACCGATTGTTAAGAAGCTCTGGACACCATCATTTCTCTTAATTTGTGTCGGCATTGCAATTTGGCTTTATCTATTAGTGAAAATAATGGCCGTAATAGATCTCACCTGGCTCG
>NZ_BCZK01000009.1 GCF_001598695.1 Klebsiella oxytoca NBRC 105695 | reverse complement strand
CGCGCAGTAGAATATTGGCGCAGAGGATTATCAGCGTTGCCGCCGCTGCTTGCCAGAACTGGCCTAAACCGCAGAGTACACCAATCGCCGCAGAGCACCACAGGGTTGCGGCGGTATTCAGGCCGCGCACGTTCATGCCTTCACGCATGATGACGCCGGCGCCGAGAAAACCAATTCCGGATACCACCTGCGCGGCAATACGTCCGGGGCTGTCCGGCGATGTTGAAATGGAGCTCAGAATAAAAACCGCCGCGCCGGTGGCGACCAGCGAGTTGGTGCGCAGGCCGGCCATACGCTGACGCCACTGTCTTTCAGCGCCAATCAGCGCGCCCAACAGCATCGCGGCGAGTAAATTTGCGATATAAGGAAACATCAACATAGTTTCCTCCATTTTTGCTGGAAGAATTAACTATGTGCTTTATTAAGCACACGACAAATTGTCGCCCGGAAGGCGATTAACGTCGTGTTGACGGTGGAGGGAATAATGTATTTTTAAACATGAACATGACGATTATCCTCGCAGCCATGCTGCGTTATTTTTATGGGATGCAATCGTCTGGATGAGGAGATTGCTGCCCGCCGGTTGGCAAGCAGCGCAGAAAAAATAGCGTCAGCTTGCCTTGATGTTTAAGTAAGGGTGACTGTCCAACATATTTCTCCTGTGTGAATTTGTGCTCATTATAGTCATTCAATTATTCGAGTAAAGTTAAAATCTCGCTTTAGTGACGATTTGTTTAGAATGACCTTAATGCGCAACTCCCGCCACGATAACCTTAACCCCGGCGCGAACCGGGGTTAATTGACTAATCAAAGACGCCATTAATTATCGACGTCACGATCGCCGTACTCAGCGCGATTAGCACCAAATCCTGGCCCACCACGCGCCATTCATAGCCAGGATAGTACGGCAGTTCGTTAAGCATCGATGCCGGAACCGCTTTTTTGGCAATCCCCGGCGGCAGAGGTTTTCCGCGAGCCAGATTTTTTGCTATCCCCGGCGGCAGCGACTGATAGCCGGTTAAACCGTAGTTTACCGCCAGCGAACGCGCTCTGGAGAAGCTGATATCGGCAGAGACATGATCGGGTTTGCCGTAATTTTTTCTCTGCCCCGGGTTTCCTTCTTTATGACCCTTGTTGCCCTTATCAACGTTGTTTTTACCGCTATTGCCGTTGTTACCGTTATTCCCATGGTTACCGCTATTACCATGATTACCGCCGCCGTTGCCGTTACCGGGGTTGGCGAAAACAGGCGTCGCCATCATGGTCAGCGAAAGCGCCGCCGCCAGCGCCGCTTGCAAAACTTGCTTTCTGGACATGATTTTTTTCCTGAGAGGGAGTACTCGCTATGAATGTAGATGAATAACCTCAGCGCAACAATCTCTTGTTTTCCTAAATGAAATTCTGGTCAAAACTTAGCGGCATGATGGTGAATTCCTTCAACCTTTGGGCGGGTCAAACGCAGAAACCAGCATACAACGCCAACCAAACCTTATTCACATTATTTTATTCTGCAAATGCCTTTTCACCGATGCGATTAAAAATTTAAAACCATTAACAATCAAATAACATTAGCAGGCAAACATTTCATCTAAGGAAAATAATAATATGTCTACCACCCAGGTCCTGGGCGACGCCGCGTTCGCCTCTCCGGGACGCTCCCACTCCAGCCTGACCGCTCGCATTGATGCGCTGCCCGCCTCCGTTGGCCTGTGGTCTTTTATCACCCTTCTGGCGCTGGGCGGTTTCTTCGAGCTCTACGATCTCTTTCAGACCGGTTATATCAGTACCGGGCTGCTGGCAGAGAATATTTTCCATACCGGCGAACAGGGTATTTTCGGGATTTCAGACCAGGCCGCCTTCGCCTCGTCTACCTTTATGGGGCTGTTTATCGGCGCCAGCCTGCTTGCGCCGCTGGCGGACAAACTGGGCCGCCGCCTGACGTTTATGTTCGCCCTCGCCTGGTACGGCGTGTTTTCCCTGATGATGGCCCTGCAAAGCAGCGCTGAAGGGGTTATCTTCTGCCGCTTTCTGGTGGGCATCGGTCTCGGTATTGAGCTGGTGACCATCGACACTTACTTAAGCGAATGGGTGCCGACGCATCTGCGCAATAAAGCCTTCGCTTTCGCCTTCTTTATTCAGTTTTTATCGGTTCCCGCCGTGGCGCTGATGTCGTGGATGCTGGTGCCGATTACCCTTTTCGGCCTGACCGGCTGGCGCTGGGTGATTATCTTCGGCGCGCTCTGCTCATTGATCATCTGGGTCATCCGCAAGAAGCTGCCGGAATCGGCGCGCTGGCTGGAGGAAAAGGGCCGCCATGATGAGGCCCATAAGGTCATGTGCGAAATGGAACAGCGCTGCGGCGTTTCTCCCTCGCCGCGCCATCAGGTGCAGACGCAGGAGCATCCGCGCAGGCTGGGAAGTTTTAAAGCGATCTGGGCGCCGCAGTACCGCAAACGCACGATTATGCTGATGGTGATGAACTTCTTCCAGGCCATCGGCTTCTTTGGCTTCGGCAACTGGCTACCGGCCCTGCTTTCCGGCCAGGGAGCGAGCATCACCCACAGCCTGCTGTATGCATTTTTTATTACCCTCGCCTATCCGATTGGCTGCCTGTTTTGTACCCGCTTCGTCCATCGTTTTGAAAACAAATGGCAAATTGTGCTTTCCGCGCTGATGACGGTGGTATTTGGTACCCTGTTTGCGCTTCAGAACAGTCCGATGCTGCTGGTGATCTGCGGGTTTATGATCACCTGGTCAAACGCCTGGCTGACCATTAGCTATCACGCCTACCAGACCGAAGTTTTCCCGACCCATATTCGCGCGCGGGCGGTCGGCTTTTGCTACTCCTTTAGCCGCCTGTCCACGGCGATCACCAGCATTTTGATCGGCATTATTCTGCAATACGCCGGTACACCCGGGGTAATTAGCTTTATCGTCGCCAGCATGCTGATGGTGATGCTCTCAGTAGGCATCTTTGGACCAAAAACCCGAGGGATTAGCCTGGAGAATATTTGATGACTGCCGCCGCCGGTTTAACCGGCGGCGTGCGCGGCTAATTTTTTCTCCTGAACCCGTAGTAGCCACGGCAGCGGCAATGCGCTCAGGGCGCAGAGCAGCAATATCCCATTCATCGCCCGCTCGCCGTTCCCGGCAACCGATAACAACCATGATGAAAGCAGAAAAGCCGCCGCCGTACTTAATGACATCAGGGTATTCTGTAAAAGGGTAAACCCCGCCCTGGCGCCATCCTCTGGAAAACGCATCGCCACTGCCGATGAGGCCACCAGGCGACAGTAGGCGGCCGCCAGAAACAACACCATAAACAGCCCGCCGCCGTGGTTGAAGGTAAAAGCGATGCTCAGGCTCAGTATAAACAGCAGACTGGCCAGCAGGCTGATGCAGTAGCCGCTGTAATGCTGGCATAGCTTGCCGGTGAGTTTAGTGGCGCACAGCCCCGCCAGTCCGCCAGCGAAAAAGAACCACGGTAATTGATCGCCGCTGGCCCCCATTTTCGCCGTCAGTAACGGAACCAGCAGCGGAATGATTAACATCGCACTGAACTGCGCGAGGGCGTTGCCGGAGGCGTAAAACAGCACCGATGAAGACCAGCGCAAATCTGCCTGACGGTTCGCCGCAATGGGCTGCTCCGGCAGCGCGAGTTTTATCAGTGGCAACGCAATCAGGCAGAGCCCGCCGATCGTCGCGGGGGCTATCTGCCAGCCGATTTTTTCACTGAGAAATAACATCGTCGGCATGCCGACGATGCTGACCAGCGAGAATGCGGCAATCGTTGAGGCCAACGCCCGAGGACGCAGGTGTGCTGGCATAATGTTGACCAGCAAACTGCTGCCCACCCCCATCGTTGTTCCGCCGACCAGACCGGCGAGAAAACGCCAAAATAACAATCCGCTAAAACTGGTGGTGGTCAGCGTCATTATCGTTAATCCCCCCAGCAGGGCCATGTTGCAGAGCAAAAAGCGCTGCGGTTTAACGTTACCGACCCATCGCCAGACGCTGACCCCCGCAATGACGGAAGCCAGCGTATAAATGCCGGTGACGTAACCCGCCTGGCTTATCGGCACCTGAAACGTCGGCGCCATCCAGGCAAATAAGGGATTAATAATCATATATTCGAGCGCGTTGATAAATTGAACAAAAGCCATGATCAACGTTATTCGTACCAGATATCCGGGCATGTAACACTCCTGACTGTGTAATACGGGGAGTCTAGCGTCTGGTAAAACCGGACATAAGACGGTAAAAATGGGGTTGTTAGTTATCAAAATTGGGATAATCGAGAGTGAAAAGATTGGATCTCAACGCGCTGCGGGTCTTCGTCACCGTAGCGGAAAATGGCTCGTTTAGCGCCGGCGCAAAAGCGCTGCAGATGCCCTCATCGAACGTGAGCCGACAGATATCCCAGCTTGAGCAGAGCCTTCAGCTGCGCTTGATACAGCGCAGTACCCGACATATGAAGCTGACCTCTGCCGGTCAGACGCTGCTCGCCAGTATGCGACCCGTGCTGGAGCAGCTAGCCGCTACGGAAGCTGAGCTAACGCAACAGCAGGCAGAACCCGAGGGGCTCCTACGCCTGTGTCTCCCTAACGAAATTGGCCCCTCGCTGTTTGCGCCGCTAATGGCGCAATTTGCCCTGCGCTACCCAAAAATAACCGTGAGCTGTACGACTAATCTGGCGGGAACGGAGGTGTTAAAAGAGGATGTGGATATTGCGGTGATCATCACTCGCGGCAAAATGGAAGACATCAGCGTTATTGCGCGCCCGCTCTTTTCTTTTCCCTGCTGCGTGGTCGCTTCCCCGCAGCTGATCGCCAGAACGGGTATGCCGACAGACAGCGAGCAATTAACCTCGCTACCCTGTATCACCACCGTCAGCGCCCTCGCGGGGCAAGCCTGGCAGTTTGTCGCGGCGGACGGGAGCTTTAAAAAGGTTAACGTCAGCGGACACTATCGCGTCAACAGCGGCGAAATGGCGCTGCATGCCGCTCTTGCCGGCGTCGGATTCGCTATTCTGGGGGAACAACCCTGCCGCCCGTTTATCAATCGCGGGGAGCTACAGGAAGTCACGCTTGAGTTACCGCCGGCGCCGTTACAGCTTTCAGCCCTCTATCGGGAGCGCCATTTTATGCCCGCCAGAATGCGCGCCTGGCTTGAATTTATCCAGAGGCAGATGGCAGGCTAAGCGCCTTCATCCTGCTGGCGTTCGCTAAAAATCGCCTGGGCATCGGCAAAGCATTTTTCCGCCAGCGACGACACCGGCTCTTTGTTGCGCATGATCAGCGCCAGCATCGAGTCGACCTCCGTTTCGGCGATCGGCCTGATTTCCAGGTTATCGCTTAACGCTTCCAGTCCGTTATTCAGCGGCATAATCGCGCAGCAGATCCCGGCCTGCACCGCCTGGATGATCTGAAACGTGGAATCGCTTTCAAAAACGTATTTTGGCGCCAGCCCCTTGGCCTTAAAGCTCATTTCAATCGATTCTCGGTAGTACATGCCCTTGGTCAGAAAGCCCAGCGGCAGCGCGGCCAGCGTCTCCCACTCCGGCGTCGCATCGGTAAACTGATAATGACGTTTATCATGCAGCAGCCCCATACGCGTATGCGGCAGCCAGAGCACGTTGAACAGTTGGCTATCGACATGGTGCAGGTAGCAGATCCCTAAATCCAGCTGGTTGCGGCTGACGCCGTCGATAATCTGTTCCGACGTCATGGACAGCAGGCTGAACTGCAGCTCCGGATAGTTCTCCGCCAGCGGTTTTATCAACTGCATCGGATTAAGGCTGGCTAAAGGCACCATCCCCACCCTTAGCTGGCCGACCATCTGCCCCCGACAGATAGCCGCCTCGGCTTCTAACCCGTCATGCGCCGCCAGCAGCGCTCGCGCCCAGGCCAGAATACGCTCGCCCTCCGGGGTAAATCCTTCAAAGCGCTGTCCGCGCTGGATAAGGGTTAAATTGAGCTCTTCTTCGAGATTGCGAATACGCATTGATAACGTAGGCTGAGTAATGTGGCACGCCGCTGCGGCCTGGCCAAAATGTCGTGTTCTGTCGAGCGCAATCAGGTACTTAAGCTGTTTAATATCCATTATCATCCACTGTTTGCGCAATCTGCTGCCGGTGCAGCAGGCAAAATGTTAGTTAAATGTTATGTTCAGCGTTGATGAAATTCAAGCGCCGGTCGACCGTTGCTCGTCCTGCGTGCCTGAGGCTACACTCATGGGATGCACCGGCAGGAGAAACCGTTGAAAACTCGCCTTCATCACGTTCAGCAGCACCGGCTGGCCATGCCAGGCCTGGAAGCCATATCGTTAGTCACGGATCAGCGCTTTCCGCGCCATTCCCACGACCAGTTCGGTATCGGGATTTTCACTCAGGGCGCGCAGCATTCATGGAGCCATCTGGGCAAAATTGAGGCCGCCGCCGGAGATATCATTATGGTTAATCCGGGCGAGATGCACGATGGTATTCCACTGGATGGCCCGCGCAGCTGGCAGATGGTCTATCTCGATCCTGAGCGTGTCGTTGACGAGTTGCAGGGAGAGATGAAGGCTGAAGAGATCCTCCTGCGCCCGGTAGTCGAAGACCCGATGCTGCGCGGGCAAATGCAGCGGCTGTTTCGCGAGATCGTTGCCAGCGCGCCGGATGACGCCGCCGTGGAAGAAGCGCTGCTGCTCTGCCTGATGCAGGTTTGCCAATTTCATCTCTGCGCCAGGCGGCCGGGCAAAATCGGCTCCCCCGCCATCGTGCTGGCCAGACAATATCTCGATGATGCCCCCGAAGAGAAAATCTCTCTTGAGGCGCTTGCCAGGCTTTGCGGTCTCAGCCGCTTTCAGCTGATCCGCGGCTTCGCGCGCGCGACCGGCATCACGCCACACGCCTATCTGATACAGTCCCGCGTTCGTCTGGCGCGTCGTCTGCTGATGGAGGGTCACTCCCTCGCCGATACAGCCTTCATGGCCGGTTTTGCCGACCAAAGCCACCTGACCCGCGCATTTCAAAAACAGTTTGCCGTCACGCCGGGCAGCTACCAGGCTATCGTTCAGGCGAGCCGCTAGCTGAAACTGTGCAATTTTGTTCAATACCCGCGCGGCGCTTTGCGAAATACTCAGGGCCTCGATTCTCTCCCACAGGAAGACATCATGGCATTTATCAGCCCTGAGTTTCTCTTAACGTCGCTTATTGTGGTCATCGCTCCCGGTACCGGGACGCTTTACACCATTGCCACCGGCCTGACGGCGGGCAGACGCATGAGTTTTGCCGCGGCCGTCGGCTGCACGCTGGGCATTATTCCACATATGCTGGCGGCGATAACCGGGCTGGCGGCCATCCTCCACAGTACGCCAGGCGCATTCGAGCTGGTGAAGTTCGCCGGCGTTGCCTGGCTGCTGTATCTGGCGTGGGCCACCCTGACCCAGCGCGGGAGCCTGAGCGTGACAGGCATCGAGCAACGCAACTCGCGTCAGGTCATAAGCCACGCGATCCTGATCAATTTGCTCAACCCCAAACTGCCGCTCTTCTTTCTCGCCTTTCTGCCGCAGTTTATCCAGCGCAACTCGAGGTCGCCGATCGGCGAAATGCTGATCCTGAGCGCTGTGTTTATGCTGATGACGCTGCTGATTTTTCTGCTCTACGGCGCCTTTTCTGCGGCGATGCGCGGATACGTGCTGACGCGTCCGGGGGTTTTACAGGGGCTGAGAGCCTGCTTTGCCGCCGGTTTCGTCGGGCTGGGGGTTAAGCTCATTCTGGCGCAGAGGTAGCGATTTTGCCCACGACGCGACGATCGCCGTGGGCAAAAGGGGTTAGCGAAGCGCTGTCAGCGCGCGAATCTCTTTCGAGCGCAAGGTTAAGCGCACGGGCGCCGATTTATACGATGGCGTTCCACTCTCTTTATCAAGGTAATCCAGAGGAACCAGAACGTTAGCTTCAGGGTAGTAGGCCGCAACGGTGCCCGGGGCGATGTTGTAGCCAACCAGCGTGATATCATCCAGCCGCTGATGGTGTCCCGGCAGCGCGGAGCGGATATCCACCCGGTCGCCGTGTTCAAATCCCAGCTCAGCCATATCCTGTTCGTTCATAAAGAGCACGTCGCGACGGCCAAACACGCCGCGATAGCGATCGTCCATGGCATAGATGGTGGTGTTGTATTGATCGTGGCTGCGCAGCGTCACCAGGCGCATCACCTCATGCCCTTCTACCTGCTGGTTTTCGTGCACCCCGTCGAAAACGGAGAACATCGCTTTGCCGGTCGGCGTGGGCCAGATACGCTCCGTCGGCGGCAGCGGCATGCGAAAACCGCCGGGATGGCGAATGCGCTGATTGTAGTGGTTAAAGCCGGGGATGGTCTGCTCAATCAGATCGCGGATCCGATCGTAGTCGGCGACCAGCGCCAGCCAGTCAATTTTGCTCTCCGTCAGCGTCGCCATGGCCATCCCGGCAACAATCGCCGGTTCCGAGCGCAGTTCAGGCGAACCGGGTTTCAGTTTGCCCGACGATGCGTGCACCATCGACATCGAATCTTCGACGGTGATCGACTGCCGTCCCGTCTCCTGCAGATCGAGTTCGGTTCGCCCAAGACACGGCAGGATGATGGTCTCTTTCGCCACCAGAAGATGCGAACGATTGAGCTTGGTGCCAATATGCACGCTCAAATCCAGCCCCCGCATCGCCGGAAAAGCCCGTTCGCTATCCGGCATAGCCACCGCGAAGTTACCACCCAGGCAGAGAAGCGCTTTCGATTTACCCTCGATCATCGCCTGCAGCGCTTTTACCGCATCATGGCCATGCTCCTGCGGCGGCGTAAAACCAAACACCCGCTGCAGGTTGGCCAGAAACTGGGGGCTCGGCTTTTCCGTGATGCCGACGGTGCGGTTACCCTGCACGTTGGAGTGTCCGCGCAGCGGGCAGATTCCGGCACCCGGCTTACCGATATTGCCGCGCATCAACAGCAGGTCGGCTATCAGGCGGACGTTAGCGGTGCCTTTATTATGCTGGGTAATGCCCATGCCGTAGGTGATAATGGTGGCGTGAGATTTGGCATAGGCCGCCGCTACCCGTTCAAGATCGCCCCGCGTTAAACCCGACTCGCGCTCGATATCCTGCCACTGCGTCGCCTGTAGATCCTGCGCAAAGTCGGTAAAGCCCAGCGTATGCTCATCGATAAACGCCCGATCCAGCACTTTGCCCTGCTCTGCTTCCAGCTGCAGCAGCGCCTTCGCGATGCCCTTAAGCGCCGCCGCGTCGCCTCCCGCTTTGACCTGGAAGTAAGTCGATGCAATGTTGGTTGAGCTGTAGGTCGCCATCTCAATGACGTTCTGCGGATCGGCGAAACGTTCCAGCGCCCGCTCTTTTAGCGGATTGAAGACGATAATCGGCACGCCCCGGCGCGCCAGTTCGTGCAGCGTGCCCATCATGCGCGGATGGTTGGTTCCGGGATTGTGGCCGATAGAAATCACCAGCTCGGTCTTATCAAAATCATCAAGTGAGACCGTCCCTTTACCGATACCGATGGACTGCGGCAGGCCGACGCTGGTCGACTCATGGCACATATTGGAGCAGTCCGGAAAGTTGTTGGTGCCATATTCGCGGGCGAACAGCTGGAACAGGAAGGCCGCTTCGTTAGAGGCGCGTCCGGAGGTATAGAACTCGACTTCATGAGGCTGCAGCGTCCGGAGAATGGCGCCGATACGGGCAAACGCCGCTTCCCATGAGACAGGACGCAGGGTATCGCTGGCCTGATCATAGGCCAGAGGCTGAGTTAAGCGCCCGTAGCCTTCCAGCTCGAAATCACTCCTCGCCAGCAGCGAGGTCACGGTATTGGTCGCCAGAAACTCTGCCGTCACGCGTTTACTGGTGGCTTCCCAGGTCACCGCTTTGGCGCCGTTTTCACAGAACTGAAACGTCGATTTATGCTCTTTGTCGGGCCAGGCGCAGCCAGGGCAATCAAAACCATCCGGCTGATTGGTCCGCAGCAGCGTGGCGGGAGCATCGAGCGCGTCCATTTGCGTACGCACGGCGATCGCGGTGGCTTTTAAGGCACCCCAGCCGCCCGCCGGACCATCATAGGGATGGACGCCGGGAACGACGCGTCTTCTATTACTCATGTTGACTCCTGATGCGCTTTCGGCGGCGGATTGCAGGTGAAATGCCGCCTGATGTCTTATCACCCGCTATCCGTCAAAATAGCGGGCGTTTTGTTAACGAAAGCATAACAATCTGGGCCATGACTGTATAATCAATGTTATCTATCACGCGTTAGATTTAACTTATTTAACGAATAATAAACACACAAAATCAGGTCAGATTGTAGTGGCGGTCCGGCACCAGTTTCTCCGGTAAGGGATATTGTCCGGTCATATCCAGCAGGTTGCGCTCAATGGTGTTACACATCGCGTTCAGCGGCAAATCGTTAGCGGCGGTACCGAACGGATCTTCCAGTTCCTCCGCCAGCGAATCCCACGACAGGAAGGTGTAGGAGATAAACACCGACACGAACGGCGTCATATAGTGAAGATCGCCGACCAGCGCAAACGGCAGCAGCGCGCAGAACAGATACACCGTGCGCTGCAAAATAAGCGTATAGGCAAAGGGCACCGGGGTGCTGGCCAGCCGCTCGCAGCCCCCCAGCGCGTGGCCCAGCTCATCAAGTTTATTGTCCATCAGGCTGAAGGTGATATCGCCAATCTTCCCTTCTGCGCGCAGACGCCCCAGCTCATCACCTGCCAGCAGCAGAATACGGTTGGTCGGCATCGAGCTGGCGAGAATTTCCTTTACGCTGTGCGGCGGCAGCAGACGTGCTAAATCAGCGCTCGGATCCGTCTTACGCAGCTGATGCTTCAGACTCCAGCTAAACGCGACCAGATAGCTCACCAGGCGTTGATGGGCTGCGCTTTCCGTCGGCAGAATATTTTTCAGCTGGCGCACCAGCGTTCTTTGGGCAATCAGCACCGTCCCCCATAAATTGCGCGCTTCAACAAAGCGGTTATATCCGGCGCTATTGCGAAATCCGAGGAAAATAGCGATGGCGATCCCCAGCAGGCTAAACGGCGCGACGGTAAGATGGATCCCCAGCCGCTCATACCATTGATAGCTAATGATGGCGATAATCGACATCATTACGTTAAGCAGCAGGCGAAAAACAATTTTGGACAGCACGGAGCCGTGCCAGTCAAACAAGCGAAGGAACCAGTGTTGTTCTGGCCGGATAATCATTGTATTACTTCCTGAAATTTCGCACGGTTAATATCCCTGTCAAACGGCAAGTTACCTGGACATTGGCTTTCCTCGCACCCCATTCGCTGACAGAAGTCAGATTCTGGGGACTCCCTGCGCCGCCGTCTTCCTGTAACTTGAATTATTCAGGCTATAGAGCGTTTCTATTAACCGATTGGATTCTTATATTGTTTAAAAACACGACATTGTGTCAGCCGGCTATTTATCAGCGATGAAAGAATAGCCGCTGAATTATGGTCCTTTTTTATTTCGCAGGCAATATTATCCGCAATCCGACATAACCCTCGAAAATCCAGGGGAATAATTTACGCGACAATCGCGGCGCTCTCTGCGCGACACGGGTCAATATGAATCATCATATGCAGAACGTTATGGTGGCTTAGCACCCGGGTCCGCACCAGCAGCGCAATATCGTGCCCCTCCGCTACCGATAAATGCCCGGGTACTTCGACATGCACATCGACCAGGATCAAATCCCCGGCACGACGGGTTTTCAGGTCGTGCAGCGCCACGACGCCGGGCGTTGCCAGGATAGTGGCGATTATTTGCCGCTCGCTATCGCTATCCACTGACCGATCCATCAGGTCATGGAGGGCGTCAGACGAAAAGGTATAGCCCATGCGGGTGACCAGCGCGCCGACAACCAGTGCGGCCACTGGGTCAAACCAGGCGTAACCGGCCAGATTACCGATGATGCCGACCGCAACGACTACCGAAGACGCGGCGTCCGAGCGGGCGTGCCAGGCGTTGGCAATTAGCATAGAGGACTGGATTTGCTTAGCCGCCCTTAGCATATAGCGGAATAAAATCTCTTTGGCGGTCAGCGCGGCGAGCGCCACCCACAGCGCGGTAATATGCACACTCTGAATAGATTCCGGTTGCAGTAGTTTGCCGCAAGCAGACCACAGCATACCCGCGCCAACCAGTAACAGCAGCGCGCCAATCACCAGTGAAGCGCCGTTTTCATAGCGCCGGTGCCCGTAGTGATGGTCGCTATCCGAAGGTTTGCCGCTTTTTTTATTGGCCAACAGCACAACGAAATCGGCCACCAAATCGGAAAGAGAATGAATACCATCGGCGATTAAGCCCTGCGAGCCCGAGAATATCCCGGCCAGTATCTGAAAACTGGATAAAAAGAGATTGACCATCACGCTGACCAGCGTCGTTTTACGCGCAACCTGGGAACGCTGCTTATCGTTACTTATTTTCATTACCGACACTTCCCCGAAGAAAAAGAGCAAGACTACGCGTTCAGGCTTAATTTTTCCTGAATAAGTCGCCGCCATTAAGAGAGTGTTTAATTATTTCTTCCGACCTTAAATATATAAATGAGAATAGTTTGCTTTTAAACAAAATAGCCATATCAATAATAGCCATGGCTATATTTCCGCGTATTCAACAAAGGGGCAAAATTAAAACTGATTCATCCGGCGCATTGCGCAATGATACGCGCCGTTGCGCACCGAGGCGCGCAGTATGCGAGCGACGCCGTGAACCGCAAACCGCGCGCTGTGCCGCTGTAGCGTGCTCATCGGCAAATTAAGCATCTCCTGCGCCCACGGCGGCAGCAGGTCAATTCCGGCGCGCATCATTATTCGCCCCACCGGCCGGCTCATACGGCCCGGCAGACGGGTCGACAGCAGAACGTGGGCAACTTCCTGGGTTCGCTCATCGCAGCGCAGCACCGGCCGCATCTCCTGCAGGTAATCAGCAATCTGCCGCGGCGTCTGTGGGATATCCCGCGCCCCGAGGCGACGGGCAACTTCGGCCGCTTCCTCATAGTATTGCTCCTGACGGGCGGCGCTGACCACGGTCCGCTTGTAGCGCAGATGCGAGGCCATAAAGCTGCTGCATTCGGCGACGTGCACCCAGGTCAGCAAGTGCGGATCGCTGGCCTGATAGGGCGTGCCGTCTTTGTCCTGGCCGCCTACCCGCAGATGGATCCCCTGTACTTTTGCAATCAACCGTTCGGCATCGGCGGTGGTGCCAAAGGTGGTGGCAGAAATAAACTGGCTGGTGCGGCGCAGGCGGCCAAAGATATCTTCACGGAAATTTGAGTGATCCCAGACGCCCGCCAGGGCCAGCGGATGCAGCATCTGTAACAACAGCGCGCTGACCCCGCCGCAGAGCATGGACGTGAAATCGCCGTGAACCTGCCAGATAGCCGACTGCGGCCCAAAAAGCCCCGGTTCGCCTTTGGGATGTTCAAAATCGATCTCTTTTAGCGCCATGCCGGTTAAGCCCAGAACCTGAGCTTCAATCGTTCCGCGTATGCTGATCATGACCCACCTGCTCTCATTCGTGAGCAAGAAAGATAACATTAATCAACGGCGGGGGCATTGTCCTGAAACGGCTTTAAAGGAGAGCGCCCGCTGAACGCGGGCACCCGAGAGGTCAGGAATTGAGCTGATAATCCAGGGTTATCTCAGCATTCAACACCTGAGAAACCGGACAACCGGCTTTTGCTTTCTGAATAATGCTGTCAAACGCGTCGGCCTCAATGCCTGGCAGCACGATTTTGCTCTGTAGCGCGATCTGGGTAATGGCGAAACCGCCGCCGGATTTATCCAGCGTTACCACTGCCACGGTATCAATGGAGGTCGCGGTGTAGCCCTCTTCGCTCAGCATCAGCGATAGCGCCATGGAAAAACAGGCGGCATGTGCGGCGCCGATAAGCTCTTCCGGGTTAGTCCCCTTCACACCCTCAAACCGGGTGTTAAAACCATAAGGCTGCTGGTTCAGCGCGCCGCTCTCGGTAGAGACGGTTCCTTTACCGCTTTTTAGATCCCCTTCCCAATGCGCCTGACCTTTCTTATGGATTGCCATGATATCGCTCCTTTTGTGACATGAAAGGGTTAAGTATAGAACTCCCTTACGCATTTGGGCGGCACGCGGCGATTTTAGGATCAATCCGCAGCGATATTTTTACTCATATTGATGCCGGTAACGCGAAATCCGGTGACTTCATAGAGTCGGCGAGCGCGCGGATTATCGCCGGCGACGCGCAGTTTTATTTGGCGGATACCCTGGTTTTTTAATTCATGCTCAAAAGCCGCCATCGCTTGTTTACCCAATCCCTGCCCCTGCAAGGACGGAAAAATATAAAAATCACAGATAAAGGCGGAGCGTATTTCTGCGTCAGGCTTATACCAGAGATAGCCAACCCGCTTTTCTGTACCGTCAATTTCATCGAATAAGCAGCGTAAAGCCTGGCCGTGAGTATTGACGCCATCGGGCAGATCCTCGGCAATTTCGCGCTGCGCCTGGGCCAATGCCGCCTCCGGAGAAAGCGCGTAATTGGTCGCGATCTCCGCCGCATAATCGGCAATAAAATAGTTCAGGTACGCGGCGTACTCTTCATCGCGCATTGGGCGAATAACAATCATCACAAGGGTCCTTTTATATCGTTAGGTTGCGCCAGTTTTTGCTGAATCTCTTCAAGAAACAGCGGCAGCGCGCTCGGCTGGTAGTCCCGCGAGAGATAAATCCCATACACGTTTAAGGCTTTTGGCCGCCAGGTCGGTAAAACCTGTTTCAGCGCCCCGCTGTTGAGCGCCCGCTGCGCCTCCAGCTCCGGCAGCATTGCGATGCCGCAGCCGGCTACCGCCGCCTCCATCAACAGCGAGGAGATCCCGGCGCTGAGGTTGCCGGAAACCGCCACCGTCACGCTTTCGCCGCTGGGGTCGCTAAACTGCCAGGTCTGACTGGCAAAATGGCTGTAATGCAGGCAGTTGTGGCGAGTGAGATCGTCCGGCGTATGCAGCGGCCCATTCTGCTGTAGCCAGCGCGGCGACGCGCACAGCACCGAACGGCAAACGCCGAGACGGCGGGCGATAGCTCCCGGCTCCGGATTGTCGGTGATCCGAATCGCCACGTCGATCCTTTCGCCTATCAGGCTTACCGGATGATTGTTGATATCCAGCTCAAGACGCAGGTGCGGATAGCGGGCGAGAAAATCGGGCAAAAGCGGAGAAATCAGCTGCATCGCGGTAAAATGAGCGCAGGCTACGCGCAGCGTTCCGCTGGGGATCGCTCGTTCACTCTGCCCGGCGATCTCATCCGACAGCTGCGTCAGGGTGCGCGTTTTTTGCAGTACCTTTTCCCCCGCAGCCGTGAGCGTCAGCTTACGGGTAGAGCGATGAACCAGTCGGGTGCCAGCCCACTGCTCCATCTGTTCCAGATAGCGGCTCACCATCGGCCGCGACATCCCCAGCGCCCGCGCGGCGGCGCTTAAGCTTCCCAGCTCACAAATACGCATATAGACCTGCGCGGCAATGACTCGATCCATAACTTGATTCCATCTGCACGTTTTATGAAACTCAGCATCTCTTTTTTCAGGAATTTTCGCAAATCAGGAAATCCGTAAAATAGCGCTTATTCACCTGACGAAGAGAAACGAACATGAAATTATCTGCCCTTGCCATCGCCACTACGCTGTTCAGCGCTTCAGTTCTGGCAGCCCCATTAACGTTGCAAACCTATAACCCGCAGGAGAACGGTATTTTCGCGGTTAACTCCACCCTCGCCTCCGGCCCGCATGAAGCGGTGTTGTTTGACGCTCAGTTCAGCGTGAAGGATGGCGAGAAGCTGGTTGAAATGATTCAGAAAAGCGGTAAAAAACTGACCCGCATCGTGATTACTTCCGGCGATCCGGATTTCTATTTTGGCCTGCAGCCGCTGGTCAAAGCGTTCCCGGAAGCCAAAGTGGTGGCAACCGCAGAAGTGGTTAAACACATTAACGCCACCAAACAGGCCAAACTGGCGTACTGGGGCCCGCAGATGAAGGACGGCGCGCCGACCCAGGTTTATGTCCCGCAGGAGCTGACGGCTAATACCTTCACTATCGACGGCGAAAAGGTTGAGATCCGCCAGCCGCAAAATTATGCCGCCTATGTGTGGATCCCGGCGAATAAAGCCATTCTTGGCGGTACCGGCGTGGCGTGGGGTATGCACGTCTGGACGGCGGACACTCAGAGCGTCGAAAGCCGTCAGCAGTGGATAAATACGCTCGACGAGATGGCCGCGTTGCATCCGCAGCAGGTGATCCCCGGCCATTATCTCGGCACGCCGCCAGCCGGTGACCGGGCGATTACTTTTACTCGCGATTATTTGACCCAGTTTGAGCAGGCGCTCAAAGAGCATAAAGATTCCGCTGGCGTCATTAAGGCGATGAAACAGCGCTGGCCGGGGCTCGCGGAAGAGAGTTCGCTGGAGCTGAGCGCCAAAGTGAATACCGGCGAAATGAAGTGGTAAGTCTGGGTATTACGCGGGGATTTCTGCCTGGTGAAGGTTAATGCTATATCCAGGGGGTAAGCCCGCCACCCGCCCGTCGGCCCGGAAAGGCGAACGCCTTACCGGGCACGATCCGCAGAAGCAGAGTGACCCCGGACCACTCTGAAAATGAGGCTGATTGTGCCGTCTCAATGTTGCTAATCCCGGCAAAATGGGCCACGCTAATGATCGCCGCGTGAAAAATAAGCGGCGTATTGAGGGTTAAATTTCGTCCGACAGTCGTCGGGCTTGTCCTTGAAACTGACACAGGATAAAGGAGTAAGAATGAAATCGAACCAACAGGCACGTCATCTTCTTGGTCTGAACTACAAACTTTCTCAGCAGAAAAAGGTCCTGCTGGAAGGCGATGCGGAAACCACGGTTAACCATGTTCGCGCCACCGGCCGCAAGCGCCGCGGTGGCTAATCTTTCAGCTAAGTGATGATAAAAACACCGTCCTTTCTCCAGGATGGTGTTTTTTTAAGACTATCCCCCTCATGTTTACCCTCCTTTGATGTCTTCTGCTTTATACTCTGCCCGCTGCCATTCCCTGCCAGCCCCCCGCCTGTCGCCGCGCCCGGGCTGAAGCGATTATCAAGGAGTTAGTGCGATGCAATTCACTCATAAGAAAAACCGCTCTCTTTACATCCCTTACGCCGGCCCCGTGCTGCTTGAATTTCCGCTGCTCAATAAGGGCAGCGCCTTCAGCATGGAAGAGCGCAGCAGCTTTAATCTGCTGGGCCTGCTGCCGGAAGTGGTCGAAACCATCGAAGAGCAGGCCGAACGCGCGTGGATCCAATACCAGGGATTTAAAACCGAGATCGACAAGCACATTTACCTGCGCAACATTCAGGATACCAACGAAACCCTGTTCTACCGTCTGGTCGGCAACCACCTCGATGAAATGATGCCGGTCATCTATACCCCGACCGTCGGCGCCGCCTGTGAACGCTTCTCTGAGATCTATCGTCGCGCCCGCGGCGTGTTTATCTCTTACCAGAACCGCAATAATCTCGACGATATTCTGCAAAACGTACCGAACCATAACGTTAAGGTTATCGTGATGACCGATGGCGAACGTATTCTCGGCCTCGGCGACCAGGGCATCGGCGGAATGGGCATTCCTATCGGCAAACTGTCGCTGTATACCACCTGCGGGGGGATCAGCCCGGCCTACACCCTGCCGGTCGTTCTTGACGTGGGCACCAATAATCAGCAACTGCTCGACGATCCGTTATACATGGGCTGGCGCCACCCGCGTATTACCGACGATGAGTATTACCAGTTTGTTGACGATGTTATTCAGGCGATTAAAGCCCGCTGGCCGGATGTGCTGCTGCAGTTCGAAGACTTCGCGCAGAAAAACGCTATGCCGCTGCTTAACCGCTATCGCCACGAAATCTGCTCCTTCAACGATGATATCCAGGGCACCGCCTCGGTCACCGTCGGTACGCTGATTGCCGCCAGCCGCGGCGCGGGCAGTCAGCTGAGCGAGCAGAAAATTGTCTTCCTCGGCGCCGGTTCCGCAGGCTGCGGTATCGCGGAGCAGATCGTCGCCCAGATCCAGCGCGAAGGGTTAAGCGAAGAAGAAGCCCGCAAACGCGTATTTATGGTTGACCGTTTCGGTCTGCTCACGGATGCGATGCCAAATCTTCTGCCGTTCCAGAGCAAACTGGTGCAGAAACGCGAACACCTGCAAGAGTGGGACACCACCAGTGACGTGCTGTCGCTGCTTGACGTGGTGCGAAATGTAAAACCGGATATCCTGATCGGCGTCTCCGGGCAGCCTGGGCTGTTCACCGAAGAGATTATCCGCGAGATGCATAAGCATTGCCCACGACCAATCGTGATGCCGCTGTCAAACCCGACCTCAAGGGTGGAAGCCACACCGCAAAATATCCTCACTTGGACCAACGGAGAAGCGCTGGTCGCTACCGGCAGTCCGTTCGCTCCGGTAACGCTCAAAGGCAAGCAGTACGTCATCGCCCAGTGTAACAACTCCTATATCTTCCCGGGGATCGGCCTTGGGGTTATCGCTTCAGGCGCTTCGCGCGTGACCGATGAGATGCTGATGGCCGCCAGCGAAACGCTGGCGAAACATTCGCCGCTGGTGAATAACGGTGAAGGTCCGGTTCTGCCGGAACTGAAAGATATCCAGAGCGTTTCGCGCGCTATCGCTTTTGCGGTGGGTAAAATTGCCCAGGAGCAAGGCGTGGCGGTGAAAACCTCCGCCGAAGCGCTGCTGCAGGCGATCGCCGATAACTTCTGGCAGCCGGAATATCGCAACTATCGCCGGACGTCAATATAACCACTAGCGTAACCGGGAGCGTTAATGCTCCTGGTTACCTGGGAAATAATTCTCTGGTTCGCTATTTTTTGATATCAAATCTATAGCCCTGCCGGCGAATCGTCACGATGGACTCAGATGAATAACACGCCCGAATCTTTTTACGTATCCGCCCAATAAGGACCATTAGTGAACTGCTGCAATATAGCTCTCCTTCTGCATACAGCTGGCGCATAAGATCATCCTTGCTGGTAACTTTACCGCAGTTGCGGATTAATGTTTCCATAATAATATATTCAAAAGCGGTCAGATTTAACGTAACACCATTTACCGACAATTCCCGACGCGAAAGATTTAGCAGAAATGGCGGTATTGAGATTAATTCTGATGACAATCCATAGTTGCGGCGAAAAAGCGCATTGATACGCGCAACCATAATATCAATATGAAATGGCTTACGGATGTGGTTGTCCGCACCGGCGTTGAGGGCGTTAACGCAATCCTGCCAGCACTCGCCTGCGCTCATAACCAATATCGGTACAGAAACCCCCTGGCCGCGCCAGTCGCGGATCAGAGCCAGACCCGCTTCACTTGTCGCGTCCAGATCAATAATTGCGATGTCAGGCGGATACTCTACGATATAGTAATTCGCTTCCTTGACGTTTTGTGCATCATCGACGATATGCCCTTGCTGCGTTAGCTGTACTTTCAAATGATGACGCAGCAGAGCCTTATCCGCAAAGACAAGTATGCGCATCTCCCCCCCTATTTCGATAGTAATTAACAGGCGTGACCTTTTTATTTTTTAATAACTATATTGTGCGGCTGTTGCTGTACGTTAAGTAGCATGCGGCATTAAAAACGCTAATAAATAGTTTTTAGCGGTGATAATTAAATTTTTCATAAACCCGGCTCACGGCGAATAAAAATCCAAAGCGCTTTATAAGGATATAAAGCACCAGACAATTGATATAGTTATCTCAGGAAACGGCCTGGCTAACGTTTATTGAGGATAATCAGTCCTGCTGTCAGATTATCTCGCCAGGCTTATACAGACGAAACAAATATTAAACCACATGCCGTGGCTTATTCAACGTTAGCTATTGATGATCAAAATCTAAGCAAACAGATTTATTTAGCAGCATGAAAACAGTGAGCCCGGTTTTTAAAGTATATAAAACCGATAATCATTTTATCTGAAGCATAAATAGCTATAAGTATGACAAATAATTGATTTTGAACCATTACAGTTTGCAGAAAAATAATGATATATATCAATTGGTAGCGGAAATATTCTTCTTTTCTGTCGAATCGATTATGAAATGAGCGAGATTACGTAAGTTATATTGATTTCATGAATAATTCTTCTGCGTTATCGCTTTTGCGTTGCGCCAAAGCAGCGCTGCTAAGCCTGATAGGGTTCAAGCGCCCAGGATGTTAGTGGCAAAAGCGTGCCCGGCGTAAACGGATCGCTAGCCAAAACGGATTTCACCCATTACACTGCCTGCACCTATCAACTTACTGAATAAAAAAAGGAGGATCCCATGTCGTACCGTGAAATGTTTTTTTCACGTGCATTTGGCGATCGCACCTGCTCAAGCGTTATCGGTATCGTGCTGCGATAACTTCAGCTTGAGCGAAGAAACCAAAGACTGAATCCCTTCCCTCGGGCTTACCGGGTTATCGTCAGCGATGTTTGACGAGGCATAAACATGCCTGTAACTCTTGAGTAAGTTCACCATGAGTACATTACTAACTGCACAATCTCTCCATGTTGATACGGCGTTTGGCCCGCTGTTCACAAACCTCTCCTTTACCCTCAAAAAAGGCGACCGCATTGGCCTGATTGGCTATAACGGCTGCGGAAAAAGTACCCTGCTTAGAGTGCTGGACGGCACGATGATTCCGAATGGGGGCAGCGTGGCGCTGGCCAGCCACTGCCTGACGGCGCGGGTGGAACAGCATCTACCCGATACGCTGTTAGCGCAACCTCTGCTACAGGTGGTCCTGGAAAAACTTCCCGCCCTTGAGCGAGAGAACCAGCGCTGGCAAGCGGAACGGCTGCTGGCGGAGATGGGCTTTACGTCCGATGAAGCCCGGCAGCGGGCGTCAACCCTGAGCGGCGGTCAGCATACCCGGCTGCTGCTTGCCAGGGCGCTGATTCAGCAACCGGATCTCCTGCTGTTGGACGAACCGGGAAACCACCTCGACCTGCCGACCCTCCTGTGGCTGGAAAGCTTCTTGCAAACCTGGCAGGGGAGTTTCGTTCTGGTGTCTCATGACAACATCTTACTGGATGCTGTAACTAATGCGAGTTGGATCCTGCGCGACAAAACCCTGCATGCCTTCTCCCTTCCCTGCAGCGCTGCCCGTCAGGCGCTGGATGAGCGAGATGCCAGCGATGCGCTGCGCCATAAAGCCGAGCAAAAAGAGATTGATCGGGTCGCCGCCAGCGCCAAACGACTGGCTATCTGGGGGCGCACCTATGACAACGAAGATCTCTCGCGTAAAGCTAAGCAGATGGAAAAGCAGGTTCAGCGCCTGAAGGAGAGCCAAACCGATCTCACCGCCGGAACACCCTGGCGGCTAACGCTGCGCGGCGACATGCTGCGGGCAGACAGGCTGCTGGAGATGGACCAGCTTCCCGTCCCGCCCGCGCCGGGTCTGCCGGTCCTGTTTACTGCGGGTCTGGCTCGTCTGAAAAGCGGCGATCGGGTCGCGGTAATGGGCCGTAACGGCGGCGGGAAATCCTCCCTGCTGCGTCTACTGTGGCGACATATGCAGCAGGAATCAGCGGAGGACGGCTTACGCCTGCACCCGCGGCTGAAACCGGGTTATTACGATCAGACCCTGCATCAGCTTGCGGATGACGACACGCTTCTCGACGCGCTGGAACCTTTTGAGCCGGCGGCGGACGCGCGCAAGCGGGCGCTGATCTCAGCCGGATTTAGCTGGGCTCGTCACGGGCAAAAGGTCGCCACCTTAAGCGGCGGCGAGCGTTCGCGTCTGCTATTTGTCGGCCTGTCTCTGGCCTACTATAGCCTGCTGCTTCTGGATGAGCCAACCAACCATCTGGATATGGACGGCAAAACAGCGCTGGCAAGAACGTTGTGCGACTACCCAGGCGGACTGCTGCTGGTGAGCCACGACCGCGAACTCATTAACCATAGCTGCAATCGCTTCTGGCTTATTGACGAGCGCGGGCTGAGCGAATGGCACAGCGCCGAAGAGGTGTATGAGGTTTTACGCACCGCCGTTCGTTGTCCGGCCCCGGAGGTCGTGGCGGAGAACCGCCGCGAAGCGGAGGAAGACCATGATACGCTGCTGGAACGGTTAGTGTCGCTTGAGCAACTGCTGGCCGACGATCTGGCCCGTAAACCAAAACATCAAAAACCGCAGCTGCAGGCGCAGTGGCGTAAGGAGATAGCCACCCTCAACGCTTTGCTAAGCTAAATGTTTGTTCCCCGGCGCAGCCCGCTGCGCCGGGGTTTTACTTAGCATGAGTCGCCGGTCGCGGTTTGATTCGACTAAACTGCTGCTCGGTCATCGTCCTGCCCCACTGTTCGCCCTGCCACTCTTTATCCAGCGTGAAACTAAAGGATTCATACAGCCTGCGGGCGGCGTGCAGGCCGCTGAAGGTCCATAGCTGTACTGATGCAAAGTCCCGGCTATCGCAAAAAGCCATGGCTTCGCTCAGCAGGCGCCGACCAATGCCGCTACCCCGGCAGCTATCGTCGAGAATAAACCAGCGCAGATGCGCCTGGTTATTCCCCAGATCCTCGCCGTCAATTGCTACCGATCCGACAATTTGCTCGCCCTGAACGGCCAGCCAAACACGGTTGCACGGTTTATCGAGACGAGCTGAAAATTCCGCCAGCCCGCTGGCGACTTTACTCTCGAAAAAAGCACCAAACTGATAATGTTTTGCATAATACTCGCCGTGCATTTGCGCTATGCGGCCAATCATTCCAGGCCGATAGCCGGTAGCGATATCAATCGTCTTTTTCGAGCCTGTAGCCTCGACGTCGCGGCATTTTTCCAACGCCCAGGCCCAGGTTGTGAGGCCCTGAGCGACGCACTGTCTTTGCGCATCACTCAGGTGTTCCAGCGCATCCACTACCCGCATAGCGCCGTAGGCGTTAATTTTTTTGACCGTCGCCGCACCTTGCGCCGTTAACGCAAGCTGCTTAATCCGCCCGTCGCGGGAGGACGTTTTTTCCCGGAGTTCCCCGGCGGCAAGCAGACGGGAAAGCATCCTGCTGACGCTAGACTTTTCCAGCCCCAGGATCTGCACCAGCTGAGCGGCCGTCATCGCGCCGCGTAGAGAAATTTCCACAAGCGTATGTACCGCCGAAGGTGAGTACGCCGTAGCGGCCAGCGTGGTGCTCATAAAGCCCAGTTCACGCACCATCAGGCGGGAAGCGGTACGAATTTCATCAACAAGCGCGGGTGAGTTCATCTGAGGTCAGCTCTGTCAGAAATGGTTGCATGATACAACCATTTTCTGCTGCGTGCTGTCAAGCCGCCGTGTTGCCTCCTCCCTGAACTGGCCTCAACTGAACGGGGTGAATGCTCGCACTTTACTCGCGCGTGACACCATGCCGATACCCACCTTGCGGGGAAAAAGACGCCTGCCGGCTTTACCCGCTTTTGTACTTATTGCGGATTTTTCTCTTTCCACGCTTCCCATGCCGCTTTGATTTCCTGTTTCGCGGCGGCGGCATCATTAAAGCCGTCCAGCTCGACTTTTTTGCGTCCGTCCGGCAGCTGTTTGTAAACCCGGAAGAAAGCCTGCAGACGCTCCTGCTCAATTTTCGGCAGATCGCTGATGTTAATCACGTCATCGTAGGTTGGGTCGATTTTACTTGCCGGAACGGCAATGATTTTGTCGTCCTTCTCACCGCCATCAATCATCTTCAGCACGCCAATCGCGCGCAGCTTAATCAGCGTTCCCGGGGCCATCGGCGCGCGGGTATAAAACACCACGTCCAGCGGATCGCCATCCCCTGCCAGCGATTGAGTGAGCGAGCCGTAGTTAGCCGGATAGGCCACCGGCATCGACTGGAAACGATCGGCGATCAGAAAGCCGGTTTTGGCGTCCGTTTCGTATTTGATAATGCCGCCCGCCGGGATTTCGGTTACGGCGTAAAACTCTTCAGGGTTGTTGTTCGGCTGCGGAAAATCCAGCACGTTTTGCGCCTCAACAGCGGTAGAAAGCAGAAGGCCTGCGGCCAGGAGGGTTTTCGCCAGATGCATTGTCATGTCGCTCTACGTTAATAAGAAATTGAAAAACAGAACGATAGAGATCGCGGATGAAAATTTCATGACATGCAAGTGACATAAATATGACGCGCAGAAACATAAGAAAAACTGTTCGAAAAACAAACAAAAGAAATCTTTAACCAGCATAAAAATCTGTTATTACCTTGATTTATTGGCAATTTAAGCTATTGGTTAACATGCGTAAAAACAAATATTGTGTTAATACGCTTATGTTTAATAAGGAGAACAGAATGAAAGCTGCCGTCGTCACGCAAGATCATCAGGTCAATGTTACGGAAAAAACACTTCGCCCATTACAGCACGGCGAAGCCCTTTTAAAAATGGACTGCTGCGGCGTCTGCCATACCGACCTGCACGTTAAGAACGGCGATTTCGGCGATAAAACCGGCGTCATTCTGGGCCATGAAGGCGTGGGCGTGGTGCAGCAGGTCGGCCCTGGCGTGCACTCGCTCAAGCCGGGCGATCGCGCCAGCGTCGCATGGTTCTTCGAAGGCTGCGGTCACTGTGAATATTGTAACAGCGGTAACGAAACGCTGTGCCGTTCGGTAAAAAATGCGGGCTACACCGTTGATGGCGGGATGGCCGAAGAGTGTATCGTCATTGCCGATTACGCGGTCAAAGTGCCGGATGGTCTTGATTCTGCGGCAGCCAGCAGCATCACCTGCGCAGGGGTCACCACCTATAAAGCGGTAAAAGTGTCCCATATCAAACCCGGCCAGTGGATCGCCATTTATGGCCTCGGCGGGTTGGGTAACCTGGCCCTGCAATATGCGAAAAACGTTTTTAACGCCAAGGTCATCGCCCTTGACGTTAATGATGAACAGCTGAAACTGGCCGCAGAAATGGGCGCAGATTTGACCATCAATTCCCGCAGCGAAGACGCGGCCAAAATTATCCACGAGAAAACCGGCGGCGCCCATGCCGCAGTCGTGACGGCGGTCGCCAAAGCGGCGTTTAACTCTGCGGTGGATGCGGTTCGCGCCGGCGGACGCGTGGTGGCCGTCGGCCTGCCTCCGGAAGCCATGAGCCTGGATATTCCGCGCCTGGTACTGGACGGTATCGAGGTGGTTGGTTCTCTGGTGGGTACGCGCCAGGATCTGGCCGAAGCCTTCCAGTTTGCCGCCGAGGGTAAGGTGGTACCGAAGGTCACCCTGCGCCCGCTGGGTGATATCAACGCCATCTTTAAGGAGATGGAACAGGGACAAATTCGCGGTCGTATGGTGATTGATTTCCGCCGTTAATTTTCTCGCCTCTCTCGCTACGGGAGAGGTTCCATTTATCCCCTTATGCACGTAGCTCTGCTGCGCATATTTACATGATGCCCGGCAGAAATCCTTTCTTACGCTCATCATCGTTCAGCCGATAAATATCGAACCGGCTACCACCTTCATTAACAACGCTCTCCCCGCTATGCGCAGCCTGTGGTATGCAGGATATAAATGCTTTTTACGCAAATGCTTAGCGCAAATCCTTACTTCCTTTGTTAAAACGCGCGCCCGATGATGACTAAACAAGAGATAACAAAGGAATTCACCATGCACATCCGTTTTCGCCTGCCCGCGCTGGCGGCGCTATTTTTAACCGGCGCGTTTTCCGCCTGGGCCGCCGACGCCCCGGTTAAAGGCGGTACGTTAATCTATCTGGAGCAGCAGCCGCATACTAATCTTTACCCACCGGCCGGTGGCTTCTACCCCAACGGCGGCATTCTTAATCAAATAACCGATAAGCTCACCTGGCAGAACCCGAAAACGCTGCAGGTGGAGCCGTGGATCGCCGAAAGCTGGAGCGCCAACGCGGATAAAACCGAATATACCTTTAAGCTTCGCCCCGGGGTGACCTTCTCAGATGGCACCCCGCTTGACGCCAGGGCGGTCGCCAAAAACTTTGATACCTACGGCCTCGGTGATAAAGCGCACCGCCTGCCGGTGTCTGAGGTCATTAATAACTACGATCGCAGCGAAGTCATCGATCCGCTGACGGTAAAGTTCTACTTTAAAAAGCCCTCGCCGGGATTTCTGCAGGGCACCGCCACCATCGGCTCCGGGCTGGTATCCCTCAGTACCCTGGCGCGTAATTTTGAAGAGCTGGGCGATGCCCGCCATATTATTGGCTCCGGACCTTTTACGGTAAAAGATGAAAAGCCGGGGCGCGAACTCACTCTGGTCGCGCGCAAAGATTATCAATGGGGACCGAAAAATCTCACCCAGCAGGGGCCAGCTAATCTCGATGGCATCACTTACATCGTTACCCCTGAAGATGGCGTGCGCATTGGCGCTCTGCTGGCGGGCCAGGCTGATTTTATCCGTCAGGTACAGGCCTACGATGAAAAGCAGGCCACCGGGCAAGGCTTTAAAATTTATGCTGCCCCCACGCGCGGCGTTAACGATAGCCTGAGCTTCCGGCCGGATAATCCGCTGGTTGCCGACCTGCGCGTTCGTCAGGCGCTGCTGCACGCCACCGACGCCAGGCAGGTAGTCGAAACGCTGTTCTCCGCCAACTATCCGCAGGCGACCTCCGTCGTCGCCAGTACCGCCGCCGGGTACGTTAACCTCAGCGACAAGCTGGCTTTCGATCCGGCCAAAGCAAAACAACTGCTTGATGATGCAGGCTGGAAACCGGCTGCCGATGGTATTCGGGTCAAAGATGGCCAGCGGCTGGCCTTAACCGTCTATGAATCTCTGCCGCAACCGCAAAATAAAGAAGTTTTGCAGCTTGTCGCTCAGCAGTGGCGTCAGGTCGGCATCGCGCTGGCGGTCAAAGCCGGCGATGCCGGCAGCCGTACGCTGGATAACCTCGATCCGCTGAAAACGCCGCTCACCGTGTCGGAAGTGGGCCGCGCCGACCCCGACGTGGTGAAAAGCATGTTTTTCCCCACTAACCGCGACGCGCTGCTGCAAAAAGGCGGCTCCAGCGACAAAGTACAGGGGTTCCGCGACGATAAGCTCAACGCATTGCTGAGCGCGATTTCAGCCGAAGTTGAACCGCAAAAACGGCTCCAGCTCACCGGCGATGCCCAACGCTATCTGCTGGATAATGCCTACGTGATCCCGATATTTGAAGAACCGCAGGTCTTCGCCGGCGCCCCGTGGGTGAAAGGCGTCAGTTTTGAAGCGGTAGGCCGCCCGTCGTTCTATGGCGCGTGGCTGGAAAAGCACTGAGGAGCCTGCGATGAGCCATTATCTTCTGCGGCGAACCGGCCAGGGTTTACTGGTGCTATGGGCGGCATTTACCCTCTCTTTCATCCTGTTACAGGTGCTGCCCGGCGATGCGGTACTGATCAAGTTTCAGAATCCGGATCTGGGGCTCAGCCCTGAGCAGATCGCCGAAATGCGCCTCGCCTGGGGGGCCGATAGCCCGGTGTGGAAGCAGTATCTCCACACCCTCTTCGCCATGCTGCGCGGGGATTTTGGTTATTCGCTGCAGGCCGGACTGCCGGTGAGCGCGCTGATCGCCAGCAATCTGCCGCAGACACTAAGCCTCGCGCTCCCCGCCTTTGCGCTGGCGGTGGCGCTGGCTTTTACCCTCGCCTTCGCCTCACGGCTGCCGGGTCTGCGCTGGCTAAGCAATACGCTGCAATCGCTGCCGGTGCTGTTTATCTCCCTGCCGACGTTCTGGCTCGCTATCGCCCTGATACAGCTTTTCTCCTTTCAGCTGCGCTGGATACCGGTGATCAATCCGGGACCGATTGAGGGACTCATTCTGCCCGTCGTCGCCGTCGCGGTACCGATTTCCGCTCCGCTGGCGCAGATTCTGATGCGCAGTCTGGATCAGGTCGCCGCGCTGCCGTTTGTGGCCGTTGCTCGTGCTAAAGGCATGAGCGAGACCGGCGTGCTGTGGCGGCACGTTACCGGCAATGCCCTGCTACCGGTGCTCAATATGGCCGGGCTGCTGCTAGGGGAACTGATCGCCGGAGCTCTGATTACTGAAACCGTGTTTGGCCGCGGCGGGCTGGGTCTGCTGACGCAGCAGGCGGTCAATAATCAGGATATCGCGGTACTGCAGGCGGTGGTGATGATCTCAGCCCTTGGTTTTGTCCTGATTAATCTGCTGGTCGACCTGCTGATGCCGCTGCTCGACCCGCGCCTGAAAACCGCTGAGGGAGGTACGCTATGAGTCTGGTTGATTACGCAATCGCCGCCCGCCGCCGCTCGCCAGACTGGCGCACGCTACGCTTCCAGCCCGGCCTGCTGCTGGCCTGGGCGATTATGATCGTTGCTGCGCTAATGGCCGTTGTCCCGCAGCTGTTTACCGCTTATAACCCGTTGGAAGGTTTCCCCGGCGCCCAGCGCCTGGCCCCCCAGGCGGGTCACTGGCTGGGCACCGACCAGCTTGGTCGCGATCTGTGGAGTCGAATCGTCTACGGCGCTGCCCATTCGCTCTCCGCTGCGCTGGCGGCAGTGGCGATTGGCCTGATCATCGGAACCGCGCTGGGTACGCTGGCCGGCGCGCTGGCGGGACGCGTGGAGTCGATCGTCATGCGGCTGGTCGACGTACTGCTGGCGATTCCATCCCTGTTGCTGTCCCTGACGGTCATTATTCTGCTCGGCTTCGGCACCCTCAACGCCGCCGTCGCGGTCGGGGTGGCGGCAATAGCCAGCTTTGCCCGCCTGGCGCGCGCGGAAGTCGTACGCGTACGGCGCAGCGATTACGTCGAAGCGGCCTACGGCAGCGGCGGCACCTTTTTTGCCGTCTTCTGGCGGCATATTTTACCCAATTCGCTCACCGCGGTACTGGCCTTCGCCACGCTCCAGTTCGGCCAGGCCGTTCTGGCGCTCTCAACCCTGAGTTTTCTCGGCTACGGCACGCCGCCGCCGGTACCAGAGTGGGGATTACTGATCGCCGAAGGCCGTAACTACCTCTCCACCGCCTGGTGGCTAACGACCCTTCCCGGTATGGCGGTGATTGCGGTCGTGCTTGCCGCCAATCGTATTAGCCGTCAATTTAGCGGAGAACGCCGATGAATGTTTTAACCGTAGAAAACCTACGCATCAGCTATCGTTCGCAGAGTGAATGGCGTGAAGTCGTGCATAACGTCAGTTTTCAGGTAAAACGCGGCGAAATGCTGGCGTTCGTCGGCGAATCCGGCTCGGGCAAAACCACTACCGCCCAGGCGATAATGGGTCTGCTGGCGGAGAATGCCCGGCGCGACAGCGGGCGCATCAGTATTAACGGTGAAGACATTAGCGGCTGGTCAGGTAAACGCCTCGACGGCCTGCGCGGCGCGCGAATTAGCCTGGTGCCCCAGGATCCAGGCAACTCCCTCAATCCGGTGAAAACCATCGGCGCGCAGGTAGGTGAAATTCTGCGCCTCCATCAGAAACGCAGCGCCGCGGAACGTAAAACGCAGGTACTGGCGCTGCTGGCGAAGGTTGGACTGAGCCACCCGGAGCAGCGCTTCGATCAATATCCGCACCAGCTTTCAGGCGGCATGAAGCAACGAGTGCTGATTGCCATCGCCATCGCTCTGAAACCGGATTTAATCATTGCTGATGAGCCAACCAGCGCCCTTGACGTGACGGTACAGAAGCGGATCCTCGATCTGCTGGATACCCTGCGCCGGGAGTCCGGCACGGCGGTGCTGTTCGTCACTCACGATCTGGCGCTGGCAGCCGAACGTGCCGACCGCCTGCTGGTCTTTCGTCATGGCGAAATTCAGGAGCAAGGCGCGACCCGCGATGTGGTACGGACGCCGCAGCATGCCTATACTCGCCAGCTGCTCAGCGATCTTCACGACCCGGCGCTGACCATGGCTCCCGCCGGCGGTCGCGTACTGGCTACGCCGGCGATTCGCGTCGACGACATCAGCAAGCGCTTCTCATTAGGCCGGGCGCATTTGCAGGCGCTGGACGCCGTGACTTTTGAGGTTAAGCGCGGCTGCACGCACGCGCTGGTTGGCGAGTCCGGTTCTGGTAAAACGACGCTTGCGCGGATCCTGCTGGGATTCGAAAAGGCGGATAGCGGCCAGATTGCCATCGATGGTATTGATGCCGGGCATCTCAGTCGGGAGGCGCTCCGCCAGCTACGGCGTAAAATTCAGTTTGTCTATCAGAACCCCTTTGCCTCTCTTGACCCACGGCAAACGCTGTTTGAAATCATTGAAGAGCCGTTAAAGAACTTCGACCGCTTCAGCGCCGGAATACGACGCCAGCGCGTCGAAACGGTCGCCGCTCGCGTGGCGCTCGCGCCGGAGCTGCTGTCGCGAACCGCCCGTGAGCTATCCGGCGGACAGCGGCAGCGGGTGGCTATCGCCCGCGCCCTAATCCTTGAACCGACGATCCTTGTCCTCGATGAAGCGACTTCGGCGCTGGACGTTACCGTCCAGGCGCAAATTCTCGCCTTGCTGCAGCAGTTGCAGCAACAGCTGGGATTGACCTATCTGTTTATCACCCACGATTTGGCGACGGTTCGCCGTATCGCCCACAGCGTGACGGTACTGCGGGCGGGCCAGGTTATTGAACATGGCGATGTGGGCCGACTGTTCAGCGCTCCGCAGCATGAGTATACCCGCGAGCTTATTGCCGCTATTCCCCACTTTTCCCCCTCGAACAAGGAGGTCGCATGACGCGTAAACGACTGGGTTTTTTCACTCGCCTGCTGGACCACGTCGCGCCAGGTGAGCGCTATCGGCTGGCTACCGAACAAATTCGCCACGCCGAACGACTGGGTTTCGACAGCGCCTGGGTCGCTCAGCACCATTTTCATGAGCACGAAGGCGGCCTGCCGTCGCCGCTGGTCTTTCTCGCCCACGCGGCAGCGCATACGGAGCGCATTCGCCTGGGAACCGCCATTATCACCCTGCCGATGGAAAACCCGCTGCGGGTTGCCGAGGATGCGGCGGTGCTGGATCTGCTCGCCGATGGACGACTGGAAGTGGGCTTCGGGTCTGGCGGCACGCCGACCTCGTTTTTACCCTTTGGATTGACCATCGACCAGCGCAGCGCAGTCTTTGCCGAACACCTGCATCTGATTCAAAGCGCCTGGCGCGGAGATTCACTTTCGCATCCGGATAATCATCTTTATCCCCAGGCACCGCAGTTGGCGGAGCGTATCTGGATTGCCACCTTTTCCGTTGAGGGCGCGGTGCGCGCGGCTCAGGCCGGACACGGCCTGATGCTTTCGCGTACCCAGCCGCGTCCTTCAGGGCAGCCCACGCTGCCACTGGACGCTATCCAGAATCCGATTATTGACGCCTATCTCGCCGCGCTGCCGCCGGGCGTCGAGCCACGGATCCTCGCCTCGCGGACGGCCTTTGTCGCCGATAGCCAGCAGTATGCGCTACAGGTCGCTGAACCCGGTCTGCGCCAGCAGGCGGCCCAGCATCGCGCCGCAGGTCATCATATTATTGGTGACACTGTCACTGATTTTTTGCCGCAGCTTGACGCGCACGTTGGCGACCCGCAGCACGTCGCCGCTTCGCTGGGGCGCGATAGCGTCCTGCAGCGGGTAACCGATATTTCGTTCCAGGTGCACTCCGTTGAACCCTCGCACCGCGACACGCTTCGTTCCATTGAGCTGATCGCTCAGCATATTGCCCCGCAGATACGATAAGGAGTCACCATGACGCTCAGTCAGGATATATTGGCCGAACTGGCAGAAATTGCCCCCGATTCCGCCTTAGCGGCGGCGAGAGCCGTGCGCGAGGCGGCCACCCATCATGCTCAGGGAAGCTATGAAGCGCTGTTCGGTCAGCAGGATAACGACTTTCCGCTCGACGAACGTTTTGCCATTGCCGCCAGGGTAGCAAAGCTGCATGAGAGCGATGCGCTGGCCGCCCACTATGCCGGGTTTGGGATTGCCGACCCTACCTCGCCGCGGCTGGTTCCGGCGCAGGCCTTTGCCCGGCTGTTGACCTTCGCGCCGGTAGAAGCCACGCCTTCGGCTCTGGAGGCATTAACCCGTGCCGGATGGAGCCCGCGCGCTATCGTGACGCTGGCCCAGCTGATTGCGTTTGTCAGCTTCCAGAGTCGTCTGCTGAACGGTCTACGCCTGCTCAACGGTAAAAGCGCCCCGGTTGCCGGGACCCCGGTCGTAGCCGGATTCTGGCATACCTCACCGCAAACCCTCAGCGGTAAACGCGCGCCGGCGCGCTTCACCCGCGATGAACTGCACTGGGAACCCTGGCTGGCGGCTAAACCGCTGGCGGAATTTACCCCGGATGAGCAGGCGCTGCTGGCGAAATTCGGCCACAGCGACTCGCCCTACTTCCGCCTGCTGGCGCGCAACCAGCCGGTGCTGGAGCAGCGTACGTTAACCGATAAAGGGATTTTTTATACTCCCGGCGGCCTGCCGCGCGCCGAACGCGAGCTGGCGGCGACGGTAGCGAGTAAAATCAACGGTTGTATTTATTGCGCCTCGGTGCATGCTCGCAAGGCCGCGCAGTTAGCGAAAGATGAAACGGCGGTAGAGACCCTGCTGGCGGTGACCCCGGGAGAGAAGCTGAGCGATGGGCAGACGCCGCGCTGGCAGGCGCTCATTGATTTTGCCGCAGCGATTTCCGTTACCCCTCCCGCCCTGGACGCGAGCCACCTTGCGGCCGTCGAGCAGCAACAGTTGGATACCCTTGCCCAACTGGATCTGCTGCAATCGGCAGCCTTCTTCGCCTGGGCCAACCGGTTAATGCTGACCCTCGGGGAGCCGTGGCAGGATTAGCCGCCTGCGGATTTCGTCAGACAGAACGCTGCTGATAGCGGGCATAAATCAGCAGTGAACTGAGCGCAAGAAACGAAAGCAGCGCGGCCGGTAAGGCAACAGAACGCCAGCCAAGGCCGGCCGTAATCATCATCCCGCCGAACAGCGCCCCGATGGCGCTTCCAAGATTAAAGGCGATCTGGCCGCCCGCCGCGCCCAGCATCTCGCCGCCTTTGGCATTTTGCAGCAGCATGATTTGCAGCGGCGCTGACAGGGCAAACAGCGCCGCGCAGCAGATAAACGCCAGGGTTAGTGAGGCGGTTTTATTCTCACCCAGCAGGAACAGGAGTAATAAGGTCAAAACGATAACGCTATCCGTCACGGCGGCAATACGTAACGGACTGTAGCGCGCGGAAACTTTACCGCTAAATAAATTCCCCAGAACCATCCCCAGGCCCACCAGCATCATAATCATTATGATGGCGCTTTCACCGAAGCCGGAGACGTTGATCATAAACGGCTTAATATAGCTAAACCACGCGAAGACGCCGGCATTGCCGAACAGGGTGGCGGCAAAAATTAACCACGGCGCAGGTGAGGTTAAAAAATGAAATTGCGAGCGCAAGCGCGTGGTTGATTTATCAAATAACGTCGGCACCCACCAGGCGATGGACACCAGCACCGCGACGTCAAAGACCGCAATCGCCAGGAAGGTATAGCGCCAGCTGAACTGATGGCCAAGCCAGGTTCCTCCCGGTACCCCCAGCAGGTTGGCGACGGTCATCCCGGCGATCATCCCCGCCACCGCTGCGGTAACCTTGCCTGGCGGCGCAATTTTCGACAGAATTATCGCGCCCACGCCAAAGAATGCGCCGTGCGGAAACCCGGAGATGAGGCGCCCCAGCGCCAGCATCGAGTAGCTGGAGGAGAACGTGAAGATGGCGTTGCCGATAATGCATAGCGCTACGAGAAACAGCATCACTGATTTTAGTGAAAAGCGGCTGGAGAATATCGCCATCACCGGCGCGCCGATCACGACGCCGGACGCATAATATGAAATCATGTTGCCTGCGGCAGGAATGGATATGCCGACATCACGGGCAATTTCAGGTAATACCCCCATGATGCCAAATTCCGCCATTCCGAGACCAAAAGTGCCAAGCGCTAACGAAAAAATAGTCTTTTTCATACATCTAATCACTTGTTATGGATTTTACCGGTCGCATTATTATGCATTCTCTGGCGGTAAACCAGTTTAAAACCTTCCGTAACCTGTTTATCCATAAAACAGCGTGATTACTTCATATCCAACGTTCATAAAAACAGCAATCATTAAATCCTGAATTGGCTTAATACCCAATGGGCAACCAATATAACAATGACAACGGCAGGCGTGAACCAAACGTCAAAATCGAAAGCCCGGTAAATAAGCCCTGTAAGTACTATTGCGCAGATTAATATTACGTGAGTGCGAATGCCGTCATAAATATCCTTTAAAAAATAGCGAAGCATGGCTTTCATGATTTTATTGCCTCGGGCAGTCAGTCGCCGTTAACGCTTCATCCGCGAGTGAATTAGTGAACCTGCTGATGTTTGATCTTTTTCATCACCTTTGCTGCTTTGTATACCTCACTTAGCGGAGCGAAGTGATGCGATACCCCACAGGCGACGACCAGCGGTAGCGCGAAAATAATGAGTTGCGCAGGATGCCAGGTCCCTTCATGGACCGCTTTCAGGATGCCGATCCCGATAATTAAAAGAACGAATACATGGACAAATATTGCCCTGGGCAAGCGCGATGCCGCTTCGTCAACGGCACAGTATAAAAGCGTCTTATATCTCGCCGTTAACTTGTCGATCTGCTTATCTGTAAAGCCACTTTCATGCATGATTTTTATTAATTTAGTATCTTCCATTTTTTACTCAAATATAACCCGGACTTCCTTGAGCCGTATACAGCTTACTCTTTATCACTGCGTAAAGACAACCCATAACATTAATTTCAGTAATTTTCTTTTCTGTGGAAGCCGCCGCGCAAAATACGCAAGAATCCGCCTAAATGATAGCGTTTTTTATAGAGACAACGGATAATGACGTTAATAGCGCTACGTTGAAATAGCGACCCAACTGGCTTAATGGGAAAAAGGGAAATATCTGTCGTCAGAAAAAGAGAGCCCGTCAGAGTGCGCGCCCGGGCATAAATAAATGAGACAATGTTTTCAACGCTGTCAGAGGTGAGCTAATTGATGCCCCTGAGGATATTAACCCCCGTTCCGGCATTAACCGGAACGGGTAATACGTTAAGGCTTACTTCAGCCCTTCGCGATTTTCCCTTTTCGCTTCCAGGCGCTCCACGTCGCGATACCAGCGCGGATGATGCTTCTTCGCCCAGCGTCGGCTCACCTTCCCTTCAATCATGCCTTTAATCGATCCTTTAACCCAGAATGCCATATACATATGGATCAGAATCGCATGGATAAGAATAATGGCCGACGTTGCGTGAATCAGCAGACTATAGCGAATAACCTGAATCGGGAAATAGTGGGCAAAATAAGGCCGCCAGATAATCACCCCGGTGACCAGCAGCACAAATATCATGCTCATGATCGTCCAGAACATCATTTTCTGGCCAGCGTTGTATTTCCCTACCCGCGCCACTTTATGCTCATTGCCCTTAAGCACCTCGATAATCCCTTTCAGCCAGGGAATATCCTGTTTGTCGGGAATATTATGGTGGACAAAGCGCACGAACATAAACATCAGGGCCACGAAAATCAGAACCCCGAAGAACGGATGCAGAATACGCCCCATCTGCGGGGTACCGAAGGTTTCGGTCAGCCACTGCAGCGTCGGGAAGAAAAACGAGATCCCCGACAGCGCCACCAGGAAAAAGCAGATGACCACCGTCCAGTGACAGGCGCGGTCAATAAACTTCGTGCGCACAATCATTTTCGATTTACTCATCATGCTCCTCCTCATCGTCATCCGCTTCCTTGTTCGGCCCAATCCCGATGTAGTGATAGATCAGCCCGGCAAAGGTGGCGATAAAGCCAACGGCGGAGAGCGGCTTCAGCGCGCCTTTCCACAGATTTATCGAGGTATCTATCTGCGGCTCCTTCGGCAGGTTATGGTACAGCTCCGGCTGGTCCGCATGATGCAGCACGTACATCACGTGGGTGCCGCCGACGCCAGGCGGGTTATACACCCCGGCATGGGAATAGCCGCGTTTCTTCAGTTTTTCCACACGCTCGTTGGCCACTTCCAGCATCTCTTGCTTGCTGCCGAAGTGAATCGCGCCGGTTGGGCAGGTTTTCACGCAGGCCGGTTCCTGGCCAACGCTGACCCGATCGACGCACAGGGTGCACTTATAGACCCGGTTATCCTCTTTATTGAGGCGCGGGACGTTAAAAGGGCATCCGGCAATGCAGTAGCCGCAGCCGATGCAGTTTTCCTGCTGAAAGTCGACGATGCCGTTTGCGTACTGAATAATCGCTCCGGCGGATGGGCACGCCTTCAGGCAGCCCGGATCCTCACAGTGCATACAGCCGTCTTTGCGAATCAGCCACTCCAGCTTGCCGTTCTGCTCGGTTTCGCTAAAGCGCATTACCGTCCAGGATTTGGCGCTCAGATCGGCGGGATTGTCGTAAACCCCGACGCAGTGCCCGACTTCATCGCGGATATCGTTCCACTCGGAACAGGCCACCTGGCAGGCTTTGCAGCCTACGCAGGAGGAGACATCAATCAGCTTTGCCACTTCCGCCTTAAAATCCCGCGCGCGCGGCGCGGGGGTGATCGGATTGGTGGCGGAGCGTTTAATGATGTCCTGGGTTTCCATCGCCATTGCTTCGCTCCTTACGCTTTCTCGATGTTGACCAGAAACGCCTTATACTCCGGCGTCTGCGAGTTGGAATCCCCGACGTTCGGCGTCAGGGTATTGGCGATGTAACCTTTGCGGGCCACTCCTTCAAAACCCCAGTGCAGCGGAATACCGACGGTTTCCACCTGCTGACCGTTGACGTTGAGCGTTTGCAGACGACGCGTCACCACCGCCACCGCGCGAATAAAGCCGCGCATGCTGCTGACCGTCACCCGATCGCCATTGGCGATCCCTTTCGCTTTCGCCAGGCCTTCGCTGATTTCGACAAACTGCTCCGGTTGCGCAATCGCATTGAGACGCGCATGCTTGGTCCAGGTATGAAAATGCTCGGTCAGGCGATAGGTGGTGCCGACGTACGGGAATTTGTCCTTCTTACCTAAACGCAGGGCATCTTCTTCATACAGACGTACCACCGGGCTGGAGACCACGCTCGGGTGCAGCGGATTGGTACCAAGCGGCGTTTCCATCGGTTCGTAGTGTTCCGGGAACGGACCTTCCGCCAGCTTATTCAGGGCAAACAGACGCCCCAGACCTTCCGGCTGCATAATAAACGGCCCGGTTTTGCTGCCCGGAGGCGCGGTATTGAAGTCCGGAATATCGTTGCCAACCCACTTGCTGCCGTTCCACTGGATCAGCATTCGCGTCGCATCCCACGGCTTGCCGTTCATATCCGCCGACGCGCGGTTGTACAGCACGCGCCGGTTGAGGGGCCACGCCCATGCCCAGCCGAGCGTATTGCCAAGACCTGACGGGTCGGCGTTATCGCGGTTGGCCATCTGATTGCCCTGCTCGGTCCAGCTGCCGGTATAGATCCAACAAGACGACGCGGTGGTACCGTCATCGCGCAGCAGCGTGAAGCTGTTCAACAGCTGGCCTTTCTTCGCCAGCGGCGCGCCGTTAGCGTCGTAGAGATCCGCCAGCGCGTAGCCGTTGTTCTCTTTCGCGACCTCTTCTGATTCCGGACGATCCGGCTGCTTGTAGTGCCACCCCATCTTCAGCAGCGGCTCGACGCCTTTGCCGCCCTCGGTGCGATACATCTCGCGCAGGCGGTGGTAAATCCCGGCCAGAATTTCGCCGTCGTTGCGCGCTTCGCCCGGCGCATCCTGGCCCCTCCAGTGCCACTGTAGCCAGCGCCCGGAGTTGGCGATGGAACCATCCTCTTCGGCAAAGCAGGTGGACGGCAGGCGGAAGACCTCGGTCTGAATCGCTGCCGGGTCAACATCGTTCGACTCGCCGTGGTTTTGCCAGAAGGTCGAGGTTTCGGTCACCAGCGGGTCGATAACCACCATGTACTTCAGCTTGCTCAGGCTGCGGACCACCTTGTTTTTGTCCGGGAAGGACGCCACCGGATTGAATCCCTGGCAGATATAGCCCGTGACGTTGCCGTTATCCATCATATTGAAATACTTGATAACGTCATAAGCCTGGTCCCATTTCGGCAGCCAGTGGAAGCCCCAGTCGTTCTCTTTTTGCGCCGCGTCGCCGTAGAAAGATTTCATCAGGCTGACGAAGAACTTCGGGTAGTTGCTCCAGTAGTTCACCTGTTCGGGCAGCGTCGCCTTCGGCGTATTGGCAGCGAGATAGCTTTGCAGATCAACCTGCTGTTCCGACGGCAGCGTCAGGTAGCCCGGCAGGCTGGTCGAAAGCAGGCCTAAATCGGTTAACCCCTGGATATTGGAGTGGCCGCGCAGCGCGTTGACCCCGCCTCCCGCCATCCCCATATTGCCGAGCAGCAGCTGAATCATCGCCATGGTGCGGATGTTCTGCGCGCCGACGGTATGCTGCGTCCAGCCCAGCGCATAGAGGAAAGTGGTGGTCCGGTCCGCCGCGCTGGTTGAGGCCAGCACTTCGCACACTTTCAGGAAGTCCGCTTTTGGCGTACCGCAGATGTTCTCCACCACCTCCGGCGTATATCGCGAAACGTGCTGCTTCAGCAGGTTCCATACGCAGCGCGGATGCTGCAGCGTTTCATCGCGCATCGCGAAGCCATTTTCGTCGAACTGATAGTTCCACGAAGACTTATCGTACTGACGCTTTTCGGCATCGTAGCCGCTGAACAGGCCATCTTCGAAGGCAAAATCGTCGCGCACCAGCAGGTTGGCGTTGGTATAGTGTTTAACGTACTCGGCATTGATTTTGTTATTTTCGATCAGGTACAGCAGCACGCCCGACAGGAAGGTAATGTCGGTACCGGAACGGATCGGCGCATAAATATCGGCCACCGACGCCGTACGCGTAAAGCGCGGGTCAACGACAATCAGCGTCGCATCATTGTTGTTTTTTGCCTCCATCGCCCAGCGGAATCCCACCGGATGGGCTTCGGCGGCGTTACCGCCCATCACCACCACGACATTGGCGTTTTTAATATCAACCCAGTGGTTGGTCATCGCACCGCGACCAAATGTTGGAGCAAGACTTGCTACCGTTGGTCCGTGTCAGACGCGCGCCTGGTTATCTACCGCCAGCATGCCGAGCGAGCGCACAAATTTTTGCGTTAGCATGCCGGTCTCATTGCTGGCCGCCGACGCGCACAGCATCCCGGTGGACAGCCAGCGGTTAACCGTCACGCCCTGCTCGTTTTTCTCAATAAAGTTGGCATCACGGTCGGCTTTCATCAATTTAGCGATACGGGTAAATGCTTCATCCCAGGAGATGCGCTGCCATTTATCCGAACCCGGCGCGCGGTATTGCGGATAGCGCAGACGGTTGTCGCTATGGACATAGTCCAGCAGCCCTGCGCCTTTCGGGCACAGCGCGCCGCGGCTCACCGGATGGTCCGGATCCCCTTCAATGTGATAAATCGCTTCTTTCGCGTTTTTCGCGCCGTCGCCCAGGCTATACATTAATAGCCCGCAGCCCACGGAGCAGTATGTGCAGGTGTTGCGGATCTCTTTGGCGCGCAGCAATTTGTAATTACGCGCCTGAGCCAGGGCCATTTTGGGCGCAAAACCCAATGCAGCGGCTGTTGTTCCGGCCATACCGCCTGCGCAGATTTTAAAAAACTTTCTGCGGCTGACGTCCATTGTTCCCCTCCATGCGGGATGTCTATTCATTGCGGGAGTGGAAATTAACAGCAATAACCCTGTTTTATTTGCGTCAAATCAATGTCCTGAACCCATGCCCCCTTAATAGTCAGCCGCGCCGAATTTCATTACTCCATTAGGATTAAGCGCTGTGGAAAATATCCCCCGAGGGCGAAAAAAAAGTGTTATAAAAGCCGACTGCGTTTGAACCAACATCAGGTTAAATATGGAGAAGAAAAAAGCCACGCTAATTGGATTCGCCGCCATCGTCCTCTGGAGCACCATGGTCGGGCTGATTCGTGGCGTAAGCGAAGGGCTTGGTCCGGTAGGCGGCGCGGCGATGATCTACAGCCTGAGCGGCCTTTTGCTCATCTTTACCGTCGGTTTTCCGCAAATACGTCAGATCCCCCGCCCTTATTTGCTGGCAGGCAGCGTGCTGTTTGTCAGTTATGAAATATGCCTCGCGCTGTCGGTCGGGCTAGCCGGAACCCGCCAGCAGGCGATTGAAGTGGGCATGGTCAATTATCTGTGGCCCAGCCTGACGATTTTATTTGCCATTGTCTTTAACAATCAAAAAAGCAGCTGGCTGGTTATCCCGGGGTTATTGCTGGCTTTATTCGGCGTCACCTGGGTATTAGGCGGTGAGCATGGCCTGAACATTGACGAAATTATCAGCAACGTGGTTTCCAGCCCGCTGAGCTATATTCTGGCGTTCGTCGGCGCATTTATCTGGGCGGCCTACTGCACGGTCACCGCTAAATATGCACAAGGCAAAAACGGCATCACTCTGTTTGTTCTGCTTACCGCCCTGACCCTGTGGCTAAAGTTTCTGTTCAGCGAACAGCCGCCCATGGTCTTTAGCTGGCCGGTAATAGTCAAACTGATCGCGCTGTCCATTGCCCTGGGCCTGGGCTATGCGGCGTGGAACGTCGGCATCCTGCACGGCAACGTCAGCCTGTTAGCCGCCGCCTCCTACTTTACGCCGGTGCTCTCCTCCGCGCTGGCGGCGGTACTGCTCAGCGCCGCGCTCTCGTGGTCGTTCTGGCAGGGCGCCGGCATGGTGTGCGCCGGCTCCCTGCTCTGCTGGCAGGCGACCCGGCGCTAACCGAGGTCGCCGCCGGCGACCGGCAGCGTCACGCCGGTGATGTAGCTGGCCTCATCGCTGGCGAGAAACAGGATGGCATTGGCCTGTTCCGCCAGCGTACCGTAGCGATGCATCAGGCTGCTCGCCACCGTCTGATCGACCACCTGCTGATACCACGTCTGCTCCTGCGCCGACGGCAGCTCCTCATTCCGCGGCGTCCGGCGCGCAGGCGCCTCGGTGCCCCCCGGCGCCACGGCGTTAATGCGGATCCCGTTTGCGCTATATTCCAGGGCTAGCGAACGGGTCAACGCATTAACGCCGCCTTTCGCTGCGGAATAAGGCACCCGGTTCACGCCCGCCGTTGCCACCGACGAAATATTAACGATACTGCCCTTGCCCTGCTTCAGCATCCACGGTAGCGCAGCCCGACAGCCCCACAGGGTCGGAAACAGCGAGCGGCGAATCTCCTTCTCTATCTGATCCGGCTGATATTCCGCAAACGGCCGCGCCCAGATGGTGCCGCCGACATTGTTAATCAATACATCCAGGTGGCCAAAATGGGCCACGCCGTTGGCGAATGCCCGCTCGGTACTTTCCCATTGTTCAAGATCGGCTTCCAGCGCCAGCGCCTGGCAACCGGCGGCGTTCAGCGCCGCCGCCAGTTCGTGAACATAGCGAGATCGGTCAATCAATAGCAGCCGCGCACCCTCACGCGCCGCTTGCTCTGCGGTCTGTCGGCCAATCCCCTGCGCGGCGCCGGTAATGGCCACGACTTTATGGTTAAATCGCATCGTTGCTCCTTATGCCGCCGCACTCTGGCTGGCGATGAATTTTTCATACCAGAACCCCGCCGGCGAAATGCCTCTCTCGCGCAGCACCGTGGATACCGCATTGACCATCGGCGGTGGCCCGCACAGATAGATATCCACATCGCCATCGTTGAGTATTGCGTCATTAAGATGGTCGGTCACAAAACCGCGCTGCGGGCATTGGCTTTGCGCATCGGCAACCACCGGCAGCCAGCGATAAGCGGGAAGCTGGCCGGTAAATGCTTCAAGCGCATCAGTTTTCACCAGGTCTCTGTCGCGGGTCACACCATAGAGCAAGGTGACGGGCCGGGCGCTGCGTTGCATAGCCAGCGTTTGCAGTATCGAGAGCAGCGGCGCTAAGCCGGTGCCCCCCGCCAACAGCAACAGCGGACGCTCGCCGCTGCGCAGATAAAAGCTGCCCATCGGGCCGCTTAGCGTCAGACGATCGCCGGGACTGGCCCGCTGCGTCAGCCACTGACTCATCAAGCCGCCGGGCACGTTACGGATCAGAAAGCTCCCCTCACGCGAGCCCGGTAGAGAGCTAAACGAATAGGCGCGCACCTGCGGCGTGCCGGGGACCTGAATATTGATGTACTGACCCGCCAGGAAGTCCAGCGGCTCATCCAGCACGATCTCCAGCTCAATGGCGGTGTCAGACAGGAGATTGACCGCTTTCACCGTCGCCCCCAGGCTTGCCAGCGCGGTCTTGCACTGGGCTGCCGCCGCCGGTACATCAATGACGCAATCGCTGGATGGCACCATCTGACAGGTCAGCACCTGGCGCTCTGCGGCTTCGTCTTCGCTGAGCGCCTCTTCAAGATACTCATCGCCCAGACCATATTCGCCGCTGACGCAGCGGCACTTGCAGGTGCCGCAAACGCCGTCCGAACAATCCATCGGCAGATTAACCTGCTGACGATAGGCGGCATCGAGAACTTTCTCTCCGGCGTGACATTGAATAAAGCGGGTGATGCCGTCTTCAAAATTGAGAGCAATATTAAAGGTCATAAACGCCTCTTAAATGTGGTAAACGTCAATTACCTGACGGATGTAATCGTTATTCAGGCGCACGGTTTTACGGATAATCTGCGGTTTGCCGGCGTTCTCACTCAGCGTGCAGCAGGTAGAGCCAAACCAGGTATCCGTCTGCTGATAGCGATGGCAGTAGGTGACCCAGTTGTAGCGCACCTCCATCCCCTGTTCGGTTTCGCCAAGCAGCTCAACGTTGCCGATCATATGAGTGGTGCGCGGTTCCGGCGTGCTGGCCCCTGAGCGTTCCGTTTTGATGCGGTATACCCGGTCTTCGAGGCCATCGCGGTTCGGGTAGTAAATCAGCGAAATTTCGCGCTGAGGGTCGCGGGTAAGCTTGTCGTCATCTCCCCAGGCGGGCATCCAGTACACCACCTGTGGACTGTAGCAGTTCAGCCAATCATCCCACTGACGATCGTCAAGCAGGCGGGCTTCGTAATAGAGAAACTGGCGAACCTGTTCGAGAGTCAGCATCAGACCACCTCCACGCGTTGCGTGATCGATTGCTCGTAGCGCTGCTGCTCTTTTTCCAGCGCCGCCAGCATCACGTTTTGCCAGTGATGATGGTGGGCGATATACAAAGCTTCATCTTCCGATTTCACCCCGCTTAGCTGCGGCCTGAAGCCCGCCTGAAGAGCGTGTTCGTCAGGGCCATCGACCCAGTGCAGCGCCCCGCGGCTGAGGTCGCTCCATGCCAGATTCTCACCGAGATAGCCGCGCTGGCAGGCGCTGAACTCTTCCAGATCGTCAGGCGTTCCCATGCCGCTAACGTTGAAGAAATCCTCATACTGGCGAATACGCAGCGCCCTCGCCTGGTCAGATTCGCCCTTCGGCGCAAAGCACCAGATGGTGACTTCGGTTTTATCCACCGCGATGGGGCGTATCACGCGGATCTGCGTCGAAAACTGATCCATCAGATAGACGTTTGGATAGAGGCACAGGTTGCGCGTTTCGTTGACCATCTGCTCGGCGCGGGACTGGCCGAATTCCGCCTGCAGCCGTTCACGATGTTCGTAGACCGGCCGCACTTCCGGGTTCAGCACCCGGGTCCACAACAGCATATGTCCATTGTCAAAGCCGTAACCGCCGCCGACGCTTTTCGACCAGCCGTTTGCGTCTACCGCGTGCGTCCCTTCCGCTTCGTAGTTGCGGCGCGACATGGTGGAAGCGTAGTTCCAGTGGACCACGCTAACGTGATAGCCGTCAGCACCGTTTTCCGCCCCCAGCTTCCAGTTGCCTTCATAAACGTAGCTCGATGATCCGTTAAGCACCTCCAGCCCTTCCGGCGCCTGGTCAACGATCAGGTCGATAATTTTGCAGGTTTCGCCCAGGTACGCCTCCAGCGGCTGTACATCGGCATTCAGGCTGCCGAAAAGGAAGCCGCGATACGATTGAAACCTCGGCAGTTTCTTTAAATCGTGGGAGCCTTCATGCTTGAAAGTCTCCGGGTAACCGCCGGTACTTTCATCTTTGGCTTTTAAAAGCTTGCCGTTATTACTGAATGTCCAGCCGTGAAATGGACAGGTAAAGGAACTTTTATTACCGGTTTTACGGCGACACAGCATCGCCCCGCGGTGGGCGCAGCTGTTAATTAGCGCATGCAGTTCATTCTTTTTGTCGCGAGTTATTATTACCGGCTGGCGCCCAAGAGTCAGGGTGTAATAATCCCCAGGCTGCGCAATCTGGCTTTCATGAGCAAGGAACAACCAATTTCCTTCAAAAACATGCTTCATTTCAAAATCAAATAGCTGCGGATCGGTAAATATTGAGCGATGGCAGCGATAAATATGCTTTTCACGATCGACAATTAATGCATTGGTGATTTTATCTTTTAATGTGGTGAACATTTTTTGCATGAGTCGGCCCTCCTGCATAATTCAGGAATAGAAAACTGTGAGGTCGGAATTTCGCTTTATTCTCCGGCCACGACCTGGCCGGAGAAGAGAATTAACGCCGCGCGCTACTCCTGCGCGCGCAGGCGCGTACCGCGGTGTTCTTCATCGGCGTTAAGTGCTTTGCACAGGGTAAAATCAAAGCGCACTTCAGTATGTTCGCCTTCCAGCTCACGCTGCTGAATAAGCTCGCGGTCGCTGACTTTTACCGGATCGGCAATCAGGCCGTCGCGGGTAGCGAACGCGAAATCATCCCACAGGTATTTGTCGCCGTTGAGATTGATTTGGCTGGTCAAATGTTTATGACCCGGCGCGGAAACGAAGAAATGGATATGCGCCGGACGGTTACCGTGACGCCCCAACTGGTCAAGGAGTTTTTGCGTTGGCCCATCCGGCGGGCAACCGTAGCCGGATGGCATAATGCTGCGCACGCTATAGCAGCCATCGGCGCCGGTGCGAATGCGGCGGCGCAGATTATATTCACTCTGGCTTTGATCGAAGAAAGAGTAGTTCCCGAGGGTATTGGCATGCCAGATATCAACGATAGCGTTGGCTATCGGGTGGCCCTGGGTGTCGCGAACCTGGCCATAAAGCCACATCACCTCCCCCGCATCTTTACCATCATCCATGCGGGTATGCCCGTCTGCCAGCGGCGCATTCGCCACGTACAGCGGGCCTTCAATAGTACGAGGAGTGCCGGTTTCCCGCTGCGCTGCGGCATCAATAGCGTCCTGGCGCAGGTCGAGGAAGTGTTCAAGGCCGAGGCCCGCCGCCAGCAGTGCCGCTTCCTGGCGGCCGCCTAATTCATGCAGATAATTCACCGCATGCCAGAACTCTTCTTCAGTGACGTTATAGTCATCAATCAGCGTACAGATGTTTTCCAGCAGACGATGAACAATCGTTTTAAAACGTTCGTCGCCGCCGGTTGCATTTAAACCTGCACTTTCACGCAATAAATGTTGCACAGCATCTTGTTGTACGAATGCATTACTCATAATATTTCTCACTTATCGTTGTAGGATATTCGCCGAATAGTTTCGGCGCGAGGTTAGTTATTATTTTTATTAACGGTCGTCTTCGCGAATCGAGGAGGGATGACGACAGAGCGCCTCCACGCGAATTTGCATAAAGGGATATAACGGTAGAGCCATTAAAATTTGATGCAGCTCTTCAGCATCTTTTACATCGAAAATACTGACATTGGCGTAAAGTCCGGCGACGCGCCAGATATGTCTCCATTTACCTTCACGCTGAAGTTGTTGTGAATACTTTTTTTCTCGCTGCTTAATTTCCTCAATTTCGTCGGCAGGAAACCCCAGCGGAATATTCACGGTCATATCGACTTTAAATAGCATAAAAATCCTCCATTATCCTTTGCGGCTATAGAAGCGCAGTTTGTCTTCATCCAGTTCAGCGCCAAGACCCGGCGTTTGCGGTAGCGTCACTTCGCCTTCGGCGAACGTGAGCGGCACGCTGACAATATCGTCCTTCAGCAATAACGGGCCAAACATCTCGCTGCCCCACTGTAGGGGGAGCGTCGACCAGGCGTGCAGCGAGGCCAGGGTGCCAACGGTCCCCTCAAGCATCGTGCCGCCGTAAAGCCCAATTCCCGCCGCTTGCGCCACCTTCGCCAGCGCCAGCACGCTGTTTGGCCCGCCCGCTTTGGCAATCTTCAGCGCATAGGCCCCGCTGAATCCCTGCTGCGCCAGGCGATAGCCTTCGTAATGGGTCGCTACCGCTTCATCGGCCAGAATAGCCGTGCCGATGTGATGGCTGAGGCGCACCAGCGTAGTGTTATCCTGAGCGCTAACTGGCTGTTCAATCAAATCGACCCCCATCGCCGCCAGCTCGCGGCAGCCCTTTGCCGCGACGGTGGCTTCCCACGCCTGATTCACGTCGACGCGGATGCTGGCCCGATCGCCCAGGGCTTCAACAATCGCGCGGGTATGGCGCAGGTCAGTCGCCAGCTCGCGCGCGCCGATTTTTAGCTTAAAGGCCCGATGGCGACGCTCCGCGAGTAGCCTTTCCCCCTCGGCAATATCTTTCTCGGTGTCGCCGCTCGCCAGCGTCCAGAGAACCGGCAGCGAGGTCGTCAGCGCGCCGCCAAGCAGCGCGGAAACCGGCAGGCCAAGCGCCTTTCCCTGCGCATCCAGCAGCGCGGTTTCGATCGCCGATTTGGCAAAGGTGTTGCCTTTAACCGCGCCGTTCATTCGCGCGGTCAGGGAATTGAGATTATCGGCAGGCTGGCCCTTCAGCAGCGGCATCAGGTAATGGTTAATTGCCGAAACGATAGCTTCCGGGCTCTCCACGCCGTAGCTCAATCCACCGATGGTGGTGGCTTCGCCAATACCGCAAATCCCGTCCGAACGGGTGATGCGGACGATCGCCAGCGTCTGACAGCCCATCGTGGTCATGGAGAGTTTGTGCGGTCGAATGGTCGGGATATCTACCAGCCAGCTTTCAATACGTTCAATGGTCGCGGTCATCTTTTTTTCCTGGTGATGAAATACATAACTTTTCATACCCCTGTTCATAACGTGGGGTAACGATTCTGTTGACAATAGGTCTGCACGGTCGGGACGGTCAACGGCGATAATCGAAATGTTGTGCGATTATCGACGCGGTTGTTAAATTGGGGTTAATAATGTGATCGACATGGTAAAAACAGCACAAGGAATCGCCGCGTTTTTCACCCGCGATATAGTGATGCCCCATGAACCTTTATCTTCAGTAAAAGAGGGGTGTATGAGCGAAAAAAAACCAGATACTCTCAGCGTCCGCCAGTCTGAACACGACCCTAACTTTATGCTGTCCCTGGCGCGCGGGCTGGAAGTCCTTAACGCGTTTACCCCACAGCGGCAGCGCCTGACCATTTCCCAGCTTAGCCAAAAAACGCAGATCTCCCGCGCGGCTGTGCGCCGCTGCCTCTATACCCTCGCCGCGCTGGGAATGGTGCATAGCCCGGATGGCCGCAGCTATGAGCTACTCCCCCGCGTGCTGGCGGTGGGTCACGCTTACCTGGCCGGAACGCCGCTGGCGAAAGTCGCGCAGAGCGCCCTGGATAATCTGGGTAAAAACCTCGGAGAATCCTGCTCCGCCGCCACGCTGGACGGCGATAACGTCCTGTATATTGCCAGAGCGGCGGTGAATAACCTGCTCAGCGTAGATATCGGCCGCGGTAGCCGTCTGCCTGCGTGGGCCACGTCGATGGGACGCGTGCTGCTTAGCGCGTTGCCGGAAGAACAGCTTGAAGTGACATTGTCACGAGCCAGCTTGATCCGCTATACCCCGTATACGCTATGCGATCTGCCGGGTTTACGGCAGGAAATCGCCAGAGTGCGTATGCAGGGCTACGCGCTCGCTGACCGGCAAATTGAGGTGGGATTATGTTCGCTGGCGGTACCGCTGCTTTCCCGCAGCGGTCAGGTGGTGGCGGCGCTTAACGTTGGCGTTCCGGCAGGCTATACCAACGCCGCCGCGCTGAAAGAGAAAGCCCTCGCCCCGCTACGGCGGGCGGCGATGGCGCTTTCTCTTCAGCTGTAAGGGTTAATTCAGCTCCGGCGCCCTGGCCAGACTGCGCCAGATACCAGCCGCCAGCAGCAGAAGCAGGACACCGGCCGTCGCCAGCACGATACTGTGCGAATGAATAAACGCTGCCTTCGCCGCTTCGAGCAGGTTTTGCGCTGGAATAGCCGGCAGCGACTGCGCCAGCTTAATCGCCTCGCTGATGGAGGAGGACGCCTGCGCCGCCGCTGCGCCGTCAACGCCCGACGGCAAAACAATCGATGAGGTGTAGCTGCGGGTCAATATCAGACCGAACAGGGCGATGCCCAGACCAGCCCCCAGCTCGTAGGCCATAGTTTCGATGGCCCCCGCCGCCGCCGCTTTCTCCTTCGGCGCTGCGGCCATAATGGCAGAGCTGGAAGCCAGCAGCGCGCTGGCGACGCTAAAGCCCAGCAGCGTCATCAGTCCCCAGGCCAACCACTGCTGGGTGCTGAAATCGGTCATCGACAGGCCGAGGAAGCTCAGCGCGCTGAGCAGCATTCCCCCGGTTGCCACCTCGCGCAGCCCCAGGCGCGAAACCAACATGCCGGCAATCGGCCCGCTAAAACCGCTGGCCACCATCACCGGCAGCATAAACAGCCCGGCCTCAAATGGCGTTTTGCTATGCACGAACTGCAGTTCCTGCGCCATCAGAAGTTCAAAGCCCACCAGCGTGATCAGCGCCGTCATCGCCATCATCACACCGCTTAAAATAATGCGATGGGTAAACAGTCGCATATCGACCATGGGCCGCGTCGCCATAAGCTGCTTGCGCACGAACCAGAACAGCATACCGGCGCCAGCAACCGCCACCAGCCCGGTTAACCACAGCGCCATTTGCCCTTTAAGCGCCGTTTTAGCACTGAATACCAGCATCAATATGGCGGCGATCAGGATTAGCGCCTGGAATAGATTCAGCGGCTGTTCCCGTCGTGCGGGCTGACGCGGCACCACTTTGGCGTTAATCGCTATCACCAGCAGCACGATCGGCACGTTGATCAGGAAAACCGAGCCCCAGTAAAAATGTTCCAGCAGCATGCCGCCGATCAGTGGGCCAAAGGCCGCCCCGCCGGAACCCACCGCCGCCCACAGGCCAAGGGCCATATTACGCTGTTGCGCCAGCGCAAAAGTGCTGCGAATACCGGCGAGCGTCGCCGGGACGATCATCGCTGCCCCTACCGCCAGTAGCGCGCGGGACGCAATCAGCGTTTCGGCCGTCGGCGAAAACGCCGCCGCCAGCGAGGCGGCGCCAAAAATAGCGCTGCCGAGCAGTAGCAGGCGTTTAAAGCCTATTTTATCGCCCAGCGCGCCCATCGGCAGCACCATGCCGGCCATCACCAACGAGTAAATGTCAATAATCCACAATAGCTCATTGCCGCTGGTCCCCAGCGCTACGCTAAGCGTTGGCGCGGCCACGTGCAGAACGGTGGCATCAATCGCCACCGGAATATAAACCAGCAAAATCGCCATCAGCGTCAACCATTGCCGAGACATACTACCTTTCCTCAAAGTTGAAAATTGGACAAGTGTCCAGGATGGCGATCCTGCCCCAATGTTGAACGAGTGTCCAACTTTTTGTTACTATCGGCCAAAAACGGGGGTCACCAGGGGCTATGAGCTACTTAAATCGCGATGCGCGACGGGAAGTTATTGTACTGGCAGCCATGCGCGTCGCGCTTAGAGGCGGATTCAGCGCCATGACCGTGCGCCAGATTGCCGCCGAAGCCGGCGTCTCCGCCGGTCAACTGCACCACCATTTCACTTCAGCAGGCGAGCTGAAAGCCCATACCTTTGTACGCCTTATCCGTGAAATGCTGGACATGCCGCTGGTCGCTGACGACGCCACATGGCGGGAACGCCTGTTTTCCATGGTGGGCAGCGACGATGGCAAGCTTGAGCCCTATATTCGTTTATGGCGCGAAGCGCAGCTGCTGGCCGACAGCGATAGCGATATCAAAGGCGCATATCTGCTGACGATGAGTATGTGGCATGAAGAGACGCTGAAAATTATTCAGCGCGGAACCGAAGCAGGTGAGTTTACGCCAAAAGACCATGCGGAAAGTATTGCCTGGCGGCTCATTGCGCTGGTATGTGGCCTGGATGGTATTTACGCGCTGGGTATGGAGGAAATAGATGACGCCACCTTTAACCGGCATATCAATTATTTTATTTCGATGGAACTGTTCTGACCCAGGTTACACTTTGTAACAAATAATCCCCCTCTATTCTCCGCGCGTCGACTGCCGACGCGCTTTTCTTATCTATTCTTCATTTATTACAACTAACACATCGTTCGGCCCCTTCTTTCATTCTTTTATATTAATTGACTGTTTTACATCTTTATTCTTTTTGACTGGTTAATGTTCATTCGAGGGCAATATGCTGAGCAAAAATGAGAAAAAGAATCATTATCTTTTAAGCGAGTGGAAACCTGAAAACGCGGCATTCTGGGAAAATAAGGGAAAGAAAATAGCCCGCAGAAATCTTTGCATTTCCGTAGCTTGTCTGCTACTTGCCTTTTGCGTCTGGATGTTATTTAGCGCCGTCGCGGTCAACCTCAATAAAGTCGGTTTTAATTTCACTACCGATCAACTGTTTTTATTAACCGCTCTGCCTTCGCTTTCCGGCGCGATATTACGCGTGCCCTACTCCTTTATGGTACCCATATTTGGCGGTCGCTACTGGACGGTATTAAGTACGATTATTCTGGTGGTTCCCTGCATCTGGCTGGGAATTGCCGTGCAAAATACCGCTACCCCGTTTTGGGTATTTATCATTATCGCCTTACTGTGCGGTTTTGCCGGAGCGAACTTTGCTTCGAGCATGGGAAATATCAGTTTTTTCTTCCCCAAAGCCAAACAGGGTAGCGCACTGGGGATTAACGGTGGGCTCGGCAACCTCGGCGTCAGCGTGATGCAGATGATCGCGCCGGCGGTGATTTTTCTGCCCATCTTTGCTTTTCTCGGTGTTCATGGGGTGCCTCAGGAGGATGGATCTCTTCTCGCCCTTAGCAACGCCGCGCTCGTCTGGGTACCGCTGCTGGCGATCGCCACCTTCGCAGCCTGGGTGGGAATGAACGATATCGCCAGCTCGAAGGCCTCCATTCGCGAGCAGCTGCCGGTACTGAAGCGCCCGCATATGTGGCTGTTAAGCCTGCTCTACCTTGCCACCTTTGGCTCGTTTATCGGCTTCTCCGCCGGTTTTGCCATGCTGGCGAAAACGCAGTTCCCCGACGTGAATATTCTGAAGCTGGCTTTCTTCGGGCCGTTTATCGGTGCGCTGGCGCGGTCATTTGGCGGCATTATTTCCGACCGTCTCGGCGGCGTGCGGGTCACGTTGATCAATTTTATCTTAATGGCGCTGTTCACCGGCCTGCTGTTCCTCACCCTGCCCGGCACCGGCTCCGGCAGCTTTCTCGCCTTTTATGTGGTGTTTATGGGACTGTTCCTTACCGCCGGTCTCGGCAGCGGTTCCACCTTCCAGATGATCGCCGTGATCTTCCGCCAGATAACTATCGACAGCGTGAAGAAGCGCGGCGGCAGCGATGAACAGGCTCAGCACGAAGCGGTGACCGACACCGCGGCGGCGCTCGGTTTTATCTCCGCTATCGGCGCCATTGGCGGCTTCTTTATCCCTAAAGCCTTCGGCACCTCGCTGGCGCTGACCGGCTCACCTGTCGGGGCAATGAAGGTCTTCTTTGTTTTCTACGTGGTTTGTGTGCTGGTGACCTGGCTGGTCTACGGCCGTCGTAAACCGGCAAAAAAATAACGACATCTTTGCCGGATGGCGGCTGAAGCCTTATCTGGCCTACAGGATAGTGCGGTCTTGTAAGGCCGGACATTATTGGAGCAGGAGAAATGTCATGAGTAAACTACTGGATCGCTTTCGCTACTTTAAACAAAAAGGCGAGAGCTTTGCCAACGGTCACGGCCAGGTATACAACACCAACCGCGACTGGGAAGACAGCTATCGGCAGCGCTGGCAGTTCGACAAAATCGTCCGCTCAACCCACGGCGTGAACTGTACGGGCTCATGCAGCTGGAAGATTTACGTCAAAAACGGTCTGGTCACCTGGGAAACCCAGCAAACAGACTACCCGCGAACCCGCCCGGATCTGCCCAACCACGAACCCCGCGGCTGCCCGCGCGGCGCGAGCTACTCCTGGTACCTTTACAGCGCCAACCGTCTGAAGTATCCGCTGGTGCGCAAGCGGCTGATTGCGCTGTGGCGCGAAGCGCTGGCTCAGCACGCCGATCCGGTGCAGGCGTGGGATAGCATTATGCAGGACCCGGTTAAAACCCTCAGCTACAAGCAGGTACGCGGCAAAGGCGGGTTTATCCGCTCAAGCTGGAAAGAGCTGAATCAGCTGATTGCCGCCGCCAACGTCTGGACCATCAAAAACTACGGGCCGGACCGGGTGGCGGGCTTTTCGCCGATCCCGGCGATGTCGATGGTCTCTTACGCCGCGGGTACCCGCTATCTGTCGCTGCTTGGCGGCACCTGTCTGAGTTTTTACGACTGGTACTGCGACCTTCCCCCCGCCTCGCCGATGACCTGGGGTGAGCAAACCGATGTCCCTGAATCCGCCGACTGGTATAACTCAAGCTATATCATCGCCTGGGGCTCAAACGTCCCACAGACCCGAACGCCGGACGCCCACTTTTTTACCGAAGTGCGCTATAAGGGCACCAAAACCATCGCGATTACTCCGGATTTTTCGGAAGTTGCCAAACTCAGCGATCAGTGGCTGGCGCCGAAACAGGGCACCGACAGCGCGCTGGCGATGGCAATGGGCCATGTGATCCTCAAAACGTTTCACCTTGATAATCCCAGCGACTATTTCCTCAACTACTGTCGCACCTATACCGATATGCCGATGCTGGTGATGCTTGAGCGCCGCGAGGAGGGTTTCTACGTTCCCGGCAGGATGGTCCGCGCCGCCGATCTGGTCGACGATTTGGGCGAAAGCAACAACCCGGAGTGGAAGACCGTCGCGTACAACAGCGCAGGTGAACTGGTTGCGCCCAACGGTTCGATTGGCTTCCGCTGGGGAGAGAAAGGCAAGTGGAACCTCGAACAGCAGGCCGCCGGGCAAACCATTGAACTCAAACTATCGCTGCTGGATAGCCGTGACGACGTGGTGACGGTGGGCTTTCCCTACTTCGGCGGCAACGAAAACCCGCACTTTCGCAGCGTTAAGCAGGATCCGGTCACCCTGCACCAGCTACCGGTAAAACACCTCCCGCTGGCCAATGGCGAAACGGGACTGGTGGTCAGCGTTTATGATCTCATCCTCGCTAACTACGGGCTCGATCGCGGTTTAGACGACCCCAACGCCGCCAGGGACTTTGGCGAAATGAAAGCCTATACCCCGGCGTGGGCCGAACAGATCACCGGCGTCCCGCGCCAGCACATCGAGCAGATCGCCCGCGAGTTCGCCGATACCGCGCATAAAACCCACGGACGGTCGATGATTATCCTCGGTGCCGGCGTCAACCACTGGTACCACATGGATATGAACTACCGTGGAATGATCAATATGCTGGTGTTCTGCGGCTGCGTCGGCCAGAGCGGCGGCGGCTGGTCGCACTATGTCGGCCAGGAGAAACTGCGTCCGCAAACCGGCTGGCTGCCGCTGGCGTTCGCGCTGGACTGGAATCGTCCGCCGCGCCAGATGAACAGCACCTCCTTTTTTTACAATCACGCCAGCCAGTGGCGCTATGAAAAGCTAACCGCCCGGGAGCTGCTGTCGCCGCTGGCCGACGCCAGCCAATTCAGCGGCCATCTGATCGATTTTAACGTTCGCGCCGAGCGCATGGGCTGGCTGCCTTCCGCGCCGCAGCTGGGGGTTAACCCACTGACCATCAAGGCGCAGGCCGCCGCAGCCGGACTGACCCCCGCCGACTACACCGCCCGGGCGCTGAAGTCCGGCGAGATCCGCTTCGCCTGCGAACAGCCGGATAACGGCAAAAACCATCCGCGTAATCTGTTTATCTGGCGCTCAAACCTGCTGGGCTCTTCCGGCAAGGGCCATGAGTATATGCTCAAATACCTGCTGGGGACCGACAGCGGTATTCAGGGCGAAGAGCTGGGGGCTACCGATGAGGTGAAGCCGGAAGAGGTGGAGTGGCAAACCGCGGCCATTGAGGGCAAACTCGACCTGCTAGTGACGCTCGACTTTCGCATGTCCAGCACCTGTCTGTTCTCCGATATCGTTCTGCCAACCGCCACCTGGTACGAAAAAGACGATATGAACACCTCGGATATGCATCCCTTTATTCACCCGCTCTCCGCCGCCGTTGACCCGGCGTGGGAGGCAAAAAGCGACTGGGAAATTTACAAAGATATCGCCAGAACCTTCTCTGAAGTCTGCGTCGGCCACCTCGATAAAGAGACCGACGTGGTGCTGGTGCCATTGCAGCATGACTCCCCGGCGGAACTCTCTCAGCCCTTTGACGTGCTGGACTGGCGGAAAGGCGAATGCGAGCTGACGCCGGGTAAAACCGCGCCGTCGATTGCCGTGGTTGAGCGCGATTATCCGGCGACCTATGAGCGCTTTACCTCCCTCGGCCCGCTGCTCGACAAACTCGGCAACGGCGGTAAAGGCATCACCTGGAACACCCAGAACGAGGTCGATTTCCTCGGTAAGCTCAACTACGTCAAGCTGGATGGCCCGGCTAAAGGCCGCCCGCGCATCGACACCGCCATCGACGCCTCGGAAGTGATCCTCGCCCTCGCCCCGGAAACCAATGGCCAGGTGGCGGTCAAAGCCTGGCAAGCGCTCGGCGAATTTACCGGCCGCGAGCACACGCACCTGGCGCTGAATAAAGAGGATGAAAAAATCCGCTTCCGCGACATTCAGGCCCAGCCGCGCAAAATTATCTCCAGCCCGACCTGGTCCGGCCTCGAGAGCGAGCATGTGTCGTACAACGCCGGCTATACCAACGTCCACGAGCTGATCCCCTGGCGCACCCTTTCCGGCCGCCAGCAGCTCTATCAGGATCACCCCTGGATGCGCGCCTTTGGCGAAAGCCTGGTGGTCTATCGTCCGCCCATTGACACCCGCAGCGTCAGCCAGATGAAAGCGATCCCGCCTAACGGCTTTCCTGAAAAAGCGCTCAACTTTCTGACGCCGCACCAGAAATGGGGCATTCACTCCACCTACAGCGAAAACCTGCTGATGCTAACCCTGTCGCGCGGCGGGCCGATCGTGTGGATCAGCGAAACCGATGCTCGCGAACTGGGGATTGAAGATAACGACTGGATCGAGGCCTTTAACGCCAACGGCGCGCTCACCGCTCGCGCGGTGGTCAGCCAGCGCGTACCGCCGGGGATGACCATGATGTACCACGCGCAGGAGCGTCTGATGAATATTCCGGGCTCGGAAGTCACCGGACGGCGCGGCGGGATCCATAACTCGGTGACCCGCGTATGCCCGAAACCGACCCATATGATTGGCGGCTACGCCCAGCTGGCTTACGGTTTCAACTATTACGGCACCGTCGGCTCTAATCGCGATGAGTTCATCATGATACGCAAAATGAAAAATATTGACTGGCTGGATGACGAAGGTCGCGACGGGGTACAGGAGGCGAAAAAATGAAAATACGCTCACAGGTCGGTATGGTTCTCAATCTTGATAAATGCATCGGCTGCCACACCTGTTCCGTCACCTGTAAAAACGTCTGGACCGGACGTGAAGGAATGGAATACGCCTGGTTTAACAACGTCGAAACCAAACCGGGCATCGGTTATCCAAAAAACTGGGAAGACCAGGAGGTGTGGGAAGGCGGCTGGGTGCGCGACGTTAATGGCAAAATACGCCCGCGTCTGGGCGGCAAAATGGGCGTCATCACCAAAATCTTCGCCAATCCGGTGATACCGCAAATCGACGATTATTATGAGCCTTTTACCTTTGATTATCAGCACCTGCACAACGCGCCGGAGGGGAAACATTTGCCCACCGCCCGTCCGCGCTCGCTTATCGATGGTAAGCGGATGGATAAAATCATCTGGGGGCCCAACTGGGAAGAGCTGCTCGGCGGCGAGTTTGAAAAGCGCGCCCGCGACCGTAACTTCGACAAGATTCAGAAGGAGATGTACGGCCAGTTTGAAAACACCTTCATGATGTATCTGCCGCGCCTGTGCGAGCACTGCCTGAATCCGAGCTGCGTCGCCACCTGCCCGAGCGGCGCCATCTACAAGCGTGAAGAAGACGGCATCGTGCTGATCGACCAGGATAAATGCCGCGGCTGGCGTCTGTGCATCAGCGGCTGCCCGTACAAAAAAATCTACTTCAACTGGAAAAGCGGTAAATCGGAAAAATGCATCTTCTGCTACCCGCGTATCGAATCCGGACAGCCCACCGTCTGTTCGGAAACCTGCGTGGGGCGTATCCGCTATCTCGGCGTGTTGTTATACGACGCGGATCGCATTGAAGAGGCCGCCAGCACCGAGCGCGAAACCGATCTCTATGAGCGGCAGTGCGAGGTGTTCCTCAATCCCCACGACCCGGCGGTGATTGAAGAAGCGCTGAAACAGGGGATTCCACAAAACGTGATTGATGCCGCCCAGCGCTCGCCGGTGTACAAAATGGCGATGGACTGGAAGCTGGCGCTGCCGCTACATCCGGAATACCGCACCCTGCCAATGGTCTGGTACGTGCCGCCGCTGTCGCCGATTCAGTCCTACGCCGACGCCGGCGGCCTGCCGAAAAGCGACGGCGTGCTTCCGGCCATCGAAAGCCTGCGTATTCCGGTACAGTATCTCGCCAATATGCTCAGCGCGGGCGATACCGGCCCGGTGTTGCGCGCGCTGAAGCGCATGATGGCGATGCGTCATTACATGCGCTCGCAAACGGTGGAAGGCGTCACGGATACCCGCGCCATCGAGGAAGTGGGCTTAAGCGTTGAACAGGTCGAGGAGATGTACCGCTATCTGGCGATCGCCAACTATGAAGACCGTTTCGTGATCCCGACCAGCCACCGCGAAATGGCGCGCGACGCTTTCCCCGAGCGCAACGGCTGCGGCTTTACCTTTGGCGACGGCTGCCACGGCTCCGACACCAAATTCAACCTGTTCAACAGTAGCCGTATCGATGCCATCAACATCACCGAAGTACGCGATAAAGCGGAGGGGGAATAATGCAAATCCTCAAAGCGATCGGCCTGCTGATGGAGTACCCGGATGAGTTTCTTTGGCAGTGCAAGGAGGAGGTGCTGGCCATGGTGCGGCACGACGCCCCCATGCTCAACGACTTCGTCGCGGAAATGCTGAATGATCCACTGCTGGATAAGCAGGCCGAATGGTGCGAAGTGTTTGACCGGGGCCGCGCCACCTCGCTGCTGCTGTTTGAACACGTTCACGCCGAGTCCCGCGATCGCGGCCAGGCAATGGTCGATCTGCTCGCTCAGTATGAAAAAGCGGGTCTACAGCTCGACTGTCGCGAACTTCCAGACCATCTGCCGCTGTATCTGGAATACCTCAGCATCCTGCCGGAAAACGAAGCGCGTGAGGGGCTACAAAACGTCGCGCCGATTCTGGCGCTGCTGGGCGGGCGGCTCAAGCAGCGCGACGTAGCGTGGTACCCGCTGTTTGACGCCCTGCTGAGCCTCGCCGGGAGTCCCCTCTCAAGTGACAGCGTCACGCAGCAGGTTAACAAAGAGTCCCGTGATGATACCCGGCAGGCGCTGGATGCGGTCTGGGAAGAAGAGCAGGTGAAATTTATCGAAGATAACGCCACAACCTGTGACAGCTCACCGTTACAGCAATATCAACGACGCTTTAGCCAGGACGTGGCGCCGCAGTACGTCGACGTCAGCGCGGGAGGACCGAAATGATACAGTACCTGAACGTCTTTTTTTACGACATCTACCCCTACATCTGCGCGACGGTCTTTTTTCTCGGCAGCTGGCTGCGCTATGACTACGGTCAGTACACCTGGCGCGCCTCCTCCAGCCAGATGCTCGATAAACGCGGGATGGTGATCTGGTCGAATCTTTTTCATATCGGCATACTCGGCATTTTCTTTGGCCATCTGTTCGGCATGTTAACGCCGCACTGGATGTATGCCTGGTTTTTACCGATTGCGGTCAAGCAGCAGATGGCGATGGTGCTCGGCGGCGTCTGCGGCGTGCTGACGCTGATCGGCGGCGCCGGTTTGCTCTGGCGTCGTTTGACCAACCAGCGCGTTCGCGCGACCTCGACCACCCCGGATATCATCATCATGAGCATTCTGTTGATTCAGTGCCTGCTCGGGCTGAGCACGATTCCTTTTTCGGCGCAGTATCCTGACGGCAGTGAAATGATGAAGCTGGTTGGCTGGGCGCAAGGCATCGTGACCTTCCGCGGCGGCTCGTCTGAAATGCTCAGCGGTGTCGCCTTTGTTTTCCGCGTACATCTGGTACTGGGAATGACGATTTTCCTGCTGTTCCCGTTCACCCGTCTGGTTCACGTCTGGAGCGCGCCGTTTGAATATTTCACCCGCCGCTACCAGGTGGTACGTTCAAGACGCTGAGCAAAATCTGCAATCATCCCGGGTCGCGGCGTAAACGCCTCACCCGGGATACATCAACGCAGATGGCTGTGAACCCATAGCCCGGCTAAGCGTAGCGCAAGCCGGGTAACATCCACGTTTGACAGCCACCCCTTATCCAGCCAACGGTTCCTGTATTGTATTTACTTACCCGCCTCGGGATGGGTATCAAACGCCGCCATCACTGCCGCCAGTTCCGCTTCGCTGAAGCCATATTTGGCATCATCCACGCCGAGGCCAAAACGCGTTTGCAGCGCTTCATACAGCGCCGGAACATCCGCTAAATCCCGCTTTTCGACCACATGGTTTTTATCCCAATGGGTAAAGTGGAAATTGGTCAGCGTCATCTTGCCGCCATCCGGTAAGTGGCGGCACATCAGCAGATGATGGCGGAAGTGCGACTGCGGCCAGTGCGCTGACCAGAAGTTGCCCATCACATAGTCGGAAGCGTACTGGCGACCTAAGTCAAAATGGTACATCGACTGCCAGTGGCCGTGATGGCTGAACTGCAGGGTCCACTCTTCCCCTTCGTAGATCAGGCGATACTCACCGTGCGGGGTCGCTTGTTCCACATCGGCCAGCAGCTTGATCGGCGCGGTCAGGGTCTGGCCGCCGAAACCAACGTCAGCAATCCAGCGTTCGCCCTCCACGTCCACCAGCAGCAGCCGATGGGTACGCGGCGGCATATGCGGCGGATTGGCCAGCACCACGCGGCCCAGAAGGCTGCGCACGTTGAAACCAATTTCGCGCAGCGCTCTCTCCAGCAGGCCGTTTTGCTCGAAGCAGTAACCGCCGCGACGACCGTGAATCAGCTTCTCTTCGAGGGTGCGATCGTCGAGATGTATCTCTCTTGGCAGCAGCACATCCAGATTTTCAAAGGGGATCGCGCCGTTATGGTGAATATGCAATTCGCGCAGGGTATTAAGTGAAACACCCGGGGTGCCCGTCCAGCCCAGACGAGAAAAATAGGCGCTTAAAAAGGGACTCATCAATGCCTCCAGCAATCGGTGTCCGACATTTATAGCCTGTTTTTCCCGCCTGACCAGCTATTTTGTGCGATCGCATTTATCCGCGCGTGCCTCGCTGCATCAGCGCCAGCGCGCTGAGCATCAGCCCGAGACCGGTAAGCAGCGTCAGCGACGCCATTGCCATTCCCTGCCCCGCCGAGCCCTGCTCAAACTGGCGCCAGATAAACACCGCGACGGTTTGCGTTCCGGCTGGCGCGAGCAGCAGCGAAGTTACCAGCTCGCGGGAGGCGACGGCGAACACCATCAGCATCGCCGCCAGCAGCGCCGGGAAGACCAGCGGCAGAACGATCAGACGCAGCGCCTGCAGGGCCGTCGCCCCATGTACCCTTGCCGCAGGCTCAAGATTATTGCCAAGCTGGCGCAGCGCGCTGCCGACGTAGCGTACCGGCCAGGGCAGCAGCAGACAACTGTAGGAGAGCAGCAGCATAAACCAGCTGTTGTAGGGGGAAAGCGGCCAGAACGGCTGATTCCACAACAGAATCAACCCGATGCCTACCACCACGCCCGGCAGCGCCGCCGGCAGCAGCGATAAGGCATCGACTATCGCGCTCCCCTTGATTTTTTGCACCACAACCAGCCAGGCGGCGAGCAGCCCCACCAGCCCAACAACCCCAGCCGAAGCCAGCGCCAGCGAAAGGCTGGTTGCCAGTGCCGACAGCGCATCGCCCTGCTGAGCAAACAGCGCGGCAAAATGGCGAAGAGTAACGTTGTCAGCGTGGATACCGCCCGACAGCGTGCTCATCAGGCTGGTCAGCACCATCGACGCGCCCGGCAGCACCACCGCCAACCCACCGACGCCCGCCATCACTAGCATCGCCGGAAGCGCCAGCCAGCCCAGTTCCGCCCCGCTATTCTCTCCCGGCTTGCCGGTGACGCTGGTGACCTCTTTATCGCCAGTCAGCCGTTTTTGCAGCCACCAGGCCAGCAGCGCCACCGCGATCAGCAGCAGCGAAAGCAGCGACGCGCCGGGCAGATCGACGGGCCAGTCGGCAAGCTTTTTCTCAATGCCTACGGTTAGCATGACCAGCCCTGCCCGCGACCCGAGGGCCGCCGGAACGCCGTATTCCTCAATCGCCAGGGTAAACGCCAACAGCATCCCCGCCGCCAGCGCCGGCGAAAGCATCGGCAGCGTGATGTGCCAGAACGCCCGCCAGGCGCTGGCGCCGTGCACCCGGGCGACAATGGCCAGCCGCTGACCGCTGGCCAGCAGGCTGCGCGAGACGGCAAAGTAGACCACCGGAAAGATATTGAGGGTCATCACCAGCACAATCCCGATGCGGCTAAAAAGCAGATCGTTAAGATCCCAGCCGGTCAGCTGCTGCAGATAGCCATGACTTTGCAGCATCAGCATCCACGACAGCGCCGCGATGTAGGGCGGCGTCAGAAAGGGGATCAGAAAGAGCAGATCCCACAGCCGCGGCAGCGGGATAGTAAACAATCCGCGCACGACGCCCAGCGGTAGACCGATGACCACGCTCATCAGCGCCACGCCGCAGGCCACCCACAGGGTACCGCCGAGCATCGTGGGTAGCTGCGGGTCGGCAATCAGCGTTGACACGCCGCTAAACGCGCCGCCCAGCGAACCGGCGCTAAACCGGGGAAAAATCGCCTGGAGGACGATAAAGAGCAGCGGCAACGCCACCAGCACCAGCAGTGCCGCCAGCGTGCCCGCTGAAATAAGTCTCTGTTTCACGATATATTCCTGGATACGATCTTACCCGGCTCGCGCTGCGCTTAGCCGGGCTACAGGGTCACAGCCGTCTGCGGTCCGGCAGCCCGGATAGGTGCGCAGCATCGCCTAGGGAAAATTTGCCGGGGGGCGCCATGCCCCTGCGTTACGTCTTCCCGGTGGCGCTGCGCTTAGCCGGGCTACAGGGTCACGGCCGTCTGCGGTCCGGTAGCCCGGACAGGCGCGCCAGCGCCGCCTCCAGGGAATGTGCCCGAACCAAATTTCGCAGCTTGGGGAAAAATCGGTTTACTGGACGAAAAGCGTGTTAAAGCGGGAAAGCACCGCACTACGTTCGCTAGTGCCTTCGCCGGCGGTCGGCAGAATTTTCAGCTCGTTGAGCAGCGGGCGCTTCGCCGGAATATCGCTGCGGGCGGGCATAAGCCAGGCGTCGGCGACCAGCGCCTGGCCTTCCGGCGACAGCACATAATCAATAAAGGCCTTTGCATCGTCAGCATGCGGGCTGGTTTTGAGGATCATCATCGGCCGCGGCGCAATCACCGTGCCGCTGGCCGGGAAAATCACCTTTAGCGATTCGCCCTGATGGATATTGCCGTAAGAGACATAATCAACCGCGCCGAATACCGCCGCTTTCGCTCCCTGCATCACCGGCGTCACCGCCTGGACATTCGGCCCGCTGACCACCATGCCATTCTTCTTCAAGTCATTAAACAGCGCCCAGGCCTGGTCGCCCATGCCATTCTGTAACCCGATCAGCAAATCCAGCGATGCGCCGGAAAGCGCCGGGTCCGGCGTCGTCACTTTGTCTTTGAACGCCGCTTCGGTCAGGTCACGCCACTCTTTCGGCTCCGGGGTGCCGCTATTGGTATTCCAGACGATCCCCAGCGCCGAAATCCCCTGGGCAACGTAATCGGCGGATTTCAGGTTCGCCGGGACTTTATCGGCATTGGCGCTCTGATACGGCAGCAGCCAGCCGCGGTGATGCAAATCTTCCGCCGTATCCCACGAGGCGGAAATCAGCACATCCGCCTGCGGGTTGGCCTGCTCGGCCTCAAGACGCGCCATCACCTTACCGGTAGTAGCCTGGAAAATATTCACCTTCACCCCGGTTTTCTTCTCATAACCGCTGGCGAGGCTTTTCGCCAGCGAGCCCGGCCCGGCGGTGTAGACGGTGAGCGCGTGGGCGCAGGAGATCGTGGTGGCGGACAGCATCATCGCGAGCGCAGCTCCTTTGGTAACGGTAATAACGGTTTTCATACGGATTCCCCTGAGGTTGAAGTCACGGCGCGAACGGCGGCAACGCAGCCCGCAGATAAATGAACAATCTTGTCGGCCAGCAGTTCGGCTTCGCGACGGTCGTGGGTGACGTAGACGGCGGTGATGCCCAGCTGGCGCAGCAGGCGGCTCATTTCGAGGCACAGCGACTCGCGTAGTTCGCTGTCGAGATTGGAGAGCGGCTCGTCGAACAGCAGCACGCGCGGTTCTGCGACAATGGCGCGGGCCAGGGCAACGCGCTGCTGCTGTCCGCCGGAAAGGCCCGACGGTTTACGCTCGGCGAAGCCGCTGAGACCGACCATTGCCAGCGCCTCCTCGACCCGTCGCTGTCGTTCCTTGTGCCCGATGCCGCGCATGCGCAGCGGGAAAGCCACGTTCTGCGCCGCCGTCATATGCGGCCACAGGGCGTAATCCTGGAAGACCATGCCGAGATCGCGCTGCTCCGGCGGCATACCCCAGCCGGCTTTCGCCACCAGCCGAGCGCCGAAGTGAATGCTGCCGCTGGCGGGTACGGTTAATCCGGCGAGCAGACGCAGCAGCGTGCTTTTGCCGCAGCCAGAAGGCCCCAGCAGCGCCACGATGCTGCCCGCATCGATATGCAGATCGATCTGATTAAGGACGGTGTTGGCGCCGAAGGCGAAAGAAACGCCGTCAAGCTTAATGCTGGTAAGCGCGCGCATTTTCGCCCTCCCGTTGGGAAAGCGTGGCTCTGCCGGCGGTCAACATCCGCCGGCCCGCGCTCACCTGTGTCAAAGACAGGGGAGCTAACATATTGTTATCCTCTTTGGGACTTAGTGACGCCGACTATAGGGAGCCTTGATGACGTATTGATTACATTTTCATTGCGGATTAACGTGTTGTCTGGCATCAGACCCATTTACCAAGGAACGCATATGAGCCGTTTTCGCCACGTGGAACTCCAGTACGCCAGTCGCCTGCTCAACCATGGCCCAACGATTTTAATAACCAGCTACGACGCCCATACTCAGCGCCGCAACGTTATGGCCGCCGCATGGTCGATGCCGGTGGAGTTCGCCCCGCCGCGGCTGGCTATCGTGGTGGATAAAAGCGCCTGGACGCGGGAAATTATTGAGCGCAACGGCACGTTCGGCATCGTCGTCCCGGGCGTCGAGGCCGCCAGCTGGACCTACGCGGTCGGCAGCATCAGCGGACGCGATGAGGATAAATTTAACGCTTACGGTATTCCGGTGGTGCAAGGCCCGGAGCTGGGATTGCCGCTGATTGAAGAAAAGTGTCTGGCGTGGATGGAGTGCCGACTGCTGCCGGCAACGGCGGCTCAAGAGCAGTACGATACGCTGTTTGGCGAAGTGGTTTCCGCCGCCGCCGACGAACGCGCGTTTGTCACCGGACGCTGGCAGTTCGACGATGATAAGATCAATACCCTCCATCATCTCGGCACCGGCAACTTTGTCGCCAGCGGCCGCCACGTCCGCGCCAATACGCCAGAAGAGTAGCCCGGACAGATACGCAGCATCGCCTCCGGGGCAATTCTTCACCACCCTGCTCGTCTCTCCCGGGGGCGGCGCGCAGCGCCTGCCCGGGCTACCGGGCCGCAGACCGCTGAGAACGCGTAGCCCAAACAGATGCGCAGCATCGCCTCCGGGAGGTGTACTAGCGCTGCAAACGCCGCCGGTCTTCGCTGGGCGTCAGGCCAAAAACCTTTTTATATAAAGTGGTAAAGTGATTACTATTGGCAAAGCCGCATAGATAAGCCACTTCGGTAATCGTCATATCGGTCTCGCGTAATTTGACGCGCGCCGAAACTAATCGTAGACGCTTTAAATAATTATCCGGCGTCAATCCCGTCGCCTCTTTAATATGGCGAAAAGCGGTACGCGTGGTCAGATGGAATTTCTCCGCCAGCTGCTGCCAGTTATGATCTTCAAAACAGTGCTCCTGTAGCCAGGTCAGCAATTTATGCAGCTTATATTTAGTGGTGCTATATTCGGCTTCGGTTTCGGCATGCAGAATCGTCGTCACCAGCTGGAAAAACGCGGCTTCGCGCAGGGCAATATTTTGCCCCTGCCGCAGCTCGGCAGAAAATATCTTATCCACCAGTTCCTTGCAGATATGGCGGGTGTCCGGCGCCAGCCAACCGTAGCAGGACGCATTCTGCGCAGAGAAAGTCTGTAATAAAGTATCGAGAGGCTGTAAATAATGAAACCCTACCAACGGGTTAATCAGCACATTAATTAACTTAAGCGTCCCTAGCTCATCATAATAATGAACGTCACCCGGCTGAACGTAAAAAACGTCGCCCTGTTGAATATATAGTGGCCTGCCATTAATAACATGTAAACCGTGCCCTTCCTCAACGATCACCAGCTCAGCAAATTCATGACTATGTTCATGGCTATTATCTTCCGGATCGCTGGCGTACATGCCCAGCTTATCCTGTGGATGGGTGAAATAATACTCAACGGTCAACATCATCATCTATAAAGTCCAAAACGGCATACGGCGCAGAGGCAAGATAATGCATTTTCCCGACCGCCACGAGCAAGATTTTTGGAATTGTGATCGGCAACCCGCCCATCTCATTATCAGTGCCAATCTGGCAAATGCATTGGCATTGCCAGAGTGGTTACCCCCGGGGCCGGCATCTTATGCTGCGGACAAATAAATACAGAGGACGCAGTATGTCACAGGCAATTCAGCATAATTCTCAGGTCTCGATGACCCGCCACCCGGATTTTCTACGCACCGCCGAGACGCTCCGGCCCGCGCTATGCCGCCAGGCGTACCCGCCGATCGCCGTGGTGGAAGCCCACGCCGACGCCACGGCGCTGTTTGGCTGGCGCGCCGAACCGGTAAGTTCCCTGGCCGCGTTTTACCAGCGCGAGCTGAGCAGCGGCGATAGCGTCATTATTGATTTTGGCAGCCACTTTGTTGGCTACCTGCATTTTCTCTGTCAGAGCGTCGGGAGCCCGCCGGACGCTCCGGCCCATCTGCAGTTCACCTTCGGCGAAACGCTGAGCGAAGTGTGTGAGCCGTTCAGCGATTACCAGGGCTGGCTAAGCAGCAGCTGGCTGCAGCAGCAGGATCTGTGGCTTGATGTCCTGCCGGCCGAAGTTGATCTGCCGCGCCGCTACTGCTTCCGCTATCTGAAGGTGGAGGTCAAAGCCGTGTCGCGCAAGTTTCGTCTGCAGTTCAACCAGATTCAGGTGAATGCCGTTACCTCCGCCAGCGGCGCATGCCCGGCAGCGACAACCGCCGACCCGCAGCTCAAGGCCATCGACAGCGTTGCCGTTCTGACCCTGCAAAACTGCATGCAGGAGGTGTTTGAGGATGGCCCCAAACGCGACCGCCGCCTGTGGCTCGGCGATTTACGTTTGCAGGCGCTGGTGAACGATGTGACCTTCGCCCGTCACGATTTAGTACGCCGCTGCCTGTACCTTTTCGCCGGGCATACTCGTGAGGACGGTATGGTATCGGCCAACGTGTTCGTGCAGCCGGATGTCATTGCTGACGATACCTTTCTTTTTGATTATTCTCTATTTTTTGTTGACGTTCTCTACAACTATCTGCAAAGCGCGGAGGATATTGCTACGGCCCGCGAGCTGTGGCCCACGGCCCGTCGTCAGATTGAACTGGCGCTGAAACGCTGCGACGCCTACGGGGTTGTGCGCGATAGCGACGACTGGTGGGTGTTTATCGACTGGCAGGCATCGCTGAATAAACAGGCTGCAGCGCAGGGCGTGCTGATTTACTGCCTGCAGCGCGCCGTCTGGCTGGCCGAGCGTTTCGAACCTGAGCTGGCCGTCAGCTATCGCCAGCGTTTACAGCAGCTTAAAGCTGCGGCCCTCGATGTCTTATGGGACGAGCAGCAAGGCTTCTACATCAGCGGCGAGCAGCGACAGGTCTCATGGGCATCGCAAATCTGGCTGGTACTGGCGGAAGTCGGTACTCCTCAGCAGCGCCGGGAGATCATGCATAATCTGGAGCAAAATCCCCCCGCGATCGCCATGAACACGCCATACCTGCGTCACCACTATATTGCCGCCCTTCTGCAGTGCGGGCTGCGCGACGACGCTATTGCGCAGATCAAAGCCTACTGGGGAGCAATGGTCGACTACGGTGCCGATACCTTCTGGGAAATCTTCGACCCGGCGCATCCTGATTTTTCCCCTTATGGCAGCAAGCTGATAAACAGTTATTGCCATGCGTGGAGCTGCACCCCGGCCTGGTTTATTCGCCAGTACGGACTTTAACAACAACGATAAGCGAGTTTACTTTTATGGCAGAAACAACCTTTACCCTTTGGCGGCAGCGCCTTGGCTATGGCATCGCCGACCTCTCCTGCAACCTTGTGTGGCAGATGATCTCTCTTTATCTGATGTTCTTTTACACCGATGTGATGGGCCTGCCCGCTTATTACGTAGGCCTGATGTTCCTCGTGACGCGCCTGGTGGATGGCGTTGCCGACGTGCTAATGGGGCTGGTTATCGACAATACCGCCACCCGCTGGGGGCGCTGCCGTCCGTATCTGCTGATTGGCGCGATCCCCTTCGGACTGCTGTGTATTCTGGCCTTTTACGTGCCTGATTTTGGCACTACCGGTAAGCTGATCTACGCTTTTGTCACCTATCTGTGTCTGTCGTTTCTCTATACCCTCGTTAATATTCCATTCTGCGCCATGCTGCCGTTTCTGACGAACGACTCGCGGGAGCGCACGACGCTGTCGGCGGTGCGCATTCTGCTCGGCTCGCTCGGCGCGACTATTGTCGCGGTCGCCACTCTGCCGCTGGTTGGCGCGCTGGGGAAAGGCAATCAGGAGCACGGCTTCTTCTATACGGCGGTGATTTTCGGCGTTATTGCCACCTTTTTTCTGCTGGTGAGCTTCCGGAACGTTAAGGAAAATATCAGTATTACTCAGGAGCGCATGACCTTAAAACGCGCCTGGGTCAGCCTGCGCGCCAACCGACCGTGGTTCGTCTTCGCCATCAATATTTTCCTGATGTGGGGCGCGTTTTTCTTCCAGACCGGGGCGCTGGTCTACTTCTTCCATTATTACGTCGGTAATAACGATCTCACGGCGATCGTCGCCGGGATCTCCACCTTCGTTCCTCTGCTGGGTACCCTCACCGTTCCGCTGCTCGCCAGCCGGATGAAAAAGCGCCACGTCTATCTGGTCGCCAGCGCGATCAACCTGGTCGGCATGGGCATGATGATGGCGGCAGGCGTTAACAGCTGGGGTCTGGTTGCCGGAGCGGTCGTACTCTCGCTTGGCGCCGGACAGCGCACGGCAATTTACTTCTCTATGCAAGCCGATCCGGTGGATTACGGAGTATGGAAAACCGGCATCAATACCGCCGGCATTTTGACCTCTATCAACGGCTTTCTTGGCAAGGTGGCGATGGCGGGCGCGGGAGCCATTACCGGGGTCCTGCTCTCATCCGGCGGTTATATCGCTAACCAGACGCAAAGCGACGGCGCGATGCTGGCGATAAAAGCCTGCTACCTCTATATCCCGGCGCTGCTGATTGTGGCTTCAATGCTGTGGATTGGTCGCTTCTACCGACTCGACGACCAGTACGAGCAGATCCGCGCCGACCTTGACGCTGGACGCCGTGCGCCGTCGAACCCATCGTCCGTTGCTGGAGAAAACCACGCCCTGTAAGGCGCAGCACCCCCTACATACCTCTGAAAAAATAAGGATTGATATGCGTATCTCTTTGATTAGCGCAGCGGTTTGCTGCGCCCTTTTTTCGGCTTACGGCGCGAGTGCGGCCCCGCTCACCGTCGAACAACGGCTAGCGCAGCTGGAGGCCCGGCTTAATCATGCGGAGCAGGAGGCCGGAGAGGCCAAACGTCGGGCGCAGCAGGCGGAGCTGCGCACCAGCGCCGCGGAACAACGCGCGGCGGCAGCGGAAAAGCAGGTGCAGACCCTCAGTCAGCGCACCGCAGCGACCGAGCAAAAGCAGCAGGCTGCTGACAAACAGCTGGCGAAAAGCAGCCTCAGCGATGGCTTCGAGTTCAACGCCTACGCGCGCTCCGGGATGCTGGTTGACAGCCATGGTAAAGGCGCGCGCGGCGGCCCGGGTGTCTCCCCGGCCAGTTCGCTCAACGGCGATGCCCACGTTGGCCGTCTCGGCAACGAGAAAGATAACTACGTGGAGCTCAGCTTCGGCAAAAAAATGACCTTCAGCGACGGGTCATGGGCGCACTTTAAAACCATGCTTGCCGACGGGGCAACCAACCCGGATCCATGGGTACAGGATAACGACAGCCACCACATGAACGTGCGTCAGCTGTACGTCGAGATGGGCAATTTCGCCGATTTTTCCGGGCCGTTCAGGAGCGCGTCCATCTGGGCGGGCAAGCGTTTCGACCGCGATAATTTCGATATCCACTTTACCGATAGCGATATTATGTTCCTCGGCGGTACCGGCGGCGGGATCAATGACGTGATGTGGGGTGATACGCTGCGCGGCGATTACTCGGTCTATGCGCGTAACTTCGGCGATCTGGGTAGCGATAACTACCAGGATAACGATATACAGAACCTGATGTTCACCGCCAACCACTTCTGGAACAACTGGCAGCTGATGACCACGGCGATGACCGCCCAGGGCAATGATGACCTGAAAGATAATACCTCGACCACCGGCAGTTACGCTCTGCGCAGTGATAATACGGCGAAACACGGCTACTACGCGATGCTGGCGTATCACGACAAACAGCAATTCTATGGCCTCGCGCCGGGCGTATCGGAGAGCGCCCTGCAGTACGGCGGCGGGCTGGGCGCCGAGGCGCGCCAGCCCGGCAGCGATGGCGATCTTACCGAGAACGCTAAGTCCCTGCGTTTTGCGTCCTACGGCATTTTGCCGTTGGGGAAAAACTGGCAGCTTGCACCATCGGTTATCGCCCAGCATAGTGAAGATCGCTACCGCGATGGCGACCGCTACGATTGGGCAACCTTTAACCTGCGGGTTTCCCAGGGCATCACCCGCAACTTCGCCCTGCTATACGAGGCGTCCTGGCAATATATGGACCTGAATCCCAACGGCCGAACCTATCGCTACGACAGCGGCGTGCATCAATACCAGGCGGTGAGCGGCGATTTTTACAAGCTGACCTTCGCCCCGACGTTCAAAGTTGGCGATGTGTTTGATATCAAAGCGAGGCCGGAGATACGTTTCTTTGTCACGTGGATGAATTGGGATAAAGACCTGGATCGTTATGCGATCAACGATGATTTCGGCAGTAAAGGCTTTACCGCCGGAGGAAACTGGAACTTTGGCGTGCAGACGGAGATTTGGTTTTAATACATCAGCCCTGGCACCTCTTCCCGGGGGCGGCGCACAGCGCCTGCCCGGGCTACCGGACCGCAGACCGCTGAGAACGCGTAGCCCGGACAGATGCGCAGCATCGCCTCCGGGATATTCTGCCACTCCGCACTCTCTCCCGGGGGGCACACAGCGCCTGCCCGGGCTACCGGATAGCAGACCACTGAGAACGCGTAGCCCGGACAGATGCGCAGCATCGCCTCCGGGAAAGAAAGCGGGTTACATGCTATAACCCGGTTTTTTAATCAGCTGTTCCATCTGCGGGGCGATTTCGCTGTCCCACACCTGTTGCCAGTCGCTCTCTTTAATTTCATTCAGGGCCACGCTCACCGAGCGTTCTTTGCTGTTGAGATGGCGAATCACCACCTCGGTAATATCGGCGGCCAGCGCCGCTTTTTGTTCATCATTCAGGTCGCGGGGAAAACATTTAATATCAATATGCGGCATAGCAGGCTCCTTTATTGTCAGGATGATAAAGCTAGCATAACCCGCATCATCTGGATCGCTTTTTGTGCTTTAAATCAGTTCGTTGCGGCGAAGAACGGCTTCGAGTTTGGGATGGCGATAAACCGCATCCGCCACGGCGACGAATTTTGGCGTTTGCGCCGTAAACCACTCCCGTCGCGGGCCCCAGGCACACATCGCGGCAATATAGCAGTCCAGCAGAGTTATTTCCGCCCCCAGCGCATACGGCGCGGCGGCAAGCTGCTCCTCCAGCCACAGATAAAGCGATTTGCGATAGCTGATGCAGCTTTCCCGCAGCTGCTCTGGCGCATCGGCGGCCCAGCGCTCCGGGTAATCCGCAAAGGTAAAGGTGGGATAAACGTTCGCCACCAGCCAGATGAGCAGACGCTGAAAGGCATGCCGCTGCGGCGATCCCGGCGCCGGAGCCAGATCCGGTCGCACGTCGAGGATCATCAGAGCAATCGCCGCGGATTCGGTCATCATGCTGCCATCTTCAAGCGTGAGGGTCGGCACCTGACACAGTGGGTTAATCTGCTTGAGACGGTCGCGCTGCAGGCCCGGTTGGTCAAAGCCCTCAACGTTGACAAAATGGTACGGGATATCGGCCAGCGTCAGCATCAGTTCGCTTATCGTTGAACCCCAGCCGGGTACGCCATAGACGGTGATCATATTCTGCGCCCTCAAGAAATTTGCCGCCCGTGAACAGAGCGGCGACGGGTTTAGCAACCTTGCAGTATAGGTTTGATTGAGCAATGTCGCTATGGAGTCCCCCTCGCCCAGGCTAAACCACAGCGCTACGCCGACTCACGCGCCACCAGGTGAAAGCCAATATCAATAATCGCGTCCCCTTCTTCTCCGCCTTCTATGCGGTCGGCAAGCAGCGTAGCCGCCTGCTCGCCAATGGCGTGACGGTCGACGCTGACGGTGGTGATCGCCGGACGATTGCTGGCGGCGAAATCCAGATCGCCAAAGCCGATCACCGCCAGATTCTGCGGCACGCGCAGCCCCCGGCTTTCCGCTTCCATAATCGCTCCCTGGGCAAGGGTGTCGGAACTGCAGACGATAACGTCAAACTCGCCACCGGCGAGCAGTTCGCCCAGCCCGCGTCGCCCCAGCGCCAGCGATGCCGGAAGCGGCACCTCGACCTGCGGGGCAACGTTAATTCCACTTTTGGCCAGCCGGGCCAGGAGCCCCTGCTTTCGCAACGTCGCGCGCGCATCGCCTGCCCATAGCAGTCCCGGACGACGGTAGCCTTTTTCCAGCAAATATTCGCCAATGGTTTCACCGACTTTTTCATGCGAAAAACCAACCAGCATATCCAGCGGCGTCGGGGTGAGATCCCAGATTTCCACCACCGGCGTGGCGGCGTTGAGGATCGTCCTCTTTAACGCCGGAGCGTGCTGAATACCGGTCAACACCACGCCATCCGGACGCCGGGAGAGTAAGGTTGCTACCAGCTCGGCTTCGGTCTGACGGCTATAGCCCGCCACGCACAGCAGCATATGATAGCCGCGCGCCGCCAGGGTATCGCTCAGCGCCTGGATGGTATCGACAAACATATTGTTATTGATTTGCGGCACCACCACCGCCACCAGTTTGCTGCGCCTGGAGGCCAGGCCGCCGGCCAGCGCATTGGGGATATAACCCGTGGCCTGCACCGCCTGCATCACTTTCTCTACCGTTTTTGGCCTTACCAGCTGCGGCGTATTCAGCGCCCGACTGACCGTCATCGACGACAACCCGGCGCTGCGGGCCACATCATCCAGCGTCGGCGCGCGCGTCGGTTTTCTGCTTTTCACGGCTAAGCCCCTGTGTTGAGTCGTTTCCTGTGGCCATTATTGATGATGGTCCAGGCAATTGCCAGCGCCCGTCCGTATATCCCCAATAGAATCAACGACCTGCCGAATTAAATGTTATCGCTATCATTATGATTTGTGAATTTTCACAAACCTTTTTGGAACGTGACCTGCGCTGCATAATTTTACCCTTTATAACCGCTAATTGTGATCGTTTGTACAAATTAAAATCACTGTCGTAGCACCAGGATAATTTCAGGATTAAAAATGTTAGCGCAAACATTTTACCACTAAAAAGGAACTGACTATGACCTCGAGCGCAAATTCCGACTCCGTGACCTACGCCAAAGCTTCCGGCGTCAAAACCGCCGCTGAAACCGGCGACCGCATTGAACATGTCAAACTGTCGCTGGCCTTTCTGCCGCTGGCCACCCCCGTTAGCGATGCAAAGGTTCTGACCGGTCGGCAAAAACCGCTGACCGAAGTGGCGATCATCATCGCGGAAATCCGCTCCCGGGACGGCTTTGAAGGCGTTGGCTTCAGCTATTCCAAACGCGCGGGCGGCCAGGGCATTTACGCCCATGCAAGGGAGATTGCCGATAATCTGCTCGGCGAAGACCCGAATGATATCGACAAGATCTACACCAAACTGCTGTGGGCCGGGGCTTCCGTAGGTCGTAGCGGCATGGCGGTGCAGGCAATCTCCCCTATCGATATTGCGCTGTGGGATATGAAAGCCAAACGCGCCGGGCTACCGCTGGCGAAACTGCTCGGTTCGCATCGCGATTCCGTGCAGTGTTACAACACCTCCGGCGGCTTCCTGCATACCCCGCTGGAGCAGGTGTTGAAAAACGTGGCTATCTCACGCGAGAACGGGATTGGCGGGATAAAACTGAAAGTCGGTCAGCCGAATACCGCTGAGGATATTCGCCGTCTGACGGCAGTACGCGAAGTCCTGGGCGATGACTTCCCGCTGATGGTGGACGCCAACCAGCAGTGGGACCGTGAAACCGCTATCCGCATGGGGCGCAAAATGGAGCAGTTCAATCTGATCTGGATTGAAGAGCCCCTTGACGCCTACGATGTGGAAGGCCACGCACAGCTCGCCGCCGCGCTGGATACGCCGATTGCCACCGGCGAGATGTTGACCAGCTTCCGCGAACATGAGCAGCTGATCCTCGGCAACGCCAGCGACTTCGTGCAGCCCGATGCGCCGCGCGTCGGCGGCATCTCCCCGTTCCTGAAGATTATGGATCTGGCGGCGAAGCACGGTCGCAAGCTGGCCCCACACTTTGCGATGGAGGTACACCTGCATCTCGCCGCCGCCTACCCGCTCGAGCCCTGGCTGGAGCACTTCGAGTGGCTGAACCCGCTGTTTAACGAACAGCTGGAACTGCGCGACGGGCGGATGTGGGTTTCCGAACGCCACGGTCTGGGCTTCACCCTGAGCGAACAGGCCCGCCGCTGGACCCAGCAAAGCTGCGAGTTTGGCAAACGCCCTTAACCGAATTCCCCGCATGGCGGCATAAGGGCTACAGGCCGCGTAGCCCGGCAAGGCGCATCAAGCGCCGCCCCCGGGAGAATACCGCATTCTCCCGGGGGCGATGCTGCGCATCTGTCCGGGTTACCGGTCCGCGGACGACTGAAAACCCGTAGGCCTGCCGGGGAAATACCTCTTATTGGCTGTACCCACAATAAACAACCCTGCAAAGGAGTTGAAGATGACTACACCCTTAAAACGCAGCAACGTGCGTTACGGCATATTACTGTTTTTATTTCTGGCTACCGTATTTAATTATGCCGACCGGGCAACGCTGTCCGTTGTCGCGCCTATTATGAGCAAAGAGTTAGGTTTTGATCCCGAGGCGATGGGGCTGGCTTTTTCAGTTTTTGGCATCTCCTACGTCATTATGCAAATACCCGGCGGCTGGCTGCTGGATAAATATGGTTCGCGGCTGGTCTACGGCTGCGCGCTGATTGGCTGGTCGGTCGTCACCATGTTCCAGGGTACGATCTATCTGTTCGCCAGCCCGCTGATTGTACTGGTTATTCTGCGCCTGATGATGGGCGCGATAGAAGCCCCCGCCTTTCCCGCCAACAGTCGTCTGAGCGTACAGTGGTTTCCCAATAAAGAGCGCGGGTTTGTCACTTCGGTCTATCAGGCCGCGCAGTATATTTCCCTGGGGATTATTACGCCGCTAATGACGATTATTCTGCATAATTTAAGCTGGCACTACGTATTCTATTATATTGGCGCTATCGGCGTGGTGCTGGGGATATTCTGGCTGGTAAAAGTAAGAGATCCCTCTCATCATCCAAAAATTAACCAACAGGAGCTCGACTATATTCGCGAAGGCGGCGGCGAGCCGGAATTAGGCACGAAAAAAACGCAGCATAAATTAACCCTCGCGCAAATCAAAAGCGTCTGCGTCAATCGTATGATGATCGGGGTATATATTGGCCAGTTCTGCGTGACGTCAATCACCTGGTTCTTCCTGACCTGGTTTCCGACCTATCTTTACCAGGCCAAAGGCATGTCGATTCTCAAGGTCGGCTTTGTCGCCAGCATCCCGGCCATTGCCGGATTTATCGGCGGCCTGCTGGGCGGCGTGTTCTCGGACTGGCTGCTGAAACGCGGCTATAGCCTGACGACCGCCCGCAAGTTGCCGGTGATCTGCGGCATGCTGCTCTCCTGCGTCATTGTGGTCGCCAACTACACTACTTCGGAAGTGGTGGTGATCGCCGCCATGAGCCTGGCTTTCTTTGCTAAAGGGTTCGGTAACCTCGGCTGGTGCGTGCTGAGCGACACATCACCCAAGGAGATGCTGGGAATTGCCGGTGGGGTGTTCAATATGTGCGGCAACCTGGCGAGTATTATCACGCCGCTGGTTATCGGCGTGATCCTCGCTAATACTCACTCCTTCGATTACGCCATCCTGTACGTCGGTTCCATGGGCGTACTGGGCCTGTTCTCCTACCTGTTTATCGTCGGGCCGCTGGATCGCTTAACGCTGACCCCGCGCGCCGCCTGATTTAAAACTCTGGCGAGCATTCGCCTCCGCTGTTTCGCATCACACTCCTGCGAAACAGCGGTTTTTTAGTAGGTAATCCCCGGCGGATTCACCTCCGATTGCCTCACCTCTTCGCCCTGCTCGCCCCAGCGGGCCAGCACTTTCTGATACTCTCCGCGCGCTATCGCGCCATCCAGCGCGGCCTGAAGCGCATAGACCAGTCCGTTACCCTTCCTGGTGGTGGTGGCGACATAAGCCTTTTTTGGCCCCAGCCCGACGACTTTGGTTTTACCGCTGAGCGCCGCTTTGTAAGCGGCTACCGACTGCGGCCCAAAAAACACGTCCGCGCGACCGGACTGAATATAGAGATTGCCCGAAGCGTCATCGGTCAGGTAGACCGGTAGCGCAGGTTGTCGCCCGGCGGCTTCGTTTTCGGCGTTCCAGCCGAGCAAAATTCGCTCCTGGTTGGTCCCGGACCCGACAATCACTTTTTTACCAGCGAGATCCGCCGGGCCGCTCACGCTGGCGATGTCGCTGGTCGATTTTACGGAAAAGGCCAGCGAATCGACGCGATAGGTGGCAAAATCAAACTTCGCTTTCCGCTGCTCGGTTACCGCAATATTCACCAGCGCCACATCGTAGCGCCCGGAAGTAATCCCCAACGGCCAGTCCTCCCAGGCTGTGGGCACCAGCTTTAGCTTCAGCCCGAGGCTGCCGGCCAGCAGTCGGGCGATATCCGGGTCGCTGCCGATACGCGTGCGGTTATCGCTGGCCAGCAGCGCCAGCGGCGGCGAGTTGAGCGCTGAAATCGCCACCGTTAAAGTACCCGGTTCGACGAAGACGTAATCCGCCGGGATCTTCGCCACCGCCTGCTCATCGCGGGTTACCGGCAGCGGCTGCTCGTTGGCGCGCAGGTCGATAGCCGCCTGCGATGCCGCAGATAAAGAGAGTAACGCCAGGGTCAAAAATCCGTTTCTCATGCCGCTAATACCCTCGATAAAAACTGCTGCGTACGCGGGTGCTGCGGATGGTTCAGCACATCGTCGCTGCTGCCCTGCTCGACTATCTTGCCGTCGACCATAAACACCACCCGATCCGCCACCTCTTTCGCAAAGCCAATTTCGTGGGTGACCACGACCAGCGTGGTGCCGGAGCGCGCCAGCTTTTTAATCACATCCAGCACTTCCCCCACCAGCTCCGGGTCAAGCGCGGAGGTGGGTTCATCAAACAGCATCACTCGCGGGTTAAGCGCCAGCGCCCGGGCAATGGCGATGCGCTGCTGCTGACCGCCGGACAGGTGCCGCGACCAGGCGTCGGCTTTATTGCGTAGTCCAACTACGTCCAGCAGTTCGTACGCCCGCGCGATAGCCTCCTTACGGGTCGCCTGTTTATGGGCGATGGGGGCTTCAATCAGGTTTTCCAGCACCGTCAGGTGCGGGAACAGGTTGAAGTTCTGAAACACGTAGCCAACGTTGATCCGCTGGCGAAGGATCTCCTTCTCTTTCAGTTCGTAGAGCTTGTCGCCTTTACGGCGATAACCGATATAGTCGCCATCGATCTGAATAAAGCCTTCATCAACGCGCTCCAGATGATTGATCGCCCGCAGCAGCGTCGATTTTCCCGAACCGGACGGCCCGAGGATCACCGTCACCGTACCGGGTGCTATTTCCAGCGATACATCGTCCAGCGCTTTATGGCGGCCAAAGTATTTGCTGACGTCGGTAATGGAGATATGACCGTTACGAGAGTTGAGCATGGGCGGACTCCTGCGGTTGGGGACGATGAACGGTTTCAACAACGCGACGGCTGCTGCGGGCGCTATTAACCGCCGAGCGGCGCTCGCTGCGGGCCAGGCCGCGCTCGACCAGATACTGAATCAGCGACAGCACGCTGGTGATCGCCAGGTACCAGGCGGCGCCGACCATCAGCAGGGGGATCACTTCCTGGGTGCGGTTATAGATCATCTGGATGGTGTAAAACAGCTCCGGCATCGCCAGCACGTAAACCATCGCTGTCCCCTTGGCGAGGCTGATAATTTCGTTAAAACCCGCCGGTAAAATGGTGCGCAGCGCCTGCGGCAGGATAATGCGCAGCGTGCGGCGGCTGGCCGGAAGCCCCAGCGCCGCCGCCGCTTCATACTGCCCGTGATCAACCCCGAGGAAACCGCCGCGAATAATTTCGGCGGTGTAGGCGCTTTGTACCAGGGTCAGCCCGACAACGGCGGTAGAAAACTGCCCCAGCACGCTAATGGTCTCAAAACTGGCCCAGCGAATAGCGGTGAACGGAATGCCGATCGACAGGGTGTCGTAGAGATAAGAGAAGTTGTAGAGAATAATCAGCACCACGATCAGCGGCAGCGAGCGAAACAACCAGATATAGCCCCAGGCAAGGCTGCTCAGCAGCCATGAACTGGAGAGTCGCGCCAGCGCCAGCAGTCCGCCGAAGATAACGCTGAGCGCCGTCGCCAGCAGGGTCAACAGCAGCGTCTGCCCGAGGCCTTCGAGGATCACCGGGTCAAAGAACCAGCGGGCAAAGACGCCCCACTCCCAGCGCGGGTTAAAGGCAACTGATTGAATCACCACCGCCAGCACCAGCAGCGCCAGCACCGCGCCCACTGCCCGCAGCGGATAGCGCGCGGGGACAACCTTAATCGTTTCCTGGGTATGCATATTGGCTCCTTAAGCGCTCTGGCTCAGCGCGCTGACCGCCAGCGCTTTCGTAAAGCGCAGCCGACCATCGAACGGCGGCAAACTGTACTCTTCCGGATCGCGGTTGAGGTCAAACTGCGCCTCGTAGCCCTGGCTCAGATAGAGCCGCACCGCTTCCGGCTGACGAAAACCGGTCGTCAAAAAGATATGGCTGTAGCCCGCCAGCAGCGCCCGACGTTCCAGCTCCTGCACCACTTTCGCCGCCAGCCCCTGCTGGCGCAGACGACGATGGGTCCAGATCCGTTTGATTTCTGCCGTATGGGCATCTTTCGGTTTATACGCGCCGGTAGCGATAATTTCCCCCTCCCGCTCCAGCACGATAAATAGCCCCTGCGGCGCCAGATACCATTCAGTCAGCTCGACTTCGGCATCGCGGGAAAAGTAGTCGCCGTAGCGCGCGGCGTACTCGCCGAACAGGCCCTCAATAATCGGCTGCAGCTCCGGCGCTTCCGGAGAGACATCGCGGAATAGATCGCTCATCATGCCTCCTGTTAGTCGCCGAGTCCGGCCGGGTTAATTTCCGATTGCGGGATGCTCTCCACGCCTTCGCCCCAGCGACTCAGCACCTTCGCGTAATCGCCGCTGCGGATAGCGCCGTTCAGCGCCGTCTGTACCGGTTCAACCAGACCGCTGCCTTTTTTCACCGTCACGGCGATATGCGCCGCCTTCGGCCAGCCGCCGTCAACGCTGCCCACCAGCCTGGTTTTGCCGGTCAGCGCCGCTTTCCACGCGCCGATTACGTTCGGGCCGAAGAAGGCATCGGCGCGCCCGGACTGCAGCGCCAGGGTCTGAGCGGCGTCGTCTTTGGTGTAGACCGGCGTAAACGGCTTCAGCCCCTTCTTGAGATTCTCGGCGTTCCACGCCAACAAAATCGCTTCCTGGTTGGTGCCGGAGCCGACGATAATCCGCAGCCCGGCAATATCTTCGGCTTTTTCAATTTTGCTCAGCGGACTGGTGCTCTTGACGTAAAAACCCAGCGAATCTTTGCGGTAGGTGGCGAAATCAAACTTCTCTTTGCGCTCTTTGGTCACGGTGATATTGCTGACCGCCGCATCATATTTGCCGGAGGCGACGCCGAGCGGCCAGTCTTCCCACGAGGTGGGCACCACGTTTAGCTCCAGCCCGAGGCTGTCGGCCACCAGGCGGGCGATATCCACCTCGCTGCCGAGCAGGGTTTTGTTATCATCAGAAAACACGGTCAGCGGCGGCGAATTCAGCGCGGCGACCGCGACGGTCAGCTTACCCGGCACCGCCAGGTGGAGACCTTTCGGCAGTTGGGCGATAGCCTGAGGGTTTTTTGCCGTGTGAATCGGCGTTTTGTTAGCTTCGAGGCTCACGCCGGTGCCGTTGATCGTGACGTTCTGCGCCCAGGATGACGCGCTCACGGCCAGCGCCAGCGCCAGTAATAGCGATTTTTTCTGCGTTTTCTGCATAGCGGGTGTTCTCTATTATTGTTTTTGGAATTGATTGACGGGCTCTGCCAGCCCTAAACTTTCGCGCAGCGTGGTGCCGGGATATTCTTCACGGAATAATCCACGCTGCTGCAGGATCGGTACCACCTGGTCCACAAAACGCGGGAAGGTATCCGGCGTACCGCCCTGGATAATAAAACCGTCCGCCGCGCGCTGTTCAAACCACTGCTGTAGCCCATCTGCCACCTCTGCGGCGGTTCCGGCAAAACGCGGTCGCGGGCTGGCTGCCTCCAGCGCGACCTGGCGCAGGGTCAGGCCGCGTTCGCGGGCGTTGCGTTTAATCTCATCGGTGGTGCTGCGAAAGCTGTTCTGCCCGAGGTCGCCGATATCCGGGAACGCCTCATCCAACGGATATTGGGCGAAATCGTGATGCTCAAAATAGCGGCCAAGATAATTCAGCGCGTCCTCAATCGATACCAGCGCGGCGGTGGTCTGGTATTGCTGTTCCACATCGTCGGCGCTATCGCCAACGATCACGCTGACGCCCTGGAATATGTGTAGTTCACTCTCCCGGCGGCCGTACGCGTCGAGCTGGCTTTTGACGTCGCGATAAAAGGCCTGCGCTTCCGCCAGCGAGTCCTGATGGGTAAAAATAGCGTCGGCATGGCTGGCGGCTAATTTTTTACCGTCTTCGGAAGCGCCCGCCTGAAAGATAATGGGTCGGCCCTGCGGCGTGCGGGCAATATTTAGCGGGCCGGCCACTTTGAAGAAATCACCGTGATGATTAAGCGTATGCAGCTTATTTTTATCAAAGAACTGGCCGCTCTCTTTATTACGAATAAACGCGTCCTGTTCCCATGAATCCCACAGGCCTTTAACGACCTGAAGATATTCATCGGCGATGCGGTAGCGCAGCGCATGATCGGGATGCTGCGCCCGGGAGAAGTTTTTCGCTGAGCCTTCGAGCGGCGATGTCACCACGTTCCAGCCAGCGCGTCCTCCGCTCAGATGATCGAGGCTGGCGAACTGGCGAGCGGTGGTAAAGGGCTCGCTGTAGGAGGTCGACAAGGTGCCGACGAGGCCTAAACGCGAGGTTACCGCTGCAAGGGTGGATAATACGGTGAGTGGTTCAAAACGGTTTAAAAAATGCGGGATCGATTTTTCATTAATATATAAGCCATCGGCAACAAAAATAAAATCGAGCTTGCCCTCTTCCGCTTTTAACGCCGTCTGCTTCACGAACTCAAAGTTAATACTGGCGTCGGCCAGCGCGGCCGGATGGCGCCAGGCCGACATATTTCCCGATGCGCCATGTAAGATAGTGCCAATGCGCAGCTGTCGTTGTTCAGACATCGTTAATCCTTAGTCTATGACCCTGAATAATTAAAGTTCTTTCAACGCCTGCTCTGCCAGATCGGCAAAGTAGTGCGCCGCCGGCGCGATTAAGCGCTCATCCGGGTTAAACGCCGGATGGTGAAGACCAAACTCGCTGGCGCTGCCGATGCTGACGAACGCGCCGGGAATATGCTGAAGATAAACGGCGAAATCCTCTCCGCCGAGATGGAGATCCGCATGGTGCGTGCGGTAGCCGGATCGATCGGCCACGTGGCTGGCGAAAGCCGCCCAGCGCTCATCATTGACCAGCGCGGTCGGCCCGGCGTACCAGAAGACATCGATCTGCGCGCCGAAGGCGCTGGCGAAGCCGGCGGCAATCTCGCTCACCCGCGCCTTCACCCGCTGCTGGACTTCGCTGCTGTGGGTGCGCAGCGTTCCTTCCAGCTCGACGCTTTCCGGCAGGACATTCCACGTATTGCCGCCCTGAATCCGCGTGACGCTCAGCACCACGGAATCGAGGGTGTTCACTTCGCGGCTGGCGACGCTTTGCAGCAGGGTCACCAGCTGGCTGGCCAGCAGAATGGCGTCCTTCCCTTCATGAGGCCGGGCGGCGTGAGCGCCTTTGCCGGTCACCTTAAACACAAAGCGATCGACGTTGGCATAAAACGCGCCGCCTCGGGTGGCGAATTCCCCCACCGGCAGCCCCGGTTCATTATGCATACCGAAAATGGCGGAAACGCCCTCCAGCACGCCGGCGCGAATCAGGGTTTTCGCGCCGCCGAAGCTCTCCTCCGCCGGCTGGAACAGAATGCGGACGCGTCCCGCCAGCTGCGCTTCGCGTTGTTTCAGTAGTAAGGCCGCGCCAAGGATCACGCTGGTATGAATATCATGCCCGCAGGCGTGCATCACGCCGGCATTCAGCGAGCGAAACGGCACGCTGGCCGCCTCTTCGATCGGCAGCGCATCAATATCGGCACGCAGGGCAATCACCTTATTGCCGCTCCCAACCTCGGCAACCGCGCCGGTTTTCAGATCATATGGCAACAGGCTGATGCCGCCGCTTTGTAGCCAGTCGCGAATACGCGCGGTGGTGTCGACCTCCTGCAGCGAAAGTTCCGGATACTGATGCAGCTCGCGCCGCCAGCGAATTAACTGTTCAGCAAGGCTCATGGCTGGACCTCCGCGCTCAGATGCGCCCGGGCCAACAGACGCAGGGAGTTAAGGCGCGCCGCGCCGTCGCTAATGGGCGTGTCGATAATAAATTCGTCGATGTTCCACGCCGACTGCAAGGCATCCAGCTGCGCTTTCACCTGCTCGGGGGTGCCGAACAGCACGGCCGATTCCCGCCGGGCGATACGCGTCGGCCTGCTGCCCGCCTGACGGGCAAAGGCGGCCGCCTGCGCTTCGCTGCCGACGGTCACCCGCTGACCGTTTTCCAGCTCAACGCCCCATGCTTCGACGGATTTTGCCAGCGCCGCGGCCGCTGCGGCCTCTTCGGCCACAATAACCTGAACGGCGATAATGGCGTCGCGACGGCTCAGTTCGCGCCAGCGGGTTAACACCTCCCGCAGCAGTTGCTTATCGCCGTTGAGATGGGCGGCGAAGACGAAGTTCCAGTCCAGCTGCGCCGCCAGCTGCGCGCTCTCCAGGCTGGCGCCGAGCAGAAAACCGTCGGCGCGACGCGGCGGGATTGGGGTTGCGCGGACGCTCTCTTCACCATCGGTTTCGGTCAGCGACAGCCAGTTGTCGAGCTGCGCCAGCTGGTCGGCAAAACTCCCCTTTTGCTGGAGATTAAGTCCCTGCTGCAACGCGCGAGTGGAGAGCGGCAGTCCGCCGGGGGCTTTGCCCACGCCCAGATCCACGCGGCCCGGGGCAAGAGAAGCCAGCATATTGAAGTTCTCCGCCACCTTATATGGGCTGTAGTGCTGCAGCATAACGCCGCCGGAGCCAACGCGAATGCTGCGGGTCTGGCCGAGGATCCAGGCAATCGCCAGTTCCGGCGACGGGCTGGCGAGCTGGTCGGTGTTGTGGTGTTCGGCGATCCAGAAACGGTGATATCCCCAGGCTTCCGCCTGTTGCGCGAGCGTTAATGTGCGCGCCAGCGCCTGGGCGGCCGTTTCTCCGGCTGCCAGCGGGCTTTTATCCAGGATACTGATTCGATAGGACATTTCGCAGGCTCATGTGAATTAACATGTCTGCATTATTAGAAGCGCCCGCGGCTGGAGAGAAACAATTTATTTACATGTGCTCTGCCGAAAATTAGATATGCGGTGAGGTAAATGTCCCCGGAGGCGATGCCACGTCACGACGCATTCCCCGGGTTGCGGCGCAAACGCCTTATCCGGGCTACGAGTTCCCGGCAATCTGCGGCCCGGTAGCCCGGACAGGGGCTTTGCGCCGCCCCCGGAAAAAGAGCGCAGAGTGACAGGATTTCCCGGAGGCGATGCTGCGCATCTGTTCGGGCTACGCGTCCTCAGCAGTCTGCGGCCCGGTAGCCCGGGCAAGGGCTTTGCGCCGCCCCCCGGAAAAAGAGCGCAGAGTGGCAGAATTTCCCGGAGGCGATGCTGCGCATCTGTCCGGGCTACGCGTCCTGAGCAATCTGCGGGCCTGTAGCCCGGCTAAGCGCAGCGCGAGCCGGGGGATTATCGGCTATTCTGCCGAAGCTCGCGCACCAGCGCCTCGGTCTGCTGCTGGTTGCGTAAGCGCACAAAGCGAATATGTCGATACTGCGGATCCTGCATATCCGCCAGATAGCGGCGGCGATTATTGCGCCAGGTTTTTAGCGTCCAGAGAATAATGGAGTCCCGGCTAAAGAAGGAGCGGCGGAAGGTTTCACAGTTACCGGTGCCAGGCCACAGTTCCTGGCGTCGGCTGGCACGCGATGCCGCGCGCCAGATAGCCTGGCGCATCGTGCGCCAGAAGCTGTAATCCACCCACACCACCAGATCCACGTCGCGCCATTTTACCGGACGACTGCGGTTATAGTTGCCGTCAAGCACCCAGCCTGGCGCGGCGAGCGCGGCGGCGAGCTTAGCGTAGAACTCATCGTCCGGCGTCCCTTGCCACTCGGGCAGCCAGTAGAGCGCATCCATTTCGATATAAGGCAGAGACAGTTCCTGAGCCAGCCGACGCGCGAGGGTAGATTTGCCGACGCCGCTGGTCCCTACTACGTTGATTTTCATCGTGGCCTCTCGGGCAAAACGCGGGCGGAAAAGCATAGCGCAATACCGTTAAAACGCTGAGCAAAATTTCCAGGGTGCCGGGGAAGCACTTAAACCTGCCGATCTCATTGATATTTAAGCAAGTGCTGTCGACAAATCTTTTACGTGCGTCCATTTTCCGATACGTGTAGGATTCTCCGCCATGCTCGCTTATCTCATTCATCAGAATGATGGGAGAGCCAGCAGCACGAACCACTTCATGGACATTGACAGGAAAATAGCGACATCAATGAATACAAAACACTCTAGCGTGGCGGAGCAGCACGCTGCCAAACGCCACTGGCTAAACTCGCAGGAGTCCGGCTACCACAAGGCAATGGGCAACCGTCAGGTGCAGATGATTGCCATCGGCGGCGCGATTGGTACCGGCCTGTTCCTCGGCGCGGGCGCGCGCCTGCAGATGGCGGGACCGGCGCTGGCGCTGGTTTATCTGGTCTGCGGCCTCTTCTCGTTCTTTATTTTACGCGCGCTTGGCGAGCTGGTGCTTCATCGCCCTTCCAGCGGCAGCTTCGTCTCCTACGCCCGCGAGTTCCTCGGCGAAAAAGCGGCTTACGTTGCGGGCTGGATGTACTTCATCAACTGGGCGATGACCGGGATTGTCGATATCACCGCCGTCGCGCTGTATATGCACTACTGGGGCGCGTTCGGCGACGTTCCGCAGTGGGTGTTTGCCCTCGGCGCGCTGGCGATCGTCGGTACCATGAATATGATCGGCGTGAAATGGTTCGCCGAGATGGAGTTCTGGTTCGCGCTGGTCAAGGTACTGGCAATCGTGGCGTTTCTGGTGGTCGGGACTATTTTTCTTGGCACCGGCAAGCCGCTGGATGGCAATGCCACCGGTTTCCATCTGATCACCGATAACGGCGGTCTGTTCCCGCACGGCCTGCTCCCGGCGCTGGTGCTGGTTCAGGGCGTGGTTTTCGCCTTCGCTTCTATTGAACTGGTAGGTACCGCCGCCGGCGAGTGTAAAGATCCGCAGACCATGGTGCCGCGCGCCATCAACAGCGTCATCTGGCGTATTGGTCTGTTCTACGTTGGCTCGGTGCTGCTGCTGGTGCTGCTGCTACCGTGGAATGCCTATCAGGCCGGGCAGAGTCCGTTCGTCACCTTCTTCTCGAAGCTGGGCGTGCCGTATATCGGCAGCGTGATGAATATTGTGGTATTAACCGCCGCGCTCTCCAGCCTCAACTCCGGACTGTACTGCACCGGGCGTATTCTGCGCTCCATGTCGATGGGCGGTTCGGCGCCTAAATTTATGTCGAAAATGAGCCGCCATCACGTGCCGTATGCCGGTATTCTGGCGACGCTGGGCGTCTATGTCGTTGGGGTATTCCTCAACTACCTGGTGCCTTCGCAGGTGTTTGAGATAGTCCTCAACGTCGCTTCGCTGGGCATCATCGCCTCGTGGGGATTTATTGTGGTGTGCCAGATGCGCCTGCGCAAGGCGATCAAAGAAGGCAAGGCCGCAGACGTCAGCTTCAAGATGCCGGGAGCGCCTTTTACTTCCTGGCTGACCCTGCTATTCCTGCTGAGCGTGCTGGTATTAATGGCTTTCGATTACCCGAATGGGACTTATACCATCGGTTCGATTCCGCTGATTGCCGTTTTGCTGGTCGCCGGCTGGTTTGGCGTACGCAAGCGCGTGCATGATATTCACAGCACTGCGCCGGATATTGAAAAACCGTAACTCGTCCCTTTTGCGGTTTGCCCGGTGGGGCAAACCGCAACTGCAGAACTTAATTATCTTCCACCAGCTGAGCAACATCGCTGCTGTTAATCTGGCGCTTATTGCCCGACTCATCGGTATAGCTGGTCATGCCGGTATCTTTATCCAGCTTCGGTTTGCCCTGCGTCACAATGGTTTGCCCGCTTTTCGTCGTCATCACGTAGTTTGAGCTACAGCCTGCCAGCAAAGCCAGCATTGCGCCGGCGCAAACGACCATCAATGTTCTTTTCATCATATCTCCAGGATTAATGCCACCGTCCCGCTTGCGCAGGAAAGCGGTAAGTTTATAGCCATTACATTTGTCAGGCTAATAAGCGTTTGTAACAGAGGGTGATATCGGTGAAGACGCTATTTTCTGTAAGGCACGAACCAGGCGGGGATTATGCCGACCGGGTAAGACGCAAACCGCCGCCCGGCAGAACGACTTTCAGGAGGGGCTTCCCCCTCCCGTGAAGATCACAGCGCGATGCGGATAACGTCATCCGGCTGGGTCGCCTCTTTCTGACGCGTCGATTCCTGCTTCACGCTAACGTACAGCGTTTTGCCATCGGCGGAAAGCATCAGGCTGTTCGGGTGGGTCGGGGTTTTGAAAGTTTTGACCACCTTGTAGCTCTTACCATCGATCACGCTCACTTCCCCGGCTTTGCGGTGCGTCACGTAGACTTCATTGCGCGTCGGGTTGAACAGAACGGCCAGGGACTCCGGCGCGGCGATTTTCTCCAGCACTTTGCCATCGCGAATATCGACCACCAGCACTTCCGGCTGTTTACTGTCGGTGATAAAGGCGCGATGACCGGCGGTATCAAGGCTGAGATTCAGATAGAAGTGCTCTTTGCCATCATCCTGCAACTTCTTGCGCGAGAGGATCTTATTGCTGGTACTGTCGATAGTCACCAGCTCGCCGTCGGCGTTGGTGGTATAGATGCGGTTCGCTTCTGCGTCCACCGCCAGGCCGGTCGCCATTGCGCCGGTATTAGCGATAGTGTCTTTCAGCGTCAGCTTGTCGCCATCCACAACCCAAATCACGCTCTCTTTACCCAGGCCGGTGATGTAGACGGTATTGGTTTTCTCATTGACCGCCAGCTCGCGCGGCGCCAGCGGGCGCACGGTTTCGCTGCGCTGACGAGCGTCGAGCACCAGACGCCCTTTTACCTTACCGGTTTTAGCATCAATGGCAGTGACGGTGCTGTCGGTAGTGTTACCAAACCACAGGGTCTGGGTGGCGTTATTGATCGTCGCGCCGAAGGGTTTCAGGTCGTTATGAATGATCTGGGTCACTTCGAGGGTCGTCGGATCGAGACGGTAAACGATGCCGCCTTTATCCAGCGAACGGCTTTGCGATGTGGCCACCCACAGCGCGTTCTCCTGCTGGCTATAGGCCATTTCGTATGCGCCCTTGCCGACGGCTTTGCGCAGCATTTCTTCCGCCGCATGGGCGCTAAAGCTCCCCGCCAGCAGTAATGAAGTTAACAACAGTGAACGGCGCAGACGCGGCGCGGACAGATGACGTAATGACATGACGACTCCCTTTGATAAAACAAATATATGCCTGCTCGACAGTGCTTCCGGGGCGCAAAATCATCGCTTTGCGCTATTCTCTGGAATGCGAATAGTAATCATTATTTATCGCAATGTGGAGCGTTAATTACCAGTTGTGTCCTGAGCATCACGCAATTCTTGCTATTTGTTAACTCAAATCCTGTTAAGTCTTTTCAAAAAATTTACAAAAGAGCTAACATATATACATATGTTCCGTTTGGTTCGTTTTGTGAGTAACGTTGATGAAAATCCTTTCCGTGCGCGCCGTCGCGCTCCCCGCTCTGCTTTTACCGCTGGTATCCGCTGCGCCAACCGCTATCGCCGCTGAACAGACCATGGTAGTTACCGCCGCGCCGTCGGCAGTCTCTGAACTCGATACCCCCGCCGCCGTCAGCGTGGTTAACGGCGATGAGATGCGCCAGGCTGCGCCGCGGGTTAACCTCTCCGAGTCGCTGGGCGCGGTACCGGGACTACAGGTGCAAAACCGCCAGAACTACGCGCAGGATCTGCAGCTTTCAATTCGCGGCTTTGGCTCTCGCTCCACCTACGGGGTGCGCGGGCTGCGCATTTACGTCGATGGCATCCCGGCCACCATGCCCGACGGCCAGGGGCAAACCTCGAATATTGATATTGGCAGCCTCGATTCGCTTGAAGTGCTGCGCGGACCGTTTTCCGCCCTGTACGGTAACTCCTCCGGCGGGGTGATCAACGCTACCAGCCAGACCGGCGCCCAGCCGCCAACTCTCGAAGCCAGCAGCTATTATGGCAGCTTCGGTACCTGGCATTACGGCATGAAAGCAACCGGCGCGGTCGGCGACGGCACCCATGCGGGCGATGTCGACTATGTGGTCTCCACCAACCGCTTCACCACCCATGGCTCCCGCGACCATAGCGGCGCGCGTAAGAATCTCGCCAACGCGAAGCTCGGCGTGCGCATCAATGACGTCAGTAAGCTGACCCTGCTGTTTAACAGCGTGGATATTAAAGCTAATGACGCGGGCGGCCTGAGCTATGACGAATGGCAAAACAATCCGCGCCAGTCGCCGAGAGGCGATGAGTACAATACCCGTAAAACCATCAAACAGACCCAGGCCGGTTTACGCTACGAGCGACAGCTGAGCGAGCAGGACGATCTGAGCGTGATGATGTATGCCGGCGAGCGTGAGACCACGCAATATCAGTCGATCCCGCGTGCGCCGCAGCTCAAACCCACCCATGCGGGCGGCGTGATCGACCTGACGCGTCACTATCAGGGCATTGATACCCGCTGGACGCACCGTGGCGAGCTTCTGGTGCCGGTCACCTTTACCACCGGTCTCGACTACGAGACCATGAGCGAACGTCGCAAGGGTTACGAAAACTTTGTCATGAACAACGGCGCGCCGCAGTACGGGGAGAAAGGCGACCTGCGCCGCAACGAGCGCAACCTGATGTGGAACCTTGACCCTTATCTGCAAACCCAGTGGCAGCTCACCGAGAAGCTCTCTCTGGACGCCGGCGTGCGCTATAGCTCAGTCTGGTTCGATTCCAACGATTATTACATTACGCCGGGCAACGGCGATGACAGCGGCGAAGCCAGCTATCATAAATGGCTGCCGGCAGGCTCGCTGAAATATGCGGTAACCGACGCCTGGAATGTCTACGTCTCCGCCGGTCGCGGTTTCGAAACGCCGACGATCAATGAGCTTTCCTATCGCTCCGGCGACCAGGGCGGGCTGAATTTTGGCCTGCAGCCGTCGACCAACGAAACGGTTGAAATTGGCAGTAAGGCGCGAATCGGCAATGGCCTGTTAACTGCCGCGCTGTTCCAGACCGACACCGACAATGAGATTGTTGTCGATGCCAGCAGCGGGGGCCGTACCAGCTACAAAAACGCCGGGAAAACCCGTCGCCAGGGGATGGAACTGGGGCTGGATCAGCAGTTTGGCGAGAGCTGGCGTTTAAAAGCGGCCTGGACCTGGCTGGATGCGACCTATCGTACCAACGTCTGCGACGATGCCAGCTGTAAAGGCAATCGTATTCCGGGGATCGCCCGTAACATGGGCTACGCCTCCTTCGGCTACCAGCCCGAAAAAGGCTGGTACGCGGGCAGCGATATTCGCTATCTGAGCGATATTATGGCTAACGATGAGAACACCGCCAAAGCGCCGTCCTGGACAGTCGTCGGCCTGACGACCGGCTATAAATGGAGCTACGGCAAGATGGATATGGATCTGTTTGGCCGCGTCGATAACCTGTTTGACCGCCGCTACGCCGGTTCGGTTATCGTTAACGAATCCAATGGACGCTACTACGAACCGGCGCCGGGCCGCAACTACGGCATTGGGCTCAATCTGGCATGGCGATTTGAGTAACCCTTAACCGCTGAACCTCAAGGGGATCGCTTGCATGATCCCCTTGAGGATTAGCTGTGGCGGCTTACTGACGTTAAATCAGGTTTCTTAAGGACAATTCGAAGATAATCTTCTCCGCCTGGCAGGAGAAGGCAATTGAAGCCTCAAGCTTAACCTCATCACCGGCGGTCTCAATGGTATAGTCAACCTGCGGCGGCTCGCTGGCGGGTGCGGCGGCTTCGGCACGTTGGCGAACGGCCGCCAGGGTGGACTCAGCCTCTTCGCGGCTGGCGAAGTTTTTCTCAACTCGCCATACGCAGTCCTCATTATCAATAATCGAACCTACATCGATGGCACAGCCTTTGGTACTGCATTTATCTACAACATCTTTCATTGCGGTTACCTCGTGAAATTTTCTTTAGAATAAGAATCCATTTGCGGAAAGCAAACCAATAATATTCGTATGGTTGAGTCGTTTTATCATTATACGCCACCGCGTGAAGCGACTTCTTGCACCACCGCATGGCTACGCCCTGATTGCGCACAGATCGCGCATCCGTCCTGGCGAGAGAGCCCAAAATATCGGCAACCATTCGTGCACACCATCACACTATCCTGCGTTAAGCCTCGTCTATAGCGCTTTGCGGCGTTACCCTTGTCACAAAATAACGCCAACAAGGAGCTGCCATGGCACTGCCAGTGATTATCGATTGCGATCCGGGTCACGACGACGCGATCGCCCTCGTTCTTGCCCTCGCCTCACCCGAACTCGATGTGAAAGCCGTCACCTCCTCCGCCGGAAACCAGACACCGGAAAAAACGCTGCGCAACGTCTTGCGGATGCTCACCCTGCTTAAGCGCCCGGATATTCCGGTCGCCGGCGGCGCGCTTAAGCCGCTGATGCGGGAGCTGATTATCGCCGATAACGTGCATGGCGAGAGTGGGCTTGACGGCCCGGCACTGCCGGAGCCAGGCTTTGCCGCGCAGGCCTGCACCGCCGTCGAGCTAATGGCGAAAACGCTGCGCGAAAGCGCCGGGCCGGTTACGATCGTCGCTACCGGTCCGCAAACCAACGTCGCCCTGTTGCTCAACAGCCACCCTGAACTGCATAGCAAAATTGCCCGCATCGTGATGATGGGCGGCGCCATGGTGCTGGGTAACTGGCAGCCGGCGGTCGAGTTTAATATCTACGTCGACCCGGAAGCGGCAGAGATCGTTTTCCAGTCCGGGATCCCGGTGGTGATGGCCGGGCTGGATGTCACCCACAAAGCGCAAATCCACGTCGAAGATATCGAGCGTTTCCGCCGTATCGGCAATCCGATATCCACTATCGTCGCCGAACTACTCGACTTTTTCCTTGAGTACCATAAGGATGAAAAATGGGGTTTTGTCGGCGCTCCGCTGCACGATCCTTGCACCATTGCCTGGCTGCTGAAGCCGGAGATGTTTACCACCGTTGAACGCTGGGTCGGCGTGGAAACGCAGGGGAAATATACGCAGGGAATGACGGTGGTCGATTTCTACAACCTGACCGGCAAGACGCCAAATACGACGGTGATGCTCGACATCGATCGCCGGGCCTTTGTCGATCTGCTGGCCGAGCGGCTGGCGTTTTACGCCTGATGGTCAAACTATCCGGCAGGCGCCACGCCTGCCGGGTACATGATTACTCGTCAGGAGAGACGCGAACCACGACCTTACCGAAGTTCTCACCCTTCAGCAGGCCGATGAGCGCCTGCGGCGCGTTCTCCAGGCCGTCAACGACCTGCTCGCGGTATTTGATTTTCCCTGCCTGCACCCAGCGCCCCATCTCCTGCTGGAACTCCGCAATCCGGTGACCGTAATCCTGGCCGATGATAAAGCCCTGCATCCGAATGCGTTTTTTGAGGATCGTCGCCATCAGCAGCGGTAAACGATCCGGGCCAGCGGGCAGCGCGGTAGCGTTGTAACCGCTGACCAGGCCGCAGACCGGCACGCGGGCCGATGTGTTCAACAGCGGCAGCACTTCATCGAATACTTTGCCGCCAACGTTCTCATAGTAGATATCGATGCCCTGCGGGCACGCTTCTAACAGCTTAACGGCAAAATCGGGCGCGCGGTGATCGATACAGACGTCGAAACCCAGCGTCTCTACCGCATAACGGCACTTCTCGCTGCCGCCCGCAATGCCTACCGTACGGCATCCTTTCAGCTTCGCTATCTGGCCGACCGTGGCGCCGACCGGCCCGGTGGCGGCGGCTACCACCAGCGTCTCGCCCGCTTTTGGCTGGCCGATATCGAGCAGTCCCATGTAGGCGGTAAAGCCCGGCATACCGAGGATACCCAGCGCCCAGGAGGGGTGTTCCGGGTTATCGCCCAGCTTCACCAGCCCGCTGCCATCGGAAATCTCATAATCCTGCCAGCCGCCGTAGCCCAGCACCCAATCGCCGGGCTGATAATCAGCATGGTTCGACGTTACAACGCGGCTTACGGTGCCGCCCACCATCACCGCGCCAATGGCGACCGGCGGCGAGTAGGAAGGCGCGTCGCTCATCCGCCCGCGCATATAGGGATCTAATGACAGAAAGACGGTGCGCAGCAGCAGCTGCCCCGGCCCAGGAGAAGCGACCTCACCCTCTTCCAGGCGGAAGTTCTCCCCGGTCGGCTCGCCGTGCGGACGGGATGCCAGCAGCCAGCGGCGGTGGCGTTGCGGATTAAAAGCCATAACAAACTCCTCTTTTGACAAGTCTGTATTGAGGCTAGCTGCTTTCCCGTCAGCGCGCATTGACATTATGAGGCAGATTGATTGAGCCGGACGACCAGATAGACGCAGGGCTGCGTGGTTTCATTAATGAAGCGGCAGTCGTTCGGCGGCCCGAGCTCCAGACAATCCCCCGCCTGCATTTCGTGGCGCGTAGTGCCTTCGATAAACACCAGCTCGCCCTGCTGCAGCCAGATAAGCTGTCGCGCCAGAGCATAAGAAGCCGCCGGCATCGGAATATCGCTGCCCCCGGGCAGCTCCACCTGCACCAGATCGATAGGCAAATCGCTACGCGGCGACACGTGACGACGCAGATAGTGGCTCTGCGGGTCGTGCCACACCGGCTGATTAGCCAACCGCAGCAGCTTGCCTTCCTGCATCTCGGCGCGGGCGATCAGCGTCGACATACTGATGCCAAAGGCGCCGGAAAGCCGCCCAAGCATAGAGGCCGTCGGGCTGCTTTCGCCGCGCTCGATCTTGTGGATCATCGCCCGGGACGCGCCCGCCCGATCCGCCAGTTCGCTCAGCGACCAGCCGCGAGATTCCCGCTCAATACGGATGCGTGCGCTGATGCGCTGGTTCAGGTTGTCTTCTATAGTGTTCATAGCGTGACACTATAGTGTAGGGCGTCTGTTTGCACAACCAGCCGAAAATGGCCGCTTATTCCGAGGAAAAGGCCCGACGTGATATTACGCCGGGCAATCTGGAGAAATCAGGGGATAATTAAACTTACATCCTTTAAGGCAATAAATGAAAAGAAAACGCCTCGACTAAATAAAGACGCGCAGGCCCACTGCGCCAAGATGATCGTCAATATTCCACGCCTCGTTATCGTTGCCCCAGGCTTTTTCGTAGCCGTATTCAAGATAGGTCACCGCGCTATTACCTAGCCAGTAATCAGTGCCTAATACCGTCGACTGGAAGTGCTGCCCGTCCATGGCATCCCCGCCCTGCGACCAGTTAAAATCAACATACACTCCCCAGGCCGGCGTGATTTTAAACTGGGAGTCATATTCCAGGCCAAGCACCGTTTCCTGGTCATCACCATGCCGGGTATTACGATCGTAATGACCGCTGGTCGCCGCTTTAACATCATTAACTTTATTCAGGTAATACGTCACCTCCGCGCCGTTATACCAGGCGTGGTCGCCGACATTGGCGGTATATTTTGCGTTCATCCCCATGGAATACGTATTGCCGTCATAGGCATCACCGTTATTATCGGTGTAATGAAAGCAGTGACCATTCGGGCCAAAACTCTGGCAGCCGCTGGCTGATCCGCTATTTACCGTGTAATGATTATAGGCAACGGCGCTGGAGACGGAGAATCCGTTATCCCAGCGATACTGCGCGGCGGCCGCGGCGCCGCCGTGAACGGTGGCTGAGCCATCGCGGTAAGCGTCATGCAGGTTCGGGCCATCGCCATAGGCCGCAAAGCCGATGCTGTCGACGTTGTCATTACCTTGCCCCATGACGCCAAGGGTCATATTTTTATCATTAAAATAGTAGATCGCCGCGGAATTAATAATATCCGTCGACATTCCGGCGGTATCATGTTTCGCCTTTCCACCCCAGGCATAGGTTGTGTCAATGCCCAGCCCCCAGTCTGTCGGCGCATATTGTTTACCGAAGGTCACTACACCATATCGATCGTTACCAATACCGGCATAAGCCTGCCGGGTATAAACATCGTTGCCCTGGTCATCTGTTGCGGAATCTAAACCATGAACGCCAGTCTCATAATAACCTACGGCATAATTACTCAGGCCGTTCAGATCAAAATTATGCCGTACGGCTACCCCCAGCCGTGAGTCATTATTCTGTATATTATGTTCCTGGCTATGATGAGAATCCGTTTTGGCCATTAAACGTACGGATCCTAAAATACCGATCGCCGTATCATCATTGCTCCACAGCGACTCCCCTTTAGTCTGCGTTGCGGTATAAGCCGGTGCCGCCTGTAGCACATTAGTTTCAGCCGCCATGGTGGTATTGACTAATACATTACCCATAATAATTGTCAGTATCGAAGGCACTACTACTTTCATATTTTTCCTACGCGCCATTGCTTCACCCTTATCAGCAAAATGAATCCCTGCGTATAAATACGCATAATGGTATGAATGGAATATCGTTATAAAATCCACCAGAGTTATGCCGTCTATTTTTCCATACGCACTCTGATTAATGACAATATATCTTCCGGGGTTAAGCTATTTCTATTGCGTAAAAATAAAAAAGGGAATGCTATCACAATGATTTGTATCATCTTCAATACAATCATGAAGTTATCGTGGCCACAACTTCATTACTAAATGTCATCAAAATATAAAACTGGTAAATAAAAATTGAAAATATGACTGTAGAGTAATAGTGATACGTTCAATCAGTTGTAATACAGGAGTTATTGATTTGAATGATGAGACAGGAGAGTCCTGGACAGAGAACCGACGGATTCGGCAAGCCAGAGGAAAAATTTATGACTAAAACAGATGACATCCTTGCGTACATTATTGTAATAATAGCGTACTACTATAGTGTACAAGCCTGAGGGTTACCATGATCATCCGCCATGCCAGCAAAGACGATTGCGCGGCAATCGCAGAAATCTACAACCATGCGGTCGTCCATACCGCCGCCATCTGGAACGATAAAACTGTCGATACCGACAATCGCATCGCGTGGTATGAAGCCCGACAGATCGCCGGTTATCCGGTGCTGGTGAGTGAAGAAAACGGCGTCATTACCGGTTATGCTTCCTTCGGAGACTGGCGCGCCTTTGATGGCTTTCGCCATACCGTCGAGCATTCCGTATATGTCCATCCTGCGCATCAGGGCAAAGGGCTGGGCCGCAGCCTGCTGGTGGCCCTGATCGCCGAAGCTAAGCGGTTGAATAAGCACGTGATGGTTGCCGGTATTGAAGCGCAAAATGAGGCTTCTTTACATCTGCACCACACGCTGGGCTTTATCACCACCGGACAGATGCCGCAGGTCGGCACGAAATTTGGCCGCTGGCTGGATTTGACCTTTATGCAGCTACAGCTTGACGATCGCCGCGATCCGGACGGCGGCGCATGAATCAGACGCTCACCCTGGCCTGTTTGATTGCCGCCGGCATTGGGCTGGTCGTGCAAAACACCCTGATGGTACGAATTACCCAGTCCGCATCGACCATTCTGATCGCTATGCTGCTGAACTCGCTGGTCGGCATCGTGATTTTTGTCACGATACTGCTGCTGAAGCACGGCGCGGCAGGGATTCAGGAGCTGGCGGTCAGCGTAAAGTGGTGGACGCTAATTCCGGGTTTGCTGGGTTCGTTCTTTGTCTTTGCCAGCATCAGCGGCTATCAGAACGTCGGGGCGGCGACCACCATCGCAGTATTGATTGCCAGTCAGTTGATCGGTGGCCTGGTGATGGATTTACTTCGCGCGCATGGCGTTCCGCTTCGCGCGCTGATTGGCCCACTCTGCGGTGCGGTAATGCTGGTTATCGGCGCCTGGCTGGTGGCCAGACGCCAGTTCTAGCGCCTGGCTTAGTGGATCTCGCCGCCGCGGGTCAACTGCTCCCGGCGCGCTTCCTGTTCCTCATGCTGCTGGCGGCCATGATGAGCAATAGCGTTACGCAAACGCTGCTGCTGCACGTAGCGCTCTTCTCGCCCCAGCCCGGCGTCGTCGCTTAATGTAATCAGCAGTTCGTTCATATGGCTAATGACGCTTTCGGCAATCGCCGCGTCCACGCGCGCGACGACCTCATCCAGATGCGACATGCTTCCTCCTTCCGGCTTAATTAAGTTTAACTTTGGAAAAATCGCTGCCCATCAGGCTCACGCTGTATCCGCTAACGTTACTGCGCGTCGCGTAGAAGGTTTTGCCGGTTGCCAGGGTGATCCATGGGGCCTGCTGATAAAAAATCTCCTGCGCCTGAGCGTAGAGTTTAGCGCGCTCCTGCGGGTCGCTCACCAGGATAGCCCTTTTCACCAGCGAATCGTAGGGCTTATCGCACCAGCGGGCAACGTTGGAGCCGGTTTTAATGTTATCGCAGCTTAACAGGGTACCGGCAAAGTTATCCGGATCGCCGTTATCTGACATCCAGCCAAACAGCGCGCTGTCATGCTCCCCTTTGCGCATACCGGCGAGGTACTCGCCCCACTCATAGGTGACGATTTTGGCTTTGATGCCAACTTTGCTCCAGTCGTTCTGGATCATTTCAGCGATACGGCGCGAATTAGGATTATACGGGCGCTGCACCGGCATCGACCAGAGGGTGACTTCGGCCCCTTTTTCCAGCCCGGCCTGTTTAAGGAGATCTTTCGCTTTTTGCGGATCGTAGTCGTAATCGGGCAGATCTTTCTTATAGCCCAGCATATTGGCAGGGATCGGCGATTTCGCAACGCTGCCGGACTCCAGGAACACCGCTTTCACGATCGCCTGCTTGTCGGTGGCATAGTTGAGCGCCTGCCGCACCAGCAGGTTATCGAACGGCTTTTTCTCGGTATTAAACGCCAGATAGCCGACGTTGAGCGCCTCAACCGAATGCAGCGCCAAATCTTTATTACCTTTAATCACCGGGAATTGTACCGGCGACGGCGCGGGAATAATCTGGCATTCATTGGTTTGTAGCTTCGCCAGCCGTGTCTCAACGTTCGGGGTGATCGAGAAGATCAGGTGTTTAGTCGGCACTTCACCATCCCAGTAGTGCGGGTTGGCAACATAGCGGATCAGCGAATCCACCTTGTACTGCTGGAGGGCGTAAGGTCCGGTGCCGACAGGCCAGGTATCGATATACTCCGGCGTGCCTTTTTTCAGCATTGCATCGGCATATTCGGCAGACAGAATTGACGCAAAATCCATCCCCCAGTCGGCGAGGAATGCCGCATTGGGTTCGTTGAGCACAAACTGAACGTGGTAGTCATCGATCTTTTTGACCTCTTTAATCAGCTTATCCAGCCCGGCGTCGTGAAAGTATTCGTATTGCCCGTGGGAAACATTGTGATAAGGATGATTCGCATCTTTCTGGCGCAGCACCGAGAACAGCACATCATCGGCGTTGAAATCGCGGGTCGGCTTAAAGAATTTATTGCTGTTGAACTGCACGCCTTTACGCAGGGTAAAGGTCCAGGTTTTGCCGTCCGGAGAGACGCTCCATTCCGTCGCGAGGGAAGGAACTGGCGTGTTTTTGACCGGATCAAAGTTTATCAGCCGGTTATACAGCACCTGAGAGCTGGCGACAAAAGAGGGCCCGGAACTGGCAATCTGCGGATTGAAGGATTCCGGAGAGGCTTCGGAGCAATAGACCAGCGTATCATCGCCCGCCGCCAGCGCGCTTGCCGCCGGCAGAAGTGCGCTCAACGCCAGCGCAATAAACGTTTTCCCTGTAAACATGGTTATAAGCCTTATGAATTTGTTATAAGTCCTTTAATAACAGCACAGGGGAATTCAACCGGCAAATAATCAATTGGTATCAGGTTATGCTAAAAACCGCTTTTTCGCCGATTAATTCAGCATCTCTACTCTCACTCCCCCCTCGATTTCAGTCATAAATGTGAAGCGTGCGAAAGGTTGCGAAAAAACAGGGCGATAACCGCCCGGACGGCATCACGCGGCGGCGCAACCCGGTACACTCGGCAAATCGCAACGCCAGGAGAAACCTACAATGACAATAACCTGCACTCTCTACACCAACGGCCAGTGGCACGATGCGGAAGGCCATGCCACTTTTACCCGCCACAACCCGCTGACGCAAGAAAACGCCTCCGTTGCCAGCGCCGCCAGCCTGGCTGACGCTCGCCGCTGCGCCGATACCGCCGGCGCGGCGTATCCGCAATGGCGCGATACGATACCCGCAGAACGGCGACGCCTCCTGCTGGACGCTGCCGAAGAGATGCTGCGCCGTGAGGCGAAGTTTATTGCCGCGATGGCGGCCGAAACGGGAGCCACCGCGCACTGGGCCGGTTTTAACGTGCATCTGGCCGCCGATATCCTGCGCGAAGCCGCCGCATTGACCACACAAATCGAAGGCCAGGTGATCCCCTCTAACGTGCCGGGAAATCTGGCGTTGGGCATCCGTCAGGGGGCGGGCGTCGTACTCAGCATGGCGCCGTGGAACGCACCATTGATTCTGGCGACTCGCGCTATCGCCACGCCGCTGGCCTGCGGAAATACGGTTATTCTCAAAGGCGCGGAGCTCTCGCCGGCGACTCAGGGGCTAATTATCGATGCCCTGGCGGCGGCGGGCTTCCCCGCCGGCGTGGTGAATTATCTGACCTGCACTCCCGCCGACGCTCCTGCGCTGGTGGAGTCTCTAATAGCGCACCCCGCCGTACGTCGCATCAACTTCACCGGTTCCACGCCGGTAGGACGGATTATCGCCCGCACCTGCGGGGAGCATCTGAAACCGGCGGTGCTTGAACTGGGCGGCAAGGCACCGCTGCTGGTGCTCGACGACGCTGACCTTGAACAGGCGGCTGCGGGCGCCGTTTTTGGCGCATTCGCCAACGCCGGACAAATCTGCATGTCGACCGAGCGCATCATTGTGGATACGGCCGTCGCGGAAGAGTTTGTGGCGCTGCTGGCCAGGCGCGCGGCGGCCCTGCCCGCCAGCCTGCTCGGCCCGGTGGTAGAGATGAAGACCGTCACCCGCTGCAATGCCTTGATAGAGGATGCGCTGGCGAAGGGCGCGCGCCTGCTCACAGGCGGCACATCCAATTCGACGCAAATGCGCGCCACCCTGCTCGATGGCGTCACCCGGGAAATGCGCATCTGGCATGAGGAATCGTTCGGCCCGGTAAAATCGATTATTCGCGTTCAGAACGAAGCCGAAGCGCTGGCCGTCGCGAACGAAAGCGAATATGGCCTCTCGTCGGCGATATACAGTCGGGACAGCGCCCGGGCGTGGAACCTGGCGCAAAATCTGCAAACCGGCATTTGCCACATCAACGGCCCCACCGTGCACGATGAAGCGCAAATGCCGTTTGGCGGCTGTAAATCATCGGGCTATGGCCGCTTTGGCGGACGCGCGGGGATTGCCGAGTTTACCGAGCTGCGCTGGATCACGCTGCAAACGCTCCCGCGCGAGCTGCCGTTTTAAGTTTCAAGGCCGCCAATGGTTCTTGAATTCCCACAGGCGATTAAAGGCCACGTCATCCAGCTGTCGTTCTGCGGAAATATTGCCGCGGAACGGTCGGGAGGTGGTGGCCGCAGCGCCCCATGGGGAAAGCCGATCGTAGCTTTGATCGATAGCGCTGTTGGCGATCAGCACCTGTCCGTTGGCGGTCTGCCCCGCTAAATAGCCGGTCTTGCCTGCCCCCTGATCCCAGGCGCGGCCCAGCTTTGCCTTGAAACTGCCCTGATAGCCGCTGTCGCCGGTAAAGCGGCTGTTCTTCACCAGAAAGCCGTATGGATTATCCGGCAACGTGTTCGGCGCCAGCACGTAAGCCTCGGGAGAACGGCGCGTCGAGACGGTGTGGAAATGCACATTGTCAAAGACCGCATTCGCCCGGCCGAAGACATAATCCACGTCCCCTTCGACGTAGCTGTCTTTGACGTATACGCGGCTAATGCGATCCGTCACCGCTTCATTACGCAGGTTGCTGGTATTCAAATAGAGCGTATCCTGGCGTCCCAGCAAACGGACTTTCTCCAGCTGCACGCGATCGCCATCCGTCCGCAGAGCCACCCCCTGGTGGGTACCGCCATCAACGGTATCCAGCAGACTGTTGGCTACGCTAAGATTAACCAGCTGGAAATCAGCGCTTTGCGACCACATCACCGCCGCGCAGTTAGTGCCTATTGTCTTACTGGTACGCCCGGCGCAAAGCGCATACTGGTACCAGGCGGGGTCGCCTTCACGATACTGATGCTGGCCGTTCACCTGCTCGCGATAGCGCTGCGCAGAAAATTGTGAATCCAGCGCCAGCTCAATCCTGACCTCTTCGGGCTGCTCTCCGGCACCATAAAGGGTTATCGGCGGCGCCCCTGCGGGGATATAGACCGTTTCCCGATAGATGCCTGGCTCGATACGGATATAGATACGCTCATTCTTTGCCGAATGCTGGGCTATTGCCGCATTAACCGCCTGCTGAATGCGAGAGTACGGCGCTCCCGCAAGCGCCACGCGCCAGGCGCTTTCCGTTTGCGGAAGGCTAACTGGCGATGGCGACCATGGCCCATCCGGGGCACTCAACGCGCCGCCCTGCGCAAAATAGCGCTCCATGGTGAAGCTTGCCGCTTCCGCCGCCGTAAGCTGCGGGCGGGAAGCCGTCCCGCGCGGATGTTGCGTTACGCACCCTTGCAGAAGCAGAGGCGTACAGAGTAAAGCCGAGATACCCAGGATGTTGATTATTCGCATTTCACGCTCGCCACATATAAAGGAAACGGAATATCAAAATAAATGAAATATTGTTTCTTTTTGTATGTAGCGATCACGAATCAGACTTCTGCCTCAATGCTGGCATAAAAATTGTCCAGCGTGCGGGCCAGCGCCGATGGGTTTTCCCACGCCATTGAATGCCTGGCCAGCGGGATCGCTAACAGCGGGATCCCCGCCGCGACAGTATCCGTCGCTTCTTGAGCCGGTAACGAGTGCTCTCCGTAAATCAGGGCCTTAGGACAGGATAAATGGATAAAGCGGGTAAACCAGGACGGATTAGCGCCCTTCACCAGGCTGGACGCTCCGCGCCACACCGCCCACGGAGCGCTGTTTTGCAGGCAACCGGCCCAGGGCGAGGTTTCGGCACTGAGCATCTCGGCATAGCCCCGGGCAATAAAGCGCTCTTCGGTTTGTTCCGCGATGCGTCTGCTGTACATACCGCCCCCGGGATAGAGATTGGGTTCGGCCACCAGCAGCCCCAGCACCCGTTCGGCGAGCCGTTCTGCGGCTTCAATCGCCACGCTGCCGCCCATGCTGTGACCATATAAGTAGCAGCGCGTTAGCCCTAAGCAATCCAGAAGCTCAACTATCACTCCGGCCTGATCGCCGATGCGATAGCCGAAAGATGGCGGCTTGTCGCTGTAGCCGTATCCGGGTAAATCGACCAGAATCGTTCGCCGTCCGGCCAGCGCAGGATCGGCGGCCACGCGAGGATAGTCATAGGTTGAGGCGCAGCCCAGGCCGTGGATAAAGATAATCGGTTCACCGCGGCCGGGCAGGTCCAGCCAGCGCACGTTGCCGCCGGCCTGAGAGGAATAGAAACTGTTCATCGAAGATCATCCGTTAGTTGAGCCTGTTTTTTTATACAGTCATCACTAAAAGTTAGCCATCGATTTTTCAATCAGAACAAAGAGACCAGCAGCGCCATGGGAAAGCTGAACGGCCATGTCGCGCCAATCAGCAGCGCCGCCAGCAGGCGGATCCAGCGGCTCTCTTTCGTTAAGAACCAGCTTATTACCGCGCAGATACAGCCCATAACTGCATAAAAAACCAGCATTTTCTGGTACAACGTCATTTTTCTTCTTCCTTCCCTGAGAGGCATTTTCGCGTCAAGCGATGCCTTTTCGTACCCCAGCGTACGTCAGAGTTTATGGCATAATAAAACGAGTCACGGCTTTAATTTTCAGAAATACGCCCGATTCGGCTTAGTCCGATAGCGCAACCTTTGACCTCGTACTATAACTGTAGAGGCTAATTCATTAAGGTGGCGTTATGGATGTTTCCAGCAAAACCGTCCTTCTGATAAATGTCGGCGCAGCGCTTGCGCTAATCGGCCTGTTGTCCGTTCGTTTTGGTTGGTTTTAGCGATTTTACTCAGCAATGAAACCTAAAAAAGCAGCCTTTGAAGGCTGCTTTTTTACGATTTAATAGCGCCAGCCTCAGCTGCAGAGGCGTGTTGTTGCACGGTCATCAGCTTCTGCAATTCAGGATCCCACGCCGGGAGCAGGTCAACTTTTTCACTGTCCCACGCGGCCGCAGCGCAAACCGCTTCTGCTACGCCCTGTTTTTCACAATCAACAATCTGTTTAGCGGGAAAATTCCCGTAAAGCATCGCTGTGGCGCAGGCCATGAAGAGAAAACACGCTATTTTTTTCAAAACTATATCAACGTCGAAGCAACAAATTGCGCCGAATGTTCGCATGAGCGGCTATATAAAGTCAAACCCGCTTCCCTGCCCCACCAGCCGTCATCATCGCGGCTTATTTAACATAAGCATTACATATTCGCTAAATTTAAAGGGGGGCACGAAAATATTAATGGCGATAAATGAATATCTCTTGCCTTTCAGAACTTATTCTCACAACCCGCAGTTAATAACACCTTTATTTATATGGTTATATATTTGATGGCTTAAGTTTAAATAAGCCTCATTTGCCGCAATCAGCGCTGCGCGCTATTCTCCGAAGCTCACGGGCCTTTCCTGTCGCAGGGCAATTGTTCACTATTCTTTATCCAATCATCAGCATTGAGCCAAGAGGCGATCATCATTATTAGCGGGTTCGATGGCGGCCAGGATGCAGTAAAACGGGTTAAAAAGACAAAACACCATTACTTATCAATAGCTTACAAAACCAAAATAGCGATAAAACTTTTCTGTCGATTTTAAATGATAAGAAATATCATTTGCCTTGTTTCGCATAAAATCATACATTCATAATTACAAGTTATGCGAAGCTTGTTTTTTACTCATTGCTTTTTGAGGTGGTACATGTCCGGAATCGCCGTGCTTATTGTGGCGTTAATTTTACTTATTGCTGCAATTTATAATCTTTTTTCTTATGTTCGCGAGCGTCGTCAATCAAGTTTACCGAGCAAAAAAAACAAACGTTAGCCTGTTAATCATTTGCCAAAAAATAAATAACGCCGTACGTATTTAATTTCTGATGACCTGATATCAGGCAAAATCACAGCAACAAGTTAATATCTCCAGCGCAACAAAAAGCCCCTGCATTGCCTGCAGGGGCTGGCGAACTTTTCCGTCAGTTAACGAGAGGACCCGGAAGAGCGCATCCCTCGCCCCGAGGACTAACCGGCCCCACCCGGCGCTTATCTCCGGCACTCATCATGGCTTAGCTCTTGAAGGGGCTTAAGAATATTCTCATAAACGCACGCTTCTGTTTTAACATTTTTTGCTATGGTAACTATTAGCAGGCTAATCTGAATCACTCATCCTCTACCCGTGCTTGATCATCACATGACGGATGGTCGTATAATCCTCCAGGCCATACATCGACATATCCTTGCCGTAGCCGGAGAGCTTCTGCCCGCCATGCGGCATTTCGCTAACCAGCATAAAATGCGTATTGACCCAGGTACAGCCATACTGCAGGCGGGCGCTGAGCCGGTGCGCTCTGCCGACATCGCGAGTCCATACCGACGAGGCAAGACCATATTGGGAATCGTTGGCCCAGCACAGCGCTTGCTCTTCATCGCTAAATGCGGTGATGCTGACAACCGGACCAAAAACCTCCCGCTGCACAATCGCATCGTCCTGCTTCGCCCCTGCCAGCAGCGTGGGCTGGAAGTAGTAACCATTGCCCGGCGCTTTGCTGCCGCCGGTCACCACCTGAATATGCGGCAAGGCACGAGCCGCATCGACGGCGGCGCTGACCCTGTCCAGATGCGCCTGCGAGCTCAGCGGGCCCAGTTCGGTCGTTTCATCGTCCGGCGGTCCAATCTTCAGGCTGGCGACCGCCGCGCCGAGCTTTTCCACCAGTTGGTCATAGATTCCGGCCTGCGCGTAAATGCGGCAGGCGGCGGTACAGTCCTGACCGGCGTTATAAAACCCAAAGGTCCGTACCCCCTCCACCACCGCGTCAATATCCGCATCATCAAAAACGATAACCGGCGCCTTCCCGCCCAGCTCCATATGGGTTCGCTTAATCGACGCCGCGGTATGGCCGATAATATGCGCGCCGGTAGCAATCGAGCCGGTTAGCGACACCATGCGAACCCGGGCATGGGCGGTCAGCGGATCGCCGACGGTTGCTCCGCGCCCGAACAGGACATTAAGCACCCCGGCGGGGAAAATCTCCTGCGCCAGTTCACCTAACTTCAGCGCGGTGAGCGGAGTGATCTCAGAGGGTTTTATTACCACGCAGTTGCCTGCCGCCAGCGCTGGCGCCAGTTTCCAGGCCGCCATCATGAGCGGATAGTTCCACGGCGCGATAGAAGCCACCACGCCGACCGGATCGCGGCGGATCATCGAGGTGTGGCCTTCGAGGTATTCACCTGCCGCCATACCCGGCAGACAGCGCGCTGCACCGGCGAAAAATCGGAAAACATCGGCAACCGCCGGTAGCTCATCGTTGACCACGCAGTGCAGCGGTTTGCCGCAGTTCAACGACTCCAGTTGAGCCAGCTCCTGGGCATGTTCAGTAATCAGATCCGCCAGCCGCAGCAGGCATTCGGCGCGGGTTTTCGGCGTCGTCTGACTCCAGCCGGCAAAGGCCAGGTCAGCGGCGTCAACCGCGGCATCAACCTGCGTCGCAGAGGCCTCCGCAATCGACAAAATCTCTTCGCCGGTGGCTGGATTAAACACCGGCACAGTCTCGCCTTCGCCAGCCACTAACTTACCGTTTATCAAAAGGTTATTTTGCATAGCATTATCCTGTATCGGTTTTTTATTTTCCGTTTTCCGCGCTGATGTCGCCGTCACGAGTGAGCCACCAGGCCCCCAGAATCGGAAACATCGTCACCAGCATGACCAGCAGCGCGACGACGTTAGTGACCGGGACATCGCGCGGGCGCCCGAGCTGATTAAGCAACCAGAGCGGCAGCGTACGCTCGTGCCCGGCGGTAAACGTGGTCACGATAATTTCATCAAACGACAGAGCAAACGCCAGCATTCCCCCCGCCAGCAGCGCCGATCCCAGATTGGGCAGTACCACGTAACGAAAGGTTTGCCAGCCGGTTGCGCCTAAATCCATCGACGCTTCCACCAGACTCCATGAAGTGCGGCGAAAGCGGGCAATCACGTTGTTAAATACCACGACCACGCAGAAGGTCGCGTGTCCCACGACGATAGTCAGCAGCCCGGGTTCCAGATTGACGGCCTTAAAGGCGGTCAGCAGCGCAAGCCCGGTAATAATGCCGGGCAGCGCAATTGGTAATAGCAGCAGTAGCGACACGGCGTTTTTGCCAAAAAACGTGCTGCGCCACAGCGCACCTGCAGCCAGCGTGCCAAGTACGAGAGCGATGGCGGTCGACAGCGCGGCGATTTTAAGTGACAACGTCACGGAATCGATAATATCGCTACGCCCCGCCGCTTCGCTAAACCAGCGCAGCGTCAGGCCTGCAGGCGGAAAGCTGAAGGCGGCGTCTTCGGTATTGAATGCGTAGAGAGCGATAATCAGCAGCGGGAAATGCAGGAATATCACGCCACCCCAGGTGGCGACCTTCAGGAATAGCGGTGCGCGATCAGAGTGCATCAAATGCTCCCAGACGTTTCACGAACGCCAGATAGAGGGCAATCAGTACAATGGGCACCAGGGTAAACGCCGCCGCCATCGGCATGTTGCCAATCGCCCCCTGCTGGGAATAGACCATATTGCCGATAAAGAATCCCGGCGGCCCCACCAACTGCGGCACGATAAAATCGCCCAGCGTCAGGGAGAAGGTAAAAATGGACCCCGCCGCAATGCCGGGGATCGCTAACGGCAGCACCACATAGCGAAAGGTCTGGCGCGGACGGGCGCCAAGATCGGCGGAGGCCTGCAGCAATGAAGACGGCAGGCGTTCCAGCGCCGCCTGCACCGGCAGGATCATAAACGGCAGCCAGATATAGACGAACACTAGGAAGCGCCCCAGCCCAGAGGTCGACAGCGTATTGCCGCCGACCGCCGGGATCGTCAGCACCATGCTCAGTACGCTTTCCAGACCAAGATGGCGCAGGAACCACTGGGCGACGCCATCTTTAGCCAGCAGCAGCGTCCAGGCATAGGCTTTGACGATATAGCTCGCCCACATCGGCAACATCACGGCGATATAGAAAAAGGCTTTCATCTTGCCACGGGTATAGCGGGCCATATACCAGGCCATGGGCAGTGCCAGAATCGCGCTGGCGACGGTCACCGATAGCGCCATCACCAGCGTGCGCACAATAATGTCGTAGTTAGCCGGATTAAACAGCGCGCGCAGATTGGCCAGCGTCAGGTCGTTGGTGACCGACATGGTGAAATCATCAAAGGTATAGAAACTTTGCCACAAAAGGGTCAACAACGACCCCAGATAGACAATGCCAAACCACATGAGCGGCCCCAGCAGTAGCAGAAACAGAGCCAGCGAGGGATGACGCCAGAAGGTGCCGGCCAGGCGTCCGCCTCCGGCAGAGGGTATCGCCATCGTCATATCACCCTCCGCTCTCCAGGGGGACCATCGCCGCACGCGACCATGAAGCCAGCACCTGTTGCCCTACCGGAGGGGCGTTCAGCGCAGCCTGACCATCGACATTCGCCTGACTCACCAGCAGCTTCTCGCCGTCAGCCAGCTTCAGCTCGACGCGCGTGGCGGCGCCCATATACTGCACCGCCTGCACGATCCCCTGAATCTGCACCTCCCCGCCGGCATTCAGCCGAATATGCTCCGGACGCAGCGACCAGGCGCCCGTCATCGCGCACAGCTTCTGCGCCAGCTCGCTGCTAAACACGTTGGCGGTACCGACAAACCCGGCGACAAACGCCGTTCTTGGCCGCAAATAGAGATCCTGAGGCGCATCAACCTGCTCAATGCGTCCCTGATTAAAGACCGCCACGCGGTCAGACATCGACAGAGCCTCTCCCTGATCGTGGGTCACAAAAATGAAGGTGATGCCCAGCGCCTGCTGCAGTTTTTTCAGCTCCAGCTGCATCTGTTCGCGCAGTTTTAGATCCAGTGCCCCCAGCGGTTCATCCAGCAGCAGGACCCTGGGCTGATTCACCAGCGCCCGGGCGATGGCTACCCGCTGGCGCTGGCCGCCGGAAAGCTGAGAAGGCTTGCGCGCATGCACAAAAGCGAGCGCCACTTTCTCCAGCGCCTCCTGCGCACGGGCGTGGCGCTCCTTTTTGCCGATCCCCTTAACCATCAACCCGTAGGCGACGTTATCGAGTACCGACATATGAGGAAACAGCGCATAATCCTGGAAAACGGTATTCACATCGCGCTGCCAGGGCGGCAGCGCGCTGGCCGGTTGGCCAAAAATACGTATCGTCCCGCCCGAAAGCTGTTCAAATCCGGCAATCAGGCGCAGGCAGGTGGTTTTGCCGGAGCCGGATGGCCCCAGCATAGAGAAAAACTCGCCGTCGCGAATAGCGATGCTGACGCCATCCACCGCCCGCACGTCGCCGTACAGGCGCGAAACATTATCCAGCTCTACCGCGTGCATGTTCTTCGCCTCCGGCGACTTAACGACCGCCCATAATCGCGATGTAATCCTGCGTCCAGCGGCTGTAGGGGACGAATTTCCCGCCTTCGGCAACCGGCGTTTTCCAGAACGCAATTTTGGCGAATTCGTTGTAACCATTGGTTTCGCAGCCTTGATCCCCGAGCAGCGCGCTGGCTTTGCAACCCGCAGGTACGACCGGCAGCGAACCAAACCAGGCGGCGACATCCCCCTGCACTTTCGGGGTGAGCGACCAGTTCATCCATTTATAAGCGCAAACCGGATGTTTAGCATCGCTGTGCAGCATAGTGGTATCCGCCCAGCCGGTGACGCCCTCTTTCGGAAAAACGGTGGCAATCGGCTGGCCTTCCGCTTTCAGACCGTTGGCCTGATAGGGCCAGGCGCTGGAGGCCACCACGCCTTCGTTTTTAAAATCGCTCATCTGCACGGTGGTATCGTGCCAGTAGCGGTGGATCAGCGGGTGCTGTTCGCGCAGGACTTTCAGTACCGCCTGATACTGCGCTTCGGTAAGTTGATAGGGATCATTAATACCCAGCTGCGGCTGAGTGGCTTTAACGAATAGCGCGGCGTCGGCAATATAAATCGGCCCATCATAAGCCTGTACGCGGCCCTGATTGGTTTTGCCGTCCGGCAGATTTTGTTTTACGAACACCACGCTCCAGCTATCCGGCGGCGTCGGGAAGGTTTTGCTGTTGTACATCAGCAGGTTTGGCCCCCACTGGTACGGAGTGCCGTAGACCTGTCCGCCGACGTTAAACCACGCGCCTTTTTCCACGCGCGGGTCGAGGGAGTGCCAGTTAGCAATCAGCGCAGTGTTAATCGGCTGCACGCGCTTACCCATAATCAGGCGCAGCGAAGCGTCGCCGGACGCGGTGATCAGGTCATAGCCTCCTTTTGCCATCAGGCTGACCATCTCATCGGACGTGGCGGCGGTTTTGACATTAACCTGACAGCCGGACTCTTTTTCAAACTGGCTCACCCAGTCGTAGCTTTTATCGGTTTGTCCCCGCTCGATATATCCCGGCCAGGCAATAATATCGAGACGACCTTCGCCTTTATCGAGAGAAGTCGGCGGCTCGGCGGCCTGCGCCGTCAGGAAAACCATCCCCAGCACGCAAAGGCTGCCACGGGCAATTTTTTTGCTCATCGGGTCATACTCCTGTCACAAGAAAATGAGCGGCAGCCGTGCCGTAAAAATATCTTCCTTCATAACAGTAGACGGCGCGCCTGGGGCCCCCGGGGAAATTTATTCAGGTTGTGACAAGGGGCGCATTACGCAAAAAACGGCATACACGGAATAACTTTATGGATTATAGACAAGGAGTTAGCGAGGCAATACGACTATGCGAATTTCCTATGGTTGGCATCAGTAAAATAATAACCCACCTGTTCGCCGGCTTATTTTTCGGCCCGGTATCACTGGCGGGAAATAAATAACGCTAAGCCAGCATTTCGCGAATCAGTTCGCCCAGGCGTTTAACCCCCAGCTCCTCTTTTTCGCCCCAGCCCCACGCGGTATTAAAGCGGAAGAATGAAGTCCAGCTGGCGGTGGTGGAAAACATTTTCCCCGGCGCAATGCTGATGTTATACGCCAGCGCGCGAGCGCTCAGCTCCCCCGCATCGGCTCCGGCGGGAAGCTCAAGCCAGAGAAAATAACCGCTATCGCTATGATGAATTTTTACCTCTGCGGGAAGATGGCGCAGCAGGGCCTGCCAGGCCAGCTGTTTGCGCTCGGCAAGCTGGCGGCGTAAACGGCGCAGGTGGGCATCGTAGCGTTTAGTCGAAAGGTAATCGACCAGCGCCAGCTGCATTGGCGAACTGGTGGAGAGCGTACTCATCAGCTGTAGCTGCTGGATCCGTCGGGCGTGCTTGCCCGCCGCCACCCAGCCGATACGGAACCCGGGTACCAGACATTTGGAGAAGGAGCTGCAGTGCAGCGTCATATCGTCGCGATCCCAGTATTTTGCCGGCAGCGGTTTCTCACGACCAAAGTAGAGCTCGCTGTAAACATCATCTTCAATCAGCATCACGTTATAGCGCGCCAGCAGCGCCACCAGCCGCGCTTTTTTCTCCGCGCTGAGGGTAAAGCCGAGCGGGTTTTGCCCATTGGTCATCAGCCAGCAGGCTTTCACCGGATAGCTCTGTAGCGCCTGCTCCAGCGCGGCGAGATCGATCCCCTCTTTAACATCCGTGGCCACCGATAGCGCTTTCAGGCGCAATCTTTCAAGAGCCTGCAGCGCCCCGTAGAAGCAGGGATTTTCCACCACCACCCAATCGCCCGGTTCGGTGACGGCCTGCAGACTAAGGTTCAGCGCTTCCAGCGCGCCGGCGGTGATCACGATGTCGTCCGGCGAGATATTCATTCCCTGCAGCGCGTAGCGCCGGGCAATCGCATGGCGCAGTTCATCGTTCCCCGGCGGCAGGTTTTCAATCACGCTCATGGCGGTTGCGGTTTTGCTCACCTGCGCCAGCGAGCGGTTGAGCTGCGGTAAGGGGAATAGTCGCGGATCGGGAAAAGCCGAGGCGAAGGGCAACATAGAGGCCTGGCGGCTGGCCTGCAGCACTTCAAAGATATAAGTGTTGATATCAACCGCTTCATCACGCGTTACCTGGGCGGGCGGCGCGGGCTGCCGCGGTTTAGTGGGCTGCGGCGCGACATAATAGCCGGACTGCGGACGGGCGATGATGCGTCCCTGGCTCTCCAGTAGCTGATAGGCGTGGCTAACGGTCATAAAACTCATTCCGCTGCTTACCACCTGTTCGCGCAGCGAGGGCAACCTGTCGCCGGGTAACCACACCCCAAGCGCGATCTGTTCGGTAATCTGCTGCGCCAGCCGCTGGTACTTTTTCATCCGTCGATCCGTGTCGCTATTCGTAGGGTCAATTATATATCAGATGAGAAATAATGGCAGTTTATAAAAACTGTTATGGTGTGTAGTGAAATAATACCTTACCGGAGGCGTTGCTGGCGCATCTATCCGGGCTAGCGGACCGCAGACGGCTGGGAGCCCGTAGCCCGGCTAAGCGCAGCGCAGACCGGGAGAGCGCCATTCTGCGTTTTGCCAAAAGGTCATAACAGACCCCAACTGTTATAGGGAAAAACAGCGTTTCTGTTCCTGCAACCCGTTATCAACGAAGCCTAGAATTGCGCTGAGTCAATTTTGTTGCGGAGTTCTGCATGTTCGGTCTTGATGCATTCCACCTGGCGCGGATCCAGTTCGCTTTCACCGTGTCATTTCATATTATCTTCCCCGCCATCACCATCGGGTTAGCCAGCTACCTGGCGGTACTGGAAGGCTTATGGTTAAAAACCAAAAACCCGACCTGGCGCTCGCTGTACCACTTCTGGTCAAAAATCTTCGCCGTTAACTTCGGCATGGGGGTCGTCTCCGGCCTGGTGATGGCCTACCAGTTCGGTACCAACTGGAGCGGATTCTCGGAATTCGCCGGGAGCATTACCGGCCCGCTGCTGACCTATGAGGTTCTGACCGCCTTCTTCCTTGAGGCCGGATTCCTCGGCGTGATGCTGTTCGGCTGGAACCGTGTCGGACCTGGCCTGCACTTTTTCGCCACCTGTATGGTCGCGCTGGGGACGATTATCTCCACCTTCTGGATCCTTGCATCTAATAGCTGGATGCAAACGCCGCAGGGATTTGAGATCGTCAATGGTCAGGTGGTGCCGGTGGACTGGCTGGCGGTGATTTTTAACCCGTCTTTCCCTTACCGCCTGCTGCATATGACGGTGGCGGCTTTCCTCAGCAGCGCGCTGTTCGTCGGCGCGTCGGCAGCCTGGCACCTGCTGCGAGGGAACAATACCCCCGCCGTTCGCGCGATGTTCTCCATGGCGCTGTGGATGACGCTGATTGTCGCCCCCATTCAGGCGCTGATTGGCGATATGCACGGGCTGAATACGTTGAAACACCAGCCGGCCAAAATCGCCGCCATTGAAGGGCACTGGGAGAACGCGCCCGGAGAGCCCACCCCGCTGCTGCTGTTCGGCTGGCCGGATATGCAGCAGGAGCGTACCCGCTATGGCCTGGAGATCCCGGCTCTCGGCAGCCTGATTCTCACCCACAGCCTGGATAAGCAGGTGCCGGCGCTGAAGGAGTTCGCCCCGGAAGATCGCCCTGACTCCACCATCGTATTCTGGTCCTTCCGCCTGATGGCCGGGCTCGGCATGCTGATGATCCTGCTGGGCGCGCTGGCCTTGTGGCTACGCTATCGCGGCCGCCTCTATCACAGCAGGCCCTTTTTACGCTTTGCGCTATGGATGGGACCTTCGGGACTTATCGCGATTCTGGCGGGCTGGGTGACCACCGAAGTGGGCCGCCAGCCGTGGGTCGTCTATGGCGTTCAGCGCACCGCTGATGCCGTCTCCGCTCACGGCGACTTGCATATGTCGATCAGTCTGCTGACTTTTATCGTTGTCTACGGTTCGGTGTTCGGCGTCGGCTACAGCTATATGCTACGCCTGATTCGCAAAGGTCCGCAGACCGCGCAGCCGCCGGCCTCCGGTACGCCAGCGCGTCCACTCTCCGCCGCTACGGGCCATGAACAGCAGAAGGAGTTCCGCTAATGGGTATCGATTTATCGGTTATTTGGTTTGTTATCATTGTCTTCGCCACCCTGATGTATATCGTAATGGATGGCTTTGACCTGGGCATTGGCATTTTATTCACCACTACCCGGGACACGGCGGACCGCGACGTGATGGTAAACAGCGTCGCCCCGGTCTGGGACGGCAATGAAACCTGGCTGGTGCTTGGCGGCGCGGGGCTGTTTGGCGCATTTCCTCTGGCCTACGCGGTCATTATCGATGCGCTGGCGATCCCGCTCACCCTGATGTTGATCGGTCTTATTTTTCGCGGCGTTGCCTTTGAATTTCGCTTTAATGCGACGCCATCGCATCGTCCATTCTGGGATCGCGCTTTTATGGTCGGTTCCCTTCTGGCCACCTTCACCCAGGGCATGGTGGTCGGAGCGGTGATCAACGGTTTCCCGGTCAACGGCCGCAGCTTCAGCGGCGGGATGTTTGACTGGTTTACGCCGTTTACCCTGTTCTGCGGCCTGGGGCTATGCGTTGCCTACGCGCTGCTGGGTGCCAGCTGGCTGGTGATGAAAAGCGAAAATGCGCTCCACCGCAATATGCGCATGACCGCGCGCGGCTTGCTGTTGGCGCTGCTGGCGGTCATTGTCGCCATCAGCATCTGGACGCCGCTGGCGCAACCGGCCATCGCCCGGCGCTGGTTTAGCCTGCCTGACCTCTTCTTCCTGCTGCCGGTACCGCTGCTGGTGGCGGCGATCGGCGCCTGGCTCTGGCGAACGCTTCGCAATAGCGCCAGCCACCTGCTGCCTTTTACTCTCACGCTGGGGCTGATCTTCCTCGGCTTTAGCGGGCTGGGGATCAGTATCTGGCCGCATATTATTCCGCCGGACATTACCCTCTGGCAGGCCGCCGCGCCGCCGCAAAGCCAGGGCTTTATGCTGGTTGGCGCGCTGCTTATTCTGCCGGTTATCCTCGGCTACACCTTCTGGAGCTACTACGTTTTTCGCGGCAAAGTTCAACACGGCGAGGGGTATCACTGATGCAACGAGTATGGCTTAAGCGAGCGGTATGGATGATAGTGCTGTGGGGAGGCAGCGTGCTGGCGCTGGCGGCGGTGAGCATGGGTTTTCGGCTGCTGATGACGGCCGCCGGGCTGAAGGTTTGAGCCGCCCGTGACGTCATTTTAGTCGGCCCGACGGCTCCACCGTCGGGCTTTTTTTCGCCATCCGTCAGGGAGCGCTGACAAAGGCTTTTCCCATCTTTGATAAACGCGGAAATAAGCTCAACAAATCCCTGGCATAGTAGCCCCACTCACCGACAGAAGGGAAAAGATATGCTCAGAAGATACGTTTCAGCGCTACTGCTGGTGTGCGCCCTGTTTTCCGGCCACGTGCTGGCACACCAGCACGGACACGATTTCTTCCCGGTACAGGGCCTCGAGCAGCAGCTACAGCACGAAGCCGATAGCGATGAGCTACGCAGCCAGAGCGAAGAAGCCGCGTCCGATCTGCGCGAACATCACCGCTGGCAAAATGCGCGAAAGCCGAAAATGCACTTCTATCCCTAAGACCTGTCAGTCATCAGGCGCCCTTGCGTTTCGGCAGGGTTTTCATCAGCTCATCCGGGCTGACGGACGCCACGATGCTGCCCGGTAGCGGCATTTTAAGGATATGATTCTTTATCTTACCGACGACGTGCATTTCGCAGGGGCGGCAGTCAAATTTCAGCGTCAACACTTCATCGCCGTGAATCAACTGCATCGGCGTGGCTTTCCAGCTCTTAATCGACCCTTTAGCCTGTTTCGGACACAGATTAAAAGCAAAGCGCAGGCAGTGCTTAGTGATCATGACCGGCACATCGCCCTTCTCCTGATGCGCTTCATAGGCGGCATCGATCAGCTGCACGCCGTAACGCTGGTAAAACTCGCGCGCCTTTTGGTTGTAGACGTTCGCCAGAAACGACAGGTGCGTTTCCGGATAGACCGGCGGCGGGACGGAAACCGGCTTGCGGCAACCGCGCACCACGGCTTTCAGCCGCGCGTCATCCAGCATATCTACGGTTTCCCGACGCAGCTGGTTCAACAGGCTGTTCGGCACGAATAGCGCACCCGGCAGGTTAATTTCCATGTTGCGCGAGTAGTAAAGGGTCTGGCCCAGCTTCGCCAGGCCGTCGCGCAGATTCGTCAGCGCTTTCTCCGCCTGGGTCGCTTCGGCAAAATCGCCGTCCAGAGTATGGGTGACGCTCACGCCCTCCTCGCTGGTCATGGTTAAGACCAGCTGTTCCTGCCAACCGCTCAGTTCGATATCCACCGCGATGCGACGCTCGCTGGAGGTTTTTAGCAGCGCCTGCTGCCAGTTATGATCGAGGTTGCGGTTTAGCGGCTGATGCGGGCGCACTTTGTGTAAATCCGCGGGCATCTCGTTCGGCCAGACGCGGTAGCGATTTTCGCCCGTTTTTTCAACCGTGTTGGCGCGAAAGCCAACAACTTCACGTTTGATCATCACGTTCAGGCCGTCGCCGTTGGTCAGGGCTTCGCTCACCTCAACGTCGAGAAAATCCTTGCCGACTTTCAGCACTTCACCCACCGGCAGGCCAATAAACTTCGGCGAATCAAACGCGCCGATATCGCCTTTGCGGGCGTTGACAAAATAGTCGGTGCTGCCGCGATGGAAGGTTTTATCCGTGGACGGGATGAAGAAGTGCTCCGTACGTCCCAACGACGAGCGGGCCAGATCGCCGCGATCTTCAATGATGGCGTCAAGCATCTGGCGATAATGCGCGGTAATATTCTTCACATAGCTCATGTCTTTGTAGCGTCCCTCAATCTTAAAGGAACGCACTCCGGCATCGATCAGCGCGGCCAGGTTGGCGGTCTGATCGTTGTCTTTCATCGACAGCAAATGCTTTTCATAGGCCACCACGCGGCCCTGGTCATCTTTCAGGGTATAGGGCAGACGGCAGGCCTGCGAGCAGTCGCCGCGGTTGGCGCTGCGCCCGGTCTGAGCATGGGAAATATTGCACTGACCGGAATAGGCCACGCACAGCGCTCCGTGGATAAAGAATTCGATGGTCGCGTCGGTATTATCGTAAATCGCTTTGATCTGCTGAAGATTCAGCTCGCGGGCGAGGACGATTTGGCTGAAGCCGACATCGGAAAGAAATTTCGCTTTCTCCACGCTGCGAATATCGCACTGGGTGCTGGCATGCAGCTCAATCGGCGGAATATCCAGCTCCAGCACGCCCATATCCTGGACAATCAGCGCGTCCACGCCGGTTTCGTACAGATCGGTTATCAGACGTTGCGCCGGTTCCAGTTCATCATCATGAAGAATGGTGTTCAGGGTCACGAACACCTTCGCGCCGTAGCGGTGGGCAAATGGCACCAGTCCGGCGATGTCGCTCAGGCTATTGCTGGCGTTGTGACGCGCGCCGAAGCCCGGTCCGCCAATATAGACCGCATCCGCGCCGTGTAAAATCGCTTCACGGGCGATCCCGGCATCGCGGGCAGGACTCAATAGTTCAAGATGATGGTTTTGCAGGCGCATACGCTCGTCGTTATCCATTATAGGGGGTCGAAATGGCGGCTATTGTAGTCAGAACTGCGCGCAGACCAAAACATTTTCCACTGCCGCCGCAGGGAGAATTTTCACTTTTCAGCAAAGTATTGAAGGAAAAGATATTTCCCACAAAAAGCGCCTGAGGATACAGTCATCGCGTATTCCGGATTTTCCTCGTCACGTTGTGATTTGTTGTCTCAGTCATTTGCCTGGCCGCGAGTCTACTCGCGGCTTTTTTATTGTGCTTTTGGGTAGTGGATCAGCGAATGGAAATGGGCGGTCTGCGCGCCGCTATTGCGGTAAGCGTGCGCTAAATCACCGGCGAACCGCCGCCCTTCCCCTGGCTGCAGCGACAGCCACTCGTCCTGCAGGCACAGATCCAGCACGCCGCTAATCACCACCACATGTTCGATAACCCCTTCCTCGTGCGGCGTGGACTCGCTTAGCGCGCCGGGCGCCAGGGTAATGGAGAAGTGGTCGAAACGCAGCACCGGGTCCCAGGGAAAAACAGGCGTCACAACCATCGCCTGCTGCTGCGGGTCGAAGGCGGCTGGTTCAGCGCTATCATCGGCGATAATAAAGGCGGAAAACGGTACGTTCAGGCCGGTGGCAATTTTCCACAGCGTCGCCACGGTCGGACTGGATTCGTTACGTTCAATCTGGCCCAGCATGGCTTTCGATACGCCGGTTTCTTCCGCCAGGCGCGACAGGCTCCAGCCGCGCTGCTGGCGCAGCGTTTTTAGCGTCGCCGACAGATGTTGCGCAATATTCATTCAACCTCCCAATAATCTCTTAGGGAATTATACGCACATTTGCCTGATTCTACAGGGTAACGACATCATCAGCCCCCTCTTCGCAGCCCTGTACTGGCCCGGCGGTGGTGAAAGGTAGTTGTGCGCTATAACGCACAATGCTACATTACAACGACCGTTATAACGCACAAGGTAATGTTTATGCGCTCTTTTACTCTGCCTTTTCCGACTCTGCTTGCCGGTTTTGTCGCGGTCTTAGTCGGCTACGCCAGTTCTGCCGCCATTATCTGGCAGGCAGCGGCGGCGGCAGGCGCCGATGCTTCGCAAATCGCCGGCTGGATGACCGCCTTAGGCCTGGGAATGGGCGTGAGTACCCTGGCGCTCACCTTATGGCGAAAGGTACCAATCCTGACGGCGTGGTCAACGCCCGGGGCGGCGCTGCTGGTTAGCGGCCTGCACGGCGTCACGCTGGCGCAGGCGATTGGCGTGTTTATCTTTGCTAACGGCTTAATCGTACTGTGCGGCGTAACCGGTCTGTTTGCCCGGCTGATGAAAATCATTCCCCATTCGCTGGCGGCGGCGATGCTGGCCGGTATTTTGCTGCGTTTTGGTATGCAGGCTTTCTCCAGCCTGCAGGGCAATCTGCTGCTATGCGGCAGCATGTTAGCCGCCTGGCTGATATGCAAAGTCTGCCTTCCCCGATTTGCCGTGGTGGCCGCCCTGCTGGCGGGAATCGCGGTCGCCGCCCTCAGCGGAGATGTGACAGGGTCACATATCAGCTGGCGCTTTGTCGCCCCCGCTTTTATCGCTCCTGAATTTACGCCCGCGCTGCTGCTTAGCGTCGGCGTACCCTTTTTCCTTGTTACCATGGCTTCGCAGAATGCCCCCGGCTTTGCTACCCTGCAGGCTTCGGGCTATCGGGTTCCGGCTTCATCGCTGATCGTGGCGACCGGCGGTCTGGCGCTGCTGCTGTCGCCGTTTGGCGTCTACTCGATCTGTATCGCCGCGATTACGGCCGCGATTTGCCAAAGCCCGGAAGCCCATCCGGACCCGCTAAAGCGCTGGCTCGCGGCGGCGGCGGCGGGCGTTTTTTATCTGCTGGCGGGAATCTTCGGCGGCTCCATCACTTCGTTGATGGCGGCGCTGCCGGCGGCATGGATCCAGATGCTTGCCGGACTGGCGCTGCTGGGCACCATCGGCGGCAGCCTGTTTCAGGCGCTCAATCATGAGCGTGAACGCGATGCCGCGGTGGTGACTTTTCTGGTCACCGCCAGCGGCGTGGAGCTGGCCGGTATCGGCTCTGCTTTTTGGGGGCTGGTTCTCGGCGGCGTCAGCTACGTTTTACTGTCAGCGCTGCGCCGAGCGTAGCTGCGAGGGCGTCAGGCCGGTGGCGCTTTTTACCCGATTGCTAAAGTGGCTGGCGCTGCTAAAACCGCAGGCCATAGCAATATCGGTTAACGGCAGCAGACTGCGGGTAATGAGCGCCTGCGCTTTAACCATCCGGCGCTGCATCACGTACTGATGCGGCGCCATTTTCATTGACTGGCGGAACATCCGCGCAAAATGGTATTCGCTGAGCGCCGCTTCCTGCGCCAGATCGGCAAGGGTGAGCGGCCGGTCGAGGTTCTCCTCAATCCATGCCAGCAGATTACGCAAGACGTGCGGCGCCAGGCCGCCGGTCACCGTCGGCAAACGCCACTGAACGTTTGAATAATGCTGAATCAAGTGCGTGAGCAGCAGCGTGCTGGCGGAACTCAACGTAAGGTGGTTCGCCTGCTGCTGCCAGTCGTTGTCCAGCAGAAACTGGCGATAGACAGCGGTAATTTTGTCATCGCTGGAAAAGGTTTTTTCCTGCAGCGTGAACGAAGCCGGACTACGGTCCCAAATCTGCTCGCCTACCCGGCGGAGATGTTCATCGGTGCAGTAAAGGTGGACAAAAGAGAGGTCGCCGCGAATATCCCAGGTGCTCTCATCGCCTTTCGGCATCAGGCAGAAACGATCGGGCCCGCCGCCGTTTTTCCAGCCATGTGGCGTCTTCTGGTAGCTTTCGTAGCCATCGGCAATATACAGGCTCAGAGTGTGGTGATCGCTTTGTACCGTTATGGTATCGAGATTGTTATACCACGCCGCCAGCTGAATCCCGGAGTTGAGCTTAACCGTCTCCCGCAGCACGGCATTTTTTTGACGCAATGTTTCGAAAGTCCCGTAAGCCATAGCCTTCACAATTCAGTTTCCGCAGATCCCTAGTCTAAGAAGAGTCGCTGACGGTTACCAGCTTTCGGCCGCCGCCAACGCAAAATAAGCGCAAGATTTTGCAAGTCGGCAACACGTGGATGACAGCGCGGAGCATGGCGAGGCTGCAAAATGACGGGTAAAACACTCACAGGAGAGACATTTTGAACGCATTACTCTACGGGTTAGTCGTCGTTATCTGGGGTACGACATGGATTGCTATCTTTTTGCAGCAGGGGCCGGTCGCCGCGCCGGTGTCTATTTTCTGGCGTTTTGCCGTCGCCAGCATCACCATGCTGGCCATTCTGCTGGTTACCCGCCGTCTTCGCCCGCTGGCCGCCCGGGACCATCTTTTCTGCCTGCTGCAGGGCTGCTGCGTCTTCTGCTTTAATTTCTGGTGTTTTTATACCGCCGCTGCGTATATCAATACCGGGCTGGAGTCGGTGATCTTCTCCATGGCGGTGCTGTTTAACGCGATTAACAGTTTTCTCTTTTTCCGCCAGCAGCCGCCGGGCCGTTTCTGGCTGGCCGCCGCGCTGGGATTGGCGGGGATCGTAACGCTCTTCTGGGATGATTTGTGGGCCAACGGCCTCAATGCATCGCTGCTGCTCGGTATTACGCTCAGCGCATTAGGCACCTACGGATTTTCGCTCGGCAATATGCTCAGCCTTCGCCACCAGCGCCGCGGCCTGGAAACCTTGACCACCAACAGCTGGGCAATGCTTTACGGCACGCTGGTCATGGGCGCTATCGCGCTGGTACGCGGCGATAGTTTTGCCCCGCAGTGGACGCTAAGCTATATGGGCGCGCTGCTGTATCTGGCGGTGTTTGGCTCGGTGATCGCTTTCGGCGCCTATTTCACGCTAGTGGGGCGAATCGGCGCCAGTAAAGCCGCCTACAGTACCCTGTTGTTTCCGCTCGTCGCGCTGACGATTTCCACCTTTTATGAGGGCTACGTCTGGCATAGCAACGCCGTCGCCGGGTTAGCGCTGATTCTACTCGGCAATCTGGTGATGTTTGCTCGCCCGGAGCAGTGGCTGCTGCGGCGCAGGCTGGCCTGAGTTCGCTCGGATCGCTGCTGATGCTCGCGCTGCCGTCGAGGAGAAATGAAAAAGGCGCTATCAACCACTAGCGCCTTTATTCACGGATACGCCTGATTAACGGTTATTGGGGTCGAACTTCACCGCGTCAATCGCCATATCATCGATCACCTGCTTCAGGGTCTCGACGGTGAGCGGCGTATTCTCGTTGGAGAGATTTTTACCCTCCCCCTTGCGCACTACTTTGACCACCGACTTGTGGGTTGCCGCGTCAATCAGCTCACCTTCAAAGAACAGGTTGGTGTCCATGGTACGGTGGCCGGTTGCCGCCTGGGTACCGGCGATAATCATCGCCACCGGAATCACTTCGTAGAACTGCAGGCCTTCTTTGCTGGAATCCACGCCGGTGATGGCGCCGCGGAAGATCAGGCTGCGTTTCCCTGCGGTGGTAGCCAGCGGTTTACGCTCGGAAATAGCCTGTTTCATCTCTTTGTTGGTGTAATTAAGGATATCGCTGAGCGCCTTTTCGCCAACCTGGGTCGTCGGCTTAGGGACCGGATAATAAGTGATGGGGTTATAAACGATATTGTCATAGTTGTTCGGATTGTAATCCGCAGAAATCCAGCGCAGCTCCGGTTTACCGGAAGCGGAGGTGGTTTCTTTTAAACCTGAGTAATCTTTTAAAAAACCGGAATATTGTTCAGGTTTAGCCAGTTTTGATGAACAACCGGCCAAGGCTAACAGGCCAGCGAGCGCGGCGACCTTAAAAAATAACTGAGTACGCATATAGGTTGATCCCTGTGAATACCATCTATCGGCAAGTGTTATAGCAAAAGACAGGGGTAAGTTTTGTGGCAAAAGTGGTGGTACGTCAAGTAGCGTAAAAAAATAAACCCGCCGCTGCCGGCGGGCCGTTTTTTCGTATTTATTTTATATCAACCTGATAAAAAATATGCTTGCCGAAGGGGTCGATTTCGTAACCAGAAACGTTTTTACGTACCGGTTCAAAAATTGTCGAGTGGGCAATCATCACCGCCGGCATCTGGTCGTGCATCATCTGCTGCGCCTGCAGATAGAGCGTCTCGCGTTTTTGGCGATCGGTTATCGATTTCGCCTCGGCGATGAGGTTATCGAACGGCTGATAGCACCATTTCGCCGAGTTAGAGCCGCCGTTTGCCGACTGGCAGGTAAACAACGGGCCAAAGAAGTTATCCGGGTCGCCGGTCGCGGTGGTCCAGCCCATCAGCGCCGCCTGGTGTTCACCATCCTTAACCCGCTTTAAGTATTCACCCCACTCATAGGTTGTGATCTTAGTTTGCACGCCGATTTTCGCCCAGTCGGCCTGAATCATCTCGGCCATGCGTTTGGCGTTCGGATTATAAGGACGCTGCACCGGCATCGCCCACAGGTCGATGGTTATCGGCCCGGAAACGCCCGACTCCGCCAGCAGCGCTTGCGCTTTCTGCGGGTCATACTCGTAATCTTTAAGCTGGCTATCCGCGCTCCATACCCCCGGCGGCAGCAGGTTTTTCGCCGCCGTACCGGTGCCGTGGAAGACGGCTTCAATGATCGCCGGTTTATTGATCGCCATCGCTAAGGCCTGGCGCACCTTGACGTTGTCCAGCGGCGCTTTTTGCGTATTAAACGCCAGGAAACCGGTGTTGAGGCCCGCTTTGCTCATCAGATTGATCGCGTTGTTCTCTTTCATTCGCGGCAGGTCTGCCGGATTGGGGAACGGCATTACCTGGCACTCGTTTTTCTCCAGCTTGGCGTAACGCACCGAAGCGTCCGGCGTGATGCTGAAAATCAGGCGATCGATATGGGCTTTCCCCTGCCAGTATTCCGGGAAAGCGGTGAAGAGAATGCGGGAATCTTTTTGATACTGTGCGAGTTTGAACGGACCGGTGCCAATCGGGTCCATGTCCACGCGTTCTGGCGTGCCGGCTTTTAACATCGCATCGGCATATTCCGCCGATAAAATAGAGGCAAAATACCAGGCAAGATCGGCGACAAATGGCGCTTCAGGATGCGCTAATGTAAAACGCACCGTATATTCATCAGGCTTATCGATTGCGGTAATTAACTGACCAAACTCCAGGCTTTCAAAATTAGAATAATTGCCGTTGGAGACATTGTGATAAGGATGATGAGGATCTTTTTGCCGCATAAATGAAAAAATAACATCATCGGCATTAAAATCGCGGCTGGGTTTGAAATATTTATTACTCTGGAATTTAACGCCTTTACGTAAATGGAAAGTATAAACTTTGCCATCTTCGCTGACTTCCCAGCTTTCGGCCAGGCTCGGCACTAATTCCGTAGTACCGGCTTTAAAGTCAACCAGCCGGTTATAGACCGGTACCGCGCTGGCATCCACGCTGGTTCCCGAGGTATAGAGTTGAGGGTTAAAGTTTTCCGGCGATCCTTCTGAACAGTAGACCAGCGTTTTTGCGCTAATAGCTGAGCTGGCCGTCAGGGCCGCTACCGCCAGAGCAAGCGTCGTGAATCTGCGTTGCATATGTTTTCCTTTTTAATTTGTCAGCTAATGAATAGCTTGTTGTTTTCCCTTCCATACATAACACTAAAGCCTGATTGCAAACACCTGAAAACTCGAATAAAGAAGGAATCACTATGTCATCAGCCCTGGCCAGTCAATTAACCCAACGCTTCTTTCGCTATCTGGCGATAACCAGCCAAAGCGATCCGCGAGCGTCCACCCTACCCACCACCGCCGGGCAACACGCGATGGCGCAGGCCCTTGCGGATGAGCTACGCCAGCTTGGGCTGGATGACATTGTGATTGACGAACACGCCACCGTGACGGCGGTGAAAAAAGGCAATGTCCCAGGCGCGCCGCGGATTGGCTTTATTACCCACATCGATACCGTTGACGTTGGTTTGTCACCGGAGATTCATCCACAAATTCTGCGCTTCACTGGTGAAGATCTCTGTTTGAACAGCGAGAAAGATATCTGGCTGCGCGTCGTCGAGCATCCGGAAATCCTCGCTTATCCCGATGAAGAGATTATTTTTAGCGACGGTACCAGCGTGCTCGGGGCGGATAACAAATCCGCCGTCACGGTGGTGATGACGGTGCTGGAAAACCTCACGGCGGAGCATCGCCACGGCGATATCGTGGTGGCCTTTGTGCCGGATGAAGAAGTGGGTCTGCGGGGAGCGAAAGCGCTGGACCTCTCACGCTTTGCCGTCGATTTTGCGTGGACCATCGACTGCTGCGAGCTCGGCGAAATCGTCTATGAGAACTTTAACGCCGCCGCCGCGGAGATCCGTTTTACCGGCGTCACGGCCCATCCGATGTCATCAAAGGGCGTACTGGTGAACCCGCTGCTGATGGCCACCGATTACATGAGCCATTTCGATCGCCAGCAAACGCCGGAATATACTGCCGGACGCGAAGGCTACGTGTGGTTTAACGGCATCCAGGGCGATCAAAATAGCACCCTACTGCAGGCCAGCATCCGCGACTTCGATCTCGCCAGCTTTAATCGCCGCAAGCAGCAGATCGGCGAAGTGGCGCAAAAAATCGCCGCGCAGTATCCAACCGGTAAGGTGGAATTTCACGTCAGCGATACCTACAGCAACATCAGCAATGCGATTGGCGAAGATCGCCGCGCCATTGATCTGATGTTCGAAGCAATGGAAAGCTTAGGCATTACGCCGAAACCAACGCCGATGCGCGGCGGCACCGACGGCGCGGCCCTGTCGGCAAAAGGGGTGTTAACGCCAAACTTCTTCACCGGCGCGCATAACTTCCACTCGAAGTTTGAATTTCTGCCGCTGCGCGCCTTTGAAGCCTCTTATCAGACCGCGTTCCAGCTCTGCCTGTTAGCCGCGCGTTAGGCCGGTTTGCGCGCCAGCATGGTGGCGAAACGCAGTTTGATACGATTGCCGTTGGCGTCGGTGCGGTGAAGTTCACCGACGTCTTCGTTGTACTTGAGGAACGCCCAGCCCTGGTAGTAGTGGCTAAGCTCACCCGGTTTAAAGGCGCACGGGAAGCCAACGGTGCACGGATAATCGTCGGTATCCATAGCGGCAACGATCAGATTGTAGCCGCCGGGTTTGGTACAGCGTTGCATATTGGCGATGAGACCCGGGATGGTCTGCGCATCAAGAAACATCATCACCACGGTGGAAAGAATAAAGTCATACTCGCCATCAAAGCTCAGGGCGTTAAGATCCTTAATCGCCGTCCGCAGATTCTCCAGCCCTTCCGCCTGACGAATGCTTTCAAGATTACCGATGCTGGCAGGGTTTTTGTCCCACGCGGTAACATCAAACCCGTTGGCTGCCAGATACAAGCTATTGCGACCGTTGCCGCAGCCCAGATCCAGCGCCCTGCCCGGGGCGATCAGCGTGGTGGCGTGCAGCACCTCCGAATGGGTGCGGGTCATGCCATATTTATCGGTAAAGTAGTTTTCGTCACGAAGCGTCATGATTAATCCTTATTTTTTAATAATGCGTCGCGTTCAACGCGAATAAGCAGTTTACCGCGCACCAGCAGCAAGAAGGTACGAACCAGCAGCAGGCCGACGATCAGATTGGTAAACAGAAACAGCGGGAACGCCAGAGTATGGAAAAAGCCGCCCGGATGCTGATGACCGAGATGCAGCCCGGTCGTCGCCAGCGCGGAGATGCCAAATGAGAAGCTCCAGAAAGAGGCGTTAAACGGCTGGCGTAGATACCATGGCATCAGCCGCAGCATAAACAGCAGCTGGAGCAGACCATAGCCGAACAGCAGCTTAGCGAAGGTATCCGCCTCGCCGCCGTTTACGCTCAGCCAGGCGCTGCACGCCACCAGCGCCGGCGCCAGCTGAATGCCGAGCGAAGTCCGCATCGCCGTCGGCAGTTCGCCATCGCTGCGCAGGCGCTGCAGGATCACCGGCTCCAGGCTTAGCCAGGAGAAGATCCCGGCGCCAAGAAACACCAGTCCGGCGTCGTTAAAGCCCAACGCGCCGCAGGCCATGGCGCTGATAAAGTTATTCGCCACCGTCGGTAGATAGAGACCCGGCGTAGTTGCCTCGCTGGGATGTTTCCCCCGCCATAATCCGGCGCTCTGCCATGCCGAATAGCTCAGCTGCAGCACCACCCCAATCGCGAATAATACCAGCGACAGCGGCCGCAGCCAGGGAACAAAGCCGATGGCGACCAGCATGGTGGTCGCCGGAAACAGGCTGACAAAACTGCTGGCCACCGGATGTCGCATCTCCTGCAGTACGCTGTGCGGGAAACGGACCGCCCGGGTAATAAATGCCAGCGCCAGCAGCAGCCAGATGAGCGTAGCCGCGATCACCAGGGCGTCACCGACGACCCGGCTCACCGGCCAGATGGTGCTGGCGTAGCGCCAGGCGAAGCCCATGCCGATAATGCCCAGTACCATACCAAAATAGCCCGCCGGAAGATTCAGCACCCGGCTCGCGCGCTGCGTTTTATTCATTTTGTTTAAAATTTAAAATTATATTAAGTTGCATTTTAAAGGAACCTTCAAAAACGCGCTACGGAGTTTTTTGCTATGTTTATGTTAACCATACGTAATGAGATAGTCAGATGCGCAAATATTACCTCAGCGAGAAGGTTCGCCAGTTTCACTATGAGGCCGACGGCAACAAACATAGCGTAAATCTGCGGCAAATTGTCGCCTTACGTGATTTCGCTGACGTAAAAAGCGGTGATGAAGGCGGCTGGCTGGACGATGAAGCAGCCCTTAGCCACGAGGGCGCGTGCTGGATTTATGATCCTAATAGCGCCGTATTTGCCGGGGCAAAAATTGAGGGCAATGCGCGCTTAACCGGCGAGTGCATTATCAGCCATGGGGCCATCGTCAACGGTAACGCTTGTCTGGATAGCGCCGCAGTGAGCCATAATGCGCAAATAGGTGACAACGTCACAGTTTCACACTCGCACATTCGCGGGTGCTGCCACCTGGCCGACCACGCGCGGATCCTCCCCCACTGTTTAATTATCGCCGCTCAAGGTCTGACTGCCGACAACGATAAAATCCTGCGCATTTATCAGCGGGCCACGGTCAGCGCATCGCGCGTCGTTCACCAGGCACAAATTTACGGCGATGCGTTTGTCGAACACGCTTTTGTCGAGCACCGGGCGGAAATTTTCGATCATGCGCGGCTGGAAGGTAATGAAGAGAACGACGTCTGGGTCTGCGATAACGCCCGCGTTTATGGCCATGCGAGGATTATCGCCGGGCGGGAAGAAGACGCTATCCCGACCCTGCGCTACAGTTCGCAGGTGGCGGAGCACGCTGTGGTCGAAGGTAATTGCCTGCTGAAGCATCGGGTGATGGTAGGCGGCCATGCGCACCTGCGGGGCGGGCCGATTCTGCTGGACGATAGTGTGTTAATTGAAGGCCATACGGTGATTTGCGGCGATGTGGTGATCGAGCATCAGGTCACTATCGGCGATGAAGCACGCATCGAAGCCAGCGCGGGAGACGCCATTTCTATCCGGGGCGCGAAGGTCATTAACGGCGACGAACATTATACCCGTACGCCCATTGTCGGCTTTCTTTAACCTTTACGCCAGGCAGCGGGGTTTTCAGCCTCAGGCCCCTGCGCTCTGTTCCCGGTGGCGGCGCTCTACGCGCCTTGCCCGGGCTACCTGGCCGTGCGTCCTGTCGCCCGGGTAAATCGTCAGCCGCGACCCGGGAATTGCCCGGTGCTATCATCGATAATGCGTCCGTAGATATTCTGATCATCATACGAACCGTTGAGATACTCAGCCTGCCTGAGGCACCCTTCGAGGCTAAAACCGTTACGCAGGGCCACCTGATTGCTTTTGTGGTTCGCCACCCGACACTTAATCACAAAGCGGCGGACCGTACCGCTGCGGGCAAAATAGTCCATCAGCGCCTGCAGAGCCTGCGAAAGCAGCCCCTGCCCCTGATGGCTTTCATCAATCCAGTAGCCAATGTAAGCGGTCTTGTTGATTGGCTCTATCTGATTGAACGACAGTACGCCGACAATCTCCTCCTGCAGAAAGAGCAAAAACATCTTGGCATAGCCGCGCTGGTGGAGCATCACGTTGCCCTGCACGTGGCGGCGGGTCTCCTCTTCGTGAGTCACCTCAGCGGGCCAGCTCAGCGACTGCTGAAGCCAGCGCTGGTTTTTCATCACCAGCTGATGCAGTTCCGGCACGTGACGCTCGTCAACCGCGCGCAGGGAGAGAGAATCCGTAACGGGGATATGTTCGATAGCAGATCTGTTTTCGGCGGACATGGCGCACTCTGATTAACGATGTGATTAAAAAAATACGCGCCCGCGCGGTTACCCGGCGGGCGCAGTAACGGACACTTACCTCATTACCCGATCGTCGACATAGTTGCGTTTATCCGGCGGCGGCGGGAAGTACTGATAAAGCCAGGTCTCGCTGATAGCCTCCCCCTGGCAGCGCAGGAACATGCGCATCTCAACCGGGTCAGTCGAATCCGAAGTCGGATACCAGTCAAACTGAATGCGGTAGCCATCAAAGGGTTCAACGTAGAGGATTTCTATCTGTTTCGCTTCACCGCTCGACAGGGTAATGACCGGCTCAATGCCTTTAGGCGCAGCGGCCTTCAGGTCGCCGCCGACAAAATCGATAGCAAACCGACGGGTCCATTTATCCGGATAGTGTTCGCCCGGCGCCCAGCCTTCCGGGAAACCGCCCATCCCCGTCCGCGTTGCCATCACCCGCGCCAGCGGCGAGCGTACCGGCGGCTGCGCGCTCCAGTAGAGACGATAACGGAAGTCCAGTTCATCCCCGGCTTTCACCGGCTTCTCCGGCTGCCAGAAGCAGACGATGTTATCCAGCGTTTCGCCAGTGGTCGGGATCTCCATCAGGTTGACGGCCCCCTTGCCCCACTGGTTACGCGGTTCGACCCACAGGCTCGGGCGCTTGTTGTACCAGCCCATAATATCCTGATAGTGGGAGAAGTCGCGATCCAGCTGCAGCAGGCCAAAACCGCGCGGATTCTTATCCTGGAAAGCGTTGAACTGCAGCTTTTGCGGGTTATTCAGCGGGCGACAAACCCACTCGCCGTTGCCCAGCCACATCGACAGACGGTCAGAGTCGTGAATTTGCGGATGGATGGTGTCACACATTCGCCGTTCGTTATTACCGCAGCTGAACATACTGGTCATCGGCGCGATGCCCAGCTGCTTGATGTCTTTGCGCGCGTAGATATGGTTTTCCACATCCATGATCACCTGCGTCTCCTGACAGTTAACGATGAACTTATAGGCGCCGGTGACGCTTGGACTGTCGAGCAGCGCATAGACGGTAAATACCGTGGCTCCCGGTTTAACGGTCTCAAACCAGAAAGAGGTGAAGTCAGGAAACTCTTCCGGCGTATCGGTAAAGGTATCGATCGCCAGGCCGCGGGCGGAAAGACCGTACTGGTAAGTGCTGTCCACCGCGCGGAAGTAGCTGGCGCCGAGGAACGCGACGATGTCGCGACGCGCCAGTTCAGGGGCCTTAAATACGCGAAAACCGGCAAAACCCAGGTCGCTCTGGCCCACCAGCTGTTTGGTGTCGACGCCGGCATCATTGTATTTAAACAGTTCAGGCCGGAAGTGTATTTCACGTGCCTGTTGAGTTTGTGAATCCAGCGAGAACATTCTCACGCGGCGGCGGAACCCCATTCCCACGTGAAAAAACTGGATATCCAGCTTGCGCTCTTCAATGTTGCTCCACAGGGAGTGCGCGGCGTCATACTGAATGCTGTTGTAGGCCTGCGGCGTCAGGGTTGCCAGGGTTGGCGGCAGATCGCGAGGCGCGCCGCCCCATGGCTGACGGGCAAGATCGTGGGCCATCGACTGGAGGACACTATAATCAAAACGGCGCGTTTGCCCATCGGCAATTCCCGAATCTTCGGCGAATGCGGCTTTAGAAAATAGAGAGGCGACTCCTGACGTTCCGCATACGGCGGCAACAGCCATGGAAGATTTGAGAAAACGTCTGCGGTTCATGCCTGAGAGAGCATCCTTCTTCATATGTGAATTGAGACGCGACGTAACAAACCCATGCGTCGTGAATGTCGCTCACTCTAGACAAAAACGATTGATAATCCAATTGTTGAGGGCAGAAATCAGGTGAAAAAAATATGTCCACCGGACCAGACCGAATTGCCGATAGCCAGGGGCGGCGATGATTTCGCCAACCGGCGGCGTTTGCTGCTTAATTCAGCGACAGTGAAGAGAAAGAGGAAGCGGCCAGCCGAGCGCCGGCCGCAGAGAAGCTTATTTTTGATTCAGAAGATTAAAGCTGGTCATCAGGTTGCGATAATCCGGGATATGGTTGGAGAACAGCGTGCCCAGTCCTTCGATATCATTACGCCAGTCGCGATGCAGTTCGCAGGCAACGCCAAACCACGACATCAGTTGCACGCCAGCCTGCGACATCCGATCCCAGGCCGCATCGCGGGTAATCGGGTTAAAGGTGCCGGAAGCGTCGGTCACCACAAATACATCAAACCCCTCTTCAATAGCCGATAGCGCCGGAAAAGCCACGCACACTTCCGTCACCACCCCGGCAATGATCAGCTGCTTCTTGCCCGTCGCTTTCACTGCCTTAACGAAATCTTCGTTATCCCAGGCGTTAATATTACCCGGGCGCGCAATATAGGGGGCATCCGGGAATTGCTCTTTCAGCTCAGGCACCAGCGGACCATTAGGGCCGTTTTCGAAGCTGGTGGTCAGGATGGTCGGCAGACCGAAATACTTCGCCAGGTCGCCAAGGGCAAGGACGTTGTTCTTGAATTTATCAGGATCAATATCGCGCACCAGTGAAAGCAATCCGGTCTGATGATCGACCAGCAGCACGGCGGCATCATTTTTATCCAGACGAACATACGGTTTGGCCATGATTTCTTCCTCATTTTAACGTCAGATTTTCCGTCAGAACGCCGATTCTGCGGAGATGGTGTTAATAAGGCTGATCATAGTGTAATCACTGGCTGAGAATTAGCCGCCGAAAGTGGGACGCATTGTCCCATTTGCAGAACGCCACCCGGCTAGCGGAGATTTTGTGAACAATGTTAATCCAGCGTCACATGATGCTTCATGACCCGACGAAACAGCGCCAGACGCGCGCGCATAAAGCGGTTCTCCACCTTAAAGCCGGCCCGTTTGTGCAGCCCGATTCGCAGCAGGCGATCCCGTCCGCGCACGCTGGCGGGCCAGCGTACCGGCCCTGAGAGTTCATGACAGTCATTGCCGGCGAAGCGAGCGAAGTTCGCCCAATAGTCGGCGACCCGGGCGGCAAAGTCTCTGTCGCGATCGTTGGCATAATTTCGTACCGGCTCGGCAAGGTCGAGATTGTCAAAAACGTATGCCACTTCATTACCGTGCCACGCGCCGTGCGGATAGGTCTGGTGTTCCGCCTCGGCCACGTAGTCAAACCAGTAGCGCCAGCACGGTTGCCCTACTCGCTGCTGAGCCTGCATCACCACATAGCCCAGAGTGGTAAAGGCCATATCCCGGCAAACTTCGCGCCCCAGCGCTTCATCTCCCTTCACGCCGGGATAGAGCAATTTAATTAGACCCAGACCGAAACGGCGTTCACGGCGAAGCTTCTGGATCTGCCCGGCGATATCGACGCCAAACACCGCCATGACGCTCGCCTCATCGCTGTTCGAACCGATCATCACCGGCAGGGGATGCTGGCGTCCGCTAAAAAAAGTCTCCAGCATCGGCTGCGGCAGCACGGCATCGCCAACCACGGGCGCCGGGCCGATGGTCAACGGCGCGGTCAACGACCAGAACGCTTGCGCCGGAATCGCCCGCAGCTGTTCGGCGCTGGCCTGCGGCAAAGAAAAGTGTTCCGCAATAAGCTGCCCCTTCGCCAGCGCCTTCTCTCGCGGCAGATCGGGCAAGGTATAGCCGCTCTGGATTATCGCTTTATGGAACAAGCCTCTGGACTTTGGCGAAACCATCAGCGACAGCACGCTGCGCGCGCCGGCGGATTCGCCGAACAGCGTCACGTTAGCCGCATCGCCGCCAAAGGCGTGAATGTTCTCCTGCACCCACTGCAGGGCGGCGATCTGATCGAGTAGCGCGAAGTTATAGATACGCTCGCCGTCTTCCCCTTCCAGCGCCGGATGGGCAAAAAAGCCCAGATGCCCGAGCCGGTAGTTGACCGTCACCACTACCACGCCGCGAGAAGCTAAGGCTTTGCCGTCATAGGGCGGCAAACTTCCCGCGCCGATGGTATAGCCCCCGCCGTGCAGCCAGACCATAACCGGCAGCGGCTGCGATCGGGCGGCGGGCGACCAGACATTAAGGTAGAGGCAATCTTCGGAAAAGCTGCCGGGATCGCCGCCGCCGAGCTCGCGGCAGTATTCAATATCCTGCCAGCTGGAGGCCGAGAAGGTCTCTGCCCGGCGCACGCCCTGCCAGCGGGCAGCAGGTTGCGGCGCGCGCCAGCGAAGATCGCCGACGGGCGGCGCGGCATAGGGAATACCGCGCCAGATATGAATGTTCTCTTCAGAGGTGCCGGATAGTATCCCCTGCCGGGTTTTCACCAGCGGGGTGGACGGATTCTGCATGACCTGCTTCCTTTAACGACTCATGCCAGCAGAGTACTGATTTTACAGCAGACCGCAACGTCGTTTGCTGCGCTCTTCCGCCTGCTGATAGAGGGTGAACTCGTCATAAACCGCACAGCCCAGCACCTCCTCAAAGGCCTCCCGGCTGGCGTTGCCGTGGCTGCGGGTCTGCACCTCGTTGCCCAGATTCGACTGAAATATCCCGGCGGCGCTTACCGGTAAAAAGTCTTCATAAATAATCGGTTGCGCAATCACCCAGCCGCGTTCGATCAGCGGCTGCGGATCGTCTCCGGGGCGAAACGCCTGACGATGGGCTTCTCCGGCAGGGGTCAGGCGGTAGCGGAAGTATGCCAGTCCCTGCTGACGCAGCAGGAATTCGCTGTCCGGAAACGCGCTAAACACCTCCTGCAGATGACGCTGATGGTTGAGGTTATCCTTGCCCACCCCCGCCTCGCCCAGAAGACGATCGTAGAGCGCGCGGCCTTTCGGCGTCAGGGCAATCCCGCGCTGCTCGATTTCACCAAAGCGAGCGGTATGCGTGCCTTTATGCTCTCCGGCAAACATCACCGGCTCCTCGAGAGCCTTAAAGCTGGTCTGGCGCAGTAAAATAGGCACTTCGCGGCGCGGCGGCCCTTCTATCAACGCCTTCGGGGCGATGCCACATTCAGGCATCAGCGCCTGTACCCGATCGATATCCAGGGTGCGCGGAGTCAGATGATTGATGTGGCAGCCGGGGAAACAGACGACATCGGCAATCAGCCGGTGCTCATCGTGCAGCGCATGATAGGTTTCTTCATCGACGAGGGTCTGTCGATGCCAGCGAAAGGTTTCCAGCGCCTGTTCGACGAACTCCCGGGCCTCTGCGGCGGTGAATTCTCCTTTCTGTTCATAAAGCGCAATCAGTTCACGACAGCGTGGGGTGAAGATATCGCGCCCGGAAAGGATTTGCGCCGCCCGCTTACGCAACGCGTCATTAGCGATAAGCTCAAGGCGCAGAAGCGAAGTAAAAATACGAAACGGGTTGCGCGCCAGCGCGGCGTCATCAACGGGACGAAACGCGGTGGAGTGAACCGGCACGCCAGCCTGCGACAGATCGTAATAACTAACGGGATACATTCCCATAATGGCAAACATGCGACGCAAGGTCGCCAGTTCCTCCGCCGTACCAACGCGGATCGCGCCGTGGCGTTCAACGTTCAGCCGCGCCAGTTCATCGGCGTTAGCCAGTTGTTCATGCAGCTTCGGGTTATTCTCCAGAATAGCCAGATTAACGTCGGCCACCAGCTCCAGTAGCGTCCCGTACTGCGGAACTTCCTGCTGGTACATCGCCGACATCGCCTGCGAAAAGCACTCCCGAATCTCATCAGCCGTGATGGTGTTCGCCATGATGTCTTACCTCCAGTGAATTCTCCCTGGAGTGTAGAAAAGCTGTCTGAAGACGGTGGGAAGAATTTACAAACTGTGATGCCGGTAGCTGCCCGTTTAATTTCGCCTGAACACTTCATAACCAGTAGTTATGTTAAACACCCTTTAATTTCACTTTAAATTAACAAAACATTTACACACACTGCTTGTGGCGACATAACAACGATATGCCTCTCTACCGATAAAACGGAGTACCCTGATGAACGACAAATGGTCACCGCGCGAGGTTCTGCATCGCGACTATAGCAGCCATCCTCCGGCTTACGCGCCGGGCTATAAAACCAGCGTTCTGCGCTCGCCGCGCAATGCGCTTATCTCCCTACAGAATTCACTTTCGGAAATCACCGGGCCGGTTTTCAGTAGCGACGATCTCGGCGCGCTCGATAACGACCTGATCCTGAATTACGCCAAAGACGGCCTGCCGATTGGCGAGCGAATTATTGTGCACGGCTACGTACGCGATGGATTCGGTCGGCCGATGAAAAATACGCTGGTCGAAGTCTGGCAGGCCAACGCTGGCGGACGCTACCGACATAAAAAGGATCAATATCTGGCGCCGATCGACCCGAACTTTGGCGGCTGTGGACGCGTGCTGACCGACGAGAACGGCTATTATTGTTTTCGCACCATCAAACCCGGTCCCTACCCGTGGCGCAACCAGGTAAGCGACTGGCGCCCGGCGCATATTCACTTCTCTCTCTCCGGAGACGCCTGGGCACAACGTTTAATTACGCAGATGTATTTTGAAGGCGATCCGCTGATCAAACAGTGTCCTATCGTCAAAACCATCAATAACGACGATGCCATCAGGACGCTGATCGCCGAGCTGGATACCCATGCCGCCGTACCGCTGGACTCGCTGGCTTACCGTTTTGATCTCGTGCTGCGTGGCCACCGCGCCACGCTGTTTGAAAACCGCACGCAGGGGGCCGCCCGATGAGAGATTTTTTACCCGAAACCGCTTCACAAACCGCCGGTCCTTATGTGCATATCGGCCTGGCGCCGGACGCCGCCGGATTTCATATCTTTGAGAACAACTTTGGCCCAACGCTGACGACCCCTGCGACCGAGGGTGAGCGCATTACCATTGAAGGCAGAGTCATCGATGGCTCCGGAACGCCGGTGCGCGATGTGCTACTGGAAATCTGGCAGGCCAACGCCGCCGGGCGCTACAATCACCCGGACGATCGGCAGCAAAACAAAAAGCTGGATGCGGAGTTTCGCGGCTGGGGGCGCAGCTGCTCGGACTTTACCAGCGGTATCTGGCGCTTCGAAACCATTAAACCCGGCGCCGTGGTGGGCCGTGATGGCCGCGTAATGGCCCCTCACGTCAATTTATGGGTGGTGGCGCGCGGAATAAACATTGGCCTTAATACGCGGATGTACTTCTCCGACGAGCAGGACGCTAATCAGGCCGATCCGGTACTCAATCTGATTGAGTGGGAAGTTCGCCGTCAGACCCTCATCGGGCAGCGCGAAGTGCGCGGCACGGAAATCGTTTATCGCTTCGATATTCACTTACAGGGCGACAACGAAACCGTGTTCTTCGATATCTAAATTTGCCCGTTCCTTCTCCGCCTCTGCCAGCCAGAGGCGGCGCTTTTCCACAATCTCAACAAAATCAACTTGTAAAATAATAATATAAAATGTTAATAATATTTTGCTATGAAGTTAACAAATTTAAACACCCTTACTTGTCACCGGTCAGCCTCAGTTCTTAACATTGATTATGCAAAAAAATGGTCTTTTCAGTCAGCGCATTCGCTTGCGCCATCTACATACCTTCGTGGCCGTCGCTCAACAGGGAACTCTTGGGCGCGCGGCTGAAACCTTAAACCTTAGCCAACCGGCTTTGTCCAAAACCCTGAATGAACTGGAGCAGCTTACCGGTACGCGGCTGTTTGAGCGCGGACGCCTTGGCGCTCAGCTCACGCTGGTCGGGGAACAGTTTCTTACCCATGCGGTGAAAGTGCTGGACGCGCTCAATACCGCCGGGCAAGCGCTGAATCGTAAAGAAGGCCTCAGCAACGACATCGTGCGTATCGGAGCGCTGCCAACCGCTGCGCTGGGGATTCTGCCCTCGGTGATTGGCCAGTTTCACCAGCAGCAAAAGGATATCACCCTGCAGGTCGCGACCATGAATAACACCATGCTGCTGGCGGGCCTGAAATCGGGAGAAATCGATATCGGCATCGGAAGAATGTCCGATCCGGAGTTGATGAGCGGTCTGAACTATGAGCTGCTGTTTCTTGAATCGCTGAAGCTGGTGGTTCGTCCGGGGCACCCGCTGCTGCAGGAAACCGTTACCCTGAGCCGGGTGATGGAGTGGCCGGTGGTGGTATCGCCAAAAGGCACACTGCCGCGACAGAATGCGGAAGCCCTGCTGCAAAGCCAGGGCTGTAAAATTCCCACTGGCTGCATCGAAACGCTGTCGGCCTCGCTCTCGCGCCAGCTCACTGTCGATTACGACTACGTGTGGTTCGTCCCCTCCGGCGCGGTGAAGGACGATCTGCGCCGTGGACTGCTCGCCGCGCTGCCCATACCCACTCAGGGCGCTGGCGAACCTATCGGTATTCTGACCCGCGTGGATGCCACCCTCACCGCCGGTAGCCAAACGTTGCTGAGCGCCATTCGCAAATCTATGCCGGTCTGACCGGCGTCTTCCGCTTTTCTCCCGGCGCCGCCCCTCCAGCCGCCGGGGAAACGCAGCCTCTTTTTCCAGCGATTCACTAACGTCATTCATCACAATAATCAATTAGTGCGAAATCATTCATTAACAATTGCGCAAATTTATTTAACAGATCTATCATAGCCACGATTTCACCAAATGGTTCACTCGAAATCAATAACAGCAAAAAACCCGCTTTTATGAAGGCCACGGTCACTTCATTCAAAAGAGTTAACTTGAAAATTTGATTCATCTGGTTCACGCCTGTTCAGGGGTGGTTAAGGAGACAAAAATGGCAACTGGCAACGTGCCGCGAGGGTTCCCACGGATCCTGCAGTGGCTTCTCGCCGGACTGATGCTGATCATCGGTCTGGCTATCGGTATTCTTGGTGCAAAGCTCGCCTCGGTCGGCGGGACGTTCTATTTTGCGATTATGGGCCTGGTGATGGTGATCGCCTCAGCGCTCATTTTCCGCAACCGTCGCGGCGGCATACTGCTGTATGGGCTGGCGTTTCTCGTCTCGATCGTCTGGGCGATTAGCGACGCGGGGTGGACTTACTGGCCGCTGTTCTCGCGCCTTTTCGCGCTCGGCGTGCTGGCCTTCCTGTGCGCGCTGGTGTGGCCGTTCCTTTCCCGCCAGCCTGCGAAAAAAGGGCCCGCGTTTGGCCTGGCAGCGGTGTTGGCAGTGGTCCTGTTGGCAAGTTTCGGCTGGATGTTCAAATCTCAGCCTCTGGTCAGCGCCAGCGAGGCGGTGCCGGTTAAACCGGTCGCCGCCGGCGAGCAGCAGAAGAACTGGGCGCACTGGGGCAACACCACCCACGGCGATCGCTTCGCCGCCCTCGACCAGATTAACAAACAGAACGTGAACCAGCTGCAGGTCGCCTGGATCGCCCATACCGGCGATATCCCGCAGAGCAACGGCTCCGGCGCGGAAGACCAGAATACGCCGCTGCAGATTGGCGATACGCTTTACGTCTGTACGCCCTACAGCAAAGTACTGGCGCTGGATGTCGATAGCGGTAAAGAGAAGTGGCGCTATGATTCAAAAGCCACCGCGCCGAACTGGCAGCGCTGCCGTGGTTTAGGCTATTACGAAGACAGCCAGGCCCAGGTGTCCTCTGCCGCCGATGCGCAGCCGGCCGCCTGCTCCCGCCGTCTGTTCCTGCCAACTACCGACGCCCGTCTGATCGCCATTGATGCCGATAACGGTAAACTCTGCGACGCATTCGGCGACCACGGTATCGTTGACCTTAGCGTGGGGATGGGGGAAATCAAAGCAGGTTACTACCAGCAAACCTCTACGCCGCTGGTGGCGGGTAACGTCGTCGTGGTTGGCGGTCGCGTGGCGGATAACTTCTCCACCGGCGAGCCTCCGGGCGTGGTTCGCGCCTATGATGTTCACACCGGCAAGCTGGCGTGGGCATGGGATCCGGGCAACCCGAACCTGACCGGTGAACCGCCTGCAGGGCAAACCTACACCCGCGGTACGCCGAACGTCTGGTCGGCCATGTCCTATGACGCGAAGCTGAATCTGATTTACCTGCCTACCGGTAACGCTACCCCAGACTTCTTTGGCGGCGAACGTACCGCGCTGGACGATAAATACAGCTCTTCCATCGTGGCCGTTGATGCGACGACCGGACAGGTACGCTGGCATTATCAGACCACCCACCACGATCTCTGGGACTTCGACCTGCCTTCGCAGCCGCTGCTGTACGATCTTCCTGACGGTAAAGGCGGCACCACCCCGGTACTGGTGCAAACCAGTAAACAGGGCATGATCTTTATGCTCAATCGCGCCACCGGTGAACCAGTCGCCAAAGTTGAGGAACGCCCTGTCCCTGCGGGCAACGTCAAAGGCGAGCGCTACTCCCCGACCCAGCCCTATTCCGTTGGCATGCCGATGATCGGCAACGAGACGCTGACAGAGTCGGATATGTGGGGCGCGACGCCAGTCGACCTGTTGCTGTGCCGCATTCAGTTTAAAGAGATGCGCCATCAGGGTGTCTTCACCCCTCCGGGCGAAGATCGTTCGCTGCAGTATCCTGGCTCGCTGGGCGGGATGAACTGGGGCAGCGTGTCGGTTGACCCGAATAATAGCCTGATGTTCGTCAACGATATGCGCCTTGGCCTCGCCAACTATATGGTTCCGCGCGCCAACGTAGCGAAAGACGCCAGCGGTATCGAAATGGGGATAGTGCCGATGGAAGGCACCCCGTTCGGCGCCATGCGCGAGCGCTTCCTGTCGCCGCTGGGCATTCCTTGCCAGAAACCGCCGTTCGGCACGATGTCAGCGGTCGATCTGAAAACCGGCAAGCTGGTGTGGCAGGTTCCGGTTGGCACCGTAGAGGACACCGGTCCGCTGGGGATCCGCATGCATATGCCGATCCCTATCGGCATGCCGACGCTGGGCGCTTCGCTTGCCACCCAGTCCGGCCTGCTGTTCTTCGCGGGTACCCAGGACTTCTACCTGCGCGCGTTTGATACCGCCAACGGTAAAGAGATCTGGAAGTCGCGTCTGCCGGTCGGCAGCCAGTCCGGCCCGATGACCTATGTCTCGCCGAAAACCGGTAAGCAGTACATCATCATCAATGCGGGCGGCGCTCGCCAGTCCCCGGACCGCGGCGATTATATTATTGCCTACGCGCTCCCGGAGCAGGAGTAATCCTCAGGGCCCCAGCCGGGGCCCTTTTTACTGGCGAAGTACCTTTCCTGGATATTGCCCGGTGGCGTAAACGCCTTACTGTGCCTACCAGCGGTGGTTATCCACGGTGTTGCAGGTCGGGTCAGGCGCCAGCCGCTACCCGACATCACGACATCACGACATCACGACATCACGACATCACGACAGCGAAATTGTCTTCTCATCTCCCTGAACGCGCCATTTTCATTCAGTCATGTTATTATTGCGAATGGTTATCAATAATAAAAACTGAACAAGGATAATGGATGAAAAGTTCAACCTGCCGCCTGCTCGCAGGCACCGTTTTGGCGTTAGCCGCTGCCTCCGCACAGGCGCTGAAGGCCCCGGAAGTGGACCTGCGCGATCCGACGATCTGGGAAGAGAAAACGGCCAACCCGCTCACCGCTAACCAGCCGCCCTGCGAGGTTTTTAGCGGCCCGCACTGCGCGGTCTGGGAAGATGAAAAATCAGATATTCAGCGAGAACGGGAGCGTCGGGAACAGCGGCGGTGGCATAGCGGTTATGAAAATTTGCGGCGAGAATAGCGTATATTCAGAAATAACCCGGGCAAGCCCGGGTTATGTTTGGACTGAAAAATCAGTTATCACCGAAATGGATGACGGTACGAATTGATTTCCCTTCATGCATCAGGTCAAAAGCTTCGTTGATCCGATCCAGCGGCATACGGTGGGTAATAAACGGGTCGAGGCGAATTTTGCCCGCCATCGCGTCTTCCACCATGCCCGGCAGCTGAGTGCGTCCCTTGACGCCGCCGAAGGCGGAGCCGCGCCAGACGCGCCCGGTGACCAGCTGGAATGGCCGCGTTTTGATCTCCTGGCCTGCGCCAGCAACGCCAATAATCACGCTTTCGCCCCAGCCTTTATGGCAGCATTCGAGCGCCGCGCGCATCACGTTCACGTTACCGATACACTCGAAGCTAAAGTCGACGCCGCCGTCGGTCAGCTCAACAATCACATCCTGAATCGGCTTATCGTAATCATTTGGGTTGATAAAGTCGGTGGCGCCCATTTCTTTGGCGAGGGTGAATTTTTCCGGGTTAGTATCCACCGCCAGAATGCGCCCGGCTTTCGCCTGTACCGCGCCCTGAATCACCGCCAGACCAATGCCGCCAAGCCCGAAAACGGCGACGGTATCGCCCTCTTTCACTTTCGCCGTGTTGTGCACCGCGCCGATGCCGGTCGTGACGCCGCAGCCCAGCAGGCAGACTTTGTCCAGCGGCGCCTGCGGGTTTACTTTGGCCAGCGAAATTTCTGCCACTACGGTGTATTCGCTAAAGGTGCTGGTCCCCATGTAGTGGTAGATTGGTTCACCGTTATAAGAGAAACGGGTGGTGCCGTCCGGCATCAGGCCTTTACCCTGGGTAGCACGAACCGCCTGACAGAGGTTGGTTTTGCCTGATTTACAGAATTTACATTCGCCGCATTCGGCGGTGTAGAGCGGAATAACGTGGTCGCCCGGCTGCAGGCTGGTTACGCCTTCGCCAACCTCGACGACAATACCGCCGCCTTCATGACCCAGCACCGCCGGGAAGACGCCTTCCGGATCGTCGCCGGAGAGGGTGAAAGCATCGGTATGGCATACGCCGGTATGGGTGATCTTCACCAGCACTTCGCCCTTTTTCGGCGGCGCGACGTCAATCTCAACGATTGAAAGCGGCTGGCCTGGGCCAAACGCGACGGCTGCACGTGATTTCATATCTCTCTTCCTCGTGGTGATTTTATTTTAAATAGGATCGTAGCAGATGCCCGACTTCCGCCATTCTGGCGGCGCGCTGGTCTGGCGTCGTTTCGCCGCTAACCAGTTCGTCCTGCAGATGAATCTCAACCATCTCCCCCATCAGGCCGTTAGCGGCGCCGCGAATAGAGGCAATCTGTTGCAGAATAGTCATACAGGGTTCGCCAGATTCCAGCGCCCGCTCGAGCGCTTCAACCTGGCCACGGATGCGCCTTACCCGGCTGAGGGCACGCTTTTTATCTTCAGGTGAATGTGGCATGGTGTCGCCCTCCATATCATATAGGGGGGTATACTATATTTATTATTGCCATGAGGCAAATGGCTTCGCCGCTTTAACCGTAGCATAGCGGCGAGAATTTGCGCTCAGTCGAGGCTAAGGATCATCGATTCACAGCGTAAGTCGGCGTTCGCCATGTTCGAATGCCAGCGCTTTTCGCCGGTTGAAGTGAATCCCAGGCGCAGATAAAAACCGGCCGCGTTTGGCGTTGCATCGAGGGTAATGTGCCTGAACTTGCGTTGTTTCGCCTCCCCGATAATCGCCGCCATAATCATGCTGGCGCAGCCTTTACCCTCCCAGGTCGGCAAAGTAAATATGGCTTCAACGCTACCCGCTTTGATATCCAGATAGCCGCTGGCGACTGGCTTGCCCTGCCCATCATCAACAACAAAAAATGGATTATCGCGCACCGCATGGCGATAACCTTCAGGCATGTTGTCGGGAGTCCAGGCCTGGAGGACTTCCGCAGCATAGCTTTCACGGCAGCCGTGGCGAATCGCCTGATTACGAACTTCCCAAAGGGCCGGAGCCTCTTCTGCGATGGCAAGTCTGACTTTCATACCCTTCCCCTTTTTTTATTGTTGATAACATTTTTATCACAATTAAAATAAAGAGCGACAAAAAACCCGCCGAAGCGGGTTTAGCGGGGTTTAACGCTTACGCGGCATCATCCGCAGCAGCGTGTTATCTTTCCAGAAATAATGGTGCATCAGCGCCGCCAGCGCGTGCAGGCCGATAATAAAGTAGCCGGTATTGGCCAGCAGCTCATGCCACGCTTTCAGATTATCCACCAGTTCAAAGTCGCTTTCCGCTGCGTGCGGCATGGTCAGACCAAAAGCGAACCACGGGTTGCCGCGATAGTACATCATGACCATGCCGATGATCGGCAGCGCGATAAACAGCAGATAGATCACCAGATGCCCGAGATGCGCGAAGCCGGTCATCATCGGCGATGGTTTGGGGACTATCGGCGGCGCCGGTGATTTCAGGCGCACGATCAGGCGCGCCACCATCAGAACAAAGATAGAAATACCGCACGAGACGTGAATCATATTAATGGCAGGCCGCGCGCTGCGCGGGAAAAAGCCCCGCAGCTCCATCGCCGCGTACGCGCCAATCACTAATAAAAAAACCAGCCAGTGGATGCCTATCTGCAGGCCAGAGTATTTATCGCGCATGGAAAACCCTTAAAAAGATGGTGATGGAGTCAACATAACCACCTTTTATTAAAAATTCATTAACTTTTACGTACTTATAAAAAAACAATTGCCCTACTCCGGCATTTGATGCAAAAGCAGAGATCGCGCCTGCGCGAGGAACTTATTCTGTCGCCTTGACGCTGTATATAATTACAGTACAATACTGGCTGTCATCAAAATAACCGGGATAACGCATGTTTGTAGAACTGATTTATGACAAAAGAAATTTCGAGGGATTGGCCGGCGCTAAAGAGATCATTCTTAATGAACTGACAAAGCGAGTTCACCGCATTTTTCCCGATGCCGACGTCCGCGTAAAACCGATGATGACTTTAGCTTCGATTAATACCGACGCCAGCAAGCACGAGAAGGAGCAGATCAGCCGCGCCGTGCAGGAAATGTTTGAAGAAGCCGATATGTGGATGCAGGAAGATTAACCGGGTTCCGGTAGATTTCGAATCGCGGTCTATGCCTTCTTAACCGCGAAGCCACTTGCGGGAATATTGACGAATAAGGCCTCAGGGAATCATGAACACATTTAGCATCATAGCTATCCCATTCTTTGCCGCAGCTATTGTTCTTCTGGCCTTAGCCGCGAGCCGAAAGAACCGAACCTGTTATATCGTTGGCGGCGTGTTAATGGCTTCATCCGTGGTTAACGCAGTGATTGGCATGGCGCTGTAGAGTCAGGTGGTAAAATGAGTTTTGTCTGGTATATGACGCTGATATGCTTTTTTTTAGCCTGGCTAATGATGACTTTGCTCCCGGTGTAATCCCGGGTTTTCTGATACCCGGGCTTCGTTTATCTCTTTATCGGGGTTTATATCCCCTTTCGCACCAGCGTTGCCGCTTTTTTAAAAATCTCGTCCTCGACGCCATCTCCCTTCTGCCTGCCTAACCGCATCAGTTCCTCAACAATACTTTCCCGATTAATTGGCTTCTGGTCAGACACCAGGCCAATGACCGCTGCGCCAATCGCAAGCCCGATCAGCCCCGTTTGCTCGTCTTTGTTGTTCATCGTTCCGCTCCGTTATGCCCGCCAAAAGTTTAGCAGCCGCAACCGCGTCTGCAACCTGAGCATCCGCAACCATAGTGTACAAAGTCAAAGACCTGCGGAAGCATAACGCGCGGACGAACGGTCAGGAAATGGCCTTCGCTGACCGCTAAAAAGTGTGATGTTGATCAAAAACAAAAAAACGCCAGCCTCAGAGGCGTATTTGTATTACGTCCGTTGCCGGGAGTAAGCCTGGTGGTTAAGCGGAGTTTTATTTGCAGATTATTAAGAGGAGAAATAGCCATGATCACTTACGATCGTAACCGCAACCCTATTACTAACGGTAGTCAGGTAATGATTAACGGGACGGGTAAAACCGGTAAAATTGTTGCTATACATGCCAATGGTCTTACTCCTGCCCAGCTGCGTCGTAATAAGACAGTAGAAGTTGAAGGCGCTGAAGGCAAATTCGAGCCCGTTGAATTGATCCGTCTTGGACTCCACTAAGATTGCGCAAGCTGCGGCGATCACCCGCCTGAACCGCAGGGGATGCCGCAGACGCCCGGCAGACGACGCCGGGCGACACGCCTACCGGCGCTCTGCGCCATGGCTCGTTTTAGCCTGATACATCCGCCGGTCGGCCACTGCAACGATGTCATTGAGACTATGGTGCTCATGGGGATCGTATTCAACGCAGCCCCATGAGAACGCCAGCTGCCACGGATTACCCGCCTGCTGATTATACTCGGCAACATTCTGGCTAAGCTGCTCCATCGCCTTGTTCGCGGCCTGCTGGGCGGTATTGGCAAGCAGGATGATAAACTCATCGCCGCCCTGTCTGGCAATTAAATCCGACTCTCTGAAGGTAGACTTCATCACATCGGCGATTGCCGTCAGGGCTTTATCCCCTTGCTCATGGCCCCAGGTATCGTTAATCAGCTTAAAGCGATCGAGGTCGATAAACACCAGGCTCGCCGGTTCACTTCGCCGTCTGGCTGTTAACAGCGCATACTCCGCTAACGACATAAATCCCCTCCGGTTAAATAACCCCGTCAGTTCGTCGGCGGTCGCCGCATCCAGCACCTTGAATTCATCTTCTACAATGGCGGCCAGGTCACTCAATATCTGTATTTCATGTCCGGAAAAAGCACGCGGCTTATGATCCATAAGGCAGAACGAACCTACCGTCGCGCCGTCAGGTAGCTGAACCGGATACCCGGCATAAAAGCGAATAAACGGCGCTTCCGTCACCAGCGGGTTATCGTGAAAGCGCATATCCTGCTGCAGGTCATTGACGATTAAAGGATCGGTTTGCAGAATGGTGTGCGCGCAGAAGGTGATATCCCTCGGCAGCGTATCCACATCAAGTCCGGCGCAGGATTTTACATGCAGGGTGTTCTCCCCTACGAGGCTAATCGACGCCACCGGCAGATCGTAGAGCGTACGCGCCAGCCTGGTCAGGCGATCGAAGCGCTCTTCTTTTCCGCTATTCAGTAACCCGGATGCCCGCAGCGATTGCAGACGACGCAGTTCATCTGGATGAGGTCCGGCTAATTTCAATTTGTCTCTCTTATCTTTTATGGATGAGCGGCGCAGCGCGTAGAGTCAATGCACGCCTTGATTGTTAACACAGATTTTACATTTCTGATATCATGAGTTAAGCATATATCGCTGACTCGTCAAACCCGCCATCAGATGCCCTCCGGCGCCGCCCACTCCCGAAGCGTGTCTTTCAGCCACTGGCTTGCGCCGCGCTGACCGCTGCGCTTATGGGAATAGATTTTCACTTCAAATGGCGGCACCTCAAACGGCAGTTCAAAAATCTTGACCCCGGCGGTTGCGAGCATCTTTTCAGCAGCCGAGCGCGGCATCGCCATCAACAGTTCACTTTGCGCAATAATAAACGGTGCGCTCAGCATTGAGGGGGTTTTGATGGTGATATGTCGCGTGAAGCCCATTTTCGCCAGCTGCACATCGAGAACCCCCTGGCTTTCATTCCACGGAGTGACCACCAGATGCTGGGCCGCCAGATAATCCGCCAGCGTGAGTCTGTTCCGCCTTTCGTTACTCATCGCAACATAGTCATCCTGCAGCCAGCGAATCTCATCCAGTTCCGGATGTTCCGCTTCATTGAGCGCGCTGAAACCCAACGCCAGGTCCACCTCTCCGGCCAGCAGTTCCGTCAGCGCCGGACTATGCGGCAGATAACGCAGTTCGAAACGCAAACCCGGCGCCTGGTGGTGAAGTCTGGACATCAGGGTTGGAAAAACGCACTGCGCGGTGAAATCCGTGATCGCGATCTGTAGGCAGTCGGTACTGGCGGAAGCGACAAACTTTGGCTGCGGGGTGAGCTCCTGATTTAAAAACTTTAACGCAGATGATATCGACGGCGCGAGCTGGGTCGCATATACGCTGGGGCACATGCGGTGACCCTCACGATAAAAAAGCGGATCGTTAAGCGCCGCGCGCAGTCTGGATAGCGCGTGGCTTAACGCCGATGTGCTCATTGCTAACTCTTCCGCCGCCAGGCGGACCGAGCGATAGCGGTAGACCGCCTCGAATACCGGCAGCAGGTTTAAATCAAGACGGCGAAGGGCGGGATGCATAATATTCATCATTCAGTGATTTCATTGCACTTAATTCTTCTAACCTTAACGTTTATGCTTTGCGGTATCAAACTCACGACGGCACAACAGGTAATTCAATGAATATGACCATTCGTCAGGCCAGCCCGGCGGACGCAAAAGCAATTTATGACATGATTTATGAGCTCGCAGTGTATGAAAAAGCGCCGGAGCAGGTGGTCACCACGGTCGAGGAGATCCAGGCCACCCTTTTCGCCAGCGATAGCAAAACGGAAGCGCTGATCTGCGAGATAGAAAATAAGGTCGCTGGGTATGCGGTGTTCTTCACCAGCTATTCCACCTGGCTCGGACGCAATGGCATCTATATGGAAGACCTGTACGTCTCGCCCGAGTTTCGCGGCAACGGCGCGGGAAAAGCACTCTTGCGCACCATTGCTCAGCTAGCGGTTAAAAGAGAATGCGGCCGGTTAGAGTGGAGCGTGCTCGACTGGAACCAGCCGGCCATCGATTTTTATCTGAGCATTGGCGCGCTGCCGCAAAGTGAATGGGTGCGCTATCGTCTTGACGGCGCCGCGCTAGCCGCTTTCGCTGAATCAGGCGCTTTGGCCAGATAATCGCCATCGGCGGGTCTTTACGGGTCCGCCCTTTCCTTTTCTCTGCGCAGCCAATATGCCCGTGGCGTATAACGCTGAAACAAAAAATTATTAGCCGTTTCCGTCATACCCTCAACCTCCCGGATTTACACGCTTTTCCCGCTATATTTAGCGGCCACCTTTCTCGCGGCAAAAAATTCGCTGGTTGCCCTATCCTGACTGCTGGACTAAGCCTGGAGAAGTTTTCACATCACGATTCAACTGACCTGGAGATTCTTCATGAGCAAACTCGGGATTAATGGATTTGGGCGTATTGGACGGCTGGTGCTGCGCCGGTTACTGGAGGTTAATAGTTCCTTAGAGGTGGTCGCCATTAACGATCTCACCTCACCGAAAGTGCTGGCCTACCTGCTAAAGCACGACTCTAACTACGGACCTTTCCCCTGGAGCGTTGATTTTACTGAAGATGCGCTGATCGTTGATGGCAAAAAAATCACCGTTTATGCCGAAAAAGAGGCCCAGCATATTCCGTGGAAAGCGACGGGCGCTGAACTTATCGTGGAGTGTACCGGCTTTTACACCTCATCAGAGAAAGCGCAGGCGCATCTGACCGCCGGAGCCAAAAAAGTTCTGATCTCCGCGCCGGCGGGCGATATGAAGACCATCGTCTATCACGTTAACGACGATACGCTGGACGCCAACGATACGATAATTTCTGTAGCATCCTGCACCACCAACTGCCTGGCGCCGATGGCGAAAGTGCTGAATGACGCCTTTGGTATTAAAGTGGGAACCATGACCACGATTCACGCCTATACCGGCACCCAGTCGCTGGTTGATGGCCCGCGCGGCAAAGATTTACGCGCATCCCGCGCGGCGGCGGAAAATATCATTCCGCATACCACCGGGGCGGCGAAAGCTATCGGACTGGTCATCCCTGAACTTAGCGGCAAGCTGAAAGGCCACGCTCAGCGCGTGCCGACCAAAACCGGTTCGGTAACCGAACTGGTGTCGGTGCTGGAGAAAAAAGTGACCGCCGAGGAGGTTAATCAGGCGATGAGGGAGGCGGCGGCGAACAATGAGTCGTTTGGTTATACCGAAGAGGAGATCGTCTCCTCAGACGTTATCGGCAGCCATTTCGGTTCAATTTACGACGCCACCCAGCTGGAGATCGCAGAAGTTGGCGATCTCCAGCTCGTAAAAACCGTCGCCTGGTACGATAACGAATACGGTTTCGTGACCCAGCTGATTCGCGTGCTGGATAAATTCGCCAAATAACTCCCGGGGGCGGCGCAACGCGCCTTGCCCGGGCTACCGGACCGCAGACGGCTGGTAACCTCCAGCCCGGACAGATGCGCAGCATCGCCTCCGGGAATGTCTGCCACGTTCTGCACGTTTCTCCCGGGGGGCGGCGCAACGCGCCTTGCCCGGGCTACGAGACCGCAGACGGCTGGTAACCTCCAGCCCGGACAGATGCGCAGCATCGCCTCCGGGGAACGCGCCGCTCCTCTGCTAAATCAGGCCTGCAGATAGACCACCTGGGTTTGCAGATACTCATTCAGGCCGTGACGCCCGTCGGCGCCGCCAATCCCTGATTTACGCCATCCGGCATGGAAACCCTGCATCGCCTCAAAGTTCTCGCGGTTAATATAGGTTTCACCAAACTTCAGCCCCTTAATCGCCTTCATCGCGACGTTCAAATCGCGGGTATAGATTGATGACGTCAGCCCGTAATCGCTGTCGTTGGCCATCGCCAGCGCCTCTTCCAGGGTATCAAACGCCACGACCGGCAGTACCGGACCGAACGTCTCTTCATGAACGATATCCATCTCCTGGCGCACGTCCAGCAGCAGCGTCGGCGGATAGAAATAGCCTTTACCCTCCACCGCTTTCCCACCCAGAGCGATACGTGCGCCCTGAGCCACCGCTTTCGCTACCTTCTGCTCAACCCGCTCCAGCGCTGCGGCATTGATCAACGGCCCCATGGCAATATCGTCGCGCGCTGCCGGATCGCCAAACTGCACCGCTTTCAGCGCTTCGCCCAAACGGTTAACGAAGCGATCGTATAGCCCTTTTTGCACATACACGCGCTCAACGCAGTTACACACTTGCCCGCTATTAATCACGCGAGAATCGACCACCGCTTTTACCGCCAGCTCAAGATCCGCATCATCCATCACGATAGCCGGCGCTTTCCCGCCCAGCTCCAGGCATACTTTGGTGATGTTTTTCGCTGCCGCGGCCATGATCTTCTCCCCTGCGGTGACGCTGCCGGTCATGCTGACCATCGCGACTTTTGGATTGCCGGCTAGCTCCTGACCCACGGTTTCGCCGCGGCCCAGCACCAGATTAAAGACCCCTTTCGGCAGGCCGATATCATGAACGATTTGCGCAAAAGCGATGGCGTTATTCGGCGTAAACTCACTCGGTTTAATTACGATGGTATTGCCGGTAATCAGCGCTGGCGCCAGCTTGCGGGCAATCAGGAAGAACGGGAAATTCCACGGCAGGATGCCTGTGGTCACGCCCAGCGCGCGTTTGAATACCAGAATGTTTTCTCCCGGGCGGTCGCTTTGCACAATTTCGCCCTCATAACGACGCGCCCATTCGGCCATATAATCCAGGTAATCCGCGGTAAAGGAGACCTCTACCGCCGCCAGCTGCTGGATCTTCCCGCCTTCGGCGACAATCAGCGCGGCGATCTCGTCGGCCCGTTCGCGGATACCGGCAGCGATTTTACGCAGCCACCCCGCTCGCTCGATCGCAGGTAAGGCTTCCCAGCCCGGCTGAGCGCGCTCAGCAGCGAGAATCGCGCGCTGCGCATCTTCCGCGCTGCCGTCAGGAATACGCGAGATGAGCGCTTCCGTGGCCGGATTGATCACCTCAATCCATGCATCACCGCGGCCGGCTTCAAACTGACCGTCAATATACATAGGGTGTTGAACGGGTGCTGTCATGGTCTGCTCCTCAGGATTATTGTTTTTAACAGGTGAAATAGATGTTAAAAATTATCGTCCAAAGGGCAAAGAGACAGGCCGGACGTTTGTTTTTGTGAGATATTTCATAAAAACAGACCAAGCCGGCGCTGAAAAAACCACAATTCAGTAACACTACCTGCCCGTTTGCGATATCGCCAACGCAAACGGGCAATGCGGCGGATACGTCCGGACCATCCCTGCGCTTGCCAAAGACAGCGGCTGACTGACAGCGTTCAGGCTAATAGCTAAGCCAGCTGGCGTGCGCTCAATGTATCGGACAGCAGACAGTCCTTGCGCAGCGTCTGCCACGCATCAATAATCTGCGGCGGAATATCCACATGAGCGATAAATCCCTTACCCAACGGGCCATAACCCTGCGGATTGTCCGCCAGCCGCGGCGGCTCGCCGAGGATCAGCGCCAGATAGCGTTCCACCGGCCACAGGCCGCTGCTATCGCCGCTAAAGGTGACGCCGTTATCGCCATTGCACAACACCGGCGAACACCCCGGCGCGCTGTACCACATCGGCACATGCGCTGCGTCTTGCCAGACGCGGGCAAAGGTCGCCATCGTTCGCCGCTGCATGGTCGGGTCCTGGATCACCACGCCCGTTCGGTGCGTAATACCTCTCTGTTCCAGCATTTGCCGGGTAAAACGCGCATTTTCTCCACAGTTGGTGGAGCGGTCTTCCACGACAATGTATTCGCGAGGAATAGCCCAGAACCGGTGGGCAATATCGGCCAGAATGTGCGCCTCGGCGCGATCGGCTACCGGGATGGTGCAATAGCGCGGATCGTTCAACACCGCGTGGTATAAAAACGAAGTGGAATGCCCGATACCACCGCTGATCAGTAGCGGAACGGCGTGATGCGCCGCCAGCTGGCAGGCGAAATCAATGGTTGGGATCACCGCATTGCCCGCCAGCACCACGACATCGATTGATGGCTGCTGCGGCAAATCATGCTGCGCCAGCCAGGCCCCCAGCTGGTTCGCCGCGGCTAGCGTCGCCTCCGGCAGCGATGGAAAATGCTCCGACATGTTCTCTCCTTTGCGCCAATGTCACCCTTCACGGGATTGTGGATACCATGATAAACCGGAGCCGCCTTTAAGGGTTAATAAAGCCTGAGCGGTAACAAGATTGAAATAACAAGAAACGTCCAAAAACAGAACGGTTGCACCTCAATAACTCACCACCATACGCCCGATTGTTAGCGAATACGTTCAAATAAACGGCTAAATAACGGCGCGATTCGCCGGTAAAAATGGCAAAAACGGCTCCCTGACGCGGCGACCAGACTTGCCAAATGCAACATACAACCCTAGCTTCCTTAACAATTAAATAACCTCATCGCTCGCCAGGTTGCACCTGAAAATCATCAGGTGTCACCGGGTTGTGATGACTCTGGGGGAGTAGCTAAAAGATGACCTTGCACGAGAGCAGCACCACATCAATTCTCAAGAAAAACAAAAAGGTGCTCATTGCCAGCCTCACCGGCAGCGCCATTGAATGGTTCGATTATTTCCTTTACGGTACGGCGGCGGCGCTGGTATTCAACAAGATTTTCTTTCCGATGGTCGATCCGGTCATCGGTTTAATCCTCTCCTGGCTCTCGTTCTCGTTGACCTTTTTCATTCGCCCGATTGGCGGGGTGGTCTTCGCACATATTGGCGACCGAATCGGGCGTAAGAAAACGCTGGTCCTGACGCTCTCCCTGATGGGCGGCGCAACGGTCGCCATCGGTCTGCTTCCCACCTATGAGATGATCGGTTTATGGGCGCCAGCGCTGCTGATAACCTTACGTATCGTTCAGGGAATGGGCATCGGCGGCGAATGGGGCGGTGCGCTATTGCTGGCCTACGAATACGCACCGGAAAAGCGCAAAGGTTTTTTCGGCAGCATTCCGCAGGCGGGCGTGACCATTGGCATGCTGATGGCCACTTTTATCGTCTCGCTAGTGACCCTTTTCAGCGAAGAGCAGTTTCTCTCCTGGGGCTGGCGCATCCCTTTCCTGCTCAGCTCGGTGCTGGTTCTTATTGGTCTGTGGATCCGCAAAGATATTGATGAAACGCCGGAATTTAAACAGGTGAAGCAGTCAGGCCAGGTAGCAAAGGCGCCGCTGCGCGATACGCTCAAGTATCACTGGCGCGAAGTGTTAATTGCTGCGGGCCTCAAAGTAGTGGAAACCGCGCCATTCTATATTTTTTCGACTTTCGTGGTCAGCTATGCCACCACCACGCTGAGCTATCAAAAATCCCAGGCGCTTGAAGCCGTCACCCTCGGTGCGCTGGTTGCTACGGTTATGATCCCGCTGATGGGACTGCTTTCAGACAGAATCGGACGCCAGAAAATGTACACGCTCAGCGTGGTGCTGCTTGGATTGTTTATCGTACCGTGGTTTCTGCTGTTGGATACCCGCAGCACGTGGGGCATTGCGCTCGCCACGGTGATCGCCTTCGGTATTCTGTGGGCACCGGTTACCGCGGTATTGGGGACGCTCTGCTCCGAGATCTTCAGCGCTAACGTTCGCTACACCGGCATCACCCTTGGCTACCAGCTTGGCGCCGCGCTCGCCGGGGGTACCGCTCCGCTGATCGCCACCGGACTGCTGGCAAAATATGACGGTGACTGGATACCGGTCGCATGGTATCTGGCGGGAACGGTGGTGATTTCACTTATCGCGATTTTCTGCGCCAGCCGCTTAAAGCAGGCTCCCGGCGCTGTCGCCACCAGGAGCGAGATGTTATAAAGCCATTCGCTGCCGGCAACCCATTCACCCTGCCGGCAGCAGCCGAAGGATGCTCACTGCAATGCAACAAAGTCAACACACAAATATAGCGTTTTGTTCACTTTTTGAAGGAAGTCAAGATTCTGATAAATAGGGATAAAGGGTCAAAACTACGGCTTTAATGCACAAAGATGCATATTCATCCGTAGTCGACGCTGTTTTGCGTTTTTTTATTCACAAAAACTTCAACCCCACCGATAACGGCAGCATATTCTGCATTTTTGCCAAATACCGTCCCATTAAATTGGTGATAACATTCTCGTTACAGATTTTATGGCTATATCTTTCCACGGTTAACAAAATAATTATCACTGCAAAACAGGACTCTTATGGAAAAGTTATCTTACGCTTCTGAAAGTAGTACATCTCCATGGACCACCTACCTGCGTCAAATCGATCGCGTCGCCCCCTACCTCGGCGATCTGGCCTACTGGATCGAAACGCTGCGTCATCCGAAACGCGCGCTGATCGTTGATATCCCGGTACAAATGGACGACGGAACCATTCGCCACTTCGAAGGCTACCGCGTCCAGCACAACCTCTCACGCGGTCCGGGTAAAGGCGGTGTGCGTTACCATCCGGATGTGGACCTGAATGAAGTCATGGCCCTCTCAGCCTGGATGACCATCAAGTGTGCGGCAGTCAATATTCCCTACGGCGGCGCCAAAGGCGGTATCCGGGTCGATCCGTTCTCTTTATCAGAAGGTGAACTGGAACGTCTGACCCGTCGCTACACCAGCGAGATCGGCATTATTATCGGGCCGCAAAAAGATATTCCGGCGCCGGACGTCGGCACCAACGGTAAAGTGATGGCCTGGATGATGGACACCTATTCCATGAACCACGGCACCACTATCACCGGCGTGGTCACCGGTAAACCGATTCATCTCGGCGGTTCGCTGGGCCGCGAAAAGGCCACGGGACGCGGCGTCTTCGTCACTGGTCGCGAAGTGGCCCGCCGCAGCGGTATCGAAATCGAAGGCGCGAAGGTCGCGCTGCAAGGGTTTGGTAACGTAGGCAGTGAAGCGGCCCGCCTGTTCGCTGGCGTCGGCGCGCGGATTGTGGTCATTCAGGACCATACCGCCACGCTGTATAACGAAGGCGGTATCGATATGGCCGCGCTGACCGCCTGGCAGGCCGAGAACAAGCAAATTGCCGGTTTCCCCGGCGCCCGCGAAATTGACAAAGAAGCGTTCTGGACGACGCCGATGGATATTCTGATCCCGGCGGCGCTGGAAGGTCAAATTACGCGCGAACGCGCGGAAACCCTCAGCTGCAAACTGGTGCTTGAAGGCGCCAACGGCCCGACCTATCCGGAAGCGGACGACGTGCTGGCCGAACGCGGCATCGTGGTGGTGCCGGACGTCATTTGTAATGCCGGCGGCGTCACCGTGAGCTACTTTGAATGGGTGCAGGATATGGCCAGCTTCTTCTGGAGCGAAGAAGAGATCAACGCCAAAATGGACCGCATTATGACCGATGCGATCGTTCACGTTTACGATAAAGCGGTGGAAAAAGCGTGCTCTTTACGTACTGCCGCCTATATCGTGGCCTGTGAGCGAATTCTGATGGCGCGTAAAGATCGCGGTATTTATCCGGGATAATCCCCCTTCTCAGCCCGGTTAAAGCCGGGCTGAGACCAGAACTCTCCTTCCTCCCTCCCAAAGCTTCTTCCACAATAAACGCACATACCGTTAACCTGTTTTTATCAATCGGACTTGAATTCTCGTTTTTGCCAGACATAAAATCATTAGAGCTCTAACGATATTGCAGACCGATCTATGGATAACCGACAGCTAAATTTCTCCCATCTTTTGTATTTGACCGCCCATCATTGGCGGCTGGCGGTCAACCGTCGCCTCAAAGACCTCGGCATGAGCCAGGCCAGTTGGGTCGCCGTTTCCGCTATCGCGCGCAACGCGCAGCCGCTATCGCAAAGCGAGCTGGCCCAGGAGCTGGGCGTCGAAAGCGCGACCCTCGTCCCGTTGCTTAATCGGCTGGTGGATTTGGGGCTGGTTGAGCGGGTGAAAACCGAACGCGACAAACGTAAACGGCTGCTGATCGCCACCGCTAAAGGCCTTGAGGTGTATCAGCAGGTAAAAACGGTAGCCGATGAACTGCGTGAGGAGATCCTCACCGCTATCACGCCCGACGAACAGCAGCAGACTCAGCGCGTGCTGGAGAAACTGCTGCGCGAGGTAGAGAAAAAATAATGCCTCGCCGTAAAGATAACCCCTATGTGCCCCACGACTGGGCTCCGCACGAAAAACCGGCGATCCTCGGCTCGCCTTCCACCCCGATTCACAGCACGCCCAGGCGCATTGCCTACGGGATCGTTGGACTGTTGGTCTGCCTGACCGGCGCGCTGGGCAACGCGGTGGTCACCGCTAACCTGCAACTGTTGCAGGGAACCTTTGCCGCCTGGTCCACCGAGATAGCCTGGCTTCCGGCGGTCTACGTGATGACGAACGTCTCTATCAACCTGCTGCTGGTAAAATTCCGTCAGCAGTATGGCCTGCGCGCCTTCACCGAAGGCTTTCTCGTCCTCTATGTGCTGGTGACCTTCTTTCACCTGTTCGTCAACGACCTTAGCTCCGCGCTGATGGTACGCGCCGCCCACGGGATGGTCGCTGCGGCGCTGAGCTCGTTAGGCATTTACTATCAGGTGCAGGCCTGGCCCGCCCGCCATCGGCTAAAAGCGTTGACTATCGGTATTACCGGCTCATCGCTGGCGATCCCGCTGGCGCGCCTGTTTTCCACCGAACTGCTGCAAATTGACGAGTGGCGCGGACTGTACTTCTTTGAACTGGGGCTGGCGATGGTATCGCTGGCCTGCGTGATCGCCCTGAAGCTTCCCCCAAGCGATCGTAAAAAAGTTTTTGAGAAGAAAGACTTTATCACCTTCTTCCTGCTGGCGCCGGGAATGGCGCTGGTTACCGCGGTGCTGTCGCTGGGGCGTCTGGACTGGTGGTTTGAAGCGCCGTGGATCGGCTGGGCGCTGGCGGGAGCGGTGGTGCTCATCGTCTCCGCAATTGCCTTTGAACATAACCGCAGCAACCCGTTACTCAATATTAAATGGCTCTCCAGCGGCAGCATTCTGCGCCTCGGGCTGATTATGCTGCTGATCCGCATCGTGCTGGCGGAGCAAAATACCGGGGTCATCGGCTGGCTGCAGTACGTCGGCCTGCAGAATGAACAGATGACCAATCTGGCGTGGTCGATTTTCGCCGGCATCATCTGCGGCATCGTCGCCAGCTGTCTGACGCTCAACCCGCAGCGTCTCTACTGGCCCACCGCTACGGCGCTGGCGCTGATCATGGTTGCCTCGCTGCTCGACAGCCAGTCGACCATCCTGACCCGCCCGGAACAGCTAATGTTCAGCCAGTTTCTGCTGGGCTTCGGCAGCGCCTTTTTCCTTGCTCCGGCAATGCTGGCAGGGATTGGCGGCGTGATTGCCGACCAGCGCAATCTGGTAAGCTTCTCGGTACTGTTCGGCATGAGTCAGAATATCGGCGGTCTGCTGGGGTCGGCCATTCTCGGCACCTTTCAGACATGGCGGGAGAAGTTTCACTCCAGCCAGCTCGCCGACCAGTTGACCACCCTCAATCCGCTGATTACTGAACGTTTGCAGCAGTACAGCCAAATGTATCAAAGCCAGATTGGCGACAGCACCCTGCTCAACGTTCAGGCCACCACGCTGCTACAAAACGCCGCCACGCTGCAGGCCAATATTCTCGCTTACAATGATACCTATCTGCTGACGGCAGCGATTTCAGCCGCCACGCTGGTGTGGGTTTTCTGGCGCTTAATAAGATTACGTATTACCGCCCGCGTTGCGTTAAAGCGCGCGACGGGAAGCAAATAAAATTTTTACTCTGGAGTCATTATGAGTCAGCAGGATGCGGCCAAACAACAGGCCAACACCCGTAATAATATTCGCGTGGTCTCTATTTTTACCGCCGCGGCAATTGGTATTGTCGGCGTTCTGGTTATTCTTTACGCCTGGCAGCTGCCGCCGTTTACCCGGCAAAGCCAGTTTACCGATAACGCCTACGTTCGCGGGCAAACCACGTTTATCAGCCCGCAGGTCAACGGCTATATTACCGAGGTCAAGGTTCAGGATTTTAATCAGGTGAAAGCCGGCGATGTGCTGTTTCAGATCGACGATCGCATCTATAAACAGCGCGTACATCAGGCGGAAGCCACGCTGGCGATGAAAGAGGCGGCGCTCAAGAACAATCTGCAGCAGCGCAAAAGCGCCGAGGCGGTCATCGTACGTAACGAAGCGGCGCTGCAAAACGCCCGCGCGCAAAGTCTGAAAACCCAGGCGGATTTAAAACGCGTTCAGGAGCTGACCGCCGACGGTTCGCTCTCGATCCGCGAACGCGATTCCGCCCGCGCCAGCGCGGCGCAGGGGACTGCGGATATCGAGCAGGCCAAAGCGACGCTGGAAATGTCGCGCCAGGATCTGCAATCGACAATGGTTAATCGGGATTCGCTGCTGGCCGACGTCGCCAGTGCGAGGGCCGCGCTGGAACTGGCGCAGATCGACCTCCAGAATACCCGCATTATCGCCCCCGCCGATGGTCAGCTGGGGCAAATATCAGTGCGCCTTGGCGCCTACGTGACCGCCGGGACGCATTTGACCTCGCTGGTACCGCCGCAGCACTGGCTGATCGCTAACCTCAAAGAGACGCAGCTGGCGGAGGTCCGCGTCGGGCAGCCGGTAACCTTTACCGTTGATGCGCTGAACAGCGAGAAATTCACCGGTACGGTGCAGAGCATCTCCCCGGCCACCGGGGTTGAGTTCAGCGCCATTTCGCCGGACAACGCCACCGGCAACTTCGTCAAAATTGCCCAGCGCATTCCGGTACGCATCGCCGTGGATGAGGGGCAGAAAAACAGCCAGCGCCTGCGGCCGGGGATGTCGGTGCAGGTCACCATCGACACCCGCGGGGAGGAGACGCGATGATTCGTCCGCTCACCCTCGCCGTTATTCTTGCGCTGGTTGGCTGCCAGTCAGCTGATATCCCACAGGCCGCGCCGACGCTGCATATTCCCGCCGCCTGGCGCGCGGATATCGGCCCCGCCAGCCCGGTCGAGGGCGTGTGGTGGCGCAATTTTCACGACAGTACGCTTAATCAATACGTCGACCAGGCGCTACGCTACAACAGCGACGTGCTGATTGCCCGCGAACGGGTCAACGAGTACCAGGCGCGGGTCTACGCCGCCGACAGCAGCCTCTTTCCTTCACTAGACGCCGGTCTGACCGGTACCCGTGCGCGGTCGCAGTCGGCCGCCACCGGTCTGCCGATCCACAGTACGGTGTATAAAGGCGCGCTAACCGCCAGCTACGATGTTGATATCTGGGGCGCTAACCGCAGCGCCGCCAGCGCGGCGGAGGCCAGTCTGGCGGCGCAAAAAGCCGCCGCCGCCGCGGCGAACCTGACCGTCGCCTCTTCGGTGGCGACAGGCTATGTCACTCTGCTCTCGCTGGACGAACAGCTGCGGGTAACGCAACAAACGCTCAAAGCGCGGGAAGATGCCTTTAATCTGGCGAAACGTCAGTTCGAGACCGGCTATACATCGCGCCTCGAACTGATGCAGGCGGATTCCGAACTGCGCTCGACGCGGGCGCAAATTCCGTCGCTGCAACACCAAATCGCCCAGCAGGAAAACGCGCTCAGCCTGCTGCTCGGCGCTAATCCTGGCGCCGTTAAGCGCAACGCCTTTGCCCGGCTGACGCCGCTGTCGCTACCGTCCCAGCTGCCGTCAACCCTGCTCAATCGCCGCCCGGATATCGTTCAGGCTCAGCGTCAGCTGGTGGCCGCCGACGCCACGCTGGCGTCATCGCAGGCGCAGCTGCTGCCGTCCATCAACCTTACCGCCACCGGCAGCATGCAGGATCGCACTCTGCCCGACCTGCTGGATAATCCGCTACGCTTATGGAGCCTTGGCGGCAGCATCCTGGCGCCGCTGCTCAACCGCCAGGCGCTGAATGCCCAGGTAGACGTGTCGATGGCCCAGCGCAATCAGGCGTTGTATAGCTACGAAAAAACGGTGCGCGGCGCGTTTAAGGAGGTCAATGACAGCCTTGATGCTATTGGCCGCTACGGGGAGCAGCTGACGGAGCTGCAGGCCCAGGAGGACGTAGCCCGGGAGACGCTGCGCATTGCCCAAAACCGTTATCGCAACGGCTACTCATCCTATCTTGACGTCCTGGACGCCCAGCGTACGCTGTTTTCCACCCAGCTCAGCGTGGTGCAGGTGAAAAACAATCTGCTGCTGGCGCAAGTCGATTTGTACCGGTCGCTGGGAGGCGGCTGGTCTGATTCATCAGGGATGTAATACGGGAAATCTGACATGCAACAACAGTGGTCGGCAGTAGATAATTATCTGGTGGAAGCGTTAATCCCCAACGATCCCTTGCTCAACCAGGTTCTGGAAAATAACCAGCGCGCCGGGCTTCCGGCCATCGATGTTGCCGCCAATCAGGGGCAGTTTCTGGCCCTGCTGGTGCGCATGACGGGCGCCAGACGCATCCTCGAGATTGGCACGCTCGGCGGCTACAGCACCATCTGGATGGCCCGGGAATTGCCTGCCGATGGCGAATTAGTCACCCTGGAGGCCGATGCGCACCATGCCGCCGTGGCGCGCGAGAACCTGCGCATGGCGGGCGTGGATAAGCTCGTTGAGGTGCGGGAAGGCCCGGCGCTGGCCACGCTGGAGAAGCTGGGCGACCATCCGCCGTTTGATCTGATCTTTATCGATGCGGATAAGCCGAATAACCCAAACTATCTGCGCTGGGCTTTGCGCTACTCTCGCCCGGGGACGCTGATCATTGGCGATAACGTGGTGCGCGACGGCGAAGTGACCGATCCGCATAGCGCAGATGACCGCGTTCAGGGCGTCAGGGAGTTTATTGCGATGATGGGCAGCGACCCGCGCCTGACGGTAACGGCCCTGCAAACCGTGGGCAGCAAAGGTTGGGACGGGTTCACCCTCGCGTGGGTGAACGCCTGACGCCAACAGATTTCCCCGGCAGCCTGCGCCACCGGGGAATGCAGCGGCTCAGGCCGTAATCTGCTCCATTGCCTGCAGCACCCGCTTGTCGGAAATCGGATAAGGCGTGCCGAGCTGCTGGGCGAACAGGCTGACGCGCAGCTCTTCAATCATCCAGCGAATCTCCTGCACGTCCTCATCCTGGCGACGATTGGGCGGTAGCTTATTCAGCCACTGCTGCCACGCCTGCTGCACGCTCTCCACCTTCAGCATCTGCACGCGGTCGCGGTGCGGGTCGATCGCCATTTTCTCCAGCCGTTTTTCAATCGCCTGCAGATAGCGCAGCGTATCGCCCAGGCGGCGGAAGCCGTTGCCGGTGACGAAGCCGCGATACACCAGCCCACTCATCTGCGATTTAATATCCGACAGCCCCAGCGCCATGGTCATATCGACGCGACCTTTCAGGCGTTTATTGATGTTGAACACCGCGGTCAGGATCTGCTCAACCTGTTTGGCGATCTCCACCACCGTCTCGTTGAGCTCAGCGCGCACTTTTTCATGCAGCGCGGCAAAGCCCTCCTCGCTCCACACCGGGCCACCCGCTTCATCGATCAGCTTATCGACGCCGCAGGAGATACAGTCATCGATCAGATCCAGCACCTTGCCGTAGGGGTTGAAATAGAGCCCCAGCTTGGCTTTATTCGGCAGCTTCTCATGCAGATATTTAATCGGCGATGGGATATTCAACAGCAGCAGGCGGCGCAGGCCGCGCCACATCTCCTGCTGCTGCTCGAGCGGATTATCAAACAGCTTGATGGCCACGCTGTCGCGTTCGTCCACCAGCGCCGGCCAGGCCTTAACTTTATAGTTGCCGCGCTTCTGCTCGTAGCTCTCCGGCAGGCGGCCAAAGCTCCAGATATGTAGCCCGCTCTGCTCTATACCGTCATCGGCGACTGCGGACAGCGTCTCCTGTACCTTGCCTTTCAGGGCATCTTTCAGATCCTGCAGCGAGCGCCCTTCCTGTAGCTTCTTATTTTTGTCGTCCACCACCCGGAAAGTGATTTTCAGGTGATCGGGCACCTGATCCCACTGCCAGGCCTCGCGGTCAATAGTCACGCCGGTCATCCGCCGCAGTTCGCGCTCAAGGGAATCCAGCAGCGGCAGCTCCAGCGGCGTCGCGCGGCCGAGAAACGCTTCCGCGTAGTTTGGCGCCGGGACAAAATTGCGGCGCACCGGCTTCGGCAGCGATTTAATCAGGGCGATAATCAGCTCCCGGCGCAGACCGGGGATCTGCCACTCAAACCCGGCCTCTTCCACCTGGTTGAGCAGCGGCAGCGGAATATGCACCGTCACGCCGTCGGCATCTGCGCCCGGCTCGAACTGATAGGTCAGACGCAGCTTCAGATTGCCCTGGTGCCAGAAGTTCGGATAGTCCAGCTTACTGACCTGCTCCGCGCCTTCTTTAATCAGCATACTTTTTTCAAAGTTAAGCAGATCCGGCGTCTCGCGACTGGCCTGTTTCCACCATTTATCGAAGTGGCGCGCGGAGATGACGTCATGGCTGATGCGCTGGTCGTAGAACTCAAACAGCGTTTCGTCGTCGACAAGAATGTCGCGGCGGCGCGACTTATGCTCCAGCTCTTCAATCTCGTTGCGCAGCTTCAGGTTGTCACGGAAGAAGGCGTGGCGGGTCTGCCAGTCGCCCTCCACCAGCGCATGGCGGATAAACAGTTCGCGGCACAGCGCCGGGTCAATCTGGCTGTAGTTGACCTTACGGGCCGCGACGATAGGCAGACCGTAAACGGTGACCTTCTCCGTCGCCATCACCGCGCCCTGCGCGCGCTCCCAGTGCGGTTCGCTGTAAGAACGTTTGAGCAAGTGCTGAGCGACCGGCTCGACCCATTCCGGCTCTATGCGTGCGGCGATACGCCCCCACAGGCGGCTGGTTTCCACTAGCTCGGCGACCATCGTCCATTTCGGCGGCTTTTTAAACAGCCCGGAGCCGGGGAAGATAGAGAAGCGAGCGTTGCGCGCGCCGGTGTATTCCTGCTTATCGGTATCTTTCATACCAATGTGCGACAGCAAACCGGTCAGCAGCGCGGTGTGAATTTCGCGATACTCTGCCGGTTCGCTATTCACCGGCAGGCCGAGTTCTTTAACGACCTGACGCAGCTGAGTGTAGATATCCTGCCACTCGCGCACGCGCAGGTAGTTGAGAAAATCGACCCGGCACTGGCGGCGGAACTGGTTCGAGGAGAGCGCTTTTTGCTGCTCGCCCAGGTAGTTCCACAGGTTGACGAACGCCATGAAGTCGGACTCTTTATCGTGGAAGCGGCGATGCTTCTCATCGGAAGCCTGCTGCTTATCCATTGGCCGCTCGCGCGGGTCCTGAATAGAGAGCGCCGAGGTGATAATCATCGCCTCGCGCACGCAGCCGTGTTTTTGCGCCTCCAGCACCATTCGCGCCAGACGCGGGTCCACCGGCAGCTGGCTGAGCTGGCGCCCCATCGGCGTCAGCTTATAGGCGGTCTGCTGTTCGTCAGTGGTAATCGCCCCCAGCTCTTCCAGCAGACGCACGCCGTCCTGAATATTGCGTTTATCCGGCGCTTCAACGAACGGGAAAGCGGCAATATCGCCGAGTCCGAGCGCGGTCATTTGCAGGATAACCGACGCCAGGTTGGTGCGCAGAATCTCCGGATCGGTAAATTCCGGGCGCGACAGGAAGTCGTCTTCTGAATAAAGACGAATGCAGATCCCGTCAGATACGCGGCCGCAGCGGCCTTTACGCTGGTTGGCCGACGCCTGAGAAACCGGCTCAATCGGCAGACGCTGCACTTTGGTCCGGAAGCTGTAGCGGCTGATGCGCGCGGTACCGGGGTCGATAACGTACTTAATGCCCGGTACGGTCAGCGAGGTTTCCGCGACGTTGGTCGCCAGCACAATTCGCCGCCCGCTATGGGCCTGGAACACGCGGTTCTGCTCGCTATTGGAGAGCCGCGCATACAGCGGCAGCACCTCGGTGTGGCGCAGATTCAGCTTGTTAAGCGCATCGGCGGTATCGCGAATTTCCCGCTCGCCGCTCATAAAAATGAGGATATCGCCAGCGCTTTCACGTCCCAGCTCGTCAACGGCGTCAAAGATCGCCTGCAGTTGATCGCGTTCGGTGTCATCGGCGTCCTCAACGATGGGCCGATAGCGCACCTCAACCGGGAAGGTTCGTCCGGACACTTCGATAATCGGCGCGTTGTTAAAGTGGCGCGAGAAGCGTTCCGGGTCGATGGTCGCTGAAGTAATGATGATTTTCAGATCCGGGCGACGCGGCAGCAGTTCCCGCAAATAGCCGAGCAGGAAGTCGATATTCAGGCTGCGTTCGTGCGCTTCATCGATGATGATGGTGTCGTACTGCATCAGTAGCCGATCCTGCTGGATTTCCGCCAGCAGAATACCGTCGGTCATCAGCTTAACCATCGTATTGTCGCTGACGTGATCGCTGAAGCGAACTTTGTAACCGATGCAGCCGCCTGGTTCCGTTTGCAGCTCCTCGGCAATACGGTTGGCAACGGTACGCGCGGCCAGACGACGCGGCTGGGTATGGCCGATTAAGCCTTTAACGCCGCGTCCAAGCTCCATGCAAATTTTCGGCAACTGGGTGGTTTTCCCCGACCCGGTTTCCCCCGCCACAATCACCACCTGGTGATCGCGCACGGCTTCGAGGATCGCTTGTTTTTTCTGGCTAACCGGCAGGTTATCCGGATAGGAAATCGCTGGCCGCGCGGCTTCGCGCAGCAGGACTCTCCCTGCCGCCTGTTCAATTTCTTGCGCCATCTCCTGCAGAATGGCCTGTTGGGCATCAGGATTTTTAACCTTCTTCACGCCGTGCAGGCGACGGGCAAAGCGCGACTTATCGCGCAGCATCAGGCCATCCAGCTGCGTAAAGAGCTGTGAGAAGGTGAATTTTTGTTGTTCTGTCATAGCGTTATCGGGCAGTGCACTGCCGGGAAAAATCTCTTATGAAATATTGCGCTAGAGTACCACATCCGCGCATTTCGTGCCTTGTTCAAAAAAACTGAATACAGAGTTCGATTTATTGCGCTTTCTCTGTGACATGATTGTGAATACAGTGTCATCAAGCACCAGGGCACAGGCCCGTCAATCACATTAAAAAAGGAAACACCCATGAGCAAAGTATTAGTTCTCAAATCCAGTATTCTGGCAGGGTACTCGCAATCTGGTCAGCTGTCCGACTATTTTGTTGAACAATGGCGTGAAAAACACGCGCAAGACGTTATTACCGTGCGCGACCTGGCTGCAAATCCGATCCCGGTACTGGACGGCGAGCTGGTTGGCGCCCTGCGTCCGAGCGATGCGCCGCTGACGCCGCGTCAGCAGGAAGCGCTGGCGCTGTCCGACGAACTGATCGCTGAACTGCAGGCGAACGATGTGATTGTTATTGCGGCGCCGATGTACAACTTCAACATTCCGACTCAGCTGAAAAACTACTTCGACCTGGTGGCTCGCGCTGGCGTCACCTTCCGCTATACCGAGAAAGGGCCAGAAGGTCTGGTAAAAGGAAAACGTGCGGTGGTCGTCACCAGCCGCGGCGGTATCCATAAAGATACCCCGACCGATCTGGTGACCCCGTATCTCTCTACTTTCCTCGGTTTTATCGGCATCACCGACGTGAACTTCGTCTTTGCTGAAGGCATCGCTTACGGTCCGGAAGTCGCCGCGAAAGCGCAGTCTGATGCGAAAGCCGCTATCGACAGCGTCGTTGCCGCATAAGATTTGCCTCCTCCTGCTTCCCGGCGGGAGGAGAGTTTCACTTTTTCTCGTAGCGCAAATACCCCACCACGCCCCCGCCGCCATCTTTCGGATGATTCACGCCATCGTTGACCTCCACGCAGGGAAAATCGAAGGGCGACACGCCTGCAATGCAGGCCACATTCACCCCGTACTGCTGCGGATTTGAACGCCGCTGATGAAAAGTGTAAATCCCGCATACCGAGCAGAAAAAGTGCACGGCTTCACCGGTGTTAAAGCGATACTCCGTGAGCTTCTCCCGCCCGCGTAAGATATTGATTCCTGAAAGCGGCGCGGAGACCGTAACCGCTCCCCGCATCCGGCAAAATGAACAGTTGCAGCGTCGAGCGGTGTTGAAGCCATCGCTGAGTTCAACGGTAAACGCCACCGCGCCGCAGTGGCATTGAGCGGATAATTTTTCTGCCATATTTTCCCCTCAGGACGATGACTTTGGCCGTAAATTCTCGTCAAAGACGAGACGCTTTCTGTCCGGCTCTGCTTCTTTGAGCGGTTCCACCTGATGCAGCGTCTGCTTGCAGCGCTCCACCAGCATCTGATACTCCCGCGTTCCCTGCTTTTTCCAGGCCAGCTCCTGTTCGCTTAACGCGCGGATGGCTTTGGCCGGACTGCCGACAATCAGATGGTTGGCGGGCATTTCGGCGTTGGCTTTCACAAAGGCTGAGGCGCCGACAATGCTATTCTCCCCAATCCTGGCACCGTCAATAATCACCGCGCTCATGCCCACCAGCGCGTTGCGGCCGATGGTACAGCCGTGCAGAATCGCGCCGTGGCCGATATGTCCCTCCTCCTCCACGACCGTATCCTGGCCGGGAAAACCGTGCATCACGCAATTGTCCTGGATGTTAGCGCCATCTTTCACCACGATACGGCCAAAATCGCCGCGCAGGCTGGCGTTAGGCCCGACGTAGACCCCTTTGCCGAGGATCACGTCGCCAATCAGCACGGCGGTGGGATGAACATAGCTTTCGTCCGGTACAACCGGCGTCATACCGTCAATCTGATAAATGGGCATGGTGCCTCCTTATACGCCCGACAGTCCGCCGAAACGCTGGAAATAGAGCGGCCCCGGCGCGGGAAGTTCCCCCACCGAGCTTTCGCCCTTCTCGCCGACGAAGGCCAGCGCGCCGGGCGCAACGCGTTGATAAATATTGATGCACAGCTGGCGCGCGGTTTGCCCGGCCCAGTGTGCAGGGAGCAGTTCTTCGGGCAGCAGCGGATCCTTAAGCACCACCCGGCGGTAGAAGTGAATCAGCAGTAGTTGAATGTGAAAGCAGCGTTCGGGCGTCAGTTCTGCGGGCTCGCAGTCGCGAAGCAGCGGCAGCAGAGGACGAAACAAATTGATAAACGTCTCATACATCGCGTTCTGTTCGGTGAGATGCCAGCACTCTTCAACGCGGGCGCGCAGCGCCGCCCGGGAGAGCGCCAGCGGGGAGTGGGCTTCGAAGCAGATGACATTTTCCGCCACGCCCGCGTCGTGCAGCAGAGATTGCACATCCGCCAGCTTTTGCGACGGTGAAGCCAGCAGGCTCGGCGCCAGCGCGCCAAATCCCTGCCATAGCAGCTGTTTTTTGACCTCCGCCAGCGTGCTCTTCTCAAGCCCTTCCGACAGTAGCAGTAGCCAGGTGCCGTCCCATTCCGGGGCGCTGGCGCGATAGATTTTATGTTCGGCGCGGCGAGTCAAGCGCAGGCCTTTGTCGCTGAGACGGTAGAAGCTTCGGCGGCCAATGCGCACCACGTCGAGCCACTCTTCTTTATTCAGGCGGAACAGCGCAGTACGCACGAATCGTTCGCCGAAGCCCAGCCCTTCCAGCAGCGCCGCTACGCTGCCGAGCCAGACCTCCCCACCGCGTTGGAGCAAGGCGTCGCCGTATAAAGAAGCAATAAGCGAGGTTCCACTGATGGGCATCGTTTCCGTGGCCTGTTGAATAAAGGTATCGAGTTTACTCATCTGATTCATTCTGTTGTTATTTTTGTCCTTTTTGAATCATAGCACAGGAAATCCCGGAGGCGGTGCTGGCGCACCTGTCCGGGCTACCGGCCCGCAGACGGCGATAAACACATAGCCCGGCTAAGCACAGCGCAAGCCGGGAAGAGGACGAGCTGATACATCAATCCCGGCACACTCCCCGGGTCGCGGCGTAAACGCCTTACCCGGGCTACCCCTGTCCGGGCCAGGGAGTTGTGTCGTCGTGTAGCCCGGACAGGCGCAATGCGCCGCCTCCGGGAGAAAACGTTATCCGTTAGCGGCAACCTTGCGCAGGTCGAACACGCGACAGGCCTTGCCCTCGGAACGCGGGATGCTACCGCAGTTGACGATGCTGATATCGGTCGAGATCCCCACCATCGACTTGATCCGATGACGCAACTGATGGCAAATCTGACAGCGCTGCTCGTGGTTCAGCGCCAGACCGCTCTCTTTTAGCTCCACGCGCACCGAAAGTGAATCAAGATGGCCCCGGCGATTAACTTCCAGCTGATAGTGCGGCGCCAGATGTTCGAACTTGAGGATCTCCTCTTCCAGCTGCGACGGGAAGACGTTTACGCCGCGAATAATCAGCATATCGTCGCTGCGTCCGCTAATGCGATCCATCCGACGCATGGTACGGGCGGTGCCCGGCAGCAGACGCGTCAGGTCGCGGGTGCGATAGCGGATCACCGGTAGCGCTTCTTTGGTCAGGGTGGTGAACAGCAGCTCGCCGTGTTCACCGTCCCTCAGCGGCGTACCGTTGTCCGGATTCACCACTTCAGGGTAGAAATGGTCTTCCCAGATCGTCGGACCGTCGGCGGTCTCCAGACACTCCATCGCCACCCCCGGCCCCATCACCTCCGACAGACCGTAGATATCCAGCGCCGAAATACCCAGTCGGCGCTCGATTTCCGCCCGCATCGCATGGGTCCACGGCTCCGCGCCGAACACGCCCACCCGCAGGGAGCAGCCGCTGGCGTCGCCGCCCATCTGGCGTTCCAGCTCTTCAATCAGGTTCAGACAATAGGACGGAGTGACCATGATCATATCCGGCTGAAAATCGCGGATTAGCTGAGCTTGTTTTTCGGTCTGCCCGCCGGACATGGGAATGACCGTCGCGCCTAAACGCTCCGCGCCGTAGTGAGCGCCGAGACCGCCGGTAAACAGCCCGTAACCATAGGCAACATGAATTTTGTCTTTCGCCGTCCCGCCCGCCGCGCGCAGGGAGCGTGCGACAATATTGGCCCAGTTATCAATATCGTTTTGCGTATAGCCCACCACCGTCGGCTTGCCGGTGGTGCCCGAAGACGCATGGATGCGCACCACCTGCTCCATCGGCACCGCAAAAGTATCAAACGGATAGTTGTCGCGCAGATCCTGTTTGGTGGTACAGGGAAACTTACTCAGATCGCTCAGTTCGTGAAAATCGTCAGGATGAACGCCCGCCGCATCAAATTTACGGCGATACATCGGCACGTTCTCATACGCATGCTTAAGGGTCCACTTCAGACGCTGGGTTTGCAGGGCCTGTAGCTCGTCGCGCGATGCGGTTTCAATCGGGTCTAATTGAGTTATCGTTGTCATTTTGTAGGGTACTCGCAGGTAGATTCGCTCACACTCGCTCAAGGATCATGGCAATGCCCTGACCCACGCCAATACACATCGTACACAGCGCATAGCGCCCGCTGCGGCGCTGCAGCTCCAGGCTGGCGCTTAATGCCAGCCGGGCGCCGCTCATTCCCAACGGATGGCCTAAGGCGATGGCGCCGCCGTTGGGATTAACATGGGGGGCATCGTCCGCCAGCCCCAGCTGTCTGAGCACGCCCAACGCCTGAGCGGCAAAGGCTTCATTCAGCTCAATCAAGTCCATGTCGTTAATGTTCAGCCCGGCGCGTTCCAGCGCTTTACGTACCGCCGGAACCGGCCCCAGCCCCATAAATTTCGGCTCGACGCCCGCCGTCGCCATGGCCACAATGCGCGCCCGGGGCGTCAGCCCCTGGACGATGGCCTGCTGCGAGCTTGCGATAATCAGCGCCGCGGCGCCGTCGTTGACGCCGGAGGCATTTCCCGCGGTCACTACGCCGCCCTGGCGGAACGGCGTTTTTAGCCGCGAAAGCTGTTCAATGGTGGTGTCCGCTCGCGGATGCTCGTCGTCACGCACGACGTTTACCGCCCCTTTCCGGCCGATAATGTCGACTGGCACGATCTCCTGCGCCAGAATACCGTCGCGCTGAGCCTGCGCCGTCCGCTGCTGGCTGCGGAAAGCGAAAGCGTCCTGATCGGCGCGGCTGATATTTAACAATTCAGCTACATTCTCCGCCGTTTCCGGCATGCTGTCAGTGCCAAATTGCCGCTGCATGAGCGGGTTCACAAAACGCCAGCCGATGGTGGTATCAAACAGCTCGGCCTGGCGCTGATACGGGGCGCTGGCCTTCCCCATCACGAACGGCGCCCGCGACATGGACTCAACGCCGCCGGCGATCATCAGATCCGCCTCTCCGGCTTTGATGGCGCGGGCCGCGAAGCCGATGGCGTCCAGACCGGAGCCGCACAGGCGGTTAATGGTGGTACCGGGTACGCTGTGGGGATAGCCCGCCAATAGCGTCGCCATATGGGCCACGTTACGGTTGTCTTCACCGGCCTGGTTGGCGCAGCCGAGAATCACATCATCAATCGATGCCGGGTCGAACTTAGGGTTACGGCTCAGTAGCTCGCGCAGCGGGATGGCGGCCAGGTCATCGGCGCGCACGCTGGCCAGCGCCCCGCCGTAGCGGCCAATCGGCGTGCGGATCCCGTCACAAATATAAGCGTCGCGCATCAGACTTCTCCTGTGATTGTGCCGCCGATGCGGTGCGATTTACCGCGAAACAAGGCAACAACTTTTTGCTGTTGATTGACAATTTCGATGTCATAGACCCCGGTCAGCTTGCCCTGATGCTTGACTCTCGCCGTCGCGGTCAGCAGCTCACCGACAAAGGCCGGGCGCAGAAAATCGATGCTCGCCGCCGACGCGACCGCCGCCAGCCCCTGGCTGTTGCAGGCGTAAGCGAAGGCGGTATCGGCGAGCGAAAACAGCTGCCCGCCGTGGCAGGTATGATGGCCATTGAGCATGTTCGCGGTAACCGCCATGGACATCTGCGCGTAGCCGTCATCCATCTCGATAATCTTGATCCCCAGCGCTTGCGCGCAGTTATCGTTCTCATACATCGCACGGGCGTTACGCCAGGCTTCATTGCTCATGATGTTTCTCCATCAGCGCCTTCTGACGCAGCAGGGAACAGGGCCGATAGCGCTCCTCGCCGTAGTGCTGTTGTAGGTTCTCCAACAGCCGCAGTACCCGGCCCCAGCCAAGTGATTCCCCCCACGCCAGCGGACCGCGCGGGTAGTTAACGCCCAGGCGCATGGCGGTATCGATATCCTCGGCGCCGGCAACGCCTTTTTGCAGCGCATCCAGCGCTTCGTTAACCAGCATCGCCACCGTGCGCCACACCAGCAGCCCGGGATAGTCGGCGATCTGCAGCACCTTTTTGCCCTGCTGCTGAAAATAGAAAATGGCTTTGTCGGTCGCCGCCTGTGAGGTCGTTTCCGCGCTGGCCAGCACCACCGTTTCGCCCGCGCTATGGTCGTAGACCACCACCGGACGGCCGTGCTGGATGCTTAATGCCAGGGCGGTTTCGCCGGTCGTTTCCAGCAGCAGCACCTCGTCCAGCTCGGTGACAACGTCACTTTTAATGCGCTTTGCTGCGCGTTCTGCTGATACGGCGGCCAGCGTCAGCTCAGGCTGCGCTTCGCCAGGCCAGCAGTAGACCCCCTGCCCGCTCTTTTTGCCCAGCCGTCCGGCCAGAACCAGCTCCTGCTGCAGCAGCGATGGCAGATAGCGGCGGTCCTGCCAGAAGGCGTTAAACACCGAACAGGTCACCGCAAAGTTAACGTCCTGGCCTATCAGGTCGGTCAACGCCAGCGGCCCCATGGGAAAACCGCCGCCGTCGCGCAGAGCGGCGTCAATCACCTCCGGCGCGGCAACCTGCTCCTCCAGCGCTCGCCACGCTTCGGCATAAAAAGGACGCGCCACGCGGTTGACGATAAAACCGGGCGTCGAACGGCAGCGAACCGGCTGTTTTCCCCAGGCGCAGACCCGCTGGCAGAGCTGTTCAACGACTTCCGCCGAGGTCGCCAGGCCGCTGACCACTTCGACCAGCTTCATCACCGGGGCCGGGTTAAAGAAGTGCAGCCCGGCAACCCGCTCCGGGTGCGCGACTCCAGCGGCGATGGCGGTGATCGATATCGACGACGTGTTGCTGACTAGCAGCGTTGACGGGGAGCAGATTTCAGCCAGCTGTTTGAACAGCGCTTTTTTCACGTCCAGGCGCTCGGAGGCAGCTTCAATAACCAGCTCCGCGCGGGCTAAAGCGCTCAGATCCTCAGCCGGAGACAGACGCGTCAGCAGCGCCTCAGCCTGGCCAGCCGCCAGCTTGCCGCGGCTGACGCGGGAGGCCAGACGTTGACCAATACCGTCGATGGCGCGAACCACCGCCTCAGGAACGATGTCGAAAATCAGTACCGGATGCCCGGCGGCGGCGGCCACCTCGGCAATGCCGGCGCCCATGGTGCCGCTGCCTATTACCGCAACGGTAGGTAACGTTTTGCTCATCGGCTATTTCCCGCTGAATTGAGGTGGACGCTTCGCGAGGAAGGCGCTGACGCCTTCGCGATAGTCGGCGCTGCGTCCGGCCAGGCGCTGATAATCGCGCTCAAGATCGAGCTGCTGATCCAGAGTCTGGGTTTCCGCAAGCTGAAGCGCCTTCTTAATCAGACCGAGGCCATAAGTTGGCTGGGCGGCCAGATGACGGGCCAGCGCCAGGCCGGTGTCTTTCAGCTCGGCATCGTCCACCACCTGCCAGATCATCCCCCACTGTGCGGCCTGCTCTGCGCTCAGGCTATCGCCCAGCAGCGCCAGCCCCATCGCCCTCGCCCGTCCCGCCACGCGCGGCAGAAACCAGCTGCCGCCGCAGTCCGGCACCAGACCAAGCTTGCTGAACGCCATCACGAATTTCGCCGAACGCGCCGCCAGCACGATATCGCAGCCCAGCGCCAGCGTAGCTCCCGCACCCGCCGCGACCCCGTTCACCGCACAAATTACCGGCTTCGGCAGCGCCGCCAGACGGCGCACCAGCGGGTTATAGAAACGCTCAACCGAGAGCCCGAGATCCGGCGCCGGCCCGCTGGGGTCGACGTTACGGTCATTTAAATCCTGCCCGGCGCAAAAACCGCGCCCCGCACCGGTCACCAGCAGGCAGCGTATGCTGTCGTCGCGTTCGGCCTGTTTCAGGCACGCCGCCAGCTGCTGGTGCATCAGGTCGTTAAAACTGTTCAGTCGGTCCGGGCGATTAAGGGTAATCGTCATCACGCCCTGTTCTGTTTCGCTGAGAATGAAAGCTTCCACGATTAGCGTCCTTTAAATTCCGCAGTACGTTTATGGAGAAAGGCGTCGATGCCTTCGCGACGGTCTTCAGTCGCGCTCAGCAAAGTAAATAACTGGCGTTCCTGCTGAATCCCGGCCTGCAGGCTGACCTCCTGCGACAACCGTAAGGCCTGTTTAGCCGCGCGCAGCGCTAGCGGCGAGTGGCGGGCCACAGTTGCTGCCAAAGCGAGTGCATATTCATCGGTGAGCGCTGGCGGATAAACCTCGCTTACCAGCCCCGCCCGCAGCGCCTGCCTGGCATCGATGCTTTCGCCGCTCAATATCATCCGGCTGGCCAGCGCTTTACCGACGCTGCGGATCAGGCGCTGGGTCCCGCCCGCGCCCGGCATAATACCGAGGGTGATTTCCGGCAGGCCAAAACGGGCGTTATCGCCGGCGACTATCAGGTCGCAGAGCAGCGCCAGTTCGCATCCGGCGCCGAGGGCATAGCCGTTTACCGAGGCGATCAGCGGTTTGTTGAAGGCGTCGATACGCGCCCACAGCCGCGGTCGAATATCATCGAGGGTGGCAGGCAGATCTTTTTCCGCCATTTCGTTCAGGTCAGCCCCTGCGGCAAAAAAGCGTTGATTACCGCTAATGACGCAAACGCCGACCGTCGGGTCCAGCGCCGCCGCGTCGAGCACGTCGGCAATTTGCGTCAGCAGCGCGTTATTCAGCGCGTTGCGCGCCTGCGGGCGATTAAGCGTCAGCTGGAGGACGCGCGCGTGGCGAGCAATTAACAGTTCGCTCATGCCATCCCCCGCGCGTCGAAATCGACGATCACATCGCCGCTGGTGGGCAGCGACTGGCAGCTCAGCACGTAACCTGCCGCCACTTCGTCGGCTTCGAGGCCGTAGTTAGCAGCCATCGCTACCTCGCCGCGCAGGACTTTGCATTTACAGGTAGCGCAGACTCCGCCTTTGCAGGCAAACGGCAGATCCGCCCCCTGGCGTAGCGCGGCGTCAAGGATGCTGTCATCCTCTGCGCTGAGGGCGATGGTTCTGTCGCGGCCGTCCTGACGGATTGTGACCGTGCGCCCCTCCGCCTGGACGCCGGTGGCCCGCTTGACGCTGCTGCCCGGGGTATTAAAGCGCTCCAGATGGATCGCTTTCTCCGGTATGCCCAGTTCGCGCAGGGCCATCTCCGCTTCATCCATCATCGCCGCCGGCCCGCAGATAAAGGCGCGCTCAAAGCGGCTGAAATCCAGCAGACGGGCGGCCAGCGCGCGTAGCTTGTCGCCATTGATGCGCCCCTGCAGCAGATCGCTGTCCATCGCCTCCTGGCTGAACAGATGCACCACCTGCAGGCGTTGCGGATAGCGGTCTTTCAGGTCGGCCAGCGCCTGGCGGAACATCATGCTGTGGCTGCTGCGGTTGCCGTAAATCAGGGTGAAACGGCTGTCGAGTTCGGTGGCGAGGGTGGCGTCGATAATCGCCATCATCGGCGTAATACCTGAGCCGGCGGCAATTGCCAGGTAGTCCGCGCTGCGCCCGGCCTGCGGCTGGTAGCCAAAGTGGCCCTGCGGCACCATCACCTCCAACGCCATCCCTTGTTGAATGTCGTTCTGGGCATAGCGTGAGAAGCGTCCGCCGTCGATAGCCTTGACCGCCACGCTGATTTCCCCCGGCGTGCGGCTGCGGCAAATGGAGTAGCAGCGACGCAGCTCTTCCCCGCCAAGGCGGGCTTTTAAAGTCAGATGCTGGCCCGGACGGAAGGCGTATGCGTTTCGCAGCGCGTCGGGAATGGCAAAGGTGATGGTGACCGCATCGCGGGTTTCCGGCTCCACTTTCGCCACGGTAAGCGAATGAAATGTCGTCATCGCAACCTCAAATACATTTAAAGTAATCAAAGGGTTCCCGGCAGCTGTCGCAGCGATACAGCGCTTTGCAGGCCGTGGAACCGAATTCGCTAATCAGCGAGGTATGGCGGCTGGCGCAGCGCGGGCAGACCACCTCCTCCGGCATATGGGCATGGCAGGCATGACCCTGCGGCGGACTGATGCCGTACTGGCGCAGACGTTCACGCGCCTCCGGCCCCATCCAGTCAGTAGTCCACGGCGGGTCCAGCTGCAGCACGATATGCACCGGCGCGTAGCCGTTTTCCGTCATTGCCGCGCGGATTTCTCCCAACAGATGTTCGGTCGCCGGGCAGCCCGAGTAGGTTGGCGTAAAGCCAATCACCCAGCCATCGCCGCGGCGATCCACGCTGCGCACCATGCCGAGGTCGGTAATCGTCAACACCGGAACTTCCGGGTCGGGAATGGCGCTTAATACCTCCCAGACGGCGTGGATCTCCGGGGGAGCGATATCAACCAGACGTTGCATAACCACCTCCTGCTACCACTGCTGGCCGGGATACGCGCGCTGTAAATACTGCATCTCCGCCAGCAGCGGCCCGAGATGCTCGCTGTGCAGCCCCTGTTTACCGCCGCTGCGGAAGGCCGCTTCTTGCGGGATCTGTAAACCGGAGTCGATCAGCGCCGTATGTACCGCACTCTGCCATTCGCCCTGCAGTTCGCGTGGGTCGACGGCGATGCCCTGCGCGCTCAGCTCAATCTCCAGCTCATCGGCCTGGAACAGCTCGCCGGTAAAGCGCCACAGATTATCGACTGCGCTTTGCATTCTCTGCGCCGAAAGCGCCGTGCCGTTGCCCAGGCGCTCCAGCCAGCCACGGCTAAAGCGCTGGTGGTAGCGCACTTCTTTTAACGCTTTGGCGGCGATGGCGGCGAGCTGCGTATCGCGACTGCCGACCAGGCGGCTGAACAGCGCTACGTGCCAGACATCGATAAAAAACTGGCGAGCAAGGGTGTCGGCAAAGTTGCCGTTGGGCTGCTCCGCCAGCAGCAAATTGCGAAACTGACGCTCGTCGCGGCCAAAGGCCAGGGTGTCTTCATCGCCGCTGCCAGTCAGTTCAGCGGCATAGCTGAGGAAATTGCGCGCCTGCCCCAGCAGGTCGAGACCGATATTGGCCAGCGCCAGATCGATCTCCAGCTCCGGCGCATGGCCGCACCACTCGCCCAGACGCTGGGCCAGCACCAGGCCGTTATCGCCGAGGCGCAGAGCATACGCTGCAACGGGGTTATCGTTTTTCATCGTCGCCTCACATATGTTCCATGCCGTCGGGCACGGTGTAGAAGGTGGGATGGCGATAGACTTTGCTCTCCGCCGGATCGAAAAATTCACCGCGCTCTTCAGGCTGCGAGGCAACGATTTCGCTGGCCTTCACCACCCAAATCGAACAGCCTTCGCTGCGGCGGGTATAGGCATCGCGGGCGTTTTCCAACGCCATCTGGTCATCGGCGGCGTGCAGACTGCCGACGTGGCGGTGCGACAGTCCCTGTTTGCTGCGAACGAACACTTCATATAAAGGCCAATAGTTATTGCTCATCTTTCTTCTCCTTATGCGGCGTCGCGAGCCTGCTGTTTTTGCGCATGCGCCAGCGCGGCTTCCCGCACCCATGCGCCCTCTTCCCACGCCTTGCGTTTAGCGGCCAGACGTTCGTGGTTGCAGATCCCGCGTCCGGCAATGACCTCGTTAAATTCCTGCCAGTCGATGGCGCCAAAGCGGTAGTGGCCGGTGGCTTCATCCCGCTGTAAATCCGGGTCGGGTACGGTCATGCCGAGGATTTCCACCTGCGGAATGGTGTTATCGACAAAGCGCTGGCGCAGCTCATCGTTGGAGTGACGCTTGATTTTCCACGCCATGCTGCGGGCGCTGTTTGGCGAGTTATCATCGTTCGGACCGAACATCATCAGCGCCGGCCACCAGAAACGGTTGATGGCGTCCTGCAGCATCTGCCGCTGCGCGTCGCTACCCTGCGCCAGCGCCATGCAGGCTTCGAATCCCTGGCGCTGATGAAAGCTCTCCTCTTTGCAGATCTTGACCATCGCCCGGGCATAGGGTCCGTAGGAGGTACGGCACAGCGCCACCTGATTGACGATGGCCGCGCCGTCCACCAGCCAGCCGATTACGCCGATGTCCGCCCAGCTCAGGGTCGGGTAGTTGAAGATGGAGGAGTACTTCATCTTGCCGTCGAGCATCTTCTGATACAGATCTTCGCGGGCGCAGCCGAGGGTTTCCGCGGCGCTGTAGAGATACAGACCGTGCCCGGCTTCATCCTGCACTTTCGCCAGCAGAATCGCTTTGCGGCGCAGGGTTGGCGCGCGAGTTATCCAGTTGCCCTCCGGCAGCATGCCGACGATTTCCGAATGCGCGTGCTGACCAATCTGGCGGATCAGCGTTTTGCGGTAGGCTTCCGGCATCCAGTCCTGCGGTTCGATGGCCGTCTCCTGCGCGATGCGCTGGTCAAAGCGTTGTTCTTCTGTCACGTCATCACCTTTTATGATTCCAATAAATTCGACTATAAATAATTTTCGAATCACTTTGTTTTATAAAAGTTATATTCAGGTTAAATAAAACCACAAATTTTGTTTGTTCTTTTTGTGATAGCTACCGCAAAAGCTTTTGTAAACCACATAACTAACAATAGATTAAGTGCTAAACGCAGATCGCCACCGATCACAATGTTAATAAATTATTAAATACAGGCTTGCTTTTTATGATTCACCAAAGAACTATTTATAGATATTTCACGTAACACATCTGGAGATGAAACATGCAGCAGTTAGCCAGCTACTTGTCCGGCACGTGGCATACCGGCCGGGGCCACGCGCGCACTATCCATCACGCCATCAGCGGCGAAGCGCTATGGGAAGTCACCAGCGAGGGTCTGGATATGGCGCAGGCGCGACGCTTCGCGATTGAGCGCGGCGGCAAAGCGCTGGAGGCGATGACCTTTATTGAGCGCAGCGCAATGCTGAAGGCGGTCGCCAGATATTTGCTGGAGCAGAAGGCGGCGTTGTATACAATCTCTGCCGAAACCGGCGCTACCCGTGCCGACAGCTGGGTGGATATCGAAGGGGGCATTGGCACCCTTTTCACCTACGCCAGTCTTGGCAGCCGCGAGCTGCCGGACGATACCCTGTGGCCGGAAGATGAGCTGATTCCGCTATCAAAACAGGGAGGCTTCGCCGCCCGCCACGTGCTGACCTCGAAGTCCGGCGTGGCAGTGCATATCAACGCTTTTAACTTTCCCTGCTGGGGCATGCTGGAAAAGCTGGCGCCCACCTGGCTTGCCGGGATGCCCGCCATCATCAAACCGGCTACCGCTACCGCGCAGCTAACTCAGGCGATGGTTAAAATGATTGTCGATAGCGGACTGGTGCCGGTGGGCGCAATCAGCCTGATCTGCGGCGGCGCGGGCGATCTGCTCGACCATCTCGATAGCCAGGATGTTGTCACCTTTACCGGCTCGGCGCATACCGGACAGCAGCTGCGGGTGCATCCCAACCTGGTCGCGAAGTCCATTCCCTTCACCATGGAAGCGGATTCGCTAAACTGTTGCGTACTCGGTGACGACGTCACGCCGGAGCAGCCGGAGTTCGCGCTGTTCATTCGCGAAGTGGTACGAGAAATGACGGCGAAGGCCGGGCAAAAGTGCACCGCCATCCGCCGTATTATCGTGCCGCAGGCACAGGTGAAAGCGGTGAGCGACGCGCTGGTTGCGCGCCTGCAAAAAGTGGCGTTCGGTGACCCGGCGCAGGAAGGCGTGAAGATGGGCGCGTTGGTGAACCACGAACAGCGTCAGGACGTACAGGATAATGTAAACCGTCTGATCGAAGCCGGATGTGAAGTGTTGCTGGGTGGTCGCGCGGATCTCAACGCCGCGGGCGCATTCTTCCCGCCGACGCTGCTGTTCTGCCCGCAGCCGGATGAGACCCCGGCGGTACACGCCATTGAAGCGTTCGGCCCCGTGGCTACTCTGATGCCCTATCAGAGCGTCGAGCATGCGATGGCCCTGGCGCGGGCCGGTGAAGGTAGCCTGGCAGGCACGCTGGTCACCGCCAGCGGAAAACTGGCGCGCGCGTTTATTCTCGGCGCCGCCCGCGCCCACGGGCGTATTCAGATACTGAACGAAGAGTCTTCCGCAGAGTCCACCGGCCACGGCTCCCCGCTGCCGCAGCTGGTACACGGCGGTCCGGGGCGCGCCGGCGGCGGTGAAGAGCTGGGCGGCCTGCGGGCGGTGAAGCACTATATGCAGCGCACCGCGATTCAGGGTAGCCCGACGATGCTCGCCGCCATCGGCCAGCAGTGGGTGCGCGGCGCGCAGGTGGTGGAAGACCGCATTCACCCGTTCCGCAAATATTTCGAGGAGATCCAGCCGGGCGACAGCCTGTTGACTCCGCGCCGCACGCTGACCGAGGCGGATATCGTCAACTTCGCCTGCCTGAGCGGCGATCACTTTTACGCCCATATGGATAAGATTGCCGCGGCGGAGTCGATTTTCGGCGAACGCGTGGTGCACGGCTACTTCCTGATTTCCGCCGCTGCCGGGCTGTTTGTTGACGCCGGGGTCGGCCCGGTGATCGCCAACTACGGGATGGAGAATCTGCGCTTCATCGAGCCGGTGAAGCCGGGCGATACCATCCAGGTACGCCTGACCTGCAAGCGTAAAACGGTGAAACGTCAGCGCAACGCTGAAGAGAAAGCGACCGGCGTCGTTGAGTGGGCGGTAGAGATTTTTAATCAGCACCAGCAGGCGGTCGCCCTCTACTCCATTCTGACCCTGGTGGCCCGCCAGCAGGGGGATTTTGCCGGGTAAATATTAGAAATTCTCCCATCTTTATCGCCATCTTCATGCCTCTGCGGAGGCATTTTTTATAACTGGCAAAACTGACAAACAACCTGGCAAAAGCAGGCAAACGCCCCGGCGCTGACCGCTGTTAGCTTAACGATAGACAAGCCGACATTCGCAGCGGCACTGCACAACACAACAATAAGGTGAGGTCACAATGGCGATTCTTTCCCCCCGCAAGACGGCTCTGGCGCTGGCTGTCGCCCTGTTTTGCGCCTGGCAAGGCCCGGCGTTCGCCCACGGCGGCGAAGCGCATATGGTCCCGATGGATAAAACCCTGCAGGATTTCGGCGCAGACGTTCAGTGGGATGACTACGCGCAGATGTATACCCTGATCAAAGACGGCGCTTACGTGAAGGTTAAACCGGGGGCGAAAACGGCCATCGTCAATGGCAAAACCCTCGATTTGCAGGTGCCGGTGGTGATCAAAGAGGGTAAAGCGTGGGTTTCTGACGCCTTCATCAACGATGTCTTCCAGTCCGGTCTCGATCAGACCTTTCAGGTGGAAAAAAGCCCGCATCCGCTGAATTCGCTGTCAGCGGCGGAAATCAGCGCAGCGGTCACTATCGTTAAAGCCGCTGCGGATTTCAAACCTAACACTCGCTTTAGCGAAGTCTCCCTGCGCGAGCCCGATAAAGCCGCCGTCTGGGCCTTTGCTCTTCAGGGCACACCGGTCGATGTCCCTCGCGCTGCCGACGTGATTATGCTCGATGGCAAGCACGTCATTGAAGCCGTAGTCGATCTCCGGAATAAGAAGGTCCTCTCATGGACGCCGATTAAAGAGGCCCACGGCATGGTACTGCTGGACGATTTCGCCAGCGTGCAGAACATCATCAATGCCAGCAGCGAATTTGCCGAAGTGTTGAAAAAACGCGGCATCGATGACCCAAGCAAGGTGGTCACCACGCCGTTAACCGTCGGCTATTTCGACGGCAAAGATGGCCTCAAACAGGATGCGCGGCTGCTGAAAGTGGTGAGCTATCTTGACGTTGGCGACGGTAACTACTGGGCGCATCCGATTGAAAATCTGGTCGCGGTAGTCGACCTCGAACAGAAGAAGATTATTAAAATTGAAGAAGGTCCGACGATCCCGGTACCGATGGCAGCCCGCCCCTATGACGGGCGCGACCGCGTGGCACCGAAGGTTAAACCCCTCGATATCATCGAGCCGGAAGGCAAAAACTACACCATTACCGGCGATGTGATCCACTGGCAAAACTGGGATTTCCACCTGCGCATGAACTCCCGCGTTGGGCCGATTCTCTCCACCGTGACATATAACGATAACGGCAAGAAACGTCAGGTGATGTATGAAGGGTCGCTCGGTGGAATGATCGTGCCCTACGGCGACCCGGACGTGGGCTGGTACTTTAAGGCCTATCTCGATTCCGGCGACTACGGCATGGGCACCCTGACCTCACCTATCGTCCGCGGTAAAGACGCGCCGTCCAACGCGGTCCTGCTGGATGAAACCATCGCCGACTATACCGGCACACCCACTACCATTCCGCGCGCGATCGCTATTTTCGAACGCTACGCCGGGCCGGAGTATAAACATCAGGAGATGGGCAAACCGAACGTCAGTACCGAGCGCCGCGAACTGGTGGTGCGCTGGATCAGTACCGTCGGCAACTACGACTATATCTTTGACTGGGTATTCCACGAAAACGGCACAATCGGCATTGACGCCGGAGCCACCGGCATCGAAGCGGTTAAAGGCGTGAAAGCGAAGACCATGCATGACCCGAGCGCCAAAGAGGACACCCGCTACGGCACGCTGATTGACCATAATATTGTCGGCACCACCCACCAGCATATTTATAACTTCCGCCTCGATCTTGACGTTGACGGAGAGAACAACACGCTGGTGGCCATGGACCCGGAAGTGAAGCCGAATACCGCCGGCGGCCCGCGCAGCAGCACCATGCAGATCAATCAGTACACGATTGATAGCGAGCAGAAAGCGGCGCAGAAATTTGACCCGGGCACCATCCGTCTGCTAAGCAATACCACCAGGGAAAACCGGATGGGTAATCCGGTGTCGTATCAGATTATCCCTTACGCGGGCGGCACGCATCCGGTCGCTACCGGGGCAAAATTTGCCCCTGATGAGTGGATTTACCATCGCCTGAGCTTTATGGATAAACAGCTGTGGGTCACCCGCTATCATCCGACCGAACGCTTCCCGGAAGGTAAGTACCCTAACCGTTCAATTCATGACACCGGCCTCGGCCAGTACGCGAAAGATGATGAATCCCTGGACAACCACGATGATGTCGTGTGGATCACCACCGGTACCACCCACGTTGCCCGCGCTGAGGAGTGGCCGATTATGCCGACCGAGTGGGCGCATGCGCTGCTGAAACCGTGGAACTTCTTTGACGAGACGCCGACGCTTGGCGAGAAGAAGGAGTAAGGTGGCTTAGACGCTAAACGGCGATAAAACCAGGGTCTGGGGCTATCGCCGTTCTCAGCTTATTCAGAAGAATGCCCTGCCGCTCCGCTCTCCTGAGCTCATTAAGGGACGGCACCATAATCAGCCCGGCAGCTTTAATGCGGGAGTGAATTAGCCCGGGCGGCTAAGGGCCGGGGCGAACGGTAGCAGCCGTAAACGATATTGAGCGAGTTCGCCGCAAACGCCGCATTTCATCGCCAGGCTTTATCAATGCTCAAACCGTTAAATGGGTTAAGTGAAGTCCCTAAGGTTCATTTACGAACTTATCGGCTTCAGGAGAATAGCGCTGATAAACGCATGCCAGCTTATGCCCGTCAGGATCGCGCAGATAAGCAACATAAAAGTCGGGTCCGTATGCGGGACGTGTACCTGGCTCGCCTTCACTCTCCCCTCCCGCAAGGAGACCTGCTGCATGGAATCGTCTGACAATGTCAGCATTATCTGCATGAAATGCGAACATTGTCCCGTTTCCCGCCGTTGCGGGATGGCGGTCAAAAGGAGGACAGATGCAGAAGTTGAATACCTCATCCGGATTATTTTCATCTCCCCACATTGCCCAGCTTTCTGTCCAGGCAGGCAATCGCGAGTAGCCAAGAACCTTAAAAATAGCGTCATAAAAGTCCACGGCGCGCTGAAAGTTATTTGTACCTATAGTGATATAAGCCAGCATCTTATTGCATCCTCTTTGCCCTTTTCCCGAACATATAGTACAGCACATTAAGAATACATTTTACCCGCACAACCATAACGCGGGAGTTCATGGATGCTGGTGGGCGGCCTGGTGCCAGAAGCCGAAGTTTATACTCTGAAAGCTAAACGCTGTGGAGAGACATTAAGAGAGTAAGAAGGTCGATTCTATTAATGAAAAAAGCCTGCATTCAATAAGTTAAGTGATTGTGATTCAAAAGATCATAAGAGGCGCATCAAGTCGTCACAACTTCACGCGCCTCTTAAGGGAATGACACTATTCGGACTCACCAAAACCAGCAGCAAAGGCAGATTTTAATTCATCCATAAAGGCCAGTTCATCCTGTCCATCACAAATGAGGTCAATCATCGTATTTCCTTTTACACCGGCACCCAGAATGCTCATCATTCCTTTAATGGGGATTTCTTTGTCATTATTAACCAGTATCAATGAAGACTGGTACTTTTTGACGATCCGGGCCAGGCTTGCGGCGGGTCGGGCATGTAATCCGGTACTGTTCATGACGCGTACTTTTTGTCTAATCATGTCCGATCCTTAACACGCTTTGCGAAATGCAGGATGAAGTTTATTCATCATCTGAATTTTAGAATACACATCATCTTCAACCGCCTGTTTTGCATTTGCCATTACGCGAGCAAGATTAGCCTCGTTATTATTGTTCACCCAGGCTTTTCCGACTGTAGTAATAAAGGCTTTGCGCAAATCACTCGCAATATTAACCTTTGCCACTTTATAATTAACAAAGCTGCGAAGAATCTCTTCATCAATACCAGAGCCACCGTGGATAACCAGGGGGACCGGGCAAACGGAAGCAATGCGTTGCAGTAGCGGGATATCGATGCGTGGGATATCGTCCAGTCCGTGGACATTGCCGATTGACACTGCCAGCATGTCACACCCTGTTTCTTCAACGAAGCGCTGGACTTTCTCGGGTTCGGTTTTGCAGTCAGCCTCGCTAACGTGATCGTCTTCTTTACCCAAAATAGCGCCAAGTTCCGCTTCAACGGGTACGCCAAATGATTTACAGAAATCAACCGCCTCTCTTGTAAAAGCAATATTTTCTTCAAACGGTAAAGCCGCGCCATCAATCATTACTGAGGTAAACCCGGCTCTTACCGCCTGCTTAACATCTGCCAGGGTTTTACCATGGTCCAGATGCAGGCTCACCGGGACATCCATTTTGTCAGCATACCGTTTTACAATTTCGTAAATGTAATCGTAACCAGAAAGCTGCGCATTAGTTGGCGCAATCTGAATAAAATTAGGTAACCCCGAGCGTTCTATTGCATTAAGAATAGAAATTGTCGTCTCCAGGTTTGTTGTATTAAATGCACCAGCCAGCACCTGCTTTTCCTGAATGCAATTGAGCAGGATCCTACCATTAACTAAAGGCATATTAACTCCAGATATCTATATTGAAAGTGTAAAGAAATTATCGAACTACTGAGCTATTATCCTCCTCACCAATAAATACTCCTTCCTGCATTAATTTAAATCGGTAAAAGGCTAGCCATTGCTGCTGATATTTTTGCAACTTCTCCGACCGTATTACGTCAGGAATATAACGCCCGGCCACAGGAACAGAGGGAGGGGCAATCTCCGGGCAGGCTATCAATAATGCCCCAACGGATACGGCTTCATCAAAAGCAATGGCCTCAATGGGGCATTGAAGGATGTCAGCCTTCAACTGGAGCCAGTACGGGTTTCTCACCGCAGGGCCTATTACTTTTACACTCCTGCCAGCCTGGATGTTAAAGCACTCATAACAGAGAGAAAACTCCATCGTCAGACCGATAAAGACACTCTCAAGCAGAGTCGCTGGCGAAAGTGAATCCGTCAGACCAAAAATCAGACCGCGCGTGTGCCGATTTTTATTTGGCGAACCAGACCCCCGCAAATGAGGAATGAACACGGGAATGTCTTCGGCAGACCAGGAAGGCTGGACATAGCGCTCGCGTGCTTTTTCCAGGCCTGTTTGAATTTCCTCATCCGTCAAACGAAACGTTTTTCTCACCCATTCAAGCGCATAACCGCCAACAGGAAGTGATGCAAAAAGCGTGAAAAATTCAGCATCGGAATAACAGCCGTTTGCCAGCTTATCCCTCCGTGACTGGTCACTGAGTGTTGGCTGAGTATCCAGCAGCAAAATACCCTCTGTCGTCCCGGTAGAATTCAACACCTCACCGGGTTGCATCTGTAATGCCCGGGCTCCGACCATATGATCGTGTCCCGCAATCGTGATTTTGACTTCATGAAAGAATCCAAGCTCTTGTCTGAGCGTGGCGGTCATCCAACCCGCGACTTCACCCGGCTTTATCAATGGTGCCAGCGCATCAAATGGTATACCGAGGATCCCGGCAGCTTTACGAGACCAGGTCTGTCGGCTGACATCCAGGCACAACGTTCTGCTGGCCATTGAGACTTCCGTCTTTTTCTCACCCGTCATTCTCCACAGCAGTACTTCAGGTGCATGTAACCAGCAAATATCTCTTCGTTCATGTAATGAGTAGTTATCAAGCAACCATTTCATTTTGAAGGCTGAATAATTGCTGTGAGGCGGAAGTCCTGTAATAGCGTACAGCTCTTCAGCCTCTGATTTGCTTAACGAAGACAGATAAGATTCACCACGACGATCGTACCAGGCCAGCATCGGGGTAAGAATGTCACCGTGCTCATCAACGAAAACACCAGACTCACCGAAACTCGCAATACTGATATCTTTCACCGGTAAAGGTGCAGAAGCTACCAGTTCAGCCATTACCTGCCGCAGGGCCTGCCACAGCGCTTCGATATCGAAATCTACCCCGCCTTTCTCCGACGCCCTGGTAGGTGTAGGAAATTTGCGGACATCCAAAACTGACGCGTCATGACAGGAATAACAGCTGACTTTGCAGTTAGTTGTGCCAATATCGATGACAAGCGCGGCGCGGTAATCAGGCATAGACAGTTCCTTTTGTCAGACGAAAGATAGCGTAAATAATCAGAGCAATTACCGGGACCAGCCCAATAGCAATCATATTTCCGTTAAATATCTCAAGCAGCCAGTAACGGAAAGGGTTGCCACCATCCAGGAAGCTTGATACCTGACCACTTGACCCTTCGGCCATTTTGAAATTAACGTCTTTAGCCATACCGGTAATAAATGGCGCAATTTTAGTCGCAATCCACAGGTCGGCGATGATCACCGGAATCGCGGTAATCACTGCCCGGAAAATATTACCTCGACAAGCCAGGACAATCATTGAAGCCATGACAGCCAGATTTGCCAGATCGCCAAGCGGCAAGACTTTATTGCCGGGAAGGAGAAATGCAATAAAGACAGAGATGGGGGTCAGGATCAGGGCCGTGGAGATAATAGCTGGATTACCGACTGCTACTGCGATATCCAGACCGATAAAGAGATCATCGCGACCGGGGTATTTTGCATTCAGATATTTCTTGATAGCCTCTGACAGCGGTAATAAACCTTCCATCAAGATACGGACCATGCGCGGGAGAATAAACATAACGCCACCAATGCTGATACCCAGCAGCAGGATATGTTTAAAATCGTAACCGGCAATAATACCCAGCAAGATACCCAGAATTGTCCCCACCATCATCGGTTCACCAAAGATTCCGAGCCTTTTCTGCACACTTTCCGGATCGATATGAATACGGTTAAGACCAGGGATTTTGTCGATAATTTTGTCAAACAATAGCCCAATCGGGAAGAAGACGACAGATGACAGAGTGGGAAGCGAAATGCCTTCCAGACCAAAGTACTTAGCGACTAATGGCGCTGACCAGTCCGCAACTTTGAGCACGACTATCGCAGCAATAGCAGCGGCAGAGAGCCCTAACACAAAACTCCCCGTGCTGTAGTAAACCAGCGTTCCGGCAAGAGCAAAGTGCCAGTAGTTCCACATGTCAACATCGACAGTGCGTGTCTTGTTCAGAGCCAACATGGCGACGTTAATGAGCATAGTCAGCGGGATAACAAAGGGAGCGATCGGCGAACCCCATGTAATCGCAGCCAGCGGTGGCCAGCCTAAATCGACCACTGGAAGACTGATACCGGTACGCTCAACCATTGCCTGCGCAGCCGGACCCACATTGCTGGTGAGAATGTCAAAGATGGCATAAATCCCGACAAAACCAATCCCGACAATTAACGATGAACGAAGTGCTTTTGCTGGTTTTACCTTAAAGAACAATGCCAGGAAGAACAGCACCAGCGGTAATAAAACCGTAGGGCCAAACCCCAGGACATATTGCACAACGGTATAGAGGGTGTGTGCTATATCATTCATATCCGACCTCTTGATTCAGATGTAACCAGACCTCGCGTTAGCGCCTGGATAATTTATCTTGTTTTATATTTATGAAATCAGGCCTGGCCTTTAAGAATTGAAATTATTTTTTCCAGTACTTTATCCTCACCTATTCCGGTAATAATTGGCAGACCACTAACAACCGGGATATCCAGTTCATAAGGCACTTTTGTTGTTGATACCACTAAAGCTGCACCATCAGTATTATTTGGGAGTGAGGCGACATTAGTTTGTGAGTAATTAACATCAAGCCCATTCTCTTTACAATATTCCATTACCTTTTCTGCCACGGCTGTGGAAGTAGCAACACCCGTTGCACAAACAAACAGTATCATTTGACTCATAACTCACCTCTTTCAGATAATCGTATGTAAATTGATTGATAAATTTCATCATCATTCATGACCAGCAACTGCTGCATAAAATCCCCATCCTGGATGACATCCATAATCCAGCCCAGGATATTGAGCTGCTTGTTGCTTTCACCTAATGCAAGCATGAATACTACCCTGACTGGAACAGGTTCTGGCTCTCCGCCCATATCTTCGAAATTGACGCATTCTGCTAATATCCCAATACTGATCGCATTCTGACGAACATGTTGGTGATCGGTATGGGGAATAGCGACACCCACAGGTTCAACAGCCAGACCTGTTGGAAAACTTTTTTCCCGCTCAATAACGTGATCGGCAAAATCAGACACGACCATACCATCGTTAATGAGTGGACTGGCGAGAGTCCTGATAATGTCCTGTTGGCTGACCTCCTTTGGAAGGTGTCGCACGTAATGACGACGAAAATTAATATCCTGCATAATTCCCTCTTTACTAGTTAGCATCCCGGCGCTGCAATATGGTGCCAAGATAATATTTATTGCCTTTTAGCCAGACGTTTCCAAACTCAACGGGCAATCCTCTGGAGAAAAACACTAACTGTTCTAAATGTAAAACAGGCGCATCTTCACCAATATCCAGAAAATGTCCTCGTTCATTACCAATGAGTCTGGCAGCGTAACGACTTTCAGAGAAACTTATTTTCTTTTGAGATAATCGCTCAATCGTTGGAAATAAATTTTCCCTGGTAAAATCCACATCCACAATACCGGGACAAAGCTCAATGTTGATACGATTTTCAATCAACATCACTTTTTCATCACCAATAGAGCGAAGGCGTTCAAGAAACAGAATATCCTGCCCCGGGTGAATTCCGAGCTTTTCAGCCACGAAACGATTGGCTGGTTCCAGCCGGGAAGTAATAACGCTGGTGGTGAAGTTTATTTTCTGGCTTGCCAGGGCTTCCGCAAAAGAGAGCAAACCTTCACCCAGCGGATAAGCAACATTTTCCTTTTTCACAAAGGTGCCTTTACCCTGAACTTGCACAAGGACACCTTCTCTTACCAGTTGGTCCACCGCTTTCTTAACGGTACCGCGACTCACCTCAAGCATATCCATGATTTGAAACTCTGAAGGTATGCGGTCATCCTCAACAAGTTCCCCGCTATAGATACTTTCTCTTATCCACTCCACAACCTGCTGATAAAGCGGAATTTGTGAACTTTTTATTAATGTTTTCATGGTGCGCACCTGAACATTTAGAGTTGTCCATGGACAATCATGTACAACTTCGAGTTTATGATAGGGATTTTTTAGATGGGAGGTATGGCAGAGAGTCACAATTTTGGAGCTCTAATCAGGATCATTTTTATGTGATGAACATCACATAAAGTCCATTATCTGGCCATTGAAGTCGATAATGCGTTAGCGATCGCTGGGTAAATTTAAGTCCAGGGTGGTGAAAGCTGCTGCGGACCAGGAGTGGAGGTTAACGATGTTCAATGCATCAATTCTGAGACTGAACATCCTGGTCAGCTACACTTATTGCTGTTTATCATCCAGAGCAGAAACATTCTACTCTATTAAAGGGATAGGTTTGGTCTTTAGCATTTTCATCAATAACACACATGGCCCTTTAATGATGCAAGTGATACTTGTTCGACACGCGGAAACCGAGTGGAATGTGAGAGAGATTCTACAAGGACAGAGCGATAGCGCATTGACCTCCCGGGGGAAACGCCAGACATCAGCCTTACTTGCGGCGTTTGCAGCGTGTGATTACCGGGTAGAATGTGTCTACGCTTCTCCGCTTGGTCGTGCCTGGCAAATGGGACAGAGCCTGGCTGAAAGCTTTTGTTGCTCACTGATAGCTGAGCCTGCCCTGAAAGAACAAGCATTGGGTCAATTTGAAGGCATGGCAACAGCGCAGCTCCTGAAGCACAGCCCGGATGCTGCAGAAGCGTTATTCAAACTTGATGCCGAGTATTGTCCGCCCGGAGGCGAGTCTCTCTCATATGCCTCTCAGCGTATGATGCATTTTTTATACGCTCTGGAAAAAAATCGCCATCATCAAACGATATGCATTGTGTCGCACGGACATGTCATTCAGGGCGTTCTTTCGATTCTCCAAAGTGGAACTGTCGATGATTTCCCGCGGTATGCGCAACCCAACGCGAGTTACTCGGTTTTCGACCTGATTGATGGACGATGTGCCGCCCTTAGATGGGGAATTGCAACGCATTTACGGCTACGGGATTAGTTGTTACCTTTCAATCATCCACAGCTATCCTACCAGCGCCATCATGGTTTAAGCACAAGGTCAGCTGAGTGCCAAGAGCGGACGTTGCTCCAGTACGGAGCAGGGCCAGATATCTTCAGACCTTCAAATCAGAACAGTATCGTATTTCACATAGTTTAATTAAATACCTAAGCGATATCGCTGTTCATCCGATAGTGGATTTTTTATAGCCTCTTGATACGCGGCCTTACATTTGAGCCAAAATTCATGATGGGATGTACGTAACTCAGCTCCAACAAGTGCATCAAATCTAACCCAAAAAAGATACCTCACAGCACCCAAACTTAACAAGGTCTGGAAACATGTTGGATTGTGTGTTTTTGAGTCAAACAGGACAATAAGTCCTCCATGTCTAGCAAAACCATGTTCTCCGCATGTATCTCGATAAGTCAGGTAGATTGGATCTACATCAATGTGTAGAAAGATAATGTTCCTACTCGTTTTTCCTATAGCAAATTCGCAAGCCTCTAATGGGCGAGGGCCGCCTGCTTCTGCAATTTGGCAGCATAAAATTTTGGAAAAGTATCTAAACACATTGAGGTAGGCTTCTGAGTCCAAATTATACTGTGGCATATTAAACACCTCAGAAGGGTCCCTACCTTCTGATAACAGCGATGAAACTAAAGTGTGAAATCGATCAAATTCCTGATCTGCAGGCTGTGTACGAGAGCCATTGCATAAAGAGCACATTCGTGCCGAAAAATGGAAAGCCTTAGACTTAGGACCTTGTGCTGTACGAAGAATGCCGCCATCATCAAAATCTCCAATGACCATTGCATTACTTCCAAAAATTTTTCTCAACGCCGAAGCTTTTATTTTGTGCTCTCCGGTGAGAGAACCACTAGACCCGCATAAGCAACAGCCTTCTGTCTGATATGATTTGAAGAATATTTCCATTAAGACCACCAAATGTGTATGACATTCCTTAGAGGTAGAGGCTTAGTCAGCAACACGATAAGTATCCCAGAAAGTCGCGCTATTGACATTTGAATCCCCTTTTAATCTATGAGTTAACGTCCGCTCCTCGCTAATAGCGGACATTCTGCCCTCTTTTCCAGCAGATCTACCTCAGCAGGCGACGCCGCTCAGGCAACGTCAACCATCATCTGGCTGAAAATACCGTCTCTCAGGCAAGTAAGATTGCCCCCTTCCCCATCCATCCTGTTGACTTATTCTGTAAAAAGATTACTTTTCAGGACATGAAGAAAATACTCATTATTGTCCCGGATGGCGGCATGCTGTTTGAGTCCGCCGGTATTGCCGACATTCTGATGCAGGCTAACCGCCTGCATCCGGAAGGCGCCAGTGAGATCTGTTACCAGGTACGGCTGGCGACGACTCAACCGCATCAGGTGATCCATGGTCAGTCCGGTTTAAATTTGCTGGCCGATCATCGCCTGCATGAGATAGACCCTCGCGAGCCCCTCGATACGATCATCATTACCGGTAGAGGTCAAAACCCGCAGGAAGGGATTGCGGTGGTTGACTGGCTGCGCCTTGCCGCTCCCCATGCCCGCCGCATTGCCTCCATTTGCGGCGGTGCGATGCTGCTGGCGCAAACCGGGCTGCTGGACGGCAGACGGGCCACTACCCACTGGAAGCTGTTGGAAACCATGCAGGCGGAATTCCCGCTGGTCCGCGTCGAGGGCGGTCCGCTCTATATTCAGGACGAACATATCTGGACCTCTGGCGGGGTCAGTTCCGGCTTTGATCTTACGCTGGCGCTGGTTGAAGAAGATTACGGCTTCAGCCTGGCGCGCGATATCGCCCAGGACTTCGTCATGTATCTGCGTCGCCCCGGAGGCCAGCTGCAGTTTAGCCGCTACAACCTTCGGCAGACTACCACCCTAGGCCCGATTAACGATCTGCTGGCATGGTTGCTCGAAAATCTCACCGCCGACCTCAGCGTGGATAAGCTGGCGGAAAAAGTCGCCATGAGTCCGCGAAATTTCACCCGCGTGTTTACCCGGGAAACCGGCGCTTCGCCGGCGCGTTACGTCGCGGAAGCTCGTCTGGCCGCTGCCCGGCAGCGTCTGGAGCAGACCAGCGACACGCTGGAGCGTATCGCCGAACAAACGGGATTTGGCAGTAGCATTAACCTGCGACGGCTGTTTGAAAAACAGCTTCATCTCACGCCCGGCGAATATCGCCAGCGGTTTCACAGCCGCAGAATGGCGTAAAGTGATCCTTTTTTGTCATTTACGCCATCAAACGCCCGGCCTACATTGACTCCAGAGCCAATCAATAAGGAGTGGATTATGGTTAAGGTCGGTATTAACGGTTTTGGTCGTATCGGACGCAACGTACTGCGTGCTGCACTGGGCAATCCGGATATTGAGATTGTGGCAATTAACGATCTGACAGACAGTAAGACGCTGGCGCATCTACTGAAATACGACTCGCTGCTCGGTAAACTCGACGCCGACGTCACCGCCAGCGAGGGGCAACTTGTGGTTGATGGTAAACCCATTACCGTGTTCAGCGAACGCGATCCGGCAAATATCCCGTGGCGTCAGCGTGAAGTCGATATCGTGATTGAAGCCACAGGCTTCTTCACCGAGCGCGACAAGGCGGCGGTGCATATCCACAGCGGTGGCGCGAAGCGCGTGATTATCTCCGCCCCCGGTAAAAACGATGATTTAACTATCGTGATGGGCGTTAACGATGGCCTCTACTCCCCGGATAAGCACTACGTGGTCAGTAACGGTAGCTGCACCACCAACGGTCTGGCGCCTGCCGCCCAGGTTCTGCACCAACATTTTGGGATCAAGCATGGCCTGATGAACACGACCCACGCTTATACCAACAGCCAGGCGCTGCACGACCAGCCGGAAAAAGATCTGCGTGGCGCCCGCGCCGCTGCGCTGTCGATCGTACCGTACTCCAGCGGTGCCGCGAAGGCGCTGGGCAAAGTTATTCCTGCGCTGGAGGGCCGGCTGACGGGATATTCGCTGCGCGTCCCCGTTCCGGTGGTATCCATTGTCGACCTGACCGTCACGCTTGAGCGAGATGTGACAAGCGAAGAGGTGAATAATGCCTTTCGCGAAGCCGCCGCGACGGGGCCACTGAAAGGTATCCTCGGCTATAGCGATGAACCGCTGGTCTCCAGCGACTACCGGGGCGACCCGCGCTCATCGATTATCGACGGTCTGTCAACGCTGGTGATTGGCGGCAATATGGTCAAAATTCTGGCGTGGTACGACAACGAATGGGGATTCTCTAATCGCCTCGTCGACCTGGCGCTGATGATGGCAAGTCGTGAACGCTAATTCACTGCGGGTGTGATTGATAGTGAACATCATGGAGAGATTCAGGTGACGCGCAGCAGGCTCCGCTGAACGCCTGATAAAAAGCATAAATGCCCTCAAAGGGCATTTATGCTTTAGCGGTAATGTGCGCAAGGTCAGTATTTTCTTAACAACTATTCCTGCGGGGCCGGAAAATCGTTAGTGCACAAATAACGCGATCAAAATAATGATTGGGATCGGCACGCCCAGAAAGAAAAGCAATATTGAACGCATAGGTTCCTCCTGAATAATGAGTGTTAGAAATTATAAGTCACGCTGACGGCCGCCATAGGTTGCACACAGGCTGGCAACGAATGCGCCGATTAACAGAGAAATAAATGACCACAGGGTAACGTAGCTCGTGGCTTTTCTGGCAGCATCTGCGGCCTGCTGTGCTTTATTTTTTGCCTCTTTCAAATTGGCCTGCGCTTTATCATAAACAGCCTGAACCCGCTGCTCGGCCTCTTGCTGGCTGATGCCGGTATTCTGCGAAACTAACTGCGCTACATAAGTCAGATCTTCCTGCGGAAGCGCGCCAGTATAAATGCTGTTAGCAAAAATACCCGTAACCTCTGCTAATTGCGCTGGAGATTCGGCCTTTGGCGGTACGGGCTGATTCATTGCCATCGCGTCATTACCTGATGAATTAGCCGGAAATCCGCCGTTATCTGCCGGAGCGGAAGCGGTCGAACGGAACAGCGAGCGGGTAAAATATTCCATCGATGACTTCGACAGCACGGAAGATTCGTCTCCCGCGTTACTCATCGCGGTTGCCGTCGCGCCCCCGGCAACGGAGCCAATCACTTTTGCGCTGCCGCCGATGAGTGAGCTGACAGTGGTGGTCAAAAGCACAGCCGATACCAGCAATGCAACGGCCCAGGTCAGAAAACCATGCGCTGTATCGCGAAAATAGATTTCATTGGTATGAGTATCAACCCATTTGGTACGCAAACGCCCGGCCAGATATCCCCCCATTCCTGACGCCACAATTTGGGTAAACGTCAGCCAGGCAATGGCGACAATACCCATGGTACCTGCTGCCAGACCGTGATTTTCCCACGGAGAAATGGACGTCAGGCCTAAGCCTGCGCCAAGCATAAGCAGCATCAGCGCCAGCGAAGCCGCTGCGGCTGCGCCTGCAAATATTGCTCCCCACGATACCGCGCTCGCGCTATTTACCCCGCCGACAGGCAAAGGTCTGGCTGTTTCCTGATTACTAATATTGGTAGATTCGTAGATATGCGTCATTTACGTTGTCCTTTGAAATAACTTTTTAACCCCGAACTCGTTATGCACAAACGTCCAGGGCAGAAGTTTACCTGCCAGACTTATGGCAATATCGAACTGAGTAATTATCGTCAGCAGCTATCATTCACCGCTGCAATTTCGGGCGATAGACAAAAGCCAATCATCTAAATTAATACGAATGAACAGTGTATGAATTTAATCAACAATTTGATTTTAGTAGAGGATTCCATTTTAACCATTTTTCTCACCAAAAATATTAGCAGGCAAGCGTAACCACCTGTAAATAATGAGAATATTAATGCAGATGCATTATTCGTGGAAATATCCTTGATGGGTACATAGTGCCCAACCTCGCTAGAATAATCTTATTTTTGCTACAGTCATTGACTGAATACTGATGTGTATTAGAAGTGGCGTAGATTTAAAGTTTGCAATATCGAATATTTTATACGTCAGCGTTCAAACAGTATAAATTACCTGACTGCTGCGCTGTTTGCGGGCCAGGGGACCACCGGGGACTATTCGTTTTTCGCTTATTACCTGCGGCATCTTTGCTCCCATGCTAAACCTTGCCCCCTCCCCTAAACTGATCATCCTGCCCTTCACCGATACATTTTTACGCGCTCTGGCATAACTTTGCGGTAAAGCACAGGGATACCGGAAACTCTTTTTTACGCGCCAGGTCAATCGTTGATGACTTCAAAAAAAATACCGTATTTGGTATATTGTTGTTTATTGATTACTCACCTCTGCGGCGCCAAAAAGAACAAGATTCACCGCAACCCAGGACAAGAAAATGTTAGATTACCGCTTCCCGACAGCTTTGCAGATGGTCCTCAGCGTAGCGATGGCGGAGCAATCGGGCGAACGCTCAACGAGTACGATTCTGGCCTACGGTCTGAAAGCCAATCCGAGCTTTATCCGCAAATTGATGGTTCCGCTCACGCGTGACGGTATCATCGTCTCAACGCTTGGCCGCAACGGCTCTATCCATCTTGGTCGCCCGGCGGAAGAGATTACCCTGCGCGATATCTACGTATCCGTCATCGAAGATAAAAAGCTGTGGGCGTCACGTCCCGACATCCCTGCCCGCTGCGTGGTGAGCGCCAACGCGTGCTGGTACTTCAAATCTGTCGCCGATGAAGCAGAGCAGGCTTCGTTAGAGGTTTTAGCTCGCCATACCGTGGCCAGTGCGCTGGAAGAAGTCAAAAAAGCCGACACCAGCGGCTGCGATCCGGTTCCTGAAATCTGTACCCAGCACAACAAATCGCACTAATCCGTTGCTTATGGCAAAAAACCGCCTTCACAGGGAAAGCGGTTTTTCTTCACTGCGGCAGCCTGTCCTACGCAGGCATCACGTCCTTCACCGCTTTACCGCGCGTCACGAATAGACGCAGCGTCACGTAAAACACCGGCGTCAGAAACAGACCAAACAGCGTAACCCCCAGCATACCGGAAAACACCGTGATCCCGGTGACGCCGCGCACTTCCGCGCCTGCGCCGTGGCCGAGTATCAGCGGAATCGTCCCGGCAATAAAGGCGATGGAGGTCATCACGATCGGGCGCAAACGCAGGCGACATGCTTCCAGCGCCGCTTCCATAATCCCTTTTCCCTGGAGCTCCAGCTCGCGGGCAAACTCGACGATCAGAATCGCATTTTTACAGGCCAGCCCCATCAGCACCACCAGCCCCACCTGTACGAATACGTTATTATCGCCGCCGGTCAGCCAGACGCCAAACAGCGCAGAGAGTAAGGTCATCGGTACGATAAGGATCACCGCCAGCGGTAGCGTCCAGCTTTCATACAGCGCCGCCAGCACGAGGAAAGCCAGCAGCACCGCCACAGGGAAGACGATCAGCGCCGTATTGCCTTGAGTCGCCTGCTGGAAGCTCAGATCCGTCCATTCGATATTCATGCCGTTCGGCAGTATCTGCTGCGACATCGCCTCCAGCTGCGCCATCGCCTGCGAGGATGAGAGTATGCGCGGATCGGCATCGCCAATCAGATCCGCCGCCGGATAGCCATTGTAGCGAATCACCGGGTCCGGCCCATAGGTGGTACGGATATTCACCATACTGCCGATCGGTACCATTTCGCCCTGATTATTCCGGGTACGCAAATTGGCAATATCTTCCACGCTTTCGCGGAACGGCCCGTCGGCTTGCGCCATCACCCGCCAGGTACGCCCGAACTGATTGAAATCATTGACGTAAGACGATCCCAGATAGGTTTGTAGCGTACCGAACAGATCGGTCAGCGACACACCCTGGGCTTTGGCCTTATCGCGATCGACCTGCACATCCAGCTGCGGAACGTTAGCCTGGTAGGTTGAGATGGGGAAATGCATCCCCGGCGTCTGCATAATGGTACCGGACATCGCGTTCACCGCGTTTTGCAGCGCGCCATAGCCAAGACCGGCGCGGTCCTGAATATAGAGCGAATAGCCGGACCCCTGGCCCAGTCCTAAAATCGGCGGCGGTAAAATAGAGAAGCCAAAGCCCTGCTGGATTTGCGCAATTTTTGCGTTGATCTCAGCGTTAATTTCCGCCGCCGTATGTTGACGCTGGTCGAACGGCTTCAGGCCAAAAAAGACCGTCCCGGTATTCGGCGTATTAGTGAACTGCAGCGCGTTAAGACCGGGAAACGCCACCGCATAATCCACGCCTTCGGTATTCATTCCGATTTCGCTCATTTTGCGGATCACCGCATCGGTGCGCGCCAGCGAAGAGCCTTCCGGCATTTTCACGCCGCCAATCAAATAGAGCTTATCCTGGGTGGGAATAAACCCGCCAGGGACGGCTTTAAACATGACGCCGGCGGCGCAAAGCAACAGCAGATAGACCACAAAAACCGCCCCGCGGCGCCCGAGCGTTTTCCCCACCAGCCCTTGATAGCCGTTCGAGCTACGGTGGAAAAAGCGGTTAAACGGACGGAAAATCCAGCCGAACAGACGATCGATAAGCCGGGTCGGGAAGTCTTTCGGCGCTCCGTGCGGCTTAAGCAGCAGAGCGGCCAGCGCCGGAGAGAGGGTCAGCGAGTTGATGGCGGAGATCACCGTGGAAATCGCAATCGTCACCGCAAACTGTTTGTAGAACTGACCGGTGACCCCGGAGAGGAACGCCATCGGCACGAACACCGCGCACAGCACCAGCGCAATAGCGATAATCGGCCCGGAAACTTCACGCATCGCCTGATGCGCTGCGGCAAGCGGAGCCAATCCTTCTTCGATATTTCGCTCAACGTTTTCCACCACCACGATGGCGTCATCCACCACGATCCCAATAGCCAGCACCAGGCCGAACAAACTGAGGGTATTTAGCGAAAAGCCTAACAGGTAGAGGATGCTGAACGTCCCCACTACCGAGACCGGCACCGCGATCAGCGGAATAATCGACGCGCGCCAGGTTTGCAGGAACAGGATCACCACCAGCACGACCAGCACCACCGCTTCCAGCAGCGTTTGCACGACCGCGCGAATGGAATCGCGAACGAAAACCGTCGGATCGTAAGGAGCCGCCCATTGCATATCCTGCGGAAAACGCTTCGCCAGCTCGTCCATTTTAGCGCGCACCGCGTTGGACAGATCGATAGCGTTGGCCCCCGGAGACTGGAAGATACCAATCCCAACCGCGTCTTTATTATTCAGCTGGGAGCGCAGCGCATAGCTACCGGAACCCATTTCAATACGCGCCACATCGCGCAGGCGGACCAGCGAGCCGTCCTGCGCCGTTTTCAGGATAATATTGCCAAATTCTTCTTCGGTATGCAGGCGCCCTTGGGCGTTAATGGAGATCAAGAAGTCGCTCTCTTGCGGCAGCGGCTCGGCGCCCAATTGCCCGGCGGAAACCTGGACGTTTTGCTCCTGCATCGCCGTCACCACATCCGAGGCGGTCAACCCGCGCGCCGCTACCTTGTCGGGATCGAGCCAGACGCGCATTGCGTATTCGCCCGAGCCAAAAATCTGAATCTGCCCGACGCCGGGCAGTCGCGCCAGCTCATCCTTCACTTTTAGCGTGGCATAGTTGCGCATATACAGGGAATCGTATTTACCGCCGGGCGAAAACAGATGCACCACCAGCGTCAGAGTCGGCGACTGTTTCTGCGTGGTGATGCCTAAACGCCGCACATCTTCCGGCAGACGAGCCTCGGCCTGCGAGACCCGGTTTTGCACCTGAACCTGCGCCTGATCGGGATCGGTACCCGGGCGGAAGGTAACGGTAGTCACCAGTACGCCGTCAGAGCCGGCGACGGATTTCATGTACATCATGTTTTCAACGCCGTTGATCGCCTCTTCCAGCGGCGTCGCCACTGTCTCAGCAATCACTTTCGGGTTGGCGCCGGGATACTCCGCGCGCACCTGCACGCTGGGCGGTACGACGTCAGGATATTCGCTGATCGGCAGCAGCGGAATGGCGATTAATCCGGTGATAAAAATCAGAATCGACAGTACCGCGGCGAAGATCGGCCTGTCGATAAAAAAGCGGGAAAAGTCCATGGGTCGGATTCTCAGATAGGGGATCAGTTAAGGGCGGCGCGGGTGGTCATGGCGACGGTTTTCGCGTTAACCGGCATCCCCGGCATAAACACTTTTTGTAACCCATCGACGATGACTCTATCGCCCGGGTTCAGGCCTTTCTGCACGATGCGTAAACCGGCGGCCAGGCGTCCCGGCGTAATGTCGCGACGCTGCGCTTTCCCATCTTTATCAACCACATAAACATATTTGCGATCCTGATCGGTCAGCACCGCTTTATCGTCGATTAACGTGGCGTTAAATTCGGCGCTGCCCGGCAGACGGACGCGGGCAAACAGTCCAGGCGTGAACTGACGCTGGGCATTATCCAGCAGCGCACGCATACGGATCGTGCCGGTGCTCGGCGTTAACTGATTATCCAGAAAATCCACTTTGCCCTGATGGGGATATCCCTCTTCGCCAACCAGGCCAATTTCTACCGGTAGCGCCAGATGATTACTGGACGCGCCCTGCCCGCTGCGGGCGAGATGTTGATAGTGAAGGTAGGTGGACTCATCCACGTCAAAGTAGACGTAAACCGTCTTCTGCGATACCAGCGTGGTAAGTACGCTGCCGCTGTCGCCGGCGGTGACCAGGTTCCCGCTGGTGATCAACGCGCGGCTGGCGCGGCCATCGATAGGCGCGGTCACTTTAGTAAAGTCCAGATTAAGCTGCGCGGCGTCAACCGCCGCCTGCGCCGCGCGAATATCAGCCTGCGCCTGGGTGGCCGCCGCACGGCGCTGCTCCCACTCTTCGCGGGAGACCAGGTTGGTATTGATTAATTTATCGGTGCGGTTAGCCTCGCTTCGCGCCAGGCTAGCCTGCGTTTTGGCTCTCGCCAGCGTCGCCTGCGCTTGCTCCAGCGCGGCGCGATAGGTACGGTCATCAATGGTGAACAGCACCTCCCCCTTTTTCACTTCCTGGCCATCGACGTAGTTCACTTTATCAATGTAGCCGGAAACGCGGGGGCGAAGCTGGACGCTTTCCACCGCTTCAATCCGCCCATTAAAGCTGTCCCACTGGCTAATGGATTTCACAACCACGTCAGCGGCGCTCACCACAGGCGCTTGCGGCGCGGCGTTTCGCGCGGCCCCCTCATCACACCCGCCAAGGAGCGTGGAGAGGAGTATCGCGCCCAGCGCAGTCAGATGAACGTTACCCCAGTTTTTTTGCAGGCTCATTATTTTTATTCCGATATGGGTAGCCGCCGGGCAAGACGCAGCGGGAGACGCCGCGCCACTTCCTTTGTCCGGACAGGCTTTAGGCTATTTGTGTCGGTCATCGCCACAAAAATGTAACAGTTGCGAATACACTATTCGCGGCGATTGTAGGAAGGCGCTTAATTTAGTGCAAGAATAATTGTTGCACTTTATGTGCTATTCCCGACTTTGAGAAATGGTGCAATACTGCCAGGGTTTTAAATGCAACAATAAAACTTGCAATTAGTCTAAAAGCGATCCATTTTTAAATGCAACAAACACAAATACTTTTTCCTAAGCTGCGCGGGGGGGAACCAGATGAACACTGGCGCATTCATTCACGATTTACTCGACTGGATCGACAACAATCTTGATAGCCGCCTGGACATTGAGACCGTCGCCAGGCGCGCCGGTTATTCGAAATGGCACCTGCAGCGGATATTCAAAGAACATACCGGTTATCCTCTCGGCGAGTATATTCGCGCGCAAAAGCTGCAAAAATCGGTCGAGCGCTTAGCCCACAGCGATGAACCGATTTTGAACGTGGCGATCGCCCTCGGCTTTGACTCCCAGCAGTCCTTCAACCGCAGCTTCAAGCGTCAGTTCGGCCAGGCGCCCGGCGCATGGCGACGCAGCATCGGCAGCGCGGAGACGCAGCGATGATGCCTATGAAGAAACGGGCGGCTGGGGCTGCCGGATGTCAATCCCGGCTTTATCTCGGTGCGGCCTGCAAAGCGAGGGCCTGTGCGTATTCACTTAGCATAGGTACCGGAAGGGATTGAACTAGCGGCGGGGTTTACTGCCAGCGTTGCCATGATACCTTAGAAAATTTTAAATTTGTTAAAGCACCATTTTCATATCAAAACAGAGTAGGTCTGTCCCCGTGACAGAGGATGTATACGCTTTTTCGCCGATTAAAACAAAACCCCGGCTGGCATAAAAAAAACGAGCATTTGGCGTAGATGATAACTCCAGAAATTTCATTCCTGACTTCCTCGCCTCATCCAGGAGTGCAGAGAGGAATCTGGTCCCGATGCCTTTCCCCTGGAGCTCGGGGAGAACGTAGAAGGCTTTCAGAGTGTTGGTGGCCACGTCAAGGAGTGCGGTAGCGATGATCTTTCCTTCATCATCTTGCCCGATGAAAAAAAATTCTTTGGTCATTAATTCGCGAAATCCATCCGGCATCGAATCTGACGTCCAGGCGCTGATAACCTCATCACTATAACTGCCCTTACATCCAAACCGAATGGCTTGATTCCTTAGCGCCCAGCACTCCTCTGCGTTTCCAGTGTTTGCAACTTTGATATTCATAAGACCTGAACCATGCAACTTTTATTATCACAATATATTTACATTATGTGTTAGACAACCGCTTTGCAATCACTGAATACCTGCTGCATTAGCCACCCTAACGATCTGAATGACATCAACAGGTACCGAACTAAAAAAGGTATTGGGCAGCGAGGTTTTTCACAGGCATAGCAGCAGAATTCACAAACTGCACACCTGTAACCCCGGTAGGGCGCCAGCCGCCACCGGGGGAAGACAGGCCGCTAGTAGCGCACGCAGACCGACTTCGTTTCGCACCAGTCGTCCAGCCAGTCGGGACCGAAATCACGGCCGGTGCCCGACTGCTTCATGCCGCCGAACGGCAGGTTAGCGTCGATCAGGGTATGGCTGTTAACCCACACCGTTCCCGCCTGCAGGCGATCGGTATAGCTCAGCGCCTGGCTCAGGTCGCGGGTCCAGACGCTGGCGGTCAGGCCAAAATCGCTGTCGTTGGCCAGGCGCAGCGCCTCTTCGCCGTCGGCCACGCGCACCAGGTTTACCACCGGGCCGAAAACCTCTTCCCGGCTGAGGCGCAGCCCGGCGTCGGGATTAATCACCAGCGTGGGGGGAATATAGTATCCCTGCGCATCTGGCCCTATATTACCGCTAATCAGTTCTGCCTTCTGCTGACGGGCTTCATCAAGATAGGCCGCCACTTTGGCGCAATGCGCCTGCGACACTACCGGGTTAATCTGGCTGCTCTCCAGCATGCCTGGCCCCACCTGTAGCGACTTCACTGCCTGCTCGAAGCCGCTCACCAGCGTATCGAACAGCGGCGCTTCGATATAAATTCGCGAACTGGCGGCACATACCTGCCCCTGATTGAGAAAGCTACCGGTCATGAGTCCCTCAATAACCCATTGCGGATCGGCATCTTTCAGCACGACAGCCGGGTTCTTACCGCCCAGCTCCAGCGTGACCCGGGTCAGACGGTCGGCGGCGACGCGGGCAATTTGTTTGCCTGTCGCCGTTGATCCCGTAAAGCTGACTTTAGCGACGTGTGGGTGAGAGGTCAGCGCCGCACCGCACCCGGTCCCGCTACCGGTCACCACGTTAAAGACGCCGTCCGGCACGCCGGCTTCGGTTGCCAGCTCCGCCACCCGCAGCAGGGTCAGTGGCGTGGTTTCCGACGGCTTAATGACGATAGAACAGCCTGCAGCCAGCGCGGGCATCACTTTCCACATGCCGATCATCAGCGGGAAGTTCCACGGTACGATCCCGGCGACAACCCCCACCGGTTCTTTTTTGGTCCACGCCTGATAGCGCGCACCCGGCGGGAAGGGAATCGACACGTCCAGGGTCCGTCCGCTGATTTTAGTGGTCAGCCCGGCGGTATAGCGCATCCAGTTCAGGGTACAGCCCACTTCGAAGGCACGGGAAATGTTTATCGATTTCCCCTGTTCAAGCGTCTCCAGCTGCGCCAGCTCTTCGCCATGCTGCTCAACCAGATCGGCGAAGCGCAGCAGAATACGTTCGCGATCGGCGGGCGTTCGCCCTGCCCAGCTGCGGGAAACGAAGGCGCGCCAGGCAGACATCACTGCCCGATCGACATCGGCGGCACTGGCGTCCGCGGTGCTGGCGATAGCCTGGCCGGTTGCCGGGTTCCAGACGGTTAAGCGCTTTTCACTCTCTGCCGCCTGTTGTGCGCCGTCGAGATATAAACCATGCTGCCTGTCTAAAAACTGCTGTACGCTGGCGAGTAGCGCGACCTCTGATGTGGACATACCCCTTCCTTATTGTTCGCGGATAGTGGTTTCAGTCTATGCCGGGGGCGCGATTCACGCTTTTTTCTCTGTGACATTCGCTTTTGCCGCTGTGACAGGCGCCGCAATTAAGGGGATTCCGCGGACAGAAAATGTGCAGCAGGTAATAGTTCTTTCATATACTCCGCCTTTTACCCTTGTCTCCGGCATCATAAATGCAACAATGCATAAACATTACCATTACAAGGGATGCGCGATGAGTACGGCAAATCGTGGACAGGATTACCAGCATTGGTTAGCCAAAATCAATCAGGTGTGCGGCCAGTTCGCCGCTCGCCCGCTGGATGATAATTTTCACGGTGAGATAGACGCCAGCTATGCGGGCGACCTGAAAGTCAGCACGGTAACCGCTCGCGGCATCAACCTCTACCGTACCCGGCAGGAGATCCAGCGCGATAACGACGCCTGGTTTTATACCGTCTTCCAGCTCTCAGGTCAGGCGACAATCGAGCAGGACGGTCGCCAGGCGATGCTGGAGAGCGGCGATATCACCCTGATTGATGCTTCTCGCCCCTGTTCAATAATCTGGCAGCAAACCTCGCGTCAGGCTTCGCTGCTGCTGCCAAGGTCGCTGCTGGAACAGCAACTGCGCGGCAGTGAAATCAGCATTGCCACCCGGCTGGCAAAAACCCTGCCGATGGTCCAGCTCAGTCAGCGACTGCTGCATGAGAGCATGAACAGCCCCGAGCTATCGGCCAGCGAAAGCAAAGCGGCGCTGGAGGCGATTGTTTGCCTGCTGCGCCCCATGCTGCACCATCAGGAGGCCCAGCCCACCCGGCGCGATAAACAGTTTCAGAAAATCATGGCGTTAATCGATGAGTCGATTCAGGCGGAACATCTGCGCCCGGAGTGGCTGGCCAGCGAAACCGGTATGTCGGTGCGCAGTCTTTACCGCCTGTTTGCGGAAAAGGGGCTGGTGGTGGCGCAATATATCAAGAATCGTCGGCTCGATCTCTGCGCCCGCGCGCTGGAAAGCGCCCATGATGATGAAAAGCTGGCGGGGATCGGCTACAGCTGGGGTTTCAGCGATCATAGCCATTTCTCCACCGCCTTTAAGCAGCGCTTCGGCGTCTCGCCGGGGGAGTATCGCAAGCGCTGCCGATAGCTATTTTTTCAGCCATTTGCCGTTAAGGCCCTGCACATACTCGCCAGGCTGCGCCCTGGCGACGAGCTTCTGCCCGGCCATTTTCGCCACCTGATCCACCGGCAGGTTGTTGTCGTCCGCCAGTTGCTGATAGCTGTCGCTGCGGGCGGCGTTGATCTGTTTAACCAGCGCCAGGGTTTCTTTATCCTGGCGCAGCGGTTGAAGATAGCCGTTCAGCGTTTCGCCGACTCGCCCCTGCTGCCGCGCTTCGCTTAGGGTTAACGCCAGCGCCTGAGTGCTCAACAACGCCAGCGCCAGCGTCGCGATTAACCATCGTTTTCTCATCATCGCCTCAGAACAGATCGCTACGGGTTTTCAGCAGATTCTCAACGTCTTTATCCACTTTGATATGAATCTCATGTTCAATTTTGACGTTCATATTGATGGTGATCGGCTCTTTCGACGCCGCAATTTCAATACGCGGCGTACAGCCCGCCAGCAGCATGGTTGCCAGAAAAGCGGTGAATAGTTTGATCATTATTGTTGTTCCTTACAGGTATGACTGTCCTGGCAGCGCTGGGCGGGCAGTCTGGCGTTCTGCTCCAGCCACGCCTGCAGATTGTCGCCGAAACGCAAGCTGCGCCACAGGTCAAAAATATTCTCTTCATGGGAGTAGTTTAAGTGCACCGTGTTGCTTTTGCCCTCTACCCGACTGGTGCCGCTGATGGTCGCCTTCAGCGTCAGTACGCCGAGGTTATCGAGATTGATCCGCGTCCACGAGGTGGCCACTTCCATATAGCGCAGCCAGTTAATGGCCGCCCCGGCGGAGACGTTGTCGGCCACCAGCGCGTCAGCGGTGTCTTTATCCAGGCGCATCGTCATCGGCCCCGGATTGCTGAACCAGCCGTCCTTAATGATCCATTTATCGTTATCCAGCCACAGCGGCAGCGCGCCGTTGAACGGGCCGGAAACGGCGAACTGCTTCACTTTAATGGCGCTAATTAATTCGCTGCTGGAGATGTTCTGCAGGCGCAGCAGCGCCGGATCGTGCTGCGGCATCCGCAGCTGTTGCATGGTCAGCTTGCCGCCGAGAATATCGACGCTGACGTTGCTCAACTGTAAAGGAGCGTCTTCGCTCCAGGGCCAGGCTCCCTGAAGATCTGCCGTCAGATTGCGCGCCGTAAACTGGTTGACGACTTCGCCAATGCGCAGCGAAACCGGATGGCGGGTGCCAAGCTGCCAGGTGCCTTCGCTAAAGCGGAACGGCAGCACGAAATCGACGCCGTTGATCTGGTTATCCGGCATCCAGGCGCTGCCGCCTTTGAGCACCCCGTGCCCCCCCGCCTCAAAGCCCTGATCGGCGGCGGCAGAGAACGCGACCTGGGCGTACAGTGAACCTTCGCGCAGGTTCATCTTCCATTCCGGCGGCACCAGCGGCTGGAAAACGGTTAATGACTGTTTCGGCCACCACGCCTGCCCGCGCAGGCGCTCGCCGTCCCAGCGTCCGGTGACGCGGACGGGGCCAATTTTTTGCGCATGCAGGGAACCATTGAACTGGAACCAGGTTGGATCGCGACCCTCAACGTTAAATTTCAGCGTTGACGGCGGCAGTTCGCTGCCGCCGCTGAAGGTGGTTTTTCCGGCATCCAGCGACAGCGCGCCGGTCAGTCGCGGATGCTGCTCATCGCGCAGCCAGTGAATCGGTTTATCCAGGGTAAGGCGCGGCGTGCTCACCAGCATGGAACCATACTGCAGCTTATCGAAACCGGTCGACAGGCTATTGAGCACGATGGCGCTATCAACCCATTCACCCGCGCCTTTAACGTCCCAGCGTGCCTGCATCGGGGTAAAATGGCCATCGCCCCAGTAGCGCCACTGCCAGCGGCCGCGGTCGGGCATAAAATTGTCGGCCTGGCCGTCGAGATGCAGGGTAAAATCCCCCATCTCCTGCTCATGGGCGCGGAGAATGGCCTGCAGGCGGCCATCCACGCCCTGCTGCGTCACGGTGACGCCCGCCAGCGGCCAGCGAATTTCATCGATGTTCAGTGAGTCGATGACCCGCCCGCGCGAACGCAGCAGCGCCCCGGGGTGGAAGTTGAGTACCGGCGCGATAAGCGGACCGCTCAGCTGTGCGGGCAGTCTGGCGTAAAAAATCAGATCGCCAAGTTTGGCCTCGCCGGTCAGCTGTAGCGGCATGTCGCTGCTGTCCATACTCAGCTTACCGGGGCCAATATTGAGCACGGCATTACCCTTACCGGCCTGACCCTGGGTAAGCACGTTCAACCGCCCGCTGACCTGCATCTGTTCGGTGCCCTGTTGCCAGTTACCCACCGAAAGCGCAACGCGACCGCTTAACGCATTGCCCGCATACTCGGTGTGCCAGCGGCCATCGCTGATAGCGATACGATCCGGGGTGATTTCCCACGGCAGATCGAGAATCGGCTCCACTTCACCACGCGGCGTGACCAACAGCTGCCCGCGATTCTCATGCCACTCCAGTTCGGCGTCGACAAGGCCGGGTGTCTGAGGAAATTCAAAAGTGCTAAACAGATGACCATCAACCGGCAAACCGTCCGGCACCAGCGGCATCTGAAACTCGCCCACCAGCTTCACTGGCGCCTGGCCTTCTACCAGACGCGCGGAAAAGTCGCTGACCGTCAGCGCCTGGCCGCGCAGGCGCGCCTGGAGAGAGACCTCTTCTCCGGCATAACCGATATCCTGCTGCTGCGGGGTCAACGACATCACCAGACGCCCTTGCCATTTCTCCCACGGCGACAGACGCAGATTTTCAATCGTCAGCCAGCTGTATGGCAGCATTGATTGCCACTCGGCAAGGGTTTTCGGCGCCCCCGGCGCGGCTTCGCTGTGCGGTAATTTATTCAGGCAGGCGCTGTTAATATCCAGCTCAGTGATATGTAAACGCCAGCGGCTGGGGCGGGAGAGCTCGGCGTTAGCGACACGCGCGATTTCGCAGTCGCCTACCAGGTAGCGTAAATCCGGAATACGCAGGGAAGAGCGCGTCAGGCGCGGGCTCTCGCTGAGAGAGATTCGGGTGCCCGCAGGTAGCCAGATGCCAGCCAGCGTGGGCACCCAGTGGGTGAGCGTCAACAGCAAAGCCAGCGGTAGCAGCACGAGTGCTAATAATAGCGCGATGGCGGCTTTATATTTACCCTTCATGGGCAGCTAATATCCTGATTCGAAATAAGTAAAAGCCGAGAGGCCGTCATTGTGGCACGTTCGACCTGCGAGTTAAAGTTCCCATCCCGTTTAAGCGTAGTCGCCGCCCTGTGATTCACCAGCAGGCCATTTAGCCGGGGTTTAGTTTTCTCCTGCGACACTAGTCACCCACCGGGAACGTAAACGGATGCTGCTGTGGACTTAATTATCTCGCTGATGGCGTACGCTCAGGGCCACTATTCATTGGTATTACTGATGGTTTTCCTGCTGACGTTCACCAAATCCTGCGCCGTTATCTCGCTGCTGATCCCGGGAACTTCCGGTCTGCTGCTGTTCGGCACTCTGGCTTCGGCCAGCGCCGGGCATTTCTTGTTAATGTGGATGAGCGCCAGTTTCGGCGCAATCGGCGGATTCTGGCTGTCATGGCTAACCGGCCGTCATTACCAGCATCATCTGTATCGTATTCGCTGGCTTAACGCCGAGCGTCTCGCGCGCGGCCAGCTGTTCCTGCGCCGCCACGGCGCATGGGCGGTTTTTTTTGGCCGCTTTCTTTCCCCCCTGCGCGCCACCGTGCCGCTGGTAACCGGCGCCAGCGGGACGTCCTTCCGCCGTTTCCAGCTGGCCAACGTCAGTTCCGGCTTGCTGTGGCCGTTAATCCTGCTGGCACCAGGCGCTTTAAGCCTCAATTTTTGGTGAAACGTATTGTCTTTTAAAGAGATTTCTTAACTCAGCGATATGCTCTAGAATTATTACTATAGCCTGGTAATTAAACTATTTTTTAATAATTGTAAGATTATTTTAATTATGCTACCGTGACGGTATTATCACTGGAGAAAAGTCTTATGAAAATCGCTGTGTACAGTACGAAACAGTACGACAAGAAGTATCTGCAGCATGTCAATGATGCATACGGCTTTGAACTGGAATTTTTTGACTTCCTGCTCACCGAAAAGACCGCCAAAACCGCCAACGGCTGTGAAGCGGTATGCATTTTCGTTAACGATGACGGTAGCCGCCCGGTACTTGAAGAACTGAAAGCCCACGGCGTGAAGTACATCGCGCTGCGCTGCGCCGGGTTCAACAACGTTGACCTCGACGCCGCGAAAGAGCTGGGCCTGCGGGTAGTACGCGTCCCGGCCTACTCGCCGGAAGCGGTCGCTGAGCACGCAATCGGCATGATGATGTCGCTGAACCGCCGCATTCATCGCGCCTATCAGCGCACTCGCGATGCTAACTTCTCCCTTGAGGGGCTGACCGGCTTCACTATGCACGGTAAAACCGCCGGCGTTATCGGCACCGGTAAGATTGGCGTTGCCGCGCTGCGCATCCTTAAAGGTTTCGGTATGCGCCTGCTGGCGTTTGATCCCTATCCAAGCGCCGCCGCGCTGGATATGGGCGTGGAGTATGTCGATCTGGAAACGCTATACCGGGAGTCCGATGTTATCTCCCTGCACTGCCCGCTGACCGATGAGAACTATCATTTGCTGAACCATGCCGCGTTCGATCGGATGAAAGATGGGGTGATGATCATCAACACCAGTCGCGGCGCGCTTATCGATTCGCAGGCAGCGATCGATGCCCTGAAGCACCAGAAAATTGGCGCGCTGGGGATGGACGTGTATGAGAACGAACGCGATCTGTTCTTTGAAGATAAGTCTAACGACGTTATTCAGGACGATGTCTTCCGCCGTCTTTCCGCCTGCCACAACGTTCTGTTTACCGGTCACCAGGCGTTTTTGACCGCAGAGGCGTTGATCAGTATCTCGCAGACCACCCTCGACAACCTGCGTCAGGTGGATGCTGGCGAAACCTGCCCTAACGCACTGGTCTGATTTTCCTTGCCCTTTTGTGCTCCCCTTCCGCGGGGGGCACATTCAGATAATCCCCACAGAAATCCCCTGCGATAAAGTTACAATCCCCTTCATTTATTGATGTGATAAATATTTATGGAGATTAAATGAACAAGATTGCTGCGCTGCTGGCGGCGGGAATGTTGCTATCGGGCTGCGTTTATAACAGCAAAGTGTCGACCAGAGCGGAACAGCTTCAGCACCACCGTTTTGTGCTGACCAGCGTCAACGGTCAACCGCTGAAAGCCGCCGATAAGCCGCTGGAGCTGAGCTTTGGCGAAAAGATGCCAATAACAGGCAATATGTACGTTTCAGGCAATATGTGCAACCGCTTTAGCGGCACGGGTAAAGTCTCTGACGGCGAGCTGAAGGTTGAAGAGCTGGCGATGACCCGCATGCTCTGCACGGACTCGCAGCTGAGCGCGCTGGACGCCACGCTGAGCAAAATGCTGCGCGACGGTGCGCAGGTCGACCTGACGGAAACGCAGCTGACGCTGGCAACCGCCGACCAGACGCTGGTGTATAAGCTCGCCGACCTGATGAATTAATAGTTACCGCAGCTTCCGCCTGCCAGCGCCTGCTCGCTGCATCGCTTGCCGTTCGGTAAGGCGCACATGCCGATAGCGGAGCCATCAAGCTGGCGGGCTACGGATAACGAGCCGCCGACCATGGCGCAGTTCGCCTGCCCGCTGCTGCTCATCGCGGCACGCATCCCTGGCGACACGTGCGCCGCCGTTGCCTGCTGAACAGGTTCATCATTGCTACTACACGCCGACAGTAACAGCGCAGCACATCCCACTAAAAACGCAGCTCGCATCTTCTCTCCCCTCAGATACATCTTAAAATGAACAAGCTCAAGAATAATAGGCAGCTCAGCGCGCCGCGTCGAGAGGCGAAGTACGTATTTATGCGTTGTGTTAACATTTTTTAGCAATTTTTTCGCGATAGCAGTTTGTCTGCATGAACGCATTAATCTCTCAGTGTGGGTGTGACACATCGTCATGATACGATTGGGTCGTTGCACGTAAAGATATCATTCTTTATTCTGCAAACATATCTTCTACAGCGGAGCTGTTTTCTCTTCCTGTCATTCAATAAAAATGCCCGGCTAAGGGCTATGCCGATTTAGCCGGGCGTAGGGTCATTAATTTGGCACAACTCCAGAATAGAATGTTCCAGCCAGATATTGCGTATTGGTTACCGCATAGGCTTGTGTCATCACGCTTGAATCGACATCATCAAACGGATGACGGAAATAGGCATCGTGCTCTGATTTTGCTTTATCAAAAAACATCACACGCCCGGAAAAATAAAGAACACCATCATCAAGATTGCGAAAAACCATCTGAAAGACCGGCGTAATATTGACGCGATCGGCACTTTCATTAGAGGGGTCCCAAAGGTTAATGAAGTTCCCTGCCACACGGACATATTTCCCTTCAACAACCTCACCATTTTTTGCTCTGTAGATAGCCTGCAAAGTTGCCCACGGCAGTGCTATGAATTGCATATTTTCATCCTTAATAAAATTTAGTAATCTGGTTTTCTTGATAGATTAATCATCGACAGATTAACCTTGGGTTATATCATAACGTTGCGATACATTATCGGCTCATCTGCTATTAAAAAAATGAAATTAGCATGGCATACCCTCCATTTGCTGTAGTATAAACTTTGTGCTTTAAGGTAATTCCTGTAAAAGGGGATATTCTGCTTTGGATTAGCAGATTTTTTATTGCCGGTCAACTCATTACTCGAACCCTGAGCCAACCATAGATAAAGGATTCATTAGCATCGTTTCTTTCAGCCAACTCCAGATAATATTGCCCTTGACTACAGTTTAATGCTCGTAATAGTACCGTCTCACCTTCACTGCCTCTGCGAATAAGGTACTGGCTTAAGGCGTTAATCGTTCTGGGGCCGATAGCACCATCGACCACGAGGTCCGGATACAGCACTCCGCGATGATTAAAGGCATTTAGCCATCGCTGAAGCCACTTACCCGGCAGAATAGTGCCAATATTGACCCCGGCATCACACAGTTTTTCAGCAAGCGGGGTAGATATCTCAGCAACATGGTCGAAACGGGGCGCAATCCAGTAGTCCGCGGTGAGAATATCCAGCGCCTGCTGGCGCGTCAGTTTTTGCATAGGTCCATCATAACCATGCGCGCGGGCAGTGGCCTGAGTAATCCCCCAATTTGTTGGGCCACCTCGATCGTCCGGATGATTTACATAGCCGCCCTCCTTATCCAAAATGGCGTTAAAAATCTCATCTTTATTCATACATCCCTCATTTATCGATTAAATGCGCGATATTCCCCCTGACGAGGAATACGGTAATAAGTATAAAAAAATTGACGCTGACGACTAACCAATGGGTCGATTCATACAGGCCAAAAAGATAGCGAAACGGTATGCTGGCATAGGTAAGTACCAGTAAATATGCCGTGTATGATATCCATGGCCGATGTCTTCGGTAGCACGCGCGGCGATAAAACATCAAGTTCAGAGTGATCAAAGCGCAGACAATTGCGTTAATCAGCGCCGGCAGTTCATTTTCCATTTGGCCGTTCACTATTGTTGCGAGTGAGTATTTTGTACAATTCGGTGAGATCTTGATTATTCAGAAATGTGAGTATCTTAATAATCAGCGCGGATAGCAGTACGGCGCCTAACGCGTCTAAAGACCGTTCACTGTATCCGGTCCAGATTGCCAGCTTCGTACCAATTAACCCGGCGCCCAATACGCCGACAATAAAGGAAGTCATAAAATAGGCAGCCAGTCTGAAACGTGAAATATTTACTGCGGTCGCCACATAAAACACGGCGCCAGCAAATGCGCCGAACACAACGCCATAATCAATACCTGCGATCAGGCCAAATAGACTCGCTGCCATTAATCCTCCAGTAACAATTGCCGACGTACCGGAAACAGGATCGGACATTCACCCTCCCTTCTTTCACTGACATTCCTGATGGTCATAACAAATGGCGAAGGAAAGCAGCATCATGCTAATGCTTTTACTTTGCCGTAATCTTTTTTCTTTTTTGCAAACCCAGCGCATAGATGGCCCTGTGACAGAGCCAGGTCCCAGGTTGCGCATAGTGGTGTGAAAATTCTTGCTGATAAACAATGGTGGCACGCGCAATTTGCCGTTTATATTCCTCAAGCTGCCAAAAAATATCCTGGGCAACAAAGTTAATGGGCAATGCGTCCTCGATACGCGCTGGCGTATGGTGCTTTCCCTTAGCCTGAATCTGAGCGCGAGAAGGCGTAGGCCGGTGGAGGCGTTCTGAACTGAGGGCTTGTGGATTTTGTAAGTGAGAGCGCTGCGCACGGCGACGACCGGCAGCGGAACCATGAAACGCGGTTTTACGGGACATTGCGGTCTCCTGAATGAGCTTTGACGGTGCGTCAGCGATGAATCCTCTCCCGCTGGCTTCACCCCAAAGCGCATTGCGTTATGGTGCTGGCTTTTCAGCCACGTAGATTCATTTTCGAATCGTTGTATTTCACCGACGATAGCGCGGTGTGTTTCAAGTCGATGAAGAAAGAATACCTCAGGGTTAATTAAAAATAAATACCTATGGGTATATTTTGTGGTGCAATTAGAATAACACTCTGAAAATATTCAAAATTTAGTTACAAGGCAGGGTTTTTCCGGGAGGGAAACGATGCAGGCGGGCGATGCGCCAGATTGCCAGCATAAAAGGGCTTCTGGACATGATTTCTCGCATCCAGCGCAGGTAAACCCGGTGCTTAAACAACTTGCCGGGAAATTTTACCTGCTGGACTTGATACTTAAGGCTGGAACGGGAGGAGGGTTTGAACGCTAGTAAAGCGTTAAACAAACCGTTTCACGCTATGGCTGTAGATCACGCGGCCAATAATTTTCAGATACTGTTCATGGCTTTCGCCGATCGTCCAGTCGGCATATTTGCGGTTATCTGAATGCACAAGCAGGCCATCCGCCGTGAATTGAAGACGCTTCACCAACACCGCCCCTTTGAACGAAAAGACATAGATACCGTCACCTTCAAAGTAATCTTTCGAGACATCAACAAAGATGTAATCACCGGTCTCGATGGTGCCGGACATGCTATCGCCGGAAACCGTAATCACCTTGATATGCTCTGCGGGCCGGTTACCAAAAAGCCTCAGCGCGCCGGCAGTGTCATAGGTGATACTGTTGACCGTTTCATCAACCTCGCTTGAGACAATACATCCTGGTCCCGCGCTGGCCTGCGCGTCCAGAACCTCAATGACGTACTGCATCTGAGGTGTGTCTTCCACCGGTTCTCGTTCGATATCAATACTTCCGCTAATGCCGTCCATCCAGCCGCGGGGCAAATTGAAAGAAGATTCAATAAGATCGACCATCTCGTCAGCTATCCTTTTCTTTTGTTTCTTGCCTTCCGGGTAGAGCATCCTGGAAACGTAAGAAGGCTCCCGCCCAAGGGTTCGGGCTACATCAACAGCTTTACCGCCGCATAAATTATCACGGATATAGAGCAAGCGCTGACGTCTGATTTCGTATTTATCCATCGTAATCTGTCTAACACCAGTTACCAGCAGGTATCTAAAATATAGCAAAGCGCCATTAAATTACCTATAGGTAATGTACGCGAAATTTTCGTTCTCAACGCTTTGCTCACCTCCACTGGCAACACTGCTACTTATGGAAAAATGGAGCCTGTGATTTTGGTGTAGGCTGTCGTTTATAAGCAAACAACGCTGTAATAAGTTGAATTAATTTATCTAAATTATGGATTTTATCGCTACCGGAGATCAAAAAAGCCTGTTGCTCAGGGGTCTATACTTAAACACGGTATCGCAAACCCTACGCCCTGCGCGAACTGAAGCGGGTCGCGTTTTGAGCGCGCTCAGGCTGATCAGAGATGCATTTTTAGCCAGCGACAGGATCGCGCCGATAGCGGTTTTAAAGCAGAGATAAGCGAGTGCCCAGGTTGCATCACTGGGCATAAAAAGTTTTTTTCAAATATTTAGCAATGTGAGTATTGATATGATCACTATTGACGGTAATGGCGCGGTTGCTTCAGTCGCGTTTCGCACCAGTGAAGTTATCGCCATCTACCCGATCACGCCCAGCTCCACAATGGCGGAGCAGGCGGATGCCTGGGCTGGCAACGGGCTGAAAAACGTCTGGGGCGATGTCCCCCGCGTCGTCGAGATGCAGTCGGAGGCCGGGGCGATCGGCGCCGTACACGGTGCGCTGCAGACCGGTGCGCTCTCAACCTCTTTTACTTCATCGCAGGGTTTACTGCTGATGATCCCGACGCTGTACAAACTGGCGGGCCAGCTGATGCCGTTTGTGCTGCACGTCGCCGCCCGTACCGTGGCCACCCACGCGCTCTCTATCTTCGGCGATCACTCCGACGTGATGGCCGTACGTCAGACAGGCTGCGCGATGCTCTGCGCCAGCAGCGTTCAGGAAGCTCAGGATTTTGCGCTGATTTCACATATCGCCACGCTGCAAAGTCGCGTGCCATTCATTCATTTCTTTGATGGCTTCCGTACCTCGCACGAAATCAACAAAATCGCTCCACTGGCAGACGATACCATTCGTAGCCTGCTGCCGCAGGAAAGAATTGATGAACATCGCCAGCGCGCCCTGAACCCGGAACATCCGGTTATCCGCGGCACCTCAGCTAATCCGGATACGTATTTCCAGTCACGTGAAGCGACGAATCCGTGGTACAACGCGGTCTATGAGTGTGTCGAAACGGCAATGGATGATTTTGCCGCCGCCACCGGACGTCAGTACAAACCCTTTGAGTTTTACGGTCATCCGCAGGCTGAGCGCGTAATCGTCATTATGGGCTCCGCCATCGGTACCTGTGAAGAAGTGGTCGATGAGCTGCTGAGCCGCGGTGAAAAAGTCGGCGTGCTAAAAGTTCGTCTTTACCGCCCCTTCTCTGCCGCGCACCTGCTTGAAGCCTTACCGCCGAGCACCCAAGCCGTGGCGGTGCTGGACCGCACCAAAGAACCGGGGTCCCAGGCCGAGCCGCTCTATCTCGACGTCATGACCGCCCTGGCCGAAGCCTTTAACCGCGGCGAGCGAGAAACCCTGCCGCGCACCATTGGCGGACGCTATGGCCTCTCTTCAAAAGAGTTCGGTCCGGAGTGTGTCCTGGCCATCTTCAAGGAGCTGAGCGCCGCTAAACCCAAGCCGCGCTTTACCGTCGGCATCTACGATGACGTCACTAATCTTTCCCTGCCGCTGGTCGAAAATACGCTCCCCTCGGAAGCGAAACTGGAAGCCCTCTTCTACGGGCTCGGCAGCGACGGTAGCGTCTCGGCTACGAAAAACAATATCAAGATTATCGGTAACTCTACGCCGTGGTTCTCGCAGGGCTATTTCGTCTATGACTCGAAAAAGGCCGGCGGGCTGACGGTTTCACATCTGCGCGTCAGCGAGAAGCCGATTCGTTCTTCTTATCTGATTTCGCAGGCCGACTTTGTCGGCTGTCACCAGCTGCAGTTTATCGATAAATATCAGATGGCGGAACGTCTGAAGCCCGGCGGTATTTTCCTGCTTAATACGCCCTACAGCGCCGATGAAGTCTGGTCCCGTTTGCCACAAGAAGTCCAGGCCACCCTCAATCAGAAAAAAGCGCGTTTTTATATCGTCAACGCGGCAAAAATCGCCCGTGAATGCAGCCTGGGGGCGCGTATCAACACCGTTATGCAGATGGCCTTTTTCCACCTGACGCGGATCCTGCCGGGCGATAACGCGCTGGCGGAGCTACAGGGGGCCATTGCCAAAAGCTACAGCAGCAAAGGCCAGGAGCTGGTGGAGCGTAACTGGCAGGCGCTGGCGATGGCCCGCGAGTCGCTCGCGGAAGTGCCGCTACGGCCGGTTGACGGCAACAGCCCGAATCGCCCACCGGTCGTCTCCGACGCCGCGCCGGATTTCGTAAAAACCGTCACCGCCGCGATGCTGGCCGGGCTCGGCGATGCGCTACCGGTATCCGCTCTGCCGCCGGATGGTACCTGGCCAATGGGCACTACCCGCTGGGAAAAACGCAACATCGCCGAAGAGATCCCGATTTGGAAGGAAGAGCTTTGCACCCAGTGTAACCACTGCGTGGCCGCCTGCCCGCACTCGGCAATCCGTGCGAAAGTGGTCTCCCCGGAGGCAATGGAAAATGCGCCGGACAGCCTGCATTCCCTTGATGTCAAATCCCGCGATATGCGCGGTCAGAAATACGTTCTGCAAGTCGCACCTGAAGATTGTACCGGCTGTAATCTCTGCGTCGAAGTTTGTCCGGCAAAAGACAGGCAGAACCCGGAAATCAAGGCCATCAATATGATGTCGCGCCTTGAGCATGTTGAAGAAGAGAAAGTGAATTATGACTACTTCCTCAACCTGCCGGAAATGGACCGCAGCAAGCTGGAACGTATCGATATCCGCACCTCACAGCTGATCAGCCCGCTGTTTGAATACTCCGGCGCCTGCTCCGGCTGCGGCGAAACGCCATATATCAAACTGCTGACTCAGCTCTACGGCGATCGAATGCTGATTGCCAACGCCACCGGCTGTTCATCGATTTACGGCGGCAACCTCCCTTCCACGCCCTACACCACCGATGCCAATGGTCGCGGGCCGGCCTGGGCCAACTCGCTGTTTGAGGATAACGCCGAATTTGGGCTTGGCTTCCGACTTACCGTCGATCAGCATCGGCAGCGCGTCATGCGTCTGTTGGCGCAGTTCGCCGATAAACTTCCGCCCGAGCTTAACGATGCGCTGCACGCAGAAGCAACGCCTGAGGTGCGCCGCGAGCAGATAGCCGAGCTGCGCAAGGTACTGGCAAATGAAGAAGGCGCGAAGGAGCTGTTAACCGATGCCGACGCGCTGGTGGAAAAATCGATCTGGCTGATTGGCGGCGACGGCTGGGCCTATGATATTGGCTTCGGTGGTCTCGACCACGTGCTGAGTCTGACCGAAAACGTTAATATTCTGGTGCTCGATACCCAGTGCTACTCCAATACCGGCGGTCAGGCATCGAAGGCTACGCCGCTGGGAGCCGTCACGAAGTTTGGCGAGCACGGCAAGCGCAAGGCGCGTAAAGATCTCGGCGTGAGCATGATGATGTACGGTCATGTTTATGTGGCGCAGATTTCGCTTGGCGCCCAGCTGAATCAGACGGTAAAAGCCATTCAGGAAGCGGAAGCTTACCCGGGTCCGTCGCTGATTATCGCCTACAGCCCTTGCGAAGAGCACGGTTACGATTTGGCGCTGAGCCACGATCAGATGCGTCAGCTGACCGCCACCGGTTTCTGGCCGCTGTATCGCTTTGACCCGCGTCGTGCCGATGAGGGCAAACTCCCGCTGGCGCTGGACTCCCGTCCGCCGTCAGATGCGCTGGCTGAGACGCTATTGAACGAGCAGCGCTTCCGTCGCCTGAACGCTCAACAGCCGGAAGTCGCGGAACAACTGTGGAAGGATGCAACGGCAGACCTGCAAAAACGCTACGACTTCCTCGCGCAGCTGGCCGGTAAGGCAGAAAAACCGACTACCGAAAGCTAATCTACTGACGTTTTTTTCAGCCCATAAAAAAAGCCCGAATATGAATTCGGGCTTGTCATTTTACCGATCAATAAAACCATTCTCAGGAACGGGCGGCAACATAAAAATTTGGATGACAATAAAAGGCATATAACGGGTGGATAATACGGCATTAATACCGATATGTATAATTTTTATTTTATATGCATTACACGAATTCATTCATTATAATTATCATCATTTCATTCGAATTATTTATTTTAGATTTTACTTATATCGTAACAATTGATATTTACCAGATCTCAATCTGCTCCTTTAGCATGAGTTTACTTCCCTGGAGGAAGCAAAAACAAAAACAGTTAAAGGATTGTCTAAATGAAAAGAAAAGTACTGGCCCTCGTTATCCCGGCATTATTAGCTGCTGGCGCTGCACACTCCGCTGAGATTTATAATAAAGACGGAAATAAACTAGACCTCTATGGCAAGGTGGACGGTCTGCATTATTTCTCTGACGATGCATCAAAAGATGGCGATCAGTCATACGTCCGTCTTGGCTTCAAAGGCGAAACTCAGATTAACGATCAGCTGACCGGCTACGGTCAGTGGGAATATAACGTCCAGGCGAACAACACCGAAGGCGCGGACAACCAGTCCTGGACCCGTCTGGCGTTCGCAGGCCTCAAGTTCGCTGATTACGGTTCATTCGATTATGGCCGTAACTACGGCGTGCTGTACGACGTAGAAGGCTGGACCGATATGCTGCCAGAATTCGGCGGCGACTCTTATACCCAGGCGGATAACTTTATGACCGGCCGCGCCAACGGCGTAGCAACCTACCGCAATACCGACTTCTTCGGTCTGGTTAATGGCCTGAACTTTGCCCTGCAGTACCAGGGTAAAAACGAAAATGCCGGCAGCGGAGAAGGCACCAACAATGGCGATCGCAGCGTACGTAACGCTAACGGCGATGGTTTTGGTCTATCCACTTCTTATGATTTCGGTATGGGTATCAGCGCCGCTGCCGCCTACACCTCCTCTGACCGTACCAACGATCAGATGACCCAGACCACCGCGCAGGGCGATAAAGCGGAAGCCTGGACCACCGGCCTGAAATATGACGCCAATAACATCTATCTGGCGACCATGTATTCCGAAACCCGCAATATGACGCCTTACGGCAACGGTAACGGCGTAGCCAACAAAACTCAGAACTTTGAAGTGACTGCTCAGTATCAGTTCGACTTCGGCCTGCGCCCGGCGGTCTCTTTCCTGATGTCTAAAGGCAAAGATCTGACCAATACCGATGGCGACAAAGATCTGGTGAAATATGCTGACATTGGCGCGACTTATTACTTCAACCGCAATATGTCTACCTATGTCGATTACAAAATCAACCTGCTTGACGAAGACGACAGCTTCTATTCCAACAACGGCATCTCTACCGATGACGTGGTTGCTTTAGGCCTGGTTTACCAGTTCTAATCTATGGGCCCGCTGGCAACGGCGGGCTCTCTTCCCTTGCCTCTGAAGCTGCATTCAAAGCAAAACAATATATCAATTGCTTTAAAATAATCGTCCGATGAATGATATATTACTGACAGGAACTGCCGTAGCCGTAGAGGACGCCTGCCATGCACCATCATTGCGTAAAATCATCCCGCATTCACTCCATCGCCTATGATGAATCCTCTGGCATTCTTGAAATCCGTTTCCGCGATAACCAAACGCTACAGTATCTCGGCGTCCCGCCACGCATTTTTCGCGATTTTCTCCAGGTTGTTTCTAAGGGCCGTTTTTACGACGGTGTGATTAAAGGCAAATTTACCGAACGCCGCCGCGCCTGATAGCGAAAGTGTGATTGGGTTCAATATACAATATTCGTCCGGATGGCCTACACTTTAAGTGGTTACTTAAACAGGAGGTTATATGAACAGAATGATTCTTGTGCCCATCGATATTTCCGATACAGAATTAACTGACCGTGTTATCAAGCACGTTGAGGCTGAAGCCAGAATCGATGATGCCGAGGTGCATTTCCTGACCGTCATTCCCTCCCTTCCCTATTACGCTTCGCTGGGAATGGCCTATACTGCAGAGCTGCCGGCGATGGACGACCTCAAAGCCGAATCGGAGTCGCGGCTGAAAGAGATTGTGAAAAAATTTACTATTCCGGAAGACCGTGTCCATTTACACGTTTCCGAGGGTTCGCCGAAAGATAAAATTCTCGCTATGGCGAAATCCCTTCCCGCCGATCTGGTGATCATTTCTTCGCACCGTCCCGATATCACCACCTATCTGCTGGGTTCTAACGCCGCCGCCGTTGTCCGCCATGCGGAATGCTCGGTACTGGTCGTACGATAAACCTATCCTGCCCGCCGCCGTGCGGGCTTTTTCCGCAATCTGAAACTTGGATCGTACCCGAAGTGTCGCAGATAAGGCGATCATTCATCTGGTACTTTAAAAATTTGTACGTTGTGTCTTTTTCATTTTGCTGTATAAAACCCTTGCCCGAATGTGGGGATGTTTTAGAAAATTATAGGGATGAAATGAAAAAGTTAATTATGGTAGTTTTCGCCGCGGCCGCTATTTCTGGTTGCGCCCAGCAGAGCTTCTCGGTAAATCCTGGCGTCACCGTTCAACCTCAGCAGGTGACCACTCACCACTTCTTTGTCAGCGGCATTGGCCAGTCGAAACAGATTGATGCGGCTAAAGTCTGCGGCGGCGCGGATAAAGTGGTTCGTACTGAAGTGCAGCAGACTTTTGTCAACGGCCTGCTGGGTTTTGTGACCCTGGGTATTTATACTCCGCGTGAAGCGCGCGTGTCTTGCGCTAAATAATTACCGGCACATGAGGATAAGTTCCTCCTGCTTCCGGTTTTAAGCGATCCTTGAGCGATTAGCGCTTGTTGCGATATCCTTTTAAGCATTCGGGGATGTCGCGGCGAAAAATGTAGTGTCTCCCGGACAGGGAGACACTACACACTTATGATTGCACACCGTGGGATTAGCGAGTTTTTCTTGCTATATCCGCGGGAGGTGATGATTTAGAATCGATATTGTAGACCGGCTGTAATGGTATAGTTTTTATTTGCAATGCCAGCCGCATCTCCTCCTATAGAAGCTGATTCACCGCTATAGGTATCAATAATTTGAGTGCCTCCTTTGCCCTCTTCATATTTGCTGTAGGTGAATTCAGCAAAAACTTTGGCATGAGGCGTGATGTAATATCCGGCATCAACCGTTGTACCGTAATAACGCGAATTAGTTGATTTCTCGCGGAAAGTCAGCTCACGCATATAGTGTTCGTCATTATCATGAGCTCTGACCCAATCACTGAACTTAAACAAGGCATTAAATTCAAAGTCGTTGATACGATACTGACCCGCCAGACCAATGTAGGGCATGGAGAATCGCTGGCTGTACCCAATACCTCGCTCGCCGGTTGGAAAATTGCCAGTCGTCGCACCGTTATCATAATTGTAAGAACCACCGGTAGCTGTCCAGCTGAAACGTGTTTCCTGATAACCCGCAATGACGCCTGCTTTATAATTTTCGTCCTGAAAAATCCATCCTTGTACGCTGAGATCGTATTCATTGGCATAATTGACATTAGTGCTGGGATGCGATGAATGATCTGTCCAACCGGACTGGTTATCGTTCATCCAGTCGTAGTCATCCATATGTCCTGAGCCTGAAGCCATTGACGTCCAGCCTCTGGCGGTCAGCGTCAAAAAGGAGTAGGCATCCCATGAGATATCGCCTTTCACAATGGCGACATTCTTTATTTTCCAGTCAAGTTGACTGACTTTTCGCCCTGTATCCGCGTCATAAACTCTCTCCTGTGATTTTCCACTCAGCATCCCTGCAGACGTTGATACAGTAAAACTTTCTGCAGAAAAGTTTGGGCTTAGCTGTATTGATTCGGCATAAGTTGTTCCTGAAAGGGCCGCTATCATCATTACTGCAACGGTACTTTTTTTCATTTTTTTATTCCCATAACCAAAGTTAATCCATGAGTTGCAGTGAAAGTTTAAATCTCATAAAAATATTAGGCAACTGTCAATTTTTGTAATGTTATTATTCCTAAGCAAGACAAAAGGAATGGGGATATGATAAGCACTTCGTTTTGCAAGGAAAAATCACATTGTACAGGGATATACTCAGATTATTATTAGGAATAAATCTTACCCCAGTGAAGTTGCAGAGAATCAGCATGGGCTGGGTTATTATTCTCAATATGCACACCTGTTAAGTACTTAAAAAAATATCTTCGCGGTATAATTATCAGGAGGCAAATGATTATATCGCGATCCGGGTGGCTTAGGGTAAAGGCTGAACAATAAGTGTGAAAGCAAAAAATCTATATTACCTTGCGCCTGGCTGAGCCCGTCCATTCACCGTGTCACGGGGAGGGAAGAAATCTTACACCGTTTCTCTTCAGTGGTTGCAGAAGCCAGCTGGAGCAAGCTGTACCTATGATTACCTGGTACCTGCTTTAAAAGTGAGACACATTGCCAACGCTAACTGATTATCGCAAAGAGTAAGTTCTCGCCTCTTCTACCTGATACCGTCCATCACCAGGCGTATGGGCGTGTTGAGCCTGAAAACGACGTTTTTTTCTTCATGCCAGGTGCATGGAGACCAAAACTCACGACACTAATCGTCAGCAGATGGAAAGCTGCCGTAAAACGCGCTGGTATTCGTCGTCGGAATCCGTACCATACGCGACATACTTTTGCCTGCCGGCTGCGGTAAGCCGGAGCTAACCCATTGCTAACCAGATGGGGCATGAAAACGTAAAAATGGTGTTCAACGTCGACAATACAGGGATGGAAGAAATCAACGGCGATAGGCTTTAAATGCCTGACGCCAGACTTGCACCGTAATGTTAACTTTGCCCCTTACATGCCTTTTGTTTCAGAGAACGTTTATAATGCTTGATAATCAGCAAGTTACAAAGAAAGAAAAATACAATATCGACAAATTGCAGAAGCGCTTGCGCCGTAACGTCGGCGAGGCTATCGCTGATTTTAATATGATTGAAGAAGGTGACCGCATCATGGTTTGCCTCTCCGGCGGTAAAGACAGCTACACCATGCTGGAAATTTTGCGCAATCTGCAAAAAAGCGCGCCGATATCCTTCTCACTGGTGGCGGTGAACCTCGACCAAAAACAGCCGGGCTTCCCGGAACATATCCTGCCGGAATACCTTGAGCAGTTGGGCGTTGAATATAAGATTGTTGAAGAAAATACCTACGGCATCGTTAAAGAAAAAATTCCGGAAGGCAAAACCACCTGCTCTCTCTGTTCGCGCCTGCGCCGCGGCATTCTTTACCGCACCGCGACTGAGCTGGGCGCCACCAAAATCGCCCTTGGCCACCACCGCGACGACATCCTGCAGACTCTGTTTCTGAATATGTTCTATGGCGGTAAGATGAAAGGGATGCCGCCGAAGCTGATGAGCGACGACGGTAAACATATCGTTATTCGCCCGCTGGCCTACTGCCGGGAAAAAGATATTGAACGTTTCTCTCAGGTGAAAGGTTTCCCGATTATTCCGTGCAACCTGTGCGGTTCGCAGCCGAACCTACAGCGTCAGGTGATTGCCGATATGCTGCGCGATTGGGACAAACGCTATCCCGGACGCATCGAAACCATGTTTAGCGCGATGCAGAACGTGGTGCCTTCTCATCTCAGCGACGTTAATCTGTTCGACTTCAAAGGCATTCATCACGGCTCTGCGGTCGTTGACGGCGGCGACCTGGCGTTCGATCGCGAAGAGCTCCCGACGCAGCCGGCCGGCTGGCAACCGGAAGAAGATGATGCGCAGCTGGACGCTCTGCGTCTGAACGTGGTGGAAGTGAAATAATCCTCCTGCGTCTCAGGCAATCGCCTGAGACGCCGCTGCCGGGTCTATTTCAGCAAACGTACCCGGCAGGCCTTGCCTTTAATTTTGCCGTTTTGAAGCTGCCTGAATGCCTTATGCGCTACGCTCTGACGCAGGGCAACGTAGACATGTGCCGGATGAACGGCGATCTTTCCGATGTCAGCACCATCAAGACCGATATCACCGGTCAACGCTCCCAGCACATCGCCCGGACGCATTTTAGCCTTTTTACCGCCGTCAATGCACAGCGTGGCCATCTCTGCCTGCAGCGGCGTAATCGAGCTATTCATCGGCCCGTCCATCCAGTTGAGCTTCATTTGCAGCATTTCGGCAAGAATGTTCGCACGCTGCGCCTCTTCCGGCGCGCAGAGGCTAATCGCCAGACCGCTTTCACCGGCGCGAGCGGTACGGCCAATGCGATGCACGTGTACCTCCGGGTCCCAGGCCAGCTCATAGTTCACCACCAGTTCGAGCGATTTTATATCCAGGCCGCGGGCAGCGACATCGGTCGCCACCAGCACGCGCGCGCTCCCGTTGGCAAAACGCACCAGCGTCTGGTCGCGGTCGCGCTGTTCAAGATCGCCATGCAGCGATAGCGCGCTCTGCCCGGCGGCGTTGAGCGAATCGCAAACGGCCTGGCAATCCTTTTTGGTGTTACAGAACACCACGCAGGAGGCGGGCTGATGCTGGCTTAGTAGCTTTTGCAGCAGCGCGATTTTACCCTTTTGCGAAGTTTCAAAAAACTGCTGTTCGATAGCCGGTAGCGCATCAACGGCATCAATTTCAATAGTCTGCGGATTATTCTGCACGCGGCCGCTGATTGCCGCTATTGCTTCCGGCCAGGTGGCGGAAAACAGCAGCGTCTGGCGCGACGCCGGCGCAAAGCGGATCACGTCATCAATGGCATCGCTAAAACCCATATCCAACATGCGATCCGCTTCGTCCATCACCAGCGTTTGCAGAGCGTCCAGCGACACGGTGCCCTTCTGCAGGTGATCGAGCAAGCGTCCCGGCGTGGCGACGATAATATGCGGCGCGTGCTGCAGCGAGTCGCGCTGAGCGCCAAAGGGCTGGCCGCCGCAGAGGGTTAATATTTTGATATTCGCCAGGAAACGCGCCAGGCGACGCAGTTCACCGGCCACCTGATCCGCCAGCTCGCGGGTCGGACACAACACCAGAGACTGGGTCTGGAACAGCGAGGCGTCAACGTGCTGGAGTAGCCCGAGGCCGAATGCCGCCGTTTTACCGCTGCCGGTTTTTGCCTGCACGCGGACATCTTTGCCCGCAAGAATCGCGGGTAAAGCCGCTGCCTGAACCGGGGTCATCGAAAGATACCCCAGTTCATTCAGGTTAGTGAGCTGGGCGGCGGGCAAAACATTCAGAGTTGAAAAAGCGGTCACAATAATTTCTCGCATTACATTGAGGGGCGGACAATCTGCTGGCGCGTATCCTCGCAGATCTCCGCACCCGATGCGACAATTTAATCGGCTCATCGTCAGGCGGCGGATCGGGCAACGGGCGCGGACGTGGCTTGGGATCGTGGACCGGCACAGGATCGTTGGGTTCCGGCGGTATGGGTATTGAGTTCAGCGGTTGATAACGCATATTGACTCCCGGTGATGGACGGGTACACCAATTAAGCGTAGAAGCTGGGAAACAGAGCGCAAAAAAAAGCCGACTCATTAAAGTCGGCGTCGTACGAATCAATTGTGCTATGCAGTAATTCAAAAAAGGAAGTAAGACAATATGGAGCGCAACGCCCATCGCTTGACGTTGCATTCACCTGCGAGAGAGATATTGCCCTGAATGGGTAGATGGTTTATTGATTTCGCTCAAACATTGCCGGGTTTTCATCATCGCCATCGCGACAAAAGACGATTCTTTACAACCATTTACTACGATGCAACCACCATGTAACACCCCCAATGAGAACGACTAACATTATGCAGAAAATAGAAAAACCCATATGCCAGCTATTGCCGGGAATGCCGCCGAGGTTAACCCCGAACAGCCCGGTTAAAAAGGTACTGGGCAGAAAAACCATCGCCATGAGCGACATCGTGTAGGTTCTTCGCGATAACGACTCCTGCATAATCTGCGCGATCTCATCGCTCATAATCGCCGTTCTGGCGATGCAGCTATCAATTTCATCCAGACCGCGGCCAAGACGCTCAGCAATATCCTGCATCCGCCGCCGATGGTCATCGCTCATCCACGGCAGCCGCTCGCTGGCCAGCCTTGCATAGACATCACGCTGCGGCGCCATATAACGGCGCATGACGATAAGCTGTTTACGCAACAGCGCCAGAAAGCCGCGCGGCGGCACCTGCTGATCGAGTAAATCATCTTCCAGATCGATAATCCGGTCATGGAGCTGCTCAATAAATTCGCTGGCGTGATCGGTCAGCGCATCGCAGACTTCCACCAGCCAGCCGCCGCCGTCAACCGGCCCGTTGCCCTCACGCAAATCGCCGAGCACATCGTCCAGCGCCAGCACTTTGCGCTGCCGGGTAGAAACAATTAACCGCTCGTCCATATAGAGACGCATCGCAACCAATTGGTCCGGGCGCTCATCGGTGCTGCCGTTAATACAGCGCAGCGTAATTAATGCCCCATCGCCAATCCTCGTCACTCTGGGACGAGTGCTCTCCCCACCCAGCGCATCGCGTACGTTATTAGGCAGCAGCGGCGTCGATGCCAGCCATTCCGCGCTATCTACATGGGTATAATTGAGATGCAGCCAACAAGGATGCTCTTTATCAATGGTATCGCTGTCGACCAGCGGCTTTACGCCGCCCTGCCCGTCGAACACCCATGCAAAAACGGCATCCGGCACGTTCAGTTCCGATCCTTTTATGGCGTCCACTGGACCTCCGTTAACTCATGCACATTTTCGTAGTCTAGCCTTACGCGACGGTTACGCAAGAGTTAATAAGCCCATCCTGCTGAATTCACTGGCGAAAAGTGGGGACGCAAAAACGAAGAACCCGCCGGCGGCGGGTCGTGGATAAACTTTGCGATACAGCGGCTAACCTGCGCGATCCTCCGTCGCCAGAACGTATGCCGGCGGCAAGACAGGTTAACGGGAGTCGTTCATTTTTTCTCTTCGGCGTATTGACGCGCGTTATCATGCAAATGGGTACACATGCTTTTATCCTCCATTGTTACAAGCAGAATAAACATAGATGAGAAATAGCTTTTTGCAAGTTAGTCATTATGGCCCGCTGAGCTTCTGCGCAAATAATTTAACAGCAGCACGAGGTCGACATCATGGCGTAACTTGAATTTTGACATGATGATGCGCTTATGGGAGAAAACCGTTTTTTCGCTCAGCGCCAGCTTGCCGGCAATCTCTCTGACCGAAAGCCCCGCCAGTAGTGCTGCGGCCACTTTTTCCTGCTGTCTTGAGAGCTTGCGATGACGACAATCATGACAGCGAATATCGGATTGATTCATCGAGGGAGTCGCCTCCTGCATCCGGGCCCGCTTAATTTGCGCAATTATCCGGTAAATTTTCTCATCCTGCTGAATAAATATCATCTCCTTCAGGCATGAGGGCAAGATCCCTCCGCGCCAGCGGAACTGCTTACCTACCAGGCCAATAAGGATGCCTCCCCGGCGATGCTGTAACTCGGGATGACAAATGTACTCCTCCCCGCGGCATAAACTCAGCACCATAATATCGGTTGCGGTATCTTTCCCCTTATATATTTTATTCACTGCCGACGAGCTAAACATAGCCGCAGGGAATAAACTCTCCAGCAGAGCGTTAAAACCTAATTTAAAAAAATTATTATCATTTTTATAAATGACATTCAGCATGGTCACGATAGCCCCTGGATACCCGGTGATAGTATATCAAGCATCAGCCAGACGATAGTCGCCAGCGAAATTACGGCGATCGCCGATTTACAAAATAGCGTACAGAAAAGCATGGTACTTCCTTTTATTGCCAGGTAAAGGTCACGGTGACAACTGCATTAATCGTACCGGGCGTAACACCACCTCGCGGGCTGAATGCCCGCGCGCGCAGGCGGTAGCGATATTGATTATTCACAATCGTCCCGCTTACCGTTTTATCCTTACCTAAAGGCTGCCCTTCTGCCGTTTGTAGCTGTATGGCAATATTGCCTGCGCTACCGCTATTCTGATAAAGATCGTCCGGGCCAGCGTTATCAGCATTACCGGAAAACTGCATCGTGGCCGTTGTCGTTCCCGCGGGACAGCGTTCAATATTAAAATCAAAGGGTACCCACTCTGTCGCGGAGCCAGGCGTATAGAGAGAAGACGCCCGGATACCCTGCGAATCGGTCAAGGAAATTGTTCTTGCAACACTATCGCTGCTGATCTGGCAGGGGGCGGCAACTATTTTACCCTTGATATTCAACGAAACCACATCGCCGGCCAGTAGCGGAGCGGAAAACAATACCAGAACCAGACATAAATCATGTAATTTGGCGATCATTGCCTCTCCTATTGATAAGTCATATCCAGAGTTGCGGTCGCGTTAGCTTCGCCGGCTTTAACCACCGGCTTGGTCTGATAATAACGAGCCGTAATCGGCAAACTTTCCAGGCCGCCCGAGGATTGCTTTAGCATCAGGCGATTATTCAGCTGCACTGGCGCATTGTTATAAAGCAGCTGAACGCCAACGCCATCCGCAACGGTCTCGCTGCCCTGGCCGGTTAACGCCAGCACGCTGCGGTCGCCGCTGGCGTCCGGATTCTGCGTCCCCTGGAGTTGTATATGGATATTTGCTCCGGCGTTGCAATTAAGTCCTAAATTCTGCGTGTCCGTGTGCGGAGGCGAAAAACCCGCAGCAGACCCAAACTCGGCCGCGCTTACGCTGCCGAGATCAAAACTCAATACCTGGCTCGAAATAGAGCAGCTAAGCACATTTACCTGTGAACTGGCGTCCAGGGAGATTTTGGTAAAATAATTGCCAGGAGAACCAAACCACGCCTGAGCAATTAACCCTGGCATTAATTGTCCGGAGATGATATTTCCGGTTTTCACCAGCGACACCGTATAATATCCCAGGTAAAAAATGTAGTTTGCGGTTACCGGAGGTAAGTTAAAATCTCCGGGCATGCCATTTACTTTGATCCCTACCCCTTCAAGGTTGGTTTGATAAACGCCGCTGACTGGCGATTCAATACCCGACAAATACACCATGGAATAATTTCCGGGGCAAGACTCTCCATTATCCGAAGTAATGGCAGCTTGCGCGTAGCCCGGGGAGACGGTAGAAGCGATAGTCGCCCCTACCGGGATATCGCGTTGAACATTCACCGTACCAAAACCAACGGTATTGATCTGCGCCAGTAATACTTCACAGGTCACCGCGGAACAGCAGCCAGCGGTTAAACTCAACATTAAAATAATGAGAGATATAAACTTTCTCATAGAAGTACTCTTGTGTTTGAAAAAATAACGCTTAGCGACAGGTAAACTGCGCCATGCTAATTCCGCTAATGCTATTATCTGCAGCCAGAGAATAATCCACCTGGCAGCGCTGCGAATTTTTCTGGCCCCAGGCAACGTCTAAGGTTCCCTGCGGCGGCATGCCGGTTAAATAGACCTGACCTGCCTCATCGACGATAGCGCTGCGCCCTTCATTACCCATCAGATTAACCAGCGCGCCAAATGGCACCGGCTGTTGATTATTCTGTTTTAGCGTTAACAGCGCCCGCAAACCCACATTAGCAATATAATCGGCGCGGACCACCGCTCCCCGCGTCGGAATAACCGTTTTATTGGTAATCGCCAAATCGACATTCTCCGGTAGGGTTGTCGTATTCAGGCCAATATCGTTTTTACGATAGGGAGACACATTATTCGTTACGGTATAGCCGCGAAAATCGGTCTTCGCGCCATTCTGATTATTAATGTCGACGCCGGAGGCGCCAGGAGCTTTTACCAGCACATTCGTTTCACCCAACGGTTGCGAGAACGTGATGCCGTCGGCATGCGCCAGAACCCCGCCCGCCAGGCCATAGCTCAGCCGCTCGCTATTTCTGTCATAACTGTAGCCGCTCGTCAGTTCACCATAGGTGCCTCGATAATCTGCATTCGCGCTGCCGCTGTATCCGTCGCCTCCGGAACCATACCCCTGCTGAACGCTCCAGTTCAGCGAATTGCCTTCCAGGGCAATGCCGTTTATTCCGACGGAATGGGTCGCACCGCCGCTCTTGCTGCTATTCAGGGCATAATTTGCCCAGGTATTGCTGGCCAGACGCGGCAACGGAACGCTGATATTCAGTGAAATAAGCTGTTCGGCGCTCCCTGTACTGCGGTTTTGTCCACCCGATGCTCCGCCATTTTGACTTCGCGTCCAGTTAATGCCGTAGCTAATCCCTTGCCAGGCGTTGTTATAACCGGCGCTCAGCGATGAGGCTGAGCGACTGGCATGCCAGTAATCTTCACGGATCGCACTCATCATTAATGACCCTGCGCGCTCACCCAGCCCCTGACTCAGCGTCATCTCCATTCTGTTGCGCCGATGTTGGTTCACCGTGCCGGGATTCCCCCACGAGTCCAGCGTTTCCTGCATAGCGTAGTAACCGCCGGTTGAGTAGCGATATCCCGCAATAGCGAAATTGGTGCCGGTGGCGAGCATATTTTTGCTGTAGCGTATGCGCCACGATTGTCCGGCCTGTTTCTTCTCCCCCTGAGGATGCGACCATGCCTGCGTCACATCGCTGGAGAGCGCGCCGATATCGCCGAGGTTTCTTCCTAAGCCGCCGGCAATTGACTGATATTTGGCTGATTCCTGAAAGCCGCCATATAGCGTGAACCCACCGCCTGCCCCTAAAATACCCGTCATCTGGCCGAAGGGAGTTTTATCGACGCGGCGGTCCCAGGAGCGGTACTGGCCGGCCGTTAGGGCATATTTTAATCGTCCTTCGCGTTGCAGAATCGGTAACGAAGCATAGGGAACAATAAAATTTTGCTCGCTGCCATCGGCTTCTTTAATGATCACGTTCAGATCCCCGGAACCGCCGGTGGGATACATATCATTAATTTCAAATGCGCCGGGAGCTACGTAGTCCTGGTATATAACATAACCATTCTGGCGAATAACGATCTGCGCATGCGATCTTGCTATCCCGCGAACCACCGGGGCATAGCCGCGCATCGACTCCGGCAGCATGTCATCATCAGACGCAAGCTGGCCGCCGCGAAAAGGCATACTATCGAAAATATCCGCTGGCGCCGTACTGTCGCCCAGCGTCAGCTGAGCTTTTAACGCAATAATATTGCGCTGCGCGTAGCTGTAAATCGTCTCCCACTTCTCTTCCCCCTGGCTATCACGATTCCAGGTGGAGTAGTGACGCAGCCGCCACGGTCCCAAATTTATGCCCGGACGCAGGTTGGCATATTGACTGCTGCTCTTTTCGTCCTGATGGCGCCCCCAATCGTTGGCTCCGCTAAGCATATAGTTCAGCATGACAGCGTTAATACCTTCGTCCCAACGTTCCGGGGGGACATAACCTCGTGCTACCGGTGAAAGCGCAGCTTGCGGAATACTTAATCGCAATTTTTGCGTGCTAAACAGAAATTCGGACGTTGCCTGCGGGATAGCGGAGAGATCCGCACATTTCCCGGTGCCGGATAAGGCGGCAAATTGCGCCGTTTTCACCCCATAGCTCTGTAGCAGGTCCACCGTCAGGCAAGGTTTTAGTTCTGGCACTCCGCCCTGGCGCTCAACGGCATAAAAGACGATATCCCGCGCATCAACCACCTTGTCATTTATAATCACATCGACATGATAAGTACCCGGTGCCTGAGCGCCGTTTTCAAAAGCTGAAAGGTCGGCCCCTTTCATTTCGGGGTTATCAATTTCAAGCAGCGCCGGGTTAAAAAAATCACGGCCCTGCGCGTCATTTCCCATAACGGAGAATAACAGCGTGACGCCAACCACCAGGTATGCTGGATAATGCTCCGGCTTTCGCTTTTGTGCTTTCATAAGCATTCACTCCATTACGATAGTTTTTATTGTTATTCTGTCGCTATCGCCTTAATCCTTTGTTTACGGCATGACGTTATGTATTACCCCAATTCCGCCATAGTCATTAATGAGCTTAAATGCAACTGGCGTAGAGGTTCCGCCTGAGGGAATAGCGTATGAACGGGTTGCACCTGGCGCGACGAATGTCACATCGTCTATCTTTACTGTTCCCACTTTTATTTCATTAAAATTCATATAGTACGGAGTGGGATTGGTGACCTGAAGTCGATCGCCCGTTCGCTGCCATCTGAGTTTATCCGCCTGTTCTTCAGGACTACTTTGTTTCAGCGCCGCGGGACGATAAATCAGCTTTATTCGTGTTTTCACGGCCACCTGTAAAGTATTATCCCGAGGCGTCACCGACGGAATAGATTTAATGTTTAGCCAGTACATTGATTCGCGATCTTGAGATAACTGTCCGGCCAGAATAATACGCATCACGTTCTGCTGATTTTTATCCAGCCGATAAAGCGGCGGCGTAATAATAAAAGGGGCTTTATTCCCACCCGGTATTGAAGGTTCGACCCAGGACTGGATGAGATAAGCCAGGCCGTCGGGATTGGTCACGCTCAATGAAGCCTCTTTTTTATCACCCGCATAGATCACCCGCGTCCCGCCGATAATCACCCCCGCGTAAGATGTTGAAGTAAGGGTTAAAAGCGCCACCGTCGCCACTGCGGTAAAAAACTTCATTGCACACTCCAGCGATAATCAGGGCCGAGCAGTGGCCCTGATTAACGTTCAAAAATTAGTTGTAGTTAACGGTAAAGTTGGCAACCGCATTTGCCGGACCGGCAGTAACAACTGCCTGAGTCGCCTGATAAGAGGCATAAAAATCAAGATTGTTATCAGCCGTGGTGACCAACGGGTAGCTATAGCTATTGACCTGATTTAGCCCTTGCAAACTTTTATCCGCCGTCATCAGCTTAATGGCGACGCCGCTTGCCGCAGCCGGCCCTTGGGTAATAGCTAAAAGATCGCTATTGTTTAAGTCATTGGCACCATCAAATTTCACCTTCGCTGAGTTAACGCTCGCCGGGCAGTTAATCAGCTTAATCGTGAATTTAGTTGCGTCAGACTCATCTCCTGTACTCTGGAATGAGGAGCGCGCCACGCGGCCCAAATCGACCGTCATCGTATTATTACTGCCGATATCTACGGTGCAGGCCTGGTCAAGAATTTCACCGGTAAAGTTAATGGTGCCATCAGCAGCGTGAGCGCCTGCCGCCGACAGAGCGGCGCTGATAGCAAATGTCGCCATGATTATTTTATTATTCATTTTGATACTCCTTAATTAATTTACTCTCGTTCCGCGGATAAAAACATGGCATCAAATTCGCCCGTCATCATTTCGCAGACGTTCCATTGCTTCATCATTTGTTTAGACAATAAATTATCCTTCCGGAGGCAATGCACAAGAACATACTTGTATTAAAATCTGCATTCAGGCGATATTGCCCTGTACAAATAGTGATATTAAAAAACCAACCTCATTGCTCCTGATTTAAATTTTGATATAAACCCACCCATTATCTCAAGTGATTTTTCGGTGTAATTTTACACCGCCTGAGATATTCACTCTCCGCTAGCGGTTGGCTCATAATTTCACTCTCAGTTGAATCAGCACATTGATGCCAGGCTATTCTTTTGGAGATATAAAAACGTGTCTGATAGTATAAACACAGTGAAAACAAGTATGTATGGGGCTTTATCTTTCAAACCAACGTCGCATATTGAAAATCTTATTACTCACCTCAAGCCCGGGTCTAACATATTTGAAACACATCCCAGACAAAAAATTAACTACGAGAATGATAGTTCTCGTAAATGTTACTTACTGCTCTCCGGCAGTATTGCGCTTTTTCGCACCCGGGATGGTTTTATGATGAACTCAGAGTCCGCGCCTTACGTTTTTGGCCTAAGCAATCAGCTGGCCGCAGCCGACTATCTTTATATGCAAACGATGGGGCCTTCTCGTATCGCCAGCCTGTCTTTATTTACCGCCAATACCATTATTGCCGAAAAAGACCTGTGGGAAAGCCTCGCGCATTTACTTATTTATACTGCCGGACGCGTTTACGATCACTGTACCCGCATTTCCGCACCAAGCTCATACGCGATTATCCGTTCACAATTATATGAGCTGATGCAGGAGTCCGCTGAGATTCGGCAGAGCATTACTGCGGCAAACTATATCCAGTCGCGGACATTTCTCTCTCGCAGCAGCATTATGAAAATCCTTGCCGAACTAAAAAAAGGCAGTTATATCACCACCGAACGCGGGATTTTGTTGCAGATCAAACAGGGAATCCCGTTGAAATACTGAAAGTTACGCCAAACTTGTGTCCTGTTGCCCAACGACTATCTTCTGCTAGATTTAATGTCATGGCAGATTAAACAGAATGTTCTATGGCTGCGCGCGATCGTCATATCGATATCAAAGTACCGTCACCTCATCTGACGCCTCTGCTTGCCGCGATAACCCACGATGAGGATTACCGCCTATGGAAAAAAAGCAGCAAACTTTTTTTCCGCCGTGGATCGCAACCTTTATGCCACTTCGTGCGTAAAGGCAGTGTGCTGATCGTGCGCAATGAAGATGCCTTCTCCCTCGGCATTCTTTCCGCCCCGCTGGCGTTGGGTTTTACCGTTCCACTGTCGGAACACCTTCATTTGCGTACGATGGCTGAATCTGAAATCGCTACGCTTCCCTATGAACAGGTGATGGCGATAGTCGAAGAAAAGCAGATTTGGGACCTGGTTGCTAAACACGTTATGTTTGTGACAAATAAAATTTTCATTTATAACGAGATGCTGACGGCGCCCACCAGCTTTGATATTTTGCGTTATCAGTTGCTGATGCTGATTCAGGAACCCGACGAAATCCGCGCCAGTACAGCCGCCTATCAGTATATTCTTGACCGTACTCGGTTATCACGCAGCAGTATTATGAAAATGCTCGCCGAATTAAAAAAAGGTCACTATATCCAGCTGGAAAATGGCAAACTCCTGGCCATACACCACCTACCTACCCGATTTTAAATACCGCAGCCGTTACTCAGCCCGATCTGGACTACGCGAAGGATTATTATTCGCCGGGACAAAACGCGGCAGCTGCGTCGTTAGCGCCAGACCGCCAATGCTGCCGATTTCTTTTTGCGCAAAATGCTGTATTATGCGAGTTATTGCAGCATTTTGCGGGGTCATAATAGTGCATAAAACGGCCAGACAAAAATACCTCATTGATATCCTTAGTGAAAAAGGCCAGGTCACCATCAGCGAACTGGTTGATAAACTGCAGGTATCTGCGGATACGCTGCGCCGCGATCTTAGCGACCTTGAAAAACAGGGGCTTGCCCAGAAAAACCACGGCGGTGCTATCGCGCTTAATCTCTCGATAATGAATCGCCAGAACCGCAATACGCTGCTGGCGGATACCAAGCAGCGGATCGGGAAAATGGTGGCGGAGAAGATCCCCGGCGGATCGACGCTGTTTCTTGATGCGGGTAGCACCGTACTGGCCGTCGCCGCATGGATACAGGGCCCGATGACGGTCATCACCACCTCATTGGATATTGCACAACACTTCAGCGATCGCGCGGATATTGAGCTGATTTTACTGGGTGGAAAATGGGACCGACAGCAGCGCCTGTTTGCCGGAAGCGCGACGGTATCTCTGCTGGAACGCTATCGGGCGGATATCGCGATCCTCGGCGCCTGCGCACTCCACGCCGATCTCGGCCTTAGCGCCAGCCAGGAAGCGGATGCTGAAGTCAAGCGCGCCATGCTGGCGGCCAGCGCAGAACACTGGCTGGTCGCCGATCATCTGAAACTGAATCACTGCGAGCCCTGGCTGGTTGCCGGGCTCGCCGACATCCATCAGCTCTTTCTCGACCGGCCATGGAAAGAATTGCAGGACAACGGCTCAACACAACTTAATATCGCTGAGACTAAATAACGCGGAGATGCTTATGAGTAACGCTAAGACTATTAATATTGCCCTGATTGGCTACGGCTTCGTCGGCAAGACTTTCCATGCGCCGCTGATTCAGTCCGTCGAAGGCCTGAATCTGGCGATTGTCGCCTCGCGCGATGAAGAGAAAGTCAAACGCGACTTGCCGGACGTCACCGTCATCGCATCGCCTGAAGCGGCGATTCAGCATCCGGAAGTCGATCTGGTCGTCATCGCCTCGCCTAACGCGACGCACGCTCCCCTTGCCCGTCTGGCTTTAAATTCCGGTAAACATGTCGTCGTCGATAAACCGTTTACCCTGGATATGCAGGAGGCCCGCGAACTGATTGCGCTGGCGGAGGAAAAACAGCGGGTGCTGTCGGTGTTCCATAACCGTCGCTGGGATAGCGACTATCTGGGAGTGAAGCAGGTTATCGAACAAGGGCTTATCGGCAAAGTGAAACATTTTGAGTCCCATTTCGACCGATTCCGCCCGGAAGTACGTGTCCGCTGGCGGGAGCAGAACGTACCGGGAAGCGGCCTGTGGTTTGATTTAGGTCCGCACCTGATCGACCAGACGCTACAGCTATTCGGTCTGCCTCAGTCGGTCCAGGGAAATATCGCTACCCTGCGTGAAGGCGCGGAAATCAACGACTGGGCGCATGTGGTCCTCAACTATCCGCAACATAAAGTCGTTCTGCACTGCAGCATGCTGGTGGCAGGTGGGGTGGCGCGCTTTACCGTTCATGGCGATAAAGGCAGCGTCGTTAAACAGCGCGCTGATCGGCAGGAGAGCCAGCTGCTGGCGGGGGTGACGCCGGGGAGCCAGGAGTGGGGCCAAGACGACGATAGTCTGGTCCTGTACGATGCAGACCTGCAGTCACGTGAAATCAGCGCCCCGCAAGGGGATCAGCGCCAGTACTATATTCACGTCCGCGATGCGCTGACCGGCAAAATCAACAATCCGGTATCGCCGTTAGAGGCGCTGGCGGTAATGGCTGTGCTGGAAGCCGCGGTAAAATCGGCCGAGAGCGGAACGACGCAAACCTTAGCGCTGACCGCAGAGGAACTGGCGGGTCTGAAGTAAGCGCTGCGCTAGCTGTCTGATGGCGGATTCCCGGGTCGGTGCGCCTGCATCGGTTCCGGGAAAGTTCTCTTCGCTGGCTTCCGGCGTTACGCTGACCGGGGTATCCGAGAGGGCTTGTTGGCGACAGCGTGCGGCAGCGAATAAAGCGCCCGTTCATACTGGCTTACAGTTTGACCCGCAGCAGGTCGCTGAACCGGGTGGTGTAGGCTGGAGACAGCCTGTGCCGTTTCATCTCCCAACTACGCGTAATCCCCTGCCCGGCAAACCAGAGCCGACCTTTTTCACGCCGATTCACAAAATCAAGCACCTCCATCAGCTGTTCGCTGTTGGCGCGCGGGCGATAGTCATCAAACAGGCCTAACTGGGCCACGCCCCGGCTAAAGAAATCACCCAGCATCACACCGCACTTTTGATATCGGTGTCCCTCCCGCCAGATAGTCTCCAGGCATTTTACCGCTGCGGCAACGATATCCCGGCTATCCTGAGTCGGAATGTGAATTTCTGTCCCGGCATCGTTACCGTAATAGACGTCATTGCCGGCGAAAGGACTGGTTTTCAGGAATACCGAAACATAGCGGCAATACTGATGCTGCGCGCGCAGCCTTTCCGCCGCGCGTACCGCATGGCTGCATATGGCTTCGCGCATCGGCCCATATTCGCTTACCTTCTGACTGAATGAACGCGAACTAATGATTTGCTGTTTCGTGGGCATATACTCTTCAAGTTCAAGGCAGGACTCACCTCGTAGCTCACGCACGGTGCGTTCCATCACCACGCTGAAATGTTTTCTGATGAGGGAAGCGGGCATTTCGGCAAGTTCAAGGGCCGTGGTAATTCCCATATCATTCAGCTTTTTCGCCATGCGCCGCCCCACCCCCCAGATTTCGCCGACGGCAACCTTCGCCAACAGTTTCCTCTGCCTGGCTTGTAAAGAGAGATCGACAACACCCTCGAATTTTGGCCATCTTTTGGCCGCATAATTAGCCAGCTTGGCCAGCGTTTTCGTCGGCCCGATCCCGACCCCGACCGTCAATCCTGTACACTGCAGCAGCGTACTTCGCACGTGGCGCCCGAATGCTTCAAGCTCCTCAGTGCGATGGATGCCGCTGAGATTCACAAACGCTTCATCAATGGAATATTGATACACCGCGGGAGACAGCTCCTCAAGAAGGGTCATAACGCGCTGGGACATATCGCCATAAAGCGCATAGTTGCTGCTAAATACCGCCACCTGATGACGCTCAAACTGTGATTTCATTTTGAAATACGGCGCGCCCATCGGGATCTCCAGCAGTTTAGCCTCGTGATTCCTCGCGATTACGCAGCCGTCGTTATTGCTTAACACCACCACGGGGCGCCCACGTAAATCAGGACGAAAGACCATTTCACAGCTGGCATAAAATGAATTCACATCGACCAGAGCAAACATCAGCGCAGCCTGTTGATGCTGAAAGTGACTACGCCAAAAATCTCCAGCTCTTCACCGTCGTTGTGCAGCACAATCGGCGGAAAATCCGGATTCATCGGCAGCAGTTGCATCGTAGGGTGCGTACACAGGCGTTTAACCGTGTATTCGCCGCCGATAGCGGCAATGATGATATCACCATGCTTCGCCTTCAGGCCGCGATCCACCACCAGCAACGTACCTTCATAAATGCCGGCATCTACCATCGACATGCCGGTCGCCATAACAAAATAGGTTGCCGCAGGATGGCTGATACAAAGCTCATTGAGGTCTATCCCCTTCTCGATGTAATCCTGCGCCGGGCTGGGAAAGCCGCACGACACAAGGTCGCTAAACATCGGAATCGACAAGATTTCACGCATTTCAGCCGGTTTACTGAACATCATAATAATCCTCTCACACCAATACTGTATTTATATACAGTATTAATTTTTCAGCCGAGTTTATCAAGCCGCCCGGCAAACATTGAGGCGAAAACATAAAAAGACGTAAAATTCTGCCTGAGACCATGACTGTCGCAGGCAGGCCACTTCCGGACCTACGTAATCCAGATGGTTTTGCACTGCGCGCTGGAAATTTCCTCAATTTGGGAGGAGGATAGAATCCGTAGATGCGCTCTTTGCACATAACCTGCTGTTGTCCACCCGACATACTGAACTGGAGATTCATATGTATTACACGTTAGGAGATAAGACTCTCCACTTTTATCGTTATCAGTGCCGCTTTTATGTTGCCCACTGGGATGGCGGCCATGTGATGACGGAGAAGTTCAAGCCGTTTGTTGCTTCTATCACCGAGAAAACGGGCATTGATGCAAAGAACGTTGAGGCGGCGGCGCGGGACTACTTCAATAACGTTGATTGAGAATATACTTAATACCATCGCTATCGGCTCAGCCATAGCGATGATTTCCGTGGGCAAACGGCAGAAGTTCAGGCAATAGTCATGTCACGGTAACGTAAAATAAAGGCTGTAAGCTAAACCCCGGATCCCACCAGCGCTAAAACGAGGTGAAGAGATGGCCATGTTAAAAGCCAGCAATCTGGAACAGGCAAAGCAGCTACTGCAGTCCGACGATACCGTTAAAATAGAACTGGATTTCGAGCTCGACTCCGATGAGTTCTTTAATTTTGCTATTGAGTACTGTACACATGGAGCAAAGCTTACGCGAGTTGGCGATCGCTTCGTAATTTCACGGAAAATAAAGTAGTCTGCGCGTTAACCTCCTGCCATTCACAGCGTCACAGAGGCCGTCGATTGATGTATCTGTGATGCTCTCAGACACAAGAAATATCTGCATAAATTGCCATGAAAAATTAATGCAGCGCGCATTTTCGTTAATCAGAGAGGAATAAGGTAGCTACGGTTACTCACCGAGGGTTAAAACGTGAAAAAACGACTAATCTGCTGTCTGTTCGGCGAAACGGCAGGTATTATTGCCCGAAGGATGCAAAAAATAGCCGATGACCGACAATGCGATCGCTTAATCAGCGCCGTTGGGGTTGAAAACTTCTTTAGCATCGCCCCCGCCGTTGATGGCGTTCTGATCGCGCCACATATTCAGTATAAAATTGCCGAATTTATTGCTGCGTTGCATTTACCTCAAGAAATTGCTGTTATTGAAAGCTTGCCCTACGCTACATTTGATGGCGAAAAGATCCTCAATTTCGCGCTGAATACAATGCCGCGTGCTCTGGTTTAGTCTGAAAGTCCTGGCCACAAGAACCCGTGGACACACGGGTTCCTGCGGAGCCAATTATCTGAAGGGCGCATCCAGAGGCACTTCGGCGTCAGGCTGGTGAGTAATGCGGTTGCGAAGGTCGCGACGAATCATCTCAATCGCCCAGAACCAAAAAATATGCCCCACTAACTCCGAAATATACTCATCTGCAGGAATATTCAATAAGGAAGGCGTCAGGCCCAGTAACGGAAATGAGATCCAGTGAACGGCAATGGTAGCAACAATCCCTGCCCACGCCCCCTGCCATAATTTGACTTTCGGAAAGATTTCAGCAACAACGCAATATCCCACCGCAAACACCAGAGAGAATATAATATGCGTCACCATAACCGGATTAATGATATGCTCGGAAAAAGTATATACCGTATGCGTGGGGTCAATTCCCAGATAGTCGCGCAAGAAAAGATACGGCGGATTAAACTCATCCCTGCCACCGGAAAAGGTTCGAGGGGGTAAAGGAACTTCCGCACCCCATTTAACGAACGCAGACATAATCCCTGCAACCACCCCGACAAATAGCGCTACGCCATAACGGCGCCTTTCCGGTTGTGTCTGAATAAAAAACTCTTTAATCGCCATATTAATCACCATTAATCCATTACATTTATTTTTCTTATCTCATTTTTAATGGCATTACGGGCAGGCAACATTGATCAAGATCACACTTTTCCGGATGCCGGTGCTACCAGTTATGTACTGTAATTATGGCCATAATGCTTTCGCCTGCGAATCGTAAGCGATTTTTTTACACAAAAAAGCCGCCCGCAGGCAGCTTAGTGACAAAAGGGTGACAATATTGAATAATTTAAGATTAATGGCCCCTTTCAGGGCCGCCAGGTTACTTGCGTAACTCGAGCGATGCCGAGTTTCTGGCAATATGCGGGGCGATATTATCGAATGTAATCATTGCCGATTTACAAAAAATGCATTTCGCGCCAAACGGATTTTTTTCAGACACATCGTAAGTCGATGTTCTGTACTGTGACCCATGACAGCATGGGCACCTGAAATGAATGTGGTCAATCATGATGTTAGCCTCTTTTTGCTACAACATTCTCTACCGCAGGAACATTCACAGAAATCACCTTCCCGGCTTTCTGTTACAGCGTCAACGCGCTGCTCTGAATGGTTGAGAATAACAATGACTCATTGTCATTACTTCTGATAGATGCCTCTGAAGCTTAGTCCAGATTGAGCTCTATTACTGCACCAGCGATTTTTTAATGTTGTTGTTTGCTTAATTTGCCCTCAGGGCACGTAATGTTCGGTAAATTTCAATAAAAAGTTGCGTGCTTTCAGGATAGCGATATCTCTTTTGCACTTTTTCACGCTAAACGGCGGTACTAAAACTACCACTTTGCTATCACCGTTCGCGTCAGCTTCTGAACTTGTCTACTCGGGCTTAGACCGTCATCGTTGTCGCAGGTTCAAAAAACTTAACACTATTGGCTTCACAGAATTAATTAATAACGAAAAGGAGACTCTAAAGAAGGATTATCGATGGATAACGCTTGAGATGAGAACTGCTTTACTACTCGTTTCATTACTGGATCTGTGGAGTAAATCAACCATCTATTGATCGCACAAAAGTAGTTTGATAGCAAGTTTTATTTTGATCGCGTGGCGGAAGCAAGGTTACGGCGCTCACATAATCGCGGCCTAATGGCCCGGATATTAACGCCCTGAATAGCGATTATTCGTCAGTGACCGCCTGCTGTAACAGCGCTTTACTCCACGCATAGAACGCCCGTACCGAAGGAGGAAGGTATCTGTTTTGCGGATAAACCAGCGAAAGGGGCAAAGCAGAAGAGAAGTTCTCCAGACAGGAGACCAGCGCGCCGCTGCGCAGGTACGGCTTAGCCAGATAGCTGGCAACCCGAATGAGCCCAAACCCTTGTATTCCGGCCTGAATGTAGGCATCCGTATCGTCGACGACCAGCGTCTCTTTCATGCGAAGGGCATAATCCCCCTCAGCAAGCGAAAAATGCCACTCGATACTCCGACCGGTACGGTGGTTCAGGTAGCCAACGGCGCGATGCTGTTCCAGTTGGTCAAGAGTTTCCGGCTGACCATGAGCGGCAATATAGTCTGGAGAAGCGAGAATCGCCCAGCGAAAGCTGGCAAGCGGTCGGGCAACCAAAGTGGTCGAATCGTCGATTCTGCCCGTTCGTATCGCGCAGTCATACCCTTCCTGAATAATATCTTCTACGTCATCGCTTGAACAAATCGTGATATCCAGACCGGGATATTGCTGCAGAAATTCCGGCAGCCCTGGGATAATACAATGTCGGGCAAGGGACTGCGGCATACCCACTTTAAAGCGTCCTCTGGGCTGCGCAAATCTACCGGGGAAAGAGGACTCCAGGGTGGCGATCTCAGCCAGAAGCCTTTTGCACTCTGTATAATAACTGTGGCCGTCTACCGTCACGCTAAGCTTACGGGTGGTACGCTGTAAAAGCTGAATTCCCAGGTATGCTTCAAGCTCTTTAATCACCCGCGATACCGTTGAGCGCGGCAGCCCCAGCACTTCAGCCGCTCTGGCGAACCCGTGTGAATCCACCACGCAAACATAGACCTGCATTGATTCCAGCTTATCCATTTTGCCCCTTCACCCACGCGATTGTTCCATATTTGCGAACAGTTTAACCCAATGTTGAGTCCTTATCGAATGTAGCTGATCGACCTAAACTTCCGTAAACCCAATCGATAGTGTGATCTGATCAGTAAGGAGTCAGAATGAGAGAATCTCATATTAATGCAGGTGAAAAGGTATTAGTGCTGGGAGCGGGACAGTTGGGCGCAGCCGTACTCAGCTCATTAATCCCGGCGGTCAAGCGACAAAATGGTACCGTCGCGGTTATCGTGTCGCCAGGATCGTGGGGCGATCGGGGGGAGTTGCTTTCTGCTAGCCATCAACAACTGGCGGCGGCGGGGGCAGAATTTATTGCCTGCGACGTAGCCGCTGGTACGGTTGCATCGTTAACGGGCCCGTTTGCAGAGTTTGATACCATCATCAACTGCATGGGATTTATTGCTGGCACAGGAACCCAGATAAAGATTACCCGTGCGGTACTGGAGGCCGGAGTGAAGCGCTATTTTCCCTGGCAGTTTGGCGTAAATTACGATGTAGTCGGAAAAGGCAGCGGTCAACCCGTCTGGGACGAACAGTATGATGTCAGAACATTATTACGGGAACAAATCGCCACAGAATGGGTGATTATTTCGACCGGTATGTTTACCAGTTTTCTTTTCGAGCCTGCCTTCGACGTGGTGAATTTATCGCAAAATACGATTAATGCCCTCGGCAGCTGGGATACCCTGGTTACCGTAACAACACCCGCGGATATTGGCCGTCTGACCACCGCGATTTATTTGCAACAACCGCGGGTGAGAAATGACGTTATCTTTATCGCCGGAGAAACCACTTCCTATAGAAAACTGGCGGACACCGTTGAGCGGGTAACTCAAAAATGCTTTTCAAAAAAGGTACTCACTTTGCCCACTCTACTGGAACAACTACGTTCAAACCCGGACGATGGAATGCTTCGCTATCGCGCAGCTTTTGCCAGGGGAGACGGTATGTGGTGGCCAATGAATAAAACGTGGAATGCACAAAATAATATACCTACCCAGGATATTGCCTCATGGCTCAAAAGTAGTATTTATTAAACGCCACGGTCGTCCCGAAGAAGTCGCAACAATGGTCGCGGGGCTGGCAGGCCCGAAAGCCTCGTTCGTAACAGGAGCCATGCAGACCATTGACGGCGCGTTTGGTGCGTGATGCCATGACGGGGTTTGGCAACCGCGAGATCCCGTCATGATTTTGTTGCGTCGGTTTTCAGCCTACGGCTAACTCGTTCACAACACTGGCGGCGCTTTTGATGCTGCGGATAGTGCCGATCCCCGTACCGAGTGAGATATAGCCTTCATCAGCATTCCCCTCCAGCATGCCAATACGCAAGCCACGCAATCCCCCCATTGCTCTGCCGAGCTCTTCATGACTTGCGCCGGCCTTATCCATTGCGACCAAAGTTTCAGCGAGCCTGCCCGGCAGGGAGCGATAGTAGTGCGGCTGCGTGCGGAACAGCAGCAAATCAAGACCGTTGGCGGCAATAATTCTGTTTTTAATCGACAGCGGTACCCTGCTCTCTTCCGTTCCGATAAACACCGAACCGGCAAATACCCCTTCTGCGCCTAATGCGTGCGCCGCTCTGGCGGTGCGGTTATCAGTAATACCACCCGCAGCCATTAGCGGAATATTTTTCACCGCATCGGCAATCAGCGGCACGATTGAAAAAGTACCCAGCGCGGTGCCCGGCAAGGTTCCCCCTTCATCAAAACCGGTCGCGACAATGATATCGGCGCCGGCCTCTTCAGCAAGACGAGTATTTTCAGGCGTTGGATTGATATCGCGATAAATAATAGCAATGCCCGCCTGTTTAAGTTCATTAAATAACGACGGTATGATCGCCCCTTCACCGTAGCCGGTATAAACCACAGCGCTGACGCCCTCTTCTTTAATTACCTGCAGAATGGGTGGAGTCCAGATGTCATTGTCTGGAGAGGGGATCAGGTTTACACCAAAAGGCTTTTCGGTCAGTTGCTTAGTTTTACGAATCTCTTCGCGCATTTTTTCAGCGGTTTCTTCGGGCGTTGATACCGCAGTCGCGGCGGTTAATCCGGCATTAGGGCCAAGTACGCCAAGTCCCCCGGCATTGCTGACTGCGGCGACTAGACGGGCATCGGTCAACCAGGAGAGAGGGCCCTGAATCACCGGTTTTTCAATATGCAGGATCTGGCAGATACGGTTAGTTTTCATAATGGATTATCCTTCGCAGTGGCGCTACGGCGCGGGTCGTTTTTGCTGGAAGGAGTGTATGACGTTAGATTATTTAGAAAAATAGCTAAAAAAGTTCATCACTATTATAAAATTGATAACAATATCTACTCTGGCATCAGGCAAAAGAATCCAGCCATGCAATTAAATCTCTTTGAATCTATAAGAATTTTTATTGAAATTGTCGAATCAGGCAGCTTTACTCAGGCAGCAGAAAACCTGCAAGTTCATCGCCCCGCCGTGACGAAAGCCTTACAGCTGCTTGAGCAGCACTGCGGTACGCGTTTGCTGCAGCGAACCACGCGTCGCATTAGCCTGACGCCTGACGGGGAAACGTTTTATCACCGGAGTAAACCTTTACTCTCCCAGGCGGATGAGCTGCTGGAGTCTTTTGGCGCCGATCGCGTACTGCGCGGCCAGCTGCGGGTTGATATGCCCATCGCTTTTGCAACTTTACTGGTTGTCCCCAGGCTTCCTGATTTTTATCGCCAGCATCCTGACCTCGAAATCATTCTTAGTAGCTCAGATCGCCGGAGAGATATGCTGCGCGATGGTCTTGACTGCCTGCTCCGCGTCGGGGAACTGGATGACGGAGACTATATCGCCCGTAAGCTGGGCAATATTAAAATGACGACCTGCGCCAGCCCGGCCTATATTGCCCGCTACGGCGCGCCGAACACGCTGGAGGATTTACAGCAGCATCAGGCGATCAACTGGATTAACAGCAACAGCCGACAAAGCATGCCGTGGACGTTTACCACGCCAGAAGGCCCCGTTGAAATGACGCTTCCCGGTAAGCTGGTCGTGGATAACTCAGAAACCTATTTATCTGCGGGGCTGGCAGGCCTGGGATTAGTCCAGGGGATGAACGTGTTTTTACAGCCTTATCTCGACCGGGGGCTGTTAGTGGAAGTCTTACCCGACAATCCTACCCCCGATCGCAAACTGTCACTTTTGTATCCGCACCGCCATCTTTCCCGCAAAGTTCGGGTGTTTACCGAATGGTTAGAGAGCTTATTGTGAAAAACAAATTTAATACCGTCCTCCTGGGTGAAATTAACAGGATTAATTCACAGCAGGACAGGCGTGCCGTCAGTAAACCTTCGCCAGGCCATAGGCTCTGCGATGGCTGGCGGCGGCACGACAGCGGATACTCATTCCGGAAAGATTAATGCGTTCAGGACGTGATCCTGCCAGATACCATTAATTTTCAGATAAGAGTGCGCATAGCCCTCTTGCACAAAACCCAGACTTTTAAGGGTATTGCTGCTCCGCACGTTATCAGGCAGATGGTTGGCCATGATCCTGTGTATCCCGTAATTCTCACGCACGTACCGAATCGCCTGCTCTAACGCTTCGCGCATCAGGCCCTTTCCCTGGCAGGCGCGATCGAGGGAAAAGCCCAGATAGCATGCCTGAAAAACGCCGAAGACAAAGTTAGTGAAGTTGATACTGCCGATGATTTGCGGTTCATTTTTGAGGGTGAAAACCAGCATCAGGCTACGTTTTTCGTCATACTCTCTGCGCGCGCTGCTGATTCTTTGCGCAATAGTGTCTAACGTAAAATAGTCGTCATTTCGCAAGGGTTCGAATGGCGCAAGGTGAGAACGGTTTTCCAGCAAATAATCCTGTAAATGCCGTGCATGGTCGGGCGCCAGTAAACAGATATCGGTGCGCTCCGTAGATAATAACTTCATCGCTTAGCCCTACTAACATGTTGGGCGATGATTATAGGAACTGGCGCAAAAATTAACAAATACAACCACAGCATTTAACATTAAAACCACATACCCTTATTTCTCTAATAACTTCGCATTCGGCGCTGCGCCGGTCACTGACCGCCGCGGCCACCGCTCCTCTCCTCATGCCCGTCTCCCGTATCAGGCATCCTCGTGCCTGCTCAAGTACGCAATGTATCTATCACAGCCCGCAGCGCGGGGGAGACGTTGCGATGAGGATAATAGAGAAAAGAGCCTTCCAGCCGCTGGCTGTAACGCTGCAGGACTCTGATAAGCGCGCCCCGCTCCAGGTCGTCGGCGACCAGCTCCTGCGGAACATAGGCCAGGCCCAGTCCCAGGCGGGCGGCTTTCGCTTCCATATAGCTGTCGGCAAAAGCCCACTGCCCCTGAGGCCGGTGGGTAATTTTTTTACCCTGCTCATTCAGCTCCCAGGCATAAAGGCTACCGTCGCCAAACTGGTAAGCGATACAGGGATGGACGACCAGATCCGCTGGCGTTTGCGGGAAACCGTAGCGGCGAAAATGCTCGGGCGTGCCGACAACGGCCATCTCCATATCGGGCGAAATGCGCACTGCGACCATGCCGCCGCCGACCTCCGGCCCAAGACGCACCCCGGCATCAAACCGCTCTGCAATAATATCGACAAACCGACTTTCGCTAATAAGTTCCAGCCGGATATCAGGATAGCGCTGCTTGAACACCGCCAGCTTCGGCAGAAGGACTTTATCAATCGCGTGCTGGCTGGCGTTAATGCGGACGGTGCCGGAAGGCGTGTTGCGATAATACGCCAGAGTGGAAAGCCCCGAATCCAATGCATCAAAGCCCGCTTCTACCGTTCGATAGAGCTGCTCGCCAGCCTGGGTAAGTGAAAGTTTACGGGTCGTGCGCACCAGAAGCTGTACGCCGAGCCTTTCTTCAAGTTCGCGTACGGCGCGGCTGACGCCGGATTGCGCCAGCCCAAGCCGCTGCGCGGCGGCGGTAAAGCTCCCTTCCCGCACCACCAGCATGAAAAGGTAAAGATCGTTATAGTTTTCCCGCCTCGCCATCATTCTCCCCGCTACCGTTTCGCTATTTATCACAATTTGATATGAATCTTAGCACTTTCCCCCCGCTAATCAGCACTCTGACTGCTAACTATAATCAGCGCACTGCAACAAAGCACAGCAGCGTTGTCCGTATGAAACCTGTATCAGGAACCTGTTTTAGGGGAAATATTGATGAAAGCGTTCACCAGAAAACTGACGGCCGTCATGCCAGCCATGCTGCTATGCGCATCATTAAGTGGAGTAACAACCATGAGCTATGCCGATACAACCAATCCGAACGCGCCCGTTTCGCTGATCGAAACCTGGGACAAAACCTTTACGAAAAGCGCGAAAGTCGATCACCGCAAGGTGACCTTCCAGAACCGCTACGGGATCACCCTGGTCGGCGATCTCTACATCCCTAAAGATCGCGGCGAGCGCAAGCTGGCGGCGATTGCCGTAAGCGGCCCCTTCGGCGCGGTGAAAGAGCAGTCCAGCGGGCTGTATGCCCAGACCCTGGCAGAACAGGGCTTTGTCACCCTCGCCTTCGATCCTTCGTACACGGGGGAAAGCGGCGGTCATCCGCGTAACGTCGCCTCGCCGGATATCAATACTGAGGATTTCAGCGCGGCGGTGGATTTTTTAGGATTGCAAAACGAAGTGGATCGCAACCGAATCGGCCTGCTCGGCATCTGCGGCTGGGGCGGCATGGCGCTGAACGATGCCGCGATGGATACCCGCGTCAAAGCGGTGGCCACCAGCGTTATGTACGATATGAGCCGCGCGATGGGCCATGGCGTTGGCGACGGTAAAGATCGTTATACCACCGCCGATCGCCGCGCCGTACTGCAATATCTGAACGCGCAGCGCTGGAAAGATGCGGAAAACGGTACCTTCGCACCGGGCGGACATGACATTTATGTCGATGAGAAAGGCAACGCCAGCGCGGGCGATCGTATCCTGCCGGAAACCCTGCCAGCCAACCCGAACCCGGTATTGAAAGAGTTCTTTGATTATTACCGCATGCCGCGCGGTTTCCACGCCCGCTCCGTCAACTCAACCGGCGCGTGGAACGCGACCATGCCGCTGTCGTTTATGAATATGCCGCTGCTGAGCTATGCCAATGAAGTCACCATCCCGACGCTGATCGTAACCGGTGAAAATGCCCACTCACGCTATTTTGCCGAAGACGCTTTCAAGGCTATCGGCAGTAAAGAGAAAGAGCTGGTCATTGTCCCCGGTGCGAACCATGTCGATCTGTATGATAATGCGGCCGGTAAAATCCCGTTTGCCAGATTTGAACAGTTCTTCAAAACCAGCCTGAGATAACGCCCCCGAGCCGCCCGTCTTTGCGGGCGGCTGACCCTCGCGCCCATGACTTTTCACCGCCTTTTTTGCCGCTATTCCATGCCAGGCGTCCTTTGCGGCAGGGCCTGAATCTGGCCGAAAAAATATCCAGAGATGTCCATCATGTCCATATTGAGTCGTAATACACCACACCCTCAACCCCCCGCCCACTGGGGCGGCGTCTTTGCCATGACGCTGTGCGTTTTTGTCCTTATCGCTTCCGAATTTCTGCCGGTCAGCCTGCTGACGCCGATTGCCAGAGAGTTAAATATCACCGAGGGGCTGGCAGGCCAGGGCATTGCAATTTCCGGCGCCCTGGCGGTGCTGACCAGCCTGACCATCTCTGACCTTGCCGGCAGTCTGAATCGTAAATATCTCCTGCTGGGGCTGACGGTGCTGATGGCGGCGTCGGGAATGATTGTTGCCCTCGCCCACAACTATGCGGTTTATATGGCGGGAAGAGCCCTGATTGGCGTCGTTATCGGTGGCTTCTGGTCCATGTCGGCGGCCACCGCTATCAGACTGGTGCCGGCGCACCAGGTTCCCCGTGCGCTGGCGATTTTCAACGGCGGTAACGCGCTGGCAACCGTCGTAGCGGCGCCGCTTGGCAGCTACCTGGGAGCCACCGTCGGCTGGCGCGGCGCTTTTTTCTGCCTCGTGCCGCTGGCGATAGCTGCATTCATCTGGCAGTGCGTCAGCCTGCCAGCGATGGAAAGCGCCACAGCGAGTCGGCCACGCGGTGCTTTGCTTCGTCTGTTCAGCCGCCCCATCGTCGCCATCGGCCTGCTGGCCTGCGGACTTTTCTTTATGGGCCAGTTTGCCTTATTTACCTACGTGCGGCCATTTCTGGAAACGGTAACCCATATCAGCGCCTCAGGTCTGTCACTGATTCTGCTCGCTATCGGCGTCGCGGGTTTTATCGGCACTCTGTGCGTTTCGACGCTCCTCAACGCCCGGTTTTATCAGACCTTAATCACCCTCCCGTTGCTGATGGCGGCGATTGCCGCAACGCTGCTTCTGGTCGGCCACCACGTCTGGCCCGTTGCCGTACTGTTAAGCTTATGGGGAATGCTGGCGACGGCGGCGCCAACCGGCTGGTGGACCTGGATAGCGCGGACCCTGCCCAATGATGCCGAGGCGGGTGGCGGCCTGATGGTCGCCGTCATTCAGCTGTCGATCGCGCTGGGTTCAACTGCTGGAGGTTGGGCATTCGACCGCCTGGGGTGGCAAAGCGCGTTTGGCTTAAGCGGCATTTTGCTGCTTGCCGCGGTGGGTATGACTTTGCTCACCAGCCGTCAACCGGCGAAATAAGCTCACTGAATCCGATACGAGCAGCGGAGTTTTCTCGTCGCGGGTAATGCGTATAATGCGGCTTGCATTCACGCTGAAAAATAACCGCGGCTCATATTATGCATCTCAACCGGTGTTGCTGGCTGCTACTGTTCTTCGCAGCGATCGGTAGCTTTTTTACCTCCTGGCCCTTTGCTGTCTGGCTGCTGCTGATTAACGTACTGACGCTGGTGATTTATGGCGTGGATAAAATGGCGGCGCGCAGGGCCTGGCGTAGAGTGCCAGAGGCCACTTTACTGACATTTGGCCTGTTGGGCGGCTGGGCTGGCGCGATAGCGGGCCAAAGGCTGTTCCGCCACAAAACGCAGAAGCAGCCGTTCAGGACCTGGTTCGTCATCAGTACGATGGTCAGCATCGCAGGGATGGCGGCGATTTATGGGTTGTATGCTTTTTCCGCTCACTGAGCGATGGCAACGCTGGCGGCGGGTAAACGGGGCAAGCCATTCAACCCGCCGCTATTCGTAGTATATTATTGAGAGTATTGTTGATTATCAGGTGTACCTTATGACCTACTCCATCGGTGAATTTGCGCAGCTTTGCGGCATTAACGCGACCACGCTTCGCGCCTGGCAGCGTCGCTACGGCCTCCTTAAGCCACAGCGTACCGATGGCGGCCATCGTCTGTACAGCGATGACGATATTCAGCAGGCGCTCAAAATTCTCGACTGGGTCAAAAAAGGGGTGCCGGTCAGCCAGGTCAAGCCCCTGCTGGCCCGTCCCGGCGCGCGACGGACAAATAACTGGCTCACCTTGCAGGAAAGCATGCTGCAGCGACTGAAAGAGGGAAAAATCGAATCACTGCGCCAGCTGATTTACGACGCCGGTCGTGAATATCCCCGCCCCGAGCTGGTCACCGAAGTGCTGCGCCCGCTGCGTAGCCAGGTTTCCGCCAATGTCCCGGCAATCATGACGCTGCGCGAAATCCTCGATGGCATCATTATCGCCTATACCTCCTTTTGCCTCGAAGGGGACAAAAAAGCGCCCGGCGATAACTATCTGATCACCGGCTGGCACCTGACGGACGCCTGCGAAATCTGGCTTGAAGCGCTCAAGCGCACCGGCAAGGGTCACCGCATCGACGTCCTTCCCACCCCTCCCGCAACCCTTGCACCGGAGATCCTGCCAGAACGCAAATGGCTGCTGGTGACGACCGGTAAACTCTCGCCTGCCCGGCAGAGGCAGATTGAACGCTGGCAGCAGCAGGTTGTCTCGCTGGAGATTGTCGCGCTGTAATGGCATGCGCCACACCCCGTGGCGCAGCGAACAGGTCCCTCAGTATCGCCCCAACAAAAATCCCCCTTTGCTTTTTCGTGCAACTTTTTCGCACCCGCTCGCAGACGCCTCTTTTCTCGCTAACGCCTCCAGAACCACGCATCAAAGTTTCAATAATAACCACATGATAAATAACAACAATAAAAAATATTTTCACCAAAACTTGGACAAATATTATTAATTGTGTAAGTTTTAACTATGCCACATTGTTTACTCAGGAAGTGACCTATGCGTCCCTCGTCGTCCGCCATCAGTCGTTTTAGCGCGTACTATGCCACGCTGGATACCCAGCCGCCCTCAGCGCTGGCCGAGCTGTACCATGCCCATGCCGTGCTGATCGATCCTTTTGGCCAACATCAGGGACTGGCCGCAATCCAGGATTACCTTTCACACCTGCTGGCTAACGTGGATCACTGCCGTTTCACCCTCGATGCCCCGCTCTGCGCCGGTCAACGCTTTGCCGTCGCCTGGACCATGCACTGGTCGCATCCGCGGCTTGCCGGCGGAGCGGCGCTAGAGCTTGCGGGATGTTCAACGGTCACCATTGAGGACGAACGCATTATTCATCAGCGTGACTACTACGACGCCGGAGAGATGCTGTATGAACATCTTCCCCTGCTGGGATCGGCGGTGCGCGGCGTCAAGCGGAGGGTGCGGAAATGATGACTGTTCTGATCACCGGCGCCAGCTCCGGCATTGGCGCCGGGCTCGCCAGATCCTTTGCTGCGGATGGTCATCTTGTCATTGCCTGCGGCCGCGATCCGTCTCGTCTGGCGGCGCTACAGCAGCACAGCCCCAACATCCGCGTTCTCTCATTCGATATGACGGACAGGGATGCCTGTCGCCAGACGCTCGCCAACTGCCGCGCCGATTGGGTCATTCTCTGCGCCGGGACCTGCGAGTACCTCGATCGCGGCATGGTTGATGCCGGGCTGGTTGAAAGAGTCATCACCACCAATTTTCTCGGGCCGGTGAACTGCCTGGCAGCGCTTCAGTCGCAGCTGTCAGCCGGGAATCGCGTGGTGCTGGTGAGCTCGATGGCGCACTGGCTGCCCTTTCCACGGGCCGAGGCCTATGGCGCATCGAAAGCGGCGCTAACCTGGTTTGCCAACAGTCTGCGCCTGGACTGGGAGCCACGAGGGATCGCCGTCACGGTCGTTTCGCCTGGGTTTGTTGATACCCCACTAACGCGTCAGAACGATTTTTCAATGCCTGGACAGGTGAGCGTGGAGCAGGCGGTGAAAGCCATTCGCCGCGGCCTGGCGAAAGGTCACGATCGTATTGCCTTCCCGACTGGCTTTTGTTTGCTTCTGCGCCTGCTGGCCGGGCTTCCTGAAAGTCTTCAACGCAAGCTGTTACGCAGGATGGTACGGTCATGAAAATCGCGATTATTGGCAGCGGGATTGCCGGGCTGACCTGCGCATGGCGTCTTGCCGCGCAACACCAGGTAACCCTGTTCGAAGCTGCATCCACGCCGGGAGGGCACACCGCAACGGTGGATATCGCCACGCCGCAGGGTACGTGGGCCATCGATACCGGATTCATTGTGTATAACGATCGCACCTATCCGCACTTTATCGGCCTGCTGAGCGAGCTGGGGATCCGCGGCCAAAAAACGCAAATGAGCTTTTCGGTCCATAACCCGCAGAGTGGCCTGGAGTATAACGGTCATAGCCTGAGTTCGCTTTTCGCCCAGCGACGCAATCTGCTTAAGCCGGCCTTCTGGGGTCTGCTGAGAGAAATCGTCCGTTTTAATCGGCTGGCGAAGCAGGCTCTGGGAGGCGCGTTCGACCCGGCCGCCACGCTACAGACCTTCCTCGAGCGCCACCGCTTTAGCCCTTTTTTTGCGCGCCACTACATTCTGCCGATGGGGGCCGCTATCTGGTCTTCGTCGCTACAGGAGATGCGTCGCTTCCCGCTGGCGCTGTTCTTACGCTTCTTTGATAATCACGGCCTGCTGGATATCCGCCAGCGTCCGCAGTGGTACGTGGTGCCCGGCGGCTCGCGCGAATACGTCCGCGCCCTGCTTGTCCGGTCTGGCGATCGCCTGAGCCTCCGCCTCAATACGCCGGTGCAAAACGTTATCCGCGGTCAGGATGGCGTGACGTTGCAACTGGCAACGGGAGAGGAGCATTTCGATCAGGCGATCTTCGCCTGCCATTCGGCCGATGCGCTGGCCATGCTGGCGGAACCCACCGTCGCCGAACGCGAGATTCTGGGCGATATCGGCTGGCAGCGCAACGAGGTGGTTCTGCACAGCGATCCCCGCTGGCTGCCGGTGCGTAAGCGCGCCTGGGCCAGCTGGAACTATCGCCTGAGCGAGCAGGATCAGGCCAGCGCCTGCGTCACCTACAACATGAATATTCTTCAGGGCCTGCCTGCCGACGCCCCGCTGTTCTGCGTCACCCTCAATCCGCCGACGCCGGTGGACCCGCGCTTCGTCTGGAAACGTATGGTCTATGAACATCCGTTGTTTAATCCACAAAGCGGGTCGGCTCAGCTGCGGCGCGAGGAGATCAACGGCCGCCAGCGGAGCTGGTTCTGCGGCGCGTACTGGTATAACGGCTTCCATGAAGATGGCGTGCGCAGCGCCCTCGATGTGGTCAACGGCATCGCCGCGACGGAGAATCGCTGAAATGAACAGCTGCCTGTATGAAGGGGTATTACGCCACCGCCGTCTCCAGCCGAAAGCGCACCATTTTCGCTATCGCATCTTCATGGCCTGGCTCGATCTGGATGAACTGGACCTGCTCAGCGAAGTGGGTATCCGCCGCAATAGTTTTGCTGCCGCCTCTTTTTACGATGCGGATTACCCGCTGGGTACGCCGCTGAAAGCGCAGGTTCTGAATCGGCTGGAAAGCCTGACCGGCGCGCGTCCGGATGGCCGCGTTATGCTGCTGACCCAGCTGCGCTATCTGGGCTTTCATTTTAACCCGGTCAACTTTTACTACTGCTATGACGGCGCAGGCGCCCTGCGCTGGGTACTGGCAGAAGTGCGCAACACGCCGTGGAATGAACGGCATTACTACGCCGTGGACGGCCAACGGACGCGTCCGCTGGATAAGGCATTTCACGTCTCGCCGTTTAACCCGATGGACATGGTCTATCACTGGCGATTCAACCGGCCCGGTAAAACGCTGCATATGCATATTGAGAACCATCAGACGGCAAAAGTCTTCGATGCCACGCTGGCCCTGAGCCGTGAACCCTTAACCCGGGCCAACCTGCGAGGGCTGCTGCTGCGCATTCCGCTGATGACGCTGAAAACCGTTCTCGCGATTTACTGGCAGGCGCTACGGCTGTGGCTCAAGCGCGTGCCGCTGTACAACCATCCTGTCAGCAGGAGTGAACGCTCATGACCGATCCCGTTTTTGCGCTTGAGCCCGATATCCCGCGCAACGTACGTATCGCGCGCTGGTTGCTCTTTCGTCTGTTGAGCGGCATTCGTGAAGGCTCGCTCACCGTTCGCGAAGGGGCGCAGACCTTTCACTTTGGCGACCCCGCCGCGACGTTACGCGCCGACGCGCACGTCCTCTCCGCGGGCGTCTACTGGCGCTTACTCACTGGCGGCAGCCTTGCCGCGGCGGAGGCCTGGATGGACGGAGAATGGGAGAGCCAGCAGTTGACGCAGTTGCTGCAGATCCTGGCGCGCAACGGCCAGGTGCTGGGACGGCTGGAGCGCGGCTTCCGGCTACTGGGCAAGCCCGTAGAACGACTGCGCCACTGGACGCGCCGCAACTCGCGCGCGCAGGCGAAGGAGAATATCGCCGCCCATTACGATCTGGGCAACGACTTTTACGCCCGCTTTCTTGACGACGAGCTCCTCTACTCCAGCGCGCTGTTTACCGATGACGGTCAGGATCTCACCCAGGCCCAGCGGGCCAAAATGGCGCGCCTGTGCGAGCGTCTGGCGCTTACGCCCGGCGATCATTTGCTGGAGATCGGTACCGGCTGGGGAGCAATGGCCGAATTCGCCGCTCGCCATTACGGCTGTCGGGTCACCACCACCACCCTGTCGCAGGAACAGTTTCAGTGGGCCAAAGCGCGGATTGCCCGCGCCGGGCTTCAGGATCGCGTCGACGTGCTGCTCTGCGATTACCGCGATCTCACCGGCCAGTACGACAAGCTGCTGTCGGTGGAGATGATTGAGGCCGTGGGCCAACGCTATCTGCCGGCTTTTTTCCGCACCTGTCAGGCGCGCTTGCGTCCGGGCGGCAGGATGGCGATCCAGGCAATCACCATCCAGGACCAGCGCTATCGCGGCTACAGCAAAAGCGTGGATTTTATTCAGCGCTATATCTTTCCGGGCGGATTTTTGCCCAGCATTACAGTGATGAACGAACTGATGACGCGCCATACCGATTTTGTGATGCGCGATCTGTTCGATATGGGCCCGGACTACGCCCGTACCCTGGCCCACTGGCGGCAGCGTTTTCTCCACGCCTGGCAGGATATCGAGAAGCTCGGCTTTGATGAACGTTTCCGCCGCATGTGGCTTTATTACTTCGGCTACTGTGAGGCCGGATTTAACGCCCGCACCATCAGCGTCGTGCAGCTCACCGCGGAGCGAACATCATGAAACGCATTTTGACCCTTGGCCTCGCGCTGCTGATGCTGGCGCTGGCGGGCTGCAGCGCCGAAGTGACCGATTATCGACAGCAGCAGCCGGCGCTGGATATCTTCCACTATTTTCAGGGTAAAACCGAAGCATGGGGGATGGTGCAGGATCGCCATGGCAAGCAGCTACGCCGCTTTCATGTTGAGATTGACGGTGAGGTTGTTGGCGACACGCTGACGCTACATGAACGCTTTGTCTACGATGATGGCGAAAAGCAGCAGCGGGTATGGCGCATTCGCCGCACCGGCGACAACCGTTATCAAGGCACCGCTGGCGATATTACCGGCGTGGCGCTTGGCCAGGCATCGGGCAACGCTTTTCACTGGCGCTACAGCATGAACGTAAAAGCCGAGGGTAGCCGCTGGCGACTCGATTTCGACGACTGGATGTTCCTGCAGGACGGCGTGCATCTGTTCAACAAAACGGAGATGAAGAAATTTGGCGTTACCGTCGCCACCGTCACCCTTTTCTTCACCCGGACAGCACAATAAAAGAGGATTATGCCATGAGCACACAACCTTTGATTGGGATCAGCGGATGTTTGACCGGTGCAGCCGTGCGATTCGACGGCGGGCATAAGCGAATGGGATTCGTGATGGATGAGCTGGCGCAATGGGTCGCGTTTAAGCCCGTCTGTCCGGAGATGGCGATCGGCCTGCCCGTTCCCCGGCCTGCGCTGCGGCTGGTCCAAACTCGCGAAGGGGATATCCGCATGCGCTTCACCCATGCTCCGCACGACGACGTAACGGAGAAAATGGCCGATTTTGCCAGCGCCCACCTTACGACGCTGGGCGAACTGTCGGGATTTATCGTCTGCGCCAAATCACCTAGCTGCGGTATGGAGCGCGTGCGGCTGTATGATGATAAGGGCAATCGCGGACGTAAAGAAGGCACAGGGTTATTTACCGCCGCGCTGCTGGAGAAATATCCCTGGCTACCGGTAGAAGAGGACGGCCGCCTGCACGATCCGGCGCTGCGTGAGAATTTTGTCGAAAGAGTTTTTGCCCTGCACGAGCTCAACTGCTTGCACAAAAGTGGCCTGACGCGCCGTGGGCTGCTGGATTTCCATAGCCGCTATAAGCTTCAGCTGCTGGCTCACCATCAGGCGGGTTACCGGGAAATTGGCCCGTTCGTTGCCTCGCTGCATGAATGGGAGGATCTGGAGGCTTTCTTTGTGGCGTACCGCGACAAATTGATGGCGATCCTGAAAAAGCCCGCCTCGCGTAAAAATCACACCAACGTACTGATGCATATTCAGGGCTACTTCCGTAACCAGCTGAACAGCCGCCAGCGCGGCGAGTTACGCGACGTGATCCTCAACTATCGCTCCGGACTGCTGCCGATCCTCGCACCGCTAACGCTGCTTAAGCACTATCTGGCGGAATACCCGGATCGTTACCTGCAGACGCAGAACTACTTTGATCCCTATCCGCAGGATCTGGCCCTGCGCCTGACGGTGAATTAAGTCTACAGAACCCGCGAACAGGCCGGCGCAGGCCAGCCTGTTCGCGTAGATGCCGACAGACCTGGAACCACGCCTCAAACATCCCGCCGACGTTTAACGAATGCAGCCGTTCGACGCTGCTGTCGTTCACTTTGGCGATGTGCTTATTGTCCACCCGGCCGCCGGGGACGTAGAAGCGCAGCATCCGGCGGCTCTCCGCCCCCATGCCAATGGCGATGTTTTGCGACAGCGTCAGCTTCCAGCCGCGGTTATCGCCGCCCCGATCGTAATCGACGCGCTGATAGCTTGCTTCCAGCCAGGTCGAATGCACATCGTTCCAGAAGTACATTGGCCGCACGATGGCGCCATCGTTTTACGGTTGTCGCTAGTGTCCTTGCCGTTGTCATAGTCGCGGAAGGCCAGCGGCGATAACCGCCATCGTTGATGTAAGTTTTTTATCATTGTCATGTTTATCTCAAGACAGGTTAATCTTATTCAGATAATAACAATCCCATTCCGGGCAGGCAGAATATGCCGCTATTATGAGAGCAATTTAATTTTTATTTTGTCCGGCCAGTGAGGTTTTTTCACTATTCGGGTTGTCGCGCCTCCCTAATAAACGTGTCATCATTTATGCTAATCCGTATAAATCTACCCTAAGGATAATTCGCTGACCAGCAGTGAACTCAGTAACGGCTCAGGCATTTGCGACGGAACGTATATCCTTATTCCAACAGCCCCCTGCTATTTTTCATAGGGTATAAGGAAAACCCTGCGGATATATCCTTACGATTATTGCGGCATATACCCGGCAAGTCTTCATCGGCTGCATAAATGCAAAACAGTATGGGTAAAAACGTTATTGTCCCGTCCCTCTCCTTTTCGACTGCATGCCTTTATTGCAGCGCAAGCGTCCACAAGGCTTGCGGAGCGCCCAAACACCCGTCGGCAGTGATGGACGTATTAACCTGCGCTACCGCCAGGAACACCGTAACGACTCGACTGCGACAGCGCCGCGCTGGTGGTATAAACGCTGACCGTGCCCCTCGCAAAATACCGTTGCATGCTAAACGCCAAAATCAAGGGAAAAGTAAATTAATAATTGTGACACATCCTCTATTCTCCTGCCCGGTCATTGAATTACGTTATTTCACTCAGCGATTAAGAAAAGCCCCAAATGTGAGCCATCTCGCAAATAACAGCTTTATATATTTAACACTCGGGGAGCTATCTGGCGTACATTTTATGCAGGAATGCAAGTTGTAAGGGATAAAATGGTGGTTTTAGAAAATTCCAACGCAGGCGGAATAGCATTTTTGTGTAGCGACTCAACATACTCTGGAGTTGCCTTTGCTTTGATGATCACAGAAGTAAAAAAACATAATAAATTAATTTAAAAACGTAATAGATTCTTCGAGATCATTTATGTCAGAAAGTGTTACACATCTACACAGCAAGCCGGAGTCTGCTCAGCATGGGTAAAAACATAATGCAAAGTCGCCATGACGAATATCATAAATTAACTCGCGGGGAACGTATTGGTTATGGGATGGGCGACTTTGCTCAAAACCTGGTTTTTGGCACAATTGGCGGTTTTCTTGCTCTGCACATGCTGACGGTCAATACCATCAGTACAGCAACGGCAGGGTTTATATTTCTTTTTGTCCGCATCATCAATGTCTTTTGGGATCCGATGGTGGGAACTTTCGTTGATAAGAGAACATCGAACGCCGGGAAATACCGTCCCTGGCTGCTCAGAGCCGGCGTGCCGCTGGTGATCCTTTCCGCTTTACTTTTTGCCCCGATCCCCGGCGTCCGCGGTTCAGTCCCTTTTGCTTTTATCATCTATCTGGCGCTGGATTTAGTCTATTCGCTCGTGAATATTCCTTATGGTTCACTTAACGCTTCACTGACGCGCGACCCGGAATCGATTGATAAGCTCACCAGTACGCGAATGATGCTGGCCAACAGCGCCAACCTGCTTGTCTATACTCTGTTCCCGATGTTTGTACAAATGGCTTCGCCTAAAGATCGCAGCCTGAAGGACACCGGTTTTTTTGGTATTGAACTCAATCTGGGTAACTATACCGATCCTTCTGCGAACTATGCCTGGTTTGGCGTTTACTCAATTTATATGTTGATTGGCGCGGTGGCGCTTTTCATCTGCTATAAATTCACCAAAGAACGTGTGGTGGCGACAGCGGAACAGACGGCTAACGTCAAAACCACCGATCTTTTTCTTGAACTCAAACATAATCGCCCGCTGGTTATTCTCGGACTGTTCTTTATGCTGGCCTTTACGTTCATGTTTTTTATGAACACGGTAAATGGCTTTTTCAATCAGTACGTTGTTGGCCATTCAGAATGGATGGGGGCAGTTGGCCTGGTCGCCTCTATTCCGGGCATTGCTTTCCCCATTTTCTGGCCGCGACTCAAGAAAATTTTTGGCAAAAAAGGGTTCTTCCATCTTTTTCTGGCCATGTTCATTGTCGGTGAATTATTAACCTATATTTGGTCGCGCGAGGGTATGCACGATGCGCTGTGGCTTGCTTACATCGCGACATTTATTAAACAGTGGGGCTTAACGTCAGCGACCGGCTTCATGTGGGCGCTGGTGCCGGAAGTGATTGCATATGGCGAACTAAAATCGGGCAAACGAAACGCTGCCATCATTAACGCTATTATGGGGCTCTTTTTTAAGATTGGCTTTACTATCGGCGGCGCGTTTCCTCTGTGGTTGCTGGCCGTTTATGGCTTCAATGAAACCGGCGCCCGGCAAAGTGCCAGCGCAATCGAGGGGATTATAATGACCGCAGTTTGGATCCCGATTGCTTTGGCGATTATTTCAATGATCATTATCCAGGTTTATCCCATCTCGGACAAAAACGTGACCGATATCAATCGTCAGCTTGATGAGATACGCGTGTAGTTAAAAATATAAATCTGACGCAGTTGGAACTTTTAAATAAAAAAGGTGTAATGATATGTCTCTTATTCAAAACCCTATTTTACGTGGGTTTAATGCCGACCCCAGTATTATCCGTGTCGAGGACACTTACTATATCGCCAACTCTACATTTGAGTGGTTTCCTGGCGTTCGTTTACATGAGTCAAAAGACCTTGAGCACTGGAATCTTCTCCCTGCGCCTTTGTCAACGACCACCCTGCTGGATATGAAAGGCAACCCCTCATCCGGCGGCATCTGGGCGCCGGCGCTCTCCTGGGCCGACGGTCAATTCTGGTTAGTCTATACCGATGTCAAAGTCACCGAAGGCGCCTTTAAAGACATGACTAACTATCTGACCACCGCGACCGATATTCGCGGCCCCTGGAGCGATCCTGTCAAGCTTAACGGCGTGGGTTTTGATGCCTCTCTTTTCCACGATGATGATGGCCGAAAATATATCGTGCAGCAAACCTGGGATCATCGCGAATATCACCACCCTTTTGACGGCATTACGTTAACCGAACTGGATACCAAAACCCTGAAATTAATGCCAGGAACCGCGCGTACCATTTATCATGGGACTGCCGTTGGCCTCGTTGAAGGGCCACATCTCTATAAGCTCAACGGATATTATTATCTTTTTGCCGCTCAAGGAGGAACCGTATTCACCCACCAGGAAGTGGTTGCCCGCTCAAAAACGCTGGAAGCCAACAGTTTTACCACCGAACCGGGAGACGTCTTCTTAACGAATGTTGATACGCCAGACAGCTATATCCAAAAGCAAGGGCATGGCGCCTTAGTTTCTACCCCAGGAGGCGAATGGTACTATGCCTCGCTCTGCGCTCGTCCGTGGAATCGCCCTGGCGAGTCGGTCTACGATCCTCGCGGCTGGTCAACCCTCGGCAGAGAAACGTCGATCCAAAAAGTGTACTGGGATGAAGATGGCTGGCCGCGTATTGCGGGCGGTCACGGCGGTAAAACGTTCGTCGAGGGGCCGAAAGACGCCATTTATACCGAAAGTGCAGAGGATCGTAGCCAGCACGACGACTTTACCACGCCGACGCTCGATCCCAACTGGAATACGCTGCGGGTGCCCTTTAGCGAGAAAATGGGTACTACCGGAGACGGAAAGCTCACCTTAATCGGCCAGGGCTCTTTAGCCAATACGCACGATCTGTCGCTGATTGCCCGACGCTGGCAAGCCTTTTATTTTGATGCCCAGGTAAAAGTAAAATTTGATCCGTTCAACTACCAGCAAATGGCAGGATTAACGAATTACTATAACGATCGCCACTGGAGCTTTGTGTTTGTTACCTGGAATGAAATTAATGGAAGGGTCATTGAAATAGGGGAAAATAATCGCGGAAAATATACTTCCTATCTGAAAGATAATGCCATTAAGGTGCCAGAGCATGTCGAATATGTCTGGTTGCGCAGCAAAGTCAGGAAGGAAACGTATAGCTATGAATATAGCTTTGATGGCGTCGCGTTCACTGAAATCCCGGTCAGGTTAGATGCCGCTATCCTTTCAGATGACTATGTCTTGCAGAGCTATGGCGGTTTCTTTACCGGAGCGTTTGTTGGCCTTGCGGCAGTCGACTACTCCGGCTATGGCGCCAGCGCTGAGTTTTATCATTTTGATTATCAGGAACTTGGCGATTCGTTAGTTGGTAATGAGGTTTATAGCTGGGAAGCCAATGAGTTACGTAGTTATTAAACGACCCGCTGGTTAGGGGTAGCCAAACGTCTCTGTAAGCGGAGCTGGCGCGGCGGACCGCGCCAGCTCGCAAGAAGAGCGTCGATGGCGCGTTTTCATCTTTAAAGCGCATCATTCCCCGGCGGGCACGGGCCACCGCCGGTTCTCATCAAGCTTCAGCGTTGGACGAACTGATGATACCAGCCTGCAAAGCCTGGATTGCGGAACGGGCCTCCAGGTAATGCTGCTGCTTCAGATGACGAATAAGCACCCTTCCCTCGGGCATAAATACGGTACCATAACGTACCAGGCCAATACCCCTCAGCTCAGCATCAAGCCCATAGCGCAGCTTGCCCGCCATCGCCTGCGCCAGCAGAACCACCTTCACTTTCTTTAGCCTGGGCTCATATTTAAGCAACACGGTCGACAAGATGCTCATCAGTTCATGGGCCGTCCCTGGCATACCCTGCAGAATTTTAGTCATATCCGGCAGGCCGTAATCCGGAAGATGCGCCAGCGTCCCGGCGCGACAGTTAACAATGCGCTGCATATTATCCAGAACCGACAGAATCACCTGGGTTTCTTCGCTCACCTGGTCCAGTGCAGTCCCTCCGGCAAAATTGCCGTAGAGCATTTCATACAGAGAAGTTCCCCCCATCATCAGTCATCCTTCTTCGGTTGCAGCGTCAGACGATGTTGGCTGGCTTCAATAACGCGTGGTTTGTCCGGATCGAGGTCGTCGCGTCTCAGTACCAGCTTCCAGTCATTCCTCACCATATCCGGCGCCCGAAACAGCCCCACCACCGCGATAAACTGCGTTCTTTCATCCATCGGCATGTCGAGGCTGGCGTCTGCGCCGGGTTTCACCACCAGGCTATGGCTGGCAAGCAGTTCGTTTCCGGCTGCATTATCACCTTCCGAAGCCAGCTGCTGATAGAGCAATTGATCAAACGCCTTACGGTCCCTGAGCTGGTACACCCATACCATCACCGGCTGGGAGAATGAGGCATTTTCCCGCTCATCGGTGTTCAGCTCCGCCCGGCCAGTCACGTCCAGATGCAGGGTTTTTACCGGTTTATAAAAGACCGATTTCACTACCGATGAGGTGCCGTCGCTAATTTTCTGCATCAGGCCACACCCCGTCAGCATTAACGGTATAAGTAGTAAGGTAGATCGCTTAATCGAAGTGATACGCAACACGTTGGTTTCCTTGTTGTAAAGTTGCAGACGGCATTCCGTTATAGTTGCCTGGCTCAATAGTAAAAGCGGCGGGGATATCGGGCGGGATCGTTTCCCCCTCCACACCCAGTACCCCCGTCATGCCGAGCATAAAAGGGGAGTCGCCCAGCACCGGCGCAGCCAGTAGCTGAGCAGGAACGGTCAGCTGTATCCGCGCCTTATAGCGCCACCCGAGATAGACCCGCTGCAGGACCACAAAGTCCTGATATAGCTGCCCTTCCGGTAACCATCCCTGCGTCTCGGCAATATCATCCGTATTCAGCGCAATCAACAGCTGGCTGCTGATCTCTGTCGTTTCATCGCCCAGCACGTTATAGCCATCAAGCAGAAAATCGTCATTGTCGTAAAACCCCAGAGGATGGCTGATGGAAAACGGGCGCGGAGAGTGCGGCGTGACGCGGGCCTGCGTGCGGGGAGCCAGCAGCCGTACCAGCGCCTGCACGCCCTCTTCGGTACGCGCAGGCAGGCGCATGATGCCGAGCAGCGCCAGAAAACGCGACGTCGGAGTGGCGATATGCTTTGCGGTACCCGGTATGCCCAGACCGATAAGTCCCAGTAGACTCTGCGAGGTGCTGTCCCTGCCGCCCGCTTCAAACGTCGCCGGGTACGAATATTTTCGCCAGATGCGATAGAACTGCGTCAGAATGCGGTGGTTAAAGATATCGAGAAAGGCCTCCTGCGCTTCGTGCCCTTCCCGCTGTCGGGCGATATCATCGAGCCATGCGGTGGGCAGGGGTGAGTCGACGCCGTAGAGCCCCATAAACGTCGTACGCACCGTCGGCGGCGCATCAGGATGATACTCATCATATTCCACCGCTTTTAGCTCGCTAACCGGGAAGCCCATTCCCGGATGCGGGCGAAAACGTACCGGATCGCTGGCCGGGTTCAGAGTACCGCCCAACGGGGAGGCTTCCGGGTGACGCTTTTCCAGTAACTGGCAGAAGCGGTAGAAGTTAATGCGATGGATTTCCCGCTCCAGCCGGGGACTCAGCCGGGAATACGGCGGTTGTGGTTCTCCTGCCATTCGAGACGTTCTCCCCCAGGTTGTAGTATCAGAATCAGATGGTTGAACAGATGAATATCGGTATAGAGCGCGAAGAAGCGGTTCAGCATTTCGCCAAACAGGCAGATATCGCCGTGCCCGGCGAAGCCGCTGCTGTCGAGGGTCACCTCAATCTGTACGCCGCGCAGAAAATGGCCCTGCGCAAAACGTTCCACCTCGCTGTGCCTGACATCGACAATCGCCTCCAGGCGGCGGCGATTCATCTCGTTATCGGTCCAGTCATAGAGGGCCAGCGCGCCGCGCAGCACGTCGGCGTTATCCATCATCCACAGGAAGCTGCTGCCGAGATGACTCAGTACTCGCCAGTGAAATCGGTCGCGATCCGGCGGATAACACGGCAGCGTCGGGGCGCAAAGATTGCGCACCTGGATAGGCGTGGCGGTGGATTTCACCACCGTATCCAGCAGCGCGCTCTGTAGCGCCCGGCGCGGCAGTTGACCATTAGTGCCGGTCAGGCTGAGCGATAGCTTTTCATGCTCAGGTACGCTGTGGTTATCAAACGCCTCGCCGCCGAGCATCAGCCAGGTGTCGTGCAGCCCGGAAGGACCGGGCTTCACCCGCGTATGATAGTAATATTCCGGCGCATCATGGCGCAGCATGCCCCCTTTGTGACGGAAGCTGGTAAAGGGCACATACGTCTGATGGCCGGAATGGCGCGAGGAAGTGACCGAATCCACGGAATAAATCTCGGTATGCCCATCCTGGATACGCATCGGGCGCAGCAGATATTCGGTCTGCAACGAGTCCAGGTGCAGCGGATCGGACTCCAGAGGGAACAGATTAATCACCGGCGCGCAGTGCAGGCGCAGATTTTTCTCCGACAGCGCATATTCGTGCGGCCACGGTTTCTCCAGCACGATATCAATTTCAAACCACGCCAGAACCTCAGGGAAATTCACATTTTCCAGGCCGCGCAGCGTCACCGACATAAATTTTTCCCGGAAGGAAAAATACTCCAGCAGCAGCTGATAACCGCTGAAGCTGCAGCTCTCCGGCAGTAGCGCCTCATCCTGACTGAAACCGCAGACGGCAAAACGGGCGTCCAGCGTCCTGCGTTCGGCATTGCCGGGGAGGCGAACATACGTTTTCGCCACCCGGAGCGTCAGCGCCTCATGCAGAGCGCAGGCCAGCGGCGCATCGGCATTCAGATAGAGCGGGACGCGGCTTACATCGATGCGGCTCCAGTCTGCCAGCGAGCTGCACTCAAAGCGCAGGCGGATAAGCGAGCGCCCGTCCGCTTCCGTCGACATCCCCGCCCGGACAAGCGACATGGGGAGCAGGGTCAACGGTTGCGTAGTGGTGTAATGGCAACGGGTGCGCTTTTCGCCAATAGGCTGCGAAAGTATGCCAAAGCCCTTTTCTATGCGTAGAGGTTCTTTCAGTTCATGCCAGTCCGCGGTGAATTCGACAATGGAGAGCGAAGGAATGGTACGCAGGTAATGTGGCCAGATCATGCTGACCAGACCGCCGGTCAGTTCCGGCAGATCGTCGTCGAGTTTTTCCCGCAGGCGGCCCATCAGAAAGGCGAAGCCTTCAAACAGGCGTTCCACATACGGGTCGCGCGCGCCCGCTTTGTCGAGATTTAAGGCCGCTGCCCGGTCAGGATGGGCGCGGGCGAATTCTTCACCTGCTTCACGCAGGTAACGCATTTCGGCGTCAAAATAACGCAGAGTTAAGTCATCCATAGAATTTTATGCTGTGCCTTGTAGCAACGTGAACGCGTTTTGTTAAAAGCGCGGGAAGGAAGAACGATCTGATACACCTTTAGCAGCATCACAGCTCATAGGTATCGTTCATCATTGAGGCGATAAACCGAACCGGGCCAGGACAGGAACTTTTATTGTGCAACGTTCCGGCCTACCCCAGGCCATCAAGACTGTCTCCAGGAAGAGAGCCAGCGATCGTGTATATGCCCGGATGTTGACCACCCGTTACCCGGTCTATTTCACGCGCAACCGGTACGCCCAGAATAGTGAACCGGCAGATAAATCCGCCGCAGGTAGTTCTGTCAACGCGAATCAAGTCACTCCCTTTCGCCATTGCGCTCTCCTTAATGGGTCGATATTCAGATTACTGACGCACTACCCGCCGTTCTGAGCGACAAGACAGATCTCAGTACGCCAGGTAACAATTCTCTCTCCGGCCGTAACCGGATTTGTTCTGCTTCGCCGCGTCCCGTCTCCGACACAATAGCTTCATTCGAGGGGGGGCATTTCCAGCCACCGCCGAAGTGGTCTTAAGACCGTCAAATCTCGTCGTGGCTGGCCGCCACCGGGTTCATTATTCACTCACCTCCCTCGCGTCATACCCCTCTTCATCCGTGCGGCCGGCTGCCGGGACACCGGCGCTGAATATCTGCGCCGGCAGCCTGAAGTTGCGCAGCTTCAGCAGCGCCAGCGGACCGTCGCCCAGCTCCGTACGCAGCAGCCACTGCAGCTGCCGCCTGTCCGGCGCGGTGAT
>NZ_BCZK01000008.1 GCF_001598695.1 Klebsiella oxytoca NBRC 105695 | reverse complement strand
CCAGCCATAGGCTGGGTTCTCTGAATAGTGGTGCCCGGACTCGGACTAACGCCAGAGGCGTTGAACAGCGCGCTTGTCGCGCTGGCCCCGAAGGGGTGAGCCGCCGTGCGGCGAATAATCGAACGGAGTTCGATGGAGAGTCCGCTCGCGGAAAAGCAAAAACCCAGCCATAGGCTGGGTTCTCTGAATAGTGGTGCCCGGACTCGGAATCGAACCAAGGACACGGGGATTTTCAATCCCTGATTTAAACACGCATAGAACGTTTGTTACCTGTAAAGCGTACACAGGTGACTTATATGCATGTAATTTCAGTAATTTCTACCAAAGGCGGTGAAGGTAAATCCACTCACTCCGCTAACCTGGCTGGCTTCTGTGCCGACGCCGGTCTCAAAACCCTCCTGATTGATGGCGACTACGCCCAGCCTACCGCCTCCAGTTACTACTCATTACGCTATGAAGCGCCGTGCGGTCTTTATGAGATGCTGATGCAGACCGTGGATCTCAACCGTCCTGAGCAACTGATTTCCCAGACCAGCATCGATAATCTTGACCTGATTATCTCTAATGATCCCCATGAACAACTCAAGACGGCCATGATGCACGCGGCGGATGGTCGTATTCGCTTGCGCAACTTGCTTCAGCATCCGCTGTTTGCTGCTTACGATGTGATCATCATCGATTCACAGGGCGCTCGTTCCATCATGCTGGAACTGGTGCTGCTGGCAACGTCGCATACGGCAGTCGCGATGGTGAAGCCCGTGGTGCCGGATGTCCGCGAGTTCCTGCGGGGAACTGTAACCCTGATGGAGGAACTTCTTCCTTATCGTGGGTTTGGTCTCACGCTGCCGCCGATGAAAGTTCTGGTCAACTGCATGGATTACACCCTGCTGGCCGAAGAAGCGCTGAGTGCGTTAACCACGATTATTGCTGATGGAACGTATAGCAAAGCGGATATTCCGCCAGTCACTCTGCTCGAAACCCAAATCTACGATCTTGAAGTCTACAAACTGGGCCATACGCGGGGGCAACCCGCTCACCGCCTTGAATACCATACTGACCGTAAGAGTCTGCCAGCTGCGCAAACCATGCACGATCTGGCCTGTGAATTGTTCCCTGAATGGCGCGACCGCTTTGATGCGGTACTGCAAAACCAGCCGAAGGGGGACAAGTAATGAGACTTTATCGTGCAAATTACAGTCTCGTAGCTCGCGATGATCGGGTAAAAGTTGATGAGCAATGGGTCTTTTTTGAAGCCAAAACCTATTCTGACGCTCTGGAAAAAATCCCTGGTCTACTGGAGGCGATGTGGGATTGCAGTGAATTCCAGCTCGAAGTATGGGGTCTGATGCCGGATAACCAGCTTGTTGATCTCAGCATGGATATGGAGATTGATTCCCCCCGTGACTGGCGTTTCTTTGAGGTCGGTTATTCCGCTGGTTCTGCGGTTTATCTTGATGTCGAACGTGATGGCTGGCCGCTGTTTCTTGTCTCCCCATCCTGGCTGGCCCGTTTGAATAAAGCTCTGGTCGAATGTCGTAGTGCCGGAGGCCAGCATGAATAACGCCGAACAGATATTGCCTCCGCATTCAATCAGCGCCGAGCAAGCCGTCCTTGGCGGTCTGATGCTCGATAACGATCGCTGGGATGATATTGCGACGATTGTCTCTGCTGACCGCTTTTATTCGCGACCGCATAGCGTAATTTTCTCTGCAATGCAGACGCTGCTACTCCAGAACAAGCCTATCGACCTGATCACCCTGGCCGAATCAATGGAGCAGCAGGGCACTCTGGAACAGTGCGGTGGCTTTGCCTATCTCGCCGAACTCTCCAAAAATACGCCCAGTGCGGCCAATATTGTGGCTTATGCAGAGTATGTTGCCAGCTACGGCCAGAAGCGCCAGTTGCTGGAACTGGGGCACGATCTGGTCGGGCAGGCCAGTGATGCCAGAAGTGACCTGATGGTATTACTGGATGAAGCTGAGCGCCGTATCTTTGCCATTGCCGAACAGCAATCCCCGGATGGTGACGTTGATTTACCTGTTTCACTGGAAGTCTTCCTCAACCGATTAGAGCAACGTTGCGGTAGTGAAGATCTCATTACCGGCACACCTACCGGCTTTACTCAACTGAATAGTATGACCAGTGGTTTTCAATCCAGTGACCTGATACTACTGGCTGGTCGCCCATCGATGGGGAAAACGGCGCTGGGACTGGCGTTCTGCGAAGGCGCATTGAATGAGCGTCAGGATATGGCGGTGCAGGTCTATAGCCTGGAAATGCCTACTGAGCAGTTGTTGATGCGCTTTACCGCCATGCTGGGGCGTGTGCCTCTGCAACACCTGCGCAATGGCGATATGCAGGATGAAGACTGGGCGCGGGTCAGCGCAGCAATGAAAGTCCTGCTTGAAGACTGGAAAGGCAGGCTGGTAATTGATGATTCCAGCTATATGACACCGGCGCTCCTGCGTTCCCGGGTGAGAAAAAATATCCGTAAATACGGTCACCCATCCCTGATCCTGCTGGACTATCTGCAACTGATGCGCTGTCCAGGACAAGAGAACCGGACGCAGGAGATCGCGGAAATATCCCGCTCACTCAAAGCGCTGGCGAAAGAAATTGGTTGTCCGGTAGTAGCGCTGTCACAGCTTAACCGCTCACTGGAAAGCCGGGCGGATAAGCGTCCGAATAATGGTGACCTGCGCGATTCCGGAGCGCTGGAGCAGGATGCCGATCTGATTATGTTTGTTTACCGGGACGAAGTGTATGACGCCGATACGCATGAGCCGGGTGTGGCCGAAATTATTCTTGGCAAGCAGCGTAACGGTCCGATTGGCACCGTAAAAGTGAAGTATCAGGCGGAGATTACCCGTTTCGAGGATTTTACAGGAGGTCGCTATGACTTCTAAGAAATCCAGCCAACTGGGTGAAAAGCTACTCCAGCGGGGTCGTACTCCGAACACTGAAAACTCTGCCGTGTTGTTGCCGGTAAATGAAATGCCAATGGTGCTGACACTGGAGCAACTGCGGCCTAATCCGGATAACCCCCGAACTTCCCGTAACCCGAAGTATGAAGATATCAAAGCGTCGATCCGCGCCCGGGGGCTGGATTCGGTGCCAAAAGTCACCAGAGATCCGGAAAGCCCCGAAGATGTTTATATCTTCAGCGACGGTGGCAACACTCGCTATTCCATCCTGACGGAACTGTATGCAGAGACTGGCGATGAGCGTTTTCGCCGTGTTCAGTGCATCGTGAAACCGTGGCCCGGACGTTTGCAGTGCGTTATCGGCCATCTGGCCGAGAATGATGTGCGTGGTGAGCTGTCATTTATTGATAAAGCTTTTGGCATCGAGAAGGCGCGAGCTATATACGAGGAACAACTGGGGCGAGAAGTGAGTCAGCGTGAGCTGGCCGATCTGCTGAAAGAGGCCGGTTATCCGGTTCACCATTCGAATATCAGTCGCATGATGGCGACAATCGAACACCTTTGGCCATGGATGCCCAACTTGCTTAATTCAGGTATGGGGCGGCCTCAGATCACCCAGCTTATCGCGCTGCGAACAGCGGCGGAAAAAGCCTGGCAAGCCTTCAGCCAGAATGTCGCGTTACCTCCGGAACAGGAATTTAATGATGTCTTTGGCGGTGTTTGTCGAGCTTTTGATGACCCGGATCACTACTCAGCCGACATCTTTAAAGAAGAGCTGATTGCGGCCCTGCTGAAGGCAATGCCCGATCCGCAACTGACCTACGATAGCTGGCTGATTGAGCTTGATCCGCAGGAACAGAACCGGCGCAAACTGTTTGGAGCGCCGGAGCCGCTTCCCCAGCATGTTCTGGATGCAGACAAAACCCATGATGAGCCTTCACCACCACCGGCTGCGGAGCCACCCTCTGTCACCATCGACTCCGGATCAACGGGAAAAAAGCCCGCCACTACTGGAGGTAGTTCCTCCGCTCATATTGATCGACCGCCCGATGAAGAGCAGTTGGATTTTTATGATGGGAATATACCCGGAGATTCGACATCTGAATTACCCGACGCTCTTCCGGGCGTTGCTCCAGAGCCTGGTGATGGCAAGCTTCAGGAACCGCCAGCAAACACCATTACTTTTGCCGCAAGTGGGCTGGAGCCGGTAACTGACATCTGGCATATCCCGGCGTTACAGGATGATGTTGAACATCTACAGGACATCGCGTTTCGCCTGGCGTTCGAACTGGCGGAGGTGATGGGGATTGAAGATGCTGTTCAGGAAAATAAATCTCTCCTGGGTGCGGGTTATTCCCTCTCATCAAACCCAGATGGCGAACCTCTGGCTACGTTGTGCGGTGAGGCGACGGATATGCCTATATCGATATTAACCGGGTTTCTTATCGGTGCATCCAGTTCTGGCCCGTTAGATGCTCCATTATTTGATGATATGTATGCGGTGAAATTCCTGCGTTTAATCAGGGTAGTGCGCCGGTTGCGAGAGCTGCAACGCCAGACATTCGGGGAGGGTGCAGCATGAAAGCTGACTGGGTTGATGAGGCGCAGGAAGTGACCCAACTGATGGTCGATAGCCAGGTCGAGCGGATTCGCTCTTCATTGATATCACCGGCGATATCGTCTGCTGAATGCGAACTCTGCGGACATGAGATCCCGGAGGCCCGTCGCAGAGCTGTTCCGGGCGTCAGGCTGTGCGTTGAATGCCAGACCATTGCTGAGTTCCGGCGGCGTGTTGGATATGGAGGATACGATGAAAGCTGAAGCCACATCATGGATCGTCATTCTGCTTTGTTTTCTGGCATGGGCTGTTGATATTGCGATTATTTATGGAGGGAGTGCGCGATGAATGCACTGTTAACGCAGATAGTTATGGAACTGAAGTCGGGCAATATCCGCCGTTGTGAGGCGATGGGGTTAACGCTGGAAGAGATCCAGGAACTAAACAGCCTGACCGTCGAGGATCTGCATTATCTGGTGAATACACAGGTATCGCTTCTGACCTTCCGCATCAACCACACCAACCTGAATACCATGCTGGCGCAGGCCCGTCGTGAGCAGACCCGGACGCAACGGATCGACAGGGCGTTAACGCTGGGCGGCTCTATCGAGCTGATGCAGTGTTTTTTCGGTCTGACGGCGACGGAGGTCAGTTCCCGGCGACGCCTGGTCGGTGTTGTAACCCGGCAGGGGCGCAGCCAGATCCCGACAGAAGAACAGGAGCTGGCGGTGTGGCAGCAGTGGAAGGCATCGAACGTTGATAACCTGGAATCGCTGGATGCACTGGAGGCCATGATGTTAATCGCCGAGCAGCAGGACATTTCGTTAACTTCAGTCTGGACGCTAACCAAAGGATGGAGTGCCGCCTGATGGCCGTTATTCCCGTCGATGATGTTATCCAGCGTACGCTGGCGAAGATGCACAACCGGATTGAGCAAAAGGCGCAGTCCGGTGAGCAGAGTAATGAGCAGAGCGGATTGCTTTTTTTGGGGAACGTGCATGACGCCGTTCCCCGGCGTTTATTTCTGGATAGCCGGTTATCGCCGTTGGATAAGATGGCGTGGGTGATGATCCGGCTGTATGCCCAGCAGAATGAGGGCGCTGTTTTTCCGACCTATGACGAATTGCAGTGTCAGCTGGCACTTCCCCATTCGGATAAGGCCTCCCGGGAGACGGTCAGCCGGGCGCTGTTAATGCTACGCCTTACCGGGTGGCTGAGTCTCTGCAAGCGTGTCAGGGATAAATCCGGACGCATTCGCGGCAATATCTATGCTCAGCACGACGAGCCGCTGGGACTGTTTGACGCGGAATACTTCGATCCTGGCTGGCTTGATGCCGTTGCTGATGCCTGCCGACACACCAATAAAACAATACGCCTGACAGCGCTGGCCGTTTTGCATGAAATCAAATCCGATACCCGTATGCGCCACCGGCACTCACGCGTTGCGCTGATCGAAGCCCGGTTATCTGCCCCACAAACTCCGCAGGAAATGGTGTCGTTACGGCAGAAGAAAACCCCCGGTTCTGAAACCGAACCAGGTCAAAAATCACAGAGTTCGGAATCCGAACTTAGCTGTCTGAAGGGGGATATTTTACCGGGTTCGGATTCCGAACTAAGCCGGAAATCAAAGGATGGCGGCTTAGTTCGAAAATCGAACCGTTACGTACGTAGTTTTACACAGAGTGTAAAAGATACGTACGTAGGGGGCGAAAGTCGGTTGTCATGGCCGACAGCGATTATCGAACGGCTGAACACGCCTGACCGGGATATGCTGGAGCAGCAGCTTAACGCGCTGCCTGACGGGCTGGGACAGCGGATTCTGGACGATCTGGCTGGCCGCATGAAAGCGACAGAGGTCAGGAACGTCACGGCGTATCTGCTGGCAAACCTGAAACGGGCGAGGGAAGGGCAGTTTAACACTGGTGACGTAGGGGCTGTGTATCCGCCTGTAAAGCAAAAAACGGTTAGTACGCCACCACTCGGTGGAAAAACAGAGGTCAAACGTGCTCGCAGAGAGTTTGTGTCTGGTGTGATGGCTGAGATCAGGGGAAATTATTTCAGGTCATAAAGTGAGCTATGTTGACAGTGTCAACACTGTTGGAGTGGAAGTAATGAAGGAATGGATGATAATGGCGGTTAAAAGTTCGCTAAGAAACTGCGCTATTTAAAGATAAATGCTTTACTAAATGACGATGATGTGAAGGTCAAGAACGAAAAACATCTCTTTGACGCTGGCCTCAACCTTTTGGCGAGTTATTGCTGATGTTTCACGGGATGGTTGCTGCAAAATTGGTGAGTAAGGGAGACACAATTGCACCTCACTTATACCATTTGGCGATAACTTTTGAGCCGAAAACTGATTCAGTAAGGTCTATTTGTCGCGTGGAGGTGGCATATCTATGGAAGAAAATTGTTGAGTTGATTGGTAATTCATTTAAAAATTATATAGCTACGTGCCAGTAACACGGGTACATATGGTATGTCCGATTTTATGTTTGTGGCTTGATTTCATGTAGAGGCTATTATGTTAGATATAGTTTTTGGTAAGAAAAGCAATCCTGTTGCTGTTGATGAATTAGTCGAATGCCTTTCAGAACTTGAAGTGGAAGGAACTCTTTATATCGGTTACCCAATGTTTGATTCTGGTAATGAAGCAATGCTAACAGATGCAATGCTTATTACTCTCCAGCATGGGGTGGTTATTTTTGATTTAACAAACTTCAGTGAAGCTGATATTGATTCTATTTTTAATTATCAAGATGAATTATATCGTGGCGTTTTCCAAAAATTCCTATCACAGAAGGAGTTATTGAATAGGAGGGAGCTTGCCTTTAAAATAAGGGTGATCTCTATTAGGGATAATGATGAGTCTGATGATTCATTTTCAACAATTAGTAACTTAGTAAAGAAAATATCTTCTTTTGAAAAAATCCCAGATGGTATTTTTAAACAAATAAATGCTACGATTCAAAAAACTGATGTTTTAAAACCGGCAAAGAAAAGGACTAACGTTACACGTGATGATTCTTATGGCGGGGTAATGAAAAAAATTGAAAAGGAAATTGCTAATCTTGATTCATGGCAAAAAAAAGCTGCAATTGAAAGCCCTGATAAACCTCAAAGAATTAGAGGACTTGCAGGTTCTGGGAAAACTATTATTTTGGCAATGAAGGCTGCTTATCTGCATGCATTTGAAGAAGATAAACGAATAGTTGTAACTTTCCAAAGTAGAACTCTTTATCAGCAGTTTAAGCGATTAATTGAAAAATTTTATTTTGATCATAAAAAAGACGAGCCTGATTATTCTTTTCTAACTATACAGCATTCTTGGGGAGGGGCTGAGCAAGGAGTATATTCTGAAATATGTAAACATTTAGGTTATAATCCAATGAGTTGGTCTGCTGCCGAAGCAAAATTTGGTAGAGATGACGCATTTAAAGGAATCTGTAAAGAGTTATTAGATTTCATCTCTAATCAACATGTTGAGCCAATTTATGATTATATTCTAATAGATGAGGCTCAAGATTTTCCTGAAGAATTTTTCAAGTTGGTTTATAAGTTTACTAAAGAACCTATCAAAATCGTTTGGGCGTATGATGAATTGCAAAATTTGGGGGAGTATAAGATGTTACCCCCTGAAAAATTGTTTGGTACTGACGCAAACTCGATTCCTCTTGTTACATTACAAAATGAAAAAGATAAACCTCAACAAGATGTTTTATTGCCCATTTGTTATCGAAATCCACCTTGGACGCTCACTTTAGCGCTGGCTTTTGGTTTAGGTATTTATCGACAAGATGGTTTGGTGAAGATGTTCAGAGAACCTTCATTTTGGAATAATATTGGATTTGAGACAGTTGGTGGGACACTAAAGCTTGGGTCAGGAGTTACCTTACAAAGGGCAAGGGATAGAACACCTGATTTCTTTTATGATTTAATAGAACCTGATAATGCAATTATAGTTAACAAATATAACACCAATGAAGATCAAGCCGCATGGGTTGCAAACCAGATAAAGGAAAACATTGAAAATCAAGAGCTTGAGGCAAGTGATATATTGGTTGTATTTCCAGTGCCATACACAATGGCCAGACAAGCAGCATATCTAACTTATGAACTAAGAAAATTAAATATCAATTGTCATATTGTTGGAAAAGATACTAGCAGAGATGTTATTTTTAAAGATAACTCTATTGCTATTACTCATATTCATCGAGCTAAGGGAAATGAGGCAGCCATGGTGTACGTGATGAATTCTCAATATTATCAAGGGGGGTATGAGTTAGGTAAAAAGAGAAACTCCCTTTTTACAGCAATCACAAGAACTAAAGCATGGCTACGTATTTGTGGAGTAGGGGATGGTATGGATATACTGATTGATGAGTATAATAATGTTGTCAGTAATAACTATCGATTGTCGTTCAATTATCCAAGCTCCGAGAATATGGATGCAATGGATAATACATATGGGGATAAAAGTGAAGAGCAGCGTAATGAGCTGATTACAGGTTTCGAACAGATAAAAAGAATAAAGAAAATGTTAGAAAGTGGCGAGTTGGCAATTGATGATGTTCCTGATGATATCAGAAGCCTTTTTGGAGAGTGAAAATGATAATTAGGCCTGAGGCAATGGTCGGTCATTTGAATAAACTATGCTTTGAGTGGGATAAGGCAGGTTTAACTCTTGGGTCGAATCGGTCTTGTGTTCGTCAAATGAAAGGCGGTAAGGTTTTAATTAGTTGGGATAGTGAAAATATCGTTTTCAAGGATAATGAATTTTCAAGTCTGGCTGAGTATATTACACTTTTATCATGCTCTCAGTATACCCTTGTACTATTTGATGGTTCATTATTGCAACTTTCCTATACACTCGATAGAAATGAGGTTACAGGGCATAGATTATGTTGGTATCCATCTCCAATTGATGTTTCCGGTGTAGAGGATATTGATGATATTATTATGAGGCTGCAGACTCTTTTGGTAGAGAGTTGTGATGTTTTGGAGGAACACATCACGAACCCTAATGCTAGTTATCCAATCAACTTAAAAGGGATATTTAATCGAAGTCCACTTCGTTTTGATTTCTCCGTTATGCCGGATGAACAGAAGGACGCTCATCCAGATGTGCATTTACATATTAGTCATGAGGATTGTAGAATCCCTGTTAAAACACCATTGTGCATAAGAATGTTTATGCGGTTTATTGTAGAGAACTTCTATTCTAATATTCCTGTTGAGGGGGTGCTTGTAAATGGATTGCCAACTTGGGATAATAATGAAATGTTAACACAGCATCATAAAGGGAAAATTCATTTTAACTATAACAGGTGAAAATTACACCGCTGTAAACTTTACTGTTACTGATTTTAGTTGGAAAAAAATTAGTTATTTTTTGTTTATAGTTTCTTATTGTGATGGATTTCGATAATCCCTGACTATTTCCATTTCGTGCCCCTTATACGGATGGATGATCATGTCAGATAAGTTAGACAAGAAAGCCGGTGCGCTGCATTCTGAGCTGCGCATCGAGCTGCATACCCAATACGCCATTAACACCTGGAGTGGGCGGCCTGCCTCGGATGGGAAGCCATCACTCATCGGAATGCCGCTGTTTTTCCGGCTCATTTCCCGGATTAACCGTGATTCACTGGCCGATAATCCGTGGGCGGATGCTGCTCTGGTCGAAGTGGAAACACTGCTGGAAACGGCCAGCCAACAGCTTCAGAAATGGCTGAACGATATCGATGCCCTGATGGCGATGCTGCCTGCTAACGCTTCTGTTTCCGGAGTCGCCTCTACCGCGCCGCTAAATATTGGCGTTCACAGCCATACTCCTCTGGGATACCGCTGCGTTTATCTCCTTGTTGGATTCGATCAGCTTATTCTGCGCGTCTTCCAGGCACATCACTACGGTCTGATGTCGCTGAAAGAGCGCAAAGCCTGGTTACATCGCGGCAGCCATCAAATTCGTCGTATCTTCTCTGTAGCCATGCGTTACCGTTCTCATCCCGTTACCCGCCAGGATATAGCTTCAAACAATGATGTTGCCCGACAGGCTATCGAACAATTTGGGGAACCAGACAGAGCGATCCTGCTGGGAACCCGCCGTTCCCGCTTTTCTCCGCTAGTAAGCGCCGAAAGTATCAAGGCGCTGAAAGCCGCCTTCAAACGCCAGTCACGCAAAGAGAAAATAGCAAAGCAGGAGGTGCAGGATGATCAGCAATAAAACCGCTTTTACCGGATTGTTCGTCCTGAGTACCTGCCTGAGTGGGTGTGCGAGTGTTGACAGTGTCAACAGTGCGATAAACCAGATTAGCGGTGGGATCTTCTCAGTCGGTTCCGCACCGGCAGACAGTGGTCCGGTGGTGTTGTCGAAAGGCGCACCGCAGGCCAGCCACAAAATAGCGCAGGAATACCGTGTTCCCGTTGATGTTGATACGGCAGCTGCGCGGGTAAAACGCTACTACCGCTTTATCTCGGCGGAAGAAGTAGCGCAGCTACGTAACAACGGTACACAAAGTGGAGGGTGGACAGCCGCTTCAGTAGCCGATGGGGCATGGGTATGGGATGGGCAACCCGGTAGCTACTACAAAATGGGGCGTGACTGGGGAAGCGAGAATACCAACGACAGCGTTCAGGTCGAGCTGGAGAAAAACGGTTCAGGTAGCCGCATGTACATCACCTTTCGTTCCGGGCTGGCCTCTCATGCCACGGCGGTTTATACCAGCAAGCTGTTTGAGAATATGAAGAGCGTGGCGGAAGGGACGATTCGATGAAGCTCTTTCTCTGTGAGAAGCCCAGTCAGGGACGGGATATTGCCGCCGTGCTGGGTGCGACAAAGAAAATGCCGGGTTATCAGACCGGAAACGGCGTATGTGTCACCTGGGGTTTTGGTCACCTACTGGAACAGGCCAGCCCGGATGCCTACGGTGAACAATTCGGCGTTCCCTGGCGTACTGACGTTCTGCCGGTATTGCCGACAACGTGGCAAATGCAGGTTAAACCGGATGCAGCGGCTCAGTTCTCCGTCATCCAGAAACTGCTGAAGCAGGCTGATGCGGTAGTGATTGCCACCGATGCGGATCGGGAAGGAGAGGTAATTGCCCGTGAAATCCTCGATTATTGCCACTATCAGGGAAAGGTTGAGCGGTTATGGCTCTCGGCACTGGATGAGGCCAGCGTTCGCGCTGCTCTGGCGGCGATAAAGCCCGGAAGTGAGACTTTACCCTACTATTTAGCCGGTCTTGGCCGCGCCCGGGCTGACTGGCAAATCGGTATGAATATGACGCGGTTATATTCGGTCAAGGCCCGGGAGAATGGCTACGGCAGCGTTTTATCCGTGGGGCGAGTGCAGACGCCGACACTTAACCTGATCGTGGAACGCGATCGTGATATTGCGCAGTTTGTCCCGAAGCCCTACTGGAATGTCGTGGTGCAGCTGGCGGCGGGAGGGATTGCATTTCAGGCGCAGTGGGTGCCAGCAGCGGCGTATTGTGATGAGGAAAAACGCTGTATTAACCCAACGGCTGCGCAGCAGGTGGTTCAGCTTTGCCAGAAAACCGGACAGGCGACGGTGGCAGAGATTGAGACCAAAAGGGAAACAGAATCCGCTCCGCTGGCGTTTGATCTTGGTACGCTACAACAAGCCTGTTCCCGCCGTTTTGGCTATGGTGCCCAGCAAGTGCTGGATATTGCGCAGGCTTTGTATGAAACCCATAAAGCGACGTCGTACCCTCGCACCGACTGCGGCTATCTGCCGACATCCATGCGTGGTGAGATCGGGCAGGTGATGGCCGCCATACAGCAAAGCGATCCTGCTTTATCTGCGCTCATCTCGCGGCTTGATATGCAGTATGTTTCCCGCATCTGGAATGACAAAAAGATCACCGCGCACCACGGTATTATCCCCACAAAGCAGCCCTGTGATCTGGCAAAAATGAGTGAGCAGGAGCGCAACGTTTACCAGCTTGTCCGGCTGCATTATCTGGCCCAATTCCTGCCGAACCATGAAGTAGATGCCACGCGGGTTTCGCTGCATTGTGGTGGGCAGTTATTTAAGGCCAGCGGTAAGGTTGTGGTCGTTGCTGGCTGGAAGAGTTTGTTTGGTAAGGATGCTGAAGAGGATGCAGGCGATGCCGGTGACAAAGCCCGGTTACCTGCAATGGCTAAAGGGAGTGTGTGCCAGGTCATCGGAGCGGAAGCTAAGGCGCAGCAAACAAAACCACCGGAGCATTATACGGAAGGGACATTGATTGCTGCGATGAAGAATGCGGCGCAATTCGTTACCGATCCGCGTCTTAAAAAGATCCTTAAAGAGAATGCGGGGCTAGGAACTGAGGCGACCCGGGCAGGCGTGATTGAAACGTTGCTGAAGCGCGCTTTTGTGGTGAAGAAAGGCAAGTATCTGTTGGCGACGCCTATAGCTGCTGACCTGATGGCGGTGTTACCGGCACAGCTCAAAGATCCGGGTATGACGGCGCTGTGGGAGCAATCGCTGGATGATATCGCTGAAGGTAGAATGTCGCTGGATGACTTTATGGCGAAACAGTCAGCCTGGACAATGCAACTGGTGGCAAAGGGGCAGCAGCAGACCGTTAAGATCACGTTACCGCCTTCTCCGCCGTGCCCGATCTGCGGTGGGATAACGCGGCAGCGTACGGGGAAATCAGGCGCATTCTGGGGATGTGTCAACTACCCTGACTGCAACGGGATTGTGAATGTCGGGGCGAAGAAGCTTGGTCGTCGGCGGAAAAGTCCGGCAAAGAAAAGTGTCTGACTGACTTTATGTTTTTGGTTGGAAGCGTGGCGTGAATTTGCTATTTTGCTGATGGCTTTGAAGTACCCCGCGACTGCGGTAATCCGATTTTTCGTACCTACAGGCGGACGATTGGACAGTATGGCAACCCATTTTGTTACCTGGATGAGGTTGTAAGGCGTGACCCTCCGTGAGATTACACGTCGGCCAAAAAAGGCTCTGGCCCGGAGAAGTGACATAGACGATGAACCCATGGTACAGGTTCAGAGGCTCGATACCAGGATGGGATCGGGCCTTTTTTGTTTGAACTCCACAAACAAACTCATATCTAATTTGCCAATTTGTTTGTTTTTTGTTCGATGCTGTGTACTGTAATGGTATTGCCATGGACTATAATTTAAATATTAAAACCATTAATATCAGTATGATAGATGAATTTTTATAATCGGTGTTTTCTAGAAAGACTATATATTGGTGGCTTGTTTACCTCGCTTCTGCTGGGCATACTCATCCCAACTTAAACGGAGGATGTTATATGAGCACAGATAAATTGCTTTTACTGGTACGTTTGCTTGCAGCTAATGCACCCCAGCTTACATTGCTACTGTTGGCAATGAGCATCATGCTTATCTGCGTAATATTGTTCAGGATGCTATGAGATGATTTATCACTGGGCTGCGTTACCTGCATTCTTTATGCGATATTCAGGTTTAAAAAACCTTAATGATAAACGGCCATCCTCTGATATAGCGGCAATGAAGCTGTATATTGTGTTTGCCATCAAAATACGAACACATGGAAACAAAGGTGCTGTTAGCTTGAGTTACGATGAATTGACAGAAATGGCTGGACTTAGCCGTACCCTCGTTAGTCGAGGTTTGAAACAATTATGTGCTTATAACCTGATTTTAATTACCGGAGATAGGAAAAAATTTTACTCTCTCAAATCCAACACAGCATATAAGGGGTGGACAAAAATACCGGTGAAACCTCTAATTGATGACAATGGAAATGTTTTTATTTTTTCATCTTTTAGAAATCGCTATGACTATGAATTAAACGCATTACGACTATATTTATATTTGTTATATGCACGTTCTAATTCTGATTGCTTTACTGAGGTGTCGTATGCAACTATTTACGAAAGAATTGGTATTGGATATTCAAAAATTGATAACGCGTTATCATTTTTGAAATCTTGCGGCCTGCTTTTAGATCGTCAAATAACGGAATCATCTATGAGAATTTTTCCTCTGCGTGATGACCATCTACAAGCATACCGTTACACCCTTCTAGGCGGTGAATACTTAACACGAGGCTCTGTTATACGAGAGGCTACCCAAGAGTGACCTGGTTCATGTTTTTATCTCTGCATCCGGCCAAAATCAGTATGGAGATGTTTTGGTTTTGTGGGTTTATGGAAGGAGAGCGGATGCATTAGTTCATTTTTGCACAGTTTTGATATTATCAAATGGAAAGGTTTTATAATCGCAGTGAATACTACTCTTCCTTAATTTACTGTACTTCTGTTTTTCGCTCTTGAGAGACAACCTTATATGAATGGCTATTTTGGGTTGATGCAGAATATCAATGTTATTTGTTTATAAGCACCCCCTGACGTTTTCATCACTTCCTTACCTGCGATTAAATCCAAATTTTTTCTATCAAAAATAATTATTGCGTTGATTTCTGTATGTACTCATAAAACAATGTCCTCTCTTACCCCGTTGTCTTCGACAACAGCCAATGTCCCGGCAATCTGAGAGGGACGCCTTCGGGTGATTGCCAGCCAAAATTGTCGTGACCTGAGAGACGATGCCTTCGGGCGGTAACCTTGCTTAACCTTTGAAAGCAGGGATCGCAATGGCGATAAAGGTATACTTCAACCACAGATCGTCAGCGTCGCTTCGAGGCCTGACACCCCAGCGGGAAAACACCCGGCTGGGATGTTTCTCCGTTTATCGAATTTTTCCAGGAGAAACATCATGTCTACAGCATCTAAAACCACTACCGCTAAACCCAAAAAAGGCAGCGCCAACAAGCAAGCCCCGGCTCCCGTTCCTGCTGAATCAGCAACTCCAGCTCAATCAGCAGCTCCGGCACCGGTACAATCCAAACCACAATCCAGCTACTTTAATTTACATATTGATGGGCTGGGTTACCTGAGCAATATTCGCGAAATTAATACCGCTACGGGTTCATTTCTGAGCTGTACGATTAACGCGTTACATGGCTCAACTGAAAAACCTGAATACACGCGTTTTGATGTCACTGTATCGGGTAAACAGACCACTTCTTTAATCAGACGCTGCCAGAATGCGGTGAATGAAGAGAAAAAGGTACTTATCGGTTTTAAGCTCAGTAACCTGACTGCCGATGTGTTTACTTTGACCAAAGGTAATCATGCGGGTGAATCAAGAGCGTCACTGCGGGCCAGACTGATTAAAATCAGTTTTATCAAAGTGGGGCAAAATATGGTTTATAAAGCTGAAAAGCCTGAGTCTGCCGACTCCGCATATTGATAATAGAAAGAAGCTAATCCCCACGTTATAACCCTCCTTGTGAGTTGCATTAGCGCCAGATTTTTCTGGCGTTTTTTTTGCGCGGAAAAAACAGTTGTTCATTGAGGACATACTGCTGGTTTCGCAAAGTTGGGCCTCTTTTGTCTGACTAAGGAACCTGCATGAATTTTCATATCCCAATGGCTGTCTGTCTGACTGCCAGTCTCCTGGCCGGTTGTACACAAAAGCTCCAGCAACCTGATACGCAACCTCATCCAACGGCACTGAATGGCAACGTCCAGCCAGCCCGATTGGATGTGTATGGTGCCGCGCCAGAAGTTGTCCGCTATGACCGCTACCTGCTGATCGATACTTCCCCGAGCGCTGCGCAACGTGCGCCGCTAGAGCAAACCATAGATATCCGTATTCCCGCATCATTATCGCCGACCGTGGCGGATGCCATGCGCTATGCCCTGCGCCAGTCCGGGTACTCGTTATGCAGTACGACACCGGCGAACCGGGTGCTGTACAACCAGATATTGCCCGCTGTGCATTATCAACTGGGGCCAATGCGCCTGAGTCAGGCGTTACAAATCCTGGCCGGATCGGCCTGGCAGCTTGAGGTTGATTCTGTACAACGGATCGTCTGCCATTCATTACGCGATGGCTATCGTTTGCCGCCGGAAGCGGTGAAAACGTCGGCCACTTCGGTCTCTGTGCCGCTACCCGCTCAACCCGTCAACATCACTGCTCCGGCTTCGCAGAGGATGCTGAAATGAACGAGTCCGCGAGTTTCATGGAGATACCGGAAATGAAAGAGTCTGTCAGACCAGCACGCAGCAAACTCTGGGCGATAGTCCGTTACGGTTTAGGCGGGCTGGTTTTGTTTGCATTAGGCGGAACCACATTTATCAGCCTGAAGTCCGTCCAGGTGCTTTCCGCCGAGGTCAGCCAGCTTAAAACTGCGTTGCAGGGTAGCCCGGATATAGCGCCACTCCAGGCACAGCTAACAACGCTGCAACAGCATTTTGAAGAGTCACGAATGCAACTGGGAGGGATGGCTGACAAACCGGCGCTTGCTGCTTTGCAGCAGAAGGTTGATGCGCTGGATAAGCAACAGAGTGAGCAGGCTGCTTCGGTTGCCGCCCTTAAAACCGGGCTGTCTTCTCTTCAGGAGCAGGTTCGTGTTTTGAATCAGCGTCCGGCCAGCGTCGCTGCCGTTGTTCCTGCCGTAACGTCTGGCGCGGTGGTAGTAAAGAAGAAGCCCACACAGAAAGCACAGCGGCCAGTTACTGCACCCTTCGTCCTCACCGGTATCGAACGGCGGGGAGGGATCGCCTTTGCCGCGATAGCGCCGCAATCGGCAACGCAACTGACAGAAATAACGTTAATGGAACCGGGTGAAACCCGTCAGGGCTGGACGCTGCTGGCGATCTCAGGGCAGCAGGCCCAGTTTCGCGTGGCGGGGAAAAACCAGACGTTGACGGTGCGATAAGGAGGTCGGGATGAAAAAGTTTAATGTTGTGCTGCTGTCAGGAGTGTTGACAGTGTCAACAGTCGCGTTTGCCGTATCGCCAGTGATTCAGGGAAACAGCCAGACGGTGGATACCTTGTTACAGACGCTGGAACAGCAACAAATGACGCGGAGTGCACAGGAGTGGGGGCTGACAGCGGAAGAGTGGCAGCGTTATGAGACGCTGAAAAAAGGACGGCGCGGCGTGCTGTCTCCGGGGTTAGATCCCCTGACGATGCTGGGCATCGAGGCGCGTAGTGATGAAGAACGCCGTCATTTTGCCGAGCTGACGGTGAAGCAGGAATTTCAGCGGGTTGAAGCGGAGCTGGCATTTCAGCGAGAAGTGAACAGTGCGTGGATGCGGGTCTATCCCGGCGTTCTGCCCGTTCAGGATCTGAGGAGTGAAGTCAGTAACGCCCGTCAGGCGCTGTTTGTGAAAGATAACTGCCCGGCCTGCGATCGCAAGCTGACCCAATTAATGAAATCGAACCAGCCGCTGGATATCTATCTGGTTGGCAGCGGTGGTAAGGATGAGGCGGTCCGAAACTGGGCGAAGAAACACAATATCCCTGCTGAAAAGGTGAAATCCCGCCAGGTAACGCTGAACCATGACAATGGCATGTGGCTGAAATATGGCAACGGGCTGATGCCGGTTGTATTGCAACAGGGGGCGCAGGGATGGCAGCGCGTAAACTGATGTGTCTGGCGATGCTCATTGGCGTTTCGGAATGTCTGGCGGCGCAATCTGTTCCGGAAGGATATCACCGGGTTGCACAGGCGGAAAATGTTCCCGCCGAAGCGCTGTACAGCGTGGCGCTGACGGAGACATCCCGCAAACTGGTGCATGGCGTACGTCCGTGGCCGTGGACAATTAATGTTGCCGGGAAGGGGTATCGCTACACCTCCCGGAACGAAGCATACCAGGCGCTGTTAGGTTTTATGCGGCGCTATCCGCTCAAACGTATTGATGTCGGTATTGCGCAGGTCAATCTGGGCTGGAACGGCCACTATTTCACATCCACTTGGGAAGCATTTGATCCCTATATCAATTTGCACGTAGCCGCTCGCATTTTGCGAGCCTGTTATGAGCGTAGTCCCGGGAGCTGGATATCGGCTGCGGGGTGCTACCACCATCCGGCAGGCGGCAAACCTGCACAAACCTATAAGGCCATCGTGTCACGTCACCTCGGCACGTTGCAGCCGTCCGTACAGGCGTTGGCATTCAATCAGGGAGGAACACAATGATGATGCGTTTTCCGCTGGTTCTCGCACTGCTGTTTCCGGGCATAAGTCAGGCAGAGCTGACCGTTGTCGCCGATCTGGGCGGACAGTCAACGGCTGAATACTTTGCCGGTATTAACAATCAGGAGGAAGCCCCATCCACCTCGCAGGTGTTGACACTGTCAACACCTGACAAAGCATCGGTACTACCCATTCGTACCCCGGAGCTTTCGCCCGGGCCGCTGGAAGCTCGTTCTCTCTCTATGCCCGGAATGCGGTCGATTTTCCTGATTGGTGACGACGATCTTTCCCGGCGCTGGCTGTCTTTGCGGCGCGATCGGCTTATTCAGCTTAATTCCGTGGGCTATGTGGTGAATGTCGCCAGCAAAGCGGCATGGGATGATTTGCAGCATCAGGCTAACGGACTGGAGTTGCTTCCGGTTTCCGGTAGCGATCTGGCCGCTCGGCTGGGGATTTCTCACTATCCGGTACTGATTAGCGAGAAGGGGCTGGAGCAATGAGGGCAGGATTACCGCTGGATGACATCAGTCTTTTGATCGGCCTGGTCGCGGTGAATTTACTGATTTGGCTAATTTTTCTTGCTGGTCATGACGGGAGGAAAAAATGAGCGACCGCTATGTTATTGAAGCTATGCTGCGGCCTGCGGTGGAGCTGAACACCGCCATTGTTGCCGCCTGCGCCAGCTATATCTGCGTGACGGCTCCGTGGGCGGTGGCGCTGGCACCTTCAGTCAGCTATGTCACGGCGGCAGGGTTTGCCGTGCTGTCGGTGAAACGGACTCAGCAGGGGTTACGGGTATTACGTTACCGGCGTAATATCCGGCGTTTGCCCCGTTATGTTGTGACAAGTAGTGAGGTGCCGGTGAGCAATCAGCGGTTATTTCTGGGTAAAGGGTTTATGTGGGAGCAAAAGCACACCCAACGTCTGCTCGATACCCTGCGTCCGGAGGTGGCGGGTTACATCAATCCTCCTGCGTTATATCAGGCAGCACGCCGTTTTGAGCAGCACTATGAGCATCGCTTCCCCGCATTGTGTAAACTGCTGGCCCGTGATTCGGCGTTGAATCCCGTTCGGCCATTGCCGCCAGTCGGTGGTCATCCCGCATTGCATGGCATCGAACCTGATGAAGTTAATGTCTCAATGAGCCTGGGAGAGCGTGTCGGGCATATGCTGGTTTTGGGTACTACGCGCGTCGGCAAAACTCGCCTCGCCGAGCTGCTGATCACCCAGGATATTCGACGTGGCAACGTCACCATTGTTTTCGACCCGAAAGGCGATGCCGATCTACTGAAGCGCATGTATGCCGAGTCACACCGAGCAGGCCGTGCTGGTGAATTTCATGTTTTCCATCTGGGATGGCCGGATATCAGCGCCCGTTACAACGCGGTCGGGCGCTTTGGCCGTATTTCGGAAGTGGCTTCGCGTGTTGCTGGTCAACTCAGTAGTGAAGGTAACAGCGCCGCATTTAAAGAGTTCGCCTGGCGTTTCGTCAATATTATTGCCCGGGCGCTGGTTGTACTGGGGCAACGCCCGGACTTTGGCCTGATCCAGCGCTACGTTAACAATATCGGCGATCTGTTTGAGACCTATGCGGAAACCTGGATGGTGAAGCACACTCCGGCACTGTGGCAACAGGTGGAGAATCTGGCGCAAATTCTGGATGAGCGCGATATCCCCCGGCATATGGAAGGGCGTTCGCTACGGGTGGTGGCGATTGAACAGGTGCTGAACAGCGACGAGGGGAAGAAAGTTTACGATCCGGTGCTCGATGGCCTGCGGTCGTCGGTACGCTACGACCAGAAGTATTATGACAAGATTGTCGCCAGTTTGTTGCCGTTACTGGAGAAACTGACCTCCGGTAAGACGGCGCAACTGATCTCACCAAACTACACCGATATGTCCGATCCCCGTCCTATCTTCGACTGGCAGCAGGTGATCCGTAAGAAGGGCGTGGTGTATATCGGTCTTGATGCGCTGTCCGATCCGGAAGTCGCGGCGGCGGTGGGCAATTCGATGTTTGCCGATCTGGTCTCCGTGGCGGGGCATATCTACAAATTTGGCGTGAATGACGGTCTGCCCAGTGATGAGGGTAAGAAGACGCCGATCAGCCTGCACTGTGACGAGTTTAACGAGCTGATGGGGGATGAATTTATCCCGCTCATTAACAAGGGCGGTGGGGCGGGTATCGAGGTGACGGCCTATACCCAGACTTTGCCTGATATTGAAGCGCGGCTGGGCAACGCCGCGAAAGCGGCGCAGGTGGTGGGGAACTTTAACAGCCTGGTGATGCTGCGGGTACGGCATACGGAAACGGCAGAGTTGATGACGAAGCAACTGCCGGAAGTGGAGGTCTATACCAAAACGCTGGTTTCCGGTGTCACCGATATCTCGAACCCGGAAATGGGCAGCGATTTTACCTCGAACACTCAGGACAGGGTGAGCACAGTGCGTACGCCGCTAATTACCGCTGCAAACGTAATTAACCTGCCGAAAGGACAGGCGTTTGCCTTACTGGAAGGTGGTCGGTTGTGGAAGATCCGTATGCCACTACCCGCTGCTGGCGCGGATGCCCTGATGCCGGATAGTATTGGTCAAATTGCCGACTATATGCAGCGAAATTACCGGACCAGCGATGCCTGGTGGTCGGGTAGTGCGTTACCGGGAGATTACGATGCAGCTACTTTTTGAAAAGGAAATCATGATGAAACAACGTTATCGGGTTGAAGCGGTTATGGCGTCTTCAAGACAAAATAAGCTGCAAGTCCCGCGTGATGTGATGGATGTTTTGTGCGAGCAGGATTGCTCGTCACTTCAGATCCCGGAAATTATTGAGCGTCTGACTTCGTTGGGCTATCGCCCGAGATATGAAGCCACCGTTGATACGCTCACGGATATCGTTACCCTGTGGATTTGGGTTGGGCAGGAAGAGATGTTGCTGAACTGCCAGATGGAGCCGCTGGCGATGCATTAAGGGGATGTTATGTCGCAGATGAACACATCTTCAGCTCCGGTACAATCCACTACGCCCCCAAAGCCACATGGTTTTTTCACCGTGCTGCTGTGGGATACGCCGTGGCGCATTATCGGGATGCTGCTGGTATCGCTGCTGTTCAGCCTGATTGTGGAATATATCGGTATCGCGTTCTTCTGGCCGGATCAGGGTGCGGAACATAGTCGTGCCGTTATGCAGACGGAAAGCGGTTATTTTGCTGAAGGATTTACGCAAAGTTTGCTGCTGTCATCGCCGGTGGTGACCGTACAGAGCTGGATCGTGCTGGGTTATCAGTGGTTATTTGTAAACAGCGGCTTTACTGGCTGGTTGCAGTCGATTCAGACGCCGACTGCCGGAAGCGGCAATGGCGTTACGGATGAGCTAAATGCCTGGAGTGCCTGGGCGGTGCAGGTCGCATATGAATATCTGATGGCGACAATGTATGTGTCGCTGGTCTTTCTGATGCGGGTCACCATTCTGGTGTTGTCAGTGCCGTTATTTATCCTGGTTGCTATTGTGGGGATCGCTGATGGGATGGTACGACGTGATCTGCGTCGCTACGGTGCGGCGTATGAGTCGAGTTTTCTATACCACCATGCCAAACGCTTAGTTAAGCCAGCGATGTATATACCGTGTGTGTTGTATCTTTCTGCGCCGTTCGCGGTATATCCGAACTTGTTGCTGTTACCGGCTGCGTTGCTGATGGGGCTGGCGATTTCGGTGACGATGGGAAGCTTTAAGAAGTATTTGTAGTTCATTTAAAGGGCCACCCGGGACTCGGGTAGCCCTTCAGAAAGGCGCCTGGAGGCCAGCATGCCAGACGTCACCAGCCCCGGAAATGGCGGGGCGAACCCCGCCACCGGTTAGCTACTTACCAGATTCGTAAGCCAGAAATGCAGCAACCTCCCTGTTCCCGTCCCGTATTCGCAACTCACAGAGCGTTGAGCGGGTCAGATACGTGAATACCAGTAGCGTGAGACACGCTATTAACAGACACAATACCAGGGTGGTGCGTTGTTTCATGGCCTTCTACTCCTTGCTTTGCAGCAGGTAAGAGGCTATCCTGATGTTGACTAGACATACGGATAGAGCCTCGTGGTTAATTGAAAAATTACCTTCGGGGCTTTTATCTTTCTGCCTCACATCAATGTTGTTCATGCCATCACGCGAGGCAAAAAGCCTCAAGCGCCAGCGCAATAATACCGCATAACGTCCCGCGAGCTGCACCGTTTTTAAATCCCTGACATGTTTTTTTCGCCAGAATTACCTTGGTTCATAACTGCGCCCGGTCCGGAAGCCAGAATAGCAAGCCTGCGCGTCTTTCTGGCTTCCGGACGGGCCTTGCCGGGAGCGCAAACCTGCTTGCGCCGGGGTGGCAAAGAACCCCGATGGCGCATTCTGCGCCATGCCTTACCCCTTCCATAATTTTCAAAATTCCACTTCTGTTTTCTTACTGCCCATCAGGACGCTTTTCGCCACTCTTCCTCCGTACATGCAATCGCATTGAAGGAGGTTTACATGCGCATGACACAACCCCGGGCATGGTGCCTGTTGGGGATTATGCTGACGTCGGGCGTTCAGGCCGCTGAGTCTGACGAGCTGGCGCTGGTAATGAAGCAACTGGATCAGGTGCAGGCCGCGCTGGAACGCGCCCGTGTTGTCGCCGTTCAGGATGGACAGAACGGGCGCTTCTGGTTCGATTATCTGAGGGCAACGCAGGACATCAAGGCGATTCGCCAGGGGATCGGTATCTACCTGGAACCTTCCCGTGCTCAACCCGTACCTTCGGCCTCTCTCACCGGTCAGTACCGGATGGAGCGTCGCCCGTGAACGATGCCCAGACCAGCGCATTTAAAGCGGCAAGCGGTAACGCCGATCCCGCACTGCTGAGCAAAGTGTTTATCGGTGCGCTGATTGCCCTGCTGATTTTGTGGGTGGGATGGGGTTTTCTGCATGTTTATCGGGGGTACGCGACAGGTCATATCAAAGAGCAGGCTCTGGTACGTTTTGCCATCCGCTCAGTCCTTCTCATCATTATCGCTATCTATCTCTTTGCCAGCTAGGCCTGGCTTTTCTTATTAAGGAAATCACTATGTTTTGCTCTGCATTATCTTCTCTGCGTTTTTCTCTTCGTCTCTGGTGTACTCGGGGTCTGGCCGTTGCTCTGACTGGGGTTTCTGCTGCCCGGGCGGGGTTACCCACTGTTGAAGGTCCGAAAAGCAGCACTGACAGCTCTTTCTACGGTCAGATCTCCGGATATCTCAATGACGGTATCGTGCTGGGCGGATTAATTCTTGCGGCGGTTGCCATGCTGGCCGTCGGTAACGCCATTATTGCTACCTTTTCCGAAGTCCGTGACGGGAAATCGAGCTGGGGTAAGTTCGGGATGCTGGTTGTCGTCGGTGTTGTCCTGATTGTTGTGGTTATCTGGCTGGCTGCTAAAGCCGCGACAATTCTGCTCTAAGGATGGATTATGGCGACTATCGAATTTATGCCTGACAGGTTGAATGCTGAGCCGGTGGTGTTCCGTGGCTTCACCACGCCGGAACTGGGATTTACCGCGCTGTTCAGCGTACTGGGCGGCCTCGTGGTCGCCATACCTGTTCTGCCATTTCTCGGCTGGATAGCCTTTCCGACCGTGGCGATGCTGATGCCGCTGGTCACGATTATTTTTGGCGGCAGGTTAATGGCGCGTTTTAAGCGCGGCAAGCCGGAAAACTACCTCTATCGCAGGCTGGATCTGCTGTTAAGCCACTCTGGCATGGGAACAAAAGGGCTGATACAACACAGCCAGGTACTGGCGTTACGCCGTCTGCGTCCTGTGGTTCGCCGTCAGGAGGCCGTTCATGAGTAAGTTTAAAAATGCCCTGAATGCCCGGGACAATCATATCCGGACGCTCCGCACTGCGTGTGGGGTTATGTTGGTACTGTTAGTGTTGTCCATGCTTGGCTGGATGATGTCTCCGCGCAATCTGACCATTCACAATCCTCCCGATCTCCGCTCCGGCAGCTCCCGTCCGTGGTGGGAGATCCCGCCCTCAACGGTGTATGCCTTCAGCTTTTATATTTTCCAGCAGTTAAACAGTTGGCCGAAGGATGGCGACGTTGATTATCCATATCGTATCGAGACGCTGTCGGCCTACCTGACGCCGACCTGTAAGGAACTGCTGCATAAGGATGCGAAGCAGCGTAAGGACCTGGGGGAATCGCGGGATCGTGTACGCGGCGTGTCGGAGATCCCTGAGCGGGGCTATCGGGATGACAGCGTCACCATTATTGACCGCGATAACTGGCAGGTTCGTCTGGATCTGGTTACCGATGAATATGTTAACTCCGAGCCGGTTAAACGCTCACTGGTGCGCTATCCGTTGAAAGTGGTGCGCTGGGATAAAAATCCGGAGGCTAACCCGTTTGGTCTGGCGCTGGATTGTCTCTCGGAAGCGCCGCAGCGTCTGGAGGCGGCCCCGGTGGTTAAGGAAGAGAAAAAGGGAGTGTTTAACTGATGAGTTTACGACGATTTTTACTGTCGCTGGCCTGTCTTGCCGTATTACCAGCGCAGGCGGTTGAACTGGTGAAGTGGGAGCGTATTCCGCTGCCGGTATCCCTGCATGTCGGGCAGGAGCGCATTGTTTTTGTGAACCGCAATGTGCGCGTGGGATTTCCGCCTGAGCTGAAGGGGAAATTGCGCGTACAAAGTACCGGCGGCGCGGTGTACCTGCAACCCGGGGCACAGTTTGCCCGTACCCGCCTGGTGCTTCAGGATGTGGAGAACGGCGAGATGATCCTGCTGGATATCAGCGCCGAAGAGGGTAAAAACGTACTGGAGCCGGTAAGTCTGGTGTATCAGGGGGAGATTTCCAGCTCGACGGGGAACGATGACGTTGCAGCGACCGACAGCAAAAAACCGACAGCTGGCGAACGACAGTCCACATCGAAACCGAAAGAGAAAAAATCCACCACGCCGCTGCCGGTGGCCCTGACCCGCTATGCCGCGCAAAGTCTGTACGCACCGTCACGAACGATTGAGCCGCTGCCCGGCGTGCATTCTATTTCGCTTGCGTTGCCGGACAAACTTACGTCATTGCTGCCGTCAGAATCCGTTGAGGTCAGGCCGTTGGCCGCATGGGGATTGCAGGGCTACAGCGTGGTGGCGCTAACCCTGCGTAATCAGCGTGCGGAGAAAGTGGTTCTCGATCCGCGTCGGCTTCAGGGCAATTTTTACAGCGCGACATTCCAGCATCGCTGGCTAGGCGCGAGTGGAACGCCGGAAGATACCACGACGGTGTATCTGGTGACCAAAGGGCGTCCGGATGCCGCGTTTCTTCCTGAGCCAGTGAAGGCGAAAACAGGCAAAGGAGGGAAGGGCAATGCAGATTAAATCGAATACCCTGCTGAAGGTTATTGTGCCAGTGGTGTTGCTGTCGGCAGTTATGATCGGCGTGAAGTCCTGCGGTGGCGCGAAACAGACGCAGGATTCGGCGGATAACGCTACTGTGGCCGACCTGACCCAGGAAGAACTGCGCATTCTCGGCATCGAGGGCGATACACCGCAGGATACGTTACGTACGCTGGTTGGCCGAATTAAAACGATTCAGACCAGTCAGGAGAATCTGGAGAAGCAGAATGCCGCGCTGGCCGAAGAAAACGCCCGTCTGCGAAATAAAGGCAGCAACGTGGACGGGCGTATCAATGACGCAGTTAATGCCGTTAAGCAGGAAAGTACCCAGGCACAGCAAAAACTTCAGGCTGAACAGCAGCGGCTGGCTGGCCTGCTGGAATCACTGAAAAATACGGTTCCCGGCCCGGGAGCGGGTAGCAATACCCCCGCAGGCAGTGATTTACCCGTCGGGCTGGGGCTGGAAGATGCAGGGCAGGCCGAAACGGTGGCGCAAGGCACGGTCTGGATTGAGCCGCAGGATGGCGTGCAACTGGATCGTAACGGTAAACCGGTGACCGGCGCGGCAGTTGCGACCAATGGCACCGGCACATTCCAGTTCCCTACAGCATTCGGTGGGCTGAATGACAACGAGATCACCCGCCAGAAAGCGGAACTGGATCGTAACGCGAAAAACCAGCAGAGCATCGAGGAAACCGATCTGCCCGTCTACACACTACCAGAGAACTCCACGCTGGTTGGTAGCCAGGCTATGACCGCCCTGCTGGGGCGTGTACCGATTGATGGCAAAGTTACCGATCCCTATCCCTTCAAGGTGCTTATTGGTAAAGAGAACCTGACCGCCAACGGTATCGAGCTTCCAGACGTCGAAGGCGCGATTGTATCCGGTACGGCCACCGGTGACTGGGTGCTGTCTTGTGTACGTGGTGAAGTTCACTCCATTACGTTTGTCTTTACTGACGGCACGGTACGCACGGTGCCGCAGTCGGCAAAATCCAGCGATGGCAGCAACGGGAAATCCAATGGCGGCAGTATTGGCTGGCTGTCCGATGAGCACGGTATTCCCTGCCTTTCCGGTGACCGTAAAAGCAATGCCTCAACTTACCTCCCCACGTTATTTGCGCTGTCTGCTGCCGGTGCGGCCTCTGATGCCATGTCCGAAAGCCAGACCACGACAACCACTGACGGGACGTCCATCACCAGTACGCTTACCGGCAGCGCCGGACAGGCTGCGCTGGGGAAAGCGTTATCAGGCGGCACGAACGAGCTTGCGGAATGGGTGAAAGCGCGATACGGCCAGATGTTTGATGCGATTTATGTCCCTCCCGGTGCGAATGTTGCGGTGCATATCACCCGCCAGATCCCGATTGATTACGAAGAGAAGGGCCGCAAGGTCAAATACGATTTTGATGTCAGCCAGCAACACGAGCTGGATTAAGGAGACGCCATGAAAGGATACGGTTTATTCATGCTGGTCACGCTGTTGCTGAGCGGTTGCAGTACCTCCAAAGATGAAATGCTGCCGCCCGGCGACAGTACCATGCTGGATATGTGGCAGAACAAAGCCAGCAGCGCCCGGACCACGACAGAAGCCCGGAGCGTGTTACGCCGGGGGCTTAACGATGCGGATCTGGCTACCCGTCAGTCGCTGGAAGAAAGCTATACCCGCGATGCTCACAATGAAATCCAGCAGCTTTTCCCGCGCCTGCCCAACCCGGATATGGTGATTTATATCTACCCGCATATGGCGGGAAATGAGCCAGCGCCGGTGCCGGGATACAGCTCGGTCTTCTCTTTTTACAGCCGGGTGCAGTATGCGCTGCCGGGCGAGCGACTGGAGGCACTCTGATGTTCAGTTTATTCACCAAAAAACAGCCGCAGCCGGTGGCTGATGAACCGGCGCTGCTGTCACAGAAAAAGAGTGGCAGGCTGACGCAGGACGGCGTGCGCTCGCTGTATCCCAATAACGCCTCGTTTGTCGACTTCCTGCCGTGGGTGGAATACCTGCCGGAAAGCCAGAGCTTGCTGCTCGATGACGGTGTTTCGGTGGGCGCCGTGTTTGAAGTGGTGCCGGTGGGAACCGAAGGGCGCACCGGTGAACGTCTGGAAGAGATCCGCGATATCGTTGAAGATGCGCTTCAGGACAGCTTTGACGAGCGGGACAGCCATCCGTGGGTCGTGCAGTTCTTCTGCCAGGATGAAACCGATGTGACGGAATACATCGATAAACTGCGTGGCTATGTTAAACCGTGGGCGCAGGGAACGGCATTCACAGCAGCGTACCTGCATGAGATGGAACGTCATATGCGCGGCATTGCTGTGCCGAAAGGTCTGTTTATCGATAAGGCCATCACCGGCGCACCGTGGCGTGGCCAGCAGCGCCGTACCCGGATGGTGATTTATCGCTATGTAAATCCGGGTGTCTCTGAGCCGTATTCCCCGGAAGAGCAACTGAATCAGGTCTGCGAGCGACTATCTTCTGCGCTGGCCGGGGCGGGGATTGTGACTGCCAGGCAGAATGGCGAGCAGATCCATGCCTGGCTGCTGCGCTGGTTTAACCCCGAACCTGACTGGGTGGATAAGGACACGCTATACAGCACGGCGGCACATGTTGACACCCGCAACGGCGAGCTGCCGGTGCTTAATGATTTCAGCGAAACCCTGATGTTTACGCCGCCGCGCTCAGATGTGGAGAATGGCGTGTGGTGGTTCGATGAACGACCGCATAAAGCCGTCAGTATCGATCGTATCCGTCGTGCCCCCTCGGTCGGTCATCTCACTGGTGAAACCCGTAAAGGGGAGAACATCAACGCGCTGATGGATCTGCTGCCGGAAGGGACAGTGATTTCTCTGACGCTGGTCGTGCAGCCGCAGGATGTGCTGGAAGAGCGCTTCAACCATCTGGCGAAAAACGCCATTGGCGAGAATACCGAATCGGAACGTGTGCGAGCCGATGCCGATACGGCTAAAAGCTATCTGGGTGAACGGCACAAACTGTACCGCGCCAGCATGACCTTCTTTCTCTCCGGTGAGTCACTGAAAATCCTCAACAGCCGCCAGCGCGATCTGACGGCGATCCTGCTTAACGCCGGGTTACAGCCGGTGAAACCGGAATTCGATGTTGCGCCGCTGAATGGTTACCTTCGGGCGCTGCCGATGTGCTTTAACCCGACGCTGGATAAGAAGAACTGGTACACCCGTCTGACGTTTGTTCAGCATATGGCAAATATGCTGCCGGTATTTGGCCGTGACACTGGCACCGGCCATCCGGGATTTACCTTCTTTAACCGGGGCGGTGCGCCGCTGACGTTCGATCCGCTTAACAGCGCCGACCGTTCCAAAAATGCGCATCTGGTCCTGTTTGGCCCGACCGGTTCCGGTAAGTCGGCGACGCTTAACAGCCTGTTTGCCCAGTTGATGGCGATTCACCGGCCACGTCTGTTTATTGCTGAAGCGGGTAACTCGTTTGGCCTGTTTGCCGACTACTGCGCGGAGCTGGAGCTGTCGGTGAACAAAGTCAGCATCAAACCGGGCTGTGGTATTTCGCTGGCCCCGTTCGCCGATGCATACAAGCTGATTGAAGCGCCGGTGAAAACCGTTGATGAAAGCGAGCTGAGTGACCGTATAGAGGTAGATGAAACGGACGATGGCGATGCGGAGGAAGAGCGCGATATTCTGGGTGAGCTGGAGATTGTGGCGCGTCTGATGGTAACCGGTGGAGAAGCAAAGGAAGAGGCGCGGCTGGAACGTGCCGACCGGGGCATGATGCGCGAGGCGATTCTGGCCGGGGCGCGTAAAGCCTGGAATGAAGACCGGCAGATGATCACTGCCGACCTTCAGGATGCGTTTTACTCCTTCGCGAAGGATGAGTCCCGCCCCGAAGTTCGCCGCGCCCGGGCGCAGAATATGGGGGAATCGCTGGGTGTATTTATGCAGGGCTTCCTGGGCGAGCTGTTTAACCGCCCGGGGCAGAACTGGCCGGAAGCGGATGTCACGCTGATTGACCTCGGAACTCTGGCGCGTGAAGGCTATGAAGCGCCGCTGGCCGTGGCCTATACCTCGCTGGTTAATACCATCAACAATATCGCTGAACGTGACCAGTTTTTGGATCGGGAGATCGTCTTCCCGACCGATGAGGCGCATATGATCACCACGAACCCGCTGTTGGCCCCGTATGTGGTTAAGGTGGTGAAGATGTGGCGTAAGCTCGGTGCGTGGTTGTGGCTGGCAACGCAGAACCTGGAAGATTTCCCGGCCACGGCCAAGAAGATGCTCAATATGATTGAGTGGTGGCTGTGTCTGGTAATGCCGCCGGAAGAGGTGGAAGAGATAGCCCGGTTTAAAAAGCTGACTGCTGAGCAAAAAGCGATGTTGCTGTCTGCGACCAAAACACCGCGCTGTTATACAGAAGGCGTGGTACTGGCAAGCCGCATTGAGGCGCTGTTCCGGGCTGTGCCGCCGAGCCTGTATCTGGCGCTGGGCATGACTGAGAAGGATGAGAAGGCGGCACGTCGGGCATTGATGGTTGAACACGGTATTAGCGAGCTGGATGCAGCGAAGCGTATTGCGCACCAACTCGATATCGCCCGTGGTATTGCCACGAAGGAGGCGGCATGATGCGCTTCAGATCCACGGTTCTGGACGTTGTGGACGGTAATATTTCCAATACCGGCGTGTTGTTTGATGCGCCGCCACAGGGTAATCCGCGAATTAGCCAGCACCATCATGCGCAACTGGCGGAATTATGCCGCCAGATCCGTCAGCGGGTAGGGGAGAAGGCGACATTTACTTATTCACCTCATCGCGTGGCCGGGCATAACTGCCTGGCCGTTCAGGTGGTGGGTAAGACAGGAACGGTTAACCTGCTGTTGACAGTTACTGGCAGTCTGCGCTGGCCGGGGGCGGAGGATTACAAGCATGGGGTGCGCTGGTATATTAATGTGCCAGATGCGGTGGATGTGGTTTATCTTGTACAGGCATTATCTCAGATTTCAATGAAGAATAATGAAAGATAGTGTGATAAAAGCAGGAATGAAGTTCATTCCTGCTTTTTATCATTTTAATCTCGAAGTAAATTCAAAAGAACTTCAATTCTACGTGAGCGCTGAGTTTTGCTTTTGGTACTCGAACTCATGGTTTTTCTATATTCTCTTCTTAATTCTTCGTTTTGTTGTATGTCTTTTTCCCAAAGGCTGTCCAAGAAGGCAGATAATTTATTTGACGCGTCTTCTACGGGAATGTCATTGGTATTACAATAAAGTGCATAACTGAAAATCCCATATAAATGACTAACACCGCTAGCTTTATGATTTTTGAAATCAATATTCATGGCGACTAAATAGTCAGTTGTTCTTTCAAAAATGGTAAATGCTTCATTTGTTTCATCACCATCTTTTGTACAATACTTTTCATAAAGGCCGTCGATTATGTCTTGAGTTGCACCAAATACTTCATTCTCAAGGATTGTGAATATCAACTCAGATACAAACTCTTTGTCTTCCATTCTCTTTTTATCAACGTGTTCAAGCAGTTTTTGCCAATATTCACGTTGTGAGTATTCGACGATTTTTTTGTAAAAATCAGTATCGTGATATTTGGCATTCCTTAACTCTTGTCCGTTAAGTCGTTCACCATTTCTGTTCAGTCTATCGAAAATACTATCAATTATCCTTTCATCTTCAGTATCAATATACTCTATAGGCATCTGATATCGCCAAAATAATTTTTTAACTTCTGCATATTTAGATGTTGATAAATCGGAAAAAAATACTCCTGTCAATTCATCATCTTCTTCCTCACTTGCCGATGTTATTCGACCATTGATAAAATTAACAATTGCTGTGAGTCTTTGTTTTCCGTCAACAACTTCAAACGTGATTTTTCCTGTATCATCATCGATTTTTTGGTGAAGAAATATAGGGGGGATTGGATAGTTACGTAGTATACTATCTATAAAGAAAGATTGTTTTTCTTCATCCCAAACGCTATCCCTTTGATAAGGAGGATCAAAATTAAATTTACCTAATGAAAAACCTTCCCAAAAGGAGGCAATATTAATGCTGTTTGAATCACGCTTTAAAATTTCCATTAGGCAAGCTCCTTTAGGACTTCAGATGATGAATGATGAACATAACTATTAAATACCATTCCAAGTATAGCACTTAAGCCATCGACGTTTCCTGGATTGATCATCCTGACATTAACGTCACTATTGATTTTACGGATTATTGCATCAATTTCTGCGCGATCAACGTGCCAGTATGAAATGCCACAAATGAAGAAATCATCGTTTGGGTTATATGATTCCATCGTTGATTCTATTGAGCCTTTGATAGAGTTTGCCCAGTTTTGAGCATATCGATGCGCTTCTCCTGCTGGAGGTATTATAGGAATAAGAGGCATATATAAACTCAAATCTTCATGTCGGCATTCAAACTTTGATATATCCCCATTATTTAAGGATAACTCTTTTTGAATGTTATAGTTGTCCTTTGACATATAACCATCATATAAAAAGCTTATTGAGCCATGGGGTTTGTATATTTTAAATTTAGAGTTTCCATCTGATATGTTGGGGATGTCGAATCTAATGTTAAGTAAGTCAAGTAAACGTTCGAGATAAATATCATAATTATAGGTTATGATATCAACTCTTTCTATATTTTCATTTTTATCAAGTTTCATCAAGTAATCTCGCCAACCACTTTCGAGATTACGTAGGTCATTAGCGGAAATCTTTTCATTGTAATTAATGAAAAGCTCTCTCAGGTATGAAACTAATTCTTGATAAGCATAGATATAAATATTAGATAGAGGGGTGTGACTCGCCTGATTTTTCTTCTTTATTGTTTCGGGAGGCAGAGTTGCATATAAATTTATTACTGTAATTAATTCTTCTATTATTTGATATGACGCAGTTCGGTTTAACCCTGGTCTTGCTCCTAATCGCCATAAATTTGGGCAATATCGAGCTGAAAGAAAACCAGGTTCACCAGTAGCAGGCCACTTTACCATATCACCATATTTGAATAGATCTGAGGGATCAATTATATCAAGCTTGTTCATTTTGCTAAGTAGGTCAATAGTGAATCCGTTCCCAAGCATTAACCCGACTTTCTTTTTTTGTTCGTTGCTCAAAAAGGTGTCCTTACAAAAATGTTAAGTTTTAACAAAAAGAGTCACTTAAACAGGATAAAACTTTTTAATTTTTATTTCTAGTTGTTTGCTGCCATCAATTGTGACCCCGCGCATCCTGTGATTTTCCCCCTCACAGGAGTGCGTTATGAAACCTTCAAAGTTCCTGATCTCGCTACTGGCTGTTGCTGTTCAGGCACCGGCAGCGACAGTCGTCTACACCGACAGCCATCATCCCCCATTGAATGCGACCAGCGGACAGGTGGTTTACCTGGATGCGCCGGATACCATTCAGCGTCAGCTGTTTGGTGAGCTGCCTGCTGATCCTGTACAGGCGGCGCAGATTGCAAAAAACATCATCCATTCACCGGACTGGCAGCAAAAGCAGCAGCAAATCACGCAGGCATACCATGGCGTACTTCAGGCGTACAGCCTGAAGCTGGCGAAGTATCCCGCCGTGGTATTTGATGATCGCTACGTGGTTTACGGCACAGCGGATATTGCAGTAGCTGAAGCCCGCCTGGCTGAATTTCAGGGGGCGCGATGATGAAACCGCTTCGACGACACCGGCTGGGGATTGCGCTGGCGTTGGGTTGCGCAGCTCAACCCTTCGCGGTCGGTGCGATTAATTCCGCGCAGCTCATTGCCAGCTCACTGTCCCCCCAGTGTCTGGAATACAAGATTGTTGGTATCTGTTACTGGCTGTTTTGCACGCCCTACAGCTGTATCGTCAGAACTTCCACCAAAGTTCGCCACTACATCCCCAACGCCGTGGTTTCCAGCTACAACCAGACGGGCAGTAATCCCTGGACGGAGATGTCGTTTCTGGGAACGGGTCTTTCCGGTATTGCCGAAGGTGGTGGCGCGAACTCGCAAAAACGCGCCGGGCGGAAAGATAACCTGCAATTTAAAAATGCGGATGTTATCGGTCACCCGGCGCTGGCCGCGCCGGTGTTTAACCGGTTTATGGGGCAGATGGGGTATACCTGTTCCGGTTCTGCCATGGCGATGATGCCGTATCTGCTCAGTACCCTCGATGCGGTGATGTGGCGTTCGGGTTTGCCAGAGTCGTTTTATCCGGAAGCGCTGACGCCCGGGCTGCGAGAAATCGGTTCCACAATCGGCGGCAATATGTGGGGAAACGTCTATCCCCGCAGCGGGTTTGTTACTCAGGTTGATGACTATAAAGCGGCAGCGGTCGTCGCACAGCGTGCGGCAGATGTTGTCACCCGTACTGGGCAAATTCACGTCTATCAACCCATGACGGCCAGTGCCAGCCCGGGCTACTGGCCTCCTTCTCCAGTAATGGAAAACACAGGTACCCGCAACCACAAATGGCAGCAGCTCACGCCGTCGCTGTCCACATCCTGTGCGGCCTTTCCGGACAGCCCCAATCCCATCGCAACTGATGGCAATTATGCCTGGGCGCTATGGCAACCCTACAGCTGCTGTAAGCGTCGCGGTCAGACGTTCCTTTACAGCGTCGATTTTCAATAACAGGGAGAGTGAATATGACCAATAAATACGTGTTTTGCACAAGTGTTCTGATGGGATGCCTTGCGCTGAGCCTTCCGGCCCGGGCGGTTTTCGATCTGGATAATGATGTGATTAGCTCCGATACCAGCAAAGGGCTGAAAGGTGCGGTTAACGATAATCTCTTTTACACCATCGGCGGTGGAACAGTGATATCGCAGCCGCCCAGCAACAACAATATGGAAAAACTGGGCATGGGGATTAGCTGGAACAGCGATCTGATGTGCGGCAATTTTGATATTAATACCACCGTTAAAAATCAGCTTAATGGCGTAACCAGCGGCTTTAAAGACATGATGAGTAACGTGATCAGCAGCGCTACTGGCGCAGTGGCCAGCCTGCCTGCGATGATCATTCAGCGGGCAAATCCGGGCTTGTATGAACTGCTGACCAACGGTGTGCTTCAGGCCAATGTCTCATTTGATAAAGCCCAGCTCAATTGCCAGAGCATGTCAAAGAAAATGGCGGACTATGCGTATTCCAGCCTGTGGACGCAGGCGGCAATCGGGGAGGAGTTCAAGAATATCGTCTCCACGACGCCGGATGCGGTGGCTGCGGATAACCAGCTAAAAACGTCCACCGGCAAAGAAGGTGTTAAATGGATTGGCGGGCAGAAGCGCGGCGGTAGCGGCCAGCCTGCTATCAAACCGACTCATGACCTGGCGAAAGCCGGATTTAACATTCTCAATAAGCAGCCTGTCACCAGCAGTGGTGGCGTCAGCGGTTCATCTTGTAACGGCTCTCTGTGTAAGAAGTACAAAACCAGCGAAGAAGCGGCGGAAGCCGTTGTTAAGGTGTTGGGCGACAGGGCGATTCGGACCTGTTCCGAGGCCAGCGATTGCAGCAGTGGCGGAGTGGAAAACGAACCTGGTGCATCAACTGCCGGCGTCGGTTTTTCGCCGATGCTGGAAGAGACCACGCAGGAGAATCAGGAAATCCTTGTGAAGCTGGTCAACGGAAACCTGACGCCCAATGCAACTAATCTGGCGACGCTGAAAACAGGGGATATGGTCGTATCTCGCGGTGTTATTCAGGCACTGAAGGATGACCCGGATAATGCTGCGCTGGTACAGCGTCTTGCCAGCGAGCTGGCTATGTCAGAAACCATCTCTACAGCGCTCGGGATGCGTCGGATGCTGATGGCCGGTCAGTCAGAGCCGAATGCTGCGGATCAGACAATGGCGCTTAACGAGTCCGACCGACGTCTGGAGTTCCTCGACCGTGAGGTGATGGCGCTGAAAAATGAAATGGAGATCCGCAAGGCAATTAGCAACAACTCTATTCTTGTTGCACTGACGCGACAGGAAAGCCGCGAGGCCGATCATGGCCTGCGTCAGCCGGTGCAGCAGAATGATGACGCCATGCAGAATCTGAACCAGAAGGTGGAGGAATAATATGGATGTTATTCGTAAGCCGCTCTGGCAGCGGATATTGCGGGCTTCACTGATCTGTATTGTTGCCATCCTGGCCTTTGGGGGCTTTAGTTTCGCGTTATTGCACTTCGTGGGTAGTGAAGCAGAACTGAAAGCGTGGCTGCTCCGGATAAAAACGCCGCTCCTGTTCTGGCGGCTGGCGCTGTATACGGCCATCACATTTTTCTGGCTGCACCGTGTCCGGAGCTATTTCCTGCGTCACTGTACCCGGCATTTTCAGGTCTGGCGGCTGGAAATCATGACGGTTTGCCTGTTCGTAATGATTGAAATCACCAGCTTGCGTTGGGGGATGTGATGACGGCTGACAGCTATCTGGAAATGGTGCTGGTCCTGATGGGCTGGCTCATCAACAACGCGTTGTGGATGATAATTACCACCACAGGGATTTTTGCTATTCCGCTGGCGTTTAAAATTGCCGGTGTCTGGCTAAAGGTTCGGGAAGAGGGGGATGATGAAGGGAATAAAGGGGCGCTGGCGCTGCCGCGAATGGAGCACGTTCTGTATGTCGCGTTTGTGATGATCATGTTCTGTGCGATGCCGATGCAGGATATCGATATCACAACGATGAAATTCGATCGTACCCGTTCTTCCCAATGTGGCGTGAATGTACCTAAACCGAATGAATCCGGCTATGGGCCGCTGATTGCAGAATTCAACGGCCAGACGGCAAAAATCCCGGCGTGGTGGTATCTGGTGCATTCGCTATCCAAAGGGGTGACGCACGCGGCCATCGCCTCAATCCCCTGCGGGAATGATTTTCGGTTGTTACGTTTTGAGGTTCAACACACTAAGTTAATTGATCCTATTATCCGGGAGGAAGTACAGGAGTTTGCCAGCCAGTGCTATGCGAAGTCGTATTACAAGCTGAAAAATGTGAATACAAGCTTGCCTGCAAAGACAGTAGATTCAGTTAACTGGATCGGTTCTGATTATTTTCTGAATACCGGAGGATATTACGACTATTACACCTCAACGATGCCCCGGGCTGCGTGGCCTTATAGCGAAAGCCGTGACAGTGGTTACCCCAACGTTGGCCGTGGCGGTTATCCGACCTGCAAAGAGTGGTGGAGCGCATCGAGTAAGGGGCTGAAAAGCCGCCTGCTGGAGAGCTTCGATAAACGCACGGTTAATATGATGAAGGCAAAGTATCCAGGGAACTGGGAAGAAAGCCTGTTGCGCTGGCTGGTGAGTCCGCAGAACACGCACTTGTCCGGAGGGGGAGATACTTACATGATGGGGAATCAGCAGGGGCAGGGAACGGGCATCGATACCGGCATTAAGCAGGCGCTGAGCGGTCTTGGTGCGCTTTCTGCTCAGACAACTCAGCTTCCGGCATTTGATGCCCTAAGGCAGGCGCTGCCGATGGTTCACGCGGTTTTGCTGATGGCTATCGTGGTTTGTATCCCACTGGTCATGTTGTTCGGGGCTTACGATCCGAAGGTGGTGGTCACCATTACTTTTGCGATGTTTGCGCTGATATTTGTCCCGTTCTGGTGGGAGCTTGGCGGCTGGCTGGATGACAAACTCATCGAGCTGATGTACGCCAGCTATAAGGGATATACGAACAGCTTCAATAACTGGCTTGCCAGTACCGGCTCGGATGGCTGGATAATGAATCTGGTGCTGGGGGCGATGTATGTGATGTTGCCTATGTTTTGGTTTGGGGCCGTTGGATGGAGTGGTGCGCAGATAGGTGCTGTTGTTTCATCGACTATTGCAAAAGCTTCGGAAGGATCGCAACAAGCAGGGGCTAAAGGTCCTGGCGTAGCAGGTGAAGTAGTTAAAACTGTTGCTACGAAGGGCGCTTCAGCAGGGAAAAATAAATAAAACTACACAGGTAGTCGATTTACTCTACTACCTGTTATTCATCATCAAAGTGCTTTAATTTTTGGTCATTGCTATCGTAATATCCCGGCCCACTATGACCATTACGAAAACCAGAGTGATAGTCTTCTGAATCAGTTGTTGAGGTATTGGAGTTGGAAGTTTTACTTCCAACAGAAACAATAGCAACAACGATAGAAAAGATTATTTTTATGGCTTCGGTTAATCCATTGAAAATTATAGTCCAGATATCTGATTGTTTGGGTGGCTTATTTTCATTTTCCATATAAATATTTCCTTTTAATACGTTATAAAAATTCCTTTACACCTTTTAATAAACCACTTACTAAAATTATTATTGAAAAAACAACGGAAAGCAAAAAGACTATAAAGCTGAGTCTGCTTGCTTCTTTTGATTTCCGTTTTTTCTCAACTAGTTTAATGGTGGTAAAGGATGCTAGTATGGCTAGTGCACATGCAACTGAATAAGTTAGCCACCCAGTAATGTGGTAGTTATTTCTAATTAAAAAAACGCCTAAAACAGCAATGGTTATGCACGTAAATGTATCTTTATATAAATCAAAAATGGTTTTTCTGTAATCAGATGATAGGATTTTAAATGTATTTTCTTTTTTACGTGTGAGGCTGATGTTTTTGGCTTTATTGTCTTCAATATCAAAATAGACATACTGGCCATTTTTAGGAATCAATGTCCCTTTCACATTAGAAATATGAAAGTAATAGTCGTTATTGGCTTTATCAGTAATAAATCCATATCCTTGCTCTTCACTGAACCACTTAACGATGCCATCCATTGCTATATCCTTATAACTTTCATAATAAACTGAGACTAATAGATGACGAAAATTAATGCAACACCTTGCAGAATTTCATAGAAAGATTTATTCTCCGGGCGTTACACCGTTGTCTCCGACAACAGCCAATGCTTCAGCGCAATCGGAACTGCGCCAGCGATTTGAGAGAAGCGCCTTCGGGTGATCGCAAGCCAATATCATAGGGAAAGAAGCGCGGCCTGAGACTGATGCCTTCGGGTGGCCGCAGCCAAAATTGTCGTAATCTGAGAGACGATGCCTTCGGGCGATAACACCGTTTAACCTTTGAGAACGGTGATCGCAAACGCGATAAAGGTACACTTCAACGCAGGGCAACAAAGTCTGCCCGACATCCTTAAAGCTGTTTTTCCTTTGGGCTTACGTCCAGCTTATCCTGGCAACATTTGCGGCTCGTTGCTATGCCAATTGGAACATTTGGCATCTGCAAGAGCAGCATTTGGCGGCGGGATATGTGCAGCGTCACTTGTGTAAAAGCGTTAGCGATACCAAGTGACGCTGCGCGAAAGGGCACCGTCTTAGCAGACGGAATGCGGTCTTTCAGCACTCTGTACAGTCTGACGCACACGTAGTCACGGTGTTCAGACTGGGGAAATAGCATCTTTAAGCACACTTTTTAACCATAACGTCTTATCACGGAACGCATCCATTCACGGAGAAACCATGAGAGCAGGCGTATCAACTTCAGGAGAAAATTCGACTCGGTATCGATGGCAATGTCAGTGAAAGCTGACGTATGGAGGTAGTCTGACTAACGTCAGGACGGCATACGCCGCGAACAGCTCTGCGAGCTGGGGAACCTCGTAAAAACTCAACATATTGTCACCCCGATGCACAGATACCAGTCGAGACGCAGGAAGCGCAAAACTTAACCGTGCCGTCGGGGCCATATGTATCACTCATGCTCTGTGTGAATATTCAGAATATAGATCGCGCTCGTTTACTTATTTCGGAAGAAGAGCTTGATCTGTATTTTTTAGTGAAGGAGGACAAGTATGTCGAAATTAAGTAAGCAGCTGGTTACACTGGCAAGGCAGGGAGGTGGTGGGTTCAAGACTATCGCGGATCGTTCAAAGATCGCCACCCGTGTGGCGGAGAGAATAGCTAAATTAAATATTCAGATTCGGGATGTGAAACATATAAAAGCCAATCATATTGAGCTGTATGTGAAGAGTCGTCAGGCCGAAGGGATATCTAAAAGAACAATGCAGAATGAGATGGCCGCAATCAGAAATATTCTGACCGTTGCCGGTCGGACAAAACTTGCCGATCCTGGTCATGAGAAATTAAGTAATTCAGCTCTCGGATTATCCGATGCCAGTCGTGACGGTACTAAAGTCGCAATTAGTAGCGAACGCTATCTCGCAGCGTTCGCTTATTCAGATAAGCAAGACGTTGGCGTAGCAGCTGCAATGCAGGTTGCTCGTTGTTTTGGCCTGAGGACAGAAGAAGCGGTGCAATCTGTTAAATCATTAAAAACCTGGCAACGTGCTTTATCACGTGGTGATGATCGTGTCAGAATCGTATTTGGTACAAAAGGAGGACGGCCAAGAGATACGACGGTTATAGATCGCGATAAAATGCTAAGTGCTGTTAATCATGCTCTGAAAGTTGCTGCTGAACAGAATGGTAAGCTGGTTGATAAACCGGATCTGAAATCAGCGATTGATCGTTATCGAAATATTGTCAGAGATGCGGGATTAGTTGGGAAATATGCGCCTCATAGTCTGCGATATGCCTGGGCGGGTGAAGCAATGGAATATCATAAAAGTAAAGGAATGAGTGACGATGAGGCGAAAGCAATGGTGTCTATGGATCTGGGGCACGGTGATGGGCGGGGGCGTTATATTGAACGTGTCTATAATAAACCGGATATCGAGGAATAATTAAACCCACTTGCCTCTGTGGAATATAAGCGATAGCATTTAAACGCTAACCCGTTGTCTCCGACAACAGCCAATGTCCCGGTAATCTGAGAGGGACGCCTTCGGGTGATTACCAGCCAAAATCGTCATGACCTGAGAGACGATGCCTTCGGGCGGTAACGTTGTTTAGCCTTTGAAAACAACGGTCGCTTTCGCGATGAAGGTACACTTCTGACCACAGCGGATTCTCCGCTATCAATATTGTCACTCACCCTAAGGGAACACGCTTCCCACAGGGGATCGGTGTTCCCTTTTTTACGTAAGGAATACACCGATGACGAATCGCTTATCTCTGGCATTTATGCCTGTTTCTATCACGCTCCCGGCCTGGGAACACACTATTGAAGTGTTTGATTTTTCCCAGTGGGAACGTCGGCAATTTGCGCTGATTAAAGCCGCGCAGAATGCCTGGAGCCATCGTTCAGATCCTGATTCTCAGCAGGTGACATTTTCGCTGACGCTATTTGTCCGTCTGGGAGACGAAACCGACAGACGGACGCAAAACTTTGTCGCCAGATATGTTGATGATGTGCTGGTTGTAACCCTGGGAGAATAAGAGATGACACTTCAGCTTGAACTGACTGATGACGAAGCTCTGGCATTGTCGCATCTGACTCAAAGTCTGACATGGAACACGATGCGTGACTTTGTCATGACTAACAGCGAATGCGATGAAATGCTTGATGCGGTCCGGAAATTAGAAAGAACGTTGACGGAACACGGCTTCAGGCACCAGTACGGTTGCCTTGCTTAAATCTTAACTTGACCCTTGCGGGGATTGATTTCCCGTCAGGGAGCAATCCCTGCTTTTATTCACAGGGATATCAGTATGACATCGAAATACACTTATCTTCCGGTTGAGGATTATCGCAATACGACTGAGCGATTATTCCGTCAGGCGATTGTTCATTACAGTGCCTGCGTGGGGAATGATGAACGGGCTTCCTGGCGTAGTCAGTCCATTATGGCACTGGAAATCACAGCGGATATCAACTGCAAGCGTGCAACTGAACGTGACCGGCGAAATTTTCTTTCTGCCAGGAAGCGTTTGCAGGAACGCGTTAACAGCGTGCTGGCTTCCGGGGAGATATGTCATGGATAACGTAACGATGATTGACATGCAACCTGTTCCCTTTGGCCTGGTTCTTCTGAAATATCTGCACACTCCACGTCGCGTGGCTCCGTTTTTAGCGTGGGCTAAGCGTCTGGGTGATGATTATGAAGAAACCAGCCGGTGGGAAGGTCGGGCGTTGTCAAACAACGGATTCTATCTTGTCCCCAACTCCCGTCTGACTTATGGCGTCAGCGTGGCTGGGAATGGCTATGAAGGCACCATGACGGCAGAGGCTTTTGGCATCACGCTGTCGTTGTTTGCCCTCGGGCAGATCGCCAATACGACGGAAGAGGACAGCGATATCCTGCTTTACCACGCTTTACGTGATTACGCGTTGGATCACTCTGAATCGGTCGAGATTATGGCCGCGATAGACTGATTTTTTACTTTAGCCCGTGCAGGGATTTTTCTGCCTGATTACATCAATCCATATCGCCCCTACAGGGAACTCGTTTCCCGGTGGGGAGGACGGTTCCTTTTTAATTATTGAGGAACTGACCATGATGACAGACCAGACAAATAGCGTATTTTCTGCTGAAGATTTATGCGAGCTGGCAAAACTTGAAGGTGATTTGTTGGTTGTGGCCGCATTCGAACGTCTGGATATCGGAACACAACCGGATGAGGATAACTTCACGGATAATCAGTGGACGATTGCCAGTCTGGCCCGAACTTTTGCACGGGGATGTGTTGGCGATTTGCCGCGTTATGCGCACCCTTCATGCAAGGCTCTTTTCGATGAGGTTATGGAGCTTGCCAGAACAGTGTGCCCGGGAACCTGGGATCATTTTTTCAAGGTTGGCCTGGATGAATCGTTAGCTATGGCTGCGATGGACTGACTTTTTACTTTAACCCAAACGGGGATTGTTCCCCGTTCGGGAGCCATCCCCGTTTTTTTATTGACGGGAATGGCATATGACGAAGAAAACAACTCACCGTAAATCTGCCCCACGGCAGGATTTATTCCAGACCGTAACCGATAAGATTATTACGGCGCTGGAGAACGGGACGACGCCCTGGCGTAAAGCATGGCAAACCGGAAAAGAGGGTTTGCCTGCTAATGCCATCACTGGTCGGAACTACAGCGGTATTAACGTGATGCTGTTATGGATCGATGCTGCCGATAAGGGATTTTATTCCAATCGCTGGCTGACGTTCAAACAGGCGCTGGATGCCGGTGGTCATGTCCGGAAAGGTGAAAAATCGACGCTGGTGACACTGTTTAAACCGTTCCAGAAAGAGGCAACGGATGACAGCGGCCAGCCGGTGTTTGATGAGAACGGCGAGGTGGTCATGCGGGATCGCTGTTTTATGACCAGCTTCCACCTCTTCAACGTTGAGCAGTGTGAAAACCTGCCCGACAATCTTTATCCGGAAATACCGTTTTTGCCCGACGTGAAGCGTATCACCCGGGCAGAACAGATAGCAGCCTGTAGCGGCGTATCTGTGATACATCGTCATCAGGATCGTGCCTATTACCGCCCGGGTGTTGACCACATTATGATGCCGGAAGCCGCTCAGTTTGATTCGGCGGAAGACTACTACAGTACGCTGTTGCATGAACTGGTGCATTCCACCGGGCACGCTTCGCGACTGGCGCGTGAAGGCATTGTTTCCACTTCGAAGAAGTTCGGCGATCCGGTTTATGGATTTGAGGAGCTGATAGCGGAGATGGGATCGGCATTTCTGTGTGCTGAACTTGGCATTCATGGCGACCTGCAACATGAGAGCTATATTGCCTCGTGGCTGCAAACGCTGAAGGAAGACAACCGCGCTGTATTTCGTGCCGCTCGCTTTGCCCGGGAAGCATTTGAATACCTGGTGTTGCGGGAGCAGGCGCTGGCAGCGTAACCAACTTTACCAACGTTGATTTAATCGACCCGTCACCTCTCAGGGGAAACATTCCCCTGAGGGATGTTTCCTCTTTATTTACGGAAACATCCTTATGGAAAACCACAATTCGCATATAGCGGAATTTATCTTTTTGTTTAACCAGACTGCGCGTTATCACTGCCGATACAAGGTAGTCCGGGGCCTTGGGCAGCAAAAACAACGTTCATTTAAACAAACAGAGGTCAGGGATGATGAATAATGATGATTTAAAAGACCGTCGAAATGCGGCTCTGGTGGAGAATAAATGTTTCACTAAAGGACGGCTTCGTGATGAATTCAGGATGAAACCCGCTCCCGGGGCAGTGCCGGTAAAATGGTATAAAAGCAGTTATGGCGGTAAATATGGAGTTTACAAAATATCTGATTGCATCCCCATGCGCGAAAAACGCCCCCAAACAGAAAAACAGCAGCAGGCGAGTGCCCGGTTGGCGATACAGGCCAAACTGAAAAGCGAAAGAGGGCGATGCGCCGTACAGGCACATAACTGGCTCAGTCAGGAGCCTCTTTTTCTTGATACCGAAACAACAGGACTCGATGCTAAGGCTGAGGCGCTGGAAATCGGCCTGGTAGATGCTTTGGGCTGCGTAGTATATGAGACCCGCTTGAAACCTACCGTGAGTATCAGTCCGGAAGCCTCAGCAGTGCATGGAATTGATGACGTAGCACTGGTCGATGCTCCCTGTTGGTCTGATGTGGCAGAACGACTGCAATTCCATATCGGCCAGCGACCGTTGGTAATTTTCAATGCTAGTTTTGATATACGTATCTTGAAGCAGACGGCGGCAGCGCACAACGATCCTGCTCACTGGCTGGGTTCCCTGACAACTCACTGCGCAATGATGCTTTCTGCCAGGTACTATGGTGCTACCAACCGTTACGGCACCATATCACTAGCCAATGCGGCCAGTCAGGCTGGCTTGACCTGGACCGGGCTGGCACATTCTGCCGTGACCGACGCTGTAATGACGGCACAAGTCGTGAATGCCATTGCTGAATATTACTCTCAGTTGCAGTGTGAAATGCGAGAGTTTTAGGGGGAACGGTTCACTTTTTACCTGAAATGCTCCTGCGGGGGCATTTTTCATTTTTGGGGATAGAGTTTTTGATTGTTCACTTAGCTCATCGGGATATGTTTTCGTTTTTATCCAATAAAAAGGTCTTACTGATGAAAGATAACACTCTTGCTGTAACGCGTACTCATATTGATGTTGACTGCTGTGACAGCAGTGCAGTTTTTGTGCTTGATAATGGTCATGATCATTTCGCCGTTTCCCTTGAAACGATACTCTCATGTCTGAAGGTGGCAGAGGAGCACGGCCATGTACCTGAAATTGGCGCGGACTGGTGGTGTCTTATCGCTAACCATACTGCGCTGGGATACCCGTCATGAGGCATAACAATGGATGTATTCAAAATTTCCGTTGATACACAGCAGGTTCACAAGATTACCCAGGAGAACTTTGATCAGGTTACGAAAAAGCAGGCTCCCTGGTATCAGCCAATTAATGGTCACCAGGGATGGTTTGCGGTTTGCCCGGCTTGTGACAACCCGATCCAGATTATAGGAATGCTTGAGCGTGATGCGCCGTATGGGAAGCACTTCTTCCCGACTGCCGGTGCCGTGGCTGTACCGTTGAAAGGTCGTGTTGATAAGGAAGAATATGAGTGGTGCCCATATGCCAGCAAGAATAAGCATCTAACGAAAGATGATCGGCGAGCGGCGGGTAGTGAACTTGCTGTATTGATAAAACAAACCTTAATTGAGCAATTTGACCGGGTTATTTACCTGTTAGAAAAGGGAACTGGAATGAGGATCTCATTTGCCCTGGCGAAACAGATGCTTGAAGAATACCGTGCGGCTGAAGGCTGGCGCTACAGGGGAGCAACACGGCAGAATATACCTTGGGTATTTGCATACATGATGCAGGCTAAGCGGTTGAGAGGACGGATATTTTTCGATGCAAAATTTACCGAAGAACTCTTAACCAGACGACCAGATTTAACCTGGAATGCCAATGGGCAAATTGATATTAAGGACGATAAAAAATTCTGCGATTTGAGTTTTAGTTTCATCAGACATCGTCGCCATGTTGATCAACATACGTTGTCTGAAAGTATTGAGTTCAATATTGCGAACTCAAAACAGGAAACGGTATGCAAAAGGGAAATTATTTTTGAACACGACTATTTCCTGAAACTGATAAACAGTAAAAATGAAGCTAACAGGAAAATGAACCTTGTTGATCTTGCCAGAAGCGTGCTGGCCTGACAGGTTAAAAGTTCGAAATCGAATTGTGAGTTGTTGATTGCCCAATGAGAACCAGCGTTTAACGTAGCGGAATTTCCACTTAACAGGCTTCTGCTATGTTGAATCTGAAATCTTTTCTCCGTCCGGGGCGTTCACGCCCGGATGCTCCGCCGACCGTTAAGGCGATAGAACCCTCTTTGCCTCCTGGCTACTTTCTGCCCATGACTGCCAGCGAACTGCTGGTGACAACCCGGCGTCAGCAGTGGCTGCAATCGCTCTGGGATTATTCCTCCCTGCCGAAAGACATGTATCGACAGTATTACCTTGCTCCGCTGGAGCATTGCATGGCGCTGATGCAGCAATTTCCTCTTACGGAAAGTGGGCCGTATGCCCGTCCCGGAGGGATGGCTGACTATATGCTGGAAACGGTGTCGTATGCGGCGCGATTGTCGAAAAGTTACATGTTGCCGGTTGGCGCACCGCCAGAAGAACAGGCGGCGCAAAGCGCGGCCTGGAATGCGGTGGTGGTCTATGCGGCAATGTTGCATTCGCTTGAATATCTTTGCCATCTTCACGTCGAGCTGGAGAACGGCAAACGCTGGTTTCCGCTACTGGATACGCCTCCGGAACCTTATCGCTTTCGTTTTGCGCCGGAACCGTCTCCGGAACGGTTGCAGAGTTTTGGTGCCATGCTGGCATGGAAGGTTATTCCTCCTGAAGCGATTGTCTGGCTGAGCAGCTGGCCAGAGGCCATCAAGACCCTGTCAACGTACCTGACTGGCTTCCGGGCGCAGTCGGGTGTGGTCAACGCTATTGTAACGGAAGCTATTCGCCTCACTGCCGGAGCGCCAGAAAGTGAGGCACTGGTTGCACCGGCCACAATAGTTCCGGTTCAGGCTGAACCATTGCAGGGTGGCACGTTGCTGTCCGGGCTATCTGATGATACGACGGAGCTGGTTGCGTCGTATTCCGAAGAGGAAATCCTTTCGGTAGCGGAACCTGCTCCTGTGTCGGATGCTGACCTGATATTCCCGGATGAGCAGCAAGAGCCGGATGATACTGACGCGTTGCTGGCAATGATGGGCTTCGCCAGCGTTGATGCAGCAGAAATCGGAGAAATCCCGCCATCGGCCGAGTTGAACGATCCCGGAGAGGTATTCTGGCAATGGCTGGTCACGGGATGCCGTTCCGGTAGTCTGATTCCGAACAAGCCTGAAGGGCGGATTCATCTGGTCGCCGGTTACGTGTTTCTGCGTGCGCCGGGGATTTTTCACCAGTATCTGACGGAGACGAACGCGCCAGGAGAGGATAAAGCCAGGCTTCAGAAAGCATTTGAGAGACTGGGGCATCATCGGCAGGACAATGGCACGATGTATACCTGCCAGTTGTACCAGAATGAACAACGGGAAGGGCGCTTTCAGAAACTGAGTGGCTATCTGATACTTGCCAGTAAGATTTTTACGGGCGATAACAATCCTGGGGATAACCCGTTACTGATTGTTATATAAGGATATTCTAATGAATGATGTCTCCTTTGGGCTTCTTACTGAACAGTATTTTTACAGCAAATCATTACGACCGGCGACGGAGTGGAGCTACCAGAAAGTGGTTCGCTCATTTGAAGGGTTCACATCGTTTAACCCGACTAAGATCGATCACCTGACGGTGTTGAAATGGCGTCATACGGTGCTGAACGACCAGAATTGTGCGACCCGGACGTGGAACAACAAAGTTGCGCATATGAGGGCGCTGTTTAATTTCGGCATTAAGCAGGGATTGTTGCCGCAGGCCGAAAATCCTTTTAACGGCGCGGTTGTTCGCCCGGGCACGAAAAAGAAGAAGACGCTGACACAGACGCAAATGGACGCGATGTACCGGCTGATGGAGCAGTATTTGGAAACAGAGGGAAGGCAGGGGAACAGCAGTATGTTCAACTGTCGCAGAAATGCGCTACTCCCGGCGTGGTTCTGGCTGACGGTGGTGAATGTGTTTCGTTATACCGCTATCCGACAAAATCAGCTTCTGCATATCCGGCTGGGCGACATTAATCTTGAGGAACGGTGGATTGACCTGAACATCGAGGGGGCGAAAAACCATCGTGAACACCGGGTTCCGATCGTCTCGTCATTGTATCCGTCGCTGGAGGAACTGGTGAGAAAAGCCGGTGAGGCTGGGATGGAGTCGGACGATCAGGTGTTCAATGTGGGCTGGTTCGACCTGATGAGAAAGAGTAAGTATCCGGAGGTGATGAACGAGTACCCGCTGAGAGCGTTCTTTCGCCGTTTATCCCGGGAATGTAAGTTTACGATCACGCCACACCGGTTCCGCCATACGGTGGCAACCCACATGATGAAATCACCTGAGCGCAATTTGTATGCGGTGAAGAAACTGCTGGGTCATGTCAGCATCACATCAACGCTGGAATACATTGATGAAAGTGTTGATAGCCTGCGGGATATACTGGAAACCGAATTGATGTAGTGAGGAAGGCTTCAGGAATGGCGTCAAATACTTACATTATTTGACATTGAAAAGATTTCTTGTAAATATCAGACGCGAAAAAACAGACTTGTTGGAGCAAGTCTGTTTTCCAAGAGCCTTTTTTCAACCACAAGTAACAGCGTTACATCGTGTTTTTACTGGCTCGCCTTCGTGTCCGTCAGGATTGCATCTTGCAAATCTGACCAACCGGCTTTGAATAGTGGTGCCCGGACTCGGAATCGAACCAAGGACACGGGGATTTTCAATCCCCTGCTCTACCGACTGAGCTATCCGGGCAACGGGGCGCATTAAACCGTAATCCGTACGCTCCGTCAATCAAATTTCTCGATTTATCTACCGGTTGCTTAACTTTGCGGCAATTCTGCGTCTGAGCGCGCTATTCTGCGGGAAATTACATCATGCCGTTATCGCCTTCGCGGTTCTTCCAGCCGCTGGTCACTGAGATCGCGTGGCGAAGTCCGGAGATCGCGTAGTCGCCGACGACGTCTTCGTCATCGCGCGGCGAGCTGATGGTAATTTCCGCGTCGACGCCGTGACGGTATGCGCCGTGGTGGCTAAAGATGGTGCCGATAAAACATTTATCATTCAGCCAGACCGGAATATAGGCGACGGTTTCATAAATATAGTTAGACGCCACGCCGCTATAGTAACTTTCCGCATCGTCGGCCGACGTGCCCGGAGGAATAGGGCAGATTGGGGCTTCGCCGTCGCTCTGCGGCTTATCCTTAAGCAGGCTGCTCTGCATCACCTCCAGCGACTTCAGCAGATCCGTTTTTTCCCCGTCGCTTAACGCGGGCGTCAGCGGCTGGCCTTTTTCCGGCGAGCGGATGTCATTGAGAGTGTAGCGATAGCGGATCGTCACCGCGGGCGCGCTACTGCCCGAGGGGGCAAACGGACGCAATAAATAGAGATTATCTTCGCCAAACTGACCGTTGTACCAGAGGGCATAAACCTGGCCATTAATGCGTACCCACTGGCTCCACTGGTTGGCGCCGCGGCCGTTAAGGGAAAAAAGCGCGCCGGGAACCCCTGCGTCAAAATCATCGCCGTTGCCGCTATCGTCGCTGTTGACCGTTTCGAAAGCGTCGTCGTTGCGTTTTAAGACTCCGGTATAGCTAAAGAGTCCGGTGCCGCCGACGTAGCTATCGATAATTAAATCGCGTCTGCCGTCACCGTCGAGATCCACCAGGGTGAAGCTGACTTTGCCGTTTTCGGAGTCGGCGCTGATATCAGACTGGAGAAACGCCTGCCACTCATCATCGCTGATATCGGCGGAAGGTTTGCTCGTCGAGACCAGAGAGTCGTCCGCGTAGGTCAGCGTAAAATGGCTGACCTTGCCGCTGAGGGGAAACTGTTCGGCGATCTTATTCAGATCCAGTTCAGGGTTGACCTTCTGCTCTTTTAACACGGCGTTATACAGCGCTTTCAGCGCATTATTATCGGCTTCTTTTTGCTGCCTGGGGATAACCTGACTGACGAAAGTGGGCAACATCCATGCGCCGCCGGGGGCGATTTCCCGGCAGTCGCCGGTGGTGTATTTCAGGCTCTGAACAAAGGTCCGGCCGTCCCACACGCGCTCTTCTCCGCTGATACAGTCGGCAATACCGCGGCCCTTGTTGAAAAAGGTAAGCACGCCATCGCCATAGCTGGAGGCGTCGGTAGCGATCAGCTGAGGCTGAGTCATAAATGCTTTGTCGACCACCCATATGGCGTAGCCGTCGTTGTAGGCCGCGCGCCAGCAAAGGGCCTGAATCAAGGTGTGGTTTTTATCCAGCGGGGTGGCGGTGAGCTGACGCTCGGAGGCCGGGATGTCGGCGTTTTGCCAGTCGTCGCAATGGCTGTTAAGCACGGGGGTTAGCTGCGGAAGAAGCTTCTGCCGCTGTTTTGCCGTCAGCGTCGCGGCAGCGGCATTGTTAATGACCGGCGCGGCGATGATTTCCGGCGCGGGCGCCGCCGGCAAAACGTTGTCATCGCCGGCATCTCCTTGACGCATCAGCGCATCGGCGGTGCCCAGGCGCTGCTGGAACTCATCCATTTTCAGAAATGCGGCGCTGCTGCCTGCGCTGGACAGCACCTTGCGCTCGCCGTTAATCGCCAGCTCAATTTTGCCGTTATGCTCCAGGGCCTGAATCAGGGCCGACGTCTGGCTATCATCAAAGCGAAAATGGCTCTCGTCGACGGCTTCGAGGGCGCCGTTGTCGCGATCGTCGATGAACAGAGTGACCGTGGCGTCGGGCGGAATATCGCGTTCGGTTTGCGCGAAGGTCGCAACGGCGACGACGTGCTGCGCCGCGCCCGCATTGCGGGTCAGCAGAACGCTGACTTCGCCCATGGTGACGCCATAGCCTGCGGCCCGGCAGGTGCCGGTGTTGTCGCAGGCGAGCTCCCAGTCTTTATGCGCGAAAGAGAAACCTTGCGGAGAGGCTGCCAGAAGCGGTGTCGAACACAGCCCCATAATGGCAGCCCAAAGAAGAGAGCGCATATCAAACCCTGTCAGCATATCGATGAGTGGGGAATTATATGCGCGATGAATCGGTTAAGATATCGGAATCAGGTCAGCGCACCGCCCATCCGGCACTGGGCAAAACGCAAAATATCTTCTGCCAGGCGACGTGCGGTATCGACGTCAGTCTGGCTACGTTTGATCAGCAGGCGGCTCAGGCAACCTTCGATGATCAGCTCCATCTGCTTCGCGACCATCGCCGGATCGTCAACCTCCAGCTGGCTAAGCAGTTCGTGGGTATAGGCCAGAGAAGCCTGCTTCTGCTGCTCGGCCAACTGATGGATCGGGTGCTGAGCGTCCGGGTAAAAAGTACAGGCGGCGATAAACAGGCAGCCGGGATAACGATGGTTGCTAACGCAGGTGGTCAGCGCGGCGTAGCGGGCCAGCAGTTTCTGCTCTGCGCTTAGCGACTCGTCGAGTAAAAGCTGACGGCGCCAGGCATCGACCTGATGGCTAAGATGGCGAAGCGCGTCATAAAGCAGCGCCTCGCGATCGGGCCAGAAACGTTTGAGGTCATTGAGCGGGTAAGCCACGCGCTCGGCGACCATTTCCAGCGTGGTGTTAGCGATACCCTCGATTTCGAGGATTTGGATGGCTTCACCCAGGACTTCTTCACGTTGCACGGTCTTCTCCTCCATTTTCCCTCCTAAAGTGTCGCTCACGGTTATCGATCGCGCAAATGGGCGCTGAATGCCGCGGCATCCATAAACCCGGTGACCCGCTGCGCGGGCTGCTCCTCGCCCTGTTCGTTGAAGAACAGAATCGTGGGGAGGCCAAGCACCCTGAGGTGCTTCAGCAGCGCCGCGTCTTGTGCGCTATTTTTCGTGACATCCACTTGTAGCAGAACGGTCTCTTTCAGGGCCTGTTGAACCTCAGGTGAGGTAAAGGTGTATTTCTCGAACTCTTTGCAGGCCACGCACCAGTCGGCGTAAAGATCGAGCATCACCGGTTTGCCTTTCGCCTGCGCCAGCGCCTGATTGAGCTCATCGACGCTATGGATACGGGAAAACTGGAGATGGGACTGCCGTTGCACGACCGGCGCATCGAAAGCCCAGTCCTGCAGCGGACGGGCGCTGACCAGCGCGGCGCCGAGCATGGCGATTTGTACGAGACGCAGCCAGGGGCGCGTGCCGCCCAGCGAGGTGATAAACGCCCAGCTAAAAAAGGCGACGCCAAGCAGCGACCAAAGCCGCAGGCCCCACAGGTCTCCCAGGATGCGTTCCAGTAAAAATACCGGCAGCGCGAGGATCACGAAGCCAAAGGCGGTTTTCACGTGAGCCATCCACGGGCCGCTTTTCGGCAGCAGGCGGTTGCCAAATACGGTCACCAGGATCAGCGGCAGCCCCATTCCGATCGCGTAGAGGTACAGGGTTCCACCGCCCAGCCACAGATTACCGCTCTGGGCGATATACAGCAGAATGGCGCTCAGCGGCGCGGTGGTACAGGGCGAGCAGATTAATCCGGCAATTGCCCCCATGGCGAATACGCCGCCGGGTGAACCGCCCTGGCGTTTATTGCTCATCAGCGTCAGACGCGTTTGCAGCGACGAAGGCAGCTGGAGCGTAAACAGACCAAACATCGACAGTGCCAGCAGGATAAACACGACCGACAGGCCGATCAGCACATAAGGGTGTTGCAGCGCTGCCTGGAACTGCAGGCCCGCAGCGGCGACGACCAGACCCAGCGCGGTGTAGGTTAACGCCATTCCCTGAACGTAGATAAAGGCCAGCAGCAGCGCACGGGCGGTGGAGAGGCGTTTTTGACCGCCCAGCACGATGCCGGAAATCAGCGGATACATCGGCAGAACGCAGGGGGTAAAGGCGATGCCGATACCAATTAATAGCGCCCAAAGCGCGCTAAAGGGGAGATCGGCGCTGTGGTTGTCCGCGACGGGAGAAGAAAGGTCGGGCGACTCGACCGGCAGCGCCGGGCGCGTTTCCAGCGGCAGCGGCGGGTTCAGCCTGGGTTGCCCGGCGTGCGCATCGTTACTGGAGCGCGCCAGCGCTTTGCCAAGCGGCACGATTTTGGTTTCTGGCGGATAGCAAAAACCCGCATCCGCGCAGCCCTGCCAGGTGACGGTAAGGGTTGCGCCAGCGGCGGCGTGCGTCAGAGTGACCGGGACGGTCAGGCGCTGGCGGTAAATTTCACTTTTACCGTAAAACTCGTCCTCATGCCATTCGCCTGACGGCAGCGAGGGTTCGATAAACGTCGCATCGGCGGAGGTCAGCTTAATCTGTTTGCGGTAAAGATAGTAACCCTCCTTGATTTGCCAGGTCAGATTGAGATCGTGTTGATTCTGCTGAAAATCGAAGGCAAAAGCCTGGTCAGCAGGAACAAAGTTCGAACGACCGGGGGCGTCGAACAGGCCGGCAATGGCCGATGTGCTGCAAAGCAGCAGGATCAGCGTAATGATGCGTTGAGCCATGAGAGGTAATCATTGTCTCCGTGAATAACGGGCAGAACCAAAAGTTCAGGGGTTTGATACGGGTGATGGGACTTCAGACAGTCCAGCAGCGCCTGCTGATGGGCAAGGTCGGTTTTCAGCAGCATTTGCACTTCATACTCCTGCTCCAGTTTTCCTTCCCAGTAATAGAGCGACGTCGCTCCCGGCAGGAGCGTGGCGCAGGCGGCGAGTTTTTCCGCCAATGCTTTGGCCGCCAGGTCCTGGGCGGTCGCTTCATCCGGCGCGGTACAGAGTACAACAACAGCATCAGGCGTAGTCATCGTGAACCTCGTATCAGCGAAAAGAGGCACTATAGCACGCAAGATAGGGAGGATTAACGAAACGGGCCAGGATCTGGCCCGAATTTGAAGAGATTTACAGCATGATGCCGCCAAAAATAAACCCGAGGATCACGCATAGCGTAATGGCGATGACGCCGGGGATCAGGAAGGCGTGGTTGAAGACGTATTTACCGATGCGGGTGGAGCCGGTGTCATCCATTTCGACCGCCGCCAGCAGGGTTGGGTAGGTTGGCAGAACGAACAGCGCAGAGACGGCGGCAAATGAGGCGATGGCGGTGAGAGGGCTTACGCCCAGCATTAGCGCGGCGGGCATCAGCGCCTTGGTGGTGGCTGCCTGGGAATAGAGCAGGGTTGCGGCGAAGAATAGCACGACCGCCAGCAGCCACGGATAGTTGTGCAGCAGGTCGCCTGCTACCGTCTGGATATCGCTGATGTGGGCTTTAACGAAAGTATCCCCCAGCCATGCGACGCCGAGAACGCAAACGCAGGCGCTCATGCCGGATTTAAACGTGCTGGCGTTGAGTACTTCACCGGTGTCGATTTTGCAGGTGATGCTGATCAATGTCGCGATAGTCAGCATAAATACCACGATCGCTTCGTTGCGCGGCAGAACCGGATCTTTAATCAGGCCGACGGTGTCGCTGATGGCGGTGGCGTAAAACATTACCGCGACGATACCAATCAGGAACAGCAGCACAGAGCGTCTGGCGTGCGGCTTAAGCTCGAAAACCTGGCTGCCGCGCAGCTTGACTTCCCCTTTCGCCAGCCGCTCCTGATAAATCGGATCGTCTTTTAGCTCACAGCCGAGGAAGTTACAGACGATGGCGGTGAGCATCACGGCAATCAGGGTAACCGGAATACAGATTGCCAGCAGAGTCAGGTAGCTGACGCCCAGCGGTTCAAGGATGCCGGCAAAAAAGACCACCGCAGCGGAAATCGGCGAGGCGGTGATCGCAATCTGTGAGGCGACCACGGCGATGGAAAGAGGGCGCGAGGGACGAATACCCTGCTCTTTCGCTACTTCGGTGATCACCGGAAGCGTAGAGAAAGCAGTGTGTCCGGTTCCGGCCAGTATGGTCATAAACCAGGTGACCAGCGGGGCGAGAAAGGTGATGTATTTGGGGTGACGTCGCAGCATACGTTCGGCGAGACTGACCAGGTAGTCCATCCCTCCGGCGACCTGCATGGCGGCAATAGCGGCGATAACCGCCATAATGATTTCGATGACGTCGAAGGGGATCGCGCCGGGTTTAATTTGAAAAAAGAGGGTCAGGACGAGGACGCCCAGGCCACCGGCGAAACCGATGCCGATACCCCCGAGTCTGGCTCCCAGATAAATAGCCAGCAGGACAATAACGAGTTCTGCACCAAACATATATGCCTTCCTTGTTTTATTAACAAGTTGATATTGGATTGTTGTAATTTAGTAGATCAATAAGAACAAAAAAGGCATGTCATCGCTGACATGCCCGTGATTAGTTTAACCTGAAACTTTACTGTTCGCTTTCATCAGTATACCGCTTCGCTTTATAGGCCGGATGCATCAGGTTTTGCGCGGAGAAGATATCGTCCAGCTCCGCTGCGGTCAGCAGCCCGCGCTCAAGCACCACGTCTCTGACGCTCTTGCCCGTTTCGGCGCAAATCTTGCCGACGATATCGCCATTGTGGTGGCCGATATACGGGTTGAGGTAGGTGACGATGCCAATGGAGTTGTAGACGTAGCTTTCGCATACCGCTTTGTTGGCGGTGATGCCGCTCACGCATTTTTCCAGCAGGTTGTAGCAGGCGTTAGTCAGAATATGGATAGATTCAAACATCGCCTGGCCAATCACCGGCTCCATCACGTTCAGCTGCAGCTGCCCCGCTTCGGAAGCCATGGTGACGGTTGTATCGTTACCAATCACTTTGAAGCACACCTGATTGACGACCTCGGGGACCACCGGGTTTACCTTGGCTGGCATAATCGAAGAGCCCGCCTGCAGTTCGGGCAGGTTAATTTCGTTCAGGCCGGCGCGCGGGCCGGAAGAGAGCAGGCGCAGGTCGTTACAGATTTTGGACAGTTTTACCGCCAGCCGCTTCAGAGAGCTGTGGACCATCACGTAGGCGCCGCAGTCGGAGGTGGCTTCGATCAGGTCTTCGGCTGGCACAACCGGCAGGTTGCTGACTTCCGCCAGTTTTTGAACTGCCAGCTGCTGATAACCATCCGGAGTGTTCAGGCGGGTGCCGATAGCGGTCGCGCCGAGGTTTACCTCCAGCAGCAGCTCAGCGGTGCGCAGAATGCATTTGGTCTCTTCGTTAAGCAGAACGTTAAACGCGTGGAACTCCTGCCCCAGGGTCATCGGCACCGCGTCCTGCAGCTGGGTACGACCCATTTTCAGAATGTCCTGGAACTCAACGGCCTTTTGCTGGAAACCTTCGCCAAGCTGGTTGATTGCATCGATCAGTTTGAGAATGGAGGCGTAGACCGCGATGCGGAAACCGGTCGGGTAAGCATCGTTAGTGGACTGACATTTGTTAACGTGGTCGTTGGGGTTGAGATACTGATATTCGCCTTTCTGATGGCCCATCAGCTCAAGGCCGATGTTCGCCAGGACTTCGTTGGTGTTCATGTTAACGGAGGTGCCTGCCCCGCCCTGGAACACATCAACCGGGAACTGGTCCATGCACTTGCCGTTATTCAACACCTCATCGCAGGCGGCAATAATGGCGTTGGCGATGCTTTTAGGGATAGTTTGCAGCTCTTTGTTAGCCTGCGCAGCGGCCTTCTTCACCATCACCATTCCGCGGACAAATTCAGGAATGTCGCTGATTTTGTTGTTGCTGATGTAGAAGTTTTCAATCGCTCTCAGAGTATGGACGCCGTAGTAAGCGTCAGCTGGAACTTCCCTGGTGCCCAACAGATCTTCTTCGATACGAATGTTGTTTAACATGTGAACCTTCTCTTTCAAGCTGCCTATGAATTCACCAAATACGCAGAATTTATGGGATCTCGCGCATTTTCTGGCCGCAGATTATTTCCTTAATCGGCCCGGTGCCCACGATCATATGCTGATAATAGCGAATATCAGTCACCCTGATCACTTATTATGTAGTGAATCCTATAAGAATTATTAATCTGTGAAATGAGTCACCGGTTTTCTATTCTTGAAAAAAATAAGCTTTTTTTACGATTGAAAAGTGACGTTTTGGCCCAACATCTTTTCGATGCGAATAGCATATCTATGACTACGGGCGCCGACGCTGGCGCCTGTTAATGAAGGAGACGCCGGTGCGTTGGATTCCGTTAATTGCCGTTTTTTTATACGTTTACATTGAGATATCGATCTTTATCCAGGTCGCCCACGTGCTTGGCGTCCTGCTGACGCTGATTCTGGTGATCTTTAGCTCGGTCGTGGGGATATCGCTGGTAAAAAACCAGGGCTTTAAAAACCTCATGCTGATGCAGCAGAAGATGGCGGCGGGAGAGAGCCCGGCCGCTGAAATGATCAAAAGCGTGTCGCTGATCATCGCCGGTTTGCTGCTGCTTCTGCCGGGATTCTTTACCGATTTCCTGGGGCTGCTGCTGCTGCTGCCTCCGGTGCAGAAGCACCTGACCTTAAAGCTGATGCCGCATTTGCGCTTTAGTCGGATGCCGGGCGGCGGGTTTAGCGCCGGAACCGGTGGCGGCGATACCTTTGAAGGTGAATATCAGCGCAAAGATGACGAGCGCGACCGCCTCGAACATAAAGACGATCGTCGTGATTAACATTTAGCATTGTCCGGGCCGGTCACTCCGGCCTGGTGACTCTCTCCGCGAGCCTGCGCTTTGGTAAAAACAGCCACAGTACCGCCAGCATGATAAACGCGTACAGGCTCTTCCAGCCCACCATCGCCAGCAGCAGCAGGCACAGCACGCTGCCAAACGCCGCTAACACGCGATAACGCCCATGCAGCAAACGGCAGCCCGCCAGCATACACAGCAGATAGATCATAATAAAAATGCCGTTGGCGTAGACGATCAGGGCGTCCAGGTTGATATTGAGCGCGTAAATGCACAAGGCGCTAATCACGCAGCAGCCGAGTACCGCGTTCAGCGCATTGCGCGGAATTTGTCGCGGCGACAGGCGGGCCAGATAGCTCGCAGGCTTATGCTGCGCCTGCGACCACACCAGGCGGGCAAAGCTCTGGATATAGATATTGAGGCTGGCGAAGCAGGCGAGATAGCCGATAACGCAGGCAATCCACAGCGCCTGAACGCCGAACAGGCGTACGACGATATTGGGCAGCGACGCGGCTGCGGCCATCTCCTCACCAAAGGCATGAAAGTGCAGGACCAGCACGGTACAGGCCCAGTAGACCGAACCCGCCAGCAATAAGCCGATCATCAGCGCGCGGGGAAAATCGCGCTCCGGCTGCTTAAACTCAGAGGCCAGATGAGCGAAAGCCTCCAGACCGACAAAACACCAGAACATCACCGAAAGCGCGGAGAAAAGCTGCGAACTATCGATTTCAGCGGGCGCCGGGAAGGGGATCTGCGTGGGGTTGATCCCGCCGCGCCACCAGATAGCGACGATCAGGGCGACAATCAGCACGGCAACCAGCGTTTGTAGATTGGCGCTGGAGCTGGCTCCGCGAGAGCCGACCCACCAGATAATCGCCAGCGTGCCCAGTTCAGCCAGCAGCAGCTGGCTATCGTGCCAGCCAAAAAGTGCCTGACCGAAGCCGGTGGCGATATGCAGGGCCGCGGGTAATCCGACCGGGATCACCGATAAAAAGAGCCAGCCGGTGACGCGCGCCAGACGCGGTCCAAAAGCCATATCCACAAAATGGGCCACGCCGCCGGCGCTGGGAAAGTGCCGACCCAGCGTGGCGAAGACGATAGCGATGGGAAACACCAGTAAAATCAGCGCCGGCCAGGCCCACAGGCTGTTGTCGCCAGCGACCAACGCGGCCAGCGCCGGAACGGCGAAGACGCCGGTTCCCAGTAATGATGTGGAGAGTAACCCCACTCCTTGGGCAAGCCCCAACTCCTGTTTTAAACCACTCATGTTTCAACCCTGCGCCCGGCAAAAAAGGGATGGTATCACAATCGCTTTTGCTTATGACGTCAGGCAACGGCGGCAAATTTGTGTGCGTCTGAGCACGAGGACAAATTTTTTTTTACTTTTCCCCTTGAAGCGCTAAAACCCCACCCCCATCTCTCAGGGCACTAGCCGGAAAACCGTGTGCGGACCGGCGTCATCCATAACTGATAATGACTTTCTCAAAGGAGAGCTATCAATGAGTATTCGTCCGTTACATGATCGTGTGATCGTCAAACGTAAAGAAGTTGAAACGAAATCTGCTGGCGGCATCGTTCTGACCGGTTCTGCGGCAGCAAAATCAACTCGTGGCGAAATCATCGCTGTCGGTAAGGGCCGCATCCTGGAAAACGGAACCGTGCAGCCTCTGGACGTTAAAGTTGGTGACATCGTAATTTTCAACGATGGCTACGGCGTGAAATCCGAGAAGATCGACAATGAAGAAGTGTTGATCATGTCCGAAAGCGACATTCTGGCAATTGTTGAAGCTTAATCCGCGAACGACACTGAACATACGAATTTAAGGGAAAGATAAAATGGCAGCTAAAGACGTAAAATTCGGTAACGACGCTCGTGTGAAAATGCTGCGCGGCGTAAACGTACTGGCAGACGCAGTTAAAGTAACCCTGGGCCCGAAAGGCCGTAACGTGGTTCTGGACAAATCCTTCGGTGCGCCGACTATCACTAAAGACGGCGTTTCCGTAGCGCGTGAAATCGAGCTGGAAGACAAGTTCGAGAACATGGGCGCGCAGATGGTGAAAGAAGTTGCCTCTAAAGCGAACGACGCTGCAGGCGACGGTACCACCACCGCAACCGTACTGGCTCAGGCTATCATCGCTGAAGGCTTGAAAGCCGTTGCTGCGGGTATGAACCCGATGGATCTGAAACGTGGTATCGACAAAGCTGTCGTAGCCGCTGTTGAAGAACTGAAAGCGCTGTCCGTACCGTGCTCTGACTCTAAAGCCATTGCTCAGGTTGGTACCATCTCCGCTAACTCCGACGAAACCGTAGGTAAACTGATCGCTGAAGCGATGGACAAAGTCGGTAAAGAAGGCGTGATCACCGTTGAAGACGGTACTGGTCTGGAAGACGAACTGGACGTGGTTGAAGGTATGCAGTTTGACCGCGGCTACCTGTCTCCGTACTTCATCAACAAGCCGGAAACCGGCGCTGTTGAACTGGAAAGCCCGTTCATCCTGCTGGCTGACAAAAAAATCTCCAACATCCGCGAAATGCTGCCGGTTCTGGAAGCCGTAGCAAAAGCGGGCAAACCGCTGGTTATCATCGCTGAAGACGTAGAAGGCGAAGCGCTGGCGACCCTGGTAGTGAACACCATGCGCGGCATCGTTAAAGTCGCTGCGGTTAAAGCACCGGGCTTCGGCGACCGTCGTAAAGCTATGCTGCAGGACATCGCAACTCTGACCGGCGGTACCGTTATCTCTGAAGAGATCGGTATGGAGCTGGAAAAAGCGACTCTGGAAGATCTGGGTCAGGCGAAACGCGTTGTTATCAACAAAGACACCACCACTATCATCGATGGCGTGGGCGAAGAAGCTGCGATCCAGGGCCGCGTTGCTCAGATCCGTAAGCAGATTGAAGAAGCAACTTCTGACTACGACCGTGAAAAACTGCAGGAGCGCGTGGCTAAACTGGCAGGCGGCGTTGCAGTAATCAAAGTGGGCGCGGCTACCGAAGTTGAAATGAAAGAGAAGAAAGCACGCGTTGACGATGCCCTGCACGCGACCCGTGCTGCGGTTGAAGAAGGCGTGGTTGCCGGTGGTGGCGTAGCGCTGGTTCGCGTTGCCGCTAAACTGGCTGGCCTGACCGCTCAGAACGAAGATCAGAACGTCGGTATCAAAGTTGCGCTGCGCGCAATGGAAGCTCCGCTGCGTCAGATCGTTTCCAACGCCGGTGAAGAACCGTCTGTTGTGGCGAACACTGTGAAAGGTGGTGAAGGTAACTACGGTTACAACGCTGCAACCGAAGAGTATGGCAACATGATCGACTTCGGTATTCTGGACCCAACTAAAGTGACTCGTTCTGCTCTGCAGTACGCAGCATCCGTTGCTGGTCTGATGATCACCACCGAGTGCATGGTCACCGACCTGCCGAAAAGCGACGCGCCTGACTTAGGTGCTGCTGGCGGCATGGGTGGCATGGGCGGTATGGGCGGCATGATGTAATCGTGCGCTATACCCCTTAGATATAAAGAAACCCTCGGGCAGAAATGCTCGGGGGTTTTTCTTTTTGTCGTCTTTTTAGTATAAGGTTGTACATCCGGGCCAGTGCGTCCAGCTCATTGATCGTGGGGAATAACATGCAGGTAAAATATTTAGCAGGGATTGTCGGCGCAGCATTGTTGTTAGCAGGTTGCAGCTCCAGCAACGAATTGACCTCTGGTGGCCAGAACGTACGCTTTGTTGAAGATAAACCAGGTTCTGAATGCCAGCTGTTAGGTACCGCAAGCGGCACGCAGAGCAACTGGCTGTCCGGACAGAATGGTGACGAAGGCGGCTCCATGCGCGGCGCGGCAAACGCCCTGCGTAACAAGGCCGCAGAGATGGGTGGCAACGTCATTTACGGCGTCAGCAGCCCGACGCAGAATCTGCTGTCCAGCTTTGTGCCGACCGATAGCCAAATGAACGGCCAGGTTTATAAGTGCCCGAACTGATTTAACCGGTGCCTCTCTTGCCTAAATTGAGGCACCCTCTTGATCTCTTTTTATTGCTTGCTGAGTTGCGCCTGAGTTTGCTGGTAGAACGCATGCAAAGGACGCAGACACTCCTCCAGCGTCATCATTCTTCCTGGCTGAGAAGGGATGATTTGGCTAAAAATCTGGCTGGGCTGGCGCTGGGTATGCACTTCTTTCAGCTTTGGGCTTCTCTCAATTAAGCGCATTACAACGATATTTTCCTGTTCTGATGGATGAGCGGCATTGGTTTTAATCACTGCGCCGGAGATGATTTTTCGCCCTTCCTCCGTGTCACAACAGTACAACACGCCGAGATAATGGGAAAACAGATTGAGCTTCCATTCATCCTGAAGATACTGCTGATAATCAACGTTGCTGGTATTCGTTAAATCCACCGCATAAAGCATCAGGCCTTCCAGCGAGGAAGTTAAATAATTAATCAGATCGCTATCTCCCGTGTGTTTAAGAGACTGCTGAATGCCCACCAGCAGCGCTTCAACTTGCATATCATCAATACGCAGCGTAGCAATTTGCTCATTTTGCAGCACCAGAATGAGCGTTGACCAGGTGTCGCCGGGTTTTAACGTTATCGACATAATACGTCTTTCCGGATTAGGGTGCTGTACTTCAGGTATATCGATCGCCGGTGTATTTTCTATAAGGCGTTCATTAAAGGCCACCAGTTCATTCTTATAACTTTCACCTTCAGCATTTAAGCGCTGCAGGACGATGGCCATTCTGTGCTGCAGAACTAACAGGAGATCCGCAAGAATCGGCGCCTGAAGATAATAAGACTGACAGAGTTGATTACTCAGTTTGACTTTGAGCATTAAAGCCAAAAATTTGTCATCATATTTAATAGATGCGGTATTAAAACCAATAAATGTTCCTTGCATACGGATCTCCTTTTCCTGGTGGTTACGCTGGTGCCTGCATATGGAGCTGTGACATATCAATGATGCGATCGGCTGAGGCAATGGTGGATGGCCGATGGGCAACAATGATTCGGGTAATGCTTAAACCAGAGATAGACTGGTTAATGACCGATTCATTTTTCAGGTCGAGATGGCTGGTGGCTTCATCCATAAACAGAATGCTGGGTTTTCGATAGAGCGCGCGAGCGATTAAAATTCTCTGTTTTTGTCCACCTGAGATACCTAAGCCAAGCTCGCCGACAATCGTTTCGTACCCCATCGGCATTTTCATGATTTCATCATGGATATTACATCTGCGTGCGCACTCAACGATAAAGTCCATATCGGCATTATCTTCAAAGCCGCTGATATTATCGATAAGCGAGCCTGAGAAAAGGCGGTCCTCCTGAAGGACGCAGGCCGTTCCGAGACGAAAGTTATTGATGCCAATTTTTTGAATATCAAGGTTATCCGCTATCACGTCACCGCTGGTGGGCGCTAACAGACCGCACATGACTTTCAGCAGCGTGGTCTTACCGACGCCGGAAGGGCCAACCAGCGCGATGGATTCTCCGGGCTCAACGGTAATATTTAAATTAGAAAAAATAGGTTGTGAGAACGGATCGTACTGATAGCTGAGATTCTTCACTTCTAATTTCACGCCAGTATTTTCTGCAAAAACCCGGCGTGCAGGCAGCTCTTTTTCCGGCTCGCTAAATACAATTTCTGAAAGACGCTCATTATGTAACGACAGCATTCGCAGCTGCATGACCAGGTCGATCAAGCTTGATGCGCGCTGGGAGAATTGCCCACGATAGGCGTTAAAAGCCATAAACATACCGAGGGTCATATTGTTATCAATGACCATGATCGCGCCCAGCCAGAGTACGGCGACCTGATCGATGGAGGTAATAAAAGTATTAATACCGCCAAACATCATATCGAAGCGAGTCTGTTTGATACCGGCATTGCAGGCGTCAATGTTGATATTTAACCAGTGCTGAGAACGACGCTCTTTTAAGTTCAGCGCTTTAATGGTGGAAATACCGTATAGGGACTCCATAAAGTGCGAGCTGGAGCGTGCGCCCTTGATAACCTGCTCTTCGGCAACGCGACGGTAGAAGCTGTAGGTGGCAAAACGCATGATGGCATAGCATAAGGTGAATCCAATCACGACCCAAACCAGCCAGCCGCCGTACAGCGTTAACATAACCAGCAGGCCAATCGTCATGATTGAGTCGATAATGCCGGTAACAATGCTATTGGTGAAGGTGGAACGGATAGTATCCAGCGACGAAAAACGAGACTGAATATCCCCTAAATGACGTTTTTCAAAAAAGGATAACGGCAGGCTTGTCAGATGATCGAACAGCGTGGTTTTCCATTGGATGTTCGTCAGCGTATTTAGCGTTAATGAGGTCCACGCTCGCAGCATACTAATAAAGGTGCGGAAAAGCGTGAAGAAGACCAGGCCGATACAGATAACCGAAAGCAGGCTCTGGTCGTGCGCCATGATGACATGGTCAGTCACCAGCTGCGTACCGATAGGTAATAGCAGGCCGATAGCTTCAACCACTACCGAAAAGGCAAAGATTTTTAGCAGGACCGATTTAAGTCCCACAATATTGCGCATCAGGTCTAATAGACGCAGGCGTGATTTTGCCTGTTCTTGCTGAAAGTTTTGGTCCGGCCATAGTTCCAGCGCAACGCCGGTAAAGTTATTGGACATTTCCTGGATACCAATAACCCGCTTACCCAGCGCCGGATCGTGAACAATAAAGCTGTTTTTACGTACCTTAGTGAGCACGACGTAATGATTCATTCCCCAGTGGATAATACAGGGTAGCTTCAGCTGCTTGATTTCATCCAGATCCAGAGAGAGGGCCCGGCTTTTCAGACCGGCATGTTCCGCCGTTTTGCTCAGCGACATGAGCGTAACGCCCTGAGAAGGGCTACCGTAACGATGGCGGAAGTTGAACAGGTCGATATTAAGCCCGTAAAAGCCGCAAACCATTGCCAGACAGGCGATACCGCATTCGGCGGCTTCCGACTGTAAAATAACCGGCGTTTTATGACGGAATGAGAAATTAAGCTTATCGGTAATGGTTTTAAACAGTTCTTTATTCATCGATCGGGCCACTCACGCTTTGCGTCATCTTATAGAAAGGAGTAAACATCCACATGTAAAGCGGGCGTTCTTCAAGGAAAACTACCGCCTGAGCCTTCAGACCGTTAGAGAGCGTGAGCGTTTTTCCATTGTAGCTAAAGGTCTTGTCCTTGATTTTTATAATTGCTTTATAGAGCGCTAATTCCTGCTGATTAGTTCCGTTGCTGACATTGGTATATTCTGCCATCTCCTGACGTGACGCCGGTACCGAGGAAATAGAAACAACCTTACCTGGAAATTGGCCAAATTTATCGGCAGGGAAAGCATCATAGCGAATATTAATGGTGTCCCCGGGTTTCACGTAGGGGATGGTATTATTGGGTAACCAGAGGATCAGATAATACTCAATATCACCGGTAGGTTTGATCTGCGCCAGGCTGCTGCCGTTCTCTACCATCTGCCCTTTAGTCACGGCCAGCGATTCAATCTTACCGTTGGTCGTTGCTTTAATAATCAGATTACCGTTAGCGTTCGATTCTACCAGCTGATTTTTATAATCATTGATTTGGTTATGCTGGCTTGAAATCTGATTATCAAAGTCTGCTGCTTTGGTGATTTTATCGCTGCTGGTTTGCGTGAGCTGAGATTCCAGCTGCATCTTTTGAGTCACCAGGGATTGATAGGCGCTTTGCTGTTGAAAATATAGCGAGTGCTGATAGTTATACTGATCTTTAGTTATCAGACCATCCTTTAAGTATTTATCATAGCTGGCCAGGTTGGTATGCATTTTGTTTAAGCCTACCTGAGTATTAGCCAGCATACGGTTGGTTTCCGTTAACGAGGCGCTGGTAGTCTTAATCTGTTTTTCAAGAGCCGCGAGCGTTTCAGCCTTATTACGCGTCAGTTTGCTTATAATATCTTCTGCGTTAGCAATTTTTTCATTGATAACTTCAATCTGAGCCGCGCTAACGTTGCCACCGATCGTATTACGTGAAACGTCAAGTTCATAAAGCGGTTGGCCTTTTTTGACAATGTCTCCCACCTTTACATGCAGATTCACAACAAAACCCTGCTGTGGGGCAAAGACGTTAACGGAGTGAGGGAGCGTAATGACCTCTCCGCGTACATCAATACGCTGGGTAAAGGTGCAAAATATGAGTGAAAGTACAATGGCAATAAGAAAAATAAATGCCAGAAGAGTGACTAACCACGCTGGAATGCCTGCTAATAATAATGCTTTTCCTTTCCAGTGGATTTTTTTGTACTCAATCGCTTCCTTGCGATATATGTTTTTTAACATGCAAATCACTTTTTATTAATAAGTAAAAAAAGGCCTGGTCACCCAAGCCTTAAGTTAAAACGCTTATATTAATTCCAGGGGGTCAAGGTTCCGTCAATAGAGCCAGCAATCGCCCCCATCGCTAATTCGTAAGTCTTGTCCCATCCTACAACAGAGGCTGCAACACCGCATCCAATGGCACCTACAACCAGGCCCCAAACCATACCGACGCCCTGACCGATTGCGCCAAACCCAAGAATACCGCCGCCAGCACCGCCCCAACGACCTCCGATGATAGAACCGTAAATTCCGCCAACTGATGCCCCTAGTGTTGCAGAAGTTGCTAATTCGGCAGCATTACTTACCAAAGAGGTGAGAATGCCACCAATAGAAGACATATCCCAAGAATAGCCACCAGAAATAGCTTCCATTTCAAAAACAGTTAGTTGCTTCATAAATTTTCCTTATTTAATGAGCTTTTATAATAATATTTACAATCTTAATATTATTTGTGGTTGGTTAAATTATTTGAAATGAATTCAGTAAGTATTCTCTGTTTTCATTTCACGACAAAGTTTAAAGATGATTAGTTTGATTTCAATTGATTTTTTTTTGTTAATGATGAATTTTAGTTGTTCATGTATTTGTGAACGAGGAATTCACAATTGAATTCCTCGGTATTTAGTGGTTGGAGAACATTCCAGCGCTTACATTTTCTGGTCTATGGCTTAAGAAAATGGTATCAATAGTGGTACAAGAGTTCCGTATACTACAATCGGGTTACTCATGTTATTGGATGCTTTTTATTCTTCCTGGAGAATAATTTCAAATATAGCTCGAACGCTACCTGGTGTTATGGTGTTAGATAGCTTGTAATAGTCCGCAGTGAAGGTAAGAGACTGGCTCTTTTTCATACTGGCAATAGAGTAGTTTTTATAATCAAAAAAGGTGATAGGGCTGGAACCCTGTTTAATTATGAAACCAACATCTTTGGCTCCTCCGATAGTATCAGGGATGGAGTTTAGCAGTACGCCATCTTTTGATGCTGAGTTCTCGGTTATAGGGTTAAACCAGTAGGTATATTTGGTTCCAACGGATGAGTCAGGGCAGGTAATGTCAAGCGTAAAGTCTTTTTGCTTGCCAGTTACCCCGCCCTGAGTGAGAGCTTTAAGCTGCGATGCTTCTATATTAGATAGATTGACCGTGCTCCCACCTCGTGGATTTATATTGCAGGTTGTTTCCCTGTAAGTGAAAGGGCCGAGTTTGATGTTGGCTTGGGCAAGTCGGGCAATTGATGAATTAGCATTGACCTGATTGACGCTTCCCGCCCGATAGGACACCGAAATCTCTTTTTTTCCTGAGAAGCTCGTATCAATATTGTCCCTGGTTTTTATCAGCCAGACGGTGAGTTGTTTCACGCCGGGATCGCTAAGGCCATAGGCAGAAACAGTACCTAACGTAGCCGGAACGGGGCGGCCGTTGGCGCCGGCAATTGCTTCCGAAATTTCAAAACCAATACCCGGTATCCCTGTTTCATAAACCGGTCCACCGAGCACACCGGTCACGCCTGCCGCCAGATTGACGCTGGGCGTGGCGATAATGGCGTAAATATCATTTGCCTTGCAGTTATAAAAAGTTTTTGCATTGGCAATCGCTCCGCCTACCGTTCTTACTGCCAGTACGCTACCGGGCGCCAGGCTTGAATCGGATAAAATTTTAGCTGGGCTGAATGTAACATTGAATGCAGCATCAGTTCCGTTGTAATTACAGTCAGCCATTACTGTCTGATTAAGTAAAAGTAAACTAATAAAAAGGAGTATTTTTTTCATAGTCTGTATTCATCCCTGTTACTGGCAAACCGCAGTGGCCTGAGCAATACCTTCATTTACCGCAGCCAGGCTATAAGGCGCTTTACACTGCTGCCCGCTCTTTGAACCCCACTGAGCATAGACTTCACCGTTATCTTTCAGGCCGGACAAATAGACCATACCGCCATCAGAAACGATGCTAGCCTGGGCGTTTTTATCCGTGGTCAACGTTACCGTGGCGCCATAAGGAACGTTTTCACCCGACGCTCTCTTGAGAATAAGGAACGCGCGGCGGCCAATATTGCCCGCGAAGTTTGCCCGTACCACGGCTGCACGGGTTGGCACCACTTTCTGCGTCGTATTTGGCAATTCCATATTATCTCCCAAAGTCGTGCTATCTAAGGTCACGCTGGTTCGATGGTATGGCGTAACGTAAGGAATAATCGCATAGCCGCGGTAGTCCGTTTCGATCGTCGCGTCGTTTTCCAGACGGACGTTTTTCAGGCCGGGCGCCTTAACCAATACGGCGGTTTCAGACATTTCCTGACCTAATGTTATTCCGTCAGCATGAACCAGCACGCCGCCGCTCAGGCCGTAGTTAATTAACTGACTATTTTTGGCATAGCTGTAGCCGGCGTTAGCCGAACCCATGGAACCACGATAGTTGCCGTAGACGCCGCCGCTGGCATCTTCACGATTGCTGTAGCCCTGCTGGACGTTCCAGTCCAGGTTATGGTTCTCCAGCGCGACGCCGCTCAGAGAAACATACTGATCGGTTGAACCCGGACTGCTGTTGGTCACGTTATAGGTCGCATAGGCATTAGGTAACCAATCGCTTAAAGGAATGGAGATATTAAATGAAACAACATGGTCATCCTCAACGTGACGGCTGGAACCATTATTTCCCCAGCTATAGCGGCTATAGCTATAGCCAGCGTAATAGTTAAAGCGGCGGAACCCGCCGTTATAGCCAATATTCAGCGAGTTATTGCGGCGATTGCTATCCCAATAATCCTCAAAAATGCCGGATACAGAAAGGTTACCTAGTCCCGAACCCAGGCTCTGGCTCACGGTAATATTGGTTCTGTTACGCAGCGAGTGTGGCGTATATCCGCCGTAGCTGTTGTTATAGGTATTCATCACATCAGTTAGCGTATTGTACCCGGAGGTCGAATAGCGGTAGCCGGCTACGGTAATATTGGTGCCGGTTTCAAGGATATTTTTACCGTAGCGAATGCGCCATGACTGGCCGGACGTTTTCTCTTCATCTTTCTTTTTAGACCATGCCGCCGTTACATCGGCGGAAACCGCGCCAATATCGCCGAGGTTTTGCCCGGCGCCGAAAGCGAGCGCCTGGTAATTGGCCGCCGCCTGTACGCCCGTATAGAGAGTGGTATTGCTTAATACGCCGTAGCTGATCGTTGCTTGCGTAAAGGGTTTCTCGTCAACGTTGCCATCGTAGGGACGATATTTCCCGCTGGTAATCTCATACTCCATTTGGCCTTCCCGGAGCATTAATGGCAGAGAAGCGTAGGGCACCACGAAGTTTTGTCGGGAGCCATCGGACTCCTCGACGGTGACGTAAAGGTCACCGTTGCCGCCGGTTGAGTAGAGGTCGGTAATTTCGAAAGCGCCCGGAGCGACAAAAGCCTGGTAAATTTGGTAGCCATTCTGCTTGATGACGATACGCGCATTGGTTCGGGCAATACCGCGAACGATGGGCGCGAATCCACGCAGGCTTTCAGGAATCATGTCCGTGTCGGTTGCCAGCTGAATCCCGGTGAACGGCACGCTGTCAAAGATGCTCGACAGCGAGCTGCTTTCGCCCATGACTAAAGTACTTTTTAACGGGACAATGCTCCGCTGCGCATAGAGATATACGGAATCCCAGTCGCTCTTTGCCCCCGCTGACTTATTCCATGTACTCAGATTGCGCAGGCGCCATGGCCCGAGGTTCAGGCCGGATTGTAAGTTAAGATTGTAATACTCATTATTGGCTTCATAGTCTTTGCCTGAACTAAACTGATAGTTGGTCAGTAAGGCATTAATACCGTCGTCAAACTCATCTGGGGAAACGAAACCCTGCGCGATAGTGGACAGCGCCGCCTGCGGTATGGATACCAGCAGCTGTTGAGTATTGAAGTTAAAATCGGTGGTGAAATCAGGAATAACATGAGTATCTGCGCAGCCATTCGCATCTTCTTTTAAGCCAGGAAAAGCGTCAGCACGCAAACCATAGCTGGTTAATTTAGCAATGCTTAAACAGGGAACTAATTTCAACGTATCTGTTGTTGGATCTTTTTTTTCCACAAACCGGATATCAGCCGTTTCTTGCAGACTGTTATTTAAAATAACGTCAATGCGATACTCCCCCGGAGCCTGGGCATCGCGGGTGGCGTAGAGGGATAAGTCCGGTATTGAAGAGGGGTCGCTCTGACCGACTGATTTTATAAATGCGGGATCAAAAAAATCACGAGCTAAAGCATTGGCGCATAAACCGAGAGCTAGCGCAGGAACAAGAACGAAAAATGTGTGGGAGGTTCCGGATAGCGCGCCTCCCCTTTTTTTTATAGAAATAGACATACTTTTCACCCTGGCCAATCAAAAAAAATTTAAATCGATGATGTGTGGGCAGAACCCGAGCCTCCGTTATCAGTGGCGACCTTCCACTCGATTTCTGAACCATTTATACCTGCAGGCAAAGTAAATTCTTTGCTGGAAAAAGCATCAATGTTATTGACTGAGTTGCTAATATCTCTGCCGTTTATTTTTATCGACTTAAAATAAATGAAAAAGGGTGTCGGATTCTTTAGCGTTATCTTATTACCGGATTTATGCCACTGCAGATTTTTAGCTTCGGTATTAATATTCATATCCTGAATGGCGCGAGGGCGATAGATAAGACGCATTCTATGGCGCACCGCCAGCTGCAGCTTGTTTTTGTCAGCTTCACTGTCGCTGGTTGGCGGAATAGACATTACGTTAAAGAAGTAGACAGTTTCACGATCCTGAGGGGCTTTAGAGATATACGCGTTAGGAAAAATACGTACCGTGTTGGTTTGCTTGCCCTCCAGGCGGAAAAGCGGGGGAGTCACCATAAAAAAGCTATCTTTCATTCCTTCAGACGCTTCTACCCAGGATTTAATTAAATAAGGCGTGTCATCTTTGTTTTCAATGTTCGTACTGATTTCTCGCGAACCTTCTTTATAAAGATGGCGGGTTGAATCAACCACGACTCCACTCTGGGCCACAAAGCTGACAGAAATAAAAGAAATTGCAGCTAATCTTAATAATGACTTCAGCATAATTCATTCCCTGAATAAAAAAATAACGGGGCCTGCCTGAGGCAAACCCCGTTGTACTTATTAGTAGCTAATAGTAAAGGTGGCTACACCTTTAACTGCACCATCGGTAACGCCGTTTGCAGTTTTAACGTATGCAGCTTTATAACGCAGGTAAGACGGGGTACCCGCGGTATAAGCAACAACTTTTGGAGTCGTACCGGTGAAGCTTACGCGAGTGCCGTCGGTGTTCACTACGGTAACCGCAGCGTTAGTTGCCGGGCTGGCAGCCGTGTTGGTCAGCACGTTGTCCTGGCCGCTGATATAGTCGCCGGTTACGGTCACGTTGATGTTACCGGTGTAATTAGTTGCACCTTTCTGGCAATCTTCGATTTTGTACTCAATGTCTTTTGCAGTTGACATATACGGAGTGTTAACTGCCATTGCGTCCAGTACAGATGCTTTAACATCGTCCAGAGTTAAAGAACCGCCGGAAATCATAGCGGACGGCGTTACGTTACAGGATTCGCCGGTGTCGGTAACGTTACCCAGAATAGTCAGAGAAGAACTGTTCCCTGCCGCGAAAGCCTGAGCACTCAGAACTGCAGAAGCAGCAACCATTACAGCTACAATTGTTTTTTTCATTTATTTAATCCATTTATAGATACTAAAGTCCTGAATAGCGTCAAGACGAAGATGTTAATTAGTCTGATAGGTAATAACTAACATTCTGCTATGTCTGCCCGATCGCTATCGTTATCATTCTCCTGCCGCCGCATTTTGTATACCTGGTATACATAGAGCGTAATGTGCCGGAGCGGTGACAAATCTAAGTGCAGGACTGATAAAATGCATGTGAATTCTGTTTGAATTTAAACTCTGTTTATTGAAGGTTGCAATTTCACAAGCAGATTTCGTAGATAATAATGAGTGTGCCTGGAAGGTATAGTTGTAAATCAGTCTTCCCTTTGGTTCAAATATCATGATAATCTTATCTTTGCTCTGGGAAGAGCTGGGATTTTTCTTTGAAATTATCTAATCTGGCAGGCTTAAAGGGATGTACTGTGATAGCTAAAGATGAATTTGAATTTAATTCATCTTTGTTTCATATGGAATGGTGAGGGAGGAAAGGGATTATGATATTCAATGAATATATCATTAACAATGAAGTTATTTTTAATGTAAATATGAATGAGTTGCAGCCCGTGGGGGAAAAGGGTGAGAGCGTGACGCTGAACGCGCCGACTGCACGCTGCCTGCAACTTTTACTGGAAAGCAATGGGAAAATTATATCCCGAGAAGAGTTTCTGGATAGTGTCTGGAAAACCAGAGGGGTTGTCGTTTCGCAGAATACTTTTTATCAAAACATATCATTGTTAAGAAAGTCGTTAGTGAAAGCAGGATTATCGCAAGATATTATTGTTACAGTCAGGCAGCGCGGGTTTGTTCTCGCGGCAGGCTCAAATATTGCCTCATTCTTACGCTCGGAAGAAAAGGAACCGGAAAACTCTGAAAATGTGCAGGTTACCGCAAGCACCTCTTCGCCTCCGATTGAGAAAAATGTGATGAATAATTCCGCTGTCCGCGAAGATGCGCAAAAAATTTCCACAGACGATAAAACAACAGTATTTAAATTACCCGGGTGGATTTTGCCTCTGTTATTGGTGATGACCGCCGCAAACATTCTTTCTCTTTTTTTGTAAGTAATAATGAATGGATTAACCGCTTGCTTTTATATTCGCTTTACTCTCCCCTGGAAGAATAATTACTGGTTCTACGAAAATTATAAAGCGTCAGTATTTATACACCAGTAAGTATTAGCAACAGGTAGTCTGCCAGGCAGTGCCCGGCAGACGGATTCGCTATCGTTGCTTCAATCCTAAGTCCAGGGGCGTCTTGCTTGGTTCTCCGCCGATTTCCCGTGCAAGTTTAGGGACTAAATAGCCGGAGACCAGCGTGAGTAGTTCGCGCATGATTGCCCGGGCCTCTTCGTCACTGACCATGAAATGCGCCGCTCCCTGCACTCTGTCCAGAACATGCAGGTAGTAAGGCATAACCCCGGCATCGAACAACCCATTGCTCAGATCGGCGAGCGTGCGCGCATTATCGTTCACACCGCGTAACAGTACGCTTTGATTGAGTAAGGTGACGCCAGCCATACGCAGGCTCTTCATTGCCCTACGAAACGCGGTATCGATCTCGTTGGCATGGTTAATATGGTTCACCAGCAGCACCTGCAACGAAGATGCAGAGATGCGCGCAACCAGGGTATCGGTAATCCGCGCAGGAATCACAATGGGTAACCGACTGTGGATGCGCAGGCGTTTAATATGTGGAATGGATTCCAGCTGGGTAAGCAGCCAGTCCAGTTCATGGTCCTTCGCCATTAACGGGTCACCGCCGGAAAAAATAATTTCATCCAGCTCTGGATGAGCCGCGATGTATTCCATAGCCTTCTGCCAGTTGCGCTTCGTGCCCTGGTTTTCCGCGTACGGGAAGTGCCGACGGAAACAATATCGACAATTTACCGCGCAGCCGCCTTTCACCAACAGTAAAGCGCGGTTGCTGTATTTATGCAGCAGACCTGGCACAACGCTATGCTGTTCTTCCAGCGGATCGGTGGAGTATCCTGGAGCATGAATAAACTCCTCCTGGGAGGTAAGTACCTGACGGAGAAGAGGATCGTTTGGATTTCCTGGTTCCATACGAGCAATAAATGCCCGTGGGACACGCAGTGCGAACAGGCGCTTAGCGTCGCGTCCTGCCAATAGATTCGCATCAGCGTCTACATTTAAAAGCTGCAGCAGTTCATCGGGACTGGTCACAACATCGGCAAGTTGCGTTAACCAATCTTCTCTGGATGGGGTATTTAGGGTTACAATATGCGCCATTTTGTGGCTTAGCTACCAATTAACAAAGTTTCAGAGGGCCTTATGGCGACTTACTATAGCAACGATTTTCGTGCCGGTCTTAAAATCATGATGGACGGCGAACCTTATGCAGTTGAAGCCAGTGAATTCGTTAAACCGGGCAAAGGCCAGGCTTTTGCGCGCGTTAAGCTGCGCCGCCTGCTGACCGGTACCCGCGTAGAGAAAACCTTCAAGTCTACAGATTCTGCTGAAGGCGCAGACGTTGTCGATATGAACCTGACTTATCTGTACAACGACGGTGAGTTCTGGCACTTCATGAACAACTCGACGTTTGAACAGCTGGCCGCAGATTCTAAAGCCGTTGGTGATAATGCTAAATGGCTACTGGATCAGGCTGAATGCATCGTTACTCTGTGGAACGGTCAGCCGATCTCCGTTACCCCGCCGAACTTCGTTGAGCTGGAAATCGTTGAAACCGATCCAGGTCTGAAGGGCGATACTGCTGGCACCGGCGGTAAACCGGCTACCCTGTCCACTGGTGCAGTGGTTAAAGTTCCTCTGTTCGTTCAGATTGGCGAAGTCATCAAAGTGGATACTCGCTCTGGCGAATACGTATCCCGCGTGAAGTAATCGATGCGCTGAGACGGTTGGCGCAGCCTTTCGCTGCGCCCTCTACCGGCGTAACTGCAGGCAGGGAAGATGGCTCATAAATTAACGCTTCCGGTATTATTATTTCTTAGCTGCGCCCTTCTGTCCGGATGCAATACGGCTCGCGGCGTGGGTGAGGATATCCAAAGCCTGGGTCATGCTATTTCTCACGCTGCCAGCTAACCTGATTTCATCAGGAAATCCTCATTCATAATCCATTTCTTTTCCTGACTTAATACCTTAAACCTCTTTTTCTCCGAAAAAACGTTGAGATTCCCTCATCCTGAACCAGGTTGTCTATGCTTATAAGGCACGATAACTAAAACTGGTAAATTAAGGATAACATCATGGTAAAAAAAGCGATTGCAGCGGTCTTTACGGTTTTGGTCCTCTCCTCAGCATTGACCGGATGTAACACCACGCGCGGTGTCGGTCAGGATATTTCAGATGGCGGCGATGCGATTTCTGGCGCTGCAACCAAAGCTCAGCAATAGACCATGGCGGTACGGCCGTGGTCGTACCGTTCTTCCTCTCTTTAGCGACATCGTGTATTATTTCCGCGGATTATCATCTACCTTGCGGGACGACCCGTAAGCGTTCCACATCTGGGGACGGCCCCATCAAAGGAGCCTTATGTCCTGGTTAATTCTGTTTATCGCGGGGCTGCTGGAAGTTGTCTGGGCAGTCGGCCTGAAGTATACCCATGGTTTTAGTCGGCTTGTGCCGAGCGTAATTACGATTGCCGCCATGGTTATCAGTATGGCGCTTTTATCATGGGCGATGAAAACGCTGCCCGTGGGAACGGCTTACGCCGTCTGGACCGGTATTGGCGCGGTTGGCGCAGCGGTCACGGGGATTATCCTGCTAGGAGAATCCGCCAGCCCGATGCGCATTGCCAGCCTGGCATGTATTGTCATTGGCATCATTGGCCTGAAAATGAGCGCTCATTAATAGCGTTGATTGACCCAGATGAGCTTGCTCACGTCAAATCCCTGCCGGCTGGCGATATCCAGCATCTGCTGCTTCACTTCCGGCGGGATTTTCGGCGCACGCGCCAGTAGCCAGAGATAGTCGCGATCTGGCCCACAAACCAGCGCATAGCGATAATCCTTATCCAGTGAAATGACGTTATAGCCGCCATAGAAAGGGCCGAAAAATGAGACCTTCAGCGCGGCGCGCGTGGGATCGCCGGTAAAGTAAGCGACGCCGTCGGTTTTCTGCCACATACCCCGGTCGGGGTTATATCCCTTGTTTACCACGTTCAGCCCACCATCATCGCGCAGGCTATACGTTGCGGTGACCTTTTCTAAGCCACTCTCAAAATTGTGATCGAAACGGGCGATTTCATACCAGGTACCGAGATAGCGTTGCGTGTCGAATGGGCTGACCACGGTGACGCCGGTAGGCGGCGTCGGCGTGCTACAGGCGATAAGCAGAAATGAAGCGGCAACAACCGCCATGACGGGGAGCAGACGCATAGTTATTTCCTTGCCAGTTTTAAGCTAAGTGTAGATTCAGGCAGGAAAAATGCGGCAGATTTTTCTTGAGAAGAGAGCCCGGTAACATCCTGCTCCCGGGCTTGCCGCAGTCGAGGTTAAAGCAGCGGTTTAGATGAACAATATCCCGACCAGCGTGACGACGGTCAGAATCGCCGCGAGGCCGTAGAAGACCCACTTACCGTTGGGTACGTGAATTTTTAAATCGTGCATCGCATGGTGAATACGATGAAGTCCGCACCATAGCGGCAGCACAATCATCAGAAAAATAAACGCACGGCCAATGAAGCTGTGGGCAAAGCCCAGCACGCGTTCGTAGCTGAAGGCATCTGCGGGCGCAAGGCCCAGCGGCAGCATAATACCTACCAGCAGTACGATGACAGGAGCGACAATTGCTCCCCACATGCCGCCAGCGCCAAACAGCCCCCAGAATACGGGCTCATCAGAACGTTTTGGTTTAGGATTGATCATTCCAGCCTCCTTACCAGAACAGGGCGACAAACAGAATCACTACGGTGACGACCGCGGTGACGATCCAAAGCCCTTTAATCACTGGCTCTGGCCCCATTTTTTCGCCTTTGAGGATAATATTGGCAGCTTTCGGTGCCAGCTCAAACCAGGTCTTGGTATGCAGCAGCGCGGCCGCAAGCGTGATCAGGTTCAGAATCACGACAATCGGATTTTGCAGAAAACCGATATACCCGGCCCAGCTCTCAGCACCGTGCTTCAGCGCGAATAGCCCGTAGATCAGCACGATACTGAACCAGACCGTGGGGACCGCTGTTCCTTCACGCAGCATATAGAAGCGATAAAACGGCAGCTTTTTCCACCAGGTGGACGGCATCGGCCGCACGTAGGGTTTGCGTTTAGTCGTCATACTGCACTCCTTAGCGTGGTTTCAGGGTGGCGATAAGAAAGTCTTTCGAGCTTTCTACCTTACCCTGCTGGATCGCGGCCGCCGGGTCGACGTGTTTCGGGCAGACTTCGGAGCAGTAGCCCACGAAAGTACATGTCCATACGCCATTCTGGCCGTTAAGCTGCGCCATACGTTCCTTTTTACCGTGGTCGCGGCTGTCTTCGTTATAGCGATGGGCGAGGGTGATCGCCGCCGGGCCGATAAACTCCGGATTAAGACCAAACTGCGGGCAGGCCGCGTAGCACAGGCCGCAGTTAATGCAGCCGGAGAACTGATGGTATTTCGCCATCTGCGCCGGCGTTTGCTTGTTTGGTCCCTGATCGGGCGTGCGCGGGTTGCCGATGATGTACGGCTTAATGGCTTCCAGACTTTCAATAAAGTGGGTCATATCGACCACCAGATCGCGTTCAATCGGGAAGTTAGCCAGCGCTTCAACCTTAATGCCTTTGGTGTATTCGCGCAGGAAGGTTTTACAGGCCAGCTTTGGTACTTTGTTCACCATCATGCCGCAGGAACCGCAAATCGCCATGCGGCAGGACCAGCGGTAGCTAAGATCCGGCGCGAGGTTATCTTTGATATAGCCCAGCGCATCCAGCAGCGAGGTTTGCTCGTCGTAGGGAACTTCATAGAAAGCGCTGTGCGGTGCGATATCCACTTCCGGGTTATAGCGCACCACTTCGACTTTCATGTTTTTCATCTCAGCCATTCGTCGTCTCCTTCTTCTCGGCTGCTTCCGCTTCCGCCCCGTACACGCGTTTTGCCGGCGGCAGAGTGGTGATTTTCACATCACTGTACTCCAGAGTGGTATTACCGTTGGCGTCGCGGAAGGCGAGGGTATGCTTGAGGAAGTTGACGTCGTCACGCTCGGTGCAGCCTTCATCCAGACGCTGATGCGCGCCGCGGGACTCTTTACGCGCGATGGCGGAATGCGCCATACATTCGGCGACGTTCAGACCATGACCCAGTTCGATGGTATACAGCAGGTCGGTATTGAACACGCTGGAGGTGTCGGTGATACGCACGCGCTTGAAGCGCTCCTGCAGCTCGGCCAGCTTATCAACCGTTTTCTGCATGAGCTCCGGCGTACGGTAGATGCCGCAGCCTTCTTCCATCGACAGACCCATTTCATCACGGATCTTCGCCCAGTTTTCGTTACCTTCCTGATTCACCAGGTCCTTCAGGCGCTTCTCGATATCGACGACCTGCGCGTCCAGCGCGGCGCTATTGGCTTCGCCCGCTTCGGTGGCGCGCTGCATGGCCTGTTCGCCGGCCAGACGACCAAACACCACCAGCTCCGCCAGCGAGTTGGAGCCGAGACGGTTAGCGCCGTGCAAACCGACAGAAGAGCATTCGCCAACGGCAAACAGCCCTTTAATACGGGTTTCACACTGCTGGTCGGTTTCGATACCGCCCATGGTGTAGTGCGCGGTTGGACGTACCGGAATGGGATCTTTCACCGGATCGACGCCCACGTAGGCTTTTGAGAGTTCACAGATAAACGGCAGACGTTCAAGCAGCTTTTTCTCGCCCAAATGACGCAGATCGAGGTAGACCACGTCGCCTCGCGGCGTTGGGATCGTGTTGCCTTTACGCCATTCGTGCCAGAAAGCCTGGGAGACTTTGTCGCGCGGACCCAGCTCCATATATTTGTTTTTTGGCTCGCCCAGCGGAGTTTCCGGGCCCATGCCGTAATCCTGCAGATAGCGGTAGCCATTCTTGTTGACCAGAATACCGCCTTCACCGCGGCAGCCTTCCGTCATCAGAATACCGGAACCCGGCAGGCCGGTTGGGTGATATTGCACGAACTCCATATCGCGCAGCGGTACGCCGTGGCTGAGCGCCATACCCATACCATCGCCGGTGACGATCCCGCCGTTGGTATTGTAGCGATATACGCGTCCTGCGCCGCCGGTCGCCAGAACTACCGCGTTGGCGCGGATCTGTACCAGCGTACCCTCCATCATATTCATCGCGACCAGACCGCGCGCCTGACCTTCATCGACCAGGATATCGAGGACAAAGTGTTCGTCGAAGCGTTGGATTTGGGGGAACTGAAGCGAGGTCTGGAACAGGGTGTGAAGCATATGAAAGCCGGTTTTATCGGCTGCGAACCAGGTTCGCTCGATCTTCATACCGCCGAAGCGCCGGACGTTGACGCTGCCGTCAGGGCGGCGGCTCCACGGACAACCCCACTGCTCAAGCTGGGTCATTTCCGTCGGGCAGTGATGAACGAAGTAGTCGACGACATCCTGTTCGCATAGCCAGTCGCCGCCTGCAACAGTATCGTGGAAATGGTACTCAAAGCTATCATGATCCTGCGCGACGGCAGCGGAACCCCCTTCAGCAGCAACGGTATGGCTGCGCATAGGATAGACTTTTGAAATTAGAGCGATTTTAGCATTTGGATTAGCTTGCGCGGCGGCAATTGCAGCACGAAGACCTGCTCCGCCTGCGCCAATAACGGCAAGATCGGCTTGAAAAGTTTGCACGACATTCCTCCAGTTTTTGTTTATTTCGCCGCCGGGCTGGCGAAAACGTATCACTGCTCCTTTATAGGTAAGGAGTATAGCCGCAGGGTTATGAGGGAAAATTGACGTGTTCGATTTTTTTATCGTTATGTGCGGTTGTTTATCTATCCACTGTATGTTTTTGGGTTATCAATAAATTAAGCGTATGTGACGCTTTTGCCTTTTCGCACAAAATTTGTTTCATTCGCCAGTTACGAGTAGACTTCGGGCCCTTGTTTCAAATCGGAGAAAGTACCATGAGCGAAACGGCAACCTGGCAGCCGAGCGCATCCATTCCAAACCTGTTAAAACGTGCAGCGGTGATGGCGGAAATTCGTCGTTTTTTTACCGACCGCGGCGTGCTGGAGGTGGAGACGCCCTGCATGAGTCAGGCGACGGTGACGGATATCCATATGGTCCCGTTTGAAACGCGTTTCGTAGGACCGGGTCATTCTCAGGGGCTGAATCTGTATCTGATGACCAGCCCGGAGTATCACATGAAGCGCCTGCTGGCGGCCGGTTGCGGCCCGGTTTTTCAGCTATGCCGTAGCTTCCGCAATGAAGAGATGGGGCGCCACCATAATCCGGAATTCACCATGCTGGAGTGGTATCGTCCGTGCTATGACATGTACCGGCTAATCAACGAAGTAGACGATCTGCTACAGCAGGTACTCGACTGCCAGCCGGCCGAAAGCCTCTCTTATCAGCAAGCCTTCCTGCGTCATCTGGAAATCGACCCGCTGTCGGCAGATAAAACGCAGCTGCGCGAAGTGGCGGCTAAGCTCGATTTGAGCAATATTGCCGATACGGAAGAGGATCGGGACACGCTGCTTCAGCTACTTTTTGTCATGGGCGTCGAGCCGCATATTGGTAAAGATCGTCCGACGTTTATCTATCATTTCCCGGCCAGCCAGGCGTCACTGGCGCAAATCAGCACCGAAGATCATCGCGTAGCGGAACGTTTCGAGGTCTATTACAAAGGCATTGAGCTGGCTAATGGTTTTCATGAGCTCACCGACGCCCGAGAACAGCGGCAGCGTTTTGAGCAGGATAACCGCAAGCGTGCGGCTCGCGGACTGCCGCAGCAGCCAATCGATCATCATTTGCTGGCCGCTCTGGAAGCCGGGCTGCCGGATTGTTCCGGCGTAGCGCTGGGCGTTGACCGGGTGGTGATGCTGGCGCTGGGCGCAGAAAGCATCGGCGACGTTATCTCGTTTACCGTCGACCGCGCCTGATCTTTCTTTCCGCTTTCCCGCAGGATATTGACCGGGATGACCGCCGATGTGCGGCGGTATGGTTGATTGTCCGGGAGTGCGACAGTTCTGGCCTTGCCCGCGTTCAGGCAAGGCCGATATTACAGACTGCCGGGCGCGCGACTGGTTTTCCCTGCCGAGGTCAGCGCCCTGCTGCTTTTTCTGCCATCGATGCTCTCCAGGCGCATCTGGAACGGCGGGAACGGCATATCGATACCGTGCTCGCGGAATCCGGCCAGAATCAGCTGATGCATCTCATGGCGTAGCGGCATACGGTGACCCATTTCGGCGGCGTAGATACGCAGCTCGAAAATCTGGATCCCCTGCTGCAGGTCAACAAGAAACGCTTCCGGCGCCGGGGTATCGATAACCAACGAACAGCGGTGCGCGGCATTTAGCAGGATCTGCGCCACCTCTTCGGTATTGGCATCCACCGGGGCAGGCACTGTTAACACCACGCGGGTTACAGAATCCGACAACGACCAGTTGATGAACTGTTCGGTGATGAACGCCTTGTTCGGCACGATAATCTCTTTACGGTCCCAGTCGCTGATGGTGGTGGCGCGGGTATTAATGCGCGTCACGCTACCGGTGAGATCGCGAATGGTGACCGTATCGCCAATGCGTATCGGTTTTTCAAACAGAATAATCAGGCCGGAGATGAAGTTGGCGAAGATCTCCTGCAAACCAAAACCGAGACCTACACCGAGCGCGGCAATAAGCCACTGCAGCTTCGACCACTCAATCCCAATCATCGAGAAGCCGACCAGACCACCAATCAGCATCAGCAGATACTTGGTGATGGTGGTGATGGCGTAGCCGGTGCCCGGCGTCAGTTCCAGATGCTGGAGGATGGCCAGTTCCAGCAGAGCGGGCAGGTTGCGCACCAGCTGGGTGGTAATAATCAGCACCAGAATAGCAATCAGCACCGCGCCGAGGGTGATCGGCTCCAGGCTCTCAACGCCCTGCACCGTGGAGGTCACGTCCCACAGCGAGATATTCTCCAGGAAGCCAAATGCGGAGTGGATTTCTGACCATAGCACGATAACCGACACCAGCGCGATCAGCATCAGCAGGGAGCGCACCAGACGCAGGGACTGGGTACTGATAGCATCCAGATCGACCTCGCTAACCTCGGCTTCCATTGAACCTTCCGGGCTGCTGGTATGCTGGACTTCCTCTTCACCACGCGCGCGCTGGGCAAGGATCTCCGCCCGACGGTGCTTAGCGCGATCGAACGCCAGACGACGGCGCTGAATCAGCATCCAGCGGCGAATGATGTGATAAACCACCAGCAGCAGGAACCAGATGGCGACCGACGTTTCGAGCCTGGCGAGCAGCGCCTGCGATGTAGCGAGATAGCCGATTGCCGCCGCCAGCATTGCCACCAGCGGCGCGCCGAGCAGCATATTCCACAGCAGCCGGTTAAGCATATTGTCGCCGCTGCCTTCTTTATCGAGATACAGCGGGATGCCGGCGCGTTTCAGGCTCAGGGTCACCATCGCCAGCGCGCCGCAAATCAGCATAAAGCAGAGGCGACCCAGCGAGGCGGAGAACTCGCGATCGTTGAGATTATCAAAAGTAATCAGCGCCATAATAAGCGGCACAATGAGCCCGATGCTCATCAGATAGTAGCGCATCGCCTTGCTAACCCGACTGCGCGGCCAGCCAAAGTGGGCGATGAACAGACCGTTCGGGCGGGCAAAAGTGGCGCAAATCATTACCACCCACAGCAGCGGCACCGTTGCGGTGACGCTATCGCCAATCGCCACGGCCAGCGGGAAAGGCCAGGCAGACTGCAGACCGTAGCCCAGCGTCATCCACAGTACCGGCAGCGGCGAGGCCACCAGTATAGACCAGAACACCGTTCGCAGGGTGAGCCAGAAGTGATCCTGCGTAACCTTGCCGACGCGCGCGCTGGAACGCTCCAGGAAGCTGGTGAAATGGCGCCGCGAGCTGACGCTGAACCCTACCAGAATGAGCGCGACGAAGAGCGGCAGCAGGGTCTCTTTGCTGGTCAGCATCATCATGCTGGCCTTACCGAGCTGGCTCATGGTATCGAGCGAGATCAGCCGGCGTAAATCCTGAACAATCTCCAGTGGCCAGGAGAAGCCGATTGGGCTGACGTCGGAGGTCCAGAACAGATAGCGGTGGGTCGCTTCGTTGATCTCTTTGAGCGCATCCTCCAGCTGGCCGTTGGCGACTTTCAGCTTGGTTAGTTCGAGCATAAGCGTATCGCCGCCGCGCAGCAGGGAGTTGAGCAGCTCTGTCTGCGTGCGCATCTGAGCCTGAAGAATGCGGTTCTGCTCGCTGGTGAGGGGTTCACCGTTGGCCTGACGAATTTGTCTTAGCTGCGGCTGCTTGCCGAGCTGATCCTCATAACGCAGGCGCTGCACGCGCAGCTGCGCCATTTCGGTATCCAGCTGCTGCGGTCGCGGGATTTCCGGCAGACGCGCCACCTGCGCGCGCAGGGCTTCGCCAAGCAGATTGGAAGAACCTAACCATTGGGACTGCTCGCGGAGCGTGTTTAAAGCCTGACGCACCTGCAGGGTTTGATTGGTCGCCTGGCGCTGCTGAGAGGCGATCAAATCCATCCGCTGCGCCTGCTGGTTTAGCGCTTGCGACAGCTCGCGGTTCACTTTGAACTGCGCCACGATATCCGGCGGCAGGTTTTCGCTGTTTTCCGCCAGCAGCTCGGTGCTTTCCAGCGCTTTCTCCGCCTCGCGCTGCCGTTGGTTATTGAGCTGATTTCTTAATGCCTGTAGCCAGGCGTCGAGCTGCTCACTCTCTTTCTGCGCCAGCTCGGATCGCAACCGTGATAGCTCCTGGCGGTTATTGGCGGAAAGCTGCGCCAGATCCAGTTCATCGACCAGCGCTTTCAGCCGCGCGGACTCCGCCTGTAAACCTAGATTTTGCGCCTGCGCCAGCGGCGTATTGCTGCTTTGCGCGCCGATCCGGCGCTCGACCTCATTCAGCTGGCGGCGGGCATCGCTCTGTTGCTGCGGCAGCTGGTTGAGCGAGTCGGCGATATCGCGGGCGCGGTCCTGCTCCTGCTGAGCTTTACGACTGGCTTCCAGCAGTTGGCTGCTGACCTGGAGAATCTCCTGGTTCAGGGCATCGGAGGAGAGGGTAGTGGAGACCTGGCGCGGCTCATCGCTGAGATTGTTGAGCTGCGCGCGCAGGGTTTGCGACAGTTTGGGGAAGTTATCAATAACGTCCTGATACTGACGGGCGCGCTCAAGGGAGGCATTACGCTCCTCAAGCGCATTCAGGGCAGACTGCAGGACTTCGACGGTTTCAGGCTGGGCGGGCTTTGCCGCCTTCGCCTGTTCCAGCTCCTGGGCTATCTGTTTAGCATCCGGGGCTGTCGCTGCGTACGCCCCGAAACTGAGGCACCAGGCCAACAGGAAAGTGTATATCAGGCGCACGGCGTAACCTTTTCTTTCAGGAATTAACCTTCGTCTTGTTTATCGTCAACCAGCGGACTGGCGGCGTGTTCAGCGCGGACTTCTTCGACTGCCAGCGGAGCGGGCTCGACCGGCGTCACGGCTTCAGGCGCGATCGCCAACGGCTGGCCTATTTTGGTTACCGACAGGCTTTGTAACTGCTCAACCAGCTTCACCTGACCCGGAGCAAACAGGTTAATCACCGTGGAACCCAGTTTAAAGCGGCCCATCTCCTGGCCTTTAAGCAGGGCGACGGAACCTTCGCTCTCGCCCGCAGGCCAGGTCCAGCGCTTAATGATGCCTTCACGCGGCGGCGTGACGGTACCGGACCACACGGTTTCGATGCTGCCGACGATGGTGGCGCCGACCAGGATCTGCGCCATGGGGCCAAACTCAGTATCGAACAGGCAGATGACGCGCTCGTTGCGGGCAAACAGATTCGGCACGTTTTGCGCGGTCAGATGATTTACGGAGAACAGATCTCCCGGTACGTAGATCATTTCGCGCAGAATACCGTTGCACGGCATGTGCACGCGGTGGTAATCGCGCGGGGAAAGATAGGTAGTGACAAAGCTGCCGTTTCGGAACAGATCCGCCATCTGGTAGTTGCCGGCCAGCAGCGCTTCCAGACTGTAGTTGTGGCCTTTGGCCTGCAAAATTTTATCGTCTTCAATAGCGCCGAGCTGGCTGATGACGCCATCGGCGGGCATCACCAGAACGTTCGGGTCAGTATTTAATGGACGAACGTCATCGCGCAGCGGGCGAACAAAAAAGTCGTTAAAGGTCCGGTAGCTGGCAGTATCAGGCTTTTGCGCCTCTTTCATATCGACCTTGTAATATTTCACGAACAGATCGATGACCAGTTTTGTCAGCCAGCCTGCCCGCTTGCGTGCACCCCAGCCTGCGAGGCGGGTGAGCCACAGTTTAGGCAGAATGTATTGCAGTGAAAGTTTAAGATCGTTTAACAAGGTAGCCTCCAGGCCATTATTTGTCGTTCCTGACCCCCGCGCGTCGGCGGGGGCCTGAAAAAGGGGGACGATTCTAACGATGCTCAGCTTAAATGTCAGTCATCGGTTGATGAAAAGCTTTTACGCGTTTTTACCTGCACCTGCGCCATGCTTTCCAGAATGCGATGGTAGTTTTCAAACCGGCTTTCAGCGATTTCGCCCTTCTCCACCGCTTCGCGAATGGCGCAGCCCGGATCGGTATCGTGTTTGCAGTCGCGGTATTTGCATCGGCCTAAATAATCATGGAATTCGACAAAGCCGTGGGTGATTTGTTCCGCGTCGAGATGCCACAGGCCGAACTCGCGTACCCCCGGCGAGTCAATCACATCGCCGCCGTGCGGGAAGTGGTACAGGCGCGCGGCCGTAGTGGTGTGCTGCCCCAGTCCGGAGACATCCGAAACGTCATTGGTAAGGATTTGGTCATCCTGCAGGCCCAGCAGCGCGTTCAGCAGGCTGGATTTGCCTACCCCAGACTGCCCGGCAAAGATACTGATACGATCGGTAAGCGCCTCTTCAAGCGGCTTCAGGCCATCCTGCGTGCGGCTGGAGACCATCAGTACGCGGTAACCAATATGGCGATAAATGTCCATTTGCTCGTTGACGAAGTCCATGCTCTCCTGATCCAGGAGATCGATCTTATTGAGCACGATCAGCGGCTCGACGTTCAGCGTTTCGCAGGCCACCAGATAGCGGTCGATAATATTCGGAGAAAGCTCAGGCAAGATGGCGGAAACGATGACAATCTGATTGATATTGGCGGCGATAGGTTTGACGCCGTCATAGAAATCCGGGCGCGTCAGTACGGAGGTCCGTTCATGCACGGCCTCGACGATGCCTTTGACGTTGACGCCGTCAGCTTCGCTTTTGCCTGGCCGCCAGACCACACGATCGCCGGTGACCAGCGAACGGATAGTGCGGCGTATATTGCAACGGTGGACGCTACCGTCGGCGGATTCGACATCGGCATGCATGCCAAAGCGGCTAATAACGGTCCCTTCGGATTTTTCACCGAACAGGTTGTCATCAAAATCGGCCTTCTCCGAAGTCGTTTTCAGGCGGCGCTGGTGGTTGGCCTTCACGCGGCGCTGTTGGCCTTTGGAGAGTTTATTTTTACTCAATCGAACTGGCTCCTGGTCGCCCTGTACGGGCAAAACCTCTATGATACACGCTATTTTAGATGAATATAGTGACGTAAGAAGGGTGGAAAATAACATGAGTGCAGATGAAAACAACCTGATTTGGATCGATCTTGAAATGACGGGGCTGGATCCGGAGCGCGATCGCATCATCGAAATCGCCACCCTGGTGACTGACGCGAATCTGAACATTCTGGCGGAAGGGCCGACGATTGCCGTACATCAGTCAGACGCGCAGCTGGCATTAATGGATGAGTGGAACGTGCGTACCCATACCGGTAGCGGACTGGTGGAGCGGGTGAAGGCGAGTACCCAGGGCGATCGTGAGGCAGAACTGGCGACTATCGAATTTCTCAAAAAGTGGGTGCCGGCGGGTAAGTCACCGATCTGCGGCAATAGCATCGGCCAGGATCGCCGATTCTTGTTTAAATATATGCCTGAGCTGGAAGCCTATTTCCACTATCGCTATCTTGACGTCAGTACGCTTAAAGAGCTGGCTCGTCGCTGGAAGCCGGAAATTCTCGACGGCTTTAAAAAACAAGGAACGCATCAGGCGATGGATGATATTCGCGAATCGGTAGCGGAACTGGCTTACTACCGCGAGCACTTCATCAAGCTCTAATGCTTATGCCGGGGCCAGAAGTGCCCCGGTAGTACGTCTGACTATTTAAACCACTTCTGTTCCATCGCCTGGAATTCCGGCGAGGCTTTGACGACATCCAGAGCGGCATTGATGTTATTCAGCAGCTCAGGATCGTCTTTACGCACCGCAATGGCGTACTGCTTACCGTAGTAGCTGGGATCCGTGGCGCGCTCGTCCATAATCGCGTATTCGGGATTATCCTCGAGCCATTTCGTTAAGGTCTCCTGATCGCCCATCACTCCGCTAATCACACCTTCTTTCAGCGCGTTCAGGGCGCTTTCATCGCTGTCATAAGGCAGCACGTGCACGGCTTTTTGTTTATCACGCAGGTAGTGCTGATGAATGGTGCCCTTTACGACGCCGAGTTTTTTATCTTTGAGATCGGCAAAGGTATGGGCAGCGTCTTTCGCTGTGACTATTGCACCGGAGAGCTCCTGGCGATAGGGATGGCTGAATGCAACCTGCTTTTCTCGCATTGGAATCACTTCAATACCGGCAATCACGGCGTCGAATTTCTTAAAGCGCAGCGCCGGGATGAGAGTATCGAAGCCCTGGGGAGTAAATTTGCATTCGACCTGCATCTGCTTGCACAACGCGTTGGCCAAATCGATATCAAAACCCGTGGGTTGGTTTTTGCCACTGACGGTTTCAAACGGCGGGTTGGCCGTCGTTGTTCCAAAATGTAGCGTTGTTGCCGATGCTGTTCCTGTGGCAAGCGTAGCCAGCAGCAGGACGGTAAGCGCTTTTTTCATTTTATTTCCCTGGTTATCATCGTTGTTGACCGTCAGCGGGCGATATCCGCCTGTAAACTTGAGTGATTTTGCGCCTTTAGCGAGCCCGGAAAAAGTCATTTTGCCGCATTTGCTGCTTATTTAGACAAAACATGCCTGAATGTGGCGATAAAGTGGTCACTTAAATCAAAAACGAAAAAAATTGCTTTCAGGGGGGTTGCAGGTAAATCGAATTCTCGTATAATGCGCCTCCCGTGACGAAGCAGAAATGCAAATCACGACGCCATAGAAATATGGCCAGAAGTTTGCGGGAATAGCTCAGTTGGTAGAGCACGACCTTGCCAAGGTCGGGGTCGCGAGTTCGAGTCTCGTTTCCCGCTCCAAAAATTTGAAAGTACCATCCTAATCACCGGATTTTGAGTTGCAGTAAGGCAGCAACTGAACGAATATTTAGGAGCTTACTAAAGTAAGTGACTAAAGTGAGTGAAGGCAGCTAACGCAGAAGCGGCTTGAAAGACAAAGATTAAGCGGGAATAGCTCAGTTGGTAGAGCACGACCTTGCCAAGGTCGGGGTCGCGAGTTCGAGTCTCGTTTCCCGCTCCAAAATTTGAAAGTCACCATACCCAAGCGGGAATAGCTCAGTTGGTAGAGCACGACCTTGCCAAGGTCGGGGTCGCGAGTTCGAGTCTCGTTTCCCGCTCCAAATTTCTTCTTATACCTGATTTATCCACAGCGCAATCACGCGCCGGGGATGATTTTCGTCCTGTCCAGAAAATACTGTGAACAGACTTATCCACAGGTTAATCTTTTGCCTTAATCCCGAAAAATACTTCACTATGTAAATAGTATTTATCTATATTGTTGAAATATAAGAATAAAATTTCATTTCAAAGTGTTAACTCGATCGCTTGACGAACGTCTGCATGTTGAAACGCAATGTGTTTTTATTTTTATTCACACCCTGTGAATGAATCAGGCGTCGCGCGGTAACCCTTTTTCAACCACCCTGACCAGCCGTAGCTTTTTCGGTAGTTGCACCTCAATCACATTGGCATTTCTTTTTGCAATTTGCTGCGCAATCGCCCATTCGATATGTTCGTCGAGAAGTGGGTGCTCACCCCGGCGGCTTTCCAGCGCCTGCAGGTTCGCTTCATTCCAGGGCGCATTGCCCAACGCAACGGCGATATTACGCAGCCAGCGCAGATGACCAATACGGCGAATGGCCGATCCTTCCGTCACTTTTAAAAACCAGGGCTCGCTCCAGGCGAACAGTTCTACCAGCGCCGGGGCATGCAGCGCCTGACGCGGGCTGAAATCATCTTCATCGGTTAATTGCGCGAAGCGGTTCCACGGGCAAATCAGCTGGCAGTCATCACAGCCGTATATGCGGTTACCGATCAGCGGACGAAATTCTTCCGGAATAGCGCCTTCCAGTTCGATAGTCAGATAGGAGATACAGCGCCGGGCATCAACGGTATAGGGCTCGACGATGGCGCCGGTTGGGCAGATGGTCATGCAGGCAACGCAGCGTCCGCACTCTTCTTCAACGGGCTGGTCGACGGGAAGAGGGAGATCGATAAGCAATTCGCCGAGGAAAAAGAACGAGCCGGCATCGCGGCTAAGGATGAGTGAGTGCTTACCTGTCCATCCCAGCCCCGCTTTTTCGGCTAAAGGGCGTTCAAGAATCGGCGCGGAATCGACAAAAGGTCTAAAATTGAGCGAAGCACACTGCCCCTGAATCATCTCACCTAATTTTTTCAGGCGATTACGTAACAGCTTGTGATAGTCCCGTCCAAGGGCATAACGGCTAACGTAACCCAACGCGGGATCTTTCAGGGTTCGGGCGAAAGCGGCATTAGCGGGAAGATAGTTCATCCTGACGCTAATCACGCGGAGCGTACCGGGCTGGAGTTCATGAGGTCGCGCGCGCATCATGCCATGACGCGCCATCCACTCCATTTCGCCATGGTATTGTTTATCCAGCCACGCCTGCAGTTTGGGTTCGCTGGCGCTGAGATCGGTATCGGTAATACCGACCTGCTGGAACCCCAGCTCTGTGCCCCATTGTTTGATTTGCTGCGCTAACTGATTGAGATCGAGGGGCTGTGACATGATGGACCATACGATGACGAAAAACGCTGACAGTATACCACATATCATCTGGTCGGCGGATGCGCTACGGCGGGCGGAAAAAGAGGCGGCGGATGCCCTCGGGCTGACGTTATACGAGCTGATGCGTCGTGCGGGCGAAGCGGCTTTTGAACGGGCTTACGAGTACTATCCTGAAAACCGGTGCTGGCTGATTCTCTGCGGTCACGGCAATAACGGCGGCGACGGCTACGTGGTGGCTCGCCTGGCGCAGTCGCGAGGTATTCAGGTCACGCTGGTGTCGCTGGATAGCGAGAAGCCGCTGCCGAAAGAGGCCAGTACCGCGCGTGAAGAGTGGCTCAACGCCGGCGGTACGATTCATGCCGCCGACATCGCCTGGCCAGAAGATATCACGCTAATTATTGACGGCCTGCTCGGGACCGGATTGCAGAGCGCTCCACGGGAAAACGTTGCGGAGCTTATCGCGCGCGTTAATGCCCATCCGGCGCCGGTTGTGGCGCTGGATATCCCCTCAGGTCTGAATGCGCAGACGGGGACCACGCCGGGTGCGGTTATCCAGGCTGCTCATACCATCACCTTTATCGCGCTTAAGCCCGGATTGCTGACCGGCAAGGCTCGCGATGTCGTTGGCCGCTTGCATCACCACGCCCTAGGGCTTGAGGGTTGGCTGGCAGGCCAGACGACGGCGCTCAGTCGCTTCGATGCCTCGAAGCTTGCCGACTGGCTACCGCCCAGACGCCCAACGTCGCACAAAGGCGACCACGGGAAGCTGGTCATTATCGGCGGCGAACCGGGTACGGCGGGAGCCATCCGCATGAGCGGCGAGGCGGCTCTGCGCGCGGGCGCCGGGCTGGTGCGAGTCCTGACTCACCGGGACAACATTGCGCCCATTCTGACCGCCAGGCCTGAACTGATGGTCCATGAGCTGACCTCCCGCTCGCTCGAAGAGAGTCTGCAATGGGCGGATGTCGTCGCGATTGGGCCGGGTCTGGGGCAGGGCGAGTGGGGTAAAAATGCGCTGCGCCAGGTGGAGAATTTTCGCAAACCGATGGTCTGGGATGCGGATGCGCTGAACCTGCTGGCAATCAATCCCGATAAACGTCACAATCGCGTGCTGACGCCGCATCCCGGCGAAGCCGCTCGTCTGCTGAACGTGAGTGCGGCAGAAATTGAAAGCGATCGCTTACATTCTGCACAACGTCTGGTAAAACGTTATGGCGGCGTCGTTGTGCTGAAAGGCGCAGGTACGATCGTGGCGAGTGACGCTGGCGAGACGGGTATTATCGATGCCGGCAACGCCGGAATGGCCAGCGGCGGAATGGGCGATGTCCTGACCGGCATTATTGCTGCGTTGTTAGGCCAGCAGCTGACGCCGTATGATGCCGCTTGCGCCGGATGCGTTGCTCATGGCGAAGCCGCCGATCGTCTGGCGGCCAGATACGGCACCCGCGGCATGCTGGCGACCGATCTTTTTTCCACGCTCAGGCGTGTTGTTAACCCGGATGTGATTGACGTAGACCATGATTAATCGAGTGATTCCTTTACCCGACGAGCAGGCAACTCTCAGCCTTGGCAACCGCGTAGCGCAGGCATGCACTGGCGCGACGGTCATCTATTTGTACGGCGATTTAGGGGCGGGTAAAACGACCTTTAGCCGCGGTTTCCTTCAGGCTCTCGGTCACCGCGGCAACGTTAAAAGCCCGACCTATACCCTTGTCGAGCCTTATAGTCTCGATAAGTTGATGGTCTATCACTTCGATCTCTATCGCCTGGCGGACCCTGAAGAGCTCGAGTTTATGGGGATCCGCGATTATTTTACCGACGACGCCATCTGCCTGGTGGAATGGCCGCAGCAGGGTACAGGCGTACTGCCGGAACCGGATGTTGAAATTCACCTTGAATATCAGGCTCAAGGGCGTGAGGCGCGCGTAACTGCGGTCTCCTCATTGGGTGAGTCTTTATTGGCGCGTTTGGCTAATTAGCCTGAAGGACGACGGGATGATGTATCGCTTAACCAGTTGGCTGACCGCCGCACTGATGCTGTTCAGCATTCAGGCCACTGCGGCAAGTTTATCCGATATCCAGGTCTCAAATGGCGATCGGCAGGCCCGTATTACCATAAGTTTTATCGGCGACCCTGAATATTCGTTTAGCCCGCAGGGCAAACGCACCGTCGCGCTGGATATCAAACAGAGCGGCGTACTCCAGGGCTTGCCGCTGCAGTTTAGCGGCAATAATCTGGTAAAAAGCATTCGTTCCGGAGCGCCGCAGGATACCCAGTCGCTGCGTCTGTTGGTGGATTTAACCGCCGACGGCAAAACGCGCGCGGTGAAACAGCAGAACGGTTCTAACTATACCGTGGTGTTTACGATTAATGCCGATGAACCGCCTCCGCCACCGCGTGTCGTGGTGAAACAGGCAGAACGGCCCGTGGCGCAGCCCTTGCGTCCGAGCGAACCGGCGCGCAACCCGTTTAAAGCCGATAACGACCGCCTGACTGCGGTGACCAGTACGACCAGCGTAACGCGTCCTGCGGCACGTACCGTTTCTACCGACGATAAAGTGATTATCGCCATTGATGCCGGTCACGGTGGCCAGGATCCGGGAGCGATTGGTCCGAACGGCACTAAAGAGAAGAATGTGACCATTGCTATTGCGCGTAAGCTCCGCGCGCTGCTGAATGCCGATCCTCAGTTCAAACCCGTGCTGACGCGCGACGGCGATTATTTCATTTCAGTAATGGGTCGTTCTGACGTCGCGCGTAAGCAAAACGCCAATTTCCTTGTCTCGATTCACGCCGACGCTGCACCGAATCGCGATGCTACCGGAGCATCGGTTTGGGTGCTTTCCAACCGTCGCGCGAACAGCGAAATGGCCGGCTGGCTCGAGCAACATGAGAAACAATCCGAACTGTTGGGCGGTGCAGGCGATGTGTTGGCCAACAGCCAGTCGGACCCTTACCTGAGCCAGGCGGTGCTGGATTTACAGTTCGGCCATTCCCAGCGCGTCGGGTATGATGTGGCGACTAACGTGCTGAGCCAGCTGCAGCGGATCGGCGATTTACATAAGCGTCGTCCTGAACATGCCAGCCTCGGCGTACTGCGCTCGCCGGATATCCCGTCAATCCTGGTGGAAACGGGGTTTATCAGTAATAACGGCGAAGAGCGGCTGCTGGGGAGCGATGCTTATCAACAGCAGGTCGCAGAGGCCATTTATAACGGTCTGCGTAACTACTTTATGCAACATCCTCTACAATCCGCGCCGCGCGGGGCAGCCGCGCAGACTGCCAGCGCAGGTTCGTCAGATGGGACGCTGTTAAATTAAGGAGACGGCCATGCCGATTCAGGTTCTACCGCCGCAGCTCGCCAACCAGATTGCCGCAGGTGAAGTGGTGGAACGACCGGCGTCGGTGGTTAAAGAGCTGGTGGAAAATAGCCTCGATGCCGGGGCGACGCGCATCGATATTGATATTGAGCGCGGCGGCGCGAAGTTAATCCGCATCCGCGATAACGGCTGCGGCATTAAAAAAGACGAGCTGGCGCTGGCGCTGGCTCGCCACGCGACCAGTAAAATTGCTTCGCTTGATGATCTTGAAGCGATAATTAGCCTCGGTTTTCGCGGCGAAGCCCTGGCCAGTATCAGCTCAGTCGCTCGCCTGACGTTGACCTCGCGTACCGAGGATCAGCAGGAGGCCTGGCAGGCCTATGCCGAAGGACGCGATCAGGCGGTAACCGTGAAGCCGGCGGCGCACCCGGTGGGTACGACGCTGGAAGTACTGGATCTGTTTTATAACACCCCCGCCCGGCGCAAGTTTATGCGCACTGAGAAAACCGAGTTTGGCCATATCGACGAGATCGTACGGCGCATCGCGCTGGCGCGCTTTGACGTGACCATTAACCTCAGCCACAACGGAAAGGCCGTGCGCCAGTACCGGGCGGTATCGCAGGATGGCCAGCGCGAACGGCGTCTGGGTGCAATCTGCGGTTTGCCGTTTCTCGAACATGCTCTGGCTATCGAGTGGCAGCACGGCGACCTGACCCTCAGCGGCTGGGTGGCCGATCCTCTGCATACCAATCCGACGCTGGCGGAGATTCAGTATTGCTATGTCAACGGACGGATGATGCGCGATCGCCTGATTAATCACGCGATCCGTCAGGCCTGCGAAGACAAACTGGGCGCCGATCAGCAGCCCGCTTTTGTGCTGTACCTGAAGATAGATCCGCATCAGGTGGATGTGAACGTGCACCCGGCCAAGCATGAGGTGCGTTTTCATCAGTCGCGCCTGGTGCACGATTTTATCTATCAAGGCGTGCTAAGCGTTCTGCAGCAGCAGCTGAACGCTCCCCTGGCAGAAGAGGGCGCAGAGCCCGCGCCGCGTCAGGTACCTGAAAACCGCATTGCGGCAGGCGGCAATCATTTTGCCCAGCCCGCCGTTGCGCGTGAAACCGCCGCTCCCCGTTATCGTGACGAGCCCGTCGCGCCGCGCTTTAATACCAGCACCGGCGGCTCGCGAGAATCCGCTGCCACAGGGTCACCTGGCGGAGCCGGCTGGCCGCATGCGCAGCCAGGTTATCAAAAACAGCAGGGGGCGCTCTATCGCCAACTGCTGGATACTCCGGCCGCGGAGCGAAAACCAAAATCTCCTGCGCCGGTAGCGGAAGGCCTGGCAGGCCATAGCCAAAGTTTTGGCCGCGTGCTGACGATCGTCGATAACGACTGTGCGCTGCTGGAGCGCGATGGCAAGCTTGCGCTGCTGGCCCTGCCGGTTGCCGAGCGCTGGCTACGCCAGGCGCAGCTAACGCCGGGCGCGGAGGCGGTCTGTGCCCAGCCGCTGCTTATCCCGCTGCGGATAAAAGTGTCCGGGGCAGAAAAGGACGCGCTTGAGCAGGCGCAGTCGGCGCTGGCAGAAGTCGGTATTGAACTGCAGTCCGATGCGCACTACGTGACGATCCGCGCAGTGCCTTTACCCTTAAGACAACAAAATTTACAAATCTTGATTCCTGAACTGATAGGCTACCTGGCGCAGCAAAAAACATGCGACGCCGACAATATTGCTCAATGGATAGCGCGTAATCTGGCGAGCGAACATGCGCAGTGGAATATGGCGCAGGCGATTGCCGTCCTGGCGGATATCGAGCGTTTATGTCCGCAGCTGGTTAAAGCGCCGCCGGGTGGTCTGTTACAACCTGTTGATTTACATTCGGCGATGAATGCCCTGAAAGATGAGTGATGTAACCGAGGCAAGCCTGCCTAAGGCAATATTTTTAATGGGCCCGACGGCCTCTGGTAAAACCGCATTGGCTATCGCCCTGCGTAAAGTTTTGCCAGTAGAGTTGATTAGCGTTGATTCAGCCCTAATCTATCGAGGGATGGATATCGGTACGGCCAAGCCCGATGCCGCGGAGCTGAGCGCTGCGCCGCATCGCCTGCTGGATATTCTGGACCCGGCCGAGGCTTATTCCGCGGCGGATTTCCGTCGCGATGCGCTGGCAGAGATGGCTGATATCGTTGCGGCCGGGCGTATTCCGCTACTGGTTGGCGGAACAATGTTGTATTTCAAAGCGTTGCTGGAAGGATTGTCGCCTTTGCCTTCGGCAGATCCGCAGGTCAGAGCGCGGATTGAGCAACAGGCCGCAGAGCAGGGATGGAACGCGTTACACCAGCAGCTACAGGAAATAGATCCCGTTGCCGCAGCGCGTATTCATCCAAATGATCCGCAAAGACTTTCCCGAGCACTGGAAGTTTTTTTCATTTCGGGTAAAACTTTAACGGAGCTGACGCAAACGTCAGGTGATGCTCTGCCGTATAAGGTGCACCAGTTCGCCATCGCCCCGGCGAGCCGTGAACTGCTCCATCAGCGCATAGAACAGCGTTTTCATCAGATGTTGGCTTCAGGTTTTGAAGCAGAAGTGCGGGCGCTTTTTGCCCGGGGAGATTTGCATACGGATATGCCTTCCATTCGTTGTGTCGGATATCGCCAGATGTGGTCTTACCTTAATGGCGAGATCCCGTATGATGAAATGGTTTATCGAGGTGTTTGCGCCACGAGACAGTTAGCTAAACGTCAGGTTACCTGGCTGCGCGGTTGGGAAGGTATTCACTGGTTAGACAGTGAACAACCTGAACAAGCGTTCAACAAAGTATTACAGGTTGTTGGTGCTAGCCTGGACTGAACGTGTACAATTGAACGGTATCGTGCGTAATTTTTAAGAATCGTAAGGTTCTGAGTACAAAACAAGCATACATATAAGGAAAAGAGAGAATGGCTAAGGGGCAATCTTTACAAGATCCGTTCCTGAACGCTTTGCGTCGGGAACGTGTTCCGGTTTCTATTTATTTGGTGAATGGTATTAAGCTGCAAGGGCAAATTGAGTCTTTCGATCAGTTCGTGATCCTGTTGAAAAACACGGTCAGCCAGATGGTCTATAAGCACGCAATTTCTACCGTTGTCCCGTCTCGCCCGGTGTCACACCACAGCAACAATGCTGGCGGCGGTACTAACAACTATCACCACGGTGGTGGTGCGCAGGGTTCTTCTGCACCGCAGCAAGACAGCGAAGACGCCGAATAAGGCAGATGCTGTTTTTCCACGTCGGGGAGCCAGGTTTTCTGCGTTCCCCGCTGGTATTTTATAAGGGGTTTACGCTTGTTTGACCGTTATGATGCCGGTGAGCAGGCGGTACTGGTACACATCTATTTTTCGCAAGACAAAGATATGGAAGATCTCCAGGAGTTTGAAACTCTGGCCTCTTCCGCCGGTGTCGAAGCAATGCAGGTGATTACCGGTAGCCGTAAAGCACCGCACCCGAAGTATTTTGTTGGTGAAGGTAAAGCTGTCGAAATTGCGGAAGCCGTAAAAGCGACCGGTGCATCGGTCGTGCTCTTCGATCATGCCCTGAGTCCGGCGCAGGAACGAAATCTCGAACGCTTATGCGAATGTCGGGTTATCGATCGCACCGGCCTGATTTTAGATATTTTTGCCCAACGAGCGCGTACCCACGAAGGGAAACTGCAGGTTGAGCTGGCGCAGCTGCGCCACATGGCGACTCGCCTCGTTCGCGGCTGGACCCACCTTGAAAGACAGAAAGGCGGGATTGGTTTGCGCGGCCCGGGTGAAACCCAGCTCGAAACTGACCGCCGATTGCTGCGTAACCGTATTATGCAGATCCTGTCGCGACTGGAAAAAGTTGAAAAACAGCGCGAGCAAGGACGGCGGTCACGGGCCAAAGCCGATATTCCCACCGTGTCGTTGGTCGGTTATACCAACGCCGGTAAATCCACGCTGTTCAATCAGATAACTGAAGCTGAGGTCTATGCAGCGAACCAGCTGTTCGCCACTCTGGATCCGACGCTGCGCCGCATCGATGTCCCTGATGTTGGCGAAACCGTGCTGGCGGATACCGTAGGTTTCATTCGTCATCTGCCGCACGATCTGGTGGCCGCGTTTAAAGCGACTCTCCAGGAGACGCGCCAGGCGACGCTGCTGCTGCATGTCATTGATGCGGCGGATGTTCGCGTGCAGGAAAATATTGACGCAGTAAATACGGTACTCGCGGAAATCGAGGCCGATGAGATCCCGGCGCTGCTGGTCATGAATAAAATCGACATGCTGGATGATTTTGAGCCGCGTATCGATCGGGATGAAGAAAACAAACCGATTCGGGTCTGGCTTTCCGCCCAGACCGGGGTTGGCGTACCGCTGCTTTTTCAGGCTTTGACGGAACGGCTCTCTGGTGAAGTGGCTCAGCATACGCTGCGCCTGCCGCCGCAGGAAGGCCGGTTGAGAAGCCGATTCTATCAGCTTCAGGCGATAGAGAAAGAGTGGATGGAGGATGACGGTAGCGTTGGTCTGCAGGTGCGCATGCCGATCGTTGACTGGCGTCGCCTCTGTAAACAAGAGCCAGCGCTGGTTGAATACGTGATTTGACCTTGCAGCTTGCCTGAAGATATTAACCCCTGTGGGGATATCAAAAACAAATATGGAGCATATACATGGCGTGGAATCAGCCCGGTAATAACGGACAGGACCGCGACCCGTGGGGAAGCAGCAATAACCAAGGCGGCAACTCTGGGGGAAATGGCAACAAAGGTGGTCGCGAGCAGGGACCTCCCGATCTGGATGATATCTTCCGTAAGCTAAGTAAAAAACTTGGCGGCCTGGGCGGCGGGAAAGGTGGACTGGGCGGCGGTAGCGGCTCACAGGGACCACGCGGGCCTATGGGCGGACGTATCGTCGGCATCGTTGCCGCCGCTGCGGTTATTATCTGGGCAGCCAGCGGTTTCTATACCATTAAAGAAGCTGAACGTGGCGTCGTCACTCGCTTTGGTAAATTTAGCCATCTGGTTGAGCCTGGCCTTAACTGGAAACCCACCTTCATTGATAACGTTCAGGCGGTTAACGTTGAGTCGGTGCGCGAACTGGCGGCTTCTGGCGTCATGCTGACGTCAGACGAAAACGTCGTGCGCGTTGAGATGAACGTACAGTACCGCGTGACCGACCCGGAACGCTATCTGTTTAGCGTGACCAGCGCTGACGACAGCCTGCGTCAGGCAACCGACAGCGCGCTGCGTGGCGTTATTGGTAAATACACGATGGACCGTATCCTGACCGAAGGGCGTACCGTCATTCGTAGCGATACCCAGCGTGAGCTGGAAGAGACGATTCGTCCGTATAACATGGGTATCACCCTGCTGGACGTCAACTTCCAGACGGCGCGTCCGCCGGAGGAAGTGAAAGCCGCATTTGATGATGCGATTGCCGCACGTGAAAACGAACAGCAGTACATTCGTGAAGCGGAAGCTTACACCAACGAAGTTCAGCCACGGGCTAACGGTCAGGCGCAGCGTATCCTTGAAGAGGCTCGTGCGTACAAGACCCAGACCGTTCTTGAAGCGCAGGGTGAAGTGGCTCGCTTTGCAAAAATTCTGCCTGAGTATAAAGCGGCTCCGGAAATCACCCGCGAGCGTCTGTATATCGAAACCATGGAAAAAGTGCTGAGCCATACTCGCAAAGTGCTGGTTAACGATAAGGGGAGCAACCTGATGGTTCTGCCTCTGGATCAGATGCTGAAAGGCGCTGGCGCGCCAGCGGCAAAGAGTGATAGCAGTGGCGCAAGCGATCTGCTGCGTCTGCCGCCTGCATCCAGCTCAAGCAGCGCCAGTAACGCTTCTACCTCTACGGGAGGCACCATTATGGACCAACGCCGCGCCAACGCGCAGCGTAACGACTACCAGCGTCAGGGGGAATAACGATGCGTAAATCTGTTATCGCGATAATTGTCATCGTGCTGGTGGTGCTCTATATGTCCATCTTTGTTGTCAAAGAGGGCGAGCGCGGTATCACGCTGCGTTTTGGTAAAGTTCTGCGCGACGATGAAAACAAACCGCTGGTGTATGCGCCTGGCCTTCACTTCAAGATTCCATTTATTGAATCCGTGAAGATGCTCGATGCGCGTATTCAGACGATGGACAATCAGGCCGACCGCTTTGTTACCAAAGAGAAAAAGGACCTGATCGTTGACTCCTATATCAAGTGGCGCATCAGCGACTTTAGCCGTTACTACCTGGCTACCGGCGGTGGTGACGTCTCCCAGGCCGAAGTACTGTTGAAGCGTAAATTCTCCGACCGTCTGCGTTCTGAAATTGGTCGTCTGGATGTGAAAGACATCGTGACCGACTCCCGCGGTCGTTTGACCCTGGAAGTGCGCGATGCCCTGAACTCAGGCTCTGCGGGCACAGAAGATGAAGTCAGTACGCCGGCTGCCGATGATGCAATCGCCAAAGCGGCGGAGCGAGTTGAAGCAGAAACGAACGGTAAGGTTCAGGTGATCAACCCGAACAGTATGGCGGCGCTGGGTATTGAAGTCGTCGACGTTCGTATTAAGCAGATCAACCTGCCTGCTGAAGTGTCTGAAGCGATCTACAACCGTATGCGCGCTGAGCGTGAAGCGGTAGCTCGTCGCCATCGCTCACAGGGTCAGGAAGAAGCTGAAAAACTGCGCGCGACTGCGGACTATGAAGTCACCAAAACGCTGGCGGAAGCCGAGCGCCAGGGGCGTATCCTGCGCGGTGAAGGCGATGCGGAATCCGCAAAACTGTTTGCTGATGCATTCAGTCAGGATCCAGGATTCTACGCCTTTATCCGTAGCCTGCGTGCGTACGAGAACAGCTTCAAGAGCAATCAGGACGTGATGGTTCTCAGTCCGGACAGTGATTTCTTCCGCTATATGAAATCTCCAGCGGCAGCGACTCGCTGATAAGCAATGAGTATGCAAAAAGGCGTCCATCAGGGCGCCTTTTTTACATGATGAAAGCGATTAATTACCGCGGTGTTTTTTATTCAATGAACCCACGGATGCTACGTTTTGCGAGAATGCTTCATTTATAAAACCAGCGCTTAATTCATTATCTTCGTTTCTGGTGTTAGTACGCTAATCGATCATTGAAATTAAGAAAAAACAGGTTGTTATGTATTTCGTTTCATAAAGCCGGTTCATAACATTGATGAAATAGCGGAGAATGTGAAGTGAGTGCAACTCAACGCGAGTGAGCGACTGGTGCTGTACTGGCTGCATTTAAATAAAGGTGAATAATGAACTCAACAATCTGGTTGGCACTGGCGCTGGTTTTAGTACTTGAAGGGCTTGGACCGCTGCTTTATCCCCGCGCATGGCGCCGTATGGTCGCCACGATGAGCCAGCTACCGGATAATTTATTACGCCGCTTTGGCGGGGGACTTGTGGTTGCCGGCATCGTCATCTACTACATGTTGAGGAAAACGATTGGCTGAGCGCAAAGTAGACTAATTTACCGTCTTTTGAGTGCAAAAAGTGCTGTAACTCTGAAAAAGCGATGGTAGAATCCATTTTTAAGCAAACGGTGATTTTGAAAAATGGGTAACAACGTCGTCGTACTGGGCACCCAATGGGGTGACGAAGGTAAAGGGAAGATCGTCGATCTCCTGACTGAACGGGCTAAATATGTTGTGCGCTATCAGGGCGGTCACAACGCCGGCCATACTCTCGTAATCAACGGTGAAAAAACCGTCCTCCATCTCATTCCATCAGGAATTCTTCGTGAGAATGTCACCAGCATCATCGGTAACGGTGTGGTGCTGTCTCCGGCTGCGCTGATGAAAGAGATGAAAGGTCTGGAAGACCGTGGTATCCCTGTTCGCGAGCGTCTGCTGCTTTCTGAAGCTTGTCCGCTTATCCTCGAATATCATGTTGCGCTGGATGTTGCGCGTGAGAAAGCGCGCGGCGCGAAAGCTATCGGTACGACCGGTCGCGGTATCGGCCCGGCTTACGAAGATAAAGTGGCTCGCCGCGGTCTACGCGTTGGCGATCTGTTTGATAAAGCTACCTTCGCTGACAAACTGAAAGAGGTGATGGAATATCACAACTTCCAGCTGGTGAATTTCTATAAAGCTGAAGCGGTTGATTACCAGAAAGTTCTGGATGACGTGATGGCGATTGCCGACATCCTGACCTCCATGGTGGTTGATGTTTCCGATCTGCTTGACCAGGCGCGTAAGCGTGGCGATTTCGTCATGTTTGAAGGCGCGCAGGGTACGCTGCTTGATATCGACCACGGTACCTATCCGTACGTAACGTCTTCCAACACCACCGCAGGTGGCGTGGCGACCGGCTCCGGTTTGGGCCCGCGTTATGTTGATTACGTTCTGGGTATTATCAAAGCCTACTCTACTCGCGTAGGCGCAGGCCCGTTCCCGACTGAGCTGTTTGATGAAACCGGCGAGTTCCTGTGTAAACAGGGTAACGAGTTTGGCGCCACCACCGGCCGTCGTCGTCGTACCGGTTGGCTGGATGCCGTTGCGGTACGCCGCGCGGTGCAGATTAACTCACTGTCTGGTTTCTGCCTGACTAAGCTTGACGTCCTGGACGGCCTGAAAGAAGTTAAAATCTGCGTTGCCTACCGTATGCCGGATGGCCGTGAAGTGACCACCACTCCGCTGGCTGCCGACAACTGGGAAGGTATTGAGCCGGTTTATGAAACAATGCCGGGCTGGTCTGAAACCACCTTCGGTGTGAAAGAGCGCAGCGGTCTGCCGCAGGCAGCGCTGAACTACATCGCCCGCATTGAAGAGCTGACCGGCGTACCGGTTGATATTATCTCTACCGGTCCTGACCGTACCGAGACGATGATTCTGCGCGATCCTTTCGACGCATAATTATCTCCAGGGGCGCCGTTCAGGCGCCTCTTGTTTTTGCTGTTCGCCCGCCCCATTTAAATAAATTAGCGGCCTGAGCGCTGGCTGGTTTATCATCAATAGTAATTACGTCTACCGACGCACTCTGTTTTTCTTTTCCCTGAGGTTGATTGTGCAGTTAACGAGTTTCACTGATTACGGACTACGCGCGCTGATTTATATGGCGTCGCTGCCGGATGGAAGAATGACCAGTATCTCCGAAGTGACGGAGGTTTACGGCGTTTCCCGTAATCATATGGTTAAGATAATCAATCAGCTGAGCCGCGTGGGTTATGTGACGGCGGTTCGGGGAAAGAACGGCGGAATTCGTCTGGGGAAACCGGCAAATATGATTCGCGTGGGTGATGTGGTTCGCGATCTGGAGCCGCTCTCTTTAGTCAACTGCAGCAGTGAATTTTGCCATATTACGCCCGCCTGTCGTCTGAAACAGGCGCTTGCTGAAGCCGCGCAAAGTTTTCTCAAGGAACTGGATAACTACACGCTGGCCGATTTGGTTGAAAAGAATCAACCGCTTTATAAATTATTACTGGTGGAGTGACGTAAACTTCACTGGAGATGACAACGGAGGAACCGACATGTCACAAGATCCTTTCCTGGACCGCGAATCTGAAAAATACGCTAATCCAATCCCGAGCCGGGAATTTATCCTCGATCATTTAGCAAAACGTGAAAAACCGGCCAGCCGAGATGAGCTGGCAATTGAGCTGAATATTGAAGGCGAAGAACAACAAGAAGCATTGCGCCGCAGACTGCGCGCAATGGAACGCGATGGTCAACTGGTCTTTACGCGTCGTCAGTGCTATGCGCTGCCGGAACGTCTCGATCTGCTAAAGGGGACCGTTATTGGCCACCGCGACGGTTATGGCTTCCTGCGCGTTGAAGGCCGTAAAGATGACCTTTATTTGTCGTCCGAGCAGATGAAAACCTGCATTCACGGCGATCAGGTACTGGCGCAGCCGTTAGGCGCCGACCGTAAAGGCCGCCGGGAAGCGCGTATCGTCCGCGTGCTGGTGCCCAAAACCAGCCAGATTGTGGGCCGCTACTTTACCGAAGCGGGCGTAGGCTTCGTTGTGCCTGATGATAGCCGCTTGAGCTTCGATATCCTGATTCCTCCCGAAGAGATCATGGGCGCGAGGATGGGCTTTGTAGTGGTGGTTGAGCTGACCCAGCGTCCAACCCGGCGCACCAAAGCGGTCGGCAAAATTGTTGAGGTCCTCGGCGACAACATGGGTACCGGCATGGCGGTCGATATGGCCCTGCGCACCCATGAAATCCCTTACGTCTGGCCGCCAGCAGTAGAAAAACAGGTTGCTGGCCTGAAAGAGCAGGTACCGGAAGAAGCGAAAGCCGGTCGCGTGGATTTGCGTAATCTGCCGCTGGTTACTATTGATGGCGAAGATGCCCGTGACTTTGATGATGCCGTGTACTGCGAGAAGAAACGCGGCGGCGGCTGGCGTCTGTGGGTGGCGATTGCCGATGTGAGCTACTACGTGCGTCCTGGTACGCCGCTGGATGGCGAGGCGCGCAGCCGCGGCACCTCGGTCTACTTCCCGTCGCAGGTCGTTCCCATGCTGCCTGAAGTTCTCTCTAACGGCCTGTGCTCACTGAATCCTCAGGTCGACAGACTCTGTATGGTTTGTGAAATGACGATTTCGGCTAAGGGCCGTCTCACCGGCTTTAAATTCTACGAAGCGGTGATGAGCTCTCATGCCCGTCTGACCTATACCAAAGTCTGGCATATGCTGCAGGGCGATCGGGATCTGCGTGAACAGTACGCGCCGCTGGTCAAGCACATTGAAGAGCTACACAACCTCTACAAAGTGCTGGACGGCGCGCGTGAAGAGCGTGGCGGTATCTCATTTGAGAGTGAAGAAGCTAAATTCATCTTTAATGCTGAACGTCGTATTGAACGTATTGAGCAGACTCAGCGTAACGACGCGCACAAGCTGATTGAAGAGTGCATGATCCTGGCGAACATTTCCGCGGCGCGCTTCGTTGAGAAGGCCGAGGAGCCGGCGCTGTTCCGTATCCATGACAAACCAAGCACCGAAGCGATTACCGCATTCCGTTCGGTTCTTGCAGAGCTGGGGCTTGAGCTGCCTGGCGGCAACAAGCCGGAGCCGCGCGACTATGCGCAATTACTGCAGTCTATCGCCGACCGTCCTGACGCTGAGATGCTGCAAACTATGCTGCTGCGCTCGATGAAACAGGCAGTATACGATCCGGAAAACCGCGGCCACTTTGGTCTGGCGCTGCAATCTTACGCTCACTTTACTTCGCCGATTCGCCGCTATCCTGACCTGTCGCTGCATCGCGCGATCAAGTATTTACTGGCGAAAGAGCAAGGGCATAAAGGTAATAGCACTGAGACCGGCGGCTGGCACTACAGCATGGATGAGATGCTGCAGCTGGGGGCGCACTGTTCGATGACCGAGCGCCGTGCTGATGAAGCGACGCGCGATGTTTCGGACTGGTTGAAGTGTGATTTCATGTTGGATCAGGTCGGTAACGTCTTTAAGGGCGTGATTGCCAGCGTGACCGGCTTTGGTTTCTTCGTACGTCTTGATGAACTATTTATCGATGGTCTGGTGCACGTCTCTTCCCTTGATAACGATTACTACCGTTTCGACCAGGTAGGACAGCGTCTGATCGGTGAATCCGGCGGTCAAACCTATCGTCTGGGCGATCGCGTTGAAGTACGCGTTGAAGCGGTGAATATGGATGAGCGTAAAATTGATTTCTCGCTTATCTCCAGCGAGCGCGCCCCGCGCAACGTCGGTAAGACCGAGCGTGAAAAGGCGAAGAAAGGGGCGGCAGGTAAAGCTTCCGGACGTCGCCGCCAGGCTGGTAAGCAGGTAAACTTCGAGCCGGATAGCGCATTCCGTAAACCGAAAGGTCAATCCCAGCCGAAGGCCGCTCAGCCAAAAGGCGAGAAGAAAGCGAAGAAGCCGTCGGCGAAAACCCAAAAGATAGCTGCTGCGACCAAAGCCAGGCGCGCGGCGAAAAAGAAAATAGCTGAGTAATGAGATTTCCTTTACCCTGGCTTCTTGCGTTATTCCGCAGTGGTCGGGGTGAAGGGAACTGATAACAGAACCTAAAACGAGTAGATAAATGAGTGAAATGATTTACGGCATCCACGCGGTGCAGGCACTGCTGGAGCGCGCACCTGAGCGTTTTCAGGAAGTCTTTATTCTGAAAGGCCGTGAGGATAAGCGCCTTATGCCGCTGATCCATGCTCTGGAAGCACAGGGCGTAGTGATTCAGGTCGCCAGCCGCCAGTTTCTCGATGAGAAAAGCGAAGGCGCCGTTCATCAGGGAATTATTGCCCGCGTGAAGCCCGGACGTCAGTATCAGGAGAACGATCTGCCGGATCTGATCGCTTCTCTCGATCAGCCATTCTTTTTGATCCTCGACGGCGTGACCGATCCGCACAACCTCGGCGCCTGTTTGCGTAGCGCTGATGCTGCAGGAGTACATGCGGTGATTGTGCCCAAAGATCGCTCCGCGCAGCTGAATGCCACGGCGAAAAAAGTCGCCTGCGGCGCGGCGGAGAACGTTCCGCTCATTCGCGTCACCAACCTGGCACGCACCATGCGTCTGCTGCAGGAAGAGAACGTCTGGATCGTCGGTACCGCGGGTGAAGCCGACCATACGCTGTTCCAGAGCAAGATGACCGGTTCGCTGGCGCTGGTGATGGGCGCGGAAGGTGAAGGCATGCGACGCCTGACCCGCGAGCACTGCGACGAATTGATCAGCATTCCGATGGCCGGCAGCGTCTCGTCGCTGAACGTATCGGTCGCCACCGGGATTTGCCTGTTTGAAGCGGTGCGTCAGCGCAGCTAATCTCTTCTTCCTGTATAAGCCATTCTCCGGGATGGCTTATCTTCGTCTTGCCTGTTCATCTTCTCGTTCCGTCTGACGGGCGATTTCCAGACCTCTTTCCACATAGTTCAATAGCTGGCTTAAGGATAACGCCTCTCCTGGTTCATCTCCCGTTTGCTCGATGAATTTAAGCTGCGCGCCCCGATTTTTTAATATCTTGATGAGATTGAGAAAATTTCCAACAGGATTCTGCTCTTCAAGGATATCGTCGCAAATTTTGCTTTCATCAAATGAGGTAACGTAGCCCGAAGCGTTCAGGTTCTGCTTGATGGCGTTAATCGCCAGATGGGGTAGATGCCGACGGATAAGCGGAATATAGGTCAGTGCGTTTTCCCGATCTTCAATAATTAAATGAATCATGAAATTCCCTTTCAGATTGTGAGAGAACTTTATAACAGAGTTCTCTGACGGAAAGTGCGCCGTTGTCCATACTTATCGGCAGAGCCATTGAAGGAGGGAAACATCATGCACTGGCAAACTCATACCGTATTTAATCAACCCGCGCCGCTGTGTAACAGCAACTTATTCCTGTCCGATACCGCCCTGCGTGAAGCCGTTGTCCGCGAAGGCGCGGGCTGGGATGGCGATCTGCTGGCGAGTATTGGCCAACAGCTGGGGACGGCAGAATCGCTGGAGCTGGGGCGTCTGGCTAACGGTAATCCGCCGGAACTATTGCGCTATGATGCGACGGGATCGCGGCTTGACGATGTTCGTTTCCATCCCGCCTGGCATCTGCTGATGCAAGGATTATGCGCTAACCGGGTGCATAACCTTGCCTGGCAGGATGACGCTCGCGAAGGTGCCTTCATTGCCCGCGCTGCCCGCTTTATGCTGCATGCGCAGGTCGAGGCGGGAACCCTGTGCCCCGTCACGATGACCTTTGCCGCTATTCCATTGCTGCAGCGCTCCTTACCCGGGGCTTTTAGCGACTGGCTATCGCCGCTCCTAAGCGATCGCTACGATCCGCATCTGGCGCCGGGTAACCAGAAGCGAGGGCTGCTTATCGGAATGGGGATGACGGAAAAGCAGGGGGGATCCGATGTCCTGAGCAACACGACGCGTGCGGAAAAAACCGCCGAAGGCTTTTATCATCTTATCGGTCATAAATGGTTTTTCTCGGTACCGCAGAGCGATGCTCATCTGGTGCTGGCGCAGGCGCCGGCGGGACTCTCCTGCTTTTTTGTCCCGCGTCTGCTGCCGGACGGTCAGCGTAACGGCGTACGCCTGGAAAGGCTGAAAGATAAATTAGGTAACCGCGCGAACGCCAGTGGCGAGGTTGAGTTTTACAATGCTTGCGGCTGGCCGATCGGGGAAGAGGGCGATGGCATCCGTCAGATTCTTAAGATGGGGGGCCTGACCCGATTTGACTGCGCGCTGGGCAGCCATGCGCTGATGCGCCGGGCTTATTCAGTCGCCCTGTATCATGCTCTGCAGCGCCAGGCATTTGGCAAAAATCTGGTCGATCAACCGATGATGCGTCAGGTTCTGGGGCAAATGGCGCTGCGGCTGGAAGGGCAAACCGCCTTTCTGTTCCGCCTGGCGCGCGCCTGGGACAGACGCGGTGATGCGCAGGAAGCGCTATGGGCAAGGCTTTTCACGCCCGCGGCAAAATTTGCGGTCTGCAAATCCGGGATCGCCTTCGTCGCTGAAGCGATGGAGGTGCTGGGGGGATCGGGCTATTGCGAAGAGAGTGAACTACCGCGTTTGTACCGCGAAATGCCGGTAAACAGTATCTGGGAAGGTTCCGCTAATATTATGTGCCTGGACGTGATGCGTGTACTGATGAAGCAGCCTGCGGCGCTTGAACTACTGGCGGCGGAGTGCGCGGAAGTGAAAGGGCAAAACCGTCATTTCGATCGCGCATGGCGGCAGTTGCAGCAATGGTTGCGGCGACCTGTGGAAGCGCAGGGGCGGGAAATTACCCGGCTGGTCTATAGGCTGGGCGCTGGCGCGCAGGTATTACGCGTTGCTTCACCGCCGTTGGCGGAAGTCTGGTGCCGTATGATGCTCGACACGCGCGGCGGCATGCGTCTGGACGAGCAGACGCTGGACGACTTGCTGCTACGGGCAATGGGGCGTGGACGTCAGGCGCCTCAGGCATAGAGAATGGCCTGTACCCGCCAGTTATCCGGCTGCTGCTCTTCGTACATCTGGACGATGCGATACCAGGACGCGCCCTGCTCATCGGCCTGCAAGGCGATAGCATGTTCAACGTCCTGCTGGCTGCCGGAAATATTGTTAACGCAAATCAGGCCAATTTCGTTCAGGCCAGTCACGCAGTCAGCGCTGGCAAACTCCGCTGACTGCGCGGAGGTATTGGCCGTGACGGTGGTCAACATCAGGCTGGGTAGGGAAAAATTTCGTTTCATCGTCAGCTCCATTTCACATAGTCCTGAGGGCAGTCCGTTGCTAACGTTCTGCCAGGTTACAGCTGGCCGAACGTTATTATGCACAGGAGAACGTGAATGGGCGCAAAGCAGTGTAAAGCTCGCTTAAAGATTGACCGCTATTTACGGTACAAAATCGCCTGCGAATACCACTGGCCGGGAACCATGGTGTCATCAATCATAATGATGACGTAGTAATCCGCCTTAGCTGCTTCAGCTTTGACTTTTAGCGCAGCCTCGACATCCATCGGTGAGCCGTACTTTAAGACACTCACCGTGCCCATCTTCTGCAAGCCCATCGTCTGATTACGTTGGATCTCTTGCGGATGGTCGGTTGCTGGCGGCGGCGCTTCTGGCGTCCCTTGTAGCGCACTACAGCCGCTTAAAGCGATAGCCAATAGCCAGGGTATAAACCTACGCATAGCCATATCTCGTTTCCTGATAGTCATAGTGTAGTGGTAGCCTGAATCTCATTTCTGGGGAATGTTCCCAAATTGTTATCCGGTACGCGATTTTCGAATGAAAATATCGTGAAAGCGTAATCTGGTTCTCAAGATTATGAATCATGTGCGAACAAGAGACTCGAGTAATAACATAGCACCACACCACTATAGAGAAAGGAGACGGTAAATGATTGCACTAGAAATGCGTAACCTTGCGGGTGGGGAAGTTCTCCATGCGTGCCCGCACGGCGCTGCGGATTCACCGCTGCCTTGCATCGTCTTTTATCATGGATTTACCTCTTCTAAGCTAGTCTACAGCTACTTTGCCGTTGCTCTGGCAGAGGCCGGGTTTCGGGTCATTATGCCCGATGCGGCGGAACACGGTGCGCGCTATCAGGGAGATGAACAAGGGCGGATGCAGCGCTTCTGGCCGATCCTGATGCAAAATTTTGCTGAATTTCCGGCATTACAGGAGGCGATTCGCGCGCAGGGATGGCTTGCTGATGACAGGCTGGCGGTTGCCGGAGCATCGATGGGCGGAATGACGGCGCTGGGGATAATGACCCATCATCCAGAGCTGAAAAGCGTTGCCTGCCTGATGGGGTCTGGCTATTTCAGTACGCTCTCGCAGAGGCTTTTCCCTTCGCCTTCATTTGATGCAGCACAGCTGGCGGATTGGGACGTCAGCCAGCAGCTGGCGACGCTTGCCAGTCGGCCGCTGCTGCTCTGGCACGGCGATGAAGATGATGTGGTGCCTCCGGAAGAGACTTTCCGTCTGCAGCAGGCGCTGCGGCAACATGAAATGACCGATAAGTTAACCTGCCTCTGGCAGAAGGGCGTCCGTCACCGCATTACGCCAGAGGCGTTAGCAGCGACGGTGGCGTTTTTTCAACGCCATCTTTAAACGCGAATCACCTGAACGCCCTGATCCTCAAGCTGCTTGAGGATCGCTTCATCCGCCTGTTTTCCGGTAATCACCAGGTCGATTTGCCCGGCCTGGCTAAACAGCATTCCGGCGCGTTCGCCAACTTTACTGCTGTCGACCAGTACCGCGAGTTTACCGACGACGTTAAGCATTTTTTGCTCCGCCATCGCTGTCAGCATATCGGTTTTATATAGCCCTTCGGCGGTGAGACCTTTCCCGCTGGTAAACATCCAGTGCCCGGCGTACAGGCTGTTTTCGCTGCCCTGCGGGCTCAGGGTGATGGAGTGGCTGCGGTTATACTGTCCGCCCATAATGATGACGCTGTCGTGTTCCTGATCGATCAGGTAATTGGCCAGCGGCAAATAGTTCGTGATGATCTGTACCGGTTTTCCGCACAGCTCTTGCCCAAGCAGGAAGGCGGTAGAGCCGCAGTTGATAACAATACTTTCGCCGGGGTTGACCAGTTGCGAAGCCGCACGTGCAATCCGCACTTTCTCGTCGTGGTTTTGCGCCTGGTGAATATTCATTGGTGACCAGCGCGGGCGCTGCTCGCTGATGGCTTCCGCGCCGTTGCGGACTTTTTTTAGTTTGCCGCTGTCGTCGAGCTTATTGATATCGCGCCGTGCCGTCGCCGGAGAAATTCCCAGTCGGGAAATCACCTGCTCCACGGTGACAAATCCCGTTTGTGCCAGCAAATCCAGTAAAATTTGATGTCTTTGCGCTTCCGTCATGAGCAAATCCGATTAAAAGTGATAAGCAAAGATGATATTTGAAATCAGGTGAAAATACTAATGCTGACGGGGATAATTTCCGGCGGGGGCTCCCGCCGGAGATGCCTTAGAGGAAGGACTTAAAGGGGAGGTCCGGTTCCATGGTGAAGCAATCGTCGAATCCGCGAGGATAGTGGTATTCAAAGTTGTCTTTATCCAGCGGCCAGGTGAACTTCCCGCCGACCTGCCAGATAAATGGCTTAAAGCCATACTTCAGGCGGTCTTTTTTCATTTCCCACAGAACGCGGATCTCCTGCGGATCGGCCTGGAAATTTGACCAGATATCGTGATGGAAAGGGATCACCACTTTGGTATTCAGCGACTCGGCCATGCGCAGGATATCGGCGCTGGTCATTTTGTCGGTAATGCCGCGCGGGTTCTCGCCATAGGAGCCCAGAGCCACGTCGATTTGGTGCTCATTCCCGTGCTTCGCGTAGTAGTTAGAGTAGTGAGAATCGCCGCTGTGGTACAGGTTGCCGCCCGGCGTTTTAAACAAGTAGTTCACCGCGCGCTGATCCATCCCATCCGGCAGCACGCCCGCGGCTTTTTGTTCTGCGGGTAAGGTGATCAGGGCGGTACGGTCAAAGGCGTCGAGCGCGTGGATTTCAATATCTTTGATTTTAACCACATCACCCGGTTTCATCACTATGCAGCGTTCTTTCGGAATGCCCCAGCCCATCCACAGATCGACGCAGGTTTGCGGGCCGATAAACGGTACGTCTTCGGCGCAGTTCTGCATGACCGCGGCGGCTACGTTCACATCAATATGATCGTTATGATCGTGGGTAGACAGCACGGCGTCGATCTGGCGAATGGCGAACGGATCGAGGACAAACGGAGTGGTCCGCAGGTTTGGCTGGAGCTTCTTCACACCCGCCATGCGCTGCATCTGGTGGCCCGTTTTCATCAGCGGGTTGCCGTGGCTTTGCTTGCCGGTGCCGCACCAGAAGTCGACGCAGATATTGGCTCCGCCTTCGGATTTTAGCCAGATGCCCGTACAACCCAACCACCACATGGCAAAGGTGCCCGGCGCCACCTGCTCTTGCTCAATCTCTTCGTTCAGCCAGCTGCCCCATTCCGGAAAAGTGTTCAGGATCCATGATTCGCGGGTGATGGTTTGCACTTTACTCATTTATTTTCCCCTCACATATTATCAAAAGTAATCACATTGTGATTTGTTTTGAAGAATACTGGCATCGTTTGTTCAGGATTGCAATCCTGAATTTTGCCTGTTCTGGGGGCAATCCTAAGGGGTAAACGGAGGTTAAGACATATTTTATGATATAGGTGGAATTATATTTTATTGATTTTAATGTGTTATTTTTTATTTTATGAAAATGAGAATTAATACGATAGCGGATTGTGTGATTATTTGCGGCTTGCGTCACATTTAATCAAATATAATCTTGTTGTGATTATTTTTGATTATTAGAGTGATCCCAACAACAAACCCTGAGCGTAGCGTGCGTTCAGAGCGTCCACCTTCTGGAGTGTGTTATGGAGATTCTCTACCACATCTTTACCGTGTTCTTTAACCAGGTAATGACTAACGCCCCGCTACTGCTGGGGATTGTGACCTGCCTGGGCTATATCCTGCTGCGTAAAAGCGCCAGCGTTATTGTTAAAGGGACGATTAAAACCATTATCGGTTTTATGCTGTTGCAGGCCGGCTCCGGCATTCTGACCAGCACCTTTAAGCCGGTAGTGGCGAAAATGTCTGAGGTTTATGGCATTAACGGGGCTATCTCCGATACCTACGCATCAATGATGGCCACGATCGAACGCATGGGAGACGCCTACAGCTGGGTGGGCTATGCCGTGCTGTTAGCTCTGGCGTTGAATATTTGTTACGTCCTGCTGCGGCGTATTACCGGTATTCGCACCATCATGCTGACCGGGCACATCATGTTCCAGCAGGCTGGGTTGATTGCCGTCTCTTTTTACATCTTCGGCTACCCGATGTGGACGACCATCATCTGTACGGCGGTGCTGGTATCGCTCTATTGGGGCATTACCTCGAACATGATGTACAAGCCGACCCAGGAAGTGACCGACGGCTGCGGCTTCTCCATCGGTCACCAGCAACAGTTCGCTTCATGGATTGCTTACAAGGTCGCTCCGTATCTGGGTAAAAAAGAGGAGAGCGTTGAAGATCTTAAGCTGCCGGGCTGGCTGAACATCTTTCACGACAACATCGTCTCCACGGCCATTGTGATGACCATTTTCTTCGGCGCGATCCTGCTCTCCTTCGGCATCGATACCGTACAGGCGATGGCGGGCAATACCCACTGGACGGTCTATATCCTGCAAACGGGCTTCTCGTTCGCCGTGGCTATTTTCATTATCACCCAGGGCGTGCGCATGTTCGTCGCCGAGCTCTCCGAGGCGTTTAACGGCATCTCACAGCGCCTGATTCCCGGGGCCGTACTGGCCATTGACTGTGCGGCGATCTATAGCTTTGCGCCAAACGCCGTCGTCTGGGGCTTTATGTGGGGCACCATCGGCCAGCTGATCGCCGTCGGTATTCTGGTGGGCGTCGGCTCTTCCATTCTGATTATTCCGGGCTTTATCCCGATGTTCTTCTCGAACGCCACCATCGGCGTCTTTGCTAACCACTTTGGCGGCTGGCGCGCGGCGCTCAAGATTTGCCTGGTGATGGGAATGATTGAAATCTTTGGCTGCGTCTGGGCGGTGAAGCTGACCGGCATGAGCGCCTGGATGGGCATGGCGGACTGGTCAATTCTGGCGCCGCCGATGATGCAGGGCTTCGCCTCCATCGGTATCGCGTTTATGGCCGTCATCATCATTATTGCACTGGCTTATATGTTCTTCGCAGGGCGCACGCTGCGTGCTGAAGAGGACGCGGAAAAACAACTGGCAGATGCTTCTGCTCAATAAGGAGTTTTGACTATGACCGTACGTATTCTGGCTGTATGTGGCAACGGGCAAGGAAGTTCCATGATCATGAAGATGAAGGTGGACCAGTTTTTGACCCAGTCAAATATCGATCACACGGTGAACAGCTGCGCGGTGGGGGAATATAAAAGCGAACTAAACGGCGCGGACATTATCATCGCCTCCACCCATATCGCCGGTGAGATTAGCGTCTCCGGCAATAAATACGTGGTTGGCGTACGCAACATGCTCTCGCCAGCGGATTTTGGCCCAAAACTGCTGGAAGTGATCAAAGCGCACTTTCCGCAGGATGTGAAGTAAGGACGCCAAATGAAATTACGTGATTCGCTGGTGGAGAATAACTCCATCCTTTTACAGGCTGATGCCAGCACCTGGCAGGAAGCCGTCAAGCTGAGCGTTGATTTGCTGGTGAAAGCCGATGTGGTAGAGCCGCGCTACTACCAGGCCATTCTGGATGGCGTAGCTCAGCACGGCCCTTATTTTGTGATAGCTCCCGGCCTGGCGATGCCGCACGGTCGCCCGGAAGAGGGGGTCAAGAAAACTGGCTTTGCGCTGGTCACGCTGAAAACGCCGCTGGTTTTCAATCATGAGGATAACGACCCGGTCGACATCCTGATCACCATGGCGGCCGTGGATGCCAATACCCATCAGGAAGTGGGCATTATGCAGATCGTCAATCTGTTTGAAGACGAAGCCAATTTTGACCGTTTACGCGCCTGCCGCACCGCGCAGCAAGTGCTGGATTTAATTGATAACGCCACGGCGGCGGCCGTTTAAAAGGAAGAGAAAATGTCATTACCTATGTTGCAGGTTGCGCTCGATAATCAATCCATGTCTTCCGCGTATGAAACGACGCGCCTGATAGCCGATGAAGTGGATATTATTGAAGTCGGCACCATCCTTTGCGTGGCTGAAGGCGTTCGTGCCGTTCGCGACCTGAAGGCGCTCTATCCCAACAAAATCGTGCTGGCGGACGCTAAAATCGCCGATGCTGGTAAAATCCTCTCCCGCATGTGCTTTGAAGCCAACGCCGACTGGGTAACCGTGATCTGCTGTGCGGACATCAACACCACCAAAGGCGCGCTGGACGTGGCGAAAGAGTTCAACGGCGACGTTCAGATTGAACTGACCGGCTACTGGACCTGGGAGCAGGCGCAGGAGTGGCGCGAAGCGGGTATCCAGCAGGTAGTCTATCACCGTAGCCGCGACGCCCAGGCGGCCGGGGTGGCATGGGGCGAGGCGGATATTAACGCTATCAAACGCCTGTCCGATATGGGCTTTAAAGTCACCGTCACCGGCGGCCTGGCGCTGGAGGATTTGCCGCTGTTCCAGGGAATTCCGATCCACGTCTTTATCGCCGGGCGCAGCATTCGCGACGCTGCTTCGCCGGTGGAAGCCGCCCGGCAGTTCAAACGTTCTATCGCCCAACTGTGGGGCTAAGGAGCGGCTATGCTGTCGAAACATATTCCGCTCGGCATCTATGAAAAAGCGCTCCCCGCCGGGGAGTGCTGGCTGGAACGCCTGCAGCTGGCTAAGGCGCTCGGTTTTGATTTCGTCGAAATGTCGGTCGATGAAACTGACGCCCGCCTGGCCCGACTCGACTGGAGCCGGGAGCAGCGCTTCGCGCTGGTTAACGCGATTGCCGAAACCGGGGTGCGCGTGCCCTCTATGTGCCTGAGCGCCCATCGGCGCTTCCCGCTCGGTAGCGAAGACGACGCGGTACGGGCGCAGGGGCTGGAGATTATGCGCAAAGCCATTCAGCTGGCGCAGGATGTAGGCATTCGCGTTATTCAGCTGGCGGGTTACGACGTTTACTACCAGGAGGCCAACAACGAGACGCGCCGTCGTTTCCGTGACGGGCTAAAAGAGAGCGTTGAAATGGCCAGCCGCGCGCAGGTAACGCTGGCGATGGAAATCATGGACTATCCGCTGATGAACTCGATCAGCAAGGCGCTGGGCTATGCTCATTACCTGAATAATCCGTGGTTCCAGCTCTATCCGGACATCGGCAACCTTTCCGCCTGGGATAACGACGTGCAGATGGAGCTGCAGGCCGGTATGGGGCATATCGTGGCGGTGCATATAAAAGATACGAAACCCGGCGTATTTAAAAACGTGCCGTTCGGCGAAGGCGTCGTCGATTTTGAACGTTGTTTCGAAACGCTCAAGCAGACGGGCTACTGCGGCCCGTATCTAATTGAAATGTGGAGCGAAACGACCGACGATCCGGCCGCCGAGGTCGCGAAAGCGCGCGATTGGGTGAAGGCGAGGATGGCCAGCGCCGGTCTGGTGGAGGCAGCATAATGCAAACGCTAAAACGGCAGGTATTTGAAGCCAATATGGATTTACCGCGCTACGGCCTGGTCACTTTTACCTGGGGTAACGTCAGCGCTATCGACCGCGAACGCGGGCTGGTGGCGATTAAGCCCAGCGGAGTCGCCTACGAGGCCATGAAAGCGGACGATATGGTGGTCGTGGATCTGGAGGGGAGAGTGGTAGACGGGCGGTATCGTCCCTCTTCCGATACCGCCACGCATCTGGCGCTGTATCGCCGCTACCCGAGTCTGGGGGGCGTGGTACATACTCATTCGACGCACGCAACGGCCTGGGCGCAGGCGGGTCTGGCCATTCCCGCGCTGGGAACGACCCATGCGGACTACTTCTTTGGCGATATCCCCTGCACCCGGGCGTTGAGCCCCCGGGAAGTGGAAGAGGCTTATGAGCTGAATACCGGCCACGTGATTATCGAAACGCTGGGCGATGTTGAGCCGCTGCATACGCCGGGCGTCGTGGTCTATCAGCACGGGCCTTTTGCCTGGGGCAAAGATGCGCACGATGCGGTGCACAACGCGGTGGTGATGGAAGAAGTGGCGCGGATGGCGTGGATAGCCCGCGCGATCAACCCGCAGCTGAAGCCCATCGATAGCTGGCTGATGGACAAACACTTCATGCGCAAGCACGGGCCAAACGCCTACTACGGGCAAAAGTGAAATACGTGCTCCGGAGCATTTCATCTTTATGATGAATCAACCGGTCTGCTCCGGAGCCTTTTTTAACGTTGTTGATAAGCCGACGGCATACAGCGCATACCTATCAGCGTCACGACGCAAATTATCGCGCCAGCATAAAACGTCGAGGCGGCGCCCAACATTTCCCACAGCACGCCTGCACCGGCGCTGGCCAGCAGTAGCGCGATTCCGCTCATCAGGTTGAACATTCCGAACGCAGTGCCGCGCAGTTCAGGCGGGGCGGTATGCGCCACCATTGCCGCCAGTAGACCCTGCGTCATGCCCATATGAATACCCCACAGCGCGACGCCGGCTAAAAGCGTGCTCCAGTGGCTACTCAGCGCCAGCACGATATCGGCGGCAATCAGCACCAGCAGGCCCCACTGCAGCATTTTGCTGTGGCTCATCCTGTCCGATAATTTCCCGAAAGGATAGGCAGTCAGGCTGTAGACCAGGTTCATGGCGACCATTACTAGCGGTATGGCGAATAGCGGGATCGCCATTTGCTGGGCGCGTAGCACCAGAAAGGCTTCGCTGAAGCGGGAGAGGGTGAAAATCGAGCCAATAGCCACCACCCACCAGTAAGCGGCGGAAAGCTTCTTGAGATTCTCGCGGCGCAGGGGATTGGTGCGTTTCTGGACGACCGATGTGTTGGGTTCTTTTAACCCAAAGCCCAACAGAGCGATTGAGAGGACGGCGGGAATCGCCGCGACCCAGAAAATCGACTGGAAATCGTTATCCCAGAGAAACATCAGCGCGACGGCAAGCAGCGGGCCCAGAAACGCGCCGATGGTGTCCAGCGCCTGGCGCAGTCCGTAGGCGGCCCCGCGAATTCCCGGGGGAGTGACGTCGGCAACCAGCGCATCCCGCGGCGCGCCGCGTATTCCTTTGCCGATGCGGTCGATCATTCGTGCGCTAAACACCATGCCGGAGGTAGGGGCGATAGCAAAAAGAGGCTTACTCAGCGCTCCCAGACCATAGCCGAGCAGCGCCAGCCCTTTACGTTTGCCGACATAATCGCTGATGACGCCGGAAAACACCTTCAGCATCAGCGCGGTGGCTTCCGCCACGCCTTCGATAATGCCGATAATAATCACGCTGGCTCCCAACGTGGTGGCCATAAATAAAGGGAGCAGGCTGTGGATCATTTCTGAGGAAACATCCATGAGCAAGCTAACGCCGCCCAGCACCCAAACCCCTTTTGGGATACGGCTGAGCGTGGCAAAACGCGGAACCATGAATCACTCCAGAGAATCATGTAGTTAAAGAGAGATTAAATCAGGTTACGCGCAGGCTGATAAGTCACGAGGAAAAATAATTCTCAATTGCATTAAGCAACGCTCTCTTCCGCGACGCGGCTGACGCCTTACAAACATCAGGTTCTGTGTTTTGTGTCGAATTGAGCAACGTCAGCGGGCCGGGCAGGAGCATCGCTGACTTCCTCTGTTATTGGATGAAGTCAGCGCTCCGGAGGCGTTAGCGGTAAATGACGGCGCTGGCGTGAATTTGCCCATCGCTTCCCGGTTCATGAATAAGGATTGGCTGGAAGTATTTCGCTCCCTGAACATCGCTCTGCTGGCTAAGCGCCTGGTCAGCTTCCTGCTCGGTGGCGATGTTATGGTTGATATAGATAACGCCGAGGCTCTGCACATCATCCATATTGCGGGCCTGGCGGGCATCGATTTTAATAGCAGCCAGCGCGTTGGCGCATAACAAAAGCGCTGCCATCATGGTTATGAGGATGTATTTCATCATCTACGCTCCTTATGACAGTCCTGACGTTCACCCGCTTCCCTGGGGTATGGATTGCTTCTGATCTAATTGTAATCGCTGCCTCTCTGGCGCATCGCGACCATTTCTGATGCAGTTGTTCAAAAAATTGTCGCTTCCGCTGTTGATTAATTTTAAATCACTGGCTTAGGGTCACTTTGCGCTTAGTGCGAATTATTTGCACAATTCACTTGTCTTAAACCCCGCTCGCCCGTATTATGACGCGTCAATTTTTCAGCCGCCCTTTAACACGTTCCTTGCCTCCATGGGCCGCGGCTGACCCAGACAGGAGGCTGAATAATCCGTAAGGAGCAATTCGATGCGTCATTACGAAATCGTTTTTATGGTCCATCCTGACCAGAGCGAACAGGTTCCGGGCATGATCGAACGTTACACTGGTGCAATCACTGCAGCAGAAGGTACGATCCACCGTCTGGAAGACTGGGGCCGCCGTCAGCTGGCTTATCCGATCAACAAACTGCACAAAGCTCACTACGTTCTGCTGAACGTTGAAGCGCCGCAGGAAGCGATCGATGAGCTGGAAACTAACTTCCGCTTCAACGACGCCGTTATCCGCAGCATGGTAATGCGTACTAAGCACGCTGTTACCGAAGCATCTCCGATGGTTAAAGCGAAAGACGAGCGCCGTGAGCGTCGCGAAGATTTCGCTAACGAAACCGCAGATGATTCTGAAGCTGGGGATTCTGAAGAGTAATCCTGATGACCAATCGTCTGGAGCTGTCCGGCATTGTTTGCAGGACTCCACTTCGTAAGGTCAGCCCGTCAGGAATTCCACACTGCCAGTTCGTGCTTGAGCATCGTTCAGTGCAGGAGGAAGCCGGTTTTCACCGGCAGGCGTGGTGCCAGATGCCCGTGATAATCAGCGGACACCAGAACCAGGCCATTACTCACAGTATAACGGTCGGTAGCGCAGTAATCGTTCGAGGGTTCATCTCTTGCCACAAGGCAAAGAACGGCTTGAGCAAAATGGTTCTGCATGCCGAGCAGATTGAATTGATAGATTCTGGAGACTAGCCATATGGCACGTTATTTCCGTCGTCGCAAGTTCTGCCGTTTCACCGCGGAAGGCGTTCAAGAGATCGACTATAAAGATATCGCTACGCTGAAAAACTACATCACCGAAAGCGGTAAGATTGTCCCGAGCCGTATCACCGGTACCCGTGCAAAATATCAGCGTCAGCTGGCTCGCGCTATCAAACGCGCTCGCTACCTGTCCCTGCTGCCGTACACTGATCGTCATCAGTAATCGGTCACGGTCCATTAATACGACTTTGAGAGGATAAGGTAATGCAAGTTATTCTGCTTGATAAAGTAGCAAACCTGGGTAGCCTGGGTGATCAGGTTAACGTTAAAGCGGGCTATGCTCGTAACTTCCTGGTACCACAGGGTAAAGCTGTTCCTGCTACCAAGAAAAACGTTGAATTCTTCGAAGCACGCCGTGCTGAACTGGAAGCCAAACTGGCAGAAGTTCTGAGCGCTGCTAACGCACGTGCTGAAGCAATCAACGCACTGGGCACCGTTACCATCGCGTCTAAATCTGGCGACGAAGGTAAACTGTTCGGTTCCATCGGTACTCGCGACATCGCTGACGCTGTAACTGCAGCTGGCGTTGCCGTTGCTAAGAGCGAAGTTCGTCTGCCGAACGGCGTTCTGCGCACCACCGGTGAGCACGAAGTGGACTTCCAGGTTCACAGCGAAGTCTTCGCTAAACTGGTTGTTAACGTTGTAGCTGAGTAATTTATTACTCAACTCACGTCGAGACGCCGGCCCTGTGCCGGCGTTTTGCTTTTCTGTATTTGCTTAATCTTTTCCTGGTATGGTGGCTATTCTTAGCAACTTTCTGGATAATAAAATAAAACACTATTTTATTTCTGGTAAAGTGAATGGACGCACCCTCAATATTTTCCCGCAAGAATGTGGCTTATGCCTGCGCAACCCTCTGCTGCCTGCTGTGGGGAAGCTCCTATCCGGCGATTAAAAGCGGCTATGAACTGTTTCAGATTGCCACTGATGATGTGCCGTCAAAAATCGTTTTTGCTGGCTATCGCTTCCTGTTTGCCGGAACCCTGCTGCTGCTCTTCGCGCTGGTGCAACGTAAGCCGATTGCCCGCTTAAATCCGCGTCAGTGCGGGCAGCTGGCGATACTGGGCGTTACGCAAACGTCTATCCAGTACGTTTTCTTCTACGTGGGCCTGGCGTTTACCACCGGCGTGAAGGGCTCGATTATGAACGCTACCGGAACCTTCTTCAGCGTCCTGTTGGCGCACTTCATCTATCAGAATGACAAGCTGAGCTATAACAAGGCCATCGGCTGCATTCTCGGTTTTGCCGGCGTCATGCTGGTGAACTTTAATCATTCATTGAGCGATTTTAGCTTTGTCTGGCAAGGAGATGGTTTTGTGGTGCTGGCGGCTTTTATTCTGTCGGCGGCGACGCTATATGGTAAACGCATTTCACAAACGGTTGACCCAACGGTGATGACCGGCTGGCAGCTGGCGTTTGGCGGTCTGGTGCTGGTTGGCGGCGGTTACCTGACCGGCGGAACCCTCGAGGTTCACAGCTCCGCAGCGGTGCTGGTTCTGGCTTATTTGACGCTGCTCTCCTCCATCGCTTTTGCTTTGTGGAGCGTGCTGCTGAAGCATAACCGCGTGAGCATGATTGCGCCGTTCAACTTTGTCATCCCGGTAGCCGGAACCGTGCTGTCGGCCATCTTCCTTGGCGAGAATATTTTTGAACCGAAATATGCGGTTGCGCTGGTGCTGGTGTGCGCCGGGATCTGGTGGGTAAATAAGCCGGGGGCAACATCCGGAAAAACTTCACAGCAGGCCGGGTAAGCTACCCGGCCGGAACGCTTAACGGACGCGAATAAAGCTACCGTTCGACTGGCGGGTAAACAGCACCTGCTGCCCGCCGCCGGTATCGATAGTCAGCCCGGTGACCACGCCGCTGGCATTCTGGCGGATCTGTACCGTCTGCCCGGTTTGCAGCGAGCTTAGCGGCTTACCGGCACCTTCAACCTGGGCCATGGCGTAAACGTCGGTCGGCGGCAGGTTGTGGTCGCGGAACAGCTGCGCGAGGGTTTTGCCGGATTCAATGCGGTAGGTCCGCCACTGCTGCTCAATGCCAGGAGTCGACTGCGGCTCCTGATAAGGCTGGGAAGCGGTCTGCTGCTGCGGCTGATCCAGCTGCTCATCCTGAATGGGCTCCGGCGCGACCGGCGCCACCTGATCGGCATCGTTGACCGGCGGCGTGTTGGTGATGGGCGGCAGTGGGACGGCCTGATTACCTGAAGACTGCGGCTGCGACTGAGATTGCAGGTCGAGATTCGCCTCGCGGCTGGCCTGAACTGAACTGCCGTTATCCTCTGAAGGGAGCAGAACGCCGATAACCACCAGCAGCGCTCCGGCAATAATACCGCGGCGGTGCATCGGCGGTAGCGGATCCATGAGGCGAAAATGATCCGGGGCATGCCAGATCTTCTCCAGGGTAGATTTCAGTTCAAAGCGCCCGGGCATGGCTTTCCTCCTGCTCCGCATATTTTTATCCTGCTGTCTCTAGAGTATAGATGGCTAACTTTCTGAAGGACGAGACAAAGATATGTTTCGTGAGGTTAACCTTATCTCTCTATTGTTTCTGTTTCCGTCAGATTTGTCATCATCCTGCCGACAAAGTTTTACCCGTCGTGCTGTGGCTGATATGCTGCCCACCTCTTTATACCCGTCATACTTCAGGTTGCAGATGCGTTGGCTGCAGCTCGAATTATTTAGGGTATATGTTCCGGCTTTTCTGCTTATGCTGCGTGAAGCCGTGGAATATGAAATTCTCACCCAAAAAAGGAACAAAGATGGCAACCCCTACTTTTGACACGATTGAAGCACAGGCAAGTTACGGTATCGGCTTGCAGGTTGGACAACAGCTGAGCGAATCTGGCCTGCAGGGGCTGCTGCCGGAAGCGCTGGTCGCGGGTATTGCTGACGCGCTGGAAGGTAAACAGCCGCAGGTGCCGGTGGAAGCCGTTCACCGCGCGCTGCGTGAAATTCACGAACGCGCTGACGCCGTGCGTCGCGAACGTTTCCAGGAAATGGCCGCGGATGGCGAGAAATACCTGGAAGAAAACCGCGAGCGCGAAGGCGTGAACAGCACCGAATCTGGCCTGCAGTTCCGCGTACTGACCCAGGGTGAAGGCCCGATCCCTGCGCGTACTGACCGCGTTCGCGTTCACTACACCGGCAAACTGATCGATGGCACCGTCTTCGATAGCTCCGTTGCGCGCGGCGAACCGGCTGAGTTCCCGGTGACCGGCGTGATCGGCGGCTGGATTGAAGCGCTGACCCTGATGCCGGTAGGCTCTAAATGGGAACTGACGATTCCGCACAACCTGGCCTACGGCGAGCGCGGCGCGGGCGCATCCATTCCTCCGTTCAGTACCCTGATTTTTGAAGTTGAACTGCTGGACATTATTTAAATAGCTGGTGCTTCCTCTTCCGTATGGGGGAGGGAGCCGCTTTAAATAGTGTAAAACCCTTAAGTTGAGCATTTGCTGGAGCTTTATATTGCATATCTGCTGAATGGGTGTATTTTTGTGAGCTGTTTCGCGTAACCGGAGTGATATAACACTCACTTTAAACATAAAATTAACATTATCTCTAAATCATAGTATTCATCCCTCCGATTCTTACCTAATATCGATAAACCCTCGTTCCGGGGTTAATACGAATGAAGGGCCAATAGAGCCCGAACAACACAGACAGGTACAACAGGAAAAATCACATGGTAGATCAGGTAAAAGTCGTTGCCGACGAACAGGCGCCGACTGAACAGTCGCTGCGGCGAAATCTCACTAACCGGCATATTCAGCTTATTGCTATCGGTGGTGCGATAGGCACCGGGCTGTTTATGGGGTCAGGCAAAACCATCAGCCTTGCCGGGCCGTCAATTATTTTTGTTTATATGATCATCGGTTTCATGCTGTTTTTCGTCATGCGCGCCATGGGTGAATTACTGCTGTCGAATCTCGAATACAAGTCATTCAGCGATTTTGCCGCCGACCTGCTGGGCCCCTGGGCAGGTTATTTCACCGGCTGGACCTACTGGTTCTGCTGGGTGGTGACCGGGATGGCGGACGTGGTGGCGATCACCGCCTACGCGCAGTTCTGGTTCCCGGGACTCTCCGACTGGGTCGCCTCGCTGGCGGTCATCCTGCTGCTGCTGGGTCTTAACCTCGCCACCGTGAAGATGTTCGGCGAGATGGAATTCTGGTTTGCGATGATCAAAATCGTCGCTATCGTGGCGCTGATCGTGGTCGGCCTGGTGATGGTGCTGATGCACTTCCAGTCACCGACCGGCGTGGAAGCCTCTTTCGCCCATCTGTGGAATGACGGCGGCTGGTTCCCGAAAGGCATCAGCGGATTCTTTGCCGGCTTCCAGATCGCCGTTTTCGCCTTCGTGGGCATCGAACTGGTGGGAACCACGGCGGCGGAAACGAAAGATCCTGAGAAATCCCTGCCGCGGGCGATTAACTCGATTCCCATTCGTATCATTATGTTCTACGTCTTTGCGCTGATCGTCATTATGTCGGTGACTCCGTGGAGCTCAGTCGTGCCGTCAAAGAGCCCGTTCGTTGAGCTGTTTGTGCTGGTCGGGCTGCCGGCGGCGGCGAGCCTGATCAACTTCGTGGTGCTGACCTCGGCGGCTTCTTCCGCTAACAGCGGCGTATTCTCTACCAGCCGTATGCTGTTTGGTCTGGCGCAGGACGGGCAGGCGCCGAAAATGTTCGCCAAGCTGTCGAAACGCGCGGTACCGGCGAAAGGCCTGACCTTCTCCTGTATGTGTCTGCTGGGCGGCGTGGTCATGCTGATGGTCAATCCAAGCGTCATTGCGGCGTTTACCATGATTACCACGGTGTCGGCGATCCTGTTTATGTTCGTCTGGACGATTATCCTGTGCTCGTATCTGGCCTATCGCAGGAAACGTCCGCAGCTGCATGAGCAGTCCAAATATAAGATGCCGCTGGGCAAACTGATGTGCTGGGTGTGCATGGCATTCTTCGTCTTTGTGCTGGTGCTGCTGACGCTGGAAGCCGATACCCGCGAAGCGCTGATGGTGACCCCGCTGTGGTTTGTACTGCTCGGCGCGGGCTGGCTGTTTGCCGGCAAGAAGCGTCTGGCGAAATAAAAAATCTTCGGGAGAGATGTTTAACGTTGCTTGCAACGGCCCGAAGGGGGGGCAGGACGCCCGTCATAAAAAAGGCCACCCGGGGTGGCCAATAAGACTGACAATGTCGAGGGCGCCTGCGGGCGCCTTTTTTATTACTTGCTATTTACCTGCGAGGGCACGCGGGAACAGCACGTTATTTTCGAGACTGATGTGCTCCATCAGGTCATCAATCAGTTCGTTGATGCCGTTGTACATCGCTTTCCAGGTGGTGCAGGCTTCCGCCGGCGGCGTCACGTTCTGCGTGATGTGCTTAATCACCTCCAGCAGCTCGCCTGCTTCATCATGCTCGCTTTCCATCACGCTGATAGGGCCGCCGGCCTGCGTTCCCATGCCCTGTTTGATCATCGGGAACAGAATCTGCTCCTCTTTCATCATATGGCTGGAAAGCTCCTGGTGCAGCATGGTCAGATACTTGGTTAAGCCTTTCGGAACGTTGGGCTTGTCGGCGTGAACGCGCTCGACTTTAGTGGCCTGTAAAATCAGCTCCGGCAGCTGCTCGCGATGCCTGTCGTGATAGCGAACGATAATGTGATCGATAATTTCCGCATAGGGCGCAACCCGCCAGTCGCGCTCTACCGGCTCTTCCGCCAGTTTTGCCAGCTCGGCTTCAATCACCGCGACGTCCAGCTCTTTGCGAGATGCCGCGCGATCCAGCGTCTGTTTGCCGCCGCAGCAGTAGTCCATATCGTACTTACGGAACAGCGCGGAGGCGCGCGGAATCGTCAGCGCCAGCTCGCCTAAAGGTTGGTCACGGAAAGCCATAGCAGTTACCTCGTCATCAAGAATATAAGTTGTATTTTAAATGCATCTTATGTTCCAGGGAATACCCCTTTAGGGTACCAGGCTATTTTTTCTCGCTGACCAGTTTCTGCAGCACGGGTTTTTCCGGACGAGCACGCACGGCAGACACCACGCCGAGCACCAGCAGCAGAATACCGCTTAGGGTCAGAAGCGGGGGCAGACTCTGGCGCAGAATAAAGGTATACAGCAGTCCGGCAAGGGTTTCGAAGACGATCAGCGGCCCGAGGATCACCGTTGGCAGACGCTGGCTGGCAACGTTCCAGCACCACGCCCCAACCCATGAACAGAAGATAGCGATCGCCAGCATCAGGGTGACGAACACCGTCGGGCGCGGGCCGAAGGGGAGCGGGAAGTCCGGGTGCTGTCCATGCAGCCACCCGCAGGCGATAAGGTATCCGACCAGCGATACCGGCAGGGTCACCAGCGCCTGCGCGGTAGCCCACATCATCGGCGGTTTATCCGGGTTTTCCCGCAGCCAACGGGCGTTGCGCAGCGCGTACCAGGCCCAGCACACCACCGAGATCAACGCCAGCAAGATACCGGAGCCGTAGCGCCACGGGCTGAAATCGGGTAAGCCCTGATGCAGTTCAGCGATATTGACGCATGCCAGGCCGAAGGCAATACAGACCAGCGCCGGGAACAGTCGCCGCCACGGCAGCTTTCCATCGCGCTGGCTATAGAGCAGGTTGGCGAAAACCGGCAGCACGACCGGCAGAGTGCCGATAATCATGGTCGACACCGGCGCGCCGGTACGCTGAATCGCGCTGGCCAGGCAGACGTAATAGATTAAGTTGCCCATCAGGGTCAGTCCCAGCGCCGTCCACCAGTCTTTCCTGGCGAGCTGGCGCAGCCGTGCGCGGCCCAGCCAGGCCAGCGGCAGGGCGATCAGCCCCAGCGCCAGATAGCGCCCCATCGACTGTAAAACAGCCGGGTATTCCGGCACCAGTAAAGGGCCCACGAATATCAATCCCCACATCAGCCCTGCCAGCAGGGCGTACAGCACACCACTAATCATCATGCTTTCCATTACTCTTTTTGTTGGCGACAGTGTAGGAGAGGCTTTAGCGGGAATATTGTATGAGGTTGCGCATTAGCGCGGGAGAACCTGCTTTTGATAACGTACCGGGGTAATGCCGTAACGGCGGGTAAACGCGCGGGTCAGGTGCGACTGGTCGGTCAGTCCGGCGGCGAGAGCGACGTCGGCAGCGGGCATACCGTGGGTGAGAAACGCTTTGGCGCGCCACAGGCGAATGGCCATTAACATCTGGTGCGGCGTAACGTGGAAGTGCGCTTTGAACTGGCGCTGGAAATGGTACGGGCTCAGCGCCGCCACCTGCGCCAGCTCATCGAGGGTCACCGTACGCATATAGTTATCATGCAGATAGTCTCGTACCCGCTCGAAGCGGTGGCGAGCTTCGGGCAGCGCAGCGGCGTGGTGAGCGAATGGCCGGAAGGTATCGATTAAATCCAGCAGCAGACCCTGCTGCGCGAGCGGATCGTCAGTATGCCACAGGCCGTAGATGAGATTGCCGATTTGCCGGGAGCGAAGCGGGTCCTGACGCACCACTTCGCTGAACCACCAGTGGCGCACGCCGGTCACCTTTTCCAGCGTATCCGGGTCGAGATAAATCATCCGATAGCGCCAGCCGTCGGCAGTCTCCGCCTCGCCGGTATGCAGTTCATCGGGATTCATGGTGACGATAGAGTTAACCGAAGCTACATGCTGGCTGCCGCGATAGCGAAAACGCTCGGCGCCGAGCTCTATCGCGCCGATACCAAAGGCTTCATGGGTGTGCGGTTCAAAGGCGTAGCGGGAGATGTGGGCATGATACAGCTCAACGCCGGGCAGCTGCGCCAGATGGCGAAAGCGCGCGCTGTCTCTTTCATCATTAAACTGTTCCGGTACGCCTTGCATGCGATAACTCCCGACGGACATCCGTACATTATTGAGGATGGCCCGCCGGGATGCTACAAAAATTAACCACTATGTAACAGTTACAGAATGCCTTTGACGCTCTCTGCCAGCGTCGTGGTTGGGCGACCGATGAGCTTACTCAGGGTGCGGCTATCGTCGAACAGCCCGCCTTTGGAGGCGCCGGTATCAGAATTCGCCAGCATATCAGCCAGGCCTGCGGGCAGGCCGACGCCCTTCAGCGCGGCGGCGAAGTCGGCTTCGCTGAGGTTTTGATACACCACGTTTTTACCGCTTTGTTTGCTCAGCTCAGCGGCGAGTTCGCTCAAAGTCCACGCCTCATCGCCCGCCAGTTCATACACTTTTCCGGCGTGGCCCTCTTCGGCGATAACGCGAGCGGCAGCGGCGGCGTAATCCGCGCGGGTAGCAGAGGCGATTTTGCCGTTACCGGCAGCGCCGATAAACACGCCGTGCTCAATCGCCGGCGGCGCGCTGGCGAGATAGTTTTCGGTGTACCAGCCGTTGCGCAGCAGGGCATATGCAATGCCGGAGTCGGCGAGCATCTGCTCGGTGGCGATATGTTCATCCGCCAGCCCCAACGGGGAGGTATCGGCGTGCAGCAGGCTGGTATAGGCGATAAATTTCACGCCGGCAGCTTTCGCTGCATTAATCACGTTGCGGTGCTGGACGGCGCGCTGGCCGACCTCGCTGGAAGAGATCAGCAACAGTTTGTCCACGCCCTGGAGGGCGGCGGTCAGGGCCGCTTCATCGCTGTAGTCGGCCTGACGAACCCCTATGCCCCTTTGGCTCAGCGATTCGGCTTTTGCCGGGTTGCGCACGATAGCCACAACCTGGCCCGCGGGGACGGTTTTTAACAGGTTTTCCAGGACGTGTTGGCCAAGCTGGCCGGTTGCGCCGGTAATTGCGATCATGGGTCTTCTCCTTCGTGTTCATTGGCAGTTATGGTAAGCTAACACCTTAACTAACTTTTAGTAAGTACGTACAAAAAGGTAAGTATGAATATGGCGAATCTGACGCTGAGCGAGCAGCTACGTAACGGCAACCTGTTTGCCGAACAGTGCCCCTCGCGGGAAGTGCTCAAACACGTGACCAGCCGCTGGGGCGTACTGATTTTGGTGTCCCTGCGCGATGGCACCCATCGGTTTAGCGATCTGCGGCGTAAGATCGGCGGCGTCAGCGAAAAGATGCTGGCCCAGTCGCTCCAGGCGCTGGAACAGGACGGCTTTCTTAACCGCATGTCGTATCCGGTGGTGCCGCCGCACGTTGAATATAGTCTGACTCCGCTCGGTGAGCAGGTGAGCGAGAAGGTGGCGGCGCTGGCGGACTGGATTGAACTGAACCTGCCCGCGGTTCTGGCGAACCACGAACAGGTAGCCTGAGGTTGATGTCAGTGTAGCCCCGGTAAGCGCAGCACAACCGGGGAACCGGCAATTATTTACTCAAATCCAGCTGATAAATAGCAAAGCCGATATCGTCGGTAGCCACCTGGCGCATCGGGTATTGCGCTTTCTCTTTGATAAATGCCGCGGCCTTGTCGCCCGGTGAGGTTTCAAAGCGAATATCCAGCGGTACTGTGCTGTGGATCGGCGCCAGGCGCCAGTTGTTATCCGCCGCCGGATGGATCTCGCCGTTTTTCTTCGACTCCGCGCCAATCCACGCCGCCAGCACCGAGCGGTTTTCATCCGGTGAGGCGAACGCGATATGATCCTCGCCGGTGCCCTGGAATTTACCGCCGTAAGCGCGATAGTTGTTGGTCGCGACGAGGAAAGTGGCGTTCGGATCGATTGGCTTGCCGTTAAAGGTCAGATGCTTAATTCGCTCGGCCTGCGGATTCACGCTGTTGCATTCGCCGTCGTAGCGCGCCGGCTGGGTGATATCGATCTGGTAGTTCACGCCGTCAATCACGTCGAAGTTGTAGGTGCGGAAGCCGTCCCAGTTAATCAGCGACTGCGGCTTGCTGCTGGCGGGATCAATTTGATTGAACTGTCCGGCGGAGCACTCCAGCCACTCTTTAACCTCTTTACCGCTGACTTTCATCACCACCAGGGTGTTGGGATACAGGTAGAGGTCGGCGGCGTTGCGGAAGGTGAGCTGCCCTTTTTCCACTTCAACAAAGCTGGCCGGGTCATTTTTACGTCCGCCGACTTTAAACGGCGCGGCGGCGGAGAGTACCGGCAGCTTCGCCAGATCCGGGTCGCCCTGAATGTAGTGCTCAACGTAGGCCTTCTGGGCCATATTGACCACCTGTACGGTTGGGTCGTCCTGCACCAGCGCCAGGTAGCTGTACATATTATCCGAGGATTTACCAATCGGTTTGCCGACAAACTCGCGGGTGGCGTCATGGTCGGCTTTTAATACCGCCACCATGTTGCTGTCTTCTGCCGCCAGCGATTTCTTCGCCACCGAGTCGTAGATCGGCCGCGCTTCGGCTTTCGCTGCGCTGACCTGCCATTTGCCGCTGTCGTTGTTCAGGACCAGATCGACCACCCCAAGGTGATCGCCCCACATGCCCGGCATCACTGCCGGTACGCCGTTCAGCGTACCTTTCGCGATATCCGCGCCTTTGATACCGGCAAAATCTTTGCTCGGGAAGACGGCGTGAGCGTGGCCGAACATAATGGCATCGACCCCAGGCACCTGGCTTAAATAGTAAACGGAGTTCTCCGCCATGGCCTGATACGGGTCGGCGGAGAGGCCGGAGTGGGCAATGACCACCACCACGTCCGCGCCTTTTTCGCGCATTTCCGGGACAAACTTGCGTGCGGTTGCGGTAATGTCGTTAACGGTCACCTTACCGCTAAGATTGGCTTTATCCCAGGTCATTATCTGCGGTGGTACGAAGCCGATATAGCCAATGCGCAGCGTCTGCGTTTTGCCGTCGCTATCCTTCACCTGGGTATCCTGAATCAGATAAGGCGTAAACATCGGTTTGCCGGTTTTGACGTCGATAATATTGGCGTTCACGTAGGGGAACTTCGCCCCTGCCAGCGCTTTATGCAGGAAGTCGAGCCCGTAGTTAAACTCGTGGTTGCCGAGGTTGCCCACGACATAATTCAGGGTATTCATCGCCTTGTAGACCGGGTGAACATCGCCCTCTTTCAGACCCTTTGCGGCCATATAGTCACCCAGCGGGCTGCCCTGAATAACATCGCCGTTATCGACCAGTACGCTATTGCTGACTTCCTGACGCGCTTTCTCAATCAAGGTTGCGGTACGCACCAGGCCAAATTTTTCCGTGGCGGCATCTTTGTAATAGTCAAAGTCCATCATATTACTGTGCAGATCGGTGGTTTCCATGATCCGCAAATCGACCGTTGCCGCATTTACGCTGGCGGCGATCAGCGTGGCCAGTAGCGTTGCGCTAAACTTAATCATCAGTGGCGTCCTTTTTATATGAGCAGTGGCACAGAAGAAAATGTATTTACATTCTGTTGCTTACAGAAATGTGAATCATGCCAGAAAAGCGGTGAAGGAAACCGCCATCGTTATCACAGATAGCGGAACTCACAATGATGCGATATAAATAAAACAACGAGTTAACGCCACTGTAACCAGACGAGGTGGAGAATGTTAGAACAAGTATGTCAGCTTGCACGGAATGCGGGCGATGCCATCATGGAAGTTTACGATGGAAAACAGCCGATGGACGTTACCAGCAAGAAGGACGATTCTCCGGTCACGGCCGCGGATATTGCGGCGCACAAGGTGATTATCAGCGGCCTGCTGGCCCTGACGCCCGATATTCCGGTTCTGTCGGAAGAGGATCCGCCGGCCTGGGAGGTACGTCAGCACTGGCAGCGCTACTGGCTGGTGGACCCGCTGGACGGCACCAAAGAGTTTATCAAGCGCAACGGCGAGTTTACCGTCAATATCGCCTTGATTGAAAACGGTAAACCGACCCTGGGCGTGGTCTACGCGCCGGTGATGAAGGTGATGTACAGTGCGGAAAAGGGTAAAGCATGGAAAGAGGAGTGCGGCGTTCGCAAACAGATTCAGGTCCGCGATGCGCGTCCGCCGCTGGTGGTGATTAGCCGTTCACACGGCAATGACCCGGAGCTGCAGGAGTATCTTGAGCAGCTTGGTGAACACCAGACTACCTCAATTGGTTCGTCGCTGAAGTTCTGTCTGGTCGCTGAAGGGCAGGCCCAGCTTTACCCACGCTTCGGGCCGACAAGTACCTGGGACACCGCGGCCGGTCATGCGGTCGCCAGCGCCGCCGGGGCGCACGTTCACGACTGGCAGGGGCGTACTCTTGATTACACGCCGCGTGAATCGTTCCTCAACCCCGGCTTCCGGGTCTCTATTTATTAAGCAACTTGTGCAGCAGGCCCACTACCTGCTGCACCTCCTGCTGGCTGAGCGCGCCGTCTTTAGCCCACTGCACGCGACCCTCTTTGTCCAGCACCACGATGGCTGAACTCTCTTCTTCGAGCTGCCACGCTTTGCGCACCGCGCCGTTGCTGTCGACGATGAACTGTGACCAGGGGTAGAGCTGCTTATTGTTCTCGATACTGCTGCGGACAAACATTCCCGAGCCTGGGATAGCGTCATCGGTATTGACGATAGTCGTCGTTTGGTAGCGATTGTGCGGCAGCTTCGCGCTTTTAATGGCTTCAATTAAGGTCGCGTTTTTTTCTTTTGCCGACGAGCGACCGGCAATGTGCATCACAACGCGCACTTTTCCCGCCAGCTGCGCGCTATTCCAGCTTTTATAGCTAAATTTATCGTTATCCAGCACCAGTTCTCCCCGATCCGCTACGCCGACCGGCGCAACGCGCTGACCGTCGACAAAGTTATGCGCCGAGGCCAACAGTGGGAACAGGAGACATGAAACGGCCAGTAATCTACGTAGGGTCATGGTGTTTCCTTTTATTATCTTTGCAGGTGATCCGACCACTTGGTCTGCTTTAATCATAAGTGCGATTTATCGGCATTACCCGCAATGATGGTGCCAGTTTGCGTGTTGACGCACAATTCCGTCTAAAATCGGCGACTTATACTACCTTCATCGGATGCCTGAAACGAAAACTCTGAATTATTGTCATCATAAGGTAAATAAACTTATACAAACTGGGTATCACTCAGATTCTGGACTATAGTTTCAGGGCATTAAAATTTGCGATTCCGGTACGTGGGCTAACTGTGGCACCACAGGAGCGTAACCCTGGCAGGAGACAACAATGAAAATTTTCCAACGCTACAACCCGCTACAAGTAGCGAAGTACGTGAAGATCCTGTTCCGTGGACGTTTGTATATCAAGGACGTTGGCGCTTTTGAGTTTGATAAGGGCAAAATCCTTATCCCGAAGGTTAAGGACAAGCTGCATTTGTCAGTGATGTCCGAAGTCAACCGCCAGGTCAGCCGTCTACAAACAGAGATGGCATAACCTGAAAAGTGGTATGACTACACGGTAAAAAGGCGGCTCCCCCAGGGAGCCGTTGATGTTTCTGGACCCGGCATCAGCCCCAGATTGGTCGGCATACGCAGACTTAAGTGTATATCGATGGGCAATGCGTAATCTGACGAGATTGCGATCTTTATTGGCCGGGCAAGACGTTAGCCGCCGCCCGGCAACAGGGGGGGGGAAGAATAGTGTTCGCGAGAAAGCGTTACGCTGACTCTTTATCACTGTTCGCCGCGTCCGGCAGCTTGGGCACCAGCACCGTCGGCTTATTGTCGATGCGGGTCACCAGCAGCTGATCGATGCGGTAGTTGTCGATATCCACCACCTCGAATTTATAGCCGGAGAACTTCACCGCGTCGGTCCGCTTGGGAATTTTACGCAGCATAAACATCATAAAGCCGCCAATGGTCTCGTAATTTCCGGACTGTGGGAAATCATCGATATCCAGCACCCGCATCACGTCGTCGATCGGCGTGCCGCCGTCAATCAGCCAGGAGTTCTCATCGCGTGCGACGATCTGCTCTTCCAGCCCCTGGCCGACCAGATCGCCCATCAGGGTGGTCATCACGTCGTTAAGGGTGATAATCCCGACGACCAGCGCATACTCGTTCATGATCACGGCGAAGTCTTCACCGGCGGTTTTAAAGCTTTCCAGCGCTTCAGACAGCGTCAGGGTATCCGGGACAATCAGCGTATTGCGAATCTGCACGCCGCCGGTCAGCACCAGGCTTTGGTTCGCCAGCACGCGGTTCAGCAGGTCTTTGGAGTCAACGTAGCCGATGATGTGGTCGATATCTTCGTTACACACCAGGAACTTGGAGTGCGGATGCTCTGCAACCTTATTCTTCAGGCTCTGTTCATCTTCATGGAGATCGAACCAGATGACGTTTTCACGCGAAGTCATGGACGAAGGCACGGTGCGCGACTCCAGCTCAAACACGTTCTCAATCAGCTCATGCTCCTGCTTACGCAGCACCCCGGCCAGCGCGCCGGCTTCCACTACGGCGTAAATATCATCGGAGGTAATGTCGTCTTTACGCACCATCGGAATTTTGAACAGGCGGAAGATGTTGTTGGCCATGCCGTTGAACAACCACACCAGCGGGCGGAAGAGAAACAGGCAGAAGCGCATCGGGTTGATGATGCGTAAAGCGACGGCTTCAGGCGCAATCATACCGATGCGTTTCGGGGTCAGGTCAGCAAACAGAATGAACAGGCTGGTGACCAGGGTAAAGGAGATAATAAAGCTCAGCTGCTCGGAGAGCTCGGGGGACATATAGCGACTAAAGAGGCCGTGAAACGCCGGCGAAAATGCAGCATCGCCAACGATACCGCCGAGAATCGCTACCGCGTTGAGGCCGATTTGCACCACGGTAAAGAACATACCGGGGTTTTCCTGCATCTTCAGCACGCGTTGAGCGTTGACGTTGCCGTCATCGGCCAGCAGCTTGAGTTTGATTTTACGTGATGCGGCCAGCGAGATTTCCGATATCGAAAAGAACGCACTGACGGCTATCAGACAAAGTATTACTAAAATACTGTTTAACATATCTTATCTGACCGTTGAGATCAGATCCTCGGAAGGGAAGTGGATAACGCTAAGTGGAATTCACAAAAAGCCGGTCCGAAGGCTCTGGACCGGCGATAACACGGCGTAGTATAGCGTAAGGTACTGTAAAGCCGCCAGAGCGTAAATTATTCAATCCGGCAGCCTGCTATTACGGGTCAACGGCATCAGGGCTGCGGCGGTAAACAAACCCCAATCCCGCCGATACCGCAGTATCCGTAGGGGTTTTTATGCAGATACTGCTGATGATCGTCTTCCGCATAATAGAACGGCTTTGCCGTGGCGATCTCGGTGGTGATAGCGCGCGGGTCGTTGGCTTCCTTCATTGCCGCCTGGAAACGCGCGAGGCTGGCTTTCGCGGCTTCGCTCTGTTCCGGCGTCAGCGGATAAATAGCGGAACGATACTGCGTGCCGCGGTCGTTACCCTGCTGCATGCCCTGCGCCGGGTCGTGATTTTCCCAGAAGACCTGAAGCAGCTGCTCATAGCTGATAACCTGCGGATCGTAGACCACGCGCACGGCCTCAGCATGGCCCGTCTCGCCGCTGCAAACTTCACGATAGGTGGGGTTTGGCGTGTAGCCGCCGGTGTAACCTGCGGCGGTGCTATAAACGCCGGGCAGTTGCCAGAACAGGCGTTCGACGCCCCAGAAACAGCCCATGGCGAACAGAGCGACTTCCATTCCGGCGGGGACGTTGGTCATCGAATGGCCATTGACGGCGTGGAGCGTAGCCACCGGCATCGGCGTATTGCGTCCCGGCAGCGCGTCCGCTTGGGCGACAAGATGCGTTTTATCAAATAGACTCACGGTGGGCCTCTCTAACTGAAAATGTGGTTAAGGTTGTAACCAAGCGTGACTTTTAACACAATAACCACGCTTAATACGTCTAGATTTAAACATAAGAATTATTTGGGTTAACGTCTATTTTTCAACCCTTAGTTGTTAGGGTTTTGTTAAGCCGTGGAGCGGCACTTTCGTTTCCTTCGGGGGGAAACAAGGATATTCAGGAGAAAACGTGCTACAAATCCGCCAGTTATGTATCACCAGCCTTTTGCTGGTCAGCGGGGTCGCCAGCGCAGCGAACGTGCGTTTGCAGGTTGAGGGGTTATCCGGGGAACTGGAAAAAAACGTCCGCGCCCAACTCTCTACGATCCAGAGCGATGAAGTTACGCCGGACCGGCGCTTTCGCGCGCGCGTGGATGATGCTATCCGCGAAGGTCTGAAAGCGCTCGGCTACTATGAGCCCACCATCGATTTTGATTTACGTCCGCCGCCGGCGAAGGGGCGCCAGGTACTGATCGCCAAAGTCACGCCTGGCGAACCGGTGCGCATTGGTGGTACGGAAGTCATTTTACGCGGCGGAGCCCGAACCGATCGCGACTATCTGGATTTGTTAAACACGCGACCGGCCATCGGTACCATCCTCAATCACGGTGATTATGATAGCTTTAAAAGCTCTCTGACCCGGGTCGCGCTGCGTAAGGGCTACTTCGATAGCGAGTTTAATAAAAGCCAGCTTGGGGTTTCTCTTGACCGTCATCAGGCCTTCTGGGATATCGACTACAACAGCGGCGAGCGCTACCGCTTTGGCCCGGTGACCTTTGAGGGCTCGCAAATTCGCGACGAATATCTGCAAAATCTGGTGCCGTTTAAGCAGGGCGACTATTACACCTCGCAGGATCTCGCCGAACTCAACCGCCGCCTGGCGGCGACCGGCTGGTTCAGTTCCGTCGTCGTGGCGCCGCAGTTTGAGAAGTCCCGCCAGACGAAAGTGTTGCCTTTGCAGGGCGTGGTTTCTCCGCGCAAAGAGAATACTGTTGAGACCGGGGTCGGCTACTCAACCGACGTCGGGCCGCGCGTCAAAGGGACCTGGAGAAAGCCGTGGATGAACTCCTACGGCCACAGCCTGACCTCCAGCCTCAGCCTGTCCGCTCCTGAACAGCAGCTTGATTTCAGCTACAAGGTACCGCTGCTAAAAAGCCCGCTTGAACAGTACTACCTGATGCAGGGCGGCTTTAAGCGTACCGATCTCAATGATACCCAGGCGGATTCTACCACCCTGGCCGTGTCGCGCTATTGGGAGATGTCGAGCGGCTGGCAGCGCGCGCTGAACCTGCGCTGGAGTCTCGACCACTTTACCCAGGCCAACGTCACCAATACCACGATGCTGATCTATCCCGGCGTGTCGGTGAACCGGACCCGTTCTCGCGGCGGCCTGATGCCGACCTGGGGCGATTCACAGCGCTATTCGGTGGACTACTCCAACACCATGTGGGGCTCGGATATTAACTTTATCGTGATGCAGGCGCAGGACGTCTGGATCCGCACCCTTTATGACCGCCACCGCTTCGTGGTACGCGGCAACCTTGGCTGGATTGAGGCCGATAACTTCAGCAAAGTCCCGCCGGATCTGCGTTTCTTCGCCGGTGGCGACCGCAGCATTCGCGGTTATAAATACAAATCTATCTCGCCAAAAGATGATGACGGCAAGCTGATGGGGGCTTCGAAGCTGGCCACCGGCTCGCTGGAGTATCAGTACAACGTGAGCGGCAAATGGTGGGGCGCGGTGTTCGTCGATAGCGGCGAAGCGGTGAGCGATATCCGCGAAAGCAACTTTAAAACCGGCGCTGGCCTCGGCGTACGCTGGCAGTCCCCGGTCGGTCCAATCAAGCTGGATATCGCCAGACCGATCGGTGACAAAGAAGAACACGGTTTACAGTTTTATATCGGCCTGGGGCCTGAATTATGAGTTTATGGAAGAAGATAAGCCTCGGCGTACTGATTTTTCTGGTGCTGCTGCTGGGGACGGTAGGATTCCTGGTGGGGACGACGACTGGCCTGCATCTGGTTATCAAAGCCGCCGATCGCTGGGTCCCTGGGCTGGAAATTGGCAAAGCCACCGGCGGCTGGCGCGATCTGACGCTGGAGAACGTGCGCTTTGAGCAGCCGGGCGTGGCGGTCACCGCCGGGCAGTTCCACCTTGGCGTTAAGCTACGCTGCCTGTGGGACAGTAGCCTGTGCGTCAACGATATTTCTCTGCGCGATATCTATGTGGCGATCGATACCAGCAAAATGCCGCCAGCGGCGCCGGTTGAAGAAGAAGATAGCGGACCGCTGAATCTCTCCACGCCTTACCCCATCACCCTGAGCCGGGTGGCGCTGCATAACGTCAACGTGAAAATTGACGATACGGCCGTTTCGCTGCGCGATTTTTCCACGGGGCTTAACTGGCAAGAGAAAAACCTGACCCTGACGCCAACCTCGCTGCAGGGGCTGCTTATCGCGCTGCCGAAGGTGGCGAAAGTGGCCCAGGAGCAGGTCGTTGAGCCGAAAATTGACAATCCGCAGCCAGAAGAAAAGCCGCTCGGCGAGACGATGAAAGACCTGTTCTCGAAGCCGGTGCTGCCGGAAATGACCGATGTCCATCTGCCGTTGAATCTCAATATTCAGGAGTTTCGCGGCGAGCAGCTGCGTCTGACCGGCGATACCGATATGACCATCTACTCACTGCTACTCAAAGTCAGCAGCATTGATGGGCAGATGAAGCTGGACGCGCTGGACGTGGATTCTGACCAGGGCAAAGTGACGGCTTCCGGTAATGCACAACTGCAGGATAACTGGCCGGTCGATATCACCCTCAACGGTACGCTGAATATTGACCCGCTCAAGGGCGAGAAAGTGCAGCTCAAAGTGGGCGGCGAAGTGCGTAAAAAGCTCACGCTCGGCGTGGATCTGAACGGCCCTGTCGCCATGACGCTGCGCGCCGAAACGCAGCTGGCGGAGGCCGGCCTGCCGCTGGATATGGAGGTGAAAAGCAAGCAGCTTTACTGGCCATTTACCGGCGAGAAAGCGTATCAGGCTGACGACCTACTGCTGAAATTTAACGGCAAGATGACCGACTACACGCTGGCCTTCAGCACCGCGGTGAAAGGGCAGTCGCTGCCGCCAGCGAAAATTAGCCTGAACGCGAAGGGCAACGAGCAGCAGGTGAATCTCGACAAGCTCACCGTCGCCGCCCTCGAAGGAAAAACCGAGTTGAAAGCGCTGCTCGACTGGCAGCAGGCGATCAGCTGGCGCGGCGAACTGACGCTTAACGGTATCAACACCGCTAAAGAGGTACCGGACTGGCCGTCGAAGCTCAACGGACTGATTAAGACCCAGGGCAGCCTGTACGGCGGCAGCTGGCAGATGTCGGTACCGGAGCTGAAAATCACCGGTAACGTGAAGCAAAACAAAGTCGACGTGAGCGGTTCGCTGCAGGGCAACAGCTATATGCAGTGGAAAATCCCCGGCCTGCATCTGGCTCTGGGCCCCAACAGCGCCGACGTGAAAGGCGAGCTGGGAGTTAAAGATCTTAACCTCGACGCCACCATTGACACGCCGCATCTCGATAACGCCCTGCCGGGCCTGGGCGGGATGGCGAAGGGATTAGTAAAAGTTCGCGGCACCGTCGATGCGCCGCAGCTGCTGGCGGATATCACCGCCCGGGCGCTGCGCTGGCAGGAGCTATCGGTGGCTCAGGTGAACGTGAAGGGCGATGTGAAATCCACCGACCAGATTGGCGGTCATCTTGACGTACGCGTGGACCGCATTAGCCAGCCGGGCGTGAATATCAGCCTGGTGCAGCTCAATGCGAAGGGCAACGAGAAACAGCACGACCTGCAGCTGCGGGTGCAGGGCGATCCGGTTTCCGGACAGCTGTCGCTGGCAGGCAGTTTTGACCGCAAAGAGGAGCGCTGGAAAGGCACGCTGAGCAATACCCGCTTCCAGACGCCGGTAGGGCCGGTGGCGCTGACGCGCAACATCGCGCTGGATTACCGTAACCTCGAGCAGAAAATCAGCATTGGACCGCACTGCTGGACTAACCCGAATGCCGAACTGTGCGTACCGCAGACCATTGACGCCGGCGCGAGCGGGCGCGCGGTAGTGAATCTCAACCGTTTCGACCTGGCGATGCTGAAGCCGTTTATGCCGGAAGAGACGCAGGCCAGCGGCGTGTTTAGCGGCAATGCCGACGTGAGCTGGGACACCACCAAAGAGGGGCTACCGCAGGGCAAGGTCACCCTGAGCGGACGTAACGTGAAGGTGACCCAGACGGTCAACGACGCGCCGCTGCCGGTGGCGTTCGATACCCTGAATCTTACGGCCGATCTGCACAACAATCGCGCCCAGCTGGGCTGGCTGATTCGCCTGACCAACAATGGTCAACTGGATGGGCAGGTGCAGGTCACCGATCCGCAGGGCCGACGTAATCTGGGCGGGAACGTGAATATCAGCAACTTCTCGCTGGCGATGATCAACCCTATCTTCTCGCGCGGTGAAAAGGCGGAAGGGCGGCTCAATGCGCGTCTGACGCTGGGCGGCAACGTACAGAGCCCGCAGCTGTACGGCCAGATGCAGCTGAATGGCGTGGATATTGACGGCAACTTTATGCCGTTCGATATGCAGCCGAGCCAGCTGGCGATGAATTTCACCGGTACCCGCTCGACCCTACAAGGGACGGTGAATACCAGCCAGGGCCATATTGCGCTCAGCGGTAACGCCGACTGGACGCAGATTGACAACTGGCGCGCGCAGATTGCCGCGAAGGGCAGCCGGGTGCGGATAACCGTGCCGCCGATGGTGCGCCTGGATGTTTCGCCAGATGTCGTCTTTACCGCCACGCCAAGCCTGTTTAACCTGGATGGTAGCGTTGACGTGCCCTGGGCAAGAATCGTCGTCAATGAAGTGCCGGAAAGCGCCGTTGGGGTCTCTTCTGACGAAGTCATGCTGGATAAAAATCTGCAGCCGATTAAGCAGCAGAGCGCCGGTATTCCGATTAACAGCAACCTGACGATTCATGTAGGCAACAACGTTCGCCTCGACGCCTTTGGTCTGAAAGCGCGTCTGACCGGCGATTTGAAAGTGGCTCAGGATAAACAGGGGCTGGGCCTCAACGGGCAGATTAATATCCCGGAAGGCCGCTTCCATGCCTACGGCCAGGATCTGATCGTGCGTAAAGGCGAACTGCTGTTCTCCGGACCGCCGGATCAGCCGCTGCTGAACATCGAAGCCATTCGTAATCCGGATGCCACGGAAGACGACGTGATCGCCGGCGTTCGCGTGACCGGTTCGGCCGATCAGCCGAAAGCGGAAATTTTCTCCGATCCGGCCATGTCGCAGCAGGAAGCGCTCTCTTACCTGCTGCGCGGGCAGGGTTTGGGCAGCGGACAGAGCGATAGTGCGGCAATGACCTCCATGCTTATTGGTATGGGGGTTGCACAAAGTGGTCAGGTTGTGGGTAAAATCGGCGAGACGTTTGGCGTAAGTAATCTGGCGCTGGATACCGAAGGGGTGGGCGACTCCTCCCAGGTGGTGGTCAGCGGCTACGTGCTGCCGGGTCTGCAGGTAAAATATGGGGTAGGGATCTTTGACTCCCTGGCGACGTTGACGTTACGTTATCGCCTGATGCCTAAGCTATATATGGAAGCCGTGTCTGGCGTAGACCAGGCTCTCGATTTGCTCTATCAGTTTGAGTTTTAGCAATGCGAATATTTGTTTACGGCAGTTTACGACGCAAACAAGGCAACAGCCACTGGATGACCAACGCTCAGTGGCTGGGCGATCATAGTGTCAATGATTATCAACTGTACAGCCTGGGCCACTATCCAGGCGCGGTGCCCGGCGATGGCACGGTACATGGTGAGGTCTATCGTATTGACGCATCGACGCTGGCTGAATTGGATGCGCTGCGTACTAAAGGCGGCGAGTATGCTCGTCACCTGATCCAGACGCCCTACGGTAGCGCCTGGATGTATGTCTATCAGCGCCCCGTTGAGGGCTTCACGCTGATAGAAAGCGGCAACTGGTTGGACAAAGACCAGTATTAATAACGATAACGCCACCTTCGGGTGGCGTTGTTTTTTATGGGGGGATGTTGTCGGCCCGCTAAGGCATCAGCCGCCGCTCAGCAATAGAGCAACGCCCAAAAAAAACACCGCCGGAGGCGGTGTTTTTGCGAACCTGAGTGCGGCAGAATTACTTCTTAGCGCGCTCGAAGGAAGCCACGATTTCGGCTTTCGCCGCTTCAGCGTTGTCCCAGCCGTCAACTTTAACCCATTTGCCTGCTTCGAGGTCTTTATAGTGCTCGAAGAAGTGGGTGATCTGCGCTTTCAGCAGTTCCGGCAGGTCGTTCACATCTTTGATGTGATCGTATTCTTTGCTCAGCTTGGTGTGCGGTACCGCAACCAGTTTCGCATCTTCACCGGATTCGTCGGTCATTTTCAGTACGCCAACCGGACGGCAGCGGATAACGGAACCCGGCTGCAGCGGGTACGGCGTCGGGACCAGAACGTCAACCGGGTCGCCGTCCAGGGACAGGGTGTGGTTGATGTAGCCGTAGTTGCACGGATAGAACATCGCCGTGGACATGAAACGGTCAACGAACAGTGCACCGCTCTCTTTGTCGACTTCGTATTTGATAGGATCTGCGTTCGCCGGGATCTCGATCACGACGTAGATGTCTTCCGGCAGATCTTTGCCCGCAGGTACGTTGAGTAAGCTCATGTCTGTTTCCTTTAAAATGTATGGCAAACAAGTGCCCGGTATTATAGCCAACTCACATCGAATGTCTTCGCTTCTTTTTCCCCAGAACGGGTGGGTGGAGTCCGAATTTTTCGGCGTAATACAGCCTGAAAATCCATAAACATAGCCGCATACTGAATAAAATTATGTAACCGTTTTCATTGCATATGCTTGATATCTCAAAGCGCGCAAAATTTCGTCATAAACGGCGAAGCTCGCGCGGGTCGCGAAGCCTCACCGGCTCTCCGCTGAAGAGTAACGCACCGATTAACATCTAATTAACTTTTTTGAAGTGTGATGTAACGCATTCAGTTACATCTCCGATTGTCTATAGTTTGTCCGCTGGTGAGGCTTTATCCAACAATAACCCTACGAGGATCCTCTTATGTGGAAGCGCTTACTTCTTGTCACCGCAGTTTCCGCAGCTATGTCGTCTATGGCCATGGCTGCCCCTCTGACCGTGGGTTTTTCACAGGTCGGCTCTGAATCTGGCTGGCGTGCGGCAGAAACCAACGTCGCGAAGGAGGAAGCCGCGAAGCGCGGTATCACTCTGAAGATTGCCGATGCGCAGCAAAAACAGGAAAACCAGATTAAAGCCGTCCGCTCTTTTATCGCTCAGGGCGTCGATGCCATCTTCATCGCTCCGGTGGTGGCGACCGGCTGGGAACCGGTACTGAAAGAAGCGAAAGAGGCCAAAATCCCGGTATTCCTGCTCGACCGCTCCATTGATGTTAAAGATAAAGACCTCTACATGACCACCGTGACCGCCAACAACGTGCTGGAAGGCCAGCTGATCGGCGAGTGGCTGGTGAAAACCGTCGATGGCAAACCGTGTAACGTTGTTGAGCTGCAGGGGACCGTAGGCGCCAGCGTGGCGATTGACCGTAAGAAAGGCTTCGCCGAAGCCATTTCTAAAGCCTCTAATATCAAAATTATCCGTTCCCAGTCCGGCGACTTTACCCGCAGTAAGGGCAAAGAAGTGATGGAAAGCTTTATCAAAGCGGAGAACAACGGCAGGAACATCTGCATGGTTTACGCCCATAACGACGACATGGTGATTGGCGCTATTCAGGCGATTAAAGAAGCCGGGCTGAAGCCGGGCAAAGATATCCTAACCGGCTCTATCGACGGCGTGCCGGATATCTATAAAGCGATGATGGCCGGTGAAGCTAACGCCAGCGTCGAGCTGACGCCGAATATGGCCGGCCCGGCGTTCGATGCGCTGGAGAAATACAAAAAAGACGGCACCCTGCCTGAAAAAGTCACCATCACTCAATCGACGCTCTACCTGCCGGATACGGCGAAAGAAGAGTTAGAGAAGAAGAAAAATATGGGCTACTGAGTCGTAGCTAAAAACAGGCCACGTTCCCGGTGGCGCTACGCTGACCGGGCTACAGTTTTACCGCCGTCTGCGGAGCGGGTAGCCCGGACAGGCGCGCAGCGCCGCCTCCGGGATTTCCCCGGTCGCTATAGCACGGCTGATTTCCCTCTCCTCCCCTCGGGGAGAGGGCAAAGGTGAGGGGGGAGCATGAACGGCGAATCGCATCAGGAAATCCTTCGTACGGAAGGGCTCAGCAAGTTTTTCCCCGGCGTGAAAGCGCTGGATAACGTTAATTTCAGCCTGCGCCGGGGCGAAATCATGGCTCTGCTAGGCGAAAACGGCGCGGGTAAATCTACTCTGATTAAAGCGCTGACCGGCGTCTATCACGCCGACCGCGGGACAATCTGGCTGGAAGGCCAGGCGATTTCGCCGAAAAACACCGCCCATGCTCAACAGCTGGGGATTGGTACCGTCTATCAGGAAGTGAACCTGCTGCCTAACATGTCGGTGGCGGACAATCTGTTTATCGGCCGTGAGCCCCGGCGTTTTGGCCTGCTGCGGCGTAAAGAGATGGAAAAGCGCGCCACCGCGCTGATGGCATCCTACGGTTTTTCCCTTGATGTACGCGAGCCGCTGAACCGCTTTTCAGTGGCGATGCAGCAGATTGTCGCCATCTGCCGGGCGATCGATCTGTCAGCAAAAGTGTTAATTCTTGATGAACCGACCGCCAGCCTGGATACCCAGGAGGTGGAGATGCTCTTCACCTTGATGCGCCAGCTGCGCGATAGCGGGGTCAGCCTGATTTTCGTCACCCATTTCCTCGACCAGGTTTACGCCGTCAGCGATCGTATCACCGTGCTGCGCAACGGCGGTTTTGTCGGCTGCCGGGAAACCCGCGAGCTGCCGCAAATTGAGCTGGTGAAGATGATGCTGGGCCGAGAGCTGGAGCATAACGCCTTGCAGCGCGCGGGCCGCACCCTGCTCAGCGATAAGCCAGTGGCCGCCTTCGAAGATTTTGGCAAAAAAGGCACCATTGCACCGTTTAGTCTGCAGGTCCGTCCCGGTGAAATCGTCGGCCTGGCGGGTCTGTTAGGCTCGGGGCGCACGGAAACGGCGGAGGTTATCTTCGGCATTAAACCCGCCGACAGCGGCAAAGCGTGGATCAAAGGCAAGCCGCAAACCCTGCGCTCGCCGCATCAGGCATCCTGCCTCGGGATCGGCTTCTGCCCGGAGGACCGCAAAACCGACGGCATTATCGCCGCCGCCTCGGTGCGGGAAAATATTGTTCTCGCGCTACAGGCGCAGCGCGGCTGGCTGCGGCCGATTGGGCGGCGCGAACAAAATGAGATTGCCGAACGTTTTATTCGTCAGCTGGGTATTCGTACCCCCAGCGCCGAACAGCCGATCGAATTTCTCTCCGGCGGTAATCAGCAAAAGGTACTGCTCTCCCGCTGGCTGCTGACGAAACCGCAGTTCCTGATCCTCGATGAACCCACCCGCGGTATTGACGTGGGTGCCCACGCCGAGATCATCCGCCTGATCGAAACCCTGTGCGCCGATGGTCTGGCGCTGCTGGTTATTTCTTCAGAGCTGGAAGAGCTGGTGGGTTACGCCGATCGGGTGATTATCATGCGCGATCGCCAGCAGGTGGCGGAGCTGGCTCTGAGCGAGCTCTCCGTGCCGGCGATCATGAACGCTATTGCGGCATAAGGAGTAACCGATGATGCCTCAATCTGTTCCGAAAACCGGCCAGCCGAAACGGCGCGTTAACTGGCCCAAAGGGATGCCGCAGATCGTTGCGCTGCTGCTGGTGCTGGTGGTTGACAGCCTGGTCGCCCCGCATTTCTACCAGATCGTGCTCCAGGAGGGGCGACTGTTCGGCAGCCCGATTGATATTTTGAACCGCGCCGCGCCGGTGGCGCTGCTGGCGATCGGCATGACGCTGGTTATCGCCACCGGCGGGATTGACCTCTCGGTCGGGGCGGTGATGGCGATTGCCGGCGCAACGGCGGCGTCGATGACCGTGGCGGGACACAGCCTGCCGGTTGTGCTGCTGGCTTCGCTGGGAGCCGGCGCGCTGGCGGGCCTGTGGAACGGTATCCTTGTGGCGGTGCTGAAGATCCAGCCGTTTGTCGCCACGCTGATCCTGATGGTCGCCGGACGCGGCGTGGCGCAGCTGATCACCTCCGGGCAGATCGTCACCTTTGACTCCCCGCCGCTGGCCTGGTTGGGCAGCGGATCGCTGCTGCTGTTCCCGACGCCGGTGATAATCGCCATCGTTACGCTGGTGCTGTTCTGGCTGTTTACCCGCAAAACCGCGCTGGGGATGTTTATCGAAGCGGTGGGGATTAACATTCGTGCGGCGAAAAACGCTGGGGTAAATACCCGCATCGTCGTGATGCTGGCCTACGTGCTGAGCGGAGTATGCGCGGCCATCGCCGGCATTATCGTCGCGGCGGATATTCGCGGCGCGGATGCCAATAACGCCGGGCTATGGCTGGAGCTGGATGCCATTCTGGCGGTCGTTATCGGCGGCGGCTCGCTGATGGGCGGGCGCTTTAATCTGCTGCTCTCGGTTGTCGGGGCACTGATTATCCAGGGCATGAATACCGGGATCCTGCTGTCCGGTTTCCCGCCGGAGCTTAATCAGGTAGTCAAAGCGGTGGTGGTGCTGTGCGTACTGATCGTCCAGTCGCCGCGCTTTATCAGCATACTGAAGGGGATGCGTGGCCATGATAAAACGTAATTTACCGTTAATGATTACCCTCGCGGTCTTCGTACTGGGATACCTTTACTGCCTGACGCAGTTTCCCGGCTTTGCCTCGACGCGGGTGATCTGCAATATCCTGACCGACAATGCTTTTCTCGGGATCATCGCCGTCGGCATGACGTTCGTGATCCTCTCCGGCGGGATCGATCTGTCGGTGGGGTCGGTGATCGCCTTCACCGGGGTATTCCTCGCCAAAGCGATCGGTTTCTGGGGGATCTCGCCGCTGGTGGCATTTCCGCTAGTGCTGGTGATGGGCTGCGCTTTTGGCGCCTTTATGGGGCTGCTCATCGATGCGTTGAAGATCCCGGCGTTTATCATCACCCTTGCCGGGATGTTTTTTCTGCGCGGCGTCAGCTATCTGGTTTCGGAGGAGTCGATTCCCATCAATCATCCGGTGTATGACGCGCTTTCCGGACTGGCATGGACCATCCCCGGCGGCGGTCGTCTGAGCGCCATGGGGCTGTTGATGCTGCTGGTGGTGATCGGTGGCATTTTTATGGCCCACCGCACCCGCTTTGGCAATCAGGTTTACGCCATTGGCGGCAACGCGACGTCGGCCAACCTGATGGGGATCTCCACGCGGAGTACGACGATTCGCATCTATATGCTCTCTACCGGTCTGGCGACGCTGGCGGGGATCGTCTTCTCTATTTATACCCAGGCGGGTTATGCGCTGGCAGGGGTTGGCGTCGAGCTGGACGCCATTGCTTCGGTGGTGATCGGCGGCACGCTGTTAAGCGGTGGCGTGGGCACGGTTCTCGGCACCCTGTTTGGCGTCGCCATTCAGGGGCTGATTCAAACCTATATCAACTTCGACGGTACGCTTAGTTCATGGTGGACCAAGATCGCCATCGGTATTCTGCTGTTCATCTTTATCGCGCTGCAGCGCGGCCTGACGGTGCTGTGGGAGAATCGGCAGAGTTCGCCGGTGACAAGGGTAAATGTGCGTGCGACTGCTGAGTAGTATTCTGGTTTTTCGCTCAACTTATGTACGTACTCGCCACGTTCATCCATGATAGGTGCCTGATACAACAGGCACCCTGGAAAGGGATATTTTGAGCAAAGGAACGCTATTAATGGATATGGTTGAAGGTGAAGGATTATCAGGCAAGTGCGCCAGCTGTGGGCAAAAGGTATTGCCTCCGGCGCGTTATTGTAAAACCTGTAAGGATAAAAAATATACCGGTATCGGCGGCTGGCTTTATCTGCCGGCTTTAACCCTGACGCTCAGCTCGCTTTTACAGATCGTCGGGATATGTAATACGGTGACGGTTTTTCTGGATGTTGAAGAGGAGTTTAGAGCGTTTGCGCTGTTTGAAGCGGCTGGGGCACTATTTCTTTGGTTATTGGTAGTTTATACGACGATGTTGTTTTTCAGGAAGAAACGTCAGTTGCCAAATTATTATACTGTCTGGGTTCTGTTCACCACGATTCTCTACGCCATCGACTGCTGGATTGCTGCGCATTTTTATGGTTTAGGGCTGGAGGTTGAAGATATAAAAATTTTGGCCTCATGCGCGCTGCAGATAATCATCTGGATACCTTATTTCCGCCTGTCGAAACGCGTCAAACTCACCTTCGTGAACTAAAGCAAATAGACGCCGGAATTATCCGGCGTCTGAATATTACGCGTCCGGGAACTCTTTAATAAAGTTCTCGACGTCTTCGACCATATGGTTATTGCCGACGAAGAAAGAGCGGCGCTGGTGCAGGCTTTCCGGGATAATATCCAGAATGCGCTCTTTACCGTCGCTGGCCTTGCCGCCCGCCTGTTCAGCGAGGAACGCCATCGGGTTGCACTCGTACAGCAGACGCAGTTTACCGTCCGGGTGGCTGGCGGTGCTCGGGTAGAGGTAGATACCGCCTTTGAGCAGGTTGCGGTGGAAATCCGCTACCAGCGAGCCGATATAGCGCGAGGTATACGGGCGCTGGGTCTCTTTATCTTCTTCCTGGCAGTACTTGATGTACTTCTTCACGCCCATCGGGAACTTGATGTAGTTACCTTCGTTAATCGAGTAGGTATTCCCCTTTTCCGGGAAGCGCATGCGTTCCTGGCACAGGCAGAACACGCCAAGGGACGGGTCGTAGGTAAAGGCGTGGACGCCGCAGCCGGTGGTATAAACCAGCATCGTCGAGGAACCGTAAACCACATAGCCGGCGGCGACCTGGCGGTTACCCGGCTGCAGGAAGTCTTCTTCGGTGACGGGAGTACCCACCGGCGTGACGCGGCGATAGATAGAGAAAATCGTCCCGACGGAGACGTTAACGTCGATGTTAGAGGAGCCATCCAGAGGGTCCATCAGCACCACGTATTTGGCGTGTTCACAGCCTTCAAAGACGACGATTTCATCTTCTTCTTCAGAGGCGATCCCGGCAACAATATCGCGTGCTCGCAGTGCGGCTTTCAGCTTTTCATTGGCAAACAGGTCGAGTTTTTGCTGCACCTCGCCCTGAACGTTTTCAGCACCGCTGGCACCCAGGATATCGACCAGACCGGCCTTGTTGATATCGCGGTGGATGATCTTGGCGCCTAACTTTATCGCCGACAACAAAGCAGTCAGCTCGCCCGTTGCGTGAGAGAACTCGTGCTGCTTTTCGACAATAAATTCACCTAACGTTTTCATAACCCGTTCCCTGCATGTTTATGTGAAGTAAAACGAACAAAACAATCTTAACAAAGAATAAAAAAAGTTCGCACAGGTGAATCGCGCCAGCAAAATACGGATTCCCCTGAAATGCATTTCTTTCAGCCCCAACATCCCGGTAAACTGTGCTTCAGATAAGAGAAGGAAATGACGAATGCGCATTCATATTTTAGGAATCTGTGGCACGTTTATGGGGGGGCTGGCGATGCTGGCGCGTTCCCTCGGTCATGAGGTAACGGGGTCGGATGCAAACGTCTATCCGCCAATGAGTACCCTGCTGGAAACCCAGGGAATTGAGTTAATTCAAGGATATGATGCCAGCCAGCTGGATCCTCAGCCGGATCTGGTGATCATCGGTAACGCGATGACGCGCGGCAACCCGTGCGTGGAAGCGGTGCTGGAAAATAACATCCCGTATATGTCCGGGCCGCAGTGGCTGCACGACTTTGTCCTGCGCGATCGCTGGGTGCTGGCGGTTGCCGGGACGCATGGTAAAACCACCACTGCCGGAATGGCGACCTGGATCCTTGAAGCCTGCGGCTACAAGCCGGGCTTTGTCATCGGCGGCGTACCGGGCAACTTTGAGGTGTCCGCGCGCCTTGGCGACAGCCCGTTCTTCGTGATTGAAGCCGATGAATACGACTGCGCTTTCTTCGATAAGCGCTCTAAGTTCGTTCACTACTGCCCGCGTACGTTAATTCTCAATAACCTTGAGTTCGACCATGCGGACATTTTTGACGACCTGAAGGCCATCCAGAAACAGTTCCATCATCTGGTGCGCATTGTGCCGGGCAAGGGCAAAATCATTCTGCCTGAGAACGACATCAACCTGAAACAGACGATGGCGATGGGCTGCTGGAGCGAGCAGGAACTGGTCGGCGAACAGGGCCACTGGCAGGCGAAAAAGCTGACCACCGATGCTTCCTCATGGGAAGTGTGGCTGGACGGCGAGAAAGTGGGCGAGGTGAAGTGGGCGCTGGTCGGCGAACATAATATGCATAACGGCCTGATGGCCATTGCCGCCGCCCGTCATGTCGGCGTGCTGCCTGCCGATGCGGCCAATGCGCTGGGTAGCTTTATCAACGCCCGCCGCCGTCTGGAACTACGCGGCGAAGCCAACGGCGTCACCGTATACGACGATTTTGCCCACCACCCGACGGCGATTCTGGCGACTCTGCAGGCGCTACGCGGCAAAGTTGGCGGTACCGCGCGAATTCTTGCCGTGCTTGAACCCCGTTCCAACACCATGAAAATGGGCATTTGCAAAGATGACCTGGCGCCGTCTCTCGGTCGTGCCGACGAGGTCTTTCTGCTGCAGCCGCAGCATATTCCGTGGCAGGTAGCTGAAGTAGCTGACGCCTGCGTACAGCCCGCGCACTGGAGCGCCGATGTCGATACGCTGGTGGATATGATTGTGAAGACCGCGCATCCTGGCGACCACATTCTGGTCATGAGCAACGGTGGTTTTGGCGGCATTCATCAGAAGCTGCTCGATAAGCTGGCGAAAAAAGCCGAGGCGGCCGAATAGGCCATTCTCCGCGTTGATCCGCCCTCCGCGTGAGGGCGGATAGTTACGGATGGTTCATGTTGATTTCACAAAGAGTGACCTCTACCGATTCCGCTTATTTTCCCGCGCTGGACGCTCTGTACGGCAGGGCCTTCCCGTGGCACGAACAGCGTGAAGCCGAGGCTAAACAGCAGGCGCTTGATAATCCCCATTATGTACTGGAAGCCTGGTTCGATGATGGTCTGTTTATCGGCCTGAGCGGCTGCTGGCGGTTTGCTGACTATAGTTACATTGAACATCTGGCCATCGACGATACGTTACGATCGCGTGGCTACGGCAAGCGGCTGTTAGCTGAAATACTTCAGCTTGCGCCGCTGACTATTCTCGAAATCGATCCGCTGACCAGCGAGATTGCCCATAAGCGTCTGCGCTTTTATGAAACCATGGGGTTTTGCGCGAATCCCTGGGCGCATCGCCATCCGACCTATCATCAGGGTATTGCCGATCATGAATTGATCGTGTTGAGCTACCCGCAGCCGATTGATGAGACGCGGTATCAGCGCTTTGCGCGGGATTTGCGTTTGGTGGTCATGGCTCAGGCTGGTGCGATCGAGGTATTGTCGCCCGGACAAGGTGTGCCAGGCGCCGCCTCCGGGAAAATCCCCGGTTGCGGCTGATGCCTGAGCTGGGCTAAAGGTCCGCGTGTTTTGAGTTTTTGTCACCCGGACAAGGCGCGTCAAGCGCCGCCTCCGGGAAGCCGTGCGTAATACGGCCTCCGCTTTTCTTCCGGTTCGCGTTGCGCTTAGCCGGGCGACAAGTTCACCGCCGTCTGCGTGTTTTGTCGCCCGGAACATGCTCAACGCGTTAAATTACTCTTTCGCGATAGGCGTTTCGTTTTCCGCCACTTTGCTATCGCCCTGAATAGCCGCGATTTTCTTCTCCACCTCGGCAACCTGCTCGCTGCTGTGCAGCAGCGTATAGGTCAGATCAAACTGGGCGCTTTCCCCGGGCTGAAGCTGCTTAACGCGTTTTTGCTCCCGCTCGATAGTGACCGGATAGGCGTAGCTGGTGCCTGGCTCAATACCGGTGACGTAACCCTGTTTCTCGGTATCGGTATTTTTCCACAGGGTCAGCACCGGTAGCTGGCGGGTATCAAACTGAATAGATGCTCCTTTATCGCCGGCTTTGTTGACCACTGCGGCCAGCGTTTGATGATTTTCATCCGCCAGAGGCTGCATATTAAACACCATTTCATCGAAATCTTTCGTTGGTCCGGCGTAGGTTTGCCAGCTTTTTAAGCCCGCTTTGGCGTAGTCGTTGAATGGACTGATGCTGGCGATCGGGGCCAGGAAGCGGGCGCCTTCTTCGAGGATCGGCTTGCCAAAGTTGCTGTGATAGATAATTTGATAGTCATGCGGATAGTCGGCTTGGTTGGTCAGGACATCGTGCAGGCTAAAGCTATTGCTGCCTGGCACGTAGCGCAGTTCGGTCATGGTCTGCAAATCTGCTTTCTTGAAGGTGCTCTCCTTCACCAGTCCACGAACGCGAATTTCATATGGCGCGGTATCCGCCACTTCAACTTCTACCTGGGAAGCCGGCGTGTTGCCGACTTTGCCGTGCAGGGTGTAAATCTGCCCATCGGCGGTCACCGGGTGGCCTGTCCACTCGTAGCCGCAGCGTACCATCATTTCATTGAAACCCTCCAGCCATCCCAGTCCGTTACGGCTTTCGAGGTTAATAAAGGCGGGATTAACCACTTCTTTGACCGGCGAATCCCAGCCCATTCGCGATCCAAAGCCTTCGATTTTTAGCAGGTTCATGCCGCGGGTCGGGCTAAGCGCGATGGTCAGGCCGTCTTTACTATGGATCACAAGGATTTTACTGCCTTCTTGTTTACCGCCGTGAAGGACTTTTTGCTCAATGCTGAAGTTATGCTCTTTTATCTTCAGCTGATCGCTGGTTATTTGCCAGTTTCCTTTATCTATGCCGCTTTCAGCGCTTGTCAGCACCCACGTTTTTGCCATTACCGGCGTAGAAATAAGCGCGGCAATGGCCGTCAAAGCTAATGTCTTTTTCATTTTTCATCCCTTTTGCTGAATCGATTGTGTCACTGATGCAGGGAATTTAGTTGCAAGTGGATTATGAAAATGTGAAGTGTCTCACCTGGTGAGAAAACAGGCGTTTTTATATTTTTAAATGAGATATAAATCTCTTTTCGTCAGTGATATTGAATTTCGTTGCTGAAATTATGTGATTACTATCGTCTTTTGCTTTAACGATTCAGCTTGGGTTCATTGCAGAAATACCGAGGCGGGATAAAAGGGATGGCTGCAGGGAGTCGCTATTCCCTGCAGCCTTAGGCAACGTGGCTTTACCGTTCACAACATCGCAGCGCTGAGGCTATCAAGCGCCGTAGAATGCCAGGGTGTACAACCCTTTAACGTCCTGAACTGACGGATAGTTAGGATTGGTTAATGTACAGGGATCGTCGACGGCATGGCGACTCATTCGGTCGAGCACATTAACAAAGGTCACTTCATTGATTTCCACTTCGTCACACTGGCTCAGCGTTTTCGGGACGCCCAGCCGTTGATTCAGCGCATTGATCGCGGCAATTAAATTATCCATACCTAATGCGGCTTCCAGCTGACGATATTTTTTGGTGAACTTCGCATTATATTGAATGATATACGGCAACATAATCGCATTCGCCAGACCGTGAGTAATGCCAAATTCGCCGCCAATTTTATGCGCCATCGAATGCACTAATCCCAGTGACGCATTGGTGAAGGCGATTCCCGCCAGCGCGGAAGCATTATGCATATGCATGCGGGCATTTAAATCATCGGGTGAGCGCCAGGCGGTTTCCAGATGCTTAAATACCAGCCGAATGGCCTCTACCGCATAAGGGTCGGTAAACGAGTTGGCTGCAGTGGAGACGTAGGCTTCAATCGCATGGGTCAAAACGTCCATGCCGGTGTGAACCGTCACGTGGGGCGGCATTTTTGCCGGAATAGTGGGGTCGAGAATGGCGATATCCGGCACCAGATCGGCGGCAACAATCGGGTATTTGATATGATTTGCCGTATCGGTGATCACCGAGAAGGCGGTGATTTCGGACGCGCTGCCGCTGGTGGAGGGGATCGCCACAAACCGTGCTTTGCTGCGCAGCGGCGGCATGGCACCGACGGGAATAATATCCTCAAACTTCAGCTGCGGATGTTCATAGAAACACCACATAACTTTAGCGGCATCCAGCGCGGAACCGCCGCCAATGGCCACTATCCAGTCAGGTTCAAAGGCCAGCATCGCTTTGGCTCCGCGCCAGACGGTTTTAATGGACGGATTGGGTTCAACATTATCGATAATAATGCACTCTATACCCGCTTTATTGAGTTCGCTGACGGCTTTATCCAGAAAGCCAAAACGCTTCATTGAACTGCCGCCGGTGACTAATGCGGCTTTTTTTCCGCTCAGGGTGGAAAGATGCTCTAAAGCATTTTCGCCATAAATAATACTGCGAGGAATTGAGAAGGCCTGGGTCATAGGAAACTCCATTTAATATTAAGGATTTTTTTAGTGTGCAGTCGTTATTAACGATTCAGCGACACGTGCAGAATAAAAAAATCGAATTAATGCTCCAGATACTGCCGGAGCAATATCTGGAGGGAGCTGACCGTCATATTTCAAGCTGCTTGTACGTTACCCGCATTTGTTGACCTCAGCCATTTACGCCAGTAAATGACTGAGGATTCGCTGGGTTGCTACCTGTCCCGCAACTCGTTATATGTTGGGTTTAAATGGCTATTAAATCGTACCGTCCCAGGAGTCGACTTTTTCGCGTTTTGCTTCTTCTTCATCAAACCAGCGCGAAGTCACGCATTTGGACTCTGTATAGAAACGAACGCCATCTTTGCCCAGGCAGTGCAGGTCGCCGAAGAACGACTGTTTATGACCTGAGAAGGGGAATACGCCGACCGGCACCGGGATGCCGACGTTAATACCGACCATACCGCCGTGGGTGCGTTTCTGGAACTCGCGGGCGTAGTAGCCGCTTTGGGTGAAAATAACCGAGCCGTTGGCAAACGGGTTATTGTTCATTAATTTCAGACCTTCTTCGAAGGTTTTTACCCGCTTAAAGCACAGGACCGGCCCGAAAATTTCCTGCGTCCCGACGCTCATCTCCTCGGTCACGCCATCGAGTATAGTCGGCCCGACATAGAAGCCTTTTTCCTGGCCCGGCACCTTAATATCGCGACCATCGAGCACCAGCTTCGCACCCTCTTCGATGCCTTTATTAATCCAGTTGATGACGGATTGTTTATGGTCTTTAGAAATCACCGGACCCATGTCGGTATCGCGCAGATAGCCGGGGCCGATTTTCAGCTGTTTGGCTTTTTCGACGACGGCGGCAATCAGCTTGTCGGCAATCTCTTCCTGCACCACGACGACCGGCAGCGCCATACAGCGTTCGCCCGCGCAGCCGAACGCGGCGTTGATAATGCCGGCGGCGGTACGGTTAACTGGCGCATCGGCCAGCACCAGGGCATGGTTTTTTGCTTCGCACAGCGCCTGGACGCGTTTGCCGTGGGCGGCGGCTTTGGAGTATACGTGCAGGCCGACGGACGTCGAGCCGACGAATGAGACGCCGTTAACGTCCGGATGAGTCAGCAGAATATCGGCTTCGTTACGTGAACAGGTCACGATGTTAATCACGCCATCCGGTACGCCCGCTTCCTGATAGAGTTTGGTGATTTCCATACAGGTCATCGGCGTCATACTGGCCGCTTTAATCACCATAGTGTTACCGGATGCGACGCATAGCGGCGCCATCCATCCCATCGGAATCATCGCCGGGAAGTTAAACGGCACAATGCCGGCGAACACGCCAATCGGCTCACGGTAAAGGTTGGTGTCGATCCCGGCTGACGCGTCCATCAGATTTTCACCCGCCAGCAGAGTCGGGATAGAGCAGGCAAGCTCGGTGCCCTCTTTCGCTTTTAATACATCGCCCTGAGCATCTCCCCAGGCTTTACCGTTTTCTTTCGCCACCAGCTCGGTTAAGCGATCCTGATGCTGGATTAATAATTCACGAACGCGAAACATAATTTGCGAGCGTTTAATCGCCGGAGTATCTGACCACGCCGGAAAGGCTTTGCGCGCCGCGGCAACGGCATCCAGCACTTCTTGCTCGGTGCAGCAGGGGGCCTGAGCCATGACTTCCCCGGTACTTGGGTTATAGACGTCCATATAGCGTTCGGTCTGCGAAACGCGCCATTGACCATCAACGAAATATTTCAGTCTTGGTACAGTAGTCATATTTTTCTCCATGATAATATCTGTCGACTTTCTCTCATAATCAGCCTCTGAGCGGCGGTAAATCACTTACCGCCGGGTCAGCCACTTTCTTGAATATTGAATAAGCGCTTATTTCCGGACAACGGCCTCCGCTTTTTGCGATTTTCCGGCTGCGGTCGGTGATTTTTCAGCGTATTGATTGCCGTAGAAGCTGTCTGTCAGCAGCTGTTTCAATTCAGAAATCAGCGGATAGCGCGGGTTGGCGCCGGTGCACTGGTCATCGAACGCATCTTCCGCCAGCTTATCGACGTGGGCGAGGAAATCGGCCTCCTGCACCCCCGCCTCGCGGATGGATTTTGGTATGCCCAGTTCAGCTTTGAGTGCTTCCAGCCAGCCAAGGAGTTTTTCGATTTTCGCTGCGGTGCGGTCACCCGGTGCAGTCAGACCCAGGTGGTCGGCGATTTCTGCATAGCGACGACGGGCCTGCGGGCGGTCATACTGGCTGAATGCCGTCTGTTTGGTCGGGTTGTCGTTGGCGTTATAGCGAATGACGTTGCAAATCATCAGCGCGTTCGCCAGGCCGTGAGGGATGTGGAACTGTGAACCCAGCTTGTGCGCCATCGAGTGGCATACCCCGAGGAAGGCGTTGGCAAAGGCAATACCGGCGATAGTCGCCGCGCTGTGCACGCGCTCACGCGCTGCCGGGTTCCTGGAACCTTCATGGTAAGACGCCGGCAGGTTATCTTTCAGCAGCTTCAGCGCCTGCAGCGCCTGGCCGTCAGAGAACTCGGAGGCCAGTACGGAAACGTAAGCTTCCAGCGCATGGGTCACCGCATCCAGACCACCGAACGCGCACAGGGACTTCGGCATTTCCATGACCAGGTTGGCATCAACAATCGCCATATCCGGGGTCAGGGCATAGTCAGCCAGCGGGTACTTCTGCCCGGTGGCGTCATCGGTAACAACGGCGAACGGCGTCACTTCCGAGCCGGTACCAGACGTGGTGGTGATCGCCACCATTTTGGCTTTAACCCCCATTTTCGGGAACTTGTAGATACGTTTACGGATATCCATAAAGCGCAGCGCCAGCTCTTCGAAGTGGGTTTCCGGATGTTCGTACATGACCCACATGATTTTCGCCGCGTCCATCGGGGAGCCGCCGCCCAGGGCGATAATCACGTCCGGTTTGAAAGCGTTCGCCAGCTCAGCGCCTTTACGGACGATGGTCAGAGTCGGGTCAGCTTCCACTTCAAAGAAAACTTCTGTTTCAACGCCAGCCGCTTTCAGTACGGAAGTGATCTGATCCGCGTAGCCGTTGTTAAACAGGAAGCGGTCGGTGACGATCAGCGCGCGTTTGTGACCATCGGTGATCACTTCGTCCAAAGCGACTGGCAGTGAGCCCCGACGGAAGTAGACAGATTTCGGAAGTTTGTGCCACAACATGTTTTCAGCTCGCTTAGCCACGGTTTTCTTGTTAATCAGGTGCTTCGGTCCGACGTTTTCCGAGATCGAGTTGCCGCCCCAGGAGCCGCAGCCGAGGGTCAGGGAAGGGGCGAGGCTGAAGTTGTAGAGGTCGCCGATCCCGCCGTGGGAGGTAGGGGTGTTGATCAGGATGCGCGCGGTTTTCATCTTTTCGCCAAACAGCCTGACGCGATCCGCCTGGTTATCCTGGTCGGTATACAGGCAGGAGGTGTGGCCGATGCCGCCCATATCCACCAGCTTCACCGCTTTCTCCACGGCATCGGCGAAATCCTTCGCCCGGTACATGGCGAGCGTGGGCGACAGCTTTTCGTGGGCAAAAGGCTCGCTGTCGTCGATGTCCCGGACTTCGCCAATCAGGATTTTGGTGTCCGCAGGCACCGCGATCCCGGCCATTCCGGCAATATTGACCGCTGACTGCCCGACAATAGCCGCGTTGAGCGCACCATTTTTCAGCAGAATCCCCTGCACGGCCTTCAGCTCCTGCCCCTGCAGCAGGTAGCCGCCGTGGCTGGCGAAACGTTCGCGTACTGCGTCGTAGGCCGCATCCACGACCACCACCGACTGCTCGGAGGCGCAGATGACGCCGTTATCGAAGGTTTTTGACATCAGAATCGAAGCCACAGCGCGCTTCACGTCGGCGGTTTCATCGATCACCACCGGGGTGTTGCCCGCGCCGACGCCAATCGCCGGTTTACCGGAGCTGTAGGCCGCTTTGACCATGCCCGGCCCGCCGGTGGCGAGGATCAGGTTGATGTCCGGGTGGTGCATCAGGCGGCTGGACAAATCCACGGTCGGCTCGTCAATCCAGCCAATGATATCCGGCGGCGCGCCGGCCTCTACCGCCGCGCGCAGCACGATCTCCGCCGCACGGTTGGTGGCGTTTTTCGCCCGCGGGTGCGGGGAGAAAACGATGCCGTTGCGGGTTTTGAGGCTAATCAGCGACTTAAAAATGGCGGTGGAGGTCGGATTGGTGGTGGGGACAATCCCGCAGATCAGGCCGATGGGTTCGGCAATGGTCATGGTGCCAAAGGCGTCATCTTCAGACAGCACCCCGCAGGTTTTCTCATCTTTATAGGCGTTGTAGATATATTCGGAGGCAAAGTGGTTTTTGATGACTTTATCTTCCACGATGCCCATGCCGGACTCGGCAACCGCCATTTTGGCCAGCGGAATGCGGGCATCGGCGGCGGCCAGCGCGGCGGCGCGGAAGATTTTATCGACCTTCTCCTGAGAAAAGCTGGCATAGGCCTGTTGCGCCTTTCGTACCCGCGCGACCAGGGCATCGAGGTCGTCATTACTGGTGATGAGTGACATAAGTTTTCTCCGTAAGGGATTGAATTCTCTTAAGTAAAACATGTGCCTTTCCTGTAATGACGCCAAACCTTCCGCCACTGCAGATGCCTGGTTTTAATTAACAGAACTGACTGACCAGAAACTTCTCGGGTACCGTTGCGTTTATTCGCTCGCTAATGAAATTAATTTTTCATTATAATGATGTATGAAATACAAAAACCGTTTTGAGAGATGGATCAAAGATAAGCAAACTGCTGTTAAAGGCAGCCTGTTAAAGGCGAGGTGATATTATTTAATTCATTAAAATCATGTAATTATAATTTTAATTTTTCAAGGGTGGTGAAAAGAGAGCGGTTGGCTGTCTTGCCGTGTCAGGTTTTGTTGTGAAATAAAAGTTAAAATTAAACGCTTATTTGAAATTAAAATGAAAAATTAAAACCAATCAGGATACAGAGAAAAGAAGAAGGGAGAGATCGATGATGTCGCTTGTACGGGAGGGCGGGTCGCCCGGATCGGGCAAGCGCCGTAATCCGGGGGAGTTATGCAGAATTAGCCTTCGTTTTCGGCCAGTTCACGCAGATACTGGAAGATAAGCCGCGCGGATTTCGGCGGTTTATTACCTTCTTTCTCTTTTTGCGCGTTGCGGATAAGCGAACGCAGCTGCTGACGGTCGGCGTCAGGCCACAGGTTCAGCACTTCCGCAACGGCGTCATCACCATTATCAATCAGACGATCGCGGATCTGTTCAAGCTTATGGAACAGCGCAACCTGCTGGTTGTGGCGGTTCTTCAGCTTGTCCAGCGCCTGACGGATCGGCTCGACGTCACGGCTGCGCAGCATTTTACCAATCAGCTGCAGCTGGCGGCGGCGGCCTTCTTTCTTGATACGCTGGGCGAGCTCAATCGCGTCGCGCAGGTCGGTATCCAGCGGGATTTTATCGAGCGCGTTTTTACCCAGCTCGACCATTTCCGCGCCAAGACGCTTCAGTTCTTCGGCGTCGCGCTTAATTTCACTTTTACTGACCCAGATAATTTCATCGTCTTCATCTTCGACGTCATCACCAGGGACGTCGTCGAGCCAGTCTTCGGGCTGCTTTGTCATCTCAGGCTCCTTAAAAAAGAGACTAATGTTACCAGTTAAGGCGCGCACTGAAAAACGGTTCTCTGTTAGACTTCAGTTAACTCCTTCTTACATTATGGCATTAGCGATGAAAGTCATCTCTCAAGTTGCACAACAGCGTAAGACGCTGGAAGAGGCCGTGACCACGGCGCTGGAACTGGCGGCAGGCAAATCCGACGGCGCGGAAGTCTCCGTCAGCAAAACCACCGGTATCGGCGTTAGCACCCGCTACGGCGAAGTGGAGAACGTAGAATTCAATAGCGATGGTGCGCTAGGCATCACCGTTTATCATCAGAATCGTAAAGGCAGCGCCTCTTCGACCGACCTTAGCCCGCAGGCCATTGCCCGCACGGTGCAGGCGGCGCTGGATATTGCCCGCTACACCTCGCCGGACCCGTGCGCGGGCGTGGCGGATAAAGAACTGCTGGCTTTTGATGCCCCGGATCTGGACCTGTTCCATCCGGCGGATGTTTCCCCGGATGAAGCCATTGAGCTGGCCTCCCGCGCGGAACAGGCGGCGCTGAAAGCTGATAAACGCATCAGCAATACCGAAGGCGGTAGCTTTAACAGCCATTACGGCATCAAAGTGTTTGGTAACAGCCACGGCATGCTGCAGAGCTACTGCTCGACTCGCCATTCGCTCTCCAGCTGCGTGATTGCTGAAGAGAATGGCGATATGGAGCGCGATTACGCTTACACCATTGGCCGGGCGATTGGCGATCTGCAATCGCCGGAGTGGGTTGGCGAGGAGTGCGCCCGCCGCACCCTGTCGCGCCTGGCCCCGCGTAAGCTATCGACGATGAAAGCGCCGGTGATTTTCGCCAATGAAGTGGCTACCGGTTTGTTTGGTCATCTGGTCGGGGCGATTGCCGGCGGTTCGGTTTACCGTAAATCCACCTTCCTGCTTGATGCGCTGGGAACCCAGATCCTGCCGGACTGGCTGACCATTGAAGAGCATCCGCATCTGCTGAAGGGGCTGGCCTCTACGCCGTTTGATAGCGAAGGCGTTCGTACGGAACGCCGCGATATCATTAAAGACGGCATACTAACCCAGTGGCTGTTGACCAACTACTCGGCGCGCAAGCTGGGATTGAAGAGCACCGGCCACGCGGGCGGCATTCATAACTGGCGTATTAACGGCCGCGGCCTGAGTTTTGCAAAGTTGCTTAAAGAGATGGGGACCGGTCTTGTCGTCACGGAACTGATGGGGCAGGGTGTAAGCGGCGTCACCGGCGACTACTCACGCGGCGCATCCGGCTTCTGGGTAGAAAACGGCGAAATTCAGTATCCGGTCAGTGAGATAACCATTGCAGGAAATCTGAAAGATATGTGGCGTAATATCGTGACCATCGGCGACGATATCGAAACGCGCAGCAACATTCAGTGCGGTTCTGTACTGCTGCCGGAGATGAAGATCGCCGGTCAATAACACCTGTGTGCTTAATAATAAAAAAGGAAGTGAGCAATGCGTAAAAAACTGTTAGCGATGCTGGCCGTATCGGCTTTTGCGCTTGGTTCGGCATCGGCTTTCGCCGATCTGGGCGAAGATATGGATACCCTTGCCGAGAACCTGCAAGTGGTGCAGAAAACTTCAGATGCCGGTGAGCTGAAAGCGGCGCTGAATAAGATGCGTACAGCGGCGGTTGACGCCCAGAAAGAGACGCCGCCGAAGCTGGAAGGTAAAGCGGATGACAGCGCGGAAATGAAGGACTATCGTCACGGTTTTGATGTGCTGATCGGCCAGATTGACGGCGCGCTGAAGCTGGCTGACGAAGGTAAAGTCAAAGAGGCTCAGGCCGCAGCGGAAGAGTTTAAAACCACCCGCAATACGTATCATAAGAAGTATCGTTAATCGTCTGCAGATTTCGGGTATTTCTGCCGGGCGGAGGCTGACGCCTTGCCCGGCCTACCAGACCCCAAATCTAAACCTGAATCCTCGGTCGGTAACCTCAAGCCCTGTTCCCATCCTCACCTTGATCCCAACCCTTTCCGCTTTCCCGGCAGCCTGGCGGGCGGATAAAAAACCTGTTCCATCACATTTCTGCGTTTTTCTCTTCAGGTCGTTCCGCGCCGCCAGCGCTGCGATTATGTGATATTCATCACGCGAATTTAGCTAAATGAACACATTCTCTGTGGTTATGTGAAATGAATCACACATGCCGTCGTTCTTTCCACTTCGAAGTGGAAAACAACTCGCTACAAACTCTTATCCCCCGGCATTAGTGTTATCCCCAGAGACATCAACGGGGTAATTCAAGTGAATAACGGAGCGGTAACACACGTCCCAGAGGAGCAGGCCACGCTAACCGAACAGCTGGCCGACAGGATGCTGCAGCAGGTTTTCGCGCTATTAAGCCGCCGCAACATCGTTCCCAACGACGTTCAGGAGCAAATGCTGACTTCCCACGTTCGGGCGATGGCCCATCGGTCAATCAGCGGCGAGCCGCTGCCGGAAGTGGATGCCAGCCTGTTCGAAGAGATCTCAGAAGATTCAATGATGCTGGCCCGCGAAGTGGTCGCGCAGTTCGGCAATCTGCCAGATGAAGAAGCCTGGCTGCTGTCTGTCCACTTCGAAGTCGCGAAAGATAACCTGTAAGGAGCATACAAATGGAACAAATCACCGTTGTTATTGGCGATCGCCTGGGTAAAGGTCAAAAAGTTGCCGCAGGTGCGGAAAAAGCTGGCGCTCGCGCCGTTGTCGTTCCGGGCGTTGCTGCGGATATGAAACTGGGCGACATGATGAAAGCCGAAAACGCTACCTTCGGTATCTCTTTCTGCGGCAGCGGCGGCGCAGGGGCAATCACCGCGCAGAATAAGCATGGCTACAAAGCAAAATATGGCATGCGTTCCGTTGATGAGGGCGTCACCGCGATCAACGAAGGCTACAACGTACTGGGCTTCGGCTTTATGGATAAAGAAGAACTGGGCGAACGCCTGGTGGAAGCCTGGAAGAAGAAATACGGCGCGTGAGTATGAAAGAGCAATTCACCACCACGGTGAGCGTTACCGGCAAAGGCGAGAGCAAAACGCGTGCTTTCGCCGATGCCCTGAACCATGTCCAGGCGGCGGTGATGAAAACGTCGCCGCACATCTTACTGCGTATTGAACCACAGGATGTGGAGGTTGTTCATGCGCGTGAAGCGGTACGGAAAGAGGCATTTTTATTCTTCTTTCTGCGCCGTGAGCGACGGACCTACAGCGTGGAGCTGAACGTTACCGTCACCGTGACCGCCATTAATCTCGATAAAGTGGATTTCGTCACGCAAACCTGATTTTCACCAAAGGGTCAGACTATGTTCCTGATAATTTTAATAAAATCGCTCATCATCGGCGGCCTGGTCGGCGTCGGCGTAGGCGCCGGAGCGGCACGCATGTTTCATGCGCCCACCACGCAGGGGATGGGGGCGTTTCGTACCTTGGGCGAGCTGAATTCATGTGAAGGCGATCCGGCTTCACACTTCTCTTTTGGTCTGGGCTTCTTCTTCAACGCCTGGGCCTCTTCCGTCGCGGCAGGCTCCTTCACTCAGGACGTTGACCACCGCATCATCCCCAACTGGGGGGCGGCAGCGCTGATGATCAAAAACCGCAACGTCGGCGAGACGCTGCACGATCCGAAAAAGATGGCCATCGCTTGCGGCATTATCGGCATGATCGTTGTGGCTTTCCTCAACCTGACCGCCTCTTCAGTACCGGAAGCGCTACAGGTGACGGCGGTCAAAGTGCTGGTTCCGGCGGCAAACCTGCTGGTGAACACGGTGATGCCGGTCATCTTCTGGCTGGCGGCGATTGATGCCGGCAAAAAGTCGGGCTTTTGGGCGACGATTTTCGGCGGCGCGGCGCAGCTGATTATGGGTAACGCCGTCCCGGGCCTGGTGCTGGGCATCCTGATCGGGAAAGGCGTGGAAGAGAGCGGCTGGCACCGCGTCACCAAAGTGATGATGGTAGCAATCGTTGCGCTGTTCGTTCTGAGCGGCTTCTTCCGCGGTTTCGACATGAAGATGATTGAATCCTTCCATCTGACCGTGCCGAACTGGCTGGAACTGATCCACAACTCGCTCAGCGGTAAATAACAGGGGCCTCTCATGGAACAAAATAAAGGTTTTTGGTATGCCGACTGGTCGTTCCCGATCTTTGTTGGTCTGCTCTCCGCCGGCGTTTTTGCCGGGACGCATATGTACTACCTCTACGGCATCGGCGCGTTTAACGAAGTCGCCTTCGTGGCGATGCTGAAAGCGGGAATTGATACCGGTGCCTACGGCGCGGTAGCGGCGTTCGGCGCCAGCTTCCTGTTCGCGCGTATTATCGAAGGCTCACTGGTGGGGATTCTGGATATCGGCGGGGCGATCCAGACCGGCGTCGGCTTAGGCGTTCCGGCGCTGCTGCTCGGCGCGGGCTTTGTTTTCCCGGTCGCCAACTTTGCCGCCTCACTGGTCACTGGCCTGGTGCTGGGGCTCGCCATTGGCTACATCATTATCCTGGCGCGCAAATTCACCATCAACCAGAGCGACTCCACCTACGGCGCGGACGTCATGATGGGGGCCGGTAACGCCTCAGGCCGCTTCCTCGGACCGTTGATTATCCTCAGCGCCATGACCGCTTCTATTCCAATCGGCATCGGTTCCCTGGTGGGCGCGCTGCTGTTCTACATCTGGCAGAAGCCTATCACCGGCGGCGCGATCCTTGGCGCCATGCTTCTTGGGTCAATCTTCCCGGTGGCGATTAGTTAAGTCCTGCGGGCGCCTCGGCGCCCGCGTTAACAGGAGAGAGATATGTTTGATTTACTCCTGCGCCGTGCGCGCCTCGTCGACGATACCCTGACCGATATCGCCATCCGGGACGGTAAAATCGCGGCGCTTGGCGAGATTAGCGCGCCTGCGCGCAAAACCCTTGAACTGGACGGCCGCTATTACGTCAGCGCAGGCTGGATTGACTCTCACGTTCACTGCTATCCGAACTCGCCGATTTACCATGATGAGCCGGACAGCGTGGGGGTTGCTACCGGCGTGACCACCGTGATTGACGCGGGCAGCACCGGTGCGGACGACGTTGATGACTTCTACCAACTGACCCGCAAAGCCGCGACCGAGGTTTATGCCCTGCTTAACATTTCCCGCGTCGGGCTGATTGCCCAGAATGAACTGGCCAATATGGCGAATATCGACGCAGAGGCGGTGAAGCAGGCGGTCAACCGCTACCCGAACTTTATCGTCGGCCTGAAGGCGCGGATGAGCAGCAGCGTGGTGGGTGAAAACGGCATTACGCCGCTGGCGCGCGCAAAGGCAATTCAGCAGGAAAACTGCGGCCTGCCGCTGATGGTGCATATCGGCAACAATCCGCCCGATCTGGATGAAATCGCCGATCTGTTGACCTCCGGCGACATTATTACTCACTGCTATAACGGCAAGCCCAATCGCATTCTGACGCCGTCCGGCGAGCTGAAGAGTTCGATTACCCGCGCGCTACAGCGCGGCGTGCGCCTTGATATCGGCCACGGCACCGCCAGCTTCAGCTTCGAAGTGGCGCGCCGGGCGATTGCCATGGGCATTCTGCCGCACACCATCAGCTCCGATATCTACTGCCGCAACCGTATCGACGGTCCGGTGCGCTCGCTGGCGCTGGTGATGTCGAAATTCCTCGCTATAGGGATGTCGCTGCCGCAGGTTATCGACTGCGTGACCGCCAACGCCGCGGAAGGCCTGCATCTTTCCCATAAAGGGCGGCTGGAAGTGGGCTATGACGCCGACCTGACGCTGTTTACTCTCGCGCAGATGCCAACGGTGCTGGTGGATGCTGAAAAAGAGAGCCTTCAGGCCGACAAGATTCTGCTGCCGCTTGCCGCCATTCGCGCGGGCAAGGGCTATCTGACCGAACAAGGGAGCGCGGAAAATGCCTTCGATTTTTGAGAAATATGATTTAAAGCGGGTCATTAACACCTCCGGGCGCATGACCATTCTCGGCGTCTCGACGCCGCGACAGGAAGTCGTGGAAGCCGCGATGGCGGGGATGAACCAGTACTTCGAGATGAAAGATCTGGTCAATAAAACCGGCGCGTATATTGCGAAGCTGCTGGACGTGGAAGGGGCGACCGTGGTCTCCTGCGCCTCGGCGGGCATCGCCCAGTCGGTGGCGGCGGTGCTGGTAAAAGACAGCGACTGGCTGCTGGAAAACCTGCACGTGACGCCGATTGAAAACAACGAAATCGTGCTGCCTAAGGGCCACAACGTCAACTTTGGCGCGCCGGTGGGCACCATGGTAGCGCTGGGCGGCGGCAGGCTGGTGGAAGCGGGCTACGCCAACGAATGTTCTGCCGGGCAGCTGGCGGCGGCTATCACCCCGCGCACCGCGGCCATTCTGTATATCAAATCCCACCACTGCGTGCAGAAAAGCATGCTCAACGTGGCGCAGGCGGCAGCGGTGGCGAAGAGCCATAATCTGCCGCTGATTGTCGATGCGGCGGCGGAAGAAGACCTCCAGGCCTACTATCGCGCCGGCGCGGATCTGGTGATTTATAGCGGCGCGAAGGCGATAGAAGGGCCGACCAGCGGGCTGGTTATCGGCAAAACCCAATACGTTGAGTGGGTCAAACGCCAGTCGAACGGCATTGGCCGGGCGATGAAGGTGGGTAAAGAGGGGATCCTCGGCCTGACCTGCGCCATTGAACACTATCTGACGGCGAGCAAAGAGAGCGGTGAAGAGATGGTGGCGAAGATGACGCCGTTTATTCAGCAGCTTAATACGCTCGATGGCGTCACCGCGCGCGTGGTCTGGGACAGCGCCGGCCGCGATATCGCGCGGGCGGAGATTAAGTTTGATGAAGCGGTGACCGGCGTCAACACCGGCGATCTGGTCAATGCGCTGAAGCAGGGCGAATACGCCATCTACTTCCGTGGCTATAAAGCAAATGAAGGCATTATTGAAGCTGATGTCCGCAGCGTGAACGCGCAGCAACTGGAGATTGTCTCCCGTCGCATCGCAGAGGTTTTGAACAAGGAGAAAAACGCATGAAACTGACCCCTAATTTTTATCGTGACCGCGTCTGCCTGAACGTGCTGGCGGTAAGCAAAGAGAACGCCAGCGAGATTTATGAGGCGGCGGAAGGTCATGTACTGGTGGGCGTGCTCTCCAAAAATTACCCGGACGTCGCCAGCGCGGTTGCCGATATGCGTGAATACGCGCAGCGGATTGATAACGCGCTCTCCGTGGGGCTGGGCGCGGGCGACCCGAACCAGTCGGCGATGGTCAGCGAAATTTCGCGTCAGGTGCAGCCGCAGCACGTCAACCAGGTATTTACCGGCGTGGCGACCAGCCGCGCGCTGCTGGGCCAGAACGAAACCGTGGTTAACGGCCTGGTGTCGCCAACCGGTACGCCGGGAAGGGTGAAGATCTCCACCGGCCCGCTCAGCAGCGGCGCGCCGGACGGCATCGTGCCGCTGGAAACCGCGATTGCCCTGCTGAAAGATATGGGCGGCAGTTCAATTAAATACTTTCCGATGGGCGGGCTAAAGCATCGTGACGAGTTTATTGCGGTGGCCGAGGCCTGCGCCCGTCATGATTTCTGGCTGGAGCCCACCGGCGGGATCGATCTGGAAAACTACGGCGAGATCCTGCAGATCGCGCTGGACGCCGGCGTGAGTAAAATTATCCCGCATATCTACAGTTCGATTATTGATAAAGCCAGCGGTAATACCCGCCCGGCGGACGTGCGTCAGCTGCTTTCGATCACCAAACAGTTAGTACAATAGCGCCGATTGCCCCTCCATCCTGGCCCTCTCCCTGACAGGGAGAGGGAGAAAAGCAGAGACGGAGCCTTTTGCGCCGATCGCGCGAAGAAATACCGAACTGCGCCCTCGGCCCTATGGGCGAGGATTAGGGTAAGGGGAAACCTCCACCGAACCATCAAGGAGTCACCATGCCAACCGCTCGTCACCTGCTTGTTGCTTCACTCTCTCTGCTCGCCGCCGGCGCCGCTGCGCAAACCCAGTACGCCTGGGTCGGTACCTACAACCCCAATGGGGAAGGCCTGTATCGCTTTACCGTCGATAACCAGACTGGGGAGCTGCGCGATAAAGCGCTGGTCGCTAAGCTACCTAACCTGGCCCAGCTCACCGTTTCGGCGGATGGCAAAACCCTGTACGCCGCCAGCGAAGTGGAAAAGGGTGTGGTGCAGGCGTGGCGCATCGGCAGTAACGGCGAACTGCGTGAGCTGAATCAGGTCGCTTCCGGCGGCGCCGGGCCGGTTTATCTCTCCCTGACTCCCGATGGACGCCATCTGCTGGTGGCAAACTACGTCAGCGGCAGTATCGCCGTGCTGCCGGTGAAAGAAGATGGTAACCTGGGCGAGGCGGTGGACGTGCATCAGGATCAAGGCCCTGCGGGTGCGGAACGCCCGGCGGCAGCCGTCGAAGGCAGTTTTGCCATTAGCGATCATAACGGCCCCCACGCCCATATGATCGCCGCCGATCCCAGCGGTAAGTTCGTTTACTCCACCGACCTCGGGCTGGATCGGATCTATCAGTACCGGCTGGATAACGCCACCGGGAAGCTAACGCCGAACGATCCGCCGTTTATTGCGGCCTCATCTCCCGGCGCCGGACCGCGCCATTTTGTGTTTACGCCGCAGGGCGACGGGCTATGGTTAATTAACGAAGAGGCGTCGACGCTCACTTTCTATCATCTCGATAAGCAAAGCGGCCTGTTGCGCGAGGGGAAAACGGTCTCGGCGCTGCCGGAAGCGTATAAGGGCACCAGTTTTGCCGCCGGTCTGGTTCTGAGCCGCGACGGCAAGCAGCTGTACGTTGCTAATCGACTGCATAACAGCATCGGCCACTTTACGGTGCTGGCCGACGGCAGCCTGCGCCATCAGGACGATATCTGGACCCGCGGCGACTATCCGCGCACGCTGACGCTCGACAGTCAGGGGCAGTGGCTGTACGTCATGAACCAGCGTAGCGACAACATCACCCGCTTTCGCGTCGCGCCGAAGGATGGCAGGCTGACGTTCTCTCCGGACTATACCCCGGTTGGCAGCCCGTCGCAGATGGTGATATCCGCTCAACCCTGAGCCGTAAGAAAAAGGAACTGACATGCGATTTCCCAATCAACGTTTAGCGCAGCTGTTTACCCTGTTGCAAAACGAAACGCTGCCCCAGGAGGAGCTGGCGCAGCGGCTGTCGGTTTCTACTCGCACGGTGCGCGCGGACATCACCGCGTTGAACGCGCTGCTGCAGCACTATGGCGCGCAGTTTATCCTCACCCGCGGCAGCGGTTATCAGCTGGTGATTCACGATTCGTCGCGCTATCAGACGCTGGAAGAGAGTGCGCCGAAAGCGCAGCATATCCCGCGAACCGCGGCGGATCGCATCCACTTTTTGCTGGTGCGCTTTTTAACTTCCGCTTTCTCAATCAAGCTGGAGGATCTGGCCGATGCGTGGTTCGTCAGCCGCGCCACCTTACAGGGCGATATGGTTGACGTACGCGAGCGCTTTCAGCGTTATCAGCTCACCCTTGAGACCCGGCCGCGTCACGGTATGAAGCTGTTCGGCAGCGAGGTCTCCATTCGCGCCTGCCTGACCGATCTGCTGTGGGAGCTAAGTCAGCAGGGGCCGCTGAACCCGCTTATCGGTGAAGAAGCGTTTGATGCCAGCGTACCGACGCTGCTGGCTGGCGTGCTGCAGGAAATGCTAACCCGCCATCACGTTCGCCTGACCGACGCCGGGGAGCGCTTTATTTGCCTGTACGGCGCGGTTGCCGTGCGCCGAGTGAGCGAAGGATATCCTTTAGCCGATTTTAGCGCCGAGGATGTCGCGCAAAACGTACGCGATGCCGCCCGCGAGCTGGCAAATACGATGCAGCAGCTGGCGGGCAAACCGCTTGCTCCGGCGGAAGAGGAGTGGCTGTGCGTCCACCTTGCCGCCCGCCAGGTGCAGGATGTCGATCCGGGGACTATCAGCGCCGACGACGACGAAGCGCTGGTGAACTACATCCTGCGCTATATCAATCAGCAATATAACTATAATTTGCTGGAGGATGCCCAGCTGCATGCGGATTTGCTGACCCATATTAAGACCATGATCACCCGCGTGCGCTACCAGATAATGATCCCCAACCCGCTTCTGGAAAATATCAAACAGCACTACCCCATGGCGTGGGACATGACCCTGGCGGCGGTATCCAGCTGGGGAAAATATACCCCCTACGCCATCAGCGAAAACGAGATCGGCTTTCTGGTGCTGCATATCGGCGTCGGGCTGGAGCGCCATTACAATATCGGCTACCAGCGCCAGCCTCAGGTGCTGCTGGTCTGCGATACCAGCAATGCGATGGTGAGGATGATTGAAGCCATCCTGCAGCGTAAGTATCCGCAGCTGGAAATTGCCGCCACCCTCTCGCAGCGCGAATATGAACAGCGGGAAGAGATCGCGGAAGATTTTGTCATTTCCACCGTGCGCATCAGCGAGAAAGATAAGCCGGTAGTTACCATTGCGCCATTTCCTACCGACTACCAGCTCGACCAAATCGGCAAGCTGGTGCTGGTGGACCGCACCCGTCCCTGGATGCTGAATAAGTATTTTGATGAGACTCACTTTCAGGTGATAGATACCCCGATGGATCAGCAGGCGCTGTTTGCTACGCTGTGCCAGCAGCTGCAGCAGGAGGGGTTTGTCGGGGCGGAGTTCCATGATTCGGTCGCGGAGCGTGAGGCTATCGTCAGTACCATGCTCGGCGACGGGATCGCGTTACCTCACGCCCTCGGGCTGCTGGCAAAAAAGACCGTGGTTTATACCGTAATTGCGCCGCACGGCATCGCCTGGGGCGATGAAACCGCGCATATCATCTTCCTGCTCGCCATCAGTAAAAGCGAGTATGAAGAGGCGATGGCGATCTACGATATTTTCGTCACCTTCCTGCGCGAGCGCGCAATGACCCGCCTTGCTGCCACCCGCAGCTTCGCTGAGTTTAAAGCGGTGGCCATGGAGTGCGTCAGCCGGTTTTGAGATGCGCTGCCAGAGAATGGTATAAGCTGGGTGAAACCGTAAAAGAGCAGTTCAAAAGTCAGCTGGCGGTCGTGCTGGAGAACCTTCATATTGAATCTTCGCGGCTGACCCGACTGCTATAAAATTCAGCTGAAATCAGCGGGATACCGACTGGTGTATCAGGTTCGGGATGAGGTGGTGATTGAAGGTTTAGGTTATTCCTGTGGGAAAACGAGAAAAACTAGCCGTCTATCGGAACGTCAATAAACGGCTGTCGCGAGAGGCTATCTCAGGTGATGCACAACCTGATTGCTGCTGCCGCGCCAGATTAGCGCCGGGTCTTTGAGATCCTGCACAAATTTGCCATCAACCAGTACGTTGATGAGATCCACCACCTGCATCTGCGCGTCGTTAAGTTCGTCCAGCTTGTAGCCGGTCCATACCCAGATATCTTTGCCGGGGCACTCGGCGCGAACGCGCTGCACCAGCTTAAGGATCTCCGGCACGTTCTGCGGGTGCAGCGGGTCGCCGCCGGAAAGCGTGATCCCCTGGCGCCTGATACGCGTATCGTTGAGGTCAGCAATGATGCGGTCGGCTATCTCGGCGGTAAACGGCATGCCGGAGTTCAGCCGCCAGGTGCTTTTGTTGTAGCAGCCGGGGCACTCGTGAACGCAGCCGGAAACGAACAGGGTGCAGCGGGTGCCCGGACCGTTAACAATATCTACCGGGTAGTACTGATGGTAATTCATTTTTCGCTTCTCAATTAACGCCATAGCCGCGTTGGCTGCGCTCGGCCGGGCTACGAAGAGCCGCATACGCGGTTGTAGCCCGGATAAGGCGCTTTGCGCCGCGATCCGGGAACGGCTCCTTAGTGGCCAAACGGCTACGGGGCCGGCCCCCTCTCCCCGTTGGGGAGAGGGGAAGGGGCTAAACCACCTGGAATTAACCGATCTGCCCGTTGCCCAGATGCTTCACGCGGCGCTTCACTTCTTCCTGCTTGCCGGCGTTGAACGGGCGGGCGTCCGGGCTTCCGAGATAACCGCATACCCGGCGGGTTACCGACACGCGAGAGGCATCGTGGTTGCCGCATTTCGGGCAGGTGAAGCCTTTGCTGGTACACTCGAACTCACCGGTAAAACCGCACTCGTAGCACTCATCGATAGGCGTATTGGTCCCGTAATAGGGCACGTGCTGATAGCTATAATCCCACACGTCTTCCAGCGCCCGCAGGTTGTGCTGAATATTCGGGTACTCGCCGTAGCAAATAAAGCCCCCGTTAGCCAGCGGCGGGTAAGGCGCTTCAAAATCGATTTTATCGTACGGGTTCACCTTCTTCTCCACATCGAGGTGGAAGCTGTTGGTGTAATACCCTTTGTCGGTGACGCCTTCGATCACGCCGAACTCAGCGGTGTCCAGACGGCAGAAGCGGTCGCAGAGATTTTCGCTCGGCGTGCTGTACAGGCTAAAGCCGTAGCCGGTCTCGTCTTTCCACTGGTCTACCGCTTCGCGCAGACGCTGAACGATGGCGACGCCTTTTTCACGCAGCGCTTCGCTATCGTACATTGGCTTATTGCCGAACAGCGCGTTGATGGTTTCATGGATACCGATATAGCCAAGAGAAATCGACGCGCGGCCGTTTTTGAAAATCTCCGAAACGTCGTCATCCGCTTTCAGGCGCACGCCGCAGGCCCCTTCCATATACAGAATCGGCGCAACGCGAGCCTTCACTCCTTCCAGACGGGCGATGCGGGTCATCAGCGCTTTACGCGCCAGCTGCAGACGCTCATCCAGAAGTTTCCAGAACACAGCTTCGTCGCCGCGGGCTTCCAGGGCAATACGCGGCAGGTTGAGGCTGATAACGCCGAGGTTGTTGCGGCCATCGTGCACCTGTTCGCCGTCCTCGTTTTCCCACACGCCGAGGAAGCTGCGGCAGCCCATCGGGGTTTTGAACGAGCCGGTCACCTTCACGACCTGATCGTAGTTGAGGATATCCGGATACATGCGCTTGCTCGCGCACTCCAGCGCCAGCTGTTTAATGTCGTAGTTCGCGTCGCCAAACTTATGGTTCAGGCCGTCGCGAATGGCGAAGACCAGCTTGGGGAACACCGCCGTTTTGCGATTTTTACCGAGTCCCGCGATGCGATTGCGCAGAATGGACTGCTGAATCAGACGCGATTCCCAGCTGGTACCGAGGCCGAAACCGAAGGTGACGAACGGCGTCTGACCGTTGGCGGTATGCAGGGTGTTCACTTCATATTCCAGCGACTGGAAGGCGTCGTAGCACTCTTTCTCGGTGCGGGAACGGGCATAACCTTCGGCGTCGGGGATTTGCCACTCTTCGGCAATTTTACGGTGCTTATTGAAGCTTTCGGTAACAAACGGCGCCAGCACTTCATCGATGCGGTTGATGGTCGTGCCGCCATAAATATGGCTGGCGACCTGCGCGATAATCTGCGCCGTTACCGCGGTGGCGGTAGAGATGGACTTCGGCGGCTCAATCTCGGCGTTGCCCATTTTAAAACCCTGCGTCAGCATGCCTTTAAGATCGATCAGCATGCAGTTGAACATCGGGAAGAATGGCGAATAGTCGAGATCGTGATAGTGGATCAGGCCGCGCTCGTGCGCCATCACTACATCATGCGGCAGCAGGTGCTGACGCGCATAGTGTTTAGCCACGATACCCGCCAGCAGATCGCGCTGGGTAGGAATAACTTTACTGTCTTTGTTGGCGTTCTCGTTGAGTAACGCCGAGTTGGTCTGCTCAACCAGGCCGCGAATTTCCTGGTTCAGACGACCGCGTTTTTCACGCTGGCTATCGCGGTCGTGGCGATATTCAATGTAGGCACGCGCCAGCTGCTTGTAAGGGCCGGACATCAGCTGATTCTCAACGGCGGTCTGGATCTCGTTGATATCAACCTGGGTGCGGCCCTGCATTTGCTGGCTAACGACTTCTGCGACGGTGGCGCAATAGTCTGCGTCATCGACTCCCGCTGCTTTAGCTGCACGTAGAATTGCTTCATTAATGCGCTCTGACTTGAACGGCACTTTACAGCCATCGCGTTTCATCACATGCGGTGTCATGATCACTCCATACTTTTTATAGAACAGGTTATCCACAGAGGCGGAAGGTTAACCGAAGTCCCGGGGCGCTATAGCTGCCGCCGTTTCCCTCCGATCCCGGCCCTTTTTATCCACATCCCATCACCGCCCGGGTACGATGGGTTGTGGTGACATAATAGACTATTAATACAATATGTGGGGCCGGGGCGCATTTTAAGTTCTATATGTAGTGCTTTGCATCAAAGATGTTTGCAATTTTATTGATGCAGAACAAAGTAAAAAGAGGAGAGCAGGAATGATGGGCGCTTGCGCTTAATGTAAATTTATCCGCTTATAAAATAAGCAAGAATGGGGCCTGAACGCAGGAAATTCAGGCCCGATAGGGATAACGTCAGGCGAGCAGCGCGTCGTTAAGCAGGTCGACCAGCAGCAGCAGGGCGTAGCGGGCGGCTTGTGCATTCTCGGGCAGGGGCAGCAGCGCGGAGGCCATATTGCTTAATGAATGGTCGGCGGGAGTGAGGGCGAAAATTGTCGCTTCTTGTACCCGGGCCAGCAGGGTCGCGCCCTGCAAAATCGCATCGGCCTCGCCGGTTGCCAGCACCAGCAGAAGATGATCGTCACTAAGGGTACTGGCTATCATGCGCATCAGGGCGCTGTCCTGGCAGAGATTCATCACGATCCCGATGGAGAGCAACTGGTGCTGGAGCAGCGTGGCCAGCGCAATATCCTGTGCGCCAAGGGCGAAACAGTGTACGGCGCGGGCATTTTGCAGACGCGTGCGCAGCTTTTGCAGCGTAGATTCGGGGGTGCTTACCAGCTGTTGTTCCAGACTTGTGCTAATCAGGCTTAATTTGTCGCGCCACGCGGCGGGCAGCGCGGCGCTCTCTTCGTTTAGCCAACCGGTGCGCCGTTCGCAAGCCTGCGCCAGCTGCTTACGCAAATCACGAATATCCTCGCAGCCTACGGAGCGGGCAAAGCGGGTAATCGTGGCTGCGCTCACGCCAGCGCGCGCCGCCAGTTCATCAATCGAGGCGCTGGCGGTAAAACTTAAATTCTGCAGAATAAATGCCGCGACCTTCGATTCCTGAGCGCTTAAGCGAGTCATGCCTTCCTGTAACTGTCCTACGATATCCATGCTTTCAGCCTCTCTCTGCCACCGCCAGATTGAAAATATTTTTCAAATAATGATGGCTTTTTATACCACTTAATCACGCGTAATGCCTGGGATTATTGCTGATTCGGCTTTTTATGGGCAATTATAAGGATGAAAAATAACGCCTCGATCACGTAAGTGAAAAAAATTTTCATATAGCCTTCTTCTGTACCCGCACCTCGCCCTATAGTCGATGGTGCCTGTTTAGCACTCGCTCAAGCAAAACCCATGGGGAGGAATTATGCCACGTATTGTCCTGTGCTGCGCCGCTGGAATGTCCACCAGCATGCTGGTTAACAAAATGAAAGCCGAGGCGCAACAGCGCGCGCTGGCGCTGGAGATTTACGCTGTACCCGTCGCCGAGTTTGAGCGCGAGTTGCCCAATGCCGACGTGATTTTGCTGGGGCCGCAGGTGAAATATGAAGCGGCCCGGTTGACGGAGCTTGCTGCCCCGCACGGAAAAGCCGTGGCGGTGATCGACATGGCGGATTACGGCATGATGCGCGGGGCCGCCGTACTGGATAAAGCGCTCGCTCTGCTGAACCACTAACGCTATCCCATCAACGCGTTCATTTCGCAAAGCCACTGCGGCCTTGCGCGGGGATCTGTACGCCAAAAATGAGGCCACTATGCAAGCATTGAAAATAGCTGTAATCGGCGGCGGCAGCAGCTATACGCCGGAACTTATCGAAGGCATCATCCTTCGCCATCAGCAGATTCCGGTCACGGAGCTGGCGCTGGTCGATGTTGACGCCGGGCGCGAGAAAGTGGCGATTATCGCCGCGCTGACCCAGCGTATGTTTAAGCGCCATGGCCTCGAACAGGTTAAGGTCAGCGTGCATTTCAGCCTGGATGAGGCCATTCGCGGCGCTAAATTTGTGCTGACTCAGCTGCGGGTTGGTCAGCTGGCGGCGCGGGCGGCGGATGAGCGTCTGGGGCTGAAGTATCAGCTGCTGGGCCAGGAAACTACCGGCGTCGGCGGATTTGCCAAAGCGCTGCGCACTATTCCGGTGATTTTACAGGTTGCCCGCAAGGTGGAAGCGCTGGCGCCCGATGCCTTTATCCTCAATTTTACCAATCCGGCCGGGATTGTGACGGAAGCGGTGAGTCGCTACAGCAGCGCCAAAATCATCGGCCTGTGCAACGTGCCCATCAATATGCAGCATATGATTGCCGGAATGCTGGACGCAAAAGAAGAGGAGGTTCGGCTGAGCTTCGCCGGGCTGAATCATATGGTCTGGGTACACAAGGTGATGCAGGGGCGGGAAGAGGTGACCAGCAAGGTCATCGACATGCTGTGTGACGGTCAATCGCTCTCGATGAACAATATTCAATCGCTGCCGTGGCCGGCGGAGTTTCTGCGGGCCCTGAAGGCGATCCCCTGTCCCTATCATCGCTATTACTGGCTGACGCCGGCGATGCTGGCGGAAGAGATTGAAGCGGCAAAAACCAAAGGCACCCGCGCAGAGCAGGTGATGAAGGTGGAACAGGAGCTGTTTGATATCTATGCCCGGCCCGATCTGGATGAAAAGCCCGAACAGCTGAGCTTCCGCGGCGGTGCGTACTACTCCGAAGTGGCGGTGGAGCTGATTAACGCCATCTACAACAATCTTGGCAAGGAGATGGTCGTCAACACCCGCAACAACGGCGCGATTCACGGCTTCGATGATGATGCGGTGGTGGAAATTAACAGCATTATTGACGCGCAGGGCGCACGACCGCTGGCCTTTGGCGCGCTGCCGCCGATCATGAACGGACTGACGCAACAGGTGAAAGCCTTCGAGCGCTTGACGATTGAGGCCGCGGTCCACGGCTGCCGGGATAGCGCGCTGCTGGCGCTGGTGAGTAACCCGCTGGTCGGGAATGTGACCGATGCCCGGGCGCTGCTTGATGAGGTGTTAACCATCAACCGCCCCTGGTTAACGCAGTTTAACTAAACTTTTCCGCCTTCGGGGATACCACTATGTCTCGTACTTCATTTATTGAACGCTATGTCATGCCCGCCGCGCTGAAAATCGGCGGGCAGAAGCATGTCCTGTCGGTACGTGACGGCATTATCCTTAATATGCCGTTTATGCTGATCGGTTCGTTTTTCCTGATATTCGCTTATCTGCCGATCCCTGGTTACGGTGAGCTGATGGCCAGCGTGTTTGGCGATGCCTGGCGCGATAAGATGCTGTACCCGGTCAAAGCGACCTATGACATCATGGCGCTGCTCTCCGCCTTCGGCATTGCCTACCGGCTGGCGGAGAAATATCGCACCCTGGATCCGCTAAGCGCCGGGGCGATGTCGCTGGTGGCGTTTGTGATGACAATCCCCCAGGTGACGCTCTTTACGCCGGCAGACGGTTCAGCGGCGCAAATCGTCAAAGACGTGCTGCCGGTGGGGATGATTGGCAGCCAGGGACTGTTTGTGGCGATTGTGATTTCGCTGCTCTCTACAGAGATTTATCGCCTGGTGGCCAGCCGTAATCTGGTGATCCGCATGCCGGACGGCGTACCGCCCGCGGTGGCGAAATCTTTTCTCGCCCTGATCCCCGGTTTCTGCGTGCTGGCCGTGGTGCTGGCGCTGCGCCTGATCGTTGAAGCTTCGCCGTTCGGCGATATCAATAGCATGATTACCACCCTTATCGGTATTCCCATGTCGCACGTCGGCGGTTCGCTGCCGGGGATGATTATCTCGGTGATCCTGATTGGTATCCTGTGGACCCTGGGGCTGCACGGCGACACCATTGTGCTGGTGTTTATTCGCCCGGTCTGGCTGTCGAATATGTCGGAAAACCTGGAAGCGTTTCAGAATGGACTGCCGATCCCGCATATCATTACCCAGCAGTTTTATGATCTGTGGATTGCGCCCGGCGGTACCGGTGCGCTGCTGGGGCTGGTGATTTTTATGCTGCTGCGCAGCCGTAGCCAGCAGATGAAACAGCTGGGAAAAATCGCCGCGCCGGGGGCGCTGTTTAATATCAGCGAGCCGATGGTATTCGGCATTCCGCTGGTGATGAACCCGTACTTTTTCCTGCCGTTTATTTTGACGCCGGTCCTGCTGGTGATTGTCTCGTATACCGCGATGGCCACCGGGCTGGTAATGAAGCCGGCGGGGATTGCGCTACCGTTTACCACGCCTATTTTTATGAGCGGCTATCTGGCGACCGGAGGGCATATTTCCGGCGCGGTGCTGCAGGTGGTGAACCTGGCGATCTCGCTGGTGATCTACTATCCGTTCTTCCTGGTATGGGATCGCCTGAAGGCGAAAGAAGAGCAGGCGTCCGCGCAGCCGGAGGCCAGCGCGACGCTGTCGGCGGCTGACCGTATTTAAAGCGTATTCCCGGAGGCGGCGCTTGACGCGCCTGCCCGGGCTACCGGCCCGCAGACGGCTGTGAATCGGTAGCCCGGCTAAGCGTAGCGCAAGCCGGGGAGGGGGTTACTCCTGCAGCCACCATACCGCTTCAAACGGGCGCAGGGTCATATCGGCAGGGCGGTTCGCCGCTTCCGCGTAGTTGCTCATGAGCGTCCGCCAGTCGCCACTCATGGCTTCCGGCTGCCAGCGCTGGAACTCGCGGCTCAGGTTCGCCACGACGACCAGCGTTTGTCCCTGCCACTGACGGCGGTAGCACCACAGCGACGGATGTTCCGGCAGCAGGTCCTGGTAATCGCCCCAGGTCAGCACCGGCGTGCTCTTGCGCAGCGCAATCAGCTGCTGATAGGCATAAAACACGGATTCCGGGTCCGCCAGCGCTGCTTCGGCGTTAATCTCGCGATAGTTGTCGCACAGCGCAATCCACGGCTCGCCTGCGGTGAATCCGCCGTTTTCACCGCGGTTCCACTGCATGGGCGTGCGGCTGTTATCGCGCGATTTACTGGCCAGAATCGCCAACAGTTCATCCGCGTCCCGGCCTTGAGCCGCGCGTTCGATATACATGTTGTGGCTCTCAACGTCGCGATAATCGGTGATGCGCGTAAAGTGCGGATTAGTCATGCCAATCTCTTCGCCCTGATAAATATAGGGCGTGCCCTGCATGCCGTGCAGCACCATCGCCAGCATTTTCGCCGCCGGGACGCGGTATTCCCCTTCATCACCGAAACGGGAGACGATGCGCGGCTGATCGTGGTTACACCAGAACAGCGCATTCCAGGCGCGATTGTGCATTCCCTGCTGCCAGTGCCTGAACAGCGATTTCAACGCCACAAAATCCGGTCGCGCCAGCGTCCACTTCTCTCCGCCGGGGTAGTCCACCTTCAGATGGTGGAAGTTAAAGGTCATCGAGAGTTCGCTGCCGTCGAGCGCCGCATATTTTTGGCAATGTTCAAGCGTGGTGGAGGACATTTCGCCCACCGTCATCAGATTTCGCGGGGTGAAGACATCGCGGCTCATCTCCTGCAAAAATTCGTGCGCTCGCGGACCGTCGGTATAAAAGCGGCGGCCATCGCCAGCGGTATCGGACGGGAAGGACTGGTCTTTGGAGATAACATTGATCACGTCGAGGCGCAGGCCGTCGACGCCGCGATCGGCCCAAAATTCGCAGACTTTTTTCAGTTCTGCGCGCACGGCAGGGTTTTCCCAGTTCAGATCCGCCTGCTCAACGGCGTACAGATGCAGATAGTACTGCTCGCTTTCGGCGTGCCACTGCCAGGCGTTGCCGCCAAACTTAGATTGCCAGTTGTTCGGCGGGGTGGTCGGCTCGCCGTCGCGCCAGATATAGAACTGGCGATACGGACTCTCTTTGCTGAGCGCTTCCCGGAACCAGGCATGCTCGGTCGAAGTGTGGTTCAGCACCATATCCAGCACGATACGAATTCCTCGCGCCTTCGCCTGCGCCACCAGCTCATCGAAATCGTCCAGCGTGCCGTAGGCAGGGTCGATAGCGGTATAGTTGGCCACATCGTAGCCGTTATCCACCTGCGGCGAGACATAGAACGGCGTCAGCCAGATAGCGTCAACGCCAAGCTTTTGCAGATAGTCGAGGCGGGAGGTGACGCCGCGCAGATCGCCGGTACCGGTGCCGGTCGTATCCTGGAAACTCTTCGGATAGATTTGATAAATAACGCCGTTTTGCCACCAGAGGGGAAGGGTATTCATATTGCGTTCCTGCTACAAAAGAGGGGGGCGACAGCGCGCCCCGAAAATAAGATGTCAGACAATCTGTAAGGTGCCCTGGCGGAATTTGCGTTGGTAAACGACCGTCGTCAGGACAATCGGCACAATCACGGCAATGGCCATCGCCAGTGCGTAAACCTGCCAGTAGGTGGGTTGAATAGAGAGAATGCCCGGCAGGCCACCGACGCCGATGCCGTTGGCCATCACACCGTTCAGTCCGCACAGCAGCCCGGCAAGACCGGAGCCGACCATCGCGCAAAGCATCGGGAAGCGGTATTTCAGATTGATACCGTACATAGCGGGTTCCGTCACGCCGAGATAGGCGGAAATGGCGGCCGGAACGGAGATTTCGCGTTCGTTCTGTTTACGGCTGGCGATGATTATCCCCACCACTGCCGACGCCTGAGCGATGTTGGACAACGCAATCAGCGGCCATACCGGCGTACCGCCCATGCTTTGAATCATCTGCATATCGATGGCGAGCGTGGTCTGATGGACTCCGGTGATCACCAGCGGGGCGTACAGGAAGCCGAACAGCGCGGCGCCAATCGGCGCAAAGCTGCCGGTTAACAGATGACGCACGGCCCAGGCCACGCCGTCGCCAATCATGCGGCCAACCGGTCCGATAAAGGCGTGCGCGAGGAAGACCGCCAGGATCAGCGAACAGACCGGCACGATCACCAGGTAAAGATAGTCAGGCACGATGCGTTTCAGCCGCGTTTCAATAAAGCCGAGCGCCAGCCCCGCCATCAAGGCCGGAATCACCTGCGCCTGGTAGCCGACTTTCTCAATCGTAAACAGGCCGAAGTTCCATACCTCCGGCACCTGCTGACCCAGCAGGTAGGCGTTCATCAGCTGCGGAGAAACTAACGTAACGCCCAGCACGATGCCGAGGATCGGCGTGCCGCCTATTTTCTTTACCGCAGACCAGCAGATACCCACCGGCAGGTAGAAGAAGATCGCCTCGCCAATTAGCCACAGGAAGTCATAAAGGGTTTTCAGCGACGGATGCATCTGCGCCAGCGTCTGGCCGTTGCTCATTGGCAGATCGCCGATCACGTTGCGGAAGCCTAAGATCAGGCCGCCGCTGATCAGCGCAGGTAGCAGCGGGAAGAAGATCTCCGCGAAATGTGAAATGAGCTGTTCATGCCACTTCATATTCTGGCGTGCGGCTTTTTTGGCCTGCTCTTTATCCGCGCTGGCCTGGCCGGTGGTCGCCAGTAGCGCTTTATAGTAGTCGCCAACCTCGGTACCGATCACCACCTGGAACTGACCGGCGTTGGTAAAGCAGCCCTTCACCATGCGTAGTTGTTCAATTTCTTTCGGTTTGGCAATGGCTGGATTATTCAGCACAAAGCGCAAACGGGTAATACAGTGGCTGACGGTGGCGATATTATCGCGTCCGCCCACCAGTTCGATAAGTTTATCGATGTCCTGCTGATTTACTTTACTCATGATGAGGCCTCATGACCGAGGGGAGAGGTTGCATTTAACTTGCAGTGGATCCTACTCGCTCCGTTTGAATTGCAAAATGGGAACGTTCCCGAAACGCAGCGAAGATCACATAAATCGTTAAGACAGGCTTAATTCAGTACGGCGGGAATGACGATTTGACGAGGCTCCCGACTGCCTGCGATCTGCTCGATCAGCTGCTTAGCCGCCTGGCGTCCGGACTCGGCGTAGCCGGGATCGACGGTCAGGATCTCCGGGTGGAGAAACTTCATCAGCGGCGTGCTGCCGACGCTGGCAAGCTGGAGATGATCGATACCCTGTTGCTGGAGATATTTGCTGGCCCCCAGCGCGAGGGTGTCGGTGGCGCAGACCAGCGCGCTGGTTTCAGCCGACAGCAGGCAGGCGACGTTTTCGTAGCCCTGCTTCATGCCCAGGCCTGGCAGCGCGGCAAGGGGCGAGAGGTGCTTTTGACGGCAGAAATCGAGGTAGGCCTGGTGGCGGCGCTGCCCGGTGGTGACGTCGCTGTGCGGAACGCCGAGGAAGCTAATGTGGCGATGCCCGCGATCGTACAGGCGCTGCATCAGCATCCTGATCGACCCTTCATCGTCATAGCACACGGAGGCGATGCCCGGCGCGTCGCGGGCCAGCAGCACCAGCGTCTCCCGCCACGGGGTGAGCATCTCTTCATGGATGCCGGTAAAACCAAACAGCACCACGCCGTCGATATTGCGCCGGGCGAGCATGCCGAGATGCTCCTCTACCAGCGCCGGGGAGAACTGGCTTTCCATCATAATCGGATCGTAGCCCTGCTCGTAAAAGGCGGGCAGCATGGTCTGGACGGCAAGGTTTTCCGACAATGAATCCAGACGCGTGACGATAATCGCCACCACTTTGTCGCTCTGGCCGCGCATCGCCCTGGCAGAACGAGAGGGTGAAAAACCGTGCTGCTGCATCACCGCTTCGACTCGCTGGCGAGTACGTTCGCTAACGCCGCTTTCGTTATTAAGCACGCGCGATACCGTCGATTTCCCGACGCCGCTTAAGCGCGCGATATCTTTGATGGTCAGCCGGTTTTGCATGCAGGGTTCTCGTTGTAGTCCGCTTAAAGTGAGCCTAATGCTACTCAACGAAACCACAATGAGCAAAGTCTGGTTTACGTCTGGTTTAGTTGCCGGGGGGTATCATCGCCATAATAGCCACAAATAGATTATCGGTGACGTTATAATTCGCGCCGTTTGTATTCATTTACCGGAGATTTTATGGACCCCGATCCCACTCCTCATCCTCGATGGAGCTACCACTTTTTCCGGTAAATCTGCTTAGCGCTGCTTTACCGGAAGCGTAAAGCAGCGATGTCTTTGATGTCCCTGCCATAAAAATAACATGCCTGACAGGTAAGGTTGACTTGCGCCTGTCGTTAGCGCTGCGTTCGCTCGTGCGAGCGCGGAGGGACCGTTTATGTTGAAAAATTTTACCCGCCAGCTGTTCGCCCAGCTTGGCCGCCATTTACCGCATCGTTTAGTCCAGCGCGATCCGCTTCCTGATGCCCGCAATATGGCGAGCGCGCCAATCCCCGATTCTCTTGGCAAGCAGTGCCTGAACGTCGCGGCAATGGATGATAATGAAATCTGGCGCGCTTTCGCCAGCCATCCGGAAGGGCTCAATGCAGGCGAAGTGGCGCAGAAAATCGCCCGGTATGGCGAAAACCAGATCCCGGCGCAGAAGCCGTCACCCTGGTGGGTGCATCTGTGGAGCTGCTATCGCAACCCCTTCAACCTGCTGTTGACCGTCCTGGGTATCGTCTCCTACTCGACGGAAGATCTGTTTGCCGCGGCGGTCATCGCCCTGATGGTGGGGATCTCCACGCTGCTGAACTTTATCCAGGAAGCCCGCTCGACCAAAGCGGCGGACGCCCTGAAGGCGATGGTCAGCAATACCGCGACGGTACTGCGGGTGGTGAATGAGCAGGGTGAAAGCCGCTGGTGCGAGCTGCCCATCGACCAGCTGGTGCCGGGGGATATCGTTAAGCTATCGGCGGGAGACATGATCCCCGCAGACCTGCGCGTTATTCAGGCGCGCGATCTGTTTGTCGCCCAGGCATCGTTGACCGGTGAATCGCTGCCGGTTGAAAAAGTCGCCCATACCCGCGACCCGCTGCAGACGAACCCGCTGGAGTGCGACACTCTGTGCTTTATGGGCACCAACGTGGTGAGCGGTTCGGCGCAGGCGATTGTTTTCGCCACCGGCGGCGGTACCTGGTTTGGTCAACTGGCTGGCCGCGTCAGCGAGCAGGAAAGCGAGCCGAACGCCTTTCAGAAAGGGATCAGCCGGGTCAGCATGCTGCTGATCCGCTTTATGCTGGTGATGACGCCGGTTGTGCTGCTGATTAACGGCTATACCAAAGGCGACTGGTGGGAGGCGGCGCTGTTCGCGCTCTCCGTCGCGGTGGGTCTGACCCCGGAGATGCTGCCGATGATCGTCACCTCGACCCTGGCGCGCGGGGCGGTGAAGCTGTCAAAACAGAAAGTGATCGTCAAGCACCTCGACGCGATACAGAACTTTGGCGCGATGGATATTCTGTGCACCGATAAAACCGGTACCCTGACGCAGGATAAAATCGTGCTGGAGAACCACACCGATGTCTCCGGCAAGGTGAGCGAACGCGTGCTGCATACGGCCTGGCTGAACAGCCACTATCAGACCGGACTGAAGAATCTGCTCGATACCGCAGTGCTGGAAGGCGTTGAACAGGAGTCGGCGCGCGGGCTGGCGGAACGCTGGCAGAAAGTGGATGAGATCCCGTTCGATTTTGAGCGTCGCCGCATGTCGGTGGTGGTGCAGGAGCAGAGCAACGTTCATCAACTGATCTGCAAAGGGGCGCTGCAGGAGATCCTCAACGTCTCGACCCAGGTGCGCTATAACGGCGACATCGTACCGCTGGACGACACCATGCTGCGGCGCATCCGTCGGGTGACCGACAGCCTCAATCGTCAGGGATTGCGCGTTGTGGCGGTGGCGACGAAGTATCTGCCCGCCCGCGAAGGCGACTACCAGCGCGCGGATGAATCCGACTTGATCCTTGAAGGCTATATCGCCTTTCTGGATCCGCCTAAAGAGACCACAGCCCCGGCGCTGAAAGCGCTGAAGGCCAGCGGTATTACGGTCAAAATCCTGACCGGAGACAGCGAGCTGGTGGCGGCCAAAGTCTGCCACGAAGTAGGTCTGGATGCGGGTGAAGTGGTCATCGGCAGCCAGGTTGAAGCGCTGAGCGATGATGAACTGGCCGAGCTGGCAAAACGTACCACCCTGTTTGCGCGCCTGGCGCCGTTGCACAAAGAGCGTATCGTGACTCTGCTGAAACGCGAAGGACACGTGGTGGGATTTATGGGCGACGGCATTAACGACGCCCCGGCGCTGCGCGCGGCGGATATTGGTATTTCCGTCGACGGCGCCGTGGACATTGCTCGTGAAGCGGCGGATATCATCCTGCTGGAGAAGAGCCTGATGGTGCTGGAAGAGGGAGTTATTGAAGGCCGCCGGACCTTCGCTAATATGCTCAAATACATCAAAATGACCGCCAGCTCCAACTTCGGCAACGTGTTCAGCGTGCTGGTGGCCAGCGCCTTCCTGCCGTTTCTGCCGATGCTGCCGCTGCATCTGCTGATCCAGAATCTGCTGTACGATGTCTCCCAGGTCGCCATTCCGTTTGATAACGTTGACGATGAGCAGATCCGTAAACCGCAGCGCTGGAACCCGGCGGATCTCGGGCGCTTTATGGTCTTCTTTGGGCCGATCAGTTCGATATTCGATATTCTGACGTTCTGCCTGATGTGGTGGGTGTTCCACGCCAATACGCCGGAACATCAGACCCTGTTCCAGTCCGGCTGGTTTGTGGTGGGCCTGCTGTCACAGACGCTGATCGTGCATATGATCCGCACGCGGCGGATCCCCTTTATCCAGAGCCGCGCGGCCTGGCCGCTGATCGTGATGACGCTGCTGGTCATGGTGGTTGGGGTAGCGCTGCCGTTCTCGCCGCTGGCGGGGTATCTACAGCTTCAGGCGCTGCCGTTAAGCTACTTCCCATGGCTGATTGCTATCCTGGCGGGCTATATGACCCTGACCCAAATGGTTAAGGGCTTTTACAGCCGTCGCTACGGCTGGCAGTGAGCGAGGCGCTTTACGAGCAGAAACAACAAAGGCAGCCACGGGCTGCCTTTGTTCATACTGTCTACGATTAGCGACGAATAGCGATCGCTTCAATCTCAATCTTCACGTCTTTCGGCAGACGCGCCACTTCCACGCAGGAGCGCGCCGGGAAGGTGGCCTTGTGCTCGGTGAAGAAGGCTTCATACGCAGCGTTAACGGTTGCGAAATCGTTGAGGTCTTTCACGAAAACGGTGGTTTTAACGATATCGCCCACTTTCAGGCCCGCGGCTTCGACGATAGCTTTCACGTTCTCCAGCGACTGACGCGCCTGAGCCGCAACCTCTTCAGGCACGCTGCCGGTTTTCGGGTCTACCGGGATCTGCCCGGAAGTGATGATCATGTTACCCAGATCAACGCCCTGAACGTACGGGCCGATGGCTGCTGGCGCATTTTCCGTCGCGATAGTTTTAGACATGAGTTCTCCTGAAATATTTAAATGTAATCAGACTGGCGTGGGCCATTATAAAGAGTGCTGGCTGCTTTATCATTAAGCAGGCCGCATTTTGCGAAGGAGAAAAGCGGATAACGCAGGGCGCTATCCGCATAAGGCGTGAGCCGCCGGGAGAAATTATTGGGCGACTTCGGTCCAGGCCATCGCCCAGTCAGAGCCAACCCCCGGCTCGTACTGGCTGGCGTGTTGGCTCCACTGCACGCAGTAGCCGCTGTAGGGGAACGGACGACATTGGTACACTTTGCCATTTTTAGGCTGCATGACCTTCGTTCCCGCCGTATAGCTTTTCAGGTTATCCGGGAAGGTATAATCGTAGTTTCCCGCAGGCGCTGGCGTTGGTTCGCTCTTCTCTTCCAGCATCAGGTTGATCACACCCTGGCTGATGATGGCGCCCTGCGCATTACTGGCTGAGTAGCGCAGCATATGATGGCCTGCCTGAACGTTGGTCAGTGGAATCGATAACGGCAGAGAGCGATTATCTATCGTTTGCTGGAGACTCCCTTTCTCTGCACCCGCATGATCGCTGACGACGGCGATGAGATGCATTTCGCCTTTGGCCGCGGCGTTGAAAGTCACCGTTGCTTTGCCGTTTTCGATGGGGGTTGCGGCGACGTTGCTGAGGCTCAGGGATTCTTTTGCGGTATCGTCCGCTTGCGAATCGCTATAACTCAGCGTGACGCTTTGCAACGCGCTGCCTTGCGGCGCATACACCTGGTTAACGCCATAGATGGGATTAATGTTGCCACTGCCGTCTTTTACTCCGGCACGCAGGCTATCATGGTGTGCGGTATTAATGACTTCCGCCAAATCGTAAGACCATTGGCTGGATTTCCCTTGCGCTTCGCTGGCAATAGTCAATTCCGTTTGCAGCGAATGAACCTCTCCGCTGGCATTAAAGAAATGGGCAATGACTTTATCACCAGCATGAAGATCTTTTCCGCTCAGCTGACCGGTAAGCTGCGTTGTCCAGAGGGAACTGTTCTCAGCGTCATCGCCGGTACCGCCAAAATCGACGTCAATGGCCTGATAAAAACTATTTGCCGTATCGGCGATTTCCCAGACTGCATAAATAACCTGATAACCGGTACGCTCTGGCACATTACATGAGTGGGTGACCTCAATAGCCGGCGTCATGCCGTTACCGTCAATTTGACAGAAGGGCTTACTTTCAAAATCGCTGCGCGTCAGCGGCTTATTTTGGTCCCAGTTCTGTTTGGTTATGTAATAACGCCAGTTGGTAGTTTTATGGGGGGCAGAATGGTGCCAGATGAAGTTATTTTCCCCGCTCTTTATTGCGCTTTTAGCCCAGCGAGTCGGGCTCTGGCTATCAAGCTGCGAGAAGTTGGCTTTACCCGCGCTGGCTAGCTGACCGTCCGGCGGCATTGCGCCTTCAGGAAAACCGCTCGCTTGCTCAACGCTTTGCGGCTCCCACTGTACTGAACCGCAGTCGCTGTTTTTGCCTGTATTACATTGATAGGCCCGACTGGGCGGAAACGCCACGTAGCCATGAGCCAACGCCGAGGAGGTAAATAATAATGCGGCGGTATATATCGATAATTTCTTCAGTTGCATAATTCATCCAGTGAACAATGATTAATTATTGGAAAGCGTTTATGCAGTGTATAAAGCGAAAAATACCGGAGCAATATCGATGATATTTAATGATGAATATAAATAATGACTCATTTTAGCAATGAGGTGAGACGATCGTAAATGATAATAAACTGAGACAGAGTGATGCCTTTTCAAACGAACATTGAAATGGCAGCCGCGCGTTTAATGTATATGATGCTTTCAGGAACAGGCCCCTTTTCGGGGCTGCTCCTGATGACGCTAATAAATTTAGTTTGCCAGCACGACATGATGTGAAAATTCTTTTTCACAGTATTTGCACTTCAGCGCGATATCGTTTTCACGTTTCTTCACCGCAAAGCTGGAGGATACCGGCTCGGCGTGGCTGATGCAGTTGCTGTTCGGGCATACCAGCACGTTATTGATACGGTCCGGCAGATTCGGTCGTGATTTACCAACGACTTCATACTCATCAATGCGGTTCACCGTGGCCTGAGGCGCATACAGAGAGAGCTGGTTGACCTGCTCATCGGTCAGGAAGGTGTTCTCAATTTTGATTAAATCCTTACGGCCCATTTCGCCTGACGGCAGGTTCAGGCCGATGGTGATGCGCTGATCCGTTTCGGTTAGTTTGAACAGCGTCAGCAGCTTAAAACCGACCTGCGCCGGGATATGGTCGATAACGGTGCCACGTTTGATGGCTTCTACCTGTAATTTATTGTCGTGTGTCATCTTTATTTCCCCTTACAGTGCCAGATCGCTATTCAGTACCAGCGCCAGTAACGCCTGGCGCGCGAAGATGCCGTTGCCCGCCTGCTGGAAGTACCAGGCGTGCGGCGTTTTATCAACATCGGTGGTAATTTCGTCAATGCGCGGCAGCGGATGCAGCACCTTCATATTCTCACGGGCGCCTTCCAGGTCGGCGGCGCGCAGAACAAACTGCGCCTTGACGTTGGCATATTCTGACGGGTCGAGACGCTCTTTCTGTACGCGAGTCATATACAGAATGTCCACCTCTTCCATCACCTCTTCAATCGCGTTATGCAGGCTCCAGGCAATGCCTTTTTCGTCGAGCATATCGAGAATGTACTGCGGCATGGCCAGCGCGTCCGGCGCGATAAAGTAGAAGCGATTGCCGTTAAATTTCGCCAGCGCCTGCGTCAGGGAGTGGACGGTACGGCCATACTTCAGGTCGCCGACCATCGCCACGTTAAGATTTTCCAGACGGCCCTGCGTCTCCTGAATGGTGAAGAGATCGAGCAGGGTCTGCGTCGGATGCTGGTTAGCGCCATCGCCGGCGTTGAGTACCGGAATACCGCCGGAGAACTCGGTCGCCAGGCGCGCCGCGCCTTCCTGCGGGTGGCGCATCACGATAGCATCGACGTAGGTGCTGATGACCGAGATGGTGTCGGCCAGGGTTTCGCCTTTTTTGCCCAGCGAGGTGTTGCTGCTGTCTGAGAAACCGACCACGCTGGCGCCCAGGCGGTGCATGGCGGTTTCAAAAGACAGGCGTGTGCGGGTCGACGCTTCAAAAAAGCAGCTGGCAATCACTTTATGCTTGAGCAGCTCCGGCTGTGGATTTGCTTTCAGTTTTGCAGCGGTCGCCAGCACCAGTTCAAGGTCTTCGCGGCTGAGATCGTTTATGGAAATGATATGTTTTTGGAATAGCGGGTTAGCCATGTTTATCTCCTGACGCCTGGGCAAAAAAAAAGCCCCTTAAAAAAGGGGCTTTACGAATACGGATGCAACGGAAAGGAAAAACGGCAGGCCAGCGTCTGTTTTCAGACGCGGTAAGACGCGATGTCGTACACACTGAACCATAATTCCTCCCGGCAAAACGGGTGGCATTATACGCAGCTCATTTTTCGGATCAAGCGATTAATCCACAAACAGGTAAACGTTTGCCTGGGTAATCATGCGTTAACGCAAAAAACCCGTAAAAAGTGGTGGTATGGCAGTCAGAAGGGGGGTATAAAACCTGAAAATGAAAAGCTGTTTTACATTTGAGGTTACTATGATCGTTGGAAATATTCACCATCTGCAAAGCGGGTTGCCGGAGCCTCTGCGCAAAGCTATTGAATACGTGAAAGCCCATGTCACCGACGCGACGCCGCTGGGTAAACATGATATTGACGGTAACAATCTGTTTTATCTCATTTCTGAAGATACTACCGAGCCGATGGCCGACCGCCGCGCCGAGTATCACGCCCGCTACCTGGACATCCAGATTGTATTGAAAGGTCAGGAGGGCATGACCTTTAGCGTTCTCCCTGCCGGCGAGCCGGATACCGACTGGCTGGCGGATAAAGACATCGCTTTCCTGGCTGAAGGGGCGCAGGAAAAAACCGTGATTCTCAGCGAAGGCGACTTTGTCGTGTTCTATCCCGGCGAAGTGCATAAGCCGCTATGCGCGGTTGGCGCACCGGCGAAGGTGCGCAAAGCGGTTGTGAAGATGCTGATGGTTTAGTTGACGAGCGTATTTTTACCCAAGGCTAGCAATTGTCGTCTTGTGACCATTGTTAGCCTTTGTTTTTTCTAGCTATTCCCAATTTTTACTTCTTATTCCCTCTCATTTGATGCTTCAGCCAAATGCTCATACCGCGCGCATTGTGCAAATTTTGATGGCGATCTCATTAATACGTTATATAACGTATTAATGTTGTTTCCGTTAATTTGAACAATCAATAGTGAGATGTGGAGTTATTACTATATGAATACTAAAGAAATAATTAATGCCGTTGCGAAAGAGATAGAAGATAAAGGCGGAATCCGCCAGGTGTTCCTTGTGGCCTGCGGCGGGTCATTAGTGGATATGTATCCGGCTAAATACTTTCTTGATAGCGAGGCGACAACGCTTCATGTCGGCATGTATACCGCCAATGAGTTTGTCTACGCGACGCCAAAAACGTTGGGGGTAAATTCGCTGGTTATCGTCTGTTCGCACGGGGGCAACACGCCAGAATCCGTCGCTGCGGCTAAGCTTGCACAGCAGCATCAAGCGCATACTATTACGCTGACTCACAACGCTCAGGCACAGCTGATCGAATACGCCAGCCACAACATTCTCTATGCCTGGGGTAACGATACCAATGTGGTCGATAATCCGATGGCGATTATCCTCAATCTGTGCGTTGATACGCTGCAGCAGGTTGAAGGTTTCGATAATTACGCTGATTTCCAACAGGGAATGGCCCAAATTAACGGCGTCATTGCTCATGGCCGTCAGCAGGTTGCGGATCGCTGCCAGCGTTTTGCCCAAAAATATCAGGATGAAAAACTCTTCTATATCCTCTCCAGCGGAGCTTCTTACGGCCATGCTTATGGTTTTGCTATCTGCTCACTAATGGAAATGCAATGGCTACATGCCGCACCTATTCACTCCGGTGAGTACTTTCACGGGCCTTTCGAAGTTACGGATAAAGAGACGCCGTTTATTTTATTAATGAACGAAGGCCGTACGCGGGCGATGGATGAGCGAGCTTTGGTCTTCCTCACCAAGTACGCAGAGAAAGTGGAAGTCGTTGATGCTAAAGAACTGGGTATCGGGGTTCTCCCTCCGTCAGTCGTGGAGTTTTTCAACCCGGTGCTGTTTTACAGCATCATGTGTGAATATCGTTCTGCGCTTGCCGACATTCGTCAGCATCCATTGGATACCCGCCGCTATATGGGGCTGGTGGAATACTAAGGGGAATTATGATGAATGTGATTGGAATTGGCGATAACGTCGTCGATAAATACGCCCATACTCAGACCATGTATCCCGGTGGAAATGCGTTGAACTTTGCCGCTTATGCGGCCATGTTGGGACACAACGCGGCCTATCTGGGGATTTTTGGTAATGATGCCGCTGCGGAGCACGTTATGCAGGTGCTGGATAAAGTTGGCGTCAAGTGGCCCCACTGTCTGCAGGTGGCCGGGGAGAACGGCTGTGCGCAGCTGAAAATCGAAGAGGGAGAACGGATATTTCTTGGTTCGAACGCCGGGGGGATTCGTAAGACAACTTCGATGGATTTTATTTTTCAGCATGAGCAATACCTGCGTGAGTTTGATCTGATCCATAGCGGTTGTTACAGCTACATGGAGACGCAATTACCTCAGTTACGCAAGCTCAACATTCCTGTCTCTTTCGATTTTTCAGATGACTTTGTACTGGAGCAGGCGCTGCCGCTGTGCCGTTACGTCGACTTCGCATTCTTCTCATGCGCTGACTACAGCCTGGCGCAAACGCGTGAAATTGTGCAACAGGCGCAGGCCAGCGGGAGTCGCATTGTCTGCGCGACGCGTGGGGATGAAGGCGCGATTTTATTTGACGGGCAGGATTGGTATCAGCAGGCGCCCGATTACGTCACTCCAGTCGATACAATGGGCGCAGGTGATGCTTTTATTACCGCTTTCGTTTGCCATTTTCTGGCCCAACCTACGGGTAACAAGCGCGAAGCGATTACCAATAGCCTGCAAAAAGCAGCAGCTTTCTCGGCACAAATTTGCCTGAAAGAAGGGGCGTTTGGCTACGGGACTCACTACTAACCTATAACGCCCTCTCTCATTTTTCCGTACTGATTTCCGTCCGCTTGCCGGGCGGAAACGGGGATTCGTGCGCTTTTTCCGTGAGGAAAGAAATATGCATAGTGAAGCTGCTGATTTGATTTTACGTTCTGATGCTATTTTTACTGCTGCCAGAAATGAGCTATTTAGCGGATATGTCGTCATTAAAAATGGCGCTATCGCGGCGATGATAGCGAATGGGGAAGATATTCAACCCTGGAGAGGTGAAAGTACTCGCTTTATCGAACTTGGCGATCGCCTGATTTGTCCGGGATTTTGCGATAATCACACGTTTTTTACCGGCTATATGAGCATGCGGCGTGGCGTCGATCTCCATGCCGCCCGCGACAGTAATCATGCTCTTGAACTACTACAGGCTGCAGAAAATCTTCTCCCTGAGGGGAAAAGCCTCTATGGCTGGGGCTGGTCTGTTGCCCGTTGGGGAGCGGTGCCTGATGCCAGGTTACTGGATGACGCTTTCCCGCAGAGGCCGGTTGTCGCCATTAACGATGACAAAAGCTATTGCTGGATGAACCGTGCCGCCGTGGAGCTTTATGGCTTTACCGCTGAAGAGTGCAGCGCGGAGGCGAGAATCGCATTATTGGATGAGATGCTGGCTGATACCGCACAGTTAAAAAAAGAAATGCGGGCATTTATGACCCGACTTGCCGGACAGGGAATCACGGCGATAAAAGACGTTTGTTTCAACGATGCGCCGCGGTTGATGAATGCCTGGGATGAACTGGAAAAAGAGGATGCGCTGTCGCTGAGGGTGAGCATTGTTTCTCAGCCCGTATCTGCGCCTGTCGATCTTGCTTTCGGTGAACAGGCCCGACGCCGCTTTCATTCGCCATGGCTGCGGTTTCATGGTTTTAAATTTATGGTCGATGGCGTTATTGCCGATCATACCGGCGATATGATTTACCCCTATGCCGATCGTCCCGGCACGAACAATGAAAGGCCCGTTGACTATGATGCCCTGCGCCAGCAGGTTTTGCTGGCTGATGCTCGTGGATTCAACTGCTGTATGAATGCGGAGGGCGATGCCGCAATTCGCCGCTGTATAGATATTTTTGCCGAATGCCGTCAGCGTCACCCGCAGAGTGTGATCAGACATTCTCTGAGCGATCTGGAATGCCCGCATCCAAACGATATTCCCAGAATGGCTGAGCTCGGCCTCTTTGCCGAAGTTTATGCACAAATTCTGCTCCTTAACCCCTGCGAAGCCGAAGCCTATATGCGCGAACGCTATGGAGAAGAGCGCGAAGCGCAATTCTACGATTATGCCGCACTATTCGGGGCTGGCGTAACGGTCACTATTGGTACCGATCTGCCCCTGTTTATTCCTTCTGTTCCTGACGCGATGTATGCCGCCTGCTGTCGCCAATTCCCTGATGGTTCACCCGTGAATGGCTGGTACCGCGAACGCGGAATGACACGACAGCAGCTCTTAACGGCCTGGACGCTGAATAGTGCTCGACATCACGGCATGGAAGATATGACCGGTAGCCTTGAGCCGGGGAAACGTGCGGATATCGCGGTTTTTGACCGTAATTTGTTGAGCTGCCCGAATGATGAGTTACGGACTTCCACCGTTGTACTGACCCTGGTGGATGGCCGTATTACCCATGACCTTCTGTGACTCTAAAAATGCCGAATGACGGCGAACATAATATAAACATCTTACCGAGGCGGATTATGCGTATTGCAAAAATAAAGTGGGCGATGCCACACTGCTACGCTCTGATTTTCTTCATTATTATATTAGTAGCGCTGCTGACATGGTGTATTCCCAGCGGCAGTTTTGATTATCACTCAGTGACTTTACCCGGCGGTGAAACGAAAACATTAGTGATCCCGGGGTCTTATCATCTGCTGGAAAAAGTCAGCAGCGAGGGCGATTTACGTCAGGGTATTGCCGCCGTACTGGCCGCGCCGATGGAGGGAATTATCAAGGCCGCCGACGTAGTGGCGTTTGTACTCATTGTTGGTGGTGCTTTTGGCGTTATTTTACGTACTGGCGCTATTGAGCGGGGGCTGGTGGCGCTGGCTGAACGTCTGGCTGGTAAAGGGATTCTGGTTATCCCTATCGCAATGACCTTGTTTAGCCTGGGGGGCGCAACTTTTGGTATGAGCGAGGAGGTGATCCCTCTTTATGCGATCTTTATATCCCTCATGTTCGCGCTGGGTTATGACTCAATGACCGCGATCCTGATTCTTTTTCTGGGAACCCAGATTGGCTATGTTGGCGCAATGACCAATCCGTTCTCTGTACTCATTGCCCAGGGCGTAGCGGGTATTCAGGGAAATCCGCAGCTTTGGCTGCGTGCCATCGCATGGCTGGTCTTCACATTGCTGGCGATGACTTACACCATGTGGTACGCACATCGTGTTAAACGCACTCCACAAAAGTCGCCGGTATATGAGAATGATTGCCGCAACCGTGAGCAGTTTTTGTCGATACAGGATACGTCGGTCCATTTTTCCATCGCCGATCGAGTGATTATCATCGCTTTTGTGCTGGCGCTGACCATCATCTCATGGGGGTTAATCACGCGTGGCTGGTACATGGTTGAGATCGGCTCCGTGTTCCTGGCTCTGGGGCTATTTTCTGGGATCGTCGGGCGCATGGGTATTAGCGGGATGGCCGACAGCTTTGTCGAAGGGTGTAAAGAGTTTGTTTACGCCGCCGTAGTGATAGGACTCGCGCGCGGTATTTTGGTGGTGGCGGAGAACGGACGAATTATCGACACGTTGCTCTTTGGCTTGTCGGAAATGCTGGAAGGGTTGCCGCAGTACGCATTCACCACTCTGATGCTATTAGGGCATAACGTCATCACCTTTTTTGTCCCCTCCTCTTCGGGCGAGGCTGCGCTCACTATGCCCGTGCTGGCGCCATTAGGCGATTTAGTGGGTATCAATAAAGAGGCGATGGTAATGGCTTATCAATTTGGCAATGGCCTGACGAACCTGGTTTCTCCTACCGGTGGTGTATTGCTGGCCGGGCTATCTATTGCGCGCATTGGATTTGGTCAGTGGTTAAAGGCGATTGCGCCGCTGTTTCCGGTGCTGTGGATAGTCAGCGCCGTGTTTGCTGCGATTTCGGCCTGGGTCTAAGGGATATGCGCGCCGTCGTAGTTTGATGGGCGCGCTTCGATTATAATCCTGCTTCGCATCAATGGCCGTGCTGGTACCTCTTTTATGTCGAATTTTGGACTGCAACAGAATACTTCCGTACCGTTATACAGGCAGCTTAAAGATAAAATCCTCAGCGATATCTCGTCCGGGAAACTCGCTGAAGGAGAGAAAATCCCCACCGAGATTGAGCTCAGCGAACTTTACAATATCAGCCGCATTACGGTGCGCAACGCAGTGAAAGAGCTGGTAGCCGAAGGCTATTTGGTGAAAAAGCAGGGGAAGGGGACTTTTGTCTGTCTGCCTAAAATTGAGCGTAAAGTTGTGCACCTGCTTAGCTTTACTGCCGCATGCGATGCTAACCATCTACCAACCCACAGCGTAGTGACTCGTCGTGAGATTCTGCCGGACTATCGTAATGCGCGTCAGCTTCTTGAGCTTGAGAGGGATGATTCCGTGCTTTATATCCAACGCCTCAGGATCGCTGGCGATGCGCCGTTAATGTTAGAGAATAATTACTACTCACTGAAACGATTAGGATTTTTACAGCAGGAAGATCTCAGCGGGTCGCTTTATCAGCTATTGCGTGATAAATACGCGATCGTGCCTACCTATGCGGGTGAAACGACGGTAGAGATGGTGCGCGCGCATTCTGACAACGCACCGCTGCTGCAGCAACCGCCCGGCGAACCGTTATTCCTGATGAAAACGCTGATTCTGGATAGCCAGCATCAGCCTATTCACTATGGAGAACAGTATATTGTCGCCGAGCGTTACACGTTTAGTTTTTGATTTCAGTGGGAAAGCGTCGCAACCATCACCGCTTTGATGGTATGCATGCGGTTTTCCGCCTGATCGAAAACGATGCTCGCCGCGGATTCAAATACCTCGTCGGTCACTTCCATTCCGCCGTGCAGGCCGTACTCCGCCGCCATCTGTTTGCCGAGCGTGGTCTGGTCGTCGTGGAACGCGGGCAGACAGTGGAGAAATTTCACCTGCGGATTGCCGGTCAGCGCCATCATCTCGCGGTTCACCTGATACCCGCGCAGCAGCGCGATACGCTCCGCCCACTTCTCTTTGGCTTCGCCCATCGATACCCAGACGTCGGTATAGATAAAGTCCGCGCCCTTCACGCCCGCAGCGATATCTTCAGTTAGCGTAATATTGCCGCCGTTTTTCTGCGCCAGCGTGCGGCACTGCGCAACCAGCTTCTCTTCCGGCCAGCAGGCCGTTGGCGCGACCAGACGCAGATCCAGCCCGGTCAACGCAGCGGCTTCAAGCATGGAGTTACCCATGTTATTCCGCGCGTCGCCGGCGTAGACCAGAGTCATCTCGTTAAAGGCTTTGCCCGGCAGGTGTTCCTGCATAGTCAGTAAATCCGCCAGCAGCTGGGTGGGGTGAAATTCGTTGGTCAGGCCGTTCCACACCGGAACGCCGGCATACTCGGCAAGGGTTTCCACCACTTCCTGGCCATGGCCGCGATATTGAATACCGTCATACATGCGCCCCAATACGCGAGCGGTGTCTTTAATCGACTCTTTGTGGCCAATCTGGCTGCCGCTTGGTCCGAGATAGGTGACGCGAGCGCCCTGGTCAAATGCGGCAACTTCGAAAGAGCATCGGGTGCGGGTAGAGTCTTTTTCGAAGATGAGCGCGATGTTTTTACCGGCGAGATGCTGAATTTCGATATTGTTTTTCTTATCAGCTTTAAGCCTGGCGGCCAGCTCAAGCAGAGCGGTGATTTCGGCGGGGGTAAAATCGAGCAACTTTAAAAAATGCTTCTGATAAAACGCGGACATGGTTCCCTCACGTGGCTCAAGCCATTTGTTGAATTAAAATTCACTTTATATGTATGAATATTCATTTGCAACCCCGCATCATAAATCTTTCTCTCAGAAGGTGGAGGCAATCACGGCGGTATGTGACAATAGAAGTATCTGCGACACATTATGAGGAACGAGCCATGGCTAACCCGGAATTACTGGAAGAACAGCGTGAAGAAACGCGTCTGATTATTGAAGAACTGCTCGAAGACGGCAGCGATCCTGACGCGCTGTACACCATTGAACACCATCTTTCTGCCGATGATTTCGAAACGCTGGAAAAAGTGGCGGTCGAGGCCTTCAAGCTGGGTTATGAAGTGACTGAGCCAGAAGAGCTGGAAGTTGAAGAGGGTGATACCGTGATTTGCTGCGATATCCTCAGCGAATCCGCGCTGAATGCCGAGCTGATCGATGCCCAGGTTGAGCAGCTGATGACCCTGGCGGAAAAATACGACGTCGAGTACGACGGCTGGGGTACCTACTACGAAGATCCTAACGGGGAAGAAGGCGATGACGACGAAGATCTCGTTGATGAAGACGACGACGGCGTCCGCCACTAAGTAGCAGAGGTATACGGCGGCACGGTATGCCGCCGTATAGCAAGGAACTTCAATGGATTACCCGCAAATACTCGCTCCGATTTTAAGCTTTCTGCATTGCCCAACACCTCAGGCGTGGATTGATGAAGCCCGTAAACCGGAAAACCTCCCGCTGCTGTTGACCGACCATATGGTGTGCGAACTGAAAGCGGCGCAAAACGCCATGCTGCTGGTGCGTCGATACGTCGCGGATAAAGCAGGCGCGGATGAACTGCTGGCCTGCCTGAAGCCGTACGAGGACTTTACCTACCGCTGGGGGCCGGAACCGGATTTCGTCGCGCTGCATAAGCAGATAAATAAAAGCGCCATGCCGCAGACCGACGATCCCTGGGGACGTCAGCTACTCGACAGCATGATCCTGCTAATCAAAGAAGAGCTGCATCACTTCTGGCAGGTGAGGGAAATTATGCTTTCCCGCGATATCCCATACGTCAAAATCACCGCCAGTAACTATGCTCGCGGGCTGCGCCGGGAAGTGCGTTCGCATGAACCGGTCATGTTGATCGATAAACTCATCTGCGGAGCCTATATTGAAGCCCGCTCCTGCGAGCGTTTTGCCGCGCTGGCGCCATGGCTGGATGACGATCTGCAAAAGTTTTATCTGTCGCTGCTGCGCTCTGAAGCGCGCCACTATCAGGACTATCTGGATTTGGCGCAGAGGATTGCCGGGGACGATATCAGTGAACGCGTACGCCAGCTTGGCGAGGCGGAAGCGGTGCTCATTAACGCGCCCGAGGCGGAGTTTCGCTTTCACAGCGGCGTGCCCGCCTGAGCGTCAGGCCGCAGCTTCATCGCAGCGGCCTGACGATCCATTACAGATTGGCGTTTTTATCTTTTTCTGCTGTCGCGGCGGCTTTGGGCGCGCCGAGGGTGGTTTTAAACCAGTTCACTACCCGTTCAATAACCGGCTTCTGATACCAGCTGTCATCGCCGTGCTCCGCGCCTTCCAGCAGCACGTAATCGGCCGGGTTACCCTCTTTCTTCAGCGCGCGATAGAGCTGTTGACTTTGTACCGGTGAAACCAGAGTGTCGGCGCTGCCGTGCATAATTAAAAATGGCGGCTTTTTACCGCGAATATGGCCCATCGGGCTGGCAGCCAGCGCTTTTTGCGGGTCACTGGCAATCGTCGCTCCCGGCCAGTCGCGAAAGGCGCTACCGTGGACCAGCAGCGCTTCAGTGACTGCAGGTGACTGGTGCACTTTTTGAATCGCCTGCGGAAAACCTTCGCCGATATTCAACAGATTCGAAATTCCGTACAGCGTGGCGGCGGCCTGCACGTCCGATGACTGCGCCAGGTTATCGCCACGATCGAACGTTTTGTCGCCATTGGTAAGCGCCAGCATCTGCGCCATATAGCCGCCTGCGGAATCCCCCAGCACGCCAATACGCGACGGATCTATACCGTATTCCGCTGCATGTTCGCGCAGATAGCGAACGGCGGCTTTACCATCGATAACCGGGGCCGGGAAGATATCGGGAACCGTACGGTATTCCGCTGCCGCGACGACGAATCCCGACGACGCCAGCGCCATACGCATCTCGATAAACTTATTCCAGGCCGCGCTGGTGAAACCGCCGCCGGGGAAATAGACGATTGCCGGTTTCAGATCGCCGTTACGCGGCACCAGCAAAGACATATGCAGTTGACGAACGGCGACGGTGCTTTTTACCTGGCTATATACGATATCGTTGAGCGCATCGATACGGCCCCGGGTTTTTTCCACGCGGATGATCTGAGCGCCTTCGGTATTGCCAGCGAGTTCGCCGGCGTTAACGCTGGAAGCCATGCCGGCAAGTATCATGCTGCCGGTGAGCAGGAGGGAGAGTTTTTTCATTGTGTTCTATCCTGAGCAAGGCCTGCCGCGGCGGCAGGCTAAAAGATCCAATGCTCGAAGAGTGTATTAGCGAACACTTGCGGTGAATAACGCTCTTTTTGCATGAAAACCATGCGTTTTTTCGATTAATCCGCATCGCCTTTTCGCTGGCGCTACAGCACTTTCAGCATCCTGACTTCGCAGTCAACGTGGCCGGTGCAGCCCAGCGGCTCAGCAATATGCTCGAAGCCAAGGTGTTCATATAAACCGATCGCTTCTTTAAGGAAAGCGGTGGTTTCCAGATAACAGCGTTTGAATCCCTGCTGGCGGGCGTGATCCAGGGCCATCAGCGCCAGCTTTTTCGCCAGCCCCTGGCCGCGCGCGGAGGTCATAAAATACATTTTCTGGAGTTCGCAGATATCGGGCTCGCTACAGGTCAGAGGCGCAACCCCGCCGCCGCCAACAACCTGACCGTTTTGCTCAACTACCCAATAGGCGGCGCCCGGCTGGCTATATAGCTCATAGAGTTCATCCAGATTCGGATCGGCTACCGTATAGCCTTTGTCGGCGGTCAGGCCATATTCAGCGGAAACCTGGCGGATAACAGCGGCTATCGCCGGATTATCATTAGCCGTGATGCGGCGCAGGGTTAGCGGTAGGGTTGCGCTCGTATTCATGTGAAGACTCATTGCAAAATAATGACGGATAATGTTGTTAATAACACTGCTGGAGGGGAGAGTGCAAGCGAGGATCTTTCACAGAAAACGCCCCTTATCCGAATGGATAAGGGGCGAGTGAATTACAGCGCGGCGATAACCGCCTGCTGCTCAATCAGCTTCGCTTTCGCTTCCGCATAACCTTCCAGCTTCTCACGCTCTTTGGCGATCACCGCTTCCGGCGCGCGGGCCACAAAGCCTTCGTTGGAAAGTTTGCTTTCGATACGGCTAATCTCGCCTTCGATTTTGCTCACTTCTTTCGCCAGGCGCGCCAGCTCATCTTCTTTATTGATGAGGCCAGCCATCGGGATCAGCAGCTCGGCGCCGTCGATAATTTTGGTCACGGAAACCGGACCTTTATCATCGGCCGGCAGCACGGTGATGCTTTCCAGACGCGCCAGGTTCAACAGGAAGCTGCGGTTATCGTTCACGCGACGAATCGCGGCATCGCTGCAGCCGCGCAGCAGCAGCTCAAGCGGCTTACCAGGGGCGATGTTCATTTCCGCACGGATGTTACGCACGGCGACGATCGCCTGCTTCAGCCATTCGGTATCGGCCAGCGCCGCTTCGTCAACCTGAGACGCATCGTACTGCGGGAACGGCTGCAGCATGATGGTATCGGCAGTGATACCGCAAATGACCTTCACGCGCTGCCAGATGGTCTCGGTGATGAACGGAATAATCGGGTGCGCCAGGCGCAGCAGACCTTCCAGAACGGTCACCAGCGTGTGACGGGTGCCGCGCAGCTCAGACTCGGAACCGCCGTTCATTACCGGCTTGGTCAGCTCCAGATACCAGTCGCAGAACTGATTCCAGGTAAACTCGTACAGAATGCCTGCGGCGATATCGAAGCGGAAGCCGTCCAGCGCTTCGCGGTAGGCTTTGATGGTCTGGTTGAATTCCGCAAGGATCCAGCGGTCCGCCAGCGACAGGGTCATTTCGCCGCCGTTAAAGCCGCAATCCTGATCTTCGGTATTCATCAGCACAAAGCGGCTGGCGTTCCACAGCTTATTACAGAAGTTACGGTAACCTTCCAGACGCTTCATATCCCAGTTAATGTCGCGGCCGGTAGAGGCCAGCGCCGCCAGGGTAAAGCGCAGGGCGTCGGTACCGTGCGGCTCAATGCCGTTCGGGAACTGTTTCTCGGTGCGTTTGGCGATTTTCTCCGCCAGCTGCGGCTGCATCATGTTGCCGGTACGTTTCTCCAGCAGCTCCGGCAGGGAGATGCCATCAACCATATCCAGCGGGTCGATAACGTTGCCCTTCGATTTGGACATCTTCTGGCCTTCGTCATCGCGGATCAAACCGGTCATATAGACGGTTTTAAACGGCACCTGCGGCTTGCCGTTTTCATCTTTGATGAAGTGCATGGTCATCATGATCATGCGGGCAATCCAGAAGAAGATGATGTCGAAGCCGGAAACCATCACGCTGGTCGGATGGAACTGGCGCAGGGCATCGGTGTTTTCCGGCCAGCCAAGAGTAGAGAACGTCCACAGCGCGGAGGAGAACCAGGTATCCAGCACGTCTTCGTCCTGGCGCAGCGCCACGTCGGCGCCGAGGTTATTTTCCTGGCGTACTTCGTCTTCGGTGCGGCCAACGTAAACGTTGCCGTCGTTGTCGTACCATGCCGGGATGCGGTGACCCCACCACAGCTGACGGGAGATACACCAGTCCTGAATGTCGCGCATCCAGGAGAAGTACATGTTTTCGTACTGCTTCGGCACGAACTGAATGTCGCCGTTCTCGACCGCTTCAACCGCCGGTTTAGCCAGCACGTCGGCACGTACGTACCACTGATCGGTGAGCATCGGTTCGATAACGACGCCGCCGCGGTCGCCGTATGGTACGGTCAGATCGTGCGGTTTAATCTCGTCCAGCAGGCCCAGCGCGTCGATGGCGGCAACCACCGCTTTACGCGCGGCAAAGCGCTCCAGCTTCTGGAACTCCGCCGGGATGGCGTTTGAGTAGACGTCGGACTCGTTGCCTCTGGTGTCGTAAACTTCCGCGGTTTCGCGGATATCGCCATCAAAGGTCAGGATGTTGATCATCGGCAGCGCATGACGCTTGCCCACTTCATAGTCGTTAAAGTCGTGCGCCGGGGTGATCTTCACGCAGCCGGTGCCCTTTTCCATATCGGCGTGTTCATCGCCAACAATCGGAATACGGCGGTCAACCAGCGGCAGAATGACGAATTTGCCGATAAGGTCTTTATAGCGCGGATCTTCCGGGTTAACGGCCACGCCGGTATCGCCCAGCACGGTTTCCGGACGGGTGGTAGCGACGACCAGATAATCTTTACCGTCAGCGGTTTTCGCGCCGTCGGCCAGCGGATAGCGGATATGCCACATCGAGCCTTTAGACTCGCGGTTTTCCACTTCCAGATCGGAGATGGCGGTACGCAGTTTCGGGTCCCAGTTGACCAGACGCTTGCCGCGATAGATCAGATCTTCTTTGTACAGGCGGACAAAGACTTCTTTTACGGCGTTGGACAGGCCTTCGTCCATGGTGAAGCGCTCGCGCTCCCAGTCCACGGAGTTGCCCAGGCGGCGCATCTGACGGGTAATGGTGCCGCCGGATTCCGCTTTCCACTGCCAGATTTTATCGATAAAGGCGTCCCGACCGTAGTCGTGGCGGGTTTTACCTTCTTCGGCGGCAATCTTACGCTCAACCACCATCTGGGTAGCGATACCCGCGTGGTCGGTACCGGCCTGCCACAGGGTATTTTTACCCTGCATGCGCTGGTAGCGAATCATGGTATCCATGATGGTTTGCTGGAAGGCATGACCCATATGCAAACTGCCGGTGACGTTCGGCGGCGGGATCATGATGCAGAAACTTTCCTGGCTTTCGTCGCCATTGGGTTTGAAATAGCCCTGCTTTTCCCAGTGCTCGTAAAGCGGCTGTTCGATATCTTGGGGGTTGTATGTCTTTTCCATTATTTCCAGGTTGCCGTGTTCAGGTTGAAACCAGCCATGCGGTACGCTTTATAGCGTTCGCGCGCCAGTTGTTTCAAAGAGTCTTCATAAGGGACGAAGTCTATCACTTCTGTGAAAGCGGTGGCAAAATCTGCAAAGTTTAGCCGCAGGCTAATCAGAATATCCCGCGGGCTGCTGTTGCGTTTTTGCGGCCAGGCGATCTCCACCGGCGCGCCGCCGCGCGGACCTTCCCCCGCCAGATTATGCGGAACGAAACTTTCTGCGGGGCGTGCCCAGAGCGCTTCGTCCAGACGAATGGCCTGCTGCTCATCTTCGCAGGCGATGAGCACGCGTTTACCGCTGCGCCAACGTTCTGCGGCAATGTCACACACCAGCTGTTCAACGGCGCTCAGGCCATCCTGTTGCGTATCATTGTCCAGAAGATAGAACGTTGCGTTTTTCATATATGGGGCTTCTTGTGGTGACTTTAAATGCTTAAGCCGGGCGGCGCTACGCTGACCCGGCCTATAAACGGTATCTTTCCAGAGGCCCGGCAAGCGTAACGCCGCCGGGCATCAGACGGCAATTACTCTTCGCCGGTAAATCCGGCGCGGTTGAGCAGGAACTGCGACAGCATCGCCACCGGACGACCGGTCGCGCCTTTGGCCTTCCCGGAACGCCAGGCGGTGCCGGCAATATCCAGATGCGCCCAGTTGTATTTACGGGTAAAGCGCGCCAGGAAGCAGCCTGCGGTAATCGCTCCGCCAGGACGGCCGCCGATATTGGCCATATCCGCAAAATTTGACTCCAGCTGTTCCTGGAACTCGTCGGCAAGCGGCAGACGCCATGCGCGATCGCCCGCCAGTTCGGACGCGCCGATCAGCTCGTGGGCCAGCGGATTATGATTCGACATCAGGCCGGTGATGTGGTGGCCGAGCGCGATCACGCAGGCGCCGGTCAGGGTGGCCACGTCGATAACCGTTTCCGGCTCGAAACGCTCAACGTAAGTCAGCACATCGCACAGCACCAGGCGACCTTCGGCATCGGTGTTCAGCACTTCCACCGTTTGCCCGGACATCGTGGTCAACACGTCGCCAGGACGATAGGCGCGGCCGCCAGGCATGTTTTCACATCCGGCCAGCACGCCGACAACGTTCAACGGCAACTGAAGTTCCGCCACCATGCGCATCACGCCGTACACCGCCGCCGCGCCGCACATATCGTATTTCATCTCGTCCATGCCTTCTGAAGGCTTGATGGAGATACCGCCGGAGTCAAAGGTCAGGCCTTTACCCACCAGCACGATAGGCCGCGCGTCTTCTGCCGGGTTACCTTTGTATTCGATAACCGACATCAGCGATTCGTTCTGCGAGCCGTTGCCGACCGCCAGATAAGAGTTCATTCCCAGCTCTTTCATCTGCTGCTCGCCGATAACGCGGGTAATGACGTTCTTACTATAGGTATCGGCCAGCTGGCGCGCCTGGGAGGCCAGATACGCGGCGTTACAGATGTTGGGCGGCATGTTGCCCAGATCTTTCGCCGCTTTGATGCCGGCGGCGATCGCCAGACCGTGCTGGATAGCGCGTTCGCCGCTGGTCAGCTCGCGACGGGTGGGAACGTTGAAGACCATTTTACGCAGCGGGCGACGCGGCTCGCTTTTGTTGGTTTTTAACTGGTCGAAGCTGTATAGCGTCTCTTTGGCGGTCTCGACGGCCTGACGCACTTTCCAGTAGTTATTGCGGCCTTTGACGTGCAGTTCGGTCAGGAAGCAGACGGCCTCCATTGAACCAGTATCATTCAGCGTATTGATGGTTTTCTGAATAACCTGCTTATACTGACGCTCGTCCAGCTCGCGTTCTTTACCGCAGCCAATAAGCAGAATGCGCTCCGACAGAATGTTCGGCACATGGTGCAGCAATAAAGTCTGGCCAGGTTTGCCTTCCAGCTCGCCGCGACGCAGCAGGGCGCTGATATAACCGTCGCTAATTTTATCAAGCTGTTCGGCGATGGGGGAGAGACGACGTGGTTCAAAGACGCCGACCACGATACAGGCGCTCCGCTGCTTCTCCGGGCTACCGCTTTTTACACTGAACTCCATGCACTACGCTCCTGAATCTTAAAGACAACGACGGTGGCTACGGATAGAATTGAAAGCTTTCGTAACTCATGTCCGCTGTTGTGGTGACTTCGTGTTAATCTTAACGTTATTACGGCCTTGGTTCGTCAGAAAAGATCCTGATACGCAGAACCAGCGAGTCATTTAATCTTAGCGATGTTTTCGACGACTAAAGAGAATAAATGACGTTTAAGCCATGAAACAAGCAATTTTCCTGCAATAAAACGGGTTTTTACGGGCGTATTTATAGTGATAATCATAAGATATCTGGTTCGTGAGACGCTGAAAAGCCAGTTGGCGATCCTATTCATCCTGCTACTCATTTTCTTCTGTCAGAAACTGGTCAGGATCCTCGGCGCCGCTGTTGATGGCGATATCCCGACAAATCTGGTGCTCTCGCTGTTAGGGCTGGGCGTACCTGAAATGGCGCAGCTTATTCTGCCCCTGAGTTTATTCCTCGGGCTGCTGATGACGCTGGGCAAACTGTATACCGAAAGCGAAATCACGGTGATGCACGCCTGCGGCCTGAGTAAGGCCGTGCTGGTGAAAGCCGCCATGATCCTTGCGCTCTTTACGGGCATTATCGCGGCGGTCAACGTGATGTGGGCGGGGCCCTGGTCGTCCCGTCATCAGGATGAAGTGCTGGCGGAAGCGAAAGCAAACCCCGGCATGGCCGCGCTGGCCCAGGGCCAGTTCCAGCAGGCCAGCGACGGCAGCGCAGTGCTGTTTATTGAGAACGTAAACGGCAACCGTTTCAGCGACGTCTTCCTTGCCCAACTGCGGCCACGAGGCAACGCGCGCCCTTCGGTGGTGGTCGCGGATACCGGCGAGCTCTCGCTGCGTAAAGACGGTTCGCAGGTGGTGACCATGAATCAGGGCACCCGCTTTGAAGGCACCGCGATGCTGCGCGACTTTCGCATTACCGACTTTAAAAACTATCAGGCGATTGTTGGCCATCAGGCGGTGGCCTCCGATCCGAACGATACCGAGCAGATGGATATGCGCACCCTGTGGCGTACCGATACCGATCGCGCCCGGGCGGAGCTGCACTGGCGCTTCACGCTGGTGGCAACGGTATTCATCATGGCGCTAATGGTGGTGCCGCTCAGCGTGGTGAACCCGCGCCAGGGTCGCGTGCTGTCGATGCTGCCGGCGATGCTGCTCTATCTGGTGTTCTTCCTGCTGCAAACGTCGATTAAATCGAGCGGCGGTAAAGGCAAAATGGATCCGATGATCTGGATGTGGGCGGTAAACCTGCTCTATTTCGCGTTGGCCGTGCTGTTGAACCTGTGGGATACGGTGCCGATGCGCCGCTTCCGTGCCCGTTTTAACAAAGGAGCGGCGTGATGCAGGCGTTTGGCGTACTTGACCGTTATATCGGTAAGACGATTTTCAATACCATCATGATGACCCTGTTCATGCTGGTTTCCCTGTCGGGCATCATCAAGTTTGTCGACCAGCTGAAAAAGGCCGGGCAGGGCAACTATGATGCGTTAGGGGCCGGAATCTACACGATTCTCAGTGTGCCGAAAGATATCCAGATCTTCTTCCCGATGGCGGCGCTGCTCGGCGCGCTGCTGGGGTTGGGCATGCTGGCGCAGCGTAGCGAGCTGGTGGTGATGCAGGCTTCCGGCTTTACCCGCCTCCAGGTGGCGCTGTCGGTGATGAAAACCGCGATTCCGCTGGTGCTGCTGACCATGGCGATGGGCGAGTGGGTAGCCCCGCAGGGCGAGCAGATGGCGCGCAACTATCGTGCTCAGCAGATGTACGGCGGTTCGCTGCTTTCCACTCAGCAGGGCCTGTGGGCGAAAGACGGCCATAACTTTGTTTATATCGAGCGGGTAAAAGGTAACGATGAGCTGGGCGGAGTGAGCATCTACGCGTTTAACGACCAGCGCCGTCTGCAGTCCGTTCGCTACGCCGCTTCGGCAAAATTCGATACCGAAAATAAGCTCTGGCGACTGTCGCAGGTGGATGAATCCGACCTGACCGATCCGAAACAGGTCACGGGGACGCAGACCGTCAGCGGGACCTGGAAGACCAACCTGACGCCGGATAAGCTTGGCGTGGTGGCGCTGGATCCGGATGCGTTGTCAATCAGCGGCCTGCACAACTATGTTACCTATCTGAAGTCCAGCGGTCAGGATCCGGGCCGCTATCAGCTCAATATGTGGAGCAAAATCTTCCAGCCGCTGTCGGTGGCGGTGATGATGCTGATGGCGCTGTCGTTTATCTTTGGCCCGCTGCGTAGCGTGCCGATGGGCGTCAGAGTCGTGACCGGGATCAGCTTCGGTTTTATCTTCTACGTGCTGGACCAGATTTTCGGCCCGCTCACCCTGGTCTACGGCATCCCGCCGATAATCGGCGCGCTGTTGCCGAGCGCCAGCTTCTTCTTGCTGAGCCTCTGGCTGATGATGCGTAAATCCTGACGTAACGCGCCCCCTTCCTGAATCAGAAAGGGGGCGTTTTTTTTAGCGTTTCCGTCCGCCAAGTAAGCTTCCCAGCATTCCCCTGACTATCTGCCTGGTGACCTGACGTACCGCGCTCTTCGCTGCCGTTTGCACAATGCCGTCGCGTTTGCCGCCGCGCGGCCCGGTAGTGCCGAACAGGATATCTTTGAGCCCGCCGAGCAGGCCGTCGTCATCGCCGTTTGGCTGGCCTTTTGCGGGCGGGGATTGCTGCTGCTCAGTTGTGGCCTGCACGCCCTGCTGCAGCATTTCAAACGCCGATTCACGGTCGATCTCTTCTTCATATTTTCCGTACAGCGGCGAGTGGTTAAGCAGTCCGTTACGTTCGTCATCGGTGACCGGGCCCATGCGCGAGCAGGGCGCGATAACCATCGCCCGCTCTACTATCGAGGGGCTGCCTTTCTCATCAAGAAAGGAGATCAGCGCCTCGCCGGTGCCCAGCTCCTGGATCGCCTGCTCGGTGCTGAACGCCGGATTCGCGCGCATAGTTTGCGCGGCGGTTTTTACCGCTTTTTGGTCTTTCGGCGTGAAAGCGCGCAGGGCGTGCTGCACCCGATTGCCCAGTTGACCCAGCACCGCATCGGGAATGTCCGCCGGGTTTTGTGAAACAAAATAGACTCCGACGGCTTTAGAACGAATCAGGCGGATGACCTGCTCGATTTTATCCAGCAGCACCTGGGGCGCATCGTTAAACAGCAGATGCGCCTCATCGAAGAAAAAGACCAGCTTTGGCTTTTCCTGGTCACCGGCCTCCGGCAGACGTTCGTAAAGCTCGGAAAGCATCCACAGCAGGCTGGCGGCGTACAGCTTCGGCATCTGATAGAGCTTTTCCGCGCTCAGGACATTAATTACCCCTTTACCCTGCGCATCAACGCGCATCCAGTCCTGGATATCGAGCATGGGTTCGCCGAAAAAGTGCTCTGCACCCTGCTGCTCCAGGGTCAGCAATCCGCGCTGAATCGCCCCGACGGAGGCGCTGCTGATGTTGCCGTACTGGTTCTGAAAAGCTTTGGCGTTGTCGCCAATGTGTTGGGTAATCGCGCGCAGGTCTTTAAAGTCGAGCAGCAGCAGCCCGCGGTCGTCGGCGATCCGGAAGATGATATTCAATACCCCGGACTGAACCTCATTGAGGTTGAGCAGGCGAGCCAGCAGCAGCGGCCCGAGATCGGAAACCGTGGCGCGGACCGGGTGGCCTTTCTCGCCAAAGATATCCCATAGCACTACCGGATTAGCATGCGGCTGCCAGTCCGTTGCGCCGATTTTTTCCAGCCGCGCCTGCAGTTTTTCCGAACTTTGGCCCGCCTCAGCGATACCGGTAAGGTCGCCTTTCACATCGGCCATAAATACCGGAACGCCGATTTCCGAGAAAGATTCCGCCAGCTTTTGCAGCGTGACGGTTTTACCGGTCCCCGTGGCGCCGGTAATTAAGCCGTGGCGGTTCGCCATAGCGGGCAATAAATGCAGCTGTTTTTCCAGCGTGCGTGCAATCAGCAGCGGTGAGCTCATGAGCGATTTCTCCATTTATCCTGCTGCGAGTATAGGCAACCTGATAGCAAAAGTGGGGAGATCGCGCACGCCTTCGCTTATTCCCTTCAGGCGCAGTGGCGCTGAACTAACGCGATACTCTGCTCGATTTCGCGGCGGATATCGTCTTCGCTCCAGTTTGCCAGCTCCGGTGAGAAGGGCTCGAACGCATATACGCCCTGATAGCCGCGGGCCTCCAGGTTTTTGACCTGCTCGCAGCTTTGCAGCTGGTCTTTTTCGGTCAGCATAATGCGTTCGTTGTCGGTCAGGGTTTCGCGCGGGCGGGTATCTTCTACGCCGGAAAGATGCACCAGGCCGATTTCGCCGACATCCACCTGGCTAAACTCCTGCTCCGCCTGCGGATAAAGATGATGGTGAAAGGTATCGATCAGCAGCTTAAACGGCACCCGTGCGTCGTGAATCAGCGTTTGCGCCTGCGCCGAGGAGCGCAGCGAGCTTTGCGGGAAGCCGAGCGGCTCGACGAGTCCCTCAATGCCATAGAAGGCGAATAGCGGTGCCAGGTCGCGCAGGGCCTTAAGGGTTTCGCTCGCCGGAACCTCGGTACCATCGTTCAGCGGGCACAGCACCAGCGATTTCGCGCCGACAGCTTTGGCCTCTTTTAGCAGGGACTCCGTCAAGCTGCGAACCTCTGCGGTGCGGCAGTTGAAAGGATAAACCGCGTTGATAGTGAGGATCTCAATATGGTAGCGGTCAGCCAGTTCACGAACCTGCTGGTGGCTCAGGTCGTCGGTCACTTTTCCGCTGGGGAGGTCGTTACGTAGCTCGACTTTGTTTAGCCCGAGGCTGTTCACCAGCCGGAAGAAGGCCTCAATGCTGAGGGAAGGGGCAATCTTGCGGTTGATACAGAAACGCTGTGCTGCAATAGCCATTTTGACTCTCCTGAAATAGATAGTTCGGCTTCGTTCGATTACCCCATAGTCAAAACATTTATTCCAAAATTAGCAATGCATGAAATGGCGAATTTTTGAGCCGACTCGCAAAATATTTTTCTTGGCTTCTTTCATTGCGGCGGGTTCCAGAAGGCGCTACGCCTGTTCTCTTTTTATGGGGGTTTTGCCTGTAAGACAGCGTTTCCTTACAAGAAAATGCGACCATCATCACCAAAATACAATTTCATTAATGATGAATATTGAAATATTAATTTCATTTTACTACGGTACAACACAGCAGATCCAGTAATGGGCCGTACTGCGTTGGCCCCCGATACCCCATACATATGAGGCGAGAGCATGACTATCACAGGAAACTTTATTGGCGGGAAGACCGTTACCAGCGGCAGCAACAATACAATGCCGGTTTTCGACCCCGCGACGGGCAAAGTGGTCCGCGAAGTCACGTTATCGACCGCGCAGGAAGTCTCCGATGCGATTCAGGTGGCGCATGATGCTTTTGATGGCTGGTCGCGTACCACGCCGCTGCGCCGGGCCCGCGTGCTGTTTAATTTTAAAATGTTACTTGAACAGCACGCTGAAGAGCTGGCGGGGATTATCGTCAGCGAACACGGTAAAGTCTTTTCCGATGCGATGGGCGAGCTGACGCGCGGCATGGAAGTCGTTGAGTTTGCCTGCGGGATTCCGCACCTGATCAAAGGCGAGTTCTCATCGGATGTCGGCACCGGCGTCGATAGCTATTCTCTGATGCAGCCGCTGGGCGTAGTGGCGGGCATTACGCCGTTCAACTTCCCGGCGATGGTTCCGATGTGGATGTTCCCGCTGGCGCTGGCCTGCGGCAACAGCTTTGTCCTTAAGCCGCCAGCGCTGGCCCCTGGCGCTGCGGTGCGCCTGGCGGAGTTGCTGAAAGAAGCGGGGCTGCCGGACGGCGTCTTTAACGTGGTGCACTGCAGCAATGAAGATGCTGAGCAGCTGTACAAGGATCCGCGTATTGCGGCGGTAAGCTTTGTGGGATCTTCCGGCGTGGCGGAGCATATTTATAAAACCGCCAGCGCTTATGGTAAGCGCGTTCAGGCATTTGGCGCGGCGAAAAACCACGCGATTGTGATGCCGGATGCCGATCTTGATGCCACCGTGAATGCGATTATGGGCGGCGCGTTCGGCTCTGCGGGCGAGCGCTGCATGGCGCTGCCGGTGGTCGTCGCCGTGGGCGATGAAACGGCGGATAAACTCATTGCGCGCCTCAAGCCGCTGGTGGAGTCCCTGAAGGTCGGCCCGGGCTGTATGCGCGGAAAAGAAGAGAACGAAATGGGCCCCGTCGTCTCTGAGGCGCATCAGAAAAAAGTGCTGGGGTATATTGATAAAGGCGTCAGCGAAGGGGCGACGCTGGTAGTTGACGGGCGTAAGCTGCGAGTTGCCGGTTTCGAAGAGGGTTACTACGTTGGCGGAACGCTGTTCGACAACGTGACGCCGGAAATGACTATCTGGCGCGAAGAGATTTTTGGCCCGGTACTGGGTATTGTCCGCGTGGCGGACTACCACAGCGCGCTGGAGCTGGTAAACAGCCATGAGTTCGGCAACGGCAGCGCCGTCTTTACCAGCAACGGCCACACCGCGCGTGAGTTTGTACATGATGTCCAGGCCGGAATGGTTGGGGTCAACGTACCGGTACCCGTTCCAATGGCCTTCCATAGCTTTGGCGGCTGGAAACGCTCCGTATTTGGCGCACTGAACGTGCATGGGCCGGATGGCGTGCGTTTCTATACGCGTATGAAAACCGCCACCGTCCGCTGGCCGCAGGGTCAGCAAACCGTATCTGAATTCAGCATGCCGACGTTAGGCTAATCGGCGAAGGAGAGCGCCATGTCTTTACTGGCTAAAGCAAAAAAAGAAGGGCAGATTCAGCACATCACCCCGCAGAGCGCGGGGTGGAAGTACATTGGTTTTGATGTCTGGATGTTAAAGAAAGGGCAAACCGTTACCCTGGAAAGCGGCGATCGCGAGCTGTGCCTGGTGCTGGTCGCCGGGCTGGCTTCGGTAAAAACCTCGCAGGCCGATTTTCCGAATCTGGGCCAGCGTATGTCGCCGTTTGAGCGGACCCCGCCCTGGTCAGTTTACGTGCCGCCGCAGGATAAAGTCGAAGTGACGGCAGATTCTGACCTTGAGCTGGCGGTATGCAGCGCCCCGGGTAAAGGAACTTTACCGGCTCGAGTTATCTCCCCGCAGGACGTGGGCGTAGAGCATCGCGGTAAAGGGCGTAACCAGCGGCTGGTGCACAATATTCTGCCGGATAGCGCGCAGGCGGACTGCCTGCTGGTGGTAGAGGTTTACACTGACGAAGGAGCGACCAGCTCATGGCCGTCGCACAAGCACGACACGGCGCTGCCGGGTCAGGAAACTCAGCTGGAAGAGACCTACTACCACCGTTTCGATCCGCCGCAGGGTTTTGCCTTCCAGCGCGTCTATACCGATGACCGTAGCCTTGATGCCTGTATGGCTCCCTACAACCACGATGTGGTCATGGTACCGCGCGGCTACCATCCGGTAGCGGCGATTGCCGGGTATGACAGCTATTATCTGAACGTGATGGCCGGTCCGGATCGCAAATGGATGTTTACCTGGGAAGAGGATCACGCGTGGATCAACAGCCCTGATTATCCCCGCCACGATTAACAACCGTTGATGACAAAAAGGCCGGTTAGCTATGCTAGCCGGCCTTTTTGATCCTGTAGCCCGAATAAGATCGTCGTCGCAATTCTGCCACATCCCCGGCTCGCGCTGCGCTTAGCCGGGCTACGGGTTTACCGTCGTCTGCGGACAAGTCGCCCGGATAAGACGTTTACGTCGCAATCCGGGAATAATGAAAAATTTAAGCCAGCTGCTTCGTTTCTGCATCCTTGCTGCTGTTCAGCGCCAGCGAGACCGCCAGCGTCTGAGCCAGACACAGGGAGGCCACCTGCGAGCGGAAACCATCAACCTGCGCCTCGCGCACGACAAAGCAGACGTCGCTGAAGGCCGCCAGCGGGCTGACCTGGCTGTCGGTAATCGCTATCTGACGTGCTTTACGCTGCGCGCCGAGCTCCACCAGTTCAACCACTTCCCGCGCATACGGAGAGAAGCTCACCGCCACGACGACATCTTTCGGCCCGACCAGGCTGAGCTGTTCGGTAAACATGCCGCCCAGACCGTCAATCAGGAACGCTTTACGGTCCAGATGGCGCAGGGCGTAGGTCAGATAGGAGGCGACGCTAAAAGAGCGGCGCAGGCCGATAACGTAGATATTTTCCGCTTCCGCCAACAGCGCGACCGCACGCTGCAGATCCTCGCCGGAGGTCTGCATCGCCAGCTGCTGCAGCGCCTGAGTATTAACCATAGTGAACATATTCAGGATTTCGGTCGGCGTTTCCGGCGGGGTTGCGTCATCCGTGGTGGTCTGGCGGAACAGACGCGCGCGCTCGGTATAGTTAGCAGTCTCTTCCATCAGGTGCTGCTTGAACATCTGCTTCATTTCGTTGAAACCGCTAAAACCAAAGGCGTTAGCGAAGCGGATCAGCGTGGAAGGGGGGACGTCAGCTTGTTGCGCGATAGAGGCCACGGTATCGAAAGCCACGCTATTGCTGTTATCGAGAATATAGCGGGCTACCTGTTTCAGGCGTTTGCTTAACGTATCGTAGCGACGCCTGATTTCATCCTGCAAGATGGTAAGTTGGGTCGGATTATTGGCCATAGATTGCGCTCTGAGAAAATGAAAGGAATATAATTTCCAGTGTATCAAATGAAGCGAATTTTTCATTTACTACGATGAAATACGCGATTCATTTCACGAAGATCCAGAAAAAAGCCCGCATCTTGGGGAAAGGATGCGGGCCTGGTTAGTATCAGCCGCGGGCTTCTCGCCAGTAGCCGATGAGCGTGAGGTAGTTGCGTTTCACTTCGTTAATCAGCGCCTCGTCGCTGAGCTCTCCCTGCATCCAGCGCCGTGAAGGCTGGCCAAAAATGGTGCGTCCTACGGCAAAACCTTTGATCATCGGATGCTTCGCCGCTTCGGCAAAACCGGCGCGCAGACGGTCCGAAGGGGCGTCCAGGCCGAGGATTAAGATCCCGCGGCACCAGCTATCTTCGCGCGCGATCAGTTTGCCAATCCTTTCCCATTCCGCGCTCGACAGCGGCGGCAGCTTCCACCAGTCCGGCTGGATGCCCAGCTGATAGAAGTGCTCCAGCATGTCGTGGTAGTGGCGTTCATCTTTATCCGGGCCGTTTTCCGGCAGAATAATTTCCAGCAGCAGCTCATGCCCGGACTTGTTGCACGCCTGCCAGACCTCCAGCAGCAGCGCATCCTGTTCGGCGCGCAGCTCGGCCGGGTCGGCCGGGTGGTAGAAGACCAGGCATTTCACGACGTGCTCCAGCGGCCAGTCGATAAGCTGGGAACCGATGTTGCCATGTTCCAGGCGCAGCGGGCGCGAGCTTGGCATTTCAATCGGCCGGCCAATCCACCAGCCCTTGCCGGTGATGGCATTGAGCGAGCGCTGGCCGTAGGTGCCATCGGCGAGAATGCCGCTGCGGCCGTCAAGACCGGCTTCGTCTGCGGCGGCTTCCGCGGCCGCCAGCAGCAGCAGCTTCAGCTGCGGAATACAGGATTCATCACGCCCGGTTTCCAGCGCCAGGTCTGCCAGCTGCTTACGGTGGTCAAAGGCGAAAATGCACAGCTCCGGCCACGCCTGGCGGCGGCTTGTGACGCGATGGAGATGGTTGAGGCGAGCGTCGATATCCGGACGCGGGACAGATTCTGCTCGCGACAGATAGTCGTCAAGTTCGGCTTTGGTTGGCATCGCGGGCGCGCAGCCGTGACGTGAAACCACCAGCGCGCCGCAGGCGTTAGCGTAGCGACAGGCCTGCTCCCAGCCTTCGTCGTTAAGCCAGCCGCGCAGCAGGCCGGACATAAAGGCATCGCCAGCGCCGAGGACGTTAAGCACGTCTACGCGCACGCCCTGCTGCAGCGGCACGCTATCCCAGCTGTCGGGAATGTCGCCTTCCAGCACCACGCAGCCCATCGGACCGCGTTTGCAAACCAGCGTCGCTTTCGTGGCGTTACGCACGTTTTTCAGCGCGGTCAGAGTATCGGTACTGCCGCCGGCAATATGAAACTCCTCTTCAGTCCCCACCACTAAATCGAACAGATGCAGGACTTCCTGCAGCTGGCTGGTCACCTGACCGGACTCAATGAAACGCGTTTCGCCGTCGCCTAAAGAGGTTAACCCCCAAAGCACCGGACGATAGTCGATATCCAGCGCCGTACGCAGGCCGTGACGGCGCGCGTACTCCAGCGCCTTCAGCACCGCTTCACGCGTGTTGGCGTGCGAAAGGTGGGTACCGGTTACCGCCAGCGCCCGGGAGGAGGCGATGTACTCTTCCTTAATGTCTTCTGGCGAAAGGGCCATATCGGCGCAGTTATCGCGGTAAAAAATGAGCGGAAATGTCTCCTGATCTTTAATCCCCAGCATCACTAACGCCGTCAGGCGCTGCTTATCGGTGATCAGATATTCGGTATCGACGCCGGCGCGGCTGAGCGTTTCGCGTAAAAAACGACCATTGTGCTCATCGCCCACGCGGGCAAGCATCGCCGATTTTAATCCCTGTATAGCGGTGCCGAAGGCGACGTTGCCGGAAGAGCCACCCAGGTACTTAGAAAAACTGGCAACATCTTCCAGCCTCGCGCCAATCTGCTGGGCATAGAGATCGACTGCCACCCGGCCAATACAGATGACGTCGAGTCGCTTTACTGCTGCATTCATAGCTAGGGTTTCCTTTTGCATTTCTGCTGTACGGAAGAGTCGGGATGCCGACAGCGTCTCCGAAAACAGCCTGAGGGTTATTGGTTATCCCTAGTTTGAGAAATAAATATTTCATTTGCAAACTAGATCGAAATTAAAAAACCAAAAATGTGAGGGATATACCACTCTGCCGCGCCGAGCCCCATTCTGCCTCAGATCCTGCGCGCCGAGGTAAAGCTGAACTACCGGCCATTTACTATCACTCTTTACCTATGATTTTTAAGGGGATATTAAGAGCAGTACCGCGTAAATTGCGTGTTATCCCGGATACAGGATGTGAATGAAACGGGTGAAATGCATAGAGAGTTTGATCCCTCTCGCAAAATGAAATATTTCTTCTGTATTTCTATTTAATGAAAAAAATGTTTGCCTATAATCCAGAAGTATTCCAGTGGCGTTAACGATTTTCCTGGCCCATCGCTTGTCACGCTGGGCGGGGTAAAACGCTGACCTACACGCAAATACTGAACAATAAGGATTGGGCAACATGGGCAAACTGAGACTGACAATGGCGCAGGCGCTGGTGAAGTTCCTGGATAACCAGTACCTGGAAGTCGATGGCGAAGAGCATAAGTTCGTTAAAGGCATCTTTGCTATCTTTGGCCACGGCAACGTGCTGGGAATGGGCCAGGCTCTTGAACAAGATAGCGGTGAAATGCGGGTCTATCAGGGGCGTAACGAGCAAGGGATGGCGCATGCCGCCACCGGTTTTGCCAGACAGTCCCTGCGTCGTCAGATTATTGCCTGCACCTCCTCCATTGGCCCCGGCGCGGCAAACATGATTACCGCTGCCGCCACCGCGACCGCCAACCGCATCCCTCTGCTGCTGCTGCCGGGAGATGTGTTTGCGACCCGCCAGCCTGACCCGGTATTACAGCAAATTGAGCAGAGCCACGATCTCAGCATTACCACTAATGACGCGTTTCGCGCGGTGAGTAAATACTGGGATCGCATCACCCGTCCGGAACAGCTGATGAGCGCCTGCATCAACGCCATGCGTGTGTTGACCGACCCGGCGGAAACCGGTGCGGTCACGCTCTGTCTGCCGCAGGATGTCCAGGGCGAAGCCTGGGATTATCCGCAGTCCTTCTTTACCCGTCGGGTACACCGCCTTGACCGCCGTCCGGCCAGCGTCGCACAGCTGGCGGATGCGGTGGCGGCGATTAAAGCCAGCCGTAAGCCGCTGATCGTCTGCGGCGGCGGGGTGAAATACTCCGGCGCCGGCGAAGCGTTGACCCATTTTGCCGAACGCTACGGCGTACCGTTTGCCGAAACCCAGGCGGGTAAAGGCAGCGTTGTCTCTTCGCATCCGTATAACGTGGGCGGCGTCGGCGAAACCGGCTGCCTGGCAGCGAACCTGCTGGCGAAAGAGGCGGACTTAGTCATCGGTCTCGGCACGCGTTTCAGCGATTTCACCACCTCGTCAAAATGGATTTTCCAGCACCCGGGCGTGCGCTTCCTCAATATTAACGTCAGCAACTTCGATGCCTGGAAGCTGGATGGGATTCCGATGCTGGCGGATGCCCGCGAAGCCCTCACCGCCCTCGATGACGCCCTGTCCGGCGAATCCTGGCAAGCAGGCTGGGGCGAGCAGATTGAAAGCGTGCAGAGCCGCCAGCTGAAAGAGACCCAGCGCGTTTACCAGGCGGTATGGCAGGAAACCGCTTTCGTCCCGGAAATCGACGACCATCTGGATCGGGAATCGGTGTATCGCGAATTTCGCCAGATAACCGACTCCACCCTGACGCAAAGCAGCGTCCTTGGCGTACTCAACGAAACGCTGCCGGCGGATGCGGTGATTGTGGCGGCGGCGGGGAGCCTGCCGGGAGATCTGCAGCGCGTCTGGCGCAACCGGGCCACCAACACCTATCACGTTGAATACGGCTACTCCTGCATGGGGTATGAAGTCAGCGCCGCGCTGGGCGTGAAGTTAGCCCAACCGCAAAGCGAGGTCTATTCGCTGGTGGGCGACGGCTCATTCATGATGCTGCACTCCGAGCTGGTGACCTCCCTGCAGGAGCGCGCGAAGATCAACATCGTACTGCTCGACAACATGGCCAACGGCTGTATCAACAACCTGCAGATGGAACACGGTATGGACAGCTTCGGCACCGAGTTCCGCTTCCGCTGCGCCGAGTCGGGCCATCTACAGGGCGGCCTGGTACCGGTAGATTTCGCCACCGTCGCTGCCGGCTACGGCTGCAAAACCTGGCGCGTCACGACGCTAGAAGAACTACGCCACGCGCTGGACGCCGCGCGCCGCGAAACCGTCAGCACCCTGATAGACATTAAAGTGCTGCCGAAAACCATGGTGCACAAATATGGCAGCTGGTGGAACGTCGGCGTCGCGCAGTCTGCGCTCTCCGAGCGGATCCGTAAGGTTGCGCAAATGATCAATGAAAAACGCGCTCAGGCGCGGGATTACTAAAACAGAACACAAACCCTGAACCCTACAAATCTCGGGAGAAAACCAACTATGTCACTCAAATTAGGTGTCATCGGTGCCGGCGCTATCGGTAAAGAACATATCCGTCGTTGCACTCAGGTACTGCAGGGAGCCACGGTAGTGGCGGTTTCGGATATCAACGAAGAGAACGCGCGCGCCGCGGTTGCGCTGCCGGGCGTGCATGCCGAAGTGTACGCCGACGGTCATGACGTGATTAAGGCCAGCGATGTGGATGCCATTCTGGTTACCTCATGGGACCCCACCCACGAAGAGTACACGCTGGCCGCCATCGCCGCCGGGAAGCCGGTGTTCTGCGAGAAGCCGCTGGCGATGAGCGCGGAAGGCTGCCGCCGCATCGTTGATGCGGAAATGAAAGCCGGTCGCCGCCTGGTGCAGGTCGGATTTATGCGTCCTTATGACGAAGGCTATCTGGCGCTGAAAAAAGTGATCGATGACGGCGATATCGGCGCGCCGCTGATGCTGCGCTGCGCGCACCGCAACCAGTCGGTAGGTGAGGATTACATCACCAACATGGCGATCACCAACACCCTGATTCACGAGCTGGATGTACTGCGCTGGCTGCTGAATGACGACTATGTTTCCGTGCAGGTGCGCTTTCCGCGCTCCACTTCCCACACCCATGCGCGCCTGAAAGACCCGCAGATCGTGTCGTTTGAAACGAAAAAAGGCACGCTGATCGACGTGGAAGTCTTTGTGAACTGTCAGTACGGCTATGACATCCAGTGTGAAGTGGTGGGGGAAACCGGTATTGCCCGCCTGCCTGAGCCGTCGGCTGTGCAGATGCGCAAAGCCGCTAACCTGTCGACCGCTATCCTGACCGACTGGAAGGATCGCTTCATCAAAGCGTATGACGTTGAGCTGCAGGCCTTTATCAATGATGTTCAGGCCGGCCAGCTGCACGGCCCATCGGCATGGGATGGCTACGCGGCATCCGTTGCAGCCGATGCCTGTATCAAAGCCCAGGGCACCAGCGAGCCGGTTGAGGTGACGCTGCCTGAGTGCCCTGATTTCTACAAACGCTAATCCCGCTTTGCTGACGGAACTTCTTTGCACAGGTAACGACGATGAAAATTGCTTTTGACGTTGATGTCATTAAAGACCTCGGGGTCACCCGAATGGTCCATCAGGTGGCGGAGTGGGGCTACAAGTACATTGAGCAATCGCCGCACCCGCAGATCAACCCGTTCTACAAGCACCCGCGCGCCAGCCGGGAAATTATGGCTGAGTACAAGCAGGCGCTGCGCGATACCGGCGTAGAGCTCTCTTCGTTTATCTGCGTCTACCGCTGGTCCGGTCCGGATGAGCTGCGCCGTCAGGCAGCAGTAAAAAACTGGAAACGGCTGATCGAAATCGCGGTTGAAATGGGTGTACAGGTGATCAACACCGAGTTCTCCGGCGATCCTAACCAGCCGGAGATTTGCGATGAGATGTTCTATCGCTCCATGGAAGAGCTGCTGCCGATTTTTGAGCGCGAAGGCATCCGCGTTGAAATTCAGGCGCATCCGTGGGACTTCTGCGAAGAGAACAACGAAACCGTCGATATCGTGAAGTCGTTCCGCAGCGATAACGTTAAGTACGTTTACAGCGTCCCGCACACCTTCTTCTATGACAAAGGGGTGGGTGACGTTGAGAAGATGCTGCGCTATGCGGGAAGCGATCTCTCCCATGTGCTGATCGCGGATACCCGCAACCATACAAAACACTGCCGCTATATCGTTAACCCACCGGGCGTAGATGCCGTCGTTCACCAGCACGTGGGCGTCGGGGAAGGGGATGTTGATTTCGACGCGCTGTTCCGCACCCTGCGCGATATGAAATTTGCCGAGCAGACCTTCAAGGTCGGCGGTGAGCCTATCGTGGCCACCTCGCTGTTCGGCTACCCGGAAAAAATGAAATACCAGGCAGTGGAAACCCGTGAACTCATCGAACGTGAATTGCTGCGCCGGTAGGCGCAGCGGCAGGAGCCCCCTACTATGAACAAAGATAACGTAAAACTGGCTATCGCCCCGATTGGCTGGACTAACGACGATATGCCGGAGCTGGGCAGCGAGAATACTTTTCAGCAAATCGTCAGCGAAATGGCGCTGGCGGGTTTTACCGGCAGCGAAGTCGGCAGCAAATATCCACGCGATCCGGCGGTTCTCAAGCCGATGCTGGATATCCGCGGCATTCAGATTTGCAACGCCTGGTTCAGCACCTTTTTTGCTAACGGCCAGCGGGAAAAAACCATTGATGAATTCGTTAACCACATGAATTTCCTGCATGCTATGGGCGCGAAAGTGATCGGCTGCTCGGAGCAGAGCGGCAGTATTCAGGGGCTGGAAAAGCCTATCCTGGAGAATGAGAAACCGTGCTTTAGCGAAGAAGAGTGGCAGCGGGTGGCGGAAGGCTATAACACCCTCGGTCGTCTGGCGGCGGAAAAGGGCATGCAGGTCTGTCTGCACCACCATATGGGGACCGGTATTCAGACGACGGCAGAGATCGACAAGTTTATGTCGCTGGTGGATGACAAGGTCTTCCTGCTCTACGACACCGGACACGCCTGGTATTCCGAAGGCGGCGAAGAGCCGATGCTGGCGATTCTGAAAAAATATCTGCCGCGCATTAACCATGTTCACCTGAAAGACGTACGTCCGCCGGTGATCGAGCAGGTGCGCCGCGAAGGACTCTCCTTCCTGGACGGCGTGAAGAAGGGGACCTTCACCGTGCCGGGCGACGGCGTCATTGATTTCCGTCCAGTGTTTAAACTGCTGGACGAGCATGGCTATAAAGGCTGGATGGTGGTTGAGGCCGAGCAGGATCCGGCGCTGGCCAACCCATTCGAATACGCCGTAAAAGCGCGTAAATACATCCGCGAGACGGCAGGAATCTAATCGTTGTTTCATTTTCAGGCCATACGCTGTATGGCCTGCTTTTTTTGCCCCATCACTCAGCAGTAGCTCAAGACGTAGAACGAAAACAACACGTCGGTGAGGCCTCGGCCTCTGCATTCAGACTAGAGCAAATCTTCCCTCAAACAAGGCGGGTTACTGGAGTCTATTATGTCTAAGGAACAATATCTTACACTCAATAAAGCGTCGGGACCGAATAGCAATACCCCGACAACGCCCTTTGTAAAAGTTGTCGCCCTGATCGCGACGCTTGGCGGTTTACTTTTTGGCTATGATACCGGGGTGATTTCCGGTGCCTTACTCTTTATGGGCACCGAGCTTCATCTCACTCCCTTTACCACCGGTCTGGTCACCAGCTCGTTGCTGTTCGGCGCCGCCTTTGGCGCACTGCTATCTGGCAATCTGGCGAATGCGGCGGGCAGAAAGAAAATTATTCTGTGGCTGGCGGTGCTTTTTGCCATCGGCGCGATAGGTACCTCTATGGCGCCGGACGTTAACTGGATGATTTTCTTTCGTCTTATTCTCGGCGTCGCGGTCGGCGGGGCGGCGGCTACCGTTCCGGTCTATATTGCCGAGATAGCTCCCGCGAATAAGCGCGGACAGCTGGTTACTTTGCAGGAACTGATGATCGTATCCGGTCAACTGCTGGCCTATATTTCTAATGCCACGTTCCATGAAGTCTGGGGCGGGGAAAGCACCTGGCGCTGGATGCTGGCGGTGGCGACGCTACCCGCCGTGCTGCTCTGGTTTGGCATGATGTTTATGCCGGATTCACCGCGCTGGTACGCGATGAAAGGGCGCCTGGCGGAAGCTCGTCGCGTGCTTGAGCGCACCCGGCATAAAGATGATGTTGAGTGGGAGCTGCTGGAAATCACCGAAACGCTGGATGAACAGCGCAATCTCGGTAAGCCCCGGTTCAGCGAGATTATGACCCCGTGGTTGTTCAAGCTGTTTATGATCGGTATTGGTATAGCGGTTATTCAACAGCTTACCGGTGTAAATACCATTATGTACTATGCCCCCACGGTACTGACCTCGGTTGGTATGACTGATAATGCCGCACTGTTTGCCACTATCGCCAACGGCGTAGTCTCAGTATTGATGACATTCGTTGGCATCTGGATGCTTGGCAAAATTGGCCGTCGCCCGATGACCATGATTGGTCAGTTCGGCTGCACCGCCTGCCTGGTCTTTATCGGTGCGGTCAGCTATCTGTTACCGGAGACGGTTAACGGCCAGCCTGATGCGCTGCGTGCCTATATGGTTCTGGCAGGGATGTTACTGTTTCTGAGCTTTCAGCAGGGGGCGCTGTCACCGGTGACCTGGCTGCTTATGTCGGAAATTTTCCCAACCCGTCTGCGCGGTATTTTTATGGGGGGGGCGGTATTTTCAATGTGGATTGCCAACTTCCTGATCTCCCTGTTCTTCCCGATACTGCTGGCGTGGTTAGGGCTTTCAGGCACCTTTTTTATCTTCGCTGGTATTGGCGTATTTGGCGCGATATTCGTCATTAAATGCGTACCGGAAACTCGCCACCGTAGTCTTGAACAAATCGAGCACTATCTGCGGGATAAGCTGGACACCAGTGAAGAAGGGCAGGCCGCCAGGGCCCGGCGAATAGTGGCTGAATCGCAGGCGAATAAAGTGTAACGCTGAGCGGTATCTGCGATGCTGGAGCGGTACTCAGCGGTCTGTACGGACCGGGCTAATGAGCCGTATCGAACGATCCCCTCCCCCTTGAAACAGGGGGAGGGGGTACACTGCTTCCGTACGGTATGACAGAAGATACCTCAGCTATCGGCGGGGATAGCGAGGGAAAGGGCTACTTCACTTCCGCCAGCGCGGTTTTATCGACGTAGGGCTTCATCAACGCATCGGCTTCCTTCTGCGCCGCCTGCACCGCGGCTTCCGGGGTAACATTGGCATCATTGACCACCGCGGCCAGCTGATTTTCCATCGCCTTACGCACGGCAACGGTCTCCCAGGTGGAGTACCATGGATGGGCATACTTCAGCTGTTCGAGGGCGATAGCCGCGCGCGGATCCTGCTGCAGATACGCCTTCATTTCCGGCGTATCGTAGGCGGCCTTACGCGGGGAGAAGTAACCGGTAAAGCGACTCCAGGCGCCGTTGACCTGCGGGCTCACCAGATACGTCAGGAACTGATACGCCGCTTTTTTCTGCGCGTCGTTGATGCCCTTGAAGCTGACCAGGCTGGCGCCGCCGATCGGTACCGCCCGCTGCTCTTTAGCCGGCAGCATCGCCACGCCCAGCTCAAAATCTTTGCTGTTCTCGCGCATAAAGCCCAGCGCGCCGGTGCTCAGCATCGCCATTCCGACTTTGCCGGAGAAGAAGCTGGCGCCGATCTGTTTCGAATTTAACACCCCGGAAGGCATCACTTTGTCTTTATAGACCAGGTTCTGCCAGAAGCGCAGGGCGCCGATGGTGGTTGGCGTGTTGTAATAGACTTCGCCCGGATAGTCCTCGTTAAAGTATTTTCCGCCGTTGGCGCGCACCAGCGCCGAGAAGATCCAGCCGCCGTAATCATCGTTGGTCGACGGCAGCATGATCCCCCACTGGCCTTTGCTTTCGTCGGTCAGCTTTCTGGCGTCCGCCAGCAGCTCGGCCCAGGTTTGCGGTGGCTGTTTGATCCCGGCCCGATCGAACATCGTTTTGTTGTAGTAGAGGATCGGCGTCGAGTTATGGAACGGGATCGCATAGGTGGTGCCCATCACCTGGGCGTTTTTATGCATGGCGGGCCAGAACGCCTTCACCAGAAATTCCCCCGCTTTTTGATCGCCATACTGGAACAGTTCGTCCATCGGCAGGATCTCATCTTTCAGCGCCAGATCGGTGGTGAAGTTGGCGGACATAATCACCAGCGCGGGCGGCTGCCCGGCTTTCTGTGCTGATTCGGCTTTGATCTTGGTGGTGTCGTAGTTGCCGGTAAAGATCCCGCGCACTTCGACATCCTGCTGCGACTCGTTGAATTGCTTAATGACGCGGGTCATCTCCATGGTCAGCTTGCCGTCCACCGGCGCCGGAAACATGAAGTCGATCTTCTCTTTCGCCAGCGCCGCGCCGCTCAGGGCAAGGCTGAGCCCAACCGCGAGAGCGGTGAGAGGTTTAAACATGGTCTGTCTCCATCAGTAAATTATGCTGTTTCTCAGCATGAAAAAGATGCACATCGGCAGGTGAAAAGCCGAGGATCAGCGAATCGCCTTTCTCCGGCACCGCGCCGCGATGGCGACGGCTAAAGCGTAAGGTGCCGGCGGGGGTGCTGACGTGGAGCAAATAATCGGCTCCCATCAGTTCTCGTTGCAGCACGGTGGCGGGCAGGCGCAGATGGCTCTCCTCCACGCGGTCGCTGATATGTTCCGGGCGAATGCCTAACCACACTCGGGATTCTTCACGGTAGCGCGGCGGCAGCGGATAGCGCAGCTCACCCAGTAATACCTCACCATCAGCGCAGGGCAGCGAGAGCAGATTCATCGCCGGAGATCCGATAAACCCGGCGACAAACAGGTTGGCCGGGTTGGCGTACAGATACTCCGGTCGCCCGACCTGCTGTACGTGGCCGCCGTTCATCACCACGATGCGGTCGGCCATCGACATCGCTTCCGTCTGGTCATGGGTGACGTAGACGGTGCTGGTTCTGAGCTGCTGGTGGAGGTCCATAATGCTGTCGCGCACTTCGCTACGCAGGCGGGCGTCGAGGTTGGAGAGCGGCTCATCCATCAGGAACAGGCGCGGATTGCGCACAATCGCCCGCGCCATCGCCACCCGCTGCCGCTGGCCGCCGGAGAGCTTCGCCGGTTTGCGATCGAGCAGGGTATCCAGCTGCAGCATCTGCGCGACTTTATCCACCCGGGGCTGCCAGCTGGCCTTCTCCTCTTTGCGCACCTTCATGCCGAAGGTGATGTTGTCGCGCACCGACAGGTGCGGAAACAGCGCATAGTTCTGGAAGATCATCGCGAAATTACGCGCTCTGGGCGACATGTCGGTGATGTTCTCATCGTGCAGCCAGATCTCCCCCTCGCTGACCGGCTCCAGCCCGGCGAGCAGGCGCAGCAGGGTGCTTTTACCACAGCCGGACGGGCCCACCAGCACCACGAATTCCCCTTCGCGGATATCCAGCGACAGGGCGCTGAGGGCCGGTTTACCGTCAAACTGTTTACTGATGTTTTGCAGACTAAGCATGGCGTTTAGCAATCTTCCGTTGGGCAGCTGATATTTTCGTCGTACATCCAGGGGCCGGCGTAGTGGGTCAGAGGATGCTGATAGCTCACCCACTGCTCGTCGACCTGGCGATGCATCAGGCACGACGCCGGAGAGAGGTCGTAGTACGGTCGGGTATCTTCATAAAAGTAGGGTACCTGGTGGACGGTTCCCGGGATGGTGGAGATGATGGCCTGGCGATACTGGGTCATGGTCAGGCTGTGGTTATGGCCGCAGAAAATGCGCGTCAGCGACGGGAAACGCTCAACCAGCGCCAGCAGACGATGGCCGTTTTCGCAGGCGATAGGGTCCATCTGCGCGTTGCCCAGCGGCAGCGGCGGATGATGCATAAATACCGTCGCCGGTTTATCGCCACCATCAAACAGCTGGGCTTCCAGCCACTTGATGGTTTCCTCGGTCAGCCAGCCTTTCGACGTACCCGCCCGGCTGGAGTCGATAAACAGCAGGCGAGTGGCAAAATTGTCTACCGCGTAGTGCATGTTTTGCGCGTCGCGGCCGAGCTGCGGGCACAGCGGATGCAGGTACTCCAGAAACAGCGCTTTATCGTCGTGGTTGCCGGGAATGAGATACAGCGGATAGTTCAGGCTGCCGAGGATCTGGCGGGCGACCTCATACTCTTCCGGGCGGCCGCAGTTGACGATATCGCCGCTCACCACCACCGCGTCCGGACGCTCCTGCAGGGCGTTCAACTGGGAGACGACGTCGGCATTGGCGGCGTTGACGTCAATAAAGCCGTACAGCTTCTGGCCGCGGCTGCGGAAATGGGTATCGGAAATTTGCGCTAACAGCATGAAGAGCTCCTTATTTGATCCCGGAGAAGCCGAAGCTTCGCAGGAACTGTTTCTGGAAGAGGATAAACGCCAGCATCAGCGGCAGGCAGACCATCAGCGTGCCGGCGCCGATGATGCCCCACTGACCGCCGGATTCGGCGCCCATGGCGAACGAGACCAGCCCCACGGTCAGCACCTGTTTGTCCGGGTCGTTCAGCATCATCAGCGGCCACAGATACTCGTTCCAGTGGTAGGTAATGCTGACGGTGGCGAAGGCCAGCACCGACGGCCAGGACATCGGCAGCAGCACGCGGAACAGCACCTGCCACCAGCGACAGCCCTCCATCAGCGCCGCCTCTTCCAGCTCTTTGGGTATGGCCAGAAACGCCTGACGCATCAGGAACACGCCGAACGCCGAGGTGAAGTAGGGCATCATCACCCCGGTGAGGGTGTTGAGCAGGCCGAAGGTTTTCAGGGTCAGCATGTTCGGCACCATCATCACCACCGGCATGATCATCAGCTGGACGAGGAACATCAGGAACAGCGTCTTCTTGCCGCGAAACTCGTGGCAGGCGAAGACGTAGCCGGCGGTGGTGATGGTCAACAGCTGCACGAAGAAGGTGCCGAAGGTGAAGATAAGGGTATTGGCGTAGAGGCTCAGCCAGTCGGCGCTGGCCCAGGCATCGCGAAAGTTATCCAGCGTCAGCGGCATACGGGGCAGCAGGGAGGCCATATCCTCGCCGAAGGTCGTGGCGCTAAACGAGGTCGCCAGCATCCATAAAAACGGGCTCATCCACAGCAGCGCCAGGCAGCACATTAATACCGTGAGCGTAAAGGGCTGCGAGCGGCGCAGGCGCAGCCAGAGCGGGCGCGATGCGCTGTGCGATCGCAGCGCCAGCGGCGAGATTTCAGCGCTCATAGTGCGCTCCTTTCTCCAGCAGTTTGAGGTTAATCAGCGAGAAGGCAAACAGCCCGGCCAGCGTCAGGAAGGTGGCGGCGGAAGCTTTACCTAAATCATGGGTGTCCCAGGCGAGGTTCTGGATGTAGTAGAGCAGTACTGTCGTGGCGTTATCCGGCCCGCCGCGGGTCATCACCGCCACGTGGTCGATCTGGGTGATGGAGTAGATCAGCGCCGTGGTTATCACAAAGCTCAGGGTCGGGCGCAGCAGCGGCAGCGTGACCTTAAAGAATATCTGCGTGCGGGTGGCGCCTTCCATGATCGCCGCTTCGCGCGTGGAGGCCGGAATGCTTTGCAGCCCGGCGAGGAAAAACAGCATGTAATAACCGGCGAACTTCCACACGCCAATCAGCGCCAGCGCCAGCAGCGCGCTATTGCTGCGCCCCAGCCAGTTGTTGTTCATCGGGCCGAACAGCTTCGCCAGATAGTGGTCGAGCAGGCCAAGGCCCGGCATAAAGATAAACAGCCACAGCGCGGCGGCGCTGACCATCGGGATAATCATCGGGAAGAAGAACGCGGTGCGCAGCCAGCGGTTGACGCGGTGATTCTCGGTCAGGGCGACCGCCAGCAGCAGGGCGAGGGTCACGCCCGGTACCACCGTCAGCAGGATATAAAGCAGGTTATTCACCAGCGACTGCCAGAAGACGTTGTCGGCGAACAGACGACTAAAGTTCTCCAGCCCGACATACTGGCCGCCGTCGCTGACCATGCGGGTATCGAACAGGCTGTCATAAATCGATCGCCCGAGGGGAAACCAGGTAAACAGTAATAAAAACAGCAGGGAAGGCGACAGTATCAGCCAGGGAAGCCAGGTTTTTCTCATGGTGGCGGACGTCTCATTCAGGCGTTTGTAGAAGCCCGGATTGTGAGAAGGATTGACTGCAAACGTATGGCGGGGAGATGACGGTTTAATGACCAGGGAAACAAGCGCCGGGCAGACGGGCCGCCCGGCATCACCCCGGCCAGTGGCGTTCAGGCCGCGCGGCTGCGGCCTGAAGCATGATGAGGAACGATCAGAAGTCGGCTTTCAGCACCACGCGGTAGCGGGCCTTGCCCTCGCGAACGTGCTTCAGCGCCTCGTTGATCTGCGACATCGGGAACAGCTCGGTGGTTGGCGCGACTTTGCTGCGTCCGGCAAATTTCATCAGCTTGCGCAGCTCGGACGGGTTGCCGGTGGCCGAGCCGGAGATGCTGCGGTCGCCGCCAATCAGGGTAAAAGCGGGGACCGGGAACGGCTTCATTACCGCACCGACGGTGTGGAAGTTGCCGCCGTACGCCAGCGCTTCAAAGTACGGCTGCCAGTCGAGGTCGACGGCGACGGTGTTGATAATCAGGTCGAACTGGCCGGCCAGCGCCTTTAAGGCTTCGGGATCGCGGCTGTTCACCACGCGATCGGCGCCCATTGCCAGTACTTCCTGCTCTTTCGCCGGGTTAGAGCTAAAGGCGGTGACTTCCGCGCCCATCGCGTGCAGCAGCTTGATGGCGATATGGCCGAGGCCGCCAATGCCGATGACGCCGACGCGGCTGTTCGCCGTGACGTGATGCATCAGCAGCGGTTTGAAGACCGTGATGCCGCCGCAGAGCATCGGCCCGGCGGATTCAAGATCGACGTTTTCCGGCAGCGGGATCACCCATTGCCAGTCGGCGCGCAGCTTATCGGCGAAGCCGCCGCGGTTGATGATGGTGGGCACCGAGCCTTCCAGACAGTTCACGTGGTTGCCGCTGATACAGGCGTCGCAGTGGCCGCAGCTGCGCGCTGTCCAGCCAATGCCGACCTTCTGACCAACCTTCAGCCCTTTATCCTGCGCCGCGCTGCCCAGCGCCGCCACCCGGCCAATCACCTCGTGACCGGCCACCAGCGGATAGCTCGACATGCCCCATTCGTTGTCGATCATCGACAGGTCGGAGTGGCAGATCCCGCAGTACTCCACCTGCACTTCGACATCTTCCGGCTTAAGGTCGCCGGCATCGTACTCCCACAGCGACAGATCGGCGCCCGCTTCTTTGGCGGCGTAACTTTTAATAGTGCTCATGACAGTTTCCTTGGGTTTGGCGTAGTTAAGAAGGAAGTGTAGAGCATGGGGCGAGGGGACGCTTGGCAGAAGGAGGGGGGAAGGAGGGGTATAGAGGAGGGAAAAATGTGCCCTGAAGAGGCTAACCCACTGAGCCGATGAAAAATTCATCACTTGGTGGCAGGTGAATGCAACGTTGCTTGCATGGCAGCGTATGACAGGTATAATCCAGAACGTTTTCCGTATCCTTTCCGTGCCGGAGTGGCGAAATCGGTAGACGCAGTTGATTCAAAATCAACCGTAGAAATACGTGCCGGTTCGAGTCCGGCCTTCGGCACCATCGGAACATCAATAGACGTCAACGGACGTCTTTTTTTGTGCCTGAAATCCAGTATCCGCAAGGCTTTCCTCGCTTTTTCACTCAACCTAAGTCAACCTGATTCAATCTACATCAACTTACTGATGCGGGTACAACTGCGGGTATATCCCGGTTCGATAATGTTTGTACCCACACAGAAACCTTGAAAGGATACTTATCATGGCTCTGAGTGATGTGAAGGTTCGTTCGGCAAAGCCTGAAGCAAAAGCCTACAAACTAACTGACGGTGAAGGCATGGTTTTGCTGGTTCACCCTAACGGCTCCAAATACTGGCGGCTTCGTTATCGTTTTGGCGGTAAGGAGAAGATGCTGGCGCTGGGGAAATACCCTGAAGTCTCGCTGGCCGATGCCAGGGGTCGCCGGGATGAAGCCCGTAAGCTAATAGCTAATGGCGTCGATCCCAGTGAGAACAAGAAAGCCGTTAAGGTAGAGCAGGAGCAAGAGGCGATAACGTTTGAAGTGGTTGCCAGAGACTGGCACGCCAGCAATCAGAAGTGGTCTGCATCACATAGCGCTCGTGTATTGAAAAGCCTCGAAGATAATCTCTTTGCTGCTATCGGTAAGCGGAACATTGCGGAACTTAAGACTCGGGATCTTCTTGTACCCATTAAAGCTGTCGAGTCATCCGGGCGACTTGAAGTCGCCGCCCGTTTACAGCAGCGGACTACCGCGATTATGCGCTTTGCCGTTCAGAGCGGCTTAATCGACTACAACCCCGCGCAGGAGATCGCTGGAGCGGTTGCTACAGCAAAGCGGCAACATCGCGCTGCGTTAGAACTTAATCGCATTCCTGAATTACTTCATCGCATTGATCATTACTCCGGCAGGCCGTTAACCCGATTGGCTGTTGAACTCACTTTGTTGGTTTTTATCCGTTCAAGCGAGCTGCGTTTTGCCCGCTGGTCAGAAGTAGATTTTGAAACGGCTATGTGGACGATTCCGGGCGAGCGTGAGCCACTGGAAGGAGTCAAGCATTCTCAGCGTGGTTCAAAGATGCGGACTCCTCATCTTGTACCTTTGTCGCGGCAGGCTCTCGCCATTTTGGAAAAGATAAAAAGCATGAATGGGAATCGAGAACTGATTTTTGTGGGCGATCACGATCCGCGTAAGCCGATGAGTGAGAACACGGTGAATAAGGCGCTGAGAGTGATGGGTTATGACACGAAAACGGAGGTCTGTGGGCATGGATTCAGGACGATGGCCTGTAGCTCATTGATTGAATCGGGTCTATGGTCGAGGGATGCGGTAGAGCGGCAGATGAGCCATCAGGAGCGTAGCTCTGTTAGGGCTGCCTACATCCATAAAGCGGAACATCTGGGGGAGCGCAGGTTGATGCTGCAGTGGTGGGCTGATTATCTGGATGCTAATAGGGAGAAGGGGGTTAGCCCGTTTGACTATGCAAAAAAATAATTGAAAAGAATTAATTTTTTGAATAGAAGAGGGGGGCTTATTATTATCCACTTAAGGTAGTAATAATTTATTTAAGGATTCGATAATGAAGGTGTTCTCTGACAATATAAAAGAACTCAATGCTACAGTGTCTATAAAAAACTTGGATGGCATATGTGGTTTAGTACTTGAATCTAAATAGCTGTGCATAATGCCGCTCCACTGTCGTTAACCCATGTTTGTTGCCAAGGAAAGGTGAAGCGGTATTCATAAACATCCTGATATTTATTAGATGCAGCTATTTAGTTCACTGCTCGTACAACACCCTGCATTTACTTACACTGAAATATAGGTTATTTTATCCAGAGCAATCAGATAATAAGGATAGTATATGAAAAGCATTCAGCAAATTGAGAATGAAGTTGATTTATTCTACAAATCACTTGATCTTACAACCGATATAAAAGGATTGGCAATTTGGCGAGCACTTACCGTCTCGGAAGATACGCTCTTTTTCGCAATGAATGACTTATATAAAAAAGGATTTGGTAAAGCAACCTCGAGTCACTTGCTCTGGATAAATGAGTTATTTGAGAATAATAAAATTGCTATAAAGCATATGCTGTCTGAAATAGATAAACAGTGTTTTGATAGTCATATATGTGTTTATGATGAGATTATTTCCCCAGAGGTTTACACTCAATTATTAAAGGTTTACAGAGCATCTTGTGATTATAGCCATATTTGCACCCTATTTATATCACTTCATAAAAAATTAACAAATGCTATGCAGCAAAATGACGAGATACACTTCAGTTATAATAAAATTGATTTGGAGTACTCCATTCTCCACCACCACTTATCTTTTGAACCATCCCTTGTAGGAAAATCAGCATTTCAAGTCTTATATGAACTAATGTTTCTTGATTTTGATGATGGCTTAATTCAAGAAATAATGTCAGATGCTCATTTCGAAGGTGAGTTGATAAATTATCCTCACAGCCAAAAACTCATGTGCTACTTGGACAGCCAAATAGCCCCGTTTTACGTTCCGGTTGATGAGAGATGGATATTCTCTTGTTTTTCCCTATCGGAGTTTAGAGCGTATTTTCGTTCTTTAATTTGCATATGTATTCATCATACTGTTGCTGTACTGTTTAATAGCAGGATTCATGAAATAAAAGGGGGAGGGTTAGAGCAAAGAGTATTAAGAATAAAGAAATCCCTGTTCAAGGAGAATATCTCAAAATATTCAGGTCTATCAAATGAGACAATTGAAAAAATTACCGAATTCCTGACCTATGGAAAAAATGTCAAATCCCCAGATCCGGCTTTGCAACCTCTTATTGACGTAGGAAATGAGTATGTCATACCTAATTACCTCGTAATTACATCAAACTTTGACCGAAATGCGTTGACTCTTCATAGTAGAATTGATGAAAAAGGATTCAATAAAATAAGTCATTTATTTGAAGTTGAAATGACCAAAAATATTCTCAGTAAAATTAATGGTAAATTTACACCTCTAACAAATTTAATGCTTCCCAAAAAAGAAGGTGGTGAAATTGATCTGATTCTTTTGGATGAAAGCTCCAAAACAATATTGATTTGTGAACTTCGGTGGATGTTGCAGCCTAGTGATCCAAATGAAATTTTTAATCGACAAAAAGTATGCATGGAAAAAGTAGAGCAGGCTCAGAAAAAAGTTAACGCTGCAAATAAACATAAAAAACACATCTTGCGAATGGGATGTTGTAGTATTAAAGATTTGAGTGAATGGAACGTTAAGGGAGTGGTTATCTTAGATGGGTTTACAGGTGTGCAATCTGATACAGATATCATTATCCTTCCCAAAAGAGTATTCACTAAAATAGTAGAGATGAGTGAATCACTTCAAGAGGTATATGATTTTTTCGCTAGCTATAAATGGCTGCCTCATACGGATCACTTTGGCAAAATAAATATTAGGAAAACTAAATTTTCCGATTACACATTCTTTAGTCAAGGCATAAATTCATTTGATTCGATGCATTATTTAAAAGAGTTCCTGCCCCTGTCACTTATTAATCATAGGTATGGAGCAGTTATGCTATATGAAAAATAAGATGGCAGTAGGTTGCGTGAACGGTATCGGAGTGTGGTGTTTTTTCAGTAGGTTCAAAGTAGCGTTCCATCGGTGTTTTTATAATAGCACACTGGTTTTGGCCACCTGAAAAGAGGTGTTACCCGTAACTGATTATATAAGCTTCAGCGACGCAGCCCATGCAATAACGGACTATATCGTCGGATATTACAGTGCGCTCAGACCGCATTAAAATAACGGTGGGTTACCGCCAAACGAATCGGAAAACCAATACTGGAAAAAATATAAAGCGGTGGCCAAGTTAAGTTGACCACTGCACACCGGCAAGCGTGTTCTAGTGAACTGAGCATGCCTTTGAACTCCTTCATTTATTGAGAATCATATTTAACGGAGTAGGAGACGATATGTTCAAATATTCACGTGAACTGGATAACCCAAGGCCCGCAATGCTTTATTAGTTCTGCCATTTCTGGGCGGAGTATCTTCTGGCCTTGCCCAACCGACCACTTCAGCAATAGAGTTAATACCGTAATGCTGGAATTTGTACTCTTCATCCTTTCCTGCCTGGTATATCCTTTCCCACATTAATGAAGGTTTTCCACCGTAGAGGACATAGTTGAGTAATTCAGCAATAGTCATACCTTTTTGATTAGTCTGGCCCATGATCCATTTGGTGAATAAAATGGCACGTTCTTCCCTGTTTATGGAATTTTGGGCAGACAGGCCAAAGGTTTCAGTACTCATTTTTATCACATGGTCCATCGTTGCATGCGTATAGAAGAATATGTTATTGAGATTATCCTCAGTCAATGAACTAATTTTGCTTTTTGATAAGTGCTCACGAATATAAGGAGCGTAAATTCCCAGGTTGGTATCTTCATGAGATGGGGGGAAAGAGAGATTCTTCCACCATGACAACATATTCATTAGTGCAGCTTGAGGATCTTTACTGTTTATCTGATGATAATCCTCAAAAGGATAAGTATTATCACTTTGATGAACCTGGTTGTAATAATATGCGTGTAAAAACTGGTCGGTTTGCCAGAAAAGAGGTGTGTTCTCTGAGACCCAGTGTGGTCTGAAGTCACTTATCTGGAAGGTTATATTTCGTATTATGGAAAGTGTACTCTCCCATTCTTTATGGAAGCTGTCTTTTCTTTTATCATTCTCCTTCAGCTTGTCATAATTACTGACTCCGCCCCATTCTGGTACAAGGCGTTTTTTGATAAGCTCTTGTTCTTTTTTATCTTCCTCTATTTTTAATTTTTGTAACTTTTTTTGTTCATCAATGATTTCTTGGCTCAGGCTAATACAACAATCAAGAGATGCTAAATTATCGAAAAACTCGTCTAATTGTGAGATTAAATCCGAGTTGTACAAGTCGCTTTCACTAAAGAAGACACCCGCTTCAATGTTGGTATTCCACGCGCGATCGGTTAGGTTTGCTGAACCAATGTATGCACCATAACCTTTCCACCAGATGACTTTACTGTGAAGACAGTCGGGTACCAGCTTACAAAAGATATTATTCCTGGTATGGAAAAGCAGTTTAGATAAAAATGAAGGAGCAACAGGAACAGTATGGTCATACCGCATCCAGATATCTAACCGGTGATGGTTTTTGAGACAATGCTCGAGCAGAGGCGTTTTATCATCGCCATAGGCAATGGCGGCAACAACGCCGTCAATTTCAGTTTCTGCCGGGGGAAGTATAGACCTAAAAAATGCTTTGTTTAATCCATTAGCGATAAGTTTCATTGTTCTACAATCGTACATCATTCCATTTGGAGTAGGCAATATTAAGGACTCTCATCATAACAAGTGAGGGAATTTTATCGTTTATTTTATCGAGGAGTGTGAGCTACTCCTCGATATATTCAGTTTACTCCCAGCGCCTTATACACCGCATCTACAGGTTCAGAGTAAAAACTGACCTGGAATTTGGTAAACAACTCGGCTGGTACAGTCGGAATATCTACCGCAGAAGACATCGGCAGAAGGACCTTTTTCGCGCCGCTATCGAAAGCAAGTTGTAAGCTAGCCGCCAGATCCTGAACAGGGTTGATTACTCCACCGAGCGTCATGCTACCTAAGACGACCATTTGTTCCTGAACGGGTTTCGCCAGTAAAACGGAACAAAGGGCAATAAGTGCCGCCAGACTGGTCGCGGTACTTGGTCCAGTATTATGCAATTCGACTACGTGCAGGTGGTACTCATGTTCAGAAAATTTTGCTGTTGCGCTAACGCGGCTGAGGTTGCCTTTGAAATAGTCAAATCCAACCCGGATAGCTTCCTTAGCCGAGGTACTTGATCCCAGACCGGAAACGCTATGCTTACCATTGCCTGCGGTCATCTGAGTTTCAAAGCGATACAGACCCGTCATGCCACTTTCCGCTTGCGTCACTAAATGCACTACGCCTGGCTTTGGCATGCCAGCAGGAATTAATTCGCTGCCGCCCTGTTCTGGCACGCTGACGAAGAATTCTTCCAGCGTCTCGTTATCGATGTAGCTGAAATTCACATCGAAGAACTCCAGACCGCCCAGCTTTTTAAGCTGTTCTTTGACTCGACGACGGGCTTCCATGGCGTAGGTCAGGCAAACACGGACATCTTCTTTACTGTAAGAACCATTGGGATGAAGAAGTTTCAATAGACCAGAAACCGTGCGCCTTACCGCGATAACATCTCGCTGGTTGAGGTTATTACCCAGCTTATAGAACTTATCAATCGCATCGGAGAAGCTGCGTTTGCGCATTTCCCGCATGTATTCGGCGAGATAATCTGTGATAAGGCCGTAGCGGTTGGTAAAGAATTCAGGGCGCATTTTCGGGATTTCCCAGCCGGGTATATAGGCATGGAAGCGGTCGAAAAACGCCGTGTCGATCATCGCGGCAGGGAAGGGGGCTAACAGATGGCTGGTTTTGACTAACGTCTCAACGCTCTGATTGATGTTGCCGACGAACACCATCGATGCTTTGCCTTCAATCGAATCTCTGCCACGGGAAAACGAGCCAGACGCCATGTAATCCTTCATGATTTGCACGCCGTCTTTGTCTTTGAAAGTGATCCCTGCCACTTCATCAAACGCGACCACATCCCACATACCGACCAGGCCAATCTGGCGGCTGGCCATGTTGTAAAACAGGTTTGCTACCGTGGTTTGTCCGCCGGAAACTAGCAGTGAGTTTGGCGAACACTCTTTATAGACGTGGCTTTTACCGGTACCGCGTGGGCCCAGTTCGCAGACGTTATAGTTATTTTCCACGAAAGGGATCATGCGGGTGATCAGGTGCCATTTAGTTCGCTGCTCAATGTTAGCAGGTTCCATACCCACGGAACGTAGCAGGACATCAATCCACTGGTCGAGGTTGAAGTGCGTACGTGCGGTAAATACCTCTTCCATGTCCATATTGGGCATCTGGATAGGTTTAAGCGTCATCAGAGAGAAAGGGGACGTCTTCTGTCCTTCCTCAAAGAAGTAGTTCACGGTGATCATGCACCAGATGCCACCGGTCAACAGCTTCTCGTTGTCCTTGACCATCTGCGGTGGAACCAATGCATCTTTAATGCCGAGGTTGGAGAGCTGGGCTTCGTAAACGTCTTTCTTCTGATTGAGCTTTACCGATACTTTATCAATGATCTTGTAGGATCCTCGCTCACGAATGAGCGATTTCACCTTCTCCGCTTCATCAGGGCGGACGTAGTTATCAGCCAGAATGCGCTTAACGTTCTGCAACCCTTGCTCGACGATCTGGTCATCGTCGGAAGCGCAGTACATACCGAGCAGATACTCCAGCACATAGACCGGGACGTTAGCCCCTTCCTTGAGCTGCTTGGTCAGATCTTTACGCACTACCCGACCGCGAAAATGCTGATTCAGTAAGGCGTCCAGATCGTAACCTTCTGCGACGAGTTCCCCTTCGGAGACGGCTGGAACGGGTAAGTCATGATGGGTTTGCATATCGCCTCACTTAAAAGAAATCATCCTGAAATGCCAGATCGATAATCACAGGATACTTCTGGTAACCCGTTTCCGTTTGTGCATCTTCCAGTATCAGCCAGTACTCATTACGGCGATTGAAATTCGCGCCAATCAGCTTCAGCGTAACGTCACGCACGCGTTTTTCCATTGTGTTGTTATCGCTGTCAAAGCAGATTCGCTCTTTACCGGATACCACATTATTGGCGTTGTCGACGATGAAGATATTCAGGGTGCGCGGTTCGTATAACTCACCTACCGGATGGGTTTGCAGCAGGCTGACTTTATCAATGTTATTGACGAGTTTGATCAGCGGATGGTAGTTCACGATGTCTACCGGACGACGCTGAGGTTGCTTTTCTGCAGCGGTTTTCTGCAGCGCTTTCACCTGCAATACGGGAACACAGACTTCCTGAAGCATGGCGCCACCGTGGACAAACCGCGCTCCACCTGAGAAATGGAAACGCTGGATCCCTTTCGGAATCAGGAACTCGCTGCTATCGCTGACGCCTGCGGTATCCGCCACTTTTCCTTTCCAGCAAAAATCATCGGCAGGAAGCTGGTGGCCGATAATAAAGCGCTTGTGGTTTTTAATCGTATTGTCTGGCTTGATCTGCAGCGTGGTTTTATCTTGCCCGGAAAGGGGCTGCTGCTGGAACAGGAAACCGTGGTCCGCCGTGACGATAATGCGTGTACCGTGGAGACGGTTTATCACGCGAGTCACTAAATCCTTCAGTTCAACCACCGCGTTGCGGCACGCTTCGAAGGTCTTCTCTTCCGTAGATGCGCTGTCGCCCATGGCATCAATGGTGTTATGCCAGATATAGACGACTTCGTAATCGCGAATAAGATCCCGTCCTTGCTGATTTTTCCATTTCAGAAGATCGTCGGATTTTACTGCCATCCCTTTATATTTCTTCAGAATTGTATCGCGATTAAGCGTACCGGAGGTAGACAGCCCGTCCGCATAAACGATATCGCCATTACCCGGTTGGTAGCATATCTCGTCATGAGGTAATAATGCAGCCATACCCAGCTGGGTATAGCTGGGTAACACGCCCAACTGGGATCGCAGTTCGGCAGTAAAGCGTTTTTCGGTATTGATCTGGTTGCCCAGCTCTTCAGCCACTTCATAACGCAGCGCATCGGAAATAATCACGAATACGCGCTTGATTTGTGGATTGTTAAACTGTGGCTTAACCACCTCATTATAGAAGTTCTGCTGCCGTGGAACGCCCGCAATACGCCACTCCTGCATACGGTTTTCGGCTTCCAGAACCTTATTCCAGCTCCGACTTAATTCTGCCAGGTACCAGTTGGAATACAGCGCTTCGATATAGTCATCCAGGCTTTTCAGGATCATTGCGCCTTTGCTGTGAACCAACAGCGCGTATTCGTTAAATAAGCGGTAGGCCTGGTCAAAGCGGAACAGCTCTTCGCAGTACGCTTTCCAGAACGCTGCGCTGTCCTGATAGTGGAAACCGTCAATATGACGATTACGCAGATTCAGCAGCCGCTCAGCCTGACGAAGCGCGTCATAGATGGCGTAGTATTCCTGACGCGTCTGGCACCAGTATTTGCTCTGGCGTTCGGACAGAAGCTTTTTGAAGGCTTCACGGTCAAGCGTGGTGCTCTCTTCCAGAAGTTGCGTCACTAGCGCATGAATAACGGTCTGTTCAATGCTCAGCGTGGTTTCGCACTCGTGCAGATTATACGGCGAGCTGAGACGGTACTGGTCTTCTGGTCGCAGCGCATCCTGCATCTGCTGTGCGCAATAATCATAAGCGTCTTTGTAGCGACGGTCGGCACGCCAGGTGACCATAAAGGCCAGCGCGGATGCTCTGCCTGACGGCGTGGTCAGCACGTTTTTTTCCAGCCATTCGCGTTTCTGCGGATCAGCCTGCGCGGAGAGATCGGTACAGAACAGCTTGAGGATCAGGTTTTCCAGCGAAGGATGTTCGGCTTGATAGCCCATTTCCTGATTCAGAATGTCCCACAGCACACCTTCAAGATCGTGGCGTTTCAGCATCGCCAGCGTGTTTTCCAGCTCGCTGTCGTCATCTTTCTGCTGATTAACGTATTGGGTAATCAGGCTGAACAGAATCTCTTCCGTTTTTGCTGTTTTTACGCCAGCGATGACTGCAACCATCTTCTTATCAAGAGAGGCTTCGTTTTCTTGCTCTGTCACCAGACCTTTTAACGCCGCTAGGCGTTTACTGTTGCTAAAGAATGCCTTGCGACGCTGAATATGTTCACGTAAGCCAAGCAGCGGAATACCTAGTATATTCAATGTGATGGCAGCGAAATCGGCGTGGAACTCCGTACTATAAAGACGAATATCCAACAGCCAGTCGAGTTCACGCGGGGGCACGTCGTGGGGGAACCACAGCAAAAATTGATGTTCAGGCTCATCAATTTCAATGCGCTTTTTCACCGCCAGCTGTGACTGATCGGTCATATCGAGCAGCGTGACGTTCTCCAGTTCGAGGTTACCCAGCTCTTCGAGGAAACGCTTATCGGGATCGTGCCAGAAAACGATGCGATATTCGGCGAATTTTGCTTTAAGGCCGGCAATAAATTCCTGATTTTGCAAGGTCACAATCCCATGTTGGTTCTGTAAATTCGAAGATGTCTTAACGCCAGGAAACCGTGTTCCGCGTTCTGACACAAAGCCGCATTTTATCATGAACTGGAGGTGACGGTTGCCTGAATAAGGCAGGTTTCCCGTATTGAGATCACCACCAGGCTGAAGCCCGGTGGTGTGGGAAGGTAAGTTATTTGACTAAATCACCTCAGGCGCATTGCCGGTAATGGCTTTCACATCCGCCAGCAGATCGCCAAACTTACCGTAGTTAACCTTAACGCCGTCGTCGAGATCAATACTGATTCTCATATCAGCATAGTGGCGTAAGCGATCGTCGAAGCTGCGCAGTTCGTTGAATTTCTTGCTCAGATTGTCGCGATCGCGCTTCAGACGGGTGGCTTCGCCGCCGGAGGCAGCATCGACCTGTTCGTTCAAGCGATCGATATTGGCCTGATAGCGCGCCAGCAGCGGCACCACATATTCGGTACGCATTCTCGCCAGCGTCGCGTCGTTGTAGCGATGCAGATAGACCAGACACTCAAACGCTTTCTCTTTACCGGAGCTGAACAGCCAGTAGATCGGGCGCTTTTTATACATCTTCATATGATCTTTCCAGAATTGGTTGGAAAGATAGCGACGGATGGTATCCAGTGCAGATTCGCCTTTTTTCGGCTTGATCGCGTATAAACAGAGACTTTCGGCGATAAATTCGAGGTTTTCCTGCAAATGTTCTTCGCCCCAGACGGTGCGGACAAACTCTTTGACGCGAGAGGTTACGTCATCATCAAACCACTCATCATCCATCAGCGGCAGGATGCCGTCATTGTCCGCAGGGAAGGTTTTGTATGCGCTTTCAGCGACAAGTTCGGCAAATCCTTTGTTGCCTTCATGGGCGTAGACTAGGCCTCCGCGATCGAGGGAGTAGCGACCCATCATGCAGCCGATGGAGTAGGACAATAAACTTTGTGATGTCTCTGATTGCTGAGCTTTTTTAATTAAATTATCATCTTTGATATTACTAAACTTATAATACGGGTTAATAAATAATGTTAGATCTCTTTCGCTAATGTCCTGATAGTCATTTTTGTTTATGTTATATGCTTCTAAACATTGAATGTTGTTGTTTTTTTCTAATGAAAGTGCTTTCTTAATAGATTCCTCTTGGATTGCCATTAAGCTCGCATAATTATTTTTGATTGATTTTGTTTCTGATTTGTTAGCAATAATCGGTAGCGTTGAAAATTCATATGAGGTCTCAACTGAACCCCAGTCTTCCGCATAAATCCGAACCAACTCTTTGATATCTAATTCATTATTAATTAATTTCAATGGGATCTTTTTGATTTCTCCAACACCATAATGTAGTGAGGGGCTGATACTATCTAATATCTCTTGAGTTACAGAACTGTTAAGTATTCCTAGTAGATTGTATATGCTATATTTTTCAGAAAAAACGCACATGCCAACACTTGAAAAGAGATATCCTTTGTCAAAATAACGAGCACCAAAATTACCTGATGAAATATCAGACCAAGTTAAGCCTTGGCAGAAAAAACGATCTAAGCTAACAAGATATCTTGACCAATGACCACCATTATTTTTTATAGTGGCTGTTGCTTTGACTTCAACTCCATCTTGATACCAGTTAACAACATCCTCATTGTTACCATACCATTTTCTGTAGCGCCCACCATTATTGTACGGGAACCACCTAATATTAGACGCCGAAGCATTTTCTCGATTCTCAAAATTAAATCCGATATCTTCTAGTGAGACTTCATGCCAGGCTCTCACAAATGAAGCATTATCTCCCGTTCCCATTCCTTTACGTGCATCACATAAGTCACCAATAGTTTTTGTATTTTCAAAATACTTGCTTATTTTATCTACATTCCAATACACAAAGGGGGCACCAGGTATTTTCATGAAATTATTTTGATTCTTTAAAATAATACCATCTTTTTTTTCTATTAGAGCTTTTTGTTTTTCTGATTCAGAACCTTCAATAATTCTAAAAAAAGTAGGTTTAAACATATCTAAATGTTCATTCAGTGCCACCCACGCTGTTATTTGAACAACTTCTCCGGATATTTGACTGAATGCTTTTGCTCCAAGGTGAGCCATGGTATGGAATGTTTTTGATTTAAGAAATTTCTCTCTTAATTTTTCATAGCTTGATAAGAACATCCATGACTGCATGTTTACTTGCGCATTATATCCATTGTTTTTAAGTAAAGAAAATGCCTGCTCCATAAACATCGCAAAGAGATCTGATTTACTATCAGGGAAGTAAGTCTTAGCAAAGGTTTTCAAATCACTATTCATCCCACCGTTACCCATATACGGCGGATTTGCCACCACCGCATCATACCGTTGCGCCAGGATCCATGCCTGCTGAATATACGGAATAAACGCTTTCGCCGCAGCCTTCTGCTGGAAATCGCCTTTCTGCTCAAGGCGATATAGCGCATTGAAAAACGCCTTCAGTGCCGCCTCTTCTTCCTGTGGCACCTCAATCAGCGAGCCCAGTGTTTTGGCGTTCACAAAGCGCTTCAGCGTGCGCATCAGCAGCTGATATTCTGTACTGTCGGTATGCGCTAATGCTGTATTTTCGGCAAACATATCTCCCATGCTGCCGGTCTGATTCTGCTGGTGGAAGTTCAGCTGCTGCCACAGCTTAGCAATATCCAGATGCAGGCTCTCCTGCAGGGAGACAATATTCAGACGCACATCACGGGTAAATATCCGGCGGTCATCCTGACGCGCCATCATTAATAATGCAAAACCGGAAAGCTGTGCAGCGCGGTCGTCGATATCGAGACCAAAAATATTATTTTCCAGAATCAGCTGTGGAATATCGCGGGCGCGATAGCCGCGCTCTTCATAGATATTTTTCAGCACGTTATAGGCTTCAATCAGAATATGGCCGGAGCCGCAGGCCGGGTCGAGAACCTTGATGCTTTCCGGTTCAATGCTGGCAGGCGTAATGGCTGCCAGTTGCGCCTGCACTTCTGGCGTCTGTTCGGCTGGCTCAATGTAATAGTCCATTTTGCCTTTCAGCGGCGAATCCGGGTAGGTCTGCAACCACTGGCGACCGACGGAGTTCTGCACCAAATACTGCACTATCCAATTTGGGGTGAACAACTGGGTGGCGGCAGGAATATCTTCGCTCTTTACCACCTTGCCGATAACGGCATCTTTTTTCTCAGAGATATAGAACTGATACAGCCAGCCGATAACTTCAACGTCTTCCCAGTCTTCAGGCGGAATGCCGTCTACCAGACCGCGTAGAATAGAGTCAGTACGGGTCAGGTTATCCGGCAGCAGCAGTTCAGCTTCATCATCGACTGCTTCAAACAGGAACGGCATCGCGCGGTGCAGGGCGTGGCACTGTGCTAGCAGTAGTTCACGGTATAGCGTTTCGTCCTTGTTACCGGACAGCTTCATTTCGACCAGCTGTGCCTTTTTCTCCGACAGCAGGGCTTCTGCCACTTCCGGCACATGGTCCAATACTTCAAAACCGGTCGGGTTATCCGGATGTGAGAGCATGCGGAAACCGTGGTCAAGGTAACCCTGGATTTCCATATAACGAATGGCGCACAGGCGGTTGAACCAGGTATAGGCACAATGTTCAACCAGCACGTCAAAGCCCTGTTCCTGTGCGCGTTTAACCAGACGATCGCGGCGGGTGAGGGTGGATTTGGGGTAGTCGAACTGACCATAGCGCACGGTCTCGCCGACGATCTCGGCATCAGCAATTTGCAGAGTGCCTTTTTTATCGACGGAAACCCCCAGCGTGGTTAGCTTCTGGATAACAGCATCGCGGAACTGGTTACGGGCCTGTGGAGCGTATTTTTTGATGTTATTGGTATTCATAGAAAATCCTGCAAAGGGCAGCAGAGCGCTGCCCTGAAATGGGGTTACTGAAGACGGATCCGGTCACCTGCCTCAATGGCTGCCAGCAGGGCAGCACGAAGCGTATCCAGCGCTTTTTCTACCTGCTCGGCGGTTTCCAGCACTTCACCACCGGTGGCTTTGCGCATCTCGCTGGCGACATTCACCAGATGTGTTTTTTTCGGTACCGGTTGGATAACGGGTTTTTCTACCACAACATAGGTCTGCTGTGATTCTGCAGCGCGTGTAGCTTCATTCGCTGCTCGTAGCTGGGCTTCCTGCTTTTTATGCAGCTCGTCAATCCACTGGTTAATCTTCTTCTCAGCATCCGTTTGCAGCGCTTTCGTCTCTTGCTGTTCCGCCAGAATTTCCGGAATCGAATGGCTGACCTCAGCGCGCTTTCTGGCTTTTTGCATCGGCAGCAGAACGCTGTTTTGCAGCTCCGATGTGGCATGCGCTTCCTGCAAGCGTTGACGACTCTCTTCGATGCGGGCGTCAATACGTTCCAGGGCGTGCTGGCGGTGCTGTTCAACTAACTGATGGTTAACGTTCTGAACCTGTTCAATCAGCGGCGTGATGCGATTGAGATGCTTGTAAGGCTCCGGCATCTGCCAGATGTTTTCCAGCTCACCTAACGCTTTTACCGCCACGGCGTCTTTTTCCAGTGCGCTGCGGTTGGATTTAAAGCTTCCGTTCAGCGCAGCCCCCAGCTTTTGCCAGGTGGAGAACTGCTTGCGGTAGAAATCGACCAAATCTTCGCGATCTTCGCTGAAATCCAGCAATTCGTTTGCCTGGGTGGTGACCTTCTCAATCAGAGCAAACTCTTCTTTTTCGCTAAGAATGGAATTCAGCAGGCGCAGACCTGACTCAATCTCATTTTTGCCTGGATTGTTGCCACCTTCAGCCTTCGCTCTGAAGACATTCAGCTCTTGCTTCCAGTCGTCGAAGACCTGACGGATATGTTCGACCAGTGCGGGTTCTTCACGTTCGCTAAACGGTTGTTGGGCAATCTCCGCCATGGTTTGGGCGGCTTTGCGAATTTGTGATTCGTCGTGACGACGAATTTTGTGCAGACGTAGCTCGCTGTGGCGACGGCTGTTATTGAACAGCTCCCAAACCTGCTTACGCTCGATGTTGTTATTTTGCTGGCTAAAGCTGAATTTGCCTTTGCGCGCCAGACGGGCTACCAGCAGCTTCACTTCTTCTTCCGGCCATCCATAAGGACGACGGGCAAAGTGGTTCAGAAGATCGCGTAAATAGACCGGTTTATTGAACTCAATGTTCATGCTGACCCAGGTTTCCACTTCACGCATCGCCTCGGGATTGGATTCTTCCAGTTCGCCCAGATCCAGTTCTGTATCATTCTCCACCGTAAGTAGTGCATGGATCTCGCGGGAGATGTCACCATTGAACGTACGCAAGTTTTTCAACTTGCCGAAGGTATTTTCAATCACGTAGCGGCAGGCTTCATCCACAATGCTGGACGGCGTTGAGGATTTCTTCGGTAAGCGCTCGCCAATCGCCCAGATGTCCGCTTCGGCAAGGAGGGATTCCAGCTGCACACGGAGCATTTTCTCGCGAACACTGTTCTCGCGGGCTTTTTCTGAAAGCAGGCTGGCCTGCTCCGGCCGTTGCCCTGCATTGTCTCTGAGGAATTTTTCAGTCTGGACGACCAAATCAATGTCGGTCCAGGTACGGGCATCGGCAGGTAAACGAATTAAAATGCAGCCATCGCCCTCTGAGGTGTAAGGGCGACACGCAGCATCGTTGTCATAAAAATCATAGGTCGGATCTTTGGGGGTAAGAATTTTTACCACCAGATCATTAAGCATTGCGCCGTCTAACGGGTGCCCGTTCAGGAAACGGCTGATATCGAAGTCCTGCTTGTTCGCTGGGTAGCGATATTTGCGGTTTTTCAGAATGTCATCAAAGATGATCGACGCCAGTTTTTTGTTGATCGCGGAGAAATCGACTTCAACGTTGCGGATCTCGTTCTCGATCTCTTTTTCTTCGTTAGTTAAGAACACGTATTTATCTTCAACGCGTGCGATCAACATTAAGCGTTCGAGTGTATTCAGGCTTTTTTCAACACGATGGCGCAGCTCGACTTTATCAGCATCGATTTTATCGATAGAAAGGGTGACCAGGTTATCGGGCGTGCTTTTCAGCAAATCGACATAGCGGATCAGGAACAGCGTTTTCAGCAAGTTACCATCGAACTCATCAAGAATGCCATTCTGGCAGGCCTGGGTAATGGTGCGGCTGACGGCCGGTTCCAGGAAGCTCTCAATCGCGGCATAAAAACGCCAGAACGGAACCAGAGAATCCAGACCTTGCGGAGCGATTTGCTGTGCCGCTGTCTGGAAGGCTTCCAACTGCGAACGCTCGCCCATCGCTAGCTGTTTACCGGCGGCACCTTTAGTACGGATAGATTCAAAGACCTTTTGCAGAATCTGGTAGTGCCACGGGACAAACGGGTAATTATCAACAAACTCCTTTTCGCTGGAGTAAGAGCGTAAAGAAGCGGCTGTCGTAGGGTCAAATGCCAGCTGGTTACGTAGAATATCGCCTTTTTCCTGCCAGACTTTAGCCAGCGCCGGTTTTGCTGCATCGGTTTTAACCAGCAAACGTTTTTGAATCACTTCGGATGTATTGGAGCTTGAAAGCTGCAGGCGGGTAGAGAAGCGGCCCTGGATTTTAGAGAAATCTTGTCCATCCCGGCTGCTCATCCCACCGATGGCCGCATTAATATCCGCCTGGGAGGTAACAATAACCCATGCGCGTCCACCACAGATAACACCGAGGTTTTCAGTGATAGTCTGTAGCTTCAACATCATCTGCGTATTTTTACCGATGAACTGACCGACCTCATCCACCATGAAGAGGATGTTTTTGCCGTTTTCATCCAGCCATTCTTTGACCCACTGGCAAAAATTATTGATATCTAATGGGAAGTTCTTATCCAGCTGTTCCACCCATTGACGCGAGGCGTCAACGCTTTGACCTGTGGCCTGACTTAGGGCTTCTGCCATTTCATCGCTGATGAAATAGTAAGAATCGCGCTCTTTTTCCCAGCTTGAACCAGTGATAGTGGAAAATGCGGTCTTAAACGCGTCGTATTGGCCGCGTTTAGCCAGCTCACGCTCCAGATGGGCGATGTGCGGAAAATCAGCGCAGTAGCCAACCCGTTCGTTAAACACCTTCAGGAAGACTTTAAGGATGGCGTCTTCTTTGTCATCGACGTTAGCACGAGAATCAATATTGAACAGAATCACTTCCGTCGGATGATGGACCGCTTTGTTGATATCAGCGAGGAACAGGGCATCTTTGATTTTGTCTTCAAAGAAGGAGTATGCATTACGTTCTGTACCGTTATGGCTGACTTTGCGGTTAGACAATAGATACGACAGAATCTTGATAAAGTGTGATTTACCTGAGCCAAAGAACCCTGAAACCCATACGCCAATTTTGTTTTCCATGCGTATGCGCTCCGGACCGGTTGCCGGAACATAAGATTCGAAGAAATGGCGAAGATGTCCTTCCAGTTCCCGGGTGATGACGTATTCATCAAGCTCAATCCAGGCACTGGCATCGTCCGTCTGTTCGGCTTTCACAACGCCATTAATATTTCGGTCCAGACGTTTCTCAAAGATCTGTTCAATATTCATTGCTGTGCTCTTTAACGAGGATTCAATGTCGCCGCAGGCCCGCTTTCGGGTACCAGCCTGAAGGCGCGATAATAATTTCGGGAATCAATGCCCGCCAATGGGGAGAGATCGTGTCCGCTATAGGTTCCTGGATAAAACATCAACAGAGGGGTAAAACCCATCACGTCCTGCAAGGCGCTCATCAGCTCATGGCCACGAACCAGCGGCCAGGCATTACCCATGCCTGTCAGGATGACAAATTCTTGATTCTGAAGATCGACTTTTTTTGCTATGTAATCCGCGATCTTTTTCTGATTCAACAAGCCAACGAGTTGTTTTTTCAGCGCTTCGGTACCAACTTTCACTTCCTGCTGACAGACGCGCTCAAATAGCCCACGTTCGGTGAGCATGTCGATAATGATCTGAAAGATGTTGAGGTGCGCGAACTTGTGGTCCTTTTCCAGATTACGGAAAAGATACTTCAGGTGTTCACGTACCTGCAGCTCATTCTGAGCAGGATAATCAAAAATCCAGAACCCAATCTCATTACCTGAGCCGTTGTTTTTGAGAAAGCGCTCTTCGCTAATGCGGCTCTGAACCTGTGACAGGCGGTATTCAAGCACGGGATCGATCACCGTTGCCCCTCCAGAATAGAAACCAATTCCTGTTGCCCGAGGCGCTGCAAGGTCGCCTGAGTTTCTGGTAAAAGAAAGACTGACTGGAGATTACGTCGGCGTGGCGTATCCAGATAACCCGCTTCAGCCAGTGCTTTAACCAGGTTGTTACCCATTTTTTTGATGGATGAATCTGAGTAACTAGTGAGTACGGGCTGCTGACGAAGATGGCTGGTCACGAACTCATCCCAGCTATCCATAGGGAGCTTTTCTTTAAATTGTCGGCGCAGATCGTTTACCACTTCAGCCAGGAAGTCTTTAACAACCGGTGAATGGAGTACCAGAGCGACAAATAGCAATTGCTGACGCTCGCGCTCGCTCCCTTCCGCAATAAGTGACCACGCGGCTTTATCAAGCGTATTCAGGCGTACTTTTATCGTTGTGGCATAGCGCTTTGCAGTATTGGCAGAGGAAGCTTGGAGAATGTTATGACCCACGATCTGCTCTTGCCAGGTCTGTTCATCGGGAGCGGTAAGCATGAGCTCAGCGATGATTCGACTTTCCCTGCTCATCAGCGGCCCGCCTAGCAGGTCTCCAATCCATGCCTTGTCGTTTTTCATCGTCATATCTACCCTCTGAAGACTGCTATGCAGCTCGCAAAAAAACAAACGATGATTGTAATGGGGGAAGGGGCCGGATGCCATGAGAAAAGGCAATTTGTGAGAGGGTAAGGTTCGAAAGAAGAGGACTTATATCTTAATGTCATAGTTGTTTTTGTTAATAGGCTCTGAATCGGCACGTCTAATTTAGACACTTCTGAGACGTTGATAATATGGCTTTTTATATTCAGCTGGTGGCATCTGATCACTCGAACAATGCCGGTGCTAAATGTTATAAAACATTTCAAATATCACTGCGGGCCTCCTCCCACGTTCGGTAGAGCGTTTTCTTTATCCCAGCACGATTCATTAGCCGACAGACCCGATTAATCCCGCCTGTTACCCAATATCTCGCAGGTCGAGATGGAGCTTGCGATAGCCAAAAGCGCAACCGGACATCAGCCAGAACTGTTTAATTTGTCCTGTTAGCCTCAGATCTGCCTGATACTGAGGGGAATACGGCTGCTGAAGCTACTCGGATGAACATCCTGCAGCCGACAGAGCAGACTAACAGGCCAGCAACAGATGTTGTCACGGATAAAGGCGTACCTCAGTCGGATATCCGCGTGTGCCATTGCGAAGCCGTATCGCCTTTAGCCAGTGCAGGTAACGTGAACGCGCACTGTTGTTGTTTACAATGTCCCCACAACACCGTACGCATCTCATCACACCTCGCATCCAGTGGTCAGTCCGATACCCGCCTCGTCAGTCTGTTCGTCTACCCACAGGGCTTATCCGGGGGGGGACAGCAGTAATTTCTCTGCCAGCTGGTCTCTTCAATACTGTAAATCCCCGAGTGGCATCGGCCGCAGTGCTTCCGCCCCTGATAATGACTGCCACACCATACGCAGTACCAGGATGGCACCGTTACAGGTGCATCCAGTCCGCCGATGATACTGCGTAATTTTTGGCATCGGGCTTCGGCTTTAACTTCAGGGTCGAGATGGGCACATTGCATCAGAACGTTTGTCGTCACTGTTCGCTGGTCATGTTCAAACCAAGGGGCCTCACCAGATGAACCCGCATGAAGTATCAACTGACAGCCGCAGGAAGTACAGGTCCATATCCTACCCGGTGACTGCATAGCGTCTTTAGCAGTGACAACGTGCCCGTCACGATTATTGCCAAGGTAACATTTCAGCATGCGCATGCTGCTACCTCCACTGGGATGTTATGTCTTGTACTGCATTTACCGGTATGGCAGGCCAGACAGTACCGTATACCGTTGTGTGCGAGGAAGAGTTTGGCAAACATCTTAAGACTCCTGAGGGCAGGCACAAGTCGTCCCGAAAAGGGGAAGCCTGCGCCTTGCGGTTGGATGGATTAAAAGGGGTTAAAAGGGGATCGCGATGTGGTTATCACACTACGGAATGCTGACGTAATAAAACTGTCAGACTCAGAAATCGATTTCTCGCTGTGGCCCGGTGAATTGACGATCAGGTACTTTGTTACACCCATAGAGTAAGAGCGTATTTTTCTGCTCAATCCTGGTCGTATGCTCAGGAACATCGCGCATGCTGGTCGATACCGGATCGCTGTTACGGACAGGTATTCGATTCTCATAGTGGCCGGGTGGCACGAATGTAATCCTCCGTCAGCGTCTTCAGACCCCGGTATGCCCGTTGTTTTATCGTAAGCCATTGCCTCAGCATTTCAGGTAGCGGCAGATGCAGCGCATACCATTCCCTCATATCCTTTCCTGTTGCAAGCTCACACCAGCACAGTAGGGTCAGCGTCTGTCGCATACCGGGCTGTACATGAAGCCGGAATAACATTTGTAACTGATCTGCCAATCGGCTCTTCCCCAGCCGGTAACACTCGCTGAGCAGCACGCCGGGTAGAAGGGTATAGTCTGTGTTTTTAGTTAGGCCGGGGTCGACAGTACAGGATTCCAGTCGAGCGGTACGAGTGATCGGTAGCAGGCGCTGTGGAATGACGATTTCTATTACGCTTCCGTCCAATGTTGGGCTGGTGGTTATCGCCAGTCGGTGCCATTGCGTTATGTGCTGCTGGCATAAACCGTGGGACAGACTGATGCGGGTAAAATCTTCCAGCCAGGTCTGATAATGGTTGAGTAAAATTGAATAGATCATTTCTGATATTCCTTGATAAGTGAATTGAGTGCAGCCGTAAGCCTCCGTTAGGAACGGATTAGGTATGACGGTTATGAATTGTGTTTACGACGGGAGAAGGACTTAGCGCTGTGAGCGTGATGCATCGATACGGGCCTGCAGCCAAGCTTCTACTTCACTCTGTCGCCAGCGGGAGCTGCGACCAAACTTGGTGGGAGCCGGGAAAGCACCGTCTTTGATGAGTTTGTAGAACCATTTATCAGTTAACCCGGTGAGGCTGGTAATGAAAGCCATATTGACGAACCGATCTTCGAGCAGGGAAGGTTTAGTGGTCATTGTTGGATTCTCCGGTAGCTAAATGAGTACCGGAATCGGGTGATGAATCACTGTAGCCCTTTCCGGCATAACAACCGGAATTGACGTAAAAAAGTGCGTCGTTTTATCGAAGCACTCGCGGTCTGCCCAGTCCACTCGCTGATGGAACCTCGCTGGCCCCGTAGTAAGTCTGCCCGTGTTTTGATTTCTCCTTGGCGAGATAGCTGATGATGTAGCGCAGGTTGTCGATGGCTGCAGCATCATCGTAATTGACGGGGCGGGTGATATCGGCTTCGTAGCATTTCTTACGATCACAGCGATTGTGGTACCCCTCACCCTGTGTAATCTTCTGCCAAGCAGTCCCCGCCTGTTCAGCTACCGGAAAGGTGGCCTGGTTATGGTGACCATCAAGATACATCACGATATGGGCATGGCATTTGTGTCGGGAAGTACACTCCAGCACCCAGAAGTGACCCACGATGTTGCTCTCTAACATCAGATGTTCTGTTAACTGGCGTACCTCCCTTTCTGTCTCGTACCATCCGTGATGGTTATACCGCCACGTGTCATTCTGATAGAACAAATCGAGTCTGAGGGGCTGAAGGCGGGAGTAACGTTCCAGTAGCTGATCAAGATGGTGGTTCAGTAACGACAGCAGGAACCAGTTCATCGTGTATTTGCGGTTCCAGGGCCAGGGAAAGTCCATGATTTTATCCTCTGTAGTGTGTGTACAAAGGAAGAAGGTGATATGTAATTTTTATGCAGGAAAGTCACAGTATTTCTGTTTACTGAGCAGTACTGTGGGGACAGGAGATATACAGATGGGTTAAGCGGATCACAGCGGGAGGGGATATGAAGAGGAAGTTCTTAAAACATGAAGACATTAATTATACTAAAAACCCAAATGTTCGTTCCTGGTATCCAGACTGTTCTGGCCGCAACATATTCAGCATTTTTACGTGAGAGCATGTTACTATGAATTGATAACTAAAGAGAAATAGAAATAGAATAAACTTGTTGATAATAAAGGTGTTTAAGGTTAATTGTTATGCACTTTTTCTAAAATGCTTAATAGGTGATTGGCATGTCAGAACGAATCACTTTCAATGTAACCAATTCTGAGACTCTGCGTGTTGTGGATGAATACAGCAAAAAACAGAAGATCTCACGATCGCAGGTTATTTCCACATTGCTGGATGCCACCGTTCCGGTACTAAAAGATATTAATCGCTATTATCAGCTTGCGGACGAGCTTAAGGCCCGGCTACTGTCTGGTGTCTACCAGCAGGATTTGCCTCGCCGAAGAAATGTTGTAGCTGCTGAAAAGTATTGTATGGAGATCTGGGAGAGTAAGCTTCAGGTTGGAAAAGGGTATGACTTTGACAGCGTCAATGGCAAGGTGCATGTTCGCGAACATAAGCGACACCTCCGTCGAGATAATGCAGTTGGGAGGGTCGAAAATCGACATATCAAAGAGTTCTGTCAGTCGCTCCTGGAAAGGTCAGAACAGGATGCCCGCTATGCTTGTTTTATCTATACCGAAAGGATTATTTTTACTGATGTAGAAACCTCTGAACACTCTTCATCGCCAGTAAAACTGGCGGCAGGTGACGCTGTAATTTTGCTGACAAAAGATGTGGTTTTTAACGAGTTTTTCTTTGATATTGGTAAGGCGCTTTTTATCAATGTGGTTGATCTTATGTCATACGGTACAAGTGGTATTCCGGAGACGACAAGAGACCCACGTGTTCACTGCTGGGTGCCAATCCTGGTTAGTGGGAAAAATGCCGTGATAGTGCCTGTGTATCTGATTGACCCAGCTATGGCACCGACGTTAAGAAAACCAGACAACATCACAGTGGTCTACCAGGGCAAAAAGTAACGTTGATTCTTGTTCCTGCCATGCCACGCGTTTTCATTTATCCCGTGGCAACCTTATCCTCATTTTGGGTTATTTACCAAGTGCGGATGAAAGTCAGCAAAGTCACAAAGAATATATTATGCGGCACTGTCGACGCTCTGTCTGACATGAACCGGGGTTCCAGGGCATAAGTCTTGATATCTGATACGCACCAGCGCATAAAGGCAGTTGGTGCGATCTAAATAACTGCTCGGAATAGTAGATCACTCAGGAGGAACTCAGTCCGGTTTATGCGATCTGATCAATCGCTGAATATCCCAAATCACCAACCGGACTGAGCAATGCCGATCATAGCACCAATTCCCAGAACTGAACGACGCCTGATGCAGAAAACGCTCCATAAAACAAAGGACAAAAACCGCGCCCGGCGACTCACAGCCATGCTGATGCTACATCGTGGTGACACCGTCAGGCATGTTGCCAGAACGCTCTGCTGTGCCCGCTCATCGGTTGGTCGCTGGATTAACTGGTTCACGCTGTCTGGTGCTGAAGGCCTGAAGTCATTACCGTCAGGACGTAGGAGGCGCTGGCCGTTCGAACATATTTGCGCATTGCTGCGTGAGCTTGTTAAGCATTCTCCCGGCGATTTTGGTTATCAGCGTTCCCGCTGGAGTATCGAACTGCTGGCGATAAAAATCCGTGATGTCACCGGTTGTCCGCTACATGCTTCAACTATCCGGCGATGGTTACCTGTTGCCGGACTGGTATGGCGCAGAGCAGCACCAACACTGCGTATCCGGGACCCGAATAAGGAAGATAAAATGGCAGCGATTAATGTGGCGTTAACCAGCTGTAGCGCAGAACACCCTGTGTTTTACGAAGATGAAGTGGATATCCACCTCAATCCCAAAATCGGTGCTGACTGGCAGTTACGCGGGCAGCAAAAGCGCGTTGTCACGCCGGGCCAGAACGAAAAGTACTATCTTGCCGGTGCACTGCACAGTGGTACGGGAAAAGTGAGCTATGTTGGTGGGAATAGTAAATGTTCATCATTATTTATCAGTCTGTTAAACCATCTGAAGGCGACGTACCGGCGGGCAAAAACGATCACACTCATTGTCGATAACTACATCATCCACAAAAGCCGTGAAACGTTGCGCTGGCTGAAAGCAAACCCAAAGTTCAGGGTGATTTATCAGCCGGTTTACTCGCCGTGGGTCAATCATGTCGAACGGTTGTGGCAGGCACTTCATGAGACAATAACCCGAAATCACCAGTGCCGCTCAATGCGGCAACTGTTGAAAAAGGTTCGTCACTTTATGGATACTGTCAGCCCATTCCCCGGTGGAAAACATGGACTGGCTAAAGTGTAGCGGTATTAGGATCAGTTATTTAGATGTGGCGTAAAAAGATAGGTTTTCGTTGTACTCACCATCGTGACCCGGAAGGTCGTGAATTGCTCACCATTAGTAATGGAATGGTGTGAGCTGAAGGGGGCAGCGCATAAATGAGGATGTGTATTAATGGAGTGCAGATTTCAAAGATGTCTGCTTACAGCACATAGTAGACGGGCAGCCTTGAGCGAAAAGCGAACATTTTCCTTTGTTGTGGTCAGCTAAAACTGCATCGAACTCTTAGGCATGATGTCAAACCTCATACCATTGTTGCTACAAATCTTTGTCCTTGTTCATCAAATCTTCCATTGCCAAGAAAATTATTGGATAATCGTCTTTATTGATATTACTGTTTGATTTTTGGTAGCTAATAGCTAAAAACAGAAAGAAATGAGCGATGACAAAAGAGAACTTATATAAATTACTATATGATATTTGGAATAAATCCAATCGTGTTTATTTTTCTGGTATAGGGGTTATTATATGTAATAACCCTGATAGTCTTCCCATCACAAGTCTTCGTAATATAGAGCCCATACAGAATGATTCCACATTGGAGTTATTATCAAAAATTTCCAATAAAAATAGCGAATACCACGATGGCTTTCACATCTTAGATGAAGCAGGAAGTGTTACTTATACCGCACAATATTTCTCACCACCAATCATAGAGAACATCAGTTTTGACAGGTCAAGACTCGTTGGTGGACGTTTTGTTGCTGCCCTTTATGGCTCTTGCATTGACGAGATTAAACTTACAGGGATTGTAAGCGAAGGGGATCGTCTTTCTATATTTGAGGCTGGTAAGGAAGTTTATTATGAGGAGTTGCAATGATAAACCTTCTCCCAATAGGGAAAATAATCTCAATAATCGCCGTTATCTATGCGACTGCCTGCTGTCTGATTTTATGGGGCGTATATGATGAAAACACAACTTTCGTGACAGCTCTATCTGTTGCATCTGGAGGTTCGTTTCTTCTTAACACTATTTTGATATCAATTTTTTTCTTTGGATGGCGAAAGTTATGGCAATGGTTCCCTAAGCTAAATGATCTACTCTTCCCTGATTTGAACGGAACCTGGGATATGGTTATTCATTGGGAATGGGAAGATAAAAAAGGTACATCCCACGCACAAGCAACTATAAGGCAGGATTTTCTTAGAATTGGAATGGATGTCGAAGCTGACGACTCCGATTCTCAGACGTTAGTGGCTAAGCCTAAAAAGGATACCGAAACGGGGCGACCAGCACTCTACTACGTTTTTTTAACAACCCCCAAGCATAAGGCAGGTTTTGTTGCACAAGATTCTTACAGAGGCACAGCTATTCTCAAGCTAAACCTTAATGGTAAAGAAGTGCTAAATGGGAACTACTTCACAAGCCGTAAAACAGTAGGTCATTACGAGCTGACACGCATTGACTAATCGCTAGCCAGCGGTTGATGGCCCCTTAGTGGGGGCCAATATCCTTAGAAACTTATCGTAGATAATGCCCAAAACCTAAACACAGTATTTATATAAACTGATTGACTAGTCATCGAAATCCTTTACTTACAGACTTTAAGAAAGGTAAATGTACAAGAGCAGAAAATGCGAATTGATTTGCTCTGGCCGGGACCACACTAGCTCAGCTGGTAAATAGTAACAGCTATATCAAACATTAATCTGGCACGAATATTTAAAATACTGGTGTCCTTGGTTCGATTCTCGATTCCGGCACCACTATTCTGTTTTTCTTTTTAATATCACTTGCCGGCTACAGGTTAAAGTTCCCAGCAACGTCCGTTCTTGGCACACAGCAGTCATCACTTGCATCCTTGCTGATCCTCTTAAGCTGCCCCGGCAGACCGGCTCTTTTGACTTAATGCACTATTCTTTAAGCTCTGCCATACAGTAAGAGCATAGGTTTCGTGCTTAGAGGCTGTAAAGTCGAAAATCAGAGTGCGTTAATACATAAGCTGTTACTAAACGTATTGAAAAGCCTGCCGAGGCAGCAAAGCTACTGTTCCAGCAGGTCATTAAAACGGAGTTATGACAGTTCGCTGCATTTGAGGTGTAACAGATTTATGCAGGCAGGCTTACACGCGTATAGAGTGGAGTTTTATTTCTTACAATGAGTTTCCCATTCCTTGATGGCGAATGTGTCCATCATGCCTGAAATGTAATCAACCACAGCCCGCGCTTTTTTAGTTTCGAGCTGAGACGGATCTGTACCAGATAACGAAGACTTAAGCTCAGGTGACAGAAACTTATAGTTGTCACCGGCATTATAAAACTCATATAAATCACTGATGATCTTATTTCCTTTAAACTCGTAAGTCAGTATGTTCCTTTTACGCATAATGACTTTGAAGAGCAGTTTTTTAAGGCCTTCAGCAAGTTTCTGTAACGTTTTGTACCCCAGCTCTTCGTAACAATTGTCACTTTCAACAACGCCAATATCCATGACCAGACGGTTAACGATGTTGGACGTCAGCTCTTTACGAAAAATTATGGCAAATTCCTCTGACGACTTCAGTAATTTTGCCTCAGATGCAGTTTTCTTAGACGTGCTGACAATCTCACTGAAGTGTTCTAAAGCCACGTTGTAGTCTGGTGACTTAAGAAATTCATATTCAATATCTTCGATAGTCACCATGTTTCTGCTCAATGCATCTTCCAGGTCATGCGCTGCATATGCAATTTCATCGGCCAGATCCATGATCTGCGCATCAATGGTTTTTTCACCTGCCTTCATATCTAGTTGCTTATCTTCCAGCAACCGCTGATAGAAGGCATAGTCATCATCATAAATGAATTTATTTGAAGTGGATTTCGTATTTGGATATTTGATGACAGACAGTAAGCTGCGGTAGGTGAGATCTAAGCCTGCACAGCCGGCATATTTTTTCTCGAGTTTTCTCAAGATACGAAGCGCCTGGGCGTTTCCTTCATATCCGCCGATTTTAGCGGATAAACTGTTAAGCATTTTTTCGCCTGAGTGCCCGAATGGAGGGTTCCCAATATCATGGGCTAGGGCTGCCAGCTCAACAACCACGGGATATTGCAGTTCAAGATCCGATGCAATACTGCGTGCAATCTGAGCGACCTCAAGGCTGTGGGTTAAGCGGTTTCGGTTAAATTTTTCAGGATCAACTTCAAAAAGTTGCATTTTCCCCTGAAGCCGTCGGAATGAGGATGAGTAAAGAATTCGTGCATAGTCTCGCTGGTAATCATCTCTGCTTCGGACTTCAGTGCTGGCATCAGTATGCTCACGGCTGTGTCCCAGCGCCTCAATCAGTTTTTGCTCTTGCTTCTTCGCAAAATCTTTTGTTTCTTCATTGTACATATTACATCCTTGCTGTGTTTGATAAATCTTAACAAAAAACTTTCCCTTTCTATTTGAAAAGGGGGGAAGCATAATGAATGTTATTACATAATACTTTATAATTTTTTCAAGTTGTTTTGTACTCTTTTGGATACAGCCCACAAAAAAACCAGCATTTAGCCCTGAGGATAAGTTTTTTATCGCCATGTTTTGTGTATATGATTGCCTGACACTTCGGTTTAGAACTGGACTTGAGAAATTTCCTAATGTTCTGGTGACCTTCCTCAATAATGAATTTACGTTGAATTAACGATTTCCGCTCCTGTCACGGAGCCGTCGGTCTGTTAAGAGCGAAAAGCGGAAACGGCGTACTGAGATCGCCCGGATTTACGCCCCATTCTTTTGGTGAACTTCTTGTGTACCTTAAGGTTGATGTTGAGGCCTTACCTACTGGTTATCATCTGCACGTAACTTTTCAAGCAGTTTGTTATCGCTATCAAATAACATCTAAGGCTTCAGTACCAATAAATAGATATTGACTAAACTAAATGTTTTTATTACGATTCGAAAATTGATAAGAATAAATATTCATTGGGTGATGAATTTGGAAAGCAAAAAAAATTGTGCTTATTGTAAAAGCACAATAAACTTAACTAAAGAACATATATTCCCTTCAGCGATAATTAAAAGTTTTGATATTTAACTTTTAGCGATGACTGATAAAAGTGACTACCATTTTAAAGGCGATCCAGTTATTGGGGATGTATGTGCCGAGTGTAATAATGGAATACTGTCTCAACTAGATGCATATTTCGTAACTTGTTTTAAAAACCAGATGCTCACCCCTTTAAAACCAGGAGATGAAATAACATTTGAATATGATTATGATTATGATTTATTATTACGTGAACTTCTAAAGATATCATATAATTCAGCAAGAGCATCAAATGGCGGTTATGATGCCAGAACCACTTTAGAAAAACACATACCATTCATAATTACTGGTAATAAAAAAGTAGATGGTGTAATCCTTTCTCTTCTAATAGTAACTTCTGCAAACAGGATTGATGTGGAAACTGGTAAACCTGAAGAGCCTTTAGAACCATATCTATTAAGAAGCACATCAATTGGTGGTTTAAACCTTAACCCTAATAATTATATTGTTAGGATGGTTGCATTTAATAGTTTTTGGTTCTTTCTGTTAATTCCGAAGAGGTCAGTTACATCCAAAATGAAAAAAAGAATTCTGGGATGAATTTAAAAGTAAAACCCATCTGCATGGAGTTTTATTAAAAAAATGCAATACATCAATAAAGATCACAAAAGATAAAACAACATATTTGCATCCTCATTTAACAGAAATGATGTGGCGAAAAATAAAGTAGAACAAGCTTTCCAGTTGATACTCTCAAAAATAATTAATAGGGATCAGGCTAAATTATACAGTGGAACAAAATCACTAAGAAGAAACTTAATGGTATTAATGTTCGATGTATTCCTTACTGTAACCTGAATCCTATTAATTGATTCATTCTGTCGCTCGGTATGTCCGCTCCTAGCACTCAGAGGGCGTTCAGTCCCCTCCGACTACTGCCGGAAAGGCCGTCAGTGCTGACGGCAAATACTTCTCAGTTGTGGCTTACTCATCAATGCATCATCCATAACAGACTACTTGACGTTTTTATAGGGAGTAAATTCTCCCGGGCGAGCTTGTGATCCTTTATTTTTAAGCTTTAGTTTTTGGCATAACCGAGCATAAATATCAGGAGGGAAACCTCCCTCAAATGACCATTCATCACCACGTTTCTTCATCTGAAGAACACCAGATATATTTTTATATTTTGCACCAAGGTTATTTTTGACAATATATTCAGAAACCTCCGAGCTATGTGTAAATCCCTGCACTGATAATTCTGTCACCAGCTCATTAAACTCCTTTTCATTTACTGATTCAATATTTTTCACTGAAATAACTGTTTGCGGATTACGTATAAATGCCATAATGGTCTCCATATATTTTACGTCTCAACGTCATAAGAACGAGCTAATTTTACAGTGAAAAGCTTCCGGAATCAGAATTAACTCTTTCCCATTTTGTACCATCGGCAAAGAGAGGGCCAGCTCCTCGTTGATTAGTTCATTATGATGTCAGCTATGTCAGCTTCTGGCACGAAGCGGACTAGGTAACTGAGCTGAAGGTCCGCTAAGAGCGATATGCGGACATTACTAACAGCATTCTGTGTGAAACAACGGGGAGCAGGTCACAGCTTCCCAACCCGTTATTTCAGCGTTCCGAACTGTTTGTTCTTGAGTACATATAGTCGGTCTAACTCAGCATAGGGCTCTCCCGTTTCAGCGGCGTGCCGGGTTTTAGCGTCCAGAAGGTCGGGCAAAGGGATCCCATGACTCAGTGAGTGGTAAAGATCATAACCACTGACACAGATAACCCGCTTCCCTTTACCAAAAGCCGTCAGACCTTCAGGCGTAAACCCCATCCAACTGATAAAAACGCCGCGTGTCCAGGTTGCCTTGGTAGTGAGCTTTCCTTCAAATACATGGAGATCGGCAGCCGACGTTCTTTTCTGATGCCACTTTGCCTCCATCAGGTAAAACTCATCATTCAGTCGGAAACTTCCATCAATTTGTTCGCCTGTATTTCGGAAAGACGAACGGGGAGCGAGCTTAAAGATACAGAACAGTTCAGCAAGCCAGGCTTCAAACCGAAAACCACGTGGATGTGGCGGCAGAGATTTCATCTCGTTCATTTCAGCGATAAGTGAAGGCCAGTCAACACAATGCCATGCCTGGACAGGCTTTTCGCCTTTGGCTTCATCGGTGTCAGCATTTTCTAAGCGGGAAATCAGTGCAATATAGTCATTACGGCTTTGTTCAGCCTGTTCAGGCATGGATTCTGTTTTATACTGCCAGAGAGCGCCAAGAACTCGCAGAGCGGTCTCACGATCAGCCTGTTTCAGCAAGCATCTAACTCGTTTGGCCTTTGACGTCCCCTCTTCCTGATAACGTTCATCATCAATATCAATGTTTAGTTCTTCATCAAAAAAAGCAGACAAGGTGCGGTTAGAGAAATCCAGTATCCAGCCAGGATCGCTCTCAAACACGAGATTAAACAGCCTCAAATCCTGCATTTTCAGTTTCACACCTACCTCCTTTTTTTCACAGTATAACGGTATGAAAGTGGAGGAGGAAATGAGTCAGCATCTGTACACCAGCATTAGCGTGTTCCGCTTTTGGCACTGTGCGGACTTCGTTCAGCCCTAGACCTAACAAAGTCCTTTACGTGTTAATCAAAATTCCAATTAATTTCAGACAGATATTATCTCAGTGAATCCCCGCCTTCCTGACTGGAACGCGGGGTTTTTAATTCTTCACGCTGAGACTACTGTATGAATAAATCTGACGGCCTTCAAGCCCTTGAACAACCGCTCGCGTCGCTTCCGCACACGCTTCGCCAGCTTATTCTTGAACGTATCCAGAACCTGACCCATTACGAGCCGGTGATTGGCATCATGGGCAAAAGTGGTGCTGGTAAATCCTCTCTCTGCAACGAACTTTTCCGGGGCGAGGTGTCCCCGGTGAGTGACGTGAACGCCTGTACTCGCGACGTACTGCGCTTCCGATTGCGCAGCGGTCGTCACAGTCTGGTGATTGTCGATTTACCGGGGGTAGGTGAAAACGAGCGGTGGGATCAAGAATACCGTGCCCTGTACCGTCGAATCCTGCCGGAGTTGGACCTGGTGCTATGGGTCATTAAGGCCGATGATCGGGCACTAACCGTGGACGAACAGTTCTGGCACGGTGTGATGCAACCTTACAGACAAAAGGTACTGTTTGTGATTAACCAGGCCGACAAAATCGAACCCTGCCATGAATGGGATACCCTCACCAGCAAACCTTCACCGCACCAACAGGGAAATCTTAAAGCGAAGCAGGCTGCGATTATGGCGATGTTTAAACCGCATCATCCGGTCTGTGTGGTGTCCGCCAGCACTGGATGGGGCATTGAGGAGATGGTGGCAGCCATGATGCGCTGTCTGCCTGACCGCGCCACCAGCCCGGTGGTGACACAACTGCACGGGAGACTCTGCACAGAGCCGGTAAAGTCGCAGGCCCGTGACAGTTTCGGTGACGCTGTGAGCCGGGTTTTCGATACCGCAGAATCATCTTCGTTCCTGTTTGCACCACTGAAAACGGTGATTCGTAGCGTGCGTGATGCGGTGGTGTCGGTCGCACGGGCCGTCTGGGACTGGATATTCTTCTGATATCGCGATTTTCTCTGCGAATGATGAACTGGTTGTTAATGATTTGTTGATTGTGGACACGTCCTTTCCACTGTGTTTTATCATCAATTAAATCATGCGAAGCATCATTATCTGTCAGACGAGCGCCCACAAGGCTGGACTGCTCATAAAAAATAGTTCCGATGTTGTCCATACCCTGTCCACTCCTTCCTTTAAAGTAAACAGTATTAATTCAGAGAGTTAACTTCTCAGGAGAAATCTTTCATGACGCTTCAGGAGCGGCGACATGACCGGCTTGCCGTCAGGTTGTCGTTGATTATCAGCCGCCTGGTTTCCGGTGAAACTCTGTTTATTCGCAAACTGGCAACTGAATTTGGGGTGTCAGAGCGCACGCTGCGTCGTGACTTTCGGGAACGTCTGATGTATCTCGACCTGGATTACTACCAGGGGCAGTGCAGTCTGCGCTCGGATATTCACAGTACGCGGCAGGAAATAGATATTCTGACCTTTGCTCACCGCACAGGGCTGGCCGGGGTTTTCCCGGGCTTTGACCGGCGACTGGTCAGCAGCCTGCTGGACTGTGATGATCGACCCTGTCTGGTATGGCATCAGGACAGACCTCATCCCCCGGCAGGAAAGCTCTCCTTCTACAGGCTGGTCAGAGCTATTTCGGGATGTCAGCGCATCACCGTTCTGACTGAAGGGGAGCGTCATGAGGCCATCGCACCTTACCGGCTAATCGCTCTTGACGGTTACTGGTACCTTGTCGCTGAACATAACAGGCAATTACGTGTCTTCCGGTTGGATGAGATTCATCTGGTAAAGCCATCGCGGGAAACATTTATTCGCAGTGAGTTTCTCCATCAGCTGTCGGAGGATAAGCATTTTATCTCTGCCTTACCTCATTTCCGTTTTATTCAGCAGTCGCTGAATTCATTTTCTCCCTCAGAAAGTTGGGGGCAATCCGGACAAACTGATTAGAGATTGTCTCCATAATTAAATGTAAGGTTAATCTAATGAAAAAATTGAAATTATTGTCTTTACTGCCAGTCATATTGTTCCCCTTACTTATCGCAGGTAATGTTCACGCAGCACGTCCTTATAGCGGGTTCCTGCCTGCAGCAGTGAATAATAAGAGTGGGAATATATTCTGGTGTGATGCCCACCGCCAGGTCAGAAAACTGTGTACAGCGACGGAAGTGGATTCAATGGGATGGTTTATTGTTGTTCGCTCGAAACCTTCCAGAGATTGTCCGGGGGGCCTTTGGGGGTGGATCACTCCCAGTAAAGACGATGTAGCAACAGGGTATACCATTACGCCAGGTAAAGAATTCAATCTCACCATGAAGGATATGTGCAGTCCGGATATGAAAGTAACGTTTCGCCCGAATAAAAAGGACCCTCGTTATGACGACCTCGTCGGGATTTATGCCGGGAAAGAAGCGTTTCGCTATAAACAAATAAAATAATCCAACTCTTTTTTCATTACTTTATTACATGATTTGAGGACAACATTATGCGACTGCCTTACGTAATATTTACATTAGCTATGCTGGCTTCTGTATCAACAGCACAGGCTATTCCCAATATGTGGACGAGTGGTTTTGGGATGGGCGTGACCGAATATATCATTACCAGCCCGGAGAAGGTGGTGTTTAATCTGAACTGTACTGGCAATCCGGATGCGCAGAATATTCTGCAACACGGCGTTAATCTCACCCTGCCTGATGGAACATCAGTAAGTTCTCATGACGACGGGACGGAAATAACAGTCGTCATGGATAACAGTCAGTATCCGTTACCGTCATTCCTCGGCTGGCGAAACGGTGACAATGCCTGGGTGTCATTTATTGACGCCCTGGGGCAGGCCGCGAGCTTTGATCTTTACGTCAGTGACAAAAAAGTAGGCAGCTTCAGTCCGGGACGAATAAATACGCAGAAAGAACTGTCAGACCTCAGTGAGTGCCGGACCACACACTACAGCGATTAATTATTCATATTTCAGAACTATCCAGCCCGCTACGCACCAACACCAGATAGCAACAGGCCATGCTCCTTCGGGAACATGGCCTTTTTTGTTTTTATTTCTTTATCAGATAAGGAGTTACCCATGCGATTAGCCAGCCGCTTTGGCCGTATAAACCAGATACGCCGTGACCGGCCTCTTACCCACGAAGAGCTGATGAGTCATGTGCCCAGCGTGTTCGGGACTGACAAGCATGAATCTTGTTCAGACAGGTACACCTACATCCCGACCATCACCATCCTCGAAAGCCTGCAGCGTGAAGGTTTTGAGCCGTTCTTCGCCTGCCAGACGAAGGTTCGCGACCAGAGCAAGCGGGAGCACACCAAACACATGCTGCGCCTGCGTCGTTCCGGGCAACTGACCGGCCATCAGGTACCGGAAATCATTCTGCTTAACAGCCATGACGGCTCATCAAGCTACCAGATGCTGCCGGGGCTGTTTCGTGGCGTCTGTACCAACGGCCTGGTCTGCGGTCAGTCATTCGGAGAGGTGCGGGTACCGCATAAAGGCAATGTCGTCGAGAAGGTGATTGAAGGGGCTTACGAAGTGCTCGGTGTGTTTGACCGGGTTGAGGAGAAGCGCGATGCAATGCAGTCACTGGCACTGCCAGAACCAGCCCGTCACGCACTGGCAAATGCCGCACTGAAGTATCGCTTTGGTGAGGAACACCAGCCGGTCACGGTATCGCAGTTGCTGACCCCACGTCGCCGGGAGGACTACAGCGATGACCTGTGGACCGTATACCAGCGCGTGCAGGAGAACCTGATGAAAGGTGGATTGTCAGGGCGAACCGCTCAGGGGAAAAGCAGCCGCACCCGTGCTGTTACCGGTATTGATGGCGATGTGAAGCTCAATCGCGCCCTGTGGGTAATGGCCGAAAACATGCTCGATTTTTTCGGGCGTTAAACAACAGTTCCGGCATAAGGAGATAGTTTAATGAATACACAAAACCTTCAGTTCGCTGAGCAGGCAGCAATTACTGCCTCAGTCGTCCCTGACGAGTTACGAATTGGTTTCTGGCCGCAGCACTTTGGCTCCATCCCACAATGGATAACCCTTGAACCTCGCATTTTCGCCTTTATGGATCGGCTGTGTGCCGATTACCAAGGTGGTATCTGGCGCTTTTCGACACTCAGCAACGGCGGCGCTTTTATGGCTCCCGAGTCAGATCACGATGAGAAGTGGACATTGTTCAACAGCATGAACGGCAATGGCGCACAGCTTACCAGTGAAGCTGCAGGGATGGTTGCCTGTCTGATGGCATACAGCCACCACGCTTGTTGCACCGAGTGTGACGCGATGACTGAGCACTATTATTACTTACGTGACTACGCGCTAAACCATCCGGAATGCAGCGCCATTATGCATCTTATCGACTGAGGAATACCGAACATGAATATCGCATTATCCCCGGTATCATCACAGCCTGAACTTTTTCCGCTGACGGTTATGGCTCAACATGATTACCTGCTTACCGCGACATCCGGATTAACACCCTATGCCCAACGGACCATCCGACGTGCTACCAATCTGCTAGATAAATATCTGCGCCAGCCTGGAATAGCCTTTACCTCAAGTACTGCTGCCCGTGACTGGCTTCGGTTACAGCTGGCAGGACAAGAACGGGAAGTGTTTATGGTGCTCTATCTCGATAACCAGCATCGTTTACTGGAGGGTGAAACGCTATTTGCCGGTTCGATTAACCATGTCCAGGTTCATCCCCGTGAGGTAGTGAAGTCAGCGCTTCGCTCCAATGCCGCAGCTGTCGTCCTCGCACACAACCATCCCTCCGGCGATCCGGAGCCCAGCCAATGCGATCGCAACATTACGGGCAGGCTTAAAGAAGCGCTGGCACTGGTTGATGTGAACACGCTTGATCATCTGGTTATCGGATCAGATGGCATTGTGTCGTTTGCTGAGCGAGGCTGGATATGAGGGCACTTCAATGAAATCTACTGACTCAGAGAACGATTCATTTCTAAAATGGGGACTGAATCGTAATGTGACACCTTGCTTTGGCGCTCGTCTGGTACAGGAGGGAAACCGGCTGCACTATCTGGCTGACCGGGCCAGTATCACTGGTAAGTTCAGCGAAGCAGAATGTTTTAAGCTGGATGTGGCATTCCCGCATTTTATCAGCCAGATGGAATCGATGCTGACTACTGGTGAAATGAATCCTCGCCATGCCCACTGTGTCACCCTGTACCACAATGGTTTCACCTGCGAAGCCGATACCCTTGGCAGTTGCGGCTACGTATACATCGCCGTTTACTCCACCCATCGTTAACTACTTTCACAAGAGCAAATATGAAAACTCTACCTGCAACAAATCCGCAGGCGGCGACGCTATGTCTGCCACCCGTGGCAGGCTGGCAAATGCTGCTTGCACGCCTGCTGGAACAACATTATGGCCTAACACTCAACGACACACCATTCAGTGATGAAAAGGTAATTCAGGAACATATCGATGCCGGTATATCTTTGGCCGATGCCGCTAATTTTCTGGTGGAAAAGTACGGGCTGGTTCGTATTGATCGCAGGGGATTCGACTGGCAAGAACAGTCCCCATATCTGCGGGCAGTCGATATTCTGCGGGCGCGACAGGCAACTGGTTTATTGAAAAGAAATCGTATTAGCGCGGCACGGTGAACATTGGGAACAGCCTTCCTGATTCACACTGCAGCTTTCCTTACTTATTTACTCATTCCAAAAAGCACCTGCCGATGCTGGTTGGTGCTTTTACTTATATGGACGAAATATCATGCAAATTGAAGCTGTATTTTTAACTGGGCACATTATCGCAAGCACAATCCGGGAATGCTGGGCCGTCGTTGTTGATGGTTTTGACGCATGCGGCGAACAAGCTTATGATCCAGCTTAATTTCTTTTCCTCATGAAGGGACGGTTATGGGCAACAGAATGTGGATGATCCGTGGTGACGGCGGCAAGCTCTATGACGATTTTCGCGATAAGCAAATTGTAGGCATCGGTTGGTCTCAGCTAGCTCCATTAGTCAAACCCGGCCTGTCCCGAGCCCAGTTACTCGCTTTATACCAAGAGGCGGATCCCTTAACAAAGCTGGGAACTGCGCGTTCTGGTGCATCGCAGGTCTGGCGTTTTGTGAATGAGATCCAAAAGGGTGATTGGGTTATTACCTATTCGCCAGCCAACCGTACTTATTTGCTAGGCAAAGTCACTTCAGACTTCCAATATCATCCTGAATGGGTGGATGAGGGGATGGGAATCGCTCGGCAGGTTAAATGGAATACTCAAGAAATCGACCGCGATAGACTGTCTGTTGCTACCAAAAACACATTGGGTTCTACGCTGACAGTTTTCCAGCTTCCAGAATATGCGCTAGAAGAGCTTTTACAGGATAAGAAACCCACTGCAGATGTAATTACTCAGAATCCAATTGTGATAGATGAAGATGAGGTCGTTTCTGATCCGCTGCGCGATATGGAAATGCTGGCGTTTGAGGGTATCAAAGACCGCATCAACTCTCTTGATTGGGATGAGATGCAAAATCTGGTTGCCGGAGTTTTACGCAGTATGGGCTATAAAACGCAGGTTTCACCTGCAGGAGCCGATCGGGGTAAAGATATCATTGCTTCACCTGATGGATTCGGTTTTGAAAATCCGCGTATTATCGTTGAGGTAAAGCATCGCAGGGAACAGATGGGAAGCCAACAGATACGCAGCTTTATCGGTGGTCGCCATAAAGATGACCGCGGGCTTTATGTCAGTACCGGTGGTTTTACAAAAGATGCTCGATATGAAGCTGATCGTTCGACGATACCTCTGACGCTCTGGACGCTAGACGATCTCGTCCGTGCGCTTATTGAGAACTACGAGCAAGTCGATATCGAGACCAAACTTTTAGTGCCTCTGAAGAAAACTTTCCTTCCTGCTTGAATCTTGCTTTGATAGCCATATCGGTGTTCTACTGGTATGGCTTTATACCCACTCGCGATGTCTATTTTTTATACGGATTTTAACTTGTGGGTACAAGTGCGGGTATAAATAATTATTCCTGCTTATAAACTACATTTATATCAGTCTATTGGGTGTGAAATTCGAGTCCGGCCTTCGCACCAAATCCCCCAATCAGACCACTAAAATACTTTTTTGTATCTGCATTTCATCATTTGAAAAGCTCCTGTTGAGGCATCTGTTCTTCTGGCCCCGATGCGGCTAGCACAGCACTCTCCCCACTATCCACCCGCGCTTCATCCTCACACCACCTTTCAAACAGCCTGGCGAATCTGGCGCTTTGCCAGGTTTCTCCAACCTGGCTCAAGATAAAGCCAGTGACCACAATAGCGGAAATAAAGTAAAACAGTGAAAATGCGATAGCTGAATTTACGCCCCCGCTGGCCAGTAACGATTGTATTGTCGTCCACCAGGCGCAAGCGAAAATAACTATTGAAAATAGCCAGAAACCCCCGCTAACGAGGTGAAAAGTTTTAATTTTTTTAGCATCTACAGAAAAATGATTTTCTTCACAACGATATAAGGATGGGTTTTTAAGGAAACTTATTAATCGTACATCATATGAGCCGATATTTTTATCAGCGATAAACGCGATCAACTGATGGGCGTGCCAGACAGGGAGGGTAATCCCGATCTGCTCATACAAAAACTTTATTTGTACGGTCTGATGCGTCCTCGAGAGTTTGGTGTCGGGTATGTCAGCGTTCGCTATCTCAGCGATTTTATTCAGCACCTCTATTTTGGTTTCAATAGGTACCTTTTCAAAGCGAATTTTTCGCTTCGTTTGCGGGCTGGACATCACTTTTCCCGCCCAGTCGATGATCTTTTTAGCCACATATAAAATCGCGGGTAGCAAAACCAGCTTTGCAATATCTATCTCGTTAATAGCTCCCATCGTTATTCCTTTATAAAATGAATACGCAATGAATTTACAACACTGAATTTATTTTATGTAGCCCTCATTATTATGAGGGCTTCGATATGGCTAATTCCTGGTCTGACTTAATGCCAACCGCCCAATACGGCCCCTGCCCGGAGGCCGTTATACTTAAAGACTGAAGCCAATCTCCACCGATGCCGCACTGCGTTCCCCCTCGCCATGGTAAACCGCTTCGATATTGTTACCATCGGGATCGAGTACAAAGGCCGCGTAGTACCCCGGGTGATAAGTTCGCTCACCGGGGGCGCCGTTATCACTGCCGCCGTGTGCCAGCGCCGCTTGGTAAAAAGCATCCACCGTCTCACGATCCCTGGCCTGGAAAGCCAGGTGATGCCGTCCTGTCGGCTTACCTGTGGAACCGGGGCTATTAATGGATGAAACAACAAGCTCATCAGCCCAAAAATAATCATCGTAGGTATTCACGACAGGGATCTCAAGGACCGCCAGCACGGCTGTATAAAACGCTTTGCTGGCCTCGAAATCATTTACCACAAGCTGGATATGGTCGATAAGCCTGCCGCGATGTAATCGGTAAGTCTCCATGATGGTTTCCTCATTCAGTCGTATTAACAGGTATTTATCCGTTATCTAAAAGGAACGTTGTACGGATTTGATGGATGAGTACAGGTCCGGAGTGGCGATATAGAGCATGGCATTAAAATCCTGTCTGTCACCGCAATCCTGCCCCCTCAACCCCGTCCCCCAATCACCCCGATAAACTCTCTGACCTGCTTCTGCTTCCTGGCCGACAGCTTCTCCACACTACGCATCGCGGCTTCCAGCTCCGGTTCCGGCTCAACCGCCGTCAGCACAATACAGCCCTCCATCACCCGCACCTCCACCCGGGTGCCGGTCGAAAACCCTGCCGCCGCCAGCCACTCGCCCTTCATGATCAGCGCCGGAACAAGACGACGATCTGGCAAACGTCTCACATAACTCACCGTCAACTGACGCTTATTTTTCGGCGACACTTCTGGATCAAACGAATCTACAATACAATCAGCATTAGTCATGGTTGCTATTCCTGGTAAATAGTAATTGTGATCAGCGGTGCGGGTGTGCGCCAACACATTCGCACCGCGCTAAATAACACCTGTAAACCTAACCAGTAATAAAAATAAAGTCCAGACTTTAATCGGACATAATAAACGCCTTTAACCGCAAATTAAGAATTAACAGAATGCATGATGCTATTAATTAGCGCCTGTGGAAAATGACTTTCCTGATATTGCTGAAATAACCGTAAAGCAGATTCAAAAAATAAAAGCGAGATAATGCACGCAACAGGATGCCCGTGCCCAATTACGGGCACCCCATCTCTTTTGCCAGCGTACCCTTCCGGGACTTCAGGCGGCGAGCGATACCTGCCGGCAGGGCGGACCAGAACGAGAGCGCCGGATGAGTCCGCCGCTCAATCTCCTCCACCGTCACTTGATAATCACAAAAACTGGCGCTTTTGGGCGTCGCCTGATCCAGCAAAAACGCCGCGTATTCGCCCTTATCCGGACTGGAGCCGATAAAAATAATCTTCCAGTAGCCGCTGGGAAGCTCCACCTCGGGCGCGGCGGGCAGGGTGGCGATATGCCGTTCGAACAGCGGCCCGGTAACGGACCACACCGCCGCCACGTCGCTGCGCTCGGCGAGGGCGCGCTCCTTATCCTCCAGCCGCGCCCACGCCCCCTGATTCAGGGCGGAGGCCTGCGGGGTGATATTGGAAAGATAGTTTAACGCCTGCCAGTCTGCGCTGGCGCCCAGCCCGGCGAGCGGCGCCTGATGCCCGCGATCGACCGCCAATGCTGCGCTGGCCCCTTTGTATGCCGCGGGGGCGAGAGTATCCGCAGCGGGTAAATCCGGATCGCGCTTCCAGCTGCGCGAACGCCCGCTGGCCAGGCTGGCTTTGGTGATTTTATACGCCACCCAATTGGCGAATTTGCGGTGGCTGTTGTTGTTGAGCGTATAGGCTTCGCGAACCAGCGTCTGGTCGCTTCCACCGGTCGGGCAGCCCACTTCACAATTATCTACGTGGGATAACCCGGCAACGCACGCGGCGGCAAAAAATAACGACGGCAATACGCTGAATATTCTGAATAGCTTCATGTTGTTGATGACGTCACAGAGAAGATGAATCGATGCATAAAAGAACCCCCTGAATAATCAGAGCGGAATTCACCTATGAATCGCAAAGATGAAGTGAGAGCGTAAAAAGAGTTAGCCGGTCGCAGCCGCGCGGAATATCACAAGATGATTTAACATCACGGCGGATGTTATTTTGTGATCTCAGAAATGATGTTGAATGAGGTAATCAGACTCGCTGCCCGCTATTTTCAGCCGGGCTGAACGGGCGGGAATATGTCCAGCGAAGCGTAAAGCGGTGCGGCATCCATGTCGTTGTCTGAAAAAATGTCGCGGCAGGGGAAAACGCTTCTCTCTGCGAGGAGGATTACTCAGACTACGCGGATGACCGATTAAGGAGATAAGTTATGAAAAAGGAACGCAGGAGAGGCGTGCTGGCACTGGCCATACTTAGTCTCCCTGCGCTGGCGGAAACAGGCGTTTCATTCAGCCACAAAGACTGGGAAGTGGTGTGTGATACACGCTGACCTGCCGGGCGGCGGGATACAGCGCTGAAGAAGGAAGCGGAGGTTCGGTGCTGCTGACCCGCCAGGCCGGAGCGGGCACTGCCGTCTCGGGAGAGCTGATGCTGGCGGAGGTGACCGACGGCGACGTTCTGCCGGGCAAACTGACGCTGTGGATCAACGGCCAGCCGGCAGGCGATGTGAAGCCCGTAAAAGAGAGCTGGCCGCTGTCGGAGAAACAGGCCCGGGCGATCGTTAACGCTATCAAAGGCAGCGGGAAGGTCGAATTTACAGGCGCGGAGGCGCCGTTCGTGCTTTCCGGCGAAGGCGCTTACGCGGTACTGCTGAAAATGGACGATGTTCAGGGGCGAATCGGCACGCCAGGGGCATTGACCAAAAAAGGCGACAGGCCGGAAAATAGCGTCCGGGCAGCGATTCCCGCCCCGGTTATTCACCGGGTCATGCCTGAGAAAGCGCAGGAGAGAGCGTTAACCGCGCCTGAGCTGGCGGTGCTCAAGCCGAAGCTTCTGGCCACGCTAAAGAACGATGATTGGTGCGATCGCCTCCAGCCTGAGGAGGGCGAGAAGCCTGAAACCATTAGCCTGACGCCGCTGGATCACGCCCATTCTCTGATTTCGGCCTTGTGCTGGCGGGCGGCCTATAACGAGGGATATGGCTATTGGGTTGTGGATAGCAAACTTGAGGGCAATCCGACGCTTATCACGGTCTCCGGTTCTGAGTATGGTGACGGCGAGATTTTTATGAGCCAGAAAGGGCGAGGGCTCGGCGATTGCTGGGGGACGGCAAGCTGGCTCTGGGATGGCACAACGTTCCGCAAAAGCCGTGAAGCGACCACCGGGATGTGCCGCTATCTTCGCCTCGGCGGGACATGGGATCTCCCCACCTGGGTGACCGAGGTTAAACCGGTAAAGTGAAATAGCACGGCCAGAATCTCTCCCGGCACACACGTCGACAGAGAGGGCGGAGAAGGATCTTAACGATCGCCAGCGTAGCAGGATCGCGATCGAGAGCGGCAGAGGCGGCAGAAAACTGACGCCTTGTTCAAAATAACAGCGCGGCTAATGTATTGCTAACTCGAATTAGTTTATGATTAAGCCGTTCTGTTCGTTATGGAAAATGAGTTTATGGCCAAAACCGTTGAGCAAGTCGCCAGGGCGCTGGAAATTTCGATTACCACCGTGCGCCTGGTGCTGGGTGGCAAAGCTGAGCAGTATCGCATCAGCGCCAAAACGCAGCAGCGTATTAATGATTACATCGCCGAGAACGGGCTGGTCGTTAACCATATCGCCCGCAGCCTGAAGCTCAATAAAACCGAGACCTTAGGGCTGGTGATCCCGCGTTTATCCAACCTGTTTTTCTCCACCCTGGCGGAAAAGCTCGAAGCCTGCTGCCGTCAGGCGGGGTATCAGCTAATGATTGCCTGCACTTACAGCGACAGCGAGCATGAAAACAGTCTGGTTGAAGGACTGCTGGCGCGCAACGTTGACGGGCTCTTCGTGGTGCCCTCTACCCGGGAAACGCAGCTGCATCACCAGAAGGTAGCGCGCAAGCGGCCGCTGGTGCTGCTCGACCGCGATTTTGGCGAGAGCGACGTGTCGCTGGTGGTGAGCGATAACTACAATGGCAGCAAAAAGCTGGTGCAGGCGATGACCCAGGCGGTGGACGTCTCGCCGATTTTTTTTATCGCCGGGGATACCCAGCAGCCGTCGATCCAGCGTCGTCTGCAGGGCTACCTGAGCGAGCTGCCCGCCGGCAAGGAGTGGATATTGTCCGCCAGCCATAACCGTCAGGAAGAGGGCAAACAGCTGATGCTCGATTTTCTCCGTCAGCACCGCGAGCCGCCGAAGGCGTTTATCGCCTCCTCCCTGCCCATTCTGGAAGGGACGCTGAGCGCGCTGCGGGAAACCTACGGCTTTATTCCGTCGGATATTCCCATCGGCACCTTCGATGAACACCAGATGCTGGGATTTCTGCCGAACGCGGTGTGGTCGATGCGCCAGGATGAGGACGCCTGGGCGCAGCACGCGTTTCATCTGATGCAGCAGAAGCTGCAGGGGGAAAATGCCGATGTGAAGATCACCGTGCCGATGACCCTGATTCATCGTCCGCTGTCGGTGGAGAAGCAGCGGAGCCAGTAAATGACACGGCTTGTGTGAACACGTCAATCCCCGGCTGCGCTATGCTGGCCGGGGCTACAAATACCGCATCCTGCGCGCGCAGGTAGCCCGGATAAGGCGCGGGCGCCGCAATCCGGGAACCCTTAACGATCCCTCATCAAGTCAATCGCTGAACAAACCGCGCCGCCAGCCCGGCGTCCAGCTCTGGCGGCAGGCCGCTGATCCCGACGCCGCCAATGGCCAGCCCGTCGACGATCACCGGCTCGCCGCCCGGCATCGCCAGCAGCTGCGGGTCGTTAAATACCGCCAGCTGCAGGGTACCGGAGCTGACCTCTTGCGCCAGCGTTGCCGTCGGACGGCGAAAGCGCAGGGCGCTCCAGGCCTTGCGCTGCGCCAGCTGGCGCGGTAGCGGCGGGCAGCGAGCGTGCGCGCCAAAGGCGATGAGCTCGCCCTCCGGCCCGACAACCGCCACCGCCAGCCCCCGGGTTCGCGCATCGCTTTCCGTCTCCTGTAAAAACTGCGCGACCTGCTGGCATACAACGCTATCGTTCAGACGGACCTGGGGACAGAACGCGTCATTGTCCGGCATCGGCGATATACCTCCGTAAGCGCAGATAGAGGTCATCCAGCTCGCCTTTCTGCGCCGCAGTCAGCGCCACAAACGGCTCGCGGGTGGGGCCGGTATCGACGGTCTCTTTCGCGGCAAGATATTTCGCCGACTGGAACACGCCGCGCGCGACCAGCTGCTCCACCACCTCGTTGATCTGCTGCTGCAGGCGCTGCGCCCGGGCGATGTCGCCCTGCTGGAAAGCGCTGCGCAGGGCGAGAAACAGCTCCGGCTGCAGGTTAACCGTGGTGCCAACCGTGGCCGTCGCGCCCGCCGCGAGGCTGGAAAGGAAGATCTCATCGAAACCGTTAAAAAAGACTTTCTCCGGGTAGCGGGCGATCATGCGTTCCAGCGAATAGAGGTTATGCGAAGTATGCTTCACCCCCAGAACCTGCTCTTCGCCGAGCAGCGCGTCGGCGCTCTGGGCATCCAGCTCGACGCCGGTAAACTGCGGAATATTATACAAAATCACCGGAATCGAAATGGCGTCCAGCACCCGACGGTAGTAGGCGATAATCTCCTCGCGGCTATATTTGTAGTAGTAGGGCGGCACCAGCGACACCGCGCTGGCGCCGTCCTGCTCGGCGTGCTTCGCCAGCTCGACGGCGTCCCGGGTGCGTGGCGTCCCGACGTGGGCGATCACCGGCACCTGACCGCCCGCCGACTGCACCAGCGTCGCCAGCACCTGCCTGCGCTCATCGAAACGCAGCAACGGTCCCTCCCCGGAGGAGCCGCAGCAGTAAAAGCCTTCAACCCCGCGCGCCAGCTGGGCGCGGGCGAGCGCGTCCAGCGCCGCGTAGTTCACCGACTCATCGGCGTGCATCGGCGTCACCACCGCGGAGATAATGCCGCGAAAACGCTGCCATTTATCGCTTACCATGCGGTCCAGCCTCCATCCACCACCACGTTGGAACCGGTCATATAGACCGAGGCGTCGGAGAGCAAAAACACCACCGCGCCGTTGTACTCGTGGGCTTTCGCCATCCGCCCGATGGGAATACGGTGGGTGTAGTTTTTCTGAAAGCGCGGGTCCTGATCGCTGCGCTCGACGCCGGAGAGGGTCAGGGTATTGACGCGAATGCCGTCGCGCCCCCAGTAGGTGGCGCAGTAGCGGGTAAAGTTATACAGCCCGGACTTTGCCGCCGAATAGGCCACCGGTTTGACGAACGGAATGCCGGTGTCCTCTTTTTTGTAGCTGTAGATATCCTGCACCGGAGAGACCACGCCGTAGATCGAACCGACGTTGATGATCGAGCCGCCTTTGCCGGCCTGCTTCATGCGTTTGCCGACCTGCTGGGTCATCAGGAAGGTGCCGACCAGGTTCACTTCCACCACCTCGCGGAACACCTCTTCCGGGAACTCCTCAAACGGCCCGGAGACTTCCGGCGGCGCGCTGGGCTGGGTGTCGACGCCCGCGTTGTTGACCAGGCCATCCGGCACGCCCCACTTCGCTTCAATGCTGTCCAGCACCCGGTTAATGCTGGCTTTATCGGTAATATTCACTTCCGCGCACAGCAGGCGGTCGGAGTCCTTAATCGCCCCCAGCACGCGGTCGACGCGCGCGGCATCGACGCGGGTGGCCAGCGCCGCCACTTTCGCGCCGCGTTCGTGTAACGTCTTCACGTACTGCGCCCCCAGCTGTCCAAGGCCGCCGGTCACAATGATGACCTTGTCTTTAACCGAGAATAACGTGTCTTCCATTGTCCTTTCCCCTCACTGCGTGGTTAGATTTTGTGGGTTGCGAGGTAATCACGATCGAGAATAATGCCGTGGCCCGGCCGTTCGCTCGGTACGTAGTAGCCGTCCACCTCTTCGCCCGCTTCGGCGATGATGCGCAGATCTTTCCAGCGCCCGCCGTCGGTCATCTCGGCGTATGAGATATTCGGCACCGTAGCCAGCAGGCTGGCGCTGAGCTCCATGACAAAATGCGGCGTCATCGGCAGGTTGTGCGCGCGGGCGACGGCGGCGATATCCAGATAGCCGGTGATCCCGCCGACGCGGCCGAGATCCGCCTGGATGTAATCCGCGCTGCCGCTCTCGATGTACTGCGTAAACTGATTTAAGTTATAGACGTTTTCTCCCAGCGCGATGGGCGTGGCGCTGCGCTCGCGCAGCCGCAGGTGGCCGGCGATATCGTCGGAGGGCAGCGGCTCCTCAATCCACAGCAGGTTAAGCGGTTCGAACAGCTTGAACGCGCGCAGCGCCTGCGGGAAGTTCCAGCCCTGGTTGGCGTCCACCGCCAGCGGGAAGCCCGGCACCGCCTCCTGAATCTTACGCAGCCGCTCCACGTCCTCTTCCAGCGTCGGTTTGCCCACTTTCACTTTCGCCGCCAGATAGCCGGTGCTTTTCCAGCGCTTGACCTGGTCGATCACTTCCTCAATGGACAGATGTAGGTTGATGCCGCTGCCGTACAGCGGAACGCGATCGCGCACGCGGCCAAGAATGTCGATAATCGGCGCGTTGAGGGTTTTACCTAACAGATCCCAGTAGGCAATATCCAGCGCCGCCAGGGCATGGGTGGTGACGCCCGCGCCGCCGACGTCGTGTACGTGTTTATACGAGCGATGCCACAGGCCGCGCGGGGAGAGCGGCTGGCCAATAACGTCAGGGATAATCTCGGCAATCAACGCAGAGATGGTTTTCCCGCACCAGCCGGAAGTGTGGCTAAAGCCGGTGCCGACGTGGCCGTTAGAACCGTAGACGTCAACTATCGCCACTTCGATATCGGTGACGTGGTGAATTTGATCTCCCCACGGGCCTTCCGGCAGCGGAACGCGGGCGGTCATCAGTTCGATATTTTCAATCACGGGCATTTTTGTGCTGTTCATCTGATTCCTTCCTTTATGGGTTCAGCGGGGGCCGCCCCTGCGGCCCGGGCGGTTAATGTTTGGAGGCCGGGGATTCATGCCCCTCCAGGGCGATTGCCGGGCTGGCATCATGTTCTCGATCGTTCTCGTCGCCCACCGCATGACCGAAGACTTCCGGCAGCAGGAAGATCGAGGCGAGGAAGGCGCAGAACGGCGCGATCGCGATAATCATTGAGGCGACCGGTACGCCGACCGCTTCAAACAGGGCCGGGAAGACCAGGGTGGTGACGAAGGCGGTGACCTTGACGATGGTATAGCCGATGCCGGAGGCCACGCCGCGATAGCGCGGTTTTGCCACCAGCGAGATCACCGTCATGCCGCTTTCGGAATCCCAGTAATGGCCCCACAGCATCAGCGCCGCGCCGAAAATGATAAAACCAAAGCTGCTGCTGTAGACGCCCCACGCCGAAATTGAGATGCCGATGGTGACCAGCAGGAAGCCGTATTTGCTCAGCCCCTTATGCCCGAGCTTCGGCAACAGCAGCGGGCCGACAAACGCCGAGAGCGCGGCGATACAGTTCACCGCCAGCAGGGCGAGGTTATTCTGGATCTGCCCGGAAATCCCGATGGTGACGAGGATCAGCGGCAGGAAGAAGGAGAAGGCGTAGTTTTCAAACGACTGTACGGCGCAGGAGAACCAGCCGAACAGGGTGGTGCGGCGGGTAAAGGGACGACGGAACAGATCGTGCAGCGTCTCTTTGAGCGTCGGGTCGGCGATGGTGACGTTTTCGTTGGGCAGAATGTCGTCCAGCAGACGGCCATCCTGTTCGCCGTAATAGTCACGGGAGGCTTGTTTCGCTTCGATAAAGCGGCCGCGTTCGACGAACCACGCCGGCGTCTCCGGCAGCTCCCGACGCATAAACAGCAGCAGGCAGGCCGGGATCGCCGGGACCGCCAGCACGATGCGCCAGATCATATCCGGGTGAACATCAAGCGTCACCAGCGTGGTGACCAGCAGAATGGCGGCGATAATCCCCAGCGCGAACATAAACTGCCAGCGGTTAGCCATCACTTCGCGCTTGCCCTTCGGCATCACCTCCATGATGTAGGTAAAGCCGTTAGCCACGTCCGCGCCCACCGGGATCCCGGCGAGGCAGCGAATAATCGCCAGCCAGTACATATTGGGCGCCAGGCCCTGAAGAACGGCGAAGATCGCGAACAGGATCATCGACCAGAGGAAAATTTTACGCCGTCCGAGCTTATCGGTCAGCCAGCCGCCGAGCAGCGCGCCGACCACCGCGCCAAGCTGGGTGCCGGCGGCGGTAAAACCAAGCAGCCAGCTGCTGGGCTCATAAATATCTTTCAGGGCGAATAAAATAAACGCCATGGAATAAATATCCCATGACTCAATTAATAATGCGGTGATCATTAGCCATCCCGCTTTGGTGCAGCCGGGGGCCTCCTGCTGATCGAGCCGTTTCTTTGCCTTCTGGATAATAAATTCAATATGTTGCTGCTGATACATATAATCCTCTCTTATCCGGGCAGGCGGAGGGCCCGCCCGGACAGATGCGCGTTAATCCGCTCTTTATGGGCGATAAAGAGACGAATGAAGCGGATGTTTGCCAGGATCGCTAACAACGTAAAAATTACATAAGCGAATCAGTTGTTATTTCATTAATAAATGCGCATCGCCTGCGATAAAGACTTTCATATTTTGCGTCAGCGCCTGGGCAATAAAGGCGTTCAGCACTTCGGATAATACCTCCTCTTCTACATAAGCCAGACTGAGATGGTTGCTCTGGTGGCCCGCCATTAAATCGTCGCGCGAAACCCCGTCGAGAACGGCGTTGAGTAATGGCCACTCGTAGTTGGTTGCCCGGCGGCGGCGTTCGAATTCGTCATGCGGCAGTTCGACGGCGGTGCCGGTGCCGATATGCAGGATCACCTGGGTACCTTCGTAATGCGCTCGTGCCCAGATAAAGCGTCCGGCTTTGCCCTGACCGGCAATGGTCGAGCCGCCGTAGGGGAAGAACATCGCCGGCTGGCGATAGCCGGTGGCCCCGGCTATCCCGCCCTTCAGATGGGCGAACGGCACCGCGCCGGAGATCTCCAGATCCCAGTAGAACGTGCCGTTGTATTCGCTACCCCAGCGGATATCGTGAAGGGTGGTTTCGCTCGCCATGCCCAGTGCGCCGAGCAGCTTCGCCAGCATCACCTGTGGGATGGCGCTGCCCATATCCACCTCGTTGATGCAGGGGATCGGCGCGTCCGGACAGACGATCTCGCCGTTCTCATCAGGGATCGGGAAACGTTCCGCGTTGCCGATGGCGCCTTCGGCAAAATCCGAGGCGGCGCAGCTGTCTTTGAGCCCCTGCTGATACTGCACGCCCACCGCCGTCAGGCCGAAGCGCTTCACGAAGCGCGCCATGGCGATCATCATCGCGCACTGTTCCAGCACCTGCTCCCGGGTCAGATCCTTCGTCCCGTCGGCGCCGAACCGGAAGCGCATGCCGCGGGTCTCATACCAGTCGAGACAGGCTTCGCGCAGGTCGGTCGGCACTTTGTTCATTTCAACCAGCAGCGCCGATTGCGACAGCGACTCCACCGGCATCCCTACGTCGATCATCGCTTTTTGCGGGAACACGCCGTTGATCATCCCCATACAGAAGGTATCGAACAGGCCGACAATGGCCTTGTGTTTGAGGATCGACTGCCCAACCTTCACGCCAATCTGTCCGGCTTCGCTGGCCAGCAGCGGCGCGCTGGGCGCAACCGGATGCAGATAGCCGAGCTTATGGCTGAGATGGCCGTCGCGCAGCCAGGTGTCCAGGCCGCGAATAAACGCCTCGTCGGCGAAGGTTTCCGACCACAGCCGCGAGTAGTTGCGCTCCAGGCTGGTGAGGCAGCCTGCCATACAGAGCATGCCGACGAGGCCCGGCCAGGTGCCGTCAAAATTGGCGAGCAGCAAAATAGGGCCGCGATGATGTACCAGCGAAGGCGCAAGGTGATGGGAGTATTGCCAGGCGGTAAGCAGGACAATAATCGGCGCATCCGGATCGATCCCGGCGAACAGCTCGCTACCCTCTTTCTGGCTGCTGATAAACCCGTGGCCGCGGCGTTCGTTGACCGGATGGGCGCGGCGCAGGCGGTAGCCTAATGTTTCCAGCGCCGTTTCCAGACGCTGTTCAAACAGCTTCTGCGTGGGCCAGCAGGTGACGTTAGCCGGTTCGCGGAGATCCGCATTGGTGACCATCAAGACTTCGCCTGGCTGCGGGGTAATAAGCCCGGCTTCGGCGGGTAACGTTAAATTCAACATGTGAATTTCTCCTGTAGGGGGTAGGTCGCTTAGTTATCGTTGATCGTTCTGCGCAGGGATTAGCGCCGCATCAGCCGCTTCAGGCAGACTGATTTCTATGGCTAACTCGAATTAGCAAATTAGGATAAAAAAAAGACAGGGACAAACCCTTTGCCGGGGATTTGTGATGGCTATCAATGTGAAATTTTTAACTAATTAATTTTAAAAACATTATTTTAAAAGGTGGGGTGAAGTGACGAGGAAAGTTTGCTGAGGCGGTTTAAAGGCGTGCAGAAAGGCGGGCGGGAAGCGCAGCGAGGACGGTAAATTCAGGTTTGATATTTAATGAATTGAAATTATTGAATTATTTATTTTTCCGTTTGAGCATTTTGTCTGGGGTGATTGACAGGAGTGTTAAAATTTAACCGATCCTGGTCACACTCTTTTAGCATTTACGTTGTGAATTTCTGTATCTTGTTATAATTAGCTAATTCGAGTTAGCTTGTTGGTGATTTTCCCTCGCCAACGATGTTAGCCAGGCGCTGCCCGACTAAACAATAATGATTCAGGACAGAGGATTTAATGATGACCCTGCTTACCTCGCCCGCCATTGCCCCTGCAAAAAATGAACAAACATCGCAACAAACCCATGAAAGAAGAAAGCTGCTCACCGTGCTGGGCTCCGGTCTTTCTGGCACAACGATTGAGTTCTATGACTTTTTTATCTACGGCACCGCCGCCGCGCTGGTGTTTCCGTCGCTGTTTTTTCCTAACCTCTCGCCGCTGATGGCGCTGCTGGTATCCTTCCTGACGCTGTCGATTACCTTCGTTAGCCGGCCCATCGGTGCCATCGTATTTGGTCACTATGGCGATAAGATCGGCCGCAAGAAATCGCTGGTTCTGTCGCTGATGATTATGGGGATTTCGACGTTTTTCATAGGGTTAATCCCCAGCTACGACACCATAGGCAACGCAGCGCCGTTGATACTTATCTTTTTGCGCCTCTGCCAGGGCTTTGCCATCGGCGGCGAATGGGGCGGGGCGACGACGTTGATCACCGAGTATGCGCCGCGCCATCGCCGGGGCTTTTTCGGCACTTTTGTTCAGTTGGGCAACGTGCTTGGCCTGTTTATCGCCACCGGCGTTTTTGCGCTGGTGGTGATGCTGCCGGAGGATGACCTGATGTCCTGGGGCTGGCGCGTGCCTTTCCTGTTAAGCATCGCGCTGCTGTTTGTCGGGATGTTTATCCGCTCAAGGATCGAGGAGACGCCGGTGTTTCAGGAGAATCAGAAGCAGCAGCAGAACGCGCCGAAAGCGGCCGAGCAGAAGTTTCCTGTTCTCACCGTGCTCAAACATCACCGTAAAGCGGTATTCCTGGCGATGGGTATGCGCATGGGGGAGATTGTTCTGGGCTGGCTGACGGTGGCGTTCTTTATGTCCTACGTGACCCGGGAACTCAGCTTTACTCGCGAAACGGCGCTGAACGGGCTGCTGCTGGCCAGTTTTGTCGGCATTTTTACCTTTCCTTTCTTCGGCTGGCTGTCCGATAAAATTGGCCGCCGACCGGTCTATCTGGCCGGCGCCGCGATCACGCTGATCTTTGCCTTCCCGCTGTTCTGGATGATCGACTCCGGCTCGGTGAAGATGTTTATGTTCGCCACCACCTTCTGCTATTCCGTGGGGCTGGGCATGATGTTCAGCGTCCAGCCCGCCTTCTTTTCGGAGCTTTTTGACACCAGCGTGCGCTACACCGGCGTGTCGCTCGGCTTCCAGTTGGCGAATATCGTCGGCGGCTTAACGCCGATGATCGGTACCTTACTGCTGGTGTGGTCCGGTGGCGCATCGTGGCCCATCTCGCTGTTTCTCGCCTGCATGGCGCTAATTACCATCCTGTGCGTCTGCGTGACGCGGGAAAGCTATAACGATGAGCTTAATGAGGTGAAGAAGTAGCCGGGGAGGGTTGCCCCGCCATGACCGGCGGGGCGGGCGTATCAGAACAGATTAAATTTATATTCGATAATCACTTCCGAAGAGAGCGAGTTGGCCCGGCTGTAATGGCCGTCGGTAAGCACCGGCGTTTTGCCATTCATCTTATAGGACCAGCCCGGCCCGAACATCGCCCAGACGGTGAGATTTTTCAGTCTCGGGTGCGTCGGCACCCAGCGGCTGAAGGCGTTAATTTCCCCGGTACGGACGTGGTTGCCGCGGTAGTTAAACTGGGCGATGTTGCCGGCGAGACCGATAGCCAGCTCCGGCGTCAGGTTATAGTCCGACATATTAGAGAGAACCAGTTCACCGTCGCGCATATAGTCGTTGCCGGCGTAAGCCATTGAGATAAAGGTCCCGCGCGAGTTTTTACTCATATGGCGCGGGTAGAAGCCCACTTCATTGGCCTTATTCGCATCGGTATAGCCCAGACCCCACTTGGTGCTCCAGTTGTCCGCCTGCCACTTCACATCCATGGCGATGTGCCAGGCATCATCGTCAAAGTCACGCTTATTTGCCGGCATCGCTTTATACTCGTCCAGCGCGTGAGTGGCGTAGACCTGAGTACCGATGTTCAGCGCTTTTATCGGCTTAATATTGGTAAACAGAATATGGCGGCGCAGATAGTTGTCGCTTTCACCATAGCCGTACTGCATGTTCAGGTGCTCGCTTTGCCACAGAATATCGCCGCTGGCGATATGGTTAATGTACTGTCCGCTGTTGGTCTGGAAGCGTTTCTTATCCGGCGAGTTACGATCCATCGCGCTTTCGATGTACGCGCCGCGCAGCGTGAAGGGACCGTAGTTCACCGCGCCGGTCCAGCCCAGGTAGGTGGTCGGAGAGAGGCGGGTCGAGTTGGAGATGACGCCAAAGTTTTTCATCGTCTGCCAGCCCCAGCGGGCGTTCAGATGAGTGTCCGCCAGGCGATACTGCAGCTTGATATTGCGTTGACCAAATTTGGAAAAGCCTTCAGCGTTGCTTTTGTTATTTCCGCTGCCGTTGTTATAGAGTACGCCGCGGGAGTTAAAGTAATCGCTGGCGCCGAGCTTTACCGCCCCGTAGTATGTGGCATCAAAGCCAATAATATCGGCAAAATAGCCGGACTGATAATCGACGGCGACGCCCTGACCCCAGGCATTATGGACTTTCTTCGGCTCGGTCTCTTCTTCCTTAAGATATTTCCAGTAGTTTTTAAAGGATAAATTCAGATGAGACTGGCTGAATAACGGATCGTCGAGCACGGTATCGATATAATCGCGCTCCTTCAGGCTGTTAGTGGTCGAAGCTGACCAGGCGCTGGCGGGAATAGCCAGCAGCATAATGGCGACTGTTGTAGTATTGATTTTCATAATAAACCCCAGAGTAGGGACGCAGCGATCCAGGCGAGGTGTTTTCGCCTGAAGTCTGCCGTAATAAATAATTAAGCGTGGGTATTATTTTTTATCGAGAGCCTGTTTTCCGGCTTCGACATATTTCATAGTGCCGATTTCAGGAACGGTATATTTGCCGTCTTTATAAACAATTTTAACCACCGCGGCATTGGCAAGCGGTTTGTTTTTCGCGTTATCGTCCGTTAAGTCGGAAATCATGATCTGCATTGCGGTACCGGATGAAATCGCCAGCACGTTTTTATCGCCCCGGGCCTGCGCGTTTTCAACGATGGTATGCAGCGCTGCCTGGGTGCGGGTTTTTACCTGCTGATAGTTTTCCGCCATGCCTTTGGGATCGGCTGCAGCCAGCGCATTCTGGTTGGTATCAACGGCCAGGGTGCCCGCTTTCATTTGGCTGAACAGCGCAGCGCCATCTTTAAGCCCCAGCTGTTTGGCGCCGGCGTCGGCCATATCTTTGTTATAGCCGCCTTCAAAACCGCCGAAGAAGGCTTCCCGCAGGCCGCTTAGCTCAGTAAGTTTGTAATCACTTACTCCGGCTTGCTTAAGTATCACCTGCATGGTTTCACGCTGACGTCCGGCATCGCTGGAATAGAAGCTATCAAATGGAATGCCTTTTAGTCCCTCGCCGAGATAACGTGCGACGCGAATGCCGTCTTCAGTAAGCGGGGAGTCAGCCCAACCCTGTACGCGGTCAAACGTATTCAGCAGCGTTTTGCCGTGACGAGCGAAATAGATATTCACGCCATCGTCGTTTTTAACTTCCGCTGCCGAGCAGGTTGCCGCACCTGCCGCTATCATTAATGCTATAAGCCACTTCTTCATATAACGCTCCACCTGAATGGTCTTTTTATAAGCAAAAAAAAACCTACGTCAGATATTCGACGCGAAGCATAAATAAAGCTATGTTCGCTCGAACTCTATGACGTAGGTTTCGCCTGTTCTTGACAGTAACAATCCAACAGTGGCGACGTTAGCACTAATTATGCAAAAAGACACCCTCTATTTATTGTTATTGTCAATAAATGTGATCGTCTTCATGAAGGTAATTTTGCTGGTTGAGATGTATCTTAAGTTTAATTTTCAGAATAATTGGCAGTTTTTGACTTAAATAATTATTGGGGATTGATCTCCGTCACAAAATAATGATGTCCGCTCTGGACTCTGCCGCGCACTGGCGTTATTTTCGCTTCACTCTGGGATTGTTACTGACCACAGGCAAAACCTAAGACTCCTGTCCGCCAATTTGGCGTGCGGCAGGAGTCTTAGGTTTTTTTTTGCGCCTGATAAATACCTCTGCTACCTAACAAGGAGTGATGATGAGAACGAAAATTCTGACTGCCGCCATTCTGGCGTTATCTGCCGCTGGCGTACAGGCTGCTGAAAAACCGCTGAAAATACTGTTGGTTAACGACGATGGCTGCCAGTCTGTGGGAACCACATCGCTGCAGGAAAAATTGGCGGCCAAAGGATATGACGTCTGGATGGTGGCGCCGGCAACGAATCAGAGCGGGATCGGGTCGGCAATCACCTTTAAGACGGGTAAGGTCTTTGATGTCAAAAAAGCCGCTGACAAACGCTACTGCTTCCCGGGAACGCCCGCCGACGCGCTGGATTTCGGCCTGTGGGGCGTGCTGAAAGACGCGCCGCCGGATCTGGTGATCTCGGGCGTTAACGACGGCCCCAATACCGGTATGGCGCAGGTTAACTCCGGTACCGTTAGCGCTGCAGCCCGCGCCATTCGCTATGGCTTCCCGGCGATTGCCGCCAGTATTGGCTACCGATTCACGGAAGAAGAGATGAAGAACAAATGGCCGAGCACGCATAAGTACTGGCCTGACTCGGTGGATTACGTTGTCTCGCTGGTTGATAAACTTAACGCCGCGCATAAACCGGGAAGCCCGATTTTGCCGCAAGGGTCCGGTTTGAGCATTAACTATCCGCCGCTGCCGTCGGCTGAAATTAAGGGCGTTCATTATATTGAGAATGAACAGTTCCCCGCGCCGCAGATTGGTTATGAACTGCTGGCGGACGGCACTGCAAAACAGACGATGAATCCGGAAGCGATAAAACCGGCGGAAGGGGATAATGACTCGGGCTGGCTCAACAAAGGATATATTACTTACACCCTGTTTGATGGTTCATGGAACGCGCCGCAGTTCCAGGCGCAGTATGAGACGCTGCTCGGAAAATAACGTCGTAGTGATATAAAAGAAGAAGGCGCTATTCGCGCCTTCTTTATATGAACAGATGATGAAGGGCTATTCGTCGAAGAACCAATAGCCCTGGTTAATCAAACGGGTCAGCTCGGCGATAAAGGCCGGATTGCGCAGTGCGGCCTCACCTAACTCATCTTTACCCAGCAGGGTATAGCGGCAAAGCGCGTCCAGTGCCGCAGGTTCGGTTGGCTCAAGCTGTTCACTATTCACAAAGAAGCTATCGCCGATGTGCAGTACCCGCAGGCCGCTCAGGCGAGTCAGCATTTCGCCTCCCTCCAGTGCGTCGACAATCTCTTCTTCTGCATAAGGCGGTTCAGCTGGCGCAATATCCAGCTCGTGGCGCGGCGTGGTAGCAAAACGTCCAAACCACTGGCGGAAATCTTCCGGCTGGCTAATCATCTCGATCATCATGCCGCGCAGACGTTCCAGTTCATACTCTTCAACCCGGCCCGGATGTTCACGGCAGGTTAAATCCGGATCGCTGTAGTGCTCGCCGCCGAGATCGTTTTCCAGCGCGTAATCGGCAAAGCTGCTGATCAAATCGCGGCCGTTTGGCCCGCGGAAGCCAACGGAGTAGTTCAGCGCCGTTTCGTGAGTGATTCCGTCGTGCGGGAATCCCGGCGGAATGTACAGAATATCGCCGGGCTCCAGATCCTCATCAATAATCGGCGGGAACGGGTCGACGTGCAGCAGCGCGGGATGCGGGCAGAACTGACGCATCGGCAGCTTATCGCCCACGCGCCAGCGGCGGCTACCCATGCCCTGAATAATAAAGACATCGTACTGGTCGATGTGCGGGCCCACGCCGCCGCCCGGAACGGAAAAGGAGATCATCAGGTCGTCTAAACGCCAGTCCGGCAGTACGCGGAAAGGGCGCACCAGCTCAGCGGCGGGCATGTGCCAGTGGTTTACCGCCTGAGCCAATAGCGACCAGCCGGTTTCGCCCAGGCCATCAAAATGTTCAAACGGCCCGTTGCTGGCCTGCCATTGACCATTCTTAAGGCTCACCAGTCGACTATCGACTTCCGGTTCCATGGCCAGCCCGGCCAGTTCATCCGGGGTAATCGGATCGACGAAATTCGCGAAAGCCTTCTTTAATACCACCGGCTGCTTTTGCCAGTACTTTTCTAAAAACTCGGGCCAGTTAATGTTGAGTTGATAAGCCATAGGTTTATACCAATAAGAAGAAACGGTCCTGATTATAGAAATATGCACCCTCAAGCCGCTTTGTCATGGGTCAAGGCTGATGCTTAATTCATCATCTGAACTAACGGCACCATAAAAGAGGGAAAACCTGAAGTGGGTAACGCCGTTTTTTGCAAAATCTCATTTTTGGCTAAAATGCGCTGCAGGCCTTGTGGTGCCTGGGTTCTTACGGTTTTTCGTAGCAAAGGTTAGTCGTGAAAAGTTTAAATTATGAGCGCTTGATAAGTTTTTTGTATTTTTAGGGTTGCTATATCCCGGCAGCTCCCTATAATGCGCTCCCACTGACACGGCAGATGTGAATCACTTCACACAAACAGCCGGTTGGTTGAAGAGAAAAAATCCTGAAAAACAGGGTTGACTCTGAAAGAGGAAAGCGTAAT
>NZ_BCZK01000007.1 GCF_001598695.1 Klebsiella oxytoca NBRC 105695 | reverse complement strand
TTTGCCGACACCACCTATAACCGGATGAGCGGCTACAACGTCGAGACCCAGGACGGCGTGGTGCAGATGAAGCCGAAGTTCACCGATTACTACAACCTCGCGTACAACAAGCGCGGCAGGGTACAGCTCAGCGTCACCCAGCAGCTGGGGCGTACCGCCACGCTCTACCTGAGCGGCAGCCACCAGACCTACTGGGGAACCAGCAGCGCCGACCAGCAGCTCCAGGCCGGGCTTAACGCCGCCGTCGACGATATCAACTGGACCCTGAGCTACAGCCTGACCAGAAACGCCTGGCAGCAGGGGCGCGACCAGATGCTGGCGCTCAACGTCAGTATCCCGTTCAGCCACTGGATGCGTTCCGACAGCACCTCCGCCTGGAGAAACGGTAACGCCAGCTACAGCATGTCCAACGATCTGAACGGCAGGACCACCAGCCTTGCCGGCCTGTACGGCACGCTGCTGGAGGACAACAACCTGAGCTACAGCGTACAGACCGGCTACGCCGGCGGCGGCGATGGCAACAGCGGCGGCACCGGATACGCGGCGCTGAACTACCGCGGCGGCTACGGTAACGCCAACGTCGGCTACAGCCGCAGCGACGGTATCAAACAGCTCTACTACGGCCTGAGCGGCGGCGTGCTGGCCCACGCTGACGGCGTCACCCTGAGCCAGCCGATGAACGACACGGTCGTGCTGATCAAAGCCCCCGGCGCGGATGGCGTGAAGGTAGAAAACCAGACCGGGGTACGGACCGACTGGCGCGGCTACGCCGTTCTGCCCTACGCCACCGAATACCGGGAAAACCGGGTGGCGCTGGACACCAATACGCTGGCCAATAACGTCGACCTTGATGATGCGGTGGTCAGTATTGTGCCCACCCACGGGGCGATTGCGCGCGCCGAATTTAAGGCCAGCGTCGGCATGAAGCTGCTGATGACGCTGACTCACAACGGTAAACCGGTTCCTTTTGGCGCCATAGCCTCGGCTGTCGATAGCCAGGGCAGCAGTATCGTCGCCGATAACGGCCAGGTCTACCTGAGCGGGATGCCGCTGGCGGGCAAGGTGCGGGCGAAATGGGGCGAAGGTCCGAACGCCAGCTGTGAGGCCAGCTACAGCCTGCCGCCGGAAAGCCAGAACCAGGCGTTAAGCCAGCTGTCGGCAGCGTGCCGCTAAGGAAACCATGATGATGAGAAAAAACCTGTATCTGCTGGGCGCCATACTCTCTCTGGTCTCCTTCAGCACCCCTGCCGCCGATAGCACCATCACGATTAGCGGATATGTCAGGGATAACACCTGCGCCGTCGCAGGTGAGTCAAAAGATTTTACCGTCGATCTGATGAATAACGCCGCCAAACAGTTTAATGCCGTCGGCACGACCACGCCGCTGGTGCCGTTTCGCATCGTGCTGTCGCCCTGCGGCGGCTCCGTCACCGCGGTTAAAGTCGGCTTTATCGGCATAGCGGACAGCGACAACACCAGCCTGCTTAAGCTGGACAGTGGCGTATCGGCAGCGTCCGGCATCGGCGTGCAGATCCTTAACGGCAGCCGGGCGCCCCTGGTACTCAACGCCCCCTCGTCAAACATCGCGTGGACCACGCTGAAACCCGGGCAGACCAACACCCTCAACTTCTACGCCAGGCTGATGGCCGCGCGCGTCCCGATTACGGCAGGACACGTTAATGCCACCGCAACCTTCACGCTTGAATTTCAGTAACCGGAGGCTGAAATGAAATGGACTCATGCACCCTGGCTGCTGGCGTTAATGATGGCCTTCGCCAGCGCCCCCCGCGCCGCCGACGTGACCATTACCGTTAACGGTAAAGTGGTGGCCAAACCCTGCACCATCGCCACGCCGAAGGCCACCGTTGACCTTGGTGATTTATACACCTTTAACATGCTTTCACCCGGCTCGGCATCAGGCTGGCATGACGTCACCCTCGATCTCAGCAACTGTCCGGTCGGCACCTCGCGGGTCACCGCCACCTTCAGCGGAACGGCGGACAGCACGGGCTACTACAAAAATCAGGGAACGGCGGGCAACCTCCAGCTGGAATTGCAGGATACCAGCGGCGCCCGGTTTAACAACGGCACAAGCAAAACGGTGGCCGTCAACGATGCCACGCAATCCACCCGCTTTCCATTGCGCGTCAGGGCGCTGACGGTTAACGGCGGACCAACGCAAGGAACAATCCAGGCGGTGATTAACGTCACCTACACCTGGCTATAAGGCAGGAGAACGTTATGAATCAGCGGATTACCGCTCCCCGTAGATGTCGTATGGCGCTGGTCAACGCGCTGTGGCTGGCGCTTGTGTTAGCGGGCTTTTCCACCAGCGTCAGGGCTTATACCTGCTACGACTCCACCGGCACCATATTAAACAGCGATACCGGCGGGAAAGAATCCAACGTCTACGTTAACCTGCAGCCAAGCCTCGGAGCGGGGCAGAACCTGGTCGTCGACTTATCCAGCTCGATTTTTTGTAAAAATGACGCGCCGGACAGGCGAAACGACATGGTAAGCATGCTACAGGGCTCGGCCTATAGCGGCCTGCTGACCAATTTTACCGGTTCTTTAAAGTACTACGGAGTTAGCTATAGCTTCCCGCTAAACTCCCCGACCGCCAGCCATAATTTTACTTCCGGCAACTACACCAGCTGGAATACCCAGCTCTACCTGACGCCAATATCCACCGCCTCCGGGCTGGCGATAAGCGCCGGCTCGCATATCGCCACGCTGGTCATGTATCAGGTGGGTTCGGATATCAACGGCGGCGGTAACGTTCGTACCTCTAAATTTACCTGGAACATCTATGCCAACAATAGCGTGATTATCCCGACGGGCGGCTGCGATGTTTCCGCTCGCAACGTCACGGTAACGCTGCCTGAGTACCCGGGTTCGACCGCTGTTCCGCTCACGGTACGCTGCGGGCAAAATCAAAAGATAGGTTTTTACCTCTCCGGCACCACGGCGGATAGCGCCAACAGCGTTTTCACCAATACCTCTTCCGCCTCACCGGCCCAGGGGATAGGCGTTCAGCTATTGCGCAATGGCACTATTCTGCGCTCAAACAGTACCGTCTCTATGGGAACCGTGGGCACCTCCGCGGTCAACCTCGGACTCACCGCAACCTATGCGCGAACCAGCGGCCAGGTCACCGCGGGCAACGTGCAATCCATTATTGGGGTGACCTTTGTTTACCAGTAACGCGCCCGCGGCGCGCGGCAGAGCGGGAGTGGACTATATCCTTTCGCCCTGCTCGCTGGTCGCCGATGGATTAGTCAAAGTGATGATGGCCAGCGGCATGCGGCCCGTTGTGCTGCCGTCGGATACGCAGATGCTTCCCGGCGACACGGGCATTCGCCGCCTTATCGTTTTTCTGCCGGAAACCCCGGCCAGGCTGCTCACCACCCTGCAGCAGGCCGCTGCGTTTCTTGAACACTCCGCGACGCCGCTGCCGATGCTGATCCTCAGCCGCAGCCCGGCCAGCTGGCTGTGGCATACGCTGCTGCATCAGGTCATCGATCACCGTTTGCTTGCCGAAGTGCGCACCGCCGCCTCGGACCTGCCCGTCCCCAGCCTGACCGCGGTGCTGCAGGACTATATTTTGCAAAGATATCCTTCACTTAAACAGCTGGCCGACGAAGAGATACGCCTCGGCGGAAAGCGCCCTGGCGGGCTCACCCGGCCGGAGCTAAATGCCATTCTCGGTCTACTCAGCGGATACAGCGTCAACGCCCAGGCAAAGCGCCGCGGCATTAGCCACAAAACGCTTTATAACCAGCGAACGGCAGGACTGAAAAAAATGGTGGAACATCATCCTCAGCTGGCAACCCGATTCCCCGGCAGCCAGACCAAAGGGCAGAAGATCCAACCGGATGCTGCGCTTTCCGCCTTCGAGCGCGAATTTGTCCACGCCATTCACTGTCGGCAAATTTTCCCGGTATTCCAGCCCATCACCGATGGTCGGATGCAGCTAAAAGGGTTGGAGATCCTCTGTCGCTGGCGGCAAAAGGGACAGGTTATGCTGCCGGGCGAGTTTTTGCCGCAGGTACATTCCGCGTATGCCTGGCTGGTGTTGACCGCCTTTGTGATTCGCGAGGCCGTGGAGAATATTAATCTGCACTCCGGAGAGTTTTATTTCTCGGTCAATATTCCCGCTGCTATCGCCAGCAATGACAACCTGCTCCGGATGGTGGAGACCGCGCGCCAGCAGCTGCGTCAGCCCCATATGTCTTCGAGGCTGGTACTGGAATTTGCTGAAACCCTGGACCTCAACCTGCAGAGTAAAATTGCCGACAATATTTCCCGGCTACGCAAGCAGGGCTTTACCATTATGCTGGATGACTGCTTTTCACAAAGCAGCGTCATGTTTCCGGTACGATCGGTCAGGTTCAGCGCCTATAAGCTGGATATGAGCATCGTCAACGACATGCAGCGCGATCCTCACGCCCTGGCCCTAATCAAAAGTCTGCTCTACTACTGTCAGCTAACCGGTAGCCGCTGTGTTGCCGAAGGCGTGGACAGTCTGGATAAATTCAACCGACTGAAGGCGCTGGGGATCGACCGTTTTCAGGGTTATTTCATCTCGCCGCCGGTGGAGCGGGAAAACGTCAGTGACCTTATCCACCAGCTTTTATCCGGCCGCGATCTGAACCTTATCGCCGGGTAACACGGCGTCAGATAAAAAGGTGGCGCCAGCGCGCTGGCGCATTTATTTCAGGCGCGAATATCGTCGTACTCGCGGGTATGATCAAATTCATGTTTGGCAAACGGGCATAGCGGAATAATTTTACGCTGCTCGCCGCGCATTTTTTCCACCACTTTCGCCACCAGCTTTTTTCCCACGCCCTGGCCTTTCAGACTGGGGTCGACGTCAGTATGTTCAATAATGCTGAGGTGCTCGCCCGTAGGCACAAAAACAATTTCCGCCACCTGCTTCCCGTCGGCGTCATTGACGTAAAACTTGTTATGACCTTCCAGTATTTCCATCATTTCCTCGCTTATTTTTGGCGATACTTCAGCGCGCCGCTCGGGCAGGTATCAATCACCTTGACCACCGTGGCCACGTCCACTTCATCCGGGACGATCCACGGTTTACGTTTCAGGTTGAAGAGCTTCGCGCTACCGCGTACGCAGTTACCCGAGTGCTGGCAGATATCGGTATTAAAGTAGACATCTATTTTCTCTCCGGTATAGGCGCGATAGCCCGCTTGCAGTAATTCTTTATCCATGACATTGCCTCAGTTCTGACTATTTTTTATAGTCCTGGCTCTAAGCATAGCCCTGCCAGCCACCGCCGACTATCGGTGACACGCGAAATTTTATTTCGCCCACCGCTGGTCGTTAATGCAGAATGAATGATTTTCTATGCAGGTGTTATCCATAGAAAATATCCTGTTTATCGATGGAATACAGACGCTTCTGTTCTCTCCGCCTTTTATTTCCCCGACAGTGAGATTAAACTCATTTCACCTTAATCCGAGCACTCAGGTATTTCGTCTTGAATCGCATTGTTAAGCTGGCGGGCCCTGCGCTCTTATTTTCGCTATTTACGCTCTCCGGCTGCTCATTATCCCCGGCGATTCCGGTTTTAGGCGCAGCATTTCCCGGCTGGTTCTTCTGCTTATTAGGCGCCGCGCTGTTACTTATTCCCTGCCATATCCTGATTGTGCGTCAAGGATGGCAATCGCGATTTTCTCCACTGGTCTTCAGCTATCTGGCGCTGATGTTCCTGTTCGCCACGATTCTGTGGTTCCTGTTCTTCGTAAACTAGATCCCTATGACCCAATCCCGCTCAAGCGTTATCCGCAAAAAATGGCCCCTGCTGGCGCTCGTTCTCGCCGCGATCGTGGCGCTGATTCTGGTTATCTGGCAGCTGCAAACCTCGCCGGAAACCAACGATGCTTACGTATATGCCGACACCATCGACGTGGTGCCGGAAGTGAGCGGGCGGATCGTCGAAATGCCGATTCGCGACAATCAGCGGGTGAAAAAAGGCGATCTGCTGTTCCGCATCGACCCGCGTCCCTACCAGGCGATGCTTGATGATGCCAAGGCGCGGCTGACCACGCTTGATGCGCAGATTATGCTGACCCAGCGCACCATCAAAGCGCAGGAGTACAACGCGCAGTCGGTCAACGCCGCCGTTGAACGCGCTAAAGCGCTGGTTAAGCAGACCACCTCTTCACGCATACGCCTTGAGCCGCTGGTACCGCAGGGGTTTGCCTCACAAGAAGATCTGGATCAGGCGCGAACGGCCGAAAAAGCGGCGCGCGCCGAACTGGAGGCCACCCTGCTGCAGGCGAAACAGGCTTCCGCGGCCGTGACCGGCGTTGATGCCATGGTGGCGCAGCGCGCGGGGATCCTGGCGCAAATTGCGCTGGCCGAGCTGCATCTCGAATTTACCGAAGTGCGCGCGCCGTTTAACGGCGTGGTGGTGGCGCTGAAGACGACGATCGGCCAGTACGCCTCGGCCCTTAAGCCGGTCTTTACCCTGCTGGATGACGACCACTGGTACGTGGTGGCAAACTTCCGCGAAACCGACTTGCAGAGTGTTCGGCCCGGCGTTCCGGCCAGAATTACCGTAATGACCAACCATGGCCGCACCTTCGAGGGCGTAGTCGACTCGGTCGGCACCGGCGTTCTGCCCGACGGCGGCAGCGTCATTGAAGGCCTGCCGGTTATTCAGAAGAGCATCAACTGGGTCCATGTCTCCCAGCGCTTCCCGGTTAAAATCGCCGTCAAAGATCCCGACCCGAACCTGTTTCGCATGGGCGCTTCCGCCAGCGCCGTTCTCCAGCCGCAATAAGGAGACGGCATGCAAAGCTTGTGGCCGTTTCTGACCCGGGAACTCCGCGATGCGCCGGGGCGGGCGAACTATACCCTGCGCCTGACGCTCAGCTGTGCGGTGCTGATTGTGCTGTTTATGACGCTGCATATTCCCTTCCTCGCCGTGGCGCTGATCGTGGTGTTTTACGTCAGCCAGCCTAACGTCCTGATGATTAAGCTGGTCAGCGTGGTTTTCGTGGTGACCGTCAGCGTCGCCCTGGGCGGCGTACTGCTGATTATTAAGTGGACCTATGACTATCCGCTAATTCGCCTGGTTGCCTCGGTGATCCTGTTCTTCTGTGCGATTTACCTGATGCGGGTCCTCGGCAAGCTGGGGCTGGCGTTTTTCGTGGTGGCGCTGGCAGTCATCTACGCCCAGACCTTCCCGTCGATGACCAGCCAGAGCGAAATTCTGGTACGCCTGCTGCTGTGGCTATGGGTGGCGATTAACACCGCCATTCTGGTGACGTTGCTGGTCAACGCCTGTTTCCAACAGGCGTTCCCCGGCTATCAGTTTAAAGCCCGGCTGGTGGTCATGCTGCGCCAGACGGCGCGGATTCTTAGCCAACCGGATGGCGGGGCGCCGCAACCCTCCTTTAAAGAGATCGCCGGCCAGTTTAACCAGTTGCAGTCCCTGTACCAGCAAGCCGCTCGCGCCACGCCGGAGATTGCCGCCAGTCCGCAGGCCTGGCAATCGCTGATGGCCGCCGCGCTGCGCTGCTACCATTTAACGGCGCTGCTACAACCGGGCCGCGACCATTCCGATGCGCGCCAGCGGATAGCCCGCGAGCTGAACGCGCTGGCGGATAATCTGCCCCACCCCACGGCGGCGGATATGGAGCCGTTGATGGTCCCGCGCGATAGCGATAACAGCGCCATTTTGCAGGAGATCGCCGAGGTGCTGGCGCGGCTGGCGCGCGGCGAAACCATCGCGTTACCGCAGGGTGAAGTGGAAAAAGCGCCGCTGCTGCTGCCGGACGCGTGGTCCAATCCGGTCTATCTGCACTTTGCCCTGAAAACGCTGCTGGCGACGCTGCTGTGCTACGTTTTCTATACCGCCGCAGACTGGCAGGGCATCCACACCATTATGCTGAGCTGCGTCATTGTCGCCCAGCCGGGTCTGGGCGCTACCATGCAGAAAACGTGGCTGCGCATCGGCGGCGCGCTGCTGGCGACGCTGATTGCGCTGCTCCTGATCGTCTTTGTGCAGCCCTGGACCGACTCGCTGAGCGGCCTGCTGGCGATGACCCTGCCGGTGTTCGCGCTGGCCGCGTGGATTGCGGCAGGCTCAGAGCGCATCGCCTACGCCGGGATCCAGATAGGTTTCACCTTTGCGCTGGCGTTCCTCAGCTGGTTTGGCCCGCTCAGCAACCTTACCGAACTGCGCGACCGGGTTATCGGTATCCTGCTCGGCGTGCTGGTCTCCTCGATTGTACATCTCTATTTATGGCCGGATAGCGAAGCCCCGCAGCTCAAAGCGCGTCTGGCGCAGCTTTATCGCCAGCTGGCGCAGACCCTCTCCTCAAGCGACGATGAGGTTCAGCTGGTACCGCTATTTGCCGCGCTGACCGAGAGCGAAACCTTAATCAACCGGGTAGCCGCCGAGCCGCTGGGAACCTACGCCCACCCGTGGCCGGAAGCCAAAAACTGGCCGGTGCGGGCGACGTTCCATCAGGCGGAAGAGATCCTGCGCCTCAGCGAAGGCTATCGTCTGTACGCCGCGCCGGGGGATACTTTTTTACCCCGCTGCGCCCGGCGGCTTGAAGGCTACGCTGCCGATATCGACGCGCAGCAAACTGCCGTAGAACGCCCTCAGGCGCTTCTCCCGGACCCGGCGAATCCATTTGGCGCACCGCTGGTCAACGCGCTGGCCGCTCTGCCGGCGTGGCCATTTGCGTCTTCCGATATTCCGCGACAGGCAATGCAATCATGATTAAAACCTCTACTCTCCCGCGCGCCTCGCGATCCCCGGTGTTTGCCTTCGCCCTGACGCTGTTAACCGGGTGCGCATTAATTCAGGACGATCCCGGCCAGGTTCCGCTGGTCAATCCGCAGCAGGCCGAGCTGGCGCAGGTGATCCATCTGGCGAATAGCGGCTGGCCGACGGCGCGCTGGTGGGAAGGCTATCAGGATCCGCAGCTAAATATGCTGGTCAATCGCGCGCTGCAGAACTCCCCCACCATGCAGGCGGCGCGGCTGCGTATTTCGCAATCGCAGTCCACGGTCGAGCTGGCGCAGTCGGCAATGGGCGTGCAGGCCACCGCCGTGGCGGCGCAAAACCGTCTGCGGGTCACCAATAAACAGTTCACCTGGCCCTACTCCTTCTCCCTGCCGGTGGATAAAAACGGCCCCTGGTACACGCTGAATACGGTTGGCGTCGGGGCGACGCTGAATATCGATTTATGGGGCGCCGACCGCGCCCGCGTTGCCGCCGCGATTGGCGAAAAGAACGCCCGCCAGGCGGAGACCGGCGGCATCGAGCTGGATCTTGCCAGCAGCGTGGCCCAGCTCTATTTCGCGATGCAGGCAACTTTCCAGAAAATCGCATTACTTAATCAGCTGGAGGCCATCGCCAGGCTCTCGGTGCAGGCGCATGAGCATCGTACCGCGCGCGGCGTGGAGGATAGCGTCGATGTCGCCAACGCCCAGGCAGAGCTGCTGGCGGCGCAGCAGCAGGTGATTACGGCGCAGGGGACGCTGACGCAGTATCGGGAAACGCTGCGGGCGCTGATTGGCGCCGATGCGCATAGCATGCCGGAGATTCATCCCGTGCCGCTGCCGGCGCTGCAGGAAACGCTCCCGGATTCGCTTTCGTTTGAACTGCTGGCCCGTCGCCCGGATCTGCAGGCGCTGCGCGGCTACGTCAGCGCTTCGATGAACCAGGTGGACGCGGCAAAAGCGGCGTTTTACCCGCACTTCGATATCAAAGCCTTCTGGGGCTACAACGCGCTGAGCGTCGGCGATCTGTTTAAGTCCTCATTCCAGCAGATCAACCTGCTGCCGGGGCTCTATTTGCCGTTGTTTGACGGCGGGCGCTTAAACGCCAACCTGAAATCGACGCGTACGGCGAGCAATATTTTAATTAAGCAGTACAACCAAGCGGTGCTGGACGCGGTGCGCGACGTGGCGATTAGCTCCAGCCAGTTGAACGATTTGAACCAGCAGGCCGCGCTGCAGCAGCAGAAAGTCGCGGCGGCGATGATGACCACCCGAAGCGCCAGCGCGCACCATCAGCGCGGACTGGTCAGCTACTATGCGGCGCAGGAGGCGCGTCGTCCGGCCATCGCGCAGCAGCTTTTGCTGCTGGATATCGAGGCCCAGCGGCTCAGCACCGATATCACCTTGATTAAAGCCCTGGGCGGCGATTACCGCGGCCCGGCGGTGGCGTCCCCAGGGAAAGAAGTGGCGCAATAGCCGTCAATTTCCCTACTCGCGCCAGGCTCTGCTCCCGGGGGCGGCGCTTAACGCGCCTTGCCCGGGCTACAGGTTCACCGCCGTCTGTAAGCCGGTAACCCCCACGATTCACCGCCGTCTGCGAGCCCCATTCACCGCCGTCTGCGGGTCTGGTAGCCCGGACAGATGCGCAGCATCGCCTCCGGGAAATTCTGCCGCACTGCGCCCTGTTCCCGGGGGCGGCGCTTAACGCGCCTTGCCCGGGCTACGGGTTCACCACCGTCTGCGGACCGGTAACCCCCACCATTCACCGCCGTCTGCGAGCCCCACTCACCGCCGTCTGCAGGTCTGGTAGCCCGGACAGATGCGCAGCATCGCCTCCGGGAATTCTGCCGCACTGCGCCCTGCTCCCGGGGGCGGCGCTTAACGCGCCTTGCCCGGGCTAGGGGTTCACCACCGTCTGCGGACCGGTAGCCCACACGATTCATCGCCGCCTGCAGGTCTGGTAGCCCGGATAAGGCGCTTCGCGCCGCAATCCGGGGTTTGACCAATAAAAAGCCGGCGCAGAGCGCCGGCTTTTTATTTACCGCTTTCGCCGTCAGGTATTCGCCGCCGGTTTTTGCTCGCTGGATTTGGTGTTTTCCAGCATCCGGCGCACCGGAACAATCAGCAGGCACAGCACCGCGGCGCAGATCAGCAGCGCAATGGAGCAGCGTGCAAACAGGTCAGGCAGCATATCCAGCTGATCGGCCTTCACGTGACCGCCAATCAGACCCGCAGCCAGGTTCCCCAGGGCGCTGGCGCAGAACCACAGCCCCATCATCTGGCCGCGCATTCTTTCCGGTGCCAGCAGAGTCATGGTCGCGAGACCAATCGGACTGAGGCACAGCTCGCCCAGCGTCAGCATCAGAATGCTGCCCACCAGCCACATCGGCGAAACGCCCGCGCCGTTGTTGCTCAGGACATTTTGCGCCGCCAGCATCATCAGGCCAAAGCCCGCCGCCGCGCACAAAATACCGATAACAAACTTGGTGATGCTGCTCGGACGTACGTTTTTGCGCGCCAGCGCAGGCCAGGCCCAGCTAAATACCGGCGCCAGCAGAATGATAAACAGGGCGTTAATCGACTGGAACCACACCGCCGGGATCTCGAACGAGCCGATCGTACGGTTGGTATAGTCGTTAGCGAACAGGTTAAACGAGGTCGGTTTCTGCTCAAACGCTGACCAGAAAAAGGCCGCCGAAATCAGCAGGATAAAGCATACCAGCAGGCGAGCGCGCTCTTTACGGCTCAGCCCGGCGAAGACGAACAGGTAGATAAAATAGAGCACCACCGACGCCGCAATCACGTAGACCAGCACGCTGGCCACCGCCACCGGGTTAATCACGATAACGCCCTGGGCAATCAACGCGACAATAACCGCTACGCCTACCGTCAGCGCCAGTAGCCATGCGCCGACGCCGTTTCGTTTCACTACCGGGCTGTTCCAGGTGGAATCGAGGCCGACTTCGCTGTCATAGCGTTTCATCGCCGGGACGGCAAAGACGCGGAAGATTATCAGCGCGACCAGCATCCCGATGCCGCCGATGCCAAAGCCCCAGTGCCAGCCGTGGGATTTGATCAGCCAGCCGGAGATCAGCGGGGCGATAAACGAGCCCATGTTGATGCCCATGTAGAACAGCGAGAAGCCGCCATCGCGGCGCGCATCGCCTTTCTTGTACAGCGTACCAACCATCACCGAAATACAGGTTTTGAACAGGCCGGAACCGAGCACGATAAGCATCAGGCCGATAAAGAACAGGCTATCGCCCATCACCGCCGACAGCGCGATGGAGAGATGGCCCAGCGCGATCAGTATCGAACCATACCAGACCGCTTTTTGTTGCCCGAGCCAGTTGTCCGCCAGCCAGCCGCCGGGCAGCGCGGCAAGATACATGGTCCCGGCAAAAATCCCGACGATGGCCGAAGCGTTCTCACGCGCCAGCCCCATCCCGCCGTCATAGACGGTGGCCGCCATAAACAGGATCAGTAATGGACGAATGCCGTAAAACGAGAACCGTTCCCACATTTCGGTGAAAAACAGCGAACCGAGCGGGTAAGGATGACCGAAAAAGGTCCGAGATTCATTTTTATTAACAGAGGAATGCATAACTTCTCCCAAAGATGTCCGCAGCGCTTTAGCGCAGCGGAAAGCGTGTTGGCCTTTTATACACAAGGCCAATCATTCACATTTAATGTGACGTTATTTAACCATTTGATAACCTAATAATGGTCCTGTCTAGTCCCTTCCCCCAACTTTTTAGATGAAAAGTCGACAAACGTCTACTTTTACAGATTTAAAGTTGGCGAGAGAGAAAATGTGATTGACATCATAAAACAGAGCATCTTAGATATCTTTTTATTTATAAAACAAACGGTTAAATATAATTATTTTTATAGCTATCCGTGCCGTTCAGCCAACGCTGTTGTCTACCAATAACCTTAATAAATACATGCCTGAGATGCTCAACGAGGGGAAAGAGCGATAAAATGCACAATTGTCATTGTGAAGAAAACGTTACCCGCAAGAACGAATAATCCGCTATCCGCTGCCAGCAAGCGAAAGTGGCGCACCGCCCGTCCCCGCGTGGCGAAGAGAAGAATAAATTCGGCTATAAAGTCGCTATTCCGGGCGCCAGAAAGGCGAAGAAGGGATTACGACGTTTTAAGCGACAGAAAGAGGTTTTACTGGCATATAAAACAAATGCGTCACGAATCGCTCCCGTTCCTGGCGAAGAACGGGCGTGACGCAGAATGGTTAAGACTCCCGGTCGCTATCGGCTGGATTATTTAATCCAGCGATCTTTAATTTCGCTGTATTCAGGTGAAGCCATCACTTTCTCCAGCGCCTGGTTGATCTCCGCCAGCAGCGGATTGCCCTTACGCAGCGCAATGCCCAGCCCTTTGCCGTAATACTCCGGGTCGGTGGCGCGCTCATCCATGATGACGAAATCCGGGTTTTCCTTTAACCAGTTTTTCATCGCCGATACGTCGCCAAACACGCCGTCCAGCCGCCCGTTACGCAGATCGACAAGCGCGTTCAGATAGCTGTCATAGGCCTGCGACGCAATCTCACGATGGCGATCCTGAAGGTAGCGCTGATGGGAAGTGCCGTTCTCCAGACCAAGCTTCTTGCCTTTTAAATCGGCAAAGGTGTGGAAGGTATCTTTGCGCACGACCGCCACCGCCGACAGTTCGTTGAAGTACGGCGTCGAAAAATCCACCTGCTTCTCACGCAGCGGCGTGATATCCATCCCGGCGATCGCCGCATCCATTTTCTTAAAACGCAGTGCCGGAATAAGGCTATCAAAACTCTGATTGGTGAAGCTGCAGGTAGCCTGTAGCTCCTTACATACCGCTCTGGCGATATCAATATCAAAACCCGCCACCTGATTATTGCCGTCGACGAATTCAAACGGCGGATAGGTTGCGCTGGTGCCAAAATGGATCACCCGCTCGGCCGCCAGCGCCGAACCGGTAAATAAACCGAGCGCAAGTGCGAGATAAGCGCCTTTCATAGTCATGCTCCCTGTGATGCCCTCACGATAATTCAGCGTTCTGAAAGATGGTCGGGATTGTTATTTATCGTTGGCGACGAATCGTATTCTTCGCCTGAATCATTATCCGCAATGATCGACCGCTCGGCGCGCGGCCGGTGAAAATCAGCGCAGCCGCCCGAACGGGGAGAAAAATCATACATGAAGTGGCGCGGGTTCTGTAGATTACCCCCGGCTTTTCGGAGGAAATTCGTTAATCATATCCGTGGGTTACCGCAGGCATCACAGCAGAATATGCCAGAGAAGAGGCGCTGCCCCCAACCCAGACAGGTCGTTACGCATTTAATAAAGAGAAAAGTTTTACCACAGAGGCAACGCGTAAAATAAAACGTCTTCTCCCGCTAAATTAGCGCCGCCGGAACCGCACGCTAGAGATGCGCCTCTTCATCCAGAGAGATCACCTGAATGCCGGCATGACGATACGCCTGAACGTCATCAGGCAGACGATCCACCACCACGGTATCAATACGATCCGCGGCGGTAAACTGGGCAAGCGAGGTATTATTCAGCTTGCTGTAGTCGCAGACGATAATCACCTGACTGGCGTGTTCAACCATGCCGCGTTTCGTTTCTGCCAGCATGATATCGGCCACGCAGGCGCCGTGTTTCAGCGACAGCGAATTGGCGCCCATAAACGCTTTATCGACGTTCAGGGTATCAAGTATGGAACGTCCGTTGATCGCCACCACGCAGTGGTATCCCTTCTTGACGATCCCACCCAGCAGAATGGTTTGAATAGAGGGGCTGGCTTCCAGCTCGCGGGCGATTTGGTAATCATTGGTGACCACCGTAACGTTCTGTCGGTCGCGAATATTGCGCGCGATATGCAGAGTCGTGGTACCGGTATCCAGCACGATAATGTCGCCATCCTCAACCAGCGCCGCCGCGCGCTGGCCGATCCGCTCTTTCGCGCTGAGGTTAACAATTTCGCGCGCGTCCGACGCCTGTTCAAAGCTCGCCCGCGTCCGAAGAACGGCGCCGCCGTGGGTACGGGTCAGCAGCCCCTCATCTTCCAGCTGGCGGAGATCGGCACGAATGGTGGCGCCAGATACATTAAAGACGTCACACATCTCAGAAACAGCCACTTTGCGTTTTTCCCTGAGAATACTGAGCAACTTCTCCTGTCTTTCTTCTGCAAACATTCTGCCTCTCTCTTATTTACGGCACGTTACGCGCGATGCGGCGCTGGCTTACCTTTGCGTATCAGTCGGGTCCCACGCTGAGCGCATCCAGCCTGTCGTATAAGGCGGTGGATTGCCGGTACAGCGTATCAAAAAGCTCGCTGCAGGCGTGGTAATAATCCCGCAGACGGGGATCTGGCGAAATCAGTTTGTCGAACTGCACCGTCTGGCGCACGCCGCTGGCAAAATCGGCGTACAGCCCCGCGCCAACCCCGGCGATAATACCGCATCCGGTGACGCCATTCTCCTGATTGCGCGTAGATAATATCGGAAGATTGTACGCCGCGGCTTTGATTTCAAGCCACAGCGGGCTGCGCGCGCCGCCGCCGGAAGCGATCATTTGTTGCGGATATTGCCCGCACGCCTGCAGCTGGCGAAGATTGCGCCAGGACGCAAAGGCCACCCCTTCCAGGACCGCGCGGAATAAATGACCGCGGCGATGCTTACGCTGCAGGCCGAAAAACTGCGCCCGCGAGTTCGTGTGTTCGGCCAGGCGTTCTCCGGTCAGATAGGGAAGAAAGAGCAGCCCTTCCGCGCCCGCCGGCACCGCTGCCGCTTCCTGCAAAAGCTGCGGATGCGTAATCTGGTTATCGGCCAGCGCCAGCCGCGCCCAGCGGACGGCATCGCCGCCGGCGTCGAGAATCGTAAATCCGCCCCAGGCCGCGTTAGCCAGATGAAGGTTATTGACCAACGGATGGCGCAACGGCCGCGGCGATACCACCGTAATCAGCGTCGACGTGCCGGTAGAGTCGGACGCCATCCCCGGTTCATACACTCCCGAACCCAGTAAAGAGGCCGCCATATCCGACGTACCGGCAACCACCGGGATACCCGCCGGCAGGCCCGTCAGGCCGGCTGCGCGTGGGGTCACCTGGCCGATTATGTCGCTGGAAAGTTTAAGATCCGGTAGCTGATCGACCCGCAGACCAAACGTTTCGCAGGCTTGCGAAGACCAGGCGCGGGTTTCGCTGTCCATCAGGAAATAGCAGGACGCCTCGCTATAGTCGGTCGCCAGGGCGCCGGTCAGCATGAAATTAATATAGTCCTTCGGCATTAACACTTTGGCGAGCTGCGGCCAGCGCTCCGGATGATGTTCACGCCACCAGGCTAATTTAAAAGCGGGCCACGCCGCCGCGGGTGGATTATTTAAATGCGCCAGCCACTTCTCCCGCCCTTCGCGCGCGCTAAAGGCATCCACCTGCGGCTGGCTACGCTTATCATTCCACAGCAGCGCCCTGTCCTCCACCAGCTCGCCGCGATCGTCCAGTAGAACGGTACCGTGCATTTGCCCGCAGGCGCCAATAACCGCAATCTGCGCAGCCGTTTCAGGATAGCGGTAAAGCACCTCGCGTATGCAGTCGCAGGCGGCCTGCCACCATAGAGAAGGGGCCTGTTCTGACCAGCCCGCACGCGGCGTGGTTTGCTCATACTCTCTTTGCGCAAAGCCGATCATCGCGCCGTCAATGCGCAAAATAGCGGCGCGGGTGCTGCCAGTGCCAACATCAATCGTGAGTATTTTATCTTTCATCACTGACTCCGGTGACCTCTTAAAGCGGGCCATCAGGCCCGCGGTCTCTCAGTTTAATCGGCGTTCAGCTCGGGAAAACGTTCCGGATGCTGCTCCAGTTCAGCCAGCACCTTTGTGACCGCGCCATGGCTCATGCCAAAGCGGCGGACGCCAAGCTGGTAGAGCGCGCGCACCGTGGCCAGATCGCGAATGCCTCCGGCCCCTTTGATATCGATTCGGCCTTTAAGCTGGTCGGCAATGATGCTGACTTTTTCCACCGTGGCGCCGGTGGGCGCCCAGCCGGTAGAGGTTTTGACCCACTTCATCCCCACCTCTACGGCGATATCGCACACACGGCGAATCTGCTCCTCATTGAGATAGTGCGTTTCGAGGATCACTTTGGCCGGTACCGGGGCGGCGGCTTCCACCACGCGGCGCAAATCTTCGCGCACATAGTCATAATCGCCGGATAACACTTTGCCAATATTCACCACCATATCCACTTCGCGGGCGCCGTCGGCAATCAGCTGGCGCACCTCCTGAACCTTGGTGTCGGTGGCATGCCCGCCGCCGGGAAAGCCGACCGGCCCGCCAATCATCACCTCTCCTGTGCCCTGCTGCGGCAGCAACGTACTGAGAAAACGCGTCCAGCAGGGCAGAACGTGGACGGAAATAATGTTGTATCGGGCAGCCAGCTCGGCGCAGGCGCGAACGTCCGCTTCGGTACTGGTGGCCTGGACTGCGCTCAGGTCAACTAAACGTGCAAAACGATGGGTTGTTTCATTCATGGTCTTATCCTGCTCTTTGTTTTTAATTACTTTCATTTAATGCTGTTATTCGGCTTAAATCCATTTAAAAACGCATCAAATGAAAATAACGTGATCGATTTAGCATTTTTTTATTTTCATTTGTTTTTAATTAGCAGGCAAGAAATGAACAGTGCCCTCGCAAAGCGGGCGTAAACGGTCATAAACGGGCGCAAAGGCAATATTGCATTTATTTTTGTTTGTTTTTGTTTATGCCTGAATAGCGGGCGAGATAGCAAAAACGCTGGCGGCAGTGCAGCCGAAATGCGTGCGCTATCACACTGTCCGGCAGCGAAAAGCTCGCCTTCGCCGGACATTCCCGAGGTCTCAACGCCCTGCGCAAGGGAAAGGTAATCTGATTATGTACTTCAGGAGAGAGCTATGTTGCCGCTGGAACGTCATCGTTTGATTGTTGAACTGCTGGGCCAACGCGGCGTGATGCGGGTGAATGAGATTGCGCAAGCGACTCGGGTCTCAAGGGAAACGATTCGCCGCGATCTGAGCGAGCTGGAACGGAAAGGGATCTTAAATCGGAGCCACGGCGGAGCGCTGGCGGCGGAAAACCCGCTGCCGACGACCCGAGCGGCAGCGTCCGCCCTGCCGGTCGAAGATAGCCAGGGAAGCTTTCAGCAAAGAACGCTGCTGCACAGCGAAGGCAAAATGCGCGTTGCCCGTAAAGCGCTGCAGTTTCTCCAGCCGGGAAAGACCATCGTCCTGGACGGCAGCAGCACCAGCTGGTTTTTGGCCCGGCAGATGCCGGAGATGGCGTTAACGGTTATTACGCCCTCCATCCGCATCTTACAAACCCTGATGAGCCGACGCTCGTTGCATCTCGTGGGGCTGGGGGGCGACTTCTCCCCGACCGAAGAGTCGTTCTTCGGTGAAACTGCCTCACGAACGCTGCGCGAGTATGCCATCGATACGCTCTTTTTCTCCTGCCAGGGTCTGGAGCGCGATAGCGGCTTATATGCGGGTACGGAAGCCCACGCTGCGCTGCTGAAACAGATGATGCTGGCGGCCCGTCAGACCGTGGCATTGGTCGACGGCAGCAAGCTGGGGCGAACAGGCGTCGCGCGCATCGGCGGATTGGGCGAGCTGGACTGTCTGGTGACCGAAAAGTTTGTCGATCCGCTGCTGGAAAAAGAGATGACCTGGCATAACGTCGGCCTACAAATCGCCTGAGTACGCCGTCATGACGTGACGGTTAATACGCGCAATGTCGAAACGCTGCTTCCCGCGGCAGGGCCAGACTTTGCCTGAAATCAGCCACTACCGGAATAAATGAGGCCTTATGCGTTATTACCTTTCTCCCTCGCTCATGTGTATGGACATGATGAAGCTGACGGAACAGCTGCACTTTTTAAACGGCAAAGCCGACAGGCTGCATGTCGACATAATGGACGGCCACTATGTCAAAAATCTGGCGCTATCGGCCAGCTTTGTGGCGCAAATTCGTCCCTACACATCGCTTCCCATCGATGTCCACCTGATGGTCGAAGAGCCCGCCTCGTTTATCCCGTCGCTGATAGAAGCCGGCGCTGACGCTATTTCACTGCATCCGGAAACCATCTGCCGCGAAGCCTTCCGGCTCATCAATATGCTTCGCCAGGCGGGGAAAGAGGTGGGCGTGGTGCTCAATCCCGCCACGCCGGTTGAGAGCATCCAGCACTATCTGCATCTGCTCGATAAGGTGACGGTGATGACCGTCGATCCAGGCTATGCCGGTCAGCCTTTTATTCCCGAAATGCTCGCCAAAATCGCGCAGCTTCATCAGCTAAAAGAGAGCGGCAACCTCAGCTTCTTGCTGGAAGTCGACGGCTCATGCAATCGCAACACCTACCGCGAGCTGCTGGGAGCCGGGGCGCAGATATTGGTCATGGGCAGCAGCGGTTTATTCCGCCCGGATATGCCGCTTGAGCAGGCCTGGGAAAAAATGTCCCGCGATCTGTCCGCCGCGCTGCACTCCCCCGAGCTCGTATAAAGGAGCGAATGATGTCAGGAAAAGTCTGTGTTTTTGGTTCATTCAATTTCGACATGGTTGCCAGGGTGGAGCGCTTTCCGGTACCGGGCGAGTCGTTAGTGGCCTGCGGGAGTATGACCAGCGCCGGGGGGAAAGGGGCGAACCAGGCCACCGCCGCGCTAAAAGCGGGGGCGAATGTCCACTATATCGGCAAGATTGGCAATGATACCTTCGGCCATTTTGCCCGCCGTCATCTGAAAGGCGTGGGCTTCAATGCCGTGACGCTGCTGGTCGCCGAAGACGTCCCCACCGGCAACGCGCTGATTTATGTGGCCGGCAATGATGCCGAAAACATGATTGCCGTCGACCCCGGCGCGAATATGACGGTGACCGATGATGAAATCGCCGGCTGCATTCCCGCTATCGGCTGCGCGGATGTGGTGCTGGTTCAGCTGGAGAACAATCTTTCCGCCATTGAGCAGGTCGTTGACGCCGGCAAAGAGGCCGGGGCCTTCGTGGTGCTCAATCCTGCGCCCTGGCAGCCCGTTGAGCACGCCTTTCTAAGCAAAGTGGATCTGCTCACGCCGAACGCCACGGAGGCCGGGTTAATGACCGGGCGCCGGGTTGACTCTCTGGCGGCCGCGGCCGAGGCCGCCGATGCGCTGCATGCTCAGGGCGCGCGCAACGTCATTATCACCCTCGGCGCAAAGGGCGCCCTGCTGAGCGAGCAGGGCGTGAAATCCCCTATTCCGTGCTTTCCTTCTCATCCCCGCGATACCACCGGCGCGGGCGATGCCTTCAACGGCGCGCTGGCGGCGCGACTGGCCTGCGGCGAGCCGCTGCATGCCGCAGCCCGATTTGCGGCGGCCTACGCCGCCGTCAGCGTCGAAAAGCAGGGCGCATCATCTTTACCTGAGTACCAGGAGGCACGAGAACGGCTTTTGCGTGCCGCCTCTGATTATGAAATGGCATAAACCCTACTGTATAAAAACCATTAAGAGGATAGCTCAATGAGTACGCTAATCACGGATAAGGTCGATAAAGCGGCGGTCCACAATGAAAAACTGGACACCAGCGCGTATTTACCGCATACCCCCTGGCTGCAATTTTTACTGGTCTGTTGCCTGTTTGCGCTATGGGGGATGGCGGGCAACCTGAATGATATTTTGATCGCCCAGTTTAAAAAGGGCTTCGATTTAACGGATACCCAGACGGCGCTGGTACAGTCGATTTTTTTCCTCGGCTACTTTTTTGTCGCCCTGCCTGCGGCGGCGCTGATAAAGCGTTATTCCTATAAAGCGGCGATCATTATTGGGCTGTGCCTGTACGCCCTCGGCTGCTTCCTGTTCGTTCCGGCCGCGCAGATCATGACCTACGGCGCGTTCCTCGCCTGCCTGGGGGTGATCGCCTGCGGACTCTCTTTTCTGGAAACGTCGGCAAACACCTATTCAAGCCTGCTGGGCCCGATTCAATCGTCCACCCAGCGCATTAACTTTTCGCAGATCTTCAACTCGCTGGGCGTGATTTCCGGCGTGCTGATTGGCCAGGTGATGGTGTTTGGCGAGAACGATCCGAGCCATGAACAGCTGCTGGCGATGCCCGCCGCCGCCGCGGACGCTGCGCGCCATCAAATGGTCGGCCAGGTGGTCGGACCCTATCTGATTATCGGCTCCGTGCTGGTGGTGCTGGCGCTGGTGTTCGTGTTTATTAAATTCCCGTCGTGCAAGGGCACGCCCTCTCAGCAGCAGCAACTCCCGACGGAAAGCATGGGACCTACGCTGAAACGCCTGTTTGCTATCCCGCGCTTTCGCCTCGGGATCCTGTCGCAGTTTTTGTACGTCGGCGCCCAGGTTGGCGTATGGAGCTTCACGATTCGCTTTGTGCAGCTCGTGCAGCAGGGCACCAGCGAGCACTCCGCGACTTACTGGCTGCTGGCTTCTCTGGTGATTTACGCTGTGGGTAAAACCGTGGCCACCTGGTTGATGAACCGCCTGAACCCGGCGCTGCTGCTCGGTAGCTTTGCCCTGGCCGCCACTGTCCTTTTATTGGTTGCCGTATTCAGCAGTTCAATGCTGGCGGTCTATGCGCTCATTCTGGTCAGCTTCTGTATGGCGCCATGCTGGCCGACGAACTTTGGTCTGGTCATCAAAGGGATGGGGAAAGATACCCAGACCGCAGGCTCGATCGTGGTGATGTCGATTATCGGCGGGGCCGTTATTCCGCTGGTGATGGGCATTATCTCGGATATGAACGGCGGCAATATGCAAATCGCCTTTATCGCTCCGCTCCTGTGCTTTGTGTATGTCGCTTTCTACGGTTTCTGGTGCGTGCGTAAGGGGGTATAACATGCGCGAACTTATCAACACAATTGCTCATATTGGCTATCAGGTCAGTGACTTAACGCGTTCGCTTGCCTTCTATGAACCGCTGGGCTTTCAGCGCCAGCAGCGGTTTAGCAAGCCGTCGCCGCAGGGCACTATTGAAGTCGCGTTCCTGGAAATGGCGGGCGCCGTCCTCGAGCTGTATCAGCTTCCCGCAGGAACGCCCTTTGACGCTCCTCGCTGCGGTATCGATCATCTGGCGCTGGAAGTCCGCGACCTGGATGCGGTGCAGCAGCGGCTGGCGGCGCTCGGTTATCCGCTCGATGAAGGGCCGATAGAAGAAGACAACGTGCGCTTCCTGCTTATTCGCGGCCCCGATGGCGAACGGCTCGAGTTCGATGCCTTTAAGCGCTAAGCGGCCGGCCTGATCCCCTTCTCCCTTTTAGGCCCGGTTAATACGGGTCTAAAAGCGGGCTTCCTCAGGCTTTACAAAAGCCTGCCTGATTCCAGATTTTCTCCCCCCCACCCGGCCTCTCCTGCCTATTGTGCAATGTTACAAAATTGCTTCTGTTTTGTTGATTTTCTATTGTGAGCCATTCGGCAATTTCCTCTCCTGAATTTCCCCAGACTACTTCCAGTCAATACGTAATATCAGGAGAGACAAATGAGCAGCACCTCCGCCGACTTCCAGAATCTGTACCAGGCCCTGAGCCACAGCGCCGCCCGTAGCCCGGATGCCCTGGCGCTGGCGTTTGAGGATCGGCGCTATCTGTACCGCGATTTTCACCTGCGGGTACAGCGAGCGATGGCGCAGCTTGACCAGGTCTGGTCGCTGCGCAAAGGCGACCGAATCCTGCTGGCCTGGGGGAATCATCCCGCTTTTTGCGAGGTCCTTTTTGCCGCGCTTGGTCTGGGCATCGAAGTGGTGCCTTTCAGCACTAAGCTTAAGCAGGCCGAGAGCGAGGAGCTGGTGGGCCATATCGCCCCGCGGGTCGTGCTGTTCGATGCGACCGTACAGGACTGGCTGAAACACACCCCCGACGCGCGCGCGGTTTCACTCAGCGAATGGCAGGCGCTCTCACTTCCCGAACCGCTGACCCGCCAGCCGGTCCCGGTTAACCGCGACGATACGGCGGTGATGATGTTCACCTCCGGTACCACCGGAGAGCCGAAAGGGGCGATTATCACGCACAATAACCTGCTCTGCGCGATTGACGCCTATACGCAAAAACTGAATCTCACCGCCGCGGATAGCACCATTCTGGCGGTACCTATCTATCACATCACCGGCCTGTCGGCGCTGCTGGCGCTGTTTATTAGCCTCGGCGCGAGCATCTGGCTTCAGCACCGGTTCAACGCCCCGCAGGTGATCAACACCCTGCGCGAGAAGAACATTACCTTTCTGCACGGCTCGCCAACCATTTTTATCCTACTGTGCCAGGCCGCGCGCGAGCAGAGCGCCAGCCATCCGGGCGATTTTCCCGCGCTACGCACGATTGCCTGCGGCGCGGGCCACCTGAGCGACGGACTGATCAACGAGTTAAAAACCCTGTTTCCGCATACGGCGATTCAGCCGATCTACGGTCTCACCGAAACGACCTCACCCGCGACGATTTTTCCGGGCGACGTCTGGGGCAGCGATAAATGCGGCAGTTCGGGCCAGGCGATCCCCGGCCTCGCCATTACGATCCGCAACGATCGCCAGCAGCCCCTCCCCGCCGGGCAAATCGGGCATATCTGGCTAAAAGGCGATGTGGTGATCCGCGAGTACTGGCAGCACAGCGAACGACGCCCGAGCTGCGATGCGCAGGGCTGGTTTTGTACCGGCGATCTGGGCTATCTCGACGACGAAGGCTGGCTGTACATCAAAGACCGCAGCAAGGACATGATCAATCGCGGCGGAGAGAAGATCTACTCGCTGGAGCTGGAGAACATCCTCTCTACCTATCGGGGAGTGCGGGAAGTTGCCGTGATCCCGACCCCCAGCCCGGTCTATGGCGAAGAGCCGGTGGCGTTTATCGTGCCGGACGGCCAGCACCACCTGACCAGCGAAGAGATCCTCGGCTGGCTAAAGATCAAAATCGCCCGCTTTAAGCTGCCGGCGCGCATTATTTTCACCCGCGTTTTACCGCGTACCCATAACGGAAAAGTGAGCAAACAGCAGCTCAAAACGCGCCTCGCGGAATCCATCATCACGCTATCAACGGAGGATAAAAAGTGAGCAGCAAATTTATCGACGCCCATCAAGCGGCGCAGTGGGTCGCCAGCGGCGACACCGTCTGCACCGTCGGGATGACGCTTATCGGCGCGGCGGAGTCCATTTTAAGCGCTATCGAAGCGCGCTTTCTGACCGCGGGCGAACCGCGCGACCTGACGCTGCTGCATGCCGCTGGGCAAAGCGATCGCCAGCGCGGCATCCAGCACTTCGCCCATCCGGGTATGGTGACGCGGCTTATCGGCTCGCACTGGGGCCTGGCGCCGCGCTGGATGGCGATGATCAACAACAACGAAGTGGAAGCCTGGTGCCTGCCGCAGGGGCAGATCGTCCATCTCTATAGCGCGATGGCCGCCGGGCTTACCGGGCGGCTTTCCCCCGTCGGGCTCGGTACCTTTGTCGATCCGCGCATGGAAGGCGGGCGGATGAACGCCCGCACCCGCGAACGGTCCGATCTGATCGAGCACGTGACGTTTCGCGGCGACGAATATCTGTTCTACCCGGCCATTCCGCTGGACGTGGTCATTGTGCGCGGCACCCATGCTGATGAAGACGGCAACCTCACGACCGATGAAGAGGTGATGAAGCTGGAAGTTCTGCACGCGGTTCTCGCCGCCAGACGCTATGGGGCGAAGGTGCTGGCGCAGGTGAAATATCGCGTGGCGAAAGGCTCGCTGCATCCGAAAAGCATCACCGTTCCCGGCAACCTGATCGACGCCATTGTGGTGTGCGAAGAGCCGCAAGCGGATCATCGCCAGACCTCCAGCTGGGACTTCGATCCGGCGCTGTGCGGCGATATCCAGCTACCCGCCGCGCAGAACGCGCCGCTGCCGCTCGACCTGCGCAAGCTTATCGGACGAATTGCCTGCCGCTATCTGACGCCAGGCTGCGTCATCAATCTCGGCACCGGCATTCCCAACGATGTTATTGGCGCCATCATTCACGAAGAACGGCTCGGCGAGCAGGTCACCATCACCGTGGAATCAGGGATCTACGGCGGGCAGCAGGCGGGCGGCGTTGATTTCGGCATTGGTCGTAACCTGAGCGCGATGATAAGCCACCAGGATCAAATGCTTTATTACAACGGCGCGGGGGTCGATATCACCTTTATGGGCGCCGGTGAGATGGACCCGCACGGCCACGTCAACGCCACGCGGCTCGGCGCATCCTGCCCCGGCGCGGGCGGTTTTATCGATATCACCCAGAATGCCCGCCACGTCGTGTTCTGCTCCTCTTTTACCGCCAAAGGGCTGGAGATCGCCTGTGAACAAGGGGCCCTGCATATCCGGCGCGAAGGCGAGGTACGTAAATTCGTCGCCGGGGTTAATCAGATTTCTTACAACGGCGAGCTGGCCCGCGCCAAAGGACAAACCATGCATTACGTCACTGAACGGGCGGTTTTCGAACTACGCCCGGAGGGGCCGGTGCTGACGGAAATCGCCCCCGGTATCGATCTTGAGCGCGACATCCTGGCGCATATGGATTTTCGTCCGGCGATCGCCGCGGATCTTCAGGTTATGGACAGTCGCTTGTTCACCCCGCAGCCCTGCGGCCTCGCGGAACATCTGTCCCGGAATACATCCTCTGACTCACAAGGAAATTAGCTATGAAACTTGCCAGTAAAACCGCCATTGTTACCGGCGCCGCGCGCGGTATCGGCTTTGGCATTGCTCAGGTGCTTGCGCGGGAAGGCGCGCGAGTGATCATCGCCGATCGCGACGCGCACGGCGAAGCCGCCGCCGCGTCCCTGCGCGAATCGGGCGCACAGGCGCTGTTTATCAGCTGCAATATCGGTGAAAAAGCGCAGGTCGAAGCGCTGTTTTCCCAGGCCGAAGAGGCGTTTGGCCCGGTGGATATTGTGGTGAATAACGCCGGAATCAACCGCGACGCCATGCTGCACAAACTCTCCGAAGCGGATTGGGACACGGTGATCGATGTCAATCTGAAGGGCACTTTTCTCTGTATGCAGCAGGCCGCCGTCCGCATGCGCGAGCGCGGCGCGGGCCGCATTATCAATATCGCTTCCGCCAGCTGGCTTGGCAACGTCGGACAAACCAACTATTCGGCGTCAAAAGCCGGCGTGGTGGGAATGACCAAAACCGCCTGCCGCGAACTGGCGAAAAAAGGCGTCACGGTTAACGCCATCTGCCCGGGCTTTATCGATACCGATATGACGCGCGGCGTCCCGGAAAACGTCTGGCAAATCATGATCAACAAAATCCCTGCGGGCTACGCCGGGGAGGCGAAAGACGTTGGCGAGTGCGTGGCGTTTCTGGCGTCTGACGGCGCGCGCTATATCAACGGTGAAGTGATTAACGTCGGCGGCGGCATGGTGCTGTAAGGAGAAAAACGATGACACAGGCTAATGATATTGTGGTTGTCAGCGGCGTCCGTACCGCTATTGGCACGTTTAACGGCAGTCTTAAGCATACCCACCAGCATGACCTCGGAGCAGCGGTCATTCGCGAAGCGATCGCCCGCGCCGGACTTGCGCCGCAGGATATCGACGAAACGATCGTCGGCAACGTCGGGCAAATCGCCGAAAGCGGTTTTATCGCCCGCATCTGCCAGCTGCGGGCGGGGATCCCGCAGGAGAGCACCGCGTATTCGGTTAACCGCCAGTGCGGCTCCGGACTTCAGGCCCTGGCGGACGGCATGATGCAGCTGCAAAGCGGCCAGGCCGAGGTGGTCGTCGCCTGCGGAACAGAAAATATGACCCAGCTGCCCTACTACCTGCGCAAAGCGCGCGATGGCTATCGCATGGGCCACGGCGAGCTGGAAGATGGACTGATCTCCATCCTCACCTGGCCGGAAGGGCCTTATCACAACGGCATCACGGCGGAAAACGTTGCGCAACGCTTCGGTATTACCCGTGAAGCGATGGACGATTTCGCCTGGTCGAGCCAGCAGAAGGCGCTGAAGGCGATCGCTGAGGATCGCTTCCGCGAGCAGATTCTGGCCCTTGAGGTGCCGGACGGCAAAAAAGCGACCCGCCTGTTCGCGACCGATGAACACCCGCGCGACACCCCGCGCGAAAAGCTCGCCGCGCTGCGTCCGGCATTTAAAGCCGACGGCGTGGTGACGGCGGCCAACTCCTCCGGCATTAACGACGGCGCGGCCGCGCTGGTGATGATGACCCGCCAGCAGGCGGAACAGCGCGGCTTAACTCCGCGCATGCGCATTCGCGGCTGGGCGGTCGCCGGCTGCGGCGCGGAGATTATGGGGTTTGGCCCCTCTCCCGCCACCCGACGCCTGATGGACCGTCTCAATATGGATGTTCACGCCATCGATTTAATTGAACTCAATGAGGCCTTCGCCGCCCAGGCGCTGGCGGTGATGAACGATCTGCGTCTCGATCCAGCCCGCGTTAACGTCAACGGCGGCGCGATCGCCCTCGGCCACCCGGTGGGCGCCAGCGGTGCGATCCTGCCGGTCAAACTGATGTATGAAATGGCGCGCAGCGGCGCGCGCACCGGTCTGGTCACCATGTGCATCGGCGGCGGCCAGGGGATTTCTATGCTGTTCGAGCGCGAAGGCGCTTAGGAAAAGACGGCCCGAAGTGGGGCTTCGGGCCGGGCGTCGTTCGGGTCAGCACCCGGCGACAACCTGTGAGCTGACGAACGGGATCGTCTCGATCCCGGCAAGGCTTCTGACCACGAATACGGGGAAATAATAACCATGTCCGCAATAAATGAAAAGGCGGTAAACGGGACGCCACTACAGCGCACCCATAAAAAGATCTACCGCCATTTGATGCCGCTGCTTATCGTGGCGTACATCATCAGCTTTATTGATCGCACCAATATTGGCATGGCGAAAGCGACCATGTCGGTGGATATCGGCCTTTCCGCAACCGCATTCGGCCTCGGGGCCGGGTTGTTTTTTCTCACCTACGCGGTGCTGGAGATCCCCAGCAACCTGTTTTTAACCCGGATTGGCGCGCGGCGCTGGATCGCCCGCATCATGATCACCTGGGGGATCATCTCCTGCGGTATGGCGTTTGTCACCGGGCCTACGTCCTTTTACGTGATGCGCCTTTTGCTCGGCGCTGCCGAAGCGGGGCTCTATCCGGGCATTATTTACTACCTGACCCTCTGGTTTGGCCGCGAAGAGCGCGCTAAAGCCACCGGTCTGTTCCTGCTGGGGGTCTGCCTGGCCAACATTATCGGCGCGCCGCTGGGCGGTTTGTTATTAAGCCTTGATGGAATGTCCGGCTGGCACGGCTGGCAGTGGATGTTCTTTATCGAAGGGCTGCCCGCGATAGCGCTGGCTTTCGTCGTCTGGCGCAGACTGCCGGATAAACCCGCCGACGCCCGCTGGCTGGACAGCGACGACGTGCAGGCTATCAACGCGGTACTGGAGAAAGAAGCCGAGGAGACGCGCCATACGCCAAGCCGATTTTCCCTGAAAACCGCGCTCACCACCCGGGTGTTTTTGTTACTGGTGCTGATTTACTTTACCCATCAGTTTTCGGTTTACGGCCTGAGTTATTTCCTGCCGGGGATCATCGGTAGCTGGGGCCAGCTTACTCCGCTGCAGATCGGTCTGCTGACCGCCATCCCGTGGATCGCAGCCGCCGCTGGCGGGATCCTGCTGCCGCGTTTCGCCCGGACGGAACAGCGTTCGCGCAGCATGCTGATGGCCGGATATCTGGTCATGGCGACCGGCATGGCGATTGGCGCGATTGCCGGCCACGGCGTGGCGCTGCTTGGCTTCTCGCTGGCCGCCTTCATGTTCTTCGCCATGCAATCCATCATTTTTAACTGGCTCCCCTCGATCATGAGCGGGCATATGCTGGCGGGCAGCTTCGGCCTGCTTAACTGCCTCGGGCTGTGCGGGGGCTTTCTCGGGCCGTTTATTCTCGGCGCGTTTGAGGATCGCACCGGCGCGGCAACGTCCGGCTTATGGTTCGCCGTCGCGCTACTGATCATCGGCGCGCTGGTGTCTCTGTTCATCAAAAGTTCGTCATCCCCTGGCAGAGCATCGGCAAAACAAGCCGGCGGCGAAAAAGCGTAATCAGGAGGTCCTTATGCGCATCGAAGTCTTACTGGATTTAAAAACTCGACTCGGCGAAAGCCCGGTCTGGGATGTCGAACAGCAGCGTCTTTGGTGGGTGGACAGCCTCGACGGGCGCCTGTTCGCCTGTAACGCGCAGGGCGGCGCGATTAAGAGCTGGGACGTGCGGCAGAAAATTGGCTCGTTCGCCCTGCGCCAGAACGGCGAAGGCGCGGTGGTGGCGCTACAGAATGGCGTACATCTGCTCGACTTCGCCAGCGGCGAGCTGACGCTGCTGCACCATCCGGAAGCGGACCGGCCCTTTAACCGGCTCAACGACGGCAAAGTCGATCGTCAGGGACGTTTTCTGTTCGGATCGATGGATATGCGTGAAGAGGAGCCGAGCGGCGCGCTATATCGCCTGGACGCCGATCTGTCACTACACGTGCTGAAGAAAAATATCATCGTCTCTAACGCCCCCTGCTGGAGCCCCTCCGGCGAGACGTTCTATTTTGCCGATACCTGGACGGGCGAAATCTGCGCCTGGGACTACAACACCGCGACCGGCGATCTCTCCGGAGAACGAGTCTTTTGCCGTGTCGATAGCAGCGAAGGCGGCGCGGCGGATGGCGCCACCGTGGACAGCGAAGGCTATCTGTGGAACGCGCTGGTCTACGCGGGCAAGCTGGTGCGCTACACGCCGGAGGGCAAGGTCGATCGCATCATTGAGATGCCGGTGAAAAAAGTGACCAGCGTTATGTTCGGCGGCGAAAACCTTGACGTGCTGTACGTCACCTCAATGGCGCAGCCGCCCCTCCCGCGCTTCCCGGAAGATAATCAGCTGCGCGGCAGCCTGTTCGCCCTGTACGACCTGGGCGTGACCGGCGTAGCGGAACGGCGTTTTGCCGGCTAAGCGAACCTCCGGCTCGCCGCGATAACAATAATACCCGGCGAACTGACTCTGACCCTGACACCAGGCGGCGCGCATCATGCTGTCGCGACGCCGCGGAGTAAACACGACTATGACAACAATCAATCACACACCTGCCGGCGAACAAGGTGGAAAAAAGCGGCTGATACATCGTTTCTCCTGGGTTTCGCTGCTGGTTTGCTGGCTAATCTGGGTGCTTAACGCCTACGATCGCGAGATGATCCTGCGCCTTGGCCCGGTCATCTCTAAAGAGTTTTCGCTCTCGCCGGAACAGTGGGGCAACGTCGTCGCCCTGATTATGGTTGCCCTCGCGGTGCTGGATATCCCCGGCTCCATCTGGAGCGATCGCTACGGTTCAGGCTGGAAACGAGCGCGCTTTCAGGTACCGCTGGTGCTGGGCTATACCGCCCTCTCTTTTCTTTCCGGTATTAAAGCGATCAGCCACGGGCTGACGGTCTTTGTGCTGCTGCGCGTTGGCGTCAACCTCGGGGCCGGCTGGGGCGAGCCCGTCGGCGTCAGCAACACCGCAGAGTGGTGGCCGAAAGAGAAACGCGGCTTCGCGCTGGGGGTGCATCATACCGGCTATCCGATTGGCGCGCTGCTGAGCGGCGTGGTGGCAAGTCTGGTGCTTTCCGCATTTGGCGAAGGCAGCTGGCGCTACTGCTTCCTGCTGGCGCTGATCGTCGCCATCCCGCTGATGATTTTCTGGGCGAAATATTCCACCGCCGATCGCATCAACACGCTTTATCAGCATATCGATAGCCAGGGGATGACGCGCCCGGCGACCCAGGAAAGCAGCCATGTTGCCAAAGGCGAAGGGATGAAGACCTTTTTACGCACCCTGCGCAACCGCAATATTTCGCTAACGGCGGGCAATACCCTGCTGACGCAAATTGTCTATATGGGCATTAACGTTGTGCTGCCGCCGTATCTTTATCACGTCTCCGGCCTGTCGCTGGCAGCATCCGCCGGGCTAAGTATTATCTTCACGCTTACCGGTACCCTGGGCCAGATAATTTGGCCCTGGCTGTCCGATAGCTTTGGCCGTAAACGTACTCTGATCGTCTGCGGTCTGTGGATGAGTATCGGCATTGCGCTGTTCTATTTCGCCACCAATATGCCGCGTCTTATCGCCATTCAGCTATTTTTTGGCCTGGTGGCCAACGCCGTGTGGCCTATTTACTACGCAATGGCTTCGGACTCCGCCGAAGAACGCGCCACCTCTACCGCCAACGGCATTATCACCACGGCGATGTTTATCGGCGGCGGCATTTCGCCATTGCTTATGGGCTGGCTCATCCAGTTCGGTGGGGGATGGGAAAATCCGGCGGGTTATATCTACGCCTTCTTTACCATGGCGGGATGCGCGCTGCTGGGGATGTTATTGCAGCTCATGACCACCGATAAAACGCCGCGCAAAGCGCATTAACGCAGGAGAACGCATGAAGATTGTTATCGCGCTGGATTCGTTTAAGGGTAGCTGTAGCGCGCAGGCCGCTTGCGCAGCGGTAGCACAGGGGTTGCGCCGGGTTGACGAGGGGCTGGAGCTGGTCGAAATGCCCGTGTCGGACGGCGGAGAGGGGCTGCTCTCGGCCCTTGCGGAAAGTCCGCAGCTGAAGGGCGCAAGGTGGCAGCAGCAGCATTGCACCTCGCCTTACGGTCTCTCCGTAGAGGCCGCGTTTCTGATCCTGCCCGGCGAACGGGCCATTATCGAGATGGCGCAAAGCTGTGGGCTGGAGCTCACGCCGAAAGCGCAGCGGGATGTGCGTCTGGCCAGCAGCTTTGGGCTGGGCGAGCAGGTAAAAGCGGCGCTGGATGCCGGATGTCGGCATTTGATTATCGGGCTGGGCGGCAGCGCGACCAACGATGGCGGTATCGGTTTTGCCCAGGCGCTTGGCGCCCGCTTCTGGCGCGAGGACGGCACGCTGCTGCCGGTTCCCGCGGCGGGTCAGGATCTTGCGCATATTCAGCGCATCGATTTAAGCGCCATGGATCCGCGCTTACGACAGGCCGAAATACAGGCCTCCTGCGACGTCACGAATCCTCTGCTTGGGGAAAATGGCGCCACCTGGGTGTATGGCGCGCAGAAAGGCGCGGACGAGGCCGCGCTCAGGGAACTGGAGGCGGGTATGGCGCACTACAGTCGGCAGCTTACGCAAACGCTCGGCTACGACATCAGCGAACGGCCCGGCGCCGGGGCCGCGGGCGGTATGGGGGCCGCGCTGATCGCCTATGCGGGCGCCACGCTGCGCCCGGGCATTGACCTGGTGCTGGAACTGCTTAACGCCGACCGCCATCTTAGCGATGCCTCGCTGACCATCGTCGGGGAAGGCTGGCTCGATCGTCAGAGCGCCTTTGGTAAAGCCCCGGTGGGCGTGGCGGGCAAAGCGGCGCGCCACGGCGTACCGGTTGTGGCCCTTTGCGGCGGACGCGATGAGAGCAGTCGGCAATTGTATCAACACCATATTGACGCGATGTGGTCTATTTGCCAGCGCCCTATGCCGCTGGCGGAGTCGATGAACACATGCGAACAGCTCCTCGCCGACGCAGCGGAGAATGTTCTACGAACCTTTCTGAGCGGGCGGCGCGGAGAGGCACATAAGCGGATAACTGTATGATTATTACGACGGCGCTGGCTAATGAAATTGTCGCCCGGGCAATGGCGATAATTCATCATAACGTGAACGTGATTGACCATCATGGACAGATCATTGCCTCAGGTGAACGGCATCGTATCGGCGAGCAGCATGAGATCGCCCGTGAGGTGATACGTACCGGTAAACGCATTTGTATTAACAACACCGCGGAAGCCGCGCGTTTCCAGAATGTGCATCCCGGTATTAATCATCCCATTATCTATGACGATCGCGTGGTGATGGTGGTGGGCATCAGCGGCGATCCCGCAGCGATCAGCCGCTATGCTGAACTGGCGGTACTCACCGCCGAGCTGCTGGTCCGCCAGGCCATAGAGATGCGGGAAACCAACTGGCGACAGCGTCTGCGCGATACCCTGTTTGGTCAATATCTTGATCAAGGCGCTTCGCCCGCCGGACAGGAAGCACTTCATCGCCTGATGGAGCTTGGCTTCGCTTTTGATGCGCCGCTGGTGCCGGTCGTGGTGACCGTGCAGGTTGAACAGCATCAGCTAAGCGAAATACTGAGTACGCTGCTGCGAGAATTCTCGCAGTTGGCCGGGGTAAGAGACGTCATTTTGCTGGGCAGCAATGAGATCCTGATCCTCAATACGCTGAGCGAATCCCAGGAAACGCTGCTGCGGGGCATCGAGTTTGTCCTCAGCAATCAGATCAGCCATTACCATATCGGCATTGGCGTGCAGGCTGACAGCGCTCCGGATATTCGCGAGGCCATCCGATTCGCCCGTTCGGTGATTGAGGTGGGGAGCAAAGTGCAGCCGCAGCGGCAGATCTACTACTTTCGCGAAATGGCGATGCTCTGCCTGTTCCGGGTGCTGGAAGACAGCTATATGGTCAATTTTTTTATCAATAACGTACGCCAGCTGCTTGAGCATGATTCCGGCGAAGTGCTGCTGGATACCCTCAGCAGCTTTATTGCCAATAACGCCGAGCCGGGCAAAACGTCGCTGCTGTTGGGGATTCATCGCAATACGCTCACCTACCGGCTGCAGCAGATTAAAAAGCATATTCAGCTCGATCCGATGGTCTTCACCGACCTGACGCAGCTGGCGGTGTCGGTACACTGCTATCGTCGGCAGAACCCGCGCCAGAGCGAATGGATTGATACCTTAAGCTAACGTGCGCCGGGCGAGCAGGCCGGTACGCGCCCTCGCCCGCCCTTCACAGCAAACACCGTGCTGGCCAGCAGAGGAGAGCGCTGACGCCAAAGACGCTCAGCGCCGCGCGCCATCGCCACCTCGCACCGCGTATCACTCTGAGATCGACGTTTATCAAAATAATAGCGCGCCCGGCGATTTTATCCCGACAGGCGCCTTTGTCGCCGATGGCTGGCTTTTCGCCTCATCCCTTCGACGAAGCTTGCTCGCTTCAGTCGCCATTTTTGTACACAAATTAATCAAATGGCACCTTTCTTGCCTTTTATCTACGTTCCCCGACCGCAGCATTCGTCGGCCAATGTAGATAAAAAGGACAGGAAAATGGCGCAAATGAATGAAAACATCGCGACCGCACCGGTCTCTCCCCTACGCGATTTTTTCGCGAAACCACGTATCATCGCCAGGCCCGGTTTTAACCGCTGGCTAGTGCCACCGGCCGCACTGGCCGTTCATCTCTGCATAGGTATGGCCTATGGGTTTTCCGTTTACTGGCTGCCTATGTCGCAGCTCATAGGAGGAAGCGAGTCCCTTCAATGCCCCGTCAATATGTCGTTCTGGCAGCAGCTGTTTACCCGCGATTGCGACTGGAAAATCTCCATGCTCGGCTGGACCTACACGCTGTTTTTTGTTTTTCTCGGCTGTTCGGCGGCGCTGTGGGGCAGCTGGCTTGAGAAGGTTGGACCGCGGCTGGTGAGCTTTATTGCCACCTTATGCTGGTGCGGCGGCCTGCTGCTATCCAGCGTCGCCATCTATTTCCATCAGCTATGGTTGCTGTGGCTGGGGGCCGGGGTCATCGGCGGAATCGGTCTCGGACTGGGCTATATTTCACCGGTTTCGACGCTGTTGCGCTGGTTCCCTGACAAGCGCGGAATGGCGGCCGGGATGGCGATCATGGGTTTTGGCGGGGGAGCGCTGGTGGGGGCGCCGCTGGCAAATGGTCTGATGAATTACTTCGCCGGTCCGACCGGCAACGGGGTATGGCAAAGCATTCTGGCGCTGGCGGCGATTTATGCGCTATTTATGCTTGCCGGTACCTTTGGCTATCGCCTGCCGCCCATGGGCTGGCACCCTTCGGGCGAGAAGGCGCAAAAAACGATCCGCAATAATCCCACGATCCAGGTGCACGTCCGCGTCGCCTGCCGTACCCCACAGTTCTGGCTGCTGTGGATGGTGCTATGGCTCAACGTCACCGCGGGGATCGGTATTCTCGGTATGGCTTCGCCGATGCTGCAGGAGATCTTTGCCGGCAAACTGCTGTCGCTCGATCTCAGCTGGCATGAGCTGAACGGCGAGCAGCTGAAACGCATTGCTACCATGGCCGCAGGATTTACCGGCCTGCTCAGCCTGTTTAACATCCTGGGACGGTTTTTCTGGGCATCGGTATCCGATCTGTGCGGGCGAAAAATGACCTTTGCGATCATTTTCTGCCTGGGCGCCGTGCTGTACGGGACGTTGCCGCTGGTGAATCACGGCGGCTATATCGCGCTTTATGTCTGCGCGATGTGCATTATCATTTCGATGTACGGCGGAGGTTTTGCCAGTATTCCCGCCTATCTGGCTGATGTCTTTGGCTCACAAATGGTGGGCGCGATTCATGGACGCTTGTTAACCGCCTGGTCGGCGGCGGGGATCAGCGGCCCGGTTCTGGTGAACTATCTGCGCGAGTATCAGTTGACGCACGGGGTCCCGCCCGAGCGCGTCTACGATATAACGCTGATGGTCCTGACCGGCCTGCTGGTGTTGGGTTTTATCTGTAATCAGCTGGTGCGTCCGCTGACGGAAGAGCATGCGATGACCGCGGAACAGCAACAGCAGGCGAAAGGTCTGTATACCATCAATAAGGATGCTCAGCTCACGTGGGAGGCCCGCCCGTCCACGCTGCTGTTAACCGTAAGCTGGTTAGCGGTGAGCGTGCCGCTTTTATGGGGCGTCGGCACCACCCTCCAGCAGGCCGTGAAGTTCTTTATGTAAAGTCTTGCCGCCGATGCCGGGCGGCATCGGCCGGACGAGAGAAAGCGCACTTTGCCGCACGTAACATAGTCAGCATCCATCGATAAAGTTATTCTAACGACTCAGGTGAATAGACTAACTGCCTATCAGGGAAGAAGACTGTCAGGCGAACTTTTACCGGTCGACTGCAGCTTTCAATGAATCTTCAGGAGAATCGATTGATGGTAAATATTTATATTGCGAGTCCTTTTTTCAGCGACGACCAGATTGATCGCGTCCAGCGCGTCGAACAGGCGCTGACCGCCAATAAAACGGTAGATAAATTTTTCTCACCGCGCCTGGCCGATGCGGAGAATCTGGAATACGGCACTTTACCCTGGCGCGATTTCATCTTTAAGAACGATATCAAGCATCTCGACGAAGCCACGGTGGTGGTTGCCGTTGTTGATTTCTTTGACGATCACGTCGATAGCGGTACGGCGTACGAAATCGGCTATGCCCACGCGTTTAAAAAGCCGTTGATTATCGTTCAGGAAAAAGGGAATAAGCTAAACCTGATGATTTCAGAAAGTCTGACTTACTATACCCAAAGCGCTGAAGAGCTGGCGACTTACGACTTTACTCAACTGAAAAAGAATATCTTTACCGGCGACGTTTTCTGATACCACGCGGTCGTCTGAGCGACCGCTTTTTTCCCTCGCCTGGGGAGTGTTCATAGGCTTACCGGCGGTGCGACTCAATATGCGCAACGATCCGCTCTACCGCCTCTTCGGCGCTCAGTACTGAGGTATCCAGCACCAGGCTGGCAGAATGCCAGGGTTCGTAATCACGGGTGATGACCTTTTGCCAGTCCGGCAGGATATGGCCGCGAATGTCCGCTGCGCGGTTTTCCACGCGATACCGATGCTGCGTTTGGTCGGAGCAGGTCACTTCTATCTCCAGATAAGGCGCGGCATTCTCGGTCGCGACCTCTCTCCAGGCCTGGCGGGTAATGGCGATGGGATTTACCGCATCGGCAATCACCACGTTGCCCAGCCTGAGGTTATCCGCCGCAATGGCGTAGGCCGCCAGATATCCGGCCGGTCCTATATCGTGCCGGGTGACGGTTTCGGCGCGGATCAGCGCCTGCTCAATCGAATCGATTCGTAACCAGACGGCCCCCAGCCTGGCGGCCAGCAGGCGAGCAATGGTTGATTTCCCGGTACCGGGCAGGCCGCCAAAGATCAGTAACATAGATATCCCGTTATTCAAGAGCCTTTAATGAATGACAACTTCCGGATGTTGATGACAATAGAGCGCCGATTGCCTCACGTCCAGCGCTGATGTGCGCACGTGGTATAAGGCCCAAAAACCACACAAAAAACAGGATTATTTTATCTCCGTTTAGGATCGGTTGAGTTGGTTTACAGATACTAAGATGCAGGATGGCAGATTCCCCGGAGCCCGCATGAATACCCCGCCACGGCGTTTAATCCAGTACGGCAGCGTCATGTTGTTTCCGCTGGCGATGATTATTTATGATTTTTCGGCTTACCTGACCACGGATCTTATTCAGCCAGGCATTATTCATATCATCAACGAGCTTCAGGCTGATGTCACCCTTGCTCCGGCATCGGTCAGCCTGTATATGGCTGGAGGCCTGGCGCTGCAGTGGCTGCTGGGCCCTCTGTCAGATCGTATCGGCCGCCGCCCCGTTCTGCTCACCGGCGCCCTGGTTTTTGCTCTCTCCTGCCTGAGCATGCTGTTTGTCGCTTCGATCGCGCAATACTTCGTCGCCCGCTTTATCCAGGGAACCAGCATCTGTTTTATCTCGACCGTGGGCTATGTGTCGATTCAGGAAGCGTTTGGGGAAACCGATTCAATCAGAATCATGGCTGCGCTGACCTCTATCGTCCTGCTTGCGCCGGTTATCGGACCGCTGGCCGGCGCGGCGCTAATGACGGTGATGCACTGGAAACTGCTGTTTGCCATTATTGGCGCGCTGGGCCTGGTGGCCTGGGCCCTGCTGCTTTTTAAGATGCCGGAAACCGTTATCTCTCAGGGGCGGGGATTTAAACCGGGGGAAGTGCTGGCTGATTTCATCGCGGCGTTTCGTCATCCCGTGGTGCTGACAGGTTCGCTGGCGGTGGCCTTTGGCAACGTGCCGATGATCACCTGGGTGGCGCTCTCTCCGGTGATTCTGATTGAGCACGGCGGCATGTCTCCCGCGGCATATGCCTGGACTCAGGTGCCGGTGTTCAGTGGGCTGATTATCGCCAGCGCGATCGTGGCGAACGTGGTAAAAGACCCCACTTCGCCGCGCTTTATCTGGCGTACCATTCCGATACAGCTGACCGGCCTGCTGATCCTGCTGGTCGGTAATCTTCTGTGGCCGCATGTCTGGTTCTGGTCGGTGCTGGGTACCAGCATTTATGCGCTGGGGATTGGGCTACTTTACCCGGTGCTGTTCCGCTTCACGCTCTTTTCCCATCATCTGCCAAAAGGCACCGTGTCCGCCACGCTGAATATTCTGGCCCTGAGCGCGTTTGCCGCTTCCATTGAGGCAACCCGTTGGATCTACTTCCATGCTGGTGGCAGAATCGCCTTCCACTGCGCGGCGCTGATGGCCGGTCTCGCCGTGGTAATACTGGTTTCCCGGCTGCTGAAACTGCGTAAGCGGTATCAGGATAGTTCTGCGCCGCCGCAGACCGACGCTCAGAAACTGTAGTGCAAACGAGGAGGTCGTATGCCTTCCTGCGAGAGCGGATGCCAGCGATTTGCCGCGCGCAGGCTCTAGGATCTCCTGGCATTCATCGACACAAAGTTCCCGTCTACGATCCTCTTATAGCGCAAGCCTATTTCATTCATTTCTAATAAATCGCGGCAAAGTAAAAAGCCATTCATTTTCGTGGATTTAAAACCAAATTTTTTTATAGTGTGATTCTTAATGGCATAAACAGCTTTTTGGGTGATATTCAAGGTTTCCGCGAGATCCTTCACACTGGCTCCTGCCGACAGTCCTTTAAATATCCTTTTAGACCGCTGCGAGCTTTTTCTATACACGCTTCTCTTTGCTGATTTTATTTTTTGCAAAAACTCTTTTTTCGATAGGAATGAAGGAATGATCATAGGGTCCTTATCATTGTTGCAATCTGATACTTTACAATGCGTAATAACAAACACCTGCAGATTATAAGCCGCAACAAGGCGTAATAACACTCGTCGTTTCCTGATGCAATGAATATATAAAATAACTTTTTGATCGTAGGTAGCAAAAGATCTCACCACCGCTCTCAGTCCCGATGCATTTATGTCATTGTATAACACGGCATGATTTTCTGCCGCCTCATTCAATAAATGCCTGGCCCCCTGCAAAAAATACACATCGTCGGTAATTATGTTGATGATGTTCAAAGCTATTAAACTCCGGTTTAATATTTATTTATAAACAATATAAATCACCGACCACCAGCCTGTTAATCACAGAAGTCAAAAACAAAGTAAAAAACCAATATAAACAAGAGGCTGCATGAGAAACCAAATGGGTAATTCCCTGCAGGTTTAAGAGGTTAAGAAACTTAAATCATATAAAATGGCGGGGGGTACGTCGTTTAAATTTTCAATCGTTCAAGGCCGTGAGCAGACATCATAACCGAGTATGGTCATTTAGAATGGCACCCCGGTCGTCAACATAGTAGAACTGAATCTCGCTGGCGCTCGTCACCGGTATATTCCCCGAAAGAGCATAACGGCGCTGACTAAAAGGCGCGGTCATCATATCCATTTCCCGCTCAACATGCCGTTGCGTTTTTCCGTGACGAACAATAATGTCCGTAAACGATATATGCCAGGGCGTGGGATTGTCGCACTCCACGTACCAGCGCCCGCCTTCTTGTACTGCCCGGAATTTAAGACGTGCGGCCGCACTCTCGGGAGCGGGAGAGAGACCTTGTGGACGATAAAATATTTTTAACTGGGTGTTCATTGCCAGCTGCAGCCGGGATTGCTCCGGCATATTTTTACTGACGGGCGGAATTTCATAGAGGTTAATCCAGAACACGCTCTCGCGGTCTCGTGGCAAAGGCGTCTGGTTATAGACAATCCGCAGCCCCTGTATTCCTTCCGGCTGCAGGCGAAACACGGAAGGCAGCACAATAAAAGGCGCCCCCGTATAGGCCGGATTGCCGCTGCCGTCATCAACCCAGCTCTGCACAATGACCGGCCAGGAATTGGTATTAGCCAGCATCAGGCTGATTTCCCGGGTTCCTTCGGTATAGATGACTCGCGTGCCGCTCGCTATCAGTCCGGCATAAACGCGTAATGGCGCGAGAAACATTATCAACAGCACCGATATCCAGCCAACGCGGCGAACTTTGTTCACTGTATTTTCACCAGAACATAGGCTGTGGCATAAACTTTACCGGGGGTGACCGCCTGGCCGTCCAGTTTCTGCAGGGTGGCTAAAAATGTGCTGCTGTAGTGCGTATATCCCGCCATGGTGCTTCCAGCGTTATCGGCCGCCTCCAGTACCGGATACCATCCGGCATTTTCGCCACCGGGCGTGGTCAGGGATACCGTCCCCGGCTGACCCACGAAGTTCATTCTTTTCCCCTGCGCATTCTGCAGGGTAATTCCCACGCCCCGGGCCATGTTTTCGCCAAAATAATCATCAGAGACCAGATGCGTCACGCCGCCGCTGCCGTTCACCAGCCCCAGCGTGCTGGCCGCGCTGTATGACCCCGGGGAAACCTGAATACCAATCGCCGTCTGGCCTGCAGCCGTACCCGACTCGGCTGAATCACTGCACTCTACCTGCACGGTGAAGCTGGCGCTGGCGCTCCCCCCCTGTTCGAGTTCAGCAATAGAAATTGTGCGAAATAAAACCTGCGGGGTGGCATTGCGCGCCACGCATGTCGGCAGGGAATAGAGGGTGTTCGCCAGCCGCATGCCGTAGCCAAAGCCGTTATCCGCTCCCCAGAAATCGTAGTTATAGGCGCTGTCCTCACCCGGGAAATCGCGTGCGAAACTGAAGCTGACGCTGCTGTCGCCGGACAGCTGGATGTAGGCGTTGGGCTGAGTCATGACGGAATTTTGACAGTAATAGTTACGCCCCGTCGCGGAAGCATAGCCAATACCAACCCCATCATCATTGTTGTTACCACAATAGGCCGATGCGGCGGAGGTTCCCGGCAGGCTGCTGATCCGGTACAGCTCGGCGACCAGAGGCGGGATATCCTGCAGGCGGATCTGAATCCTCCCCGTTGAGCTTGTGGCGTATGATGTGATGGGAACCTTCTGCCAGTGGCGGGTCAGCGTGACGCCGGACATGGTCTGTCTGATCCCGACGTAGGCGAACCAGGTGGCATAGACGTCGCTCAGGCCGTCGACCGTGCCGATATCATAAAAACCGCCGACGCGATCGTCGCCATTCGTGGCGACCAGAAAATAGATATTGGGAAGATCCGCGGCATCACATTCCCAGAGTACCGAAGCGCCGTTAGCCCCGCCGTGAGTGTAATTCGTTGGCGGCACCACGATGCTGGCCAGCATGGTACCGACCGGCTGCAGATAAGTATCCGTCAGGTTAATTTTCCCGAACGGTATCTGCGCGACATAGGAGTCTTCGGTCTGGGTAACCAGGGTCAGGGAACAGCTGGCGCCGGCCCGGAGGCTGAAAAGCGTCAGGCAGGCAAACAGCAAGTTAAGCAGGAAAGTTCGTCTTTTCATCATCATTATCTTCATCGCTGCGCATCAGGCGTCTGTCGGCAGACTGCGCTGAGTTTTGTCAGGTGCCGGGTGGTTTCTTTGGGGTTTATGCGGTAGGCCAGACGGCAGCGATCCCGCTCGTCGTCACCCCAGCGAACGATCAGCTCTCCCTCAGCGTGCTCCGTACGTAAATAGAGCTGTCCGTTCTGTCCGGCCATACCGATAATCGTCCCGTCCGGTTCAGTGACATCCGCCCCGAGCGGGACCGGCTCTCCGTCTGGCAGACGAGCATTAATCAGCATGGCATGGCCCGTCCTGGTGCGGAATACCACCCTGACGGCAGCGCCGGCCACCGGCGCGACCCGCCGCTCGCTGTCAACCAGTTCTGCGTTGCCATCAATTCCCTGGGGATCGAGCGTTACCCTGCTGTAACGATAGGGTGTGACAGAGGGCACCAGGGCGTAACCCTGGCTGTCAATAATCGACTGGCCGGAGTTATATACGCTTGCCCCTGAAGCGCCTTTAGCCTCAACCAGCGCGAAGGTGTCGCTCAGATAAGGTCCGAACGTCACGCCGCCAGAATGAATGGCGAGCGCCCCCTGCGCATTACCCGACGCCTGCCAGTACCCCTCACCCCGGGAGGCATTGAGCCCCACGCTGACGTTGGGCAGCCGTTTTTGCAGGCCGCCGCTTATCGTTGTCTGATGATACTGCTGGTCGCGCATCACCCCCAGGTTATAACTCAGCGTCCGGGCATCATCGATCATGCCAGAGGTATTGCTCTGAAACTGGTCGCCGCCGCCGGAGGCGTGGGTCCAGGAGTTGCTGACAATCTGGGTGTTATTTTTATCGCTGAATCCCAGCGGAAAGGAGACGGATACTGCGGTCACGGTTTCCTTTCTGCCGGCCTCATAGCTCCCGCCTGCGTGCTGGCGGGAAAGGGAAATGTTGAAGCTCATACCGTTATGAAAACTGTTGCTGTAACCCGCCTGCAGCTGCGTATCCCGGCTCCGGCCGTCCCGGTAATTCTGCGTGGAGCCTGAGAGATAAATATTGCCGAAGGAACCAAACCCCTGGTTAAGGGAGATATCAAACCGGGATTGTTGCTGCCAGGAGGTGGAGGTCCAGCGATCGTGGTCGCGCATGGCTTTTCTTACGCCCAGGACGTCACCAAGTTCGCGATAGCCTGAGGTCGAATAGCGGTAGCCCGCCAGCGTCACGGTGGTTGCTGTCGGCTGGAATGTTTTACTCCAGGAAATGTGGGCCATGTAGCCCTTCACGTCATCGCCCTCCGGCATCCCCGCACGGGAGGCGGTGATGTCCAGGCCCAGAGCGCCTACAGAAGAGGCGTAGACCCCACCGCCAATGACCGCCTGATAGTCATCCGCGATCCGCAGTCCCGTATTGAGCGTCAGGGCATTGCTCAGCCCGTACTGCCAGGTCAAGTCGCTGAACAGAGAGTTATCGCCAGCGTCAACGGTACGCCCGACAGCCAGTCCATAGCGTGAGATCCCCGGACGCATGGACTCCGGTACGGCGGAGAACGGCACGCTGAACCGGCTTACGCTGCCGTCGGCCCCAGTGACTTCAACATCCAGATCGCCGCTGTAGCTGGTCGGATAGAGATCGTTAATATCAAACGGGCCGGGAGCGACCGTGGTCTGGTAAATCTGTCGCCCGTTCTGGGAGACCGTCACCTTCGACGTACTGCCTGCCACTCCGCGAATGGCCGGGGCATACCCTCGCATGGAATCCGGCAACATTCTCTCATCGGTGGCCAGGCTTATCCCCTTATAGCTCAGACCTGAAAACAGACGCCCGGTCGTGCTCAGTTCACCGGCGGTAAGCTGGCTGTTCAATGCCGGCAACGGGCGCTGCAGATACCGGCGGAGAGTATTCCAGTTTGCGCCCGAGTCACGATTCCACTGTACATTTGATAACTGGCGGAACTGCCACATCCCCAGATTTATCCCGCCGTTCATGGACAGCCAGCCGGAGTCCAAGTCCCGGGCGTTATTACCGGAGTAAGAGACGTGATAATAGTTTGTGATGTAGTTAATAAATCCCAGAGAACTGCCGGCTTCCAGTTCGCCGGGATCAACATAGCCGCGCGGCCGGATATTCATGTCAGCCTGCGGTATACTCAGCTCGAGCCGCAACCGGGATGTGTCAAAATGGCTGCTGCTGCCTTCAATCAGCGAGCTGAGGGAGAGACAGGTATTGTTCTCTTTTGCGCCGGCAGGCAGACCGTTGCGGGGCGCAATCCCGGCTGCCGCAAGCTGACCGGGCGTCAGGCACGGCCGCACCTGCCCGCTTTCTGTTTCACTGAAGGTAATATTATCGCTGCTGACGAATCCACCATTCACGTAAACATCTACTTTGAAGTTGCCGGGGGCAATATTTCCCGGTTTGCTCAGCCGCATCAGCGCGGTTTCACTGAAACGACCGCCGCGAAACAGAGCAGGGTCAAAAGTATAATCATTTTCTTCAGCTATCCCTGCCGCTCCGGTAATACTCGTGCCGGAAGCAAACGTTACGGAAGCGGGGATTAAAAGGGTCAGGAGAAATAACCTGATACCTGCCATGGGATATTCGCTCAAATAAAAACGCATTACAATCGACGCTCAGTCACAATATCCACCCCATAGTCGTTAACAAGCACAAGACGTAAAAGAAGGCCTCTGAGGCTGGTTATTTCTGACGACGGGGTAACGACCAGTCCGGATTTAGGTGAAATCATCACCCCTTCCGCGAGGCGAATATCCTTTCCGTTGCGGACAAGCGTGGCCCGACGAACAGAGGCGTGATATTCGCTCTGGTTTACTATCCTGATCTGCTTACCTTCCATGCTGAGATGGATATGCTCTGACGTTTTTTCCGGATGCCCCGAAAGCGACGCCGGGCGGTAGAAAACTTTCACCCGATTAGTGATGGCGAAAATTAACTTATTTTGTTGCGTCGTTCCGGCTTTTAACGACGGCAGCTGGCTGAAATTAAAATAGAAGACAGATTCCCGATCGCCCGGCAACGGCTCTCCGGAATAGGTCAAACGGACAGACTGACCGCTATGAGGCTCCATACGAAAAACCGGCGGAGTGACTATAAACGGGGCAAAACCCTCCGGCGTTCCATTGTCAATCTGTACCTGTACAATATAAGACTGAGACTCCTGGTTGGTTAACTGGAGCGTTTTATCTTTGGCGCCTTCCGGATAAATAATTCGCGTACCCGTTAATATCACGCCTGCATTTGCATAGCCGGTAAAACCGAATATCAACAGAACAAACAATCGCAGTATCAATCGCATCGGGAATATATTCCGCAAGATTATTTTAATATTAATATCATTTACTTTTTAAAACACAGGCCGGGTATACGGCCTGTGTTTTTATAAACTCAGAGGTAGCTCAGGGTATATTCCGCTACGGCAGTAATCGCACCCGGCGTAGCAGAAGCGGCATCAATAACATAATATTGTGCCCCAAAGGAGTGGCTGGTGGAGGTGTCTCCCTCGGGTAAAGAGAGGCCTGCAACATCGGTTACTCCTGACAGCACGACAGGCGTCGTTCCGGCATCGGTGGTGGTCAGCTGGATACCATAACCGACCGCAGCATCAGTGACTGCGCGGTTACCCAGCGTACCGCTGGCGCTGTCGACATCAAACCCCAGGAAACGGGTTTTAATCAACTGAGGGCCCTCGCCTGCCGCCGGGGCAGTACAACCGCTCACCGTCACGGTAAATGGCGTCAGCCCGGCGGTCTGTCCATTCGCCAGGTTTCCGCCAAAGTCAGCGGTAGAGACTGTCGGTAACAGAACAACGGAGTTTGTCTCACCATTGATGCTGACCGAGCAGGTCTGGCTGGTGACTTCGCCCTGGAATGTGACCGTCGGCGTTACCGCAAATGCAGACCCGGATAATGCTGCAAATGAAAATAAAGCCAGCATTGTTTTAATTGAAGTTTTTGTGTTCACTTTTTCCTGTCCTTTGTTTATTGATTGTTTATTGAAATATTTTATGTAGTGCCTAGAATCAATCGTTTCCATGCACTCTGGATTTAGAGTGCCCCCTGGTAGTGACGCCATACTGATGTGATAAAAGTGACTTAAAATTCATAAATCATCTATAATATTCCCTCGTGAAAATCATCAAGAACCCACAATTACCATGGCTGTTCAGGCCTGTGCGCTGGAAGATTCTTATGATGCGGGAAGATTCCTGGTCGGGGTAGTTTATTAACTAAAAATGAATTCAAAATACAATTAAAACAATGAGTTAAAAACCATAACAAAATTTCATCATTAGTTGTCAAAATTATTTTTTTGGCGAATTTTCATATTTTTCCGGGCTCCAGTGAGAGAAAATATTTAAGGTTAAAGGTTTGGAATTTGTTTCATAAATTTTAGTTTTTGGTGATTTTTATGGTTAAATACATTTTGAATAAGCAAGTTATTTTTCTTCCCGGTGAGAAACAATTGTTATCGATAAAGGATGGAACCCGATTTACGATACTTAAGAGTAGTGCCCATTGCCTGGAGTTACTTCTGGAACGGCAGGGACAGCTGGTATCGCACTCTGATTTAATGGTTGCAGGTTGGGGTGAGGATGCTAAGCGTACGGTATCAAATTCGGCTTACTATCAGTCCTTTGTTAATTTACGCAACGTATTAAAAAAACTGGGTTGCCCGGATAACATTCTGTTGACTATTCGTGGCAAGGGTGTGCGGCTGAATGCCTACATTGCCGTGGAAAAGTATGAGGATAATCCACAAAATTCGATAGAGCGTATCCACTCAGTCTCAGACGATCGTAATATCTTTCCCGTTACAGATAACCGGTATCAGGATGACCAGCTAGCGGATAAAAAAGGCATACAAACCGGTGAAATTTTCGCGCAGCCTGACACAGTAGCACCGCTTACGCCTGAAAATAAAAAACCCATCAAAATGATCTCGTATTGTCTGGCAATTTTCCTTCCATTGATAGGTTTGTTCGCCTTTTTTTTATATCGTTTCCCTTTTCATCATGAATTCATTATCGAAGGTTACTCGCATATCAACGGCACGCCACCTTGCTACTTTGCCAATGCCAGAAATATAAATAACGATTTTGCCATTAACTTTATTCATGACGAAGGGTTAGTGTGTAATAAAGACATCAAATATTTCATTTCATATTTTTCAACGTCACCACGGTTAACCGTGTTTACGTGCGGAAAGGAAGCGTCTTTAAAATGTGACTCAACAACTTACATTGTGGCAAAAAATGAAAAAAATTAAATGGCTCGCTTTCTTATTGTTCTTTACAGGGTTACCTCAACAGGTTAACGCCAATGCTAATGACAAAATCGTTTGCGAAGCGAAACACTCTTTATATCATGGCCAATTTGCAATTAAAGCAACTTACCGGTTTATCATGAATGATAACAGCGGCGTTATTTTGATTAATGGTACCGCGCACCTTGGTCCGGAACGATATGCGATAAGTCGCGAAGTCTACTTTAATTATAAAAGACAAAGTGGTGATGACTATCTTCTCACCAGCCAAAGAGTCTATACCAATCCGATTGATACGTTGCCGGAGTTATTAGCGCAACAACACTACCCCTCTTTTTTCCTTAAAGAAAATAAAAAGTTAAACTTCCTCATTAACTCCGTTAATCAAACAGACTATATCATCAGCTTTGTCAGCACGCCTTTGTTTTATTGCAATGGGGAATAATACAGACGGAAACTCAACGATTTTTTTAAGTTATAGCAGGTTCTTACTATTAGATAACCTGGAGTAAACCCAAATATAATTTTATAAAAAACCATATTTGGGTTCGCATCAATCCGAAATGCTCACTCTTGCGCTAACAATGTTGCGCTGGCAGGCTTGATCTGCGGCAGTTTCATCACAGTACACCGCGTCATCCCTCCTGCGGCATGCTGCTCTGCCTGCTTCGTCGCCTTTTATTTCTTCCGGGACAGCTCCCAGGAGATTTTATTTCACCCGTTTACCCGCATCATCAACAACTTTCTCGCCATCTTCCTTAGCGAAAGCGCCTTGCTGGGCATCGGGAAGAATATCCAGAACAACTCCAGAAGGACGGCACAGACGCGTCCCCAACGGTGTCACCACAATCGGGCGGTTAATCAGGATCGGATGCTGCAGCATAAAGTCGATTAACCGATCGTCAGTAAATCTATCTTCTGCGAGGCCCAGTTCTTCATAAGGCTCAACATTTTTACGCAGCAGCGCCCGCACCGCGATCCCCATGTCGGCAATGAGTTTGACCAGCTCATCGCGTGACGGTGGATTTTCAAGGTAATGAATAACGGTGGGTTCAGTACCGCTATTGCGGATCATCTCCAGCGTATTACGCGAGGTGCCGCAGGCCGGGTTGTGATAAATGGTGATGTTGCTCATAGATAGCAGTATCTCATGACAAAGTGAAAGAGAGACGTAGCGCCAGCGCGGCCAGCGTGACAAACAGCACAGGCAGAGTCATAACGATCCCGGTGCGAAAATAGTAGCCCCAGGTGATGGTCATATTCTTCTGTGAAAGTACATGCAGCCAGAGCAGCGTTGCCAGGCTACCAATAGGTGTAATTTTCGGACCCAGATCGCAGCCAATCACGTTGGCGTAGATCATCGCCTCTTTAATAACGCCGGTTGCGGTGCTTTCATCGATAGAGAGCGCACCAACCAGCACGGAAGGCATGTTGTTCATGATCGAAGACAGGAAAGCCATCAGGAAGCCAGTACCCAGCGTCGCGGCCCAGAGTCCTTTATCCGCCAGTACGTTTAGCCCCCCTGAAAGGTATTCGGTTAGCCCGGCGTTACGCAGACCGTAGACCACCAGGTACATCCCCAATGAGAAGATAACGATCTGCCAGGGTGCGCCACGCAGCACTTTGCCTGTGTTAATGGCATGACCTCGTTTCGCCACGGTAAACAGTATTACCGCCCCAACTGCCGCAATTGCGCTAACGGGAATCCCGAGAGGCTCGAGGACGAAAAAACCTACCAGCAGAAGAATCAAAACAATCCAGCCGGTGCGGAACGTAGCCGGATCTTTTACTGCTTTTTCAGGTGCCTTCAGGAGAGCCAGATCGTAAGTCGGCGGGATATCTTTGCGGAAGAACAGATGCAGCATAACCAGCGTGGCGATAATAGCAGCAATATCCACCGGCACCATTACCGACGCATACTCAGTGAAGCCCAGTCCAAAGAAGTCCGCCGAGACTATATTCACCAGGTTCGACACGATAAGCGGCAGGCTGGCCGTATCGGCAATAAAACCGGCAGCCATGACGAATGCCAGCGTGGTGCCTTTGCTGAACCCTAATGCCAGCAGCATGGCGATGACAATGGGAGTCAGAATCAGTGCCGCACCATCGTTAGCAAACAGCGCCGCCACCGCAGCGCCGAGCAAAACGATCCAGGTAAACAGCAAACGGCCACGACCGTTTCCCCAACGAGAGACATGCAGCGCCGCCCATTCAAAAAAGCCGGACTCGTCGAGCAACAGGCTGATAATAATCACCGCAATAAAGGTCGCCGTCGCGTTCCAGACGATATTCCACACCACCGGAATATCCCCCACATGCACAACGCCAGATATCAAAGCCAGTACTGCGCCAAGCGTCGCGCTCCAGCCGATGCCCAGCCCCTTCGGCTGCCAGATAACCAGAATAATGGTCAGGATAAAAATAGCACCTGCCAGTAGCATCTCCCCTCCCTGAAAATCACATTTGAAAAAACATATATGTTACGGCAAATTTTAAAGACAAACCGCTTTACCGCTTCCCGAACAGTTTGCTGATGCCAGCTTGCGGGCGATGACCTGTACGATCTCTCGCTGGCTTAACCAGGCCTGTTCAATGACCTGTGCTGCCCATACAGGCATATGCGGTGATAAACGATAGTGCACCCACTTCCCCTGCTTGCGATCCAACAACAGTCCGCTTGCCCGAAGCATTGCCAGATGGCGGGAGATCTTGGGCTGCGACTGATCCAGCGCCGTGCAGAGATCGCACACGCACAGTTCCCCCATCTCCTTAAGTATCAGCACAATACCCAGACGGGTTTCATCGGACAGATTTTTGAAAAGCTGTAAGGATGTTAATGACATCATTCCTCCCGATTGTTGACGGACAGGATACTCCACGGAAACGCAATATCAACATTGAATATGAAAAATCATATATGTTTAAAAAAGGAACCGCTACGCCTGGCGGATAATCAACTCAAGTGATGCCCGGGTCAATCCTGGTCAATCCTGGTCAATATTAAACCACAGCCGTCACGCTTATGCAGCCCGGCGTGAGGAAGGGATGCGCGACGGAAACATCCGTTACTGCGGCGCGGTGAGGGATGGGGTAAAAAAACAGGGTTCAACTCTCTTTCGCCATAATGGTTGCGGTATAGGTTCGCCAGTTTCCGGAGTCATTGATCACCGCATAGTTTACCGTCGTTCCCACGGCCGGTGCCTGAGAGAGCACCACATCCCGCCGCTCATACGGCGCGAGCATGATGGAACCGATCCTGATTCCTTTTGTTGCCGTTACTGTCAGGCTCATATACCACGGCGTTGGGTTGGTTATCGTGATGCCCTGCGAAGCGATGCTGAAGCGCAGTTTCTGTTCATCATTGGCGGTGGGCGCCTTTAAGCCGGTCGGACGAATAAATACTTTCAACCGCAGCCGTAGGGGTAACACTAGCTTGCGGGTAGCGCTTTTCGTCGCGCTCAGTTCGGGCGGTATCTGGTAAATGTTGAGCCAGAACAGGCTCTCCCGATCCTCTGGCAGACTGCGCCGCGAGCTCAGCATCACGCGAAGCGTTCTCAACTCATCCGGCTGCATTTTAAAGACGGGCGGCAATACCACCAGCGGCGTACGGCTATTATCGGGTGAAGAGGCGGTCTCTCCGGCGTCGGTCCAGACTTGTAACAGCATTGGCGTAACGCTGTCGTTTGCGAGCGTCAGCGACTGGGCAATATCGCTAGCGGCGAATACGAGCCGGGTTCGGTCAACGTTAACCGCAGCAAACGGCGCGGAATTGACGCCTGCCAGCAACAGCAGCGCTAACACCGCCTTACTGAAAACTAACCACTGCCTGTAACTGCGCATTCACGCTCCCTACCGTTACCGGTTGTCCACCGAGCGCCTCAAGGGAGGCGGTAAAATCACCATGCCAGACCTCTACCGAACCACGGTCTTTTTTGCTCGTTAGTACGGTGAGCTCTTTATATCCATACCAGCCACGGGAGTTGCCCGTCCCGGTACTCACTTTGTCCGGCAAAAGGTTAAGCGGCACACCGCCCTGATCGTAAATCCGTATTCCTACTCCGGAAGCCACGCCCTTTCCGCCATAATGCGTGTCCAGTAACCAGGTCAACCCACCGCCGGTGGTCGTCAGGCCAAGGCGGCGCGCGGCGGCCACGGCGCCGGGCTGATTGACTAAAAAACCCAAGGCTACGTTAGCGACACTAGTGGTGGGATGAGTCGAGGACATCGCGCCAGCTTCGCACTCCAGCGTTATGCTGAAAGGCGCTTCGCTGCTTTCGCCAGAAGAGAGCGCCTCCGCTGTAATGGTAGGAAGCAGCACCGTCGCGGGATAATCTTCAATGGAGCAGGCCGCGCCGCGAATATAGGTGACCTGATTGTAGCTACTCCACGCACCGGGCCAGGATTCGGGCCAACCATAATAACTTGAAGCATGATCCATACCGGGTTGAATAGCGGAGGTCAGTAAGCCAGGCCCCTTGAATGCGATATAACCGCGCGGCTGGTTATAGGTGTCTTTGTTAATTCTGTCGTTAAAAATATATTGATCCGAGGCGGCGATTTTAAGCATCTCATACAGGACATTACTAAATGCGCCTGCGGGAATATAAATTGCGCGATCGTCCTGAAACCAACTATCCGCAGTGAGCTGGCGCTGCTTCCAGAAGCGGCTATAGTATTCGCCGGTACTCAGATTCGTCATGCGTACCGCGACGTTACGTTCCGCGTCATAGTAGGCTCCCTCCACTTCTTTCGCCCGACGCCCGCCAACAAAGTAGTTATCGCCGTTGGTTGAATACAGTTCATACAGCTTCCCGGCGTCCTGCAAATCACAGCGGTAAAGCACCTGCTTTGCCGTATAGGGCGTCTGAACGCCTGCAGTGAGGAAATTACCCACCGTACTGGCAAGCACGGTGCCGGAAGGCTGGAACTTATTATTCGCGCTAACGCTAATGACTGACGGCAGACCAAGATGACCGATATTGTCATCAAAGGCACCGCGCCAGAAGCGCGCGGTATAGCCTGCTTTAATCGCCGCCTCAGAAAGGAAACTATTATCCGTCACTTTAACGCAGTTAGCCCAGGACGCGGTGCTGAAAAGCAGGGTAGCAGCAAGTAGCAGCGTTTGGCGAAGATAACACATGAGACTATTCCCTCTCGCAGGTCGTTGTAAGATAAATCACGTTTTCAGGCGAATGTAGATCGAACTGGTAGGGCACATGGCAACGTCGATCGGTCCCTTTTCCCCAACGCACCAGCAATGAGCCTGAGGGAGTGCTGATACGGGCATAAACCTGCCCACCCTGCCCGACCATCCCAATGACGGCCCCTTCGCTGTTAATGACCTCGGCCCCCATCGGCGGGATGCCGCCATCCGCCATTTTCACCGCGATAAGCACCGCTTTGCCAGTAATCGTGGAGAAGTTCACCCGCGCGATCGCGCCGGCATAGGGAACAACTTGTTGGCTTCCCCCCGTCAGTTCAGCATCGCTGCGCATCTGGCGAGTATCGAGTGAGACGTTGTTGCGACGATACGGAGATAGCGCAGGTAAAATGGCGTAACCGAAACTGTCGATTACCGCCCCCTGACCGTTCTGGACGACTGCGCCCTGCGCGCCATCGGCGTGAATTAATGCAAAGGTGTCGCTGGCGTAAGGACCGAGCGTCACGCCACCGGAATGCAGCACCAGGGTCCCGGAGGAGCCCAGCGCCACCTGCCGATAGTCCTTTCCCTGGTCGTAGCCCGCACGCAGCGCGCCAAAACGGGTGTTTTGCTGGAGATTACCGCCGAAAGTCGTCGATGCCCCTTCGTCCCCATTGCGATAGCGCTCATAGCCGCCATAAACAGACCAGGAGAGTTCGCTCTGCTCGCCACGGGTCCCGGTCATCGACAGGGTTGAAGAGTGATTCGCGCGCGACTGGTTATAGTTCATCGCTACGGATGTCGGGCTATCGCCCCAGTCAAATGGAATGGAGAGAGTAAAAGACAGCGTCGTCTCGGTATATTTGTGCCGCTGGCTCAGATCCTGCGGTTCATTAACGCTGCGGTAGAAGCGGCCATAGTCCCAGGTGGAACGCTGCCTGGCGAGGTTAAATCCATAACTCATTTTTCGCCACTGGTTGCTGTAGCCGAGCTGCAGCTGCGTGATCCGCGACTGATTATTGTAGTAATCGGCGGTACTGGCGCTGAGATTGAGCGTACCTGAATGGCCTAAGGGCTGGCTGACGGTCGCCGAAAGGCGTTGACGTTGATGCAGCGTGTCGGAGTAGTAATCAATGCCGTTTTGCGCCTGTCGGCGTACGCCAAATACATCCTCCAAATCGCGGAATCCACCGGTTGAGTAGCGATAGGCCGCCAGCACCAGATTAGTGCCTGTGGAAAAGGTCTTGCTATAGCTCAGCTCCGCTCGCCAGCCCTGCTGACGGTCATTATGCTCCACTCGCGCACCAGACCAGGTGGCGTTCATGCCGAATGCGCCAAGGCGGGTCGCCCATACGCCGCCGATCAGCCAGGCCTGATAATCATGCGCCAACCGCGATCCGAGGTTAAGAGTGAGATTATTATTTACCCCGTGCTGCAGCGTCCCCTCAAGGAAGCGGTTGTCGATGCGGTAGTACTGGCGGACCTTGCCAACAGCAAAAGAGTAGTGCCAGTTGCCTGGTCGCACCGAGTCGGGAACCGCAGAATAGGGCACGGTAAAGCGCGATACTTTTCCGTTAGCCTCAATCACTTCAACCTGCAAATCACCCTGATAGCGGGTGTTGTAAAGATCGTCAATAGCGAACGGTCCGGGCGGAACATGGGTTTCATAGATAACTTTGCCCAGCTGTTTGACGACCACCCGCGCGCTGCTTGCCGCCACGCCGCGTACCTCTGGCGCATATCCGCGTTTGCCCTGCGGCCACATGCGCTCATCCGTGGCGAGTTTCATACCATTAAACGACAGGCTGCCGAATAAACTGGAGTCAGTGTAGTTATCGCCAAACGTCAGGATGCTGTCGATTGCGGCGAGTGGTCGCTGCACCCAACTGCGTACGCGATTGTAATGCCAGTCGCTACCGCTCTGGTTGCTGTCGGCATAGCGCAGGTTACCCTGATGGCGGAGCTGCCACAGTCCAATGTTGCTGCCAGCGTTGATCCCGCTCCACAAATACTGGTAGCGGAAGTGCTGGTGGGTGTTGTCCGTGTGGGTCCAGTTGGTGTTATGGCGTAAAAACAGAGCCAGCGCGCCGCTGTCCCACTGCGAAGGCGGAAGATAGCCGCGCGGCTTGTGTATCAGCTCGCTCATCGGCAGCGTAAGCCGGAGCTGTAGCATCGCGCTATCAAATTGCCATTCGCCCTGGGATACCCATTCCCTGAGCGGACGACAGCTATTTTGAGGCGCTTTGTCCGGGAGCGATTTTACCCGAGCGGCCTGCATCAGCGATAACGGAAGGCAGGGCTCCGTGCGTTGTTCGCCATTAGCTGGAGTAAAGCGGATCTTTACGCCGGATTTTAGCAGCGAGCCATTGACCATAACGTCAACCAGATACTCTCCGGCGGGCGTACCGGGTCCGTTAACGCTCGCCATACCTTGCCCGTAAGCCGTCCCCTGCAGCAGAGAAGGATCAAAATAGTATTCTTCGCCAAAAGCCTGACCGGAGCAGGCTACGGCTAAGAAAACGAAGATGTTTTTGCGACAGAACTTAACCTTCGGCGACATGATAACGCTCGCTTATCCTTGCACCCTGGTCGTTAACCAACGTCACGGTGACGGTACCGTTAAGCGAGTTGGCGCTGAATTTTCCAGGTATCCAGAAAGTACGGCTGGAGAAAGGTGGAACCATTTCGACATTAAGCTGACGTGATACGCCGCTTGCCGTCACGCTCAGGTTGCTGAGGGATGCATACCAGGGCTGCGGGTTGCTGATAACAATACCGGCACCTTTTCGGGCATTACGCACTACGGTAACTTGCAGCTTTTTAGCCAGATTGCCCGGTGAACCAATCCCTTCCGGCCTGTAAAAAAGTTTGATCCGCGTCCGTAACATCACCAGCACTTTATTCTGCTGACGGCCGCCGATATTGGCCGGCGGTACCTGCAATGCATTGAACCAGAAGACAGATTCACGATCGGGCGGCAGCGCTTTACGCTGGCTATACACCACGCGCACCACCTGGCCTGCTTTTGGCTGGATACGAAATACCGGCGGCGTCGAGATAAAAGGAATGCCGCTCGCGTTCTCTGGCCCAATACGCATATCGCCATCGTCAAACCAGGTTTGTACGACATAGGGAAAGTCATCGTTATTTTTTAGCTGTACATCGACAGAGGGTACGGTCGACGGGTAGATAATCCGACTGCCTACAATGGTGACGCTGGCCCATACCGCGGCAGCGGGAAGAAACAGGAGTAGCAGCGCCATCAGATAGCGCAGCCCTGAACGGGTAGCATCCTTTTTCATTGCAACAACTCCATTGCTATCAAAAGGGTCCGACGACAAGCACCGGACCAGGAAGCGTTTTTACAGGTAGGAAACGGCGTACTGGAGAGTGGCTTCGACCGTACCAGCCGATGCCGCGCCGTTGGCGTAATACTGCGCGGTATAAGTGGCGCTGGCTTCCGTCTCTCCCGGCTTCAGCTGCAGATCGCCTTCACCTTTGAAACCGTTGGTCAGATTGATAACTTTCTCAGCCGTATCGAGAATCTGGACTTCTACGTTGGCGGCGTCCCCGGTATTTCCAAGATTACCGTTGCTGGTCACCTGGTTACCGACAAAAACGGTAGAGATTTTGGTCGGTTTATCGGCATTACCCGTACAGCCGGTGAGACCAATATCAAATGTCACCTGACCTGCGGTATCGCCGCCTTTCGCCAGTTCTTTGGCACTCACCGTCGGCAGAATAACTACCGGTTTTGCCTGATTACCGTTAATGGCTACAGAACAGGTTTCATCGGAAACTTCACCACGAAAGGTAATGGTATTATTGGACATCGCAAATGTACTGGTAGAAATAAAAAGTGAGGCTGTAAGCAAAGCCAGTGTCGTTTTCTTGAACATGGTCGTTTATTCCTTTATTGCTGTTTATTTTCAACTAACGCTACTCGCTCTGCTAATAAAGCAGATAAAGCAAACGTCCTTTGGTTGAGGCCAAACAAAATAGCTTGTCGCCGGGCAAGTTTTATTGTGCGCCCCTCTGAAACAGGGCGTATAGCAACTGGCGTTATAGCCCGCGGCGCTATCATGTTTAAGGCCAATCTTAGAAATAATTTTCGGAAAAGAGCTTCCTGACGTGCTGAATAACCCTTAAATTTTCCTTACTTACCTGGCATGCGGAAATTCATAAATTCAAATGCCGGTAAGAAAAATTCACAAAAACCAAATAACCACATGATTTAAAAGGAAGTAAACTAAATAAAAAACATTTTTAGCATCAGTATGAATGTCGTCACAGAAGGCTACTGATGCAAAGAGGGGTGAAATCCTCCTGCCCCATGTTAATATAGCAAGCGACAGCAAAACGTATTAAAGATCGGGTTTACCATGGATGAGAAATCGTTACTAATAGCTAAAAAGGTGATATTTGACAGCGCTAAAATGACATTAACCAACGGTGATAAAATCACTAAAATTTCAGAATCGGAGACAAATTTACTCCTTGCCTTCTATCGCGGAATATATAAAAAGGAAGATATTATTAATTTTGTCTGGAAGAACCGTGCGGGTTGTGTTTCCGAATCGAGTTATTACAAGCTCATTAACCAGATGCGGAATAACTTTGTTCTTGTTGGCCTGAATGCGGCCGATATTGTTACGCGACCACGAATTGGCGTCTCGTTATCATTGGCGTTAGAACCCATCAAAAAAGAACCTACGCCACGATGCGAAAACGTCAGGGATGCCGGGTGCGAAAAAGATAGCCAACGGGCTCTCACGCCGGACGTTAAAAAGATTTCAGCCAAAATACGCCCTCTCGTCCTGACCATTACACTATTGTTGTTAACGGGTGTTGCGATGCTATTTCAGCATGCGCCAGAGCAAAATAAACACAACAGTAGCTTCAGGATGCTCGGTAATGAGGATGACTATATCTTCTTTAAGATGGCCACCGATAAAGTGACATTTAAGGAGGTGGTTTCGGCTTATCACACCCTGACGCTGCCGCTATCTCGCCAGAACGGACATTATCTTTATTATCTCCGCGAACCGAATATGAATCTTTTTTTGCAGTGTCTGAACCCTGTTGAAACGGCGGTACCTAAATGCATTACCATCAAAGAACGCTACTAGTCATCCTGTGCGGTCTGCTCTGCGGATGTATCATGCTGGCAACGCTGGTATATCAAGGAGCCAGGCGCGATGCAGACGAAATACATAATCTTATTTGCACTGCCAAATCAACTATTTATATAAAGCCGAGAGAGCTCATACTGAACGGAACTTTGGTGCTGGATCTTAAGTCGAACCGCATTGCTATTCATTATTCCGTGCAGGATCAACGGCGAGAGCAGCGGTTATTCTTTCAGGATGTTGCAATCACCCCGCTTAACCGCACCGGCATGAAAACCTACACCTTTCGGGTTAAAGCCGTGCACAAATTTAATTCTGATACGACGGGTGAGATGTTTTCCTGGCTGCGTCTCCTGCAGCCGGCAACCGAGAATGAGCTGACGATAAATAAAATCGGTCCGAGGGCCTATCTTTTTTCACTGAACCGGCAGATCTATAATTTCTGCACCACCAGCGGCGGCGCTAAAGCATAATGAGTATTGCGACCATCGAGACAGCCGCGCATCCCTTCGTGAATGAGAGACAAAACCAGTGAAACTAAAGCTATCTTTTGTGATTTGTTCAGTGCTTTTGCCGCTGGTCGTGATGATTATATTAGCGCTGCTGGTCAGCGTACTACAGTTTAAACAGGACGTCGCCCTGAGCGCGAATACCTTATTACGTTTCAGTAACGATGTATCAACCGCCTCATGGCGGGTCACCGCAAAAACCGTAAAAATAGCGGACAGACCCTGCGCTGAAATGCTGTCGGAGCTTAACCGAACCCGCGCCTTTACCCCTTATATCCGCGATATCGGTCTGCTGGAAAACGGCAACCTGCTCTGTTCCTTTGTTACCAGGGAGCAGGCGCACCCTTTTCCTTTGCCGCCGGGTAAAACGCTCCCGACGCCGTTACCTGCCAGATGGGTCCGTTCATTTGACTTGATGGCCGGAGGACCAGGCAGACCCGCGGTGGTTTACACGGAGCAGGTGACGGCGCAAAAATCAGCGTTTGTCATCGTCGATTCTCGCTATATTCAGGAACTGATGGATGTCCTCGCAGAGGAAAGAGCCGCCGTATTCAGCCTGCGGTTTGGCGAGGGCGATAGGATTATCAGCCAACCAGCGCAGCGTGACAGAATAGTGATGACCCAGCATTTCGTCACCGCCGACGGTAAGATTTCGCTTACCGTCGGCGCGCCTCTCGCGGCATTGATGGCTCTGTGGATGAAATCTCTGCTTATCTTTATCCCTCTCTCGCTTTGCTTCTCATTTATGACCCTTTTTCTTTACCGACATTGGGCCCAGAAACGGCTATCCATGGCCCGAGAAATCACCCGCGGTATGAAAAACGGGCAGTTCACAGTGCATTATCAACCTGTATTTAACGTCAGCCGCGCTCATTGCGGCGGCGTGGAGGCATTAATGCGCTGGCCCCTTCCGGATGGGAGTTTTATTACTCCCGACATCTTCATCACCGCGGCAGAAAACGAAGGGATGATCGTTCCGCTTTCGCGTCACTTATTTAAGCTCATCGCCCAGGATGTCGAACGGTGGCAGGTTGCCGGGGATTTTTATATCAGCGTAAATATTTCACCTGAACATCTGGTGCATGAGAGTTTTATTGCCGATGTTGAATCGCTACTGGCAAGCTTAGGGAAACTGCGCCTCATGCTGGAGCTCACCGAACGCAGCCTCATTGTCCAACCGGCTTTAGTGTCAGATAAGCTCATGCAGCTGCGTGAGAAAGGCGTACTGATAGCGATTGACGATTTTGGTACCGGCTACTGCTCGCTTTCTTACCTTCAGCAGCTTCCGGCTGATTATCTGAAAATCGATCGTACTTTTGTCGATACGATTGATACCAGCGGCAGCGACGTGCCCATTCTGGATACCATTATTATGCTTAGTCAAAGACTGGGACTTAATATCGTTGCGGAAGGCGTCAGTTCAGAGCATCAGCTGCGCTATATCCTCGATCATAACGTAGGTTTTATACAGGGCTATCTTTACGCAAAGCCGATGAATTCAGCTGATTTTACGGTCTGGCTTGATACACGGGGCAATGAGCAAAATGAAAGGATTAAAAGTAAAAACCTTTCAATAGATCGGTAGGCGCTGAGGTAACATAATGGTTAAACCAGAACGACTCATTCTTAGCAGAAGGCCCTATGAGTAAGAATAAGTACCTAATTGATAAGAAAGTCATTCTTGATTGCGAGCGGATGACCTTATCACGCGATCGCGAAAGCTTAAAAATTTCTGAATCTGAATGCAATTTGCTCCTTGCTTTTCATCAGGGACTCTTTAAAAAAGATGATTTAATCGCCTGGGTGTGGGGACGAAAAGGTGTGGTGGTTTCCAGTGCCAGCTATTACAAATTAATCAATCAATTACGCGGTTCGTTTGAAAAAATCGGCCTTCCCAGTTCTGCGGTATTAACGCGCCCTAAGGTTGGTGTGACGCTCTCGGTAACTATCGAACCACTGCCAGATGAATCAACACCCGCAACGCAAAATAGAGCCAGCGACACCGTTGCGCCAGTTGCAGAATCGTTGCCTGAGCCAACGCAGTCTTCGCAGGCAGTTTCAAACCGAAAAGAGTGGCTATTTTTAATCTGCGCAACGCTGTTCCTGCTGATGGTCATTTATCTCTACAGCAAACGCCATCCAGACTACTTTTCTGAGCTGGGAACCTATAACGGATATACCTTTTATGGTGTCACTGAAGATAATCGGTCTCTCGAGGATGCGGTGGGGGCTTTTTCCGAACTGAGTCAGCAAGTCTATAAGCAAAACGGCAATTTCATTTATTATATTCGCGTTCCTGACACCAATATTTTTGTTCAGTGTCTGAATCAACTGAATGTTTCGGAGCCCAAATGCATCACTATCAAAGAACGGTATTAAGAGGCATTACGCTACTTATTCTGGCAGCATCTTTTGTGCTGCTGATTTTACAGGCACGCCAGCAGCGCTATCCTCTGTCAGATGCGGATTCATTTCTATGCACCACTAAAACTGTAACTTCAGTCCTGCCTGGCAATTTTCTCGCTAATGGCAATATCGTCCTCGATTTCAAAAACAAACGCATTACATTGCAGTATGACATCACCACTAAAGAGCAAATCAAAAAAGTGTTGTATCGCGATGTGTATATGAAGAACCTGCAAATGCCTGGCCCCGGCATTTATACATTTGATGTCGATTCAGTAAAAGTTTTTTCTACCGACACTGCCGGTGATTTTTTAGCACATTTTCGCGTATTGCACCCCGATGCCGCCAATGAAATTCGCATCACCAGGGTCGGTAACAGCACTTATTTGTACTCAATCAATCGGCAGATATATAACGTATGTACCGCGCAATAAACCAACGCCGGCGTGAAAGAATCGACATAAAACCCATTAATATCAATGAGTTATAAAATCTTACTTTTTCTGAAAACGTCGGTAAAATACATGTAAGACTAATTTCATAACTTTTACTCGCTTTTTCTGGTTATATGGCTGCCGCAATCATCCTTCTACGGTTATTGCTTATACATAAGCATTGTTCTTTTCACCAACAAGGAGCTTTACATGCAGCGTGCTTTTTCACCATGGATTATGGCAGCACTATTATTTTCGCCCTCATTAGCGTTGGCGATGGAAAACCATACCCTCTCCCTTGGCTATGCCCAAACGCATCTTAGCGCGTTAAAGAAATCTGCAAGTAAGGATCTTCGCGGGCTCAATCTAAAATATCGCTATGAGTTCAATTCTGACTGGGGTGTATTGACCGCTCTCACGGCAACTCGTCATGAAGTACAACATTACCGTTGGGACGCAGGAAAACTACATAAAGATGGCGATAATACCACTAGCTATAGTTCGTTAATGGTAGGACCGACCTACCGGATTAATGACTATGTTAGTTTATATGGTAATGTAGGTATAGCTGGTATGAAGGTCAAAAACCGTGACAATCAATCTTCCTCAGAAGATGCTTTTGCCTATGGTGCAGGTCTTATTTTTAATCCATTCACTAACCTTTCCCTGGATGTGTCATGGGAAACAGCCAAATTACTTTACGTTGATACAAACACATTTGGCGTGAGCGTAGGTTATCGTTTTTAATAAATAAAGACGCCTCTGTTTATGGCAAGGAATTCATTATCTCTGACAAAAAAAAGAGTATTATCACTACGGTAAGAGACGTTATAGCCCTTTTAAGTATTTATATAAAATTATTCTTATAAACTATACACACCTTAAATCCTCCGGGTAGAACATTTTATTGCCAGCACGATGCGCCTCAACATCCGACTGGCTTAGCACCCTATTTGATTATTTTTAGCGATTTTGATTAAGGATTTTACATGAACAAAAAATTAGTCTTTCTCTCCGCTCTTATGCTCACAGCTTGCAGCGCTAATTCCCTCCAGCACGGTGCTGAAGGTGTGCGGGTAGCGCATAATGAACCGGACACTTCTTGCACCTATTTAGGCGATGTCACCGGTAGCCAGGGGAATTTTTTCACGGGAGGCTGGACGTCAAACAGCAATCTGGAGACGGGTGCCCGTAACGATCTAAAAAATAAAGCGTGGAAAATGGGGGGGAACGTGGTGGTACTGTTAACCCAAAGGGCTGGCCAAACCGGAAGCGCCTATCATGGCACAGGCTCAAGCCAGCAAACCAATGTGACATTGAGCGGAACCGTATACCGCTGCCCACGTTAAAATACGCTATTCTGGCTCATCATCCGGCTGCCCTGCCCAAGATATCCCTAACGCAGTTGAGATGCTCATCGACCCGTGAGCATCTCAACTGCGATTCTCGCATTGGAGAACGCATCTTGATCCAGCCTGGCTGAAGAATACGCCTAACTCCATAGCAGAAAAGGGATTTTCTCTTACAATTGCACTCCTGCCAAACTACAGATTCTGCGCTTCATATTGTTTTATGTACGGGTTACCCATCCCTCGGGCCTGACGGGACAATAAGGCAGATGGCAGAAATAGCCCATCTCGTGATTGATTCCACAGGATGGAAGGTCTCCGGTGAAGGTGAGTGTAAAGTCAAAAAACACGGCAAAGAATACCGTCGCATCTGGCGAAAGTTGCACCTTGCTGTAGATGCAAAAACACATGAAATTATCTGCACCGAACGTCACTGAACAACGTCACGGACGCAGCAGCCTTCTCTGGGCTTAATCTGGCAGACACACCGAAAAATCAGATCAGCCGCAGCGGACGGCGCTGATTATACGCGGTTATATCGTGATGAACTGCGCCGAAAGAAAATCAGCACCCTATACCTTCCCGAAAGGGAGCGGGTTACTGGCCGGGGGAGTATGCAGACCGGAACCATACGGTTGCAAATCAGCGGCTAAGCGGGAGCAATGCCCGTTGAAAATACGCAACAGATTTTAACCGCCATTCGATAGCGGAATCGGTGATGTAGAGAGTAAAACAACTGTTCGGTGGTGCGCTGAAGTCAGGTTGCAGAGGCTCTGGCCATAGTACGTGCGCTGAACAAAATGACGAAGGCAGGAATGCCTGAAAGTGGGCGTATTGCCTGACAACATCCTCGTTTACGGGGATGCTTACCCACAATCTGTTTTTCAACAAAGCCTGACTAAATATACCGTGTTGTGTATCTCCGTCAGGCCATCACTGGCTGTAGCAAAAAAATCGAAGATTTGGTTACAGAGAATTCATTTGAATACGATTCGATTACGTCAAGTTTAAGTCCAAAGCAGTCCAGAAGTGACAGCAGTTTCTCAACTTGACCAAAAACGCGGACATAAAGTGGGGCTATTTGCTTCCCGTTAGCATCAAATCCTTCCTCGACAGCTGTTCTTTCCAGGCAAAACGAATCCATATTCTGGAATTTGCTGATACCAGCCGCCATCTTCTTCTCATCAACAAGGTCATACTGCCAACCGCCGGCTTTTGCCATTTCGATAGCATAGGTCAATCGAAGTAGATCCGGCATATTGTGAAGATCGTCGCTGCTCATAAGCCATAAATAATGCAGTTTCTGATTCAGACGCGCCCGAACGCCAAGTCGACGCCCCTGAGCAAGTAGCCAGTCTATATGCCCAGTTAAATTTCTGGGGAATCTCTTCTGTTTTCTGGCATCGGCCAACCAGCGGATCAGAAATAGGTTTTCCTGCGCCTCGGTAACAACAAGCCGATCGTGCCGCTGAAGGCCGAGAGCCACCAAAGCGCACCAGGCTAAATGTCCAATATTGACGAAAGAAGAATCTTTGTTCATGCGCAAAAGAACCAACGACATTAATGCTAAAAAGGAAACGTCCCTTCAAGGGACGTTTTCTGCCGATTACTCAAGGTCAGCGTGTCTCTTAAACATCGTTTCGCTGGTTTCGCCGAGCTGGGCCATCAGCTCAAGCACGATTGCGTCATAGGCGATAAAGCAGAGCTGCTCAAAAGCCGATCCCATAGGCTGTGAAAAAGCATCGTCTTCACGCTCGTTGTCTTCTTTCACGGTTCCAGGCAACACAAGCGTGCTTTTGGCCAGTTTGCCGATTGTGGACTCCGCTTTCATTGTGACAAGCGCCACATCCACGCCACAGGCTACGGCCTTCTGCGCCAGGCTCACCAGACTGCCGGTCTCACCGCTGCCGGAACCAATAATGACCAGATCGCCCGGTTTCGTATGAGGAGAAGAAATTTCGCCGACAACGCTTACTGAAAAACCGAGGTGGAGAAGACGGTTTGCAAAACCGCGGATGGCGATGCCGCTACGACCCGCCCCCTGCAGAAAGATATGTTTAGCATTCTTAATCTGTGCGACGAATTGCGCAGCCTGGGCATCATCAATCTTCATCGCATTTTGCTGCAATTCGCTCAGGATATTTAAAGTGTTTTGTTGAACGCTCATGTGATTCTCTCCCTTTTAAGCGATGGTACGACCACCATCCATCAGAATGGTTTGCCCCTGGATGTACGAATTGTCTTTATCAGCCAAAAAGATTGCCAGGTTAGCCACATCGTCAATGGTGCCAAGGCGGCGTACCGGAATTTTTTCCAGAACAGCATCAAGATCGGCCTGGGTAGGATAATTGACACGCATCATTTCACCGGTATCAATCAGACGTGGAGCGATAGCATTAACGTTGACCCCCTTCGGCCCTAATTCTTTTGCCAGGCCGCGAATCAATCCCTCACCGCCAGCTTTACTGGCCGGGTAACTCACGCCGCCGCCGGTGCCGGAAAGCGCAGAGCCGGATGAAATATAAACGATAGATCCATGATTAGTGGTGAAGTCGTCGTAGAACGCCTTGACGGTGTTAAACAGCCCGGTAAGGTTAATGGCGATTGTTTTATTCCACTCTTCAAAAGTGATGTTATTGACCTTATTAGCAAACGCCACGCCTGCGTTTAATACCAGAATATCAATGCGACCGAAGGTTTTAAAAACCTGCTCGCGAACGTTTTCCAGAGCTTTCGGATCGGATACATCGGTTTTAACGAATAAGGATTTAACATTAGCGAAAGTTAACTCTTCGGCCGTCTTTTTACCATTTTCTTCGTTGTAATCGACAATAACAGTATGAGCCCCACGGTCAGCGAATTGCTTAGCAATACCTTTACCGATGCCATGTGCCCCACCGGTTACTAGCGCGACTTTACCTTCAAAATTACTCATTTCACTATACTCCTCAAAATCTCATGACAAAGGGGAGGACAACTCCCCTTTCAGGTAATTGGTAATTTAATTAATGCTAATAATAGCTTGTAGGGTTACTGGGTTTATTTGGTAGCAAACTGTTATTGGATCGCTGCCCTTAATGCCTGATAGCTTTCTTTCGGAGAACCGTTAAATAGCGCACCACCAACGACAATTAAATCAGCACCCGCATCCTTTACCTTTTTCGCGATTTCAACGTTGACGCCGCCATCGACCTCGATCTGAATATTACGACCGGCAACCATTTTTTTAGTATTCCTGATTTTCTCCAGACTTTTTTCAATAAAAGTCTGGCCGGGCTGACCTGGATTAATGGTCATAATTAAAATGTAATCAATATCATCCAGAAGATACTCAATTACGTTTTCTGGCGTCCCCGGATTAAGCACTACGCCAGCTTTGCGCCCGGCCTTCTTGATCTTCTGGATAATATAATGCACGTGCGGCGTTGATTCATAATGAACCGAGATCATTTCCGCACCGGTTTTAATAACATCATCAATATGCCTTTCCGGATTTGCCAGCATCATATGCACGTCAAATGTCATTGAGCTGGCTTTTTTCATTGTCGCGATTTGGTTCGGACCGAATGCGATATTACTTACATAAGTACCATCCATTAAATCAACATGCAGAATTTCTGTTTTTTCTGTTTCCAGAAACTGAATCTCTTCCTGCAAACGTAATATGTTTGCGCCAAATACTGATGGTAAAATTTGTGCCATTTTAGTCAACTCCGTAAATTAATGAGTAACTGTGCTCAACCAGTAGGTCAGAAGTTCCCATGGGCCGGTTAATACGAAGTCCGTACCCTGGCCATTCAGGCCGACGCCAGCACCGTTGAGGAATTGAGTTGCACCGGGCGCGACATATCCCCCCAGGTACATAACCACCACACAGAACAGTAAGGTTGAGATAATCGATCGAATAACGTTGCCGTTACTGACCATAACCGTCATGGTCGTCATGTAGATGATTGACATCAGCACGCCGATTGGGAATATCTGAATACCCGGTAAAACCAGCGCGCAAAGCATCGTCAGAGGGATAGTAATAACGGTGACAGTCACCGTTGCTGGATCGCCAAGCGCCAGGGCGCAGTCCATTCCGATATTCAGTTCAGCATCTTTACCCATCTGCTTTTGCATGATTTCTTTAGCACTCTTACCTATCGGGTTAAGCCCTTCCATAAGGACCCCAACCACTTTTGGCAACAGCACCATGACGCCTGCCACGCCCATCGCCATTGGCACGATGGTTGTAATGGGTTGTTTGGTTAACAATCCCAGGAGACAACCGACGATCACGCCGATGATGGCGGGTTCACCGAATACACCCAGTCGCTTCTGAACGCTCTCTAAATCCACATCCAGCTTGTTTAAACCCGGAATGAAATCGATAATTTTGTTAACCACCCATGCAAATGGAAGTGTCCATCCGATGTGGATCATTGTGGTACAGGTCGTTCCCTCCAGGCCGTAGTATTTCTGCCATCTTGGCGCAATAAGATCGCCAATAAACAGTGCGGCTACGCTCAGAGCCACGGCAACACCCAACCCGAGGAAAAAGCTGTCAAAGACGAAGTACGCAAGAGCACCAGGAACCAGGAAATGCATATAGTTCCAGATGTCAACGTTCAGCGTTTTAGTCAGTTTCAGGCGAACCAGGATCAGGTTCAGAATGATACCAATTGGGATAACCATTGCCGCAAACGGTGCAACCCACGCAGCTGCGCCAACGGCAGGCCATCCAATATCAGCCACGGTGAACCCGCTGCCAATTTTTGAGTAATACGCAATTGCTGGCTGCAGGGCTGTGTTTAGCAGCCCAACAACCAGTCCCAGGCCGATGAAACCGATACCTACGGTGATGCCAGATTTAATGGCAGCACCAACTTTCATTCGAAAAACCAGACCTAAAAGGAAAATAACAAGCGGCAATATTGCTGTAGCGCCCATGCTTGTAATAGTAAACATGATGCTTTTTAACATTTCCATTTAACCATCCCCCGTCTTTTTTAGACTTTAGCCTTTGGAAATTTCGCTTAACAGTTCACCTAATTTTTTACGCAGCGCGGCTTCGTTAATACCGGTAATAAAACCTGCGACGCTCATGTGCGGCTTACCAATATCACCTTTATAATTATTCGTTGTCAGAACCACATCAGCACTTTGCATTTCGGAGGCCAGTTCGGACATACTACATTTATTAATTTTTACGTTGGCAATGCCGTATTCAGCACAAACCGATTTAACTTCATCAGCGGCAAGTGTGGAGGTTGCTACACCGCTTCCGCAGGCTACGAGGATAGTAATCATGGTAAAATCTCCGGGTAATTGTTATTTAATTATCGTGTTAATAAACAATGCTCTTGCTTCTTCAGCAGGAAGTTCCAGCATCTGGTGGTAAAAATCAGATAGCTGAAGATGGTTAAACAACGCCTTCAACAACTGCAATTGATCTGCTGGTTGAGTAACAACCAGGTTAACAACCAGGCGAACCCACAATTTCTCGTCACCATCTGCCTGATTAACTTCAATTTCCTGTGGCAAACGGATGATGTAAATCGCCGGGCTGACGGCATGCTGGCTATCGCAATGTGGGATAGCGACAGCATAGCCATCAAGTAAAATTCCGGTTGGGTAGTCGGCTTCACGTTCACGCAGCGCCTGGAGGTAAGTGTCTCTTACTATCCCATCAGCCAGATGTTTCTGGTGAATATGCTCCAGCACTTCATCATAATTTTTGTATGCCGCACCATCCGCGACATTGATAGAAATTGTGCCCACTGGCTTCTCCTCATTCCGTTAAATGCTCATGTGAGCATCTATGTAATCACATGAGCAGTTATAGCACATCAGTGATTTGCTGAAATGGGAAGCTTGCAAAAGTTATATCTTGATCACACAAAATCACATAAGCGCATTACGAAAAATGCTCACATGAGCAAAAGTGACGATTAATTAATGCACTACAAATGATTAACTGATTGATTTTTAATAAATTGAATTAAATTGGCTTATTCTGGGGGCTTTTACGATGGCAATACTTCAAACGCTCTTATGAGCGGAGTGTTTTGATTGCAATTGTTTCTACAGGACAACGGCACATGAGAAGTACCGTTATTGAAATTATTAATTTTAAAATCAACAGGTTACCACTGTTGTATGTTTCGAAACTTCGGCAATACCGTCTTTATCCGCAATATCATTAGTGATCAGCGCGGTAATCTCAGACCAGTCGCAGATCTTAAATAAGCTGCTTCGCTGGAACTTAGTGTAATCGCCCAGGATATATTTCTTCTCGGAATGGGCAATGATCGTTCGATCCAGAAAGGCATCCGAGGAGGACGGCGTGGAGGGACCTGTCATATTGTTGAAGCCATCGGTGCCGATAAAGCAGAGATCAACGTTAATATCATTAATCATTGACACAGCCCACCCGCCAAAGACAGAAGAGCTTTTCTTCCTCAGTTCTCCGCCGAACAAAAAGACCTGGTTATCAGATTCGATCAGCACACTGGCCACCGGCAAAGAATCGGTAAAAATTTTAAAGCCAGATTTCATGCACAACAGATTAGCCAGTTCATAGTTAGAACTCCCAGTGCCAATGATCATTGAGCTGTTGGGGGGGATAAAGTCCAGCGCTTTTCTGGCGATAGCTTGTTTGAAGGTACTATTTTCTTTTTCCCTGACCTGGAAAGGATGTTCGACAGCCCCCTGCTTTAAGGTTGCCCCTCCATGGCTTTTAACCAACAGTCCTTTTTTTTCCAGATGAGTGAGATCTTTGCGGATAGTTTCATAAGTGACCTCGTACTTTTTCGCAAGGTCACTAACGTAAACGGTACCAGCCGAAATAATCTCTTCCAGGATCAATTTTCTCCTCTCTTCAACCAGGTACATCCTTCCCCCTATCAACATTCTTCATATTGCAATGAAGCGAATCATAGCACAGAAGATGCAAACTAAAACAAACCCAAAGAGAAGTCAGAAGAGTACGTCCCTGGTAACGCTCAACTATAAGAACAAAGGCCAAATAGTAATAATTCATTAATAATCAATACATTAAATACATATAATACAGATTATCCACTTCAGTTTACTAATACTCTCTCCTCTTTCCATCATCAAAAAATTGGCATGCATTAGCTTTTATTTGTTTTTGTTGGTTTTTAATGCCTTTAAAATCAACATGATACTAATTTTGTGACATTGATCTCAGTTGACAACCAACATTTACCAACCCCATACTTGGCTTAAGTTCTTTATGACAGGTTGGATAAGATGAAAACGAAAATTGCAATCGCATGTGATGATGTGGGATTTGATCGTAAGGAGGAGATTAAAAAGTACCTCGAAGAAGAGAAAAATGCCGAGGTCGTGTACGATCCCGTTAAACGAAAAGAAGATGGTTTCAACAACTTCGCTCGTCTTGCGGATGAAATGGCAGGTGTTATTCAGCGGGACGAATGCCGCCTCGGTATCTACATTTGCGGAACCGGTATTGGCTTTACTTGCCAGATAAATAAGCACTGGGGGATTCGTGCTGTCGCCGTCACTAATCCTTACTCGGCCAAGCGAGCAAGACTCAGTAACAATGCGCAGGTGATTGGACTTGGCTGCAGAGTTAATGATCTTGAATACACAAAAATGATCGTTGATGCCTGGTATGACAACGCGTTCGACTTTGCCACTGCAAGGGAAAATTCCAAAAAGAATCTACTGGAAGCAGAACGCAGTGACAACGCATTGCTGACGAAACCTGAAGATGTTCGATGGAATATGGGTTTCAGACCAGATGATGAGAAATCTGAGGGCTAATAAATGGAACTGATCACACAGTTTATCAATGACCTGGGTAACTTTATTTTTATACCGGTCATCTTCCTTATACTGATGAAACTTTTGGGGCGGCCCCTGTCGGAGTGTATTTCATCAGCCATTAAAGTCGGCATTGGTTTTATCGCATTAACCATGACCATCAAGCTGATGCTTGAAAAAATGCAGCCAGCGGTGACGGGGCTTGCTGAGGCCACCGGCTCCTCGCTGAGCGCCATTGATGTTGGCGGCGCAGCCACAGCCGTAATGGGTTTTGGCTCAAGTATGGGGGCAATTATTATCCCTCTGTGCGTCGCGGTGAATATTGCCATGCTGGCGGCGCGTCTCACGGACTGCGTAAACGTTGACGTGTTTAACCTTCATCAGAATGCCTCTATGGGGGCAATTGTTGGCGCTTACTCCGGCAGCTTCCTCTACGGTGTTCTTACTGCTGCATTGTTCCATGTCTGGGCACTTATTGCGGCTGACCTGGGTGCCAAAAACAACGAAAAATTCTTCAACCTGCCAAAAGGCGTTGCCATCTCCCACCCGGTTGCAAACACCTATTTGCTGTTCGCTTATCCGTTTAACTGGATTTACGATCGCATCCCTGGGTTCCGTAATCTGAACGTTACGGCGGAAAGTATTCAGAAACGATTTGGTATCCTTGGCGATCCGACCATGGTTGGTTTCATTATTGGTATTCTTCTTGGCTTCTGTGGTTATGGTTGGGAATCGCCGTATCACACCATTATTGCCAGCCTGCAACTGGGTATGTACCTTGCCGCCGTGATGCTCCTGCTGCCGCGCATGACCTCCATCATGATGGAAGGTCTGGTTCCGCTGTCCAACGTAGCACGTAAGAAGCTGGTTAAACGTTTCCCGGACCGTGAGATCACTGTCGGGATGGATACCGCGCTGATTGTTGGTCATCCTTCAGTTATTGCGCCTGCACTGCTGCTGATCCCGGTCATTGTTATCCTCGCCGTTGTCCTTCCCGGCAACCGAGTGATGCCGCTGGGGGACCTCTCGCAGTTCGTATTCTTTATTGCGTGCATGGTGCCGGTTTTTAATGGCAACATTATTCGTACCTGGGTGACTTCCATCATCCTGTTTGGCGGCGGCTTATACATCGCATCCTGGATGGCTCCAGCAACAAATGAAGTGTTCCAGAAATTCGGTACTAATCCTGATGCCAGCGTAATGTACTCATCGCTAAACCCTTCAGCTAACCCGTTCACCGGTCTCTTTGCTGGACTCAGCCATGTTGGCATCGCAGGTTATGCTCTCGCCGCTGTGTTGCTACTGTCCGTAGGCTATTTACTCAAACAGAAAGCGCGCCGTCAGTTAAAAACTGAGGCAGAAAAAACGGCTTAAAACTTCATAAGGTAATTGAAAATGAAAAAGATTTTAGTTGTATGTGGGAACGGTATTGCCTCCTCTTCCATTATGGTTTCTGTCCTACAGGACTACCTGAAAGAACAGAATATCGAAGCGCAGGTCGATAAATCCTCTTTAATGGCCTGCACCACGGACACGTTTAACAGCTATGACCTGATTGTTTCTTCAACCAAGCTGGATAACCCAGGGATCACCACTCGTGTGATTGTGGGTGCAGGCCTGTTAACGGGCCTGGGCGAAGATGAAATTTTTGATGCTGTTAAAGAAGAAATGCTTAAGTAGGTGAATAATGAAACTTGAGATTCTGGTAAATGATGTCGAGGGTACGATCGCTGACTGGCATGCGGCAATTGAGTTTGCCGGCCAGAAGCTGTTGGAAAAAGGCTATATCACTCCCGAATATATTCAGGCCTGCCTGGAGCGTGAGAAGACTTATCCAACTGGTTTATTGATGGCGAACGGTCAGGGCATTGCCATCCCGCATGCAGACTATACGCTGGTAAAAACCAACAGCATAAGCATCGTGCGTTTTGATAAAGGAGTCGTGTTTGGTCAGATGGAAGATGCTGACCTCACCGTGGAATGCGGCATTATGTTTAATCTCGCATTCGCCACCAGCGATCAGCATATGTCTGTGCTGCGCCGCCTCTTTACGCTCTTCCAGGATATTTCGTTCATCGAGTCGTGCCGTAACCTTAAAACGCACGAAGTCGGGAAATATGTTGAAGAGATGCTTGTAGCATCCTGATAAACAAAAGGCAGATATCCCCTATCTGCCTTTTTTTTAATAAAAGAATGACCATCATGAAAAAGTACGCCCTCGTTTTAAACGAGTTATCTTCGCTTTTGGATAAAATCGATGAGCAAGAATTTAACACACTGGTTGATTCTATTATCACTGCCGGACATGTATTTCTTGCCGGTGCTGGTCGCTCAGGACAAATGATAAATGCTTTTGCTAACCGACTGATGCACCTTGGTCTGTCCGTCAGCGTGGTAGGAGAAATTAGCTCTCCACATTCTCGCAAAAACGACTTGATGATCGTTGGTTCAGGCTCCGGAGAGACCCAACGCCTGATCAACCAGGTGAAAATAGCAAAGAATAATGGCGTGTATATCGCTCTCATCACTACCGAACCAGATTCAACTTTGGCAACTCTGGCAGATTACATACTCACTATCCCGGCAGGTCACAGCGCCCAACCGATGGGTTCTCTGTTCGAACAGGCTTCCCTACTGACCTATGACACTATTGTGCAGTCATTAATGGCCAATCTTAATGAAACAAGCCAGACGATGAAGGAACGCCACGCCGATATTGAATAATACCGGCGTGGCGTAAAGCGCTAGCGGCTATTAATCCAGCAGTTTGATAGCCGTATCAAAATCAGTGATCAGCACATTCAGAAGGCCTGATTTGAGAGAGGCAACAATGCCTTCATATTTTTCGTCCCCCCCAGCAACCCCAATCAGTTTCTTTGTGGCCCGCAATTGTTCTGTCGTAATGCCGAACCCCAGGCGGTTTAGCGGGCTATCGAGTATTTCCCCTTTACTATTTACCAGGGTTACGCATACATCAGCGGTAATGTCCTGGCTCATTAAAGTCTCACGCCATGCTTCAGGGAATATATCGCACAGACTGGAAGAACCGGTTTTCCAGGCCCCAATGCCCGTAATAACGACATCCATACTTGAGTAAAACTTTTGCGTATCCTGAACAGCCTGATCGTCTGCGAGTTTCTGGGCTAAACTTTCGTCATCCACCCACATAGGGACATACATTGGGTGCGCTCTTCCGTGGGAAATAGCAGCAACTTTGTGAATCAAATCAATGGGCCCCTGACTAAATTCAATGCCTGGATGAACGCCAGAAAGCTGAACCACATCCAGAACAGGTAATGTCGTCAGTTGACTCACCGTACTTGAGAGTACGCGCCCCCAGGCGAGACCAAACTTCATTCCCTCTTTGAGAATTTCACTCAAGTAGGTCGCCGTTATCCCTCCCAGCTTGACGTTTAATTGTTCCTGCGAAGACCAGGATTCAGAAACAGAGAGCACAACGGCATCCTGCAATCCGTATTTTTTACACAAATTTTGCGCTATTTCCTCGTCCAGAGCCTGCTGTTTAGGAAAAGTAAATTTTACATACTCTTGCGCAATGGCTTCATCAATCAGGCGTGCAACTTTGAAGCGAGACAGACCGAGCTCCTCAGCAATTTCTATTTTTGTCTTCATTTCAGAGAAGTAACGCTTAACAACAAGAGAGTAGATAAAACGAGGATCGTAGTTACGTAGCTTCGGATTTTTGTTCTCTTTTGGCATAGCGGTTATCCATATATAACAAGAGGCATCATAAGTCATTCGAGCGACACGCTCATATGCAATACTCAAAAGAGTACACTTTTACTCGCTCATCAGATACCTGTACAGGAGTGGATTTTGAATTTTGTGATGTAAAGCGCCCCGCCAAAGTACGAATAGGATCACGGAAAAGACTCAGCGCAAACAATGTAACATGGCTGCCTAAAGCGTTTTTATTGCAAGCTTTTGCTCATGCCAGTTCTTGTTGGGAGAGTTCATTTCGTATAAATCAGCCATTGTTTTTGGTCGTCAATTAAACAGGGGGATATTCGCCTCGTGATGCTTAATTCACTCTTTGGCCTGCATCATCAATAACTTTCTCTCCGTCTTTCTGAGCGTAAGCCCCCTTTCTGAGCGTCAGGAAGGAACTCTATAACAACTGTAGAAGGAGGGTATAGGTTGGTTCCTTGGGGATTATCACAACGACAGGACGGGTAATCAGGATCGGATGGAGGCTCAATATAAACGTCAGCTTCATCAAAATTAAAATTGTCTCATGTTGGCGCAAAGCTAATGAGCGTGAATGTCTGTGCTGTGAGTTCACTGGGTTGACCGTTTCGGTAAAACTTAACTGGCAGATTTCGATACTACGCCAGACCCACTAAACAACATGCGGATACCGAGGCCTATCATGACAACTCCTGTAAATCGTTCCTGCCATTTGATAAAGCCTGGGTGTTTACCCAGCCAGTTTCCAAATGTTCCCGATGCCATCGCGACTGAGCCCAGGGAAACAATTCCTGCCAGCTTTTGGATACTACCCAGAACAAGCAATTGCAGCCAGACAGGACCCGCGGTGGGATCGACAAACTGAGGAAGAAAAGCAAACATGAACAGCAGAGATTTTGGATTAGTCAGGCTGTTCAGAGCGCCTTCCTTTACGGCATTCCAGTCAGAAATTTTTGCCGTTTTTCGCAGCCGCGTATCAGTACCTGAAGTCGCAATCATTTTTATGCCCAGCCACATCAGATAAGCCGCACCAACCCACCTTAGCAGATCCAGCGCAACCGGCCAGGCATGTACAACGGTTACCAGCCCCAGAACAAGAAAAGAAACTTGCACAAATCCTGCTACAAATACATTGCCCACAACCGTAAGCAGCGCGATACGTCTTCCCTGCCCGACTCCTCTGGCGATAGTCAGCATCATGTCTGGCCCCGGAGAAATCTCCAGAAGCGTCAGCGCGAAAAGGAAAGTAATAAACGTTTCGATGGCAGGCATTTTGGTTGAGTCCGGATAAATATTTCTGCTACGTTACCTCAGTCCGCTTCGAGCCGAAAGCACAATATTCTGCAGCGTCCGCGCATGGCACACAGCTGAGCGCCAGCCTTTCACAAAATTAATGAACACATCTAATAAGCCCTAGCTAATTACCCCATCTAATCGAATAAATCACTTTGCGTTATGCTTTTTCAACACAACAGCTGAAGGATAACGTCATGCCAACTGTAAAACTGAACAATGGTATTGAAATGCCCCTGCTGGGCTTTGGTGTCTTCCAGATGACGGATGCTGCTGAATGCGAAAGAGCCGTTATTGATGCCATCGATACGGGATACCGCCTGATCGATACCGCCGCGTCTTACCAGAATGAAACCCAGGTCGGGAACGCGCTGAAACAGAGCGGTATCGCCCGTAACGAGCTCTTTGTCACGACCAAACTGTGGCTGCAGGATACTAACTACGAAGGCGCTAAAGCCCAGTTCGAACGCTCTCTGAATCGGCTACAACTTGATTACGTCGACCTGTATCTGATTCACCAGCCTTATGGCGATGTCCATGGGGCATGGCGTGCTATGGAAGAATTGCAGCAGGCAGGCAAAATTCGCGCCATTGGCGTCAGCAACTTCCATCCTGACCGACTGGCCGATCTTATCGCCTTCAACAACGTTTCCCCGGCGGTAAACCAGGTTGAAGTTAACCCCTTCAACCAGCAGCTGTATGCCGTGCCATGGATGCAAAGCCGTGGCATTCAGCCGGAAGCCTGGGCTCCGTTTGCAGAAGGAAAAAATGGTCTGTTTGAGCATCCCATGTTAACGGCGATTGGCCAGAAATACGGTAAAAGCGTGGGCCAGGTTGTGCTGCGTTGGATTTTCCAGCGAGGCATCGTATCACTGGCGAAGTCGGTGCGAAAAGAACGTATGGCAGAGAACATCAACATTCTCGATTTTGAACTCAGCGCTGAAGATATGCTGCAGATTACCGCTATCGATACCGCCACCAGCGCTTTCTTCTCCCACCGCGATCCTGCCAGAGTTGAATGGTTGGCCAGCCGCAAACTGGACGTTTAAGTCGCGATAAAAGAGGTATTCATTCAATGCAAAAACGTTATCTGGGTCAATCCCGACTCGAAGTCTCCGCGCTTGGGCTCGGTTGCATGGGATTAAGCCACGGCTACGGCCCGGCGACCGATACTCATCAGGCTATCGAGCTCATTCGCGCAGCGGTTGAACGTGGCGTCACCTTCTTCGATACCGCTGAAGTGTATGGCCCCTTTCTTAATGAAGAGGTGGTCGGCGAAGCCCTAAAACCGTTTCGTGACCGCGTGGTCATCGCCACCAAATTTGGTTTTACCTTCGGTACGGACAACAAGCAGCAGATTTTAAACAGCCGTCCGGAGCATATCCGAGAAGCTGTGGAAGGATCATTACGCCGTCTAAAGACTGATGTCATTGATCTGCTGTATCAACACCGTGTCGATCCGGATGTCCCGATTGAAGATGTTGCGGGAACGGTGAAAGACCTGATCGCTGAAGGCAAAGTTAAACATTTCGGTCTGTCCGAGGCGGGTGCGCAGACCATTCGTCGTGCACATGCCGTACAACCAGTCACCGCGCTGCAAAGCGAATACTCCATGTGGTGGCGCGAGCCTGAGCAGGAGATCCTGCCGTTGCTGGAGGAACTGGGTATTGGTTTTGTACCCTTCAGCCCATTAGGCAAAGGCTTCCTGACGGGCTCGATTAAGCCAGGAACCACTTTTGGGAAGGATGATTACCGCAGTACAGTGCCGCGTTTCGCCGGGCAGGCGATAGAAGCCAATGAAAAGCTGGTTTCATTGCTGGGTGAACTGGCGGCAAAGAAAGGTGTGACGTCTGCACAAATCGCGCTGGCGTGGCTGCTGGCACAAAAGCCGTGGATTGTTCCTATCCCTGGTACCACCAAACTGCATCGACTGGAAGAAAACCTTGGGGCTGCCGACATCATCCTTTCTCAGGATGACTCACGGCAGATAACCCAGGCGCTTGAAACCATTAAAATCGTCGGCGAACGTTACTCCCCTGAACATCAGGCTCGCGTGGGCCGTTAATACCCGGACGGGTCCGTGCTCTATTGCGGACCCTTATTTCGTTTGATTAATCAGGCAGATAACTCAGATAGTTTTGAATCAGATACATATCTGCTAACGCCATAGTGATAGATGCCGCCGGAGAAGTCGTGAATAGACATGCCGGAAACAGATTATCCTGCCTACCCCCGCACCATTTCATGAACCTGTTTGTATTAGCTTTAAATTTGTGATCCATATTGCAAAAACGGTTCAAAAGCCAGAAACAAAAAAACAAACTAAATCAAACAAGTAATTGAGAATTAATCATTCATAAATATGACAAAAGTCACAAAATCACAATCAGGTTACTATTTTTAAGAAAAGGTCACTTTTTTACTATGTCATCACCGTTGCGAACAGGGAAAGATAGCGAGATCGGCAACACATTGACGCGCGAAGGCATTCAGGAGTCGAGATGGCGGTGGTTATAACCTATGTATGTGAGCTTCACGAAGGTGTTCATGCCCGGCCTGCCGGATACATCGCGCGGCTATGTAATCTGTTCCGGGCAGATATCGACTGGGAAAACACCCGTACGGGACTACTGGCAAATGCGAAAAGCGCCCTCTCGCTGATTGCCAGTGACACGCTGGTAAACGATACATGCCGCATCACCCTTTGCGGAGAGGATGAAACGCAGGCCGCAGTCCAGTTGCGCACGCTGCTTTCTGATCTCCCGACTTTTAGCTTTGAACCGGAACCAATAACCACGCAGGGGTATCTGCCCCGCTGCCTGCGCGAGTTGAACCCACAGGTGATTCAGGGAACTCGCATAAATAAAGGCGCAGCCATCGCCAGACCACAGATAATGCAGAGCCTGACTTTCACCGATATTATCGCCCGCAATCCAGGGTATATCGGCAATATTGAAAGTGAAAAAGCCCGCTTTCTTACCGGATTAGATGCGTTACGCGTAGAGCAAGAGGCCGCACTCGGAAAAAACCAGGGTATTGAACACGATCTTATTGCGGCACATCTATCTCTGATAACCGACATCGCATTTCAGGATAGTGCGATCGGTTATCTGAATAACAACATGAATGCCTGGTCGGCCATCGCGCAGGCGTCCCTTGACTTTTGCCATCAGCTTGAGCGCTCGCCTAGCCAGTATCTGCAGGAGCGCGCCCTGGATATTCTTGATATTGCGACGCAGCTCATCAGTGCGATCTATGGCGAACAGGCTCTGGCTTACCACCCACCTTTGCTAAATGAACCGACAATTGTTTTCGCCAGTCATCTGACCCCCAACCAGTTTCTGGCGCTAAACCGCAAACACCTTGCAGGTCTGGTGCTCTCCTCTACGGGGAAAACCTCCCATACAGCCATACTGGCTCGTTCGTCAGGTATCCCAACCCTGGCGGATATCGATTTTTCATCGCTGGATTTCGATGTCGATCAGCTGATAATCATTGATGGTGAGCCGGGGATCCTGATTACCCATCCGGATGAGAAAGTTCTGCGCTACTACCGTCATGAAATTGCCGTCCAGCAGGATATGCAGCAGCGGCTGCGGGAAAATGCTTTAGCGCCCGCAAGAACCCGCGATGGGCATCGCGTAGAGGTAGCCGCTAATATTGCAAGCCTGGCCGAAGCGCAGGCGGCCTTTGAAAACGGCGCGGAAAGCATCGGCCTGTTTCGCACCGAGATAACCTATATGGGCCGCGATTACCCGCCCTCCTGCGCTGAACTGACAAACCTGTATAAACAGGTTGTTACTCTGGCAGGGGGGAAGCCCGTTATCTTTCGCACCTTCGATATCGGCGGTGATAAACCGGTTGGATACCTAAGCGTCGACAATGAAGAAAACCCGTTTCTTGGTTTCCGGGCAGTGCGTACTTATCCGCAATATCGCGACCTTTTTTCCACCCAACTGAAGGCTATTCTGAGCGCCTCAACATCAGGTAAAGCCAAAATTATGCTGCCGATGATTTCTCGGGTGGAAGAACTTATCTGGTGTCGTGAGGTACTGGAATCGGTTAAACAGGAGATGCGCCACGAGGGTCTGGCATTTGATGAACAGACAGCGCTCGGAATCATGCTGGAAGTACCTTCGGTACTCTTTTCTATGGCAGAGATGGCAGAACATGCGGATTTCTTCAGCGTGGGCAGTAATGACCTGACGCAATACTTTTTCGCCGCAGACCGAGGTAATGCACAGGTAAAAACGCTTTATGACAGTTGCACGCCACCGTTTTTACGCGCCCTGCAATTCGCAGTGAAAGAGGCTCATCGCGCCGGTAAGCCTGTCGGGTTGTGCGGTGAACTCGCTGCTGACGAAACCATTCTCCCACTGCTTATCGGCATTGGCTTTGATGAATTGAGTATGAACTACACCGCGATTCCGGGGATTAAGCACGCCCTGGGCCAACTCAGTGCCGGAGATTGCCGGTCGCTGACGCAGAATCTTTTGCAAAATCACAACGCACAACAGTTCAAAGCCGCATTACAAAACTCGAGCGTTAGTGCGGCGCAAAAGCCGCTACTGTCGCCGGAGATGGTTTTATGGGGAATTGACGCCGCTGATAAAAACGAGGCTATCAAAATGATGGTTGATAACCTGTGGCTTCAGCAGCGCACCAATACACGTGACAGGCTCTGCAGTGATATCTGGGCTCGCGAAGTGCCTTTTCCTACCGTCGTTGGCTCGGGCTTTGCTATCCCCCATGCCCAAACGGACGCTGTCAGGGATTCCTCCGTCAGTATTGCCACGCTCAGGCAACCTATCGCCTGGGGCGGCGTCATGGTGGATACCCTGTTCATGCTGACGATTAGCAAATCCGCGCAGGATAACGAGCATATGAAGTACTTCTCCAGCCTGGCGCGCATGCTCATGAATGATGAATTTGTCAGCCAGATTAAAGCGGCAAAAAGCCCGGAAGCGCTTTACACGCTGATATCCAGAACTCTGGTCTTCTGAGCAGCAAACGTTACGAGGCTGACATGTTAAAACTATTAAAAAATACTAAACGACATTTTATGACCGGCGTCTCCTACATGATCCCGTTTGTCGTCGCTGGTGGTGTTCTGTTGGCGCTCGCGGTGATGTTTAACGGGGAAGCCGCCGTACCGGACCATGGTTTCCTGAAGGCCATGTCGCAAATTGGTATGGCTGGCTTAACCCTGTTTATCCCCATCCTGTCAGGATTTATCGCGTATTCGATGGTCGATAAACCGGGCATCGCGCCGGGTGCCATCGGCGGCCTGATGGCTTATCAGATGGGCGCCGGATTTTTAGGCGGCATGCTCTCCGGGATTATTGCCGGGCTGGTCGTCTATGTTCTGTTGAACCTGATCGCCCGGCTTAAAATCCCCCACTTCCTGCGCATGGTATTACCGATATTTATTATTCCGCTGATCGGGACCTTCCTCACCGGCATGGCGGTGTATTACATCATTGGCGACCCGATTGCCGGGCTGATGAAGTGGCTTAGCGTCTGGCTTGGCAATATGCAGGGCGCGTCGTTTATTATCCTCGGTACCATCCTGGGCTGCATGATCGCCGTTGACATGGGCGGCCCAATGAATAAAACCGCTTTTTTCTTTGCTGTTGCACTGATCTCAACGAACCCGCAGCTGATGGCGGCAGTCGCTGCCGCCGACTGTACTCCGCCTCTGGGGCTGGCGCTGGCAACCTTTCTGTTTAAAGACATCTTTAATGATGTGGAGCGAGAAGCCGGTAAGCCAGCGATAATTATGGGCTTTATGGGGATAACAGAAGGGGCAATTCCGTTTGCGGCGGCGGATCCGGTACGGGTGATCCCGGCAATTATGCTTGGCAGTGCGGTTGCGGCGATCCTCTCACTATGGTTTGGCGCAACCAACGCCGCCCCGTGGGGCGGACTTATCGTATTACCGGTAGTCAGCAACCATTTTGGCTACATCGTTTCGGTGGTCGCCGGGAGCATCACCACCGCCTTTGCGGTGAAAGTCCTGAAGACAGTTATCAAACCTCGGGCATAATATGGCTACATTTATTCAATCTATTCTCAGTGAATTCAGCGCTCAGGGCTCGATAGACAAAGGCGTCATGGTAGCTAACGGCAATACGCAGGCTCCGGCGATGGCCTACCATCTGCACGTTCCGCGCATTGAGTTGACGGTAAAGGGCACACTTCGCATGCTGCTGCCGAAAGGCGTGGACCGCATCGTGAAATATGAACGTCCGGTCGGCACCATCACCTATATCCCCGCCAATAGCTGGAACTCGCCGCTGTGGGAAAGCCCGGTTATTTGCATGTCGATAGTCTTCTGGAAGCAGGACGTCGGTTTCAGCATCAGCAACTGGGATGGCACGCAGTTTAAAGAGGTAGAGAAGTACAATCTGCAAAACTCAAGCAGTACGGTTCGCGATCGGCTTCTCGACCTGGCTGAATCGCTGGCGTGGTCGCAAGATACCACCAGCGAGACCTTTGCCCACGTGGTCTATGCGCTGCTTAACGACCTGCTATATCAAATTACCGATGGCCTGAATAACCAGCGGGCTCCCTTCTCACTGCTGGACGAAATTAAGAGCCATATCGATAGTCACTACCACACGGACATTAGCCGGGAAAGCGTCGCCGAAAAGTTTAATATTTCCCCAGGCTATCTGTCGCGTCTGTTTTCGAAGGAGTCAGACGTGAAATTTAACGAATATCTCAAGTTAGCCCGCATTTCACGTTCAAAAACGCTGCTGACCAATACCAATCTGAAAATAAACGAAGTTTCAGAAAAGTGCGGTTTCACAGATACTAACTATTTCTGCAAGGTGTTTCGCGATATCAACGACTGTACGCCGCTTGAATACCGCCGCAAAAATAAAGGAGCAAGATCATGACCACTCGTGCAACAAGAGATGAGATTCAGCCTTTCTCCAGCGAACGTCATCTGCATATTGTGGCGGTGACCGCGTGCGCGACCGGCGTGGCGCATACGTACATGGCCGCAGAGCAGCTGGAAAAACTGGCGAAGCAGTATCACTTTGCGATCAAAATTGAGACTCAGGGCGTACTGGGGCTTAAGAATCCAATTACCGATAAAGATATTTTCGAGTCTGAGCTCACCATCATCGCATCCGATATTACTATCGATAATCCTTCACGCTTTGAGGGTTGCCGTATTCTGAATGTTTGTATTAATTCGCTGTTACTCAAACCAACTGAGGTTATCGCCGCCATTCGTAAGTCTTTAAATCTGCCGCGAGGCAACGTTATTGACCTGTAGGTGGTTTTCCCTGGCTCTAACAGTCCAGTCTCAAAACCGCACAGACACGCCGAACTTCCTCTCCCATTATTGGGAGAGGGTTTAACCCACAAGATTTTTAGCCAGGAAGCGCATAAAGCTCGGCTATCCGCCCCCCGCCGTGCTGTTCCAGAAACGTCAGCACTCGTCGCACAGAGGTATTCAGCACTCTTGATGCTGGAAAATCAGCCTCCACCAGCAGATGCTGACAGGCGCTAAAGTCCCCCAGAGAAAACGCGCTGTGTGAATCGCTACCCAATGAGAGAAGTCCGCCGCTGTCGCGCACGGCTGCTACAATTTTGCGACAGTTCCCCTCACTGCCCTTACGTGAATGGACGAAAGAGGCGTTATTGACCTCCAACGCCACATGACACTCCTTAGCCACGGCCACCACCGCCGGGATATCAATCGGATACTCCGGGTTACCGGGGTGGCTGATAATATGCACCTTACCGCTCGCTATTACTGCAATCAGCGCATCGGTATTGGTGGTAATGTCCGCTGGCGCAAACACCTGCTTATGGAATCCAGCAATCACTAAATCCAGCGACGCACGCATTTTGTCGCTACAGTCGGTCTCACCACCAGGTTTGATATTGGCCTCAATACCGCGCAGGATCCCCACACCATCGACAACGCGCGGCAGCACACGCAAATTATTAAAGTGAAACGGATGCGGCGCATCAACCATTTCCGGGCCATGGTCGGTAATGGCGATCAGGCGAATATGTTTACGCACCGCGGCGGCGATATAGTCATGAACCGTGCTATAGGCGTGGGTGCTGGCCAGGGTATGCATATGAAGGTCAACGGGATACATGTTATCTCTCCCTTTAATGAAAAGCGGCCCCTTAGCATGTAAGGGGCCGTTAAAGGTTAAGCCAGAAGCGCTTTTGCCTGCTGCAACACCACCTCAACGGTAATGCCAAACTCCTGATAAAGCTGTTCCGCCGGGGCGGACTCGCCGTAGGTCTGCATACCGATAATCGCGCCATTCAGCCCGACATATTTAAACCAGTAATCCGCGATCCCCGCTTCCACGGCAATACGCGCAGAAACCGCCTGCGGCAACACCGCTTCACGATACGCCGCATCCTGCTTGTCGAAGACATCGGTGGACGGCATGGAGACCACCCGTGCCTTCACACCTTCAGCCGTCAGTTGCTGCCATGCGGCTACCGCCAGCTCCACCTCCGAGCCGGTCGAGATAAGGATCAGCTGCGGTTGCCCCTCGCAATTCTTCAGAACATAGCCGCCGCGCGCGATATCCTGCACCTGCTGCCAGGTCCGTTCCTGCTGGGTCAGGTTTTGCCGGGAAAAAATGAGCGCAGTCGGACCGTCCTGTCGCTCAACACCATATTTCCACGCCACCGCCGATTCAACCTGATCGCAGGGACGCCAGGTGCTGAGGTTCGGCGTCATGCGTAGTGAGGCAATCTGCTCGACCGGCTGATGGGTCGGGCCATCTTCGCCCAGGCCAATGGAGTCATGGGTATAAACCATCACCTGACGCTGCTTCATCAGCGCCGCCATGCGCACCGCGTTGCGTGCGTATTCGACAAACATCAGGAACGTCGAGGTGTACGGCAGGAAGCCACCGTGCAGCGCAATACCGTTGGCGATAGCGGTCATACCGAACTCACGCACGCCGTAGTGAATGTAGTTCCCGGCGCTGTCTTCGTTAATCGCTTTAGAGCCGGACCACAAGGTCAGGTTCGATGGAGCCAGATCCGCAGATCCGCCGAGGAATTCCGGCAACAGCGGACCAAAGGCTTCAATCGCATTCTGCGACGCTTTACGGCTGGCGATTTTCGCCGGTTTGGCCTGCAATTTTTCAATAAACGCCTGCGCCTTGCTGGCAAAATCTGCAGGCAGTTGCCCATTCACCCGACGGGTAAATTCATCTGCCAGCTCGGGGAACGCTTTCGCGTATGTGGCAAACTGCTGGTTCCACGCAGCCTCCTTAGCCTGCCCTGATTTGCGGGCGTCCCACTGCGAAGCTATCTCAGTGGGGATAACAAACGGTGGATACGGCCAATCCAGCGCTTCACGCGTTGCCGCCACTTCAGCCTCGCCCAGCGGCGCGCCGTGGACATCATGAGTACCCGCTTTATGCGGAGAGCCAAAACCAATCACCGTTTTGCAGATAATTAACGTCGGCATGGTGGTAATCGACTTTGCAACATCAATCGCGGCACGGATGGATTCAGGATCATGCCCATCGACTCCGCGTACCACATGCCAGCCGTAAGCCTCAAAGCGTTTGGCGGTGTCGTCGGTGAACCATCCCTCGACGTGACCATCGATAGAGATGCCGTTATCGTCGTAGAACGCCACCAGCTTACCGAGCTTCAGCGTCCCGGCCAGGGAGCAAACTTCATGAGAAATTCCCTCCATCATGCAACCGTCGCCCATAAAGGTATATGTGAAGTGATCGACAATGTCGTGGCCCGGGCGGTTAAATTGCGCCGCGAGAGTTTTCTCGGCGATAGCCATGCCGACCGCATTGGCTATCCCCTGCCCCAGCGGCCCGGTGGTGGTTTCGATGCCCGCGGTGTAACCCACTTCCGGGTGCCCCGGCGTTTTCGAATGCAGCTGACGGAAGTTTTTCAGCTCATCAATCGGCAAATCGTAGCCGGTAAGGTGCAGCAGGCTGTAGAGCAGCATTGAGCCGTGACCGTTGGAGAGTACAAAACGGTCGCGGTTGGCCCACGCGGGGTTATTCGGGTTATGGTTGAGAAAATCCCGCCACAGGACTTCGGCAATATCCGCCATTCCCATCGGTGCGCCCGGATGACCGGAATTTGCCCGCTGAACGGCATCGACACTCAGCATACGGATGGCATTGGCCAGGGTTTTTCGTGATGACATTTAAAACTCCCTCTGAATCTTAAGTAAAAAATCTGCCTCGCCCTTGCGCGTTACGCGCAGGTCGAGGTAGTTATCAATGGTTTTCCAGGTATCGATATCGTGAACTACAGACTGGCGGGTCAGGACTTCAACCACCACGCACCCTGCCTGGGTGGCAGAAAGCAGACCGGCAGTGGAGTCTTCAAAAGCGAGGCAATTAGCGGGAGAAAGACCGAGTCGGGCTGCACCCGTCAGGAACGGCTCCGGATGCGGCTTGCCATGATGAATATCTTCGCTGGTCACCAGCACCGGCGGAACGGGGAAACCGGCTTGTCGGATCCGTGCTGAGGCAACCTTCAGCGACCCGGAAGTCACAATGGCCCAAGGGACCTGCAACTGCTCAAGCTGGCGGAGAAAATCAACAGCCCCGTTAACCGCAGTGATGCCGTCAGTATTGCTCGCTTCAAACTCTTCCAGCGCGAGAAATTCGTCGATGATGATCTGTTCGCTGGCATCGGGCATAAAGTGGCGCAGCGTACTCAAAGCGGGTTTACCGTGGAGATAATGGCATACCGCCCTCGGATCCAGCTCTTTTGTAGTGGCCCATAAACGCCAGGAGGCCTCAACGAAATCCAGCGAGTTCACCAGCGTCCCGTCTAAATCCAGTAATATTCCACGAAAATGCATCGTAATTACCACAACGAAATAAATAGAGTGTGTATTATTTTGTACTCCATTACCCATGACCATTGAATAGAAAGAAAGTCACTTTAATAGCAATTACGTGACCACTGCTCACCCGTTAATAATAGTACGGCTGCCATCACAATTACTTAAATCATCTCGCAATACACACATCACAGTAATTCTATATAATTTCATGACCTCGATCACAAAATAATAATCAGGCTTTTTTATTCAAGCAAAGGTCACTTTTTTTCTATTCAAAGCTAGCTGAGAACGATGAAGGATATAAAACATGAAAGGCAGGCACTCAAACCTGCAGAAAAAATTAATTAGCCAGGGCTAAAAGATTATCGGGAGCAATGATGTCACAGATAATTACGTATCAATGTGAGCTGAAGGATGGTATTCACGCCAGACCGGCGGGACATATCGAACGATTGTGTAATACCTTTCAATCTGAGGTGTGCTGGAATAATATTCGCAGCGGCATTCAGGGTAATGGTAAAAGCGCTCTCTCGATTGTCGCCACCGATACCTTACTCAACGACGCCTGTGAAATTACCATCAGCGGTAAAGATGCTGCAAACGCGGCTCAGCAGCTGAGTGCGCTGCTTAAAAAACTGCCCTCCTTCGAGGTTAGCCATGCAGATGAAGCCGCAGTGCCTGCGGGTTATCTCCCGCGTTCGCTGCGGGAGACTCAGCTCAGTTTTATTCAGGGTTCACGCATCAGCGGCGGTGTTGCCATTGCCAAACCCGTTCGTATTCAGAGTCTGTCTCTGGACGAAATGCTGGCGCGTAACCCGGGCGGTGAGTATTCCACGGAGCATCAGCAGCGTATTTTTCTGGCGGGTTTAGAGGCGCTTAAGCAAGAGAAGCAGGCTGCGCTGGAAATTAAAAAAGGCGTTGAACACGATATTTTACAGGCGCATTTTTCCATTATCACCGATGCGACCTTTCAAAGCCATATCTCCTCGGCGATTTCCGGTGGTGACAATACCTGGGATGCGGTGATTAAAGCTGCAATGGAATTCTGTGAAATTCTTACTCGCTCATCAAGCAAATACATTAAAGAGCGGACCCTGGATGTTCTCGATATTACCGGACAATTACTTTCTGCGATCTATGGCCCGGGTATATTACCGCAGAACAGTCTTGAATTAACGCAACCATCGATTATTCTGGCCAACAGTCTGACACCAAGCCAGTTTCTCGGGATCAATAAAGAGTTTCTTGCCGGGATGGTATTATCCGCCACGGGTAAAACGTCGCACACCGCTATCCTTGCACGTTCGCTCGGTATCCCGACTCTGACAGATATTGATTTTTCGACCCTACAGCTGAATGCAGACATGGACATTATTATCGATGGCAATCCGGGTATTTTAATTATCGCACCGGATGAGAAAGTTCTGCGCTATTACCAGAATGAAATTGCCGTTCAGCAGAGTATGCAGCAGCAAATGCTGGCTAACGTCTATCAGGCAGCAACCACCAGCGATCATCATAGCGTTGAGATAGCCGCCAATATTGCCAGCCTGGCGGAAGCCGAGGCAGCCTTCAGTAACGGCGCTGAAGGCATCGGACTATTTCGTACCGAAATGTCATTCATGGACCGCGAATCCGCACCGGACTACCACGAACTGGCTGAGCTCTACAGCCAGGTGATACAGGTTGCACAAGGGAAGCCGGTTATCTTCCGCACCTTCGACATTGGCGGTGATAAGCCTGTCGACTATATGAGCATCGGCGAAGAAGAAAACCCGTTTCTCGGCTTCCGGGCGGTGCGAACTTATCCGCGTTATCGCGACCTTTTCGCCATGCAGCTCAAGGCTATCCTCAGCGCCTCGGCTTTTGGCGATGCCAAAATCATGATCCCGATGATCGCCAACGTTGATGAAGTTATCTGGTGCCGTGAAGTCCTCGAAGAGGTCAAAAGTACGATGCGTGATGAAGGGCTGGCATTCAACGACAGCATCTCGCTCGGCGTGATGCTGGAGATCCCCTCCGTTATCTTCGCGATTAGTGAAATAGCGGAATACGCAGATTTCTTCAGCGTGGGCAGCAACGACCTGACGCAGTACTTTTTTGCCGCCGACCGTGGAAATACGCAGGTTGAGGCGGTATACGATAACTATGCTCCGGCATTCCTGCGCGCCATGCAGTATGCCGCCGCCGAAGTCCACCGCGCGGGCAAGTGGATAGGTATCTGCGGAGAGCTGGGTGCCAGCAAAGATTTTCTGCCGCTGTTCGTTGGCATGGGCTTTGACGAACTCAGCATGAGTGGCACCTCTATTCCGGGTGTAAAACATGCGCTGCGGGAGCTGAGTTTTGCCAAATGCCAGGGGCTGGTACAGGATATTGTGGCGTTAAAACGTTCCGCTGATGTCAAAGTCGCGCTGAGTTCACCGGACGTAAAAGCGGTCAGCAAAAAGCCGATCCTCGCTCCAGAGTTTATTCTCTGCGGACTACAGGCCAGCGATAAAAACGAAGTTATCAAAAAGATGACCGACAATCTGTGGCTGCACCATCGCACCGATAATCGGGATCAATTAACCGATGATATCTGGGCCCGCGAAGACTCATTCTCCACCGCCGTGGGCTATGGCTTCGCCATTCCGCACACCAAGTCAGACCATATTCACTACTCCACCATCAGTATGGCAACCCTTGCGTCGCCCATTATGTGGGGCGATCAGGAAGTCGAAACCGTATTCATGCTGACGGTGAGTAAATCCGCCGACCCTAATGAGCATATGAAATATTTCTCCACGCTTGCCCGAAAGCTAATGAAAGAGGATTTCCGCAATGAAATAAAACAGGCCGAAAACGTCAACGTACTCTACAACCTGATGGCCAATACTTTGGCCGTATGAAATCAGGATTTATTAAGCAATGTTTAAAACCACAGCCAAATAAAAAATCAGGAGTCACTCATGAAGATTGTCGGAGTCGCAGCATGCATTACCGGTGTCGCCCACACCTATATGGCACAGGAAGCTATCGAGCAGGAGTGCAAAAAAAGAGGTTATGACGTCAAGGTCGAAACTCAGGGCGGCATGGGAATTGAAAATGAATTAAGCGAAGATGAGATTGCCGAAGCGGACGTGGTTATTCTGGCGATTGCTATTGGTATAGAAGGCGTCGAGCGTTTTGAAGAAAAAGAAGACGCCGGACTGGTTATTTCGCTGAACCCGGCAGAAGTGGTTCGCGATCCAGCAGCGATTATTGACCGGGCTGAAAAACTGGTGCAATAAAACAACCCACCGGTCCTTATTTACTTTCGACATTCGGTACCGGTGAATAATAACGTTAATTAAATTTCTGCGAACTCTTTATTTAAATTACGACGCAAACGCGTCCGGGGATGATTGTGCCTGAATATCGCAGTCATCATAAAAATAAAGGGTCCTGGAGGATGAAAATGTCGGAAAAAATGAAAGTCATCAAGGATGATTTAGTTAAAGCATTCAGTACCGGGGTGTCATATATGATGCCGGTGGTGGTGGTCGGCGGTATCTGCCTGGCACTCTCCTTGATTGGGGGTGAGCCGGTCGCGGGTAAAGGCATGGTGGTGACCAACCCATTCTTATTAAACCTCGGCGCTATCGGCAGCGCGGGCCTCGGAATGATGATCCCGGTGCTGGCGGCTTATATCTCCTACTCTATCGCCGGTAAACCGGGGCTGACTCCGGGTTTAATCACCGGTTTTATGGCCAGCACGCCGCTGGGCGCAGATCACGTGGTAACCGGTTTTCTGGGGGCGATGCTGCTCGGTATTCTCAGCGGCTACGTGGCTAAATGGGTAAAAGGCTGGAAAGTCGGTAAGGTGCTGATGCCGGTTATGCCGATCATGATTATTCCTATCGTCTCAAGCGTCATCGTCGGCATGCTCTATCTGTATGTACTGATTGGACCCATCGGTTTTGCCATGAAATGGCTGGTTTCCATGCTCTCCCATATGCAGGGAAGCAGTGGACTGGTACTTGGTCTGATTGTCGGTGCCATGGCAGCCTTTGATATGGGTGGCCCGGTAAATAAAACCGCAACGGCATTTACTCTCGCATTAATGGCTGAAGGTATTTATGGTCCTAACGGCGCTTACCGTGTTGCCTGCGCTATTCCGCCACTGGGCATTGCTCTCTCTACTTTTATTTCACCACGTAAATGGGCTGAAGATGAAAGACGAATGGGAACCTCTGCTGCCTTTATGGGGTTAATTGGCATTACCGAGGGCGCCATTCCTTTCGCCGTTAAAAACCTGAAGACCGTTCTGCCATCAATAATTATCGGCAGCGCTGTCGGTGCTGGCCTGGCAATGGTTCACGGCGTTGAATCTATGGTTCCCCACGGCGGGTTAATTGCTATCGCAGGCGTCAATAAAGCACCTGTATGGTATGCCATCGATATGGTTATCGGCGTTATTGTCACCGCAATCTGCCTATATATTCTGCGCCCCAACATAAGCGAGCCGGTAAAAAAAGAGTCGGCTAAAAAAACAATCACTTCTGATATGAATAAAGTCTGAGGAGTCATCATGAAAAACACAATGAAACAGTACGTCGATTATATTGTTAACGGTGGAAAATCAACAATGCTGGGAATTGGCCCCATGTCTCCGGCATTAATTCAGGCCTGTTTTGAGCTGGGTAAAGAAAAAGACCTGCCGCTGATGTTTATTGCCAGCCGCAACCAGGTTGATGCAGATGAGTTTGGCGCGGGTTACGTTAACAACTGGGATCAATTTCGCTTTGCCGCCGACCTGAAAGCGATGGCGGAAAAAGTCGGCTTCGACGGTGATTACTTCCTCTGTCGTGACCATGGTGGCCCATGGCAGCGTGATAAAGAACGTAAAGACCATATTCCGGAAGCCGAAGCGATGGCGCTAGCGCGCCGCTCTTATCAGGTAGATATGGACGCCGGTTTCGACCTGTTGCATATCGACCCGACAAAAGACCCGTATGTCGTCGGTAAAGTCATTGATATCGAACTGGTGCTGAGTCGTACCGTTGAGCTGATCCGCTTCTGCGAAGAGTACCGTAAGGCAAATAACCTGAAGGAGTTCTTCTATGAAGTCGGAACTGAAGAGACCAATGGCGGCCTGACCGACGTCAGCGCCTATGAAGGGTTTATTATTGAGCTGAATAAGCGTCTTGCTGCCGAATCGCTACCGCAGCCGCTGTTTATCGTTGGTCAGACCGGTACCCTGACCCGCCTGACCAAAAACGTTGGCCATTTTAACGATAAGCAGTCCGCAGAGCTTTCGGCTATCAGCACCCGTCACGGCGTCGGTCTGAAAGAGCATAATGGTGACTATCTTCCGGATGAGATCCTGTTGAAACATCCAGGTCTGGGCATCACGGCAATGAACGTCGCCCCAGCCTACGGCACCATTGAAACCCGCGCTTATCTGAAGCTGGCGGAAGTCGAGAAAGATCTGGCAGCGAAAGGCTTTATCAAGTCAGCATCTGATTTAAAAACCGTCCTGACCCGCGAGTGCGTGCTGAGCCACAAATGGGAAAAATGGATGACCGATGAGCACAAAAATAAGTCCGAGGAACAGATCTTTAACGAGCCGGAATTGTTGAAAGAGATTCTCGAACTCAGCGGCCACTACAACTACGAAAAACCAGCGGTAGTCAAAGAGATGCAGACCATGTTTGCTAATCTGAAGTCGTTTGGTGTCGAACCCGAGCGTTATGTGGTTAATAAAATTAAAGATATGATCCAGAACGAAGCAGAGTGCTTCAATATGCCAGGCCTGACCACCCGCGTCGCGCAGGCAAAATAACCACCTATCCAGCTTAGCAATAAGGAGCGGGCTCTGGCCCCTCCTTGCTATTTGCTGCCCAATTATGAAATACAGGTTTATGCCATGAATCAGCTTGAACAACTAAAGCAGCGAACCACAATTGTTGCCGACAGCGGGGATATTGACAGCATTATGGCTTACCAGCCTGAAGATGCGACCACCAACCCTTCGCTTATTTATAAAGCGGCGCAGCTTCCGCAATACCAGAAACTGGTGAAAGATGCCGTCGCGGCGGTGAAGTCCCGCCAGAATGGAAAGCCGGTACAGCCTGCGGATATTGCCGATTACCTGGCGGTGAGTATCGGGGTGCTGATCCTGAAAAACGTTCCGGGTCGTATTTCAACTGAAGTGGATGCTCGCCTCTCGTTTGATACCCAGGCCAGTATTGCTAAAGCGCGGGAAATTATTGCACTGTATGAAGAGAAAGGTATTGGTAAAGATCGGGTTTTGATTAAGCTTGCTGCCACCTGGCAAGGGATCCGTGCCGCAGAAACGCTGGAAAAAGAGGGTATCCAGTGTAACCTCACGCTACTGTTCTCCTTTGCCCAGGCCAGAGCCTGTGCCGATGCCAATGTTTTCCTGATTTCCCCGTTTGTGGGCCGTATCTACGACTGGTACAAGAAAAACAACCCTGATACCACCTTCACCGTCGAGAACGATCCGGGTGTCGAATCAGTGCAGAAGATCTATCGCTTTTATAAAATGCACGGCTACCGCACCGTGGTGATGGGGGCCAGTTTCCGTACGCCGGAACAGGTGCTGGCGCTTAACGGATGCGATCGTCTGACCGTTTCCCCGGCGTTGCTGGCGCAGTTGCAGCAAACTCAGGGGGCGGTACCAATGCCGCTGACGTATGAAGGTGAAATCCAGGCGAAGCCCACAGCGATGACCGAGGCTGAGTTCTACTGGGCTCATAATCAGGATGCGATGGCAGTGGAAAAGCTCGCCGAAGGTATTCGCCTGTTTGCCGTGGACCAGAACAGTCTTGAGGCACTGCTGAGTCAATATCTGTAAGCTCCCCTTGCAAATATCCTATGCAGGTAGTTGATTCTTAGACGGGTCCGCAGTAAATATCGGACCCATTATTCCACGTAGCGAAGTGCATCGATCATCAGCGCAAAAGCGGGCGGATGCTGCTTACGGCTCGGGTAGTAAAGATAGTATCCGGGGAAAGATGGGCACCAGTCCTGCAGAACCTGAATAAGCTCTCCTGACTTTATATAATCCTGCACCCTGTCTTCAGGTATACAGGCGATGCCAAAACCGGATAACGCCGCATCAATTCGTTCCGCCTGCAGATTAAACGTAACCTGCCCTTCCACTCTAACCCGTAACGGCTTCCCATCCTTCTCAAACTCCCAGTGGTAAAGCCCACCGGCTGTCGGCAGGCGCATATTGATACACCGATGATTTTGCAGCTCGTGCGGCGTTTCAGGTGCAGGATTTGCAGCGAAATAAGACGGCGCTCCTACCACAGCCATTCTCATGTCCGGCCCAATTCTTACCGCAATCATGTCCTTATCCACGCTTTCGCCCAGGCGGATCCCGGCGTCAAAACGCCCCTCAACAATATCGACAAAGCCGTTATCCACCACCAGTTCGAGATTAATTTCCGGATATTCCCTGAGGAAGGGTTTTAGCTTCGGCCATACCAGACTTCGCACGGCATGCTCCCCGGCAGATAAACGGATATTGCCAGAGGCGGTGCCGTTCAGTTGAACCAGCGATTCTAGCTCCTGCTCGAGATCGGCAATACGCGGTTCAAGGCAGGCAATAATTCTCTCACCGGCTTCTGTAGGGGCAACGCTTCGGGTCGTACGGGTCAGAAGGCGTATATTCAGCCTTTCCTCCAGGGCCTTCATCGCGTGGCTGAGTGCAGACTGAGAAACGCCCAGTTTACCCGCCGCTTTGGTGAAACTTCGCTCCCTTGCTACTACAAGAAAGATTTGCAGTTCGTTGAAATTTTCTTTGAGCATCGGCGATTTCCTTAAAAACCAACGCTATCGGCCAGTTTCCAAGGGTTCTCTTTGGGTTTAGCAGTTTCAACCTGACGAGCAGTCAGCTTCATTGGGGTACCTCTCAGCAGGGGGTACAATTATACCCCCATCCATACCCCCACATTGAGCTTGACCCTGGGGGAGTACAATTGAGTTCAATAGACTAATAGAATGCTATAACTGCTGATTTATCAAGGGAAAATTGAGTTGAGTGGACTTCAGGAGACTTGAGTCTGGAGCGGGCGAAGGGAATCGAACCCTCGTATAGAGCTTGGGAAGCTCTCGTTCTACCATTGAACTACGCCCGCGAGGAGGTGCGAGGGTCATTATAGACCTTACGCACCCGCTGACAAGCCCATAACAGGCTAACTGTCGATAAAATAACCTTTTAGCACTTAGGCTTACTGCCCTGCGGCGGCAAATAGCGCAGCGGGTCGATCGCCGTCGCCCGGTAGCGAATCTGGAAGTGCAGGCGCACGGAATCCGCATCCGAGCTGCCCATGGTGGCAATCTGCTGGCCGATCTTCACACTCTGGCCGTTATTCACCATCAGCTTGTCGTTGTGTGCATAGGCGCTGATATAGTCCTCATTATGTTTAATCATAATCAGGTTGCCGTAGCCGCGCAGCTGGTTACCCACGTACACCACTTTGCCCGCCCCTGCCGCATACACCGGCTGGCCGCGCTTACCGGCAATATCGATACCTTTATTGCCGCCATCGCTGGTGGAGTACGGCAGTATAACTTTGCCGCTGGTCGGCCAGCGCCAGCAGCGTTGCCCGACCGGCGGCCAGGAGGATTGCGGCACCGCCGAAGATGGCGTCACGGCAGCGGTGCGCTTCGCGGAGGATTTCTTGCCGGATGCCCCCGCCTTCGCCGTGGCCCCTGAACCACTGTTCAGCTTCAGCTTTTGCCCAACCTCGATGGTATAGGGAGGTGAAATATTGTTGAGACGGGCGAGATCCCTGACGCTGGTGCCAGTGGAACGTGAAATAGCGTACAGCGTGTCGCCGCGCTTCACGGTGTAGGTGGACCCGGAATCGGATGAGCTGGAACACCCCGCGACGATCAGGCTGCTCAGCAACATTATTGCAATAACAAAGCGTTTTCTCATCAGGCGTCCTGCGCTTAACACGTACATTCACCTCTCAACCAGAGGCGATTATCATACCAGTCCCTAAGGCAATCCCCAATCGCTACCCTTCATACAGAAGTATTAAACGGATAGCCATGCGTAATAATATCCATCAACGCGGGCAGATAAGGCATAGACGGCAATTTTACCAGCGCCGGGTAGAATATTTGCGGCGAGGGGAAAACATCGACCACGTAGCACTGGTTAAGCTTATCAGCATCCACTTCAGAAGAAGGTAGCAGCGTCGCAGCCTGCAGTCCGGACTCCAGCCAGTCGAGAATTACGCCCGGCTGCGTAATGTGCATAATCACCTTCGCGTTGACCCCGGACTTACGAAACAGCTCCATTAGCATCTCGTAAGTCCCTGAATCTTTTGCTCTATGAAGTAATACCAGCGGCAGCGCCGCCAGCGATGTGTAGCTATACGGATTAGACGGCGGCTCCGGCAGGCAGCTTTTATTGATCACCGCGACCAGCTTAATCGGGTCAAAAGAGACATAATCAAAGCCTTCGCTACGGTAGGGGCGCTGGATTAAGGCTAAATCAATTGCGCCCTCGGTTAATAACGTTTCGAGATGGCTGGAGTCAGTAACGGAAATATTTATGGAAGTGTCGGGATGACGTCGATATACCTCCATCAGCAATGCTTTAAAATAATTCTGATAGAGATGAGTTAAGCCGATTCTCAATTCAGTTCTGTTTTTGTGCGCAATATCCGTCGTTTCCCGCGCCGTATCCTCTACCTGGCGTAATATTTCACACGCTTTTCGATAGAGAAAAAAACCGGCTTCCGTAGGCTCAATGCGGTTTCCCCGGCGAACAAAAAGCGATACCTGAAGCTCCTCTTCCAGCTCCTGAATTCGCTTGCTGAGCGGCGGCTGCGCCATGTTCAGCGACTTCGCCGCCTGGCTCACCGAACCTTGTTCCACCACCCGACAAAAATAGCGTAAGCGCTTTAAATCCATCATCATTATCCGCAGTGTAATTTATCACCAGTATCACACTTAGCCGGAGAAATAAAAAGCCGCAGCGTTGCTCCTCATATTAATTAATCATTATTTAACACCTTGTTAAAATAAACTTTTTTGATCTACTGACCATCCGGTAAACGGTATTTGTTTATCCGCGCCAGGGAAAATATTGTGCCGGGAGCAAAGCTTCTTTTCCGAAGGAATATCCCATGACAAATAGTGATAACAAAACACCCTCATCGGTACATGATTTACGCTCCGCGCTGGAGCTGCTGAAAACGCTTCCCGGCGAGTATGTTGAAACCAATACCGAAGTCGACCCGCACGCCGAACTCTCCGGCGTCTATCGTTACGTAGGCGCCGGCGGGACCTGCCAGCGTCCGACCCGCAAGAATGGCCCGGTCATGGTCTTCAATAAAATCAAAGGTTTTGAAAATATCAGCGTGGCGATTGGCCTGAATGGCTCCCGCCAGCGCGTCAGCCATTTTCTCCAGTGTGAACCGGCTAAACTGGGGCATCTGCTGAAGGATTCAGTAGAAAACGCAATAGCCCCGGTGATGACCCAGGGCGCAGCGGTATGCCAGCAAGTGGTCCATCTGGCAAGCGATGCCGATTTCGATCTGCGCAAGCTGCTGCCGGCACCGACGAATACCGAAGAAGACGCCGGCCCCTATATTACGATGGGCCTGTGCTACGCCTCCGATCCAGAAACGCATGAGTCCGATATCACCATTCATCGCCTGTGCGTCCAGAGCCGCGACGAACTCTCCATGTGGCTAACGCCCGGCCGCCATATCGATGCTTTTCGCATGAAGGCGGAAGCGGCAGGCCAGCCGCTGCCGATTTCAATCAGCATCGGCGTCGATCCGGCCATTGAAATTGCCGCCTGTTTCGAGCCGCCGACCACCCCGCTGGGCTTCAACGAGTTAAGCATCGCCGGCGCGCTGCGCGGCAAAGCGGTGGAGATGACGCAGTGTAAAACCATTAACGAGAAAGCGATCGCCCACGCTGAGATCGTGATTGAAGGCGAACTGCTGCCCAACGCGCGCGTACGAGAAGATCAGAACACCCATACCGGCCGCGCGATGCCTGAGTTTCCGGGCTATACCGGCGAAGCTAAAGAGGCGATCCCGGTCATCAAAGTGAAAGCCGTCACTCACCGTATCAATCCTATCTGGCGCACCACCGTAGGACCAGGCGAAGAACACGTCAATATGGCCGGTATCCCGACCGAAGCCAGCATTCTGGATATGGTCGAACGCGCGATGCCTGGCAAGCTGCTGAACGTCTTTGCCCATTCGGCTGGCGGCGGCAAGCTGCTGGCGGTGCTGCAGTTCAAAAAATCCTCCCCGGCGGACGAAGGGCGCCAGCGTCAGGCTGCTCTGCTGGCGTTCTCAGCCTTCCCGGAACTGAAGCACGTCATTCTGGTTGATGAAGACGTCGATATTTTCGACAGCGACGACGTGCTTTGGGCCATGCAAACCCGCTACCAGGGCGATGTCGATACAATCACTATTCCCGGCGTTCGCTGCCATCCGCTCGATCCGTCGCAGGTACCGGAATACAGCCCGAGCATCCTGCAGCAGGGAATGTCCTGCAAAACGATATTCGACTGCACCGTGCCGTTCCATCTGAAGCACAACTTCCAGCGCTCCAGATTTAAAGAAGTGGACGTGAAGCGCTTCCTGCCGGATTTCGAATAAAAGGAGAACCTCATGACGGCACGCATCATCATTGGTATCAGCGGCGCATCCGGGTTTCAGTACGGCGTTAAGGCGCTGGAGCTACTGCGCCCGCATCCCGTTGAAGTCCACCTGGTCGTCTCTAAAGGCGCGGAAAAAACCTGCGAGCTGGAGACGGATTACCGCCTGGACGAGGTGATGGCGCTGGCCGACGTGGTGCATCCCATCGCCAATCTTGGCGCAGCTATCTCCAGCGGTTCATTTAAAACGCTGGGGATGCTGGTCGCGCCGTGTTCAATGCGTTCTTTAGGCGCCATCGCCCACTGCCTGACCGACAACCTGCTCACCCGCGCGGCAGACGTGGTGCTGAAAGAACGTCGCCGCCTGGTGCTGCTGGCCCGGGAAACGCCGCTGAACCTCGGCCACATCCGCAATATGGCCGCCGTAACCGAAATGGGCGGAATTATCTTTCCGCCGGTCCCGGCGCTTTACCAGCGTCCGCAAACGGCGGACGACATCGTTACCCATAGCGTCAATCGCGCGCTCGATCTGTTTGACCTGCAGGTCAACAACATCCCCCGCTGGGGTGAAGGCGAGCTATGTTTTAATTAACCGGAAATTATTCAATGTTAATCGGCCCATATGTAAACGGAGCCGCCGTGATTATCGGCGGACTCATCGGCGCTGTGGCGGGCGGCAAGCTCCCCGAGCGCGTCAAAACGGCGCTGCCGATGACCTTCGGCCTGTGCTCCGTTGGTCTTGGTATTACGCTGGTGCTCAAAGTTAAATATATGCCCGCCGTCGTGCTGGCAATGGTGATTGGCGCCATCCTCGGCGAACTGCTGCATCTGGAAAAGGGCATCGGTAAAGCCGCAGGTTCCACCCGCGGTTTGATCAACAAAGTGCTGCCACCGGTCAATGGCCTCGGCCATGAAGAGTTTACCGAGAAATTTGTCGCCATCCTGGTTCTGTTTTGCGCCAGCGGCACCGGTATTTTCGGCGCGATGACCGAAGGCATGAGCGGCGATCCGTCAATTCTGTATATCAAAACGATTCTCGATCTATTTACCGCCGGGATTTTCGCGACGCTGCTGGGCTACGCGGTGATGACCATTGCTATCCCGCAGGTCATTATTCAGGTGGCGCTGGCGATGCTGGCGGTGGTTATTCTGCCGTCGATCTCGCCTGATATGATGGCGGATTTCTCCTGCGCCGGCGGGCTGCTGATGGTGGCGACCGGGTTGCGTATCTGTAACATTAAGCTCTTTCCGGTAGCCAACATGTTGCCAGGGCTTGTTTTGGTAATGCCTTTGTCCCATTTATGGGCTACCCTAGTGGCCTGAGTACATGACCCGGCGGGTTTGTGCCGGGTCATTTTCTATTTCAGGAGTTGTCATGGCCGGGGAACATGTCATTTTGCTGGACGAGCAAGATAAGCCTACAGGTATGCTGGAGAAGTATGCCGCCCACACCCTCAATACCCCTCTGCATCTCGCGTTTTCCAGCTGGCTGTTCAATGAACAAGGCCAACTGCTGGTCACGCGCCGCTCGCTGGGCAAAAAAGCCTGGCCAGGCGTATGGACGAACTCAGTCTGCGGGCATCCGCAAACCGGCGAAACCTTTGAACAGGCCGTTGAGCGCCGCTGCCGCTTTGAGCTCGGCGTCGAGATAACCCGTATCGTCCCGGTCTTTCCGGGGTTCCGTTACCGGGCCGTCGCGCCGAATGGCATTGTCGAAAACGAGGTCTGTCCGGTCTATGCGGCACGAGTAGCCAGCGCGTTACGGATAAATCCTGACGAAGTGATGGATTTTCAGTGGAGCCATCTTGAGGATGTTTTAAGCGCAATTCGCGCGACGCCCTGGGCTTTTAGCCCGTGGATGGTCATGCAGGCTGCGGATGATAATGCGCGTAATGCCTTAATAAGCTTTAGCCGCCAGGCATAAAAAACCCCAGCAGCGCTGGGGTTTCGTTTATTACAGTCTACCCGCCATACTTCAGGTTGCATGTGCGTTGGCTTTCATGCAACTCGAATGATTCAGGGTTCAGAACTTATTTTACCGGACGCATCGCCGGGAACAGGATCACGTCGCGGATAGTGTGGCTGTTGGTAAACAGCATCACCATACGGTCGATACCAATACCGAGACCTGCGGTCGGCGGCAGGCCGTGCTCCAGCGCGGTGACGTAGTCTTCGTCATAAAACATGGCTTCGTCGTCACCGGCAGCTTTCGCGTTAACCTGATCGAGGAAACGCTGCGCCTGGTCTTCCGCATCGTTCAGCTCGCTAAAGCCGTTACCGATTTCACGCCCGCCGATGAAGAATTCAAAACGATCGGTGATTTCCGGGTTCTCGTCGTTACGACGCGCCAGCGGAGAGACTTCTGCCGGATATTCGGTGATGAAGGTTGGCTGAATCAGGTGCGCTTCCGCCACTTCTTCGAAGATCTCGGTCACGATGCGGCCCAGACCCCAGCTCTTCTCAACGTGAATGCCGATGCTTTCCGCAATGGCTTTTGCAGAATCGAAGTTATCCAGATCGGCCATCTCGGTTTCCGGACGGTACTTCTTGATCGCTTCGCGCATCGTCAGTTTTTCAAACGGCTTGCCGAAATCAAAGGTCTGATCGCCGTAAGGCACTTCGGTATGGCCGAGAACGTCCTGCGCCAGGGTGCGGAACAGGGATTCGGTCAGCTCGATCAGGTCTTTATAGTCCGCATAGGCCATATAGAGTTCCATCATGGTGAACTCTGGGTTATGACGAACGGAGATACCTTCGTTACGGAAGTTACGGTTGATTTCGAACACGCGCTCGAAGCCGCCAACCACCAGACGCTTCAGGTACAGTTCCGGCGCGATGCGCAGGTACATATCCAGATCCAGCGCGTTGTGATGGGTGATGAACGGACGGGCGGAAGCGCCACCGGGGATCACCTGCATCATCGGGGTTTCCACTTCCATAAAGCCGCGGCCGACCATGAACTGGCGGATGCCGGCCAGGATCTGCGAACGCACTTTAAAGGTGTTGCGCGATTCATCGTTGGAGATCAGATCCAGGTAGCGCTGACGATAGCGCGCTTCCTGATCCTGCAGGCCGTGGAATTTGTCCGGCAGCGGGCGCAGGGCTTTGGTCAGCAGGCGCAGCTCGGTGCAATGGATGGAGAGTTCACCGGTCTTGGTTTTGAACAGCTTACCGCGCGCCGCGATGATGTCCCCGAGGTCCCATTTTTTGAACTGCTCGTTGTAGACGCCTTCCGCCAGATCGTCGCGGGCGACGTACAGCTGAATGCGGCCGCCAACGTCCTGCAGCGTAACGAAGGAGGCTTTACCCATGATACGGCGGGTCATCATGCGGCCAGCAACGGCGACTTCAACGTTCAGCGCTTCCAGCTCTTCGTTTTCTTTGGCATCGAATTCAGCGTGCAGTTGGTCAGAGGTGTGGTCACGACGGAAATCATTCGGGAACGGGATACCCTGCTCACGCAGCGCAGCCAGCTTCTCACGACGGGCTTTCAGTTCATTATTAAGGTCAATTGCCGCGTCAGCGCCCTGTGCTTGTTGTTCAGACATGTTGGTTCCTCATAACCCTGCTTTCAAACTTGCTTCGATAAATTGATCCAGGCTGCCGTCCAGCACCGCCTGAGTGTTGCGGGTTTCCACCCCGGTACGCAGATCTTTAATGCGGGAGTCATCCAGCACGTAAGAACGGATCTGGCTGCCCCAGCCGATGTCGGATTTGGTATCTTCCATCGCCTGCTTCTCGGCATTTTTCTTCTGCATTTCCAGCTCATAAAGCTTCGCTTTCATCTGCTTCATGGCCTGGTCTTTGTTCTTGTGCTGTGAACGGTCGTTCTGGCACTGGGTCACTAAGCCGGTCGGAATATGGGTGATACGCACCGCGGATTCCGTACGGTTAACGTGCTGACCGCCCGCGCCGGATGCGCGATAAACGTCAATGCGCAGATCCGCCGGGTTGATTTCGATATCAATGTCGTCATCCACTTCCGGATAAACGAACGCGGAGCTGAAAGAGGTATGGCGGCGGCCGCCGGAATCGAACGGGCTCTTACGTACCAGACGATGAACGCCGGTTTCGGTACGCAGCCAGCCGTAAGCGTAGTCGCCAATAATCTTGATGGTCACGGACTTAATGCCCGCCACTTCGCCTTCAGACTCTTCGATGATCTCGGTCTTGAAGCCGCGCGCTTCGGCCCAGCGCAGATACATGCGCATCAGCATGCTCGCCCAGTCCTGCGCTTCCGTACCGCCGGAACCGGCCTGGATGTCGAGGTAGCAATCGGCGCTGTCGTATTCACCGGAGAACATGCGGCGGAACTCAAGCTGCGCCAGCTTCTCTTCCAGCACATCAAGCTCAGCAACGGCTTCGTTAAAGGTCTCTTCGTCGTCGGCTTCAACGGCCAGCTCCAGCAGACCGGAAACATCCTCCAGCCCCTGAGACATCTGATCCAGCGTATCAACGATGGCTTCCAGCGAGGAACGCTCTTTGCCCAGCGCCTGCGCACGTTCTGGTTCGTTCCAGACGTCAGGCTGCTCCAGCTCGGCGTTTACTTCTTCAAGACGCTCTTTCTTAGCATCGTAGTCAAAGATACCCCCTAAGAACGTCCGAGCGCTCCGTGAGGTCCTGAATACGGTTTTTTACCGGATTTATTTCAAACATGGTCGGTTTCTTTTAATGGATTCGTCAAAATGCGGTGATAAGAGCGGAATTCTACCGGATTCGCGCTCTCATTAATATACTGTTCTCAATTTGGCCAGAGGTGGTCAATGATCAGCTGCAGGCTGCGGTTGCCGCGGAACTCATTGATATCCAGCTTATAGGCAAGCTGAACTTCGCGAACGCCGTTATCCGGCCAAATGGAAGTATCCACATTGAACGCAATACCGTCCAGCAGCGGGCCGCCGCCGACCGGCTCAACCATCACCTTCAGGTGACGCTCGCCGACCAGACGCTGTTGTAGCAGACGAAAACGGCCATCGAACAGCGGCTCAGGGAACATCTGCCCCCATGGCCCGGCGTCGCGCAGCATTTGTGCGACCTCCATGCTCATCTCTGCCGCCGCCAGCGGGCCGTCGGAGACCACTTCGCCCTGCAGTAGCGCAGGATCGAGCCACTCGGTCACCAGTTCGCCGAAACGCTGCTGAAACTCCTCAAAACGCGCCTCTTCTAACGACAAACCCGCCGCCATGGCATGACCACCGAACTTCAGAATCAGCCCGGGATAGAGGGTATCCAGACGCTCCAGCGCATCGCGCATATGCAGCCCCTGAATCGACCGACCTGAGCCTTTGAGCGTACCGTCACCGGTGGGCGCAAAGGCGATAACCGGGCGATGGAAGCGCTCTTTAATACGCGAGGCCAGAATGCCGACGACGCCCTGATGCCACTGCGGGTGGTACATCGCCAGGCCGCCGGGCAGCGTCTCGCTGCTGCGTTCCAGCTTTTCACACAGGGTCAGCGCTTCCGCCTGCATCCCCTGTTCTATCTCTTTACGCGTCTGGTTTAACGCGTCCAGCTCATTGGCCAGCACCCGCGCTTCGCCGGTGTTGTCGCACAGCAGCAGCGCCACGCCGACGGACATGTCGTCCAGCCGCCCAGCCGCATTAAGGCGCGGGCCAAGCGCGAAGCCGAGATCGCTTGCCGCCAGCTTTTGCGGATCGCGGTTGGCGATTTCCAGCAGCGCCTTGATGCCCGGACGGCATTTACCTGCCCGAATGCGGCTCAGCCCCTGCCAGGTCAGAATACGGTTGTTGGCATCCAGCGGTACGACGTCCGCCACGGTGCCAAGCGCCACCAGATCGAGTAAATCCGCCAGATTCGGCGGCGCAATGCCGCGCTCATCAAACCAACCTTTATCACGCAGAAAAGTGCGCAGCGCCAGCATCAGATAAAAGGCCACGCCAACCCCGGCCAGCGATTTTGACGGGAACTCGCAGTCCCGCAGGTTCGGGTTAATAATCGCTTCGGCGGCAGGCAGCGTATCCCCCGGCAGATGGTGATCGGTCACCAGCACCGGAATACCCAGCGCATGGGCGCGCTCGACGCCGGCGTGGGAGGAAATGCCGTTATCCACGGTCATTATCATCTGCGCGCCGCGGGCGTGAGCCTGATCGACCACTTCCGGACTCAGGCCATAGCCATCCTCAAAACGGTTTGGCACCAGGTACGAGACGTTGCCGTAGCCCAGCCCCCGCAGGGCCAGAACGCTAAGCGCAGTACTGGTAGCGCCGTCGGCGTCAAAATCGCCGACCACCACAATGTGCAGCTCCTGCTTAAATGCGCCGTAGAGCATCTCTACCGCTTTTTCGACGCCGGTCAGCTGCGACCATGGCAGCATACCTTTTACACCGCGTTCCAGCTCCTGCGCGCTACGCACGCCGCGGCTGGCGTACAGCCGCTGCAGCAGCGGAGGGAGATCGTCAGGTAAATCGACGCCGTCAGCCGCCTCGCGGCGGCGTAGTTGTATCTGTTGTTTCACGCGAATCAGTTACCGCTTATCTGTTTTTGATGCTCATCAAGGAGCGCTTTCAGGTCTTTAGGATCGCGATAGCCAGGCATCAGCGTACCGTCGCTCAGTACCATCGCCGGCGTGCCGTTAACGCCAAGCTGCACGCCGAGCGTGTAGTGTTTAGCGATATCAACATCGCAGCTCGCTGGCTGCACGCCTTTGCCGCTCATCGCGTTATCCAGCGCTTTGTTGCGATCTTTGGCGCACCAGATAGCCTTCATATTCTGCTCGGCTTCGCTTTGCAGCCCCTGGCGCGGGAAGGCCAGATAGCGCACGGTAATCCCCAGCGCGTTATAGTCGCTCATCTGCTCATGCAGCTTGTGGCAATAACCGCAGGTAATATCGGTGAAGACGGTGATGACATGTTTTTCCTGCGGCGCTTTGTAGACGATCATCTCTTTTTCCAGGGCGTTTAGCTTCCCCCCCAGCAGCGCATTGGTAACGTTTACCGGCTGCGCGCCGCTGACATCGTACATCGGCCCCTGGATAATGTGTTTACCATCATCGGTGACGTACAGCACGCCGCTGTCCGTCAACACGGTGCTGATGCCTTTGACCGGCGAAGGCCGCACGTCCGAGCTCTGCACGCCAAGCTTCGCCAGCAGTTGCTTGATCGCCGCGCTATCGGCATGCGCCGCACCGGATAAGGTGGTCGCCAGCAGAGTGAACATCAGTAAACCTTTTTTCATACTCAGTCCTTTTTTTCAGCACTCACGCACGCGGGTGATGCTGTTGATGGAGTTGTCGCAGACGCTCGGTCGCCACGTGGGTATAGATCTGCGTCGTGGAGAGATCGCTGTGTCCTAACAGCATCTGCACCACGCGTAAGTCGGCGCCGTGATTAAGTAAATGGGTAGCGAACGCATGGCGCAGCACGTGCGGAGAGAGCTTTTCGCTGTCAATTCCCGCCAGTACGGCATAGTGCTTAATTCGATGCCAGAACGTCTGGCGCGTCATCTGCTGCGCGCGCTGGCTGGGAAAAAGCACATCGGAAGCCACGCCGTTCAGCAGCCAGGGACGCCCGTACTCCAGGTAATTCTCAACCCACAGTACCGCCTCTTCGCCTAACGGCACCAGACGTTCTTTATTTCCTTTACCGATCACGCGCAGCACGCCCTGACGCAGGCTGATATCGCTCATGGTCAGGCCCACCAGTTCAGAAACGCGCAGACCGGTGGCGTACAGCACTTCCAGCATCGCTTTATCACGCAGTTCCAGCGGTTGTTCAACCAAAGGGGCCTGAAGCAGGCGCTCAACCTGCGCCTCGCTCAGATCCTTCGGCAGCCGCTGCGGCAGCTTTGGCGATGCGAGCAGCGCGCTGGGGTCATCGGGGCGAATTTTTTCCCGGTACAGATGCTGGAAGAAGCGACGCACGGCGCTTAGCAGGCGCGCGGTGCTGGTGGCTTTATAACCGCCGGTTTGCCGCTCCGCCAGCAGCGACTGCAGATCTTCGCCGCTGACGCTGGCAAGCGACAGGCCACGATGATGCAGCCATTCCACGACCATCGTCAGATCCCGGCGGTAGGCGCTCAGCGTGTTTTCCGCCAGATTCCGCTCCAGCCACAAGGCATCAAGAAACTGCTCGATTTGTGCGAGATCCTGTTCCACTCCGGCCTCTTTGTATATTAAAACGGCGCCATTATACCCTAAATAATTCGAGTTGCAGGCGGGCGCGGCCTTTCTGGTACACTAAGCGCAAAGTCACAGCAAGAATTGAGACGTTTCCGCGATGAACATAGGTCTTTTTTACGGCTCCAGCACCTGCTACACAGAAATGGCGGCGGAAAAAATCCGCGATATCATCGGCCCTGAACTGGTGACGCTGCATAACCTGAAAGATGATTCCCCTGCCCTGATGACGCAATATGATGTGCTGATCCTCGGCATTCCAACCTGGGATTTTGGCGAGATCCAGGAGGACTGGGAGGCGGTCTGGCAGCAGCTTGATACGCTGGATCTGCAGGGTAAAATCGTCGCGCTCTATGGCATGGGCGACCAGCTAGGCTACGGCGAATGGTTCCTTGACGCGCTCGGCATGCTGCACGATAAGCTGGCAACAAAAGGGGTTAAGTTCATCGGCTACTGGCCAACCGAAGGCTATGAATTTACCAGCCCGAAACCGGTCATCGCCGACGGCCAGCTGTTCGTTGGTCTGGCGCTCGATGAAACCAACCAGTATGACCTGAGCGATGAGCGTATTCAGAACTGGTGCGAGCAAATCCTCGGCGAAATGGCTGAGCAGTTCGCCTGAGTCCAGGCTTAATCTTGCGTCGGTTTCTGTAACACCAGCCGACGCAGATCGCGCCACTCGCCCGCGTCCATGCTATCCGCCGCCACCCATAGATGCTGAGTGCGTTGGTTTTCCGTATTTCGCAGACGCAGCAGCATTCCGCTATTGATTACCCACGGGGTGCCGACGATATCCCACTCCGCTTTTTGCCAGCGCAGGCGAGAGTCAATCAGCAACTTTATTTCCCCCTGTCTGGCATGGATCCGCCGCTGGCTGCGCACGCAGTCGAACACCACCAGCGACAGCAGTATCAGCCACAGCGGGGTATAGCTCAGCGGCCAGGGCAACACCAGCACCAGCGCCGCCACCACGCCGTGCATCAACAGTGAGAACCATTGCGCTCGCCACGAGATGCGTAAATCAGATTGCCACAGGACCACGTTCCCGATTCCGTGTCTGAATTAATTTTACCATCCGCTGCAGTTCTGCATCAGCCGGTTCGCCATGGTTCATCAACCAGTTGAACAGGTCCGGATCGTCATTTTCCAGCAGGCGGATGAACAACCGCTTATCGTCATCACTGAGCGTATCGTACTCATGCTCAAAAAACGGCATGATGGAGATATCGAGTTCACGCATTCCCCGGCGGCATGCCCAGTGGATGCGAGCTTTATTGTTAATATCCATGTTTTACTTCCTGCTTATAAATATTGCTTAGTTTAACCCGTTTTCGCCGCTGACTTCACTGGAATATCAAGATCCACGAGCGCTATTCCATGAAATCTCTAAAATAATCAGGTTATTGATAATTTCGTTCGCGTTAGCGCCCAGTTTTGAGGGCACGAATGGCCTGGCAAAAGCGCTTGCATTGCACCATAGCTCTTTTACCATTAGTCACACACTCTGCGTTAAGCTATTCAGGATATGACTATGGCTTTTACACCTTTTCCTCCGCGTCAGCCCTCCTCTTCCGCTCGTCTGCCGTTAACGCTGATGACGCTGGATGACTGGGCGCTGGCGACGATTACCGGGCCGGATGGCGAGAAATATCTGCAGGGGCAGATCACCGCTGACGTCAGCCACCTGACCGACGAGCAGCATCTGCTTGCCGCGCATTGTGACGCCAAGGGCAAGATGTGGAGCAATCTGCGCGTTTTCCGTCGCAACGAGGGTTTTGCGTGGATTGAGCGCCGCAGCCTGCGCGATGCGCAGCTGACTGAACTGAAAAAGTATGCGGTGTTCTCTAAAGTGACCATCGCCGCCGACGATGAATCCGTGCTGCTGGGCGTTGCCGGGTTCCAGGCACGCGCTGCGCTGACGCCGCTGTTTAACGAGCTGCCGAATGCCGATAAACAGGTTGTCAGCGAAGGTGCCACCAGCGTGCTGTGGTTTGAGCATCCCGCCGAGCGCTTCCTGCTGGTGACCGATGTGGCAACCGCCACCCGCATCACCGACGCGCTGCGCGGCGAAGCACAGCTAAACAATAGCCAGCAGTGGCTGGCGCTGAATATTGAAGCTGGCCTGCCGGTCATCGACAGCGCCAACAGCGCGCAGTTTATTCCGCAGGCCACCAACCTGCAGGCGCTGGGCGGCATCAGCTTCAAAAAAGGCTGCTATACCGGTCAGGAGATGGTTGCCCGCGCTAAATTCCGCGGTGCCAACAAGCGCGCCCTGTGGTATCTGGCCGGGACCGCCAGCCGCGTGCCTGAAGCCGGGGAAGACCTGGAAATGAAGATGGGTGACAACTGGCGTCGTACCGGTACCGTTTTAGCGGCCGTGCAGCTGGATGATGGTCGCCTGCTGGTGCAGGTAGTGATGAATAACGATATGGAGCCGGGCAGCGTATTCCGCGTGCGCGACGATGCCGGCAGCCTGAGCATTGAGCCGCTGCCGTATTCGCTGGAAGAGAGTTAAAGCGATATTCCCCGCCGCCTTCTTCCTGGAGGCGGCGATAACGCGCCTGTCCCGGCTACCAGCCCTCAGACGACGGTGAACCTGTAGCCCGGCTAAGCGTAGCGCGAGCCGGGAGATTTCTCAAAATTTAAGCCTGCCCGACGTACAAATAAATCGCCAGGAAGTGGCACACGCTGCCGCCCAGCACAAAGCCGTGCCAGATAGCGTGGTTGTACGGAATACGCTTACAAACGTAGAAAATAACCCCCAGCGAATAGACGACCCCGCCCACCGCAAGCAGCGTCACGCCGCCAATCGCCAGCTTAATCGCCAGCTGATAAACGACGATCAGCGACAGCCAGCCCATAGTCAGATAGGTCACTAAAGAGAGGATCTTAAAACGATGCGCAATCGTCAGCTTAAACAGGATCCCCAGCAGCGCCAGGCTCCAGATGACGATCATCAGCCCGCGCGAGAGCGGCGAATTTAGCCCCACCAGCAGAAACGGCGTGTAGGTTCCGGCAATCAGCAGGTAGATGGCGCAGTGGTCGAATTTTTTTAGCCACAGCTTAGCCCGCTGATGCGGAATCGCGTGATAGAGGGTCGAGGCGAGGAACAGCAAAATCATGCTGCCGCCGTACAGACTGTAGCTGGTGATAGCCGTTGCGCCGGCGTTGCTATCTACCGCCTGCACCAACAACAGCACCAGACCAACGATACCGAACACCAGCCCGATCCCGTGACTGATGCTGTTGGCAACTTCCTCTGCCAGAGAATATCCCTGTGTGATTAACGATTTGCGAACCATATTTGACTCCGAAAACCCGTACGCTTTCAATGCACACTTAGGTTAACTGAGAATGATTCCAGTGAACACCTGTTCGCTAAAATAAAAAGGTGAATATTTATGAACAGTATAAAATCAAAAGCTTACATAAAAATTTCAACTAACAGACGTTCACTATTTTATTAAAGCTTTTCGAATTCAATAACATAAAACTGCTTTTCTTCAGGATAGATCTCCGCAATCACCTCACGCAGCTGCGCCAGCGTCATGTTTTCCTGCTGCGCATGCAGTTCGGTCAGCGTATCCAGCGTTACCGTTGAGGTGGCCACCACGCGAATAGTGCAAAAATAGCCGTCATCTTCATAGCGGCCAACGCGCAGCACATCGCCCGTTTTAAAGTGCGATTCAGCAGCATCGCGAATGGTAATCGTTTTGCGTCCGGCGAGAATGTCGTCCTGAAAACGCTGAAAAAAGGTTATGTCATTTGGCTGCATGATATCATTCCGTCCTGGTCATTATGAATTGTGAGTTTGCCACTGTGAGTATCTTCTCCCACGCCGCTATCGCCAGTCTCAATAATCTTGAGATGATGGTCTATCACTACGTCATTAAAAATCGCGACAAAGTGATGTACATGACCATCCGCGAGCTGGCGGAAGCGGCCGGAGTCTCCACGACTACCGTTCTGCGCTTCTGCCGCAAGCTGCAGTGCGAAGGCTACTCGGAGTTTCGCGTACGCTTTAAATTATATCTGGAGCAGAATGAGCCTCAACAGGCAAATATCGGCGCCAGCGAAATAATGAGCTTTTTTAAAAGCATCAATAACGATGAATTTGACCAACTGCTCGAGCAGGCGGTTGATATTATACTCGCTTCGGAAAGAATTATTTTCGTCGGCGCCGGCACCTCCGGCGCGCTGGCAAAATATGGCGCACGTTTCTTTTCTAACGTCGGAAAATTCAGCAATCATATCGACGATCCTTATTTTCCGGTGACCAATGATATGGCGCGTAATGCTCTGGCTATTGTGCTGTCGGTCTCCGGTGAAACCGAAGAAATCCTGCGCTTTGCCAGCCAGTTCAGCCTGCATCGCTGTAAAGTGATGTCCATCACCAGCCACGAGCACTCGCGGCTGGCAAAGCTCGCCGACTTCAATCTCTCCTGGCACGTTCCGCAAACGCGCATCGGCGGCGTCTACGATATTACCACGCAGATCCCGGTTATTTATATTCTGGAAACGTTGGGCCGTAAATTAGCGCGCAAACTCGTCTGAAAATAACAGGGTGTTTTTCCGATGTAACAAATTCCATTTCAGGCAAATTGTTATATCGTGACATTTATATTCCCTTTGTTAGACTCGCAGCCAACAGCCATTATGACGAGATGAGCAAAGATGAAAAAAATCCCTTTACCAAAAGACTTTTTATGGGGCGGTGCGGTCGCCGCACATCAGGTTGAAGGCGGCTGGAATAAAGACGGCAAAGGCCCGAGCATCTGCGACGTGCTAACCGGCGGCGCGCACGGCGTACCGCGTGAGATAACCCAGCAGGTCGAGCCGGGTAAATACTACCCCAACCACGAAGCCATCGACTTCCACGGCCGCTATAAAGAAGACATCAAGCTGTTCGCCGAGATGGGCTTCAAGTGCTTCCGTACTTCCATCGCCTGGACGCGCATCTTTCCGCAAGGCGACGAAACCCAGCCAAATGAAGAAGGGCTAAAATTTTACGATGACATGTTCGATGAACTGCTGAAGTACAACATCGAGCCGGTTATCACCCTCTCCCACTTTGAGATGCCGCTGCATCTTGTTCAGCAGTACGGCGGCTGGACCAACCGCAAAGTGGTCGATTTCTTTGTGCGTTTTGCCGAAACGGTCTTCGAGCGCTATAAGCACAAAGTGAAATACTGGATGACCTTCAACGAGATCAACAACCAGCGTAACTGGCGCGCGCCGCTGTTTGGCTACTGCTGCTCCGGCGTAGTCTATACCGAACATGAAAACCCGGAAGAGACCATGTACCAGGTGCTGCATCATCAATTCGTCGCCAGCGCGCTGGCGGTGAAAGCGGCGCGTCAAATCAACCCGGAAATGCAGGTTGGCTGCATGCTGGCGATGGTTCCTCTCTATCCGTACTCCTGTAAGCCGGAAGATGTGATGTTTGCGCAGGAATCGATGCGTGAACGCTACGTCTTTACCGACGTACAGCTGCGCGGCTACTACCCGAGCTACGTCCTGAACGAGTGGGAACGCCGCGGTTTCAATATCAAAATGGATGAAGGCGATGCGCAAATCCTGCGTGAAGGCACCTGTGCGTATCTCGGTTTCAGCTACTACATGACCAACGCGGTGAGAGCGGAAGGCGGCACCGGCGACGCAATTTCCGGCTTTGAAGGCAGCGTGCCCAATCCGCATGTCAAAGCCTCCGACTGGGGATGGCAAATTGACCCGGTTGGCCTGCGCTATGCGCTGTGCGAACTGTATGAACGCTATCAGAAACCGCTGTTCATCGTCGAAAACGGCTTTGGTGCGTACGATAAAGTAGAAGAAGACGGCAGCATCAACGACGACTACCGCATCGACTATCTTCGCGCTCACGTTGAAGAGATGATCAAAGCGGTGACCTACGATGGCGTTGAACTCATGGGCTACACCCCGTGGGGCTGCATCGACTGCGTCTCCTTCACAACCGGTCAGTACAGCAAGCGCTACGGCTTCATCTACGTCAACAAGCATGACGACGGCACCGGGGATATGTCCCGCTCGCGCAAAAAGAGCTTTAACTGGTACAAAGAGGTTATCGCCAGCAACGGCGAGAAACTGTAATCATCTTGCCCCTTCCCCTAGGGAGGGGCAAAACTTCCCACAAAACAGACACTTCTTTACAGCATTAGCGTTGCTTACGCGCCCTCAACCGATAAGATAAACCGCAACAATCGTTGAGCTGCTGACGTTTACTCAGTGAATCAACGCCGCACGCTGCCGGCCGTTACGGCGCATTACAATGTAGAAAAATGATGCTTAAAGTCTTCAGACAGCTCCTGACATGGATCCTGATTGTTGCCGCCGTCAGTCTGACGGTGGATTATCTACGCAGGCCCGCACTGCCGCAGAATTTCTCCAGCATGCCGCTGCAAACGCTTGATGGCCGAACAGTCGATCTGGCGGCAATGAGCCAGGAGCGTCCCTTATTGCTATACGTCTGGGCAACCTGGTGCAGCGTATGCCGCTATACCACCCCGTCGGTGGCTGCTTTAGCCGACGATGGCGGTAATGTTATGACGGTAGCGTTACGTTCGGGCGATAACGCCACCCTGGCGCGCTGGCTGGCGCATAAAAAAATAGCGCTGCCGACGATCAATGACGCCAGCGGTCAGCTATCCCAAGGGTGGGAGGTACAGGTCACGCCGACCCTTATCGTTATCTCGCGCGGTGAGGTGAAGTCAGTCACCACCGGCTGGACCAGCAACTGGGGAATGCGCCTGCGGCTATGGCTGGCGTCATAGCGTATTTCCCTGCTCGCGCTGCGCTTAGCAGGGCTACCCGTTCGCTGCGATATACCGATTTTGTTCCCTGGGCAAGGCGTTAGCCGCGCCCCGGGAAATGGATTGCCTGCTATCTCCCGCCCGCCAGCTCGAGGAAGCTGCCGGTAACGTAGGAGGCCTTATCACTCAGTAGCCAGACGATCGCCTGCGCCACCTCTTCCGGCTGCCCGCCGCGCTGCATGGGCAGCATCGACTTGACGCGATCCACGCGTCCCGGCTCGCCGCCGCTGGCGTGCATATCGGTATAGATTAATCCGGGGCGCACGCCGTTAACCCGAATGCCCTGCGCCGCGACCTCCAGCGACAATCCGGTGGTCAGGGAATCAACCGCGCCTTTTGAAGCGGCATAATCCACGTACTCTCCCGGCGCCCCGAGGCGCGATGCTGCGGATGAAACATTCACAATCGCCCCACCTTTACCGCCATGCTTGTGCGACATCCGCTTTACCGCCTCCCGGCAGCAAAGGAAGTAGCCGGTAACATTGGTGGCCAGCACCCGGTTAATTCGCTCGGCGCAAAGGCTTTCAATCGTCCCCTGGGTAAATAAAATCCCGGCGTTATTGACCAGCGCGGAAAGCGGTTCACCGAGGCGGTCGATAGCGGCGAACATCTCCATCACCTGCGCTTCATCGCTGACGTCCGCCCGGAGCGCAACGGCGTTGCCGCCGCAGGCGCGAATCTCATTCACCACGTCGGTCGCGGCAGCGCTATTCTGATGGTAATTCACTACCACGGTATACCCTTCCTGCGCCAGCAGCAGCGCCGTCGCTTTACCTATTCCGCGGCTACCGCCCGTCACCAATGCTATCGTCATACCATTCTCCCAAAAAATAAAGGCGCCGCAGCGCCTTTAAAAAATAGCCTAATCAGCAGATTACTGATATTCACTCATCGGTACGCAGGAGCAGAACAGATTGCGGTCGCCGTAAACATCGTCCAGACGCTTAACGGTCGGCCAGTATTTATTGTTCAGCCCGGCCGGGAACACCGCCAGTTCACGAGCGTACGGATGGTTCCACTCGCTCACCAGTTCACCCTGAGTATGCGGCGCATTCACCAGCGGGTTATCCTCCAGCGGCCACTCGCCGGCTTTCACGCGGTCGATCTCGCCGCGAATCGCCAGCATCGCATCGATAAAGCGGTCCAGCTCCACTTTGCTTTCCGATTCGGTCGGTTCCACCATCAGCGTGCCGGCGACCGGGAAGGACATGGTAGGGGCGTGGAAACCATAATCGATCAGTCGCTTAGCGATATCCAGCTCGCTGATGCCGGTCTCTTCTTTCAGCGGACGAATATCCAGAATGCATTCGTGCGCCACGCGACCGTCACGGCCGGTATACAGCACCGGGAACGCGTTTTTCAGACGGGTAGCAATGTAGTTGGCGTTCAGAATCGCCATCTGGCTTGCCTGTTTTAGCCCTTCTGCGCCCATCATCCGGATATACATCCAGCTGATCGGCAGAATGGAGGCGCTGCCGAACGGCGCGGCGGAAACTGCGCCCTGACGGGTCAGCATGCCTTCAATTTGCACCACGCTGTGGCCCGGTACAAACGGCGCCAGGTGCGATTTGACGCCGATAGGTCCCATCCCCGGACCGCCGCCGCCGTGCGGAATGCAGAAGGTTTTATGCAGGTTAAGGTGCGAGACGTCCGCGCCGATAAAGCCTGGAGAGGTAATACCGACCTGGGCGTTCATGTTCGCGCCGTCAAGGTAAACCTGGCCGCCAAACTGATGCACCACTTCGCACACTTCGCGAATAGTCTCTTCGTAGACGCCGTGGGTGGAAGGATAGGTGACCATGATGCAGGAGAGGTTCGCCGCATACTGCTCGGCTTTGGCCCGCAGATCCGCCAGGTCGATATTGCCGTTTTTATCGCAGGCTACGACCACCACCTGCATCCCCGCCATCTGCGCGGAAGCCGGGTTGGTACCGTGTGCGGAGCTTGGGATCAGGCAAATATCGCGATGCCCTTCGTTACGGCTCTCGTGGTAATGGCGAATCGCCAGCAGGCCCGCGTATTCACCCTGCGCACCGGAGTTCGGCTGCATGCATACCGCATCATAGCCGGTCAGCTTAACCAGCCAGTCGGAGAGCTGAGCGATCATCTGGTGATAGCCTTCGGCCTGATCGACCGGGCAGAACGGATGCAGTTCGGCAAATTCCGGCCAGGTGATGGGGATCATCTCGGCGGCGGCATTCAGCTTCATCGTGCAGGAGCCCAGCGGGATCATCGCCTGGTTCAGCGCCAGATCCTTACGCTCCAGCGTGTGCATATAGCGCATCATCTCGGTTTCGCTGTGATAGCGGTTGAACACCGGATGAGTGAGGATCGCATCGTCGCGCAGCATGCTGGCCGGGATTGAACGACTGTCCAGGGCCACGTCTTTATCCAAAGCGTCGATATCCAGGCCACGATCGTCGCCAACGATAGCGCGGAACAGGTTCAGAACGTCTTCACGAGTGGTGGCTTCGTCGAGCGTGATCCCGACGGCGTGATGAATATCGCTACGCAGGTTGATCTGTAGCGCTTCCGCCCGCGCCAGCACAGCCGCTTTATCAGCCACTTCCACGCACAGGGTGTCAAAGTAGTGCGCATGGCGGAGCTTGAGGCCTTTTTTCTGCAGACCTGCGGCCAGAATATCGGTCAGGCGATGAATGCGGCTGGCGATACGCTTCAGGCCGGCCGGGCCGTGGAACACGGCGTACAGGCTGGCAATATTAGCCAGCAGTACCTGGGAGGTACAGATATTGGAGTTCGCTTTCTCGCGGCGGATATGCTGCTCGCGGGTCTGCATCGCCATGCGGAGCGCGGTATTGCCCGCCGCATCTTTCGATACGCCGATAATACGGCCCGGCATGGAACGTTTGAATTCATCTTTTGCGGCAAAAAACGCCGCGTGCGGGCCGCCGTAGCCCATAGGTACGCCGAAGCGCTGGGCGGAGCCAAACACAATGTCCGCGCTCTGCTTGCCCGGAGCCGTCAGCAGAACCAGCGCCATAAAATCGGCTGCGACGCTGACAATCACTTTGCGCGCTTTCAGATCAGCAATCAGTTTGCTGTAATCATGAACCTCGCCGGTCGTCCCTACCTGCTGCAGCAGCACGCCGAAGACGTCCTGATGGTCGAGGGCTTTCTCGGCATCATCGACAATCACATCGAAACCGAAAGTTTCTGCGCGGGTGCGCACCACGTCCAGCGTCTGCGGATGAACATCGGCGGCAACAAAGAAACGGTTAGCGTTTTTCAGTTTGCTCACGCGTTTGGCCATTGCCATCGCTTCCGCGGCGGCAGTGGCTTCGTCCAGCAGCGAGGCCGAAGCAATATCCAGACCGGTCAGGTCGAGCGTCACCTGCTGAAAGTTCAGCAGTGATTCCAGGCGACCCTGGGAAACCTCCGGCTGATAAGGCGTGTAGGCGGTATACCAGCCCGGGTTCTCCAGCATATTGCGCTGAATAACCGGAGGCAGCTGCACGGCGGTGTAACCCATGCCAATGTACGACTTGAAGCGCTTGTTACGACCGGCAATCGCCTTCAGCTCTGCCAGCGCGGCGAATTCTGTGGTTGCTTCACCCACCTGCGGCGGCGTCGCCAGCTGAATATCCTGCGGCACAATCTGGCCAATCAGGTCGTTAAGCGAATCGGCGCCAACGGTATTCAGCATCTCCTGCTGCTGTCGGGCGTCCGGGCCGATGTGACGTTCAATAAAGGCGTCACGGTTTTCAAGCTGGCCTAAAGTCTGGGTCATGAGCGATGGTTCCTGAACGTGCGGTGAATCGTGATTGTCTGACTGGTTTGCCCGGCGAGCACTGATGCTTACCGGGCCAGAATATGCAAAATCATTCGCGTTGCAGGAAGCCAACGCCACTGCTACGTGAAGGAAGATGCGTATTTATTCGTCTTCTAACAGAGCTTCGTATGCGGTCGCATCCAGCAGCGCGGCAACCTGAGCTTCATCGCTGGCTTTAATTTTAAAAATCCAGCCGCCGGTGTACGGCTCGCTGTTGACCAGCTCAGGTGAGTCGTTCAGCTCTTCATTGACGGCAACGATTTCGCCGCTAATTGGCGCGTAGATATCGGAAGCCGCCTTGACGGATTCGGCCACCGCGCAGTCGGCGCCCGCTTCAACGGCGGCGCCCACTTCAGGCAGGTCAACGAAAACCATATCGCCAAGCAGCTCCTGCGCGTGCTCGGTGATTCCGACGGTATAGGTACCGTCCGCTTCTTTACGCAGCCATTCGTGTTCTTTGCTGTATTTCAGTTCTGCTGGTACGTTGCTCATTAATTCATCTCCAAATGGGAAATCACACCACGGCTTTGCCGTTGCGTACAAAAACGGGTTTCGTCACTTTGACCGGCATTTCGCGGTTGCGAATCTGCACCACGGCGGTTTCACCGATGCCTTCCGGTACGCGCGCCAGGGCAATACTGTAGCCCAGCGTCGGGGAGAAGGTCCCGCTGGTGATAATGCCCTCTTTCTGATTGCCCTCGGCATCGCTGAAGCGTACCGGCAGGCCGCCGCGCAGAACGCCTTTCTCAGTCATCACCAGACCGACCAGCTGTTCGGTGCCTTTTTCACGCTGGAGTTCCAGCGCCTCACGCCCGATAAAGTTACGGTCAGCAGGCTCCCAGGCAATGGTCCAGCCCATGTTAGCCGCCAGCGGAGAGACGCCTTCGTCCATCTCCTGGCCATAAAGATTCATTCCCGCTTCCAGACGCAGCGTATCGCGCGCGCCAAGGCCGCACGGCTTAACGCCCGCGTCCAGCAGGCCGCGCCAGAAATCCACCGCCTGCTCGTTCGGCAGCGCGATTTCATAACCCGCTTCGCCGGTATAGCCGGTGGTTGCAATAAACAGATCCCCCGCCTGCACGCCAAAGAAGGGCTTCATACCTTCTACAGCCTGGCGCTGCGCGTCGGTAAACAGCGTCGCCGCTTTCTCTTTTGCCTTTGGACCTTGTACAGCGATCAGGGAAAGATCGTCACGCACGGTCATTTCAAGACCATAGGATTCAGACTGCTGGGTGATCCAGGCGAGGTCTTTTTCACGGGTAGCGGAGTTAACAACGAGGCGGAAATAATCTTCAGAAAGGAAATAAACAATCAGGTCGTCAATGACGCCGCCAGAGGCGGCCAGCATGCCGCTATAGAGCACTTTGCCCGGGATGGTGAGCTTCGCCACGTCGTTAGCCAGCAAATAGCGCAGGAACTCGCGAATTCGGCTGCCGTGAAAATCAACGATGGTCATGTGCGACACATCGAACATTCCGGCATCACCGCGCACCGCATGGTGCTCATCGATCTGGGATCCGTAATGCAGCGGCATCATCCAGCCATGGAAATCCACCATGCGCGCGCCGCATAGCGTGTGTTGTTCAAACAACGGAGTCTGTTGAGCCATCTTTTCCTCATCGAATAAAACGGAACCAGCCACTATTTTTGCCAAAATTGCGCCACGAAACGCGCCGCCAGCATCGCAAACGGATGCCGACGCAAACGTTCTCTTTGGCCTGAACTTACCACCGATATCCGCACTAAACCATAAGCCCGGTCAGGACATCACATTAGCTTATGACCAAAAGCACCCGAAGAGGCTACAGAATTTTTACCTACAAAAAAGCGATTAAGCCCGCACAAAAACAAACAACAGCGTTAAAAAAGCAGAGCATGATGATATTTTCTGCGAAAAGATGAGCCTAATTTCTATAACAAAAAAAAGGTGACATTAATAAAACTAATGCGAAAAAAGAGGTGAAATTAGATTATTTCAAATGAGAGGGAAAACCCGGCGCGCAGGCCGGGAGAGAGAAGTGTGACGTACTTAACGTAACCAGGCCGGGAGATCGTTTAGCCCCATTGCTTGTCGAATAAGCTGCGGCTTCACGCCAGGGAGAGTATCCGCCAGCTTGAGTCCAATATCGCGCAGCAGCTTTTTCGCCGGATGGCTGCCGGAGAACATGTCGCGGAAGCCCTGCATCCCCGCGAGCATCACCGCAGCGCTGTGCTTGCGGCTGCGCTCATAGCGACGCAGATAGAGATGCTGGCCGATGTCCTTGCCCTGCGCATGCAGGCGCTTCAGCTCATCAATCAGTTCGGCGGCATCCATAAAGCCAAGATTAACGCCCTGCCCCGCCAGCGGATGAATGGTATGGGCGGCATCGCCAACCAGCGCCAGACGGTGGGCGGCAAACTGCCGCGCGTAGCGGCCGGTGAGCGGAAAAACCTGACGTTCGCTCTCTACGGAACACAAACCCAGACGGTTATCGAAGGCAATATTCAGCGCCTGATTAAAAGCGGCCTCGTCTGCCTGCCGCATTCGTTCCGCCTCTTCAGGAGACAACGACCAGACAATAGAACAGAGATGAGGATCGCTTAACGGCAGGAACGCCAGAATACCATCGCCGTGAAATACCTGACGCGCCACCGCTTCGTGCGGCTCTTCGGTGCGAATAGTGGCAACCAGCGCATGATGTTGATAATCCCAAAAGGTCAGCGGGATATCGGCTTTATTACGCAACCACGAATTGGCGCCATCGGCGCCAACCACCAGCCGGGCGGTTAACATGCTGCCGTCCTGCAGGCTAAGAAAGGCCTCATTCTCGCCCCACGCGACCTGCTGCAGCTGCGCCGGGGCCAGTAGCGTGACGTCAGCACAGCGCTGCGCTTTTTGCCACAGAACATGATGCACCACGGCGTTTTCAATAATATGCCCAAGGTGGCTAAAGCCCATGCTCTGGTCATCAAAGCTGATACGGCCAAAACTGTCTTTGTCCCACACTTCCATACCGTGGTAGCAGCTGGCGCGCCGGGCGACTATGTCCTCCCAGACGCCCAGTTTATTCAGCAGCTTCTCGCTGGCGGCATTAATTGCCGACACCCGCAGCGCCGGCGGCGCATCCGCGCTTAACGGCTGCGGCGCGGCCTGCTCCAGCACGGCGACGCGCAATCCACTGCCCTGCAAACCACAGGCAACCGCCAGCCCCACCATTCCACCGCCAACAATAGCGACATCAACACTTTGCACGTTTCACTCCTTAACGGGGGACCCAACCGAGGGTACGCTGCGCCAGCGCATCGCGCGCCGGGGTAAATAATTCCATCGCCATCAGGCCTGCGTTGCGCCCCGCCACCAGCGGCGCCCAGCGATTAGCGAACAGATGCACCAGCCCATCGGTCACACCGACGGTGGCGGCTTTATCTGCGGCGCGGCGGGCCTGATAGCGGCTCAGTAGCGAATAGCCACCCGGATCCTCTCCTTCGCCATGCGTCTGCGCCAGCATTTCCGCCAGGCTCATCACGTCGCGCAGGCCAAGGTTAAAACCCTGTCCGGCAATAGGATGCAGCGTTTGCGCCGCATTGCCGACCAGCGCCAGACGATGGGCAATGGTGCGGGTAGCTCGGGTGAGCGAGAGCGGATACGCGCTGCGCTTGCCTGCCTGGACGATCCGGCCAAGACGCCAGCCGAATGCCTGCTGAAGTTCATGACAGAAGCGTTCGTCCGACCAGCTCAGAACCTCTTCTTGCCGCGACTGCGGATGACACCACACCAGGGAGCAGCGGCCCTGCGACATGGGCAGCATCGCCAGCGGACCGTGTTGGGTAAAACGCTCGAAGGCGCGCCCGTTGTGCGGCACAGCGGTACTGACGTTGGCAATAATCGCCAGCTGTTCATAGGGCTCTTGCTGCCAGCTGATACCGCAGCGGGCCCCGAGCGTTGAGCGCGAGCCATCGGCCGCGACCAGCAGTTTACCGCTGAGCGTTTCGCCGTTGTCCAGAACCAGGCTTACGCTCTCTTCGCGGCGGCTAACATTTTCCACTTTTGCCGGACAGTGTAGCGTCACGCCCGGCGCTTTACGCAGCTGGGCAAACAAGCGTTGGCCGACGTCGTGCAGCTCAACCACCTGACCCAGCGCCGCCAGCCCATAGTCCTTAGCCTCGAGCGTCACAAACCCCGCGTGACCGCGATCGCTGACGTGAACGCGCTGAATAGCCGTGGCGCGGTCGGCAATTTCCTGCCAGATATCAACGCGAGCCAGCTGCTGACAGGTGCCGGCAGCAAGTGCGATTGCCCGGGCGTCAAAGCCCGGATGCCGGGCAGATTCCGGCGCTGTTGCTTCAATCAGGTGCACCGGCAGCTTACCGCCGGTCAGACGAGATATTGCCAGCGCCAGCGTCGCGCCGGTCATTCCGCCGCCAACGATCAGTACGCTCATAGCTGGCGCGCCGCCGCCATCAGCGCCTCGATATCATCCGCTTTTTTCACTACGCCAGCGGTGAGGTTTTCATTACCGTCTTCGGTAATGACGATGTCGTCTTCAATACGAATGCCGATGCCGCGGTACTGGGCCGGGACGTCGGCATCCATCGCGATATACAGCCCCGGTTCCACGGTCAGCACCATTCCCGGTTCGAGAATACGCGAGCGGTCGACGTCATAGTTGCCGACATCATGTACGTCGAGCCCCAGCCAGTGGCTCAGGCCATGCATAAAGAAAGGACGATGAGCGTTATTAGCAATTAGCTCATCAATTTCACCTTTCAGGATCCCCAAACGCACCAGGCCGGTAATCATGATCCGCACTACCTGCTGATTAACCTCGTTAATGGAGGTGCCGGGGCGATAAAGCTTCAGCGAGGTTTCCAGAGACTCAAGAACGATATCGTAAATCTCGCGCTGCGCCGGGCTAAACTTGCCGTTTACCGGGAAGGTTCGGGTGATATCGCCCGCATAGCCGCTGTATTCGCAGCCTGCGTCAATCAGCACCAGATCGCCATCGCGCAGTTCGCTTTCGTTTTCGGTGTAGTGCAGGATGCAGCCATTTTCGCCGCTGCCCACGATGGTGTTGTAAGAGGGATAGCGCGCGCCGTGACGGTTGAACTCGTGGAGGATCTCGCCTTCAAGATGATATTCAAACATCCCCGGACGGCATTTTTCCATGGCGCGGGTGTGCGCAAGGGCGGAGATCTCGCCTGCGCGGCGCATCACCTCCAGCTCTTCCGCCGACTTAAACAGGCGCATCTCATGCACCATCGGCCGCCAGTCAATGACCGAGTTTGGCGCCTGCAGATTCTGCCGCACGCCTTTGCGCAGTTTTTCCAGCGCGTTGAACACGATTTCGTCGGCGTAGGCATATTCGCCCTGCGCAAAATAGATAGCATCGAGGCCGTTAAGGAGCTGGAACAGCTGCTGATTGATTTCACTAAATGCCAGCGCGCGATCGACGCCCAGCTTCTCAGGCGCGGCATCCTGCCCAAGGCGTCGGCCAAACCAGATTTCAGCAGTCAGATCGCGCACGCGGTTAAACAACACGCTGTGGTTATGCGTCTCATCGCTTTTAATCAATACCAGCAGCGCTTCAGGCTCATTAAAGCCGGTGAAGTACCAAAAATCGCTGCTCTGGCGGTAGGGATATTCCGAATCTGCGCTGCGTACCGCTTCCGGCGCGGCAAAAATTAACGCGGCGCTGCCTGGCTGCATCTGCGCCAGTAGAGCCTGGCGACGAGAGAGAAATTCCTGCTGAGTCATGACGCCCCCTGAACGATTTAATGATTAATTAGTGTAGCGTCGGTTTTTGCACTTCCGGCGCAGTGGGTTTCTGGAGAGAGAAAGTGTCGTGACACAGCAACGCGGCAACGCGTACGTATTCGATAATCTCTTCCAGAGACATTTCGAGCTCTTCCTGATCCTCGTCTTCGTCATACCCGAGCTGAGCAATATTGCGCAGATCGTCGATGGCTTCACCCGTTTCGTCTTTGACTTTATCCAACTTGGGCTGCGTTACGCCCAGCCCAAGCAGAAAATGGTTCACCCAACCCGCCAGCGCATCGGCGCGATCGAACACGCTCACCTCATCGCCATCCGGGAGGTAGAGCTGGAATAAGAAGCCGTCGTCCTCCAGCGAATCACTGGTGGCGGAATGCATGTTACGCAGCGACTGCGCCAGCTCATGCCCAAAAGCCAGGCCTTCGTTGGTCAGGTCGTGCACCAACGGCTGCCAGCTGCTGTCTTTATTGCCGCCGCACAGGATCCCGCTGATCAGACCGTGCATTTCGGCAGGGGTTAATCCTACCCCTTGTTGGTTCAGTAACTGGTCTACAGCGTTGTAACCAGGCATTTCGTTCTGTATAGACATGCGCATTCGTCATCGTTGGGAGGAATATTCATGATATGCTACCACTTTGGACCCTGGTGAACCAGAATAGGGCTTGTATCTTAGAACCAGGGTAGCTATAGTGTCGCCCCTTCGCAGACCCTCCCAGGGCGTGAAGGCCGCGCAGTCAATCAGCAGGAAGGTGGCATGTCTGCACAACCCGTAGATCTCCAAATTTTTGGCCGTTCACTGCGAGTGAATTGCCCGCCTGAACAAAGGGATGCCCTGAACCAGGCAGCTGACGACCTGAATCAGCGGTTGCAAGATTTAAAAGAACGCACTAGAGTCACAAATACTGAGCAGCTGGTCTTCATCGCCGCGTTGAACATCAGCTATGAGTTGACTCAGGAAAAAGCGAAAACCCGCGACTACGCCGCCAGCATGGAACAGCGTATTCGGATGCTTCAGCAGACCATCGAGCAAGCATTGCTTGAGCAAGGTCGCATAAGCGAAAGACCCGGGCAGAAGTTTGAATAACACTTTGCATTTAACTGTGTTAGAGTAATCGCAAGAACAAAATTTCTCTGAGATGTTTGCAAGCGGGCCAGTCCCCTGAGCCGATATTTCATACCACAAGAATGTGGCGCTCCACGGTTGGTGAGCATGCTCGGTCCGTCCGAGAAGCCTTAAAACTGTGACGACACATTCACCTTGAACCAAGGGTTCAAGGGTTACAGCCTGCGGCGGCATCTCGGAGATTCCCTTCCTTTCGTTTTATCCCCCATAAGTTAATTTTCGGCTTTTACCGTCGTGTATTAGACTACGCCTGTTTGTATCGTTTGCTCACCGATGAGACTCAGGTATGACCCTATTGCCAGATGCCCCCTATACCAGACAGCAAATTCGCCAGCAGATCCGCCTGCGCCGACGCGCGTTAACGCCGGAGCAGCAAACGCAGTTCGCCCTCCAGGCGGCGGACAGAATGATGGCTTATCCGCCGGTTCTGCTCGCGCAGACGGTCGCGGTATTTCTTTCGTTTGATGGCGAGCTGGATACGCTGCCGCTTATTGACCAGCTCTGGCGGGCAGGCAAACGGGTTTATCTCCCCGTGCTTCATCCGTTCAGCCCCGGCAATCTTCTGTTTCTGCACTACCACCCAAGCAGCGAGCTGGTGGTGAATCGTCTGAAAATCCGCGAACCGAAACTCGACGTGCGCGATGTCCTCCCGCTTAGCCAGCTGGATGTGCTGGTAACGCCGCTGGTAGCATTTGATGCCGCCGGACAGCGCCTGGGTATGGGCGGCGGATTTTACGACCGGACGCTGCAAAACTGGCGGCAGCATCGTCTGCAGCCGGTGGGCTACGCTCATGATTGCCAGCAGGTCGACGCGCTGCCGACGGAGCAGTGGGATATCCCGCTGCCAGCGGTCATCACGCCGTCAAAAACCTGGCTCTGGTAAAACGCCCGAACAATTGACATTGCTGTTTTTTTCACCTAAATTCCTGGGTAAAGGGTGAGGGAGGCGAACCTCCCTCCTGCATTCTCTCTGTTAATATGCTGGCCAGGCGATGATTAACAGGATAAGCAGCATGATGAAGAGTCTCATCATCGTCCCTTTCCTTTTAGAGCCCCTGCCTCGGTAGGGGCTTTCCCGTTTCAGCCCCACGCTGAGTCTTTATCGTAAATCCCTTTCTTTCAGGCACAACGACATCCGACGGTTTTAATCGCCGTTTGCGGCAAGACTCGCAAGCTTTGGGTGGCGACGGGAAATTGCAGAAGGGTCTAGCAGGAGAAAAGGGGCAGGTCGATGACCTGCCCGCTGGCATAAAAGGAGTTAGAAAAGCAGACGGGCGCGGATGGTACCAGGAATAGCCTTCATCGCCTGCAGCGCAGCCTGCGCCACATCTTCTTCGGCTTCAATATCAATGACCACGTAGCCCATTTGCGGAGTGGTCTGCAGATACTGCGCCGCAATGTTAATGCCCTGCGCGGCGAAAATCTGGTTAATCGCGGTCAGAACGCCCGGACGGTTTTCATGGATATGCAGCAGACGGCGCCCGCCGTGCAGCGGCAGCGACACTTCCGGGAAGTTCACCGCAGAGAGCGTAGAACCGTTATCGGAGTATTTCGCCAGCTTGCCCGCCACTTCCAGACCGATGTTTTCCTGCGCTTCCTGAGTTGAGCCGCCAATATGCGGGGTCAGGATAACGTTGTCGAACTCACACAGCGGAGAGTTGAACGGATCGCTGTTGGTCGCCGGTTCGGTCGGGAACACGTCGATCGCCGCGCCCGCCAGGTGCTTGCTCGCCAGCGCATCGCACAGCGCCGGAATATCTACCACGGTACCGCGGGAGGCGTTGATCAGCAGCGCACCCGGTTTCATCAGCGCCAACTCTTCCGCGCCAATCATATTCTTCGTTGAGGCATTTTCCGGCACGTGCAGGCTTACCACATCGCTCATGTTCAACAGATCGGAGAGATGCTGTACCTGAGTCGCGTTACCCAACGGCAGTTTGCTTTCAATATCGTAGAAATAGACGTGCATCCCCAACGATTCGGCAAGAATGCCCAGCTGCGTACCGATGTGACCATAGCCGATAATACCCAGCTTTTTGCCGCGTGCTTCAAAGCTGCCTACCGCCAGCTTGTTCCATACGCCGCGGTGCGCTTTGGCGTTTGCCGCCGGCACGCCGCGTAGCATGAGCAGCAGCTCGCCGATCACCAGCTCCGCAACGGAACGGGTATTAGAGAACGGGGCGTTAAATACCGGAATACCGCGTTTTGCCGCCGCATTTAAGTCAACCTGATTAGTACCGATACAGAAGCAGCCAACCGCAACCAGTTTTTCCGCCGCCGCGAAGATCTCTTCAGTCAGATGAGTACGGGAACGCAGGCCGATGAAATGGGCATCACGAATGGACGCTTTCAGCTCTTCGCTGTCCAGCGCGCCTTTGTGAAATTCGATATTGGTGTAGCCTGCTGCGCGGAGGCTGTCCACCGCTTTTTGATGCACACCTTCAACCAGCAGAAATTTAATTTTGTCTTTTTCCAGTGATACCTTAGCCATTTCCCCGTCCTGTTTTTGTCTTAACTGATGTCGTGCGGAACGAAAGTTCTTCTCAGCAACATATCAAAAAAAACTATTGCGGCAATATGAACGTTTGCGTCGACAACCTGAAGAAATATCAATCAGCGGGAAATAGCAGGACAAAACACCAGAAAGTAAAAGAAAGGTAGATTGTTACTAAGACAAGGCGCATAAATGTGACAGAAGTCACCAAAATAGGCCTGGAGAAAAAATATTTGCGAGGGAGCCATTCGCTCCCTCGGTTCAGACTATTTAGTGATAGTTTTTACACCATCAGCGGTGCCAATCAGCGCGACGTCCGCACCGCGATTCGCAAACAGGCCGACGGTCACGACGCCCGGAATACCGTTAATGGTATTTTCCAGCGCAATAGCGTCCAGGATTTCCAGACCATACACATCGAGGATCACGTTGCCGTTATCGGTCACGACGCCCTGGCGGTACTCCGGACGGCCGCCCAGCTTAACCAGCTGACGCGCCACGGCGCTGCGCGCCATCGGGATCACTTCCACCGGCAGCGGGAATTTACCCAGGATGTCCACCTGCTTGGAAGCATCAGCGATACAGATAAATTTGTCAGCGACCGAAGCGATAATCTTCTCGCGCGTCAGCGCCGCGCCGCCGCCTTTAATCATTTGCATATGGCCGTTGATTTCATCAGCGCCGTCGACATAGATGCCAAGACGGTCAACGCTGTTAAGATCAAAAACCGTAATACCGAGGCTTTTCAGTTTTTCAGTAGAGGCATCAGAGCTGGAAACCGCGCCTTCAATCTGACCTTTCATGGTGCCCAGCGCATCAATAAAATGCGCCGCCGTGGAGCCCGTGCCGACCCCAACGATGGTGCCCGGTTGTACATACTGCAATGCCGCCCAGCCTACTGCTTTTTTCAGTTCATCTTGCGTCATGATTATGGTCCGAGATGTGAATTCCTGTGGCGCATTATAGAACATCAGGGGGGTCATTGTCCCTGCGACGGCGATCACACAACGCAGTCGCCATTTTTTCATCTTCATCAAAAACAAATTTATGTCATAGTGCGAGTTAACGAAAAGTATTAGGGGGCACGCCAGAGCAATGAAACGACCGGACTACAGAACACTACAGGCGCTGGACGCGGTAATCAGGGAACGAGGGTTTGAGCGCGCCGCGCAGAAGCTTTGTATTACGCAGTCCGCCGTCTCTCAGCGCATCAAACAGCTGGAAAACATGTTTGGACAACCGCTGCTGGTACGCACCGTACCGCCGCGTCCCACCGAACAGGGGCAAAAGCTGCTGGCCCTGCTGCGCCAGGTTGAACTGCTGGAAGAGGAGTGGCTGGGCGATGAACAAACCGGCTCAACGCCGCTGCTGCTGTCGCTGGCGGTCAACGCCGACAGTCTCGCCACCTGGCTATTGCCCGCGCTCTCCAGCGTGCTTTCCGACTCCCCTATTCGCCTGAACCTACAGGTGGAGGACGAGACCCGAACCCAGGAACGCCTGCGCCGCGGTGAAGTCGTCGGCGCGGTCAGTATCCAGCCGCAGGCGCTGCCAAGCTGCCTGGTCGATCAGCTCGGCGCCCTCGACTATCTGTTCGTCGCCTCAAAAGAGTTTGCCCAGCGCTATTTCCCCAATGGGGTGACCCGCTCGGCGCTGCTCAAAGCGCCGGTGGTGGCATTCGATCATCTCGATGATATGCACCAGGCCTTTTTACAGCAGAACTTCGATTTGCCGCCGGGCAGCGTTCCCTGCCATATCGTGAACTCTTCGGAAGCCTTTGTGCAGCTGGCCCGCCAGGGGACAACCTGCTGTATGATTCCGCATCTGCAAATTGAGCGAGAGCTGAACAGCGGCGAACTTATTAATCTCACGCCGGGCCTGTTCCAGCGCCGGATGCTCTACTGGCACCGTTTTGCGCCGGAAAGCCGTATGATGCGCCGGGTGACCGATGCGCTGATCGATTATGGCCATAAAGTGTTGAGACAAGATTAAGCCTCCCGGGCAGGTCGGCGCCGTCCGGCCTGCATGACCCACCTTCTTCTATTCATATCTTTGAAATTCATCACAAAATAGAACATTTCATGCGGCAAAAAACGACGCGCTGATGGCTATTTTTTGCTGGCGACAGAGCGTCTTAAAAAGCTCACCGTATTTGCAACACCCTATTTTATTGCGCATACGGAGCACAAAATGTCAGAGTTACGAGAGTGGCAAACGCTCGCCAACAAGGAGCTTAGCCGGCGGGGAAAAACCGTCGATGCTCTGGTAAAACAGACGGCAGAAGGGATTGCCGTTAAACCGCTGTATACCGAAGCCGATATTGATAATCTGGAAGTGACCGGCACCCTGCCCGGCCTGCCGCCTTACGTCCGCGGCCCCCGCGCCACCATGTATACCGCCCAGCCGTGGACCATCCGCCAGTACGCTGGTTTCTCAACCGCGAAAGAGTCCAACGCCTTCTATCGCCGCAACCTCGCTGCCGGGCAGAAAGGGCTTTCCGTCGCCTTCGATCTCGCGACCCATCGGGGCTATGACTCCGACAATCCTCGCGTGGCGGGCGACGTGGGGAAAGCGGGGGTAGCGATCGATACCGTCGAAGATATGAAGATTCTGTTCGATCGCATCCCGCTGGATGAAATGTCCGTGTCGATGACCATGAACGGCGCGGTGCTGCCGGTAATGGCGTTTTATATCGTCGCGGCGGAAGAGCAAGGCGTTGCGCCGGAACGGCTCACCGGCACGATCCAGAACGATATTCTGAAAGAGTATCTGTGCCGGAATACCTATATTTACCCGCCGAAGCCCTCAATGCGCATTATTGCCGACATCATCGCCTGGTGTTCGGGCAATATGCCGCGCTTTAATACCATCAGCATCAGCGGCTATCACATGGGCGAAGCCGGAGCCAACTGCGTGCAGCAGGTGGCCTTTACCCTGGCCGACGGCATCGAATACATTAAGGCCGCGCTCTCCGCCGGCCTGAAAATCGATGACTTCGCCCCGCGCCTGTCGTTCTTCTTCGGCATCGGCATGGATCTGTTTATGAACGTCGCGATGCTGCGCGCCGCACGCTATCTGTGGAGCGAAGCGGTCAGCGGCTTCGGCGCCACCAATCCAAAATCGTTAGCCCTGCGCACCCACTGCCAGACTTCCGGCTGGAGCCTCACCGAGCAGGATCCCTATAACAACGTGATCCGTACCACCATCGAAGCGCTCGGCGCCACGCTCGGCGGCACCCAGTCGCTGCATACTAACGCCTTTGATGAGGCGCTCGGTCTGCCCACCGACTTTTCCGCACGTATCGCGCGTAATACGCAGATCATCATTCAGGAGGAGTCGGAGATCTGCCGCACCGTGGATCCGCTGGGGGGATCGTATTACGTCGAGTCGCTGACCGATCAAATCGTTAAGCAGGCGCGATCCATTATGCAGCAGATCGACGAAGCGGGAGGGATGGCGAAGGCGATCGAAGCCGGACTGCCGAAACGGATGATCGAAGAGGCCTCTGCCCGCGAGCAATCGCTGATCGACCAGGGCAAGCGCGTCATCGTCGGCGTCAATAAGTACAAGCTGGAAAAAGAAGATGAAACGGCAGTGCTGGAGATCGACAACGTCAAGGTACGCAACGAGCAGATCGCCTCGCTGAAAAAAATACGGGCCAGTAGGGACGATGTGACGGTAAAAGCCGCGCTGAACGCCCTCACCCACGCCGCGCAGCATGATGAAAATCTGCTGGCCGCCGCCATCAACGCCGCCCGCGTGCGCGCCACGCTGGGCGAAATCTCCGACGCACTGGAGGTGGCTTTTGACCGCTATCTGGTGCCCAGCCAGTGCGTCACCGGCGTGATTGCGCAAAGCTACCATCAGTCAGATAAAGCCGCCTGCGAGTTTGACGCCATTGTTGCGCAAACCGAAAAATTCCTCGCGGATCGCGGCCGTCGCCCGCGCATTCTGATCGCCAAAATGGGTCAGGACGGTCACGATCGCGGCGCCAAAGTGATCGCCAGCGCCTATTCCGATCTTGGCTTCGATGTTGACCTGAGCCCGATGTTTTCTACCCCGGAGGAGATCGCCCGCCTCGCCGTGGAGAACGACGTACACGTGGTTGGCGCCTCATCGCTGGCGGCAGGCCACAAAACGCTGATCCCCGAGCTGGTCGATGCGTTGAAAAAATGGGGACGGGAAGATATCTGCGTCATCGCCGGCGGCGTCATTCCGCCGCAGGATTACGCGTTTCTGCAGGCGCGCGGCGTGGCCGCTATTTATGGCCCCGGCACGCCGATGCTGGAGAGCGTACGCGACGTCCTGATGAGGATTAGCCAGCATCATGATTAACTCATCCACCCTGAGCGACGCCATTCGGCGATTACGTTTGGGCGAGCGGGCCACGCTCGCCCAGGCCATGACGCTGGTAGAGAGTCAGCATCCCCGCCACCAGGCGCTGAGCGCCCAGCTGGTCGATGCGATTATGCCCTTCACCGGCAACGCCCTGCGCCTCGGCGTCACCGGCACGCCGGGAGCCGGAAAGAGTACCTTTCTGGAAGCCTTCGGCATGCTGCTGATTCGCCATGGCCTGCGGGTCGCGGTGATAGCGGTCGATCCAAGCAGCCCAATCGGCGGCGGCAGCATTCTTGGCGACAAGACGCGCATGATCGAACTGGCGCGCTCGGACTCGGCATTTATCCGCCCGGTGCCCTCGAGCGGCCATCTGGGCGGCGCCAGCCTGCGCACGCGGGAGCTGATACTGCTGTGCGAAGCAGCGGGCTATGACGTGGTCATTGTCGAAACCGTCGGCGTCGGCCAGTCGGAAACGGAGGTCTCCCGCCTGGTGGACTGCTTCATCTCACTGCAGATCGCCGGCGGCGGTGACGATCTGCAGGGCATTAAAAAAGGGATCATGGAGATGGCGGATATCGTGGTTATCAATAAAGATGATGGCGAGAACCGCGCCAGCGTGGCTATCACCCGCCATATGTATGAATCCGCCCTGCATATTCTGCGCCGCAAGCACGCCGCGTGGCAGCCGCGCGTTTTGAGCTGTAGCGCGCTGGAGCAGCGCGGTATCGAAGCCGTCTGGCTCGCTATCCTTGACTTCAAAACCACCCTCACCGACAGCGGCGATCTTGAAAAGCTGCGCCAGCGTCAGGCGCTGGAGTGGCTGCAAAAGCAGACCGAAACCGAGGCGCTGCATCTGCTGTTTGCCCGAGCGGACTTTGATCGCTACTTCCAGCAAACGCTACAGGCGGTGAAAAACAATGGCCTCTCGCCGCGCACCGGCCTGCGGCAGATTAGCGAATTCCTCCAGAATCATTACTTTGCATAAAGGGATAGTTATGTCTTATCAATATGTTAACGTCGAAATTATCCAGAAGGTTGCGGTGATTGAGTTCAACTATAGCCGCAAGCTTAACGCCTTAAGCAAGGTGTTTATCGACGACCTGATGCAGGCGTTGAGCGACCTCAACAGGCCGGAAATTCGCTGCGTCATTTTACGCGCGCCTGGCGGATCAAAAGTTTTCTCCGCCGGCCATGACATCCACGAATTACCCGGCGGACGCCGCGATCCGCTTTCGTATGACGATCCGCTGCGCCAGATTACCCGCATGATCCAAAAATATCCGAAACCGGTGATCTCCATGGTCGAAGGGAGCGTCTGGGGCGGCGCGTTTGAGATGATCATGAGCTCCGATCTGATCATCGCCGCCAGTACGTCAACGTTCTCCATGACGCCGGTGAATCTCGGCGTGCCCTACAACCTGGTCGGCATTCACAATCTGACCCGTGACGCTGGCTTTCATATCGTGAAAGAGCTGATTTTCACCGCCCTGCCGATTACCGCCCAGCGCGCGCTGGCGGTCGGTATTCTCAATCACGTGGTGGACGCTGGCGAACTGGAAGATTTTACCTTACAGATGGCGCACCACATTGCCGAGAAAGCGCCGCTGGCGATAGCGGTCATTAAGGAAGAGCTGCGCGTGCTTGGCGAGGCGCACACCATGAATTCCGATGAGTTCGAACGTATTCAGGGAATGCGCCGCGCCGTCTACGACAGTGAGGATTATCGGGAAGGCATGAGCGCGTTTATGGAAAAGCGTAAACCTGAATTCGTCGGCCATTAATCATCCCGGTTAAGGAGTGCAAAATGAAACGGATGAGCGCCGATGAAGCGGCGGAGATTATCCAGCACGACCAGATGGTGGCGTTCAGCGGCTTCACTCCCGCCGGTTCGCCCAAAGCGCTGCCCGCGGCTATCGCTCGCCGCGCCGGTGAGTTACATCGGGCGCAGAAGCCTTTCCAGATCCGCCTGCTGACCGGCGCGTCAATTAGCGCCGCCGCCGATGATGCATTATCGGCAGCCGATGCCGTCTCGTGGCGCGCGCCGTATCAGACCGCGTCGGGCCTGCGGCAAAAAATCAATCAGGGGAAAGTGAAGTTTGTCGATCTGCACCTGAGCGAAGTGGCGCAAATGGTTAACTACGGCTTCTTTGGTGAGATTGATGTCGCGGTGATCGAAGCCTCGGCTATCGCGCCGGACGGGCGGGTCTGGCTCACCAGCGGTATCGGCAACGCGCCCACCTGGCTGCTACGGGCGAAGAAAGTGATCATCGAACTCAATCATTATCACAGCCCTCGGGTTGCCGAGCTGGCCGATATCGTGCTCCCCGGCGCCCCGCCGCGGCGCAACAGCATCGCCATCTTTCATGCGATGGATCGCGTGGGTAGCCGGTACGTGCAAATCGATCCGAAAAAAATTGTCGCGGTCGTGGAGACCGAACTGCCCGACGCCGGAAACCTGCTCGATAAAAATAATCCGGTTTGTCAGAAAATTGCCGATAACGTGGTCACCTTTCTGCTGGAAGAGATGGCTCACGGGCGCATCCCGCCTGAATTTTTGCCGCTGCAAAGCGGCGTGGGTAATATCAATAACGCGGTCATGGCGCGGCTGGGTGAGAATCCGGATATTCCCTCTTTTATGATGTACTCCGAGGTCTTACAGGAGTCGGTAGTCCATCTACTGGAAACAGGGAAAGTCACCGGCGTCAGCGCCTCCAGCCTGACAATATCCGCCGATTCGTTGCGCAAGATTTACGCCAATATGGATTTCTTCGCCAGCCGCATTGTCCTGCGCCCGCAGGAGATCTCCAATCATCCGGAAATTATCCGCCGTCTGGGGGTTATCGCCCTCAACGTGGGGCTGGAGTTTGACATCTACGGACACGCCAATTCCACGCACGTAGCCGGGGTGAATCTGATGAACGGCATCGGCGGTAGCGGCGATTTTGAACGCAACGCCTGGCTCTCTATCTTTATGGCGCCGTCCATCGCCAAAGACGGGAAGATCTCCACTATCGTGCCGATGTGCAGCCATGTCGATCACAGCGAGCACAGCGTGAAGGCGATCGTTACCGAGCAGGGTATCGCCGATCTGCGCGGGCTGTCGCCGCTGCAGCGCGCCCGCGCTATCATTGATAACTGCGCGCATCCGCTCTACCGGGACTATTTACATCGCTATCTACAGAGCGCTCCCGGCGGGCATATTCACCACGACCTCACCCACGCCTTCGACCTGCATCGTAATCTGCTTGAGCACGGTTCAATGCTCGGTTAGCCCTCCGTACCGTCGCGATCTTCAGTTATGTGCTGAAGCATCGTGGCGGTATAGCGATGGTTTTTCAGCGAATAGAGATACTCCTGCATATACATGGCGCTACCGGGCGCGTCGAAGTACTTCAGCTTCGCCGGATTTACCAGACGCCAGGCGAAGTAAGGAATAACCGTTAAAAACTGCCCCCGCTCTACGGCGCTAATTTTCGCCATAAAGCTATAGGGGCGATAGATAACCGTCGGGTTGATTCCGCAGGGGCGCATATAGGCGTCCAGCATCGCCTCAAAATTGGCCCGATTCTGGAAACGCATCTGCAGCCAGGGCAGTTCACGTAACAGATCCTGCGACGGCTTATCTTCATAACGGCGGGAAACAAGAAACCCCAGACGCAGCGGCGCCAGCTCGCTGATGGTCAGATTTTCCAGCTCCTGCACGCGGGGCGAAACATGCTGCGGCGAAATAATAAAATCCAGCTGACGGTCGAAAAGATTATCAATCACGCCATTCTCGCTGAACTCCACGGCTTGGGTGGTCACGCCATCGTATTTATCGCCCAGGCTGATGAGCTGGTCGAAAATTATCGTCGGATAGGTGTTGTCGATGCCGATAACAACGTTGCGCGAGCGGCGCGCGGAATAGTGTATTTCGTTATCGATGGCCGATAAGCGCTGGTAAATAGGAAACAGCTTCTGATAGAGCTCCTGCCCCGCTTTATTGAGACTGATGCTGTTATCTTTGCGGGTAAATAACGTATAGCCGATCTGATCCTCAAGCGCAGCAATGCTTTTGCCAAAGGGCGATGCGGTCATATGGATTTTTTCCGCCGCTCTGGCGATGTTATTGGTCTGCGCCAACAGAATGAAATTGCGCATCTTTTTAGAAATAAAGATATCCATGCTCACCTCACAGGAAAACAGGGATCTATCCTTACCTCATTCAGGGAAAAGACTTGTGCTGCGCTCTCATTTTTACAGATAGTCACAGAAAAAGCCCGGCGCGAAGGCCGGGCGGGAGGATTACTGCGCTGCTTTTGGCTCTTCAGCCGGTTTCGCTGGCGACGCAGGCTGGGTCGGCTGCAGCTCAAACACCACGTCCACCTGGTCATCAAACTGAATGGTCGCCTGCTCGTAGCTTTCCTGAGCAGATACCGGCGCCGCATCGGCTTTCATCATCCGCACCATCGGGCTCGGCTGGTAGTTGGAGACATGATAGCGAACGCTATAAACCGGCCCCAGTTTGCCGTGGAATCCGCTAGCCAGCTCCTGAGCCTGATGAATCGCATCGTCAATCGCCGCTTTTCGCGCCTTATCTTTGTAAGCGTCCGGCTGCGCCACGCCCAGTGAGACCGAACGGATCTCGTTCAGACCGGCTTTTAATGCCCCATCTAACAACCCGTTGAGCTTATCCAGCTGGCGCAGCGTGACTTCAACGCTACGCACCGCGCGATAGCCCTTAAGAATGCTTTTGCCGTTCTGATAATCATAATCAGGCTGGGTACGCAGGTTGGCAGAGTTAATGTCTTTCTTCGCAATGCCGCTCTTCTCCAGGAAGGAGAGATACTGGGCCACGCGTTCATCTGCCTGTTTTTTAGCGGATGCCGCATCTTTCGCGGAGACGTTAACTTCAATCGCCAGCGTGGCGATATCAGGAACCGCAGCGACGCTGGCGGTACCTGAAGTAACAATATGTGGGCCGTTTGGCAATTCATTGGCCTGAACTGCCATTGCGCTAAATCCGAGTGCCGCCGCCAGGGCCATGACTTTTAACTTCACTGTCGTTTCTCCATCTTACATTGGTCGTCTATACGCAGACGCATGCCTGCAAGCTTAGCGCTTACGCGGAGAAAGTCCATCGGACAAGGCTTAGTTAAGCAGCGCCTGCACATGAGCGAAGCCGTCTTTCGCCAGCTTCAGCGCGATGATCCACATGACCAGACCGACCAGCACGTTGATAATTCGCTGCGCTTTTGCCGTGCGCAGGCGCGGGGCCAGCCAGGCGGCCAGCAGGGCCAGACCAAAGAACCATAAGAATGAGGCGCTGATGGTGCCCAGGGCAAACCAGCGCTTTGGCTCCATCTCCAGCTGTCCGCCGAGGCTTCCAAGCACCACAAACGTATCCAGATAAACGTGAGGATTCAGCCAGGTCACCGCCAGCATGGTGACGATGATTTTCCAGCGCCCCTGCTTCATCACCTCCGCGCTGGCCAGCTCCAGATTGCTGCTAAAGGCCGTTTTCAGCGCGCCAAAACCGTACCACAATAAAAAAGCGACGCCGCCCCAGGTCACCAGCGCCAGCAGCCACGGGGACTGCATCAGCAGCGCGCTGCCGCCAAAAATTCCGGCGCAGATAAGCAGCAGATCGCTGATGGCGCATAGCAAAGCAATCATCAGATGGTACTGACGACGAATACCCTGATTCATCACAAAAGCGTTTTGCGGACCGAGCGGCAAAATCATAGCCGCTCCCAGGGCAAGGCCCTGAAAGTAATACGATAACATCGAGAGGAATTTCCACTGAAAGAGTCAATGCTGGGGAATATAGCGTGCGGAAATCATTAGAGGAAATTGAAAATTTTAATCGCTAATAAGGACGACTAATACTGGGTACAAAAAAGGCCGGATATACCGGCCTGTATTAAAAGGGAAATTATTCTGCTTTTTCCTGCGGACGAATGACATGAACGTCCATCTGCGGATACGGGAAGCTGATGCCGTTGGCGTCAAAATCGCGCTTAATACGCTCCAGGACGTCCCAGTACACGCTTTGCAGATCGCTGCTCTTACTCCATACGCGCACCACGTAGTTCACAGATGAAGCGCCCAGTTCATTCAGGCGAACGGTCATTTCACGATCTTTGAGAATACGTTCATCCGATTCGATGATGTTGGTGAGCAGCTGCTTCACTTGGTCGATGTCCGCATCGTAGGCCACGCCGATAATAAACTCGTTGCGACGTACCGGCTCGCGAGAGAAGTTGATGATATTCCCGGCAATGATTTTACCGTTCGGTACCACCACAATTTTGCCATCTGCGCTGCGCAGGGTCGTGGAGAAAATCTGCACGTTCAGCACGGTACCCGCGATACCGCCAAGGTCAACGTATTCACCAGCGCGGAATGGGCGGAAAACGACCAGCAGGACCCCAGCGGCAAGGTTAGACAGCGACCCCTGCAGCGCCAGACCGACGGCTAAGCCCGCGGCGCCAAGTACCGCGATAACCGAAGCGGTTTGCACACCCACGCGGCCGAGGGCGGCGATCAGCGTGAAAGCAATGACGGCGTAGCGTACCAGCGCAGAAAGAAAATCGGCAACGGTGGCATCAATATGTCGAGCCCGCATCAGGCGATTGACGGTGTTGGAAACAATCCGCGCCACGATCAAACCAACAATAATAATCGCGATGGCCGCGACAATGTTGACGGCATAGCTCAGCAGTAATGCCTGATTGCGCACCAGCCATGAACCGGCGTTATTTATGCTATCGACAACGTTCAAATCTTCCATTCAACTTTCCTTATGGATACCCGGACGGGAAATAAAATAACCAAACCTGATAATTGCAAACAGGTTAAGGGTAAACAAAAAGAGTCCGTTTTGCCAAATTGATCACATTTATTTAGCAACATTTCATGTCGTTGAGATAATAAAAAAGCCCGCATTTCTGCGGGCTTCCGGGTAAGAAACGAAACTTTCTTACAGAACGTCGATCGCGTTCAGCTCTTTAAATGCCTGCTCCAGACGAGTCACCATGGACGTCTGTGCAGCGCGCAGCCATACGCGCGGATCGTAGTATTTCTTGTTCGGCTGGTCTTCGCCTTTCGGGTTGCCCAGCTGACCCTGCAGGTAAGCTTCGTTAGCTTTGTAGTACTGCAGGATACCGTCCCAGGTTGCCCATTGGGTATCGGTATCGATGTTCATTTTGATCACGCCGTAGCTTACGGAGTCTTTGATTTCCTGAGCGGAAGAACCGGAACCGCCGTGGAAGACGAAGTTCAGGCTGTTGTGCGGCAGGTTATGTTTCTTAGAAACGTATTCCTGAGAGTCGCGCAGGATAGTCGGGGTCAGCACCACGTTGCCCGGCTTGTAAACACCGTGTACGTTACCGAAGGAAGCGGCGATGGTGAAACGCGGGCTGATTTTGCTCAGCTCAGTGTAGGCGTAATCAACGTCTTCCGGCTGGGTATACAGAGCGGAAGCGTCCATGTGGCTGTTGTCCACGCCGTCTTCTTCGCCGCCGGTGCAGCCCAGTTCGATTTCCAGAGTCATGTCCATTTTGGCCATACGCGCCAGGTACTTAGAACAGATCTCGATGTTTTCGTGCAGGGACTCTTCAGACAGGTCAATCATGTGAGAAGAGAACAGCGGTTTACCGGTCGCGGCGAAGTGTTTTTCACCCGCGTCCAGCAGACCGTCGATCCACGGCAGCAGTTTCTTAGCGCAGTGGTCAGTGTGCAGGATAACCGGAACACCGTAGTGTTCAGCCATCTGATGAACGTGATGCGCGCCAGAGATAGCGCCCAGGATGGCTGCGCCCTGAGGAACGTCAGTTTTCACGCCTTTGCCCGCGATGAACGCTGCGCCGCCGTTAGAGAACTGAACGATAACCGGAGAACGAACTTTTGCAGCTGCTTCCAGAACGGCGTTGATGGAATCAGTACCCACGCAGTTTACCGCTGGCAGAGCAAAGTTGTTTTCTTTAGCTACCTGGAACACTTTCTGAACGTCGTCGCCAGTGATGACGCCCGGTTTTACGAAATCAAAAATTTTAGACATGTTACGTAGTCCTGTATCTGTATCTTCGACCGTTGAAGAAGGTTCGCGAGCTTTTACGCGCGCTGAAAAACAGGCGGGTCTCCCCGCCTGAACTGAATTACTGCTTAGCGCGCTCTTCGAGCATGGCTACTGCCGGCAGAACTTTACCTTCCACGAATTCGAGGAATGCGCCGCCGCCGGTGGAGATGTAGGAGATTTTGTCAGCAATGCCGAACAGGTCGATTGCTGCCAGGGTGTCGCCGCCGCCTGCGATGGAGAACGCTTCGCTATCTGCGATGGCGTTAGCCACGATTTCAGTCCCTTTGCGGAAGTTCGGGAATTCGAACACGCCGACCGGGCCATTCCACAGGATGGTTTTGGCGTTTTTCAGGATTTCAGCCAGTTTCTCTGCGGAAGCATCGCCCAGGTCCAGAATCTGCTCGTCATCTTTAATGTCGTTAACAGATTTCAGGGTAGCGGTTGCGGTTTCAGAGAACTCGGTCGCTACGCGAACGTCAGTCGGAACCGGGATATCGCAGGTCGTCAGGAGGCGTTTAGCTTCGTCAACCAGATCGGCTTCGTACAGGGATTTACCCACGTTGTGGCCCTGAGCGGCAACGAAGGTGTTGGCGATGCCGCCGCCGACGATCAGCTGGTCAGCGATTTTAGACAGGGAGTCCAGAACGGTCAGTTTAGTGGAAACTTTAGAACCACCGACGATAGCCACCATCGGACGAGCCGGTTCTTTCAGCGCTTTACCCAGGGCGTCCAGCTCAGCGGCCAGCAGCGGACCTGCACAAGCGACGTCAGCGAATTTGCCGATACCGTGAGTAGAAGCCTGCGCGCGGTGAGCAGTACCGAACGCATCCATAACGAAGACATCGCACAGCGCAGCGTATTTTTTCGACAGCGCTTCGTCATCTTTTTTCTCGCCTTTGTTAAAGCGAACGTTTTCCAGAACCACCAGCTCGCCGGCAGCGACTTCAACGCCGTCCAGGTAATCTTTAACCAGACGTACCGGGTTAGACAGTTTGTCTTTCAGGTAGTTAACAACCGGCAGCAGAGAGAATTCTTCGTTGTACTCGCCTTCGGTAGGACGACCCAGGTGGGAAGTGACCATCACTTTCGCACCCTGTTTCAGGGCCAGTTCGATGGTCGGCAGAGAAGCACGGATACGCGCATCGCTGGTTACTTTCCCTTCTTTAACCGGTACGTTCAGATCCGCACGGATAAAAACGCGTTTACCAGCCAGATCCAGATCGGTCATCTTAATTACAGACATGGTGAATCCTCTCGTTGATTCTTGATAAAGTTTTGCAGGCGCCTGAGCGCCTTACCTGAAACCTTGTGCGGCCATCGCTAACGTGGTGTCGAGCATCCGGTTAGCAAAGCCCCATTCGTTATCGCACCAGACCAGCGTTTTGATCAAATGCGCGCCACTTACCCGCGTTTGCGTGCCATCGACGATGGCGCTATGCGGATCGTGGTTGAAATCTATCGAGACTAACGGCAATTCCGTATAGTCAACTATACCATGAAATGCACCCTGTGCTGCTTTTTGCAGCAACTGGTTGACTTCACTCGCTTTTACCGGTTTTTTCACCGTGACGCTAAGGTCGATCGCCGTCACATTAATCGTCGGTACACGGACCGCGATAGCTTCAAAGCGATCGTTAAACTGAGGGAAAATACGCGTGATCCCCGCAGCAAGCTTAGTATCAACCGGGATGATCGACTGACTGGCCGCTCGCGTCCGGCGCAAATCCGGATGGTAAGCATCGATAACCTGCTGATCGTGCATCGCGGAGTGAATCGTGGTTACCGTTCCTGACTCTATGCCGTAGGCATCATCTAACAGCTTAATGACCGGAATAATGCAGTTGGTGGTGCAGGAGGCGTTGGAGACGATACGGTGCTCAGCGCGCAGCTCATCATGGTTGACGCCAAACACGATCGTCGCGTCGAGATCGTTGCCGCCAGGATGTGAAAAGAGCACTTTCTTCGCGCCGGCCCGCAGATGGGCTTCGCCATGCTCGCGGCTGCCATAAGCGCCGGTGCAGTCAAGCACCACATCAACCGCCAGTTCCCGCCAGGGCAACGCCTCAAGGGAAGATTCATGCAGCAGACGGATGGCGTCATCGCCGACAAACAGCTGCTCTCTCTCCTGGCGCACATCCCAGGCAAAGCGTCCATGGCTGGTGTCATATTTCAATAAATGCGCGATGCCGGCAGCATCCGCCAGTTCATTGATTGCCACCACGGTGATTTCCGCACGACGTCCGGATTCATACAAAGCACGAACCACGTTACGCCCGATGCGACCGAAGCCATTAATCGCAATGCGTATGGTCATAGGTCTCCTGCAAGGCTATCCATGATATGAGGTGGCTGACAGAGTAATGCAGCGACGCTCTAAGGGGAACCTTACCTGTCGCAAACTGCGACTGATTGATTAATTGTCGAACATTTAGACGACTGAAACGCTTCAGCTAGAATAAGCCAAACGAGGAATAAAAGGAATGATTGTCCAGCTGGAGAAACCATTTATCTGACTTACATCACACTTTTACCCCTTCTGGGGCGGCATTTATTCCATATTCCAGAATTACGAATAAGCGTAGCAAGATCTTTTCGTTGTCGTGCCGCAATTACTGATTTATATCAGAAACCATACTGAACAGCGGCGATATTATTGCCGCTACGTCCGAGTCTCGGAGTCCCTCGAAAAAGATGACCATTCCCCACTTGCAGCCCTCTGCGGCACGTTACTATGCGCTTCGCTTACTTCCGGGCGAGGAGGTTTTTTCACGCCTGCGCGCCTTCCTGCAACTGCACCATATTCAGGCAGCCTGGATCGCCGGCTGTACCGGTAGCTTAAGCAATGCGGCACTACGTTTTGCCGGCCAGGATGAGACCACCTTACTGAACGGAACCTACGAGGTTATCTCGCTGAATGGCACGCTGGAATTGAAAGGAGAACATCTTCATTTAGCGATATCCGATCCGCAAGGCGCGATGCTCGGCGGCCATATGATGCCCGGCTGTACCGTCCGCACCACCCTTGAGCTGGTGATAGGCGAACTGACCTCCCTGGCATTTAGCCGTCAGCCTTGCGCGCTTTCCGGCTATGACGAACTGGTCATCTCATCCCGATAACTTTTCCCTTAAAGAGGTTTCTATGGCTCGTCGCCAATTTACCAGCCAGTCCCTGGTGCTGATTGCGATCGCCGTCGCCATCAACATGATCGGCGGACAGCTCATCAGTATGTTAAAACTTCCCATTTTTCTCGATTCAATCGGCACCTTAATCAGCGCGGTTCTACTCGGACCGGTCATTGGCATGTTGACCGGTTTACTGACCAATCTTCTGTGGGGTCTGCTGACCGATCCGATTGCCGCCGCCTTCGCGCCAGTGGCTATGGTGATTGGCCTGGTTGCCGGATGGCTGGCGAGAGCGGGATGGTTCCGCACTTTACCTAAGGTGATCGTTAGCGGGGTTGTCATTACCCTCGCCGTGACCGTGGTTGCCGTGCCGCTGCGGACGGCGCTGTTTGGCGGCGTGACGGGAAGCGGTGCGGATCTGTTCGTCGCCTGGATGCATTCGGTAGGTCAGAATCTGCTGGAGTCGGTGGCGATTACCGTCTTAGGCGCCAATCTGGTGGATAAAATTCTTACCGCGATTATCGTCTGGACCCTGTTGCGCCAGCTGCCGCTGCGTACGTTGCGCCATTTTCCTGCTATGTCCGCCGTACGCTAAATGCACCCTTTTACCTCCTTAACGCTCTGGGCGCTGGCGGCAGTGACCACGCTGCTGCTACCGACGGATACGGTGCTGCCGGTGTATAGCACCGCGGCGTTTCTTAGTTTAGTGCTGCTAAAAGCGACGCGACGGCGGGCAAAATATGTCGCCTGGCTACTACTCTCGCTGGGCGTTGGCCTGTGGCTGGTCCACGGCGGCTGGTTTACCCAGTGGCTGAGCGGCCAGCCCCGCGACCCGCAGCGCTGGGCGAACGCCATCACGCTGTGGCTGAGAATTTTGGCGATTGTTTCCACGTCACAGCTCTGGATGGAGTACGTACCGGTACAGCGCTTTATTCGCGCCCTGTTTGCCTCACGCCTGCCGCCGGGCGTCGCTTATCTGTTCGCTGGCCCGCTGCTGGTTGTCGAACAGCTAAAGCGCCAGTTGACGATTATCCACGAAGCCCAACGCGCCCGCGGCGTACCGCTGGACGAGAATGGATATCAGCGGCTGCGCGCAATGCCTGCGCTCATTATCCCTCTGACCCATAACGCGCTTAACGATCTGGCGATACGCGGGGCGGCGCTGGATATGCGGGCATTTCGTTTACATCGTCGGCGCACTACGCTTTGGGCGCCGAAAGACAGCACCTTACAACGTCTGGCGCGTTGCGGCATGCTGCTGGCGATGGTCGCTGAAGCGGGAGCCTGGCTATGGTTACGTTAGAGCAGTTCCGTTATCACCCGACCCGGGCAACGGGTCCTTCATCATGCTTTGATTTCCATTATTCGCAGCCCGGCATGGTGGCGATTTTTGGCGATAACGGCAGCGGGAAAAGCACTCTGGCGCAGATCATGGCGGGCTGGTATCCGGATTTTCTGCCCGGCGATATCGAAGGTCATGGTACTCTGCTTGGCATCCCTATTGGACAGCAATCGCTGGTCGAACGGGCGCAGACCATCCAGCTGGTCCAGCAATCCCCCTATCTCCAGCTTTCCGGTTGTACCTTCAGCGTCGAAGAAGAGGTCGCTTTTGGCCCTGAAAATCTTTGCCTTCACGAAGACGAGATTATGCGTCGTGTTGACGCGGCGCTCTCGCTGATGGAGTGCCAGGAGTTACGTCACCGCCATCCGTCCACGCTCTCCGGTGGAGAAACCCAGCGCGTGGCGATCGCCTGCGCGCTGGCTATGCAGCCAACGCTACTGATCCTTGATGAAGCCTTTAGCCGCCTGACGGCGCAAGCTACCGCCATGCTTCTGACACGTCTGCGGGACTGGGCGCTGGAGCAGCATTCACTGATCATCCTTTTTGAACGCACCCCTTCGCCTTTTCTTGCCTGGTGTCAGCAGGGATGGCGACTACATGATGGAGCGCTTTCCCCGCTATGTTGACGTTGAATCAGGTAACCTGGCGCTGGCCCGGCGCGGCGGATGATTGTTTGCAAAACATCTCCCTGACGCTCGGCCAGGGCGAATGGCTGGCGCTTACCGGCGATAACGGCGCGGGAAAATCCACCCTGCTGCGGGTAATGGCCGGGCTGCTGTCGGCAACGTCCGGTAGCGTCAATCTGTTGAATAAGCCGATGGCGCAGTATAAAAATCGTCAGCGCGCCAAAATTATCGGCGTCCTGTTTCAGGAGGCCGAAAACCAGCTCTTCCACAGCAAAGTCTCTGAAGAGGTCGCCTATGGGCTGCGGTTACAGAAATTACCGGCAGTGGAAGTTGCGCAACGCACCGCGGCGGCGCTGCGTTTATGCAGTCTGGAGAGCGTAGCTGATGCGCATCCGCTGGATTTGCATACCGCCCAGCGCCGTATGGTCGCCGTCGCCTGTCTGGAAGCCATGGCGCCAGAGATCCTGCTGCTCGACGAACCCAGCCGCGATTTTGATCGGCACTGGCTGGCAATATTTGAAGCGTGGCTGACGGTTTGCCGCAAAAGAGGAACCAGCGTAGTGGCTATCAGCCATGACGCGGCTTTTACACAGCGGTACTTTTCCCGCCAGGTGCGCCTGGAAAAAGGCAGACTGCTGCGAGTGGTTTAAAAAAAACGGGCCGCCTGAGCGACCCGTTTTATCAGGCTGTGAGAATAATCACAGCTGCGCTTCCGCTCTGGCAACCGCGTTTTTCACGGTGATACCAGATGCTTTTCCCGCTGGCGGTGCCGCGCACCGGTCCGGACTACCCGACCGCGCTGGCCGCGTAGCCCGGGCAAGGCGCGGCTTTACCGCGCCGCCCCCGGGAAGGGGGAAAGGACTACAGCAGCGCTTTCGCTTTCGCGACAACGTTGTCCACGGTGAAGCCAAACTCTTCAAACAGCTGCTCCGCCGGCGCTGACTCACCGAAGGTGGTCATGCCAACGATCGCGCCGTTCAGGCCCACGTATTTGAACCAGTAGTCGGCGATACCCGCTTCGATGGCCACGCGCGCAGAGACCGCTTTCGGCAGCACCGCTTCACGGTAAGCCGCATCCTGCTTGTCGAACGCATCGGTGGACGGCATGGAAACCACGCGCGCCTTCACGCCTTCGGCAGTCAGTTTTTCGTAAGCGGCAACCGCCAGCTCCACTTCAGAGCCGGTGGCGATGAAGATCAGCTCCGGCTGGCCCGCGCAGTCTTTCAGCACGTAGCCGCCGCGGGCGACGTTCGCCAGCTGCTCTTCGGTGCGCTCCTGCTGCGCCAGGTTCTGACGGGAGAGGATCAGCGCGGTCGGGCCGTCCTGACGCTCTACGCCGTATTTCCACGCGATGGCGGATTCCACCTGGTCGCACGGACGCCATGTGGACATGTTCGGGGTGACGCGCAGGGAAGCCACCTGCTCAACCGGCTGGTGCGTCGGGCCGTCTTCGCCCAGACCGATGGAGTCGTGGGTGTAGACCATCACCTGACGCTGCTTCATCAGCGCCGCCATACGTACCGCGTTACGCGCATATTCCACGAACATCAGGAAGGTGGAGGTGTACGGCAGGAAGCCGCCGTGCAGGGCGATACCGTTGGCAATCGCGGTCATGCCGAATTCACGCACGCCGTAGTGGATATAGTTACCGGCAGCGTCTTCGTTGATGGCCTTAGAGCCGGACCACAGGGTCAGGTTACTTGGCGCCAGGTCAGCGGAGCCGCCGAGGAACTCAGGCAGCAGCGGGCCGAAGGCTTCAATGGCGTTCTGCGACGCTTTACGGCTGGCGATTTTCGCCGGGTTAGCCTGCAGCTTCGCGATGAATTCGTTCGCTTTCGCGTCGAAATCAGCCGGCATCTCGCCTTTCATACGGCGGGTGAATTCTGCTGCTTCCTGCGGGAAGGCTCTGGCGTAGGCGGCGAATTTCTCGTTCCACGCGGACTCTTTCGCCTGACCGGCTTCTTTCGCATCCCACTGGGCATAGATTTCAGACGGAATTTCAAACGCCGGGTGTTTCCAGCCGAGCGCTTCGCGGGTCAGCGCGATTTCCGCGTCGCCCAGCGGCGCGCCGTGGGAGTCGTGGGTACCAGCTTTGTTCGGCGAACCGAAACCGATGATGGTTTTGCACATCAGCAGGGACGGTTTGTCGGTGACCGCACGCGCTTCTTCCACCGCGCGTTTAATCGAGTCAGCATCGTGACCGTCAACGCCGCGCACCACGTGCCAGCCGTAGGCTTCAAAGCGCTTCGCGGTGTCATCGGTGAACCAGCCTTCGACGTGACCGTCGATGGAGATGCCGTTGTCGTCATAGAACGCCACCAGCTTGCCCAGTTTCAGGGTACCGGCCAGGGAGCATACCTCGTGAGAGATACCTTCCATCATGCAGCCGTCGCCCATGAACGCATAAGTGAAGTGGTCAACAATGTCGTGGCCCGGGCGGTTGAACTGCGCCGCCAGGGTTTTCTCCGCAATCGCCATCCCCACCGCATTCGCAATGCCCTGCCCCAGCGGTCCGGTAGTGGTTTCCACGCCCGCGGTGTAGCCCACTTCCGGGTGGCCCGGGGTTCTGGAGTGCAGCTGACGGAAGTTCTTCAGCTCTTCGATTGGCAGATCGTAGCCGGTGAGGTGCAGCAGGCTGTAGATCAGCATCGAGCCGTGACCGTTGGACAGCACGAAGCGGTCGCGATCGGCCCAGGACGGGTTCTGCGGATTATGGTTCAGGAAATCACGCCACAGGACTTCGGCAATGTCAGCCATACCCATCGGGGCACCCGGGTGGCCGGATTTGGCTTTCTGTACTGCGTCCATGCTCAGCGCACGAATAGCGTTAGCAAGCTCTTTACGTGAGGACATTTTGACTCCAGATCGGATAATGAAGGCCATGCCCGCAGCGACTTGACGACAGCGCGTTTTGGGCTACGCCGGAAAAAAGTGTGAACAATGTAACCTAAGCGGCAAAGCATGTACATGGAGCATCCTTTTACCGTTTAAGAAATCTCTGGAACACGTTGTGCTACGGCGTAATCCTCTCGCCCGCATTCTCATATAGTATTTATAATTTGCACAGGATACGGCAGGTCAGCCATCGCCGTTTTTTCGGATAAAGAACCATAAGATTGTGGATGATAAAAAAATGAAAATTCGCTCAGCTCTTCTTGCCCTTGGGATCGCAGCAACGCTTACCGGATGTCAGAACATGGACTCCAATGGTCTGCTTAGCTCCGGCGCAGAAGCTTTCCAGGCTTATTCACTCAGCGATGAGCAGGTCAAAGCCCTAAGCGACAAAGCCTGTCAGGAGATGGATGCGAAAGCGACTATCGCGCCTGCCAGCAGTGAATACAGCAAACGTCTGAGTAAAATCGCCGCCGCGCTGGGGGACAACATCAACGGCCAGCCGGTGAACTATAAAGTGTACCAGACCAAGGACGTTAACGCCTTCGCCATGGCTAACGGCTGTATCCGCGTTTACAGCGGACTGATGGATTTGATGAATGATAATGAAGTCGAAGCGGTTATCGGCCACGAAATGGGTCACGTCGCGCTGGGCCATGTGAAGAAAGGCATGCAGGTGGCATTAGGCACCAACGCGGTACGCGCGGCGGCGGCCTCCGCTGGCGGTATCGTCGGCAGCCTGTCGCAGTCGCAGCTGGGCGATCTTGGCGAGAAGCTGGTGAACTCACAGTTCTCCCAGCGTCAGGAGTCCGAGGCGGATGACTACTCGTACGATCTGCTGCGCAAACGCGGAATTAATCCTGCGGGCCTCGCGACCAGCTTCGAAAAACTGGCGAAGCTGGAAGCCGGACGCCAAAGCTCAATGTTTGATGACCACCCGGCATCGGAAGAACGCGCTCAGCATATCCGCGATCGCATGAAGGCCGACGGGATTAAGTAAGCCCCGGCGGACTCTCACTGTTTATAGTGAAGAGGAACGCCTTGCGGAGTCCCCCCTCTCCCGGTAAGGAGAGGGTTTGGGCCCTCTAGCCGGGCGTTTTCCCCGGAGGCGGCATGCGGGCTCGCCGGCAGATTAGTACAGCGTCTTTTGCGGCGGCCCGGCAAAACGCAGCGCGCCGATCTGGCCCATCTTCACTTCCACCACCGACGGCCCCGGCATCGCCAGCGCTTCAGTCATCACCGCCTGGAAATCATCCGCCCGATCGACGCTCCAGGCCTGCAGACCGATGGCCTGCGCCAGCAGCGTAAAGTCCGGCGTATGCAGCTCGTTATAATACTGGCGGCCGCCAAAGTACTTATCCTGAATACCGCGCATCACGCCGTAGCCGCCGTCATTCATAATCAGCAGCGTCACGTTAGCCTTCTCCTGTGCCAACGTCGCCAGCTCGCCGAGGTTCAGGCTCAGTCCGCCGTCGCCGACCAGCCCCACCACTTTACGCTGCGGATTAGCAATTGCGGTGCCGATCGCCATCGGCAGCCCCATACCGATAGCACCGGCCAGAGAATGAATATTCATCAGCGGACCGTGGGCGCGAAACAGGCGGCTCCCCCACAGGCTGCCGGACACGGTAATATCGCGAACCAGGATACCGTTCTCCGGCAGCGCCTGCGCGATAGCGTCATTTAATCTGGCGTAATCACCGCACTGTTCGCGCAGCCCCTGCTCCGCCATCGCCACCGCTTCTTTTATTTGGCTATCCCAGCGCGCGTCGCCCCATATTCGCCCCTGCGCTCGTTCCGCCAGCGCGTCTAAAAACGCGCTGCAGTCCGCCACCAGCGTATTGTCCATCAGATAGTTACGGCTGGCCGCCGCCGGGTCGATATCAATCTGTACCCGCGGCGCGGGCAGTTCCAGCGTCCATGAGCGCGTTTCGTTACTGCGCAGACGTGAACCAGCGACAAGTGTGAAATCACATTGTGAAATCAACGCTTCAACCGATGGGGAATTGTGAAATGCGCGCAGGCTGGCGCGGTGGCTATCCGGCAGAATACCGCGGCCATGGGTGCTGGAAATCACCGTCATCCCGGCATCGGCCAGCGTCTTCACCGCCTCGCAGCTCTCTAAAGCGCCGCCGCCGAGCCACAGCAGCGGCCGCTTCGCCTGCTTAAGCTGCGCCCACAGCGCATCAACCATTGCCTCTTCAGCTTCCGCCACCGGTGGCGTTTTCAGCGGCGCGGTCAGCAGCGAAAGCGGAATTTTCACGCTTTGAATATCGATCGGAATTTCAACCGAGACCGGACCGCACGGCGGCGTTTGCGCATCCTGAATCGCTTTATGCAGGAGCGCTACCGCCTGATTGGCGTTACTGATACGGTATGCGCGCTTTGAGCTGGCTTTCAGGAAGGTCAGCTGATCGCGGGTTTCGTGAATAAACCCGGTGTCGGCATCCAGCCAGGCCTTTTCGACCTGACCGGTCAGGTGCAGCAGCGGCGTGCCGGCGTTCATTGCCTCAACCAACGCGCCGACGGCGTTGCCCGCCCCGGCGCCGGTGCTGGTCAGCGCCACGCCGAGCCCGGAAAAACGCCCGTGGGCGTCGGCCATGGTCACCGATCCCGCCTCCCCGCGCGCCGGGACGAAGCGGATTTTTTCCCGCTGGCCGACGGCATCGGCGATCGGCAGATTGTGAATAGAAATGACGCCATATATGGCTTCAACGTGATACTGCTCCAGCGTTCTGGCGATGGCGTCGCCGACGGTTATCATTTCACTCATTGCTCACCCTTCTCTCAATCACACCAGTGGTTGACGCTATTACCCGTCGCCAGATAAATACTCTTCTGCTGCATCCAGGCCTTCAGGCCCTGGATACCTTTTTCGCGGCCCAGACCGCTCTCTTTAAATCCCCCAAACGGGGTGGAAATAGAGAAAACCTTGTAGGTGTTGATCCACACCGTACCGGCCTCCAGCTGTTCGCTCAGGCGCAGGGCGCGGCCGGTATCGCGCGTCCAGATCCCCGCGGCCAGCCCGAACACCGAATCATTGGCCTCGCGGATCAGCGCCGCTTCGTCGCGAAAGCGCATCGCCACCAGTACCGGCCCAAAGATCTCTTCCTGACAGACGCGAGCCCGGTTGTTGAGTCCCTCGACGATCGTCGGCAGGAAGTAGCTGCCCGCCGCCAGCGCCGGATCCGCCGGGATCTCGCCGCCGCACAGCACGCTACCGCCTTCGCGCTTCGCCAGCTCGACATACTCCAGCACGCTCTGACGATGCTTATCGTTAATCAGCGGTCCGACGTGGGTATCCCCGCTAAACGGGTGGCCCACCCGCAGCCCTCGGGTTAATTCCAGCAGGCGGGCCATTAATTGCGGATAGACTTTTTCATCAATGAACAGACGCGATCCGGCGATACAGGCCTGGCCGCCGGAGCTGAATATGCCGTAGCAGATGCCCCGCGCCGCCTGTTCGATGTCGGCATCTTCCAGCACAATAGTTGGCGATTTTCCGCCCAGCTCCAGCGACGCCGGGATCAGCTTTTCCGCCGCCACGTGCGCCAGATGCCGCCCGGTAGCGGTACCGCCGGTAAAGGAAATTTTGCGCACCTTAGGATGGCGAGCCAGCGCATCGCCAATGACCGAGCCTTTTCCGGGCAGAACGCTCAGCAGCCCGGGAGGTAATCCGGCCTGTGCAAAAATCTTCGCCAGCTCCAGCGCCATCAGCGGCGTCGCTTCCGCCGGCTTGAGGATCACCGCGTTACCGGCGGCGATGGCCGGAGCCACCTTCTGCATTTCGCTGGCGATGGGCGAGTTCCACGGCGTAATCGCCGCCACTACGCCCAGCGGTTCATAGCGGCTCAAGGTCAGCAGATCCGCCTGACGCGGCGTCGGCAGCTCGCCTTCCAGCAGTTCGCAGGCGGCGGCAAAATAGCGCGCGGTGCCCGCCGCGCTCATGACCAGGCCCCGCGCTTCCGCCAGCGGTTTACCGTTGTCGCGGCTCTGTTTACGGGTTAACTCGTCAATTTGCGCTTCAATCAGATCGGCGACGTTATGCAGGATCTTTGCCCGCTGATGCGGCAGCATGGTCCGCCACGTCGGTTCCCGCCATGCGCGATCGGCGCAGTCGATCGCCTCCTGCAGGTCGTCCAGGCTGGCCGCATATAATGAAGCGTTAAGCGATCCATCCGCCGGAAAGCGGCTGTGCATCAGGTTGCCGCCGCCGCGCCGCCACTGGCCGCCGATAAAAATGTCTAACTCGTCCATCTCAGCCTCTCTGCGTTATGTCAGTTCGCAGCAGGCGCGTACCGCGCTCAGTGCCGCCAGGGTCGACGTTTTGGGATTGCTGGCGAGCGGCAGACCGCTCAGCTCCAGGTGAAACTCGCCGAACAGTCCTTCGGCGTGCAGCGTATGGGTGTTGCGTTGGGTCGTCGGATCCACCATCAGCTGCACCCGGGTGGCATCGAGACCAATACCGCCCAGCGCCACGGTCGCCGCCACGTTGGCATTCGCCGGAAACAGCCGCGCCGCTTCGCGGGCGCTGCCTTCAAAGAAAATGCGCGTTTCATGTACCGCGCTGAGATCGATAAGCTGCTCAGCGTAGCTGCCGCGCCAGCTGGCCGGGCTTTTACGCGACTGATAGGTCACGCGCTCAAGGCCGCCCTCTTTCGCCGCCGCCAGGCCATCAATACCGGCTATCGCGCCCGCCAGCAGCGTGAGCTTGCCGCCCGCCTGGCGAAGGCGCTGTTCCAGTTCGCTATCCGCCAGCGCGCCGGTGGAGATCACCGCCAGATGCCAGCCGCGGGCCAGCACCGCCTCGGCGTACTGCGCTACCGCCTGCTGGCTGGCGCATTCAAGCACCAGATCCGGCGTCCGATCGCACTGCTGCGGATCGCTCAGCGGCGTAACCGCCCCGGCAAACTGCTGGCGGATCGCCGCATGATGCGGCTCGCGAGCCACGATCCAGCCCAGCGACACCTGCGGCGGTAACCGCTCAATGACCGCCTGCGCCATCGCGCCATAGCCGATTAACATCACCTTTTTCATCATCTTTCCTTACAGGTGACGGCAAAAGCCGCCGGACACATCCAGCGCCGCGCCGGTGGTAAACGAAGCCAGCGGCGAAGCGAGAAACAGCAGCGCCTGCGCCGGTTCCTGTGGTTTGCCAAGCCGCGCCATCGGGATCCCGCGCTTACGGGCGATGTCGGCGGTCCACTCTGACCAGCTCTGGCTCTTATCGCTGCGGTCTGCAAAACGGCGCTGCCACTGCCCGGATTCGACCATGCCCAGCAGAATGGAATTGACGCGAATCCCTTTGCCAATCAGATCCTTCGACAGGGTCAGCGTCATATTAAGCAGCGCGGCGCGGGCGGCTGAGGTGGCGATCATGTGCTCTTCCGGCTGCAGCGCCAGCAGCGAGTTCACGCAGGTAATTGAAGCGATGTCCGACCGTTCAAGCTGCGGCTGGAACGCCCTGACCGGATTAATCACCCCGAACAGCTTCAGTTCGGCTTCGTGCAGCCAGGCCTCGCGCGGCGTATCGGCGAAATGGGCGACATAGCCCTGGCCAGCATTGTTTATCAGCATGTCAGCGCCGCCAAAGTGGGCCCCGACCGCATCTGCAAAGGCCTGAACCTCTTGTTCGTTCAGAACGTCGCAGCGCCAGGAAAACACGTCTCCTGCGGGATATTCGTTTAACAGCGCCGCGTGAGCGCTGGCCAGCCGGTCCGGGTTGCGGCCGCAAAAGGCGACTTTCGCCCCTTCGCCCAATAGCAGGCGCAGCGTTTCGAAGCCAATCCCTGACGAGCCGCCGGTGACCACCGCGACGCGTCCTTCAATTTGTGCATTCATCGCGCACCTCTTCCCCTATGCGTAAAAGCTGTTGGTTAAAAAACGTAGCGTTATCGAGATAGCTGGCGTGCCCGGCCTGCGGGATGGCGAGATACGGCATGCCGTAGCGTAGCGCCACCCCTTGCACCAGCTCGGGCTGGGTGATGGCATCCTGCTCGCCGCACCACACGGCGAAGCGGCCGCGATACCCGGCAAGCCAGCGGTGGATGTCGTCGTGCGCCAGCATCCAGGCGGCGGCGAGATAGCCTTCACTGCGCAGCCTGCGCATGCCTGCCGCGACCGTCGCCACATCGGCTTCGCGCGCGCCGGCGCGCAGCAGCTTCGCCGCCCGCCCCTCGGCCATCGCCTCGCCGCCCAGAGCCATTTGCTGCTGACGTCCCTGCCAGATTTTTTCCCGCTGCGCGGCCTCCGCCTGGCCGTAGCCCTGGGCGACGTCGGCCAGCACCAGATACCGCACGCGCTGGGGATATCTGGCGGCGAAAGCGGCGGCGACCAGCGCGCCCAGCGAATGGCCGAGCAGAACGGTTTTCTGCACCCCGGCGCGGTCAAGCATCCGCGCCAGCGCATCGGCGTAGGCGCCGGCATCCGCCCTCGCCGTCGCAAGCATCGGGCTTTCGCCATAACCGGGCATATCCCAGGCCAGCACGCGGTAGCCGGGAAGCGCCATCTGTTTATGCCAGGAGGCCGCGCCGGAACTGATGCCGTGCAGCAGCGTCAGCGGCGTACCGCTTCCTTGTTCACGAAAACCCGTCATCATCCCCCCTTAGCTACGCTTCACTTTCGACAGCGGATGATCTTCCGGGTAGGTCGGAATATGCGGCTTTGGCGTACCGAGCATCACGCACATCAGCGCTTCTTCCTCGCCGTGGTTGAATAGCCCGCGATAAATCCCGGCAGGAACAGAAATCAGATCGCGTTCGCGCAGAACGGTCTCGGTGTAGTTGTCGCCATCCTGAATCATCAGGGTGATCTGCCCTTTGAGCATGAAGAACACCTCTTCCACATCATCATGCAGGTGCAGGGGGCCTTCGCACTTGGACGGCAGTACCATGGTGGAGAAGGTAAAGTGTTCCGCCTGGACGGTATTGCTATCGCTGGCGACGCCGGTCGCGCCGGTGCCAATGTAGCGCATCTGCGCGCGACGATATTTCGGGTCAAAATCTGCCTGGAACTTCAGCGCATTCCAGTCGTATTTACGGCCTTCAAAGCGCGCGATACGCGACTCGACCCACTCTTCCATCGTCAGATGTTCAGGTTTGAGACTCGGTTTTGCAGTTACGGTTGAATCAGTCATCGTTTTATCCTCAGTAACGTCTTAGCAGCGGCAGTAACAGGACGCAGCCCACCGCCGCCATCACCGCCAGAAAAATCAGCCCGGAATCCATGCTGTGGGTGAAGGCGATCAGCGCGCCCATCACCGCCGGCGATAGCGCCCCGGCAAAGTTTCCCAGCCCGTTGAAAATCCCGCCCGCCGTGGCGCTGACTCGCGGATGGGTTGCCTTGGCCAGCAGCGCAAAGATATTCGGCGCGCCGGTCCCCCACATAAAGGTGCTAAAGCTCATCGCCGCAATCACCGGCAGCGGGGTGGTGAAATGCATCACCGCCGCCAGGCCAATGCCTGCGCCCGCCAGGGAAATAAAGCAGGCGGCGGCGCGCTTATCGACGCGGTCAGACAGCCAGGCGCCGATGATTTCGCCGAGCAGCATGGCGATAAACGGCATCGACGACAGCCAGCCGGCGTGTTCGAGATGAATGCCTTTACCCTTAATCAGGTAGCCGGGCAGCCAGCCGTTGATGCCCCACAGATAGGCGAGAAAGGCGATGTTGAAGATGCAGATCATCCAGAAGTGCGGGCTGACAAACAGCTCGCGGCGCGCGCTGCGGCGTGCCTCCTGCGACGTTTGCCCGCCGCTGGCTTTTGCCTCCAGCGTGATGCCGCGCAGCCCGATGCGCACAAAAATCAGTACCGGTACCGTCAGCATCGCCATTACAAAGAAGGTGCTCTGCCAGCCGAAGGTGTTGAGCAGCCAAATCGATAGCGGGAAGCCAATCGCCGCGCCGACCGGCGTCCCGAGCAGCCAGAGCATGGTGGCGCGCGCCTGCAAATGCTGGGGAAAGGTATGGCGCACGATAGCAAACGCCAGCGGGAACAGCGGCCCTTCGGCGATACCCAGCAAAATTCGCAGCGTCACCATCAGCGTATAGTTATGGGTAAAGCCCATCACCAGCATCAAAACGCACCACACCGCCATCATTCCGGTAAGCAGGCGCAGCGGCGCAATACGGTCGCCCAGGCCGCTTAGCAGCACCGAAGAGAATCCATAGCTCAGCAGGAAAGCGCTCATCAGTATGCCCAGACGGGTGGTGTCGAAATCGATCCCCATCGCCTGCTGGAAGTGGCTATCGGAAAACAGCGCGGCGATGCTGATTTTGTCGAAGAACGCCAGCAGTACGCAGGCCAGCAGCGACAGCGGAATGGCCCAGCGAACCGCTTTTTCAGGCGTGCGGATGCCCTCGCCGCTCGCCTCAGCAGGCGCGGCGTTAGTCTCTAATGTGGTCATTTCTCCCCCTTAAGGGTGCGGGTTAGCTATCGCAACGACATCAGTGAAAAAGCCGGGTCGGCGAGCGGGACATCGGAAAGATCCCTCCCCGCCGCCATCCAGCGCTTCGCCAGCTTGACGGTGCGCGCATCATTAAACGCCACCAGCTGCGTCAGCCGCCCGTTTTCGTCCAGCGAGAAGTACAGCGAATCTTCACGCGCTATCGTTCTGCTGCCCGGCTGCGGAATACCGAGGATCTGGATATTGTGCTGATATTGATCCGACCACAGCCACGGCGCGTCGTCGTAGCCTGGCGCATCGGGGTTGAGCATCGCTTTTGCCGTCGCCACCGCCTGATTCTGGGCGAAGGCCCAGGACTGGATGCACAGGCCGTAGTGATGATGCTGCGCCACATCCCCGGCAGCAAAGATGAACGGATCCGACGTTCGCCCCTGGCTATCCACAACGATCCCGCGCTCGGTTTTCAGCCCCGCGTCGCGCGCCAGTTCGAGATTAAGATCGACCCCGATCCCCACCACCACCGCATCGAAGGTTTCCCGCCGGCCGTCGCAGTGCAGCGTTGGCAGAGCGTTATCCTCTTCCAGCTCCAGCGCGCCGCAGCCGCAGCGAATATCGACACCCTGCTCGCGGTGCATCTGCGCCAGCGCCTGCGAAACTTCCGCGCTCACCGAACGCATGCACAATGCTGGCTGCTGCTCATAAAGGGTTACGGCCACGCCGCATTTGCGCGCCGAAGCGGCAATCTCAAGGCCAATCCAGCCGCCGCCGACTATCGCCAGTTTTTGACTTGCCGCCAGACGACTTTTCAGACGCTGCGCATCCTGCCAGTGACGCAGGGTATAAACCTGGGGATGCGCCGCCCACGACTCGTCCGGTAGACGCGCTCGCCCCCCGGTGGCGATTAAAAGGACGTTGTAACTCAGGCGTTCGCCGTTGCTTAAAATCACCGTTTTAGCTAGTCGGTCAATCCGCTCTGCACGCAGCGGACGGTACCAGGTCAGGTTCAGCGCCTGCTGCGCCTCGTGCGAAAACAAGCGCGGTAGCTGCGCATCGGTATCCAGCAACGCGGCTTTGGACAGCGGCGGCCGTTCATAGAAATCCCATTCCTCTTCCGCCACTACGCAAATCTCGCCCCCGAAGCCCTGGTCGCGCAGCGTTTTCGCCGCCCAGCCGCCCGCCTGGCCGCCGCCGACTATCACGATCCGCGCCGTCATACCGCCTCCGTTTTTTTCTGCTGGCGGCGGGTATCGTGGTCGATTCCGCCTTCCACCGCCCACTCGGTAAAGGAGACCAACGAGTGCTCCAGTTCGCGCGGCTGCCAGTTTTCCGTCAGATAATCATCGTTGGTGTAGTACTCGAAGGCGCCGCCGGTGGGGCTGTTGACGTACCAGAAGTAGGCCGAGGAGACCGGGTGGCGACCGGGGCCGATGAAAGTGCTCCAGGCATTTTTGTTCATCGCGATGCCGCCGCCGATCACCTCGTGAATATCGCGGACGGTGAAAGCAACATGATTCAGCCCGCGCTTACGGTTCGGCAGCTGCAGCAGGAAGAGGTTGTGATGGCCACCGCGCGCGCCGCAGCGCAGGAAGACCGCGCGGTTAATGTAGCGGTCTGACACCTGGAAGCCGAGCACCTCGCGATAGAAGCTTTCGACCGCCGCCAGCTCTTCAACGAAGAACACCACGTGGCCGACGTTGATCGGCTGCGCGTGGTCGTAAACCGGACTCGGCGTGTCGATACGACGAATATCGCCCCACTGATTAATTGGCTCGACGTTCAGCTCCACCGCCTTTTGCTGGCTGACCTGCACTCGCAGCGTCATGCCGTTCGGGTCGAGGCACTCCAGCGCGCCGTCGACCCTGCGGAAGCCAGGCTGACGTTCCAGCTTTGGACGCAGCGCTTCCAGCGCCGCCTGGTCCGCTACGCCCCAGGTCATACGGCGCAGCGTATTGCCGGTTTCAAAAGCCGGCGGCAGGTCGGCAGCCTCCAAAGGGTTAAGCTCAATGCGCGCGCCGCTGAGGGTGGTGAACACGCGGCCGCTGGCGTCGCCAGCCAGGCCAAAATCGTGCATAAATTTGGCGCTATGGTTCAGGTCATCTACGCCAAATTCCAGCTTTTCAATTCCGGTAATACTCATTTTTCGTCGCCTCTTTACCGTTCAGTCGCCCGAATTTGGGCGTAAAACATGCCCGACGCACTCAAGCGCCTGCCGTTAAGTGTTTGATTTAACTTGCCTGAGACAAATATCCCAGGAAACCGGAAATTTTGTCCGCCGCCAGGCTGACGTCGTTCTGCAGCCGCTCGCGATCGCTTTGCGGGATCTCATCGGAGGGCACCAGGATACTAACGACTCCCGCCACCCGGCCGCTGCGGTCATACACCGGGTAGACAATCGACGAAATGCCGTGGCGAAAGAAAGACTCGCCAATCACATAGCCGCGGGCTTTATCCTGCTGCACCATCTGCCACAGCGCTTCGCGATCGTGCAGCTGGCCCGGGGTGTTGCCCGGCAGCCGCTCGTTGGGGAACAGCTGTTCAAACTCGCTGCGTGAAACATCGGTCAGCAGCATGCGGCCCAGCGAGGTGCAGTGCACCGGCAGCCGGGTGCCGACGCTGACCTGGTTTATCCGCGAACCGGCCGCGCTGACGCGAGCGATGTAGATGATGTCCCGGCCATCGCGGATTGCCAGATGGCTGCTGCACTGGCTGACATCACGCAACTGCTCGATAACCGGCTGACCTACCTGGGCGATATCCAGCGAGGCAATATATTCAAAGCCCAGCCGCAGCACGTTCATCCCCAGCGAAAAGGTATTGGTGCGCGCGTTGCGTTCGAGAAAGCCCATATACTCCAGCGTTTGCACCACGCGATAGGCGGTCGCTTTCGGCATATCCACCAGCCGGTGCAGCTCGGCGAAGGTCAGATCGCGATGCTGTTCGCCAAAAGCCAGCAGCAGCTGCAGGCCGCGCTCAAGCCCCGGCACCAGATACTTCACTTCCTGCTCGTTCGCCATACCGCCTCACTTATTAGTTAAAAACAAAACCGCCGTTGACCGGGATCAGCTGGCCGGTGATAAACCGCGACAGATCGCTGAGCAGCCAGACTACGCTGCCGGTGACGTCTTCCGGCTGCTGCGCGCCGCTGAGCGCGCGACCGTTTTCATACAGCTGATGGCGTTCCGCGGGCACGTATTCCGTCGCCTCAACGCGGGTCAGCCCCGGCGCGATGGCGTTTATGCGGATCCGTTTCTCCCCCAGTTCGCGGGCCATCGAGCGGGTCATCGCGATCACCGCACCTTTACTGGCCACGTAGGCCATCAGCCGCGGCGCTCCCCACAGAGCGGTATCCGAAGCGACATTGACGATCCCGGCCCCTTCACGCAGCAGCGGCACCGCCGCGCGGGTCACCAGCCAGGTGCCTTTGACGTTAACCGTCATCACCCGATCCCACAGATCCGGATCGTAATCGAGCATGTTTTTCCCGCCGACGCCGGTGGCCATCGCCGCATTATTCACTAACCCGTCGATCGCCCCCCGCTCGCCGATAGCGCTGAATACCCGGTCGATCGACTCGCTATCGGCGAGATCGATCTCATGGGATTCAATGCAGTAGCCCTTTTCCTGCAGACGATGAGCGCTTTCCGCCAGTTCGCCCCGAAGAATGTCGCACATCACTACCGCCGCGCCCTGCCCGGCACAGGCTTCGGCGAAGTGATAGCCCAGGCCGCGCGCCGCGCCGGTGACGACGATACGTTTTCCGTTCAACAGACCGTTCATCAGGCGGCTCCCTGCTGCTCTTCCAGGGCCGCCAACTGCTCTTTTGCCGCTTTCTGCATCATGCGGCGCAGGCGGGAAAGGCCGACGTCGTGCTGATAAAGATATTCGCGATCGCGGGCATTCGGCGCCAGGCTTTCCAGCACCACGCGATCCTGTTCGAGCACTTCCCAGTGCAGTTTTTCCAGGCGGTTGCGGTACATAAATCGCCATAGATCGCGCTGCCAGCCCTGTACGCCGCGGATGCGCCAGAAGAAGACGCGGCAGTTGTCGTTATCTTCCGGCACCACCATGCCGACAATCCAGAAGTGGCCGCCCGGCCCGAAGCGCTTTTTGTACGGAATAGAGAGGCGCATCCAGTAGGCCCCGCTGCTGCCCAGTTCGACCCAGTCGAAGTTAACGCCAACCTGCCCTTTCTTCTCAAAAATAAACCCGGTTTTCGTCGGCTGCAGCACCATGTCGGCTTTGCGATCGCCTTCCGCCATCGAGTGCGAGGAGGAGTGAAGATAGGTGCCGTGCATCGGGTCCATCACGTTTTCCAGCGCGTACTGGTAGTTGCATTTCCACGCTGCGGTACACAGGAAGTGGCTAAATTTGTCGCTATTGGCCAGCTCTTCCGGAAAGCTCAGCTCATCAGGCTGCTGGTCGGCGGTGACGCCAAACCACAGGAAAATGGCGCCATGCGCTTCCTGAACGCTGTAGCTGCGAACGCACTGCTGACCCACCAGCGGGCAGCGGTCAACCGCCGGGACGTCTTTCACTTCGCCGTTACCGGCCACTTCCACGCCGTGATACCAGCAGGCAATGCGATCGCCCAGGTTCCAGCCCATCGACAGGCGCGCGCCGCGATGCGGGCAGCGGTCTTCCAGCGCCTGCACCTGGCCATCTTTATTGCGCCAGACCACAATCTGTTCGCCGAGGCGGGTAATCCCCACCGGCGCCGACTGCACTTCCCAGCTCGCCAGCACCGGATACCACAGGCCGCGTAATCCTTTATCAAGATAGTTTTGTACCGTTGTTGTCATCGCTGTGTCCTCAGTATCCGTTTACCTGCAGAAATGCCTGGAAGCTGCTCTCGCTCCACGGTTCCCCCTGCTGGTCGTGCATTCTGACGCCGTTCAGGCCGTTCACCAGCTCACCGAGGCTTTCTGCGCCCTGTTCAAAGAGCGTCTCGAGGGTGGCGATAAGCTGTAGCTCCCAGCTTTCCGGCACCCGGCTGCGGGTTTGCCAGATCAGATTGGTGTAGTCGCCGGGTTTGTGAATGTTGCCGTTTCCGCCTTCCACCGGCGGCGTAAACTGACGGCTTTCCGGCAGCGCCGGGTTAAAGTCCAGGGTTTCGCTCATGCCACGTTCTCCTCGATAAAAGAAATCTGGATCTGCTTGTCGTATACCCGCACCGGGTAGCGATGCAGGTTGCGCCCGCCGGGGCCGTGCAGACACTGGCCGGTTTTGACGTCGAATACCGCTTCATGCAGCGGGCACTCCACCTTGCCATCTTCGACAAAGCCCTGGCTCAGCAGCGCATACGCATGGGGACAAACGTCTTCCAGCGCGTAATATTCGCCATCAATCAGATAGATACCGATTTCTTTACCGTCGATACTGCCGCTATAGGGGAAATCTTCCTGTACTTGCTCCGCGTCACACACGCCAATCCAGCTCATCGCATTCCTCCGGGCTTTGTTTCATATATGAAACTCTGTTTCTTATTTAATACGGTCAATATAAAAGCGATGTATCTTTCGTCAAGCAGCAATGTGACCAAATTGTTAATGAATGGCTTTTTAATTAGCTAACTGTGGAATTGATCACGAAAAAAAGCAGCCAGATGAAATGATGATATTTAAAGCGCCCTTTCATTATAAAAAACGCTATCTCTTCAGAAACAAAATGCGCTATTGACTTCTTTTCATGAAGATCGTTAAAAATGAACAGGAAGGGAGCTTGCGGTGTTTCACATATGAAACAAAAAGAAAATTAAACCTTAATAAACAATGAGTTTCATAGGTGAACCATTTTAGTTAAGTGATTATTTCTGGCGTCAAAAAAATAATAACCAAAATGTATTAAATTTAAAAAGAGGTAAATCATGGCGGCAAGATGGCAAGGTACTATCGCATTACTTTTGTTAATAATTATTTCTTACGTCGATCGGGTAAATATCTCAGTGATGATTCTGAACCCCGAATTTGCCGCTCACTTTCATTTAAATGAAAACAGAATGTTACAAGGCATGCTGATGACATGCTTTCTTCTTGGTTATGGTTTATCGGCTTTAATATTAACTCCCCTTATAGAAAGTAAGCTCAACTATCGCCAGGGGCTGTTAAGCGGCGTAGCGATATGGGCGCTGGTTTGCGCGGTTTCTCCGCTGCTGGGCTCCCTGCTGGGCATGTTAATCGCGCGCATCGTTCTCGGCGTTGCCGAGGGGCCGTTATTCTCGCTGAAAACCCGCTTTATCAGCGATAGCTTCGCCGCCGATGAGGTCGGTAAACCTAACGCCGTGACCGCTCTCGGCGTTTCGCTCGGGCTGGCGGCTGGCTTTCCGCTGGTCACCTGGCTGATGGCGCACGTCGGCTGGATGGGATCGTTTTACGCCCTGGCGCTGCTCAACCTGCTGCTCGGCGGCGGCTTAGTCTGGCGCTTTTTACCTGCTCCAGTCGTCAATGAACGCCGCGCCAGGCCCGGTATGATTACAACCTTGACCCTCGCCTGGCGCACGCCGCTGCTGGGCTGGATCCTGCTGGTGGAGATCGCCACCCTCAGCTATCTATGGGGCAGCAGCGCCTGGCTGCCGGCCTGGCTGCGCGACGAGCATCACTTCTCGCTACAGGCTACCGGCCTGCTGGCGGCGGTTCCGTTTCTGCTGAGCCTGGGTTCAAAATTTCTCGGAGGGGTACTTCTCGATAAAATGCGCCCGGAGCAGGCGCCGGTGCTGTTTATTATCGGCGGCCTGCTGACCGCTCTGTCGGTACTGGCGCTGATGCTCAGCCACCAGCAGGCGATGCTGGCGCTGTTTATGCTGGCGGCGAACGTTTTCTGGGGGCTGCAGGGCGCGGCGATCCCGGCGGTCGTGCAGCATCATGCGCCGCGCGAAGCGGTAGGCAGCGCCTATGGCATTATTAATGGCATCGGTAATATCTGCGCGGCGTTTATCCCGCTGCTGATGGGAATGGTCATGAAATCGGCGGGATCGGTAAGCTCAGGATTCTCGGTGCTGGTAGTATCGCAGCTGATAACGCTTTGCGCCGGAGGCATGCTGCTGCTGCGCATGCGTCGCGCAGCAGCAGTCAGCGTCTGAGGCTTATTCGCCTTTTTTCGCCGCCTGAATGTAGAGCATTTCCAGCGCCAGCGTCGCCGCCGCCAGGGCGGTGATTTCGGACTGGTCATAGGCCGGAGCGACTTCCACCACGTCCATACCGACGATGTTCAGATCCTTGAGGCCGCGCACCAGTTTGATCGCGCGATCGGAGGTCAGTCCGCCGATCACCGGTGTACCGGTGCCCGGCGCAAACGCCGGATCCAGGCAGTCGATATCAAAGGTCAGGTATACCGGCATATCGCCGACGATCTGTTTCACCTGAGCGATCACGTCGTCGACGCTGCGGTCGTTAACCTGACCCGCATCCAGCACGGTAAACCCGTTGTCCTTATCAAACTCGGTGCGAATGCCGATCTGCACTGAATGGTGCGGGTCGATCAGGCCTTCGTTCGGCGCGGTATAGAACATGGTGCCGTGGTCAAATTCGCAGCCGTTGGCGTAGGTATCGGTGTGGGCATCGAAATGCACCAGCGCCATTTTGCCGAAGTGCTTAGCATGAGCGCGCAGCAGCGGTAGCGTCACAAAGTGGTCGCCGCCGAATGAAAGCATGCGCTTACCTGCCGCCAGCAGTTTTTCCGCGTGCGCCTGCAGCTTTTCACTCATTTCACGCGCATCGCCGAAAGCGTAAACCAGATCGCCGCAGTCCACGACGTTCAGCCGCTCGCGCATATCAAAGTTCCACGGGAAACGGTTATGCTCCCACGCAAGGTTAGTCGACACCTGACGGATCGCCGCCGGGCCATGACGCCCGCCCGCGCGTCCGGAGGTCGCCATATCAAACGGTACGCCGGTGATGACCCAGTCCGCATCGCTGTCGTACGGCATAAAATTCATCGGTAGACGCAGAAAGCCAAATGCGTTGGATACCAGGGAGTTATCGTATTGATGACCTAAGGTGCTCATGGTTATGACCTCTTTTACAGTCGTTGTATTGAAATACAAATATAAAAAAACCCCTCCGCGTCGTTAGGCCCGACGAGGAAGGGTTTGAATAAGTTTGCTGCTTAATTGGGCGAATTATCGCCGCAAATGTCTACGTGTTCAAGTGAGTCTGGCGAATGGCGTAATGAGCCTTCCCCTCTCTCTTCCCTCTCCGCTACGGAGAGGACGTATATCACTCGTCTTCCAGATAAGTGTAGCCGTATAAACCCGCTTCGAACTCTTCAAGGAACTGCTGCTGCAGGTCAGCGTCGAGATCGGTCTTTTTCACCTGATCGCGGAACTGCGTCAGCAGCGTGTTCGGATCCAGCTGGACGTACTGCAGCATATCCGCGACGGTGTCCCCCTCATCCGACAGCTCCACTTCGACGCTGCCGTCAGGGAAGACAAACACGTCTACGGCTTCCGTATCGCCGAACAGGTTGTGCATATTGCCCAGAATCTCCTGGTAGGCGCCTACCATGAAGAAGCCCAGCATCGGCGGATTTTCCGGATCGTATTCCGGCATCGGCATGGTGGTCGCAATGCCATCGCCATCGACGTAGTGGTCAATTGCGCCGTCGGAGTCGCAGGTGATATCCAGCAGCACCGCGCGGCGTTCCGGTACCTTGTTCAACCCTTCCAGCGGCATCACCGGGAATAGCTGATCGATACCCCATGCATCCGGCATCGACTGGAACAGAGAGAAGTTGACGTAAATCTTATCCGCCATACGCTCCTGCAGCTCATCGATTATCGGGCGATGCGCGCGGTTGCTGGGATCGAGCTGTTTCTGCACTTCATGGCACATATTCAGATACAGCTGCTCGGCCCAGGCGCGTTCCTGAAGATTAAAGGTGCCGGAGGAGTAGCCGATATGAATATCGTGCAGATCCATCTGGCTATCGTGCAGCCATTCGCGCAGCGAGCGGCGGTTGCCGGTTTCCTGCATCTCCAGCCAGGTTTCCCACATGCTTTGCAGCGGACGCGCGGCATCTTCCGCGGGCGGGGTCGCCTCGGTATATTCGTTACGCTCAACGCCGATGATGTTGGATACCAGTACGGTGTGGTGCGCGGTGACCGCACGGCCGGATTCGGTAATCACCGTCGGATGCGGCAGACCGTTCTCTTCACAGGCATCGCCAATTGCCCAGATAATGTTGTTGGCGTATTCGTTCAGGCCATAGTTCACCGAGCAGTCGGACTGCGAACGGGTCCCTTCATAGTCAACGCCGAGACCGCCGCCAACGTCGAAGCACTGAATATTCACGCCCAGCTTATGCAGCTCGACGTAGAAACGCGCCGATTCACGCACGCCGGTGGCGATATCGCGAATATTGGCCATCTGCGAGCCAAGGTGGAAGTGCAGCAGCTGCAGGCTGTCGAGATGCCCTGCAGCGCGCAGAATTTCAACCAGCTGCAGAACTTGGGTCGCCGCGAGGCCGAATTTGGATTTTTCGCCGCCGGAGGACTGCCACTTGCCAGAGCCCTGCGAAGCCAGACGCGCACGCACGCCAAGACGCGGCACCACGTTCAGCCGTTCGGCTTCTTCCAGCACGATGGCGATTTCCGACATTTTCTCAATGACCAGATAGACCTTATGGCCCATCTTTTCACCCACCAGCGCCAGGCGGATATATTCACGGTCTTTATAACCGTTACAAACAATCACGCTGCGGGTCATGCCGGCGTGCGCCAGTACCGCCATCAGCTCGGCCTTCGAGCCGGCTTCCAGACCCAGCGGTTCGCCGGAGTGGATCAGCGATTCAATCACGCGGCGATGCTGGTTAACCTTGATGGGATAAACCAGAAAGTAGTCACCGTTATAGCCATAAGACTCACGCGCCCGTTTAAAGGCGGCGTTAATCGAACGCAGGCGGTGCTGCAAAATCTGCGGGAAGCAGAACAGTGCAGGCAGGCGCTGCCCCTGAGCTTCACGCGCTTTCACCAGCTCGGCAAGGTCAACGCGCGCTTCCGGAACGTCAGGATCCGGGCAGACGCTGATATGGCCCAGTTCGTTAACGTCGTAGTAGTTATTACCCCACCAGGCAATATTGTAAGTACGTAGCATCTTGCTGGCTTCCTGGGAGCTCATCGCAACCTCCTGCATGGAACGTAGTACACCGTGATCGCCTGCTGACGAAGGCGAAGATAAAGACATGTCGTCAGACATAGCGAACCTCAAATTTTAGTAACAAGTGTAAAACAGTTGACTACTATCGCAATCCGAAGAAGCGATAACAACCCATAAACAGTCCGAAATCCCAGTAGATAGTGCTGGACTTGCGGCTGAGCGACCGGTTTCTTATTCATATCATCGTAAAACACGTACCCGAACGGAGTATGACAGTCCGGAGAAACCACGAGAAAACCCTTGCTATCGCAAGAGCGCCCTTGTTCAGTTTTCCTGTAGCCTGCCGGCCCTGGAATCCTGAGAAGCGCCGAGATGGGTAGAACATCGGCTGGTTTGCATGAGAGAGATGCGGATTGAGGAATAGTGACGCGCGACGGAACGACGCGACGAGTCAGGCGAAAAACGTGGGTTCATTATCTGGTATCACCTCCACACTGCCCCGGTACGGGCCAGCGACAAGCCAAAGCTATAGGATCCGGACAGCCAGCAAAAAAGCCGCTGCGGGACTCTGTCAATACAGACTGCTTAACCCGGCTGGAAGTGGCGTCACGAGGTGAGTGCTCGTGCGCTGTTTTAATGAGCCGCGCGCGGCGTTTTATACCGATAAGCGGGGTAAAAAGCAAAATAAAAATATGCGCGTTGCCGGGCATTGTCAGGAAAAATTGCCACCGCCCTTTTTCTATAAATGCGACGAATATCAAAAAAGGCTGGAAATGGGGTCAAGAACTGCCCTAAAATAGCCGTCCAGAAGTTAATCCATCTATACTGATTAACACTCAGACTGCTCGTGTCACTACCTGCAAGCTTTGGTAGAGTCATCCGTCAAAGCCATTCTACACAACAGTATGAGCTACCCGAATCGTCCACAGGTGAAATAAAACATGGCAAAACACCTCTTTACGTCAGAGTCCGTATCCGAAGGGCATCCCGACAAAATTGCTGACCAAATCTCCGACGCCGTGCTGGATGCGATCCTTGAACAGGATCCAAAAGCGCGCGTAGCATGTGAAACCTACGTCAAAACCGGCATGGTTCTGGTGGGTGGCGAAATCACTACCAGCGCCTGGGTTGATATCGAAGAGATCACCCGCAATACGGTCCGTGAAATTGGCTACGTGCATTCCGATATGGGCTTTGACGCCAACTCCTGCGCGGTGCTGAGCGCTATCGGTAAACAGTCTCCGGACATCAACCAGGGCGTTGACCGCGCCGATCCGCTGGAGCAGGGCGCGGGCGACCAGGGCCTGATGTTTGGCTATGCGACTAACGAAACCGATGTGCTGATGCCTGCGCCGATCACCTACGCTCACCGTCTGGTGCAGCGTCAGGCTGAAGTACGCAAAAACGGCACCCTGCCGTGGCTGCGCCCGGACGCAAAAAGCCAGGTGACGTTCCAGTACGACGACGGCAAAGTTGTCGGTATTGATGCAGTCGTTCTCTCCACACAGCACGCCGAAAGCATCGATCAGAAATCGCTGCAGGAAGCGGTAATGGAAGAGATCATCAAACCGGTGCTGCCGACCGAGTGGCTGAACAGCGCGACCAAATTCTTTATCAACCCAACCGGCCGTTTTGTTATCGGCGGCCCGATGGGCGACTGCGGCCTGACCGGGCGTAAAATCATCGTTGATACCTACGGCGGCATGGCTCGCCACGGCGGCGGCGCGTTCTCCGGTAAAGATCCGTCTAAAGTCGACCGTTCTGCGGCCTACGCGGCGCGCTATGTGGCGAAAAACATCGTTGCCGCCGGTCTGGCCGATCGTTGCGAAATTCAGGTTTCCTACGCCATCGGCGTCGCAGAGCCGACCTCGATTATGGTTGAAACCTTCGGTACCGAAAAAGTATCGTCCGAGCAGCTGACGCTACTGGTTCGTGAGTTCTTCGACCTGCGTCCGTATGGCCTGATCCAGATGCTTGACCTGCTGCACCCGATCTACAAAGAGACAGCGGCTTACGGTCACTTTGGTCGCGAACATTTCCCTTGGGAAAAAACCGACAAAGCAGCTCAGCTGCGCGAAGCGGCCGGCCTGAAATAAGCCCCTGCTCTTCTCGCTCTTAAGGCCAGCCTCGCGCTGGCCTTTTTATTTTCAACCGTATAACCGCAGCCTCTGCATCCAGCCCTTTGCAAAGCTTCCTATGGAAGCGATTACATCCCATGTGCAACATCCTTTTCCCCGACGTGCGCGAAAAATGTAATAACCCTTGGTTTTGTTACACAATATTTCAGCAAACTCTGATTAGCGCTTTAAATTTCTTGAGCTAAACTTTATTAAAATGCTGATTTAAATAAATTAAATGTGATTACCTTTCTTTACGATAGTGTAACCGATTACACCAGCGTGATTATTATCACATTTTTTTACTACGCATTTACCTACCCTATGCCTCGACAGAATCAATAACTCAACCGGAGGGCGTTATGCCTGACAACAAAAAACAAGGGCGTTCAAACAAGACGATGACGTTCTTTGTCTGCTTCCTCGCCGCACTGGCAGGCCTGCTATTTGGCCTGGATATTGGTGTTATTGCGGGTGCCTTACCCTTTATTGCCAACGAGTTCCAGATAAGCGCTCATACGCAGGAATGGGTAGTAAGCTCCATGATGTTCGGCGCCGCGGTCGGCGCGGTCGGCAGCGGCTGGCTCTCCTTCAAACTCGGGCGTAAAAAAAGCCTGATGATTGGCGCCATCCTGTTCGTTGCCGGTTCCCTGTTCTCCGCCGCCGCCCCGAATGTGGAAGTCCTGCTCATTTCCCGCGTGCTGCTCGGCCTCGCCGTTGGCGTCGCTTCCTACACGGCCCCGCTGTATTTGTCGGAAATTGCGCCGGAAAAAATCCGCGGCAGCATGATTTCGATGTACCAGCTGATGATCACCATTGGTATTCTCGGGGCGTATCTTTCGGATACCGCTTTCAGCTACAGCGGCGCCTGGCGCTGGATGCTCGGGGTGATCATTATCCCGGCGGTGCTGCTGCTGATTGGCGTGGTTTTCCTGCCGGACAGCCCGCGCTGGTTTGCCGCTAAGCGCCGCTTTGTCGATGCCGAACGCGTCCTGCTGCGCCTGCGCGACACCAGCGCTGAAGCGAAACGCGAGCTGGATGAGATCCGCGAAAGCCTGAAGGTAAAACAGTCCGGCTGGTCGCTGTTCAAAGAAAACAGCAACTTCCGCCGCGCGGTGTTCCTCGGCGTCCTGCTGCAGGTGATGCAACAGTTCACCGGTATGAACGTCATCATGTACTATGCGCCGAAGATTTTTGAACTGGCGGGCTATGCCAACACCACCGAACAGATGTGGGGGACCGTCATCGTCGGTCTGACCAACGTTCTGGCGACCTTTATCGCCATCGGACTGGTTGACCGCTGGGGCCGTAAACCGACGCTGATCCTCGGCTTTATCGTCATGGCGCTCGGCATGGGCGTGCTGGGCAGCATGATGCATATCGGCATCCACTCCGCCACGGCGCAGTACTTTGCCGTCCTGATGCTGCTGATGTTCATCGTGGGTTTTGCGATGAGCGCCGGCCCGCTGATTTGGGTGCTGTGCTCCGAAATCCAGCCGCTGAAAGGGCGTGATTTCGGTATCACCTGCTCAACGGCGACCAACTGGATTGCCAACATGATCGTCGGCGCGACCTTCCTGACGATGCTGAACTCGCTGGGCAGCGCCAATACCTTCTGGGTCTATGGCGGCCTTAACATCCTGTTCATCTTCCTGACTCTGTGGTTGATCCCGGAAACCAAAAACGTTTCGCTGGAACATATTGAACGTAATCTGATGAAAGGCCGTAAACTGCGCGAAATCGGCGCGCGCGACTAGTACGATACACGCTTCCTCCCCTCCGGGAGGAAGCTTCTTCTTGCTCTCCTCATCCCGCCGCACTATCCTCTGGCGCTATGAAAACGCCCCGAATTCCCATTGCCCTTCAACAGGCCGTTATGCGCAGCCTGCGGGAAAATCTTGCCAAAGCGAACCTCAAGCTGGGACGACATTACCCTGAACCGGTGCTGGTTTATCAGCAGCGGGGAACCTCCGCCGGTACCGCCTGGCTGGAGAAAAACGAAATTCGCCTTAACCCGGTGCTGCTGCTGGAAAACCAGCAGGCTTTTATCGACGAAGTCGTGCCGCACGAGCTGGCCCATCTGCTGGTATGGAAACACTTTGGCCGCGTGGCACCGCACGGAAAAGAGTGGAAATGGATGATGGAGAGCGTACTGGGCGTACCGGCGCTGCGTACTCATCGTTTCGAACTCGATTCTGTCCGTAAAAATACCTTCCCCTACCGCTGCCAGTGTCAGCAGCATCAGCTTACCGTTCGCCGCCACAACCGCGTGATGCGCGGTGAGGCCACCTATCGCTGCGTGCGCTGCGGCGACGTGCTGGTGGCGGAAAAGTAATCTCCGGAAATAACTGGAAATTTTCTGATCTGACTGATTGCATCAGACAATCACATTCGTTACGTTGCGGGCTCGTTTTGACACGGAGTTAACGATGTCCCGTATTTATATTTTTGCTGCCGCGTTTCTTAGCGCGGCGGCGTGTGCCCCGCTTGCTGCGGAGGGAATCAACAGTTTTTCTCAGGCCAAAGCCGCTGGCGTCAAGGTCAACGCCGACGTCCCCGGCGATTTCTACTGCGGCTGTAAAATCAACTGGCAGGGGAAAAAGGGCGTTATCGATCTGGAATCATGCGGCTATAAAGTGCGTAAAAATGAGAACCGCGCCAGCCGGGTAGAGTGGGAACACGTGGTTCCGGCCTGGCAGTTTGGTCACCAGCTTCAATGCTGGCAGGACGGCGGGCGGAAAAACTGCGCCAAAGACCCGGTCTATCGCAAGATGGAAAGCGACATGCATAACCTGCAGCCGGCGGTTGGCGAGGTCAACGGCGATCGCGCCAACTTTATGTACAGCCAGTGGAACGGTGGCGAAGGCCAGTACGGCCAGTGCGCGATGAAGGTTGATTTTAAAGATAAAGTTGCCGAGCCGCCGGCTCGCGCCCGGGGCGCGATTGCCCGCACCTACTTCTATATGCGCGACCGCTACCAGCTTAATCTTTCCCGCCAGCAAACCCAGCTGTTTACCGCCTGGAATAAGCTGTACCCGGTAACACGCTGGGAATGCGAACGCGACGCGCGTATTGCAAAAGTTCAGGGCAACCATAATCCTTACGTCCTGCAGGCTTGCCAGGCGCAAAAGAGCTAACCTACACTAGCGGCAATTGTTAATTTGCAGCTTCACGCTTCCCTCTTTAATGAGGGAAGACAATATCTGCGCGAAGAACGGAATATCAAGCATGCGCATCCCTCGCATCCATCACCCGGAACGCATCACTACGGGTAGCCAGATAGCCCTCTCCGACGACGCGGCCAACCATGTCGGTCGCGTTTTACGGATGGGTAAAGGCCAGGCAATCGAGCTTTTTGACGGCAGCAATCAGGTCTTCGAGGCGGTCATTGTCGAGGCAGGTAAGAAACATGTGCTGGTTGAAGTACAGAGCGGCAAAATCGATAACCGCGAATCCCCTCTGCATATCCATTTAGGCCAGGTGATGTCACGCGGCGAAAAAATGGAATTCACCATCCAGAAATCGATCGAACTTGGCGTAAGCCTCATAACGCCACTGTTTTCCGAACGCTGTGGCGTTAAACTGGACGCCGAACGTTTGCACAAGAAGATTCAGCAGTGGCAGAAAATCGCCATTGCCGCCTGCGAGCAAAGCGGCCGCAACGTGGTGCCGGAGATCCGCCCGGCAATGCAGCTCGAAGCCTGGTGCGCGGAGCAGGACGAGGGCCTGAAGCTCAATTTACACCCTCGCGCCAGCGCCAGCATCAATACGCTGCCGCTGCCGGTCGAACGCGTCCGACTGCTGATCGGTCCGGAAGGCGGGCTTTCGGCAGAAGAGATAGCGATGACCGCTCGCTACCAGTTTACTGATATCCTGTTGGGACCGCGCGTTCTGCGTACAGAGACAACTGCGCTCACTGCCATTACCGCCCTGCAGGTGCGTTTTGGCGACTTAGGTTGAAGCGTTAACGGAGAAGAACAATGATTAAGCTCGGCATCGTGATGGACCCCATCGCAACCATCAACATCAAGAAAGACACCAGCTTCGCTATGTTGCTGGAAGGGCAGCGTCGCGGCTATGAACTCCACTATATGGAGATGAACGATCTGTACTTAATCAACGGTGAAGCCCGCGCCCGTACGCGCAAGCTGAGCGTCGAGCAGAACTACGACAAATGGTACGAGTTCAACGGCGAGCAGGATCTGCCTCTGGCGGACCTGGACGTCATTCTGATGCGTAAAGATCCGCCGTTTGATACCGAGTTTATCTATGCGACCTACATCCTCGAACGCGCCGAAGAGAAAGGCACGCTTATCGTCAATAAGCCGCAGAGCCTGCGCGACTGTAACGAAAAGCTGTTTACCGCCTGGTTCTCCGAGCTGACGCCGGAAACGCTGGTCACTCGCAATAAAGCTCAGCTGAAAGCCTTCTGGGAAAAGCACGGCGATGTCATCCTCAAGCCGCTGGACGGCATGGGCGGTACCTCCATTTTCCGCGTGAAAGAGGGTGACCCTAACCTCGGCGTGATTACCGAGACCCTGACCGAGCTGGGCAGCCGCTACTGCATGGCGCAGAACTATCTACCGGCCATTAAAGACGGCGATAAGCGCGTGCTGGTCGTGGACGGCGAGCCGGTTCCTTACTGCCTGGCCCGTATTCCGCAGGGTGGCGAAACTCGCGGCAACCTCGCCGCCGGCGGCCGTGGCGAAGCGCGCCCCCTGACCGAAAGCGACTGGGCTATCGCCCGCCGCGTAGGCCCGACGCTGAAGGCCAAAGGCTTAATCTTCGTCGGCCTGGATATCATCGGCGATCGCCTGACGGAAATTAACGTCACCAGCCCAACCTGCGTACGTGAAATCGAAGCCGCCTTCCCGATTTCCATCACCGGGATGCTGATGGACGCCATCGAAAAGCGCCTCAATAAATAACGCGCTCATTCAGGCTATGGGCCAACGCCTGTAGCCTGAAGCTCGCTTCAGAGATTCACTTTCAGGCTCAGACAGGCAATGGCCGTGACGCCTGCAAGATAAAGTGAATCGACACTCTCTTGCTTTACCCGCATACTGGGTGCTGCTTTTTTGAACCAGGAACAGAACCTCTGACAATGAATTTACAGCATCACTTTCTGATTGCCATGCCTGCTCTCCAGGACCCGATGTTCCGTCGCTCCGTAGTCTATATCTGCGAGTATAACGATGACGGCGCCATGGGCATCATCATCAATAAGCCGATGGAAAATCTGCAGGTTGAAGGGATCCTGGAGAAGTTAAAAATCACGCCTGAGCCGCGCAATCCCGAGATCCGCCTGGATAAACCGGTGATGGTTGGCGGCCCGCTGGCCGAGGACCGGGGTTTTATACTGCACTCGCCGCCCTCTGACTTTTCTTCCAGCATTCGTATTTCCGATAATACGGTGATCACCACCTCCCGCGACGTGCTCGAAACGCTGGGCACGGATAAACAGCCGGACAACGTGCTGGTTGCGCTGGGCTATGCCTCCTGGGAGAAAGGTCAGTTAGAGCAAGAGATACTGGATAACGCCTGGCTCACCGCACCGGCGGATCGGAACATTTTGTTCAATACGCCAATAGCCGACCGCTGGCGCGAGGCTGCGAAGCTGATCGGCATCGATATCGTCACCATGCCGGCCGCAGCGGGGCATGCCTGATGAGCGGAACGTTTTTAGGCTTTGATTTTGGTACCAAAAGCATCGGCGTCGCCGTAGGGCAGCGCATCACCGGCACTGCCCGCCCCCTGCCCGCATTGAAGGCGCAGGACGGCAAACCTGACTGGAATATTATCGAGAAGCTGCTCAAAGAGTGGCAGCCCGAAAAGGTGGTTGTCGGCCTGCCGCTGAATATGGACGGTACGGAGCAACCTCTGACCGCGCGCGCGCGCAACTTCGCGAATAAAATCCATGGCCGTTTCGGCGTGCAGATAATCCTGCACGATGAGCGTCTGAGCACGGTGGAAGCCAGAGCCGGGTTATTTGAACACGGTGGATTCCGTGCGCTCAATAAAGGCAGCATTGATTCAGCGTCCGCTGTCATTATTCTGGAAAGCTACTTCGAGCAGGGCTTCTGATCCTGAATGCTGGCGCCACATCGCAGCGACAGGCGCCATCATCCTGATTCAGTTTTTAGTGACGCAGATGCTCATTCGCCCAGCTGACCGCCTGGGTTCGGTTCTTCACGCTTAGCTTACGGAACACGTTGTACAGATGGGTACGCACCGTGTTTTCGCTGATAAACAGCGCGCGAGCAATATCCATATTGGTCGCCCCGCAGCGAAGTTCATTAAGGATTTCACATTCGCGCTCGGTCAGCGGCGAACTTTCCACAGGCGCCGATTGATGATCCGCTGCGTACATAGCCGGGTGCATTACGCTCAATTCAGCCGTCTGTTCGCCGTTAAGCACAGCTTTAACGCCCTCAATTAAGCGCAATTCATCATCGTCGTGACGGAAAACGCCATAAAGCGCTGGCCACTGTGCCATTTCGTAGAGCTCATACTTTTGTGCGCTGTTGATAATCAATAAACGGGGGTTATCTACCTGCAGGCGAATAATATCACGCCACACGCTATTCAACTTTTTATTTGAAACCGCAATATCAAATAATATTACAGAATCTTTCACAAGTCGTTGCGCGAGGGGTTTGTTAATATTTTGCAGGATCACTGTAGCAGATAACCTGTCAGCCAGCCAGGTTGCAAATGCCTTGCTTTGAATTGAGGGGTGAGTAATAAAGGTAACCTGATGAGAAAGAACTGAATCCTCAGAAAAATTAATCACTTAAAACTCTCCTTAGTTGATACCCGCCTTCATAGCGGTTAAATGAATTAACAAGAATACCATCGCCGGTGTATTTATAAATAAAAACCAAATTTACACTTTGAAACAATATTCCATGGGAATTTTCCTATCCCTGTAAACAGCATAAATCGAATACCTTGAGAGAGTCAAAAGATTATCAAACTTTTTTCCTGGTTATGGGAGGTTTATGTCAATTCGTTTTTCATAGCCTACATTATTCGGCTTAATTCCATATGGTTCTTTGTAATATAAAATAATAATACCGAACATTAATAAAACATTATCATAACAAGCCATTGGTAAGATGTCTGAATATAAAAAATGCAGCTATAAAAGACCCGCTGCCGTACGTTGCTGAAAGCTTTGCGTAAATGTTTGCATGCCAGATTGCTGCCCGGTTTGCATCACGCCGGGCAGCTGATGCGTTTTTCCCTCCCGGATCAAATTCGCCACTGCTGGGGTATTAACTAAAAGCTCGTATAGCGCAACTCTGCCGCCTGCAGCATCCGGAAACAATTTTTGTGCCAGTACCGCGCACAAATTTCCCGCCAGCTGGCTGCGAACCTGCTCTTTCTCCTGGGCGGGAAAAACATCCACCAGCCTTTCAACCGCCTGCGCCGCGCCGCGCGTATGCAGCGTCGCCATAACCAGATGTCCGGTCTCCGCCGCCGTAAGTGCCAGGCGGATAGTTTCGCTATCGCGCAGTTCCCCTAACAGAATGACGTCCGGATCCTGGCGCAGCGCAGCGCGTAACGCCGCGGCAAAGGAGGGGCAGTGGCGGCCGATTTCCCGCTGCTGGATCAGGCAACGCTCGCTGTGGTGAATAAATTCGACCGGATCTTCCAGCGTCAGGATATGACCATTGAGGCGCTGATTAAGATAGCCCACCATCGCCGCCAGGGTAGTTGATTTCCCGCTGCCGGTGGCGCCCGTGACGAGGATAAGCCCGCTCTCCTCATTGAGCAGCTCGCTTAAGGCGGCTGGTACACCGAGCGCCTCCAGCTGCGGGCAGGTTTCCGCCAGCAGACGCAGCGCCAGCGACAGGCCGCGGCTGTGGGCAAATGCGCTGGCGCGAAGGCGTGGCCCGCCAGCCGGCGCTAAAGCGAAATCGACCTGCCCGCTGGCCTGCCATTGCGCGAGCTGCTCGGCGTTGAGCCAGTCATGGAGTATTTTGCTGATATCAGGGGAGGTAAAAGGCGCAGGCTCCAGCTTTCCCTGGCGACGCCAGCGCGGCGCTGAAGCATTGCACAGGTGTAGATCGGAGACGTTATGCTTTACACTAAGGGCCACTATTTCTTCCAGTTCCATAACTCATCCTCGGTATATGAACGATATTGCGCATAACCTGGCACAGGTCCGGGACAAAATCTCAGCCGCTGCCGCACGCTGCGGCCGTGCTCCAGAAGAAGTTACGCTGCTAGCAGTCAGTAAAACGAAACCTGCGAGCGCTATCGAAGAAGCGATGGCCGCAGGCCAGGTCGCGTTTGGCGAAAACTATGTTCAGGAAGGGGTGGAGAAAATCCGCTACTTTCAGGAGACCGGGGCAAGCGGGCTGCAGTGGCACTTTATTGGTCCGCTGCAGTCCAACAAAAGCCGCCTCGTGGCCGAACATTTTGACTGGTGTCATACCGTCGATCGACTCAAAATCGCCGCTCGCCTCAGTGAACAGCGCCCTGCCGACATGCCGCCGCTCAACGTGCTGATTCAAATCAACATTAGCGATGAGCAGAGCAAGTCGGGTATTCCGCCTGCAGAGCTGGACGCGCTGGCGGCAGAGATCGCTAAATTGCCGAATCTGCAGCTGCGCGGTTTAATGGCCATCCCCGCGCCTGAGTCAGAATATGTAAGGCAGTTTGCCGTCGCCCAACAAATGGCGGTAGCATTTGCGCGGCTAAAAACGCACTACCCTACCGTCGATACGTTGTCGCTGGGAATGTCGGATGATATGGAAGCCGCCATCGAGGCGGGAAGCACTATGGTGCGCATCGGAACCGCAATTTTCGGCGCGCGCGACTACAGCAAAAAATAAGGAATCTGAGGAACGCCATGAAGACGTTGACTTTCCTGCTCTCAACGGTCATTGAGCTTTATACAATGGTCGTGTTGTTACGCGTCTGGATGCAGTGGGCGCGCTGCGACTTTTATAACCCGTTTTCGCAGTTCGTGGTCAAGGCTACGCAGCCTGTCGTTGGGCCGCTGCGCCGCATTATCCCGGCGATGGGGCCGCTCGACAGCGCCTCCCTGCTGGTCGCCTTTATTCTCTGCGTCGTGAAAGCTATCGTCCTGTTTATGGTCGTCACCTTCCAGCCGATTATCTGGATCTCCGCGCTGCTGATCCTTATCAAAACCGTCGGCTCGCTGATCTTCTGGGTTCTTCTGTTAATGGCGATCATGAGCTGGGTAAGCCAGGGCCGTAGCCCGGTGGAATATGTTCTGATGCAGCTGGCAGACCCGCTGCTGCGCCCTATCCGCAGGCTGCTGCCCTCAATGGGCGGAATTGATTTCTCGCCGATGGTGCTGGTTCTGCTGCTGTACGTGATCAATATGGGTATCGCCGAACTGTTGCAGGCTACCGGTAACGTTCTGCTTCCGGGGCTGTGGATGGCGCTATGAGTGCTGTCCAGGCCTGCGCTGACGGTCTGGTCTTAAGGCTGTATATTCAGCCTAAGGCCAGCCGCGACAGCATCGTTGGTTTACATGGCGACGAGCTCAAAGTCGCCATTACCGCGCCACCCGTTGACGGCCAGGCCAACGCCCATCTGGTAAAATTTCTCGCCAAACAGTTTCGCGTAGCAAAAAGCCAGGTGCTTATTGAGAAGGGCGAACTGGGTCGCCACAAACAGATAAAAATCATTCATCCGCAGCAGATCCCCGACGGGGTCGCTGCGCTGACAGAATAGACAGGATCTCTTATGCAAAAAGTTGTTCTCGCCACCGGCAATCCCGGTAAAGTGCGCGAGCTGGCCTCGCTGCTGGCAGATTTTGGCCTCGATATCGTGGCGCAAACCGAACTGGGCGTGGATTCCGCAGAGGAAACCGGCCTCACGTTTATCGAAAACGCCATTCTTAAAGCGCGCCACGCCGCGCAGATTACCGGCCTTCCGGCTATCGCCGATGACTCAGGTCTGGCCGTCGATGCGTTAGGCGGCGCGCCTGGCATCTATTCTGCCCGCTATTCCGGTGAAGATGCGACCGACCAGCGCAATCTGGAAAAACTGCTCGACGCGCTACGCGACGTGCCGGACGATAAGCGCCAGGCGCAGTTCCACTGCGTGCTGGTCTATCTGCGCCATGCGGAAGATCCCACGCCGCTGGTGTGCCACGGCAGTTGGCCAGGCATCATCGCTCGCCAGGCCGCCGGCAGCGGCGGCTTTGGTTACGATCCGATTTTCTTTGTTCCGACGGAAGGTAAAACCGCAGCGGAGCTGAGCCGTGAAGAGAAGAGCGTCATTTCCCACCGCGGACGAGCGCTGAAACTGTTACTGGAAGCCTTACGTAATGGCTAATTTGCCGCCCCTGAGCCTCTACATTCACATCCCGTGGTGCGTGCAGAAATGCCCGTACTGCGATTTCAACTCGCATGCGTTGAAGGGCGAAGTGCCGCATGATGACTATGTCCAGCATCTGCTGAACGATCTGCGCGCCGACGCCCACTATGCGCAGGGACGTGAAATCGGGACGATTTTTATTGGCGGCGGTACGCCGAGCCTGCTCTCCGGCCCGGCGATGCAAACCCTACTCGATGGCGTACGCGCGGCTCTTCCGCTGGCGGCCGGAGCCGAAATCACGATGGAAGCCAACCCCGGCACCGTGGAAGCGGATCGCTTCGTGGAGTATCAGCGCGCCGGCATTAATCGCATCTCCATCGGCGTACAGAGCTTTAGCGAGCAAAAGCTGCAGCGTCTGGGGCGCATTCATGGGCCACAGGAAGCCAAACGCGCGGCAAACCTGGCAAGCGGTCTGGGACTGCGCAGCTTTAACCTCGATTTAATGCATGGTCTGCCGGACCAGTCTCTGGAAGAGGCGCTGGACGACCTGCGCCAGGCGATTGCGCTCAATCCGCCGCATCTCTCCTGGTATCAGTTGACCATTGAACCAAATACCCTGTTTGGTTCGCGACCGCCGGTCCTGCCTGACGACGATGCGCTGTGGGATATTTATGAGCAGGGGCATAGCCTGCTTAGCGCCGCGGGCTACCGGCAATATGAAACTTCCGCCTATGCAAAACCGGGATATCAGTGCCAGCATAATCTGAACTACTGGCGCTTTGGCGACTACCTGGGCATTGGCTGCGGCGCGCACGGTAAAGTGACGTTTGCGGACGGACGCATTCTGCGGACGGCGAAAACCCGCCACCCGCGCGGCTATATGGAAGGCCGTTACCTGGAGCGCCAGCATGATGTTGAGAACGCAGATAAACCGTTTGAGTTCTTTATGAACCGTTTCCGCCTGCTCGAAGCGGCGCCACGGGATGAATTCAGCCGCTTTACCGGCCTCGACGAGCGGACGATCCGCCCGCAAATCGATGCCGCTATTGCCCAGGGCTATCTGACGGAAGATGAAGGCTGCTGGCAGATTACCGAGCACGGCAAGCTATTTTTGAACTCCCTTCTCGAATTATTCCTCAGCGAATAAACCTCTCCCTGATTATCCCGTTATATAAATAGCGGGATAATTAATTGTTCGTTTTTCCCGAAATATTAATATCGTAATTCCCGAAGAATCTCAGTTCAGCATTCTTAATAAAAATTAATTCACATTCATTTATAGAAAATAAATATAACCTAACGCACAAAAATACGCATTTCATCGTCTCATTGGGAAAAAGTGTGAGTCAGACAGCTTAAAGGTGTACGACAACCAGGATAATATGTCATACAGAAACAAAGAATGACTCTTTAGATATTGACCAATTAACCTAAGTGCATGGAGCCGACTCATGAAAAAACTCTCGTTTTCTCGTTCTCTGGTGTGTGTTTCTTTGCTTGCCCTGCTCTCAGCGGGGGCCAGCGCAGCTGAAAAAGTTACGTTAAAACTGGCACATAACCTTGAACGCAGCCACGTTGTTCATCAGGCGTTTGAGCAGATGGCGAAAGAGGTTAACCAACTTTCCAACGGCAATATGAAAATTCGCATTTATCCGAGTAGCCAGATGGGCAGCGCGCGTGAAACGATGGAGTTATTACAAAACGGCGCACTGGATATGACGAAAGGTTCCGCCAGCGACCTGGAGTCATTTGATAACGTCTACGCGATATATAATTTACCGTTCCTGTTCAAGGATCAGAATCACTTCAATAAAGTCGTCTTCGGTGAAGTGGGTAAAGAAATAATGGAGTCCACGAAAGATAAAGGATTCTTTGCCCTTTCCGCTTATGTTGCCGGGACCCGAAGTTTTTATGCTAAAAAACCCATTACTAAACCGGAAGATTTAAAAGGGCTGAAAATCCGCGTCCAGGCCAGTCCGACAACGTTGAAAATGATCGAATTAATGGGCGGTTCGCCAACGCCAATTTCGTTTGGTGAAGTCTATACCGCGATGCAGCAGGGCGTAGTGGACGGCGCGGAAAATAACGTACCTTCCTGGGTGCAAACGCGCCATATCGAAATCGCTAAGGTTTTCTCAGAAGATGAACATGCCTCCATCCCGGATTTCCTCGTTATCTCCAGCAAAACCTGGGACAAGCTGACGCCGGAGCAGCAACAAATCCTGAACGAGGCGGCGAAAGCCTCAGAGGCCTATCAGCAAAAACTGTGGGACAAAATTGACGCCGACACCCGCGCGCAGGCCAAAGCCATGGGCGGCGAAATTATCAAAGTTGATAAAGCACCGTTCCGCGCCGCCGTTCAACCGCTCTTTGATGACTTCAAAAAAGATCCGAAGCAGGCGGCTCTGCTGGCCAAATTTGAAGCTGCTGCTGAATAACACTTAGCGGGCCAGCCGCTGGCCCCTTTCACCGGGAACTCAAAGATGATACTTAACCGCATAAAGCTGGCGGTGGACCGCACGATCGCCGCATTCTCCGTCGCCGTTATGATTGCGCTGGTGATCTGCGTCGTCTGGCAGGTATTTAGCCGCTACGTGCTAAACCAGCCAAGCACCCTGACCGACGAACTGGCGCGCTTTTTAATGATTTGGGTCGGGCTGCTGGGTGCGGCATATACCGTCGGCGCCCAGCGTCATCTGGCTATCGATTTACTGGCGATGACGCTCCCTCCTCGCAGGCAGGCGCTTCTCAGCGTCATCATTAATCTGCTGATCTTTATTTTTGCTGGTTCAGTAATTGTGACCGGCGGCGTGAAGCTGATTGAGAAAACGCTATCGACGTCCCAGGTCTCAGCGGCGATGCAAATCCCCATGGGCTACGTGTATCTGATCCTGCCGCTAACCGGGATCATTATGATGTTCTACGCGTTGTGTTTTATCAGCACCGGACTGAAAAACATGAAGCACTCTGCAGCGGGGGCAAATTGATGGACAGCTATATCGCACTGATGCTATTTGGCTCTTTCTTTATTCTGGTTTTTATTGGCGTACCTATCTCCTTCTCCATTGGCATCGCTACCGTCGGTTCGATGCTGCTGATGTTCCCCTGGGATATCGCAGTGATTACCGTTTCTCAGCGCCTGGCAAACGGCCTCGATAACTTCGCGCTGCTGGCGATTCCATTCTTTATCTTTGCCGGAACCCTGATGAACAGCGGCGGGATTGCCATACGTTTAATCAATCTGGCCCAGGTGATGGTCGGACGCGTGCCGGGCTCTCTGGGCCACGTCAACGTGCTGGCCAATATGATGTTCGGCTCGATTTCAGGCTCAGCGGTCGCCGCCGCCGCCGCGGTCGGCGGCACGCTCAACCCCATACAGACGCAGAAAGGCTACGATCCGGCCTTCTCTACGGCGGTGAACGTCTCATCCTGCATCACGGGTCTGCTTATTCCGCCGTCAAACGTACTGATCGTCTTTTCCCTGACCGCAGGCGGCGTCTCGGTGGCCTCGCTGTTTATGGCCGGCTATTTGCCGGGCATCCTGATGGGCCTGGCTATTATGGTGGTCTGTGCCGTCATTGCTAAACGTCGCGGCTATCCGGTTTCCGAGCGTCCGACCTGCGCCCAGGCGGCAAAAGCGTTTTTCGATGCTCTGCCCAGCCTGCTGCTGGTCATCATTGTGATGGGCGGGATCCTTGGCGGCATTTTTACCGCGACGGAAGCCTCTGCCATCGCCGTGGTCTACACCTTTATCCTGTCGGTACTGATATATCGGGAAGTGAAGTGGCGCGATCTGCCGAAGCTGATACTGGAATCGGTAGTCATGACCTCTATTGTGCTGCTGCTGATTGGCTTTTCCGTGGGCATGTCGTGGGCGATGACCAACGCCGACATTCCCTACATGATAAGCGACGCGCTAATGGGCGTTTCTGAAAACCCGGTGGTGATTCTGCTGCTGATAAATATCGTGCTGTTAATCGTCGGGATCTTTATGGATATGACCCCAGCGGTGCTGATTTTCACTCCAATATTCCTGCCAATCGCGCAGGACCTGGGGATGGATCCGGTGCACTTCGGTATTATGATGGTCGCCAATCTGTGTATCGGGCTGCTCACCCCACCGGTTGGCAGCGCGCTGTTCGTTGGCTGTTCTATTTCTGGCGTCAAAATTCAGCAGTTGATCAAACCGCTGCTGCCGTTCTACGCTGCCCTGCTGATCGCGCTGATGATGATTGTCTATATCCCGCAGATTTCGCTGTTTATTCCGCAGCTGCTAGGGCTGATGTAGCGTTATTGCCCTGGAAAGGAGGGGACGCATTCCTGAGGAAGAATGGGCGTTAGACCTTGAGCTAACGCTTCTGCCGGGCGGCGGCTAGCGCCGTGCCCGGCCGACAAAAGCTTCAATAGCAAAATATTCTGTCATCCGACAAGCTCATACGCGCCAGGCGCAGCCTGGCCATTCCGAACCTGACCCGGCTACTTTAGAACCCCGTTGCGGCGCATCTTCTCCAGCCCCTCCTGCCAGTATTTTTCGTCGCGAGCCAACTCCCGGTAGCGGATCTCCAGCGCCATCAGCTGCGCGTTCAGTTCGCCTTTTTGCTTCTGCAGCGGCGCTATCTTTTTATCGCGCGCGGCCATCTCCGCTTTGATATTTTCACTCATCTCTTTATGCTGGCGATAGTAGTTACGCTTCTGCTCATTCAGCACGGCATCGCGCTCGGCGCGCAGCGGCGCAGCATCGCAAACCGCTTTTTTCTGACAGGCGGCCAGTGCGGGTTCATAGAGAGTTTTGTAGTAATGATTCTCGAACTTCAGCGGATCGTTTTGCCGGTCTACTTCATACATTTTTTCCAGCATCGCCTGCTGCACGTCGCTGCGATCGAGCGGCTTGCCGTTCGCATCCGTACCCCATGAACGGTTAATCTGCTTCTCTAACGCGGCGATCTCGGTTTTCAGCGCATCCTGTTGCCCTTGCAGCGTCTTCATCGTGGCTTTGCTGGCGGCAAAGCTGGCGTCAATTTTGGCAAATTGCGCCATAAATTTGTGGTCATTGACGATCAGGGTTTTACTTTCATCCCCTCCGATTTCCTTAAAGGTTCTCCCGCCCCTCTTCGCCGCCATCTGCAGAGAAAAGAATTCGGTCTGCCAGCCGGAGTCTTTGGTCCCTACCGCGGTCATCATGGCGGAGAACTTTACCGGCCGCCCCCTGGTCCAGACTCGCTCATAAAAAAAGTAATCTCCCGCGACGCCGACGCGAATATAGAGATCTTCCGCGGCGGCCATATCGCCTTCCAGCATATAGGTCGCCTGATTTCCCCTGGCGTCTAGCTGCTTCAGCGTCACGTTTTGCAAGCGCATAATCCCGCCAGTCTGTTCAGCAAACTGCTGTTTTACCACGTCGTCTGTTGGCGTGTTGGCATCCGCCAGCACGTGACAAGGGGAAGCGATCATCAGGACGGTGAGCGTTTTCCATGCATATTTCATCAGCAAATTCCTTTTATGAATACAGCAGGCATCATAAGGAGTTCGCCACCGCAGGCAGGATAAATGAAATCTGATTTTGCTACCTGCGGACGCAGGTAGCGGAATAAAGCTTACTTTAAGGACCCCACCAGCGCTTTGCGGCTATCCTCAAGGGAAACCACGCGGCTGCAGACATCCTTACCAAACTGCTGGAAATCGGCTTCCTGATTTTTCCATTCATCCTGAATGGCGGTTTGCAGGCCGCCAAGGCTGCCGAGGATCCCCTGCAGCGGGTTACCGCCGCCTTTGAGAACCGCCTTCGCGCCCATCTCGTTGATGCTGTCCTGCAGGATGCCGCCCATCGCCTGGTTTACCAGCTGCTGGCCGTCGGCGCGCACCTGATCGATAGCTTTATAGTGGAACGTCAGGCCATCGTTACGATGTTCAATTATGCGGCTCATTTGCGCTTTCAGCTGCGCATCAAGCTTGGTCAGGCGGCTATGCATGCTGCTGCTGGCCCCTACCTGTTCGGTAATAATTTTATCCAGCGCGGCGCGGCCTTTTTCTACCCGCGAGCGTGCGCCTTCATCAATCCACGGCAGGCTGCTGCGCAGGCTGGCCTGATAGTCCTGAGCCTGTTCGCGCTGAGCGGCGTTCAGAGAATACGCTTTCCCGTTAAAGCTCAGGCTGCCGTCCGGCTTAATCACCAGATCGCCATTTTCGCCTTTCACCTGCACCTGCTGCGGGCTGAGGATGACATCGTCACGCGGCGTGACGCTACACTGGTAGTCCGCATGCGCGGACAAAGCGGTGACGGAAAGCGCCACAGCTAACAGCGTTTTGCGCATCATTTAACTCCCTTCAGACAAAACGGGCCGGCAGTTGCCGACCCTTGTCAAACTTAGTCCCACCAGATATCAAAAAGTTCGCTGGTGCGTACATCGGCCAGCCCGCGGTCTTCCAGCCATTTACGCACAATGGCCTGGTGCTCCTCGGTGCATTTACCGATTTCCTGCAGGCAGATCAGGCCTTCCCAGGAGAGATAGCCGCTGCCGTCAAAGGCCAGCTTATTAGGCTCAATCACCTCATCAATCAGATCGTTAACGGTCTGGTCGATCTGCTCTTCGCTGGTTCCTTCCGCGAAACGCCACGCGACGGAAAAACCCACTTCCTGAAATTCGTCGATATGCATTTTTTTACGCAGACGACGGCTACGATTCGTTGCCATTATTTCACCCTCTCGAACATTAAGTCCCATACGCCGTGGCCAAGACGATGGCCACGCTGTTCAAATTTGGTTACCGGGCGCGATTCCGGGCGCGGCACATAGTCGTTGCTTTCTGACCGGTTGCGATATCCTTCAAGCGAGGACATCACTTCCAGCATATGCTCGGCATAGGGCTCCCAGTCGGTCGCCATATGGAAAACGCCGCCCAGCTTCAGTTTACTTTTCACCAGTTCGGCAAAAGGCGGCTGAACGATCCGGCGCTTATTATGACGCGCTTTGTGCCACGGGTCAGGGAAAAATAGCTGCACCATGCTCAGGGAGTTATCGGGGATCATCGCGTGCAGCACTTCTACCGCATCGTGGCACATAACGCGCAGATTTTGCACGCCCTCTTCTTCAGCAGACGCCAGACAGGCGCCGACGCCAGGAGAGTGCACTTCAATGCCGAGGAAATTCTGCTGCGGCTTCTCTTTCGCCATCGCCACCAGCGAAGCGCCCATACCAAAACCAATCTCCAGCGTGATGGGCGCTTCACGGCCAAACAGCGCGGCAAAATCGAGCGGCGCATCGTTAAATTCAACGCCCATCACCGGCCAAATGGTGTCCAGCGCGTGCTGCTGACCTTTAGTCAGGCGGCCCTGACGACGGACGAAGCTGCGAATACGGCGCAGCGGACGGCCGTTTTCATCGAATTCCGGAGATATGACGTCGTTTTTCATAAAAGTTAAGTCTGCTTGTGAGAGTGTTCGGAAAACGGGCATTATCCAAAGTTACCCGGCGGATGCAAGGGTTTACAGCCTCTCGCCCTTGTGCTGCAATCTGCCACCTTATAATCGCTATCCCGGAGCCGTAGCTTTGACTTTTCTCGCCGCGCAATTTTCAGCCCAGGTACTGGACTGGTACGACAAATACGGACGTAAAACCCTGCCCTGGCAAATCGGCAAGACGCCCTACAAAGTATGGCTCTCCGAGGTGATGTTGCAACAAACGCAGGTGGCGACGGTTATCCCCTATTTTGAGCGCTTTATGGCGCGTTTCCCAACAATTACCGATCTGGCCAATGCGCCACTCGATGAAGTCCTCCATCTGTGGACCGGGCTGGGCTATTACGCCCGCGCGCGCAATCTGCATAAAGCGGCGCAGCAGGTGGCCACCCTGCACGGCGGAAACTTCCCGCTAACTTTTGATGAAGTCGCCGCGCTGCCGGGCGTGGGTCGTTCCACCGCTGGGGCGATTTTATCCCTTTCTCTCGGTCAGCATTATCCGATTCTCGACGGCAACGTGAAGCGCGTGCTCGCGCGCTGCTATGCTGTCAGCGGTTGGCCGGGGAAAAAAGAGGTTGAGAAACGCCTGTGGGATATTAGTGAGGACGTGACGCCAGCGAAAGGGGTTGAGCGTTTTAACCAGGCCATGATGGACCTCGGGGCGATGGTGTGTACCCGCTCTAAGCCCAAATGCGAGCTCTGTCCGCTGAATAACGGCTGCGTGGCCTACGCCAGTCATTCATGGGCTCAATATCCAGGCAAAAAACCGAAACAGACGATCCCGGAACGTACCGGCTATTTCCTGCTGATGCAGCACGGCGATGAGGTATTTCTCTGCCAGCGCCCGCCGGTGGGTTTATGGGGCGGATTGTTCTGCTTCCCGCAGTTTGAAGATGAAGATGCGCTGCGGCAGTGGCTGGCGCAGCGCCAGATTAAGGCCGATAATCTGACGCAATTAACCGCGTTTCGCCACACTTTCAGCCATTTCCATCTGGATATTGTGCCGATGTGGCTTACAGTGCACTCATCCGGCGCATGCATGGATGAAGGGGGCGCACTCTGGTATAACTTAGCGCAGCCGCCGTCCGTCGGTCTGGCGGCCCCCGTGGAGCGCTTGTTGCAACAGTTAAAAGCCGGAGCACCGGTTTAGCTTTCTGGCGATTAAAGAGGATTAAGAATGAGCAGAACGATTTTTTGTACTTTCCTGCAGCGTGAAGCCGATGGCCAGGATTTTCAGCTGTATCCGGGCGAACTGGGCAAACGTATCTATAACGAAATCTCTAAAGAAGCCTGGGCCCAGTGGCAGCACAAACAGACGATGCTGATCAATGAGAAAAAACTCAGCATGATGAACCCCGAGCATCGCAAACTGCTGGAGCAGGAGATGGTTCAGTTCCTGTTTGAAGGTAAAGACGTACACATCGAAGGCTATACGCCGCCAGAAAAACAGTAAGGGCCTGACGGCCCTTTACCACAACAAACACAACACGCACTCCCGGAATGATGAAAAAATACTTAGCGCTAGCGCTGATTGCGCCTTTGCTCGTTTCGTGTTCCAGCTCAACCAAAAAAGGCGCCGAGTATAACGAGGCGTGGGTGAAGGACACCAACGGCTTTGATATTCTGATGGGCCAGTTCGCCCATAACATCGAGAACATTTGGGGTTATAACGAAGTTCTGCTCGCCGGGCCGAAGGACTACGTCAAATACACCGACCAGTATCAAACCCGCAGCCACATCAACTTTGACGCCGGGACAATTACCGTCGAAACTATCGCCGGCACTGACCCGGCCGGGCGTCTGCGCCAGGCGATTATTAAAACCCTGCTGATGGGCGACGACCCTAACTCCATCGACCTCTATTCCGACGTCGATGACATTCAGATCTCAAAAGAACCGTTCCTGTATGGTCAGGTCGTGGATAACACCGGTGAGTCGATTCGCTGGGAGTGGCGCGCCTCACGCTTTGCGGACTACCTGCTGCAAACGCGTCTGAAAAGCCGCAGCAACGGTCCGCGCATGATCTACAGCATCACCATCAACCTGGTGCCGAACCATCTCGACAAACGTGCGCATAAATACATTGGCATGGTCCGTCAGGCGTCGCGCAAATATGGCGTTGATGAGTCGCTGATCCTGGCGATTATGCAAACCGAATCGTCCTTTAACCCCTATGCAGTCAGCCATGCCGACGCGCTGGGGCTGATGCAGGTGGTGCAGCACAGTGCCGGGAAGGATGTGTTCCGCTCGCAGGGGAAATCCGGCCTGCCGAGCCGCAGCTATCTGTTCGATCCGGCCAATAATATCGATACCGGGACCGCCTATCTGGCCATGCTGAACAACGTCTATCTGGCCGGTATTGCTAACCCCACCTCGCGTCGCTATGCGGTGATTACCGCCTATAACGGCGGCGCGGGCAGCGTGCTGCGGGTCTTCTCCAGCGATAAGATTCAGGCCGCGAATATCATCAATAACATGACGCCGGGCGACGTTTATCAGACCATCACCAGCCGTCACCCGTCCGCCGAATCGCGCCGTTATCTCTACAAGGTAAACACCGCGCAAAAAGGCTACCGCCGCAAGTAATCCTCTGCCAACGCCCTTGTTTCCTCAAGGGCGCCTTCCTTCTGCTATACACAATAGAGTTGCGCAACTGTTTTGCGATTTTCTGCGGCAGTTAACAAAAGTATCCACCCCATGAATGATAGAATCCAACCAAAATAACGCTACAAATGTTATTTAAAACACAAAACAATTCTATATCCGTGAGGATCAAAACATGAATCTTAAGCTGCAGCTCAAAATACTGTCGTTCCTGCAGTTCTGCCTCTGGGGAAGCTGGCTGACCACGCTCGGCTCATATATGTTCGTTACCCTGAAGTTTGACGGTGCGGCCATCGGAGCGGTTTATAGCTCGCTCGGTATCGCTGCGGTATTTATGCCGACGCTGCTTGGTATCGTTGCCGATAAATGGATCAGCGCCAAATGGGTTTACGCCATTTGCCATCTGGTCGGCGCGCTGACGCTGTGGCTCGCCGCCCAGGTCACTACGCCGGGCGAGATGTTCCTCGTCATCCTGCTTAACTCGCTGGCCTATATGCCGACGCTGGGGCTGATTAACACCATTTCCTACTACCGCCTGCAGTCTGCGAACATGGATATCGTGACCGATTTCCCGCCGATTCGCATCTGGGGCACCATCGGTTTTATCCTCGCCATGTGGGGCGTCAGCTTCTCCGGCTTTGAGCTGAGCCATATGCAGCTCTATATCGGCGCGGCGCTCTCCTTGCTGCTGGTGCTCTTCACTCTGACGCTGCCGCATATTCCGGTGGCCAATCAGCAGAAAAACCAGAGCTGGACCGCCATGCTGGGCCTTGATGCCTTCGCGCTGTTTAAAAACAAACGTATGGCGATCTTCTTTATTTTCTCGATGATGCTTGGCGCCGAACTGCAAATCACCAATATGTTCGGCAACACCTTCCTGCACAGCTTTGATAAAGATCCGCTGTTCGCCAGCAGCTTTATCGTGCAGCACGCCTCGGTGATGATGTCGATTTCGCAGATCTCGGAAACCCTGTTCATTCTGACCATCCCGTTCTTCCTCAGCCGCTACGGCATCAAGAACGTGATGCTGATTAGTATCGTGGCGTGGATGCTGCGCTTCGGCCTGTTCGCTTACGGCGACCCGACTCCGTTCGGCACCGTGCTGCTGGTGCTGTCGATGATCGTTTATGGCTGCGCCTTCGACTTCTTCAATATCTCGGGGTCGGTGTTTGTGGAAAAAGAGGTTCGCCCGGAAATCCGCGCCAGCGCCCAGGGAATGTTCCTGATGATGACCAACGGTTTCGGCTGCATACTTGGCGGGATGGTGAGCGGCAAAGTGGTGGAGCACTTTACCGTCGAAGGGATTACCGACTGGCAAACCGTATGGCTGATTTTCGCCGGCTATTCGCTGGTTCTGGCGTTTGCTTTCGTCGCGCTGTTTAAATACAAGCACGTTCGCGTACCAGCCGGTGCGCAGACCGTCGTACATTAAATAAACGGCTTCACCCGAGATGTACGAATAAAAAAAAGCGCCCCGGTGATATCAACGGGGCGCTTTTTTATGCTTTCAGCACATAGCCATACAGACGCTTAATGCCGTCAGAGTCCGTTTCGCTATAGACCCCCTGGAGCTCCGGCGAGAAGCCCGGCAGCATATTGACGCCCTCCTCCAGCGCCAGAAAATAGCGCAGCACCGCCCCGCCCCAGATTTCGCCAGGCACGACGCACAGCACGCCCGGTGGATACGGTAGCGCGCCCTCCGCCGCAATGCGCCCTTCCGCTTCGCTTAAGCGCACCAGTTCGACGTTACCGCGAATAAACTCGCGGTTGGCGTCCTGCGGGTTCATGACCGCCCGCGGGAAGCTCTGCTTGCGGAACATCTCTTTTTGCAGATCCTTCACCTCAAAGCTAACGTACAGGTTGTGCATCTCCTGACACAGCTCGCGGATGGTGTAGTCCCGATAGCGCACCGGGTATTTGTTAACGATGCTCGGCAGAACCTCGGCCAGCGGCGTATCCGATTCGATATGCTGCTCAAACTGGGCAAGCATCGCCACCAGCTGCGCCAGCTTCTCCTCGCTTTCGGCGGGGGTCAGCAGAAACAGAATAGAGTTCAGATCGCACTTCTCCGGCACGATGCCGTTTTCGCGCAGATAGTGGGCCAGAATGGTCGCCGGGATGCCAAAATCAGTATATTCCCCGCTCTGCGCATCGATTCCTGGCGTCGTCAGCAGCAGCTTACAGGGGTCAACGAAGTACTGTTCGCTGGCATAGCCCTCAAAGCCGTGCCAGCGCGCGCCCGGTTCAAAGCTAAAGAAGCGCCGCTCGCGGGCGATGGTTTCGGTGGGGTGATCCTGCCACGGGCGTCCCGCGACCATTGGCGGAATAAACGGCTGGATCATTTTGCAGTTAGCGATAATCGCTTTGCGCGCGTCAATACCCAGCGCTACGCATTCGGCCCACAGGCGGCGCCCGCTCTCCCCTTCATGGATTTTGGCATTCACGTCGAGAGCCGCGAACAGCGGATAAAACGGGCTGGTCGAGGCATGCAGCATAAAGGCGTTATTCAACCGCTTATGCGGGCAAAAACGCGCCTGCCCTCGCAGATGGTTATCCTTTTTATGGATCTGCGAAGTTTGCGAAAAACCGGCCTGCTGTTTATGCACCGACTGAGTAACAAAAATGCCCGGGTCATTCGGCGTCAGGTCCAGCAGCAGCGGCGAACAGTCGGCCATCATCGGGATAAACTGCTCGTAGCCGACCCAGGCCGAGTCAAACAGGATGTAGTCGCACAGGCTGCCGATTTTATCGACCACCTGGCGGGCGTTATATACCGTCCCGTCATAGGTTCCGAGCTGGATCACCGCAAGGCGGAACGGGCGCGGCATATCAGCTTTTTCCGGCGCCGTCTCGCGAATCAGATCGCGCAGGTATTTTTCATCGAAGCAGCGATCGTCAATCCCGCCGATAAAACCGAACGGGTTGCGCGATGCTTCGAGATAGACCGGCGTCGCGCCTGCCTGAATCAGCGCCCCATGATGATTGGATTTATGGTTATTGCGATCAAACAGCACCAGATCGCCGCGGGTCAGCAGCGCGTTAGTCACCACTTTGTTCGCCGCCGAGGTACCGTTAAGGACAAAATAGGTTTTATCGGCGTTGAAGACCTTCGCCGCGAACTTCTGCGCGTGTTTCGCAGACCCTTCATGAATCAACAGATCGCCAAGCTTAACGTCGGCGTTGCACATGTCGGCGCGAAAGACGTTCTCACCAAAGAAGTCGAAGAACTGCCTCCCCGCTGGATGCTTCTTAAAGAAGGCGCCGTGCTGATGGCCAGGGCACGCGAAGGTGCTGTTATCCATCTCTACGTACTGAGTCAGCGTATCGAAGAACGGCGGCAGCAGGTTCTCTTCATAGTCGCAGGCGGCGGCTTCCAGTTCGAGCCACTCCTGCTCTTTGCCGCTAACGATGGCCGTCACGCCTTCTGGTTTTTCGTGCTCAGCTTCGCTGAACAGATAGACCGGCAGGTTAAAGCCCGTGCGTTTCAGCAACGCAAGGATGCCGCTGCGGCTGTCCGCCACGGTAATGACGACTGCCGCCACATCGGTAAAATCAGTACTGTCCAGGGCCACCACGCGACGGTGGGTGGACAGGTGGGATACCAGCTCGCGGCTGGCGGCAATGTGCATTGATTTCATGAGCGCGGATACCCGTTTCCGGAGAGTAAAAGGCTTAGGCCAAGGCATCTCTGCTCTGGCCAACGAACTGTCAGGGTCTGGCTGGATCCCAGCTCCGACCGCCAGACATCAGTAAAAGCAGACCGCGTCCGATCTTACTGTTGTCCTGCAGTGAGCCTGCGTTACGCTCACCGCATGACGGGCAGAAGTTGCAGAGTAAGGGTAGCAAGACGAGGCAGCCTGCGCATCTGTACGCAGCGGCACTGGTGATGTAGTGGCGATGTCGTCATCCCGGCGGCCTCATTCAGGGGAGGAGAAAATTCGCGCAATCATGTCACCTTTAAATGTACCGTGCAAGATGAATTACGTATGCAGCGACCCCACGGATGCGCAAGCCTTTTGGCCAGCTTCGCGCCATAATAATGCAGTCGTTAGGGATAATTAACAGGAGTCATACTTTGGTTACAGGGCCATTTATTAACGCCGGTGCGGTCCTTCTGGGCGGCGTACTTGGCGCACTCTTAAGTCAAAGATTGCCGGAACGGATTCGTACATCAATGACCTCTATTTTTGGGCTGGCGTCGCTAGGCATCGGTATTCTACTGGTGATCAAATGCGCCAACCTGCCGGTGATGGTGCTTTCAACGCTGGTGGGCGCGCTGTTCGGCGAAGTATGTAATATGGAGAAAGGCATTAATACGCTGGTGAGTAAGCTTCAGCAGCTGCTTTCGCCAAAAAAGGGCCAGATAAAGAGTTCGGCGCATGAGTCGTATATTCAAAGCTACGTCGCGATTATCGTCCTGTTCTGCGCCAGCGGAACCGGGATATTCGGCGCGATGCGCGAAGGAATGACCGGTGACGCCAGCATTCTCATTGCCAAAGCGTTTCTCGACTTCTTTACCGCCATCATTTTCGCCTGCACCCTGGGGCTGGCGGTCTCGGCCATTAGCGTGCCGATGCTGGCCATCCAGCTGGCACTGGCGGCCTGCGCATCGTTGATTATGCCGTTAACCACGCCGATGATGATGGCGGATTTCAGCGCTGTCGGCGGGATGCTGCTGGTTGCCACCGGTTTGCGCATCTGCGGAATTAAAATGTTCGCCGTGGTGAATATGCTGCCGGCCCTGGTGCTGGCGATGCCGATTTCGGTAGCCTGGACGGCGTTTTTCGCCTGAAGATGCGTGCTTTTGACGCAATGTGGTGATAGATTGTCCAGTCTGCTGCGAAACAGATAAATTTCGTTGACGAGGTGCGGCGAATCAGGTTTAATGCGCCCCGTTGCCCGGATAGCTCAGTCGGTAGAGCAGGGGATTGAAAATCCCCGTGTCCTTGGTTCGATTCCGAGTCCGGGCACCACTATTCAGAGAACCCAGCCTATGGCTGGGTTTTTGCTTTTCTGCGAGCGGACTCTCCATCGAACTCCGTTCGATTATTCGCCGCACCGCGGCTCACCCCTTCGGGGCCAGCGCGACAAGCGCGCTGTTCAACGCCTGCGGCGTTAGTCCGAGTCCGGGCACCACTATTCAGAGAACCCAGCCTATGGCTGGGTTTTTGCTTTTCTGCGAGCGGACTCTCCATCGAACTCCGTTCGATTATTCGCCGCACCGCGGCTCACCCCTTCGGGGCCAGCGCGGCCAGCGCGCTGTTCAACGCCTGCGGCGTTAGTCCGAGCCCGGGCACCACTATTTAAAGAACCTGCCCACAAGGCGGTTTTTTGCTTTTGGGGAGCCAGCACTAGCTTCCCGTCAAAGTCCCCTCCCCCCCCTCTGCCAGAAAAAATTCATTACCAGGGATTTTGCCTGCCCCACGCTCTCTCGCATCAATTGCCTGAGCGTAGGTCCGCTTGTTTTGCGGGAAAAGCCTTATCACCAGCGTCGTTGAAAAAATAAGCTATTTGTCGGTTAGTAGGGAAAGATAAAAAAAAGCCGAAGAATTTTAATAAACTTATAATGTGGCGTATTTCTCAGATTGTTTATGAATGAGTAAATAAATTAATGCCTATTAAAATGCAAAAAAAGCACTACCGACAATTATTATTTCTGGCGTAAGCAGCAAAAGGAATGAAGATGCTGAGTAACGGAGCAAAAGATTATAAAGCTAAGCTATTTGAAAATCATGATGAAAATATTCATTTTCTTTTGAATACCCCACTCTCCCTTCAGCGCCAGGTCTGGGAGTCTGCAGCCATAAAGGCAACACTACCTGCGGGTGTATGCATCGAAACGGTTAACGATACAGAGATAACTGCGGAATGGATTTCATATCCCGATTCGATAAATACCAGGATTATTCTCTATTTCCACGGCGGTGGAAATTCTCAGGGATCGTGTCTGACTCACAGAAAACTCGCTGCCTGTCTCGCACAATATTCTGGTTGCCGAACTCTGGTACTGGAATATCCTCTGGCGCCAGAAAATCGATTTCCTGCGGCCTTATTAAATTGTCATCAGGCCTATTTATGGCTGCTTGCTAATGGTTATTCAGCAGAGGACATTATCCTCGCGGGAGACTCCAGCGGTGGTGGACTGGTCATGTCGCTTTTACTCCTGTTAAAACAGCATCAAGATCCTTTGCCGGACTCGTCTGTTCTGCTGTCTCCCATGTTAGATTTCACACTTTCTGGTAAGAGCATAACGCTGTGTAAGGATCTCGATCCGCTGCTTTGCATAGAAGACCTGATAATGACCGTGAAATACTACTGTTCGGACAGTGAACGAAGCGATCCTCTTGTCTCTCCCCTGTTTGGTGATTTGTCTGGACTTCCTCCCGTATTTATTCAGGTGGGAAGCGAGGAGTTATTGCGCGATGATGCATTACGCCTCTCCCGATATGCTAAAAAGGCTGGGATGCAAGTTGAGCTTGAGATATGGGACGGGCTCTGGCATGTATTTCAGTCATCGGTAGGAAAGGTACCTGAAGCGGATGAGGCGTTACAAGCCGTAGCTAAATTTATCCGAAGCAGAGAGTCATTGCCGTGAAACGTGGCTCTCAACAATACTATGCGCCCCCATAAAATATACGCGATTTTGTGACTCTCTATTTAGAGGCACAACGAAGGTGGTCCATCTCTTTCTCTGACTGACAACAGATACCTCTTCCTGTGCCTCTTTTCCTGCTTGATAATACCTCTACGCATAATCATTTGTCCTTGTTATTTAATAACTCGCCTAGAGCCGGTAGATTTCAGGCGTCAATAAAGATCAGCCTGCTCGAGGATTTCCAGGGTTTTCGGTAGCGCGTCACGCCATGGTCTACAGTCGCCAGGCTTAATGTTGGGTTTGTTTTTACCATGAAAGTCACTGCCGCAGGTCGCCAGCAGCGATTTATCCAGCGTGTAGTGATAAAGTTCGCGACATAGCTCCTCATCATGATAGCTGGAGAACACTTCCACGCCGCGTACGCCAAGCGGCAACATCTGGTCAATCACCGCCAGCGGCTTTTCCTTCACGTTAGCGCCGATATGCGCAATGACCGGAATGCCGCCGTTGTCGATTATCAGCGCCGCCATCTCCGCCATCGGCGGCAATTCCACCGTCACCTGGCAGGGTTTGCCTCGGCCAAAAAAGTCCCAAAAAAAGTTAATTAACGGCATATCGCTGCGCGCATTCCCCGCGCGGTAAGGCAGCAGCAGATCATGATTCAGGTTGCGCGCATCCTCTAAAATAAGTTCTGCCATCTCCTCTTCCTGCGGGACCCGATCTCCGGCCATAGCATACAGGCGCTCTTCATCAAGCTGGAACCCCAGCGCCCGCAGTTTCTCCAGCTTTAGCGGCGTCGCGGCAGTTTCCAGACGATGGAAGTTGTGTTCGACGGCGTCAAAATCCCGGCTGTCTCGACGAAAACCGTAGCCCAGCAGATGATAATTATTGCCCGCAAACGCGCAGTCGATTTCAATCCCGGTCATCACGCTTACGTTATTTGCTCTGCCATAGCGAATAGACTCCTCAACGGATCGCGCCGAGTTGTGATCGGTTATCGCCAGGGCCGCAAGATTCGCCGCTTTAGCCATGGTAAGCAGATCGCTGACCGGGAAATCGGCATCGTTGCTATATGCCGAATGCATGTGCAAGTCGATTAATTTCATGACTTCTCCTTTAAAAGTTTTAACATTACGCCGCTGATCGCCTGCTTAGCCCTGTTGAATCGCCGATGGTTAACGGATAGCTTTGCTTTTCAGGAAGCTAAAGTCCGTTAACGGCCCTGGAACAATCACGCACATCGCTTATGGCAACACACGTTCAATCCTCAATAGAAATAGATTCTTCGCAAAAAGAGGAATATGGTCTGAGGTTATTATAATTTCGAGAGAAGCGAAGTCGGCTATCTATCTTTTTCACTAACATATCGGTGGACTCTTCATTCAGGAGTTTGCAAACGTGCCGGGTATCAAGGCGCAGAATTCTGCATGCCTCAAGCGTTGGGCAGAAATTCATAGAGTGGAAAGTAATTTGCTTCTCTGTTCTGTTCACCACGGGCATTTCGACCTCTGCAGCGTGGAATCGCATTATAAGTAAGCGGTGTGCGGTGTCTAATAAATGGCTATCGCCAATATTCAACCCGGCTTTATTTTGGCAGAACCATGCAGTACGGCGGGCAATGGAATCCGCGTTCAGCGCCTTAAGGTCTTCATCGGTTGCGTTGCGCAGATGATTAATTTCGCGGCGAACGTCAGCACGATAGAGAATTGCGCATTCCCGCCGCAGAATACCTTTATGAACAATAACCTCTGTGCTCGCCTTATCAAAAGCCTCGACGCACTGAAATGCAATTCGCCGCCGCCCTTGAGCAAGTGCATCCTGAATAGAAAAACCAAAAGCTATTTCGCTTATCCCGGACCAGGCGATGGCAAATGCGCACATAGGACAAGGCTCACTGGTGGATATCAGTATGCACCCGTTTAAATTTTTGCCAATTTTTTGGCTGGCAATCTTAATCGCGTTAATTTCAGCATGTGAGGTTGCGTCTCCCTCTGTTTCCTCATAGTCATGCGCCGCCGCAACCATCTCACCATCCTTGATGATAACGGCGCCAAAACCTTTATTCCCCTCACGCAAACTCTCTTCAGCTTCACCAATGGCAACACGCATCCAGAATTCAAGTTCCATAACCCCATTCATAAAACCACATCCCGCAAGTGAATTTATTTATAGCACCTGGTGACAAGTGCTATACGCTGCGCAAATAGATAAGATGATTAATACGCATGAGATTAGTAAAGCACTAATCACAACCACGATATAATGACGCAAATCAACGTTAAGATTATTCCAAGCACATTAAAAGACGATTATTATTTAATAAGGAATTTTCTAAATGTTATTTATATCTTATCAGACACCTCAAGAAAATCATACAACTCCTTGTTTACTCTAAGTTTTACCATTTAATATGAGTAAATAAGGAAATTTAAGACGAGATAAGTTTGAATTTCTGAACAATCAGATATAGTCATTGAATACGACACATCATGAGTGAAATGCTTACGGGAGTTATCATGGCTATCTTCATCATCAGCAATAACCAGTATCTTCGAGATGGCATTATCTGTGTCGGACAATATAACGCGATGGAAATCAAAAGCTGTCAGTGTGACGACCCGCAACTCGATCGTTTAAACTATGAAGATATTGTTATCCTGCATCTGAGTTTAGAAAACAAATGCAACGCCAGCAAACTTTCCTCGTTAAACCAGCGATGCAAAGTATTACTGATTCTGAGTTCGTCGCAGCATGCACTCATCTGTGATGCAGATACCGTGATAAATGCTAAAGCGCCGCCGGAAGTTATAATGAAAGCGCTCCGCTGCCTGATCAGACGGGTTAAGTGTAAACCGACCAAAAACCAGCGCTTAAGCAAAATTGAAAAAATCATTCTCAACAAAAGCCTTGAAGGTAAAGATACGCATGTTATCGCTGAATCTCTATCGCTCACCAGTAAGATCGTCAGCAATTACAGATATGTGGCCTGTCGAAAAATTGGCGCAGGGAAGCTAACTGATTTACTCATTATAAAAGACCATTTAAAGGACGATTATGCCAGATAATTGTGGATGATAAGCAAGCCTGACTCATCATCCGTACCGTTAATTAGCACAATACAGTAGCGGTCGTGACCCAATTTTTATCAGAAAGCTATGCTCATTTTGCTTTGAAATAATATAGCTTATTTTTTCATTTGGATAAACGTAAAAGTCAGGCAGGATGCTGGCCAGGAACTCATCCGACACAGAGTCAATGTTACCGTATCGGTTTATTTCTCTGGAGTGGAAATGGTGAGTTTCATGATTTTTGACCATATCATAGATGACATCTCTTCTGATATGGCCCTGCAGTTTCCCGCCATCCAGATAGCTACCGCTGACCGCAACGGTACCCTTACCTTCAGCAAGTGAATACATGAAATTTAAGGTCAAATTAGTTTGTGTATTATCCTTGAAGACCACGAGCGATGCCGTACACTCTTCCTTATGATGTATTTTATCGTTCACAAAATTATAGATCCCCCCTGCCAGAGCGCTAGAAATAAAAAAGCCAATCACAATTTTTATTCTATTCATGTACAATTCCACGAAAAGAGAGAGTAACACATCCGGCAGAAGCCTTCGCGGTGTAGCTTTTCCTGCAAATAAACACTATAAAACCTGGAGTCATCTGCGACATGGAAAAATAAACAAAGGGATACTTCTTACAGTCCAGTCCGGATTTGAAAATCAAAGACTTATAACTATTAAATTTATCAATGCTGGCATGATTATCATCTATGGTATAAAAATGACAACCGCGATCGCTTTCAACTAATGTATAGCTGCTAAAAAAGGGCTTTTCATCATTAAAGTGCCAGAGGTAATGCAGAGAAAAAAAGCCCGCCAGTAAACTCAATGCCATAATCAAGAGTGTGACAGCCTTTGAGCGGGCGTTTTTCTTATCAGCCGTATGCACGGTAGCCACAGATTCAGTGGTTGCTTTTTTTCCCGCAACGCTATCCTGCACCGCGAGAGATGCATCAGCAGAACCTACTGAATCTAAAGATATTTTTTCACGTTTTTCAATGTTAACGTTGGCATTGATATGAAAACCTTTACGCGGCACCGTCACGACTAATGAGTTATCCGTTTCTCCGACATCGCGCAGTCCGCGCCTGACAATCGATATGTTTTGATACAAGGTATTTGCAGGAACCAGGATCCCCTCATCTTCCCAAACTTTTTTAAAAAAAGTTTGCTGGCTGACCAGCTCCGGTGAGGCTTCCAGTAAAAGAACAAGACAGTGGCTTGCCGGAGCCGTCAATGTGACGCTCAGCGCCGGGTTTTTCAACGAGATTAACCGCTTATTTTCAGGCCAAAATTCTATATTTTTGTTTATGATCCAATACATATGCTATTCGCGGTTGATATGTTAAAAGAGGTTAAAAGGGTAAGGAGGTGATCAGTGTAGCTGGAATTACATGCATTATAGCTAATTATATGATTGAAAAAACATATGTGACGTTTTAATTTTTAATGCTGAGTCTTTTCGGCTGTCAAACTTCACCAAAAACGTCCGCGCCCATAAACGTATTAGCCGGTTAATGGTTAAAAATTTACGAAACGTCGTGATTAAAAATGTAGGTTTAAAACGAATAAACCCTGAAACTACAATCAGTTATTGCCCAACGAAGGTGTTTTTTATCAGTCCCGTCGGCGTGTTAGCGCTAATGGTCAACGCTATCCTTAGCGTCAAAAGAACATAGCGCCCGGGCGTCGATCTTTTTTATCCCCGTTAAGTCTATTGTTTTTTACTGTCGGGAGCCCGTGGTTCCCTTCTGACTGGATATAACAAATATTTATCATTCCAGCCTGCCACGCTGAGGGGAAGCGTCAGCACAGCATAAGTTAAGCACGATCCTTACCTCTTCTTTATTCATTATCGCCAACCTTATCCGGGAATTTTTCATGTAATATCTGAATTCACACCCGGTAAATATTCGTTATATCTTAGCTATGTTATGCTCTATTTTTAAAAAGGAGATGCTATGTTTTCTTATATTATGCTGGGAACCAATGACCCTCAAGCTTCCTATAAATTTTATGCGCCTTTGATGCGCGTGCTTGGCCATCCTCTCGATGGGCGTAGCGAAAAAGGCGCCGCATGGGGAACGTTCAAAGATAATCATACTACCGGATTATGCGTTGGAATGCCGTTTGATAATCTCCCCGCCACCCGAGGTAATGGCGTCATGGTTGCATTGAATGCGGTATCCGTTGAAATGATCCAGGAACTTTATAGATTAGCGATTGAGAATGGTGGCGAAGATGAAGGCCCACCGGCTTTTCGTCCGCACTACGGCGCTGATTTTTATAGTGCCTACGTTCGCGATCCTGACAAAAACAAAATCGCTTTTGTTTTTTACGACCCGGCAAAAAAAGCGATGGTTTAAAATCAGTTCATCCGAATAAAATGCCTATTCGTGTGATAGCGATTTATTTTAGCGGGTCAGCAAGCCGGGAGGTCGATGCAATGGCTTCCCGGTTGAACAGCGAAACGGCGCGCCCCTGTCAATTACAGAAGAGGCGACATCGATTAACGACAGGCAATCGCATCAAGCTGAAAGAGCATACCTGTGGCCCCGCCAGCATGGGCAAACTCGGTTTGAATTGATTTTCTGGCGGGATAATGGCCGTTGAATCGCTGACGCATGACTTTTTCCATTAATGGGATATTCCATACGTCGCGAAACAGAGCATCAATTTTTACGACTGACTCCAGCGTCAGGCCGATAGTGTTAAGCCTTTCGCTCAAATTATCGAAAGCGCCATTTATCTGTTCCTCGATGGGCTTCCCGATGTTACCAATACAGTAACTCACAAAGACCAAACCACAGGATTCGACCACTCCGGATATTGCCCAGCTTTCATTAATTTCGTGCCTTATAATCTTACTCATCATTGATCCTTTTAAATTTTATATGACTGAAAGCCAAAATCAGGTCACGATTTGTGAGTGCATGGCAAAAACGCGCGTCCCGTGACGTATCATAAAAAAGCCATAGCGTAATATCCTGGTTTCCCTGTGTCAGGGATAAACCCGGGACGTGAAGGTAAAATACAGTTTTCTCAAGGAAATCATCTCATTTAATGCTAAAAACTGTCACGTGCTGCCACATGAAATGCCCTTAAAAAACCTTAAAGGTTCTTAAATACATTTAAAGCCCCAAAATAGAACATCACAACCGATTGATTATAAATAACATTATCGATTTCATCCCTCGCTATTAAAATAATAACAACAGGTATTATGAAATATTAATAAACAGTCAAGGCAAGGCACCTTGTTAATATCTATTTAAATTAAGCGAGATTTTTAAACAAAATTACAACATAAAACCCAGGACATTAACCTGTAATAAAGCCCGCCCTCAACCGCCCCCCCTGTGGTTCGATAATAAAAAACCAGATAAATGAAGAGGTAATGTTATTAAGCATTTTGATAAGTACGCTTTGTGCCGTTTTTAGCCGGCAGCAAAAAGTCATGCTGCAACTTTTATATGCCAGGAGAGGGATTTTTCCAGGCGTAAATTATGAACGATCAAACATTCTTAATAAGACGTTTTCAGGTGCATAGAAATAACGGGATCGTTATGTTGTTACCCAAGGCCATTCATGTGATATGGCTCTGTGAAACTTTATAGCAATATGCGCCGAATGACTTCGGTTGCTTATATTAAGGATAATGATGTATGAAAAAATTATCAGCAGTTGCGTTTGCATTTGGTCTGTTATCTGTGTCTGCATCTCAGGCACTGGCTGCAGATGCCACCGTTAACTTCAGCGGAACCATTCTTCAGGAAGCCTGTAGCGTAGCTACCTCGAATAATACTGTAAACGTTCAGCTCGGCACATTCGGTATCGCGCAATTCCCGACTGTGGGAACGACGACCCTCCCGGTTCCTTTTTCCATTAACTTAACGGGTTGTCCGGCATCAGGTGGTCCGACTGCCGCGCTGGTTACCTTTTCAGGCGCAGCGGATGCGGCAGGCGACCTGGCACTGACCGGCGGTGGCGCAACCGGTGTATCGATTAATATCAAAAAGGCTGACGGCACCAATATCGATATTAACTCCGCCGATTCTGGTATTGCGTTGACATCTGCCGCTACGCAGCAGCTCAACTTTACGGCTAATTATATCAGTACCTCAGCCGCTGTCACCGCGGGCCAGGCTAACGCCGTAGCCCAGGTAAATATCTCTTATATGTAAATATGTAATATGGCGGGGGTGCCAGCGCCCCCGTTAGTGGAGTATTCATGAAAGCGTTCCTTTTTTTATCTTTATTTTTGGCTTCAGTCTCAGTTAGCACTAGCAGCGTTGCAGCTGTTTCTGTCGGGGGCACTCGTCTGGTTTTTAACGGCAATGAAAAAGAGGCTTCCATTACTGTCAGTAACTCAAACAAAGGGATTCCGGTACTTATTCAGTCCTGGGTAGACCGGGGGGAGCATGACAAATCTAAAGCTCCATTTACGATCACGCCACCATTGTTTCGCCTGGAACCAGGGCAGGATAATACCTTACGCGCTATTTACAGCGGCGAACGACTCCCGGATGATCGCGAATCTTTATTCTGGCTCAATATTAAAAGCATCCCGTCAATTAAAAAAGAGGACATGCGCGAAAACACTTTACAGCTGGCGATTAAAAAAAGGCTGAAATTTATTTACCGCCCCGCATCAATTAAGAGTATACCGGAAGAAAGCGCCAGCCTGCTTAGCTGGAAAAGAGTAGGTAATCAGATTCAGGTTACTAACCCAACGCCGTTTTATATGAACTTTGGGATGATCAAGGTAGGAGGTCAGATGTTTAAGCCTGTGCTCCCTGAACAAACCTATGTAGCGCCCAAATCAGAGCTGTTAATTACTATTCCATCCGGTGCGGCCAGCAATAGTGTTGACTGGAAAATAATTAATGACTACGGAACGAGTGGCAAAGAGTTTCACGCCACATATTAATTCTCACCGATGTTTTTGTATAACAGGTATGGAATTTTGCGACAGATAAATTTCACTGCGAAATATACATCCCTTTTGATTATCATTACGCTTCTGAATGTTCCTGATAAATCTTTTGCGGATGAGTATTTTAATCCTGCCTTGCTTGAGGTTCGGGATGGTGTTTCAGAGCGTACAACCGACCTCTCGGTCTTTGAAGTCGCCAATGGTCAGCCTGCGGGAAAATACCGGGTCGATATCTCAGTGAATAATGAGATGGTGACCGCCGAGGCCCGTGACGTGATGTTCTCGAAAACTGCTGATGGCAAGCTGGAACCCTGCGTTACCCTGGAGGAACTCACCCAGTGGGGGATTAATACCGCCCCGTTTCCAGAGCTGCAGGACAGTAACAGCGAATGCATTAAGCTGGACGCTATTCCAGACGCGTTTACTGACTTTCAGTTTAACCGACAGCGGCTAAACCTGAGCATTCCCCACGCGGCATTAAAGGCACGCAGTCAGGATGAAGTGCCCGTCGAGCTTTGGGATGAGGGGATTCCTGCCGTGTTACTCAATTACAGCATGAACAGTTATCAGAGCCAGTATAACGGTGCTGATACCTATAAAAGTACGTACCTCAACCTGCGGCCGGGAATAAACATCGGGCCGTGGCGTCTGCGCAACTACACCACCTTTGAGCATAGTAATCAGAGTGGAAGTAAATGGGACAACGTCTACAGCTATCTTCAGCGGAATATTATCTCTTTGCGAAGCCAACTGACGTTAGGTGACAGTTCCGCCCCTTCTGATGTCTTCGATAGCGTACCGTTCCGCGGTGTTCAACTAGCCTCAGATGATGACATGCTGCCTTCCAGCGTACGCAACTATGCGCCTGTAGTGCGGGGGATTGCCCGCAGTAATGCCCTTGTCACCATACGCCAGAACGGATACGTGGTTTATGAAACCAAAGTGGCGCCGGGAGCATTTGAAATAACGGATCTCGCCTCTACAGGCGGGGCAGGCGATCTTGACGTCACGATTAAAGAAGCGGATGGAAGCGAACAACATTTGATTATCCCCTATGCCTCTTTGCCTGTGCTGCAGCGCGAAGGGAAATTTCGTTATAGCGTAACGGGCGGTCAGTTTCGCGCCTATGATCCGCAAACGGAAAAAAATCTGTTTGTGCAGGGAACCGGTATTTATGGTCTCCCGCTCGGTTTTACGCTGTACGGTGGGGTGCAAAACGCAGGCAGCAAATACCAGTCTTACGCTCTGGGCGTGGGCAAGAACATCGGCGCATGGGGCGCTTTTTCAGCCGATGTCATCCACTCGGTGTCAGCGCCGACGGATACGGGCAGGCAACAGGGTCAGTCGCTACGGGTGCGCTATAGCAAAAATTTCCTGCAAACGGGAACAAACTTCACCATCGCCGGTTATCGCTATTCAACCTCCGGATTTCGCTCGCTGGAGGAGACGCTCGGCACCTACAGAAGCGATAGTAACATTCCATCATATGTTACTGACCGCCGTCGTAACCGGGCTGAGCTGTCGGTGAATCAGGATCTTGGCGCCAATTTTGGCGCGTTTAATGCCTCCTTGATCAGTGAGGATTACTGGCATAACAAACGTAACAGCCTGTCGGCGAACCTGGGGTACTACAAAAACTTCAACGCCATTGGCATCAGTTTGAACTACTCCTGGAACCGCAACACCGGCCTGTATGGCCATGCCGATCAGGATAATGTTGTCTCTTTTGAAATTAATGTGCCTCTGGATAAGTTTCTGCCCCAGACTTACGCCTCCTATGGCACAACCCGGACGAGTGGAAACGGGACCAGCCATAACCTGAGGCTCAACGGCTCGGCATTTGATGATGGCAGCCTTGACTGGGGCATCAACGCCACTCACTCCAGCCATAACGAACAACTGGTAGGAGCAAATGCCAACTGGCAGACAAGCTATGGAACGGTAAATGGTTCTTACAGCCACAGCCGTGATACCCGGCAATTGGGGTACGGCATCGCCGGCGGGCTCGTCGTTCATGAAAATGGTATCACCCTGTCACAACCCTTAGGTGAAACCATTGGCTTGGTAAAAGCACCGGATGCCGAAGGCGTCGGTATCAATAACTATAGCGGCATCACTACGGACAGCCGCGGCTATGCGGTTGTTCCTTACCTGACCCCGTACCGCCGCAATGATATTAGCCTGAATAGCAAGACCCTGCGGGACGATACCGATATCACCTATATGACCAGTAAAGTTGTCCCCACCCGCGGGGCACTCGTCAGAGCAGAGTATAAAACGGCCATTGGCCACCGCGTCCTGATGACGTTAACGCTGCCCGGCGGCAAACCAATCCCCTTTGGGGCGGTGGTATCGCTGCTTAAAACAGAGGGAAACACCTCTATTGTCGGTGACGGTGGGGAAGTATTCCTGAGCGGTTTACCGCAAAAAGGAACTCTGCTTGTGCAGTGGGGCAACGGTCAGGGGCAGGAAACCACCTGTCAGGCTGATTATATCGCCCGTAAACCCTCTGGCGCATCCGGTCTATGGAGCGCGACGAGCGTCTGTCAATAATTCTGCGCCCTTGGGCGAAGTAAATAGCACGCCTTACGAGGAAGAATAGAATGAAGTGGTTTGTTTTTATGTTCGTTACTACCGTAACGGCACTCACCGTCACCCCCGAGGTTAAAAGCGGATCGTTTGATCCAGTAACCGGCGCTTATACTACCGATCCGATAACCGTCACGCTGACGCCAAAGACCGTTACGGCCAGCGCGTCGGTAATCCCTGACGGTGAAAAAGTTTTTTGGGCACCCGCCATCGGTAGTGGTAATTATGTTCAAGAAAATGGGCTGATTTACTGGGGATCGCATACTTATAGCATGACAAGTAACACTGTCGCCACAGCTGCCGCCGCCTCAATTAATGCCAGGGGAACCTGTACTGCAACCGCCAGCGGTGCATCTCTTACCATAAACGGCTGCTTCACCTTTAAGGTCAATTACGATATACGCATGGGCAAAGGTGCCACATGTAAATCTTTTTTCGGTTCGGGGAATGAACCATACGTTATAAGTTCGTTTGGTACTTTCGTTCAATTGAAATCTAATAATAATGGGTCACAAAGCACTCGATCCTTGACCCGTCCAGATTCAGCAAATGTCGGTGTAACAACGCTTACTTACCCACGTCAGACTTTCACGACAATGCCATCATCATCCTCCTACGATACAAATCTGCAGGCTACACTTTCTGCCGCAACGCCACCAAGTGTCTTTCTTTACTGCACTGTAACGCAAGGCGCCCTTACATCTTTGGCCAGTGGATCGACAATCAGCCATTCTTTTATACTGGTGCCTTCAGGCAAACGACCCGCCTACGCCCCGACGATCAGTTATTCACCGGCCTTACCTATCACCAATACTATCGCCGTTAATATACGCAATATTGCTGCGATAGAAATTCTCCCCAGCACGGTATTCAACACCGGAACTATCTCCGCGTGGCGCACCACCTATATGGAACAGCCGCTTACCGTAACCGGGCAGGGCAATTTAACCCGCAAGTTTGGCGCATCAGAAAACTTTAACGTTATTGAATCCTGGACCTGCGCGACAACAGGGCAAATCGATTTTCGAATAATGCGCGACAATACCAACACCAATGTCTGTTCAGGGGCAACCTATACCCATACCGTGCAAACGCCACAGTCGTTGACGGCACAGTGGAAAGCGTTAAATCAGACCTCATCAGGCGCATGGAGCGCGGCGGCAACGGTCACTTTTACGCTGCCCTAGATCATGCCCGGCATCGCTTTATACTGGCGATGCCGCCGATTGCAAGAGCGCGCCCCGCCTGTCGCTCAAAGAGAGTAATCCCGACACGGCGGCCAGCAATGACCGCCGCGCTGCGTTTAAGTTACATCCAAAATAACATGCTAAATCCGGTCAAAACGACGATACAGGCAATATTCAAAAACAGGCCGGCGCGCATCATCTCCTGCTGCTTGATATGGCCGGTGGCGAAAACGATAGCGTTTGGCGGCGTCGCCACGGGCAGCATAAAAGCGCATGAAGCCGCAATGGCAATCAATACCGACAGAATCACAGGCGACATGCCGAACGCTTCGGCCACTGAGGCAAATACGGGAATAAGCAAAGCGGCGCTGGCCGTATTACTGGCAAACTCGGTCAGAAACACCACGAATGTTGCAATCACCAGGATAATAATAAATATCCCCATATGAGCCACCATCCCGCTAATCTGGTTTGCCAGGAACAGACTGGTGCCCGTCTCTTTCAACACATTACTTAAGCAGATACCGCCGCCGAATAATAACAGCACGCCCCAGTCAGCCGTTTTTTCTATATCCTTCCAGTGAACCACCCGGGCGAAATTGACTAATATAATGGCGCCTAATGCACAATGGTATCAAAGGATTTAAAACCGCCCAGCAGGTCGTTAATGGGTCCGCTGAAAATCCAGAAGAATACGGTAAGGCCAAAAATAGCCAGGGTGACAACTTTGCCTTTATCCCAATCGACCTGCTCAGTATTCGTTTCAAAGGTCCCCTTAAGTTCCGGCCTGAACACGAGGTAAAGAATCGCAATAGCGACAGGCAGTAAGACGATCATTGCCGGGAAACCGAACTTCATCCAGTCAAAGAAGGAGAGCCCCACCTCGGCGGCGGCAATCGCATTCGGTGGACTGCCGACGATCGTCGCCATCCCGCCAATGCTGGCGCTATAGGCAATCCCCAGGAGCACAAACACATAGGTCGAATGGCTGTTTTTGCCATCGACTTTACTCAGGATCCCCAATACCAGCGGCATCATCATTGCGGCCGTCGCCGTATTACTGATCCACATTGACAGCAGAGCCGTCACGCCAAACAGCATAAAGACCGCGAGGCTCATTTTGCCCCTCGCCATCGCTAATACTTTATCGGCAATGACTTTATCCAGCCCCTGCACATGCATCGCCGCCGCCAGAGCAAAGCCGCCCAGGAAAAGGAATATCGTAGAGTTAGCGAAACTGTTTAGCGCCGCCTGGGTATTAAATACCCCCAACAGCACAGCCATAACGGGAACCATTATTGCCGTAACGGTCACGTGCAGCGCTTCCGTTAACCATAATACGGCGATAAAAGCGAGCATACTCAGTCCCATGACCACCTTCGGCTCATAGGGTAGCGTGTTGTAGAGAACGATAAACAGAACAATATCGAGCAAAATGATGATGCTGTTACGATTAAAAAACCACTCATGGGTATTGGTAGGTAAAGGACTCATGTCGTTTTTATTCATAGTAGCTTCCTTGTAACTGGTTACGACTGAATCATTACATGTATATGTCTTTCAGGTATAAATTATGTTCCTGTTCTGTTAACTGGATCGTACCAGACAATTTCCTGGCTGATTAACCTGCAGGGCAGGATATTTTTGGAAAAGGGTTCCTGATATATATTTTTTATTGAAACGAGAAGGAGCGTCTTATCAGGAATAATTCATCCATCTGAATTTGTTCCGTTGAACAATGTCCCGGTATACCGGCGCTGATATTTTCGCTGGCACCTGAAAATTGCCGCTGGAAACTATCGAATATTTTTGGCAATCCTTTTCCGAAATAGAGATAAAGCAGCGCGTAAAAACGGATAATTCGGCGAAAAACCGGGCAAAAGCGCGCTATTCTGGAAATCGACACGCCCAGGCGGCTAACAACCTTTCCCTCCGGACGGCTAAAAAGCATCTTATATTCCTTTTTGCTCTTAGCGGCAGACAAAAGTTCTTTAAAATGCCAATTTTGCAGCCCTACCATTCAAATCATCTCGATACGAATGGGCAAAATGTTATGACAGTTTTTCATTCCGTTAGCGACCTGATTGGTCATACTCCCCTGCTGCAGCTTCATAAGCTGGATACCGGCCCCTGCAGCCTGTTTCTGAAACTGGAAAATCAAAATCCCGGCGGCTCGATAAAAGACCGCGTCGCGCTATCCATGATTACGCAGGCAGAGCGCGAAGGAAAATTAAAACCCGGCGGCACGATTATCGAAGCCACCGCCGGCAATACCGGCCTCGGGCTGGCGCTGATCGCCGCGCAGAAAAATTATCGCCTGATCCTGGTGGTGCCGGACAAAATGAGCCGCGAGAAGATTTTCCACCTGCGCGCGCTGGGAGCACAGGTACAGCTTACCCGCTCGGACGTTAACAAAGGCCATCCCGCCTACTATCAGGACTACGCCCGACGTCTTGCCGACGAAACGCCAGGCGCCTTTTATATCGACCAGTTTAATAACGAGGCTAACCCGCTGGCGCATGCCACCACCACTGCCCCGGAAATCTTCCGGCAGCTGGAGGGCGATATCGACGCGATTGTCGTCGGCGTCGGCTCCGGCGGAACCCTCGGTGGGCTACAGGCCTGGTTTGCTGAACACTCCCCGAAAACGGAATTTATCCTCGCCGATCCGGCGGGCTCCATTCTGGCGGACCAGGTCGAAACCGGGCGCTACGGTGAAACCGGCTCCTGGCTGGTTGAAGGGATCGGCGAAGACTTTATTCCGCCGCTGGCCCATCTTGAGAGCGTCCGCAGCGCATACCGCGTCACCGATAGCGAAGCTTTCGCCACTGCCCGCCAGCTGCTGCAGGTTGAAGGCATTCTGGCAGGCTCCTCTACCGGAACGCTGCTCACCGCCGCCCTGCGCTACTGCCGGTCGCAGACATCCCCTAAACGCGTGGTGACTTTCGCCTGCGACAGCGGCAATAAATATTTATCAAAGATGTTTAACGATGACTGGATGCGCCAGCAGGGCTTTTTAAGCCGCCCTTCGCGCGGCGATCTCAGCGATTTTATCGCTCTGCGCCACGACGAAGGGGCAACCGTTACCGCCGCGCCGGACGATACCCTGGCGGCCATCCTCGCGCGTATGCGTCTCTACGACATCTCACAACTACCGGTGCTGGAAAACGGCCGCGTCGTCGGCATCGTCGACGAATGGGATCTGATTAGCCACGTCCAGGGTGACAGTCAGCGCTTTTCTCTGCCGGTCAGGGAAGCGATGACCCGTAACGTGGAGACCCTGGATAAGCACGCGCCTGAAAGCGCGCTGAAGGCCATTTTCGATCGCGGCCTGGTGGCCGTTATCGCCGACAAGGATCATTTTCTTGGCCTCATTACCCGCAGCGATGTGCTGACCACCTGGCGTAACCGACTCGAACAGTAAGGACTTCTCAATGACAAATTTGCATACCCTGAGCGTACATAGCGGCACATTTACCGATGAACACGGCGCGGTGATGCCGCCTATTTATGCCACCTCCACCTTTGCCCAGCCCGCGCCGGGCCAGCATACCGGGTACGAATATTCGCGCAGCGGCAACCCGACGCGCCACGCGCTGGAGACGGCGATTGCCGATCTGGAAAGCGGCACGCGCGGCTACGCCTTTGCTTCCGGCCTTGCGGCCATCTCAACCGTGCTGGAGCTGCTGGATAAAGACAGCCACCTGGTCGCCGTCGACGATGTTTACGGCGGCACATACCGGCTGATTGAAAACGTTCGCCGCCGCAGCGCCGGCCTGCGGGTGAGCTGGGTGAAGCCCGACGATCTGGCGGCCATCGAAGCGGCTATTCAACCCGATACGCGCATGATTTGGGTTGAAACGCCGACCAACCCGCTGCTTAAGCTGGCCGACCTTAGCGCCATCGCCGCCATTGCGCGGCGGCACAATATTATCAGCGTTACCGACAACACCTTCGCCTCGCCGGCCATCCATCGTCCGCTTGAGCTGGGCTTTGATATCGTGGTGCATTCGGCGACCAAGTACCTTAACGGCCACTCAGATGTCGTCGCCGGACTGGCGGTGGTCGGCGACAACGCCGCGCTGGCGGAAAAGCTGGGCTATCTACAAAACGCGGTTGGCGGCGTGCTCGATCCGTTCAGCAGTTTCCTGACGCTGCGCGGTATTCGTACCCTAGCGCTGCGTATGGAGCGCCACAGCAGCAATGCGCTGCTGCTTGCCGAGTGGCTGGAGCAGCAGCCGCAGGTCGAAAGGGTCTGGTTCCCGTGGCTGGCCTCGCATCCGCATCATCAGCTGGCGCGCAGGCAGATGGCCCTTCCCGGCGGGATGATTTCCGTGGTGGTCAAAGGCGACGATGGCTACGCCGAGCGGATCATACGCAAGCTGAAGCTGTTTACGCTCGCAGAGAGCCTCGGCGGCGTGGAAAGCCTGGTGAGCCAGCCGTTTAGCATGACCCACGCATCGATCCCGCTGGAGCAGCGTTTAGCCAACGGCATTACTCCCCAGCTGATTCGTCTGTCGGTAGGGATAGAAGATCCGCAGGATCTGATCGCCGACTGGCGCCACGCGCTGCGCGACTAAGCAGATTGCCCGGCGGTGCCTGACGCCTTGCCGGGCCAACAAGACCCCCATAGCGTCAGGCCGCCGCCCGGCAGAGAATTAAGCGGTCCGCCCGTTCTGGCGTTGCCCCTGCAGAAGATGCTCAACAAAGCGCGTCAGCTTCGGCAGCGGCCGCAGATCCTGCCGCCAGAGCAGGTGAACCGGCCTCGGCTGCGGGGTATACGCCTCCAGCACGCGCACCAGTTTACCGCTCTCCAGCGCATCGGCCAGCAGGACTTCCGGCTGCAACACCAGTCCGGCCCCGGCGATCGCCGCCGTTCGCAGGGCATAGCCGTCATTGCAGCGCAGGACGGCATCGCGCTTCCAGCGGACGCCCTCCTCGGCGCCAGGCAGCTTCCACTCATTGCGCGCGGTCCACACCGTATGCGACAAACAGAGGTGATCGGCCAGGTCAGCAGGCGTCGTCGGCGTACCGTAGCGGGCTAAATACCCGGGCGCGGCGCAGATCGTCATCCGGTAGGGCGCGAGATATTTTGCCACCAGATCGCTATTGCGGATCTCGCCGATGCGGATCGCCAAATCGAACCCCTCATCCACCAGATCGACCATCCGGTTAGTCAGATCCAGCTCCACGCGCACGTCGGGCCATGCCTGCAGAAACGTGGCGGTCAGCGGAGCAATGACGCAGGCGCCAAACGACGTCGGCGCGCTTACCCGCAGCGTGCCCGCGGGCGCGATCCGCAGCCTCTCCACCGCGCTCTCGGCGATTGAAACCTGCTCCAGGACGCGTTTCGCCTCGTCAAAATAGACCCGCCCGGCGTCGGTGAGGCTCTGGCGGCGGGTATTGCGCTCAAGAAGACGGGTATTAAGCTGCCGTTCGATCAGCGCGATATATCTCCCGACCATCACCGCCGACATCTCGAGCCGCGCCGCGGCGTCGGTAAAGCTGCCGCACTCCACGACCGCAATAAAGGTCTCCATCGCCCGTAGCTTATCCATATTACAAACCTCAGGTTAGTAATCATTTAACTTTCAGCCAGTTTATCCGCTATCTGTTTTATTAAAGAATAGCCTCTCATCCGAGAGAGGAACCTGCTATGAAAATCATCGTTATTGGCGCCAGCGGTACCGTTGGCCGCGCGGTTGCGCAAGAATTAAATCAGCGTCATGAAGTTATTCGCGTCGGCCGCACTCAGGGCGACTATCAGGTTGATATCACCTCACAGCAGAGCGTGCAGAGCCTGTTTGAGAAAATCGGTCAGGTAGACGCGATTGTTTCCGCCACCGGTAATCTGTTCTTTGGCCCGCTGGCGACCATGACCGATCGCGATTTCAACCAGGGCTTACAGGATAAGCTCCTGGGGCAGATTCGCCTGGCGCTGACCGGCCAGCATTATCTTAACGATGGCGGCTCGATTACGCTGATTAGCGGGATCGTGGCGCATGAGCCTATCGCTCAGGGCGTCAATGCCACCACCGTGAACGCCGGGCTGGAGGGGTTTGTTCGCGCCGCCGCTTGTGAACTGCCGCGCGGGATCCGTATTAACCTGATTAGCCCCACTGTATTAACGGAATCGGCGGCAGTCTACGACGGTTTCTTCCCCGGCTTTGCCAGCGTCCCTGCCGCCAGCGTGGCTCAGGCCTACCGTCGCAGCGTGGAAGGCGTTCAGAGCGGGCGGATCTATCGGGTCGGCTATTGACCGACACCGCAGCGGGCTGGAGTCAGGCTGCCGGCCCGCGACGGCGCTTACATCCTGTGCCTGCAGCGGTTACACTGGTTCTTCAATTTGCTTTTTTGAATCACTCATGCTGAAGAAACTCGCTTTTATTATCCCGCTTATCGCGCTTATCGCCCTGCTTATCTGGTGGTTCACGCCGCGCTACTCCGCAGAGGACGAAGCGTACTACCGCTCCGTTTTCTGCGTGATCGACCACCAGGATAGCCAGACATTTCTCCGCGATATGGAAAATATCATTGAAGGCGGCAATTCAGATTATGCGCTGCATAAAGCCCATTACGTTCCCGCGCTGGGCCAGCGGATGCTGGACACCTGGCAGCAGCTCACTCCGGAAGAGCAGAAAAGCCTCGGCCAGGATCAGCAGCGCTGCCGCCAGCTGATGAGCGAAAAACAGCGTTCACGCTAAACAGGCGCGCGGCGTAAAACGCAGCGCTGAAAGGAAAGGTAAAACAGAAATGATGTTTCACAAGGTGATGGACAGCCGCAGCCCTCATGACGACTGCGGTTGCCTTTACCAGAAAAAGTAGTTGATCTGGTAGCGACTAGCTCTTATTTTGCTTCTCAGTTTTTAAACGAGATGAAACTGATGCCTACTATTACCGCCAGTAGTATGAAAGAAGCAAAAGAGTTAATGAACTGTGGCAAATACAGAGAAATCGTTCTCAATTTCGATATTGATGCTGACGATTTCTTCACCCTCGCCACCTCACAATCAGCCACAAAAGTGACCATTACGGACAGAAACAATCGCTCATCGGTAAAAGCAGAAAAATAATAAAAACCCCTGAGGCTTCTTATGTTGTTAGCTATTGGTACCATCGCTGTCGCTTTTCTCTCCTCATTGATGCTGATCTGGCTTGACGATCGCATTGCCGACCAGGATTAAACCCCGGGCTGGCGATAAGCCGCCAGAACCCCAGCACTACGTTTCTCTCGCCCGTCGTCAGCGATGACGGGCGATGCCAAAACCGCTCACGCCATTCAACTTCAGCTCCCCTCATTGCGCTCGCCGGACAGGCAAGGATTAGCCTGAATTCAGGCCATTAATAGAAGAAACGTGGGCGGAGAGCGCTCCGCGCCGACCAGCGGCGCGAAGCAAGGCGATTACAGCGATTTCGCCAGGCGCTCGACGGCGGTCATCAGACCGTCAGCCGACACCGTAGAGTAGGAGAGACGCAGCGTGCGGGTATCCGGGTTGTCGTTATAGAACGCTTCCCCAGGCACGTAGACCACGCCGTTTTCCAGCGTTTTCTTCATCCATTCCATGGTATCGAACGGATAGCGGAAGCGAGCCCACAGGAACATACCGCCTTTAGGACGGCTGAACTCCAGATGCTCGCCAAGCTGCGATTCCAGCGCGTCGGCCAGCGCCACGCACTTCTTGCGGTAATCTTCGCGGATCAGGGCAATCTGCTTTTCCAGACGGTTCATGCTCAGGTATTCCGCAGTGATGACCTGCGATAGCATGTTGGTGTGCAGATCCGCCGCCTGCTTGACGATCACCGTCTGCTGCGCCAGCCAGTCCGGCATCACGATCCAGCCAATACGCATCCCCGGCGCGAGGATCTTGGAGAAGGTGGAGGTATACACCACCTGATCGACACAGCCCAGTTCAACCGCGTGCTGATACAGCGGACGGCGCACTTCATCGGTGAAGCTGATTTCACCGTACGGATCGTCTTCAATGATCACGAAGTCGTGCTTTTTCGCCAGCTCAACCAGGCGACGACGGCGCGCTTCGCTGAGGGTCTTCCCGCCTGGGTTGCCAAACGTCGGCACCAGGTAAACGGCTTTCACGCGCGTGGTTTCCAGCAGATCGGCCAGCTGTTCCACCAGCATGCCGTCATCATCGGTATCCACGCTGAGAATATTGGCCTGCGCCAGCTGGAAGACCTGCAGCGCCGCCAGATAGGTCGGGCGCTCAACGACAATCGCATCGCCCGGATCGAGGAGCGTGCGGGCGACGATATCCAGCGACTGCTGCGAACCGGAAGTGATATAAACGTGGCTTGCCGGGCAGTCCACGCCGCGCGCCTGACACAGTTCGCTGACGGCCTGACGCAGCGGCGGATAACCTTCGGTCAAACCGTACTGGAACGCATCGTTAAAGCGCCCGTTCATCACCTGCTGCACCGCCAGGTTCAGGCCTTCGGTATCAAAAAGCTCCGGAGCCGGAATGCCGCCGCCCAGGGAGATCACGCCGGGCAGTTTACTGTGCTTGAGGAGTTCGCGGACGGCGGAGGGCTTAAGTTCACCCGCGCGGGCGGCGAGTCGCCGATCGTGCATACTATTTTCCTTTTCTGTCTTGTTGTTGTGATGTTTTATCTGTTTTTTACCGATAACTCCCCCGGTCGCACTATGCTCACTGGGGCTACGGGTTCGTATGTTCGGTAGCCCGGACAGATGCGCAGCATCGCCTCCGGGATATTCTTCAGCATCCTGCGGCCTTCCCCCGGGGGCGGCGCGATGCGCCTTGCCCGGGCTACAAATGCCGCTGGTGACGAGAACCGCAGCCCGGATAAGGCGCTCACCGCCGTAATCCGGGATAAAATTTAACGGCTATCGTTGTCTTTTAGCACGATTAGCGGCTCAATATCGCTCTCTTTTTTGACCACCAGAGAATCGTCTCCGCGCAGGCAGGTACCGCCATAGTTACCGCCAACCGTAAAGGTGCAAACCTGGATGTATTTGCCATCCACCTTCGGCAGGCACCACAGCTGCTGGTAAATATTTTTGCGATCGAAAAACTGGCCGCTGGTTTTATCCAGCACTTCATCCTGCGGGCCAATCAGATCGATATTGCTGCCGCAGCGGCCTGAGATTGGCTTAACCGCATAGCCGCTTTCCGCCAGCTGCTCGTTGACCACAAAATCGGTATCCAGGAGATAGCGATGATTAGGGAACAGCGACCAAAGCACCGGCAAAATCGCCTTGTTGCCGGGGATAACCGTCCACAGCGGCTCGAAGACTAGCACTTCCGGGCGCAGCAGGACGTCAATCAGACGCACTTCATTATCAGGGTGCCCGGTACGGATCGGCACCGCCGCGTACTCGTCGGCGCTGACTTCGCGCACCTGCTCAATGGCGGTCTCCCATGCCCAGGTTTTCCAGACGCAGTTAACCAGGCGTCCATCGGCATCAATTAACTGCCCGGCGGCATCCCAGCACAGCTCATCAAGGCCGTAAAGAATTTTGCTCTCGAAACCGGCCTGCGTCAGCGAACGCTGGATAAACTGCGCGTGGTAGTTCTCCTCCAGATCCTTATCCTGCATGATGTGCACGAATGGGCGCGCCCGGCTGTGCTTCCACGCCCCGGCAAGCTCATCGAGCAGGTTTTCCGCCGGGTTATGGCCGGTGCCGCAGTAGCCCTGCTTCAGCCACTGTTCGAGGATCAGCCCGCCTTCGGTATGACAGGACGCGGAGTCGGCGTTGTACTCATACACCTTGAGCCCGCGCTCATCCATACAGAAATCCATACGACCGGTAATCATATGATGGCGTCGGCGCTGCCACGAGAGGCGCAGGCGCGGCCAGAGAATTTTCGGAATATCGAACAGCGCCAGCAGGCTATCGTCCTTCATCACCTTGTCGGTAGCGTGCAGGTACATCAGATGCAGCTCGTTGGTGGCTTTGATGAGCTCCTGCTCGGCGCTTTCGGTAATAGTGAAATACTGGTATGGGTCTTTATTGATGACGTGGCCGTTGGCTTCGACATAGGCTTTTTGCAGGGAATCTTTCTCGTTGAGCCAGTTGCCGCGAAACTGGCCTTTGTTCGGCAACCGCGCGCCTTTAATCGCCATCGCCTCACCCGGCAGCACCGGCTGCGGCAGGCTGAATTCGGTATCGGCGGTTTGGATCATCCAGCCAAGGATTTCGGTATTGGCAAAGGTGTCTTTAATCGTGTAGAGGCCATTTTTCACTTCCAGCGTCAGCTCGCGGGTCCACTGCTGCCCCTGCGGTAGCGGCGAGTGAATCACGTTCTGTTCGGCGATCCTCACCTTGTTCCCTACCAGCTGAGTAATGACCGCCACGTGGCCCGTGTGCTTGAACTCGCCGCCTTTCTGCCAGATCAGCAGCGAGCCGGCGATCGGCGGACGACGAGAGCCGTTGGCGAACGCCTGCAGCGGCAGAATATTGTCGTTGACCACCTCGCGTAAAAAACGCAGGGAGAAAATCTCGTAGGCCATGCCGACATCGGTGAAAACAAAACCGTAGGTGAGGAACAGAAAGCGGCGCGCGAACTCCACGCACTGCCATTTATGCCCCATATACTCATTACCGATATAGCTGCGGAACGTGGCGTCATCCGGATAATCTTGCGGATTTAAGCTACTGTAATTAGATGAATAAATCGCCACGCCGCCCGGTGCGTAGCCTAATAGTGTACCAAACGGGGCGTCACTGCTTGTCGAACCTTTGCTCATTTAGCCTGACCTCAAATTAATGCAGCCCGGGCAGTTGGCGAAACAAAACTCCCTCTTCTTATCCTGCCGCAGGCACTTACCAGACAGAGGTGAAGTGATGATACCACTCATTCGATTCGCTAATCGTGCCCTTAAGGAAAATAAGCCTGCGCCCCCGGGCAAAAGTGATATCGTTATTTGAGATAAAAAAATTATCAGGAGCCGACAATGAGCACACCTTCGCATCTGACCGCCCAACCGCTGGTCTGGGGTCATGGGCCACGCACCTTTGAGGTGTTCCTTGAACCCACCTGCCCCTATTCCGTTCGCGCCTTTAATAAGCTTGATGACCTGCTGGATGAAGTTGGCGCAGATAACGTGACGATCAAAATACGTTTGCAGTCTCAACCGTGGCATCTGTTTTCCGGCGTCATCGTCCGCTGTATTCTCGCCGCGTCAACCCTCCCGCACGGCCGCGAGCAGGCGCATAAGGTGCTTAAAGCCGTCGCCGACCACCGCGAAGAGTTTGAGTTTACCGACCACTGTAGCGGGCCGAATATGGACGCCACGCCGCAGCAGATTATTGAACGTCTCGAACGCTACAGCCGCGTCTCGCTGGCCGCAGCGTTTGCCCGCCCCGAGCTGCAAAACGAGATCAAATGGCATAGCAAATACGCCCGCCAGAACGGCATCCACGTGTCGCCGACCTTTATGGTTAATGGCCTGGTGCAGGCGGATCTCGGCAGCGGCGACGACGTCAGCGTATGGGCCGCGCGGATTCTGGCTTAGACCGGCGCTCCGGCACGGTAACGTCACGACTTCAACACCTCACTAAAAAGGCAGATCAGCATGTCAGAGAATAACTACCAGCCACCTAAAGTGTGGGAATGGAAGCAAAACAACGGCGGCGCATTCGCCAATATCAACCGCCCGGTCTCCGGCGCAACGCACGAGCGGGAGCTGCCGGTGGGCGCGCATCCGCTTCAGCTCTATTCGCTGGGGACGCCCAACGGCCAGAAGGTGACCATCATGCTGGAAGAGCTGCTGGCGTTAGGCGTTAGCGGCGCGGAATATGACGCCTGGCTGATTCGCATCGGTGAAGGCGATCAGTTCTCCAGCGGCTTTGTCGAGGTTAATCCAAACTCAAAAATCCCGGCGCTCCGCGACCATTCCACCACTCCGCCGACCCGCGTTTTTGAATCCGGCAGCATCCTGCTCTATCTGGCGGAAAAGTTCGGTTTCTTCCTGCCAAAAGATCCGGCAGGCCGCACTGAAACCCTCAACTGGCTGTTCTGGCTGCAGGGCGCGGCCCCGTTCCTCGGCGGCGGCTTTGGCCACTTCTTTAGCTATGCGCCGGTGAAAATCGAATACGCGATAGACCGCTTTACGATGGAAGCCAAACGCCAGCTTGACGTGCTGGACAAGCAGCTTGCCCGCGGTCGTTTTGTGGCGGGAGAAGAGTACACCATCGCCGATATGGCCATCTGGCCGTGGTACGGCAACGTGGTGCTGGGGAATGTCTATAATGCCGCCGAATTCCTTGATGCCGGAAGCTATAAAAACGTGCTGCGTTGGGCGCAGGATGTTGGCAATCGCCCCGCCGTACAGCGTGGACGCATGGTTAACCGTACCTCTGGCCCGCTCAATGAGCAGCTTCATGAGCGCCATGCCGCCAGCGACTTCGAAACGCAAACCGAAGATAAGCGCCAGGCGTAACGCTCTGGCCCACCGGAGGCGCCCGCCTCCGGTTTTTAGCTTTCCAGCCGATAGCCCGCCATAAAGTAGCGCATCGCGGTCGAAGAACTGCCCTCTTTGAAGAAGTCCATCACCATGTCTCTTTCCAGGCCATAGCGACGAGTGAGGATCCCCGCTTCCCAGGCGCTGAGCTGGCGGTCGCCGGTTTTTTCAAACATGCGGTGCGAGTAGCCGAGCACAAACCCGCGTTTATAGTCGGTGCAAAAATTCGCCGCATGCGCGGCGGTGTCAGCATGGGATGCCTGTAGCCCCGCCATTAAGCCTTTTCCAAAATGATTTTCCATCGCGCTCTCCCAATCGTTATATAATAAATTATATAGCGATTTTTTAAGCGAGCGGTAGCGCTATTTATGGCGTTTGCGCTAGCGTAAATACTTTTCAAACCACGCCAGCGTACGTTGCCAGGCCAGGTCAGCCGCAGCCCGATCGTAGCGCGGCGTGGAATCATTATGAAAGCCGTGATTCACGCCCTGATAGAGATAGGCCTCGTAGACTTTATTATGCGCCTTCAGCGCCTGTTCATAGGCGGGCCAGCCTTCATTAATGCCGCTATCGAGTTCGGCGTAATGCAGCAGCAGCGGCGTTTTAATTTTATCGACCTCCTTCAACGGCGGCTGGCGGCCGTAAAACGGCACCGCGCAGGCCAGCTCCGGGATCGCCACCGCCGCCGCGTTGCTGACGCCGCCGCCGTAGCAAAAACCGGTGATACCGACCTTCCCCGTCGCCTGCGGATGCTTCGCCACAAATTCGACCGCCGCAAAAAAGTCATTCATCAGCTTCACGGGATCGACTTTCTGCTGTAGCGCGCGGCCTTCATCATCATTCCCCGGATAGCCGCCGACGGAGCTCAGGCCATCCGGCGCCAGCGCGATATACCCCGCTTTCGCTACCCGCCGGGCTACGTCTTCAATATAGGGGTTCAGGCCGCGGTTCTCATGAACCACCACCACGGCGGGCGCTTTGTCGGCTATTTTCGTCGGCGTCACCAGGTAAGCCCGCACTTCGCCGTGGCCATCAGGAGAGGGATAATGAATATACTCCGGGCGGATATCCGGGTCGGTGAACGATACCTGCTCTGCCAGGGCATAGTCGGGCTTCAGCAGATTAAACAGCGCCAGCGCGGTCATCCCGCCGACGGTATATTTCCCCGCCAGCTGGAGAAACTCGCGTTTGCTAATTTTGCCGTGGGCATAGTAGTCATAATACTCGAGCAGCTGCTGCGGAAAATCTTTGGCCGTTAATCGCGTCATCACCCTGCCTCCGTTGTTAAGCGCCCTTTAAGCAAAGCAGAAGCCCGGACATACGCCAGCGCAGAAAAGCAGAAACGGGGAGAAAAAAGCCCAGCGGCTAACGCCGCCGGGAGAGAAGGGATCAGTGTTTCACTTTGGTCAGACGATCGAGGTAGCCCATAACAAAGGCCGAGAGCACAAAGGTCAGGTGGATGATGACGTACCACATCAGCTTATTGTCCGGGACGTTTTTCGCATCCATAAACACCCGCAGCAGGTGAATAGAGGAGATCGCCACGATGGAGGCGGCAACCTTATTTTTCAGCGACGTCGCGTCCATTTTTCCCAGCCAGCTGAGTTTTTCTTTACCCTCGTTAATATCCAGCTGCGAGACAAAATTTTCATACCCGGAGAACATCACCATCACCAGCAAACCGCCCACCAGGGTCATATCCACCAGCGACAGCAGGGTCAGAATCATATCCGACTCACTGACGCTAAAAATATGCGGCAGTATGTGGAAGATCTCCTGAAAAAATTTGATGGTCAGCGCAATCAGACCGAGCGAGAGGCCAAAATAAACCGGCGCCAGCAGCCAGCGCGAGGCGTACATAGCATTTTCCAGAAAGCGTTCCATAAGATCCTGTCAGTTAACATAAACGGCCGCCATTATATCGCAACAGGGTAACGTTTATGCAACATCCAGCCGCCCGCATTATCTGCAGACGGCCAGAAACGGTTTCTTTATAGGATGACCTCAAAGTCCTGCAAAGAGCAGTAGCCCTCGCTTTGCAGGCCATCCATTGAAGCAGCCAGCAGGCCAAATTTCGCACCGACCCATTTCCCCTTCCCGGCAGCAAAACAAAGGGGAACCCCCTGCCACTCCTCCTCCTCAGCTCGCCAGGAAAATTGACACAAGCCGCCTTCGCCTACGGCAACCTGCAGCTGACACTTGCCGCGCTTAAGCTCAGCAAGAACCTGACGAGTTTCGCGCACAACGCCCGCATCGCTCATCCAACCGTGTCGCCACACGAGCCGGCAACTCCCTTGCCCAAACTCCACCAGCAAAGCGGCGTAGCGTTCGCCGTATACGATCAGGCCTCCGGCATCACCGTCCTGAGCGGCATATAACGTTACGCTTGTTTTCGCGCTAAAAGTTAGCGCCGGGAATTTCTGCAGCAACAGCTGCGGCGCCCAGTATAACGCTCTCTGTCCATCGACTTGGGATAATGGGGTGCAGCGTAATCGGAGTTCGCCTTCCGCCGGCAGCAGCCACTCAGGGCTGGGGTTAGCCTGCCACTGCCACTGTATTCCCGGTTGGCCTTGCGCAAAATAGTCGCTGGTTTGCGGCGCCAACGCCGGTGAAGGCGTTAACCCTTTCGGACGCGGCCAACGTAAAACCGGCTGTCCGACGCCGCAACTGCCAATCTGCTCACCGATACGCGGCCAGCCGTCGTCACCCCAGAACATCGGCTGGAGGTGAACCACGCGGCCATAGAGATGTAAGTCCTGGAAATGAACAAACCAGCATTCGCCCTTCTCGCCCTCCACCCAGCCGCCCTGATGTGGTCCATTTATCGATGTGTTTCCCTGGAAAAGCACGTTTTTGGCTTCCCAGGGCCCCGTCATCTGGCGCGCGCGCAGCACCGTCTGCCAGCCATTTTCTACCCCGCCCGCAGGAGCAAAGATGTAGTACCAACCGGCGCGTTGATAAACCTTTGGCCCCTCAAGGGTGGGTAAATCGCAGCAGCCGTCATAGATAATCTGCCCTTCGCCCAGTAATTCGCTGGCGTCCGGCGCCATCGCAAACAACTGCAGTTTATGCTTAATGCCGCTGCGGCTATGGGCGAAAGCATGTACCAACCAGGCCTGACCATTGTCGTCCCAGAACGGGCAGGGATCTATCCACCCTCTGGCCTGACGCAGGCAGTGCGGAGCGCTCCATTTCCCCCACGGGTCCTCGGTATGGCAGATAAAAATACCTTCATCTGGGGTGCTGAAGCAGACCCACAGCTTGCCATCGTGCCAGCGAATCGATGGCGCCCATACGCCCTTACCCGGCTGATACCGGTCATAACCCGGTAGCGGCAGTTCATCCAGAACGTGGTTGATAATAGTCCAGTTAACCAGGTCCGTTGAATGCAGGATCGGTAAAGCGGGCACATGGTTAAAACTGGAAGAGACCATAAAGAAATCATCCCTTACGCGCACGATATCCGGGTCGGAATAATCGGCGCATAAAATAGGATTCTGGTATTCAGAAGGAGTCATATTTCGCATCTCCTCAGGCCTTTTCCGGAACGGCGTTTAGCGGCAATTGCGTCTCTGAATGCGCCTGTTGCTGGCGCATGGACAGCTCTCGCTGAATTGTCTGCATCATTTTGTCATCCAGCTTATAGAAACGCGCCAGCCACCACAGAAGCAGGTAAGATAGTGATGGACCGAGCGTTAACAGCCCAACAATTCCCATTGTCGCCAGCGGAGTCTGCGCCGTTACGCCCGCCTGATAGCCAAATAGCCCAAGCGAAAAACCTACGGCGGCACCAGCAACCGCCATGCCCATTTTCAAAGCAAACAGATTACCGGAATAAGATAATCCCGTGATGCGACGACCAAACTTCCATTCGCCATAATCGGCGGCGTTGGCCATCATGTTCCATTTAAACGGCTGGTACATCTGATGGAAGAAGCCGACCAGAAAGTATAAAGGGAACACCACCGGCAGCCAGGTCGGCGGCACAAAGAACATTACGACGCCAACCAGAACCAGCAGGAGGTTGATATTTTTAAACAGCGAGACCGCGCGATAGCGCTTGGCCAGCCATCCGGCGGCGATGCTGCCGATAATCGTGCCAACGACGCTGGTGGAAACAAATGCTGATTTCATGGCTGTTCCCGCCGCGGACTCCACGCCGCCTAACATCAGGTAGGTTGCATAATAGAGCGTGGCGGCGCTGCGCATAACCCCGGCCATACTCGAGAAAAAAGTGATTATCGCCACAATACGCCACTGGTCATTCGCCAGAAGCTGACGGAGATCTTCGCGTATGCTCCCCTGCTGTTCAACCGCTGGAGCCACGCGTTCTTTAGTAGAGAAGAAGCAGAAAGCCAGCATTACAATAGCGATCGCGCCCATGATTCCCATTGTCGCCTGAAAACCAAACTGCTTATTTTCTTTACCTAAAAAATCCACCAGAAACAGGGTTGCGACAGAAACCATCAGACCGGCCAGAGAAGAGATCGTAAAACGATATGACTGGGCTGATAGGCGATCCTTCTCATCGCGCGTGATGACTCCGCCCAGCGCGCAGTAGGGAATATTGATAAAGGTGTAACACAGCATGAGTAAGGTGTAAGTCAGGTAGGCGTAAACCAGTTTACCCGATGCGCCAAATTCCGGAGTAGTGAAGGTCATTACCGCCAGCACGGCATAAGGGACGGCAAACCAGATAAGCCACGGGCGAAAATGGCCCCAGCGGGTCTTCACACGGTCTGCAACGATGCCGGTTAGCGGATCGGTAATCGCATCCAGAACCCGCGTCACCAGGAACATCACTCCGACTGCGGCAGCGGAGAGTCCGTAAATATCCGTATAAAACCATGTCAGAAACATGGTTACCGAAGAGTAGACGATACCGCAGGCTGCATCTCCCATGCCGTATCCCAGCTTCTCCGCAAATGACAGTTTATTATCGTGATTCACAATATAATCCCTCTCAGATGAAGTGGTATTCACTCTAGAGGGAGGATAAAAACTATCCTATTGTCATTTTTCGCATCGGGTTTATGTTTTCTGTTAACTGAGAAAGTTGTCACACATCTACACGATTGGTCTTACAAGTTTTTGCTTCAACTATAAGAAAGGCTGGCGCAAGGCCAGCCTGAGGAGATGCGTGGAAAGGGGAGATTACTTCGCTTTGACGGTTTCTTCGCCCACCAGACCAATCTTCAGATAACCCGCCTGATGCAGGGTATCCATAACTTTCATCATCGTCTCGTAGTCCACGGTTTTATCCGCACGGAAGAAGACCGTGGTGTCTTTCTTACCTTCGGTCAACGCATCCAGAGACGCAATCATGTTCTCGTCAGTAATGGGGTCATTGCCGAGGAACATGGTTTTATCCGCCTTCACCGAGAGATAGATCGGTTTTTCCGGACGCGGCTGCGGCTGGCTGGAGGACGCAGGCAGATTGACCTTCACGTCAACGGTCGCCAGCGGCGCCGCCACCATAAAGATGATCAGCAGCACCAGCATGACGTCGATAAACGGCGTCACGTTGATATCGTGCATTTCGCCGTTATCATCGAGGTTTTCGTTAAAATGCATCGCCATAGAGCATCAACCTACGCGTAATTTCTGGGCGGTACGTACCGGCTTAACGCCGCTGGCGCTCAGGTCCAGATCGCGGCTTTGCAGCAGCAGAACCTGGGCGGCGACATCGCCAAGGGACGCTTTGTAGCTGGCAATCATTCGGGCGAAAATGTTATAGATGACGACCGCCGGAATCGCAGCGAACAGGCCGATTGCCGTGGCCAGCAGCGCTTCCGCGATGCCCGGAGCAACAACCGCCAGGTTAGTGGTCTGGGTCTGGGCAATCCCGATAAAGCTGTTCATGATGCCCCAGACGGTACCAAACAGGCCGACGAACGGGGAAATCGCGCCGATGGTCGCCAGATAACCGTTGCCGCGTCCCATGTAACGACCTACCGCCGCGACGCGACGCTCCAGTCGGAAACCGGTACGCTCTTTAATGCCTTCGTTATCTTCAGAACCCGCAGAAAGCTCAAGCTCATTTTGCGCTTCGTTGATCAGCTGCGAGGTCAGGCTTTTCGCATCGAAACCGTTAGCGATATCGCTGGCCTGGTCGAGAGAGCGTGCTTCAGCAACCAGCTGCTGTTCGCGCTTGAGGCGGCGCTTGCTGGCCAGGATTTCTGCGCCTTTGCCGAAAAAGATAGCCCATGTAACGACCGACGCCAGAATCAGGCCGATCATCACTACCTTAACGACAATATCGGCATGATGATACATACCCCAAACGGAGAGATCCGCCTGCATCAAATTATTACCCACACTGTATCTCCAGGACGTAAATCACAAAATCTGCGCACAATAATATCAAAACGACATCGAATTGATAGTGGTTCTCATTAGTATTTACACTGTGCAGCAAATCACGTTTATTTTCCTTGCGCTTACGCAGTAAAAAAGTTGCTGACCCCGCGGTTAGTAAAATTTTTACCTGTATCCGCCGTGACCCGGTACATCAACGGGCATTCATGATAGTTTAGACGTCCAGACGTATAAAAACAGGTTATCTGAACATGGCTGATAAACATCTTGATACTGCGCTGGTTCATGCCGGGCGCAGCAAAAAATATACTCAGGGCTCGGTCAACAGCGTGATTCAGCGCGCGTCATCGCTGGTTTTCGACACCGTCGAAGCGAAAAAGCACGCCACCCGCAACCGCGCCAAAGGCGAACTGTTCTACGGTCGTCGCGGGACGCTAACCCACTTCTCCCTGCAGGAAGCGATGTGCGAACTGGAAGGCGGCGCCGGCTGCGCCCTCTTCCCCTGCGGCGCAGCGGCGGTCGCAAATACTATCCTGGCGTTCGTCGAGCAGGGCGACCATATTCTGGTGACCAATACCGCCTACGAGCCGACCCAGGATTTCTGCACTAAAATCCTCGCCAAACTCGGCGTAACCACCGGCTGGTTCGACCCGCTTATCGGCGGCGATATTGCCCGTCTGGTACAGCCGAATACCCGAGTGGTATTCCTCGAATCGCCCGGCTCCATCACCATGGAAGTTCATGATGTCCCGGCGATCGTCGCGGCGGTGCGCAGCGTCGCTCCGCAAGCTATCATTATGATCGATAACACCTGGGCGGCGGGAGTACTGTTCAAAGCGCTGGAGTTTGGTATCGATATCTCTATTCAGGCCGGAACCAAGTACCTGATCGGCCATTCCGATGCGATGGTCGGCACTGCGGTGTCCAATGAGCGCTGTTGGGCGCAGCTGCGGGAAAATGCCTACCTGATGGGGCAAATGGTGGATGCCGATACCGCCTACATGACCAGCCGCGGCCTGCGCACCCTTGCCGTCCGCCTGCGTCAGCATCATGAGAGTAGCCTGCAGATTGCCGAATGGCTGGCACAGCATCCGCAGGTAGCGCGCGTGAATCATCCCGCCCTGCCCGGCAGCAAAGGCCATGAGTACTGGAAGCGGGACTTCACCGGTAGCAGCGGTCTGTTCTCTTTCGTGCTGAACAAACGCCTGAGCGATGCCGAGCTGTCCGCCTACCTCGACCACTTCAGCTTGTTCAGCATGGCCTACTCCTGGGGCGGCTTTGAATCGCTGATTTTAGCCAATCAGCCGGAACACATTGCCGCAATCCGTCCTGATGCTGAAGTTGACTTCAGCGGCACGCTAATTCGGGTACATATCGGGTTAGAAAATGTTACCGATCTGCTGGATGATTTAGCGGCGGGCTTCGCGCGTATCGTGTAAAGTGACAGTCAGTGGCAACAATAGCGGACGTTTTTAAGAAAAGCGGCCGCTTTAGTTGCGCCCGGGATCAAGGTGCTCGGGCCTCTTCAGGAGTACACTAAATAAAAAACACGGTACCACTTAGGAAAGTCCATGGTTGTCATTCAAGAAATCGTCGCCGCTCTGTGGCAGCATGATTTTGCCGCGTTGGCAAACCCCCACGTTGTGGGCGTTGTATATCTGGTCATGTTCGCAACCCTGTTTCTGGAAAACGGTCTGCTGCCCGCCTCGTTTTTACCGGGCGATAGCCTGCTGCTGCTCGCCGGCGCGCTAATCGCCAAAGGCGTGATGGACTTTGTACCGACTGTCGCTATCTTAACCGCTGCAGCCAGCCTCGGCTGCTGGCTGAGCTATATTCAGGGGCGCTGGCTGGGTAATACCGCCACGGTTAAGCGCTGGCTTGGGCATCTGCCGCATAAATACCATCAGCGGGCAACCTGCATGTTTGACAAGCACGGCCTGCTGGCGCTGCTGGCCGGACGCTTCCTGGCGTTTGTTCGCACCCTTCTGCCAACCATGGCGGGCATTTCCGGGCTGCCGAACCGCCGCTTCCAGTTTTTCAACTGGCTGAGCGCGCTGCTGTGGGTTGGGGTAGTTACCGGTCTGGGCTATGCGTTGAGTATGATTCCCTTCGTAAAACGTCATGAAGATCAGGTCATGACCTGCCTGATGATTCTGCCTATCGCGCTGCTGATAGCCGGGCTGCTCGGTACAGTTATCGTGGTGATTAAAAAGAAATACTGCAACGCCTGATAGGGTGCCAGGGCGGCGAGGATTTGCCGCCCTGAGATCGTTATTACATCCCCTGTATTGTCCTGATGCGTGCCGCATCTTCTCCCGGCGTCATGCCGAAATAACGCTTAAACTCGCGGCTGAACTGCGATGCGCTCTCATACCCTACCCGCATCGCCGCCGCGCTGGCTTTCATGCCGTCGTGGATCATCAGCATGCGCGCTTTATGCAGGCGATAAGTCTTCAGATACTGTAGCGGGGAGGTGCTGGTAACCGATTTAAAGTTATGGTGGAACGCCGAGACGCTCATATTGGCCTCAGCCGCCAGCTGATCGACGCTGAGGTTCTCAGTGTACTGGCTTTCGATGCGCTTCAGCACGCGGCTGATCAGGCTGAAGTGGGTTTGACGGCTGACCAGCGCCAGCAGCGCTCCCCCGCACGGCCCGGTCAGCACGTGATAGAGAATTTCGCGGATGATCTGTTTGCCAAGAATGCGCGCGTCAAGCGGGCGTTCCATCACATCCAGCAGCCGCTCCGCCGCGCACAGAATCTCTTCGGACAGCACCGCAGAGTTGATTCCGCTTGACGCCATGGACGGCTGAAACTGCTCATCCTCCCCGATATCCATCAGCAGTTCTTGCAGTTGAAGAATATCGACATTCAGCCTTATTCCCGCCAGCGGTACTTCCGGGGTGGCAAAAGTTTCGCACTCAAACGGCAGCGGAACCGTCAGCAGCAGATACTCATTGGTGTCATAGCGGAAGGTACGCTCATTGATATAGCCAATTTTATGCCCGGAAAAGAGAAAAACGATCCCCGGCTGGTACATGACCGGCGTACGCGTCCCCGGCTGAGTGCCGTACAGCAGGCGGATATCCGGCAGCAGACCATTAAGCATTTCTTCTTTATCTTTCAGCTGATTAACCTTATACGTTAATAGCTGGCATATCTCAGCGCGGTTCATTTATCGTGCTTCTCCGAACGTTTTTATACCTTCGCATTGTGCGCACTTCCGGCGAATTTCTCCAGCTACAAAGAGAAATGGGCAAGACAACGGCAGGAATGTGCATTGAGGGGAACGGTCCGCGGGAACACAATGTCCGTCATCTGGCAGAGGTATTGTCTCTGCTGGCGGTTTTATCTATTTGAGGGCACCAGCCATGAACAATTTCGACCTACATACCCCAACCCGCATTCAGTTCGGCAAAGGCGCGATTGAAAATCTGCGCGATCAAATCCCGGCGGATGCACGTGTGCTTGTCACCTACGGCGGCGGTAGCGTGAAGAAAACCGGCGTGCTTGATCAGGTTCTCAGCGCGCTGAACGGCATTGACGTTCGGGAATTTGGCGGCATCGAGCCAAACCCGTCCTACGAAACGCTGATGAACGCGGTGAAAATCGCGCGTGATGAAAAGATCACTTTCCTGTTGGCGGTGGGCGGCGGCTCCGTTCTCGACGGCACTAAATTCATCGCCGCGGCGGCCCACTACGATGCCAGTATCGATCCGTGGGAAATTCTCGAAACTTACGGCAGCAAAGTGGCCAGCGCTATCCCGATGGGCTCCGTGCTGACGCTGCCTGCGACCGGTTCCGAATCTAATAAAGGCGCGGTGATCTCGCGTAAAACCACCGGCGACAAACGCGCGTTTATGTCCACCCACGTCCAGCCGGTGTTCGCTATTCTGGATCCGGTTTACACCTACACCCTGCCGCCGCGCCAGGTGGCTAACGGCGTCGTTGACGCATTCGTCCATACCGTTGAGCAGTACGTCACCTATCCGGTCGACGGTAAAATCCAGGACCGTTTCGCCGAAGGCATTCTCCTGACCCTGGTGGAAGACGGTCCGAAGGCGCTGAAAGAGCCGGAAAACTACGACGTTCGCGCCAATATTATGTGGGCCGCCACCCAGGCGCTGAACGGCCTGATCGGCGCAGGCGTACCGCAGGACTGGGCGACGCACATGCTGGGCCACGAACTGACCGCCATGCACGGGCTCGATCACGCGCAGACGCTGGCCATCGTTCTGCCGGCGCTGTGGAATGAAAAACGCGAGGCTAAACGCGCTAAACTGCTGCAGTACGCCGCTCGCGTCTGGAACATCACCGAAGGTTCTGAAGAAGAGCGTATTGATGCCGCCATCGCCGCAACGCGTGATTTCTTCGAACGCATGGGCGTCCCGACTCGCCTTTCCGCCTACGGTCTGGATGGTAGCTCCATCCCGGCGCTGCTGGCGAAACTGGAGGAGCACGGTATGACCCAACTGGGTGAAAATCAGGATATTACTCTGGACGTCAGCCGCCGTATTTACGAGGCTGCACGCTAATCAACGCCCTCTCCGACGCGTAAACTCGCGCAAAGGAGAGGAGTTTAACTACCGTTTTTAGCTATTTCGTCCAGACTTAATGCTACCCCTCAGCGGATTCTGTCCCGCTGAGTTCATTAACAGGAGGAAGGCATGACACATCCAACCGTTATAAAACTACACGACGGCAACCTGATGCCGCAGCTGGGGCTCGGCGTGTGGAAAGCAGGCAACGAGGAAGTCGTCTCCGCCATTCATAAGGCGCTGGAAGTCGGTTATCGCTCATTTGACACCGCCGCCGTATACCAGAATGAAACCGGCGTCGGCAATGCACTGAGCAGCGCAGGCGTCGCCCGCGATGAGCTGTTCGTCACCACGAAGCTGTGGAATGACGATCAAAAGCAGCCCCGTGAAGCGCTGCAGGAAAGCCTTAAAAAACTCAAACTCGACTACGTCGACTTATACCTCATTCACTGGCCGGTGCCGGCTACGAACCATTATGTTGATGCCTGGAAAAGCCTAATTGAGCTACAGCAGCAAGGGCTGGCAAAAAGCATCGGCGTCTGTAATTTCCAGGTCCACCATCTGCAAAAAATCATTGATGAAACCGGCGTCGCCCCGGTGATAAACCAGATTGAACTGCATCCTCTGCTGCAGCAGCGTCAGCTTCATGCCTGGAATGCGACGCATAAAATTCAGACCGAGTCCTGGAGCCCGCTGGCACAGGGCGGTGAAGGAGTTTTCGATCAGAAAATTATTCACCAACTGGCGGACAAATACGGCAAAACGCCGGCGCAAATCGTTATCCGCTGGCACCTCGATAGCGGCCTGGTGGTGATCCCGAAATCCGTGACGCCGTCGCGCATCGCCGAGAATTTTAACGTCTGGGACTTCCGTCTCGATAAAGATGAATTGAGTGAAATCACTAAGCTGGACAAAAACAAACGCCTCGGGCCTGACCCGGATCAGTTCGGCGGCTAATCCTTCCTGCTCCGTCGGATCCCGGCGGAGCATCGCTTTGCAGTCCGGCTAAAACCACGTACATTTATGGCTTATTGCAATCAAATGGATGCGTGCTGATGAGCTGTATTTTCTGTCAAATTGTTGAGGGGAAAGCCCCCTGCCACAAGGTGTGGGAAGATGAGCATCACCTCGCCTTTCTCTCCATTTATCCAAATACCGACGGTTTTACGGTCGTGATCCCGAAGAAGCACTATCCCAGCTATGCGTTTGATATGCCGCCGCAGGCGCTAGCCGACCTGGTGCTGGCGACGCAGAAGGTGGCAAAGCTTCTGGATAAATCCTTCGATGACGTGGGACGTACGGGGATGTTTTTTGAAGGCTATGGCGTTGACCATGTCCACAGCAAACTCAGTCCGATGCACGGCACCGGGGATATGTCCCAATGGCGGCCGATCGAGTCGCGTCAGACTAAGTTTTTTGCGCAATATGAAGGCTATCTCTCCTCCCACGATCACGAGCGGGCGGATGATGAAAAGCTGGCAGCGCTGGCGGCCAGAATCAGAGAAGCATAGCCATAGAATTTGCTTTGCCGTTTGGCAAGCGGCTGACCGGGCCCGGGATGATCAGGCCCGGTCAGCGAGGCACCACCGGGCAATACTGCAGGCTTAACGACCGGCAACCTTGCCGCGTTTCACGGGCTTCTTCGCCGTCGCCCCGCCGTTCGAACGCTGGTGCACAATCGGCGTATGCTTCGTCAACGCCGGTCGGGTATGGCGGTTCTGGCGACGCGCTTCGCGCATTTCTTCCAGCGTCGGCGCCGGTACCAGGCAATCGCGACGGCTGCCGATCAGGTGCTTTTTACCCATCGTTTCCAGCGCCTGACGGATCAGCGGCCAGTTGGCCGGATCGTGATAGCGCAGCAGCGCCTTGTGCAGGCGGCGCTGTTTGTCGCCCTTCGGCACCACCACATCCTCACTCTTATAGCCAATCTTACCCAGCGGGTTCTTGCCGGTGTAATACATGGTGGTCGAGTTCGCCAGCGGCGACGGATAGAAGTTCTGCACCTGATCCAGGCGGAAACGATGCTGCTTCAGCCACAGCGCGAGATTCACCATATCTTCATCTCGCGTCCCCGGGTGGGCGGAAATAAAGTATGGAATCAGATACTGCTCTTTACCCGCATGCTTCGAATAAGTATCGAACAACTGCTTAAAGCGATCGTAGCTGCCCATACCCGGCTTCATCATCTTCGACAGTGGCCCCTCTTCGGTATGTTCAGGAGCAATCTTCAGATAACCGCCGACGTGGTGGGTGGCCAGCTCTTTGATGTAGCGCGGATCTTCAACCGCAATGTCGTAACGAACGCCGGATGCGATGAGGATCTTTTTGATGCCTTTAAGATCGCGGGCGCGACGGTAAAGGTTAATCGTCGGCTCATGGTTGGTGTCCATATGCGGGCAGATATCTGGATAAACGCATGACAGGCGGCGGCAGGTCTGCTCGGCGCGCGGCGACTTGCAGCGCAGCATATACATATTGGCCGTCGGGCCGCCAAGATCGGAAATAATACCGGTAAAGCCGGGCACCGTATCGCGAATCGCTTCGATTTCATTGATGATCGAATCTTCGGAACGGCTCTGAATGATCCGACCTTCATGCTCGGTAATCGAGCAGAACGAACAGCCGCCAAAACAGCCGCGCATGATGTTAATGGAGAAGCGAATCATCTCATAGGCCGGAATGCGGGCATCGCCGTAAGAAGGATGCGGAACGCGCTTATAGGGCAGCGCAAACACGCTATCCATCTCTTCGGTTGAGAGCGGAATGGCGGGCGGGTTAATCCAGATATAGCGCTCGCCGTGCTTCTGCATCAGCGCCCGGGCGCAGCCGGGGTTAGTTTCATGGTGCAGAATGCGCGAGGCATGCGCGTAGAGAACTTTATCGCCTTTTACTTTCTCAAAGGAAGGCAGCAGGACGTAGGTCTTCTCCCACGGCTTAGGACGCGGCGGCTGGACGGTAACGCGCTTCGCTTCCTGCTTTGGCGGCGCGACGGTTTTGTTATCCGCGCACGGTAGATCTTCACCGTACGGATGCGGGATCGGGTCGATTTTCCCCGGCGTGTCCAGACGCGTGGAGTCCACCCCGCTCCAGCCAGGCAGCGCTTCCTTCACCATGATGGCGGTGTTGCGTACATCGCGAATTTGCCCGATAGGCTCGCCGGCGGCCAGACGGTGCGCCACTTCCACCAGCGGACGCTCGCCGTTGCCGAACATCAGCATATCGGCCTTAGAGTCCACCAGCACCGAACGGCGCACGGTATCGGACCAGTAGTCATAGTGCGCGGTACGGCGCAGACTGGCTTCGATGCCCCCGAGGATCACCGGGACATCTTTCCATGCCTCTTTGCAGCGCTGAGTGTAGACCAGCGTAGCGCGATCCGGGCGTTTACCGGCCACGTTACCCGCCGTGTAGGCATCGTCATGGCGCAGCTTACGGTCGGCAGTGTAGCGGTTGATCATCGAGTCCATGTTACCGGCAGTCACGCCGAAGAACAGGTTCGGTTTACCCAGACGCATGAAGTCATCTTTGTTGTTCCAGTCCGGCTGGGAAATAATTCCCACGCGGAATCCCTGGGATTCCAGCATGCGTCCGCAAATCGCCATCCCGAAGCTCGGGTGATCGACATAAGCATCGCCGGTCACGAGGATGATGTCGCAGCTATCCCAGCCAAGTTGATCCATCTCTTCTCGCGACATTGGCAGAAAAGGCGCGGGGCCAAAACAGGCGGCCCAGTACTGCGGCCAGGAGAAAAGGTCACGATCCGGTTGGATCAGGGATATTGCGCTCATATTGCTTCCGGGGAAAATGATAAAAAAATAATCAAAAAGGGCGGCGATTATAAGCCGGAACGATGGGAGAAATGAAGGAGGTTTTTCCAATCCCGGCCGGCAGCAGGCCGGGACAAAATAAATTACGGCGCCGGATTCACCAGAATCTGGCCAATGGAGCCGCGGTCGGCAAGCTCCAGCGTCTGGCTTAAGTACTGGAACGGAAAGTGCGGCCAGGAGGGTTGGTTGTAATAGACCAACAGCTCAACCTGCCCGTCGATCCAGACGGTATCCTTCCAGCCGCGGTCTTCCGGGAACGGCGCAGAACCGTTCACATTACGCACCTGGAACATGACGCCTTCAATATGGAACGACTGCGGACGGTCGGCGCGCACCGTCCAGCGCTCCCAGGTTCCCTGCTGCGCCGTAATATCAATACGCTGCGGATCCCACAGCTGGCCGTTGATTCCCGGATCGTCGCCAAGCGTAATATCGCGGCTGCGGATCGGCGCGCCGGCCAGCATTTCCGTAGGCAGCAAGCGCACAGGCAGGCTATCGGTCACCAGCGGCAGCAGGCCCGTCGGGCGCAAAGTCAGAATCAGCGTTGAAATCAGGATGCTCGACGGTTCGAAGAAACCGCGAATACGATCGACGATACTCGCCGCTTCCCCGCAGGTTATCGACACCTCATCGCCGTTGGTCATGTCGACCAGGATTTCGCGCCGTTCGCCCGGAGCCAACGACAGCTGCTTTAGCGAAACCGGCGCTGGAAGCAGCCCCTGGTCACCGGAGATGACGTGCAGCAACCGACCATCGCTCATCTGCAGCTGGTAGCGCCGGGAGTTAGACGCATTCAGCAGACGCAGGCGCACCCAGCCGCGCGACACTTCAACAAAAGGCCCCTGCACGCCGTTCACCAGCAGCGTATCGCCAACGAAGCCGCCGCTGCCGGGTTCGCTATATTCAGGCGTACCGAAGTTATCCAGGCGCTTGTCCTGAATAATCACCGGGAAATCATCCACACCGTAGTGGTTAGGGATCGGCAAATTCTTGCTAACCTCATCTTCTACCAGCCACATCCCGGCAAGACCGTTATAAACCTGTTTCGCCATATGGTTTGGCGTGTTGGCCTGATACCACAGCGTCGCCGCGCTTTGGCGGATCGGCAGCACCGGAGCCCAGTCGGCGTTGGCGGACATCATACGCGCCGCGCCGCCAATCAGCGGACCGGGAACCTGCAGACCGCGTATCGTCATCGCGACGTTTTCCGTCAGGCGGTTGCTGTAGATCAGCTTCACATCGTCGCCGTTCCAGACGCGGATGGTTGGCCCCATGTAGCGGCCGTTAATCCCCCACACCGATGCGCGGGTGCCCGGCGTAAACGACCAGTGCGCACGCTGTAGCGTCAAAAATAGCGGCTGCCCGCGGCGGGACTCAAGCAAAGGAGGAATCGGCAGCGCGGGCTGCTGACCAGCAGCCTGTGCCTTCAGCGGCGCGGCGCCTGCGCACAGCGCTACGCCTGTAGCCTTAATGAACTGACGCCGACTGAGTGACATATTAACTCCATGAGACACTGACTAATGAATAAGGGAATTCGTTTCCCGCCAGCAATACGCGCGCCGTTTGCGGCGTTTCCTGTGTTATTTCTTGCCGGCCGCTTCGCGTTCGGCAACTTCTTTATCCAGCTCGGCAATTTTCGCGGACATCAGCTCGCGACAGTGCGTCGCCAGCGCGCGAACGCCCTCTTTCCCGTACTGGCTGGTGTCGACCGGCGGCAGCATTTCGACAATCACCAGACCGTTATTCAGGCGATTGAGCTTAATTTTATTCGAAGTATTAGACACGCATACCGGAATAATGGGTACGCCCGCCGCGATAGCCGCATGAAAGGCACCGGTTTTAAAAGGCAGCAAACCGCGACCGCGGCTGCGAGTCCCTTCCGGAAACATCCAAAAAGATATTTTGCGCTTTTTAAATGCGTTCACGACTTCTGCAATGGTGCCGTGCGCTTTTGTCCGGTTATTGCGGTCAATCAGTAGATTCCCCGTCAACCAATAGAGCTGGCCGAAAAAAGGGATCCACGCCAGGCTTTTTTTACCTACCGTAACGGTCGGCGGCTGTACGATATTCGATGCCGTCACCATATCATAGTTATTCTGGTGGTTAGCGATATAGATAGCGTTGCCGTAGCTTTCGGCATCGGCAGGCTTGCGGAGTTCAACCTTCAGACCGAAGACCGGCGACAGCTTGCCAAAAAGGTGACCGAAGGTGGCGACGTGCTTAGGATTACGCGGACTGAACAGACAATAGATACAGCCGAAGATGCACACCAGAATACAGTAAATGACAACGATAATTAGTCGAAAAATAAATAGCATAGCTACCTCTAAAACCCAAACCGCTTAGAATTATACTCGCTGTTTAGCAAATGATTGACGCCATAGCGCAATTCAGGCCGGGCACAGGTTCCCTGGGAGCACATTGTTAATCGCAATGCCTGAATAAACAACGTTTTTGCGGTAAATATTCACCTCCCCCGCCTCACCGCGAGGGAGGTGCATCTTACTCTTCGCTACCGCCCGCAGAGGCGCGACGCGGAGAATCAATCTCTATCCGATCGATTTTCTGCAATCCGCGCATCAGAGAGCCGCGGCGGCCGCGCTCGCCGGTCACTTTTTGCAGCTCTTCCGGACGGAGTTTAATTTTCCGCTTACCGACATGAATCGTCAGCGTACTTTGCGGCGGCAGGACAAACAGATGCGCCAGGCCATCCTGGCCCGCAGCCGCTTCCGCCGACGGAATATTAATAATCTTGTTGCCCTTACCTTTCGACAGCTGCGGCAAGTCACTGACCGGGAACATCAGCATGCGGCCGGCAGCGGTAATGGCCAGCAGCATGTCAGATTCGTCCTCTATTACCAGCGGCGGCATCACGTGCGCGTTATCCGGAAGGCTAATCAGCGTCTTACCGGCGCGGTTGCGCGCCACCAGATCGTTGAAAGTACAGATAAATCCGTAGCCTGCGTCGGAAGCCAGCAGCAGTTTTTGATCATCGGCTTCCATCAGCATATGTTCAACCGTCGCCCCCGGAGGCAGCGTCAGCTTACCGGTGAGCGGCTCGCCCTGACCGCGCGCGGACGGCAGGGTAATCGGGTCAATCGCGTAGCTGCGCCCGGTAGTGTCAATAAAGACCACCGGCTGATTGCTCTTCCCTTTCACGGCCGATTTAAAACTGTCGCCCGCTTTATAGTTCAGCCCCGGCGCGTCAATATCGTGACCTTTGGCGCTGCGTACCCAGCCGCTCTGCGACAGAACGATAGTCACCGGCTCAGACGGCAGCATATCGTGCTCGCTCATCGCCTTGGCTTCTTCGCGCTCGCGCAGCGGCGAACGGCGATCGTCGCCAAAGGCGTCGGCGTCGGCCTGCAGTTCTTTCTTCAGCAGGTTATTCATCTTGCGTTCAGAGGCCAGGATGGCCTGCAGGTTGTCGCGCTCTTTTTCCAGCTCGTTCTGCTCGCCGCGAATCTTCATCTCTTCCAGTTTGGCGAGATGGCGCAGTTTTAACTCCAGAATCGCTTCCGCCTGGGTCTCGCTGAGGCCGAAGCGTGACATCAGCGCCGGTTTCGGCTCATCTTCGTGACGAATGATCTCGATAACTTCATCGATATTCAGGAACGCCACCAGCAAACCTTCAAGAATATGCAGGCGCTTGAGGACCTTTTCCAGACGGTAGCTGAGACGACGGCGCACGGTATCGCGACGGAAGGTCAGCCATTCCGAGAGGATTTCCAGCAGGTTTTTAACCGCTGGACGGTTATCGAGCCCGATCATATTCAGGTTGATACGATAGCTCTTTTCCAGATCGGTCGTCGCGAACAGGTGGTTCATCACCTGCTCCATATCGACGCGGTTAGAGCGCGGGACGATCACCAGGCGAGTCGGGTTTTCGTGATCCGACTCGTCGCGCAGATCATCCACCATCGGCAGCTTTTTGTTGCGCATCTGGGCGGCGATCTGCTCGAGCACGCGGGCGCCGGAAACCTGATGCGGCAGCGCGCTAATCACCACCGCGCCGTCTTCTTTGGCCCATACCGCGCGCATCCGCACCGAACCGCGGCCATTCTGGTAGATTTTGCGGATTTCGGCACGGGGGGTAATGATTTCCGCTTCGGTAGGATAATCCGGCCCCTGCACGATATCCAGCAGGTCATCCAGCGAAGTTTGCGGCTTTTCAATCAGGGTAATGGCCGCCCGGGCCACTTCACGCAGGTTGTGCGGCGGAATGTCCGTCGCCATCCCAACGGCAATGCCGGTAGTACCGTTTAGCAGAATATTGGGCAGGCGCGCAGGCAGCATCTTCGGCTCCTGCAAAGTGCCGTCGAAGTTTGGTACCCAGTCAACGGTGCCTTGCCCCAGTTCGCTCAGCAGCAGTTCAGCATACTTCGACAAACGGGATTCGGTATAACGCATTGCGGCGAAGGATTTAGGATCGTCCGGCGCCCCCCAGTTTCCCTGACCGTCAACCAGCGGATAGCGGTAGGAGAAGGGCTGAGCCATCAGCACCATGGCTTCATAGCACGCGCTGTCGCCGTGGGGATGGTATTTACCCAGCACGTCACCGACGGTGCGGGCGGACTTTTTGAACTTCGCGCTGGCGTTCAGACCCAGTTCAGACATCGCATAGACGATGCGACGCTGGACCGGCTTCAGGCCATCGCCAATAAACGGCAGCGCCCTGTCCATGATGACGTACATGGAGTAGTTAAGGTAGGCGTTTTCCGTAAATTCATGCAGCGCAAGGCGCTCTGCCATATCGCTCATTAATCGTGAATCCTCAATCTGCGTACCGGCCGTTCGGACGGCAAAACTACCGGCGATAATACCCTATCTGACGCCCTGAGTCACAGGGCGTTAGGCCGGTTGAGGAATTCCGTGAGCATCCTTCAGTTATGGCTGAAGGCGATTCGCAAATTAGGGGGTGATTTTACGAATCTGCTTTACATCGATCTCCACTGAGTTCCAGTCTTTATCGACTTCGCCCTGGATCTCTACCGTATCCTGCGGTGTAACGGTCACGCCGTTCCAGCGCTTGTGATCGATATCGACGTTGACGGTGCCGGAGCTGTCCTGGAATTTATACAGATCATCGGAAATACGCTCCACGATTTTACCGCGCAGGGTCACCCAGGTATCGTCACGCAGGCTTTTCGCATTCGCAACCGTCGTTACGCTCCCGTTCGGGCCAATAAACCCGCCATTTTGCGAGGTTGTCTGGCTGGTTTGCGTGGAGCCAGGGCCGGAAAATCCGCCCTGTTCAGCAGCCAGTACCGGCATGGAAACTAAAGCGATGATGGCGGTCATTGCGGCGATTTTCTTCATGATGTGTTCTCCCTTTGTGTTTATATCGTCACTATTACACCGGGCAAAACTTAACAACTTCTTAAGCGGAAAAAATAAATTTTATTCCTGTACAGGGCGCGCCGCAACGCGCTTTACTGCTGGAATAGCCGAGGGATACAGGAGCAGGAGAATGCGTATTTTATTGGTGGAAGACGATAAACTGATCGGTGACGGCCTCAAGGCAGGGCTGACAAAAATGGGATTCAGCGTCGACTGGTTTACCCGCGGTGAGGAAGGAAAAGCCGCATTGTACAACGCCCCCTATGACGCCATTATTCTGGACCTGACCCTTCCCGGCATTGATGGGCTGGATATCCTGCGCGAATGGCGCGACAAAGGCCGCCATGAACCGGTACTGATCCTTACCGCCCGCGACGCGCTCAGCCAGCGGGTTGAAGGGCTTCGGCTCGGCGCCGATGACTATCTATGCAAACCCTTTGCGCTGATTGAAGTCGCCGCCCGTCTGGAAGCGCTGATGCGCCGCGCCCACGGCCAGAGCAGCAGCGAGCTGCGGCACGGCAGCGTGGTTCTCGACCCGGGCCGGCTCACGGCCACCCTGAACGGCGAAAGCCTGGCGCTCAAGCCAAAGGAGTTTGCTCTGCTGGAGCTGATGATGCGTAACGCCGGACGCGTGCTGCCGCGTAAGCTGATCGAAGAAAAACTCTACAGCTGGGATGACGACGTTTCCAGCAATGCGATAGAGGTGCACGTCCACCATCTACGCCGTAAACTCGGCAGCGGTTTCATTCGCACCGTTCACGGTATCGGCTACACCCTGGGGGACGCATGAAACGACTGGGCAAACTGAGCCTGCGCGTTCGCCTGACGCTCCTTTTCCTGCTGCTGACCAGCGCCGCATGGGGCATCGCCAGCTTTGTGGCCTGGCAACAAACGACCGATAAGCTGGATAAGCTCTTCGATACCCAGCAGCTGCTATTCGCCCGCCGCCTTAGCGCAATGAATTTTGACGAGCTTCACACTCTCTCTTCGCAGGTGCGAGAGAAGAAGAAGGTCAAGCACGGTCATCTCGACGACGACGCGCTGGCTTTCGCTATCTTTACCACCGATGGCAAGATGGTGCTTAACGATGGCGAGAATGGCCAGGATATCCCGTGGGGCCGCAATCGGGAGGGATTCAGCGACGGCTATCTGCGCGGCGATGACGACGAGTGGCGTTTTCTGTGGCTCACCACCCGCGACGGCCGCCATCGTATCGTTGTCGGCCAGGAGTGGGATTACCGTCGCGAGATGGCGCTGGATATCGTCACCAGCCAGCTCACGCCCTGGCTGATTGCGCTGCCGCTTATGTTTTTGCTACTCATCGTGCTGTTAAGCCGGGAACTGGCGCCGCTGAAAAAGCTGGCCAACACGCTGCGCGCCCGGGCGCCGGATTCCGCCGAAACGCTGAATAATAAAAACGTGCCCAATGAAGTTCGCCCGCTGGTCGACGCGCTAAATCAGCTGTTTATCCGCACGCATGATGCCATGATCCGCGAGCGTCGCTTCACATCCGATGCGGCCCACGAACTGCGCAGTCCACTGGCGGCGCTGAAGGTGCAAACTGAAGTAGCCCAGCTTTCGAAGGACGATCCGCAGGGGCTGGATAAAGCGCTGGCGCAGCTTCACCAGGGTATCGATCGCGCAACCCGCCTGGTCGATCAGCTTCTGACTTTGTCGCGCCTGGATTCGCTGGCGCAGCTGGACGATATCCAGCGCGTCGCCCTGGACGACCTGCTGCAGTCGGCGGTGATGGAGATGTACCACCCCGCTCAGCAGGCCGGCGTTGAGCTGCGTCTGCATCTGAATGCGGATAACGTCGCACGCACCGGCCAGCCGCTGCTGTTAAGCCTGCTGGTGCGCAATCTTTTAGATAACGCCGTACGCTATAGCGCCGCCGGAAGCCAGGTCGATATCACGCTTGAAGCTGGTGAATTTCGCGTGCGCGATAACGGCCCGGGCATTAGCGCCGAAGCCCTGGCGCGTATCGGCGAGCGCTTTTATCGCCCGCCGGGACAGGAACAACCCGGCAGCGGTCTTGGGCTATCCATCGTCAAACGTATCGCCGCGCTGCACGGAATGACAGCCAGTTTCGGCAACGCCCGGGACGGCGGATTCGAAGCGCGCATTCGCTGGTAGCGCTATTATTGCTAAAAAAGCAAAAGACTTTGCACATTTTGCTCATTTTACCGCTCTGCCCGACGGGGTAACATGACTCACAAAATTGAAAGGTTGAGGATAAAAAATGAGCAACATTCTGATTATCAACGGTGCGAAAAAATTCGCCCACTCTAACGGCCAGCTGAACGACACCCTGACCGAGGTCGCGGATGGTTATCTGCGCGACGCCGGGCATGATGTCAAGGTCGTCCGCGCCGAGAGCGAATACGATGTAAAAGAAGAGGTGCAGAATTTTCTCTGGGCTGACGTGGTTATCTGGCAGATGCCGGGCTGGTGGATGGGCGCGCCCTGGACGGTGAAAAAGTACATCGACGACGTCTTTACCGAAGGTCACGGAGCGCTGTACGCCAGCGATGGCCGCACCCGCTCCGATGCCAGTAAGAAATATGGTTCCGGCGGCCTGATTCAGGGCAAAAAATATATGCTGTCCCTGACCTGGAATGCGCCGATGGAAGCCTTCACCGAGAAAGATCAGTTTTTCCACGGCGTCGGCGTCGACGGCGTTTACCTGCCGTTCCATAAGGCTAACCAGTTCCTTGGGATGAGCGCCCTGCCGACCTTCATCGCCAACGATGTGATCAAAATGCCCGATGTTCCGCGTTATACGGCAGAATATCGCAAGCATCTGGCGGAAATTTTTGGTTAACTGTACTGAGTTATGAAAAGACGACAAGCGCGGCTACTCTGGCGGCGGCTTGAAGTATGATGAGAATACACAGAAGGAGTTGAGTTAACCATGTTGACAGTGATTGCTGAAATTCGCACTCGTCCGGGGCAACACCATCGTCAGGCGGTGCTGGATCAGTTCGCAAAAATTACCCCGACCGTTCTCCAGGAAGAGGGCTGTCACGGCTATGCGCCGCTGGTGGATCACGCCGCTGGCGTCAGTTTTCAGACCACCTCGCCGGACTCCATTGTCATGGTCGAGCAGTGGGAAAGCGTCGCCCATCTTGAAGCGCACCTGCAGACTCCGCACATGAAAGCCTACGGTGAAGCCGTTAAAGGCGACGTGCTGGAGATGAATATCCGTATTCTGGAATCCGGTATTTAAGCGCACAAAATAAATCGGCCAGTTCCCTGGCCGATTTTTTTATTACCCGTCCAGCTCAGCCAAATCGCCCTTCTCTTGTAGCCAGTTACGCCGATCTTCAGAACGCTTCTTCGCTAACAGCATGTCCATCATGGCAGTCGTCTGCTGTTCGTCCTCATCGTTGATAATCAGCTGCACCAGACGGCGGGTATTCGGATCCAGCGTCGTCTCACGCAGCTGCATCGGGTTCATCTCGCCCAGCCCTTTAAAGCGCTGTACGTTTGGCTTACCCTTCTTCCGCTTAAGCTGTTCCAGCACGCCGGTTTTCTCTTCTTCCGTCAGCGCGTAATACACCTCTTTACCGAGGTCGATACGGTATAGCGGCGGCAGCGCCACGTAAACATGGCCGTGTTTAACCAGATTACGGAAGTGTCTGACGAACAGCGCGCACAGCAGGGTTGCGATATGCAGACCGTCGGAGTCGGCATCCGCCAGAATACAAATCTTGCCGTAGCGCAGCTGGCTCAGGTCGTCGCTATCCGGGTCGATACCGATGGCGACAGAAATGTCATGCACTTCCTGTGAAGCCAGTACTTCATCGGAAGAGACTTCCCAGGTGTTAAGGATTTTACCTTTCAGCGGCATGATCGCCTGATATTCGCGATCGCGCGCCTGCTTGGCAGAACCGCCCGCCGAATCCCCTTCCACAAGGAACAGTTCGGTTCGGTTCAAATCCTGGGCGGTGCAGTCCGCCAGCTTGCCGGGCAGCGCCGGACCGCTGGTTAGCTTTTTGCGCACCACTTTTTTCGCCGCGCGCAGGCGACGCTGGGCGCTGGAGATCGCCATTTCCGCCAGCAGCTCTGCCGACTGGACGTTCTGGTTTAGCCACAGGCTGAAGGCATCTTTGACGACTCCGGAAACAAACGCGGCGCACTGGCGTGAAGAGAGGCGCTCTTTGGTTTGCCCGGCAAACTGCGGATCCTGCATCTTCACGGAGAGTACGTAGGCGCAGCGCTCCCAGATATCTTCCGCCGACAGCTTCACGCCGCGCGGCAGGATGTTTCGGTATTCGCAAAACTCGCGCATGGCGTCCAGTAAGCCCTGGCGCAGGCCGTTAACGTGGGTTCCGCCCTGCATGGTAGGAATCAGGTTGACGTAGCTTTCGGTCAGCAGCTCGCCGCCTTCCGGCAGCCACAGCAGCGCCCAGTCGACCGCTTCGGTATCGCCAGAGAAGGTGCCGACGAACGGTTTTTCCGGCAGCAGAGGCAGGCCGTTAACCGCTTCGCTAAGATAGTCGGTCAGGCCATCAGCGTAGCACCAGCGCTGCTCGCTGTCGTTGACCAGATCGCGGAAAACAATCTCTACGCCCGGGCAAAGAACGGCCTTGGCTTTTAACAAATGCGAAAGGCGCGAGACGGAAAAACGTGGGCTATCAAAAAAGCTTTCATCCGGCCAGAAATGAACGCTGGTCCCGGTATTGCGCTTACCGCAGGTGCCGGTCACGTGGAGATCTTCCACTTTGTCGCCGTTTTCAAAGGCGATGCTATAGACCTGACCGTCGCGGCGCACGTTCACTTCAACGCGTTTCGATAAGGCGTTGACCACTGAAATCCCGACGCCGTGCAGGCCGCCGGAGAACTGGTAGTTCTTATTGGAGAACTTCCCTCCCGCGTGCAGGCGGCAAAGAATCAGTTCAACTGCCGGCACCCCCTCTTCAGGGTGGATATCCACCGGCATTCCGCGTCCATCGTCGATAACTTCCAGCGACTGATCGGCATGGAGAATGACCTCCACGCGTTTCGCGTGACCGGCCAGAGCCTCATCCACGCTGTTATCAATAACTTCCTGACCAAGATGGTTTGGTCGTGTGGTATCCGTGTACATTCCCGGACGGCGGCGAACCGGCTCTAGCCCGGTGAGTACCTCAATGGCATCAGCGTTATATGAAGATTGCGTCATGGTGTGTATTCGTAGGTCGTTCCGAACCGCTTAGCGCAGGCCCAGAAAATCGATAATCTGAGTGAAATGATCTTCAAAGCCAACAAATGCGTGATTACCGCCCTCCTCTACCGTTTGTCGGCAGGAGGCGAAAAAATCAACGGCCTGGCGGTAATCAAGCACTTCATCGCCCGTTTGCTGTAATAACCAGATTAAATCCGGCGCTTCCAGCGGGTCAATTTGCATGACTTTGAGATCGTAAATATGGCGTGACTCTAGCACATATTGCTGCCCCGTGTATGGATTCTCATTGGGGCCCAGGAAATTGTTCAGCAGCTCGAACGGGCGCACCGCAGGGTTCACTACCACCGCGGGCAGCATAAAACACTGCGATAGCCAGGTCGCATAATATCCCCCCAGCGAGGAGCCGACAACGCCCAGCGGTTCGCCGCCGTGTTCCAGCACGAGGGCCTCCAGATATTCCGCCGCTTGCGCAGGATAAACCGGGAGCTCAGGTATCACCATAGAGATGTGGGGATAAGTCCGCGCCAGCCACTCATTCAGCGCAGTCGCTTTTGCCGACCGCGGTGAGCTGTTAAAACCATGCAGGTAGAGAAGCGTAGACATCAGTATCCTTCTGAAGCGATATCCGGGTGAAATTTCACGCCTTCAAGGCGGCAAACTTCAGTGGTCAAGGTGCCGTCAGGATGCAGTTCCAGCCAGCGCCAGCCTGGGGAGACGGTATCGAGCGTGAAGTTAGCGCAGTGCGGCTTAAACTGCACGCAGGTGGATGGCGTGGCCATCATTCGCCGCCCGTTCCAGTCAAGGTCCAGCTCCTGGTGAATATGACCGCACAGCAGATGCTTAACGCGAGGAAAAGCAGCCAGCGCGCAATCAAGCGCCCCGGCATTGCGCAGGCTATGCTGATCCAGCCAGCTACAGCCTGACGGCAGAGGATGATGGTGTAACAGCAGCAGCGTGTAACGCTCAGGAACCTCCGTCAGCTTCTGCTCAAGCCACTCCAACTGGAAATCGCTCAGCTCGCCGTGCGGCACACCGAACACCTGGCTGTCCATCAGCAATATTTGCCAGTGGTCGCCCAGCAATACGCGTTTAGCGGGGGAGATGCCTGATTCCTGCAGCGTGCTGTACATCGCCGGTTGAAAATCATGATTGCCCGGTAGCCAGACGCAGGGTGCAGCAAAACTCGCGATGCCTTCAGCAAAATGCTGATAGGCCGCGGCGGAGTGATCTTGCGCCAGATCGCCTGTGGCAACAATCAGGTCGCATTCTCGCTGAGAGGCGTGGATAGCATCCAGTACAGCCTGATAGCTTTCCCAGGTATTGATACCTAACAGCGTTTCGTGTTTTTCAGCAAACAGGTGAGTATCAGTAATTTGTAATATCCTGACTCTGGCCTCACCAGCCAAAGGTAGGTTTAACAGGCTTTCCAAATGGTGTCCTTAGGTTTCACGACGCTAACAAACCGGAATCGCCATCGCTCCATGTGCTAAACAGTATCGCAGCCAATCGGCCAGAAACTGATTAATTTGATGCTTTTCGTCGCGTTGATGCAACTTTTTATTAGGATAATCATACCGCGCTTTGAAGCGAAAGATCTGCTGGCTTGAACACACTTCAGCGACCATTGCATCGTGATAGAGCCGTACCGTCATTGACGGCAGACTCCAGTAGCTTACCGCTGGCAGAGTCTGTTCAATCGCCACTAAGGTAGTGTAGCGGGTCGATTCGACGATCGTTAATCGGTATTGCGCATTGCCCACCTGGTAACTCACCTTTTCTCCCGCTGCATCCGTTCGCGGCAACAGGCGGCGCAGCTGAGCAAAATTGGTTTCACACAGGCGCATCATTTCAGGGAAGTCAGGTGTATAACGCTTCATTTTGTCCACTCGTTTCGTAAATTGTGATAATGCAGTTGCAGCCATTGCAGCGCAATGACAGAGGCTGCGTTGTCGATTTTCCCCTCTTCTACCCACCGATAAGCCTGTTCCCGGCTTACCACATGGACACGAATATCCTCATTTTCATCGGCCAGTCCGTGAATCCCCTTTGCCGTCGTTGCATCGACTTCACCCACCATAATAGACAGCCTTTCGCTGGTGCCGCCGGGGCTGGCCAGGTAACTCAGGACCGGCTTAATACGGCCGACATTAAGCCCGGCTTCTTCTACCGCCTCACGGCGGGCGACATCTTCAGGCGACTCGCCTTCTTCAATCATGCCGGCGACCATTTCGAGCAGCCACGGGCTCTCACTGGTATCATACGCCGCAATACGGATCTGCTCGACGAGCACCACTTCATCACGCACCGGGTCAAAGGGTAGCAAGACTGCTGCGTGACCGCGCTCAAAAATTTCGCGGGTCACCTCGCCGCTCATCTCACCGTTAAACAGGCGGTGGCGGAAACGATATAAATCGAGCGAAAAAAAACCACGATAGAGCGTTTCGCGTGCAATAATTTCTACATCGTTTTTAGAGAAGGTAATCTCCTGCTGATTGACATTACTCATTTCGATATCCTGTAGAATATGAAGTTATGAATTTATAGACGGTGTGGCTACCGTTTTATGGCGCGTATGTTAGATTGGTGCAAATTACCGCCCCATGGCACATAACGCCAACTTTTTACGGTAACAGACTCTATACAATCAGCGATTATTTTTAGAATTTGAGTAGCGCTAAATGCTTCACAACAAGGAATGCAAATGAAGAAACTCTTTCCCATCCTTATCGGCCTGGGCCTGACTGGCTTCAGCGCCATGAGCCAGGCAGAAAACCTGCTGCAGGTTTATCAGCAGGCGCGTATCAGTAACCCTGATCTGCGTAAATCAGCAGCCGATCGTGATGCCGCATTCGAGAAGATCAACGAAGCGCGTAGCCCATTACTGCCGCAGCTCGGTCTGGGTGCGGACTATACCTATACCAGCGGTTTCCGTGATTATAAAGACCAGAACTCTAACGTTACCAGCGGCTCGCTACAGCTCACGCAGGTCCTGTTCGATATGTCGAAGTGGCGCGCGCTGACGCTGCAGGAAAAACAAGCCGGTATTCAGGACGTCACCTACCAGACGGACCAGCAAACGCTGATCCTCAATACCGCAACCGCCTATTTTAAAGTGCTGGCCGCGATCGATACGCTCTCCTATACCGAAGCGCAGAAACAGGCGATTTATCGTCAGTTAGATCAGACCACCCAGCGCTTTAACGTTGGCCTGGTTGCCATCACTGACGTACAAAACGCCCGCTCGCAGTACGATGCTGTGCTGGCGAACGAAGTGACCGCGCGCAACGATCTCGATAACGCCGTCGAAGAACTGCGCCAGGTGACCGGCAACTACTATCCAGAACTGGCGTCGCTCAACGTGGATGGTTTTAAAACCAACAAACCGTCAGCCGTTAACGCGCTGCTGAAAGAAGCGGAAAGCCGTAACCTGTCGCTGCTGCAGGCGCGTCTGAGCCAGGATCTGGCGCGCGAGCAGATTCGCCAGGCGCAGGATGGGCATCTGCCGACCCTGAATTTGAACGCATCCAGCGGAGTATCTAATAACCGCTACAGCGGCTCTAAGAGCATTTCACAGGACGCTGACGTAGGGCAGAACAAAATCGGCCTTAGCTTCTCCCTGCCGTTGTATCAGGGCGGAATGGTGAACTCTCAGGTTAAACAGGCGCAGTACAACTTTGTCGGCGCCAGCGAACAGCTGGAAAGCGCCCACCGTAGCGTGGTGCAGACCGTTCGTTCATCTTTTAACAACGTGAACGCGTCTATCAGCAGCATTAATGCCTACAAACAGGCCGTGGTTTCCGCGCAAAGTTCCCTGGATGCTATGGAAGCGGGTTATTCGGTAGGTACGCGTACCATCGTCGATGTCCTGGACGCGACCACTACGCTGTATAACGCAAAACAGCAACTGTCCAACGCGCGTTATAACTACCTGATTAACGAGCTGAACATCAAATCCGCACTCGGTACGCTGAACGAGCAGGATCTGGTTGCGCTGAACAATACGCTGGGCAAGTCTATTCCGACTTCACCGGATAGCGTCGCGCCGGAAAATCCTCAGCAGGATGCCAGCGCCGACGGCTACAGCAACACCGCCGCGGCAAAACCAGCATCAGCACGCAGCACCAGCGGCAGCAACCCGTTCCGCCAGTAGTCCGCTTGCGTCGTCCGCGCTTCGCTTACCCACACGGGTAAGCGAAGCGTTAAACGTAAGGCAACGTAAAGATCTCCCGCTTTCCGCCCCTATTCGCTTCATTTTCCACCACTCATCCTCTATCCTGAGCGTTAACAAAACGCATACCACTGGGTCCAGGAAGACAATCATGAAACGGACAAAAAATATTAATCACGCCTCCTTTCGCAAAAGCTGGAGCGCGCGCCATTTAACTCCCGTTGCGCTTGCCGTTACGGCCGTGTTTATGCTCGCCGGTTGTGAACAAAGCGATGAAACGGTTTCTCTTTATCAAAACGCCGATGACTGCTCTGCCGCCAACCCGAGCAAAGCCGCAGAGTGCACCACTGCCTACAATAACGCGCTTAAAGAAGCGGAACGTACAGCCCCTAAATACGCCTCCCGCGAAGACTGCGTCGCCGAGTTCGGTGAAGGTCAGTGCCAGCAGGCGCCGGCTCAGGCCGGTATGGCTCCGGAAAACCAGGCTCAGGCGCAAAGCAGCGGCAGCTTCTGGATGCCGCTGATGGCTGGCTACATGATGGGCCGGATGATGGGCGGCGGAATGGGCGCTCAGCAGCCGCTGTTCAGCTCAAAAAACCCGGCCAGCCCGGCCTATGGTAAATATACCGACGCTGGCGGTAAGAGCTACGGCGCAGCGCAGCCGGGCCGTACCATGAACGTGCCGAAAACCGCAATGGCGCCAAAACCGGCCACCACCAGCACCGTGACGCGCGGCGGATTTGGCGACTCGGTCGCCAAGCAGTCAACAATGCAGCGCAGCTCGGCGAGCTCCTCTTCATCACGCTCGATGGGCGGCTAAGCGACATGGAAAGAATCAGCATTACCGAGCGCCCGGACTGGCGTGAAAAAGCGACAGAATATGGTTTTAACTTTCACACCATGTACGGCGAGCCGTACTGGAGCGAAGAAGCTTATTACAAACTGACGCTGGCGCAGGTTGAGAAGCTCGAAGACGTCACGGCAGAACTGCACCAGATGTGTCTGCAGGCGGTTGAAAAAGTCATCGCCAGCGATGATTTAATGACCAAATTCCGCATCCCCAAACATACCTGGGGATTCGTGCGTCAGTCGTGGAAAACCCATCAGCCCTCGCTGTATTCGCGTCTCGATCTGGCGTGGGACGGCGTCGGTGAGCCGAAACTGCTGGAGAACAATGCCGATACGCCGACCTCGCTGTACGAAGCGGCATTCTTCCAGTGGATCTGGATGGAAGATCAGCTGAACGCCGGTCAACTGCCCGCGGGCAGCGATCAGTTTAACAGCCTGCAGGAGAAGCTGATCGATCGCTTCAGCGAGCTTCGCGAGCAGTTCGGCTTCCAGTTGCTCCACATGGCCTGCTGCCGCGATACCGTTGAAGACCGTGGCACCGTGCAGTATTTACAGGACTGCGCCGCAGAAGCGGGCGTGGCTACTGAGTTTCTCTATATCGAAGACATTGGACTGGGTGAAAAAGGCCAGTTTACCGACCTCCAGGATCAGGTGATTGGTAATCTGTTCAAGCTCTATCCGTGGGAATACATGCTGCGCGAGGTGTTCTCCACCAAGCTGGAAGATGCAGGCGTGCGCTGGCTGGAGCCGGCCTGGAAGAGCATCATCTCCAACAAAGCGCTGCTGCCGCTGCTGTGGGAGATGTTCCCCAACCATCCGAACCTGCTGACCGCTTATTTCAGTGAAGATGCGCACCCGGAAATGGACAAGTACGTTATCAAGCCCATTTTCTCCCGCGAAGGCGCTAACATTTCTATTGTTGAAAACGGCAAAGTGCTGGAGGCGGTAGAAGGTCCGTACGGTGAAGAAGGCACCATCGTGCAGGAGTTCTATCCGTTGCCGAAGTTTGGCGACAGCTACACGCTCATCGGCAGCTGGCTGATTAACGACCAGCCGGCGGGTATTGGCATTCGCGAAGACCGGGCGATGATCACCCAGGATCTATCGCGTTTTTATCCGCACATTTTCGTTGAGTAACCTCTAACCCCGGCAGTATCGCGTACGGCCGGGGTTTATCTGTTCTCAAGCGCCAATCACCACTGACAGCATGCTCAGGGATCCCATTTCCATTCCTTCTACCGGGATCGTAATCGGCTCCTCGCCGTCCCAGGCCCCCAGTACGTACAGCAGCGGCAGGAAGTGATCGGCCGTTGGGTTAGATAACGATCCGCCTTCATGCGTCAGGTAATTCACCAGCGGATGTTCCGCCACGGGGCCTTTCCATGCCAGGTTCGCCTTCACGTAGTTATTAAACGACTCCGCCCAGGGATAGGCCGTATTCTCGCCGTGCCAGCGTGCGGTGCGCAGGTTATGCACCACGTTGCCGCTTGCCACCAGCATAATGCCTTCATCGCGCAGCTGAGCCAGCTTACGCCCCATTTCGAAATGCCATGCGGCGGGTTTCGTGCTATCAATACTTAGCTGCACCATCGGAATATCGGCGTCGGGATACATTTTAATCAACACGCCCCATGAACCATGGTCAAAGCCCCAGGCTTCTTTATCCAGCGTCACCGGCACCGGCGCCAGCAGCTCAACCAGGCGCTGGGCCAGTTCAGGTGAACCCGGAGCCGGATAATGCATATCGTATAGCGCCTGTGGAAAACCGCCAAAATCATGAATCGTTTTCGGCGCTTCCATCGCCGTCACTCCCGTACCGCGAGTGAACCAGTGAGCGGAGATAACCACGATGGCTTTCGGCCGCGGTAAAGTCTCGCCCAGATGCCGCCAGGCGCGAGTATAGATGTTATCTTCCAGCACGTTCATCGGGCTGCCATGGCCTAAAAATAGCGCGGGCATGCGGATACGGGACATAGTGATATCCTTGATTGAGAGAGAGTTGATGTATTTACATTACGCGCTTTTGATTCAGGATAAACTCAGATAAGCATGATGATGATCGTCAGAAAATTTGAATGTAAGGGGCGGTAAAGAGTGAATCCGTGCACTCGCGATCGTCTATGAATAGCGATATTCTCAATAAGAATCATTTTCATAAGGAGGTGAATGTTGTCCTCACCCATCATTTTGACTCTGCTGGCAGGGAGCGCCACCTTTATTGGGGCAATATTCGGCGTGCTCGGCCAGAAACCCTCGAACCGCTTATTGGGTTTCTCTCTGGGTTTCGCCGCCGGGATCATGCTACTCATTTCCTTAATGGAGATGCTGCCCGCTGCGCTGGCGACTGAAGGCATGTCGCCGCTGCTCGGCTACGGCATGTTTATCATCGGCCTTCTCGGCTACTTTGCGCTTGACCGCATGCTGCCTCACGCCCATGCGCAAGATCTGATGAACCCCGGCATCTCCCGCCCGCGAAATCTGCGACGTACGGCGATATTGCTGACGTTAGGCATTAGCCTACATAACTTTCCTGAAGGTATTGCCACTTTTGTGACGGCCAGCAATAACCTTGAGCTGGGCATGGGGGTCGCGTTAGCCGTCGCGCTGCATAACATCCCGGAAGGGCTGGCAGTAGCAGGGCCGGTCTATGCCGCCACGGGTTCCAGGAGTAAAGCGGTATTCTGGGCAGGGCTTTCCGGGATGGCGGAAATCTTCGGCGGCGTGCTGGCCTGGCTGGTACTGGGCAGCGTGATCTCTCCGGTGATGATGGGCGCGGTCATGGCCGCGGTTGCCGGTATTATGATTGCGCTATCGGTTGATGAGCTCATGCCGCTGGCGAAAGAACTCGATCCGCAAAGCAACCCGAGCTATGGCGTGTTGTGCGGAATGTCGGTAATGGGATTAAGCCTGGTGGTTTTGCAAACGGTAGGGATTGGCTAAACAAAAGCTAAAAACAATAAAGCCCACCATAAGGCGGGCTTTATTCAGCAACCAGCGGCAATTAGCTGGCTTTACGCTCGTGTTCGCGACGGTAAGCCACTAAATCTTCAATGGTGACTACTTCCATATTGTGCTGTTTAGCAAACTCAATGCACTGCGGCGCACGCGCCATAGAGCCGTCGTCGTTAGTCAGTTCGCACAGTACGCCCGCCGGTTTGAGGCCAGCCAGGGTGACCAGATCGATTGTAGCTTCGGTGTGGCCGCCGCGGGTCAGAACGCCGCCCGGCTGAGCGCGCAGCGGGAAAACGTGGCCAGGACGGTTCAGGTCTGACGGCTTCGCGCCATCGGCAATTGCCGCACGTACGGTCGTTACGCGGTCAGCGGCGGAAACGCCGGTAGTCACGCCTTCAGCAGCTTCGATGGTGACGGTAAAACCGGTACCGTAGGCGCTGGTGTTGTTCTCTACCATCATTGGCAGGTCGAGCTGTTTACGACGATCTTCCGTCAGGCACAGGCAGACAATGCCGCTACCGTGGCGAATGGTCAACGCCATCTGCTCAACGGTCATGGTTTCTGCGGCGAAAATCATATCGCCTTCGTTTTCACGGTCTTCATCGTCAAGTACCATCACACCGCGGCCTTCGCGCAGTGCATCTAAAGCACGTTCCACACGTTCAAAAGCGGTACCAAAAGAGGAAAGTAGCGTCTGATTCATGGTAAATAAACCTCATTAATTGTATGGTTACCAGAATCAGGGCAGTCTTAGGAGCGCCGGTTTAGCGGCAAAAGTCAACGCAAGCGGGCGAAAACCCGACTGAGCCGTTACTCTCTCCCATCCGGACTCTAACCGTCGGCCCCGGAATTACACCGGATCTGCTGACCTTTCTGCATTTACAGAAAGCGCTCGCGGGCTTTCAACGCTATGGTTGATTTACCGCCGGTGGGGAATTTCGCCCCGCCCTGAGAATAAGCGAAGTAACTATAACGCTATTGACTATCGTCGGCAATGCATAAGCTTCAAACATTTATGGTTTATAGGTACCGCCGATCGCACTACAATGAGCGAATAACCGACCAGAGCAGGAAACCACCATGATTGACCCGAAAAAAATTGAACAAATCGCCCGCCAGGTTCATGAATCGATGCCGAAGGGGCTCCGCGATCTGGGGGAAGACGTGGAGAAAAAAATTCGTCAGGTGCTCCAGTCGCAGTTAACTCGCCTGGACCTGGTAAGCCGCGAAGAGTTCGACGTGCAGACGCAGGTGCTGCTGCGCACGCGTGAAAAGCTGGCGCTTCTGGAGCAACGTCTGAGCGAGCTGGAAAATCGTCCTCTAAACGCGCCGGCGACGCCGGACGCCGAAGAGAAGCTCTAAAAATAAGCAACGGGCCGTCAGGCCCGTTGTCGTATCGGTTGAGGGTAAGTAGATTAGTGCTCCAGCTCCGCTTCAGGGGTCATGGCTTTATTCGCCTGCTGGCAGTAAAGTTCATAGCGTTGACAAAACCATTCACGATGCTCTTCATCCATATTGCCGACAATGGCCTGAAGATCGACGGGCTGACCTTGTGCGTTCATTCTGGCGAAACTCTGGGCCAGAAAATCAAAATTCTTCATTAAATACATGTCTTTATTCTTCATACGCATACTCCTTCAGCCGTTGGTGTTCTGATTGGTCATATGCTTTTTACTGACTTCAGTATTTATCCTTACCTTAACTTTTTTTGTACGAAAAATGCGCCTGAAATGGCTATTTATTGAGCCAAATCATTTATGCCGTCATTAAATAGAAAGAGGCCCACGATTAGACGATCGCGGGCCTCTGTTGTACGAATTTGCAGCGTTATCGCTGGTTACGCTTATTTTCGCTTACCAGATCCGGATTAGCAGCCGCTCCAGTGAAGAGAGAAAACATTACTGATTGTTATCTTTCTGGATCTTCCTGATGATATTGGTCGTTGAGCAGCCATCTTCGAAGTTGAGCACCAGCACCTCGCCGCCGTTTGCCCACACCTCTTCGCTGCCGGCAATCTGCTCCGGCTTATAGTCCCCACCTTTCACCAGCAGATCCGGCAGAATTCCGGCAATCAGCCGCTGCGGAGTATCTTCTTCAAAAGAAACCACCCAGTCGACGGCCTCCAGCGCGCCCAGCACGATCATTCGCTGATCCAGCGGGTTGACCGGACGAGACTCGCCTTTCAGACGCCGGGTTGAAGCATCGCTGTTCACCGCGACAATCAGCCTGTCACCCAGTTTGCGAGCGTTCGCCAGGTAGGAAACGTGGCCCGCGTGTAAAATATCGAACACGCCGTTGGTCATCACAACTTTCTCGCCGCGCTTGCGCGCCGCGGCTACCGCCAGCTTGAGTTCTTCTTCGCTCATCACGCCAAAACCGGTCTCGGAGCGCCCGCGTACCGCGTTCTCCAGTTCGATAGGCGAAACGGTAGAGGTACCGAGTTTACCCACCACGACGCCAGCCGCCGCGTTGGCAAAGTAGCAAGCTTCTTCCAGAGTATTGCCGGAAGCCAGCGTCGCCGCCAGCACGCCGATGACCGTGTCGCCCGCGCCGGTAACGTCATAGACTTCCTGGGCCTGCGTGGGCATATGCAGCGGCGGTCGCCCCGGCTGCAGCAGCGTCATCCCCTGCTCGGAACGGGTCACCAGCAGCGCAGAGAGGTCGAAATCGGCGATGATTTTCATGCCGCGTTCAACGATCTCTTCTTCATCCTTACATTTACCCGCTACCGCCTCAAATTCTGAGAGGTTAGGCGTCAGCAGGGTAGCGCCGCGATAGCGTTCAAAATCCGTGCCTTTCGGATCGATAAGCACCGGAACGCCCGCATCGCGCGCCAGCTTGATCATGGTCTGGACGCTGGTCAGCGCGCCTTTGGCGTAATCAGAGAGCACCAGGGCGCCAATAGAGCCCAGCGCCTGCTGAATACGTTCGTGCATCGGCTGCGGATCGACGCCGGAGAACCCTTCTTCAAAATCGAGACGAATCAGCTGCTGGTTGCGCGACAGCACGCGCAGTTTGGTAATCGTCGGATGCGTCGGGACGGATACGAAGTCGCACTTCACGTTGACGTCAGCCAGCGCCTTACTTAACGCACGGGCGGCATCGTCAATCCCGGTCAGACCAACGAGGCGGGAGGTCGCGCCGAGCGACGCAATGTTCATCGCCACGTTTGCCGCGCCGCCAGGACGTTCTTCGATATTTTCCACCTTCACCACCGGTACCGGCGCTTCCGGCGAAATACGGCTGGTGGGACCATACCAGTAGCGGTCCAGCATCACATCGCCAACCACCAACACTCCTGCACGTTCAAACTCTGGCAGCGTTACTTTCATTACTCTCTCCTGCGAGACGCAAACTTTGCGCGCGATAATAGCACACCCGGTTTTTTAGTTAAGCCATCAACCACTTCTGCCAGCTGGCGCTGACCTGTTCACGCTCCTGGCTAAACGCATCTGGCGCCACGTGCCCCGGCTGTTCCTGCAGCGCCAGGTGATGTAGCGCATCGCGCAGCGTAGTGTAAGCGTGAGTTAACGCCCTCGCCTCTGCCTCGTCCATAATGTCGTTCTGCGCCAGCAGTTCCAGGATACGAACGTTATCGGACCAGCGCGTGAGCTTCGGTTTATCACTGGCATAGCGTAGGACCAGATACTGAGTAATAAATTCAATATCGGTGATCCCACCGACATCGGCTTTAATATCAAAGCGATCGTGATGCTTATTCCCCAGGTGAGCGCGCATTTTTTCGCGCATTTCCCGCACTTCGGTCTGCAGTTTTTCGCCTTCTCGCGGGGTAGTAAGAATATCCCGACGAATGGCGTCAAAGCGCGCCTGTAGCTCAGGATCGCCATACACTACGCGGGCGCGAACCAGCGCCTGGTGTTCCCATGTCCATGCCTCATTCTGCTGATAATCAGCAAAGGAATCGGCGGTAGTGACCAGCATCCCCGCTGCGCCAGAGGGGCGTAAGCGAGCATCCACTTCGTACAGAATGCCTGACGAGGTGCGGGTACTGAAAAGATGCATGATGCGCTGCGCCAGGCGCAGATAAAACTGACGGCCGTCGATTTCGCGTTCGCCGTCGGTCATCACCTCCATCGGGCAATCGTGGAGGAACACCAAATCGAGATCGGAACTGTAGCCCAGCTCCCAGCCCCCCAGCTTGCCGTAGCCGACCACCGCAAAACCGCGCCCCTGGCGATCGTGCAGGTGCGTCGGCTGCCCGTAACGGGCCACCATCTGCAGCCATGCCTGCTGGACGACTGCGTCAATCATCGCCTCCGCCAGCCATGTTAAGTGATCGCTCACTTTCATCACTGGCAGGGTTCCGGCGATATCGGCCGCAGCGATGTGCAGCAGCTGCGCCTGCTTAAACTGGCGTAGCGCCTCCAGCTGCTGCTCTTCATCATCTTCCGGTACGCGCAGCAGATACTGGCGCAGTTCATCGCGATAGGCATCGGTGGCCGTTGGCTGATAAAGCGTATTCGGGTCCAGCAGTTCGTCCAGCAGCAGCGGATGGCGGGCCAGCTGACTGGCGACCATCGGCGACGCCGCGCACAGGCTAATCAGGTGCTTTAACGCGCCGGGGAATTCGCTCAGCAGCTCCAGGTAAGTGGTGCGGGTGACAATTCCGGTGAGCAGCGGCGTAATACGCGCCAGCGGTACCGGAGCATCGGCGCGCGAACAAATTTCGCTAAGCAGATGCGGCATGAGCTGGTCAAGCACCTGACGACCGCGCGGACCAATCGTGCGCCGGTCCAGCTCTTTGCGAAAATCGGCGATCAGCGCCAGCACGCTGCGGCGATCGCTGTCTACAAGATGCGCCAGCGCCGGGCTGGTATCATCTTCCTGCAGCGCGTCCTGCCACAGCTCGCGCCAGTACTCTTCAAGCTGCTCATCCGGCGACTGCGTTTCATCGTCGCCGATCAGTTCATTAAACACGCGCCGCACGTTAGCCATCTGTTCCGCCAGCCGCGAGCTGAGTGTATCCCAGTCGGCAACGCCCATCCCCCAGGCCAGCCGGGCGCGATTAAGTTCATCCTGCGGCAAGGTTTGCGTCTGCTCGTCGTTGATGCTTTGCAGCAGGTTTTCCAGACGACGCAAAAACAGATAGGCTTCGCGCAGCCTCTGCGCATCCCCTTCCGGCAGCAGATGTAGCTCTTCGATGGCGGCCAGCGTCGGCAGCAGCGCCCGCTGCTGCAGCATTGGCTCACGGCCGCCGCGAATCAGCTGGAAGACCTGGACGATAAACTCCACTTCTCGGATGCCGCCCGCGCCGAGCTTGATATTGTCTTTTAATCCCCGGCGACGCACTTCCCGGGCAATCATGCCCTTCATGTTGCGCAAAGACTGAATCACGCTGAAATCGATATAGCGGCGGAAGACAAACGGCCGCAGCATGGCGCGCAGCTCGCTGGCATAGACGCCATCGTTATCGCCCATAATTCGCGCTTTCACCATCGCGTAGCGCTCCCAGTCGCGTCCCTGCTCCTGGTAATAATCTTCCAGCGCGGCAAAGCTCAACACCAGCGGACCGCTATCGCCAAACGGGCGCAGGCGCATATCCACGCGGTAGACAAAGCCATCCTGGGTGGGCTGATCCAGTACCTTAATCAGGCGCTGCCCGAGGCGGGTAAAAAACTGGGCGTTATCCAGTTCGCGACGACCGCCGCGCGTGGCGCCATGTTCCGGCCAGGCGAAAATCAGATCGATGTCGGAGGAGAAGTTCAGCTCGCCGCCGCCGAGCTTTCCCATCCCGAGGATCAGCAGCGGCTGCGGCGTACCTTCAGCATTACATGGAGTGCCCCATTCGCGACAGCAGGCAGCGTATAGCCAGTCGCGCGCGGCGACGATTAAGGTCTCCGCCAGCGCGCTTAGCTGCTGCAGGCTGCTCTCTTCGCTGACCAGCGATAGCGCCTGGGCCCAGGCGATACGCACCATGATCCGACGGCGAAACTGGCGCAGCTCGCGCATCAGCGCGGCTTCATCATTGACCTCGGCCAGGCGCACCTGCAGCCATTCGGCGTAGTGATGCCACTCCTGCGCCTCGGGGGGCGCACTTTCAAGCTCCGCCAGCCACTGCGGCTGCGCGATCAGACTCTGTTCGACGAAATCGCTGAATGCCATAACTGATTGCGCCCGATCGCTCAACGTCGATACGGGAAAATCCGCTGGCAGCCGGCCAGCGACCGTCTGCCAGTGCTGCTGTAATTGCGAAGAAAGCGGCATCTTAGGGGCTCCCTGGCCTGAAATTATCGTTTTCCACTATGCAGCCAGAACGGCTCTGCGGCCAGCGCCTGGCGACGAAAATATTCGATAACGCTGCTGTCATTATGCGCAATCGCCCGGCGGGTTTCTTGCCAGTTTTCCAGCCACGGCGCGGCAGCATCGGCATAGGCGCCGGATAACAGCTGAACGGTGTCAATTTCGCGGGTCAGACGCGGAAGCTGATCGGCATAACCGTCAGCGGACGGCTGACGAAAAGCGTTTTTCAGCTCCGCCGCCGCCCTGGAGAGCTGAATATCCGCAAAGCGTTTAAACGATCCGGCAATTTTCTGCTCTCCGGCTGCGTTCAGGAAAGGACGCCAGCCGCGGTTAACCAGCAGATCGGTGAGCGCCAGCTTCGCTCTGACGGTCGCCACGCTGAAAAGCGCCGCCTGGGTCGTTTCGGCTTCCGCCAGCGCCGCCTCGGCTTCGCTCAAACGTTCACGCAGCAGCGTGGTGGCCTTGCGCGGGACAATACCGCCAAACAGTACCAGCGCGTGCCGCACGCGGGCGATAGCGTGCAAAATCTCCGCTTTCGCTTTCGCATTGCCGCGATTGAGGACTTCATCATGATATAGCCAGTGCGCCAGCGCGCTTTCCAGCGCCGCCTCCAGCCCCTGTTCGACGCTTGCTTTCGGCGCGACGCGAAGGATCGTTAACGCGGTCAGCGGGCGTTCTTCGTTGCCCTGCGCCAGATGATAACCTCGCGCCGCTTTGCTCAGGCTTCCCTGACGCAGTACGCCGGTATCCAGCAGGCCGCGGGCAAGGGTCAGAATATCCTGCGTATTACCGGACAGAAGCTCCAGCTCCAGCTCGCAAATGGGTTCCTGATGCTCGCCGGCTTTGACTTCGCCGCGATCGAGTGCGATTTCAATTTCGCTGTCGCCTTCTTTGACCACCCATCGCTCACGCTCAAAATCGGTGCTGAAAAGCGGCTGTACGTTCTCAGCAAGCTCCGCCGGCAGTTCACCCTGCGGCCAGACTTCAGCCGGAAGCTTTTCCAGCGCCAGCTCAGGGCTTTCCAGCGGAATGTTATATTCCGGACGCTGATGCAGACCGCCGACGACGCGCCCGGCGATTTTCAGCGTCATCTCATAGCGCCCCTGGTCGCCGCGAACGCGCAGCCCCATGTCGTGGCGGCGCAGCCAGTTATCCGCCGTTTCATAGTAAATATTCAGTAATTGACCCGCGGGCGTGTGCTTTGCCTCCAGCGTATTGAGGTGCTGACGCAGCGCGTCAACGCCATTCTGATCAACGATAAACTTTAATTCGATTTCTTGAGCCATGACTGAATTCTTCCGCTTATATGCTGTGCCGGGAAATTGCGGCGAACTAACAACGATATTTCTTGTCAGTAAATAGTATTTTGCGGCGAATCGCCATGCAATGCGCATTTTGCCGGGCCACCTGATGGATGATTCCGATTGTGGCGGAAAACTTTGCGTCGCTTCGGCGATGCCACTACTATCGTTCAACTTTTTATGACCAAACGATGACCTGATGCCAAAATTACGCCTTATTACATTGACTTTGCTGGCGCTGAGCGCCGCCACGGCGGTTCACGCGGAAGAAAAACGTTACGTTTCAGATGAACTGAATACCTGGGTGCGCAGCGGTCCGGGCGATAACTATCGCCTTGTGGGCACCATCAACGCCGGCGAAGAAGTCGCAGTGCTGCAAACTAACGACAGCACTAACTATGCTCAGGTGCGCGACAGCAGCGGCCGTACCGCCTGGATCCCCTTGAAAGAGCTGAGCAACGAGCCCAGCCTGCGCACTCGCGTGCCGGATCTGGAAAACCAGGTCAAAACCCTGACCGATAAACTGAATAACATTGATACCACCTGGAACCAGCGCACGGCGGACATGCAGAAGAAAGTCGCCGGTAGCGATGCCGTCATCAACGGCCTGAAAGAAGAGAATCAAAAGCTGAAAAATGAGCTGGTTGTCGCGCAGAAGAAGGTGAATGCCGCAAATCTGCAGCTTGATGACAAACAGCGCACCATTATCATGCAGTGGTTTATGTACGGCGGCGGCGTGCTGGGCGTCGGCCTGATTCTGGGACTGGTATTGCCGCACCTGGTACCGAGCCGCAAACGCAAAGACCGTTGGATGAACTAATTCGTCTTCTCTGCCAGACTTACGTATCATCGTAAGAAAATGAAGACGGGAGAGTAAGGCGTGAAGGTTTATCTGGTCGGTGGTGCAGTACGAGATGCGTTATTAAGGCTACCGGTTAAAGACAAAGATTGGGTCGTGGTTGGCGCCACGCCTCAGCAACTCCTTGACGCGGGCTACCAGCAGGTAGGCCGTGATTTTCCCGTGTTCCTTCATCCGCAAAGCCGCGAAGAATATGCCCTGGCGCGCACCGAGCGCAAGTCCGGTTCCGGTTACACCGGTTTTACCTGCTATGCCGCCGCTGACGTTACCCTTGAGCAAGACCTGCTGCGCCGCGATCTGACGATCAATGCGCTGGCCCAGGACGCCGACGGTCAGATTATCGATCCCTACGGCGGCCAGTCTGATTTACGCCAGCGCCTGCTGCGCCACGTCTCGCCCGCCTTTAGCGAGGATCCGCTACGCGTTCTGCGCGTGGCGCGTTTTGCCGCCCGCTACGCGCATCTGGGGTTTCGTATCGCCGATGAAACCATGGCGCTGATGCGCGCAATGGCCGATGCCGGTGAGCTTGCGCATCTCACGCCGGAGCGGGTATGGAAAGAGACGGAAAGCGCCCTTACCACCCGCAACCCGCAGGTCTTCTTCCAGACCTTACGCGACTGCCGCGCGCTCAAGGTGCTGTTCCCGGAAGTCGACGCCCTTTACGGCGTACCGGCTCCGGCTAAATGGCACCCGGAAATCGACACCGGCCTGCACACCCTGATGACCGTCACCATGGCGGCGATGCTGTCACCCGAAATCGACGTACGTTTCGCTACCCTGTGCCACGACCTCGGGAAAGGACTGACGCCAAAAGAGCTCTGGCCGCGTCATCATGGTCACGGCCCGGCTGGCGTAAAGCTGGTCGAACAGCTCTGCGCCCGTCTGCGGGTACCCAACGAGCTGCGCGATCTGGCAAAGCTGGTCGCCGAATTTCACGATCTGATTCACACCCTGCCCATGCTGCAGCCAAAAACGCTGGTCAAGCTGTTCGATAATATTGATGCCTGGCGCAAGCCGCAGCGGGTCAGGCAAATCGCCTTGACCAGTGAAGCCGACGTGCGCGGGCGCACCGGTTTTGAGGCCTGCGATTACCCTCAGGGTCGCCTGCTGCTGGAAGCATGGGACGTTGCCCGAGCGGTCTCAACAAAAGAGGTCGTTGCGGAAGGGTTTCAGGGAATTGAGATTCGTGAAGAGCTGACGCGTCGGCGGATTCAGGCCGTCGCCCGCTGGAAAGAAAAGCGTTGCCCCCAGCCGCAGGACTGAGGGCTGGCGCTTAGAAGAAGACCACGTACACCGCTGCCGCGACGATAAAGCGATAGATGGCAAACGGGATAAACGAAATACGTTTAATCAGCTGCAGGAAGGTTTTAATCGCAATCAGCGCGACGATAAACGCCGTGATAAAACCGACGGCAAACATCGGAATATCGCTGGCGTTGAGGAAACCAATACTTTTGTACATATCCAGTACGGTCGCGCCCATCATCATCGGCACCGCCAGCAGGAATGAGAACTCAGAGGCCGCATAGCGGCTTACGCCCATCAGCATCCCGCCGGAAATTGTCGCCCCGGAACGCGAGAAGCCCGGCCACAGCGCCAGACACTGGAAACAGCCGATCACGAACGCCTGACGATAGGTCATATCATCAATGCCCACCGCGCGGGGCTGTTTTGGCTTCAGCACTTCCGCTGCGATCAGCAGCACGCCGCCGACAATCAGCGCGTACATCACGTTTATCGGGTTAAACAGAGACTTGATGGTATCGTGGAAAATCAGCCCCAGCACTACCGCCGGGATCATCCCCAAGAGAATATGGATAAGCGACAGGCGACCGCTGCCCTGGCCTTCATGCTCGGGCTTTTTGCCGAAATGAATACCGATAAGGCCGAACAGACGACGCCAGAACATCACAACAACGGCAAGAATGGAACCAAGCTGAATCACTACTTCAAACGTATTTGCGGTATCGCCTTCAAAACCCAGCAGATGACCGACAATAATCATATGACCAGTACTGGAAACCGGTAAAAACTCGGTCAAACCTTCAACCACACCCAATATTGCCGCCACCAGCAGCGAGTGTATATCGCTCATCCAATTAAACCCTTTAAAAAGTAATATGAAAAAACCAGAAACGAATAACCAGGCTATCAGGCTTCAATATTGGCCACGGACAGCGCGCAGAAACGGGAGCGTACAGGTTGTACGCGCGGCTTTCGGGCGCTTCCCGGGGACAAAACGGCAAATAAAATAGCCTGATGGTCGGATTCTATGACCGGTATAAACACAATTTGTTTAACGAGTATGACCTGAAAAGTTTTGTTTCAGATTAAGGCCACGTTCAATCACGACGCCAACGTTGGCCGCCCGGGCTACCGCGCCAGGCTTGCTGACTTTAATACGCACCCATGGAGATTGAAACTTTTCCAGCAGCAGGTCAGCAATCTCTTCCGCCACGCGCTCGACCAGCGCAAAGCGCCCGCCTTCAACGTGGTTGATGACCGCCTCGCTGATATCAGCATAGCTGAGACAATCGCTGACATCATCGCTGGCCGCCGCTTTGCGGTTATCCCACGCCATTTCGATATCGAACACCAGCTTCTGTTCAATGGTTTGTTCCCAGTCATAAACACCAATAGTGGTGATTACCGAAAGTTGCTCTATAAATACAATATCCATCACGACCTGCCTGCTTTTTGGCTAAACCGGATACCACTTCCGGCCAATTATGCGTATTATCCACAGATGCAAAGACATCCCCTAAATAATTTGCGTTGCAGGAAGAGAGCGACGCGGCAAGGCCCCAGGAGCATAGCATCGCTATGGGTCTCTGCGAGCCAATGCGCGGATAACGCGCAGCGCACCGGGGATAAAACGACACTTTCAAAATGGAACAGCTGATGAGTGCAATCGCGCCTGGACTGGTTATCCTCGCCTACCTCTGCGGCTCAATCTCCAGCGCCATTCTCGTTTGCCGCCTCGCTGGCCTTCCCGACCCTCGCGACAGCGGCTCCGGCAATCCAGGGGCGACTAACGTCCTGCGAATTGGCGGCAAGGGCGCAGCCGTAGCGGTGCTTATTTTTGACGTACTGAAAGGCATGCTGCCGGTCTGGGGAGCGTGGGCGCTAGGCCTGACGCCGTTCTGGCTCGGTCTGGTGGCCATTGCCGCCTGCGTAGGCCATATCTGGCCGGTATTTTTTAACTTTCGCGGCGGTAAAGGCGTGGCGACCGCTTTCGGTGCCATCGCCCCTATCGGCTGGGATCTCACCGGCGTGATGGCCGGAACCTGGCTGCTCACGATTCTGCTCAGCGGCTACTCCTCGCTGGGGGCGATCGTCAGCGCGCTGATCGCGCCATTCTATGTCTGGTGGTTCAAACCGCAGTATACTTTCCCGGTTTCGATGCTCTCATGCCTGATTCTGCTGCGCCATCACGACAACATTCAGCGTCTGTGGCGGCGTCAGGAAACCCGCATCTGGACCCGGTTCAAAAAGAAGAAAAAAACGCCGGAGCAGAAATAACCTTTGCTTCGACGCAACTTCGCGGCAAGGCGGTGAGTGAGTCCCGATGAACTTACTCCAGTCAGTGATTCGGGCGAACGACAAATCTGCCGGGAGCAGATTTGAACGTCGCTTGCGACGGCCCGCCAGGGCGAGGCCCATGGATGGGCCGAGTAGCCCGTAGCCAACGCGGCTGCGGCTCGAAGTATGACGGGCATAAGCTTTTCATATGACCGGGATGGTTGGCCCCCGATCAATACTCTTCGCTGCTGTTTTATCTTGATTTTGCAGGGGCGCGACATTGCACGGCACGGTGTTACCACAGAATAAAAAAGGCTGGCAGGCCACGCTGGACCTCCGCTTTCAGCTTCTCGGCGGGAAAACAACGCTCGCCTCCCGTCGTCATGTCGGTCCACTCACCGTTCAGCGTCCGTTTTATCCCGAAGAAGAGACCTGCCACCTCTATCTGCTTCATCCGCCCGGCGGTATCGTCGGCGGCGATGAACTCACCATCAGCGCCACGATTGAGTCCGATTGCCATACGCTGATCACCATGCCCGGCGCCAGCAAGTTTTATCGCAGCAGCGGCGCGCAGGCGCGGCTTCTGCAAACCCTGACGCTGGGCGATAACGCAACGCTCGAGTGGTTGCCGCAGGATGCCATTTTCTTTCCCGGCGCTCACGCCGCTTTGCATACTGCGTTTCACCTCTCCTCCTCCAGCACGCTGCTGGCCTGGGACCTGCTATGTCTTGGCCGTCCGGTCATCGGCGAAACCTTTAGCCACGGCGCGCTCGCCAACCGACTGGAGGTGTGGGTCGACGGCTCTCCGCTGCTGATTGAGCGCCTGAACCTGGCCGATGGAGAGCTGGCCTGCATCGCGCAGCAGCCATGGGTGGGAACAATGCTGTTCTACCCGGCGAACGAGACGCTGCTGGAAGGCGTACGCGAAAAACTTACGCCGCTGGCAAACTATGCCGGCGCCACGCTCACCGACGGCCTGCTGACGGTACGCTTTTTAAGTGACGATAATCTGCGTTGCCAGCGGGCGATGCGCGATATCTGGCAGTTTATGCGCCCGCACCTGACCGGCAAATCTCCGGTACTCCCCCGAATCTGGCTGACTTAAGAGAACGCTATGGAACTGACACCCAGAGAAAAAGACAAACTGTTGCTGTTTACCGCTGCGCTGGTGGCGGAGCGTCGCCTGGCCCGCGGCCTGAAGCTCAACTATCCCGAATCCGTGGCCCTGATTAGCGCTTTTATTATGGAGGGCGCGCGCGACGGCAGAAGCGTCGCAGAGCTAATGGAAGAAGGGCGCCACGTCCTGAGCCGCGAGCAGGTCATGGAAGGCGTACCGGAAATGATCCCCGATATCCAGGTCGAAGCCACCTTTCCGGACGGTTCGAAGCTGGTTACCGTCCATAACCCGATAATCTGAGGTAGCGCGATGATCCCAGGAGAATATCAGGTTAAACCGGGCCAGATAGCGCTTAACGTTGGCCGGGCTACCTGCTGCATTATCGTTGAAAATCACGGCGACCGGCCGATTCAGGTCGGCTCCCATTATCACTTCGCCGAGGTCAACCCGGCGCTGAAGTTCGATCGCCAGCAGGCAACGGGCTACCGTCTCAATATCGCGGCCGGAACCGCAGTGCGCTTCGAGCCGGGCCAAAAGCGCGAGGTGGAGCTGGTAGCGCTGGCCGGAGCCCGCGTCGTGCACGGTTTTCGCGGCGAAATAATGGGTGAGCTGGAGGCAAATGATGAGTGAGATTTCACGTCAAGCCTATGCCGACATGTTCGGCCCCACCACCGGCGATAAAGTTCGTCTGGCGGACACCGAGCTGTGGATCGAGGTCGAAGATGATTTGACCACCTACGGCGAAGAGGTCAAATTCGGCGGCGGTAAAGTGATCCGCGACGGTATGGGACAGGGGCAGATGCTTTCTGCCGGGTGCGCGGATCTGGTGCTGACTAATGCCCTGATCGTCGATTACTGGGGGATCGTTAAAGCCGATATCGGCGTCAAAGATGGAAGGATCTTCGCCATCGGCAAAGCCGGCAACCCGGATATTCAACCCAACGTCACGATCCCGATCGGCGCGGCCACGGAAATTATTGCCGCAGAAGGCAAGATCGTCACCGCCGGCGGCGTCGATACGCATATTCACTGGATCTGCCCGCAGCAGGCGGAAGAAGCGCTGGTCTCCGGCGTCACCACCATGATCGGCGGCGGTACCGGCCCGGCGGCGGGTACCCACGCCACGACCTGCACCCCGGGTCCGTGGTACATCTCGCGGATGCTGCAGGCTGCGGACAGCCTGCCGGTCAATGTCGGCCTGCTGGGTAAAGGTAATGGCTCGAATCCGGATGCGCTGCGTGAGCAGGTCGCGGCCGGGGTTATCGGCCTGAAAATTCACGAAGACTGGGGCGCGACGCCAGCGGCAATCAACTGCGCGCTGACCGTAGCCGACGAAATGGACGTTCAGGTTGCGCTGCACAGCGATACCCTTAACGAGTCGGGATTCGTTGAGGATACCCTGGCGGCCATCGGCGGGCGCACTATCCATACTTTCCATACCGAAGGCGCGGGCGGCGGCCATGCGCCAGATATTATTACCGCCTGCGCACACCCCAATATTCTGCCCTCGTCGACTAATCCGACGCTGCCCTACACCGTCAACACCATTGACGAGCATCTGGACATGCTGATGGTTTGCCATCATCTCGACCCGGATATCGCCGAGGACGTGGCGTTTGCCGAATCGCGCATTCGGCGGGAAACCATCGCCGCGGAAGACGTCCTGCACGACCTGGGCGCCTTCTCCCTTACCTCGTCCGATTCGCAGGCCATGGGTCGCGTCGGCGAAGTGGTGTTACGTACCTGGCAGGTGGCGCACCGGATGAAAGTTCAGCGCGGCCCGCTGGCGGAAGAGAGCGGCGATAACGATAACTTCCGCGTGAAGCGCTATATCGCCAAATACACCATTAATCCGGCGTTAACCCACGGTATCGCCCATGAAGTCGGTTCGATTGAAGTGGGGAAACTGGCGGATCTGGTGCTGTGGTCCCCGGCATTCTTCGGCGTAAAACCGGCGACGATCGTCAAAGGCGGCATGATCGCCATGGCGCCGATGGGCGACATCAACGCATCTATCCCGACGCCGCAGCCGGTGCACTATCGCCCGATGTTCGGCGCGCTGGGCAGCGCTCGTCACCGCTGCCGTTTGACCTTCCTGTCGCAGGCGGCGGCGGAAAACGGCGTCGCTGAACGGCTGAACCTGCACAGCGCGACGGCGGTGGTTAAAGGCTGCCGCACGGTACAAAAAGCCGATATGCACCACAACGGCCTGTTGCCCAATATTACCGTGGATTCACAAACCTACGAGGTGCGCATCGACGGCGAACTGATAACCAGCGAACCGGCGGACGTGTTACCCATGGCGCAACGTTATTTCCTGTTTTAAGGAGCGCAAATGCTTTATTTGACCCAGCGGGTAGAGACCCCGGCGCAGGCCACGGCCAGCGTTACCCTGCCGATTGACGTGCGGGTAAAAAGCCGTATTAAAGTCACCCTCAACGATGGCCGTCAGGCGGGCCTGCTGCTGCCGCGCGGTCTGCTGCTGCGCGGCGGCGATATTCTCAGTAACGAAAACGGCAGCGAATTCATTGAAGTGATTGCCGCCGATGAAGCCGTTTCGGTCGTGCGCTGCGAGGATCCTTTTATGCTGGCGAAAGCCTGCTATCACCTCGGCAATCGCCATGTCCCGCTGCAGATTATGCCCGGCGAGCTGCGCTACCATCACGACCACGTCCTGGACGATATGCTGCGCCAGTTTGGCCTGGCCGTGGATTTCGCGCATCTGCCGTTTGAACCGGAAGCCGGCGCCTACGCCAGCGAGTCGCACGGCCATCATCATCATCACAATCACGAGCACAGCCACTAAATGCCGACGCCGGAAAAACGTCTGCGGCTGATGCAGCTTGCCAGCAGCAGCCTCCCGGTTGGCGGCTACAGCTGGTCCCAGGGGCTGGAGTGGGCGGTGGAAGCGGGCTGGGTAACGGATACCGCCGCCTTTGAGCGCTGGCAGCTGCGGCAGATGGAGCAGAGCTTTTTTACCGTCGACCTGCCGCTGTTTGCCCGGCTCTACCGGGCCTGCGAAGCGGGCGATCTGGACTGTGCCCGGCGCTGGACCGCTTATCTGCTCGCCTGCCGGGAAACCCGCGAGCTGCGCGATGAAGAGCGCAACCGCGGCGCAGCCTTCACCCGGCTGCTGGCCGACTGGCAGCCGGACTGCCCGCCCGAGTGGCGCAAGCTGTGTCAGCAAAGCCAGTTAACCGGTATGGCGTGGCTTGGCGTACGCTGGCAAATAGCCATTACTGACCTGGCCCTGAGCCTTGGCTATAGCTGGATTGAAAGCGCGGTGATGGCGGGCGTCAAGCTGGTGCCCTTCGGCCAGCAGGCGGCCCAGCAGTTGATTCTGCGCCTGTGCGACCGCTATGCGGCGGACATGGACAGCGCCCTTGCGGCCCCGGATTGCGCAATCGGTTCGGCGACGCCGCTTGCGGCTATCGCTTCCTCGCGGCACGAAACCCAGTATTCCCGATTATTCCGTTCTTAGGAGAAGATATGAACATAATTAAGCAACCGCTGCGCGTCGGCGTCGGCGGCCCGGTCGGCTCCGGAAAAACCGCGCTGCTGGAAGCCCTCTGCAAAGCCATGCGCGACACCTGGCAGCTGGCGGTGGTGACCAACGATATCTACACCAAAGAAGATCAGCGCATTCTCACCGAAGCCGGCGCCCTGGAGCCAGAGCGAATTGTCGGCGTCGAAACCGGCGGCTGCCCGCATACCGCCATTCGCGAAGACGCATCGATGAACCTGGCCGCAGTGGAAGCGCTAAGCGAGAAATTCGGCAATCTCGATCTGATCTTTGTAGAAAGCGGCGGCGATAACTTGAGCGCGACCTTCAGCCCGGAGCTGGCGGATCTCACCATCTACGTCATCGACGTGGCGGAAGGGGAAAAGATCCCGCGCAAAGGCGGGCCGGGGATCACCAAATCCGACTTCCTGGTGATCAACAAAACCGATCTTGCACCGTACGTGGGCGCGTCTCTGGAAGTGATGGAGCGCGATACCCTGCGCATGCGCGGCGAACGTCCGTGGAGCTTCACCAACCTGAAAAGCGGCGACGGCCTGCAAAATATCATCGCCTTTATCGAAGACAAAGGCATGCTTGGCAAATAACCTCTGCACCATCCCGACGCAAAGATGTCGGGATGGTGCATACCCTGCCCTCTCTTTAGCCATCCCCTTCATGAAGCCCTGACAGCGCCTGCCCTGCGATGTGGCATAAGGTTTGCTAATTCCAGTCATGCCCAACCATTAAGGAATGACTATGTCATCACTGGATATAAAAACTGATTTACCTGCGCAAACCAGTGCCTCCGGCTCCAAAGAAACGCTGGAAGACTATACGCTTCGCTATGCCCCGCTGAGCTTTCGCCGCTGGGGACCGGGGGTTGTCGCGGTGACGGCATTAGGCGGTATCGCCTACCTGGCCGACTTTTCTATCGGCGCCAGCATCGGCATGGCCTGGGGTACCACCAATGCGATTTACGCGATCCTGCTGGCGGCACTGGTTATTTTTCTTACCGGTATTCCGCTGGCGATTACCGCCGCGCGCTATAACATCGACCTCGACTTAATCACCCGCAGCGCCGGTTTCGGCTACTTTGGCTCGGTGATCACCAGCATTATCTTTGCCGGATTTACCTTTATCTTTTTCGCCCTCGAAGGCTCGATTATGGCGCAGGGGCTGCTGGTGGGCTTAGGGATCCCGCTGTGGATGGGCTACCTCATCGCCACCCTGATGGTATTGCCGCTGGTGGTCTACGGCATGAAAGCGCTGACTCGCCTTCAGGTCTGGACGACGCCGCTGTGGCTGGTCCTGATGGTGGTTCCGGTGGCCTGGCTTATCGCCAAAGACCCGGATCTGGTGGATGGGTTTATGAACTTCGCCGGTAAAAACCACGCCGCAACGGTAGATTTAACCGCCATTATGCTCGGCGCGGGGGTATGCCTGTCGCTGATCATGCAGATTGGCGAGCAGATCGACTACCTGCGCTTTATGCCGCCGAAGACCGCAGAAAACAGCAAAAGCTGGTGGCTGGCGGTGTTCTCCGCCGGTCCGGGCTGGGTCGTGTTAGGTGCGATTAAACAGATTATCGGCGCTTTTCTCGGGTTCTATCTGCTGACCCGCTTCCCGGCGGTGCACAACACCGAACCGGTACAGCAGTTCGTCAGCGTCTTCGATAACCTGGTCCCCGGCTGGCTGGCGCTCACCCTCGCGGTGGTGCTGGTGGTTATCTCGCAGATAAAAATAAACGTCACTAACGCCTATTCCGGCTCGCTGGCGTGGACCAGCGCCTGGACGCGCACCACCAAACGTTATCCGGGGAGAATTATTTTCGTCATCGTCAACCTGACGATTGCTCTCGCCCTGATGGAGGGCGACATGTTTAGCGCTCTGGCGTGGATCCTCGGCTTCTACTCTAACTTTGCCATCGCCTGGGTGGTGGTGGTCGCCACCGATATCACCGTCAATAAAGGGGTGATGAAGCTGGCGCCGGCGCAGCCGGAGTATCGCCGCGGGATGATCTACAACGTCAACCCGGTAGGCGTAGTCTCTTTTGCCCTCGCGGCAGGCCTTTCGATTAGCGCCTTCTTCGGCCTGTTAGGCGACACCCTGGCACCGTTCTCGCCGCTGATCGCGCTGGCGGTAGCGTTCGTGATGACGCCGGTCATGGGAATCGCCACCCGCGGGCGCTATTACATTAAACAGCGCGATGACGGTATCGCCGAGCCGCGCTACGATGCGCAGGGTAATGCGTCGATCACCGTTTACCGCTGCCTGAGCTGCCGGGAAGAGTACGAACGTCCTGACGTGATGCATTCGCATAAACATCAGGGGGCGATTTGCTCGCTGTGTAAGAGTATGGAATAAGTCGAGAAGGCAGGCCGACAGGACGTCGGCCTGTAAAACAGCAGAAATTATGCCGCCGGAAGTTCAGCCAGCGGCCAGCGCGGACGAACGGTGACGCCCAGCTCCGCTTTTGCCCCGGAACGCAGACGAACCATACCCGCATAGGCAATCATCGCACCGTTATCGGTACAGAATTCAGGACGGGCATAGAAGACTTCCCCGCCGCGCTTTTTCATCATTTCCGCCAGCTTCGCGCGCAGCGTACGGTTAGCGCTGACGCCGCCAGCCATCACCAGCCGTTTAAAACCGGTTTGCTCCAGCGCCCGGCGGCACTTGATCATCAGCGTATCCACGACCGCGTCTTCGAAAGCGCGGGCGATATCGGCGCGCGTCTGGTCGTCATCGCCGTTGCTACGGATGGTGTTGGCAGCAAAGGTTTTCAGGCCTGAGAAGCTAAAATCCAGCCCGGGACGGTCGGTCATCGGGCGCGGAAAGACAAAACGCCCTTCGGTGCCCTGGGAGGCCATCTTCGACAGCATCGGGCCGCCAGGGTAATCCAGGCCGAGCAGTTTAGCCGTCTTATCGAAGGCTTCCCCTGCCGCGTCGTCAATCGACTCGCCTAACAGCTCATACTGGCCAATACCGGTGACGCTAATCAGCTGGGTATGGCCGCCGGAAACCAGTAGCGCGACAAACGGATACTGCGGCGGATTATCTTCCAGCATCGGCGCCAACAGATGCCCTTCCATATGGTGCACCGGGATCGCCGGCACGTTCCAGGCGAAGGCCAGCGAGCGGCCTACCGTCGCGCCGACCAGCAGCGCGCCAACCAGGCCTGGGCCCGCCGTATACGCAACGGCATCAATATCTTTTGCCGTCAGCCCGGCTTCCTTGAGCGCCGCCTGAATCAGGGGGACGGTTTTACGTACGTGGTCGCGCGAGGCCAGCTCGGGCACCACGCCGCCGTAGTCAGCGTGCAATTTCACCTGACTATACAGCTGGTTGGCTAACAGACCTTTTTCGTCATCATAAATGGCGATGCCGGTTTCATCGCAGGATGTTTCAATTCCCAGTACACGCATGGCTAGTTTTACCTCGTTTCAATACCGCGCAGTGTAGGACCAATGCGGGTTGATGTAAAACTTTCCTCACCCCTGGCGCTCACTTCGTGTATACTCCCTGTCCTTATAAAAGTCCCTTTCAAAAATCGCGTCGGTGCTTTACAAAGCAGCAGCAATTGCAGTAAAATTCCGCACCATTTTGAAATAAGCTGGCGTTGATGCCAGCGGCAAACCGAATTTATCAAAGGTGAGAGTTACATGCCGGTAATTAAAGTACGTGAAAACGAGCCGTTCGACGTAGCGCTGCGTCGCTTCAAACGTTCATGCGAAAAAGCAGGTGTTCTGGCGGAAGTTCGTCGTCGTGAGTTCTATGAAAAACCGACTACCGAACGTAAACGCGCTAAAGCTTCCGCAGTGAAACGTCACGCGAAGAAACTGGCTCGCGAAAACGCACGCCGCACTCGTCTGTACTAATCTGTTGGGAGCCAGGCTCTCAATTCAGACCGAGTTGTAGTTGTAAGGCCGTGCTTCCGAAAGGAATGCGCGGCTTATTTTCGTTTATGCATTAGCATATACACCCAATCATTCAAGATGCATCAAGGCGGCAAGGGAGTAAGTCCCCGGAGCTTACTGAAGTAAGCGACAGGGGTGAACGAGCGAAGCCAACGCAGAGGCAGTTTGAAGAGGAAGTGTATACAACGGGGCATATGGCTGGACGAATTCCACGAGTATTTATCAATGACCTGCTGGCGCGCACCGATATCGTCGATCTGATCGACGCGCGGGTGAAGCTGAAAAAGCAGGGCAAGAATTATCACGCGTGCTGTCCGTTCCATAACGAAAAAACCCCCTCTTTCACCGTCAACGGTGAAAAACAGTTTTACCACTGCTTTGGCTGCGGTGCGCACGGCAACGCTATCGACTTCCTGATGAACTACGACAAGCTCGAGTTCGTGGAAACCGTCGAAGAGCTGGCTGCTATGCATAATCTTGAAGTGCCGTATGAAGCCGGAACGGGCCTGAGTCAGATAGAGCGCCATCAGCGGCAAAATCTCTATCAGCTAATGGAAGGGTTAAATGACTTTTATCAACAATCCTTCAACCAACCTAATGCCGAACCTGCGCGCCAGTACCTGGAGCAACGCGGCCTGAGTGCCGAAGTTGTCCAGCAGTTTGCTATTGGTTTTGCGCCGCCAGGCTGGGATAACGCATTAAAACGTTTCGGCGGTAATGTCGACAACAGGAAACTGCTGCTCGATGCCGGAATGCTGGTCAATAATGACCAGGGAAGAACTTACGACCGTTTCCGCAATCGCGTGATGTTTCCGATTCGCGACAAACGAGGCCGGGTGATTGGATTTGGTGGTCGCGTACTGGGTAACGATACGCCGAAATACCTCAACTCCCCGGAGACCGATATTTTCCATAAGGGCCGCCAGCTTTACGGCCTTTATGAAGCGCAGCAGCACCAGGCAGAACCACCGCGGTTGCTGGTTGTCGAAGGGTATATGGATGTCGTCGCTCTGGCGCAGTACGGTATTAACTATGCCGTTGCATCGCTGGGTACATCGACCACGGCCGACCACATGCATATATTATTCCGTGCGACGAACAACGTAATTTGCTGTTACGACGGCGACCGCGCCGGTCGAGATGCCGCATGGCGTGCGCTGGAAACGGCAATGCCGTACATGACCGATGGTCGTCAGCTACGCTTTATGTTCCTGCCCGATGGTGAAGATCCGGATACGCTGGTACGTAAAGAGGGTAAAGAGGCTTTTGAAGCACGGATGGAGCAGGCTCAGCCGCTCTCCATGTTTTTATTTAACAGTCTCTTACCGCAGGTCGATCTGAGTTCGCCGGATGGCAGTACGCAGCTGGCCGCACTAGCGCTGCCGCTCATTAGCCAGGTGCCTGGCGATGCGCATCGTATTCAGCTGCGCCAGATGCTGGGCCTGAAGCTGGGCATTTTTGATGATACCCAGCTTGATCGTTTAATGCCGAAACAGGCAGAAAGTGGCGTCGTACGCCCGGCTCAGCAGATAAAACAGACGCCTATGCGTATACTTATAGGACTGCTGGTGCAGAACCCCAATCTGGCGCCGCTGGTGCCGCCTTTGCAGGGGCTGGCGCAGAGCAAATTACCGGGACTCAGCCTCTTCTCCGAGCTGGTGAACCTCTGTGTTGCGCAGCCGGGCCTGACCACGGGGCAGCTATTAGAGAACTATCGCGGGACTAGTGAATACTCAACACTTGAAAAACTCTCAGCCTGGAACGATATAAGGGATGAGAATGTTGAAAAAATGTTCACCGACACGCTAAACCGAATTTTTGATGCAATGCTTGAACAGCGGCAAGAAGAGTTGATAGCTCGCGACCGCACTCACGGTTTAAGCAGTGAAGAACGCCGGGAGTTCTGGGAAATCAGACAAGCCCTGGAAAAAAAATGAATTTAACGGCTTAAGTGCCGAATATCGTTCGGGAAGACCCCGACAGCCGCGCGAGGCGCAGCGGCAAAAATATAAGTACGCCCTCGCTTTAAATGTTGGCAGTTCATCTGCTTACACCAATCAAACGAATTAAGTGTGGATACCGTCTTATGGAGCAAAACCCGCAGTCACAGCTGAAGCTTCTTGTCCAACGAGGTAAGGAGCAAGGCTATCTGACCTATGCCGAGGTCAATGACCATCTGCCGGAAGATATCGTCGACTCCGATCAGATCGAAGACATCATCCAAATGATCAACGACATGGGCATTCAGGTGATGGAAGAAGCACCGGATGCCGATGATCTTTTGCTTGCTGAAACTAACAACAATACTGACGAAGATGCGGAAGAAGCTGCGGCGCAGGTTCTCTCCAGCGTTGAGTCTGAAATCGGACGCACAACCGACCCGGTGCGCATGTACATGCGTGAAATGGGTACCGTCGAGCTGCTGACGCGCGAAGGCGAAATCGACATCGCTAAACGTATCGAAGACGGTATTAACCAGGTGCAGTGCTCGGTTGCTGAATACCCGGAAGCCATCACCTATCTGCTGGAGCAGTACGATCGCGTTGAGGCGGAAGAGGCGCGTCTGTCCGATCTGATCACCGGTTTTGTTGACCCGAACGCCGAAGAAGACATGGCGCCAACGGCGACGCACGTCGGTTCTGAACTCTCTCAGGAAGAGATGGATGACGACGAAGACGAAGATGAAGAAGAAGACGACGACAGCAGCGATGATGACAACAGCATCGATCCTGAGCTGGCGCGCGAGAAATTCGCCGAGCTGCGCACGCAGTACGAACTGACCCGCGATACCATCAAAGCGAAAGGTCGTAGCCACGCCGCAGCGCAGGAAGAGATTCTCAAGCTGTCTGAAGTGTTCAAACAGTTCCGCCTGGTGCCGAAGCAGTTCGATTACCTGGTTAACAGCATGCGCATCATGATGGATCGCGTTCGTACTCAAGAACGTATCATCATGAAGCTGTGCGTTGAGCAGTGCAAAATGCCGAAGAAAAACTTCATCACTCTGTTTACCGGCAACGAAACCAGCGAAACCTGGTTCAATGCGGCCATCGCGATGAATAAGCCGTGGTCAGAAAAGCTGCTTGACGTGAAAGAAGACGTTCAGCGCGGCCTGATGAAACTGCAGCAGATTGAACAAGAGACCGGCCTGACCATTGAGCAGGTAAAAGATATCAACCGTCGCATGTCCATCGGTGAAGCGAAAGCGCGCCGCGCGAAGAAAGAGATGGTTGAAGCGAACCTGCGTCTGGTTATCTCGATCGCCAAGAAATACACCAACCGCGGTCTGCAGTTCCTCGATCTGATCCAGGAAGGTAACATCGGTCTGATGAAAGCGGTAGATAAGTTTGAATACCGCCGCGGCTACAAGTTCTCCACCTACGCAACCTGGTGGATCCGTCAGGCGATCACCCGCTCTATCGCAGACCAGGCGCGCACCATCCGTATCCCGGTGCATATGATTGAGACTATCAACAAGCTCAACCGTATTTCCCGCCAGATGCTGCAGGAGATGGGCCGCGAACCGACGCCGGAAGAGCTGGCCGAGCGTATGCTGATGCCGGAAGATAAAATCCGTAAGGTGCTGAAAATCGCCAAAGAGCCGATCTCCATGGAAACGCCGATTGGCGACGATGAAGATTCGCATCTGGGAGATTTCATCGAGGATAACACCCTCGAGCTGCCGCTGGACTCTGCCACCACTGAGAGCCTGCGCGCCGCCACCCATGACGTTCTGGCTGGCCTGACCGCCCGTGAAGCAAAAGTCCTGCGTATGCGCTTTGGTATTGACATGAATACCGATCACACGCTGGAAGAAGTGGGTAAACAGTTCGACGTAACCCGCGAACGTATCCGTCAGATCGAAGCGAAGGCGCTGCGTAAACTGCGCCATCCGAGCCGTTCTGAAGTGCTGCGTAGCTTCCTCGACGATTAATCATCGCCGCTTAGCGCAAAAAGCCAGTCAACTGACTGGCTTTTTTTATGGCTAATCGCAAATCATTCCTTTAATAAATATTAATACCTGCACCCAGAAATTATCAATATATATCCGGGTCATATTCTTATTATTTAATACCATAAAGCCAAACAGCTGGACTCATAGTTTTATATTTGTACTATTGGTTCATGAATCGCACTTAATGGACAACGCGAATCTAAATAATAGGGATATTCAATGAATAGCAAACGAAAGATTCAGCTGGCTGATTTTAATAGAACGGTTATTCTGGCCACCGCCAATACGTTATTTCTTAACCGTGGTATAGAAGGAACGACCATGGATGAGATTGCGCACGAAGCCGGATTCAGTAAAACTACGCTTTACACCTACTTTGACCGTAAACAGGATATTGTCGATCACCTTATTCTCGATGGAATGGAGCGCTTTCACCAGGAGGTGGTTAAAATAGTCAGCCGGCAGGCCCCCTTCCGCGAGTTTTATCATGAGCTTTGCCAGTCGTTGGTTGCTATCCACGACTCCGGCATCGTCTATTTCCCCGGCATTACCGGGAAAATAGGTTGCTCAGAAAAAGAGATGAAAAATAATAAAGTACTGACTAATATCTATATGCTCGGCGAGGAGATTAATTATATTATCGCCGGAGAAATTTCCCGCGCGGCAGCAAACAAAGAGCTTCAGTTAAATGCTCCAATGGCAGACGTCATGATGCTGTTCTGGCTCTGCCTGACCGGGCTGATAGAGAAATCAGCAAGTAAAGAAGCCTATATTTTGCGGCATCTTGAGAAGGACCGAAAATCCTTTCTTAACTTCGCTTTTGACGCTTTATTATTAATGATAGAAAAAGGCGAAAGTCGATGATAAAGAAAATATTTCTGTCCTTACTAATAGGTATGATAGTGGTTTGCGCCTGTGCCTATCATAAAGCGAAGCCCCTGCGCCTGACCAAAGATCTTTCACTACCATTTGCGCTGCCAACCGAACAGCGCCATATAGTGTATTACGCCTCGCTGGCGCCAAATGCGCATAATGTCCAGCCCTGGCATATTCGCTATAACCCGGACGCACGGCGATTCACCCTGGCGTTCGACCGCAGTAAAGCCCTCCCGCATATCGACCCGACGGGGCGAGAAGCCTGTATTTCTCTGGGCGCGTTCCTGGAGAACTTCCGCCAGGCAGCCGCCGCATTTGGCATGCTGGCGGAAATAGACATTTTACCGGCGATGGCCCGCAATGGTGATGTTGCCCGCATGACGTTAAGCCCCCTCCACCGCGCCTCTTCTCTCAAACAGCCCGCCGTGCTGAAGTTAATTGAGCGCCGGCACACCGACAAACGTCCGTTTCAGGATATTGCCCTTGCGCCCCGCGATCTCGCTGCCCTGCTCAAACAGCACCAGCCGTATTTAAATTATTATCCACGCGGCAGCGCCGGGTTTAATAAGCTTGAGAGTTTTGCCATCCAGGCAGCAAAGGCTCAGGCGCTCGATGCGGCCAAAAGAGCGGAGTTCGCTCACTGGCTGCGCTTTTCCAACGAAGAGGCCCGCCGGTTGAAAGACGGCCTGCCCGCAGAACAGTTAGGCATCACCGGGATAAAAAAACTGCTCTATTACTCATTTTTCGATCGGCAAAAAGCCCAGGGAGAAGCCTTCGCCGCGGAAAGCATCAGTAAAACGGCCAGCAGCGTAGCGCAAAGCGCTGGATTTTTTATCATCGGCGGAGAGGAAACCTTTCCGCTGATGATGCGCAGCGGCATGAATCTGCAGGCCTTCTGGCTGGATGCCGTCCGCTACGGCATCTCTGTTCAGCCGGTGAGCCAGATGCTGGAGGATAAAGCGTTCCGTAAACAGCTGGCGGAAACCTTAGGCTTAAGCCAGCCGCCGCAAATGATCCTCCGCGCAGGCTACGTTGACGACTATGGCGAAAATAATCGAATTCGCCGTCCTATCGGCGAATTTACCCGCCTGGAACCGCCCGGGGCGAATTAAAGCCCTCGCGTTGCCAGCGCCTCGTCAAGCTCCCGGTAGGCCTCCACCAGCTTATCCAGCGTCGCCCGGTTGAGCCCGCTGGGATTTGGCAACACCCATACTTCCGTCGCGCCTATGGTCACCTGCTGTTTGCCCCATTTTACGCCGCGTACCTGAAACGCTTTCTCGAAAGCCTGTTTACCGAGGATCGCCAGCGCGCGCGGCTGATACTCTTCCATTTTCCTCACCAGCTCTCTTCCGCCATCGCGGAGCTCCAGCAGCGCGACCTCGCTGGCCTGTACCGTCGGGCGCTCGACTAGCATGGTAATCCCGCAGCGGGTATCCAGCAGCTGCAGCTCCTCTTCGGGTTTCAGAAGACGGTCGGTAAACCCGGCCTGATGAATCACCTTCCAGAAGCGATTTCCCGGATGGGCGAAATGAAAACCGGTATGGGCGGAAGACTTCCCCGGATTGATACCGCAAAAGACCACCCGCAGGTCCGGCGCCAGAATATCGTTGATCATGTTTTCCCCAGCTCAATACCTAAAAGGTAATTATAAAGGATTGAAAATGCGTTGTTTATAAAAACAGCAGGCGTGCGTTTTAGGCTGGATTGCGGGCAACAGTTACTTTATAATCCTTCGCCACGGCCCCTTAGCTCAGTGGTTAGAGCAGGCGACTCATAATCGCTTGGTCGCTGGTTCAAGTCCAGCAGGGGCCACCAGATACAGCAAGGGCTGGCGAGAAATCGTCAGCCCTTTTTGCGTTTTGCGGCTCCTGTATAGCGCCACGTCTTATGGTGAATATGGCGACAGGCGGCTTACGCCAGCGCCTGCAGCTGTTCGCGCATATAAGCAGTAAAGTATTCTGGGTTTTTGATAATAATGCGGTTGCCAGAGGCAATTTTGTCCGCCCATCCGGCTACTTTTTGCGTGAACCCGGCACTCCACCCCTCCTTCTCACCACGGGCCGTGACCTGCGCAGCGCTGGCCGGTACACCTAGTTCATGCAAATACTTCAGGATCCCCTTAGCGGTACTTTCATCCATAGTATTCGGCACCGGTAACGATGTGTTCATACCACCAATAAAATCCAGGGCTTTATCGATTGCTGTTGGCATGCTCTTATCCTTAAAATTAACCACGTAATGAACATGTTTATAATATGGACCCAACTCCGTCGGGATATCAAAGAGATCGTTGCCTTTCTTTGATTCAGGCCCCAGCTAAACGCTTGCGTGGCGCTTTTCTGCTCGACTAATGCGGCGTTTTGCTCCCCTCCACGCCGCACGCTCGCATCACGGTGCGATGCCCAATGAGTAAAAAGGCAGAAAAACTTCACCCTGCGCGACGGCTTACCGATAAACTCGCCTTCTTCTCGCCGTTAATCAGCAAAAAGCGATGTAAAGCCGTAAGTTAAGCAAATTAATTTCGTTCCAGTCTGGCACAGAATAAAAAACAGAAGTTCCATAATGAAACATGCAAAAGAAAATTAATAACAAACTGTGATACAGCTAAACAATCGTTATCAAAAAACAGCCTGCGGTAATAAAAAACTCAATTAGATAGTATTTTTCTCGCTATTGACTTAATAACCTGCGGCGAGAGAATAGGCCCGCAAACAGCAGTTGAAATATGTGCCTGCGATAATTATCGCGATCCAGCCCTGGATATTAACAGGAGAGATTATGGATAAGATCAAACACATCGCCACTATCACGCTGGCGGCTGCGAAAGAAATGGCTACTGCCGTTGAGGCGAAAGCCCTTGAAATGAACGTGCCGGTGGTCTTTGCCGTTGTTGACCGCGGCGGAAATATGCTCCTGATGCAGCGTATGGATGAGGCATTTATAACCAGCTGCGATATTGCGCTCAATAAAGCCTATACGGCATGCGGCCTGCAAAAAGGCACTCATCAAATTACAGCGTTAGTCCAACCGGGCGCACCGCTATATGGATTACAACTCACCAACCAGCAGCGAATCATTCCTTTTGGCGGCGGCCTGCCAGTTATTTTTAACGAGGAAGTCATCGGCGCCGTTGGCGTGAGCGGCGGTACCGTCGAACAGGACATGTTATTAGCCGAAACGGCTCTGAAGGGTTTCTCTAAATAATAAATCTAACCAGGAAGATATATTATGAGCTATCGTATGTTTGATTATCTGGTGCCAAACGTGAACTTTTTTGGTCCCAATGCTGTTTCTGTCGTCGGCGAACGCTGTAAGCTGCTGGGCGGTAAAAAAGCGCTGCTGGTCACCGATAAAGGTCTGCGGGCCATCAAAGACGGCGCGGTGGATAAAACTCTCGGCTATCTGCAGGAAGCCGGTATTGAGGTGGTGGTTTTTGATGGCGTCGAGCCAAATCCAAAAGACACCAACGTGCGCGATGGCCTGGCGGTCTTTCGTCAAGAACAGTGCGATATTATCGTCACCGTCGGCGGCGGTAGCCCTCATGACTGCGGTAAAGGGATTGGTATCGCGGCTACCCACGAAGGGGATCTTTACCGCTATGCCGGCATAGAAACCCTGACTAACCCACTGCCGCCGATCGTCGCGGTGAATACCACCGCCGGTACCGCCAGCGAAGTGACCCGCCACTGCGTACTGACCAACACCAAAACAAAAGTGAAGTTCGTTATCGTCAGCTGGCGTAACCTGCCCTCGGTCTCCATCAATGACCCGCTGCTCATGCTTGGCAAACCGGCCCCGCTGACCGCCGCAACCGGCATGGATGCGTTAACCCACGCCGTGGAGGCCTATATTTCAAAAGATGCCAACCCGGTCACCGATGCCGCCGCGATCCAGGCCATCCGCCTGATCGCCCGGAACTTGCGCCAGGCCGTCGCGCTGGGCAGCAACCTGCAAGCCCGCGAAAACATGGCCTACGCTTCCCTGCTGGCGGGGATGGCTTTCAATAACGCCAACCTCGGTTACGTTCACGCCATGGCCCATCAGCTTGGCGGCCTGTACGATATGCCGCACGGCGTGGCGAACGCGGTGCTGTTGCCGCACGTTGCGCGCTATAACCTGATCGCCAATCCGGAAAAGTTTGCCAACATCGCCGAATTTATGGGAGAAAACATCCACGGACTTTCAACCATGGACGCCGCCGAGTCGGCCATTCGCGCCATCGCCCGCCTCTCTTCCGATATCGGCATTCCGCAGCATCTGAGCGAGCTGGGAGTTAAAGAGGCTGACTTCCCCTATATGGCGGAGATGGCCTTGAAAGACGGCAACGCCTTCTCAAATCCGCGCAAGGGTAACGAGAAAGAGATTGTCGCTATCTTCCGCCAGGCTTTCTGATAGAGCGATCGCTAACACCGCGAACAAGTACCATCGCGGCGTCAGGCTGGGTGCCCGGTTACTCCTGATTTTTATGCTTAAACTGGCCGGCATCGATATCGTACTGTTTCATTTTTCGCCACAGCGTGGTGCGGCCAATATTCAGCAGCTGCGCCATCTCTTGTACCCGCCCGCTGGTCACGCGGGCGGCATGGATGATGGCCTCTTTTTCAATGGCGCTGAAGGTCAGGCTGGCGGGCAGCAGCGAGGAACCCGCATCGGCGCCTGGCCGCTCGGCAAAGAGATATTCCGGCAGGTTACTCAAACGGATATGGCCGTTCTCGCTGCTAATGGCGATATTTTCAATCACGCTGTTCAGCTCAAAATCATTACCCGGCCAGGAGTAGGCCACCAGCTGCGCCAGCGCATCGTCATCCATCTTCAACCGCGAGGAAAAACGCTTCTCCAGACTCTTAAGACGATTTTGGACCAGCGAAGGAATACTGTTACGCCGCGCCCGCAGCGGCGGAATAACGATTTCAAAAGAGTGCAGCGCGTAGTAAAGCTGGCGACTAAAGCGGTTTTGTTCCACCAGGTTGGCAAGATCGACGGTAGTGGTGGCGATGACTTTAACGTCCACCGGAATCAAACGCCGGGCATCCAGACGGGTTAATACCCCCTGCTTGATCACCTGCAACAGCGCGGACTGCAGCTCCGGCGCCAGATATTCGATTTTTTCCAGAAACAGCGTCCCGCCGTTGGCCAGCTCGAGACGGCTAAGACGCCCGTTTTCCTCGTCCGTCGGCGCGCTGCCCATAAAATCCTGCCCAAGGACGCTGTCGGCATACAGCTGGCAGTTAACCGCGATATACGGTCCGCCACCCCGCTCGCTCTCATTGTGAATCGCCTGGCTGAGCAGCTCTTTACCCACCCCTTCCTCACCGCACAGCAGCACTGGAAAAGCGCCGCGCGCCGCCTGACGGCCAAAGTGAATTAACCGCCGGGTTTCAGGATCGTCAGCCGACATCTGCTCAAAGGTATGGCTCACTTTGCCAAGCTGGCTGGTCATCAGCTGACGCATCTGCTCGACCGGATGCAGCAGCAAGATGAAACTGTTGCCCTGCTCTTCGACGATCGGCTTGAGCGTGATGACGGCATCAACGAACTGATGCTGGCTCTCGAAGGTGACTTCCACATGGTTCAGCCCGCGCGCGTGCTTGATCGCCCGGCGCAACAGAGCCGGCAGCGTCACCAGTTCATTGATGTTTTTCCCCTGGCTGGCCTGGGCATCGAGGTGCAGCAGCGTCGCGGCCTGCACGTTCAGAAACTGCAAAATGCCCTGCTCGTTCCACGCCATCACCCCGTCATCCATGCTCTCCAGCAGACCGTACATCTGGTTAAGGTGGCGATTCGACTCGGCCAGCAGGCTATCGGTGAGCAGCGAGTTGCCCACTTCCCTGGCGATAGCCAGGGTCAGGGAGAGGTCCGGCGAAGCCTGTTCTTCCGTCAGGCAGCACAAAGAAATGGAACCGAACAGGCGCCCATGGTTATCAAACACCGGCGTAGAGCTAAACGACCATCCGTGCAGCGCATGTTTAAAATGCTGCTCGCCCGTCGTTTTGACCGGCTGCCCGAGCATGGAGGCCAGCGAGAGCGCGCAGCTGCCGATGATGCTTTCCGCGCAGTAGCTACCGTCACGAAACCCCAGCGCCGCCAGCTGGTCAAGGGTCTGCGGATCGCCGCAGCGGCTGAGAATACAGGCGGACTCATCAAGGATAAACAATGCGCAGGGGCGGTTATCCATATACTCCCAGGCATCTTCCAGCGCCGCCTGGCCAATCGTCAGCAGCGCGGTCTTACGCCGACAAATCGATTCGAAGGTCAGCCCCTGCGCCTGATGCGGCGTCTGCCAGGTTTCCCGCTGCATAAACTTACTGCAACGATGCCACGACTGGGTTATCACCAGGGGAAAGCTCTGAGTCTGCGCAGTCATATCCATTTCCGCTGTTACTTAAACGACAACCCCTCCGGCGGTAACCGCCAGAGGGGGATAAAACGCCCCTTCTCATTAACGAGGCGGGACAGGACGACGCTAAATTAACGCGCCAGCCACTGCTGTCCAAGCAGGTCGGCGGTCAGAATCGCCGCATGCACGCTCTGCGCGCTGACCGGGAACGGCATGTTATGGATGGTTTCGCCTTCCGCACAGGTCGCTTTTGCTACCGCCTGAATTTTCTCGTCGATGCCCTCTTTAACGCCCATTTGCGCCAGCGTGACCGGCAGGCCGACGGTATGGCAGAAGTTCAGCACCGTTTCGATCTCTTCCATCGGGCTATTTTGCAGCACCAGCTGCGCCAGGGTACCAAACGCGACTTTCTCGCCATGGTACAGGTGGTGGCACTCTTCGAGGATGGTGAAACCATTGTGAATGGCGTGCGCGGCGGCCAGGCCGCTGCTTTCAAAGCCAATTCCGCTAAGGTAGGTATTCGCTTCAACGATGCGTTCGAGCGCATCGGTCACCACTCCGGCCTGAGCGGCAAGGCGGGCCTTTTCGCCTTCCGCCAGCAGCGTATCATAGCACAGGCGCGCCAGGCTCAGCGCCGCCGCCGTCGACTGGCCGCCGGCCATGCTGGTGGCTCTGGCGTCATAGCAGGCCCTGGCTTCAAACCAGGTTGAAAGCGCATCGCCCATCCCGGCCACCAGCAGGCGTACCGGGGCTTTAGCGATAATCGCCGTATCCATCACCACCATGTCCGGATTTTTCGGGTAAATGAGATACTCTTCAAATTCACCGGCTTCGGTATAAATAACCGACAACGCGCTGGTTGGCGCATCGGTGGAGGCAATCGTCGGGATCACCACCACCGGCAGCTTCTGGTAATAGCCTATCGCTTTCGCCGTATCGAGCGTCTTGCCGCCGCCGATGCCCACCACGCCGCGGCAGCCGTGCTGCTTCAGAATGGCGATCAGGCGATTGATCTCAACGTGGCTGCACTCGCCGTTGAAGCGCTCCGCATGGCAGCTGATATTGTGGCTATGCAAACCGTTCAACACTTTCTCACCCGCCAGCTTCATCACGAAGTCATCGGCAATCACGAAAAAGCTGTCCGCCAGGTTTTTAGCGTATTCGCCAAACAACGTGGATGCATCCGGTCCCTGGAGATATTTGGCTGGAGATTGAATAACTTTTAGCATTCCGTTCACCCTCAAATAAGTGCATGTTTTGACACGATGTGCCCCGGTATTTCCTCGTCCGGCCTGGTATTAAAAGCGGGAACAAAAGCGCTACCTGAGCGATGTCATCACTGTAGGGCGAGCCGCAGGCAAAAAAATGTTTCCCCTTTTTGTCCCGATATGAAACAGGGTGCACATTTTATCGTTTCATATTGAAACATGAATTCATATGAAACGACGGGATTGCGATCTCGATCCGCTCGTTGAGCGCAAAACAAGCGGAAAAAGTGGATGAAGTATGGCGTTTTTCGCCGCTACTGGCGCCTGGAGAGGTAAAATTTTTTCTCCCCCCGCGTCTGGCAAGTATGTGAAGTGAGATGAAATAGTCGCCCTGGCTCGCATTTTTCGATTTCTCCCGGCAAAAGCGTTTCATAACGGAACAAAATCTACCGTGCGCGTTTCGTAATGAAACTCATTTTATGGCGATTTTTTTTCCCGTTAACTCAGCCAGAATCAATACATCGCCCGATATCGCATATCGACAGGCGATACCCCTACACGATGACCGCTTCCGTCAGCAGAGAGGCCGCATCGAAACTCCGATGGAGAATAAACAATGAAAAAACTGATTAACCGTGTCGAAGATGTCCTGAGTGAACAACTGGCGGGCCTGGCAAAAGCGCACCCTGAACTAACGCTGCATCATGATCCGGTCTACGTCACCCGCGCCGATGCACCGGTGGCCGGGAAAGTAGCGCTGCTTTCCGGCGGCGGCAGCGGTCATGAGCCGATGCACTGCGGATATATTGGCCTGGGCATGCTTTCCGGGGCCTGTCCGGGGGAAATTTTCACCTCCCCGACGCCGGATAAAATGTTTGAGTGCGCCATGAACATCGACGGCGGCGAAGGCGTGCTGCTGATTATTAAAAACTACACTGGCGATATTCTTAACTTTGAAACCGCCACCGAGCTGCTGCACGAAAGCGGCATCAAGGTCACCACCGTGGTAGTCGATGACGATGTGGCGGTAAAAGACAGCCTCTATACCGCCGGACGGCGCGGCGTGGCCAATACCGTGCTGATTGAAAAACTGGTGGGCGCGGCCGCCGAGCGCGGCGACTCGCTGGCAGCATGCGCTGAACTGGGGCGCAAGCTTAACAACCTCGGCCACTCTATCGGCATCGCCCTGGGCGCCTGCACCGTTCCGGCCGCCGGCCAGCCCTCATTCGAACTGCAGGACGATGAGATGGAGTTCGGCGTCGGCATTCACGGCGAACCGGGCATCGACCGCCGCCGCTTCACCTCCCTCGATCGCACCGTTGACGAAATGTTCGATACTCTGCTGGAAAACGGCGCCTATAGCCGCACGCTGCGCCACTGGGACAACGTGAAAGGCGCGTGGCAGGAGGTAACGCAGACCAAGCAGGCGCTGCAAAAAGGCGATCGGGTTATCGCGCTGGTCAACAACCTCGGCGCCACGCCGCTGTCCGAACTCTACGGCGTCTATAACCGTCTGACGCAGCGCTGCGAGGAAACCGGCATCGCGATCGAGCGCAATCTTATCGGCAGCTACTGTACCTCTCTGGATATGGTCGGTTTTTCCATCACCCTGTTAAAAGCCGATGACGAGACGCTGGCATTATGGGACGCCCCGGTTCACACCCCGGCGCTGAACTGGGGAAAATAAGGAGCACGACATGTCATTAAGCAGAACGCAAATCGTAGACTGGCTCTATCGCTGCGGCGATATCTTTACCAAAGAGAGCGATTTTTTGACCGGTCTGGACCGGGAGATCGGCGATGCCGACCACGGCCTGAATATGCATCGTGGGTTTAGCAAGGTGGTGGAAAAGCTGCCTTCGATTGCCGATAAAGACATTGGTTTCATTCTTAAAAATACCGGCATGACGCTGCTGTCCAACGTCGGTGGGGCCAGCGGCCCGCTGTTCGGCACCTTCTTTATCCGCGCCGCTCAGGTGACCCAGGCCCATCAGAGTCTGACCCTGGACGAGCTTTATCAAGCCATCCGCGAAGGCGCGGAAGGCGTGGTGAATCGCGGCAAAGCCGAGCCGGGCGATAAAACCATGTGCGACGTCTGGCTGCCGGTAGTGGAATCGCTGCGTCAGTCCAGCGAACAGCACCTGTCAATCCAAAGCGCCCTTGATGCTGCCTGCGAACAGGCGCAAGCCGCCGTCCAGGCCACCATCGCCATGCAGGCTCGCAAAGGGCGGGCCAGCTACCTGGGCGAACGCAGCATCGGGCACCAGGATCCGGGCGCGACCTCGGTAATGTTGATGGTTCAGATGCTGGCCGCAGCGGCCAAAGAGTAAGGAAAACGCGATGGTAAACCTGGTGATTGTTTCGCATAGCGCTCGTCTGGGCGAAGGTGTCGGAGAACTGGCCCGGCAGATGTTAATGAACGATGGCTGTAAGCTGGCGATCGCCGCCGGAATTGACGATCCCACCAGCCCGATCGGCACCGATCCCATTAAGGTTATGGAAGCCATCGAGTCCGTAGCCGACGCCGATCATATCCTGGTGATGATGGATATTGGCAGCGCCCTGCTGAGCGCCGAAACCGCGCTGGATCTCCTCGATCCGGCCATTGCGGCGAAGGTTCGCCTGTGCGCGGCACCGCTGGTGGAAGGAACGCTGGCGGCGACGGTGAGCGCCGCCGCCGGGGCCGGCATCGACAAGGTCATCGAAGATGCCATGAACGCGCTGGAGGCAAAACGCGTACAGCTGGGATTGCCATCGCAACCGCAACACGCGGCGTTGACCGCCGCGCCGATCGACGACCGCGATGCGCGCTCGGTTTCCGTGGTGATTCAAAACCACAACGGCCTGCATGTTCGCCCGGCGTCAAAGCTGGTCGCCGCGCTGGCGGGATTCAACGCCGACCTGGTGCTGGAGAAAGGAGGTAAGTGCGTCACGCCCGACAGCCTCAACCAAATCGCCCTGCTTCAGGTGCGCCGTAACGATACCTTAAGGCTGCTTGCCCGCGGGCCGGATGCCGATGCCGCGCTGGCAGCGTTCCAGGCGCTGGCGGCGGAGAATTTCGGCGAGCAAACGGAGGCGGCGCCTGCGACTCAGCCCGCCTGCGCCGATCGCGTACAGGGTAAGGTCGTACTCTATTCCCAGCCGCAGGAGAAGGTCTCACGGGAAAAAGGCGTCGCCATCGGTCAGCAGCAGCTGCGGCTAAAACGGGCCATCGATCGGACGCTGGAAGAGCTTAGCGCGCTGACGACCCTGGCGGAGGCGAAGTTTTCCGCCGACATCGCGGCCATCTTCTCCGGGCATCATACCCTGCTCGATGACCCTGATTTATACGCCGCCGCCTGCGATAGGGTGCGCGACGAGCAATGCAGCGCGGAGTGGGCGTGGCATCAGGTGCTGAGCGATTTAAGCCAACAATATCGTCATCTCGACGATCCTTACCTACAGGCGCGCTATATTGATATTGAAGATATTTTGCACCGCACGCTGCGTCACCTTAACGGGAGCAACGAAGTACTACCGCAGTTTGACGGCCCCTCGATCCTCGTGGCCGACGATATTTTTCCTTCTACCGTCCTGCAGCTCGATGCGGATCGGGTGAAGGGGATCTGTCTGCAGGCCGGCAGTGAACTCTCTCACGGCGCCATTATCGCCCGTCAGGCGGGTATCGCGATGCTTTGCCAGCAGAGCGATGTCCTGACCACGCTACAAAAGGGGGAGACCGTCATCCTTGATATTCCCGGCAAGCGCGTGATTCGCGCCTAGCCTGCTCTAACCTTCTCGCCCCGGAGGCTGTCCCCTCCGGGAACTCGCTTAACTTTCAGGATCCGTTATGTCTCAATTCTTTTTTAATCAGCGCGCCAACCTCGTCAATGAAGTGATTGAAGGAACCATTATCGCCAGCCCGTGGAATAACCTGGCGCGGCTGGAAAGCGATCCCGCCATTCGCGTGGTGGTGCGTCGCGATCTCGACAAAAACAACGTGGCGGTGATCTCCGGCGGCGGTTCCGGTCACGAACCGGCCCACGCGGGCTTTGTCGGTAAAGGCATGCTGACCGCCGCCGTCTGCGGCGATCTTTTTGCCTCGCCGAGCGTCGATGCGGTGCTGACCGCCATCCAGGCCGTGACCGGCGATGCCGGTTGCCTGCTGATCGTCAAGAACTACACCGGCGATCGTCTGAACTTCGGCCTCGCCGCGGAGAAAGCGCGCCGCATGGGCTATAACGTCGAAATGCTGATCGTTGGCGATGATATTTCGCTGCCGGATAACAAACACCCGCGCGGTATTGCCGGGACGATTCTGGTGCATAAAGTGGCCGGCTACTTCGCCGAACGCGGCCACAATCTGGCGACCGTGCTGCGCGAAGCGCAGTATGCCGCCAGACACACCTTCAGCCTCGGTCTGGCCCTTTCCAGCTGTCACCTGCCGCAGGATGCGGAAACGACTCCGCGCCATCATCCGGATCAGGCCGAACTGGGGATGGGGATCCACGGCGAACCGGGCGCTTCGGTTATCGCCACGCAGAACAGTGCGGAAATCGTTACGCTGATGGTAGAGAAGCTCAGCGCCGCCCTGCCGGAAACCGGCCGCCTGGCGGTGATGATCAATAATCTCGGCGGCGTATCGATTGCCGAAATGGCAATTTTGACCCGCGAGCTGGCCAATACCCCGCTGCATCAGCGAATCGACTGGCTGATAGGCCCGGCGTCGCTGGTTACCGCGCTGGATATGAAAGGCTTTTCCCTCACCGCCATCGTGCTGGAAGAGAGCATTGAGAAAGCGCTGCTCTCCGCGGTCGAAACCGCCGGCTGGCAGACGCCAGTGCAGCCGCGCGCAATCAGCGTGATGCCCTCGTCGCTGCGCAGTACGCGGGTGGAGTTTACGCCCTCGGAGAATAGCGAGGTTGCAGGCTACGTAGAGCGGGTGACCGGTACGCTATCCGATCTGGAAGCGGACCTCAATGCGCTGGATGCGAAGGTTGGCGACGGCGATACTGGCTCCACTTTTGCCGCTGGCGCACGCGATATCGCCGACTTACTTCAGCGCCGTCAGCTGCCGCTGGCTAACGTCGCCACGCTGTTCGCCCTGATTGGCGAGCGTCTGACGGTTGTGATGGGCGGTTCCAGCGGCGTGCTGATGTCGATTTTCTTTACCGCCGCCGGGCAGAAGCTGGAACAGGGGACAAGCGTCGCCGAAGCGCTAAACGCCGGTCTGGCGCAGATGAAGTTTTACGGCGGTGCCGACGAAGGCGACCGAACCATGATTGACGCCCTGCAACCGGCGCTGGCGGCGCTGCTGGCCGAACCGGAAAATCTGCAGGCCGCTTTCGCGGCGGCGCAGGTGGGCGCGGATCGTACGCTTCACGCCAGCAAAGCAGGTGCAGGACGCGCATCGTACCTGAACAGCGATAGTCTGCGCGGCAATATGGACCCAGGAGCCCACGCGGTGGCCATGGTGTTTAAAGCGCTGGCGCAGAAATAGTCTCTCTGGCACCGCCCCTGCTCCCGGGGGCGGCGCTTAACGCGCCTTGCCGGGCTACAGGTTCACCGCCGTCTGCGGGCCGGTCGCCCCATGGTTCACCGCCGTCTGCGCCCGGGTCAGGCGCCAGCCGCAACCCGGGTTTTCTCCCGCGCTTACTTGCTGTGCCAGTAGGCCTGCGAACGCACCAGCTGCGGGTCAATCTCCGGACCTTCAAAACGCGCCAGCAGTGATTTCACCACCGCGCCTTCCCCGGTCACCCAGATAAAATAATCTTCGGTTGGAACCACAACCTGCGCCAGACGCTCGGCCACGGCAGAGGAGTGATGTCCCACCACCCACTCGATATGAAAACCATCGAGATCGGCCAGGTAATCTTGATAAGACTCATCGCCAATGGTGACGATCGCCGTGACCTGCGGGCGCGTCGGAAGCTGCCGCAATCCCAGCAGTCGGCGGCGCAGCGCGGGCATACCTGACTCATCAGTCACATACAGCTGCCAGGCGTAATCTTCCGGCACCACCAGCGAACCGCGCGGGCCGCCGATGACCAGCTTATCGCCCGGTTTCGCCGCCAGCGCCCAGCTGCTGGCTATACCGCCATCGTGAATAAAGAAGTCGTACGCCAGCTCATGACGGTCGGCGTCGTAAAGCGGCGTATAATCGCGGGTCGCCGGACGTACGCCTTCGCCCCAGTTAATGCCTTCATCCGTCACCTCCGGCGGCGTAAACGCAGCACCCGCAGTGGGGAAAAAAAGCTTGGTATGGTCGTCGAAACCCTGGGAGACAAAGCCTTCCAGCGCCTCTCCGCCCAGCACGATACGCTGGAATGCGCTGCCGATACGCTCGACGCGCAATACGGTTAACTCACGGAAACGCAGCTCATTACGCACGCGCTGCGGGTATTTAAGATTCCTGCTCGTTGTCATCTTTCATCGCCTTGGTGAACGGAATAGATATATCTAAAAATATTGCAAATGATAATGATTGCCATTAAAAAAGAATGCAAGCACTTTTTGATATAGCCATAGTAAAACGCCACAAAAGTCAAAAAATAGAATTAAATCTCTAATTATCAATTATATAAAAAATAAATCTGCCACAAGGTTGCGACTTGAGTGTTTTTAGATATAAATTAGATATATCAAAAAAACTCAAAGGAAAAAATTATGAGAGACCATCACGAAGAAGGCCGTGGGCCACGCGGACGCCACGGCGAACATGGTGAACATGGTGAACACGGTCGCAGAGGCGGCGGACGCCGGCAGCGCTTCTTTGGCCATGGCGAGCTGCGCCTGGTCATTCTGGACATCCTCACCCGTAATGCCAGCCACGGTTACGAACTGATTAAAGAGATCGAAACCATGACCCAGGGCAACTACAGTCCCAGCCCCGGCGTCATCTACCCGACGCTCGATTTACTCCAGGATCAGGGATTAATCAGCGTGGCTGACGAAAACGGTCGCAAAAAAATCGCCATCACCGCCGAAGGCAGCCAGCTGCACGCGGAAAACCAGCAGCCGCTGGAGCAGATTCAGGCCAGACTGCAGGCGCGAATGGTGGGTTGTGAGCTACGTAAAAACCCGCAGATGAAGCGCGCGCTGGAGAATTTTAAGGCGGTACTGGATTTAAAAGTTAACCAGCAGGAAATAACCGAAGCGCAGCTAAAGCAGATTGTCGGCGTGATTGACCGCGCGGCGATGGAGATCTCCCAGCTCGACTAATCCTTTGCCTCATTATCGGGCAGCCTGCACCGCCGCGAAGCACGCGGCGGTAGCCCTTCAGCGCATCGTTTTACGCCTTCAGGAGTAAAACATGCCAATAATTTCGCGATAAGATTAAATTTTGCTCAATTGCGATTTCACGTTGCGTTTATCCCGTTTTTCCTGGCCCGCGCCGAAGTGGCGTAATCCCTGCAATACTTAATTCAGTATCATGTGATACGCCCCGCCCAGGAGCATATTTTGAACAGGTTACCTTCAAGCGCATCGGCTCTGGCCTGCAGCGCACACGCACTGAATCTTATTGAGAAGCGAACGCTCGATCATGAAGAGATGAAATCACTTAACCAGGAGGTCAGGGAATACTTTAAAGAGCATGTGAATCCGGGGTTTTTAGCGTATCGAAAATCGGTCACTGCTGGCGGGGATTACGGAGCCGTAGAGTGGCAAGCGGGAGGATTAAATACGCTTGTCGACACTCAGGGACAGGAGTTTATTGACTGCCTGGGTGGGTTTGGGATTTTTAATGTAGGGCACCGTAATCCAGTTGTCGTTTCCGCCGTCGAAAATCAGCTCGCTAAACAACCCCTTCATAGTCAGGAACTGCTGGACCCGCTGCGGGCCATGCTGGCTAAAACCCTGGCGGCCTTAACGCCGGGCAAACTGAAATACAGCTTCTTTAGCAACAGCGGTACCGAGTCGGTCGAAGCGGCGTTAAAGCTGGCGAAGGCCTACCAGTCTCCGCGCGGCAAGTTTACCTTCGTCGCCACCAGCGGCGCGTTTCACGGTAAGTCGCTGGGCGCGCTTTCAGCCACTGCGAAATCCACTTTCCGTAAGCCCTTTATGCCCCTGCTGCCGGGATTCCGTCATGTACCTTTTGGCGATATCAATGCGATGCGCACGCTGCTGAGCGAGTGCCAAAAGACCGGCGATGACGTCGCGGCGGTGATCCTTGAGCCTATTCAGGGCGAAGGCGGGGTGATTCTGCCGCCGCCGGGCTATCTGCCCGCGGTACGCAAGCTGTGCGACGAGTTTGGCGCGCTGCTGATCCTCGATGAAGTCCAAACCGGCATGGGGCGCACCGGCAAGATGTTCGCCTGCGAGCACGAAAACGTTCAGCCGGATATCCTGTGCCTTGCCAAAGCGCTGGGTGGCGGCGTCATGCCCATTGGCGCCACGGTCGCCACCGAAGAGGTGTTCTCGGTACTGTTCGATAACCCGTTCCTGCATACCACCACGTTTGGCGGCAACCCGCTGGCCTGCGCGGCGGCGCTGGCGACCATTAACGTACTGCTGACGCAAAACCTGCCCGCGCAGGCGGAGCAGAAAGGCGATATGCTGCTGGACGGCTTCCGTCAGCTGGCCCGCGAATATCCGGATCTGGTGAATGACGTGCGCGGCAAAGGTATGCTGATGGCGATTGAGTTTATTGATAACGAAATCGGCTATGACTTTGCCAGCGAAATGTTTCGCCAGCGCGTGCTGGTGGCCGGAACGCTCAACAACGCAAGAACGATTCGCGTTGAGCCGCCGCTGACGCTGACCCCTGAGCAGTGTGAACAGGTGCTAAAAGCGGCCCGCCTGGCGCTGGCGGCGCTGCGGGTTTCGGTGGAAGAGGCGTAATGGCTTGCCCTCTCCCGCTCCGGGAGAGGGCGTTTGCTATACGACGCGCACGCCCGCAGGCATCGCTCTTTCCGGCGTAAGCAGTACGCTTTCGCCGCCATCGTCGGTTTCGGCGCATAACAGCATGCACTCCGACGTTTCACCGCGCATTTTGGCTTTCGCCAGATTGCACAGGACCACGACCGTTTTTCCCAGCAACTCTTCTTCTCGGTAATAGGGCACCAGGCTGGTCACCGTCTGCAAGGTGCGCTCGCCAACGTCAATCCGCGCGATATAAAGCTTATCGGCATTCTCATGTCGTTTTACAGCTACAATTTTTCCCGTACGCATTTCCAGTCTGGCAAAATCATCATAAAGCACCGTTTCCATCTTGCACCCCTCAAGTAAAAATTTAGTAAAAGATAACAAAAGTCGGCGAGGTTTCCGCATAATAGAGTAAGGAATGTTAGATCCATCACTTTTTAGTTCGCTATAAACTTCCCGATGCTGATGAATAATACGGGGGAAATTTACTGAAAAGAGATGCAGCGGCCCGCGCTTGCTTTACAATGGTTTGCGTCGATGGTGCAACGTCAGATAAGGAAAACAATGGCCACACTAAAAGATATCGCGACCGAAGCAGGCGTTTCACTGGCGACGGTTTCCCGGGTATTAAACGACGACCCCACTCTGAACGTGAAAGAAGAGACAAAGCACCGCATTCTTGAGGTGGCGGAAAAGCTGGAATATAAAAGCACCAGCTCGCGTAAGACTCAGGTTCATACCGTCGGCCACCATCATATTCTGGCTATCTACAGCTACCAGCAGGATCTGGAAATCAACGATCCTTACTATCTGGCGATCCGCCACGGTATCGAAACGCAGTGCGAAAAGCTCGGTATCGAGCTGACCAACTGCTACTTTAACAACGCGCTACCCGAGCTGAAAAAAGTGACCGGCGTTCTGATTGTCGGCCAGCCTTCACGGGCGATTCGCGATGCAGCCACGGCGTTAACCGACAACGTCTGCTTTATTGATTTCCATGAGCCAGGCAGCGGCTACGACGCCGTCGATATCGATCTGGTGCGTATCGCCAAAGAAGTTATCGACTTTTTTATCGCCCAGGGCGCGCGGCGCATCGGCTTTATTGGTGGCCAGGATGAGCCGGGTAAAGCCGACATTCGCGAAGTGGCCTTCGTCGAATATGGCCGCCTGAAGGGGGTGGTTTCGGAAGAAGATATCTGGCGCGGCGGGTTTTCCAGCTCCTCCGGCTATGAGCTGGCAAAAACGATGCTGGCCAGGGCGGATTTCCCCGCTGCGCTGTTCGTCGCGTCAGACTCTATCGCCATCGGCGTGCTGCGGGCCATTCATGAACGCGGCCTCGCGATCCCGGAAGATATCTCGCTCATTAGCGTTAACGATATCCCCACCGCGCGTTTTACTTTTCCGCCGCTCTCCACGGTGCGCATTCATTCAGAAATGATGGGCAGCCAGGGCGTTAATCTGCTGGTTGAAAAAGCCCGCGATGGCCGTGCGCTGCCGCTAAACGTCTTTGTCCCCAGCGTGCTGAAGCTGCGCGGCACCACCCGCTAATCCCCCGTTCTGACGCTAAATCCTCTGCGCCTGTCTCCCGGGGGCGGCGCTTATCGCGCCTTGCCC
>NZ_BCZK01000006.1 GCF_001598695.1 Klebsiella oxytoca NBRC 105695 | reverse complement strand
ATTGGCTGGGGTACGAGGATTCGAACCTCGGAATGCCGGAATCAGAATCCGGTGCCTTACCGCTTGGCGATACCCCAATTTCTTTCTGGATTTATCGAACTGAATCAATAATTCCTTGATATGGTGGCTACGACGGGATTCGAACCTGTGACCCCATCATTATGAGTGATGTGCTCTAACCAGCTGAGCTACGTAGCCAGATACGTATTCTATTTTCGATGACTGGGGTACCTGGATTCGAACCAGGGAATGCCGGTATCAAAAACCGGTGCCTTACCGCTTGGCGATACCCCAATACCGTCGCGGTGAACCGCAAACATCGAAAATATGGCTGGGGTACCTGGATTCGAACCAGGGAATGCCGGTATCAAAAACCGGTGCCTTACCGCTTGGCGATACCCCAACAAAAAACTTTTACTTACAACGCGAACGAGTAAATGGTGCGGGAGGCGAGACTTGAACTCGCACACCTTGCGGCGCCAGAACCTAAATCTGGTGCGTCTACCAATTTCGCCACTCCCGCAAAAAAGATGGTGGCTACGACGGGATTCGAACCTGTGACCCCATCATTATGAGTGATGTGCTCTAACCAGCTGAGCTACGTAGCCATCTTTTTTTTCGCGTTACCTTATCGGCGTTGCGGGGCGCATTATGCGTATTGAGCTTTGAAGCGTCAACCTCTTTTTCATTGAAAATGGGCTGAAAGTAACTGTTTGGTTAGGTTGCGAACAGCGTGGCGCAATAATCGGCAATTATTGGTTATTTATCGTTTTTAGCGGCTTAAATAAGGCTCAAAGTAAAAACGGACTCCGAAGAGTCCGTTTGGCAAAAAACGAGGCTTAGTAGGCCGACTGGTGTACGCCCACCGCGCGTCCGGACGGATCGTTCATTTTTTTGAAAGATTCATCCCACTCGATCGCTTTTGCGGAGGAGCAGGCGACGGACGGGCCGCCAGGCACGCATTCTGCGGCGCTCGGTACCGGGAAGAGCTCTTCAAAGATCTCACGATACAGATAGGCTTCTTTCGACGATGGCGTGTTGTACGGGAAGCGGAAGCTGGCCGTTTCCAGCTGCTGATCGGAAATTTGTTCAGCGGCCACCTCTTTTAAGGTGTCGATCCAGCTGTAACCGACGCCGTCAGAGAACTGCTCTTTCTGCCGCCAGGCGACGCTTGCTGGCAGATAAGATTCAAAACATTCGCGCAGAATATGTTTTTCCATTTTACCGTTGCCGCACATTTTATCCTGCGGGTTGATACGCATTGCCACATCAAGGAACTTCTTATCGAGGAACGGCACGCGGGCTTCAACGCCCCAGGCGGACATCGCCTTGTTCGCACGGGCGCAGTCGAACATGTGCAGCGCCTGCAGTTTGCGTACCGTCTCTTCGTGCAGCTCTTTGGCGTTTGGCGCTTTATGGAAATAGAGATAGCCGCCGAACACTTCGTCAGAACCCTCGCCGGAGAGCACCATTTTGATGCCCATCGCTTTGATTTTACGCGACATCAGATACATCGGCGTCGAAGCGCGGATGGTGGTGACATCGTAAGTTTCAATGTGATAGATAACATCGCGAATCGCGTCCAGCCCTTCCTGGACCGTAAAGTGGATCTCGTGATGCACGGTACCCAGATGGTTAGCCACTTCCTGCGCGGCTTTCAGATCGGGGGCGCCTTCCAGCCCAACGGCGAAGGAGTGCAGCTGCGGCCACCAGGCTTCGGATTTTTCCTGATCCTCGACGCGGCGGGCGGCAAATTTCTTGGTGATAGCGGAAATTACCGATGAGTCCAGGCCGCCGGAGAGCAGTACGCCGTACGGAACATCGGACATCAGGTGGCTTTTCACCGACTCTTCCAGCGCCTGACGCAGTTCGTTTTTGTCCGTGACGTTGTCTTTCACCGCGTCATAGTCGAACCAGTCGCGCTGATAGTACTGGCGAATTTCGCCATCTTTGCTCCACAGGTAGCTGCCTGCCGGGAACTCTTTAATCGTGCGGCAGACCGGTACCAGCGCTTTCATTTCTGAAGCGACGTAGAAGTTGCCGTGTTCGTCGTGGCCCATATACAGCGGGATAATCCCGATATGGTCGCGACCAATCAGGTACGCGTCTTTTTCACTGTCGTAGAGCGCGAAAGCAAACATTCCCTGCAGATCGTCGAGGAAGTCCGGACCTTTTTCCTGATACAGCGCGAGGATGACTTCGCAGTCGGAACCGGTCTGGAAGGCATAGCGATCGCCGTATTCCGCGCGCAGCGCCTGATGGTTGTAGATTTCCCCGTTGACGGCGAGCGCGTGCGTTTTTGCGGCATTATACAGCGGCTGTGCGCCGGCGTTCACGTCAACGATTGACAGGCGTTCATGCGCCAGAATGGCTTTATCGCAGGCATAGACGCCGGACCAGTCCGGGCCGCGGTGGCGCATCAGGCGGGAGAGTTCCAGTGCCTTTTTACGCAGCTCGCCTGCGTCAGTTTTAATATCCAGTACGCCAAAAATCGAACACATAGCCTTCTCCGTTACCCTGTCTTATTTGATGTTGTGCAGGCTTCGTCTCGTTGCGAAGCCCTGGTGCGTGCTTAAGAAAATGCCGCAAAGGGGCGGAGGGCGCAAGGGTTTTACGGCTGGAAAAGGAAATAATGCAATGACGATTGCTGGATAGTGAAAAAAGAGCATGCTTTAAGCGCTTTCATTGAATGATATTTAATAATGAGGCTTTTTTATTAGATGAAGGGCTTTTTTGGGGCTTTAAAAGAGAAAAACCACGTCATGAGACGTGGTTTTATTCAGAAAATATCAATTTCCGCAACGGAAGGGTAAATCCATGAGGGGCGGAACGGCATGCTGTCGATATCATCGAGCGTGGCAACGCCCGAAAGCACCAGGATAGTTTCCAGACCGGCCTGGAAGCCCGCCAGAATATCCGTGCGCAGATTATCGCCGACGATAACCGTTTGTTCCGAATGCGCCTGCATTTTATTCAGCGCGGAGCGGATGATCCACGGGCTTGGTTTACCGACATAAAACGGCTTACGCCCGGAGATTTTCTCGATGCCGGCGCACAGCGCGCCGCAGGCCGGATAGTAGCCGCGGCCGTGCGTATCCGGGTTAGTGGCGATAAAGCGCGCGCCGTTGGCGACAAAAAACGCCGCTTTATGCATCATCTCCCAGTTAAAGGAGCGGGTCTCACCGACGATAACGAAATCAGGATTGACGTCAGTGATGGTAAAGCCGGCTTTGTACAGTTCGTGAATCAGCGCGCCTTCGCCGACCACATAGGCTTTTTTACCTTCCTGACGGCGCAGAAAATCCGCCGTGGCCATCGCAGAGGTATAAAAGGCAGTATCAGGGACATCAATTCCGGCGGTCGCAAAGCGGTTCGCCAGGTCCTGGCCGGTCTGCGAAGGGTAGTTAGTCAGCATCACCAGCGGCATCTCTTTTTCGAGAATGCGCTTGATGAATTCGGCGGCGCCCGGTACGGCCACATTGTCGTGCATCAGCACGCCGTCAATATCACAAATTACGTTTTGAATGGTCATGGACTGTCCGACATCGTTAAAGAAAGGCGAAACTATAAAGCGGCTTTAGCTTTCCAGCAAACGCTGGAGCAGGATCCCGTTAAGCATCGCGCGCTTGACCAGAGCAAAAGCGCCGATGGCAGAACGATGATCGAGCGTAGAACGGACCACCGGCAGATTTTTACGAAATGCCTTCAGCGCCTGGGTGTTAATGCAGCCTTCAATAGCCGGCAACAGCACTTTTTCCGCTTCGACGATCTCACCGGCAATCACCACTTTTTGCGGATTAAACAGGTTAATGGCGATGGCGATAGTTTTACCCAGATGACGGCCAACGTGCTCGATCACCTCGCAGGCCAGTGCATCGCCTTTATTCGCGGCTTTACAGATTGTTTTGATCGTACAGTCATCGAGGGAGATTTTGCTCTGATAACCCTGTTCCAGCAGATGACGAACGCGATGTTCAATTGCCGCGTTGGCGGCGACGGTCTCCAGACAACCGAAGTTACCGCAGTGGCAGCGCTCGCCTAAGGGGTCGACCTGAATATGGCCGATTTCGCCGACGTTACCGTTACGGCCAATAAAAATCCGCCCATTGGAGATGATCCCCGCGCCGGTTCCGCGGTGTACGCGCACCAGAATGGAGTCTTCGCAGTCGTGGCTCGCACCGAAGTAGTGCTCCGCCAGCGCGAGGCTACGGATATCGTGACCGACAAAACAGGTGACCTTAAACTTTTTTTCCAGCGCTTCGACCAGACCCCAGTTTTCAACCTGGATGTGCGGCATGTAGCGAATGACGCCGCTTTCCGGATCGACCAGTCCCGGCAGGATCACCGAGATGGCGATCAGTTCGCGGATTTTACGCTGGCAGCGCTCCATAAAGGCGGCAATGATATTTAGCAGCGCGTGTTCCAGGGTTTCCTGGGTTCTTTCCGGCAGCGGGTAGTGCTCTTCTTCAAGCGTTTTGCTGCTCAAATCATAGAGCGTCAGGGTGGCGTCATAGCGGCCCAGGCGTACGCCGATGGCGTGGAAGCTACGGGTTTCAGCAACGATGGAGATAGCGCGGCGGCCCCCGGTGGAGGCCTGCTGATCGACTTCTTTGATCAGCCCGCGTTCAATAAGCTGACGCGTAATTTTCGTTACGCTGGCAGGGGCAAGCTGGCTTTGTTCCGCAATCTGGATACGCGAGATGGGGCCGTGCTGATCGATGAGCCGATAAACGGCCGCGCTGTTCAGCTGTTTTACGAGATCGACGTTACCAATTTGAGCCTGTCCGCCTGCTGTCATACTTTACTTACTCAGTGACGACCTCGTTACCATTAACGATGGTCTTGGTGATTTTATAGTCGCGGGTAAATGCGGTCAGGTTAGCGACCATCCCCGGGGCAATGCAGCCCAACTGTTTGTCTACGCCAATCGCACGGGAAGGGTAGAGCGTTGCCATACGTAACGCTTCGTCCAGCGCGATGCCGCAATGCTCAACGAGGTTACGCACCCCTTCAATCATGGTCAATGAAGACCCGCTGAGGGTACCGTTCTCATCTACGCACAGGCCGTTCCGGTAGTATATTGTTTTACCAGCAAAAATGAACTGCTCAATATTGGCGCCTGCCGGAGCCGTTGCATCAGTAACGAGACACAGCTTATCGCCTTTCAGGCGTTTAGCGAGGCGAACGTTAGCGTAATCGACGTGCATACCATCGACGATAATACCGCAGTAGACATCCGGCTCGTCGAAAATCGCGCCGGCGAGACCCGGTTCGCGGCCGGTGATATACGGCATGGCGTTAAACAGATGGGTAGCGAAAGTGATGCCGGAGCGGAAGCCGACTTTTGCCTCTTTGAGCGTCGCGTTGGAGTGACCGGCGGAAACGATGATGCCTGCCGCGACCAGTTTACGGATCACTTCTGGTTCCACGCGTTCCGGCGCCAGGGTGATTTTGGTGATGACATCCGCGTTTTGACACAGGAAATCGACCAGCGCGGCATCCGGCTTACGTACGTAGTCCGGATTGTGGGTGCCTTTTTTAACAATATTCAGCCACGGGCCTTCAAGATGCAGACCCAGCGCCTGGTGAGGATGTTTTTGCAGGTATTCACGCATCACGCGCACGCCCTGTTTCATCAGATCATCGCTGGCGGTAATCAGGGTGGGCAAATAGCTGGTGCAGCCGGAGCGTTCATTGGCTTTCTGCATAATTTCCAGCGTTTCAACGGTCACCGCGTCCGCCGTGTCGTTAAACTGCACGCCGCCGCAGCCGTTAAGCTGGACGTCGATAAAACCGGGGGCAAGGATTGCACCATCAACCGAGCGCTGTTCGATACCGGTTGGCAGCTCTGTTTGAGGACAGATACGTTCGATAAGGCCATTGGCGATAACAATCGCATGGTCATCCAGAATTTCATGACCGGTATAAATCCGGCCTTGGGTTAATGCATACATTACGACCCCCGGTTATCAAAAATGATTGTCCCGCGGGGGCAGCCGCGGGACGAGACTACATTACAGACCTTTGATGTTTTCAGCTTCTAATTCGTTGAAATATTTCAGGGTCTTAACTTTTAGTTCCATGGTGGACGGCTCATCGCAGACCACAACGGCTTTCGGATGCAGCTGCAGACAAGTAATAGTCCACATATGGTTAACGTTGCCTTCAACCGCCGCCTGCAGCGCCAGCGCTTTCTGATGGCCCAGCACCAGAATCATCACTTCTTCCGCATCCAGCAGGGTGCCCACGCCAACGGTCAGCGCGTACTTCGGCACCTGATCAACGTCGCCGTCGAAGAAGCGGGAGTTCGCTACGCGAGTATCGTGGGTCAGGGTTTTAATACGCGTGCGTGAAGCCAGAGAAGAGGCTGGTTCGTTAAAAGCGATGTGGCCATCGTTACCCACGCCGCCCATAAACAGGTGGATTTTACCGTAAGAACGAATTTTTTCTTCATAACGACGGCATTCTGCATCAATATCCGGCGCGTTACCATTCAGCAGATTAATATTTTCCGCCGGGATATCAACGTGATCAAAGAAGTTGCGGTGCATAAAGCTATGATAGCTTTCCGGGTGATCTTTCGGCAGACCAACGTACTCATCCATGTTGAAGGTCACAACATGCTTAAAACTAACCTGGCCTGCTTTGTGCATCTCAACCAGCGCTTTATAAGCGGTCAGAGGCGTACCGCCGGTAGGCAGACCGAGGACAAACGGACGGTCTGCAGTCGGTTTGAACGCGTTGATGCGGTTAACGATATGCCGGGCAGCCCATTTACCGACTTGTTCAGCAGTTACCAGGGGGATCAGTCTCATTGTTCACCTCAATAGTTAAATTAGAACCTGGCGGATTGGCGCCAGCATACTAGTAAGAGTATTGCAGTTACTGCGCCGACCGGGGTCAATCCGTGTTGATTTTTTGAATGATAAAATAAGTTTTCGTTGTTAGCCAGTCAAAGGCGGAGGTTAATACGATATTTGGTGACTATTGTCACAAAAAATAGCCATTTAATTTGCGAGACGAATTAATTTTTCAGACACTTTGCAGGTAAGTTAAAAATTTAACCAGGTTACACAATAATAAAGTGGCTTTAATGAGCCTCAACGGGGTCTCATAGGGGGAATAAGATGAATATTTTAGGTTTTTTCCAGCGACTCGGTAGGGCGTTACAGCTCCCTATCGCAGTGCTGCCGGTCGCGGCGCTGCTGCTGCGATTCGGGCAACCCGATCTGCTTAACATTTCGTTTATCGCGCAGGCGGGCGGGGCAATCTTTGATAACCTGGCGCTGATTTTCGCTATCGGTGTTGCATCCAGCTGGTCGAAAGACAGCGCCGGTGCCGCAGCGCTGGCGGGGGCGGTAGGTTACTTCGTATTGACTAAAGCGATGGTCACCATCAACCCGGCCATCAACATGGGCGTCCTGGCAGGTATCATTACCGGTCTGGTCGGCGGCGCTGTGTATAACCGCTGGTCGGGCATCAAACTGCCTGACTTCCTGAGCTTCTTCGGCGGCAAACGCTTTGTGCCGATCGCAACCGGCTTCTTCTGTCTGGTACTGGCAGCCATCTTCGGCTACGTCTGGCCGCCGGTGCAGAACGCCATCCATGCTGGTGGTGAATGGATTGTCGGCGCGGGCGCGCTCGGCTCCGGTATCTTTGGTTTCATCAACCGTCTGCTGATCCCGACGGGTCTGCACCAGGTGCTGAACACCATCGCCTGGTTCCAGATTGGTGAGTTCACTAACGCTGCTGGGGCGGTATTCCACGGTGATATCAACCGCTTCTATGCCGGTGACGGCACCGCGGGGATGTTCATGTCCGGCTTCTTCCCGATCATGATGTTCGGTCTGCCGGGCGCGGCGCTGGCGATGTACTTCGCGGCGCCTAAAGAGCGTCGTCCTATGGTCGGCGGTATGCTGCTGTCGGTTGCCATCACCGCATTCCTGACCGGTGTGACTGAGCCGCTGGAATTCCTGTTCATGTTCCTGGCGCCGCTGCTGTATCTCCTGCACGCTATCCTGACCGGCATCAGCCTGTTCGTTGCGACGGCGCTGGGTATCCATGCGGGCTTCTCTTTCTCTGCAGGCGCTATCGACTATGTTCTGATGTACAGCCTGCCGGCAGCCAGCAAGAACGTCTGGATGCTGATTGTGATGGGTGTTGTCTTCTTCGTTATCTACTTCCTGCTGTTCAGCGCGGTAATCCGCATGTTCAATCTGAAAACGCCGGGTCGTGAAGATAAAGTGGATGATGTGGTCACTGAAGAAGCCAACAGCAATACCGAAGAGGGCTTAACCCAGTTGGCGACCAACTACATTGCGGCGGTTGGCGGTACCGATAACCTGAAAGCGATCGATGCCTGCATTACCCGCCTGCGCCTGACCGTTGCGGACTCCGCGCTGGTAAACGATGCGGCCTGTAAGCGCCTCGGTGCTTCCGGTGTGGTTAAACTGAACAAGCAGACCATCCAGGTTATCGTCGGTGCGAAAGCCGAATCCGTCGGTGATGAAATGAAGAAAGTGGTTGCCCGCGGCCCGGTTGCCGCAGCAGCAGCGACTTCAAACAGCGCGCCCGCAGCCGCTCCGGCCGCTAAACCGCAGGCCGTCGCTAACGCGAAAACCGTCGAAGCGCTTGTTTCGCCGATTACTGGCGACATTGTGGCCCTGGAGCAGGTGCCGGATGAAGCCTTCGCCAGCAAAGCCGTCGGCGACGGCGTGGCGGTGAAACCGACCGATAAGATTGTTGTTGCGCCGGCAGCGGGCACCGTAGTGAAGATTTTCAACACTAACCATGCTTTCTGTCTGGAGACGGAAAACGGCGCGGAAATCGTCGTCCATATGGGTATCGATACCGTTGCGCTTAACGGCCAGGGCTTTAAACGCCTGGTGGAAGAGGGCGCGGAAGTGAAAGCGGGTCAGCCGATTCTGGAACTGGATCTTGAGTTCCTGAACGCTAACGCACGTTCGATGATTAGCCCGGTCGTATGCAGCAACAGCGACGACTACAGCGCGCTGGTTATCCAGGCAACCGGCAAGGTTGTAGCGGGCCAGACGCCGTTGTACGAAATTAAAGGCAAATAAGACTCCTGAGTGGCGTTTATGCCTCGGCGGCGCAGCGAACCTGCGCCGCTTTTTTTTACCGCAAACAACCCCATAATCTCCTTCTGATACGTATTTTGCGTAACTAATAGTTGTCTCTACGCCCTGCTTGTAAGATCATGTGCCGTTATACGTTGTTTACGCTTTGAGGAACCCACGATGAGTGAGGCAGAAGCCCGCCCGACTAACTTTATTCGTCAGATCATTGATGAAGATCTGGCTACTGGTAAGCACACCACCGTTCATACCCGTTTTCCACCGGAACCGAACGGCTATCTGCACATTGGCCACGCAAAATCTATTTGCCTGAACTTTGGTATCGCTCAGGATTACCAGGGCCAATGCAACCTGCGTTTCGATGACACCAACCCGGTGAAAGAAGATATCGAATACGTTGAGTCGATTAAAAACGACGTGCAGTGGTTAGGTTTCCACTGGTCCGGGGATGTTTGCTACTCGTCTGATTATTTCGATCAGCTGCACCAGTATGCGGTTGAATTAATCAATAAAGGCCTGGCCTACGTTGATGAACTGTCAGCGGATGAGATCCGTGAGTACCGCGGCACCCTGAAAGAGCCGGGTAAAAATAGCCCGTATCGCGATCGCAGCGTGGAAGAGAACCTGGCGCTGTTTGAAAAAATGCGTAGCGGTGGATTTGCCGAGGGTAAAGCCTGCCTGCGCGCGAAAATCGATATGGCTTCGCCGTTTATCGTGATGCGCGATCCGGTACTGTACCGTATTAAGTTTGCCGATCACCATCAGACCGGAAGCAAGTGGTGCATCTACCCGATGTACGACTTTACCCACTGCATCAGCGATGCGCTGGAAGGAATTACCCACTCTCTGTGTACTCTCGAGTTTCAGGATAACCGCCGCCTGTACGATTGGGTGCTGGATAACATCAGCATTCCCGTGCATCCGCGTCAGTATGAATTCTCGCGCCTCAACCTTGAATACACCGTGATGTCCAAGCGTAAGTTGAATCAGCTGGTGACGGAAAAACACGTCGAAGGCTGGGATGACCCGCGTATGCCGACCATTTCCGGCCTGCGCCGTCGCGGCTATACCGCTGAGTCTATCCGTGAGTTCTGCAAACGCATCGGCGTGACCAAGCAGGACAACACTATCGAAATCGCTGCCCTGGAATCCTGCATCCGCGAAGATTTGAACGAAAATGCTCCGCGTGCCATGGCCGTTATCGACCCCGTTAAGCTGGTGATCGAAAACTATCCGCAGGGCGGCAGCGAAATCGTCACTATGCCGAATCATCCCAATAAACCGGAGATGGGTAGCCGCGAGGTGCCGTTCAGCGGCGAAATCTGGATCGATCGCGCCGACTTCCGCGAGGAAGCGAACAAGCAGTACAAGCGTCTGGTGCTGGGCAAAGAAGTTCGCCTGCGCAATGCTTACGTCATCAAAGCGGAGCGCGTGGAGAAAGATGCGGAAGGCAATATCACCACGATTTTCTGTACCTATGATGCCGACACCCTGAGCAAAGATCCGGCCGACGGTCGCAAGGTGAAGGGCGTGATTCACTGGGTGAGCGCGGCGCACGCGCTGCCGGTCGAAATCCGTCTGTACGATCGCCTGTTCAGCGTACCGAACCCGGGCGCGGCGGAGGATTTCCTCTCGGTGATGAACCCGGAATCGCTGGTTATCAAACAGGGTTTTGCCGAGCCAAGCCTGGCGCAGGCGCAGCCGGAAAAAGCGTATCAGTTCGAGCGCGAAGGGTATTTCTGCCTGGATAGCCGCTATGCAACCGCAACCAATCTGGTGTTTAACCGCACCGTCGGTCTGCGCGATACATGGGCAAAAGCCGGCGCGTAATTCTCCGCCGCGAATGACAACGCCGCTTACAGCGGCGTTTTTTTTATTCAGAATCAGAGAATTAAAATCTCATATTTTCGCGATGCGAATTAATCTCTTTTACAGATTGTAATAAACGCGATTTTTAACCCTTTCTCTTTATCCCCTGGAAATATGTAATCGCTTTCATTTCTCTTAATTTTGTCAGTTTTTGCAAGCACTTCCCCCGCTAAATGTGTGACTTCTAAGACTGAAACAAAAAGACATAAATTATGTGCGCTTTGTCATAATCTTCATCTTTGGTCGGCGAAAGAGATTGATAATTCGCGTCACGAAAAATAGTCTATAGCCAGTGGTTATGCGAATTTTTACCGCACCACTTTTAAAGTATTTTTATTTTATTTTTTGCGTGTTGCCCCTGGTAACCGCACTTTTAAAACGTCAAAGAGGATATGCATATGCGTACGTTTAGTGGCAAACGTAGTACGCTGGCGCTGGCTATTGCCGGTGTCACAGCCCTGTCAGGATTTGCAATGGTGCCGGATGCAAAAGCAGAAGGGTTCATTGATGATTCAACGTTAACCGGCGGCATCTATTACTGGCAACGTGAACGCGACCGTAAAGATGTGACCGACGGCGACAAATATAAAACTAACCTGTCGCACTCTACCTGGAACGCCAACCTCGACTTCCAGTCCGGCTACGCCGCCGATATGTTCGGCATTGACGTTGCTGCCTTTACCGCCATCGAAATGGGCGAAAGCAGCGAGAGCGGTCACCCGAACGAAATCGCTTTCTCCTCGCGCAATAAAACCTACGACGAAGACTATTCCGGCGATAAGAGCGGGATCAGCCTGTATAAAGCTGCCGCAAAATTTAAATTTGGTCCGGCGTGGGCGCGCGCGGGCTATATTCAGCCAACCGGCCAAACGCTGTTGGCTCCGCACTGGAGCTTTATGCCCGGCACCTATCAGGGCGCGGAAGCCGGCGCTAATTTTGACTATGGCGACGCGGGCGCGCTGAGTTTCTCCTATATGTGGACGAACGAGTATAAAGCGCCGTGGCATATTGAGATGGATGAGTTTTACCAGAACGATAAGAAAACCAAGGTGGATTACCTTCACTCTCTCGGCGCCAAATATGATTTTAAAAACGACCTGGTGCTGGAAGCGGCATTTGGTCAGGCCCAGGGTTACATCGACCAGTATTTTGCCAAAGCCAGCTATAAATTTGATGTTGCAGGCACGCCGTTAACCACCAGCTATCAGTTCTACGGCACCCGCGATAAAGTCAGCAACGGCGGGGCTAACGATATTTATGACGGCACCGCGTGGCTGCAGGCATTGACCTTTGGCTATAAGGTGGCCGACGTGCTGGACCTGCGTCTGGAAGGAACCTGGGTTAAAGCTGACGGCCAGCAGGGCTACTTCCTGCAGCGTATGACGCCAACCTACGCCTCTTCTAACGGTCGGCTGGATATCTGGTGGGATAACCGCTCGGACTTCAACGCCAACGGTGAAAAAGCGGTGTTCTTCGGCGCGATGTATGACATGAAGAACTGGAACATGCCGGGCTGGGCCTTCGGTGCATCCTATGTCTATGCCTGGGATGCGAAGCCGGGCAGAATGTCCTCGCCTGATGCCTACTACAACCCGGATAAACGCCTGGAAGAGTCCGCCTATAGCCTGGACGCCATGTATACCGTTCAGGAAGGGCGCGCGAAGGGCACGCTGTTCAAACTCCACTTTACGCAATACGACAACCACTCTGATATCCCGAGCTGGAGCGGCGGTTACGGCAACATCTTCCAGGATGAGCGCGACGTGAAGTTCATGGTTATCGCACCGTTCACCATTTTCTGATGCCTGAGCGGCGGGCGTGAGCCTGCCGCAATATCCCGAGGTTATTTATGAAGAAGTTACTGCTTGTCGCCATTATGGCAACAGGTCTGGTTGCCTGTACGCAGTCGCCAGCGCCGAAAGAAGACTCAAAGTTGAGAGACGCCTACAGCGCCTGCATTACTAGCGCGGAGGGGAACCCGGATAAGGTTGAAGCCTGTCAGAGCGTACTGAACGTGCTTAAGCAGGAGAAACAGCACCAGCAGTTCGCCACCCAGGAAAGCGTGCGGGTGCTGGACTATCAACAGTGTATCCAGGCGCGCAAAACCGGTAACGATCAGGCCGTGCAGGCGCGCTGCGACCAGCTCTGGAAAGAGATCCGCAGCAACAATACGCCCCGTTAATCCAGGCGGAGAGGGGCAAAGCGGGCGGAGCGTAAACTCCGCCCGCGGCTATTTTAGCGGGGTATTTCTGCTGGCTGATAGCTGCGGCTCAGGCGAGTAAAGAGCATGGCAGTTGCGGCAAGTCCGCATAGCGCAGCGCACATCAGCCACCAGCCCGGCGAGCTTTTATCCCCGGTGATCTCGACCAGCGCGGTGGAAATAGCCGGCGTCAGGCCGCCAAAGATAGCGGTGGCGAGGCTAAAGGCTAACGAAAAGCCCACGGTGCGGACGTAGACCGGCATCACTTCGGTCAGCGCCGCGACCATCGCGCCGTTATACATACCGAAGAAAAACGAGAACCAGAGCAGGACCAGCGTCATACGGGTAAAATCCGGCGCGGCGGTGAGCCAGTGCATCACCGGCCAGGTGGTAAACAGCGCCAGCAGGGTGATGCCCATCAGCACCGGACGACGGCCTATTCTGTCAGAAATTGCCCCGCCAATCGGTAACCAGATAAAGTTAGAGATACCGACCAGCATGGTAACCAGCAGGCTATCGCGAGCGCTCAGATGCAGCACGGCTCTCCCGTAGGTTGGGGTATAAACGGTAATAAAGTAAAAAGTGGTCGTGGTCATCGCCACCAGTAAGGTGCCCGCCGAGATGATGCGCCAGTTTTTTACAATCGTGCTCAGGATTTCTCGGGTATCAGGACGATGTTTACGCTGCAGGAAAGCTTCGGTTTCCTGTAGCGAACGCCGCAGTACAAAAATCAGCGGAATGATCAGACAACCAATAAAGAAGGGGATACGCCAGCCCCATTCGGCGATCTCATCATGGCCAAGCGTTTCGTTCAGCGCGTAGCCAATCAGCGCCGCGACCACGATAGCCACCTGCTGGCTGGCGGATTGCCAGCTGGTATAGAACCCCTTTTTCCCCGGGGTGGCGATTTCCGACAGGTAGACCGACACGCCGCCGAGCTCTACGCCCGCCGAGAATCCCTGCAGCAGACGGCCGACTAATACCAGAATGGGGGCGAGAACGCCGATGGCGTGATAGCCGGGGACCAGTGCTATCAGCAGTGTCCCGCAGCCCATAATTGCCAGCGTCACCATCAGCCCTTTACGCCGCCCGATTCTGTCGATATAGGCCCCCAGCACTATCGCCCCGATAGGGCGCATCAGGAAGCCCGAACCAAACACGGCGAAGGTGAGCATTAACGCCGCAAACTCACTTTCCGCCGGAAAGAACGTTCTGGCGATGTAGGTGGCGTAAAAACCGAACAGAAAAAAGTCGAATTGCTCGAGAAAATTACCGCTGGTCACGCGGAGAATAGCGCCGAAGGTACCGGCGCGCGATGATGATTGCGTCATAGGGGTTGCTCTCCATTGTCTTTATCTTGTTTTTATAGAGGTAAGAGGAGCGGACTAGTCGCCTGCGACTGCCGCCTGTTTTCCGCGCCGTTTCTCAATTGCCCACTTGAGTAACGCCGCACAGCGATAAAATCCGTGGGCAAATTTTCCGTATGGCAGGGTTAAAAACAGCGCCATCACAACGCCGAGATGAATGGCGAGCAGGACGCCCATCCACGAGGTATCGCGCCCTGCCAGCAGGGCCAGTCCGGTCAGGCTGGTCAAAAACAGCAGCAGAATAAAGCCGCGATCCATCGGCTTTTGCCGCGCATCGCCGTGCAGCGGCGAGCGGCGCAGGTTTAGCCATAGCAAACCCGCCGGGCCGACCAGCAGGCCGATACCGCCGAGCGTGCCCAGTACAACCGGTACGCTGAAGAACGGGTAGGGGGCCTCCCAGCCGGCGATATAGTGATAACCCGTAGCCACCACGGTGGCGGCGAAACAGAGCAGAAAACCGTAGAAGGTAAAGTGATGGAAACGGCGGCGCATCAGGGTAAACGCGTCATCAGCCTCGTTGCAGCCTTTACCGTGCCCGCCGTCGAGATACTTCAGCGTGAGCGCATTATGCGAGGCTGTAGCGATGTCGATAGCCTGAGGCTGACCCGGTGAAATCTCGAGCCAGAAGCGGATCACCCCGCTCATCAGTAACCCTATGGCCAGAATGAAGACCGAGCCAAACATCCAGGCCAGCAGGTTATGGGGAAATATCCGGTAAAAATCGCCGGCCAGCGGCGGATGAAGCAGCGAGCCATTGAGCCCCATCGCTAACAGCAAAAAGAGGATCAAACCGGCGACCAACGCCAGCACCGTGGTCACGCCAGCCCGACGGTAAAGGCTGCTGAAAGCCGCGGGCTGGGCATAGTGCTGATAGGTTTCCAGGCGGACTTCCGCCATCGCTTTCGGGACATTAATGGCAAACTCGTGCGGCGGCGCATACTGGCAGGCATGCAGGCAGGCGCCGCAGTTGTGGCACAGGTTGGCCAGGTAGTTAATATCCGCTTTACCAAAAGCCAGGCGCTGAGTCATGGCCGGAAACACGGCGCAAAACCCTTCGCAATAGCGGCAGGCGTTACAGACCTGCATCATCCGTTCAACTTCCGCTTCCGGCTCGGTGATGATCTGCGCGTCGATAATCAACTTTTCAAGCGACTTCATGATGTATCTCCTGCTGTGCCGCACGGGCGGCCTGCTGGCCGGCAATGCGGCCGAACGTCGTACCAATCGACATGCCTACGCCGGCGGTATAGCCTTTGCCCAACACGTTGCCGGCCATCATTTCGCCAGCAACGAACAGGTTACGGCTGGGTTTGCCCGCAAAATGGACGGCGGCGCGTTCATTGACGTACAGTCCGAGGTAGGTGAAAGTGATCCCCGGGCGCAAGGCGTAACCGTAGTAAGGCGGCGAATCGATGGGCCGCGCCCAGTGGGTTTTCGGTGGGGTCAGGCCTGATGTTGCGCAGTTATCAAGGCAGGTATGATCGAACTGGCCCGGCACGCAGGCGGCGTTATAGTGCGCGATGGTTTGCGCCAGACGCGCCGCGTCCAGCCCCAGCTGGCGAGCCAGTTCTTCGATAGTATTGGCCTGGGCGCCGGGAAAAACCGGCGGCATAAAGTGACCGATCGCTTTGCTGTCGATAATTGAATAGCCGATTTGTCCCGGCTGGTGGGCGACCAGCCGCCCCCAGATGGCATAACGTTTGGGCCAGAAATCTTCCCCTTCATCATAAAAGCGCTCGGCGTCGCGGTTTACGACCACGCCCAGCGATACGCAGTCCACGCGGGTGCAGATCCCGCCATCATAGAGCGGTGCCCGGGCGTCTATGGCGACGCAGTGTGACTGCGAGGGATCGCCGATAACGTCAGCCCCGGCGTCGATCATATATTTCAGCAGCACGCCCTGGTTAAAGCGGGTTCCGCGGATGAGAAAGTTATCGGCTGGCCATTCGCCGCGATCGTTCTGTCCCCACGCTTCGCGCAGCCACTCGCGGTTAGACTCAAAGCCGCCGGCGGCGAGGACGCAGGTTTTTGCGGCAATCCTTTCTTTACCCGCCAGCGCGGCGACGAATTCGCCGTTATATAATTCGAGCGCCTGGACCGGGGTGTTGTAGCGGATCTGTACACCCATCTGCTCCGCGCTGCGGTAATAAGCATTTATAAGAGCCTTGCCGCCGCCCATGAAAAAGGCGTTGGTGCGGGCGACGTGCAGTGCGCCGGAGAGCGGCGGCTGAAAGTTAACTCCGTGCTGGCGCATCCAGTCCCGGCACTGCGATGAGGTACGGATCACCAGCCGCGCCAGCGCTTCGTTGGTATTACCCTCGGTGACGCGCAGCAGATCCTGCCAGTACTCTTCTTCCGGATAGCTGTCGACCAGCACATCCTGCGGAGCATCGTGCATACAGCGAAGGTTCCGCGTGTGCTGAGAGTTTCCGCCGCGCCATTCTTTCGGTGCGGCCTCCAGCAGCAGCACGGACGCGCCGGATTCCCGGGCGGTCAAGGCGGCGCATAGCGCAGCGTTGCCGCCGCCAATCACCAGTACATCCACCATTTTTGGCTCCATTACGGTTTGCTTTATTGTTAAATTTGTAATGGAAATGTATGCGCTCAGGGCAGCAGGACGCTATGGCGTATTGCTAAAGAGGGGTTTAGTGTGCGTAAAGGCTGGCGCCAGGCCAGCGGCCAGATTCGACCAGCTGACGCATGACTTTTGCCAGTATGACTCGCGCGGCGAGACCCGATGGGGTCAGTTCATCATCGGAAAGACTGACGAGAAAATTAGGCCGACTGAGTATCGGATTGTTGATGCCGATCACTCTCAGGGGGTCGCCATCGAGATGAGAAATCGCTGCTCCCGGCTGCAAAGTGGCGCCGAGGCCGTCGCGCACGGCGCGCATCAGCAGGGCCAGACCGTCGATTTCAGCGACCACATCGACATTAAGCGCATGCTCCTGGCAAATCGCCTCCAGCCTGCCGCGCAGCCCATGCCCCAGGCTTGGCATAATCAGCGGGACAGCGGAGAGCTGGTCCGGCGAGATGCTATCGTCGGGAAGGGGAGCCAGTACCTTATGGGTGCCAATCAGAAACAGACGCTCTTCAAGAATCGGCCTGGCGCTCCAGCGCACAAGCTTCTCCTTCTGGAACACGATCGCTAAATCGAGCTGACGGGTGTTGATCATGCGTTCAAGGTTGCCGGAGAGACTTTCTACCAGATGCAGGCGGACGTCGGCATAGCTTTCGCGCATCGCGTTGATAAAGGGTACGCCGAGCACAGAGGCGGTGCTGGGGGCCATGCCGACGCTGACGTGGCCAGATAGCCGCGCCTCGCGCGCAGCAAGAACCGCATCATCAGCGTGACGTAGTGCCAGCTGCGCCTGTGAATAGAAGGCGAGGCCAGCGCTGGTGGGCATTACGCCGCGAGACGTCCGTTGTAGCAGGCGAATGGCGAGTTCATTTTCCAGGCGCGCCATTTGTTGGCTAAGCGCGGAGACGCCGATATTCAGGTCAAGCGCGGCGCGGCCCATACTGCCGGTTTCAATAATGCGCACAAAATAGCGTAGCTGGCGAAGCTCCATAAGCACTCCGTATAAAGCAGGATGCACCGACAGTAAACGTATTCAGGCGCGAGAGGAAGAGGCGGCAGATGGCGGGCAAAAAAAAGCCAACCCGCAGGCTGGCTTTGGCTGATAAACGATGCGGTGATTATTTCTCTACCGCGTCGTGGGCATGTTCATCTTCGCGGCAGTCGCCTTCTGCACAGTGGCCGTACAGGTACAGACTGTGGTTGGTGAGGCGAATACCGTGTCTGGCGGCAATCTCACGCTGGCGCGCTTCGATGGAATCATCGCTAAACTCGATCACTTTGCCGCAGTCCAGGCAAATCAGGTGATCGTGATGGTGCTGCTGCGTCAGTTCAAAAACGGATTTACCGCCTTCGAAATTATGACGGGTGACGATACCGGCGTCGTCAAACTGGTTCAGTACGCGGTAGACGGTGGCCAGGCCAATCTCTTCACCCATATCAATCAGGCGTTTGTATAAGTCTTCCGCACTGACATGATGGTTATCCGGTCCTTGCAGCACTTCCAGGATTTTTAATCTCGGAAGCGTCACTTTCAGGCCAGCTTTCTTTAATGCGGTATTGTTGTCAGTCATGCGGAATCTGTCCTGTTGCTAAACGATCTACTTCCATCAGCGGAAGTAATACAGAGAATCACCCGATGTAATGCGTCTCATTATAGAACTGCCATGGTGAAATGAAAACTGCAAGCATCGGGCCTTGTATGCTGTCAAAAACGAGGCACTCGCTACAAAGTGCTTCACGCGACCCCGTTAAATCAGAGGACATTGTACAGATATGTGATTAAAAGTTAAAAACTTGTAGCTATAACTTTGATTGCTTTTATCTATCAATTCGGCGAAATATGGTGATTACGCCGTTTAGACTCAGGCATTCTTGATTTCTTCGAGGTGCAGCTCCTCGGAAATCTGTTTTACCCATTTTTCGACGCGTTCGTTAGTCAGTTCAGGCTGACGGTCTTCGTCGATAGCCAGACCGACAAAATGATCGTCATCGGCCAGGCCTTTAGAGGCTTCAAAATGGTAGCCAGCGGTCGGCCAATGGCCAACGATAGTTGCGCCGCGCGGTTCGATGATATCGCGAATGGTGCCCAGCGCATCGCAGAAGTATTCAGCATAGTCTTCCTGGTCGCCGCAGCCAAAGAGGGCTACCAGTTTGCCATTAAAATCGATCTCTTCCAGCGTCGGGAAGAAATCGTCCCAATCGCACTGGGCTTCACCGTAGTACCAGGTTGGGATGCCGAGCAGCAGGATATCGTGAGCTTCCAGATCCTCTTTGCTGCTTTTGGCAATGTCGTGAACATCAGCAACATCTTTACCAAGCTGCTTTTGAATCATTTTTGCAATATTTTCGGTGTTGCCGGTGTCGCTGCCAAAAAAGATGCCGATGATTGCCATGAGTAAAATAACCTCTTGAAACTTAATGATGTGGTAGTGGCGTAATGCCCGCAGATAGGGGCAATGATAGCAGAACTGAGAAGGGCGCGGAAACAGCAATCACGCCCAACTGCACACTCTGCTACATGAAAGCTTATTTTTTGAGGGTTTTAGGCTTTATCCTGGCCGCGCAGGGCTGCCAGCTGGGTCATCAGCATCTCTTCGATCAGATCGCTGCGGTTCATGTTACGGGCTTCGGCCAGCTCATTGAGCGCATCGACCGCATCGGCATTGAGCTTAAGCTCCACGCGCTTCAGGCCGCGGCTCTTGTCGCGTTTAAGCTGATTGCGTTTGTTGATGCGCAGCTGTTCATCGCGCGAAAGCGGATTCGTTTTCGGTCTTCCCGGCCGACGCTCAGTTGCGAACAAATCTAATGTCGTACGGTCCGTTTGTTCTTTTGCCATGATTCAGAGTGACTTCGGGGGAAACAAGCTATCGGGCATAGCCGACGCAGACAGCGCGCCATAATACATCAGGCGGCGGGCTGCGCCAACGGCCGCGGACATTAAGCCGCGCGGTCGAGTATATTTTAGGCAGTTACGCGGCGATAGAGGTCAAATAACGGCGAATGGCGCGGATCACGGCCTCCGGTTTTTCAGCGTGCACCCAATGCCCGGCGCCGGCGATAACGTGCGCCCGAGCTTCGGGAAACTGCGCAAGCAGCGCGTCACGACAGGCATCGGTCACGTAAGGGGAGTTGCCGCCGGGGATAAACTGCGCCGGATGCGGCCATGCCGGGACGGTTTGCCAGCCGACGATGTTGTCGTACTGCTCCCACAGCACCGGTACGTTAAAACGCCACTGGCCATCCACAAAGGATTTCAGCAGAAACTGAACTACGCCCTCTTCATTAAGATGTTGACGCATGACCGTCGCTGCCTGCTGACGCGTAGCGGCGCCCGCATCGGTGACGGCGTTGATGGCAGCAAAAATTTCATCATGGCGGCGGACGTGATAATCCACCGGGGCGATATCAATAGCTACCAGGCCTGCGATGCGCTCTGGTGCCAGCGCGCTCAGCGCCATCACCGCTTTGCCGCCCATAGAGTGACCAATAAAGGTGGCTTTCTCAATCTGCGATTCATTGAGAGTATCAAGCAGATCCTCAGCCATCGCGGCGTAGGTCATCTCCGGCGCGCGCGGGGAGAGACCGTGGTTTCGCATGTCGACCTGCACCGTATCGTGATCGACAACCAGATCGCGGGCGAGGATCCCAAGGTTGTCCAGGCTGCCAAAAAGGCCGTGGACCAGGACGATAGGGGGATTATTGTGCTGATTCTGTGCAGATTGCGCTCGGCTATTTAATTTCATGGCAAAGTTCTTTTTTTCGCTCCGTCGGGTTAGGGTATTATGTTGAACATTCTGCCATCCGGCTGCAAGACCCGGAAGATTTCTGAGTTTTGCCGTCATCCTGGTTTGACGCTATCCGCGGTTGGGATTTGTCCCTATAATCCCGACAACTTGTATTCAGAAAAAGATATCGCACTGGATTAAGATGAAAACAATTGAAGTTGATGATGAACTCTATAGCTATATTGCCAGCCACACCAAGCATATTGGCGAGAGTGCATCCGACATTTTACGGCGCATGTTGAAGTTTTCCGCCGTTTCCCAGCCTGCCGCACCGGTAGCGAAAGCCGCTCCGGCACCGGCGCCAACGCCTGTCGTTGACGTGAAGCCCGCTAATCCTCTGAAGGATAAAGTTCGCGCGATGCGTGAGCTGCTGTTATCTGATGAGTATGCCGAACAAAAGCGCGCGGTAAACCGATTCATGCTGGTTCTGACTACCCTCTACACCTTAGACAGCAAAGCGTTTGCCGAGGCCACCGAGTCTCTGCACGGGCGCACCCGCGTCTATTTCGCTGAAGATGAGCGCACGCTGCAGAAAAACGGTAATCAGACTAAGCCTAAGCAGGTCCCCGGTACGCCGTGGTGGGTTATCACAAATACCAATACCGGTCGCAAATGCAGCATGATCGAACACATCATGCAGTCCATGCAGTTCCCTGCGGAATTGATCGAAAAGGTTTGCGGTACGATCTAGTCATTTAACTTTTGCACCAGAAGGATCAGGCAATGGCAATCGATAAGCGCGCAGGTCAACCTGCGCAACAGAGTGATTTGATTAACGTCGCCCAACTGACTGCCCAGTACTATGTGCTGAAGCCGGAAGTAGGCAATGCGGAACATGCGGTGAAGTTTGGCACCTCCGGCCATCGCGGCAGCGCGGCGCGCCATAACTTCAACGAGCAGCATATTCTGGCGATTGCCCAGGCAATTGCTGAAGACCGCGCGAAGAACGGGATCACCGGCCCATGCTACGTCGGGAAGGACACCCACGCGCTCTCCGAACCTGCCTTTATTTCCGTACTGGAAGTGCTGGCGGCGAACGGGGTTGACGTTATCGTGCAGGAAAACAACGGTTTCACCCCGACGCCGGCGATTTCCAATGCGATTCTGGTGCACAACAAAAAGGGCGGCCCGCTGGCTGACGGTATTGTTATTACGCCGTCCCACAACCCACCGGAAGACGGCGGTATCAAATACAACCCGCCGAACGGCGGCCCGGCTGATACCAACGTCACCAAAGTGGTCGAAAACCGCGCCAACGAACTGCTGGCGGCGGGTCTGCAGGGCGTGAAGCGTATGACGCTTGATGCGGCGCTGGCCTCCGGTCACGTCAAAGAGCAGGATCTGGTGCAGCCGTTTGTTGAGGGATTAGCGGATATCGTCGACATGGCGGCGATCCAGAAAGCCGGACTGACGCTGGGCGTCGATCCGCTGGGCGGCTCCGGTATCGAATACTGGAAGCGTATCGCCGAGCATTACAACCTAAACCTGACTATCGTGAATGACCATGTGGATCAGACTTTCCGCTTTATGCACCTCGATAAAGATGGCGCAATCCGCATGGACTGCTCCTCCGAGTGCGCGATGGCGGGCCTGCTGGCGCTGCGCGACAAGTTTGACCTGGCTTTCGCCAACGACCCGGATTACGACCGCCACGGTATCGTCACGCCGGCCGGGTTAATGAACCCGAACCACTACCTGGCGGTGGCGATTAACTACCTGTTCCAGCATCGCCCGCAGTGGGGCAAAGATGTTGCGGTGGGTAAAACCCTGGTCTCCTCGGCGATGATTGACCGCGTAGTCAACGATCTGGGCCGCAAGCTGGTGGAAGTACCGGTTGGCTTTAAGTGGTTCGTTGATGGCCTGTTCGACGGTAGCTTCGGCTTCGGCGGCGAAGAGAGCGCGGGGGCGTCGTTCCTGCGCTTTGACGGGACGCCGTGGTCCACTGACAAAGACGGCATCATCATGTGCCTGCTGGCGGCGGAAATCACCGCGGTGACCGGGAAAAACCCGCAGCAGCACTACGACGAGCTGGCAGAGCGCTTCGGCGCGCCAAGCTACAATCGACTGCAGGCTTCCGCGACTTCAGCCCAGAAAGCGGCTCTGTCTAAGCTCTCTCCGGAAATGGTGAGCGCCAGCACCCTGGCAGGCGATCCGATTACCGCGCGTCTGACTGCGGCTCCGGGCAACGGGGCGGCGATTGGCGGTCTGAAAGTGATGACCGACAACGGCTGGTTCGCCGCGCGTCCGTCAGGTACCGAAGATGCCTACAAAATCTACTGTGAAAGCTTCCTCGGCGCTGAACACCGTCAGCAGATTGAAAAAGAAGCGGTGGAGATTGTCAGCGAAGTGCTGAAAAACGCCTAATCTCCCACATGATAATCAGGCCCGTTTCAGGGCCTGATTTTTTTCGCAAGGCGGCGATGAAACTAAAACGTAAACACGTCTTCCGGTTCTGGGGCGGGATGGATCTCTTTTATCTCATCCAGTTTCTCGGCTGGAATCTTTACCATCAGCGCCTGCCTTTCTACGACGACATCCTCTCTTATCTCCAGCTTGTACCCACCCTTGGCCCCGCGGCCGCCTGGCTGTTCCCGCTGAATGTGCTGCTGATTGTCACTATTCCCGTGTCGATGGTTCTCCTCTGGCGGCAGAGCCGCTATGCCCTGCGGTTGGCCTGTGCGCAAACGCCCCTGCGGCTGGCCTTTATGCTGCCCTCACTTTCGCTGGTGCTATGGGGCGCGCAGGTCCTGGGAGTTAAAGGCGCGGCTTTCTTTATCGCTCTGCTGCTGGTCTCTGAGGCGGCAAAATTGATGACGTTATGGCGATGGCGAAAGATTTAACTTTTCGCGTTATCTTCACGGGGCAGGGGTATCCGGTAACACGGTGACCGAATCGGGCATAAACGGGTATCAGGTCGTTGACCGGGTTTGCCCGTTTTGCCGAATTAACTACCGGAGCAGGTGAACAATCACGGCTAATTCTGCGATTTTAGTCACAAATTTCTCGTGATTAAAATGAAATTTCCCATATATATATGATCTACTTCAAATTAAAAAAAGCTAAAAGCTTGTTTTGATTTTGTATGATTTATGTCACTTACTGATATGGATGATTTTGTTATATTTATGTCATTAAATCCTGGATGCTTTCTTGAGAACTTATATGTTACAAGTTAAACGTCACTCATTAATTGTGGAATATGTCGTAGAAAAGGGATGTGCCAGAGTTAATGAGCTGTCGCGATTATTTGGTGTATCTCCGGAAACTATTCGACGTGATTTAACTGCGCTGGCCAGGAATAAGAAAATAGTGCGCAGCTTTGGCGGCGCAATGATTTCCGAAAATACGGCATCGTTTTTAGCTGCCGATATGCCGGCAAATAACGGAAACTTTGTCGATAAAGCCGAAGCCTTTATTAAACGCACGAAAGAACAGCCAGAACGTAAGATGCGCATCGCCAAAGGTGCGCTGCAATTTATTCATGAGCATGAGTGCATCATTATGGATAATAGCAGCTCCTGCTGGTTTTTAGCCCGTCAGCTACCTGACATTGAATTGACCGTTATTACTAATTCTTTGAATATTATTCAAACCTTAGCCTGTCGCAAAAAAATAAGAATTGTCAGCGTTGGTGGTGAATATTCTGAGCGTCACGGTGACTTTCACGGTCCGGTTGCTGAGTTCATTATCAACAATTTTAAGGTCAATAAGCTGTTTTTTTCCTGTCAGGGCCTGGACTCCGGTCTGGAAATTAAAGACAGTAATGAAGTCAACGTCCGGCTAAAGCAAGAGATGCTGAAAGTTGCCGATCAAAAAATTCTGATGGTCGATAGCAGTAAATTTGAACGCTATTCGCTTTATAAAATATGCGATCTGGCGGATATTGATATCTTGATCACTAATGAGTTACCCGGCGATATCTATCGCCAGCATCAGGTACATATTGTAGAGACCAAATAAGGCTCTGAATAATAATCTAATTGCATCATCATTTAATCGCTCTGTACCAGTTGGAGGAGTATTGCATTAGCAATACTGTCCCTCTTCATTATTTATCCGAAAAAGAGGTTTACGATGGAACAATTACCTGAAGATATGAAAGCGGTTGTCTGCCACGGTCCCCAGGATTATCGCTTTGAGAAAATTCGCCGCCCGATCGCCAAAGAAAAGGAAGTGGTCATTAAGGTTGACGGCTGTGGAATATGCGCCGGTGATTGCAAGGCCCAGGACGGTGCGCCGATGTTCTGGGGTGATAATCCGTGGGTAAAAACGCCGGTAGTGCCCGGCCATGAGTTTTACGGTCGGGTTGCTGAATTAGGCCCGGGTTCCGCTGAAAAATATAAATTAAAAATTGGCGATCGCATTCTCGCTGAACAGATTGTTCCCTGCCATGAGTGCCGTTTCTGTAAAACCGGAAAATACTGGATGTGTGAAACCCATGATATTTACGGCTTCCAGAAAGATGTCGCCGATGGCGGTATGGCTGAATATATGCGTTTCTCCGAACGCGCGATTATTCATAAAATTCCTGAATCATTAAGTGAAGAAGATGCGGCGCTGATCGAACCTATGGCCTGTGCAATCCATACGGTACGCCGCGGGGATATCGAACTGGATGATGTGGTCGTTATCGCCGGCGCCGGGCCGCTGGGGCTGTGCATGGTGCAGGTCGCTCATCTTAAGACGCCGAAGAAACTGGTGGTCATCGATACCATGGAAGATCGCCTGGCGCTGGCTAAAGCGTTTGGCGCCGACGTGGTCATCAACGCGGCGAAAGAGGACGCCGTCGCCATTGTTAAATCCATGACGGACGGATACGGCTGCGACGTTTATATCGAAGCGACCGGCGCGCCTGTTGGCGTGACTCAGGGACTGGAGATGATACGCAAACTGGGGCGCTTCGTTGAATTTAGCGTGTTTGGGAAAGAAACCACCGCCGACTGGTCGATCATCGGCGACCGCAAAGAGCTCGATATTCGCGGTGCGCATCTCGGCCCCTATAGCTATGAAATCGCTATCGATCTTTTTGAGCGTGGCCTCTTGACCGCCAAAGGCGTGGTAACGCATTTCTATTCTATCGATGAGTGGAAAGCCGCTTTTGAGATGGCCAAATCGCTGGATTCCATCAAGGTCGTTATCAAGCCATAAATTTATCAACATTCACTCGCGTCATTTATATTTATTGTTCTGCACTTTCATAAATGGCTGCTAAATCAATACTTGATTTCTTCAATCATGGGGATTGCTGAGATAAATGTCGGTAGCCTCTGCTAATTACCAGTGGTGAATTTATTGCTCAGTAAATCAGGCAACATTAGTACCATGAAAACGCTGCTGAATAATTTATATTCCGCAGCGCACAACTCAATAAGGAGATATTGAATGCCTGTTAAATTTAATACCAAAGCATTACTCTCAGGACTTCTGGCTATGAGCATGGTCGCCTGCGTTAATGCTAAACCTTTGACTATCGGCATGTCCTTCCAGGAATTAAACAACGAATATTTCGTGACCATGAAAGAGTCACTTGAACAGTCGGCAAAAGATATTAACGCCACCGTCTATACTGCGGATGCGGCGCATGATGTCTCCAAGCAGATTAGCGATGTTGAGGATATGCTGCAAAAGAAAATTGATATTTTGCTGATTAACCCGGCAGATAGCGTTGGCGCGGAAACCGCCGTCCTGGCCGCCAAAAAAGCCGGCGTGGTGGTGGTGGCGATAGATGCTCAGGCTAACGGTCCGATTGATTCTTTTGTGGGTTCAAAAAACTATGATGCGGGCTTTATCGCCGGAGAGCATTTAGCCAAAGCGCTGGGAGATAAAGGCAACGTGGCGATTCTCGACGGAATTCCGGTGGTGCCTATTCTGGAGCGTGTGCGCGGCTTTGAAGATGCGATGAAAAAGCATCCCAATATTAAAGTGCTTACCAAACTGAATGGTAAACAAGAGCGCGATACCTCCATGAGCGTGACGGAAAATATGCTGCAATCCAACCCGACGCTCAACGGTATTTTCAGCGTCAATGATGTTGGCTCACTCGGTGCCTTGGCGGCTATTCAGTCATCTGGACGCGATGTCAAGCTGGTCAGCGTCGATGGATCTCCGGAAGCGGTGGCTGAAATTGCCAAAGGTAATACGCCGTTTATTGCTACCGCAGCACAGTTCCCGCGCGATCAGCTGCGTATTGGCTTAGGTATTGCCCTGGCAAAACACTGGGGGGCGAATATTCCTAAAGAGATTCCTGTTGATGTGAAGCTTATCGATAAAAACAACGCCAAAGATTTCCACTGGTAATCGCGTTATTACGCCACAGCGGCTCTCGCTTATTCAGGTGAGCCGTGCCGGATTCTTATTAAAGTATGGCTCGCTATTTTATCGAGCCATTATGGAGCGATGTTTATGCCCAGCTTACTGGAAGTCAAAAACGTCAGTAAAAGCTTCCCCGGAGTCAAGGCGCTGGATAATGTTAATATCACCCTTGCTCGTGGAGAAGTTCACGCTTTATTAGGTGAAAACGGCGCGGGTAAATCGACGCTGATGAAAATCCTGTGCGGGATCTATCAACCTGACGCCGGTAATATTTATATTGATGGTAAGCAGCAGCATTTTCATAACTATCGCGATGCGATTGCCTGCGGCGTAGGGATTATCTTTCAGGAGTTTTCTCTTATTCCCTATCTGAACGCTTATGAGAATATTTTCCTTAATCGTGAAAAGGTAAATCGTTTTGGCCTGTTAGATCGTAAAGCGATGCGTCGGGAGGCGTTACGCATTTTTAAAGAGCTTGGCGTCACGCTCGATCCCGACGAGCAAATCTGCCATCTCAGCGTCGCCGAGCAGCAGTTCGTGGAAATTGCCAAAGCGCTGTCGCTGGATGCGCGAATTCTCATTCTGGACGAACCCACCGCGACCCTGACTCCTGGCGAGGCGGAACATCTTTTCCGCGTGATGCGCGATTTAAAGGCCAAAGGCGTCGGCATGTTCTTTATCTCGCATCATCTGGAGGAGATATATGAAATCTGCGATAGCCTGAGTATTCTGCGCGACGGCAAATATATCGGATCGGCAAAGGTCGACAATATCGATATCGCAGAGATGATCCAGATGATGGTCGGCCGTGAGGTAGAGAACATCTATCCCGAGCGGCGGACGCTGGCGCATGATGAAATACTGCTGGAGGCGGAAATTCAGCTGACCGAAAGTAGTCAGGTTAATCGGCTGACGTTGCGCAAAGGGGAGATCTTAGGTCTTGCCGGGCTGGTGGGGTCGGGGCGTTCCGAAGCGATTCTGGCTCTGACCGGCGCGGATAAATGCTACAAAAAACGCGTCCGTCTGGCCGGAAAAGAGGTGACGATAAATTCAACCGATCGGGCTCTGCGTCTGGGTATCGGCCTGTTGCCGGAAAGCCGCAAAACGCAGGGACTGGTACTGCCTTTTTCGGTCAAAGACAATATCTGGCTTAACAAACACGCCTGCCAGTTCTCGCTAATCCGCGATAACGAAGAGCGCCTGACCGCCGAGCGTTTAATTAGCCACGTTGGTGTGAAAACGCCAGATGCCGGGACCGCGGTGGGGACGTTGAGCGGCGGTAACCAGCAGAAAGTCGTTATTTCTCGTTGGTTAAATCATGACGTCAATATTCTTATTTTTGACGAGCCGACTCGCGGTATTGATGTCGGAGCAAAATCAGAAATCTACCAGATTATGCGCGACCTCACCGCCCAGGGGATTGCGATAATTATGATTTCATCTGAGCTTCCAGAGGTCATAGGCGTCAGCGACCGGGTGATGGTTTTTCGCGACGGTAATATCGTTGCGGAGCTTGAGAACGACCAAATTAATTCCACCGTCATTATGCTGCATGCTGCCGGTAATATTATTTAGGGAGTATTAAATGAGTAATGAAAACGTATCATTAGCGCCAGCCGTGTCTCCTGATAAAAATAAAAAGATGCTGCATAGTTTATTAAAAATGCCTGCATTCCTGCCATTCGTTGGTCTGGTACTCCTGTTTTCCTGTATGGCCATTTTTAATGACTACTTCTTAACGGTTGATAACTTATCTACCGTCGCCCGTCAGGTCTCGATCAATGCCATCATCGCCATCGGAATGACCTTTGCCATCCTGACCGGCGGGATCGACCTCTCCGTCGGCGCGGTCATGGCCCTGGCCGGTACGCTGATGGCGGGATTAATGAAGTACTATGGTTTAGACCCGTGGTTAGCCATTCTTATCGGCCTGGGTTCCGGCGTCGCCTTTGGCGCGCTAAACGGCTTTTTAACCGCCTACGGCAAAATGCCGCCGATTATCGTAACCCTCGGCGCGATGATTATTGCGAAGGGGCTGGCACTGATCTATACCGGCGGCTATCCCATCTCCGGCTTACCGGATTCATTCGCTTTTTGGGGCCGTGAATATCTGTTCGGTATTCAGGTACCTATTATTCTGATGGTGGTTTTATATTTCATCTTTTATATCGTGCTGAATCATATGCCGTTTGGCCGCTATGTTTATTCTCTTGGCGGCAATGAAGAAGCGGCGCGCCTGAGCGGACTGCGGGTTAAATATTATAAATTGCTGGTTTATGTGATCAGCGGTTTTACCGCCAGTTTTGCCGGTCTTATTTTTACCTCACGGGTGATGAGCGGTCAGCCTAATGCGGGCGTCGGTTTTGAACTGGATGCTATTGCCGCCGTGGTGCTCGGCGGGGCATCGATTGCCGGTGGGCGCGGAATGATTATTGGCACGCTGATCGGCGCCATGATGCTCGGCGTACTGAATAATGGATTAAACCTGTTAGGGATCTCACCTTACGTTCAGTACGTGGTGAAAGGGCTTATTATTTGGGGCGCCACCTTTATTAGCTCAGCCAGACGTTAACTTATATTAATTATGGGACGAAGGGATATGAATTTTATCGGAGTGGATATCGGTGGTACGGTCACCAAAGCCGGGATATATACTGAGTGCGGGCAGGAGATCCACGTGGCTTCGCAATATGCTCAGGTATTATCCGAACAGCCGGGTTTTACCGAGCGGAACATGCATGAGCTATGGGATACCGTTTGCAGCGTAATAAAAAAAGCGCTGTTTGAAAGCCAGGTGCCAGCGTTAAGTATTGGCGGGATCGGCTTCTCCTCGCACGGCAAAGGGCTGTACGCGATTGATAAAAAAGGCGAGCCGGTGCGCAACGGAATTATCTCATCCGATACCCGGGCGCTGGCGTTCGTCAAAAAATGGTACCGCGAAGGGGTCGATAAACTGGCCTATCCCAAAGGGCTGCAGCAGTTGTGGACCGGGCACCCGGTATCGCTGCTGGCGTGGTTAAAAGCACATGAGCCCGCCAACTACGACAGAATCGACGCCGTTTTAATGGTGCACGACTACATTCGCTTTCGTCTGACCGGCGAGGCGACGGCGGAAATTACCAATATTTCCGGCAGCAATTTTTATAACCAGCTTTCCTCCCGCTACGACCGCGACATGATGGCGCTGTTCGGCATTGAGGAAGTGGCGGATAAGACCGCGCCGGTGGTCAACTCGACGGACTGCGTGGGCCACATTACCCTGCAGGCCTCGCTGGACTGCGGATTATGTCCCGGAACGCCGGTATTCGGCGGCTTTTTCGACGTGGTGGCCTCCGCCGTCTCATCGGGCATTGACCGGGCGGATACCCTGAGCGCAGTGGCCGGTACATGGAGTATCGCCACCTCGGTGGTGGACAGCATTATTGCCAGCGACTATCCCTACATTTGGGGAAAATACTGCATTCCGGGCAAATATTTTGTTCATGAGGGCAGCCCCACTTCGGCGAGCAATCTCTCCTGGTTTGTGAAACAGTTTTTCCCTGACGATGACCGCTGCTACGACCATTTCGAAAGCTGGATTGCGCAAGAGACCGACAGCAACCTGATTTTTTTACCTTATCTGTTCGGTTCCAATCTGGCGATGGATCTGCCGGGTGCGCTGGTAGGTCTGGCGGGACATCATACGAAAAAGGATATTATTGCGGCCATCTACCGCGGGATCGTTTTTTCTCACCTGATACATCAGGACCGCATTATTGAACTCAATCGGGGTATTGAAAAAATTCGCTTTACCGGCGGGCCGAGCCAGTCGAGAGGCTGGACCCAGATGTACGCCGACGCTGCCAATCTTCCTCTGGAAGTCGTGGACATCGAACAGGCGGGATGTCGAGCCGCCGCGCTGTGCGCAGCCGCCGGCAGCGGAGCCTACGCCAACTTCAGCGAAGCGATAGCGGCCACGCAGCCCGAGGTGGTCAGTTATCAACCGGACGGCAAGCGGCATCAGCAGCTGCGCGAAGGTTATGCCCGTTACGTAGAGGTCGCGCAAAGCCTCTCCAGGGCAACGGGGGCGGCGCAATGAAACCGAGACTTGGTATCTACGAAAAAGCGCTTCCCGCTGCGCTGGACTGGCCGAAACGCTTCGAAATGGCGGCTGGCCTGGAGTTTGATTTTATCGAAATCTCCGTTGATGAGAGTCCTGAACGCCAGGCCAGGCTGCGCTGGAACCGTGGACAGCGGCTGGCATTTGTGGCCGACAAAATTAACAGCGGTATCGATGTGCCGAGCATGTGCCTCTCCGCGCACCGCAGCCATCCCTTTGGTAGCGTCAATCGCGAGACCCGGCTCAAGGCGCGGGAACTGATGCTTGATGCGCTGGATTTTGCCAGCCACGTCGGTATTCGCAACATCCAGCTGGCAGGCTATGACGTCTATTACGAATCCTCTTCGGCGCAGACCCGGGAATACTTTATTGAGGGCATCAACTGGGCGGTAGCCGAAGCGGCGAAAGCGCAGGTGATGCTGTCGATGGAGATTATGGATACCGCCTTTATGAGCAATATCTCCCGCTGGCTGGATCTCGAAAGGAAGGTCTGTAGTCCGTGGTTTTGCGTCTATCCGGACGTCGGCAACTTAAGCGCATGGCAAAACGATGTTCCCGAAGAGTTGAGTAAGGGAATTCATAAAATCACCGCCATTCATTTGAAGGATACGCAGCCGGTGTCCCACGCTTCGCTGGGGCAGTTTCGCGATGTGCCATTCGGTACCGGCTGCGTCGATTTCACGGAGATATTTCGTACGCTCTCGGCGCTGAACTATCGCGGCGCCTGGCTGATTGAGATGTGGGCCAAAAACGACGGGCTGGATAGCGAGAGAATCGCCGACGCTAAAGCGTGGCTAACGGATAAATACCAGCAGACATTTCGTCCACCGCACTATGAAGGCATTGTGAATTCAGGAGTGAAGTATGTTGGATAACCTCAAGCAGGCGGTTCTTGATGCCAATCTGGCGCTGCCGAAATTTAATCTCGTGACCTTTACCTGGGGCAACGTCAGCGGCATCGATCGCGACGCCGGGCTGGTGGTGATCAAACCCTCCGGCGTGGAATACGCCGTGATGACCGCTGACGATATGGTGGTGGTGGAGCTGGCGACCGGCAGCGTGGTGGAGGGACGCTATAAGCCCTCGTCGGATACGCCGACCCATCTCGAGCTGTATAAGGCATTCAGCGGCGTGGGCGGAATTGTGCATACCCATTCGCGCCATGCGACGATTTGGGCGCAGTCGGGGAGGTCGCTGCTGGCGATGGGCACCACCCATGCCGACTATTTTTATGGGCCGATCCCGTGTACCCGTCCCCTTAGCGATGATGAAATCCGCAGTGATTATGAAACCAATACCGGTCACGTGATTATCGAAACGCTGGGCGCGCAGCATACCGATCCACTCAGCGTGCCCGCCGCGCTGGTTCACGGCCACGGCCCATTTGCATGGGGAAAAGATCCGGCGAACGCGGTGCATAATGCCGTGGTGCTGGAAGAGATTGCCTATATGAATATGTGGACCCGCCAGTTAAGCGCTGACGAACAGCCGGTCTCTGCGACCCTGCTGGATAAACACTATTTGCGTAAACACGGCGCGGGGGCCTACTACGGGCAGTAATTGTCTGCATTCCCCGGATGGCGGCGTAAACGCCTTATCCGGGCTACCGGTCCGCAGTCGACGGTGAACCCGTAGCCCGGTCAGCGCAGCGCCACCGCGATGAAACAGCGCAGGAACTGTAGCCCGGCTAAGCGAAGCGCGAGCCGGGGACAACGGCTAGGGCATAAACCGATAGCCGATCCCCGTTTCGGTCAGCAAGTGCTGCGGACGGGCCGGGTCGGCCTCCAGCTTTTGCCGCAGGTGCCCCATATAAATCCGCAGGTAGTGGCTGTGCTCCACCGCATTTGGCCCCCAGACCTGGTTGAGCAGCTGTCGCTGGGTCAGCACTTTGCCAGGGTTGTTGAGCAGGACCACCAGCAGGCGAAACTCAATCGGCGTCAGGTGGATCTCTTCATCGCCGCGCACGATGCGGCGGGCGGGGATATCAACGTCAATATCGGCAAAACGCACCCGCGGCTCGTCGGCCTGGGCGCCGGCATGGCGACGCATCGCCACCCTCAGTCGCGCCTGCAGCTCGCCAATGCCAAAGGGTTTACTGAGATAGTCATCGGCTCCTGCGTCAAGGGCGGCGATTTTGTCCTGCTCCTCGGTGCGCGCCGACAGCACGATAATCGGCATCTGGCTCCACTGGCGAACCTCGCGAATAAACGCGTTGCCGTCGCCATCGGGCAGACCCAGATCGAGAATAGCTAAATCCGGCTTGCGGGTCGCGGCTTCGATCAGCCCGCGCTGCAGCGTCTCTGCTTCAAATACGCGCATGCCGTCGGCTTCCAGCGCGGTGCGCAGAAAGCGGCGGATAGCGTTTTCGTCTTCGATAATCAGAACGTTAATCACATTTCCTCGGCTAACTCTTCCAGTTCAGGGGGCGCTTCTCGCGGCAGTGTAACACGGAAACAGGCGCCGCCTTGCGGGCGCGTCTCGGCGCTAATCGTTCCGCCGTGCACCTCAACGATGGCCTGACAAATCGCCAGTCCCAGGCCTACGCCGGGGATCGCCGACTCTTTATTGCCGCGGGCGAATTTATCAAAGATAGCCTGTTCCTGCCCTGGAGGAATACCCGGCCCGTTATCCCACACCTCAAGCAATAAATGGTGCGGGTCGACATGCGCCGCGATGCCGATTTGCGCCTGCGGCCCGGTGTACTTCACCGCGTTTTCCAGCAGATTAATCAGCACCCGTTCAAATAGCGGGCCATCGACGTGTACCAGCAGCAGCGGGTCCGGCAGATCGAGCTGAATATGCCGCCCACCGAGCCCCGGTTCCAGCATGCGCAGCGCGCTGCCGACCACCTCTTCGAGGGTTAACCACTCTTTATGCAAATTAAAGCCGCCGGACTGGATCCGCGCCATATCCAGCAGATTATTCACCAACCGGGTGGTGTTCAGTACGTGCTGGCGTATCTCATTGGCCTGCGGCGCGTGCTTCGACCCTTCGCTGGCAAGATCGAGGGTCAGGATCTCCGCCTGGCCGAACAGCACCGTCAGCGGGGTGCGTAAATCATGGGACAGCGCCGCCAGCAGCGAGTTGCGCAGGCTTTCCCGCTCGCTGTTCAGCCGCGCCTGCTCTTCGCTGGCGGTGAGCGTCAGTCTCTCCAGCGCGCTGGCGACCAGCAGGGTAAAGGTTTCCAGCAGGCGCTGTTGTTCGGGGATCATCAGCTGGCGCAGGTTAGCCGGCTCCACCACCACCAGCCCCCAGGTACGGGCGGCGCTTTTCAGCGGCAGGATTTGGTAGGGGACGCCGGGTAACGTATCGGTACCCGCCCCGGCGGGCAGCCCCTTATCGAAGCTCCAGCGGGCGATCGCGTCGTCCCAGGTGATGGCCGCGGTGGGTTGAGTCAATGGAGAGAGCCGGTTCATCTCATCGGGCAGCAGTAGCTGACTGCGCGCCTGAAACGTCGAGGCGATAAACCGTTCGCTGGTGGCGGCGATATCTTCACGGCTGCGGCCCACCGCCAGCGCTTTGGACATTTCGTACAGATGCCGGGTGCGCCGCTCGCGATAGCGCGCCACCCGCGCCTGGTAGCGAACGCCGGCGGTGAGGTTGCCGATAAGCAGCCCGACGGTCAGCATCACGCCAAAGGTGAGTAAATACTGTACATCTGAAACCGCCAGCGTACCGCGCGGCGCAACGAAAAACAGATCGAAGCTGACCACGTTAATCACCGTCGCCAGTACCGACGGCCAACGGCCATACACGAGAGCGATAATCACCACGCCAAGCAGATACAGCATCACCAGGTTGGCGGCCTCAAAGGCCATCAGCCACTGCATGGCGACAACGGTAATCACCGCGCACAGCGCGATGGCGACGACGCAGCCCTGGAGCTGTAGACGCCATTTATCCATCGCCGTCCGGCTATCGCTGGCGCGAGCCGGCAGGGAGGCGGCTTTTTCATCCAGCGCGATCACCACCAGATCGAGATCCGGGGCGTGACGGGCCAGCCGATCGGCGAAGCCGCCGCGATCCCACCAGCGCCTTTTCTGCTGGCGGCCAATCACTATCTTGCCGAGATTATGTTCGCGGGCGTAGTGCAGAACGGCCTTCTCTTCGGAGGGATCGGAGAGGGTGGCGGTTTCCGCTCCCAGCTCCTGCGCCAGCCTGAGCGCGGCGAGAATCGCCCGCCGCTTCGCCTCCGACAGGCGGTGCAGCGACGGGGTTTCAACATACACCGCATGCCAGACGCTGCCCAATCTGGCGGCCAGCCGGGCGGCGGCGCGCACCAGCTTTTCGCTGCCGGTGTTATGGCCGATGCAGAGCAAAATGGCGTCGCGGGTATGCCAGACTTTTTCCTGGCCCTGGCGATCGCGCCAGGCGCGCATCTGCTCATCGACTCGATCGGCAGTACGGCGTAGCGCCAGCTCGCGCAGGGCGATGAGATTGCCCTTGCGAAAGAAGTTTTCAATGGCCCGCTCAGCCTGACCGCCGATATAGACTTTACCTTCATTGAGCCGCTGACGCAGATCGTCCGGAGGCAGGTCAACCAGCACCACATCGTCGGCGGCGTCGAAAAACGGATCGGGGACGGTTTCGCGAACCTGCACGCCGGTGATGCCGCTGACGACATCGTTCAGGCTCTCGAGGTGCTGAACGTTAACGGTGGTAAACACATCGATGCCGGCTTCCAGCAGCTCTTCGACGTCCTGCCAGCGTTTAGGATGACGCGATCCGGGCGCGTTGCTGTGCGCCAGCTCATCGACCAGGATCAGCGCCGGGCGGCGGGCCAGGGCGCCGTCAAGGTCAAACTCCTTCACGTAGCGCCCGCGGTGGGAAAGGCGGCGCAGGGGCAGGGTACTCAGCCCCTCAAGCATCGCCGCCGTCTCTTTTCGCCCGTGGGTTTCCGCCACGCCAATCAGGATATCCAGCCCCTGGGCGCGCAGCCGCTGCGCTTCCGCCAGCATCGCCCAGGTTTTACCGACCCCGGCGCAGGCGCCGAAAAATATCTTTAGCTTACCGCGATGCGGGGCGGCGGCGTGTTGCAGCAGGCGATCAGGGTCCGGACGCAGCGGCTCATCACTCATCTTACTTATCCTTCAGGGCATCCAGCGACATATTCAGCTGCAGTATATTTACCACAGGTTGGCCGAGAAAACTGAGCAACGGTTTTTGCGTTGCCTCGTTCACCAGTTGCGTGACCTGCTCCACGCTGAGCTGGCGCGCTTTGGCGACGCGCGGCGCCTGCCACAGGGCGGCGGCAGGCGTCAGGCTGTAATCCAGTCCGCTCGCCGAGGCGGTGACCAGCTCCACCGGAACCGTGGCGCTGGCGTCCGGATTGGCGGCGCGCAGGGCCTGCACCCGTTCGCTGATGGCGTTGTCCAGCGCCGGATTGCTGGCGGCCAGGTTGCTGCCGCCGGAGGCCAGCGGGTTATCCGGCATCTCCGCCGTGGCGGAAGGGCGGCCCTGGAAATAGCCCGGCGCGGTAAAGTTCTGCCCGATGAGACGGGAACCGCGCACTTCGCCGTCAATCCGCACCAGCGAGCCGTTGGCCTGCTGTGGGAACCACCACTGTCCCAGCGCGGTGGTCAACAGCGGGTAGACGCCGCCGGTGAGCAGCGTTAACAGAATAAACAGTACAAGGGCAGGACGAATGAATGACATGGTTTTTTCCTCACAGCAGCCCGGTCAGGGTCAATAACAGGTCGATAGCTTTGATACCGATAAAGGGCACCAGCAGTCCGCCCAGGCCGTAGACCCACAGGTTGCGGCGCAGCATCGCCGAGGCCGTCAGCGGCTTATAGCTCACGCCCTTCAGCGCCAGCGGGATCAGGAAGATGATAATCAGCGCATTAAAAATCACCGCGCTCAGGATCGCCGAAGAGGGCGAGTGCAGATGCATCACGTTGAGCATCGCCAGCGGCGGATAGACGGCGGCAAAGGCGGCCGGAATGATGGCAAAGTACTTCGCCACGTCGTTGGCGATACTGAAGGTGGTCAGGGATCCGCGGGTCATCAGCATCTGTTTACCGATATGTACGACCTCGATCAGTTTGGTGGGGTTAGAGTCGAGATCCACCATATTGCCCGCCTCTTTCGCCGCCTGGGTACCGGAGTTCATCGCGACCGCCACGTCGGCCTGCGCCAGCGCCGGGGCGTCGTTGGTACCGTCGCCGGTCATCGCCACCAGCCGACCTTCCGCTTGATACTGGCGGATCAACGCCAGCTTGGCCTCCGGCGTCGCTTCGGCGAGAAAGTCGTCCACTCCGGCTTCCGCGGCGATAGCGGCGGCGGTCAGTCGGTTATCGCCGGTGATCATCACCGTTTTAATCCCCATTTTACGCAGTTGGGCAAAACGCTCTTTGATGCCGCCTTTCACGATATCTTTCAGCGAGATAATCCCCAGCACCCGCTCGCCTTCGGCGACCACCAGCGGCGTCGCGCCAAGACGCGCCACTTCTTCAACCTGCTTATCGACATCGGCCGGAAAGTGGCCGCCGTTGGCCTCAACGTGGCGGCGGATGGCATCTACGGAACCTTTGCGGATCATCCGCTGGTCGATGTTGATGCCGCTCATCCGGGTCTGGGCGGTAAACGGCACAAAGGTGGCATGCAGCGACTGGAGATCGCGCTCGCGCAGGTTAAAGCGCTGTTTGGCCAGGACGACGATGCTGCGGCCTTCCGGCGTTTCATCGGCCAGCGACGACAGCTGGGCGGCATCGGCAAGGGTTTTCTCTTCCACGCCCTGCGCAGGCAGGAATGCCGAAGCCTGGCGGTTGCCGAGGGTAATGGTGCCGGTTTTGTCCAGCAGCAGGACGTCGACGTCGCCCGCCGCCTCAACCGCGCGGCCGCTGGTGGCGATGACGTTCGCGCCGAGCATGCGGCTCATCCCGGCAACGCCGATGGCCGACAGCAGGCCCCCAATAGTGGTGGGGATCAGGCATACCAGCAGCGCCACCAGTACCGTTACGCTGACCGCATTACCGCTCCAGGCGGAGAAGGGCCAGATAGTGGCGGTGGCCAGCAGGAATACCAGCGTCAGGGCAATAAGCAGGATGGTTAGCGCAATTTCGTTCGGCGTCTTGCGGCGCTGAGCGCCTTCAACCATGGCGATCATCCGGTCAAGGAAGGTTTCGCCCGGGTTGACGCTACAGCGGATCACCAGCCAGTCGGAGAGAATACGCGTCCCGCCGGTCACCGAGGCGAAGTCGCCGCCGGATTCGCGGATAACCGGCGCGGACTCACCGGTAATGGCGCTCTCATCTACCGACGCGCCGCCTTCGATAACCTCGCCATCGCAGGGGATAATATCTCCCGCTTCCACCAGCACCACGTCACCTTTACGCAGCTCTTCGGCGGGGACGTGGTCAATTTGCGCATCGTGCTGCGGCGCGCGCAGCTTACGGGCAAAGGCGGTCTTTTTGACACCTTTGAGGCTGTTGGCCTGCGCTTTACTGCGGCCTTCCGCCATCGCTTCGGCAAAGTTGGCGAACAGGACGGTGAACCACAGCCAGAGACTAATGGCGGCGGTAAATCCGGCGCTGCCGACGATTTGCCCGCTCGCCATGGCAATGGCCAGCAGGGTGGTGAGCAGGCTGCCGATCCAGACGATAAACATCACCGGGTTACGCCACTGTACGGCAGGGCTCAGTTTTTTCACGGCGTCGAGCAGGGCCTGACGCACCAGCGTCGGCTCCAGCAGGGCTAATGATTTGCGACTCATAACAGGTTGCTCCGCAATCGCTTAAAGTAAGGAAAAATGTTCTGCCAGCGGGCCGAGCGCCAGCGCGGGAATAAAGGTCAGGGCGCCGACCAACAGTACGGTGCCGATCAGCAGGCCGATAAACAGCGCGTCATGGGTGGCGAGCGTGCCGCTGCCGGCGGGCTGAATTTTCTTCGTCACCAGCGAACCGGCAATCGCCATCACCGGGATAATCACCGCGAAGCGGCCGACCAGCATGCAGAATGCCAGTAGCAGGTTCCAGAACGGTGTTGCCGCGCTGAGGCCGCCAAAGGCGCTGCCGTTGTTGTTCGCCGCTGAGGTGACGGCATACAGTACTTCGCTGAAGCCATGCGGCCCGGGGTTAAACATGCCCGCGCGACCGGCCTCGGTCAGCATCGCCAGCGCCGTGCCGAGGAGCACCAGCGTCGGGGTAACGAGGATCGCCAGCGCGATCATTTTCATTTCGCGGACGTCGATTTTTTTCCCGAGGTATTCCGGGGTGCGGCCAATCATCAGCCCGGCGATAAACACGGCCAGCATCACGAACAGCAGCATGCCGTACAGACCTGAGCCGACGCCGCCGAAGACCACTTCGCCTATCTGCATCAGCCACATAGGGACCATCCCGCCCAGCGCGGTAAAGGAGTCGTGCATGGCGTTGACCGCCCCGCAGGACGCGGCGGTGGTGACCACGGCAAACAGGCTGCTGGCGAGAATACCGAACCGGCTCTCTTTGCCTTCCATGTTGCTACTGCTGTCGGCGCCAAGGCTCAGCAAGTGAAGGTTGCCGCGGGTTTCTGCCCACATCACTACCGCCACGCAGACGATGAAGATGAGCGTCATCGCCCACAGAATCGCCCGACCCTGACGGCGATCGCCCACCGCCTCACCGAAAGCGAAGCACAGCGCCGCCGGAATGAGAAAGATCGCCAGCATCTGCACCAGGTTGGTCAGCGCGGTGGGGTTTTCAAAGGGATGCGCCGAGTTGGCGTTAAAGAAGCCGCCGCCGTTGGTACCCAGCATTTTTATCGCTTCCTGCGAAGCCACCGGCCCCAACGGCAGCAGCTGGCGTACCCCTTCAAGCGAGGTAAATTCCTGATTCGGCGATAAACTTTGCGGCACGCCCTGCTGGATAAAGAACAGCGCAATCAGCAGCGAAATCGGCAGCAGCACCCAGAGAGTAATGCGGGTCAGATCGACCCAGGCGTTGCCCAGAGCGGTGACTTTCTGCCGGGCGTATGCGCGGGTGAGGGCAAAGATCACCGCGATGCCGGTAGCGGCGGAGAGGAAGTTTTGCACCGCCAGTCCGGCCATCTGGCTAAGGCTACTCATGGTGGCTTCACCGGCATAGGCCTGCCAGTTGGTGTTACTGACAAAGCTCACCGCCGTATTCAGCGCCAGATCCCATGACAGACCGGGCAGATGCTGCGGGTTGAGCGGCAGAGAGCCTTGAAACATCAGCAGAGCGAACAGCGCCGCCAGACCCAGCGCGTTAAACAGCAGAATCGCCACTAAATACTGGAGCCAGTTCATCTCCTGCGAACGAATCCCCGCTGCCTGCCATAAACCGCGTTCAATCCGGGCCAGACCCGGTAGCGGCATATCATTGATCATCGTCGCCAGCGCCGTACCCAGCGGACGAGCGAGGATCATTAGCAGCAGAATAAAAGTCGCGATGAGTAAAAAACCTTGAGCGGCCATCAGAATGCCTCCGCATGTATCAGGGCATAAACCAGATAAACCAGCAACAGGAACACCAGCGCTACGCCAGCGATTACGCCTGTAGTCACAATCCACCTCCGGATGTCTTTTTTGATTTACGAGGAGAATAGGAAGTCGGGCGCAAAGATTTCGCAAAAATCAGCCACGGGGGTGTAAAAAAAATATAAAAATGGCCAAAACCACAATTTAACTAATGATTAGTATTAATTTAACCTTTATGTAACTTAATTACCGGATGAATGTAAATAAATCCTGAATAGGCGTTTTTTAGTGGTCGGATGAGTAGTAAAATTACAGCCAAAGCGGTACTATTTTAAGCAGAGAAACAGATTAACTTTACCGGCTTTGCTTGCCGGCCTGACAAAGGGGAGAGAAATTATGGCGTTGTACAAAACTTATCCTGCTCATATCATCTTTGCGCGTCGCGCTTTCGCCGTGGCGGCTGGCGTACTGGCGCTGCCGGTGATGCTGTTCTGGAAAGATCGCGCCCGTTTTTACAGCTGGCTGCACCGCGTGTGGGCAAAGACCAGCGAACAGCCGGTATGGATGGCGCAGGCCGAAAAAGCCTCCGCAGATTTTTATTAATAACGGCTTATGGCTCAGCGCGTGCGCGCCGTGGAAACAGGCTAATGTATTGAGATTGCGGTTTATTTACCCTGTCTCCTCCGCCAGACTCGCGACACAGCGTGCCAACAGATTGCTTTATCATCATGCCGCCGGTTTATCCGGCGGTTTTTTTTTGCCATGAGTGGCTTACACTTATTCACTCCCCGAAGGTTAACCTGCGGGAGGATTAAATATACGTCGAACTTATCAATTTTCATGATGAAAGGAATGTTATGGCCACCCATCTGGTCTGGTTTCGCGCGGATTTGCGCATCCACGATAACCTGGCGCTCGCCGCCGCCTGCCGCGATCCGCATGCCAGGGTGCTGGGATTATTCATCGCCACGCCAGGGCAATGGCGTCAGCACGGTATGGCGCCGCGCCAGGCGGCGTTTATGGTCAGCCATCTGCACAGCCTGCAAGCGGCGCTGGCCGAAAAGGGGATCCCGCTGCAGATTGAACATGCTGAAGATTTCACCGCCAGCGTAGAGCTACTCGTCAGCATTTGCCGGCAGCAGCAGGTGACGCATCTGTTTTACAACTACCAGTATGAAATCAATGAGCGCCAGCGCGATGCGGCGGTGGAAAAAACCTTAGCAGAGGTGACCTGTCAGGGGTTTGATGACAGCGTGCTGCTGCCGCCCGGCAGCGTGCTGACCGGCAGCCGCGAAATGTATAAGGTATTTACGCCGTTTAAAAATGCTTTTGTTCGGCGTTTACAGGAGGCGCTGCCGGAGTGCGTCGCCGCGCCGAAAGTCCGTGCGGGTGGGCCCATCACAGCCTCGTCTGCAGTAAAAATAGATTTTCCACAGACGTCATTCGATAGCGAACTGTTCGCCGCGGATGAAAAAAGCGCTATCGCCCGGCTTCGCGGCTTCTGCCAGCAAAAGGCCGCCGAATATGAACAGCAGCGCGATTTTCCGGCCATCGAAGGGACCAGCCGGCTGTCGCCGTGCCTGGCTGTGGGGGCGCTCTCGCCGCGCCAGTGTCTGCACCGCTTACTGGTGGAGCTGCCGCGGGCGCTGGATAGCGAAGCCGGAGCGGTATGGCTCAACGAGCTTATCTGGCGCGAGTTTTATCGCCACCTGATGGTTTACTACCCGGACTTGTGTAAAGGTCGGCCTTTTATTGGCTGGACCGATAAGGTTGCCTGGCTGGACGATAAAACCGCGCTTCAGGCCTGGCAGCGTGGGCAAACCGGCTTCCCGATTGTCGACGCCGCGATGCGTCAGCTTAATGCGACCGGCTGGATGCATAACCGCCTGCGGATGATTGTCGCCAGTTTTCTGGCGAAAGATCTGCGCATCGACTGGCGGCTGGGGGAGCGCTATTTTATCGAACAGCTTATAGATGGCGATTTGGCGGCGAATAACGGCGGCTGGCAGTGGGCGGCTTCGACCGGCACCGATGCCGCGCCCTATTTTCGTATTTTTAACCCTACGACCCAGGGAGAGCGCTTCGACAAAGCGGGGCAATTTATTCGTCAATGGCTACCGGAGCTGGCCGGGGTGCCTGAGAAAGCGCTGCATCAACCGTGGCTGTGGGCGGAGAAACAGGGCGTAACGCTGGATTATCCGCGCCCGATTGTCGATCACAAGCAGGCGCGGCTGGAGACGCTGGCGACCTGGGAAGCCGCCAGAGAAGTTAAGACTCCATCGCCAGGCGGCGAGCCCTGATCTTAACGGAGTGATACAGCCAGATAGCCAGCACCAGGCCGACGCAGGCCAGCGAGCCCCAGGTTATCTGGCTGAACACCTCAATGTAGGCATTAATTGAATAGTTGACGGCTCCGGCGGCGTCGAACGATCCCTGCGAGGTCTGATCGGCAATAACCCCAGCCAGATAGTTGGCGATAGCGCCGGAGAGCAGCATATATATGCCGGTCAGCACGCCGGTCACGCCGGGGATCTCGATACGGGTAATCTGCGACATCGCCACCGGGTCGATAAACAGTTCGGCAAACCCCATCACCGCCAGGCCCAGCACCATCAGCGGCATTGAGGAGTGCCCATAGGCGGCTGACCAACGTGCGCTAAGGGTCAGGATGCAGAACCCGGCGCTCATCAGGCCAAGGCCCAGCGCGAACTTACCCCAGATGCGCACGGTACGGTTGCCGTTGATGTTTTCTTTCACCAGCCACGCCAGAACCACCCCGCAGAGCATCACCGCAAAGGCATTGACCGACTGGAACATCGCGGTCGGAATCTCATAGCCCATAAAATGACGGTTAACAAAACGGTCGATGTACAGGCTGATGGAGCTGCCGCCCTGCTGCGCAAAGGCCCAGAACAGCAGGCTGAAGCAGGTGAGCACCATAATCAGGCGCAGCTCTTTACGCTGCCTGGCGGTCTCTGCCCGCAGGTAGATCCGCGCCAGTACCGCCAGACCAATCACCGTCGCGACAATCAGCGCGTACACCGACCACTCCTGCCAGAACAGCACGGTGATCAGCAGCGGCGCGGCGATCAGCAGAACCAGCAGCCAGCCCCAGTTCGGTAAGACAAAACTCCGCGCCCGCAGCGCTTCGCGATTCACGCCCCGGGTGTGGCGGAAATGGTGATTGCCGCTGAGGAAAATCACCAGCCCGGCAATCATGCCAACGGCCGCCAGCGCGAAGCCCATCGCCCAGCTGTACTCTTGCTGTACGTAGCCGCAGGCGATTGGCGCGACGATAGATCCGACGTTGCCCGCCGCGTACATCAGCGAAAAACCGCCATCGCGACGCGGGTCTGTGGGTTCATACAGTTCACCGAGCAGACAGCTGACGTTGGATTTAAACAGCCCGTAGCCGCAGACAATAATCGCCAGCGACAGATAGAGAAAGGTGGGGGCGATTTCGCTGGCGCCGAGCACCAGATGGCCGATGGCCATCAGCAGCGCGCCGAGCATCACCGCCATACGGTTGCCCAGCAGCTTATCGGCCAGGAAGCCGCCGAGAATCGGCGTGACGTAGACTAAAGAACAGTAGGCGCTGAACAGCGCATAGGCATGATTATCGTCATACTTGAGCTGATTGGTGAGATAAAGAATGAGCAGCGCGCGCATGCCGTAAAAACTGAAGTATTCCCAGATTTGCAGCGCGACGACGTAATAAATCGCCCGCGGCTGTGAAGATTGTGTGTTCATGAAACGCTTTGTCCTGCCATAAAAATGAAAGTCGATCTTTCTGCATGAATAGCCACTCGCTAGTGATATTCATGGCCTTATAGGCTTTCTGGTTATTTAATATGCTGTAATAGTGCATAAATATACACGAATGCGCGAGAAGGTGAGTAGACAAATTGCGGGATTTTGTGAATGGGCAAAATTGACGGCGACGCGGCAGGACTATCGACTGATTGGGCGGATACCGTTATGTTATTCCTCTGCATAAAACGATGACCTGGTGGAACGGCAATGAAAAATAGTGAACTGGAACAACTGATTAATGAAAAACTCAATAGCGCGGCCATCAGTGATTACGCACCCAATGGGCTCCAGGTGGAAGGTCGCGAGACGGTTCGGAAAATCGTCACCGGCGTAACCGCCAGCCAGGCGCTGCTTGATGAGGCCGTCCGTCTTGAGGCGGATGCGGTCATCGTCCACCACGGCTACTTCTGGAAAGGCGAGTCGCCGATTATTCGCGGCATGAAGCGTAATCGCCTCAAAACGCTGCTGGCTAACGACATCAACCTTTACGGCTGGCATCTGCCGCTTGATGCCCATCCGGAGCTGGGCAATAACGCCCAGCTGGCGTCGCTGCTCGGCATTAACGTGATGGGCGAAATTGAACCGCTGGTGCCGTGGGGCGAACTGTCGATGGCGGTCTCGGGCCTGGAACTGGCGTCGTGGATTGAAGCGCGGCTGGGGCGCAAACCGCTGTGGTGCGGCGACACCGGGCCGGACAAAGTGGCCCGCGTGGCGTGGTGTACCGGCGGCGGCCAGAGCTTTATCGACAGCGCAGCCCGCTTTGGCGTTGATGCATTTATTACCGGCGAAGTTTCAGAGCAAACCATCCATTCGGCGCGCGAGCAGGGGCTGCATTTTTACGCCGCCGGACATCATGCCACCGAGCGTGGCGGAATTCGCGCGTTAAGCGAATGGCTGACGGAAAATACCGAGCTGGATGTCACCTTTATTGATATCCCGAACCCGGCCTGATGAACGGAGGTAAAAGTGCAGCGAGCGCGTTGTTATCTATTAGGTGAAACGGCAGTCGTACTGGAGCTTGAACCTCCGGTGACGCTGGAGAGTCAGAAGCGGATCTGGCGATTAGCCCAACGGCTGGTTGGTCATACCGAGGTGGTGGAAGCCGTTCCGGGTATGAACAACATTACCGTGATACTGCGAAATCCCCAGCAGACGGCGTGGGACGCGATCGAGCGCCTGCAAATCTGGTGGGAGGAGTGCGATACGCTCGAACCGGAATCGCGGGAGATTCTGGTGCCGGTCGTTTACGGCGGCGAAGGCGGTCCGGATTTGGGGGAAGTGGCTCGCCACAGCGGACTGAGCGAAAAGCAGGTGGTGGAGCTGCATTCATCGGTGGAGTACGTGGTGTGGTTCCTCGGCTTCCAGCCGGGGTTCCCCTACTTCGGCGGCCTGCCAGAGCGCCTGGCGATGCCGCGGCGGGCGGAACCGCGTCTGCTGGTGCCGGCGGGTTCGGTGGGGATCGGCGGAGCGCAGACCGGGATTTATCCGCTGGCGACGCCGGGAGGTTGGCAACTGCTGGGCCGAACGCCGCTGGCGCTATTTGATCCGAAGCGCAAGGAGCCGGTGCTGCTGCGCTCCGGCGACAGAGTGCGTTTCGTCCCGCAAAAGGAGGGCGTATGTTAAAAATCATCCGTGCCGGGATGTATACCTCGGTGCAGGACGGCGGGCGTGAAGGTCTGCGTCAGCTGGGCATCAGCCGCTGCGGTGCGATGGATAAACCGGCGCTGGTTACCGCGAATCTGCTGGTGGGCAACGGGGCCAATGCCGCGGCGCTGGAGATCACGCTGGGCCAGGTGGATATTCAATTTGAACGCAGCGGCTGGTTCGCGCTCACCGGCGCCGCCTGCGAGGCGAAGCTTGACGGCGAGCCGGTGTGGGTGGGCTGGCGGACGGCGGTCAAGGCCGGGCAGCGTCTGGTGCTCAAGAATCCACAGCACGGCGTGCGCAGCTATCTGGCAGTGGCGGGCGGTATCGCGGTGCCGAAGGTGCTGGGCTCGCGCAGTACCGATCTGAAAGTGGGTATTGGCGGTCTGGAAGGTCGACGTTTGCAGGATGGAGACCGACTGAAGCTGGGGAAATCGGATAAGCAGTTCCGCGGGCCGCGCGGGGTGAAGCAACTGCCCATCGGCAACCGCATCCGCGCGCTGCCCGGCCCCGAGTATCAGGAGTTTGACAGCGTGTCGCAGGACACCTTCTGGCGCTCGCCGTGGCAGCTTAGCCCGCAGAGCAACCGCATGGGCTATCGTCTGCAGGGGCAACCGCTGAAGCGGACGACCGATCGCGAGATGCTTTCGCACGGTCTGCTGCCTGGCGTGGTGCAGGTTCCGCATAACGGTCAACCTATCGTACTGATGAACGATGCCCAGACCACCGGCGGTTACCCGCGCATCGCGACGATTATCGAGGCCGATATGTATCAGCTGGCGCAAATCCCGCTGGGGCAGCCGATCCACTTTGTTCCCTGCTCTCTGGAGGAGGCGCTGAAGGCGCGCGCCGACCGGCAACGTTATTTTGAACAACTGGCATGGAGACTGAACGATGAAGATTGATTTAAACGCCGACCTTGGCGAAGGCTGCGCCAACGATAGCGCGCTACTGCAGCTGGTCTCTTCCGCCAATATCGCCTGCGGTTTCCATGCGGGCGATGCGGTGATGATGCTGCAGTGCGTGCGCGAAGCGCTGAAATATGGCGTCGCGGTGGGCGCGCACCCCAGCTTCCCCGACCGGGAAAATTTTGGCCGCACGGCGATGCAGCTGCCGCCGGAGACGGTTTATGCGCAAACGCTGTATCAGGTGGGCGCGCTGGCGGCGCAGGTGCGCGCGCAGGGCGGCGAACTACAGCACGTCAAACCGCACGGCATGCTCTATAACCAGGCGGCAAAAGATCCGCAGCTTGCTGACGCTATCGCCAAAGCGGTATATGACGTTGACGCCGGTCTGGTGCTGGTGGGCCTGGCGGGCAGCGAGCTGATTCGCGCCGGGCAGCGTTATCAGCTGACCACCCGCCAGGAGGTCTTCGCCGACCGCGGCTATCTGGCGGACGGTAGCCTGGTGCCGCGCACTCAGCCAGGGGCATTGATCGAGAGTGAAGAGCAGTCGCTGGCGCAAACGCTGGAAATGGTGCAGCACAGCCGGGTACGCAGCATCACCGGCGAATGGGCGCACGTGGTGGCGGAAACCGTTTGTCTGCACGGCGACGGCGAGCATGCGCTGGATTTTGCGCGTCGCCTGCGCGCGGCGTTCGCCGGACGTAACATTCAGGTGAGCGCGGAAGCAGAAGAATAAAAATAATATTATTAATCAATAAATTAATAACAAACAACACTTCACAACAACATACAGGATGTAATTATGGGAGAGTCATTATCTCTCTGGCCGCTGATCGGCATTGCCGCGATCGTGGTCGGATTTGTTCTGCGTTTTAACCCGGTGCTGGTGGTTATTGTTTCCGGGATCATCACGGGTCTGACGGCGCATATGCCGATCGCGACCATTCTGGAGAAGCTGGGTGAAGGATTTCTCAATACCCGCAATCTGCCGTTTATTCTTCTGTTGCCGCTGGCGGTGATTGGCCTGCTGGAGCGGCACGGTCTGAAAGAGCGCGCGCAGACGTGGATCGCGAAAATCCGCAGCGCCACCGCTGGTCGTCTGCTAATCGTCTATCTTTTCGTGCGTGAAGTGACCGCGGCGATGGGCCTTACCAGCCTGGGCGGTCATCCGCAGATGGTGCGCCCGCTTCTGGCGCCGATGGCGGAAGGGGCGGCGGAAAAAAACTTTGGCGCCTTGCCGGGAAATGTCCGCTATCGCCTGCGCGCGATGTCGGCGGCCACCGACAACGTGGGCCTGTTCTTCGGCGAAGATATTTTCGTTGCCTTCGGGGCGATTATCTTTATGCATAACTTTATGCTGGAGTCGGGGGGCATTCAGACTGAGCCGCTGCATATTGCCTTGTGGGGGATCCCAACGGCGGTATGCGCCTTCCTGATCCACTCTGCCCGCCTGTGGCGCCTCGACCGTCATCTCCAGCGCGAGCTGGACAAGGTTAACGCCGGACAGGCGAAAGGCGGTGCCGCATGAATTTTCAGCAAACCTGGCTGTACTGGCTGGCGGGCGTCGTTCTGCTGGTGGTGGCGGTGATGTCATGGCGCGATAAGGCTAATCCGCGCAGGCTGACAACCGGTCTGTTCTGGGGTCTGTACGGCGTGGTCTTTCTGTTCGGCGACTGGACCTATGCGCTGGTCGGCGACAAGCGCCTCGTCAATATCGGCGTTGGCGTGGTGGTCGTGGTGCTGGCGCTGATCGCCGGATTTGGCGGCGTGCGTCTCGGTCGTTATCACCAGCGCTCGCAGGAAGAACGCAGCGCCAGCGCCGCGCGCCTCGGCAATCGGCTGTTTTTCCCGGCGCTGGCGATCCCGGTAGTGACGGTGATCGGCGTCCTGCTGTTTAATAATTTGCCCTCGCTGCAGGTCGTCATTTTTGGCCCGGGCAATCACGCCACGCTGATTACGCTGTTTTCAATGACCGCGGGCACGTTGATTGGTCTGGTGATGGCTATCCGCATGACCCATGAAACGGCGGTTCAGCCGTTACAGGAAGCTCGCCGTCTGCTGGATTCTGTGGGCTGGGCGTTTATTTTGCCGCAAATTCTGGCGGTTCTTGGGCTGCTGTTTACCGCCGCGGGCGTCGGCAACAGCATCTCCTGGCTGACGCAGCACTATCTGGCGGTGGACAGCCGGTTTATCGCCGTCGCCGTCTATACCCTTGGTATGGCGCTGCTGACGATGGTGATGGGCAACGCGTTTGCCGCTTTCCCCATCGTGACGGCAGGGGTCGGGATCCCGATTCTGGTGCTGCAGCACGGCGGTAACCCGGCGGTGATGGCGGCAATTGGCATGTTCTCCGGCTACTGTGGAACGCTGATGACGCCTATGGCGGCGAACTTCAATATCGTCCCGGCCGCGCTGCTGGAGCTGCCGGACAAAAACGCGGTGATCAAAGCCCAGGTGCCGACCGGCATTATGTTGCTTATCGTGAACGTATTTTTGCTCTATTTCCTGATGTTCCTGTAAGGAGGGATGATGGCTGGCGTATTGATTACCGGTTTTGAACCGTTCGGCGGCGAAGCGGTTAACCCTTCGTGGGAAGTGGTAAAGCAGCTGGATGGCGCTATCATTGCCGGGCAACCGGTGGTGGCGCGGCAGCTGCCCTGCGTCTTCGGCGATGCCCTGATGGCGCTGAACACCGCGCTGGATGAGCTGCAGCCGCGCCTGATCCTGGCGATTGGCCAGGCGGGCGGTCGTGTCGACATCACCGTTGAACGGGTAGCGATCAACGTCGATGATGCGCGGATCCCGGACAATAAAGGTCTGCAGCCCATTGACGTACCGATCGTGGCTGACGGTCCGGCGGCGTACTTTAGCACGCTGCCGATCAAAGCGATCGTTGCCGCGCTGCGCAGCAAGGGGATCCCGGCGTCGGTATCGCAGACGGCGGGGACGTTTGTCTGTAATCACGTGATGTACGGTCTGCTGCATAGCCTGCATAACAGCAGCGGCGTGAAGGGCGGGTTTATCCATATTCCGTATTTGCCTGAGCAGGCCGCGGCTCACCCCGGGGCCGCCAGTATGGCGGTAGAGACGGTGCGTGCGGCGCTGGAAACGGCTATCGCCGTTGCCCTGCAGCAGGATGGCGACGTAAAAATCGGCGGCGGCGCAACGCATTAACACAAGGATATTATTATGCCGGAAGGTCCGGAAATTCGCCGTGCGGCGGATAGCCTGGAAGCGGCGATTAAAGGCGAACCCCTGACTGAGGCGTGGTTCGCCTTCCCGCAGTTACAACATTACCAATCTCAGCTTGTCGGCCAGCGAGTGACGCGCATTGAAACACGCGGTAAGGCGCTGTTGACCCATTTCTCCGGCGGATTAACGCTGTATAGCCACAACCAGCTGTATGGCGTCTGGCGAGTGGTGGATGCGGGGGCGCAGCCAGAAACCACGCGCGTGTTGCGCGTTCGGCTGCAGACGGCGCGTAGAGCGATTTTGCTCTACAGCGCCTCCGATATTGAAATGCTGACGCCCGAGCAGCTCGCCCGACACCCATTTTTGCTGCGGGTCGGACCGGATGTGCTCGATATGAGCCTTAGCGTTGAACAGGTTAAAGAGCGGCTGCTGTCGGCGAAATTCCGCAACCGCCAGTTCTCCGGACTGCTGCTGGATCAGGCGTTTCTTGCCGGATTGGGCAACTATCTGCGCGTGGAGATCCTCTGGCAGGTCGGGCTAACCGGTCGTCATAAAGCCTCTGAACTGGATGAAAAGCAGCTCGATGCGCTGGCCCATGCGCTGCTGGAGCTCCCGCGTTTGTCCTATAACACGCGCGGTCTGGTGGACGACAATAAGCACCACGGCGCGCTGTTTCGCTTTAAGGTTTTTCATCGCCAGGGTGAGGTCTGCGAGCGCTGCGGCGGGATTATCGAGAGGACCATGCTATCGTCGCGGCCGTTTTACTGGTGCCCGGGCTGCCAGCAATAAAAAAACGCGCCTTCAGGCGCGTTTTTTGTCGCTGCGAAAGCTGACTTAGCGGGCGATATCGTTCTTGAAGTCGCGTTTTTCGTAGCCGGTATAGAGCTGACGCGGGCGGGCGATTTTCATGCCGTCGCTGTGCATTTCGTTCCAGTGCGCAATCCAGCCCACGGTACGCGCCATCGCGAAGATAACGGTAAACATCGAAGACGGAATGCCCATCGCTTTGAGGATGATACCGGAATAGAAATCGACGTTCGGGTAGAGTTTCTTCTCGATGAAGTACGGATCGTTGAGCGCAATGTGCTCAAGCTCCATGGCCACTTCCAGCAGATCGTCCTTCGTTCCCAGTTCTTTCAGCACTTCATGACAGGTTTCACGCATCACGGTGGCGCGCGGGTCATAGTTTTTGTACACGCGGTGGCCAAAGCCCATCAGGCGGAAAGAGTCGTTTTTGTCTTTCGCGCGACGGACGAATTCCGGAATGTGTTCAACGGAGCTGATCTCTTCGAGCATCTTCAGCGCCGCTTCGTTGGCGCCGCCGTGTGCCGGTCCCCACAGGGAAGCAATGCCTGCAGCGATGCAGGCGAACGGGTTGGCGCCGGAAGAGCCGGCAGTCCGCACGGTGGAGGTGGAAGCGTTCTGTTCGTGGTCGGCGTGCAGGATCAGAATACGGTCCATTGCGCGTTCCAGAATCGGGTTCACTTCATATTTTTCACACGGCGTGGAGAACATCATATTCAGGAAGTTACCCGCGTAGGAGAGGTCGTTGCGCGGATAAACGAAAGGCTGGCCGATGGAATATTTGTAACACATTGCCGCCATCGTCGGCATCTTGGAGAGCAGACGGAATGCGGCGATATCGCGGTGGCGTGGGTTATTTACATCCAGCGAATCGTGATAGAACGCAGCCAGCGCGCCGGTAATACCGCACATTACGGCCATCGGATGAGAATCGCGGCGGAACGCGTGGAACAGACGAGTGATCTGCTCGTGAATCATGGTGTGGCGCGTCACGATGGTTTTAAATTCGTCGTACTGCGCCTGGGTCGGTTTCTCACCGTTTAACAGGATGTAGCATACTTCCAGATAGTTAGAGTCGGTTGCTAACTGATCGATCGGGAAACCGCGGTGCAGCAGGATACCTTCATCACCGTCGATAAAGGTGATTTTAGATTCGCAGGATGCGGTTGAGGTGAAACCAGGGTCAAAAGTAAATACGCCTTTTGAACCAAGACTACGAATATCAATAACATCCTGACCGAGAGTGCCCTTTAGCACATCCAGTTCAATAGCAGTATCACCACCCAGGGTGATTTTTGCTTTAGCATCAGACATTTATGGTCTCCTTAGCGCCTTTATTGCTTAAGACTGCCGGGGTGGTGGATTTGCATTCGGCCCGTAGCAGATGACGTTACCAGTTTGTTATGTTGCACATCGCTCTGCGTCGCGAAAGGGGCAGGGTACAGAGCAAGGGCGCTTGATGGTACGTCTTCAGCCTACGATGAAACAGCAGCAAATCAGCGTTTTAGCAGCCCGAATATTATAAAACTATATACCACTAATAACTGTCCTGATTACATCGGTCAATACTCTCTCACTGTTGCATAACTTATTCTCAGGTAAAAGAGTGACCCCATAACTTTTGCGTATTATTGCATTTATCTGGTAATGGTTGTAACAATAATGTTTAATATTTGTCAAATCAGATGATTAAAAATTAAAAATATGTTGTTATCGTGACATAGATCACTGTTCGGGAGAAAACCCGACAAACTATATGTAGGTTAATTGTAATGATTTTGTGAACGGCCTATACTGCCGCCAGGTCTCCGGAACACCCTGCAATCCCGAGCCACCCAGCGTTATTTTGTCACGCTTTAACTCCTGGAAAGGCGTTTTAACATGACTTTTAGTTATAGATAAGGACGCTGTCTGACCCGCAAGCAGACCGGAGGAAGGAAACAATAAGAACAGCATGTGGGCGTTATTCATGGTAAGAAATGTGAAAAAACAAAGACCTGTCAATCTGGATCTGCAAACGATCCGGTTCCCAATCACGGCGATAGCGTCCATTCTCCATCGCGTATCCGGAGTGATCACCTTCGTGGCGATCGGGATTCTGCTATGGCTGCTGGGCACCAGCCTTTCCTCTCCCGAAGGTTTCCTCACAGCGGCATCCATTATGGATAGCTTCTTTGTGAAATTCATCATGTGGGGCATCCTGACCGCGCTGGCGTATCACGCGGTGGTCGGTATCCGCCATCTGCTGATGGATTTTGGCTATCTTGCAGAAACTCTCGAATCAGGGACACGCTCCGCCAAAATTTCTTTTGTTATTACTGTCGTGCTTTCACTTCTCGCAGGAGTCCTCGTATGGTAAGCAACGCCTCAGCACTAGGACGCAACGGCGTACATGACTTTATTCTGGTCCGTGCTACCGCTATCGTTCTGACCCTCTACATCATCTATATGGTTGGCTTCTTTGCCACCACCGGTGAAATTTCATGGGAAGTCTGGACGGGCTTTTTCTCCTCCGCGTTCACTAAAGTCTTCACCCTGCTGGCTCTCGTTTCCATTCTGATCCACGCCTGGATCGGCATGTGGCAGGTGTTAACGGACTACGTTAAACCACTGGCCGTGCGCTTAATTCTGCAACTGCTGATCGTTGTTGCGCTGGTGGCTTACGTTCTTTATGGATTTGTTGTGGTGTGGGGTGTGTAATGAAATTGCCTGTCAGAGAATTTGATGCAGTTGTGATTGGTGCCGGTGGCGCAGGTATGCGCGCGGCGCTGCAGATTTCCCAGAGCGGCCAAAGCTGTGCGCTGCTCTCCAAAGTTTTCCCGACCCGTTCCCATACCGTTTCCGCACAGGGCGGTATCACCGTCGCGCTCGGTAATACCCATGAAGATAACTGGGAATGGCACATGTACGACACCGTTAAGGGGTCGGACTACATTGGCGATCAGGATGCCATCGAATATATGTGTAAAACCGGCCCGGAAGCGATTCTGGAGCTGGACCATATGGGTCTGCCGTTCTCGCGTCTCGATAACGGCACGATTTATCAGCGCCCGTTCGGCGGCCAGTCGAAAAACTTCGGCGGCGAGCAGGCGGCACGAACCGCTGCGGCGGCTGACCGTACCGGTCACGCCCTGCTACATACTCTCTATCAGCAGAACCTGAAAAATCACACCACGATTTTCTCCGAGTGGTACGCGCTGGATCTGGTGAAAAACGCCGATGGCGCGGTGGTCGGCTGTACCGCCCTGTGCATCGAGACCGGTGAAGTGGTTTACTTCAAAGCCCGCGCTACCGTGCTGGCGACCGGCGGCGCCGGCCGTATTTATCAGTCCACCACCAATGCGCATATCAATACCGGCGACGGCGTTGGCATGGCGATCCGCGCCGGCGTTCCGGTACAGGATATGGAAATGTGGCAGTTCCACCCGACCGGTATTGCCGGGGCGGGGGTTCTGGTGACCGAAGGCTGCCGCGGCGAAGGCGGCTATCTGCTGAATAAACACGGCGAGCGCTTTATGGAGCGTTATGCGCCGAACGCGAAAGACCTGGCGGGTCGCGACGTGGTGGCGCGTTCCATCATGATCGAAATCCGTGAAGGTCGCGGCTGCGACGGTCCGTGGGGCCCGCACGCCAAGCTGAAACTCGATCACCTCGGTAAAGAAGTGCTTGAGTCCCGCCTGCCGGGTATCCTGGAACTCTCCCGTACCTTTGCCCACGTCGACCCGGTGAAAGAGCCGATTCCGGTCATTCCAACCTGCCACTATATGATGGGCGGTATTCCGACCAAAGTGAGCGGCCAGGCGCTGACCGTCAACGAGCAGGGCGAAGACGTGGTGATTCCGGGGCTGTTTGCGGTAGGCGAAATCGCCTGCGTATCGGTACACGGCGCAAACCGTCTGGGCGGCAACTCGCTGCTTGACCTGGTGGTCTTTGGCCGCGCGGTAGGTCTGCATCTGCAAGAGTCTATCGCCGAGCAGGGCGTACTGCGCGATGCGACGGATGACGAGATCGACGCTTCTCTGGAACGTCTGAACCGCTGGAACGGCAACCGGAATGGCGAAGATCCGGTCGAAATCCGCAAAGCGCTGCAAGAGTGTATGCAGCATAACTTCTCGGTATTCCGCGAAGGGGATGCGATGGCGAAGGGCCTTGAGCAGCTGAAAGCCATCCGCGAGCGTCTGAAAAACGCCCGTCTGGATGATACTTCCAGCGAGTTCAACACCCAGCGCGTTGAGTGCCTGGAGCTGGATAACCTGATGGAAACCGCTTACGCCACCGCAATGTCTGCAAATTATCGTACCGAAAGCCGCGGCGCGCATAGCCGCTTCGACTTCCCGGATCGTGATGATGAAAACTGGCTGTGCCATTCCCTGTATCTGCCAGAGTCGGAATCCATGACGCGTCGTAGCGTCAATATGGAACCGAAACTGCGTCCGGCATTCCCGCCGAAGATTCGTACTTATTAATGCGGAGACAGGAATATGAAACTCGAGTTTTCAGTTTATCGTTATAACCCGGACGTAGACGATGCTCCGCGTATGCAGGATTACACCCTGGAAGCGGAAGAGGGTCGTGACATGATGCTGCTGGATGCGTTAATCCAGCTGAAAGAGAAAGATCCGTCGCTGTCGTTCCGTCGCTCCTGTCGTGAAGGGGTATGTGGTTCCGACGGTCTGAACATGAACGGTAAAAATGGTCTGGCGTGCATCACGCCGATCTCCGCGCTGAATCAGCCGGGTAAGAAAATTGTTATCCGTCCGCTGCCAGGATTACCGGTTATCCGTGATTTGGTGGTAGACATGGGGCAATTCTATGCACAATATGAGAAGATTAAGCCTTACTTATTGAATAATGGGCAAAATCCTCCGGCTCGTGAGCATCTGCAGACGCCAGAGCAGCGTGAGAAACTCGATGGTTTGTACGAGTGTATTCTCTGCGCATGTTGTTCGACTTCTTGCCCGTCGTTCTGGTGGAACCCGGACAAGTTTATCGGCCCGGCTGGCCTGCTGGCCGCGTATCGCTTCCTGATCGACAGCCGCGATACCGAAACCAGCGATCGCCTCGAAGGGCTGAGCGATGCTTTCAGCGTATTCCGCTGTCACAGCATTATGAACTGCGTCAGTGTGTGTCCTAAGGGGCTGAACCCGACGCGCGCCATCGGCCATATTAAGTCGATGCTGCTGCAGCGTAGTGCGTAAGTAACCCGGTCTGTCCCGGATGGCGCTACCGCGTATCCGGGCAATCCGAAGCAGTAGCCCCGGCAAGCGTTCGCGCCGCCGGGGGATATAGCAGGAAATCTTTAAAAACCGCCAAATATGTACCAGTAATCAAGGCGTTCAGAGCGAGGTAAGGCGGCAACTGAACGCATCCCCGGGAGCATAGTGAACTATGTGACCGGGGTAAGTGAAGGCAGCTAACGCAACCGCAGCCTGAACGCCGAAGATTAATGGCAGTTTTTAAAGGTTCCTTAGCGGACGAAACCACAACTCCTCCGCAACAAGTGAACCCCGGCACGTACAACTTCTGTGCGTGGTAGTTTCTACGGCGAAATAAGCATATAAATGCTTAAGGGATCACGATGCAGAACGGCGCAATGAAAGCCTGGCTGGACTCTTCTTACCTCTCTGGTTCGAACCAGAGCTGGATAGAACAGCTCTATGAAGACTTCTTAACCGATCCTGACTCTGTTGACGCCAACTGGCGTTCTATGTTCCAGCAGTTACCTGGCACCGGAGTCAAACCGGATCAATTTCATTCCAAAACGCGTGATTATTTCCGCCGCCTGGCGAAGGATGCCTCGCGTTACACTTCTTCGATTTCCGACCCTGACACCAATGTGAAGCAGGTTAAAGTCCTGCAGCTCATCAACGCATACCGCTTCCGTGGTCACCAGCATGCGAATCTCGATCCGCTGGGACTGTGGCAGCAAGAGAGAGTGGCGGATCTCGATCCGGCTTACCACGATCTGACCGAGGCCGATTTCCAGGAGATCTATAACGTAGGTTCTTTCGCCATCGGCAAAGATACGATGAAGCTGGGCGATCTGATCTCCGCCCTTAAGCAGACCTACTGCGGCTCCATCGGCGCGGAATATATGCATATTACCTCCACCGAAGAAAAACGCTGGATCCAGCAGCGCATTGAGTCGGTAGCAGGCAAAGCGAACTTTAGCGCCGAAGAGAAAAAACGCTTCCTCAGCGAATTGACCGCGGCGGAAGGCCTGGAGCGCTACCTCGGCGCGAAATTCCCGGGCGCTAAACGCTTCTCGCTGGAAGGCGGCGACGCGCTGATCCCGATGCTGAAAGAGATTATCCGCCACGCGGGTAAGAGCGGCACCCGCGAAGTGGTGCTGGGTATGGCGCACCGCGGACGTCTGAACGTGCTGGTCAACGTGCTGGGTAAAAAACCGCAGGACCTGTTCGACGAGTTCGCCGGTAAACATAAAGAACACCTCGGCACCGGTGACGTGAAGTACCACATGGGCTTCTCTTCCGATATGGAAACCGAAGGCGGCCTGGTGCACCTGGCGCTGGCGTTTAACCCGTCGCATCTGGAAATCGTCAGCCCGGTGGTTATCGGCTCCGTCCGCGCTCGTCTCGATCGTCTCGACGAACCGAGCAGCAACAAAGTTCTGCCGATCACCATTCACGGCGACGCCGCGGTAACCGGCCAGGGCGTGGTTCAGGAAACCCTGAACATGTCCAAAGCGCGCGGTTACGAAGTCGGCGGTACCGTACGCATCGTTATCAACAACCAGGTGGGTTTCACCACTTCCAACCCGCTGGATGCGCGTTCTACCCCGTACTGTACCGATATTGGTAAAATGGTCCAGGCGCCTATTTTCCACGTGAATGCCGATGATCCGGAAGCGGTCGCTTTCGTGACTCGCCTGGCGCTGGACTTCCGTAACACCTTTAAACGCGATGTCTTCATCGACCTGGTGTGCTACCGCCGTCACGGCCACAACGAAGCCGACGAGCCGAGCGCAACCCAGCCGCTGATGTATCAGAAAATCAAAAAGCATCCGACCCCGCGCAAAATCTACGCTGACAAGCTGGAAGCGGATAACGTCGCGACGCTGGAAGACGCCACTGAGCAGGTTAACCTCTACCGCGACGCGCTGGATGCCGGCGAATGCGTGGTGAAGGAGTGGCGTCCGATGAACATGCACTCCTTTACCTGGTCTCCGTACCTCAACCACGAGTGGGATGAGAGCTATCCGGACAAAGTTGAACCTAAGCGTCTGCAGGAGCTGGCAAAACGCATCAGTACGGTACCGGAAGCCGTTGAAATGCAGTCGCGCGTGGCGAAAATCTACGGCGATCGTCAGCTTATGGCCGCCGGCGAGAAGATGTTTGACTGGGGCGGCGCGGAAAACCTCGCCTACGCCACGCTGGTCGATGAAGGCATTTCGGTGCGTCTGTCCGGCGAAGACTCCGGGCGCGGAACCTTCTTCCACCGCCATGCGGTGATTCACAACCAGAAAAATGGCTCAACCTATACGCCGCTGCAGCACGTGCACAACGGCCAGGGCCATTTTAAAGTCTGGGACTCCGTGCTGTCGGAAGAAGCAGTGCTGGCGTTTGAATACGGCTACGCCACCGCTGAGCCGCGCACCCTGACCATCTGGGAAGCGCAGTTCGGCGACTTCGCCAACGGCGCGCAGGTGGTCATCGACCAGTTCATCAGCTCCGGCGAGCAGAAATGGGGCCGTATGTGCGGCCTGGTGATGCTGCTGCCGCACGGCTACGAAGGCCAGGGCCCGGAGCACTCCTCCGCGCGTCTGGAGCGCTATCTGCAGCTCTGCGCTGAGCAGAATATGCAGGTTTGCGTACCGTCCACCCCGGCGCAGGTTTACCATATGCTTCGTCGCCAGGCGCTGCGCGGCATGCGTCGTCCGCTGATCGTGATGTCGCCGAAATCGCTGCTACGTCACCCGCTGGCGGTATCAAGTATGGACGAACTGGCTAACGGCACTTTCCAGCCGGCGATCGGTGAAATCGACCAGCTCGATCCGAAAGCAGTGAAGCGGGTTGTGCTGTGCTCTGGTAAGGTTTACTACGACCTGCTGGAACAGCGTCGTAAAAACGAGCAAAAAGATGTCGCTATCGTTCGCATAGAGCAGCTCTATCCGTTCCCGCATCAGGCGGTACAGGAAGCGCTGAAGCCTTATGCGCACGTGCATGATTTTGTCTGGTGCCAGGAAGAACCGCTCAACCAGGGCGCGTGGTACTGCAGCCAGCATCACTTCCGTGAAGTGATTCCGTTTGGGGCCTCTCTGCGTTATGCAGGCCGCCCGGCCTCCGCCTCTCCGGCGGTAGGATACCTGTCCGTTCACCAGAAACAGCAACAAGATCTGGTCAATGACGCGCTGAACGTCGATTAATTAAAGGATACATAATGAGTAGCGTAGATATTCTGGTTCCCGACCTGCCTGAGTCCGTAGCTGACGCAACGGTTGCCACCTGGCATAAAAAACCGGGCGATGCGGTTGTTCGTGACGAAGTGCTGGTAGAAATCGAAACTGACAAAGTGGTACTGGAAGTACCGGCTTCAGCGGATGGCATTCTGGACGCGGTGATTGAAGACGAAGGCGCCACCGTGCTTTCCCGTCAGATCCTCGGCCGCCTGCGCGAAGGTAACAGCGCGGGCAAAGAGTCCGGTGCGAAAGCTGATGCTAAAGAGTCGACTCCGGCCCAGCGTCAGCAGGCTTCTCTGGAAGAGCAAAATAACGATGCGCTGAGCCCGGCAATCCGCCGTCTGCTGGCGGAACACAGTCTCGACGCGGCAGCCATTAAAGGCACCGGCGTTGGCGGCCGTCTGACCCGCGAAGACGTTGAGAAACACCTGGCGAAAGCGCCAGCGAAGGCGGAGGCCCCGGCCGCAGCGCCAGCCGCTGCTCCGGCTCCACAGCTGGGCAATCGCTCTGAAAAACGCGTGCCGATGACCCGTCTGCGCAAGCGCGTTGCCGAGCGTCTGCTGGAAGCGAAAAATTCTACCGCCATGCTGACGACCTTCAACGAAGTCAACATGAAGCCGATTATGGATCTGCGTAAGCAGTACGGCGAAGCGTTTGAAAAACGTCACGGTATCCGTCTGGGCTTTATGTCCTTCTACGTGAAGGCGGTAGTGGAAGCGCTGAAGCGCTACCCGGAAGTGAACGCCTCTATCGATGGCGATGACGTGGTGTACCACAACTACTTCGACGTCAGCATGGCGGTCTCTACGCCGCGCGGCCTGGTAACGCCGGTTCTGCGCGATGTCGACCTGCTGGGCATGGCGGATATCGAGAAGAAAATTAAAGAGCTGGCAGTAAAAGGCCGCGACGGCAAGCTGACCGTAGACGATCTGACCGGCGGTAACTTCACCATTACCAACGGCGGCGTATTCGGTTCACTGATGTCCACGCCGATCATCAACCCGCCGCAGAGCGCGATTCTGGGTATGCATGCCATTAAAGATCGCCCGATGGCGGTGAATGGTAAGGTAGAAATTCTGCCGATGATGTACCTGGCGCTCTCCTACGACCACCGTCTGATCGACGGACGTGAATCGGTAGGCTACCTGGTAGCGATTAAAGAGCTGCTGGAAGACCCGACTCGTCTGCTGCTGGACGTGTAGTCAGCAAGAGTATTACCTACCGTAGGCCGGATAACGCGCCCTGGCGCCGTTATCAGGCCTACAGGTTTAAAGATAATTATTTCCTGAAGGATGGACTGAACACATGAACTTACATGAATATCAGGCAAAACAACTTTTTGCCCGCTATGGCTTACCGGCGCCGGTGGGTTATGCCTGTACTACTCCGCGTGAAGCAGAAGAAGCCGCTTCTAAAATCGGCGCGGGTCCGTGGGTAGTGAAATGTCAGGTTCACGCTGGTGGCCGCGGTAAAGCGGGCGGTGTGAAGGTAGTAAAAAGCAAAGAAGACATTCGCGCATTTGCTGAGCACTGGCTGGGCAAGCGCCTCGTCACCTATCAAACAGATGCGAACGGCCAGCCGGTTAACCAGATTCTGGTTGAAGCCGCGACCGATATCGATAAAGAGCTATACCTGGGCGCGGTAGTTGACCGCAGCTCCCGTCGCGTGGTCTTCATGGCCTCCACCGAAGGCGGCGTGGAAATCGAAAAAGTGGCGGAAGAGACTCCGCATCTGATCCACAAGATCGCCCTCGATCCGCTGGCGGGCCCGATGCCTTACCAGGGTCGTGAACTGGCGTTTAAACTGGGTCTGGAAGGTAAACAGGTTCAGCAGTTCACTAAAATTTTCATGGGCCTGGCGACCATTTTCCTTGAGCGCGACCTGGCGCTGATCGAGATCAACCCGCTGGTTATCACCAAACAGGGCGATCTGATCTGCCTCGACGGCAAGCTGGGCGCTGACGGCAACGCGCTGTTCCGCCAGCCGGATCTGCGCGAAATGCGCGACCAGTCGCAGGAAGATCCGCGCGAAGCGCAGGCTGCGCAGTGGGAACTGAACTACGTCGCGCTGGACGGCAACATTGGTTGCATGGTTAACGGCGCGGGCCTGGCGATGGGCACCATGGACATCGTTAAGCTGCACGGCGGCGAACCGGCTAACTTCCTTGACGTTGGCGGCGGCGCAACCAAAGAGCGCGTCACTGAAGCGTTCAAAATCATCCTCTCTGATGACAACGTAAAAGCGGTTCTGGTTAACATCTTCGGCGGTATTGTACGCTGCGACCTGATTGCCGACGGCATCATCGGCGCGGTTGCCGAAGTGGGCGTTAACGTACCGGTAGTCGTACGTCTGGAAGGTAACAACGCCGAACTGGGCGCGAAGAAACTGGCTGACAGCGGCCTGAATATTATTGCAGCGAAAAGTCTGACGGATGCAGCTCAGCAGGTTGTTGCCGCAGTGGAGGGGAAATAATGTCCGTTTTAATTAATAAAGACACCAAGGTTATCTGCCAGGGTTTCACCGGTAGCCAGGGCACATTCCACTCTGAACAAGCCATCGCTTACGGTACGCAAATGGTCGGCGGCGTCACCCCGGGCAAAGGCGGCACCACGCATCTGGGCCTGCCGGTATTCAATACCGTTCGCGAAGCGGTCGAAGCCACCGGCGCAACCGCATCCGTCATCTACGTTCCGGCGCCGTTCTGCAAAGATTCTATTCTGGAAGCTATCGATGCTGGCATTAAGCTGATTATCACCATCACCGAAGGTATCCCGACGCTGGATATGCTGACCGTGAAAGTGAAGCTCGACGAAGCGGGCGTGCGCATGATCGGGCCGAACTGCCCGGGCGTGATCACTCCGGGCGAATGCAAAATCGGCATCATGCCGGGCCACATTCACCAGCCGGGTAAAGTGGGCATCGTTTCCCGTTCCGGTACCCTGACCTATGAAGCGGTTAAGCAGACCACCGACTACGGCTTTGGTCAGTCCACCTGCGTGGGCATCGGCGGCGACCCGATTCCGGGATCCAACTTCATCGATATCCTGAAACTGTTCCAGGAAGATCCGCAGACCGAAGCGATTGTGATGATCGGTGAGATCGGCGGTAGCGCGGAAGAAGAAGCGGCCGCTTACATCAAAGATCACGTGACCAAACCGGTTGTCGGCTACATCGCCGGCGTGACCGCGCCGAAAGGCAAACGTATGGGGCACGCGGGTGCCATCATTGCGGGTGGTAAAGGGACGGCGGATGAAAAATTCGCCGCTCTGGAAGCCGCTGGCGTGAAAACCGTTCGCAGCCTGGCCGATATCGGCGAAGCGCTGAAAACCGTCATTAAGTAATAAGTAAAAAAACAGCCCTGACTTTCTGCATGGTCAAGGGCTGGTCCAGTTTCGACATGGTTGGCCATCTGATGATGGCCTTTTTTTTGCCCGTAACTCAGCTCTCCGCCAGCGCTTTCAGCCAGCGAATCCCGCTTTCTGGTGAGGTCATGACCGGTACCGGCGGGGCAGGGAGCTGCTGCAATACCCGGGCCATCGAGGCTTGCGCCAGCATCACTACATCCGCCTGGCTAAACGCGCTTTGTAGCCCTTCACTGACGATTCGGTCATGGGTATCCATATCGCCTGCCAGCAGCGCGTGGAATGCCTCTTCCATTAATATGGGGGTAATGGCGCGCGGCTTACCGCTCTCCTGTACTTTGCGCTGGACGTAATCCAGCGTCGGCTTTAGCGTGGTCGCTACGGTTGCCAGCACGGCGATACGCTCGCCTTTTTCAATCGCTTCTTCGACCATCGCGCTGTCAATACGGGCGAGCTGAAGCGGCGTGAGAAACTGGCACTGTTCCACCGCCGTGCCAATAGAAGAGCAGGCGGTAATGAAAATATCGCAGTCCGCTTTTTCGGCAATATGCACGTAGTCGGCAATGCGGGCGGCAATATTCGGCGTTACCCCTCCGGCCTTCATTACCTGCTTGATCATGGATTCTTCCACCAGATGCATGACTTCCACTTCCGGCATGATATCGGCAATCAGCTGCTGCATCATCGCGAGCGTCGCTGAACTGGTGTGCAGCATAGCGATCTTTTTCATTGGGCTATCTCCTTAAGCAAATTTTCTGCGACGGCCAGCGCCGCGTCGTGATCTTCCTGTGCCGATAGCCCGCCTACCGCGACGGCGCCGAGACATTTACCGTCGTACAGAAGCGGGACCCCGCCGGGCAGGGCGGTAAAATGCGGATCGGCAAAGTAACTGATGTCCAGCTGCTCTTTTTGCAGGCGCTGTAAAAATGCCTGCGTGGTACAGCCGAGGCGACTGCTGGTATGCGCCTTGCGCTGGGTAAGTTCAATGGTTAACAATTTGGCATTGTCCATCCGCGCGAAGCTGAGCAGCTCCCCGCTGGCGTCGCACACCGCTACGCTTAGCGGGCGCTTTGCATAGCAGGAGTCAGCGAGGTCAAGCGCGAACGCTACGGCGCGTAAAGCCTGTTCCAGAGTGAGAGTCGTCATGGTGATTATCCTTTTGAAAGATGTTCAGAAACGGTTTGAGCGGGGTTGTTCGCGGCGGCCTGCGCCTGTCGGGCGTCCTTTTTGCGCCAGTAGTTCGCCAGCAGCGAGCCGCTGACGTTGCCAAGCGGAGTCATCACCGCGGAAGCAAGGCCCACTGTTGCCAGCTTGCCCATCGCGGCGGCAAGCCCCGACGCCATTCCGCCGTTTTGCAGTCCGACTTCAAAGGCCACGGTACGGGCGGACTGTACGTCCATGCGAAAGATCCAGCGACTCATCAGATAACCAATCAGGAAACCGCCGAGGTTATGCATCAGCATGGCGAAACAGAGCAGGAAGCCGACCTGCACCAGGTTGTCGCGTCCCGCAGCGGCGGCGGTGGTCGTGAAGAAAATAATCCCTATCATCGAGATAGTCGGCATGATTTTCTTAATACCTTCAACGCGACCGTACAGCCAGTTGTAAAACAGCGCCCAGACGAGACCGCCAGCCACGAAGTTGACAACCACGGCGTACATTTGCGCTTCGGCGCCGGCGCTGGCGAACAGCGTGTTCCAGCCTCCGGCGCTCATATACAGCAGCCACAGGGCGCCGAGCCCGGCCAGTCCCTGCACAATACGGCGGCCGCGTATACTGGCGTAGGTTTTCAGGTAGTCGTGTAAGATCGCCGCGCCGATCGGGATGAGCACGATTTTCACCACGTCCATCACCATTGCGGTCAGCTGAATATCGATCATCGAGCCCGCCAGCAGGTTAACCCACAGCGGCGTCATCACCGTGGCCGCCAGGGTTGATACTGCCGCTATCGATACCGCCAGCGCCAGGTTAGCGTTGGCGATGTAAACCATCACCGTCGAAGAGAGGCCGCTGGGACACGCGCCAATCAGCAGGATGCCCACCGCGACTTCCGGCGGAAAGTTGAAGACCAGGGTAATGGTCAGGCCGAGCAGGGGCATAATGACAAAATGGCAGAAGGTACCGATAAACACCGCCCACGGCATTTTGGCGACATCGATAAAATCCTGGATCGTCAGCTTGGTGCCCATGCTGAACATAGTGGCCTGGATGACCAGGAAAACGATCCATTTATGGGTGATGTTAAAGCCGCCCCAGACGATCAGATCCGTAGACCAGGTCATCGCGGCAACGAAACCGGCGATGATCCACAAGGTAAACTGATAGCTGCGTAACCCCGGCCAGTATCCTGCTCCCGCCGCAAAACCGGCGGTGAACATCACCAGCCCAGGCTGCCAGAGCGCGGGTGAATGCATCAGCGCGCCAACCGCCGCCAGGGCGGCGCCGGCGATGCTGACGCCGAGACCGGTTTTGTGAATAACAGTGGTCATAGTCATAGCGAAATGTCCTTTCTGTTGTTATTGCTGCCGGGGGGAATAGATAACATTTGCCGCGCAATGTCGGGCGTGGCGACTTTCTTATCCATGCTGCGAATCAGGGTGGCGAGTTTGGCGACCTGCTGATAGTTATTCTGGGCTTTTTCTTCTGCGCTTAAATAATAGCTATCCTCAAAGCCAATTCGAACCTCGCTGGCGCCCATGGCGACCGCGGCAGCGATAATATCGAAATTCTTTCTGCCAAAATGCGTTATTCCCCATAAGGCCTCGCGGGGGAGCATGCTGCGCATGGCAATTAATGTATCAATCGTGGCGGGGGTACTGCCGCGATGCCCCAGTACAATATTAAACAGCATCGGGGTTTTGAATTTTATATTTTCCTGCAGAGCCAGGATGTTATTAATCATGCCAATTTCGAAAACTTCAAATTCGGGAATTATGTTATGCGCGATGATTTGTCTTGCACAATATTCGACGTCCGGGCCGGGATTAAAGTAAACGGCATCGCCAAGGTTAACGGAGCCGACGTTAAGCGACGCCATCTCAACTCCTGAGCAGGCCAGGGGCGCGCAGCGTTCGGCGATGGACAGCGAAGAGACGCCGCCGGTAGAGGCCTGAATTATCAGGTTTGAATGGCGCATCACAGGGTCGATTGTGGCCTGAAAATCGACGGTGTCCGGCGTCAGACGCCCCTGCTTATCACGGACGTGCAGATGAACAATCGCCGCGCCATATTCTACGCTGGCGAGTATTTCCTGCGCCAGTTCTTCGGGTATGACTCGAGGGCAATCCGCGGCAACGGGCGCCAGCGAGATAATAACGGTATCCGACATATTTTCCTCCGGTACAGAGAGATTAAAATTACAGGTAAGGCGTTATCCAGCGTAATGATTCGGGGCCTGATGTTGAGGGTTGATATTCACAACCAATCCAGCCCTTGTAGTTCATTTTTTTAATAAAATCGAATAACCATGCTTCATTTAATTCGCCGGTCCCAGGTTCATGGCGATAAGGAACGGAAGCAATTTGAATATGTTTGATAAGCGTAAAGTAGCGTTCAATATTTTTGGCGACGTTGCCGTGAATTTTCTGGCAGTGATAAATATCAAACTGTAAACCGATATTGTTCCTGGCGACCTGGTCAATGATTGCTGCGGCCAGCGGAAAGCTATCAATAAAATAGCCGGGCATATCCTGCGAGTTTAATGGTTCAATCAGCACGTCTATTCCCGCAACAGCCAGCACATCGCAGGCGATACGCAGCCTGTTGCGCAAGAGCTCAAGCTGGGCCTGATGCGTCAGAGCATCGCAGCGCAAGCCCGCCATAACGTGAACCCGGCGGCAGCCCAGCGCCGTGGCATAATGACGAGCCCGCTCCAGACTGCGGTGAAACTCCTCTTCGCGCCCGGGTAGCGCTGCCAGCCCGCGTTCACCCTGAGACCAGTTGCCTGCCGGAGCGTTCATCAGCACCAGCGGTAGAGACGTTTGCCGCTGTGCCGCCTGCAGCTGTTCCAGCGGGTGTTGCCAGAGAAATAGCCCTTCAATACCGTGAAAACCGGCCGCTTTTGCCGCCTGGAAACGGGCCGCTATCGGTAAATCGGTAAATAGCCAGTCGAGGTTAGCCGCGAGCTTCAGCATGATGCGCTCCCTCCCGGCTATCTACCAGATGCAGTTTCACCCCCTGGCTGGCAATAGTGTGTTGCGCATCCTCCGGTAGCCGGTTATCAGAAACAATATCGGTCAATTGCTCCAGCCCGCAGATATGGAACATGCCGTATTTGCCAAATTTACTGCTATCGCAGACCAGTACCCGACGCCGGGAAACGGTGAGCACCGCCTCCTTGACCGAGGCTTTCCCTTCGCTCGGCGTTGACATCCCGCGTTCGGTATCCCACGAAGAGGAGCTCAGAAACGCCACGTCAATATTAATGGTGCGAAGAAAGCTGGCGGCGCTTTTACCAATGCTTGAGCGGTTGCGCTGGTCCACCAGGCCGCCGGTGTGATAGAGCGTGATATGCGGCATATCCATCAGGTAGTGGCTGATGGAAAAGTCGTTGGTGACGACCGTCAGGTTAAAACAGCGGCTGGCGGCCACCGCTTTCGCCACTTCAAACAACGAGGTGCCGGCATCGAGGTAGAGCGTTTGACCCGGCTCGATGAGCATCGCCGCCAGCTGGCCCATTTTGCGTTTTACTTCATGATGCAACTCCGCTTTCTCTCGCCACGGCAGCTCGGATTTAAGCAGGTTATTGAGCTTCACGCCGCCGTTAATGGCGATAACCTTGCCTTCTTCTTCCAGCAGCTGAATGTCGCGGCGTACCGTCATATGCGACACGCTCATCAGCTCCGCCAGTTCATTGAAGGAGGCGGCGTTTTTTTCATGCACGTAGCGGTAAATAAAGTCGCGCCGTTGTTCCGGGATCATCATCGCACCTCAGGCCGGTCGGGATTGTTCGAGTTCGGCCACTGCTGCTTCTGAGAGCGGGACATAGCCGAGCGGTTTTAAGGTCAGCCAGATACGGGCGCTGTCTTCCAGTTCTTCGGCGTTAAACACCGCCTCGCGCAGCGAGCGACCGCTCACTACCGGCCCGTGGTTGGCCAGTAGCGCCGCCGTATGGTCTGCGGCGATGTCACTGAGCGCGCTGGCAATGCCCTCGTGTCCGGGTTTGAAATAGGGCAGCAGCGGCAGCCGTCCGACGCGCATCACGTAGTACGGCGTTAGCGGCGGCAGGCAGTTTTCCGGCGTGGCGCACGGTAGACAGGAGAGCGCGGTCAGCCACGGAGAGTGCAGATGTACTACGGCCCCGCAGGAAGGCCGGTGGCGGTACCACGCCAGATGCATAGGGACCTCTTTTGACGGCTTATCGCCGCTGAGATGCACGCCATCGGCATCCAGTCGACTCAGGGTGGCGGCCTGCAGTTCACCCAGACAGGAATTGGTTGGGGTCACCAGATAGCCGCCGTCCGGCAGCTTCACGCTGAGATTGCCGGAACCGCCGCTGCTGTAGCCGCGCATAAACAGCGAGCGCCCATAGTGGACCAGCTGTTCGCGGAGTTGGTGTTCACTCACCGGATTCATGATGGATACTCCTGGGCCGTAAAAAAGAAATCTTCGTCGCCAAAGTTGCCTGACTTCAGGGCCAGCGCCAGGCCGGAGGAGAAGACCCAGGGTACGCCCGGCGCGATCGCTCTGCCGACGGCCAGGCGCTTCACCTGTAGCGCTTCCACGACGGTGCCGGAGGTTTCTCCGCCAGCGACAATAAAGGTGTTGACGCCTGCGGCCAGAAGTTTGGCGCTCAGCCGGGCGAAAGTGCGTTCGATTGCCCGACTGGCGGCCTGTTCGCCGTATTCCTGCTGAATGCGCTGTAGCGCCTCTGGCGGCTGGGTGGCATAAAGTAGCGGCGCGAGCGGGTCGTTGATATGCGCCATCGCCCAGGTAGACAGCTCGTCGCTGTAGCTTTCGGTATCCGACAGGCAGCGGGCAACGTCAAGCAAACAGGATGCCGCCTGGGCTTTATAGCGGTTGACCTGGCGGTTGCTCATCGTCGAACAGCTGCCGGAGAACACGACTGCTCTGGCGGGAGAGGGAAAGCGGTGCGGCGACGCAACAGGATGACCACCAGCGTTAGCGGCCAGCGCGCCGCCGAGACCGGAACCTCCGGCCAGCAGCGGATACTCCTGCAGCGCCTGAGCCAGGGTATGGAGATCGGTGTCGTCCAGCGTATCGACAATCACATGGCGCGTTCCTTCAATCTGATAGCGTTCTAAGGCGCAAGTGACCGCTTCCACACCGCTGCGAATCGTATTGAGAGCAATGTGCCCAACCGGGCTGGCCGTCTGCGCGGCCAGCAGGCGCGGTACGCTGGCATCGGTCATCGGATTTAGCGGATGTTTTTCCATACCGGATTCGTTAAGCAGCACCCCGTTCACAAACAGATGGCCGTGGACCACCGTGCGCCCATTTTGCGGCAGAGCGGGGCAGTGAACGATTAGCGGGGCCTGAATGTCGTTCATCAGCGCATCGCTTACCGGGCCGATGTTGCCCGCCGGCGTGGAGTCAAAGGTTGAGCAATACTTGAAATAGAGCTGGCGGACGCCGGCGTTTTGTCTTAGCCAGCGGGCGCAGGCCAGGGACTGGGCGACGGCCTGTTCTGCCGGTAAAGCGCGGCTCTTCAACGAGATGACGATAGCGTCAACCTCTTCGTTCCAGCACTGAGTGATATCGGGCATGCCGGGCAGCAGCGCGACTCGCCAGCCCTGTTCAGCCATAAAGCTTGCTATATCCGTTGCGCCGGTAAAATCGTCGGCGATAACGCCTGTAGTGACGGCCATGGATCCACTCCGTTCAAGTTGTTTTCACATTGAACCTATTATTCAGGAGGGCATTTCACATTCACATGATGATTCTCACAAACAACAACATCACGAAAACGCATGGTATTTTTATAACTGTATGAAATATAACAATTAATCATTTGTCGGTCAGAAATTTGTGCTCACAGTTTTCTGTGAAGATTCGTTAAAGTTTGAGAACGCTGGCCGCCTGAGCGCGGGCAGCTCTCAGGCATCGACCTCCTGAACCGGCGTAACGGTTGTGCATTTTGATCATATTCATCTGTTTAAATGAGATTATTTTTTGCGTCAGTCATCATCCTTTTTATCCGTAATATTTTGCATATTAACCGCTTACAAAAGCTTACGGAGAATAAGATGGCGGAAAATAAAAGGGATAATGGCATCGTTTTTTTTAGTTCGTTAACAGATGTTTTTTCGCGGGCAACGGGGCTGACGGCGACGGTTATTAAGGTAACCGACGGTCGCTTGCCCGATTGCTATGCGGGGGCAGAGTTCTTTTCCCTACCGCTGGTTCAAAGCAATAAAATATGCGGGTATATTATTTTTGACCATCGAGCAGCAACCGATAATAATCATCGCTCGGCGGCGATAAGGCTTCTGCATTTCATCGTTAGTCATTACTCAGCGATGGAAGAAGCAGAGGAGGAAGGTGCGAGACAGGCGCGACAAAAGAGCACTTTTTATTATGCGCAAAAATCGCCGCATGAAATAAAACTGGCGGCTGCGCTGCGCTATATTGATGAACATTTATATGATGAGCTGTCTCTGGAATCTGTTGCCGCCCATGTTTGTCTCAGCGCTAACTACTTCAGCCGTTTTTTTAAAAAGCGTCAGGGCGTAAATTTTAAGGTGTGGGTCAATCAGAAGAAAATGCAGCGTGCCGGAGAGCTGCTCGGGGACCCGGCTAATTCCATAGACAGCGTGGCGCGTAAGCTTCAGTTTGCGCAAACCAGCTACTTTTGTCGGGTGTTCCGCGCTGCTCACCGCACGACCCCCCAGTCGTTCCGCGAACGGAACCTCTGGAGATCTTCACCTCGCATCGGTTAGCCTCGAATTCAGGCTAATACAGATTTTTCCTGGAGCATTCATAATGTGTGCCCGATCGCGGAATTTTTCAATTATGCCCATGGCCAGGTAATTAATTCCCATTGGCTCTCTTCATGTCTTCGCTAATAAACAAGTTAACGTGAAAAAATATTGACAACTTAATGCTTTTAATTGTGCAGAAATCACGTTGTTTAAATTGTCTTTATTGTAGCGCCTGGGTATCATTGGTTATTATTTGATCAGTGATAGTATGCATTAATCATGGAATAGATCAATGACACCTGACGGTAAAATAAAATATAACACCGGGGGCTAACCTGATGTCCTTGCGCGCTTTTTTTATCTATTAAACAATTTTTGCACGCCGTAAATGGAAGACGTTATGAGAGGAAAAATACCGAAAACTGAATTACTGGTGACTTTTGAGGTTGTGGCTCGCCATGAAAGTTATACCCGGGCAGCGGAAGAGTTGGCTTTAACACAAAGCGCCGTGTTCCGACAGGTCACGGCGCTGGAGGATTTCCTCCATACGTCATTATTTAATCATGCTAAAAAAAGGATTTTTTTAAATGAGGCCGGCAAGCATTATTTGTCTATCGTTAAAGAAACGTTGAACAAACTGGAGCGTGATACCAATTCGATTATGACCTGGCAACCGACGGTGCAGGTTCTTGAACTGGCCGTTAATCCCACCTTTAGCACCCACTGGCTGATCCCCAACCTGCGCGAGTTTAATAAATTAAATCCTGACATCATCGTTAATATTCATTCGCTGGCCAGCATGAGTGATTTTCTGAGCCGCGAGTACGATGCCGCCATTATGCGCGAGGATTTTTGCTCGCCGTGGTCTGAAGTGGAGTATCTGTTTGAAGAGGAAATTTTGCCGGTGTGCGGCTGCGGACTGCTGTCGGAACCCGGGCAAAAGCTGGCGGTGGAGGAGCTGCTGGGCGAATTTCCGCTGCTGCATCAAAGCACGCGGATTCACGGCTGGCAGGAGTGGTTTGCGCTGTCGAATATCACCAGCCCGCAGATCAACATCGGTCCACGTTTCGATCTGCTCTCGATGCTGATTGCGGCAGTGCGTTCAAATCTGGGAGTCGCGCTACTGCCGCGTTTTGCCATTCAGCATGACCTGGATAGCGGTGAGATGGTGATCCCCTGCGATGTGCCGATTCGTACCGGTAACCGTTTTATTATGACGTGGCAGGAGGATAAAACGGAATCCCGTCATTTGCAGGTATTTCGCGACTGGCTGCTGCAAAAATCGGTGGTGTCGGCTGCCTGACGGCGCTTTACCCGGGCTTCTGGCCCGCAAACGGCGGTGAACCCGTAGCCCGGGCAAGGCGCGTTGAGCGCCGCCCCCGGGAGCAGCGCGCAGAGTAGCCCAGGGAGCAGAACGCAGCGCGAGCCGGGTCAAACTACCAGTCGATTCCTGCCTGCGCCTGAATACCTCCGTCAAAGGCGTGCTTCACCGGGCGCAGCTCGCTGACCGTATCGGCAAGCTCCAGCAGGCGGGCATGGCAGCCGCGGCCAGTAACAATCACGTTCTGCTGCGGCGGACGATTGACAATAGCGGCAATTACTTCCTGTGGATCCAGATAGCGATACGCCAGCATATACGTGAGCTCATCCAGCACCACCAGATCGTAGCTCGGATCGGCCAGCATGCGCTTACTCTCTCGCCATACGGCCGATGCCGCCTCCATATCCGTTTCCCGGTTTTGCGTTTCCCAGGTAAAGCCGGTGCCCATAATGTGAAACTCAACGCCCAGAGGATGCAGCGTATTGTACTCTCCATTATCCCACTGGCCTTTAATGAACTGGGCAACGCCGACGCGCTTACCATGTCCGACGGCTCGCGTTGCCGTACCAAAGGCGGCAGTAGATTTGCCCTTACCGTTGCCGGTGAAGACGATCAAGATGCCTTTTTGCTCCGTTGCCGCCGCCACGCGGGTATCAACCTGCGTTTTCAGCTTCTGCTGGCGCTGACGATGGCGGTCAGGATTGCCTCGCGCGTGCATAAATGCTCCTTAGTGCCCTGCCGGACAGGTGGCGCAGCGGTGCTGCTGCTCGAACTGGCTAAAGAAGTTGTTGCCTTTGTCGTCAACCAGCACAAACGCGGGCAGGTTTTCGACTTCCATCATCCATACCGCTTCCATGCCCAGTTCCGGATACTCAAGGCAGCGTAAACTTTTCACGTACTGCTGCGCCAGCAGGGCCGCCGCACCGCCGATGCTGCCGAGATTAAAGCCGCCGTGTTTCAGGCAGGCTTCGGTCACCTGCGGGCTGCGGTTGCCTTTTGAGAGCATGATCAGACTCCCGCCCGCGGCCTGGAAAGCATCAACATACCCGTCCATCCGTCCGCCGGTGGTGGGACCCAGCGAGCCGCAGGCAAGATTGTCTGGCGTTTTCGCCGGTCCGGCGTAGTAGACGATATGATTGCGCATGTAAGCCGGCATCGGTTCGCCATTATCCAGCCGCTCTTTAATTTTGGCATGGGCAATATCGCGGGCGACGACAATTGGACCGCTCAGCGACAGCCGGGTACCGACCGGCAGGGCTGACATATCGCGAAGGATATCGCGCAGCGGCCGATTCAGGTCGAGCTGGACGGTCTGCGCCCCGTTTTCTATCCGCTGAGAATCAGGAATGAACTTGCCCGGGTTATGTTCCAGCTTCTCCAGCCAGATGCCGTGCTTGTTGATTTTGGCTTTAATGTTTCGATCGGCGGAGCAGGAGAGGGCCATAGCGATAGGGCAGGAGCCGCCGTGCCGCGGCAGGCGGATCACGCGAATATCGTGAGCGAAATATTTGCCGCCAAACTGCGCGCCGATGCCGAACTCGCGGCTGGCGTTAAGCAACGTTGCCTCCAGCGCAGTATCGCGAAACGCCTGGCCCAGCGCATTTCCGCTGGTGGGCAGATTGTCATAATATTTGGTCGAAGCCAGCTTCGCCACTTTCAATGCCTGATCCGCCGAGAGGCCGCCCACCACAAAGGCGATGTGGTACGGCGGACAGGCGGCGGTGCCCAGCGCTTTCATTTTTTCTATCAGGAAGGCGGTGAGTTTTTCCGGCTGCAGGATGGATTTTGTTTCCTGAAACAGCGCTGCTTTGTTCGCCGAGCCGCCGCCTTTGTTGACGAACAGGAAGCGGTATTCGCTACCCGGCACGGCGCTGATGTCGATCTGCGCCGGCAGGTTGGTCTCCGTGTTGACCTCGGTGTACATATCGAGGGGGGCATTTTGCGAATAGCGTAAATTATTTTCCTGGAAGGTGTTGTAGACGCCCTGACTCAGGGCTTCAGCATCGTTGCCGCCGGTCCAGACGTTCTGGCCTTTGTTCGCCACGATGGTTGCGGTCCCGGTATCCTGGCAGTTTGGCAGCACGCCTTTTGCCGAGACTTCGGCGTTGCGCAGCAGCTGCAGCGCAACGTATTTATCGTTACTACTGGCCTGCGGATCGTGCAGGATACTGGCGATCTGTTTTAAATGTCCGGCGCGCAGGAAAAATGAAGCCTCATAAAATGCCTGCTGAGCCAGCAACGTTAACGCTTCGGGCGCAACCTTGATGACCTCTTCACCATCTAACTCTGTCACCTTAACATGTTGATTACTGAGTAGTTCATATTCCGTATTATCTTTACTCTGCACAAAGAGTTCCTGCCAGACAAAGGGTTTAGACATGTGACATCTCACTATTTCGCGAAAAAGAGATTGGCCTGCGTCGCTTTAGCGACGTACTCGATGGTTTGCTGGGCGCGAACGCTGTTACCGGCTGCATCCAGCGGAGGGGAGTAGACGGCGATGGCGTACCGCCCCGGCACCACGGCGATCATCCCGCCGGCAACGCCGGATTTCGCCGGAATACCGACGCTATACAGCCATCTGCCGCTGCCGTCGTACAGCCCGGCTATCGCCATTTCCGCCAGTACCTGCGGCACATAGCTGGCGTTAAGCAGTTGCCTGCCGTTGAACGGCGATTTACCGCCGTTGGCCAGCACGGCTCCCATTTTGGCGAGCTGCTCAACGGTGATATCCACCGAACATTGACGGGTGTAGATTTCGACGGCTTCCTGCGGATCGCCATAAAAGCTGCGGTAGGAATGCATCAACATGGCCAGCGCCTGGTTATGCTGGTTGGTTGCCATTTCGGATTGAAATACCGGCTCGTTCACGCTCAGCGTACTGTCGGCCCAGGCGCTGAGATTGTTGAGGATTTTATTCCAGCGGTCGGTTTTGTCCTGCGCCGCAATCAGGCTCACGGTGCTCATGGCGCCGGCGTTGACTAACGGATTCTCCGGCGCGCCTTGGGTGAGTTCGACGGCTAATCCGGAATTGAAGGGCAGGCCGGTGGCGTTGGCGCCGAGTTTATCCAACACTTCCTGCGGTCCGCGTTGCTCCATTGCCAGCGCCAGGGTGAACACTTTGCTCAGGGACTCCATCGGGAACGCTTTTTTTACGTCGCCGGTCTGGTAAATTTTGCCTTCTACCGTCGCGAGCGTAATGGCGAAATTATCCGGGCTATAGGTCGCCAGAGCGGGGATGTAGTCGGCGACTTTACCCTCGTGGTTATTTTTATATTTCTGATGCGCCTGCTCGATAATGCTGGCGTAGTCCGGTGCGCCCTGAGCTGCGGCGGCGCCGCTAAACAATAAGCTGGCGGTGAACAGGCAGGTGCCGAGAAATTTAACGTTCATGGTATGTCCTGTTGAGATTATTGAGAGGAACCGGGCCGGATAGATCCGGCCTGGGGTTCGTAGCCATCTTGCCGTCAGGACATCGCCACTTCGGACGTTTCGCTGGCAGGACGCTCCTGCTCGGGTTTTTTGACCGGGGCGGTGCCGCGGCAGCCTTCTCCATAGTGCTCGCCTTCCCAGCGGCCAACGATGGCGGCGCCCATGGCGTTACTCATTACGTTGGTGGCGGAGCGACCCATATCGAGGAACGGATCGACACCCATCAACAGGATCAGGCCCGCTTCCGGAATGTTGAACTGGTTCAGCGTCGCGGCAATAACTACCATTGAGGCGCGCGGTACGCCCGCCATCCCTTTTGAGGTCAGCATCAGAATCAGCAGCATGGTGATCTGCTCGCCCATGCCGAGGTGCACGTTGCAGGCCTGGGCGATAAACACCGTGGCGAACGAGCAGTAGGCCATGGAGCCAACCAGGTTAAAGGAGTAGCCAATGGGCAGAACGAAGCTGGCGATTTTGGAAGAGACGCCAAATTTTTCCAGCTTATCGAGGGTGCCCGGGAAGGCGGCTTCAGAGCTGGACGTGGTGAAGGCCAGCAGGGCGGGCTCAAGGATCGCTTTGGTCAGACGGCCAATGCACGGACCAACAATGACCGCCGACAGGCCAATCAGCATCGCCCACAGCATGCCAAGCGTCAGGTAGAACTCACCCATAAAGATACCGGCGCTGACCATTACGCCCAGTCCGCGCTCGGCGATCAGCCCGGAGATAGCGGCAAAGACGGTTAGCGGCGCGAAGAGCATGACGTAGCCCGTCAGCTTCAACATTACGTGGACCAGCGAATCGAGCACTTTCACAATGGGTTCGGCTTTTTCGCCGATAGCCGCCAGGCTACAGCCGAGGAAAATGGAGAACACCACGATTTGCAGGATTTCGTTGCGCGCCATCGCATCAACGATGCTGGTCGGCACCGCGTGAGAGATAAATACCTTCAGTGTGAAGGGCTCAGATTGAACGGCCGCGACCGCTCCGGCATCGTGGGCGACGAAATTAATCCCCGCCCCCGGCTGGAACAGATTAACGATCACCAGCCCCAGCGCAATCGACAGCAGCGAGGCGCAAATAAACAGGAAAAAAGTTTTCGAGAATATCCGCCCGAGCGTTTTAGCATCGCCCATTTTGGCGATGCCAACTACCAGCGTGGATATTACCAGCGGAGCGATAATCATTTTTACCATGCGTAAAAATATGGTGGTGAAAATAGAAATATCCTGCGCGTATGATTTTGCTGTATCAGCCGATGCCATATTATTAATTGCCACCCCGGCAATCATGCCGAGTATCAGGCCTAATATGATCATTTTGGTTAAACTTATTTTTTTCATGTTTACTCCATCGGATCGAGGTTAGTCGGTGAAGTGTTGTAGGGCAGCGCACGCCTGAGCCTGCAAACCGCTCAGACGGGCGCCTGTGGTGACCAACCGCATAAATTGTCTGGAATACAGTGATACAGCGAAATCCTGTACACCAAGGGATGTTGTTGTATTTTTATATCCGTTGTCTTTCAGGCTGCATTTTTGTTGGCTGCCTTTGCTCACCCCCGTCATGTACGGATGTACGCTCCTGGGAATGAATGAGGGACATCCATGTCCCTCACCGAAGGCAGCCTCCGGCTGTTCAAATTCGTTCCTGACGAATTTGTCCTTCAGTTGCCGCCTCAATGCAACTCGAAATCCATTGGATATAGAATTAGAAATCGAACTCAATACTTAATAACGGCGCATGTTGCTGAGCGCCATAAACATCATTGTCGCCAACGTTGCCGGAAATAATATCCCGCGGCATGACAATTTTTACCGCGTTAGCCGGGTCAAACCAGACAATGCGATGAATAAAATCAGGTCTCACGTTATATAAGCTGGCAATAAGCTGCGGAGTTAATTGCTCAGATCGTTTTACCCGCTGATAATCCTCCCGGGTTTTAAATAAAATATCTAAAACTAATTCATACGGCCCGGCGTTTTTGGAGCGGATCACCTGCGCCAGTGAGCATAGAGATTGTTTCATGCCTGAACTCCTTCTGGCGTGACCTGCTCGATATGGAAGTCAAAGCGCAGCGCGTCGCAGGCTTCAATCAGGTGATAGATTGAAAACTCATACACCGGGCCACTCTGGATATCGGAAGGCGAGAACGGGAAGGCGAGGTTGCCCGCGGTCGCAATGCGGTTTTCATAACCGTAGTGCAGCAGGGTAGAGCGCACCAGCGAGCAGACGCTGTTGGCGGTATCCTGAGTCGGGGCGACGACGTCCAGTAAAATCCCCAGCTCGTGCCCGGCGGTTTTCATCGGTTCGTGATTGCCCATCACGCCGTTCTTTCCGTACAGATGGAAAGTCATGCGGATGCTGTCGTCACTCAGCGAGAGGTTGCGCGCCACGCTGGCCTGTACCTCTGCAAGAATCGTGTCGATCCCGGCGATCATGATCGGGTCGCGGGTTCCGGCAATGGTCAGGCAGCGAAAGCCGACCCGACGCGCGCCTTCCAGCTTCAGCGCGTAGGGCGTCTCTTCGTGGCGAGAGCCGCTAACGTACACCTCGCCTTCGTTGACCGCTTTGAAGCTGCATCCTTTGAGGTTCAGCACGCCGCCGGGCCCCGGCAGGAAGTACGGATCGGACTTCTCGTATAACGTGTGCGCCGCGGCGGACGTTTCGGTGAATTTGCGCTGTGGATTGAAGGTTTTCAGCGTAAAACCGTTGTCGTCGATGATCCCCATCGCGCAGTCGGAGCCGGACCCTGGGGTCGCCGCAATGGCCGCGCATTCAAGGATCTTGCCGCAGTGCAGGGCCAGTCCCTCATCGAAGCCCTGCATAATCGGCAGCGCCGCGAAGCAGGCTGGATCGTACGCCCGTCCGCCCAGCACCACCTGGGCGCCAGCGGCCAGCGCTCGTTGGAACGGTTCGATACCCATCTGGGCGACGATATAGGTGCTCTCTTCAATAGCTTCGTGGGTCAGCTCGGGCACAAAGTCGAGGGCGGTGATTTTGCCGTTATCCAGCGCCTGATGCACGATGGATTTCTCGACGTCAGACGGGATCAGCGCCATGGAAAACGACAGTTGCTCTTCCTGCGCAATCTCATGGATGATTTGCCGGCACCACTCCAGGTGCGGGGCCGCGCCGGAGCCGCCGGCCGTGCCGATCACCACCGGAATACTGTTTTTTACGCCGGCGACGATCATATAGCGCAGATCGCGTTTCACTCCGGCTCTGTCGGTAAAGGGTTTACCTGCTCCCAGATAATGGGGGCCGGGATCGGATGAACCGGCGTCAACGGCAATCAGATCAGGAGACTCCGCCATGGCTTTAAGAAAGCTCTCTTCCGGAAAGCCATAACCCAGAATCGCGGTCGGCGATAAGATCTTAAAGGTACGAGCCATCTCTTAATCCTTAGTCTGCAACAGCGCGATGGTGCGGTTCATTTCGTTAAACACGATGTTAAGACCTTCGTCGAAGCCCATGCCTGGCTTGATCAGCATGCGTACAGGACGCGCGGCCAGCGCGACGTGAACGCAGGTGCGGGCGCTGATCTCGGTTTCGTTACAGGTCCCGCCCTGATAGGCTTCCATCGCATGTTTGTTGCAGTACAGCACCGCGTCCACAATGTTATGGACGCCGCCGAGGTCCGGGGTTTTAATCTGTACCATGTGGCAGCTGCCGGCATCGGTGAAGTCAACGATATCCTGATAGGTGTTACACCATTCGTCGGCGACGATTTTCACCCCGGAACCCAGGCGGGTCAGCTCTTTGGTGATGGCGGTCAGCATGCGGATCTGATCCGGTTTGTTGCCGGCATCCACCGGGCCTTCTATATAGAGCGGCAGGCCCTGGGCCTCTTTCTCCAGGCTGGCGATATATTCGGCGCAGCGAAGCGGGTCCATATCGAAAATCAGGCCGATGGTGCCGTAAACATCGATATGCAGCGTCGGGCGGTAGCGGGGGCTGGTGCGCAGGCTTAAGATGCGGTCGGACAGCCAGCGGATATACTCGCGCAGTTTCTCCCCTTTCAGACCCAGCTTCTCTTCAACGTTGTTAATCAGCGCATGCGGCAGAACATCGACGCCTTTGAGGATCATCTTGTCCACGGCGATATAGCGGTCGTCTCCGCTCTGACCAAATAAAGGAATCGCTTCCGGGATGCAGGGCAGCTGCCATTCGTCGCAAACCACCTCCGCCTTCAGACGGCCGCTGGCCAGCGCCGTGGCATCGAGTAGCGCCTGGGAAAGACCATAGCGGACGGCGGTATGCAGCAGTTGGCCGTCGATGCGCAGCTTGTCGAAGAAGCGGGCGTTCGGCAGGAACGTATCGACATCCCGGCCTTCCAGCAGCGGTTTAATATGATCGTTGAGGAAGGGAATAAAATTTTCCGCGAGGAACAGCGGGTCGCGGCCGCCGGCGCCGGAATACTGTACGGCGGCACAGTCACCGACCGCTACCGCGCCGTTTTCCAGAATTAGCTGCACGGAAACGCATTCACCTGCCTGGCGCACGGAGGTAAATCCGGGGGTAACCGGCGCGCCGGTATAGATGAATCCATCGTGACCCGCGCCGTTTTTAATCGCCTGCTGGTCATCAAAGTAGAATGAGGAGTAGCCAGCGGTGAAAAGGGCCTGTTTAATTTTCATTATGGTCTTCCTATTAATTGACTGTGGGATACCGCGTTGATGTCATCAACAACCATCTGGAATGAGGGCTTGCGACCTTCAAAATGCGCACGTTCTGCGACGTAATCGTGGTGCAGGGCGAGGATGTCCTTCGGCAGCGGAACCGCGCCAGCTTCAAGCACGCGAATAGCGCCGGAATTGTCGCGAACCGGCAGAATTTTGCCCGCGTTGCAGGATGCCGGAGCAAAAGGCACGTCCAGCACGCCCGCTTCAAAGGCCAGCACCGTACCGCGGGCGATATCGCCGTTACCCAGTTCGAAGACTTTCTTCAGTACCGCGCGTACCTCGCTTTTTATCAGCTCCACTTCCTGATCTACCGCGGCGCACGGCGGGAACTTCTGATCGCTGACCATATTGAGCATCTGGCGGGAGGCCCTCAGGCCCTGCGCGTTGGCCGCTGCGGTTGGAATACCGAACGCTTCATGCGGGCTCTTGGTGATCACTTTGGTGGCGCCGGACATGCCGGCCACCGCCGCGCCCCAGGAGATAATGGCGAATGCTTTCGATTCATCTTCCGGAAAGCCGCCCATCCACTGGTGGAAGACGGTACTCAGCTCATAATCGTCGAAACCGTAATTGCCAAAATATTCGTGAGAAAGTTCGCGAAGCGACTTAATCGCTGCAATGTCCTGGGTCAGGCTGCCCACCTGGCCGTAGCCGACGGTAATTGATTTGACGCCCTGTTCCAGCGCCAGCAGCCCTTCGATAATCGCCACCGCGTGGGACATAAACGGCGGGATCAGAGTGCCGGTTAGCGGGCCGAAAGGTTCGCGGTTAATTCGAATGCCGTGTTCTTCATAAAGGCCCATCAGACGGTCGCAGTACTGCCAGTCGCGAATCGACTTCTCCAGGGTCACGCGCTTGGCGTAGGGAATGTTGTAGGAGATACCGCCGCCTTCGTAGCTGGTAAAGCCGCTGGCCATGGAAATTTCCGCCAGCAGACGCGCGTCCGGCGTACCGTGACGTACCTGCACCGGTTTTTCCAGCGCTTCGGTCATCCGGCGGCAGGCAGCGACGCCGTGGTTAACCACCGGTAAACCGTTGAGTTTGGAGGTACCCGCTTCGATAGACTTCTGAATGCCGACCGCCGCTTCTTCGTAACGGTTAAGGCGGGTGTAGGCATCGATGGTACTGGGCAGTAGATCGCACTCTTCCTGCAGCGTCTTGAGTAGCGCAATGTGTTCATCCATCAGCGCTACGCCCGCGCGCGGCTGGCTCAACGTTTTACCTTCCTGGTCGGCCTTAAGCAGGGCGTGAGAAAAGCGTTTTTTCTCTGGAATAGTTTGCTGGTACTTCACGCCATCTTCGAAGTGCTCAACGTCCTTGCCGGTATGCCAGGTCTGCAATACCTGATGCCGCTCGGTCATGAATTCGTCATGGGTTAATTTTTTATTTCGAAGTTCCATTCGTAGCTGCCTTCATTTATAGGGTTAAACAGTGAATGCTGGTGCGAGCGGCGAGTTCGGGATAAAGCCTGGCAACGTTTGCCAGCAGCGGAAGCAGGCCTTTTGCATCGCGGTAATAGTCAAACTGGGTCGGTAAGAGAATGCGTCTGCCGTCGTCATCCAGTTCGCGGTATTTCAGCCAGCGGTGGATGTCAAAGCGGCTGGCGCGGGAGAGCCATCCACCGGATCCGACGACTTTGCGCACCGGGGTCAGGTCGCGCCCCATCTGCAGGTCGACGTTGCCCACGCAGGTGCAGACCTGTTTTTTGGTTCCCGCGTGGCGTTCGCTGGCGTAGCCCACGCAGAGCCCGGCGAGAACGGTGTCGAAATACTTTTCTTCTTCACTGGCCGGCAGATAATCCGGCTGAGCGACAAGATGGCGCAGATAGCGGTAAAAAGCCTCCTGACGCTGCGGCTGGTGGGCAAAGACCACGTTCACCAGCTCCCGGGCGCTTTCACCGACAACCATCGCCGAGACGCGCATGCCGAGATCGCCTTCCACCGTGCGTTTTACATATGGCTCCGGAACGCCGTGTAGAACGGTATCCGGCGAGAGCGTGTTGGCGCTGGCGGAGTAGACATCGGTAGTCGCGCCGCCCATGTCGATCAGCATGAACTCTTTCCACGTACTGTCGTAATGACTGATGGTTTTCACCAGCTCGTAGACGGTCCACGGCGTTGGCATCGGCTCTTCGCCGGTTTCTGCGACGATAACGTCCAGTCCTTTACCTTTGACGATCCGGGATAAGAAAACATCGCATATTGCCTTGCGGGCCGCGTACGGATTCGGGTGATCAAGATCGGGCAGAATATTGTCTACCGTGGTCAGATCTTTATGGCCGAGGATGGTCTGAATCTCGTCCTGAATGTCGCGGTTGCCGGCATAGATAATGGCGCAGTCGAGCGTTGACTCCGCCAGCGCGTGGGCGTTAGCCAGGCCGTAGCTCGTTTCACCGCCGTCGGTCCCGCCGGTAAACAGCAGAATGTCCGGCGGCGAGGCTTCCAGCGCCTGAATGTCGTGGCGATTCAGTTTATAAGAGTAGTATTGGGCGATTTTGGCCCCCGCCGAGTGGGCGGTGACTTTTGCTGACTCCAGGGTGATGGACGGCACCAGCCCCATCGCGGCGACGGCAAGACCGCCTTTGGCCGATGAGGAGTATTTCAGCGTGACGTCACCGCGGTTCAGCAGCGGGCGCGCATCGGCAACGTTAAGCACCTGGTTCAGGCTGGCAAAAAAGCCTTCCGCCAGGTGATGGGTGGTTGTCGGGGTCAGAACGTGGTTTACCAGCGTCAGCTCATCCCCCTCCTGGGTGAAGAGGGCCGCCTTGGTCCACGTCGAGCCGATATCGACTGAGACGGTTTGCATCAGATGGCCTCTTCCAGACACGGGTGTTTAACGCCATGGCGCTGGTTGATGTCGTTTGCCATCAGTTGGCAGACGTCTTCCAGATCGTGGCTGGGGGCAAAAACGCGGTTGAACCCCATCTCTTTGAACTTCGCTTCAACGTCGGCAAAGTCATGCTTTCCGACCACCAGATTGCCGCCGACGTAAAGGAGAATGTCGCCGATACCGCGTTCGATGCAGCGCTCGCGCAGTCCCAGGCAATCGATATCGCCGTGGCCGTAAATCGACGACACGACGATGGCATCCGCACCAGTTTCGATGGCGGCATCAATATATTCATCCTGGCTGACCATCACGCCCAGATTGATTACGCGAAAATCATGGGCAGTAAAAACGCGGTCCAGGACTTTATTGCCTACTGCATGGCAGTCAGCACCAATGACGCCAATAACGAGTGTTGATTTCTTCATGGGTAATCCTCTGTAGGGCTGATGGTATAAAAATAAAAACGACGATCTAATATTTGGCAGCCTGGGTTATGGATGCCTGTTAATAGGGCTGGAGTGTCTTTGGTTCGTCGGGAGGAAGCAATTGATCTATTTTCAGAATATCATTCAAAAAAAGCGCATTTTTGAGTTTTCGTTAAAAATTCTTTGTTTATCATAGTGATGTACTTAATGCTTATAAATTTGATTGGTCCTTTTTGAGTTCTCGTAATAAATATATTGCGATGTTTGTGAGCGAGATCTTATTTTATTTTTGGCTGGCTTCTGTATTTCTAAATAACGGGTTAAATACAATTCTTTAAAATTTTCTGTGAGCGCGGTAACGGAATTTATGGGCTGGTTTTTATATGTGTCAAAGGCAATTTGTTAGAATAAAGCTATCAAATGATGAATTGTTCGTTTCATATTCTATTTTTGTTGATGAGGCAGACATACGTCGTCAGAGAGTAAAAATGCAGACTGCAGATGATCCTTAAGAAGAGTAGGGGGCCTGACCTGCACAAAAAAGAAATCGATGGGCGGCGGTGACGGGATAAACGATAGTCACATAGGGGTGTTAATTAAAGGTAAATGCAATGATAAATATAATCAGTAAAAAAATAAACGATAGTAACTTGATAAAAAAAATCTGTGAACTACGCAACATTATCAGTTGAGGTCGGCATTTAAGCCGCTCACGAGGGCTCATTAAGTACCGCTCCGCTGTGAAATAAATGGTCTATCATTTTCAGTAACTGATGACACTCCTGAAAAACATACCGTTAACCTTGTGTTTACTAGTGTTGTACACAGTAAACATAATTAACATTTAAAATGAAAATTGATTTAAATCAATGTTTAAAACTTGGAAAAGAACAAGAAATGGAGTTAAATTGTCGCGGATCAAATTGACCAAAATCTGATATTTTCGCTATAAATTGATCGCCGTCGAAAACTGCAAATTTATCACAATAAAAACCTATTTATTGTAAGGGTTTTGCAGCGTAATATAATCACGGGATCAATTTGGGTGTTTTGTTAACATGTTTGTAACTTTTCACCACTACCGTTTCCTTGACAGAGGAAACGGGCGTGACGAGAAGAAGCAAATAAATTTGTATTGGGGCATGCGTGTGACCCTTTCTAACGGGGTTCACTCTCGGAGTCTTCATGCGATGAGCAAGGAGTCATGATGTTAGATATAGTCGAACTGTCGCGCTTACAGTTTGCCTTGACCGCGATGTACCACTTCCTGTTTGTGCCGCTGACGCTTGGTATGGCGTTCCTGCTGGCCATCATGGAAACGGTCTACGTCCTTTCCGGCAAACAGATTTATAAAGATATGACCAAGTTCTGGGGCAAGTTGTTTGGTATCAACTTCGCTCTGGGTGTGGCAACCGGTTTGACCATGGAGTTCCAGTTCGGGACAAACTGGTCTTACTACTCTCACTACGTGGGCGATATCTTCGGTGCGCCGCTGGCCATTGAAGGTTTAATGGCCTTCTTCCTCGAATCTACCTTTGTAGGTCTGTTCTTCTTCGGTTGGGATCGTCTGGGTAAAGTGCAGCACATGGCCGTGACCTGGCTGGTAGCGCTCGGCTCCAACCTGTCGGCGCTGTGGATTCTTGTCGCTAACGGCTGGATGCAGAACCCGATTGCGTCGGACTTCAACTTTGAAACCATGCGTATGGAGATGGTCAGCTTCTCTGAGCTGGTTCTGAACCCGGTGGCTCAGGTTAAGTTCGTGCATACCGTGGCTTCCGGCTACGTGACCGGCGCGATGTTCATTCTTGCTATCAGCTCCTGGTATATGCTCAAAGGGCGCGACTTTGCTTTTGCCAAGCGCTCCTTTGCTATCGCAGCAAGCTTCGGCATGGCGGCAATCCTCTCCGTTATCGTTCTCGGTGATGAATCCGGTTACGAAATGGGCGACGTGCAGAAAACCAAGCTGGCGGCTATCGAAGCAGAATGGGAAACTCAGCCTGCTCCGGCGGCCTTTACCCTGTTTGGTATTCCTGACCAGAAAGCAGAGGAGAACCGCTTCGCGATTCAGATTCCTTACGCGCTGGGCATCATTGCGACTCGCTCCGTCGATAAACAGGTTACCGGCCTGAAGGATCTGATGGTTCAGCACGAAGAGCGTATCCGTAACGGGATGAAGGCTTACGCGCTGCTGGAACAGCTGCGTGCAGGTTCAACTGACCAGGCCGTTCGCGATCGGTTTAACGACGTGAAGAAAGATCTTGGTTATGGTCTGCTGCTGAAACGCTATACCGACAACGTCTCCGACGCGACGGAAGCGCAGATTGCGCAGGCGACCAAGGACTCCATTCCTGCCGTGGCGCCGCTCTATTTTGCCTTCCGTATCATGGTGGCGTGCGGCGTGCTGATGCTGCTGATTATTGGCGCCTCCTTCTGGACCGTGATTCGTAACCGCATTGGCGAGAAAAAATGGCTGCTGCGCGCTGCGTTCTATGGCCTGCCGCTGCCGTGGATTGCCGTAGAAGCTGGCTGGTTTGTTGCTGAGTATGGCCGTCAGCCCTGGGCTATCGGTGAAGTGCTACCAACGGCTGTAGCGAACTCGTCGCTGACTGCGGGCGACCTGATCTTCTCTATGGTGCTGATTTGTGGCCTGTACACGCTGTTCCTGGTGGCTGAACTGTTCCTCATGTTCAAGTTTGCCCGCAAAGGACCAAGCAGCCTGAAAACCGGTCGCTATCACTTTGAACAGTCCTCTGCGGCTATTCAGTCGGCACGCTAAGACAGGAGTCGTCAAATGATCGATTATGAAGTATTGCGTTTTATCTGGTGGCTGCTGATTGGCATTCTGCTCATTGGTTTTGCCGTCGCCGATGGCTTCGACATGGGGGTGGGCATGCTCACCCGTTTCCTCGGTCGTAACGACACCGAGCGTCGAATTATGATTAACTCCATTGCTCCGCACTGGGACGGAAACCAGGTGTGGCTGATCACCGCAGGCGGCGCGCTCTTTGCCGCCTGGCCGATGGTCTACGCCGCCGCGTTTTCCGGCTTCTACGTGGCAATGATCCTGGTGCTGGCATCTTTATTCTTCCGTCCGGTTGGTTTCGACTACCGCTCGAAGATTGAGGATACCCGCTGGCGTAATATGTGGGACTGGGGCATCTTCGTCGGCAGCTTCGTACCGCCGCTGGTGATTGGCGTGGCGTTCGGTAACCTGCTGCAGGGCGTTCCGTTCCACGTTGATGAATATCTGCGTCTGTACTACACCGGCAACTTCTTCCAGCTGCTGAATCCGTTTGGACTGCTGGCCGGTATTGTTAGCGTGGCGATGATCCTGACGCAGGGCGCGACCTATCTGCAGATGCGTACCGTGGGCGAACTGCACCTGCGTACCCGCACCGTCTCAACGGTAGCGGCGCTGGTGACGCTGGTCTGCTTCGCGCTGGCAGGCGTTTGGGTCTACTATGGCATCGACGGTTACGTAGTGAAATCCGTCATGGATCATACCGGCCCGTCTAACCCGCTGACCAAAGAAGTGGCTCGTGAGGCCGGCGCGTGGATGGTGAACTTTAATAATATGCCGGCGCTATGGGCGATTCCTGCTCTGGGCGTGGCGCTGCCGCTGCTGACCGTCATTTCGACCAAAGCAGATAAAGGCGCCTGGGCATTTCTGTTCTCCTCGCTGACGCTGGCGTGCATCATTCTGACTGCCGGTATCGCCATGTTCCCGTTCATTATGCCTTCAAGCACGGCGATGAACGCGAGCCTGACCATGTGGGATGCCACCTCCAGCCAGCTGACGCTGAACCTGATGACTTACGTGGCGATTGTCTTCGTACCGATTATTCTGGCCTACACCACCTGGTGTTACTGGAAAATGTTCGGTCGCATCACTCGCGAAGACATCGAAAAGAACACCCACTCGCTGTACTAAGGTAAGGAGCTATATATGTGGTATTTCGCATGGATTTTGGGAACGCTTCTTGCTTGTGCCTTTGGGGTGATTACCGCGCTGGCGCTTGAGCACGTGGAAGCCACCAAAGCAGGTAAAGAAGAACACTGATGAGTATTATCGCGACTCTTTACGCGATAATGGACAAGCGCCCGTTAAGGGCGCTTTCCTTATTGATGGCGCTGGCGCTAGCGGGCTGCATCTTCTGGGACCCGTCGCGCTTTGCGGCCAAAACCAGTGAGCTGGAAATCTGGCACGGCTTCCTGCTGATGTGGGCGGTGTGTACCGGCGTTATCCACGGCGTGGGCTTTCGCCCGCGCGCCATCCACTGGCAGGGAATTTTTTGTCCGCTTATCGCTGATATTGTGCTCGTTTTGGGCCTGTTCTTTTTCTTCTTTTGAATAAGAAATCTCTGTTAACCATATGGGCTTGCATAAGCCCATAAAAATTTACTCCTCGTTTACTTTCCCCCATTCCAAACCACGATTCCCGCGCGTATAGTAGCGAAGTTTGAAAGCACTAACCTTTTGTTGCATTACCGGGATGTAAAGTGAATACAACGCTGTTTCGATGGCCGGTTCGGGTCTACTACGAAGACACCGACGCCGGTGGTGTGGTTTACCACGCCAGCTACGTCGCTTTCTATGAAAGAGCACGCACAGAGATGCTGCGCCATCATCACTTCAGCCAACAGGTTTTGCTGGCTGAACGAGTTGCCTTTGTGGTTCGCAAAATGACGCTGGAGTATTTTGCGCCCGCCAGACTCGACGACATGCTCGAAATCCAGACGGAGATAACCTCAATGCGAGGGGCGACCCTGGTTTTCACGCAGCGAATCGTCAACGCCGAGAACGTGGTTTTGAATGAAGCTGAAGTTCTGATCGTGTGCGTTGATCCACTCTTAATGAAGCCTCGTGCGCTTCCCAAGTCTATTGTCGCGGAGTTTAAGCAGTGACTGAGATGAATATCCTTGATTTGTTCCTGAAGGCAAGCCTTCTGGTTAAACTTATCATGTTGATTTTAGTTTGTTTTTCTATCGCCTCCTGGGCCATTATTATCCAGAGAACGCGCATTCTTAACTCGGCGTCGCGTGAAGCCGAAGCGTTTGAAGATAAGTTCTGGTCAGGTATTGAGCTTTCTCGTCTGTATCAGGAAAGCCAGGGCCGTCGCGATAATCTGACCGGTTCGGAACAAATCTTCTACAGCGGTTTTAAAGAGTTTGCTCGTCTGCATCGCGCCAACAGCCATGCGCCGGAAGCAATTGTTGAAGGGGCATCGCGCGCGATGCGTATCTCGATGAATCGCGAGCTGGAATCCCTGGAGACGCACATCCCGTTCCTCGGTACGGTAGGTTCTATCAGCCCGTATATCGGTCTGTTTGGTACCGTATGGGGGATCATGCACGCCTTTATCGCGCTGGGCGCGGTAAAACAGGCGACGCTGCAAATGGTGGCACCGGGTATTGCAGAGGCGCTCATTGCGACCGCAATTGGTCTCTTTGCCGCTATCCCGGCGGTTATGGCTTATAACCGTCTGAACCAGCGCGTGAACAAACTTGAGCTGAACTACGACAACTTTATGGAAGAGTTCACCGCTATTCTGCACCGTCAGGCGTTTACCAGCAGCGAAAGCAATAAGGGGTAAGCCATGGCCAGAGCACGTGGACGCGGGCGTCGCGAACTGAAGTCCGAGATCAACATCGTTCCGCTGCTGGATGTCCTGCTGGTGCTGTTGCTGATCTTTATGGCGACAGCGCCGATCATTACGCAGAGCGTAGAGGTCGACCTGCCGGACGCAACGGAATCGCAGGCGGTAAAAAGCAACGATGAACCGCCGGTGATCGTTGAGGTTTCCGGAGTCGGGCAGTACAACGTGAAAATTGGCCCGGAAACGCTATCGCAGCTGCCGCCTGAACAGGTTATTGCCGAAGCCAGGCGTCGACTTGAGGCGAATGAGAAAACGGTGTTCCTGATCGGCGGTGCGAAAGAGGTGCCATACGATGAGATTATTAAAGCGCTTAACCTGTTGCATAGCGCAGGGGTTAAATCGGTTGGCTTGATGACTAAGCCGATCTAATCGCTCGCAATACGCACCCCCGCCAATATGGCGACGGTGGGACAAACGTGTCCCGCGGCCGACGTCATCGAACGGGAACAGGCGAACAGTTTTTGGGAACCGATAGTGTCAAAGGCAACCGAACAAAACGACAAGCTTAAACGAGCGATCATAGTTTCAGTCGCGCTGCACATCGTCTTGATAGCGCTGCTGATCTGGAGTTCGTTTGACGAGCATCTGGATGCTTCTGCCGGCGGCGGCGGGGGCTCTTCTATAGATGCGGTTATGGTCGATCCGGGGGCGGTTGTGAAGAATTATGACCGTCAACAGCAGCAGCAGGCCAGCGCCCGCCGCGCCGCCGAGCAGCGTGAAAAGCAGGCTCAGCAGCAGGCGGAAGAGTTGCGCGAAAAGCAGGCCGCCGAGCAGGAACGGCTAAAACAGCTGGAACAGGAGCGTCTGCAGGCGCAGGAAGCGGCTAAAGAGGCGAAAGAGCAGCAGAAACAGGCGGAAGAAGCCGCGGCGAAAGCCGCCGCAGCGGCCAAAGCGAAAGCGGACGCTCAGGCGAAAGAGGCGCAGGAAGCTGCCGCCAAAGCCGCCGCTGATGCAAAAGCGAAGGCCGATGCTCAGGCGAAAGCAGCCGAAGCCGCTGCGGCGAAAGCGGCGGCGGATGCGAAGAAACAGGCAGAAGCAGAAGCCGCGAAAGCGGCCGCGGACGCGCAGAAGAAAGCCGAAGCGGATGCAGCGAAGAAAGCTCAGCAGGAAGCCGAGAAGAAAGCGCAGCAGCAGGCAGAGAAAAAAGCGCAGCAAGAAGCGGCGAAACAGGCTGCGGCTGAAAAGGCTGCTGCCGAAAAAGCGGCAGAAAAAGCCGCCGCGCAGAAAGCCGCTGCTGAGAAAGCAGCAGCCGAGAAAGCCGCCGCAGCGGAAAAAGCCGCCGCTGAGAAAGCTGCGGCAGCCAAAGCCGCAGCAGCAGAGAAGGCCGCCGCAGACAAAGCAGCGAAAGCCGCAGCCGCTAAGGCAGCAGCCGCGAAGAAAGCCGCTGCGGCCAAAGAGGCCAACGGCGTGGACGATCTGCTCGGCGACCTGAGCTCCGGTAAGAATGCGCCTAAAACTGGCGGTGGGGCGAAAGGGAGCAATGCATCTGCTGCCGGGAGTGGTAATACTAAAAATAATGGCGCATCAGGAGCTGATATCAGCAATTATGCCGGGCAGATCAAATCTGCCATTGAAAGTAAGTTTTACGACGCAGCGTCTTACTCAGGCAAGACCTGTACCTTGCGTATTAAACTTGCTCCGGATGGCATGTTGCTAAATATACAGTCTGAAGGTGGGGATCCTGCGCTTTGTCAGGCCGCTCTTGCAGCAGCCCGACAGGCTAAGTTCCCAAAACCGCCTAGTCAGGCGGTATATGAAGTATTCAAAAATGCGCCGTTGGACTTCAAACCTCAGTGATATTTTTCCCCGTGCAAGCGGGGAAAAACAATCTATTGTAGTCACAGGGTTTTAGTAGTTTTGTGTATTTGGGTTTGTTAACATTCTGCTAAATTATCGTGGGCTTTCCGCCTGGATAAGGGAGATATGATGAAGCAGGCATTACGAGTAGCATTTGGTTTTTTAATGCTGTGGGCGGCAGTGCTGCACGCAGAAGTACGCATCGAGATTACCCAAGGGGTTGACTCGGCACGCCCAATCGGCGTAGTGCCGTTCCAGTGGGCGGGGCAGGGTGCTGCACCTGAAGATGTGGGCGGTATCGTGGCGGCTGACCTGCGCAACAGCGGCAAGTTTAACCCGCTCGATCGCTCTCGCCTGCCTCAGCAGCCGGGTAGCGCTCAGGAAGTACAGCCTGCGGCATGGTCTGCGCTGGGTATTGACGCCGTTGTGGTGGGTCAGGTGACGCAAAACCCTGACGGCTCCTATAACGTCGCCTACCAGCTGGTGGATACCGGCGGCGCGCCGGGTACCGTGCTTGCACAGAACTCATTTAAAGTTACTAAGCAGTATCTGCGCTATGCCGCGCACGCTGCCAGCGACGCGGTATTTGAAAAGCTGACCGGCATCAAGGGCGCCTTCCGTACCCGTATCGCCTACGTGGTGCAGAAGAACGGCGGCCAGTTCCCGTACGAACTGCGCGTATCCGACTACGATGGTTACAACCAGTTCCTCGTTCACCGTTCCACCCAGCCGCTGATGTCTCCGGCCTGGTCTCCGGATGGTGCGAAACTGGCCTATGTAACCTTTGAAAGCGGTCGTTCTGCGCTGGTGGTGCAGACTCTGGCTAACGGCTCCGTTCGTCAGATTGCTTCGTTCCCGCAGCACAACGGCGCCCCGGCGTTTTCGCCGGACGGCAGCAAACTGGCCTTCGCTCTGTCGAAAACCGGTAGCCTGAACCTGTACGTGATGGACCTCGGATCCGGTCAGATTCGCCAGGTGACCAATGGTCGTAGCAATAACACCGAACCAAGCTGGTTCCCGGATAGCCAGAATCTGGCCTTTACTTCCGACCAGGCGGGACGTCCGCAGGTATATAAAGTCAATATTAATGGCGGCACGCCGCAGCGTATTACCTGGGAAGGTTCACAAAACCAGGATGCTGACGTGAGCGCTGATGGTAAAACTATGGTAATGGTAAGCTCGGCCGGTGGTCAGCAGCACATTGCCAAACAAGATCTGGAAGCGGGTGGTGTGCAGGTTCTGTCATCAACGTTTTTAGATGAAACGCCAAGTCTGGCACCTAACGGCACTATGGTAATCTACAGCTCTTCTCAGGGGATGGGATCCGTGCTGAATCTGGTTTCTACAGATGGGCGTTTCAAAGCGCGTCTTCCGGCAACTGATGGACAGGTAAAATCGCCTGCCTGGTCGCCGTATCTGTGATAATAAATAATTGATTATTAAAGGAATCAAAGAAATGCAACTGAACAAAGTGCTGAAAGGGCTGTTGATCGCTCTGCCGGTTATGGCAATCGCGGCGTGTTCTTCTAACAAGAACGCCAGCAACGACCAGAGCGGTGAAGGCATGCTGGGTGCCGGCACTGGTATGGACGGTAACGCTAACGGCGGCAACATGTCTTCCGAAGAGCAGGCTCGTCTGCAGATGCAACAGCTGCAGCAGAACAATATCGTTTACTTCGATCTGGACAAATACGATATCCGTTCTGACTTCGCTGCAATGCTGGACGCGCACGCTAACTTCCTGCGTAGCAACCCGTCTTACAAAGTGACCGTAGAAGGTCATGCGGATGAGCGCGGTACGCCGGAATACAACATCGCTCTGGGTGAGCGTCGTGCTAATGCCGTTAAGATGTATCTGCAGGGCAAAGGTGTTTCTGCTGACCAGATCTCCATCGTTTCTTACGGTAAAGAAAAACCTGCAGTACTGGGCCACGACGAAGCGGCTTACGCCAAAAACCGTCGCGCCGTACTGGTTTACTAAGAGAATTGCATGAGCAGTAACTTCAGACATCATCTATTGAGTCTGTCGTTACTGGTTGGCATAGCGGCCCCCTGGGCCGCTTTTGCTCAGGCGCCAATCAGTAGTGTCGGCTCAGGCTCGGTCGAAGACCGTGTCACTCAACTCGAGCGTATTTCCAATGCGCACAGCCAGCTTTTAACCCAGCTCCAGCAACAACTCTCCGATAATCAGTCCGATATTGATTCCCTGCGCGGCCAAATTCAGGAAAGCCAGTATCAGCTGAATCAGGTTGTTGAACGCCAGAAGCAGATCCTGCTGCAGATCGACGGTCTGAGCAGCGGTGGCGGCGCGACGGGCGCGCAAAGCCCGTCGTCAGCCAGTGAGCAAGGCGCTGCGGCAAGCGCGCCAGCGGCTTCATCAGGCGCTCCGGCGTCGACCGGCGATGCAAACACCGATTACAACGCGGCTATCGCGCTGGTGAAGGATGCTTCCCGCCAGGACGACGCGATGGCGGCTTTCCAGAACTTCGTCAAAAAGTACCCCGATTCAACGTATCAGCCGAACGCCAACTACTGGCTCGGTCAGCTGAATTACAATAAGGGTAAAAAGGACGATGCGGCGTACTATTTCGCTTCCGTGGTGAAAAACTACCCTAAATCTCCGAAAGCGCCCGATGCGATGTTTAAAGTCGGCGTAATCATGCAGGACAAAGGCGATACCGCAAAAGCCAAAGCGGTTTATCAGCAGGTGGTCAGTAAATTTCCTGGCACCGACGGAGCCAAACAAGCGCAAAAACGCCTTAACGCGCTCGGATGATTATGGCATGACCAGAAATCGCATTATTTCTGGTCTTGTCGCATGAATCCTAAGCAGTTAAGCAATCTTTATCTAAATTGTTGTTGCGCTGAATTCTGAAATCAGTAATATATGCCGCCGTTGCCAAGGGATATCGAACAAGCCCAAAGCGACAAAAATAGTGGGTCGTTAGCTCAGTTGGTAGAGCAGTTGACTTTTAATCAATTGGTCGCAGGTTCGAATCCTGCACGACCCACCAATCGTTCTGGTGGAACGCGATAGTAAAACGTGAAGGATAACGTTGCGTCAGCAGCGGCACGTAGGGCGAGGCGAAGCCGAGTCATCCTGCACGAGCCACCGTGAAAAGATGTATCCAGCGCAGTATCGGGTGATTAGCTCAGCTGGGAGAGCACCTCCCTTACAAGGAGGGGGTCGGCGGTTCGATCCCGTCATCACCCACCACTCGGGTCGTTAGCTCAGTTGGTAGAGCAGTTGACTTTTAATCAATTGGTCGCAGGTTCGAATCCTGCACGACCCACCAATTTAACATTGAACTCAGATGTTAAACGTGAAGGATAACGTTGCGTCAGCAACGGCCCATAGGGCGAGCGAAAGCGAGTCATCCTGCACGACCCACCAATTTCGAATTGGTGACGAGTGAAGAATATTCAGGCAGTACCCGAGCGGGTCGTTAGCTCAGTTGGTAGAGCAGTTGACTTTTAATCAATTGGTCGCAGGTTCGAATCCTGCACGACCCACCAATCCTCAGCTGAGGGCGGGTAGTAAGCGTGAAGGATAACGTTGCGTCAGCAACGGCCCGTAGGGCGAGGCAAAGCCGAGTCATCCTGCACGACGCACCATCCTGAATCGTTCCAGTTAGCAGTAAACCCGCAAGGGGTCGTTAGCTCAGTTGGTAGAGCAGTTGACTTTTAATCAATTGGTCGCAGGTTCGAATCCTGCACGACCCACCAATGCAAAAAAGCGCCCTAAAGGCGCTTTTTTGCTATCTGCCATTTCCTCGAAAATCACAATAATCCGCAATACTTTAATGCTGCGTTATTCTACCGTCGCACTGTGTTTACCGTGGCTACAATTGGCACAGGCCAGTAGCCCGGACAGATGCGCAGCATCGCCTCCGGGAAATGGTCCCTGAGGGCAAAATTCCTCACGACATTTTCTGCACAATCGGCTATCTTGTTTAGCATATAAAACACCATTACCGAATAATGCCGTTTTGCGGGCGTTATTGCGGTTTTCAAGTTAAGCCAGTGAAACGAGACTGCAAGATGAGCGTAATGTTTGATCCGGAAGCGGCAATTTATCCCTTTCCCCCCAAGCCCATGCCGTTAAACCGCGATGAGAAGCACTTCTATCGTGAAAAAATTAAACGCCTGCTGCGTGAACGCGATGCGGCAATGGTGGCCCATTACTATACCGACCCCGAAATTCAACAACTGGCTGAAGAGACCGGTGGCTGCATCTCCGACTCTCTGGAAATGGCGCGCTTCGGCGCCCGACATTCCGCCTCTACGCTGCTGGTCGCCGGCGTACGGTTTATGGGAGAAACGGCGAAAATCCTCAGCCCGGAAAAAACCATCCTGATGCCCACGCTGCAGGCGGAGTGTTCATTGGATCTTGGCTGCCCGATCGAGGCGTTCAGCGCTTTTTGCGACGCTCACCCGGACCGCACCGTTGTGGTCTATGCCAATACCTCTGCGGCGGTTAAGGCTCGCGCCGACTGGGTTGTGACCTCCAGTATCGCAGTGGAACTCATTGAGCATCTGGATAGCATGGGGGAAAAAATCCTCTGGGCGCCGGACCGCCATCTGGGCAGCTACGTGCAAAAACAGACCGGCGCCGACGTGCTGTGCTGGCATGGGGCCTGTATTGTTCATGATGAATTCAAAACTCAAGCGCTGGCAAGAATGAAAGCGCTATATCCGCAGGCTGCGGTTCTGGTTCACCCGGAATCACCGCAGGCGATCGTCGATATGGCCGATGCGGTAGGTTCAACCAGCCAGTTAATCAGTGCGGCAAAAACGCTCCCGCACCAGCAGCTGATTGTCGCCACCGACCGGGGTATTTTTTACAAAATGCAGCAGGCGGTGCCGGAAAAAGAGCTGCTGGAAGCCCCTACGGCAGGCGAAGGGGCGACCTGCCGCAGCTGCGCGCACTGTCCGTGGATGGCGATGAATGGCCTGCAGGCCATTGCTGAAGCGCTGGAGAACGGGGGCGCTGAACATGAAATTCATGTTGATGAACAGCTGCGTACCGGGGCGCTGGTTCCGCTAAACAGAATGCTCGATTTTGCGGCTACACTTCGGGGATAGTTCATTACTGCGTCACAGTACGCTCTGGGGATAAGATGGATTTTTTTAGTACGCAGAATATTTTAGTTCACATACCCATTGGCGCCGGGGGCTATGATCTGTCGTGGATTGAAGCCGTCGGTACTATCGCAGGCCTGCTGTGTATCTGGCTGGCGAGCCTGGAGAAGATCGTCAACTATGCCTTTGGGTTAATCAACGTCACGCTGTTTGCCATTATCTTTTTTCAGATCCAGCTGTACGCCAGCCTTCTGCTCCAGGTCTTCTTCTTTGTTGCCAACGTCTACGGCTGGTATGCCTGGTCACGACAGACCAGCGATAACCAGGCTGAGCTGCAAATCCGCTGGCTACCGCTGCCGAAAGCGTTAGGCTGGCTGGCGGCCTGCGTGGTGGCGATTGGCCTGATGACGCTATTTATCGATCCGGTTTTTGCGTATCTGACCAGGATTGCCGTTGCGCTGATGCACGCCCTGGGCCTGCAGGTCGTTATGCCGGCGCTGCAGCCAGACGCATTCCCGTTCTGGGACTCCTGCATGATGGTACTCTCGATTGCGGCGATGATTCTGATGACCCGAAAATACGTTGAAAACTGGCTGCTGTGGGTGATCATCAACGTTATTAGCGTCGTTATTTTCGCCCTCCAGGGGGTTTATGCGATGTCGCTCGAATATTTGATTCTGACATTCATCGCCCTCAACGGCAGCCGGATGTGGATTAATAGCGCGCGTGAGCGAGGCTCTCGCGCGTTTTCCCGCTAGTGGTGATGGTGATGGCCATGCCCGGCGTGCGTCATGTTGAGACGGCACTCCGGGCCGCTGCAGGGTTGATACTCCATCTGCACCGTTACGTGTCCAATTTCGTACTTATGCTGTAAGAAATGTTGGATCCGTTCCAGCAGGCCATCGTGATCGTGCGGCGGTACCACCTGCACGTGCAGCGTCATCACCGTTTTTTCGCCGACCAGCCAGGCGTGGACGTGATGTACATCGCGCACCTCCGGTATTGAGCGACGCAGATCGCGTTTTAGTGCCTCAACATCAAGCGAGCGCGGCGCCCCCTCCAGCAGTTCGTTGACGCTCTCCTGCAGCAAACGCCAGGCGCTGCGCAAAACCAGGCACGATACCAGCACGGACAGGATGGGGTCGATAGGCGTCCAGCCGGTCGTAAGGATCACGATAGCGGCAATAATCGCCCCGACCGAGCCGAGTAAATCCCCCAGCACATGCAGAGCGGCGGCCCGCACATTGAGATTACGTTCTTCACTGCCGCGATGCAGGATCCAAAAGGCCAGAATATTGGCCAGCAGGCCGGCAACCGCAATAACCATCATCGTTTTACCGGCCACCGGCTGCGGATGATGAAAGCGCTGAATGGCCTCCCAGACGATGAGGATCGTAATGACCACTAAAGCAATGGCATTGAGAAAAGCCGCCAGCGTGGTCAGCCGCAGCCAGCCAAAGGTATGTTGCGCATTCGGCGGTCGACTGGCGAAACGCACTGCCAGAAAGGCGAACAGCAGCGCTGCTGCGTCCGTCAACATATGCCCGGCATCGGCCAGCAGCGCCAGTGAACCTGAAATGAGTCCGCCTGCGACCTCAACCACCATGAACCCGGCAGTAACGCAGAACGCCAGCAGTAGCCGACGGGCATTTTTATCTTCGGTGGGTTGCGCAGAATTATGCGAGTGTGATTGCCCCATGGTGCCTTCCCTACATTATTATTTTGATGATTACTTTATGACATGATTCCCTTTCTGGGGTAAATAAAATGAAAAAAAGGAGAGCCTTAGCTCTCCTCCCTGGTGTCCGGCACTCAGCTTACTGGGTGGTACCGTCGGTTTTCGTCGCTTCGTCCTGACCGACTTTTTTATCAGTATCCGGACAGCGGCCATCTTTGCACATTGAATTTTTGTGCACTTCGTCGCTCGACATGCCGTCATGGTTCATGGTCGAGCCGTCAGGGTGGAGCATGGTGCCGTTGGTATCGGTGGAACCGGAGTTGATTTTACCGTTGTCGACGTTGTTTGGCGCCACGTTTTCACGCGCATCGGGGGCGACCTGGCCCGCGTCGGCCGCTGCATTCGCTTGCCCATTATTCGACTGCGCCCCGGTATCGGCGGCCAGGGCCGCGCCGCTGGCCAGACCAAGGGTTGCTGCGAGGAGAAGACTGGTTAGCTTATTCATTTTCATTGGATGCTCCTGTTATGTCGATTTGTCGAATTACCTCTTCCAACAGTGCATTTGCCGGAGGTTTGACTCGTTGTGGTTAAAGCTTCGGTGATAGCGAGCGGCATTAATATATAATGCTGAATGCTAAAGAAAATTAAGTTCTAACAGTTAAAAATTATAGCTTGCGGCCACTATTCCGCGACTTTATGGCGTTTTTTAGCCTATTTCCAGGAATATTCTGCCGCTACTGTAAAATCACGTTTACACTTTTTGCATGAAGAGATAGATTGGAGGGATTGCATTTCACTGGATAAGTATGGCAACGCTGGAAATAAGATGAATTATCAGAACGACGATTTACGTATTAAAGAGATCAACGAATTATTACCTCCCGTTGCGCTCCTGGAAAAATTCCCCGCTACCGAAAATGCTGCCAATACCGTTGCGCATGCTCGTAAAGCGATCCATCAGATCCTGAAAGGGAATGACGATCGCCTGCTGGTGGTCATTGGGCCCTGCTCCATTCACGATCCGGCGGCGGCAAAAGAGTATGCTGAACGTCTGCTTAAGCTTCGTGAAGAGCTAAAAGGCGAGCTGGAAATCGTGATGCGCGTTTATTTTGAGAAACCGCGTACCACCGTCGGCTGGAAAGGGCTGATCAACGATCCGCATATGGATAACAGCTTCCGCATCAACGATGGCCTGCGTATCGCGCGCAAGCTGCTGCTTGATATCAACGACAGCGGGCTGCCCGCGGCGGGGGAATTCCTCGATATGATCACGCCGCAGTATCTTGCCGATCTGATGAGCTGGGGCGCGATTGGCGCGCGGACCACGGAGTCGCAGGTGCATCGTGAGCTCTCTTCCGGTCTGTCCTGCCCGGTCGGATTTAAAAACGGCACCGACGGAACCATCAAAGTGGCTATCGACGCCATTAACGCCGCCGGCGCGCCGCACTGCTTCCTGTCGGTGACCAAATGGGGGCATTCGGCAATTGTGAACACCAGCGGTAATAGCGATTGCCATATTATCCTGCGCGGCGGAAAAGAGCCGAACTACAGCGCGCAGCACGTTGCCGAAGTGAAGGTCGGTCTGGCGAAAGCAGGTCTGCCCGCTCAAATTATGATTGATTTCAGCCACGCCAACTCCAGCAAACAGTTTAAAAAGCAGATGGATGTCGGCGCTGACGTATGTCAGCAGGTTGCCGGCGGCGAGCGGTCGATTATGGGCGTGATGATTGAAAGCCACCTGGTGGAAGGCAATCAGAGTCTTGAAAGCGGCGAACCGCTGACCTACGGTAAAAGTATTACCGATGCCTGCATCGGCTGGGAAGATACCGATACGCTACTTCGCCAGCTGGCCGGGGCGGTAAAAGCGCGTCGCGGTTAAGTCTGCAGCGAACGGCGCAAAAAAAAGCGTGGATTGCTCCACGCTTTTTTTACATCCTGCGAGTATTACTTCGCTTTGCCCTGGTTGGCAACGGCAGCCGCTTTCGCGGCGATCTCGTCGGCGTTACCCAGATAGTAGTGTTTGATCGGCTTAAAGTTTTCGTCAAACTCATACACCAGCGGTACGCCAGTCGGGATGTTCAGTTCAAGGATCTCTGCTTCGCCCATATTGTCGAGGTATTTCACCAGCGCACGCAGGGAGTTGCCGTGAGCGGCGATAATCACGCGCTCACCGCTTTTCAGACGCGGCAGAATCGTTTCGTTCCAGTATGGCACGACGCGGTCGATGGTCAGCGCCAGACTCTCGGTCGTCGGCAGTTCTGCATCGGTCAGTTTGGCGTAGCGCGGATCGTGGCCCGGATAGCGCTCATCGTCTTTGGTCAGCTCCGGCGGCGTTACCGCAAAGCCGCGACGCCACTGTTTAACCTGTTCGTCACCGTATTTTTCAGCGGTTTCCGCTTTGTTCAGGCCCTGCAGCGCACCGTAGTGGCGTTCGTTCAGTTTCCAGGATTTCTCAACCGGCAGCCAGGCCTGATCCAGTTCGTCCAGCACGTTCCACAGGGTGTGGATGGCACGTTTCAGCACAGAGGTATAAGCAAAGTCGAAGCTGAAGCCTTCTTCTTTCAGCAGCTTACCGGCCGCTTTTGCTTCACCAACGCCTTTTTCAGACAGGTCAACGTCATACCAACCGGTGAAACGGTTTTCGTTATTCCATTGGCTTTCGCCGTGACGAACGAGTACCAGCTTAGTTACAGCCATACACTTACTCCTCAATACACGTCATCTTTCGCGCCGCCTCGTCGTTGGCTACTTTCACTCACCCTGGTCACATAGTTCACTATGTTCCCGGGGATTTGCTCATTTGCCGCCTTGATGCGACCCGAAATCTGTAGTGTGTATATTTATTGATTGATAACTATTCTCATTATATTGCCGCGATTTACCTCACGGCAATGCTTATCCCTAACCATAGCGAAAATAGTGGCTCAGTGTAAGGTGCTTGTAAAACAGAGGTTATGTTTTTGTCTGTAAGTGACGTAATTTTCAGCAAAATGATAAAAAGCCCTCCATCGGGAGGGCCAGAGGCTATCGAGCGATAAACTGATATTCCGTCAGGCTGACGTACTCTTCGCCGGGGCGCAGTACACAATCCGGCTGCGGCCATTCCGGATGATTCGGAGAATCTGGAAGGAACTCGCTCTCCAGAGCCAGGCCCTGCCAGTCATCGTACGCCTGCGCTGTGCGCGACGGCGTGCCGCCAAGATAGTTGCCGGAGTAAAACTGCAACGCGGGGGCAGATGTATAAACCGTCATCTGTAGCTTTTCGTCCTGCGACCAGACGTGAGCGGCCGGAGTATCGGCATTCCCCAGCGCCTGTAGCAGGAAGGCATGGTCATAACCTTTTACTTTTTGCTGATCTTCGTCACGCAGGAAGTCGTCCGCCAGGGTTTTCGGCGTGCGGAAATCGAAGCTGGTCAGGGTGACGTTTTGCAGATCTCCCCCCGGAATACCGTCGCTTTCGACGGGCAGATAAACATCGGCAAAAATTTGCAGCTTATGGTTGCGCACGTCGCTCTGCACGCCATCGAGGTTGAAATAGACGTGGTTTGTCAGATTCACCGGGCACGGCTGGTCCACGGTGGCGCGATACTCAATAGCGATCCGGTTATCGTCGGTCAGGCGGTAGTGCGCGGTTGCCGTCAGATTACCAGGATAGCCCTGATCGCCATCGCGGGAGGAGAGAGAAAACAGCGCGTGGCGAGCGTCAGCGCTAACAATTTGCCAGCGGCGCTTATCAAAACCTTCCGGTCCGCCGTGGAGCTGATGGCCAGCCTCGTTGGAGGGCGTCAGATTGATGAGCTGGCCATCCAGGGTAAAGCGGCTGTTGGCAATACGGTTAGCGTAACGGCCTACGGAAGCGCCAAGGTAAGCGGCCTGGCGCGTATAGTCGCCGGGGGTTGCGCAGCCGAGCAGCGCTTCTCGTTCGCTACCGTCCGCCAGGGGCACGCGCGCGGAGAGCAGCGTCGCGCCCCAGTCCATCACGGTGACCGTCATGCCTGCGTCGTTACGCAGGGTAAGAAGATTCCATGGCTGGCCGTCCGGCGCCAGCTCCGTTGTTTGCTTTAGCATTGCCCGGCTCCCTGCGACGGTTTGCAGACGTAGAAGGTCTCTTTAATGCCCGTTTTCGCTTCATACTCTCTGGCAACGGCCTGCTGCACGGTATCAACCAGCTCCTCCGGCACCAGCGCGACGATACAGCCGCCGAAGCCGCCGCCGGTCATGCGAACGCCGCCTTTGTTGCCGATGGTCGCTTTGACGATCTCTACCAGGGTATCAATCTGCGGTACGGTGATTTCAAAATCATCGCGCATGGAGGCGTGAGATTCCGCCATCAGTTCGCCCATCCGCTGCAGGTCGCCTTTTTCCAGCGCCGATGCGGCTTCTACGGTGCGGGCGTTTTCAGTCAGCACGTGGCGAACGCGTTTGGCGACCACCGGATCAAGCTCGTGAGCCACGGCGTTGAACTCTTGCAGCGTGACGTCGCGCAGAGCCGGACGCTGGAAGAAGCGCGCGCCGGTTTCGCACTGCTCGCGACGGGTGTTGTATTCGCTGCCCACCAGGGTGCGCTTAAAGTTACTGTTGATAATCACTACCGCGACGCCTTTCGGCATCGACACCGCTTTCGTCCCTAAGGAGCGGCAGTCGATCAGCAGAGCGTGATCTTTTTTACCAAGCGCGGAGATCAGCTGGTCCATAATGCCGCAGTTGCAGCCGACGAACTGATTTTCCGCTTCCTGGCCGTTCAGGGCAATTTGAGCGCCATCGAGCGGCAGGTGGTACAGCTGCTGGAACACCGTGCCGACGGCGACCTCCAGCGAAGCCGAGGAGCTTAACCCGGCGCCTTGCGGCACGTTACCGCTGATCGTCAGGTCCGCGCCGCCGAAGGCGTTATTCCGCTGCTGGAGATGCTTCACCACGCCGCGGACATAGTTTGACCACTGCTGGGTGTCGTGGCTGGTAATCGGCGAGTCGAGAGAGAATTCATCGGTCTGATTGTCGTAATCGGCGGCAATAACCCGCACGGTACGATCGTCGCGCGGCGCACAGGCGATAACCGTCTGGTAATCAATGGCGCAGGGCAGCACGAACCCATCGTTATAGTCGGTATGCTCGCCGATCAGGTTAACGCGGCCTGGGGCCTGGATAACATGGCTGGCCGGGTAGCCAAATTTCTCAGCAAACAGGGCTTGGGTTTTCTCTTTCAGACTCATGGTTATACTCCGGATTCGCGAAAATGGACGTCGCTCACAGCGCGCAGACGCTCGGCGGCCTGCTCGGCCGTCAGGTCACGCTGGGTTTCAGCCAGCATTTCATAGCCGACCATAAATTTACGCACCGTGGCGGAACGCAGCAGCGGCGGGTAAAAATGGGCGTGCAGCTGCCAGTGATTATTCTCTTCATCGTTAAACGGCGCGCCGTGCCAGCCCATGGAGTAGGGGAATGAGCACTGGAACAGGTTGTCGTAACGACTGGTCAGCTTTTTCAGCGCCAGCGCGAGATCGCTGCGCTGGTCGTCGGTTAAATCAGTCAGGCGCTGGACGTGCGCTTTTGGCAGCAGCAGCGTTTCAAAAGGCCACGCGGCCCAATAAGGAACCACGGCGAGCCAGTGGTCAGTGTCAACGATAGTACGACTACCGTCGGCTAATTCGCGCTGCACGTAATCCACCAGCATCGGCGCGCCGTGCTCGGTGAAGTACGCTTTTTGCAGACGATCTTCGCGTTCCGCCTCATTAGGCAGAAAGCTGTTGGCCCACACCTGCCCATGGGGGTGCGGGTTGGAGCAGCCCATCGCCGCCCCTTTATTTTCAAAGACCTGCACCCAGGGGTAGCTCTTTCCAAGGTCGGCGGTCTGCTCCTGCCACGTTTTAACCACGCCTTCCAGCGCCTCAACGCTCAGTTCCGGCAGCGTTTTGCTGTGATCTGGCGAGAAGCAGATGACCCGGCTGGTGCCGCGGGCGCTCTGACAGCGCATCAGCGGATCGTCGCTTTCCGGGGCATCAGGGGTATCGGTCATCAAAGCCGCAAAGTCATTGGTAAAAACAAACGTGCCGGTGTAGTTCGGGTTTTTGTCGCCGGTGACGCGGGTATTGCCCGGGCACAGGAAACAGTCCGGATCGTGCGCGGGCAAGGTCTGCTTTGCCGGCGTTTCCTGCGCCCCCTGCCAGGGGCGCTTGGCGCGATGCGGAGAAACCAGAATCCACTGCCCGGTTAACGGGTTATAACGACGATGTGGATGGTCGACGGGGTTAAATACGCTCATGAAGGTTCCTTAGTCTGGATAACCCTGCGGATGACGGGACTGCCAGTGCCAGGTGTCCTGCGCCATTTCGTCAAGGTTGCGCGTCACGCGCCAGTTCAGCTCGCGGTCGGCCTTTTCAGCGTCCGCCCAGTAGGCCGGGAGGTCGCCTTCGCGGCGCGGCGCGAAGTGGTAGTTAATCGGTTTGCCGCAGGCTTTGCTAAAGGCATTGACCACGTCGAGTACGCTACTGCCGACGCCTGCGCCAAGGTTATAGATATGCACGCCGGCTTTGTCGGCCAGTTTTTCCATCGCCGCGACGTGGCCGTCGGCAAGGTCCATGACGTGAATGTAGTCACGTACGCCGGTGCCGTCTTCGGTTGGGTAGTCGTTGCCAAATACCGCCAGCGATTCACGGCGCCCGACCGCGACCTGCGCGATATACGGCATCAGGTTGTTCGGAATGCCCTGCGGGTCTTCGCCCATATCGCCCGATGGATGGGCGCCAACCGGATTGAAGTAGCGCAGCAGTGCGATGCTCCAGTCCGGCTGCGCTTTTTGCAGGTCAGTCAGGATCTGCTCAACCATCAGCTTGCTTTTGCCGTACGGGCTCTGCGGAGTACCGGTCGGGAAGCTCTCGACATAAGGAATTTTGGGCTGGTCGCCGTAGACGGTGGCGGAGGAGCTGAAAATAAAGTTTTTCACGCCCGCAGCGCGCATAGCGGAAACGAGTTTTAGCGTTCCGGTTACGTTGTTGTCGTAATATTCAAGCGGTTTGGCGACGGATTCCCCGACGGCTTTCAGGCCGGCAAAATGGATCACCGCTTCAATGGCGTGATCGTGAAGAATTTCCGTCATCAGCGCTTCATTACGAATATCGCCTTCAACAAAGGTGGCGCTTTTGCCGCCGAGACGTTCAATGATTGGCAATACGCTGCGCTTACTGTTGCAGAGATTGTCGAGAATAATCACGTCGTGTCCCTGCAGTAGCAGTTGAACGCAGGTGTGACTTCCAATGTAACCGCTACCACCTGTAACCAGTACTTTCATGATTCGCTCCAATAGGCTTATCGTGTGAGAAGAAGATAGCATACCAAAGAAGGTAAAAGTGTGACACAGGGCAAATTGGTGGAATCGTTTACACTAAAATTTCCAGCCGTAGCTTTTAAGATTTTTTGATTATAGAACAGGGGGTTAATTTATGGTCAGGCTATTATTCTGAAAAAATAAGGGATCCGCAGACCCCTTTACAGGCTTATTTTTCCAGCGGGCCGACCCGGTAGGTGTAACCGTCTCCACTGCTCACAAATGCCAGGCGATGGGTGATGCAGTCGGGAGCGTCTTCTGCATGGTGGGAGACAAACAGCAGCTGCGTCGCCCCTTCGCTAATGAGCACATCAACAAAGCGGCGCACCAGCTGGCGGTTGAGCGGATCCAGCCCCTGCAGCGGTTCATCGAGGATCAGCAGGGTAGGGTGCTTGACCAGCGCGCGGACGATCAGCGCCAGCCGCTGCTGCCCCCAGGAGAGGCTATGGAACGGCGCATCGGCGGTGCGTTTATCAATCCCCAGAATATCCAGCCAGTTCTGCACCAGCTTATGCTGTTTGTCGGAAACGGCCTGATAGATGCCAATCGAGTCGAAATAGCCCGAGAGAATCACGTTACGTACGTTGGTGCTGACGCGGTATTCAAGGTGCAGGCTGCTGCTGACGTAACCGATATGCTTCTTAATATCCCAGATCGTTTCCCCGCTGCCGCGGCGGCGGCCAAACAGGGTCAGGTCGTTACTATAGCCCTGGGGATGGTCGCCGGTGACCAGGCTGAGTAGCGTCGATTTACCGGCGCCGTTGGGGCCAACTATCTGCCAGTGTTCGCCGGGATTTACCGTCCAGTTCAGATGATTAATGATGGGGCGGTCATTGTAGGAAACCCTGCCGTCGTTGAGCACGATGAGCGGCGCATCGTCGTCCAGCCCAAGACGCGCGGCCGGGGCATCGGGCTCCGGCAGCGTCATGCCATCAAGCCTTTCGCTGTGGGCCAGCTGGGCAATGAGCGCCTGCTGCAGCAGGGCCTGCTTTTCGCCGGTTTCGCTCAGAACACACTCCGCCAGCACGCCGGCAAACTGAACGAACTCCGGGATTTCATCGAAACGATTAAGAACCAGCACCAGGGCGATCCCTTCGCCGTTGAGCGTGGCCAGCAGCGCCGCAAGCTGCTGGCGTGAGGCGACATCAAGACCGTCGAACGGCTCATCAAGGATAAGCAGGTCGGGGTCGCCCATCAGCGCCTGGCACAGCAGGGTCTTACGCGTTTCTCCGGTAGAGAGATATTTAAAGCGGCGCTCAAGCAGGTGGCTGATAGCGAACTGTTCAGCAAGGCGGGCGCAGCGGGAGGGGTCTTTAATCTCATCCTGGATAATTTCCGCTGTCGTGCGTCCGGTATCTTCTTCTCCGGGTCTGAGCAAGTCCGTGTTGTTGCGCTGCCACTCATCGCTGACCAGCTTCTGCAGCTGTTCAAAAGAGAGGCGGGTAACGCGTGGGAACGTATTCTCGCGCTGTCCGCTGAGCAGTGTCAGCTCTCCGGATAGCGCCCGCGCAAGGGCCGACTTCCCGCTGCCGTTGCTGCCGACGAAAGCCCAGCTCTCGCCAGCCTGCACGCAGAGTTGTTCAATATTTAACGTTTTGGTGTCGCTCAGGCGAAACGTGCCTTGCGAAATTTGCAATGATGACATTGTGTATCCCACTTTTTGCAGCGATTTATTTCAGGGATACGTCTTCACGCCCACAATGTCAATGGCGTTAGCATAACGTGGCGAGAATGATGCGATCGGCATTGAAATATGCTATCGCTTCCGCGCCTTCGGCCAGATCGCGCGTCTGTTCCACCGGCAGGGTGGCGCAAAGGCTTTGACCATCCGGGAGCGCCATCAGTACTTCGCACTGCTCCGGCCCGCGTTCGATGCGGCTGATTCGGCCGGACAGCTGATTATCAGCCTGTACCGCCTGCGCGGCATCCAGGGTGATGCCAACCCACGGCGCCTTCAGCAGCACTAATACTTCCTGGCCTTCATCCAGGCCAAGACGATCGGCGCTCTGGGCGGTAATCGCGACTTTGAGACGGGTTTGCCCGTCGGCCAGCAGGACCTCTACGTGCTGCTGAACCTGCTGATGGTCGCGGCCGGTAATCGTGCCGAACCACTGGTTGCGCGCGCTGGTCTGCAGAGAGAATCGCGAAATGGCGGCCAGCAGGCTGTCGAGGGGAAGGGCGTCATCATCGCTCAGGACATCGAACGCTTTCTGCTGAATCTGCGCCAGCAGGTCGTAGAGCTGAATCAGCCGCTGCCCGTAACGGGTGAGGACCGCGCCGCCGCCGCCTTTGCCGCCGGTCGCCCGGTCAACCAGGGTCTGCTCGCTGAGCTGATTCATTTCATTAATGGCATCCCATGCGCTTTTATAGCTGATGCCGGCATTTTTGGCCCCCTGGCTAATGGAGCCGGTCAGGTCAATTTGCTTCAGCAGGGCGATACGACGGGGATCGGCGAACAGGCGCTGCTGTAATTTAAGGGTAAGGAGAATTTCGGCCTGCATAATCATGTCCTGATGAAAAAAAGGTATTGTGACCGATAGCGGTCATCTTGCAAGATGCTTCTGCGGCGGCAGTCCGTGAGGCACCGCACAAATGGGGCGTGTTTTTCCGGCGGAATTCGTTACAATAAAGTATTCGTACTTTCTGGAGCCAACCATGTTAGAGCTATTGAAAAGTCTGGTTTTTGCCGTAGTCATGGTCCCTGTGGTGATGGCTGTCATCCTGGGTTTGATTTACGGGCTGGGCGAAGTGTTTAACCTCTTCTCCGGAGCCGGCCATAAAGACAGCAGGCCGCAAAACCACTGATTTCCCCCGCGCCCGGTTTGACCGGGCGTTTTTATTTTTCCCCCTTCGTTTGATCCTCCGCTCATTACCCCTAATTTTCTCTGGGAAAGTCCTGGCTCTATCGTTATATTGTCAGCTACATAACGAACCTACGGGAGATTCAGATGGCAGGTCAATGGTTACGCTTTTTTGCCGGAACAACGTTAACGCTCTGCGTTGCCGGTCACGCGCTGGCGGATGAGGGCAAAGTGACGGTTTTTGCCGCAGCATCGCTCACTAACGCCATGCAGGATATCGCTAAAGAGTATGAGAAAGAGAAGAACGTTGAGGTTGTCTCTTCATTTGCTTCTTCATCCACGCTGGCGCGCCAGATTGAAGCGGGCGCGCCGGCGGATCTGTTTATCTCCGCCGATCAAAAATGGATGGATTACGCGGCCGGGAAAAAGAGCATTGATTCTGCTTCTCGGACGACCCTTCTCGGTAACAGCCTGGTTGTCGTGGCGCCAAAAGCCAGCGCGCAGGGCGAGATAAACATCAATGATAAAACCGACTGGACCAGCCTGCTGAAAGGCGGCCGCCTGGCCGTAGGTGACCCGGAACACGTGCCTGCTGGCATCTATGCGAAAGAGGCGCTGCAAAAGCTGGGAGCCTGGGAAACCCTGTCGCCGAAGCTGGCGCCGGCAGAGGACGTGCGCGGCGCGCTGGCCCTGGTTGAACGCAGCGAAGCGCCGCTGGGGATCGTCTACGGCTCCGATGCGGTCGCCAGCAAAGGCGTAAAAGTCGTCGGAACCTTCCCGGAAGATTCCCATAAGAAGGTGGAATATCCGCTGGCTATCGTCGACGGGCATAACAGTGCGACGGTCAGCGCGTTTTATGACTATTTAAAAGGGCCGGAAGCTTCCGCCATCTTTAAACGTTACGGATTCACTACCCACTAATGTTCTTAAGCGATCCTGAATGGCAGGCGGTACTGCTGAGCCTGAAAGTCTCCTCCCTGGCGGTGGTACTGAGCTTGCCTTTTGGCATCTTTTTCTCCTGGCTGCTGGTGCGACGAGATTTTCCCGGTAAAGCGCTGCTCGATAGCGTTATCCACCTGCCGCTGGTGCTGCCGCCGGTGGTGGTGGGCTATCTGTTGCTGATTGCGATGGGGCGCCGCGGTTTTATCGGCAGCTGGCTATATGACTGGTTTGGGCTGAGCTTTGCGTTTAGCTGGCGCGGCGCGGTGCTGGCGGCGGCGGTCATGTCCTTTCCGTTGATGGTGCGGGCCATTCGCCTCGCGCTGGAAGGGGTGGACATCAAGCTTGAGCAGGCGGCGCGTACCCTGGGCGCTGGGCGCTGGCGCGTATTTTTCACTATTACGCTACCGTTGACGCTACCCGGTATTATCGTCGGCACCGTGCTGGCTTTTGCCCGTTCGCTGGGCGAGTTTGGCGCCACTATCACTTTTGTTTCCAATATTCCCGGTGAAACGCGTACCATCCCTTCGGCAATGTATACCCTGATTCAGACTCCCGGCGGCGAGGGCGCAGCCGCGCGTTTATGCTTGATTTCGATTGTGCTGGCGCTGGTATCGCTGCTGATTTCCGAATGGCTGGCCCGCCTCAGCCGTCAGCGGATGGGGAAATAACATGCTTGAACTCGATTTTACCCAGACGCTGGGAACCCACTGTCTGCAAATCCGCGAGACGCTCCCTGCCAGCGGCATTACGGCGGTATTCGGCGTCTCTGGCGCGGGAAAAACCTCGCTGATCAACGCTATTAGCGGCCTGACCCGCCCGCAGCAGGGGCGCATTGTCCTTAACGGCAGAGTGCTAAACGATGTTGAAAAACGTATCTGCCTGGCGCCGGAAAAACGCCGCATTGGCTATGTTTTTCAGGACGCGCGCCTGTTTCCGCACTATAAAGTGCGGGGTAATCTGCAATATGGCATGGCAAAAAATATGGCCGGACAGTTCGATAAGCTGGTCGATCTGCTCGGCATTGCGCCACTGCTTGATCGGCTACCGGGAGGACTCTCCGGCGGAGAAAAACAGCGGGTCGCGATTGGCCGGGCGCTGCTTACCGCGCCGGAGCTGCTGCTGTTAGATGAACCGCTGGCATCGTTGGATATTCCGCGCAAGCGCGAGCTGTTGCCCTATCTGCAGCGGCTGGCGCGCGAAATTAACATCCCGATGCTGTACGTCAGCCACTCTCTTGATGAGATCCAGCACCTGGCGGATAACGTGCTGGTGCTGGAGGCGGGGAAGGTGAAAGCCTTTGGCTGCCTGGAAGAGGTGTGGAGTAGTAGCGTGATGCACCCCTGGCTGCCCGAGGATCAGCAAAGTACCATCCTGAGCGCGATTGTTGCCGCCCAGCATCCGCAGTATACGATGACCGCCCTGGCGATCGGCGACCAGCAGATATGGGTCAACCGGCTTGACAGGCCGCTGGGCGAAACCGCGCGCATCCGCATTCAGGCCTCGGACGTGTCTCTGGTACTGCAGCCCGCTCAGCAAACCAGTATTCGCAATATTTTGCCCGCGGAGGTTATGCAGTGTATTGAAAGCCATGGGCAGGTTGAGGTCAGGCTGGAGATAAGCGGCCGCACGCTGTGGGCGCGCATCAGCCCCTGGGCTCGCGATGATCTGGGCGTTGCCCCGGGCCAGCGGCTGTATGCGCAGATAAAAAGCGTGTCGATAGCCGCCTGATTACAGCAGGTGGCGATAGATGTAGTCGGCGATGCTGGTGGTTTCGTTTTCACCGATCACCACGTTGGCGCGTGCTTTCACTTCCTCTACCGCGTTGCCCATCGCTACGCCGGTGCCGGCGGCCTCCAGCATGCTGAGGTCGTTATAGTTGTCGCCGAAAGCGATAACATCCTGCATTGACAGTCCCCGGGACGCCACCCACTGCGCCAGGCGTTTACCTTTACTGTTGCCTTCCCGGGCAATATCCACCTGATCGTGCCACGACCATTCGCACTCCAGGCCCAGCGTCTGGCCAACGTGCAGGGCAAAACGCTGCAGTTTGGCGGTATCTTCATCGGTCAGGGCGAATTTCCACACGGCGTTAACTTCGCGCGCCGCCTGCGCCAGAGAGTCGACCTGAGTAAATACCGGGCGCTGCTCGACGGGCAGAGACTGGGCCCAGTTGGCAGTGCGGATGACGTGCCCGGTCGGCTGCTCGTAGAGCATGGCGTCATCAACGTACATCAGGCCGTGAATATCATGCTGGTTCAGCAGCTCCGTCAGGCTCAGGGCTTTATCGACCGGCATCGGATCGGACTCAAGCACCTTTTTTGCATGATAATCATACAAATAAGTACCATTGCAGCAAATTGCAGGTGTATCGAGAGCCAGTGCCTGATAAAAAGGATGGATAGCGACGTGATGTCGTCCGGTGACGACAATGATCTGGTATCCAGCATCTTTGGCGCGAGCCAGCGCGTCGAGCGAGGCGGGGAGGATGGTCTTTTTGCCGGTTAAGAGCGTGCCGTCTAAATCGAGGGCAATCACGCGTGAGGTCATGTGTTGTTTCCGGTTAATGATGAAAAGTTAGCAGGCTATGATGGTACACCGCTGTGCCATTCCGGCAAACTTTTCAGCATCTACCGCTAAAGAGCCGATACACTTGATCTTTCAGGCTGCCTGGAGGCAATCTGAAAAATGTTGTGTATGCGTATTGTATTTTTCAGGGCGCCGTTAGTCTGAAAAATGAAATTTCCACGTGCAGTGAGGAAGGAGTATTCATGAAACAAACCGTTTATACCGCCAGCCCGGAAAGCCAGCAGATTCACGTCTGGGATCTGGATCCTGAGGGGAAACTGACCCTGGTGCAGGTTGTTGATGCCCCGGGGCAGGTGCAGCCGATGGTGGTGAGCCCGAACAAAGAGTATCTCTACGTCGGCGTGCGTCCGGAGTTTCGCGTACTGGCCTACCGCATTGCGCCCGATAATGGCGCCCTGACCTTCGCTGGCGAAGCCGCGCTGCCCGGTAGCCCAACGCACATCTCTACCGATCATCAGGGCCGCTTTGTGTTCAGCGCATCCTATAATGCGGGCTGCGTAAGCGTTACGCCGCTGGTGGACGGCCTGCCGCGGGAAGCGGTGGCGGTGGTGGAAGGGCTGGAAGGCTGCCACTCGGCAAATATTTCCCCGGACAATCGCACCCTGTGGGTTCCGGCGCTGAAACAGGATCGTATCTGCCTGTTTACCCTGAGCGACGACGGTTTCCTGGCTGCCCAGGAACCGGCTGAGGTGACCACCGTTGAAGGCGCTGGCCCGCGTCATATGGTCTTCCATCCGAACCAGCAATACGGCTACTGCGTTAACGAACTGAACAGCTCCGTTGACGTATGGGAGCTGAAGGATCCACACGGCAAAATCGAGTGCGTGCAGACGCTGGACATGATGCCGCCTGATTTCACCGGCGTTCGCTGGGCGGCGGATATTCACCTGACGTCCGATGGCCGTCACCTCTACGCCTGCGATCGCACCGCCAGCGTTATTACCATCTTTAGCGTTTCGGAAGACGGCAGCGTGCTGTCCATCGAGGGCTATCAAAATACCGAAACCCAGCCGCGCGGCTTTAATCTCGATCATAGCGGCAAATTCCTCATCGCTGCCGGTCAGAAATCGCATCATATTGCGGTGTATGAAATCGAAGGCAAGCAGGGGCTGCTGCAGGAAAAAGGGCGCTATGCCGTAGGCCAGGGCCCGATGTGGGTGGTGGTCAACGCTCGTTAAGCCCGCAGGTGTGACCGAAACCTCGCCGCGGCGAGGTTTTTTTACGCCTGGCGCAAGGGCTATTTCACCCGCATACGATACTCAATCATGCCGCTTTTCTCCGCGACCCAGTTGTACAAGCGCTGACCCCGCAGATTGGTTTCATGCGTGTGCCAGTACAGGCTGGCTGAGTGACGCTTCCGCGCCTGTAGCTGTACATACTCAATCAACTGTTTGCCGATATGCTGGCCCCGAACGGCCGGATCAACGAACAAATCTTCCAGATAGCAGTAGTCGCTTTCGGCCCAGGTAGAGCGGTGGAAGAGATAGTGAACGAATCCCACAATCCTGCCTTCGCATTTTGCCACCGCGCAATACATGGGTTCGACAGAATGGAAAAAACGCTTCCAGGTGAGTTGCGTGACGGTGTCCGGGATGTCGACGCGATAAAACGTCTGGTAGCTTTTCCACAGCGGCAGCCACGCGGCAAAGTCAGTTTCAGCTGCGGGTTGGAGGGTAATTTCCGCGAGGTTAACGTCGGTTTTCTGGCTCTTCATGCTTATTCCTTACTTTTAGAAACCGGATGGTTGTGCGTTATGATAGGAGGCGTTCTGGTTCCTAAAAAGTGACACTTTCTGTATATTTATAGGATCCACTTTTATTACGTTGATGCCGCTGCCGCTCATGCCAAAACCCATTGCCCCTCTGTTCCTGGAACTGTTATTAACGCGCGGCGTGATTAAAGACCAGGTCTATCACGCCCTGCGCCACGCGATTCTGGATGGCCGGTTATCGGCGGGTGCAAAAATACCCTCCAGCCGGGCGCTGGCTGAGATGATGGCGATCTCCCGCAACTCGGTCATTGCCGGGTTTGAGCGCCTGATTGATGAAGGCTATCTGCTGACGCGCAAGGGGGCAGGCACCTTTGTCTGCGACCATATTCCGGATCACGTCATTAGCGAGTACGGGTCGCCGACGGCGCCGGAAACGGCAATAGCCAGCGTTGGGCCGCTGAACCCTGATGTGTCAGCCCTGGTACCCTCATGGACGGAAAGCGAAGATAGCGGAGAGATGGGCGCGGTTTTCGCCGTCGGTATCGGCTGTACCGATCTTTTCCCTCATGCTTTGTGGGGGCGATTGCTGGGGCGCGTCTGGCGGCAATCGCGCCGTGAACTCGCATCGCACGCCTCCTCCTGGGGATTCCTGCCGCTGCGTCAGGCAATCAGCGACTATATACAGGCGACGCGCGGCGTAAATTGCCACGAAGATCGGGTGATTATTGTTAACGGCATTCAGCAAGCGTTGACGATCGCCGCGCAGGCTTTACTGGAAAAGGGCGATGAAGTCTGGCTGGACGATCCCGGATATAACGGCGCTCGCGGTGCATTCGCCGCCAGGGGAGCCGTTGTTCGGCCCGTTCGGGTTGACGATGAGGGCATGGATATTCAGGATGGAATAGACCATTATCCCGGGGCTAAGCTGGTCTATACCGCGCCGTCGCATCAGTTTCCGCTCAGCGGCACGCTGAGTCTGCCGCGGAGGCTTGCTCTGCTGGAGTGGGCGGAAGCTAACCGCGCCTGGATATTCGAAGATGATTACAATAGCGAATTTCGCTATGCCGCCCGCTCTCTGCAGGCGTTACAGGGGCTGGATAAACATCAGCGGGTCATCTATGCGGGTACATTCTCTAAGATGATGTATCCGGCATTTCGTCTGGGCTTTTTAGTTGTCCCCGAGCATTTGCGCGAACAGTTTGCCATCACCAAATATTATACTGACCTCTGTAGCGGATATCTGGAACAGGCCGTTCTGGCGCGTTTCATCCGCGAGGGGCACTATGCCAGCCACGTTCGTCGGATCCGTAAAGCCTGTTTTGAGCGAAAAAGCGCGCTGGAGGCGGCGATTAAATTCTATTTTTCCGGGCGCATGCTGGTGCATCCTACGGATTCCGGCGTGCATATAGTCTGCTGGCTGCTGGATGGCTTACGGGCACAGGAGGTGGTGCGGAAGGCGCGCCAGATAGGCTTAGGTGTACAAACTTTTGCGCGCTATTGCCAGCGGCCAATGTCACGTGAGGGAATATTGCTTGGCTTTGCAAACCATCCGCCAGAGGTTTTGGCTGAGGGGATTCGCCGTCTGGCGGCGGTCATATAACCCAATACCGCAGGCTTTATTGAAACAAAAACTATCGCGTTTATTTCTGGCGAGGGCGAGCAAAAATAAATTAAATCTTATTTATAATTAACACACACCGCTGAGCAGATGAGTCATCTGCTCAGCGGTGGCGAGTGTTAAGAACAATAATATTGCGCATGGATTGTAGATGTATCCACAGCTATATAACGAAACAACCATTCGCTTAGCGATAGGTGACATCCCTGTGAATGACTGCCGGTTAAAAAATCAGATATCATCCATGGTGTAGCTTACGACGATTTCCAGCGTTTTGCGGATAACGTCGGCGGTTACGACATCGCTGGTAGTCTCCAGCGCCGTAATTAACCACAGAATAATCGCTTTATTGTTGAGATGCCCCTCAGACTCCAGGATGCTACTGATAGCCAGTGACATCACCGCTGATTCATCGATCAGCCTGTCGCCTGCGTTGCGGAAATATTCAGAGAGTGCGGTATCGTTCAGGCCTGCGTAAATATCCGGTTGCTGATGCATAGTCTGTCTCATCATATTCTCTACGTTGTGAGTTAAACATTCGACCGTTAGAGGTCAGTGTATTTTATTAGTACCTGGCTGCTGAGGGGAGCCTAATAATGAATTCGGCTTATCCCAATTGTGTTTAGCGCCTGAAGTACCCACAGTTTTGTTGTTTCCACGGCGAGCTACCATATTACTGATTTCATCGATAATACGCCCAATTGCATTCCGCCGCTTTTTATCTTGTTCTCCGGCCTGCATGGCCTGGAGTTTACCGATCAGTGCTTGTTTACTAATAGGCCCCTTGCTTTTGAGTAGCGAGAGGACAGCCTCTCCAATCAATACATCGGTTAATGGATCATAATCATTGTGATTCATAACGGTATCTCTGATCATTGTCATCTCCTTGACTGGGAATTTAGTAGCAAGCCGGTAATCCGTGTCAGATACTGGCCCATCCCCTATATTTCCTCATTCAGTAACGACTTAAATCACCAGATAACTGAAGCTACTTTTACCCCTGATGCTCAAACAAGAGACCAATCAACGTTTGATAATGGTTTTCTTCTTCAGGTTCTGAAGCCACTTCAAGGCGACTCAGCAGTTTCGTACACAGGGATTTGCGATTCAGGTTCCGTCCTTCATTCAGGATATCCATAACAATCTGTCCCAACGTTTCCTGCTGAGAAGGCAACGAAGCTTTATTGAAGTAATGGGCAATAGCGTTAGCCGTGTCAGGAATGTAACCGTTCTGCTGCATATGTGCTCCTGTCAGTTCAATTATCAGTAAAGTTGCGATTAAAGTTATACAATGTTTGCCAACTTGTACATAGAAAATGGAAAAAATATGTTAATTTTCTTAATATTTTTTATAACATATTGATTTGTATGCTTTTTAAATTGTACAAATCTTAAGGTAAACAGCGAATGGAGATGTACGGCTTGTACAGGTGTGCAGGATGGTAAGAATGTCAGCGAAAAGAGGATGTTAATGTGATTTATTTGTTAAGGACGCGCGCTGTTTTACAGGACTTATGTGGGTAGACCTGCTACTGTAATATCTCATTAGCATTCATCTCTTCTGTCGGAAATTTCATGCTCACTACCATCATTTATCGCAGCCATATCTGCGACAACGTGTCAATTAAATCGCTCGAAAGCATGGTTGCTGCAGCAAATGTAAAAAATGGTCAGGAAGACGTGTCGGGTATTTTGCTTTTTAACGGCACCCATTTTTTTCAACTATTAGAAGGACCTGAAGAGAAGGTTGAGGAAATTTATCGCCATATCTGCGAAGACCCGCGGCACCATAACCTCGTTGAGCTCCTCAGAGACCATGGGCCAACCCGTCGCTTTGGCAAAATCGGTATGGAACTCTTTGATTTACGAGAGTTTGACCGCGATGAAGTTCTGCAGGCCGTGCTGGACAAAGGAACCTCAAAATATCAGCTCATCTATGACGACAGAGCTCTCCACTTTTTCCGTACCTTCGTCGAAGCCACGGAAAAGGAGAACTATTACGAAATTCCTGCGGCCGAAAGCTGGGACTTTGTGATAGAAGACGAGGCCTGGTATCCTGAAACCCCGCTCGAGCAGGCCGAGTGCAGCTTTGCTTTTCAGCCGGTGATCGATCCGTTTGCCAAAGAGGTCGTCTCCTATGAAGCGCTGCTGCGCACCAACTCCGGTGAATCGCCAGCGGTCTATTTTGACGGACTTTCGCGAGAGGAAATCTACTGGACGGATCTGCACAGTAAGCGCATCGCCTTCGCCATGGCGGGACGTTTGCATCTTCGTGGACGCACCTTGTCGATTAATCTGTTACCCATGACGCTGGTCAATGTTCCCAACGCTGTCGAATTTCTGTTGGCTGAAATTGAAGCCAGTGGTTTGATTCCCGAGCAAATTATTGTGGAATTTACCGAGAGCGAAGCGATTTCTCGCGTTGATGAATTTACCGATTCAGTACGAAAGCTAAAATCTGCGGGAATTCGCGTGGCTATCGATCACTTTGGCGCCGGGTTTGCCGGGCTAGTGCTGCTGGCGCAGTTTCAGCCGGACCGCATTAAGATTAATCGCCAGCTGGTCAAAGATATCCATAAGCACGGCCCGAAACAGGCAATCGTTCAGGCGATTATTAAATGTTGTAATTCCCTGGAAATTGCCATTTCAGCGGTGGGGGTTGAGCGGGCGGAAGAGTGGATGTGGCTGGAATCAGCGGGGATTACGCATTTCCAGGGAAATTTATTTGCCAGCCCGTGCTTCGGGGGCATTCCGCCGGTAGCCTGGCCGGAGAAAAAAATAGCCTGCGAGCTTCTTTAATTTTTTGAACGCTGCTCAGCGCAGCGTTTCGCTTAAAAAGCCGTGTATAACGGCAAAATAAGCCTTGTTTTTTGCTGTGTACATTGGCGTCCGACCTGTTAATTTTAGCTGTACAAGAAAAGTTAATTGTACAACTCGTCTAAATTAGTTAATTTAGTCGGTAAAGTATTATCAGGTTAGAGGGCGCTAATGGCATATTACAGCATCGGTGAAGTTGCCGAACGTTGCGGAATCAACCCTGTTACTTTGCGTGCATGGCAGCGTAGATACGGTCTGCTGAAGCCGCAGAGAAGCGAGGGGGGACACCGCCAGTTTGACGAGGAGGACGTTCAGCGGATTGAGGAAATCAAACGCTGGATCGATCGCGGCGTCTCCGTTGGCAAAGTTAAGGCGCTTCTGGAAGGCCATCAGCCTGAAACGCAAGACGCAGCCGTCCTGCTCCAGGAAGAGATGATGACGCTTCTGCGAGGTGTTCAGCCCTCAAAATTACGCACCCGCATCATGTCCCTCAGCCATGAATATCCCGTAGATAAACTTATTGACCGGCTGTTTGTCCCCGTGCGCAGCAAGCTTAATCTCGACCAGAACACTTCCCTGGCTATCATCAGTATGCTGGATGGCATTTTGATAGATTGCGTGGCGTCCATCCTTGCGGAATCGCGTAAGAAGGTGGGTAAAGAGACGCTGTTAGTAGGATGGGGTAATGAAGATCGCACTCGCCTGTGGCTGGAAGCATGGCGATTGTCCCAGCGCGCCTGGCACGTTAATGTGCTGGCGGAACCGCTCGACTCTCCTCGCCCGGAACTGTTCCCGGGTCAGCACATTTTTGTCTGGACCGGCCGCGCGCTGACCCCTTTGCAGGCAGAATTACTTAGCCACTGGCAAAGTCAGGGCTTTACCATCGAGTTTCACGGAGAGTAAGTGTCTTAGAGGGTTAGCAGCGGAACATTCTTAGAGATGTTTTTCCGCCGCTTGTCTTCCTGAAGCATGGCAACATGCGCTGGCAGGTAAACTATCAGAAATTTTGCTGAGTCCAGGCTTTAAATGTTTCGCTGCGGCTAATATTAAAAAAATCAGTGCGACCAGAACAGCCTAGTTTTTTAATTAAGGTCAGGCGAATTTGGTAAATTGTTTTAATATGTAAATTCAGTGACTTCCCAATATTAACCATCGCTTCGCCATCGTTCATCAGGCGAATCACTTCTTTTTCGCGGTTGGTAAAAACAATACTTTCAGCTTCACTGTCAGGTTTTTTACCAAACAACGTCGGGCGAAGAATAAAAGATTTTATCTCAGCGGGCGTTGAGCGCGCAGGAATTCTGTACATCGGAATTTCGCTAAGGAAGTTCAGATCGTTGCCGTCGGTGAGCAGGACAAAACGAACTCTTTTGCGGTCGTAATGATGATTGAGCACCGCATAATAGTTATCGCTGGTGAAAAAGACGTATTTTCCATGAAAACAGCCTGGTGATAATGAATCTAGTACAAGCTGTAATCCTTGACGAAGAAGGTTATTGTTAATCCAAAGATCGTAATGATTAAAAAAGAGACCTTGCTTGTCGTTATTCATTTGTCCTCCGAGGCAGAAGTGTTAATTAAAGAATACTTTAACAAATCACGCTTAGTGATGATTTTTCGCGCGTAACATATGCAGCGTCTGGGTGTATAAGTCAGCGAGTATTTCATTTTTCTCGACATTCAGACGGCGCTGAACCTCAACGATTAAACGTTCATTGCTCACGGCCTCGTTCTCCATTCGCACCATATGTTCGATGTTTTTCAACAACGCAGAGTTAAATATAAATTCTGCTGGAATGGTGTTCTTTATCTGCATGGTTAATCCCGGGTTATTTTAGCCATAATCAACTAACAAAGATGAGTGATAACATCATCTTTGTTATACGGTTTTTTCACCATTTCAGAGAAATGGTGTGCAATTTTTAATTCATAAGAATTCGTTAATGCAGAGTAATCAAAACTTACGTAATAACTATAGTCACGATTTTCAGGATGTACAATTTTTGCAGAAAAATTTTGTACATTTAGTGGGTTTTTTTAACAAATAAATTTAACTATATGATTTTACTTATCTTATGGTGTAATAAAAATGTGAAAAACTTGTACAGGATTGTCGCCTGCTCTGATGAAAGAGCGTCATGACGCCAGGTAATGATTTGCAACGGAAAGGGGGCCGCAGGAAAGAGGAGGAGAAAGGGGGAGGCGCTCCCCCTTCAAGTCAGGCGTTACTGTTTCGGTTCAGCGACGACGAAGCTCCCCACGCCGCGGTTATTGTATTCCCACATGCGATTGAAGTTAGCGTCGTTCAGATTACGCTGCGGGTTGCCTTTGGCATCCGCCGTTCCGGTATTGCCGCTGAAAGGACGATTGGAACCGACCGCATCAGCCCACGGTTTGGCAATGTTAAAACCTTCGTTAATGACGCTGTCGCGAATAACGACCTGGCCATTGGTATTGCCGTCAACGTCTAACGAGCGGCCCAGCTGCGCGACGTTATCGCCGGACGCCGTAAAGCGGCTGTTGATCGCCAGGAAGCCGTAGGTCACGCTTTTCAGGGTGGCAGGGGCGAAAACGTAAGCCTCTTTCTGGGTGCGCGAGTTGACTACGCGGAAGTCGGTATTCTCAAACACGACCGCTCCGCGACCGGAAACGATGTCCACATCGCCTTCTATATAGCTGTTGCTGACCAGCGTACGGGTCTGGCGGTTATCCTGCAGGCGATTTTGCACGCCGCTGTTGGTCACGAAAAAGGTATTCTGGCGGCCAAGGATATTAACATTGTTAATCTGTACCCGATCGCCATCGTTACGCAGCGCCACCGCCTGATGCGTCCCCGCGTCAACGCTGTCGCCAAGGTTGTTGGCGATGGTCAGATTCTGCAGCTGCAGGCCGTTGTTCTGCGACCAGAATACCGCGGAACACATAACGCCAACGGTGGCGGCACGTCGGCTCTGGCAGCTGTCGTACATATACCAGGCCGGTTTACCCGGCATATATTTACCGCCCGGATTGACCTGGTGACGCCAGGAGACCGGATCCATTTCTGAATCAAGCGCTGTGCTGATTTTGACGTCAATCGGCTTCTCGCCGGTGCCGTACAGGGTCAGCGCGCCAGGCGCCGCCGGAACGTATACGGTGCCCGCATATTCGCCCGGCATAATGGCGATAAACTGACGACGGTTGGAGTGGCGGATAATCGCCGCATCCACCGCGGCCTGAATGGTGGTATGCGTTACGCCCTGGGCGCCCGCAGGACCCACGACAAAATCCGGCTGCGCCGGCAGGCTGATGGCGGATGGGCTCCACGCCGCAGCGTTAGGATCCAAAGACTGGAAATAGCTCGCCGGTAAAAAGTTTTTTGCTTCATCGGCGGTTAAAACAGGACGAGAGGCCGTGCCCGGCGCAGTCTGCGTTGAGGGCTGTTGATCGGCAGGCGTCGAACTACAGGCGGACAACGTCACGCCAAAGGCCAGCGCCAGCGCCAGGCGGGAAACGGAATATGTGTTCATGTTGCTCCGGGCAAGAATAAATTAAGGGGATAAGTCCTTTAAAGCCTGCTGTTTTATACCAACTTAAGCGAAACGGGAAGATGTAGCGCAAAAAAGTTGCTTCCTTTACATATTCAGCGCCGGAAACGGGCCGCTTTTGATCACAAATAAATAACATTTGCCCCGGTCTGAGTTGACATTTCTCGTGGAATCAAAATAAATGTCTATACAACCCATGACAAGTTGACCGCAATGACACAGACTCTTTCCGAACGCGTAATCTGGCGAAACGTCCGCCTTGCTACCCTCGACCCTCGATACGCCCGGCCTTATGGCCTGCTGGAGGACCACGTGCTGCTGGTGCGCGATGGCCGTATTGAGGCCATTGTGCCCGAAGGCGATGCGCCAGCCGGCCGAAGTATCGACCTCGGCGGCAGGCTGCTTACGCCGGGGCTGATCGATTGCCATACGCATCTGGTTTTTGGCGGCAGCCGGGCGCAGGAGTGGGAGCAGCGCCTCAACGGCGTTTCCTACCAGACCATTAGCGCAAACGGCGGCGGCATTAACGCGACCGTGCGCGCCACCCGGGAAAGCAGCGAAGCGGAGCTGCTGGCGCTGGCCCGCCAGCGGCTGGCTCGTCTGCTGCGCGAAGGCCTCACCACCCTGGAGATTAAATCCGGCTACGGGCTGGACCTTGAAAACGAGCGCAAAATGCTGCGCGTGATACAACAGCTTGCCGCGACGCATGCCGTGGAGATTTCGCCAACGCTGCTTTCCGCCCACGCCACGCCGCCGGAGTATCAAGGCGACCCGGACGGCTATATCGATCTGGTGTGCCAGACTATTCTCCCGGCGCTGTGGGAAGAGGGGTTATTCGAAAGCGTCGATGCCTTCTGCGAAAACGTCGGCTTTACCCCCGCGCAGACTGAACGGGTTTACAGTACGGCCCAGGCATTAGGTATCCCGGTAAAAGGTCACGTTGAGCAGCTCTCTTCGCTGGGCGGCGCCGAATTAGTGAGCCGCTATAAAGGCCTGTCCGCCGACCATATCGAATACCTGACCCCAGAGGGCGTGGCGGCGATGAGCCGCAGCGGCACCGTGGCGGTGCTTCTGCCCGGCGCGTTCTATTTCCTTAACGAAACCCGCAGGCCGCCGGTTGAACTGCTGCGCGAACATCAGGTTCCGATGGCGGTGGCGACGGACTACAACCCCGGTACCAGCCCCTTTGCCAGCCTGCATCTGGCGATGAATATGGCTTGCGTGAAATTTGGCCTGACGCCGGAGGAGGCGTGGGCAGGCGTAACCCGTCATGCGGCGCAGGCGCTGGGCCGTCAGGCGAGCCACGGTCAGCTGGCGGCGGGCTTCGTTGCCGATTTTGCTATCTGGGATGCGGTGCATCCGGTTGAGATGGTTTATGAGCCGGGGCGCAGTCCGCTCTGGCAGCGCGTGGTGCGAGGAGAGATCGTATGAAGCTATGGCAACCGACGCCCGCCGAGATTTGGCAGGGACGCGACGATAGCTCGGAGGCGGCCAACGCGCTGCGTCTGTTTCAGACTATCGCCCGCGTCGAACGTTTTGAACCGCAGGCGCAGCCCGGTGACATTGCTCTGCTGGGATTCGCCTGCGACGAAGGGGTTCGGCGTAATAAAGGACGAACCGGCGCTGCTAAAGGCCCGGAAATCCTGCGCCGGGCGCTGGCGAATATGGCCAGCCACGACGGCCACGACCGCTGCGTGGATATGGGGAGCGTCAGCGTAGAGGGCGACGCGCTGGAAGCGGCGCAGCAGGCGCTGCGCGAAGCGGTTACGGCCTGCCAACGCGCGGGCAAGCGTACGCTGGTGCTGGGCGGCGGTCACGAGACGGCTTTCGGCCACGGCGCCGGCGTGCTGGACGCGTTTCCCACAGATGAGGTTGGCATTATTAACCTTGATGCGCATCTGGACTTACGTATTGCCGACCGGGCCAGCTCGGGTACGCCGTTTCGTCAGCTGGCGCTGGCCTGTGAAGCGCAGCGGCGCGCTTTTCACTACACCTGTATCGGCGTGAGTTACGCCGCTAATACCCGGGCGCTGCTGGACGAAGCTGCCCGCCGCGAGGTGACGATCATTGACGATTTAGCGGTGCTCTTCGCCTTTGAAGCGCGGGTTATCCCGCAAATCGAGCATCTTATTGCCCGCTACGATCGCCTGTATCTGACTATCGATCTCGACGTGCTGCCCGCGCGTGAAATGCCCGCAGTGTCCGCGCCGGCCGCGCTCGGCGTTCCGCTGGCGACGCTGCTGCGCATCGTCGAGCCGCTGTGCCGCAGCGGTAAGCTCCAGGCGGTTGATCTGGTCGAGTTTAACCCGCAGTACGATATTGATAGCCAGGGAGCCCGCGCGGCAGCGCGTCTGGCGTGGCAAATCGCCCATTGGTGGCAATAGCGATTCAGTATATTCTGGACGTTTCGCTGCCCATTAGCACAAGGAAGCCCGGCCATGTTCTCATCGCAACCTCGTTCCGCGCCTGCGCCATTCTATGAAAAGGTGAAACAGGCTATTAGCGAAAAGATCCACAGCGGCGTCTGGCGGCCGCACGATCGCATCCCCTCGGAGGCGGAGCTGGTGGCGCAGTTTGGCTTTAGCCGTATGACCATTAACCGGGCGCTGCGCGAGCTGACCGATGAAGGCCTGCTGGTGCGATTACAGGGAGTGGGAACGTTCGTTGCGGAGCCAAAAGGGCAGTCGGCGCTGTTTGAAGTGCGCAGCATCGCTGAAGAAATCGCCTCTCGCCATCATCAGCACCGCTGCGAGGTGCTGCTGCTGGAGGAAACTCAGGCCGACCTGATTCAGGCCGCAGCGCTGAACGTAGCCGCCGGAACGCGCATTTTCCATTCGCTGATGGTGCATTTTGAAAATGAGATCCCGGTACAGATTGAGGACCGCTGCGTTAACGCCGCCGTGGTGCCGGACTATCTGCATCAGGACTACACCGTCACCACTCCCCACGACTATCTGTCGCTGATCGCCCCCTTAACCGAGGGAGAGCACATTGTTGAGGCAGTGCAGGCTACGGCGGAGGAGTGCGCGCTGCTGCATATTCATGCCCACGACCCGTGTCTGCTGATCCGCCGCCGTACCTGGTCCACCACCCATATTGTCTCCCACGCGCGCCTGCTTTTCCCCGGCAGCCGCTACCGTCTCCAGGGCCATTTTGGCTCCTGAACGCTCTGCGCGTCGGCAAAACGTGATTGCTGACGCAATATAACAAAAATGTATCATTTCTGTTAAATCCTGTCTTGCGCATGCTTGTATAGACAAGTATATGTATTTACGTACACAACGTTAATTGTCAGGAGAACCCCCGATGTCGCAAAGCAAATACCGCCAGCAGGACGTACGTGCACCGCGTGGCACGACGTTAAATGCGAAGAGCTGGCTGACCGAAGCCCCGCTGCGTATGCTCATGAATAACCTCGACCCGGATGTCGCCGAAAACCCGCATGAGCTGGTGGTGTACGGTGGTATTGGACGCGCGGCGCGCAACTGGGAATGCTACGACGCCATCGTGAAGGCGCTGAAAAACCTCGAGAGCGACGAAACATTGCTGGTGCAGTCCGGCAAGCCGGTGGGCGTCTTCAAAACCCATGAAAACTCGCCGCGGGTGCTGATCGCTAACTCCAACCTGGTGCCGCACTGGGCAACCTGGGAACACTTTAACGAGCTGGATGCCAAAGGGCTGGCGATGTACGGCCAGATGACCGCCGGCAGCTGGATCTATATCGGCAGCCAGGGCATCGTGCAGGGCACCTATGAGACCTTTGTTGAGGCCGGTCGCCAGCACTATCAGGGTAGCCTGAAGGGCCGCTGGGTACTGACCGCTGGTCTGGGCGGCATGGGCGGCGCGCAGCCGCTGGCCGCGACCTTAGCGGGTGCCTGCTCGCTGAATATCGAATGCCAGCAGAGCCGCATCGATTTCCGCCTGCGTACCCGCTACGTTGATGAACAGGCGACGTCGCTGGATGACGCGCTGGCGCGCATTAAAAAATACACCGCCGAAGGCCGGGCGATCTCTATCGCGCTATGCGGCAACGCGGCGGAAATCGTGCCGGAAATGGTGAAGCGCGGCGTGCGTCCGGATATGGTGACCGATCAGACCAGCGCCCACGATCCGCTGCACGGCTATCTGCCGAAAGGCTGGAGCTGGGAAGAGTATCAGGCTAAAGCCGAGTCTGACCCGCAGGGCACTATCCTGGCGGCAAAACGCTCAATGGCCGACCACGTGCAGGCGATGCTGGCATTCCACGAAATGGGCGTGCCGACGTTTGACTACGGCAATAACATTCGCCAGATGGCTCAGGAGATGGGCGTTGACGACGCGTTTGCTTTCCCGGGCTTCGTTCCCGCCTATATCCGCCCGCTGTTCTGCCGCGGCATCGGTCCGTTCCGCTGGGTTGCCCTGTCCGGCGACCCGCAGGACATCTATAAAACCGACGCGAAAGTGAAAGAGATCGTTAAAGACGACAAGCACCTGCATCACTGGCTGGATATGGCCCGCGAGCGTATCAGCTTTCAGGGACTACCGGCGCGTATCTGCTGGGTAGGACTGGAGTGGCGGCAGAAGCTGGGGCTGGCGTTTAACGAAATGGTGCGCAGCGGCGAAGTCTCCGCGCCGATCGTCATCGGCCGCGACCATCTTGACTCCGGCTCGGTCGCCAGCCCGAACCGCGAAACGGAAGCGATGCGCGATGGTTCCGACGCCGTTTCCGACTGGCCGCTGCTCAACGCTTTACTGAATACCGCCAGCGGCGCGACCTGGGTGTCGCTGCATCACGGCGGTGGGGTAGGGATGGGCTTTTCGCAGCACTCCGGCATGGTTATCGTCTGCGACGGTACCGATGAAGCGGCGGCGCGTATCGCCCGCGTTCTGCACAACGACCCGGCGACCGGCGTCATGCGTCATGCCGATGCGGGTTACGACATCGCTATTGAGTGCGCGATAGAACAAGGTTTGAATCTTCCGATGGTAGCAGCAACGCAGGGGCACGCTAAATGAACGCTTTAACACTGATTCCGGGCCAACTCAGCCTGTCGCAGCTGCGCGACGTCTACAGCCAGCCGCTGAACATTACGCTAGACGAAAGCGCGTTCGCGGCGATTGATGACAGCGTTGCCTGCGTCAACGCGATTCTGGCGGAAGGCCGCACCGCCTACGGTATCAACACCGGTTTTGGCCTACTGGCGCAAACCCGTATCTCCACCGAAGACCTGGAAAATCTCCAGCGCTCACTGGTATTGTCGCATGCGGCGGGGATCGGCGAACCGCTGGATGACGATCTCGCGCGTCTGATTATGGTGCTGAAAATTAATAGCCTGTCGCGCGGCTTTTCCGGCATTCGCCTGAGCGTGATTCAGGCGCTGATCGGCCTGGTCAACGCCGGGGTAACGCCGTGGATCCCGGCGAAGGGATCGGTCGGCGCGTCCGGCGATCTCGCGCCGCTGGCGCATATGTCCTTAACCCTGCTTGGCGAGGGGAAAGCGCGGGTGCGCGGAGGGGAGTGGCTACCGGCGACGGAAGCGCTGCGTCAGGCGGGGCTTGAGCCGATTACTCTGGCGGCAAAAGAGGGGCTGGCGCTGCTCAACGGCACGCAGGCATCGACGGCGTTTGCCCTGCGCGGGCTGTTCGAAGCCGAAGACCTGTTTGCTTCCGCAGTGGTCTGCGGGGCGTTAACCACCGAGGCGGCGCTTGGATCGCGTCGTCCATTTGATCCGCGTATTCATGAAGCGCGCGGCCAGCGGGGGCAGATTGACGCCGCGGCGCTCTATCGCCACCTATTGACCGATGACAGCGCAATTTCCCAATCCCACCATAATTGCACCAAGGTGCAGGACCCGTATTCTCTGCGCTGTCAGCCGCAGGTGATGGGAGCCTGCCTGACCCAGCTTCGCCAGGCGGCGGAAGTGCTGCTGGTTGAAGCCAACGCGGTCTCCGATAACCCGCTGGTATTTGCCAGCGAGAACGACGTGATCTCCGGCGGCAACTTCCACGCCGAACCGGTGGCGATGGCGGCGGATAATATCGCGCTGGCGATTGCCGAAATTGGCTCGCTGTCCGAGCGCCGAATCGCCCTGATGATGGACAGCCATATGTCGCAGCTGCCGCCTTTCCTGGTGAAAAACGGCGGCGTCAACTCCGGCTTTATGATCGCCCAGGTGACGGCGGCGGCGCTGGCCAGCGAAAACAAAGCGCTGTCGCATCCGCACAGCGTGGACAGCCTGCCGACCTCCGCTAACCAGGAAGACCACGTCTCAATGGCGCCAGCCGCCGGTCGCCGCCTGTGGGCGATGGCGGAAAATACCCGCGGCGTGCTGGCCGTAGAGTGGCTGGCTGCCGCGCAGGGTCTGGATATGCGTGAAGGCCTGACCAGCAGTCCGCTGCTGGAAGAGGCGCGCCACCTGCTGCGCGAGCGGGTGACCCACTACACCGAAGACCGCTTCTTCGCTCCGGATATCGAAAACGCCATTGCGCTTCTGGCCGCACGTCATCTTACGCGGCTGCTGCCTGCCGTGCTCTCAGACCAACGCTAAACCATCGCTGTTCTCTGTACCTGCGCCGGGAGGATATCTTCCTTCCGGCCACCCTACACGCATATTTGTCGTCGTATAAAAACTATCAGGACACTTGCATATGCAACAACAAAACAAGCCACACCTGCTGCGCGGGCTGAATGCCCGTCACATTCGTTTTATCGCGCTCGGTTCCGCCATCGGCACCGGGCTGTTCTACGGCTCGGCATCGGCGATCAAGGCCGCAGGCCCGGCGGTACTGCTGGCCTATCTGATTGGCGGCGCGGCGGTGTTTATCGTGATGCGGGCGCTGGGGGAAATGGCGGTACGCAACCCGGTTTCCGGCTCCTTCAGCAGCTACGCGCGACAGTATCTTGGCCCGCTGGCGGGGTTTATTACCGGCTGGACCTACACCTTTGAGATGGTGATCGTCGCCCTCGCGGACGTGACCGCTTTCGGCATCTACATGGGGCTGTGGTATCCCGATGTTCCGCGCTGGATCTGGGTGCTGAGCATTATCTTTTTTATCGGCGCCATGAACCTGTGCAGCGTGCGCGTTTTCGGCGAGATGGAGTTCTGGCTGTCGCTAATCAAAGTGGTGGCGATTATTGCCATGATTGTGGCGGGCGGCAGCATTATTTTCTTCGGATTCGGTAACGCCTTCCCGGCAACCGGGCTGGATAACCTATGGAGTCACGGCGGCTTTGCCCCTAACGGCTGGGAGGGGATCGTGGCTTCGCTCGGAATCGTCATGTTTGCCTTTGGCGGCGTTGAGATCATCGGCGTCACCGCTGCGGAAGCGAAGAATCCGCACAAGGTGATCCCGCAGGCGATCAATACGATTCCGCTGCGTATCGTGCTGTTTTATGTCTGCACCCTGGCGATTCTGATGGCGATTTTCCCGTGGAACAGCTTCGGCGAGCGAGGTAGTCCTTTCGTACTGATATTCGATGGCCTGGGCATTCCGGCAGCGGCCACCATTCTGAATATCATCGTCATCAGCGCCAGCATTTCGGCGATTAACAGCGATATTTTTGGCGCGGGGCGCATGATGTACGGTATGGCGAAAGAGGGGCTGGCGCCGAAGAGCTTCCAGCGCATCGCCAGCAACGGGGTGCCGTGGATGACGGTGGTGGTCATGGGCGTGGCGCTGCTGGCAGCGGTGGTGCTGAATTATCTGATGCCGGAGCAGGTGTTTGTGCTGATTGCCTCGCTGGCGGCCTTCGCGACGGTATGGGTCTGGTTAATGATCCTGCTGGCCCACTTTGCGATGCGTCGCGGTCTGTCCGCTGAGGAGCGTAGCGCTATCGCGTTTCCGGTGCCGTTCTGGCCGGTTGCGCCGCTGCTGACGCTACTGTTTATGGGACTGGTTATTGCGGTGCTGGGGATGGTGGAAGAGACGCGGATTGCGCTGATCGCCGGTTTGGTGTGGCTCGGCCTGCTGACGGCGGTGTGGTTCGCGCGGGTCAGAAAAAACGCCGTGCTGGCGGTGACGGAGTAGTTAATCTTCCCGGAGGCGGCGCGTTACGCCTGTCCGGGCTACGGGTCCGTATGGTTTGCGGATTTTGTAGCCCGGACCGGTGCGCAGTACCGCCTCCGGGATCGTTAGCTAAACAGGGCGGTAATCGACGCGCTGCCGAGGCTGTGGAAATGGACGTTAAAGCCGACCATCGCGCCGCTTGCGCCCTCATCGACTGCAATTTTTTCGACGTCCAGCGCGTGGACGGTAAAGATATAACGATGGGTCTCGCCCTTCGGCGGCGCTGCGCCGCCGTATCCGGTCTGACCGAAATCGGTACGAGTCTGAATCGCCTCTTCGGGCAGTTCGGCCTGGCCGGAACCGGCTCCCTGCGGTAACACGCGGGTATCGGCGGGAAGGTTGGCCACCAGCCAGTGCCACCAGCCGGAACCGGTCGGCGCATCGGGATCGAAACAGGTCACCACAAAGCTTTTAGTGCCGGCCGGCACCTCATCCCACGCCAGGTGCGGTGAAATATTATCGCCATCGTAGCCCATGCCGTTGAAGACATGGCGATTAGGCAGCTTCTCGCCGTCCTGCAAATCATGACTGATTAATTTCATCGTCTCTCCTCGCATTAATTCACTGATTAGCAAAGAAGTGTAGCGCGTGCGCCGCGCCTTTACCGTCTCTTATTCGCTAAAAAATGTTTCATCCTGAACGGCGATGTTAACCGCCCGCGTCAGGCGGCTTAGCTGCTCCGGCGTAATGATGTACGGCGGCATCAGATAGATCAGGCGACCGAACGGACGTATCCACACGCCTTGTTCGACGAAGAAGCGCTGCAGGGCGGCCATATTAACCGGTCGATGCGTCTCAACCACGCCAATCGCCCCTAAGACCCGCACGTCGGCAACCTGTTCAGATTCGCGCGCCGGGGCCAGCTCGGCGTTGAGCTGCACTCCGATCCCCGCCACCTGCTGCTGCCACTCGCCGCTTTCCAGCAGACGCAGACTCTCGGTCGCCACCGCGCAGGCCAGCGGATTGCCCATAAAGGTCGGTCCGTGCATAAAGCAGCCCGCTTCACCGTCGCTGATGGTTTCCGCCACCTGACGCGTGGTGAGGGTGGCGGAGAGCGTCATGGTACCGCCGGTTAGCGCTTTGCCAAGGCACAGAATATCCGCCGTAATCCCCGCGTGCTCGCAGGCAAACAGCTTACCGGTGCGGCCGAACCCGGTGGCAATCTCATCGGCGATCAGCAGGATACCTTCGCGATCGCACATTCTGCGGATCCGCCGGAGCCACTCGGGATGGTACATCCGCATTCCGCCCGCGCCCTGAACAATCGGCTCGAGGATCACCGCGGCGATTTCATGACGATGGGCGGCCATCAGTCGGGCGAACGGCGCCATATCCCGCTCATCCCAGTCGCCGTCGAAGCGGCTCTGCGGCGCCGGGGCGAAGAGGTTATCCGGCAAATAACCTTGCCACAGGCTGTGCATTGAGTTCGTCGGATCGCAGACCGACATCGCGCCGAAGGTATCGCCGTGATAGCCGTTGCGGAAAGTAAGAAAGCGCCGGCGCGGGTCGCCCTTCGCCTGCCAGTACTGTAGCGCCATTTTCATCGCCACTTCGACGGCAACGGAGCCGGAATCGGCGAGGAACACGCACTCAAGGCTTTCCGGGGTCATCGCCACCAGCTGGCGGCACAGGGCCACCGCCGAAGGGTGGGTTATCCCACCAAACATGACGTGCGACATCTGGTCGATCTGCGCTTTCATCGCCGCATTCAGGCGCGGGTGATTGTAGCCATGAATCGCCGCCCACCAGGACGACATGCCGTCAACCAGCTGCTCGCCGCCGGCGAGGGTCAGCTCGCAGCCGTGGGCGGCCACTACCGGATAGACCGGCAGCGGTGAAGTCATTGAAGTGTAAGGGTGCCAGATGTGGCGCCGATCGAAAGCGAGATCGTCCGTTGTCATAATCGACTTGTAAACCATTTTGAAAACATTTAGGTTTACAAGTCTACACTGAACTTACAATGAATCGTACACAAAATATTTCGCGCAGCATCGAGGCGGCAAACGAGAAAACCCCATGAGCAAAGTTCACTATGTGACTGGGGTGCGCGAGTGCAGCCAACAAAGAGGCTGTGTGAAATAGAACGTGTACGACTTTTGGAGAGGCTAATGGCTCACCACCCACGTTGGACAATGTCGCAAGTCACTGAGTTATTTAATAAACCATTTCTGGATCTGCTGTTTGAAGCGCAGCAGGTCCACCGTCAACACTTCGACCCGCGCCAGGTTCAGGTCAGCACGCTGCTGTCGATTAAGACCGGCGCCTGCCCGGAAGATTGCAAATACTGCCCGCAAAGCGCGCGCTATAAAACCGGCCTTGAATCCGAACGCCTGATGGAGGTTGAGCAGGTGCTGGAGTCGGCGCGGCAGGCGAAACAAGCCGGTTCAACCCGCTTCTGTATGGGCGCGGCGTGGAAGAACCCGAACGATCGCGATATGCCGTATCTTGAGCAGATGGTAAAAGGGGTGAAAGCGCTGGGGCTGGAGGCATGTATGACGCTTGGCACGCTGAACGAGAGCCAGGCGCAGCGTCTGGCAGGCGCCGGCCTGGATTACTACAACCACAACCTCGATACCTCGCCGGAGTTCTACGGCAATATTATTACCACCCGCACTTATCAGGAGCGCCTCGATACCCTCGACAAAGTGCGCGATGCCGGAATTAAAGTGTGCTCCGGCGGTATTGTCGGGCTCGGGGAAACGGTCAAAGACCGTGCCGGGCTGCTGCTGCAGTTGGCCAATCTGCCGACGCCGCCGGAAAGCGTGCCGATCAATATGCTGGTAAAGGTCAAAGGCACGCCGCTGGCGGATAATGACGACGTTGATGCCTTTGATTTTATTCGTACTATCGCCATTGCGCGCATCATGATGCCGACCTCGCACGTGCGCCTTTCCGCCGGTCGCGAACAGATGAACGAACAGACCCAGGCGATGTGCTTTATGGCCGGGGCGAACTCGATTTTCTACGGCTGCAAGCTGCTGACCACGCCAAACCCGGAAGAGGATAAAGACCTGCAGCTGTTCCGCAAGCTGGGGATCAACCCGCAGCAGACCGCGGTGCTGGAAGGCGATAACGCCCAACAGCAGCGCCTGGAGCAGGCGTTGATGAACCCGGATACCGAGGAATATTACAACGCGGCGGCGCTATGAGCTGGCAGCACCGTATCGAACAAGCGCTGGCGGAGCGGCAGGCGGCGGATGCGTTGCGCCGTCGCCTGCCGGTGACCCAGGGCGCAGGACGCTGGCTTATTCGTGAAGGGCAGCGCTGGCTCAATTTTTCCAGCAACGATTATCTGGGCCTCAGTCAGCATCCAACGATCGTCAAGGCCTGGCAGCAGGGCGCGGAGCGCTACGGCGTCGGCAGCGGCGGTTCCGGCCACGTCAGCGGCTACAGCGAGGCGCACCACGTGCTGGAAGACCAGCTGGCCGACTGGCTGGGCTATCCGCGCGCGCTGCTGTTTATTTCCGGCTTTGCCGCGAATCAGGCGGTGATTGCCGCTCTCGCGGGCAAAGAGGATCGGATTGTCGCCGATCGTCTCAGCCACGCCTCGTTGCTGGAAGCCGCCAGCCTTAGCCCGGCGCAGCTGCGGCGTTTTCAGCACAATGACTCCCGACATCTGCGGGAACTGCTGGCGAAACCGCTATCCGGTCAGCAGCTGGTGGTGACTGAAGGCATTTTTAGCATGGACGGCGATAGCGCGCCGCTGGCGGAGGTTCAGCAAGCGTCGCGGGAGGCCGGGGCGCTTCTGCTGGTTGACGACGCGCACGGTATCGGCGCGCTCGGCGAAGAGGGGCGAGGCAGCTGTTATAGCCAGCAGGTTCATCCGGATTTGCTGAACGTCACCTTCGGTAAAGCGTTTGGCGTCAGCGGGGCGGCGGTCCTCTGTAGCGAAGCGCTGGCGGATTATCTGCTGCAGTTTGCCCGCCATCTCATTTACAGCACCGCCATGCCCCCGGCGCAGGCAGTGGCGCTCAGCGCCGCGCTTGAGGTGATACGTAGCGACGATGGCCGGCAGCGGCGGGAAAAGCTGGCTGGCCATATTGCAGATTTTCGCCGCGAAATGACCCATTATTCCGGCGAACTGACCCATTCTGACAGCGCGATTCAGCCGCTGATCGTCGGCGATAACGCTCGCGCGCTGCGGCTGGCAGCCTGTCTACGCGAGCGCGGCTGCTGGGCGACGGCAATCCGCCCGCCGACGGTTCCCGTCGGTAGCGCCCGCCTGCGCCTGACGTTGACCGCTGCGCACGATTCCGCCGATATTGCCCGGCTGCTGGAGGTACTGCATGACGGTGGTGAATAAACGCGCGGTAGCGGCGGCGTTTGGCCGCGCGGCGGGACAGTACGCCCTGCATGACGAATTACAGCGGCGTAGCGCCTCTCTGCTGCTGGCGCAGCTCGATATTAAAACCTTCCCCGAGGTGCTGGACGCGGGTTGCGGTCCCGGTAGCATGAGCCGCTTCTGGCTTGATGCGGGGAGTCGGGTGACGGCGCTGGACCTTTCCGTCGACATGCTGGCTGAAGCCCGCCGCGGCGGCTGCGCGCATTGCTACGTCGAAGGCGACATCGAAGCGCTGCCGCTGGCGAACGGCTGCGTCGACCTGGCGTGGAGCAACCTGGCGGTGCAGTGGTGCGACAACCTCGTCACCGCCCTTGACGAACTTTCCCGGGTGGTGCGGCCCGGCGGACGCGTGGCGTTCAGCACCCTACTGGCGGGCTCTTTGCCGGAGCTGAACCAGGCCTGGCGAGCTATCGATGAGCAGCCGCACGCCAACCGTTTTCTCAGCGAGCAGGCGGTGCGTGATGCGCTGGCCGGTCGCCGCGCGACCGGCCGCGTCCATGCCATTACGCTGCCGTTTACCGATGCGCTCAGCGCGATGCGCTCGCTGAAAGGCATCGGCGCTACCCATCTGCACCACGGACGCAGCCCTGCGCCGCTCAGCCGCGGTAAGCTGCGGCAGCTTCAGCTCGCCTGGCCGCAGCAGCAGGGACAAAGTCCGCTGACGTACCAACTTTTTACAGGAGTCATCGAACGTGATTAAACGTTTTTTCGTTACCGGTACCGACACCGAAGTGGGGAAAACCGTCGCCAGCTGCGCGCTGCTGCAGGCGGCTAACCGCGCGGGATTTCATAGCGCGGGCTATAAACCGGTGGCCTCCGGCAGCGACCATACGGCGCAGGGATTGCGCAATGAAGATGCGTTGGCCCTGCAGCGCAATAGCCGCGCGGTGCTGAGCTACGAACAGATTAATCCCTTTACCTTTGCCGAGCCGACCTCGCCGCATATCATTAGCGCCGATGAAGGGAGGCCGATTGACGCCGCCGCGATCTCTGCGGGTCTGCGCGAACTGGAGGAACGGTCTGATTGGGTACTGGTGGAAGGGGCGGGGGGCTGGTTTACGCCGCTGTCAGAAACGCTGACCTTTGCCGATTGGGTACAGGCGGAGCGGCTACCGGTGATTCTCGTCGTCGGGGTCAAGCTGGGGTGCATCAACCACGCGATGCTGACCGCTCAGGCGGTGCAGCAGGCCGGACTGCCGCTGGCGGGATGGATCGCTAACGATATCCAGCCGCCGGGCAAGCGTCACTCTGAATATCTGGCAACGCTAGAGCGCGTACTGCCCGCGCCGCTGCTTGGAGAAATTCCGTGGCTGGCGAATGCGCAGCAGCGCGAGGATCTCGGCCAGTATCTCGATCTCAGCGCGCTGGATCCGGCGTCATCCATTTTGCCAGCAGCGGCGCATCCAACTGCATAACGTCGCCCTGGGCCACGCTGCGTCCGCAGTGCAGGAGACAGAAACGATCCGCCACCCGACGGATAAACGGCAGGTGTTGTTCGGCGATCAGCACCGTCAGGCCAATATCGCGGTTCAACCGTACCAGTAAATCCCCGAGCTTGTGCAAAAAGCGCGGGCCGCCGCCGCGTGAGGGTTCGTCGAGGATCAGCAGGCGCGGGCGGGTTATCAACGCCCTCGCCAGCGCCAGCTGGTACTGGTCGTCGGCGGTCAGGGTAATCCCTTTACTTTGGCGCAGCGCGTAAAGCTCCGGAAAGAGCTCATAAATCTCTCCGGCCATGCCCGATGCGGATTCGCCGCCCGCAGCAAGGGCTATATGCAGATTTTCCTCAACGCTTAGCTGCGAAAAAATACGTTTATCCTGCGGGACGTAGCCTATGCCGATAGCGCTGCGCGACTGGGCGGAGAGCGGCATCAGGTCATAAGGAGCCGCCCCCGCGTCCTGCCAGGTCATACTGCCGCTGGCGACTGGCAGATGCCCGGTAATACAGTTAACCAGCGTGGTTTTACCCATGCCCTGACGCCCCAGCACGCAGGTGCATTTCCCCGGCCAGAGTTCAAGGTCAACATTCCACAGCGTGTGCTGGCTTCCGTAATAGTGATTCACGGCACGTAGACTCAACATAGACGTTTTCTCCTTTCCTGAGATATCAGGCGACGAGAAGATGCTGCAAATCTCTTGCCAGGAAAAAGAACTCTCGGTTTTTGCCGTTGAATGCAGGCGGCGGCGTCAGAAAGCGGACGGCGCTTGCACTTTCCCGGTGCCCGCGCGCTGGAATGTGGTGCAAAAAATAATAAAAAATCCAGCTAATCTTTGCCGATAAACAGCAAAAAAAATTCAATAAATTTTTTTCGCAGCGGGTTTTGCCGGTCCGCTCGGTTTTGTTCGGGTGGCTTGGGTCAGGGGCTGCAGACAGTTATCCACTATTCCTGTGGATAACCTTGTGTATTAGAGTTAGAAAACTTGCGGTAAGCTAGAGACTACGCGGCCTGCGGGCGAATTGACGCGAAACCCGTCTTTTATTAAATTTCATTATATTTCAAATGCTTAAATAAAAGCAATGCCTGTAAGAAAAGTGTCACCGGCTGCCATAAAACATTCATCCACTCGCTTGACAAATGTTAAATGTCAATACTTTCTGGGGATAACCCCACAGAGTGGTGGATTATGCGCAAAAGCGCTATTTATTCGTCTATTCTGACGGCAAAAAGGGCTGATTCGCCCGGATACGATAATAGGATACTGTTTTTATATCCAGTATTTTTTATTGGCAAAAGCTGTGCTGGCGAGTAGAATTAAAGACCTGCCGTTCAACCCTTCTTCAGGTCCTGATAGATGAGTAAACCGTTCAAGCTGCATTCTGCTTTCCGTCCCTCCGGCGACCAGCCGGAAGCCATTCGTCGCCTGGAAGAGGGGCTGGAAGATGGCCTGGCGCATCAAACGCTGCTCGGGGTGACCGGCTCAGGTAAAACTTTTACCATCGCCAACGTCATTGCCGACCTGCAGCGCCCGACGATGGTGCTGGCGCCGAACAAAACGCTGGCGGCGCAGCTATACGGCGAGATGAAAGAGTTCTTCCCGGAGAACGCGGTGGAGTATTTCGTCTCGTACTACGACTACTATCAGCCGGAAGCCTATGTGCCAAGCTCGGACACCTTCATCGAGAAAGATGCTTCGGTAAACGAACATATTGAACAGATGCGTCTGTCGGCAACCAAAGCGCTGCTGGAGCGTCGTGACGTGGTGGTGGTTGCCTCGGTCTCCGCCATCTACGGTCTCGGCGATCCGGACCTCTATCTGAAGATGATGCTGCACCTGACGGTCGGCATGATCATCGACCAGCGCGCCATTTTGCGCCGCCTGGCTGAACTGCAGTATACCCGCAACGATCAGGCCTTCCAGCGGGGTACCTTCCGCGTGCGCGGCGAGGTGATCGATATCTTCCCGGCGGAGTCTGACGACGTCGCGCTGCGCGTAGAGCTGTTCGATGAAGAAGTCGAGCGCCTGTCGCTGTTCGACCCGCTCACCGGCCACATCGAGTCGACGATCCCGCGCTTTACCGTCTACCCGAAAACCCACTACGTCACTCCGCGCGAACGTATTGTCCAGGCGATGGAAGAGATCAAAACCGAGCTGGCGGAGCGGCGTAAGGTGCTGCTGGAAAACAATAAGCTGCTGGAAGAGCAGCGCCTCAGCCAGCGTACTCAGTTCGATCTCGAAATGATGAACGAGCTAGGCTACTGCTCGGGGATTGAAAACTACTCGCGCTATCTGTCAGGGCGCGGGCCGGGCGAGCCGCCGCCGACGCTGTTCGACTACCTGCCGGCTGATGGTCTGCTGGTGATTGATGAATCCCACGTCACGATTCCGCAAATCGGCGGCATGTACCGCGGAGACCGGGCGCGTAAAGAGACGCTGGTGGAGTACGGTTTCCGTCTGCCGTCCGCGCTGGATAACCGTCCGATGAAGTTTGAAGAGTTTGAGGCCCTGGCGCCGCAAACGATCTACGTTTCGGCAACGCCGGGCACCTATGAGCTGGATAAATCCGGCGACGAAGTCGTCGACCAGGTTGTCCGCCCGACCGGGCTACTGGATCCGGTCATCGAAGTGCGCCCGGTAGCCACTCAGGTCGACGACCTGCTGTCGGAAATTCGCCTGCGTACCGCGATCAACGAGCGCGTATTGGTCACCACGCTGACCAAACGGATGGCGGAAGACTTAACCGAATATCTGGAAGAGCACGGCGAGCGGGTGCGCTATCTGCATTCGGATATCGATACCGTCGAGCGTATGGAGATTATCCGCGATCTGCGCCTCGGCGAGTTTGACGTGCTGGTAGGGATCAACCTCCTGCGTGAAGGTCTGGATATGCCGGAAGTCTCGCTGGTGGCGATCCTGGACGCCGATAAAGAAGGCTTCCTGCGCTCTGAACGCTCGCTGATTCAGACCATTGGCCGCGCGGCGCGCAACATCAACGGTAAAGCGATTCTCTATGGCGATAAAATTACGCCGTCAATGGCGAAAGCGATCGGTGAAACCGAACGTCGCCGCGAGAAGCAGCAGGCCTATAACGAAGAGCACGGTATTGTTCCGCAGGGGCTGAATAAGAAAGTGGTCGACATTCTGGCGCTCGGTCAGAATATTGCCAAAACGAAAACTAAGGGGCGCGGCAAGTCTCGCTCGCCGGTTGAGGCGGATGTCGTGGCGCTCACGCCGAAGGCGCTGCAGCAGAAGATCCACGAGCTGGAAGCGCAGATGATGCAGCACGCGCAGAATCTGGAGTTCGAAGAGGCGGCGCAAATTCGCGACCAGCTTCATCAGCTGCGCGATCTGTTTATCGCCGCTTCGTAGCGGAGTTGCCAGATAAATATCGCCCGGGCTTTACCGGTGCTTCAGGGGGGACGGGCGGTGTTTTTCGTGGGGCGGGTAAGGCGTTAGCCACCACCCGAGAGAAAAGCGAGCGCATGAGCCAAAACGAGGCGCAACACGTTTTGTCTATTTATTGCCCCTCTGTCGCGATTTTCCGTGATGCTTAATGTTGGCTTAATATTGTTTGGCGAAACTATCCTCAATCTACTGAGGATAGCGCCATGCAAAAATTAACCTTCCGCGAATATCTGGCAGTCACCTGCGCTTTTGTTATCGTCGTTGCCTTTTTTCATCAATGGGTGCTGACGTTCTGACGGACCGTGTCGGGAAAAAGCACCCACGCGCGAACGCCGGGCCCGGGCTGACGGTTATGTAAAAAGAACTGGGCGTCGTGCAGCTGGGCGATGCGGGTGACGATGCTTAACCCGAGCCCGATACCACCGTAGCGGCTGTCCATGCGGACGAACGCTTTGCTCAATTCACCGCTTTTGGCCTCATCAATGCCCGGACCTTCATCTTCTACCGCCAGAACCGGCGTGGAGCCGGGGGCTATCGACACTTTAATCGTCGAACCCGTCGGGCTGTAACGATGCGCGTTTTCTACCAGATTGCGTAAAATCACCTGCACCAGCGTGGCGTCACCTGACACTATCGCTTCACCCTCTTTGTCGCTGACCACCAGCTTTTGCTGACGCTGTTCCAGCATCGTCTCCAGTTCGCTGCGCAGCGGCTCGATCACATCTTCCTTCAGCCTGACCTGCTGATAGCTGCCGGCGGAGAAAGACTGGCCGACCCGCGCCAGCTGAAGCAGTTGATTAATGCTGTTGGTCATCTGATCGAGGCGCTGGATCAGCGGGGCGACGCTAACGCCATGCACTTTCGCCAGCAGCTCCAGATGCAGACGCAATCCGGCCAGGGGCGTGCGCAGCTCATGGGCGACGTCGGCGGTAAACAGGCGCTCGCGATCGAGCGTTAAGTTAAGGCGGGAGACCAGCTGATTAATCGCGGTAGTGACCGCGGTGACTTCGGGCACCGACTCTTGCAGGGCGATAGGCCGCAGGTTATCCGGGGTACGGCTTTCAAGTTCCTGCTGGAGGCGGGATAGCGGCCTGGTGATTTTTTTCACCGCCAGCAGGGAGATATAGAGCGCCAGGCCGATAATCAGCAGGCTCGGGATCAGCAGACTGGCTACCGCTTCACGAACCTCATGCTCAATATGCTTCTGATTATTATGACCTTCGATGGCGCTGGCCACCAGCAGCTGAATCTGTTCCTGGCTTTCATGCCACAGCCAGAACACGCTGATGAGCTGGCAAACCGCCAGTATCGCGCCAATGGTCAGCAGCAGCCGATGGCGCATGGTCCAGTTTTTACTGACAAACAGAGCCATAGCGTTATTCGGCTCCTGCATTATCGACCAGCATATAGCCGAAGCCGCGGACGGTGCGGATCCGCGATTTACCCACCTTATCGCGTAAATTATGGATATGCACTTCCAGCGTATTAGTGGCCGGTTCGTTGTCCCAGCTGTAGATATCGTTATAAAGAATTTCGCGGTGTACCGGACTGCCCGCCTTCATCATCAGGCGGGAGAGCAGCGCGTACTCTTTCGGGGTTAGATCCAGGGACTGTTCGCCGAGCCAGACCAGCCGCCGGGTGACGTTCAGGCGCAGGTTACCGATAGTCAGCTCGTTATCGCCCTGATTGTTGTGGCGACGCAGCAGGGCGCGGATGCGCGCGTTAAGCTCTTCAAGAGCGAAGGGTTTAACCAGATAGTCATCCGCGCCGGTATCCAGGCCGCTAATACGTTCATCGACGGTATCGCGGGCGGTGAGGATCAGCACCGGCTGGCTAAACTTCTCTCGCCGCATGCGTGCCAGAAAGTGCAGGCCGTCCTCATCGGGCAGCCCGAGGTCAAGCACCACCAGACTGTAGTGGTTGCTGGCCAGCGAGAGCGCGGCTTCGTGGGCGGTAGAGACGCCGTCGCACACGTAGCCCTCGCTTTGCATCGCCAGAATTAATCCTTGTAACAGGAGCGCATCGTCTTCAATGACTAAAATTTTCATCGGCCTGCCTCTCTACATGGCGTTAAAATATCGTCTGTTGCCTGGTACTCGTGAGTGCTGACCCCGAGCAGACCGAGCAGGGTGGAGAAAAGGTTATCCTGCGAATACGTTTGGGTTTTCGCTTTTTGCTGCAAACACTGGCTGGAGACCCCATAGCGCTGTTGATAATCCGCTGACAACCACAGCAGCATGGGCACATGTTTTTGCGTATCCGGCGCTATGGACCACGGCAGCCCGTGCAAATACACCCCATCCTCGCCAAGCGACTCTCCGTGATCTGAGAGATATACCAGGCTGGTGGTAAATTTATCCTGCTTCGACTGCAGTAATTTTATCGCTTTGTCGACCACATAATCGACATACAAAATCGTGTTGTCGTAGGTATTAGTGAGCTGTTGCTGGGTGCAGCTCTGGATCTCATTGGTATCGCAGGTCGGCGTAAACTGTTTAAACTGCGCCGGATAGCGATTGTAGTAGGTCGGCCCGTGGCTGCCGATGGTATGCAGAACGATAATCCCGTCCTGCTGTAGATTATCGATATAGCTATCCAGATTATGGAACAGCACTTCGTCGTAGCACTCGCCGTCGATGCACTGGCCGTTCAGCTTAAGATCGGTGACGTTTTCGTGCGGCACCCGGTCGCAGGCCCCTTTACAGCCGCCGTCGTTGTCATTCCACTGCACTTTAATTCCCGCCCGTTGCAGGATATCCAGCACGCCTTCCTGATGATGCGCCAGCTCTTCATCATAGTGGGCGCGCGGCATATTAGAGAACATGCAGGGGACGGAAACCGCGGTAGCGGTGCCGCAGGAAGTCGTATTAGCGAAATAGATCACGTTATCCTGCTTCAGACGCGGGTTGGTCTCGCGAGAGTAGCCGTTCAGGGAGAAGTTGGCCGCCCGCGATGTTTCACCTAACACTACAATGGTCAGATTTTTCCGCGGCCCGCTGCGCATCTGCGGCTTCTGAACGGCGTCTTCGCCAATTTTGACCAGCGGAAGATTGTCCATTCTGTTATGCGCATACCATGAATTCACCGCCACAATGCTGTTTGACGGGCTCAGGGACTTTACCAGCTCTTTGTTGTTGCGAAACAGCGAAGCGTAATCTTTATAGAAGAGGGCGGCGACCAGAATAATCAGCAGCGCTGAAACCGCGATGCTCACCAGCCGTACGGCAAGACTGCGCCAAAGCGTCTGCGGCTTGCGAATTTTGATCCACCATGCCGCGACGACGGCCAGAATGCCGGAAAGCCCCAGTATCAGCACCATTTTCCCGGAGAGCAGCGCAAAGCTCTCCGCGGGCGTGGTATCGAAAATATTGGTAATCATCGCCCGATCGATAACCACCCCGAAGGTCCAGATAAAATACTGGGCCGAGGCGCTGAGCAAAATAAACAGGCTAACCACGAGGCGGTCGAGCTTCAGGAACGAGGCGAGAGTGGTGATGATATTCATCACGCTGATGGCCACTATCGGCATACTGAGGAATACCAGCCAGTTATGCAGACCGTTAACCGGCAGCAGGGTAAATGCCTGGCGATAGAAAGCAAGATTCAGCGCGAGGCCGATATAGCAGGCGAACAGAAGCAAATAGGCCGTACGGTTGAGTACCGGCCGACGTAAAGAAAATAACGACATAGCGAACGTCCACATGAAGAGATGTCCGCTATCCTGCCGATTCTTTTTTAAGACAACCTTAAGATTTTAAGCCAGCCAGCTTTTGCCGCCACAATTAAGCCGCTTGAGGATTAACCTAACGCCTGAATGGCCTGTTCCAGCGCGTTGCGTAATAGCTGCCGATCGTGGCGATAGGGCACATCGCTGGCGTCCAGCGGCGTCTGAATGATGACCCGCTGTTCAACCCCTGCGGTATCGGCTTTCGGGCCGACAACCAGCGCGTCAATTACTCGTTTGCCGATTTGTTGCTCCATAATGGCGACCCTGTCGGCCAGCGTCAGGCTGGCCGCCGGGCTATGCTCTTTGCCGAGGTTATCGATAAATACCATTGGCGCGGGCGTGCGGCGCAGCGCTTGCGCCAGTTCATCAAGCAGCAAAATCGGCATCAGGCTGGTATAGAAACTGCCGGGGCCAATGAGGATTAAATCGGCTTCGGCGATAGCTTCTAGCGCCTCCCGGGTTGTGGGCACCGGCGGGGAGAGCATAAGCTCGCGCGGTACGCAGGCCAACTGATCGATATTGACTTCGCCGTAAATTTCGTGCCCGTCCTGATCGATAGCCATCAGATCGACCGGCTGTTCCGACATCGGGATCAGAAACGCATCGACCTTCAGTAAATTGCGGATCAAATTGATCGCTTCAAGCGGCCGAACGCTCAGATGATCGAGGGCCTTAAGCATCAGGTTTCCGAGGTTATGCCCGGAAAGTTCGCCGTTACCGCTAAAACGGTATTCAAACATCGCCGAGGCCACGCTGGGTTCAGCAATTAACTGATTAATACAGTTGCGCATATCGCCCCAGGCGATGCCGCCTTCCGCGCGGCGAATACGTCCTGTTGATCCGCCGTTATCGGTTGTAGTCACAATGCCCGTCAGGCGCGAACCCAGCGAAGAAAGCGATGACATTACCCGTCCCAGCCCGTGTCCGCCGCCGAGAGCCACAACGCGATCAAGATCGGCGAAAGTACGATTGCGCATAAAAATCCTTATCTCAATTAATCGGGCTCACAGTAACTGATTTCACCTTAAAAAACGATGTCCGTTCTCTCCGGGCATGAAGGATATTTTAGCGTGGCAATGGCGAGAATATCAGCGTACTGGTGAATTCCCGCCGATTGCCAGGGTGATATTTTTACAGCTTTTGCGCTCCAGATAACCTACTGCGCGGGAAAAATTAAATACTCAACGGATCTGTTACCGCCCGAAGGCAAAGAGGGGAGGGATGAATTACGCTGCTTTCTCACACGCTTAGTCGTAAAAAAGCGAGATAAATCCGTTATATACATCGTTACATAACGAAATGTGGGTATGGCATAACCCTGGTTTCCGCGCTACTATTCGGCGTAACCCACTAACACTCTAGCCTCTGTGCCTGTGTCGAAAGATATGGTGCTTTGGCCGTGACAACTTCGGTTGCCACCAGGGCGCGAAAAGAAATGACCGCGTCTCCCGTATTTGGAAAGGTGTCTATGGCTTCACAGCTTACCGATGCATTTGCGCGGAAGTTTTACTATCTGCGTTTGTCGATTACCGACGTATGCAACTTTCGTTGCACCTACTGTCTCCCCGATGGCTATAAGCCCGGCGCCGTCACTAATAAAGGCTTTCTCAGCGTCGATGAAGTGCGTCGCGTCACGCGGGCTTTCTCCGCTCTGGGAACCGAAAAGGTGCGCCTGACCGGCGGTGAACCCTCTCTGCGACGCGATTTTACCGACATCATCGCCGCCGTGCGGGAAAACCCCTCTATTCGCCAGATTGCGGTCACCACTAACGGCTACCGGCTGGCGCGGGATGTTGAAAGCTGGCGCGATGCCGGACTGACGGCGATTAACGTCAGCGTGGATAGCCTCGACGCCCGTCAGTTTCATGCTATAACCGGCCAGGACAAATTTCGTCAGGTGATGGACGGCATTGATGCCGCATTTGCCGCTGGCTTCGAAAAAGTGAAGGTCAATACCGTGCTGATGCGCGATGTTAACCATCATCAGCTTGATACCTTTCTCGCGTGGATCCAGCCGCGCCGCATTCAGCTACGTTTTATCGAATTGATGGAAACCGGCGAAGGCAGTGAACTGTTCCGCCGCCATCATATATCCGGCATGGTGCTGCGTGATGAATTGCTGCGCCGCGGCTGGATCCATCAGATCCGCCAGCGTAGCGATGGTCCGGCGCAGGTGTTTTGCCACCCCGACTATGCCGGGGAAATCGGCCTGATCATGCCTTATGAAAAAGACTTCTGCGCCACCTGCAACCGTCTGCGCGTCTCTTCCGTAGGAAAACTGCACCTGTGCCTGTTTGGCGAAGGCGGCGTCGATCTGCGCGATCTGCTTGCCGATGAGCAGCAGCAGCCGGCGCTGGAAGCGCGGATTTCCGAAGCGTTAACCCATAAAAAACAGACCCATTTCCTGCATCAGGGCAACACCGGTATTACCCAGAACCTGTCGTATATTGGCGGATAATGCATTTTAAGGAGCGATCTAATGAGTCAGGCCAGCGCTGAGTTTATCCCGACCCGTATTGCTATTCTCACCGTTTCCAGCCGACGCGGCGAAGAGGACGACACCTCCGGCCACTGGCTGCGCGATGCCGCCCAAGAGGCGGGGCACGTCATCGTCGATAAGGCGATTGTTAAAGAGAACCGCTACGCCATTCGCGCCCAGGTATCGGCGTGGATTGCCGGCGATGAGGTGCAGGTGGTGCTGATTACCGGCGGTACCGGCTTTACCGACGGCGACCAGGCGCCGGAAGCGCTGCTGCCGCTGTTTGACCGCGAGGTGGAAGGATTCGGTGAGGTATTCCGCATGCTCTCCTTTGAGGAGATTGGCACCTCGACCCTGCAATCCCGCGCCGTTGCCGGGGTAGCCAACCGCACGCTGATTTTTGCCATGCCTGGTTCAACCAAGGCCTGTCGTACCGCATGGGACAATATCATTGCGCCGCAGCTCGATGCGCGCACGCGCCCTTGCAACTTTATCTCTCATCTTAAGAAGTAGTTTATGTCACAGCTGACCCATATTAACGCCGCCGGCGAAGCGCACATGGTCGATGTCTCAGGGAAAGCGGAGACGGTTCGCGAGGCGCGCGCCGAGGCCTATGTTGAAATGCAGGCGACGACGCTGGCGATGATTATCGACGGCAGTCATCACAAAGGCGACGTCTTCGCCACCGCGCGTATCGCCGGGATTCAGGCGGCCAAACGCACCTGGGAGCTGATCCCGCTTTGTCATCCGCTGATGCTGAGCAAAGTCGAAGTGAATCTGCAGGCGCAGCCCGAGCACAACCGGGTGCGTATCGAATCCCTGTGCCGTTTGACCGGTAAAACCGGCGTCGAGATGGAAGCTCTGACCGCCGCTTCCGTTGCCGCGCTGACCATTTACGATATGTGCAAGGCGGTGCAGAAAGATATGGTGATTGGCCCGGTGCGCCTGCTGGCGAAAAGCGGCGGTAAGTCCGGCGATTTCAGAGTGGAAGCTAGCCATGATTAAAGTTCTTTTTTTTGCCCAGGTGCGCGAACTGCTCGGCACCGACTCCCTGACTCTCGAACCGAACGGGCTGACCACGGTTGAAGCCGTTCGCCAGCAGCTCATCGCCCGCGGCGACCGCTGGGCGCTGGCGCTGGAAGAGGGCAAACTGCTGGCGGCGGTAAATCAGACGCTGACGACCTTTGATCATCCGCTGGCGCCCGGGGATGAAGTGGCATTTTTCCCGCCGGTTACCGGGGGCTAATATGACGCAGACGCGTATTATTGTCAGCCATGACCGCTTTAAAGTCGGCGAGGAATATCCCTGGCTGGCCGAGCGCGATGAAGACGGCGCGGTGGTGACGTTCACCGGTAAAGTCCGCAACCACAACCTTGGCGACAGCGTCAAAGCGCTGACCCTTGAGCACTATCCGGGAATGACGGAAAAATCGCTGGCGGAGATCGTGGAACAGGCGCGCGAGCGCTGGCCGCTGGGCCGGGTGACGGTGATTCATCGTATCGGCGAAATGTGGCCCGGGGAAGAGATTGTCTTTGTCGGCGTCACCAGCGCCCATCGCGGCAGCGCGTTTGCGGCGGGGGAGTTTATTATGGATTACCTGAAGACCCGCGCGCCGTTCTGGAAGCGCGAGGCGACGCCGGAAGGCGAGCGCTGGGTGGATGCGCGAGATAGCGACCGCAAGGCGGCAGAACGCTGGTAGTGTGGTACGCTTAGAAGATAAATTTCGTTAATCAGGAGACAGTCATGGACAGATATCCTCGTTCCGGTACCATCGTCCAGGGGCGCAGCGGGCTACAAACTTATATGGCGCAGGTATACGGCTGGATGACGGTCGGGCTGCTGCTCACGGCGTTTATCGCGTGGTTTGCCGCTAACACCCCGGCGGTGATGATGTTTGTTTTTTCCAGCAAAATTACCTTCTTTGGGCTAATTATCGCCCAGTTGGGGTTGGTGTTCGTGCTCTCGGGCATGGTGCAGCGCCTCAGCGCCGGTATGGCGACGACCCTGTTTATGCTCTATTCGGCGCTAACCGGACTCACCTTATCCAGTATATTCCTCGTCTATACCTACTCATCGATCGCCAGTACCTTCGTGGTTGCCGGCGGGATGTTTGGCGTGATGAGCCTTTACGGCTATACCACTAAACGCGATCTGAGCGGCTTCGGCAATATGCTGTTTATGGCGCTCATCGGTATCGTGCTGGCGTCGCTGGTTAACTTCTGGCTCAAGAGTGAAGCGCTGATGTGGGCGGTGACCTATATCGGGGTGATCGTATTCGTCGGCCTGACCGCCTATGACACCCAGAAGCTGAAAAATATCGGCGAGCAGATTGACGTTCGCGATACGTCGACGCTGCGCAAATACTCGATTCTCGGGGCTCTGACGCTGTATCTGGACTTTATCAACCTGTTCCTGATGCTGCTGCGCATTTTCGGCAACCGTCGTTAATTCGTTCCCGGAGAGCGGCGCGATGCGCTTATCCGGGCTACCAGACCGCAGAAAACGATGAACCTTTAGCTTTGGTCAGAAGCAAAGTTTCCCGGAGGCGATGCTGCGCATCTGTCCGGGCTACCGGATCTCAGACGGTGGTGAACTTGTAGCACGGTCAGCGAAGCGCCACCGGGAAAGTTCATCAACAGAGGAGTGGATAAAATAGCGGCAGATATCCACGATATCTACCAAACCGCGTGAAACTGCAGCCCCGGTCAGCATCCGCGACCGGGGATTTTTTACTTCTCACCCGCCAGCTTGCGCTGGTTTTTCGCCCGCAGATGCTTTGCCCGGCTCTCCAGAATCAGGTAGCCGATGGTCGCCAGCAGCAGCGGCAGGAAGTAGTAAAGCGCGCGATAGGCGAGCAGGGCGGCGATGATCGCGCCGCGCGAAATATCTTCGCCGGAAAGCATGGCGATAAACACCGCCTCAAGCACGCCAATCCCTGCCGGAATATGCACGATAACTCCCGCAATGCTGCTGACCAGCAGCACGCCGAGCACGAGGAAATAGTCCACCTGTGGCCCCAGCAGTAGCCAGATAATCGCCCCCATCGCCATCCAGTTCAGGCTGGAAACCGCCATCTGCAATATCGCGAAGCGCCAGGAGGGCAGAACCAGCCGCTGGCCTTTTATCGTCAGATGGCGCTTTTTAGCAAAGGCGCAGGCCCATAAATAGAACGCGGAAATCAGCAGCAAAATGACGCCGAGAATTTGCAGCGACGACTGACTGATATACCAGCGCTCGGGCACCTTCACCATGCCGGAGCTAAAAATGATGCCGCCGAGCAGAATATAGCCCAGCCAGTTGGTGGTAATGCTCAGCGAAAAAATTCGGGTAATGGTTGCGCCGCTCAGGCCGAGGCGCGAGTAGAGCCGATAGCGCATACCAATCCCACCCACCCAGGTGCTGAGCGTCAGGTTAAAGGCATAGCAAATAAACGACACCAGCATCACCTGGCGTTTAGCCAGCTTGTGGCCGCAGTAGGCGCGTCCCAGCAGGTCGTAGCAGCCATAGATCAGGTAGCTGGCGATAACCAGGCCTATGGCGCTGAGCAGCGCCGTACGGTTGTAATCACGAATCACTTTCCACACTTCCTGCCAGTCGATTTTCTGTGCGTAAACGACCAGCAGCACAACGACGGCGATAAAAAAGAGCACCGTCAGGATTTTTTTCGCCATCCGCCAGCGAGGGTGAGATTTCGCCATCAGGATTTGACCTCCTGGTTTTCCGGGTCCACGCGATCCTGGGTTTCAATTTCTGGCTGAACCGGAGGCTGAACGCGCGACAGCAGGGGCGTATGGGCCGGAAGCCATCCGACCCACGCGGGGAAGTGGCGCAGGAAGTGGAACGCCAGCACGCTAATCCCGAGCCGCCACCAGGTTCGTTTCGACAAAATGCGCTTATCCACTTCGCGGCAGTCGTTGGCGATTAAGCCATTGAGATTATCGCGCAACGTCTGGTTGAATTCGCGGTCGTGTATCACCAGGTTGGCTTCCAGATTGAGTGACAGGCTGAGCGGGTCGAGGTTGCTGGAGCCGACGGTGGCCCAGTGGTCGTCCGCCAGCGCCACTTTGCCGTGCAGCGGACGGCGGCGATATTCAAAAATCTGCACGCCGCCTTTGACCAGGTAGTGGTACAGCAGTCGTGCGCCGAATTTAACAATCGGGATATCCGGTTCGCCCTGGACAATAAGCTTGACGCGTACGCCGCGGCGGGCAGCGTTGCGCATCGCATGCAGCAGCCGATAGCCGGGGAAAAAGTAGGCGTTGGCGATAATCACTTCCCGGCGGGCGGTGGTCAGCATTTTCAGATAGTGGCGTTCGATATCATCGCGATGATCCTGATTATCCCGCCAGATAAACAGCGCCTGAGCCTCGCCGGGATTGCGGTTGACTTCGGGCTTATGCCGACGGCGGCGCCACCAGCGGCGGGTGGCTTCGCTGGTGGGCAGGTTTTCCAGTTCAAACTGCAGAATGTCGAGCACCACCGGCCCTTCAACCTGCACGGCGTAGTCCTGTTTGGCCTCGGGACCGTAATCGGTCATATGCTCGGCGGAGTAGTTAATGCCGCCGACAAAGGCGGTAACGTCGTCGATCACCACGATTTTACGATGCATGCGGCGGAATAAATTGGTGCGCATGCCGAGCAGCCGCGGGCGCGGATCGTAGTAGCGAAAAATCACCCCGGCCGACGTCAGTTCGCCCACAAAGCTTTCGCTCAAATCCGGAGAGCCGTAACCGTCCAGTAGGACTTCTACGCGCACGCCGCGCTGGGCCGCTTTGAGCAACACGGCATGCAGCTGCTTGCCGACGTCATCCTCGAACCAGATAAAGGATTCCAGAATCACCCGCTGCTGCGCGCGATCAATAGCGGCAAATAATGCCGGATAATAGTTATCGCCATTTTCTAATAGCCGAATGCGGTTTCCTTCCTGCCAGCTGCATTTCACAGATGTATCTCCACGCTAAGCGGTGCATGATCGGACAAATGACGCCACTGTTTTAACGCCAGCGCTTTTGGCTGGCTGGCATGGGCGTTTTTTACGTATATGCGGTCGAGGCGCAGCAGAGGGAAGCTGACCGGGAAAGTTCGCGCCGGGCGCCCTCTGGCGCGGGTAAAAATCTCCTCCAGCCCGGCCTGGGCTTTAAGCTGGCGGTTAGCCTGCTGCTGCCAGTCGTTAAAATCACCGGCCACTACCACCGGCTCGCCCGCGGGCAAACCGTTTACCCAGTCCGCCAGCATCGTCAGCTGGGCCTGGCGCTGATGAGAACGCAGACCCAGATGCGCGCAGATCACATGGATAGCGATCCCGCTTTCGGGCGGGACGATGCGGCAATAGAGCAGGCCGCGCTTTTCGCTGTTGCCGACCGAAACATCCAGATTTTGATAATGTTCTATAGGAAAGCGAGAAAGTACCGCGTTGCCGTGATGCCCTTCCGGATAAACCGCATTGCGACCGTAGGCGTAATCGCTCCACATGGTATCGGCAAGAAATTCATAGTGGGTCGTATCCGGCCAGTTTTCGATATGCAGCGGATGAATTTCGTGCGCACCCATCACCTCCTGCAGGCAAACAATGTCGGCGCTGACGCTACGCACCGCTTCGCGCAGCTCGGGTAAAATAAAGCGGCGATTGAAGGCAGTGAACCCTTTATGAGTGTTAATTGTCAGCACGTTTAGCGAAAATCGCGGCATTTGGTTGTCCTTATTTCTCTGGGCAATGTCACTTTCCTGTAGGAAATAGTGTAGTAGAGGTCACAAAAAGATGCGGTGATACGGAATTTTCCGTAAAGTGCGGTACTCTGAGTAGCAGAGAAAAATCCTTCAGGAGAGAAGCCATGAAGTGGCAACAACGTGTACGCGTCGCAACGGGTCTTAGTTGCTGGCAGATTATGTTGCATCTACTGGTCGTGGCAGTACTGGTGATGGGTTGGATGAGCGGCGCGCTGGTGCGCGTCGGATTAGGTTTGTGCGTGCTGTACGGCGTCACGTTACTGTCGATGCTGTTCTTGCAGCGTCACCACGATGAGCGCTGGCGCGACGTCGGTGATTTCCTTGAGGAGCTCACCACCACCTGGTACTTCGGCGCGGCGGTAATCGTGCTGTGGCTGCTGTCGCGCGTGCTGCACAACAACCTGCTGTTAGCCCTCGCCGGGCTGGCCATACTGGCAGGTCCGGCGGTGGTTTCACTGCTGGCGAAAGATAAAAAACTACGCGATCTTTCTTCGGAACATCGCATACGCCGCTGAGCCGGTGGTGGCCGCTATGACCAGTAGCGGCCACAAACTTCCCCACACAATTTCCCGACTCGCATCCTTCAGATAGATCTGCTTGGTGATATCGGTAAAGTGACGTATCGGGTTTACCCACGTCAAATCCTGCAGCCATTGCGGCATATTCTCCACAGGCGAAACGTAGCCCGAGAGCAGAATTGCCGGCATCATAAAGACGAACACGCCGATAAACGCCTGCTGCTGCGTGGAGCACAGTGACGAAATCAGCAGGCCGAATCCTACCAGCGACAGGCCGTAGACAATCATCGTAAAGTAAAACAGCAGCAGCGAGCCGGCAAAGGGGATTTGATAGGCCCAGATACCAATTCCCAGCACGATGGTGGCCTGCAGGGTCGCGACGATTAGCGCCGGCACCGCTTTACCGATAAAGATCTGCCAGGTTGCCAGCGGCGAGACCAGCAGCTGATCGAGCGTACCCTGTTCGCGCTCGCGGGCAACGGAGAGCGAGGTGACGATCATCACGCCGATGGTGGTGATCATGGCGATTAGCGACGGCACGACGAACCATTTGTAATCGAGATTCGGGTTATACCAGTTGCGTACCACCAGCTCGCTGTTGTTTGGTTTGGCTTTGCCTTCCATTAACGCCTGCTGATAGTTTTTGACGATCTGCTGGAGATAGTTCGCGGCGATCTGCGCGCTGTTGGAGTTGCGCCCATCAAGCAACAGCTGGAGAGGGGCGGTCTGCCAGGTATCGAGGTTGCGCGAAAAATCTGCCGGGAATCGCACGACCAGCAGCGCCTTTTGTTCGTCAATGGTCGGTCTTATCTCCTGAGGGCTTTTCAGCAGCAGGACGTGGGTGAAGGCTTTAGCGCGGGCAAAGCGCTGGGTCAGCTCCACGGCGTGCTTGCCGTTGTCTTCGTTATAGATGGCGATGGTGGCGTTAGTCACCTCCAGCGTGGCGGCAAAGGGGAACAGCAGCACCTGAATGAGTACTGGCATAATTAAAATCGCCCGCGTCTGCGGTTCACGCAGCAGCGACTGTAGCTCTTTGCGGATTAACGTCCATAAGCGATGAAACATCTCATATTCTCTCTTTGTGATCCCCGGATTGCGCTGCGCTTATCCGGGCTACCCGTTTGCCAGCCCTTGTACCGGGGGGCGCGCAGGCAAATTAATCCAGACGTCGTTTGGTTTTCAGCCACGTCAGGCCGATAAACATCACCGCCGAGGCGATCAGGAACAGCACGTTCACCAACAGCACCACCGGGATATTGCCCGCCAGAAACAGGCTTTGCAGAGTGCTGACAAAATAGCGCGCCGGGATCACGTAGGTCACGGCGCGAATTATCGCCGGCATGCTGTCTATCTGAAAAATAAATCCGGAGAGCATGATTGACGGCAGGAACGCGGCATTCAGCGCGACCTGCGCGGCGTTAAACTGGTTACGGGTGATGGTGGAAATCAGCAGCCCCATGCCCAGGGTACTCAGCAAAAACAGGCTGGTAATAAAAAACAGAATCACCAGCGAACCGCGGAACGGCACGCCGAGAATAAACACCGCCACCAGCATACACAGCAGCATCGCCAGCATGCCGAGGAAATAGTAGGGGATCAGCTTGCACAGCAGCAGCTCGGCGCGGGTAATCTCGGTCGACAGCAGCGCTTCCATCGTGCCGCGTTCCCACTCGCGGGCCACCACCAGCGACGTCAGGATCGCGCCGACCACCGTCATAATGATGGTAATCGCGCCGGGGATAATAAAATGCTGGCTGATGGCGGCCGGGTTAAACCAGTAGCGCATCTGCACGTCGATCAGCGGCTCGAAGGTTTCACCGCGATCTTCCGCCCGCTGCTGCTGCCAGATTTGCCAGATGCCTTCGACGTAGCCCTGGGCGAAGTTAGCGGTATTGGGTTCGCTGCCGTCGGTGATGAGCTGGATCGGCGCGTCGTCGCCGGGACGGGCCATCTTCTGGTCGAAGTCCACCGGTAGGGTGACCAGGGCGCGAATGCGTCCCGCCTGCATCATCTGCACCAGTTCCTGGCGGTTATCGCTGATGGTGGCGTCAATATAGGGGGAGCCGGTCATGGTATGGACAAAATCCAGCGCCTCTTCGCTCTGCTGCTCCAGCAGCACGCCCACCCGCAGCTTGCTGGAGTCGAGGTTAATCCCGTAGCCAAAAATGAACAGCAGCAGCAGGGGGATCACCACCGCAATCAGCCAGCTGCTGGGGTCGCGGACGATCTGCCGCGTCTCTTTCACGCACAGGGCGCGTACGCGCCGCCACGATAGCAGTTTAGCGCTCACCGGCGTTCTCCTTATCCCAGTCATGGATGAGGGTGATAAATGCCTGCTCCATCGTTGGGTCAGGCTGTTTTTCATCCGCCGCCAGCGCCTTCAGATCGTCCGGCGTGCCGCTGGCGATCAATTTGCCGTGATAGACCAGACCGATACGATCGCAATACTCCGCCTCATCCATAAAGTGGGTGGTCACCATCACCGTGACGCCTTTATCGACCATGCTGTTGATATGCAGCCAGAACTCGCGGCGGGTGAGGGGATCGACGCCGGAAGTGGGTTCGTCAAGAAACAGGATATCCGGTTCATGCATCAGCGAGCAGGCCAGCGCCAGGCGTTGTTTATAGCCAAGCGGCAGATCGTCGGCGGCCTGCCTGGCGATGCTTTTCAGGCCGAACGCCTCGCTCATGCTGGCGATTTTGTCGTTCTGCGCCCGTCCGCGCAGGCCGTATACGCCGGAGAAGAAGCGCAGGTTCTGCTCAACGGAAAGGTTACCGTACAGCGAGAACTTCTGCGCCATATAGCCCAGATGCTGACGCGCTTTGCCGGAGCTGACCTTCAGGTCCATCCCCAGAACCAGCGCTTTACCGGAGGTGGGGACCAGCAGGCCGCACATCATCTTAAAAGTGGTAGACTTACCCGCGCCGTTAGGCCCGAGAAGGCCGAAAATCTCCCCACGTTTAACCTGAAAATCGACGTGATCGGTAGCGGCGAAATCGCCGAATTTCTTGGTCAGGGTCTGCGCTTCAATCACCGTGTCCTCATGGGAGCCTTCCACGGTATGGATAATTTTGCCCAGCGGCGATTCGGCGGTACCGGCACCGCCGAGCAGGTCGATAAAGGCGTCTTCAAAACGCGGCGCGGTTTCAGCGACCTCCAGCGGCGGCATATCGGCAGCGTTCTTTACTTCGCTGATGCTGGCCTCTTTTTTAATGATCAGGCGTACCGATTTACCCTGAATGACGCCATCGCTGACCTGCGGCAGCTTCAGGGTGCGCTGGAGCAGGCGGCGGTTATTCTCCCGGGTACTGGAAATCAAAAAACTGCGTCCCGCCATGGTCTGCGTCAGCTCTTTTGGCGCTCCCTGGTAAAGCAGCTGGCCCTCGTTCATCAACAGAACGTCCCGGCACTGCTCGGCCTCGTCGAGGTAGGAGGTGCTCCAGAGGATCAGCATCCCGTCGCCCGCCAGCTCGTGTACCATCTGCCACAGCTCGCGGCGTGAGATGGGGTCGACGCCGACGCCGGGCTCATCCAGCAGCAGCACCTTCGGCTCGCCGACGAGGGTACAGGCCAGGCCGAGTTTCTGCTTCATGCCGCCGGAAAGCTTACCCGCCAGCCGGCCGGTAAAGGGGCCGAGAGAGGTAAACTCCAGCAGCCGGGCGAAGGTTTTCTCCCGCGCCTCGCCGGTCACGCTGCGCAGGTCGGCGTAGAGCGTGAGATTTTCCATCACCGTCAGATCTTCATACAGACCGAATTTTTGCGGCATATAGCCGAGCACCGCGTGCAGGGCGCTATCGTCAGCAATCGGGTCGAAGCCGATCACCTTTGCGCTGCCTGCGTCGGGCTTCAGCAGCCCGGCGAGCATGCGCATCAGGGTGGTTTTTCCGGCGCCATCCGGGCCCACCAGACCGGTCACATAGCCGGAGTGAATGGTGCAGTCCAGCGGCGCGACGGCCGGGCGGTCCATCCCGGCAAAGCTCCGGGTCAGGCCGCTCAGCGTAATCACGTCTTCGCTCATTGGCCGTTTCCATGACTGAAGGCCACGGTGACCGGCATCCCCTGACGCAGCGCGTCGTCGGCATCGGTGACCACAATTCGCAGGCGATAAACCAGATCGGTGCGCAGGTCCGGGGTTTCCACGGTTTTCGGCGTGAATTCAGCGGTAGGGGAGACGAAGCCGATTTTGCCGCGATAGGGTTTATCCGGGCGACTATCGGTGTAAAGCAGCACTTCGCGCCCCGGCTGGGCCTGGCCCAGGTTGGTTTCATCGATGTAGGCGCGTACCCATACCGGATGGGTTAACGACAGCGTCATTACGGTACCGCCCGCGCTAAGCATGCTGCCCGGCTCGACGGCGCGGGTCATCAGCGTTCCGTCGGACGGCGAGGTCAACGTGGTATCGTGCAGGTCCAGCTTCGCCTGCGCCAGCGCGGCCTGCGCCTGTTCGAGGCTGGCTCTGGCCTGGGCGATTTCCTGCGGACGGTTCCCCGCGCGATACTGGCGCAGCTTATCCTGCGCGGATTTCAGCGTCGCCTGGGCCTGATCGCGCGAGGAGCGGGCGTTTTCCAGATCGTTCGCGGAGATGGCGCTGCTTTTGCGTAGCCCCAGCTGGCGCTGATAGAAGTTCTGCGCATAGTCGTAAGCCGCCTGCGCCTGGTTGACCGCGGCGGCGGCTTGGGCAATCTCCTCCGAGCGATATCCCGCCATCATCAGGTCGTACTGCGCCTGGGCGGTGGAAACGTTGGCTTGCGCCTGCTGCAGGGCGTTTTCGTAGGGCGCGCGATCAAGCTCGCCCAGCGTCTGCCCGGCTTTTATCGCATCGCCCTCGTCGACGCTGAGCGATGCCAGCCGTCCGCCCACGCGAAAGCTCAGGTTAACGGTGCGAATATCCACGTTGCCATAAAGCGTGAGCTCTTTTTGCTGGCTGCTCTGGTACCACCACCAGCCTCCGCCAATGACAGCGGCCAGCAGGAGAAGCAGCACAACGACGATGAGCGGTTTTTTCATGACTCCAGACCCCTTTGCGATAATCCTTCCAGAACGAAATCTATATGGCAGGTAATAACTTCAAAAATTTGCTCGGTTTTTTGCCGATCGAATTCAGCCCAGCCCGCGCGGCGCAGCACCGTTTCCCGGCCAAGACGAAAGGCGAGCACTTCGCCAAGTAGCGCGTGCGTGTGCAGCACCATCTGCGTGCTGTCAGGGTTAAGGCCGGTATAAGCGGCGATTAAACGGGTCAGGTAGCAGTGTAGCGGAGCAATGACCTGATCGTGGATAAGCCGGTAGGCCGCAGTCGGCGATAGCTGTTCGCGGGAGATAAATTTGCTCAAGTTAACCGTATCATCCTGGGTCAGCAGCAAAATCATATTCTGACAGGCGCGCAGAATCAGAGTGCGCATGGCGGCTTTGTCCGGAAGAGGCTGAGCGAATAGCGCTTCCGCCGCCTGCGCGTGGGGGCGGAAATTGTGCTCGATAAAATCGGCGATCCACTGGGCGCAGGCGAGATAGAGATCGTCCTTAGAACCAAAATAGTAGGCGATCGCAGCGATATTCTGCCCGGCCTGGGCGGCAATATCGCGGGTCGTGGCGTGCAGGCCGTATTCGCCGAACTGGGCGATAGCGGCGGCGATGAGCTGGCTTTTCGCCTGCTCTCCCTTGCTGGTAGTCGGTGTGGTGGTCATCACGCGGAAAGAGTTAATCAATCGATTGATTAACTCTAGGCGCAGGTTGCCGCTTTGTCCAGCATCGACGATTAGATATGAAATCCCTCATGACTGAGCTCTTCGGCAACCCAGTTAAAAAAGATCTTCACTTTCTCTTTTTGCTCGTTAGGGTGCGGCAAAACGAAGTGATGGGCGTTAACCGGCATACTCGCGTCGCTGGAAAAAACCGGCTCGAGGTGCCGTTGCCGAACGCTCTGACCGGCCAGCAAATTACTTTCAAGAATAATGCCCATACCCATGCGTGCGGCCTCAATGCTCATATAGGAACGGTCAAAATTAAAAATAAAGCTTTTATTCCAGCCGCGAACCTTGTGCCAGGATAACCAGTTGCTCCAGCCGATCAGCGTGCTGTCGGAGTGGATAAGATCGCAGGTCAGTAAGTCTTCAATGGTCTGAACTTCGCGGCTGGCTAAATAAGTTGATGAGCTATAGGGGAGCATGCGTTCATTTTTTATGGTTTTGACCACCAGAGTCGGCCATTGTGAGAGCCCATGGCGAATATCGATATCAATATTATCGCGGGAGAACTGGATACTTTCATAAGAGCAGGTCAGGCTAATTTTAAGCTCGGGCCAGGCCTGGCGAAATTTGTTCAGGCGGGGCATCAGCCACAGGAGCCCAAAGCTGGGCGCGGAGTGAATGCGTAAATAATCCTGATGGATATCGTTAATCACCTGATTGGTGGCCTGGCCAATAATATTTAACGCTCCGGAAACCTCTTTAAGATATTTTTCACCAATTGCGGTTAACACCATGCCTTTACTGCTGCGGGAAAATATTTTCTTTCCGAGATACTGTTCCAGGCTGGCTATCTGATGGCTGACCGCTGAGGCCGTAATATTGAGATGCTCTGCGGCCAGATTGAGACTGCCGGTATCCGCCACTTCAATAAATGCCTGAATATTGCGTAAGGAGGGCATCGGTAAACTTTTATTTTGCAGCGGCTGATTCATCATTTCTCCAGCAAATAGAAAATGCCTGGTGGTATTATTTTTACTTCGCAAGAAGCTACGCTCGTCCTTATCTCCACAATGGCACATCAGCATAACATAGAGACAAAATAAGTAATGGCGTAATTCGTGATGAAGTTAACAGTTTTAGGGCGAGGGATGCCAGGCAACATAATTCGCAGGAATTTGCGTGCAGTCACGAAGCAAATTTTTCTCACTCATAATTGAGGTTTTTTGAATACCCTTTCCTTTTTGGGTTGTTATATTGCAACCACAGGCCTGATACCAAGGCGCGATGCGGTAAGGTTCGCGACAAAAACATAAAACAATAATGAGGATACCCTATGTCACGTATAGATACTGTTGTCTGTACTGACGCCAGGAAAACAAAATATCGTTTCGTGGTTTTGACGATGATTTTTCTGGTGTATGCCATAAATTACGCTGACAGAACGAATATCGGCGCGGTGCTGCCGTTTATCATTGATGAGTTTCATATCAATAACTTTGAAGCCGGGGCCATCGCCAGCATGTTTTTTTTGGGCTATGCGGTAAGTCAGATCCCGGCAGGATTCTTTATTGCCAAACGCGGTACCCGGGGGTTGGTTTCGCTATCCATTTTCGGCTTTTCCGCTTTTACCTGGCTGATGGGCACCGTGAGCTCCGTTTTTGGTCTGAAAATGGTGCGTCTGGGACTGGGTCTTAGCGAAGGGCCGTGCCCGGTAGGACTGGCTTCAACCATTAACAATTGGTTCCCGCCGAAAGAGAAAGCCACGGCGACGGGCGTTTACATTGCAGCTACCATGTTTGCGCCGATCATCGTTCCGCCGCTGGCGGTGTGGATTGCGGTAACCTGGGGGTGGCGGTGGGTCTTTTTCTCCTTTGCGATACCGGGGATTGTGGCGGCGATAGCGTGGTACCTGTTGGTTAAGTCAAAACCCTCGGAGAGCGGATTTGTTTCACCAGCCGAACTGGAAGAGATCAATGCCGGGCGTGAAACCGATGATAACCTTGTGCGCGAAAATATCTTAATTGCCAATCGTTTTACCTGGCTGGATAAAATTATTCGAGTGAAGAAAATGGCGCCTATCGATACGGCGAAAGGATTATTTACCTCAAAAAATATTCTCGGTGACTGTCTGGCCTATTTTATGATGGTTAGCGTACTGTACGGATTATTAACCTGGATCCCGCTGTATTTAGTCAAAGAGCGCGGTTTTGATGTGATGAGCATGGGCTTTGTGGCAAGTATGCCGTGCATCGGCGGTTTTATTGGCGCGATCGCCGGAGGGTGGATTTCAGATAAAGTATTAGGTCGTCGGCGTAAACCCACCATGATGTTTACCGCTATTTCAACGGTGGTCATGATGTTAATCATGCTGAATATTCCAGCGAGTACCCTGGCGGTCTGTATTGGTTTGTTCTTCGTCGGCTTTTGTTTAAATATCGGCTGGCCGGCTTTTACCGCTTACGGTATGGCCGTTTCGGACAGTAAAACCTATCCGATCGCCTCTTCTATTATTAATAGCGGTGGCAACCTTGGCGGATTTGTTGCCCCGATGGCTGCGGGATTTTTACTGGACCAGACCGGCAGCTTTAATTCTGTATTTACTTATTTTGGTATCTGCGCAGCAATTGGTTTGCTGGTTATTCTCTTTCTCGATGAGCCACAATAACGGAAATATATCCTGTTAATTAATATGACGTAATGTCATGGAGTAAAAATATGTTATTAAAAGATAAAGTCGCCATTATTACTGGCGCGGCCTCCGCACGCGGTTTGGGTTTTGCTACCGCGAAGTTATTTGCCGAAAACGGCGCTAAAGTGGTCATTATCGACCTCAATGGCGAAGCCAGCAAAGCCGCGGCGACGGCATTAGGCGAAGGCCATCTCGGGCTGGCGGCAAACGTCGCCGATGAAGTTCAGGTTCAGGCGGCAATGGAACAGATTCTGGCGAAATATGGTCGGGTAGACGTGCTGGTGAATAACGCCGGTATCACCCAGCCGCTGAAGCTGATGGACATTAAACGTGCCAACTATGACGCGGTATTGGATGTCAGCTTGCGCGGTACGCTGCTGATGTCGCAGGCGGTTATCCCGGCGATGCGGGCGCAAAAATCGGGCAGCATTGTCTGTATCTCGTCGGTTTCCGCCCAGCGCGGCGGCGGTATCTTCGGCGGCCCGCACTACAGTGCGGCAAAGGCCGGAGTGCTTGGCCTGGCGCGAGCGATGGCCCGCGAGCTGGGTCCGGACAACGTCCGCGTCAACTGCATTACCCCGGGGCTGATCCAGACCGATATCACCGCCGGTAAGCTGACCGACGAAATGACGGCCAACATCCTCGCCGGAATCCCGATGAACCGCCTCGGCGATGCGGTTGACATCGCGCGCGCCGCGCTATTCCTCGGCAGCGATCTCTCTTCCTACTCTACCGGTATCACTCTTGACGTAAACGGCGGCATGTTAATCCACTAAGCGAGGCAAGCAGATGAAGATCACCGAAGCACAAAAAGTCGCCGCGGCGGCGTGGCGGATTCGCCGCTATGCCCTGCGCATGGGGGAGGTTCAGGGTCAGGGCTATATCGGCCAGGCATTAGGCTATGCGGATGTGCTGGCCACCGCGTTCAGCCACGCGATGACCTACCGTCCACAAGAGCCGCAGTGGGAAGGTCGCGACCGCTTCCTGCTCTCTCACGGCCATTACGCCATCGCCTACTATGCGGCGCTGCTGGAGGCGGGAATTATCCCGGAAGAGGAGCTGGAAACCTACGGTTCTGACGACAGCCGCCTGCCGATGTCGGGAATGGCGACCTACACCCCGGGGATGGAGATGTCCGGCGGCTCGCTGGGGCAGGGGCTCTCTATTGCCGTCGGGATGGCGCTGGGGCTGCGGCAAAAAGGGAGCGCATCCTGGGTCTACAACTCCATGTCGGATGGGGAGCTGGATGAAGGTTCCACCTGGGAAGCGGCGATGTCGGCGGCGCATTACGGCCTGACGAACCTGATCAACATCGTTGACGTGAATAAACAGCAGGCGGACGGCGATTCGCGCAAAATTCTCGGCTTTGAGCCGCTGCATGAAAAATGGGCCGCCTTCGGCTGGTACGTGCAGCGCGTCGACGGTAACGATCTGGCGGCGGTGATGGCCGCCTTTGATAACGCGAAAAATCATGCGGGCAACCAGCCGCGGGTCATCTTATGCGACACGTTGATGGGTAAAGGGGTCCCGTTCCTCGAAACCCGGGATAAAAACCATTTTATTCGCGTCGATGCCGATGAGTGGCAAAAAGCGATTGCGGTGCTGGACGCCAACAAACCGGAAGGAGTGCTGTAATGAGCCAGAGTAAACCACGTTTAAAAACGTCCGCGATGATCGCTTCTATTGCTGACGAAGGTCAGGCGACGATTCCGGCACCGTTTGGCGTTGCGCTCTCGAAGCTGGCGGCGCAGCGACCGGAAATCGTTGGTATGACCGCGGACCTGTCAAAGTACACCGATCTGCACATTTTCGCGCAGGCTTTCCCGGATCGCTTTTTCCAGATGGGAATGGCGGAACAGCTGCTGATGGGGGCGGCGGGAGGAATGGCGAAAGAGGGATTCATTCCCTTCGCCACCACCTATGCCGCTTTTGCTACCCGCCGCGCCTATGATTTTATTCATCAGGTCATTGCCGAGGAGCATCTCAACGTGAAGATCTGCGCGGCGCTCCCGGGCCTGACCACCGGCTACGGGCCGAGCCATCAGGCAACGGAAGATCTGGTGATTATGCGCGGCATTCCCGGCATGGTCATCGTCGACCCATGCGATGCGCTGGAGATAGAGCAGGCGGTACCGGCGATTGCCGACCATAACGGTCCGGTATATATGCGCCTGCTGCGCGGTAAGGTGCCGCTGGTGCTGGATAAGTACGACTATCAGTTTGAGCTGGGCAAGGCGAAGCTGCTTGAGGATGGCAACGATGTGCTGATTATCTCTTCCGGGCTGATGACCATGCGCGCCCTCGAGGCGGTCGAAAAGCTGCGGGCCGATAATATCAGCGCAGCCGTACTGCACGTGCCAACGATCAAACCACTTGATGAAGAAACGATCATTGCACAGGCCTCGAAGCCCGGTCGCCTGGTGGTTACTGCCGAGAACCATACTTCGGTTGGCGGACTGGGGGAGGCGGTTGCCGCGTTGCTGATGCGCAAAGGCGTGCGCTGCGAGCTGGATACCGTTGGCTTGCCTGACGAATTCCTGCTGGCCGGCGCGCTGCCGACCCTGCACGATCGCTACGGTATTTCCACCGCGAGGATGGTCGAAAAAATTAAGTATCGCCTGCGTTAATTGCTTTCGCCGCCGCGTCCTGCGGCGGCGCTTCTCTGCTTTTGTTCGCGGTTTCCCTGTCGAGGCATTAAACGTGCTATTTCGGGGACGCCTGGCGCGAAGCGCCATCGCCGCTTCTCATCGACAAAACGGGGAGCTGTCGTTTGTGAGACAGAGGATTCTTTTCGGCAGATTTTATGCGGTTCGTCACAAAATCTGCTAGACTGCGCAACTTCATGGCATTGTGGTTTTTGCCATCTCTTTCGCAATAATCTCCCTGAAAACTACGCCTGTGACGGGCCGGGGCGGTTCGGAGTTGTTATGTCTTTTGATTCCCTTGGCCTGAATCCTGAAATCCTGCGCGCCGTCGCTGAGCAGGGCTACGTAGAGCCAACCCCTATTCAGCAGCAGGCTATCCCGGCAGTATTACAGGGCCGCGATCTGATGGCCAGCGCCCAGACGGGTACTGGCAAAACGGCGGGATTTACGCTGCCGCTGCTTCAGCACCTGATCCAAAAAGAACCCCACGCCAAAGGTCGTCGCCCGGTGCGCGCCCTGATCCTGACCCCGACGCGCGAGCTGGCGGCACAGATTGGCGAGAACGTCCGGGATTACAGCAAATACCTTAACGTTCGTTCGCTGGTGGTTTTCGGCGGCGTAAGCATTAACCCACAGATGATGAAGCTGCGCAGCGGCGTCGATATTCTGGTGGCAACCCCTGGCCGTCTGCTGGACCTTGAGCATCAGAACGCCGTGAGCCTGGACAAAGTCGAAGTGCTGGTGCTGGATGAAGCCGACCGTATGCTGGATATGGGCTTTATTCACGATATTCGCCGGGTGCTGGCGAAGCTGCCGGCAAAGCGGCAGAACCTGCTGTTCTCCGCAACTTTCTCCGACGACATTAAATCACTGGCGGAAAAGCTGCTGCATAACCCGCTGGAAATCGAAGTCGCCCGCCGTAACACCGCTTCTGAGCAGGTGAGCCAGCTGGTGCATTTTGTCGATAAAAAGCGCAAGCGCGAGCTGCTGTCGCAGATGATCGGCGAAGGTAACTGGCAGCAGGTTCTGGTCTTTACCCGCACCAAACACGGCGCAAACCACCTGGCGGAACAGCTCAATAAAGACGGCATCCGCAGCGCCGCTATTCACGGCAACAAGAGCCAGGGCGCGCGTACCCGAGCGTTGGCTGATTTTAAATCCGGCGGCATCCGCGTGCTGGTCGCAACCGATATCGCCGCGCGCGGTCTGGATATTGAAGAGTTGCCGCACGTGGTGAACTACGAGCTGCCAAACGTGCCGGAAGATTACGTGCACCGTATTGGTCGTACCGGGCGCGCTGCGGCAACGGGCGAAGCGCTGTCGCTGGTCTGCGTAGATGAACATAAGCTGCTGCATGATATCGAACGCTTGCTGAAGAAAGAGATCCCGCGCATCGCCATTGCGGGTTACGAGCCGGATCCGTCGATCAAAGCCGAGCCGATTCAGAACGGTCGCCAGCAGCAGCGCGGCGGCGGTCGTGGCGGTCAGAGCCAGGGCCGGAGCGGCCAGGGACGTGGTGGTCAGGGACAAGGTCGTGCCCAGCAGGCTGCTCCGCGTCGCACCGATGGCGAAGCGCCGAAAGCGCGCACTCAGGACGGTAAGCCTCCTCGCCGTCGCCGCCCGCGCAAACCTGCTGCGGCTGAGTAAAGTTGTTCTGGCTGCGGTGGGGAAATCTACCGCAGCTTGTTCCTTTGAGAACACATCGCGATTAAAATTTAACACTCTCCCGCTAAGTCTGACTTCAATGTTGCCGCTCGCTATTTATCTTTTATGAGATCTTACTTTTGGCAATGAACTATTTTTACGATTTTTGCAATAACTAACAAAGTTATAACCTGCAACTATCAAAAGAATGACAGATACTAATAACATTAAAAAAGCAACCATATATACCCTCAATAATTTACAGACCCTGCGGGTTCATAAAGCAGTATACGGATTAGCGTTTAAGATATAATATATTATGAGTGTAGATATTCTTAATGTATCTGAAATTAAAGGATTAATTTTAATTTCACGGTCTTTTTGACGATATTTTTCGGAATTCGTTTAGATGATTTTAAACATCTTCATGTTTTTTTGAATGCCCATAAAGTTAAATTGATAGCGATTTTGGTGACTGTGCTGGTATTTTGAAAATTATATTCAGCCCGGATAAAATAACGTTATGACACATTATTCATTAAGTGGATGTCGAGCGTTGGTTGTGGCTGCATAAACCGACTTCAACCTGATTCTGCGAGACCGCTTCCTGTTTGCCGAAAAAGGGATACCTCCCTCCCGGCAAAAATGGCACAATAGTGGCTGTTTATACAGTATTCAGGTTTTCTCATGGCTTTGACCGCAGCGCTGAAAGCGCAAATCGCCGCCTGGTATAAGGCGCTTCAGGAACAAATTCCTGACTTTATTCCCCGGCCTCCGCAGCGGCAGATGATCGCCGATGTGGCGAAGACGCTCGCCGGAGAAGAGGGGCGGCACCTGGCGATTGAAGCGCCGACCGGGGTCGGCAAAACCTTGTCGTATCTGATCCCTGGCATTGCTATTGCCCGCGAAGAGCAAAAAACGCTGGTGGTCAGCACCGCCAACGTTGCGCTGCAGGACCAAATCTACAGTAAAGATCTGCCGCTGCTGCGCAAAATCATCCCCGATCTGCGCTTTACCGCCGCCTTTGGCCGCGGGCGCTACGTCTGCCCGCGTAACCTGGCCGCGCTTGCCAGCACGGAACCGACGCAGCAGGATTTGCTGGCCTTTCTTGATGACGAACTCACGCCTAACAACCAGGCGGAGCAGAAGCTGTGCGCAACGCTGAAAGCGGATCTCGATAGCTACAAATGGGACGGCCTGCGCGATCATACCGACAAAAACGTGGATGATTCTCTGTGGAGCCGCCTGAGCACGGATAAAGCCAGCTGCCTGAATCGAAACTGTCATTATTATCGCGAATGTCCGTTCTTTGTCGCCCGACGGGAAATCCAGGAAGCGGAAGTGGTGGTGGCGAACCATGCGCTGGTGATGGCGGCTATGGAGAGCGAAGCGGTGCTGCCGGAGCCGAAGCATCTACTGCTGGTGCTTGATGAAGGCCACCATCTGCCGGAGGTCGCCCGCGATGCGCTGGAAATGAGCGCTGAAATTACCGCCCCGTGGTATCGCCTGCAGCTGGATTTGTTCACTAAGCTGGTTGCAACCTGCATGGAGCAGTTTCGCCCTAAGACCACGCCGCCGCTGGCGAATCCCGAACGTCTGACTGGACACTGCGAGGAGCTGTTCGAGCTAATCTCCTCGCTGAATAATATTCTCAATCTCTACATGCCGGCCGGCCAGGAGGCGGAGCATCGCTTTCCGATGGGGGAACTGCCGCAGGAAGTCATGGAGATCTGCCAGCGGCTGGCGAAACTCACCGAAACGCTGCGCGGCCTGGCGGAGCTGTTCCTTAACGATCTGGGCGAAAAAACCGGCACGCACGATGTGGTGCGTCTGCACCGGGTTCTGCTGCAGATGAACCGCGCGCTGGGGATGTTTGAAAGCCAAAGTAAACTGTGGCGGCTGGCGTCGCTGGCGCAGTCCTCCGGCGCACCGGTGACTAAATGGGTTACCCGCGATCTGCGCGATGGTCAGATGCATATCTGGTTCCACTGCGTGGGGATCCGCGTCAGCGATCAGCTGGAAAGGCTGCTCTGGCGCAGCGTCCCGCATATCGTCGTCACCTCTGCGACGCTGCGTTCGCTGAACAGCTTCTCTCGCCTGCAGGAGATGAGCGGGCTGAAAGAGAAAGCCGGAGATCGCTTTGTGGCGCTGGATTCGCCCTTCAACCACGTCGAACAGGGTAAAATCGTCATTCCGCAGATGCATTATGAACCGCTTATCGATAACGAAGAGCAGCATATTGCCGAAATGGCCGCCTATTTCCGTGAACAGGTCGAGAGCAAAAAGCATCTCGGCATGCTGGTGCTGTTCGCCAGCGGAAGAGCGATGCAGCGTTTTCTCGAGCACGTGACCGATCTGCGCCTGCTGCTGCTGGTTCAGGGCGATAAGCCCCGCTACCGACTGGTGGAGCTGCACCGCAAACGCGTTGAAGGCGGCGAGCGCAGCGTACTGGTTGGGCTGCAATCCTTTGCGGAAGGTCTGGACTTAAAAGGCGAGCTGTTAAGCCAGGTGCATATCCATAAGATAGCTTTCCCGCCGATAGACAGCCCGGTGGTGATCACCGAAGGTGAATGGCTCAAAAGCCTCAACCGCTATCCGTTCGAAGTCCAGAGCCTGCCCAGCGCGTCATTCAACCTGATTCAGCAGGTGGGGCGCCTGATCCGCAGCCATAGCTGCTGGGGAGAGGTGGTGATTTATGATAAACGTCTGTTAACCAAAAATTACGGTAAGCGCCTGTTGAACGCATTACCCGTATTTCCGATAGAGCAGCCTGCCGTCCCTGAGGTTATAGTAAAAACGAAAGCAAAACCGACGCGTCGTAAGCGGCGATAGTGGTGCAATGTCGACGATGTGAGAAGCTCAGAGGAGCCTGCAATGGACTACAGCAAGATTATTAAAGAAGTCGGGCGCGGAAAGAACCACGCCCGCGACCTGGATGTGGAGACAGCCCGCGCGCTCTACTCGCGGATGCTTAACGGCGAGGTGCCTGAGCTTGAGCTCGGCGGCATTCTTATCGCTCTGCGCATTAAAGGCGAAGGCGAAGCGGAGATGAAGGGCTTCTATGAAGCGATGCAGGCGCATACGATTAAGCTGACTCCGCCGGTCGCCAAACCGATGCCCATTGTGATCCCCAGCTATAACGGCGCGCGTAAACAGGCAAACCTGACCCCTCTGCTCGCCGTCCTGCTGCATAAGCTCGGCTTCCCGGTCATCGTCCACGGCGTGAGCCACGATCCGACCCGCGTGGTGACGGAAACGATTTTTGAACTGATGGGTATCCCGGCGACGCTTCACGCGGGTCAGGCCCAGGCGCGATTGGATAGCCATCAGCCGGTTTACGTTCCGGTCGGCGCATTTTGCCCACCGCTGGAAAAACAGCTGGCGATGCGCTGGCGCATGGGCGTGCGCAACAGCGCCCACACGCTGGCCAAGCTGGCGACACCCTTTGCGGAAGAGGCGGCGCTGCGCCTGTCGAGCGTTTCACACCCGGAATACGTCGGCCGGGTAGCGAAATTCTTTGCCGAAATCGGCGGGCGGGCGCTGCTGATGCACGGTACCGAAGGGGAGGTTTACGCCAACCCGCAGCGCTGTCCGCAGATTAGCCTGATTGATGCATCTGGTATGCGGGTGGTAAATGAACGACAGGATAGCGTAGCCGCGCAGGCACTCGCCCTGCCGGAGTCAAAAGATCCTGAAGTCACCGCCCGCTGGATTGAGCGCTGCATCGTCGGGAGCGCACCGCTACCGCAATCATTGCGAATTCAGTTGGCCTGCTGTCTTGTGGCCACCGGCGCCGTTCCGTCTCTTGAACAGGGCCTGGCAAAGGTGGCTGAGCGCTGGTAACCGTAGCGGCAGGCAAAAAAAAGCCCGTCCAGTGGCGTGGACGGGCAAGGCAAGGGTATTAAAGGATCTTACAGGGTTAAAACAGTGGCATTACAGGGTGTGGCTACAGGAAATAGCGGCAAGTAGCGGCGATTATTTGTAGATAACCGCGGTACCGCTAAGTTTGTTGTTGCTGTTAGCTGAGGTGATGCTATAACCGGTCGCGCCGGCAGCCTCTGCTTTTTCAGCCAGTTTAGCTTCCAGTCCATCCAGCGTCGTCGCGCCTTCAGCGGAAACTACACCAATTTTATTCATGCTTTCTGCCTGAGCCGAGGTCACCGGCTGGGCGGCGAATGCGCCAAAAGAGAGAGCGGAAAGGGCGATGGCAGCGGCAGCAAATTTCATGTTTTTCATAGTTAATCTCTCGCAGGTTGTTCTGTTCAGGGGACGATGTTGCGTCGATGTGATAAGTATCACGGTTTTTTACGGGAGATAAAATCGAAGGAAATTAACAGTGTCCATCGAATTTTTTGAATAAGTATTAATTTATTGAATATTAATAAATTATTTTGGCCGGGAAAAGCAAAAGCCGTGAGGATGAAGTTCAGAGGGCTTTAAGGGCACATATTGCCACGCCGCTTGCCAAAAAACGTGCGCGAAAAGATAACGCGATATACGGTAATGAACGGTAAATATTGGTCAACGAAGCTGGCTATCTTTGGAACCTCTACGATTATATCCTGAAAATGTATTGTTATGTAAATCTTTCTCCTGCTGGCATTTTATGCAGTATTTCACGCCCGCGACCGCGCGCTGACGCGCTTCGGGGATCGGTTCTCCGCATTCTTCACAAAATTTGTTGCTCTCACCCGATGACAGCTCATTTCGCGCCCGTGCAATCGCGTCATTGATAGTGCTATCGATTTGTTCCTGCACCGCGTCGTCATTTGCCCAGCCTGAAGCCATAGCCCACCTCGCTATCTCGTCTTTCTTTAGTATAGGAAATATGGGGGCAAAAAATGACCAGACAAGGAGTCATGCTCACTGCAGAGAAAATCCAGGGGTGAGGCAGTGGAGAGAGGGATACTGAAAGGGCGTTTGCGCGCAGGCCTCCGCCGGGGAGGTTAAAGGGATGATAACAGGCGGATAAAAAGCCGCTTCCCGACCAGCCCGGCGGCGAGCTTGCCGGTCGGGGGAGTAGGAATAAACGTCTAGCGGGCGTCCGGACGCACAAGGTCAAAGCGCAGGCTTTCATCAATGGCGTAATAGGCGCTGGGGCCGCCCGCGCGTAGAATCGGCTGAGCTCTTGCGGTCTGGTAAATCCCGTCCTCCAGCAGCGACTCATCAATATGCACTGCCACAACTTCGCCCAGCACCAGCCAGGTGTCAACCGCCAGCCCTTCGGCGGTGGTTAACTGGATGCATTGCGACAGGCGACACTCAAAATTGACCGGACTTTCGGCTACCCGGGGGGCGCTGACGAGACGGCTGGCGGCGGGAGTGAGCCCGGCGCGGACAAATTCATCTTCGTGACGCGGGATACTGGCAGAGGTTTCGTTCATCGCGACCGCCAGGGGGCGGGTGGCGAGGTTCCAGACGAACTCTTTGGTCTCAACGATATTCTGCACGCTATCTTTCCAGCCGCTGCTGGCGAAGCCAATAATCGGCGGCCGATAGTTAAAGCAGTTGAAAAAACTATACGGCGCAAGATTATGCTGGCCGCTATTATCCACGGAAGCTATCCAGCCGATAGGCCGTGGTCCGATAATCGCGTTAAGCGGGTCGTGCGGCAGCCCGTGTCCTTGCGAAGGTTGGTAGAAGTACATACGACACTCGTGACAAATAAAGAAGATATCCAGACTCACTTATTTACCGCGCCGCCGTCAACGGGTATCTTACGCGGCTGTTCAAAGGAGAATGCCATGAAAGCCCAGAAACCGGGGTTACACCCGCGTAACCGTCACCATCAACGCTACGATCTGCCCGCGCTGTGCCAGGCCCATCCTGAGCTGCAGGCCTTCATCACCCTTAATCCGGTGGGTGAGCAGACTATCGACTTTGCTAACCCGCTGGCGGTGAAGGCGCTGAATAAAGCGCTGCTGGCGCATTTTTACGCGGTGAAACACTGGGATATTCCCGACGGCTTTCTCTGCCCGCCGGTGCCAGGCAGGGCGGACTACATCCATCACCTCGCCGATCTGCTGGCGCTGGATAGCGGGACGATCCCGGCCAACGCCAGCATTCTCGATATTGGAGTTGGCGCAAACTGCATCTATCCGCTCATTGGCGCGCACGAGTACGGCTGGCGCTTTACGGGTAGCGAAGTGAACGCCGAGGCATTCGCCAGCGCCCAGGCTATCATCAACGGCAATCCTGGGCTCACTCGCCAGATCCGTCTGCGTCGTCAAAAAGACGCCAACGCGATTCTGACCGGCATTATTCATAAATATGAGACCTACGACGCGACCCTCTGCAACCCGCCGTTCCATGATTCCGCCGCCAGCGCGCAGGCGGGCGGTGAGCGTAAACGTCGCAACCTGGGACTGGGCGAGGAGAGCGTGCTGAACTTTGGCGGCCAGCAGCAGGAGCTGTGGTGCGAAGGCGGCGAGGTGGCCTTTATTACGCAGATGATTGAAGAGAGCAAGCCGTTTGCTCGTCAGGTTAAATGGTTTACTTCGCTGGTTTCTCGCGGCGACAACCTGCCGCCGCTATATCGCGCTCTGACCGACGTCGGCGCGGTGAAAGTGGTGAAGAAAGAGATGGCCCAGGGGAATAAGCAAAGCCGCTTTATCGCCTGGACCTTTATGGATGAGGCCAAACGTCGCCGCACGCTATAACGTGGGCTCGGCGGGGGCAGGCGGTCCTGCGGGTGCTGGCATCGGCAGAACCTGATAAGTTTGTACCGGCGCCCGCACGCCTGCGAGGTCAAAATGCCTTTTCACCTGCGTATCGAGGGCGAATCTGACCGTCCACTGCTTGAGCGGCAGGGTGGTAAAGGTGACGCGCAGGGTGAAGGCGGTATTGCTTAAGCCTACCACGCCGGTGAAGGATGGCTCGCCAATGATAAGCCCGCGAATCTCTTCCTGCGCCATCACTTCCGTGACCGCATCCTTCAGCGCCTGGTTAGCCTTATCCAGATCTTCATGCCGGTCAACGTCATAGTTGGCCACCACCGAGCCGATTCCGCGTACGAAGTTGGCGAAGGTGGTTATCGAAGACCACGGAATAATATGGTAAGCGCCGGTATCCTGACGGACGCCGACGGAGCGAATCGACATGCGCTCCACCGTCCCGGTGAGCGGTCCGATCGTCACCAGGTCGCCGGTATTCATACCGTTCTCGAACTGAATAAAAATGCCGGTAATAATATCTTTGACCAGGGTCTGCGCGCCAAATGAAATTGCCAGGCCCAGCGCGCCGGCGCCGGCCAGCAGCGGGGCGATATTCACCCCCACTTCCGAAAGCAGGATCATAATGGTAATAGTGCTGATCACCACCGCCAGTGCGTTGCGAAACAGCGTCAGCAGCGTTCGGGCGCGGGCGCTGGGCAGCGGGCGACCGTGAATGTCCGATGCCAGCCGGTTTTCAATCAGGCTGGCGAGCAGCGTCCAGCCAATCGCCGAGAAGAACAGGATCAGCGCGATACGAATCAGCACATCAACCGCTTTTTGCCCGCTGCCGTTATGCATCCACTGCCAGAAATCGAACAGCCCCCATGCGCTGAGCAGCAGCATAATCGCCACGCAGACCGTCAGGATGCGCGCGGCCTTCAGCGATGCGGAGATCCAGCCGTTAAGCCGTTTTTGCAGTTCAGGATAGTTACGCTGGGTTTCCGGCGACAAGGTGATGGTTTTCGCAATCCAGCGCGACAGAATACCGGAGACCAGCGCGGCGGCGCCGACGATGGCCAGGCTGCGTAGGGTCGCGCCCATCATAAATTTCAGGCTGTTACCGGGGTCGAACAGCGAGAAGAAAAACAGCACGATGAAATAGGCGCAGGCCAGCCAGTGCCACACCAGAGCAAAGGCGCGGATAAACAGGCTAAAAAAGGCCAGCGATCGGTCGGCAAGATGGATAAGCCCTTGGGTAATTAACTGCTTATTGTGGAATATCAGATACAGGGCCCAGAGCGTAATGCATAGCATAATGACCACATTGGCCAGCGCCCCGAACTGCACGTTGACCTGGTTGGAGATAATTGGCACCGCAACGATCAGCCCGTAGCCAATCAGGCTGCTGAGCGCGCTGAGGCGCAGATTCCAGTATTTTGCCGCTTCATCGCTAAGGTTAAACGGGCGTAGCTCCGGGATGCGTGGGCAGAAAATCAGCCGCAGAATGGCTTTGAAAAACTCGATCAGCGCAAAGGCATTGAGAAACAGACTTTGCTGGAAGGCGATAGTGGGATTATTACCGTTCAGGCGATCGCTTAATAGCTGGCCAACAAACAGCGTCAGGGCCAGCAGAAGCAGGTCGAAAATAAATGCGCCGGCAATCGTGGCCGGCAGCTGTAGCCAGTTGCTGCGGTCGCGGTTTTTATGTCGTCCCCAGTGCCCCATTTTGCGATACAGCGGCAGGGCAGCCAGGCGTACCAGCCACCAGAATGCAAAGACCAGACCACCAAGCAGCAGGAAATGCCAGGCGGCGCTGATGAACGATTGCGAATTAAATGGTTTGTGCGGAGAGCCGGTGATGTTGCGCCATAGCTGAGAGAAGCGCGACGAAAGCTGTTCGCCATATTCACGACTGATCTGAGTGACGTTTTCCAGCACCGTCGTTTCGTCTTTAATTTCCGGCGGCGTCAGCGTCGGGGTACTGTCCGGCGGCGGCGTGGCGGCGGCTTTACGCAGCTGATCGATAAGCTCCTGGCGGGCATCGGCGTTTTCAAGCACGTCGGCCAGCGCGCCGTAGGCCGCTTTTTTCTGCGCCAGATCGGGTTCGCTACTGCTGGAGTGGTCCGTTGTGGTTGCCGGAACGCCGGGCAGCGTCGCGGCCCATAGCGGAGCGGTGAAGAGTAAAGCGAGCAGGAACAAAATCCGCGGCACAGGCACCTCCATTGCATCTCAAACCGTTAAGTATAGAAGACGAGATCCGGAGCGCGAGGTTGGGATGATTCTGGAAAGCGGCTCTCCCGCGAAGGGAGAGCCGGGCTGGGGTCAGGCGACGTGCTGTAAAAACTCCCGCAGACGCGGGCTTGGTGGGTTGTTGACCAGCACCTGCGGATCGCCATCTTCGGCAATGCGCCCTTTATCGATAAAGATCAGGCGGGAAGCCACTTTTTCGGCGAAGCCGATTTCGTGGGTGACGATGACCATGGTCATGCCTTCTTCAGCCAGATCCTGCATCACTTTCAGTACTTCATGACGCAGTTCGGGATCGAGCGCGGAAGTTGGCTCATCAAAAAGCATCATTTTAGGTTTAACCGCCAGCGCCCGGGCAATAGCTACGCGCTGCTGCTGGCCGCCTGAAAGCTCGGAAGGGTAGTGGTGCGCGCGTTCCGCGAGGCCCACTTTTGCCAGCAGATCCTTCGCCAGTTTTTCCGCCGCCGCTTTATTGGCGCCGCGTACGCGCAGCGGGCCAAACATCACGTTTTCCAGCGCGGTCAGGTGCGGGAACAGATAAAACTGCTGGAACACCATCCCGGCCTCCTGGCGAATCAGCCGCTCATCAACCTTCGGGTCGTTGACCTTCAGACCATCGACGATCAGCTCGCCGCTGGTAATCTCTTCGAGTTTGTTAATACAGCGCAGCAAGGTCGATTTACCGGAGCCGGACGGCCCGATAATCACCACGACTTCGCCCTGGTTGATCTTCAGATCGATATCATGCAGCACTTTGGTTGGGCCAAAGTGCTTGGAAACGTTTTTAAATTCAATCACAGGATTTTCATCCTTCTTTCAAGACGACGCAGAACAAAGCTCAGCACCAGGGTGATGATCAGATAGATAACCGCAACGGCGCTCCAGATCTCCAGCGCGCGGAAGTTACCGGCAATAATTTCCTGGCCCTGGCGGGTCAGCTCGGCTACGCCGATGACAATAAACAGCGAGGTGTCTTTAATGCTGATAATCCACTGGTTGCCCAGCGGCGGCAGCATACGGCGCAGCGCCAGCGGCAGGATTACGTAGCGAATAGTTTCGCGACGAGAAAGACCCAGGGCGAGGCCGGCTTCCCGGAAGCCTTTGTGAATCGACAGCACCGCGCCGCGGGTAATTTCCGCAATATAGGCGCCCGAGTTGATCATAATGGTGACTACCGCCGCGGAGAACGGGTCGATACGTAAATCGCTAAAGGCCATCGGCAGAGCGAAGTAGATGAACATGACCTGCACCACAATCGGGGTGCCGCGGATGATTTCAATAAAGACCAGCGCAATGTGGTTGGCAATCCAGCCGCCGAAACAGCGGGCGAAACCGGCTACCAAACCGATTATCAGACCGCCGACCAGGCCGAGGACCGAAATCCACAGCGTCATTTTGGCGCCTTCCAGCAAAATGGGGATGGCGGGCCAGATGGCACTCCAGTCAAACTGCATAATATGTTCCTGTTACCGTGTCGAAAACAGAGGAAATTCCTCTGAGAAAACTATTCAGGCCTGCTGACGGGTAGCCCGGAAAGCTCCAGGTCTACCAGACCACAGCAGGCCTGGAAGAGAGCATCGCTAATTATTATTTAGGTTCAGTACCGAACCATTTTTTATAAATTTCGTTATAAGTGCCGTTTTCACGCAGAGTTTTCAGCGCGCCGTTCACTTTTTCACGCAGCTCGTCGCTACCTTTCGGGAAAGCGATACCGTAGTTTTGCGCTTCCAGCGAGTCGCCTACCGCTTTGAACTTACCGTTACCTGCGGTTTTGATGAAGTAAAGGATGTTTGGCGTATCGTGCAGAACCGCATCGGCGCGCCCGGTACCGAGTTCCATATAGGCATTATCGATGTTCGGGAACTGGCGCAGATCTTTGGTTTTGATATTGGCTTTCGCGTAATCTACCGAGCCGGTACCGCCCTTCACGGCAACCACTTTACCGTTCAGGTCTTTGACATCCTTAATTTCGTTATTATTTGCGTTCACCATCACCAGAAGCCCGCTTTTGTAGTAGCCGTCAGAGAAGTCGATGGCTTTTTTACGCTCGTCAGTGATAGTGATCCCCGCCAGCGCGAGGTCGATGTTTTTCGTTTGCAGCGCCGGAATAATACCGCTGAAGTCCATTGGCTTCAGGGTGTAGTCAAGCTTCAGCTCTTTTGCGATGGCAGCCCACAGGTCAACGTCGAAACCGACGTACTTATCGCCCTGTTTAAATTCGAACGGAACAAACGCCGTGTCGGTAGCGACAACCAGTTTTTTATCAGCGGCGTGAGAAGAAACCGCAAAAGCCAGGGTCAGTGCAGCCAGTGAAACTTTAAATACAGACTTCATAGCATTTCCTTTTATATCCACGGGACGATCCCCTGCGAGAACGAGTTGCCTTATGAAAAAATCATGCCAGTTTTACAACCTGTTGTTTTATAACAACCAGGATAATTCCTGCTGCACGATTTTGATAAGGGATAACGTTAAACGCACCGATATGGGGCGCTATTTTGGTGCATCATAAGCGCATCGCATAACAAGTGCATTTTTAACGCAAACCCTGATGTTAAAACAATCTTGATGTAACGATTGTGTGAGGTGATTATTACAATTGATTTACTTTGGCGCGTATTTTGACCAATCTCATGCACTAATGTGGTGCGAAGCGGGGCGTGGGGAAAAGAAATAAAAAAGCCGCCAGCGTGGCTGACGGCAGTTGGCTTACTCGATATTCGCTTCGATGAACCACAGGAACTGATCCAGGTCGCGGGAAGCGGCGGTAAAGATATCAGCGGTATCTTCATCTTTTGCTTCGTCGATGGCTTTACGCACATCGTTGGCGACGATGGCATAGCGGTCGGCCAGCTCTTTCAGGTGGTCCTGGACGCTATGGATATCCAGCGGATAGCTTTTCAGCGGGCTCTTGCTGTTAATGACCTGAGTGGTACCCAGCGCCACGCCGCCAAGCTGGACGGCACGTTCAGCCATGGTATCAAGGTGGTTGACGAGCGCGGTGCGGAAGCCGTCCAGCATCTCATGAACGGCAATGAAGTTTGCACCGCGCATATTCCAGTGAGCCTGTTTAGTAATCAGAGACAGGTCAATGAACTGGATCACCTGGCGATTCAGCAGCTCAACGGTCGCTTTCTTCGCGCTATCTGCGACGTCGTTACGGGTATAGAGCAGATTCGTTGCTTTAGTTTTAACCAGTTTTGCGGTACTCATAATGTCATATCCTCTTGATATTTGTACTCGTCATACTTCAAATTCGAATTATTCGGAGCGTCTCATCCCAATAACTTGCGGAATTAAGTATAGCAACGGATTTGAGCTTTGCAGCGGCGGTAGTCTCTATCGGTCTGATAGCGCAGGGCTGTTGGATTGGCAAAAATCTTTATGAATCAAAGGCCCTGACTGGTTTTCTTGCTCAGGGCCTGTTCTTTAACTGATGTCGACTTTCTGAATTTTTGTCTCCCGGCGCATTGTCAGCGTCGAGCCCATTGATGCCAGAATGATCGCCCCGAGCGCCAGGGTCTGGGTTGCAGTTAGCGTTTCACCAAGAAACACCATGCCGGAAAGCGCGGCCAAAGCGGGCTCCATGCTCATCAGGGTGCCAAAGGTCTTGCTGGGCATGCGGGTGAGGGCCACCATCTCCAGAGAATAGGGCAGAGCAGTGGATAAAATGGCGATCCCAAGGCCCGGTAACAATAGTCCCCACTGAAATAGCGTATCGCTGGCCTGAATCATCCCCATCGGCACGAAGACCAGCGCAGCAATGAGCGATCCCATGGCGACCGTGGCAGGACCATGCTCTTCCCCTGCGCGCTGGCCGGTGAGAATGTAGACCGCCCAGCAGGCGCCGGCGCCAAGCGCCAGCAGCGCGCCGATGGGATCGATCTGGGCAACGCTTTGCCCCAGCGGCAGTAGAAACCAGAGTCCAAGCACCGCCAGCGCTACCCAGACGAAATCCAGCGGGCGGCGGGAGCCAAAGAGCGCCACCGCCAGGGGGCCGGTAAATTCCAGCGCGACGGCAACGCCTAGCGGAATGCGCTGAATTGATAAATAGAACAGGTAGTTCATCGCGCCCAGCGACAGGCCATAGAAGAGCAGCGGCAGACGCTGCTCCGGCGCAAAGCGAAGACGCCAGGGTTTGAAAATAACCACCAGGATGAAGGTACCGAGAGCCAGGCGCAGGGCGGTAACACCGGGCGCGCCGACGAGCGGAAACAGCGATTTGGCCAGCGATGCGCCACTCTGAATGGAAATCATGGCGATTAAAATAACCAGTATCGGCAGCCATGCCGGTACTTTGCGGGACGAGCCGGGCATCCTTTCTCCTGTCAATTTTGTCAAATGCGGTAAAGGTTCCAGTGTAAATGAATTACCCCGCGCCGGTTGAGCTATTGTTGAAAAAAAGGGGAGTGAAAGCAGTACAATAGCGCGGGGGCGAAGATAAATTCACCAGAAGATTAGGAATAATCTGGATACACGTCGGGTGCTTTATAGGCCTTAATAGGTCTATATTTGTAAAAAAGGTTTGTTTTCCAGTTTGTTATAGAAACGTAGAAACCTTTAGTTACATGAAAAAGTACGTTAGACAATGTAAAGTGAAAAGAGTTTCCCAAAAGTTTTTGTTATATTTAAGACTTAGGACTTATTAGAAACACATTTGAGGTGGTTATGAATAAAATTGCACGTTTTTCAGCACTGGCCGTTGTTCTGGCTGCATCCGTAGGCACCACTGCTTTCGCTGCGACTTCTACCGTTACCGGTGGTTACGCTCAGAGCGACATGCAGGGCGAAGCTAACAAAGCAGGCGGTTTCAACCTGAAGTACCGCTACGAGCAAGACAACAACCCGCTGGGTGTTATCGGTTCTTTCACCTACACCGAGAAAGATCGTTCTGAGTCTGGCGTTTACAAAAAAGGCCAGTACTACGGCATCACCGCAGGTCCGGCTTACCGTCTGAATGACTGGGCAAGCATCTACGGCGTAGTAGGTGTTGGTTACGGTAAATTCCAGAACAACAGCTACCCGAACAAAACTGACATGAGCGACTACGGTTTCTCTTACGGTGCTGGCCTGCAGTTCAACCCGATCGAAAACGTTGCTCTGGACTTCTCCTACGAGCAGTCTCGCATTCGTAACGTTGACGTTGGCACCTGGATCGCTGGCGTAGGTTACCGCTTCTAATCACTTCGGTGATATAAAAAATCCGCCTCCATTGGGCGGATTTTTTTTGCCTGCGACTTACGCGCCATCGTTAATTGACGGTGAACGCGTCGGTCCCCAGATGGGTGTAGTCGACCTTCTTCAGCTGGAAGTTGGTGATGTAGATAGGGCCAGCCTTCTGCTCTGAGATAAAGCGATAGCGCGGGGTGATCTCCTGAGCGCTGATACCGGTCCACTGCGAAAAGAAGCTGAGAAAGTCGTTGGCGGAACGTCGCGCTTTAATGATCTTATGCGCTTTATCATCGCTGGAGATCACCATAAACGGCACCTGGAAATTCTGCTGGTACTTATCGTCGTGTGCCAGATACTGCACCTCTTTCCCGCGCTCCTTAAAGGCCAGACCGTGATCGGAAAAATAGGTCATCGAGAAGGTTTCCCCCGAATTCTGTAGCTGAGTATAAAGATTGCTCAACAGCGTATCGGTTTGCGTCATGGTGTAGAGATAGCAGGAGGTCTCTTTCGACTGCACGAAAACGGCGTATTTGCCTTTGGTGCGATCGCAGGCCTGCGGGTGTGAGCCCATCAAATGCAGGACGATTAGCTGCGGCTGGGTACGGCGGGTGGCAAGCACCTGCGCGGTCAGCTTTAATAGCTGCTCATCCTGAGTGTTTTTGTTGGCCTCAAAATCGCCGTTTTTAAGGAACTGAACTTCGTCTGCGCGTTTGGCGATACTGGCAATCGCCGTATCATATTCACCAATTTGCCCCTGATTTGAGAACCACCAGGTTTGAAAACCGGCACGGTTGGCGAGGGTGACAAAGTTATCCTGAAACTGCGGTTTGTCGTCGACCACCCGGTTCAGGGTCAAACCGAGGGATTTCTGCGTTGAACCGCTGGCGGCGATATAGTCGTTGAATAAATAGCCTTTGACCGAGCTGGCGAACGGCGTATTGTCCCAGTGGCCGCCAAAGGCGCCGAGCGCATCACGGCGCGCGCTCTCTCCGATAACCACCACGTACAGATGATACTTTGGCTTTACCGCCAGCACGTGCCAGCTGTCTTTCATATTCGCCAGCTGCGCCATCCGCGCCTGCTCATCCAGTATTTCACTATTATTCACCACCACATCTTTAACGAAGCGGACGGCAGGGTAGCCGGTATCGATGACCTTAAAGACGCCGCCCCAGGCAAGGTTTTGCACCGGTTGCAGAAAGAAAATAGCGATGCAGAACAGCAGTCCCAGCGTATCTGTTTTCCCCCAGCGCGCCGGCGCTTCCGGTTTGCGGCGCACGGCAATCACCCCGAGCGCAAAGATAAACACGGCCAGCAGATAGCTGTACCACGGGAAAATGGTGAGGATTTCGGTGGACTCTTCGATGTTCGTGGCGTGCAGCGCCAGCAGCGTGTTGAAATTCGGCGCGCCGTAGGCCTGGCCAAACGGATAGTACATGGCCGCCAGCAGTGAATAGACGCCAACGACTACTTTTTGCGCGCGCGGAAAGCTCCGCCACAGCAGATGCAGCACGCAAGTAAAAGCAACGGTATAGAGCAGACTAAACTCATAGCCCAGCGCCAGGTTAATAAACAGCGATTGTAAAAAGTAGAATCCTGTCCATGGGTTCAGTACCGGCCTGCGGGCGACCAGCGTTTCTTTCAGCGTGACATTCATAGTAAACAATCAAAAAGAGCCATGTGTATCCCCTGGCATCAAGGGGTAAAACCTGCTGGACAGTGCGTGAAGAGGGTCTCTGCGAGCCGCAGTAGTGGCAGGGCTGACAAAAGATAGGGCTTGCAAATGGTAAGGTCAACAGTCCATAACGGATTGTTTTGGGAGAAAGCTTACAAAACTTGAAAAAAGTCGCTGAAGCGCTGAGTAATCAGCCAGTGTGGCAGGAATTTGTGGCAGAAAAATGAAGCGGCGTACCGCGACGCCGCATTAGTTGTTGGGTTTATCCTGCTGCGGTTTGCCGTTGATCAGATCGCACAGCATCCCGACAAGCATTAACCGCACTTTAAAAGGAGAATGGGTAAACACGTTTAAGCACCTCTTGAATTCATTCATATCGACCTCCTGTAACTTCGTCCTTCGCTCCTTGAAGGATGTGTGTATTACATACAGATATAGCACAGGCTATATTTTATAGCTATGGCTAAAACGTTAATTTTTTGTTCTCTGTGCGCGATCCATTACAATGGGGATCCTTTTATATGATGCTTGATGCGTCACAGGAATGAGGAAGCACAATGAACCGTCGCGCAGGTAAGCCAATAACAAAAAAAGTGACGCAGCTAGTGAATGTCGAAGAACACGTTGAGGGATTTCGTCAGGTACGCGAGGCGCATCGTCGGGAGTTGATTGATGACTACGTGGAGCTGATTTCCGATCTGATAATGGAAGTGGGCGAAGCCCGCCAGGTGGATATGGCCGCGCGGCTTGGGGTGTCGCAGCCAACAGTTGCCAAAATGTTAAAAAGACTGGCCAGCGTTGGGCTGATCGAACAGATCCCCTGGCGGGGGATCTTTTTAACGCCTGAAGGCGAGAAGCTGGCGCATGAAAGCCGCGAACGTCACCAGATCGTGGAAAACTTTTTACTGGTGATTGGCGTTAGCCCGGAGATTGCGCGTCGCGACGCCGAAGGTATGGAGCACCACGTCAGCGAAGAGACGCTGGCGATGTTTAAACAGTTTACCCTCAAGCAGGGGTCATCGGGAGAATGAACCTCGTCTTTGTTCAGTCGCTGATCCGCGACCGCTTTCTACACCTGCTGCTGGTTGTCGGCGTTGTTTTAAGCTTCTTTGTACCGTTTGCCCCTGCAGGCTGGCTACACGCCATTGACTGGCATACGATTATCACCCTTAGCGGGCTGATGCTACTGACCAAAGGCATTGAACTGAGCGGCTTTTTTGACGTAATAGGGCGCAAAATGGCGCGCCGCTTCGTCACCGAGCGCCAGCTGGCTATATTTATGGTGCTGGCGGCCGCGCTGCTATCCACCTTCTTAACCAACGATGTGGCGCTGTTTATCGTTGTGCCGCTCACGCTGACCCTGAAAAAATGGTGCGCTATTCCGACCAGCCGGTTAATCATTTTCGAAGCGCTGGCGGTGAACGCCGGGTCGTTGTTAACCCCTATCGGTAATCCGCAAAATATCCTGCTATGGGGGCGCTCCGGCCTCTCATTCCCGGCCTTTATCGGCCAGATGCTGCCGCTGGCAGCAGCGATGATGATGACACTGCTTGCGCTGTGCTGGTTCTGTTTCCCCCCCAGGCATCTCAATTATCAGAGCAGCGACAGGGCGCCCTCCTGGCGGCCAAAGCTGGTCTGGAGCTGCCTGGCGTTCTATGTCGTCTTTTTGACCGCCCTGGAGCTAAAACAGGAGCTGTGGGGACTGGCGCTGATCGCGCTGGGTTTCCTGCTGCTCGCGCGGGCGGTGATCGTTAACGTCGACTGGACGCTGCTGCTGGTGTTTATGGCGATGTTTATCGATGTTCACCTCTTGACCCAGCTCCCCGTTCTACAGCATGCGCTTAACGGCGTTGGCCAGCTCTCGGCGGGAGGGTTGTGGCTGACCACGATTGGTCTGTCGCAGTTTATCAGCAACGTTCCGGCAACTATTTTACTGCTCAACTACGTTCCGCCATCGGCGCTGCTGGCCTGGGCGGTTAACGTCGGCGGATTTGGCCTGCTGCCGGGCTCCCTGGCCAACCTGATTGCGCTGCGCATGGCTGGCGATCGTCGCATCTGGTGGCGCTTCCATCTCTATTCGCTCCCCATGCTGCTGTGGGCGGCGCTGGTGGGATACGGCCTGCTGCAGCTCTGATATTCAGAGAATTGGGCAAGAAACGGACAGAAACGCCACATTCGCGTTCTCCTTTTCCGGGGTATAACTCTCTTCACGGCAGTGAATCACCCTGATTGAAGGAGAGTCCTATGCGTTATCAAAAATTGGGTCATACCGGCCTTTTTGTTTCTGAGCTGTGCCTGGGCACCATGACCTTCGGTGGTGAAGGCGGCCTGTGGGGGAAAGTGGGGCAGCTGCGCCAGGCGGAAGCAGAGCAACTGGTGGGCAACGCGCTGGATGCGGGCATTAACTTCATCGACACCGCTGATGTCTATTCAGAAGGACGCTCGGAAGAGATTACCGGCCAGGCGCTAAAGAATCTGAAAGTGCCGCGTGAAAACGTGGTGGTGGCGACTAAAGTCTTTGGCGAAACCGGCACTGCAGGCGTGAACTCGCGCGGCAGTTCGCGCTATCACATTATCAGCAGCGTCAAAGAGAGCCTGCGTCGTCTGCAGCTCGATCATATCGATCTCTATCAGCTTCATGGTTTCGATCCTGCGACTCCGATCGAAGAGACGCTGTATGCGCTGGATAATCTGGTGCAGCACGGCCACGTCCGCTATATCGGGGTGTCGAACTGGGCGGCATGGCAAATAGTGAAAGCGCTGGGCATTTCCGAACGCCTTGGGCTGGCGCGCTTTGCCTCTTTGCAGGCTTACTACACGCTTGCCGGGCGCGATCTGGAGCGCGAGCTGGTGCCGATGATGCAGAGCGAAGGGCTGGGCCTGATGGTCTGGAGCCCGCTGGCGGGAGGTCTGCTCAGCGGTAAGTACGATCGCGATGGGCAGTCGGCGAGCGGCGGCCGTCGTCAGGAGTTTGATTTCCCGCCGGTGAACAGAGAGCGGGCTTTTGACTGTATTGATGTGATGCGCGAGATTGCCGAGGCGAAGGGCGTTTCGGTGGCACAAATCGCGCTGGCCTGGCTGCTACACCAGCCGGCGGTGAGCAGCGTGATTATTGGCGCGAAGCGGGTCGAACAGCTTACCGATAATCTGGCGGCGACCCGCATTGCCCTGAACGATGATGAACTGTCGCGGCTTGATGCGGTCAGCGCGCTGCCGCGGGAATATCCGGGCTGGATGCTGGAGCGTCAGGGCGAATATCGTCGCAATCAGCTCGCACAGCAGTAATTTCTTTTCCTCTAAGCCGGATCGCCCGCGTCGTGATCCGGCTTTTTTTATCCGTGGCGCTCACAAAAAACGATCCTCGACTTTGCCTGCTAATGAAAATTCGTTTATATGACTAGTCATGAAAATTATATGACTAGTCATAGGGGCGAGAGATGAACAGAACACTGCCGGCAGATTTTTTATGGGGTAACTCGGTTTCCAGTATGCAAACCGAAGGGGCGTGGAATGAGGGCGGAAAAGGGATGTCGGTTTACGATATTCGTCAGCCGGCGGAATTTGCTTCCGACTGGAAGGTGGCGACCGACTCCTACCATCGCTATCGGGAAGATTTCGACCTGATGCAGGATTTGGGCATGAACTGTTACCGCTTCCAGATTGCCTGGAGCCGCGTTTGCCCGGAAGGCGACGGTGAGTTCAATGAAGAAGGTATTGCTTTCTATCACCAGTTTATCGACGAGTTAATTGCCCGTGGCATTGAGCCGATGATTTGCCTGTATCACTTCGATATGCCGCTGTCGCTGGCTGAACGCTTTAATGGTTTTACCGACCGTCGGGTAATGGAGGCCTTTATTCGTTACGGGCAGAAAATGATTGACTGCTTTGGCGACAAGGTGAAGTGGTGGCTGACCTTTAATGAGCAGAATCTTTACCATATGCCGGACGCGTTTCTGATTTCAGGCTATATGCGCGGCGAGAAGACCCTGCGCGAGCTGTATCAGATCCAGCATCACGTGATGATGGCCCACGTTCATCTGACGCAGTATCTGCACCAGGCTAAGCCGCAGTGTTTGATGGGCGGGATGCTGGCCCATGCGCTGGTCTATCCCGCCACCTGCAAACCGCGCGATATTCTTTGCGCCCAGCAGCTGGACGAGTTTTTAAACCAGAACCTGCTGCGCGCCTTTGCCGGGGAGGGCTACAGCCCTGAGGTCATGCACGTGGTCGCCCGCGAAGGCCTGGAGGATATCTACCGAGCAGAGGATCTGACGCTGATGGCGCAGGTTAAAATCGACTATCTGGCCTTTAGCTACTATGCCAGCAAAGCGCTGGATAGCGACCCGATCCCTCCGGGCACGCCGGTCAACTATTACATGCAGTTTGGCGATAAAAAGAATGACTATCTGGAGGCCACCGAGTGGGGCTGGCAGATTGATCCGCTGGGCTTTCGCACCATTATTACCCGCTACTACAACGACTGGCGTCTGCCGGTGTTCCCGATAGAAAACGGCATTGGGGTGATTGAGTCCTGGGACGGCGTAAACCAGGTGGCTGACGACTACCGCATTGCCTATCATCGCAACCATATCAACGCCATGAAAGAGGCGATATTTGACGATGGCGCGCAGGTGATTGGCTACCTGGGCTGGGGGTTGATCGATATCCTCAGTTCGCAGGGCGATATGCGTAAACGCTACGGAGTTGTCTACGTGAACCGGGAAAACCACGACCTCAAGGACCTTAAGCGCGTACCGAAGAAAAGCTATGCCTGGCTGAAACGGGTCATCCATAGTCATGGCGCAGAGATGTAGCGGCGCCTCGCGCGGGCAGATGGTATATTCTGCCCGCCAGCCACAATCAGTCACGTAAAAGGATCGGGGAATGACGGCCAAATATCTGAGTATCGCGCGGGAAATCAAAAAACGTATTATCAGCCGCCAGTATCCCGCCAGCGCGCCGTTACCCGATCAGTTCGCCCTGGCGGCAGAGTTCAGCACCAGCAGGATGACCATTCAACAGGCGATGCGCCAGCTGATTGTCGAAGGCCTTATCTACACCCGTAAGGGGCAGGGGACCTTCGTGCGCAAAAATTTCCTCCAGCTTTCGCAGTGGGAGCTACCCGGCAGCGACTATTTTGGCGCCACCAAAACCTGGGAACATTTAGGGGAAGTCACCAGCCGGGTGATTCGCTTCGAGCTGCGTTTCCCCACGGAAAAAGAGCAAAGCTCGTTGCTGATTGACGCCGATGCCCCGGTCTATGATTTCGTCCGTCTGCGGTTGCTCAATGAGGAGCCCGTGTCGCTGGATCTCACCGTGATGCCCGTTGCGCTGGTGCCCGGCCTGAATAAAACGATTCTGCAAAGCTCGGTGTTTCGCTACGTACAGGAGACGCTGGGGCTTAAAATGATGGGCTCGTATCGGGTAGTGCGGGCGATGAAACCGCAGGCGCTGGACAGAGAACATCTCAACTGCGAAGCGACCGACCCGGTGCTGGAGGTCGAACAGGTGATCTATCTGGAGGATGGTACGCCGCTGGAGTATGCCCATTGCCACTATCGCTACGATCACGGCGGAATCATTCTGGTCAATAACGGTTAAAAAAATGGCGGGCACCGGGCCCGCCACTCTCTGCATTATGCGCGTTTAGTTCAGACGCACCGGCATACCGGAACGGTTCTGAATCGCCTGATCGAGCACGCTCTGGTCTACGTCAGTCTGGCTGGTAATCGCCTGCACTGATTTGGTCAGATTAATCGGCACGATTTCACCGCCCTGGAACTGCTCTTCGGTCGTGGACAGCGGGTTGTGAACTTCAATGAAGCGGCTGCCGTCTGGCTCAGTCGTCGCTTTTACCGGCTCATCGATAAACTCAACGCGGGTGCCGACCGGCACGTTTTCGAACAGGAATTTGATGTCGTCGTTACGCAGACGCACGCAGCCGTGGCTGACGCGCAGGCCGATACCAAAGTTGGCGTTGGTGCCGTGAATGGCGTACAGGCGGCCGATATACAGGGCGTACAGGCCCATCGGGTTATCAGGACCGGCCGGAACAACCGCTGGCAGCGGTTCGCCAGCCGCGCGGTATTCCGCATGCATTTTGGCGGTAGGGGTCCAGGTCGGACCGGCTTTTTTACGCTCAACTTTGGTGACCCAGTTGACCGGCGTGTCTTTACCTAACTGGCCGATACCGATCGGCAACACGATAACGGTGTTGGTGCCTTTCGGGTAGTAGTAGAGGCGCATTTCCGCGCTGTTGATGACGATACCTTCATGCACGGTGTCCGGCAGGATCAGCTGCTGCGGGATGTTTAGCACGGTGCCGCCTTTCGGCAGGAAGGTGTCCACGCCCGGGTTGGCTTCCAGCATGTTGGATAAACCCATCTGGTATTCGGCGGCGAAGTATTCCAGCGGCTGCTTGTTGCCTTCCGGAATGGTGATCACCTGGTTCTGACCAATCAGACGGCTGCCGTCGGTGGGCAGAGGATAAGTTACAGCAGAAGCTGTGTTGCAAAAGCCCACGATGGCGAAGGCTGCCGCGAAGAGTGTTGATAATTTCATAATCTTTATGTCGTGGGCGATGTTAATGCCGCACAGGCCTTTGTCAGTTTAAACAGGGAGTCGATGGGAGCGCATTATATGTGCTTTCCGCCAAACAGGTAAATGAGATGTGTACGAAATCACATTTTTTTCCTGTGACCGAGAGTGTAGCCCGTCAACGCTGGCCCTGCCGCCTGAAAACGGGAGGGGATTACCCCTCCAGAAGCCGCGACTGGAGCGCTTCACGCGCCTGCGGCGTAAGCTGATACTCTTTCTCCAGCCAGGCATCGACGCTGGCGTAGCGGTCGTCGATTTGAGAAAGCGCGGCAGCAAGATAAGACTCATGAACCGTCATGATTTCCGCCAGGTTCTGCCGGCCGCGAGCGGTCAGTTCATCGCCGAGGGAATCGAGCATGAAATTCTCGACCTCAGTCAGCATGCCCTGGGTCAGCAGGTACTCTTCCATCACCGTATGGCGATCGCAGCCGAGGGCGAACAGCGTCAATGCGCAGCCAACGCCGGTGCGGTCTTTGCCCACCGCGCAGTGCTGCAGCAGCGCGCCGTCGAAGGGTTCCATCAGCCAACCGGCCAGCTGGCGATAAGCGGCGTTGTTGAACGGCAACTGGCGATAGAGCTCCAGCATAAACTGCTCGCCGTTAAGGGCGTTGAGCGTGGCGGCGCTGAGCTCGGTGACTTTAGCGTTGACGTCGCGAACGTGCGGATTCGCCGGGGCGTTGAGATAGTGGGCCGTTTCGTTCAGCTTATCGGGGCTGCGATGCACTTCTCCCGGATCGCGATAATCTATCACCCGGCTGAGCGGGATAGCGTCCAGGTGGGTTAAGTCAGCGGTCGTCATCATATGCAGCGAGCCGGAGCGGAAAAGCTTCCCCGACCGCACGCGGCGGCCGTCGGCGGTACGCTGGCCGCCCAGGTCACGAAAGTTGATACCGCCCTGCAGCGATAAGAAGGCCGGATGGCGGGAGATTGTGGTCATAGGTTCCTTCCAGATTAGGGTAAAAAATTACGCACTGAGTAGTATAACCGCGCAAGGTGACAACGACCCTAACACAGGCGGCAGTGATGATTTTATAACGGCCCGTGAAAAGTGAAGCATTTGCTGGCATAATGTCTGGTTCATCACACTTCTCATTCTCTATTTTCAGGATAACCCCGTGCTAGTATCCAGCAACGTCACCATGCAGTTCGGCAGTAAGCCGCTGTTCGAAAACATTTCCGTCAAATTTGGCGGCGGCAACCGTTACGGCCTGATTGGCGCCAACGGTAGCGGCAAATCGACCTTTATGAAGATCCTCGGCGGCGATCTTGAGCCGACGCTGGGCAACGTCTCCCTCGATCCGAACGAGCGTATCGGTAAGCTGCGCCAGGATCAGTTTGCGTTTGAAGAGTTCAGCGTGCTGGATACGGTGATTATGGGCCACGGCGAGCTGTGGGAAGTGAAGCAGGAGCGCGATCGCATCTACTCCTTGGCGGAGATGAGCGAAGAGGACGGCTACAAAGTGGCTGACCTTGAAGTGCTGTATGGCGAGATGGACGGCTATTCCGCTGAGGCGCGCGCCGGCGAGCTGCTGCTCGGCGTGGGGATCCCGGTTGAACAGCATTACGGTCCGATGAGCGAAGTCGCTCCCGGCTGGAAGCTGCGCGTGCTGCTGGCGCAGGCGCTGTTCTCTAATCCGGACATTCTGCTGCTCGACGAACCGACGAACAACCTGGACATCGACACCATCCGCTGGCTGGAGCAGACGCTCAACGACCGCGATAGCACCATGATCATCATTTCGCACGACCGTCACTTCCTGAATATGGTCTGTACCCACATGGCGGATCTGGATTACGGCGAACTGCGCGTTTATCCTGGCAACTACGATGAATACATGACCGCGGCGACCCAGGCGCGCGAACGTCTGCTGGCTGACAACGCCAAGAAAAAAGCGCAGATCGCCGACCTGCAATCTTTCGTCAGCCGTTTTAGCGCTAACGCCTCTAAATCTCGCCAGGCGACCTCGCGCGCCCGTCAGATTGACAAAATCAAGCTGGACGAAGTGAAAGCGTCCAGCCGCCAGAACCCGTTCATTCGCTTTGAGCAGGATAAGAAGCTGTTCCGTAACGCCCTGGAAGTGGAAGCGCTGGCTAAAGGTTTTGATAACGGCCCGCTGTTTAAAAACTTCAACCTGCTGCTGGAAGTGGGAGAGAAGGTTGCCATTCTGGGCGCCAACGGCGTGGGTAAATCCACGATGCTGAAAACCCTGGTCGGCGATCTGGCGCCGGACAACGGTACCGTTAAATGGTCTGAGAATGCGCAGATTGGCTACTACGCGCAGGATCATGAATATGAATTTGAAAACGATCTGACGGTATTTGAGTGGATGAGCCAGTGGAAACAGGAAAGCGACGATGAGCAGGCGGTGCGCAGCATCCTTGGTCGACTGCTGTTCAGCCAGGACGATATCAAGAAGCCGGCGAAAGTACTCTCCGGGGGCGAAAAAGGCCGTATGCTTTTCGGTAAGCTGATGATGCAAAAACCGAATATTCTGGTGATGGATGAACCCACCAACCACCTGGATATGGAATCGATCGAATCGCTGAACATGGCGCTGGAGATGTATCAGGGCACGCTGATTTTCGTTTCCCACGACCGTGAGTTTGTAAGCTCGCTGGCGACCCGAGTGATTGAAATTACGCCGGAGCGCGTTGTGGACTTCACCGGTAACTACGAAGATTATCTGCGCAGCAAAGGTATCGAATAATTTTCCTGTTGTTTGTCCCGGATTGCGGCGCTGGCGCGCCTTGTCCGGGTATCTCCCACAGACGGCGATGAACCTGTAGCCCGGGCAAGGCACGTTGAGCGCCGCCCCCGGGAGCAGCGTGCAGAATACCCCTTGTAGAGAACAGAGCAGCTGAATTCCCGGAGGCGATGCTGCGCATCTGTCCGGGCTACCACACTGCAGACGGCGATGAACCTGTAGCCCGGGCAAGGCGCGTTAAGCGCCGCCCCCGGGAGCAGCGTGCAGAATACCCCTTGTAGAGAACAGAGCGGCTGAATTCCCCGGAGGCGATGCAGCGCCTTATCCGCACTACACCCGCCACTCGCTCTTTTCTTCGCCATTCACCAGCAGCCTGCGGGTTTCCCCTGCCGGTAACGACACCTTCAACGCTTTCCACGCCGGTCGATAATCGCCGCGCGCGTTGACCTTCAGATTGATGCTGGCGCTATCGCAAACCATTTCCCACTCTACCCACAGCGCATGGCCATTCTGGTAACCCCAGCTTTCGCCATCATCCTCAAACAGCAGGCCGCGGCGGGTTCCCACGCCTTTCAGCGGGAACAGTTTCAGCTCACGACGATCGTCTTTTTGCGCATCAACGTGACGGATGCGTTCGCTGAGCGGCAGGCCTGCTCCGGCACGAACCAGCAGCGGCAGCTTTTCCAGCGGCGCATCAAGGACTATCCACTGCCCGCCGGCGAACCACTGGTGGCTATCAAAGTCGTACCAGCCGTCCTGATTAGCCGGCAGCCAGACGCGGCGCTGACGCTCACCGGGCTCGACGACGCTGGCGACCAGCAGATCGCGACCCAACAGGAAGTCGTCGCATTCGGCAAACGTCTGCGGATCGTGCTCGTGATCGAGGAAGGTCGGGCGCAGCATCGGTTCATCGTCGGCGTGAGCCTGCCAGAGCAGGGTATAGAGGTACGGCAGCAGACGATAGCGCAGCTCAATGGCCGCACGGATGGCCGGCGTGATTTCCGGATACATCCACGCTTCATTAACCGTCTGGTCGTCATTCCATGAGTGAATGGTAAAGCGCGGATGCATAACGCCGTTTTGCACCCAGCGAACGAACAGTTCCGGGTCCGGTTTATCGCCAGAGAAGCCGCCAACATCGTGGCCGACGTTGAACAGTCCGGAGAGGCTCATTCCCAGCCCCATCCGGGTGTTGTAGCGCAGCGTGTCCCAGTTAGTACGGTTATCACCGCTCCAGGTCTGAACATAGCGCTGCATCCCGGCGCAGCCGGAACGAGAGATAAGATACGGACGTTTGTGCGGCGCAAAGCGCTGCTGAGCCTCCAGCGACGCGCGCATCATCAGCAGCGGCATGACCGGGCGAATATGTTTAATGGCAATCTCCTGGCCAAACCCATAACAGCGGGCTTCGCCGTCCCACACTTCATACTCGTTATTATCGTTCCACGTGGAGTCGATACCCATCTCCAGCAGCTGGGTTGTCACGCCTTCCTGCCACCAGGCGACGGTCTGCGGGTTGGTAAAGTCGAGGTGCGACCCTTCGTCGTCCCAGAAGCTGGAGCGCTCGGGGGCATCGGCCTGTGAATCACGAATAAATAGCCCGCGTTCCGCCACTTCGTTATAGCGCGGATGGTCCTGCAGCAGGCAGGGCTTAATATTGGCGGCGAGCTTCAGCCCGGCATCGTGGAAGGCCTGGCTCATCACCTTCGGCTGCGGCACTTTATCGTAGTTCCAGTTAAAGACGTAGCGTTTGCCATTAATCGAGGTATAGCCGGATGAGAGCTGAAACGAATCGCACGGAATGGCGTGTTCATCGCACAGACGGATAAAGTTCATCAGCTGGTTTTGCGCATCCGGCGCGTCGGTGTAATGCATCGTCGAACCGCTATAGCCGAGGCTCCATTTTGGCCCAAACAGCGTTTTACCGGTCAGGCGAACGAAGGCTTTAGTGATATCCAGTACGCGCTTGCCGGTGAACAGATAGTAATCGATGTCGCCAGCTTCCGCCTGCCAGCGGCGATAGGCGGTATGGTAATTATCGATTTCGTTACCGAGATCCAGCCAGCAGCTGCTCAGGTTGTCGTAAAACAGGCCGTAGCTGACATCGCTACGCTGCGCGATGGTAAATGGAATATGTTTATACAGCGGGTCGGTGCTCACCGCGTTATACCCCATCGCGTCGAGGTTACGCATCTCATAGCGTTTGCCGGTACGCTGCAGATCGCCCGCCTTCTCACCCAGACCGTAGAAGCGCTCATCTTTACGTCGGCTCAGGTAGTGAGCAACGCCGTCGCCGTGCGCATTCGCCAGATAGGCGCTGGTCGGGCGGTCGTTCGCCAGCGGCTGCCACTCGCCGGCTTCATCGCGATAGCTCCATTCCAGCCACAGCGGCTGGTGGACGATAACGCGCAGCTGTTCGGTGGCGATACAGAGGGTGCCTTCCTGTTCCGTGAGCTGCCAGGCGGGGAGGCTAAAGCCGCTTAGCTCTTCGCGCGGACGGCCTTCCCACGGTACATCCTGTCCGGGAGCGATACTCCAGGTGCGATCCACCGCCAGCTGACCGTGCCGTTTCAGCAGCACGCGGAATATATTCTCTTCCAGAACGTACAGACACAGGGTGTGTTGGCCGTCGACGGTCAGCTCAACGTGGTGCTCCAGCCGTTGGCGTAAAGTCCAGTTTTTCAAAGTCTTCATTTTTTACATCCACTCTCAGGCGCGTTTTGCGCGACGTTCAGCAATAAATGCCACCAGGAATACCGCGCCAATCAGGTCAAAGAACCCCATGGCGATAAACAGCGGGTTGAAGCCGATTTTGTCGGCGGTGACCCCAATTAACAGTGAGAACAGAAAGCTGGCGATCCACGCGGCGGATCCGCGCATGCCGTTCACGGTCGCCATCTGTCCTTTATCGAACGACTCCACCACCAGCGCGCTGAGCATGCAGGAGATAATCTGGTGACCGAAGCCGCCTATTGAAATCAGTACGATGGTGATATAGGGATCGCGGGTGATCGCCACGGTGGCGAGCGAAATCATCAGGAAGGCGCCGGTCACGGAGCTGGCGACCACCGAGTTCACCCGTGAACAGCCGAACCAGCGGGTATACAGTTTGGTCAGATAGCCGCTGGCGACGCTGCCGAGGTCGGCCGCCAGAAACGGTAGCCAGGCGAACATAGCGATTTGCTTTAAATCCATTCCGTGCTCTTTTGCCAGATAGAGCGGTACCCAGAAGCTCAGCACCGCCCAGGCGGGTTCCGCCATAAAGGCCGGAATGGCGATACCGTAGAAGCGCTTGTTTTTTGATACGGTTTTCAGCGCGGTAAAGAAGGGCAGTTTGACCGGCGGTGCTTCATTATCCTGCTGGATCAGCGCCAGCTCAGCTTTCCCGAGGTTAGGGTGCTTCTCCGGATTATGATAAAACGCCCACCACAGCACGACCCACAAGAGCGCCAGCGCGCCGGTGAACATGAAGGCGCCCTGCCAGCCGAACGAGGCGTGCGCAAAGTAGATAATCGGCGGCGCCAGCATGGCGCCGACCGAGAAACCGACGCCAGCCCAGCCAGCCGCTATCGGCCGCTCGGATTTTGGAAACCACTCACCCAGCGTTTTGGCGTTGGCTGGCGTCGCCGCAGCCTCAGCGCCGCCCATAAAAAAGCGCAGGATCGCCAGGTGCAGCCAGCTTCCCGCACCGGCATGGGCAATGCAGGCGACGGCCCACAGAGTGGCGCAAATCATAAAGCCGAGCTTGAGGCCGATTACGTCGATGAGCCAGCCGCAGAGCGGCTGGAAAATGGTATAGGCCAGCTGAAATGCGCCGACTATCCATGAATACTGTTCGGTGGTAATCCCCAACGAGGTTTTTAATTCCGGGGCGATAATCCCCAGCGAGTTGCGCGTAATGTAGTTCACGGTCACGCCCAGCAAAAACAGCACCAGTATCCACCAGCGCAGATTTTTTACTATGCGGCCTGATTTACTCACCGCCATATCATTATTGAGACCTTGGCTCATAGAACTCTCCACGAGACATGTAGTAGGGAAAATTGACCAGCCTGATTCCTGAGTGGTCGCTAAAATTTTCTGTTTCGTTGTTCGATAATGCTGCTGTTCCGCCACGATTGGTTGACTTATTTGATTTGTGGTGGACCAATTCAGGCTAAGGGAGAAAAGAGGTGGACCCTAGCGGCAATTCTGCAAATTTTTTCATGAGCCGATCGCGATCGCAGTAAGAAGCGGGCAATTCCCTTAAAAATATTCATATTCTGAATATGAAAATTTTTTCATCAGCAAATTAGAGCGCGATCACAAAATGGATAAAAAGCTAAAAGTGAGCGAAATAGCGGGCCGCACGGGGCTCTCTGTCAGTACGGTATCGCGAGTGCTGGCAGGGAAAGCGAATACCAGCGCCAGGGCCCGCCAGAGGGTTCTGGAGTGCGCTCGCGAGCTTGGCGTCATGGACGGTATCGCCGCCGGGAGAATGCTGCTCAATAATCTGGTGGTCTTTGCCCCTCAGCGGGCGTTCGATGAGCGTACAGATATTTACTACTATCGCGTTATTCAGAGCATCAATTCGGCGTTGGTGCCCCATGAGGTGCATCTGCGCTATTGCGCGCTGGAGGAGAATGACAGCGATGCCAATTTGTTTTTGCAGCGTATGCATGAAACATCGACCCAGGCCGCCATTTTACTGGGAATCGACGATCCGCATATTCACGATCTGGCGGCGGACCTGGCTAAACCCTGCGTGATGATTAACTGCCACGACGCCGGAATGCGCCTCCCTTCCGTCGCGCCGGATCATCGACTGATCGGTCAATTCGCCGCCCGCTATCTGTTTGAGATGGGGCACCAGGCGATCATGAACGTGATGTGTCTGCGCCGCTATACCATGGAACTGCGTTTACTGGGGATTAAGCAGGCGTGGCGTGCGCGGAATCTGCGCTTTGTCGATAGCATGGATTTAATCGACGTCGCCAATTTCAGCGCCCGGGATACTGAGACAAAAGTGGGCGAGTGGCTGGATCAGCGCTGTGATGGCCCGCTGCCAACGGCGTTTCTGGTAGGCGGTGATTTTATGGCGGCAGGGACGATCGCTGCTCTGCAGAAGCGCGGATTACGCGTGCCGCAGGATATTTCTATCATGAGTATCGACGGCTTTAACCTGGCGGCGATTCAGGATGTGCCGTTAACCGCTGTCCACGTCCCGCGCGATGAATTAGGCGTTGAAGCAGTACATTTGTTGCAGCAGAGGCTGATTCGTCCCGATGCGCCGCACGGCTCACTATTATTGCATGGTACGCTGGCGGTACGTGATTCGGTGCGGCGGATACGTGCCGGTAACCGCCGCACCGCCGTTGAGCCTAAGGGGTTATACGACGATTAATCCGCCATCCCCAGCGCCCGCTTGCCGTGGACATTTAAATCCTCCAGCGTGAAGCGGCCTTCCCAGTCGGTTTCATAATCTTCACGCGGGAAATCTCCCGGCGAAGCGCCGCGCGCCAGCGCGGCTTTAACCTTCTGCGCGTAGGCGAGGTTTTTCTCACACATCGGCGCGGCGGGAATATACATGACGTTGCCCCAGCCTTGCTGATTTTCCACCGGCGCGACTGAGTGGATGACGTCGCAGTGCCACCATACCGAATCGCCCGCATTGAGCGCCGGAATAGAACTTAAGGCTTTGATCAGCAGCGGGTGCCATTTTTCCGAAATCGGCAATACCTTGCCCGGCGCGACGCCGCACAGTTCATCCTCCGGCACATCGTCGAGCAGCGGACGCAGCAGTACGTAAGCCATAGCTTCCGGGATCGGCACGACGTGCAGCAGGCCCTGATCGGGGATCATATCGGAGAGCGCGGTCCAGCCCTGGAAGGTACGGAATACCGAGCATTTGGTGGTATTGTCGACCGTGTACTCTTCGACGTCAGTACGGTGCGCCGCGTCCCACGGGTCGTAAGCATCAACATTGCCGTTAAACACGTCGGCAAACACTTTCTGATAGGCCGGTAGCAGCCAACGTTCCAGGGCGCCGGAATCGGTATGCGCGCCCAGACCTTTCGAGGTGGTTCCCGGCGGGCGGCGGCGAATACGGTCCGGGTAAATAACGCTGATATCCGGGTTAAACCACTGCTTGCCGTCGTGGTTAAACGTCCACAAGCGGTTAAGAAATGACTGCGCGGCGGCCATTTCATCGCTCTGGCGCGCCTGCATCTGCGCCTGGGACCAGTAAATCGGATAGATTTCCGGGCGCGACGCTTCCAGTGAACCGAAAAAAGTATCGCCGGGGCCTTTGTAGACCTCATCGAAATGGTTGCGGTCCAGATACGCGAGCATCGAGTTATCCCATCCCAGCGCCTGTTCGCGGGGAAAATGGCCCTTGATCACCACGCAGCCGCGACGCTTGATGAGCTCGCGCTGGGCTTGCGTGACCCGATCCCGGGCAATATCGGCGAACGGGATCGTCGGCCAGACGTCCTGTCCGCTGGTTTTAAGGGCATCAATCTCTTCCACACGCGCAGCGATTCGCGCCGTCAGACGATCGAACACCGCCTGCACGTCGCCAATTTGCGCCCGCAGCTCTTGCTTGATCTGGCGGATGGCCGCTTTTGGGTCGGCAGGTAAAGTTTCACAGGTACAGGTAATAGCCATAATGACCTCTCATCTTTCATTCGAAAGTATTAAATCTTACATACGATAATTTAAGTTAAAATTAAGTTAATGCAAGTTTAAAATTATGCGGAGATGCACAAAATGGAAAATCGGGGCGGTAAGCCCCGGAGAGGCGTTACTTGTCGAACGGGGTGGCGTGGTCGAGGACGGCCTGAATCACCTTCAGCGCGCCGTCGTGGTTGTTGTCATCGGTAGCATAACGCGATACCGCCTTAATGCTTTCGGCGGCATTGGCCATCGCGAAAGAGTATCTCACCAGCTTCAGCATTTCCGTGTCGTTCGCGCTGTCGCCGATGGCTACGCACGCCTGCGGCGAAATGTTCCAGCGCTTAAGCAAGCGGCTGATACCGTTGGCTTTATGCAGGCCGGGGATGATCAAATCGACGAAGCCAAAACCGCTGGTGACCGGCTTCATAATGCCGTCCAGCGAGACGTGCAGTTTGTCGATAAGCTGCGGAATTTCGCTATCCGGCAGGTTAAGGGAAAACTTAAACAGCTTATCGTCGATGTCATGGTAGCTGCCAATACGCTGCAGACGATGGTAGTGCTTTGACATCAGCGCGACAAAGGCGTCGGGCGCGCGATCGCTGACGTAAGCGCTCTCGAGGCCGCAGGCGACAAAGTTGAGCTGCGGGTCTTTGAGCAGTTCGCCAATCACCACCTGGGATTCATGGCGGGTAAGTTCACCGTGGAACAGCTGTTGACCGTGTTCGAAAACCAGCGCGCCGTTCTCGGCAACAAAGGAGATTTGGTCGCGGATTTCCGGGAAAAAAGAGATCAGCTGATAGTACTGGTTGCCGCTGGCGACCACAAACTCAATACCCTGCTGCTGGAGTTGCGCGAACTGCGCAAGAAAACGCGAGCGATCGTACTGCTTGGCGTCATTGAGAAAAGTTCCGTCCATATCGGTGACGATAACTTTAACGGTCATAACACATGCTCCTGGCTTAACTTCGACCAGTAACATTCTAATTACAATGTGATGGGGAGCACAAATTTATTTCGAATGAAAGTTTGTGTTCACCCTTGTGCAACATAAAACCCCGGATTGCGGCGTAAACGCCTTACCCGGACTACCGGCCCGCAAACGGCTTCGAACCTGTAGCCCGGCTAAGCGCAGCGCAAGCCGGGGGATGTGGCTTACAGCGTATGCTCGGTACGGGCGATAATATCGTCCTGAGCATCCGGCGACAGGGCGGTAAAGAACGCCGAGTATCCGGCCACGCGGACCACTAAATCACGATACTGGTCAGGATGTTTCTTCGCTTCCAGCAGCGTTTCGCGCGACACGATGTTGTACTGAATATGCCAGCCTTTGTGCACCTCGAAGAAGGTGCGCAGCAGCACCATCAGTTTCTGCTTATCCGACTCATTCTCCAGCGTAGCCGGGTTCAGCTTCTGGTTAAGCAGTACGCCGCCAAGAATTGAGCCGGTTGGCAGTTTACCTACCGAGCTGATCACCGCGGTCGGCCCCAAGTGGTCGGTACCGGAAGCCGGACTTGCCCCTTCCGCCAGCGGCGAGTGCGCTTTACGGCCATCCGGCGTCGCCATCGTTTGAGCGCCAAACGGCACGTTGGCGGAGATGGACGAGGTGCCGGCGTAGTAGTTACCGCCGATCGGGCCGCGGCCATAGCGCGGGTTATGATACAGCTTCAGCTCATCAATATAGGTCTGGTAGGCGCGAGCCAGCAGAATATCGACGCTATCTTCATCGTTACCGTATTTCGGCGCGCCGTTGATTAAGCGCTGGCGCAGCTGCTCGTGGGTCAGGCCTTCGAAGTCTTCAGCCAGCGCTTTGGCCAGCTCTTGTTGACCAATGACGCCCTGGTCGAACACCAGTTTCTTCACCGCCGCCAGGCTGTTGCCGAGGTTAGCGATACCGACCTGCAGACCGGATACCCAGTCATATTTCGCGCCGCCCTGCTTGATGCTCTTCGCACGCTCAATGCAGTCATCGACCAGCGCCGAGCAGAGGATATCGTGCACGTTCTCTTCCAGCATGGTATCGACCACGTACTCAATCTCGATAGAATTGCGCGTGTAGTAGCGGATCTGCGTATCCCAGTCGGCCAGGACCTGTTCAAAGTTGTCGAAGTTGCCTTTTGACAGCGCATGTTCCTGCGGCAGGAAAACCTGGCCGCTGGTGGCGTCGCGGCCGCCTTCCAGGGTTGCCAGCATGACGCGGGCGAAGTTGATAAAGCTCATCCCGGTGCAGCGATAGCCCCATTTACCGCCGACGGCGGTTTCAATGCAGCCGATAGCGGCATAGTCGTAGGCATCCTGCGGCTCGATCCCCAGCTTGATAAATTCCGGGATGACGATTTCATCGTTGTTGAACGCCGGCATGCCGAAGCCGCAGCGGATCACCTGCACGCAGGCGTCGAGGAAGTCGTTGCTCATGCCCGCGTGATAGCGCACGCTGAGGTTAGGCTGAGTCGAACGCAGCCGACCGCAGGATTCCAGGATGGCGTAGGAGAGCGGGTTTACCGCATCCTGCGCTTTACCGTCCACCAGATTCTGGCCGCCGATGGTGACGTTCTGATACAACGGGCTCCCGGCGGAAGCCTTAGAGTGCGAGCCGGAGCGAATTTTGTTCACCTCCAGCAGTTTAAGCCAGCAGCAGTGCAGTAGCTCAATGGCGTGTTCGCGATCCAGAGAGTGTGCCAGCTCAACGTCGCGGCGGTAGTAAGGGTAGAGATACTGGTCCATACGGCCGAAAGAGACCGAGTGACCGTTGGACTCGATCTGCAGAATCAGCTGGATGAAATAGCACAGCTGCAGCGCCTGCCAGAAAGTTTTCGGCGGCTCATGGGCGATGATGTCGCAGTTTTCGGCAATCGCCAGCAGCTCGTCGCGGCGGGATTCACGGCTCTCCGTCGCGGCCATGCTGCGCGCCAGCCCGGCATAGCGCTTACAGTGTTCGCTCACCGCTTCCAGCACGATATCAATGGCTTTCAGGAACTGCTCGCCGTGCAGATCTTCCAGTACGGTCAGGTTAATGCGCGAACGGCGCTCGGCGACTTTCGCGCGCATGCCGTCGAGGCCTTTTTCCAGCAGCAGCGGATAGTTGACTGCAAGGTGAGCATCGCCGGAGGTCATATTGCCTTCCGCTTTGATAATGCCGGTGGCCAGCAGCGCTTTTTGCTCATCGGTGAACATGCCGTAGCAGCGGTCCTGTACCGTTTGACCGCGCCACCACGGACACACTTCGTGCAGCACGCGTTTGTTTTCTTCGCTAACGGCAAAACCGGCGCCGGGGCGATCGGCGAGGTCGTCGATCTCTTTTTCGATCCAGCTAACGGTGTATTCCGGGAAGATTGGCGCCGCGCGAACTTCGCTGGCCTGGTTGCCGACGATCAGTTCATCGTGCTTGATCCAGATTGTGCGTTCCGCCAGGTGGTGGGCCAGCGCCAGCGCGCGGCGTACCGGGATCGGCTTATCCAGATGCTGCTGATAGGCTTGGGTATAGTGCAGGGCGCGTTCGGTACAGACCGGCGGCTTGACGATATGCACCAGCGCCATTTTATGCGCCTGTATGCGCGGGCTCAGAGTATCCAGTTTCAACGTTGTCATAAGGTTATCCTCGTAGAGTCGCCGTTAAACCTTTGCTCTGAGCATAGTGCTGCGCGAAGGCGAGCAGCTCGGGTGCAGCAAGCGGTTTATCCGGAGCGGTATAGGGCTGACTGAGTAATTGGTATTTATTCATGCCTAACGTGTGGTAAGGCAGAAAGTGGATCTCGCCAACCTTTAAACGGTCAGCGGCAAAATCGGTAATGGCGGCGATATCGCTTTCGTTGGCGTTAAAGCCCTGGATCAGCGGTACGCGAATGATGATTTTCTTTCCGGCCTGCGCGACGCGCTGCAGATTATCCAGTACCCGACGGGCGCTGCCGTCCGTCCACTGCTGGAAAATCGCTTCGTTGACGTGCTTGAGATCGGCGAGAAACAGATCGATAAACGGCAAAGCGGGTTCGACGTATTTCCACGGCACGTGCAGGCAGGTTTCGACCGCGGTGTGGATCCCCGCGCGGTGGCTGGCCTCAAACAGCTGTCGGGCCAGCTCGGGATTCATAAACGGCTCGCCGCCGGAAAGCGTGATGCCGCCGCCGCTGCGGTCGTAAAACGGTTTGTCGCGCAGCACCGTGGCCATAATCTCTTCGACGCTTTTCTCTTCGCCGCACACCGTTAACGCCGTCGTCGGGCAGCAGTCGCGCAATTTGCCGATATGCGCATCGGTGAGCTTTTCGCGATGGATAATCAGACCGTCCAGCTTACGGGTAATCACTTCCGGCGCAGCCTGCTGGCAGAGGTCGCAGCCGTCCAGGCAAAGGCGGGCGTCATACAGCAAATCCGCCGTGCGGGCGCGGCTTTCCGGGTTCTGGCACCAGCGGCAGCCCAGCGAACAGCCTTTGAGGAATACGACAGTGCGGATCCCCGGGCCGTCATGGGTTGAGTAACGCTGAATGTTGAAGATCATGATTCACCCTCTTGTTTGCATATGAAGATTAAATTACTTTCGAATGAAAGTTGTATTGATATAAATCAACAAGCAGAAGGAGGGAGGAAAATGGAGGCTAAAAAGCCACTGCGGGTCACAAATCATCCGGCGACGGCAGTCGCCGGAAAAGGGCTAAGGCGTGCCACACACCTCACACTGAGGGTTACGCATCAATTTCATTTCGCGGAACTGGCAGCGCATGGCGTCGTACATGACGATTTTTCCCGTCGCCGGGCTGCCGTAGCGGGTCAGCAACTTTATCGCTTCCATCGCCTGTAGCGAACCAATGGTGCCGACCAGCGGCGCCATCACCCCGGCTTCTACGCAGGTGAGGGCGTTTTCGCCAAACAGACGGCTCAGGCAGCGGTAGCAGGGTTCATCTTCCTGCCAGGTAAAAACGCTGATTTGCCCTTCCATGCGAATTGCCGCGCCGGAGACCAGCGGTGTTTTATGACGAAAACATCCGGCGTTGAGCTGGTTACGGATCGCGACGTTGTCGGTACAGTCGAGCACCAGATCGTGGGCGGCGATTTGCGCCGCCAGCGCCTCGTCTTCCAGCCGCGCGTTGAGCGCCGTGAGCTGAACGTGGGGATTAATCCGCGCCAGTGCGGTGCGGGCGGAGTCGACCTTCGGCTGGCCGATGGTGGCGTCACTGTGCAGAGTCTGGCGCTGAAGGTTGGAGAGCGAAACGGTGTCGAAATCGAGCAGGGTAAGCAGGCCGACGCCTGCCGCCGCCAGATACTGCGCGGCGGCGCAGCCCAGCCCGCCGAGGCCGACAACCAGCACGCGGGAGGCTTTCAGCTGCTCCTGACCGTCAAAATCGAAATCGCGCAGAATAATCTGCCGGTTATAGCGCAGTATCTCCGCATCGCTCAGCTCCACGCTCATTACAGCCCTCCGAACAGATGATTAAAGGGCTCAACGTCCACCCATTCGCCCGCTTCCACGTTGCCGCGCTCGCGCTCCAGCACGATAAAACAGTTGCCGAGGCTGAATGAGCTGAAGATATGCGATCCCTGGTGACCGGTGCTGTTAACCGTCAGTTCGCCGTCCGGACCGCGCTGCAGCACGCCGCGTTGAAAATCGAGTCGTCCGGGCGATTTTTTCAGATGGGTTGCGGCGCGCACGCGCAGACGCATCGGCTGAACCTGCCCACCGTTGCCGGAGAGCTTCGCCAGCAGCGGCTGGACCAGCTGGTAAAAGGTTAGCGTTGCGGAAACCGGGTTACCCGGCAGACCGCAAAACCAGCTGTGGTTGAGCTTGCCGAAAGCGAAAGGTTTACCCGGTTTAATCGCCAGCTTCCAGAAGCCGATTTCACCCAGTTCTTCGAGAATCGCTTTGGTGTAGTCTGCTTCGCCGACGGAGACGCCGCCGGAGCTAATCACCACGTCTGCCTGTCGATCGGCCTCGATAAAGACTTCCCGCAGCTTAGCTGGATCGTCGGGAATAATGCCGAGGTTAATGACCTCGCAGCCCAGCTCCTGCAGCATCAGGTGTACCGCCAGGCGATTAGTATCGTAAATTTGCCCGTCGGCGAGGGGCTGGCCCGGCAGCTGGAGTTCATCGCCAGTAGAGAAAACCGCCACGCGCACTTTGCGTATCACCTCGACGTCGGCAATCCCCAGCGAGGCCAGAACCGGCAGCTCGGCAACGGTCAGGCGGGTGCCAGCAGGGAAAACGACCGCACCGTGGGCGATATCTTCGCCGAGACGACGGATATTCTGTCCGCTTTTCACCGGCGCGAGGAAGCGGATGCCCCCATCGGTTTGTTCCGTCTGCTCCTGCATCACCACCGCGTCGCAGCCTTCCGGCACCGGTGCGCCGGTCATAATGCGGATACAGGTGCCCGCCGGCCAGTCACCGTTAAAAGGTTGACCGGCGAAGGCCTTGCCGGTGACCGGCAGCGCTGCGCCGTCGGTGAGATCCGCCAGGCGTACCGCATAGCCGTCCATTGCCGAGTTATCAAAACCAGGCACGTTGAGCGGTGAAACGAGATCATGAGCGGTCACGCGCGAAAAGGCCTGCAACAGCGGTACGGTTTCCGTCGCATTCAGCGGCGTAATACGATTGAGCATCTGGGTCAGGGCTGTGTCGAGCGGCATCAGTCCGGCGGTAAAATCCATGGGTTTCTCCTGCGGGCAAACATCGAAAACGCCTATTATACCTTAAATAATTCGCGTTGCAGGCAGGCGGCGACGTAGGGACAAATTCGTCGGGAACGAATTTGAACAGCTGAAGGCTGCCTCTGGTGAGGGACAAGGATGTCCCTCATTACATCCCCGGGAGCTTACTTCAGTAAGTGACTGGGGTGAGCGACAAATCTGTACGGAACAGATTTGAACGCCGTGTAACGGCGGCCCGTCAGGGCGAGGCTCATGGATGAGCCGAGTAACGAAGCCAACGCACATGCAACTTGAAGTATGACGGGTATATGGCAGAAAAGAGAGACGGGCTATAACCCACCTGGGTACAAGCTTTACATCACCCTCCGCTCTTTCTATATTCAAAAATTGTATAGGACAGTCAGCACGATAATGATATTTATACACTTTATCGTTAAGGAATGGCGCGATGGGTAAGGCGGTTATAGCAATTCACGGCGGAGCCGGGGCGATTAGCCGCGCGCAGATGACGCCGGAGCGCGAGCGGGAGTACGTGGCAGCGCTGTCGGCGATTGTCGATAGTGGACAAAAAATGCTGGCGGCCGGGGCCAGCGCGCTGGATACGGTAACCGAAGCAGTTCGGCTGCTGGAAGAGTGCCCGCTATTTAATGCCGGTATTGGCTCCGTGTTTACCCGCGATAGTCGCCATGAACTCGATGCCTGCGTCATGGATGGTTACAGCCTACAGGCGGGAGCCGTGGCCGGCGTTCAGCATTTACGCAATCCGGTGCTGGCGGCGCGGCTGGTGCTGGAGCAAAGTCCGCACGTGCTACTGATTGGCGAAGGGGCGGAAGCGTTTGCCGCTTCCCGCGGTATGGCGCGCGTCGATAACAGCTTGTTTTCTACTCCTGAGCGTTTACTGCAGCTGCGTCAGGCGCAGGAAGGCGACGATATCGTGCTCGATCACCACGCCGCGCCGCTGGATGAGCGGCACAAGATGGGGACCGTCGGCGCGGTAGCCATGGATCTGACGGGCAACCTCGCGGCGGCGACCTCAACCGGCGGGATGACCAATAAGCTATCGGGACGCGTCGGCGACAGCCCGCTGCCGGGAGCGGGCTGCTACGCCAATAACGCCAGCGTCGCCGTGTCCTGTACCGGTACCGGGGAAGTGTTTATGCGGACCCTGGCGGCCTACGATATTTCGGCGCTGATGGAGTATAGCCAGCTCAGCCTGCAGGAGGCCTGCGAAAGGGTAGTGATGGAGAAGCTTCCGGCGCTGGGCGGTAGCGGCGGCCTGATCGCCATCGACAGAGAAGGCAACGTGGCGCTGCCGTTTAACAGCGAAGGCATGTACCGTGCCTGGTGTTATGCGGGCGATACGCCCACGATTGGTATTTATCGCGAATAAGAGGAAAGGGCGTTGCCGCATAGTCAAGAAATCGATGCCGATGATGTTCTGCAGGTGGGCGGCCTGAACGTCGTGTTTAATCAGCAACAGCAGGCTTTTTCCGCCGTCCGCGACCTGTCGTTTACCCTGCGGCGCGGCGAAACGCTGGCGATTGTCGGCGAGTCGGGCTCGGGAAAATCGGTGACTTCGCTGGCCCTGATGCGCCTGCTCGATCGGGCGGTCAGCGAAGTGCGCAGCGATGCGCTACTTCTGCGCCGTCGCAGTCGGCAGGTGATTGAGCTGAGCGAACAGTCTGACGCTGAAATGCGCGGCGTGCGCGGCGCGGATATGGCGATGATCTTCCAGGAGCCGATGACCTCGCTCAATCCGGTCTTCACCATCGGCGAGCAGATTGCCGAATCTATCCGCTTACATCAGGGCCTGAAGCATGATGAGGCCCTGCGCGAAGCGAAAAAAATGCTCGATCAGGTGCGCATTCCGGAAGCGGAAGCGATGCTCTCACGCTATCCGCACCAGCTTTCCGGCGGGATGCGTCAGCGGGTGATGATCGCCATGGCGCTCTCCTGTCGTCCGGCGGTGCTGATTGCCGATGAACCGACGACCGCGCTGGACGTCACTATCCAGGCGCAGATCTTACAGCTGATTGCCGTCCTGCAAAAAGAGATGGCGATGGGCGTTATCTTTATTACCCACGATATGGGGGTGGTCGCCGATATCGCCGACCGCGTGCTGGTGATGTATCGCGGCGAAGCGGTGGAAACCGGCAGCGTGGAAGAGATTTTTCGCGCGCCGAAGCACCCGTATACCCAGGCGCTGCTGGCCGCGGTGCCGCGGCTGGGCGCGATGCGCGGCACTTCGCTGCCGCGTCGCTTCCCGCTGTTAAACCAGAGCCCGTCGTCGGAGGGGCAGAACACCGTTGTGGCCGGAGAACCGATCCTTAAAGTTCGCGATCTGGTGGCGCGCTTCCCGCTGCGTAGCGGAATTCTCAACCGCGTAACCCGTGAGGTGCATGCGGTCGAAAAGGTCAGCTTTGATTTATGGCCCGGCGAAACCCTGAGCCTGGTGGGCGAGTCCGGGTGCGGTAAATCGACGACCGGCCGGGCGCTGCTGCGGCTGGTAGAGACCCAGGGTGGCAGCATTATCTTCAACGGCCAGCGAATTGATATGCTAACGGGCAGTAAGCTTCAGGCGCTGCGCCGCGATATTCAGTTTATTTTTCAGGACCCGTACGCTTCCCTTGACCCACGGCAAACGGTGGGCTATTCGATTATGGAGCCGCTGCGGGTGCATCGGCTGCTGGAGGGCGATGCCGCCCGTGAACGGGTCAGCTGGCTACTGGAACGCGTCGGGCTGGAGCCGGAACATGCGTGGCGCTACCCGCACGAGTTTTCCGGCGGCCAGCGGCAGCGCATCTGTATTGCCCGCGCGCTGGCGCTCAATCCGAAAGTGGTGATTGCCGATGAGTCGGTATCGGCGCTGGACGTGTCGATTCGCGCGCAAATTATCAATCTGATGCTCGATCTACAGCGTGAGATGGGCATCGCATTTCTGTTTATCTCCCATGACATGGCGGTGGTTGAGCGCATCAGCCACCGCGTGGCGGTGATGTATCGCGGGCGCATTGTCGAGATTGGCCCGCGCCGCGCCGTGTTTGAAAACCCGCAGCACCCCTATACCCGTAAACTGATGGCCGCCGTTCCGGTGGCTGACCCTGCGCATCGCCGTCCGCAGCGCGTGCTGCTCTCCGACGAGCTGCCGGGTAACATCTTCAAGCGGGGCGAAGAGGGGATCAGTACACCGTTACAGCAGGTGGGGCCGGGGCACTTTGTCGCCAGAGAGTCCGCCGCCGACGTGCTGGCGCGCTAACAACGACACCAATAATGCAGCATTTCAGGAGAACAACATGACTCAACGCGTATCAGGCAAATGGCTGTTGGCGCTGGGCGTCGCCTCGGCGCTGACAGCCGCTCCGGCTCTGGCCGCAAAAGATGTGGTGGTGGCGGTCGGTTCTAATTTTACGACCCTCGACCCGTATGATGCTAACGACACGCTGTCGCAGGCCGTCGCCAAGTCCTTCTATCAAGGGCTGTTCGGCCTCGATAAAGAGATGAAGCTACAGAACGTGCTGGCGGAAAGCTATACCGTTTCCCCGGACGGCCTGGTGTATACCATTAAGCTACATCCGGGGGTGAAGTTCCAGGACGGTACCGAGTTTAATGCCGAAGCGGTTAAGGCGAACCTCGATCGCGCCAGCAACCCGGAAAACCATCTCAAGCGTTATAACCTGTATAAAAATATCGCCAGCACCGAAGCGGTAGACCCGACCACGGTGAAAATTACCCTCAAACAGCCTTTCTCGGCGTTCATTAATATTCTGGCCCATCCGGCGACGGCGATGATTTCTCCGGCGGCGCTGAAGAAATATGGTAAAGAGATTGGCTTCCATCCGGTTGGCACCGGGCCTTATCAGCTCGATACCTGGAACCAGACCGATTTTGTGAAAGTGAAAAAATTCGCCGGTTACTGGCAGCCAGGGCTGCCGAAGCTGGACTCCATCACCTGGCGCCCGGTCGTGGATAATAATACCCGCGCGGCGATGCTGCAGACCGGCGAAGCGCAGTTTGCATTCCCGATCCCCTACGAGCAAGCGCCGCTGCTGGAGAAAAACAGCAAGCTAGAGCTGGTGGCCAGCCCGTCAATTATGCAGCGCTATATCAGCATGAACGTGACGCAGAAGCCGTTCGATAATCCCAAAGTGCGCGAAGCGATTAACTACGCTATCAACCGTCAGGCGCTGGTAAAAGTCGCTTTTGCCGGCTACGCCACACCGGCGACCGGCGTGGTGCCGCCGTCTATCGCCTATGCTGAAAGCTACAGTGCCTGGCCGTACGATCCGGCTAAAGCTCGTGAGCTGCTGAAAGAGGCGGGTTATCCGAATGGCTTTACCACGACGCTATGGTCATCGCACAACCACAGCACGGCGCAGAAAGTACTGCAGTTTACCCAGCAGCAGCTGGCGCAGGTGGGCATTAAGGCGCAGCTGACGGCGATGGATGCGGGCCAGCGCGCGGCGGAAGTTGAAGGTAAGGGACAGAAAGAGAGCGGCGTACGCATGTTCTACACCGGCTGGACGGCGTCGACCGGGGAAGCCGACTGGGCGCTTTCGCCGCTGTTTGCGTCGCAAAACTGGCCGCCGACCCTGTTTAATACGGCTTTCTACAGCAATCCGCAGGTCGATAAAGATCTCAATGACGCGCTGAAAACCACCGATGCGCAGGAAAAAACGCGGCTGTATAAAGACGCGCAGGATACTATCTGGAAAGAGTCGCCGTGGGTGCCGCTGGTCGTAGAAAAGCTGGTCTCGGCGCACAGTAAAAATCTGACCGGGTTCTACATCCAGCCGGATACCGGATTTAGCTTTGAACAGGCGGATCTTAAGTAGAGAGTTGTGGGTCCCCGGGCGCAGGCTGCGGGGAATTTGCGCAAGGAGAAGCATGCTCAATTATGTGATTAAACGCCTGCTGGGGCTGATCCCCACGCTACTGATTGTAGCGGTGCTGGTGTTTCTGTTCGTGCATATGCTGCCCGGGGATCCGGCTCGGCTGATTGCCGGACCGGAAGCCGATGCCCAGGTGGTGGGAATGGTGCGCCAGCAGCTTGGGCTCGATCGCCCGCTGCACGTGCAGTTCTGGCACTATATCAGCAACATTTTGCAGGGCGACTTTGGCACCTCGATGGCTTCCCGCCGCCCGGTGAGCAGCGAAATCGCCAGCCGTTTTATGCCCACTTTCTGGCTGACGATTGCCAGTATGGGCTGGGCGGTCATCTTCGGGATGGCGGCAGGGATCGTGGCGGCCGTGTGGCGCAATCGCTGGCCGGATCGTATAGGCATGGCGCTGGCGGTCACCGGCATCTCGTTCCCGGCCTTTGCGCTCGGTATGCTTTTGATGCAGATCTTTTCCGTTGAACTGGGCTGGCTGCCAACGGTGGGCGCCGACAGCTGGCGGCACTATATTCTGCCTTCGCTCACCCTGGGCGCGGCGGTGGCGGCGGTGATGGCGCGTTTTACCCGCGCCTCGTTCGTCGATGTTCTGCATGAAGACTATATGCGCACCGCGCGGGCGAAAGGCGTCAGCGAAACGCTGGTGGTGCTCAAGCACGGCCTGCGCAACGCGATGATCCCGGTCGTCACTATGATGGGGCTACAGTTCGGCTTTTTGCTCGGCGGTTCAATCGTGGTGGAAAAGGTCTTTAACTGGCCTGGTCTCGGACGTCTGCTGGTGGACTCGGTGGAGATGCGCGATTACCCGGTGATTCAGGCGGAAGTGCTCCTGTTTTCGCTGGAGTTTATTCTTATTAATTTAGTGGTGGACGTACTGTATGCCGCCATTAATCCGGCTATCAGGTATAAGTAAGGTGCGATTGCTCAACTGGAGAAGACAAGCGGTTATCAACGCGATGCCGGGGGTTAAACCCGGGCAGATACGTACCCCGTGGCACGAGTTCTGGCGGCGGTTTCGCGGCCAGCCGGTGGCGATGGGCGCGGGGATATTTGTGCTGCTGCTGATTGCGGTGGCGATCGTGGCGCCGTGGATCGCGCCGTTCGATGCGGAAAACTATTTTGACTACGATCGGCTCAACGATGGACCGTCGATGATGCACTGGTTCGGCGTTGATTCGCTGGGGCGCGATATTTTTAGCCGGGTGCTGGTCGGCGCGCAGATTTCGCTGGCCGCCGGGGTTCTGGCGGTATTGATCGGCGCGGCTATCGGCACCGTACTTGGGCTACTGGCCGGGTATTACGAAGGCTGGTGGGATCGCATCATTATGCGCATCTGCGATGTGCTGTTTGCTTTCCCTGGCATTCTTCTGGCGATTGCCGTCGTGGCGGTGATGGGTAGCGGAATGTCGAACGTCATCATCGCGGTGGCGATCTTTTCGATCCCGGCATTTGCGCGTCTGGTGCGCGGCAATACGTTGGTGCTTAAGCAGCAGACTTTTATCGAGTCGGCGCGCAGCATTGGCGCCAGCGACGCTAACATTCTGTTTAACCACATTTTGCCCGGAACAGTATCATCGATTGTGGTCTACTTTACGATGCGCATCGGAGTGTCGATTATCTCTGCCGCCAGCCTGTCATTTCTGGGCCTTGGCGCGCAGCCGCCGACGCCGGAGTGGGGGGCCATGCTGAACGAGGCGCGGGCGGATATGGTGATGGCGCCGCACGTGGCGCTGTTCCCGGCAATCGCCATTTTTCTGACGGTGCTGGCGTTTAACCTGCTGGGTGATGGCCTGCGCGATGCGCTGGATCCGAAGATAAAAGGTTAGGCGTTCGAGGATTGTGCTTTCCCGGACAGGTGTCCGGGAAAGCACATCGCACGCTAATCCTGTGCGGATTTGTCGCCCGGATAGGGCGCATGAGCGCCGCTATCCGGGACAGGTTCAGCGGGCGGAATTAAACCCGGCTGCCCCACAGATCGTATTCGTCGGCGTGTTCGACTTTCACCCGCACAACGTCGCCCGGTTTGACTTTACTTTCGCCGTTGAGGTACACCGCGCCGTCGATTTCTGGCGCATCGGCCATGCTGCGGCCAATAGCTCCTTCTTCATCGACTTCGTCGATCAGCACCATAATTTCGCGGCCGACTTTCTCCTGCAGACGCTCGGCGGAGATCTGCTGCTGAAGCTGCATAAAGCGGTTCCAGCGCTCTTCTTTAACGTCTTCCGGTACCTGATCCGCCAGTTCGTTGGCGGTCGCGCCTTCCACCGGGCTGTACTTGAAGCAGCCGACTCGGTCGAGGCGGGCTTCCTTCAGGAAGTCCAGCAGCATCTGGAAATCTTCTTCCGTCTCGCCCGGGAAGCCGACGATAAAGGTCGAGCGCAGGGTGAGTTCCGGGCAGACTTCGCGCCACTGCTTGATACGCGCCAGCTGACGGTCGGCGGAGCCGGGACGCTTCATCATCTTGAGAATGCGCGGGCTGGCGTGCTGCAGCGGGATATCGAGGTAGGGCAGAATTTTGCCTTCCGCCATCAGCGGGATCACATCATCAACGTGCGGATAGGGATAGACGTAGTGCAGGCGCACCCAGATGCCAAGCTTAGCCAGTTCTTCGCACAGGCTAACCATGCTGGTTTTAACCGGCATACCGTTGTGGAAGCCGCTGCGATGTTTAACATCGACGCCGTAGGCGGAGGTGTCCTGAGAAATCACCAGCAGCTCTTTTACCCCCGCGTCGGCCAGGCGTTTGGCTTCCGCCAGCACTTCACCAATCGGACGGCTGACGAGATCGCCGCGCATGGACGGGATGATGCAGAAGGTGCAGCGATGGTTGCAGCCTTCAGAAATTTTTAAGTAAGCGTAATGACGCGGCGTCAGCTTCACGCCCTGTTCCGGCACCAGGCTCAGGAACGGATTATGTTTAGGCTTCGGCGCGTAGTGGTGGACGTGCTCCAGCACCTGTTCATAGCTGTGCGGGCCGGTAATTTCCAGCACCTTCGGATGCACTTCGCGGATCTGATCTTCTTTTGCGCCCAGGCAGCCGGTGACGATCACTTTGCCGTTTTCTTTCAACGCTTCGCCAATCGCTTCCAGCGACTCCTGCACGGCGCTATCGATAAAGCCGCAGGTGTTAACGATAACCATATCAGCGTTATCGTAGGAGGGAACCACATCATACCCTTCGGTACGCAGTTCAGTCAGGATACGTTCTGAGTCCACGAGATTTTTCGGGCAGCCCAGAGAGACAAAGCCGATCTTCGGCTGAGGGGTGACATTGCTCATAGCTTAAAAAGTGTTCAATTATTGGGATGGTCAGGGCAGGGATTCTACAGAGATCGGCGGAAAGTTTATACTCCTTTTCTTGTTAGCCCGCAGACAGCAGCATCTCTTTTTACGGCGTTGATTATCCGTATTGTTGAGAAAAATAACGCCGTTATTCATCTTTTGCCGCCGGAGCCAGCGCAGGGTGGTTTAAATCAGGTTTAAGCCAGAGACAGTAAAATAGTCACTGCTTTGGATTTTCATTTTTTATCAGGTTTCCGATGTTTAAAAAGTTGGGTGGTTCAGCGTGCGCGCTGGTAATGATTGGCACAGCGCCAGTTTATGCCGACGAGCTGGCGTTATATTCAGTGAATACCGGTTCATTTGTCTATCATATGACCGGCAATCACGGCCAATATAACGAAAAATTCAATAATCAATTTTTTTCCGTTGAGCGCAAGCTGTCGGCAGATTCGAAGTACAGCCTGTTAGTCGGGACCATGAAAAATAGTTTTGACGATCGCTGCCTCTCTCTGGGGGCAAGGAGAGACTGGTATGCGGGGACAAATGGCTGGACGTTTAAGGGCGTCTATGCCTACACCGGGGAGTTCTTCTTTAAAGCTTTTAGCGATTGCGGCGATTCAGGTACCTATCGAACGGCGAAGAAACTGACCGGCGTCGGTTTCTCTCCCTATATTTATCATGGCCTGCAGTACAATTTTACCCCTTATTTCGGCGTAGAAACCGGGATTATTATCCCGGCGATATTTGTGGTGAGCGTGCAGTGGAGTTTTCGTTGATTCGCCCGAAAGCCGCTTCCGGGCGAATTGATGATTAATGGCTTTGCGCAACGCCAGCGCCTGGCGCAGACCCCGGCGCGGTCGGTTCTCTATTATCGCGAAGCGTAAATACCGAAATTAACGTAAATACCCCGGCAACACCGCCCAGAATATAATACGTCTGCGCGAAGCCGATAGTGTCATACAAATACCCCGCCAGCGGCGAGTAAACGGCGGTGGCGATGGAGGCGACAAACAGCACCAGCAGGTAAACCGTCGATGACAGCTTGTTGTCGAAGTTGGCGGCAATGAATTTAAATACCGACACCAGGATCAGCGGTTTTTCCAGCGCATGCATCATTTTGACTGCGCCGATCCACACCGGACCCAGCGGGATCGCGGAGCCTACGATACGGACCGACATGATCAGTCCGGCGATGATCAGCGCCCACTTCGCGCCGGTGCGGTTTACAAACCACGGCATCAGGCATAAAAACAGCGTCTCCCCGCACACCTGAATGGAGGCCAGAATGCCGTACCAGCGATTCCCCTCCTCGGGCGTCGGGAACTGCAGGGAAAAGTACTGGGCAAACTGCTGATCGTAGGTATCGTATATTTGCGTGACGAAAAGGGTGAAGACCAGCAGCATCCAGAACTGCCCGTTCTTCGCCAGCTCAAGGGCATGGGAAACTTTCAGCGCGCTGGTTTTCTGCATCTCCGCTTCGCTCAGTTCGATTTTGGTCAGCATAAAACAGATCGCCGCAATCACAATGGCGATGCTGGCCAGCCAGAAAGCAAGGTTCGGATTGCTGTCGATATACTTACCGACGATCCACGCCGCGGCGGCCCAGCCTAACGATCCCCACATCCTTACGCGGCCATATTCGAACTGGTAGCGCCGCGAAATTTTATCGATATACGAATCGATCACCCCGCAGCCGGAGTTAAAAATAATCCCCAGGTATACCCCGCCGAGTAGCGCGCCCAGCCAGAAGCTGTGCACCAGCAGCGGTGCATATAAATAAATAAAGAACGGACCCACCGGTAGCAGCATGGCGACGAGAAACCAGATGAGTCGTTTTTTCAGGCCGAATTTATCGGAAATAAAGCCAAAGAAGGGCTGCATCAGCAGGGCAATAAAGGCGTTAACCGAGTAGAGCAGGCCGGTTTTCGTGGCGCTAATCCCGAGATGCTGGGTCGTCCAGATAACAAAGAATGCCATGGTCGAGGACCAGGCGAAGAGGTAGAGGAAGTCGAAAAGACTCAACAAGATATAGTTTCTTCTGCCGGGATTAATCATTTCTGTTCCTTCAAGCGGTAGCGTCAAAGGTTACAAGCAAGATAGAGCAACCTGCTGCGACCTGTTTTGTTATACGTATTACATATTTGTGAGGTGATATGACACCCGGCGACATTTTCAGGCAATGTGAATGGCGCTAATTTGTGATCATTGCGGCAAAAAAATAATTTTTCATCACATGAAAAAGAATTGATCTTGATTGAGAGCGTATAACATTTTTGCTTGAAGGGCGCTGGTTGAGCAGGCGAGGATTATAATCTTAGTTGTAACATTGTAAATAATGTTAATGACCTGAGAATTATTGATCTCACACAGCGTTTTGTACAAAAAATAACCATATTATAATTATGGTGAAGGACGATAGAGGAGGAACTGAGATGAACGTTGACAGACTGTATCGTAACCTGATGAATAAGCTGATTAATGCCTCCATTGATCTTGATGCTTATTTACAGTTGCGTAAAGCAAAAGGCTATATGTCAGTCAGCGAAAACGACCATCTACGTGATAACTTGTTTGAACTGTGCCATGAAATGCGTGAATACGCGCCGCGCCTACAGCACGCCGTTGCGCCGGAGGAAAAGGAAGCCCTGCGCCTTGCGGGCGAAGCCGTCGCTTCCGCGGCGGTATGCCTGCTAAGCGGACATCATGATTGCCCGTCCTACATTGCGGTCAACGTAGATAAACTGGAAAGCTGCCTGGCGGTATTGCGGCTAAACATTCATAAATTGAATGATTTTGCCCCCATTACCCACGCCTGAGACAGGGGGAGCCTGCTCCCCCTGATTAATGTTATGTAAAAATCCCTTCCCGCTTCCCCACGCTGGCTACCCTTATCAGCATTGCTGACAAAAGGAGTATGCCATGCACCAGACCGTCACCCTGATAGCGCTTACCGCGCTGTTGTTACCCACTGCCGTCCTTGCCGCCCGGGAGCGCGTGGAGGTGTTGCAGAACCAGCTCGAACACCCGTGGGCGCTGGCCTTCCTGCCGGACGATCGCGGTATTTTGATTACCCTGCGCGGCGGCGAACTCAAGCTCTGGCAGCGCGACAAAGGCCTCTCGTCGGCGATCCCGGGCGTACCGCAGGTCTGGGCTAACGGGCAGGGCGGTTTGCTGGACGTGGCGCTGGCACCGGACTTTGCCCAGTCGCGCCGGGTCTGGCTGAGCTATGCCGAGGGCGGGGATGAGGATAAAGCCGGGACCGCGGTGGGCTATGGCCGATTGAGCGAGGATCTCCAGCGTCTGGAAAACTTCCAGGTGGTGTTCCGCCAGCAGCCGAAGCTCTCTACCGGCAATCATTTTGGCGGACGGCTGGCGTTCGACGGTCGCGGTCATCTGTTTATCGGTCTCGGAGAGAATAACCAGCGTTCAACCGCTCAGGATCTCGATAAGCTGCAGGGAAAAGTGGTGCGGCTAACGGCTGATGGCGAGGTCCCGGCCGATAATCCTTTTGTCGGCCAGTCTGGCGTCAGGCCTGAAATCTGGTCTTACGGAATTCGTAATCCTCAGGGATTGGCGATAAACCCGTGGAGCGATACGCTGTGGTTACATGAGCACGGGCCGCGCGGCGGGGATGAGATCAACATCGTGCAAAAAGGTAAAAACTACGGCTGGCCGCTGGCGACGCACGGCATTAACTACAGCGGTCTGCCGATCCCGGAAGCTAAAGGCAAAAAGGCGGAAGGCACCGAAGCGCCGCTATTTGTCTGGGAGAAGTCGCCGGCGGTGAGCGGTATGGCGTTTTACAACGCGCAGGTTTTTCCGCAGTGGCAACACAGGCTGTTTATCGGCGCGCTGAAGGATGAATCGCTCATTGTGCTCAAGGTTGATGGCAATAAAGTCACGGAGCAGGAGCGCATTCTGACCGATCGCGGTAGACGCATTCGCGACGTACGCGTTGGACCCGATGGTTATTTGTATGTGTTAACCGACGAATCCAACGGTGAGCTGCTGAAGGTGAGTCCGGCGGGTTAAAATCAGGTGACCGGGATCATCACCACGTTGCGCCAGGCCTGACGTTCGCCGATCTGCTGGTACCAGCGCTGCAGATGCGGGCGCGGCTGCCAGGTTTTTACCGTTTCCAGCAGGTTGTAGACGAACGGCGCGACGGCGATATCGCCGAGGCCGAAGGCATCGCCCGACAGCCACTGATGGCGCGACAGCTCGTCGTCCAGAATAGCGAACAGCGTCTCGCAGGCGGCAATACCGGCTTCAATGGCGGCAGGATCGCGTTTTTCAACCGGCGTCCTGACCAGGCCCATTAAAACGGGTCGATGGGCAGGCGAGAGCGAACCGTTGGCCCAGTCCATCCATTTTTCTCCCTGGGCGCGCTCGGCTGGCGACTCCACCCACAGGCGATTCTGACCATACTGCGCGGCCAGATAGCGGATAATGGTGTTTGATTCCCAGAGCACGACATCGGTCGTTGCATCTTTCAATAGCGGTACCAGACCGTTGGGGTTCATGGCCAGATAGGCCGGATCGTGATTCAGACCGAACTCCAGGCCTGCCAGAATTTGCTGATACGGGAGGTCGAGTTCTTCCAGCACCCAGCGCACTTTCTTCACATTGGTTGAGTTATTTCTGCCCCACAGCGTAATCATATCCGCTCCTGCTTTTTATTTCGCCGCCATTGCGGCGTAGTGAGCATTCATGTTGGAATAAAGTTAATATTTAGGCAACCGCGATCAAAAAAATTGCGCTGTTTGCAGCGCCGCGCGAGGTTATTGCGTAAACTTTAAAAACTTTACCAACTCGCTGTTTCTTTAAGGTCATTTGTACGCTTTACTCACCGGCTGCTGCGGCGCGGAACGAGTGTGGCGGCATATTTTTGTTTGGAAAGGATACTTGGGTGGCTCTTATGACGCATGATGCTTTTTCCCTTCGCGGCCTCGCGGCAGGCTGCGCGCTTTTATTTCTCGTCGCGCCTGCGGTGCAGGCTGCGGAACAACTCCCCGATGCGCCATCCATTGACGCGCGCGCCTGGATCCTGATGGACTATGCCAGCGGCAAAGTACTCAGCGAAGGCAATGCCGATGAAAAACTCGATCCGGCAAGCCTGACCAAGATCATGACCAGCTACGTTGTCGGCCAGGCGCTAAAGGCGGGTAAGATTAAGTCTACGGATATGGTGACCATCGGGCGCGATGCGTGGGCCACCGGTAACCCGGCGCTGCGCGGCTCCTCGGTGATGTTCCTCAAGCCTGGAATGCAGGTGTCGGTGGAAGATCTTAACAAGGGCGTTATCATTCAGTCCGGCAACGACGCCAGCATCGCGATTGCCGACTACGTGGCGGGCAGCCAGGACGCCTTTGTCAGCCTGATGAACGGCTATGCGCAGAAGATGGGCCTCACCAATACCACCTTTAAGACCGTGCACGGGCTTGATGCGCCGGGTCAGTTCAGTACCGCCCGCGATATGGCGCTGCTGACCAAAGCGATGATCCATGATGTGCCGGAAGAGTATGCGATCCACAAAGAAAAAGAGTTCACTTTCAACAAAATCCGTCAGCCGAACCGTAACCGCCTGCTGTGGAGCACGAACCTTAACGCTGACGGCGTGAAAACCGGAACCACCGCCGGTGCGGGCTACAATCTGGTCTCTTCCGCGACGCAAAACGACATGCGCCTGATTGCCGTCGTGCTCGGCACCAAAACTGACCGTATCCGATTTAACGAATCTGAAAAATTGCTGACCTGGGGCTTCCGCTTTTATGAAACCGTGACGCCGATTAAACCTGATGCCACCTTCATTACCCAGCGCGTCTGGTTTGGCGATAGCAGTGAAGCGAAGCTTGGCGCGGGCGATGCCGGTTCCATCACGCTGCCGAAAGGCCAGCTGAAAAACCTGAAGGCCAGCTACACCCTGAATGATACGCAGCTGACCGCACCGCTGACTAAAGGGCAGGTTGTCGGCACCATCGACTTTAAACTGAATGATAAAACCATTGAACAGCGGCCGCTGATTGTTATGGAAGCGGTCAATGAAGGCGGGTTCTTTAGCCGGATGATCGATTTCGTGCTGATGAAACTGCACGGCTGGTTCGGCGGCTGGTTCTCGTAAAATGCAGGCCGCGCCCTGCGGGGCGCGGTTTTAGTAAAGGAGTGAAATTTGTTCTTCTTTCGCCAGCGTAAGCAGCTCGTCATCCGGACACACGTCGCTGGCAATCACGTCAAACTGCGATAAATCGCCCATCCGCGCCGGCCGAACTTTGCCAAATTTACTGTGATCGACGACCAGCACGTGGTAGCGCGCGCTTTTCATCGCCCAGTGTTTAACCGGCAGCTCCTCGAGGTTAAAGCAGGTCGCTCCCTGCTCGCAATCGACGCCCGCGGCGGAATAAAACGCGATATCAGGGCAAAGATGGCTTAGCGTATCCTGCAGGCTCAGCGGTTTAAAAATGGCGTTGCTGGCGTGGAACTCACCGCCGCACAAAATCGCGCGGCACTGTGGCTTTTCCTGCAAGGAAAGGAAGGTGTTGAGCGAATAGCAGACCCCGGTAAACGGCAGGGCGTTGTCGATGGCATCGATAATCCACGGCGTGGTGGTCCCGCAGTCGAAAAAGGCCATCTGATGGGCCTCAAGCAGCTTTGCCGCATGGCGGGCGGCGCGGCGTTTTTCATCAACAAGGCGCGTTTTCTGGTCGCTTAGCAGATAGTGCGTCGCGCTGCGCGGCTCCAGAACGATATAGCCGCCCAGCAAAACGACCGGGCCGCTGTGGCCGTTGAGGTCGCGACGAATAGTCATCTCTGACACCCCAAGCAGGGTGGCCGCTTCTTTTAGATGCAGTTTATCACTGCGCTTGAGTGCCTGAATAAGCTGGCTGATGCGTTCGTCACGACGAGTTTCCATATTCCCTCTAGGCTAAAGCGCCCTGCATCGACAGGGCGTCAGCGGCGATTTTACCTGCCGAAAGAGGGTTAGTCACGCGCAGGCGTTGGGCTCTGCCGCAATTTACCGGCGGCTGAGAAACCGGTTATTCGCGCACCCAGCCTTTGCGAATCGGTAGCGAAAAGAACAGGCGGTACAGCCGCTGCAGATGCTGATAAAGGGTCTTTCCGCCGCTTTGCCACAAAAGCTGGGCGCTTAGACAGGCGCTCATCGCGGTGAGAAGTCCGCCCAGCATATCCATCGGCCAGTGAACGCCGAGATAGACCCTGGACCAGGCAATTGCGCAGGCAACGGCGAAAAGCAGTACTCCCGACCACAGGCGGTGCCAGAACATAAAGGCCAGCGCATAGGTAAAGCAGATGGTGCCGTGATTGCTCGGGAAGGAGTTGTTGGGCGAGTGGTGCAGGAAGTTATAACCCATACCGGCGGCGAACGGCCGTTCGTGCGGAAAAAGCGCGCCGAATATCCATGACAGCGTAAGACTAATGGCTAATGCCATCATCACCTTAAATACTAGCTGACGCTGGTTTGGACCCCAAAGCCATAAGGCTAATACTAATAATGGCACAATAATAATCAGGTCTTTGGCGATAAACGTCGCGATCTCTATCGCCCACCACGGGGACGAGGGAGTGGCATTGAGTAATGCAAACAGCGAGTAGTTAATATTTTCCAGCATACGTCCGGGCTCTTTAATCCGTTATCAACAAGCCGCCCACCCTAAGAAACGGTGGCGCTAAGGTAAAGCAGTATTTTCTTAATTATCAGTTTGTTATGAGTGAAATCTTGCATGTATCTTCGTTAACAGACTGAATAAAGGAGTATATAGTGTGTAATCTAATTGAAACATAAACGAAATACATACAGCGGGATTTTTTATTCGCTGGTGGCGAAGAGGTTGCAGAATGGCGATATTTTTCGTCATCGCTCACAATTCGCTATCTCCCCGGCACGACTTTCATTAAACTTTGCGCGGTTTTATTTAAATAAGAGATTTCATGCACAATTCTTCACTTTCAGGCAAACGCCTCGGACGTCAGGCGCTGCTCTTTCCGCTGTGCCTGGTGTTATACGAATTCGCCACCTATATCGGCAATGATATGATCCAGCCGGGCATGCTCTCGGTCGTGGAAGAGTTTGGCGTTGGCAATGAATGGGTTCCGACCTCCATGACCGCCTATCTCGCCGGCGGTATGTTTTTACAGTGGCTGCTGGGCCCGCTTTCGGACCGCATCGGCCGCCGTCCGGTCATGCTGACCGGGGTGGTGTGGTTTATCGTGACCTGCCTGGCGACGCTGCTGGCGCAAACTATTGAGCAGTTCACGCTGCTGCGCTTTTTGCAGGGTATCAGCCTGTGCTTTATTGGCGCGGTTGGCTATGCGGCGATACAGGAGTCTTTTGAAGAGGCGGTATGCATCAAGATCACCGCCTTAATGGCCAACGTCGCGCTGATTGCGCCGCTGCTTGGGCCGCTGGTGGGCGCGGCCTGGGTACATATCCTGCCGTGGGAGATGATGTTTGTCCTGTTTGCCGTACTGGCCGCTATCGCCTTCTTCGGGCTACAGCGGGCGATGCCGGAAACCGCCACCCGCATGGGCGAGAAACTATCGGTCAAAGAGCTGGGGCGTGATTATCGTGAAGTGCTGAAAAACCTGCGCTTTGTCGCCGGCGCGCTGGCCACCGGTTTTGTCAGCCTGCCGCTGCTGGCGTGGATAGCCCAGTCGCCGGTGATTATCATTAGCGGCGAGCAGGCGACCAGCTACGAATATGGCTTGCTGCAGGTGCCAATCTTTGGCGCGTTGATCGCCGGTAACCTGGTGCTGGCGCGCCAGACTTCCCGCAAAACGGTGCGTTCGTTGATTATCCTCGGCGGCTGGCCAATTATGCTTGGCCTGCTGATCTCCGCCGTCGCTACGGTCGCCTCGACGCACGCTTATTTGTGGATGACCGCCGGGCTGAGCGTTTACGCCTTCGGCATTGGGCTTGCTAACGCCGGGCTGGTGCGCCTGACGCTGTTTGCCAGCGAAATGAGCAAGGGGACGGTATCGGCGGCGATGGGGATGCTGCAAATGCTGATCTTTACCGTGGGTATTGAAGTGAGCAAGCACGCCTATGAGTCTGGCGGCAGCGGACTCTTCAGTTTGCTGAATTTGCTTAGCGGGGTGTTCTGGCTGGCGATGACGGTCTACTTCCTGAAGGACAAACGCGTAGGCAGCTCCCTCGAACCGCAGTAACTCTCCAATGACCTGCTGCGACGTTACGCGCCGCAGCAGGCGCTGTCTCAGACGAACGGCGCTTCGCGATTAAGCACTTTATCAATGATATGCAGTACGCCCTCTTCGTTATTGTGCGGCGCACGATAGCCAGCAACGGCCTTCACCGGCGCGGCGGCGTTGGCCATCGCGTAACCGAATCCGGCATGCTGCAGCATTTCAATATCGTTGCCGCTATCGCCAAAGGCGACCACTTCATGATTCTCGATCCCCCAGCGCTCCTGCAGGATGCGCAGGCCGTTAGCCTTGTGTACCCCAGGAATAATCAGGTCAATGCTGCCGTAGCCGGTAGCGACTGCGGTTACCATATCGCCAAGCGCGGCGTGCAGCTTCGGCTGTATCTCAGGGATCAGCTGGTCCGGGACGTTGAGGCCAAATTTCAGAATCGCATCATCAGCAATATGATTAAAGTCGTCGACCAGTTCGAGGCGATGATAGTACTTCGCCGCGACCGCTTTCAGCTCATCATTATACTGGTTGAGGGTATAAGCGCTGCGCTTACCGCAGGCGATGATTTCAATGTTGGTCAGCGTCTGGAGATGATCGATGACGGTATTGAAATGTTCCTGCGGCATCCGGCAGTTAAATACATCTTCTCCGGCGCTGACCACCCAGCCGCCGTTTTCGGCGACAAAGGCGATCTCGTGCGCTACCTCCGGGAAGAAGGAGATAAGCTGGTAATACTGGTTGCCGCTGGCGACGACGAAGCGGATGCCCTGCTCGCGCATCCGCTGATACTGGGCGAGGAAGCGCTGACGGTTATAGGTTTTGGCATCGCTCAGAAAGGTGCCATCCATGTCTACCGCAATCAATTTGATGCTCATTAACTATTCTCCATCACGGGTTCAGAGTGTGGCTTCGCAACCGCCCGGGCGACGATGGCCGCGACCAGCACCAATGCCAGCACTACCATCATGGCGCTACGCAGGCCGAAGTGCTCGCCGAGGAAGCCCAGCAGCGGCGGCCCGACGAGGAAGGCGAGGTAGCCGGTGATCGCCACCACGCTGACGCGCTTCGGCGCATCCGGGCCAGTGTCGCTGGCGGCGGAAATGGTCAGCGGGAAGCCGAGCGATGCGCCGAGGCCCCATAATAGTACCGAGAGGCCGGCGACCCACGGGTTATCGACAAAAATAATCAGGCCAATGCCCAGCGCGCCCATGACCGCGCTGGCGCGAACCACAGTCACCCGGCTGTAGCGGTCAATAAACCAACCGCCGGTAAAACGGCCGAGGGTCATACCGAGGGTGAAGCCCGCGTAAATCAGCGACCCGGAAGTCGGGCTGAAGCCGTGGCCGTCCACCATCAGCAGCGGCAGCCAGTCGTTGGCGGAACCCTCGGCAAAGGCCATGGCCAGGACGATGACGCCAATCAGCAGCAACTGAGCATCTCGCCAAATCGGCAGGCCTTTGCCTTCATGGCGCGCCGCTTCCGCTGCATTCTTGCCTGTACCTTCCGGAATTGCGCGAATGGCGATAGCGATGGGGGCGACAGCCACCAGCGCCGCCAGCAGAATGTGCGGCGCGGCGGGCAGGCCGAAGCCGGTGACCGCCATGCCTATTCCGGCGCCGACGAGCGTGCCGAAGCTGTAGAAACCATGCATCATCGGCAGCACGGTTTTATTCATTTCGCGTTCAACGGCGGCGCCTTCAACGTTAATCGCCACTTCCGCTGAGCCAAAGCTGGCGCCGAAGATGGCTAAGCCAACAGCAAACAGCACCGCCGAGGTAAACCATAGCGCGGCGCTGAGGACCAGCATGCCGACCACCGCGCAGGACATGGTGGTACGAATCACTTTTCGGGTGCCGAATCGATTGACCAGCCACGCTGAGCAGAGGATACCGCTCATCGAACCTATTGATAGTCCAAATAATACAATCCCCATTTCCGCCGTCGAGAGCGCGAGCAGATCGCGAATCGCCGGCGTGCGGGTCGCCCATGAGGCCATGAGTAATCCAGGGATAAAAAAGAACATGAAGAGCGCCCACAGCCTTAGCTGAAGGGCTCTGCGGGAGGTTTGCGCTGTCATCCGTAAATGCCCGAGAGTGGAGAGATGCAGACAACAGTAGCAAGGTTGTGTACATTTGTACATCCAGGCTGCTTGCTGAAGAATGTTTTTTTATTGACCTCTATGATTCGATTCAGCCTGAGGAATGCGCCCAGCATCCGCTAAGGGATTAAGCGCCTATTTAAATGAGAGAGGAACACTGATGGCCCGTCGACCAAACGACCCGCAGCGTCGGGAGCGGATTTTGCAGGCGACGCTGGACACGATCGCGATACACGGCATCCACGCGGTCACGCATCGGAAAATCGCCACCTGTGCGGGCGTACCTTTGGGCTCGCTGACCTACTATTTCAGCGGTATCGAGGCGCTGGTCGAAGAAGCGTTCAGCCTGTTTACCGGCCAGATGTCGGCGCAGTATCAGCTGTTTTTTGCCGATGTGCATAGCCGCGAAGAGGCCTGTGACGCGATTGCCGAGCTGATATTTAGCGCCCAGGTGACCACCGCGCGCAATATGGAGCTGATGTATCAGCTGTATGCTTTTTGCAGCAGCAAGCCAAATTTAAAAGCAGTCATGCAAAACTGGATGCTGCGCAGCCAGCAGACTCTGGAACAGTGGTTTGAACCAGCAACGGCCCGCGGGCTTGACGCCTTTATCGAGGGTATGACGCTGCACTTCGTGACCGACAGAGCGCCGCTATCCAGAGAAGCAATTCGACTGATGGTGGGAAGGCTGGCGGGAGAGTGAGCGGGGCGCAGAAAACAAAAAACCCATCAACCTTGAACCTAAGTGGCGGGGTTGATGGGCTCCACAAAATGGGGACATCAAAGAAAAGCAGTGGCACTACTTATGACTGATGCCAGCAAAAAAAGTTCTGCGTATGCGCGTTTTTTTTCTTAAAAAATTCACTGTAGTCCCGGCCAGATGATGACAATCAGCGTACCTGCCAGGGTTAACAATACGTTAGCGATGGCGTAGGTCCCCGCGTATCCCAGCGCCGGAATATTGCTGCGGGCAGTATCGCTGATAATTTCCATCGCCGGCGCGCAGGTACGGGCGCCCATCATGGCGCCGAAGAGCATCGCGCGGTTCATGCGCAGGATGTACGCGCCGAACAGGAAGCAGATAACCACCGGTACCAGGCTGACGATCAGGCCCGCCGCCAGCATCTGACCGCCGACGGCGCCGAGGCCGTTGTTAATCCCGGCGCCCGCGCTGAGCCCCACGCCGGCCATAAATACCATCAGGCCGAACTCTTTCACCATATTCAGCGCGCCCTGAGGGATGTAGCCGAACGTCGGATGGTTGGCGCGCAGGAAGCCGAGCATAATGCCGGCAAACAGCAGACCGGCGGCGTTACCGATGCCGAAGCTGAACGAACTGAACTGGAAGGTGATCATGCCGATCATCAGGCCAACGATAAAGAAGGCGCAGAAGGCGAGCAGGTCGGTCACCTGACTGTGAATGGAGATGAAGCCGATACGATCGGCGACGGTTTTAACGCGACGCGCGTCGCCGCTGACCTGCAGCACATCGCCCTTGTTGAGCACCACGTTATCGTCGATAGGCATTTCGATCTGGCTGCGAATGACGCGGTTTAAGAAGCAGCCGTGGTCGGTCAGCTTCAGCTGCGCCAGGCGACGGCCGACGGCATTGTGGTTTTTGACCACGATCTCTTCGGTGACGATGCGCATATCGAGCAGATCGCGGTCGAAGACCTCTTTGCCGTTACGGAAGCTTGGGTCGAGGCGGGCATGGGCATCCGGGTAGCCCACCAGGGCGATATCATCGCCCATCTGCAGCACCGCATCGCCGTCCGGGTTCGCGAGAATGCCGTTGCGGCGGATGCGCTCAATGTAGCAGCCGGTCTGGCGGTAAATACCCAGCTCGCGCAGATTTTTACCATCAGCCCACGCCACCAGCTCCGGACCGACGCGGTAGGCGCGGATCACCGGCAAATAGACCTTACGCCGGGAGTCGGTATCGAGACCGCGCTCGCGGGCGATTTGCTGGGCGCTGGTCTGCAAATCCTGATGCTGCAGCTTCGGCATATAGCGGGCGCCGACGATCAGGCTGACCAGGCCAATCAGATAGGTCAGCGCATAGCCGAGGCTCAGATGATCGAGCGAAAGGGCGAGCTGATCGCTGGGCATGCCGAAGTGGCGAAGCGTATCCCCGGCGCCGACCAGCACGGGAGTGGACGTCATCGCGCCGGCGAGCATCCCGGCCGTCAGGCCGATATCCCAGCCGAAGAGCTTACCCAGTCCCATGGCGATCAGCATTGCGCTGCCGACCATTACCAGCGCGAGCATCAGGTAATTTTTCCCATCGCGAAAAAAAATAGAAAAAAAGTTGGGTCCCGCTTCTACGCCGACGCAAAAAATAAACAGCATAAAGCCGAGATTGAGGGCGTCAGTGTTAATACTGAAATGCTGCTGCCCTAATAATAGGGAAACCACTAAAACGCCAATAGAATTACCAAGTTGTACCGACCCGAGACGCAGTTTCCCGAGGCAGAGTCCCAGTGCAAGTACAACGAACAATAACAGGATGTAATTCCCGTTTAACAAATCTGCGACGTTTATATTCACGAAAGCCAACTTCTCATTTACTAGTAAGTTGTTGAAGGAAATGGTTATTTGGTCTAAGGTTGGTCCAGTGTTCGCGTTGTCCCGAACGCTATTCTGGCATCCCGTTATAACCAGCAAAATATAGTCGATAGTTTAATCTTTCCTGGGGGCTGCGGCTAGCAACAATCGTTATTACCTTGACGGGATCTTTTATTGGCATGGATTGCCAGAATCTTTATCTGACTGGGCGAAGTGGAAGTTGGTTAGAGGCAAAATCAGGAGGATGTCGTGAAATCTGAGCGTGCTTGGGCCGGTATTATCTGTGGGTTCTTTCTATTTATCGTGGTTTGCTTATCGCTGCTGTTACATATGAAAGGCGCCTTTCGGGCTACCGGTAACCCTGAGCTCGGGCTGCTGTTCTTTTTGCTACCCGGTGCGGCGGCAAGCTGCCTCTCCCCGGGTCAGCGGGTGCTGCGTCCGCTTATCGGCGCTATGCTGGCTGCGCCTATTTGTCTGGTCGTCATGCGGTTATTCTTCGTCACTCAACGATCTTTCTGGCAGGAACTGGCGTGGCTATTTAGCGCGGTGTTCTGGTGCGCGCTGGGCGCGCTGTGCTTTTTATTTATTTGCGCCTGGCTTGATACCAGACGCAAGCCCTCGTCAGAGAAGTGAGTCGTCTCAGGCAAACAGACCGAGATTCTCTTTCGCCCAGGCTTCAAAGTCGGTGCAGCCGCCAATGTGCTTCTGATCGACAAAAATCTGCGGTACGGTTTCAACCGGTTTACCCACGGTTTTCTCCAGATCGGCTTTGCTGATGCCTTCAGCGTGGATATCAATGTAGCGATAGTTAAAATCATCGCGCTCGTTGCTCAGTTTTTCCGCCAGTTCTTTGGCGCGAATGCAATATGGGCAACCTGGACGACCAAAAATTACCGTAAACATACTCTCTCTCCTTAAACCTCAGCCGGATGGCGAATGGGGCGTATCATGCCGCGTTATGGCGACGAGGAAAAGAAGGTTCTGCCTTTTGCTTTGATGGCTTAAGGCTATGTTTGTTAAATATTCTGCTGATGAAACCGCTATACTCCCTCTGATACGCGACTTTTTTACCCGGTTGCGTGATTGCTTTGGACCGGAGGAGCGTTATGCGATCGCCCGCAGCATTACCCAAAAGCGTTCTGGTAGTTGAGTTTATCGGCATGGTGCTGTTGACCCTGGCCTGGCTCTCGCTTAATCAGTACGTCAGCCTGCCTGCGCCGTTTTCCAGCCCGACAGCGGCGCTACTGATGATCTTCGCGGGGATCCTGCTGATGCTTCCGGCCGCCGTGGCGTTAATCTGGCGTGTGGCGAAAGTTGTTGCCCCGCAGTTGACGCAAACGAAAAATTCCCCTTCATCATTGCCTGACAGAGAAAAACGAGATGACGCCGACCATTGAGCTGCTGCGTAGCCACCGTTCTATTCGCCATTTTACCGACGCGCCGATCAGCGAAGAACAGCGCGCCGCAATTATCGCCAGCGCGCAGGGAGCCTCCAGCTCCAGTTTTTTACAATGTACCTCAATTATTCGCGTTACCGACCCGGAAATACGTCAACAGCTGGTGCCGCTGAGCGGCGGACAGCAGCACGTGGCGCAGGCTGCGGAATTCTGGGTATTCTGCCCTGATTTTAACCGCAATCTGCAAATCTGCCCGGACGCTCAGCTGGGGCTCGCCGAACAGCTCCTGCTGGGCTGCGTCGACACCGCGATTATGGCGCAGAATGCGCTGGTGGCGGCGGAATCTCTTGGCCTGGGCGGCGTCTATATCGGCGGGCTGCGTAACAATATTGATGCGGTGACCCAGCTGCTGAAGCTCCCACAGCACGTAATGCCGCTGTTTGGCCTGTGCCTTGGCTGGCCTGACGATAATCCGGAAGTGAAACCGCGCATGCCGTCGGCGATGCTGGTTCATGAAAATCACTATCAGCCGCTGGATGAGACGGTCCTTGCTGAATATGACGAGCAGTTGGAGCACTATTATCTCTCTCGCGGCAGCAACACGCGTCGCGATACCTGGAGCGACCATATCCGCCGGACTATCGTCAAAGAAAGCCGGCCATTTATTCTGGAATATCTGCATAAGCAGGGATGGGCTACGCGCTGATTGCGTGTAAACTGCACCCGGTCTGACGCAAGGAAATTCCGCAGGTCAGCGCTAATTTAAAACGTTGTTTGCTACTCAGAGGCCCGCCAGAGCGGGTCTTTTCGCAGAGGTGCAGGGTGAAAATTGCCATATTATCCCGGGATGGAACGCTTTATTCATGTCGACGCCTGCGCGAAGCCGCGCAAAAACGCGGTCATCAGGTGGAAATCCTCGATCCGCTTTCCTGCTATATGAACGTCAGCCCGGTGGCCTCGTCAATTCACTATAAAGGCCGCCAGCTCCCGCATTTTGACGCCGTGATCCCGCGTATCGGCACGGCGATCACCTACTACGGCACCGCGGCGCTGCGTCAGTTTGAGCTGCTCGGCAGCTATCCGCTGAATGAATCGGTAGCCATCACGCGCGCCCGCGACAAGCTGCGTTCGCTCCAGCTGCTGGCGCGCCAGGGCATCGACCTGCCGCTCACCGGTATTGCCCACTCGCCGGACGACACCAGCGATCTGATCGCCATGGTTGGCGGCGCGCCGCTGGTGGTCAAGCTGGTGGAGGGGACGCAGGGGATCGGCGTTGTGCTGGCCGAAACGCGCCAGGCGGCAGAGAGCGTCATTGACGCTTTTCGCGGCCTGAATGCGCATATTCTGGTTCAGGAGTATATCGCCGAGGCGAAAGGCCGGGACGTGCGCTGCCTCGTGGTGGGTAATGAAGTGGTCGCGGCGATTGAGCGGCGGGCCAAGGAGGGCGATTTTCGCTCCAACCTGCATCGCGGCGGCGTAGCCTCGGTGGCGCTTATCAGCGAGCAGGAGCGTGAAATGGCCATTAAGGCGGCGCAAACGCTCGGGCTGGACGTGGCGGGCGTGGATATACTGCGCGCCACGCGCGGACCGCTGGTGATGGAAGTGAACGCTTCTCCGGGGCTGGAGGGGGTTGAAACCACCACCGGCGTCGATATTGCCGGCAAGATGATCGCCTGGATTGAACGACAAGCGACGCCCGGATTTTGTCTGAAAATGGGGGGATAGCTGCCTTTCGCGACACTGTCATGGAATACGGCGCTTTTTTTGCGTAAGCTATGGCGTCGCATTTTTCACAGTAAGAGGTCACAGGTCATATGGATTCACTGGTCGTTCCGGGTCTTGATACGTTACGTCAATGGCTCGACGAATTGGGCATCAGCTTTTTTGAGTGTGATTCCTGCCAGGCACTGCACCTGCCGCATATGCAAAATTTCGAAGGCATTTTTGATGCCAAACTTGACCTGGTTGATAACGTGGTGCTTTTCTCCGCGCTGGCTGAGGTGAAACCCTCCGCGCTCCTGCCGCTTTCCGCCGATCTTTCTGCGATTAACGCCAGCTCGTTGACGGTGAAAGCTTTCCTCGATATTCAGGATGATAATCTGCCGAAACTGGTGGTTTGCCAGGCGTTGACCGTCGGCGTCGGCGTGACGATCGATCAGTTTGCATGGTTTTTCCGCCAGAGCGAAGAACAGATATCGATGGTCATCCTTGAAGCCAGCGCTAACCAGGTGCTGTATAAGTCTGAGGAAGAAGAACCGATAGCTGAGAATATTCAGTACCATTTTCTTCACTGAGGCTGGCGAAAAATAGCGCAGTCACTGCCATAGTGGCTGCGTATTACCCGCGATTATTCTGTTGTTAACCTTTCTGTAAAGAATTTTTCACCGCCATTCCGCCGTTTTCGGCTTATCACATAGACCCTTATTGCATAAAAAATTGATAAAAGCCGTTTTTTCTCCTGGGCTATAGCCTCTTATTCTGGCTACAGTTATTCTGACGCTGCTTCCAGTTGCGGGCAACCATTCCGGGAGAGGTCCTCTCTCCTTTTCTTAGGCATTGAAAAAATATGCATGATTATTGCATGCGAACAAGTGCGTATATTCAGCCCGCTTGTTAACGGGCATCGAGAAGGAATAAGAGATATGACCGCCTTTGGTAAAAAATGGTTAACAGGTCTGGTTACGGGTGCGCTGATGGCCGTCTCTGCCGGTTCGCTCGCAGCCGAACAAAAAACCCTGCATGTATATAACTGGTCTGATTATATTGCCCCGGATACGGTGGCGAATTTTGAAAAAGAGACCGGTATTAAAGTGGTGTATGACGTTTTTGACTCCAATGAAGTGCTGGAGGGTAAGCTTATGGCGGGCAGCACCGGATTTGACCTGGTGGTGCCGTCGGCCAGCTTCCTCGAGCGCCAGCTGGCGGCAGGGGTGTTCCAGCCGCTGGATAAGAGCAAGCTCCCCAACTGGAAAAATCTCGATCCGGAAGTGCTGAAGCTGGTCGCGAAGCACGACCCGGACAATAAATACGCGATTCCCTACCTGTGGGCGACAACCGGCATAGGCTATAACATCGATAAAGTGAAAGCCGTGCTGGGCAAAGATGCGCCGCTGGACAGCTGGGATCTGGTGATGAAGCCGGAAAATCTGGAGAAACTGAAAAGCTGCGGCGTCTCCTTCCTTGATGCCCCGGAAGAGATTTTCGCCACCGTGCTGAACTACCTCGGCAAAGATCCTAATAGCACCAAAGCCGATGACTACACTGGCCCGGCAACCGACCTGCTGCTGAAGCTGCGTCCGAATATTCGCTACTTCCACTCTTCGCAGTACATCAACGACCTGGCGAACGGCGATATCTGCGTCGCGATCGGCTGGGCGGGCGACGTATGGCAGGCGGCTAACCGGGCGAAAGAAGCGAAGAACGGGGTCAACGTTTCCTACTTTATCCCGAAAGAGGGCGCGCTGGCGTTCTTTGACGTCTTCGCTATGCCGGCAGATGCGAAAAACAAAGAAGAGGCTTATCAATTCCTGAACTATCTGATGCGTCCGGACGTTATCGCGCATATTAGCGATCATGTCTATTACGCTAACGGCAACAAAGCATCTACGCCGCTGGTCAGCGAAGCGATCCGCAGCAATCCGGCCATCTACCCGCCGGCTGACGTCTTCGCCAAGCTGTTCACCCTGAAAGTCCAGGATCCGAAAATCGATCGCGTGCGTACTCGCGCATGGACGAAGGTGAAAAGCGGTAAGTAATTCTCCGTGAGTTGTAGGCCGGATAAGCGTCGCGCTGCCGGCAACAGGCGCACCGTTATGGTGCGCCTGCACCATGATTTGATTTCTGCCGGAGAACACCCCGTGAATGATGTAATTCCTCGCCCGCAGGCGAAAACCCCCAAAGCGCTGACCCCGCTGCTCGAAATCCGTAATTTAACGAAGTCCTTCGATGGCCAGCACGCCGTCGATGATGTCAATCTCACCATTTATAAAGGCGAAATTTTTGCCCTGCTGGGCGCATCCGGCTGCGGCAAGTCAACCCTGCTGCGCATGCTGGCGGGATTCGAACAGCCTACCGCCGGGCAGATTGTCCTGGATGGCGTCGATCTGGCGCGGGTGCCGCCGTATCAGCGGCCGATTAACATGATGTTTCAGTCCTATGCGCTCTTTCCCCATATGACGGTGGAGCAGAACATCGCCTTTGGCCTCAAGCAGGACAAATTGCCTAAGGCCGAAATCACCAGTCGGGTGCAGGAGATGCTGGCGCTGGTGCATATGCAGGAGTTCGCAAAGCGTAAACCGCATCAGCTCTCCGGCGGTCAGCGTCAACGCGTGGCGCTGGCCCGCAGCCTGGCGAAAAGACCGAAACTGCTGCTGCTTGACGAGCCGATGGGCGCGCTGGATAAGAAGCTGCGCGACAGGATGCAGCTGGAAGTGGTCGATATTCTTGAGCGCGTCGGCGTCACCTGCGTGATGGTGACCCACGATCAGGAAGAGGCGATGACCATGGCGGGGCGTATCGCCATTATGAACCGCGGCAAGTTCGTACAGATCGGCGAGCCGGAGGAAATTTACGAGCACCCAACTACCCGCTACAGCGCGGAGTTTATCGGCTCGGTTAACGTCTTTGAAGGGCTGGTGAAAGAGCGCCAGGAAGATGGCCTGGTGCTGGATTCCCCGGGCCTGACGCATCCGCTGAAGGTCGATCCCGATGCCTCCGTCGTCGATAACGTCCCGGTGTGGGTGGCTCTGCGCCCGGAAAAAATTATGCTCTGCGAGGACCCACCGGCGGACGGCTATAACTTCGCGGTAGGTGAGGTTATCTATATTGCCTATCTCGGTGACCTGTCTATCTACCATGTGCGCCTGAAAAGCGGGCAGATGCTCAGCGCTCAGCTGCAGAACGAGCACCGTTACCGCAAAGGTGCGCCAACCTGGGGCGATGAAGTCCGTTTATGCTGGGACGCCGATAGCTGCGTCGTGCTGACGGTGTGAGGAGAGGGCAATGAGTACATTAGAACCCCCGTCAGGCGTAAACAAACCGGGCGGTTTCGCGCTGTGGCTGGCGCGGCTGCAGATGGCCCACGGGCGCAAGCTGGTGATTGCGCTGCCTTACATATGGCTGATCCTGCTGTTCCTGCTGCCATTTCTGATCGTCTTTAAAATCAGCCTGGCGGAGATGGCGCGGGCGATCCCGCCCTACACCGATCTGCTGGAGTGGGCCGACGGCCAGCTAACGTTAACGCTGAATCTCGGTAATTTCCTGCAGCTTACCGACGATCCTCTCTATTTTGAGGCGTATCTGCAGTCGCTCCAGGTGGCAGGGATCTCGACGTTCTGCTGTCTGTTGCTGGGTTATCCGCTGGCGTGGGCGGTGGCGCACAGTAAGCCATCGACCCGGAATATCCTGCTGCTGCTGGTCATTCTGCCGTCATGGACGTCGTTCCTGATCCGCGTCTATGCCTGGATGGGGCTGCTGAAAAGCAACGGCGTGCTGAACAACTTCCTGCTGTGGCTGGGGGTTATCGACCAGCCTCTGGAGATCCTGCACACCAACCTGGCGGTCTATATCGGTATTGTTTATGCCTATCTGCCGTTTATGGTGCTACCGATTTATACCGCCCTCACGCGCATCGATTACTCGCTGGTTGAGGCGTCGCTGGATCTGGGCGCCCGGCCGCTGAAGACCTTCTTCCAGGTGATCGTCCCGCTCACCAAAGGCGGCATTATTGCCGGGTCGATGCTGGTGTTTATTCCGGCGGTAGGGGAGTTCGTTATCCCGGAACTGCTGGGCGGCCCGGACAGTATTATGATTGGCCGCGTGCTGTGGCAGGAGTTCTTTAACAACCGCGACTGGCCGGTGGCCTCGGCGGTAGCGATAGTGATGCTGCTGTTGCTGATCGTACCGATCATGTGGTTCCACAAGCATCAGCAAAAACAGGTGGGGGAACACGGATGAATAATTTACCGGTAGTCCGTTCGCCGTGGCGAATCGTCATTTTGCTGCTTGGCTTTACCTTTCTGTATGCGCCGATGCTGATGCTGGTAATTTACTCGTTCAACAGCTCAAAGCTGGTGACGGTATGGGCCGGGTGGTCGACGCGCTGGTATCGCGAGCTGTTTCATGACGATGCGATGATGAGCGCGGTAGGCTTAAGCCTGACCATTGCCGCCTGCGCCGCGACGGCGGCGGCGATCCTCGGTACCATTGCCGCAGTGGTAATGGTGCGTTTTGGCCGCTTCCGCGGTTCAAACGGCTTTGCTTTTATGATCACCGCGCCGCTGGTGATGCCCGATGTGATTACCGGCCTGTCGCTGCTGCTGCTGTTTGTCGCGCTGGGGCATTCAATTGGCTGGCCGTCGGATCGCGGCATGCTGACCATCTGGCTGGCGCACGTGACCTTCTGTACCGCGTACGTGGCGGTGGTCATTTCATCGCGCCTGCGTGAGCTGGACCACTCAATCGAGGAGGCGGCGATGGATCTGGGCGCCGCGCCGCTGAAGGTCTTTTTCGTCATTACGCTGCCGATGATTATGCCGGCGGTGGTCTCCGGCTGGCTGCTGGCCTTTACGTTGTCGCTCGACGACCTGGTTATTGCCAGCTTTGTTTCCGGGCCGGGGGCGACGACGCTGCCGATGCTGGTCTTCTCCAGCGTGCGCATGGGGGTTAACCCGGAGATTAATGCCCTGGCAACGTTAATCCTCGGCGTGGTCGGGATTGTTGGTTTTATCGCCTGGTATTTGATGGCCCGCGCGGAAAAGCAGCGGGTGCGCGATATCCAGCGTGCAAGAAGCGGCTGAACCACCTAAAATCTGCAATAGAGTTAACATCGGCGCCGCATTTGTGGCGCCGTTTTCATGGAAGACTTTACGTTGGGATTGTTTACTAAAACGCGTTCGTCTCATGCTCGTCTTAACGTTCCTGCGCTGGTGCAGGTGGCGGCCTTCGCCATTATTTTAATCCGCGGCCTGGATTTGCTGATGATCCTCAACCAGCTTGGCGTTCAGGGAATCGCGGATTTTGTCCATCGCAGCGTGCAGACGTGGGCGCTCACCCTGGTGTTTCTCTCAAGTCTGGTGCTGGTATTTATTGAAATCTGGTGCGCGTTTTCGCTGGTAAAAGGGCGCAACTGGGCGCGTTGGCTGTTCCTGTTGACGCAGATTATCGTGATTGGCTACCTGTGGGCCGCTTCATTGGGCTACGGTTATCCTGAGCTGTTTAGCATTGCCGGTGAATCGAAGCGCGAGATATTTCGTTCTTTGGTGCTGCAAAAGCTGCCGGATCTACTGGTGCTGGCCATGCTGTTTGTTCCGGCCCCGTGCCGACGCTTTTTCCGTTTACAGTAACGGTGATACAATCCCCGCCCCTGTTTTTTTGAAGGTCTTGTTATGCACTGCGCACTCTATGACGCGGGCCGCTGTCGCTCCTGCCAGTGGCTGGAACTGCCGGTATCGCAACAGCTCGCCGATAAAATGGCCGATTTGCGCACGCTTCTCGCCGATGCCCCCGTCGCTGACTGGTGCGCGCCGGTTTGCGGCCCGGAAAGCGGGTTTCGCAACAAAGCGAAAATGGTGGTCAGCGGTAGCGTAGAGCGCCCGCTGCTCGGAATGCTGCACCGTGATGGCTCCCCGGAAGACCTCACCGATTGCCCGCTCTATCCGCCAGGCTTCGCCCCCGTCTTCGCTGCGCTCAAGCCGTTTATCGCTCGCGCCGGACTCACGCCCTATAACGTTGCCCGCAGGCGCGGGGAGCTGAAGTACATTCTGCTGACCGAAAGCCGGCTCGACGGCGGGATGATGCTGCGCTTTGTTCTGCGTTCGGAGACCAAGCTGGCCCAGCTGCGCGCCGCGCTGCCGGCGCTCCAGGCGCAGCTGCCGCAGCTGAAAGTGATTACCGCCAATATTCAGCCGGTGCATATGGCCATCATGGAAGGAGAGCGGGAAATTTTCCTCACCGACCAGCAGGCGCTGGCGGAAAACTTTAACGGCGTGCCGCTATGGATCCGCCCGCAAAGCTTCTTTCAGACCAACCCGGCGGTGGCCAGCCGGCTGTATGCCACCGCTCGCGACTGGGTGCGCCAGCTACCGGTTAATCATATGTGGGATCTCTTTTGCGGCGTTGGCGGCTTTGGTCTGCACTGCGCCACGCCGGAGATGCGCCTGACCGGGATTGAGATCGCCGCTGAGGCCATCGCCTGCGCCAGACAATCGGCGGCGCAGCTCGGACTGCAGAATCTGCATTTCCAGGCGCTCGATTCCACGCAGTTTGCTACCGGCGAAGGCGAAATTCCCGATCTGGTACTGGTGAACCCGCCGCGTCGGGGTATCGGCGACGGACTGTGCGACTATTTAAACCGTATGGCGCCGGATTTTATTATCTACTCCAGCTGCAACGCCCGCACGATGGCGAAAGATATCGCCCGGTTGAATGGCTACCGCATCGCGCGCGTCCAGCTATTCGATATGTTCCCGCATACCGCCCACTATGAGGTGTTGACCCTGCTGGTTCGCGATGTATAAACAAAATGTGAACTCTTCAGCCGGCAAAGATCGGGTAAGCTTGGCTTATCAGAACGTAAGAATAGCGGAGTGCTGCCGGTGGCAAAAAAAATTCTGTTGGTTGAAGATGATGAAGATATCGCTGCGCTGCTGCGCCTGAATCTGCTCGATGAGGGATATCAGATTGTTCACGTAGCGGACGGGGCGCAGGCCCTGCGGCAGCTGGAAAAGGATCTCTGGGATGCGGTGATCCTCGACCTGATGCTGCCGGGCGTTGACGGTCTGGAAATTTGTCGGCGTATTCGTCAGCAAACCCGCTATTTGCCGGTGATTATTATCAGCGCCCGCGCCAGCGAAACCCAGCGGATTCAGGGCCTTGAAATGGGGGCGGATGATTATCTGGCCAAACCCTTTTCGATTCTCGAACTGACCGCCCGGGTCAAAGCGGTGTTTCGTCGCCAGGAGGCGATGGGGCAAAATTTGTTAATGGATGCCGGGCGTATCAATAGCCACGGCTTGAGCATCGATCCTCTATCCCGCGACGTTAAGCTGCGCGGCGAGATGGTGGATCTCACCCCGCGCGAGTTCGATCTTTTATACTATTTTGCTCGTCACCCCGGGGAGGTCTTTTCCCGTCTTGAGCTGCTCGATCGGGTGTGGGGCTATCAGCACGACGGCTATGAGCATACGGTCAATACCCATATCAACCGTCTGCGCACCAAAATTGAGCGTGACCCGGCGGAGCCGGACATCATTTTGACCGTCTGGGGTAAAGGCTATAAATTTGCCGTGGAGCGCAAAGAGGCGCAGCCATGATCCGCCGTCTCAGCCTCAGCCAGCGCCTGGCGCTGGTGTTTACCTCGTTACTGCTGCTTTGTGCGTTAGCCGTTTGCCTGATCCAGCTCTACAGCAGCGCGCAGTACGGCAACGTGATGGTCCAGCGTCTTTCCGCCGGGCTGGCGCAGCAAATCGCCGCTCGCGAGCCGCTGCTGGACGCTCAGGGGCAGGTTGACCGCCGGATGCTGAAACCGCTTTTCGACCGGCTGATGACCTTCAACCCCAGCGTGGAACTGTATCTGCTTTCGCCCGACGGCGAGCTGCTGGCCGACGCCGCGCCGCCCGGTCATATCAAACGCCAGCGCATCGATCTGGCGCCGGTGCAAACGTTCCTTTCCGGCGGCGCGTGGCCGGTATACGGCGATGATCCGCGCAGCCTTGATAAACAAAAAGTATTTAGCGTGGCGCCGCTGCGCCAGGACGGTCAGCTGCGCGGCTATCTCTATATCATTCTGCAGGGCGAAACCTTTAATGAACTGGCGGCAAGCGCCTGGCTGAAAACACTGTCCAGCCTGCTGCTGTGGACTCTGCTGCTGGTGGCCGCTCTCGGCCTGCTGGCGGGACTGCTCGCCTGGCGGTGGGTCACGCGCCCGGTGCGTCAGCTCACCGCGCTGGTGGCTACGAATGAGCAGGACAGCATCCATGCGATTAAGGCGCTGGCGGCGCAAACCCCGGAGGCGAATCCGGGAAACGAAGTCGCCGTACTGCATAACCGCTTTATTGAACTGGCCCGCCAGATTGCCGGGCAGTGGGATCGTCTGGCCGATAGCGACCGTCAGCGGCGAGAGTTCGTTGCCAATATCTCCCATGATTTACGCACGCCGCTCACCTCCTTGCTGGGATATCTGGAAACGTTAAGCCTGAAGGCCGATCGCCTGACGATGGAAGAGAACAAGCAGTATTTGAATATCGCGCTGCGCCAGGGCAATAAAGTGCGCCATCTTTCTCAGCAGCTGTTTGAGCTGGCCCGCCTGGAGCACGGTGGGATTAAGCCGCAGCCGGAAACGTTCGTGCTGGCCGAGCTGGTGCAGGATGTGGCGCAAAAATTCGATCTGCCCGTCGCGACGCGCAATATCGGTTTGCAGCTGGAGCTGGCTGCCGGATTACCGCCGGTCACCGCCGATCTCTCAATGATTGAACGGGTGTTGACCAATTTGCTCGATAACGCCATTCGTCATACGCCGGAGGGGGGGGTTATTCGCCTGGCGGCTCGGCGGGCAGGGCCAGAGATTATCGTCGAGGTGGCCGATAGCGGGCCGGGCATCGCCGGCGAGCTGCGGGCAACCTTGTTTGAACGACCTTCGGTGCTGGAACCTGGCGCGCAAAGCGCATCGAGAGGAGGGTTGGGATTAATGATTGTCCGGCGGATGCTGCAGCTGCACGGCGGCGATATTCGCCTGCTTGAAGCGCCGGCAGGAGCCTGTTTCCAGTTTACCCTGCCGGTTTAAGGTGGCGGATTGGTTGCTCGGGATACAGGTTTAGCGCTGTCTGCTCAACGGTAGCCCGGGGAAGGCGTTTACGCCGCAACCCGGGGAATGCGCCGGGATGGAGACTTTGGCGTGGCTTCTTCCCGGGCCGCGCTGCGCTAGCCCGGGCTACGGGTCCACGGCTGTCTGCGGGCCGGTAGCCCGGACAGGCGCGTCAAGCGCCGCCTCCGGGAGGGTTTACTCCGGGAACCACTGCTTGCTGATTTTATCGTAGGTACCGTCAGCTTTAATCGCCTTCAGCGCGGCGTTCAGTTTTTCCAGCAGCGCTTTGTTATCCGGGCGTACCGCAATGCCGAGGCCGGTACCGAAGTACTGCGCGTCGGTGACCTTCGGCGTTGCCGCGCCCAGCTGCGGGTTGGTTTTCAGCCACTCGTTGACCACGGCGGTATCGCCAAACACCCCATCAATACGGCCATTTTTCAGGTCGATGAACGCATTCTGGTAGCTATCGTAAGCCACGGTTTTCACTTCCGGATGTTTATCCTGGAGGTATTTCTGGTGCGTGGTGCCGTTTTCCATCCCGATGCGCTTGCCTTTCAGATCGGCGAAAGAGTGGAAAGCATCTTTCTTCGAGATAACCAGCGCGGAGTTAGCGTAGTACGGGTCGGTAAACGCCACCTGCTTGCTGCGCTCCGGGGTAATGTCCATGCCGGAGATGACCGCATCATATTTCTTGAATTTGAGCGCCGGGATCAGGCTGTCGAAGGCATGGTTGGTAAAAGTACACTCGGCCTGCATCTGTTTGCACAGCGCGTTGGCCAGGTCGATGTCGAAACCGGCGATTTGGTTATTGGCGTCCATCGATTCAAACGGTGGGTAAGTTGCAGAAACGCCAAAGCTGATTTTTTCTGCGGCAGCGGCGCCAAAGGCGAAAGAACTAAGCAGTGCGGCCAGAACTAACTTTTTCATCGTGGAACTCCCGTCGGTCAATCTTATGTTGTTGTGCCGTGTCAGCGGCTGGCAGTAACAATGCCACTAAATGAATTTATATTCAATAAATATGGATATTTATTTTGGTTTGAATAAAAAAAGACGGGTAATTCAGTGAACTACCCGTCTTGATTTGGCTGGATATGCGTTTTTAATTGCGTCGCTCAAAGGCCAGCGCTTTATGTTCCACCAGACGCATCAGTAGCGTCAGCAGGCCATTGACCACCAGATAAACGATGCCTGCGGCGCCGAACACCATTACATCATAGGTGCGTCCATAGAGCAGCTGGCTGTGGCCCATTACTTCCATCAGGGTAATGGTGTAGGCCAGGGACGTGCTCTTAAACACCAGCACCACTTCATTGGAGTAGGAGGAGAGGGCGCGTTTAAAAGCGTACGGCAGCAGGATCGCCAGCGTATCCTTCTTACTCATCCCCAGCGCGCCGCAGGATTGCCACTGGCCGTCCGGAATGGCGCGGATTGCGCCATAGAACAGCTGGGTGGTATAAGCGGCGCTGTTAAGAGAAAGGGCAATCAGCGCGCAGAGCCAGGGCTCGGAAATCAGATGCCAGAGCAGCGGATACTCCTGCAGCGACGGAAACTGGCCCGGGCCGTAGTAAATCAGGAAGATCTGCACCAGCAGCGGCGTGCCGGTAAACAGCGTGATATAGCCGCGCACGACCCACACCAGCCCCGGGGTTTTTAACGTCAGGATGATGGTGAAGATTAGCGACAAAATCAGCGCCACGACGATCGAGGCCGCGGTCAGCGTCAGGCTGGTATGCAGCCCTTTTAGCAGTTCGGGTAAGTAATCAAGCATCAGCCTGGTCTCCGTTCGAAGCGCGTCGCTCGCTGATCAATACGTTTCAGAATGTACTGACTCAACAGGGTGATGACCAGATAGATTGCTGCCGCGATGATATACCAGTTAAACGGCTCCTGGGTTCGGGTAGCGATACTTTTGGTTTGCAGCATCAGATCGTTGACGCTAATGAGGCTCACCAGTGCGGTATCCTTCAGAAGCACCAGCCACTGGTTGCCGAGGCCCGGCAGCGCGTGGCGCCACATCTGCGGCATCACCAGGCGGAAGAAAATAGCGGCTTTTGATAATCCCAGCGCCTGACCGGATTCCCATTGCCCCTGCGGAACGGCTTTAAGCGCCCCGCGCAGCGTTTGCGATGCGTAAGCGGCATACAGCAGAGAAAGCGCGATAGCCCCACACAGGAACGGGCTGACGTCAAAATTTTCAATCTGCATCTGTACCGGGATCTGCACAATGCCGAGATTAATAGTAAAGCCGTCAGAAAGGGTCAGCAGCAGCTGAGAGGAACCAAAATAGATAAACAGAACTACCAGGATTTCCGGTAGTCCGCGCAAAAGGGTGACAATGCCGGTTGCGAGCCAGGCGACCGGACGCAGCTTCACCGACTCGAGGACGGCAAACAGCATCGCCAGCACCAGACCGATGATCAGGGCGCAAACGGCAAGGCCGACGGTCATCCCGGCGGCGCTTGCTAATGGAAAAAATTCGTTCATTCAGCGTTACTTCTGGAACCATTTGTTATAGATAGACTGGTAAGTCCCATCGCTCTTCACTTTTTCCAGCGCAGCGTTAAATTTCTGCTGCAGCTCGGTATTGCCCTGGCGCAGCGCAATGCCGAGACCGGTGCCGAAGTAGTCTTTATCGGTAACTTTGTCGCCGACTGCTCCCAGCTTCGGATTGCTCTTCAGCCATTCTGTCACCACTGCGGTATCGCCAAACACGGCGTCAATACGGCCGTTCTGCAGGTCCAGCTTCGCATTCTGGTAGCTGTCGTAAGGAACGGTAGTGATTTCCGGATGTTTGTCGGTGATGAATTTCTGGTGAGTGGTGCCGTTCTGCACGCCGACTTTTTTGCCTTTCAGCTGATCGATGCTGGTGAATTTACCCTGCTGGCCGACAAACAGCGCAGAGTTTTCATAGTACGGGGTCGTGAACAGCACCTGCTTTTCACGCTCAGGGGTGATATCCATCCCGGCCATTACCGCGTCGAAACGGCGGAACTTCAGGCTGGGAATCAGGCTGTCGAAAGCCTGATTGGTAAAGGTGCAGGTCGCATCAATCTCTTTACACAGCGCGTTCGCCAGATCGACGTCAAAGCCGACAATTTTGTTATTAGCGTCGATCGATTCAAACGGAGGGTAAGAGGCCTCGGTGGCGAAACGAATGGTCTGGGCAGCGGTAGCGGAGAGGCTCATGCCCGCAAGAAGAGCGGCAATCAGTACTTTTTTCATCGTCATTTCCCCGAAAACATCAATGTGAAAGATAGTTTTTAAACGCGTCGGTCTGCGGATGCGCGAAGCAGCCGGCATCACCTTGTTCAACGATATGGCCGTTTTCCATATACACCACGCGGCTTGCCGTTTTACGCGCCACTTCCACTTCGTGGGTGACGATGACCTGCGTAATGCCGGTTTCAGCCAGTTCGCGGATAATACTGACGATCTGGGCGGTGATTTCTGGATCGAGCGCCGCCGTAGGTTCATCAAACAGCAGAACCTGCGGTTCCATCATCAGGGCGCGGGCAATGGCGACACGCTGCTGCTGGCCGCCGGAAAGATGCAGCGGGTAGCGATCGCTATAGGGTTTCAGGCGCAGACGTTCGAGCAGCTTTTCTGCGCGCGCTAAAGCCTGATCTTTGCTTAAACCGAGCACGCGGCAAGGCGCTTCAATCAGGTTTTGCTGCACGGTCAGATGCGGCCACAGATTGTACTGTTGGAACACCATACCGACGTTCTGGCGCAGCTCGCGGATAGCTTTGTCAGAAGGCGCTTTGGTAAAGTCGAAATGGTTCCCGGCGATGTTCAGCGTGCCGGAACGCGGCATCTCCAGCAGGTTAAGAACGCGCAGCAGCGAGCTTTTTCCGGCACCGCTTGGGCCGAGCAGCACCAGCGTTTCCCCCTGCGGGCAATCCAGCGTGATGTCGAACAGCGCCTGGTGCGCGCCGTAGAAGCAATTAATGCCGTTTAATTTAATGCTCATCTGGGCAGTCTGATACAAATAGCAATTGAGGCCGCAAATAGTACCTTTGGCAGAATAGTTATGCAATATTTATGCGTTAAAAGTTAAATGTAAACCACGTTTACATTTAAAGTTAGCACAAAATATGGCTTCGTGGAGGCGGGGGGAGTAAATGTCGGCAATACCAGAGTAATTACCGACATTTTACCGGGTTATACCCGTCATACTTCAGGCCGCAGAAGCGTTGGCTTTGTTACCCGGCTCAGCCATGAGCCTCGCCTCTACCGGCCCCCGGTCTGCGCCTTGAAGGAGACCGGGGATTCTTTGCCTGGTGCCAGCGGCCGGTTAGCGTTTTTCCAGACTTTGACGCAGGGTGCCTGCCGGCGCATGGCCGTTATTGCCGAGGTAGCGGACGTCATCTACCGCCCAGCACTGGCCTTCCTGAATCATCAGCACTTCATCCTTCCAGCTTTGGGTGCCCTGTTTTAGCTCCACGCGCAGCGGAATGTTGCGCGCATCGCGGTTGGGGATCGTGGAGGCGCTGGCGACCTCGGCGCTGTCGGCCGGGGTACTGCTGCTGGAGAATAGATTAGACTGCAGCAGGGCGTTGTTCGACGGATCCTGACGCGCGTCGTTCAGCAGTTTTGCCAGACCGTCGCTCAGGTACGGACGCAGCGCGGTTAAATCGCTATTGCGATTCTGCAGCTGGTAGTCATAAAACTTCTGCGCCACGTCATCCGGGCCGCCTTCGATGCAGGGGCCGCTACGGGTGCCGTTATCTTTGTAGGCAGGCGTGACGGTAGTACAGGCGCTGAGCGCCAGCGCGCAGGGGAGGACGAGTGCAAGAACTTTGTAGCGCATGATGATTTCCTTATGAGCTCACTACGTTAGAATATCTTTTCAAGCATAGTGTATCAGATAGGGATTGTGCTTGACCCTTAGAGCTAACGCATTGAACGCTAAAGAAGGAGTTTCATCATGCAATTTTCCACTACTCCGACCCTTGAAGGTCAGCCCATCATTGAATACTGCGGCGTCGTCACCGGGGAAGCGATTCTCGGCGCCAACGTATTCCGCGATTTTTTCGCCAGCATTCGCGATATCGTCGGCGGTCGTTCCGGCGCCTATGAAAAAGAGCTGCGCAAGGCCCGCGAAATTGCGTTTGAAGAGCTGAGCGAGCAGGCGAAGGCGCTGGGCGCCAATGCGGTGGTCGGGATTGATATTGACTACGAAACCGTGGGAAAAGACAGCAGTATGCTGATGGTCAGCGTCAGCGGCACCGCGGTGAAGACCCGCCGATGAAACGATGCCGGGCAGGCGTACTGCTGGCGCTGCTGCTGGCGGGCTGCGCCAGCGAAAAAGGTATTATCGATCGCGATGGCTATCAGCTGGATACGCGCCATCCGGCGCAGGCCGCTTATCCGCGCATCAAAGTGCTGGTGATCCACTATACCGCCGATGATTTCGACGTTTCCTTAGCGACGCTGACGGATAATCAGGTGAGCTCTCACTATCTGATCCCGGAGAAACCGCCGCTGCACGGAGGCAAACCGCGAATCTGGCAGCTGGTGCCGGAAGAGGATCTGGCCTGGCATGCGGGGGTCAGCTTCTGGCGCGGCAGCACGCGCATTAACGATACCTCGATTGGCATTGAGCTGGAGAATCGCGGCTGGCAAAAAACGGCGGGGGTGAAAAGCTTTACGCCGTTTAATCCGGCGCAGATTGACGCCCTGATCCCGTTGGCGAAGGACATCATCGCTCGCTATCAGATCCTGCCGCAGAACGTAGTCGCGCATGCCGACATTGCCCCGCAGCGCAAAGACGATCCGGGGCCGCTGTTCCCGTGGCACAGGCTGGCGGAGCAGGGGATTGGCGCATGGCCGGATGCCCGGCGCGTGGCGTTTTATCTGCAGGGGCGTCCGTCATACGAGCCGGTAGACACTGCCGAGCTGCTGGACGTCCTGGCGCGCTACGGCTATCAGGTGACGCCGGAAATGACCCCAGCGCAGCAAAAGCGGGTGATTATGGCTTTCCAGATGCACTTCCGCCCCGCGCGCTGGGACGGCGTTGCCGATGCGCAAACGCTGGCGATGGCTGAAGCGCTGCTGGAAAAGTACGGGCGCGGTTAATAGTGCAGCTTGCCGTGGTCCTTCAACCACGCGGCGGTGCGGATAATCCCTTCATCCATGTTCACCACCGGCTGATAGCCCAGCTCCTGCTGAGCGCGAGAGATATCAAGGGTAAAATCGAAGTTCAGCTTGGAGACACCGTAGTGGGTAAAGGCGGGCTCTTTAGCTGACTTATTGCCAAAGCGCTCCATGCTGCGGGCGATAATATCCAGCATAGGATAGGGAACCGATCGGATGCGGCACTTAATCCCCAGCTCATCGATGAGTTTCAACACGATGCTGTGCAAGGTTTGCGGTTCGCCGTTAGTGATGTTGTACGCCCGGGCCGAGGGCAGAAGGTCGCACTGTGGCTGGCTGGCGAGCCACATCGCGTGCACCGCGTTTTCATAATAGGTCATGTCCACCAGCGCGCTGCCGCCGCGCGGTAACAGAACGCTGCCATAGTGCTGCATCATCTGCGCCAGACGCGGAATAAACACTTTATCATGCGGGCCAAACAGGCTTTGCGGACGCAGGATCGTGAAGCGGGTATTCGGGTTGGCTTGCGCCAGAAGATGGATCACGTCTTCGCTTGCCGCCTTGCTGCGGGCGAATTCGTTGGCGAAACGCTGCGGACGAAAATCTTCCTGAACATCGCGATGATGGTGGTAATCAAAATAGAGCGACGGTGAGGAGATATGTACGAAGTTGCGTACGCCCCAGGCAACCGCCCATTCGCCGAGGCGACGGGTTGCGCGGACGTTGGCTAAATCGAAAGCCTGCTGAGTGCCCCAGGGTGAAGTAAAGCTGGAACAGTGCCACAGGGTATCGATACCGGCGAGCATCACTTTGGCCTGCGAAGAGACCAGCTCGGTTAAGTCCGCAGGGACGAACTCTGCGCCCATTTTGCTCAGAAGCTTGCCCATCGCTTCGTTGCGCCCGGTCGCTCTGACGCTAATGCCCCTGTTACGCAGATATTCCACCGCGTTGCGGCCTAATCCGCTGGTCGCACCGGTAACCAGTACCTTCATATCGATCCACTGTTTAACAAAAGAATTTCGTGCGCATTTTTCCGTGATTCTGACTACGATGCAATGAGAATCATGAAAGAATTCTGTACCTATACTCTATTTGATGGTGATTTGCTCCGCCAGGTGCGCGATGCGTCGGGCCATACCGCGAAAAATAAACAGATGCGCCGGGATCATCAGCAACCAGTAGCAGAGTCCCGGCATACCGTGCGGGTGCCACCAGGCGCGGACGTCCAGTTCGCGATGGTCGCCTTTATCGCGCAGGGTAAAGCTCAGGCGGCCAAGGCCGGGCGCTTTCATGCCGAATAACAGCGTCAACTGCTTTTCCGGCTCGACGATAATCACCTTCCAGCTGTCCACCGCATCGCGGGTCTGCAGATATTCATTTTCCGGGCGACCTTTTGCCAGCCGGTGACCGACCAGCAGATCCATCGCCCCGCGAGTTTTCCACAGAGCGTTGCCGAAGAAATAGCCCTCTTTGCCGCCAATTTGGTTGACCACCTTCCACAGCGCAGCAAGGCTGGCGGAAGTGTTAACGGTGCAGCCCGCCTGTTTCGGGTAGTAACCGTACTCTGGGCGCCAGCGGGCAAAGGCCTGCGCATCGTAGCCCCAGTCGCTGGAGTTCACCAGTTGCTCCTCTTCCTTTAGCGTGCGGCGCACCGCTTCATCAAAAGCGATGAGAGGTTGCGGGATGAGCGCCCGCAGGGCGCGGTCGTCGGCGATCAGATCGTGCTTTAGCCCCTGAATTAGCGCCCTGGCCGTGGTTGACGGCACTGAAGTAATGATGTTGAGAAACCACACCGAAATCCAACGGGTCGGAAAAGGAATGGGGATCAACGGCCGACGTTTGCCGCTGACTGCCATAAAGCGGATAAACTGCTGCTGATAGCTCAAAATTTCCGGCCCGGCGGCTTCAAAAATGCGATGCTCTGCCGCAGGATGGTTCAGCAGCAGCAGCAGATAATAGAGTAAGTTTTCCAGCGCAATCGGCGTGGTGCGCGAGCGCACCCAGCGCGGCGGCGTCAGTACCGGCAGGTTGTAAACCATATCGCGCATCACTTCGAACGCGGCGGAACCGGCGCCGACGATAATGCCGGCGCGAACTTCCGCTACCGGTACGCCCGATTCGCGCAGCAGATCGCCGGTGATCTGGCGGGCGCGCAGATGATCGGATTGCTCCTCTTCTGCAACCTGTAACGAACTGAGAAAAATGACTTCGTTCACCGGCGTCTTGCGCAGCGCGTCGCGGACGTTAAGGGCGACCTGCCGCTCGTGGCGGATAAAGTCGCCGCCTTCGCCCATCCCGTGTACCAGATAATAAACGGTGTCAACCTGCGCCAGCAGGGCGGGTAGCGCGTCAGGCTGGTTTAAATCGAGCGAATAGCACTCGACGCCGGGGAGATGCTGCTTCTTGAGTCTGTCGATCTGGCGTGCCGCCGCCAGCACGGTGAAGCCCTGCTCGCTGAGCCTTGTCACCAGATGCTGGCCGATATAACCGCTGGCGCCAAGCACCAGAATTCGCTGCGACACGCCGGACTCCTTAGCGATTTAAAAATGTCTGCCAGTGGCTAACCACCTCGGCAAGCTGCTGACGGTTCACGTCAATATGCGTCACCAGGCGCACGATGGGCGAGGCGTTGATCAGCACTCCGCGTTCGCGCAGATACTCGCCCAGGGCGGCGGCGCGCGCTTCACCGACGCGAACAAACAGCATATTGGTGTCATGACGCATCACATCCGCGCCGGCGGCGCGCAGCTGTTCTGCCATCCATGCGGCGTTATCATGATCCTCTTTTAAACGCTCGACGTTGTTCTGCAAAGCATACAGGCCCGCCGCGGCCAGAATCCCGGCCTGACGCATCCCGCCGCCGACCATTTTCCGCCAGCGGATGGCGCGGCGAATATACGCTTCGCTCCCCACCAGCAGCGAGCCTACCGGCGCGCCGAGACCTTTAGACAGACAGATGGTGAAAGAGTCGCAGTAGCGGGTGATCTCACCCAGCGCGCAGCCGTATTCCACGACGGCGTTAAAGATACGCGCCCCGTCGACGTGCAGCCCCAGGCCGCGCTGACGCGTAAACTCCCAGGCATCTTTAAGATATTCACGCGGCAGCACTTTGCCGTTGTGGGTGTTTTCCAGCGACAGTAGCCGGGTAGGGGCGAAATGGATATCGTCCGGTTTGATTTTGGCTGCGACTTTATCGAGCGGCAGGGAACCGTCAGCTGCGGCGTCGATAGGCTGCGGCTGGATACTGCCGAGCACCGCCGCGCCGCCGGCTTCGTAGAGATAATTATGCGCGCCCTGGCCGACAATATACTCTTCGCCGCGCTGGCAGTGGCTGAGCAGCGCGACCAGGTTGGCCTGAGTGCCGGTCGGCAAGAAGATAGCGGCCTCTTTGCCCGCCAGGTCGGCGGCAAAGCGCTGGAGTTCGTTAACGGTCGGGTCATCGCCATACACGTCATCCCCGACCGGGGCGGCCATCATCGCTTCCCGCATGGCGCGGCCCGGGCGGGTGACGGTATCACTGCGTAAATCTATCATGACATATCCTTATACACTTCATCCTTCGCGCTGCCTCTGCGTTGGCTGCACCCTCAAACCCCGGTCACATCGTTATTTCTGCTTCCGGGGATTTTCGGGCTTGCCGCCTTAATGCGACACGAATGTTTTTGCGTATGAATTGAAAAGGATATTTTTACCTTAGCCAGTTAGTTTTCGCCAGTTCGATAACCTCATCGCCGCGGCCGCTAATAATCGCGCGCAGCATGTAAAGGCTGAAACCTTTGGCCTGCTCCAGTTTGATCTGCGGCGGCATCGCCAGTTCTTCACTGGCGACCACCACATCCACCAGGACCGGGCCGTCGGTACTGAAGGCGGTTTGCAACGCCTGGTCTACGTCAGCCGCTTTTTCGACACGGATGCCCTTAATGCCGCAGGCCTCGGCGATGCGGGCAAAGTTGGTCGCATGCAGCTCGGTGCCGTCTGTCAGATAGCCGCCGGCCTTCATCTCCATCGCGACAAAGCCCAGGACGCTGTTATTGAAGATAACGATCTTGACCGGCAGCTTCATTTGCGCCAGCGAGAGAAAATCCCCCATCAGCATACTAAAGCCGCCGTCGCCGCACATTGCCACGACCTGACGGTCGGGGGCGGTGGCCTTCGCGCCGATGGCCTGCGGCATGGCGTTAGCCATCGAACCGTGGTTGAACGATCCGATCAGGCGGCGCTTGCCGTTCATCTGTAAATAGCGCGCAGCCCACACGGTTGGCGTTCCGACGTCACAGGTAAAAATGGCGTCGTCGTCGGCAAAGTGGCTGATCCGCTGCGCCAGATACTGCGGATGAAGGGTTTTATCGCTTGGCTTCGCCAGGTCATCGAGCCCCTTGCGCGCGTCGCGATAGTGTTCCAGGGCTTTGTCGAGGAACTTGCGGTCGGTTTTCTCTTCCAGATGCGGCAGCAGCGCGCTGAGGGTGGATTTGATATCGCCGATCAGCGCCATGTCCACTTTACTGTGCGCGCCGATACTGCCGGGGTTGATATCGATCTGAATAATTTTTGCGTCCGTCGGGTAGAAGGCGCGATAGGGGAACTGGGTGCCGAGCAGCACCAGGGTGTCAGCGTTCATCATGGTATGGAAACCGGAGGAGAAGCCTATCAGCCCGGTCATCCCAACATCATAAGGGTTATCGTATTCAACGTGCTCTTTGCCGCGCAGCGCGTGAACGATAGGCGCTTTCAGCTTCGCGGCGAACTCTACCAGCTCTTTATGCGCTCCGGCGCAGCCGCTGCCGCACATCAGCGCGATATTGCTCGAATAGCGCAGCAGCTGGGCCAGTTTTTTCAGTTCTTCTTCTGCCGGCGTCACCTGCGGCAGCGGGGCGTGGTACCAGTGGCTGCTGGCGCTTTCCGGCGCGGGTTTTAGCGCAACGTCGCCGGGGAGCACCACTACCGAGACGCCGCGGTTAATCACCGCTTTGCGCATAGCGATGGCCAGCACCTGCGGGATCTGCTCCGGCGAGGAGACCAGTTCGCAGTAGTGGCTGCATTCGCGAAACAGCTCCTGCGGATGCGTTTCCTGAAAGTAACCGCTGCCGATTTCGCTGGAAGGAATATGGGCGGCGATGGCCAGCACCGGAACATGGTTGCGGTGGCAGTCGAAAAGACCGTTAATAAGATGCAGGTTGCCCGGCCCGCAGGAACCGGCGCACACCGCCAGTTCGCCGGTAAGCTGCGCTTCCGCTCCGGCGGCGAAGGCGGCAACTTCTTCATGGCGCGTGGGCATCCAGTCGATGGTCCCCATGCGGTTCAGGCTGTCGCTTAAGCCATTAAGAGAATCCCCAGTCACGCCCCAAATACGTTTAACGCCAGCCTGTTCTAGAGTTTTGGCAATGTATGCCGCCACGGTCTGTTTCATGGTTTTCCATCTCCTTAAGTGATAACGCTTACAAGCTTAGATGAAAATGACCATTACGCCCGCCGTTTGCCCCTCATTTTCAGCTGCTTTTATTCGTCGGACATTGCGCATACGCTGTGTTGACCTTCGGTGGTAAACAGGAATCATTTCAAATGGTTAAATCTCTGTTAAATGGTGTTAATAAACTGCTGTCGCATGATGATTTTGGCAAACTTTTGTTACGACTTGCCGTTGGCGGCCTGATGCTGTTTCACGGATTACACAAGCTATTCGATGGCGTGGGGGGCATCAGCAGCATGCTGGTGGCGAAAGGTCTGCCAGGCTTTATCGCTTATGGGGTTTTAGCTGGAGAAGTGGTTGCGCCATGTCTGCTGATTGTGGGGATCCTGACGCGCCCTGCGGCGCTGGTGCTGGCATTCACGATGGTTGTGGCCTGGCTAATGGTCGGGACGGGTAAAACCTTCGCGCTGGATGCGGTAGGCGCGTGGGCGATTGAGAGTCTGGTCTATTTCTTTGTTGGCGCGCTGGCGATTGCCTTCCTCGGGGCAGGCCGATATTCCATTGGTGGAAACTCGGCCTTGCGGTAAGTGCACCAGTGTTTTCTGCCTCACCCTGGCCACATCCTGTTTGCCGGGGTGTCGCCGCTCGTTTTTCAGACCCTTTTTTTGGGGGTTATTTTAAGATATTGATTTTTTAAAATTTTTATTCTTGCCTAAAAAAGGGTAAAAGGGCCTTTTATTGATTATTGCATGATAAAACAATAAGGCAGGTGCGCCGGGCTAGTGTTCACTGCCGTACAGGCAGCTTAGAAAGGATGACCGATCGCATCGGCATTTTTGAATTGGTTCACTGCCGTTCCGGCAGTTCAGTAAGAGCCATGCTACCCGACGATTACCGCGTAGCATGGCCAGCAACAACATTAAGCCAGTACCAAATCTCCCTGCGGCTGGCAGGAGCAGGCCAGCACGTAGCCTTCAGCGATTTCCGCATCGGTTAACGTCATGGTGCTGCTGACGGTATATTCACCGGAAACCACTTTCGTTTTGCAGCAGCCGCAAACGCCCGCGCGGCAGGCGACGGTAACCGGCACCTTATTGCTTTCCAGCGCTTCGAGCAGCGTGGTGCCGACCGGGGCATAAAACGTTTTCGCCGGCTGCAGTTTGGTGAACTTCAGACCGCTGGTGGCCGCGACGGCGACTGGCGTAAAGAACTGCTCTTTAAAGAAGCGCGTCGCGCCCAGCGCTTTCACTTCCTGCTCGACGAGATCCATATACGGCGCCGGACCGCAGGTCATCACGGTGCGCGATGCCAGATCCGGCACGCTTTGCAGTAGTTCAGTCGTTAAACGTCCTGCCACGAAACCGTGGGTAGCGTTATTTTCCGCCACCAGCGTCACCGGATACTGACGCCACTCCTCAGCGAAAATCACATCCTGCGGCGAACGAACGTTAAAAATCACCTGCACATCAGCCTGCGGGCGATATTTTGCCAGCCAGCGGCGCATCGACATGATCGGCGTGACGCCGCAGCCTGCGGCCAGCATCAGGAACTTATCGTCCGCTTTATCATCGCAGGTGAAATCCCCCATCGCGTCGGACAGCCAGATATAGTCGCCGCGCTTTACGTCGCGGGTGAGCCACTGTGATCCCGCGCCATCGTCAATACGGCGAACGGTCAACGTAATATATTCGCTGACGCCCGGCGTGGACGAAATAGTGTAAGCGCGCAGGGTCTCTGCCGAATTACGCACGCTCACCAGCGCGTACTGCCCGGCACGGTACGGATAATAGTCATGGCAGAGCAATGAAATGGTCCACACATCCGGCGTTTCCTGATGGATGTGATGCACCTGCATCCGCCACGGGCATTGTGAGGTTGGCATGGTCATGGATAGCTCCTTACGCGCTCAGCAGTTGCTTCATGTCTTCTTCTACGGTGGTCACAGAGCGCAGACCGAATTTCTCATTGAGCACGGCCAGCAGATCCGGGGTGAAGAAGCCTGGCGCGGTCGGGCCGGTTACGATGTTTTTCACGCCCAGTGAGAGCAGGGTCAGCAGAATGACAATCGCTTTCTGCTCGAACCAGGAAAGCACCAGCGATAGCGGCAGATCATTGACGCCGCAGCCCAGTTTTTCCGCCAGGGTCACCGCCAGGATAATCGCCGAGTAAGCGTCGTTGCACTGACCGGCATCGACCAGACGCGGCAGGCCTTCAATATCGCCGAAATCGAGTTTATTGAAGCGGTATTTACCGCAGGCCAGGGTCAGGATCAGGCAGTCGTCCGGTACGCTGGTGGCAAAATCGGTGAAGTAATTACGCTCGCCCCGCGCGCCGTCGCAGCCGCCAACCAGGAAGATGTGGCGCAGTTTTTCCCGGCTCACCAGATCGATAAGGGTATCAGCAGCGCCCAGAAGGGTCTGACGGCCGAAACCTACGGTGATGAGATGCGGGATCTCGCTGTACGGGAAGCCTGCCATCTGCTGCGCCTGGGCGATAACCGGGGCGAAATCTTCGCCTTCCAGATGGTTCACGCCCGGCCAGCCAACGATGCTGCGGGTCCAGATACGATCGTCATAGGCGCCGACGGTTGGGTCGATGATGCAGTTAGAGGTCATGACGATCGGCCCCGGGAAACGGGCGAACTCCACCTGCTGGTTCTGCCAGCCGCTGCCGTAGTTCCCAATCAGGTGTTTGAATTTACGCAGCTCCGGATAGCCGTGCGCCGGCAGCATTTCCCCGTGGGTGTAGACGTTAACGCCGGTGCCTTCGGTCTGCTCCAGCAGGTTATAGAGATCTTTCAGGTCATGGCCGGAGATCAGGATGCACTTGCCCTCGGTCGCTTTAACGTTGACCTGGGTTGGGGTCGGATGACCGTATTTGGTGGTCTCACCGGCGTCCAGAATGCTCATGACTTTGAAGTTCATCTGGCCGATTTCCATTGAGCGCTCCAGCAGAGCGTTCATATCGTCAGGCCAGGTACCCAGCCATGCCATGATTTTATGGTACTGGGCGTAGATGTCGTTGTCGTACTGGCCCAGAACGTGCGCGTGCTCCATATAGGCCGCAGCGCCTTTCAGGCCGTACAGGCACAGCAGGCGCAGGCCGAGAATGTTCTCGCCGATGGCCGCTTTGTCTTTGTTCGGAGTAAATTCCGCCGCCTGACGCTGCAGGTCGCCCAGATCGTCGCTAGCCAGTTGCACAGCGGCCATCGGATTGTTAACCGTCGCGTGGGCATCAATGCTCAGGCACTGGGCTTTAAGCGCTTCACGCATGGCGATAGCCTGACGCGCATAGCCAACGATACGCGGGGAGTCGAAGTTAACGTTAGTCAGCGTAGAGAAAAAAGCGCGCGGCGCAAAGCTATCGACGTCGTGGTCGATGATGCCATATTCACGAGCTTTAAGCGCCCAGGCGGAGAGGCCCTGCAGAGAGGCAATCAGCAGATCCTGCAGATCGGACGTTTCGGCCGTTTTCCCGCACATACCCTGCGCGTAAGAGCAGCCGTTTCCTGCCGGAGTACGGATGGTTTGTTCACATTGCACACAAAACATGGTCACACCTTTTAAAGTTATATTTAATATACATGTTTAAGGTTATGCCCGAGCGCGTGAGGAGAAAAGGTATTTCTGATACAACTTACAGGGAGATTGATTTAGCGCAAAATTGGCGGCAGAGGGCTACCGCCTGAGAGGTATTAAGCGGAGAAAAAGGCCATCAGGATGGGCACCAGCAGGCTGAGAATGAAGCCATGAACAATAGCTGCCGGCACGATCTCCACGCCGCCTGAGCGCTGCAGCACCGGCAGCGTAAAATCCATCGATGTTGCGCCGCACAGGCCTAGCGCCGTTGAACGGCTGCGGCGTACCAGCCCCGGGATCAGCATAATCGCCAGCAGCTCTCGTGCCAGATCGTTAAAGAAGGCGGCGCTACCAATCACCGGGCCATAGGATTCTGTTAACAGGATGCCGGAAAGCGAATACCAGCCAAAGCCGGAGGCCATGGCCAGGCCGGTTTTTAGCGGCAGGTCGAGAATAAAGGCATTAATGATTCCGCCCAGCAGTGAGCTCACCATCACCACCACCGCAACCATCATTCCGCGGCGATTCAGAACGATTTGCCGCAGGGTCATGCCATTATTACGCAGCTGAATACCGATCAGGAACAGCAGGAAAATCAGCGTATATTCACTGGCCTCGGTGGCGTGTTGTAAAAAAGGCAGGCCGCTCAGGCCAATAAGAAAACCAATAAGGACTACGCCGCATAGCTGAAGGGATTCCAGCGCCATTGCCAGACGCGAGGGTAATTTTTCCTGGCGATGATGATTTTGCCAGGGCATTTTCTGCTCAAGCCACATCAGAGCCGCAATATTACACAGCAGGATAATGACGACGCTGACCGCTGCGTAATGAAGTATCGACAACAGGTTGCTGGCCAGATTATCGAGGAACGCCAGGCTAATTCCCATAAAAAAGAGAATAACGTAAACGATCCAGCTCAGAAGTCGTGCGATAAGTTTAAGGGCTGACGGCCGATGGAGAGGAATAAGGTAGCCTGCGATTAACGGCAGCAGAATGATTAATAGTCCCGAAAACATGAACGACGTGGTCCTTGCAGAGTGAAAATAGCGTCCCTGACACTACCCAAATCGCCGGACTGAGTAAAGTAGTCGAAAAAAAGAAAGGCCCGGGAAACCGGGCCTTCAGAGAAGCGAGGGTGCTTAACTGCGTTTTTCCAGCAGAGTACGGTAGAGCACGCCGCCGAGAATACCGCCGATAATCGGCATCACCCAGAATAGCCACAGCTGCTGCAGCGCCCAGCCGCCCTGGAAAATCGCTACCGCGGTGCTACGAGCCGGGTTGACAGAAGTGTTGGTGACCGGAATGCTGATCAGGTGAATAAGGGTCAGCGCCAGGCCAATGGCGATAGGGGCGAAGCCCGCCGGAGCGTTTTTATCGGTGGCGCCGTGGATGACCAACAGGAAGCCGCAGGTCAGGACAATCTCAATCACAATTGCGGAGAGCATGGAGAAACCGCCCGGTGAGTGTTCGCCGTAACCGTTCGACGCGAACCCGCTGGCGGCGGCGTCAAAGCCCGCTTTACCGCTGGCGACGATATACAGAATAGCGGCGGCAATAATACCGCCGACAACCTGGGCGATAATATAGCCAATCACCTCTTTAGCCGGGAAACGACCGCCGGCCCACAGGCCTAAAGTGACTGCCGGGTTAAAGTGGCCGCCGGAAATATGACCGACGGCAAACGCCATGGTTAATACCGTTAAGCCGAAGGCTAACGCGACGCCGGCAAAACCAATACCTAATTCCGGGAAGGCCGCCGCCAGAACGGCGCTGCCGCAACCACCAAACACCAGCCAGAATGTACCAAAGCATTCTGCTGCTAATTTTCTAAACATAACCACCTCAATAAAATAATGTTACGAGCGCGGAAAACCGCGCCGGTCTTTATTTATCGATATAAATAACGACGATAAAAATAAAGCGCCGCTATTTTATGGACGTTCAACATTGTCGCACTAGCAATATAAATCGAGGTAACTTGATTTAGGGCAAGGTGATGTGATTCCTTCAGTAATGTCTACCGAGTTGAAGTGTAGAACAGAACAAATTAAAAAACTGGCAACCCGGTAAGTAATTTGCAAGCTGAATAGTCACCGTGCGGATACATACGCTTAAGATTTATCCTGCAGCGCGGAGTAGCGGGTGTGTCATGTTCCTCCCCACCTCGCTATACTGCTGATAACTGAAGGAGAAAGTAGCCACCGAGCGGAGGGGATATGCATCTTGAGCGCGTCGAAATAGTAGGCTTTCGCGGCATCAACCGGTTATCGTTGATGCTGGAGCAAAATAACGTGCTGATTGGCGAAAATGCATGGGGTAAATCCAGCCTGCTGGATGCCCTGACGCTGCTCCTGTCGCCTGAGTTCGATCTCTATCATTTTGTTCGGGAAGATTTTTGGTTTCCGCCCGGGGATGTTCAGGGGCGCGAGCGTCATCTGCATATTATTCTGACCTTCCGTGAAAATGAACCGGGCCGCCATCGGGTCCGCCGCTATCGGCCGCTCAGCAATTGCTGGGTACCCTGCGACGATGGCTATCAGCGAGTGTTCTACCGCCTGGAGGGGGAGCTTGCCGATGATGATAGCGTGATGACTCTGCGCAGCTTTATTAACGGCGAAGGGGAAGCGCTGGAGGTTGAAAATATTGATGAGCTCGCCCGTCACCTGGTGCGGCTGATGCCGGTGCTGCGCCTGCGCGATGCCCGTTTTATGCGGCGGATCCACAACGGTACCGTGCCGCATTCGCCGCAGATCGAAATTACCGCCCGCCAGCTCGATTTTCTCTCCCGTGAGCTGGTGCACCATCCGCAAAATTTAACCGACGGGCAAATCAGACAGGGGCTGTCGGCCATGGTGCAGCTGTTGGAGCACTATTTTGCCGAGCAGAGCAGCGCGCAATCTCGTCACCGCCTGATGCGCCGCCATTCACATGATGAACAGCGCAGCTGGCGCTATCTGGACATCATCAACCGTATGATCGACAAACCCGGCGGCCGTAGCCATCGGGTGATTTTATTGGGGCTCTTTTCCACGTTGTTGCAGGCGAAAGGGACCGTCAGACTCGATCGCGATGCGCGGCCGCTGCTGTTAATTGAGGATCCGGAAACCCGACTGCACCCCATTATGCTATCCGTGGCCTGGCATTTGCTCAATTTGCTGCCGCTGCAGCGGGTGACGACGACGAACTCCGGCGAGCTGCTGTCGCTAACGCCCGTCGAGCATGTGTGCCGACTGGTGCGTGAATCGTCACGGGTGTCGGCCTGGCGGCTGGGGCCTGGTGGAATGAATGCAGAAGACAGTCGACGCATCGCATTTCATATTCGTTTTAACCGCGCTTCATCGCTGTTTGCCCGCTGCTGGCTGCTGGTGGAAGGCGAGACGGAAACCTGGGTTATCAACGAACTGGCCCGCCAGTGCGGCCATCACTTTGATGCGGAAGGGGTGAAGGTGATCGAGTTTGCCCAGTCGGGTTTAAAACCGCTGATTAAGTTCGCCCGGCGAATGGGCATTGAGTGGCACGTGCTGGTGGATGGCGATGAAGCCGGGAAGAAATACGCCGCCACCGTTCGCAGTTTGTTGAATGACGATAAAATGCTGGAGCGAGACCATCTCACCGCGCTACCGGCGATGGATATGGAACATTTTATGTATCGTCAGGGATTCGATGATGTTTATCATCGGGTCGCGCAGCTGCCGATGAATATTCCTATGAATATGCGGCGGGTGATCACCAAAGCGATTCATCGCTCGTCTAAGCCTGACCTGGCGATTGAAGTGGCGATGGAGGCCGGACGTCGCGGCGTTGACGCCATTCCGACGCTGTTGAAAAAAATGTTTTCTCGCGTGCTATGGCTGGCGCGCGGGCGGGCGGATTAGCGGCGACCAACGTTTATCTCTTCGTGCCGGGAGCGATTCCGGCGCGTCTGCATCTGCACGTCACTCAACCTCAGTTAAACAAAAATTAAGCGCAGCTAAAAATGAACGTTATTCTGTTACCGCATTTAGATAGAATTGACGCGGGTTCTGCGGATTAAAACATCAGGAATGGTTATGAAATTAAATGGAAAGCGCAGGAAAATTTGGTGGCTGCTGGCGATTGTCGTGCTGGCCCTCGCCGTCTGGGGATGGCGAATACTGAATGCGCCGCTGCCGCAATATCAGACGCTGGTGGTGCGTAAAGGGGATCTGCAGCAGAGCGTGCTGGCGACCGGTAAGCTGGATGCGTTAAAAAAAGTGGATGTCGGGGCGCAGGTGAGCGGACAGCTCAAAACGCTGCGCGTCGAGATTGGCGACAAAGTGAAAAAAGACCAGCTGCTGGGGGTTATTGACCCGGAGCAGGCGGAAAACCAGATTAAGGAAGTTGAAGCGACGCTGATGGAGCTGCGGGCGCAGCTCAACCAGGCGCGCGCGGAGCGTAAACTCTCTGCGGCGACTTTAGCTCGCCAGCAGCAGCTGGCGCAGCGTCAGCTGGTCTCCCGGCAGGACCTGGACACCGCCGCGACCGACCTGGCGGTGAAAGAGGCGCAAATCGGCACGATTGAAGCGCAGGTCAAACGCAATCAGGCCACCCTGGATACGGCTAAAACCAACCTCGACTACACCAAAATTCTGGCGCCGATGTCCGGGGAAGTGACGCAAATCACCACCCTGCAGGGGCAGACGGTGATTGCCGCCCAGCAGGCGCCGAATATTTTGACCCTGGCCGATCTCAGCACCATGCTGGTGAAGGCGCAGGTTTCGGAAGCGGACGTCATCCATCTCAAGCCGGGGCAAAAGGCCTGGTTTACGGTGTTGGGCGATCCGCTGACGCGCTATGAAGGGACGCTGAAGGATATTCTACCGACGCCTGAAAAGGTTAACGACGCCATCTTCTACTACGCCCGCTTTGAGGTACCGAACCCGCAGGGCATCCTGCGCCTGGAGATGACCGCCCAGGTGCATATTCAGCTTTCGGAAGTCAAAAACGTCATCACCATCCCGCTGAGCGCGCTGGGGGAGGCCATCGGCGATAACCGCTATCACGTGCGTCTGCTACGTACCGGTGAAGTTAAAGAGCGTGAAATCGTTATCGGTGCGCGGAATGACACCGATGTGGCGGTGGTGAAAGGGCTGGAAGAGGGGGATGAAGTCATTATCGGCGAAGGTGCGGCCGGAGCAGCGAAATGACGGCGTTACTTGAACTGCGTGATATTCGCCGCAGCTACCCCTCCGGCGATGGCAACGTTGAGGTGCTGAAAGGTATTACGTTGAGCATTGCCGCCGGCGAGATGGTGGCTATTGTCGGGGCCTCCGGCTCAGGGAAATCCACGCTGATGAATATTCTCGGCTGTCTGGATAAACCCACCAGCGGCACCTATCGGGTTGCCGGAACCGACGTGGCACGTCTCAACGGCGATGAGCTGGCGCGCCTGCGGCGGGAACATTTCGGTTTTATTTTTCAGCGCTATCATCTGCTATCGCATCTCACCGCGGCGCAGAACGTGGAAGTGCCGGCGGTCTATGCCGGAGCGGAGCGCAAAGCGCGGCTGGCCCGCGCCCATGAGCTGCTGGTACGACTGGGGCTTGGCGACCGGGCAGAATATCAACCTTCACAGCTCTCCGGCGGCCAACAGCAGCGGGTGAGTATCGCCCGCGCCCTGATGAACGGCGGGGAAGTGATTCTGGCGGATGAGCCTACCGGTGCGCTGGACAGCCGCTCCGGCGAAGAGGTCATGGGGATCCTTCACCAGCTGAAAGCGCAGGGACATACGGTCATTATCGTCACCCATGACCCGCAGGTGGCGGCTCAGGCTGAGCGGGTCATTGAGATACACGACGGTGAGATCGTGCGTAACCCGCCCGCGTTGAGCTCCGCGCAAGGCGGCGCGCTGCGCCAGCGCACGGCGGCCGAACCGTCGGCATGGCGTCAGTTCAGTAGCGGTTTTCGCGAGGCGCTGGTCATGGCCTGGCGCGCCATGGCGGCGAATAAAATGCGCACGCTGCTGACGATGCTCGGGATCATTATCGGCATTGCATCGGTGGTGTCGATTGTGGTGGTGGGCGATGCCGCGAAGCAAATGGTGCTGGCCGATATCCGCGCCATCGGCACCAATACCATTGATGTTTATCCCGGTAAGGATTTCGGCGATGACGATCCCCGCTATCAGCAGTCGCTGAAGTACGACGATCTGCTTGCTATTCAGAAACAGCTCTGGGTCAGCTCGGCGACCCCTGCGGTCTCCAAAAGCCTGCGTCTGCGGGCGGATAATATCGACGTTGCCGCTAGCGCTGAGGGCGTGGGGGCGCAGTACTTTAACGTTTACGGTATGACTTTTAGCGAAGGCAACACCTTCAACGAACTCCAGCTAAATAGCCGCGCGCAGGTGGTGGTGCTCGATAGCAACGCGCGTCGACAGCTGTTTCCGCACAAAGCGCGGGTCGTTGGCGAAGTGATTCTTGTCGGCAACATGCCCGCGACGGTCATCGGCGTTGCCGATGAAAAACAGTCGATGTTTGGCAGCAGCAAAATTCTGCGCGTCTGGTTACCCTATACCACGATGGCCGGCCGGGTTATGGGGCAGTCGTGGCTGAACTCCATCACCGTCCGGGTCAATGAAGGTTACGACAGCGCGCTTGCCGAGCAGCAGCTGTTACGTCTCCTGGAACTGCGCCACGGTAAGAAAGATGTTTTCACCTGGAATATGGACAGCATCTTGAAAACGGCGGAACGGACCACACATACACTACAGCTATTTCTGACCCTGGTGGCGGTGATTGCGCTGGTGGTCGGCGGGATTGGCGTGATGAATATTATGCTGGTCTCTGTTACCGAACGCACGCGAGAGATCGGTATCCGTATGGCTGTCGGGGCGCGGGCCAGCGACGTACTGCAGCAGTTTTTGATTGAGGCGGTGCTGGTTTGCCTGGTCGGCGGGGCGCTGGGCGTGACGCTTTCGTTGCTGATTGCCTTCGTGCTGCAGCTGTTTTTGCCCGGCTGGGAAATCGGCTTTTCGCCGCTGGCGCTGCTGACCGCATTTTTATGCTCGACGCTGACCGGAGTGTTGTTTGGCTGGCTCCCGGCGCGCAATGCGGCTCGTCTGGACCCGGTCGACGCCCTGGCACGGGAGTAGCGATAAAAAAATGCCAGTCAGAAGGACTGGCATTTTACTGGCAGGATGTACACAATGAAGCAAAAGAGTTATGCGGCTGTTTCTGTTTCTTCCGCTTCAACAGGGACGATCACGCTGGCGTGATTACCTTTTGGCCCCTGGTGAACATCAAACCGAACCGCTTGTCCGGCTTTTAGCGTTCTGTAACCATCCATCTGGATGGTCGAGTAATGGGCGAAAATGTCTTCGCCGCCGCCCTCAGGGCAGATAAAACCGAACCCTTTGGCATTGTTGAACCACTTAACAGTACCCATTTCCATACTTCGACATCCTTCGTAAATCTTATAAGTAAGATGGAATGAACCGGTAGTGGAGTGACGAGTTGTTCATTTGCTCGCCAACTCTCGCCACTACAATTTAGAGAAATCAGGAAATGCGTCAAGCGATTGACGACCGGGGACGGTGAAAAATGCGTCAAAATTTGAAGCAGTTAACGCTATTGCCGGGGAATGTGACAGACATCGCGGATGGAAGTAATAGATGATAATTATCTATGATCTATTGTAGATTTGTGATGTGCATAGCCTCTGGTCATCGACAGGCCACCGCCTGTTGGCAACAGCAACCGATGATGAACACTGACGATGAGTAAGAGAGACTGGTTGGACTTCGATCAGCTAATCGAGGACGAAGTTAAAGATGCGCTAAAACCGCCATCTATGTATAAAGTGATATTAGTCAATGATGACTACACTCCAATGGAGTTTGTTATTGACGTGTTACAAAAATTCTTTTCTTATGATGTTGAACGTGCAACGCAACTGATGCTGACGGTTCACTATCAAGGTAAAGCGATTTGCGGGGTGTTTACCGCTGAAGTCGCGGAAACCAAAGTATCGATGGTGAACCAATATGCGAGGGAGAACGAACATCCGTTGTTGTGTACGCTAGAAAAAGCCTGAATGCAGGCAATAAACTTGGGGGAGGTGCCTATGCTCAATCAAGAACTGGAACTCAGTTTAAACATGGCTTTCGCCAGAGCGCGCGAGCACCGTCATGAGTTCATGACCGTCGAGCACTTGTTGCTGGCGCTGCTTAGCAACCCTTCGGCCCGCGAAGCGCTTGAAGCGTGTTCAGTGGACCTGGTCGCGCTGCGTCAGGAACTTGAAGCCTTCATCGAACAGACCACACCCGTACTGCCTGCAACGGAAGAAGAGCGCGACACTCAGCCGACGCTGAGCTTCCAGCGCGTGTTGCAACGTGCTGTTTTCCACGTCCAGTCATCCGGTCGCAGCGAAGTGACCGGCGCCAACGTTCTGGTCGCGATTTTCAGCGAACAGGAGTCTCAGGCGGCATACCTGCTGCGTAAACATGAAGTCAGCCGACTTGATGTGGTGAACTTCATCTCTCACGGTACGCGCAAAGACGAGCCGAGCCAGTCTTCCGATAACAGCGGAAGCCAGCCTGGCAGCAGTGAAGAGCAAGCAGGCGGGGAGGATCGTATGGAAAACTTCACCACCAACCTCAACCAGCTTGCCCGCGTAGGCGGTATCGATCCGCTGATCGGCCGCGAGAAAGAGCTGGAACGTGCTATTCAGGTTCTGTGCCGCCGTCGCAAGAACAACCCGCTGCTGGTGGGGGAATCCGGCGTCGGTAAGACCGCAATTGCCGAAGGTCTCGCCTGGCGTATCGTGCAGGGCGACGTACCGGAAGTGATGGCCGACTGCACTATCTATTCACTGGATATTGGCTCGCTGCTGGCTGGCACTAAATACCGCGGCGATTTTGAAAAACGCTTTAAAGCGCTGCTTAAGCAGCTGGAGCAGGATACCAACAGTATTCTGTTCATTGATGAGATCCACACTATCATTGGTGCGGGCGCGGCTTCCGGCGGGCAGGTCGATGCCGCTAACCTGATTAAGCCGCTGCTTTCCAGCGGTAAAATCCGGGTTATCGGTTCGACGACCTACCAGGAGTTCAGCAACATCTTTGAAAAAGATCGCGCGCTGGCGCGTCGTTTCCAGAAAATTGATATCACCGAACCTTCCGTGGAAGAGACGGTGCAGATTATTAACGGTCTGAAGCCGAAGTATGAAGCGCACCACGACGTGCGTTACACCGCGAAAGCGGTACGTGCGGCGGTGGAACTGGCGGTGAAATACATTAACGATCGTCATCTGCCGGATAAGGCGATTGACGTGATTGACGAAGCCGGGGCGCGCGCGCGCTTGATGCCGGTGAGCAAACGTAAGAAAACGGTCAACGTGGCGGATATTGAGTCCGTGGTGGCGCGAATTGCGCGTATTCCTGAGAAGAGCGTTTCCCGCAGCGACCGCGATACGCTGAAGAACCTTGGCGATCGCCTGAAAATGCTGGTCTTTGGCCAGGATAAAGCGATTGAGGCCTTAACCGAAGCGATCAAGATGGCGCGCGCCGGGCTTGGCCATGAGCACAAACCTGTCGGCTCTTTCCTGTTTGCCGGGCCTACCGGGGTGGGTAAAACCGAGGTTACTGTACAGCTGGCGAAGTCGCTGGGTATTGAGCTGCTGCGTTTTGATATGTCCGAATATATGGAACGTCATACCGTCAGCCGCTTAATTGGTGCGCCTCCGGGATACGTCGGTTTCGATCAGGGCGGGCTGCTGACCGATGCGGTTATTAAGCATCCGCACGCGGTACTGCTGCTCGATGAAATTGAAAAAGCGCATCCGGACGTCTTTAACCTGCTGTTGCAGGTAATGGATAACGGTACGCTGACCGATAACAACGGCCGCAAAGCGGATTTCCGCAACGTGGTGCTGGTGATGACCACCAACGCCGGCGTGCGTGAAACCGAGCGTAAATCGATTGGCCTTATCCATCAGGACAACAGTCCGGATGCGATGGATGAGATCAAAAAGATCTTTACGCCGGAGTTCCGTAACCGCCTCGACAACATTATCTGGTTCGATCACCTGTCCACGACGGTTATCCACCAGGTGGTGGATAAGTTTATCGTTGAGCTGCAGGTCCAGCTGGATCAGAAAGGCGTCTCTTTGGAAGTAAGCCAGGAAGCCCGCGATTGGCTGGCCGAGAAAGGCTACGACCGGGCCATGGGCGCGCGTCCGATGGCGAGGGTGATTCAGGACAACCTGAAAAAACCGCTGGCCAACGAGCTGCTGTTTGGCTCACTGGTTGACGGCGGTCAGGTGATCGTTGAGCTGGATAAAGAGAAAAATGCGCTGACCTACGCCTTCCAGAGCGCGCAAAAGCACAAACCGGAAGCGGCACATTAAGTCGCTTACGTGAAACGTCAAAACCGGCCTCAGGGCCGGTTTTTTTATGCCTCTCTTCTGAATCCTTTTATTCGTTTTTTTAACATGTTGATTTTAAATAAAAAAAACCGGTTAAAAATAATATGGCAGAGGAGGTTTATTATTTAATTTCAATAATAACAATATGATGGGGTGCGGTTTGCCCAGTTCACTGCCGTAAAAGCAGCATTCCATCCTTAAATTTCCTGACTTACCGCATAGTCACTCAGCATTTTCACAAAACGCTCAACGGACCACTCTTTGATATCCGATACCTGGCCGTCACCCATCTCGACGAGCCTCAAAGCACCAGCTTCATCATTGATAACATCTATAGAGTAAAAAGGGCTGTTTATACGTGCGGCGATTTCGCTAACCCTGGCAGGAATATCGCCGTTTGCGGCATGAACTTTGCCATCGAGAACAAAGAATCGCCTTTCGCTGGATGTATCAAATTTCTCCACGCGTCTCAGGCAAACTCCTCCTTCAATTTCACCGCGAAACTGTTTAAGCAATGTGATGATTTCATCAATTTCTTGCGCATTGCGAGCGATTGAGCCGCGGGAGGTTGTGAGCGACTTTACATAGTCCTTCACAAAATAAGCAGGCCAACCATATTCCTTAGTGAGGGCAGCAAAGTCAGCATCTTCGCTAGTCACGATGGTTTCTGGCGTGAGATCCCGACAACTTTCATACCAGCCCGGCAAATGGTGGCATTGAAGATATTGCTGGCATGACGTTAATAAGCGAGCGCCTCGCTTTTCCACCGCTCGGGATAAACTTTCGTACTCATCCGGGTGCAGCATCCATCCGCGCCACAGTACCGGCATATTGGCTGAAAAACTGGATGAAAAGCGGTAGTCGCCCAGCGCCACAGCCTCTGATGAGAGTAACAGGCAGGTAATACTGCTTTGGCAGGCATAAGTGTACTCAGCTAAAAACATCTCGTCAGGTTGTGACGGATGAAGCATATCGTTGGGATAGATAATTTGCAGGGCGCTCATTGGGTATCCTTTCTCGCCAGGACAATCCAGCTATTATTTTACGGGCGCAGAGACAGGGCCGTCAAAGCCGAAGAGGGAAACGGCGTGAGAATAAAAGAAATGAAAAGACCGGGAATTATCCCGGCCTTCAGCATCTGGCGCGTTAAGCGCGAAAACGATCAGCGACTACGGAAGACAATGCGGCCTTTGCTCAGGTCGTACGGGGTCAGCTCAACAGTCACTTTGTCGCCCGTCAGAATGCGGATGTAGTTTTTACGCATTTTACCGGAAATATGCGCAGTTACCACGTGACCGTTTTCCAGTTCTACGCGGAACATAGTGTTAGGCAGCGTATCAAGTACGGTGCCCTGCATTTCAATATTGTCTTCTTTGGCCATCTAGTCCTCTGGGGTATCACTACCGTAGTTTTGAACCGGCAAGATAATGCCGAAGTTCAGCAAGTATGTAAAGTTTTACGTCAAATCGCCGAAGTAGTTTTGGCGCATTGCCCGTAATTCACGCGGATAAACCGGGCGACAGGCGCAAACGTAAAGGGGGAGTGACAGAACGATGGGCGTTATCTGACTCTTATTATTCCCAAACGGCGGCGGGGCAACGGGCAGAAGCTACTCTACCGCGCAATTATAACATCCCGACAAAAAATGTGCTGAAAACATTTATGCTTCTCCTGCAAATAGCACCCTTGGCACCCAGAACCGCTCCGGCAGACGATACGTCCGCAGTACGGAGAGATAGTCGAGATAATCGCGGCGAGGAATTTCCACTGCGCCCAACGAAGCCGTATGCTTGTTTAGCACCTGGCAATCGATTAATTTTCCACCATCGTGCATAAACGCCTGGCTAAAGACCAACAGTGCGGTTTTGGAGGCATTTTCGGCTCGGCTGAACATTGATTCTCCGCAAAACAGCGCCCCCTGTGCAACACCGTACATGCCACCCACTAATTCCTCTCCCTGCCACACTTCAACAGAATGAGCGTGCCCCAGCTCATGTAGCTGATGGTATGCCTGAACAATACCCTGCGTTATCCATGTTCCTTCATCACGATGATCGGCGCAGCCTTCAATAACCTGACCGAAGGCGTGATTCAACGTTACGCGATACGGGGAGCGCTGATGAAAACGCTTCATACTGCGGCTGAGATGGAATTTCTCCGGCCACAGTACCGCTCGCGGGTCGGGGGACCACCAGAGAATTGGGTCACCGGGCGAAAACCATGGAAAAATACCGCGCTGATAGGCCATCAGTAACCGCGCCGGGCTAAGATCGCCGCCCAGCGCTAACAGACCATTAGGTTCGCGCAAAGCGCCTTCCGGGGAGGGGAAGGCGATGGAATGATGAGAGAGCTGAACCAGCCGCATTTTTACCTCAACGCATCAGGCAATGATTCAATAGTAGCCTACAGACGCTGCTTAAACTGGTAGTAACGCCCCTGTTCAGCCAGCAATTCTGCGTGACTACCTTGCTCAATAATCTTTCCGTTGTCCATGACTATTATCTGATTAAACCGCGCCAGCCCGCGCAGACGATGAGTTACCATCAGCACGGTTTTTTCACGCATAACTTCAGCAAGTAAATCAAGTATTTGGCTTTCGGTCGTCGCATCAAGGCCTTCAGTAGGTTCGTCCAGCAGCATCAGCGGCGCATCGTGAAGCAGGGCGCGAGCGATAGCCAGCCTGCGCAGCTCGCCGCCGGAAAGCTGACGACCACCTTCTCCCAGCCAGCTATTCAGGCCGCTATCTTCCAGCAACCTGGCTAAACCGACGCGTTTAAGCGTTTCTGCAAGCCGGGCATCGCTGGCCCCCGGGGAAGCCAGCAGCAGGTTGTCGCGCAGGGTCGCGCTGAACAGATGTACGCGCTGTGGCACGACGCTCATCGCCTGGCGCAACGTCGCTTCGTTAAGCTGCGTCAGCGGCTGATCATTGAGTAATATCTCTCCCTCCGCCGGATCCCAGGCACGGGTCAGCAGCTGTAACAGCGTCGATTTACCGCAGCCTGTTCGTCCCAGGATGGCGATATGCTCTCCGGCCTCGATCTGCAATGATATTTTCTCCAGCGCAGGGGAGGGCTGCTGCGGATAGCTGAAGGTAACCTGATTTAAGCTCAACGAAACGCGATCCAGCTTTTGGCTTTCGCCCTGAGTGAAGGCGACTTCCGGCTCTTGTTCGGTAATTTGCGTGATGCGCTTTGCGGAAGCGATCACCTGCCCCAGATGCTGAAATGCGCCGGTTACCGGCGCCAGCGCTTCAAACGCCGCCAGCGCGCAGAAGACAAACAACGCGATCAGCGCGCCCGGTTGAGTATCGCCGCCAACGCCTGCTGAGGCGAGCCACAGCATAGTAATAACCGCCACTCCGCCAATCAGCAGCATCAGCGCCTGGGAGAGGGCCGTCAGTTCCGCCTGGCGACGCTGCGCATCCAGCCAATGCGCTTCGGTTTTTACCATTTGCTGCCGGTAACGATCGCTGGCGTTGAACAGCATCAGCTCCGCCTGCCCCTGCAGCCATGAGGTCAACTGCTGGCGATACTGCCCGCGGAAATGAGTCATGCTTTCACCGGCGGGCTTACCGGCGCGATAGAACAGCGGCGGCATCACCAGCAGGGTAAGTAGCATAATACCGCCCAGGGTCAGAGCCAGAGTAACGTCCAGTACGCTCAGCCCCACGGTGACGACGAGAATTACCACCAGCGCGCCTACCAGCGGCGATATGACGCGCAGATAGAGATGATCCAGGGTATCGACATCTGCAACCACCCGGTTAAGCAGTTCACCCTGACGAAAACGCGCCAGCCCGGCGGGGGAGAGCGGTAGCAGTTTGCTGAAGGTAAATACTCGCAGATGCTGCAGGACGCGAAAGGTTGCGTCATGGCTGACCAGACGCTCAAAATAACGGCCAGCGGTGCGAATGATCGCCGCGCCGCGTACGCCCGCGGCTGGCAACATATAGTTAAAGCTGTAGATGCCCGCTACGCCAACAACGGCCGATGCCGACAGGAACCAGCCGGATAACGTTAATAAGCCAATGCTGGCCAGCAGCGTAACGATCGCCAGCACGATACCGAGCAGCAGCAGCCATTTGTGTCGTTTGTACAGCGCCAGGTAAGGCCATAATGCGCGCATTTAAATCTCCTCCTGACGATGAGCAAGCAGGGTTGCAAAAGGGCCGCCTGCGGTCGCCAGTTGCGAATAACTGCCTTGTTCAACAATTTGACCATCCTGCATCACCCAGATTGCATCCCAGTTCGCAAGGCCTTCCAGCTGGTGGGTAACCATTAGCGTGGTTTGCTGCGTTGATGCATTGGTCAGCGCCTGCATCACGCGCTGCTCACTATGGGCATCCAGGCTGGCTGCGGGTTCGTCCAGCAGCAGCAGGCGGCAGGGTACCAACAGCGCCCGCGCGACGGCGACACGCTGAGCCTGCCCGACCGACAGGCGACCGGCCTGATCGCCGACAGGCGTGTTAATACCCTGCGGCAGAAGGGAGAGGAACTCGCTGACCCACGCTTTATCCAGCGCAAGCTGTAGCTGTGCTTCGGTGGCATCAGGGCAGGACAGCAGGACGTTGTCACGCAGCGTTGCCGCCGGCAGCTGCGGATTTTGCCCTACCCAGCTCAGGAGACGGCGCCAGCGGTCGGCATCCAGACTCTTTAACTCAACGCCATTGACCTTGAGCGAGCCCTCGTAGGGAAGAAAACCCGTTAGCGTATTCAGTAGCGAGCTTTTGCCGGAGCCGCTTTGCCCAACCAGCACCACGCGCTCGCCAGCGCGTAGGGAAAAATTCAGCGGCCCGGCCAGCACTTTACCCTCAGGGGATTTGATCAGCAGGTCGCGGGCTTCGATGCTAATCATTTCATTATCGCTTAATACTTTTTCCCCACGTTCTGGCTGCGCCAGCGGCGTTTCCATAAAGGTCTTCAGGCTATCAGCGGCGCCAATAGCCTGCGCTTTTGCATGATAAAAGGTGCCTAAATCGCGCAGCGGCTGGAAAAACTCGGGGGCCAGAATCAGCGCGAGGAAACCGGCCATCAACGTCACACCGGCGCCGTAGTGGCCAAAGTTGAGCTCTCCCAGATAGGAAAAGCCAAAGTAAACGGCTACCAGCGCAATCGAGAGCGAGGTGAAAAATTCCAGCACGCCGGAGGAGAGAAACGCCAGACGCAGCACTTCCATTGTTCGCTGACGGAAATCCTGAGAAGCCTCGCGTATGTTTTCCGTCTCTGCTTGACCGCGATGAAAAATTCTCAGCGTCTCCATACCGCGCAGGCGGTCGAGAAAATGGCCGCTTAACCGCGCCAGAGCGAGAAAGTTACGTCGGTTGGCATCGGCCGCTCCCATGCCAACCAGCGCCATAAATAGAGGAATAAGCGGCGCTGTGCCCAACAGAATCAGCGCTGCGGCCCAGTTGATGGGGAAAATAGTGATGACGATCAGTAAGGGAATGCTGGCCGCCAGCGTCATCTGCGGTAAATAGCGAGCATAGTAGTCATGCATATCGTCGATCTGCTCAAGGATCAGCGTGGCCCAGCTGCCTGCGGGTTTCCCCTGTATCCAGGCAGGCCCCGCCTGCTGTAAGCGATCCAGAACCTGGCGGCGAATCTCAACGCGGATATGCTGGCCCGCCTGAAAACCCACTCTTTCACGCAACCAGACAACCCAGGCGCGCAGCACAAAGACCAGCACCAGTAACACAAAAGGCAGCAGCAGCGCCGTGGCGGGAATATTTTCCATAATCATGCGATGAAGGATCCGCGCCAGGAACCAGGCCTGAGCAACGATGAGCAGGCCGCTAACGACGCCCAGGAGACGGGAAATCATCAACCAGCGACGGGAGATAATGCTTTGATCTTTTAACCAACGGGTTAAATCTTGTTGACGGGTTTTATTCATTGCGCGCTTAGCAGGTGTAGTTATGAGTTTTTTGGGCACGGCAATGTTACAACGGGGCAAAAATAAAGGCGACTTTTCGTCGCCTTCTTTACCTTTGTTACTGACTTGTAAAGATTATTTGCAAGCGTCGGCTAAACCATCCAGATAACGCTCTGCATCCAGCGCAGCCATACAGCCTGTTCCGGCAGAGGTAATCGCCTGACGATAGATATGGTCCATCACGTCACCCGCAGCGAAGACGCCAGGAATGCTGGTCTGGGTGGCGTTGCCGTGGATGCCGGACTGAACTTTAATGTAGCCGTTTTCCAGCTCCAGTTGACCGGCAAAAATCGCCGTGTTCGGGCTATGCCCGATAGCAACGAACAGCCCGGCAACCTCCAGGGATTCAACATTGTCAGCATTCTGCGTATCGCGCAAGCGCAGGCCGCTCACGCCCATCTGATCGCCGGTTACTTCTTCGAGGGTGCGGTTGGTATGCAGCACGATGTTGCCGCTTTCCACTTTATCCATCAGGCGTTTGATGAGGATTTTTTCCGCGCGGAAGCCGTCACGACGGTGGATCAGATGGACTTCGGAAGCGATGTTGGACAGATACAGCGCCTCTTCAACAGCCGTATTGCCGCCGCCGATGACGGCGACTTTCTGGTTACGATAGAAGAAACCGTCGCAGGTGGCGCAGGCAGAAACGCCGCGGCCTTTAAATGCCTCTTCTGATGGAAGCCCCAGATAACGCGCTGATGCGCCGGTGGCGATAATCAGGGCGTCACAGGTGTATTCACCGCTGTCGCCAGTCAGGCGGAACGGACGGTTTTGTAGATTGACGCTGTTGATATGATCGAAAATAATTTCGGTCTCAAACTTGGTGGCATGTTCGTGCATGCGCTCCATCAGCAGCGGTCCGGTCAGATCGTTAGGATCGCCTGGCCAGTTTTCCACTTCAGTGGTGGTGGTCAGCTGACCGCCTTTTTCCATTCCGGTAATCAGTACCGGCTGCAGATTTGCGCGCGCTGCGTAGACCGCAGCGGTATATCCCGCAGGTCCAGAACCAAGAATAAGCAGTTTACTGTGTTTGGCCGTGCCCATGAGATCCTCGTAATTTATTGGCATACATGCGCTGGATTGTAGGGAATTTGTGGACGTAAAAAAAGAGCGTGGCAGTTTTGTTAACGATATGTGTAATAGAAGCTGCCGATTAATTGGCGATTTAACGAACGAAGAATATAATTAATTCTACTGTCAGGGGGACAATTATAAGAGGAAAACATGAGAATCAACGGGGGAGGATAATGAATATCTGGCATCTTGTACTAAAAATCGATGTTTTGCTTTGACAATCCCCTGTGCTTTTGCGAAAACATTCATGGAAGAAGAAAAGCAGTGTTTAGCGTGTGGCGAATTTTAATGCACGCAAATGCCATTTTTATCCGGGTTAGCGAAATCTACGCATGGTGTGGACAGACGCCATGCGTGATGTCGGTGACTGCCGTCAGGCAACGGGCTTCTCACGTACCCCTGGGTTACCCATCGTCGTAAGGGTAATGACAGGATGGACTCTGGCAGTGAAGGCTCAGAGTCGGAACAGGAGTAGGGAAGGAATACAGAGAGACAATAATAATGGTAGATAGCAAGAAGCGCCCTGGCAAAGATCTCGACCGCATTGATCGTAATATTTTGAATGAATTGCAAAAAGACGGGCGTATTTCCAACGTCGAGCTTTCTAAACGGGTGGGACTTTCTCCGACGCCTTGCCTTGAGCGCGTGCGTCGACTGGAAAGACAGGGTTTTATTCAGGGCTATACAGCGCTGCTCAACCCGCATTATCTGGATGCATCACTTCTGGTATTTGTTGAGATTACTCTGAATCGTGGCGCGCCGGATGTGTTTGAGCAATTTAACTCCGCTGTGCAAAAACTTGAAGAAATTCAAGAGTGTCATCTGGTTTCCGGGGATTTCGATTACCTGTTGAAAACCCGCGTGCCGGATATGTCTGCGTATCGTAAACTACTGGGCGAGACCTTGCTGCGCCTGCCGGGCGTAAACGACACCCGTACCTATGTGGTGATGGAAGAAGTCAAGCAAAGTAATCGTCTGGTAATTAAGACGCGCTAACACGGAACAGGTGCAAAATCGACGTAGTTTGATTACACTCCTGTTAATCCATACAGCAACAGTGCCGGGGAGACCCGGCACTGTTGTCCGTTTTAGCTGAAGGCAGGAAACAGCCTGATACCTGGAGAGCCTTTCTTGAGCCAGGAATACACCGAAGACAAAGAAGTCAAGTTCACAAAGCTGAGTAGCGGGCGCCGTCTCCTTGAGGCATTACTCATTCTTTGCTCCCTTTTTGCCATCTGGTTGATGGCGGCCTTACTCAGCTTTAATCCCTCGGATCCTAGCTGGTCGCAAACGGCGTGGCACGAGCCTATTCATAACATAGGCGGTACGCCCGGAGCATGGCTAGCCGATACGCTATTTTTCATTTTTGGCGTAATGGCTTACACCATTCCGGTCATTATTATCGGCGGCTGCTGGTTTGCCTGGCGTCATCAGGAAAACGACGAGTACATCGATTATTTCGCCGTCTCGCTGCGTTTGATCGGTGCGCTGGCGCTGATTCTCACGTCCTGTGGGCTGGCGGCTATCAACGCTGATGATATCTGGTACTTTGCCTCCGGCGGGGTGATCGGCAGTCTGCTGAGCACCACCCTGCAACCTCTGCTGCACAGCAGCGGCGGCACAATCGCGCTGCTCTGCATCTGGGCGGCCGGATTGACGTTGTTTACCGGCTGGTCCTGGGTCAGCATTGCCGAAAAAATCGGCGGTGTGATTCTCTCTGTTCTCACGTTTGCCAGCAACCGTACCCGTCGTGACGACACCTGGGTTGATGAAGGGGAATATGAAGATGATGAAGAAGAATATGACGATGATGAACCCGCCAGGCCGCAAGGTTCTCGACGCGCGCGGATTCTACGCAGCGCCTTAGCCCGCCGCCAGCGCCTGGCCGAAAAATTCGCTAACCCGATGGGGCGTAAAACTGATGCCGCTCTGTTCTCCGGTAAGCGGATGGATGATGCGGAAGATGAGATTCAGTATAGCGCCAGCGGTGCGCCTGTTGCCGCTGATGATGTGCTCTTTTCTGGTTCCAGCGCAGCGCGTCCGGCCAATGCCGATGACGTTCTGTTCTCCGGAGTCAGCGCGGCACGCCCTGGCGATTTTGACCCATACGATCCGCTGTTGAACGGCCATAGCATTGCCGATCCGGTAGCAGTGGCCGCGCAGGATACCGCTGCTCCACAGGCATGGGCTGAACCACTGCCAGGGTACGACGCTCAGCCAGTCTATCAGCCCGAACCAGTGACACCGCCGCAGCATGCGTACCAGCCGCAGCCGTCTCCGATGCAGCAGCCAGCTTATCAGCCGGAACCGATCGCGCAGCCGCAGCACGTGTATCAGCCGGAGCAGGCTCCGGTGCAGCAGCCAGCTTATCAGCCGGAACCGTTCTCGCAGCCGCAGCATGCGTACCAGCCGGAACAGGCTCCGGTGCAGCAGCCAGCTTATCAGGCGGAACCGGCATGGCAGCCGCAGCACGCGTACCAGCCGGAGCAGGCTCCGGTGCAGCAGCCAGCTTATCAGCCGGAACCGGCATGGCAGCCGCAGCACGCGTACCAGCCGGAACAGGCTCCGGTGCAGCAGCCAGCTTATCATCCGGAGCCGATCGCACAGCCACAGCATGCGTACCATCCGGAGCAGGCTCCGGTGCAGCAGCCAGCTTATCAGCCGGAACCGTTCTCGCAGCCGCAGCATGCGTACCAGCCGGAACAGGCGCCAGTGCACCAGCCCGATCCCTATGCTGCCCCCGTTGAGCCTGAGCCTCCGCAAGAGGAGGTGAAGCCTCAGCGTCCGCCGATGTATTACTTTGAAGAAGTAGAAGAGAAACGCGCGCGTGAACGCGAGCAGCTTGCCGCCTGGTATCAGCCGATTCCTGAACCCGTCAGTCCGGTGGCGACAAAACCCATCACGCCTCCGTCTTCACCGGCGGGAGATGTTGCCGCCGTGAGCGCACTGGCGGCCGGGGTCCATCAGGCAACGGGTGCGGCTGCAGCTAGCGCCGCCGCGGCCTCAACCGCTTCTGCCGCATCCGGCGCTGCGCCGTTATTTAGCCCGGCTTCGGGCGGTCCTCGCGCGCAGGTAAAAGAAGGCATTGGCCCGAAATTGCCTCGTCCAAATCGCGTTCGGGTTCCCACCCGCCGGGAACTTGCCTCCTACGGGATCAAGCTGCCTTCGCAGCGGTTAGCCGAAGAGCGCGCGCGTCAGGCTGAGCATCAGCACTATGATGATTCGCTGTCTGACGAGGAAGTTGCAGAGCTCGAGCAGGGAGAGCTGGCGCGTCAGTTCGCCGCTGCGCAAAATCAGCGCTATGGTGATAGCTACGCTGCCGAAGATGAAACGGCAGATGACGATTCCGCTGCTGAAGCCGAGCTGGCTCGTCAGTTTGCCGCATCTCAACAACAGCGCTACGCAAGCGAGCAGCCGCCGGGATCGCATCCGTTCTCTGCGGCTGACTATGAATTCTCGCCAATGAAAACGTTAGTTGACGATGCGCCGAGCGAGCCTGTCTTCACGCCATTGCCGGAAGTGCAGCAGCCTGCTCCGCAGTATCAGCAGCCGGTCCAGCATTCGCAGCCCGTGCCGCAGCCGATGCCGCATCAGCACGCCCCTCAGCAACCGCAAAATGTGCAGCACCAGGCTTATCAATCCGCGCAGCATCAGCCGGCTCAACATCCGCAGATGCAGCAGCATGCTTCTCAGGGGCACGCCCCGCAGCAGCCGGCCCCACAGCCGCAGGAGAGTCTCATTCATCCGTTGTTGATGCGCAATGGCGACAGTCGCCCGTTGCAGAAGCCGACGACGCTGCTGCCGTCTCTTGACCTGCTTACGCCGCCCCCGGCTGAAGTTGAGCCGATTGATACCTTTGCGCTTGAGCAGATGGCGCGCCTGGTTGAAGCTCGTCTGGCCGATTTCCGCATTAAAGCCGACGTGGTGAACTACTCACCGGGCCCGGTAATCACTCGCTTTGAGCTTAACCTGGCGCCGGGCGTGAAAGCAGCGCGTATTTCCAACCTGTCGCGAGATTTGGCCCGTTCCCTGTCCACAGCGGCGGTGCGCGTAGTCGAAGTTATTCCGGGTAAGCCTTACGTTGGCCTGGAGCTGCCTAATAAAAAACGGCAAACCGTTTACCTGCGCGAAGTGCTGGATAACGCGAAATTCCGCGACAATCCTTCACCGCTCACCGTGGTCCTCGGCAAAGACATCGCGGGCGAACCCGTAACCGCCGACCTGGCGAAGATGCCGCACCTGCTGGTGGCTGGTACTACCGGTTCCGGTAAGTCTGTTGGGGTCAACGCCATGATCCTGAGCATGCTTTACAAAGCGCAGCCGGAAGATGTGAAATTCATCATGATTGACCCGAAAATGCTCGAGCTGTCGGTTTATGAAGGCATACCGCATCTGTTGACCGAGGTGGTGACGGATATGAAAGACGCCGCCAACGCTTTGCGCTGGAGCGTTAACGAGATGGAGCGTCGGTATAAGCTGATGTCTGCGCTGGGCGTGCGTAATCTGGCGGGTTACAACGAGAAAATTGCCGAAGCCGCGCGTATGGGACGGCCAATTCCGGATCCGTACTGGAAGCCTGGCGACAGTATGGATGCAACCCATCCGGTACTGAAAAAAGAGCCTTATATCGTGGTGCTGGTCGATGAATTTGCCGACCTGATGATGACCGTTGGTAAGAAAGTGGAAGAGCTGATCGCCCGTCTGGCGCAGAAAGCGCGCGCCGCGGGTATCCACCTGGTGCTGGCAACTCAGCGCCCTTCGGTTGACGTGATTACCGGCCTCATCAAAGCCAACATCCCGACGCGTATCGCCTTTACCGTCTCGAGTAAAATTGACTCGCGTACCATCCTCGATCAGGGCGGTGCGGAATCTCTGCTGGGGATGGGCGATATGCTCTACTCCGCGCCTAACTCGACGATTCCGGTGCGCGTGCACGGCGCTTTTGTGCGCGACGAGGAAGTTCACGCTGTCGTTCAGGACTGGAAAGCGCGCGGTCGTCCGCAGTATGTCGATGGCATCACCTCCGACAGCGAAAGCGAAGGCGGCGGCGGTGGCTACGATGGCGGGGAAGAGCTCGATCCGCTATTCGATCAGGCCGTGAATTTTGTGACGGAAAAACGCAAAGCCTCCATTTCTGGGGTACAGCGTCAGTTCCGCATTGGCTATAACCGCGCCGCGCGTATTATTGAGCAAATGGAAGCCCAGGGTATTGTGAGCGAGCAGGGTCATAACGGTAACCGTGAAGTGCTGGCTCCGCCGCCCTTCGAGTAACCGCTAAGCTGGGTAAATAAGTGAAAATCAGCCTTTTCTGCTGTTTAGCCGCCGTTAGCGGGTCTAAATTTGGCAGAAGAGGCTCCCGCGTCGGGAGTGACGCACATAAAGGAATGATAATGAAAAAACTCGCAATCACCTGTGCATTACTGTCCGGTCTGGTTGTCAGCCAGGTATGGGCGGATGCCGCCAGCGATTTAAAAAGCCGCCTTGATAAAGTGAGCAGCTTCCACTCCAGTTTTACGCAGAAGGTCACCGACGGCAGCGGTAATGCCGTTCAGGACGGGCAGGGTGATCTCTGGGTCAAGCGGCCAAATCTGTTCAACTGGCACATGACTCAGCCAGATGAAAGCGTGCTGGTTTCTGATGGCAAAACGCTATGGTTTTACAATCCGTTTGTTGAGCAGGCCACCGCCACCTGGTTAAAAGACGCGACCAGCAATACGCCGTTTATGCTGATTGCCCGTAATCAGGCCAGCGACTGGCAAAACTACAACATTAAGCAGAACGGTGACGATTTTGTTCTGACTCCGAAAAACGGCAGCGGTAATCTTAAGCAGTTCACCATCAATGTGGGTCGTGACGGTACGATTCATCAATTCAGCGCCGTGGAACAGGACGATCAACGCAGCAGCTATCAGCTGAAATCGCAACAAAATGGTGCCGTGGATGCATCTAAGTTCACCTTTACGCCGCCGCAAGGGGTTACGGTGGACGATCAACGTAAATAGAGGCGAACGTGAGCAACCTGTCGCTCGATTTTTCCGATAACGCGTTTCAACCTCTGGCCGCCCGTATGCGGCCAGAAAATTTAGCGCAGTACATTGGCCAGCAGCACCTGCTGGCGCCGGGTAAACCCTTACCGAGGGCGATTGAAGCCGGGCACCTGCACTCGATGATCCTCTGGGGGCCGCCGGGGACGGGAAAAACCACCCTCGCTGAGGTCATTGCGCGCTACGCCAGCGCCGATGTTGAACGTATTTCAGCGGTTACCTCCGGAGTGAAAGAGATCCGCGAGGCCATTGAACGCGCGCGTCAAAACCGCAATGCGGGTCGCCGCACGATCCTGTTTGTCGATGAGGTCCATCGGTTTAATAAAAGCCAGCAGGATGCCTTTTTGCCGCATATCGAAGATGGAACTATCACCTTTATCGGCGCGACGACGGAAAACCCTTCCTTTGAACTCAATTCTGCACTGCTATCCCGCGCGCGCGTCTATCTGCTGAAGTCGCTGACCAGCGACGATATCGAACAGGTTCTTAATCAGGCCATGAGCGACAAAACGCGCGGCTACGGTGGGCAAAATATTGTACTACCGGACGAGACGCGCAAGGCCATCGCTGACCTTGTCAACGGTGATGCGCGCCGGGCGCTGAATACGCTGGAAATGATGGCCGATATGGCTGAAACCGACGCCTCCGGCAATCGCGTGTTGCAGGTTGAACTGCTGACCGAAATTGCCGGCGAGCGCAGCGCGCGTTTCGACAACAAAGGCGATCGCTTTTACGATTTAATCTCCGCGCTGCATAAATCGGTCCGCGGAAGCGCGCCGGATGCCGCCCTCTACTGGTACGCGCGGATTATTACCGCCGGCGGCGATCCCCTCTACGTTGCCCGCCGCTGCCTGGCGATTGCCTCTGAAGATGTAGGCAATGCCGATCCGCGCGCGATGCAGGTTGCGATCTCCGCCTGGGACTGCTTTACCCGCGTCGGACCGGCGGAAGGTGAACGCGCCATTGCTCAGGCCATTGTTTATCTTGCCTGTGCGCCCAAAAGCAACGCTGTTTACACCGCCTTTAAAGCGGCAATGGCCGACGCGCGCGAACGTCCCGATTACGACGTCCCGGTGCATTTGCGCAATGCCCCCACGAAGCTGATGAAAGAGATGGGCTACGGGCAGGCGTACCGCTATGCACATGATGAACCTAATGCTTATGCCGCCGGAGAGCAGTACTTCCCGGAGGAAATGGCGCAAACTCGCTATTATCAGCCGACAAACCGGGGGCTGGAGGGCAAAATAGGCGAAAAGCTCGCCTGGTTAACCGAACAGGATCAAAATAGCCCGATAAAACGCTACCGATAATTGAGGCGTTGCGGTAAGGTTGTCACACTATTTCCGTGGTCGCGCTCTGCGGCCATTTTTCTTTATTAATTCGATAAGCACAGGATAAGCATGCTCGATCCCAATCTGCTGCGTACCGAGCCAGACGCAGTCGCAGAAAAACTGGCACGCCGGGGCTTTAAGCTGGATGTAGATAAACTTCGCGCTCTGGAAGAGCGTCGTAAAGTTCTGCAGGTTCAAACTGAAAACCTGCAGGCGGAGCGTAACTCCCGATCGAAATCCATTGGCCAGGCGAAAGCGCGCGGGGAAGATATTGAGCCATTACGCCTGGAAGTGAACAAGCTCGGTGAGCAGCTTGATGCCGCTAAGACCGAGCTGGACGCGCTGCTGGCGGAAATCCGCGATATTGCGCTGGCTATTCCAAACATCCCGCATGATGACGTACCGGCCGGTCGCGATGAAAACGATAACGTTGAAGTCAGCCGCTGGGGAACCCCGCGCGAGTTCGATTTTGACATTCGCGATCACGTCACGCTGGGCGAAATGCACGGAGGGCTGGATTTTGCCGCCGCCGTGAAGCTGACCGGTTCTCGCTTTGTGGTCATGAAGGGCCAGCTGGCACGCCTGCACCGCGCGCTGGCGCAGTTTATGCTGGATCTGCATACTGAACAGCACGGTTACAGCGAAAACTATGTTCCGTATCTGGTTAACCAGGACACGCTGTACGGCACTGGTCAGCTACCAAAATTTGCCGGCGACCTGTTCCATACCCGTCCGCTGGAAGAAGAAGCCGACAGCAGCAACTATGCGCTGATCCCAACGGCGGAAGTCCCGCTGACCAACCTGGTTCGCGATGAAATCATTGATGAAGACGATCTGCCGATCAAAATGACCGCCCATACGCCGTGCTTCCGCTCTGAGGCGGGCTCTTACGGCCGTGATACCCGTGGTCTGATCCGCATGCACCAGTTCGACAAAGTTGAGATGGTGCAGATTGTGCGTCCGGAAGATTCCATGGTCGCGCTGGAAGAGATGACCGGTCACGCCGAGAAAGTGCTGCAGCTGCTGGGTCTGCCGTATCGTAAAGTGGCTCTGTGCACTGGCGACATGGGCTTCAGCGCGTGCAAAACCTACGATCTGGAAGTGTGGGTACCGGCGCAGAATACCTATCGTGAAATCTCTTCCTGCTCCAACGTGTGGGATTTCCAGGCGCGTCGTATGCAGGCGCGCTGCCGCAGCAAGTCTGACAAGAAAACTCGCCTCGTACACACGCTGAACGGTTCTGGCCTGGCGGTTGGGCGTACGCTGGTCGCGGTGATGGAAAACTATCAGCAGGCGGATGGCCGCATTGAAATTCCGGAAGTGCTGCGTCCGTATATGCGCGGCCTTGAATTTATCGGCTGATTTTTCGACTCTTTTCTCAAAAGCGCCTGCGGGCGCTTTTTTTTTACCCCCTTCTTGATACCGGGCAATAATCGACTTCGCGAATACGCAGATACTCCCTTTGGATTAACCAGCATAAAAAACTAATAAAGTCTAATTTCGTTATATATAAAACTATATAGCGGCTTTAAGTTAATTGTGAGCAACCAAAGCGAGTATCTATGAAAACCAAAACCCCCGATGCTTTACTGGCTGCCGAGGTGAGCCGGCGTGGTTTAATGAAAACCACGGCGATTGGCGGGCTGGCAATGGCCAGCAGCGCTTTTACCTTACCCTTCACGCGCATTGCCCACGCTGCGGATAGCCTGAGTCCCACCAGCGAAACCGTTACCTGGAGCGCCTGTACGGTTAACTGCGGTAGCCGCTGTCCGCTGCGGATGCATGTGGTCGATGGTGAGATCAAATATGTTGAAACAGACAATACCGGCGATGATAGCTACGACGGCCTGCATCAGGTTCGCGCCTGTCTGCGTGGCCGCTCGATGCGTCGACGCGTCTACAACCCGGACCGCCTGAAATATCCGATGAAGCGCGTGGGCAAGCGCGGCGAGGGCAAATTCGAGCGCATCAGCTGGGAAGAAGCATTTGATACTATCGCCAGCAATATGCAGCGCCTGATAAAAGAGTACGGTAATGAGTCTATCTATCTGAACTATGGAACGGGTACCCTCGGCGGAACTTTGACTCGCTCATGGCCACCGGGAAAAACCCTGATTGCCCGCCTGATGAACTGCTGCGGCGGCTATCTCAACCATTATGGCGACTACTCCACCGCGCAAATCGCCGCTGGCCTGAACTACACCTACGGTGGCTGGGCCGATGGCAATAGCCCGTCGGATATCGAAAACAGTAAGCTGGTCGTATTGTTTGGCAACAACCCCGGGGAAACCCGAATGAGCGGCGGCGGGGTAACCTATTACCTGGAACAGGCGCGGGAGAAATCCAACGCCAGGCTGATTATTATCGATCCACGCTATACCGACACCGGTGCCGGACGCGAAGACGAGTGGATCCCGATTCGCCCGGGAACCGACGCCGCGCTGGTCTCCGCGCTGGCGTGGGTGATGATTACGGAAGACCTCGTTGATCAACCTTTCCTCGATAAGTACTGCGTAGGCTATGACGAGAAAACGCTGCCGGAAGGAGCGCCAGCCAATGGCCACTATAAGGCCTATATTCTCGGTCAGGGCAAAGACGGTATCGCGAAGACCCCTGACTGGGCGGCGACGATTACCGGCATTCCCCAGGCGCGTATCGTGCAGCTGGCGCGCGAAATCGCCAGCGCTAAACCTGCCTATATTTCTCAGGGCTGGGGCCCGCAGCGTCATGCCAACGGTGAGCTGGTATCCCGTGCAATTTCAATGCTGGCGATCTTAACCGGTAACGTCGGGATTAACGGCGGCAACACCGGCGCGCGTGAAGGTTCTTACTCCCTGCCTTTTGAACGCATGCCGACGCTGGATAATCCTGTGGAAACCAGTATTTCCATGTTTATGTGGACCGATGCGATTGAGCGCGGTACGGAAATGACCGCGCTGCGCGACGGCGTGCGCGGCAAAGATAAGCTTGACGTCCCTATCAAAATGGTCTGGAACTATGCTGGTAACTGTCTTATCAACCAGCACTCAGAAATCAACCGTACCCATGACATCCTGCAGGATGACAAGAAGTGCGAAATGATTGTGGTCATTGATTGCCATATGACCTCCTCAGCAAAATATGCCGATATTCTGCTGCCGGACTGTACGGCCTCGGAGCAGATGGATTTTGCGCTGGATGCTTCCTGCGGCAACATGTCCTACGTGATTTTTGCCGACCAGGCCATCAAGCCGCGCTTTGAGTGCAAAACCATTTATGAAATGACCAGCGAACTGGCGAAGCGCATGGGCGTTGAGCAACGCTTCACCGAAGGTCGCACGCAGGAAGAGTGGCTGCGTCATCTCTATGAGCAATCCCGTAAAGCGATCCCGGCACTGCTGCCGTTTGATGAATTCCGCAAGCAGGGAATCTTCAAGCAGCGCGATCCGGAAGGTCACCACGTTGCCTATAAAGCCTTCCGTGAAGATCCCGCCGCCAATCCGTTAACGACGCCGTCAGGGAAAATTGAAATTTACTCTGCGCAGCTGGCGGAAATTGCGGCGACCTGGGAGCTTAAAGAACAGGATGTCATCGACCCGCTACCGATCTACAGCCCTGGGTTTGAAAACTATGACGATCCGCTGGCTGAAAAGTATCCGCTGCAGCTCACCGGTTTTCACTATAAAGCCCGTACGCACTCCACCTACGGCAACGTTGACGTGCTGAAAGCGGCTTGCCGTCAGGAGATGTGGATCAACCCGCTGGATGCGCAGAAGCGCGGCATCGCTAATGGCGATCGGATCCGCATCTTTAACGATCGTGGTGAAGTCCATATCGAAGCCAAAGTGACCCCGAGAATGATACCTGGCGTGGTCGCGCTGGGTGAGGGGGCCTGGTATAACCCGGACGCAGGCCGCGTGGATCAGGCTGGCAGCATCAACGTGCTGACCACCCAACGCCCGTCGCCGCTGGCGAAAGGCAATCCATCGCATACCAACCTCGTCCAGGTTGAAAAGCTGTAAGGAGTAACCGATGACAACTCAATATGGTTTTTTTATTGATTCCGCCCGTTGCACCGGTTGCAAAACCTGCGAACTGGCTTGTAAAGACTATAAAAACCTTACGCCGGAAGTCAGCTTCCGTCGTATCTACGAATACGCCGGCGGCGACTGGCAGGAGGATAATGGGGTATGGCAGCAAAATGTCTTTGCCTATTACCTCTCTATCGCCTGCAACCATTGTGAGGATCCTGCCTGCACTAAAGTTTGCCCTAGCGGAGCGATGCACAAGCGTGAAGATGGCTTTGTCGTCGTCGATGAAGATGTCTGTATCGGCTGTCGCTACTGTCATATGGCCTGCCCGTACGGCGCACCGCAGTACAATGCGACAAAAGGCCATATGACCAAATGCGATGGCTGCCACGAGCGCGTAGCCGACGGCAAAAAACCGATTTGCGTGGAATCTTGCCCGCTGCGCGCCTTGGATTTCGGCCCGATTGAAGAGCTGCGTAAAAAACACGGTCAGCTGGCTGCCGTCGCGCCGCTGCCTTCGGCGCATTTCACTAAGCCGAGCATTGTGATTAAACCTAATGCCAACAGCCGACCGTGTGGAGATACCACCGGCTACCTGGCTAACCCGAAGGAGGTGTGAGATGGGGAGTGGATGGCATGAATGGCCGCTGATTATTTTCACGGTCTTGGGTCAGTGCGTCGTGGGCGGATTTATTGTACTGGCTCTGGCGCTAATAAAGGGCGATTTAACGCGTGAACAGCAGCAGCGCGTGGTGCGAAGTATGTTTGGCCTGTGGGTGCTGATGGGCGTAGGTTTTATTGCCTCGACTCTGCATCTTGGGTCGCCGATGCGCGCTTTTAACTCGCTTAATCGCGTGGGGGCTTCATCGCTCAGCAACGAAATCGCCAGCGGTGCGCTGTTCTTTGCCGTCGGCGGCATTGGCTGGCTGCTGGCGGTGGTGAATAAGCTACCCGCGGGACTGCGTCACCTCTGGCTGGTTATTACCATGGTGCTCGGGATAATCTTTGTCTGGATGATGGTCCGCGTCTATAACACCATCGATACGGTGCCCACCTGGTACACGGTCTGGACGCCACTGAGCTTCTTCCTGACGATGTTTATCGGCGGTCCGCTGCTGGGATATCTGCTGCTGCGCTTTGCGGACGTCAACGGTTGGGCGATGCGCCTGCTGCCGGCGGTGACTCTGCTGGCGCTGGTGGTGAGCGTGACCGTGGTGCTGATGCAGGGTCAGGAGCTGACAACAATCCATAGCTCTATCCAGCAGGCCTCGGCGCTGGTGCCGAACTATGGTTCGCTGATGGCGTGGCGCGTGGTGGCTCTGGTGCTGGCGCTGGTATGCTGGATTGCTCCGCAGCTCAAAGGCTATCAGCCCGCATTGCCGCTTCTGGGGCTGGCATTTGCGCTGGTGCTGGTTGGCGAAGCGATCGGCCGCGGCGTCTTCTATGGCCTGCATATGACCGTCGGGATGGCAATCGCCAGCTAATCGTCCTTTATCGCGCCAGAATTATGATTTCTGGCGCGATAAAAAGTGCGGTCGATTCATGAAATATTTCTACTGATATTCCCACCGCTTTTTTTTAATAAATTAATAAAAACAATGGAATAATATAAATAACTATTCTGTTGACGATCCGCTGGATAAAAAACTTCAATCGTTCCCCCGCAAACCGCGTCAGGCCTGATTTCAGGTAGATTGACAATGTTTTCAGCAGTGGCATGATGCGCACGAAATCTGAACTCCATCACGGTTTATATCCATGACCATCTACACCCGGCCAGTGCAAATGCTGCTCTGTGGCCTGCTTCTGTTGACTCTGGCGATAGCGGTTTTAAATACGCTCGTCCCGCTTTGGCTCGCCCATGAAAATATGCCGACCTGGCAGGTTGGAATGGTGGGGTCGTCCTATTTTACCGGTAATCTGGTGGGAACGTTGCTCGCCGGATGGGTAATTAAGCGCCTGGGTTTTAACCGCAGCTATTACCTGGCATCGGTTATTTTTGCCGTGGGCTGCGTGGGTCTTGGTATCACTATTGGCTTCTGGAGCTGGTTCAGCTGGCGTTTTATCGCCGGCGTCGGCTGCGCGATGATTTGGGTGGTGGTTGAGAGCGCGCTGGTCTGTAGCGGCACTTCGCGGAGCCGGGGTCGACTGCTGGCGGCCTATATGATGATTTATTATGTCGGCACGGTACTGGGCCAGCTAATGGTCAGCAAACTGCCGACGGATCTGATGAGCGTTCTGCCGTGGGTGACGGCGCTGGCTCTGGCGGCCATCCTGCCGCTGCTGTTTGCTCGCGTGGCGACTCAGGCCGATGAACCGCATGAACCGGCGCGTATCTGGCCAATGCTACGGCTGCGTCAGGCCCGCCATGGGGTCAACGGCTGCATTATTTCCGGCATCGTTCTCGGTTCGCTGTATGGCCTGATGCCGCTATGGCTTAACCACCAGGGCGTTAGCGATTCCGGCATTGGCTTCTGGATGGCGGTAATGGTGAGCGCGGGTATCGTTGGGCAGTGGCCGATTGGCCGTCTTGCCGATCGCTACGGGCGTCTGCTGGTCCTGCGCGTTCAGGTATTTGTGGTGATCCTCGGCTGTCTGGCAATGTTAAGCCAGGCCGCAATGGCGCCGGCGCTGTTCGTGCTGGGGGCATCCGGCTTTACGCTCTATCCGGTGGCTATGGCCTGGGCCTGTGAAAAAGTGGAGCGTCATCAGCTGGTGGCGATGAACCAGGCGCTATTAATGAGCTATACCGTGGGTAGCCTGCTTGGGCCGACCCTTACCGCGATGCTGATGCAGAATTTCTCTGATAATCTGCTGTTTATCATGATCGCCAGCGTGTCATTCATCTATCTGCTGACGCTGCTGCGCAAAGCGGGCCACCATCCTACGCCGGTGGCGCACGCATGATTTATGCAAAACATAGCCAGGGCACGCCCTGGCTATGGTTTAATGCGAAGCAAGAAGCGCGGCAAACTCGGTCTGGCTTTGCACCGCGCTGAATCGCTGAAGTCTCTCCCCTTCATCCAGCCAGCAGACTAACCGCTGGATCGTCTGAATATGCTGTTCGCTATCTGCCGCCGCCAGTATGACTATCAGCCGAATTCCGGGATGATCGGGAAAATCAACGGCTTCGCTACAGCAAAGCAGCGAAAGCGCGCTGTTTTTGCTCAGCACGCCCGCTTCCGGACGCGCATGCGGTAGCGCAAATCCCGGGCTCAGTATATACCAGGGGCCATCCTGCTCTGTGGCGTGGATAATCGCACCGGCATACCCGGCGGTAATTTTCCCCTGTTGCTCTAGCGGGCGGCAGGCGAGCTGAACAGCGCTGCGCCAGTTCAGGCAGTGGCTGGTGAACTGACAGGCGGAAAACAGCGTCTCTTCCATACACATTCCTTTTATGCGCGAGCCGACCGCCATCTGACCGGCTCGCCTGGTGGTTAGCGTAGAGTATTAAACAGCGCTTCTCCCGAAATGCCGTATTTCGCTTTTAGCTGTCTGCTGTTACCCGATTCGGTAAATGTATCCTGCGTTCCCAACCGCGTAAGGCGCGCCGGATGCGCCTTTTGCGCCAGGGTTTCCGCGATCAGCCCACCGAGGCCGCCGTTGACGGTATGATTTTCAAGCGTAGCGATAAGTGGGCAATCATTAACCAGCCGATAAAATTCTTGCTGATTAAAGGGCTTAAGGGTTGCGACGTGAATCAGCTTGCCCTTTTTGCCGCTGGCGACCAACTTTTCATAACCCTCGGTGGCCTGCTCCAGAACCGTCCCTTCAAAAAGAATCGCAAAATCATTGCCGCTGTCGGCGATGGCGGCGATATCGCTCACCCGCGGCACGACGCTTTTGTCGCGAACCGGCATCGGTTCGCGGGCAACGCGGATATAAACGGGCCCCTTTATTTTTGCCGCCTGCTCGAAGGCCTCGGTGATTTCTTCCGCATCTGCTGGCGTCAGGATGGTTAATCCCGGAAGGACGCGGGTCAGCGCTAAGTCCTCCAGCGCATGATGAGAAGCGCCGTCAGGTCCATCATCCATACCGGGATGGCTACCGACGAGTTTTATATTGGCTTTGGCGTAGCAGGCCTGCCGCAGCTGGGTCCAGGCGGTGCCGGTGACGAACATGGCAAAGTTAACATAGAAGGGCATAAAGCCTTCCAGCGCCTGGCCGACCGCGAAACTCATGGCGGAGCCTTCCGCAATGCCCATTTCGAAAAAGGCCTCAGGATAGATGGCCTGAAACTGGTCAGTACGGGTAGAGCTGGCTAAATCACTGTCGATAACAACGACGGGATAGCCTTTTTCTTTTAGCGCAATCAGGGCCTTACCGATCTCATCACGGGGTGCTTTCATCACTGTAACTCCTCCATTGCCTGCTGAAATTGTTCTTTGCTCGGGGTTTTTGAGTGCCAGTCGCCGTTGTTTTCCATATAGCTGACGCCGGAACCTTTCGTCGTGTGCGCCACGATGGCGACCGGCTTGCCTTTCAGATGGCGGGATAGCATCAGGGTATCGGCAACCTGATGCATATCATTGCCATCGTGCAGCTCCAGTACATGCCAGCCAAAGCTGCGGATTTTGTCCGCCAGCGGCTCGAGATTAACGACTTCATTAACGGGGTCGTGGGAAGAGAAGCCGTTGTAATCGAAGATGGCGACCAGATTATCCATTTTCATGTGACCAGCCTGCTGTAAGGTTTCCCAGATTTGGCCTTCATGCATTTCGCCATCGCCAACGATGGCAAAGACCCGGTGCGGATCGTTGCGCCGCTTTTTGGCGGCCGCCATACCAAAAGCAATCGACAGCCCCTGACCCAGCAGACCGGTTGTGGCATCGACCTCCGGTAGTGATTTAATGCTTGGGTGTCCCTGCAGGCGCGAGTTGATCTGCCGGAACGTATGGAACTCGCTGCGATCGATCTTTCCTTTTTGATAGAGCATGGCGTACTGCGCGGCGACGGCGTGGCCTTTACTCATCACCACGCGCGAGCGCGGGGAGGCTTGCAGATCGACTTCCTGATAATAGAGCCAGGTAAGAATGTCGATTATCGACAATGCCCCGCCCGGATGGCCAATCCCGGATTCGTAAATCATGGTGACTATCTCGCGGCGAGCGGCAAGCGCATGGGATTTCAGTTCATCAATGTTCATGTTCTTTCCTTCTTAGGGCAGCATTTTACCGATGTAGTACACGACCAGACCCAGGGCAACGAAGTCAGTTTCCGGGAAGCTGGTGCCTGAAAGACCGACGGACTCCATAATCGGGTAAATCAGCGCAGGGCCAATACCGATCAGGATCCCGGTGATGAAGCTTCCGGCAATCGCGCCTTTCCAGCCGCCGGAGGCATTACCAAATACCGCAGCGGTGGCGCCGATGAAGAAGTAGGGAATAGCTACCGGGATAATGACGGTTTGTCCGAGGATCGCCAGCAAACCCATCACCACCAGCCCGCCGACAAAAGACGAGATAAATCCGAGAACCGTGGCGGTTGGAGCGTAGGGAAAGACGACCGGGCAGTCGAGCGCGGGTTTGGCATTAGGAATAAACTTCTCCGAGATGCCGAGAAAGGCCGGAACAATTTCTGACAGCAGCAGGCGCACGCCGGTAATGATGATGTACAGAGAAGCGGTAAAGGTCAGCGACTGAAAGAGCGGGTAAACCAGCCAGTGCATGCCGCCGGCCGCTGCGGTGACCGCAGCTTTTCCGGCCGCGAGCGCGGCGATGTAATAGAAAATACTCACCGAGATCGATACTGAAACAATGTAATCTTTGAAGATCCCCAGCCAACCGGGGAGATTCAGCTTTTCGGTAGATTGTTTAGGATCGCCGACTTTAGAACCGATCCAGCCGGAGGCGGCATAGGCCAGCGTGACGTAGTGCCCCATGGCGATCTCATCGTTACCGGTAATTTTTCGCATCCACGGTTGCGCAATAGCCGGATAGAGGCAGGCGGCGAGCCCCAGCAGCACCGAGCCGACAATAATGGTTGTCATGTCGCTGTAGCCCAGCGCCTTTAGCGTCACGGTAAGCAGCGCGGAGAGATACAGGTTATGTTGCCCGGTAAGAAAGATGTATTTAAACGGCGTTACGCGGGCAAAGAACAGGTTCCAGGCAAAACCAATCACCATAATCAGCGAAACGCACATGGCGAATTTGGTTTGCGCCAGTCCGGTTAGCGCTTCAGCCAGCGGCATTACGCCCTTCAGGCCAAAACCATCGCTGAATAAGGTCTGAAAGTTACCCAGGGAAGTCACCGCCAGACCAGCGCCGCCGGCGAATACCAGAAAGCCGACGATGGTTTTAAAAGTGCCGGAAAGCACTTTTTCAATCGGCTTGCGTTGGATTAACAGGCCGATTAATGCAATAAAGCCAACTAAAAGTGGGGTTACGCCCAGAATGTCGAATACAATAAATCTGAGGAAATCCATATTGCCTCCGGGAGAGGTTAGTTGCTTTGAACGATGTCGGTGAGCGCAGATTCCATCTCTTCACTGTTCATCAGGTCGGTGATGCCGACAGCTCTGAATCCGGCGGCTTCGACTTCATCGGTGAGATCGCGCATAGTGATGACAAAATCAATATCTCGCCAGGTGCGTAAGCCTGAGAGGACGTCGTGTTCCAGCTCGATATCCCAGCCGTGTTTGTCGATGATTTTTTGTGCTTTTATTTTGAGCATTAAGGAGCTGCCCATACCGGTACGACAGACTATGAGACCTTTCATTCGATGTTCTCCTGTTTGTAAAAATAATTATTTTTATTTGTTTGTGTGAGATAATAATTATTATCTTTGCGGCGGGACGAAAGATGTGACTGTGTTTGCATTTTGAGCAAATAAGGCAAAACATGAGCCAGATAGACAATAACTTGTTGATAAGCATAAGAAATGGAGCTTCAGGGCTAAGCCCGATACTGGAGAAAGTTGGCCGTTTTATTACGGAAAATCCTGACTTTGTGATGCGTCACACGATTTCAGAACTGGCCGACTCCATTGATACCAGTGAAGGGAGTATCACCCGTTTTTGTCGGGCATTCGGATTTAAAGGTTTCTCGGATTTCAGAACCGCGCTGGCGATGGAGCAGGGCGCCGCGCGTTCGGAAGACAACGGTATCAACGAGAACGAAGAGATTGCGCCGGTGCTGGCGAGCATTCGCGACAGTAATGCTATCGTGGATAATCAGGAGCTGAAAGCCGCAGCTGACTGGCTTAACGCCCTGAACAGCATTGCTATCTATGCCGTGGGCACGGCAGTGCCGGTCGCGTTATTCCTGCAAATGAATTTAATCAATATGGGTAAGGCGGCCAGCTTTGTCGATCGCTCTTATCCGGCGGCGATGCCGTTGCTGGCTGATAACCAAAAAACCGGCATTATCGTCGTTCATACTGAACAGGCCTCGGCGGATATGATGCAGTCCCTGTCCCTGGCAAAGCAGCAGGGCGTGAAAATATTGTCGCTGACGCGGGGGACGTTCGCGCCGTTAGCCCGCTTATCTGACTGGAATCTTCAGGCGGCGGTGGCTTTACAGGGGGAGGGGGAGTCAGGATTTGCGGAAATTGCCGGCGCCATGATGGTGGCCGACCGGATCCTCAGCGCGCTGGAAGAGCAGGATGAACGCTATGCGGAATACCGTAAAGCGCATCAGAAGCGCATTTTCTCTATTGAAAGCGTGGCAAATAAGCTGTCGGAATACTTTATGTCCTGATGCTTATCATAGTTTGGCAAAAACCCGGTAGCGCTTGCGCTACCGGGTGGGGAAATTTAGTACATCACTTTATGACCGTACTGTTCCAGAATTCCCTTCACGCGTTCCATGGTCTCTTTTTTAGGCGGATGGACGCCATCCAGCTTGTACTCTTCGCCCATGGCCACCCATTTATGTTTGCCCAGCTCATGATACGGCAGCAGTTCAATTTTCTCGACGTTGCCCATATCGCGGGTAAACTCGCCCAGGCGATGCGCGGAATCATCATCGTCGGACCAGCCAGGGACCACCACGTAGCGGATCCAGACTTTGATGTTTTTGTTTGACAGATAGCGGGCAAATTCCAGCGTTCGATGGTTAGAGACGCCAACCAGGTTCTGGTGAATTTCATCATTCATTTGCTTGAGATCGAGCATCACCAGATCGGTCACTTCAAGCAGTTCATCGATAACCGGATCATAACGGCGCACAAAGCCGTTAGTGTCGAGGCAGGTATGAATACCTTCTTTCTTACAGGCGCGGAACCAGTCGCGAACAAATTCGGCCTGCAGAATGGCTTCGCCGCCGGATGCCGTTACGCCGCCGCCGGAAGCGTTCATAAAGTGGCGATAGGTCACCACCTCTTTCATCAGCTCTTCAACGGTAATCTCTTTACCGCCGTGGGTATCCCAGGTATCGCGGTTGTGGCAATAGAGGCAGCGCATCAGGCAGCCCTGGAAGAAAGTGATAAAGCGGATCCCCGGGCCATCGACGGTGCCACAGGATTCAAAGGAGTGAATGCGACCAATTGTTGACATTGCGGTGATATCTCCAGATTCGGCCCGTCCGGGGCCTGTGCATGCACAGCTCAAACCGGCTGTGTTAAGTCTGTTTTGGCTGTTATCCATAAAGTATAGACAGCGGACAAAAGAGACTGGGACAGGAAGGTATTGCTAAAAAGGCCCCACTTGCGTGGAGCCTTTATTGTACGCTTTTTACAGTACGATTTCAGTCAATACCATTACATGGTCTGAGTGAAGGTACGAGTAATAACGTCCTGCTGCTGTTCTTTAGTCAGGGAGTTAAAACGTACTGCATAACCGGATACGCGGATGGTCAGCTGCGGATATTTTTCCGGGTTTTCCATCGCGTCGAGCAGCATTTCGCGGTTCATGACGTTGACGTTCAGGTGCTGACCGCCTTCGATGGACGCTTCGTGGTGGAAGTAACCATCCATCAGGCCTGCGAGGTTAGTTTTACGAACTTCGTCGTCTTTACCCAGTGCGTTCGGAACGATAGAGAAGGTATAAGAGATACCATCTTTCGCGTAAGCAAACGGCAGTTTAGCAACGGAGGTCAGAGAGGCAACTGCACCTTTCTGGTCACGGCCGTGCATCGGGTTAGCACCTGGACCGAACGGAGCGCCAGCGCGACGACCGTCTGGGGTGTTACCAGTTTTCTTACCATACACAACGTTAGAGGTGATGGTCAGAACGGACTGAGTCGGGATAGCGTTACGGTAGGTGTGCAGTTTCTGAATTTTCTTCATGAAACGTTCAACCAGGTCAACGGCCATATCATCGACGCGGGAGTCGTTGTTACCAAACTGCGGGTATTCGCCTTCGATTTCGAAGTCGACAGCCAGACCGTTTTCATCACGAATCGGTTTAACTTTCGCATATTTGATTGCAGACAGGGAGTCAGCAGCAACGGACAGACCTGCGATACCACATGCCATAGTGCGGATAACATCACGGTCGTGCAGCGCCATCAGGGAGGCTTCGTAGCTGTACTTGTCGTGCATGTAGTGGATGATGTTCAGCGCAGTGACGTACTGTTTAGCCAGCCAGTCCATGAAGTGATCCATGCGGTCCATCACTTCATCGAAGTTCAGAACGTCGCCTTTGATCGGTTCAGATTTAGGACCAACCTGCATTTTCAGTTTTTCATCAACGCCGCCGTTGATTGCGTACAGCATGGTTTTCGCGAGGTTAGCGCGAGCACCGAAGAACTGCATTTGCTTACCAACAACCATCGGGCTTACGCAGCAAGCGATAGCGTAGTCATCGTTGTTGAAGTCTGGGCGCATCAGGTCATCGTTCTCATACTGCAGAGAAGAGGTATCGATGGACACTTTTGCAGCGAATTTTTTGAAGCTCAGCGGCAGTTTTTCAGACCACAGAATGGTGATGTTCGGCTCCGGAGACGGCCCCATGGTGTACAGGGTGTTCAGGAAACGGAAGCTGTTTTTGGTTACCAGAGTACGGCCGTCAACGCCCATACCGCCGATGGATTCAGTTGCCCAAATCGGGTCACCGGAGAACAGTTCATCATATTCTGGAGTACGCAGGAAACGAACCATACGCAGTTTCATGACCAGGTGGTCAATCATTTCCTGAGCGTCTTGCTCGGTGATTTTACCGGCTTTCAGGTCACGTTCGATGAAGATGTCCAGGAAGCTGGAGGTACGACCGAAGGACATTGCCGCGCCGTTCTGAGATTTAACGGCAGCCAGGTAACCAAAGTAGGTCCACTGGATAGCTTCCTGAGCGTTGGTAGCAGGACCAGAGATATCGCAGCCATATTTAGCCGCCATTTCTTTGATCTGACCCAGCGCACGGTGCTGCTCAGAGATTTCTTCACGCAGACGGATGGTTGCTTCCAGATCTTCACCGCTTTCCAGTTTGTCTTGCAGAGAGACGAACTGAGCGTATTTGTCTTTCATCAGGAAGTCGATACCGTACAGCGCAACGCGACGGTAATCACCGATGATACGACCACGACCATAGGCATCCGGCAGACCGGTCAGAACGCCAGATTTACGGCAGTTCAGGATGTCTTTGGTGTAAACGTCAAACACGCCCTGGTTGTGGGTTTTACGGTATTCAGTGAAGATTTTCTTCAGCATTGGGTCCAGCTCGCGATTGTACGCTTTGCAGGAGCCTTCTACCATTTTGATACCACCGAACGGGATAATCGCACGTTTCAGCGGCGCTTCAGTCTGCAGACCAACGATTTTCTCGAGACCTTTCTCGATGTAGCCAGCGTCATGAGAGGTGATGGTGGACGCAAGGGAAGTATCAAAATCAACAGGCGCGTGAGTGCGGTTTTCCTGTTTAACGCCTTCCATTACGGTGTCCCACAGCTTGGTGGTCGCTTCAGTTGCGCCAGCCAGGAAGGACTCGTCACCTTCGTACGGGGTATAGTTTTTCTGGATGAAGTCGCGGACGTTGACTTCGTTCTGCCAGTCACCTTTCGCAAAACCTTCCCAGGCTGTGGCTAACTTTTCATTAAGCTCGGACATGTAACACCTACCTTCTTAAGTGGATTTTTTATTTACTGCCTGAAACAACCCTTAGTGATGGTTGTCGCCACGCAGGTAAATGACCCAGTATGTCAACCCAACCAGCAGACCACCGCCGATGATGTTCCCGATTGTTACCGGAATCAGGTTATCAGTGATGAAGTTCATGACGGTCAGGTGAGAGAAACTTTCCGGAGTTGAACCAACTGCGGTCCAGAATTCCGGGCTCGCAAAGTCGCGAATGACGATACCCAGCGGGATCATAAACATGTTCGCGATACTGTGCTCAAACCCGCTGGCAACAAACATTGCCACCGGTAAAACCATAATCATGGCTTTATCCATCAGGCTACGGCCGGAGTAGCTCATCCATACCGCAAGGCAGACCATCAGGTTTGCCAGGATACCCAGGCACACAGCTTCAATAAAAGTATGGTGCATTTTGTGGTCGGCGGTTTGCAGAACGTTAAGTCCCCATTGACCGTTGGCAGTCATATATTCGCCTGAAAGCCACATCAGCAATACAAAGAGTAAGCAACCAACCAGGTTACCAACATAGACGTTTAGCCAGTTTTTAGCCAGCTGACCCCATGTTATTCTTCCGCTGGCTTTCGCCACAACGATAAGAACGGTTGAAGTAAACAGGTCGGCACCGCATATAACGCAGAGAATCAAACCCAGTGAGAAGCAAATGCCTCCAATCAGTTTGGCAACCCCGAATGGCATCCCGGCCGTGCCGGTTGTCGCGGTAATATAGAAAACAAAAGCGATAGAGATGAAGACACCTGCGGTGATAGCCAGATAAAACGTCTTTATCGGATGTTTTGTCGCTTTATAGACACCTGCTTCTTCGGCGACTTTCGCCATGGCAGCAGGGAGTAAAAGATCAAAAGGGTTGTCAGCTTTCACACTAACTCTCTCTTTATGTAAGTTGGCGGTGAGATACTAACAAAGCATTATAGAAGGGAATTTGATGTAGATCATATCCTACCGGAACTATAGGCCCTTTTAGTGTGTGGAATTGATGTTTTTTATATCTAATCATTTGATTTTTAACGAAAAAATAAATTTTAAATTTTACAAATAATGTTGATTATTTTCATTTTACCCCCGTTTTTCGGTTAATTAAAATGGGGTATTTTTATTAAATATTAACAATATTTGCGGCACCATTTTATTATTTCTCACCACTAATTAACTTTATGGCTACAACCTGGTTGCGGGTTGTGGAAAACATAAAAAAAGGGGGCCTATTTGCCCCCTCATCATACGGTGATTCAGGCAGTAAAGTGAGCTTATTTACCCCAGAATACAGCTTTTGCGCGCTGTAGCTTTTCGTAGGCTTTCAGTAGCGACTGGTGAGCCGGGAAAGCGAGCAGATCGCTGTCTACTGCCTGCAGCCCATAGAACGGTGCTTCTCCGCTAAGCGCGGCGCTGGCGGCTTCAACGGCATCGGCGCCGTACATGCGTACGAAAGCGTTGAGATACTGCAGCGGCTGACGCTCCTCTTCCTGGCTCAGCAGCAGCAGAGTTTGCAGGCAGCGGTAGTAATTAGCGCGTTCGGCGCTAAAGATTGAGGCATTAAATTCCATGGTCCACTCGGTCCAGATCAAGGCCTGCTCGAGATCGCCGCCCGCCAGCGCCAGCATTGCTTTTAGCTCGCCAATGCGCAGCGTATACCAGCCGTTGTCTTTACCGGTCGCCATACCGAGCAGTTCGCGCACGCGGGTGAAATCATCAAGGCCTTCATCATCCATTTGCTCGATAAGCGCCAGATAATCTTCTTTTTCCCATTCGCTTTCCGGCAGAGAAAGAATCGTTTCCCGCAGAGGTGCGCCCATGCTGTTATTCGCCAGCCAGAGGTCTTCCGCCGGATAGATATCAGACATGCCCGGAACAATTATCCGGCAGGCGTAGACGCTAAGGTGTTCGTAATCGGCGATGTAAACTTCTTTATCTTCTTGCTTAAAGATAGCCATCAGGGTGGCGAACTCTTCCTCCGTGGTCCCGGAGAAGCTCCAGTCCACGAACGGGTAGTCGGCATCCTGCTTAAACATATCCCAGGAGATCAGGCCGCTGGAATCGATAAAGTGCGTTTCAAGATTCGCATGTTCGGCGACTTCTTCATCATCAAAGGTTGGCGGCGTGAAGACGTCGAGATCTTTCAGGCTGCGGCCCTGCAGCAGTTCGGTAACGGTACGTTCCAGCGCCACGCCTAAATCAGGATGCGCGCCAAACGAGGCGAAACAGGTACCGTTTGCGGGGTTAAACAGCACAACGCAGATAACCGGATATTTGCCGCCGAGCGAACCGTCATAAGCGAAAATCGGGAAACCTTCGGCCTCCAGCTTGTTGATGGATTCAACCACGCCCGGATAGCGCGCCATCACCTCCGCCGGGATCTCCGGGAGGCTGATACTTTCAGCGATAATGCGGTTTTTAATATGGCGTTCGAACACTTCCGAGAGGCCCTGAACGCGGGCTTCGTTGCGGGTGTTGCCCGCGGACATTCCGTTAGAAACGTACAGGTTGCCGATGATATTCATCGGAATATAGACCGTTTCGCCATCTGACTGACGGGTGAACGGCAAACCGCAGACGCCGCGATCGTCATTACCTGACTGCAGATCGACCAGCATGCTGGCGGTTAACTGATCGTCAGGATCGTAGAATGCGCGCAGGCGGGCATCCAGCAGGCCTTCCGGTACTTCGTCATCGTCGGTTAAAGGGAACCATTTTTCATTCGGATAGTGAACGAAAGGCGCGTTGGCGATGGTCTCGCCCAGCCAGAAGTCGGCAAAAAAATAGTTAGTCGAGAGACGCTCAAAGTACTCTCCAAGGGCCGAGGCCAGCGCGGCTTTTTTGGTGGCGCCTTTGCCGTTGGTGAAGCACAGGGCGCACTCTTTATCGCGGATATGCACTGACCAGACGTGCGGTACCGGGTTGAGCCATGAGGCCTCTTCAATATCAAATCCGAGGTCGTGCAACTTCTGCTGGAAGCGAGCGATGGAATCTTCCAGGGCGGCATCTTTGCCGGGAATAAACGTTTGAGTCATGGCAGTCACTTTTATCGTACGTAAAGCGCGCAATGATACGGGTTTTATATGACAGGTGCTATCTCCATCGTCTGGCTATGCTTATGTCACTCAATAACTGTTCAGGCGTTAACCATGAAGACATTTGACTGGCATCGTATGGCACTGGATAAAGTGCCCGTGGAGTTTCTGGCCGAGGTGGCACTGCGTAGCCTCTATACCTTCGTCCTGGTATTTATTTTTCTTAAGATAACCGGGCGGCGTGGCGTTCGCCAGATGTCTCTTTTCGAAGTCCTCATCATTTTGACCCTCGGTTCGGCGGCAGGGGACGTCGCGTTTTATGATGATGTTCCCATGCTGCCGGTACTGGCGGTATTTATTACCCTGGCTCTGCTGTATCGATTGATTATGTGGCTGATGGGGCATAGCGAAAAACTGGAGGACTTGCTGGAAGGTAAGCCGATTATTGTTGTGGAGAACGGCGAACTGGCCTGGGAGAAACTGCAGGCGGAAAATATGACCGAATTCGAGTTTTTTATGGAACTGAGAATCAGCGGGGTTGAGCAACTGGGTCAGGTACGGCTGGCCATTCTGGAAACCAACGGCCAGATCAGCCTTTATTACTATGAGGATGAAGATGTTAAAGCCGGGCTTTCCATTCTGCCTTCCCGTTTTACCGATCGTTTTATCACCATCCCTCACGATGATGAGTACGCCTGCGTTCGCTGTAGCGCAATCCTTACGCTACGAGCTGGGGATAAACAATTATGCCCTCGCTGCGCAAATGCAGAATGGTCGAAGGTCAGTCGGGCAAAAAGGGTCACCTGACAGCAATTATGTCGGTTTTATGACGTCAAGCTGGCAGATTCTTTTGTGTGACCGAGTCCGCATTTCCCCCAGGCTCAGTTTTAGCCATTGCGGTGCGTGTCACTGAATGATAAAACCGATAGCCACAGGAATAACTTATGCCCGCGACGGTTCGCGGGTAAATAACATAGCAAGTGGTGAGGGGAAATGGCTCAGGTCTATAACTTCAGTTCAGGCCCGGCAATGCTGCCGGCGGATGTCCTCAAACTGGCGCAAAAGGAGCTTTGCGACTGGAACGGTTTGGGGACGTCGGTGATGGAAATCAGCCACCGTGGTAAAGAGTTCATCAAGGTGGCTGAAGAGGCGGAACAGGATTTTCGCTCCCTGCTCAATATTCCTTCCAATTACAAAGTCTTATTTTGTCACGGCGGCGGTCGCGGACAGTTTGCTGGTATCCCGCTGAACCTGCTGGGTGATAAAACCGTTGCCGACTACATTGATGCCGGCTACTGGGCAGCCAGCGCGGTTAAAGAAGCGCATAAATACTGCAAACCGAACGTGATTGACGCCAAAATCACCGTTGACGGCCAGCGCGCGGTTAAACCGATGAGCGAATGGCAGCTGACTCCGGGCGCGGCCTATCTGCACTACTGCCCGAACGAAACTATCGATGGTATTGCCATTGAAGAAACGCCTGATTTTGGCGACGATGTCATCGTGACGGCGGATTTCTCCTCGACTATTTTGTCTCGTGAAATTGACGTAAGCCGTTATGGCGTAATTTACGCAGGCGCGCAGAAAAACATCGGTCCTGCAGGTCTGACGCTGATTATTGTGCGTGAAGATCTGCTGGGTAAAGCCAGCATAGCCTGCCCGTCGATTCTTGATTACTCCATCCTGTCGGCCAATGACTCTATGTTTAACACGCCGCCGACGTTTGCCTGGTACCTCTCCGGCCTGGTGTTTAAGTGGCTGAAAGAGCAGGGCGGCGTTGCCGCTATGGATAAAATCAACCAGCAGAAAGCCGACCTGTTGTATAGCACCATCGATAACAGTGGTTTCTATCGCAACGATGTCGCTGCGGCGAACCGTTCGCGCATGAACGTGCCGTTCCAGTTGGCCGATAGCGCGCTTGATAAACTGTTCCTCGAAGAGTCGTTTGCCGCTGGTCTGCATGCGCTGAAGGGCCACCGCGTAGTGGGCGGCATGCGCGCTTCCATTTATAACGCCATGCCGCTGGCGGGCGTGAAGGCGCTGACCGACTTTATGCAGGACTTCGAACGCCGTCACGGCTAATCGCTGTCGTATTTTTCATCCCCGCAGCTCGTCTGCGGGGTTATTATTCTGTTTGTTTGAGAGTTGAGTTTAATGGAATCCCTGACGTTACAACCCATCGCACGCGTAGATGGCACAATTAACCTGCCCGGGTCCAAGAGTGTTTCTAACCGTGCTTTGCTACTGGCGGCATTGGCCCGCGGCACGACGGTGCTGACCAATTTGCTGGATAGCGACGATGTACGCCACATGCTGAATGCCCTGAGCGCGCTGGGAGTTCATTACACCCTGTCTTCCGACCGTACCCGCTGTGAAGTCACCGGTAACGCCGGCCCACTGCACGCGGCTGAAGCATTAGAACTGTTCCTCGGTAATGCCGGAACGGCCATGCGTCCGCTGGCGGCGGCGTTATGTCTGGGGAGTAACGATATTGTGCTGACCGGCGAGCCGCGAATGAAAGAGCGGCCGATTGGTCACCTGGTTGACGCGCTGCGTCAGGGCGGGGCGCAGATTGATTATCTGGAGCAGGAGAATTACCCGCCGCTGCGCCTGCGCGGTGGTTTCAGCGGTGGACAGGTTGAAGTGGACGGCAGCGTTTCCAGCCAGTTTCTGACCGCGCTCCTGATGACCGCCCCGCTGGCGCCTCAGGATACCGTCATTGCGATTAAAGGCGATCTGGTATCCAAACCTTATATTGATATTACGCTGCACCTGATGAAAACCTTTGGCGTTGAGGTTGAAAATCAGTCTTATCAGCGATTTATCGTGCGCGGCAATCAACACTATCGCTCGCCGGGCGATTATCTGGTTGAAGGCGACGCCTCCTCGGCATCCTACTTCCTCGCCGCCGGAGCCATTAAAGGCGGGACGGTAAAAGTCACCGGTATTGGCCGCGATAGCGTGCAGGGCGACATTCGGTTTGCCGATGTGCTGGAAAAAATGGGCGCAACCATTACCTGGGGCGATGATTATATCGCCTGCACGCGCGGCGAACTGAATGCCATCGATATGGATATGAATCATATCCCGGATGCCGCGATGACTATCGCCACGGCCGCCCTGTTCGCCAAAGGCACCACGACTCTGCGCAATATTTATAACTGGCGCGTCAAGGAGACTGACCGCCTGTTTGCTATGGCCACTGAGCTGCGTAAAGTGGGAGCTGAAGTTGAAGAAGGGGAGGATTTCATCCGCATCACTCCGCCTGCTAAGCTCCAGTTCGCTGAAATCGGCACCTATAACGACCATCGTATGGCAATGTGTTTCTCGCTGGTGGCGCTTTCCGATACGCCGGTCACCATCCTTGATCCGAAGTGTACGGCAAAAACTTTCCCGGACTACTTCGAACAGCTGGCGCGAATCAGTACGCTGGCCTGAATCACGCGAATTTTAGGTGAAAACGCCGACCCTTGGGTCGGCGTTTTTTTATGTCTGCTTGTCGGGCGGAAAACTAAATGCTAGCCTTGGTTGCTTGTAAATACAGGATTTATAAGCATTTAATATGCTAATCAATGGATGATTGATATGAGAAATACAAAAGTAATGCTGGCTTTAGCGGTTTCCGCCACGTTGTTGGCAGGTTGTAAAAATATGCAGGGGGTGGACACCAACGCCCTCGTAAGTTCAGGGATGACGGCCTACAAAGCGGCAACGCTTTCTGACTCTGAAGTCAAAGCGCTTTCCGACGATGCCTGTAAGCAAATGGATAGCGAAAATAAAAAGGCCGGCGCTTCAAGTAAGTACACCAAGCGTCTGAATAAAATTGCCAAAGCGTTAGGTAATAATATCAACGGCACCCCGGTAAACTATAAGGTTTACATGACATCAGACGTCAACGCCTGGGCAATGGCCAACGGCTGCGTCCGCGTCTATAGCGGCCTGATGGACATGATGACCGATAATGAAGTTGAAGCGGTTCTGGGCCATGAGTTGGGCCACGTAGCGCTGGGACATTCGCGCAAAGCGATGCAAACCGCCTATGCGACCATTGCCGCGCGTGATGCAATTTCAGCCACCAGCGGAGCGGCTGCAAGCTTGTCTAAATCTCAGCTGGGCGATATCGCAGAGGGAATGATTAACTCCGCTTTCTCCCGCTCTCAGGAGTCCGATGCTGATGATTTCTCCTACGATCTGCTGAAAAAGCGCAACATTAGCACTCAGGGGCTGGTGGGCAGCTTCGACAAACTGGCCAGCCTTGACGCCGGCCACAGTAAATCTCTGTTCGATTCACACCCGCCTTCAGCTGAACGCGCGCAGCATATCCGCGACCGTATCGCGGAAGATAAAAAGTAAAACTGCCTCATCTTCCGGGCTGATGCTCCATCAGCCCGCTATAATTGCACAATTCTTCCGCATTAGATTTCCAGTTATCCGTAATTTACAACCAATGCTCACTTTCCGTCGAAGAGATGCGTATAATGCGCGGCGTTTATATATTTATGCGCCTTGCTAAAGGAGAAAAAGATGACGGCAACAGTTCCGGTAATCACCATTGATGGGCCTGGCGGTGCGGGCAAAGGCACGTTATGCAAGGCAATGGCAGAAACGCTGGGCTGGCATCTGCTGGATTCTGGGGCGATTTATCGCGTTCTTGCTCTCGCTGCTCTGCATCACCATGTTGATGTTGAATCCGAAGAGGCGCTGGTGCCGCTGGCCGCGCATCTTGATGTCCGTTTTGTCTCCACTGACGGTAGCCTGGAAGTCATTCTGGAGGGGGAGGACGTTAGCGCGGAAATCCGCACTCAGGATGTGGCCAATACGGCCTCTAAAGTCGCCGCTTTTCCGCGCGTGCGCGAGGCATTGCTGCGCCGTCAACGAGCCTTCCGTGAGCTGCCCGGTTTGATCGCTGACGGACGCGATATGGGAACCGTGGTATTCCCCGATGCGCCGGTGAAAATTTTCCTTGACGCTTCCGCGGAAGAACGTGCGCATCGCCGCATGCTTCAGTTGCAGGAGAAGGGCTTTAGTGTTAACTTTGATCGCCTTTTATCCGAGATAAAAGAGCGCGACGACCGCGATCGCAATCGTACAGTGGCGCCGCTTATCCCGGCTGCCGATGCCTTAGTTCTTGATTCCACAGAACTAAACATTGAGCAAGTGATTGAAAAAGCGCTACAATATGCGCGCGAAAAACTGGCTTCCGCTTAATCTTATCGTCGATAAAGCACAATAGCCTGCGAATTATAGCAGTACCCCGCAGCAACGGACTGTTAGCGGGTATGTTAAACAACCCCATCCGGCATGGAGCCTGGTGGACGTTAAATATGAAACCTGAAGATTAAACATGACTGAATCTTTTGCTCAACTATTTGAAGAATCCTTAAAAACAATCGAAACCCGTCCGGGTTCCATCGTTCGTGGTGTTGTTGTTGCTATCGACAAAGACGTAGTACTGGTTGACGCCGGTCTGAAATCTGAGTCTGCCATTCCGGCAGAGCAGTTCAAAAACGCCCAGGGCGAGCTGGAAATCCAGGTTGGTGACGAAGTTGACGTTGCTCTGGATGCAGTAGAAGACGGCTTCGGTGAAACCCTGCTGTCCCGTGAGAAAGCTAAACGTCACGAAGCTTGGATCACGCTGGAAAAAGCTTACGAAGACGCTGAAACTGTAGTCGGTATTATCAACGGCAAAGTTAAAGGTGGCTTCACTGTTGAGCTGAATGGTATTCGTGCGTTCCTGCCGGGCTCCCTGGTAGACGTTCGTCCGGTGCGCGACACGCTGCACCTGGAAGGCAAAGAGCTTGAATTCAAAGTCATCAAGCTGGACCAGAAACGTAACAACGTCGTTGTTTCTCGTCGTGCCGTTATCGAATCCGAAAACAGCGCAGAGCGCGATCAGCTGCTGGAAAACCTGCAGGAAGGCATGGAAGTTAAAGGTATCGTTAAGAACCTCACTGACTACGGTGCATTCGTTGATCTGGGCGGCGTTGACGGCCTGCTGCACATTACCGATATGGCATGGAAACGCGTTAAGCATCCGAGCGAAATCGTAAACGTTGGCGACGAAATCACTGTTAAAGTGCTGAAGTTCGACCGCGAACGTACTCGTGTATCTCTGGGCCTGAAACAGCTGGGCGAAGATCCGTGGGTAGCTATCGCTAAACGTTATCCGGAAGGTACCAAACTGACCGGTCGCGTGACCAACCTGACCGACTACGGCTGCTTCGTTGAAATCGAAGAAGGCGTTGAAGGCCTGGTTCACGTTTCCGAAATGGATTGGACCAACAAAAACATCCACCCGTCCAAAGTTGTTAACGTTGGCGATGTAGTGGAAGTTATGGTTCTGGATATCGACGAAGAACGTCGTCGTATCTCCCTGGGCCTGAAGCAGTGCAAAAACAACCCATGGCAGCAGTTCGCGGAAACCCACAACAAGGGCGACCGTGTTGAAGGTAAAATCAAGTCTATCACTGACTTCGGTATCTTCATCGGCCTGGACGGCGGCATCGATGGCCTGGTTCACCTGTCTGACATCTCCTGGAACGTTGCAGGCGAAGAAGCAGTTCGTGAATACAAAAAAGGCGACGAAATCGCAGCAGTTGTTCTGCAGGTTGACGCAGAGCGCGAGCGTATCTCTCTGGGCGTTAAACAGCTCGCAGAAGATCCGTTCAACAACTGGGTTGCACTGAACAAGAAAGGCGCAATCGTAAACGGTAAAGTGACTGCAGTTGACGCTAAAGGCGCAACCGTAGAACTGGCTGACGGCGTTGAAGGTTACCTGCGCGCTTCTGAAGCTTCCCGTGACCGCGTTGAAGATGCCACCCTGGTTCTGAGCGTAGGCGACGACGTTGAAGCTAAATTCACCGGCGTTGATCGTAAGAACCGTGCAATCAGCCTGTCTGTTCGTGCGAAAGACGAAGCTGATGAGAAAGATGCCATCGCAACTGTTAACAAACAGGAAGATGCAAACTTCTCCAACAACGCAATGGCTGAAGCTTTCAAAGCAGCTAAAGGCGAGTAATCTTAGTCTTTCGGGTTACAACAACCTGAATTATGACGAGTTTACTTGACAGATTGCAGGATTCGTCCTGTAATCAAGCACAAAGGGCGGCTAAGGCCGCCCTTGTTTAAGCTGTTAGCTAATTTTGCCTTGAAGGAAACCGGAGGAATAATGACCAAGTCAGAATTGATAGAAAGACTTGCCAGCCAGCAATCTCACATTCCTGCGAAAGCAGTGGAAGATGCTGTTAAAGAAATGCTGGAGCATATGGCCTCAACGCTTGCTCAAGGCGAGCGCATTGAAATCCGCGGTTTCGGCAGCTTCTCTCTGCATTATCGAGCACCCCGCACCGGGCGTAACCCAAAAACTGGCGATAAAGTTGAACTGGAAGGTAAGTACGTTCCCCACTTTAAGCCGGGCAAAGAATTACGCGACCGCGCCAATATTTACGAAGAGTAAGTTTCGCTGAGCGGCGACAACATACTTAAACGTTAAAAAAGCACCTTTGGGTGCTTTTTTTATGCCTTTAAAGCTGTACTGGAAGTTGCCTCGCAAAACGTCAGTTCTTTTGCGTTAACAGAGAAAGTTCTCTGGATTGCGCAATCCACTTCTTTTCTGTCCTCAAAGACACTTTCTCAATTTAGCGCAACACTCCCTCTGACAGGGAGGTGCTAATGCGTTTACCACAACTTGCTGGCTGTGTGATTATCGGCATTCTGCCGCTGCTCTGGTTGCCCGATTTGCCCGAGCGTTCGGTTACCTGGGGACTGATGCTGCTGGCGCTGCTTATTGCGCAATGTCGCCGTAGAGCTGCGCATTACGCGGCATTGATAACGCTGTTTTTTGTCTGGGGAGTACTCAGCGCCCGCCAGGCCCTGTGGCCGACACAGACGTTAACAAACGGGAATCGTCAGGTTGAGGTTGTGCTGACCGCAACAGATGGTCAGACAACTCATCAGGGCAGAATTGTCCGTCTGGATGGGCGACGGCTATTTCCCGCGCCAGGGGTAAGCCTCTACGGTAATTATTTGCCTGAACCGCCCTGTGCAGGGCAGGTTTGGGCCATGACGCTACGCGCGCGTCCGGTACATGGTCAGCTCAACGAAGGCGGGTTTGACAGCCAGCGCTATGCGCTATCACAGCATCGTCCGTTAACCGGACGCTTTATCAGCGCTGAAGTTCGCGAGCGAAACTGTAGTGTACGAGCGCGTTATCTGGCCTCGCTCAATCAAACCCTGGCGGAACTGCCCTGGCAATCGGTGATGCTGGGGTTAGGCATGGGGGAACGTCTGGCGATCCCTCGCGAGATAAAGATCCTGATGCAGGAAACCGGTACATCGCACCTGATGGCGATCTCAGGGTTACATATCGCGTTAGGAGCCACTCTGGGCTGGTTGCTGCTAAGGGGTTTGCAGTTCTTTCTTCCGTGCCGCTGGCTGGGCTGGCGGGCGCCGCTGCTTACTGGCCTGGCGAGCGCTATTTTTTACGCCTGGCTAACCGGAATGCAGCCGCCCGCGCTGCGCACCTGTGTTGCTCTGATCGTTGGCTGCGCGCTGCGGCTATCCGGGAAACGCTGGTCGCCATGGCAACTATGGCTCTGCTGCATTGGTGCAATACTGTTTGCCGATCCGCTGGCAGCGTTGTCAGAAAGCCTCTGGCTATCAGCGTTTGCCGTTGCGGCGCTTATCTTCTGGTATCAGCTGGCCCCGATGCCTGGCGGTAAAAGGTGCTGGCTGCTGCGCCAAAGCCTCGCGTTATGTCATCTGCAGATCGGCTTGATGTTTTTACTTGCACCTTTACAGATTGCTCTCTTCCACGGCATCAGCTTAACGTCGGTGCTGGCGAATTTGATTGCCGTGCCTCTGGTGACTTTTATCGTTGTTCCGCTGATTCTGACCGCCATGTTTTTACACCTCTGTGCTCCGCTCACCATTGAGATGGTGATATGGCAATCAGCAGACCGTATCCTGGCGGCGCTATTCGGGTTCCTGCGGCAGCTGCCGCCCGGCTGGCTCGAGCTGGATGCTCGCTGGCTTGGGATAAGCCTGCTGCCGTGGCCGGCGTTAATTCTCTGGCGTTTTCATGCGTGGCGCACGTTGCCGGCGTTTTGTTTAGCATGTCTCGGGCTATTAAGCTGGCCATTCTGGCGGAGTACGGCTACCAACGAATGGCGAGTCACCATGCTGGATGTCGGGCAGGGGCTGGCTATGGTGATTGAACGTCAGGGCGCGGCCCTTCTCTACGATACCGGACTCGCCTGGCCTGAGGGTGACAGCGGTGAGCAGATTATCATCCCCTGGCTACGCTGGCATCACTTGCATCTGGAAGGCGTCGTACTCAGCCACGAGCATCTCGATCACCGCGGGGGACTCAACTCGGTGTTAAAAGCATGGCCTCAAATATGGATACGAAGCCCTTTAGGCTGGGCGGGCCATTTAGCATGCCAGCGCGGTGAGATCTGGCAGTGGCGAGGTTTAACCTTTCGTGCGTTCTGGCCGCTGCCCGGCGCGACAAAGCAGGGGAATAATCGCTCATGCGTGGTGCGTGTTGATGACGGCAAGCACAGTATCCTGCTCACCGGGGATATCGAAACGCCAGCGGAGCAAGCGATGATTAGCCACTACTGGCAACATCTTGCGTCTACACTTATCCAGGTTCCCCATCACGGCAGTAATACGTCGTCCGGGACCGCCCTGTTGCGCAGCGTTGGCGGGGAGGCTGCGCTAGCTTCTGCTTCCCGCTATAACGCATGGCGTATGCCCTCAACCAAGGTGAAACAGCGCTATCGAAACCAGAATTATCAGTGGTTCGACACGCCGCATCAGGGGCAAATTACGGTTATTTTTTCCGCGGATGGCTGGCAAATCCATAGCTTACGGGATCAAGTTTTACCGCGATGGTATCATCAGTGGTTTGGCGGGAACGTTCAGAACGGGTAGAATATGCGGCTATTTCAACACAAGCTGGTTTATTGAATGCAGAACGATAAAGATCTTTCCACGTGGCAGACCTTCCGCCGACTCTGGCCGATTATAGCGCCGTTTAAACCCGGGCTAATCGTTGCAGCGGTAGCGTTAGTGCTTAACGCGGCTAGTGATACCTTCATGCTATCGCTTCTTAAACCGTTACTGGATGATGGTTTTGGTAAAACGGATCGCTCGGTGCTGATATGGATGCCGCTGGTGGTGATCGGATTGATGGTTCTGCGCGGCATCACCAGCTACGTTTCGAGCTACTGCATCTCGTGGGTGTCCGGCAAAGTCGTGATGACGATGCGCCGTCGTTTATTCAGCCACATGATGGGAATGCCGGTTGCATTCTTTGACAAGCAGTCCACCGGGACGCTGCTATCACGTATTACCTATGATTCGGAGCAGGTGGCCTCTTCCTCCTCCAGTGCGTTGATTACCGTCGTGCGTGAAGGCGCGTCGATTATTGGCCTGTTTGCGATGATGTTTTATTACAGCTGGCAGCTGTCATTGATTCTGATCGTTCTGGCGCCGATCGTGTCTATTGCTATTCGCGTGGTCTCGAAGCGTTTTCGTAATATCAGCAAGAATATGCAGAACACCATGGGCCAGGTGACGACCAGTGCAGAGCAGATGCTGAAAGGGCATAAAGAAGTGCTGATGTTTGGCGGTCAGGCCGTCGAAACCAAGCGCTTTGATAAAGTCAGCAACAAGATGCGTCTGCAGGGGATGAAAATGGTCTCCGCGTCCTCAATTTCTGACCCTATTATCCAGCTAATCGCCTCCCTGGCTCTGGCTTTCGTACTTTATGCGGCAAGCTTCCCGAGCGTAATGGAGACGTTAACGGCTGGTACAATTACCGTTGTCTTCTCCTCAATGATCGCGCTGATGCGTCCGCTAAAATCGCTGACTAACGTCAACGCGCAGTTCCAGCGCGGGATGGCCGCTTGTCAGACGCTTTTCGCTATTCTTGACTCCGAGCAGGAGAAAGATGAAGGCACGCGGGTTATCGAACGTGCGAAGGGCAACCTCGAATTTAAAAACGTTACCTTCAGATATCCGGGGCGTGAAGTCGCTGCGTTGCGCAATATTGACCTCAATATTCCGGAAGGGAAAACCGTGGCGCTGGTAGGGCGCTCAGGGTCAGGTAAATCTACCATCGCCAGCCTGATTACGCGTTTTTATGATGTTGATGAGGGGCAGATCTTGCTGGACGGCCACGACCTGCGTGAATACACGCTGAGCTCTCTGCGCGATCAGGTTGCGCTGGTGTCGCAAAACGTCCATCTCTTTAACGACACCGTGGCGAATAATATCGCCTATGCCCGAACCGAAGAGTACAGCCGCGAGCAGATTGAAGAAGCGGCCCGCATGGCTTATGCCATGGACTTTATCAATAAAATGGACAATGGCCTGGATACGATTATCGGTGAAAACGGTGTTATGCTTTCCGGCGGCCAGCGCCAGCGCATCGCTATCGCTCGCGCCCTGCTGCGCAACAGCCCGATACTGATCCTTGATGAAGCAACTTCGGCGCTGGATACCGAATCAGAGCGCGCCATTCAGGCGGCGCTGGACGAACTGCAGAAAAACCGCACTTCGCTGGTTATTGCTCACCGTCTCTCGACGATTGAGCAGGCTGACGAAATTGTGGTAGTGGAAGATGGCCAGATCGTTGAACGCGGCAGCCATGCCGATCTGCTTGAACATAAGGGCGTTTACGCTCAGCTGCATAAGATGCAGTTCGGCGCATGATTGCGCGCATCTGGTCCGGCGAATCGCCTTTATGGCGGCTGCTGCTTCCGCTCTCCTGGCTCTATGGCCTGGTGAGCGGATTAATACGGCTAAGCTATAAACTGGGATGGCGAAAAGTGTGGCGAGCGCCGGTGCCGGTAGTGGTGGTTGGCAATCTGACCGCCGGCGGTAATGGCAAAACGCCGGTTGTTGTCTGGCTGGTGGAACAGCTTCAGCAGCGCGGTATTCGCGTCGGCGTGGTGTCACGCGGCTACGGCGGAAAAGCCGCGAGCTATCCGCTGCTGCTTAATGTGGATACGCATACCGGGGAAGCGGGCGATGAGCCGGTGCTGATTTATCAGCGTACCGGCGCGCCGGTTGCCGTCTCGCCGGTACGCAGCGATGCGGTTCAGGCGCTGCTCGCCGCCAACGATCTTCAGCTTATCGTCACGGATGATGGTCTGCAGCACTATAAGCTGGCGCGTGACAAAGAGATTGTGGTGATTGACGGCGTACGTCGTTTTGGTAACGGCTGGTGGTTGCCTGCGGGTCCTATGCGCGAGCGCGCTTCGCGTTTGCGCAGCGTGGATGCGGTTATCGTTAACGGCGGTCTCGCCCGCCCGGGAGAGATACCTATGCAGCTTCGTCCCGGGCTGGCGGTGAATCTGCTGACCGGTGAACGCCGGGATGCGGCGGCGTTGGACAACGTGGTGGCGATGGCAGGAATCGGCCATCCGCCGCGTTTCTTCGCCACCCTCGAGAGCTGCGGCGTACGTCCGGTGAAAACCATCTCCCTGGCCGATCATCAGGCTCTGTCGCAGAGCGATGTCGCCGCGCTGGCGGCGCCGCAGCAAACTCTGCTGATGACCGAAAAAGATGCGGTGAAGTGCCGCGACTTTGCGCAGGCAAACTGGTGGTATCTACCGGTCGACGCGATAATGACTGACCAGCGCGCACAGCGCCTGCTCACGGATTTAGTGACGCTGGCGCAGCGCTAATTTCGCTTATCACCGCCTGCGCCGGAACCTTTTACGGAGAAGCTGCATGCCGGTATTGTCCCTCTCGCTTAAAGAAGCTCGCCATCTTCACCTGGCCGCGCAGGGGCTGCTGAAAAAGCCCCGCCGTCGCGCCAAACCCGAGGATGTTCTGCAAACCATTAAGCAGATGTCCCTGCTGCAAATCGATACCATCAACGTTGTTGCCCGCAGCCCTTATCTGGTGCTTTTCAGCCGCCTTGGCCACTATCCGCAGCGCTGGCTGGATGAGGCGCTTCGCGCCGGTGAACTGATGGAATACTGGGCGCATGAGGCCTGTTTCTTACCGCGCAGCGACTTTTCACTGGTGCGTCACCGTATGCTGACGCCGGATAAAATGGGCTGGAAATACCATACCGCATGGATGACCGAGCACGCTCCGGCCATTCAGGAACTGCTGGCCCATATTGCTGAAAATGGCCCGGTTCGCTCGGCAGACTTTGAACATCCGCGTAAGGGCGCCAGCGGATGGTGGGAGTGGAAACCGCATAAGCGCCATCTTGAAGGTTTATTTACCGCTGGAGAGCTGATGGTTATCGAGCGGCGCAACTTTCAGCGCGTTTACGATCTCACGCAGCGGGTCATGCCGGACTGGGAGGATGAGCGGGATGGCCTCTCTCAGGAGCAGGCCGAAGCCATTATGTTACGCAATAGCGCACGCAGCCTCGGGATCTTCCGTGCGCAGTGGCTGGCGGATTATTATCGTCTACGTCGACCCTCGCTACCCCCGCTGCTGGCGAGCTGGCAGGATGAGGGGCTGGTGAAACCGGTAAACGTTGAAACCCTGGGGGAAATGTGGCTTCACCGTGATGCGCTGAAGCTGCTGGAGTCCTCACCCGGCGGCAGGCTCGCCGCCAGCCACAGCGCGGTGCTCTCGCCTTTCGATCCGGTGGTGTGGGATCGCAAGCGGGCTGAGCAGCTATTTAACTTCACCTATCGCCTGGAGTGCTATACGCCCGCGCCGAAACGTCAGTATGGCTATTTCGTATTACCGCTGCTGTATCAGGGGAAGCTGGTGGGCAGAATGGATAGCAAAATGCATCGTAAAACCGGCGTTCTGGAAATTATCGCTCTGTGGCTGGAGGAGGGGGTCAAGGTGACCTCGGGACTCGAGAGCGGGCTAAAACGCGCCATTGATGATTTTGCCCTCTGGCAGGAGGCGACACGGGTGAGCTGCGGGAAGCTGCCGGCGGAACTTTTTGCCGGGCGGCAACAGGGTTGGGAAATTGACGCCGCCTGAGCCAGCGTATGATATGCTGCTAAAGAATCTATTCGGTCCATCTGGAGGAATCATGGATCACCGTTTACTTGAAATTATCGCCTGTCCGGTTTGTAACGGTAAGCTCTATTACAGCCAGGATAAGCAAGAACTGATCTGCAAACTCGATAGCCTGGCTTTTCCGCTGCGTGAAGGTATCCCCGTACTGCTGGAAACCGAAGCCCGCGCGCTTGCCGTAGAAGAGAGCCAGTCATGAGTTTCGTGGTTATCATCCCCGCGCGCTTCGCTTCTACTCGTCTGCCAGGCAAACCGCTCCAGGATATCAACGGCAAGCCGATGATTGTCCACGTTCTTGAGCGCGCCCGTGAATCCGGGGCCGAGCGTATTATCGTTGCCACCGATCATGCAGACGTAGCCCGAGCGGTTGAAGCCGCCGGCGGTGAAGTCTGCATGACGCGTGAAGATCATCAGTCTGGCACCGAGCGCCTGGCCGAGGTGGTTGAAAAATGCGCTTTCAGCGATGACACCATCATTGTGAATATCCAGGGCGATGAGCCGATGATCCCGCCCGCCATCGTGCGCCAGGTAGCCGAGAATCTGGCTGCCAGCACGAGCGGTATGGCAACCTTAGCGGTGCCAATCCACGATGCGGAAGAGGCGTTTAATCCGAATGCGGTCAAGGTTGTCATGGACGCAGCTGGCTATGCCCTCTATTTTTCTCGCGCCACCATCCCGTGGGATCGCGATCGTTTCGCTAAATCCCGCGAGGCTATCGGCGATTCGCTGCTGCGTCATATCGGGATCTATGGCTATCGCGCCGGTTTTATTCGTCGCTATGTTAGCTGGGCGCCAAGCCCGCTTGAACAGATCGAGATGCTCGAGCAGCTACGCGTGCTGTGGTACGGCGAGAAAATCCATGTCGCGGTGGCGGAAGTGGTTCCCGGTACAGGCGTCGATACGCCGGAAGATCTGGCACGCGTCCGCGCGGAGCTACGTTAATTTCCCTCCATCCCCTCCGCCAGGAGGGGATATCTTCAGGCCGTTTTTCCATACTTTTTTACGTCAATTTTGATCTTACCCGATGACAACCCCGGCACAGGCGCTCATTATGAAACCAGTAGTGTTCATAGGGGTAATCAGAAATGGAACAGTTGCGTACCGAGCTGAGCCACCTGCTGGGTGAAAAACTAAGCCGCGTGGAGTGCGTCAGCGAGAAACCCTCGTCGGCGCTGTGGTCGCTATATGATGCGCAGGGAAACCCAATGCCGCTGCTGGCGCGCAGCTTTACGACGCCGGGCGTGGCGCGTCAGCTGGCGTGGAAGATATCAACCCTCGCGCGAAGCGGTACTGTCCGTATGCCGGTGGTCTACGGCGTAATGACGCACGAAGAGCATCCGGGCCCAGATGTACTGCTGATCGAACGACTGCGCGGCGTTTCGGTAGAAGCCCCCGCCCGTACGCCGGAGCGTTGGGAACAGCTACAGGAGCAGATTGTTGAAGCGCTGCTGGCCTGGCACCGTCAGGATAGCGGCGGCTGCGTCGGGATGGTCGACAGCACTCAGGAAAATCTCTGGCCATACTGGTACCGCCAGCGTGTAGAGGTGCTATGGAGCACGCTGAACCTTTATCAGGATACCGGCCTGACGATGCAGGACAAACGCATTCTGTTCCGCACTCGCGAATGCCTTATGGATTTGTTTAAGGATTTCAATGATAACTGCGTGCTGGTCCACGGTAGCTTCACGCTGCGCAGCATGCTTAAAGATCCGCGCAGCGATCAGCTGCTGGCGATGGTAGGTCCGGGCATGATGCTCTGGGCGCCGCGTGAATATGAGCTATTCCGTCTGGTTGATAGCGGCCAGGAAGAGCAGCTGCTGTGGCACTATCTCCGACGGGCGCCGGTAGCGGAAGCGTTTCTCTGGCGGCGCTGGCTGTATCTGCTGTGGGATGAAGTGGATAATCTGGTCAATACCGGACGCTTTGACCGCGTCCGGTTTGATCTGGCGGCTAAATCAATCCTGCCCTGGCTCGCCTGAAGATCCTTTCAGTCGCTGCCAGATGCGACCTAACGTTTCGTAACCAACCCGATCGCTATGCATTAGCCAGACCGGCGAGGGGATTGCCCGCTCCCATGGGTTGAGCGGTGACTCAATCGCCAGCTGATTGGCCGGGGCGGGCAAGGGCGCCAGCCCGGCGCGGCGAAAGAAAATCATCGCCCGCGGCAGATGTGAAGCGGAAGTGACCAGCAGGAAAGGCGCATCGCCAATCGCCTCTTTCACCGCGGCGGCTTCCTCTTCGGTATCTTTGGGTTTATCGAGAACGATAATTTCGCTGCGCGGTACGCCCAGGGTCTCGGCTACCCGGGCACTGGTTTCCGCAGAACTTACCGGGTTGGTCTTCGCTCTTCCGCCGGTAAAGATCATTTTGGCTCCCGGATTTTCCTGCCACAGGCGGATGCCCTCCGTCAGCCGCGGCAGGCTGTTATTAATGAGATTTGAACTGGGCGCCCAGGCTGGATTCCAGGTGTATCCTCCGCCCAGTACGACGACGTACTGTACGCGCTCTTCTCCCCGCCACGTCGGGTATTTATCTTCAATCGGTTTGAGCAAACTATCGGCCACCGGTTGCAGGCTTAATAGCAGCAACAGCAGCCAGCCGAAGCTGACGCAGAGCTTGCCGGTGCGCTGGAAACGGCTAAACCACAGCAAGGCGATGCCGACCGCCATAAGCAACAGCAGCAGGGGAAGCGGCAGCATCATGCCGCCTAAAACCTTTTTCAGCGTAAAAAGCATGCCCAACGGTTCCTTTTTTAACCATATAACCAAAGATATACCCGGATCTTACAACAGATCGCTTCATTCTCCGCGCGGGTATGACAAAATAGCGGCTTTGTGTTGGCTTGTGGAGTCACCCGTGCAGGATCGTAATTTCGATGATATTGCTGAAAAGTTTTCGCGCAATATATACGGCACCACCAAAGGCCAGCTGCGGCAGGCGATCCTCTGGCAGGATCTACAACCGCTGCTGAACCAGATGGGGCCTGGGCCATTGCGAGTTCTTGACGCGGGCGGCGGCGAAGGGCAAACGGCGATCAAAGTGGCGGAAATGGGCCATCACGTCACGTTATGCGATCTCTCTGGTGAAATGGTGGCTCGCGCCAGGCAGGCGGCTGCCGATAAAGGTGTGATCGACAACATGCATTTTGTACAATGCGCGGCTCAGGATATTGAGCAGCATTTGGAAAGTCCGGTCGATCTGATACTGTTTCATGCGGTGCTGGAATGGGTAGCCGAACCACAGGCGATGTTGCGTACGCTGTGGTCGATGCTGCGCCCCGGCGGCGCGTTATCGCTGATGTTCTACAATGCTAACGGCCTGTTGATGCACAATATGGTCGCCGGCAATCTGGACTATGTGCAAATCGGCATGCCGAAAAAGAAAAAACGCACGCTGTCGCCGGACTATCCGCGCGATCCGCAGCAGGTTTACGGCTGGCTGGAAGAGATTGGCTGGCAGATTACCGGTAAGACCGGCGTGCGGGTGTTTCATGATTATCTGCGTGAAAAACACCAACAGCACGACAAATTTGCGGCGCTGCTGGAGCTGGAAACGCGCTACTGTCGCCAGGAGCCGTATATTAGCTTAGGCCGTTATATTCACGTCACCGCGCTTAAGCCGCAGATGCAAGGATAAACTATGAGTGAATTTTCCCAGACAGTCCCCGAACTGGTTGCCTGGGCCAGGAAAAATGATTTTTCTATTTCGCTGCCGGTCGACAGACTCTCTTTTCTGCTGGCGATTGCCACGCTGAACGGCGAGCGGATGGAAGGGGAAATGACCGAGGGAGAACTGGTGGACGCGTTCCGCCACGTCAGTGATGCGTTTGAGCAGACCAGCGAAACCATCAGCCAGCGCGCCAATAATGCCATTAACGATATGGTGCGCCAGCGTCTGCTGAACCGCTTTACCAGCGAAATCACCGAGGGTAACGCTATTTATCGCCTGACGCCGCTGGGCATCGGGATCACCGATTACTATATTCGTCAGCGCGAGTTCTCCACCCTGCGCCTGTCGATGCAGCTCTCCATCGTTGCCGGCGAACTCAAGCGCGCCGCCGACTCGGCAGAAGAGGGCGGCGATGAGTTCCACTGGCATCGTAACGTTTTCGCTCCCCTGAAGTACTCGGTTGCGGAAATTTTCGACAGTATCGATCTGACCCAGCGGATCATGGATGAGCAGCAACAGCTGGTGAAAGATGATATTGCCCAGCTGCTGAATAAAGACTGGCGGGCGGCGATCTCCAGCTGCGAGCTGCTGCTGTCGGAAACGTCCGGCACCCTGCGCGAGCTGCAGGATACTCTGGATGCGGCGGGCGATAAGCTGCAGGCAAACCTGCTGCGTATCCAGGACTCGACCATGGCGCGCGACGATCTGAATTTTATCGATCGTCTGGTGTTCGACCTGCAAAGCAAGCTGGACCGCATCGTCAGCTGGGGTCAGCAGGCGATAGACCTGTGGATCGGCTACGATCGCCACGTGCATAAATTTATCCGTACCGCTATTGATATGGATAAAAACCGCGTCTTCGCGCAGCGTTTACGCCAGTCGGTCCAGACTTACTTCGACGCACCCTGGGCGCTCACCCATGCGAATGCCGATCGTCTGCTTGATATGCGCGATGAAGAGATGGCGTTGCATGATGAAGAGGTTACCGGAGAACTTCCGGCGGATCTGGAGTACGAAGAGTTTAACGAAATTCGCGAACAGCTGGCAGCGCTGATTGAAGGTCAGCTGGCGGTCTATAAAGAGAAGGGACTGCCGCTGGATCTTGGTCTGGTGGTACGCGAATATCTTTCGCAGTATCCGCGCGCTCGCCACTTTGATGTCGCGCGCATTGTTGTCGACCAGGCGGTACGTTTGGGCGTAGCGCAAGCAGATTTCACCGGACTGCCGGCAAAATGGCAGCCGATTAATGATTACGGAGCCAAGGTACAGGCGCATGTCATCGACAAATATTGAACAAGTGATGCCGGTTAAACTGGCGCAAGCGTTGGCTAATCCGTTATTTCCGGCGCTGGATAGCGCCCTGCGCGCAGGCCGTCATATCGGCCTTGACGAGCTGGATAATCACGCATTTTTAATGGATTTTCAGGATTACCTGGAAGAGTTTTATGCTCGCTACAACGTCGAGCTGATTCGCGCGCCGGAGGGGTTTTTCTATCTACGCCCGCGCTCGACCACGCTGATCCCGCGCTCGGTGCTCTCCGAGCTGGATATGATGGTGGGCAAAATTCTTTGCTATCTCTACCTCAGTCCGGAGCGCCTGGCGAATGAAGGCATCTTCACCCAGCAGGAGCTTTACGACGAGCTGCTGACCCTGGCGGACGAAGCCAAGCTGCTGAAGCTGGTCAATAACCGTTCGACCGGCTCCGACCTTGACCGCCAGAAGCTGCAGGAAAAAATGCGCGCTTCGCTCAACCGGCTGCGCCGCCTCGGCATGGTGTGGTTTATGGGCCACGACAGCAGCAAATTCCGCATCACCGAATCGGTGTTTCGCTTCGGCGCCGACGTGCGCGCCGGTGACGATCCGCGCGAAGCGCAGCTGCGTATGATCCGTGACGGTGAAGCCATGGCGCTGGAAAATCGTCTGCAGCTTAATGATGAGAATGAAGAGAATCAGCCGGATAGCGGGGAGGAAGAGTAATGATTGAACGCGGTAAATTTCGCTCGCTGACGCTGGTTAACTGGAACGGCTTTTTTGCCCGCACCTTTGATCTTGATGAATTAGTGACCACGCTTTCCGGCGGTAACGGCGCCGGTAAATCCACGACCATGGCGGCCTTCGTCACCGCGCTGATCCCCGACCTGACGCTGCTGCATTTCCGTAATACTACGGAAGCCGGGGCCACCAGCGGCTCGCGAGATAAAGGGCTTCACGGTAAGCTGCGCGCAGGCGTCTGTTACTCGGTGCTGGACGTCATTAACTCTCGCCACCAGCGCGTGGTGGTTGGCGTTCGCCTACAGCAGGTCGCCGGTCGCGATCGTAAAGTTGATATCAAGCCTTTTGCGATTCAGGGGTTGCCTACCTCCATCCAGCCGACTCAGCTGCTGACCGAAACCCTTAACGAGCGCCAGGCGCGCGTGGTGACGCTCAACGAGCTGAAAGATAAGCTCGAAGCGATGGAAGGGGTACAGTTCAAGCAGTTTAACTCTATTACCGAGTATCACTCGCTGATGTTCGATCTGGGCGTGGTGGCTCGCCGCCTGCGTTCAGCTTCCGACCGTAGCAAGTACTATCGCCTGATCGAAGCGTCGCTGTACGGCGGCATTTCAAGCACCATTACCCGCTCGCTGCGCGACTACCTGCTGCCGGAAAACAGCGGCGTGCGTAAAGCATTCCAGGATATGGAAGCGGCGCTGCGTGAAAACCGCATGACCCTGGAAGCGATCCGCGTAACGCAGTCGGATCGCGACCTGTTCAAACATCTGATCAGCGAAGCCACCAACTACGTTGCCGCCGACTATATGCGCCACGCAAACGAGCGACGCATTCATCTCGACAAAGCGCTGGAGTATCGCCGCGATCTGTTCAGCTCCCGCGCTCAGCTCGCGGCTGAACAGTATAAGCACGTCGATATGGCCCGCGAGCTGCAGGAACATAACGGCGCGGAAGGCGATCTGGAAGCCGATTATCAGGCCGCCAGCGACCATCTGAACCTGGTGCAGACCGCTCTGCGCCAGCAGGAAAAAATCGAGCGCTATGAGGCGGATCTTGATGAACTGCAGATTCGCCTCGAAGAGCAAAATGAAGTCGTTGCGGAAGCGGTTGACCAGCAGGAAGAGAACGAAGCCCGCGCCGAAGCCGCCGAGCTGGAAGTGGATGAGCTGAAAAACCAGCTTGCCGACTACCAGCAGGCGCTGGACGTGCAGCAGACCCGTGCGATTCAGTACAACCAGGCGCTGCAGGCGCTGGAAAGAGCAAAAGCGCTTTGCCATCTGCCGGATTTAACCCCGGAGAGCGCCGACGAGTGGCTGGAAACTTTCCAGGCGAAAGAGCAGGAAGCGACGGAGAAAATGCTGTCGCTGGAACAGAAAATGAGCGTGGCGCAAACTGCGCATAGCCAGTTTGAACAGGCATACCAGCTGGTGGTGGAGATCAACGGTCCGCTGGCGCGTAATGAAGCCTGGGACGTGGCGCGCGAGCTGCTGCGCGAAGGCGTTAATCAACGCCACCAGGCAGAGCAGGCGCATGGGTTGCGCAGTCGCCTGACGGAACTTGAACAGCGTCTGCGTGAACAGCAGGATGCTGAACGCCAGCTGAACGAATTCTGTAAGCGTCAGGGCAAACGTTACGATATCGACGAACTGGAAGCTCTGCATCAGGAGCTGGAAGCCCGCATAGCCTCGCTTTCCGACAGCGTTTCCTCCGCCAGCGAACGGCGGATGACCCTGCGTCAGGAGCTGGAACAGCTGCAGACGCGGACGCAAACGCTGATGCGCCGCGCGCCCATCTGGCTGGCGGCGCAGAACAGCCTCAATCAGCTGTGCGAACAGAGCGGCGAGCAGTTTGAGTCGAGCCAGGAAGTCACCGAATATCTCCAGCAACTGCTGGAGCGTGAACGCGAAGCTATCGTAGAGCGCGACGAAGTTGGCGCCCGCAAGCGCGCAATCGATGATGAAATCGAGCGCCTTAGCCAGCCGGGTGGTTCAGAAGATCAGCGCCTGAACGCGCTGGCGGAACGCTTTGGCGGCGTACTGCTGTCGGAAATCTATGATGACGTTAGCCTCGATGATGCGCCGTATTACTCGGCGCTGTACGGCCCTTCCCGCCACGCTATTGTGGTACCGGATCTGTCGCTGATTGCCGAGCAGCTGGAAGGCCTTGAAGATTGCCCCGAAGATCTCTACCTGATCGAGGGCGATCCGCAGTCGTTTGATGACAGCGTATTTAGCGTCGATGAGCTGGAAAAAGCCGTTGTCGTTAAGATTGCCGATCGTCAGTGGCGCTATTCACGCTTCCCGACGCTGCCGCTGTTTGGCCGCGCCGCGCGTGAAAGCCGCGTTGAAACGCTGCACGCCGAGCGTGAAAGCCTCTCCGAGCGTTTTGCGACCCTGTCGTTTGATGTGCAGAAAACCCAGCGCCTCCATCAGGCGTTCAGCCGCTTTATCGGTAACCATCTGGCGGTGGCCTTTGAGGACGACCCGGAAGAAGAAATCCGTAAACTGAATACTCGTCGCGGCGAGCTGGAGCGGGCGCTGACCGCCCATGAGAGCGATAACCAGCAGAACCGGGTGCAGTATGAGCAGGCGAAAGAGGGTGTATCCGCGCTCAACCGCTTGTTGCCACGTCTGAATCTGCTGGCCGACGACTCGCTGGCCGATCGCGTCGATGAAATCCAGGAGCGGCTCGACGAAGCGCAGGAGGCCGCGCGCTTTGTGCAGCAGTATGGTAACCAGCTGGCTAAGCTGGAACCGATCGTTTCCGTTCTGCAGAGCGACCCGGAGCAGTTTGAACAGCTAAAAGAAGATTACGCGTACTCGCAGCAGACTCAGCGCGATGCGCGTCAGCAGGCGTTTGCGCTGACCGAAGTCGTGCAGCGCCGCGCCCACTTTAGCTACTCTGATTCCGCAGAGATGCTCAGCGGTAATAGCGATCTGAACGAGAAGCTGCGCCAGCGCCTGGAGCAGGCGGAAGCGGAGCGCGCCCGCACCCGCGAAGCGCTGCGTACCCACGCCGCGCAGCTCAATCAGTACAACCAGGTGCTGGCATCGCTGAAAAGCTCCTACGACACCAAAAAAGAGCTGCTCAACGATCTGCATAAAGAGCTACAGGATATTGGCGTACGCGCCGACGCCGGCGCCGAAGAGCGCGCCCGTTTGCGTCGCGATGAGCTTCATGCTCAGCTCAGCAACAACCGCGCGCGGCGTAACCAGCTTGAAAAAGCCTTGACCTTCTGCGAAGCGGAAATGGATAACCTGACCCGCAGGCTGCGCAAGCTGGAGCGTGATTACTGCGAAATGCGCGAACAGGTGGTCAGCGCCAAAGCCGGCTGGTGCGCGGTCATGCGCCTGGTGAAAGACAACGGCGTGGAGCGTCGTCTGCATCGCCGCGAGCTGGCCTACCTTTCGGCTGATGAGCTGCGCTCAATGTCGGATAAAGCGCTCGGGGCGCTGCGTCTGGCGGTCTCTGATAACGAACACCTGCGCGATGTGCTGCGTATTTCGGAAGATCCGAAACGCCCGGAACGCAAAATCCAGTTCTTTGTCGCCGTTTATCAGCATCTGCGCGAGCGTATCCGCCAGGATATTATCCGTACCGACGATCCGGTGGAAGCGATTGAGCAGATGGAGATTGAACTCAGTCGACTGACGGAAGAGCTGACCAACCGCGAGCAGAAGCTGGCCATCAGCTCTCGCAGCGTGGCCAACATCATCCGCAAGACAATCCAGCGCGAGCAGAACCGTATTCGCATGCTCAACCAGGGGCTGCAGAGCGTCTCCTTCGGCCAGGTCAACAGCGTGCGGCTGAACGTCAACGTGCGGGAAACCCACTCGATGCTGCTGGACGTGCTGTCCGAGCAGCATGAACAGCATCAGGATTTGTTCAACAGCAATCGTCTGACCTTCTCGGAAGCGCTGGCGAAGCTGTATCAGCGCCTGAATCCGCAAATTGATATGGGGCAGCGTACGCCGCAGACCATTGGTGAAGAGCTGCTGGACTACCGCAACTATCTGGAGATGGAAGTGGAAGTTAACCGCGGTTCCGACGGCTGGCTGCGCGCTGAATCCGGTGCGCTATCGACCGGTGAGGCTATCGGTACCGGGATGTCGATTCTGGTTATGGTGGTGCAGAGCTGGGAAGATGAATCCATGCGCCTGCGCGGCAAGGATATTTCGCCGTGCCGCCTGCTGTTCCTCGATGAAGCCGCGCGTCTGGATGCCCGTTCTATCGCCACGCTGTTCGAACTGTGCGATCGACTGGAGATGCAGCTAATTATCGCAGCGCCGGAAAATATCAGCCCGGAAAAAGGCACCACCTACAAACTGGTGCGTAAAGTGGTGAACAATCACGAGCATGTGCATGTAGTAGGTCTGCGTGGCTTCGCGCCGCAGCTGCCTGAAACGCTGCCGGGAACGGCTAATGCTTCATAAGATTGTACAATAAGTAGCCAAAGGGCGACATGATGTCGCCCTTTTTGTTATCCGTACCTGTATTTTAGGATTGTATAATCTTTTAACTTCTTTACATTTGGGAAGGCAAAAGCGTTTTCGTCTTCATATACTGAAAGTAAGCCCCATTTTAGCGGGCAGCAATGTGTTAACAGGGGGCAAGGGATGTTGCTTAAGAAACGGTATGGTCGTCAATTGTCAGCGCTCAGTCTGGGCTTGGCTTTTGCATTCGCTCCACTGTTCAATGTCCAGGCCGAAGAGCCTGAAATTGTACCATCGGATAGCTCAGCCACCATCAGCGAGCTCTCTTCCGCGCTCAGCCAAAGCGTAAACCAGTCTGCGGCGGTTGCCAAAATGGCTGGCGAGCAGGCGCTTCCTGCCGATGCGGCGGCGAAAAGCCGTGCCGATATTCAGGCGGTGCTGCCGTCCGGTTATCAACCCGTCTTTATGAATCCGCTGGTCTCGCTGTATGCGGCCAGGGATATGAAGCCGATGTGGGATAACCGTGAGGCGGTGCAGGCGTTTCAGCAGCAGCTGGCTGAAGTCGCTATTGCCGGTTTTCAGCCGCAGTTCACTACCTGGGTTGAGCTGTTAACCGACCCGGCGGTGAACGGTCTGGCGCGGGATGTTGTTTTGTCTGACGCCATGATGGGCTATCTGCATTTTATTAGTGGTATTCCCACTCAGGGCAACCGCTGGCTGTATGGCACCAAACCGTATGCCATGTCGACGCCGCCGCTATCGGTGGTTAATCAGTGGCAGGTGGCGCTGGATAGCGGTTCGCTGCCGCAGTTCATTGCGGGCCTGGCGCCGCAGCATCCGCAGTATGCCGCAATGCATCAGGCGCTACTGGCGCAGGTTGCCGATTCGCGTCCGTGGCCGCAGCTCACCGGTAAGACCTCGCTACGTCCCGGGGAGTGGAGCAATGATGCCGGTGCGCTCAGGGAAATTTTACAGCGCACCGGTATGCTCGATGACTCGGCGAAAATTGCCCTGCCGGGCGATGACGTGGTGAGCCCATCCGCCGGGAAAAAGGCTAAAAACAGCGGCCGCGGCGTTTACGATCGCCAGTTGGTTGAAGGCGTTAAGCGCTTTCAGGCGTGGCAGGGGCTGGGCGCTGATGGCGTGATCGGTCAGGCGACCCGCGACTGGCTCAACGTCTCTCCCGCGCAGCGCGCCGGCGTGCTGGCCTTAAATATCCAGCGTTTGCGTCTGCTGCCGGGTAATCTTGCGACCGGTATTATGGTTAATATTCCAGCCTTTTCGCTGGTTTATTACCAGGATGGCAGCGAGGTGCTGGCATCACGAGTTATCGTTGGCCGCCCGGACCGCAAAACGCCGATGATGAGCAGTGCCCTAAACAATGTGGTGGTCAACCCGCCGTGGAACGTGCCGCCGACGCTGGCGCGCAAAGATATCCTGCCGAAGGTGCGCAATAACCCCGGCTATCTTGAACAACACGGCTATACGATGATGCGCGGCTGGAACAGCAAAGAGGCCATCGATCCTTATCAGGTGGACTGGGAGACGATAACCGCATCGAATCTGCCGTTCCGCTTCCAGCAGGCTCCCGGCGCGCGTAATTCGCTGGGGCGCTATAAATTTAATATGCCAAGCTCAGATGCCATATATTTGCACGACACGCCAAATCACACTCTGTTCCAACGGGATGGGCGAGCGCTGAGCTCTGGATGTGTGCGGGTGAATAAAGCTTCAGAGCTGGCGAATATGCTGTTGCAGGACGCGGGCTGGAACGACGCGCGTATTTCGGATGCCCTCAAGCAGGGAAATACCCGCTATGTGAATATTCGTCAGAATATCCCGGTTAATCTCTATTATTTGACCGCCTTTGTCGGGGCTGATGGACGTACACAATATCGAACAGATATTTACAATTACGATCTCACCGCGCGATCCAGCGCACAAATCCTGCCTAAAGCTGAACAATTAATCAGATAAATGAAGTAGTTCAACGGATTCGGTTGTCCTATCTGTGTGTGAAAACGGGTCTTGCAGTCTGCAAGGCCCGAGTTTACTGGGGGGAGGCTGCCTTGACGTTGGCAATAATGCCCGGTAAGGTGCCTTTCGTGCGCCAGAAGTGCATATACATATAATCCTGCAAAAGCGTAATGGTGGTGAGCAAGCCAGGTCTTCGTCGCTGATATCGATTAGCCGCCGGAGAACGAGCGTATGCTGGCGGCTAACGGGCGGATTGCGGGAAAAGTATATTACGATTCATTTACCTGTAGACCTGATTATCATGGACAAATTTGACGCTAATCGCCGCAAACTGCTGGCGTTAGGTGGAGCCGCGCTCGGTGCTGCTGCCATTCTGCCTGCGCCGGCATTTGCCACCCTCTCGACCCCACGACCGCGTATTTTGACGCTGAACAACCTGCATACTGGTGAATCACTCAAGGCGGAGTTTTTCGATGGCAGAGGCTATATTCAGGATGAATTAGCAAGACTTAATCATTTTTTCCGCGACTATCGCGCGAATAAGATTAAGTCCATCGATCCCGGTTTGTTCGATCAACTCTATCGTCTGCAGGGATTACTTGGTACGAACAAGCCTGTCCAGCTTATTTCCGGTTATCGCTCTGTTGATACCAATAATGAGCTTCGCGCGCGCAGCCGGGGAGTAGCGAAACACAGCTACCACACCAAAGGCCAGGCCATGGATTTCCATATTGAAGGCATTTCGTTAAGCAATGTTCGCAAAGCCGCGTTATCTATGCGTTCAGGTGGTGTAGGATACTACCCACGTAGCAACTTTGTGCATATTGATACCGGGCCGGTACGGCACTGGTAACGAAAGGAGCGTCATGAACTATCGTATTATTCCGGTTACCGCGTTCGCGCAGAACTGTTCTTTAATCTGGTGCGAACAAACCAGGCTGGCGGCGCTGGTGGATCCCGGCGGTGATGCTGAGCGAATCAAACAGGAAGTCACCGCGGCAGGCGTCAGCCTGATGCAAATTCTGCTGACGCATGGCCATCTCGATCACGTTGGTGCGGCGGCGGAGCTGGCGCAACATTATGGCGTGCCGATTATCGGGCCGGAAAAAGAAGATGAGTTCTGGCTGGAAGGATTACCGGCACAGAGCCGGATGTTTGGTCTGGAAGATTGCCAGCCGCTTCAGCCGGATCGCTGGTTGAACGAAGGCGATGTAGTCAGCGTGGGGAACGTCTCTCTGCAGGTGTTGCACTGTCCCGGTCATACTCCAGGGCACGTGGTCTTCTTCGATGCCGCTTCCCGACTGCTGATTTCTGGCGATGTCATATTCAAAGGTGGGGTGGGGCGTAGCGATTTCCCTCGTGGCGACCATAGCCAGCTGATCGATGCGATTAAACGCAAACTCTTGCCGTTGGGCGATGACGTATCGTTTATTCCTGGCCATGGCCCTATGTCGACGCTTGGCTATGAGCGTCTGCATAACCCATTCCTGCAGGATGAGATGCCTGTCTGGTAAATTTGCCGGAAGAAAATAGATGAAAAGGCCGCGAATGCGGCCTTTTGCTTTTGCTACAGAGCGGGCTTACAGTACGGCAACAATCGCTTCGCACAGCGGCGCCATATTGTCTGGCGTCATGCCCGCGACGTTAATACGCCCGGATGCCACAGCGTAAATCGCAAACTCTTCGCGTAACCGCAGGACCTGCTCTTTGGTCAGGCCGCTAAACGAGAACATCCCGTTTTGCTGAATGATGAAAGAGAAATCACGGCTGGCGCCTTTTTCCTGCAGGGTATTAACGAACAGCAGACGCATGCGCTGGATGCGTTGGCGCATGTCGGTTAACTCTTGTTCCCAGATGGCGCGCAGCGCGTCATTGCTGAGAATGGTCGCCACTACCGAGGCGCCGTGAGCCGGCGGGTTAGAGTAGTTTGCGCGGATAACGGACTTCATCTGGCTGAAGGCGCGGTCTACCGTTTCCTGGTCAGCGGCAACCAGCGTGCAGGCGCCTACGCGTTCGTTATACAGGCCGAAGTTTTTCGAGTAGGAGCTGGCTACCAGCAGCTCTTTATGCAGCGCGGCGAAAGCGCGCAGGCCTTCAGCGTCCTCTTCCAGGCCCCGGGCAAAGCCCTGGTAGGCAAAGTCAAACAGCGGCAGCCAGCCTTTCTCTACGGAGAGCTGCGCCAGCTGTTGCCACTGTTCCAGCGTTGGATCGATACCGGTTGGGTTGTGGCAGCAGCCGTGGAACAGAACCACGTCACCGGCCTGCGCTTCGTTCAGGCTGGCCAGCAGTCCATCGAAGTCGAGTTTGTGGTTTGCGGCATCGTAGTAGGTATATTCGCGAACGTCGAGTCCGGCTGAATTGAATACGCTTTTATGGTTCGGCCAGCTTGGGTTGCTCACCCAAATACGTTTAACGTCGGTATTCTTCGCCAGAAAATCAGCGGCGACGCGCAGGCCGCCTGTACCACCGGGAGTCTGGGCGGTACGAGCGCGTTTATCATTGATAATCGCGCTGCCTTTCCCAAACAGCAGCTCCTGAGTGCAGCGACCAAACTCTGGAATACCATCAATACCCAGGTAATTTTTGGTGGTTTCATTTTCCAGCAGATACTGTTCTGCTTTCTTCACGCTAGTCAGGACCGGTGTTTTACCCGTTTCATCTTTATAAACACCAATTCCAAGATTAATTTTTGTTGGGCGGTCATCGGCACGAAACAGATCGGCCAGGCCCAGAATTGGGTCGGCAGGGGCGGCGGTAATGTTCTCAAACATGACGAGGTTCCATTGTGATTACTGAAGGGAAATCCGCTATCAGGTTAACGGGAGTTATGTTAATTGCCAACCGTTTGCGACAAAAAGCGAGAAGGTTTTTAAAAGTTACGATCTTCCTCTCAGGAACGCAGAAAAGCAGGACCGAAGTCCTGCTTTTTAGGCATATCACGAAGGGGTGTACTGCAAATTAGAACTGGTAAACGATACCAACCGCTGCCTGATCGTCGGTCGCGACTTTCGCAGCACGGGTGTAGTCGTTGTCGTCCAGCTGGTTGAATTTATACGCAGCGTAGACGTTCATGTTTTTGTTGAAGTAGTACCAGGTACCCACTTCGACGTATTTAACCAGGTCAGCATCGCCGCCGGAGAAGCCAGCGCGGGAGCGCAGGTCTTTACCTTTAGTCTGTACGTAGCCGATGGACGGACGCAGGCCGAAGTCGAACTGATACTGAACAACGGCTTCAAAGTTCTGAGTTTTGTTAGCGAAATAGTTGCCTTCGTTTTCCGGAGTCATGTTGTAGGTCTGAGAGTACATGACTGCAGCGTAGATGTTGTTCGCATCATACTTAGCGGAGGTTGCCCATGCTTCAGCTTTTTCGCCCTGACGGTCTGCTTTCTGGTCGCCGCTGCGGCTGGAGTTAGCATAACCAGCGGACAGCGCTACACCGTTGTCAAACGCGTAGGTAGCCGCGGTGCTGAAGCCGTCGCCGTTTTGTTTCTTCACAGCGCGTTCTTTGTTTTTACCCTGGTACTGCAGCGCAAAGCTCAGGCCATCAACCAGACCGAAGAAATCAGAGTTACGGTAGGTCGCAACGCCGTTGGTACGCGCGGTCATGAAGTTGTCGGTGTTGGTCCAGCCGTCGCCGCCCCATTCAACCAGCATATCGGTCGCCGCTTCAACGTCGTAGATGGCGCCGTAGTTACGACCGTAGTCGAATGAACCGTATTCACCGGCTTTTAAGCCAGCGAAAGCCAGACGGGTTTTCGTGGTCTGGGAGCCTTCAACGTTGGACGCATCCATGTTGTATTCCCACTGGCCGTAACCGGTCAGCTGATCGTTGATCTGGGTTTCGCCTTTCAGGCCGATACGGGCGTAGGTGGTGTCGTCGCTGCTGGTGTCACCGTTAGTGGTCCAGACGTGCTCGCCAACCATTTTTCCGTAAAAGTCGAGTTTGTTGCCGTTTTTGTTATAGATTTCTGCAGCGTTAGCTGCACCGGCTACCAGCAGGGCAGGAATTACCGCTGCCAGAATTTTGCGCTTCATCATTATTTATTACCCTCATTTATATTTTTTTATGAACACTTGCCACTGCCGCCAATACGTTTCGTCAATAAAAATTTACGGAACTATTGATGATAGTTTGGTGTCTGGAGGCATCTTTCCATTCAGAACAACGTTTCGCTAGCCTGAAAATGCTACCAATATCTCATATGAGTAACAAAAGGAAATTCTATGTAACTAAATGTGTATTTTTGGGAACTTTGTGAACTCTATCAACATTCCGTCCCTGTTCGCTGACAAAATCAGCTCTCTTTATATATCTATATGAATTAATTATGATTAATTTAGATAACAGAGGGGTTGTGCATTTTACAGCTGCTTTTTGCTTTTTTTTTATTCAGATCTTGTCGTTGCAAGATGTGCGGTGGTTGATTAAATAGTGAGCAATATAATCAGCAGGTTTGACGATTTTTGGGCATTAAGTGCGATTTGTAACTTCAGGTATGAGCGAAATAGTGCGTAACATATTTATGAATTTCGCGGGTTGATGTTTAAATTTCCTGAAATTCGTTAACGTAAATTGACATAAAAAAAGGCCGGCTTGCGCCGACCTTTGCGTGAGATAACAAAAAAATCAGAATGTGGCGTTACGTGGAGTGCGCGGGAACGGAATCACGTCACGAACGTTCTGTACGCCGGTCACGTAGGCAATCAGACGCTCGAAGCCCAGACCAAAACCGGAGTGCGGCACGGTGCCGTAACGGCGCAGGTCGCGGTACCACCAGTAGTCTTCTTTATTAAGACCCATTTCCGCCATGCGCGCGTCAAGTACGTCCAGGCGTTCTTCACGCTGGGAGCCGCCGATAATTTCACCGATACCCGGCGCCAGAACGTCCATTGCGGCGACGGTCTTCCCGTCTTCGTTAAGGCGCATATAGAACGCCTTGATCTCTTTCGGGTAGTTTTTTACGACTACCGGCGCTTTAAAATGCTCTTCCGCCAGATAGCGTTCGTGCTCGGAGGAGAGATCCACGCCCCAGTACACCGGGTTTTCGAACTGCTTACCGCAATTTTCCAGAATGGTGACCGCGTCAGTATAATCCACCTGAGCGAAATCCGCGGAAACGAAACGTTGCAGACGATCGATCGCATCTTTATCAACGCGTTCGGCAAAGAACTGCATGTCATCTGCCCGCTCTTCCAGAACGGCTTTGAAAACGTACTTCAGCATCGCTTCCGCCAGACCTGCCACATCGTTCAGATTAGCAAAGGCGACTTCCGGCTCCAGCATCCAGAACTCTGCCAGGTGGCGGGTGGTGTTGGAGTTTTCCGCACGGAAGGTTGGGCCGAAGGTGTAGATTTTGGATAGCGCGCAGGCGTAGGTTTCGCCGTTCAGCTGGCCAGAAACGGTCAGGAATGACTCTTTACCAAAGAAGTCCTTATCGAAATCGACTTTGCCCTGATCGTTGCGCGGCAGGTTTTCCAGATCCAACGTGGAAACGCGGAACATCTCGCCCGCGCCTTCGGTATCGGAAGCGGTAATCAGCGGGGTAGAAACCCAGAAGAAACCCTGTTCGTCAAAGAAGCGGTGCAGCGCCTGCGCCAGGGTATGGCGAACGCGCGCCACGGCGCCAATCAGGTTGGTGCGCGGGCGCAGGTGGGCAACTTCACGCAGGTATTCAATGCTATGGCGTTTAGCCGCCATCGGATAAGTTTCCGGATCGTCTACCCAGCCGCTTACTTCAACATGACTGGCCTGAATCTCAAAGCTCTGGCCCTGACCCTGGGATTCCACGACTTTACCGGTCACGATGACTGAACAGCCGGTGGTCAGGCGCAGCACTTCCTGATTGTAATTGGGAAGAGAATTACTAATAACGGCCTGTACAGGATCAAAGCAGGAACCGTCATAGACGGCGAGGAAAGAAAAGCCAGCTTTAGAATCTCGGCGGGTACGCACCCATCCGCGCACGGTGACTTCGCTGTCAACGGCAACGCGGCCCTGGAGTACGTCGGCTACAGGCACAACGCTCATAATAGTCTCTCTTGTTAGTCCAATAGAAAAATCTGTATACCCCTTCGACAGGGGGATATCTATGTTACCTGTCATCTTCCATCAGACAAGTAGATTTCGCGCAAGAAAGGGGTGTTTTAGGAAATAAATAAGGAGATTGTCTCCTTTACGACGGGAGAGCCTGATATTAAGAGAGTTTTGAGCATTGCCTTTATCCCGCGCAGGGCATTTCGCAATGAAAACAGGGCGGTGAATATGAAACACTTTTCTGAACGGAAAGGGGGATGATAATAAAAATGCGTCCGGTTTTACGGACGCATTTTTTCGCACAGTGTTAGCTGGCTTTTTTGACCGGCGGCAGATCGAAGGCTTTACGCAGGGCGCGCACGAAGGCTTTATCGTGGCAAATCGTTTTACCCGGGCTATCGGAAAGTTTCGCTACCGGCTTGCCGTTGCACTCCACCAGCTTAATAACAATATTCAGCGGCTTAACCTGGGGAATATCGCAGGTTAAACGTGTGCCGATACCGAAGCTCAGATTGACCCGTGAGGAGAAGTGGCGATAAAGATCGACCGCTTTCGCCAGGTCGAGATTATCAGAAAATACCAGCACTTTGCTCAGCGGATCGATGCCCAGCTTCTTGTAATGGGCAATAGCCTTCTCGCCCCATTCTACCGGGTCGCCGGAGTCGTGGCGCAGCCCCTGATAGCGGGTTGCAAATTCCGGCCCGAAATCGCGCAGGAAAGCGTCCATCGTGATGCAGTCAGTCAGTGCGATACCTAACCGATCGGGATACTCTTCCAGCCAGGCCGCGAGGGCCGCGCGCTGGCTGCTGGCCAGGTTCGGGCTGATCTGCTGGTGCGCCTGGAACCATTCGTGCGCCTGGGTTCCCATTGGCGTCAGGTTAAGCCGACGCGCCAGATCGTAGTTGCTGGTGCCGGTGAACCACGGCTCCTGCTGCAGACGCTGAACAATGGCCTGCTGCACCTCGCGTGAGAAGCGGCGGCGAGTACCGAAATCCATCAGGCGGAAGCCGGACATATCGACATCAGCGGTGAGACGGTTAAAGTCGGACAGCTTATGTTCAAGGGTATTCAGCGCTGTCGTCACGGTGATTTCCGGCGAGCGGTAGTGGTGCACCAGCTCGCTTATCACCGCCAGCAGCGGAACCTCCCACATGATGACTTCAAGCCATGGCCCGGACAGGCGAATATTCAGCTTACCGTTGTCATTAGTGACGGTAACCTGGCGCGGATCGTAGCGGAAGCCGCGTAGCCAGTCGAGATAATCTGGCGCAAAGAAGGGCAGGCTCGACAACCAGTGATATTCATCGTCCTGCAGCCTCAGGTCGCGCATCGTCTCAACCTGCTCGCGAATCGCATCGGCGTAGATGCCGAGCAGATCGTCCCCGCGGCAGCGGAACTCCGCCGCAACCTGTACATCATTGTAGCGGTGGAAGACAGCCTGCTGCATATGCAGCTTGTAGGCATCCGTATCAAGCAGCGAATGCAGTACAGGAGAAGTGAATTGGGTCATGGTGCGCAGTAGCATCCTCTCACTGGAGCGTTTCCATCAAAACCAAAGCGGTAAAAGGAGGCGGAGTATACCTGTAATACCCGACTCTGTCCCGCGGCGACGGCTGATGGCGACGCTAACGGTCATTTGCGAGGCCTAGTTTAATATATTGAACACGCATCACACCACAAGCTTTGCGCCTGGTCGAGCGCATTTCGTGCCTCTAGTGTTATCAGAATGTAGCAATTTTCATGTTTAGCATTGAAAAGATGAAGATTCTGCATAGCGAGATTTGCGCAACAGGAATAGACTGAGTCGACACTTTACAGGACATGCTAAAGGTTTTTTATGACACAACAGCCCCAAGCCAAATACCGCCACGACTATCGTGCGCCGGAGTATCTGATTAGCGATATCGATTTGACCTTTGACCTGGATGCCGCGAAAACCGTTGTTACGGCTGAGAGTAAGGTCTCCCGCCACGCGGCTGCGTCTGATGTGCCATTGCGTCTGGATGGCGAAGACCTGACGTTGGTTTCTCTGCTGGTTAATGGTCAGCCGTGGAGCGACTATAAGGAAGAAAATAACCAGCTGGCGATCGGCGGATTGCCGGAACATTTCACCCTTACTATCGTCAACGAAATCAGCCCGGCGGCCAATACCGCGCTGGAAGGGCTGTATCAGTCCGGCGAAGCGCTGTGTACCCAATGCGAAGCGGAAGGTTTTCGCCATATTACCTGGTACCTTGACCGTCCGGACGTGCTGGCGCGCTTCACTACCAAAATTATCGCCGACAAGGCCAAATACCCGTTCCTGCTCTCCAACGGTAACCGCGTAGCCCAGGGGGAGCTGGAGAATGGTCGCCACTGGGTTCAGTGGCAGGATCCGTTCCCCAAACCGTGCTACCTGTTTGCGCTGGTGGCCGGTGATTTCGACGTCCTGCGCGATACTTTCAAAACTCGTTCGGGACGTGAGGTTGCGCTGGAGCTGTATGTAGACCGCGGCAACCTCGATCGCGCTCCATGGGCGATGACTTCGCTGCAAAACTCAATGAAGTGGGACGAAACCCGCTTTGGCCTCGAGTACGATCTTGATATCTATATGATTGTCGCCATTGACTTCTTCAACATGGGCGCCATGGAGAACAAAGGGCTTAACGTCTTTAACTCTAAATACGTGCTGGCGCGCACCGATACCGCGACCGATAAAGACTATCTGGATATCGAGCGCGTCATTGGCCACGAATATTTCCATAACTGGACGGGTAACCGCGTAACCTGTCGCGACTGGTTCCAGCTCAGCCTGAAAGAAGGCCTGACCGTTTTCCGCGATCAGGAGTTCAGTTCCGATCTCGGCTCACGTGCGGTCAACCGCATCAATAACGTGCGTACTATGCGCGGTCTGCAGTTCGCCGAAGATGCCAGCCCGATGGCGCATCCGATTCGGCCGGATAAGGTTATCGAGATGAACAACTTCTACACCCTGACGGTGTATGAGAAGGGCGCTGAGGTGATCCGCATGCTGCATACGCTGCTGGGCGAAGAGAATTTCCAGAAAGGAATGCAGCTGTACTTTGAACGCCATGACGGCAGCGCCGCGACCTGCGATGATTTTGTCCAGGCGATGGAAGACGCTTCGAACGTTGATCTATCCCACTTCCGCCGCTGGTATAGTCAGTCCGGGACGCCGATCGTTACCGTCCATGATGACTACAATCCAGAAACGGAGCAGTACACGCTGACCATCAGCCAGCGCACGCCGCCGACCGCTGAGCAGGCTGAGAAGCTGCCGTTGCATATTCCGTTCGATATCGAACTCTACGACAACGAAGGCAAAGTCATCCCGCTGCAGAAGGGCGGTCACCCGGTGCATCATGTGCTGAACGTGACCCAGGCGGAGCAGACTTTTGTTTTCGATAATGTCTACTTCCAGCCGGTACCGGCGCTGCTATGCGAGTTCTCTGCCCCGGTGAAGCTGGAGTACAAATGGAGCGATCAGCAGCTGACTTTCCTGATGCGCCACGCGCGTAATGATTTTTCCCGCTGGGACGCGGCGCAGAGCCTGCTGGCAACCTATATCAAACTCAACGTTAACCGCCACCAGCAGGGGCAACCGCTGTCGCTGCCGATCCACGTAGCCGATGCTTTCCGCGCCATCCTGCTGGATGAGAAGATCGATCCGGCGCTGGCGGCGGAAATCCTGACGCTGCCTTCGGCGAATGAAATTGCTGAGCTGTTTGCGATTATCGATCCGCTAGCTATCGCCGCGGTGCGTGAAGCGCTGACCCGTACGCTGGCGAAAGAGCTGGCAGACGAGTTCCTGGTGATTTACAACGCCAACAAGCTTGACAGCTACCGCGTTGAGCATGCCGATATCGGCAAGCGTTCTCTGCGTAACACCTGCCTGCGCTATCTGGCGTTTGGCGACGCGGAGCTGGCGGATAAACTGGTTAGCGCGCAGTATCACCATGCGGACAACATGACCGACGCGCTGGCGGCGCTGGCGGCGGCAGTCGCTGCCCAGCTGCCGTGCCGTGATGCATTGATGCAGGAGTATGATGATAAATGGCATCAGGACGGCCTGGTGATGGATAAATGGTTTATCCTGCAGTCAACTAGCCCGGCCGATAACGTCCTGCAGACGGTTCGCGGCCTGCTGAATCATCGTTCGTTCAGCATGAGTAACCCGAACCGCGTCCGTTCTCTAATCGGCGCTTTTGCCGGCAGCAACCCGGCGGCGTTCCATGCCGAAGACGGCAGCGGCTATCAGTTCCTGGTGGAAATGCTCACTGAACTGAACAGCCGTAATCCACAGGTTGCGTCGCGTCTGATTGAACCGCTGATTCGTCTGAAACGCTATGATAACAAGCGTCAGGCGCTGATGCGCGGGGCGCTTGAGCAGCTGAAAGGTCTGGAGAATCTTTCCGGGGATCTGTTCGAGAAAATCAGTAAAGCGCTGGCATAACGCCAGCACGAGTCCAAACCTGTCGCCCCGCTCGCGCTGCGCGAGCGGGGGAACGTCGCAGTCGTTAACCGTGACTCACTAAGCGTGGCGAGGATTCGTTCTTGCCGCGCTGCATCACCCGATGCAGCACTTCCGCTTCCAGTTCGGCCAGCTTCGCCGAGCCGGTGCGCCGCGGACGAGGGATGTCCACCAGCAGATCCAGACCTATTTTTCCCTCTTCTATCAGCAATACGCGATCGGCCATCGCCACCGCCTCGCTGACGTCGTGGGTGACCAGCAGGACGGTAAAGCCATGATCCTGCCACAGAGAAACGATCAGATCCTGCATTTCCAGACGAGTCAGCGCGTCGAGTGCGCCGAGCGGCTCATCAAGCAGCAATAATCCAGGACGATGAATTAACGCACGCGCCAGCGCTACGCGCTGCTTTTGCCCGCCGGAAAGCGCTGCAGGCCATTCACCGGCGCGGTCTTCAAGGCCAACGCTCGCCAGGGCATTAAGCGCCGCCTCACGCCACTGGCCTTTCAGCCCCAGTCCGACGTTGTCGATCACCGTTTTCCACGGCAGCAGGCGGGCATCCTGGAACATCATCCGGGTATCGTCCTGGATTTGTGCCAGCGGCGTCGAGCCCGCCAGCAGCTGGCCGCCGTTGGGCTTTTCCAGCCCAGCCAGCAGCCGCAGCAGCGTACTTTTACCGCCGCCGCTGCGACCGACCACCGCGACGAATTGCCCGGTGGGGATATGCAGATCGAGTTCATTCAGAATCGTCTTGCTGCCGTAACGCTTGCTTACGCCGTTTAACAGCAGCGGAATTCCGGGATTAAGACGCGCGGTTGTCATGCGCTGGCCTCCTGAAGGTGATAAGCCGGATTCCAGCGCAGCCAGACGCGTTCAAGGAGCTGTGCGCTGAAATCGGCCAGTTTGCCGAGAATAGCGTAAAGAATAATGGCGACGACTACGACATCGGTCTGCAGAAATTCGCGAGCGTTCATTGCCAGATAGCCAATACCGGCGTTAGCAGAAATGGTTTCCGCAACAATCAGCGTTAACCACATCAGGCCGAGCGCAAAGCGGATACCGACCATAATTGAGGGCAGGGCGCCGGGCAGGATCACGTGACGGAACAGCGCAAAGCCCGATAAGCCATAGCTGCGAGCCATCTCTACCAGTCCTCGGTCAATGTTGCGGATGCCGTGCCAGGTGTTGATATAAATCGGGAACATCGTCCCCAGCGCCACGAGGAAAATTTTGGCGCTTTCATCAATGCCAAACCATAAAATGACCAGTGGAATCAGGGCGAGGTGCGGCACGTTACGTAGCATCTGAATAGAGGTATCCAGCAGGCGTTCTCCCCAGCGCGAGAGGCCGCTGATAAGCCCGAGAACCAGACCAATGGAGCCACCAATACTGAAACCAATAAGTGCCCGCCACGAGCTAATGGCCAGATGCTGCCATAGTTCGCCGCTGGCGGAGAGCGTCCAGAAGGCTTTGAGAATGCCTTCCGGCGACGGTAAAATCCGGGTGGAAAGCCAGCCGATGGAGGAGGCGAATTGCCAAATAATCACGCTGCCCACCGGTAAAAGCCAGGGAGCTATGCGGATGAGAAATTTTTGCGAAAGCGTCGCCATGGAGTATTCCTTATTCGCTAGCGTATTGCCCTGTTAAGGGTAATACGCTGGTCGTTAAACGTGCTCAACCCGCTGTAAGGTTTTCAGCGCCGGCGCGCGGCTGCTGGGGCGATGCAGCGCCTGCCAGAAAGTTTCCAGCGCCAGGTCGAGGCGACCCTGCAGATTCGGCGTAAACTGCGGTTTATGCTGATAATCCGTGACCTGGCTATCGTCAGCAAAAACGCCGTGGAGGATCTCCTGAGCTTTCAGCGCATTGAGTACCGGTTTTAAGGCGTAATCCACCGCCAGCATATGCGCGATGGTCCCGCCGGTAGCCAGCGGCAGAACGATTTTGCCTTCCAGCGCGCGTTCCGGCAGCAGATCAAGCAGCGTCTTGAGTGCGCCTGAAAAAGAAGCCTTATAGACCGGCGTGGCAATAATCAGCCCGTCCGCGCCGGCAAGCTGTTCATTAAGCGCGTGAAGAGCGGGGTTATCGAAGCGAGCATAGAGCAGGTCTTCCGGGGCAAAATTCTGCAGGTGCCAGTGGCAAACCTCGATATCCGCCGCGGAGAGGGTCTCTCTGGCGTATTCCAGGAGTGCGCTGGAGCGGGAAGGGTAACGCGGGCTACCCGCAAGTGTTATGACTCGCATATTCTCTCCTTATAACCAAATATTTTCATTTATCTATAATTGATAACATTTAGCCGCAGTGTGACAGAGCGCTTATCTTTCCCTAAATGATTTATCCGGCGTTGGATTGTCAGAAAGCGCATAACGAAGGGGGAAAAGTAAACGTTTGCGTCGGAGATAAGATTTTTTGTCGTAGGTCAATTCCCTTTCCGGGGTGGATCGCACATAATACGCCCCCGGTTTGCACACCGGGAATCCAGGAGAGTTCATGTACTACCCCTTCGTTCGTAAAGCCCTTTTTCAGCTCGATCCTGAGCGCGCTCATGAAGTCACTTTTCAACAATTACGCCGTGTTTCGGGTACCCCGCTGGAAATGTTGGTTCGCCAGAAGGTGCCGGCTAAGCCGGTGACCTGCATGGGACTCACATTCAAGAACCCGCTGGGCCTGGCCGCCGGGCTGGACAAAAACGGCGAATGCATCGATGCCCTTGGCGCAATGGGCTTTGGTTCCATTGAAATTGGTACCGTAACGCCTCGTCCGCAGCCGGGCAACGATAAGCCAAGGATCTTCCGCCTGGTTGATGCCGAAGGTTTGATCAACCGCATGGGCTTTAATAACCATGGCGTGGATAACCTGGTAGAGAACGTAAAAAAAGCGCATTTTGACGGCATTCTGGGGATTAATATCGGTAAGAATAAAGATACCCCGGTAGAGCAAGGCAAAGATGATTACCTGATTTGTATGGAAAAAATCTACGCTTACGCCGGATATATCGCCATTAATATCTCCTCGCCGAATACTCCGGGCTTGCGTACGTTACAATACGGAGAAGCTCTCGACGATCTGCTCTCTGGTATTAAAAATAAGCAGCGTGAACTCCAGGAAAAACATCAAAAATATGTTCCGCTGGCAGTAAAGATCGCTCCGGATCTTTCCGTCGAGGAATTGATCCAGGTTGCGGACAGTTTAGTCCGACATAATATCGATGGGGTCATTGCCACCAATACCACTTTGGATCGTTCACTGGTGCAGGGAATGAAACATTGCGATGAAACCGGTGGGCTTAGCGGGCGTCCGCTGCAGCTGAAAAGTACCGAAATCATCCGTATGCTATCTGAGGAATTAAATGGCCGTCTGCCAATTATCGGCGTCGGCGGTATTGACTCAGTGATTGCCGCTCGTGAAAAGATAGCCGCCGGTGCGACTCTGGTGCAGATTTATTCCGGATTTATTTTTAAAGGTCCGCCGCTGATTAAAGAAATTGTTACCCATATCTAATCTTTTCCCCTTCTGATACTCCACCAGGGCTTTATTTATAGCCCTGGTTGTTTTATATTCCTTCATTGTTGCTTATTTAGACATTTTAGTCTTTTCTTAATTTTTGAAATATTCTGTAGCAGTTTTGCTGTTTATTGCAGATGGATGTGAAAGAGGACGGGGGTAGAAATGCGGATTAAACCTGACGATAACTGGCGCTGGTATTACGATGAAGAGCATGACCGCATGATGCTCGATCTGGCTAATGGTATGTTATTCCGATCCCGTTTTCCCCGCCGGATGCTGACGCCAGATGCCTTCGCCCCTTCCGGATTTTGCGTTGATGACGCCGCACTCTATTTTTCATTTGAAGAAAAATGCCGCGACCTTGAATTATCCAAAGAACAGCGCGCTGAATTAGTGCTCAATGCGCTGGTCGCCATTCGTTTCCTTAAGCCGCAGATGCCGAAAAGCTGGCATTTCACTACTCATCAACAGAGCTGGCAGCCCGGTACCGGTGATGCCGCTAGCGCATGGCTGAGCGATACCGGTCAGCAGGTTAATCTGCTGGTGGTTGAGCCCGGCGAAAACGCTGCGCTGTGCCTGCTAGCGCAGCCGGGACTGACGCTTGCCGGGCGAGTGATGCAGTTGGGGGACGTGATTAAAATTATGAACGACCGACTGCAGCCAGCGACCGCCGTCGCCAGCTACAGCCTGGGCCAGGCGGTTTAAGGCGCCAGCCTTACCGCGGTTTTCGGTACGCAGCTGCAGCACAAAATGGTGCCATCGGCGGCGACCGCATTTTTCTTCAGCGCGCTGACTTCCCCTTCTTCCAGACGGATGCGACAGCTGCCGCAAATCCCTGCCCGGCAGGAGTAAGGAATGCGAATTCCCTGCTGTTCCAGCTGCTCCAGCAAGATCTGCTGATTATTACCGGTAAAGCTCAGTCCCTGCCACTCAATTTCCACCGTTGCGTTCTGCTGAGTCTCAGGCGCCAGCGAATTGTCGCTTTCCCCGGCGCCGTAGGCCTTCGCCGGGCCGCGGGCCAGCACTTCTAACTCATCGCCGACGCGGATCGTGCCGCTATTTCGCGCGATCAAATTCTGGCCAAAATCAACATCGCCATTATCCAGCGCCGTGCGGAATCCCTGTAGGGTGGTTAATGGCTCACCGCCAGGGTGCTTTTGCCCACGTTCCGCGCTGACGGTTGTCAACACGCAGCGGCTGCAGGGTTTCGCGACATCAAAAACGACCTCGCCAATACGCACCACTTTCCAGGTATCTTCCTCCCAGGCGGCCGCGCCGGTCACCAGCAGATTCGGGCGAAATTGTTCTATGCTTACGCTGGCCGGACAGCGATTTTGCAGGTCCCGCAGCGAGGCCTCATTGGCCAGCAGATAGGGAAAGCCGTCGGCAAAGGAGAGGGGGACGGCATCGTGACGTTTTACCCGACGGCTAAGCTCTGGCCCCAGCCAGCGCAGCTGAACGCTGCGGTTGAAAAAACCGCTTAGCCACTGGTTCACCCCGGCCGGGGCAATCAGGGCGGTAAAATGGTTGCCCCAGACTTCGGTCGGCTCCTGCTGCACGGAGAAATCGCTGAAGCGCACGATCGCGCTACTGCCGTCCGGAGCGGTCAGATGCAGACCATCATGGAGCGGCGCGGGAGTAAACTTGACCATTTGCGGGAACTGACGAGCGGTGATAAAGGTGCCATCGGTTTCCGTCACCATAAATATACGATCGAAGGCCAGCCCGCTGATGTCTGCATAAGCGTGGCTCAGGCCAATTCCCCGCATCGATTTGACGGGATGAATAAAAAGTCGCGAAAGGGTTACCATACGCTGCCCCTGGCTTTAAAAATAAGCCTTTAACTTTATGACATGGGGCGCATATTGGCTATAATGCGCACCAATTTTCTTTTAGTAAAAGTGACGATATGAATTCTCTGTTTGCCAGTACGGCTCGTGGGCTGGAAGAGCTGTTAAAAACTGAACTGGAAGGGCTGGGCGCGGTGGACTGCCAGTTGGTCCAGGGCGGGGTCCATTTTCAGGGAGATACGCGACTGCTGTATCAAAGCCTGATGTGGAGCCGACTGGCTTCGCGGATTATGCTGCCGCTGGGGCAGTGCAGCGTATACAGCGACCTGGATCTGTATCTTGGCGTGCAGGCCATTCCATGGACGGAGATTTTCAGCCAGGATGCCACTTTTGCCGTGCATTTTAGCGGGCTGAACGAAGAGATCCGCAACAGCCAGTATGGGGCGCTGAAGGTTAAAGATGCCATCGTCGACAGCTTTACGCGTAAGAATTTGCCGCGTCCCAACGTCGATCGCGAAAACCCCGATCTGCGCATTAACGTCTGGTTGAATAAAGAGACCGCTCATATATCTCTGGATCTCAGCGGCGAGGGCCTGCACCTGCGCGGCTACCGCGACGGTACCGGTATGGCGCCAATCAAAGAAAACCTGGCCGCGGCGATAGTGATGCGTTCCGGCTGGGCTACCGGTACGCCGCTGCTCGATCCCATGTGCGGTTCCGGTACGCTGTTGATTGAAGCGGCGATGCTGGCGACCGATCGGGCGCCGGGTTTACACCGCGGCCATTGGGGTTTCGGCGGCTGGGCGCAGCATGATGATGCTATCTGGAAAGAGGTGAAGTCCGAAGCGCAAACCCGCGCCCGTCAGGGGCTGGCGGCGTATGAGTCGCGCTTTTACGGTTCCGACGTTGACGCCCGGGTTATCGAACGCGCGCAGCGTAACGCCCGCCGTGCCGGTATTGGCGAGCTGGTTACCTTCGAAGTGAAAGATGTCGCCCAGCTGAGCAACCCGTTGCCGAAGGGCCCTTACGGGACAGTGATTAGCAACCCTCCATACGGCGAGCGTCTGGAGAGCGAGCCGGCGCTGATTGCCCTGCATAGCCTGCTGGGGCGGATTATGAAAAACCAGTTTGGCGGCTGGAACCTGTCGCTGTTTAGCGCCTCGCCGGATCTGCTGAGCTGCCTGCAGCTGCGCGCCGATAAGCAGTTCAAAGCGAAAAACGGCCCGCTCGACTGTGTACAGAAGAATTACCACCTTGCGGAAAACGAAGGCGGCAAAACCGCGATGCTGGCGGAAGATTTCGCCAACCGCCTGCGTAAAAACCTGAAAAAATATGAGAAGTGGGCGCGCCAGGAGGGTATTGAATGCTATCGCCTGTATGATGCCGACCTCCCGGAATACAACGTCGCTATTGACCGTTACGCCGATTGGGTTGTGGTGCAGGAGTATGCGCCGCCGAAAACCGTTGACGCGCATAAAGCCCGTCAGCGTCTGTTCGATATTATTGCTGCCACCATTGCCGTGCTTGGGATTGCGCCGAATAAGCTGGTGTTGAAAACCCGCGAGCGGCAGAAAGGTAAAAATCAGTACCAGAAAATGGGCGAAAAAGGTGAATTCATTGAGGTGCAGGAGTATAACGCGCGTCTGTGGGTTAATCTGACCGACTATCTGGATACCGGGCTGTTCCTCGACCACCGTATCGCTCGCCGCATGCTGGGGCAGATGAGTAAAGGTAAAGACTTCCTCAATCTGTTCTCCTATACCGGCAGCGCCAGCGTTCACGCCGGCCTTGGCGGCGCGCGATCCACGACCACGGTTGATATGTCGCGTACCTACCTCGAATGGGCTGAGCGTAACCTGCGCCTCAATGGTTTAACCGGTCGCGCGCATCGCCTGATGCAGGCCGATGTGCTGGGCTGGCTGCGGGAGACGACCGAACAGTTCGACCTGATCTTTATCGATCCGCCCACCTTCTCCAACTCGAAGCGTATGGATGACGCCTTTGACGTTCAGCGCGACCATTTGCGCCTGATGACCGATTTAAAACGTCTGCTGCGTAAAGGCGGCACGATTATGTTCTCAAACAACAAACGCGGTTTCCGTATGGATCATGACGGGCTGGCGCAGCTGGGCCTGAAGGCGCAGGAGATTACGCAAAAAACGCTGTCTCAGGACTTTGCCCGCAACCGTCAGATTCACAACTGCTGGCTGATTACCGCAGCCTGAAAGGAATAAAGAATGTCTTTAATTAGTATGCACGGCGCCTGGCTCTCTTTCAGCGATGCGCCGCTGCTGGATAATGCTGAACTGCATATCGAAGATAACGAACGCGTCTGCCTGGTGGGGCGCAACGGCGCGGGTAAATCGACCCTGATGAAGATCCTCAACCGCGAACAGGGTCTTGATGATGGGCGCATTATCTATGAGCTGGATCTGGTTGTGGCGCGTTTGCAGCAAGATCCGCCGCGTGACGTCACCGGAACCGTGTATGACTTTGTGGCGGAAGGGATTGCTGAGCAAGCAGCATACCTCAAGAGTTATCACGATGTTTCGCAGCTGGTGATGACCGATCCGAGCGACAAGAATCTCAATGAGCTGGCGCGTCTGCAGGAACAGTTGGACAATTTAGGGCTGTGGCAGCTCGACAGTCGTATTAATGAAGTGCTGGAACAGCTGAATCTGGATCCTAACGCCGAGCTATCATCGCTCTCCGGCGGCTGGCTGCGTAAAGCGGCCCTCGGTCGCGCGCTGGTCAGCGGGCCGCGGGTGCTGCTGCTCGATGAACCGACCAACCACCTCGATATTGAAACCATCGACTGGCTGGAAGGTTTCCTGAAGATGTTTAAAGGCACCATCATCTTTATTTCGCATGACCGTTCCTTCATTCGCAATATGGCGACGCGTATTGTCGATCTCGATCGCGGCAAGCTGGTGACCTATCCGGGTAACTACGATCAGTATCTGCTGGATAAAGAAGAAGCGCTGCGCGTGGAAGAGCTACAGAACGCGGAGTTCGATCGCAAGCTGGCGCAGGAAGAAGTGTGGATCCGACAGGGGATCAAAGCGCGCCGCACCCGTAACGAAGGGCGCGTGCGGGCGTTAAAGGCCATGCGTCGCGAACGCGGCGAGCGTCGTGAAGTGATGGGCAGCGCGAAGATGCAGGTGGAAGAGGCCGCGCGTTCGGGCAAGATTGTGTTCGAAATGGAGAACGTCAACTACCAGGTTGATGGCAAGGTGCTGGTTAAAGACTTCACCGCCCAAATCCAGCGCGGCGACAAAATTGCGCTGATTGGCCCGAACGGCTGCGGCAAAACTACGCTGCTGAAGCTGATGCTCGGTCAGCTGCAGGCGGATAGCGGGCGTATTCATGTAGGCACCAAGCTGGAAGTGGCCTACTTCGACCAGCACCGCGCGGAACTTGATCCGGATAAAACGGTGATGGACAACCTCGCGGAAGGTAAACAGGAAGTGATGGTGAACGGCAAGCCGCGCCACGTCCTGGGCTATCTGCAGGATTTTATGTTCCATCCGAAACGCGCGATGACGCCGGTGCGTGCGCTATCGGGCGGCGAGCGCAACCGTCTGCTATTGGCGCGTCTGTTCCTTAAGCCCAGTAACCTGTTGATTCTCGACGAACCGACAAACGATCTGGATGTCGAAACCCTGGAGCTGCTGGAAGAGCTTGTCGACGGCTATCAGGGAACCGTGATGCTGGTTAGCCACGACCGTCAGTTTGTCGATAATACGGTAACAGAGTGTTGGATCTTTGAAGGCGCAGGGCAAATTGGCCAATACGTTGGCGGCTATCATGACGCCCGCGGTCAGCAAGCGCAGTACCTCGCGCGTAAGCAGCCGGTTTCCAAAAAGAGTGTTGAAGTTGCTCAACCGAAAGCAGAAAGTGTCAAACGTGCTGCCAGCAAACTAAGCTATAACCTGCAGCGCGAGCTGGAACAGCTGCCGCAGAAGCTGGAAGAACTGGAAGCCCAGCTGCAGAATTTGCAAGAGCAGGTTGCCGACCCTTCTTTCTTTGGTCAGTCGCATGACCATACGCAGCAGGTACTGGCGCAGCTGAGTGAAGCGGAGCAGGCGCTGGAAGCCGCCTTCGAACGCTGGGAATATCTTGAAGGGCTAAAAAACGGCGCATAAGCTGAGGAGTTTTCATGTGCGATCATCATCATGCTGCGCGGCATATTCTGTGCCGACAATGTGATCTGCTGGTGGCTTTGCCGCAGCTGGAGCATCGCCAGAAAGCTGCATGTCCGCGCTGCGGAACGACATTGACAACGTCATGGGACGCGCCACGGCAGCGTCCTACCGCGTATGCGCTGGTCGCGTTGTTCATGTTGCTGCTGGCCAATTTGTTTCCCTTCATCTATATGAAGGTCGGGGGGATTAGCAGCGAAATTGAATTGCTGGAAATCCCGAACGTCCTCTTCACCGAGGACTATGCCAGCCTCGGTACGTTCTTTTTGCTTTTCGTCCAGCTGGTGCCGGCTTTCTGTCTGGTCACTATACTCCTGCTGGTCAACCGGGTGCGCATGCCATCCGGGCTGAAAGCGTTTCTGGCGCGTATCCTGTTTCATCTTAAAACCTGGGGAATGGCGGAAATCTTTCTCGCCGGGGTACTGGTCAGCTTCGTTAAGCTGATGGCCTATGGCGATATTGGCGTTGGCCTGAGCTTTGTCCCGTGGTGTATGTTCTGCGTATTACAGCTGCGGACGTTCCAGTGCGTAGATCGCCGCTGGCTGTGGGATGATATTGCGCCAATGCCGGCTATCAAGCAGCCGCTGAAAGTTGGCGTGTCTGGACTGCGTCAGGGGCTGCGTTCATGCTCATGCTGTACAGCGGTGTTGCCGATTGATGAGGCCGTCTGTCCGCGCTGTCATACAAAGGGGACTGCCCGGCGTAAAAACAGCCTGCAGTGGACGCTGGCGCTGTTAATGACTTCGCTAATCCTTTATATGCCCGCCAATATTCTGCCGATCATGATTACCGATCTGCTTGGCGATAAAATGCCTTCCACCATTATGGCGGGGGTGATCCTGCTGTGGAGCGAAGGATCTTATCCAGTGGCGATGGTGATATTCATCGCCAGTATTATGGTGCCAACCTTAAAAATGATCGCCATTGGCTGGCTCTGCTGGAACGCCAGCGGCAGGGGAGATCGCGACTCAGAGCGCATGCATCTGATTTATGAAGTCGTCGAGTTTGTTGGCCGCTGGTCAATGATTGATGTGTTTGTCATCGCAGTCCTCTCCGCTCTGGTGCGCATAGGTGGGTTAATGAATATCTATCCGGCGATAGGGGCGGTGATGTTTGCGCTGGTGGTAGTGATGACAATGTTTTCGGCCATGACCTTTGACCCGCGTTTGTTGTGGGATCGTGAGCCAGATTCAAGCCATGAGGAAAGACTGCAGCATGGAAAATAAGAGCGGAGAAGCGAAGGTGCAAAAGGTGAAGAACTGGTCACCGGTGTGGATCTTCCCGATAGTGACGGCGCTAATTGGCGCCTGGATTCTTTTTTATCACTATAGCCACCAGGGGCCGGAAGTGACCCTGATCACAACCAATGCCGAAGGCATTGAAGGGGGAAAGACCCGCATTAAAAGCCGCAGCGTTGACGTCGGCGTGATTGAAAGCGCAACGCTGACGGACGACCTGACTCACGTGGAGGTTAAAGCCCGACTGAATTCTGGCATGGAAAAACTGCTTCATCAGGATTCGGTTTTTTGGGTGGTTAAGCCGCAGGTTGGTCGTGAAGGTATCAGCGGCCTCGGCACGCTATTGTCCGGCGCCTATATCGAACTGCAGCCGGGGACCAAAGGCTCTGTCCCTGCGCAGTATCCGCTGCTGGATTCACCGCCGCTGGCCTCACCCGATGCGAAAGGCATTCGTATTCTATTGGAAAGTAGCAAAGCAGGTCAGCTGTCACCCGGCGACCCGGTGCTTTTCCGCGGCTATCGTGTAGGTTCGGTGGAAACCAGCACCTTCGATGCGCAAAAACGCAATATCACCTATCAGCTGTTTATTAGCGCGCCTAACGATCGGCTGGTCACTAATAACGTGCGTTTCTGGAAGGATAGCGGTATTGCGGTGGATCTGACCGCGGCCGGCATGCGCGTTGAGATGGGATCGCTGTCGACGCTGTTTGGCGGCGGCGTCAGCTTTGATATCCCTGAAGGACTCCCGCTAGGGGAACCGGTGGCGAATAAAACCGAATATCATCTGTTTGACGATCAACGCAGCATTCAGGACTCTGTGTTCACTCAACACATTGACTACGTGATGTTCTTTAAAGATTCTATTCGCGGTCTGCAGCCCGGCGCGCCGGTTGAATTCCGCGGTATCCGTCTTGGGACCGTAGGCAAGGTACCATTCTTTATCCCAGGCCTGAAGCAGAACATAAACGACGATTACCGTATCCCGGTAGAAGTGCGAATTGAGCCGGAACGCCTGATCAATCAGTTAGGCGCCGATCCTGATATTCGTAAGCATATCGATGATCTAATGAATCGCGGGCTGCGCGGTTCGCTTAAAACCGGCAATCTGGTGACCGGCGCGCTGTATATCGATCTCGACTTCTATCCGAAAGCCCCTGCGCGCGGCAAGATGCAGGAATTTGGCGGTTATCCGATTATTCCGACCGTAAGCGGTGGTCTGGCGCAGATCCAGCAGCGCCTGATGGATGCGCTGGATAAGATTAATAATCTGCCAATTAATCCACTGCTGGAGCAGGCAACCAGTACGCTGGCGCAAAGTGAAAAAACCATGCAGCACGTACAGGCGACGCTCGACAGTCTGAATAAGATCACCTCAAGTCAGTCTATGCAGCAGCTGCCGGGTGATATGCAGAGTACGCTACGTGAACTTAATCGTAGTATGCAGGGCTTCCAGCCTGGCTCCGCGGCTTACAATAAGATGGTTGCGGATATGCAGCGTCTCGACCAGGTGCTGCGCGAACTGCAGCCGGTACTGAAAACGCTTAATGATAAGAGCAATGCGCTGGTATTTGAGGCGAAGGATAAAAAAGATCCGCAGCCGAAGGGAGCGAAATAATGAAGAAATGGCTAATAGCGGCGGCGGTATGCGCGTTGACGGCATGCAGCAGCGGCGGTGAGAGTAAAACTTACTACCAGCTTCCCGTGGCTCAGGGCGGCGCGCAAAGCGCCGCACACCAGAGCAAAAATTTGCTTTGGGTCGAGCAGGTCAGTATTCCGGATTATCTTGCCGGTAACGGGGTGGTCTATCAGACCACCGATGTTCAGTATGTGATTGCAAATAACAATCTGTGGGCGAGCCCGCTCGATCAGCAGCTAAGAACGACGCTGGTGGCGAACCTTAGCAATCAGCTTCCCGGCTGGGTCGTGGCTTCTCAACCGCTGGGTAGCGAGCAGGATACCCTAAACGTATCCGTCAGCGGTTTTCACGGTCGTTACGATGGTCGGGTTATCGTTAGCGGTGAGTGGTTACTGAAGCATCAGGGACAGCTGATTAAGCGGCCATTCCATATCGAGCTCAAGCAACAAGAAGATGGCTACGATGCGATGGTGAAAACGCTAGCTCAGGCCTGGACTCAGGAAGCGGCGGTGATTGCCAGCGAGATTAACCGCTTGCCATAAGTAAAATTAATAAGAAAAAAAGCCGCAGCGAAAATGAAAATCGCAGCGGCTTTTTTATTTGTCTCATCAGATTGTTACTTGTGCTGGTTCACAGTTTTTGTACAAATGAAGTTTCATGTAGCTCACAAATATGACAATGGCGTGAATTTTGCGCATTGACGCTATCCCCGATTCGCGGTATTCGTTAACCGTGGTTGCGTATTTAGTGACCATTGTTTTCTTTTCCACCAGATCAAAGAATGAGGGAAACGAGGCATGAAGAGACAAAAACGAGATCGCCTGGAACGGGCACATCAGCGTGGGTACCAGGCCGGTATTACCGGAAGGTCGAAGGAAATGTGTCCTTACCAGACCTTAAACCAGAGGTCTTATTGGCTGGGAGGCTGGCGAGAGGCCATGGAGGACAGGGTACAAATTGCCTGACTGTCTCTTTAAAAAGAAGCCTCCGCTGCGCGGGGGCTTCGCCGTCTATAAGCGTGACTGCTTATATCAGAATGAGGAAGTGTCCTGGAACAGGCCCACTTTCAGATCGGTTGCGGTGTAGATCAGACGATCGTCAACCAGCACTTCACCATCCGCCAGGCCCATAATCAAACGACGATTTATCACGCGTTTGAAATGAATGCGGTAGGTTACTTTCTTCGCCGTTGGCAGTACCTGGCCGGTGAGCTTGACTTCACCTACGCCTAACGCACGACCTTTACCCTCGCCACCTAACCAGCCCAGGTAGAAGCCCACCAGCTGCCACATGGCATCCAGACCCAGACAGCCCGGCATTACCGGGTCACCAATGAAGTGGCAACCGAAGAACCACAGATCCGGGTTAATATCGAGTTCTGCCTCGACATAACCTTTGTCATAGTTACCACCGGTTTCGGTCATTTTGATGACGCGGTCCATCATCAGCATATTTGGCGCCGGCAGTTGAGGGCCTTTCGCGCCAAATAGTTCACCACGACCGGAGGCAAGAAGGTCTTCTTTTGTATAGGATTCGCGTTTATCTACCATGTTTTCAGTAAGCCTTATTTTGAGTTCGGGACGCAGGATAGCTAACACGTGTAAGCTGAACAAGTCCGATCAGTTCGAACCTGAACCGCCTAACCAGCGTAGCGGCCACGGAAAGCGATGACGACTCTCTTGCTGTGTCGCCTGCGCAATCCGCTCCTGTATGGTTTGCCGTAAAGTTTGTCCTTCGCCGTCCCAGAGTAACTGGGTCAGAATGGGCAGCGCTTCGGTTACGTCATCGACCGCCCAGATAAAGAACTGTTCATCCGCAACCGCCTGTTGCAGCTCCTGCGCAAGGCTCAGATGACGAACGTTGGCGGAAGGAATAATGACGCCTTGTTTACCGGTTAGCCCACGCTGCTGACAAATAGCAAAGAAGCCTTCAATTTTCTCATTGAGCCCGCCTACCGGCTGTACGCGACCAAACTGATCGACTGAGCCGGTAATGGCGATACTTTGATTAATCGGCACATTGGCCAGAGAACTGATCAGCGCGCACAGTTCGGCCATGGATGCACTGTCGCCATCCACTTCACTGTATGACTGCTCGAAGGTCAAAGATGCGGTGAAGGGGAGCTGTTGTTCAAGCTCCAGCTCGGACATCAGGAATGCCTGCATAATCATCATGCCTTTCGCATGAATATTGCCACCCAGTTCCGCCTTGCGCTCAACATCAATAAATTCACCGTCGCCAATATGCACAACGCAGCTGATACGAGAAGGCTCGCCAAACGCGCGCGGATGGCCCGGAAACTCGATGACTGAGAGGGCGTTGATCTGCCCTACGCATTCGCCTTCCGTCTCGATCAGGATTTGCTCCTGCAGGATTTCATCCTGGATGCGTTCGGCAAGATAGCCTTCGCGCCACAGACGACGCTCAAGCATGGTTTGCATCTCTTCGGCGCTAATCTCGTCACCTTCACAGAAGGCGGTGGCTTCGCGAAGCTGGCGGGCGATCCACAGTATGCACAGGGGCAAGGTTTCCTGGTCACCGGTATAGCGAGCGCCTTCCTGAATCAACAGCGGCCAGGCGGTAGCGGACAGCCCCGGAAGTTCGAGCCGCTGGGCATTTTGCCAGACCCATTGACACCACTGCTTAAGCGTCTCTGCATCAGCGATTTGCAGGTTATCTTCATATTCGCTGTAGATAGCCTGAGCAGAAAGCTCGGGCTCCATCTCCTGAAAATCAGCAAGAGATTCCCGCTCGCCGACCAGGATCACTTTCAGGCTCAAAGGCATAGAGGGAATGCTCACCGGAAGAGGGCGAGACTCATCAAATGACAGCCAGTCAAAACGCTGGCGAGCCACCATATTTTTTAGCCGCATCCATAGCAGAGGCTGAGCCAGTAAGGCCCGCAAGGAGAGGATCAGTACGCCGCCATTAGCCCGATGGACAAGACCCGGTTGTAAAGCGATCTCGCCGTTAAACTGGCGCACGCAGCCAAATAGCTGCTCCGCTTCGACCCAATCTGCCGCTTCGACCGGCACGACGCTTGCGAAATTATCTTCAGCGGTTTGCGCCGGCGAGAGCGAGATTTTTCCGCCATCAATCTGATAGCGTACTCCGCAGAGGGATTCCGGCGGTTGATGTAAAGTACGAGTTTCGTTAGCGAGCCATTGCAGGTACTCCGGCTCTTCCGGAATTTTAACCAGCATAAATGGCGAAATGGCTGGAGTGACCAGAAGCTGCTCCAGGGCATAGAATAAACGGGGTTGCAGTTCGCCTGAGAGGGATGCCTCTGCGTGAGCTAAGTCGGCTTGTGCAAACAGCGCCTGATAACTTTCCGTATCAGGAGCGAGGTCGTTTCGGGTAAGTTTCGTAATGGTCAAAGTCGCTGTTTTTTAGTCAGATGTAAAACGCGCGATTATACATTATGCGGCGTCTGAGCACACGGGGGATTGCGATTGTCACGGCGATCGGCCATCTACCAACATCACGAAAGATGATTTATTCTCAGCACATCGAGAAAAAACTGATATCCTGAAATGAGTTACACGGTCACATTGAGATCGCAATGAAATATCAACAACTGGAAAATCTCGAAAGCGGCTGGAAATGGACATATCTGGTAAAAAAGCATCGGGAAGGTGAGCTTATTACCCGCTACATTGAAGCCAGCGCTGCGCAAGCGGCGGTCGATCTATTACTGACGCTTGAAAATGAACCCGTGCTGGTGAATACCTGGATTGAGCATCATATCAACCCAGAGCTGGTTAACCGCATGAAGCAGACGATCCGCGCGCGACGCAAACGTCATTTTAACGCGGAGCATCAGCATACGCGTAAAAAGTCTATCGATCTGGAGTTTATGGTCTGGCAACGCCTCGCCGGTCTGGCTCAAAGACGGGGTAAAACGCTGTCGGAAACCATTGTGCAGTTGATTGAGGATGCTGAGCATAAAGAGAAGTATGCCAGCAAGATGTCGAGCCTGAAGCATGATTTGCAGGTTCTGCTAGGTAAAGAATAGCAATTGGGGCGAGGGTATAAGCGCCTCAACGTTCTGCAGCTTTGACTTTGATGACAGCAGTTGAAGCAAAAAAAACCCCGCATCGCGGGGTTTTTTATTAACGAGATAACTTAAGCCTGCGGCTGAGTTACAACGTCTTTGTAGCCTTTAACTTCGATTTCTACACGACGGTCCGGCGCCAGGCAGTCGATCAGAGCTGCGCGTGCTTTCACGTTGTCACAGGTGTTGCCAGTAACCGGGTTGGATTCACCCATACCGCGAGCGGAGATTTTGCTGGCCGGGATACCTTTAGATACCAGGTAATCAACAACGGACTGAGCACGTTTCTCAGACAGCTGCTGGTTGTAGGCATCGGAACCGATACGGTCGGTGTAGCCCAGAACAACTGCGGAACCGTCTTTCGGATCCATGTTGCTCAGCTGGGTGTACAGCTGATCCAGAGCCTGCTGACCTTCTGGTTTCAGAGTAGATTTGTTGAAGTTGAACAGAACGTCAGACTTCAGGGTGAAGTGCTTGGTAGTCACTTCCGGAGCCGGAGCCGGAGCCGGAGCTACAACCGGAGCAACATCTTCCTGACCGAAACGGTAGGAAACACCCAGGCTCAGCATGCCGTTATCAGGACGGGTACCAACGGTGCCTGCGTCGCCGATATTGTTAACCCACTGGTATTCCAGACGGGTTGCGATGTCACGAGTAACAGCCCACTCTAAGCCACCCGCGAATACCGGGGATACGCCAGTGTCGTGTTCGCTACGGGAAACACCGGTAGAAGCGTAGTTACCTTTGGAGTCAGCGCGCCAAACCATGCCGCCCAGACGGGTATAGATGTCCAGATCGTCAGTGATTGGGTAACCCAGTTTAGCAGTCAGCTGAACGCCCTGAGCTTTGAAAGCGCCGTTGTCTACGCTGCCTTTATAAGCCATGCGGCCCAGCCAGTCGTAACCCATTTCGAAACCGAGGTACGGGTTAACCTGGTAACCACCGAACGCACCAGCACCCAGCTGATCGTTACGAACTGGACCATTGTTACCTTTGAAACCGTTACCGTAGAAACCGGTATCGTGATACTGGGACCAGCCCAGCTTACCACCTGCATACCAGGTGTTATCTTTCGGAGCGGCCTGCGCTACGGTAGCGAAGCCAGCCAGTGCCACTGCAATCGCGATAGCTGTCTTTTTCATTTTTTGCGCCTCATTATCATCCAAAATTCGCCATGAAGGTTCAGAAGACCTCACGGTTAAATCCTTCACCCGGGGCGTGACTTGTTGTTAACTGTGCTGATACATGCAGCGTAAGCCGATCACCCCTGGCGATGTAAAGTCTACAACTTAGTTAGAAACTTACAAGTGTGAACTCCGTCAGGCATATGAAAAAAAAGGGTTGTGTACACTATGTTTAACAAATAGGGTTGGCTTCAATCGAGGCAAAAAAAGTCGCGAACCCGCATCAGACAAGCATTTTAACAAAAACGCCCGCGATGAAAGCCAATCTCAGTCGCGGGCAAAAAAAATTCCAGGATTAATCCTAAACTCAGTTAATGATACAGGTTTGAGTGAATTTTTAGCCCGGAATGTTGTCTGCCAGGCTGAGCGGTATTTCTTACCGGACGCATGATAAAGCCCATCGCGTGACCTTCTTCTGCAGCGGCAACCAGTCGTTCATGTTCCTCAACGGTGAGTTCTTCCGACAGCCAGCCAATGACCACGCTATAGTTTCCCGTGCGCAGTGAGCGAACCATTGATTCGAGCGTATTAGCAGGGGAGAGCTGACTGATTTGCATCACCTTGGATAGCGGTAAACCGGATGACTGCACCCATTCGCGACTCAGCTTCTGCTGTGGTGTCAGCCAGAGCTGCCAGCGCGACTGCTGACCAAGCTGTTGTAATAAAGGAAGCAGTAGCAGTTGCGTCATCATGGGCTGATCTTCTCGATAGACTATTTCACTGATCAGCCCGTTAGCTGGCTGTTCGGCAGCGTCATGAGAGCGACGACGTACTGAAGTAGAAGTCAGTGGTGAACGATTTGCGTGAGCTGATGTAAACATAGTCTATCCCGCCTGTGGGTTACTGTATGCATATACAGTATATGCGACAGGATGAAAGATCAACTCTATTTTCTCGTTTTCTGGATGAAATTTGTACATCTTTGGCAATGAAGACAAGCTGACAGCGTTGAGTGATGGGGTGTACAGAATGTGAATTCATCGTTGTGGTCATTTCTTCTTTAAAAAATTCCTCCCACAAATTATGACGTTAACCATTTACAAATCGCGGGTGACGCCATGCTTTATGTTCTCCGGGTTGATTAATATTAATTAAGCATTTTACCTTTCCTGCTTTTTACTTCATCAAAAGGCTATTTTCGGAAAGCTGCTCGCAAAAAAACAAGCTGAGTAAAATAAAGAGATAATTCATGTTGCTGCATAAAGGGAACTCCCTTATTTTCTTATTAGCGGATCCGTTAGCAAATTTATGTCTTATTTACATGATTAACAAAGGAATAATCATGAAGAAACTCGTATGTCTTAGGATCCATCAGTTTCGGGCATGTTTGTCTCCATTAGGAAAAATAAGCTGTCGGCCCTTATTTGGTGGCTATAGCCTGGCGATAGATAATACCGTGTTTGCCATGATGGCTGAGGGGGAGATCTATCTTCGGGTTTGTGAGCAGAGTGCGCAGTATCGCGTGGCGCATAAAAACCCGCTGTTGAAGATGCAGAAGAATGGCCGTCTGGTTGCGCTTAAGTACTATCATATAGATGAAGGGCTTTGGCGTGACAGCAAAATGCTTTTTCATTTATCAGCGCTATCATTACAGACCGCTCGTAATGAAAAACATCGGCAGCGACATTCCGGAAGATTAAAGAATCTTCCAAATATTAGTTTTCACATGGAGCTCCAGTTGATTAATTCAGGTATCAAAGATGAATTAACGCTGCGAAAAATTGGCGCTAAAGAAGCCTGGCTCAGACTACGAAAAATGAATAAAGCGCTAACGGTAAACGTCCTTTATTCATTAGAGGGAGCTATTGCGGGCGTGCATGCGGCCACGCTCCCGACGCAACAGCGTCAGGAGCTTGAGGAGTGGGCGGCGGTACAGGTACAGGAGATGGAGGCCTACTCAGGTTGAATCTCAACCTGTCGCTGTAGCCGACAAATTTCTGGCAGTAGCGCCAGCAGCAGTCCAATTTGCTGCAGAACTAAAGGCTCTTTGCTGTCGGCGCGAGGGTCAAGATGGTGGATCCGGGTCTGCAGGCTTGCTAAAGCCTGCTGTACCCGTAGTTCATCGGTTGGCGAATGGTGCAGCGCGTCATCCACATAACACACGGCATCGTCCAGCAGCGCCAGAATATCTGGTGTTGTCAGCTTTTCCCTGTGGGCTCCCAGAGCAGAGATGTAGCTGGTAAAGGTATGGTTCAGGCAGAGCAAACGAAAAGCAGTTTCCCGCATTTGTGAGCCCGCTTTGGGTTCTGTTGATAAGTTCGATACGACAGAGGCCAGTTCGCTATCCCGGTTATGCGCGGCTCTGCGTGCAACACGATAGGCCAGGCGGTTGTCGCGCCCCTGGTGATATTGCTCAAGAATGGCATCTAAATATCGGCAGTTGGCATTGATTGCTTGCTCGAGCACTCGAGGGAGATTGCGGAATTTCCAGTCCGGCCAAATAAAACTCACTGCGGCCCAGGCGATAGCGCAGCCAATCAGAGTGTCGAATATGCGCGGTAGGGCAACTTCAAAACCTTCTCCCAGGAGGTTAAAACAGAGCAAGACAAGGAGCGTAATGAACATTGTCGCGTGGGCGTACTGCACATTACGGAAAGCGAAGAACAGCACGCCGGTCAGGACAATCAAAAGCAGCTGGCCTTCAACGGACGGGACGAGGAGCAGTACCGGCAGGCCGATGGCCACACCAATCAAGGTCCCGATTATCCTTAACGCCAGCCGATGGCGAGTGGCGTTATAGTTTGGCTGACAAACAAACAGGCTGGTCAGTAATATCCAGTAGCCATGGTTCAGTCCGGTCAATTGGATAAAGGCATAACCAGCGCACAGGACTATCGACATTCGAACTGCATGACGAAACAGGGCTGACTCAGGAGACATATTACTGCGCAAGCGCAGCCAGATATCGCTAAATCCGTTAGGCTGGTCGTCGGCTAACAGGTTTTCCGTACTGTGAATGGACTGTTCGGTGGTCTGGACTGATTCAATTGTCGCCAGCTGGGCGTCAATAGCCCGTAAGTTATTCAGCAAAAAACCCAGCGCTTTAATCTGTTCCGCTGGCGCGCCGCTGGCCTTAACGCGATCGAGCGCTGCGTCAAGATGCATAAAAGCGCGCTCAAAATGAGTGTCGTGCAGGTAGGGCTCGCGCAGCAGAATGGCACGCGACAGTTTCTGGCAGGCCTGCGCCTGCATTGATAGCATACGCTGAAAGCGGAACATCACATCGCTATAACGAAAATGTTCGCGTAGCGTTTGGTACTGAATATGCGATGAACTCGCACGTTCATGGATATCCTGCGCCACGAAATAGTACTGTAACGTGCGGCGAGTACCGCGCTGGCCGCGATCTCCGCGCAGACGAGTCAGCAGGGAAACTTTGGTCTGGTTCAGCGTAGTCACCAGCTGGCCGTTGGCTATTGCCAGGTCATAGAGCGGGGCCTGGCTTTCATCTTCTATATCCGGATCGAATAGCCGGGATTTAAGCTCCAGATAGCGGGCGAGCTGCTCATAGCTACGTGCCAGATTGTCCTGAAGGGGACGGATAGGGAAAATCAGATGCCCGGCGAGGGTGAGCAGGTTGTACCACACCGCGCCAGCCAGCAAAAACAGCGGCTGGAGATACCATTGGCTGTAAAGCGTTACCCCCAACATGGTGTAGATGGCAATTAATAGCGCGCCAAAGGCGATGGTGGCGTAGCGTTGTCCCAGACCACCAAGCAAAATAAAGCCGATAGTGGAAACGGTTAATCCTGCCGCGAATAACCAGGGCCAGGGGAAGAGAAGCTCCACCGAGGCCGAAGCGATAAAGAAGCATACAAGGGTAATGGCCAGATTACGCAGACGTCCTGCCAGACGATCGTCCAGGTCAGTCAGCGCCGCGGCCACGACGCCAAGCGTTAAAGGGATGGTGAGTTTTACTTCGCCGAGCCACCAGGGAAATGCGGTCGTACCGCAGAGTGCGATGAATATCCTGATGTAATATAACCAGGCACTGTTCCAGGTATAGCGGCGTAGCAGGGGGCTGAGCATTTCTCTGTTCCATTCAATTACTGAAAGCGGCGACGCGCGTTGGCTTCACGCGCAGCACGAGCGGTCTCAACGGAAACGACTCGCCGGCCTACCGGCCACAAAGCAATCGCGGCGATTTTAAAATTGGCGATGCCTACCGGAATGCCGATGATGGTCAGACACTGGGCGATCCCACAAAAGATATGCATCAGGCACAACCACCAGCCGAAGAAAATAAACCATAAAATATTCAACAACGTTCCGCCCGCGTTAAGCAGGCTATTCTTTCCCTGAGGGTCGAGTTCATCAACATGAATGGCTTCATTACCATAGGGAAGGAGAGAGAGTTTTGTTATCTCCCAGCAGGAGCGGGTGAGAGGCAGCGTAAAAATCAGTACTATGCTGACCAGCGTCGCCAGAAGCCAGCCGAGCGTGGTGGCGAATCCGCCAAGGATAAAGTTTAAAATATTCAGAACGGTACGCATAAACCCTCGGTTTAATTCTGTAGATAATAAGGTCCGGCCATTGTAGCGTTTTTTACGCTGGAGCACCCGGTCGCTGGCGGTTAAACTTAAAAACATCCAACCTGATTGAAATTCGACATTATATGGAACTCAGAGCGACAACATTGGGCAAACGCATGGCTCAACACCCTTATGACAGGGTGCAACTTCTTAATGCCGGAGTAAAGGTTTCCGGTGATAGCCATGAATATCTTATACCTTTCAATCAGTTATTATCTATTCATTGCAAGCGTGGGCTAGTGTGGGGAGAGCTGGAATTTATCCTACCGGGCGAGAAAGTTGTGCGATTGCATGGTACCGAATGGACCGAAACTCAGCGTTTTTACCATCATCTGAATGCTCTCTGGCAGCAGTGGAGCGCGGAAATGAGCGAGATTTCCGCCGATCTGCTGCGCCAGCAGTTGGCTGATGTGGCGCGTTCAAGCGCCGAGGGTAAATGGTTGACGCGTCAGCAGGTGTCCGATATTCAGCAGAAAATTCGCCATGCCCTTAGCGGCCTCCCCGTGCCGACAAGCCGCCTTGAGGGATTTGAAAACTGCCGTGAATTATGGCGGCAGTGCCAGAGTTGGTTGGGGGATACGGAAAAGGCCAGGCTTGAGCATAACCAAAAATTTACTGAATCAATGCTGGAACAATATCGGGGATTTTTTGCTGCAGTTGAATCATCGCCGCTGAATCCGGCTCAGGCGCGCGCCGTGGTGAACGGCGAGCGTTCATTGCTGGTACTGGCAGGGGCCGGAAGCGGTAAAACCTCTGTTTTAGTGGCGCGAGCAGGTTGGCTATTGACCCGGGGCGAAGCGGCAGCTGAGCAAATTTTGCTGCTGGCTTTTGGTCGACAGGCCGCGCAGGAGATGGATGAGCGCATTCGCGAACGCCTCGGAACCGACGAGATCTCCGCGCGCACTTTTCATGCTCTGGCTTTGCATATTATTCAGCAGGGCAGTAAAAAAGCGCCGATGATTAGCAAGCTGGAAAACGACAGCGCTGCGCGGCAAAAACTTCTGCTCGAAAGCTGGCAGCAGCAGTGTCAGGAGAAAAAAGCGCAGGCGAAAGGCTGGCGACTGTGGCTGGAGGAAGAAATGGGCTGGCCGATCCCTGAAGGGGATTTCTGGCAGGATAAAAAGCTGCAGCGCCGTATCGCCAGCCGCCTCGATCGCTGGGTAAGCCTGATGCGCATGCATGGCGGCTCGCAGGCTGAGATGATTGCCGGGGCGCCTGAGGAGGTACGCGATCTTTTTAGTAAACGCGTCAAGCTGATGGCCCCTTTACTAAAAGCCTGGAAAACGGCGTTAAAAGATGAAAATGCCGTCGACTTCTCCGGTCTGATTCATCAGGCGATAAATATTCTCGATAAAGGCCGCTTTGTCAGTCCGTGGAAGCATATTCTGGTGGATGAATTTCAGGATATCTCTCCGCAGCGGGCGTCACTACTCGCCGCGTTACGTCGACAAAATACGCAGACCACGCTGTTTGCCGTTGGCGATGACTGGCAGGCTATCTATCGTTTTAGCGGTGCTCAACTCTCTTTGACGACGGCTTTTAATCACTATTTTGGCGAAGGGGATTGTTGCGCGCTGGATACGACCTACCGATTTAATAGCCGGATAGGCGAGGTCGCAAACGGATTTATCCAACAGAACCCGCATCAGTTGACGAAACCACTCAACAGTCTGATTGCAGGCGACAAAAAAGCGGTGACGTTGTTAGCGGAGGATAAACTCGACGATCTGCTCGATAAAATGAGCGGTTACGTCAAGCGAGAACAGCGGATCTTGCTGTTAGCGCGTTACCATCATTTGAAGCCAGCGGCGCTGGAAAAGGCTGCAACACGCTGGCCCCATCTTCAGCTCGATTTCATGACTATTCATGCCAGCAAAGGGCAGCAAGCAGATTACGTCATTATCCTTGGTCTTCAGGACGGTGATGATGCGTTTCCGGCTTCGGCGCGTGAGTCGATTATGGAGCAGGCACTGCTACCACAACCGGAGGATTTTGCCGATGCAGAAGAGAGACGTTTGCTGTATGTCGCACTTACGCGCGCGCGTCTGCGGGTCTGGTTGTTGTTTAATAAAGAGCAGCCGTCACCGTTTGTTGATATGTTGAAGGCGCTGGACGTGCCGGTTGCGAGAAAGCCGTAATGACTGGCGGCGAGGCCGCCAGCGTGGTTTATTTCAGACGCTCAGCGAGATAACGCTGGTAATCAGGAATCAAAATATCGACCGGATCGCTAAAGTGGGGAGACTGGATGATAAAGTCGGCGGTCGAGACATTCGTTGCAACGGGAATATTCCACACGGTTGCCAGACGGAGTAACGCTTTAACATCAGGGTCATGCGGCACCGCATTCAGCGGGTCCCAGAAAAAAATCAAAACATCAATTTTACCTTCTGATATCAGGGCTCCTACCTGCTGGTCGCCGCCCATTGGGCCGCTCAGCATAGCGTGCACCTCCAGCCCGGTTGCGCGTGATACCAGATTACCGGTTGTACCTGTTGCCGATAGCGTATGTTGTGCCAGAAGCTGCTGGTGGCGCTCTACCCATTTCATCAGCATATCTTTACAGTGATCGTGAGCAACCAGCGCAATATGTTTACGTGCTGGCAGTGTACGTGTTGTTAGTTCCATCATTTCATTCCACATTTTGACCTGCAGACAGATTACTGGAAGTGTCTGCTGCTGCAAGCATCGGGATGAAAAAATTTGACGCATCTGCGGGTTAGCACTAATGCTGGTTTATTCGGATTAGCATACACTTGGGCTAAATAGCAGGAGGATGATGATGAAAGAGAACGATATCGCAGGTATTCTGACCTCGACCCGGACTATCGCCCTGGTGGGGGCAAGCGACAAACCCGATCGCCCAAGCTATCGGGTGATGAAGTACCTTCTGGAGCAGGGATATCACGTCATTCCGGTTTCTCCTAAGGTTGCGGGTACTACGCTGCTGGGGCAAAAAGGATATGCCACGCTGGCCGAGGTGCCGGAAAAAGTGGACATGGTTGATGTCTTCCGCAACTCAGAAGCAGCCTGGGGCGTTGCCCAGGAAGCGGTGGCTATCGGTGCTAAAACTTTGTGGCTACAGCTAGGGGTCATCAATGAACAAGCGGCAGTGCTCGCCCGAGATGCTGGTCTAAACGTGGTGATGGATCGCTGTCCGGCGATAGAAATTCCGCGATTAGGATTAGCCCGCTAAACCTAAAACCCCGCTTGACGCTGAGGAATCCCCAGTAATGGGCGGGTGAAAAAAGACAGGCATAGAGTTTTGTGATCTACTGATTGTGCTATCAATTCAATGAGATCACCTCTATTCCTGCCTGCCGAGTATGTCAGAATTTCTTCCGGGATGCTTTAGCTCCGTTTCACAAATACCGACAAAATGCCCTTCTTGACGCCACGCTTGCCTTAATCAACGGCGCGTCACTGACGCTGACCAGTATCGGACGTTATTTACCCGGCGCTGCTCAGGTCAAAAACAAAATCAAACGAGTTGATCGTCTACTGGGCAATAAATCACTCCATCAGGATATTCCTCTGATTTTCAATGGCATTATCACCATGCTGACACGGAAATTATCGCTGTGTGTTATTGCGGTTGACTGGAGTGGCTATCCGTCTCAGGAATATCATGTGCTCCGCGCCAGTCTGCTTTGCGATGGGCGTTCGCTTCCGCTGTTAAGCTGGATAGTCCCGTCAGAAAAGCAGCAGAATGGACAGATACAAAAGGCCTTCCTTGATGCCCTTGCCGGGGCGGTGAACCCGACGGCCAGAGTCATCATCGTTACCGATGCGGGCTTCCAGAATGCCTGGTTCCGGCATATCCGGTCGCTCGGATGGGATTTTATTGGCCGTGTCAGGGGTAATATCCAGATGCGCCTGAACAGCAAAGGTGAATACTGGTTCAGACGTCAGGAATTACAGGCCAGCAGTAAACCAGAATATCCGGGGCCAGGCACGCTTGCACGGGCGGAGTATGCCCGGTGTGAGGGACATTTTTATCTGCACAGGAAAGAACCAAAAGGCCGGAAACACCGGCACTCAAGGTATCGTATAAAACGCAAACCTCAGGTTTGCGACGGGCGCTCTTCAGCAAAAGAGCCGTGGCTCATCTTCAGCAGCACAGACGACTTTAAGCCACGTGAAATCATGAAGTTATACAGTCGCCGAATGCAGATAGAGCAGAACTTCCGCGATGAGAAAAGCGAACGGTTCGGGTTCGGTCTGCGGGCCAGTTACAGCCGTTCAGCGGGAAGAATGCTGGTGCTGAGCCTGCTGGCAACGCTGAGCACAATAGTCCTGTGGCTTATTGGTTATCATGCAGAAAGTAAAGGATTACATGTAAGGTATCAGGCCAACAGTGTTAAATCGCGGCGGGTAATCTCTTATCTGACGTTAGCGGAGAATGTCCTGCGACACTCCCCGCTAATATTAAGGCGAACGGTGCTGAGCACCGTTCTTAACCACCTCGCCAGAGCCTACCGAAGTATGGTGCTGGTTTATTAGCGCTGTTTTATGGGGATCCCTCAGCGGCAGGCCGGGGTTTTTTATTATGCATATGCATTAAATTATTTGTGGGTAGTATTTTAATTAAAACTACATCGAAACGTTTCTTTAATTTCCGATAACTCACATTAACTTTGTGGGTTTAAAAGACTCTCTCTGAATTCCCTCTTGCTTATTTATAAATTTCCCCATTCACAAACAATTTATTTTTATAAGTAAACCATTATAAATATAATGGATATTGCTTAAAATTTACTTTAAACTTTAAATTATTTTTTGCTTTTTCTTGCATGATTTTTTTGAGAGATATCACAGATATTTTTCTATTATCATAAAAATGGCGGTTTAACGCTATTAGAAAAGTATTATCCATGACTTTATCTTTATTGTAATAACCGTGAGTAACCGTTTTAATTATCTCTCTTATTAACATCTCAAAATGTAAGCTCATTATTTTAACGTTATGTAATATATGGGGTTTGTGTTATTTCAGGATGTGAATGGAATGTTTTCCCTCTCCTTGCGGGACTGCAAGTTCTGGTATATCTAATAAGATGCCTAATTAAGAATTATCTCATACCTCTGACTGCGTCTTCATTTCAAGGGTGTAACCTGATGAAAAATATAAATGTGACAGTGAAAGAAACGGGTGTTGAATACACCGTTGATGGCAATCTAATTAATCTCAATACGCAGTCAGTGGTTCTCCTGCACGTTAAGCGTGAAGATATTAGTTCGTATACCCGGCAAGGTAATGATCTGGTTCTAAAACTCCACAACGGCGATACCGTTACTATTAAAAACTTTTTCGTTGTGGATGAGCATGGACAGCACAGTGATTTGGTGCTCATGGATGATGAAACCGGCGCACTATGGTGGCTGGAAGGTGCGGGTACCGATGGGGCCCACTATTCGCTGATTAGCGATCTCTCAGAAGTCATCGCCTCCGGAGGCGCAGGGCAAAGTATTGCCGGATGGGTAATGGCGGGCGCGGCTTTGCTGGGTATTGCGGCAATGTTTGCTGGTACCTCAAATAAAGATCACCACTCTTCGATTTCAGAAACTGACTCAGATGCGGACAGTGATTCGGACTCCGATAGTGACTCGGATGCTGACAGCGACTCGGATAGCGACAGCGATTCTGATTCCGACAGCGATTCCGATTCAGACAGTGACTCGGACTCTGACAGCGATTCCGATTCTGATAGTGACTCAGATTCTGATAGTGACTCGGATTCTGACA
>NZ_BCZK01000005.1 GCF_001598695.1 Klebsiella oxytoca NBRC 105695 | reverse complement strand
GTCAGGGAATAATGCGTTTCGTCCCGGGAGGCGGAAAGGCGCTCAAACGCCGTCACCACGCCCTGAATCGTGCGTACCGGCTGCCGGATTTTTACCCCGAAGCCCTGGTCAACCGGGGCCAGCAGGGTGAAGGCGGCATCCTGCATCAGCATCTGCTGCGGCGTGAGGGTTTTGTCGGCGCTGGTGAATTCAATCTGGTAGCTGAACGGTTCGCTCAGGGCCTCATCGCCTTCAAAGGCCAGCACGTCCAGCAGGGCGCGGCAGCCGCGCACCGTTAACAGAGGATGGTTGTGGCTGAACTGCTGTGCCGGGATATCACTCATACGCTCACCTCTTTCTCAAACGTCATCGCAATCATTTTCTTATCGTCCCGACCCGGAGAAGGACGCTGAGGCAACTGTCCTGCAGCCACAGGGCTTAAGCGCAGCTGGCTTACCGCCGGTAATATCTGCTGGCAGAGCAGGCTTATCCCGGCGTTCGGCGGCAGGCAGAAGAGACCTTCTGTTGCGCGGGCGCAGTTTGGGTGAAGACGACGTAACAAAATGGCGGGATTTTCCATGAGAGTTTCTCTTCAATCATTTCAGGTACGCTACCGCCCGTCGCTGTTCACTTACCAAAGCGCATCAGGCCAGCAGACCAATTTTTGTCGTTGTTGAACACTTGCCCCGCGGCTGCTCAGCAAAATAACTGCGGACAGGAAAACCTGCCCGTTTCAGGCTCAAGTAGTGACACCTACGTTTGGCGAATGGGAGTCTGTGATATCCGCTCCGCCGTTGCTCTTCAGCAACAGGCAGACCGGAGTTGCCATGCTACTTCTCCGTTTCATTGATTGACGCGCCGCTCTCCCGCGATAAGGCCGAAGGCATGCCCGGTGGCTGGCAGGCATTCACCTGCGGTACCAGACTGATTTCGACACGGCGGTTCAGCGCACGCCCTTCAACCGTTTCATTGGTGGCTACAGGACGGTTCTCGCCGAAGCCCTGCACCGCAAAACAGCTCTCCGGTACATCTCCGGTGTCACGCATCCAGTCGCGCACCGATTCGGCACGCTTCAGCGAAAGTATCTGGTTGGCTTTTTCCTCACCGGTACTGTCGGTATGGCCCGCAACGACAATCAGCCAGCCGGGTTTTGCTTTGATGCCAACCAACGAGTGCACCAGCAGCTTTGTCGATCCGGGCTTAAGCGCCCACCTCCCGGTATCGAACAGCGACATGCTGTCGAGGCGGATGGTTTTCGGCACGGTTTTTTGTGCTGGTTTTTGTGGCGGAGGTGGGGGTTCCCAGGAACGAATCGCGGCCAACACCGGTATGCGTAAATAGGCCCCGTGATACAGACCGAGACTCAGGTTCAGCGGCTCACCGCGGCGCGCCCACTGATCCAGTTGAACCGCATCCCCACTCAGGATTTGCAGGGCGCGGGCTTTCGAGGCGTAGTCAACCATCGCAATCTGCTCATAGTGCTGAATATCGAACCCCACCCGCTGCAGTAGCTGGCGGTTGTTCCACGCGCTGGCGCACAGTGCGATGAGAATGGCAAGGGTGAACAGACAGAACGCCCGGCGTAAAATCCTGGCGCGTGGCGTCTCGCTGACGCCCAATGGCAACAGTGGCAGAATAAAATCCGGTAACAGGACATCCGCTGATGAGGTATCAGGCTGCCAGCCAGGTAGTGAGCCCAGAGCGGTATGATGAGACAACCAGCGCTGCCACAGATTCTGAGGCAGAACCGGTGCCCCCGACGGCGTCATGTGATACAGCATCATAGCGGGTATCACCGGGGGCGTATCAACAGAGGGCGCCGTCAGCATAGCCAGCGCCGTCTCGTGCGTCAGGCGAACCAGCGCATTCATCCTCACCTGTGTGGCCAGACGCTCCCTTCCGTTCTTTTGCGCCAGCCAGGTCCCGGTGCAGCAAGGCGCGTCATTCGCCTGCCACACCTGCATGGCTTCCCCGGTCTGCGCTGTCTGCCATAGCGAGTGAGGAACAGACGCCCCTGCCACGTGACTGCTCAGTAGTAAAGGCACCGAGCGGCGGCAGTCGCTCCGCGCCTGGTTCAGCTGCCAGCGCAGCTCATTAAGCCCGACCGCCAGCGCCGCCTCATCACCGTGCAACTGCGGGCAAACGCAGACCATCACCGCCAGCTGCGATATCAGATCCGGGCGTTTACGCAGAAGAGTACGTACCGTCTGCTGCAGTTCGGCGGTAGGAACATTTAACCAGCAGCCCTGAGCCGTACGCAAAACCACCCCGCACTCCGGCCACCTGGCGATATCACCGCAGACCAGCACCACCGGCAGGCAGTACGGCGCGTCCGGAATGTCATCCAGCCAGGCATCCTCTGTAAGTCCCCATTCCCCCTTGCGCCCGGCGACAATCAGGGCAACGATGACTGCGGTCAGGATCAGCGCAACAGCCAGAATCCGCCCGCCGGTAGCCAGCGGCAGAAACAGCAAACAGAGCAGTACCGCAAGGATCCCGGCCCAGAGCCATAACAGGCGCAAATGGTTCACGCTCATTTTTCCGCCCCGAGCAGCAGGGTTGTAATCAGGGAATCAAGCCAATGATTTAGCCCCAGCCACAGCGCGGCGATCGCAACCAGCGACAGCCCGAGGCAAACCGGCCAGCGTCGCAACCCGTCCGCCAGGCCGCTACGCCCGGATATACCCGCCAGTACAGGCTGGCTCTGGTCGGTTTCAAACGGCGAAACGCGCTCCGCCAGTCTGGTGATAAGCTGGTCGCGAACCGGCTCATCCAGGGCATAACATCCCTTAAAGCCCAGCATCAACACGCGATGGAAGCAGGTCAGTACCGCCACATCCGGCGCGGGCTCATGCAGAACCTGTCGCATCCGCTCATACAGCGCATCGCCGGCGTCCAGGGCACCGAAGTATTTCGCCTGCAGCGGACGGTCATACCAGACGATGCAGGCATCATCCTCACCTTCACGTCCTTTAGCTGTCTCATCCAGCAGTGCACACCAGGCGTAGAGAATATGCCGACGGCTCGCCTCGCTGAGGCCCGCGGTCTCCAGTTCCGCCATGACCTTTTCAATATGCTCTACGCAATGTCGCCAGAGGCGTTCGCCCTCCCCGTCGGCCAGTCTCGCCCCGCACCGCAGTTCCGTCACCGTCAACCAGGCGTCAGCCATCAGGGCGTCGATATTCGTATCCTGTTTCATGAGCGCAGTACCGCATAGAGTTCGAGTTCAGGGGCGCCCAGCAGACCGGGGACGTAAAAGACGCAACTGCCTTCCAACAGCATCGCTCGCGCCGCCGGATGGGCCATATCAAGGGTGAAATACTGGTTCTCCAGGCGCAGCGGGATGGCCGCCGGAACGTGGCTCATCGCGCGCAGAGGGATGCCGGGTTGCGAACCGTTAACGACCCGGTCGACTTCATCCGGGCTGCCCGCTTTGCACTGAAGCGGAAACTGCTCCAGTAGCTGCGCTACCGGCAGCGCCGATCGTACCGAGAGATAAAAATCCGCCTCTTCACGCAGTCGTGGATCGTGCAGACGGGCATGCCAGCGCTTGCGTCGTTCATCATGAACCATGTCAATCGACACCACCCTCGATGGCAGACTGGCTTCCAGCAGTCCCCCCAGCAAGTCAAACAATGGAGGAAAGACCGCCGTTAACTGCTCATGACGATAGGCCGGAATATCGGCTGTAGTGTGTTCAAGAGAAAAAGTCAGCAGGCTACCTGCCAGACCGGCCAACGCTGTATACAGACGTTCCGGATGCACCTGCGGATGACGAACAAAATGGCTGAGCAACGGCTCAGCGCTGTTGAGCGCACTCAGCAGCCAGAACAGCGACACGTCCGCTACCGCGAAGTCGGCCATTCGCTCGTTGCTTTCCCGACGCATAGACATCAGGCGCTGCAGGCGCGCACGGAGCTGACCCGTCAACTGTTCGGTTTGTTCCCTCAACCAACGGCTGGCCTGTACGTTCAGCAGCGGCGGCAGAAAAGACTCGTCCTGCGACCAGTGTCCCTGGCTATCGCGCGTAAGACGGATCGCGGCGACGGTCTGGTAATCAGCGTTGTCGCTATCGGCCTCACGCAGCGTCAGCTCCGGCTGCATTACCGCAATCTGGCGGCAGTCCTCCCCATAGCGGTTTCGCACCTCCCGCCAGGCCAGACGCCAGCGCACGGGACGCTCCGCTCTCTGCTCCGGTTGCAGACAGTTGCCACCGTTCTCATGCTCATGGGGCAGCGCCAGAACCACCGTCAGTTCGTGATGTTCTGTTTCCGGCAGGTTCATCACCGGCGGCAACGCATCGGCGTTATCGCTATCAATGAGCGTGCCGTCGGCGAAACGCACGCACAGGTGGTCGGCTTTCAGTTTCCCCTGCTTCAGCAGCGCGGTATTAAACTCCGCCCGCGCCACTCCCCAGGGATGAATTGCCCCCAGCCGGGCGACATACTCTGTCTGCCAGGCCGATTGCGCGGTTTCCTGCTGAAAATGTTGGGGAGAGATCATCTGTCCCCGTCCCCATAACGGTCGTACTGTTTTCATCCCTGCTCCTGTATTACGCTTTTGATATCAGACCCACCTGCGACAGGGGCACGTCCGTGTCTTCCAGGGCTTTGTCGGGCTGCTCCGCGCTATTTTCCGATTGACGGCCCTCACCCTTAAACTTTTCTATAACGCTTCCAGACCCTCGCCTGAGGGGCGACAGAAAGCGCCGCCATATCCAGAAAGGGATTCATCTCACCCCAACTGCACGCCCGAACCAGGTGGTTTTTTAAACAGAAAACAACGAGTGCTCTCTGTTTCCAGTACTGCGGCTTGCCTTTCGCGAAGCGGTGTTGATATTTACCAACATCAGCCATTTCCGGATAATTGATTAAACAACGCACCCGATTAATTCAGGGGCCAGCGTGTTCATTTCGGCTCATAATTTCTGAGTCAACGCGGCGTCTTTTAGAATTTATTCAAACGCCTTTCTGAATATAGCGATATCAAAGTCTGTATTTGAGGACGCGTAATAATTGACGTATCGCCAGCATGGCATGAAGTTAAAGTTTCTCGCACGCATCCTGCTCGTACTCAAGGCCTTTAAAAACTTAGACACTCTGACGCATATTATTTCCCGCCCGTTCTTTTAGCGCCTGCTCAGCCCAGATAAACGCTCTTCTGCACGTCATTATGAAAACGCGCAGCTAAAAAGAGCGCCCATTGGCGTTGAATTTTTTTATCTTCCAGATAAAAGACGCCCCGCTTTGCCATTACTCAAATCAGTAACGATGCAGCGCATAAGCGGAAATGCGACGCCGCTATTCGCGCCTCTCTGACGTGCAGCCTCAGCTTAAATCAGAGGCCGCCTTACAGCCGCACTCGCAATATCCTGGCCATAGCGCTTCCTTCCCTGGAGGCGTATGGGCCAAACATAACGATTTTCTTTGCACAATCATCGCAGGGCCAGACATCAGAATAGAGCAACTCATCCGTATTCAGGCCAAATATAAGACTTTGCTTAAGCATTTAAATGAAAATACAAAAAATAATAAGCATCATGCGCACAAAATCAACAAAAACATTCATCATCTGACTGCGATAAATAAAAAATTCACATCTCACAAATGAATAAATATTAAATTCACATATAAACAAACGGAGTTTATTGATGTTAATCAATGAGCGAAGGCAATCAGGCCATTCCCGATGCGGAAAAGATTGCGCGTATCCAAAAAGATATGTTGAGTACGTTTGACCGCTCGCAAGCCATCAGCCAGCCCAACCCCGACGATAAATATAGATATCAATAATTTCAGATAGGATAAATATAGATTTTAAAAATGATATCTGATGGCCTCTACGCTGTTCATTGACCAGGAGAGTGAGAGCTGGCAAAAGTGAGGTTTGCCGCTGCGTCGGGAAATAGAATACAGGTTAGCTGGCGCTGCGGGCCGCGCTCTGGAGAGATGTGATGGTTGCCTGACGCCCGCAGGCAACCGGTGCTCATCAGTGCTTCACGATATACATCGTGCGGCTATAGGCGACGTCTTCCGGATTGGCAATCGGATACCCTTTCAGCCACGGTTTAATCAGTCGCCCGTTGGTATACTGGTAAATCGGCGCGATAGGCGCTTTCGCCATAATGATTTTTTCCGCCGCGTTGTAATCGTCATTGCGCGCCTTTTCCGACGTTTCCAGCGCCGCCTGAGTGAGAATTTTGTCGTAGGCCAGATCGTTGAAGCGGGAGATATTACCGCTGTGCGTCGAGGTTAGCAGCGACAGGAACGTTGAAGGTTCATTGTAATCCCCCACCCACGAAGCGCGAATCACATCGAAGTTGCCGGTATTACGGCTGTCGATATAGGTTTTCCACTCCTGATTTTGCAGCTTCACGTCGACGCCAAGATTCTTCTTCCACATAGACGCTACCGCAATGGCGATTTTCTGATGATTCTCCGAGGTGTTATACAACAGGCTGAGCTTCAGCGGGCGACCCGGGCCGTAGCCCGCCGCCTGCAGCAGCGCTTTGGCCTGGGCATTCAGCTCAGCCTGGCTCATGCTCTCGATTTGCGACGGCTGGGGAGTGAAGCCGGCAGTGACATCCGGAGTAAAACGCCAGGCCGGTTTCTCACCAGTACCCAGAATTTTTTCCGCCATCAGACGGCGGTCGATAGTCATACTCAGCGCCAGGCGGACGCGCTCATCGGCGGTTGGCCCTTTCTGTGTGTTAAATGCGTAATAATAGGTGCCCAGCTGTGGCGGAGTGTAAACCTGCCCCGGAATATCCTTCATCAGCTTCTGATACATATTTTTCGGGAACGACTCGGTAATATCGATATCACCGGCCAGATAGCGCTTAGTTGCCGCTGACTCCTGATTAATGGGCGTAAACGTGACCTGCTGGATCACCGTTTTGCCGTTGTCCCAGTAGTGCGTATTGGGAACCACCACCAGTTTTTCATTCACCACGCGATCCTTTAAAACGTACGCGCCGTTGCCAATCAGGCTTCCCGGACGGGTCCAGCTGTCGCCGCTCTCAACATTCGCCTTCTGGACCGGATAAAACGCAAAGCTGGCGGTCAGATTGCTGAACCACGGCAGCGGTTTATCCAGCTGAACGCGCAGCGTTCGCGCGTCTACGGCGGTGACGCCAAGGGTATCCGGCGCGGCTTTACCATCAATGATATTTTGCGCATTGGCGATACCGGCCAGCGCCGCAAACCAGGCAAAGGGTGATGTGGTTTTGGGGTCAACCAGCCGCCGCCAGCTATAGACAAAATCTTCTGCCGTCACCGGCGTTCCATCGGACCAGCGGGCATTATCGCGCAGGGTAAACGTCCAGACGCGGTTATCATTGCTCTGCCAGCGAGTCGCCACGCCTGGTATTAGGTTGCCTTTCTCATCCTGATTGACTAAACCTTCAAAAAGATCGCGGATAACCTGAATTTCAGGCAGGCCGACGGCTTTCGCGGGATCTAAGGTGGCGGGCTCATCTTTTATGTGCCGCACCAGCACCTGTTTTTCGGCTAATACGGTGCCGGGCGGGACATCCGCCGCCCAGGCAAGAGAAGAGACGCTGGCTAACCACAGCGCGCCGCATGTCAATTTGACAGGATACTTCATAAGATCCCCTTTAAAATAAAAAAACCAGAGCTGGCAGTGCGATAATTATTTGTTTCATCACCTGAAATTGCAAACAGCTTGTGAAAGAAAGTTGACATATATGCTGATTTCAACATTGCTGGAAACTATTTGATTCCGGGACGGTTTTACACAACACTGCTGAAAAATAACCTGATAACAGGATGCCCTATGCCCGTTTCTCGTCCTCGCCCCCAGCGCGGTGATTTTCCGCCTGGAACCCAACGCTACGGCCAGTCTTACCTGGGCGCGCCGCTGCTGTGGTTTCCGGCGCCGCTGGCCGATAGCCGTAGCGGCCTGATCCTTGCCGGTACTCACGGCGATGAAAACGCCTCCATCGTCACCCTCTCCTGTGCGCTACGAACCCTCAAGCCAGAGCTGCGCCGTCATCACGTGGTGCTGGCGGTCAACCCTGACGGCTGTCAGCTGGGGCTGCGGGCTAACGCACGCGGTATCGACCTGAACCGGAATTTTCCAGCGGCGAACTGGAAGGAAGGAGAAACCGTCTACCGCTGGAACAGCGCGGCAGAGCAGCGCGATGTCGTTCTACTCAACGGCGAAAAGCCAGGTTCGGAACCCGAGACCCGGGCGCTGTGCCAGTTGATCCATCAGATCCACCCGGCATGGGTGATCTCATTTCACGATCCGCTGGCCTGCATTGAAGACCCCGGCCACAGCGAACTGGGGCACTGGCTGGCCGATGCGTTTAGCCTGCCGCTGGTGGGTAGCGTCGGCTATGAAACGCCCGGTTCTTTTGGCAGCTGGTGCGCCGATATAGGCCTGCCCTGTATCACCGCCGAATTCCCGGCAATATCCGCCGACGAAGCAACGGAGAAATATCTGCAGGCCATGACGGAGCTGCTGCACTGGCACTCTCAGAGATGAAGCACCCCGGTGCTGAAGCGCAGCGCCGGCTCGACATCCACGGCCAGCCATGTTGGACCATCAAGATCGGCAAAACGGGCCAGCGGCGCCAGCGGTAGCGCCGCGCTAATCGCTCTCGACGTACACAGCATACAGCCCAGCATCCGTGCAAACCCCAGGCGTTCTGCCTCCTCCGCCAGCAGCAGCGCTTCAGTCAGACCACCGGTCTTATCCAGCTTGATATTAACCATTTCATAGCGGCCGCGCAGCGCCGCCAGGCTATCGCGAGTATGGCAGCTCTCATCAGCGCAAATAGGCAGCGGATGGATAAAATTCGTCAGCGCTTCATCGGCCCCAGCCGGAAGGGGTTGCTCCAGCATCGCGACGCCGACGTCCGCCAGCAGCTGACAGCGCTCGGCCAGACCGTCGCTGCGCCAGGCTTCATTGGCATCGACGATGAGCGTTGCCTGCGGAACCGCCTCGCGAATGGCAATTAACCGCTCGCTAATCAGATGGTCATCAAGCTTCACTTTCAGCAGCGTGGCACCTTTCTCCCACAGGGCCGACGCGCTGGCCGCCATCTGCTCGGGGGTGCCGATCACCACCGTTTGCGCCGTAACCACCCGCTTGGGCAGCGTCACGCCTAACAGCTGCGAGATGCTTTTACCCGCGCTGCGCGCCTGCCAGTCCCAGAGCGCGCAGTCCACTGCATTACGCGCGGCCCCTGGCGGCAGCAGGCGTTGAATCTGCTCTCGAGTGACGCCCCGCTCAATCTGTTCGCCGATCGCCATAATCTGCGCCATCACCGAGGCGATACTCTCTCCATAACGAGGATAAGGCGTGCATTCCCCCGTGCCCTTGACGCCATTCTCTTCAATTTCCACCACCACGACTTTTGCCTCGCTGCGGCTGCCGCGGGCGATCACAAAAGGGCTATGTAGCGGCCAGGCTTCTTCATAGACTCGCAGATTTCGCATTCCCTGAACCTCGCAGGTAAGTATTAAAAGGATTTGCCGTGCCGATGACGGATGTCATACACTAGCCGCGACGTTAACTATATGTAAACAGGAAGATAACCATGTCACAAACCGTGCATTTCCAGGGCAACCCCGTTTCTGTTCAAGGCACCATTCCGCAGGCAGGCGCTAAAGCGCAGCCGTTTACGCTGGTGGCCAAAGATCTCTCTGACGTCGCGCTGAGCCAGTTTGCGGGCTCCCGTAAAGTGCTGAACATTTTCCCAAGCATCGATACCGGCGTTTGCGCGGCATCGGTACGTAAATTCAACCAACTGGCGTCAGAACTGAACAACACCGTAGTGCTGTGCATTTCCGCCGACCTGCCGTTCGCCCAGTCACGCTTCTGCGGCGCTGAAGGCCTGAACAACGTCGTGACTCTGTCCACTCTGCGCGGTGCGCAGTTCCTGGCCGACTACGGCGTAGCGATCTCCGCGGGCCCGCTGGCCGGTCTGGCAGCGCGTGCTGTGGTCGTGATTGATGAAAACGACCAGGTGGTATACAGCCAGCTGGTGAATGAAATCACCGAAGAGCCGGACTACGACGCAGCCCTGGCCGCGCTGAAAGCGTAATATCCCCACCAGGTAACGTAAGCCCTCGTTAAACGGGGGCTTTTTTTATTCCCGCGTCGCATAGCGGGAGATAAAGCGCGCAATCGCCGGGCCGGTCAGCAAGATAGTGAACAGGCGCAACGTCTGCATCGCCATAATAAAAGACATATCCGCCCGCGTGCCGGCAGCGATAATCGCTACCGTGTCCAGCCCGCCCGGGCTGGTCGCCAGATAGGCGGTCATAAAGTCCAGCGGTAAAACCTGCGTCAGTCCATAAGCCATCAGCGCACATAGCAGAATCAGGCCGATAATCGATGCCAGGATCTGCGGCAGGGTTTTTAACGCCAGCAGGAAGATCTGTTTATTAAACTTTAGACCAACGCTCCAGCCAACGGCGGCATAAGCCAGCGCCAGCAGCCACTCAGGGAGTTCAAGCTGCAGCCAGCCTTCTCCCTGCACCAGCGCGCCGATCAGCATCGGGAAAAGCATCGCACCGGACGGAAAGCGCAGACGCAGCCCCAGCCATCCCGCGGCCGCCGTCACCAGCAGCGTAAGCGGTAGCTGCCAGCTTATCGGGGGAAACCAGGCGACCTGCTGAGTCATCTCCTGGGCTTCGCCGCCGAGCGCAACGCGAACCACCAGCGCCGCGGCGCCGGCAACAAAAAGTACGCGCAAATACTGCATCAGCGCCACCAGTCGAACGTCGGCGCCGTACTCCTGGGCCATAATAACCATCGCCGAAGCGCCGCCCGGCGAACTTCCCCACGCACCGGTGGCGCCGGGTAGCGCGCTATAGCGCACCAGCAGCCATCCCGCCAGCGCGCTGATGGCGAGCGTGGAGAAGAGAATCAGCAGCACCAGCGCCCAGTTTGCCAGCAGAACACCGAAAATCGAGGGCGTCAGGCTACGGGCGATCATGCAGCCGATAATCATCTGAGCGGCAATAAAAAAGGGTCGGGGAACGCGGATTTCCGCGCCGCGAAGGCTCAGGCAAATGCCGGCAATCATCGGCCCCAGCAGCAGCGCGGCCGGGAGGTGAAACCAGAACAGCGCAAAAGAGATCGCGCTGGAGAGCACCAGCAGTTTCATCCACTGAAAAAAACGACTACGCCAGATCCACATGCGTATTCCTGCAAAAAAGAGGGTAAAAACGCAGTATATACAGATTCATTCGCCGCCAGGCCCCCTCCTTTTTCTGGAAATGTTCTGGAAATGCCGACCGACGGCGCAGGCAACCGGTCGGCGGGAATTACTCGTCGCCTTTTTTCTGGCTCAGGCCGTACTCGCGAAGTTTATTGGCGATGGCGGTATGCGAGACGCCAAGCCGCCTGGCCAGTTTACGCGTGCTGGGGAAGCTACGATAAAGCTGGGTAAGCACCGAGCGCTCGAAACGGCGCGTGATATCATCCAGCGAGCCTTCCATCGCTTCTTCGCCAACCGCTAATGACGAGACGTCGTGATCCGGCAGCAGGATATCCTGAGGGCGCAGTTCAAAACCGTCCAGCTGAGTCAGGGCACGGTAAATCGCGTTTTTGAGCTGGCGCACGTTGCCTGGCCAGCTATAGCGCGTCAATACGCTGTTCAAATCGGCAGAAAGTTTCGGCCGCGGGATACCCTGCTCATCGGCGAAACGCGCCACAAACAGTTCGGTCAGCGGCATGATGTCCTGCGGACAATCGCGCAGCGGCGGTAGATAGAGCGTCAGCACGTTAAGACGATAATAGAGATCCTCGCGGAACAACCCTTTTTGCACCAGCTCCACCAGGTTTTTCTGCGTCGCGCAGATCACCCGTACATCTACGTGGACTTCATGATCTTCCCCGACCCGGCGGAAGGTTCCATCGTTGAGGAAGCGCAGCAGCTTAGTCTGCATTCGCGGCGACATTTCGCCAATTTCATCCAGCAGAACCGAACCGCCGTTAGCCTGCTCGAAGAACCCCTTTTTGCCCTGGATAGCGTCGCCAAACAGCTCGCTCTCCACCGCGTCCTCCGGAATGGAGCCGCAGTTCAGGGCCAGGTAAGGTTTCCCCGCTCGCGGGCTGGCGAGGTGGCAGGCGTGAGCGAGCAAATCTTTACCGGTACCGGTATCGCCGACGATCAGCAGCGGCGCGCTGAGCATAGCCAGCTTGCGAGCCTGCTCGACGACGTGGCGCATTTTCGGGCCTACAGCGAGGATCTGGCTGAAGGCGCTGGTATCCTGAATGGTCATCGTTTGCAGCTGACGCCCCATACGGACCGTTGAACGCAGCATCGCTACCGCGCCGGTCAGCACCTTCTCGCCGTGTTCGCCTTCGAGATAAACCGGGGTGATCTCCAGCAGGAAGTTCTGCCCGTTAACCACCACGTGCTCGGCGTGGGACTCCTGCGGACTATTTTCCAGCCAGCGCTGGACGTTAAAATCGGTAATCAGCTGTGCGACCGGATGGCTGCGCAGCTTCTCCTGGCTCTGGCCAAACAGCTGGCAGCTGGCCGGGTTAGCCAGTTCGACTTTTCCTTTGGTGTCGAGAGAGAGCACAGGCTCCGGCATCGCCACCAGCAGCGCGCTGAGCGCCAGATGTTCACGTTCTGACGGCATCCACGCCACGGTGCGCACGTCGGTGACGCCGGCGATACGACGAATTTCCGCCATCAGACTGCTGAAGCTAGCGAACTCCAGCTCGGCGAAATTGAGATAAATTCGGCCAATAGGGTCAATGTCGATACCCCGCAGGTCGATACCGCGCAGCACCAGTAAATCGAGCAATTCACGAGTCAGACCAAGACGGTCTTCACAAAAGACTTCAAGACGCATAGGAGTTTTCACCCTAAAGAGGCCAATAACGGATGAATAATAGGACAGTTATTTGCTGGCGTGAAGATAGCTGTCAACAATTATTGACAGTATGGCGGAAAAATGGCCTTTCTGCCGTAAAGTTATGCGCTCAGAGAGGAAAATGGCAATAAAGAACCGGTCGTCATCGCCGCTGCTTTTCTCCCCGGATTGCGCTGCGCATCGCCGTGAGACAAGTGACAGCCTTCTGTGGAGCGGTAGCCCGGCTAAGGCGCTCACGCCGCAAGCCGGGAATGCTTAAGCGACTTATTTTTCCGCGCCGCTTTTGCTCTTCTGCAACGTCTCTTTTAGCTGGCCGATCAGCTCGCGGCGGAAGTCCCCCAGCCGCGGTTTATCATCGGCGATCCACGGCAGCGGGCGGCAGAGCTCCATCGCCTTGATACCCAGCCGCGCGGTCAACAGCCCGGCGCCAATCCCCTGCGCCGCGCGCGCCGATAGCCTGGCTGCCAGATCCTGCGACATCCAGTCCATCCCGACTTCCCGCACCAGCTCGCTGGCGCCGGCAAAAGCGATATTCAGCAGCACCAGACGGAACAGGCGCAGGCGGCTGTAGTAGCCGAGCTCAATACCGTACAGAGTGGCGATGCGGTTGATGAGGCGTAAATTACGCCAGGCGATAAACGCCATATCCACCAGCGCCAGGGGACTGACGGCAATCATCAGCGTCGATTCCGCCGCCGAGCGGCTAATCTCACGCCGCGCCTGCGCATCCAGCACCGGCTGCACGATCTGCGCGTACAGGCTTACCACTTCACGATCGTTTTGCGTTTCGTGGATCGCTGCATACCAGCGCTGCAGCGCCGGATGCGATTGATCGAGACCCGCCTGCCGGGCCAGCTTTTCGCAAAAGGCACGCCCTTTGCCGACCGCATGACTATGCATCAGGTCCCGCGCCTCATCGCGCTCGTGCGCGCGCTGGCGTAACCGCCACAGACGGCGCCATTCGGTTGCTACCGAGCCGACGCCCGCCCCGACAATCAGCGCGCCGGCTGCGCAGCCGCCGAGGGCGATCCAGTCTTGCGTTTGCCAGGCGGTCATCGTCCACTGCACGCCCTGCGCTACGACGCTGACGCCAAAAATAGCCAGCCCGGCGCTGACCATCTTTCGCCACAGGCTGCGCTTAGGCCGCAGCACCGACTCCACTACCGCTTCCGCCGCCCCCTCTTCTTCTTCCGGCGCGTCAAGGCGCGCAGGGGCGAACTTCTCCGCATCCGCGCCGTCAAAAGCGCGAGCGGATTTCAGAATTTGCGCCTTTTCCACCTCCAGCGGGCCGTCGAAATCAATACGCGGTTTTAAGGGTTCGGTCATCGCAATTTATCTCCGATCAAAAATTCCAGCGCCGCGTCGAGGCGAATATGCGGCAGCGGTTTATCAACATCCATCACTTGCGGGCGGAAGTTTTCAAACTGAAAGCCCTGCTGCTCCCAGAAGGCCTGACCCGGCAGGCGCGCGGGCACTTCCCCGGGATAGACGGTCAGCGGCTGTCCGTCGCTTAGCCGATGCCCCCGCAGCGCAGGGATCTTCTCCCCGTTCACCTCAATAAGCCCGCTCTGCGTCGCCTGAATCGACGCCAGACCCAGGCAATCCATGCTGATGCCTTCAAACGCCGCGTTCTGCCAGGCATCCTGAATCAGCTGCTGCAGCAGCGATACCATATTGCTGTGCTGATCGACGGTGACGTGATCGGCTTTGGTCGCGGCGAACAGCAGCTTATCGATAACCGGTGAGAACAGACGACGAAACAGCGTGCGCTGGCCATAGTGGAAGCTTTGCATCAGCTGCGTCAGCGCGAGACGCATGTCGTTAAACGCCTGAGGCCCGCTGTTAAGCGGCTGCAGGCAGTCCACCAGCACAATCTGCCGGTCGAAGCGGAGAAAATGATCTTTGTAGAAGCCTTTCACCACTTTCTCGCAGTAGTATTTAAAACGCTCGCGCAGCATTCCGGCATTGGTCGGTTTGTCCGCCTGCGCCAGCTTAGCCTCACCGGCGGCATCAACGTCCGGCCAGGGGAAGAACTGCAGCGCCGGCGCGCCAGCCATTTCGCCGGGCAGCACAAAGCGCCCGGGCTGAATAAAATGCATCCCTTCGCGCTTACAGCTGTGCAGATAATCGGTCCACGCCGCGGCGATCTCCGCCAGACGGGTTTCATCGGCGGGCGCAAGCGGATCCAGCCCTTCGCAAAGCTGCCGCCAGCGCGCCGACCACGCCGCCCTCTGCCCCTGCAGCAGTCCGGTCATCTGTCGTGACCAGGTCAGGTAATCCTGGGCCAGCATCGGCAGATCCAGTAGCCACTCGCCGGGATAATCGACAATCTCCAGGTAGAGCGTCGAAGTCTCTTTAAAATGGCGCAGCAGCGAATCGTTAGAGCGATAGCGCAGAGCGAGGCGGATTTCGCTGACGCCGCGGGTGGGCGTCGGCCAGACCGGAGGTTGTCCATAGAGCTGGGCCAGCCCTTCGTCATAGGTAAAACGCGGAATGCCAAAATCCCGCTGCGGGACGCGCTTGACGCCCAGCAGGCGTTCTTCTCTGGCCGCGCTAAGCAGCGGCAGCCGTGCCCCGGCGTGGATATTCAGTAGCTGATTGACCAGTGCGGTGATAAACGCGGTCTTGCCGCTGCGGCTAAGACCGGTGACGGCCAGACGGAGATGCCGGTCAACCCCACGATTCACCAGCGCATTAAATTCTGTTTTGAGTCGCTTCATCGCCATCCTGTTGAGCCTGAAGAACGAGGGAAATAGACATGAGGGCTAATCAATAAAGTGCAATAGCCCCGCTGCGGCGGGGCTGACGGTTAGTGGCTGGCGCTTTTCGGCATCGCTATTTGACTGAGGCCGCCGGCATTCACCACCTGCGTGTAGCCCATTTCGCTCAGCAGCTGCTGAGCCTGGCCCGACTGTCGGCCAACGTTACAATAGACGTGAATGGTATCGTTTTTATCCGGCACTTCAGCCGCAATCCGCGATTTTAAATCCGCCAGCGGTATGTTCACCGCGCCGTCAACGTGTTCTTTTTGATACTGCTGCGGAACGCGGACGTCAATCCAGTGCTCCGCCGCGAAGGCGGGTAAAGCCATCGCCAGCGCTAAACCCAGAAACAATTTTCGCATTTTATCATCCTGATAGAGTGAGTTTTTAGGCACTCATAACATACGCCATCCACGACGTTTAGAAAACCGCTGCGCCGCCCGGCTGAGCATCGGTTCCAGAACAAGCATCAGCAGCATTTTCAGCGGCCGACGCGCGACGGATTTTACCGCCCAGCCAGCGACGCCCGCCGGGCCGTAGCGCAGCGCGGTGAGCAGCACCAGCTTGCCTGCGATTTTCAGACCCGGTTTAACTTTTTGCCCGGCCTGCTGCCATTTCATGTTCATTATTAACCTCAACTTTCAGTTATAGCTGACGAAAACGACTGCGTAGCGAAAAGGTGTCAGAGGTGACGTAGCGTTCCATTTCACGCAGACGGCGCTCCCCTGCAGCCAGCTCCTTATCCGCAGCAGCCAGCAGTTCTCCGCTGCTCGGCATTTTTTCACCATACAGCTTGCTTTCCGGCATAGGATCCAGCGCAAACGAGAGAATGATGTAGGCCACCACCACAAACAGGAACAGGCCAAAAATCATTGCCAGTACGGTAATCAGGCGCACCAGCTTAACCGGCACGTCCAGGTACTGCGCGATACCGGCGCAAACGCCTTTGACCATGCCCTGCTGTGGAATGCGCCACAGTTTTTTACTCAGATCCAGTCCGCCCATTATTTTTCTCTCCAGTTCGGATGCTCAGCGTCAAGAATGGCTTCCAGCGCCTGAATACGCTCGCGCATGCGCTTTGCGTCATCGGTCAGCTGCAGCAGGCGCTGCTGCTCGTTTTGCGATAAACTGCCGCTGGCGGTGCGGTTGTTGTAATGCAGCCAAAGCCAGACCGGCAAAACAAACAGCACAAACAACGTCAAAGGGATGGCGAGAAAAAGCATGCTCATGTGAACTCCTTGCAGATGGCGGCGGCACGTCTCGGTGCCGCCCGAATTCATTACTGGTTATTTTGATTCATTTTGGCTTTCAACGCCGCCAGCTGCTCGCTGATTTCATCGTCCGCTTTCAGATCGGCGAACTGCTGATCCAGCGATTTATCTTTACCGAAGCGGTGGCTTTCGGCTTCGGCTTCCATATGATCGATACGGCGTTCAAACGATTCAAAGCGCGCCATCGCCTCATCAATCTTGCCGCTGTCCAGCTGACGACGAACGTCGCGGGAGGAACTTGCGGCCTGATGGCGCAGCATCAACGCCTGCTGACGGGCGCGCGTTTCGCTCAGTTTATTCTCCAGCTCGCCAATCTCTTTTTTCATCCGCGCCAGCGTTTCATCAACCAGCTGCGCTTCATTTTCCAGGCTAGCGATCAGGTCGGTCAGCTTCTGCTTCTCGATCAGCGCCGCACGAGCCAGATCCTCTTTCTCTTTACGCAACGCCAGTTCGGCTTTCTCCTGCCATTCCGCCTGCTGCGCAACGGCCTGTTCAATACGACGGGTCAGCTGTTTCTTTTCAGCCAACGCCCGCGCCGAGGTCGAACGCACTTCAACCAACGTGTCTTCCATCTCCTGGATCATCAGTCGAACCAGCTTCTGCGGATCTTCCGCTTTCTCCAGCAGAGAGTTAATGTTGGCGTTCACGATGTCGGCAAAACGAGAAAAAATACCCATAATTTCAATCCTCATAGTTCTGGTATCAGGCACCGGCCTGTGCCATCACTAATACAAATGCCGTGCCAACTTTTTATCTTATTGATTTTAATAGAAGTGGTTGTTATCTGGCCAACGCATTGCTAAAGTGACCTGGTGAATCACACTACTTAATGGCGAAATTCATCATGGCGGAATACAAGGACAACCTGCTCGGCGAGGCCAACAGCTTCCTGGAAGTGCTGGAACAGGTCTCAAGACTGGCGCCGCTCGATAAACCGGTGCTGGTGATTGGCGAACGCGGAACCGGTAAGGAGCTGATCGCCAGCCGCCTGCACTTCCTCTCTTCCCGCTGGCAGGGGCCGTTTATCTCGCTGAACTGCGCTGCGCTGAATGAAAACCTGCTCGATTCCGAGCTATTCGGTCATGAAGCCGGGGCATTTACGGGGGCCAGTAAACGCCATCCGGGGCGCTTCGAGCGCGCCGACGGCGGTACCCTGTTTCTTGATGAGCTGGCCACCGCGCCGATGCTGGTGCAGGAAAAGCTGCTGCGCGTGATTGAGTATGGCGAACTCGAGCGCGTCGGCGGCAGCCAGCCGCTGCAGGTTAACGTCCGCCTGGTGTGCGCGACCAACGCCGATCTGCCACAAATGGTGGAAGATGGGCTCTTTCGCGCTGACCTACTCGACAGGTTGGCTTTCGATGTGGTGCAGTTGCCGCCGCTGCGCGAACGCCAGAGCGATATTATGCTGCTCGCCACCCAGTTTGCTATCCAGATGTGCCGCGAACTCGGACTGCCGTTGTTTCCCGGCTTTAGCGAACGCGCCGCCGTGACGCTGCAGAACTACCGCTGGCCGGGGAATATCCGTGAATTAAAAAACGTGGTGGAACGGTCGGTTTACCGTCACGGCAGCAGTGAAAGCGAGCTGGATAATATTATTATTAACCCCTTCCGCCAGCAGCAAACTGCCCCGCCCGCTGCAGCAGAAAAGGCGCCCGGCCCCATGTTGCCGCTCGATTTGCGCGCTTTCCAGCAGGAGCAAGAAAAAAGCCTGCTCGAGAGAAGTCTCGAACAGGCAAAGTACAATCAAAAGCAGGCGGCCGAGCTACTGGGGCTAACCTATCACCAACTGCGGGCGCTGCTGAAAAAGCATCAGCTTTGAGCTATGCGCGGCAGCAGCAGCGCGCTCAGCGTCATTGAACCGAGACAGAGCGCGGCGTTAAACCACAGCGCATACTGCGCCGCGCTGGCCATTCCCAGCGGTAAAAACAGCGCAAAAAGTGACGCTGTCACCGCTATACCCATCGCCCCGCCGAGCGAACTACCCATCTTATAAATTCCCGACGCCACCCCGACCTTATTCTCGGGAGCGTTGACCACCGCGGTGTCCGTTGACGGAGTAGCGTAGCAGCCCAGTCCAAAGCCAAACAGCACGTTGCTGAAAAAGACCGTGACGATATAGGTCGATTTATCGAGAAAGGTGCAGGAAATAAGCAGGATGCCAAGCGCGGTAAAAACCGGGCCGGCGATCATCGGCAAGCGCGCGCCGTAGCGTTGCAGCAGCTTTTCGCCCACCCGGATCATCGCCAGCACGGTGACCAGGTAGCCGAGCGTCATCATTCCGCTCTCCAGCGGGCTTAGATGGTGCCCCTGCTGGAGCCAGATGCTGGCAATCATCATGGTACCGATGGCGCCGTTGAGCAGAAAATTCGACAGCACCGCGGCGCTGTAGGCCCGGTTACGAAACAGCGCAAAATCAATCAACGCCGCGTCGCCCTTACGCCTACCGCTGCGGATAAAAAATAACCCCGCCGCCACCGCGCCGCCCAGCATCGTCAGCGAGGTTCCGCTGCTCCAGCCCCAGCCGTGGCCTTTGCTGATAAACAGATTTAACAGCACCAGCGCAAGGATCAGGCTGAGCAGGCCGCTGATGTCCAGCTTATGCTGCTGCGCGCTGGCGCTGCGGCTCTCCGGCGTACCGCGCAGTAAAAACAGCGCCGCCAGCGCTACCGCGATGGAGAAAACAAAGATCCAGCGCCAGCCCAGTCCGGTAGCAATCGCCCCGCCGACAAACGAGCACAGCCCGCTGCCGCCCCAGGAGCCGATGACCCAGAAGCTGACCGCCCGCTGGCGCGCTTTACCTTCATACCAGGTTTTTATTAATGCCAGCGTCGCCGGCATGATGCAGGCGGCCGATAGCCCCTGTAAAACGCGTCCGGCCAGGAACAGCGCGGGTCCCTGGGAGAGCACCAGCATTGCGCTGCCGGCTATGCTGAGAATCAGGCCCAGGGTGGTCATGCGCATGCGGCCGAATTTATCCGCCAGCCCGCCGCTGGCGACCACAAAGCAGCCGCTGAACAAGGCGCTCAGGCTCACCGCCAGGGTCAGGGTTTCCAGCGAAATATCAAGGCTGCTTTTCATTGCCGGAACCACGTTAATCACCGACTGGGCAAACAGCCAGAAGGTCAGAACGCTCAATACAATACCCGCCAGCAGGCGATCGGTGCCGACGAACTGCGCTTCGCTTAGCGATACAGAACTCATAGCAGGGTCCTCTTCGTTGCGGAGATTAACGCAAATAGTGTTCCGTCAGGGCGCACCACAGCGCGGCGCCTTTTAGCAACAGGGCATCGTTGAAGTCATATCCCGGGTTATGCACCATACAGCGATCCGCTTCATCCCCCGCTCCGATGGTGAAATAGCAGCCGTTCGGATTACGCTCGAGCATAAAAGCAAAATCTTCGCTGCCCATAAACGGCTTCACTTCGCCGACCAACTCCTCGCCAAATAGCGAAGCCGCCACCTTCCGAACCATCTCATTGGCTGCCGGATCGTTTCTTAAAACCGGGCTGCCGTTAACGTGGGTAATGGCGGCGCTGGCGTTAAAGCTCTCGGCCTGAGCGACGGCAATATCGTGAATGCGCTGCAGTACGGTCTCGCGAACCTGTTCGTTTAAGGTGCGCACAGTGAGCTTCATTAAGGCCTTGTCATTGATAATATTCGGCGCATGCCCGGCCTGGATGCTGCCCACGGTCACGACAGCCGGCTCAAACGGCGTGATATTGCGGGAGACAATGGATTGCAGCGCCAGGGTGATATGGCATGCCACCAGCGTAGCGTCGACGGTATGCTCCGGCAGCGCGCCGTGTCCACCAACCCCTTTGACTTCAATATGGAGAGTGTCGGATGAGGCCATCATCGCCCCGTCGCGCAGACCGATTTTGCCTAACGGTTGTCCCGGCATATTATGCAGGCCAAAAATGGCATCGCAGGGAAACTGGTCGAACAGGCCGTCTTCGAGCATAACCCGGCCGCCGTAGAGCAGTTCCTCAGCCGGCTGAAAAATAAGCTGCAGCGTGCCGTTAAACTGCCGCGCGCGCGCCAGATATTCCGCAGCGTAAAGTAAGGTGGTGGTATGACCGTCGTGGCCGCAGCCATGAAAACGTCCCTCTATCTGGCTGGCCCACGCTTTGCCGCTCATCTCATGCATCGGCAGCGCGTCCATATCCGCCCGAAGTCCCAACCGTTTTTGACCGTCGCCTGCGCGTAAGGTACCGACCACGCCGGTTCCCGCCAGACCACGATGGACCTGATAGCCCCACTCGCCGAGCAGTCGGGCCACCTCTTCGCTGGTTTTATGCTCTTCAAAACCGATTTCCGGCTGCTGGTGGAAACGGCGACGAAGAGCGACAAACTGCGCCTCATTAACCTGTAATGCCTCAATAATCGGGTGTGTCATTTTTATTATTCCTGTGTTGTGTTTGCACGACACTTTCGAGTTTATGCATCCATGGCGGCTTTAAAATGCGCCTTTTTGTTTTATAGTGACGGATTATTAATGAGTGTTTTTCATACAAAACGGTTATGACAAAAAACAACACGCTGTTTTTTGTCTTCAGGAGGCTGCATGGATCATCATTCAGGCGACTTTCAGGTTACGGTTCGCGATATCCGCCAGTTGAGCCAGCAGGAAAACGAGACGCTGACGCTAATATGGCTGCTTGAGGGCAGCGTCGAACTCCGCGATGGCGAGTCGGGCCGGAACCTGCAGGCTGATGAACTGGCGATAGTGAATCGCCATCGCCGCTGGAGCCTGCACAGCAAGACGGCGAACGTCGTGATGGCGCTGTCGCTGAACGCTGGATGGCTGACCCGCCTCGACGGCGATTTTTTTGCCTCTGCCTACCAGAGCAGCAACAAAACCCACGATGCCGAAGATACCCTGCGCTACCTGATGCGCCAGCTGCTGGTCCTCGGTCTGGTCAATCCGCAAGCCCACTACCGGCTGGAGGCCAACCGCTGGCTTAGCGAAATTGCTCTTCTGCTGGCGTCACGCTTCAGCCGTCCCCTCACCGCCCAGGCGCCTCGCGGAGCCGAACGCTGGAGTCAGCGAATAAATCGGGTAGTGGCGCGAATCGACGCCAACTATCAACGACGCCTGTCGCTGCAGGAGATAGCCGCCGCCGAATTTGTTTCTGAGGCCTGGCTATCGCGCCTGTTCCGCAAAGAGGTGGGCGTCAGCTTTATGCAATACATCACCGGGCTTCGCCTGCGTAAAGCTACTGAGCAGTTGACGATGACGCGTAAATCGATACAGCAAATCGCTCAGCAACAGGGCTTTGCCAGCAGTCGGGTGATGAGCGACCTGTTTAAACGTGAACACGGTCTGACGCCGCGCCAGTTTCGCCATCAGCATCCGCAAACGGCGGTTGAATCCCCTCGTCCACGCGTTCAACGGGCTGAACTATGGCAACCGGTGTCTATAGACAGGCTATATTCCCGGCTCAATGCGCCGCAGATCAATGGGTTGGATAGCCCGCCGCTGCGGCTCAATCCCCAGCAAACCCGTCATCTTGATGTGCGCCAGCTACCGGCGCGCGGTACGCCGCTGCGGCACACGCGCATCGTCGTTACCGTTCGGGAACTGGATGACCTGCTGCGCGAGGATGTCCGTCAGGAGCTCGAAGAACTGCACAACTCGCTGCCGATATTCGCCATCGACGTTCACGATCCGTTTCTCAGTAGCCGCCTGTTCGGTACCGGCTGGGACGATGCGCAGCTGGCCGGGTATGCGTGCTGGTATAACCTGCAGCGCATTTTTAGCTGGCTGGCGTCGATGGGCTGGGCGGTAATACTGCATACCGGTATCACCACTCGTGGCGATCTGCTACAGCGTTTTCTGCACCTGTCCGCCAACCATTTTCCACCGGCAACCCTCGCCAGCTGGCGTTTTGTCTGGCACTGGTCCCCGCAGGCCAGCGATGAGGCGCGCCAGCATGCCTGGCGGCAACAAAAAACGATCCTCCAGGCGCTTTCGCCGCAGTCGGCGCTGGGGATCTGGCACCGCTTTTCACAAAACGTGGAGGACGATCCCCTCTTCTGTTCACCGCTGCTGGCCGAGGCGGATTTTCTTGCCTGCCAGGCAGATGCGAATGAACTGCTGGATCTGGCGCAGATTGATAGCCAGAGGCTGGCCGCCAGCGAGAATTACCCGGTGCTTAAAATGCGCAAGCTCCACAGCGCGCTGCGCCAGCGGCAGCTGCTGTTACCGCTTTGGCTACTGTCGTGGAATACCCTGACCGGCGATACTCGCGACACCAACGGCCGTTTCTTTCGCGGCGCGCTACTGATGGATAATCTGCTGGGGCTGGCAGACCAGGTGTGGCTGGCGGGGTTCTGGCTGAATTCCGGGCTGCAAGGGGAAGCCGGCGCTAACGGCAAGCTTGATACCTCCAGCCTGGCGCTGCACTATCTCCACGGTTTGCCGCGACCGGTGTATTGGGTCTTGTGGCTGTGGCGCAGGCTGCGGGGCGAAGTGGTGATTAACGAAAAAAATTTGCTGCTGCTGCGCGATAACGGCCATTACCAGTTGCTGCTGCGCAATACGGTGGTTTTCAATCCCTGGCTTTCCAGCGAGGAGGCGTTTATCCAGCGCTTTAGTCAGCCATGGAGCGTGCGCCTGCTCGGCCTTGATGGACGCTGGCGCATCAAACATCATCTCTTCGATCGGCATCATGGCGCGCTCTTTCCGCTTTTCGAGGCTTTTCGCAGCCAGAGCGGCCCGGATGAAGAAGAGTATCGCTGGCTGATGCACCAGGCGCGCCCGGCCCTGCGCGTGAGCGAAGAAACGCCCGCAAGCGATCGATGGCAGCTCGTCGATTCGCTGGAGAGCAACGCGCTGGCGCTGTATGAATTTACGCCTCTTAATGACATGAAGTGACAGCGTCACATGAATGGTTACCATGACCTGCGGAGGCAAACAGGGACAAAGTTAAGGGTTTTGGATGCGCCCGGGCCGTCATCATGGTTAAACATTTGTAACTGGTAAGATATACTGATGTGAACTATCATCGGCGCATGATGACTCAATGGACTGAAAATACAGATGATTCCGGTTAATTCCTCAACGCTTGGCCGCTATGCCGCGCACGTCAGCCTGGTTCATACCATGAAAAGCCACAAAGCCCCGGCGCTCACGGTCATGATGATCTTTTCAGACCTGCTTATTCGTTCAACCGAAGATTCCTATCGTCTGCAAGGCTGGGAAATCACGCCGCAAAAAAGCGGCCTGGTGCTGCGTACGTATGTCGCGAACCATCCTGATGGCGGAAAGCTTGAAATCACCCCAAAAGACTATATTGCACGTTATAACCGGCTCCTGCCGCTGTAGCGCCCCTTTCTCCGGCGGTCATGCCGGCACGGCTCGCTGGAGAATCCTCAAATAAAAAGCTACCATATGGCAAACGTCTGGGCGTCTGCGGCGCAGAGAAGCGCTATGCTTACGACAATACGTGCCCGCGAGCCGTTCTACATTTGAATCGATGAAATTCATATTTGCGCTTCCCGTCTCTTCGCCTGTTGCCAAACGCAGGGTGAATTAAGAGGTATACTCGAAGTTAATAAGCGGTATGAATTTGAATTAGTTGGTCAAATAACCGACGCAACCATCGCTTACATTATCTCCATAAGCAATAAGGTGGTGGTAAATGTTATTTAATATTAATAAGATAGAGCCTTGCTCTATAATCAATAAGAAACTATGCGCCTGAAATTGTCTTCTCTCCTGGCAGCGGTGTCTATGCTGTACGGGCAAGCTTTTGCCGCGCCCGCCCTGCCTGCTAACGCGGATATTCGCGATAGCGGTTTTGTTTATTGCGTAAGCGGCCAGGTTAACACCTTCAACCCACAAAAGGTCAGCAGCGGTCTGATTGTCGATACTCTTGCCGCCCAGCTGTACGACCGACTGCTTGATGTTGACCCCTATACCTACCGCCTGGTCCCGGAACTGGCAGAAAGCTGGGAGGTGCTGGATAACGGCGCCACCTACCGCTTCCACCTGCGCAATAACGTGCCGTTCCAGACCACCGCCTGGTTTAAGCCGACCCGCAATTTCAACGCTGACGACGTGATTTTTACCTTTGGCCGGATTTTTAACCGCGACCATCCGTGGCACAACGTGAACGGCAGCAGCTTCCCCTATTTCGATAGCTTACAGTTCGCCGACAGCGTCGAAAGCGTGCGTAAGCTGGATAACCACACCGTTGAATTTCGCCTCAAACGACCGGATGCTTCCTTCCTGTGGCACCTGGCTACCCACTACGCCTCGGTGATGTCGGCGGAGTATGCCGCAAAGCTGGCTCAGAGCGATCGTCAGGAGCTGATCGATCGTCAACCTGTTGGCACCGGCCCGTTCCAGCTTGAGGAATATCGCAGCGGGCAATATATTCGTCTGCAGCGCCACCCGGCCTACTGGCGAGGTAAACCGCTGATGCCGCAGGTGGTGGTCGATCTGGGCTCCGGCGGTACCGGACGACTGTCAAAACTGCTGACCGGCGAGTGTGATGTGCTGGCCTGGCCGGCTGCGAGCCAGCTCTCTATTCTGCGCGACGACCCGCGCCTTCGCCTGACCCTGCGCCCGGGAATGAACATCGCCTGGCTGGCGTTCAATACCGCTAAGCCGCCGCTCGATAATCCGGAGGTCCGTCACGCGCTGGCGTTGGCCATCAATAATCAGCGTCTGATGCAGTCAATCTATTACGGAACGGCGGAAACCGCAGCTTCAATGCTGCCTCGCGCCTCCTGGGCCTATGATAACGACGCCAGAATCACCGAATATAATCCTGCGGAAGCTCGCGCCAGGCTTAAAGCGCTGGGGCTGGAACAGCTGACGCTTAAACTATGGGTCCCGACCAGTTCGCAGGCCTGGAACCCCAGCCCCCTGAAAACCGCCGAGCTTATCCAGGCGGATATGGCGCAAATTGGCGTGAAGGTGATCATTGTGCCGGTCGAAGGGCGTTTTCAGGAAGCCAGATTAATGGATATGAGTCATGATCTGACGCTTTCCGGCTGGGCAACGGACAGTAACGATCCGGACAGCTTCTTCCGTCCGCTATTGAGCTGCGCGGCGATTGCCTCACAAACCAACTATGCTCACTGGTGTCATCGTGAATTCGACGACGTGCTGCAAAAAGCGCTGACATCCCAGCAGCTGGCTTCGCGCATTGAAGCTTATAAAGAGGCCCAACGCATTCTTGCTGATGAACTGCCGGTTCTGCCGCTGGCTTCCTCCCTGCGTCTTCAGGCCTATCGTTACGACATGAAAGGCCTGGTGCTGAGTCCGTTTGGCAACGCCTCTTTTGCCGGCGTCTCGCGGGAAAAAGAAGACGAGGTGCAAAAACCATGATTATTTTTACCCTGCGTCGCCTGCTGCTGCTGCTGATTACGCTCTTTCTGCTGACGTTTGTCGGTTTTAGCCTGAGCTATTTTACGCCTCACGCGCCGCTGCAGGGCGCCTCGCTGTGGAACGCCTGGTGGTTCTGGTTTGAGGGCGTGCTGCACTGGGATTTTGGCGTCTCCAGCATCAACGGGCAGCCGATCTCGGAGCAGCTTAAAGAGGTATTCCCTGCCACGATGGAGCTGTGTATCCTCGCCTTCGGCTTCGCGCTGGTGATCGGGATCCCCGTCGGCATGCTGGCGGGGATTATGCGCAACAAATGGCAAGATACCCTGATTAGCGCCCTGGCGCTGCTGGGCTTCTCGATCCCCGTATTCTGGCTGGCGTTGCTGTTGACCCTGTTTTTCTCCCTCACCCTGGGCTGGTTCCCGGTCTCCGGGCGCTTCGACCTGCTGTACGAAGTGAAATCGGTCACCGGCTTTGCGCTGATCGACGCGTGGCTTTCCGATTCGCCGTGGCGTCATGAAATGATCGTCAGCGCGGCGCGCCATATGGTGCTGCCGGTGCTGACCCTCGCAGTGGCGCCGACGACGGAAGTGATCCGTCTGATGCGCATCAGCACCAGCGAAGTGTACGACACCAACTATGTCAAAGCTGCGGCCACCCGCGGCGTATCGCGGCGGACAATTTTACACCGTCACGTACTGCATAACGCCCTGCCGCCGGTGATTCCGCGCCTGGGTCTGCAGTTTTCCACCATGCTAACGCTGGCGATGATTACCGAAATGGTCTTTAGCTGGCCGGGACTGGGCCGCTGGCTCATTAACGCCATTCGCCAACAGGACTACGCCGCAATCTCAGCGGGCGTGATGGTCATCGGCGCGCTGGTGATTATTGTGAACGTGATATCCGATATTTTGGGGGCTATGGCTAACCCACTGAAACATAAGGAATGGTATGCCCTACGATAGCAGTTACAAATAAAAAAATACCATTTAAATACAAAAAGTTAGGTTTTATTATTGTGATTTTTCCGGATTTTAATACACAATTTTGTACTCATTGTTTTTAACGTCCACTCCGGCAGTCATCAGTTATATGGCTGTCGGAGTTACCTTCCTACCTTTTCTCCACACCCTCTATACTTTCACTCTGATGACTGGAGGTAACCATGTGCGGACGCTTTGCTCAATCACAGACACGCGAAGAATACCTGGCTTACCTTGCCGAAGAAGCTGAGCGTGATATCGCCTATGATCCAGAACCATTCGGACGATACAACGTGGCGCCAGTAGCAAAGGTTTTGCTCCTGAGCGAACATGATGAGCAACTGCATATCGATCCTGTCTTCTGGGGTTACGTACCAGGGGGGTGGGATAAACTATCCCTGATAAACGCACGCAAGAAATGTACGACGCCGATGTATCGCCCACGCTGATATCCAAGGTCACCGACGCCGTAAAAGAGCAGGTCACGGGGTGACAAAACCGACAACTGGATGCGCTGTATCCCATTGTTTATATGGACTGCATTGCTGTCAAAGTCCGTCAGAATGGCAGAGTAATCAACAAAGCCGTCTTCCTGGCGCTGGGTATCAACATCGAAGGCCAGAAAGAATTACTGGGTATGTGGTTGGCCGAAAATGAAGGCGCAAAGTTCTGGCTGAGTATGCTGACAGAGCTTAAAAATCACGGTCTTCAGGACATCCTGATTGCCTGCGAGGACGGTCTGAAGGGCTTCCCGGATGCGATAAACAGCGTCTACCCGCAGGCTCACATCCAGCTGTGCATCATCCATATGGTGCGTAACAGCCTGAAATACGTGTCCTGGAAGGACTACAAAGCCCTCACCAGCGGGCTAAAATCTTTATCAGGCCCCGATCGAAGAGGCGGCGCTAATGGCGCTGGATGCGTTCACAGAAGCATGGGAGGCTAAGTATCCCCAAATCAGCAAAAGCTGGCGTGCACAGTGGGAAAACTTGAACACGTTCTTCGGCTACCCACCGGATATCCGCAAGGCCATCTACACCACGAATGCTATAGAATCGCTGGACAGCGTGATCGGGCGGCGATAAAGAAACGTAAAGTATTCCCGACGGATGACTCGGTACGGAAAGTTGTTTATCGGGTGATCAAAAATGCATCAAAAAATGGAGTATACCGATCCAGAACTTATGACTGGCGATGAGTCGTTTTATTATCGAGTTCGGTGACCGCATGAGCGATCACCTTTAATACAGTGGCAGTTACACAGAATTACTGACAGGCTCGTAGAATAGGTACACAGTCTGGATGTAATTGTATGTCATGACATCCGCCCCATCATAAATGACGGGGCGGATGTTAAAACATCATGACCTAAGTCCAATCCTGATAGCCATTTTCGTGAATCCAGACAAGCCCAGCAGGACAAGTATCAGATAAAAACCAATACCCATTAAAAGCGCCACACTCCATCTCTTCAGGAGAATTAGGGAAACTTTCTCTAAACTTAGAGACCTGCTCTTTTATTGTTCCCGTCCAGAACTTGCCACCGTTTCCAAGCTTTACTTTCCCTTCATACATTAAACGCTCAATAAACCAGAGAAATAACTCTTTCTCTTCATCAAATGACAGCGTTATCTTACCTGACAGGCTAGCTGGGTGAATATTTTCCCAAATCGTAACCATTGATGCCCCTTCAAGGGCTTCCTTCCTTTTTTTATATTCATCTTTTGTAATCATATATAATCTCCTATCTAAACTTGAGTTCAAACTTGTTGTCAGCGAGGTTTGAAGCTTTATTTATATCTTTATAGCCGATAATATCAATTGTCCATCGAGCTTTAGACTCTTGCGCACTAGCTGAATAATTTCTCAGATTTATAATTTTCCCGTCATACTTAGCGTAGTACACAACACCTTTTGCGTTTCTCACCTCGATAAGAGGTGTGCTTCCAGCAAGTGATTGTGCATAAGTATAGATATCTTTATCATTAAGTGATTCTGAAGCCAAAACTTTTGTTGTGCCTTTCTTGTTACTTCCTCCATCGCCTAACACTTGCGCTATGGGCTTGCCAAAAATATTAATATTACCATCTGGCTGTGATTTATCGAAAAGCTTGACTAACTGGCTAGTATTAACTTTCTGAATATCACGTACATAATCTGCCGTTTTCGTAGTAAGATTAGCCCCGGAGGCTGTTTCTCCTTTGATAAAGCTGGCAACAGATTGAATATTTAATGTTTTTTTATATTTAGTTCATCCTAGACCTTCACCAACTGCTGCGAAAGCTTCTTCAGGCTATCTTCGGTTTTCCCGATAATCAGCGTACTGGAAGTGGTAATGGCTCCGGTACCGATAAGTGCTTCTGGTGCCACAATATCTGCCGCATAAATACCCGCCTGATTCAGGCAGAGCGCAGGATTTGTTTTACAACCGGCGATAACCAGCCTTGCAGCCAGCACCAGCTCGGGAGCAGCACCAATCAGAGTCATACCACCTGCTGTCAGTGCCATACCCCCACCGCTGGCCGCTGCCACGATAATCGCCGCTTCTCTCCGGGCCTGAACACGCTTCGCCGCCGCCGCATCTCCTTTACTCGCGGCCAGAATATCCCGCTGATTATCCAGGGCATACTGCTGCAGCATATGTTCCGTCATGTTGTAGCGATAGACGTTCTGGGCACTGTCTGCACCGCTGTATACCCCTTCGGGTGTGTGCGTAATGAGTGCCCCGGTCAATGCGCCAATCATACGTGCCGTCTGCTCTTTTGCCTCGTTACTCTTTAAGACTTCCTGCAACCGCAGTATCCGGGCGGCGATAAAGAAACGCAAAGCATTCCCGACGGATGACTCGGTACGGAAAGTTGTTTATCTGGTGATCAAAAATGCATCAAAAAATGGAGTATACCGATCCAGAACTTATGACTGGCGATGAGTCGTTTTATTATCGAGTTCGGTGACCGCATGAGCGATCACCTTTAATACAGTGGCATTTACACAGAATTACTGACAGGCTCGTAGAATAGGTACGCAGTCTGGATGTAATTGTATGTCATGACATCCGCCCTATCATAAATGACGGGGCGGATGTTAAAATATCATGACCTAAGTCCAATCCTGATAGCCATTTTCGTGAATCCAGACAATACCTGCGGGGCAGTTTTCACTTAAAAACCAAAATCCTTCAAATGCATCACAATCCATTTCATCCTCAGTTTTGGGAAATGCCATTTCAAAAACATCGATCTGTTTTTCAATGCTTCCTGGGAGAAATTTTCCATAGCGAGCGAGTTTAATGTCACCATCCTTCAGTAAGCGTGAAATGAACCAGATATATAGAGCTTTTTCTTCCTGATAGGTTAGTTTATAGGCACCATCCACACTCTCTGGGTCAATATTTTTCCATAACATCGTTGTAGAGGCTCCTCGCAATAAATCTTTTCGATCCTGATATTGTTCCTCAGTTAAATATTTCATTTTATTACCCCTATCTAAATTTTACTTCGAATCTGTTTAATGATGTTTTGGATGCTGCTTTAATATCGGAGTTACCAATTTTCGCTGCACAGATAGTGGGAGAACCGTGACGTTCTCGAGTTGGATATGCCGCAGTGCAAAACACTGACCGGTCGGTTCTGCGGGGGGGTGCTTCCGGTAGTGAGGGATCAGGTGTGGAATGGCGGAGTAGGTCGCGCTGCTGTTGCGCCTGTTCCAGTAATGCCTTTTGTTGTTGCTCAATGGCATTCTGGTCCGCAGGGCTCAGGGGCGCTGCCGGGAGGGCTGTTGCAGTGAGACTGGCCAGCAGAAACCCGTATCTGGCAGAGGAAAGACACGACATCAAAAACTCCGTTTTTTGAAATGTTGTGCAATTTAATGCAATGAATTGTTATCACTTGTCCACTATTAATTCATAATTGAACGTAAAATGTGCATTTTTTGATGTGATGTTCTGTGTTCCAGGGAGGAAGAAAATAGGGCTATTTCAGCCATGACAGAGGTTTCAGAGGCGGGTTGATGATAAAGCCGGAATACTCCAGCAGGATCGTCTAAGGTGGGTATTAAACCAGAGGCTGACCAATCAGCTTTTCAAGATGAGTCTGCCATACCCCAAGCCAATGGCGCTGATCATCAAGGTAATCATGCAGGTTATATCTCGCCATGACGCCGGACATATGATGGCCGAGCAATTTTTCTATAACATGTAGCGGCGCGCCGAGCTCGGACAGGCGTGTCGCTATTGTTCTTCTCAGGTCATGGAGCGACCATGTTTTCATTCCCGTTTTGGCGATGATTTGAGCTGAGAATAAGGCAATGTTGGATTGCAGCGGGGGACGATCGTGTTCTGGCCCTTTTTATCGTGACAGTGTCACAACATAATTTGAGACGGATGTTTCTTTTTCTGTCTTCAGCATTTTGACCACCGCTTCAGGTAGCGCCCGCCTTTCTGACTGACCGGTTTTGTAATCACTTGCTGGAATAGTCCAGGTTCCCTCCTGGAAATCAAACCATTCCCATTTAGCCGTTCTTATCTCAGTACTATGGCAACCGGTCATGATTAGAAACGTCATAATCAGCTGCTGCCTGTGCTTCATCTCCGGCAGAGCATTCCATACAGTTTTGATTTCCTCATCACTTAACCAGCGTTCTTTTACCGCAGCAGTCAGCCCGACATCAGCGCGTCTTAAGCTTTCTATAGAGTTTACGTTAATAACCCCTTGGTTGGAGCAGAAACGGAATGTACGCTGCATTAAACCCAGCATCTGCCCTGTCCCCCCCCTTCTTCCCATATCATCAAAAAGGCTTAGCCAGTGTGCCTTTGTTGTCTGGTCAACGATCATGTCGCCGAGCACAGCAGCGATATGATTATTAAAGTCCCGGCGATTAACTTTTATATTGACCAGTCCTTCAGGAAGGCAGTAATACTTTTCCCAGTAGTCGAACGCTTCTTTAACTGTCAGCGCTTCTATTTTTCTGTTTCGCCAGCACCGTTTGCCGTCTCGGATCCAGTCCTTCCGTCAACCACGCCCTGAACTGCTGCCGACACTCTCGCGCATGAGATAGTGATATGGTTGGATAATCGCCAATCGTCAGCTGTACGGCCTTCCCGTTCCATCTGTAACGATAAAAGAATGTTATACTGCCGGAAGTAGACAACCTGACATTCAAGCCGTGAGCGTCTGAAATGACCTCAATTTTGTCTCTTTTTTTGCCAAGAGATTTCCTAAGTTTTGTGTCGGTAGGCAATGTGTACATTCGGGAAGATGATATACACATCAGTGTGCACATTATACGTAAATTGATAACCTTCAAATTAATGCAAAATAAAGAATCTTAAAGCACAAAATGGCAGTAACGTGTTGCTGGTATTGAAGAATTTAAAAAGACATCAATCATGACTAACAAACATAAAACAGGTTCATATGCCCTACGATAGCGTCTATCTGGAGAAGCGCCCGCCGGGTGCGCTGCGCACCGTTTGGCGAAAATTCTATGGCGATACTACCGCTATGATCGGCCTGTACGGCTGCGCGGCGCTGGTGCTACTGTGCGTTTTCGGCAGCTGGTTCGCGCCTTACGGTATCGATCAGCAGTTCCTTGGCTATCAACTGCTGCCGCCGTCATGGTCGCGCTACGGCGAAGTCTCGTTCTTTCTTGGTACCGACGATCTGGGCCGCGACGTTCTTAGCCGCCTGCTGAGCGGCGCGGCGCCAACGGTCGGCGGCGCGTTTGTGGTGACGCTGGGCGCTACCCTACTGGGTCTGGTGCTTGGTGTGATTGCCGGTGCGACCCACGGCCTGCGCTCGGCGGTAATGAACCATATTCTTGATACCCTGCTGTCGATCCCGTCACTGCTGCTGGCCATCATCGTGGTCGCCTTCGCCGGACCTCACCTCAGCCACGCGATGTTCGCCGTCTGGCTGGCGCTTCTGCCGCGCATGGTACGCTCGGTTTACAGCATGGTGCACGACGAGCTGGAAAAAGAGTATGTTATCGCCGCCCGCCTTGACGGAGCGTCAACCCTGAATATTTTATGGTTCGCGGTGTTGCCAAATATTACCTCTGGGCTGGTTACGGAGATCACCCGAGCGCTCTCGATGGCGATTCTGGATATCGCCGCGCTGGGTTTCCTCGACCTCGGCGCTCAGCTACCTTCCCCGGAGTGGGGAGCGATGCTCGGCGACGCGCTGGAGCTGATTTACGTTGCGCCGTGGACGGTGATGCTGCCGGGCGCGGCCATTATGATTAGCGTCCTGCTGGTTAACCTGCTGGGCGACGGGATCCGCCGCGCAATTATCGCCGGGGTGGAATAATGCCGTTACTCGATATCCGAAATTTAACCATTGAATTCAAAACCAACGAAGGTTGGGTGAAAGCCGTCGATCGCGTCAGCCTGACCCTCGCTGAGGGGGAAATTCGCGGCCTGGTCGGAGAATCCGGCTCGGGTAAAAGCTTAATTGCCAAAGCGATTTGCGGCGTCACCAAAGACAACTGGCGGGTGACCGCCGACCGTATGCGTTTCGACGATATCGATCTGCTGCGTCTCTCAGTGCGCGAACGGCGTAAACTGGTGGGCCACAACGTCTCGATGATCTTTCAGGAGCCGCAATCCTGTCTCGATCCTTCCGAACGTATCGGCGAACAACTCACGCAGAATATCCCCGGCTGGACCTTTAAAGGCCGCTGGTGGCAACGTTTTGGCTGGCGCAAGCGGCGCGCCATTGAGCTCTTGCACCGCGTGGGGATTAAAGACCATAAAGATGCGATGCGCAGCTTCCCCTACGAGCTGACGGATGGCGAGTGTCAGAAGGTCATGATCGCCATCGCACTGGCTAACCAGCCGCGGCTGCTGATCGCCGATGAACCGACTAACGCCATGGAGCCGACGACGCAGGCGCAAATCATCCGCCTGCTGACGCGGCTGAACCAAAACAACAACACCACGATTTTGTTGATCAGTCACGATATGCAGATGCTCAGTAAATGGGCGGACAAAATTAACGTCATGTACTGCGGGCAGACGGTGGAAACCGCGCCGAGCGAGGAGCTGGTGACGATTCCTCATCATCCCTATACCCAGGCGCTGATTCGGGCGATTCCCGATTTCGGCAGCGCCATGCCGCACAAAAGTCGGCTCAATACCTTGCCGGGCGCTATTCCGCTGCTCGAACAGCTGCCTATCGGCTGCCGGCTCGGGCCGCGCTGCCCTTACGCCCAGCGTGAATGTATTGAAACGCCCCGGCTGGTGGGCGCGCGCAACCACCTCTATGCCTGTCACTTCCCGCTGAACATGGAGAAAGAGTGAAATGGTCGAAACATTGCTTGAAGTACGCAATCTGAGTAAGACCTTTCGCTACCGCACCGGCTGGTTTCACCGGCAAACGGTAGAGGCGGTTAAGCCGTTAAGCTTTACCCTGCGCGAGCGCCAGACTCTGGCGATTATCGGCGAAAACGGCTCCGGCAAATCGACGCTGGCGAAAATGCTAGCCGGGATGGTCGAACCCAGCACAGGCGAACTGCTGATTGATGACCATCCGCTGGCGTTTGGAGATTTCTCTTTCCGCAGCCAGAAGATTCGCATGATTTTTCAGGATCCGTCGACCTCGCTCAATCCACGGCAGCGAATTTCGCAAATCCTCGATTTCCCTCTGCGTCTCAATACCGACCTCGAACCCGAGGCGCGGCAGAAGCAGATTATCGAAACGTTACGCATGGTTGGTCTGCTGCCGGACCACGTCAGCTATTATCCGCATATGCTGGCACCGGGCCAAAAACAGCGTCTGGGCCTGGCGCGGGCGCTAATCCTGCGCCCGAAAGTGATCGTCTGCGATGAAGCGCTGGCGTCGCTGGATATGTCAATGCGCTCTCAACTGATTAACCTGATGCTGGAGCTGCAGGAAAAACAGGGTATCTCCTACATTTACGTTACCCAGCATTTGGGCATGATGAAGCACATCAGCGATCAGGTGCTGGTGATGCACCAGGGTGAAGTGGTCGAACGCGGCAGCACCGCCGACGTACTGGCCTCTCCGCTGCACGATCTGACAAAACGTCTGATTGCCGGCCATTTCGGCGAGGCGCTGACCGCCGATGCCTGGCGTAAAGACGGTAAATAATCCGAGGCGAAAATTGCGATGATTGTTCCGGTTCAGTTTTCTACCCTGCCGGTCACGCCGTGGAAAAACGGCGGTGGGGAAACGCGTGAAATTGTCAGCGTTGCCTCGCCAGATGCGCCGTTTCTCTGGCGCGCCAGTATCGCTACGCTGGAAAAGGATGGCCCGTTTTCTCCTTTTCCCGGCGTTGACCGGGTCATCACCCTTCTTGAGGGCCAGCCGCTGTGGCTACGGGGCGACAATATTGCTCAGCGCCTGATGCTCTGGCAGCCATGGGCTTTTGCCGGCGAATGGCCTCTTGCCAGCGAAGGCATTAGCGGACGCGGTCTCGATTTCAATATTATGACCCAGCGCGCGCGTGCCGCCTCGCGGGTAAGCGTCGTCGCTGAGCCGCGGCGGCCCGGCGCGGAGGGTATCGCATGGGTTCTGCGGGGCCACTGGCGGATGGCGGATACGATTTACCAGGCCGGCTCGGGGATCTGGTGGCAGAATCAACCGCCCGGCGAGCTGATCCCGCACTCTGAGGACGCCCGGCTTTTACTGGCGGAAATCGAGCGCCGCTAACCCCAGATCGCCGCAATATCAGATGGTATACTCTTGTACGCACGGTAGCCAAAGCGCGCCAGACCGTGGCAAATGGCAGAAAAATATCGTGACACAAGGGGTCGTCAGTGGGATATAATTCCCGGCTAAATTTGAGTTATTTTGAAATAACAACGCTAACCAGATGATTGTTAAAGTAAAAATACGCAATAACGATAAGGATTAAAAGCTATGGGTTTTCTTTCCGGTAAGCGCATTCTGTTGACTGGCCTTGCCAGCAAACTGTCCATCGCCTGGGGCATCGCACAAGCAATGCACCGTGAAGGGGCTGAACTGGCGTTCACCTATCAGAACGAAAAACTGAAAGGTCGTGTGGAAGAATTTGCCGCCGCGCTGGGTTCTAACATTGTCCTGCCGTGCGATGTGGCGGAAGACGAGAGCATCGAGTCTCTGTTCACCGAGCTGGCAAAAGTATGGCCTAAGTTTGACGGTTTCGTACACTCTATCGGCTATGCTCCGGCAGATCAGCTGGACGGCGACTACGTTAATGCGGTTACCCGCGACGGTTTCAAAATCGCTCACGATATCAGCGCCTACAGCTTTGTGGCGATGGCGAAAGCCTGCCGCGGTATGCTGAACCCGGGCTCCGCCCTGCTGACGCTCTCCTACCTGGGCGCAGAGCGCGCCATCCCGAACTACAACGTGATGGGTCTGGCGAAAGCCTCCCTCGAAGCTAACGTCCGCTACATGGCTAACGCCATGGGTCCGGAAGGCGTGCGCGTTAACGCCATCTCTGCCGGTCCAATCCGTACCCTGGCGGCTTCCGGTATCAAAGATTTCCGTAAAATGCTGGCGCACTGCGAAGCGGTCACTCCGATCCGTCGCACCGTCACCACTGAAGACGTGGGTAACAGCGCAGCATTCCTGTGCTCCGACCTGTCTGCCGGCATCTCCGGCGAAGTCGTTCACGTTGACGGCGGCTTCAACATCGCCGCCATGAACGAGCTGGAAATCAAATAAGTTGTTCACCCTCCTTACGTCCGTGAGGAGGGGTCTTTTCTGCATATTTACCCTTCTGTTATTCCAATCCGCTATTTGTTAGCACGTATCAATATTTTCTCCGGCCCCAGGGTTAAGCCAGGATAGTTCCGCATAGCATGACCGCGAAACGGCGGTTTGCCACATACCGAACAAGGAACGCCCATGGAGCAACGCCGCGTTTACGGCAAAAACCACTGGTATCATGAGACCCAGTCAACAATCTGCCCGGTGGATGTATTGCCGCTCGTCCCTGAAGCCGCCCATGTCGAAGATCGTTTTCTCCTCGATCTCACGCTACCTGAAGATCTGCTTAAGGCGCATGCGCGCTGGCTGGCACCCGCCAGACGGCTGGCTGATGCCCTGTTCCCCGCTTCTGTGAGCGTAAATCGTCTACAGACATTTAGCGCCTATGACCGGCTTAGCACGGCGCTGACCGTCGCCCAGGTTTATGGCGTTCAGCGGCTATGCAATCATTACGCAGCCCGCCTGGCGCCGCTTCCCGGCCCGGACTCCTCGCGTGAAAGCAATCGACGCCTGGCGCAAATTACCCAATACGCCCGCCAGCTGGCGAGCTCTCCTTCACTGATCAACGCGCTCTCCCGCAGCCAGCTTGACGAAGTCGGCCTGACCAGTCGCGACATTATTCTTATCAATCAGATTATTGGCTTTATCGGCTTCCAGGCGCGCGCTATCGCCGCCTTTCACGCCGCGCTGGGTTACCCGGTGCGCTGGATCCCCGGGATGCCGCAGCAGGAAGATGCGCCAGAGGCGCTTTTCTTTGCCCGTGAGAGCGACTGGCGGCTCGGACTCGACGACTCAGATTTACGCTATGCCGATGATGAGCGTCAGTCGCTGCTGGCAAAATGGCAAAAGTATCCCGGCCTGTTTGAACTGGCACCGCTGCTGGCGACCCAGGAACCGCCGCTGGATCTGCAGGAACTGCTCCTGAGCCACCTCAGCGATCAGCCGCCGTTCACCGCTCAGGTGGCGCTGATCGCAGCGCGGATTAACGGCAGCATCAGCTGCTTCAATGCCTGGGCCTCGCGATGTCCGGATTTTGCCGATGCTTTACGCGGTATCGTTCCTGACGCGCAGTCGCGCAGAGAAGAGCATGTCATCGAGCACCGGCTTTTACAGTCCATACAGCTTTTAACCCGCTCCCCTGACCGTTTTAGCGCCGCCTACCTAAGCCCATTGACGGAATGCGGGCTTTCCCGCACCGCCGCCATCGATCTTCTCGCCTGGTGCGGGCTATGCGGTTGGATGAATCGTCTGAAAATCGCCCTCGGCAATGGATGTCAGCAGACGTAAAATGCTGAAACAGCGCTTGCTGCGGCAGGCATATTCGCGTAAAAATGTCAGCCGCTCTTTTAGCCACGAAAATAAGAAATTATGTTTCAGGACAACCCGCTGCTAGCGCAGCTTAAACAGCAACTGCATTCCCAGACTCCGCGCGTTGAAGGGGTCGTTAAAGGGACGGAAAAAGGGTTTGGCTTCCTCGAAGTCGACTCTCAGAAAAGCTATTTCATTCCGCCGCCGCAAATGAAAAAAGTCATGCATGGCGATCGTATTATTGCCGTGGTCAATACTGAAAAAGAACGCGAAAGCGCTGAGCCGGAAGAACTGGTTGAGCCGTTCCTGACGCGTTTTGTCGGCAAAGTTCATAAGAAAGACGACCGTCTTTCCATCGTTCCTGACCATCCGCTGCTGAAAGATGCCATTCCCTGCCGCGCTGCTCGCGGCGTAGAGCATGATTTTAAAGAGGGTGACTGGGCCGTTGCCGAAATGCGCCGTCATCCGCTGAAAGGTGACCGCGGTTTCTACGCTGAGCTCACCCAGTACATTACCTTCGGCGACGATCATTTCGCACCATGGTGGGTCACCCTGGCGCGCCATAATCTGGAAAAAGAAGCGCCGGATGGGGTAGCGACCGAGATGCTTGATGAGGGTCTGGAACGCCGCGATTTAACGGCGCTGACTTTCGTGACCATCGACAGCGCCAGCACCGAAGATATGGACGATGCGCTGTACGCCGAGCTGGCCGCTGACGGTAAGCTGCACCTGACCGTCGCCATCGCCGATCCAACCGCCTGGATTGCCGAAGGCAGCAAGCTGGACAATACGGCAAAAATTCGCGCCTTTACCAACTATCTGCCGGGCTTCAACATTCCGATGCTGCCGCGCGAACTCTCTGATGACCTCTGCTCCCTGCGCCCTAACGAAGTTCGTCCGGTTCTGGCCTGCCGTATGATCCTGGCTGCTGACGGGGCCATCGAAGACGATATTCAGTTCTTCGCGGCGACCATCGAATCGAAAGCGAAGCTGGCCTACGATGATGTGTCCGACTGGCTGGAAAATAACGGCGGCTGGCAGCCGGAGAGCGAGATAATCGCGCAGCAAATTAACCTGCTGCACGATGCCTGCCTGCGCCGTAGCGAATGGCGCAAAAACCACGCGCTGGTGTTCAAGGACCGTCCGGATTATCGCTTTGTGCTGGGCGAAAAAGGCGAAGTGCTGGATATCGTTGCCGAACCGCGTCGTATCGCTAATCGCATCGTTGAAGAGTCGATGATTGCCGCCAACATCTGCGCCGCCCGCGTGCTGCGCGATAAGCTCGGTTTCGGCGTGTATAACGTCCATACCGGATTCGATCCGGCCAATACCGAGCAGCTCGCGGCCTTGCTGAAAACCCACGATGTTCACGTTGATCCGGTGGAAGTATTGACGCTGGAGGGCTTCTGCAAGCTGCGTCGCGAACTGGACGCGCAGCCGTCCGGTTTCCTCGACAGCCGTATTCGCCGTTTCCAGTCCTTTGCCGAAATCAGCACCGAGCCGGGCCCGCACTTTGGCCTGGGTCTGGAAGCCTATGCAACCTGGACCTCCCCGATCCGTAAGTACGGCGATATGATCAATCATCGTCTGCTGAAAGCGATTATCAAAGGGGAAACCATCTCTCGTCCGCAGGATGACGTTGCGGTGCAAATGGCGGAACGTCGCCGCCTCAACCGCATGGCGGAGCGCGACGTCGGCGACTGGCTGTACGCCCGTTATCTGAAGCCGCAGGCCGGTACTAATACTCGCTTTGCTGCTGAAATTATCGATGTCAGCCGCGGCGGTATGCGTGTGCGACTGGTTGATAACGGCGCAGTTGCCTTTATCCCGGCCCCATTCCTCCACGCCGTACGCGATGAGCTGGTTTGCAGCCAGGAAAGCGGTACCGTGCAAATTAAAGGCGAGGTCGTGTATAAGGTGACGGATGTTATCGATGTCACGATTGCCGAAGTCCGCATGGAAACCCGTAGCGTGATTGCGCGCCCTGCCGCCTGATAGACTGTTCAATGCGGCTCCCTTACCCGGAGCCGCGTTTTAGCCCTTCCCGTAGGTGTTCCGCGCGTTGTCCGCTAATTATCGTCGATGAGTAAAGTTGTGCGTTTTTTTCGCTTCTCTTTTTCATCCGTTTTTAGCATCATTGATTTTATTCACATTTGTAACCAGGATAACGCCATGTCAGATCTGAATGCTCGCCTGCTCGCCCAACGTATCGATACCGTGCTGGATATTCTGGTTGCCGGGGATTATCACTCCGCGATCCATAACCTCGAAATTCTGAAAGCTGAACTTCAGGCGCTTTCGAACGACGAACAGGAAAACAAACCCGGCCAGCCTAAGGCCCCGTGGGAAATTTGATAATCTACACCGCCGCAATCGGGCATCCTGGCCCGATCGCTCGCCCAAACAGCCCTTAACTGCGAAGTTGCTATGAACGCCCGACAACAAAGTATTTTGCAAATGGTCATCGATAAAGGCCGTATGAGCGTGGCCGATCTCGCGAAAATGACCGGTGTCTCTGAAGTCACCATTCGCCAGGATTTAAACTCATTAGAAAAGCAGAGCTACCTGCGACGTACCCACGGCTTCGCCGTTCCGCTGGACAGCGAAGATGTGGAAACCCGCATGATGACCCATTTCGCCATTAAGCGAGAGCTGGCTGCGCGGGCCGCTACGCTCGTCTCCTCCGGGGAAACGGTATTTATCGAAAACGGCAGCTGCAACGCCCTGCTCGCCCGTACGCTCGCCGAGCGCGGCGATATCACTATCATCACCGTCAGCAGCTATATCGCTCACCTACTGAAAGAGACGCCCGGAGAAGTGATCCTGCTGGGTGGAATCTACCAGAAGCGCAGCGAAAGCATGGTTGGTCCTCTCACGCGGCAGTTTATTCAGCAGGTTCACTTCAGCAAGGCCTTTATCGGCATCGACGGCTGGCAGGCCGAAACCGGATTTACCGGACGAGATATGATGCGCGCCGATGTGGTGAACGCGGTGCTTGAAAAGGGCTGTGAGGCGATTGTGCTGAGCGATAGCTCGAAGTTCAACGTTGTGCACCCATATCCGCTCGGGCCGATCGGCCGATTCAACCGCATTATTACCGACGACAATCTAAACGATGCCGTGCATAACCAGTTAACGCAGTGCGGCTTAACCGTAAATATCGTCAACCATCCCTGATCGTTCTCCCTGCTTTGCCTTTAGTATGCCGGGCCGTACCCGGCATAGCTCTCGTCTGAGACTTATCTGACCGCTGAATTCAGACTTTTTACCTGCCTGAAAAATTTATTGAAAGTAGAATTAATGTTAGCGATATAACAGGAAGTAACTATCACCTGCGTGAATAGAGCAACACCTGCGCAACTAAAGCTTCATGGAATACTCCCCGAGCTGGCGTAACAAGCTATGCTTAAGGGAAGTTGTATCCATGAATAGATTATTCAGGAGAAAAAAAATGATGACTTCAATGAACAAAAAAATGGCCGCTGTGGTTCTGGCCGTCACTGTTGCAATGTCTCTGAGCGCTTGTTCGAACTGGTCTAAACGCGATCGTAATACCGCTATCGGCGCAGGCGCCGGTGCGCTCGGTGGCGCGGTGCTTACCGATGGCAGCACCCTGGGTACCCTGGGCGGCGCGGCAGTCGGCGGTATTATTGGCCACCAGGTAGGTAAATAATTTAACCGCAAGCAATTAGATTAAAGTTTATATTAGCTGACCAGTACACCAGCAAAAAATTGCAGGCCACGATAATTATCGTGGCCTTATTATTGATTAACCGCCAGCCAGCTAAACCTTCATTCCTTTGGCTTCAAGAAGCGTTTTTAGCAGCTCGCGCTTATCGCCCTGAATCTCAATCACACCGTCCTTTACCGACCCACCGCAGCCGCATTTCTTTTTCAGCTCGGCGGCAAGTTTAGCCAGCGCTTCATCATTTTCATCAATCCCACTAATCAGGCAGACGCCCTTACCCTTACGACCGCTTGTCTGCCGCTGGATGCGCACGATACCGTCCCCTTTCGGGCGCGCTTGTACCGGTTTAGGTTCATCAATACGACCGCTGTCCGTTGAGTACACCAGTCGGCTATTGGAATCGCTCATCATGCCTCCTTATTCAACGATGCGTTGATGCTGCGCAGCGTAGCGGCAGGATCGGCAGACTGAGTGACCGGGCGACCAATGACCATATAATCCACGCCAGCTGCCTGCGCCTGCTCCGGCGTCATAATTCGCCGCTGATCGCCGGCGTCGCTGCCTTGTGGACGAATGCCAGGCGTCACCAGCCTGAACGCCTGGCCCCGTTCTTGTTTAAAGCGAACCGCTTCCTGCGCCGAGCAGACCACGCCATCCAGACCGCAGCGCTGGGTCAGCTCCGCCAGCTTCGCGGCGTAGTCGGCTGGAGAAAGCGTAATCCCCAGATCCTGTAGATCGCTGGCTTCCATGCTGGTTAGCACGGTGACGGCAATTAACAGCGGGGCGTCTTTGCCGAAAGGTTGCAAGGCTTCACGTGCGGCGGTCATCATACGCGCCCCCCCGGAAGCGTGAACGTTGACCATCCAGACGCCGAGCTCAGCCGCTGCGGCGACCGCGCGGGCGGTGGTATTCGGAATATCGTGAAATTTTAGATCGAGAAAGACCTCGAAACCGCGCTGATGCAGGTCGCGAACAAACTGCGGCCCCAGTAGAGTAAACATCTCTTTACCCACCTTCAGGCGACAGTCGCGCGGGTCGATACGGTCGACAAACGCCAGCGCTTTATCACGGTTATCATAATCAAGAGCAACGACGACGGGAGAAGATGTGACAACGCGGGAAGAAGATGTAGCAGTAGACGTCATGACCGGACCTTAATTGTTGATGAGCGCCGGTTCGGCGCAAAAAAGGTAAACGGGCAGCATTCTACCTGCGATAAGGCAAAAATAACAGGCTGCATTTCCCTGTCTGCCGGACAATTCGGCTACCGTAGCCGGAGGAGATGATGAAGATAAATCCATTAGTATGTTGTAACTAAAGCGCGCGTTTTTTTAAATTTACTGCCCATCCAGGCCGCGAATTGGCTTAATGGTGGACCACGAGCGGCACGACGGGCAGTGCCAGTACAGCGTATGCGCGGTGAAACCACATTTTTGACAGCGGTAACGCGGCTTGCTGCGGACCTGTTCGCCCACCATCTGGCGCAGAACACCCAGGCTCTGCTTCGCCCGCCCCTCTTCGGCTTCATTAATATGGTAATCGATCAGTTTATGGAATACGCGCATCGTCGGGTGGCGCTCCAGCTGGCGCGTCACATAGTTTTGCGCGGACTCAATTCCTTCTCGCTGCTCAAGGATTTGTGCCAGCATGAGGTCGGCCGTCGCCCCGGTGTTTTCATCCGCGCAGCGGCGTAAAAACGCTTCCCACTCGTCGATTTTCCCCAGCTGCTGGTAACAGGTTTGCAGCATCTCCAGGGTTTCACCGACCAGTTCTTTGTCTTGCTCAATTACCCGTTCCAGGCTCTCGACGGCTTTAGCGTAGTCGCCCTTCTCCATCCACACCCGTCCCATCATGATGGAGACGCGAGCGCTGTTCTTGTCCGCAGCGGCGCCTTTTTTCAGTAGCGCCATGGCCTTATCCAGGTCATTGCCCGCCATTTGCTGCAGCGCCAGCTCGCACCAGAAGTTGGCGATTTCGCCGCGGTGCTTCTCTTTACCGAGCTTAACCAGGCGTTCCGCCACTTCAATCGCCGACTGCCAGTCGCTGGTTGACTGATAAATCTGCAGCAGCTGCTGTAATGCACCAAGGCGAAAATCCGTTTCATCCACCAGCTGTTTAAACATCCCCTCCGCCCGGTCATACAGCCCGGCTGCCATATAATCGCGCCCCAGCTGCTGAACCGCCAGCAGGCGCTGATCGTAAGTTAACGAGGCGCTTTCCATTAAGCTCTGGTGAATGCGGATAGCGCGGTCAACTTCGCCGCGCGAGCGAAACAGATTGCCCAGCGTAAGGTGGGCTTCGACGGTGCCGGTATCCTCTTTCAGCATATCGAGGAACAGATCGACGGCTTTATCCTGCTGATTGCTCAGCAGGAAGTTAACCCCTGTAACGTAGTCACGCGACAGACGGCTCGCATCGTCCTGTTTGGACTGTTGTGCACTTCTGCGCCCCATATACCAGCCATATGCTGCGGCAACGGGCAAAAGCAGAAACAACAACTCCAGCATAAATGATTATTCCTTCACCGCAGGAACACCGGCTTCAGCGGGCGCAGCGCCGGCTGGCGCAATCTGATGCTCCAGACGCTTAATTTTGCGCTCGGCACGCGCCAGAGAGACGCGGACGCGCAGCCAGAAAAGGCCGCAAATCAACCAACCGATGGCAAAACCGGCAGCAAAAAGCACGGCCAGCAACGTTGAGATACGGAATTCACCCTGCGCGAGCAAATAGTTGAACGTGACCACCTGGTCATTCTGCGCTCCCAGCGTCACTGAAATGACGAAGATTGCTAACACCAATAAGAAAATTAGAAAATATTTCACATGACTTCCCGTTATGTGGGTTGCGCGTAAGAATCCCGCGTTCAGCCCTATAAAGTATCATTTTCGCCGCAGCGGTGAAATGGAAATGCATGACGCCAGTACAGGATATGCGGCCTGAAGCTGGCAATATCAACACTATTCCGGCGCTGCCGCCCTTTTTTTAATATCCTGCGCCTCTTCACCCGGCGGCGATAGCGGACCGCAGAACCGCTGGGCAAGCCAGGTCGCCAGGGTCACCAGCAGCCAGGAAATGAGCGTCGCGACGATCAGGTCCTGCGGCCAGTGCATGCCCAGCGCCAGGCGGCTCCCCATCACCGCTACGGCCCACGTCAGCAGCAGCGCCATGGTTACCCAACGACGCCGGGGCCACAGCAGACCTACGCCAAGCAGCGCCCAGCTGGCAGCAAACATGGTGTGACCAGAAGGGAAAGCGAAGCCGGTCTCTTTTTGCCAGTGCTTACGCAAAAAGTGCGGAATTTGCTGCTCCTGGGCCAGCTGCTCATGCACCAGTTTAGCGCGTTCTTTGCGTTTCAAGGTGTAGAATTGGGTGACCGGCACCTGCCGGGCCTGTTCCAGCCAGATGACAAAGGGGCGAGGCTCCTGAACGCGGTCTTTAATCCACGACTTCATACCCTGACCCAGCAGGATCGCGGCGCCCAGAATCAGGAACAGGACTACCGCGGCGCGCAGACGAAATCGCAGACACCACAGGAACCAGGCGCATAAAATAACGTGCGTGATGATGCCCCAGGGTTGCGTCACCGTCTCGGTCACCCAGTACAGCAGCTTCATCATGCCTGCCGACAGTTCCGGATGCCATTTCCAGCCGGAAATCCACACCACAGCAGGCATGATCAATAGCAGGGCCGCGCCAACGGCGGTTCGTCTGGCAATCAACAGCATTTCATCTCCTTATTCTTTGACCTCAATATCATAACGGAAAGTAGTTCGTTTGTGCGCTTTGCGCGCAGGTAACCGTACGCAATTAGGAGAACGTCGCGCCGTTGTGGCAAAATAGCGGCAAACAGAAGCACAGTCAGGTGCTGATAGAATCTGGAGAATCACATGCAGCTTAAACGTGTGGCAGAAGCCAAACTGCCAACCCCATGGGGCGATTTTCTCATGGTGGGTTTTGAAGAACTGGCAACCGGGCAGGATCACGTCGCGCTGGTTTTCGGCGATATTTCGGGGCAATCCCCGGTGCTGGCCCGCGTACACTCTGAGTGTCTCACGGGCGATGCCCTTTTTAGCCTGCGCTGTGATTGCGGATTTCAGCTGGAAGCGGCGCTGTCGCATATTGCCGAAGAGGGGCGCGGTATCCTGCTGTATCACCGGCAGGAAGGGCGCAATATCGGCCTGCTGAATAAAATTCGCGCTTACGCTTTACAGGATCAAGGCTATGACACCGTCGAGGCTAATCATCAGCTGGGCTTTGCCGCCGATGAGCGTGATTTTACCCTGTGCGCGGATATGTTTAAGCTGCTCAACGTTGAACAGGTGCGTCTGTTGACCAACAATCCGAAGAAGGTTGAGATCCTTACCGAAGCCGGAATCAACATTGTCGAACGCGTGCCGCTGATCGTGGGCCGCAACCCGAAAAATGCCCACTATCTCGATACCAAGGCGGCGAAAATGGGCCACCTGCTGAGTAAATAATCCGCCGCATTAATAAGAAAAGGGCCAGAGCATATGCTGGCCCTTTTTATATCAGACGCAGGTTTAGAGCATATTGCGGATCACATAGTGCAAAATACCGTCGTTCTGATAGTAGGTCAGCTCAGTCGCGGTATCGATACGGCAGCGGCACTCAATGACCTCCTGACTACCGTCCGCGCGGGTGAGCTTGACCGGTACCGTCATACCTGGCTGTAGAGCCTGCAGGTTGCTGATATCAATCCGCTCCTCGCCGTTCAGCCCCAGCGTTTTGCGCGTTACCCCTTGCGGAAACTCCAGCGGCAGAATCCCCATACCAATCAGGTTGGAGCGGTGGATACGCTCGAATGACTCGGCAATCACCACCCTGACGCCCAGCAAACGCGGGCCTTTAGCCGCCCAGTCGCGGCTGGAGCCGGAACCGTACTCTTTGCCGGCAATGACCGCCAGCGGCGTGCCCTCCGCTTTATAGAGCATTGCAGCATCGTAGATAGCAATAGGCTGGCTATCCGGAAGATGGCGGGTCATTCCCCCTTCCACGCCGGGCACCATTTCGTTACGTATACGGATGTTGGCAAAGGTGCCGCGCATCATCACCTCATGGTTGCCGCGACGTGAGCCGTAGGAGTTAAAGTCGATGCGTTCGACGCCGTGATTCTGCAGATAACGCCCCGCAGGACTGTCGGCTTTAATGCTGCCCGCCGGTGAGATGTGGTCGGTGGTAACCGAGTCGCCCAGCATGGCCAGAATGCGCGCGCCATGAATATCCTCCACCGGTTCAGGTTCAACGCCCATTTCATCAAAGAAGGGCGACAGACGAATATAGGTCGAATCATCCTGCCAGTCGTAGGTATCAGAGCGATCCACTTTAATCGCCTTCCACTCGGCGGTCCCTTCAAATACTTCAGCGTACTCTTTGCGGAACATCTCCGTTGAGACCTGCTCAACCGCCTGGGCCACTTCGCTGCCGCTCGGCCAGATATCTTTCAGATACACCGGCTGACCCTCTTTACCGGTCCCTAATGGTTCACGCGTCAGGTCAAGATTCATATTACCCGCCAGAGCGTAGGCGACCACCAGCGGCGGTGAAGCCAGCCAGTTAGTTTTTACCAGCGGATGAATACGTCCTTCAAAGTTACGGTTGCCGGAAAGCACGGCCCCGACGGTCAGATCGCCCTGCTTGATTGCCCGCTCAATGGGATCCGGCAGCGGCCCAGAGTTACCGATACAGGTGGTACAGCCGTAACCGACCAGGTTAAATCCCAGCTCATCCAGATAGGGCGTCAGCTTTGCATGGGCCAGATAGTCGGAAACCACCTTCGATCCCGGCGCCAGCGATGCTTTAACCCACGGCTGCGGTTTGAGGCCCAGCTCGACAGCTTTCCTCGCCAGCAAGCCAGCGGCCATGAGCACGCTGGGGTTGGAAGTATTCGTACAGGAGGTGATCGCGGCAATCACCACCGCCCCGTCCGGTAGCGAGTACTGCTGCCCGTTTAAGGTATAGTCGATTGGTCGTTTATCTTTCTGCGCGTGGTTCACCTCCAGTTCGGTGCTGGCAGCAAAGGCATGAGGCACATCGCCGAGAGCCACGCGATCCTGGGGACGCTTCGGCCCTGCCAGACTGGCTTCGACGCTACCCATATCCAGCGCCAGCGTACTGGTGAAGACCGGTTCATCTCCGGGCTGACGCCACATCCCCTGGGCTTTCGCATAGGCTTCCACCAGCGCCACCTGCTCTTCACTGCGCCCGGTCAGGCGCATATAGTCAAGCGTGACCGCATCAATCGGGAAGAAGCCGCAGGTTGCGCCATACTCCGGCGACATATTAGCGATAGTCGCACGGTCCGCCAGCGGCAGGGAATCGAGGCCATCGCCGTAGAATTCAACAAACTTACCTACTACGCCATGTTTACGCAGCATCTGAGTGACCGTCAGGACCAGGTCCGTCGCGGTGATACCTTCACGTAGCTTGCCGGTCAGCTTAAAGCCGACAACGTCCGGTATCAGCATGGATACCGGCTGTCCAAGCATGGCGGCTTCCGCTTCGATACCGCCCACGCCCCAGCCGAGTACGCCTAAACCGTTAATCATTGTGGTATGTGAATCGGTACCGACCAGCGTGTCCGGGAAGGCTACCCACTCGCCGTTTTGCTGTTCGCCCCATACCGCCCGACCGAGATATTCCAGGTTAACCTGGTGGCAAATTCCGGTGCCCGGCGGCACCACGCTGAAGCGGCTGAAAGCCTGTTGTCCCCAGCGTAAGAAGACATAGCGCTCATGGTTACGCTCCATCTCAAGCCGGACGTTTTCTTCAAAAGCATCATCATCACCGAAACGGTCTACCGTAACCGAATGGTCAATGACCAGGTCGACAGGAGAAAGCGGGTTCACTTTGGCGGTGTCGCCTCCCAGGCGTTTTACCGCTTCGCGCATCGCCGCCAGATCGACGACGGCGGGAACACCGGTGAAGTCCTGCATCAGAACGCGCGCTGGACGGTAGGCAATTTCCCGGTCGGCATGGGCATGCTGCAGCCATCCGGCAAGGGCATGAATATCTTCGGCGGTGACGGAATCACCGTCCTGCCAGCGCAGCAGGTTTTCCAGTAGCACTTTAAGTGATTTGGGCAAGCGCGAGAGATCGCCCAGTTCTTTGGCGGCCAGCGGTAAGCTGTAGTAATGCCAGGTTTTATCTTTAACCTGAAGCGTATCCTTGCTGGCTGCTCGTAGGGTTGACGACATAGCTCCTCCTTTACCTTAGGGATAGCATCCCCTGATCCTCCTCAGGGTCATTATTAAAGATAACACATCTTTGATGTAACACTTTGATAACAACTCAAATTGCTAAAATAGGTTAAGCGGATTAAGACAGGAAATTTGAATAATAGAGGGTGGTAATATTGAGAAGCATTGAAGAAGGTGCGTTTACTTCAACAACCAAGGTGTATTAGTACGCGAGTACAAAGAAGGACTAATCGTCATTATTTTGCCGATTAGTCCAATAGAGAAAATTTATTGAGCGAATCTAAAAAGAGAAAGATTATATCCTCCTTATTGCCGCTATTTTTATCAGATGGAAATTATTCTCAATATTTCACTTGTCATAAAACTGACACAACCATTTTGACTGGCAGGTGCTCTAGCTTAGAAACCAAACGTTGCAGATAACCAGAGCAAGGACGCTCCAGAACATCGCAAGCCCAAGGATAACGGCGCTCCAGGCCTTACTTCTCAAAACCGGATCTATCTCAGTCTTGTCACGTTCCTGTGACATCGTAAACTTCATATAATCGATATCACTAATCATTTTTTCACCACCAATCGCTAAGAATTGCTAACCACAGATAAATCTTAATTATGGATGCGCTATTAATCCAGCGAATTCGCTTCCCGGCAGATATCTTTAATCATTATTTTGATCGCGACAGGTATATTTGCAAATCTGGTATGAGGAGTTAACGAAAATTGTGATTCAGACAACGTTTAGATATTCAAATTCAGGTCATTATAGGTTTTGGCATCCCCGTGAGGATGCCATCATTTTTTCTGCGGTTATTTTTCCGGTAACTTAATATCTTTGAACATGGCCTCAATATCTTCATTTGAGCGCAGAGCGACCGCGGTATCGACCACGTCTCGGGTCAGATGCGGTGCAAATCGTTGAATAAAATCATACATATAGCTTCGTAAGAAGGTGCTGCGCCGGAAGCCTATTTTGGTGGTGCTGTGGCTGAATATATCGTTGGCGTCCAGCTTGACCAGGTCCGGATCGGAAACCGGGTCGACCGCCATACTGGCTATTACCCCTACCCCAAGCCCCAGGCGGACATAGGTTTTAATCACATCGGCGTCAGTCGCGGTAAACACGATGCGCGGGGTTAAACCGGCGCGATTAAAGGCGGTATCCAGTTCAGAACGACCGGTGAAACCGAAGGTGTAGGTCACCAATGGGTACTGCGCCAGCTCTTCAATCGATACCGACTCTCGCGACGCCAGCGGATGTTCAGGCGTCACGACCACGGAACGGTTCCAGTGATAGCACGGCAGCATGACCAAATCATCATAGAGATGAAGCGCTTCCGTAGCGATAGCGAAGTCGGCATTGCCTTTCGACACCGCCTCGGCGATTTGCGTTGGCGAGCCCTGATGCATGTGCAGCGAGACGCGGGGATAGCGTTCGATAAAACCTTTGATAACCCCCGGCAGCGCGTAGCGCGCCTGGGTATGCGTGGTCGCCACGTACAGCGAACCTTTGTCAGGCCAGGTGTGCTCTCCGGCCACCGATTTAATCGCATCCACCTTCGACAGTACTTCGCGAGCGATGCGGATGATCTCCTGGCCCGCAGGAGTAACCTGGGTCAGATGTTTGCCGCTGCGGGCGAAAATCTGAATTCCCAGCTCATCTTCCAGCATGCGAACCTGCTTGCTGATGCCCGGCTGTGAGGTATACAGACCTTCGGCAGTAGAGGAGACGTTCAGATTATGGTTAACAACCTCAACGATATAGCGGAGCTGCTGTAGTTTCATGGCTGATATCCGATAGCGCGTAAAATGAACCCGCTTAATACATTTTACGTTCAGGCGACGATCCGGCTGGCAATCCAGTCTGGCTCTGCCTCTCTGCGACTCGCCATTTAGACGCCACAACGTATCCTGAAGACGATGATGTATAAGACGATTTGATAATAAAAAAGAGATTAGCTATAACCACTATATCATTTATATCTACTATGTATAGATACTAACAAAAAATAATAAGACAGTTATAAGGCGGGAGATAAAAAAGCTGATTAACGTGGGAGATCAGTCACCTGGGAAATGAATGAAGGGCCGCAACGCGGCCCTCAGGAGAGGTTATTTCTTCGCTTCGGTCCATTTACCGTCGATATAGAAGGCTGACCAGCCGGTCGCTTTACCCTCTTTCTCAGAAGCAACGTACTGCTGTTTAGTTTTGCGGCTAAAGCGCACCAGCGTTTTGTTGCCTTCCGGATCCTGCTGCGGCGCATCGGCCAGATAGCGCAGCTTCTCAGGCAGACGATCGCGGAAGCGGAACAGCTCTTCCACAAGCGGCGCGCGAGTTTCGCGGGATTTCGGGAAAGTATTGGCGGCAAGGAATACGCCCGCCGCGCCATCGCGCAGGACGAAATAGGCGTCTGACTTCTCGCACGGCAGTTCCGGCAGCGGAACCGGATCTTCTTTCGGCGGAGCCACTTCCCCATTACGCAGGATCTTACGGGTGTTTTTACACTCGTCGTTGGTGCAGGCCATGTACTTACCAAAACGCCCCATTTTCAGGTGCATTTCGGAGCCACATTTCTCACACTCAACGATCGGACCGTCATAGCCCTTGATGCGGAATTCGCCCTCTTCAATCTCGTAACCATCGCAGGTCGGGTTATTACCGCAGACGTGCAGCTTGCGCTTCGGATCGATAAGGTAGCTGTCCATTGCCGTGCCGCATTTTTTACAGCGACGTTTGGCCCGCAATGCATTGGTTTCGGCGTCATCGCCTTCCAGCACGTTGAGGACTTCGTTTTCCGGCACCAGGTTAATGGTGGTTTTGCAGCGCTCTTTCGGCGACAGCGCATAGCCCGAGCAGCCAAGGAACACGCCGGTGCTGGCGGTCCTGATCCCCATCTTGCGCCCGCAGGTTGGGCAGTCAATGCTGGTCAGCACCATAGGGTTCGGCTGCATGCCGCCCTCTTCCGGATCTTTCTCTGCCGTTTGCAGCTGCGAAGTGAAGTCCCCGAAGAAGCTGTCGAGCACCTGCTTCCACTCGGCCTGATGGTTCGCCACCTGGTCAAGACGGTCTTCCATCTGCGCGGTGAAGTCGTAGTTCATCAGATCGCGGAAGTTCTCTTCCAGTCGATCGGTGACGATTTCGCCCATTTTTTCCGCATAGAAACGGCGGTTTTCCACTCGTACGTAGCCGCGATCCTGAATGGTCGAAATGATTGACGCGTAGGTAGACGGACGGCCGATGCCGCGTTTTTCGAGCTCTTTAACCAGCGAGGCTTCGCTAAAACGCGCCGGCGGCTTGGTAAAGTGCTGCGCTGGCGTCAGTTCGACCAGGCTCAGGCTGTCGCCCTTATTGACCAGCGGTAAAGTACGATCTTCATCGCCTTTACGCAGGGCTGGCATCACCTTAGTCCAACCGTCAAAGCGCAGCGTACGGCCGCGGGCTTTCAGTTTGAAATCGCCGGCTTTTACCGTCAGCGTGGTGGAGTCGTACTGCGCAGGAGTCATCTGACAGGCGACAAACTGGCGCCAGATCAGCTGATACAGTTTCTGCGCATCAGATTCCATATCTTTTAAGGTTTCGGCCAGCACGTTGACGTCGGAAGGACGAATAGCTTCGTGCGCCTCCTGCGAGTTTTCTTTGCTGGCGTACTGATTCGCGCTCTCCGGCAGATACTTCTTGCCGAAGTTATCGCCAATGTAGCCGCGCACCATGCTCAGCGCATCCTGGCTCAGGTTCGTCGAGTCGGTACGCATATAGGTAATGTGTCCCGCTTCATAGAGTCGCTGGGCCATCATCATGGTTTTCTTCACGCCGAAGCCAAGACGCGTGCTGGCGGCCTGCTGCAGCGTGGAAGTGATAAACGGCGCGCCCGGCTTGCTGCTGGTCGGTTTGTCTTCACGCTCCAGCACGCTGTAGCTGGCTTTTTCAAGCAGCGCGACGGCCGCCATGGTTTCATCACGGCTTACCGGACGGAATGGCTTATCGCCGTTGTGCGTTACCTGCAGCGGCAATGCATCGCCGCCTGGGGTGGTGGTGCTGGCGTCAACTTCCCAGTACTCTTCCGGAACGAACGCTTTAATTTCGCGCTCGCGCTCGACCACCAGACGTACCGCAACCGACTGGACGCGGCCTGCGGACAGACCGCGGGCAATTTTTTTCCACAGCAGCGGAGAAACCATATAGCCCACCACGCGGTCCATAAAGCGACGCGCCTGCTGAGCGTTAACACGGTCAATATTCAGTTCGCCCGGCTTTTCGAAAGCCTGACGGATAGCATTCTTGGTAATCTCGTTGAACACCACGCGGCTATAGCGCTGTTCATCACCACCGATAACTTCCCGCAGGTGCCATGCAATGGCCTCCCCTTCGCGGTCAAGGTCGGTTGCGAGATAGATGTGGTCGGCTTTTTCCGCCAACTGTTTGAGTTCAGAAACGACCTTTTCTTTACCCGGGAGTATTTCATAGTGCGCATTCCAGTCATGCCATGGGTCCACGCCCATACGGTTGACCAGAGCGCCGCGTTCATCCTTCTTAGGCTTTTTAGCCCCTTTGGTGGAGGTAGAGTCGGCGCTCTTTTTAGATGCTGAGCCACTGGTCGGCAAATCGCGGATATGACCGACGCTGGACTTAACCACGTAGTCATTACCCAGATACTTATTGATCGTTTTGGCTTTTGCCGGGGACTCAACGATAACGAGAGCTTTACCCATATTCACCTTTACCTAATTTGATTCATCCAGGAATACATCGCACATTGATTCACCATCCACTGGCGACACGTCACAACCTATGTTGCGTCGTTGTCGATGGATATCAACCCTTTGCACCGGTTTCACATCCATAAAACCAGATAGCTGAGTTTGCTGGCTTTTTCTCGCCAGGCGACATAGCACGAATAATTTTTGGCCGAATGTCAAGCAAATCTGTTGCCAGATCGCTGAAAGCGTCACACTGTACCTGATAAAATTCGTTACGCAACTTTATTAGCATGCAAAAGCAAATCCCGCCACTAACTGATGTTTATTCGGCGCCTGCAATTACCCCTGTAAGATCAATGGAAAATTTGCCCCTCGCCGTCGCGCGGCGTAGACTACCCGCGAAGAATCACAGGAGGCATTTATGCAAGGTACAACCCAACCCATCGATCGCCAGACGCTTCTGGAAAAAGCCAACAAACTCATTCGCGAACATGAAGATACGTTAGCCGGGATCGAGGCCACCGACGTCGTGCAGCGTAACGGCGTGCTGGTGTTCAGCGGCGAGTTTTATCTTGATGAGCAAGGACTGCCCACGGCGAAAAGTACGGCGGTATTTAATATGTTTAAATACCTCGCGCACGAACTGTCTGATAAGTATCACCTGGCGGATTAACACTTCTGCCCGACCCTGACGAAAACGCGAGGCCGAAGCCTCGCGTTGTCTGGATTACATCAGCGGTTTTTGCCCGCGCTGCCACCAGCGTAGCAGGAGTTTATCAGCGCTTTCCGCGGCGCTACCGGTAAAACGATCGAGCATTTTCTTACGCTGCTGATAGCGCACGCCGATCACCTCGTGTTTATCCATCAGACCCAACAGTAGCTCATCGCTGGTTTCCACCGCATCCACAAGCCCCTTCTCCAGCGCCTGAACGCCGTACCAATGTTCGCCAGTGGCTACCTGTTCAATATCGAGTTCGGGACGCATCTGGTGAACAAAATCTTTGAACAGTCGATGGGTATCGTTGAGGTCTTCGCGGAACTTCTGACGCCCTTCTTCGGTATTTTCGCCCAGCATCGTCAGGGTACGTTTGTACTGGCCTGCCGTATGCAGCTCAATATCGATATCTTTATTCTTCAGGAAGCGATGAAGGTTCGGGATTTGCGCGACGACGCCAATAGAGCCAAGGATAGCAAACGGCGCACAGACGATTCTGTTCGCCACGCAGGCCATCATATAACCTCCGCTGGCCGCGACTTTATCTACCGCCACCGTTAGCGGGATCTGTTTGTCGCGCAGACGCTGCAGCTGTGAAGCGGCAAGACCATAGCCGTGAACCACGCCGCCGGGGCTTTCGAGGCGAATGACCACCTGATCGCGCGCCTTTGCCGCCGCCAGGACCGCGGTGATCTCTTCGCGCAGACTGCTGACTTCATGCGCATCCATGCTGCCTTTAAAATCGATCACCCAGACGCGCGGTTTGGCGTCCGGCTCAGGCGTTCCCAGCTTCGCCCGCGCCTTAGACGCCTTAGCTTCCTGCTTAAGCTTTTTCTTTTGCGCTTTATGCCACAGCTTCTGCTGCGGCGCATCGAGCAACGAAACCGCCAGCTCTTCCTTCATCTCCTTATATTGCTCGCTAAGATTGGTTACCCGCAGCTCGCCGCGCTGTTTTTTGCGCTGAGTCAGGTTAACAATAATGGCGACGATAACCGCAATTGCGACAACGATGGTCGCGATTTTGGCCAAAAACAGGCCATATTGAGCAACTAATTCCACGTTTTCACCTTGTGTAAACCACTGACGTTGGCGCACAGTGTACATCAGCCGTCGGCGAGAAGTCTTTGTGCTTTGTGTCGCGTGCGAGGCGCCTTCCTGTTTTTTTCAGCGACGATGAAATCGTTGCAAGATATTAATTCCGCGAAGAGTTTCCGCTTCGCCGATTGCATTAGCGGGCGCTTTCAGGCATAAAGCGCAAAAGTGAGATACCGAACAGCAAGCGCGATCGTCAGCAGATCGCCCGAGGAGTCGCCGTGCACTATCAACCGCAACGTCACCTGTTACAGGACCGCATCATCCTGGTTACTGGCGCCAGCGACGGCATTGGCCGTGAAGCCGCCCTGACCTATTCCCGCTATAGCGCCAGCGTTATTCTGGTCGGACGCAATGAAGAGAAACTGCGCGGCGTCGCGCAAGAGATTGAGCAGGCTGGCGGCATTCCCGCCAGCTGGTTTACTCTCGACCTGTTAACCTGCACGCCGCAGGAGTGCCAGCAGCTGGCGCAGAAAATAGCCATCCACTACCCGCGCCTCGACGGAGTGCTACATAACGCGGGTCTGCTGGGCGACGTTTGCCCGATGGATCAACAAAAGCCGGAAGTGTGGCAGCAGGTGATGCAGGTGAACGTGAACGGCACCTTTATGCTCACCCAGGCCCTGCTTCCTTTATTACTCAAATCCGAATCGGGTTCGCTGGTCTTTACCTCCTCCAGCGTCGGCCGCCAGGGACGTGCGAACTGGGGCGCTTACGCCGCGTCGAAATTTGCTACCGAAGGCATGATGCAGGTGCTGGCCGAGGAGTATCAGAACCGCCATCTGCGGGTCAACTGCATTAACCCAGGCGGCACCCGCACCAAAATGCGCGCCAATGCGTTCCCGACGGAAGATCCGCAAAAATTGAAAACCCCCGCTGATATCATGCCGGTATACCTGTGGCTGATGGGCGACGACAGTCGTCGTAAGACGGGAATGACTTTTGACGCCCAGCCGGGCCGCAAACCAGGAATCGCACAATGAGTGATGAACGCCACCGCGAACGCCAGCAGCGGGTAAAAGACAAAGTTGACGCTCGCGTCGCCGCCGCGCAGGAAGAGCGCGGTATCGTGATCGTTTTTACCGGCAACGGTAAGGGTAAAACGACTGCCGCCTTCGGTACGGTCACCCGCGCCGTCGGGCACGGTAAGAAAGCTGGCGTCGTGCAGTTTATTAAAGGCACCTGGCCGAACGGCGAGCGCAATCTGCTCGAACCCCACGGCGTCGAGTTTCAGGTGATGGCGACCGGTTTTACCTGGAATACGCAGGATCGCGAAAGCGATACCGCCGCCTGCCTCGCGGTCTGGGAGCACGGGCGCCGCATGCTGGCCGATGAAAGCCTCGATCTCGTTTTACTGGACGAGCTCACCTATATGGTGGCCTACGACTATCTGCCGCTGGAAGAGGTGCTTACCGCGTTACGCAACCGTCCGGCGCAGCAGACGGTGATTATTACCGGACGCGGCTGCCACCGTGAAATTACCGAACTGGCCGATACCGTCAGCGAACTACGTCCGGTGAAACACGCGTTTGATGCCGGTATCAAAGCGCAGATGGGGATCGACTACTAGCCACCAGCCGCTCAAGCAGCGCATGGTTGAGCGGCAGACACAGGCAATCCTCCCCCGGAGCCAGTTCGCTTTCGACAATATTTTGCCGTGAAACGAAGCGCTTGCGATATTCGGTCGGCGTAACGCCGCAGTATTTATTAAAGGCGGCAATCAGGTATTTATGCTCCTGAAATCCGCAGCTGTGGCTAATCTCGGTAATCGGCGTACGGGTATCGCGCAACAGCGTGCGGGCTTTGTTTAGCCGCACCAGCGTCAGATACTCTTTAAAATTATAGCGACTCACCTTTTTAAACAGCCGCGAAAACCAGGAGTAGCTCATCCCGCTATGGCAGGCGACCTCGCTCAGCGTCAGCGGCTGGTCAAAGTGTTGATTGATAAAATCTATGCCTTTTTTGATCATCGCCTCGTCGCGCAGCGAACTTTCGCCGCGCTGCGTCGGCTTGCCAGCAGAGACTAACGCATCCAGTAACAGATAAATGGCGGCGATACGCTGAAACGGCGCAGGGTTGTCGATCAGCTGTTTCAGTAACCCCGCCAGCCGCTGATGCACTTCACTGTCCGCCGCAGTGTAAGATCGTCCGCAGGTACTCCATTCCAGCTGCGGCGAGGGGTGAAGTTCGTCAAACAGGCCGGGCGAAAACTGAACGGTGACCAGTTGGCTGCCCGCCGCCTCCGCGTTGAGGGAATGAACCTCTTCCGCATTGATGTACAGCATGTCCCCCTGCGCCAGCTCCAGGCTCTGCTGGCCGACGGCGAGCGTAAACCGCCCTGCCAGTACGGTAATCAGCTCAGGAGCCGGATGCCAGTGCGGCTCGCAGTAGCGAACCTCCGCGGCAAACACGTTCAGCTTCTCGGCATCGAAGGCAATCAGCTCGTAGCCGCTGTTCGCCGTCTGTCGTCCGCTCTGCGTGAGCGAACCGGGGTGAGTCACTGAAAAAGGAAACATGCGCACTCTCCTGTCATTGGCAACGATCAGCGCCCTGTCAGCACGGCGTTAAGTTCGTCGCGCTCAATATCCAGCGCCAGAAACTCGGTCAGCGCAATCAGCAGCCCGCAGAACAAATCCGGCGCCAGGCGGATCAGTTTTTCACGGACCTGTTCCGCAGGCATCTGGCTCTTATCGGCAATCAACTTGACTACCCGGGCAAAAGCTTCCGGCTGCTGAATCAGCTGCTGCAGCGAATTATCATCGCGAAGCGGGACGTACCGCTGCGGGCAGTCCACTTCGATTTCCGCCGTCAGCGGCAGATCCCGCGATGAGCCGCCGACTCGGATCTGCCAGAGCCCCGGCGTCACGACCCAGTCGCCGAGGCCAGGATGATAGCAGGCCAGGTCGCCGATGGGCAGCTGCAGGCTGACCCGGCGGCACTCCCCTGCGGCCAGCGCCACTTTACTGAAGGCTTTTAATGACTGCACTTCGCGAATCAGCTCTCCCTGAGGCGCGCTCACGTACAGCTGAACTATCTCCTTGCCTGCATACTCTCCGCAGTTGGTCAGATCGAACGAAACGGTAAGCGTCTCGCTTGCGCCTACACGGGAGGCTGAGAGCGCAATATTATCGTAAGCAAACCGGGTATAACTTAAGCCAAAACCGAAGGGAAACTGCGGCGTCAGACAACGCTTGTCGTAATAGCGATAGCCGACAAAAAGCCCTTCTCCGTAATGATGGCGCAGGTTTTCGCCCGGATAGTGCAGCCAGGCCGGCGTTTCCTCCAGCGTATTGGGCACCGTCACCGTCAATTTACCGCAAGGGTTGCGCTGGCCGAAGAGGATTTCCGCAACCGCGCGCCCCATTCCTTGTCCGGCAAAAAACGTTTCCAGCAGCGCCTTGCACTCGCCAAGCCACGGCATCACCACCGCATCGCTATTTGCCAGCACCACTACGATATTCGGCTGGACTGCCGCCACTTCGCGAATCAACCGTTCATGCACCGGCAGAATATTCAGATCCTGACGATCGCCATTTTCACCATCTTCACCCACGGCGGTACTGACGAAAATCACCGCCACGTCAGCTTCCTGAGCGACCCGGCAGGCCTGCGCCAGCGCCTGTTCATCGCTGCGCAGATCGTCCGGCGCGCCTACGGCCCATGAGACGCTAAAATCGTCCCCGGCGAGATCGAAAATTTCATCCAGCGGGCGGTCGAGCAGATACGGCACCGTTGTCGCGCATCCGGACCCCTGGATCACCGGCTCCTGGGCTGGTTTACCCAACACCGCAATACGCGGTGTTTTCTCCGGATGCAGCGGCAGCAGTCTATCTTCGTTTTTCAGCAAGACAATGGATTCGCCGGCCAGGCGCTGCGCCAGCGCGTGGTGCGCCGGGAAATCGGCTCGCGTTTCCGGGCGGCGATGGCGCTGAACCTTGTCGAGCAGTTTCAGCATGCGTAGACAGGCGCGGTCTACCACCGCCATCGGCACCTCTGCGGATTCAATAGCCGCCAGCAGAGTTTGTTTATCGCGGCGGGTTTCCGGCATCGCCAGATCGTTACCCGCCATCAGCGATGCCGGGCGATCTTTAATACCGTACCAGTCGGACATGACCAGGCCGTCATATCCCCACTCATCGCGCAATACCTGAGTGAGTAAAAACGGATCCTGCGAAGTTTGTACGCCGTTAAGACGATTGTACGAAGACATGACCGTCCACGGCTGGGATTTTGTAATCGCCCGCTGGAAACCCGCCAGGTAGATTTCCCGCAGCGCCCGTTCTTCAATGATCGAATCCATTTCCGTACGACGGTACTCGGAGTTGTTCGCCGCAAAGTGTTTCAGGCTGGCGCCGACGCCCTCCTGCTGCAGACCGTTGATCAGCGCAGCAGCAATGTCGCCGCTGACCACCGGGTCTTCGGCATAATATTCATAGCCTCGACCAGCCAGCGGCGTACGGCGGATGTTAATGCCCGGTCCGAGCAGAATCCCAACCCCCATATGCTGGCACTCTCTTCCCAGCGCCTGCCCCATCTGATGCACCAGTTCAACGTCCCAACTGCAGGCCAGGCTGGAACCGTTAGGAAAGCAGGTCGCCGGGAGCGACGTACTGAAGAGCGCCTCGCTTCCCCCTTTCGCGGTAGGTTCTTCCGCGCTGGCCTGGTCTGCTGTTTGGGTGATGACCGAAATAAAATCATCCATGCTCCACTTTTCCCGGCCATCAATCTGCGCGCTGCTGTAGCGAACGCCATAGGTACCGTCGGTCATAATGATATCTTCGATACCGTGCTGCGGCAGCGACGCGGTACGCCACAGGCCGCTGCCGGTCAGTAGCGCCACTTTATCTTCGATGCTCATCGCGGCGAGGGTGGTATTAAAATCGTTATTCATCTCTCTGGCTCCCTGAGGTTAAAGCGCGTTCTGTTTACGCAGGCTGATTTTTTGCACAATATCGCGATAGGTTTTTTCATCCAGCGAATAGCACGCGACAAATATGGCGCTGAGAGCAAACATCGCGCCGGGGAATAGCGTCATCAGTACGTTAATACCGTTAATTGCGCTGGCAGTAATGTTACCCGCGTCATAGTGATAATAGTCCAGCATCCATCCCGCACAGCCGCCGCCGATAGCCATTGCTATTTTGGTGATGAAATTAAAGAAGCCGTAGATGGCGCCTTCGGTACGCACCCCATGGTGCCACTCGGCATATTCCACGGTATCGGCAATCATTGACCACATGGAAACAAAGCCCATCCCCAGCGTAATGCTATACAAGCATACCCCGGTCATAATCAGCCAGATATTGTCGCCAGCGATAAAATATTGCATAAGTACGCCGACAATGCCGATCAACAGCGCCACCAAAGTCATTTTCTTTTTACCTATCAGCGCAATGATTTTTTCCGAAATAACGGTGCCGACAATATACGCTGCGGACTGAATCATAAAGAAGGTCGACGTAAAACCTTCGCTGCCAATAATGTATTTAATGAAGTAAATAGCAATCGCCATCCACACGGTATAGGCAATATAAAAAAAGACGGTAAACATCGAGAGGTTAATAAGCGGCGCATTGCCTGCCACCGCCTTCAACATTTCCCGCAGCGTCGGCGCGGGAGTTTCCTCTTCCTCGCCAACGCGCTCTTTGGTCATTCCGAAACAGGCAAGGAACAAAAAGGTCGCCAGCAGCGCAAAGCAAGAGACCGCAAAGACGTAGCCCAGTTGCTTATCACTAAACGGGGAAATCAGCATATCGGCAGTAGTGGAAACAATCAGATAGCCAACAATCGCCAGCACAAACCGGTATACCGATAGCGATGAGCGGGAGGCTTCATGCTGGGTCAGACGATTAGTCAGCGCCGAATAAGGCGTATTCACCGCCGTATACGCCAGGCAATAAATGGTATAGGAGATCAGCGCAAAATAGAATTTTGCCTCACCGCCGAATGGCACAAAGCAGAGCACCGTTAAAAAGCCGAGCGGAATTGAGCCATATAACAACCACGGGCGTAGTTTACCGTAACGGCTGTGGGTTTTATCGATGGCAAAGCCAATCAGAATATTAAAAGCGGCATCAACCACGCGCGCAATAACAAAAATCAGGCTCGCCTGTACGGCGCTAATGCCGTAAATGTTGGTATAGAAAAAGAGTAAGAACAGAGAAACAAAACCGAACGATAAATTAGAGGCAAAATCACCAAAGCCATAACCTATTTTTTCTTTAACGCCGATAACCACATAGCTTGCCGATAGTTTTCCTGCTGTATCCATTTTAGGCTACCTGTTTTTGTAATCAGTGGCCTCAGTATATGGCGTTGCCTGGCGCACCGCTTTGCGTTATTTGTCCGGGGATTTCCTGTTTTTTGTCTTTATGCAGAAGTGTGAAAGGAGTCACAGGAGGAAGAATTCCGGCGGTAACCGCCGGAACTGAAATTATTAACCGTTACCGTTATTACGGCTGCTGGAGCGACGGTTGTTATTATTATTGCCCATCTGACTGTGGCGCTTAACCGCACGGCGGATCTGGTTCGCTTTCATACGGCGACGGTCTTTTTCAACCGCAACCTTAGAGCTGGTTTCCGGCGCAAGTTCGACCAGCTCGCGCAGGTAGTTGGTCTGCGCCAGGTCCAGCTCGGTATAGCCGCCGCGCGGCAGGCCTTTCGGCAGCAGAATATCGCCATAGCGCACGCGGATCAGGCGGCTGACCTGCACACCAACTGCTTCCCACAGGCGGCGAACTTCGCGATTACGGCCTTCCGTAAGGGTGACGTTGTACCACTGGTTGATCCCCTCGCCGCCGGTAAACTTGATAGTTTTAAACGCCGCCGGGCCGTCTTCAAGCTGCACGCCGCGAGCCAGCTGGCGCAGCTTGTCATCATCGATCTGCCCGAACACGCGCACCGCGTACTCACGTTCCACTTCGCGGCTCGGGTGCATCAGGCGATTCGCCAGCTCACCGTCGGTGGTAAACAGCAGCAGACCGCAGGTATTAACGTCCAGTCGGCCAACGGCAATCCAGCGCGCGCCGCGCAGCTTTGGCAGGCGATCGAACACCGTCGGACGTCCTTCCGGGTCATTACGGGTACAGAGTTCGCCTTCCGGCTTATAGTAAGCCAGCACGCGACAAATCTGTTCCGCAGACTCTTTCACCGAAATCAGGTGACCGTCGATGCGAATTTTTAAACCCGGGACAATTTCAACGCGATCGCCAAGGGTGGCGATTTTGCCATCGACGCTGACGCGGCCAGCTTCGATTTTGGCTTCGATTTCACGGCGGGAGCCGTGGCCAGCGCGGGCCAGCACTTTTTGTAATTTCTCGCTCATTGAGCTTCCTTAAGGTGTCGCCTTCCCAGGCGTCTGGTATACTTCGAAAAACAGGGAGTCGGATAGAATTCAACCTAACACCCTGTTCTGTAAATAAATGATGCATCGGCTCGTGTCGTTTTTTATGTCACCGCAGCAGACATAACAGAGACACGCCTCTCGCGTGGCCGAACATGGTACACGAACTTGAGGATGAATGCTTCTTTGCATTACGCACATAGCACAACTTACCACGCGCCTCGGTGCAGGCGCATGGCAAGCAGACAGATGCCAGGCGGCATCATAGCTTCTTTTAAAGTGGATAAAACATCAGGCAGCGCTGAATGTCAGTATAAAGCAAACGGCAAGATGGTGTTCGCTGTATCCCCTTCCTTCCCTGGAAACAGGGCCATTACAGGAACGGCGTCACGTCACCCACGCCTTCACGCACCACCACCGGTACGTCTTCAGTAAGATCGATAACCGTGGTCGGCTGTTGTCCCAGATAGCCGCCGTGAATAATCAGGTCTACCTGCTTCTCCAGACGATCCTTGATCTCTTCCGGGTCGGATTCGGTAAAATCACTGCCCGGCAGCATCAACGAGGTGGAAAGCATCGGCTCGCCGAGCGTTTCCAGCAACATCTGGGCAATCGGATTTGACGGTACGCGCATACCGATGGTTTTACGCTTATCCTGCAGCAGACGGCGCGGGACTTCTTTGGTGCCCTTAAGGATAAAGGTGTAATTACCCGGCGTATTATTTTTAATCAGACGGAAGGCGACGTTATCGACGAATGAATAGGTCGACAGCTCGGACAGATCGCGGCACATCAGGGTAAAGTTGTGGCCGTTTGGCAGATTACGAATTCGGCAAATCCGCTCCATCGCGCCTTTATCTTCAATTTTGCAGCCTAAGGCGTAGCCGGAGTCGGTTGGATAGACGATCACCCCGCCTTTACGCACGATGTCCACCGCCTGGTTAATCAACCGCGCCTGTGGGTTTTCCGGATGGATATAAAAAAACTGGCTCATACTTCCCTCTCAATTTTGTTCTACGGCCACTTCCCAACTGCGCCAGATCCCTTCTACGCCAGCGGGTAGCCAAAGTTTGCGGCCCAGCTCGATCCACGGACAGGGCTGATGAAAATCAGACCCCTGCGAGGCATGAAGGCCATACTGCACGGCGTAAGCGGCAAGCTGAGCCCGCTCGTGCGGCGCCTGCTGACACTGGGCGACTTCCATCGCATCGCCTCCCTGCTCGCTAAAGTGGGCCAACAGTCGTTTCAGCCACTTGGCAGAGAGGTCGTAGCGTCCGGGATGGGCAATGACCGCTTTACCGCCGGAATGATGAATGACATCAATCGCTTGTTTTATTGTACACCACTGAGGCGGAACGTAACCGGTTTTCCCGCGCGCCAGATACTTCTTAAAAACGTCAGCCATATTGTTGGCATAGCCGGCCTCCACCAGAAAGCGGGCGAAGTGGCCGCGGGTTACCGCGCCGCCGTCAGCCAGCTTCAGCGCCCCTTCCCAGGCGCCAGGGATCCGCGCTTTTTCCAGCCGCTCTGCAATCTGCTGTCCCCGCATCTGGCGGCGCGCTTTCTGCTCATCAAGCAGCGCGGTCATTGCCGGATGGGCGATATCAATATTCAGCCCGACAATATGGATTTCATGGTTTTCCCACAGCGTGGAGATTTCCACTCCGGATATCAGCGTCAACGGTAAACCGGCGCGTTCAATCTCCGCCCGGGCCGCGGGGATCGCCGCCACGGTATCGTGATCGGTTATCGCCAGGGTGCCGACGCGCATCTGATGCGCGCGATGGACAAGTTCTTCTGGAGTCAGTCGCCCGTCAGAGGCAATGGTATGGCTGTGCAGGTCGTAAATCACTGCGTAGTTGGTGTTGCTCAAGATGACTCCTGCTGGACATGAACCTGTACCCGTCATACTTTAAGTCACAGGCAAATTGACTGATGTTCTGCAGCTTAAGGGATTAAGGATAGTAATAAGCGCATCATCATACCGACTGATAGAGAAAATCTGCAAACGGGGGTTGACTTTAATCTCTCGGACTAGTTAACTAGTACGCAAGTTCACATGAAGGGGTATCATCAATGAAAACGCAACTCATCACTCTGCACGGCTGGTGGCGCACCTCCTGTTATCGGGCGGCGTGATCGCGTTTTGCACTCAGCATACAGATACCCGGCCCGCCAATGAGCGGGCTTTTTATTGGACAAATTATTACAGCGAACAGGCGACAACAAACAATGCAAACATCAAAACCGGCACTCGAGCTTCTCACCAGCGACGCCATCTATCGGGAAAACCCGACGGCGCTATTCCACCAGCTATGCGGCGCGCGTCCCGCCACCCTGCTGCTGGAATCCGCGGATATCGACAGTAAGGATGATTTGAAAAGCCTGCTGCTGGTGGATAGCGCGCTGCGTATTACCGCACTAGGTGACACTGTCACTATTCACGCACTTTCCGCTAACGGCACGGCGCTGCTGGAGCTGTTGGACAGCGCTCTGCCTTCAGGCATTAATAACCAGCGTCAGCCAAACGGTCGGGTATTAACTTTCCCGCCGGTCAGCGCGCTGTTAGATGAAGATGCCCGTCTGTGTTCACTGTCGGTATTCGACGCCTTTCGCCTGCTGCAGGAACTGATTACCGTACCGCAGGACGAACGCGAAGCCATGTTCTTCGGCGGTCTGTTCGCCTATGACCTCGTCGCCGGCTTTGAAAACCTACCGCCGCTGGAAAGCGACACTGCCTGCCCGGATTACTGCTTCTACCTGGCGGAAACGCTGCTGGTTATCGACCATCAGACTAAAAACACGCGCATTCAGGCGAGCCTGTTCACCCCGCTGGAAAGCGAAAAGCAGCGTCTGCTGCAGCGCATCGCTCAGCTTCGTCAACAGCTGAACGAACCGCCGGCGCCGCTGCCGGTGACGACGGTAGCCGAGATGCGCTGCGATTGCGACCAGAGCGACGAAGAGTACGGCGCCGTGGTGCGTAAAATGCAGCGCGCCATCCGCGCGGGCGAGATTTTCCAGGTGGTACCTTCGCGCCGTTTCTCGCTGCCCTGCCCGTCGCCGCTGGCCGCTTATGATGTGCTGAAAAAGAGCAACCCCAGTCCGTACATGTTCTTTATGCAGGACAACGACTTCACCCTGTTCGGCGCTTCGCCGGAAAGCTCGCTCAAGTACGATGCCAGCAATCGTCAGATTGAAATCTACCCGATAGCCGGTACCCGTCCGCGCGGCCGCCGCGCCGATGGTTCGTTGGATCGCGATCTTGATAGCCGCATTGAGCTGGAGATGCGCACCGACCATAAAGAGCTTTCCGAGCATCTGATGCTGGTTGACCTTGCGCGTAACGACCTCGCGCGCATCTGCACGCCGGGAAGCCGCTACGTTGCCGACTTAACCAAAGTCGACCGTTACTCCTTCGTGATGCACCTTGTCTCCCGCGTGGTTGGCGAGCTGCGCAGCGATCTCGACGTTCTGCATGCTTATCGCGCCTGTATGAATATGGGCACCCTCAGCGGAGCGCCGAAAGTGCGCGCCATGCAGCTCATTGCCGCTGCCGAAGGCAAGCGCCGGGGCAGCTACGGCGGCGCGGTGGGCTACTTCACCGCCCATGGCGACCTCGATACCTGCATCGTCATTCGTTCTGCCTATGTGCAGGATGGCGTCGCCACGGTGCAGGCCGGCGCCGGTATCGTGCTCGACTCTGTTCCCCAGTCAGAAGCGGATGAAACCCGCAATAAAGCTCGCGCGGTGCTGCGCGCTATCGCCCAGGCCCACCACGCGAAGGAGATTTTCTAATGGCCGACATTCTGCTGCTCGATAATATCGATTCTTTCACCTATAACCTGGCAGACCAGCTGCGTTCGAACGGCCATAACGTGGTGATTTATCGCAATTCCGTCCCGGCGCAGGCGCTGATTGAGCGCATCGGCACCATGGACAATCCAGTACTGATGCTCTCCCCGGGCCCGGGAACCCCGAGCGAAGCGGGCTGTATGCCGGAGCTGCTGACCCGCATGCGCGGTAAGCTGCCGATTATCGGCATCTGCCTCGGTCACCAGGCGATTGTCGAAGCCTACGGCGGCTACGTCGGCCAGGCCGGTGAAATCCTTCACGGCAAGGCTTCAAGCATTGAACACGACGGCCAGGCGATGTTTACCGGTCTGAGTAATCCTCTGCCGGTCGCCCGCTACCACTCGCTGGTGGGCAGCAATATCCCGGCCGGACTAACGATCAACGCCCACTTTAACGGCATGGTCATGGCGGTGCGTCACGGCGCGGATCGCGTCTGCGGCTTCCAGTTCCATCCTGAATCGATTCTGACCACCCAGGGGGCGCGTCTGCTGGAACAGACTCTGGCCTGGGCGCTGCAGAAGCTGGAACAGACGAATACCCTCCAGCCGATTCTGGAAAAACTGTATCAGGCAGAAACCCTGAGCCAGCAGGAGAGCCACCAGCTGTTTTCCGCAGTGGTGCGCGGCGAAGTGAAGCCTGAGCAGCTGGCCGCCGCGCTGGTCAGCATGAAGGTACGCGGCGAGCATCCGCAGGAGATCGCCGGCGCCGCTACCGCGCTGCTGGAAAACGCCGCGCCGTTCCCGCGTCCGGATTATCCGTTTGCCGATATCGTCGGTACCGGCGGCGACGGCAGCAACAGTATCAATATTTCAACCGCCAGCGCGTTTGTGGCTGCCGCCTGCGGCCTGAAGGTCGCCAAACACGGCAACCGCAGCGTGTCGAGCAAGTCCGGTTCTTCCGACCTGCTGGCAGCATTCGGTATCAATCTCGATATGAATGCCGATAAATCTCGCCAGGCGCTGGATGAACTGGGCGTTTGCTTCCTGTTTGCGCCGAAATACCACACCGGTTTCCGTCACGCGATGCCGGTACGCCAGCAGCTCAAAACCCGTACCCTGTTCAACGTGCTCGGGCCGCTGATCAACCCGGCGCATCCGCCGCTGGCGCTGATTGGCGTCTACAGTCCGGAACTGGTGCTGCCGATTGCGGAAACCCTGCGCGTGCTGGGCTACCAGCGAGCCGCCGTGGTACATAGCGGCGGTATGGATGAAGTATCGCTGCACGCGCCGACGGTGGTCGCGGAGCTCAGCAACGGTGAAATCAAGAGCTACCAGTTGACCGCCGCCGACTTCGGCCTGACGCCGTATCATCAGGAGCAGCTGGCAGGCGGCACGCCGGAAGAAAACCGTGACATTCTTACGCGCTTACTACAAGGTAAAGGTGAAGCCGCTCACGAAGCCGCCGTTGCCGCCAACGTCGCCATGTTGATGCGTTTACATGGACGCGAAGACCTGAAGGCCAACGCGCAGCAAGTCATCGATGTGCTGCACAGCGGAGCGGCCTATGACAGAGTGACCGCATTAGCGGCAAGAGGGTAAATAATGCAGACCGTTTTAGCAAAAATCGTGGCCGACAAAGCGATTTGGGTAGAAGCCCGCAAACAACAACAACCGTTAGCCAGTTTTCAAAATGAAGTGGTACCGACGCAGCGCAATTTTTACGATGCCCTCGCCGGCACCCGCACCGCATTTATTCTTGAGTGCAAAAAGGCCTCGCCATCAAAAGGCCTGATTCGCGAAGATTTTGACCCGGCGGCCATCGCCGGCGTCTACAAGCACTATGCCTCGGCTATCTCAGTGCTTTGCGATGAGAAGTATTTCCAGGGCAGCTTCGATTTTCTGCCGATGGTCAGCAAGGTCGCGCCGCAGCCGATTCTGTGTAAGGACTTTACTATCGATCCTTATCAAATCTACCTGGCGCGCTACTACCAGGCTGATGCCTGTCTGCTGATGCTTTCGGTGCTGGACGATGAGCAGTATCGTCAGCTCTCCGCCGTCGCGCATAGCCTGAACATGGGCGTGTTGACCGAAGTGAGCAATGAAGAGGAACTGGAGCGCGCAATTGCGCTGAAGGCTAAAGTGGTCGGCATCAACAATCGCGATCTGCGCGATATGTCGATTGACCTCAACCGTACCCGAACCCTGGCACCCCGCCTCGGTCATGGCGTCACGGTCATCAGCGAGTCCGGCATCCATACTTATGCTGAAGTGCGCGAATTAAGCCACTTTGCCAACGGCTTCCTGATTGGTTCTGCCCTGATGGAGCATGACGATCTGAACGCCGCCGTAAAACGCGTGCTGCTCGGTGAGAATAAGGTCTGCGGCCTGACCCGCCCCCAGGATGCCCAGGTGGCATATGAATCCGGCGCGATCTATGGCGGATTGATTTTCGTTCCGACGTCGCCGCGAGCGGTGAACGAGGCTCAGGCGCAAGCGGTAATTGCCAGCGCGCCTCTGAGCTATGTCGGCGTGTTCCGCAATTCGCCGGTGGCGAAAGTGATTGCCCGCGCGAAAAATCTGAGCTTAGCCGCCGTGCAACTCCACGGTAGTGAAGACCAGACCTATATCGACGCCCTGCGCGCCGAATTACCGGGCAAGGTACAAATCTGGAAAGCCCTCAGCGTTGGCGAAACGCTACCGCCGCGCAATCTGAATCATGTCGACAAATACGTTCTCGACAATGGTCAGGGCGGCACCGGCCAGCGTTTCGACTGGTCTCTGCTGCAAGGCCAGGATCTGCGTAACGTTCTGTTGGCTGGCGGCCTCGGCGCCGATAACTGTGTTGAAGCCGCGAAAAGCGGCTGTGCCGGACTCGATTTTAATTCAGGCGTAGAGTCACAGCCGGGTATTAAAGATGCCAGCAAGCTGGCCTCGGTGTTTCAAACGCTGCGCGCATATTAAGGAGCAACAATGAGTACTTTACTGAATCCCTATTTCGGCGAATTCGGCGGGATGTACGTTCCGCAGATCCTGATGCCTGCCCTGCGCCAGCTGGAAGAAGCCTTCGTCAGCGCGCAGAAAGATCCGGCATTCCAGGCCGAATTTAGCGACCTGCTTAAAAACTACGCCGGTCGCCCGACGGCGCTGACCCAATGCCGTAACCTCACCGAAGGTACGCGCACGACCCTGTATCTGAAGCGGGAAGATCTGCTGCACGGCGGCGCACACAAAACTAATCAGGTGCTCGGCCAGGCGCTGCTGGCAAAACGCATGGGCAAAACGGAAATTATCGCCGAAACCGGCGCCGGTCAGCACGGCGTTGCCTCAGCCCTTGCCAGCGCCCTGCTCGGCCTGAAGTGCCGCATCTATATGGGCGCCAAAGATATCGAACGCCAGTCGCCGAACGTCTTCCGCATGCGCCTGATGGGTGCGGAAGTGATCCCGGTACATAGCGGCTCATCCACCCTGAAAGATGCCTGTAACGAGGCTTTGCGCGACTGGTCAGGCAGCTATGAAAAAGCCCACTACATGCTTGGCACCGCCGCTGGACCGCATCCGTTCCCGACCATCGTGCGTGAATTCCAGCGCATGATTGGCGAAGAGACTAAAGCGCAGATCCTGGAGAAAGAAGGACGCCTGCCGGATGCGGTTATCGCCTGCGTTGGCGGCGGCTCCAACGCTATCGGCATGTTCGCTGACTTTATCGACGACACCGCCGTTGGCCTGATTGGCGTGGAGCCCGCCGGACATGGGATCGAAACCGGCGAACACGGGGCGCCGCTTAAGCACGGCCGCGTGGGCATCTACTTCGGTATGAAATCGCCGATGATGCAGACCGATGAGGGGCAGATTGAGGAGTCCTACTCCCTCTCCGCCGGTCTGGATTTCCCGTCCGTTGGCCCGCAGCATGCTTATTTAAACAGCATTGGTCGCGCCGATTACGTGTCGATTACCGATGATGAAGCGCTGGATGCTTTTAAAGCGCTCTCCCGCCATGAAGGGATTATTCCGGCGCTGGAATCCTCCCATGCCCTGGCGCACGCGCTTAAAATGATGCGCGAAAACCCGGAAAAAGAGCAGCTGCTGGTGGTTAACCTCTCCGGCCGCGGCGATAAAGACATCTTCACCGTACACGATATTTTAAAAGCGCGAGGGGAAATCTGATGGAACGTTATGAGACGCTGTTTGCACAACTGAAAGCTCGCCGGGAAGGCGCGTTTGTTCCCTTCGTCACCCTCGGCGACCCTAATCCTGAGCTGTCGCTGAAAATTATCGATACGCTGATTGAAGCCGGTGCCGACGCGCTGGAGCTGGGCATTCCTTTCTCCGACCCGCTGGCGGATGGCCCGACGATCCAGGACGCCACCCTGCGCGCTTTTGCCGCCGGGGTGACGCCCGCGCAATGCTTCGAGATGCTGACGGCGATTCGCCAGAAGCACCCGACGATTCCAGTCGGGCTGCTGATGTACGCCAACCTGGTGTTCAGCCCCGGTATCGATGAATTCTACGCCGCGTGCGAACGCGCTGGCGTCGATTCAGTGCTGGTGGCCGATGTGCCGGTTGAAGAGTCCGCGCCGTTCCGCCAGGCCGCGCTGCGCCACAACATCGCGCCGATTTTCATCTGCCCGCCGAATGCCGATGACGATCTGCTGCGCCAGATCGCCTCTCACGGGCGCGGCTATACCTACCTGCTGTCGCGGGCGGGCGTAACCGGTGCGGAAAACCGCGCCGCGCTGCCGCTGCATCATCTGATTGAAAAGCTGGCCGAGTACAACGCCGCCCCGCCGCTGCAAGGATTTGGCATCTCTGCGCCGGAGCAGGTTACCGCCGCGATTGACGCAGGCGCGGCCGGGGCGATTTCCGGCTCTGCCATCGTCAAAATTATCGAGCGCAACGTGAACGACCCGCAGGCCATGCTGGCAGAATTAAAGACCTTCGCCCGCAGTCTGAAAGCCGCCACTAAAGCCGCCTGATGATGCTTTCCGTCCGGCCCTGGGCCGGGCGGTTATTTCAGCGGTAAGCTGTCGGCGTATTTACGCGTCAGACGAAACCGCGCCATCACCTCTTCTTGCGGCCATCCGGCCAACATCATAGCTATCGGCCGTTTTTGCGCCCGAGAGACATCCTTTTATGAACGGGACGGCTTCAAGGGGGATAGCAGCCTGTAAATGCCCGATGAACACCTCAATGTAAAAAGATCGCTGCCGCACAAAAATTGGGGTTGATATCTTAAATGAGAAATATTATCTTTCTCATTACCGAATAGTTGAGTAAACAACTCAGGTATTCGGTACGACATTGCTCACATTGCTTCCAGTATTTTTGCCCGCACTTGTGCGGGCTTTTTTTATGGCCGACATCCAGTATGTCCCTCCCGATAGCGCGCCGGACGCGGCCTCCAGCCGCGATCCGAAACACCTATTACCAGGAAAGCTGTCAGCCTACCCTCCAACTCTGTACGAATGTGGATAGCTGTGGTCTCTCGTGTCAATGCAGGGTCTGACTGGGTCATACCTTGCGGGCACCACTAGTGGCGGCAGAGAGCGTGAGCCAATCGCTAAAGATAGGCCACCGGGACAAAATACTGGATGGTGTAATAAGGCCGATCGTTTCCTGACGTCACGTTTTGCGGCTGAACAAAACGTTCGATATCGTAGCCCTCGCGGCGATACAGCCCGAGCTCAGGAAGATGTTTCATATAAACATTATTTGACAGTAAAACATAATCCTCCCAGCTACCGCTAAATTCCATGCCCAGGTATAAACCCCGCTTAGCGACCCTTATCTCGCGGAAAGGGCGTTCCCGTGAGCTTACTGGTGCACCAATAAAACTGCCGATGGTCACTTTATAGAGATTATCGGCGGCAGGTGAGAATTCAGAGAGGATATAGATGTCTCGCTCGCCGCCCGGCATTTCCGCCGCGATTTTCCGCCTGGTGACATTTTTCCTGGCGCAGATACCCTCGGCCAGGGAGAGCGTATAGGTGAAGCCATATCCAGAAAAGGTTTGCTCTTCGAGAAAACAAAGCCAGGGTACAGGCAGTCTGTCGCCCTGCGGCCCCACCTTCTGATAGAGCGCCGACATATCCCAGTATGCTGAATGTCGATACTGGCTGGGGCAGCGACCAAAGGCTTTTTTAAACTCGCGAGAAAAGGTTTGATGAGAGTCAAAATGCAGTGAGCAGGCAATAGATGAAATAGGTTGGTGAGTCAGCCTGAGTTTACCGGCAGCAAGCGTCATGCGGCGCATTCTGATATATTTGCCGACAGGCAGTCCGGCATATTCATGGAATATATTATAAACTGAACGCCGCGAATATCCCACGCCACGGGCGATATCTTCGACCGATGGATTTATTGTCAGGCGAGACTCAATCCATTCAACTATTTCATTAAAAACATTTTCTTTCATTGCGGTAAATGACATCCATATCAAATTTTAGCCCGTTGGTATTTTACCAGTAATTAAGTATTGACACTAAGCTTTTTGTGCATAATAAAAATTTATCGCGGAGCACATTCACAAAAATGGAGCCTGTAAACCCCAGCTATATGAAAAATAATATTTTTCTTAGAAAAATATCTCAAATCTCATTTTGCAGACAAATGTTGCTTTTTTTGCAGACCTACAATATCTTATTTTAAACTTTAAAAGCAGATCGCGACTATTAAGCTCACTTTTTTAACAGCTATATTTTTACCGGCATTCTTTTAAATCAGAGTGCATATATTAATAACTATGTGAATCTATGTATGCTTAATATTTTGATCAATACCAAAAACGTCTACTCAAAACACGCTATAAAACAAATGGTTATGGAGTCCATCACCACAGACGAAAACGTTATCTTTGAAGATAAGTACACTCAAAGCAACATTGCACAAGCACATATCATATTCACCGAAATGGAACCTGGAGAGATCTTTTTGTGCCATGATGAGTTGAAATATAAAAAAGAAAAAAGCTTGCTATTTATTCTTCAAGAGAAAAAAAGCGTATCCTCCAAAAGTGAAATTCCTAACTGCACAAAAGATTGTTTATTTTTATACAAATCCGATTCAATTCCTGTGATTACGGGGAAAATATACATTCATATAAATTTATTTTTATTAAGAGGATATGAAGATATTGCACCAAAGGTAAATCTTTGTATCAACTGCCCATGTAAATCAATAACCCATGCGCAGTCAAAAGTAATACATGCTCTCAGTCTTGGATTGAACCAAATGCAAATAGCCCGTGAGTTAAAAGTCAACTATAAAACCGTGTACTCGCATAAAAAAAACGTTATGCATGATTTTAAAATAAAAGGCACTCAGGATCTTAATAAATTCATGCATGTATTGAATAAAAGAAAACAATTTATTTCTTAGCTATCCACTCATCTGAGGGATCTTTGCAAAACCTGTAGCCACTAATAAGAGATCGTCAATACCGCTACGCCTGCCGTCACAGGCCGGCCAGGCCCGGTGCCGGCTATACAGTCTTTTTTCAGCGCGCTCCCGAGATAAAGCCCTACAGGAATGATAGTATTCAATGCAGTAAACGCAGGCACAACCTCTATCCCGGGAGCGATTTATGCACGAAGAAGTACCACTGAAATTTTACGACATTGCGGATGAGTATTCGACGGAGTCCGCCGAGCCCGTCAGCGAGTCAGAACGTGAGCCCCTGGCGCGCTATTTTCAACTGCTGATTACGCGGCTGATGAATAACGAGGAAATCAGCGAGGAGGCGCAGGGAGAGATGGCCATACAGGCGGGGATTGATGAACAGCGGATCGATGATATCGCGGTATTCCTGAATAAATGGGGTAATGAGTAGCGGCCGGTCAAGCCGTTTTGCAAAGAGCAAAAACAAATACCACATCATCGTTGGCGACAACGCTTTGCGCGAACGAGAAACAAAGCTGGTCATGACGACCAGCTTTGAGCAAGAGTTTAGAACCGATAACCCGCAGAGAACATAAACACCCACGGATCCAGGCGAATACTGTCGTGCTGCTGCGCGCCCGCCAGCTTATAGTTGGCGGTGGTGTCGATATCCATGTACCACACCGACATGTTAATCAGCCAGTCGCGGTTAATCAGATAGTCCATCCCCACCTGCCCCGCGGCTCCCCAGGAGTCTTTCAGGCTCAGGTCAGAAATGCCCGTCTTTTTACCCGTATCGTTCACGCTTTCGTCAAAGAAAGTCGTGTAGTTGATACCTGCGCCAATATACGGACGCAGCTTGCTGCTGGCGTCGCCAAAGTACCACTGTGCCATTAGCGTCGGTGGTAAATGATGAACGGTCGCAATATTGCCGGTTGCCGCCGTTCCGACTTTGTGGCGGAACGGCGTGGCGGCCAGCAGCTCTACGCCGATGTTGTCCGTCGCCATATAGGTGAACGTCAGGCCCAGTTGAGTATTATTGCTAACGTTAAAGCCCCCCAGACTGCCTAACGTTCCGCCCGCGCCTTCTGATGGTCTGACCGTAGCCGAACCCGCACGGATAAAGAATTCCCCAGCTTCATGCGCCCAGACGCTACCGGTGGAAAGCGTGCCCAGAATAACAACCGCCGCTGCTAACTTTTTCATACCCACTTCCTCATTATGGTTATTCAGCGCAAGAATATACCCATAATGAGTTATGTTTGATCCAACATAGATCACATTAAGTGGGCAAATTTAACATTTATTGATCCAGATTAATTTTCACTTTCTCAATGCAATCAGTGATAAACGAGATGTATCAAGTTCTCCCTTGTCGCTTCTCAACAGAGGTCATCACCGATTTCCCCTTCTATTTACAAAGATATACTTAGCGCACAGGAGCAGAGACTGCTACCCAGCCGCGATTTGCGGTACAATCGCCGGCTAGTTAATACCTGCAATACTCAAGGAGAATGCATGTCTATCACGGCGAAGTCCGTCTACCGTGACACCGGGAACTTTTTCCGCAATCAGTTCGTTACTATCCTGCTGATTGCGCTGTTATGCGCGTTCATTACGGTAGTACTTGGCCATGCCTTTTCACCCAGTGAAGAGCAGCTGTCGATTCTGAGTCAGGGCGATAGCCTGGCGGGCAGCGGCGGGCTGTTCGAACTGGTTCAGAGCATGACGCCGGAGCAGCAGCAAATTCTGCTGCGCGCGTCCGCAGCCTCGACCTTCTCCGGGCTGGTTGGCAACGCCATTCTTGCCGGCGGCGTTCTGCTGATGATCCAGATGGTCTCCGCCGGCCAGAGAGTCAGCGCCCTGCGTGCGATCGGCGCTTCCGCGCCGGTGCTGCCAAAGCTGCTGCTGCTGATCCTGCTGACGACGTTTGTTGTGCAGATGGGGATGATGCTGGTGGTGGTGCCGGGCGTCCTGCTCGCCATTGTGCTCTCTTTCGCGCCGATCATGCTGGTACAGGATAAAGTTGGTATTTTCAGCGCCATGCGTAGCAGTATGCGCCTGGCCTGGGCCAACGTACGCCTGGTGGCGCCGGCAATTATCGGCTGGCTGCTGGCGAAAACGCTGCTTCTGCTGTTTGCATCCAGCTTCGCGGTCCTGACGCCAAACGTTGGCGCGGTGGTAATAAATACCCTCAGCAATCTGATCTCCGCATTGTTGCTGATCTATTTATTCCGCTTGTATATGCTCATTCGTAACTAACTTAACCCGGGGCGGCGCAACCTGCCCCTACCTGAACGACGGAATCGATGTATGAAGCAGTTTCTGGATTTTTTACCGCTGGTAGTCTTCTTCGCATTCTACAAGCTTTATGATATCTACGCCGCGACGACCGCGCTGATTATCGCCACCGCTATCGTGCTGATTTACAGCTGGGTACGCTATCGCAAAGTCGAAAAAATGGCGTTAATTACCTTCGTGCTGGTCGCCGTATTCGGCGGCTTAACCATCTTTTTCCACAACGACGAATTTATTAAGTGGAAAGTGACGGTTATCTACGTCCTGTTCGCCAGCGCCCTGCTGTTCAGCCAGTGGGTGATGAAGAAGCCATTGATCCAGCGTATGCTGGGTAAAGAGCTGACGCTGCCGCAGCAGGTGTGGTCACGTCTCAATCTGGCCTGGGCGGTGTTTTTCATCCTTTGCGGGCTGGCAAATATCTATATCGCTTTCTGGCTGCCGCAGAATATCTGGGTCAACTTCAAGGTCTTCGGCCTGACCGCTCTGACGCTGGTATTCACCCTGCTGAGCGGTGTGTATATTTATCGCCATATGCCGCAGGACGACAACCATTAACCTTTCCCCCACGGTGCGCCGCCCGACGCGCCGTGTTATTCGTTTCCCCCTTGTATAAACCACTTCAGCTGAATCGATTCGTAATGTAAGATATTTCTCACAGGAGATGGCATTCCTCCTTGAACCGCCATGTGGCTAATGATGCCTGCTTTTTATTCCCGGACCGGGAATGGGCAGGCCTATCTGAATGGCTGGCACCGCGTCCGGGAAGATTCATCTTCTAAGGATCCGACGATGCGCGCATACCGCTTTTCATCACTCTCTTTGCTTTTATTCCTCGGGAAATGGCTGCTCCTCGCTTTTATCATTGCGGTGCTGGCGGGCACGGCCTCGGCATTTTTTCTTTTCTCACTGGAGTGGGCTACGGCAACGCGGGAAGCTCACCGCTGGCTTATCTGGCTCCTGCCGTTTGCCGGATTTGCCGTCGGCTGGATCTATCTGCGCTACGGTACCTGCGTGGAGGCAGGCAACAACCTGATTCTGGAAGAGATCCATGACCCTAAATGCATCATTCCCCTACGGATGGCGCCGCTGGTATTTTTCGGCACCGTTGTTTCTCATCTGTTTGGCGCCTCCGTCGGGCGTGAAGGCACGGCGGTACAGATGGGGGCCTCGATCGCCGATCGCTTCACGGCCATTTTCCGTCTTAACCACGATGCACGGTCAATGGTGCTGATGGCCGGGATCAGCGCCGGTTTCTCTTCGGTTTTCGGTACCCCGCTCGCCGGAGCGCTCTTCGGGCTCGAAGTTCTGGCTATCGGACGGATAAACTACAACGCCATTCTTCCTTGCCTGTTTTCCGCAATTATTGCCGATCGAGTCGGCATCATGTGGGGCGTGCAGCATACGCACTACTTTATTGCCAGCTTTCCCACGCTAACGCTCTGGACGCTGCTGGCAATCATTATCGCCGGCTGCTGCTTTGGCCTCGCGGCGCGCATTTTTGCCGACAGCACGCAGGCAATCGGCGCGTTGATGAAAAAACGGATTCACTACGCGCCGCTGCGGCCGTTTATTGGCGGACTGGCGATTGCCTGCGCGGTCTGGCTGCTGCACGGAGAGCGCTATATTGGCCTGGGCATATCGGTGATAGTGGACGCTTTCCAGCAACCGCTGGCACCGTGGGATAGCTTAGGCAAACTGCTCTTCACCGCCGTCTCTTTAGGTAGCGGATTTAAAGGTGGTGAAGTCACTCCGCTGTTTTATGTCGGTGCGACGCTGGGCAATGCGCTGGCGCCGCTGCTGCATATGCCGCTCGGCTTTCTGGCCGGAATAGGTTTTGTCGCCGTCTTTGCCGGGGCGGCGAATACGCCTGTTGCCTCAACGCTGATGGCGATTGAGCTGTTTGGTTCTGAAATCGGTATTTACGCCGCGCTGGCCTGCGTGGTGGCCTGGCTGGTCTCAGGCTATAGCGGTATTTATCGTTCGCAGCGTATAGCCTGCCGAAAACAGAGCGATGTGCCAACTGGCATCAGGCTGTCAGAATTCCCGGAGTGGTACCAGTCTCAAAAAAGCCGACAAAAGGCCGACAAAGAGACGCCCGCCTCCTGACAATCGCACCTGGAAGCCGGTGAGGGTAAGCCCCGCCGGTTTCTCCATGATGTCTGTCACATACCGGAAAGTTGCGGCAATTGTGAGGATTTGATGGAGATTATCTTCACTTTATTGAAATGATAATAATTATCATTGATATTCTCGATCTCAATTTTTCATGATTTGATATGGATATTTATAATGAGAACGCAGAAAAATCACATAGCAACGCCCCTGGCCCTGGCCATTGCAGGCTTACTCAGCCCAGGGGTCTTCGCCGAAGAGGTGGAACAGGATACGGAGACCATGGTGGTTCACGGAACCGCCGAAGAGGCGCTGAAGCAGCAGCCGGGCGTCTCGATCATTACCGCTGAAGATATTGCTAAGGACCCTCCGGTTAATGATCTGTCAGAAATCATCCGTAAAATGCCCGGCGTAAACCTGACCGGCAACAGCGCCAGCGGCAGCCGCGGCAACAACCGGCAGATCGACATTCGCGGGATGGGGCCGGAAAACACGTTGATTCTTATTGACGGCGTGCCCGTCACTTCCCGCAACTCCGTACGCTATAGCTGGCGCGGCGAGCGTGATACCCGAGGCGACAGCAATTGGGTACCGCCGGAAATGGTGGAACGCATTGAAGTTCTGCGCGGACCCGCCGCTGCGCGCTACGGTTCTGGCGCTGCGGGTGGGGTCGTCAATATTATCACCAAACGCCCCACCAACGACTGGCACGGATCGCTCTCGCTCTATACCAATCAGCCGGAAAATAACAAAGAAGGCGCCACTAACCGGGCTAACTTCAGCCTCAACGGACCGCTGGCCGGGGATGCCCTGACCATGCGTTTGTATGGCAACATTAACAAAACGGAACCCGATGCCTGGGATATTAACCGCGCGCAAAATGGCTCTTATGCGGCGGGCCGCGAAGGCGTGCGCAACAAAGATATTAACGCCCTGCTGTCGTGGAAAGTCACCCCGCAGCAGATCCTCGACTTCAGCTACGCCTACAGCCGTCAGGGCAATATCTATGCCGGCGATACGCAATACAGCAACAGTAATATGAGCCCAAATGGCCTGGTGGATACGCTGTACGGTCAGGAAACCAACCGGCTTTACCGGCAGACCTGGGGCCTGACCTACAACGGGATCTGGGACTGGGGCCAGTCGAAAGCGGGCGTCTACTACGAAAAAACCAACAATACCCGTCTGCAGGAGGGCACCACCGGTCGCGTAGAAGGGATGATCAATAGCGATGTCTACGACACCAGCCGCCTGGAGTCTTGGCGCTCAACCGCTGAAGTGAATCTTCCCTTTAACTGGCTCACAGAACAGACCCTGACTGTGGGGATGGAGTGGAACCGCGATGAACTGAACGATCCGGCTTCGATGCAGGCCACCACAACGACGGACACGCTGCCAGGGATGTCCGGCGATCCTTCGCAACGCAGCCCTAAAAACAGCGCCACGCTGACCGGTATTTATCTGGAAGACAATATCGAAGCGATGCCGGGAACCAATATTATCCCCGGCCTGCGTTTCGACTATCATAACGACTTCGGCAGTAACTGGAGCCCGAGCCTGAATCTGTCACAGGATCTGGGCGATATGTTTAAGGTTAAGGCGGGCATTGCCCGCGTATTCAAGGCGCCGAACCTGTATCAGTCAAGCGAAGGCTACCTGCTCTCTACGCGCGGAAACGGCTGCCCGATAAGTATTGCGGAAGGCAATTGCTATCTTTTAGGTAACCCGGATCTCGACCCGGAAATCAGCGTCAACAAAGAGCTCGGCCTTGAGTTTAACCTCAACGGTTATAACGCCGGCATCACCTGGTTCCGCAACGACTACAAAAACAAGATCGTCTCCGGCACCGAGGTGCTGGGTAATACCGCCAGCGGAGCGAATATCCTGCAGTGGGAGAACGGCGGGAAAGCGGTCGTCGAAGGCCTTGAAGGCACGCTGCTGGTTCCGCTCATTGCCGATACGCTCAGCTGGCGCACCAACGCCACTTATATGATCAAATCGGAAAACAAAGATACCGGCAACCCGCTGTCCGTTATTCCGAAATACACCATCAATACCCTGCTCGACTGGCAGGTGACCAGCAAGTTCTCTGCTAACGTCAACTGGACCCTGTACGGTCGACAGAAACCGCGCGAATACGCGGAAATTCGTAACGAAAACGGGGTGCTGGCCACCAACGAAGTCGGCGCGTATTCTGTCGTCGGCGTCGGCGGCAACTATCAGCTAACCAAAGACCTGCGGCTGAATGCCGGGATCAGTAACCTCTTCGATAAGCAAATTTATCGGGAAAACGAAGGCGCTTCGACCTATAACGAACCGGGTCGCGCCTATTACGCTGGCGTCACGCTCTCTTTCTAACCCCCTCGCGCCCGCTATAGCGGGCGTATTCCCCTATTCTCTCAACCTCATTTTCATAGTAGCATCCGCCTGATCGTCTTTGACCAGTACAGAGTAGAGAATGACAACAACAGATCTTGCGCCGAAGGGCGAATTGGTTTTACGCACCCTGGCGATGCCGGCGGACACCAACGCAAACGGCGATATTTTCGGCGGCTGGCTGATGTCGCAAATGGATATTGGCGGGGCCATTATGGCCAAAGAAATTGCCCACGGTCGCGTCGTGACCGTGCGCGTCGACGGCATGACCTTTTTGCGCCCGGTGGCGGTCGGCGACGTCGTGTGCTGCTACGCCAACTGCGTGAAGCGCGGCAATACGTCGATAACTATCAATATGGAAGTGTGGGTTAAGAAAGTGTCGTCTGAGCCCATCGGCCAGCGCTACAAAGCCACCGAAGCGCTGTTTATCTACGTCGCGGTGGATAATCAGGGAAAACCGCGCGCACTGCCGACTCTGTGATTCAGCCGGCCCGGGGCATCCGGGCCGATTGTTTACAGAAAACCGAGTAAAGAAAAGAAGAAGTAGCCCAGCACAATAATAATTACCGGCAGGACGTACAGCGGAAAATACTGCACCAGGATGGTGTGGCGCGGCACCACAACCCGTGCGGAAATTTGTTCGCGCGTCAGCCCTTCCGTTCCTTTAGCCTGTTCCAGAATCAGCTGATCCTCAACGCCTTCGCGCAGAAACTTCGCCTGGCGCCCCATCCGCGCCCCGGAAGCCTGTAGCGCCATGCCGACGAACACCAGAATATAGATGATCCAGAAACCGATATTCATGCCGTGCTTAAAATCCGGCAGCGGCGAGTTGTACCAGAAGAAATTGAGGAACGGCGTGTTAAAGCGCATCATCTCGATCATCACATGAGCAAAGTCCATCATCACCGCGTCGATGCCCGGTTTTTTCTCGCTGTGCTCGTACATAAACTTCAGCACGGAGATCAGCGTCGAGATAACCGCCGGGATAAATACCACCCATCCCAGAATTCGTTTAAGTACTGCAATGCGTCCAGCTTGTTGATACGTCATGGATTCCCCTTGTTAAGACGCCTATCCACTCTTAGTCTACCTTCGTCGGCGAATTTCGCCCAATAATGCGCGGTATGATATACCATGAGTGCCGATTCGTTATCTACTTACGCTACAGGAGAGGGACTTATGTCAGCCAGGCGCCAGATTCACGCCGCGATTTTTGATATGGATGGATTACTGATTGACTCCGAGCCGCTATGGGACAAAGCAGAGCTGGAGGTAATGGCCAGCCTTGGGGTGGATATTCGTCGCCGCAATGAAATGCCGGATATTCTCGGGCTGCGCATCGATTTAGTCGTCGACCTGTGGTTTGCCCAACAGCCGTGGCAGGGCCCGGACCGCGCGGAGGTCACCACGCGGATCATCAATCGCGCTATCCAACTGGTGGAAGAGGCGCGTCCGCTGCTGCCGGGGGCGCGGGAAGCGGTGGCGATGTGTAAAGCACAGGGACTGAAAATTGGCCTGGCGTCGGCATCGCCGCTGCGAATGCTGGAAAAAGTCCTCGCCATGTTTGAACTACGCGACCAGTTTGACGCCCTCGCTTCCGCCGAAATGCTGCCGTACAGCAAACCGCACCCGCAGGTCTATCTGAACTGCGCCGCCAGTCTCGGCGTCAGCCCGATGAACTGCGTGGCGCTGGAAGACTCGGTCAACGGGATGATTGCCAGCAAAGCGGCGCGGATGCGCTCTGTCGTCGTACCGGAAGCGGAAAATAGCCATGACCCGCGCTTCGTGCTGGCCGACGTCAAGCTTGCCACCCTTGAATCTTTGACCCTGAGCGACCTGCTCGGCTAAAGGCATCGCTGATGATGGGGTTGCGGCATCGCCCCATCATCACAAAATTAAAACAGCGTTTCATTTTTATTTGTCTTTTCTTCTCCCGCCCTCTATGCTTGTCCCAACGGCGTTATTTGACGCATAAAATCAGCATACAGGGGTGCATATGGTACTGAACGCCTTTGACCTTACGGGCAAGGTCGCTATCGTGACGGGTTGTGATACCGGACTGGGCCAGGGAATGACGTTGGGCCTTGCGCAGGCCGGGTGCGATATCGTCGGCGTGAATCGCCGGATCCCTCACGAAACCGCAGAGAAGGTTCAGGCGCTGGGCCGACGCTTTACCGCTATTCAGGCCGATCTGAGCCGTCAGGATCAGATCGCAGCCATTGTTACTCAGGCCGTGGCCGCCATGGGCCGGGTTGACATTCTGGTGAATAATGCCGGAACCATACGCCGCGCCGATGCGCTAACCTTTAGCGAAAAGGACTGGGACGACGTGCTTAACCTGAATCTGAAATCCGTTTTCTTTCTGTCTCAGGCGGTCGCCAGACAGTTCATCGCGCAGGGCGACGGCGGAAAAATTATTAATATCGCCTCAATGCTCTCATTTCAGGGCGGTATTCGGGTCCCGTCATACACCGCCTCCAAAAGCGGCGTGCTGGGCATTACCCGCCTGATGGCCAACGAATGGGCGGAACATCGTATTAACGTTAACGCCATCGCGCCGGGCTATATGGCTACCAATAATACCCAGCAGCTGCGCGACGATGCCGAACGCAGCAAAGAGATCCTCGACCGTATCCCGGCCGCACGCTGGGGTGTTCCGGAAGACCTGCAGGGACCGGTGGTCTTTCTTGCTTCCCAGGCGGCGGATTACATTAACGGCTATACCCTGGCGGTGGACGGCGGCTGGCTGGCACGCTGATGGTCTTGTGACAAAGAGTTACACCGTCACCTCTTCCGCACACTGTATAAAAACCCTATACTGTATGAATTGACAGTTTAGGGTGTTTATCATGACGGCGGAAGGCCACCTCCTCTTTTCTATTGCCTGTGCGGTATTTGCGAAAAATGCGGAATTAACCCCCGTGCTGGCCCAGGGTGACTGGTGGCATATCGTTCCGTCCGCCATCCTGACCTGTCTGCTGCCGGATATCGATCACCCCAAGTCGTTTCTCGGGCAACGATTAAGCTGGATATCAAAACCGATTGCCCGCGCCTTCGGCCATCGCGGCTTCACCCATAGCCTGCTGGTGGTCTTTGGCGCGGTGGCGATTTTCTCGTTGAAGGTTCCGGATAGCTGGATCGTCCCGGCGGATGCGGTTCAGGGCCTGGTGCTGGGCTACCTCAGCCATATTCTTGCCGACATGCTTACCCCTGCCGGGGTTCCGCTGCTCTGGCCCTGCCGCTGGCGCTTTCGCTTCCCTATTCTTGCGCCGCGAAAAGGTAATCAACTGGAGCGCGCGCTGTGCATGGCGCTGTTCATCTACGCCGTGTGGATGCCGCAAAACGTTGCCGAAAACAGCGCCGTTCGCTGGTCATCTGAGATGATAAATTCACTGCAAACTACCTTTCATCGCTTTATTAGTCACCAGACTGGACGATAAAGCAGCGAATTATTCAAATAGTTATAATCAATTCCATTTGAATATAAGGTACGGATTACGCCTTCTGCTACCCTTGCCGTCATAAGAGTTGGTTATTGACCAACCTGGTGATAAAAGATATCAGGAGAACGGGGATGAACTTTCCATTAATAGCGAACGTAGTTGTGTTCGCGGTTTTACTGTTGGCGCTGGCCCAAACCCGCCATAAACAGTGGAGCCTCGCTAAAAAAGTGCTGGTCGGTCTGGTTATCGGCGTTATTTTTGGCCTGGCGTTACAGCTAATCTATGGCTCCGACAGCCCGGTACTGAAGGACTCTATCCAGTGGTTTAATATCGTCGGTAACGGCTACGTTCAACTGCTGCAAATGATCGTCATGCCGCTGGTTTTCGCCTCGATTCTGAGCGCGGTGGCCCGCCTGCATAACGCTTCGCAGCTGGGTAAAATCAGCTTCCTCAGTATCGGTACCCTGCTCTTTACTACGCTGATTGCGGCGCTGGTCGGGGTGCTGGTGACTAACATGTTTGGCCTGACAGCCGAAGGCCTGGTCCAGGGCAGCGCGGAAACCGCACGCCTCAACGCCATTCAGAGTAATTATGCCGGTAAAGTCGCCGACCTGAGCGTCCCGCAGCTGATCCTCTCCTTTGTGCCGAAAAATCCGTTCGCCGATCTGACCGGCGCGAACCCGACGTCGATTATCAGCGTGGTAATCTTCGCTGCATTCCTCGGCGTCGCGGCGCTGAAGCTGCTGAAAGACGATGTCGCCAAAGGCCAGCGCGTGCTGACCGCTATCGATACGCTGCAGAGCTGGGTGATGAAGCTGGTGCGTCTGGTCATGCAGTTAACGCCGTACGGCGTACTGGCGCTGATGACCAAAGTGGTTGCGGGCTCTAACCTGCAGGACATTATCAAGCTCGGCAGCTTCGTTATCGCCTCCTATATTGGTCTGGGCATCATGTTCGTGGTGCACGGCCTGCTGCTGGCGGTCAACGGCGTGAGCCCTCTGAAATACTTCCGCAAAGTCTGGCCGGTTCTGACCTTCGCCTTCACCAGCCGCTCCAGCGCGGCGTCTATTCCGCTGAACGTGGAAGCGCAAACCCGTCGTCTGGGCGTGCCGGAATCCATTGCCAGCTTCTCAGCATCGTTCGGCGCTACCATCGGACAGAACGGCTGTGCGGGACTCTATCCGGCGATGCTGGCGGTGATGGTCGCACCGACGGTCGGTATTAACCCGCTCGATCCGCTGTGGATTGCTACCCTGGTTGGCATCGTCACCGTCAGTTCCGCCGGCGTCGCAGGCGTGGGCGGAGGCGCGACGTTTGCCGCGCTGATCGTCTTACCGGCGATGGGGCTGCCGGTCACGCTGGTGGCGCTGTTAATCTCGGTTGAACCGCTGATTGATATGGGCCGTACGGCGCTGAACGTTAGCGGCTCAATGACCGCCGGTACCCTGACCAGCCAGTGGCTGCGCCAAACCGATAAAGCTATTCTCGATAGCGATGACGATGCGGAGCTGGCACACCGCTAAGTCGATATGCCCTTCGCGTAGTCAGAAACTAAAAACCGCTGAATTTTCAGCGGTTTTTTATTGTCCCGGCTCATTCAGGCGTCGATTTCACCTTCCTGCCTCATTTGCGTCGCCCAGCGCTGCGCCGCTTCCGGCACGTTAAACGGCGGGGAGCGACGGAAACGTTCGTCGATCAGCACAAAGGCGACGTATTTACCCCGCAGAACCCAAACGTCGCGAAAACCATCCATTTTGACGGCGTGTTCCGGCGGCGCAGGCTCCACTCGAGGCACGTAGCTAATGACCTGACGATTTTGTTGGCGAAGTGGTTTCATGACAAATAAATTCACTAAATACGGCGGTAAACAGAAACCCCTATCATAGCCGAAAACGCCCGCTTTCGTCGCCCCCTGCTTGCGGTCCTTTAGTAGCAAAACTCTTATAAAAATATATTCTTGAAATGATGTTCTACAATTAGAAGGGTTTTGGTTTAGCAAAGACCATTTTCAGTAATGAAAGCAGGAGCGTGCAATGTCTGATAAACCCCATAACCCGAAATCCCATCAATCACCGGTGCATGATGACCGGGCGGCAAAACCTGGCCTGGGCGCATTAGCGCCAGAAGATCAGGATTGGCAGCCCACGCCGCACCCGACCGCGCCGGGCGAAGAGCCGACGGCGCCGGGTAGCATGAAGGCCCCGGATACGACCAGCGAAAAGCTCGATGCCCTCGAGAAACAGCGTAAAGGCGGTGAGAATGCTGCGCTTACAACCAATCAGGGTCTACGCATCGCTGACGACCAGAACTCGCTGCGCGCGGGTCAACGCGGCCCCACGCTGCTGGAAGATTTTATCCTGCGTGAAAAAATAACCCATTTTGACCATGAACGTATTCCCGAGCGCATCGTTCATGCCCGCGGCTCCGCTGCGCACGGCTATTTCCAGGCGTACAGCGATTTAAGCGACATCACCAAAGCGGCTTTCCTCTGCGACCCGCAGAAAAAAACGCCGGTATTCGTCCGTTTTTCCACCGTTCAGGGCGGCGCTGGCTCCGCCGATACGGTGCGCGACATCCGTGGTTTTGCCACCAAGTTTTATACCGACGAGGGCATCTTTGACCTGGTCGGCAACAACACGCCGATCTTTTTTATCCAGGATGCGATCAAGTTTCCCGATTTTGTCCATGCGGTGAAACCGGAACCGCACTGGGCCGTCCCGCAGGGGCAAAGCGCGCACGATACCTTCTGGGATTACGTCTCGCTGCAGCCTGAAACGCTGCATAACGTCATGTGGGCGATGTCGGACCGCGGGCTACCCCGCAGCTACCGTACCATGGAAGGGTTTGGCATCCACACCTTCCGCCTGATTAACGCGGAAGGTAAAGCGACCTTCGTACGCTTCCACTGGAAGCCGGTCGCGGGTAAGGCCTCTCTGGTGTGGGATGAGTCGCAAAAGCTGACCGGCCGCGACCCCGATTTCCATCGTCGTGACTTATGGGAATCGATTGAAGCCGGAGATTATCCTGAGTACGAGCTGGGATTACAGCTGATCCCGGAAGAGGATGAATTTGCTTTTGATTTCGATCTGCTGGATCCCACCAAGCTCATCCCGGAAGCGTTGGTTCCGGTGCAGCGCGTCGGTAAGATGGTCCTTAATCGCAACCCGGATAACTTCTTTGCCGAAAACGAACAGGCGGCCTTCCATCCCGGGCATATCGTTCCAGGAATAGACTTCAGCAACGACCCGCTGCTGCAGGGCCGACTCTTCTCCTATACCGATACGCAGATTAGCCGCCTCGGCGGGCCGAATTTCCATGAAATTCCGATTAATAAACCCACCTGCCCGTATCATAATTTCCAGCGCGACGGCATGCACCGGATGGATATTGATACCAACCCGGCAAACTATGAACCTAACTCCATCAATAACAACTGGCCGCGGGAGACGCCGCCGGCCGCTAAACGCGGCGGCTTCGAATCCTATGCCGAGCGGATTGACGGAGAAAAAATTCGCCAGCGTAGCCCTTCCTTTGGCGAGTATTACTCTCAACCCCTGCTATTCTGGCGTAGCCAGACGCCAATTGAGCAGCAGCATATTATCGACGGATTCAGCTTCGAGCTGAGCAAGGTTGTCAGAGAGTGGATCCGCGAGCGGGTGGTCGATCAGCTGGCGCATATCGACCTGCAGCTGGCTCAGGCCGTAGGTAAAAACCTGGGTATTGAGCTCACGGACGAACAGCGCAGCATTACGCCGCCGCCGGATGTCAACGGCCTGAAAAAGGATCCGACGCTAAGCCTGTACGCCATTCCCAGCGGCGACGTGAAAGGCCGGGTGGTGGCGGTACTGCTTAACGATCGTCCGGTTGCCAAAGAGCTGCTGACTTTGCTCAAGTCGCTGAAAGCGCACGGGGTACATGCCAAATTACTCTATTCACGAATGGGGAAAGTGCAGGCCGATGATGGCACCGAGCTCCCGGTAGCCGGAACCTTTGCCGGGTCGCCATCGCTGACCGTGGATGCAGTCATCGTTCCCGGCGGCGATCTGCAAAGTCTGAGCAGCAACGGTGATTTCAACTATTACCTGCTGGAAGCATACAAACACCTGAAGCCGATTCTGCTGGCAGGCGATGCACGGCAGTGCAAAGCGCCGCTGCAGGTTGCCGCTCAGGGCGAAGAAGGCATTGTTGAGACCGATGCCATTGATAGCCAATCAATGGATGAACTGATCACCCTGATGGCGGCGCATCGGGTGTGGTCGAGAAGCGCTAAAATCGCCGCGATCCCGGCGTAAAAAAAGCCCGGCAGAGATGCCGGGCTTCTCACTTCCCTTTATACATCGCGGTAGGTTCCAAGCCGGTAGCCGCGCTCGGCAATCGCATACTTCAGCGACCCGGCGGTCAGCACATCCAGTTCGGTCAGTCGCGGATAGCAGTAGGCGCTGCCCATTATCGTGTTATCCACGAACGCCGGGTGACACATCACCTCCAGCGATTTTTCCTCGCGCTGGACAGAGGCATCCAGGGTTTGCAGAAACAGCGCTTCCGAAACCCCTTCCCCGTAGAACTCGCTGGCAAATCCATCACTACTGCGCGCGGCATCCTGCGCCAGGCCTGACAGCGTCGCTAGCTGGCGGTCGATCCGCAGCGCCACGCCCTTCTCGCGGGCAAACGCCGCGACGATGGGGTAGATCTGCGCGATCATATGGACATGATGATGGCTGTCGATATGCGTCGGTTCATGGCCAAACAGCTCGACAAAACGCTGATACTGACGCTCCAGTTCGTGGGCGATGTCGTCCAGCGGCAGGCTGCCCTCTTCCGCCATCTGCCAAATCCACTTTCCAAAGCGCCCTTCGCGGGTTAGCCCCGGCATCGCCGCCAGCGGCTCGCCCAGCGTCAGGACAAAGTGCATCCCAACCGCCAGCTCCGGGACGCAGCGGCTAAGCTGGGCAGCGTGGCTAATCGCCGCGCCGTTGACCAGCGCCGTCGTGGAGGTGACCACACCGTTCTTGCAAGCTTCGATAATGCCGTAGTTTTGCCCCCTGCTGAGGCCAAAATCATCGGCATTGACGATTAACACGCGTTCCATTAGCCGCTCCCGTTACTGTTTCAGTTTTTCGATAGTCGCCGCAAAGTTTGGCAGCCACTGCTCGTGCGCGAGGATCATCTCCCGCGCCAGCTTTTCAGCATCGCGATCGGAGTGGATCAGCGGGCTCAGATTAAGCGCCAGCAGCACATCATCCAGTTTACCGCTGATAGCCGCTTCGCTGGCCGCAACTTCAAAACCTTTAATGGTGTAAATCAGCCCCAACACTTTCTCATCGAAATGCGTGATGCGCGGCGTTGGTTTCGCGCCGTCGCGGCCCAGCGTACAGGTCATCTCGACCGCCCAGTCTGCCGGGATGTTATCAACGTGACCATGATGCGGCACGTTCACGTAATGCTCGGCCTGCTTGTCATTATAAATGGCGTTAATCACTTCACAGGCCGCGTCGGAATAATACGCCCCACCGCGCTGTTCCAGTTCTTTCGGCTTAACGTTCAGATCCGGATCTTTGTACAGCTCAAATAGCTGTTTCTCAACCTTCTGCACCACCTGCGCGCGCGCGCCGCCTTTGTAGTATTCGCCCATTTCAATCGCCAGCATCTCTTTTGGCTTAAAGTAGTAGAGCAGATAGGAACAAGGGATCAGGCGCAGCGAACGAAGCAGTCCTTCGCTAAAGGGTAAATCAAAAATATTTTTCACCGAGTTAGCGCTCAATCGACCCGATGCCACGCCGTCCAGCAGCTCGTCAAAGCGTGAAACGCCGTTAACCAGTACATCGCGCACAAATACCAGATGGTTCAGGCCAAACAGATCGATATTGAGCTCATCGCTCGGGCTCAGCTGCAGAACGTCGGTGATAAACATCTTCATGCCAATCGGAATATTGCACACGCCGATAAAACGCTTGAAGCCGGTATGACGATAAACCGCTTCGGTGACCATCCCCGCCGGATTGGTAAAGTTAATGACCCAGGCATTCGGACAGACTTCCTGCACATCTTTCACAATGTCAAAAATGACCGGAATAGTGCGCAAACCTTTAAACAGTCCGCCCGCGCCGTTGGTTTCCTGGCCTAAATAGCCGTGGCTCAGCGGGATACGCTCGTCCTTCTCGCGGGCCTTGAGCTGGCCAACGCGCAGCTGGGTCGTTACGAAATCTGCGCCTTCCAGCGCCGCGCGGCGATCGAGGGTCTTGTAGACTTTCATCGGCACGCCGGCTTTTTCCACCATGCGCTGGCACAGCGCATGGATAATATCGAGCTTTTCCTGCCCTTCCGCGACGTCCACCAGCCACAGTTCGCTAATCGGCAGTTCATGATAACGCTTCAGGAACCCTTCCAGTAATTCCGGGGTATAGCTGCTGCCGCCGCCGATAGTCACTACCTTCAATTTCTGGCTCATCTTTTTCTCCCTTGCGGATAACGCGTATGCGACACCCGCTCTCCGTGTAAATACGGACAGTTAATTTGAATATTTAGACCGCGCGGACTATTCCGCGCCCGGTTAATTAATACTGGTGAGGTGTTTCCGATAGCTGCTGGGGGTAAAAGAAGTCAGCTTCTTGAATGTTTTAATAAACAAACTTGGGCTACTGTACCCCGACTCATAGGCAATATCGGTCACCGAGTAGTTGGTTATCTCTAACTGTTTTTTTGCGAAGTTGATGCGAATATCGTTAATCATCTGCATCGGCGTTTTGGCGTAATAACGCTGGGTTGCCCGAGTTAAGTACTCCTGGGTTTTCCCGGAAAGTTCAACCATATTCTCCAGCGCCCCCTCGCCAAACTTAAGCTTATCGTGCATCCCCTCCACGGTATTTTTCAGCCATTGCGGAATAACGTCTTCCGCAGGCTCTTCACGATAATGTCGGAGCCGATTCAGAGTATAAAAGGAGACCAGCTCGATAAATTCGTCAAATTCAGTTTCGCGAAAATTCAGTGATGCAATAACCGACTCAATATAACTGAGAAAAGTACTTTTAACGGCATAGACCTGAGAAGCAACCAGACCAAACGGCAGCAGCGGCAGATAGTGTTTTTCAAAGAAACTTTTGCTGATACCAACGTTCAGAATGCGCGTCGCGCCAAATTCATAAAAGCTTTGGTGGTGCGACCCCATTGGGATAAAAACGAAATCCCCGCGCTCCAGCAGCACCCGCTTGCCATTAATAACCTGATAATAGCGCCCGGTTAAAACGATGGTGTACTCGTAATAATCATGCTGGTGAAGTCCGCTTACGCTCTCCGTTTTGTTATAGATGACCACATGAAAGTTTTTGCCGTTAAAGAGTTGTTGCTCCCGGGCGGTACTGATTTCAGTGGTCATCATCTTTGGTTGCCTCATCGTGTCGATGACCTATTGTACCTTCTCGTGCAGCTCAATCAATTCGGCAACCAGCTCACGTGCCAGCATTGAGGTCATCAGATGATCCTGCGCATGCACCAGCACCAGGCTCACCTTCATTTTGCCTTCTCCCTCATCGCTCTCAATCAGCTGGGTCTGCACCAGATGCGCTTCGCTCAGCGCCATGCGCGACTGTTCCATCATGGTTTTAGCCGCCGCAAAATCTCCCTGCTTTGCCTGCTTCAGCGCGGCATAAGCCAGACTACGCGCTTGTCCGGAGTTGATAATCAGCCCCATCACCACCTCTTCGAGGTCGTTTACCGCGGTCTCTTCTGCTGCGATGTTATCCAGATCAAACATAATGACTCCCTTAATTTGCCAGACGGTACGGGAAACTTCCCGTACCGCTCGATATTAGAATTTCAGTGCGTTAGCGATATCTTCTTCGCTCTCTTCCTGCTCAATGACGCCCTGCGCTTTGTTGGAAATAACCACAAACGGCAGGTAGACCAGGGTCGATACGGCAAGGTTGAACAGGGCCAGCAGCAGAGCTGCGACGCTACCGTTAGTGTTAAAGAAGGCGCCTAAACCGGTCGGCATAGTCCACGGAGCGATGTTGGTAATCGGCGGGATGATGCCCAGGGTATACGCCGTCATGGTGATGGCCGCCAGCAGAGGCTGAATCAGAATGAACGGAATAAACATCACCGGGTTCATGATAATCGGCAGACCGAAAAGGATAGGCTCGTTAATCTGGAAGATGCCGGACGGCAGCGCCAGTTTCGCCACCTGACGATGATCCTCGCGGCGGGAAGCGATAAAGATGGCGATGATCAAGCCCAGCGTCGCGCCGGTACCGCCGAGGAAAATGTAGGAATCAAGCATCGGCTTGGCCCACATATGGAAGCTCTTACCCGCCGCCAGCGCGGCTTCAACGGAGCCGTACTGCTGATAGGTTGCGATGTTTTCCAGCGCCCATGGCGTCATAATGCCGCTATCGAGCGCCGACAGCGCCAGCGACCCGTGTACGCCGAAGAACCACAGCAGCGAGGTGAAAATAACGTATGCCCAGCCTACCACGGCACCCATTGAGGCCAGCGGCGTGGAGATCGTGTCCATGATGATCTGGTGGAAGTTCGTTCCCCAGTGGGTCAGCGCCCAGGAGATAATCCCCATAATAGACAGGATAATAAAGGCCGGAATAACCGCTGAGAATGAACGGGAGACCGAAGCCGGCACGCTGGACGGCAGCGTAATCACCCAGTTGCGATGAACGATAAAGGTGAACATCTCGGCAACGACCAGACCGATTACGATACCAGAAATAATGTTGGCACCGCCTAACCAATTCGCGCCAACGGCGTAGGCTTCCCCGACGCTATAAGGCGTAACGGTCATAAATGCCGCAACCGCCAGCAACCCGGCCGCCATTGGGTCAACTTTACGCTCTTCAGCTAAAGCCGAACCAATAAAGAAAGGCGCCATCAGCGACATAATACCTAGCGTACCGTTATAAACGTTGCCGCCGATAGCTTTAAAACCGTTCAGTGTTTCGATTGTCGAGGCATCCAGACGAATGCCCATTGAATAAAAGAATGAACCGTCGCCAAAGCTCAAAAATACGTTATTAATTAAAACAAACATGGCCCCGGCCAACGTCAATGGCATTAACTTAATAAAGCCGTTTTTAATTGCATTGACGTGAGGTTGCCTTCCTATTCTGACCGCAAACGGAAGGAGTACCTTTTCAAGCGAATCAATCACTTTACTCATAATAAATACCCTTTAAGGCCGCAATGTAATTATTGCGGCAATGATAGATGAAATTACTCTTTGACGGGAAAATAAACTCAGGGTATTTCGGACAGCAAACAGTTAAAACACACCCTCACGAAATTTTAACCATTGCCATCCGAAATATGTCGAGTTTTAAAATATAAATTATTGCGCAGCAGCTTTCTTAATGGCCGCAACGGCCGCTTTCAGAACACCTAAACCATCGATCTTACCGTACAGCACGGAATCAATAACTTCTACGGGTTTATTTGGTAGTAAACGTTGAATGTCCGGCAGCATATAGGAAATCTGTGGGCCTAATAATACGACATCAGCATCAGGTCCTTTTTCACCGGCCAGAGTCTCGGGAAATGCTTCAATAATAACCGGCACTTCATACTTCTCGGCCTGAGCACGCATTTTCGAGACCAGCAGTGATGTAGACATCCCAGCAGAACAGAACAGGTAGATATGTTTCTTTTCCATGAACGCTTCCTCAATTTGTGTGACCGGGTCTCCTGAGCGCATCGTTGATGCCGGAGAGGCGGTAAGAGATGTTTCTTTGAATTAGTATTGTTTATGCATTGAGTATACGGCATCGTTCATCGGCAGGATAATTCCTCCTTGAACAGAATTGTCTCTCATTGACCTCGCGTTTTGACTGCCCTCACATTTCCCTCAAATAATTCGCGCAATTAAATAAGCATCAGCGCTCATAAAAAAGCCCGACCAATGGTCGGGCTTTCGTAGGAATCAGCACTATGGCGGGATGTTACTTACTGTTGCGCGGGTCGGTATCGTATTCAGCGCAGGTCTGATAACCAGAATTCATCACACGGCCGGTTTCATCCAGCGCGACGAAGTAGGTTTCAATTTTACCATCGCGTTGACCCAGGATGTATGTCTGACAGGTACCGCGTGCGTGGATCATCGTCACTTCTGATGAAGGTTTACCAGCAATTTGCGCAACCTGTGCGCGGGTCATGCCTTTTTTAACGTCTTTAACCACCGGCTGGGTGAACTGATCTTTAGTACGGTCATAGGCCGTACACCCTGCCAGCATGGTTAATACAGCTGCTGCGCCCAGAAATCCTGCAAAATGCTTGTTCATATTCCATCCTCTTTTTTTTGGCGTGTAAATAAGCCTGGAATAAATATCGTTATTTTTCAAGCCGAAGGTGGAAATGAAGCGAAATTAAGATCTTTCCAATAATAAAGCCCGTTCCGTTGAGGTTGCCTGCTTTTGCTACACTCAAAATTGTGATCCTTGTCGTTTTACCGTCAAAGAGGTAGGTTAAACCTCTGCTGATTGCCATACAGATTCACTTTCCGGAGGGCGCGATGACGCTACAACAAGAGATTATTCAGGCGCTGGGCGCTAAACCCCAGATCGATGTCGAAGCCGAAATACGCTGCAGCGTAGACTTTTTGAAGTCCTATCTGCAGAAATACCCTTTTATTAAATCGCTGGTCCTCGGCATCAGCGGCGGCCAGGACTCCACGCTTGCCGGTAAGCTCTGCCAGCAGGCAATCAATGAGCTACGCGCCGAAACCGGTGACGACAGCCTGCAGTTTATCGCCGTTCGCTTGCCGTACGGCGTGCAGGCAGACGAGCAGGACTGTCAGGACGCCATCGCTTTTATTCAGCCGGACCGTGTATTAACGGTCAATATTAAGGGTGCTGTGCTGGCCAGTGAACAGGCGCTGCGCGAAGCCGGCATTGAGCTTAGCGACTTTGTTCGCGGCAACGAAAAAGCCCGCGAACGCATGAAAGCGCAGTACAGCATCGCCGGGATGACCCACGGCGTGGTGGTAGGTACCGATCATGCGGCGGAGGCTATTACTGGTTTTTTCACTAAATACGGCGACGGCGGCACGGACATCAACCCTCTTTTCCGCCTCAACAAACGTCAGGGCAAACAGCTTTTGGCCCATCTGGGGTGTCCGGAGCACCTGTATAAAAAACTGCCGACTGCCGATCTTGAGGACGACCGCCCCTCCCTGCCGGACGAAGTGGCGCTGGGCGTGACCTACGAGAACATCGACGACTATCTGGAAGGTAAAACGCTGGACGAGAAAGTCGCTAAAACGATCGAAGGCTGGTATCTGAAAACCGAGCACAAACGCCGCCCGCCAATCACCGTCTTCGACGATTTCTGGAAAAAATAACCCCTCTTTCCCTCGCCCCGACTCAGGTTGGGGTGATTTATTGTCCTTTTCGCTCCGCTCTTCCCCTGCTATACTGGATAAATAAACAGCACCAGGAGCAATAGTGGCAAGAAGGCAATCCGCCCCGCGTCTCGAATTTGAAGCGGCGGCAATCTATGAGTATCCCGAACATCTGCGTCCGTGGCTTGAGGCTCTGCCCAGGCAGCCGGGGGTATATCTGTTTCACGGCGAAAGCGATACCCTGCCGCTCTATATCGGCAAAAGCGTTAATATCCGCAGCCGGGTATTGTCGCATCTGCGCACCCCCGACGAAGCGGCTATGCTGCGCCAGTCACGACGCATCACCTGGCAACGGACGGCGGGCGAGCTCGGCGCACTCCTGTTAGAAGCGCAGCTCATTAAGGAACAGCAGCCTCTGTTTAATAAACGTCTGCGGCAAAACCGGCAGCTGTGCTCATTGCGCCTGGCTGACGCCCGACCGCAGGTGGTTTACGCCAGCGAGCTGGATTTCTCGCGACAAAGCGATCTCTATGGCCTTTTTGCCAATCGCCGCGCCGCGCTGCAGGCGCTGCAAAAAATTGCCGACGAGCATCGCCTTTGTTATGGATTAATGGGACTCGAGCCGCTCAACCGCGGGCGCGCCTGCTTTCGTTCGGCGCTGGGCCGCTGCGCAGGAGCCTGCTGCGGGAAGGAGAGCGTTGAAGCGCACCAGCAGCGTTTGGTGGAAAATATGCAAAAAATGCAGCTGGTATGCTGGCCATGGGCCGGGGCGATCGCGCTGGAAGAGCGCAGCGAGGATATGACGCAGTACCATATTATTCAAAACTGGCTATGGCTGGGCGCCGTAGAATCCCTGTCGCAGGCCTCATCGCTCACGCGTCTGGCGGCAAAATTTGACCATGATGGTTATAAAATACTGTGTAAACCGCTGCTTAGCGGCCGCTATAAGCTGCATCCGCTGTAAAACTGACCGTGGGCCATGCCTGTCCTGACGAACAGCTCATATCGCATTCCGTGGTGATATGGCCTTGCCCGGTTTAAAAACTGCTGCCATACGCGTTTCCCGTCAGTCCGGTAAGACCTGCCGGGAAACGCACGATGCCAGCATCAGATCCCGCAGTAGGTTATCGGGGCGTCTCCCTTAATTACCAGCCTCCGCCGCCGCCTCCGCCTGAGCCGCCGCCGGATGAACCGCCACCGGAAGAGCCGGAACCGCTATAGCCTGAACCCGATGATGAACCGCCCCCTGAACCGCTGGTCGGCGAGGATATAGAGGAGGTTCGACAGGACTCGCTGAAATGATGCACGCTTTCCCAGCCAGCACCGGCAAACGCTTCCGACAGAGCGCCAGTACTACTCAGATAGTGGGCAAAGGTGTTCGCCCAGGTTTTCCCCACGCCAAGCGCCAACGCTACGGGCAGTAGTTCTTCAAAATGGGAGATCATCTGCGCAGGCGGGTAAATAATCTGATAGCGGTTCTTTTCAGCGGTGCCAAGATACAGCTTCAGTCCTTTGGCGACGGCCAGCTCATCCAACCCGCGCTGCGTATAACGAGGCGTTTTCCAGCCAACAAAAACGCACAGGGCGAACGCCATCAGCAGCGCGCCAATATATCCGGCGGGAAGTTGGGTTATGGGCAACATTCCCAACAGAAAATTGCTTCCGCCGAGCATCGCTAAAATACCAAAAGAGGCACAAAACAGTACCGGGGCGGGGCCCCAGTCGCGCCACATCTCCCGAGGATGACAAAGAAACCGCAAGAAAAAAGCCAGCAGCGAACCGCCGATCAGCATAAAAACTGCGGCCGGTATCGTCAGCAGCGCGGCCTCCGCATTAACCCAAAGACCGCACGCTACCGGAACAAGCAGCGCAATGTAGATGCAGCGCCGCAGCGGTTGCCCCCATTTACGAAAGAGTTTAGCCCGCTGTTCTTCACAACGCGTCTCCTGACGTTTACGCGCACTCTGCACTGACCGCTGATGGGCCTTACTGAGATCGATATTTTTCTGTTTGCCTTTAAATAGGGTGCTTAATAGCTGGAGATCGTCTCTGTTTAACCGTCTGTTTCCCTCAACGGGGAGGCGGGTCAGCCGTTGTTTGATGCCGGAATTTAATCGCCACGGGCTGCGGGATGGATTTTTGTCGCTCGTCAGCGTCATCCCGCGTTTCGCGACCAGCGCTAATAAATCGCTGCTAAAAGCCACATCGTCATATTTACGCCGGGTAATAAAACGCAGGTGGCCTGGCGACATGGAGGCAGGCAGCGAAAAGAGCGGCACAACAGGCGGCATTCTCAACCCGGCCTGGGTGACGTTCTTCCGCCACCAGAGCAGATAATAAACGAGCATGAACAGCAGCGGCAGCCATATCACCCAGGTTTTCAGGTTGGGGAAAAGTAAATGCACCAGCGGCGAAGCGGCCTCCGGCGCCGGAGCGCGGGCAAGTATCTCCCGCGGCCAGGTATAAACAACCGTCAGCCCCTCCCCCTTTGCCAGCGGACGCAGAGTGCGCACGCTACCGTCGGGCAGAATCGTTGCGTTGTGCTCTTTGGCGCCAGCGATCCCGGTATAAACATCAATTGAGCGCAGCCTGGCATCTTTGGCGTCAGCGTTGAGATTTGCGGCGCTATCCGGTAGCGTCAGGCTAAAGCTGGCCTTGCTAATTGGCCAGGCCCAGTCATTGCCCGTCACGTTCCAGTACAGTTCATCCCACAGGGGAAATCGGCTGAAATGGTTGCTGATTTGATAGCGAATCCGATAGTGATAGATCCCTGGTTTTAATATCTTTTCGCCGCTGCCGATACGTACCGTCAGGCTTTTTGCTGCCTCATCAAGGCTAAATGGCTCAGAGATGCCATCGCGCGACACCGATTCGATCGTATAGTCAACACGGAAGATTTTGCCATCCTGGCGGTTCCACGTGAGGGGAAGCGTGCGCAAAATCCCTCGCCGAATCTCCTTCCCCAGGGCAAGTACCTTGATATTCTCCTCAATCGCCATGCTGCCGTTCGGGCTAAAGCGCGCCCGGGAATCAAAAGAGAGGATATGTTCATACGCCAGGATAGCGCCAGCGGGGAGTTGAGAAGCATCTTTAATAATAATCGGGTTGTTTGCGGAGAATGCTGCGCTGGCAGGCAACAGCAACAACAATACGAACGCGCGCACTACCCGCAGAGTTATACAGAGCATTTAATCACTCCATCCGTGGAGATTGAGCTTCTTCCGGTGAGTCCAGTTCAAAGAAAGCTTCTGCTTTAAATTTAAATAGTCGCGCCAGCAGCAGGCTGGGGAAAGACTCGACCAGAATATTCAAATCGCGCACCGTACCGTTGAAGTAGCGGCGAGCCATCTGCAGCTGCTCTTCTATTTCATTAAGCGATTGCTGTAATGAGAGGAAGTTGTCGCTGGCTTTGAGTTCCGGCCAGGCTTCGCCGAGCGCGAAAATACGTCCCAGCGTAGCGGAATAGTGGCGTTCGCTGTCGGCTATCTGTTTGGTGCTGCCGACCAGTACGCTACGCTGGCGGCCCAGTTCTTCCAGCAATTCCTTTTCGTGCAGCGCATAGCGTTTCACCAGACTCAGTAGATTGGGCGCCAGATCGTGGCGGCGCTTAAGCTGCACAGCGACACCGCTCCAGGCCTCGTCTTTGAAACGACGCAGTGAGATAAAGCGGTTATAGGTCATGATAACCCAGACGAGGACGACAACGAGGACGGCGAGGCCGATATACATTTCCATATGCAAAATCCGAAGCGATAGCGGGCAGCAGAGTCAGGGTGACTGCGCCCATGATAACGGTTGAGGCCTCATCCTCGCATATTCGCCCCTGTCGGGTAAATCAGGTTTCACCGGCGTTTTGCCGTTGCCCCGCCGCAGATGCAGATAAAAAAACCGCCGGCCCTGCCCAAAGCCTGTTGGCATTCTTGGGCAAGACCGGCGGTCTTAAGTCAGCGCGCTGAATTATTCAGCTGGTGCAGGCATTTTACCTTCCGGCGCTTTACGATCTGTCAGATGCTTCTCAAAATTAGCATTGAACTGTTTTTTCTGTTCCGGGGTCAGAATGTTGTAAATCTTGTTCTGAGTTTCCAGTCGAGCCAGCGCCATTTCTTTATGCTGGGCTTCCATTTTATCAATCTGCGCTTCCGCTTTTGCCTTATCGAAGGTATCGCTGGCAACCAGTTCATGCATCGCGCGGCGCTCATCCAGGGACGGACGCTTCATATTGTCGCGCTGGCTCTTCATGATGTCGCGAATTTGCGTTTTCTGCGCGTCGGTCAGGTTCAGACCTTTAAACATCATTTCATGTGGGCCCGCCGGGCCGCGCTTATGATGCATCATCGGCGCGGTCTCGCCTGAGGTTGCCGTAGTATCAGCCGCGTGAGCCAGGTTAGCCGCGCCAAGAGCCAGAGTAGAGGCAACAAACAGAGCTGTAATCTTTTTCATCGTTCAATCCTTACTTTGCGTTATTCTTACGGCGCGTTGCCGTGTTGACGAGATTAACTTTACGACGTTTATCGTCAATTAGTCAGAGCAAGCGTAAAACATTGAAAGTATAAAAAACAGTTTCTGACCAATTATGGAGAAAATAAGGATTATGGGGAGATAATTGCAAGAAAAAATAATTAACAGGCTGTTTTGTCGAGAAATTATGAAGACTATAAACCAGCGCAGATTAAAAACAAAGCATTTATCCAGGAATAATCCGCAATCAGCCGATAGCGCACAAAAAATTAAGATCTAAAGGAAAAAACAGCCGGCAAAATAAATGCCATCGCCACCGGGGCGACAGCATATTCAGAAGCGTTCGAGCATCAGCCCGGCTCGCTGGCCAAAAGCTACGTCGGGGTTGGGAAACAGCACATATTCTGGCTCCTTAGCCGCGACATAGCGGGTTTCGCCATCTTCAGCCAGCAGCGTCCCGGCAGAAAAGGGGGTGAAGTTTAGCGTCTGCGCCGACATATGCAGCTGAAATTTGTCGCTGCTGCGGGTAATTTGCTGCACCACTCTGTAGCGCAGCGGCGAATCACCGGCAGCCAACGCCCTCTCGCCGGCCAGCAGACGCGCCAGCGCGCGCTGCGTCGCGGCAAACTGGCTGAGATCGTTGTCGCCAAAAGGAAGCGCTTTTCCCAGTTCCAGCGTGCAGGAGTGCGCGCCGAAACGTTCGCTACTAAAATGGGTAAAGGTGCCGCCCGGCTGCTGATGAAAGACCAGCGCTTCCAGGCCAGCCGCCCCCAACCAGCCCAGGAATGCTTCATCCCACGGCTTATCGCGCGCTGGCAGGACGCCAAAGCGCGTATGCAGCGATCCGCGAATAGCGGTATGTAAATCCAGGTGCCAGCGCTCACCGCTACCCGGCGCATAAAAGCGCGCCAGCGCATGCTCCAGTTGCCGGGCGCGAGCGGTTTCATCGCTGACGCTGAAAGCCCGCCAGCGCTCACCAAACATCCGATTAATATCGCTGTGCAGATAGCGTTTATTGGCCCTCAGCGCCGAAGGATTGCCGAAGACCACCAGCAACCGCCAGCGTAACGGCAACTCCCCGCAGAACAACTGACGCAGCAGTAAATCCGTGATTTCGACCGGCGCGGTTTCGTTACCGTGGATCCCGGCGGACAATACCAGCGAGCGCTCGCAGGGCTCATGGGGAATGAGCTGCAGTATACCGCAGTCAATCCAGTGCCAGCGGAAGTGCGCCGTTTGGCCATGAAAATGGTGGGGCAAACGCCCAGCCAGCGTTAATGCCAGAAAGTCGTCCACGACATCTCCTTATTGCTGAAACGGATATACGGAGCCGAGGCGCAGGATTTGCGTCAGGCGGTCGAGCGCTTCGCGACCTTCGCGCAGCAGCTGCGGATCCGCAAGGTCGGCCTGGGTCAGGCGATCGCGATAGTAGCGGTCTACCCAATCATTCAAAGTGGCGAACAGCGCGTCGTCGATCATGACCGCCGGATTCACCGCTCGTCGCTCGTTCTCAGTCAGCACCACCCGAAGACGCAGGCAGGCCGGGCCGCCGCCGTTGGCCATGCTCTCGCGCAGGTCGTAAACCTGAAGCTCATCAATCGGGTTATCGCCCTCCACCAGCCGGTTCAGATAACGCCAGACGCCCGGATGCTCCTGCGCTTCCAGCGGCAGAATCAGCCGCATTCCGCCCTCGCGTTTGCTCAGCAGCTGGCTGTTGAACAGATAGGTCGCCACCGCCTCTTCTACCGATACCTGGCCCGCCGGCACCACAAGCGGCGTAAAACCAGCAACCCGCTCCGTCAGCTGCTGCAGGAGCTGCGGCTGATCGACAAACGCCTGCTCGTGGCAAAACAGCACCTGCTGATTGCTTACCGCAATCACATCGTTATGAAATACGCCCTTATCAATCACCGCCGGGTTTTGACGGGCGAAAATCACTTGCCGGGGGTTGACCTGGTTGAGGCGGGCAACGGCCTGGCTGGCCTCCAGCGTCTGCCGCGCCGGGTAGCGCTGCGGGCTCTCTTCCCCACCCTGCTGACGACCGTAAATAAACAGCTGCACGCCAGGGGCGCCGTAGTCGCCGCCGAGACGGTTATGGTTTGCCGCCCCTTCATCACCGAACAGCGAGGCCTGGGGTAGCGCGCCGTGTACGGCAAACCGCTGCTCATCAGGGAAAATAGCCTTCAGCAAAGCCTCGGTGGTAGGCGCTTCGCTGGCGCGGTGGAATTTATCATTGAGGTTGGCGACGGTCAGATGCACCCGGCCGTCCAGCGAATCCGCCGATGGCGAGACCGTAGCGGCGTTGGCCACCCACATTGATGAGGCTGAACTGGCCGCCGAGAGGAGCTCCGGCGCCTGACGCGACGCTTTTTCCAGCACCTGCTCATCGCTACCGCTAAAGCCAATCTGGCGCAACAGGGGGATGTTTGGCCGCTCCTGCGGCGGGATGATCCCCTGCGGATAGCCCGCATCCGCCAGGGCTTTCATTTTTTTCAGCCCCTGCTTTGCCGCCAGCTGCGGATTTGACACCCGATAGCGGTGTTTGGTCGAAGCCTCGTTGCCGAAAGATAATCCCGCATAGTGATGGGTCAGGCCCGGCAGCCCGTCAAAGTTCACTTCCCAGGCGTTCATTGTGAGCTCTCCTGGCCAAAATCCAGACCCGGGCTGAGCGCGACCGGGAGCGACAGCTCCGGCGATTCCAGGCTGGCCATCGGCCAGGCGCAATAATCCGCGGCGTACCAGGCCCCCGGCCGATGGTTACCGGAAGCACCAGTCCCGCCAAACGGCGCGGTGCTGGCGGCGCCGGTGAGCGGTTTATTCCAGTTCACGATACCGGCGCGCGCCTCCAGCAGCAGCTGGTCGAACTTCTCGCGTTCGGCGGAGATCAGCCCGCAGGAAAGCCCGAAGCGGGTCGCGTTAGCAAGCGCAATCGCCTCATCGAAATGGTCGTAACGCCAGACGCAGAGCAGTGGGCCAAAAACCTCTTCATCGGCCACCTGCGCGACCTCGCTCATGTCGATAATACCCGGCGTCAGCAGCGACGTTTCGGCCTGTAGCAGACGCGGCTCCAGCAGCGTTTGGCCGCCGTTGGAGACGTGTGTCAGCCAGGCCTGATGCACTTTCTGCGCCGCCTGCGCTGAAATAAGTCCCCCGAGGAAAGGCTGCGGCTCTGCATCCCAGGCGTCAGGAATAAGTTTTTGTGACACTGTCACCAGACGGCGAAGAAACGCATCGCCAGCCTCACCGCGCTTCACCAACAGCCGACGCGCGCAGGTACAGCGCTGGCCTGCGGTAATAAATGCCGACTGAATGGTGAGATGAACGGCGGCATCGATATCCTGCGGTTCATCGACGATCAGCGGATTGTTGCCGCCCATCTCAAGAGCGAGTATTTTTTCCGGCTGGCCGGCAAGCTGGCGATGGAGCTGAAAGCCGGTGGCAGAGCTGCCGGTAAACAGCAGACCGTCGATATCTGACTGACCGCTCAGCGCTTCGCCGGTCTCCCGACCGCCCTGAAGCAGGTTAAGCACCCCGGGCGGCAGGCCGGCTTCTGCCCAAAGCCTTACCACCGCTTCGCCGCTCTGTGGGGTCAGCTCGCTGGGTTTGAACACCACGGTATTGCCCGCCAGCAGCGCCGGAACAATATGTCCGTTTGGTAAATGTCCGGGAAAATTGTAGGGACCAAACACCGCCAGTACGCCGTGCGGCCGGTGACGCAGAGTGGCTGCGCCGTCGGCCAGTGCGGTTTGCGCTTCCCCCGTACGACTATGGTAAGCGTTTACTGAAATCGCGATTTTGTTGATCATCGCGGTGATTTCCGTCGCCGCTTCCCAGCGCGGTTTGCCGGTCTCCTGAGCAATAATGGCGGTTAATTCAGCTTTGTTCGCGTCAAGTAAAGCAGCAAACTTTTCTGCTATCGCTTTGCGGGCGGCAAACGGCTGGCGCGCCCACGCGGGGAATGCCCGCCGCGCCGCGCTGACCGCCAGCGCAACCTGCTCAGCATCGGCATCCTGTCCCTGCCACAGTAGCGCCTGGCTTACCGGGTTATGTTTTTGTCGGGCCGGGCCGCGACCGCTTTGCCAGTCGCCATTGATCCATAAACTCATGATTTTTTCTCCTCAGGGCACAGGCGAACCAGGCGAATTTGTTCACCGGAATGGCATTTCAGGGCATCCAGCTCACGCGCGCTTAGCACCAGGCGGTCGCTATCCGGGTCCGCGTGAACGAGCATGGCGCGAAAGTGATGGTACTGTTCATTGGCGATCAGGCATGGCGGCCACTCTCCCGCCTCGGGTTCGCCTTCAACGACGGTAACCAGCCGACTTTTGCGGATGGCCCGCACCCGGTCAATTTCGCATTCCAGCGTCGGACCGCCGTCGAAAATATCGACGTAGTTGAGATAGCGGAATCCCTCTTTTTCCAGCACCGCGCGGGCCGGGGCGGTTTGCGGATGAACCTCGCCGATAACCGCCCGCGCTTCATCGCTTAAGAAGTCGATATACAGCGGGTGCTTCGGCATCAGCGCGGCGATAAACGCTTTTTGCCCGGTGCCGCACAGATAGTCGGCGCGGGAAAACTCCATCGCGAAGAAGCGTTTCCCGAGGCTCTCCCAGAATGGCGAGTAACCGTGCTCATCAATTACGCCGCGCATTTCCGCCACGACCTTATCGTTGAAGCGTTCACGAAAGGCGGCCATAAACAGAAAACGCGACTTCGACAGCAGATAGCCGTTGCCCTCTTTTCGCCATTTTGGATCAAGGAACAGGGTACACAGTTCGCTGCTGCCGGTATGGTCGTTACTGAGAAACAGCGTCGGCAGGGCGTTATAGACGTTTAGCTCTTTCGATGCGTGGACCTGCGTACCAACGCGATAGTTGTACCAGGGGTCGTTAAGCCCTACGGCCACCTCAATGGCGCAAATTCCCGCCACCGCGCCGCTGGTGCAGTCCTCCAGAACGAATACATACCCCTGTTCGCTTTTCGGCAGCTCGCCGCGCCAGGTCATCTGTGAACGTTCAATGCGCGCGGCCAGCGTGGCCTCATCGGCCGGCAGCGATGTCAGGCCGCCGCCGGTTTCGCCTGCCAGCGTCATTAACCCCGGCAGGTCACCTTTTTCGACTGGACGGATCACCATCATGATGAGACCCCCGAGAGAAAGCGTTTGCAGGCCAGCTCGAAGCGATCCAGGCCGCTATTGACTTCGTCTTCGCTGATAATCAGTGCCGGTGCGAAGCGCAACACGTTGGCGCCGGCAATCAGCATCATTAGCCCTTCCTCCGCCGCCAGGTTGCTGATGTTTTTCGCCTTGCCGGCATATTCATCTTTCAGCACGCAGCCAATAAGCAGCCCCAGACCGCGAACCTCTTTAAACAAGCCGTACCGGGCGTTGATGGCGTTGAGCCGTTCGCTAAACCACTGATGGCGCTGCTTAACGCCGTTGAGAACCTCACGCGTGTTGACGATGGCAAAGACTTCCCCCGCCACCGCGCAGGCCAGCGGGTTGCCGCCGTAGGTGGTGCCATGAGTACCCACGGTCATTACGCTGGCGCAGCGTTCCGTGGCCAGCAGCGCGCCGATCGGGAAACCGCCGCCCAGCGCTTTCGCGGTGGAAAGCACGTCCGGCGTCACGCCATAGTGCATATAGGCGTACAGCTCCCCGGTACGGCCGACGCCGGTCTGGACTTCATCGAAAATCAGCAGCGCATTGTGCGCATCGCACAGCTCACGCAGGCCGCGCAGGAATTCCACATCCGCTGGTACGACGCCGCCTTCCCCCTGCATCGGTTCAACGATCACTGCGCAGGTATTGTCGTCGATCAGCGCCTTTGCCGAGTCGAGGTCGTTAAAGATAGCGTGCTGAATCTGCGGCGGCAGCGGCGCAAAATCCTGTGAATAGGCCGGCTGACCGCCCGCAGAAACAGTAAACAGCGTGCGGCCATGGAAGGCATTCTTGAATGCCACAATGCCGCTTTTCTCACTGCCGAAACGATCGTGGGCATATTTGCGCGCCAGTTTTAGCGCCGCTTCGTTGGCTTCAGCCCCCGAGTTACAGAAAAAGACCCGGTCGGCAAAAGTGGCGTCAATGAGCTGCTTAGCCAGACGTAGTACCGGCTCATTGGTATAGCCGTTGCCGGTATGCCAGAATTTCTCCGCCTGTTCGGTCAGAGCCTTAACCAGCTGCGGGTGCGCATGGCCGAGGGCATTAACCGCAATGCCGCCGGCAAAATCGATATACTCCTTCCCCTGCTGATCCCACAGGCGTGACCCTTCGCCGCGTACCGGAATAAAAGCCGCTGGCGCGTATACAGGCATCATCCATTCATCAAAGTTGCTACGCGTAATTGACTGAGACATATCGACCTCTTCCGGTAAACAAAAAGTTTAAATAATGTTAATGAATATGGTTATTACGCTGTAAATGTAGATTGCACGGTTCGTGCCAGCCAGAGGTAAAAATGCATAAATCGAGGTCGTCAACGAAATATCAATAAGTTACGAAAGACCGCTATTCACATAAAATGCATAAAAAGTGAATAAAAATACTAAAAGAGGCTTTAGCAGTGGAATAAAAAGAAAGATTATGCAGGGGTAAGATATAATTCTGTAATTGTGATCCTTGACGAAATTTATCGGCAATAATCGCCCTTTTTTGGCGCAGCGCGTTCCAGAATGGTGCACACTTTGTGCAAACAGGCTACCAACCGCTGCAATCGGCAGAATAAAGCGCCTTTGCGCAGCCAGCCCGGCGAATTTCTGCTACCATCCCTGCACTATTCACCTTGCACAGTGGCAGCGACTATGAAATTTGTCTCTTTTAATATCAACGGCCTGCGTGCCCGCCCGCATCAGCTGGCCGCCATCATCGACAAACACCAGCCCGACGTCATCGGCCTCCAGGAAACCAAAGTTCACGACGATATGTTTCCTCTCGAAGAGGTCGCGAAGCTGGGCTATAACGTCTTTTATCACGGGCAGAAAGGCCATTACGGCGTCGCGCTGCTAACCAAAGAGACACCGATCTCGGTGCGCCGCGGCTTCCCCAACGATGGTGAAGAGGCCCAGCGCCGCATTATCATGGCGGAAATCCCGTCTCCGTTTGGCAACGTGACGGTAATCAACGGCTATTTCCCGCAGGGCGAAAGCCGGGATCATGAAACCAAATTCCCGGCGAAAGCGGCCTTTTATCAGAATCTGCAGAACTACCTTGATACCGAACTGAATAAAGAGAATCCGGTGCTGATTATGGGCGATATGAACATCAGCCCTACCGATCTTGATATCGGCATCGGCGAAGAGAATCGCAAGCGCTGGCTGCGTACCGGCAAATGTTCATTCCTGCCGGAAGAGCGCGAATGGATGGAGCGTCTGCTGGGCTGGGGCCTGGTGGATACGTACCGCCATGCGAACCCGCAGGACAACGAACATTTCTCATGGTTCGACTATCGCTCTAAGGGCTTTGACGATAACCGCGGGCTGCGTATCGACCTGCTGCTGGCCAGCCACCCGCTGGCGCAGCGCTGTATCGAGACCGGCATCGACTACGAAATTCGCGGCATGGAAAAACCCTCCGACCATGCCCCGGTATGGGCCACCTTTAAAGTCTGATGATGCCCTCTGTCAGGCTCTCCCGCCCGGAGAGCCTGAGCCATATCAAAAAAGCCGCCGTAATAGATTGTGAACGTCGGCAAACTATTATACTGTCGCGCGCACTTTTGACCGCCCGCGTAAGACAGGAGAACCCAATGCAAAAGAAGCCGTCATAAAGCAGAGTATAAGCTGCTTTCTGTTGTGGTCATCCTGAGCATTTTCGCCTGTATTATCCAGCAGTCGGGTTTTGCCGAGCTGGTCACTCATTTCCACCATCTGCGCGAAATGATCCGCCAAAGCGGTGGCTTCGGGTATGCGCTCTATATCTTGCTGTTTATTATCGCTACCCTGTTTTTGATTCCGGGCAGTGCGCTGGTCATTGCCGGCGGTGTACTTTTTGGCCCTCTGACGGGAACCTTGCTATCGCTGCTGGCGGCGTCGGTCGCCTCCTCCCTGTCGTTCCTGCTCGCCCGTTGGCTGGGCCGCGAGCTGCTGCTTAAATACTTCGGAGAGACGGCGATATTCCAGGCAATTGAAAGAGGCATTGAACGTAGCGGCTGCGACTTTTTAATTCTGACCCGGTTAGTCCCGCTGTTTCCCTATAATATTCAGAATTACGCCTATGGCCTCACGGCTATTTCATTCTGGTCGTTTACCTTTATTTCCGCCATAACCACCTTGCCCGGCATATTTATTTATACGCTGATGGCCAGCGAACTTATCCGCGACGGTATCACTTCCCTTTTTGTGCTAAAGCTAACGCTTGCCGGGCTGGTGTTATTTGTCCTGATTCAGGCAGCCAAAAGATATGCCCGCTATCGGCGGATCGACACGCAACGGTGGCGAATCAACGATGAAAAATAGCCAGGCGATCTACCGGATAATCATTGGCGCTACGCTGCTGGCGGGGCTGCTGGCATGGTGGCTGATCCCCGGCGTTAATGGGTTTATGCAGCGCAGCCTCGCCGCCTTTGCCACGCTCGATCAGCTGGCTATTGAGCGTTTTATCGACTCCTGGGGGCCGCAGGCGGCCCTGGTCTCCTTTGCGCTGATGATTCTGCAGGCGATTATCGCCCCGCTTCCCGCTTTTCTCATCACCTTCGCTAACGCTTCCCTGTTCGGCGCCTTCTGGGGCGGCGCGCTATCGTGGGTGAGCGCCATGGCCGGGGCGGCGCTGTGTTTTTTCATCGCCAGAGTATTTGGCCGCGAAGCGGTGGAAAAGCTGACCGGCAAAAGCGTATTGCAGAGTATGGATGGCTTTTTTACCCGCTACGGTAAACACACCATCCTGGTTTGCCGCCTGCTGCCCTTTGTACCTTTTGATCCGGTAAGTTACGCGGCCGGACTGACCTCAATACGCTTTCGCCATTTTATGCTGGCTACCGGTCTGGGCCAGTTGCCCGCCACGATAGTCTACTCGTGGACCGGCAGCCTGCTGACGGGCGGTACATTCTGGCTGGTAACCGGTTTATCGATCCTGTTTGCGCTGGCGATCCTGGTGGTCGTCGCGAAAGCACTCTATCTTGAACAACAAAAGAGGCGTTCACGATGAGCTTACCCCCCCTGAAGTCAATTCCCCTGATTCTGCGCCCGCAGGCCTGGCTGCATCGCCGCCACTACGGCGAGGTGCTGAGCCCTATTCGCTGGTGGGGTCGCATTCCGCTGGTCTTTTATCTGGTGTCGATGTTCGTCGGTTATCTGGAACGCAAACGCTCGCCCCTCGAGCCGGTGCTGCGTTCGCTGGTCAGCGCCCGCATCGCGCAGCTGTGTTTGTGCGAGTTTTGTATTGATATCACCAGCATGAAGCTGGCGGAGCGCAGCGGCGGCAGCGATAAACTCCTGGCTGTAGCCGGATGGCGAGATAGCGCGCTATTCAGCGAACGCGAGCGGCTGGCGCTGGAGTATGCCGAAGCGGCCAGCATGACGCCTCCGGCCGTCGACGACGCGCTGCGCGATAAGCTGGCGGGACAGTTTGATGCTCAAGCGCTGACCGAACTCACGGCGCTGATCGGGTTACAAAACCTGTCAGCGCGCTTTAATTCGGCGATGGCGATCCCCGCCCAGGGGTTATGCCAGCTTCCCACCGATTCGAAACCATAAGGAGTGGTTATGCGTAGTTTGTTGGTCTTCGCTTTGCTGTTGCTTTCTCCGCTGTCCGCCAGCGCCAACTGGCAATCCACGCAACAAGAGGCTCGCGGCCAGACGGTGTGGTTTAACGCCTGGGGCGGCGATCCGGCGGTTAACCGCTATCTCGACTGGGTCAGCGAAGAGGTGAAGCGCGACTATGCCATCGATCTGCGCATCGTGCATATCGCCGATGCCGCCGACGCGGTAAAGCGCATTCAAAGCGAAGCCCGCGCCGGACGCAGTTCTGGCGGTTCTATCGACCTGCTGTGGGTTAACGGCGAGAATTTCCGCACCCTGAAAAGCGCAAATCTGCTGCAAACCCAGTGGGCGGAAACCCTGCCCAACTGGCGCTTTGTCGATACGCAAAAGCCGGTGCGCGAAGATTTCTCCATTCCTACCGACGGGGCGGAGTCGCCGTGGGGCGGCGCGCAGCTCACTTTTATCGCCCGCCGTTCGCAAACGCCCGACGCGCCCAACGATCCGCAGGCGCTGCTGGCTTTCGCCGCCGCGCACCCCGGTAGCGTTACCTATCCGCGGCCGCCGGATTTTACCGGTACCGCCTTTCTCGAACAGCTGCTGCTGACGCTGACCCCAAATCCTGACGCCCTGCGTCAGCCGCCGCAAGAGGCCAACTTCGCCGCCGCGACCGCGCCGCTGTGGCAATACCTTGACCAGCTTCACCCTCTGCTATGGCGCGAGGGCCGCGACTTCCCGGCTTCGCCCGCCCGTATGGATACCATGCTGACGAACGGTGTCCTCAGGCTGTCAATCACCTTCAACCCGCTGCACGCGCAGCAAAAAGCGGCCAGCGGCGAGCTGCCGAAAGACAGCTACGGCTTCGGTTTTAGCCAGGGGATGCTCGGCAACGTCCACTTTGTGGCGATCCCGGTTAACGCCCGCGCGACGGCAGGGGCGAAAGTTGTCGCCAATTTCCTGCTCTCACCGCAGGCGCAGCTGCGCAAGGCCGACCCGGCGGTGTGGGGCGACCCCAGCGTGCTGGATCCGGCGAAGTTAACGGCAGATGAGCGCCAGTCCTTCAACGCCGTTGTGCCGCAGGATTTGCCGCCAATGCTGGGAGAACCGCACTCGGCCTGGGTAGAAGCGCTGGAGCAGGAATGGCTGCGCCGCTACGGCACGCACTAAGGCTGCTGGCCTGGGCCGCCGTCGCGCTGATCTATCTCCCGCTGCTGCCGGCCGTTTCTCTGATGACGCTTCCGGCGCTGCGCCTGACGCTTTGGCAGTCGCTGGTTGCCGATCCGCAGTTCTGGCAGGCGCTGGCGGCGACTCTCGTCTCAACCCTGCTCTCGGTTGGCGGCGCGCTGATCATCACGCTCTCGGTTGTTGCCGCACTCTGGCCATCAAGCGGTTGGCGCCGGCTGGCAGCCAGGCTGCCGCTGCTGCTGGCGGTACCCCATGTCGCCTTCGCTACCGCCGCCCTGCTGCTATTTGCTGAAGGCGGCTGGCTCTCTCGCCTGCTGCCCTTTTTCATTCCGCCAGTTGACCGCTACGGCATTGGCCTGGGTCTGACGATGGCGGTCAAAGAGAGCGCATTTCTGTTGTGGGTGGTTTACGGCCTGTTAGGTGAGAAACGGCTGGCGGGACAGGCAACGGTATTAAAAAGCCTCGGCTACGGCCGCTGGCAGTGCCTGAAGTGGCTTGTGCTACCCGCCCTGCTGCCAGCGCTGGCGATCGCGCTGCTGGCGACCGCCGCCTGGAGCCTTTCGGCGGTTGATGTCGCGCTGGTAATTGGGCCGGGCAACCCGCCGACGCTGGCGGTGCTGGCCTGGCAATGGTTGAGCCAGGGCGATGAACAACAGCAGGCCAAAGGGGCCCTTGCCAGCCTGGTATTACTGCTGACGCTCGTCATGATGGCGCTGCTGGCATGGGGAGCCTGGCGCGTCTGGCGGCGGCGGATCCCACCGGTTCAGGGGATCCGCCGCCCGCAGCCGCGGGCGCTCGTCGGGAAAAGCTTCGCGATTCTCCTGCCGCTGTGTGGCGTGCTCTGCGCGCTGCTGCTGGCGGCGACGGCGCAGAGTCGTGCTCCGCTCGGCGATAGTATCGGCAACAGTCTGTGGCTCGGTCTCTGCTCTGCGCTTCTCGGCGCGGTCGTTTGCCTGCTGTGGCTGGAGCTTGGCCCTTCCCGCTTCGGCGGCTGGATCTGGCTGCCGCTAATTTTACCGGCGCTGCCGCTGGTGGACGGGCAATATCAGCTGGCGCTGTATACGTGGCAGGACGGCGAGTGGCTTACCGTTTTATGGGGCCATCTGCTATGGGTGGTACCATGGATGCTGTTTATTCTGCATCCCGCGCGTCGCGCGGCCGATCCGCGCGCGGAGTTGGTTGCCCGAACCCTCGGCTGGCATCAGGGGCGTATCTTCTGGCTGGTCACCTTACCTGCCCTGACGCGTCCGCTGCTGACGGCGCTGGCGGTGGGCTTTTCGGTAAGCATTGCGCAATATCTACCGACGTTATGGCTGGGAGGCGGGCGGATCCCAACGCTGACCAGCGAAGCCGTGGCGCTGAGCAGCGGCGGCGATATCGCCACCCTCGCCGCGCAGGCGCTGTGGCAGTTGCTGCTACCGGCGGTATTCTTTGCTCTCACCGCTCTGCTGGCCTGGCCGATTGGCCGCTATCGACAAGGATTACGCTAATGTTGATCGTCAAAAACCTGACTCTCAGACTCAACGGGCAGCCGCTGCTGCGCGACGTCGATTTTTCGGTCGCAGCGGGCGAGATATTGACGTTGATGGGCCCCTCCGGCAGCGGCAAATCGACGTTGTTCGCCTGGATGGTGGGCGCGCTGGCGGAAGATTTCCGCGCCGCAGGGGAGCTGTGGCTGGATAACCAGCGCTGCGACAGTTTACCCACCGAGCGGCGGCGTATCGGCATCCTGTTCCAGGACGCGCTGCTGTTTGACCACTTCAGCGTCGGACAAAATCTGCGGCTGGCGCTGCCCGCTGACGTCCAGCGTTCCCAGCGCAAACCGCAGGTAGAACAGGCGCTGGAGCGCGCCGGTCTGGAGGGTTTCTACAGCCGCGATCCGGCCACCCTTTCCGGCGGCCAGCGGGCGCGGGTCAGCCTGATGCGCGCCCTGCTGGCCCGACCGCGGGCGCTGCTGCTTGATGAGCCCTTTAATCGCCTCGACATTGAGCTGCGCGCCGATTTTCGCCGCTGGGTATTCGACGAACTGGCGCGGCTGGCCATTCCGGCGCTGCTGGTGACGCACGATCGCCAGGACTCTCCCGTCGGCGGGCGCTGTTTACATATGAGCCAGTGGCAATGAAAGCCTGCGCTATCGCAAGGATTTTTCCGCTGAGAACGCCGAGAATTGCCGCTCAATTTTCTACTGTCGGGCATTTCGATGAAACGTGTTTCTCAATTGACCGCACTCGCCCTCCTGATGGGGCTTGCTGCTTCCACCTCCGCCGCTGAATCCATGCCAACGCTAACGCTCTCCACGCTGCAACAGCAGAACGGCGTCGCTATTGATACGCGTCTCAGCGCTTTCTATAACGGCTGGCCGCAAAGCGCTAACGGGCCTCAGGGTCATGAACCGCAGGCGCTTAACCTGTCAGCCAGCTGGCTTGGCGCGATGAACGACGAACAGCTGAGCGCCTGGGCTAAGCTGCACAATCTGCAGACCTCTACGCCAATTGCGCTATACGGCAACGCCGAAGACAACGCGAAAGTCGCGGCGCGCCTTCAGGCTGCTGGTTTCACTCATCTCAGCTCCCTCGGCGATGCCCTGAGCCAGGCAGGTCGCCTGCAAAAGCTGCCGCATTTTGAACAGCTGGTATATCCGCAGTGGCTGCACGACCTCCAGCGCGGCGAGCCGGTTACCGCCGCGCCTGCCGGTGAATGGAAAGTTTTTGAAGCCGCCTGGGGCGCGCCGAAGTTTTATCTGCTGAGCCATATTCCGGGCGCCGGTTATATCGACACTAACGAGGTGGAGAGCGAACCGCTATGGAATAAAGTGTCCGACGCGCAGCTAAAAGCGATGCTGGCAAAACACGGCATTCGCCATGACACCACGGTAATTTTGTACGGTCGCGACGTGTATGCCGCCGCCCGCGTGGCGCAGATTATGCTCTACGCCGGCGTGAAGGATGTGCGCCTGCTCGACGGCGGCTGGAAGACCTGGTCCGATGCCGGTCTGCCGGTTGAGCGCGGAACGCCGCCAGAACAGAAACCTGAACCGGATTTTGGCGCCCCCATCCCGGGCCAGCCGCAGCTGATGCTCAATACCGAGCAGGCTCGCGCCCTGCTGCATCGTCAGGATGCTTCGCTGGTCAGCATCCGTTCCTGGCCGGAGTTTATCGGTACCACCAGCGGCTACAGCTATATCAAGCCGAAGGGCGAAATTGCCGGGGCTCGCTGGGGTCATGCCGGAAGCGATTCCACCCATATGGAGGATTTCCATAATCCGGACGGCACCATGCGTAGCGCTGATGATATCGCCGCGATGTGGAAATCATGGAATATTCTGCCGAGCCAGCAGGTCTCTTTTTACTGCGGCACCGGATGGCGCGCCTCAGAAACGTTTATGTACGCCAGGGCGATGGGCTGGAACAACGTCTCGGTCTACGACGGCGGCTGGTACGAGTGGAGCAGCGATCCGAAAAATCCGATTGCGACTGGCGATCGCAAGCCGGAGTGATATCGCGGCTTTGATGCCGGGCGATGGATTTGCCCGGCACGTTAATGATAAAGGACGATGAAATTGACCATTAATACCGAGTATATCGAAAATCTTATTCTGACATTTATGGTGGGTTTGCCCATCGTGGCTACTGTCGCCGTTGCATGGCAAACCTGGCATAAACACAAATCCGATCCCGATACTTTCGGCAAACACTGGCGCGTATGGCGCAATGCGATCCTGACACTAATTCTCAGCGCTGGGGTGGGTTTTGGCCTGGTTCTGGCCAGCCTTACAAACTAATTCACTCCTGATTCGCCGTACCACCAGCGCTGTTATTTTCTTGTTGGCGCTGATTTTCCTTTAGACTCAGACACCTGTGTAACGGTCGTCAGAACCCGTAGCCAGGGCAAGGCGCGTTAAGCGCCGCCCCCGGGAGCATCGCGCAGAGTGGGTGAATTTCCCGGAGGCGGTGCGGCGCATCTGTCCGGGCTACCGGCCCGCAGACGGCTTCGAACCCGTAGGCCGGGCAAGGCGTCAGCCGCCGCCCGGCATAAAACCTGCTCATCACTCTTTTACCTGTTTCAGGGTCAGGTATCCGCTCCACACCCGCGTAAAGGTCGTCAGCCAGCACAGCGCGCCAAAAATCCACGCCAGCCAGGCAAACCATGCCGGGAACAGACAGCTCAGCACAAACAGCGCGATGGTTTCCGTCCCTTCCGTCAATCCGCCAAGATAGTAAAACGATTTGTGGGCGTAGCCCGGATTGGCGATCTGATGCTTTGTCGCCAGCGCGGCAAAGGCGAGAAAGCTGCTGCCGGTACCGATAAACGCGAACAGCAGCCAGCCGCCCGCCAGCGCGTTGCTCGCCGGGTCGGCCAGAATAAAGCCAAACGGCACCAGGGCGTAAAACAGAAAATCGAGGGAAATATCGAGAAAACCGCCCGCATCGGTCAATCCGCGTCGCCGGGCCAGTGCGCCGTCGAGGCCGTCCAGCAGGCGGTTAAGCACTATCGCCGCCAGCGCCGCCTGATACCAGCCCAGGGCTAAAAACGGCAGCGCCAGTACGCCAATTGCAAAGCCAAGCAGGGTCAGACCGTCGGGAGAAACGGCTGGACGATCCAGCAGAGCGGCGGTGGCGTTGAGGGCAGGTTTCAAACGCGGATGCAGATAACGATCAAGCACGAAGTTTCTCCAGCGGATTCAGGGTTGTTTGCAGAGTACCAGGGCGGTGATAATAGGCGTTTCTTTCGTACAGAACGATGATTCACATGCTAAAAACTTTTGATGTTGTTGCCGCCATTATCGAACGCAACGGGCAAATTTTGCTGGCGCAGCGCCCTCCCCACGCGGATCAGCCGGGGATGTGGGAATTTGCCGGCGGTAAAGTCGAACCCGGCGAAACCCAGGCCGAGGCGCTGGCCCGCGAGCTCCGGGAAGAGCTGGAGATCGACGCCAGCCCGGGATGCTATATCGCCAGCCATCGGCGCGAAATTTCCGCTCGCCTGATTCATCTTCACGCCTGGTGGGTCCCTCATTTTAGCGGCGAACCCATCGCCCGCTATCACAGTCAGCTGCGCTGGTGTTCCCCGCAGGAGGCCTTTAGCTTCAACCTTGCGCCAGCGGACATCCCCCTGCTGGAAGCCTTTATCGCCCAGCGCGCCGATCTCCTCTCCCGCTAATTCTGTCAGGCAGCGGTCATCGTTTTTGATTATGACCCATGCCTGATTATAAATTTTGCTTTCCGAACAATTTTTCCTTGCTTACCTAACGATTCCCGGTGGTATAGTCGGAAAATCGGCTTTTTCAAGGGCCGAATCATAATAAATAGACGCAACCACAACCATAAGGGGAAATTATATCTATGGATCAGACGTGCACTCTGGAAGGTTTTCTCGCCCGCGTTCAACAGCGCGATCCAAATCAAACTGAATTTGCTCAGGCCGTCCGCGAGGTGATGACCACCCTGTGGCCCTTCCTTGAGGAAAATCCGCGCTATCGCCAGATGAATTTGCTGGAACGTCTGGTTGAACCGGAGCGTGCTATCCAGTTCCGCGTCGTTTGGGTTGATGACCGTAACCAGGTTCAGGTTAACCGCGCATGGCGCGTGCAGTTCAACTCCGCCATCGGCCCGTACAAGGGCGGTATGCGTTTTCACCCCTCCGTAAACCTGTCGATTCTGAAATTCCTTGGCTTTGAACAAACCTTCAAAAACGCCCTGACCACCCTGCCTATGGGCGGCGGTAAAGGCGGCAGCGATTTCGATCCTAAAGGCAAGAGCGACGGCGAAGTCATGCGTTTCTGCCAGGCGCTGATGACCGAACTGTATCGTCATCTGGGGCCGGATACCGACGTGCCTGCCGGTGATATCGGCGTAGGCGGTCGTGAAGTCGGCTTTATGGCCGGGATGATGCGTAAGCTCTCTAACAACAGCGCCTGCGTATTTACCGGCAAAGGTCTCTCCTTCGGCGGCAGCCTGATTCGTCCGGAAGCCACCGGCTATGGCCTGATTTACTTCACCGAAGCGATGCTTAAGCGCCACGGTTTGGGCTTTGAAGGCGCTCGCGTGGCGGTTTCCGGCTCTGGCAACGTGGCGCAGTACGCCATCGAGAAAGCGATGGAGCTTGGCGCGCGGGTGATTACAGCGTCCGACTCTAACGGCACCGTCGTCGACGAGGCAGGCTTCACCAAAGAAAAACTGGCGCGCCTGATCGACATTAAAGAGCGTTGCCATGGCCGCGTAGCGGATTACGCGCGCGAGTTTGGCCTGACCTATCTGGAAGGCAAACAGCCGTGGTCCGTACCGGTGGATATCGCGCTGCCGTGCGCGACGCAGAACGAGCTGGACGTCGATGCCGCCCGTCAGTTGATCGCTAACGGCGTGAAGGCCGTAGCGGAAGGCGCCAATATGCCAACCACCATCGCCGCCACCGATCTGTTCCTTGAAGCGGGCGTACTGTTCGCGCCGGGTAAAGCCGCGAACGCCGGCGGCGTCGCCACCTCCGGCCTGGAAATGGCGCAGAACGCCGCGCGCATGGGCTGGAAAGCGGAAAAAGTGGATGCGCGTCTGCACCACATCATGCTGGATATTCACCACGCCTGCGTGCAGTACGGCGGCGAAGCGAAGCAGACCAACTACGTGCGCGGCGCCAATATCGCCGGTTTCGTGAAGGTTGCTGACGCTATGCTGGCTCAGGGTGTGATTTAAGCCCACTCGCTGAATGAACCCCTGCATGCGGATTCGGTGCATAATTGAAAAACCCCGGCTTCCCGGGGTTTTTTACTGCGGGTTTTCCGCCGCAGGGCCGGCGGCGCTTTTTTTATCTTTCGCTTTGGCTCTGCCTTTCCCCTTGCTAAAGCTTTTCTTCCCCTCCCCCGGCGCCGCAATTCCGCGGAAGCGGCGTACCGGCGTGCTACGGGCCTGGTCAATAAGCTGGAACAGCGTCCCGACCAGCGGCTGCATGAAATCCTGATAACGGCACTGTTTCTCGCTGATTTGCGTCAGAATCGACTCCCAGTGGGCAGTCATGTCCGGACGCGTCGCCATCTCCGGCAACGAATGGAAAAGCGCCTTGCCGGCATCGGTAGAGTGGATATAGCGCCCTTTCTTGGTCAGAAAACCGCGTTTGAACAATAGCTCGATAATTCCGGCGCGGGTCGCCTCCGTACCGAGACCGTCCGTGGCGCGCAAAATTTTCTTCAGGTCTTTATCCTGCACAAAGCGGGCAATACCGGTCATCGCCGACAGCAGCGTGGCGTCGGTAAAGTGACGCGGCGGCTGGGTCTGGCGCTCCACCACTTCCCCTTTTTCGCACAGGAGCTCATCATCTTTAGCGACCACCGGCAGCGGCATGCCGTCGTTTTCTTCATCGCGCTCTTTATTGCCTAACAGGGTTCGCCAGCCCGCTTCTGCCAGAAAACGCGCCTTGGCCACAAACTTACCGTTGGCGATATCAAGATCGATCTGACACTTTCTGAACACCGCATCCGGGCAGAACTGCATCAGATACTGGCGGGCAATCAGGGTGTAAACCTTTTCTTCGTTGTCGCTGAGCTTCACCTGCGAACTGCGCGCGGTGGGGATAATGGCGTGGTGGGCATCGACCTTTTTATCGTCCCAGCAGCGGTTGCGGATCTCCGGGTCCACCACCGGCTGCGGCAGCAGGTCAGGCGCATGTACGCTGATGGCGTTCAGCACCGCATGTCTTCCGGCAAAATGCTCTTCCGGCAGATAGCGGCTGTCCGAACGCGGATAGGTAATCAGCTTATGGGTTTCATACAGCTTCTGGCAAATATCCAGCACGTTCTGCGCGCTAAATCCGAAGCGCTTCGCGGCTTCAATCTGCAGCGCCGAGAGGGAAAACGGCAGCGGCGCTGGCTCGGAGTCCCGCTTGTCGTTATAAGCGGTCACCGTCGCCGGCTGGCCCTCAATGCGCTTGACCACATGTTCGGCAAGCGAACGATGCAGCAGCCGTCCCTCTTCATCCTGGTAGGGTTCACAGGCCTCGCTGGGGATCCAGGTGGCGACAAAACGCTCCTCCTTCGGGGTGACGATATGCGCCTTCACATCGAAGAAGTCTTTGGCGACGAAGTTTTCAATCTCTTCATCGCGGCGTACAACCAGGCCAAGCACCGGCGTTTGCACGCGTCCGACCGATAGCACCCCTTGATAACCCGCGTTACGCCCAAGGATGGTGTAGGCGCGGGTCATATTGATCCCATATAACCAGTCGGCGCGGGCGCGAGCCAGCGCCGAGACGCACAGCGGAACGAACTCGCTATTGGCGCGCAGGCGGTTAATCGCCCGCTCCACCGCCTGCGGGTTGAGATCGTTAATCAGGCAGCGCTGCACCTGCTGGCGCTTTTCCGGCGCCAGCTGCAGGTAGTCGAGCACCTCGTCCACCAGCAGTTGACCTTCTCTGTCCGGGTCACCCGCGTGGATCACTTCCTGCGCATCGCCAAGCAAACGCTCAATCACGTTAAGCTGTTTGGTCACCGAGGGCTTGGGCTGGAGCTGCCACTTTTCCGGAACGATAGGCAGGTCGAGCAGATTCCAGCGCGCATAGCGCTCATCATAGACGTCCGGCTGAGCCTGCTCCAGCAGGTGGCCGATACACCAGGTGACCACCTGTCCGTTGCCGCATTCAATATAACCATCGCCTTTGCGATGCGGTTTTGGCAGCACATCGGCAATGGCGCGGCCGAGACTCGGCTTTTCTGCAATAAACAGCCGCATGAAATCAACGAATCTCGATCATAGGGCGTCCGCCGCGGGCGGTCACCAGCTCGCCGATAGCGGTCAGCGTGATGCCATATTCAGCGGCTGCTGCCAGCACCTCGTCCTCGGCTTCCGGCGTTACCGCCAGCAGCAGGCCGCCGGAGGTTTGCGGATCGCACAGCAGATCGCGCCACTCAGGCGGCATTTCGCCCATCAGATGCCCGTAGCTGGCAAAGTTTCGCCCGGTTCCGCCCGGCACCGCACCGGCCGCAATATACTCTTCCACGCCCGGTAGTTTCGGGATACTGGCATAGGTGAGTTGCGCCTGTACGCCCGCGCCGCGGCACACTTCGCTCAGATGCCCCAGCAGTCCGAAGCCGGTGACGTCGGTCATCGCCTTCACGCCGTCAATGTTGGCGAACGCCGAGCCGACGAGGTTCATCTGGCACATGGTTTCCGTCGCCAGCCCCTGATGTTCCGGCTTCAGCAGCGACTTTTTCTCGGCAGTGGTCAGCACGCCGATACCCAGCGGTTTCGTGAGGTAGAGTTTGCATCCGGCCTGAGCGGTACTGTTTTTCTTCACCCGCTCGGTCGGAACCACGCCGGTCACCGCAAGACCGAAGATGGGTTCAGGCGCATCAATCGAGTGGCCCCCGGCCAGCGCGATCCCCGCCTGCTGGCAGGCAAAACGCCCGCCATCAACTACCTGACGGGCAATTTCCGGCGCCAGCGTATTGATGGGCCAGCCGAGGATAGCGATGGCCATTATCGGCTTGCCGCCCATAGCGAAAATATCGCTGATGGCGTTTGTCGCGGCAATGCGCCCAAAGTCGAACGGATTATCGACGATCGGCATAAAAAAGTCGGTAGTACTGACAATCGAGGTACCGTTGCCGAGATCGTAGACCGCGGCATCATCGCTGGTTTCATTCCCCACCAGCAGATTCGGGTCAATAAATTTGGCCTGGTCGCTCTGCAGGATGGTTTCCAGCACTTTAGGGGAAATTTTACATCCGCAACCGGCTCCGTGGCTGTATTGCGTTAAACGAATGGCTTGCTCGCTCATGGACATCTCCTGTCATTGCAATCCCGATATGGTAGCGCCCAAATGGCGGAGTGGTAAGTGCGACAGTCCGAAATCGCGTATGGTTGCTCATTAAGCAGACAAAAAACCGATTTTGCGATGCGGGCCCGCTTTTTCGTCGTCATTTTACCCTTTACTAAAAAATGACAGAAATGTAACAACAAAAAATTCTGTTTTGTCTGGACATATAACAACGTAAGGAAGTTTTCATGAAAAAGCGTGTTCTCGCCCTTTGCCTGGCCAGTTTCTTCTCCATCAACGCTTTCGCCCTGGTTCCCGCCGGTAACGACGTCACCACCAAACCGGATCTCTACTACCTGACCAATGCGCAGGCTATCGACAGCCTCGCGCTGCTACCGCCGCCGCCGGAGGTGGGCAGTATCGCGTTTTTAAACGATCAGGCCATGTATGAGAAGGGACGCCTGCTGCGCGGCACCGAGCGCGGCAAACTGGCGGCGGAAGACGCAAACCTGAGCGGCGGCGGCGTCGCCAACGCCTTCTCGGGTGCCTTCGGCTCGCCCATTACCGCCAAAGATGCGCCGGAGCTGCACAAGCTGCTCACCAATATGATTGAAGATGCCGGCGACCTGGCCACGCGAGGGGCGAAGGAGAAATACATGCGCATTCGCCCCTTTGCGTTTTACGGAGTCGCCACCTGTAACACCAAGGAACAGGATACGCTATCGAAAAACGGCTCCTACCCCTCCGGCCACACCTCTATCGGCTGGGCCACCGCGCTGGTGCTGGCTGAGATTAATCCGCAGCGGCAAAATGAAATTCTTAAGCGCGGCTTTGAGCTGGGCGAAAGCCGGGTGATCTGCGGCTATCACTGGCAGAGCGACGTCGACGCGGCGCGGATTGTCGGTTCGGCGGTGGTTGCCACGCTGCATACCAACCCGGCCTTCCAGCAGCAGCTTCAGAAAGCGAAAGACGAATTCGCCAAACGGCAGAAGTAACCTCATCGCTGTTAAATTCCCGGAGGCGGCGCTTGACGCGCCTTATCCGGGCTACGGGTTCCCAGCCGTCCGCGGTTTGGTCGCCCGGGCAGATGCGCCAGCACCGCCTCCGGGAAAGGTGTCGAGCCTGGTACACTGGTACGGCTTCCACCCGACTCGCGCTGCGCTTAGCCGGGCTACAATCCCGGAGGCGGCGGTGAGCCGGGCCCGCCCGGCATAACGAGAATGGACTCAGAAGCGCGTCACGAACGGCGCGGTATCCGGCAAAGTGATGGTGGTTGAAGCTTTGAGCTGCGGCGTTCCCAGATAAAGAAAGCCCACGATTTTATCCTGCTCGCGGCAGGCAAACCCTTCACGGACGACCGGGCTCTCGGTTAATGCGCCGCTGCGCCAGATACCGTTAAAACCCTGCGCCACGGCCGCCATCTGCATGGCCATCACCGCGCAGCCCGCCGACATCTCTTGTTCCCACCTGGGGACCTTCGGATGATCTTCACAGCGCGCCACCACCGCAATAATCAGCGGCGCGCGGAACGGCGCGCTGCGCGCTTTTTCAATCGCCTTTTCATCTCCGCCTGCCGCCACGGCGCCTTTTTCCAGCAGCTGGCTGAAGCGCTCGCGCCCATCATCGGCAATAATGAAGAAGCGCCACGGCTGTAGCGTTCCGTGGTCCGGCGCGCGCAGCCCCGCGCGAAGGATGTTTTCCAGCTGTTCGCCAGCCGGCGCCGGATCGGTCAAACGTGAAGCGCTGCGGCGATTAACCAGTAGTTCGAGAGCATCCATCTGTGTAACTCCTGTGATGTCATTTTTCATAAAATTAACATGCACAAGGATTTTGTTACAGCCCAGCGGGTGATTCCTGCTGACAACCGTCGGCACTCTCATTAGGATAGCCAGACGCGGCAGCCCCTGCGGCTTGCCCTATTTTGATAATGGTTAGGGAGAATACATGCGAACTCTTTGGCGACTGCTCGCCGGAATCTTTAAATGGACATGGCGAGTGCTCAACTTCATTCGCCAGCTCGCACTGAACGTGGTTTTCCTTGTGCTGGTGCTGGCCTGCGTCGGTATCTGGGCCCAGTTCAGCAGTAACACAACAGAGCATACCACTCGCGGCGCGCTGCTGATGGATATCACCGGCGTGGTGGTCGATAAACCTTCGGCCAGCAGCAAACTTGGGGTCATTGGCCGTCAACTGTTTGGCGCCAGCTCGGATCGCCTACAGGAAAACTCGCTGTTTGATATTGTGCAGACAATTCGCCAGGCGAAAGACGACCGCAATATCACCGGCATCGTGCTGGATCTGAAAAACTTTGCCGGCGGCGATCAGCCATCGATGCAGTACATCGGTAAAGCGCTGCGCGAATTCCGCGATAGCGGCAAACCGGTCTACGCCATTGGCAGCAGCTACAGCCAGGGGCAGTATTATCTGGCCAGCTTCGCCAATAAAATCTGGCTTTCGCCGCAGGGCGAAGTGGATCTGCATGGTTTCGCGACCAACGGCCTGTACTACAAATCGCTGCTCGACAAACTCAAAGTATCGACCCACGTTTTCCGCGTCGGCACTTATAAATCAGCGGTAGAGCCGTTTATCCGCGATGATATGTCCCCGGCAGCGCGCGAGGCGGATAGCCGTTGGATTGGCGAACTGTGGCAAAACTACCTCAACACCATCGCCGCCAACCGCCAGATCTCCGCACAGCAGCTGTTCCCTGGCGCTCAGGGGGTCCTCGACGGTCTGCGTAAAGTTGATGGCGACACCGCCAGGTACGCGCTGGATAACAAGCTGGTTGACGAGCTTGGCACCTCTACCGAAGTGGAGAAAGCGCTGACTAAGCAGTTTGGCTGGAGCAAAGCGGATAATAACTACAGCGCGATCAGCTACTACGACTACACCGTGAAAACGCCTGCCGATAAAGGCTCCGCGATAGCGGTTATCTTTGCTAACGGCGCGATTATGGATGGCGAGGAAACGCCGGGTAACGTCGGCGGCGACACTACCGCTGCGCAGATCCGCGATGCCCGCCTCGATCCGAAAGTAAAAGCTATCGTACTGCGGGTAAACAGCCCTGGCGGCAGCGTCAGCGCCTCGGAGGTGATTCGCGAAGAGCTGGCGGCGGCAAAAGCGGCCGGCAAACCGGTGGTGGTATCGATGGGCGGCATGGCGGCCTCCGGCGGCTACTGGATCTCCACCCCGGCGGATTATATCGTCGCGAACCCCAGCACCCTGACCGGTTCTATCGGTATCTTTGGGGTAATTAACACCGTCGAAAATACGCTCGGCTCGATTGGCGTTCATACCGATGGCGTGGCCACCTCTCCGCTGGCCGATGTCTCCACCACTAAAGCGCTTCCGCCGGAAGTACAACAGCTGATGCAGCTCAGCATCGAAAACGGCTATAAGCGCTTTATCACCCTGGTGGCGAACGCGCGTAAGAGCACGCCGGAAAAAATCGACCAAATCGCCCAGGGCCACGTCTGGACCGGTGAAGATGCGAAAGCAAACGGTCTGGTCGACAGCCTTGGCGACTTTGACGACGCGGTGGCAAAAGCCGCAGAGCTGGCGAAGCTGAAAGAGTGGCATATCAATTATTATCAGGAAGAGCCGACCTTCTTCTCGATGGTGGTCGATAGCCTGACCGGTTCCGTTCGCGCGGCGCTGCCGGCGGCGGTTCAGGCTTATTTGCCTGCGCCGGTGGCCGCTGCGGCTAATGCAGTGAAAAACGAAAGCGACAAGCTGGCGGCCTTTAATGATCCGCAGAATCGCTACGCCTTCTGCTTGACCTGCGCCAACATTCGTTAATCCCACGCCGCCCCATTCCACGGGGCGGCATTTTTCACTTCATCCTTCCCGCCGCCTCTTTCCTGGCTACGCGCAGCAACGCTGGCCCCATAGTCACTATGCTCCCATAGATTTCATTGCTTGCCGCCTCGATGCAGCGTAAATGTTTTTGTGTCAGGCAAGCCATGCAATACACGAAAGCAGCCGACGCCCCTGCAACTTGCGGCGTGACGGGTATATACTGCGCCTGTCTACGTTTAACCTAAGCGATGCTATGCAGAAGAAATCTATCTACGTTGCCTATACTGGCGGCACCATTGGTATGCAGCGTTCTGAACACGGCTACATTCCCGTTTCCGGCCATCTCCAGCGCCAGCTGGCTTTGATGCCCGAGTTTCACCGTCCGGAGATGCCGGACTTCACCATTCATGAATATGCTCCGCTGATGGACTCCTCCGATATGACGCCGGAAGACTGGCAGCATATCGCCGAGGATATTCGCGATCGTTATGACCAGTACGACGGTTTCGTGATCCTGCACGGTACGGATACCATGGCGTTTACCGCTTCGGCGCTCTCCTTCATGCTGGAGAATCTGGGGAAACCGGTCATTGTGACAGGGTCACAAATTCCGCTCGCTGAGCTACGCTCCGACGGGCAGATTAATCTCCTCAATGCCCTGTACGTCGCCGCCAACTATCCGATTAACGAAGTGTCGTTGTTCTTCAACAACCGTCTCTACCGCGGCAACCGTACAACAAAGGCCCACGCCGACGGATTTAACGCCTTCGCTTCGCCAAACCTGGCGCCGCTGCTGGAAGCCGGGATCCATATTCGCCGTCTCGGCACCCCTCCCGCACCGCACGGCAGCGGTGAGCTGGTGGTTCACCCTATCACGCCGCAGCCGATTGGCGTGGTGACCATTTATCCCGGCATTTCCGCCGACGTCGTGCGCAATTTCCTGCGCCAGCCGGTCAAAGCGCTGATCCTGCGCTCATATGGCGTCGGTAACGCGCCGCAGAACGGCGAATTTATTCAGGTCCTGGCTGAAGCCAGCCAGCGCGGTATCGTGGTGATTAACCTGACCCAATGTATGTCCGGCAAGGTGAATATGGGCGGTTACGCCACCGGTAACGCGCTGGCTCAGGCCGGGGTGATTAGCGGTTTTGATATGACCGTAGAAGCCACGCTGACCAAGCTACACTATTTATTGAGTCAGGATCTGGACGTTGCGGCTATCCGTCGCGCAATGCAGGAGAACCTGCGCGGCGAACTGACCCCCGATGAGTAAGGAGAAACACATGACCCAGCGCGCGCTGCTTCTGGTCGATTTACAAAATGATTTCTGCGCCGGTGGCGCACTTGCGGTCCCGCAGGGCGATAGTACGGTTGACGTCGCCAACCTGCTTATCGACTGGAGCCTGACGCGGGGCGAAACGGTGGTAGCCAGCCAGGACTGGCATCCGGCGAATCACGGCAGCTTTGCCAGCCAGCATCAGGTTGAACCCTATACCCAGGGCGAGCTCGACGGCCTGGCGCAAACTTTCTGGCCGGATCACTGCGTGCAAAACAGCGAAGGCGCGGCTCTGCATCCGCTGCTCCAAAAGCAGCATATCGCCGCCGTCTTCCACAAAGGCGAAAATCCGGCCATAGATAGCTACAGCGCCTTTTTCGACAACGGCCACCGACAGAAAACGCAGCTTGATGCGTGGCTGCGCGAGCGCGATATTCGCGAACTCACGGTGCTGGGTCTGGCCACCGACTACTGCGTCAAGTTTACCGTGCTCGACGCTCTCAATCTGGGCTATAACGTCAACGTCATTACCGACGGCTGCCGCGGGGTGAATATTCAGCCGCACGACAGCAATCAGGCATTTATGGAGATGGCCGCCGCGGGCGCCACCCTCTATACCCTGGACGACTGGCTGGAAACCCACGCATAACCGGTGCCGACAGGCATTTTCCCTGTCGGCGCATTTTCAGGCCAGCGTTGAAATCTCCTCCAGCGATATCTTGCGCGTTTCGATGCCAAAGCAGAACAGGATCAGCGCACAGAGTACCAGCATCACCCCGAGCACCATAAAAACCGTAATCGCGCCGTAGCGGGTCAGCAGGACAGCGACGCCGTAGGGAGTAAAGACGGCGACAATTCGCCCTACCGCGTTGACAAAGCCTGAACCGCGCAGCCGGAGATGCGTTGGCCACAGCTCCGGCACGTACACCGCCGAGGCAAAGCAGACGTACATATACAGGAAAAAGATCATCACCAGGCCATAGCTTAAGATGGCCCACTCTGAGGTTTGAATCGAATAGAAGTAGCCGAGCACCGCAATAATAATCAGCAGCGATGAGCCAAATAACCGCCGCGGAAAACGGTCGATAATCAGCGCGGCGATAAATATTCCCACCGGCGCGCCAATCATAATAATCGCGGTCATCAAGATTGATTTCGTCACGTCGATGCCCGAATTGACGAAAATTGTCGGGATCCACACCGTAATGGTATAGAGCGAAATATTCATGGCGATTAGCACCGTGATTGCCACTAGCGTGCGCCGCAGCATCTGGCCTTTAAACAGCAGCCAGAAAGAGCCGCTTTCCACACACACATCCGCCGTTTGATCCGCGCTTTGCCAGGCCGGTAAGGTAATATTTTTCTCTCTCTCGATTTGCGACTCTACCTGCTGGAGATGCTTTTCAGCGGCGCTGCGCTGCCCTTTTCCGGCCAGCCAGCGGGGAGATTCAATAAAGTATCTTCCCGACAGATACCAGGCCAGCAGCATGGCTCCTCCGCCGAACAGAAACATCATCCGCCAGCTTAAAAAAGCAATCACCACGACGCCAATTGCCGCCGATAGCATAGGCGACCAATTGCCGACAAAGGAGAGCCGGGCGGACCATTTTCCACGTACCGCGGGCGGAATAAATTCGGTAAAGGAGGCATAGCCCACCATAATCAGCGCCCCCATTCCGCAGCCCATCAGACAGCGAAAAAAGATAAGCCAGTACATGTTGGGCACAAAGGTTGCCGCACAGGCAGAGACCCCGACGATCAGTAAATTCAGCCGAAATGCTTTACGTCGCCCGAGATAATCACCTATAAAACCTCCGGTCAACGAACCAATAAAGTAGCCAAACATCAGCGCCGAGGTAAATGCGGCGTTGAGATAGTTATTTGACCAGCCATTGCTGACTAACTTTGCCAGCACCACGTTGCCGGAATAGCTGAGAAAACCGGTGATTAATAAACTAAAACTAATAATGCCAAAAATACGAAAATGAAATCGCGATAAAGGTAAGCGGTCTAATCTTGCGCCGATAGGGTCACATTGTTCCATCTGGATGCCTCAAATTCAGATAAAATATAAAGTATGGCCATCGCGGCAGAATCATTTTTGCCGCGCCAGCCATCATCATTAAATTTTTATGGCATTATCCAGGTGCAAATTAAAATAATATCGATACAGCCAATCTTAATGTTAATAAACAAGTTGAATATTATTTTCTTTACAAAATGCAATCCACTGTGCACCCGGCGCCTTATTGGTGATAAGGTAATTAATATGGCTAAAATCCACGAGCTGGACGAATGCTTTGCGATCGAATTTTGAATGATCGACCAGCAAAGCGACTTCGGTGGCCTGGCGGATCATGGTTTTCTTAATTTCCGCTTCCGCTTCGTTAGAGTCCAGCGCCCCGCTCTGCATATCCAGCCCTTTGCAGCTCATCACCATAATATCAACATGATAGCGGCTAATAATTTCCTTAGTGATCCTTCCCTGCAGCGACAGCGTATTCTTGTTGAGCTCGCCGCCGGTAGATACCACGTTGATTTCAGACTGTGCCAGCTCATGAAAGGCTTCTGCCGAGTTGGTTAACAGCGTGAGATCGTTTCTCTCTTTCAATAGCTTTAATAACTCCATCGCGGTACTGCTGGAGTCGGCAGCCATGGTGGTTTTATTCTTTATAAACGGTAATGCATTGCGGGCAATGATCTGCTTCTCTTCTAAAAAAGATTTAGCGCGTTTATAAAAATGAATATTGTCAGCTAAAGCATTGGTATTTAATACAGCGCCGCCGTACGTGCGGGTCAAATAACCTTCATCTTCGAGCTTTTCCAGATCGCGACGGATGGTTTCCTCAGTGACCTGAAAAATTGCGCTTAAATTAGAAACCGCTACTTTCTTATCATTAGCCACCATTTGCTTTATGGCCTGAATCCTGTCTTTTGCCGCCACGATGACACCTCTGTTTCCTGCAAAGTCATAATAAGATTCTAGTATTGCACAGGCCATGTTTATTTTCAAAAGAACCTGTCTGAATCACAGATTTAATACTCTTTTACACAGAAACAGAGGTCCGCGTCTTCTCTCTTATTTAGGATCCAGCGCTTCCGCCATTCGCCTCATCAATAATGAATCATCATCGGTCAGAGCGATGTTCAGCGCATCGACATTCTCGCGCACCTGCTCGGGCGCCGTAGCGCCGCTCAGAAGGGTAATGAGATCGCTTTGCTTTAATATCCACGCCAGCGCCAGCGCGGGGATGGTACAGCGATATTTTTCGCATAGCGGCTGCCATTGCTCAAGCATATCAATCACGCGCAGCATATTTTCCCGCTGGAACCAGACCTTATTGGCCCGCGCACCGCCGGGAACATAATCACGGCCGATAGTCCCGGTCAGTAGCCCCTGCTCAAGCGGCGAGTAGACCTGCACTACAATGCCGTTCTGTTGACAGAGCGGCAGTAGCTCGGCCTCCAGCGCCCGGTCAAGAATGCTGTACTTGGCCTGCACGATATCCAGCTCGCCGTGCTTGAGGTACTCTCTGATATGCCCGGCATCTACGTTCGCCGCGCCGATAGAGCGAATTTTCCCCTCTTTCTTAAGCGCGTTCAGCGTGGCTACGGTCTCCGCAATTGGCGTAAAGCAGGGCTCTACCGACTGCCAGTGGGTCATATAGATATCAATAGTATCGATGCCCAGCCTTTGCAGGCTGGCCTCCACCTCTTCGCGAATCGACTCGGGCGTCAGGTTTTTATACAGCTGGCGATCGCCCACCTTATTAAACAGGCTGCCCGTGCGCTCCCAGACGATACCGCATTTGGTTTCGACAACGACTTCGCGGCGCGGCAGCTGTTTAAGCGCCTGGCCAACAATCACTTCGCTGTTGCCAAAGTTGTAGCCTGGCGCGGTATCAATCAGATTGATCCCGCAGCGATGCGCCTCAACAATGGTGTCGATACATATCTGCAGATCGAGATCGCCGTTCCACGCCGGGCCGCCGCCAATGGCCCATGTGCCTAATCCCATTCGGGAAAGCGTGATATCCGTACTGCCTAAAGAAATCATTTTCATCTGCTGCTATTATCCTTCATATTCGTCGAGAAGTTGTTCAACCAGCGTTCTGTTCTTCACACCCGTCGTGGCGCCTACGCTCAGCACCGAGATCGCCGCCGTGGCGTTAGCAAACAACGCGCACTCGCGCAGCGGTTTGCCTTCAAGCAGCGCGGTGATAAATCCCGAGGCAAAATTATCCCCTGCGCCAATGGTGTCGATGGCGGTAATGCCTGAAACCGCCGGCACTTCCAGCTTCATATCGGCACGCTTAATAAAGCAGCCTCGCTTGCCGGTCTTAATAACCACCGTTTTCACCCCGCAGTTCAGGAAGCTATCGGCGATCTCATCCAGCGTCTCTTTGCCGGTGAGCAGTTTTGCCTCGGCATAATTGGGAAACAGATAATCGACGTAGCTCAGCGCCTGGCGAATATCGTTCAGAGTTTCGTTAAGCCGCGGCTTAATCATATCGGCGCAAATAATTAACGCGTGCGCTTTGGCCTGAGTGAATATCTCCGTTAACGCTTTACCATCGAGCAGCGGGCTATTAAAAATGCTCGCCAGCGACAGCAGTTTTGCCTGAGAAAAGCGGCCAAAGTCCACATCGTTAATATTCAGCTTCCACAGACTACCATTGCGGTTAGTCACAAAAGTACGCTCGCCATCGGCGGTGACCAGCCCCACATTAATGGAGGTATCGATTTCGCCATCCTGCTTCAGGCTGTGGATATCAATATTCTCCCGGCGACAGTGTGCAAGAATAAAATGTCCCGCCGCGTCGTCCCCTACCCGACTCATTAATGCCGTTCGATGACCGAGTCGGGAAATAATGGTTGCCTCGTTAATTGCGTCCCCCCCGGTGGTCATGGCGATGCGTTCTAAGGGATATGAGTCAACATCAAAGATATTTTTGCTCACCGGCTGCAGGGGAATATCAACAATGGCCGCGCCTATACAAATAACCTCGATATTATCCATGTTGTCATTCCGCTTTACCGTCAGAGCCAAACAGTTTGATTTTCTCCAGCGCGCGCGTTTTGACCGCTTTGCGTACTTCGCGCTCAACGTGCAGGAACGGTTGATTCTGGTTCTCCTGCACTGCCGCCATCGCCGCCTGGCACAGTTCGGTATGAATGTTAATTTTGGAAATACCCAGCGAAATAGCCTGCTTAATATCCGCGTCGCTAATGCCGGATGCGCCGTGCAGTACCAGCGGAACGGATACCGCCTCGCGCACGCGTTTCACCACCTCAAAGTTGAGTTTCGGCTCTGAGGTATAGACCCCGTGCTGGTTACCAATCGCTACCGCCAGGGAATCGCAGCCGGTGCGCTCGACGAATTCCGCCGCTTGATCCGGATCGGTATAGTGATAGCCCGCCAGCGCTTCTTCGTAGACCGTTTCATTGCCCACGTGTCCCAGCTCCGCTTCGATCGGAATACCCAGCGGATGGAAGAAGTCCACCGCCTCTTTGGTCAGACGAATATTCTCTTCGAAATCAAAGGCGGAAGCGTCGCGCATCAGGGAGTTCATGCCATGGGCCCACGCATTGTGGATAATTTCCATGCTGCGTCCGTGGTCCCAGTGCGCAATCACCGGTACCGAGGCCTTTTTGGCCATTGAAACCATCATATGCGAAAAATCTTCAAACGAGGTATTGCCCACAAATCCGGTGCCGAAAGAGATAATCACCGGCGATGTTGACTCTTCCGCGGCATCGATAACGCCCATCAGCATTTCGGCATTCCACACGTTAAAGTGGGCAATGGCATAATTTTTATTTTGCGCATCATTTTCCCAATATTTAATATCAGCCAGCATAGTTGTTTCTCCCTTTTTAATAAATTAATGGTTAACTCTAATAACGCCTTTAATCATCTCGCGTTTGTTATTAACAGATTCCTCAAACGCGCGCTGAACATCCTCGTAGTCGTAAATGTGCGTCACCATCGACTTCACATCGAAACGGCCGGAGGAGATAGCTTCAATAGTCACCGGGTAGCGGTTGGCATAGCGGAAAACGGTCTGAATCGATACTTCGCGGTTAATTTTCAGGAAGTTAATTGCCGAATCCCCGGGGACCGTACCGACGATCATGATTTTCCCTCCACGCATGACCAGATACGGTGCCTGCTTAACGGTGATGGCCGAACCGGCGGTTTCGAATACGATATCAGCCCCCATGTCGCCGGATAACTGCTGGCAGCGCGCGACGGTGTCCTCTTTTTCGCCGTTGATAACGACTTTGGCCCCGAGCTGTTCGGCCATGGCCAGGCGTTTTTCCAGCACATCAACCACCGTGATATCAGTAGCCCCCAGGCAAAGGCATGCCTGCAGGGTCATTAAACCAATACAGCCTGCGCCAAGAATGACGATTTTCTTGCCAGGCTTGACGTCCGCCAGCATTGCGGCATGCATGCCGACCGCCGCAGGCTCCACCAGCGCGCCTTCCATCGTGTCCATATTGTCGGGCAGCTTATAGGTGAAGCTCTCCGGATGGCACAGGTAGTGGGTTAACGCGCCGCGATAATTTGGCTGCGTGGCCATGAAATCAACGTCAGGACAGATATTGTATTTCCCCTCCAGACAGTAGCGGCAGTGGCCGCACGGCACCCCGGGTTCAATATTCACCCGGTCGCCGGGTTTAAATTTGCTCACGCGGTTTCCCACCGCGACCACCGTACCGGCGCATTCGTGCCCCAGACCAATTTCCTGATTGGGATCTTTCGGCGGAATAAAGGGACCTGATTCGAAACCGTGAACATCTGAACCGCAAATACCAACGTATTCAATTTTGATCAGCACTTCATGTTCTTTGGGTACCGGAATATCAGCAGCGATGATTTTCATCATACCCGGCGTTTTTAAAATCGCTTTTGAATTATTCATTTTATTTTCCGTCAATATTATTTGCTGGTAACGGCATCAATACCGAGACTTTCGACAGAGACGCCTTTAGTTTCAATTCCGATTGTGGCGATAGCGACCGCAACAATAATGGAGACGGCCCCCAGCAGCACAAATACCCCGGTTACGCCATAGCCGTTAAGTAATACCGCCACCGCATAGGGTGCGGCGATACCGCTGATGCGCCCCACCGCGTTCGCCAGGCCTGAACCACGAAGCTTCGCTTCGGTCGGCCATATTTCCGGCACATAGACCGCCGAGGCGTAGCAAACGTACATATAGACAAACGTAATCAGGAAGAAGCCAATTAACGTGATGAGCAGCATACTGGTTTGCAGAGAATAGATATATCCCAGCACGGCGATTAATACCAATAAGCCCACACCCATAGTTTTCCGCGGTATTTTATCCATCACCAGCATGGCGATGAAAATGCCAAACGGCGCGCCGAACATACTCATGGTGTTTAAAACAATGGAGTCTTTCAGATTAATGCCCTGGGTCATAAATATCGTCGGCAGCCAGTTAATCAAGGTATACTGGACGACATTCATGGCAATCAGGACGAAGGAGCCTAAAATAACCCGCTTGAGTAATACGCCGGTTAATAAGGCTGAATAAGGAACCGCGCGCGGCGCTTTACCATCATCTTCTATTACCACTGGCGGCAATGGCTTACCGGTTTGCTGCACGACCCTCTCTTCAATGGCCCGCATCACCTTTTCCGCTTCCGCGTAACGTCCGCGAGACTCCAGCCAGCGGGGCGATTCAGGGAAACTGCGCCAGGCAATAACGGTAGCAATTAGCGACAGCACCGCCGGGATCAGCAGCTGTACGCGCCAGTTCCATTCCGCGCTGATTAACGGCGTTAATCCCATCGCAATCAGCGAACAGAGCGGATAAGACCAGTTGCCGATAAACGAGACCCGACTGGACCAGGTGCCGCGATTTCTGCCGGGCATATATTCGGTGAATCCGGCAAATAAGGTCACCAGCAGCGCGCCTAACCCTACCCCCATGATAAAACGACAGGCAATCAGAAAGATCATATTCGGCGAAAACGCCCCTATGACCATGGCAATAATATGAATCGCTTCATACAGGATGAACGCATTTTTACGCCCGATCTTATCGCCGATAATGCCGCCGCCGAGCGCGCCAAGAAACATTCCCGCCGTGGTAATGGCAGAAAACGTAGCGGTCGTGGAATTATCGGTCCAGCCCAGGTCTTTTAGCTGCGCGAGTATTAACCCGCCTACGGCATTACTCCAGCAGACAAGTAATCCGAAAGCGACCATGGCAAACATTGAAGCGTGCCAGCTGCAGTCGGGCAGGCGATCGAGCCTGGCGCCGCAGTGCGGTTTTGCTATCTGTTCCATCCGGGAACCTTCCTTTAATAAATGGGTTATTCATCAAAGTCGTAAGTCATGATGACCTTAATCGCGGTTTTATCGGCCATGGCATCAAAACCTTCGCGCCACTGCGACAGGCCAATGCGATGAGTAATCATTGGTTTGACTGTGATCGCGCCGCTGGCGAGCAGGCGAATGGCGTTGCGCCAGGAGGTGGAGTCGTAAGCCATATGGCCGATGATGCTTTTGTTCCAGGCAGTGATGTCGTTGATGGAGAAGTCCAGCGGTTTGAAGCCCATCCCCACGCGGACCACTTCACCGTTGGGGCGCAGCATTTCGATAGACTGTTTGAGGGCAATGTTGGCGCCTGAACATTCGATAACCAGACCGAGATTATCTTTGCCGCAAATTTCCTGACAGCGCGCAACCACATCTTCGCTCGAACCGTTGACCACCGCCGTCGCGCCCAACGCTTTAGCGATGGGGAAACGCACCGCGACGTCCTCTTCCAGCCCGACCATCACGATATTGACGGCCCCCATGATGCGCGCCATCTGTACGGCAAAGAGCCCTAACGGACCGGTACCGAAGACCACCACGTCCTGACCGGGGAGAAATTTGGATTGTTGAGCGATAGATTTATAGGCGTTACAGATAGGATCCAGCACCGCCGCTTCTTCGTAATCAACGCCCAGCGGGATTTCCCACAGCGCGTGGCGATGAATTTTGAGGATCTCCCCCGGCACCAGGCAGTATTTCGAAAACCCGCCGCCCCAGGTATTGTTATCAAGACCTAAATTAACTTTTTCTGTACAACACAGAAAATCACCTTGTTCGCAGGCCGGACACACGCCGCAGACGTGCCCGCTATTATCAGAAACCACCCGCTGGCCCACTTTCCGGTCCTTAACCTTTTCGCCGACACGGACGATTTCACCGGCAAACTCATGGCCGCGAATGGAGTTGAATTGGTCGGATCCGCTATCGACGTTGTAGTGCTTCATATCCGCGCCGCAAATGGCTGCCGCCTTGATTTCAATCACCACATCATCCGGACCGCAGACCGGTTCCGGAACATCAATCATCTTATAGCCGCCAAAGGCCTTACCAAATCTTGCCAGTGCTTTCATTGCGTCTTCCTTTGTTTGTGGTTTTGCATCAGTGGGAGCAATACTTAACCACGAAATCTTTAAGGTCAACATTAAATCTTTAAAACACAGATATTGATCTGCATTTCACAACTTAGATCACAAATACGGCAAAATGGATGGCGGGGAGAGATGTGAAGGAAAGCTTATGGCGTTGGCATGGCGCGGCTTCGCTGATGCAGCGTGAACCCCTTCGCAGTTTTGCGCAATGGAAGATGCTAGCCTGCACGAGCTGTTTTTTCGCCACGCCATTTCCGTGGCGTGTTTGTTTTACTAAGTCACTTTTCTGTCAAAGAGGATTTGCTATGAAACTTTTGCCATTACTGGCAGCTTTACCCCTGCTCTGCGCGAGCGTCGTTTCAGCTAATACCCTGATGTCCGTCGGCTACTTTAACGGCGGCGGCGACGTCACTGCCGGACCTGGCGGCAATATCGATAAACTTGACGTCCGGCAGATTACCCATCTCAACTACTCGTTTGGTCTGATCTATAACGACGAAAAAGGTGAAACCAACGCGGCCCTGAAAGACCCCGGCAGGCTGCATCAAATCTGGCTGTCGCCGAAAGTGCAGGCTGATTTACAGAAAATCCCGCATCTGCGCCAGCAGAATCCGAACCTGAAAGTTTTGCTTTCCGTCGGCGGCTGGGGAGCGCGCGGATTCTCCGGCGCGGCGGCGACAAAAGAAACCCGAGCGCTGTTTATTCAGTCGGCGCAGGAGATCATTGAAAAATATGGTCTTGATGGTATCGATCTGGACTGGGAGTATCCGGTCAACGGCGCATGGGGACTGGTCGACAGCCAACCGGCCGATCGCGATAATTTTACCGCCCTGCTGAAAGAGCTGCGTGCGGCGGTGGGCAATAAAAAACTGGTGACCATCGCCGTGGGCGCTAACGCGGAGAGTCCGAAGAGCTGGGTGGATGTCAAAGCGATAGCCCCCTCGCTCGACTACATCAACCTGATGACCTACGACATGGCTTACGGCACCCAGTACTTCAATTCCAACCTGTACGACTCCTCTCAATGGCCGACGGTCGCAGAAGCCGATAAGTACAGCGCTGATTTCGTGGTCAACAACTATCTTGCGGCGGGTTTGAAGCCCAGCCAGATGAACCTGGGGATTGGTTTCTATGGGCGGGTACCGAAACGCGCCGTCGAGCCGGGCATTGACTGGAGCAAACCGGATGCGCAGAAAAATCCGGCAACGCAGCCTTATTTTGAGCCGCAGCAGGTCGAGCTGTTCAAAACGCTAGGCGTCGATCTGTCAAAAGATACCTACGTGAAATATAACGATATCGTGGCGAAGTTCATCAACGATCCGCAGAAGCGCTTTACTCAGCATTGGGATGATGAAGCGAAAGTGCCGTGGCTGTCGGTAACTTCTTCCGACGGTAAAGCGCTCTTTGCCCTCTCCTACGAGAACCCGCGTTCGGTGGCGATCAAAGCCGACTATATCAAGAGCAAAGGACTGGGAGGCGCGATGTTTTGGGAGTACGGCGCCGATGATCAAAACCAGCTAGCGAAACAGCTGGCCGAATCCCTGGAGATCAAACGCTGATCTGCGCGATGTCACCGCCTGCACAATAGGTTATGATAAGCACATTCCGCTGCGCCAGCTCCGGCGCAGCTTTTCATTTGCAACAGAAGGCATGGGTATTATGGCTTATATCCCGAAAAACTACGCCCGTCTGGAAGTCGGATATCGCGAAAAAGCGCTGAAGCTCTTCCCCTGGGTCTGCGGACGCTGCTCGCGTGAGTTTGTCTATTCGAATCTGCGTGAACTGACGGTACATCATATCGACCACGACCACTCCAATAACCCGGAAGATGGTAGCAACTGGGAGATGCTGTGCCTCTACTGCCACGATCATGAGCACTCAAAATACACCGAGGCCGATCAGTATGGTTCAACGGTGGTGGCCGGCGAAGATGCGCAGAAAAGCGTCGGCGAAGCGAAATATAACCCTTTCGCCGATCTAAAAGCGATGATGAACAAGAAATAACGCCCAGCTGACGCTAAGCCCGGCGTTCAATTGGCCGGGCCGTTCAGGCTCAGGATTTAAACGTCGCGATAGGTTGCGGCGAAATACCAAAGTCCACTTTCAACTGCTGTTTACTCTTCATCACCATCTGTCCGTTGGTGTCGATGGTCATATGCTGCGCGTCAACGTTATATCGGGCCTGCCAGAGCATCACCAGCTGCAGACAATTCTCTTTCTGCTCGGCTGTTAACGCCACGCCGTCGGGCCATTTTCCCAGCTCCACCGCCGTCGCCAGACGCTGATACACTTCCGGCGTCATGCCGTCGATAATCCGTTCAATTTCCATCGTTCTCCCACCTCATGTTGGAATAATTTGCTGAATCGTTTTTTCAACCCTTGGTTTGCTCACCATTTTCATCATTGGTGAAGCTTAAAGAGGCCGAATTAACACAAAAACGCTCACCGGTAGGCTGCGGGCCATCCGGGAAGACGTGTCCAAGGTGAGCATCGCAGTTTCCGCAGCGAATTTCCGTGCGCTGCATACCGTGGGAGTAATCGTTAAGATAGCGAATAGCATCATCGCTTACCGGCTCATAAAAGCTCGGCCAACCGCAGCCTGAATCATACTTGGATTGCGAGTTAAACAGCGGCGCGTCGCATACCAGGCAGTGGTAGACGCCATCGCGTTTGTTGTGGAGTAGCCGCCCGGTGAACGGCGGTTCAGTACCGTGATTCTGCGTCACGTAAAACTGCATCTCGCTCAAATTTTTTTTGAGCTCGTCCGAAGAGGGTTTATTCGACATTGGCTTGCTTCTCGCTGTGAAAGGACAACTTTTTCGGCTTAATTCTAACAAAATATTAACAATGAAGCGTGCACTTTTGTTCTAAACTTAGGCGACGCCAAAAGGCAGCCACACAATTGTGATGAATATCACATTTTTATCTCAAATGACCTTTAAAATTCCGGGCGCAGCCCCCATATGGAATTGGGCTCAAAGGGAAAGTGGGATAAATCAACCGCGCAAAGGCATGCTCCGGATTGATTTGTCGCAATGATTGACACGATTCCGCTTGACGCTGCGTAAGGTTTTTGTAATTTTACAGGCAACCTTTTATTCACTAACAAATAGCTGGTGGAATATATGACTATCAAAGTAGGTATCAACGGTTTTGGCCGTATCGGTCGCATTGTTTTCCGTGCTGCTCAGGAACGTTCTGACATCGAGATCGTTGCAATCAACGACCTGTTAGACGCTGACTACATGGCTTACATGCTGAAGTATGACTCCACTCACGGCCGTTTCAACGGTACCGTTGAAGTGAAAGACGGTCATCTGATCGTTAACGGTAAAAAAATCCGTGTTACCGCTGAGCGTGACCCGGCTAACCTGAAGTGGGACGAAGTGGGTGTTGACGTTGTTGCTGAAGCAACCGGTATCTTCCTGACCGACGAAACCGCTCGTAAGCACATCACCGCTGGCGCGAAAAAAGTCGTTCTGACTGGCCCGTCCAAAGACAACACTCCGATGTTTGTTAAAGGTGCTAACTTTGACAAATATGAAGGCCAGGACATCGTTTCCAACGCTTCCTGCACCACCAACTGCCTGGCTCCGCTGGCAAAAGTTATCAACGACAACTTCGGCATCATCGAAGGTCTGATGACTACTGTTCACGCCACTACCGCTACTCAGAAAACCGTTGATGGCCCGTCTCATAAAGACTGGCGCGGCGGCCGCGGCGCAGCTCAGAACATCATCCCGTCCTCTACCGGCGCTGCTAAAGCTGTAGGTAAAGTACTGCCAGAACTGAATGGCAAACTGACCGGTATGGCGTTCCGCGTTCCGACTCCGAACGTATCCGTTGTTGACCTGACCGTTCGTCTGGAAAAAGCTGCTTCTTATGAAGAAATTAAGAAAGCAATCAAAGCTGCTTCCGAAGGCGCAATGAAAGGCGTTCTGGGCTACACCGAAGACGACGTTGTCTCTACCGATTTCAACGGCGAAGTTTGCACTTCCGTATTCGATGCTAAAGCGGGTATCGCTCTGAACGACAACTTTGTGAAACTGGTTTCCTGGTACGATAACGAAACTGGTTACTCCAACAAGGTTCTGGACCTGATTGCTCACATCTCCAAATAAGTTGAGATGAGACCGTAATCTGTAAGAGCGACTCCGGTCGCTCTTTTTTTTGTCTAAAAATATACCCGTCATACTTCAAGTTACAGGTGTGTTGGCTACGCTCGCTCACCCGAATCACTTACTACGGTAAGCTCATCGGGATGAATCAGGGACATCCATGTCCCTGACCGAAGGCCATCTTCGGTTGTTCAAATTCGTTCCTGACGAATTTGTCGTTCACTTGCCACCTTCCTGCAACTCGAATTATTTAGGGTAAAAAGGATTGCGTAATGATTAATAAGATTTTTGCCCTCCCGGTTATCGAACAGCTTACCCCTGTCCTTTCCCGTCGCCAGCTTGATGACCTGGAACTGATCGTGGTTGATCATCCGCAGGTTAAAGCTTCCGTGGCTTTCCAGGGCGCTCACCTGCTCTCCTGGAAGCCCGCAGGCGAAGAAGAGGTCCTGTGGCTCAGCGGCAATACTCCATTCAAAAATGGCGTTGCCCTGCGCGGCGGCGTGCCGATTTGCTGGCCATGGTTTGGCCCATCAGCTCAGCAGGGTCTGCCGTCGCACGGTTTTGCCCGCAATCTGCCGTGGGCCCTGAAAGGCCACGATGAAGACGATAACGGCGTGGTGCTGACCTTTGAACTAAAAAGCAGCGATGCCACTCGCCAGTACTGGCCGCATGAGTTCACCCTGTTAGCGCGTTTCAAACTGGGTAAAACCTGCGAAATTGAGCTGGAAGCGCACGGCGAATTTGAAACCACTTCCGCCCTTCACACCTATTTCAACGTCGGTGACATTGCGGCAGTGAAGGTCAGCGGTCTGGGCGACCGTTATATTGATAAAGTGAAAAATGCCGAAGAAGGCGTATTAAGCAACGGCACTGAAACCTTCCCGGATCGTACCGACCGCGTCTATCTGAATGCAGAAACCTGCAGCGTCATTCACGATGATGCGCTCAGCCGCAACATCGATGTCGTCCATCATCACAACAGCAACGTGGTTGGCTGGAACCCGGGACCGGCCCTTTCCGTCAGCATGGGCGATATGCCCGATGATGGCTACAAGACCTTCGTTTGCGTAGAAACTTGCTGCGTAACCGAATCGCAGAAGGCCAGCGAAGAGAAACCTTCGCGCCTGGCGCAAACCATTCGCGTGGTGAAACGCTAACGCACTGAAGGAGCGCATACGGGTTAAAATCTAGTGCGCGTATTTCTGCCGGGCGGCGGCTGACGCTTTGCCCGGCCTGACGCACTGATTGCGATCGTATTCATGCCTGGTGGCAGCTCGCGACCGGAGCCCCGCAGAGTCGGGGCTTTTCTTTATACCCTATTCAGACCATATCCAGCGGTGTTTTTCTTCCCGGTGCCGGGTAAGCTTTTTCCAGCAGCGCCCTCTCTTCAGCGGTTAGCTCGATGTCCAGCGCCGCAGCATTTTGCTCAACATGTTCGATACTCGATGCTTTCGGGATCGCCAGTACCCCCTGATGGCTGATAACCCATGCCAGAAGCACCTGCGCGGCGGTTACGCCCCGGGCCTGCGCAATATTTTTCACAACGGTATGATTTAAAAGTCCATTGCGCAGACGGCCGGCCTGGGCCAGCGGACAGTAGGCCATCACCGGCAGCCGCTGCTGCTGGCACCATGGCAACAAATCATGTTCAATACCGCGAGAAGCCAGGTGATAGAGTACCTGGTCAGTTGCGCACTGCTCGCCGCCGTCAACCTGCCAGAGTTCTTGCATATCAGCGTAATCAAGATTCGATACGCCCCAGCGACGAATTTTGCCCTGCGCAACGAGCGCTTCCATACCTGCCACCGTCTCCTGCAATGCGTAGTCGCCGCGCCAGTGCAGCAGGTAGAGATCGAGATAGTCGGTCTTCAGGCGGCGCAGGCTGGCTTCGCAGGCGCTGGCTATTTTGCGACCGCCAGCGTTCCACGGATACACTTTAGACACCAGCACCACGCGCTCGCGCTGGCCGCGAATGGCTTCGCCGACAACCTCTTCGGCGCCGCCGTCAGCATACATTTCCGCCGTATCGATCGCCGTGAGCCCAAGATCGATGCCCGCGCGTAGTGCAGCAGACTCCTGAGTGCGCAGCGCCGGGTTTTCACCCATGTACCAGGTCCCCTGCCCTATGACGGGAACCGCTGGATGCTCGCCAAAACTGATTGTCCTTTGTGCCATGACTACCTCCTGTCGTTTGATTGCACCACCGTAATGCAAAACAGGGCATTACGCCCTGTTTTGATGCACAAATTGCTCTGTAATAAAGCACTATCAGAAGGAGTAAGTGATCCCGGTTGAAATCAGACCGCTCCAGGATTTGTCCACCATCGGACTATCGGTGATTTCGTCAGACAAGCGGGTGTAGCGGGCCACGCCGTATACGCTCCAGTCGCCGAGGAAACGATAGTTTGCCGACAGCTCGAGGTACGGGTTCCAGCTGCTGTCCGGATCGTAGCTGCGCATGCCGCTGCGATTCGACTCATGTTTCGAAACACCATAGTAGTACTCGTTCTGATTATCGCTATTCCATTCAACGCCAATACCCGGCGTAAGCGTCAGGTTGCCGTTGGTGTAGCGATATAGCCAGGCCAGATCCCATACGATACCGTTGCTGTTATCCAGGGTGTCCCCTGACAGCGCGGTGCGCAGGAAACCGTACTGCGTATAGTGTTCGTACGCAAGTCCTGCCATCACCGTGGATTTACGTTTATCCAGACGGCGCATCTGCTCGCTATCGCTGTCGCCTGGCTTAAAGTACATCGGCGACCAGTAGGCGGTCACGGAGAGCTTATCGTTGGTATCATTCCACAGGTAAAGACCACCGCCTAAACCACGAAACCAGAAGTTATCGCTCTCGTAATTAATCACCGGCACCGGGTAAACATCAGCATCATACTGCTTGTACGGATGTTCAACGACGCCTACACCCGCCCCTAAAGTGAACTTCCCTTCAGCGTGTACGGCGGATGCTGAAGTCGCAATCAACACACCAAGTGCCAGAAGTTTGATTTTAGTCACGATCCATATTCCTGTTGTCAAATTATTAGCGCAGGCAGTTTAACGTTGTATACGTCATGCCTCAAATTCTTTACCAGTCATTACACTGAATTCACCAGATTCTCATCCTCAGATGACCATTCGCTGACAGCCGAATGACAGCGTCATGACGGCGTGAAACCAGAAGTGGAAATGAGAGGCTGCTTTTCCGGATGAGTTGTTGATAAGTCATTGAAATTGATTTTCCACGCCATGCAAGTTTTCCAAATGCATCTACGCTTTAATTTAGAAGAAGTAAATGCGGGGCACGTTATCCCGAGACTTCGCCAACCTGGCATAAGGGTTGCTGGAGAATCAGAGAGCGCTGTGCAGCTTACCTCTTCCGGGGGCTCCCACTATTCATATGAACGGCTCTCAACCTGTGCTAAAAACGAAAGGACGGCATGCCATGAATATATTCGATCACTATCGCCAGCGCTATGAAGCTGCCAAGGACGAAGAGTTCACACTGCAGGAGTTTCTTACCATCTGTCGGCAAGATCGCAGTGCTTATGCTAACGCAGCAGAAAGATTGCTGATGGCCATCGGTGAGCCGGTCATGGTCGATACGGCCCTGGAACCCAGGCTATCCCGTCTCTTTTCAAACCGGGTCGTTGCGCGCTATCCGGCATTTGAAGAGTTTTACGGTATGGAAGATGCCATCGAGCAAATTGTTTCTTACTTAAAGCACGCCGCTCAGGGGCTTGAAGAGAAGAAACAGATTCTGTATCTGCTGGGCCCCGTGGGCGGCGGTAAATCATCGCTTGCCGAACGCCTTAAGTCCTTAATGCAGCGCGTGCCTATCTATGTGCTTAGCGCAAACGGAGAGCGTAGCCCGGTCAACGACCATCCGCTATGTCTGTTTAACCCGCAAGAGGATGCGCAAATCCTCGAAAAAGAGTACGGCATTCCAAACCGCTATCTGGGAACAATTATGTCGCCGTGGGCGGCCAAGCGTCTGCAGGAATTCGGCGGCGACATTACTAAGTTCCGCGTGGTGAAAGTGTGGCCGTCAATCCTGGCGCAGATTGCCATCGCCAAAACCGAGCCCGGCGATGAGAATAACCAGGATATCTCCGCGCTGGTGGGCAAAGTGGATATCCGTAAACTGGAACACTATGCGCAGAACGATCCGGATGCCTACGGATATTCCGGCGCCCTGTGCCGCGCCAACCAGGGGCTGATGGAATTTGTAGAGATGTTTAAAGCGCCTATTAAGGTGCTGCATCCGCTGCTGACCGCGACGCAGGAAGGGAACTATAACGGTACTGAAGGGATCTCCGCCCTGCCGTTTAACGGGATTATCCTCGCCCACTCCAACGAATCGGAATGGGTTACCTTCCGCAATAACAAGAACAATGAGGCCTTCCTCGACCGCGTTTACATCGTCAAGGTGCCTTATTGCCTGCGCATCTCGGAAGAGATCCGCATCTATGAAAAACTGCTCAATAATAGCGAACTGACTCACGCGCCCTGCGCGCCGGGAACCCTGGAAACGCTGTCGCGCTTCTCGATTCTGTCGCGCCTGAAAGAGCCGGAAAACTCGAGCATCTACTCGAAAATGCGCGTCTATGACGGTGAAAGCCTGAAAGATACCGACCCGAAAGCGAAATCCTATCAGGAGTATCGCGATTATGCCGGCGTTGATGAAGGGATGAACGGCTTGTCTACCCGCTTCGCGTTCAAAATTCTGTCGCGGGTATTTAACTTTGATCACGCCGAAGTCGCCGCGAACCCGGTGCATCTGTTCTATGTCCTGGAGCAGCAAATTGAGCGTGAACAGTTCCCGCAGGAGCAGTCCGAACGTTACCTGGAGTTCCTCAAAGGTTATCTGATCCCGAAATACGCCGAGTTTATCGGGAAAGAGATCCAGACCGCCTACCTTGAGTCCTACTCGGAATACGGGCAGAACATTTTTGACCGTTATGTGACCTACGCCGATTTCTGGATTCAGGATCAGGAGTATCGCGACCCGGATACCGGCCAGCTGTTTGATCGCGAGTCGCTGAATGCGGAGCTGGAAAAAATCGAGAAGCCGGCCGGGATCAGTAATCCGAAAGACTTCCGCAACGAGATTGTCAACTTCGTGCTGCGCGCCAGAGCGCACAACAGCGGACGCAATCCAAACTGGACCAGCTACGAGAAACTGCGCACGGTTATTGAGAAGAAAATGTTCTCCAATACCGAAGAGCTGTTGCCGGTGATCTCGTTCAACACCAAAACGTCAACCGATGAGCAGAAAAAACACGATGACTTTGTCGACCGCATGATGGAGAAAGGCTATACCCGCAAGCAGGTTCGCCTGCTGTGCGAATGGTATCTGCGGGTACGTAAATCATCCTGATAGACCAGCCCGGCAGGCAACTGCTGCCGGGCGAATAATAACTGCGAAGACCCAATGACATTCAGCGCCAGGCACATTCCGGCGCTTGAATGGCCGGGGCATAGTTGGCAAATGCAGTACAGGAGGGCATATGACCTGGTTCATAGACCGACGCCTGAACGGGAAAAATAAAAGCGCCGTCAACCGGCAGCGCTTTCTGCGCCGCTACAAAGCGCAGATAAAGCAGTCGATCTCCGAGGCCATAAACAAGCGCTCGGTGACCGATATTCAGAGCGGAGAGTCCGTCTCCATCCCAACGGACGATATCAACGAACCGATGTTTCATCAGGGGCGCGGCGGCCTGCGCAATCGCGTTCATCCCGGTAACGATCACTTCGTGCAGAATGACCGTATTGAACGCCCTCAGGGCGGCGGAGGCGGTGGAGGAAGCGGTCAGGGGCAAGCCAGCGCCGATGGCGAAGGCCAGGATGAGTTTGTTTTTCAGATCTCGAAAGATGAGTATCTGGATCTGTTATTCGAAGATCTTGCCCTGCCGAATCTGAAGAGAAATCAGCATCGGCAGCTGACGGAATTCAAAACCCATCGCGCAGGCTACACCGCTAACGGGGTTCCCGCCAACATCAGCGTCGTTCGCTCGCTGCAAAACTCGCTGGCGCGGCGCACGGCGATGACCGCCGGTAAGCGCCGGGAGCTGCATGCTCTGGAAGAAGATCTGGAGAGTATTAGCAAAAGCGAACCGGCACAGCTGCTGGAGGAGGAGCGGCTGCGCAAAGAGATTGCCGAGCTACGGGCGAAAATCGACCGCGTGCCGTTTATCGATACTTTCGATCTGCGCTACAAGAACTACGAAAAGCGGCCAGAGCCCTCAAGTCAGGCGGTGATGTTTTGCCTGATGGACGTCTCCGGCTCGATGGATCAGGCGACAAAGGATATGGCAAAACGTTTTTACATCCTGCTGTATCTGTTCCTCAGCCGGACCTATAAAAACGTTGATGTGGTTTATATCCGCCACCATACGCAGGCAAAAGAGGTCGACGAACACGAATTCTTTTATTCGCAGGAGACCGGCGGCACCATTGTCTCCAGCGCTCTGAAGCTGATGGACGAAGTCGTTAAAGAGCGCTATGACCCGGCGCAGTGGAATATCTACGCCGCTCAGGCATCGGACGGCGATAACTGGGCGGACGATTCACCGCTGTGTCACGAGCTGCTGGCGAAGAAAATCCTGCCCGTGGTCCGCTACTACAGCTATATCGAGATAACCCGCCGTGCGCACCAGACGCTGTGGCGGGAGTATGAACATCTGCAGTCGACCTTTGAAAACTTTGCCATGCAGCATATTCGCGACCCGGAAGATATTTATCCGGTGTTCCGGGAACTGTTTCACAAGCAAACCTCAAAAGCGGACGGTTAATCTCTTCCGGACAGCCAGCCTTCACAGCTGGCTGTTTTTTGCGCTTTATCCGGCCCGGGTCTGCTGTAGAGTGCCAGGGTCAATCTCCGCCATGATCAGGTCGGGCAAGCTCTCCAGCTGGTGCACCTTACCGCACTTAACGATGATCTGCCGGGCCCTATCATATCCCGGCGCCCACAGCCGATTATTCATGCGCACATCCTTATACACTGCGACCAGCGGTTTTTTCCACGCAGCCGCCATATGTACCACCGAGGTATCCGGCGAGATAACCAAATCGGCCTGCGCAATCAGCGCCATGCAGTGGTGCAGCGTTTTAAACGGATTCACGCTGACCTTCTCCGGCAGAGAAAGACGAATTTCATTGCGGTGGTCGAGCAATATAATATTGATAGCGGGATACTCTTCGCGCAGTCGGGTGAGAAGCGTGGCCAGCTGCTCCTGCGACATGCTGCGGTCCTGATGGCCGGCAAAAATATTAATGACCACATTTCGTCCACTTTTAGCCGCCAGATAATCACGCACCTCGTGTTCGACATTCTCGGGAATATGCAAGTCATAAGACTGCAGATATTTTTTGTCCAGCTGGAGATAATCGGCAATGAGCGTAAAGGTCTTGCTGACGTGCCAGTTTGCACAGTCAAAATCAAAAGAGCGGGTATAGTGATTAATAGAAGGCCATTTATTAAACCCCAGCACCGAGCGCGCTTTTATCTGCCGTAACAGCAGCATCCGGTGCACCGGAATATCAAAAAGCGAGGGGTCAATAACAATATCATACTTATTATTCGCAAGCTCATTAATAACGGGCTGAGGAACGTTATGGGTAAACTTACGCAGATAAGCCGCCGAGTCGACATTCTCAGCTTCATAAATATGGCGAATATGTGGATTATCACGCATGACCTGGCTGTTCGATTTCGTTAACAGAAAATCAACAGTCATACCTGCCTTATGGAGGCATTTAACCAGCGCAGAATCAACGACAACGTCCCCTATCGCGCCTTCATTGCGCATAAGCAGTACCGTTTTGGCGGACGTTAAATCTGCTTCGCGACGCGCGCGACAATCCCACAACGCTTTTGCGATATAAACCCGCAGAATATTGCGTAATTTCTTAAAAAAATAATTGCGGCGCCGGTTGAGCTCTCTTATTTTTTTAAACTTCCGGGGAGCTACCTGCACCGCTGCGTTTTCCATCATCATAACCTCGTCACCACAATCAACAACACCTCTGCTAGTCATCCTAATGACTAACGAAAATAAGAAAAGTTCTCTTGTTATATAAAATTATCCTGTTTTTGGCGCAGGGCGAATAGTAATACGTTTCGTTATTGCAGCATATGTTATTGCATGCAAAATGAGGGAAAAGTGAAGTTAATGTGGATAAAAGGGGTATGAAAGCCTACAATTAGCTTGCTTATAGTTTGCATGAATTCTGGTTTCAGTTTTCATATCGCTATCGGGATCGCCATACACAAAGTGAACTCTTTCTCCATTCAACACGTAATGTGGCTAAACATGCACACGCTTTTGCTAGAATCTACCGGTGACAACTGCTTAAGTTTTATCACAGCGTATCCTGATTTTTCCCCTTCATGACATGAATAGACCGTGCGCAGGTAAACTGACCTTAACGATCTGGTGAACTAACGTAATGAAATTAAAGAATAAATTACTTCGTCATTTGATTTCGGCTGGGGTAGTGGTCCTGACCTCTTCATTCCTGGTCTATGAGTTAGTCGTCAGCCATCGGGATATGTCGGAATATATGCACTATATTGTCGAAAAAGGCGAGTACGCTTTTCTCTACGATAAATATCAAAATCAGCTGGTTATCTCCCAGATCGCCCGCAAGTTAGATACCCTACCTTCTGCTGAAGTTGCTCAACAGGCATGCGACAGCGTACAAACAAAAGGCAGCGTTAGCGGTCTGAATATTACGGAGTACACCTTTCCCCTGCTTAGCGGCACGCTCAGTGCGAATCAGTCTTCCTGCCTGGCGTGGGTTAACGATCTGCCCGCGCTGCAGGCCTTTGATACCATTATCGACCATAACAGAACCCACCATGGCCAGGAAACCGGTCCTTATAAATCCGACAACAAATTACGTTACTTCATTGATTTTAAAAATAAATATGTGTATTTCCATACTCAAGTCGAGATTAAAAACCGCGCACTGGACAACTGGAACTTTCTCCACGACGGCAAATTAGGTATTACCCAGACTAACCTTAACAGCTTACTGCGCGGCCGCACGTTGATGTCCAGCATCTACGTGGACGCGGTGACCGGGCAAAATATTCTCTCGTTTTTGTCCCCGGTGTATCACCACGAAGGGCTTAAAGGGGTCGTCATGGTCGATGTCAGCCGTAAAGATATCGAAGAGCTCCTGTATACCGCTGACCGCCCGCTGGTGTGGCGTTATCTCGACATCACATTAACGGATTCGGACTCAACCTCAGAAATCATTGTTCACCGCAGCAAAACGCATCTTTTTAGCTATGCCCATTATCAACATGCGGTAGCCACAAACCTGCAGATCTCGCTGTCGCTGGACGTGATGTATTTCCTGCTCAGCTCCTGGAAGCTCTTCCTGTTTTACCTGATATCTACCGGCGTGCTGCTTCATCTTGTTCGCATGCATTTTCGTTTGTATATCGATGTTTTTAAAGAAAATATTAGTGATTCATTAACCGGTCTTTACAACCGTAAAATTCTCTCCTCGTTGCTGGAATCGCGCATGCAAAAGCTGACGGAACAGGGGGTGAATATTGTGTTTATGGCGCTGGACTGCGACCGGCTTAAATTCATTAATGATACCTTTGGGCATAACGAAGGCGACCGCGCAATTGTGATGCTTGCTCAGTCCATATCCGCCGCCATACGCAAAAGCGATTACGGTATCCGGTTGGGCGGCGATGAGTTCTTTCTGATACTGATTGATTACGCCGAAGAAGACGCCAAAAATATTACCGAGCGTATCCGCCAGCATCTGCGAACGATTGACGTCAACAAGCGCGTTAACTTCTCATGGGGCGCCTGTAGCATGGCGCCGGGAGATAGCCTGGCCGATACCATGCAAATCGCCGATGCCCGGCTGTACGAAAATAAAAAACAAAAAAAGCACGTCCATCCAGGGCGAGAGGATTAATCTTTAGCTTTAAATTTTTAAGGAACCATCAGCATGAACGCGTCTGCAGGACTCAGCATTCATCAGCAGCTGATCGCGCTGCTTAACCGCTCCCATGCCCGCTACCGGGTTGTGGAACATGAAGCCGTCGGGAAATGTGAAGCGGTATCGAAGATCCGCGGTACCGCGCTGGGTCAGGGAGCCAAAGCGCTGGTATGCAAAATTAAAGGTCATGGCGTAAATCAGCACGTTCTGGCGATTCTTGCCGCCGACCTGCAGGCGGACTTAGCCCGTCTGGCCGAGTATATCGGCGGCAGTAAAGCCTCCCTCGCCAGCCCGGCGGAAGTGGACTCCCTGACCGCCTGCGTGTTTGGCGCGATTCCCCCCTTTAGTTTCCACCCGGCGTTGCGGCTGGTTGCCGATCCGGTCCTGTTCGAGCGTTTCCCGGAAATCGCCTTTAACGCCGGGCAGCTTGATAAATCGATCATCCTGGATACCGCCGACTATCTGCGCATTGCTCGGCCGGAATTGGCGGCTTTTCATCGCCAGCCCTGAGTCTGCTCCCGCCGTCTGCAGCCCATTTCCGCTTTTTTGCGAGCTTCGCGGCGGGAAGATCGCCATCGGGCAGATGCCTGAAAACATCATTCTGAGATAAAAAAAGCCTGTTTAGTCACGCAATTATGCGTAGAGTAAACGGGCTTCTCTTTTTTGTTTTCTGGCAAGGACCTCTGCACATGCTCGACACCACCCTGTTAATACTGCTGGGCCTGGCGGCGCTCGGCTTTGTTAGCCATAACACAACCGTGGCTATTTCTATCCTGGTGTTAATTATCGTTCGCGTCACCCCGCTTAACGCTTTCTTTCCGTGGATAGAAAAGCAGGGGCTGACCATCGGTATAATTATTCTCACCATTGGCGTGATGGCGCCAATCGCCAGCGGTACGCTCCCGCCTTCAACGCTGCTGCATTCCTTCGTTAACTGGAAATCGCTGCTGGCCATCGCGGTAGGCGTTTTTGTTTCCTGGCTTGGCGGGCGCGGCGTAGCGCTGATGGGCTCGCAGCCGCAGCTGGTTGCCGGGCTGCTGGTCGGCACCGTGCTCGGCGTCGCCCTCTTCCGCGGCGTACCGGTCGGCCCGTTGATCGCCGCCGGGATAATTTCGCTGTTTATCGGGAAGTCGTAGCCAGGCTGGCAAGATAGCGTCCCGGCGTCTGCCCAAGGCCCTTTTTAAACATAGTAATAAAAGCGGTGGTGGAGTCGTAGCCCAGGCTCTGCGCCGTCTGCTGTACCGTTTGCCCGCGAATCAGCATCTGCAGGGAGAGAATAAGCTGCAGCTGATGCCGCCAGCGCCGAAAGCTCAGCCCCGTCTCGCGCACCACCAGCCGCGCCAGATTGCGTTCACTCATGGCAAACTCCGCCGCCCACTGCGCCAGGGTTTGCCAGCGGGCCGGGTCGACGGCCATCATTTCCGCCATTTGACGAATTTTGGCATGTCCGGAGACCGGTAGCTGCAGATGCTCCTGCGGCTGCTGCGGTAGCTCATCAAACAGCACCTGCACCAGCCGGTCCATCTCCGGTTTACCGAGCCAGGCCCTGCCGCGCTGGGCCATCGCGAGGATCAGCTCGCGCACCAGCGGCGAAATCTTTAACGTACAGCAGAAATCCGGCATCGGCGCCGCATCGGGTTCAATAAATAAGAAGCAGATTTGCGCCTCCGGCGTCGCGCGATTACTGTGCGGTACCTGCCCGGGCACCCATACCGCGTACTGCGGCGGCACCATCCACATGGCGTTCTCGACTTCACAGGTTAGCGCCCCGTGAAGGGCAAGTATGAGTTGCCCTTTACGATGCTGATGGCGCGGAATGTACTGTTCATCCGCAACAACCTGAATACGAAAAGCCAGCGCCGCCTCGTGGCCGCTGTCCGGGTCGTAGCCGTCCAGGCCGAGTCCGATCATAAAATTGTCCGATTTTAGCGATAATCTGTCATTTTAGCTTGATTTAAACATCCCACAAACAGGCTATTGTGAACGCCTCGTATTCTTGTTTGAGATCGCCATGAATTCTGTTTTACCTTCTGCCGGCCGCCGTCCTCTTTTGTTGATTGCCGGTATTCTGCTTATCGCCACGACCTTACGCGTGGCATTTACCGGCGCCGCGCCGCTGCTCGACGCCATTCGCAGCGAATATGGCCTCACTACCGCACAAACCGGGCTGTTAACGACGCTGCCGCTGCTGGCCTTCGGCCTGGTGTCACCGCTGGCTGCGGGAGTCGCTCGCCGCTTCGGCATTGAACGCAGCCTGCTGCTGGCGATGATACTGATTTGCCTCGGAATTGGTCTGCGCTCCCTGCCCTTCGTCTCGCTACTGTTTATCGGCACCGCGGTGATCGGCTGCGGTATCGCGCTGGGGAACGTACTGCTGCCGGGGTTAATCAAACGCGACTTTTCGCAGCACGTCGCCAAAATGACCGGCGCTTACTCTCTCACCATGGGTGGCGCGGCGGCATTGGGCTCGGCCATGGTGGTACCGCTGGCGCTTGCCGGACTTGGCTGGCGCGGCGCGCTATTGACGCTGATGGTTTTTCCACTGCTGGCGCTGTTTGTCTGGCTGCCGCAGTCGCGCAGACAGGCTACCGCGCCGCTGACCGGTTCGGGAGCCATCCATAACCGCGGTATCTGGCGTTCTGCGTTAGCCTGGCAGGTGACGCTGTTTCTTGGCATTAACTCGCTGGTCTATTACGTTATCATCGGCTGGCTGCCGGCCATTTTGCAAAGTATTGGCTACAGCGAAGCGCAGGCGGGTTCCCTGCACGGGTTGCTGCAGCTGGCGACCGCCGCGCCGGGACTGGCGATTCCCTTAATCCTTCATCGGTTAAAAGATCAGCGCGGTATTGCGGTGCTGGTTGCCATGATGTGCGCGGTCAGCGCGCTCGGATTATGGTTTCTCCCGGGCCAGGCGGTAATGTGGACGCTTATCTTCGGCTTTGGCTCCGGCGCGACCATGATTCTGGGGCTGACCTTTATCGGACTGCGCGCCAGCTCAGCCCATCAGGCCGCTGCGCTGTCGGGAATGGCGCAGGCGGTGGGCTATCTGCTGGCCGCCTGCGGGCCGCCGGTGATGGGTAAAATTCATGACGCCTCGGGCGACTGGCATATTCCGCTGATCGCCGTGGCGCTAATTTCTGTCGTGATGGCGGTCTTCGGCGCGCTGGCTGGCCGCGATCGGGAAATTCACGGCTAGAGGCACTCTCGCCCGGCAAACGCTGCCGGGCGTTTATTTAACGGCTCGCGGCGTGTAAAAACGCGTGAACCAGCGGCGCGGGCCGCCCCTCCAGCGCATTGCGCTCGTGCTGGAACAGCGTGGCGACAAAGAATGGATGCGTAATCAGCTCGACCGCACGAATCTCACCGTCATCGTCCCAGCCGGTCACCCGCAGATCGCCCTGCTCCAGTTCCCGAGCGAAATCGTCGGCAATCCCATAATTACAGTGGTATCCCTCCTGAATGCTATCGCGACCGTAAGCGCGCGCGATAAGCGTATTGGCGCGCAGCTCAATATTATCCGTCTTTTCAACCAGCGAGCAGCTTAGCGGCGCGATGACCATCCGGCCTTCGGTATCGGTTTCCGCATGCGCGGCATCCTGCCAGCCCATAACGTTGCGCGCATACTCAATAATGGCGTGCTGAAACCCACCGCAGGTACCGAGGAACGGTATGCTGTTTTCACGGGCGTGGCGAATGGCGATAAATGCGCCTGCGGCGTTTTTATAGGGGCTGGCGGGTACCACCCAAATAGCATCGTAGTCAGCAAGATCCTCAGTAGAGTTTATCTCGCTGGTTGCCAGCCAGTCATAGCGCAACGAAAGCTCGAGGACGGCTGCAGCATCATCTATTGCCAGGGGAATCGCTTTGTGGGCGACAACATCGGGGTTGTAATCACCAACCAGGGCAATACGCAGGGGGGAGTTCATAGCAGGATCCTTATGTCAGAGCGATTATCAGGCAACACAAGGAGCCTCAGATTAGCGATCTCACATGCAGAAAACAATCCTTATTTTCTCTGCGCCTGAAGACGGGCATTTTGCGCCGACTGGCGGTATGGTATAGGACAGAAGAATGGCTATGGATACACGATGAAGAGCAAAATTCTGGTTAGCGCCTGCCTGATGGGCTTTCAGGTTCGCTATAACGGCAGCCACAAGGCCCGCTTGACTGACGCATTGACTCGCTGGCAGCGTGAGGGACGGTTGGTCACCCACTGCCCGGAGCTGGCGGCCGGATTGCCTGTACCGCGACTACCGGCTGAGATCCTCAACGTCCAGGGCGCAGAGGTGATGCAAAATCGCGGGCAAATTGTTGAAAGCGACGGCAAGGATGTCACTGCGCAATACCAGTTGGCCGCCTGGCTGGCGCTAAAAGCGGCGCAAGAAGAAGGGTGCGCTGCGGCTCTGCTTACCGATGGTAGCCCCACCTGCGGCAGCCAGTTTATCTATGATGGTACCTTTAAAGGCCAGCGCAAACCCGGTGCTGGTGTTGCCGCCGCCCTGCTTCGTGAGCACGGCATTAAGGTATTTTCTGAGCAGCAGCTCCCGCAGCTGCTGGCGTGGATGGAACAAAGGGAGGGCAATGATGATTCAGTGTAAACGCGTTTATGACCCGCAGGAAACGAGCGACGGCTACCGGATACTGGTAGACCGTCTGTGGCCGCGCGGGATAAAAAAAGAAACGCTGAACTACGATGAGTGGTGTAAAACGCTGACGCCATCAGCAGATTTACGCAAGGCTTTTCACAGCGAGACCATCGATTTCGCCCACTTTAGCCAACTCTATCGCCAGGAGCTTGAGGCTCAACGGGAGGAAGGCAAACGCCTGGCGGCCCTGGCCAGTCAACAGCCGCTGACGTTACTCTATGCGGCGAAAAACACCCGGCAAAACCATGCGCAGGTGCTGGCTGACTGGCTAAAATCGCTACAATAAACGCTACGGCTTATTCGGGTGATCGCGCCGCCAGAGCGCCCATTCATCTAACGTTTCCCCGCTGGGCAGCTTACATTCAGTGCGTACGCCCTGCGGGCTTTGGATGGGAACCTGCGTGCCGCCGAGCTGCTGACAGTAAACCGAAGCCGGGTTAGCCATCCCCACCGGATGCGCAGGTTGCGTCGGCTGAGTCTGCGTACATCCGGCCATCGCCAGAGGCAACATAGCTATCATCCACTTCATTTCTACTCCTTAATTGATCAAAACGGACTTTCGCCCTGAATCTCCACCTTTTCTCCATTTTAGCTGCACTTTTGCATCGTAGAGTAGCCCTGTTCTCGAACTGACCAGAGAACAGATCATTCCATAATCAATGAGTTTTTCCCCGTCGCCCCCGACGGGGCTTTTTTCCCACCCTCGATGCAGGTATTCTCCCGACAGATGTGTTAAATTTTGTGTATCTCTGTTAATTCTGCGCTAATTGTCGTTTCGCATAGCTTGCCGGTAGTTACGATTAGCGTTCGGGAGCCGTATTCCTCATGTCCGATTTTCTCCTCGCTCGCGTTTCGCAAACGCTCGCCAATGAACACACCCTGGAAACATTGGTGCGACAGCTGCTTGAGATGCTGGAGCTTGTTACCCGAATGGAATCTACCTACCTGACTCGTATCGACTTCGAGGCGCAGCGCCAGCAGATTATGTACGCGCACAATAGCAGCGAAATGCAGATCCCTGAAGGTTTCTCCGTTCCCTGGAATGACTCCCTGTGTAAACGTGCGCTGGACGACCGCTGCATATTCAGCAACGATGTCGCCGAGCGCTGGCGTTCGTGTATCGCCGCCCAGGATTTGGGTATCGCAACCTTTTTCAGCATCCCCGTGCGCCTGACCGATGGCTCATTATTCGGCACGCTCTGCGCCACCAGCCGGGAAAGACAACCCTATAACATTGAGGGTGAGCAGGTGATGAATCTGTTTGCCAACCTCATTTCGCACTATGTTGAGAAAGAGACCCTGGTGCAGCAGCTTCGGGCTGCAAACGTCGCGCTGGAGATGCACTCGTACACCGATGAACTCACCGGTTTGCCGAATCGCCGCTCGTTGTTCAAGCATCTTGCCGCACAGTTTGCGCAGGCCAGAGAACGCCAGCGCAGCGTACTGCTCATTTTTATCGATCTCGATGATTTCAAGGCAATCAACGACCGATTCGGTCACCCCTGCGGTGACAGCTTTCTCATTCAGGTTGGAGAACGTCTGTTGGCCCGCGTCCGCTGCGGCGATATTGTTGGCCGCCTGGGCGGCGATGAATTTTTGCTGGTTGGCCTATGTTCCGAAGCGGAGGAACAACAGGAGTATATTGCCGCTTTACGTAAAGAGCTAACGGGGATCTATTTCCTTGGCGCGTACCGAATTAACTATCCCGGCGCCAGCTTTGGCGTGATTGAAGCCGACCCACAGGCAATGGACGTTGAGCAAGCGCTACGAAGCGCCGACGACGCGATGTATCAGGATAAAAAGTCACGTCGCCAGGGAACATTTTTTCATATTGACTAATATACGGTGAAATCCCGTATCATATTAAGCACGATTCGCACCTACAGGGGCTCAATAATGAGACTGGGTATTCTATTTCCGGTGGCTATTTTTATCGTCGCCGTTGTTTTTCTGGGCTGGTTTTTTGTCGGCGGCTATGCGGCACCGGGCGGGGCGTAATGAAGAAAAGCACCATTATTATGCTTATTGTCGCAATTGTGGCCGTGGCGGGTACGCAGCTGGGCTGGTGGTAAAACCAGGAATATTCGCCCTTCAGACTGGCAAACATTGCGGGATTTTCTTATCTACTCAATAACTTAAAAGAATAGACTCACTTCATCAGCCGTTTGCGCTTGTCGCCGTTCGCGGACAGATTTAACTGGAGAAGTGAGAAATGAAAAAATCGATCGTGTTGCCGTTAGTGCTCGCGCTTTGCACGCTATTATCGGGATGTATCGTCGACAGAGGCTATCACCACGGGCACCGTCATCATCATCACGACGACAGAGGCTGGCGATAAAGCGCAAAACATCACAAGGCGAACTTCGGTTCGCCTTGTCGCATACGATTAGTCCCGGCGGTCGGAGCCCAAAAAAAGGAATCCCAGCGGAATGGAGAACAGCAGAGTAAACACGATGCTATAAACCGTCACCATCGCCCCTTGCAGGAAAAACATTGAAGTCGTCCACTCTGAGTACGGCATATTGTACTCGCTCACCACGCCGCCAAAGGTTGCACGCCCTACCACGAAAAGCGCGATGGCAAATATCGCCGCTATCGACATAAAGAACTTCTTGCTGTTTTTATTGCTGGTGAGTTTCTGCAGAATCATCCGGGTTCCCTTTTTTCTGAGCGATAATCGGCTGTATATGTAACACCAATGCAATCAAAATTGAAGGGAATTTGTTACAAAGCACAGAGAGCCAGCGGCGGGCCGGTGGCATATACCGGCCCCAACGATTACGACTGTAGCGTTGCCAGCCGAGCGGCAAAACCGACAAACACGAGGCCAATCAGGCTATTACCGATTTTCGCCAGTTTCTTTTTCGTTTTTACGTAGCGCGTGACGAAAGAGCCGGAGACGATAAGGAAGCTCATGTAAATAAAGCTAATTATCTCCAGGGTCAGCGCCAGAATAAAGAACGCCAGCCCGGGAGTTTTGGCATTGACGTCAATAAACTGCACGAAGAATGAGACATAAAAAAGAATCGCTTTCGGATTCGTCAGGCTGAGGGTCAGCGAACGCTTAAGAATCGCGCTCCCCGGCTCGGAATCAGAAGACGAATGCCCATCGCGCTGCGTCAACACCGCGTAGAGCATCTTCCCGCCCATCCACAGTAGATAAATCGCCCCCAGGTAGCGGACGATATTGAATAATACCGGCGTGGTCTTGATGAGGGTCGCGACCCCGGCAAACGCCAGAAACATCAGAATGGCATCACCGATAAACACGCCCGCTGCCGCCAGATAGCCTTTTTTCACGCCGTGAGCGACGCCCGTCTTGAGGACAAAAAAGGTATTGGGACCGGGCACCAGAATGATAAAGATAGCCCCAACCAGATAGGTCAGGTAATTCAGTACACCAAACTCAGCGAACACAACGCACTCCTTCGCTTACAACAAAAATATGATCCCGCGCACGTTAACGCAACCGGGACCATTTTGAAAGCGCCGCGAGTGCGGAGGGCTTAATAGAGCGAAGTTTCGCCCAGCGGACGGGTTTTAAAACGGCGATGAACCCACAGATATTGCTCAGGGGCGCGCAGGATCTCTTTCTCGATAATCTTGTTGATATAGCTCGCCGCATCCTGTTTATCTTCTCCAGGATAGTCGCGCATCACATCGCTGATATGCAGGCTATAACCTTTGCGGTCCGCTTTACGCACCATGCTGATCGTCAGCATTTTTGCGCCTGACAAACGAGAAAGCACGTAGGTGCCGTTGGTCGTCGCCGCTTGCTGGACCGAGAAGAACGGGGCAAATACGCTCCCCTTCGGGCCGTAGTCCTGATCCGGCGCGAACCACACCGCTTCGCCCGACTTTAATGCATGCACGAGTCCGGATAAATTTCGGCGGTCGATCATCGCCTTGTTCGAGCGCAGGCGACCGCGCGTCTGCACCCACTCCATCAACGGACTGTTATGCGGACGGTAGGTTGCCATCATGGGGCGACACAGCCCCATCGTGCGGCCACCCAGTTCAAGAGACATAAAGTGGACGCCGACAACCATCACGCCTTTCCCTTCGCTCAGCGCATTGTTGAGGTTGACCATCCCCTCGACGTCAAACCATTTTTTCACTCGCTCATCGCTCCAGAACCATGCCATACCGGTTTCAATCAGCCCCATTCCCAGAGACATGAAATTTTGCTCGATCAGCTTTTCGCGCGCCGCTGGCGACATTGTGGGGAAGCAGAGTTCGAGATTACGTCTGGCGATATGCTCACGACGTTTAAGGAAGCGCCGGGAGGCGCGTCCCGCGCTGGTGCCGATAAGATGCAAAACGGGATAAGGAAGCTGGACAATCAGCCAGAGTACGCCCAGGCCAAACCAGGTACCCCAATTACGAGGGTGAAGAAGACTTTTATTAAAAGCGTAAGACATGTTTTTTCCTGTAAACATTAGAACATGAGGTAACGCTTAAGGAAAAAACGAGTCCCTTCATCTGTCATTAGGCGGTACGTGTAGCAGTTCAGACAATAATAATCCTGTTAAATTCACTGCGGCAAGTAAAAAACTACGCCAACAGAAAAAAACACATTACCCGCACACCTGTAACAAAATGTAAAACAAAAAATGAATAAATCATTACAAATATCCACCACAAGAATGATTAACACGCTAATCATTCATCATAAGGCAAGCTGTTCTCAAAGCAGGAGAACGCTGCGCTCCCTGCAGGCAACGGCGGAGGCCGCGTCAGGACAGGGCTGCGCAGCAATGGTACCGGGATAATTTTGGTTTTCCGTTATCCCTTTAACCACGTCAGCGCTTGCGCTACCCATTCATCTCTCTTAACGCTTTTTGATTTAACAGAAGAATATAAGAAAGCTTCCCGAAGCCAAAGTTGAAATAAGAATCACCTTATTTTACTTTCCTGACAATAATTAATAATTATCGACAATTACCCATTTCGTCACCCTTATTTCGGACTTTTTACCTGAATTGCTTTAACCGAGCAGCAGGCAATAAAGTTTAAATGCTTTTTATGACGTTGAAAAAAGCGCAGCATTGATAAAAATCTCGGACGATTCTCGCGCTTTAGCAAGCCATTGCAGACAATTTTTAGCGCCTGTATAAAACCTTCATCTTTCATTAACCCTCGCGGCGACATCAGCGACATCGGTCCATGATGAATGCTTACGGCATCAAAGCCGCTCCGTTGGAAAAGGGTCCGCCAGGCGGCAGCGCTCAGCGGGCTGACGTTGGATTTCACGACCCCCTGCAGCTGTCGCCGGGCGTCCTCTCCCAGCGTATCATGCGTATACATGATATCGTGCGTCAGCAAACGGCCACCGGGCTTGAGAACGCGAAAATATTCTGCCACCAGTTTTTCTTTGGCTTTATCCGCATACATGGTGAGCATCGCTTCATTTATCACCACATCAAACGTCTCGTCGGCAAATGGCAGCCGACCCGCATTCGCCTCCATCACTATCACCCGATGATCCACACCTTCGCGAACGATATTTTGCCGGGCTTTCGCCAGCGCGCCTTTATCCATATCGATGGCGTAAACGGTACAGTGAAAACGCTGCGCCAGCTCAATAGAGGTTGTCCCCATATTACAGGCCACCTCCAGGACTTTATTGTCGGCGCTAAACCCTGCCTGCTTAAATAGCCACTCAGTGGCCTCAATGCCGCCGGGACGTAAGCGGGTTTTCCCCAAACTTGCCAAAAAAGTATGTCCGGCTTTTTCGCTAGCGTTCATCTGACTCTCCTTACCTCATAAGATGCATTATAAATACAACATTAAAGTGAGAGAGGGAATAATGATAATGAATTTTATTTGCATTAAGGACGAGGTTAAAGAAAAGGTGCAATGAGGAATAAAATATATTCAATGTTTAACAATTACTTATCGTTACTAAAGTTCTGTATGGCCTGTATTGCTGGCGCGACTTATTGAAATGATAACCATTCTCATATTAGCATGTGCCGTATTGATCAACTCTCCTGAACCTGGCTATGCCCTCTTCTTCCGCCATCGCCTCTCCGCTAACGCTTGCCTCGCTCTATAGCGATCATCATGGTTGGCTGAAAAAATGGCTTACCTGTAAGCTGCAATCCGCTTATGACGCCGACGACGTAGCGCAGGATACCTTTGTCCGAATTATGGCCAACGAGTCGCTGCTGACGATTCGCGATCCAAAATCCTTTCTCTGCACGATTGCTAAACGGGTGATGATCGACCTGTTCCGCCGTAACGCCCTGGAGCGTGCATGGTTAGACATGCTTTCGCAGCTTCCCCCAGAGCTCTCTCCCTCACCGGAGCTACGGCAGAGCCAGCTCGAACTGTTACAGCAGATTGATGCCATGTTGGACGGGCTTAACGCAAAAGTCCGGGAAGCGTTTTTGCTCTCGCAGCTTGAAGGGCTGACCTATGCCGAAATCGCCAGCCGCCTGGCGGTTTCCGTAAGCTCGGTTAAGAAATATATCGCGAAAGCCACCGAGCACTGTCTACTGTTTCGACTGGAGAATGGCCTGTGAAACCGACGCTGAGCGAATCTCGTCGTCAGGCGCTGCGCTCCGCCTCGCACTGGTACGCGGTGCTCAGCGATGGATGCGTGAGTCCGCAGCAGGAGGCCCGCTGGCAGCAGTGGTATGAGCAAAACAAAGAAAATCAGTGGGCCTGGCAGCAGGTAGAAAACCTGCGACAGCAGATGGGGCAACTGCCGGGCGGCCTGGCCAGCCGTGCCCTTAACGATAGCCGACTGGCGCGTCGCCACGTACTGAAGGGTCTGATGCTTTTGCTGGTCATCGGAGGCAGCTGGCGGCTCTGGGATTCCGAACTGGCGGAGGGCCTGGGCGCCGACTATCGTACGGCGAAAGAAATACCTCGCCAGCAGCAGCTTGCCGACGGTTCGCTCCTAACGCTGAATAGCGAAAGTGCCGCCGACGTCCGTTTTGACAGACGACAGCGCATGGTTCATTTACGCTACGGCGAAATCGCCATCAGGACCGCTCACGACAGCCTGCAGCGTCCTTTCCGCGTGCAAACGCGGGAAGGCACGCTCACCGCGCTCGGTACCGAATTCACCGTCCGTCAGTTTGCCGGCGGCACCCGGCTGGCGGTACAGCAGCATGCCGTGGAGGTGGTTTTACCATCCGGCAGCGTCCAAATCGTCAACGCCGGGGAAAGCCTGTGGTTTACCCGCAATCGCTTCTTCGCCCTGGTTAAGTTCAACGACGGCGAGGATAGCTGGATCAGAGGCGTGCTGACCTTCCGCGACGCCCCGCTAAGCGAGGTGGTCGAAACCCTCGCCCGCTATCGCTCCGGGGTGTTGCGCTGCGATCCCGCGGTGGCCGAATTACGCCTGAGCGGCACCTTTCCGCTGGAGGATCCTGACGCCATTCTGAAGGTTATTGCGCAAACGCTGCCGATTTCATTACGGTTTGTCACTCGCTACTGGGTGACGCTCGTTCCAGCCTGAGAAGAAAAATCGAAAAAATTCTCATTATCTATTGTCCCTTTTCCCGGCTCGTTCGACTTATTAGATGAATATAACCATAAACGTTCGTGGAGAAGAGATGACGCCTTTACGCGTTTTACGCACACCGATGCCTCTGGTAATAGCAATCCGTTTAACGCTGCTGCCGCTAGCAGGGCTGGCTGCCGCGCCGATATACGCCGCCGTGCAGTATGACATCGCCGCCGGGGGATTAGACAACGCCCTGAACCAATATGCCGCCCGCAGCGGTATCACGCTTTCCGCCGACGCCAGCCTGACGCGCGGCAAGCATAGCCCGGGCCTGCACGGCAGCTTCGAAACCGAAGAGGGGTTACGCAGGCTGCTGAACGGCAGCGGATTACGGCTAAAGCCGCTGGGCAAGAATGCCTGGACCCTGGAGCCCGCTCCTGACAGTTCAGACTCCACCCTCACCGTCGTCGGGGACTGGCTTGGCGACGCGCGCGAGAATGATGTCTTTGAACACGCCGGCGCCCGCGACGTTATCCGTCGGGAGGATTTCGCCAAAACCGGAGCCGCCACGATACGCGAAGTGCTGAACCGGATCCCCGGCGTCAACGCGCCGGAAAATACCGGTACCGGCAGTCACGATCTGGCAATGAACTTCGGTATTCGTGGCCTCAACCCGCGGCTTGCCAGCCGTTCCACGGTGCTGATGGACGGTATCCCGGTTCCCTTTGCCCCCTACGGCCAGCCGCAGCTTTCGCTGGCGCCGGTCTCGGTCGGCAATATGGACGCCATCGATGTCGTGCGCGGCGGCGGCGCGGTGCGCTACGGGCCGCAGAGCGTCGGCGGCGTGGTGAACTTCGTCACCCGCGCAATCCCCGAGGATTTTGGCATTCAGGGCGGCATGGAAGGGCAGCTCAGCCCCACCTCTTCACAAAACAACCCGAAAGAGACGCATAACCTCGCGATCGGCGGCACGGCGGACAACGGTTTCGGCTCCGCCCTGCTTTACTCAGGCACCCGGGGCAGCGACTGGCGCGAACACAGCGCCACGCGGATTGATGATGTGATGCTGAAAAGCAAATACGCGCCTAACGAAGTCCATACCTTTAACAGCCTGCTGCAATACTATGACGGAGAAGCCGATATGCCCGGCGGCCTCTCCCGCGCCGACTACAACGCCGACCGCTGGCAGTCCACGCGTCCTTATGACCGTTTTTGGGGGCGCCGCCAGCTCGCCAGCCTCGGCTACCAGTACCAGCCGGATGCGCAGCATAAATTTAATATTCAGGGGTTCTATACCCATACCCTGCGCAGCGGCTACCTGGAACAGGGTAAGCGCATTACCCTCTCCCCGCGCGAATATTGGGTCCGCGGCATCGAACCGCGCTACAGCCAAAGCTTTATGATCGGCCCATCCGCCCACGAGGTCGGCGTCGGCTATCGCTACGTCAACGAATCGACCCACGAGATGCGTTACTACACCGCAACCACCAGCGGCGAGCTGCCCAGCACCGCCAGCCCCTACGATCGCGATACCCGTTCCGGTACCGAAGCCCACGCCTGGTATATCGACGATCGCGTGGATATTGGCAACTGGACGATTACGCCAGGAATGCGCTTTGAGCACATGGAGTCTTATCAGGACAATAATCTGCTGGGCACCCGCGAACGGGTCAGCTATAACGCTCCGCTCCCGGCGCTGAATGTTCTTTATCACCTCACCGACAGCTGGAATCTTTATGCCAACACAGAAGGCTCATTCGGCACCGTACAGTACAGCCAGATTGGCAAGGCTGTACAAAGCGGCAATGTGGAACCAGAAAAAGCGCGTACCTGGGAAGTCGGCACCCGCTACGACGACGGCGCGCTGACCGCCGAAATGGGGCTGTTCCTGATTAACTTCAACAATCAGTACGATTCCAACCAGACCAATGACACGGTTACCGCCCGCGGTAAAACGCGTCATAGCGGCCTGGAAGCGCAAACCCGTTACGCCCTCGGCGAACTCTCACCCGCGCTTGATAATCTCTCGGTCTACGCCAGCTATGCGTACGTTAATGCTGAAATCCGCGAGAAAGGCGACACCTACGGAAACCAGGTTCCCTTCTCGCCGAAGCACAAAGGCACCCTTGGCGTCGATTACAGCCCCGGCAGCTGGACGTTTAACCTTAACGGCGACTTCCAGTCCAGCCAGTTTGCCGATAACGCCAATACCGTTGCCGAAAGCGCCGATGGCAGCACCGGTCGTATTCCCGGCTATATGCTGTGGGGCGCCCGCGTGGCCTATGACTTTGGCCCACAAATGGCCAATCTCAACCTCGCGCTGGGGGTGAAAAACATCTTCGACCATGCGTATTACACCCGCTCATACGACGATAACAACAAAGGGCTTTACGTCGGTCAGCCGCGCACGCTGTACCTGCAAGGATCAATGAAGTTCTGATTGATCGAGCGTTGCCGGACAGCGCTATTCGCGCCCTGTCCGGCAAGCTGGAGGAAAATCATGTTTAGCCTTGTTCGTCAGTGCATTTTAGCCCGCTGTTTGCCGCCACCGTACAGGATGAGCGCGGTCGCTTTACGCTTGATAAAACGCCGCAGCGCATCGTGGTGCTTGAACTCTCCTTTGTTGACGCGCTGGCGGCGGTCGACGTTAGCCCAACAGGCATGGCCGATGACAACGATCCGTCGCGTATTCTGGCGGACGTACGCGCACGTCTGAAGCCCTGGCAGTCGGTGGGCACCCGTGCCCAGCCCTCGCTCGAGGCCATCCGCGCGCTGCATCCCGATCCGATCGTCGCCGATAGCGGTCGCCATGCCGGAATCTACGCCGCCGAGCGTATTGCCAGCGACATGGTTAAAATCGTCCATCACCGGGCGGTAGATATCACGCCATGAAACCGTTCCGGCACGCTTTTTTTATCTGGGGATGGCCGCTGCTGGCACAGGATAACCCGCTGGTGCTACTTGATGAACCAACAACCTGGCTGGATATTAATTATCAGGTGGAGCTGATGAAGCTGATGCGCGAGCTACAGACGATGGGCAAAACCGTGTTCACCGTACTGCACGATCTGAATCAGGCCAGCCGCTACTGCGACCATCTGGTGGTGCTTGAAGGGGGACAGGTGCAGGCTCAGGGCCTGGCGGAAACGGTACTGACGCCGGAGATGCTGCGGGAGATTTTTCACCTGGAAGCGGAGATTCACCCGGAGCCGGTGTCCCAGCGCCCAATGTGCGTGGTGAAATAACCCGGGTAAGGCGTACTGCGCCCTACCCGACGTTAATCAGTAAGTGTGGAAATATTGCTGAATCACCTGCGGATTTTTCGTTTGCGTCAGCGCGGTCATCAGCAAAATGCGCGCTTTTGCCGGATTGAGAGAATCGGCCACCAGTCCCGGCTGGCCGCCATCTACCGGCACAACGCCGCTGCCGGTACGCGAGGCGCGAACCACCACGATGCCGGCTTTTTCCGCTTTTTCAATTCCTGCCGCACTGCGTACGGAGACCGACCCCGCGCCGGTACCTGCGTAAATAATCCCGTCAGCATGGTGAGCGATCGCCGCGTCATACATATATTCAGGGTCATCCTGGTAGCCATAAATAATGACCACTTTCGGCAGCGCGTTCAGGTTACGGACGTCGAAAACCGAACGCACGGTGTGAATTTTTTCCACCCGGGTTTCGAACTGCGGCTTACCGCTGACGATCACGCCGAGGTAGCCCTCTTCCGGCGCCCGGAAGGTATCCAGCGTCGTGGCGTTGGTTTTAGTGACGAAACGCGCTGCCCCGATGCGATCGTTAAGGACCACCATCACCCCGCGGCCTTTCGCTTCCGGGTCAGCCGCCACGGTCACCGCTTCCAGCAGATTCATCGGGCCGTCGGCGCTGATGGCCGTTGCCGGGCGCATTGCCGCCGTGAAGACCACCGGCTTATTGCTTTTTACCGTCAGGTTGAGGAAATAAGGCGTCTCGTCGAGGGTATCGGTACCGTGGGTAATGACTACACCGTCGACATCCTCGCGGGCCAGCAGTTCATTGACGCGTTTGGCCAGCTTGAGAATAATATCGCTGGTCATATTTTCGCTACCGATATTGGCAACCTGCTCGCCGTCAACGCGGGCGACTTTACTCATTTCAGGTACGGCGTTAATCAGCGTCTGTACGCCAATCGCGCCGGCTTTATACCCGGTTGTCTGGGTGTTGCTGGCCGCCGAACCGGCAATGGTTCCTCCGGTTGCCAGGATCACAATATGCGGCAGACGCGTGTCGCTGAACGCGAAAGCACTTATCGACAGTAACGCAATGGTCAGTAATGCTCTAAAATTCATAATTACCTATCCCCAAATAGATTTTAATCAAATTCGCCCGGTGATAATGCAAAGGGCTTGCCAGGATTTAATGTATTTTGCCGGGCAAAAGTGGTTAACTATCGGACAAAAAAGGATTTTTATTTCGCCAGGAGCGCGACGTTGGTGCACAGATGCGCTAAAAAAGGGCATCATAAAATGCAAAATCAGAAACAACTCATGCAATCTGTTCTGTCTTGATGGCATCGCGAGTAACCAAATAAGCCATAACGACGCGGGTAACCCGAGAGAGAAAAACGATGCGTATCGCCTTAAAATCAGCATTGATGCTAACAACCCGCGTTATACAAATCATTAATCCTGAACTGCAGCTGCATATGCAGCGAACGGCGCTGATCGCACTGGAGCTGGCGCAGGCATCAGGGCTTTCGCGCCCGCAGCAGCAAACGGTCTTTTGCGCCGCGCTGCTGCACGATATTGGCGTTCTGGGTGACAAAAGGGCCTTCTCCTCCCTGAACGCTATCGATAATCTCAATGACCCCCATCAGCATCGGGGAGCAGAAATGCTGGCCGGATTAACCACCCTGGCCCCAATCCTGCCGATTATTCGCGATCATCATTTTAGTCCACACCACAGGGGCAGCCTCGAACAGCATATCGTCTATTTTGCCGATGTTTTTGAGCGCCTGCTGGCCGGTAATAAAGGCGGTTCGGCTTATCAACCCGATATTATTATTACGCAATTTCGTACGCTCTATCAGGCGATCGACCCGTCGCTGTGTCAAACCTTGTGCCAGCTCGCACAAAAAGAGCATTTCTGGCTGCATCTTAATCCTGGACATATTCAGCGAATGCTGGAAATTATCGGCCCAATTAACGATGTCTATATGGGTATTGATGGCCTGAAAGATATCTGTCTGTTAATCGCCAACATTGTCGATACCTACAGTAGCTTTACCGCCAGCCATAGCCTGAAGGTTGGACAAATTTCGCGCGCCCTAGCCGCCTGGATGAATGAGCCGGAGCTGGAGTGCCGGAAGATTGAAATTGCCGGCTATTTGCACGATATCGGTAAAGTCTACATACCGCTGGCCATCCTCGAGAAACAGGGCGAGCTCAATGACAAAGAGCTGCTGCAGGTTCGGGAACACAGCTATATGACCGGCGAAATTCTTAGCGCATTTAGCGAACTCGGCGATATCGTGAACTGGGCGGCCAATCATCATGAAAAACTGGATGGCAGCGGTTATCCTCTGCATCTGAGTGGCGATTACCTGCAGCTGGCAGATCGCATCATCGCCATCGCGGATATTTTCACCGCCCTTACCGAAGACCGCCCTTATCGCCCCGGAATGAGCCGTCAGCAAGCGCTACGGCTGATTGAGGGTGATGTGACAAACGGCGCGCTGGATAAAGACGTTTACCGCGTTTTACATCAGCATGCCGAAGCGCTGCACGCTATTATTACTCACACGCTTCCCTCTTAATTTGCCGGCTCTCTGCTGGTGAAGCCGGAGCGCAGCGACAAAAAATATAATTAATTCATCTGCACGCAAGGATATATCCGGTGAGAATCGCCACCATGACTAATTGGGCTTACGGGATCACCGTCGCCCTGACCCTCGCCTCAGGCATGGCAATGCTGATGGCCTCAAGTGCGGATAATGCTGAACGCCGCGCCGTCGAACAACGTCAGGTGTTCGACCAGCTGAGTGAAGAAGTCGAAAGCGGCGCCTGGGAGCTTTCCGATCTGGCGCGGCTCTATATCATCCAAAAAAACCAGGATGTGCTACGCGAATACCGGCAGCAGGCGCAGACCATTGCCGCCATTGAACACCGGCTTGTTAAACTCAAAGATAATGGCGCAACCGCTGAAGAACTGGCGCTGCTGCGGGAGGGTTTACAGATTGCCGATGAACTCCAGGATGAGCAGCAGGCGGCGCTGGCGCAGGTTGCCCGGGGGGAAGAAAAAGCGGCGGTAAGCCTGCTTTACGGCGCGGCCTACGAACAGGAGCTTGAGCGGGTACAAACGCAGCTTGACCACTTTCGCCTGCTGCTCGAAGGCCGGGTGAATAAAATCATCGCTCAGGCCACGGAGAAATCACGTATCTGGCGTACGCTCTCTGAAGTCATGGTTGGCCTCACCGCCCTGATGTTTCTGTTTGTGCTGGGATTTATCCTTAAGCGGCGGGTGCTCTATCCCGTCGTCCGTCTGAGCGATGTGGTACAGCGGCTGGCATCGCAGGATTATGCGGTCGAGACGCCGCAGTTCACCCAGATAGATGAAATTGGCGATATGGCCCAGGCGATTCGTATCTTTCGCGAGAACGGGCTGGCGCGGCAGCGGCTGGAACAAGAGCGCGATGCCGACTGGGCCGTCCGCGAGCTGCTGGCGCGGATGACCCAGCGTCTGCAGGGCTGCGAATCATTCGAGGATGTGATCAAGGTGGCCGAGCGCTTTGCCCCCAGCATCGCCCCGCAGATCCCCGGCCGACTCTATATCCTCGACACCGATCCCTGGCAGATGCGCTGCGTTGCGCAGTGGCTTTCTCCGCCGCAGGAAACGGATGTCTTTCATCCCGATAACTGCTGGGCCGTTCGGCGCGGGCTGAGTCATCCTCCGGTTAACGGCGAGCCGGATATCGCCTGTTACCACCTGACTGAACCACAGGCCAATCAGTCGCTATGCGTGCCGCTGATTGCGCAAGGAGAAGCGATTGGCCTGCTCTCCTTCAGCAACGTCACCGACGCAACCGCGCCTTCCCGCGCCTATCTTGAACTGATGGCCGAAGCGCTGGGTCTGGCGCTGGCGAATCAACGTTTACGCAACGCGCTGCTGGAAAAGGCGCTGTTCGATTCATTAACCGGCCTGCGCAACCGTCACCATCTGGATGATGCTCTGCATACTCAAATGAATCTGGCGGTTCGCAACGGTACGCCGCTGAGCTGCCTGATGATCGATATCGATCACTTCAAGGCAATTAACGATAATTACGGCCACGAAGCGGGCGATCTGGTCATTAAAAACGTCGCCGCAATTATACAGCGTGCGGTGCGTGATATCGGGATGGCCTTCCGCTACGGAGGCGAAGAGTTCCTGGTGCTGCTGGGCGGAACCCATGAAGAGGCGGCAATGGCCTGCGCGACCGAGATCTATCACAGCGTTCAGCGTCTGACTTTGCGCTATGGCCTTGCTGAGATTGGTCAGATCAACGTCTCCATCGGCATCGCCAGCTACCCGCAGCACACGCATAGCGACAGCCTGCTGCGCGCGGCAGACGCTGCGCTCTACCGGGCAAAAGAGTTGGGCCGGTCAAGAATTGTGAGCTTTGGGATGTTGAAGGCGGATTGAGTCGATATTCGCACCGTTATGTAAAAGGAGCCGTGCGCTCCTTTTGCCCAGTGCAATCATCAGGACAGCGTAGCAAACTTTGGCGCGCCGGATTTTCTATCCTCTTGAAAAGTAAGCCGCTTGATCCAGGGCAAAGTCATAACTCCGTCATTGAGTAAAATTCATCGCCTGATTTGAACAAGGCTATGTCGTTTTCATGTTTTTAAGGTTTACGCTGTTCTACCTACTTTTTATCCCCTTGCAGACTTTTGCGCTTAATTACTCTTCAACCTTTTTAAGGCTCAATTGCCCGCAGAGAGGCCTCGTGGAGGTCATTTTGCATGTTTACGATCATACCCAGGAAAAATGGCAGAATAATTTTGAGACCGGCGCAGGGCACAAACGCTCAGGCGATATGGAACTGATCCCCTTTGCCAACGGGGATATTCTCTTCCACTCGGTGTCAACAGATGCATTTAGCTATCTCTACAGCGGCGAAGAGAAGCTTTACCGCTGTTTAAAATTGGATGAAAGACCGCTATACCCTTCCTTTTAACCCTGCGTAGGCGACGCGATCCAACCCGGACGTAGTCCGCAGAGTAAAAAAAACGGGAACCCATCGGCTCCCGTTTTGTTTAACCCAAAATCTGGATTACATGTTGGCGATAATCGCGTCGCCAAACTCTGAACATTTCAGCAGCTTAGCGCCTTCCATCAGACGTTCAAAGTCATAGGTCACGGTCTTGGCGGCGATTGCGCCTTCAGTGCCTTTAACGATTAAGTCTGCGGCTTCGAACCACTGCATGTGGCGCAGCATCATTTCGGCGGACAGGATGATGGAACCTGGGTTCACTTTATCCTGGCCGGCATATTTCGGCGCAGTACCGTGGGTCGCTTCAAACAGCGCGCACTCGTCACCGATGTTTGCACCCGGGGCAATACCGATACCGCCAACCTGCGCCGCCAGGGCGTCAGAAATATAGTCACCGTTCAGGTTCATACAGGCGATGACATCGTACTCCGCCGGACGCAGCAGGATCTGCTGCAGGAAGGCGTCGGCGATAACGTCTTTAACGACAATCTCTTTCCCGGTGTTCGGATTTTTGATCTTCATCCACGGGCCGCCGTCAATCAGCTCACCGCCGAACTCTTCGCGTGCCAGCTGGTAGCCCCAGTCTTTAAACGCGCCCTCGGTGAATTTCATGATGTTGCCTTTGTGCACCAGGGTCAGAGAATCGCGATCGTTGGTGATAGCGTATTCGATGGCGGCGCGAACCAGGCGTTTGGTGCCTTCTTCAGAGCACGGCTTGATGCCGATGCCGCAATGTTCCGGGAAGCGAATTTTCTTCACGCCCATTTCATCACGCAGGAATTTGATGACTTTATCCGCTTCAGCAGAGTCTGCTTTCCACTCGATACCGGCGTAGATGTCTTCGGAGTTTTCGCGGAAGATAACCATATCGGTCAGTTCAGGATGCTTAACCGGGCTCGGTGTCCCCTGGTAGTATCGAACCGGACGCAGGCAAACGTAGAGATCCAGTTCCTGACGCAGGGCAACGTTCAGAGAACGAATGCCGCCGCCGACTGGCGTAGTCAGAGGGCCTTTGATAGCAACACGATATTCACGAATCAGATCAAGAGTTTCGGCAGGCAGCCAGACATCCTGGCCATAAACCTGGGTCGATTTTTCACCGGTGTAAACTTCCATCCAGGAAATTTTACGCTCGCCCTTATAGGCTTTCTCAACGGCAGCATCAACCACTTTCAGCATCGCCGGAGTGACGTCAACACCGATACCATCGCCTTCGATGAACGGGATAATCGGGTTATTAGGGACGTTCAGCTTGCCGTTTTGCAGGGTGATTTTTTGACCTTCCGCCGGAACTACTACTTTGCTTTCCATTAACCTCTCCTTCGAGCGCTTCTGGTTCTGCTCTTCCCTCTTCACGCTAGCCGGGCGTTGGCTTTATTCGCCCACTCCCGTCAGTGGAATATCCCGCTAACCGGAGATTTCGCGTCCGTGTCGCCTTCCTGTAATGCGAATCGGTTTGAGCAACCTTTTTGTTAATAAGTTGTAATGAGCATGTCAATACTACCTGAATGTTTGCGTCCATGAAAGGCATTCGTAATTAGGCTATAATGCGGCAATTGATAGAGTCTGAAAATACCATGCAAAAAACTTCATTTAGAAAACATCGCGTTGAGCGATTCAGCACGCAACAAGTCACCAGACAACGTAAAGAACGCCAGCCAAAAACTGTGATCTTGTTCAATAAACCATACGATGTATTGCCGCAATTTACCGATGAAGCCGGGCGCAGCACGCTAAAAGATTTTATTCCGGTTGCCGGCGTCTATGCCGCCGGTCGACTGGACCGCGATAGCGAAGGCCTGCTGGTGCTGACCAACGACGGCGCGCTGCAGGCGGCTCTCACCCAACCGGGTAAGCGCACCGGTAAAGTTTATTACGTTCAGGTGGAAGGTGAACCCACGGCGGATGCGCTGACCGCGCTCCGCGACGGCGTCACGCTTAATGACGGCCCCACTCTGCCAGCGGGAGTGGAGCGTGTAGCGGAGCCAGAGTGGCTCTGGCCGCGTCATCCCCCGATCCGCGAGCGTAAATCCATTCCTACCAGCTGGCTCAAAATTACCCTCTATGAAGGGCGCAATCGCCAGGTGCGGCGGATGACCGCCCACGTCGGCTTTCCCACGCTGCGCCTGATTCGCTATGCGATGGGAGGCTATACGCTGGATGGTCTGGCCAACGGCGAATGGCGTAAAATTGATTAACAGTAGCCTAAGGAAAAACAATGTTTAAGCCGCACGTCACCGTCGCCTGCGTGGTTCACGCTAAAGGCAAATTCCTGGTTGTTGAAGAGACGATCAACGGTAAAGCGTTATGGAACCAGCCGGCAGGCCATCTCGAAGCCGATGAAACCCTGGTTCAGGCCGCAGAACGCGAGCTTTGGGAAGAGACCGGCATTCGCGCGACGCCGCAGCACTTTCTCCGCCTGCATCAGTGGATAGCCCCGGATCGCACGCCATTTTTGCGTTTCCTCTTTACCATCGAGCTTAACGATACGTGCGCCACCGAGCCCCACGATAGCGATATCGACCGCTGCCTGTGGCTCAGCGCTGAGGAAATTCTTAGCGCGAGCAACCTGCGTTCGCAGCTGGTTGCCGAGAGCATTCGCAGCTATCAGCAGGATCCGCGCTACCCGCTGGCGCTCATCGGCGAATTTAACTGGCCGTTTACAGGGGGTGCCTCAACGGAGGACGCGTGCTAGAATACGCCGCCTCGAAGTTCAATGTAGTGAGTAATCCAATGTCAGAAAGCCAGAAAAAAGTGATCGTCGGCATGTCCGGCGGGGTTGATTCCTCAGTTTCCGCCTACCTGCTGCTCCAGCAAGGGTATAAGGTGGAAGGCCTGTTCATGAAGAACTGGGAAGAAGACGACGGCGAGGAATACTGCACCGCAGCGGCGGATCTTGCCGACGCGCAGGCCGTTTGCGATAAGCTCGGGATTGAACTTCACACCGTCAACTTTGCCGCAGAATACTGGGACAACGTGTTTGAATTGTTCCTTGCAGAGTATAAAGCCGGACGCACGCCCAACCCGGATATTCTGTGCAATAAAGAAATTAAATTTAAAGCCTTCCTCGAATTTGCCGCAGAAGATCTCGGCGCTGATTACATCGCCACCGGCCACTACGTGCGCCGGGCCGACGTCAACGGCAAGAGCCAGCTGCTGCGCGGCCTCGACGGTAATAAAGACCAGAGCTACTTCCTCTATACCTTGAGCCACGAACAGATCGCGCAAAGCCTGTTCCCGGTGGGGGAGCTGGAAAAGCCGCAGGTGCGTAAAATCGCCGAAGAGCTGGATCTCATCACCGCGAAGAAAAAAGACTCGACCGGTATCTGTTTCATCGGCGAACGCAAATTCCGCGAATTCCTGGGCCGCTACCTGCCTGCTCAGCCGGGTAAAATTATCAGCGTTGACGGCGACGAAGTTGGCGAGCATCAGGGTCTGATGTACCACACGCTGGGGCAGCGTAAAGGTCTGGGCATCGGCGGTATCAAAGACGGCGGCGAAGACCCGTGGTATGTGGTCGACAAAGATGTCGAAAACAATATTTTGATTGTCGCTCAGGGCCATGACCATCCGCGCCTGATGTCCGTGGGGTTGATTGCTCAACAGCTGCACTGGGTTGACCGCGAGCCGCTCACGGGCACGCTGCGCTGCACGGTAAAAACCCGTTACCGTCAGACCGACATCTCCTGCACCGTGAAAGCGCTGGATGATGACCGCATTGAAGTGATCTTTAATGAGCCTGTAGCCGCCGTCACGCCGGGCCAGTCTGCGGTCTTCTACAACGGCGAAGTATGCCTCGGCGGCGGGATTATCGAACAGCGCTTGCCGCTGCAGGCCTGACAGACATATCAGCCGCTGAAGGCCCCAGCCGGGTATTTGGCGGTTTACAAGGAGAATGTGTGGCGAAGAATTATTATGACATTACGCTGGCGCTGGCCGGCGTTTGCCAGGCCGCGCGTCTGGTTCAGGAACTGGCGCACCAGGGGCACTGCGATAGCGACGCCCTGCATGTGTCGCTGAACAGCATCATCGATCTCGACCCGGAGTCTACGCTGGCGGTGTTCGGTGGTAGTGAAGCCAATCTTCGCCTCGGGCTGGAAACCCTCATCGGCGTGCTGAATACCAGCAGTCGCCAGGGGCTGAACGCCGAACTCACCCGCTATACTTTAAGCCTGATGGTGCTGGAACGTAAGCTTGCCGCCAGCAAAGGAGCCATGGATACCCTCGGCAACCGTATCGGCGGTCTGCGCCGTCAGCTTGAACATTTCGATCTGCAATCCGAGACGCTGCTTAGCGCAATGGCGGGCATCTATGTGGATGTTATTAGCCCGCTGGGCCCGCGTATTCAGGTCACCGGCTCTCCAGCCGTGCTGCAAAGCCCTCAGGTTCAGGCAAAGGTTCGCTCTGCCCTGCTGGCGGGTATTCGCTCTGCGGTGCTCTGGCACCAGGTCGGCGGCGGCCGTCTGCAGCTAATGTTTTCTCGTAATCGTCTGGTTAACCAGGCCAAACAAATTCTTGCTCATTTAACCCCGGAGTTGTGATCTATGGAATTATCCTCACTGACCGCCGTTTCCCCAGTCGACGGCCGCTACGGCGACAAAGTCAGCGCGCTGCGCGGTATCTTCAGCGAATTCGGTTTGCTGAAATTCCGCGTTCAGGTAGAAGTGCGTTGGTTGCAAAAACTGGCCGCGCACGCAGCGATCAAGGAAGTTCCTGCTTTTGCTGCCCACGCAAACGGTTACCTTGATAAAATCGTCGCCGATTTTAGCGTAGAAGATGCAGAGCGCATCAAAACTATCGAGCGCACCACCAACCACGACGTCAAAGCGGTTGAGTATTTCCTCAAGGAAAAAGTCGCCGACGTGGCTGAACTGCACGCGGTCTCCGAGTTTATCCACTTTGCCTGCACCTCCGAGGACATCAACAATCTGTCCCACGCGCTGATGCTGAAAACCGCTCGCGACGAAGTGATCCTGCCATACTGGCGCAAGCTCATCGACGCGGTGAAAGAGCTGGCGGTACAGTATCGCGATATCCCACTGCTTTCCCGTACTCACGGTCAGCCGGCTACGCCGTCCACCATGGGTAAAGAGATGGCCAACGTCGCTTACCGTATGGAGCGTCAGTATCGTCAGCTGAACCAGATCGAAATCCTTGGCAAAATCAACGGCGCGGTGGGTAACTATAACGCCCATATCGCTGCCTATCCGGAAGTTGACTGGCATCAGTTTAGCGAAGAGTTCGTGACTTCTCTGGGCATCCAGTGGAACCCGTACACCACCCAGATTGAGCCGCACGACTATATCGCCGAGCTGTTCGACTGCGTCGCCCGCTTCAATACCATCCTGATTGATTTCGACCGTGACGTGTGGGGCTACATCGCGCTCAACCATTTCAAGCAGAAAACCATTGCTGGCGAAATCGGCTCCTCAACCATGCCGCATAAAGTCAACCCGATCGACTTCGAGAACTCCGAAGGCAACCTCGGTCTGGCCAACGCGGTTATGCAGCATCTGGCAAGTAAACTGCCGGTTTCCCGCTGGCAGCGTGATCTGACCGACTCCACCGTGCTGCGCAACCTCGGCGTGGGCATCGGCTACGCGCTGATCGCCTACCAGTCAACCCTGAAAGGCGTGAGCAAGCTGGAGCTGAATCAAGACCGTCTGCTGGATGAGCTGGACCACAACTGGGAAGTTCTGGCCGAGCCGATCCAGACCGTCATGCGTCGCTACGGCATCGAGAAGCCGTACGAGAAGCTGAAAGAGCTGACCCGCGGCAAGCGCGTCGATGCCGAAGGCATGCAGCAGTTTATTGACAGCCTGGCGCTGCCGGAAGATGAAAAAGTTCGCCTCAAAGCCATGACCCCGGCTAACTACATCGGCCGCGCGACCACGATGGTTGACGAACTGAAGTAAGCCTTTCGACCCTCTTTCCGCCGGGAAAGAGGGTTATTTTTCCTCCCTCTCATCTGCTCGTCGTCATCCCCCGGGTTATTAACCAGAATAGCAGCGCCAGCAGGCTAACTGATGCTCCCAGCAGGCAGACGCCTTGCCATCCTGCGCTGGCATATACCGCAGTCGTACTTATCGCTCCCAGCGCGCTGCCGAGGGCATAAAACAGCATATACAAACCGACCAGTCTGCTGTGCGCCTCAGGACGGCGACGGAAAATCATGCTCTGATTAGTGACGTGCAGCGCCTGGCCGCCGAGATCCAGCATGACAATGCCAATCAGCAGTGCCGCTGGCGACCATGCCATCAGTGATAAAGGCCACCACGCCATCAGCAATATCACCAGGGCCGCGGCGCTGGTGCGCTGGGCATATCCGCGGTCGGCCCATTGACCAGCGCGACCTGCCGCCAGTGCGCCGATCGCGCCCACCAGGCCGAGGGCGCCAATCTCGGTATGAGAAAAGCTAAAGGGTGGCGCGCTTAACGGCAAAACTAACGCGCTCCAGAAGATATTGAACGCGGCAAACATCAGTAATGCCAGCATGCCTCGCACCTGCAGGTTTTTCTCCTGACGCAGCAGCGCCAGCATGGATATCAGAAGCTGGGGATAGCTCAGTGGGCGCGATGCAACCGCCAGTACCGGCAGACGACGCCACAGGGGAAGCGCGATGCCCAACATTAGCAAAGCGGCAAAGATATATACCCCACGCCAGCCGAACAGATCGCTGATGCTTCCCGAAAATACCCGCGCCAGCAGCAATCCAATAAAGACCCCGCTTTGCGCTGCGCCCACTACCCTGCCCTGTTCAGAGGGGGCGGCCGCGCTTGCGGCATAAGCAATCAACCCCTGCGTCATGGCGGTACCCAGCAGACCAACGGCAAGCATGCTGGCTAACAGCATTACTGTCGATGTTGCCAGACTGACGGCAAATAGCGCAGCGATCAGTAATATCACCTGCGTCGCCATCAGGCGGCGGCGATTCAGCCTGTCTCCCAGCGGTACCAGCAATAACAAAGCCAGCGCGCAGCCAAGCTGAGTTGCCGCGATCGCGCCACCGATCGCGGCGTGGCCGATCGCAAAATCGTGCGCCAGGGCATCAAGGAGCGGTTGTGCGTAATAAACATTTGCCACGCTCAGGCCGCTGGCGATAGCAAACAGCAGCACCAGACTACGCGGCATGACCGTTGGCGGCCCCTCTGGCGATGGCGATAATAATGTCGCTTTCATCCTTCCCCCCTGGAGCATTCTGGTTTCAAAACAAAACTCATTGCAGTCTGGAGCATGAAGTTTTAAAATGCAACTAGTTTGCCATCTCCTCAGGAGCGCCTGTGTCCTCATCAGAAAACAGGGAAAACACAACCTGCCCCGTCGCCCGAAGTGTGGATATTATCGGCGACCGCTGGTCGCTGTTGATTGTGCGCGATGCCTTTGATGGCACCAGTCGCTTCAGCGATTTCCAGCGAAGCCTTGGTATAGCGCGTAATATTCTCTCCGACCGTCTGCACAAATTGCTAAACTCGGGTATTCTCACTACCCAATCCGCCTCAGACGGCACGGCCTATCAGGAATACGTACTGACGGAAAAAGGCCAGCGCTTGTTCCCTGTCGTCGTTGCGCTACGCCAGTGGGGAGAGCAGCATCTCTTTGCCGATGGCGAACGCCACTCGGTACTGATCGATAAACGTACGCAGCGCCCGGTTCCCGTGATGACGCCGATGACCGAGGACGGATTACCGTTGAATTTTCATGAGGCTAAGGTACAAAAAATTAAATAAAATTCTTTATTTAACAGCTGTTTATATTAAAGGTGTATAATTAGCGCTAAGCTATTCAAATCATAAATAAAATGGAGAACGGGCATGCGCGTACTCGTGGTTGAGGATAACGCTCTGCTGCGCCATCACCTGAAAGTTCAGCTACAGGAGCTTGGCCATCAGGTAGATGCGGCGGAAGACGCAAAGGAAGCGGATTACTATCTGGGTGAACACGTTCCGGACATCGCCATTGTCGATCTTGGCCTGCCGGATGAAGACGGCCTCTCGCTGATTCGCCGCTGGCGCAGCCACGACGTATCGGTACCGGTTCTGGTCCTCACCGCGCGCGAAGGCTGGCAAGATAAAGTCGAGGTGCTGAGCGCCGGAGCGGATGACTACGTCACCAAGCCGTTTCACATCGAAGAGGTCGCCGCGCGTATGCAGGCGCTTCTGCGGCGCAACAGCGGCCTCGCATCGCAGGTGATCTCAATACCGCCATTCCAGGTAGATTTATCGCGTCGCGAGCTGTCGGTTAATGACCAGCCCATCAAGCTTACGGCGTTTGAATACACCATTATGGAAACCCTGATCCGTAACCGGGGCAAAGTAGTCAGCAAAGATTCATTGATGCTGCAGCTCTATCCCGACGCCGAGCTGCGCGAAAGCCATACCATCGATGTGCTGATGGGACGATTGCGTAAAAAAATCCAGGCTGAGTATCCGCAGGATGTGATTACCACCGTGCGCGGCCAGGGCTATCTGTTCGAACTGCGCGGATGAAAGGGCTGTTGCGGCATATTTTACCGCTATCGTTACGCGTCCGCTTTCTGCTGGCGACGGCCGCCGTGGTGCTGATCCTGTCGCTGTCTTATGGCATGGTCGCGCTGGTCGGCTATAGCGTAAGCTTTGATAAAACCACCTTCCGCCTGCTGCGCGGCGAGAGCAACCTGTTCTATATGCTGGCAAAGTGGGAAAACAACGCCATCGACGTTGATATTCCCGACAACCTCAATATGCAAAGTCCGACGGTGACGCTGATTTACGACGCTCACGGTCGGTTATTATGGGCGCAGCGCGATGTTCCCTGGCTGGTGAAGCGTATCCAACCGGAATGGCTCAAAAACAACGGCTTTCATGAAATTGAGGCCGACGTGGACAGCAGCAGCATGCTGCAGCACAACAATCATGAGATCCAACAGCAGCTGAATGCCATTCGGGAAGAGGACGACAGCTCCGAAATGACCCACTCGGTGGCGATCAATATCTATCCGGCCACCAGCACCATGCCGCAGCTCAGCATCGTGGTTGTCGACACCATACCGGTGGAGCTCAAGCGCTCGTATATGGTATGGAGTTGGTTTATCTACGTACTGGCGGCCAACCTGCTGCTGGTGATCCCGCTTTTGTGGGTGGCGGCATGGTGGAGTTTGCGCCCTATTGAATCGCTGGCCAAAGAGGTGCGCGAACTGGAGGAGCATCACCGTGAACTGCTCAATCCCAACACCACCCGGGAGCTTACGCGGCTGGTCAGCAACCTCAACCGCTTGCTGAAAAGCGAACGCGAGCGTTATGACAAATACCGCACTACCCTGACCGACCTGACCCATAGCCTGAAAACGCCTCTCGCAGTGATGCAGAGCACCTTACGCTCCATGCGCGGCGAGAAGCTCAGCGTCAACGAAGCAGAGCCGGTAATGCTGGAGCAGATTAGCCGTATCTCGCAGCAGATCGGCTACTACCTGCACCGTGCCAGCATGCGCAGCGGCGGGTCGCTGCTAAGTCGCGAGCTGCATCCCATCGCTCCGCTGCTCGATAGCCTGACCTCGGCGCTGAATAAAGTTTACCAGCGCAAAGGCGTGAATATTAGCCTGGATATTTCGCCGGAAATCAGTTTTGTCGGCGAAAAGAATGATTTTATGGAAGTGATGGGCAACGTGCTTGATAACGCCTGCAAATACTGTCTGGAGTTTGTCGAAGTCTCCGTCCGTCAGACCAACGACAACCATTTACACATCCTCGTAGAGGATGATGGTCCCGGGATCCCCCACACGATGCGCAGCGCTGTATTCGATCGCGGCCAGCGCGCCGACACGCTGCGTCCCGGCCAGGGCGTGGGGCTCTCCGTCGCGCGAGATATCGTTGCCCAGTACGATGGTCGAATTCTCGCCGAAGAGAGCCTGCTCGGCGGCGCCTGCATGGAAGTTATTTTTGGCCGCCAGGCCCTGGAAGATAAAGAGAGCTAAAACAGTCGGTTTTTTAACGGTGCCTGCATCATGCTGGTGCCGCATCCGTTATAATCCCTGACAGACACCTGCTGTGGAATATAAATATGGATTATCAATTAACGCTTAACTGGCCCGACTTTATCGAACGCTACTGGCAAAAACGCCCGGTAGTGCTGAAACGGGGCTTTGCTAATTTCGTCGATCCGTTAAGCCCGGACGAGCTGGCCGGACTGGCGATGGAGAGCGAAGTCGACAGTCGCCTGGTCAGTCATCAGGACGGTAAATGGCAGGTCAGCCACGGTCCGTTTGAGAGCTACGACCATCTGAGCGAAAATAACTGGTCGCTGCTGGTACAGGCGGTCAATAACTGGCACCAGCCGACGGCGGCGCTGATGCACCCGTTCCGCGCCCTTCCCGACTGGCGCATTGACGATCTGATGATCTCGTTTTCCGTTCCGGGAGGCGGCGTCGGCCCGCATCTCGACCAATACGACGTGTTTATCATTCAGGGTACCGGTCGCCGCCGCTGGCGCGTGGGCGAAAAGGTGCCGATGAAGCAACATTGTCCGCACCCGGACCTGCTGCAGGTCGACCCGTTCGAAGCCATAATCGATGAAGAGATGGAGCCCGGCGATATTCTGTATATCCCGCCGGGGTTCCCGCACGAAGGCTACTCGCTGGAAAACTCGCTCAACTATTCGGTCGGCTATCGCGCGCCTAACGCCCGCGAGCTGTTCAGCGGCTTTGCCGATTATATTCTGCAGCGTGAACTGGGTAGCCAGCGCTACGCCGACCCGGACGTGCCGTCGCGCGAGCATCCTGCGGATATTCTGCCCGTCGAGCTGGACCGCCTGCGCGATATGATGCTGGGTTTAATTAATCAGCCAGAGCACTTTAAGCAGTGGTTTGGCGAATTTATTACTCAGTCCCGCCACGAGCTGGACGTGGCGCCGCCGGAGCCGCCGTACCAGCCGGATGAGATTTACGATGCCCTGCAGCAGGGGGATAAGCTGACACGTCTCGGCGGCCTGCGCGTGCTGCGAATTGATGGTGAGGTGTTCGTCAATGGCGAGAAAATTAACTCTCCGCACCGCCCGGCGCTGGACGCGCTGGCAACCCACCTGACGCTCAATGCAGAGCATCTTGGCGATGCGCTGGAAGATCCCTCCTTCCTCGCCCTGCTGGCCGCGCTGGTCAACAGCGGCTACTGGTTCTTTGAGGACTAAGTCTTCGGTTCGCCCGGTAGCGGCTAACGCCTTACCGGGCCTGTACGTTACGCGCCTCGTTTTGCCGTTAGCTCGGCGATACGCACAATCACCTGCACCGCCTTCTCCATGCCTTCGAGCGTCACAAACTCATGCTTGCCGTGGTAGTTATAGCCGCCGGTAAACAGGTTCGGGCACGGCAGACCCATAAAGGAGAGCTGGGCGCCGTCGGTACCGCCGCGAATCGGCTTCATCTGCGGATCGATTTGGCAATCCACCATCGCCTGACGGGCAATCTCCACCACGTGCGGATGCGCCATCACCTTCTCATGCATATTGTAATAGCTGTCTTCGATGACCAGCTCAATATAACAATCCGGATGCAGCCCTTTGCCGACCTTTTTGGCGATCTCCATCATTTTGCGCTTGCGGGCTTCAAACTGCTTACGGTCAAAGTCGCGGATGATGTAGTGCATGTCGGCGCGATCCACCGTGCCTTTGATACTGGCCAGATGATAGAAGCCCTCATAGCCTTCGGTGGTTTCCGGCGCTTCGTCAGCAGGCACCTCGGCATGGATACGCGCCGCCAGCGACAGGGCGTTGACCATCACTCCTTTCGCGGTGCCGGGATGCACATTATTGCCCACGATCTTAATCGTAACCGACGCGGCGTTAAAATTCTCAAACTCCAGTTCGCCCACGCCGCCGCCGTCGACGGTATAGGCCCAGCGGGCATCAAACGCGGCGACATCGAAATGCTTCGCCCCTTTGCCCACCTCTTCGTCTGGCGTAAAGGCCACGCGGATATCGCCGTGGGGAATCTCCTTCGCCTTCAACGTCGCCAGCGCGGTCATGATCTCCGCGATACCGGCTTTATCATCGGCGCCGAGCAGCGTTTTACCATCGGTGGTAATCAGCGTCTGCCCCAGCAGCTGGTGCAGTACCGGGAACATCACCGGCGAAAGCACCTCATCGCCAATACCGAGTGCGATATCACCGCCGCGATAGTTTTCTACGATCTGCGGATTGACGTTCTTGCCGCTGAAGTCAGGCGACGTGTCGACGTGGGAAATAAAGCCAATCGCCGGAATATCGCCCGCAACGTTAGCTGGCAGGGTGCCCATGACCGTCCCTTTTTCACTCAGCGTCACGTTCACGAGTCCCATTTCTTCAAGCTGCGCCTGAAGCAGCCGTAACAGCTTCCACTGTCCTTCCGTGCTCGGTACCTGCCGCACGCCAGGCTTCGACTGCGTGTCCAAAGAAACGTACTGCAAAAAACGCTCAAGCAATTTATCCATGTAGCCACCCTCTTCTTTTGTGACAACATTATTGATAAGCCGGAAAAGACAAATATTGCGTCAGGTCATTTTTAGCCCGGCAAATGAGAATTTAATACATTTCGAACGATAATGTTGTAAAGGTAGCTCATCATGGCGCATCAATCATTGGCGATTACAGGCGTTTGCCGTAGAATGCTCGGCCTTATTATTTTATGTGCAAACCCAAAGGTGGTTAACCACAAACCCCGCATCGGTAAGCTTTCCGCTGCGTCTACATGGGACAGAGTCAAAAATTGAATATACAACCGCGTTCGCGTTCTCCGCTGGTTCAGCTGACGGAAATTCGCAAAAGCTTTGATGGTAAAACGGTAATCTCCGGCCTCAATCTGACCATCAACAACGGTGAGTTTCTCACCCTGCTTGGCCCCTCTGGCTGCGGTAAAACAACCGTTCTTCGTCTTATCGCCGGACTGGAAACCGTCGATAGCGGCCGAATCCATCTCGAAGATCAAGATATCACCCATATCCCGGCGGAAAACCGCCACGTGAACACCGTCTTTCAAAGCTATGCGCTCTTTCCGCACATGACGGTGTTTGAGAACGTCGCCTTCGGCCTGCGGATGCAGAAAACCCCGCCGGCGGAAATCGCTCCCCGCGTCCACGACGCCCTGCGAATGGTGCAGCTTGAAGAGTTCGCCCAGCGCAAACCGCATCAGCTTTCCGGCGGACAGCAGCAGCGCGTGGCCATTGCCCGCGCGGTGGTTAACAAACCGCGCCTGCTGCTGCTGGATGAATCCCTCTCAGCGCTCGATTATAAACTGCGTAAACAGATGCAGAACGAGCTGAAGGCGCTGCAGCGTAAACTCGGCATCACCTTCGTCTTCGTCACCCACGATCAGGAAGAGGCGCTGACCATGTCCGACCGTATCGTGGTGATGCGCGATGGCAAAATCGAGCAGGACGGCACGCCGCGCGAAATCTATGAAGAGCCGAAAAACCTGTTTGTCGCCAGCTTTATTGGCGAAATCAACATCTTCAACGCCACGGTCATCGAGCGGATTGACGAGCAGCGGGTGCGTGCCAGCGTAGAAGGCCGCGAATGCAATATTTACGTCAACTTCGCCGTTGAAAAAGGCCAGCGGCTTAACGTGCTGCTGCGCCCGGAAGACCTGCGCGTTGATGAGATCCACCACAGTAATGAAGCCGATGGCCTGATAGGCTATATCCGCGAACGCAACTATAAAGGAATGACGCTGGAATCGGTGGTCGAACTGGAAAACGGCAAAATGGTCATGGTCAGCGAATTCTTCAATGAAGACGACCCTGATTTTGACCACTCTCTCGACCAGAAAATGGCCATTAACTGGGTAGAAAGCTGGGAGGTTGTGCTGGCCGATGAAGAACACCAGTAAATTCCAGAATGTGGTGATTGCCACCATAGTGGGTTGGCTTGTGCTGTTTGTCTTTCTGCCCAACCTGATGATTATCGCCACCAGCTTTCTGACCCGCGACGATACCAACTTCGTCAAGCTGGTCTTTACGCTGGATAACTACGCGCGCCTGCTCGATCCGCTCTACTACGACGTGCTGCTGCATTCGTTGAATATGGCGTTCATGGCGACCCTGGCCTGTCTGGCGCTTGGCTACCCTTTCGCCTGGTTTCTGGCAAGGCTGCCGGAGAAGATACGCCCGCTGATGCTGTTTCTGCTGATTGTGCCGTTCTGGACCAATTCGCTGATTCGTATCTACGGACTGAAAATTTTCCTCAGCACCAAGGGCTATCTGAACGAATTTTTACTATGGCTGGGCGTCATCGATACGCCGCTGCGCATCATGTATACGCCATCGGCGGTCATTATCGGCCTGGTCTATATTCTGCTGCCGTTTATGGTGATGCCGCTCTACTCCAGCATCGAAAAGCTCGATCGTCCGCTGCTGGAAGCGGCGAAAGATCTCGGCGCCAATAAACTACAAACCTTTATCCGCATCATCATTCCGCTGACCATGCCGGGCATTATTGCCGGCTGCCTGCTGGTGATGCTTCCGGCAATGGGGCTGTTCTACGTGTCTGACCTGATGGGCGGCGCGAAAAACCTACTGATTGGTAACGTCATTAAGAGCCAGTTCCTCAACATCCGCGACTGGCCGTTCGGTGCGGCGACCAGCATTACGCTAACGCTGGTGATGGGCCTGATGCTGCTGATTTACTGGCGCGCAGCGCGTTTACTGAATAAAAAGGTGGAGCTGGAATGATCGGTCGACTGCTGCGCGGCGGCTTTATGACCGCTATTTACGCGTATCTCTACATTCCCATTATTATCCTGATCGTTAACTCGTTTAACAGTTCGCGCTTCGGCATTAACTGGCAGGGTTTTACCACCAACTGGTATAGCCTGCTGATGAATAACGACAGTCTGCTGCAGGCAGCACAGCACTCACTGACCATGGCGGTGCTGTCGGCGACTTTCGCTACGCTTATCGGATCGCTGACCGCCGTCGCGCTGTACCGCTATCGCTTTCGCGGCAAGCCGTTCGTCAGCGGAATGCTGTTTGTAGTGATGATGTCCCCGGATATCGTGATGGCGATTTCGCTGCTGGTGCTGTTTATGCTGATCGGTATTCAGCTGGGATTCTGGTCGCTGCTGTTTTCCCACATCACCTTTTGCCTGCCCTTCGTGGTGGTCACGGTGTTTTCGCGCCTGAAAGGTTTTGACGTGCGGATGCTGGAAGCAGCGAAAGATCTCGGCGCCAGCGAAATGACGATTCTGCGAAAGATCATTTTGCCGCTGGCGCTGCCCGCGGTGGCTGCAGGGTGGCTGCTGAGCTTCACCCTGTCGATGGATGATGTGGTGGTCTCTTCGTTTGTAACCGGGCCGGGCTATGAGATCCTGCCGCTGAAGATCTATTCGATGGTCAAAGTTGGGGTATCGCCAGAGGTCAATGCGCTGGCGACGATTCTGTTGGTTCTGTCGCTGGTGATGGTCATTGCCAGCCAGATAATTGCACGTGATAAAACTCAGGGGACGTTAAAATGAAAAAATGGTCACGCCACCTGCTCGCTGCGGGCGCTCTGGCAATCGGGATGAGCGCCGCGCACGCGGACGATAGCAAAACGCTCTATTTCTACAACTGGACCGAATATGTCCCGCCGGGGCTACTGGAGCAATTCACCAAAGAGACCGGCATCAAGGTGATCTATTCAACCTACGAGTCGAACGAAACCATGTATGCCAAGCTCAAAACCTATAAAGACGGCGCTTATGACCTGGTGGTACCTTCCACCTACTTCGTCGACAAAATGCGTAAAGAGGGCATGCTGCAGAAGATCGATAAGAGCAAGCTGAGCAACTTCGGCAATCTCGATCCTGAAATGCTCAATAAACCGTTCGACCCGAATAACGATTACTCTATTCCGTACATCTGGGGCGCGACGGCCATCGGAATCAATAGCGATGAGATCGATCCGAAAACCGTTACCAGCTGGGCGGATCTATGGAAGCCAGAGTATAAGAGCAGCCTGCTGCTGACCGACGACGCGCGCGAAGTGTTCCAGGTCGCGCTGCGTAAACTGGGCTACTCCGGCAATACTACCGATCCGAAAGAGATTGAAGCGGCCTATAACGAGCTGAAAAAACTAATGCCGAACGTCGCGGCGTTCAACTCCGATAACCCGGCGAACCCGTATATGGAAGGCGAGGTAAATCTCGGCATGGTGTGGAATGGCTCCGCGTGGGTTGCGCGTCAGGCCGGTACGCCGCTGGAAGTCGTGTGGCCAAAAGAAGGCGGCATCTTCTGGATGGATAGCCTGTCGATTCCGGCCAATGCCAAAAACGTCGACGGCGCGCTGAAGCTGATCAACTTCCTGCTGCGCCCGGAAGTGGCCAAACAGGTTGCAGAAACTATCGGTTACCCGACGCCAAACCTGGCCGCGCGTAAAATGCTGAGCCCGGAGGTCGCCAATGATAAATCACTCTATCCGGACGCCGCGACGATTCAGAAAGGCGAATGGCAGAACGATGTCGGCAGCGCCAGCACGCTTTATGAAGAGTATTATCAGAAGCTAAAAGCGGGTCGTTAATCATCTCACAGGCCGGGTAGCATTACCCGGCCTCTTCGGGAGGACCGCCGCTAGCTTCTCAGCGGATGTATTCTCGACTTTATTAGCGCTTCCTCAACGTCAAAATCGGCCAGCGAATAGTTGGTCGCCACCAGATAAAATCGTCCATCCTGCGCCGGATATTCATGTACTTTGTAGTTCGCCATTTTCGGCTGCGCAGCAGAAGCGTCCCCCCTGCCGGAACCGGCGGCGTATTTCGAACGGACCCGCAGAGAGTGGCTTTTAATATCCCGATGGATTTCGCCGTGATGCTCGTCGCCGAGGATCAGGTAGTCAACATACTCAGTGGCCATGGTGTTATTCCTTCTCTGTTGTCCGAGTTAAGAAACATGCCACAAATGTCTGTCTGATACTGTTTTGTTAATCACAACGTTACATATATGTGAAATAGACAATCAACATTATAACGGCCCTCCCACCAGACAGCGATGAGGGGCCGGATTTTAACGGTCGAAAATAACAACAGTGCTTTTACTCTGGCAACCGCGTTGTCTACGGTGAAGCCAGATTCTTTTCCCGCTGGCGGTGCCGCGCACCGGTCCGGACTACCCGACCGCGCTGGCCCTGTAGCCCGGGCAAGGCGCGGCTTTACCGCGCCGCCCCCGGGAAGGGGGAAGGACTACAGCAGCGCTTTCGCTTTCGCGACAACGTTGTCCACGGTGAAGCCAAACTCTTCAAACAGCTGCTCCGCCGGCGCTGACTCACCGAAGGTGGTCATGCCAACGATCGCGCCGTTCAGGCCCACGTATTTGAACCAGTAGTCGGCGATACCCGCTTCGATGGCCACGCGCGCAGAGACCGCTTTCGGCAGCACCGCTTCACGGTAAGCCGCATCCTGCTTGTCGAACGCGTCGGTGGACGGCATGGAAACCACGCGCGCCTTCACGCCTTCGGCAGTCAGTTTTTCGTAAGCGGCAACCGCCAGCTCCACTTCAGAGCCGGTGGCGATGAAGATCAGCTCCGGCTGACCGGCGCAATCTTTCAGCACGTAGCCGCCGCGGGCGACGTTCGCCAGCTGCTCTTCGGTGCGCTCCTGCTGCGCCAGGTTCTGACGCGACAGAATCAGCGCGGTCGGGCCGTCCTGACGCTCTACGCCGTATTTCCACGCGATGGCGGATTCCACCTGGTCGCACGGACGCCATGTGGACATGTTCGGGGTGACGCGCAGGGAAGCCACCTGCTCAACCGGCTGGTGCGTCGGGCCGTCTTCGCCCAGACCGATGGAGTCGTGGGTGTAGACCATCACCTGACGCTGCTTCATCAGCGCCGCCATACGTACCGCGTTACGCGCATATTCCACGAACATCAGGAAGGTGGAGGTGTACGGCAGGAAGCCGCCGTGCAGGGCGATACCGTTGGCAATGGCGGTCATACCGAATTCACGCACGCCGTAGTGGATATAGTTACCGGCAGCGTCTTCGTTGATAGCCTTAGAGCCGGACCACAGGGTCAGGTTACTTGGCGCCAGGTCAGCGGAGCCGCCGAGGAACTCAGGCAGCAGCGGGCCGAAGGCTTCAATGGCGTTCTGCGACGCTTTACGGCTGGCGATTTTCGCCGGGTTAGCCTGCAGCTTCGCGATGAATTCGTTCGCTTTCGCGTCGAAATCAGCCGGCATCTCGCCTTTCATACGGCGGGTAAACTCGGCGGCTTCCTGCGGGAAGGCTCTGGCGTAGGCGGCGAATTTCTCGTTCCACGCGGACTCTTTCGCCTGACCGGCTTCTTTCGCATCCCACCGGGCATAGATTTCAGACGGGATTTCAAACGCCGGGTGTTTCCAGCCGAGCGCTTCGCGGGTCAGCGCGATTTCCGCGTCGCCCAGCGGCGCGCCGTGGGAGTCGTGGGTACCGGCTTTGTTCGGCGAACCGAAACCGATGATGGTTTTGCACATCAGCAGGGACGGTTTGTCGGTGACCGCACGCGCTTCTTCCACCGCGCGTTTAATCGAGTCAGCATCGTGACCGTCAACGCCGCGCACCACGTGCCAGCCGTAGGCTTCAAAACGCTTCGCGGTGTCATCGGTGAACCAGCCTTCGACGTGACCGTCGATGGAGATGCCGTTGTCGTCATAGAACGCCACCAGCTTGCCCAGTTTCAGGGTACCGGCCAGGGAGCATACCTCGTGAGAGATACCTTCCATCATGCAGCCGTCGCCCATGAACGCATAAGTGAAGTGGTCAACAATGTCGTGGCCCGGGCGGTTGAACTGCGCCGCCAGGGTTTTCTCCGCAATCGCCATCCCCACCGCATTCGCAATGCCCTGCCCCAGCGGTCCGGTAGTGGTTTCCACGCCCGCGGTGTAGCCCACTTCCGGGTGGCCCGGGGTTCTGGAGTGCAGCTGACGGAAGTTCTTCAGCTCTTCGATTGGCAGATCGTAGCCGGTGAGGTGCAGCAGGCTGTAGATCAGCATCGAGCCGTGACCGTTGGACAGCACGAAGCGGTCGCGATCGGCCCAGGACGGGTTCTGCGGGTTATGGTTCAGGAAATCACGCCACAGGACTTCGGCAATGTCAGCCATACCCATTGGGGCACCCGGGTGGCCGGATTTGGCTTTCTGTACTGCGTCCATGCTCAGGGCTCGCAGCGCGTTGGCGCACAGGCTGCGGGTGGTTTTTGTGGTATTCATAAGTCTCTTTTCCTGCCCTTACAGCATCTGCTGAATCTGATTTTCCAGTTTGACCTGATCGACCGCGAACAGGCGGATACCTTCCGCCAGTTTTTCCACCGCCATCGGATCCTGATGATGTTGCCAGAGGAACTCCGCCTGAGTCATCGGGCTGGGGCGGGTTTCCGTCACGCAGCCGGGCGCCAGCTGGCGACTCAGCGTCCCTTCACTGGCGGCCAGTTCATCAAGCAGCGCCGGAGAGATAGTCAGGCGATCGCAACCTGCCAGCGCCTGGATCTGCTCGATACGGCGGAAGCTGGCCCCCATCACCACGGTGTCGTAGCCGTGCGATTTGTAGTACTGATAAATCTGGCGCACGGAAACCACGCCCGGATCGCTGTCGACCTGATACTCCGACTGCGGTTGGTTTTTCTGATACCAGTCGTAAATACGCCCTACGAACGGCGAGATTAAAAAGACGCCGGCTTCGGCGCAGGCCCGCGCCTGGGCAAAGGAGAACAGCAGGGTCAGGTTACAGTTGATACCGCTTTGTTCCAGCTCCTCTGCGGCGCGAATCCCCTCCCAGGTGGCGGCAAGTTTGATGAGGATGCGTTCCGGCCCGACGCCGTTCTTTTCATACATCTGAATAAGCTTGCGCGCCTTCGACACGCACATCCCGCGATCCCAGGCAAAACGGGCATCGACTTCGGTAGAAATACGCCCGGGCACATGACGCAGCACCTCGGTACCGATATCCACCGCCACCTGATCGCAGGCGTTTATCAGCTGCGTTTCCGGGCTGCCGCCCTGCCGACGCGCCTTGCCGATGGCGTCGGCAATGAGCGCCTGATACTGCGGGAGCTGCGCGGCCTTCAGCACCAGTGAAGGGTTGGTAGTCGCATCCTGCGGGGCAAATTTTTTGATCGATTCGATATCGCCGGTGTCGGCAACCACCGTGGTGTATTTTTTCAGTTCGTCTAACTGGCTCATAGTCTGTTCCTTATATTACGACTGCGGATATTAATCTCTGGCGTGCTGGTGTTCGTAATAGTCGATACGCTCCACTTTCGACGCGGAGCCGCCGCCTTCATATTCGGATTCAAGCCAGGCCTGAATAATTTTTTTGCCCAGCTCCGGGCCAATCACGCGCGCGCCAAGAGTGATAATCTGCGCGTTATTACTTTTGCGCGCCCGCTCGGCGGAGAAAGTATCGTGGCATTGGGCGGCTCGTATCCCCGGCACTTTATTCGCCACAATGCTCATTCCAATACCGGTGCCGCAAATCAGGATGCCGCGATCGTGCTCGCCCTGCTTTATTGACATTGCCACCGCATGGGCAACATCCGGGTAGACCATGCTGCCCTGGCGTTTATCGCTGCTGTAATCCGCGACCTTAATTCCCTGCCCATTCAGATAAGCGACGATAGCGTCGCGAAAAGCATAGGCGGCATCATCCGCACCAATAGCGATTGTTTTCATGATAATTTCCTTAATTTAGCTGTACGTCTTAATTTAGTTCCGGATAGAAAAAGATTTGGTCGCCACGCTGAATATTCTGGGGGACGTCACCACTGAGATGCACCATCCCCGGTAATTCAGCGGTGGCAGCGCCATCAAATTTTAAAGTGATATGGCCAAGCTGTTTTAAATTTGCCGTTGCAAAACCACCTACCGCCGTGACTCGATAAATAGTCTCATTTATTTTCATTATCTGCCCGGGTACCAATTCAGCTGTCAGCTCACTGCTCTGATGTACGGCGCAATACATCGCAATATCGTCAGGAACGGATTCAGAAAATAAAATCAGCTGATGCTCCTGTAGATAGTCTTTGACATATTTCCCGACAGCCGTGATAAGTAATGAATACAACGGCGCAGTCATATTATTTGTTCCCTTTGGTGGCAGGCGAAGATAACGTCACTTTCTCTTCACTGGTTTCTTCTTTTACCGGTTCAACCCTCGGCGCGCGCTTTTTCAGACGCTTATCAAACCAGGCCACCAGTATCGGCGCGGTAATCATGGTGATGATGCTCGCCGTCGCCAGCTGCGCGGTCGCGGCATCCACGTACATCGCCAGCGAGGGATCGGCCTGAGCCACCATTGCCGGCGTCAGCGCAGAGCTGGCGGCGGTTGTCCCCAGCGCGGCGCCCAGCGCGGTTTTCTTCTTCAGGAACAGGTTGTAGATAAAATAGAACACAATGCCGGTTAGCGCAGAGATAATGCCAAGCAGGATACCGGACAGTCCGGCGGTAAAGACCGTGTTAATGCTGGAATTGGCGCCGATGGCAAACGACATAATAATGATAATCAGCGGCTGAGCGGCGGCGCACAGCTGTTTGAAACGCTCATCAAGGTTGCCCCACAGCATACCAATCAGCAGCGGGATAAGCATCGATAGCAGCGCGGCGAAAGGAATATTGGCCAGGCCGCTGACCCCCAGCACCATCATGGTAACAAAGGGCCCATCCTTGACGCAGAAGACGGAGATCGCCCCGGCATCGCTGGCATCGCCGTAGTTGCTGCACAGCGCGATATATAGCGAGCTGTTGGAGCTGGTTAAACAGGCAATCAGCGCCAGGGTCGAAATACCGAGGAAACCGTTGGGGCCAAACATCGCCCCGGCCACCCATACGGCCAGCGCGCCGGCGAGGCATTTCAGCAACAACAGCACCGCGCCTTTATAGAGCGGCAGGCCGGCCTGGCGGATATTGATCGAGGTACCACAAATCAGCAGAAAAATCCCCATCATTGCGCTGGAACCGACTTTGAATAATGCGGTCGTCGGGCCGCCGATGCCCAGGACTTCTGGAGCAAAGGTATTAATAAGAATCGCCACGAGCAACGGAATAATAATTAAACCGCCTGGCACCTTATTCATCTTCTCTAATATATTTATGTTCATAGGGTAACTCATAAATTATGATTTAACAGAGATAACGACGCAATACTACCCGGACGACCATTACGTCGCTTTTTATTTATATGACCTGTGGGTTATAGCTGCGCTTCTTTATAAATTCTTTCAACAATCGTGCTAATAATATCTTCTGGTCCGGTTAAACCGCCTTTGCCGACGCAAATCAATCCCGCATAATCGCCGCCGATAATACGCACCATATCGGTTTGCGGTATCACGTAGTCGATCATTTCAATGCCGGTCGCGCCAAGCTCTTTAAGAACATTTACCATCGTATCGCCGCCGGTCATATACAGGCCTTTAATTTCTCCGGCTGCGCAGTTAAGCACTTCACGAACAATATTCCCCAGTCCCTGGTTAATATTTTCCGCAGCCTGTCCGTGGGCCAGCCCAAAGCGCTGCTCTTCTTCCTGAAGATTCAGCAGCCGCCCGGTTAACGCGGATTCAAAAACGAAGATAGCGTTCTGCTGCGCCGGCACGCACTGCCGGGCATGCTGCACCACGCGATTCACTTCGATTTCAGCGGCGTTTTTCCTGTCAACCAGCAGTTCGGCATCAACAGGGATGTGACACACTCTTTCATCATTAGCGATCAGATGCTGAAGCTGCTTTTTGGTCACCGGCGTGGCGCTACCGGCAACCACCAGAATCGAACCGCGCGGGTTTTCCGCCCCTGACGACGCTGTCGCGCTGCTGCGCGCTTCCCGCATCAGGCCACGACGGACCGCAAGCCGCTCGGTAAAAGGCCCCGGGTCGACTGCCAGCACGTTCCAGTTCAGCGCCACCACCGCCCCGGCAATCGCATCGACATCGTCAACAGTAATCGCATCGACGACGATCACCCGCACGCCGCGCTGCTGCTGTTCCTGGAGATCCCGCTGCAGTTGCTCCTCGCCTTTCATCACCGAGGCCAGCGCGATATGCCCGACCTGATGATGGGTCTGCGCCGCCAGCAATCCCGGCACCCAGGATTCGGTAACCGGAGTACGCACATCGCGTGCGACATCGGTTCGCGAAAGCGCGACGGAGTCAATTACCGAATAGCCGCCAACCAGAATACGCCGCGACTGCGGCATCGCCGGCACGACGACGGCAACCGTTTCCAGCGGCAATTGTTCCAGCATGGCATCAATTTCAAAGCCGATGCCGCCGCGCAGCGTGGTATCAATACGCTTGGTAAAGTAGTGCGCGCCGCGCGCCTGCAGCTGCTTCACCGCGGCGCTGACCTGCTGCTGGGCTTCCGCTTTCGGCAAAGGACGGCTGTCGCTGCTGACGACCATCGCCGGATACTCCACCTCATTGCGGGCGAAGGATTCAGTATCGAAGAACGCGGCGGTTTTTAACCCGCTACGCGCCAGCAGCACCCCGACGGTGGTCGCACCGGTCAGATCGTCGGCCACGATCCCCAGCTTACCGCCTTCCCCCTGCGGCCAGATCATTTCAATACAGGCGGGCGTCACGCCGGAGACGTAGATCCCTTCATGAATAAACTCCGCCAGCGGACCACTTTTACCGGTGGGATGGAGGTTAATCGTCGGAATACCGCGTTTGGGATAGAGACCGCAGCGTAGCGTGCCGCCGCAGTCGATAACCATCAGGCCGATCTCCTCTTCCGGCGGCTCGCCGTTTTTAAATACGTCGACGGAAGGCCAGCCAGTCAGTTCGCTCAGGCGCTCAACGACCGGGGGACAAATCCCCCCGGTGATATAAGCAATCTTTTTCGCCTGGCTAATATTAATGGTCAGCGGCCCGCCCCAGCCCTTACAGCCTTTGCTAATTAACAGATGTTTTTCCATTTCTCTGCCCTTTTGCTTCGCATTAACCTCAGCGATTAGTGGTTTTTCATTTTCCAGTAGCTCACCGCGGCCATCGTGGACTCCAGCATACTGACGGTGCCCGCTTTACCGGTGCCGGCAATATCAAACGCCGTGCCGTGGTCTACCGAGCTACGCATAAACGGCAGGCCAAAGGTAATGGTTACGGAACGCTCAAAATCGAGGGTTTTACAGGCGATATGCCCCTGATCGTGATAAAGCGAGAGGATGGCGTCATAGCGCCCCTGTTTACCCAGATGGAAGACGGAATCTGCCGGCACCGGGCCGATGGCGTTAATCCCCATTTCCTGCGCCGCTTTGACTGCCGGGATGAGGTTATCGGCTTCTTCGTGGCCAAACAGGCCGTTGTCTGAACCATGCGGATTCAGCGCGGCTACCGCAATGCGCGGATTTTTGATATTCAGCGCGGTAAACTCATGGTGGATCTGCTGCACGCAGGCCAGAACGCGCTCTTTATTGGCGTAATCGCAGGCGTCTTTAAGCGCCATATGACGGCTCACGAAGAAGACCCGCAGGTTATGAACGTGGAACATGGTCAGGCCATAATCGGATTGCGTTTCAACCTGATAGATCTCGGTATGACCCGGCAGTTTACACCCCGCCAGCTTGATTGCTTCTTTATGAATCGGCGCGGTAGAGACCACATCGATCAGGCCGGCTTTCCCCAGTTCGATAGATTTCAGCACATAGTCCAGCGACATCTGCCCCGCCAGCTTCTGCACTTTGCCCCATTCAATGCTCTCGCAGTCATACTCACCGGTTTCCAGCACGTCCACCGTACCCCAGTTGAAGCGAGCTTCCTGCGGATGGCTAATTTTGTTAATCGGAAAATCACAGCCCATGATTTTCATTGCTCTGGCGATAATCGGCGCTGAGCCAATCAAAAAAGGTTTGCACTCGTCGTAGACGCTTTTCTCCATCATCGTCGCGACTGAAATCTCCGGACCAATCCCGGCAGGGTCGCCAATGGTAAGTGCGACAACTGGCTTTTTCTCTTGTGACATCGTGGACCTCTCGTAGTGAAGTTCGGCTTGTTCATATGTTCAATGGTGAATCATATGCTCAAAACATTACCTGATGATTGAGAGGTTATTGGTGATTTAGATCACATAAAAAAATCCATAGATTTATTTTATAAAAAAATGTGATCTAACATATGTTCATTGGGTGATAAAAAGTTCAACCTCTCTCATAAGCGAAAGCCATTTCACGACAAGCTATTGATTTACCTATTATGGAGAACAAGATGGAACAAATCTGGTTAGGAACCAGCTGGAAAATGAATAAACCGTTATCGCAAGCCATGGCCTTTTGTGAAACGCTGGCGCAGCGGTTACCGCAGGTGAGGCATCCGAAAATCCAGCCGTTTATTATTCCCCCTTTCACCGCCATTTATCCCGTCAGCCAGTATCTACAGCAGCATCAGATCCCCTGCCTGACCGGCGCGCAGAATATGCATGAAGCGGAAAACGGCGCCTGGACCGGTGAAATTTCCGCCGCCATGCTGGCTGAAACCGGCGCCTCCCTGGTCGAGCTTGGTCACTCCGAGCGTCGCGGCGCGTTCAATGAATCCGACGCCGCCATTAACCAAAAAGTGCATCGCGCCCTGCGTCACGGGCTTCGACCTCTGATCTGTATCGGCGACAGCGCCGATGAAAAACGCTGGCAGGTCTCACGGGAAACGGTAGTGAGGCAGATGAAAATCGCGCTTTCTGGCCTGAATGAACAGCAGGTTTTACACACTCTGGTTGCCTATGAGCCCATATGGGCTATCGGCGAACACGGCACGCCGGCGACGCCGGAGCAGGCCGCAGAGATCCACCGGGCGCTGCGTCAGGCGTTATGCGAGACCTTCGGCGAAGAAATCGGACGGCGCATTCCCCTGCTGTACGGCGGTAGCGTCAATCGGCAAAATGCCGTAGAACTGCTTCAGCAGGATGACATTAACGGACTGTTTATTGGCCGCGCGGCATGGGATGCCAACGGCTATTGCGACATTGTTCAACGCGTTACAGAGGAATTTATTCTTCAGGCGCAGTAGTATTAGGGAGACATCAAAGATGGAAACACCAGGCGATAACTATGACTGAACAAGACTCAGATTATGCGCTGCTGACAGAAATTGCCGTGGCCTATTACGATCAGGAGCAAACCCAGGAAGAGATTGCAAAACGCTTTGGGATCTCACGCATTAAGGTCGGTCGGTTGCTGAAAAAAGCTCGCCACGAAGGGATTGTCGAGATCAGCGTGAAATACCACCCGGTCTTCAGCTCCCAGATTGAGCAGCAGTTTATCTCCCATTTCGGCATCAAGCGCGCGCTTATCGCCCTGGACCATCACGACGAGGATGAACAGCGCCAGCAGGTCGCGGCGCTGGTCAGCAACTATCTCGCCGGGATCCTCAAAAGCGATATGACCGTGACCGTCGGGCAGGGTCGCAACGTCGCCGCCGTGGCCAACCACGTGGGGATCTTTCCAGAGCGCAACTGTCGCTTTATTTGCGGTATCGGCGGCACCAAGCGCGACAACCAGCTGATCGATGCCGATCACATCAGTCGAAACCTGGCGCGTAAATTCAACGGTTTTAGCGAAACGCTGTACGCCCCGGCCTATGTCGAAACGCCGGAACTGCGCTCAGCGTTTATGCAAAACCGGCTGATTAAAGCCACGCTCGAACAGGCAAGCAAGGCGGATGTAGCCATCATTGGCCTTGGCGATATGAACGAAAATAGCTTTATGGTGCAGCTCGGCTGGTTCTCCCCGCAGGAAATTGCGACTGCGCGCCAGGAACAGGGCGTAGTGGGCGATCTCGCTGGCTATAGTTTTTTCAATATTCAGGGTAAACCGGTTGATACGGTGATGAACGATCGGGTTATCGGCCTGAGCCTTGAACAGCTTCGCGCCATCCCGTGCGTGATCGCCATTGCTTCGGAAAGCACCAAGGCAACGGCGATCCTCGGCGCGCTGCGCACCGGCGTAATTGATGTGCTGGCCACCAGCGCATCTAATGCCCGGGCGGTGATCAATATGCAGAAGGCGCTATGAATAAAGGGCGCCGAGGCGTCCTGAATTTCATGAGCGGCCTGCCCAGGCGATTGCCGTACGCTTTTTCCGGGCGGTGGCAAAAGCCGGGATTATTTCTTGCCCTGATTTTTCGTTAAGACAGCATCAAGCTTGCCCGCAATATACTTCAGCGGCTTCCACAACGCGCCCAGCACGATAAGCGGCCCGAACCACGCCGAACCGCCCTGCGCGCTCTGGCCCTCAATCAGCAGATACAGCAGATGAAACAGGCAGGAAGCCGCGGATACGACGCCGAGAATAAGAGAGAGGATGAACAGAATATTTCTGCTATCAGAAAGACGAGGCAGGCCATACTGACTCCACAGGCCAACCCCCACTGCGGCCAAAAATATCGCAGCAGATAGTGCTAATGGGCTATCCATAGCCACTCCTGTTTTCCGTAACGCGGTATTGGTGAGGTTGCGTCTACCCGGCCAGCTGTTTCAGCAGCTTTTCCACAAAGCGCGGCACTTCTTCGCTTGCCGGGCCATAGTGTTTCTCGGCAAATTCGCTGCCTACCTGGCTTGGTTCGAGATTTAGCTCAACCGTGTGGGCGCCCTGCAGCCGCGCTTCATGGACAAACCCTGCCGCCGGATAAACGTGCCCGGAAGTACCGATGGCGATAAAGATATCCGCCTCCGCCAGCGCCAGGTAGATTTCATCCATATCCAGCGGCATCTCGCCGAACCACACCACGTGCGGGCGCAGCGGCGCGGGAAACTGGCAGCAGTGACACTTATCTTCCGTCGTCACATCACCGGTCCACGCCACCACCTGGCCGCTCCACGAACAGCGCACCTTCAGCAGCTCGCCGTGCATATGGATCACCCGACGGTTGCCCGCGCGCTCGTGCAGATTATCGATATTCTGGGTCACCAGTAGAAAATGGTCACCCAGTCTCTCTTCCAGCCGCGCCAGCGCCTGATGCGCCGCATTGGGCGCAATGTCCGGGCTTTGCAGCTGACGACGGCGATCGTTGTAAAACGCCTGCACCAGCGCCGGGTCGCGGGCGAACCCTTCCGGCGTTGCGACGTCTTCTACCCGATGCTCCTCCCACAGGCCGTCGGCGGCGCGGAAGGTTTTAATTCCCGACTCCGCCGAAATACCCGCGCCGGTTAGCACCACGACTCTTGGTTTTTCCATCGTTTCAGGTGTCTCCTTATCTTCGCCGAAGAAAATCCGCTGACGCAGACGGTCTCGTAACCGACGCTTATTGCGGCGAAATCGGCTTAATCGATGTAAGCGGCGCGACTGCATAGCTACCTCTGTCGTTAATGAGTCAGATGAAGGAAGGCCGCACCGCGCATACCTCCCGCATCGCCATGACGCGCGCGTTCGATGCGCGGCACGCTGGCAACGGGGAGCAGATGTCGCGGCAGGCGCTGCGCCAGCCCTTCGGTTATTGCTGTAAAGTTAGACAATCCCCCGCCCAACACCAGCAGATCCGGGTCGACAATCGTTAAAATATTGCCCAGGCACACCGCCAGCAGATCGAGATAGCGCTCAACGTGCTCGCGCGCCTTCGCGTCGCCCTGCTGCCAGAGCGCGACGATCTCGGGTGAGGTTAAGGATTGTTGGTAAAAATGGTGGTACAGCCAGGCAAAGCCGCGTCCGGAAAGGTAGTTTTCAATGCAGCCCAGTTGGCCGCAGCCGCAGCGCGTAAGCGGGAAATCGCGCCCTACGACTTCCAGCGCATCCACCGGCAGGCGGATATGGCCGAATTCGCCGGTTATATAGCGATGCCCGGTAATCGATTTACCGTTAAGCACCAGCCCGCCGCCAACGCCGGTGCCGAGGATCATCCCCATCACCAGCGGGTATTGGGTAAATTCGTCGTCCCACGCTTCGGAGAGGGCAAAACAGTTGGCATCGTTATCAAGCCGCACATCGCGCCCCAGCCGTTCGCTCAGATCGGCCCGCAGCCGTCTGCCGCTGGCGGCAGGGACGTTGGCGGCATAGAGCGTACCGTCTTCCGTCTCCGGCATGCCGGGAATACCGATGCCCACCGAACCCTGACAGCCGAAGCGCTGGTCGGCCTCCGCCACCAGCGCTTCTACCGCTTGCAAAAAATCTTCATAGCTCTCTTTTGGCGTGGCGACGCGTTTTTCCCACTGCAGCCGCCGCGCGTTATCAAATACGCCCAACGCTATTTTGCTGCCGCCAATGTCAAATCCATAGTACATTTCAGCCATTCCTCTTTACCGATCGGCAACGCCGACCATGACGATAAATTACTGGCCACTCAGCACCCTCGCCGGGTCAATGCGGCTGGCGCGGCGGGCGGGATACCAGCTGGCCAGCAAACTCAGCAACAGTGCCGTCACCAGCACGTAAACGACGTCCAGCCAGTGCAGTTCAGACGGCAGGAAGTCAATAAAATAGATGTCGCCGGAGAGGAATTTATGCCCGATCAGATCCTCAATACCGTTAATGATTGCGGTCAGCTTAAATGCGCAGATAACGCCAATAGCCACGCCAATCAGGCTACCTACCGAACCGGCAAGTAAACCATACCATACGAAAATCGCGCGGATCAGCCCGTCTTTTGCGCCAAGCGTGCGCAGCACCGCAATATCGCCGCTTTTATCTTTCACCGCCATCACCAGGGTCGAGACGATATTAAAGCAGGCCACGCCAATCACCAGCACCATCGCCAGATACATAATGGCGCGAATCATCTGAATATCCCGGTACATATAGCCGTAGGTACCGATCCAGCTTTTGATGTAAACGTAGCTGTTGGTCACTTCGCCCGCATCGCGTACCAGCGTATTGGCATGAAACACGTCGGTCACTTTGATAGCGATCCCCGTCACGCTGCTGCCCATATCCAGGTACTGCTGCGCATCCTGCATGGGAATCATGGCAAAACTATGATCGAGCTGGCCGCTGAGCTGCAAAATGCCGGTAACATGAAGCCTGACGCGCTTTGGCTGCAGCAGCTGGTGCTCGGCATCGGAGTTAGGGATCATGATCGACACCCAGTCGCCCTGCTTGACGTGCAGCGCATCGGCAACGCCCTTACCGAGGATCACCTGCTGCTCGCCGGCTTTAAAGCTGGCCCACGCATTGTTCTGCACAAAGTTGGGTAACGAACTGAGACGACTTTCCTGCTGCGGGTCGACGCCTTTCACCTGAATTGCGCGCATGTTGCTGCCGCTCTCCACCAACCCGGTGAAGTTAATATAAGGCGCCGCGGCAACGATGCCTTTGACCTTCTCAACCTTCGCCAGCGCCTCGTTCCAGTTGTTCCACGGCTGGTTTACCGGCTCAATTTCACCGTGCGGGACCACCGCCAGAATGCGGTTATTGAGCTCGCGTTCGAAGCCGTTCATCGCGCTCAGGCCAACGATCAACACCGCCACGCCCAGCGCGATACCGATGGTCGAGATAACCGAAATCAGCGACACCATCCCACCGCGCCGCCGTCCACGGCTAAAGCGCAGAGCAATTAATAACGATAACGGAGAAGCCATTACTCAGCCCCCATCAGGGAGAGTTCGGCTGTCAGGCGCCCGTCGCGCATCTCCAGCTGGCGGCTCATGCGTTTTGCCAGCTGGAGGTCGTGCGTCACCACCAGGAAGGCGGTACGCTGGGCGATGTTCAGCTCGCCAAGCAGCTGAAAAATGCTGTCGGCGTTGCGGGCGTCAAGGTTACCGGTGGGTTCGTCCGCCAGCACCAGACGCGGTTTATTAACCAGCGCGCGGGCAATCGCGACGCGCTGACGCTCGCCGCCGGAGAGCTCCGACGGACGGTGATCGCTACGGTGCTCAAGCCCGACGGAGCGCAGCATCGCTTTCGCCTGACGCTCGATATCCGCCGCCTTCTGTTTACCAATCAGCAGCGGCATCGCTACGTTTTCCAGGGCGGTGAAATCCGGCAGCAGATGGTGAAACTGATAGATAAAGCCCAGTTCGCGATTGCGCAGATCGGCGCGGGCGGCGGCGGAGAGCCGGCTCATTGGCTGGCCGGAAAAGATAACGTCACCGGAGGTTGGCGTGTCCAGCCCGCCCAGCAGATGCAGCAGCGTACTTTTGCCGGAACCGGAGGTACCGACAATCGCCATCATCTCGCCCTCTTCAATGCTGAAGCTGACATCGTGCAACACGTCGGTTTGCACGGTGCCTTCCTGATAGCGTTTGCACAGGTTGTCGCATTGCAGCAGGATCTTATTCATAACGTAAAGCCTCAGCGGGTTGAGTGGCGGCAGCGCGCCATGAAGGATACAACGTAGAGAGTAATGCCAGCGCCATGGCCACGAGGGCAATGACGATGACCTGCAGCGGCTCAATAGCCACCGGCAGCGCGGCGCCGTCGAGGAACGCGCCGATAATCGGCATTAAATTATTGAGCTGGCTGGCAAGCAGCGCGCCCAGCCCGGCGCCGAGCAGCGCACCGACGATCCCGGCGCTGGCCCCCTGGACCATAAAGACCAGCATGATCTGCCGCGGCGTCAGGCCGAGGGTCTGCAGGATCGCCACTTCACCCTGTTTTTCCATCACCATCATGCCCAGAGAAGTAATGATGTTAAAGGCGGCCACGGCGATAATCAGGCTCAGCAGCAGGCCCATCATATTTTTTTCCATCCGCACGGCCTGGAACAGTTCGCCTTTTCGCTCTCGCCAGTCCTGCCATTTGGTGCCTTCCGGCAGTTTCTGCTGGCTGAGCGTGTCGACCTGCAGAGGCTGACTCAGCCACAGACGCCAGCCGGTAATGTTCCCCTGGGGGTAACGCATCAGGCGAGAAGCATCGTCGATATTGGTCAACATCTGATAGCCATCGACTTCGCTGCTGGCGGCAAAGGTACCGATCACGTTGAACAGGCGCTGGCTGGGAAGCCGCCCCATCGGGGTAAACTGGCTGGCGGAAGGCACCATCACGCGGATCCGATCGCCGCGGTTGACCCCCAACTGCCCTGCCAGCTGCTCACCCAGGATGACGTTATATTTTCCGGCCTGCAGATCGCTCTGCTTCACGTTAACCAGATAAGGGGTCAATGGATCTTTTTGCGCCGGGTCGATGCCGAGCATCACGCCAACCGCTACGCTGCGGGCGCTTTGCAGCACCACATCGCCGGTGGTCAGCGGCGCCACGCGGGTGACGCCCTGTAGTCTGGCTGCGCTTTCCGGCAGTTTTTGCGGGTTTATAGACCCTTGCTGTGCGCTGAGAATGGCCTGCGGCATCAGCCCCAGGATGTTGTTTTGCAGCTCGCGCTCAAAGCCGTTCATCACCGAAAGAACGGTCACCAGCGCCATCACGCCAAGCGTAATGCCAATAGTGGAAAGCCAGGAGACGAAACGACCGAAGCGGTCGGCTGCGCGCCCGCGCATATAGCGAAGGCCGATAAAAAGTGCGGCAGGTTGATACATGTAATCCATCTGATTGCTGATAGCCGATGTCCGAGTATATAAGCGATTATGAGCAGCGTAAATGACTGAAACCTGTAGATTTTATTGGCAAAATCAGTAAAAAATCAATATAAACAACAACATAGAAACATAAGTCGTTATTTAACTTTACGCTTATCGGAGTTCGTTACATTTTCGTCCCTAACATGACCTTTGCGATACGGGTTGGCGAATTCTGGTCGATCGCGGATAATCAGACTATTGAATATCAGCGAGTTGCCCTCCATATCGGCAGAGCGAATCCTCAAGAGATCATGATACCGTCTATGCCTGAACAATACCGATACTCTCTGCCGGTTAAAGCCGGCGATCAGCGCCAGCTTGGCGAACTGACCGGCGCGGCCTGCGCCACTCTGGTGGCTGAAATGGCCGAGCGCCACGGCGGCCCGGTGGTACTGATAGCCCCCGATATGCAGAACGCCCTGCGTCTGAATGATGAAATCAGGCAGTTTACCGACAGCATGGTAGCAGGCCTGGCGGACTGGGAAACGCTCCCCTACGATAGCTTCTCTCCGCACCAGGATATTATCTCTTCACGTCTCGCTACCCTGTACCAGCTCCCGACCATGGAACGCGGCGTGCTGATCGTCCCGGTCAGCACTCTCATGCAGCGCGTCTGTCCGCATAATTTCCTCCACGGCCACGCGCTGGTGATGAAAAAAGGCCAGCGGCTGTCGCGGGATGCGCTGCGCTCGCAGCTGGATAGCGCCGGCTATCGTCACGTCGATCAGGTCATGGAGCACGGCGAGTACGCCACGCGCGGCGCATTGCTTGATCTGTTCCCGATGGGCAGCGAGCAGCCCTACCGTCTCGATTTTTTTGATGATGAGATCGATAGCCTGCGTCTGTTCGACGTCGACAGCCAGCGAACGCTGGAGGAAGTCGCCAGTATCAACCTGCTTCCGGCGCACGAATTTCCGACCGACCAGGCCGCTATCGAGCTGTTTCGCAGCCAGTGGCGCGACCGCTTCGAGGTTAAGCGCGACGCCGAGCATGTTTATCAGCAGGTCAGTAAAGGCACGCTGCCTGCGGGGATCGAATACTGGCAGCCTCTGTTCTTTAACGAACCGCTGCCGCCGCTGTTCAGCTATTTCCCGGCGAAAACGCTGATCGTCAACACCGGCGATCTCGAAGCCAGCGCCGAACGCTTCCAGAATGAAACCCGCGCTCGCTTTGAAAATCGCGGCGTTGATCCGATGCGTCCGCTTTTGCCGCCGGAGCAGCTGTGGTTGCGCAGCGATGAACTGTTCAGCGAGCTGAAAAAATGGCCGCGCGTGCAGCTCAAAACCGAACGCCTGGCGGAGAAGGCCGCTAATACCAATCTCGGCTATCAAAAATTACCCGAGCTGGCGATTCAGGCGCAGAACAAAGCGCCGCTGGATAACCTGCGCCGATTCCTCGAATCCTTTAGCGGGCCGGTGATTTTCTCGGTTGAGAGCGAGGGACGCCGCGAAGCACTCGGTGAAATGCTGGCCCGCATCAAGATCGCGCCAAAGCATATTTTGCGTCTTGAAGAGGCGACGGGTAACGGCCGCTATTTGATGATCGGCGCCGCCGAGCATGGCTTTATTGATAGCCAGCGCAACCTGGCGCTGATTTGCGAAAGCGACCTGCTGGGCGAGCGCGTTGCCCGCCGTCGTCAGGATTCACGCCGCACCATCAATCCGGATACGTTGATTCGTAACCTGGCGGAGCTGCATATCGGTCAGCCGGTGGTGCATCTGGAGCATGGAGTTGGGCGCTATGCCGGAATGACGACCCTTGAAGCGGGCGGCATTAATGGCGAATACCTGATGCTGACCTACGCCAACGACGCCAAACTGTACGTCCCGGTGTCCTCACTGCATCTGATTAGCCGCTATGCGGGCGGGGCGGAAGAGAATGCGCCGCTGCATAAACTGGGCGGCGACGTCTGGGCGCGAGCGCGGCAGAAAGCGGCCGAGAAAGTGCGCGACGTGGCCGCCGAGCTGCTGGATATCTATGCCCAGCGCGCGGCGAAATCCGGCTATGCGTTTAAACATGATAAACAGCAGTATCAGCTATTTTGCGACAGCTTCCCGTTCGAGACCACGCCCGACCAGGCGCAGGCTATTAACGCCGTCCTGAGCGATATGTGCCAGCCTCTGGCGATGGACCGTCTGGTGTGCGGCGATGTTGGCTTCGGCAAAACGGAAGTGGCGATGCGCGCCGCTTTCCTGGCGGTCGAAAACCATAAGCAGGTGGCGGTGCTGGTGCCAACCACCCTGCTCGCCCAGCAGCACTTCGATAACTTCCGCGATCGCTTTGCTAACTGGCCGGTGCGTATTGAGATGCTTTCGCGCTTTCGCAGCGCCAAAGAGCAGGCGCAGATCCTTGAGCAAGTCGCGGAAGGAAAAATCGATATTCTTATCGGCACCCATAAACTGCTGCAGCCGGACGTTAAGCTGCGCGATCTCGGTCTCCTGATTGTTGATGAAGAGCACCGCTTTGGCGTGCGTCACAAAGAGCGCATCAAGGCAATGCGCGCCGACGTCGATATCCTGACCCTGACCGCGACGCCTATTCCGCGCACGCTGAATATGGCGATGAGCGGTATGCGCGATCTTTCGATCATCGCCACGCCGCCCGCCCGCCGTCTGGCGGTCAAAACCTTCGTGCGCGAATATGACGCGTTGGTGGTACGCGAGGCGATCCTGCGTGAGGTGCTGCGCGGCGGCCAGGTATACTACCTCTATAATGACGTGGAAAACATCCGGAAAGCCGCCGAGAGGCTGGCGGAGCTGGTGCCGGAAGCGCGCATTACCATCGGTCATGGACAGATGCGCGAACGCGAGCTTGAGCGGGTGATGAACGATTTCCATCACCAGCGTTTTAACGTGCTGGTCTGTACCACCATTATCGAAACCGGGATCGACATACCCACGGCGAACACCATTATTATTGAGCGTGCCGATCACTTCGGCCTGGCTCAGCTGCATCAGCTACGCGGACGCGTTGGCCGGTCGCACCATCAGGCCTATGCCTGGCTGCTGACGCCGCATCCGAAAGCGATGACCCCCGATGCGCAAAAACGCCTTGAGGCTATTGCATCGCTGGAAGATCTCGGCGCTGGCTTTGCGCTGGCGACCCATGACCTCGAAATTCGCGGCGCGGGCGAGCTGCTGGGCGAAGATCAGAGCGGTTCTATGGAAACCATCGGCTTCTCCCTCTATATGGAGCTACTGGAAAACGCCGTTGACGCGCTGAAGGCCGGGCGCGAGCCCTCGCTGGAAGATCTCACCAGCCAGCAAACCGAAGTTGAGCTACGGATGCCGTCGCTGCTGCCGGACGACTTTATCCCGGATGTGAATACTCGCCTGTCGTTCTACAAACGCATTGCCAGCGCGAAGAGTGAGAATGAGCTGGAGGAGATCAAAGTCGAACTTATCGATCGTTTTGGCCTGCTGCCGGATCCGGCCCGCAATCTGCTCGATATCGCCCGGCTGCGCCAGCAGGCGCAGAAGCTGGGGATCCGCAAGCTTGAGAGCAACGAAAAAGGCGGCACCATTGAGTTTAACGAGAAGAATAACGTTAATCCGATGTGGCTGATTGGCCTGCTGCAGAAGCAGCCGCAGCACTATCGACTGGATGGCCCGACGCGCCTCAAATTTACGCAGGACCTCGCCGAGCGTAAAACGCGGATGGACTGGGTGCGCCAGTTTATGCTTCAGCTGGAAGAGAACGCCACCGCTTAACGGTGCCCGGGATACGATCCGCGCGTCGTATCCCGGCCCCCTCATATTCGGCAAAATTTACAAACAGTTTGCAATCCCTCTGCACTTCCACACACTCTTTCGACCATAATCTCAGGGACTTTTCGCATAAAAATAACCACTTACTTAATATGGAATTAAGGTAATGAAGAGCTTTTCGCGACTTTCTTTCTGGCTGGGGATGATGGCTATCGCCGCCGCGCTGGCGCTGCCCGCTCGCGCCAATACCTGGCCCCTGCCGCCTCCGGGCAGCCGTCTGGTCGGGCAGAACCAGTTCCACGTGGTCGAGAATAACGGCGGCTCGCTGGAAGCGATCGCTAAGAAGTACAACGTCGGTTTTCTGGCCCTGCTTCAGGCGAACCCCGGCGTGGATCCTTACGTTCCGCGAGCCGGTAGCGTACTGACCATCCCGCTGCAAACGCTGTTGCCCGATGCAACACGGGAAGGATTAGTCCTGAATCTGGCCGAACTTCGTCTCTATTACTATCCGCCGGGCAAAAATGAAGTGACCGTGTACCCTATCGGCATCGGCCAGCTCGGCGGTGATACCATCACCCCAACGATGGTCACCACCGTATCCGACAAACGCGCCAACCCAACCTGGACGCCTACGGCCAATATTCGCGCCCGCTATAAGGCGATGGGCATTGACCTGCCTGCCGTCATGCCCGCCGGGCCGGATAACCCGATGGGCCACCACGCCATTCGTCTGGCAGCGTACGGCGGCGTCTACCTGCTACACGGCACCAACGCCGATTTCGGTATCGGCATGCGCGTAAGCTCCGGCTGTATTCGTCTGCGCGATGATGATATCAAAGCGTTGTACAATGAAATTAGCCCGGGCACCCGAGTGACGATAATCAATACGCCCATTAAGGTATCCGTTGAGCCGAACGGTACCCGTCTGGTAGAAGTGCACCAGCCGCTGTCAAAGCATATTGACGACGATCCGCAGACCCTGCCGATTACGCTCACTGACAGCATGCAGGCTTTCAAACAGGCGCAGTTGACCGATACCGAAGTGATGGAACGTGCAATGATGCTGCGCTCCGGTATGCCGGTTGATGTGACCCGTCACCCCCGGGCCAGCGAACAGTCGCTATAGTTCATCCGCTAACGGACGTAAAAAAACCGCCTTCAGTTCACACTGAGGCGGTTTTTTTATGGCAATAATCAAACAGAGTACAGCTTTACTGCGTTTCGCGGCGCCATAAAGGGGTGGGCGCCGCGTCTCAGCAGGGAATAACTTACTTCTTACTTCGCGCGGTCAACTGAAGGGGGTCAGAACCGCGCGTGGTCAGTGGCAAAACAGGGGTGGTGCTAAATTATTTATAGATAACCGCGGTTCCGTGAAGGGTATTTGGACCGGTTACTGAAGTGATACGGTAAGAGGTTGCACCCATCTCTTCCGCTTTTTGCGCCAGCTGATCTTCCAGAGAACCCAGGTTGGTGCCAGCAGAGGCGGAAACGGTACCGATTTTATGCTGGCCCGCCGGAGTGGATTGAACTTCAACAGCGGCAAAGCTGGCGAAAGAGAGCGAGCTGAGAACAGCGGCGATGGTTAATGTTTTAACATTTTTCATGATTATTAAACCTGTGCAGATGAATATTTTTGTAGGGACGAACGCATTTACTTAACGATCGATAGGTAAATAATAATGTGATCCACATCACACGTCAAACTATTTTTATAACGTTCGTTTAACTATTTACAAACAGCTTAAAATTCATACATATATGAATTATTTATTTTTAGGCCTGCATCGCTGGCAGCCCATCAGCTTTATTTTTATAATGCTTCTTCAACACACCAACACAGGTACAGCGGCACCATGACAACTGACGTTCAAAGTTGCACGAAAAAAAGCCGTGGCCGACCTAAAGTGTTCGACAGGGAAGCGGCGCTGGATAAGGCCATGACACTCTTCTGGCAGCACGGCTATGAAGCCACCTCTCTCGCCGATCTGGTCGAAGCGACGGGCGCAAAAGCGCCAACGCTTTATGCCGAATTCGTGAATAAAGAGGGGTTGTTTCGGGCGGTGCTGGATCGCTACATCTCGCGTTTTGCCGCCAGGCATGAGGCGCTTTTGTTTGACGACGAGAAAACCGTCGATCGGGCCTTGCGCGATTATTTCACCGCCGTCGCGACCTGCTTCACCAGCAAAGAGACGCCGGCAGGCTGTTTTATGATCAATACCTCTGCGGCGCTGGCGGCCTCCTCAACCGATATCGCCAATACCGTGAAGTCGCGGCACGCGATGCAGGAACAGACGCTCACTCATTTTCTCCAGCAGCGGCAGCTGCGCGGCGAACTGCCGCCAGACGGCGATGTTCATCAGCTGGCGCAGTTCCTTAACTGTATACTGCAGGGGATGTCCATCAGCGCCCGCGAAGGCGCCGATTTCACTAAAATCATGCAAATTGCCGAAACCACGCTGCGGTTGTGGCCCCAGGTTCTTCAGCGCTAATTTCTCCTTTACCGGTGGGCGCACCACCGGTTTCACCCCGCCTTACCCACACATTACGTCATGTTTTCAGTCGTTTATTTGTTTTTTTCTCGAGAATGATATTGATAACAATAATCAATACGGGCAGAATTCAGCCTTAAACATTTCTGTTTATTTCACCCTGTAACAACCGGTGCACCCGTACCGGAAAATTAAAACAACGATATCGTTAGCCCTAACTAATTCGAGTTGCAGGACAAGGTACTTGTGCCTTGAACTGCGCTAGTGCTGGCCCCGTAGGGGCCAGCGCCATGGATGGGCCGAGTAATCCAAAGCCAACACCTGCGACTTGAAGAATGACGGGCATAAACTCATAAAAGGAATGAGCATGAACAAGCGTCTCTGGGTACTCAACCCACTGCTGCTGGCAACCGCCCTGCCCGCCTGGGCCGCTGATGACAATATGATCGTCAGCGCTAACCGAACGCATCGCACCGTCGCTGAAATGGCGCAGACCACCTGGGTCATTGAAGGCCAGGAGATTGAACAGCAGGTACAGGGCGGTAAAGAATTTAAAGATGTGCTTGCGCAGCTGATCCCTGGCATCGACGTCAGCAGCCAGGGACGCACCAACTACGGCATGAACATGCGCGGCCGCGCGATCGTCGTCCTGATCGATGGCGTTCGCCTTAACTCCTCCCGTACCGACAGTCGCCAGCTGGATTCAATCGATCCGTTTAACATTGAACACATTGAGGTGATCTCCGGCGCCACCTCGCTCTACGGCGGCGGCAGTACCGGTGGTCTTATCAATATCGTCACCAAAAAGGGACAACAAGAGCGTCAGGTCGATCTGGAACTGGGAGGCAAATCCGGCTTTGCTAATAGCAACGATCGCGATGAACGCGTGGCGGCAGCGGTCAGCGGCGGTACCGACCACGCTTCCGGTCGTTTGTCGGTCGCTTATCAGCGCTTCGGCGGCTGGTATGACGGTAACCACGATGCGCTAATCCTGGATAATACCCAGACCGGCCTGCAGCATTCCGATCGCCTCGACGTCATGGGGACGGGAACCATTGAAATTGACGATAACCGTCAGCTGCAGCTGGTTACGCAGTATTATAAAAGCCAGGGCGACGATTATGGCCTGTACCTGGGGAAAAATATGTCGGCGGTGACCGGCGACGGCAAGGCCTTTACCACCGATGGTCTGAACTCGGACCGCGTACCCGGCACCGAGCGTCACCTCATTAGCCTGCAGTATTCCGATGCCGATTTCCTTGGCCAGAACCTCGTCAGTCAGGTTTATTATCGCGATGAATCCTTGTCCTTTTATCCCTTCCCTACGCTGAGCAAAGGCCAGGTTAGCAGCTTCTCATCCTCAAAACAGGATACCGATCAATACGGGGCGAAAGTCACCCTTAACAGCCAGCCGCTGGACGGATTGGACCTGACCTGGGGGCTGGATGCGGACCACGAAACGTTCAACGCCAATCAGATGTTCTTCGATCTGAATCGATCAATGTCTTCCGGGGGCCTGAATAACCAGGCAATCTATACCACTGGCCGTTATCCCGGCTACAGCATTACCAACCTGGCGCCGTTCCTGCAGTCCAGCTACGATCTGAACGATATTTTCACCCTCAGCGGCGGCGTACGTTACCAGTGGACGGAAAACCGGGTCGATGACTTTGTTGGCTATGCCCAGCAGCAGGATGTCGCCGGCGGTAAGGTCAGCTCGGCGGATGCCATTCCGGGCGGAAAAACCGATTACGATAACTTCCTGTTTAACGCCGGGATCGTTGCTCATCTCACCGACCGCCAGCAAACCTGGTTTAACTTCTCTCAGGGCGTTGAGCTACCGGACCCGGGGAAATACTACGGCATCGGCAAGTACGGCGCGGCGGTCAACGGCCATCTCCCGCTTCTCTCCAGCGTTAACGTCGGCGACTCGCCGCTGCAGGGGATCAAAGTCAACTCTTACGAACTGGGCTGGCGCTATACCGGTGATAACCTGCGCACCCAGCTGGCGGCATACTATTCGACCTCCGATAAGACGATTGTCGTTAACCGTACCGACATGACCATCGACGTGCAGTCCGATAAACGCCGTATTTACGGCCTTGAAGGAGCCGTAGATTACTTCTTCCCGAATAGCGACTGGAGCGCCGGAGCTAACTTTAACCTGCTGAAATCTCAGGTGAAGAGTGACGGTAGCTGGCAGAAGTGGGACGTGACGCTCGCCTCGCCGTCAAAAGCCACCGCCTGGGTTGGCTGGGCGCCCGAACCGTGGTCGCTGCGGGTACAGAGCCAACAGGTATTCGATCTCAGCGATGCCAGCGGCAATAAGCTTGATGGTTATAATACCGTGGACTTTATCGGCAGCTACGCGCTACCTCTTGGCAAACTGACCTTCAGTATCGAGAACCTGCTTAATGAAGATTATGTCACCGTCTGGGGCCAGCGCGCGCCGCTGCTCTACAGCCCAACCTACGGCAGCAGCTCTCTGTACGAATATAAAGGTCGCGGCCGTACCTTTGGCCTGAACTACGCACTGAGCTTCTGATAAAAAAAGCCCCTCGGCCTGAGCGACTGAGGGGCTAATAGAGATAAACATCTTTTTTACGCTTTGTTAGTCAGAATAAGTTGACCATTGCTGTCCAGCGGGATTTGCGCGCCGGGGTCGCGATCCATACGGATTTTGCCCTGCTGGTCGCCGATTTTGTAAGTGACGTCATAGCCGAGCATTTTTTCCGATTTGTCATACACCGTTTTACAGCGCTGCTGCGTGGTTGTGTAAGTGTCCCCTTCCTGCATTGAGCCCTGAATCTGGTTACCAGCATAGCCGCCGCCCAGCGCGCCCACGACGGTGGCAACGTCGCGGCCGCGGCCGCCGCCGAACTGATGACCAATCACCCCGCCGGCCACTGCGCCTAAGACTGAACCGGCAATACGGTTTTCATCCTGCACCGGGCGACGATGAGTGACGGTGACGTTTCGGCACTCTTTACGCGGGGTTTTAATGCTCTCTTTTATCGGCGTACTGGACACCACCTGCGCATACTGCGGTCCGCGATCTAACACGTTAAGACCGGCAACGGCTGCAACGCCCAGCGCGGCAGCCACGCCAATCCCTATACCCGCCAACATAGATTTATTCACGGGACATCCTCCTTTGTTGCTATTACCGCTAAGTTTGCCGCTCAGCCATAAGCCTTGCAAATAAGAAAGCGGATGAAAAGTGCGTGAACGTACGGCAAATCAAGGTGATTCGGAGAAATCTGAGGGGGTTTTAAGGAAAAGACAGGAGGATATTCTGGATATTTCCGGGGGAAAGCTTAGCGGAGGGATCCGGGCGACAGCACCTTTTGGCTCTGCCGCCCGAACAACATTAATGCAGCTTCAGACGCGGGCGAATAATACGGTTGATACGCCCTACCAGCATCATCAGGCCGGTTTTGAAGTAACCGTGCAGCGCAATCTGGTGCATACGGTACAGAGAGATATAGACGAAACGCGCAATGCGCCCTTCAATCATCATTGAACCGCGCATCAGGTTGCCCATCAGGCTGCCCACGGTGGAATAGTTGGAGAGCGACACCAGCGAACCGTGATCCTTATAGGTATAGGCTTTAAGGGGTTTACCTTTCATCTGCGCCAGAATGTTGTGCAGAGCGCAGGTCGCCATCTGGTGCGCAGCCTGAGCGCGCGGTGGGACAAAACCGCCTTCAGGACGGGCGCAGGAGGCGCAGTCGCCGATGGCGTAGATATCCTCGTCGCGAGTGGTTTGCAGCGTCGGCTCAACCACCAGCTGGTTAATGCGGTTGGTTTCCAGGCCGCCAATCTCTTTCATGAAGTCCGGCGCTTTAATGCCGGCCGCCCAGACCATCAGATCCGCGTTAATAAATTCGCCTTCTTTGGTGTGCAGACCGTTAGCATCGGCGCTGGTGACCATGGTTTTGGTCAAAACGCGAACGCCCAGCTTGGTCAGCTCGTTGTGCGCCGCGCCGGAGATACGTGGCGGCAGTGCCGGCAGAATACGCTCGCCGGCTTCAACCAGCGTCACGTTCAGAGCTTCGTTAGTCAGACCTTTATAGCCGTAGCTGTGCAGCTGCTTCACCGCGTTATGCAGCTCGGCCGACAGCTCAACGCCGGTTGCGCCGCCGCCTACGATGGCGATATTCACCTTACCGTCCGCCCCAAGATTCGCCGAGTACTTGAGGAACAGATCCAGCATTTCCTGATGGAAACGACGCGCCTGGTGCGGGTTGTCGAGGAAAATGCAGTTTTCTTTAACCCCTGGCGTATTGAAATCGTTAGAGGTACTTCCCAGCGCCATCACCAGCGTGTCGTAAGGCAGCTTACGTTCAGGTACCAGCAGCTCACCCTTTTCGTTACGCAGTTCAGCAAGGGCGATCGTTTTGGTCTCGCGGTTAATATCTACCACTGACCCCAGCTGGAACTGGAAGCCGTGGTTACGGGCGTGGGCCAGGTAGCTCAGCGCGTCTACACCTTCATCAAGTGAACCGGTCGCTACTTCATGTAGCAGCGGTTTCCACAGGTGGCTGTGGTTACGATCGACCAGCGTAATTTTGGCTTTCTTATTGCGGCCCAGCTTTTTACCCAGCTGGGTAGCCAGCTCCAGCCCACCGGCACCACCACCCACAATCACTATTTTTTTCAATGGTGTAGTCACGCGACCCCCTAAAATTATTAACCAATTGTTAATTAAAGGTTATTGATATAGCCTTTAATTAACAACAGGTTACGGCATTGAAACCATTCAGCGAGATCGAGAATAACATGAACGGTGCATTGGTCATACCAAAATTGATATGCATCAAGTTTTACTGCATATTTTTTGAGCGCGCAATCGCAGAAATGGATAAAAAAAGCCCGCATTGTTTTCACATTGCGGGCCGGGAGCGATCAGCCGAGGGTTTTGAAGGCTTTTATTCGCTGGAGATGCGGGGAGATATTTTTAAACTTGTGGGTCTGTTCTTCATCCCAGATGATCTCATAGTAGTGGTGCAGCAGGTCCGCAGAACGCTGGCTATCCAGCGCTTCATCCTGTCGTGACAGCACCACCAGGCAGCGGTCGCGGTTTTTTTCACGGAAATTATTCACGCACTTGGTGGCGATATCAGCATACTCTTCCGGCCGGTCAATCTTGCCTTCCATGTTTTCATCAGGAAACAGGTTGGGGTTGAAAACGGCCTGGCGAATATCGCAAAGAAAGCCAATTCTCTCCGCCCAGAAACCACCGAGACCCACGCCGCAAATGAGGGGTCGATCGTCGGCGCTTAGCTGCAGCATTTTATCGACTTCTTTTAACAAATGCTGCATATCATGTTTAGGATGCCGCGTGCTGTAGCTAATCAACCGGACATCGGGGTCAATAAACTGAAGCTGTAGCACCTTCTCATGGTTACCGGGGCTGTTTGAGTCAAAACCATGTAAATAGATAATCATCGCATCCTCACCAGACAACAACGCCTTTCAGGTATATTACGCGGACTTCGCCTCTTGCCAGCGCGCGTGAAGCTGCTCCAGCTGCGCGCTTATTGTCTTCCAGCGGGCGGAATCCCTTAACGCCTGACGGCTAATGGAACCTTTATGATACAATTTCGTAACACGCTCTGCTTTGATCGGCGACAGGTTATCCAGCACGCTGACCGCACCCTTACGATTATTGCAGACAAGGATCATATCGCAACCCGCATCCAGGGACGCCTGGCCGCGTTCGGCATAGCTGCCCATAATCGCCGCGCCTTCCATTGACAGATCGTCAGAGAATATTACGCCGTCAAATCCCAGCTCGCCGCGCAGGACCGTTTTCAGCCAGTGCGCGGAGCCGCTGGCGGGACGGGGGTCAACGTCGCTGTAAATAACGTGGGCGGGCATAATAGCATCCAGACGCTGCTCGCCGATCAGCGTGCGGAACACGGCCATATCTTTCGCGCGAATTTCCGCTTCCGCACGCGGATCGCGCGGCGTCTCTTTGTGAGAGTCTGCCGTCACCGCCCCATGCCCCGGGAAGTGCTTGCCGGTGGTTTTCATACCCGCGCCGTGCATGCCATCGATGAAATGGCGAGCTATCGCCAGCGCCTTGTCGGGGTCCTGATGATAAGAGCGCTCGCCAATAGCGGCGCTGATATGTCCGACATCCAGCACCGGCGCAAAGCTGATATCAATATCCATAGCGATCATTTCGCTGGCCATCAGCCAACCGGCTTCTGCGGCCAGCCGGCCGCCCTCTTCCATGCCTAGCAGGGCGGCGAAGGATTGCGCTGCAGGAAGACGGGTAAAGCCCTCGCGGAAACGCTGCACGCGACCGCCTTCTTGATCGACCGCCACCACCAGATGGTTGCGCGAAGCCTCGCGGATCTGGCGAACCAGCTCACGCAGCTGCGCCGGATCGTGATAGTTGCGGGTAAACAGGATCAGCCCGCCAACCAAAGGATGCGCCAGAATCTCACGCTCTTCCGCATCCAGTTCAAAACCTTCGACATCCAACATTACCGGGCCCACAGCCACCTCTCTTATCCTTTTATTTTTTGTCTAACTGACGCCATATCTCATCGGCCAGCGTGATAAACTGCCGGTCGCCGGTTTGCTGCCAGCGTCGTTCATACCAGCCCGCCATCAGCAGCCGCACCCAAGGGCGCCAGCGCTGAATTTGCCGCCAGAGCTGAAGCTCATCAATGTGCGCCTGTCGCGCATACTCTGCGGTAAGCTGGCGATGCGCAACGGGGTCGATCCACACCGCCGCCAGTTCCAGCGCGATATCGCCATCGCCCGCATATTCCCAGTCAATCAGCCGCAGTCCCGCCTCGCCGCGAACAATGTTGCCCGCATGGACATCCATATGTAAGGGCGCCAGACGTAACGGCTGCGGTTCGCCCCGGCGAAGCAGCCGCTTATGCCACCGTAGCCACAGCGGTGTACGGCGCGCAGGACTGCACTGCTGCCAGTAACGCTCAAGCAGCGGCCGCAGCGCGATACGCCAGCCAAAGCGTGGCTGCCGGTGCAGATGATACAGCAACCCTGCGAGCGCCGGACACTCCGGTAATGCGTTGACCACGTCGCCAGAGCAATATTCCACCACCATCCAGGCGGGAGAATAAAAAACCGGCGCAGGCGCTAAGGTATTGGGAAGGCGGGAAAGCACACGGTACTGGCGGCGGAAGTCGCAGGACGGCGCATGCGGGTCGTGCGGCTGGCGCAGCACCCGCTTTCGCCGGCCATCGCTGAGAATACAGCTGCCGCCGCTCAGCCCGGTTTCGGACAGCGCGGCGACAGGCGTATAGTGGGGGAAAAAGCGCGACAGCACTTCGTCGCGCGTGAGCTTATTGTTGCTGAACAGCACCTTTACCCGACCAGATAATTTCGCCGGTTTGTACCAGCATCAGCTGCATTTTCAGCTCAGGTGAATTGACGTTGCCGGTTGCGTTGGAATAGAGCACATACTGTGCGCCAACGGTGCGCGCAATGCCCATCGCTTTGCTGCGACTACCAAGGCTATCCTGTGGCGACAGGCCAAGCTGCTGTTTGGCCACGCCCAGCTGCTGCTGGGAAACCAGGGTGAATTTTCCGTTACCCTCAAGCGCATTACGCAGCGCCGTGGTGGCTTCACCCGCATTCAACGTGCCGTTAGTGCGGTTGTTGACGCTGTCGACCAGCAAAATGCTGCCCGCATTTACGCCGCTGGCCTGCAGCATCTGACCAATCATCGGCTGCACCGCGGAGTGCCAGTCAAAATGACGCACGCGCGGCGCCGGCTGCGCAGGCTGCTCGCCGTGTTCAATCGGACCCGGCTGGGTCGGTATCACGGGAATAGTCGGCACAGTCGGCTGCGGCTGAACAGGCTGCTGCGGCTTCGGCTGCGCTTCCTCAACGGGAGCGGGTTCCTGACGTTGACCCACGCATCCGGCAAGGAATATCGCCAGTGCGGTAACTAATGCATAGCGACATAGTTTAATCATTACGATTACCTCTTACAGATAAAGATAAAGTCGGGCCTTGTGCGCCCCCAGAATATTGGCGCTGCCATAAAGCGTAACGGAAGAGTGCGCAGGAACCGTTATGCTGCGTGCAGACTCCAGCGGATGCATTTCCAGTCCCCTGGCGTCATACCAGAAAAAGCGATAATGCACGGTCACCGGAACCTGGCGTTCATTGAACAATCTGGTGGTCGCCGTCGCCTGAATCTCGGATGCAGTTACCGTTGGTACTTCAGCGCTGATTCCTGCTGCCAGTACGTTTGATTCCATCACCAGACTTTGCTGATCGCTGACCGGTATTTCCGGATGCGAACTGCACCCGGCCAGTAATGTCACGGCCAGTAATGCGCCGATATGGGCTGCACGCATGGAGTTTAACCTTTATGAGCCAGCATCGGGCCTAACGGACGGCCGCCCAGCAGGTGCATATGGATATGATAGACCTCCTGGCCGCCGTGGCGATTGCAGTTAACGATCAGGCGATAGCCATCGTCGGCGAGCCCCTCGTCGCGGGCGATTTTCGCCGCTACGGTCATCATGCGCCCCAGAGCCAGCTCATGCTCTGCGGTCACATCATTGACGGTGGGAATCAGGATATTGGGAACGATCAGAATATGGGTCGGCGCCTGCGGAGAGATATCGCGAAAAGCGGTAACGAGCTCATCCTGATAAACCACATCCGACGGGATCTCCCGGCGAATGATTTTGCTGAAAATCGTTTCTTCTGCCATGACTGATTCCTTAATCATTTTTATACCGTGCACTGGCCTGCCCCTGCAGGTAAACGCGGACGCACGGAATTCCTCTAAGAGTATGAGCGAGTTACTCCCCCTCTTTCAACCTGAATGCGTTTTTTCTTACGCCACAAAGCGCCTGGCTGCCGACGGATTAATCGTTTATTACCTGGAAACGATGCAACGGCAGAAATAACGCCTTTATGACCTTCATGCTTACCCTTATTTACAGTTTAAATATTAATGCGTATATTTCTCATTTGTATTCAAAATGAATGCAGTGCGCTTACGATCGACCGCGGCCAGAGAGCCGTAGCGAATAACAATTATCTCATGATCAAGGGTTTATGATGTCTCTCTCCACTCACTCCCGGGATGGGCGAAACGCTCCATCCCTGCTTGCGATGGGCATAGCGCTGGCGCTCTCCCCAAACCTTAGCCAGGCTGCCAGTCACTCCGAAGACACTATTATTGTAGAAGGTTCCGCAGATAGCGCTTCGGATACGCAAGAACAGGATTACAGCGTCAAAACTACCTCCGCAGGGACAAAAATGGAGATGGCCCAGCGCGATATCCCGCAATCGGTCAGTATCATCACCGAACAACGGATGCGCGATCAGCAGTTGCAAACGCTGGGTGATGTGATGGAGCACACCATGGGGATCAGCAGCAGCCAGGCAGATTCTGACCGCACCAGCTACTACTCTCGTGGTTTTGAGATCGATAACTATATGGTCGATGGCATTCCGACCTGGTTTGAATCCCGCTGGAATCTGGGCGACGCGCTTTCCGATATGGCTCTTTTCGAACGGGTGGAGGTCGTCCGCGGCGCGAATGGTCTGCTGACCGGCACCGGTAATCCCGCCGCGTCGATCAATATGATCCGTAAGCATGCGACCAGCCGCGAGTTCAAGGGAAATGTCTCTGCGGAGTACGGCAGCTGGAACAAGCAGCGCTACGTTGCCGATATGCAAAGTCCGCTAACTGAAGATGGCAACGTGCGGGCGCGCATTATCGCTGGTTATCAAAATAATGACTCATGGCTCGATCGTTACAACAGCGAAAAAACGTTCTTCTCGGGGATTGTGGATGCGGATCTCGCGACGTCGACCAGTTTATCCGCCGGCTACGAGTATCAGCGTATCAACGTCAATAGCCCGACATGGGGCGGTCTGCCGCGCTGGAATACCGATGGCAGCACAAACCGTTACGATCGCGCCCACAGCACCGCTCCAGACTGGGCCTATAACGACAAAGAGATCAATAAAGTCTTCGTTACGCTGAAACAACGCTTTGCTGATACCTGGCAGGCAACGCTGAACGCCACTCACTCCGAGGTCAAGTTCGACAGCAAAATGATGTACGTAGATGCTTACGTCAATAAAGCGACCGGGATGCTGGAGGGGCCTTATAGCAGCTACGGTCCGGGCTATGACTACGTAGGCGGTACCGGCTGGAATAGCGGAAAGCGTAAAGTCGACGCCGTGGATCTGTTCACCGACGGCGGCTACGACCTGTTCGGCCGCCAGCATAATCTGATGATAGGCGGCAGCTACAGCAAGCAAAATAACCGCTATTTCAGCTCGTGGGCAAACGTCTTCCCCAATGAGATTGGCAGCTTCTACAGCTTCAATAGCGCTGGGTTCCCGGAAACCAGCTGGGGCCCGCAGAGTCTGGCGCAGGACGATACCACGCGCATGAAATCGGTGTATGCCGCTACGCGTATTTCCCTGCTTGATCCGCTGCATCTGATCCTTGGCGTCCGCTATAACAACTGGAGCATTGAGACGCTGACCTACAACATGGAGAAAAATCATACCACCCCATACGCCGGGCTGGTTTACGACATAAACGACAATTGGTCGGCCTACACCAGCTATACCTCGGTCTTCCAGCCGCAGAACAAGCGCGATAGCTCGGGTAAGTATCTGACGCCGATTACCGGGAATAACTATGAAGTGGGCCTGAAGTCGGACTGGATGGACAGCCGATTAACCACGACTCTCGCGATATTCCGCATCGAGCAGGATAATCTCGGCCAGGCGACCGGTGGGCAAATCCCCGGTAGCAACGGCGAAGCAGCCTATAAAACCGTCGATGGAACCGTGAGCAAAGGGGTGGAGTTCGAAATCAACGGTGCGATTACCGATAACTGGCAGATGACCTTTGGGGCGACGCGTTTTGTCGCTGAAGATAATGAAGGCAATGCGGTGAATCCCAACCTGCCGCGAACCAGCGTCAAACTGTTTACCAGCTACCGTCTGCCGGTAATGCCTGAACTGACCGTTGGCGGCGGCGTTAACTGGCAGAACCGGGTATATAAAGATACCGCGACGCCATACGGCACCTTCCGTGCGGAACAGGGCAGCTATGCGCTGGTTGATTTGTTCACTCGCTACCAGGTCACTAAAAATTTTGCTTTGCAGGGTAACGTCAATAACCTGTTCGATAAAACCTACGACACCAACATCGATGGTTCAATTGTCTACGGCGAACCGCGCAACTTCAGCATTACCGCCAGCTATCAGTTCTGATCTCTGGTTAACGTGACAAAATCCGCGGGCGCGCTTTTAACGCCTGCGGCCATTAAAAAAGGCAGCCAGTTGGCTGCCTTAGTCTCCCCATATCACAACTTAGCTGTTGCGGATGTATTCATCCATTTCAGTTTTCAGGTTATCGGATTTAGTACCGAAAATAGCCTGAACGCCCGAACCTGCAACAACCACGCCTGCGGCGCCCAGTTTTTTCAGGCCAGCCTGATCAACTTTCGCCACATCCGCCACGCTCACGCGCAGACGAGTGATACATGCGTCAAGGTTAGTAATGTTCTCTTTACCGCCGAAAGCAGCGATCAGTGCCGGAGCCATTTCGCTGGTCGCGCCAGCTTTGCTGTCTTCGGTTGCATCTTCGCGACCCGGGGTTTTCAGATCCAGCGCTTTAATCAGCACGCGGAAGACCACGTAGTACACGATCGCGTAGCAGATACCGACGATCGGGAACAGCCACAGCTTGCTGCTGTTGCCGGAGAGAACGATAAAGTCGATCAGGCCGTGAGAGAACGACGTCCCGTCACGCATACCCAGCAGGATACAGATCGGGAAGGCCAGGCCCGCCAGAATCGCGTGGATAATGTACAGGATCGGCGCAACGAACATGAAAGAGAACTCGATCGGCTCGGTGATACCGGTCAGGAACGAGGTCAGCGCTGCGGAGATCATGATACCGCCCACTTTCGCGCGGTTTTCTGGCTTAGCAGAGTGCCAGATAGCGATAGCGGCAGCCGGCAGACCGTACATTTTGAACAGGAAGCCGCCGGACAGTTTGCCCGCCGTTGGGTCGCCTGCCATGTAGCGCGGAATATCGCCGTGGAAGACCTGACCTGCTGCGTTGGTGTATTCGCCAATCTGCATCTGGAAAGGTACGTTCCAGATATGGTGCAGACCAAACGGCACCAGGCAACGTTCAATGAAGCCGTAGATACCGAACGCGACAACCGGGTTCTGGTAAGCAGCCCACTGGGAGAACGTCTGGATGGCAGTACCGATCGGCGGCCAGATAAAGGACAGGATCACGCCCGTGAAAATCGCTGCCAGACCGGAGATAATTGGCACAAAACGCTTGCCCGCAAAGAAGCCCAGATATTCAGGCAGCTTGATGCGATAGAAGCGGTTGAACATGTACGCTGCGATGGCACCCGAGATGATACCGCCGAGTACGCCGGTATCTGCAAGGTGTTTAGCCGCAATCTCTTCAGCAGGTAAATGCAGAACCAGAGGCGCAACCACGGACATGGTTTTCACCATGATGCCGTAAGCGACGACCGATGCCAGAGCGGATACGCCGTCGTTATTGGTGAAGCCAAGTGCGACACCGATAGCAAAAATCAGCGGCATGTTAGCGAAGACTGAACCGCCCGCTTCTGCCATGACGTGGGAAACTACGGCTGGCAGCCAGCTGAAGTTTGCGGAACCGACGCCCAGCAGGATACCTGCGATAGGCAGTACGGATACCGGCAGCATCAGCGATTTACCGACCTTCTGCAGGTTAGCAAATGCATTCTTAAACATAATTGAGAGTGCTCCTGAGTATTTGGTGCTTTTTTACGCTTTCACGCATTGGCCCGGGGGGAGAACCGCGCCGTGGACAGGACATCTAAGCGCCCTTTATTTATTACACAGAGTAAAATAATTACCGGGATGATTGTTTGACGGCTATCACGTTTCAATCAGACACGAGCCAAAAACTTACACTGGTTTACATAACTCGTGTCTGAATGTTGCCAAAAAACCTTCACCGCCCCATTTGTGGCGGTGAACTTTACTCGCTTTAGCTATTAATTACGAGCCTTAAAATAATAAGGAATATCAGAGAGGTTGCAGCCGGGAGGGGTCGATATGAAAAAGCGTCGCGAAATTTTCCGTGGTCTGTTGTGCCAGTTGCTCCAGCGATACGCCTTTAAGAACCGCCATATACTCGGCGACATCCCTGACCAATGCCGGTTGGTTCTCTTTACCACGATGCGGTACCGGAGCCAGATAGGGCGAATCGGTCTCTACCAACAGGCGATCGAGAGGTACATAGCGCGCTGCATCGCGAAGCTGCTCCGCATTACGGAACGTCACAATGCCGGAAAACGAGATGTAGAACCCCATATCCAGCAGCTTACCCGCTGTCTCTCTATCCTCAGTGAAACAGTGTAGTACGCCACCGCAATCCGTCACTTTTTCTTCGTGTAAAATTTCCAGCGTATCGGCGCGGGCATCTCGGGTATGCACGATAACCGGCTTATTCAGCTCCCGGCCTATCCGGATATGGTCGCGAAACGACGTCTGCTGGCGCGCTTTGGTTTCCGGCGTGTAGAAATAATCCAGTCCGGTTTCACCCATCGCCACCACGCCATCCTCTGCGGCGAGCTGGTGCAGCGCCTCAACGTCGTACTCTTCATCCTGGTTCAACGGATGCACGCCGCAGGAGAAAACGACGTCGTTACGCTGGCCCACCAGCTCGCGCATACCGCGATATCCCGGCAGGGTTGTGGCCACCGCCAGGCAAAATTTCACATCGCGGGCGGCGGCTTTAGCCAGCACATCGTCCACGTTTTTATGCAGCGTTTGATAATCCAGGCCATCGAGATGGCAATGGGAGTCGACTAAAAACATAATGTCTCTCTCAGAGGTGGGATACGGGAAGGACCGCCCCAGGTTGCAGGTAATGTTCCCAGCGCAGAAGGCGCTCGGTAAGCAGCAGTTCGCGATTGATACCGACAACGCTCAGCAACTGCTCGCGGCAGGCGTTAACGTCGCGCGCGATCGCCTGTAAACGCGCGGCCGGCAGCGCAGCGGCCAGTTGATTCACCAGAGGCCAGGCATCGGGATTGCTGATAAGCGTAATTCCCTGCTGCCTTTTTTGTGCATCGACCAGCAGTGATGCCAGCCAATGCAGACGAATCGCGGCCTGCTCATGATTCAATACCGGCAGCAGAGACAGCCAGTCGCCGTGGGTTAAAACAGCGCCCAGGGACTGGCAAAGCTGCAGCCGCACGCTCCAGTGAGCGTCCTGCAGCAGATCCAGCGCCGCCGCCGGGGCATTGGCGCTAAGCCGCAGCGCCGCGAGCAATGCATCTTGTGACATTGTCACTTCTCGTTCTAACCACGCCAGCGCATACTGTTCAGAAGGCGGAGCAAGATGATGTAACCGGCAGCGGCTGCGCAACGTGGCCAGCAGGCGTGCGGGCTCCTGACAGGCAAGGAAGAACCATGTGTTTTCCGGCGGCTCCTCCAGCGTTTTCAGCAGGGCGTTGGCCGCCGCGTCGGTCAGCAGAGCGGCATCGTCTATCCAGACGACCTTCGCGCCGCCCAGACGGGCTCGTTCATAGAGTTTTTCGCTCACTTCACGCACGGCGTCAATCCCGAGCGAGCTCTTCCCCTTTTCCGGGATCAACGCATAATAATCCGGATGCGTCCCGGCTTGCATCAGCTGACAGCTATGGCATCGACCGCAGCTTTTATGCCCCTCCGGCTGCCGGCACATCAGAAAACGACACAGCGCGTAAATCAACGCGTCGCTTCCCATACCCGGCAGCGCCTGAACCAGTAGCGCATGGTGACCCCGTCCCGCCTGATAGCCGGAAACTAGCTGTTCAAAAGAGGGACGTAACCACGGATACCATTTCATGCGCGCTGCTCCGCGACCCACTGATTCACCACCGCGCGGATATCGCGCTCTACGGCCTCAAGCGGCTGGGTGGCGTCAACGGTGCGTATGGTGTCGTCCTGTGCCGCCAGCTCAAGGTAGCGCGCGCGCGTACGGTTAAAGAAATCGAGCGACTCCTGTTCGATACGGTCGAGTTCGCCGCGAGCGCGGGCGCGCTTCAGCCCTACCTCGGGAGTCACATCCAGGTAGAGCGTCAGATTGGGACGAAAATCGCCCAGTACCGCATCGCGCAGGGTTGCCAGCATCGTTTGGTCGATACCGCGGCCGCCGCCCTGATAGGCCTGAGTCGAGAGATCGTGACGATCGCCAATGACCCACTGGCCGCGGGCCAGCGCGGGTTTAATCACCGTCTCAACCAGCTGCACGCGCGCCGCGTAAAACATCAGTACTTCGGCTTTATCATTGATAACTTCATCGCCGGTGGACTGTATATCCAGCACCAGGCTGCGCAGTTTCTCGGCCAGGATAGTACCACCCGGCTCGCGGGTAAACACCATGTCGCTAATGCCCAGCTGTTTTAGCGTCTCTACCACAAGATTACGTGCGGTAGTTTTCCCTGCGCCCTCCAGGCCCTCGATGACGATATAGTTACTGCGCATTTTTTTCCTTAAGTACATTCAGATAGTCCTGAACCGAGCGGTTATGGCCGATCAGGTTGGTATTAAACGTATGTCCGCCCTTCCCGTCCGCGACAAAATAGAGGTACGGCGTTTTTGCCGGATGCGCGGCGGCGTTGAGCGAGGCTTCCCCCGGCGCGGCTATCGGGCCGGGCGGCATGCCGTTAATGACATAGGTGTTGTAAGCGGTTGGGGTTTCCAGGTCTTTACGCGTCAACTTACCATTATAACCCTCACCCATGCCGTAAATCACGGTTGGATCGGTTTGCAGACGCATGCCGATACGTAAGCGGTTGATAAACACCGAGGCTACGCGGTCACGCTCTTCGGCCACTGCGGTCTCTTTCTCAATGATCGAGGCCATGGTCAGCAGCTGATTTTTATCTTTGTACGGCAGATTATCCATCCGCCCTTCCCAGGCTTTATCGACCGCGGCAACCATCTTCTGATGCGCGCGCTTAAGGATCGCCACATCGCTGGTGTTGGCGGTATACATCCAGGTATCCGGCCAGAACCATCCTTCGACCCAATCGGGATGCTCCAGATCGAGAGCCTTTGCGACGGTTTCATAGCGATCGTCCGCCAGCGTATGCTTTACGTAGGGCGCATCGCGCAGCTGGCGCAGGTAGTCGCTCACCCGCATCCCTTCCACGAAGCGTAGCGGAAACTGGGCCTCTTTGCCGCTGGCTAACAGCTGCAGCATTTGACGTACCGTCATCTCAGGCGTGAAGCGATAGGTTCCGGCTTTAAAGTGGGATAGCTCAGGCTCAATGCGCAGCAGCCACTGAAACACCCGAGGTCGGTTGATCACTTTATCGCTGTAGAGCTGCTGCCCAAGCGCCAGGCGACCTGTGCCGGTCTCGAGGGTAAAGATGGTCTCTTCTTTAATCAGTAATTTGCTGTCCGCCAGTTGGCGAACTTTCCACATACCGACGCCAGCGGCGATGCCCAGCACCACCACCAATAGCAGGATGAAACGTAACATTTTCTTCATGACTAATCAGACAGCTCACACAAGGGGGCTAAAAAATGGTAAAGCTCGCGCGCGGACCAGCATTTATCGTCCCAGCGGCGAACCGGCACCAGCGGCATCAATGCGTTACAGACAACGACCTCGTCGGCTTCGCGTAACGCATCGGGGCGCATGGTGACTTCGACAACGCGAAACGGCGATGGTGCCAGCTTAGCGAGAATGTGTTGACGCATAATGCCGTTGACTCCCGCCCGATCGAGGCGCGGGGTAAAGACGTCAAAGCCTGTACGCCAGAATATGTTCGCGGCACAGCATTCCGTAAGCCACCCTTCGCTGTCAAGGACCAGCGCCTCATCGGCATCCGTCTGCTCAAGATGAGAACGAATCAGCACCTGCTCAAGGCGATTAAGGTGTTTGAGTCCGGCAAGTAAAGGGTTGCATCCCAGCTGAACCGGGCTCAGCGAGACGGAGATCCCTTCTTTACGCCAGCGGTGGTAGTGAGCCGGGTAAGGCGATACGCTGAGGATGCGGCTGGGATTTACGCAGCCTGCGGCGCTATAGCCTCGACCGCCCACTCCGCGCGTGATGATCGCTTTCAGCACACCATCAGAATGGGGCTGCGCAAGGCGTGCCATCTCCCCTGCCAACAATTCCCAGTCGTTAAAGGGGATAAAGAGCTTTTTGCAGGTCGTTTGTAGCCGAGTCAGGTGTGCGTTGAGGAACTGAACCTGTCCCGCCACAATTCGCGCGGTGGTAAAACAGCCATCGCCAAACTGCACGCCGCGATCGTTCACCGGTAACACATTCGCCCATGCGCCATTCAGTAGATACATTCACCCCCCTCATTATTAATAACGATAAGAGTGCCTTCAGAGGACGCATTATGCAACCATCTGTACAAATCAATAAACCCTTCTGTGCCTACTTGTTTAGTTGCCATAATTAGTGAATTCATAATCCACAAAAACTGATTTTACCTTCCATCAAAGCATTCAGATAAATAATAAGGATACACATCAAGTAATACTATTCACATGAAAAATCACATAATAAATATTGATTTTTAAAAAAATCTACAATCCAGTTTTAGAAAACATAGCTACCCACATCACTAAGAATACCTATAATCAAATTGCCCGAAATTAATATTAAATTCTGTACGATTATTATTTCCCTATCGATGAAATGGAAAAATCATCGTCACTTATCTTTATCAAGGACTCATCAATGAAATTAAAATTAGCTACTATCGCTTTTGTTGCCACCATGGGGATTGCCTCTTCTGCATCAGCACAGGATGGCCAGATTAATTTTACCGGTAAAATAACAGAAACCGGTTGTAAAATTAATGGCGGAGTCACCAGCGCACAGGATGTGAAGCTCGGTGAAGTCTCTAAAACCGCACTGCCGGCTGCTGGCGACACGGCGGCGACCACTCGCTTCTCGCTGGTATTGACGGAATGCCCGGAAGACCTGTTGGGTAAGCCGATTAGCGTTAAATATGACGGTACTCCGGATAGCATCAATACCGATTATTTACAGTTGACCGGTGCGGGTAGTGAAAATGTTGCTGAAGGCGTGGCGATTCAGTTACTCAACGACGATACCTCGGCGCTGCCGCTGGGCACGTCTTCCAGACCGGTAACTATTAGCAACAATGCAGCTGAAGAAACCACTCTTAACTTCTTCGCTCGCTATATCGCAACCACAGATACAGTGAAAGCCGGTGATGCTAATGGTACCGTAAACTTCACGCTGACCTACAACTGATCGCCCCTTTCTTCATTTATCACAACCATACAAAAATAAGGCCGGAAACCCGGCTTTATTTTTCGGGATATTGCCAATGAAAAAAAGCTTAGTATTAATTGCCACAACGCTATTAATGATGACAGTATCAGCTCAAGCCGGCGTTATTATCGGTGGAACGCGCGTTATTTATAACGGTGATAAAAAGGAGACTTCAATTAGCGTAAAAAATCCTGACAAATCATCATATCTGATACAATCCTGGAGCGATAGCGGCGAAAAAAACAACGATAAATCACCCTTTATGGTTACTCCACCGCTCTTTCGTCTCGGGCCTGGACAAGAGAACACGCTAAGAATAATTCGCACCGGCGGTAACTTACCTGAGGACCGGGAGTCTCTGTACTGGATGAATATTAAATCTATTCCTTCGACGGAGAAGCAGGATAATGTAAATAGCCTGCAAATAGCCATAAAAACGCGCATCAAGTTAATATATCGCCCCCAGGCGCTTATCAAAATGCCGGAAGATATTGCCGAAAAATTAACCTGGCAGCGTAACGGTAATACTCTGATCGTTAGCAATCCTACAGCGTACTACATGAACTTCAGTACCATCAAAATGGGCAATACTTCGGTAAAAAATGCCGCCTGGGTTGCACCGAAGAGCTCGGTTAGCTTTGCCATTCCTGCCGGCGCGAGCGGCGATGTGGTATGGACGCTGATTACTGATTATGGCTCCGTCGGAAAAGAGCATCGAGCACGTTTATAACGCTAACCAGTGTTAGCACCGAAAGGATATCGGGATGAATGTAGACGCCTACAAAAAGAAAATAACGCTCAGTCGTATCGCCTGCTTTATTGCCTTGCAGTGTGCTTTATCTATTCATAATACCGCATTAGCTCGCGAGTATTTTAATCCGGCCTTTCTCGGGATCGATGGGCCGGGAAAGGATCTGACCGACCTCTCTGCTTTTGAAGAAGGCATCGGCCAGATACCGGGAAACTATCATGTTGACGTTATCGTCAATAAAACATCAGTCGGTCTATATGATATTGACTTTGTAATGCAAAAAGATAGCCAGGGCAACGCTACGCTCCAGCCCTGTCTTAGCCTTGAGGCATTACAAAAATTTGGTATCCGTACACAGTCATTTCCCCAGCTTGCTGACGGTAAAGATTGCGCCAACTTACAGGTTATTCCACAGGCCAATGCGGAATTTGTCTTCGATCGCCAGCAGCTACGCCTCTCTATTCCACAAGCTGCATTAAACAACCATGCCCGCGGCTATGTGGCTCCGGAGCGGCTAGACGAAGGAATTAATGCGCTACTGCTGAACTACAACTTTAGCGGCGCCAATACCGAAGCTCGTCAACGCGGCGCAGAAGACTCGAACAGCTATTATCTGAACTTAAGACCCGGTTTTAATATCGGCCCCTGGCGAATCCGCAACTACACGACCTGGAACCGTAACAGCAGCGGTGGGCAAACACAGGAGAGCTGGGATTCACTCTATACCTATGCACAGCGCAATATCATCGCCCTGAAAAGCCAGCTCACAATTGGCGACAGCACCGCGCCTTCGGACATCTTTGACAGCGTCCCCTTCCGCGGTGCGCAGCTCGCCTCCGATGACGATATGCTTCCCGATAGCCTCCGCGGCTATGCGCCAGTAATTCGCGGTATTGCACGCACTAACGCTCAGGTGATCGTTAAACAGAACGGCTATACCATCTATCAGAGCTATGTATCTCCGGGAGCGTTTGAGATCGCTGACATGTACCCCACCGGCAGCAGCGGCGATTTTGACGTCACGATTAAAGAAGCTGACGGCAGCGAACAACATCAGAAAATCGCCTTTGCCTCCCTTCCCGTACTGCAGCGTGAAGGCCGGTTGAAATATAGTCTGACCAGCGGCCAGTACCGCCCTTATGACAGCGATATTAATAAAGACACGTTTACGCAAGGGACCGTCATTTACGGTCTACCGGCAGGCTTTACCGTTTATAGCGGCGGTCAGTTCTCTCAACATTACCAGTCCGTCCTTCTGGGTGCAGGTAAAAATTTAGGAATGCTGGGAGCGCTATCGATAGACAGCGCGCAGGCATGGTCAAGAAAACAGGACGAAAGCAAAGAAAGTGGTCAATCATGGCGCATACGCTACAGTAAGAACATTATTGAAACGGGAACCAATTTCTCAATTGCGGGCTATCGATACTCAACCTCGGGCTACTATAGCCTGTCAGAGGTACTGGACACGTGGCGCGATAACGACTGGAAAAGTCAAAACGATCGCCGCCGCAATCGCGCCGAGCTTCAGCTTAACCAGAATATCAGCCAAAACCTGGGTTCGCTCACCCTCAACATGATGAGTGAGGATTACTGGAATAGCGAGCGTAAAATGCGCTCCATCAGCGTGGGATATAGTAACAACTGGGCAGGAGTAACTTACAACCTCAACTATAGCTATAACGAAAACACCACCGATACCGACAATAAAAAAGTTTATGATAAAGATCAGATCTTCTCATTTAACATCAACGTTCCTTTCGATCTCTGGTCAGGTAATAACTACGCTACCTACAGTCTGAACACCAGTAAGCACGGTAGCACCAGCCATAATCTGGGGATGAATGGCTCTACGCTGGCAGACAACAATCTGAACTGGAACATCCAGCAAAGCCAGACAAATCACGGTGAAGGCAATGGTGGTTATGCCAGTCTTGACTATCAGGGCACCTATGCCCGGGTCAATTCGGCGTACAGCTATGACCGCGATCAGCGCCGCGTCAACTATGGTATCGACGGCGGAATCGTCGCCCACGCTCACGGCCTGACGCTCAGTCAGGAGTTAGGCGAAACTGCAGCCCTGGTCGAAGCGCCCGGTGCAGATGGCGTGACGGTAATGAATCAAACAGGGGTAAAAACCGATTATCGCGGCTATACCATTGTTCCGTATGTCTCCCCCTATCGTGAAAGCGTGATTTCCCTGGATACGGCGACGCTACCGGATAATGCCGACGTAGAGCTGACCTCACAAACCGTTACGCCCACTCGTGGAGCCATCGTCCGCACCCACTTTGCGGCTCACGTCGGCAAACGAGTGTTAATGACGCTCATTCGCCGCAGCGGTGACGTCGTCCCCTTTGGCGCAATGGTCTCAATCAACGGCGTCGACAAGCCGTCCGGTTCTATCGTCGGCGACGGCGGGCAAGTTTATCTTACCGGCATGCCGACTAACGGTACCGCCACGGCAAAATGGGGGCAAACAGCGTCAGAACAGTGCGAGTTTCTCTGGCAGCTACCTGACGTCGACCCCGCAAGCGGGGTCGCTGAACTAACATCCTCCTGCCAATAGAAAGGAAAAGGCGCCACGAGATGAAAGCAAAACTCTATTTACCCATCGCGGCAATCACTTTCTTTGCCCTCTTCCCCGCGCATGCAGACTATTTTGATGCGGTCAGGGGAAGCGTAATGAACTATAAATTTGGTGATTTCACGCTGCCAGCTAACCCTGGAGAAACGACCTATTGGGAGGAAGCGGGATCGCTGCCGACAACGGTATCGAGGAGTGATACAACCGGCTCTTATATTGCCCTTTCAATTAACGGACCCCTGGTCGGTGACAATATCTACGCGACCAGCAATCCGGGTATTGGCATTCAATATAAAACGAGCGTGGATACACTGACTGATGCGGGTGGAGGCACAGAATCGACTCCGAATAGTCGCTTCAATTTAGGGCAGCAGGTCGCTGCAGATATAAGCACTTACGTCCACGTAAAATACCGACTTGTCAGGCTGACAAATAAGATCCCTGCCGGTAAAATTACCAGCGCACCGCAGGTAACTGCCACTTTTTACAACCCAGATGGAAGGGGTACCGCTGTATTCACTCACGGTATTTATAGCTCAACGATTGCGTCGCAACCTAAAACAACTTCCTGCACGGTAGATGCACCGACGGAAATAAAGCTTCCTGCGCTTTACGGTAATAAGCTGAAAAATGGTGCGCAAACTATTACTGAAGCTCCGACCATCAAATTAATCAACTGTCCCGGCGCGATTGACGGTATTTCTTATAACTTTAGTGCCGTTTACGGCGCGCGCGATGCCTCAAATGGAATACTCAACGCCGTTAATGGCGATGGCTACGCGCAAAACGTTTACATTCAGGTCCAGAATGCCGACGGAACACCCCATACGGTTAATAGCTCAATAGCACTCAGTGATTACGCAGGTTCAGGTGAATATGAAATCCCTGAATTTAAAGTTGCTTATTATATTGAGAATACTGCAAGCGTGACGGCTGGCGAAGTGAAATCCGCTATCGAACTCAAATTAACCTATAACTAAACAAGGAAAGGAAATGAAAATTAAACAAGGACTTTTGGCAACCTTAGTTACCGCCAGCTGCGGATTATTCACGCCTTTAAGCCACGCGGTCAATATCGATATCACGGGAAAAGTTATCGCCTCTCCTTGCGAGGTCAATGGCGGTAATGAAACCCTCTCTATTGATCTGGGAGATTCTATTCGGGCCGGAGATATTTTTGAACCAGGCAGCGGCAGTGAATGGAAAACCGCAGATCTTGAGCTTGTTTGCCCCCCTTCGGCCAGATTCTTTAATGTGACCTTCACGGGTACTAGCGATGATGACGATCCGGCTTATTACAAAAATACCGGGACCGCTCAACGCGTCATGGTTGAATTAACCAATACCCTGTCAGAAACCGCTTACAAAAATGGGACCACGCTGGAAAATCTCGAAGTAGGAGGAGTCTACATAATCAACTTGCGCGCCCGTGCCGTCTCTAAATGGAATCCTCTGCCGGGCACCATTTCAGCTCAAGTCCAGGCCACCATCACCTATCCGTAGGATAACTTAAGAGACCGGATATAAATAATGAGACTGCGAATAATAGAGGTTATTTCATGCCTTACGGCTGCGCTCGGGATAATGATGACCGCCGTTCCGGCATTTGCGACAGACATTAATCTGACGGGGACGGTGGTCGCCTCTGCCTGCACGGTAGATACTGCACATTCGCTCAATCAGACCATTACATTCCCGGATTCAAAGACATCTGATTTTACCAGGGCAGGGGATGCCAGCGAGTGGCAGAATTACACCATCGTATTCACCTCTTGCCCACCGTCAACAACGGACATAATTGTTAACTTCTCCGGTACGCCAGATCCATCCAATAAATGTCTGGCAAAAAATGACGGAAGTGCCACAGGTATTGCACTGCAATCGGCCTTTGGCAAAGATGGTGGTTATTTGCAAAATTGCTTTGGTGGAATGACTGGAACTGCTTATGAAACAGGAAGGACCATAGAGTTGTCCTCTCGAATGTATGCCACCTCCGATCGTGTCACCGGAGGGAGTTTTCATTCAACCCTGTTACTTACTGTGACCTACAAATAACATTATGCTGACGCCTTGATAGCGAATGCCTCTGCCCTCTAACGTCAGACATAAAAAAACGGCACGTATAAACGTGCCGTTTTTTATTGACTGCATCGACCGCTAGACGCGCTTGAAAATCAGCGAGCCGTTGGTACCACCGAAGCCAAAGGAGTTACACAGGGTATACTCCATTCCGCTAACCTGGCGCGCTTCGTGCGGAACGAAGTCCAGGTCGCAACCTTCATCCGGGTTATCCAGGTTAATGGTTGGCGGAACGGCCTGATCGCGCAGCGCGAGGATGGAGTAGATAGACTCTACTGCGCCCGCCGCGCCCAGCAGGTGGCCGGTCATGGATTTAGTCGAGCTGACCATTACGCGGCTGGCAGCGTCGCCGAAGACGGATTTCACCGCCTGCGCTTCTGCTTTATCGCCTGCCGGCGTAGAAGTCCCGTGAGCGTTGACGTAGCCAATCTGGCTTGCTTCAATGCCCGCGTCGCGAATAGCGTTAACCATCGCCAGCGCTGCGCCAGCGCCATCTTCCGGCGGTGAAGTCATATGGTAGGCATCGCTGCTCATACCAAAACCGACGATTTCCGCATAGATTTTCGCGCCGCGTTTTTTCGCGTGTTCGTACTCTTCCAGCACGACCATGCCTGCGCCGTCGCCCAGTACGAAACCATCACGCTCTTTATCCCATGGACGGCTTGCCGCCTGCGGGTTGTCATTGCGCGTGGAGAGCGCTCGTGCTGCACCAAAGCCGCCTACGCCCAGAGGGGTACTGGCTTTTTCTGCGCCACCGGCAACCATTGCGTCAGCATCGCCATAAGCGATAACGCGCGCTGCGTGACCAATATTGTGGACGCCAGAGGTGCAGGCGGTCGCGATGGAAATGCTTGGTCCACGCAGACCAAACATGATGGTCAGATGCCCGGCCACCATGTTAACGATTGTGGAAGGAACAAAGAACGGGCTGATCTTACGCGGTCCGCCTTTTACCAGCGAACTGTGGTTTTCTTCGATCAGGCCAAGTCCGCCAATACCGGAACCAATAGCGGCACCGATGCGGGTAGCATTCTCTTCCGTCACTTCAAGGCCAGAATCCTGCATGGCCTGAATGCCAGCGACAATTCCATATTGAATGAAGGCGTCCATCTTGCGCTGTTCTTTACGCGAGATGAAGTCATCACAGTTAAAATCCTTTACTAAGCCAGCAAATTTCGTTGCATAGGCGCTAGTATCGAAATGGTCGATCAGGCTGATGCCACTCTGACCGGCAAGGAGAGCTTTCCAGGTAGACTCTACGGTATTGCCGACAGGAGACAACATGCCCAGTCCGGTCACAACTACACGACGCTTAGACACGGTTGTCCTCCAGGGAGGGAAAATAGATTCTTGTGGGACAAAATATGGATAAAACTCAGGCGGTCGAGTGACCGCCTGGAGATGTTCACTTACGCCTGGTGGCCGTTGATGTAATCAATGGCAGCCTGAACAGTAGTGATTTTCTCAGCTTCTTCGTCCGGAATCTCAGTATCAAACTCTTCTTCCAGAGCCATTACCAGCTCAACGGTGTCAAGAGAATCAGCGCCCAGGTCTTCAACGAAGGAAGCATTGTTGGTAACTTCTTCCTGCTTAACGCCCAGCTGTTCGCCGATAATTTTCTTAACGCGTTCTTCGATAGTGCTCATACTCTTAAATTTCCTATCAAAACTCGCTTTCGCGATGGTTTTCGTAGTGTATAAAATGTTGAAAAATTTGCAACTAAATCCCGGCAGGTCTTACCACGATTTTACGCTATTTTGCGGCTGTTTGCCCTCATAACGCAAATGATTTTGTACAAAACATTACAGAGAACCGCACGGACTGCGCGGTTCCTGAACGTTTTGCGCAAATCTCGGTCAGACCATGTACATTCCGCCGTTGACGTGCAGAGTTTCACCAGTGATGTAACTCGCTTCGTCAGAGGCTAAAAATGCCACCGCGCTGGCGATTTCATTTGGAGAGCCAAGGCGCCCCGCAGGAACTGCCGCCAGCGTACCCGCACGCTGCTCATCGGTCAGCGCACGCGTCATGTCCGTTTCAATAAAGCCCGGAGCAACAACGTTTACAGTAATACCGCGGGACGCAACTTCGCGAGCCAGTGATTTACTGAAGCCAATCAGACCCGCTTTCGCCGCAGCGTAGTTGGCCTGACCCGCATTTCCCATGGTACCAACCACAGAACCGATAGTGATAATACGTCCATGACGCTTTTTCATCATAGCGCGCATTACCGCTTTTGACAGACGGAAAACAGATGACAGGTTGGTTTCGATAATATCGTTCCACTCGTCATCTTTCATGCGCATTAACAGGTTATCACGAGTAATCCCGGCATTGTTCACCAGGATATCAACTTCACCAAATTCTGCGCGAATATTTCCCAGAACAGATTCGATAGATGCAGGATCGGTCACATTCAGCAGCATGCCTTTCCCGTTAGCACCTAAATAATCGCTAATCGCCTGCGCGCCGCTTTCGCTGGTCGCAGTACCGATAACTTTTGCCCCACGGGCAACGAGCGTCTCAGCGATTGCGCGGCCAATCCCGCGACTTGCACCGGTAACCAGCGCGATTTTTCCTTCAAAACTCATGGTTTTCCTCTTTTATTGCTCAAGCGCCGCAGACATAGCTGCCGGCTCGTTAAGCGCGGAAGCGGTCAGGGTGTCAACAATACGTTTAGTCAGACCGGTGAGGACTTTACCCGGGCCAACTTCATACAGATGCTCTACGCCCTGTGATGCCATAAATTCAACGGTTTTGGTCCACTGAACCGGGCTATACAGCTGACGGACAAGGGCATCGCGAATAGCTTCAGGCGTCGTTTCACTTTTCACGTCAACGTTATTCACGACTGGAATAGCTGGCGCGTTGAAGGTTATTTTTTGCAGCTCAACGGCCAGTTTCTCCGCTGCGGGCTTCATCAGCGCGCAGTGGGATGGGACGCTGACCGGCAGCGGCAGAGCACGTTTAGCGCCTGCAGCCTTACAGGCCGCCCCTGCGCGTTCTACGGCCTCTTTATTACCGGCAATAACGACCTGACCCGGCGAGTTAAAGTTCACCGGAGAAACCACCTGCCCTTCGGCAGACTCTTCGCAGGCTTTCGCAATCGCAGCATCGTCAAGACCGATGATCGCAGACATCGCCCCGGTACCTTCCGGAACCGCTTCCTGCATGAACTTACCGCGCAGTTCAACAAGGCGAACGGCGTCGGAAAAATTGATAACGCCCGCGCATACCAGCGCTGAATATTCGCCAAGGCTATGGCCAGCCAGCATCATCGGCGCTTTTCCGCCCTGCTGCTGCCAGACGCGATAGAGCGCAACGGAAGCGGTCAGCAGCGCCGGTTGGGTCTGCCAGGTTTTATTTAATTCTTCCGCCGGGCCCTGCTGTGCAAGCGCCCACAGATCGTAACCCAACGCCGCAGAGGCTTCACGGAACGTCTCTTCGATTACCGGGTAAGCGGCCGCCATATCTGACAGCATCCCGACACTCTGAGAGCCCTGTCCCGGGAAAACAAAAGCAAATTGCGTCATGTTTAAATCCTTATCCTAAAAACGAACCAGCGCGGAACCCCAGGTGAAACCGCCACCAAAGGCTTCCAGCAGAATAAGCTGACCACGTTGAATGCGGCCATCGCGCACGGCTTCATCCAGCGCACAAGGCACAGAAGCGGCTGAAGTATTACCGTGCCTGTCGAGCGTGACGACGACGTTGTCCATCGACATGCCCAGCTTCTTCGCCGTGGCGCTGATAATACGCAGGTTAGCCTGATGTGGTACCAGCCAGTCCAGCGACGAACGCTCGAGATTATTCGCAGCTAAAGTTTCATCGACGATATGAGCCAGCTCGGTCACGGCCACTTTAAAGACTTCGTTGCCCGCCATGGTCAGGAAGATCGGGTTTTCCGGATCGACGCGATCGGCGTTCGGTAGCGTCAGCAGTTCGCCGTAGCTCCCATCCGCATGCAGATGCGTAGAGATAATACCCGGCTCTTCGGAAGCCCCCAGCACCACGGCACCTGCGCCGTCGCCGAAAATGATAATGGTTCCGCGATCGGCAGGATCGCAGGTACGCGCCAGAACATCAGCGCCGATCACCAGCGCGTAATCGACCGCGCCGTTTTTCACGTATTGATCGGCAACGCTGAGCGCGTAGGTGAAACCCGCGCAGGCCGCAGCGACGTCGAAGGCCGGGCAACCTTTAATACCCAGCATTGATTGAATCTGGCAAGCCGAGCTGGGAAACGCATGGGTACCGGAGGTGGTCGCAACAATAATCAGACCAATTTGCTCCGGCTTTACGCCCGCCATATCCAGCGCATGCTTAGCGGCTTCAAGGCCCATGGTAGCAACTGTTTCGTTCGGCGCGGCAATACGACGCTCACGGATACCGGTACGAGTGACAATCCACTCGTCTGACGTATCGACCATATTTTCCAGTTCAGCGTTCGTACGCACGTGCTCAGGCAGATAGCTGCCGGTACCAATAATCTTCGTATACATGTACGCTCAGTCACTCTTGGGTAATATACCTGGTTAACTCAAACTGCGAGGCGTCAGTCGTTTCCGGTCACCGGGCTTTGAGGCCTGGCGTTCCCGCTTCTGCCGTCCTCAGGCAATTCGAAACCTGCAGGGTATAAAGATTCCAGGCGAGCGGCAATTCGCTGAGGAATCTGCCGCTGCACAGCCTGCACTGCCTGCTCTATCGCCACGCAAAAAGCGCGCTGATTGGCAGCCCCATGACTTTTGATCACGGAACCGCGTAATCCTAACAGACAGGCACCATTATACTGGTCGGGGTTGAGGTGACTGAATCGCCTCGACAGGCTTTTTTGTAACCAACGCTTTAATAAAAGCAGCCACCACGACCTTTTTTTCCCCTCTCCCTGTGATTTCAACAGTGAAAGGAACATTCTGACAACACCTTCCATCGTTTTTAATGTGACGTTGCCCGTGAATCCATCACAAACCAACACATCCGTTTTCCCCGTCAACAACTCGTTGGCTTCCAGATACCCAATATAGTTGAGGGTTGGCAAAGTTTTCAAAACGGCCGCCGCGTCGCGAATGCTGCTGAGACCTTTCATCTCTTCTTCGCCGATATTCAGAAGCGCAACGCGGGGATCCTTAATACCAATAACTTCTTCCGCAAGGACCGCCCCCATGACGGCAAACTGCACCAGCATAGTGCTATCGCAATCCACGTTGGCGCCTAAATCCAGCACCACCGTTTTGCCCTTCAGCTGGTGCGGCAGCATGGTAACCAGCGCAGGGCGCTCAATCCCCTCAATGGGTTTGAGCAACAGCTTCGCCAGCCCCATTAGCGCTCCGGTATTACCCGCGCTGACGCAGGCCTGCGCCCGCCCTTCTTTTACTAACTCCAGCGCAATGCGCATTGAGCTACCGCGGCTGGCGCGAATCGCTTGCGCGGGCCGGGCATCACTGGCAATAACTGACTGCGCAGGGATAACCTGCAGACGTGAACGTTGTTCAAAATCAGCTTTGGCAAGTAATGGCGCGATAGTGTCGGGATCGCCGACTAAAAGAAGTGTGAGTTGTGAATTAGAGTTCAGTGCCTGCAATGCTGCAGGCACTGTCACGGAAGGGCCAAAATCCCCGCCCATGACATCTAACGCCAGGGTTAGACGTGTCAAGGTATCGTCGCTGCTCGGTTCGGTTATTCCCCAGTTACCCGGGGAGATCCTCACTAAGCTTCATCACGCTTTTACTCTTCGTCTTTCGCGCTGCAAGTGCGTTGACTGCGCTCGTTCACACCAGTCACATAGTGAGCTATGCTCCCGGCGCTTCTCTCGCTTGCGTCTTCTTGCAACGCGAAATCCATGGAGTAATGCGTGATTACTTAGCGATAACCTTGCGACCGCGGTAGAAACCGTCGGCAGTGATGTGGTGACGCAGGTGTTTTTCACCAGAAGCTTTGTCTACAGACAGGCTGGTGACTGCGGTCAGAGCGTCATGGGAACGACGCATGCCACGTTTGGAACGGGTTGGTTTATTCTGTTGTACGGCCATGGACCTTACTCCTCAATTACTTATGCTTTAAGCTGGCTAATACGGAAAATGGATTTGGTTTTTGTGCCTCTTCAGGCAGTTCACCAAAGACCATGTCCGCGTCGGACACTTCACAGTGTTCAGAATCATGCACCGGAACTACAGGCAAGGAGAGGATAATTTCATCTTCAACCAGCGCCAGCAGATCGATTTCACCGAATTCGTTAACCTCAATCGGCTCATACGCTTCCGGCAGTGCCTCGGCCTGTTCGTCATTTCTGACGGGGCTGAAACAATACGTTGTGTGAACATGATGGGGGAACGGTTTCCCGCAACGCTGACATTCGAGGGTTACCGACACCGTCGCATCGCCGCTTAAAACGGCAAGACGCTGGTTATCAATAGCGAACGACATGCTGCATTCCACATCGCTGTCCACGCTGACAACAGAATCAGCGACGCGCACAGCCTGATCACGGGTATAGATACCTTGGTAATCTAAGCGCTTTTGAGCCGTGCGAACCGGATCGAGAGTCAGGGGTAATTTTACCTTTTGCATAGGGCGCGCATATTAACTTTGTAACGTCATAGAGTCAAAGAAAAAGGCAGCCTCAGGTTGCCTTTTGCCATTTATTCGCACACATTGCGGCGCATAGTTTAAAATGATGCTCTGCGAAGCGCTATATGTGGATGAAAAAATATGTCTGAACTGATCCTCGCGTCAACCTCGCCCTGGCGGCGAATGCTGCTGGAAAAGCTGTCGGTGCCTTTTGAATGCGCGGCGCCGGACGTAGATGAAACCCCGCTGCCCGGCGAGCCCGCCCGCCAGCTGGTGATGCGTCTGGCGCAGGCAAAAGCGCAGGCCCTCGCCGCACGCTATCCGCAGCACCTCATTATAGGCTCCGATCAGGTTTGTGTCCTGGACGGTGAAATTACCGGCAAACCGCATACCGAAGAGAACGCCCATCGCCAGTTGAGAAAGGCCAGCGGCACCATCGTCACGTTCTACACCGGCCTCGCGCTATATAACTCTGCCAGGGGTCATCTACAAACTGAATGTGAACCCTTTGACGTCCACTTCCGCCATTTAAGCGATCGGGAAATTGAAAGCTATATCCGCAAAGAAAATCCGCTGCAGTGCGCCGGCAGTTTCAAAAGCGAAGGATTAGGCATCACGCTGTTCGAGAGACTCGAGGGCCGCGATCCTAACGCGCTGGTCGGTTTACCGCTCATCGCGTTATGTCAAATGCTGCGCCGGGAAGGATTCAATCCCCTGCTCACCTGAACATAATGACGCATGGCATCGGAGAGGGTGTGTTTTTCCCGATGCCATAACGCCGTTTATCAATAACTTAAGTCACAGATCCATCCGCGTCGAGTTTGTTTAACGCCACGCAGCAGTTCAACGCGTACTCCCCCACAACAGTAATGCCTTACCTGTCACAGTTTATTTTTGCCGCACCATTAAAATAATAAAACAACGTTTTATTTTAAAAATGGAGCCACTATGCCTTTTCGCGCTACGCTTTTGACCCTCACCCTGCTGGCCGCCGCCAGCGTCAACGCGAGCGACTGGCAGCGCCAGGGCGTCGTAGAAGGCAATTTACCCGCCTCCTGGCAACAGTTGAAAGCGCAGATGACGTATCCGGACTCGTGGCTCTCTGGAAAGTATCGTCATTTCGATCAATGGCGAGAGCACGCCCGCACGCTGCTTCGGCAATCCCTGCTAACGCCGACATCAGCAAGCCCGTTCACCCCACAAACGCTGATGAGCGAAGATCGGGGCACCTATCGCGCCGAGAAACTGGCATTTAACGTCACAGATGAAAACCGGATTGCCGCTCTGATGTTAACGCCCAAATCAGCAGGCCCTCACCCGGCCATTGTCCTGCTGCACGACCATGGCTCAAAATTTGACATAGGCAAGGAGAAACTGATTCGTCCTTTGCGGGATGCCGCACGCCTGGCCAGCGCCGAGGCATGGGCAGATAAATTTTTCAGCGGTCGGTTCATCGGCGATGAGCTGGCGCAGCGCGGGTATGTTGTCATCGCCATTGATAGCCCGGGCTGGGGGGATCGCGGCCCCATGACCTACGAGCAGCAGCAGGCGCTGGCCAGTAACTATTTTAACCTTGGGCGCTCGCTGGCAGGGGAAGTCGCCTATGAAGATCTGCGAACCGTGGATTTCGTCAGTACGTTAAAAGAGGTTGATAATAAACGCATCGGGGTACTGGGTTTTTCAATGGGCGGTTTTCGCGCCTGGCAACTGGCCGCCCTGTCTGACAAAGTCGCCGCCACTGCCGCGATCTCCTGGTTCGGTACCTGGAACGGCCTGATGCAGCCAGGCAACAACGTTCTGCGCGGTCAATCGGCGTTTTATATGCTTCATCCGGGCCTGGCCGGACATCTTGATATTCCCGACATCGCCAGCATTGCAGCGCCCAGGCCGATGCTGATTTATAGCGGAGGGCAGGATAAGCTGTTTCCCGCTGCAGCCGTTAATGACGCCTTCGCTAAGGTGCATAACGTATGGGCGTCACAGAACGCGCAGGATAAGCTGGAGACCAGAACGTGGCCGGAACTGGGCCACGTCTTTTATCAAGAACAGCAGGATGAAGTGTTCCCCTGGCTTGATAAGTGGCTCAAGCCCTGAGCAAGTCCGTATCACTTCGTGTTACGTAAAACCTGCAGGCAACGCTTAAGCTGGTTATCTAAAGGCGCTTCAACACGCATCACTTCCCCTGTCCCCGGATGCGTAAACTTCAGCGCCGCCGCATGCAGGAACAGCCGGTTAAGGCCGGTGCCTGACAGCTGCTTATCGAATTCCCGGTCGCCGTAGCGATCATCAAAAGCGATAGGGTGACCGGCATATTGGGTATGCACGCGGATTTGATGGGTACGGCCGGTTACCGGGCTGCAGCGCACCAGGGTCGCATGGGGATAACGCTCTTCGACTTTAAAACGCGTTTCCGACGGTTTCCCCTCCTGGTTAACCCGCACGATGCGTTCACCGCTCTGCAGAATATTCTTCAGCAGCGGAGCCTGCACCACTTTAGTGTGGGACTGCCACTGCCCGCGCACCAGCGCCAGGTAGTCTTTTTGCATTCCTTTGTCGCGCAGCTGCTCGTGCAGGGAACGCAGCGCGGAACGCTTTTTGGCGACCAACAGAACGCCAGAGGTATCGCGATCGAGGCGATGCACCAGCTCAAGGAAGCGCGCTTCCGGGCGCAGCGCGCGCAGACCTTCAATCACGCCGAAGCTCAACCCGCTGCCGCCGTGTACCGCTGTCCCGGAAGGTTTATTAAGCACCAGAATATGATCGTCTTCATATAAAATCACATCGGCCAGCGCAGCAACTTTCTGCAGGTGGGGAGAGACCGCCTCTTCTTCTTTCTCCGCGACGCGGACCGGCGGAATGCGCACTTCGTCGCCGGCTTCCAGCTTATACTCAGGCTTGACGCGCTTTTTATTGACCCGCACCTCGCCTTTTCGCAAGATGCGATAAATCATACTCTTTGGTACGCCCTTCAGCTGCGTACGCAAAAAGTTGTCGATACGTTGCCCTGCTTCATCATCAGCAATGGCAACCATTTTTACGCTTGGGATCTCAGTTTTCATGGTGCGCGATTCTAAATAGCCCGACGCATTAGCGCCACTCATTTTTATATGCTTATATTTATTATCATCCGGTTTTCGCCGCATGCTTCATCATCGTTTTGTTTGTTATTAGAACAATCCGTATACGCGGGTGAAAAAACTGTGGGTAACCGGGTGATAAAAGGTGAAAGTCAACTTGCTATAACGAGCTTAGCAATGGAATAATGATGCCGTTTTCCGTGCTGAAACTTGTTAGAACAAGAAATTAGCGGAATGACCAATTTTGTCTGACCGATCATCAACGCAGCAATGGCGTAAGACGTATTGATCTTTCAGACAGTTAGCGGGCTGCGGGTTGCAGTCCTTACCGGTACAGGCTCTATGGATTTCACGTCGCAGGAAGGCGTTCACACTGGGATATCCCGGCGCTCATTTCGATCAAATGATTAGAATGAGCAGGTTAAGCCGCCACGCCTGCTGCTTGAAAAACGATGGGTATAAATGGAATCTTCTCTGGTGATACATCCCAGGCAGTTCCCCTGATAATTGCGCTGTGTTTCCGTTTGAAATACAGGCGACCGACACTCTGCGCCTCTTAAGCGCGCGACAACCGTGAGGTTGGCGACGTGAAACAGACACGAGGCCATCGGTTTCCCCCGGTAAGGCGTTACTCTGCCCGTAGCTTAGTCGTCAATGTAAGAATAATGAGTAAGTTACGATGAAAAGAATGTTAATCAACGCAACTCAGCAGGAAGAGTTGCGCGTCGCCCTTGTTGATGGGCAGCGCCTGTACGACCTGGATATCGAAAGCCCCGGGCACGAACAGAAAAAAGCGAACATCTACAAAGGCAAAATCACTCGTATTGAACCTAGTCTCGAAGCCGCGTTTGTTGATTATGGCGCCGAGCGTCATGGTTTCCTCCCTCTTAAAGAAATTGCCCGCGAATACTTCCCTGCCAACTACAGTTCCCACGGCCGCCCTAACATCAAGGACGTGCTGCGTGAAGGTCAGGAAGTGATTGTGCAGATTGATAAAGAAGAGCGCGGCAATAAAGGCGCCGCGCTGACCACCTTTATCAGCCTGGCGGGCAGCTACCTGGTACTGATGCCGAATAACCCACGCGCTGGCGGTATTTCACGCCGTATCGAGGGTGACGATCGTACCGAGCTGAAAGAAGCGCTGGCCAGCCTTGAGCTGCCGGATGGCATGGGACTTATCGTTCGCACCGCTGGCGTCGGCAAATCCGCCGAAGCGCTGCAGTGGGACTTAAGCTTCCGCCTGAAGCACTGGGAAGCCATCCAGAAAGCCGCTGAAAGCCGCCCTGCTCCGTTCCTGATCCATCAGGAAAGTAACGTGATTGTGCGCGCTTTCCGCGACTATCTGCGTCAGGATATCGGCGAAATTCTTATCGACAACCCGAAAGTGCTTGAGCTGGCGCGCCAGCATATCGCGGCTCTTGGGCGTCCGGATTTCAGCAGCAAAATCAAGCTGTACACCGGTGAAATTCCGCTGTTCAGCCACTACCAAATCGAGTCGCAGATTGAATCCGCTTTCCAGCGTGAAGTGCGCCTGCCTTCTGGCGGTTCTATCGTAATCGACAGCACCGAAGCGCTCACCGCTATCGATATCAACTCCGCCCGTGCTACCCGCGGCGGCGACATCGAAGAAACGGCGTTTAACACCAACCTGGAAGCGGCCGATGAAATTGCTCGCCAGCTGCGCCTGCGCGACCTCGGCGGTCTGATCGTTATCGACTTCATCGATATGACCCCGGTACGTCACCAGCGTGCGGTAGAAAACCGCCTGCGCGAAGCCGTACGCCAGGACAGAGCGCGCATCCAGATCAGCCACATTTCACGCTTTGGCCTGCTGGAGATGTCGCGTCAGCGTCTGAGCCCGTCGCTTGGCGAGTCCAGCCATCACGTCTGCCCGCGCTGTAGCGGAACGGGTACCGTACGCGATAACGAATCGCTGTCGCTTTCCATTCTGCGCTTGATCGAAGAAGAAGCGCTGAAAGAGAACACTAAAGAAGTTCACGCTATCGTTCCGGTGCCGATTGCTTCGTACCTCCTGAACGAAAAACGTGCTGCGGTAAGCGCCATTGAAACCCGCCAGGCCGATGTACGCGTCATCATCGTGCCAAACGATCAGATGGAAACGCCGCACTACTCCGTTCTGCGCGTACGTAAGGGTGAAGAGACCTCCACGCTGAGCTATCTGCTGCCGAAACTGCACGAAGAAGAGATGGCTATGCCTTCTGATGAAGAGCCGGCCGAGCGTAAACTTCCGGAGCAACCGGCGCTGGCCGCTTTTGTCATGCCTGATGCCCCACCAGCGCCGGCTCAGCAAGAGCCTGCTAAAGCTACGGTTGCCGTCGGAACACCAGCCGCTTCCGCACCTAAGTCGGCAGCGCCAGCGCAGCCGGGTCTGGTTGCACGCTTCTTCAGCGCCCTGAAAAATATCTTCTCCGGCGCAGAAGAAACTAAGCCGGCTGAAGTCCAGGTTGAGAAAAAAGCGGAGGAGAAATCCGAGCGCCAGCAGGAACGTCGCAAACCGCGCGCCAACAACCGCCGCGATCGCAACGACCGCCGCGATAATCGGGATAACCGCGATAATCGTGACAACCGCGACAATCGTGCCGAGAATAGCGAAGTTCGTGAATCTCGCGAAGAAAACCGCCGTAACCGCCGCGAGAAGCAGCAGAACGTCGAACCTCGCGACATCCGCCAGACAACGGCAGAAGATAGCGATAAAGGCAAAGCTCGCGATGATCAACCGCCGCGCCGTGAACGCAATCGCCGTCGTAACGACGAGAAGCGTCAGGTTCAGCAGGAAGCTAAAGCGCAAACTCGTGAAGAACCGGTCGTACAGGATAGCGAGCAGGAAGAACGCGTGCAGACCATGCCGCGCCGCAAGCCGCGCCAGCTGTCGCAGAAGGTACGTATTGAATCTGCTGCCGCTGAGCAGGTTGTCGAGCCGGTAGCCGCGCCTCAGGTCATCGAAGCGCCAGCCGTCCAACCCGAGGCCGCAGCTCCGCGCACGGAACTGGCGAAAGTCGACCTGCCGGCAGTTGTTGAAACCGCTGCGGAACATGACGATACTGGCGAAGCACGCGAAGCTAACGGTATGCCGCGTCGTTCGCGCCGTTCCCCTCGTCACCTGCGCGTAAGCGGCCAACGCCGTCGTCGCTACCGTGATGAGCGTTACCCGACGCAATCCCCGATGCCGCTGACCGTAGCCTGCGCATCGCCGGAAATGGCATCTGGTAAAGTGTGGATCCGTTACCCTGTCGTTCGCCCGCAGGACCAGCAGCAAGAAGAAGCGCAGGTACAGGAGTTCGCTACCACCGCGGTTGACCCCGTTATCACCCCTGCGGCCGCCGTTGAACCGGCTGTCTCTGAAGTGGTTGCCCCGGAGGTAGTTGAAGAGCGCGTTGTTGAGCCGGTCGTCATCTCTGAGCCTGTGGCGATGATGAACGAACCTGAAGCTCCGGTTGTCGAAACCACGCACCCGGAAGCTATCGCCGCACCGGTTGATGAACAGCCGCAGCTGATTGCCGAGGCTGATGAAACCGTCGCCGAAGAGGTTGTCGCAGAAGCTGTCGACGTCGTGGCGAAAGAGGCTGTCGAGCCGGAAGCAGCGGTCGCTGAACCTGCTGCGGTTGAAGAAGCCGCGGCCGCTGTTGAAGAAGCGCCTGTCGTCTCCGAACCGGTGGTTGAGCCGGCACCGGCGGCAGAGCCGGTAGTGAAGACTCAACCTGTTGTCACGACTGTGCCGGTCGTTAAGGTCGCCAATCGTCACGCCACCGCGCCGATGACCCGCGCGCCTGCGCCAGACTACGTCCCTGAAGCGCCTCGTCAAAGCGACTGGGTTCGCCCGAGCTTTGATTTTGACGGTAAGGGCGCTGCTGGTGGCCATAGCGCGACCCATAAAGCCGCTGCCGGGCCTACCCGTCCGCAGCCCGTAGAGTAACGCCTACCAGACCGGCCCCAGCGGCCGGTCTTTTTTTATTCCCCTTCCGGTCGCTGCATCCCCGCAATCTGCGGCATAACCTCGCGCATCAAATCGAGAAACTTACGCAACCGCGTCGGATAATAGCGTGCCCAGGGATAGACAAGATGTACCGGCAGCGGAGAGGCACGCCACTGCGGGAATAGCTCCACCAGCCGCCCGGCGGCAATATCCTCCGCTACCGCCCAGCTCGAAACAATCGCCGCGCCCAGCCCCGCCAGCGCGGTATTGCGGGCGACATGTACGCTGTCGGTACTCAGGCACGGAGCAATGCTAAAGGTTGTAAGCTGCTCATCCACCTCTGATTGCAGCATCACCTCATGCTGATAGAACGTGCTGATGGCTACCCAGGGCAGCAGCGACATCTCCTGCGGCTCGGTTAACGGCGGATAGTTCGCCAGCAGCGACGGCGATGCCACTACGCTGCGCGGCACCTCGGCCAGCAGGACCGACACCGTAGCCGGATCCACCTCAGCCCCCACGCGAATCGCGCAGTCGATGCCATCGCTCAGGAAATCCACGTTTTTATCATTCAGCATCCATTCGACCGATAGCTGGGGATAGCGCTGCAGAAAGTCCACCAGCGGCCCCAGCAGCTGCTGCTGACCAAACGCATGCGGCGCCCGTACCCTTAATATCCCCACCGGACGGTCATCGGTGATGCGCAGGTCGTCTTCCAGCGCCAGCCACGCATCGACGATCTGTCGGGCATGCTGGTAACAGCGCTCGCCGTCATCGGTCAGCTTCATCGCATGGGTGGTACGCAGGATCAGCTTTGCGCCGAGCAGCCCTTCCAGCGACTGGAGTCGTCGACTTACCGTCGCCTGGGTCGTGTTCATCTGGACCGCCGCAGCGGAGAGAGACCCGGCTTCGACAATCCGAATGAACGTACGCATCAATTCGATACGATCTATACGCTCCTGCTTCTTCATTTTTATTCTGCCTATACGTTTAGCGTATAACCGTTTTACCACCGGGCTATCTACCGCGCCAGCCTCATTACGGGAAAAATAGCGCCATCGCTTCTAAGAGGAATCATTCATGACACCGACACCACTCACCTCCCGCGCAGCCGGCTGGGTAATTTTTATCCTTGCGCTCGGCGCAGGCTTCAGCGTTGCCGCTATCTATTACGCGCAGCCGCTGCTGCCGCTAATGGGAGCAAACCTGCATTTGAGCGTTGAGGGTATGGGTCTGGTTCCGACCCTGACTCAAGCGGGCTATGCGCTGGGTATACTTTTCCTTCTACCGCTTGGCGACCGTCACGATCGCAGAAAGCTGATCCTGATGAAAAGCGCCGCGCTGGCGGTCCTGTTGCTGCTCTGCAGCCTTACCGGTCAGCTCACCTCTCTGTTGATGGTTAGTTTGCTGATCGGGATGGCTGCGACAATGGCGCAGGATATCGTACCAGCTGCCGCGATTCTGGCTCCTGCGGGTAAACAAGGGAAAATGGTGGGTACGGTCATGACTGGCCTGCTGCTGGGGATCCTGCTGTCACGGACGGTGAGCGGGCTGGTGGGTGCGCTATTCGGCTGGCGGGTGATGTATCAGGCCGCTGCGGTCAGTATTGCACTGATTGGTCTGCTGATGTGGCGCGTGCTGCCGCGCTTTGAAATTCACTCAAACCTGACTTATCCGCAGCTGATAAAATCGATGGCCCACCTGTGGAAACGCTATCCGGCACTGCGTCGCGCCGCATTCGCCCAGGGGTTCCTCTCTATCGCCTTCAGCGCATTCTGGTCCACCCTGGCGGTCATGTTACTGGCGCACTATCAAATGGGCAGCGCGGTAGCCGGCGGCTTTGGTATTGCAGGCGCTGCCGGGGCGCTCGCCGCCCCGCTGGCTGGCGGCCTGGCCGATAAATTCGGAGCCGAAAAAGTCACGCAAATGGGCGCGGCGCTGGTTACCGTTTCTTTTGCCCTGATGTTTCTGCTGCCTGCGCTACCGCCGCATGGCCAGCTGATCCTGATTGCCATCTCGGCCGTCGGTTTTGACCTTGGACTGCAATCCAGCCTCGTGGCGCACCAGAACCTGGTGTATGGTCTGGAGCCTCAGGCGCGCGGTCGTCTCAATGCGCTGTTGTTTACCGGCGTGTTTATCGGAATGTCGCTCGGCTCAGTGCTGGGAAGCAAACTGTATGTGATAGCAGGCTGGAGCGGTGTAGTGACTCTCGCCGTCATTACCGGCGCTATCGCCCTCGGCATCCGCCTGATAGAAAGCGCGAGGGTCGTTTCGGCGCAACGAACCGTCAGGTAAAAAAAAGCCGCCCTGCTGGCAATACAGGGCGGCTTTTGTGTCAGGAAGAGAACTCAGACCGTGCGGCGAGCAAACTCTTTGACGCGGAAGCCCAGCAGCAACAGCGTCGCGAAATAGGCGACGACACCCGCTACCACGACTACCATCAAACGCAGCAGGCGGAACGGCATCGTCCCCTGCGACCACTCCGGCATCAGGTACATCACGCCCAGCAGCGCCGCAGACATCACGATGACGGCAATCACCAGGCGCAGCAGGAACAGGAACCAGCCGGGCTGAGGGGTGAAAATTTTCTGTTTCCTCAGCTGCCAGTAGAGCAGCCCGGCGTTAAGGCAGGCCGCCAGGCCAATCGACAATGACAGACCGGCATGCTTTAGCGGACCAATAAAGGCGAGGTTCATAACCTGCGTCATGATCAGCGTGACGATGGCAATTTTCACCGGCGTTTTAATGTCCTGACGCGAATAGAAGCCGGGAGCCAGTACCTTCACCACAATGAGTCCCATCAGGCCAACGGAATAAGCGACCAGCGCGCGCTGAGTCATCGCGGCATCAAAGGCGGTAAATTTTCCGTACTGGAATAACGCGACCGTCAGCGGCTTGGCCAGTATCCCTAACGCCACGGCGCTCGGTAGCGCAAGCAGAAAGCACAGGCGCAATCCCCAGTCCATCAAACGGCAGTATTCGTCGTGATTGCCGCTGGCAAAACTTTTGGACAGAGAAGGCAGCAGAATGGTCCCCAGCGCCACGCCCAGCACGCCGGATGGAAACTCCATCAGGCGATCGGCATAGTACATCCATGACACCGAGCCGGAGACGAGGAACGAGGCAAAAATGGTATTGATGATCAGGGAAATCTGGCTAACCGAGACGCCGAGGATCGCCGGCCCCATCTGTTTCACCACCCGCACCGCGCCAGCATCTTTGAGGTTGATTCGCGGCAGCACCAGCATGCCGATTTTCTTCAAATGCGGCAGCTGCCAGGCAAGCTGCAAAATACCGCCAACCGTCACCGCCCACGCCATGGCCAGCATCGGCGGATTAAAGTAGGGCGCGGCAAACAGCGCAAAACCAATCATGCTGACGTTCAGGAAAGTCGGAGCAAAAGCAGGCACCGAAAAGCGGTTCCAGGTATTCAGGATGGCGCCCACGAGTGAAGCCAGGGAGATCAGCAGAATATAGGGAAAAGTGATGCGCAAGAGCTGAGTGGTCAGGGCGAACTTTTCGGGCGTATTGGCAAATCCCGGCGCGGTGATGGTGATCACCCACGGTGCCGCCAGCATACCAGCGATGGTCACCAGCGCCAGCACCAGCGTCAGCAGCCCCGAAACATAGGCGACGAAAACCCGGGTCGCATCTTCACCCTGCTTGCTTTTATATTCCGCCAGAATCGGCACAAAAGCCTGTGAGAACGCGCCCTCAGCAAAAATACGCCGTAATAGATTCGGAAGTTTGAAAGCAACGAAGAAGGCGTCGGTGGCCATCCCTGCGCCAAAAATACGCGCCACAATCGCATCGCGCGCAAAACCCAGCACGCGCGAAAACATGGTCATCGAACTGACGGCCGCCAGTGATTTTAAAAGATTCATTAACGTGTTATTCCACAACCCCGGAGTAAAACGCCCGCTCAGGCGGGCGCTGGAAAGTGGCGATAGTCTACCGGGTTCATAATGAATTACTACTGCCAGTTGTTACAACGGGTTATTCGCTCATTGCTTCGCGCCAGAGTTTCTCCACGATACGCTGAGCAAGCAGCGCCTGTTCGCCGGAGGTTTCAGGAACCGTCTGATTTTGCACGCATTCGATAAAATGCCGGGCGCAGCCGGTGAATCCTCGTTGCTCAAGGGTGGTCTGCCAGCCGGGGACCGGACGCTGGATCACGCCGCGCCCCCGCTCCTCCTGCCACTCCCGCATATCACGGACTTCATATAATCCACCGTCGGTTACCGCCTGCACCCACTCCCGCTGGCTTCCAGCGCGGCGGTGCATACTGGTGGTCATTTGGATCATCCCGCAGCTGAAATGATGTTCAGCATAAAGCATTTCACCCTGGGCCGTCGTGAGCAGCGTACCGCCGTTTAAACGGGCTTTATCGCCCGCCAGCCATAGTGCGGTGTCGACGACATGCAGATAGTCATCCAGCAGCGTAAAGCGCAGATCGTGGCCCACGCTGTCGCTACGGTGTTTATCCATCCGCAGCGAAGCCGCGTTACCGAGCTGAGCTTTAAGTTCGCGATAGAGAGGGGAGAAGCGGCGATTAAATCCGACCATAAGAGTAAGACGGCGGCGGGCCGCCAGCTCAACCAACGTCTCCGCATCGCTAAGCTTGTCGGCCAGCGGTTTATCAACGCAGACATGAACTCCGGCATTGAGTAACCGACTAACCACTTCATAATGTGAAACCGTTGAAGTATGGACGAATACAGCATCACACTGCGCCGCCAGCTGTTCCAGAGTATCCGCATAGGGGATACGCCACGTTTCACAGATGCGCAGCGCTTTCTCTTTTCCCGGCGACCACGCCGCCTGTAGCGTCCAGCCATCCGCTGCTCCCAGCACCGGCAGCCAGCCCTTTTGCGCAATGCTACCTAAACCAACGACGCCGATGCGTAGTTTCGCCGACATGCTTAATCTCCTGAATGAGGCAGCAGTGAATCCAGACGCGCTTTAAGTTCAGCGACGTCCGCTTCCAGCGCCTCAACGCGGGCCTGGAGATCGTCACCCGCCGGCGAAACGGCTTCAACGGCGGTAATCAGCGAATCCATATCATCGCAGAACAGGTGCATATAGCGGCTTTCACGCTTCCCGGGTTCCCGCGGCAGACGTGCAACATAGGGGCCGTCGTCTCGCGTAGCCAAATTTTCGAGGACGCTTTCCACCTCTGCCATATCGCTGAATTCATGCATTCTCTGCGCCCGCCCGCGCAGTTCTCCGGGCGTCTGCGCCCCGCGCAGCAGCAACGTGGTAATAATTGCCACTTCCGCTGGAGTTAATTTCAGGTCGCCAAATTCAGAGTTGCAGAAGCGCTGTTCATATTTGGTCACCCGATTGCCGAAACCGCTTACCGTACGCAAAAAATGACGCTTAACTAACGTATCGAGGAGCTCCTGCACGTCATTTTCGCTGAGCGACATCACCGGTTCACGGTTCGTTTTCTGATTACAGGCGGTCACCACCGCGTTGACCGACAGGGGGTACTGCTCCGGCGTGGTGACCTGCTTTTCCAGCAGACAGCCAATGACTCGCGCCTCATGCGCGGTTAACTGATATTTCATGATGTCTCCTTAGCGACCCGGGGTCCAGTCCGGTGTCGTCAACGCCGTCAGTACGTGATCGCGCCACTGCCCATCAATGAGCAGGTAATCTTTGGCGTAACCCTCTTTTTCAAAACCCAGACGCGCCAGCAAATCGCCGCTACGCTGATTATGCGGCATATAGTTTGCCATTATGCGATGGATATGTTGCGTGCGCTGCATATAGCGAATTGCCGACGTCAGCGCTTCAAACATTAGCCCCTGCCCTTGCCATTTCTCTCCGATAGAGTAACCGAGATAGCAGGCATGAAACGATCCGCGCACCACGTTCGAAAAATTCGCCACGCCGATAATCTCTTTTTCTTCGGGGTCCAGCAGCGCAAAATAGAATGCCGAACCCTGCTTGTGAAACTCCGAAATCATCGATAAACGCGCCTGCCAGCCGGAAGGATAACAGTGGCTGTCGTCGCGCACTGGTTCCCAGGGTTTTAAGAACCCTTTATTTTCCGCGTAGTAATCGGCCAGACGCCAGGCGTCACGATCGTGTACCAGCCGCACCACCAGCCGATCCGTCGTCAAACGCACCTTCGGTACGTTACTGCGATAGCCAAACATTCCCCTCTCCTGTTCCCCTGACGCAATACTTGCTGACTTTACTATACCTGTCCTGCAGGGATGTGTGAAAACAGCAACATACCATTTTCTGCACCATCTCTGCTTTTCGATGAATAGCCTCTATCGTTCTTGCATTTTGATAAAAAAATATTGTCGCGAGTTAGCTGGGAAAATAGCCATTAACCCCGCAAAATATCAGAGCTTATTCTTATTTTTCCCGGGAGGGGAAATGTCCCGCGTATCGCAGGCAAGGAGCCTGGGTAAATATTTCCTGTTAGTTGATAACATGCTGGTCGTACTCGGCTTTTTCGTCGTGTTCCCGCTCATCTCTATTCGCTTTGTCGATCAGATGGGGTGGGCCGCGCTAATGGTCGGCATTGCGCTCGGGCTGCGTCAACTGGTGCAGCAAGGTTTAGGGATATTCGGCGGTGCGATTGCCGACCGTTTTGGCGCCAAACCGATGATCGTCACCGGCATGCTGATGCGAGCTGCCGGTTTCGCCGCGATGGCCGTCGCCCATGAACCATGGGTCCTGTGGTTATCCTGCATACTCTCCGGTCTCGGCGGCACGCTGTTCGATCCCCCGCGGGCGGCGTTGGTGGTTAAGCTGGTTCGCCCACACCAGCGCGGGCGTTTCTTCTCCATTCTGATGATGCAGGACAGCGCCGGGGCGGTGATCGGCGCGCTGCTGGGTAGCTGGCTGCTGCAGTATGATTTTCGTCTGGTGTGCAGCGCTGGAGCGGCCCTGTTTATCGCCTGCGCGGCGTTCAATGCCTGGTATCTCCCGGCCTGGAAGCTGTCAACGGTTAAAACGCCGGTTCGTGAAGGGCTGGGCCGCGTGCTGCGTGACAAACGATTTGTCACCTACGTCTTGACGCTAACCGGATATTACATGCTGGCAGTACAGGTCATGTTAATGCTGCCGATTATGGTTAACGATATTGCGGGTTCTCCGGCGGCGGTAAAATGGATGTATGCCATCGAAGCCACCATTTCACTGACGCTGCTTTATCCGATTGCCCGCTGGAGTGAAAAACGGTTTCGCCTTGAGCATCGGCTGATGGCCGGACTGCTGATTATGACGCTGGCAATGATGCCGATTGGCCTGAGCAGCAATCTGCAGCAGCTGTTTACGCTGATCTGCGTGTTTTATATCGGGTCCATCATCGCCGAGCCTGCGCGCGAGACGCTTGGCGCTTCGCTGGCGGATGCCAGAGCGCGCGGCAGCTATATGGGCTTTAGCCGTCTGGGATTAGCCTTCGGCGGCGCTTTCGGCTACGCAGGCGGCGGCTGGCTGTTCGATGCCGGTAAGGCCACGGGTCAGCCGGAGCTGCCGTGGCTGATGCTGGGCGCGATCGGTCTTGCGACGTTTGTTGCTCTGTGGTGGCAGTTCAGTCCAAAACGTTCAACGTCCGGTATGCTCGAGCCGCGCACCTGATTTGCCGGACCGTCGTTTCTCCTCCATACTGAATTGAGGAAGTTCAGCAACAATGGAGGAGAAACGTGAAGTTATATATCTACGATCACTGCCCGTTCTGCCTGAAAGCCCGCATGATTTTCGGCCTGAAAAATATCCCTGTCGAACTGATCACGCTCCTGAACGATGATGAATCAACCCCAACCCGCATGATCGGCCAGAAAATGGCGCCCATCCTGCAAAAAGACGATAGTCGCTATATGCCAGAAAGCATGGATATCGTGCACTATGTCGATAAACTTGATGGAAAACCGCTACTGACCGGAGCGCGTAACCCGGCTATTGAAACCTGGCTGCGCAAGGTCAACGTCTACGCGAATCGTCTGTTGATCCCGCGTTTCGCCAAATCCGCATTTGATGAATTCTCAACCCCAGAGGCGCGCGCTTATTTTGTGAATAAGAAGGAAGCGGCTATTGGTAGCTTTGCCGATCACCTCGCCCATTCTACCGGTCTGGTTAAGAACATCAGCGACGATCTGCGCGCGTTGGATAAACTTATCGTCCAGCCAAACGCCGTCAACGGAGAGCTGTCTGAAGATGATATTCATCTCTTCCCACTCCTGCGGAATCTGACGCTGGTTGCCGGGGTGAACTGGCCGAGCCGCGTGGCCGCCTATCGCGACAATATGGCTAAACAGACGCAAATCAATCTGCTTTCCTCAATGGCTATTTAAGCTCAGGGCAGCGGAAGGTAGTGTCCTTCGCTGCCTCCCCCCGCTTTTTAAGTCTTTTCCGCTAGCACCTCCTGCGCTGGCGGGTCATGCTGCTTTGTGTCAGGATGAACCCATGGCATGACATTAAGGAATCCAATGAAAAAGATGTTTATCGCGGCCGCGCTTATCGTCAGCGGCCTGCTGAGCGGCTGTAATCAGCTTACGCAATATTCCGTGAGTGAGCAGGAGATCAACCAGGCGCTGCAGAAACGTAACCACTTCGCCAAGGATATTGGCCTGCCCGGCGTTGCGGATGCTCATATTGAACTACAAAACCTGACCAGCGCGATTGGTCGTGAAGAACCCAATAAAGTGACGCTAAGCGGCGTTGCTAATTTAGATCTGAATTCACTATTCGGGAACCAGAAAGCGACCATTGACCTGAAGTTAAAAGCGCTGCCGACCTTCAACAAAGAGAAAGGCGCCATTTTCCTGCAGGAGATGGAGGTGGTGGACGCAAAGGTTCAACCTGAAAAACTGCAGTCCGTGGTACAGACGCTCATTCCTTACCTGAATCAGTCGCTGCGTAGCTACTTCAATCAGCAGCCTGCCTACGTCCTGCGCGAAGACGCCAGTGCGGGCGAAGCGTTGGCGAAAAAGTATGCTAAAGGGATTGAGGTTAAGCCGGGTGAGATTATTATCCCGTTCACTAACTAACGGCTCGGGCGCAGAAGCGCCCGTTTTTTTACAGAAGTTGATGCAAAGGAAAACGTTTACGCTTATCCTTAGTGCCCGGCAAAAACAGCCCTGATGACTGACCCTATTTAGCCGGAGCCTTCCATGACAGCACAATCCCAGGTATTGAAAATCCGCCGCCCTGACGACTGGCATATCCATCTGCGCGATGACGATATGTTAAAAACCGTCGTGCCTTACACCAGTGAGTTTTATGGCCGGGCGATCGTGATGCCGAATCTGGTACCCCCTGTCACCACCGTCGAAGCCGCCCTTGCCTATCGCCAGCGCATCATGGCGGCAATCCCGGCGGGCCACGATTTTACGCCGCTGATGACCTGTTATCTGACGGATACGCTCGACCCTGCTGAGCTGGAACGCGGATTCAACGAGGGCGTTTTCACCGCCGCCAAACTTTATCCGGCCAATGCGACCACCAACTCCAGCCACGGCGTCACCAGCACTGATGCAATCATGCCGGTACTGGAGCGCATGGAAAAGCTGGGAATGCCCCTGCTGGTGCACGGTGAGGTCACTCACGCGGACATCGATATTTTTGACAGAGAAGCGCGGTTCATTGAAACCGTCATGGAGCCGCTGCGTCGGCGCCTGCCGGGTCTGAAAGTGGTGTTCGAACACATCACCACCAAAGATGCCGCTGAATACGTACGCGACGGCAATGAGCTGCTGGCGGCGACCATCACCCCGCAGCACCTGATGTTTAACCGCAATCATATGCTGGTTGGCGGCGTGCGTCCCCATCTATATTGCCTGCCGATCCTTAAACGCAATATTCACCAGCAGGCGCTGCGCGAACTGGTGGCCAGCGGTTTTGACCGCGCCTTCCTCGGTACTGATTCCGCTCCGCATGCCCGCCATCGTAAGGAAGCCAGCTGCGGATGTGCAGGCTGTTTTAACGCCCCGACCGCCCTGGGCAGCTACGCAACGGTGTTCGAGGAGATGAACGCCCTGCAGCACTTTGAAGCCTTTTGTTCGCTTAACGGCCCTCGCTTCTATGGTCTGCCGGTCAATGAAGGCTACGTTGAGCTGGTGCGCGAAGAGAGCCTGGTGGTAGAGAGTATCGCTCTGCCTGGCGACGCGCTGGTGCCGTTCCTGGCAGGAGAAACCGTGCGCTGGAGCATGAAGAAATAAATACCTCTCCCCCTGTTGTAAATGCGACAACCATACTGTATAAATAAACAGTACATTACACAGGGGGCAATTATGCGTATTGAAGTCTCTATCGCCAAATCGACAGCCTTACCCAACGGCGCTTTAGATGCGCTGAACAATGAACTCTCCCGCCGTATCGAACAGCAGTTCCCCTCGACGTCAAGCCAGGTGACGGTTCGCTACGCGGCTAATAACAATCTGTCGGTTATCGGCGGCCTGAAAGAAGACAAAGACCGGATTAGCGAAATCCTGCAAGAAACCTGGGAAAGCGCTGACGACTGGTTTGTCCGCGACTAGTCAATTAAATTTGCTCCCTCATTGTGCAACTTTTTGCCGGGTCGCCCCGGCTTTTTTATTTTTTTGATACTCAGACTCTCCCCTATTGCTTTTGCTTAGCGCCTTCAAAAATAACGTATAACTGAATTGTGTTTGCGTAAAAAATCAGCAATCAGCAGCGTATGTATCTCTTTTTCATTTAATTTCTCGAGTTTATTCTTGACTGCTGATATAATTAACTTGCTTCAAAAAACACGCATTAAACCTCGAGAACTGTTGTCTTTTAACATATGAATAAGGGGTTATGATGGAAAAGAATAATGAAGTCATCCAGACCCATCCCCTCGTTGGATGGGACATCAGCACCGTAGATAGTTACGATGCGCTGATGTTGCGCCTGCACTACCAAAACCCCGCTCAAGAAAGCAGTAGAGACGCAGAGATTGGCCAGACGCTATGGCTAACGACGGACGTCGCACGTCAGTTTATTTCTATTCTGGAAGCAGGTATTGCGAAGATTGAATCAGGCGAATACCAGGAAAATGAGTATCGAAGGCATTAAGATTTAGCAAAAATGTCTTAATATTCACCTAACAGGCACCTTCGGGTGCCTGAACTATTTTCGGGCTTGTATATCAGCAGGTTGTTAATTACCCTGCTAATAAAGCAATAACCTGGAACTCACCATGCAATACGATCTTATCATTATCGGTAGCGGCTCCGTCGGCGCTGCCGCAGGCTATTATGCTCGCCTGGCAGGGCTTAACGTACTGATGATTGATGCCCATCAGCCTCCGCATCAGGAAGGTAGCCATCACGGCACCACCCGCCTGATACGTCATGCTTACGGCGAAGGCGAAAGATACGTCCCTCTGGTACTACGCGCGCAGAAGCTATGGGATGAGTTTGCCGCCGCCAGTGGGGAAGCCGTTTTTGAGCGTACAGGGGTGATTAACCTCGGGCCTGCCGACTCCGACTTTCTGCGCAACGTGGCCAGCAGCGCGCGCGAGTTCCAGCTCAATATTGAAGAAATGGATGCGCAGACAGTGATGACTCGCTGGCCGGAAATTCGTATTCCTGACGATTACCGGGCGATATTTGAACCCGCATCCGGGATACTGCGCAGCGAACTGGCCGTTGAAACCTGGATCCGTCTGGCACGCGAAGCGGGAGCTGCGCAATTGTTCAACTGCCTGGTTTCTGCTATTCACCACCAACCGGACGGCGTAACCGTTGAGACGCTGGACGGCGAGTACAGCGGCAAAAAACTCCTTGTCAGCGCCGGTACCTGGGTTACGCGTTTGTTGCCAGAACTCCCTGTCCAACCGGTACGTAAAATTTTCGCCTGGTTTCAGGCCGATGGTCGCTACAGCAGCAAAAATAACTTCCCGGCGTTTACCGGCGAGTTAGCCAATGGCGATCAGTTTTACGGTTTCCCGGCAGAAGATAACGAATTAAAAATCGGTAAGCATAACGGCGGGCAGCTTATTTCCACTCCGGAGGAGCGCAAGCCGTTTGGCTCTGTTGCAACCGACGGTTCAGAATCTTTTAGTTTCTTGCGTAACGTGTTGCCCGGTATCGGCGGCTGCCTGCACGGCGCATCCTGCACCTATGACAATACTGCTGACGAAGACTTTATTATTGATATGCTACCCGGCCAGCCGGATACGCTGCTGATCACCGGCCTGAGCGGTCACGGCTTTAAATTTGCTCCGGTTTTAGGCGAACTGGCCACACGGTTCGCGCTTGAAGAACCCTTTGGATTTGATCTATCTGCGTTTTCACTGGCGCGGTTTAATAAATAACTGCCCGCTGCCCAACGTCACAACTACGCTAAAAGAAACGGCCTCGTTTGAGGCCGTTAATAACTGAGAGAGATGATGCGTCGCCTGTTTGAATTACTGGTTAACAACGTCCGCGAACATTTTATGATCTACCTGGCGCTGTGGCTGCTGCTGGCGTTTATCGATCTTATCTGGTTATGGTTTTTCTGACGGCTCAGGATCGGGGATCCCCAGCTTAGTATTCAGACGACCGCGGGATTTATTAAAGATCTTATTGCCATTTTCCCGTCCGGCACGCAGTTTTCTCTGCTCCTCTTCCGGCAGCTTATGTTCTTCCATGCAGGCTTCGCTACAGCAGCCGGCGAATTTCTCCGCGCAGGAAGGACACTGGATAAATAGCAGATGGCAACCATCATTCAGGCAATTGGTGTGGCTATCGCACGGAGCGCCGCACTGATGGCAATGGGCGATAACGTCATCTGAGATACGCTCCCCCATCCGCTCATCGAAGACAAAGTTTTTACCGACAAAGCGTACCGGCAGCCCCTGCTCGCGGGCGCGTCTCGCATACTCGATAATCCCGCCCTCAATATGCGAGACTTTAGTAAATCCGTTGTGCTTCATCCAGGCGCTGGCTTTTTCACAACGGATACCGCCGGTGCAGTACATCACGATATTCTTATCTTTATGTTCCTGCATCATCTCCACGGCTTTTGGTAGCTGGTCGCGAAAAGTATCCGCCGGGATCTCCAGTGCGTTCTCGAAATGGCCAACCTCATACTCGTAGTGATTGCGCATATCAATAAAGACCGCATTGGGATCGTCCAGCATCGCGTTAACCTCTGCGGCTTTCAGATAATCCCCCACGTCCGTGGCATCAAATGTCGGATCGTCAATTCCATCCGCCACGATCCGATCGCGAACCTTGAGGCGCAGAACCCAAAATGATTTACCGTCATCGTCCAGAGCGATATTCAGGCGGAGCCCATTGAGGGCGGGGTCAAAACCGTATAAGAATTCGCGCAGCGCATCGACCCGGCTTTGCGGGACGCTGATTTGCGCGTTAATCCCTTCATGAGCCAGGTAAATTCGGCCAAAGACATTAAGCTTAGTCAGCGCAATCCACAGCGCATCGCGCGTGGCTTTTGGGTCAATAATAGAGAAATATTTATAAAACGAGATCGTCGTGCGCGGCTCGGTTTCAGCCAACATTTGCGCTTTTAACGTCTCATTTGAAATGCGGTTATGTAACACTGGCATGGTGTACCTGCTCGGCATAGTCAATGAGTAAAATAAACGGCGGGCATCATATAGCAAACACGCTTAATTTACATCCCTACATTTTGCGCTACATTTTTCTCACCCATATTTGCTTGCATTAACATTAAATGCCATCTGAGGCCGGTATTTTGGCTGAGGCATAAAAAAATGCGATAATAGAACACGTTGCTTAATTAAACAGGTATGAGATGACCCATTTACCTAAATTTTCCGCAGCGTTGCTGCACCCGCGTTACTGGTTGCTTTGGTTAGGAATCGGCCTGCTGTGGTTGGTAGTTCAGCTGCCTTATCCGCTGATTTATCGCCTCGGTACTGGTCTTGGCCGTATCGCCATGCGGCTAATGAAGCGCCGGGCCAAAATAGCCCATCGCAATCTGGAGCTCTGTTTTCCTGATAAAAGCGAGCAAGAGCGTCACCGGATGGTCGTGGCAAACTTTGAATCCGTCGGTATGGGGCTGATGGAAACCGGTATGGCCTGGTTCTGGCCGACGAAGCGTATTGCGCGCTGGACGGACTCCATCGGCGTAGAGCATATCCGCGATGTACAGGCGCAAAAGCGCGGCATTTTGCTTATTGGCATTCATTTTCTGACCCTGGAAATGGGCGCCCGCATGTTCGGCATCAATGAGCCGGGTATCGGGGTTTATCGCCCTAATGATAACCCGGTTATCGACTGGCTACAGACCTGGGGACGGCTGCGCTCCAACAAAGACATGATCGATCGTAAAGATCTCAAGGGTATGATCCGCGCATTGAAAAAGGGAGAAGTGATCTGGTACGCGCCGGACCACGACTATGGCCCCGCCGCCAGCGTGTTTGTGCCGTTTTTCGCCGTTGACCAGGCCGCGACGACCTCCGGCACCTGGATGCTGGCAAAGATGTCAAAAGCCTGCATCGTCCCCTTCGTTCCGCGCCGTAAACCCGACGGTAAAGGTTATGAGCTGATCATCCTGCCGCCAGAGTGCGATCCGCCGCTGGACGATGCGGAGACGACCGCTCTGTGGATGAATAAAGTTGTTGAGAAATGCATATTAATGGCGCCGGAGCAGTATATGTGGATGCACCGCCGCTTTAAAACGCGTCCGGAAGGCGTTCCTTCTCGTTATTAAATCTTTTCCATTTTCCGCCTGGTTATCCCGCATCTGAACACGGATGCGGGATATGTCGCCTTGTTTAGTCCCCTCCTTTAGCTTTAAAAGCTCTCCTGCATTGCGGCAGTCATTTCTCAGGCGCATAATTAGCATGCTCATATTTTCAATTATTTGACCTGCGCTGCAGGCCAGTGGAATCCTATGTCGTCTGCTGATACCCCTATTAACTGGAAACGTAATCTCACCGTCACCTGGCTCGGCTGCTTTTTAACCGGGGCGGCCTTTAGCCTGGTGATGCCATTTCTCCCTTTGTACGTTGAACAGCTCGGCGTCACCGGCCACAGTGCCCTGAATATGTGGTCAGGGCTGGTTTTCAGCATTACCTTTTTATTTTCAGCCGTAGCTTCTCCCTTCTGGGGCGGACTCGCGGACCGCAAAGGGCGCAAAATAATGCTGCTGCGCTCAGCCCTCGGTATGGCTATCGTCATGCTGCTCATGGGGCTGGCGCAGAATATCTGGCAATTTCTGATCCTGCGCGCGCTGTTAGGCCTGCTCGGCGGATTTATTCCCAACGCCAATGCGCTGATCGCAACGCAAATCCCCCGCCATAAGAGCGGCTGGGCGCTGGGGACCCTCTCTACGGGGGCCGTTAGCGGCGCGCTGCTGGGGCCGCTGGCTGGCGGCTTCCTGGCCGACCACTGGGGGTTACGCACCGTCTTCTTTATGACAGCAAGCGTACTGTTTATTTGTTTCTTATTTACCCTGTTTCTCATCCGCGAGAATTTTGTCGCGGTCAGCAAAAAAGAGATGCTCAGCGCGAAAGACGTCTTTTCGTCGCTTAAAAGTCCAAAGCTGGTGCTGAGCCTGTTTGTAACATCACTGATTATCCAGGTCGCTACCGGTTCCATCGCTCCGATTCTGACGCTTTACGTGCGCGATCTTGCTGGCAACGTAAGTAATATTGCGTTTATCAGCGGTATGATAGCTTCAGTCCCCGGCATTGCCGCCCTGCTTAGCGCCCCTCGCCTCGGGAAGCTCGGCGATCGTATTGGTCCGGAGAAGATCCTGATCGTCGCGCTGGTGATTTCAGTCCTGCTCCTGATTCCTATGTCGTTCGTCCAGACGCCGCTGCAATTGGGGATCCTGCGCTTCCTGCTAGGCGCCGCTGACGGCGCGCTGCTGCCGGCGGTACAGACGCTGCTGGTGTATAACTCGACCAGCCAAATCTCGGGCAGAATATTCAGCTATAACCAGTCGTTTCGCGATATCGGTAACGTCACTGGACCGCTGATCGGCGCGTCGGTTTCCGCCAACTACGGTTTTCGGGCGGTCTTTCTGGTGACCGCATTTGTGGTGCTGTTTAACGCGGTTTACTCAACTCTGACCCTTGGCCGCGTTCGTCGTCAGCGGGCTACGGACAATCCGGGTTCCGGCAATCATTCGGTAAATTAATGCTCCCTCCTTGACGCATTGCCAACCGCCTTCTATAGATTGAATCGTATTCATTTCTATTCTTCTTAGGAGGTTAGCCATGCCAAAGGATTCGATGTTCTATGCCACGCTCGAAGAAGCAATCGATGCAGCCCGCGAGGAGTTTCTGGCTAATAATCCGGACAGCGACGAAGAAAGCGCCAGCATTGAGCAGTTAAATATCCAGAAGTACGTGCTTCAGGACGGTGATATTGCCTGGCAGGCAGAATTTTTTGCCGACGAAGATCAGCAGGGAGAATGCCTGCCCGTACTCAGCGGCCAGGCTGCGCAAAGCGTCTTTGACGGTGATTATGATGAGATTGAGCTGCGCCAGGAGTGGCTGGAAGAGAACACGCTGCATGAATGGGATGAAGGTGAATTTCAGCTTGAACCCTCGCTCGATACCGAAGAGGGCCAGGCTGCGGCCGATGAATGGGATGAACGCTAATTAGTTGTAGGGGCCATGGCTGGCATCAAGCGGCAGCAGAAGCGTATCGAACACCAGCGAAAAGGGCAGATCGAGGATCGTGATGTAGCGCCATGAGGAATCACGGACATCCCATTGCACGCCGGGATAGTACTGATTTCCATGGCCCTGCCCTGGCACCGTGCGACTGATAATGCTCCCGCAGCCGCTCAGCAGCAGCGTCATTGCGATAACCAGCAAAACTCTCATCAACAACCTCTATTCTCAGGTCAAAAAAATACCGGCACTATTGCCGGTATTTTCCTTAAGGTACGGCTTACTTGGTTTTTAACGCCAGCGGATTCAGCGTCAGCTGCTGATAAGCGGCCACCCACGAAGAGTATTTCTCCGGAGCGGCCCACACGCGATAATGCATACGCGACATGGTCACCGGGTCGCTCAGCAAGACCAGACGACGATCGCGGTTAAGTTTATCCGGCGTCTCGTTCAGCGCCTGTTCAACGTGACGTTCGCGAGCGATATCCAGAATATGCCCGTGACGGTGGCGCGCGGTAGCCATCGCTGTTGCCAGCGCGTTAAACGACGGATTGAATACCGCATGCATAAAGCCATCGTCCAGAGAACGCTGGCGGTTCAGCGTCAGGTAAGCGTCAGTATCTTTTAGCACCTGCGGCGGAGAGTACTCTTCCGGGATCAGGAACAGCTTCCAGCGCTTAGTGCGCAGGCCAATGGTGGCGCGGCTGGAAATAGCCGACACGAACGGCGACAGAATCAGCGAGACCACGATCGGCGCCAGCCAGAACAGGAAACGCAGATCCAGCCATGCCATGCCCACCGCCCAGACCAGACCCAACAGCATCTGCGATCCGTGACGCATAAACGCTTCACCCCATGGGGTAGAGTCATCGTCACGCTGCGGCGAGTTCCACACCACTTCCCAGCCGAGAAACGCGCTGACCACAAAGACGGTATGGAACAGCATACGTACCGGCGCCAGCAGCACCGAAAACAGCACCTCCAGCAGCAGAGAGAGCGTGACGCGGATAAAGCCACCGTACTCTTTAGGCCCTTTACACCAAACCAGAATAATGCTCAGCAGCTTCGGCAGGAACAGCAGCACCATGGTCGAAGCAAACAGGGCTATAGCCAGCTCCGGGCGCCACTGCGGCCAGACCGGGAACAGCTGCCGCGGCTGCAGGAAGTACTGCGGTTCGGTCAAGGCATGCACTACCTGCAGAGCGGTAGAGAGCGCAAGGAACATAAACCACAGCGGTGCCGACAGGTATGACATCACGCCGGTCAGGAACACTGCACGGTGAACCGGATGCATCCCTTTAACCAGGAACAGGCGGAAGTTCATCAGGTTACCCTGACACCAGCGGCGATCGCGCTTCAGCTCGTCCAGCAGGTTTGGCGGCAGCTCTTCATAAGAGCCGGGAAGATCGTAAGCAATCCATACGCCCCACCCGGCGCGACGCATCAGCGCCGCTTCCACGAAGTCGTGCGACAGAATTGACCCGGCGAAGTTGCCCTCGCCCGGCAGCGGCGCCAGCGCGCAGTGCTCAATAAACGGTTTCACCCGGATAATCGCGTTGTGACCCCAGTAGTGGGATTCCCCCAACTGCCAGAAGTGCAAACCGGCGGTAAACAGCGGGCCGTAGACGCGGGTAGCAAACTGCTGGCAGCGCGCATAGAGCGTATCCATACCCGACGCGCGGGGTGAAGACTGAATGATCCCGGCATTCGGGTTCGCTTCCATGAGGCGCACCAGGCCGCTCAGACATTCACCGCTCATTACGGAGTCGGCATCCAGCACCACCATATAGCTGTACTGGCTCCCCCACCGACGGCAGAAGTCATCAATGTTACCGCTTTTACGCTTCACGCGGCGGCGGCGGCGGCGGTAGAAGATCTGCCCTTCGCCCTGCACTTCGGCAATCAGCTCCATCCACGCTTTTTGCTCCGCCACGCAGATGTCCGGGTTGTAGCTATCGCTCAGGATATAGACATCAAAGTGCTCGGCATTACCGCTGGCTTTTACCGACTCCCAGGTCGCGCGCAGGCCCGCGAATACGCGGTCAACGTCTTCGTTACAGATAGGCATGATAAGCGCGGTGCGATGCTCCGGATTCAACGGCTCATTCCCGACCGTTGACGCGGAGATACTGTACTTATCGCGGCCGATAAGTAGCTGCAGGAAGCCCATCAGCGCAGTCCAGAAACCCGCAGAAACCCAACAAAAAAGCACGGCGAAAAGAATCAGGATCCCGGACTGCAGCACATACGGCAGCAGCTGCATAAAGGAGATCCACAGGTTCTGTCCCACCATGTCCGCCGGGTTAATCAGCGCCCAGCCCTGGTAAGGCAAAATGGTTTTCATGTACCAGGTCGCCACGACGGTCTGCGCCAGGGTGAGCAGCAGAAGAATATAGCGACGAATAGAGCCGACGGTACGCCATTTCTGCTCGCTCGCCTGTTCCTCCTGACTGAGGCGAGAGAGATAGCGCGGAGTCACATCGCGTCCGCGCAGACGATCCCAGAAGCGCCCGACCGGGTTAGTACGCCATGGGTCCGGGAACATAGAGGAACGTTTTGCTTTCGGCATGGCGTTCAGCTGCGTGCGCCCTTCATCATCCTTAACCAGCTGATTACCGGCCAGTGAATCTGGCCAGCTATGCTCCAGTCGGGCTTTCACCGACCCCAGCGGGGAGTCATCTTCCCGTTTATAAACGTGATGTTCAGCGTCCAGTGCTTGATGTACGGCCTGCAGACTCGCGTCAGGTAACGCGCGCTTTTCTGCATCCGACAGCGGCAATGCATCGATGTACTTCGTTATCTTATTCATTGGCAGGCAGCTGATAGCTCCAGGTTTCGCTCAGCGTCTGGTCGGTATTGACCAGCGCAGCGCGCATATCCGTGGTTTTCTTAGGATCTTTCACTTTGACGCGCAGGATCATACGCCAGCCTTTAGTCACTGGGTTATAACGCACGGTGTTTTCAACGATTTCAGCGTTATCGCCGATGCTGGCCTGGGCAGTCACTGGCGTATCTGCGGGCAGCTTTTTCATCTCGGCGCCGGTGAAATCGACAATAAAGGCAATGGTGCCATCAGGCTGGCGAATCAGGTTCGATTGCTTGACGTCGCCGGTAGAACGGCGGGTCTGCATAACGTAAGCGTTATCCGGCGCGTGCAGCTTGTCTTCATCGCGGCTAAAAGTGATGGTGTATTTGAAATTCATCTCTTTGCCGGGTTCGGGCAGCTGATCGGGCGTCCAGTAGGTGACGATGTTATCGTTGGTTTCATCATTGGTCGGGATTTCGACCAGTTCGATTTTGCCCTTACCCCAATCACCTTTCGGCGTAATCCATGCGCTGGGGCGCAGATCGTAGCGGTCATCGAGATCTTCAAAACGGGAGAACTGGCGACCACGCTGCAGCAGGCCAAAGCCCTGCGGGTTTTCCATCGCATAGCTGCTGACGGCAAGATGTTTTGGATTATTCAGCGGACGCCAGATCCACTCGCCGTTGCCGGCCAGGATGGACAGGCCGTTGGAGTCATGCAGCGCCGGACGATAGTTCGTGGTCGGCGACGGCTGATGTGGCCCAAACAGGAACATACTGGTCAACGGCGCCACGCCGAGCTTGCCGACTTTGTCGCGCAGATAGACCTTAGACTGCACGTCCACTACGGTGTCGCGGCCGGGCATAATCACGAAACGATAGGCGCCAGTTGCGCGCGGGGAATCAAGCAGGGCGTAAATCGTCAGGCGTTTATCGGTCGCTTTTGGACGCTCAATCCAGAACTCACGAAAACGCGGGAACTCTTCGCCGGAAGGCAGCGCGGTATCAATCGCCAGCCCACGAGCGGAAAGACCGTATACCTGACCCTGGCCAAGCACGCGGAAATAGCTGGCTCCGAGCATGCTGACGATTTCATCATTCTTGTCTTTGCTGTTGATCGGATACAGGACTTTGAAGCCCGCAAAGCCGAGGTCTTTAACCGTGTCTTTGTCGTGCTGGACGTTGCCAAAATTAAAATAGTCCGGGCTATATTTAATTTTACGTACGCTGGTTGCCGTCACTTCATTAATGGTGACCGGCGTATCGAAATACATCCCCTGGTGATAAAACTCGAGCTTGAATGGGCTTTTCAGATTATTCCAATAAGCTTTGTCGTGATTAAACTGAATTTGCTGATAGTCCGCATACTTCATATCGCGGAAGGCAGAGGGCAGGTTACTTTTAGGCGCTTCAAAGCCTTTGCCGGCTAACGTTTGTGCCTCTTTTGCGACGTCATCAATGCTGAATGCCCATGCAGATGAAGTACACAGGGACAACATTACGGCTGCGCTTAACCAACGCATTTTCATCATCTGTGGTTTATGTTTCATATAAGTAAGCACTTCCCCCTTTGTGTGCTTAAATCGATCCGATCTATTTTAATGGAAACTCAGGCATTCCGACAACATAATCCCTGCATTGTTCGGCCTGGCGGCACAGGGAATACGCAGTTCACTGCCCCGATTGCACTTTGCGTGCTTATCCTGGAGACAGATAACCAGAGTTCATGTAGGGTTGCAGAGAATTTAAACGTTATCACGTTGAGTGATAAGACGATTTGTCTGAGAATGTAGTGATATTGTATGAATAATACTCCGGTACAGCGTGAATATTTTTTCGATAGCATCCGCGCCTGGCTGATGCTGTTGGGGATCCCTTTTCACATCTCGCTTATTTACTCCAGCCACAGCTGGCACGTCAACAGCGCAGAGCCGTCGTGGTGGTTGACGTTGTTCAACGACTTCATCCATGCCTTTCGCATGCAGGTCTTCTTTGTTATTTCCGGCTATTTTTCCTACATGCTTTTTCTACGCTATCCGCTGAAGAAATGGTGGAAAGTTCGCGTTGAGCGGGTAGGCATTCCCATGTTAACTGCCATCCCTCTTTTGACGTTGCCACAGTTTATTATGCTGCAGTACGTTAACGGAAAAGCGGAAAACTGGCACACGCTTTCAGGCTATGACAAATTCAATACCCTTGCCTGGGAGCTGATTTCCCACCTGTGGTTTCTGCTCGTCCTGGTGGTCCTGACCTCGTTGGGCGTGGTGATGTTTAAATGGCTGACGCGCCAGCGTTCTGCCGCTGCGCCAACCTTCGGTGACACCGTCACATTAGGTCAGCTATCGATGATTTTTCTTGCCCTGGGCGTGCTGTATGCGGTCATTCGCCGCACCCTTTTTATTCTTTACCCGCCCATTCTCAGCAACGGCCTGTTCAATTTCGTCGTTATGCAGACGCTGTTTTATCTGCCTTTCTTTATTCTCGGCGCGCAGACGTTTATCAATTCACGCCTGAAGCTCATGTTCACTACGCCCTCCCCCTGGTGCTATACCGCAGCGCTACTGGGTTTTATCGCCTATCGTCTGAATCAGCAGTACGGTTCCGGCGATGGCTGGATGTATGAAACAGAATCCGTCATTACCATGGTGCTGGGGCTATGGATGGTCAACGTGGTCTTTTCGCTTGGCCACCGTCTGCTAAATTTCCAGTCCGCGCGGGTAACCTATTTCGTCAACGCATCGCTGTTTATCTATTTAGTGCACCATCCGTTGACTCTGCTCTACGGGGCGTGGATCACGCCGATAATTAAGTCCAATACGCTGGGATTTATTACCGGGCTGGTATTTGTGGTGGGTATTGCGCTGGTCCTGTATGAAATCCACCTGCGAATACCGCTGTTGCGCTTTCTTTTTTCCGGAAAATTCCAGCAAAAAACGGCGAAGCCGCAGACTTCTGCCGGTTAAAAATTACGCTGCTGCGCTATCTGAGCACAGCAGCGCTATTTTCGCGTGAACACCAGGTTAAAGACATCGCGATAAAGCGTTTCCATCGCCGCTTTATCCACCGTCGGGGCAGTCGCCAGGTCGCAGCGATACGCCGCCCCTTCGGTTAATATCGCGATAAATTCGCAGGCGACGCTGATCTGTTCAGCGGTCATTTCGGGGTGGTAGTGCCGGGTAAGTTTTCCCCCCTCTTCCTTCAGGCGTCGATCGGCCTGGTTCATGATTTCTCGCAGGCGCGGATTTCGGGAGGCTTCGGCGTTAATTTCCATTAGCAGATAATTATCATTTTTCGTATTCTCGCTCGCCGGGATCGCGCCAGCTAAAACCGACGCCATGCGGGCCAAATCATGATTCCCGGCAACCATCTCGCCAACTCTGGCATTCACGATCTCGCTGACGATGACTTCGATAATCTCTTCTTTACTGGCAAAAACACGATAAAGCTGGCCGACGCTCAGACCAGCCCGGCGCGCGATATCCGCCACTGAGGCGCCGTGCAGGCCCTTTTCAGCAAAGCATTTTTGCGCCGCGACCACAATCTCCGTCCGGCGAAGCCGTTGTTTTTGTAGAACCTTCCCTTCAGCCACCGATAAATCTCCTGTCATGATGGATCCCCGCGATCGGAGGAAGCTATCATAACTTATTATGGCGACCGAGTTGTGCCCGACTCTCCTCCAGTAATCGGTTATAGATACTGGCGGTTTCGGCATCAAAGCAGACGAAACAAACGCGTTCCAGAGGATGGTAGCGAGTAAGAAATGCATTCACCGTATTAATGGCTATCTCGGCGGCAGCGTGTTTAGGGTAGCCGTAAACGCCGGTGCTGATAGCGGGGAAAGCAATAGAGCGGTAATTGTTTGCCGAGGCCAGCTGCAGGCTATTTTTATAGGCGTCCGCCAGTAATTCCGCCTCCTGCCTGTCACCACCGTGCCAGATCGGCCCGACGGCATGAATGACCGCGCTGGCGGGCAGGTTTCCTGCCGTCGTTATCACCGCATGGCCCGGCGGACACTCCCCCTGCTGCTGGCGCACAACTTTGCAGGCAGCCAGCAGATCCGGGCCTGCTGCGCGGTGAATTGCGCCGTCTACGCCTCCTCCGCCCAGCAGCGAAGGGTTTGCTGCATTGACGATAACATCGACCGCCAGCGTGGTAATGTCGCCGAGAATTACCTCAGGTTGAACAGCCATTTCTCCTCCTGTCGGCATGCGTCTTGAAATAGATAAACGAGGATAATATGGCACGATCGCCCCCGGGACGAAAGCATGGGGGCGCCGGAGGTTAGCGATAATCAACGTCCAGAATAGCGAGAGTCCGTTGTGGGTTAATATATCTCAACTGCGCGGAACGGATATTTTCATTGTGAACATCCCCTTTCTCCAGCTGACGGGCAGAGATCCGCACCGTTTCCGCCCTCGGACAATCCATCACCACCTGATTCTTGATAGCATTGAGCTGACAGGGCGCTTCCACAACTCTTCCATAGAAATGAATAACACCGGCGACTGTCTGTTCGGCAATCGCCGGGCTGAAACTCGTGGGTAAAAAAAACAGGGCCGCAAGTGATACGTATCTAATTGTTTTCATTGTAAAACCCCTCTGCTTGTTGGTCTAGCTATTAAAAAAAGCTCAGCCATCCATGAGCGCATCGAGTTACATTTTTTTACCTCAACCCAATTGTATTAACATTTTAAAAACAAATAACCAGCATTTATATAAATATGATTACAAAATCGATTCACTGACTATCAGTACAGTTTATCGTGCTGATTTATAGAGGAAAATAAACTAAGTAAGGAGAAGGCTATGGACGATATTCTGCCAAAAACAGCAAAAGAGCCCGTAGGGCTCTTTTAACACATGAATACAGGGAAGGTTGAGAAGCAGTATGAGCGAAGCGCGGTTAACGACTTTCGTTAGCCAGGGATTTATTCTTTTCCGCCCGCGTCGCCAGCCACAGGCCGCTATTTTTCATGGCGTAGCCAAAGACCAGCCCCAGCGCCAGTGAAGGTAAAACCAAACGCCAGTCGCCGCTGGCGGCAAAGGTCGCACAGGCGCCGATAAAGGTGCCCGGCACAAAAGAGAGTAATAGCTGGCGCGCCTGAATGCACATCATAAACGCCACGATACCGGTCATGATGTAGCTCACCATTTCCAGCTGAGGCGCCAGCGCGCTACCGTGAATAATCACCAGCGCCCACGCTACGCCGCTCATTACCGTACAGGTGGAAATAACCAGCCCTTTTAACCCACCTTGCGGACAGGCAAAGTAAGCCGTACAGCCGAGAAATCCCGCCCAGCTCAGCAGACCCAGTGCGACCGCTACCCATCCCCAAATTGCAGAGAGTAAGCCCGTCGTTAATGCGATTGCGAAGAGTATGTTCATGGCGCGTATCATAGCAGAAACGCGCCGGCCAAATGAGATATGGAACACACTAAATGAATTAAGAAATCACTCGTTGCATTTTAATTGTGATTTAAGTCACAATTTATTGTTCACCTTCTTCCTGGAGTTCATCCCACATGGCTGAAAGCGCTTCACGAGTTAGCGGAGCCATCGTGCGCCAGAACGGCGTAGTCGCATGCGCTTCAACCTTGCCAAGGAATGCGCCGCACCAGGGGAGAATATACTCAGCAAACAGCGTTTCCAGAACTTCGCTTTCATCTTCTGCCGCGTGATCTTCCAGCCACGATGCGGCCAGCAGTAAGGATCCTAAGTGATCCGCCGCGCCCTCACCCGTGGGAACGCCATGCGCGCTTAGGAAAGCTCGAACTTCAGCTTCCGTAGCGCCCTCTACCCATGCGCGACGAAATGGCGCTACGCTGCACTCTTCACCGACAAACAGCGCGTTGTAGTCAGCAGCCAGAGCCTGCATATCGCAGCTCTTTTGCAGGCGCTCCAGCAGTTCATCCTGCTCCAGCGGCCAGCTTGCCGCCAGCTTCCCTTCACGAATAAGGGTAAATAGCGGAACCAGCAGCGGATCCTGCGGCTGACGATAATAGAGAGAGCCCAGCACGCGGCAGAGGATTGAAAACTCGTTCATTCAGTTATTCCAGTTATTCAAATTAAAGTTCAGCAAATTCCGCAATCGCTGGCATCCCACGCGATTCAAGGAAATTAAGCAGACGCCGGGGCGTCACGTTTAGAATCCGCTCTTGCGGAAAATCTACGGCATCAAGGATTTTACGGCATTCGGTAAAATCACCGAGCGTGAATGCCGTATGAGAATCTGAGCCCAACGCCACCCAACCGCCGGCATCCCGTACGGCCGCCGCGACGGCACGGCAATTATCTTCACTGCCAATGCGTGACGAGACAAAAGATGAGTTATTGATTTCCAGCGCCACATGGTGCTTCGCCGCGGCGGCGGCAATAGCCGGAATATCAACAGGAAATTTCGGGTTCCCCGGATGACTGATGATATGCACCGTACCGCTCGCGATGGTGGCGATCATGGCCTCAGTATTCGTGGCTTTATCCTGCGGAGGAAACACCGGCTCGTGAAAGCCAGCAATAATCAGGTCCAGCGAATTGAGCATCGGGCCAGTACAGTCTATTTCGCCCTGGGTATTTTTAATGTTGGCTTCAATACCGCGCAGAATACCAACGCCATCCACCAGACGCGGCCAGATACGCATATTGATAAAATGCCAGTGGTGCGGCGCATCGGCCATATCTGGCCCGTGATCGGTAATGGCAAAGAGTTTGATCCCCTTGCGCTTGGCTTCCGCAATGTAGTCGTGCAGGGTACTGTAAGCGTGGGTGCTGGCGACGGTATGCATGTGCAGGTCAACAGGATACATCACAATCTCCTTCTCTGTTTGTGGCAAGAATAGCAGGAATCTGCGCCTGAGAGCAGCAAAAACCCCGCGCAGGCGGGGCTGACGCTTAGTATCCCAGCTGGCGATCGACCTGCCCGCTGACCGTTTCACCCCGTTCCATTTGACCGATGGTTTTGGCGATAAAAGCAATGGCTTCCAGAGGCCGGGTAACGGCCGCCACGTGGGGCGTCATTGCCACGCGCGGATGGCGCCACAGCGGGCTCGCTTCGGGCAGCGGTTCACGGCTGAAAACATCCAGCATCGCGCCTTTCAACTTACCGCTATTCAACGCGTCCAGCAGATCGTCTTCAACCACATGTACTCCGCGGGCCAGATTCAGCACATAGCTATTATCCGGCAGCTGCGCCAGGCGCGAGCTGTTAATAATTCCCACGGTTTCCGCCGTGTTGGGCAACAGGTTAATCAGCACTCGTGTTCCGTTCAGGAAGGCGTTCAGCTCCTTTTCCCCGGCAAAGCTGGTGACCTGCGGCCAGGATTTGCGGCTACGGCTCCAGATGCGTAGCGGGAATCCCCAGTACTGCAGAGCTTCGGCGACCTTTGCGCCAAGCACGCCCGCCCCCATAATCCCGATGGGAAAGTCTTCGCGCTGATACTCCTCCAGCGGCTGCCAGCGCGCTTCTTGCTTTAAAACCTGATAGTCATCAAAACGACGGAACCAGTGCAGCACCTGGCTCACCGCATACTCTTGCATTTGTAACCCCATGCCGGTGTCTTCCAGACGGAATAGTGGCGTCGACAACGGCAGCATTTCCGGATGCTCACGCAGTTTGCTCAGGATGGAATCGACGCCGGCGCCAAGGGCAAAGACGGCTTTTAAATCGCGGCCTTGCAGCATTTCTACCGGCGGATGCCAGACCAGCGCATAGTCAGCGGGTTGTTCATCGCCGGATTTCCACTCGCGAACTCGCGCGCCGGGGAGCTGTTTTTCCAGTTCCGCAATCCAGAAAGGGGTGTCAAAGGTCGGGTGGTAAAAAATGATATCCATAAAGGCTCCTGATAGCCGACGCTACAGGCAGGTTAGGTTAGCGCCGCGTTTTACTCGTTGTTTTCTATTGGTTTGCCAGCATAGCAAATTTCGTTCGGGGAGCGTGTGAAAAAGAGAATGGTGACAAAAAAAACGATTCTCGCGCGTTTAAGGAGCAAGTTGCTTGAAGTTTGGCTAAACGCGCGATTTTTTTAAAAAGTTGATTGACGGGCGATACGTATTTCCCTAAATTAGCGCCCGTTCCCGACAATAACGGGAAAGACAATATGGTGAGGTGTCCGAGTGGCTGAAGGAGCACGCCTGGAAAGTGTGTATACGGCAACGTATCGGGGGTTCGAATCCCCCCCTCACCGCCATATTTTAAGAAGAGCTCGTACGCAAGTACGGGCTTTTTTTTCGCCTATTGCACGCCACCGCCCGGTAGCCCGGACAGGCGCATCGCGCCGCCTCCGGGCCCCCCCTTCTGCGGCTTCAGACTCTGTTCGACAGCCTGCGCCTTGTGGATTCAGGCAAATGCTAATCCTCCTCCATCCGCTGATACTCTTCGCTCAGGAAATCAACCAGCGCCCTGACCGAGGGGAGCAACCCGCGCCGTGAGGCAAACACCGCATGGATCACCTCCCTGCGCGGCTGCCACTCATCGAGGACAACCACCAGCTCGCCAGCCGCCAGCTGATCGCGCACCATTAATAAAGGAAGCTGTACCACCCCAACGCCGGCGATTGCCGCTTCGCGCAGCGCCAACATGTCCGTGGTGACCAGCCGGGGTGTAAAGTAGACTTCCGCCCGTGCGCCCTCCGGGCCGGTCAACTGCCACTTATGCTGATGTTTGCCTGCGCCCAGGCTCAATCCCGGCCAATCGCTTAATTCTGACGGCGCCACAGGCTGCCCCTTTTGCTCTACTAACTGTGGACTGGCGACCAGGCGGTGACCACGATCGGCGAGAACGCGCATTACCAGATCGCTATCCTCTATCGGCCTTGGGCGTACGCGGATCGCGATGTCAACGCCCTCTCCAACGACATCAACTCGTCGGTTTGTGGCTTCCAGCTGCAGATTAACTCCCGGATAGCGCACCATAAACCGCGCCAGCATAGGCCCGACGTGCGCATGCAATAGCGTCACCGGACAGGTCAGCTTGACGCTTCCGCGGGGCTCGGAACGCAGGGTCTCTACCGCCTGCTCTGCCGCTTCCGCCTCAATCAGCATCGCCTTGCAGTGCTGATAGAAGGTGTGCCCCACCTCCGTTACCGCAAACTGACGGGTTGTACGTTGAATCAAACGTACGCCGAGGCGTTCTTCTAACTGGGCGATTCGCCGGCTCAGTTTGGATTTAGGCTGATCGAGCGCTCTACCCGCCGCCGCGAATCCTCCGTGATCCACCACCTGCACAAACCAGGCTAAATCGTTGAGATCCTGCATTCTTCCTCCATCGTTCCATTTTTGGAACAGTATAGGCCGTTTTTGCTATCTACCGGAGTATTAGTGGTGAATATAAGCTTATTCACATCAGAAACAGATGCACTGGAGAAAGCCATGAAACAGATTACCGGAATCTACACCGCGCCGGCGCAGCATTGGGTAGGCGATGGTTTCCCGGTTCGCTCAATGTTCTCTTATCAGACGCACGGCGAACAGCTAAGCCCCTTCCTGCTACTTGACTATGCAGGCCCTCATCACTTCCCGGCAGGGTCCGAGAAACGCGGCGTCGGCGAACATCCGCATCGCGGATTTGAAACCGTCACCGTGGTGTACTCCGGCGAAGTTGAACATCGAGACTCAACAGGCAGAGGCGGCGTCATTGGACCGGGCGATGTGCAGTGGATGACCGCAGGCGCCGGGATCCTGCACGAAGAGTTCCACTCGGCGGAATTTACCCGCTCCGGCGGCGAGCTGAAAATGATTCAGCTGTGGGTCAATCTTCCGGCTAAAGACAAGATGACGCATCCCGGCTATCAAAGCATCACGGCGGATGCCATCCCTGACGCCGAGCTGCCGGATAACGCTGGCCGCATGCGGGTGATTGCCGGGCGCTATCAGGATGTTGTCGGACCGGCGCATACCTTTTCGCCGCTTAACGTATGGGACCTGCAGCTAAACCAGAGTCATGAGGTAACCCTGCATCAGCCCGCTGGCTGGAGCACGGCGCTGGTGGTGCTGGAAGGTGAAATCGTGGTGAACGGCGAGGGTAACGCCCGCGAAGGTCAGCTGGTGGTGCTCAGCCAAAAAGGTGAAACGCTCCACCTCGCGGCCAGTAGTCACGTCAAAGTGCTGCTGATGGCCGGCGAGCCGCTGCAGGAGCCGATCGTGGGCTACGGCCCGTTTGTGATGAATACTAAAGCGCAAATCGCAGAAGCGGTTCGTGATTTTAATAGCGGCCGCTTCGGCCAAATCTGATACTGAATGAGGTGAAGAATATGTCTACCCCAGCTAACTTTAATGGTTCTCGTCCTGTTATTGATGTCAATGATACCGCCATGCTGCTGATCGACCACCAGAGCGGTCTCTTCCAGACCGTAGGCGATATGCCGATGCCGGAGTTACGGGCGCGCGCCGCCGCGCTGGCAAAAATGGCCTCGTTAGCCGGTATTCCGGTGATCACCACGGCATCGGTGCCGCAGGGACCGAACGGGCCGCTAATCCCTGAGATCCATAAGAATGCGCCCCATGCGCACTATATTGCGCGTAAGGGGGAGATCAATGCCTGGGATAATCCGGAATTTGTGGCCGCGGTAAAGGCCACCGGCCGTAAAACATTGATTATTGCCGGGACGATTACCAGCGTTTGTATGGCGTTCCCGGCGATTGCCGCCGTCGCCGACGGCTATAGAGTTTTTGCCGTCATCGATGCCTCCGGCACCTATAGCAAGATGGCGCAGGAGATCACTCTCGCCCGGGTCGTTCAGGCGGGCGTCGTGCCGATGGATACCGCCGCGGTCGCTTCCGAACTGCAGCGCACATGGAATCGACCAGACGCCGCAGAATGGGCCGAGGTTTATACTAAAGTCTTCCCGGCATACCAGCTGCTGATCGAGAGCTATGCCAAAGCGCAGGACGTGGTGAAGAATAACGAACAGCTTGATTCACAGCGTTAAAACGCCTGCCCCGCCGCGCTACGACGGGGCAGTGTTCAATGCTTAACCGAACGATAGCAAAAGAATAAATACTGCTTGACCGTTTTAGCGCAACTCCCTATAGTAGCGCCCCGTTGCCCACCCAAGGTGAGCAGCAAAACAATATGGTGAGGTGTCCGAGTGGCTGAAGGAGCACGCCTGGAAAGTGTGTATACGGCAACGTATCGGGGGTTCGAATCCCCCCCTCACCGCCATATTTTAAGAAGAGCTCGTACGCAAGTACGGGCTTTTTTTTCGTCTATTGCACGCCACCGGGGGGATGAGAAGCCCCGACCGGCCGAAATAGAGTCACGGCGCGGCCATCCTTCTCGCTACATATCATTCACCGCCATTTTATGACCGCCCTAACCCCTGCACATCGCCCTTCACTTCATCGCAGCGCGAAAGAGCAACCTCGGTTAACGATATGACGCGGTCGTACTTCACCAATAAATTTATAAACGACAAAGAGAGAACGACCAGACCGATATAGCCATATGCCAGCCCCATAACCCAATCATGACCTGCTACAGGTTTTGCTAACGTAATAACCATAGAGATTATCCCTGGCAGAATACCAAGTTTATCGACGGGGCCGACAATAAGATTGATTCTTTTACTCAGAAACTCACGTTCGTGCTTTATCTCGAGCAGCCCCAACTCCAGGGTAGGCTTGCCTAAGCGTACAAAATCCGCAAGAAAACGCTCGTCGGTTAAGGCCTCTTTTTTAATATTTTGTTCTACGCTGGCGCTGAGCGGCATGGTGAAGAAGTATTTTATCGTGTTTCGCTGCTGGTAGATTTTAATGATTGGCATGAGAATCAGCACTACATAGGAAAGTGCTATGAGTACGATCGACAAATCAATAAGCCAGCGGCCTGAGGGCTTGATCAGCATATACCCGCCCATTGCGCCAAAGGAAACCAGAACCATCCCCTCTAACCCGATAAATAGCCACCGGTCAGATTTACTTTTATCGCCGGCGAGTAATTTGTTTTTTAAAGCCGCTTCATGCGACTTAAGCAATTCAATATAGTTCAGCAAACCGCTGTTATTTTCATTCATAGCGCACTCCTGCTAAAGGTGATAAAAGAGCCTGAAACACTATCCACGCTAATGATAAACTGCCGAAGCGTTACCACTCACTATCCAGGAAGGAATATGAGCACTATTGCCGTTGTTGTTCTGACTTACATTAAACCGCTTGAAGAAGTAGATGCCCAGCTTGCCGCACACGTGGAATGGCTTAAGCAAGGGTATGCTGAGGGAATATTTCTCGCGTCGGGGCGTAAAATCCCCAGGTCCGGAGGCGTGATTCTGGCTAAAGGCGATGATATGGCTGCGCTGCAAAATCGGTTAAGCCTGGACCCCTTTCAGCAATCTGGCGTCGCGAAGGCTGATATCATTCCCTTTGAAGCCACGATGACCAGCCCTTCACTGCAGGCCTTGCTGTAATTAAGCAAAAACAAAGCCCGGTTTCCCGGGCTTTGCAGACTAAGAAACTATCAGTAGTAGGCTTTCAACGCGCGCTGGCAAAGCATCGAACGCACGCAATCGTCCGTCGTAAAGCGCACGATCCCCACCATTTCATCTTCCTCAAAACGCGCCAGCGCATCGGCCAGACCCGACCGCACGCCTGAAGGTAAATCGCACTGGGTGATGTCGCCGTTGACGATAACCGTCACATTCTCCCCGAGGCGGGTCAAAAACATTTTCATTTGCGCCGCGGTCACGTTCTGGGCCTCGTCCAGAATCACCACCGCATTTTCAAATGTACGTCCGCGCATATAGGCGAACGGCGCGATTTCCACCTTGCCGATTTCCGGGCGCAGGCAGTATTGCATAAAGGAAGCCCCCAGCCTTCTCACCAGCACGTCATAAACCGGGCGGAAATAGGGAGCAAACTTCTCGGCGATATCTCCCGGTAAGAAGCCGAGGTCTTCGTCGGCCTGCAGAACGGGACGGGTAACAATAATTCTGTCCACATCTTTATGAATCAGGGCTTCAGCAGCTTTCGCCGCGCTAATCCAGGTCTTACCGCACCCGGCCTCGCCCGTGGCAAAGATCAGCTGTTTATTGTCGATGGCGTTCAAATAATGCGCCTGAGCCTCATTGCGCGCTTCAATTGGCGATAGATCGCGGCTATCCCGCGCCATGCCAATGGCTTCTACGCCACTCATTTGCACAAGCGATGTGACCGATTCTTCTTCGCGCTGCTTATGGCTTCGCGAATCCTGTCTCAGCACACGTTTGGCCTCACGACGAGCTCTGGTCACTGCTTTTTGTCTTCCCATGGATAGCACCTTGCGTTGTTGGTTTACATCACACGCGCCACGTTCGACGCGATTATGCGCACTAACGATTGAGGTTTGGCTTCCTTGTAAGCCATTGCTTGCCTGACGAATTGGCAGAGGGTCACGGCTACGCGCACCGATAACCTTGCCTGGGTTCAGATATTCTGTGATAGAGGGGGATGATTTGGCGGTGAGAAAATCGCGGCCGGAAGTGGGGCTTCCGTGCTGATGAGTACGGTATCGGGTTTGACGTTTTCCGTTACAGCAATCGGGCATTCGCGATCTCCATAATGAAACGATACTGCTGCCGAGAACTACCGCGTCTGTAATAAGTACATCAGAAATAATTCTAAGCGCAACTTATTTTTCACATACAGACAACAAATAATTCTCAAGGCGGCTCGGGAGAGTTTCCGACTATAAGATTACAGAAAAATGAAACAAGGCAGGAAATACAAAAAATGAATGGAAAAACAGCAGAAAACGCCCTGCCCCGGAGGGCAGGTACGTCAGGCTTCGACTAACGATTGACCGAGGTAATGTTGAGGGTCAACGGCCCCCGGCAGAACAAAAAAGTATCCGCCGCCAATCGGCTTCACGTACTCTTCCAGGGCTTCTCCGTTCAGCCGCTTTTGCACCGTCAGGAAGCCTTTTTCCAGATCGTGCTGATAGCAGACAAACAGCAGCCCCATATCCAGCTGGCCGGAATTCGTGACCCCCAGCGAATAACTGTAGCCCCGACGCATCATCAGGCTGGAGGCCGTTTCCGGAGTGCGCGGGTTGGCCAACCGAATATGACTGTCGAGCGCAATGATTTCGCCGTCAGGATCGTTACGGTAATCGGGCACATCGTGCTCGTGCTCCATCCCCAGCGGCGCTCCGGTCAGTTTGTCGCGGCCAAAAATGGTCTGCTGCTCTTTCAGCGGCGTGCGGTCCCAAAACTCAACGTGGAACTGAATAATCCGCGCCGCCTGGTAGCTACCGCCCGTCGCCCATACCGGTTCCCCCTGGTCGGCGGTTACCCACACTACCTTGTCCATTAACGCAGTATCCGAACTCAATGGATTCGCGGTGCCGTCTTTAAAGCCCAGCAGATTCACCGGCGTCTCTTTACCCTTGCTGCGCGCGGCGCTATCGGAGATGAAGCCCTCCCGCTTCCAGCGCACGCTGAGTAAATCCGGCGTGTGTTTAATCACATCCCGCAGCGCGTGAATCACCGTATCCTGGGTATTGGCGCAAATTTGCAGCAACAGATCGCCGTGACAGAGCGCCGCATCGAGCGAGTCGTTAGGAAAACGGGTCATTTTTTGCAGCTTCTTCGGCGCATGGCTGGCCAGACCGAAGCGTTCGTCAAACAGCGAATGCCCCACCGAAACGGTTATCGTCAGGTTATCCGGGGCGATCCACGGCCCAAGAATGCCCGAGTCCATCGGCGGCAGCCGCGGGTTCGGCGTCTCCGGCGCGGGCCCCCCCTTAGTCAGAAAGGCGATCCGCTGGGTCAGCAGACGAAACAGTCTTTCCAGATCCGCTTTATCACCGGCGAGGACATCAAATGCGACGATCATCATCGATGCCTGCTGCGGCGTCAGCACGCCGGCCTGGTGCAAACCATAAAACGGCTGCGCTTCCATGCGCGCATCGGGGGAGACCGTACCCGGTGAGCTTTTCTCTTTTGCCGCATGCGCCACCGGGCAGCCACCGGTCAAGGCCAGCGCGCCGCCAAGCGCGCCGATCCCTTTGAGTAACCGCCGACGCGACGGTTCATTGATAGGGTATTTTTGCTCTGCCATCGACTTAATCCAGACCGAGGATCCCGCGCAGCTGGGCCAGATCTTCCGCAAGGGTGGTGATCGGGCCTTTCAGCGCGTTACGATCGGCATCCGTCAGCTTGTCATAGGTCTCAAAACCCTCTTTGGTGCGGTATTTACCGAGGATGGCGTCAACTTTCTTGAAGTTGGCATCCACTTTTGCCAGCAGCGTGCTGTTCTCTTTTTGTAGTTGAGGACGCAGCAGGTCGACGATTTTCTGCGCGCCGTCAATGTTGGCCTGGAAGTCCCACAGGTCGGTATGGCTGTAGCGATCTTCTTCACCGCTGATTTTGCTGGCCGCCACTTCTTCAATCAAACCGGCTGCGCCGCCAACCACTTTTGACGGCGGGAACGCCAGCTCGCTGATGCGTTTTTGCAGCTCAATAACGTCAGCGTGTAGTTGATCGGCGTATTTATCCATGCCTTTGACGCTGTTATCGCCAAACAGCGCTTTTTCCAGCCGGTGGAAACCGGTGAATTTTGGATCTTCGGCTTTTTTCTCGTAGTCATCCTCGCGGGCGTCAATGCTGCCATCAAGGTCAGAGAACAGCTCAGCGATCGGCTCGATACGTTCATAGTGCTGACGCGTTGGCGCATACAGCGCTTTTGCTTTCTCGATATCGCCTGCTTTCACCGCATCGGTAAAGGCTTTGGTGCTGCTCACCAGTTGCGCAGTCTCGGCGCTAACCCAGGCTTTATAGGCGGTAATCGCTTCGCCGAGGCTAAGCAGCGCATCGGCTTTCGCGGCCCCCTGGATCGCCTCTCCGGTCACCGTCAGTTTGCCTTTCGGGTTAGTCAGCAGGCCGCAGGTCATATCATATTCACCCGGCTGCAGGTTTGCCGTTAGCTTTTGCGTAAAGCCGGGGGCAATATTCTCGCGCTCTTCAACCACCATCACGCCTTTCAGGATCTCCCATTCCAGCGCTTTCTGGCTGTGGTTCTGAATGATGAACTGAGTTTTACCCGCTTTGACGGTGACGTTCATTGGCTCGCACTGTTTGTCAGTAACGGTAACTTTTACCTGCGGAATATCGGCCGCCTGGGCGTAAAATGCAGAGCTGAATAGCGCGGCAACGGTAAGCTGCAGCGCAGTGCGACGAAAATGATTCATCATGATGACCATCCCTTTCGATAAGTATGTTGTAACTATTTTAATTCGCGATGCCCGACTACGCGGCTCGGGATGCGGTGGTGTTATTGCCCGACGGCAGCGCGAACAGCACCAGCGCCGGAACCAAATAGATAAAGTAGACCGCCACTTCGCTGATAGTCGGCGTTTCCTGATAGCCGAAAATCCCCTCCAGAAGCGTCCCGAAGAGCGTATGCGTCGAAATCACGTTGCTGAGATCGAAGGCGACGTCCTGAAAATGGTTCCACAATCCGGCTTCATGGAAAGCGCGAATAGCCCCGGCCGCCAGACCTGCGGCAACCAGCAAAATAAACAGGCTGGTCCATTTGAAAAAGACGCCGAGATTCATGCGGATACCGCCCCAGTAGATCAGGAATCCTAAAACGATTGCCGTTCCCAGCCCAAGCATCGCTCCGATGGGCGGCCAGATACCCACATCCTGCTGGAACGCCGCCAGCAGGAAGAATACGGACTCCAGACCTTCGCGAGCGACGGCGAAAAACACCATCATCACCAGCGCCCAGCCATGGTGGTTGCCGCGCTGAAGCGCATTATCAACCGCCTGTTCAAGCTGCTGTTTGACGTTGCGCGACACTTTGCGCATCCAGAAGACCATCCAGGTCAGAATACACACCGCCACCACCGCCACGATGCCTTCGAATAATTCCTGCTCGCGTTGCGGGAATTCGCCGGTCGTTTCGTTGATAAAGATCCCCAGTCCCAGGCACAGCGCCGCCGCCAGGAAAACGCCAATCCACATAACGCTAATCCAGTTCCCGCGCTGGGTGCGTTTCAGATAGCTGGCAATCAGGCTGACAATCAGCGCGGCCTCGAGGCCTTCACGTAACATGATGAGAAATGGGACAAACATACCAAAACCCTTAAATGTGAACCGCAGTCAATTGATGCAAAGTTAGGTAAATATTTCTGATAGTGATTATCATTACAATAATCAGAAACACAAGTGAAATGTGTAGGGAATGATGACGATTTGTAAATTAATCGCTAACAAATAATGAGCTACGGAATTATTTCTCTGCCTTAAGCCATCCCTGCAGGATAAGGGGATTTTTTGCGCCGGATATTTACCCGGCCGAAGAGCTGTGGCTAAATGGCGGCCTTATTTACTGCGAAATGAACAACATGACTCAATTCCTGCACTTCCTGCTGGCGCTGGCGGTTATCCTCGCGCTCGCCTGGCTTGCCAGTTACGACCGTAAAAAAATCCGCATTCGCTATATTATCCAGTTAATTATTTTTGAAGTTGCGCTGGCTTTCTTTTTTCTCCACGCCGAAAGCGGCCTGTGGCTAGTGAAAAATATTGCATCCTTTTTTGAATCACTGCTCGGCTTCGCTGCCGAAGGCACCAACTTTGTATTTGGCGGCATGAGTGAAAAAGGGCTGGCGTTTATTTTCCTTGGCGTGCTGTGCCCGATTGTCTTTATCTCCGCGCTCATCGGTATTCTTCAGCACTGGCGTATTCTGCCGATTTTTATTCGCCTGATTGGTACCCTGTTATCGAAAGTTAACGGTATGGGTAAGCTGGAATCTTTCAACGCGGTCAGTTCGCTGATCCTCGGGCAATCAGAGAACTTTATTGCCTATAAGGGCGTGCTCGGCGACCTCTCTTCGCGCCGCCTGTTCACCATGTCGGCCACTGCAATGTCGACGGTTTCGCTGTCCATTGTCGGCGCTTATATGAGTATGCTCGACGCGAAATATGTCGTTGCCGCGCTGATCCTGAATATGTTCAGCACTTTTATTGTGCTGTCGATCATTAATCCGACGCGACCAGGCAGCGAGGAAGAGATCAAGCTTGAGAAGCTTCATGAATCGCAGAGCTTCTTTGAAATGCTCGGTGAATATATTCTGGCCGGATTCAAAGTCGCCATGATTATTCTGGCGATGCTGATTGGCTTTATCGCCTTAATTAGCGCCATTAACGCGCTCTTCGCCACCCTGTTTGGCCTGAGCTTCCAGCAGATACTCGGCTATGTCTTCTATCCGCTGGCGTGGCTGATTGGTATCCCGCTAAGCGATGCGCTGAGCGCCGGCAGTATTATGGCGACTAAGCTGGTGGCCAATGAATTTGTCGCCATGATTGAGCTACAAAAAATCGCTGCCAGCATGACGCCGCGCGGGCTGGGTATCTTATCAGTGTTCCTGGTCTCCTTCGCCAACTTCGCTTCTATCGGCATCATCGCCGGGGCGATTAAGGGTCTGAACGAGCAGCAGGGGAATATCGTTTCCCGCTTTGGCCTGCGGCTGGTGTATGGCGCAACGCTGGTCAGCCTGCTCTCTGCCAGCTTTGCTGGTCTGGTACTGTAACCGCAGTTATTGCCTGTGATCCGGGGGACGGCGCAGAGCGCCTTGCCCGGGCTGCCAGCTCGTACGAGCTGAGGTTGCGTAGCCCGGGTAAGGCGTTAGCCGCAACCCGGGCCTTTCATCAGATGCCAATTAAAAGTGCACGCAGACCGGCTGGTCAACGCGCATGACCGACTCCTGTGCAAAGCGCGATTTATAGGTATTGCGCAGCGCCTCAATCCCCTCTTCGCTCTTCGCATCTTTGCCATGGATCAGCATCAGCGCCTTGCTCTGCTCGCGCGCCACGGTTCCGTCATTGCCGAGCCACTGACCGCGCGCGTCAAAGACCGTCAGGCCATCGCGAAAGCGCGTCGTCACGTCGCGATCAACGAACTGCTGCCACTCCTGGGCGGTAATGTCCTTCCCGGCCGGACGGCTTAAGCCAAAATAAAGCGTGGTTTGCACCATGGCGTTATCCGCCGGGCAGGCATCAGCATCCGCCGCCGGGGCCATCTTCGCGGCGGGCGCTACGCAGCCGCTTAAAATCCCTGCCAGTACTAACGCCATCGCACCCTGTTTGACACTCATTTTGCTACCCTCATTGATATTTATGCTCAGATATCAGCGTATTTTCAATCGATTAGCAAGAGGCACAAACAATAAAGCCCGCATGATGCGGGCTTGATGATGCGACAGAGCATTACTCGGCGGTCGCGCGCACCGGCGGCGCGGAGTGGTAATGGGCGTCCGCTTCGGCAAAGCGTTTTTGCATCTCTGCGGAAGGCGCTTTACCCAGCAGGCTGAAGACCACAATTCCGATGCTACCGAAAATAAAGCCCGGGATAATTTCATACAGGCCCAGCCAGGCGAACTGTTTCCAGACAATCACCGTGACGGCGCCGATGATCATCCCGGCCAGCGCGCCGTTACGCGTCATTCGCGACCACATCACCGAGAACAGCACCACCGGACCAAACGCAGCGCCGAAGCCGGCCCAGGCGTAGCTCACCAGCCCCAGCACACGGTTCTCCGGGTTCGCTGCAAGGGCAATGGAGACCAGCGCCACGGCCAGCACCATAAAGCGGCCAACCCATACCAGCTCCTGCTGACCGGCATTTTTACGCAAAAACGCTTTATACAGATCTTCGGTGATGGCGCTCGAGCAAACCAGCAGCTGGCAGCTCAGGGTCGACATGACCGCCGCCAGGATCGCCGACAGCAGAATCCCGGCAATCCACGGGTTGAACAGAATCTGCGCCAGTTCGATAAAGACGCGTTCAGCGTTCTGATTAACTGCGCCCGCCACGCCCGGGTTGTTGTTGAAGTAAGCGATGCCGAAGAAGCCAACGGCTACGGCCCCCGCCAGGCAGAGGATCATCCAGGTCATGCTGATACGACGGGCGTGTACGATGCTATGGTGCGAGTCCGCCGCCATAAAGCGCGCCAGGATATGCGGCTGGCCAAAATAGCCCAGCCCCCAGCCCATCAGCGAAATAATCGCCACGAAGTTCAGCCCTTTCAGCATATCAACGTTCTCAATGCTCTTTTGCTTGATAACCTCCAGCGATTCGCCAAAGCCGCCGACCGAAATAATCACCATGACCGGCGTCAGGATCAGGGCAAATATCATCAGGCTGGCCTGGACGGTATCGGTCCAGCTCACCGCAAGGAAACCGCCGACGAAGGTATAAATAATGGTTGCCGCCGCGCCGGCCCACAGCGCGGTTTCATAGCTCATGCCAAAGGTGCTTTCAAACAGACGCGCTCCGGCCACAATACCGGATGCGCAATAGATGGTGAAAAATAACAGAATCACCAGCGCCGAGATAATTCGCAGCACCCGGCTTTTATCTTCAAAACGGCCGGTGAAATAATCCGGCAGCGTCAGCGCGTTATTATTCACCTCGGTGTGTACCCGCAAACGCCCCGCCACCAGCTTCCAGTTAATCCATGCGCCTAGCGTCAGGCCAATGGCAATCCAGCTTTCGGAAATCCCGGAGATAAATATTGCGCCGGGCAGCCCCATCAGCAGCCAACCGCTCATATCTGAAGCGCCGGCGGAGAGCGCGGTGACGAATGGGCCAAGGCTGCGGCCGCCGAGAATATAATCATCAAAGTTCTTCGTCGAACGCCAGGCAATAAAACCGATGAGTACCATGCCAAAAATATAAACAATAAAAGTCACCAACATGGGTGTGCTAATAGCCATGTAAAAATCTCCAGAATTTTTTGTCGACAGCGTCCAGATTTGTCGTTTTATCCACTACCGGAACGGGGCAATGGCCTTTTGGTTGTATTGGGCGACCGTATCCTGACGGAAGCTTTGTTTTTTCACAAATGATTTAACACAGCATTTACACTAAATGCATCGGGGACCAAACTTCATTTTGTAATAGGTTGCACTCTCTCACGTTTTTATCGGTTGCACCACGTAAAAGTGTTAAGTCACGCAGATAAAACCCCAAATATAAAGGGAATGAATAGCTGCTATTAACGCCATACAATTTAACAATTACGGCAATTTCAGGCCTGCAGCACAATTCTCAATTAACAAGGTTGCACAAAGTTGCAACATGGTAGATATTTCTACGCAACCTCATCACTGCACAGAAGCGAACTTCGCCAAATCAATCACTCGGCGTCCGGGCGGCAAATTTATCAGCATCCGGCGACATCGTTAACCTTGTGGCCGGAGCGTGGTAATGCAGCCAATAAAGAGGCGGGTTGAAGGATAAAGCGAATGACCAATAACAGGAGTTCCTGACATGGGCACCACCACCATGGGTGTAAAACTTGACGACGCGACGCGCGAACGTATTAAATCCGCGGCGAGCCGTATTGACCGTACGCCGCACTGGCTGATTAAGCAGGCCATTTTCAATTATCTGGAAAAGCTGGAAAACGACGAGACGCTGCCTGAGCTACCGGCGTTACTTTCCGGCGCGGCTAACGAAAGCGATGAAACGGGCAGTCCGGGCGATGAGCCCTGGCAGCCGTTCCTCGAATTCGCTGAGCAGATCCTGCCGCAGTCCGTCTCCCGCGCGTCAATTACCGCCGCCTGGCGTTGGGCCGAAACCGACGCCGTGCCGATGCTGCTGGAGCAGGCTCGCCTGCCGCAGAATCTCGGCGAGCAGGCCCACAAGCTGGCATATCAGCTGGCGGAGAAGCTGCGCAACCAGAAAACCGCCAGCGGCCGCGCAGGAATGGTGCAGAGCCTGCTGCAGGAGTTCTCGCTCTCGTCGCAGGAAGGCGTGGCCCTGATGTGCCTGGCGGAGGCGCTGCTGCGCATTCCCGACAAAGCCACCCGCGATGCCCTGATCCGCGACAAAATCAGCAACGGCAACTGGCAATCGCATATCGGCCGCAGCCCCTCGCTGTTCGTCAATGCCGCCACCTGGGGGCTACTGTTTACCGGCAAGCTGGTCTCGACCCATAACGAAACCAGCCTGTCGCGTTCGCTGAACCGTATTATCGGCAAGAGCGGCGAACCGCTGATTCGTAAAGGCGTCGATATGGCGATGCGCCTGATGGGCGAGCAGTTCGTCACCGGCGAAACCATCGCCGAAGCGCTGGCCAATGCCCGCAAGCTGGAAGACAAAGGCTTCCGCTACTCCTACGATATGCTGGGCGAAGCGGCGCTGACCGCTGACGATGCCCAGGCCTATATGGTTTCCTATCAGCAGGCTATTCATGCCATAGGCAAAGCCTCGAACGGCCGGGGGATTTATGAAGGGCCGGGCATTTCGATTAAACTCTCCGCGCTGCATCCGCGCTATAGCCGCGCCCAGTACGATCGCGCGATGGATGAGCTTTACCCGCGCCTGAAATCGCTAACCCTGCTGGCTCGCCAGTACGATATCGGTATCAACATTGACGCCGAAGAGGCCGATCGCCTGGAGATCTCGCTCGATCTGCTGGAAAAACTCTGCTTTGAGCCGGAGCTGGCGGGCTGGAACGGGATTGGCTTTGTGATCCAGGCCTATCAGAAACGCTGCCCGTTCGTCATTGACTACCTGATCGACCTGGCTACCCGCAGCCGTCGCCGCCTGATGATTCGTCTGGTAAAAGGCGCCTACTGGGATAGCGAAATCAAACGCGCGCAGATGGACGGGCTCGAAGGCTATCCGGTCTATACCCGCAAGGTTTATACCGATGTCTCCTATCTGGCCTGCGCGAAAAAGCTGCTGGCGGTGCCGAACCTGATCTATCCGCAGTTCGCAACGCATAACGCGCATACCCTGGCGGCGATTTATCAGCTCGCCGGACAAAACTACTACCCCGGTCAGTATGAGTTCCAGTGCCTGCACGGCATGGGCGAACCGCTGTATGAGCAGGTGACCGGCAAAGTCGCCGATGGCAAACTCAACCGTCCCTGCCGTATTTATGCGCCGGTGGGCACCCACGAAACGCTGCTGGCCTACCTTGTGCGTCGCCTGCTGGAAAACGGCGCTAACACCTCGTTCGTGAACCGCATCGCCGACAGCACCCTGCCGCTGGATGAGCTGGTTGCTGACCCGGTCGCCGCCGTGGAAAAACTGGCCCAGCAGGAAGGTCAGGTTGGCCTGCCGCATCCGAAAATCCCGCTGCCGCGCGATCTCTACGGCAAGGGGCGCAGTAACTCAGCCGGTCTGGATCTGGCCAACGAGCATCGCCTGGCCTCCCTCTCTTCCTCGCTCTTAAACAGCGCGCTGCATAAATGGCAGGCGCTGCCGATGCTGGAACAGCCGGTTGCCGAAGGCGAAATGCAGCCAGTCATCAACCCGGCGGAGCCAAAAGATATCGTCGGCCACGTGCGCGAAGCCAGCGAGGCTGAAGTTCAGCTGGCGCTGACCAGCGCGGTCAACAACGCGCCGATCTGGTTCGCCACCCCGCCGCAGGAGCGCGCGGCGATCCTCGAACGCGCTGCGGTACTGATGGAAGGCCAGATGCCAACGCTGATGGGTATCCTGGTGCGCGAGGCGGGAAAAACCTTCAGCAATGCCATTGCCGAAGTGCGTGAAGCGGTGGATTTCCTGCACTATTACGCAGGCCAGGTGCGCGCGGATTTTGATAACGAAACCCATCGTCCGCTCGGCCCGGTAGTGTGTATCAGCCCGTGGAACTTCCCGCTGGCAATCTTTACCGGCCAAATTGCTGCCGCGCTGGCGGCCGGCAACACCGTTCTGGCGAAACCCGCCGAACAGACGCCGCTGATCGCCGCTCAGGGCGTCGCTATCCTGCTGGAAGCGGGCGTACCGCCGGGGGTTATTCAACTGCTGCCGGGCCGCGGAGAAACCGTCGGTGCGGCGCTGACTTCCGACGAGCGCGTTCGCGGCGTGATGTTCACCGGCTCAACCGAAGTCGCCACGCTACTGCAGCGCAATATCGCCAGCCGCCTGGATGCTCAGGGTCGCCCGACGCCGCTCATCGCTGAAACCGGCGGCATGAACGCGATGATCGTTGACTCTTCCGCCCTGACCGAACAGGTGGTGATCGACGTTCTTGCCTCGGCGTTCGACAGCGCGGGACAGCGCTGCTCTGCGCTGCGCGTGCTCTGCCTGCAGGATGATATCGCCGACCATACGCTGACGATGCTGCGCGGCGCGATGGCCGAGTGCCGGATGGGCAATCCGGGCCGCCTGACCACCGATATCGGGCCGGTTATTGACGCCGAAGCCAAAGAGAACATTGAGCGCCATATTCAGACGCTGCGCGCCAAAGGGCGCAAAGTCTTCCAGGCGGTGCGCGAAACCAGTGAAGATTCGCGCGAGTGGACCAGCGGTACTTTCGTTCCACCGACGCTGATCGAACTCGATAGCTTCGACGAGCTGAAAAAAGAGGTCTTCGGCCCGGTGCTCCACGTGGTGCGCTATAACCGCAACGAGCTGGACGGGCTGGTTGAGCAGATCAACGCCTCGGGTTATGGCCTGACCCTGGGCGTGCATACCCGTATTGACGAAACCATCGCGCAGGTCACCGGCAACGCCAACGTCGGCAACCTGTACGTCAACCGTAATATGGTTGGCGCCGTGGTCGGCGTGCAGCCGTTCGGCGGCGAGGGCCTGTCGGGTACGGGTCCAAAAGCCGGCGGCCCGCTGTATCTGTACCGACTGCTCTCCAGCCGGCCGCAGAACGCCGTCGGGATCACCCTCGCCCGCCAGGATGCGGAGTACCCGCTGGACGCGCAGTTGAAAACGCTGCTGGAGAAACCGCTGCTCGCGTTACAGCAGTGGGCTAAAGACCGCCCGGAACTGCAGGCCCTGTGCCAACAGTTCAGCGAACAGGCGCAGGCCGGTACCCAGCGTCTGCTTCCGGGCCCAACCGGTGAGCGCAACACCCTGACCTTTATGCCGCGCGACCGCGTGCTGTGCGTCGCCGATAACGAGCAGGACGCGCTCACCCAGCTGGCGGGCGTGACCGCCGTGGGGTGCGAAGTGCTGTGGCCTGACGCGCCTCTGCAGCGCGAGCTGGCGAAAAAGCTGCCGCGCGAAGTCAGCGAACGGATCCACTTTGCCAAAGCGGAAACCCTGGCGAGCGAGCCTTTCGATGCGGTTATCTACCACGGCGATTCCGATCAGCTGCGTGAGCTGTGTGAACAGGTAGCGGCGCGCGATGGCGCGATTGTTTCGGTGCAGGGCTTCGCCCGCGGCGAGAGCAATCTGCTGCTGGAGCGGCTCTATATTGAACGTTCGCTCAGCGTCAATACCGCCGCAGCCGGCGGCAACGCCAGCCTGATGACGATTGGCTAAACCGTTTCCCGGCGGCGATGCTGCGCATCTGTCCGGGCGGCTGTAGACCTGTCGCCCGGGCAAGGCGCTCCGCGCCGCCCCCGGGAAAGCAGACGGCACAACGTCAGCTAATGACACCAGACGCAGGCTGTGGTTAATTAAGGCTCCCGGACGGGAGCTTTTTTTATGGGAGTTGACCAATGAAACGCACTTTACTCGCTTTTGCCGCGCTGCTGGCAAGCACCCATGCGCTGGCGGACGAATGTAGCAACGCCAGCAATCAAACGGAAATGAACCAATGCACCGCCGAGCAGTACCAGGCTGACGACAAAAAATTAAATGAAACGTATCAGGAAGCGCTGAAGCGCGCCTCTGAAAAACAGCAGGAACTGCTGAAAAAAGCGCAGCTGACGTGGATTGCCCTGCGCGACGCCGACTGTCAATTCCTCGCCTCCGGCGCAGAAGGCGGCAGCGTACAGCCGATGCTGATCAACCAGTGCATGTCCGATAAAACCGTCGAGCGCGAGTCGTATCTCGCTTCGCTGCTGCAGTGCGAGGATGGCGATCAGAGCTGCCCGCTGCCGCCCGCCAATTAACGCACCCGAATCCCTTCGATAATCATCCGCTGGACGTTATCGACGGTTTGCTGAAAAAACGCCTCATCGCGCAGCGTCGCGCCGGTTACCGCCTCAACCTGAGTGGCGAAATCGGCGTAATGCTGCGTAGTCGCCCAGATCATAAAGATCAGATGCTGCGGGTCGACGGGCGCCAGCCTGCCGCTCTCAACCCAGCCGGAAATAATCGCCGACTTCTCATCTACCAACGCTTTCAGATCGCCGGTCAGCTCGCCCATCAGCAGTGGCGCACCTTGCAGCATCTCCAGACAAAACAGCTTTGACGCCTGCGGGTGATCGCGGGAAACCTCCAGCTTAAGGCGAATATATTCGCCGATGGCCACCAGCGGACTGATGTCTTCACGAAACGCCTTGAGCGGCGCCAGCCAGATAGCCAGGATCTGCTGCAGCACCGCGATATACAGTGCTTCTTTCGAGGGGTAGTAATAGAGCAAATTGGTTTTCGACACCCCGGCCAGCTCGGCAACCTGCTCAAGCCGCGTGCCGTGAATGCCATACTGCGAGAACGCGTCCAGCGCGGCGGCCAGAATAGCCTCTTTTTTTGCGCTCACCGCCTGTGAACGTTTGCCGATCTTTTTCACGCCGCCCTGTGCCATGCATTATCTCCTTCTTTTCCCGCCATCAGCATAGCAAAAGCCCAGCGCCGGCACGACTCTGTGCACCCCGATTGCGCACGACTGCGGCTTTTTCGTGCACCGATTTTGACCATTCAGTCCACTTTTATTGCTGCCATTTTCAGCAACCATAACGCAACACATTAATAACATTAGCCTTTATAAAACTGGCATCGCCTTTGCTTTATCTTTCAGGCGAGGTGATTGAGGGAGATGCAGGATGCAGCGCCGCGCCTTCTTGTTCAACGACATGCAGAGAGGTAGGTATGAAAATTGGTGTCTTCGTTCCGATTGGTAATAACGGCTGGCTGATTTCCACCCATGCTCCCCAGTACATGCCGACGTTTGAGCTCAATAAGGCTATCGTGCAAAAAGCCGAACACTACGGCTTCGATTTCGCGCTATCGATGATCAAACTGCGCGGCTTCGGCGGCAAAACCGAATTCTGGGATCATAATCTGGAGTCCTTCACCCTGATGGCCGGACTGGCCGCCGTGACTTCACGCATCCAGATCTACGCCACCGCCGCCACCCTGACCTTGCCCCCGGCGATCGTCGCCCGCATGGCCTCAACCATTGACTCTATCTCCGGCGGCCGCTTTGGCGTCAATCTGGTCACCGGCTGGCAAAAGCCGGAGTACGAGCAGATGGGCATCTGGCCGGGCGATGACTATTTTGCCAGCCGCTATGACTACCTCACCGAATATGTCCAGGTCCTGCGCGACCTGTGGGGAACCGGGCGCAGCGACTTCAAAGGCGACTACTTCACCATGAATGACTGCCGGGTCAGCCCGCAGCCGTCGCAGCCGATGAAGGTCATCTGCGCCGGGCAAAGCGATGCCGGTATGGCGTTCTCCGCCCAACACGCTGACTATAACTTCTGCTTCGGTAAAGGCGTGAACACCCCTGCCGCCTTTGCCCCCACCGCCGCCCGGATGATGCAGGCGGCGGAAAAAACCGGCCGCGACGTCGGCTCCTACGTCCTGTTTATGGTGATTGCCGACGAAACCGACGAGGCAGCCCGGGCCAAATGGGAGCATTACAAAGCCGGCGCGGATGACGAGGCGCTGGCGTGGCTGACGGAACAGAGCCAGAAAGACACCCGTTCCGGCAGCGACACCAACGTGCGCCAGATGGCCGATCCCACCTCGGCGGTCAATATCAACATGGGCACTCTTGTGGGCTCCTACGCCAATGTCGCCCGTATGCTCGACGAGGTGGCGGCGGTTCCCGGCACCGACGGCGTGCTGCTGACGTTTGATGATTTCCTTATCGGTATCGAAGCCTTTGGACAGCGCATTCAGCCGCTGATGCGCTGCCGCGACCATATTGCCACCATGACTCAAGAGGTTGCCTGATGATTACCCTGCCCGCTCGCCCGGAATCCCTGACCTTCGCGCCGCTACAAAGCGCGCTGATCGTCGTCGATATGCAGAACGCCTACGCCAGCCAGGGCGGCTATCTCGACCTCGCCGGCTTTGATGTTTCCACCACCCGACCGGTTATCGACAATATCAACCTCGCCGTGGCCGCCGCGCGCGCCGCCGGGATGCTGGTTATCTGGTTTCAGAACGGCTGGGATGACCAGTACGTGGAGGCCGGCGGCCCCGGTTCGCCCAATTTTCATAAATCCAACGCGCTGAAAACCATGCGCCAGAACCCGGAGCTGCAGGGCAAGCTGCTGGCGAAAGGCGGCTGGGACTATCAGCTGGTCGATCAGCTTAAGCCGCAGCCCGGCGATATCGTGCTGCCGAAACCGCGCTACAGCGGCTTCTTTAATACCGCGCTCGACAGCATCCTGCGCAGCCGCGGCATCCGCCATCTGGTGTTTACCGGCATCGCCACCAACGTCTGCGTGGAATCAACCCTGCGCGACGGCTTTTTCCTCGAATATTTCGGCATCGTGCTGGAGGACGCTACGCACCAGGCCGGTCCGGCGTTTGCCCAGCAGGCGGCGCTGTTTAATATCGAAACCTTCTTTGGCTGGGTCAGCGATGTCGCCAGCTTCTGTAATGCCCTTGAGCCCGCCGCGCCGCACGCATTTACCGAGGAGAAACGTTATGCCTAAACAGGTGATTATTCCGCCAGGCACCACCGCGCCTATCGCACCGTTTGTTCCCGGCACGCTGGCCGACGGCGTGGTTTACGTCTCCGGCACCCTGCCGTTCGATAAGCAAAATAACGTGGTTTACATCGGCGACCCAAAGGCGCAAACCCGCCACGTGCTGGAAACCATCAGGAGCGTTATCGAGACGGCGGGGGGCAGTATGGCGGATGTGACCTTCAACAGCATCTTTATCACCGACTGGAAAAACTACGCCGCGATTAACGAAGTCTACGCGGAGTTCTTCCCCGGCGACAAACCGGCGCGTTTCTGCATTCAGTGCGGGCTGGTGAAGCCCGAAGCGCTGGTGGAGATCGCCACCGTCGCCCATATCGGGAAACCGGCATGATGAAGCTGAATATCTCCCCGGCGCCTTATCCCGGCGCGCCGGTGGTGGTTCTGAGCGCCGGGCTCGGCGGCGCGGGCGGCTACTGGCTGCCGCAGCGTTCGGCGCTGGAAGCGCACTACCAGCTGGTGAGCTATGACCACAACGGCACCGGCGAAAACGGCGGCCCGTTGCCCGCCGGCTATAGCATGGCGCAGATGGCGCAGGAGCTCTACGCGGCGCTGCTGGAGGCGGGTATTGGGCGCTTTGCGCTGGTCGGCCACGCCCTGGGGGCGCTGATTGGCCTGCAGCTCGCGCTGGACCATCCCGAAGCGATAAGCGCCCTGGTACTGGTGAACGGCTGGCTGACGCTCTCCCCGCATACTCGCCGCTGCTTCCTGGTGCGCGAGCGCCTGCTGCACGCGGGCGGCGCGCAGGCGTGGGTAGAAGCGCAGCCGCTGTTCCTCTATCCGGCGGAGTGGATGGCTTCTCGCCTACCGCGTCTGGAGGCCGAAGACGCGCTCGCCATCAGCCATTTCCAGGGCAAAGAGAATCTGCTGAAAAGGCTGAATGCTCTCAAGCAGGCCGACTTTTCGCGCCGGGCGGCAGCCATCGTCTGCCCGACGCTGGTTATCAGCGCCGCTGACGATCTGCTGGTCCCGGCCTCCTGCTCCCGCCTGCTGCAGGCGGCAATCCCCGACAGCCAACTGGTGGAAATGGCCTGGGGCGGCCACGCCTGCAACGTCACCGATAGCGCCACCTTTAACCCTATTTTATGCGACGGGCTGGCCGCGATGCTGCCCGTACCCCAGGAGAACCTATGAGCGAAGCCATTAGCCCGGCCGCCTGCGCCGCGCTGTTCACCGAGGCCCGAACCCACAACGGCTGGCTGGATAAGCCGGTCAGCGACGCGCAGCTGCGCGAACTCTACGACTTGCTGAAAATGGGGCCGACCTCCGCCAACTGCTCCCCGGCGCGCTTCGTTTTCGTCCGCACCCCGGAAGGTAAAGAGAAGCTGCGCCCGGCCCTGTCGAGCGGCAACATCGCGAAGACCCTGCAGGCGCCAGTCACCGCTATTGTCGCCTGGGACCGCGCGTTCTATGACCGGCTGCCGGAGCTGTTCCCCCACGGCGACGCCCGCAGCTGGTTTACCTCCAGTTCGCAAATGGCGGAGGAGACCGCCTTTCGCAACAGCTCATTGCAGGCGGCATACCTGATTTTCGCCTGCCGCGCGCTGGGCCTGGATACCGGTCCGATGTCGGGTTTTGACCGCGAAAAAGTCGATGCGGCGTTTTTTGCCGACGGCGCCTGGAAAAGCAACCTGCTGATTAATATCGGCTACGGCGATCCCGGTAAACTGTACGCGCGCCTGCCGCGTCTGTCCTTTGATGATGCCTGCCAGCTGGTATAAGGAGCCCGCATGTCTCTTGCCGATAAACAAAGCTTTCGCGACGCCATGGCCCACGTCGGAGCGGCGGTGAACATTATCACCACCGATGGTCCCGCAGGCCGCGCAGGATTTACCGCCAGCGCGGTTTGCAGCGTCACCGACGCGCCGCCCACGCTGCTGGTCTGCCTGAATCGTTCAGCCTCGGTATGGCCGATCTTCAGCCAGCATCAGGCGCTGTGCGTTAATACCCTGGCGGCCGGTCAGGAAGGACTCTCGAACCTTTTCGGCGGTAAAACGCCGATGGCGGAGCGCTTCGCCGCCGCCGACTGGCAAACCGGCGCGACCGGCTGCCCGCGTCTGGAGGCAGCGCTGGTCAGCTTCGACTGCCGCATCAGCCAGATCGTCAGCGTCGGGACGCACGACATTCTGTTTTGCGAAGTGGCGGCGATTGTTCGCCATCCGGAACCGCGTGGACTGATGTGGTTCGATCGCGGCTACCACACGCTGATGCGTCCAGCCTGTTAACCCTAAACCCAGGATCTCATCATGGCTCTCTTCGATTTTCCTCGCTGGCAGTTAACCTCCCCCTCCGCCGCGTCCGGCGTCGTGGCCCCCGATGAACGGCTGTCGGTCGGGCAAACCGTGGTGATGGGCGTTCAGCACGCGGTGGCGATGTTTGGCGCAACCGTTCTGATGCCAATCCTGATGGGGTTAGATCCTAATCTGTCGATCCTGATGTCCGGCGTCGGCACCCTGCTGTTCTTTTTGGTCACCGGCGGGCGCGTGCCGAGCTACCTTGGTTCCAGCGCCGCCTTTGTCGGCGTGGTCATCGCCGTCACCGGCTTCAACGGCCAGGGGCTTAACCCGCACCTTAGCGTCGCGTTGGGCGGAATTATCCTCTGCGGACTGGTGTATACCCTGATTGGTCTGGTAGTGATGAAACTCGGTACCCGCTGGATTGAGCGGCTGATGCCGCCAGTGGTCACCGGCGCGGTGGTGATGGCGATTGGTCTTAATCTGGCCCCTATTGCGGTTCGCAGCGTATCAGCGACGCCGTTCGACGGCTGGATGGCGGTGCTGACCGTGCTCTGTATCGGCCTGGTGGCAGTGTTTACCCGCGGGATGCTGCAGCGGCTGCTGATCCTCGTCGGGCTGATTATCGCCTGCGCCCTCTACGCGCTGCTGGCCAACGGCCTCGGGCTGGGCAAGCCGCTGGATTTTAGCCTGCTTGCGCAGGCGGCGTGGTTCGGTTTGCCGCAGCTGACCGCCCCGACCTTTAACGGCCAGGCAATGATGCTGATCGCTCCCGTGGCGGTAATTCTGGTGGCGGAAAATCTCGGCCACCTGAAGGCGGTTGCCGGGATGACCGGGCGCAATATGGACCCGTATATGGGCCGCGCGTTCGTCGGCGACGGGCTGGCAACGATGCTCTCCGGCTCGGTTGGCGGCAGCGGCGTGACTACCTATGCGGAGAATATCGGCGTGATGGCGGTCACCAAAGTGTACTCGACGCTGGTGTTCGTCGCGGCGGCGCTGATTGCGATGCTGCTTGGGTTTTCACCGAAATTCGGCGCACTGATCCATACCATTCCGGGACCGGTGATCGGCGGCGCATCGATCGTGGTGTTTGGCCTGATTGCCGTCGCGGGCGCGCGAATTTGGGTACAGAATCGGGTGGATCTGAGCCAGAATGCGAATCTGATTATGGTGGCAGTGACGCTGGTGCTGGGGGCGGGCGATTTTGCGCTTTCGCTCGGTGGCTTTACCCTCGGCGGGATCGGCACGGCCACCTTCGGCGCGATTCTGCTCCACGCTCTGCTTAACCGCCGTCCGCGTGAGGCCGGGCAAACCAACGTCACCCCGGTATGAAAGCGTGCAACGCCAGCAGACCCGTACCGGGAAATCCCCGGTCGCGCTACGCTTACCGGGGCGACAAAACAGCGCCAACCCGTAGCCCGGCTAAGGCATTAGCCGCAGGGCGGGGGCTACTTCCGCTTAGCGGCATCTGCATGCATCGGGATAAAAAAAACCGCCGACTACACGTCGGCGGTGAGGGCGATGGGGTTTGCTCTGGAGATTAACCCCTATCGGCAGACAATCAGGACGGCGCTAGCTATCGCGGCTGCCGTGACTGTTTTTTCCCCCTTTTTTACCAGCTTCGGAAGCGCGCTGAGGATCGTTTTTAAAGTTTCCCCCGCTATGCTGGCCACCTTTACGACCTGCTTCTGATGCTCTTTCACGGTCTTCAGCAAAGTTGCCGGTACCGCCACGATGGTTTGCCATTACTGACCTCCATTTAGGTTAGACATCATGCTGCATTAGGTGAAACAAAAGGCCTTAGCCTCCGCGATCCCATTTTCCGATCGCGTACTGTTAAGGTTAGCGAATACAGAAGCGGCTGTAGGCAGATAGTCATATCCTGAAATAGATTTCTGATAACAACCGCCGCTATGGCGCACATTCTGCGCTAAGCAACTCTTATGACAGCCTAAAATAGCGCCGCCAAAGATGTATCTTTTTGCAACAGCCGCTATTTTTTGCATTTTTGTTATAAATCAAACAAATGATTGTTACATTTGCACTCTTCGCCAGAGATCTTATCTTTAAAGGTAGCCAGTCGTCTGGCTGGCGCATAACGCAACCGAGGAGTGATGCAAATGGCTAAGATTCTGGTGCTTTATTATTCAATGTACGGACACATCGAGACCATGGCGCATGCCGTCGCCGAAGGGGCTAACAAAGTCGATGGCGTGGAAGTGGTCGTGAAGCGCGTGCCGGAAACCATGCAGGCAGAGGTTTTTGCCAAAGCAGGCGGGAAAACACAAAACGCCCCCGTTGCCACACCGCAGGAGCTGGCTGAGTACGATGCCATCATCTTTGGTACCCCTACCCGCTTCGGCAACATGTCCGGGCAGATGCGCACCTTCCTCGATCAAACTGGCGGTCTGTGGGCATCCGGCGCGCTGTACGGCAAACTGGCCAGCGTATTCAGCTCAACCGGTACCGGCGGCGGTCAGGAACAGACCATCACCTCCACCTGGACCACCCTTGCCCACCACGGGATGATCATTGTGCCGATTGGCTACGGCGCTCAGGAGCTGTTTGATGTCTCGCAGGTTCGCGGCGGCACGCCTTACGGCGCCACCACCATTGCCGGCGGAGACGGATCGCGTCAGCCAAGTGAAGAAGAATTGGCCATTGCCCGCTATCAGGGTCAACACGTTGCAGGTCTGGCAGTTAAATTACACGGTTAATCTTCAGCAGGAGGAAAAGCATGCCGAATCAAGAAGCAAAGGCCCACCGCGTGGGTGAATGGGCAAGTCTGCGCAATACATCTCCTGAAATTGCCGAGGCAATTTTTGAACTCGCCAATTATGATGAAAAGCTGGCGGAGAAAATCTGGGAAGAAGGCAGCGATGAAGTCCTGCCCCGCGCCTTCGCCAAAACCGACAAAGACTCGCTGTTCTGGGGCGAACAAACCATCGAACGCAAGAACGTGTAGCCCGGACAGGTACGCAGTACCGCCTCCTGGATTTATTGCATGAGCTTCCCGGAGGCGGCGCGTTGCGCCAGTCCAGGCGACAACACCCGGCTAAACATCGGCAGCAAGACCCGGATTGCTCCGGGTTTTTTATGCTCTGCTACTTTGTCGCCTCGGCCATCGCCTTTTTAAAGGTATCCATTGGGCAGAAGCCGTTGTCATCCACAGGACAACCGTTCAGCGCCAGCGTTACCCGCTGCGGCGGCGATTGCAGGGTCAGCGCATCGGCATTACGCAACTGCTCGGTGCTTTGGTACAGATACTCGATCTTCATCAAATCACGATTGCCGCTCTTATCATGCCAGCGCTGGAACACCAGCTTGCCGCCGATGGGCGTGCGTTCGTACTGGTTGTGCAGCTGATAAGGTTTAAAATCCAGCGCCGTCAGCAGCGAGGCGATATTAGAGTCGTGCCCCACCAGCAGCGTCACTTTCGCCGACTTCGCCGCGTCCCCTACCAGAACGTTATCAATATATTTCACCAGCGGTTTGGCCACATTGCGCGCCACTTCCGGCGAAGTAAACAGACTGTCCTGATAGCCGTTTTTCAGCTTCGACAGCACCTGCCACTGCTTATCGCTGTTAATTTCACCCCACGCCACCTGGTCTTTCGGGAAACCTTCATAATATTGCAGTGTAAAGGCGTCAACCAGCGAGTTGCCGACTTTAAGCGGCCCGGAAACGCCCGGCTCCTGCTGATATTTAGCGCTAAAGGTATCTTTCGCGTCGCTCAGCGAGCACTGCTGCTTCTCTTTACAGGACGGGGAGTTACGGTAGTCGGTCATCTCCTCCAGCAGCTTATAGCTTTCGCTCAGCTGCATCCCCTGCCGCTCTTTCTCCATCGCCTGTACGGCCTTTTCGCTGAAGGCGGCGGAATCATCGGTGATCACCGGATTAAACGTCGGGTCCATGGTGCCCATTTTTTCCTGATGATGTACGGTCACGCCGCAGCCGGGGAACGCGCCGGTGATAAAGAACTGCGCGGTGGCGACGGTACGCTGCAGGCTATTGGCATAGGCGTAGACCGCGTTCTCCGGCGGGCATTCGCCGCTGGTCACCACTCCCTGCTGCGCCAGCCATTCGCGCATATAGTGCCCCATGTAGACTTCCAGCACTCCGCCCTTGGTGGTCAGCTGTCCACCGGGGACATCCCACTCTGGCCAGGACTTTGGCGTGGATTGCTCCAGCACGCTGCCGTTGTTCGCCAGCGGCGCGCGCAGGTTATGGCGGCTCATGATCAGCACCTGCTGAAGCTGGTACCCTTCCGGTGCGGCCGGTTCCTGCGCCTGAACGCCAGCGGACAGTAAAACAGCGCCGGCCACAGCGGCGGCAAGTAGACTTTTTCTCATCCCTTCATCCTCAGTCAGTGATTATCATCGCCTTGATTGTGACAAATTTATGACATTTTTCCGGGCAATGGCTCGCAAAGTACGGAAAGAAATACGCTTTCCGCGATGACCGAGGGTCGCAAAATCAGTGAACAGGATTACTGCGGCAGCGGTACTGCCGCCAGAGTGCAGATAGCCTCATGCTCGCCGCCGTGATGGTCAACGATGACCACTTTATCTCCGGCTTTTTTTCCTTCGCAGGGTTTTAAAATCCGTTCGACAACGCGTTCATGGATAGATTGATGGCCGGAATCGGCCAGGCTGCTTGCTGACGTCGCCATCAGCAGCAGCCCAGCCAGCCCGACGATATGCTTATTCACCATTGATTACTCTCGCCCCCTATTTAAGCGGGCCAAGGGTAGCAGCCTGCCGGGCCGTGGTCTGTAAATTCGCTTAAACGAGTGTTACTCCGTTCATTTTTTCATCACCGTCGAGCTTTACTCTTCACATTTATTCATGTAAATAATAATTTCATTGCTCGGCTGGCTGTCTATTCTCGTCCGACTCATCGGGTCATCTTTAAGAAATATCCCGATGCTATTATCCCGATATCACGGTATTTTTTCTCCATGTTAAACATAACATTAGGTTAATCTATGTCAGGTATCCTGCTCTTTATCGTCGCGGTGGTTTTGCTGGGAGTCGCGGTCTACAGCCTGGTCTCCTACGTCAAAGATCGGCGCTCCGCGCAACTGCCAACTCATAAGAAAAAGAAATAATTCATCCTCACTATTCTTACCTTTTGCCCCTGCTATTTCTAACCGACCGCCTGATTTCAAACGAGAATGACAAAAAAGAAGGCAGGCGCTTTCGCCTGCCTTTGTGTCGACGTAAAAAATGGTTACGATTCCCAGGCCTGTTCCGCTTTAGCGCCGTCAAACTGCGGCGGCGGTTTACGGAAACGGCGGGTCAGGTAAGTCAGATAGAGTAACCCCAGCCCCGCCCATATCAGGCCGAGCGTCAGCGATGTCGCTTCCAGATTAATCCACAGTACCCCCACCGTCAGCGCGCCGACCATCGGGAGCAGCAGATAGTGAAAGCGATCCTTCCACGTTTTGTTAAAGCCTTTACGCCGCCAGAAGTGGTTGAACACCGATAGATTAACGAAGGTGAATGCTACCAGCGCGCCAAAATTAATCAGCGCCGTGGCGGTGACCAGGTCAAAGAACAGCGCCGACAGCGCGACAATCCCCACCATGATCACGTTGAGCGCTGGGGTACGCCACTTCGGATGGACGTAGCCAAAAATACGCTCCGGGAAAACGTTATCGCGGCCCATGACGTACAGCAGTCGTGAAACGCTGGCGTGCGACGCCAGGCCGGAGGCCAGCGTATTCACAAACGTCGTGCACAGGAAGATCGACTGGAACAGCTTGCCGCCGACGTAGAGAGCAATCTCCGGCAGCGCCGCATCCGGATCTTTAAAACGGCTGATATCGGGGAAAAAGAGCTGCATAAAGAACGAAGCGGCAATGAAAATCACTCCGCCATAGACCGCGGTCAGAAAGATCGCCTTCGGGATTACCCGCGCGGCGTCCGGCGTCTCTTCGGAAAGCGTAGTCACCGCATCGAAGCCGAGGAATGAAAAGCAGACGATCGTCGCCCCGGTAATAATCGGGATCAGGTGCGCATTCTGGCTGATAAAAGGCTGCAGCGACCAGACGGTGCCCACCCCTTCCCCTTTATGCAGCCCCTGCACCACCAGCACGATGAAGACCACCATAATCGAGATCTGCACCAGCACGAACAGGGTGTTGAAGTTCGCTACCAGATTGACGCTTTTCAGATTCGCCGCCGTCAGAATCGCGACAAAGGTCACCACCCATACCCAGGGCGGCACGTCCGGAAACAGCGCGGAAAGATAAATCTTCGCCAGCAGCACGTTGATCATCGGCAGGAACAGATAATCCAGCAGCGACGACCAGCCCACCATAAAGCCGACGTGCGGGCTGATCGATTTCTGCGCATAGGTGTAGGCTGAGCCCGCCTGGGGAAACTGGCGCACCAGCTTGCCGTAGCTGATGGCGGTAAACAGCACGCCGGCCAGCGCCAGCAGATAGGATGCCGGAACGTGGCCGTTGCTGATGCCGGAAACAATGCCGAAAGTATCAAAAACCGTCATCGGCGTCAGATAGGCGAGGCCCATCATCACCACCTGCCAAAGCTTGAGGGATTTGCGCAGGCGCGGTTTCCCCGCCCCGGAGGCGTTGTCGAGAGAGGGATTAATAGCCATGGCCATTTCCCCCGCTGCACGCCTGGGCTTGCGGTCGTAGAGACCGGGAAACCAACCTGCTTCGCAACGGGGTTAATGGCAAATCAAAAGGTAAAAAGAACCGACGAGCGGCGGTAGCGGCGCATTCCATGCGGCCATGACGGCCCCCTTCTCCCTGCGGATATTTAAACATCTGCATCATTTCCTACCTCGTTACACACTGTGTCGTTAACTGAAGCCCCGTTGCCGCCTGCGCTCCTTAACGCGGCATCCGGGAATGGCTGGGCTCCCAGCAAAAACGTCCGACCAGGCTCCGCTCAGGCCGTATGATGCTACTCGTGATAATGCTAAAGCGCCCCTAGCGGGGCGAAAATCAGGCGTTTTTCAACATCCACTCAATTTCAGTCTCTGTGATCAGACGCTCAAATTGCAGTAATTCGTCATTTTTACAGGCGTGATAAACGTGGCAGAAGCGTTCGCCAAGCCGCTCGCGCAGGTGGTCGTTTTGCATAAACTCCCACAGCGCATCGCTCTGGCGAATCGGGAACGGCAGCCCCTCCTGCTCAAGGCCATTGCCTTCCACTTCTTCCTGTAACGGCAGCGGATTATCCAGCCCGTGGAGGATGCCGGCAAAAATCGCCGCCATCACCAGGTATGGGTTGGCATCCGCCCCGGCCACCCGATACTCGACGCGATGGTTGTGCCGATCGCCGCATGGAATGCGCAGCGCCACCGTCCGGTTGTTATGCCCCCACGACGCCTGGGTCGGCACATACATTCCCGGCTGGAAACGGCGATACGAGTTCACGTTCGGCGCCAGCAGCGCCATCGATGCCGGCATCAGATCGATCATCCCGGCGAGCGCGCGTTTTAACATCGCGGAATCTTCACCGTCGGCGTCAGCCAGCACGTTCTCGCCTTTGTTGTTCTGCATGCTGATGTGGATATGCATCCCGCTACCGGCGTGTTCTTCATAGGGTTTCGCCATAAAAGTGGCGTGCATCTTATGCTTCTCCGCCATTAAACGCACGAGACGTTTTAACGCCAGCGCATCATCGCAGGCATCGAGTACGTTATCGGTATGGTGGAGGTTGATTTCAAACTGGCCGGGAGAAGCTTCTGCCACCGCGCCGTCGGCGGGGATCAGCTGGAGCTGAGCGATCTCATCAATATCGTTAAGCACGTCGGCAAAATGGTTGAGGTTATCGACGGAGTAAACCTGGCTTTGGGTATTGCGATCGCCGGTTCCCGGCGCGCAAGGCGGCTGCAGGTAGCCTTCCGCGTCGCGCTTGCGGTCAAGTAAATAGAACTCCAGCTCTACCGCTACCACGGGGAACAGCCCGCGCTGGCGCAGCTGCTGCCAGAGGCGGTTCAGAACGTTCCGCGGCTCAACGTCAAAGGGAGCGCCATCTTCATCAACCATGGTCAGCAGAACCTGACCAATGTATTCCGGGTCCGCCGCGGACGGGGTTAAGGTCCCCAGCACCGGCACGCAGGTGCGATCAGGTTCGCCCATCTCCTGGCCGAGCCCCGCCTCTTCCACCACGTTGCCGAGAATATCCATGGCAAATACCGAAGCCGGGAAATAGCAGCCCTTCTCCAGCTTGTTCAGGCTGGAGACCGGGATCCGCTTACCGCGGAAGCAGCCGTTCAGATCGGTTAACAGCACATCAACGTATTGCGTATTGGGGTAACGCTCAAGGTAGCGCTTCACTTCCCAGGTGAATGCGCTGACCCGTCTCTCTTCCGACTGCTGAACAAAATTCTCAACTTCTACGATATTGGTTTCCATGATTCACCGCCGTTGTTGTAGTTTCGGACCCTGAATTGCACTGTTAAATATAATGTCCACCCTTCGAATGTGTATGCAAACAAATTGTTTGTCAAATGTTAAATTAAGTTTGCAAAGGGCAATATCCACTGCTAGATTGAGAAAATATTGAACGAAATGGCCGTTTTACCCGCTAACCCGGTCATAATTTAGTCCACTTTGTGAGGGCGATCATGGAAAATATAATGTACAAGCCAGTTATTGGCGTAGTGATGTGCCGAAACAGGCTTAAGGGTCACCAGACCCAGACTCTGCAAGAGAAGTACCTGAACGCGATTGTTCACGCCGGCGGCGTACCGATTGCCCTGCCGCACGCGCTGGCCGAGCCGGAACTGCTTGCTACGCTACTGCCAAAACTGGACGGCATTTATCTGCCCGGTAGCCCGAGCAACGTACAGCCGCACCTTTATGGTGAAAACGGCGATGAGCCTGACGCCGATCCCGGGCGTGATCTTCTGAGCATGGCGCTGATTAGCGCCGCGCTCGAAAGGCGCATCCCCATTTTCGCCATCTGCCGTGGACTACAGGAACTGGTTGTCGCCACCGGCGGGACTCTGTATCGTCGTCTGTTCGAGCAGCCTGAGCTTCTTGAGCACCGCGAAGACCCCGAACTTCCCGTCGAGCAGCAATACGCGCCCTCGCATGAAGTTCAGGTTCAGGAGGGAGGATTACTTTCTCAGTTAATACCGGGCTGCAACACGTTTTGGGTAAACTCGTTACACGGGCAGGGAGCAAAAATGACGGGTCCACGGCTGCGCGTGGAAGCGCGTTCTCCGGACGGGCTAGCGGAAGCGGTCAGCGTTAACGACCATCCTTTCGCCCTCGGCGTGCAGTGGCATCCTGAATGGAACAGTAGCGAATACGCCCTGTCGCGAATGTTGTTTGAAGGTTTTATCACCGCCTGTCAGAACTATATCGCTGAAAAACAGCGACTCTGACCACTACCGTTAAGGAAATGCAAATATGAGCGATGACGGACTGGCGCCAGGGAAACGTTTGTCAGCGATCCGCCAACAGCTGGGTCTCTCACAGCGTCGTGCCGCCGAACTGTCTGGGTTAACACATAGTGCCATCAGCACCATAGAACAGGACAAAGTCAGTCCTGCCATCAGCACGCTGCAAAAGCTGCTGAAAGTCTACGGGCTGTCGCTCTCGGAATTCTTTTCTGAACCAGAAAAACCGGCTGAACCGCAGGTGGTTATCAATCAGGACGATCTGATTGAAATCGGCAGCCAGGGGGTATCGATGAAGCTGGTTCACAATGGCAATCCGAACCGCACGCTGGCGATGATATTTGAAACGTACCAGCCTGGAACCACAACCGGGGAGAGGATCAAGCATCAGGGTGAAGAGATAGGCACCATACTGGAGGGTGAAGTCGTGTTGACCATTAACGGTCAGGCGTATCACCTGGTGGCTGGGCAAAGTTATGCCATTAACACCGGCATACCGCATAGCTTCAGCAACACTTCGGCAGGTATCTGCCGAATTATCAGCGCCCATACTCCCACCACCTTCTGATTTATTAGCCTGAGCCTTTCTCAGGTTTTCTTCAGGCCTGCGCCGCCCGGGGTGAATTCCGGCGGCGCGAAGATAACGCAGTTCACCTTGCGCAATGCGGAAAAACGTATTCCGCTGGCCCCGGATAATTCACGCCTGTTAATGGGCAATTTAAACGGTACTCAACCCCGGGGACGCCCTGCGCCCTGAGGGTCTGAAATCACCACTTTTTTTCCGATTACGTCATTAAGGAGTCATGATGGATTTTCACAACCTGGCTTACTGGCAAGAAAAAGCAAAGAACATCGCGATTGAAACGCGGTTATTTATTAATGGCGAATACAGCGCCGCCGCCGATAACAGCGTGTTTGCCACCATCGACCCTGCCGCCCAGCAAACGCTCGCCGAAGTCGCGCGCGGCAAAAAGGCCGATGTCGATCGCGCGGTCCAGGCCGCCCGCAGCGCATTCGAGCGCGGCGACTGGTCGCAGGCCTCTCCTGCCCAGCGTAAAGCGGTCCTGAATAAGTTTGCCGACCTGATGGAGGCCCATTGCGAAGAGCTGGCGCTGCTGGAAACCCTGGACACCGGCAAACCGATCCGTCACAGCCTGCGCGACGATATCCCCGGCGCCGCCCGCGCGATTCGCTGGTATGCCGAAGCTATCGATAAAGTCTACGGCGAAGTTGCCCCTACCGGCGGCAACGAACTGGCTATGATCGTCCGCGAACCGATTGGCGTGATTGCGGCGGTGGTGCCGTGGAATTTTCCGCTGCTGCTGGCCTGCTGGAAACTTGGCCCGGCGCTGGCGTCAGGTAATAGCGTAGTGCTCAAACCGTCGGAAAAATCCCCACTCAGCGCCCTGCGACTCGCGGGCTTAGCGAAAGAGGCCGGACTGCCGGACGGCGTGTTCAACGTAGTGAGCGGTTTCGGCCATGAAGCCGGCCAGGCGCTGGCGCAGCATCCTGACGTCGAAGTGATTACCTTTACCGGATCTACCCGCACGGGTAAACAGCTGCTGAAGGACGCAGGCGACAGCAATATGAAACGCGTCTGGCTGGAGGCGGGCGGTAAAAGCGCCAATATCGTTTTTGCCGACTGTCCGGATCTGCAAAAAGCGGTTAACGCTACCGCCGGCGGTATCTTTTACAACCAGGGCCAGGTCTGTATCGCCGGAACCCGCCTGCTGCTTGAGGAGAGCATTGCCGACAGGTTTCTCGATCTCCTTAAAGAGCAGGCCAAAGGCTGGCAGCCGGGCAATCCGCTCGACCCGAATACCGCCATGGGCATGCTGATCGACAACAGCCACGCCGATAGCGTCCACAGCTTTATTCGCGCCGGTGAAGCGCATAGCACGCTGCTGCTGGATGGACGCAAAAATCCGTGGCCCGCGGCGGTTGGCCCGACCATTTTCGTTGACGTCGATCCCGCCTCCGCGCTCAGCCAGGAGGAGATCTTCGGCCCGGTGCTGGTGGTCACCCGTTTTAAAACCGAAGAGCAGGCGCTGGCGCTGGCCAACGACAGCCGCTATGGCCTCGGCGCGGCGGTCTGGACCCGCGATCTCTCCCGCGCGCACCGCATCAGCCGCCGTCTGAAAGCCGGCTCCGTCTTTGTAAACAACTACAACGATGGCGATATGACCGTGCCGTTCGGCGGCTATAAGCAGAGCGGCAACGGACGCGATAAGTCGCTGCATGCGCTGGAAAAATTCACTGAACTGAAAACTATCTGGATTGCCCTGGAGTCTTAATCATGACCGAACATACCACCAGCTATTACGCCGCCAGCGCCAACCGCTATGAACCGTTCCCGGCGCTGGAAGAAACGATCGGCTGCGACGTCTGCGTCGTCGGCGGCGGCTATACCGGCCTCTCTTCGGCGCTGCATCTGGCCGAAATGGGCTACGACGTGGTGCTGCTGGAAGGCGCGCGCATCGGCTTCGGCGCCAGCGGACGCAACGGCGGCCAGTTAGTTAACTCCTATAGCCGCGATATCGACGTTATCGAGAAAACCTACGGCCCGGACGCGGCGAAAATGCTCGGCAGCATGATGTTTGAAGGCGGCGATATTATTCGCGAGCGCATCCAGCGCTATCAGATTGCCTGCGACTATCGCCCCGGCGGGCTGTTTGTCGCGATGAATCATAAACAGCTGGAAACTCTGGAAGAGCAGAAAGCCAACTGGGAGCGCTACGGCAATACCCAGCTGGAGCTGCTGGATGCCAGCGCTATTCGCCGCGAAGTCGACAGCGACCGCTACACCGGCGCCCTGCTGGATCGCAGCGGCGGCCATATCCATCCGCTCAACCTGGCGATTGGCGAAGCTGACGCCATTCGGCTAAACGGCGGCCGGGTGTACGAGCAATCACCGGTTACCCGCATTCAGCACACCAGCCCGGCGGTAGTGACCACCGCGCGCGGACAAGTGACCGCTCGCTACGTGATCGTCGCCGGTAACGCCTATCTCGGCGATAAGATCGAGCCGGAGCTGGCGAAACGCAGCATGCCGTGCGGCACCCAGGTGGTCACCACCGCACCGCTGTCTGAGGAACTGGCGCGCTCGCTGATCCCGAAAAATTACTGCGTGGAGGATTGTAACTATCTGCTGGATTACTACCGTCTGACCGCCGATAACCGTCTACTGTACGGCGGCGGCGTGGTCTACGGCGCGCGAGATCCGGACGACGTTGAGCGATTGATTATGCCGAAGCTGCTGAAAACCTTCCCGCAGCTGAAGGGGGTGAAAATCGACTACCGCTGGACCGGCAACTTCCTGCTGACCCTCTCACGGATGCCGCAGTTTGGCCGCCTCGATAACAATATCTATTATATGCAGGGTTACAGCGGCCACGGGGTCACCTGTACCCACCTCGCCGGACGGCTAATTTCGGAGCTGCTGCGCGGGGACGCCGAACGTTTTGACGCCTTCGCGAAGCTGCCGCACTACCCGTTCCCCGGCGGACGCAGCCTGCGCATTCCGTTTACCGCCATGGGCGCGGCTTACTATAGCCTGCGCGATCGGCTCGGCGTTTAATCCCCCCGGCCGACGGCGCCCGCCGTCGGCAATATCGCCGCCCCGCACTGCTGCGGAAAGCGCTGCTGAAAGTAGTGGCGTAAAAACTCCACGGTGGTGCGAATTTTGGCCGAAGTCGCCAGCCGAGACACGTATACCGCCCAGATACTGGCGGGCTGATAGTACTCCGGCAGCAGCTGTACCAGATTGCCGCTGGCGATATTCTCCTTTACGTCCCACCATGAGCGCAGCGCAATCCCCTGCCCGTCGAGGCACCACTGGTGGACGATTTCACCGTGGTTTGACGACAGCGGCCCGGTCACTTTGATGGCGTGCTCACCTTCTTTATCATCGCGCAGCTGCCAGACGCCAAAAGGCCGGTCGCGCTCTTTGATCACCAGACACGGTAGCGCGGCAAGGTCGCTCAGCTGTTTCGGCGAGGGATGGCGGGCGACAAACGCCGGCGAGGCGCAGAGGATGCGATGATTGCTGGCAAGCTGGCGGGCTATCAGGTTGGGCGCAATATCGTCGCCGACGCGAATATCCAGATCGACCCCTTCATTAGCCAAATCTACCAGCCGGTCGGCGACGTCGAAGCGGATCTCCAGCTGCGGGTAGCGACGGGCCAGCTCGGAGAGCGCCGGCGCGACCACCCGCCGACCAAAGCCAAAGCTGCTGATGATCCGCAGCGTTCCCTGCGGCACCTGCCGCACATCGGAGAGCTCATCCATCATCTGGTCGACATCCTGCAGAATGCGCTGCCCCCATTCGTAGATGCGCTCGCCCTCTTCGGTGATAGCCACTCGCCGGGTAGTGCGGTGCAGCAGCTGGACGTTAAGGGTTTGCTCCAGCAGCGATACGCGTTTGCTGACAAATGCCGGAGAGACGCCGAGCTCTTCCGCAGCGGCGGCAAAACCGGCGCGGCGGGCTACCAGCATAAAGACGCGTAAGTCGTTCAGCAGCGGAAGATTATTCATGATTCGTGTTTTATGTTTCACCAGTTGACGGGATTAATTATGAATTAGTCAATTATAGGATAGAGATGAAGTCAATTTTCCTTACCTCAAACTGAGAATAACGATGAATAAAACCTTACGTATTGCCGCCATCCCCGGCGATGGCATCGGTAAAGAAGTGCTGCCGGAAGGGGTGCGCGTACTGCAGGCCGCCGCCGAACGCTGGGGGCTGGCGTTAAGCTTCGAGCACTTCGAGTGGGCCAGCTGCGATTATTACGCCCAAAACGGCACTATGATGCCCGAGGACTGGCACGCGCAGCTGAAAGGCTTTGATGCGATCTATTTCGGGGCGGTCGGCTGGCCGGATATCGTCCCGGATCATATCTCCCTCTGGGGCTCGTTGCTGAAGTTCCGCCGCGAATTCGACCAGTACGTCAACCTGCGTCCGGTGCGCCTGTTCCCCGGCGTCCCCTGCCCGCTGGCGGGTAAACAGCCCGGCGATATCGATTTCTACGTGGTGCGTGAAAACACCGAAGGGGAATATTCCGCTCTTGGCGGCCATGTGAATCCGGGAACCGAACATGAAGTGGTGATTCAGGAGTCGGTGTTTACCCGCCGCGGCGTTGACCGCATCCTGCGCTACGCCTTTGAGCTGGCGCAAAGCCGCCCGCGCAGAACCCTGACCTCGGCGACCAAATCTAACGGCCTCGCCATCAGCATGCCCTTCTGGGACCAGCGCGTCGAAGCGATGGCGCAGCAATACCCGGAGGTGAAATGGGATAAGCAGCATATTGATATTCTGTGCGCCCGTTTCGTGCTGCAGCCGGAGCGTTTTGACGTAGTGGTCGGCTCTAATCTGTTCGGCGATATCCTTTCCGATCTCGGCCCGGCCTGTACGGGCACCATCGGCATTGCCCCATCGGCAAACCTCAACCCGGATCGCACCTTTCCGTCGCTGTTTGAGGCGGTACACGGTTCGGCGCCGGATATCTACGGCAAAAATATCGCCAATCCGATTGCCACCATCTGGGCCGGCGCGATGATGCTCGACTTCCTCGGCAACGGTGACGCTCGCTACCAGGCCGCCCATGACGGCATTCTCGCAGCGATTGAGCAGACTATTGCCAGCGGACCAAAGACACCGGATATGAAAGGCACCGCCTCCACCCAGCAGGTGGGCGAGGCCATTTGTCGGGCTATTGCCGGACACCAGGTCGCCCGAACAGGCGCGTAAGCGCCGCTTTCGGCAATGGTCGCCGGACAGCCTCCCTCAAGCACCGGGCCCGGATATCCCGGGTCGCGGCGTAAACGCCTTACCCGGGCTACCGCCCCGCAGATCGCTGGAAACCCGTAGCCCCGGTAAGCGCAAGCGCCACCGGGGAGATTCTCCGGACCGAATTACAGCTCCAGCTCGCGCTGCAGCAGCGTCGCGATCGCCTCGCAGCTCTGCGCCGTCACCAGCGATTGCCGGAACTCTTCATGCATAATGCGCCGCGCCAGCCGCGAGAAAATACGCATATGCTGATCCCCCGCCGAATGCTTATTAAGCGTCAGCATAATCACAAACTGCGCCTCGTCGTCGCCCCACGCTACCGGCTGCGCCAGACGGGCGACGCTGATGGTCGACTGCTCGATATGCTCAGATTTACTGTGTGGAATGGCGAAGCTAAAGCCTAAACCGGTAGAGAACACCGCTTCGCGAGCCCACAGATCGGCTTCCAGCTTACGCGGATAGCGGCAGCGCCCGGCCAGCAGCAGATTATCAGTCATGCCCTTAATGACCTCCTCTTTGCTACGCCAGTCGCTGTTCAGCGTAATGCACTGCGGAGTAATCAGCGGCGCGTCCTGCTGGGTCATGCGGAACTGGGCAAGCAGATGTTCTACCTCTAATGAAGTACGGCACTGCATCGCCTGGTTAAGCAGCTGACGGCAGGCGCGGCTGTCAAGCTGCGCCAGACGCGCCTTGGTTGCCGGAATCGACGGCGCGCTCATGCTCAACTCATCCAGCCCCAGCCCCACCAGCAGCGGCAGCACCGAACCTTTAGCCCCCAGCTCGCCGCACAGGCCAATCCATTTCCCCTGACGATGCACCGCCTGAACCGCGTAATCCAGCGCGCGCAGAAAAGCCGGATTGAGGCTGTTGTAGTGGCGCGTCACCCTGGCGTTATCGCGATCCACCGCCAGCAGGTACTGGGTCAGGTCGTTGCTGCCGATACTAAAGAAATCAATCTCTTCGCAGCACTGATCGATGATAAACATCACCGACGGCACCTCAAGCATAATGCCCAGCGGGATCTTTTCATCAAACGGGATATGTTCGCTGCGCAGCGACTGTTTAGCATCCGCCAACTGCTCTTTGACCCATAAGATCTCTTCCATCGAGGAGATCATCGGGATCATGATTTTCAGCGCGCCGTGCGCGGAAGCGCGCAGAATCGCCCGCAGCTGAGTGCGGAACAGCGCCTGATACTCCTCATAAATACGCACCGCCCGGTAGCCGAGGAACGGGTTATTCTCCGCCGGGATGTTGAGGTAGGCCACCGGCTTGTCGCCGCCGATATCCATGGTACGGATGATAATGCTGCGCCCGTTGGCCGGCTCCAGCGCCTGGCAAAAAATGTTATACAGCTCGTTTTCCGACGGCGCGCTGGGCCTGTCCATGTAGAGCATCTCGGTGCGGAACAGTCCTACCGACTGCGCGCCGTTGTTGAAGGCCGCCGCCGCCTCTACCGAATGGGCGATGTTGGCCGCCACCTCCAGACGAATACCGTCTTCCGTTCGGCCCTCTTTATCCAGCCAGGCCTGCTGCTGGCGGCGGGTTTGCGCCTGTACCCAGGCCTCCTGCTGATAGTAGCGCGCCACCGCTTCATCGGGATTCACCACCACCAGCCCGGCGTTACCGTCAATCTGTACCCGGCGATCGACCCACGGCAGCAGCGCCTCCATATCGACGCCCACCAGGGTAGGAATATTGAACGAACGCGCGAGGATCACCGTATGTGAAGTGGTGCCGCCGCTGCGCAGCAGCAGGCCTTTAAGCAGCGTTTTATCCAGTTCAAGAAACTGGCTGGGGGTGAGTTCATCGGCGAGGCAGATGGCCTCTTCGGTCAGCTTACCCGGTGCCGGAAAACGATCCTCACCGTAGATATGCTGCAGAAGCTGGAAGCACACATCGCGCACGTCCAGCACCCGCTCCTGCAAATAGCTATTACCGGAAGCGCTGAACTGGGCGCAAAAATGTTCGCCGGTCGCGACCACCGCTTCAGCGCAGCTCAGACCGTTCAACAGCCCGTCCAGCAGATGCTGGCGCAGCGAGGCGTCGGTGGCCAGAGAGCGATGCGCCTCAAGGATCGCGCTGGCGGTACCGTCGTTATCCAGCAGGCGGAACTCAATATTTTTCACCAGCAGGGTCAGGCCCCTGTCCAGCGCCGCCTGTTCCTGTTCGATTGCGCCCGCTACAGGCAGCGCGCCTGAATCGCGCAGGTCGAGGGACTTAAGATGGGTGAGCCTGCCGCCCGCGCTGCCGGCGCAGACCGGCAGCGCGTGAAACAGGGTAGGATTAAGACGCGAGAGGGATTCAGGAACCGGCTGAACGGCCATTTGCTCCGCCGCCGGCAGCGGCGCATCGCAGTGCGGGAACTCGTCGGTGATGAACGCCGTCAGTGTATTAAACGCCTGCTGTTCATCTTCACCGCTGACAACAAGCTGGCAGCGGTCGCCCTTTAAGGTATTGGTGCCAATAATCCCCAGCGCGCTTTTGGCGTTTCCGCGTCCTTCTGTGCGGGTGTTTACCCATTCGACCGAAGATGAAAAAGTATTGCACAGCGTTTCTACCAGGCTTGCCGGACGCGCATGTACGCCGTTGGGCAAATCACATATGAATTCAATTACCAGAGCCATCGCCTTCCTCCTGAATAATGCGTATTAGCCAAAAGGTAAAGAAAGAAGCCGCCCGCCACTACACGATAAAAGTGGTAATTACTGGATAATTGTATGGCTGAATCTTTTTTATGCTCGTGGTCACAAATCGCCTCGTGAAGGGCGTCAAAAACCCACCAGAACTAAGATTTGAGGTGGATCGCAATTTTCTCCTCGCCTTACAAATATCCAGTAAATGCACTTTTTCTCTACTATTTTATGCGCCGCCCTTTTTCTAATGTTGAGACATCAACTCAGTCACGGGCCACGCAGCGCTCAGGAGAAAAACAATGAACGAACTGGTGCAAATATTAAAAAATACCCGCCAGCACCTCATGACCGGGGTTTCACATATGATCCCGTTTGTCGTGTCCGGTGGGATCTTGCTGGCAGTCTCCGTCATGTTGTACGGCAAGGGCGCGGTGCCCGATGCCGCCACCGACCCTAACCTGAAAAAACTGTTTGATATCGGCGTCGCCGGTCTGACGCTAATGGTGCCATTTCTGGCGGCCTATATCGGCTACTCCATCTCCGACCGCGCGGCGCTGGCCCCCTGCGCCATCGGCGCCTGGGTCGGCAACAGCTTCGGCGCCGGTTTCTTCGGGGCGCTGATTGCCGGGATCATTGGCGGGCTGGTGGTTTACTACCTGAAGAAAATCCCGGTGCACAAGGTGCTGCGCTCGGTGATGCCCATCTTCGTTATCCCGATTATCGGCACCTTTATAACCGCCGGGATCATGATGTGGGGTCTCGGCGAGCCGATTGGCGCGCTGACCGCCAGTCTGACCGGCTGGCTGCAGGGCATGCGCGAAGGCAGCATCGTTATTCTCGCCATCATTATGGGCCTGATGCTGGCCTTCGACATGGGCGGTCCGGTGAATAAAGTCGCCTACGCCTTCATGCTGATTTGCGTTTCTCAGGGCGTTTACAGCGTAGTGGCCATCGCCGCCGTCGGTATCGCCGTGCCGCCGCTGGGCATGGGCCTGGCAACGCTGATTGGGCGTAAATATTTCTCCGCGGAAGAGCGCGAAACCGGGAAAGCCGCGCTGGTGATGGGCTGCGTTGGCGTGACCGAAGGCGCGATCCCCTTCGCCGCCGCCGACCCGCTGCGCGTTATCCCGGCCAATATGATCGGCGCCGCCACCGGCTGCGTCACCGCCGCGCTGCTCGGCGCCCAGTGCTACGCCGGCTGGGGCGGGCTCATCGTTCTGCCGGTCGTCGAAGGTAAAGGCGGGTTTGTTGCCGGTCTGGCGGTCGGCGCCATCGTCAGCGCCGCCTGCGTCATTCTGCTCAAAGCCCTGGCGAAAAAGAAAACGTCAGACGCCAAAGCCGATGACGAGATGGATCTTGATTTCGAAATTAACTGAAACAGTGGAAGGAATATCGTATGACCAAAATTATCGCCGTTACCGCTTGCCCCTCTGGCGTTGCCCATACCTATATGGCCGCCGAATCGCTGGAGAGCGCCGCTAAAGCCAAAGGCTGGCAGGTCAAAGTCGAGACTCAGGGCTCCATCGGCATTGAGAACGAGCTGACCGCAGAAGACGTCGCCAGCGCCGATATGGTGATTCTGACCAAAGATATCGGCATTAAGTTTGAAGAACGCTTTGCCGGTAAAACCATCGTGCGCGTCAACATCAGTGATGCCGTGAAGCGCGCCGAAGCCATTATGAACAAAATCGACAGCCACCTTTCACAGAATGCCTGACTGAATGCCCGGGGCGCGCCCTGCGCCCCGCAAAATAACATGGAGTTTGTCATGACCAATCGCACTCAACGCTTAAAAGATCTTCTGTTCGCCAACCCGCGCGAAATCTCACTCGAGCGGGCGCTGCTCTACACCGCCAGCCATAAACAGACGGAGGGTGAGCCGGTAATGATCCGCCGGGCGAAAGCGACCGCATGGATCCTCGATCATGTGCAGATTTCGATTCGTGATGATGAACTGATTGCCGGCAACCGAACCATCAAGCCGCGCGCCGGAATTATGTCCCCGGAGATGGACCCCTACTGGCTGCTCAAGGAGCTGGACCAGTTCCCGACCCGCCCGCAGGACCGTTTCAATATCAGCGAAGAAGACAAGCGCATCTATCGCGAAGAGCTGTTCCCCTACTGGGAAAATCGCTCGATGAAGGACTTCATCAACGCCCAGATGACCGATGAAGTCAAAAACGCCGTCAGCACGCAGATTTTTAGCGTCAACCAGACCGATAAGGGCCAGGGACATATCATTATCGACTACCCTCGCCTGCTGGAAAACGGCCTCGCCGCGCTGGTGACGGAGATTAAGGCGGTGCGTCAGCAGCACCCGCAGAACAGTTTTTATCAGGCGGTGCTGATCCTGCTGGAAGCCTCCCAGCGCCATATTCTGCGCTATGCGGCCCTTGCCGATGAAATGGCCGCCGATTGTGCTGATGAACAGCGGCGCAAAGAGCTGGAGACCATCGCCAACATCTCCCGCCATAATGCGGTACACCGCCCGGAAGATTTCTGGCAGGCCTGCCAGCTCTTCTGGTATATGAACATCATTTTGCAGTATGAATCCAACGCCAGCTCCATCTCGCTGGGACGTTTTGACCAGTACATGCTGCCGTACTATCAGGCTTCGCTGAATCGCGGCCAGGATCCGCAGTTTCTTCAGGAGCTGCTGGAGTCGCTGTGGGTGAAGTGCAACGATATCGTTCTGCTGCGCTCCACCAGCAGCGCGCGCTACTTTGCAGGCTTCCCGACCGGCTATACCGCGCTGCTCGGCGGCCTGACCGAGACCGGACGCAGCGCGGTTAATATTTTGTCGTTTCTGTCCCTCGACGCCTACCAGAACGTTCGACTGCCGCAGCCGAACCTTGGCGTACGCGTCAACGAACTCATCGATCGTCCTTTCCTGCGCAAAACCGCCGAGACCATTCGCCTCGGTACCGGCATTCCGCAAATCTTTAATGATGAAGTGGTGATCCCGGCATTTCTCAACCGCGGCGTATCGCTGGAGGACGCGCGGGATTATTCGGTGGTTGGCTGCGTTGAGCTGTCGATCCCGGGGCGCACCTACGGCCTGCACGATATCGCCATGTTTAACCTGCTGAAGGTGATGGAAATCGTGATGCTGGAAAACGAAAGCAATCCTGATATCACTTGGGATGGGCTGATTAACCAGATCCGCGACAAGATTCGCTATTACATTAAGCTGATGGTGGAAGGCAGCAACATTTGCGATATCGGCCACCGCGACTGGGCGCCGGTTCCCCTGCTCTCTTCTTTTATTGAGGATTGCGTGCAGCACGGTCAGGATATTACCGCAGGCGGCGCGCGCTATAACTTCTCCGGGGTCCAGGGCATCGGCATTGCTAACCTCAGCGACTCGCTGCACGCGCTAAAAGGGATGGTTTTTGAGCAGAAACGGCTCAGCTTCGCTGAACTTATCGCAGTGCTGAAAGCCAATTTCCAGACGCCGGAAGGGGAAAAAATTCGCGCTCGCCTGATCAACCGCTTCGAGAAATACGGCAACGATATTGACGAAGTGGACAACATCAGCGCCGATCTACTGCGCTTTTACTGCAAAGAGGTAGAACAATACCAGAACCCGCGCGGCGGTCAGTTTACGCCGGGTTCCTATACCGTCTCTGCCCACGTGCCGCTCGGTTCGGTCGTCGGCGCCACCCCGGACGGACGCCTGGCGGGAGAACAGCTGGCGGACGGCGGGCTGTCGCCGATGCTCGGCCAGGACGTTCAGGGACCGACCGCGGTGCTCAAGTCGGTCAGCAAGCTGGATAACTTTCTGCTCTCCAACGGTACGCTGCTGAACGTCAAATTCACCCCGGCAACGCTTGCCGGCGACAGCGGCCTGAATAAGCTGGCCGACTTCCTGCAGGCATTCACCAGGCTGAGGCTACAGCATATTCAGTTCAACGTGGTCAACGCCGATACGCTGCGCGAAGCCCAGCAGCGGCCGCAGGATTTTGCCGGTCTGGTGGTGCGCGTTGCGGGTTACAGCGCCTTTTTCGTTGAGCTGTCGCAGGAGATTCAGGATGACATTATCCGCCGCACCGCGCATCAGCTGTGAGGTCATGGAAACGCGCGCCGATAAGGCGCGCATTTTTAACATCCAGCGCTACTCTTTGAATGACGGTCAGGGGATCCGCACCGTGGTGTTTTTTAAGGGCTGCCCGCATACCTGTCCGTGGTGCGCTAATCCGGAGTCGATCTCGCCGAAAATTCAGACCGTACGCCGGGAGAGCAAGTGCCTGCGCTGCTCGCGCTGCCAGCAGGACGTGGTCGAGTGCCCCTCCGGCGCGTGGGAGCAGATTGGCCGCGACGTTACCCTCGATCATCTGCTTAAAGAGGTGCTGAAGGATGAGATCTTCTTCCGTGCCTCGGGCGGCGGCGTGACCCTGTCGGGCGGCGAAGTCCTGATGCAGGCCGAATTTGCCGCGCGTTTTCTGCGCCGCTTGCGCGAATGGGGGATCAGAACGGCAATTGAAACAGCGGGCGATACCGCGTTCAGCCGCTTTTTTCCGCTGGCTCAGGCGTGCGACGAAGTGCTGTTCGACCTGAAAATCATGGATGAAACGCTGGCCCGGGAGCAGCTGCGGATGAATATGCCGCGGGTGCTGGATAACTTCACCCGTCTGGTCGAAGCCCAAATCCCGCTAATTCCCCGGGTGCCGCTGATTCCGGGATTTACGCTTAACGAAGAGAATTTCCGCCAGATCCTGGCGTTTTTGGCCCCCTTTAAGCTGCGCGAAATTCATCTTCTGCCGTTCCATCAGTTCGGCGAACCAAAATATCATTTACTGGGAAAAAAATGGTCGATGTCGATGATTAAGGCCCCTGCAGAATCTGAGATTCAGCCATTCAAGACGCTGGCCGAACGGGCCGGTTTTAGCGTGACCATTGGCGGATAACGCCTGGAGGATGCTATGGATTTCAATATCGTTGCCGTCACGGCCTGCGTCAGCGGCGTCGCTCACACTTATATGGCGGCCGAACGCCTGGAAAAGGTCGGCCACCATGAGAAATGGAATATCAAAATCGAAACCCAGGGCGCGCTGGGGGTTGAGAACAAAATTACCGCTGACGATATTGCCCATGCCGATGTCGTTCTGCTGGTGACGGATATTGAAATTGACGATGCCAGACGCTTCAACGGCATCCGCACCATTAAGACCAGCATCAAAACTTTTCTGCTGCAGCCGCAGCAGATTGTCGAAGCGGTTAAATGCATTATGAAAAAGCCGGTGGTTTATATTGAGATCCCTTGAGAGCGGGAAATCCCGGAGGCGGCGCGATGCGTCTGTCCGGGCTACCGGTGCTCAACGATTTTGTAGCCCGGACAGGTGCGCAGCACCGCCTCCGGGAACACCGTGTTTCGGCAATTTAATTTACGCCACCCCCAGCAGCCATTTCTGCGCGGGGGTCAAACGGCTGGCGGTTTCCGGCGTCAGCCAGCGCTGCTGATCCTGCTGCGCGGTATCCGCTCTGTCGATATATAAGCCGTGCAGCACCCGCCTTCTGCTGCCGACGCGGTTGCGCGTCCCGCCGTGCCAGGCGTGGGCGTTATAAATCATCACGCTGCCCGCCGGCGCGGCGAACACCACTTCATCAGGATGCGCCAGCTCCGGGTCGTCCAGCACCTCTTCCGGTAGCTCCGGACGCAAATGGGTGCCGGGGATAATGCGCGGTGCGCCGTTTTCAGCGCTCAGGTCATCAATAGCCCATATCGTATTCACCAGATGTACTTTCGGAAAGTCAGGACGCGGTTTTTTCCAGTCCGCATGCAGCGGCTGATGGCCGCCGTTAAACAACGCTTCCCGCGCGTTCAGGCTGGAGACTTTAAAATCGCCCTGAAAAATATACCGGCAGGCGGAAAGTATCAGCGGATGCGACCAGACCTTTTCCCAAATCACCCCTTTATTAATCAGGTTGGCAATGCGCGTGGCGGTCGCTTCCTGGTGGTGTTCAATGGCCAGACTGTCGCCCTCTCTCTCGACGATGGCGTCGATAAGCTCACGCATCGCCGCCAGCCACTCCGCGTCCACCACGTTATGCACAACGGTGTAGCCCAGGGTATCCAGTTCCTGTTTCATTGTCGGGCTCAGCGCAACATTTGCCCCCAGCGCATCCAGATAAACCGCAGATTGTTGTTCCATATTTCTATTCCTTAACTTATCGATAACACAAAACAAACTCTAATCTGCACCGAACGGGAATACATGAGGCCAAAACTACGAAAAACTGGACAAGCGTACGCGAGGAAGAAAAGTGTGATGGCTATCAAAATCCAGCTTTTTTCCTCTTTCTGTAGGGCAAACATTCGCGACCCAGCCTGACACAGAACAAATCACCACTGATAAAATAGATTATAATCAACAAGATAATTGTTCTCTTCTAAGGCGTACGGAATGATTGACGATCTGGCGGATATTTTAAATCGTTTAGTAAATCAGAAAGATAATCTGCACGTCAGATTCCCCGACCCGGATATCTCCGAGCCTGCGCTGGCGTTTAAAGTGCCCTTTCCGCGGCTGGAAATTGTGCTTGAGGGTGAACTTAAGGAGAGCGGGCTGCCGCTATCGGAGACGATGCTCTCCGCCTCGCAGGTGCTCTACGTTCAGGCGGGCAAGTGGACGCTGCCGGAGTGGACCGGGCCGGCATCGACGTTAAGCATCCTCTTTGGCCGCCAGAAGCTCGGATTCTGCGTTCAGTACTGGGACGGCAAGCAGCTGCGCACGGAAAAGCAGAACGTTGCCCGCCTCGGGCCGCGCGTCGGCTCCTATCTGCTGCTATCGCTTAATGAAATCTGCCTGCAGCCGGATGCGGTGACCGCCAGGCTGGTGGTCGCGGCCCTGTTAAGCCACTGCCTTGAACAGCTGGTGGGGCTGGAGATGCGCGTCAGCCGCAGTCGCGATCTGTTTCTGGCGGTGCAGGACTATCTCGAAGAGCATCTCAGCCAGCCCCTGACCCGCGAGTCGGTGGCGAAACGCTTTCATATTACGCCCAATTACCTGTCGCATATTTTCCAGAAATCCGGCTCCGTCGGTTTTAATGAGTTTCTCACCAGCGTACGCCTGGAAAAGGCCAAAAAGCTGCTGCGCGGCTACGATCTCAAGGTAAAAGAGATCGCCCACAACTGCGGGTTCGTCGACAGCAACTATTTTTGCCGGGTGTTTAAACGCTACACCGAGCGTTCGCCATCAGAATATCGTCGCCACTGCCGCAGCGCGCAGCAGGGCTAACTCAGACGGCCCACTCGACCCGCCCGCGACCGTTATTTTTGGCCTTATAGAGGGCGTCATCGACCTTTTTAATGAACAGGTTTTGCGGTTCCCCTTTGTTACGCAGACCAACGCCGATACTGATCGACAGCGGATGGTCGTGGTTGATCAGGATCGCCCGGGCGTTTTGCAGAATAGCCTGCGCCAGTTCATCCACTTCCTGCGCCGTCATTCCGTCGACAATAATGGCAAACTCTTCGCCGCCAATCCTCGAAGGCAGCACCTTATCGCTGGTGAGCTTAGCCAGCTGCTTACCGAGAGCAAAGAGGACTTCGTCCCCCACCAGATGGCCCCAGGTATCATTAATTTTCTTGAAGTAATCGATATCGACAATCATTAGCCCCAGCCTGCGTCCCTCCTTCTCGCGGATGGTGTCGATAAAGAAGCGACGGTTAGGCAGTTGGGTCAGCTCATCCTTTAATGATTGGGAACGCGCATCAACGTACAGCAGATTGATGCGCTCAATAATTTTGTAGACCCCGACTGCGCTCAGCAGCATGCCGGACAGGCGCAGCAGATCTTCGCAGTAGTACCCCATCCAGCGCGGCTGGTGAAAGATTTCATCCATCAGATCGAACGTACCGCCGGCAATCCACAGCAGCAGTCCGTAGCGTACCCAGTTAACCGCCACGTGATTCATGCGCACTTTGGTGGAGCTCCAGAGCATAAACAGCAGAAATAGCAGCGCCAGCAGATCGATATACATTCCGGGATTAATCAAAATTTCGCGCCACGGCCCCAGCGGCGACGAGATATACGCGCACAGTCCGGTCACGGCGACGATCGCCAGCAGCGCCGGTAGAATATGGGTGCGGGAGATTGAAGATGAGGGTTGAATATGGATGTTTTTCTCGCGTTCGGGCATGGTCAGGTCTCTTAACAGCGCGGCTTGCCAGACTTTTAGCATAACAGCGCAGAGCGATTGAGCGAACTTTAAAGGCGCGCAGCCTGACGATGCGCAGCAGCGAGCAGAAGAGAGTGGACTGACCCCGCGGAATGTTCCAACCTACTACCAATCCATGGCGACGAAGTCAGTGGCGCGAATAATAAAGAGTTAACGCTACGAGGATGTGGCAATCGGTGCTGGGGGAAAGGCCTTTTCTGGACTCCGGGAGCGGTCTTCCATTTTTAGCCCGATGGCCGATGCTGAAGGGGCTGACTCTGCTATGCAAACAAGGCAGTGCTGACGCAGTTTATAACGCTCTGGTCCGCCGCAGACTCAGCCTCAAGGCTATCTCGAACTATCAGCTTCAACGTTAACGCTGACGTTCAGTCTCTTCGCCTCCATGGTTATTATCTTCCGGGCAAGGGCCCTGTCGCCGCCGTGCACCCGATCTATCAGCGCCTGGACGATTGTCATCATAAGAAAGTGCTGATTAGCCGGACAGAAATCGGTCATATCAATCCCGCAATCCGCCAGCTGCTGGTGCGCATCGCGCTCTGTCTGCGCAATAAGGTCAGTCACTTGCTCTTTCATTTGTTCGACGCGCGCAAAAACCACGCGATTAATGATTTCGATTTGCTCAGGTGTAAAATTTTTGTCCATTATTATGCTCTCATCACAGTCTGAAGTAATTAATCAGCCAACCAGCCTCAACCCTTTCGCCACCACTCTTTTGAACTCTTCACAATGAACAGGCTCCGGCTGCGTGCAGCGCGCTGCGTGCTTCAGCCCGCGGCTTAACTGCTGCAGCTTGCGCACGGTGGCATCAATCTCTTTCGCCCGCTGGAGGAGCAGCCCCCGGTCAATCGTGACCCCGGCTTGCGAACCAAACATCGCGGCAAGTTCATCCAGCGTAAACCCTGCCGCCTGCCCCAACGTAATGAGCTGCAGTTTATTGAGCACATTTTTGTGATATTGCCGTCGTAAACCGTTACGGCCAACAGGCTGAATTAATCCTTTTTTTTCGTAATAACGCAGCGCGGAGGGATTTATGCCAGAAAGATCGGCAATTTCCCGGATATCGAGGGCTTTCATGGTTGACTTAAACCTCGCTTCAAGTTGCACACTGGCTACCAGCCTGACATGCATTGGAAAAGGAGTACACCCTGGAGACGATGATGGTAGTAAAAACGGTCATAACGGGTATTGGCGCGACGCTGATAATGGATCTCTGGTCATTCGGCCAAAAATACCTGCTCAAGCTGCCGCCGCTAAACTATGCGCTGGTGGGTCGCTGGGTTGCATGGCTTTTCAGAGGAAAGCTTTGCCATAATACCATCGCTTCCACGCCGGCATTGCGTGGAGAGAGCGTTATCGGCTGGGTGTTTCACTACCTGACCGGGGCCATTTTTGCTTTTGTCCCGCTGGCATTGAACGGAACCGTCTGGTTAAACGAGCCGACGCTGACGGCAGGCCTGCTGGCAGGCGTGCTAACTTTATTTGCGCCGTTCTTGATTCTTCAACCCGCATTGGGCTTCGGCATTGCGGCGTCACAAACACCTCGCCCGTGGCTGGCTCGCTTGCTGAGCGTGCTTACGCACCTGGCCTGGGGATGCGGACTTTATATCACGGCTATGGTTAGCAGAGCATGAGGCCAGGGCGCTTTTCAGCTCAGCTTTGACGACGATGAAACTCGACGTTAAGCCAGCGGGCAAAAGCCAGAATCCTTTTTTCAAAGTCGGCCAGGTCTCCCTGAGGTTCATGACTCACTGCCAGCAGGTAATCCATGTCATCAGCTTTTTCAGGATAGCGGGCAATGAGCTTACCATGGTGCTCAGCAAGGGTGTCCGGCCAGTCTTTGTCGTACTCACTACGCAGGATACTGGTTGCGCGGATGATTTTGCGTGCGGCAGCGCGCTGCAGCTGTAACCCTTCATTCTTATCCGCGGATGAGCGTATTTGTGCCATGAATTTTTCCAGTACCGGCAGGAAATCCCCATTTACGGCAACGGCGATAGCTTTTGCCGGTTTAAAGGGAGCAAACCGGCGGCTCAGATCTTCGCCGTACACGCAGATGCAATGATGTTTAAGCCAGTATCCCCAGCTCAGCGTATGATCCGGGTGCAGGACTTGCGGCAGCACACCGCAATCAAAATCGATTTTACTGACAACCGGATAGCTCTTTTCCAGTTCACGCTTAATCTCAGCGAGCCGCGCCGCTGTGGCCCGATCGGGGCGATCGTGGAATATCACGCTCATGTCGAGATCGGACTTGTCGGGCGTTGCTCGTCCTTGCGCCACGCTACCGTAAACATAAAGGCTATGCATCAGTTCAGGGAAGCACCGGGTTAGCGTTGCCACGACCCCGTCCACTAGGCGGGCGAATTCGGGCTGCATTGCGTTCACTATTGGCAGGGCAATGTCGCCATTGCGATCGACGGCCATTCTTTCTCCTGTTTACTGACGGTATGCCCGCAACAACCTGCGGGCGGTACGTTGGCGCCTGACGGGCAAACAATATTATCTCGCGTTCGCCTTTCGCGCTTACCCAACGGGCTGCATTAATCAATAACCGCGATCCTCATTCAGCTTAGCCGGAGTGCGTGAGCGATCGCTGGCGCGCATTGCCGCATAGAGGGAGCATAGCTCCTGCAGGCTTTTGGTTCCCATACGCTTCATCAGCCGGGTACGCTGGACGCTGACCGTAGAGGGGCTAACCCCACGGATACGGGCAATATCATCCAGAGAATGGCCGCGCAAACTGAGCCGCATAATCTGTCGCTCGGCATGGGTAAAATTCAACCTGGCGGGCAGATAGGCCACGCTTTGGTTCTGCGCCGAGAACAGGCGCATCACCCTTAACGCCTGATACAGCTCGTCTACCGTCAACCGCTCAGCTAAACAGAGCTTTAACAGGCCCGGAAACAGGCGGTTGATCGCCTCAAAATGGCGTTCGGAGGTGATGAAGATGGCGTAGTGCTCCGGCGGGTGGCGGAAGAAAAGAGCATAGATCTCCTGAATATCCATCCCATGGGTGACGTACATGCAGGCCGCATCGCTCTCTGCCTCCGTTCCCGCCTCATCGCTAAGCGCCTGCAGTATCTTTTCTACTCCATAAATAAATACACGATCCTTTCCATAAATGGTCATCTTGTAGCCCCGAGGTCACCGTCTTTTATTATCCTTCCACATGGACGCGTTTTTGTGAGTGTTATGTCGTCAGTCAGGCAGATCAATACCGCGAGCCTATCCGTTTAGCTTTTGTTTAACTAAAGCACATCGCAAGCATTAGCCCCGATTTAACCATTGATACCGCCGGAATATTTTTTAATTTTTAACAAAATAAACCCTTAAAAATATAGGAATAAGATTACCGTTAATTCAATTAAAGCCGTGCATAGACCAGAAATAAAACACCAAAAACACCGCAACCACATGATTATAAATGTTAATTTTCTTTAGGATTATCTTTATAAATGTCATAAAAATTATTTAATCACTCTTTTAAATATTCAGATCTTGATCTCAAAACATCATTTCATTTTGTGTAAAAGTTATTTTCAATAAAATCACAAGCAGTACAAACTCGTCATCACCGGGGAATAAAGAATAATGTGTGGTGAATCCCCCTAAGCGGCGGGGTCATGCTGAATAGAGGAATACCCTCATCGACGTTTCGTTTTTATAGACGGATCAGGAAGTCAGCGCCTGATTCACCGGGAGGCACCCGGCACCACACAACCATTTAAAAATTTCATTTGTATCGTTCTGCCTGCTTTACGGCAGGTCATTTCTTGTACCTTTGGAAAATAAAAAAAGTAGAGGCACCCTATGTTTCGCTCATTATTATTAGTCACAATTCCTTTCATCAGTATTGCTGCTCACGCGGTGACCTTTGATTATCGTCATGAAACGAATGACAAAGCCGGGAACAATCATAAAGATCGTCTGTTGATGTCTCACCGTTTTGCCAATGGCTTTGGCTTATCGCTGGAAGGAAAATGGAAAGGATCGCAAGATAAAAATAAAGCCTATGATGAAACCGTGAGTAACGGCACCGAAGTGGTGGCGAGCTACGTGCATAAAATAAATAAGACCTTCCAGATTGAGCCCGGCTTCTCTCTGGATACCAGTTCGTCCTCAAATAACTATCGGCCCTATCTGCGCGGTAAAGCGAATCTGACCGACGATCTCAGCGCCTCATTGCGCTATCGCCCTTACTACAAGCGCAATTCAGGCAATATTGGCACGTCTAAAGACACCTCGGAGAACGGCTATAATCTGACCAGCGTTATTTCCTGGAAATTCCTCAAAGATTATCAACTGGATTATGAGCTGGACTATAAAAAAGCCAACTCCGCCGGGGTTATTTTAGCGGATAACGAAAGCTATGACTGGACCCATGATTTTAAGCTGACCTATAAATTTGATAAAAACTGGTCTCCTTATATGGCCATCGGCAACGTTTCCGGTAGTAAATCCACCGATGAACGCCAAACGCGTTATCGCGTTGGCGTGAAATATTCCTTCTGATAACGTCCTGTCAGTCAGATAAAAAATAAATAAGGGTTTAATTAAACCCTTATTTTCATTAAGAGGAAAATAATGAAGATTGCAAAAATCACCCTGGCATTGGGCGTTCTGAGTCTCTTCTCACTGAATGCGGGTGCCCAGGAGAACGAGCGCCTGAGCAGCGTAAAGCAGTTCGCCGACGTCGTGCTGGACAAAGCAAGCGATCGGTACGGGCATCACTCTCCCCTGCTGGCTAATGGCGTGGACCCACGCACCGGCAAACAAATGGAATGGGTATTTCCGGACGGTAAAGTGACCGTGCTGTCGAACTTCTCTGCCCAGCAAAACTTGATGCGGGTGCTGGTAGGGTTAAGCAACCTGACTGGCGAAACAAAATATAAACAGCGGGTCGCGGAGAATATACGCTACTACTTTGACCACTATCAGGATGCAAGCGGGCTGCTGCTATGGGGAGGGCATCGTTTTGTTGATTTAAAAACGCTGCAGCCTCAAGGCCCAAGTGAAAAAGAGCGGGTTCATGAACTTAAGAATGCCTATCCCTATTACGACATGATGTTTGCCGTCGATGACCAGGCGACCGCGCGCTTTATCAAGGCTTTCTGGAATGCCCATGTTTACGACTGGAAAACGCTGGAAACCAGCCGCCACGGGGAGTACGGCAAACCGATGGGCGCGCTCTGGCAAAGTGATTTTGTCCAACAGCCGCCCTTTTTCGCCACCAAAGGTCTGAGCTTTCTCAATGCCGGCAACGACCTGATCTACTCCGCATCGCTGCTGTATCAATACGATGGTGACGCTGGCGCACTGACGTGGGCAAAACGGCTGGCCGAACAGTACGTTTTGCCGCGAGATAAGAAGACCGGGCTGGGCGTATACCAGTTTACCCAACCGTTAAAACGCGCCGATACCAGCGATGACAGCGACACGCATTCGAAATACGGCGACCGCGCGCAGCGTCAGTTTGGCCCGGAACTGGGCCCGGACGCGCTGGAAGGCAATATGCTGCTTAAGGGCCGAACCAGTACGCTCTATTCAGAAAATGCGCTGATGCAGCTTGCCCTGGCAAAATCGCTCGGCAAAGACGGTGACGATCTCAAAAAATGGACTCTTGATGGCCTCAAGGCCTTCGCGACCTACGCTTACGATGAGCAGAATAATACCTTCCGCCCGATGCTGGCCAACGGCACGGATCTCTCCGACTACGCGTTAAAACGCGATGGCTATTATGGAAAAAAAGGGACGGTGCTCAAAGCCTATCCGGCGGGAAATGAATTTCTTCTCTCCTATGCCCGCGCCTGGACGCTTGAACCGGATCATGCCATCTGGAAGGTCGCCCGCGGCATCGCGAAAGGCCAGGGGTTAGGCGATATCGGTGAACCCGGCGGCACAAACCGCAGGCTGAATAGCCAAACGGAGAATCATCAGCCGTATGCGATTTTCGCGCTTATCGACCTGTGGCAGGCCACCGGGCAGCGGGATTATTTGACGCTGGCGGATCGCATCGGCGCGAACATCATCAACAAGCAGCGCCTCAACGGCTTTTTTGTCGATGATCCTGAGGCCGAATATGCCAGTATCGATAGTATCGCCCCCTATGCGCTTCTCGCCCTGGAAGCCGCCTTCCGCAACATGCCGGACGCGGTCGCTCCGTTCCTGAACGGCGCTGGATTCACGGAAGGCGCTTATCGGATGGCTGACGGAACCGTGCGCTACTCCACCCGAGATGACGAGCTGTTCAGGCTCAGACCCAGTGAGCAGCTGAAACCGAACGGCAAAAAATAAAACTGTGCCCCATCGCCAGCGGTGGGGGACCGTACCGCGACGGGACAGCCCGCGCAAGCACCGCGCCGGGCCGCCCGGCGCTTACTTCCCGGCATCCAGCGCCGTCACCGCGCGATAATAGGCCTCAATCGCCAGCGCCACATCGACGGCGGTGACCGACTCGGCAGGATGATGACTGATGCCGCCTTTACAGCGGACAAAAAGCATCGCGGACGGCCAACGTTCAGCCATGGCGATAGCGTCATGTCCGGCGCCGCTCGGCAGGGTCAGCGAACGCCCCTGCACCGCCTGCGCCGCCTCGCTCAGTACCTGCTGCAATCCGCTATCGCAGGCGGTGGCGGCAATGCGGTAAAACTCTTCCGCGCTAAACTGCAGCTGGCGTTGGGCGGCAATCGCCTGTGCCCCCGTCAGCAGCGTCTCGAGCAGCGCATCGAGCGGCTGGTCGTGCGGCCCGCGAATATCCAGAGTCAGCGTAACGTCGCCGGGGATAACGTTAACCGCGCCGGGCGCGCAGCGCAGCGTGCCCACCGTGGCGACCAGGTTTCCGCCCTGCTCGCGGGTCAGAGACTCTATCAGCACCATCCACTCGGCGGCGGCGGCCAGCGCATCTTTCCGATGGCTCATCGGTACGGTCCCGGCGTGTCCCGCCTCGCCGGTAAAGCGGCAGTTCAGCCGACGCGCGCCGTTAATCGCTTCCACTACGCCTAAGGCCAGTCCTTCCTGCTCCAGGCACGGCCCCTGCTCGATATGCAGTTCCAGATACGCGGCGATCTCCTCCTGGCTGCGGGCGGCCAGGTGAATGCGCGCCGGATCCAGCCCGGCCAGCACCATCGCCTGCGCCACGCTGACGCCATCGGCATCGGTCTGCGCCAGCCAGCTCTCAGGCCAGGTACCGGTCAGCCCGCGGCTGCCAAGCAGCGTAATGCCGAAACGCGTCCCCTCTTCATCGCAAAAGCCGACAATCTCAATGGCTTTTTTCAGCCGTCGCCCCTGTTGATGCAGGCGATGCACTACCTCAATCGCCGCCAGGACGCCGAGCATACCGTCATAGCGCCCGGCGTTGCGCACCGTATCAAGATGCGACCCCAGCAGGATGGCCGGCGCGCCCTCCTGCACCCCCTCATAGCGACCGCAAATATTGCCGACGCTGTCCTGCCAGACGGTCATCCCGGCCTGGGTCATCCACAGCGCCGCCCGCTGGTTAGCCGCAAGATGCTGTGGGGAGAGATAAACCCGGGTCAGGGCGTCCGGCGTTTCGCTGATCGCCGCCAGCTCATCGGCGCGGGCCAACACCCGAGCCGCAGCCTGCTGCATATCCGCCTGCTGGCGTTGTGCTTGACTCATTGCGCGCTCTCGCTGCGATAGTGATCCCACGCGGCCTGCATCGCGGCGCCCTGAGTGGTCGGGAATTTGAGATAGTTAAGTACCGACTCCAGCGCGCTGAGCGTGGTCATCACGCAATCCTTACGCGCGTTGTAGCCCATGGTGCCGATACGCCACACTTTGCCGTGCAGCGGGCCGAACGAAGTGCCGATCTCAATGCCGAAATCTTCCAGCATCAACTTGCGTGCCTGGTCGCCGTTTATCCCCTGTGGGATAACGACGCCAAGCACGTTGTTCATCTTGTGTTTCAGGTCACCGAAGGTCTCCAGCCCCATCGCCTGAATGCCTTTTAGCAGTGCATCGCCGTGCAGCTTATGGCGGGCAATGCCGTTATCCAGCCCCTCCTGGAGGATCAGACGCGCGCATTCGCGGGCGCCGAACAGCGCGGTAGTGGCCTCGGTATGGTGGTTAAGGCGCTCCGGTCCCCAGTAGTCCATCACCATGCCGAGATCGAAATAGTTGGAGTAGATCATCTCCTCGTCGCCGTCGCGGTGGGCATCGGTGCGAATCCCTTCTTCGACGCATTTGCGGCGGCGAATCGCCTCCTCCATGCGCGCGCTGAGGGTAATCGGCGAGGTGCCGGACGGGCCGCCGAGGCATTTTTGCATCCCCGCCGAGACCGCATCCAGCTGCCAGGCATCGGTTTCCAGCGGGTTGCCGCCCAGCGAAGCGGTGGCGTCGGTGTAAAACAGCACGTCGTAGCGGCGGCAGATCTCCCCCAGCTCCGCCAGCGGCTGCAGCATAGTGGTCGACGTGTCGCCCTGCACCGTCAGCAGCAGGCGCGGACGAATACGTTTGATGGCATCCTCCACCTGGTCCGGAGTAAACACCTCACCCCACGGCACTTCAATGGTGTGCACTTCCGCCCGACAGCGGCGGGCGATTTCGCACAGCAGATGGCCGAAGCGGCCAAATACCGGCACCAGCACCTTGTCCCCCGGCCGAATAGCCGAAACCAGGATCGCCTCAATCCCGGCCCTTGAGGTTCCATCCACCAGCATCGTCCAGCGGTTTTCGGTACGAAATACGCCGCGGTAGAGCGCCATCACTTCGTTCATATAATGGGTCATCGCCGGGTCGTACTGGCCGATCAGCTGGCTCGACATGGCGCGCAGCACGCGCGGGTCGGCGTTAATCGGGCCTGGCCCCATCAGCAGACGCGCCGGCGGATTGAGTTGCGGAAACTGTGTCATGTCCATTTTTGATTCCTTATTGATTTAAGCCGCGCACGGATGAAATAAACTGCTTCAGTTCGCTGGTCTGCGGGTTAGCGAACAGCGTTTTGCTGTCCCCCTGCTCCCAGACGCGCCCCTGATGCATAAACACCACGCGGTCGCCCACTTCGCGGGCAAAATTCATTTCATGGGTCACGAGAATCAGCGTCATGCCCTCCGCCGCCAGCTGCTCCAGCACTTTAAGCACTTCGCCAACCAGCTCGGGATCCAGCGCCGAGGTGATCTCGTCACAGAGTAAAACTTTTGGCGACATCGCCAGCGCGCGGGCAATCGCCACGCGCTGCTGCTGACCGCCGGAAAGACTGGACGGGTAGTAATCCAGCCGGTCGCCAAGCCCGACCTTTTCCAGCATCCGCTGGGCCAGCTCCCGACACTCGGCGGCGCTCTTCTTCAGCACCCGACGCGGCGCCAGCATCACGTTTTCCAGCGCCGTCATATGCGGGAACAGGTTAAAGTTCTGGAACACCATGCCGATAGAGCGGCTGATCTCCCGCGCCTGCGAGTCGCGGTCGGTAATAGTCATCCCGCCGAGCTTAATGCTGCCATCCTGATAGCCTTCCAGGCCGTTGATGCAGCGCAGCAGCGTACTTTTGCCGGACCCGCTGCGGCCGATAATCGAGATCACTTCGCCCATATCGATATCCAGATCGACGCCCTTGAGCACGTGATTATCGCCGTAATACTTCTGCATCTGATTAATGGTGATGAGAGGCATTGAATTTGTTCTCCAGATAACGGCTGTAGCGGGACAGCGGATAACACAGAATGAAATAGCCCAGCGCCACCAGCGCGAAGACTTTAAACGGCTGATACGTCACGTTGGTCAGAATGGTGCCCGCTTTGGTCAGCTCAACGAAGCCGATAATCGACGCCAGCGCCGTGCCCTTAATCACCTGCACGGCAAACCCCACCGTCGGGGCGATGGCGATCCGCAGCGCCTGCGGCGCAACGACCCGATAGAGCGTCTGGCCAAAGCTCAGCCCCAGACAGCGCGATGCTTCCCACTGCCCTTTTGGCAGCGCGCGGATGCTGCCAAACCAGATATCGAGCAAAAACGCGCTGGTATACAGCGTCAGCGCCAGCGATGCCGCGGTCCACGCCGAAACGTCGATGCCGAACAGCGCCACGCCGAAAAAGGCAAGAAACAGCTGCATCAGCAGCGGCGTTCCCTGAAACAGCTCAACATAGCCGCGGATCAGGCGCTTTATCTGACGCCCGCCGGTCATGCGCAGCAGCAGCAGCGGCAGAGTGACCAGCGCGCCGCCGAGAAACGCCACCAGCGACAGCAGCACCGTCCAGCGCCCGGCCAGCAGCAGATTGCGAACAATGTCCCAATCGGTAAAGGTGGTCATCATGCCTGCACCCCCAGCCATTTTCGTCCTGCCGCCATCAGCAGCTGGCGCATCGTTATCGACAGCACCAAATAAATTCCTGTCGTCACCAGGTAGACCTCAAAGCTGAGGAAGGTGCGCGACTGGATCAGGTTAGCGGCAAAGGTCAGCTCTTCATAAGAGACCTGCGACACTACCGACGAACCGAGCATGACGATGATGCACTGGCTCACCAGCGCCGGATAAATGCGCTGCAGCGCAGGCGGCAGAATCACCTGAATAAAGGTCTGCGTCCGGGTCAGCCCCAGCACGCGCCCTGCTTCCCACTGCCCCTTCGGCGTGACCTGAATACCGGCGCGCACGATCTCGGTACTGTAGGCCCCAAGATTGACCACCATCGCCAGCAGCGCGGCCTCGCCCGCCGTCATCTTTAGCCCCAGGTTCGGTAAGCCGAAGACGATAAAAAACAGCTGTACCACAAATGGCGTGTTGCGAATCAATTCGACATACCCGCCCCAAATCCGGCTGAACCACGTGGGCCGCCCGCTGCGGATGGCGGCGCCGAAGATGCCAATCGTCAGGCCACCGAGCGTCGCCAGTACCGTTAGCTGGATGGTCACCCACAGCCCCGCCAGCAGCTCCGGCCAGTGCGGCCAGAGCGCAGAGAAATGAAGTTGCTCCGTCATGCCCGGACCTTATGCGCCGAGGCTGGCAGGCAGCGGCGCTTTCAGCCATTTCTCGGAAAGGCCGTTGAGAGTGCCGTCTTTTACCCCCTGCTCAATCAACGCATCCACTTTCGCCTTCAGGGCCGGTTGGTTCTTTTTCAGACCAATAAAGCACGGCGAATCTTTCAGCATAAAGCTCGGCACCGGCGCTTTATCGGCGTTCTGCCGGGCGATGGCCGCCACCACCAGGTTACCGGTAGCCACATACTGCACCTGACCGGAAAGGTACGCCGACAGCGTGGTGTTGTTGTCTTCGTAGCGCTTAATCTGCGCCTCTTTCGGCGCCACGCTGGTCAGCACCATGTCTTCCACCGCGCCGCGGGTTACGCCAACGCTTTTACCGCTCAGCGCCGCCGGGTCTTTCAGCTCAGCGCCTTTCGCGCCAAATACGCCGAGAAAGAACGGCGCGTAGGCCCGGCTAAAATCGATCACCTTCTCGCGCTCGGCGTTTTTACCCAGGCTGGAAATCACCAGATCTACCTTATCGGTTTGCAGATAAGGCACGCGATTGGCGCTGGTCACAGGTACCAGCTGCAGCTTGAGCTTCATCTCTTTGGCAAGATAGCGCGCCATATCGATGTCGTAGCCCTGCGGCTGAAGGTCGGTGCCCACCGAGCCAAACGGCGGGAAATCCTGCGGCACCGCAATGCGGATCACGCCGCGTTTTTCGATATCCTGCAGCTGGTCAGCTTTCGCCGCCGAGAGGTTGGTTAACAGACAAGCGGCCCCGGCCAGCGCGATCAACAGTTTCTTCATGATATTTACCCGTTACGTTAGCATGAAACAAAAGATTCTTTAAAGTCACTTTTGCAACTAATGTGCCAGATAAATTTATGCACTGCGCCATCGGCAACGCTTCGCTTAAGGGCCAGTAAAACAAGAGAAAGAGAAGAGTAAAGAGGAACCAGCGGCGCTGATTTCTGCATATTTCATCGCACCAAAACCATGCAAAGCACCACGCTGGCGCCCCATCATCGCTGTTCCAGCTCATCCAGCTGCTGGTAGAGCGTGGCAATATCGTGAATGCGCGGGCGACCTTTATCGAGAATTTCGTGCAAAAAGGCGTTCGACAGCAGATTGATCAGGCTGTTGACCGACGCGTAGCTGTCGTAGGCCGACACGCTATCCAGCGGCGCGCAAAGCCGCCAGCGCGCCAGCGGAAACAGACCGTGGGCCTGCGGCTCGCACATCAGCAGCACCGGAATATCGCTGCTCTGTAGCTGCTGCAGCAGAGGGCGAATGATTCGCGGGCGGCGGCGGAATGCCATCACCACCACCAGGTCGTCGGCGCTGAGATCCACCAGTTCCTCGCTCAGGCTTTGTCCGGGCAGCGGCAGCACCAGTACCTGCCCGCGCGCCTGCAGTAGCTGCTGACGCAGATGCAGCGCCGCAGGATAAGCATTACGCATGCCGACAATCACAATACGCCGGGCGGCGACCAGCGCCTGAATCGCCTCGGCGAACTGCTGAACATCCAGCGCGTTAACCCATTGTGTCAGGTTGGCCATCTCCTGTTTATAGTGGCGCGCCAGCAGAGTATTGCCCTGTACCGCATCGCGATTGTCGGTCAGCGGCATACCGCTCTGGCGCAGGGTACGCAGCTCATCGCGCATATCCTTATACTTCTCATAGCCCAGGCGCTTGAACAGCCGGCTGACCGTGGCTTTTGACACGCCGCTAAGCTGCGCCAGCTCTGCGCTGTTGTAGCTAATCAGGTCATCAAAATGATCGAAAATAAAATCCGCCACCCGCTGCTCCTGCGGCGATAATGACGGGTACTGCTCTTTCAGTCGTTCATCAAGCTGTTGCATAAGTCCTCTGTAACTTTCGTTTCACCGCATCATAACCGTATCCGCATTCATAATGTATGCCAGTCCCGCCAAAAAAAGCGCGTTGTCGGCAACAGGTGAAACTTTACGTTCAGATATGGAACAGCTTTTGCAACCCTCAGCGGACGAGTCGCTTAATTGAGGAAAATTCATGCAAAGTCATGTTGCTGCCCACGGGATGGCGGTCGCCCCCCATCATCTGGCCAGCCAAAGCGCGCTGGCGGTACTGCGCGAAGGCGGAAGCGCCATCGAAGCCATGGTCGCCGCCGCCGCGACCATTGCGGTGGTTTATCCGCATATGAACGGCCTCGGCGGCGATGGTTTCTGGCTTATCGTGCCGCCCGAGGGCGACCCCATCGCCATTGACGCCAGCGGCGCGGCGGGTTCGTTAGCGACGCCGCAGGCCTACGCCGGCCTCGCGCAGATCCCCCATCGCGGTCCGCAGGCGGCGCTGACCGTGGCGGGCACCGTCAGCGGCTGGGACGAAGCGCTTAAGGTGTCGCGCGAGTTAACCGGCGCGGCCCTGCCGCTCACGCGTCTGCTGGAAGATGCCATCGGCTACGCCGCGAACGGTATCCCGGTTACCGCGTCGCAGGCCAGCGCGAGCGCCGATAAATTCAGTGAACTGCGCGACCAGCCCGGCTTCGCTGAAACCTTTCTGGTGGACGGCCAGCCGCCGAAGGCCGGGAGCCGCTTTTTGCAGCCGGCGCTGGCGAACACCCTGCGCCGATTAACCGAAGAAGGCCTGGATAGCTTCTATCGCGGGCCGCTGGCGGAGCAGCTGGCCCGCGGGATGGAAAAGTACGGACTGCCCGTCACCCTTAGCGACCTGCAGCAGCATCGCGCTCGCCGCCCCCAGCCGCTCAGGCTGGCGCATCGACACGGCGAACTGTGGAACCTCGCGCCGCCGACTCAGGGGCTGGTTTCGCTGGCGATCCTCGGCATCACCGACAGGCTGGCGATGGCCGACGCCGACGATGCGATGACCGTCCACCGTATTGTGGAGGCGACCAAGCTGGCCTTCGGTCTGCGCGACGCGCACATCACCGATCCGCGCCACCTTGATGTTGATATTCAGAGCCTGCTGACACCGGCGGCGCTGCAGCCGCTGGCGGATAACATCGACGACCAGCGGGCGGCTCCGTGGGGCGCAGGTAAAGGCCCGGGCGATACCGTCTGGATGGGGGTGATCGATAAAAGCGGGCTGGCGGTCTCCTTTATCCAAAGCCTGTACCACGAATTCGGCAGCGGCGTGGTGCTGCCGGAGAGCGGCATTGTCTGGCAGAACCGCGGGGCATCGTTCAGCCTCGACCCGAGCCACCTGCTGGCGCTGGCGCCCGGTAAACAGCCGTTTCACACCCTCAACCCGGCCGCAGCAAAGCTGAACGATGGCCGGGTGATGGTTTACGGCTCCATGGGCGGCGACGGCCAGCCGCAAACCCAGGCCGCTATCTTCACCCGCTACGTCATGCAAAACGCGCCGCTGCAGGAAAGCATCACCCGACCGCGCTGGCTGCTGGGGCGCACCTGGGGGCAGACTTCCGACTCGCTCAAGCTGGAGGGCCGCTTCAGCGCCGAAAGCGTTGACCGCCTGCGTCAGTTGGGGCACGAGGTTGAAGTGCTGGCCGATTTCAGCGAAGCCATGGGCCATGCGGGAGCGATTGTACGTCATCCCAACGGCCTGTTTGAGGGGGCCAGCGATCCGCGCAGCAACGGCTCCGCCGCCGGATATTAGGAGCTGATAATGACAACATCGCAGAACGAATGGGACGCCTGGCTCTCGCAAATGGAACAGCTGCTGGCGCTGGAGCTGGACGATACGCGGCGCGCAGAACTCAGAGTGCAGTTTAGCCGCATTGCCGCCATGGCCGGGCCGTTGATGGCCTTTCCCCTCGACGAGCGCGTCGAAATCGCCGGAGTCTATAAAGCATGAAGCTGCCTGAAATGACCATTCACGAAATCCAGCGCGCGCTGGCCACCGGCGAACTCAGCGCCAAAGAGATTGCCCGCCACACCCTGGAGAATATCGCTCGCGTTAACCCGCAGATCAACGCCTGGACCCACGTCAGCGGAAAGCGCATGCTCGCTGAGGCGGAGAATATCGACACCCTGCGACGGGAAAAAAAGCCCCTGCCCGCACTGGCAGGCGTTCCCTACGCGGTGAAAAATCTGTTCGATGTCGCCGGCCATACCACCCTTGCCGGGGCGCAGCTGTTGAGCGATCGCCCTGCCGCCGTAGCCGACAGCTGGGCGGTGCGCCAGCTGCACAGCGCGGGCGCATTATTATCCGGCATGCTAAATATGGATGCCTACGCCTACGGTTTTACCACGGAAAACAGCCACTACGGGGCGACGCATAACCCGCACGATCTTTCGCGGATCGCCGGCGGCTCCTCGGGCGGGTCGGCAGCCGCAGTGGCCGCCGGGCTGGTGAATTTCTCGCTGGGCAGCGATACCAACGGCTCCATTCGCGTCCCGGCCTCGCTATGCGGGATCTTTGGCCTTAAGCCCACTTTTGGCCGCCTGTCGCGCTCCGGCAGTCATCCCTTTGTCGCCAGCCTTGACCATATCGGTCCTTTTGCCCGCAGCGTCGGCGATCTTGCGGCAGTTTACGATACGCTGCAGGGGCGCGATCCGAGCGATGGTTTTCAGGCCGATAAAGCCAGCGAGCGTACGGCTAATCTGCTGCCGCGTGGTCTCGATGGCCTGCGCTGCGCCGCGCTCGGCGGCTATTTTACGACATGGTGCGATGACGATGCCCGTGCGGCGGTTGCCAGCGTTACCCACGCCCTTGAGGCGCATGAGGAGCTGATATTCCCGGAGGCCGAACTGGCCCGCTCGGCGGCGTTTATTATCAGCGCCGCCGAGGGCGGTAACCAGTACCTGCCCGCGCTGCGGAGCCAGCCCGAACGTTTTGAGCCGAACTCCCGCGAGCGACTGCTGGCCGGCGCGATGATCCCCTCCTCCTGGTATCTCCAGGCTCAGCGCTTTCGCCGTTATGCGCAGCAGGCGTTCAAAGGCCTGTTCGCTCATGCCGATGTGCTAATCGCCCCGGCCACGCCGTGCAGCGCGACGCTCATCGGCGCGCAGACCATGGAGATCGACGGCCAGCTGCTGCCGATTCGCGCCAGCATGGGGATGCTGACCCAACCCATCTCCTTCCTTGGCCTGCCGGTCGTCACGGTGCCGCTGCGCACAGCGAACGGTCAGCCGATTGGCCTGCAGCTGATTGCCGCGCCCTTTAATGAACAAGCCTGTCTGCGCGCGGCGCGGGCGCTGGAAGAGATGGGCATCACCGACGCCCGCCCGGTGGAGATCGCCGCATGATGAGCTCAGAACAGATTAATCGCCCGTTGGTTCTCGCCGAGGTGACGGCGGCGTTTTACCGCTATGAGGAAGCGCTGGTGAGCAACGACATCGCGGTGCTGGATGAGCTGTTCTGGCACGATAAGCGCACGGTGCGGCTGGGGGCCGGGGAAAATCTCTACGGCATCGATGAAATCCGCGCCTTTCGCGCCGCCCGTCCGGCAGCGGGTTTGCAGCGCGAGCTGCGGCATACCATCATCACCACCTTTGGCGAGGATTACGCGGTGTGTAGCACCGAATTCACCCGCGCAGGCAGCGAGCGCATCGGTCGCCAGCAGCAGACCTGGGTACGCTTCCCCTTTGGCTGGCGCATTGTCGCCGCTCAGGTCAGTTTGATGAGTTAAGCCTTGCGCATTTCCCGGTATCCCCCGGGTTGCGCTGCGCTTACCCGGGGAACGACTTTACCCCCTGAACGGATGAACGTCGCGCCAGTGGTCGGCAATCTGCTGACGGGTACAGACCCAAACCTGGTCGTGCTGCTGCACATAATCAAGAAAGCGCTGCAGCGCCCGGAAGCGGCCCGGGCGCCCCAGCAAACGACAGTGCATACCGATGGACATCATCTTCGGCGCGCTGGCCCCCTCCGCGTACAGCACATCGAAGCTGTCTTTTAAATAGGTATAAAACTGCTCGGCGGTATTGAACCCCTGGGCAGTGGCGAAGCGCATATCGTTAGCGTCGAGGGTATAAGGCACGATCAGGTGCGGCCTACGCGAACCGTCGCTACAGGCCACTTCGCTCCAGAACGGCAGGTCGTCGCCATAATAGTCGCTGTCGTAATCAAAACCACCGTGCTCCACCACCAACTGGCGGGTATGGGGGCTGTCGCGCCCGGTATACCAGCCGGTGGGCGGTTTGCCAAACAGGTCGGTTAATACCTGCACGGCTTTATGAAGATGCTCCCGCTCCTGCTCGATAGGCATATTCTGGTAATGGATCCAGCGCCAGCCGTGACTGACCACGTCATAGTTCGCCCTCTTAATCGCCTCAACCACCTCGGGATGCCGCGCCAGCGCCATCGCGACGCCGAACACGGTCAACGGCAATCCTCGTTTGCTGAACTCATTATGGATGCGCCAGAAGCCGGCGCGGCTGCCGTACTCATACAGCGAATCCATCGACATATGCCGGTCAGGATAGCTGGCGGCGCCGATAATATCGGACAGAAACTGTTCAGAACCGGCATCGCCGTGCAGCACGTGGTTTTCCGAGCCCTCTTCATAGTTCAGCACAAACTGCACGGCGATGCGCGCGTTGTTCGGCCACCGCGCGTGCGGCGGCTGTCCGCCGTAGCCGCGCAGGTCGCGCGGGTAATCTTCTGCCAAAAATGCCATCTGCCACCTCTTTCATTTAAAACGGGGTTAATGCCTGAAATTTACCGCTCAACGCCTTGCTTTCCGGAAAGGCTAAATCGCCCTGCTTGCTGGTCGACAGGCCTAACGCCACCAGCGACTCAACCATTTTGACCGCCGCGCTGACGCCATCGATTACCGGTACGCGCAGCTCGCGGGTCAGCTCCTGAGCCAGCGTCGCCATCCCGCCGCATCCCAGTACGATAGCCCCGCAGCCGTCCTCCTTTAGCGCCTGAATACAGCGCGCGCGCACCTTCTCCTGCGCCAGACCACTACCGTCCTCCAGCGCCAGCACCGGTAAATCAATGGCGTGCAGGGCGGCGCAATGGTGATGGAAACCGTACTGGTGCAGCAGGTGGCGGGCGATAATCAGGGTGCGCGGCAGCGTGGTCACGATGGAGAAACGGGTGGCCACCAGCGTCGCCATATGCATCGCCGCTTCGGCAATCCCTACCACCGGCCCCTGCGCCAGCTCGCGCGCCGCCAGCAGCCCGGGGTCGCCAAAGCAGGCGATGACATGACCATCAACGCCCTGCTGGCGACCGGCCTTAATTTGCTCGAGCACGCCGACAGCGGCGATGGCTTCATCAAAGTGGCCCTCTATCGACGGCACCCCTTCGCCGGGGCAGACCGCCAGAATCTCGGTTCCCGGCGCGGCAACCGCCCGCGCGGCGGCGCCGATGCTTTCCGTCATGGCCAGGCTGGTGTTGGGATTGATGACTTGTATACAAACGGCGGCCATTACGGCTCCTTATAGCCGGCAAACAGCCGGGCAAAATCAGGCAGGGTCACGCCAGAACGCTCAAAGCAGAGACTGGCGACAATATGTTCAAAATGGTGGCTTAAGGCGTCGCTCAGGGGCTGCAGCGTTTTATCGCGCAGCAGCTGGATCAGCCGTTCGTGATCGTCGCAGCGGCAGCCCTGCCGCCACGGCGATCCCCACGCCGCGATAACTAATGAAGAGCGCTGGCTCAGGCGGGTCACCATCTCAGTGAGCACCTGATTGCCGGAGATCGCCTGCAGCTGAATATGAAACTCGGCGGAATAGCGAATCGCCGCCGGGCCGTCATGGCTTTCGTGGGCCAGCTGTTCCTGGCGGGTGATGGCTTCCAGCGCCGCCAGGTGCGGCGGCTGACAGCGGGCCAGCACATCCGGCAGGTTGGCCACTTCCAATAGCGCGCGGGTACGGAAGATCGCCTGCGCCTCTTCAACCGTCGGGCTGGCGACCTGTGCACCACGTTTGGGCGTCAGGATGGCCATTTGCACGGTTGCGAGTCGCTGCAGCACTTTTCTGATCCCGGTACGGCTCACGCCAAACACCTCCGCCAGCGCCTCCTCCGGCAGTTTGCTGCCCGGCGGTAGCTGATGCTCGACGATAGCGGTCATCAGCGCCTGAAAGATGGACTCGTCTTTGTCATGCAGCTCTGGCGCGGCCTGCAGCCGTTGTTGGTTGTTCATTAACCACTCCAAATTTTACTTTTTTACACCGAATCGTATACATAAAACTTATTTCTTGTATACAAAATTAACTATTTGGCCCAAATCCTGCAACGACACCAGCAATCTATTTCAACGGGTGTTCATTTACAGGAGCAGGTTTCATGCCAAATACACAAGCGATGCATCAGGTTAAGGCCGCTGATCCCCACGCTGGATACAGCCCACGGCTTTGCAATGAGGATCTGGCGCCGACGCGCGACCAGAACTGGAGCTGGTACAACATCTTTTCTTTCTGGATGTCGGACGTGCACAGCATGGGAGGCTACGTGGTGGCGGCGAGCTTCTTTACCCTTGGTCTTGCGAGCTGGCAGGTGCTGCTATGCCTGCTGGTGGGGATTTGTATCGTTCAGCTGTGCGCTAACCTGGTGGCAAAGCCCAGCCAGATGGCGGGGGTGCCCTACGCGGTGATCTGTCGTCAGGCGTTCGGCGTCTTTGGGGCTAATATCCCGGCGGTGATCCGCGGGCTTATCGCCTTCGCGTGGTACGGTATTCAGACTTATCTCGCCGCTAACGCGCTGATGCTGGTGCTGCTGAAGTTCTGGCCGTCGCTGTCGACCCTCACCGCATCCAGCTTCCTGGGCCTGTCGCATCTGGGCTGGCTCTGCTTCGCCACCATGTGGCTGCTGCAGGCGATGGTGTTCTGGCACGGGATGAACGCCATCAAGCGCTTTATCGATATCGCCGGCCCGGCGGTCTACGTGGTGATGCTGGCGCTGGCGGGATGGATTGTATACAAAACCGGTTTTGACGGGATCTCCTTTACCCTCGCCAGCAAATCGCTGAGCGCCGGGGAGCAGACCTGGCAGATGATCACCGCCACCGCGCTGGTGGTCTCCTACTTCTCCGGCCCGCTGCTCAACTTTGGCGATTTCTCGCGCTATGGCAAAAGCATGGGCGAGATCCGCCGCGGCAACCGCTGGGGCCTGCCGTTTAACTTCCTGCTGTTCTCCATCGTGACCGTGGTGATTGTCTCCGGCACGCAGTCGCTGTTTGGCCGCATGATCACCGACCCGATTGAGACCGTGAGCCGCGTAGGCAACGACCTGGCGGTCGCCATTGGCCTGCTGACCATGATCACCGCCACCATCGGGATTAATATCGTGGCCAACTTTGTCTCTCCGGCCTTCGATTTCTCTAACTGTTCGCCGCAGAAAATCAGCTTCCGCACCGGCGGGATGATTGCCGCCGTAGGGTCTATTCTGCTGACGCCGTGGAACCTGTTTAACTCGCCGGAGCTGATCCACTACACCCTCGACGTGCTGGGGGCGTTTATCGGCCCGCTGTTCGGCATCCTGATCGTGGATTTTTACATCATTAAGCGCGGGCAGGTTTCCGTTAACGACCTGTTTGACGACACGCCCAGGGGCCAGTACTGGTACCGCAACGGCTTTAACCCGAAAGCGATCGCCGCGCTGGTGCCCTCCGTCGCCATTGGCCTGATCATCAGCTTTATTCCGGCCCTGCACGAAGTGGCTAACTTTAGCTGGTTTATCGGCGTCTTCCTGAGCGGCGCGGCCTATCGCTGGATCGCCCGCGACGAACGCATCGGCGCCACCACCGGTTTCAGCCCTCTCGTCCAGAAAGAGTAACCCTGCCTCCCCGCCGCGGCGTGACGTCGCGGCGACTTTCCGCCCGCACAACCTGGCATCAATCTTGCTCTATCCACCTATCCTTTCGCTTACCCACAGGGCAGCTATGATGTTTGACTACCATGCCGCGGTTCGCGGCGCATTTTTCGATATCTCCGAGGTTGCCGAGAGCGCCGACGATATCGCCCGCCAGGCGCGCTATCTGGAGGATGGCGTGCTGTTTCTTCGCGACGGACGCATTCAGGCGCTGCTGCCGTGGCAGGAGGGCGAACGCTTTCTGCACCCGCAGAAGGGCTATCGCGACCTGCGCGGTAAGCTGCTGCTGCCGGGCTTTGTCGATGCCCACGTCCACTATCCGCAAACCGAGATGATTGGCGCATTTGGCGAGCAGCTGCTGGAGTGGCTCACCACCTATACCTTTCCGGTGGAGAGCCAGTTTGCCGATGCCGACTACGCCGCGGAGATCGCGCAATTTTTTGTCAACCAGCTGCTGAGCCACGGCACCACCACCGCGCTGGTCTTTTGTACGTTGCACCCTGAATCGGTGGATGCCCTGTTTAACGAAGCGCTGCGCCTCAATATGCGCCTGATCGCCGGGAAAGTGATGATGGACCGCCACGCGCCCGAGTATCTGAGCGAAAGCGCGGAGCAGAGCTACCGGCAAACCCGCGAACTGATTCAGCGCTGGCACCAGCGCGGCCGTCTGGGATACGCCATTACGCCGCGCTTCGCGCCGACCTCAACGCCGGAGCTGCTGGCGGCGGTGCAGCAGCTCCGGGAAGAGTTTCCCGATACCTGGCTGCATACCCACCTGAGCGAAAACCTCAATGAAGTGGCGTGGGTTAAAAGCCTCTGGCCGGAACATGAACACTATCTGGATGTTTATCATCACTATCGACTGACCGGCGAGCGCAGCGTATTTGCCCACGGTATTCATCTGGCGGATGCGGAGTGGCAGTGCCTGCACGATACCGGCTCGGCGCTGGCCTTCTGCCCGACGTCAAACCTGTTCCTCGGCAGCGGGCTGTTTCGTTTACCGGCCTGTTGGCAGAACAAGGTGCGGATGGGTATCGGTAGCGATGTTGGCGCGGGCACCACCTTCAGTATGCTGCGCACCCTCGGCGAGGCGTATAAGGTCAGCCAGCTGCAAAGCTATCGTCTGCGCGCCAGCGAAGCGTTTTACCATGCGACCCTCGGCGGCGCGCGCGCCCTGCGCCTTGATGAGAAGATTGGTAATTTCCAGCCCGGTAAAGAGGCTGACTTTGTGGTTATCGACCCGGCGGTCACGCCGCTGCAAAGGTTACGCGGCGGGCGCTGCAAGGATATCTATGAGCAGCTGTTCGTCCTGATGACCCTGGGCGATGAGCGTAATATCAGCGAGACGTGGGTGAACGGCGAGCGCGTATGGGGAGATGCGGCTGCGGAGTAGTCCCTTTCCCGGAGGCGGCACGTTGTGCCTGTCCGGGCTGCCAGACCACAGGCAGTGCCGAACTCGTAGCCCGGACAGGCGCGCAGCGCCTGTCCGGGGAAATTCAGAACCTGTAGCCCTGCCAGGCGTAGCGCCGCCGGGGCCATTTAGCTGCCGCGATAGGTGGACCAGCCGCCGGGGGCAATTAAAAACGGTAAATGATAGTGCTCATCCGCCTCCTCGCGGATGACGAAATCAATCTGCGCACTCAGGTAGAGCGTCTCGCGCCCGCCGGCGGCAAACCACGCGCCAATTTCCGCGCTTAACCGGTAATGTCCTGGCGCCAGCGGCCCGGCACCGAGTTCGCCAATGCGGCCGTTATCATCGGTGACGCCGCAGGCAACCTGCGCGCCTTCGCACTCCAGCGTAATCTTTACGCCCTGCGCCGGTCGGCCGGTGGAAATATCGAGAATATGGGTGCTTAAGGTGCTCATTCGCCAATCGCTCCTTTCAGTCTTAACAAGGTAATTTCGCCTAGCTGGGCTAACGCGTCCCGTACTTCTGCGCTATCGCTGTTGTGCAGCCGACGCGACAGCGCCGCCAGGATTTCCTCCCCGCTGCGCCCTTTGGCGCGAATCAAAAAGACCCGGCCAAACCGCGCCTCGTAGCGGGCGTTACCCTCTTTCAGCGCCTGCGCCAGCGCAGCATCACGGTCATCAACGCTCCCCTGCTCCTGGCGGGAGAGCGCCGCATGGGCCTGCTGCCCGGTGGGCTTTTCGCCGATACGCGGATGGGCGTTCAGCGCCTCAGCCAGCTCCGCTTCCCCCCAACCTGCCATCAGCCGCTGGGCGGCGTCCAGCAGTTCCGCGCGGCTGCGCCATGGCCGACCGGCTGCCAGCGTCGCCGCCCAGCCAGAGACGGCCACGCAGGGTTCCAGCACGGCGACGGCCTGTTCGCCGCTCAGCTGATTAAAGTGATTCAGCGCGATCATCAGTACTCCTTGTGGCCGCCGCCGCGGCCGGTTTCTCTTCCGGGATAATCAGATTCAGGACAATCGCCACCAGCCCGCCGCTGGTCGCCGCGGAACCGAACAGGTTGCCGACGATCGGCGGGAAGTGGGTCAGAAACGCCGGGACCGCTTCAATGCCGAGACCAAAACCAAAGGCCAGACCGACGATCAGCATATCGCGGCGGGTCAGCGGTTTCTGGGTGATAATGCGGATCCCCGCCGCCACAACGCAGCCAAACATCACCATCGTCGCGCCGCCCAGCACCGGCGCCGGGATCTGGCGCAGTATCTCGCCGAACGGCGGAAACAAACCCAGCAGAATCAAAATCACCCCGATGTAGCGGCCAACGTAGCGGCTGGCGACGCCGGTCATCTGAATCACGCCGTTGTTTTGCGCAAAGGTCGTATTGGGGAACGCGCACAGCATCGCCGCCACCATGCAGCTGATGCCATCAGCCAGAATGCCGCCTTTCAGCCGTGAACGGAAGGCTTCGTTATCTATCGACTGCTGAGAGATGAGACAGTTGGCCGTCAGGTCGCCCACCGCCTCAAGAATGCACACCAGCGACACCAGGGCAATCGGCAAAAAAATGGCGCTGTTGAACTGGAAACCAAACGGGAACAGCTGCGGTAAGCGAAACCAGACATCGCCGACGCCTTAAGCTGGAACGAGCCGCTCAGCGCCGCCGCCGCGCAGCCGACGGCCATCCCCACCACCACCGACGAGAGGCGTAGCCAGCGGTTTTTCGCGCAGCTCAGCAGAACGATGGTCCCCAGCGTAACCGCGCCGAGGGCAATATTGCTCGTGCTGGCAAAGGCTTTAGCCTGCTCACCGCCGCACCAGTTAATCACGCTGACTTTGATCAGGCTAATGCCGATCAGCGCAATCACGCTGCCGGTAATCACCGGGGTAAAAATACGCTTCAGCGGTTCAATAAAGCGGCTGACGAGGCAGGGCACCAGCGCGGCGACAAAGTTGACGCCAAACAGCATGGCCATAATATCCTGCGGCGTGCCGCCCTGCCCTTTTACCCACATACCGCCGGCAATCGCCACCCCGAGGAACGCAAAGCTGGTTCCCTGCATACAGATCATGCCCGCACCGATCCCCCACAGGCGGTTGGATTGCAGGAAAGTGCCGATGCCGGAAGCCAGCAGGGACATGCTGATCAAATAGGGCAGCCACTCCCCCAGCCCCAGCGCCGCGCCGATAATCAGCGGCGGCGTAATAATGCCTACCAGCCCGGCGAGTACGTGCTGTAAGGCGCTAAAAAAGGCCGGGAGCGGCGGGATCCGCTGCTCAAGGCCGTACAGTAAGCCGCCGTTTTTTTCATCTGACATGATCGTTTCATCCCGTTGCGAATAAGCGTGCGGGAACGGGTGCACAAAACAGGCCAAACTCACTCACATCTGAGCAACATTTAATTTTATTCATTTTTTTCAAACAGATAACACATCCTTTTCGCGACGTTCCCGCTATATGACCTCGGCGCGCCTATGAAACATTAGATTCTCAATTGAAAATTTAGAAATTATTGATTCATAAAAAGGCAATAAAAGCCGCTCTGCGCACCAACGTTGTGCAACCGCACGGTAGCGGGGAGCCCGAATCGGCGAAATCAGCGCCTGCGCCAAAGTGGTACGCAAATTGCTCAAGCCAATAACGACGTATGTAAAGGAGAAGGAAATGAAAGCATTAGTTATCGGCGGCGGAATCGGCGGCCTGAGCGCGGCGGTGGCATTAAAAAATGCCGGTATCCACTGTGAAGTGTTTGAAGCGGTAAAAGAAATCAAGCCGGTGGGCGCGGCCATCTCCATCTGGCCTAACGGCGTCAAGTGCATGAAGCATTTAGGCATGGGCGATATTATCGAAAACTACGGCGGACCGATGCATTTTCTGGCCTACAAGGAGTATCTGCGGGGAGAGACGCTGACTCAATTTAGCCTCGCTCCGCTGATTGCGCGCACCGGCGGACGCCCCTGTCCGGTTTCCCGCGCCGAATTGCAGCGCGAAATGCTCAAATTCTGGGGACGGGAGGCAGTGCAGTTTGGTAAACGCGTTACCCGCTGCGAAGAAAACGCCGACGGCGTTCGGGTCTGGTTTACCGACGGATCGATGGCGGAGGGCGATTTTCTGATTGCCGCCGACGGCAGCCATTCGGCGCTACGCCCGCACGTGCTCGGCTATACGCCGGAACGCCGCTACGCGGGCTACGTTAACTGGAACGGTCTGGTCAATATTGATGAAGCGATTGCGCCCGGCAATCAGTGGACGACCTTCGTCGGAGAAGGGAAACGCGTTTCGCTGATGCCGGTTTCCGGGGGGCGATTTTACTTTTTCTTTGATGTCCCGCTCCCGGCGGGGCTGGCCGAGGACCGCAGCACCCTGCGGGCGGATCTCAGCCGCTATTTCAGCGGCTGGGCGCCGCAGGTGCAGACGCTGATCGCCGCCCTCGACCCGCAGACCACCAACCGTATTGAAATCCACGATATTGAACCGTTCGCCAAGCTGGTTCGCGGCAGAGTTGCGCTACTGGGCGATGCCGGACACAGCACCACCCCGGATATCGGCCAGGGGGGCTGCGCGGCGCTGGAGGATGCGGTGGTGCTGGGGGAGTTGTTCAGCCAGAGCCGCGATATCAGCGGGGTTTTGCGTCAGTACGAAGCGCAGCGCTGCGACCGGGTGCGCGACCTGGTGCTGAAGGCGCGTAAGCGCTGCGATGTGACCCACGGTAAAGATATGGCGCTGACGGAAGCCTGGTATCAGGAGCTGAAATCCGAAACCGGAGAGCGAATTATCAACGGCCTGTGCGAAACCATTCAGGGCGGCCCGCTGGGGTAAAGATCCCGGTATCAGCCCCCTTCCCGGCTCGCGGCGTAAACGCCTTAGCCGGTCTACCGGTCAGCAGACGATGGTGAACTGGTAGCCCGGTCAGCGCAGCGCCACCGGGGAAGCAGGCCGCAGAGAATTGCAGGCCGGACAGTTTACGCAGACGGGAGGGAAGCCGCTGTCCCGCCCTGTATCGCCTCCATCACCGCGGTCAGCTTCTGGATCGCCATCTGCGCCGGACGTGAAAGCTGGCGTGATGGCGCGGCGCACAGGGCCAGGGTAAGCGGCCGCAGCAGACGGTTGCGCAGCGGGACAAACGCCAGCTGGCCGAGCGCGATCTCCTCCAGCACGTCCAGACGGCTGAGGAGGGTCACGCCGCCGCCTTTAAGCACCAGCGATTTAATCAACCGAATATCGTTGCAGCTGATGCTGTTCGTCGGGGAAAAATCATAATGGCGATAGAGCATCGCGACCCGCTCGTGGACGATCAGCGGCGCGCCGGGAAGAATATGCCGCTCCTCGCTTAGCTCGCCCAAAGACAGCATTTTAGCCTGCGCCCGAGGGTGATCCGGACACATCACCACCCCCATCTCCAGTTCGGCAAAAGCCAGCACGCTAAGCCCCGCCTGGCCTTCGGGATCGAGAATCAGACCGAAATCGAGATCCGCCTGCCGTACCTTCTGGCTGACGCTATGACTATCCGCCACCTGCAGATCCAGTTCCAGCCATGGCCAGCTGCTGATAATGTCCGCCAGCGCGGCGGCAAAGCTCCCTTCCGCCAGCGCCTGCACCATGCCGAGGCTGACGGAGCCGCGTTTAAGCCCCTGCAGCTCATCAAACTTTTGCCGCGTCAGCTGAAACTCCTTTTGCCAGCGCAGCAGATTGTCGTACAGCAGCTCGCCGGCGGTGGTCATGCGTAGCCCCTCCGGCAGACGCTCAAACAGCGGCGTGCCGAAATCCTCTTCCGCCTGCAGAATTTGCCGGTTGATAGCCGAAGCGGAAATATGCAGTTTCTCCCCGGCCCGCCGCAGGCTACCGCTGCGCGCCACTTCGGTAAAATAGATAGCGAAACGTGAAAATGGGCTCATCGTGGACCTGTTCTCTTTTTTGCAACAGCTGAATGAATTCTTGCTGATGGATGTCAACACCCTAATATGGCAACAATAAACTCACAACAATTAAACAAATATTTTTGTGAGCAGGAAGAGAAGCCATGAACAGACCACAACCTACCCCACCCGCCCACTGCACCTTTGCGCCAGAGGACTGGCTGCGCCTGGCAAAATGCTGGCACCCGGTTGCCCGCGCCTGCGATATTGGCCCCGCCCCGGTGAAAGCCACCCTGCTTGATGAACAGCTGGTCATCTATCGTATTAAGGGCCAGGTGGTCGTTGCACGCGACGTCTGCCCCCATCGCGGCGTACCGCTGACGCTCGGTTTTCACGATGAAGAGGGGATTGTCTGCCCGTACCACGGCCTGCGCTTCGGTGAGGATGGCCGCTGCAACCGTATCCCTTCCAGCCCCGACCAGCCGGTACCGGCGAAACTCAACCTCACCAGCTTTGCGGTAGAAGAACGTTATGGCCTGATCTGGACCTGCCTGGCCTTCGATCCGCAAGACCCGATGCCGCTGCCGGTGATGCCGCACTGGCACGACGATGGCTTTCAGCAAATCAACTGTCCGGCTTTTGAGGTCAACGGTTTTGCGGGTCGCCAGGTCGAGGGATTTCTTGATGTTGCCCATTTTGCCTGGATCCATACCGGGACTTTCGCCGACCCCAATAACCAGGTGGTGCCGGACTACAACCCGCAGGAAACGGCGTTTGGGTTTATCGCCGATTACTGGAGTTCAGTCGGCAACTATCCCGCCAGCACCGAATTTCGCGCGCCGGAAGGCTTCCAGTGGCTGCGCCATTTTGAAATGCATTTGCCGTTTACCGCCACCCTGACGATTCATTTTCCGGGGGACGCCAGGCTGGTGATTATGAACGCCGCCTCGCCGGTATCCTCGCGCATTACCCGTATGTTTGCGCCCATCGCGCGCAATTTCGATCTGCACGTACCGGTGGAAGACGTCCACGCCTTTAACCTGCGCGTCTTTGAGGAAGACCGCATGATGGTAGAGACCCAGCGCCCGGAAAGATTGCCGCTGGATTTAACGCTGGAAGCGCATATTCCTGCCGACCGCAGCTCCATCGCCTATCGGCGCGGGCTGAAGAAAATGGGCTTCGGCGATTTTTTCCTCGTGTAAGTGGAGCAGCACTATGAATGAGGTATTAAAGGTCATTGTCGACGGCCTCTGGCGTCAGGGAAGCCAGAGCCTCGCCGTCAGGCTGGTGGCGCCGGAGGGTCAGACGCTCCCTGCCTGGCAGCCTGGCGCGCATATTGACGTTCATCTGCCGTGCGGCATTATCCGCCAGTATTCGCTTACCGGCCCTGATAGCGTCGCTGACGGATATCTGATTTGCGTGGCCCTCGACAGCGCATCCCGCGGCGGCTCGCGCTACATTCATCAGCAGCTGCGCCCCGGCCAGACGCTGTTGATTTCCCCTCCGCGCAATCTGTTCCCTCTGCAGGCGGCAGAGCGGGTGACGCTGCTGGCCGCCGGCATCGGGATTACGCCGCTGTATGCCATGGCGCTAAGGCTGGAGGCAGAAGGCGTGCCGTTTACCCTGCACTACTATCTTAAGAGCCGCGCGCGCGGGGCGTTTATCCGCGAACTGCAACAGCGATTTAGCGCCGAAAGCGTGGTAATTCACTGTTCAAGCGAAGGGCGCAGCGCCAGGCAAAACCTGGATGCGGCGCTGAATAGTGCACATGCCGGGCAGCCGATATATCTCTGCGGGCCGGCAGGATTTATGGCCGCCGCGCACCGGGCCGCCCTGGCGCAGGGATGGGCGGAAGCGCGGATCCACAGCGAAGCCTTTCAGCCTGTCGCTACGCCAGCGGCGTGCGCAGAGGAAAACACCTTTAACGTGATCCTTGCCTCCTCGGGCGAACGCTGGCCGGTACCCGCGCATAAAACCATCGCTCAGGTCCTCCAGGAGAACGGCATCGCCGTCCCCCTCTCCTGCGAAATGGGGATTTGCGGCGCCTGCCTGACGCCGGTTATTGAAGGCATCGTCGACCACCGCGATACCGTGCAGTCGGAGGCAGAGAAATCCGCCAGCGCGCAGCAGATAGCCCTGTGCTGCTCGCGCAGCCGGTCAGCGAATTTGTGCATTGATTTATAGTCCGGCGGCGTTGGCCAGTGACCTGCCCGTAATACAATCAATCATAAGCCAGCGGGGGCACCGAGGGTTAATGACGAATAAGTACGATTTAACAGGCTCCATTGCCTCAAGCAATAATCTTATGAAGTAAAGGCGTTATCGCGATACATGATAAACATCGCGGCTGGCGAATGTTGTATGCAGTATTAACGAAAACTCCACTGCACGCTGATGACAAAAACGGCCGGGAGAATAATTCCGCTTTCGATGCCGAAATAATCGGTAAAGTTATACTGGAGACCATGGTAAATATAGGGAGAAAATCCAATGCCGGTCGCATCTTTAAAATCCTTATATGAGCCATGGTCGCCGCAGTGCTCAAAAGCATCGAAGAAAAATTCGCCGACGTAGCCATAAATCCCCTTAAATACCCAGCCGCTGCCCAACGACGCCCAGTCGCGGCGTACCCCGAGCGCAATACAGCGATCGTCAAAGCTGTTTTTCATCGTCCCGACCAGCAGGCTGTACTTCGAATCCGCGGAGAACTTGCGTTCAACCGAGGCAAACTGGTTATCAAAGCCCTCGGTGTACTGGCCGTGATTGTTTGACAGATGATAGATCCAGGAGCCGGTATTAACCGAATAAAGAGTGATTTCATCAGCCTCTGCGGCCGTCGACGCAGCCATCAGGGCAGCACTCGCCACGGCGATGGTTATCTTTGTGCCCATTAACATCATCCTCTGCTTGAGGTCGCCGCCCGGTTGGATAATCAGAGTATAGAAATCGTCGGTGGCCCCTGCCTGAGAAATGATAAATTTTCTGCAAAAAGATATTTAAATGTAGTTTTAAAGATGAATAATAATTAGATAGCGCATTTCGTCAGATAATTATGCCGCCAGGAAGCGAAAAAATCAGATATGATTATATTTCTCTGTTCAAGGATTGATTAAGGAGTCATAAAATACCTGGCGTGCCACCAGGCATTTTTTGCAATAGCATTAACGCTGGCAAATGTTAATCAGCAATTCCGCCATCCAGCGGTGGCTCCTCTCCTGGGCCGCCGTTTCATGCCATGAAAGATAGCAGGTGCGACTGTTCATTTCTAAAGGCAGCGGCAGCAGCTGGAGCGCAAACTGTTCTTCAAACTCTTTGACCAGCCACTCAGGCGCGATGGCCACCATATTGGTTTGCGACACCACGCTCAGCACGCTGACCATGGCGTTTCCGTGGAATGCGACGCAGGCCTGCTGTTCCTCAGAGCTATACCAGGGATGGCTGAATGAGCCGTAGCGATCCAGCGCGACGGTAGCGTGCTGCTCGCGATAAATATCCAGCTCGGTCAACGGCGATGCAATACGCGGATGATTCCGCCTGGCCACCAGCACCATGCGATCGTTGAACAGCGGGATGCTGGTGAACTCCGGGTGGTTGAACTTGTTGTAATCGAGAACAAATTCAACTTCCTGATAGCGAAGCTGGTTGATGACCTGCTGGCTTAGGGTAGATTTAAAGGAGAGACTGACCCGAGGCGCAATCTCGCTCACTTTATTAAAAATAAGCGGTGTCAGATAGTTATCCAGCGGGCTACAGACGCAAAGATGGTAAATACGTTCGCAGTCCAGCGGATCGAACAGCGTATCCGGTAGCTCATTTTGCACCAGCTGCAGAGCGCGTCGAACCGAGCCGAATAGCTGAAAGGCGCGATCGGTCGGTTTAATCCCACGACCGTTACGGACAAACAGTTCATCCTTAAACAGCACCTTGAGGCGCGATACCGCGCTGCTCACCGCTGGCTGGGACATGCCGAGCGTTTGTGCCGCCTTGGTTAAGCTTTGCTCTTGCATAACGGTATCGAAAATAGTCAGCAGGTTAAGATCGACTTTCCGTAATACGGGCTGCAGGACTTTCGGTTCAGAGGTTGGTTTAGATATTGTATTTTCACTCATGTAGGGAACTCCACCAGCACATTAATCAGCGATCCTGCTTCGTAACACTGAGACCTTTCGCCAAAGCAAAAAAACAGGCAGATAAATCATCATCGGCCACAGTAGCCATGTGTTATCGGTTTCCAGCAGCACGCTCAAATGGACGAAACTTATTAGTAAAATGGTAAACAGCAGAAGAATATGAAACGTGTTGTGTTTTCTGGAGAAAACGGCATAGCGGTAAAGCATTATTTTTCCTTTCGTTTACTCCTTGAACAAAAGAGAATACCATATAAAAAGTGGTGAAATTTCTGAAAAATACGCGACTTAATCCGAATAAGTTAATTCTCATTGAAATTATTAAGATGTTCTTAGGTAAATCGCAGAAAAAACCAAAATCCAGATATTAATTTACCGGCGGTAACCAATAATACTTTTCATTAACATTCCATCGCGATGAATAACTGACAACGGAAACTATTACACGCGTAATGGTCACCTCAATGCAGTAATCGTCATAAAGCGATTATCGGACTGTGATAAAGAAATCGTTAATTTCAGCGCTAGCGTCTTTAGCGCGCGTCATGACCGGGAAAGGCTGATGGACGGTCGGCGGTTGCCAGGTGTGCAATGTTAATCAGTGGGCTAAATCGGATTTGGGCCGCCATCGAGGCCTCGAACCCCGTTCCCTACAACGTACGTCGTTCGCTCTTCCTGATGAGCTAATGGCGGTCAGATGCTAATCGCTCAACGTCAGCAGCGGCGTGCCGATAACGATGAGCGGCGCGCATGGTATCGAGAATAATTAGCCATGTAAATAATATAAATGCATGAAATATCCCTGTGACAGCGCTATCTGCTGGAAAGTCGCCGCCCCGTTAAGCAGACAGACAAAACCTTACACGGTACCCTCTTGAACATTGATAAGTATTGTTTATGATCCTCGGTTCTGAAACGTACGGGTCACCTATGCGCAATCGTCAGCTTCCTGGAAAATGGTTTTTGGTATTGACTTGCCTGGTCATGGCTATTTGCCTTGTTCAGCGGGCGGTCTATGTACACCATTTTTTGGACAACGCCGCGCGCCAGGTTCAGGAACCCGCCGTCAGCGCACTGTCGCAGCAGCCGTCAGCGGATGAAGCTGAGCAAGGGCCCTCTCCCTGTCAGCTGAGCGCCAAATCTCTGCTCTGCGCGCAGCCGCTGTTCTTCGATGGCGCCTTACCGGCCATCATTCTGTTCCTTACTCTGCTTCAGCTGACTGCCGCGGCACGTGCCTGGGTCTTCCGGGACGATCCCGTTCGGCCGCCCACGCTACGAATTCATCTCAAAAACTGCGTTTTCCGTGAATGAAAAAATCGTTTTTTTAAACGATTAATTTTTTAATTCACGGAGAAAATAATGCTGAATATCTTCAGGGGCCTCGTCTTCCTGTTGCTGACCTGCGCGAGCGTTGCTCATGCGGCAGACACCGGATGGCTGACATCCCCACAGAACGACCACGCCCGGGTCCGCTTCCAGGCGGAGAAAAAGAACGATCGGATCGACGCCCTGCTCTCTATTGAGCTGGCTTCCGGCTGGAAAACCTACTGGCGCTCGCCGGGTGAGGGCGGCGTCGCCCCGCAAATCGTCTGGCATAACGGTGAACAGGCGCAGTGGTACTGGCCGGTTCCCTCAAGGTTCGAGATTTCCGGTCTGACGATCCAGGGCTACCATCAGCGGGTCGTTATCCCGATAATCATCACCGCCGTTCCCGGCGACCTGCTGGACGGTACGCTCACGCTATCCACCTGCAACAACGTCTGTTTGTTAACCGACTACAGGCTGCGTCTGGATTTGAGTCAGCCCGCCACTGCCGGTTTTCAGGAGGCTTTTGCACAGGCGATGCGAACCATTCCGACTGATAAAGGCGTGTCGGACGATCTCGCCGCGCATCGGGTCGGCAGCGACCTGGTGATAACCGCCACCACGGTCGGTGAGTGGAAAAACCCCGCTATCTTTTTTGATCCCATGGAGGGCGGGATAATCGCTGGCGCTCCGCGCCTCCGTACCGAGGGCGCCAGCCTCAAGGTAACGGTACCGGTAACCGATGAATGGGGGGAAGAGCCCGCAACCCTTGCGGGGAAAGCGCTGTCGTTGGTGCTGACAAATGGCGCAAAGGCGCAGCAGACCAGTCTGACGATCGGCGCAGATCTTGCGCCAACCTCAACGGTTAGCCTCTGGAAGATGCTGCTTTTTGCCCTGATCGGCGGATTAATTCTTAACCTGATGCCCTGCGTGTTGCCGGTAATGGGCATGAAGCTCAGCGCCGTGCTGCAGTCCGGGTCAGATAAGCGCGCGATCGGGCGGCGTTTTCTTGCTACCAGCGCAGGTATTCTGACCTCATTTGCCCTACTAGCGCTGATGGTAACGATACTGAAGCTTACCGGCGCGTCCCTGGGCTGGGGGATCCAGTTCCAGAACCCCTGGTTTATCGGCTTAATGATTGCCGTTACGTTTATCTTTTCGCTCAACCTGTTTGGCGTCTTCGAGGTGCTGCTACCGTCATCAGCCGTTAACCGGATGGCGACCGCCGGCGGCACCGGCATGGCGGGCAGTTTCTGTGAAGGCATTTTTGCCACGCTGCTGGCGACCCCCTGCTCTGCCCCCTTCCTGGGGACCGCCGTCGCTTTTGCGCTTGCTGCCCCACTGCAGGAACTGTGGCTAATTTTCCTGGCGCTCGGGCTGGGTATGGCCATCCCCTGGCTATTCGTCGCCCTGTTGCCCGGGTCGGCCGCTCTGATCCCGCGCCCCGGTCGCTGGATGAATTCACTGAAAATGGCGCTCGGCCTCATGATGCTGGCCTCCAGTTTTTGGCTGACGACGCTGCTGGGCCTCCATCTGGGTGAGACCCCCGGCGGCATTATTGCGCTGGTTCTTACCCTGGCGGCGCTGGCCGCCCTACGGGTAACCCATAAGCGTACGACATCTGCCTTCTGGCTGGTGATTATTGCGCTGGCGGCGTTTGCCGGCTTCCAGCTTCGCGGCCTGCTGGCAGGGGAGCCCGCGCGCGCTACCACGGAGGCAATGGCTCAGCCGATCCGCTGGCAGCCCCTTAGCGAGGAGGCTATCCAGAACGCGCTGGCGGCGGGCAAACGGGTCTTTGTCGATATTTCGGCCGACTGGTGCGTGACGTGCAAAGTGAATGAACATCGGGTATTAAATCAGCCCGCCATCATTAGCGCGCTCTCCCAGCCCGACGTAGTAGCGCTGCGCGGGGACTGGAGTCTGCCCTCCGAACCGATCGCCCGTTTCCTGCAAAGCAGAAATCGCTACGCCATTCCGTTTAATCAGGTCTACGGCCCAGGCCAGCCGCAAGGCGACATACTGTCGCCGCTGCTCGATAAACAAACCGTCCTCAACGCCCTCAGCCGTGCCAAAGGTTAATTTACGATGAAAAAAACGCTGCTTGCTTTCACTCTTCTTTCGGCCTCTTTGCCGACACTGGCATCTTCGCCGCTTACCCCTGCGCAGGAGGCTCGCGTCCAGGCACTGGTGCAGGAGACGCTGCTTAATCATCCCGAAATCTTGATCGCCGCCGCCGAAAAGCTCGATCGGCAGAATGCCCTTGCCGGGCAGGAACAGCTTCAGCAGGTTCTTACTCAGTACGGCGATGTTATCTTTCACGATCCCAACTCGCCGCGTATCGGCGCGCAGCGACCGAAGCTGACGCTGGTCGTTTTTACGGATCACAACTGCCCGTATTGCAAAAAGTTTGACCCGTATCTGCAGAAGATTGTCGAGAAATATCCGGATGTTGCCGTGGTCTTTAAATTTCTGCCCTGGCGTTCTGAAAGTTCGCTGACTTCGGCAAGGGCTGCGCTAACTCTGTGGCGTGCGCATCCTGAACAGTTTGTGAAATTTAACCATATCCTGATGGCAAAAAAGGGATATCACGACGGCGCCAGCATTGAGCAAGCCAAGACGAAGGCCGGGGTCAGCGTAGCAACGCCGGATGAACAAAGCCTGGCGACGATTAAGCAAAGCCTGCTGGTGGCCGAAAAGCTCGGCATTCAGGGTACGCCAGCCACAATCGTTGGCGACGAGATGCTGTCGGGCTGGATCCCCTGGGAGCAATTTGACGCCATGGTCAGCGACGCGCTGAAAAAACAGTAACCCTCTCCGGGGGGCCCCCGGAATTCAGAGGTAATGTGATGAAATATATTCTACTGCTGGCGGCCTGGATAATGCCGGGCCTGGCATCTGCCGGGGAAGCTCTCCCTCAGATAGTGAAAAATTTTGGCGAACAGCAAGGGATCGCCATGATTAAAGAGATCGATTCGCCCGGCGGGGTAAAAGGGTGGATCGGCCAGTATCAGGATATGGGGGTGACCCTGTTTTTGACGCCGGACGGAAAGCACGTGATTTCTGGATATCTGTATGACGAAAAAGGTAAAAACCTTAGCGAGGCCTATTTTCAGGAAGCCATCTATACCCCTTCAGGCCGCAAAATGTGGCAGACGCTGAATAATGCTCGTCCGCTGAAGGAAGGCGCGGATTCGGCTGCCAGAAAAATCATTGTCTTTGCCGATCCTTTCTGCCCCTGGTGCAAAGCGTTCTGGTCGGCGGCGCAGCCGTGGGTAAAAGCGGGCAAGGTCCAGCTAAATACCCTGCTCGTTGCTTTTCTCAATCCGAAAAGCGGCAGATACGCAACGGCGATCCTGAACGCGCGCGATCCGGCCGCCGCGTGGCGAGAGTATGAGCTTTCAGGCGGCAAAAAAGTGCCGCATTTTGAGGGCGTTACTCCACGCGACACCTTTAATCTTCTTCAGCATCATCAAAAACTGATGGATGATTTGGGCGCCAGCGCGACGCCGGCTATTTATTACATGAATGAGCAGAATGAGCTCCAGCAGGTCATCGGCATGCCCGACGAACAGCAGCTGCGGGAGATGTTCGGGCCAGCGCCCTGACAGATAAGGCGCTCTGCGGGGCGCCTTGCCAACCCAGGCCAGAGTTCGTATTTTATGGCCTGTTCTGCCCGTTTGGGTCTTCAACGCTTGAGTTAATGAGGGATAATGGAACGCTTATTTGTCTACGGCACGCTGCGCCCGGGCCACTCTAACGCCCATATTATGGACAGCATTGGCGGAGAGTGGCAGCCAGGCTACGTCACCGGCACCTTTTATGAACGCGGCTGGGGAGCAGCAGCAGATTTTCCGGGCATTGTTCTCGACAAAAACGGCCCCCGGGTGCCCGGCTTTCTGTTTCTGTCGGCGAATCTCGAGGCCCATTGGGCCATGCTGGATGCGTTCGAAGAGGGCTACGATCGCGTTGCTGTTGAAGTCACCACCGATGAGGGTCAGCGAGTGACCGCCTGGACCTACCAGCTACAGCCGAAGAGGATCCCGTAGACGATTTCGCCCCGCACAGCGATTGCCGGCGGGGCATCGACCGCGACTAACTCAGGCATCGCGCCAGCCCATTGCCGGCGCAACGTGCTTCAGAATCGACTCAATGACATGCGCATTATATTCCACGCCCAGCTGGTTCGGCACCGTCAACAGCAGCGTATCCGCTTCGGCGATGGCCTCATCCTGTTTCAGCTGCGTGATGAGCTTGTCCGGCTCTGCGGCGTAGCTGCGGCCGAAAATAGCGCGGGTTTTCTCATCGAGGAAACCGATCGAATCACTCTCGTCACGGCCTGAACCGAAATAGAGACGATCGCGATCGTCCATCAGGGCGAAAATGCTGCGGCTAACCGAGACGCGCGGCGTACGGGTATGGCCCGCCTGTGCCCACGCTTCGCGATAGGCGCGGATCTGTTTCGCCTGCTGAATGTGAAACGGTTCCCCGGTTTCATCATCCTTCAGCGTCGAACTTTGTAGGTTCATACCCAGCGTTGCCGCCCACTTCGCGGTAGCATTCGAACCGGCGCCCCACCAGATTCGTTCGCGCAGACCTTCGGAATGCGGTTCCAGACGCAGCAGCCCCGGCGGGTTGGGGAACATAGGCTGCGGATTGGGTTTCGCAAAACCTTCTCCGCGCAGGACGTCCAGCAGCACTTCGGTGTGACGACGCGCCATATCCGACTCGTTTTCGCCTTCGCCCGGGACGTAACCAAAATAGCGCCAGCCATCAATAACCTGCTCCGGAGAGCCGCGGCTGATACCCAGCTGCAGGCGGCCACCGGAGATGAGGTCCGCCGCACCCGCATCCTCTGCCATATACAGCGGGTTTTCATAACGCATATCGATCACGCCGGTGCCGATTTCAATTTTTTTGGTTTTCGCCCCTATCGCAGCCAGCAGGGGAAACGGGGAACTGAGCTGGCGAGCAAAATGATGCACCCTGAAATAGGCGCCGTCCGCGCCCAGTTCTTCGGCGGCGACGGCAAGGTCGATGGATTGTAACAGCGCATCAGCGGCTGAACGCGTTCCGGACTGCGGCGACGGCGTCCAGTGACCAAATGATAAAAAGCCAATCTTTTTCATGACGAAGTTTCCTGGTTTGCAGGGAGTCGTCGGTAGAGCGCGCCTTATGACAAGCGTGTCTGCCGCGTATCCCACTACTCTACGCGTAACCAGGTGAGAATAAATATCGTTTGTTTAACCGAATACTTCAAATAAATTGATAAAGCTATTTGCCGCCTCCCGGCCATGGGCGGTCCTTCAGAGGCCGAAAATCGCTTCAATTTCAATTTTAAGGTCGGGTGAAAAGAGGCGGCTGACTTCAACGAGAGAGCTGGCAGGCAGATGGTCACCGTAGTTTTGATAGAGAACCCGGCGTAATGCGTCGATCTCAGCAAATGAGGTTATAAAAATAGTGACTTTAATCAGGGATGAAAAATCAACGCCTTCTGCGTCAGCGATGGTTCTGATCTGCTTAAAGATCTCCTCCGCCTGGGCGGCGATGCTCCCCTGCTGCGCCTGCGTGCCGAACGCGGTTAACCCTGAAATATAGAGCGTGTTTCCGTGCGTTACCGAGTGAACGTAGGGAGCCTTGACTTCACCCAGTTGAGGATAATTTTTCCGTACCACCTTGCTCATGCTGACGTCCTTATTTCAGAGGAAAGGAGTCGTCATCCTAACATGCTTTAGCTAAGGCATTCAGTATGTCTCCTCCTGGCAAAAAATAGCATTACAGCCCTTATCTATGCTCTCTTCGCAGCCTGGTAAGGCGTTGCTACGGTACCGATATCGTTGCAAAACGGATCGCATAATGGCCGTGATGACTAGCGTTGATGCCGCGCCATCGCGGAGAATTTAAGGCAAATATCCTGCACTTTGACGCTTATTGCATATACTTCAATGGCAGGTTGCGCTTCTTTAAGACGTTGCCGCTACGGTGGAGGCATCCTGCACTTATCTATATTGGATATTGGATTATTGGGTCTGATGAAAATATTAATCATGAAGCAGTAATGGAGGTATGGAACGATGGGATTATTAAGTTTTGTGAAAGACGCGGGCGAGAAAATCTGGGATGCGGTTTCTGGCGGCAGCAAGGAAGATCGGGCCGAAAAGCTGAAAAAACACATTGATAACCTTAACCTGCCCGGCGCTGAAAAAGTGAATATTGATGTCGCGGACGATGGCACCGCAACGATAACGGGCGACGTCGGCTCACAGGAAGATAAAGAAAAAATTCTGGTGGCGGTGGGTAACGTCACCGGGGTAGGCCAGGTCAATGATAGCGTTAATGTGACGCAGAGCGGAGCGGAAAGCCGTTATTACACGGTGAAATCCGGCGATACCCTGAGCGCCATCTCAAAAGCGATGTACGGCTCGGCTAATGACTATCAGCGTATTTTTGAAGCCAATAAACCGATGCTGACGCATCCCGATAAGATCTATCCGGGTCAGGTGCTGATTATCCCGGCGAAGCAGTAAGTTATTTCGCTAAGCTTCCGTCAGTTCACTCACCACACTTCGTTTATTACCGGCCGGTCTGCTGGTCGGTAATTCACTCTCGACCATGTGAACGTTTATCAGGGCATTCTGCCTGGCAGCATCGCAGGCCGCTTTAGTGGCCGGGAGAGATAATTTTTCTGTCAGTTCGGGATGGCTTCTGCCACGGCGAACCGCAGCCGTCGAGATGGCACAATCGATGCCCTCTCCTCTCATGGTCATCGTTCTAAAATATCTCTTTATCGCACAGAATAACTTTCGTCGCCGCTGGACCTTTATCACCGCGATGTATGGCGAATTCAACTTTTTGCCCTTCAAAGAGGGTATTAAAGTTATCGCCGTGAAGCGCTGAGTAATTAACGGCGATATCTTTGCTGCCATCAAGAGGAGAGATGAAACCAAACCCCTTCGATTCATTATACCACTTCACCAGACCTTTAATTCTTGAGGACATACTCCCTCCAGTTACACAGCATGAAATTGAGAGAAACGTACAGGATCAAATTTTGGACTCAAAAGGAGGGGATATCAGCGATAGCGCCTGGTCATGAGAACTGCTCAGTAGAGTTTGATGTTCGTTTATCGCGCACAGATTAGGCCATTAATGCACGGATAGCGATAATAAGCAAATCAATTTTTAGCCATCCAGATATCCTGGCGCAGCAAAAAGCTTTATCAGGATATTTACCTGGAAATAAGTCTTGCTATCTATAGTGATGTGTGTGACTAATGAGGGGTCGGTTTAGCATACAGACATAATAAAGCGGTTTAGTAAAGCAGTCCTCATCTTAAGTGTTATCCGTTGATAATTCTTCCTTTTGAGTCTCCTTATCGTTATTAATTTGATTCTGTGCGAAAACCCTTTTCGCCGTAAGGCTCAGATATGTTGAGGTATTATCAATGTCTAATAAAATGACTGGTTTAGTAAAATGGTTTAACGAATCAAAAGGTTTTGGTTTCATCACTCCGGACAACGGTAGCAAGGATGTTTTCGTCCATTTTTCTGCTATCCAGAGCGGTGGCTTTAAGACCCTGAGCGAAGGCCAGAAAGTCGAATTCACCATTGAAGATGGCCAGAAGGGTCCTTCAGCGGGTAACGTCTACGCCGTTTAAAGCGCGCTCCTGCTTTAATGACCCTGACATCACGTCGGGGTTATTTATAATGAGAGTTTTTGAGATAATCGCGTCATTTTGCTATTTTCATGCTTTCGATAACCCCCCCCAAATGACGCCCCCAGAGTATTGCTATAACCCCTCCCACTGGTATATCTCTTTGCAGCAATAAATGCTCCCGTTTAGAGTCGTAATACCTTAAGCCACCGGCAAAGTACGCAGCCCTCGTTTTAAATTAACGGCGAGCGACTTCAGCAATTAAAAAGATAAGAATGTACAGTGCGTATCGTTTATGCTGCCAGTGAAGAGAGCCTGTCGATAAGGCGCGTCTCTATCAGTTTTTTCGCGATATTTTCTCAAGGTGGTTAAAGCCAGCACCTGCGGAAGGGATAGTAATGATGATAGCCATCCTGAATGACGCCGCTACCCATTGATTATTCATGAAAATTAAAAAAAACGTCCAATTTAATTGATGTTTTAAAAAAAACGTAGTTACCATGTAGTACAGTTTAAAGCGATGCAAGGAATCAGCATGCCCTACCTGTTACTTACGCTGGCAGCCCTGTTTTGGGGAGGGAATTATGTTGTAGGGCATATTCTCGTTCAGGGCGCAGATCCGATTGTTATGACGGAAGCAAGGTGGGCGCTAACCGCCGTGCTGCTGGTAGGGCTTTATCAACGTCAAATCCGCGAGAGTTGGCGTTTATTGCGTGGAAATGCATCGACGCTGCTGATTTTAACGCTGTGTGGGCAGGTGAGTTTCCCGCTAACCCTCTATATCGGTCTGCAGACCACCTCCGCGCTAAACGCCGCAATTTATATGTCGGCGACCCCCTGCATGGTGCTGATGATTAACCGTCTGATTTTCCATGACCGGGTTTCAGCGCGTAACTGGTGCGGCGTTGCGTTTAGCACCGCAGGCGTACTGCTGCTTCTGCTGCACGGCAATCTGACCAACGCCGAGGGACTCAAAGGATTTAGCCAGGGCGACCTGTGGGCCATGGGGTCTGCGCTAAGCTGGGCGGTTTATTGCTCTCTGCTGCGTAATAAAGATCGGCGTATTCCCGCCAACGCTTTCGTCGCCGTCAGTTCACTTATCGGCGCCCTGATTCTGCTTCCGGTGGTCATTTTCTGGCTATGGCGACACCCCGCCACCTCGTTCGCCGCGTACCACGATATCTCTTTCCTCACCGGCCTGGCGTATCTGGTTATCTTCCCCTCGTGGCTGGCCTATTTGTTCTGGAACAAAGGCATCGCCGCCATTGGCGCGACTCGCGGTGAAATTTACACTCACCTTATTCCGCTGTCTGGCGGGATATTGAGTATTCTGTTTTTACATACCCGGCCGCACCTCTATCACTTACTGAGCACGCTGTTAATTTTAATTGGCATCGCGATTTGTTCGATCGCAAAAAAGGAAACGGTGCATTCGTAAGCAGGAATGCACCGTTTTAACCCTGACAGGGGGAGGACAGACTCTCAGCACCTGCGCATTAAAACGGGCGACAGGAACTTCGCTTAGACGGACTCACCGAAGGCAATGTTATTTATGCTGTAAAAGCAATGCGTTTCAGTCCCTCCACCGCTTTTTCGAGGTACGCGCGCGGACACCCGAGATTAAGGCGAATAAAACCGCTGCCGGTTGCGCCAAAGCTGTTTCCCATTGAAGGGGCAATACCCGCAACATCCACCATGAGCCATTTCAGCTGTTCATCGTCCAGTCCCAGCCGTTTGCAGTCTATCCATAGCAGGTACGTCCCTTGAGCAGGGATGATGCGCGCCCACGGTAGATATTGCTCAACCTGCTGAATAAACCACCGTCGATTTTCTGCCAGATAGCGCAGTAGCTCATCCAGCCAGGGAGCGCCGTGTTGCCACGCAGCTGTGCTCGCTTCAATGGACAACGCATTGAAGACGTCCAGTCCATGAGCATCGAGACGGCGCATAAATTGTTCACGCAGCGCCGGCGACGGTATGAGAAAGTTCGCAATGCGTAGGGTAGATAAACCAAACGTTTTACTGGCGGAGGTGGCGGATATCACGCGCGAATGCCAGCGCTCCTCTAAATGCAAGACCGAAGTAAATGCTTCCCCTGGAAGCAGTAAATCGGCCCAGATTTCATCGGAAATTAAAATAACATCATACTCTTCACACAGCCGGAGCAACTCGCTCAGTTCCAGAGCTGACCAACACCGACCGGTTGGATTATGCGGATTACAGAGGATCATTAGCGGCGGGCGCTCTGTACGAAACAGCCTTTCCAGATGATCGAGATCCATTCTGTAGCCCTGGTCAGGCTCCTCATAGAGCGGATTATCCAGCAGGCGTCTACCGTTGAGCGAAATAATTTTGGCAAAAGATCCATAATAGGGTCCCTGAACCACCACCCCTTCACCGGGGTGGCTCAGCATTTGCACGAGGAGGGATAATCCGGGAACCACCCCTTCAATACTGCATATCCACTCTGGTTTTATAGCCAGCTGATGCCGCGTTAAGAACCATGAGATTAATGCGTCATAGTAGGTTTGCGGTCGTTCGCTGTAACCAAAAATACCGTGTTCAATACGCTGAACTAAGGCTTTCTGAACGTCCGGCGGGCAGCTAAAGTCAAAATCGGAAACCCACATCGGCAACAGTTCAGTGGCTTCTTCGCCAAAATAGCGCGTCATAAAATCCCATTTCAGCGATCCGGTATGGTGGCGATCAATTATTTTATTAAAGTCCATCTGGCTTCCCTTCCTGTTCTGTGGCCAGCATATTCGTTGCATTTTCTGCGGCTGGGGAGGTTTTCGCGATACCGATTCCGGTAAAGCCGAAAAATAAGGCAAAGAAGATGGCGGCATAGCACTGAACCGCCCAGGGCAGTAAATCCAGGGTGCTCACTCCCAGCGTCGTTGCCATATAGACCCCGGCAGAGGTCCAGGGTAATAAAGGCTCAATAACGGTGCCCGCATCTTCGATGGTTCGAGAAAGATTTTTGGTATCCAGCCCCATACGCCGGTAGGCATCTTTGAATAATTCAGCGGGTACCAGAAGAGCCAGTTTTCCATCGCTCGTTGCGCCAGTTACCAGAATAGTGGTGCCAATGGTGGCGGCGATGAGCTGACCGACGCTGTGAATAACCGTCAATAGGCGGTTGATAATAATGTTGAGCGCCCCCGTTAAGGTTAAAGCGCCGGCAAAGGAGAAAGCGCAAAACACCAGCAGAATGGTGCTCATCATAGAGAACATACCGCCACGGTTGAGCAGTCGCGGCACATCAGCAATGATGCCTTCGCTCCCCTGCGGGAACATGGAGATGTTGAAACCGTCAATAAAGGCATCCAACCCCTGCTTAAGGCTAAGCCCCTGCATCACGACGCCGAGAATCAGGGCTAACACGCAGGCGCCCAGCATTAAAGGAATGACCGGTTTTTTGCGAACCGCTCCCCACAGAACAATGACGGGCGGTAAAATCAAAACGATATTAAAGCGGTACAGCGACTCCAGCGCATTGACAATATCGGTGACCCGCTGCGGCGTCGCGACCTCGCCCAGCATATTGCTGTGACCGGCGATAAGATATACCGCCGCGGCAAGCAGAAAGCTGGGGATTGTGGTCCATAGTAAGTGCTGAATATGCTCGAAGAGCGTGGTATCGGCGACAATAGCGGCGAAGTTGGTGGAGTCAGACAGCGGTGAAATTTTATCGCCGAAGTAAGCCCCGGATACCACCGCCCCGGCAGCAGCCGCCAGGGAGACGTCCAGCCCGGCCGCGACCCCCATCAGCGCCACCCCCACCGTTCCCGCCGATCCCCATGATGTTCCGGTACACACCGAGACGACGCTGGTCAAAAAGAATGCGGCAATAAGAATATACTCAGGACTGATTAATTTAAGCCCCCAATACACCATATAAGGAATGGTGCCGCTGAACATCCAGGTGCCAATTAAAGCGCCAACGCAGATGAGGATCATAATGACTGGCATCGCTTTCGCCAGTTTATCCACGACCGAACTAATGATCTCTTCCCACGTAAAGCCCTGCCATAAGGCTAATACGGCGGCTACGGCAGCGGAACAGAGCAGTAGCGGTTCGATTCGCAACCCCATGATGCCGTAGCCAATAATTAACAGCATTAGCATGGCTAAAATAGGGACGGTGGCCAGGCCAAATGAGAGCGTTTTTTTCTGCTTTTGAGAGGCATTCATAACTAGAACTCCAGTCTGTAAGGTCGTTCAAGGGTAACTGCCCCCCCTTTTGCCTGACTGTGATCCTCCGTTCGCCTTCATGTAAGCGATTACATGAGACTATTAAATTTGAAGCCGATCACACTTGTGAGGCTTGACGATTTAACTACCGCTCCCGGGAGAAAGAACGGAATCGCGGACCACCAGCTCCGCAGCGAAGCTATTGACGCAGGGCTGCTGGGTGGCGCCTTTAAAGAGCTGGATCGCCAGCTGCGAAGCGCAACGCGCCATTCGCTCAACCGGGTAATGCATTGTTGTCAGCGCCGGATAGAGATAACGCGCCATCACCACATCATCGAACCCGACTATTGAAAGCTGCTGCGGTAGCGTAATGCCTTTCAGATGCAGGATACGCATGATGCCGGCCGCCATCACATCATTAAAGGTTACCGCCGCGGTAAAAGGGATCCCGCAGTTAAGAAGCTGATGCGCCGCGCGTTCGCCGCCTTCTTCGTTAAAAGGAACGCTTATCACCCAGCTCCTGTCCGGGGTAATGCCGTATTCCGCTAGCGCCTGGCGATAGCCTTCCAGCCGCTCGCGGCGATCGATTATCGGTAAGTCGCTCGTCACGCAGGCAATACAGCGGTGCCCCTGCTCAAGTAAATGCAGCGTTGCCTTTTTTGAGGCCTCGCAGTTCTCCAGCCAGACGCAGCGATTGGCCATCCCGGCAATATAGCGATTTACCACCACCATCGCGGGGAAATGGGCGGCATAACGTAGCAACTCCTTTTCCGCCAATCTGCTCGCATGGACCACGATCGCCTCACAGCCCTGGTTGATTAGAAAATCCAGCCCGGCTTTTTCCATCCCTTCATCATGCCCGCCGCTGCATACCATCAAGCGGAATTGTTCCTGCCGTGAGACCTCCTCGACGCCGCGGGCGAGGCGAGCGAAAAAGGGATCGGCAAGGTTACCGGTCAATAACCCGAGCATATCGCCGCTGCGTTTCGCCAGCGCCAGCGCCGCGGCATTGCGATGATAATTCAGTTCACGCATCGCTTTTTCAACACGCTCACGCGTTACCGGTTCAACCCAGGCAGTTTGATTAATAACGCGCGAAACCGTCGCGGTTGAAACCCCCGCAAGCTGTGCAACATCCTTTATTGTTGCCATTCCCCTTCCTTTTATGCTTTAGATTTAACTGAGATTCATAGTACCGTGGTGGTGATATTTTCTGTAGCGATCGCTGTCGTTTTATTTAAAACCGCAAAATCCCCTTGGATCACTTTATCAATTTTAATAATAGCTTTAGTTTTAGCTTCATTGAGGTTTGCGCTCTTTTTGTAAAAGATCAACATAAAGAATTAACAAAAAGAACATTCTAATCATATCATCCCCACAGCGTGTTATTCAGATATTATATTCTTTTCCATCAGGGACAATTTCTTACATATCTCCACGTATAATGATGTATCTGCCTTGTTGCCTGCTGTTCATTATGATGGTTTACATATGTTCATCTCCTGGTATTTCCCTTTGTCATGCCAGCCGCTATAACTAACGTCATTAAGGCGCCAACTTATCTTTGTAGGAGCGGATAATGAAAGTGCTCAGTAAAAGACAAATATCATTAATCAATCATTTAACGCAGGAAAGTGGCTGGCTGGCCACCTCCCGGGCGGCAAAAATACTCAATACTTCAGTCAGTACGCTCAGACGAGATGTTGAAGCTATTAACCTTTATTTCACTGATAAAGGTCATTCTGTACTCAGTAAACCCGGTCTGGGCCTGAAGCTTGAGGCGAACGACGTTGTTCCCCTCCCCCTTATCTCCGGGGATGCGCAGGTTGTAAACATACTTAAAAACAAGCGGCTGGTGGGCATTGCGACCGATTTGCTGACGCATTCTCCCACGCCATTATCTATCAGCTTTTTAGCTGAGAAATACTTCATCAGTCGCTCTTCCATTGTGGAAGACCTAATTAAAGTTGAAAAATGGCTAGAGTGTTTCTCCCTTAGAATGATAAAGAACCATACCGGTACGTTTATTGACGGTAATGACTATGACATCCGCATGGCGCTTAAGGAGATCATTACTCATAGCGTTTTATGTAACTATCACATGACCGATAGCAGAATCGATAGGTTCTCTCGCGTACAGCTTATCAAAGAATTTGGTAAAGACAACGTGGCCAACTGTATCAATTTGATTGCATTTATCGAGGATGAATTAACCTGCGCCATTAGCGAGCCCTACTATACCAATCTGTTTTCACATTTACTGGTCACCATCAGACGTCTGGAGAAGAGAATCGTTTGCCCGGCTGATGAAGCTGCGCCAGTGCATGACAACAAGGAATGGCAGATTGCTGAAAAAGCTATCGCATGGCTTGAGCAGAAATATACGCTCAGGTTCCCGCAAATCGAGATTAATTATATTTATCAATATCTTGTTTCATCCGGCAAGCATCCCGTTCATGCCGTCCATCCTGACAGAGGAGTGCAGGACCAGGAAGCGTTACATTATGCCATTAAGTTAACCAGTCTACTTTCGCAGCTGCTTAAATGTGATTTAATCTCCGATCAGCCGCTCTTGAACGCTCTGGTTATGCATATTAAGCCGATGTTGAACCGTCTGGCTTTCCGCATCATTATTCATAACCCTTTGCTGGATGAGATTAAAAAAGAACTCTCTCCGGTATTTTTAGCGGTCAGAAACGCAACTATGCAAATCAATAATTACAGTAAACACGATCCCCCCTCTGAGGATGAAGTCGCCTATTTAACGGTATACATCCAGGCGGCAATCGAAAAGATTAAAGAAAATAAGAAAATCATCCTTGTCTGTTCAAGCGGAGTCGGTACATCTCAGCTCCTGTACAGCCGGATTACCAAAGCCTTCCCCGACTGGGAGATTATCGACATTGTTCCCGGCAGTCGATTAAAGGAGACGTTAGCTGAAAAAAAGTGCGACCTAATCATATCCACCATCCGAATAGAGGAAATGATGATCCCTGTTGCCTATGTTTCCGCACTATTTTCTGCGAAAGACATCATTCGGGTGACCGAAGCCTTATTCAGCAAACGCCAGACTCAGGAGAGTGAATATGTTAAATAAAATAGTAATCAGCGATCTGTTAAGTAAGGCCTGCGTTATTACTGAGATGCAGGCAAAAAGTAAAATCGACGTCATCGAGCAGTTGACTCAGGCGCTGTGCGATGAAGGCGTCATTGATAATAAACAAGGTTTTATTAAAGATGTCCTGGCTCGTGAAGCCCTGGGATCGACTGGTTTTGAAAACCAAATAGCCATTCCTCATGGCAAATCCTGTTGGGTCAATGAAACAAGGATAGCCGTCGCAAAACTGAAGGATAATGTCGACTGGGAAACCATGGATAGTTCAGATGTTAAGCTGGTTATTCTTTTTGCGGTAAAAGAAGCCGACAGCGGAGCGGGACATATAAAAGTTCTCGCTCGTATATCTATCGCCCTGGGTGACGATGAGGTTGTTGAAAAGCTAATTAATGCCAGTTCGCCAGAGGAACTCTACCGCTTAATTATTAACAATACCGGAGAGTAGTATCCTCACAAGGAGAATAATATGAAAATAATTGCCATTACCGCCTGTCCAACAGGCGTTGCACATACTTACCTTGCAGAAGCCAATCTTAAAAAGAACGCCCTTAAAAAAGGCATCCCTTTACTCGTTGAAACGCATGGTGCCGTAGACAGTGAATATATTTTTACCGAGGAGGATATTCAACAAGCAGATATTGTTTTAATCGCCGCGGATAAGGTCATCGATCTCTCTCGTTTCCATAACAAAAATATAATCCGCGTCTCGGTGACTCGCGCCGCAAAGGATGCTGCAGGATTACTGGACGAGATTGTCACCGGTAAATTACAGCCACAACGACACCTGGCGGCAGACGATGCTCAGGAATCGCCGAAAAAAGATAAAGATAAAGATAAATCACTGGTGTCTCAAATTTATATTCATCTTATCACCGGCGTTAACCTGATGATCCCGTTCGTCGTTGCCGGCGGTATTTTAATCGCGCTGAGCTTCTCATTTGGTATTACTGCGGCAACGCCGGGAGATGAAAATTTTAACCCGCTGGCGAAAATGCTCTCTGACATTGGCGGTGGTGCGGCCTTTGCGCTGATGCTACCCGTTCTCTCGCTCGGAATAAGTAAATCGATTAGCGGCAATATGGGGATAGTGTCGGGCGCGGTCGGCGGCATGATGGCCATTCAGACAGGGTCAGGTTTTTTGGGGGCTTTGCTGGCGGGTTTTCTGGCCGGATACGCCACGCTGCTCATCGTCAAATATATCAACCTTCCTAAATCGATAGCGGGCCTGAAGCCTATTTTAATCGTGCCATTGCTGAGCGTTTTTATTACCGGGGCGTTAATGGTGCTGGTGATTGGCGAACCGATCAAGTTTCTTCTCGACTCGCTGACAGCGTTCCTCGAAAACCTGGGCAATACCCACGCAGCAATTATGGGCCTTTTGATAGGCATGATGGTGGCGTTTGATATGGGCGGTCCCCTTAACAAGACTGTCTGCATGTTTGCAATTGGCTTGATGTCGACAGGGATCTACGAACCTATCGCGGCCTGTATGGCGGCAGGAATGGTACCGCCGTTGGGTATTGCGCTCGCCACCACGCTGTTCGGGCGGAAATTCTCCCGTCAGGAGAGGGACACCGGCAAAGTCACCTATGTTCTCGGCCTGTCGTTTATCACTGAAGGCGCTATCCCTTATGCCGTAGCCGATCCGCTACGCGTTATTCCCGCTATCGTCGCCGGCTCCGGGCTGGCAGGCGCGCTCTCCATGGCTCTGGGATGTGCCTCCAGAGCCCCACACGGCGGCATATTCGTCATGTTTATTCCCAATGTGATCACCCACGTTGTGGGATATATCGTCGCCATCGCCGCCGGCGCGTTACTCACCGCGATTATTCTGCGTTTTATTAAAAAAGACAGCCCTGAAACTGTACAGGAGATGTAGTCATGCTTATGAATATGAAAGAGTTATTATCTGTAGCTCAGCAACATAAATTTGGTATTGGCGCTTTTAATATTGCTTCTGCCGAATTCGCCAGAGCGGTTATTGAGGTTGCAGAAAAGCTGCGTTCGCCGGTTATTCTTGAAATTCATCCTGATGAACATGATTTCACCGGCGATGATTTTATTTTCTATCTTCGTGAACTGGCTATCAAAGCAACGGTACCGGTCGTCATTCACCTGGATCATGGGCAGACTCTGGAGCAGGTTATGCGGGCGATTCGCACCGGCTATACCTCAGTGATGATTGATGCTTCAGCGCACCCGCTGGAAGACAATATCGCTATCACACGCCGCGTGACGGAAGTCGCTCATGCTGCAGGTGTTTCCGTTGAAGCTGAACTGGGTACCATCGGCGTGGCACAAGGCAGCGGCGAAGGCGGGCATGGCGAAATACTGTATACCGATCCGCAGCAGGCTGAGCAATTTGTCAACGAGACCGGGGTCGATACGCTGGCGGTCGCGATTGGTACATCGCATGGCTTATATCCTGCAGGAATGCAGCCAAAACTGGATATCGAAAGGCTGAAATCCATTAAACAGCGGTTAACCATCCCGCTGGTTCTTCATGGCGGATCGGGAAATAAGGATGAAGAAGTCGCCGAGTCTATCCAGCACGGGGTCGGAAAAATCAATATTTCCAGCGACATGAAAAAAGCATTCTTTGTTGCTCTGGAAGAAGAGCTGAAATCAGGCAGCCACGAACCTAACAGCTTATTTATCAGGCCAATGAAAGCCGCAAAAGCCGTTGTGGTTCGCAAGATGCATTTGTTTTCATCTATCGGCAAGGCGGCGCTCTACGTCTGAGGTATGCGATGGGAGCAGAGGAAGTCCTGACCGACTCTGTTGCTGATGCCCTAAAACAGGGAATGAATCAGCGAAATGAAGCTCATCTCTCAGATGGGCACCCCTTGCAGTAAAACAGGCATAAAAAAACCCGCTTCGGCGGGTCTTTTTATGGGCTGGAACCTCAGAATATTCCAACACTACAAAGCAACAAGGGGTTACCTTTCGGTAACCCCTTGTTTTATTTGGCGGAAGCGTAGAGATTCGAACTCTAGAACCCTTTCGGGTCGCCGGTTTTCAAGACCGGTGCCTTCAACCGCTCGGCCACGCTTCCGGTATGGGGCGCACTATAAACACCTCTGTTGAGGCTGTAAAGCATCAATTTGTTCAATCGGCTTAAAAATAAGCAAAAACGTGTTATTCGTCTGAAACTCAGGCAGTTTGCGCAGAAATTCAGCGCAAACTGCCCGCGCCGACCTAATGTTTTTTGATGTACATATCTTTGGTGTAGTAATACCCCAGTTTATCCGGCGTAAAACCCCCGACCCATGGCTTCACCAGATGGGTACGCACATAGTGATAGACCGGAATAGCCGGGACATCCTGGCCTAGTAAATCCTCCGCCTGCTGGTAGAACTGACCCCGCGCCGCGGTATCAGACGCTTTTGCCGCATTGCGCAACGCCTCATCGTAGGCTGGATTACTGTACTGAGTGGTATTTTCACTATCGCCGGTACGGAAGGTATTGAGAAAAGTCGCGGCATCGTCATAGTCGGCAATCCACGCGTAGCGCACGGCGTCAAAATTATGCGTGTGCATGGTGTCGAGCATGGTCTTCCACTCCTGATTTTGCAGCTTCGCCTCGACGCCAAGATTCTTTTTCCACATTGAGCTGGCGGCGATGGCAATTCGCTGGTGCGATTCCGAAGTGTTATAGAGCAAATTAAATACCAGCGGATGGGTCTCGTTATACCCGGCCTCGCTCAACAGTTTTTTCGCCTCGGCGATACGTTTATCGCGCGACCAGCTGGCATATTCGGGATTGTGCAGCTTCACCCCACCGATATCAGGCTGGCTGACAAGCCAGGCAGGACGCTGCCCCTGCCCCAGTACCTTCTCCGCGATAATCTCTTTATCGAGGGCCATATTCAGCGCCCGCCGTACGCGCGGGTCATTAAACGGCGGCCGGGTCGTATTGAACTGGTAATAGTAGGTCGCCAGCTGCGGCGAAACATTCAGCTGTTCGCCCAGAGTTTTTTTAAGCTGGGCGAACTGGTTAATCGGCACGGTATAGACGATGTCGATCTCCCCCGCTTTGTAGCGGTTGATATCGGCGGCTTCAGAGCTTATCGGCAGATAGGTCACCTTATTGATGACGGTATGCGCGTTATCCCAGTAACGCGGATTGCGCTCTGCGACGATACGCTCGTTCACCACCCACTGCGACAGCTTGTAGGGCCCGCTGGTTACCATATGTTCCGGTTTGGTCCACTTGTCGCCGTAGCGCGAAATGAGGACTTTATCGAGCGGAACCAGAGACGGGTGCGCCAGCATGGCCAAAAACGCCGCATTCGGCTGGGTTAAGGTCACCTCAAAGGTCGCATCATCAACCGCTCTGACGCCCAGCGTCTCGGGCGCTTTTTGACCCCGTGCTATCTCCGCACCGTTGACGATATGCATATTGCCGGGATAACTCGCGTAAGGGGACGCCGTGAGCGGCGACACCAGACGCTGCCAGCTCCAGACGATATCCTGCGCCGTAATCGCCGTCCCATCAGACCAGGTCGCACCTGGACGCAGGTGGAAGGTCCAGACGGTGTTATCTTTATTCTCCCACTTCTCCGCCAGCCGGGGCTGAATGTCGCCTGCTGGCGAAACGCTGACCAGCCCTTCGAAAAGATCGCTAATGATATTGTTTTCAACGTCGCTTTCGACTTTATGCGGATCCAGCGACGACGGCTCGCTGCCGTTATTTCTGACCAGCTCCTGCTTCTCTGCCAGCACCGTTCCCGGCGGCACCTGCGCGGCCAGCGCCGGGAGAGTGATTGAGAACAGACCGACAGCCAGCAGTACCCGCGTGATGTGATTATATTTTTGTGATTTCATATCCCTTGCCTTTGTTACGCTTCGTTTGTACCCTCTCCAGAGTTAGTCGCAGAATGGCTATAACGCAATATTTTTCAGTTAGTTATCAGATTTCGATCTGGCCACAGAAAGCAAATGAATAAAAATTCCACTTATTAGTCTTTTACTGGAATAAAATGCTGAATCCAGCCCGTTTACTTTGAGTAAAGATGGGTAAAAGCATTAGGGCTTCGGCCTCGTTTTTTTTATGCTTCATTATTAATTACATCTGTCATAAGAGAGTGACTCATGGATCGTATAATTACATCGTCGCGTGACCGTTCATCGCTGCTTAGCACGCATAAAGTTCTGCGGAACACCTATTTTTTGCTTAGCCTGACGCTGGCATTTTCCGCCATTACGGCGACGGCCAGCACGGTACTGATGCTGCCTTCGCCGGGTCTGATTCTGACGCTGGTCGGCATGTATGGCCTGATGTTCCTGACCTATAAAACGGCAAATAAACCTACCGGCATTATTTCCGCGTTTGCCTTTACCGGCTTCCTTGGCTATATCCTGGGGCCGATGCTCAATGCCTACCTGTCTGCGGGCATGGGCGATCTGATTGGCCTGGCGCTGGGCGGAACCGCGCTGGTGTTTTTCTGCTGCTCGGCCTACGTGCTGACGACCCGTAAAGATATGTCCTTCCTCGGCGGCATGCTGATGGCGGGCGTGGTTGTGGTGCTTATCGGTATGGTTGCCAATATTTTCCTGCAGCTGCCGGCTCTGCATCTGGCGATCAGCGCGGTGTTTATCCTGATTTCTTCAGGCGCCATCCTGTTTGAGACCAGCAACATCATCCGCGGCGGTGAAACCAACTACATCCGCGCGACCGTAAGCCTGTACGTCTCGCTGTACAACATCTTCGTCAGCCTGCTGAGCATCCTTGGCTTCGCCAGCAGAGACTAATCCTCTCTCCGGCTCTACTCAGGCCCCGCTTATGCGGGGCCTTATTTTTTGCTACACTGCCGCCATTTTCAGCGGTATGTGAAGAATCATGTTTATCTTTGAAGGCAACGAAATAGAGACCGATAGCGAAGGCTATCTGAAGGATACGACCCTGTGGAGCGAGGCGATGGCGACCGTTATTGCTGAACAGGAGGGCATCGCCCTGTCCGTTGAACACTGGGAAGTCGTGCGCTTCGTGCGCGATTTTTATCTGGAATTCAACACCTCACCGGCAATACGCATGCTGGTGAAAGCCATGGCGAACAAGTTCGGCGAAGAGAAAGGCAACAGCCGCTATCTTTACCGCCTGTTTCCGAAAGGCCCGGCTAAGCAGGCGACAAAAATCGCCGGTCTGCCTAAACCGGTAAAGTGTATCTAATACAAAATGGCGAATTTCTGCCACTCTCTGGTAGGCTGATGCGGCTCGGTCAGAACCCTGTCCACCCGCGCGCTGCGCGGCCCACCGGCTTTCAGCCAGGCGATAAGTTTCTCCACCTGCTCCGGCTCTCCGCAGGCAAGCACCTCCACGCCGCCGTCGTCTAGGTTGCGCGCGTATCCCGTTAGCCCAAGCTGTAGCGCCTCGCGCTGGGTAGAATAGCGAAATCCGACGCCCTGAACGGAACCGTATACCCACGCCATCGTGCAAACCGTTGCCATGCTTTCTCTCCTTTCCGGACATTGACTCAATGACAGAGGATAGCAAATTCTTTCAGCGTACATGCTTTGGTAATAATCCATAGTGCTGACGAAAACGGGCGGTAAAGCGCGAGCCTGACAGATAGCCGCTGCTTTGCGCAATGTCGCCAATGGGCCGCGACGTCGACTGTAATTGCCCCAGCGCGTAGGCCATCCGCACCTCTTCCACGATCTGGCGAAAGCTCCGGGACTCCTGCTGCAAACGGCGGCGCAGCGTCGATTCGCCAAGAAACAGCATTTTTGCGACTTTCGCCACGCTCCACGCTTCGGCAGGCGACAGCATAATAATCTGCCTGACCTGACCGGTTATGTCGTCGCGCCGTTCGTTAAGCAGCGGTCCGGCGTATCCGGCCTGATACAACGCCAGCAGCAACCCCATCGCCTGATGATGCTGTAACTCCGCCGAAAGCCCTTCCCGCACCGCCTGCAGAACGCTCTGCCACATAAACGACAGTTCCGGCACCAGCGGCGCGCAAAGCGAAGTCAAACGACCGACCTGCGGTTCGCTCATATAGCGATGCTTAAAATCGGCCAACAGCTCGGGCGTTAGTGACAGCAGATCGGAGCAAAACAGCCCGTTTTCCGGCTGATTTATGACTTCCAGCTCCACCTCGGCGGGCAAAATGATCAGCTGTTGCGGCGTTGCCAGCATCTCGCTGGCTCCCTGCACAATGACCTTACTGCCGCGGTTTACCCGGCAGATCGCGGGCGAGAACAGCGTGACGCGGTGCAGTTTGCATAGACGGCGGGTGGTAATTTCCGCCGCCGTTAGCGCATTATGGTGAAAATTGATATTCCGCATCATGCCGCCCTTTTTGTTATCTTACGGCCAGCGCCGTTAACTGCGCGCTGGCGATGGCGTGGCTGTGTAACATAAATCCGACTAACGCCCCGCTGGCCGCGCTATCAATGGGCAGCGTCGGGGTATCAAGCGCCCAGACCGTAAAGCGGTAGCGATGAGGTTTATCTCCGGCCGGCGGGCACGCGCCGCCAAAACCCGCATAGCCAAAGTCATTGCGCCCCTGTACCGCCCCGGCAGGCAGTTTAGCGTTATTTTTGTCTCCGGCGCCAGCGGCTAAACTTGTCACCTGTTGGGCAATATTCACCACCGTCCAGTGCCACCAGCCGCTCCCGGTCGGCGCATCCGGGTCATATGCGGTCACCGCGAAACTACGGGTACCCGCGGGGGCATTTTGCCAGGCGATCTGCGGTGATACATTGCCGCCGGTGCAGCCAAAGCCGCCAAACCAGTGATTCTGCGCCAGAGACCCGCCATCGCGCATATCTACGCTGCTGACGCTAAACGCTGCGGCATTCGCCGTTCCGCTCATAATAACCATTATTGCGACAGCCCATTTCAATCCTGTTTTCATCGTATTTTCCTCCGTCGGTTGAGGAAATACTGTAAGATCGCGGCGAGATTTTTATTGTGCCAAAGCGCCTGCATTTTGTGCCGAAACGCTCACCTGCCGATAGCGGTGGAATGGTGCTTGCCACAGCCACTTGTGCTAATCTACGCGCCGTTTTTTAGTGCCGATATTCCCGTTGCTTAAAGGTAGCTCCATGACAGACTCCATTTTCCCCCGCTTAGTGTTAACCAAAGGACGCGAGAAATCCCTGCTGCGTCGCCATCCGTGGATTTTCTCCGGCGCCGTCGCCCGGATGGAAGGTAAAGCCCGTTCAGGTGAAACCATCGATATTGTGGATGCACAGGGAAAATGGCTGGCCCGCGGCGCCTATTCGCCTTCGTCGCAGATCCGCGCCCGCGTCTGGAGCTTCGATCGCACTGAAGCCATTGATAACGCCTTTTTCGAGCGTCGCCTGCAGCAGGCGCACACCTGGCGTGAGTGGCTGGCGGCCCGCGACGGGCTCGATAGCTACCGCCTGATTGCCGGAGAATCCGACGGCCTGCCGGGCGTTACCATCGATCGTTTTGGCGACTTTTTTGTGCTGCAGCTGCTGAGCGCCGGCGCTGAATATCAGCGCGCGTCAATTGTCAGCGCGCTGCAAACGCTGTTCCCGAACTGCGCCATCTACGATCGTAGCGATGTCGCGGTACGTAAAAAAGAGGGCCTGGAGCTGGCGCAGGGGCCGGTGGTCGGTGAACTGCCGCCTGCCCTGCTGCCGATTACCGAGCACGGTATGCAGCTGCTGGTCGACATTCAGGGCGGCCACAAAACCGGCTATTACCTTGACCAGCGCGACAGCCGCCTGGCGACGCGTCGCTATGTTGCGGATAAACGTGTGCTGAACTGCTTCTCCTATACCGGCGGTTTTGCCATCTCTGCGCTGATGGGCGGCTGCCGTCAGGTTGTCAGCGTCGATACGTCGCAGGAAGCGCTGGACGTCGCCAGACAGAACGTTGAGCTGAATAAGCTGGATTTATCGAAAGCGGAATTCGTCCGTGACGATGTGTTCAAGCTGCTGCGTAAATATCGCGATTCAGGCGAAAAGTTTGATGTCATCGTGATGGACCCGCCAAAGTTTGTCGAAAACAAAAGCCAGCTGATGGGCGCCTGCCGCGGCTATAAAGATATCAATATGCTGGCGATCCAGCTCCTGAACCCCGGCGGCATTCTGTTGACCTTCTCCTGCTCCGGCCTGATGACCACCGATTTATTTCAGAAAATCATCGCCGATGCCGCCCTGGATGCCGGACGTGATGTACAATTTATAGAACAGTTCCGTCAGGCTGCCGATCACCCGGTGATTGCAACCTATCCGGAAGGGCTGTATCTGAAAGGGTTTGCTTGTCGCATTATGTAACTTGAAAATGGAGAATCGGCCCGCATATAGCAGGTAATCATGTAACCCGGGAGGTGCTTATGATAGCCAGCAAATTCGGTATTGGCCAACAAGTTCGCCACACGCTTCTGGGCTACCTGGGCGTAATCGTCGATGTCGATCCAGAATATTCGCTCACGGAGCCGGAAGTAGACGAAATCGCCGCTAACGACGATTTGCGTCTTGCGCCCTGGTATCACGTGGTGATGGAAGATGACGATGGCCAGCCGATTCACACTTATCTTGCAGAAGCGCAGCTAAGCAGCGAGCCCAGCGACGAGCATCCGGAGCAACCGTCTCTGGACGAGCTGGCGAGAACCATACGCCAGCAGCTGCAGGCGCCGCGATTGCGCAACTAATCTAAAACCCGCGCTGCGGGTTTTTTATTACCCTCTCTTTTTGCAGTCGCTGCCAGCGCCTGGCATATCTGGTTATTAAACCGTCCGTCACGCTGCTGTTTTTCACTCCAGCGGGTATTAGCCAGCCTCATCTCACGTGAAATGCCCTCGCTATTAAGCGCAAGCTGTTGAAAAAACGGCGCGAGCATCGCCCCACCCGGTAAAACCTGAATTTTAAACACCGGGCTACCGTCGATGTAGCGATACGCCAGCGCGTGGTCCGGCAATATGGTGGCGGCAAACGACTGCTGCGCGTGGCTGGCCCAAAAGCTTGCCGCGCCGTAGCCGCGCGAGAAATAATTTTCGCAAACGGGCGGGGCGGCTAACGGCAAGATGCTTTGCTCCGCGGGCCTGAATGCATTTTCCATCCAGCGCGCCATGCCTTCCAGATACCATTTCTGTTTAAAAACCGCGTAGCCGTACTGATACAAATGGAACAATTCATGGGCGGGCGTAACGTTGCGCGCCGGCCGCCGGGCCGCATTGAGGACAATTTTTAAACCGCAGGGGAGCGTCGCGCCATCGCTCATGGTTTCCGCCGCCACGCGGTCAAAGGCCAGGCCGTGACCTTTGGGAAGCGTCAGCAGGTAGATATTAATTTGTCGGGCCTGGGTATAAATTTTCTGCTGCAGCGGCGGGCGTAGACCCAGCAGCGAGGTGTAAAGATATTTTGCAGCCTGGAGCTGGCTCGCGATGTCTTTCACGACATCCGGCACGCCATCGCCGGTACTATCCTGCGGGTATTGCAGGGCGTCCTTACCCTGCAGGCTGTAATAAATATGAAACTCATCGACAACGTGCGCTTTTTCCAGATGATGATTGTGCAGCAGCGATCCTGGCACGCAGCGGGCAACCTGCACCACGTCGCGGGCCAGCAGCGGCGCACAGCCGCCGCAGGCCAGCAGCAGCGCGACGACTCGCCTCATGGCCTCTCCTGCGGCAAGCGCAGGGGAAACGGACACGGACGGTTACCCAACGCTTGCCGCCTGTGGACTCTTGCTGGCCAGGCCGATATCCGCCTTCGCCTGCGCTGCCATCAGCCGCTCGCTGGCCTGCAGCCACGCTGCCCAGCGTTCGGCGATGGCGCTGGCATAATAGCGTTGAGCGTTGCGCAGCGCGGCCTGCCGCATACTTTGCTGTAGCGTTTTGTCCGCGATAACCTTGATCAACGCCGCCGCCAGAGCTTCTTCATCGCCGCAGGGAACCAGCATCCCCGCTTGCCTGTCCTGCAGGATGTCGCGCGGACCGTATTTGATAGCAAAGCTAATCAGCGGGGTACCGTAGGCCATCGCCTCCACGGCGGAAATAGACTGCCCTTCCTGAGTCGAACAAAGCACGGTACAGCAGGCCGTTTTATGCGCCTGGGCGATATCGGACGTGAAGCCATTGATATGGATCGCCTGCGCCAGCCCCCACTCCGCCACCTGCGCGCTCAGGCTGCGCCGCAGCGGCCCTACGCCATAAGTGTGCAGCTGCGCATCGGGGATAACCGCCAGCACTTTACGAAAGGCGCTCAGCAGTAAGGCGTGCTGCTTCTCCTCCGAGTAACGCGCGAGGTAGATAACCGTTTGTGACGGCACTTTCTGCGGGTTCGCCGGAATATTGCCGTTATCGAGATGGTTGGGGATCACCGCCATCTGCGTAGCCGGGAATCCCTCCTGCTGCAAATCCTGCCACTGCTCATCGGTGAGGATAATCAACTGGTCGACGAGATCCGGCTGCTCCAGGAGGTGTCGATATGAGCTTTTCAGCGCGCCGTTAGAGAGCTGATGATGGGAGTGAATAATGGCGCTTAATGAGCAGGCCATACGCTGAGCTGGCCGTGAACAGACGAAGTTTTTCCACGTTTTATTTTTATCCACGATAAAGTGCCAACGCCCTTTCCCCGCCAGCATGGTTTCCAGCATCCACGAAAAAAAGTCCTCCTCCAGAGTAAAGCGTTTGACGTCGCCCCCGGCGAGGGCAATTTCCAGAGCGCTGAGCCGCAGGTTGCCTTTCTTCTCATCAAAGCTTTTACGCAGCAGAATATTGCCGGCGCTATCGATATAATCTTCGATAATTTTCCCCTGCGGGCGTAGCAGGAAGTTCTGTTTTCCCACCGGCAGGTCCGCGTCGGGATTGACGACATGCCTGAGTTCAATACTCCCCACCAGCGGCTCCAGCGTCGCAATCGCGTTCATCTCCAGGCAGTCGCTTAACCACTGGTAAAGGTTATAAACCGGTACCTCTTTGGGCAGCGCCCCCCGCGCCTTCAGCGCCTTGACCACCGTGGGTAATTCGGGATTCCACGTCGCGGTAATCAGCCAGGGTACGGCGCGCAGATGTTCGGTGAACAGCTTCGCCCGCCGCATGGCGGCCACCTCGATACCGTTACCGACATCGCGTAGCGTCTCCAGCAGAAAAACGGGCGTCGCATCAATCGACGACGGCGCGTTGTCCTGCTGGAGCGACGGCTTTTTTGCCGCTAAGTGGTATTTCTGATAGGCGATAAAGCCGGAGAGATAGTGTTCGACGTCATCGATACGTACGCGGTAGCTGTGGTGGCGTATAAAGAAGCTGTTAACGATCCGCGCGGGATTTTTAAAGAACATCGCCAGCTCGGGCCAGAAGAAGCCGTTCAGCAAATAGCGGGCGCGGGTTTCCAGCGCCTGCCAGAATTTTTGCTGGTCAAAATCATCCAGCAGGTGGCGGTGCTCGGGCGAGGCGCCCAGCCGGGTGACCATTTCCGACGCCGCCATCATTAGCTCCAGCAGCGTGGGATAGGTCGTCACACGATGCAGTACGAAATCAAGATGATCGCGCACATTATTGAGACCAAAACGAAAGTACTTCTCCTCCGGGCGGAAGCGGGTTAATTCATTTACGCAGTAGCTCAGCCAGTGGTCGTGATGCTGCCAGTGTTTGTTTTGAATGAAATAGGCGAAGGCTTTTTCCACCACGTCCAGCCACAATGGCTCTTTGGTCAGGCCGTACAGGCGCATCAAGGCAAACGCCGCTTCGCCATCGTAGTAGATAATGCGGAATTTGGCCTTCAACGACAGATCGTGGCTATTTAATACATGAACAAATTGGCCGCTTTGCGGATCCTGCATCCAGGCAATACCGGTCGCCAGCTGCGCCATCAGCGGCAGGTACTGCCGGTCTCCGGTCGTTTCGGTATATTTTACCAGCGCCAGGATGCTGACGGCATTACCGCCAAGCTTGATCTCCTCGCCAACGTCGCAGAGGAACGCTGCCTCGCGCCCATCATCCAACGTCCGCACCTCAATCAGCGTGCTTACCAGATACGCAATCGCCCGGTCTATGGCCTGGCGAACCGACGGCAGGCGCGTCGCTTCCCAGCCTTCGATCAGCGAATAGGTCGAGCTGGCGTGGCGCAGCGCGTTATAGGAACGGACCGGGCGATCGAAACAGGGAAACCAGCCATAATGATACAGCCCGTCTTTCCTGACCTGACGGGCCAGATAATCGCTGCCTTTTTTAATCACCTCAGCCAGGCACGCTTGCTGCCAGTTTTCCCCAATGGCGCGATAGCCGGAGCCCCTCCCGGCATGTTCAATGACTTTTACGCCAAAGCGATCGCAAAAGACCGCCTGGGTTTTAAAACGCCACAGAGGCTGCTGCGGATCCTCCGGCCAGCTAAGCGTCTGCTTAAACCGCCGCTGGCCGTAGTTTTGCAAATTGACGCTATTCGGCGCGACGACGCCATTGTCGCCGTCGTAGAGCAGCGCGTTGCCGGCGATTTCCTGCTCTAGCATCGCACAGCTAAACTGCGGGTCAAACGCGAGTCCAAAGCGAAAATAGTTGCGCTTGGTGACTCTGAATTTCTCATTGAGGGAGTGCCAGCTGAGCTTTTCCACGCTGTCCACAACGTCGATACGCAGCCACTGCGGTTCATTGGCCTGCTTTTTACGCCACTCCTGCAGCGCTCTGGCCCCCGCCAGCCAGGCGAGATCGAAGCTGGTTCCGCTGGCGATATGCATATGCGCCCGCTCTTTGCCATCGCTGACGCTAAAGAAAATCACCCATGCCGGATAGTCAGAGGGCAACACGGTGGATTTCAATTTTTTGGCCTGAAAGCAAGCTTGTTGCAGTAAGTCACTTAGCGCCATCTTTCCCTCTCCATTTATTCAAGAATGCGTTGGATGTTTAAAAATTATTATCAGAGACTGCAAACAAACTCGTTTTAGGGATTGCGCCACATTATTGTCGGGTGGCGTATGACGCCTTATCCGACCTGTCATTCCCGTATACCGCGCCGGGGTATCAGCCCCGGCACATCTCCCGGACCGCAAACGGCGGAGAACCCGTAGCCGACAAGATGTTCGCACTTTGATTAGCGCTCCCTTAATGCTTCTTTGGCCCGATTAAATGGTTTTACCAGATAATCCATAATCGTTTTTTCACCAGTCTTAATATCAACGGTAGCGATCATCCCCGGGCCAATTAAAAAGCGCTTGCCGCTCTTATTCTCCAGGTAATCATTATCAGTACGGATAAATACCCGGTAGTAGTAAATATCGGGTTTAGCTTCATCCTGAGTGGTATCCGGCGATATGGTTTCCACCACGCCGTTAAGTGCGCCATAGATGGCATAATCATAGGCGGTAATTTTGACCAGCGCCTGCTGGTCGGGATGGATAAAAGCAATATCGCGAGGGGAGATCCGCGCTTCGATTAATAAACGGCCGTCTACAGGCACGATTTCCATCAATTCGCCATTGGGCGCAATAACCCCACCAATAGTATTGACCTTAATATTTTTAACAATTCCCTGTACCGGCGAGCGGACGGTTAAACGCGTCACCGAATCGGCGCGCCCTTTAATCACTTCCGCCAGGCTGGCTACATCGGCATTGGCTTTTGACAGCTGTTCACGCGCGTCAACAAAATAACGCGTATTGAGATCGATTTTTTTAAAACTAATATCCGCGACCTGCTGACGAAGACGCAGCACTTCGACGTTGCTCGCCGCCCCGGTTTTCGCCAGTTTTTCAGTAATGGCCAGTTCGCTATTGACCAGCTTTAACGACTCATCCAGCTGACGCGTCGATTTGCTCAGTTGCTCCTTGCGGCTATGGTAAAGGCGGGTCTCCTCCGCCAACAGCGCGGGCCAGGCTTTCAGGGTGTCGGGAAACACCAGCGGCTGATTGTTGACCTCAGCAGTTAAGCGAATGCTCGCCGCCAGAGAGGCGCGATACTTCGCCTGGCTTTCCCCCACGTTAGATTCGCTGCGGGTGGGGTCGAGGCGCGCCACGACCTGTCCGGCTTGCACTTTGCTGCCCTCCTGCACGTTCAGCTCGGTTAAGATGCCGCCATCGAGGGTCTGAATCACCTGCTCCCGGGAGCTGGGGATCACTTTTCCGGTGCCCGTAGAGACTTCATCCAGCACGGCGAACCAGGCCCAGACAGCGCCCACCAGCAGCATACCGGCCAGCAGCAGTATCAGCCGCCGCGATTTTACGATCTTCGCTTCGTCTTGTTCGTTATCCGGCAGCAGCGCCACCGGGTCATGATCCGCCATCATGGGAAGCTTATTCATATATTCACCACCTGGCCGCGGGCTTTCTCTTGTTCAAAGACGGTGGCTTTAGGTTTATCCAGCGCCAGCTGTCCATCCTGGATGACCAGAATCCGGTCAACGATATTGAGCACCGCCGCTTTATGCGTGGCGATAATCATCGTTCGCTCGCCGGCCCACAGCGCCAGCTGTTCCACAAAGGCCTTTTCCGTTCGCTCGTCGAAATAAGAGGTCGGTTCATCAAGCAGGACGATGTTCGGATCGCGCAGCAGGGTTCTGGCCAGCAGCAGCGACTGGCGCTGGCCGCCTGAAAGCCCCACCCCGCCTTCCATGACAATATGTTCGAGGCCGAGGGGCAGTTTGCGTACAAACTCCAGAGCGCCGCACAGGGTAAGCACCGAGAAGATTTCATCATCCGTCGCCGCTGGCCGCCCAAGGATTAAATTCTCGCGCAGGGTGCCGTGAAACAGCCGCGCCTCCTGGGTGAGCAAAGTGGCGTTGCGGCGAATATCCGCAAGGTCGATCTGCGGCAGGCTTAAATCATCCAGCCGCAGTTCGCCGGCGACCAGCTCGACGTTGCCCATCATCGCCTGCAATAGGGTCGATTTACCGGCGCCGATTCGCCCAAGGATGGCGATTCTCTCACCGGCTTTAATCGATAGCTGGTTAATTCGCAGCGGAATCGCGGCGTCGTTAAGGCCGTAGCGGAATTCCGCCTGGCGGAACTCATAGTTACCGTGCAGCACGGCGCGGTGAACCCGGGGTTCGTCCTGGCCGCCTTCGACCGGTAGCGCCATCAGATTATCGAGGCTGGCCTTCGCCGTTTTCACCTGCTGCCAGCGAGCAAGCACGCCGCACAGCGCGGTCATCGGCGCGACCATGCGGGTTGAAAGCATCGATGCCGCCACCATGGCCCCGGTGGTGATGTCGCCATTAATCACCAGCGGCGCGCCGACCACCACTACCGTGGCGTATAGCAGGTTTTGTACCGACATTCCCCAGCTGACCAGGCCGTGAGTGAGCCTGCGCGTTCTGACCCCCGACTCGGCGGTAATCGCAATATAGCTATTCCACTGATGCAAAAAGCGGCTTTCCGCCTGCATCATTTTGATGTCCTGCAAACCCTGAATACTCTCCACCAGAATGGCGTTTCGTAAGGTATTTTCGTGCTGATTTTTGTTGGCCAGCGCCGCGAGCTTGCGCTGCAATAGCAGGCCGGGCAGGATCATCAGAACCGTCGCCACCGGCGCTATCCAGCTTAGCCACGGCGAGACGATAAACAGCACCACCTGGAACAGCAAAAAGAACGGTAAATCCGCCACGATGGTCATCATCGTTGAGGTCATCATTTCGCGCACCTGCTCCAGCTCGCGGATTTGCGAAATAAAGCTCCCCGTTGAGCGCGGCACTGCGCTGTTTTTCAGGCGCAACGCGTGGCCGAAAACCCGGTCCGAGACCCGAATATCCCCACGTTTGCCGAGCAGATCCGTGACGTGTCCGCGCATAATTTTCAGCGCAAAAGCAAATACCGCCGCCAGCAATACGCCGCTGAACAGGACATAAAGAGTGGGATAAGACTGGGCCGGGATCACCCGATCGTATACCTGCATCGAAAACAGAATCCCGCTCAGCGCCAGAACGTTAATGGCGAACGAAGCCAGCATGACGTGCATATAGGGGCGAAGATCTTTCAGCACAATTTTACGCAGCCAGTCCGGCTGAAAGCGGGTCAGATAGCTTTCTGTACGAATATCCCTTTCCGGAGCCGACGGGCGAAAAGCAACGGTCTTGTCAATTTCCGGCAGCAGAGTTTCCAGCGGGCAGTAGCTGAGCAGCGACAGCTCCTTCACGAACCGCACCCCGACGGCATTATTGACGTCAAAGCTTTCAACTATCGCCACCTGGCCATCGCGCAGCTGGATAACGAGCGGTAGCCGCCAGGCCGACATTTTCTGATCGGTGGCGGATAAAAACTGGCAGTGTAATCCGGCGTGGCGCGCCAGGTGCCGGAGCGCTTCGGGCAGCGTTTTCTGCGTCGCCCATTCGGCAGCCGCATGTAGCGTTCCGGGAGAAAAACTTTGTCGATAGTGGTTGGCAATAAAGGCAATCGCATTCGACCAATCGGACAAGTGCGGTATTCCGGCACGTTCATCTTGTGGGGTCATGGGCGGATCTCCACGCCCTGGATATTTTGATTTTCCAGCGCGAACACCGTGCGCATCTTGCCGGTGCTGAACAGGCAGTCCAGCTCCAGCGAGCGCAGTTGTGATTCCGTCAGGACCTGGCTAAATCTGGCCTGGTAAATTTCCTGATCGACGTTGAGCAGATCCAGCAGCGGCCGTGAACCGAGCTGGAGATACTGATCCTGGTACAGCGCCCGGGTTTGCTCGCCCAGCTGCTGCTGTCGTTTCTGAATCCCCAGCGACTGGGCAAGATTGACCGCTTCATCGCGAGAGGCGTTCAGCTTCTGGCTGGCGTCCAGCTGGGCGGTTTTGATCGCCGCATTCGCCGCCGCCAGACTTTGTTGGGCGGCGTCTCGGGAGGCGGTCATCGCCCCGCCCTGGTAGATAGGCATTTGCACTTTTACCCAAGCGGAATATTGCGTTTTATTCAGCACCGCGCTGTTGGCGTAGTTATCGTTAAGGTAATGGGTCACCTCCGGTTCCAGGGAAATCGTCGGCAGCATTTGCGCGTTGGCGTTATCCAGCTGCGCCTGCGCCTGACCGGCCTGGGCCAGCGCCGCCAGTACCGCTGGAACGGAACGGTAATCGATTTTGGATACCGCGCAGGCGGCATCCATTCCCTGCGGGACATCATCCGTTACCGTCGCGATTCCGCCGATGCCGATATAGGTCGCGAGCGTGGCTTTCCAGCGTTCAAGGGCCGCCTGATATTGCAGGAGCGTGGATTGCGCGCCTTCCACGCGGGTATCGGTCTGCACAACGTCCGATAATGAAGATGCCCCCGCATCGTTGCGCTGGCGAATAAGATCGCCGATCTGCTGTAGCGAGTTAACCTGCGCTTTGGCGATTTCAACCAGCTTTTGATAGCCCTGCACCTGGACTACCGCCGCGGCGGTATCGTGAGCGACCTGATCGATATTCAGCATCACGGTGGCCTGCTGCTGAGCCACGCCGGAGTCTGCTGCTCTCACCGAACTGGACACTTTGCCGAAGTCGTAAAGCATTTGCGACACTGAGACGACCAGCGATGGCGTATATCCGGCATCAGAATAAGTGTTTGTATAACCATTATTCATACCCGCACTTATTTGCGGGTAATATTTTGCTTTCGCCACATCAACTTTTTGCGCCATCTCCTGAAGCTTACTGACCTCCTGCGTAATAGAGGGATGCCAGTTCACCGCGTTTTTTACCGCCTTTTTAATATCCAGCGGACCGGATATTCGGGTCTGACTGTTAATAATCTCGTCGTTATACCCCGCGACCTGCTGATTATCGGTTAAACGCTGGCTGCTAATATCATTCGGCAGCAAATATGAATTTTCCGCATGAGCTGAAAGCGACGGATTTAACGTGATTAATAGAGCTGTATAGCCACAGGTTATGACATTCCTTTTTTGTATAAATAGACGCATCAAATTTACCCTTCAGAAAACACGCACTGAAAAAACGGATATAATAATTTCCGCATCATTATTTTTATTAAATGATAGTCGGCGATCTCCCGCTTCACTGACCTGAATGATTCCTCCGCGATAAAATAATCTGGACGGCGCTTCCCTGTGCCGTCATCGATTTAAGCTAGTTAGTTGGAGTTATTAGTATCAAGCAGCTCGTTGAGCGAATTGATATGCACCCCTTCCAGCGTGATTAAGGTTGTCGATTGATGGCCGCCTGCGCCACCGTCGCGGTCGATAGATACCACCGTATTACTGCCCACGTAGCTCAAGGTGACATAATTGCCCAGGCTACTGCTGTTACCATCCCAGCCGACCAGCAGCGCCGATACGTCGATATGATCCCCTTGCGCAACCGAGAAGTCCTTCCAGGTATCGCTTCCGTTGCCGCCGGTATTATCATCGGCCAGCAGGTTGTAGATTACCGTGTCGGCCCCGATGCCCAGGGTGAAGGTATCGTCGTAAGCGGTACTGTGGATGTCGTCGCCGTTCACGCTGCCGGTAATCTGCGGATGCAGATCGATAGTCAGCGTCGCCGCGGAAGAAGCGCCATTGCTGTCGTTCACCGAGTAGGCAAAGACTTCCTTATGCGTGATGGTCGACACATCCATTCCTGCCTTCAGACTGTAGGTGTAAGAACCATTATTCGCCATCGTCAGGGTGCCATAGTCACCGTAAATTGTGACGCTGGTTGCGCTTACGTTACTCCCGTTGCTGGTCGTGATACTGCCATTGCTGTGGAAAGTCCAGGTTTCCGCAGCGCCGCTGGAAGTGTGTCCGGAGACGCTGTAAGACGAGTACAGTACGCCATGGAAATCTTCCGTACCGCCTGAGTTATTTCCGTTCTGTATATTTCCACTGACGTTGGTTCCCGCTACCGTGTAGTGCGTCGCGGTGTCAATGGTCGTACCGGTTATCGAAGCCCCGACGGTATAATTCGGTGCCGGCGTTAAGAAAGTATCAAGAGTGGCGGTCGCCTTAGACACCAGAACCATCTCGTAGTTACCTTCGCTCAATGCCACATTCATCAGCGTTAACGTATCCGCAGCATTTGTTGTGGTGCCGATAACGGTGGTCAAGCTCTCTGTCGGCGTGCCCTGCCATACCAGAACCTTACTGCCATCGCTGAGCACGTGATAAATGCTGACCGTGCTGTCTATTTTGACGGTATTGACCACCGAGCCACTCGCGGTGTAGTTCACTTTCACCGAGAGCGTATCCATTTCGCGATCGGCCCCAACGCTGAAGTTGATGGTCCTGGTTGCTGATACGCCTCCCGTGGTTGATTTACCGCTTGTATTCAGCCCCGCAGTGTCAATCGCCGGAACATTCACCGTTGCCAGCGCCGTTGCTACGTTCAGCGTGACCTGGTCATTGACCGCCAGCGAAGCCGGGCTATCGATATCGATCGTCAGCGTGGTGCTCGCCGTGTGGCCGAGGCTGTCAGTAATGGTGTAAGTAAAGACTTCCGATTGACCGACGCTATTCACTCCGCCATAAGGCTGATAGGTATAGCTACCGTCGCTGTGGATGGTCAACGATCCCCATGCGCCCTCTATCGTCGTTCCGCTGCCGCTGACCTCCTTAGGTTCAGCGCCGTTAACCGAGGTGGCGGTGACGCTGGTCACCTTAATATTGACCCCTGTATCCGCTACGTCGCCTGCACCATCGCTTTGCAGCACGTTGCCCGTCAGGCTGTCGGTGTGATAGCCCTCAGAATCGGTGACCGAGACGTTGACAAAGGTCCCCAGGTTCAGGTCCAGCAGGGCCCCCAGCAGGCCTCCGGTATTCGGTGATGAGACCACCGCCGTATACGATCCTGAAGGTAACATCGAGGACCAGCCGCCTCCGCTATAGCCGAGGCTGAGCCCGATGCCGTTAACGTTAATGTTGACGGCGTTTGTCAGGACCTGCACGACTTCTCCGGTAGCCTTATCGATGATAGAGAGATCCGCCGTGAAGGACGATGCGCCGCCCAACAGGCTCAGCAGCGTCGTCAGTGCCGCGCCCAGACTAAGTCCGGTGCTCCCTGAGACCGTCAGCAGCACTTTTTCGTTCGCGCCGGCGGCCACATCAAAGTCAAAGCTATTACCGTTAAGTAACCCAACATTGACGTTACCGAGTAACGAGACGCCGACGAGCTGACCGACAGTACCGCTTTCTCCGTTGAGAGTATCGAACGTCGCGGTCAGATCCGTTTCCTGAGCATCCGGATTGGCCTGCGCCGGTTCGATATTGCCGCCGATATTAATCGTCAGGTTCGTCGTCGATGTATTACCCGCTTCATCGGTAATGGTATAGCTAAAGACATCCGATTTACCGATAGCGGCCCCGCCTTTGGTCAACTGGTAGCTATAGCTGCCATCAGAGTGAATCGTCAGCACCCCATAAGCTCCGGTGATATCGACGCCAGCGCTGGTCACATTGACCGGGGTCGATCCGTCGACGGAATCCGATACCGCACTGGTGACCGAGATGCCCTGACCGCTATCCTGCATATCGCCGCTGGCGGTTGTATCCAGCACGTTACCTTCAATGGCGTCGACGCTGTAGCCAACCGAATCCGTCACATCTACGTTGACGAAGCTTGCCACCTGTGCCGCTGCCAGCGCGTTGATCAACGATACCAGGGTGCCGTTACTTTCCGGCGCAGAGATAACCATGGTGTAGTCACCGGCCGGCAGATTGGCGAAGGAGACCGTGCCGTTGTAGGAGAGCCCGCCAAGCAGGCTCGCCGAGATAGAGACGCTGTTTTCCGCTATCGCCACAACTTCACCGGTGACCGTATTCACCACCGACAGATCGGCCTTCAGGGTATTTCCTGCCCCCAGCAGATTGACGATAGTGGTCAGCAATCCGCTCGCCGTCAGCAGCGAGTTGCCGTTCACCGATACCGTCATATCCTCCACGGTGCCGGCTCCCACGCTAAAGCGCAGATTATTGCCCGCCAGCAGCGAGACATCGACGGTGCTGAGCAAGGTCAGGCCAACCAGTTGACCGCTGGTACCGCTGACATTGTTCAGGTTACCTTCCAGCGCGACAACGTCCGGGCTGTTGCTATCGGGGTTGGCCTCAATATCGCTGTCAGAGTCCGAGTCGCTGTCGGAGTCGGAATCGCTGTCGGAATCCGAGTCGCTGTCAGAGTCCGAATCGCTGTCAGAATCCGAATCGCTGTCCG
>NZ_BCZK01000004.1 GCF_001598695.1 Klebsiella oxytoca NBRC 105695 | reverse complement strand
TCCCTGTATAAGATCCAGAGTAATTCCCTCTCCACATTCCAGACTTATGTACCAGGCTTATAATATGTACCTGTGGGCATGAGAGAAAATAATGGCCATTAAGCCTTTTAATTACCAGCAAGACTTTTCCTGCATCGATTTTCGCCAGCACCCGGAGCTCTATCAGGTAGGAAGAGGCGAACAGGGCGTGTTGTTGGTTGAGCCCTATAAAAGCGAAATCCTTCCCTACTGGCGCTATAAAGATGAAGCATCCGCGACTGAATCTGCCAGGGAAATTTATCAGCTCTTCGAGTTTTATCGACAGCAGAATGATTTCGTTGGTATGGATATGGCACGAAAATTTATTCAGATGGGCTACACCCGGGCAAGGCGTTATGCCAATTACAAAGGTGGTAAAAAATATGCAAAGGATGGCTGCCTGAATCCACGTGGTAATGATCCTGTTAAGGCAGCAGCTGCGGCAGTCTTTAAACAATGGTGGGATAAACTTCGGCAGGATGAAGATTATCTCCAGAGAAAAAAGAAACATCAGGCTCAATGGGGGTAATTTTCAACCTCAATGTTCCTCGCCCCGCATAAATATTTACCGTGATTTAGCCTATATAAAAAACTGTATTGCCCGATCTTCACCATATTTCACTTTGTTAATCCTTAAGAATCTACTTTTAATCGCGAAAAGATACATTACGAAAAAAAATGTGAATAGCATCACAAACTAAAAAATAACAATTATATAACATTTGATTTACTAACTGATTTGCCTGATGGCGCGGGGACACCCGATGAGGCAGATTGCAGTCTTTGCTGGAGCAGAATTACAATGACAGAAAGCAGTATTAGCGAACGTGAATCGCTGGAACATGCCGATACCCGGCGCCGTATATGGGCCATTGTTGGGGCATCGTCAGGGAATCTGGTGGAATGGTTTGATTTTTATGTCTATTCATTTTGCTCACTCTATTTCGCGCACATCTTCTTTCCTTCCGGGAATACCACAACCCAATTGTTACAAACGGCAGGAGTGTTTGCTGCCGGTTTTCTGATGCGTCCAATCGGCGGATGGATATTCGGGCGCATTGCTGATCGTCGTGGACGCAAAACTTCTATGCTGATTTCCGTATGCATGATGTGTTTTGGTTCACTGGTGATAGCCTGCCTGCCGGGTTATGCAACGATAGGAACCTGGGCTCCGGCTCTGCTTCTGCTTGCACGTTTATTCCAGGGATTATCCGTCGGGGGGGAATACGGTACCAGCGCCACCTATATGAGCGAAGTTGCCGTAGAAGGTAAGAAAGGGTTCTATGCCTCATTTCAGTACGTCACGCTGATTGGTGGTCAACTTCTGGCGGTGCTGGTTGTTGTTGCATTACAACAGATCCTCAGTGATGAAGATCTTCATGCCTGGGGATGGCGTATTCCGTTTGCCCTTGGCGCAGTCCTGGCTATCGTGGCCTTGTGGCTGCGACGCCAGTTGGACGAAACTTCTAAGCAGGAAACGCGCGCGTTAAAAGAAGCTGGTTCGTTCAAAGGGCTCTGGCGTAACCGCAAGGCATTTATTATGGTACTGGGCTTTACTGCCGCCGGGTCGTTAAGCTTTTATACCTTCACCACTTATATGCAAAAATATCTGGTCAATACCGCGGGTATGACAGCGGGCACCGCCAGCATGATTATGACCGCTGCTTTATTTGTTTATATGCTGGTTCAGCCGCTTTTTGGCGCCCTCTCGGACAAGATTGGCCGTCGTACCTCAATGCTCTGTTTTGGCGCGTTGGTCACCCTCTTTACCGTGCCGATTCTTAATGCGCTACAAAACGTGAGTTCGCCGTATGCGGCGTTTGCTCTGGTGATATGCGCCCTGCTGATCGTCAGTTTCTACACCTCAATCAGCGGCATTCTGAAGGCGGAAATGTTTCCGGCCCAGGTACGTGCTCTGGGCGTTGGGCTTTCTTACGCTGTAGCCAATGCGCTATTCGGCGGCTCGGCCGAGTATGTCGCACTGTCGCTAAAATCTGTGGGAATTGAGCACGCTTTTTACTGGTACGTGACCGTCATGGGGGCGATTGCTTTTCTGGTCTCTCTGACGCTGCATCGTAAAGGTAAAGGGCTGCGCTTGTAGATTTATTGATGTGCCAGCTGCCATACCGCATAGCCGGTTGTGGCGCCTGCCACATCCCAGGCGAAATCTTTCCAGCTCCAGCCGCTCCCCGACGGGCGGCTGTCCCATAGCTCCTTCGATGCCCCTAAGCTCACGGAAAACATAAAGCCAATAGCGCCGCTCCGGTCGCGACTATAGCCTTGATGCTGGGCATATTCGTTACCTGCGGCAGAAAGCATCGCTGAGGCGAGGAAGTGCTGGGCTTTGTCCTGACCGCTCCATGAATCATTGGCCATATGGCTGCAGCCGGTCAGTAGTAACAGCGGGGCAATAAGCATGATATTGCGCATACAAATTCCAGGAAAAAGCCCCGCTGAGCGGGGCGGAAATTCAAAGAATACGGCTGATAAGGCGGTCGATTCGAATACGTCGCAGGCGTCTGATCAGTTTGCGTACTTTTATCGGGTAGTCGGCAATACTTTGTAGATCGCGATAGTGCTTAACGATCGTGGTATGTTTACGGATGAGGCTGAGTTCTTTTTCGCGCATGGCACCAAGCTGATGCTTTGGATCGTGGATAAGAATCGCGTTTTCCAAATCCAGCCGCCATGCGCGCGGGTTCAGGTTATTGCCGGTCAGTAGCATCCACTCATCATCAACCCACATGCCTTTCAGGTGATAGCTGTTATCATCATCCTTCCATAAACGGACAATGAGCTGGTCAGTATTCACGTAATACTGCAGACGGCTCAGGAAGCGCCGCAGATTAATTTCATAAAGATAGGGCAGCGCGCCGATAATTTTAAATGGCTGATCTTCCGGAATATAGAAATCATTGGCGGTTTTATCGCCGACGATAATTTCGACTTTTTTGCCACTCCGCAACAGCTGAATGATATTACGTACCAGCAGAGCCGGCAGGTTGAAATAGGGGGTGCAGATAGTCAGCTTATGTTCAGCGCAGGGCATCAGATGGAAAATGGTTTTATTCAGCAGGCTCGTCTTGCCCAGGCCAACTAGCGGGGTTACCGACAGCTGTTCTTCGTCGGCATCGCCTGGGAAATGGTAGCGGCTATCGCGCAGCTCCTGGCGGTACTGGCGGATTTCATTCTTGATTTCCGGGCTTTTTGGGCGATCGGCCTTATCAAGGCGGTTAACGCCGCGACCTTGCACCAGGTTGTTCGTAACCCAGTCAAACATCACATCGGCCATTTTCGCGTTGCGAATGCACTGGTAGCGATCATAACGATACTTATCGTGCTGATGCAGGTAAACGTCGTTCAGACTGGCGCCGCTGTAGAGAACGCAATCATCAATGATAAAGCCTTTGAAATGGAGGACGCCGAGAGCTTCCCGGGTATTGACCGGAACGCCATAAACCGGGATATCGACGCCAGGGTTCTCCTGCGCCATGCGGCAATACCAGTCGGCGTTGGTGTTTGACGCGGCGACGCCAATACGCCCGCGCTGGGCACGATGCCAGTCAACCAGCACCTGGACATCTAACTCTGGACGCTGACGCTTAGCGTCGTACAGCGCCTGCAAAATTCCTTTACCGCCATCATCCTGTTCCAGATAGAGCGCAATGATACAAATACGCTGGGTGGCTTGAGCTATCCTGGCCAGTAACGCTTGCCGAAAATCTGCCGGAGCGTAAAAGAACTCGATATCATCAACTGACTGAGAAAGCTTAGGGAGTTGGGCAAGGTGTTGTTGATGTTTATTGCGTTTAAATTTTGACAACATCACAGTGCGTTTCTTCTCTGTTTATTGAAGGGTCTTCTGTACCATGCAGACGACGTAAGCGGGCAATAATACCATTACTACCCGTTAAAGTAGTCAACAATTGCGGCCAGCCGATTGTAATTGCTCAGATACAAGCTGTAGAGACAAACTGACAATTCCATCTTCAAGCTGAATATCAACTGAGAATCCTAGCTTTCTGGCGAGTCCAATCATGCCTTTATTATTAGGCATAGTAATGCCATTCAGCCGCTGCAGACCGTGACTTTGCGTATAGGCAATGAGCTTTTCCAGTAGCTTACGGCCTAAACCCATACCCTTTAAATCAGAGCGCACCAGTACGGCAAATTCGGCATCGATGTTATCCGGGTCGGAGATCGCTCGCGTCACGCCGAGGATCTCATTCCCTTCAGCCGTCGTGCGCACGGCAACAAAGGCCATTTCTCGATCGTAGTCGATCTGCGTCATGTTAGCTAAATCATCGTGAGTAAATTCGTTGATTTCGCTGAAGTAACGATAATAAAGATCTTCCTTCGTGACCTGTGCGATAAAGGCCAGCAGCTGCGGCTCATCTTCCGGGAGTATGGGACGGAAAAGGCAGCGTTCGCCATTCTTCATCACTACCCACTCCTCCTGCTGCTGCGGATAAGGGCGGATGGCCAGGCGGCTTTCACTATCGCCAGTGAACGGCGCGAGAGTTAACGTGACGTCAAGCGCGGTAAACTCGTGACCGGAAGCCAGCAGAGGGTGGATATCGAGGCGCTGGATTTCCGGGCAGTCGACGATCAAATTCGATACCTGTACCAGTAGCTGACTCAGGCCGGGAATATCGAGCGGACGCAGCGCGCTGCGCCCGCGCACTTTTTTGCTTTTGATGGCCTGGATGACCAGGTAGCGCGCAAGGTTCATATTGAGCGGCGGGAGTGCGACGGCGGCCTGATCTTCTGCTCGCCATTCGACGCCGCCTTCGCCCAGCATGATCAGCGGTCCAAAAACCGGATCGTGCTCGACGACGACCCGCAGCTCCTGCGCCCCGGCTCGATTGGCCATGCTTTGCACCAGCAGTCCGTGAATACGCGCCTGCGGCCAGGTCATTTTGACGCGATCGATAATCGCGTCCGCGGCCTGCTGTACCTCGGTAGCCGTACGTAGGTAAAGCATGACCCCCTGGACTTCCGACTTATGGGGGATGTCTGGCGAGCGGAGCTTGAGCGCGACGGGGTAACCTATCTGTTCGGCGATATGCACGGCCTCGGCGCTATCCGCGGCAATCCACGTCGGTAGAGTATGAATACCGTAAGCACGCAGAACAGGACTCACTTCATGGGTATCCAGCGTGGTGGCACCTTCATTGATTGCGCGTTGTAACAGACTATGCGCTTCGGCTGTGTTAGTGGCTAATGAGACTGGCAGTACCGGGGTCTCTCTGAGCTGCTTCTGGTTACGCCGGTATTCCACCATATGCATAAACGCGGTTATCGTCCCTTCGGGGGTGCGATAGGTCGGTAGTCCCGCATCGCTAAACAGACGACGCGCCTCTTGCGATGAAAACTCACCGCACCAGTTAGTCAGAACCGTAACGTATTTACCGCGCGGGTGGCGCTTCAGGGCGTCAATCAGCGCCAGCGCGCTTTCCGTCCCCGGAGCAGCCGCGCTGGGTGAATGGATCACCAGCAGCGCGTCGTAATCATGGCTATCCAGCAGCACGTTCAGCGCTTTGAGGTAGTGCTCGCTACTGGCGTCATCGCGGAGATCCAGTGGGTTAGCGATATCCATGGTTTCAGGCAACGCCTGGCGGAGAAGATCGCTGGTCTCTTCGCTGAGAGCGGCAAGTTTGCCGTTGCGCAGCCAAAGCTCATCCAGCGCCAGCGCAGCCGGCGCTGCGCCGTTGCTGATAATCATGAGTTTCTCGCCGCGCAGTGGGCGCATATGGCTGAGGGTTTCCACCGCAGAGAACAGTTCGTGAGTATCCTGAACCCGCAACAAACCCGCGCGCTGAATAGCGGCGTCCCAGGCCGGATCCATACCGGAATTGACGTGTAGCAGCTTTTGCGCCGCCGGACTACGCCCGCTTTTGATCACCAGGATAGGCTTATTGCGCGATGCGCTACGAGCCGCGGAGACAAAGCGACGGGCGTCGCTAAGGTGTTCAAGATAGAGCAGAATAGCGCTGGTTTTACTGTCGCGAGCAAGGAAATCGAGCAGGTCATCAACGTCGATATCCAGGCTATCGCCGAGCGCAATAAAGTAAGAAAACCCCATTTCGCGCTGCTGGGCCCAGTCGAGGATGGTGTTGGATACGGCCGCCGATTGCGAAATAAACGCCAGTTTACCGCGATGGATAGGAACCGGCGAAAAGCTGGCGTTAAGGCCCTGCCAGGGCGCAAGCAGGCCGAGACTATTCGGCCCGAGCAGGCGCATTTGATAGCGGGCGGCGCATTCAAGCAGCGCGGGATACTGTTCGGGTAGGGAAGAGAGAATAATGCAGGTCTTACACCCTTTTTGCCCCAATGCTTCCAGAAGCTCAAGGTTTCTTCGGGCATTGGTGCAAAGCACCGCGAGATCGGGGGTAAAGGGCAGGCTGTTGACGTCAGGCCAGGCCAGTACGCCCTGAACCGCTTTCCACGCCGGCGTAACGGGAAGGACAGGGCCGTTAAACCCGCCAGCCAGCAGGTTGCGCATCATCAGATAACCGGCGCGCTGTGGTTTCATTGATGCGCCGATAACGGCGATCGATTTCGGCCGCAGTAATGCTTCGAGGCCTCGTTGGCTCATTCCGGTCTCCTTTGATCCCCAGTGACCGAATGATTTTAAACGTTTTCTGTCAGTTGTGCTGTGATACCGCCCTTATGCTGTGTTTTTCCTGCCAGATAGCGCGTTCTGAATAAGCTGAAATGATCGCCAAGGGCGCTGGCTGCGGTGACATCCCCCGCAAGATCCAGCAGCGCTATGGCGACTTCAGCGGTACAGTATTGGCCTTCTGCATGGGCTTCTCGCAGGCGATAAGCGGAGACGCGGGACAGATCAACGGAAATCATCGGCAGCGCATCAAGCCAGGGACTTTTGCGGAACATTTTTCGCGCCTCGGGCCAGGTGCCGTCGAGCATAATAAACAGCGGAGGTTTGCCGGGAAGCGGTGCGTCAAGTACCCGGCGCCTGGCGCTGGCATAGGAGGCAGGAAAAACCACCATTGGCTGATATCTCGCGTCGGCAACGAGATCGAGAAGCGCCTGCGGCGGTTCGGTTCGTGACCATTGAAAGGCTTCCGTATCCGGCAGGATATCGGCAATCAGGCGTCCGGTATTGCTGGGCTTCATTGGCTCGGTATCGAACATCACCAGGCAAAAACGGCTGGTGGCGGCAACGGGATTAAGGGTCGCGCAGAGGCATTGTTTCAACGGCAGCAAACAGCGCTGGCAGCGGTGAATACGGTTGCCGCGAGCAAGAAAAGGCCGGGTGGCGCGCGCGAGACGTTCGGCGCGAAGGCGAAGGACGGCGTTATCAGTCATGGGGATCGCTAAGAAAAAACGCCATTGTCGCAGAGGTAAAAACGGGGCACAAGCGGTGCCCCGTCGGGTTTATTGCTGGCCGGCTTCGTTCAACCAGCTATCGAAAGGCGCTTTTGGTACGGCGCCGTTCAGCATGTCGATGACTTCGCCATTTTTGAACATCATAATGGTCGGGATACTGCGGATGCGGAAGCGGGCGCTCAGTTCGCGTTCCATTTCGGTATTCACTTTCACGAACCGCATTTCGCCGCTGCGCTCTTCAGCCACATCTTCGAAAATGGGCGCAAAGTTACGGCAGGGGCCGCACCACGGCGCCCAGAAATCAACGACAACGGGCAGATCGTCCTTCAGCAGTTTATCCAGCGTTGCCCCGGTCGCGTTGATCACATCGCCGTCAAAAAGATCGTGGCCGCAGCGCCCGCATTTCGCGCCATCAGCGCTACGATCGTCGGGGATGCGGTTCAGAGCCTGACAACTGGCACAAACGGTATTCATAACTAACCTCTGGTTATGGGTTGCAGCGCGGCACGTGGCCGATTTGTTTCTGTAATGTTACATATTATCGATGCAGTACTAATAAAGGACAATGAGTTTTATTCAATGATTACGATAGACTCAGGCTTTTAAATGAAATAATGGCTAAGTGATGGCACATCGGGTAATCTGCGCGCTTCGCGCAGCGCAGGTGGAGAAAATGAATGAGCGACGACGAACTGAAAAATAAAAGCGGCAAGGTCAAAGTGATGTATGTCCGCAGTGATGATGATTCTGACCGACGTACCCATAACCCGCGTACCGGGAAAGGTGGGGGACGCCCAGGAAAGTCTCGTGTTGACGGTCGTAACCGCCCTGCGCGCGATGAAAGAGACAGCCGCGGTGGCGATCGTAAACGTGACGATCGCAAGCGTGAAGGCTTCGGCGGTGAGGGTTCCTCTCCGTGGCGTACCGTATCCCGCGCGCCGGGTGATGAGACGCCGGTAAAAGCGGATCACGGCGGGATCAGCGGAAAAAGCTTTATCGATCCTGAAGTGCTGCGTCGCCAACGCGCGGAAGAGACCCGTGTTTACGGCGAAAATGCCTGCCAGGCGCTTTTCCAGAGCCGTCCGGACGCTATTGTGCGCGCCTGGTTTATCCAGAGCGTGACTCCGCGCTTCAAAGAAGCCCTGCGCTGGATGGCGGCTAACCGTAAAGCTTATCACGTCGTTGATGAAGCAGAGCTGGCGAAAGCGTCCGGCACTGAACACCACGGCGGAGTTTGCTTCTTGATTAAAAAACGTCATGGCACCTCTGTTGAGCAGTGGGTGGCGAAAGCCGACGCTGAAGATTGCGTGCTGGCGCTGGAAGATGTCGGCAACCCGCACAACCTTGGCGCCATCATGCGCAGCTGCGCGCACTTCGGCGTTAAGGGCGTAATTGTGCAGGATGCTGGCGTTATGGAGTCCGGTGCCGCGATTCGTACCGCCGAAGGCGGGGCAGAACACGTTGAACCGATTACGGGCGACAGCTTTATCGATACGCTTGAGCGCTTCCGTAAAGCGGGCTACGCGATTGTTTCAACTTCCAGCCATAACGGGACTCCGCTGTTTAAAGCCGAGTTGCCGAAGAAGATGGTGCTGGTATTAGGGCAGGAGAGCGACGGTCTGTCTGATGCCGCTATCTCCAGCGCCGATCTGAATATTGCTATCGAAGGCACCGGCAACGTTGAAAGCCTGAACGTTTCCGTGGCAACCGGCGTGCTGCTGGCAGAATGGTGGCGACAGAACAAAGCTTGATAGCTTGTCGCAGAACGATAAATGCCAGCGTAATGCTGGCATTTTCATTGTCATCCCTAAACCACCTCCTGGGGAGGTGGTGATTGATTTTTAACACTGGTCTGCTTTATTCGCTCTCAGCCGGCAGCCGGGGTAGCCAGTCAATTGGCGCTTCGCCGCGTTCAGCCAGCCATTCATTCGCCAGGACGAAATGATTACAGCCGAAGAAGCCGCGGTGCGCGGAGAGCGGTGACGGATGCGGCGCTTTGAGCACGCAATGGCGCTGGCGATCGATAATCGCGCCTTTCTTTTGCGCATGTGAACCCCACAGCAAAAATACAACCCCTTCCCGATGCTGGTTAATCAGTGAAATCACTTTATCGGTAAAGGTTTCCCATCCAAGACTAGCGTGAGAGTGCGCTTGCCCGGCGCGTACCGTTAATACGGTATTAAGCAGCAAAACCCCCTGACGCGCCCAGCTTTCGAGATAACCATGATTTGGGCGCTGAAAGCCCGGGATCGTGCCTTCCAGCTCTTTATACATGTTCAGCAGAGAAGGAGGGGTCGCAACGCCCGGTAAAACAGAGAAGGCAAGGCCGTGAGCCTGTCCTGGTCCGTGGTAGGGATCCTGACCGAGGATCACCACTTTGACGTCGCTTAGCTCGGTATAGCGAAACGCGTTGAAAACGTCTTTTTGTGGAGGATAGATAGTGATGCCCGATTGCCGCTCTTCAGCAACCGTTTTTAAGGTATTAACAAACCAGGGTTGCTGCTTCTCTTCTGCCAGCACATCGTGCCAGGTTAATGGGGTGGTCATTTTGCTCTCCTGCAAAGTGTCATTGCCATAGCTTAACTGCATCTTTCTACAACACAAAATTTACGCCATCCCACTGGCGTTCTTTGTGCAAAAAAAATTGAAAATTTACAAATTTTTTTGGTGAAGGGTGTAGCGTAACTTGATGTAAAACAATAATATCTGCCTATACCCACTTTTGTGATGGGGTTTTTGTTGATATAAATCAAAGAATGCCGGATGCCCGGCTGATATATATACACTCATACAACAATGGTTTTACCAATTGGCCGCGAAGGCCAATAATCGAACAAACACTGCCTGGGAGGCATAAAATGATTACTGGTATCCAAATTACTAAAGCTGCAAATGACGACCTGCTGAACTCTTTCTGGCTGCTGGATAGCGAAAAAGGCGAAGCCCGCTGCCTGTGCGCGAAAGCCGGTTTTGCTGAAGATGACGTGGTTGCGGTGAGCAATCTGGGCGAGATCGAATACCGTGAAATCCCGGTAGACGTGAAGCCTGAAGTCCGCGTTGAAGGCGGTCAGCATCTGAACGTGAACGTTCTGCGTCGCGAAACTCTGCTGGATGCGGTTGAACATCCGGAAAAATATCCACAGCTGACCATTCGCGTTTCTGGCTATGCGGTGCGCTTTAACTCCCTGACGCCGGAACAGCAGCGCGACGTTATCGCCCGTACTTTTACCGAAAGCCTGTAAGACTCAACTTTGATGTAAAAACGCCGGGATATCCCGGCGTTTTTTTACTCTTCGTTTGCCTTCTGCGCGGTATCCGCTCCGCTTGGTTTACGACGCTTACCAATGTTTTTGGTATCGCGGTGGCGTTTTTTCACGCGCGGCTTCTCTTTTTCTTTCTCTTTCTTCTCTGCACGCTTCGCTAATACTTTCCTGGACGGTTTACCGGTTTGCTTCTCGCTTGGCGCGCGGGTAGTTGGGCGCAGCCCATCAATAACGCGGGCTTTTAGCGGCTCTTCAGTATAGCGGCCAATTTTACCCAGCAGCAGATGATCGTGGGCTTCAACCAGTGAAATAGCCGTACCTTTTTTACCCGCCCGGCCGGTACGACCAATACGGTGCAGGTAAATATCTGCCGTGCGCGGCAGGTCGAAGTTAAATACGTGGCTTACGTCCGCGATGTCGATTCCGCGTGCGGCAACATCGGTAGCGATTAACACGTTAATTCGACCATCGGTCAGGCGGCTAATTGCTTCATTACGTTTCGCCTGCACCATCTCGCCTTCCAGCCAGCAGGTATTGATACCCGCTTCACGCAGCCAGCCCGCCAGTTCATGAACGCGCTCGCGCTTACGTACGAAGACGATAGAGCGCGTCGCTTCCGGCTGCTTCAGCAGATGGACCAGCAGAGCGGTCTTGTGCTTGACGTCATCGGCACGGTAATACCACTGGTGAATTTTTTTACGCTCGCGGGTGGAGGGCGTTGCCGAGACTTCTACCGGTTCTTCCAGCAGGCGTTCAGCAAAATCTTTAATGGCGTCACCTTCGAGGGTGGCGGAGAACAGCATCGTCTGCTTACGCCAGCGGGTTTCACCGGCAATGTGTTCGATATCCTGCGCGAAGCCCATATCCAGCATGCGGTCCGCTTCATCAAGGATCAGGGTTTCAACGGCGCGGCAATCAAAGTTTTCTTCTTTAATATACTGCAGCAGGCGGCCGGTCGTGGCGACCACAATATCCTGGTTCTCGCTGAACACTTCAGCATGGTTCATATAGGCGACACCGCCGGTAATGGTGGCGATATCCAGATGAGTATGTTTTGCCAGCTCACGCGCGTGGTCGGCAACCTGCATTGCCAGTTCGCGAGTTGGGGTCAGGATAAGAATGCGCGGCGGACCAGATTTCTTGCGTGGAAAATCGAGCAGATGCTGCAACGCGGGCAGAAGATACGCCGCCGTTTTACCGGTGCCTGTCGGGGCTGAACCGAGAATATCACGGCCATCAAGCGCAGGCGGAATAGCGGCGGCCTGAATGGCTGTCGGGCGTGTGAAACCTTTGTCCTGGAGAGCGTCCAGCAGGTTTTCGTCGAGTTCAAGTTCGGAAAAAGTCGTTACAGTCATGATCTACCTCTGAGTGGACCGCCGATTATAGACGTTACGGACGCAATGTTCATCTGTTTGTAAGGCTATCTGTTCTCCGGTATTGTGCATAGCCTTACGCTCAGGAGTTTTTGTCCGCAAGGTTATCGAGGATGTCCCAGTCGAAGTTCGCGCTGCCGCGCAATGGTTTTACGTTTAAGCAGTTTTTTGTCGCCCACGATCGCTGTGCGATGAAAGTGGGTACCGACGGTATTTTACTTGGCGCATGGGCCCCGATCGCGCAGGTTAAGCGCGTGCTGGATATCGGCGCGGGCAGCGGCCTGTTAGCCCTGATGCTCGCGCAGCGTACCGGGGAGACGGTCATCGTGGATGCCGTGGAGCTGGACGAAGAGGCGGCACAACAGGCGCGAGAAAACGCCGCGGATTCTCCATGGGCCGGGCGTCTGCAGATTCATCAGGCCGATATTCAGCAATGGCAGCCGCGGCAAACCCGACGCTATGAGCTGATTGTCAGCAACCCGCCTTTTTTCGCAGAAGGCGTACCTTGCGCCACCTCGCAGCGCGAGCAGGCTCGATACACTTCCTCTCTCGATCACGCAACATTATTAACCTGCGCCGCCGAACTTATTACGGAAGAGGGGTTTTTCTGCGTTGTGCTTCCGGTCGACATCGGTAACGCGTTTGTGCAGCGGGCGCAGAATATGGGCTGGCATCTGCGTCTACGAACGGATGTCGCGGAAACGGAAATGCGCCCGCCGCATCGGGTTCTGCTGGCTTTTTCGCCGTCGGCGGGGGAAGAGTGCTTTAGCGACAGATTAGTTATCCGCGGGCCAGAGCAGCAATATTCCGAAGGATTTACCGCTTTGACCCAGGATTTTTATCTTTTTATGTGAGCCAGCGGCGAGAGCACCGACGGTCCGCTGTCGGGCAGCTGCTCAGGATAATCCAGCGTATAGTGAAGCCCGCGGCTCTCTTTACGCTGCATGGCACAGCGTACAATCAGCTCAGCAACCTGTACCAGGTTACGCAGCTCCAGCAAATTATTAGAGACACGGAAGCGAGCGTAGTATTCGTCCAGCTCCTGTTGCAGCATAGTAATACGGCGCAGGGCGCGTTCAAGACGACGAGTGGTACGCACGATGCCGACATAATCCCACATCAGCAAGCGCAGCTCATGCCAGTTGTGCTGTATTACGACCAGTTCATCAGGTATTTCGACCTGGCTTTCGTCCCAGGAAGGCAGTTTATTGACCGCCTGAGCGAACGGCATACGCTTAACGATATCTTCGGCAGCGGACCAGCCGTAAACAAGGCACTCCAGCAATGAATTTGAAGCCATACGGTTAGCGCCGTGTAATCCCGTGTAGCTCACTTCGCCAATGGCGTACAGCCCGTCAACATCAGTGCGCCCATGATCGTCAACCATCACGCCGCCGCAGGTATAATGTGCCGCCGGCACAATGGGAACTGGCTCTTTTGTCAGGTCAATGCCCAGCCCCAGCAGCTTCTCGTAGATCATCGGGAAGTGGTGGCGGATAAATTCTGCCGGTTTATGGCTGATATCGAGATACATACAGTCAACGCCCAGGCGCTTCATCTCATGATCGATCGCTCTGGCGACAATGTCGCGCGGAGCCAGTTCGCCGCGCTCGTCAAATTCCGGCATAAACCGTGTGCCGTCCGGACGTTTCAACAGTGCGCCCTCGCCGCGCAGCGCTTCCGTTAACAGGAAATTGCGCGCTTGCGGATGGTACAGCGCCGTTGGGTGAAACTGATTAAATTCCAGATTGGCGACCCGACAGCCGGCTCGCCAGGCCATTGCAATACCATCCCCGGAAGAGACGTCAGGGTTGGTCGTATACTGATAAACCTTCGCTGCGCCGCCGGTCGCCAGCACCACAGCTTTTGCGCTGCAGGTCTCAACCGCTTCTTTATTACGGTTCCAGATCCAGGCTCCCACAACGCGCCGCGTTCCCGGCAGGCCGATTTTATCGGAGAGAATCAGATCAACGGCGTTGCTGCGCTCCAGCACCCGGATATTAGGGTGGGCCAGCGCCTTGCTCACCAGGGTGGTCTCTACGGCTTTCCCGGTCGCATCGGCGGCGTGGAGGATACGGCGGTGACTGTGCCCCCCTTCGCGCGTCAGGTGATAGCTCGCTTCGCCGTTTGCCTGTACCTCAGTATCGAACAAAACGCCCTGATCGATAAGCCATTGAACGCAGGGTTTAGCGTTGCTCGCAACAAAGGAGACCGCATGGCGATCGCAAAGACCCGCTCCGGCAATCAGCGTATCTTCGATGTGGGATTCAACGCTGTCGGTTTCATCAAACACGGCGGCGATGCCGCCTTGCGCATAGAAAGTAGACCCTTCACTAATGGGGCCTTTGCTGAGAACGGTGACCGTACAGCGTTCCGCCAGGCGCAGGGCGAGAGATAAACCAGCAGCGCCGCTGCCAACAATTAGCACATCACAGGAGGAATCAGGAGTTGTATTCATAGTCTTTGTTTAATTTACTAAACACGATTACCGAACAATAGCACCAGCCAGCGATAATTCGTACACTTTTTTTACTGCTGGTTGTGCAGGCTAAACATGGAGTCACAATGTGGCGGAAGATACGTCTACGAAAGGTTTTGCGAAGCCGCTCGTTAGCTTCAGATTTTATAGTGAAATAAAAGTCGGGTTACGTTACCCTTCTGGCGGGTCTTGCGCTTTTTCTTATTATCTTACATATCGTTTAGCTACCGGGACATATAATGAGAGATAACAATCCGTCAGCCGGTGCCGAACGAAAAACAAAGGCGTAACGGAACTTTATTGTTTTCAGACACTCCAACCCTCTGCTTGCTCATTTATGCAGTAATTGGGTGGTGTTTTTGAATACGCATGGGAATTGGGTTTGGGGAGACATTACCTCGGATGAGCGAGCAGTTAACGGATCAGGTCCTTGTTGAACGGGTCCAGAAAGGAGATCAGAAAGCATTTAACCTGCTGGTGGTACGCTATCAGCATAAGGTTGCAAGCCTGGTCTCCCGCTACGTACCGCCGGGCGATATCGCTGACGTTGTTCAGGAGTCGTTCGTTAAAGCATGGCGTGCGCTGGATTCTTTCCGGGGGGATAGTGCTTTTTACACCTGGTTATATCGCATTGCCGTAAACACGGCGAAGAATTATCTGGTTGCTCAGGGGCGCCGTCCGCCATCCAGCGATGTTGATGCAAATGATGCTGAAAACTTCGAAAGCGGTGGGGCGTTGAAAGAAATTTCGAACCCTGAGAACTTAATGTTGTCAGAAGAGCTGAGACAGATAGTCTTTCGTACCATTGAGTCGCTTCCGGAGGATTTACGCATGGCAATTACCCTGCGGGAGCTGGATGGCATGAGCTATGAAGAAATAGCCGCCATCATGGATTGTCCGGTGGGCACAGTGCGTTCACGCATCTTCCGGGCGCGAGAAGCTATTGATAATAAAGTTCAACCGCTCATCAGGCGTTGACGATAGCGGAATACTGGAAAAGGGTATCAGGCATGCAGAAAGAAAAACTTTCGGCCTTAATGGATGGTGAAACGCTGGATAACGAACTGCTCAATGAGCTGGAGCGTTCATCTGAAATGCAAAAAACCTGGGAGAGCTACCATCTCATCCGCGATACGCTGCGAGGCGATACGAGTGAGATGCTCCATTTTGATATCTCAGCTCGCGTCATGGCCGCCATTGAAAACGAGCCCGTTCGTCAGACGGTTCCTCTTATTCCGGAATCTCAGCCCGCACCGCACCAGTGGCGTCAGATGCCTTTCTGGCAAAAAGTTCGCCCGTGGGCCAGTTCGCTCACCCAGATGGGCGTTGCCGCGTGCGTGTCTCTGGCTGTGATTGTTGGCGTTCAACAGTATAATGGCCAGTCTGATACCTCTCAGCAGCCGGAAGCGCCGGTGTTTAACACCATGCCGATGATGGGTAAGGCCAGCCCGGTTAGCCTGGGCGTACCGGCGGATGCCTCAGCAGGTACCGGCCAGCAGGCTCAAGTGCAGGAACAGCGCCGCAGAATTAATGCTATGCTGCAGGATTATGAATTGCAGCGTCGCCTGCATGCGGAACAGCTGCAGTTTGGCCAGGCCCAGACTCAACAAGCCGCTGTTCAGGTGCCGGGCTATCAAACTTTAGGAACGCAATCGCAGTAATGAAGCAACTTTGGTGTGCCATGTCGCTCATGGCAGGCAGCCTGTTCTTCTCCGTCAACGCCTCGGCTGATACATCGTCCGGGGCGTTGTTGCAGCAGATGAATCTGGCCAGCCAGTCCCTTAATTACGAGCTCTCTTTCGTCAGCATCAACAAGCAGGGTGTTGAGTCGCTGCGCTATCGACACGCTAAACTGGATAATCGCACTCTGGCTCAGCTTCTCCAGCTCGACGGCCCCCGTCGGGAAGTGGTGCTGCGCGGAACGGAGATTAGCTACTTTGAACCCGGGCTCGATCCTTTTACGCTAAACGGCGACTATATTGTTGATTCGCTGCCCTCGCTGGTTTACTCCGACTTTAAACGTCTTTCATCCTATTACGACTTCATTTCCGTTGGGCGTACGCGTATTGCCGATCGTCTATGCGATGTGGTTCGCGTCGTGGCTCGCGACGGTACCCGCTATAGCTATATCGCCTGGCTGGATGCGGAAACTAAGCTTCCGCTGCGGGTGGATCTGCTTGATCGGGATGGCGAAACGCTTGAGCAGTTCCGGGTGGTCTCCTTCAACGTTGGCGATAACGTCAGCGCCAGCATGGAAACCCTGTCTAAAGCTAATCTACCTCCTCAGCTGTCCGTTCCGGAGGGGGGCAATAAGGCCAACTTTAACTGGGCGCCAACCTGGCTGCCGCAGGGTGTTGCCGAAGTGTCCAGCAGCCAGCGTCGCCTGCCCACTTTCGATGGGCCGGTAGAGTCCCGATTGTATTCCGACGGGCTGTTTAGTTTCTCCATTAATATCAATCGCGCCACGGCAAATAGCACAGATCAGCTACTGCGTACCGGCCGTCGTACCGTAGCGACTACCGTGCATGATAACGCAGAAATCACCATTGTTGGCGAGCTGCCTCCGCAAACCGCCAAGCGGATTTCCGACAGTATCAAATTCAGGGCAGTACAATGATTAAAGAGTGGGCGACGGTTGTTTCCTGGGACAATGGCGTTGCGCTGGTGCATTGCGATGTCAAAGCCTCCTGCAGCAGCTGCGCTTCTCGCGCCGGTTGCGGAAGCCGGGTGCTGAATAAGCTAGGGCCGCAAACCAGCCATACAATTAGCGTTCCCTGCGAACAGCCGCTGTCGGCCGGGCAAAAGGTCGAGCTGGGTATTGCCGAGAGCAGCCTGCTAGGGTCGGCAGTATTGGTCTATATGGCGCCGTTAGTGGGTTTGTTCGTAATGGCATCAATATTCCAGGTGCTGTTTGCCAATGATTTCGCCTCCCTCTGCGGGGCGATACTGGGCGGCGTCGGCGGGTTTCTGGTAGCGCGCGGCCTCTCGCCGGGCCTGGCTTCCCGGCAGTCGTGGCAGCCGGTGATTCTTAGCGTCGGTTTACCGCCAGATTTAGTCCGCATCGAGACGACTTCCTCACCATTGGGTCAGTGATTTCACTGGCCCTTATCTTTATTTACAACTCACGCAAGAACTCGTCATTTACTCCAGCTATGCTAGCGGTAAGAGCATTTCCTGGTTTCGTGGATGTAGTGTAGAATGCGGCGTTTTCGGATTAAAAAACGTCAGGCACAGTACAGCGGCCTCATGATTCGCGTAAGGCATAATTAACTCTAAATATGAAGAATATACGTAACTTTTCAATCATCGCTCACATCGACCACGGTAAGTCGACATTGTCTGACCGAATTATCCAGATTTGCGGTGGCCTTTCCGATCGTGAAATGGCAGCCCAGGTTCTGGACTCCATGGATCTTGAACGTGAGCGCGGTATTACCATCAAGGCGCAGAGCGTCACCCTCGATTACAAAGCGTCTGATGGCGAAACCTATCAGCTGAACTTTATCGACACGCCCGGCCACGTCGACTTCTCTTATGAAGTTTCTCGTTCGCTTGCTGCCTGTGAAGGCGCTTTGCTGGTGGTTGATGCGGGGCAGGGCGTAGAAGCCCAGACGCTGGCTAACTGCTATACGGCGATGGAAATGGACCTGGAAGTGGTTCCGGTCCTGAACAAAATTGACCTGCCGGCGGCCGATCCGGAGCGCGTGGCGGAAGAAATTGAAGACATCGTCGGTATCGACGCTACCGATGCGGTGCGCTGTTCTGCAAAGACCGGCGTTGGCGTGCCGGACGTGCTGGAACGCCTGGTGCGCGACATTCCGCCGCCGGAAGGCGACCCGGAAGCGCCGCTGCAGGCTCTGATCATCGACTCCTGGTTCGATAACTACCTCGGCGTCGTCTCTCTGGTGCGTATCAAAAACGGCACCATGCGTAAAGGCGATAAAATTAAGGTGATGAGTACCGGGCAGGTGTATAACGCCGACCGCCTGGGCATCTTCACGCCGAAACAGGTTGACCGTACCGAGCTGAAATGCGGCGAGGTAGGCTGGCTGGTTTGCGCCATCAAAGATATTCTCGGCGCGCCGGTCGGCGATACGCTGACTCTCTCCCGCAACCCGGCGGAAAAAGCGCTGCCAGGCTTTAAAAAGGTTAAACCGCAGGTTTACGCCGGCCTGTTCCCGGTCAGTTCTGATGATTACGAGAACTTCCGCGATGCGCTGGGCAAACTGAGCCTTAACGATGCCTCTCTGTTCTACGAACCGGAAAGCTCCACCGCGCTGGGCTTCGGTTTCCGCTGCGGCTTCCTGGGTCTTCTGCATATGGAGATCATCCAGGAGCGTCTTGAGCGTGAATATGACCTGGATCTGATCACCACGGCGCCGACGGTCGTTTATGAAGTAGAAACCACCTCGAAAGAAGTTATTTACGTCGATAGCCCGTCCAAGCTGCCGCCGCTGAACAATATTCAGGAGCTGCGCGAGCCGATCGCCGAGTGTCATATGCTGCTGCCGCAGGAGTTTTTAGGCAACGTCATTACCCTGTGTATCGAAAAACGCGGCGTACAGACCAATATGGTCTATCACGGCAATCAGGTTGCGTTGACCTATGAAATTCCGATGGCGGAAGTGGTGCTCGACTTCTTTGACCGTCTGAAGTCTACTTCCCGCGGCTATGCCTCGCTGGACTACAACTTCAAACGCTTCCAGGCCTCCAATATGGTGCGCGTGGATGTGTTGATTAACGGCGAGCGCGTGGATGCGCTGGCGCTGATCACGCATAACGATAATGCGCCGTATCGCGGCCGCGAACTGGTTGAGAAGATGAAAGAGCTGATCCCGCGTCAGCAGTTCGATATCGCTATCCAGGCTGCTATCGGCAACCACATCATTGCCCGTTCTACCGTTAAACAGCTGCGTAAAAACGTCCTGGCGAAATGCTATGGCGGCGACGTCAGCCGTAAGAAAAAGCTGCTGCAGAAGCAGAAAGAAGGTAAGAAACGAATGAAGCAGGTCGGTAACGTTGAGCTGCCGCAGGAAGCGTTCCTCGCCATTCTGCACGTTGGTAAAGACGGCAAATAACCCTAAGGAGTTGGCATGGCGAACATGTTTGCCCTGATCCTGGTCATCGCAACTTTGGTGACGGGTCTGTTGTGGTGCCTGGATAAGTTTATCTTTGCGCCAAAACGTCGCGAAAGTCAGGCCGCTGCCCAGGCGGCGACCGGCGACCAGCTGGACAAGAAAACGCTGAAAAAGGTGGGCCCGAAACCGGGCTGGCTGGAAACCGGCGCTTCAATCTTCCCGGTACTGGCGATTGTTCTGGTGGTTCGCTCATTTATTTATGAGCCCTTCCAGATCCCATCCGGCTCAATGATGCCGACGCTACTAATCGGCGATTTTATTCTGGTAGAGAAGTTTGCTTACGGCATTAAGGATCCGATTTACCAGAAAACGCTGATCGAAACCGGGCATCCGAAGCGCGGCGATATCGTTGTCTTTAAATATCCGCAGGATCCGCGCCTGGATTATATCAAGCGGGCCGTCGGCTTACCGGGTGATAAAGTCACTTACGATCCGATTGCTAAACAGGTCACTATCCAGCCGGGCTGCAGTTCTGGTCAGGCCTGCGGCAACGCTCTGCCGGTCACTTACTCCAACGTTGAGCCGAGCGATTTCGTACAGACCTTCTCCCGCAGCAACGGCGGTGAAGCGACCAGCGGTTTCTGGCAACTGCCGAAAGGCGAGACCAAAGCGAATGGAATTCGTCTGACCGAACGTAAAGAGACGCTGGGTGACGTGACGCACCGCATTTTGACCGTGCCGATTGCGCAGGATCAGGTTGGGATGTATTACCACCAGTCCGGGCTACCGCTGGCAACCTGGATTGTCCCCCCGGGGCAGTATTTTATGATGGGTGACAACCGCGATAACAGCGCCGACAGCCGTTATTGGGGCTTTGTGCCGGAAGCGAATCTGGTGGGTAAAGCCACCGCAATCTGGATGAGTTTCGAAAAACAGGAAGGTGAATGGCCTACCGGCGTACGTTTATCGCGCATTGGCGGCATTCATTAATTTTCCTGCCTTATTCACGCTGCCGCCGCAATAACGGCAGCGTGAATTATTTAATATTTAAATCTATTCAAACTAACGACATCCCTTGTCGTTGCGTATAGAATATCCCCCCGAAGTTTTAGGTTGTCTCTCGTAAGATTGACACAGCACACGAAACCGCGTTGGTTTTTACTCAGGTCGGTTTCGTGTGCTGCATTTTTGACGCATTCATCTATTGGTAACGCATGAACCCCATCGTAATTAATCGGCTTCAACGGAAGCTGGGCTACACTTTTCATCATCAGGAGCTGTTGCAACAGGCATTAACTCACCGCAGTGCCAGCAGCAAACACAATGAGCGCCTGGAGTTTTTAGGCGACTCAATATTGAGCTTTGTGATCGCAAACGCCCTCTATCATCGTTTCCCTCGGGTAGACGAAGGCGATATGAGCCGCATGCGCGCGACGCTGGTACGAGGTAACACGCTGGCAGAAATTGCCCGCGAGTTCGAATTAGGTGAATGCCTGCGTCTTGGGCCGGGTGAACTGAAAAGCGGAGGCTTTCGCCGTGAATCGATACTGGCGGACACCGTTGAAGCTTTAATCGGCGGGATTTTCCTCGACAGCGATATTCAGAACGTTGAGCGCCTTATCCTCTCCTGGTACCAGAGCCGTCTGGACGAAATCAGCCCTGGTGACAAGCAAAAAGATCCGAAGACGCGCTTGCAGGAGTATCTGCAGGGGCGTCATCTGCCGCTGCCGTCTTATCTGGTGGTACAGGTTCGCGGTGAAGCGCACGATCAGGAATTTACTATCCACTGCCAGGTTAGCGGCCTGAGTGAACCGGTGGTTGGCACGGGTTCTAGCCGTCGCAAGGCGGAGCAGGCTGCCGCCGAACAGGCGCTGAAAAAGCTGGAGCTGGAATGAGCGAAGAAAAGAACTACTGCGGATTTATTGCCATCGTTGGTCGTCCAAACGTGGGCAAATCCACATTGCTGAACAAGCTGCTCGGGCAGAAGATCTCGATCACTTCCCGAAAAGCGCAGACCACGCGTCACCGCATCGTCGGTATCCATACTGAAGGCCCGTATCAGGCGATCTACGTCGATACCCCCGGTCTGCATATGGAAGAAAAACGCGCGATTAACCGCCTGATGAACAAGGCAGCAAGCAGCTCTATTGGCGACGTTGAGCTGGTTATCTTTGTGGTTGAAGGGACCCGCTGGACGCCGGACGACGAGATGGTGCTCAACAAGCTGCGCGACGGTAAAGCGCCGGTGATTCTGGCGGTCAACAAAGTCGACAACGTCCAGGAAAAAGCGGATCTTCTGCCACACCTGCAGTTCCTCGGCAGTCAGATGAACTTCCTCGATATCGTACCGATTTCTGCGGAAACGGGGCTGAATGTTGATACGATCGCCGGTATCGTGCGCAAGCATTTGCCGGAGGCGATTCACCACTTCCCGGAAGATTACATCACTGACCGTTCGCAGCGCTTTATGGCTTCCGAGATCATTCGTGAAAAGCTGATGCGTTTCCTTGGCGCAGAACTGCCATATTCCGTCACCGTCGAAATTGAGCGTTTTGTCACCAATGAGCGCGGCGGTTACGACATTAATGGCCTGATTCTGGTTGAGCGCGAAGGGCAGAAGAAGATGGTGATTGGTAACAAAGGGGCCAAAATCAAAACCATCGGTATAGAAGCGCGTAAAGACATGCAGGATATGTTTGAAGCGCCGGTTCACCTTGAACTTTGGGTGAAAGTGAAATCCGGCTGGGCTGATGACGAACGCGCGCTGCGCAGTCTCGGTTACGGCGACGATCTCTAAGTTTGGATACTCTATGGCTTTCGAGGTGCAGGACAAAACACAAAGTGTTTTGAACAGCGCTTGCGCTGGCTCCGAAGGAGCGAGGCCAGAGGCTGAGTCGCGCGGCAAGACCGCGAGTCCCCGGGAGCTTACTTCAGTAATTGACTGGGGTGAGTGGGCGCAGCCAACGCACCTGCGGCTTGAAAGACGACGAGTATGATGGAAGGCTGGCAACGCGCTTTCGTACTGCATAGTCGTCCCTGGAGCGAAACCAGCCTGATGCTGGACGTCTTCACGGAAGAGTCCGGTCGCGTGCGCCTTGTTGCAAAAGGCGCACGTTCCAAACGCTCCAACCTCAAAGGCGCTCTTCAGCCTTTTACCCCCTTACTGCTCCGCTTTGGCGGGCGCGGCGAAGTTAAAACGCTGCGCAGCGCGGAAGCCGTCTCGCTGGCGCTCCCTCTCAGCGGAATCACGCTCTACAGCGGACTTTACGTCAACGAACTGCTCTCTCGCGTGCTTGAGCACGAAACGCGCTTCTCGGAACTCTTTTTCGATTATCTGCACTGTATCCAGTCGCTGGCTGGCGCTACAGGTTCGCCGGAACCGGCGCTTCGGCGGTTTGAGCTGGCGCTGCTTGGGCATCTGGGATATGGCGTTGATTTCCTGCACTGCGCCGGCAGCGGAGAAGCGGTTGACGATACGATGACCTACCGCTACCGTGAAGAGAAAGGCTTTATCGCCAGCGTGGTTATTGATAACAACACCTTTACCGGGCACCATCTGAAGGCGCTGGCCAGCCGCGAATTTCCGGACAGCGATGCGCTGCGCGCGGCAAAGCGTTTCACCCGAATCGCCCTGAAGCCCTATCTTGGTGGGAAGCCGTTAAAAAGTCGCGAGCTGTTTCGTCAGTTTTTGCCCGCACGGGCCGATAAAACAAATAACGATTAACGAGGATTGTCATGGCTGAATTACTGTTAGGGGTCAACATTGACCACATAGCGACATTACGCAACGCTCGCGGTACCGCTTATCCGGATCCGGTACAGGCGGCCTTTATCGCCGAGCAGGCAGGCGCTGACGGTATTACCGTTCATCTGCGCGAAGATCGCCGCCATATTACCGATCGCGACGTGCGTATTTTGCGCCAGACTCTGGATACCCGCATGAACCTTGAGATGGCGGTGACGGAAGAGATGCTGAAGATTGCCTGTGAGACTCAACCGCATTTCTGCTGCCTGGTGCCGGAAAAACGTCAGGAAGTGACAACCGAAGGCGGACTGGATGTGGCGGGGCAGCTCGATAAAATGCGCGATGCCTGTAAGCGTCTGGCCGAGGCCGGTATCCTCGTCTCCCTGTTTATTGATGCTGACCACGCGCAAATTAAGGCCGCAGCGGACGTCGGCGTGCCTTATATCGAAATTCACACCGGCTGCTATGCTGATGCGCAAACGGACGCCGGACAGGCAAAAGAGCTGGAACGTATCGCCAAAGCGGCAACCTATGCCGCGAGCCTGGGGCTGAAGGTCAACGCCGGTCACGGCCTGACGTACCATAACGTTAAGGCTATTGCCGCGCTGCCGGAAATGCACGAGCTGAACATCGGTCATGCGATTATTGGCCGGGCGGTAATGAGCGGCCTGAAGGAAGCGGTTGCGGAAATGAAGCGTCTGATGCAGGAAGCTCGCGGCTGATGGCGATTCTCGGACTGGGTACTGATATTGTTGAAATTGCCCGTATTGACGCGGTGATAGCCCGCAGCGGCGATCGTCTTGCCCGTCGCGTACTCAGCGATTTTGAATGGGCGATATGGGAACAGCATCAGCAGCCGGTCCGTTTTCTGGCGAAGCGTTTCGCCGTTAAAGAAGCGGCGGCCAAGGCGCTTGGCACCGGCATCCGCAACGGGCTGGCGTTCAATCAGTTTGAGGTTTACAACGACGAGCTGGGTAAGCCAAAGCTGCGATTGTGGGGCGAGGCAAAGGGTCTGGCGGAGCGTATGGGCGTAAGCAGCATTCACGTGACGCTGGCCGACGAGCGTCACTATGCCTGCGCCACGGTGATTATCGAAAGCTAATTGTTACAGGCCGGAGAGGTCGGTTAACGCCGCCATCCGGCAATATCACAGTTTGTCCACGTGGTGCAGCAGGACAAACTTATCCCACAGCTGCTCTTCATTCTCGTTATGGGCCGGATCTTTCAGAATGGTATTTGGGATCGGGCACACCTTCTGGCAGGTTGGCGTATCATAGTGGCCGACGCATTCGGTGCAGCGATCGCTGTTAATTTCATAAATGCTATCACCCATGGATATCGCCTCATTCGGGCACTCCGGCTCGCACATATCGCAGTTGATACATTTTTCGGTGATTAACAGCGCCATCAGGAATTTCTCAGAAACAACACAAACAGGGCGGGCATTATACGCCCATTTTTCGCTCGGGCCAGCTCTTTTCCACCGCTGATTGGCCCTCAACGGTGTAAAAATTTTTGATCTGCTTGAGCAGACAGATAGTCGCGTTGTCCAGCGAAAGGTCTTTGCTATGCACCAGCATCACCGGAATAAAGAACGCAGGAATATTCAGGGAAACCAGACGAACGTTTTTCGGCGTGGACAAACGGGTTAACGAGCGGGTAATAAAGGCGATACCAATCTGGGCCTCAGCATATTCAAGGCACGAATAGTGGTTATCCAGCTCGCAGATGATGTTGGGAACGACCTTGCGGTGATTAAATTCAGTCGTGATGATGCCTCTCAATAGCAGGGAATCATTGAGCACTATAATGGATTGATCGTTTAAATCCTGTGGATCGATACGCTCGTACTGCGCCAGAGGATGCGAAAGCGGAATGGCGGCGATAATTTCATCCTCAAATAGCATCGTCGAGCTAAGCTGGGCGGGGAGGGGCGTTCGGTAAACAATGCCAATATCGACGGCGCTGTCCGTCAGTTTTTTTATCGTTTGCTCCGTAGAGAACTCCTTAACATTTAAAGAGATCGCCGGATGGTGCGCCATAAAGCTACGAAAGGCGGGCAGAACCAGATAGCTGCCTGACACGCCAATAGATATTGTGTCCCGTTGCTGGTTCTGATAAGGCAGAAGTTCGTTCTCTGCATTTTTCAGATCCACCATTATTTTGTTAGCGTGTTGTTGCAATATAATTCCGGCTTTTGTTAATTCAATACCTCGCCCTCTTCGTGAGAATAATATTGTTTTGAGTGATGACTCAAGTTGTTTTATTTGCTGGCTTAATGATGGCTGAGTAATAAACAAGCGTGCGGCTGCCCGGCCGTAATGCCGTTCATCGCACAATATCAGAAAAGAGTGCAGCTGCTTGATATTCATTAAGGTCAGATACCAATCGATTGAGTTTTGTTATAACGATTATAAAAAATACCAAATTGTTTGCCTATTTTGCTTTTTTTAAACTGTGATCAGTGCATTTTAAAAAAGGAATAATTATGACAGCATCAATCAACCGCTGGGGAATGCTTGCAGCCCACGTGTGCATAAATTTTGTACTCGGAGGCGTCTACGCCTTTAGCTATTTTAAAACGCCATTAATGGCGCAATATCACTGGGACCCGGCTACGCTGGCTTTAGCATTCTCTATCAATATGGGGATCATTCCTTTACCCATGATTTGGGGTGGGAGAATGATCGATAATGGTAAAGGCAAGCAGGCGATAGTTATCGGCGGTATCCTGTTCTCCTTAGGCTTTATCCTATCCGGATTCGTGGATAATTTGCCAATGCTATTCTTAACCTATGGCGTCATTGCAGGGCTCGGTTCCGGCCTTGCTTTTACCGGCAATCTGAATAATATTCTGAAGTTTTTCCCCGATCGCCGAGGTCTTGCCAGCGGTATTGTCCTGGCCGGAGTTGGCGTGGGTACGTTACTTTGCACCCGCCTGGCTGAATATTTTATGACGCAAACGCACGATGTCAGCCGGGCCTTATTATATCTCGGTATTGTATATCTGGTGGTTATCTTCATTGTTCAGTTTTTTATTCGTAGCGCGCCAGCGAAAGATAGTGGCGAAATTAAAGCATCGCCACTGGATAAAGACTTTCGACATATGTTAAAGGATCTCCGTTTTTGGCTGCTATTCGTCATTCTGGCTTTGGGCGTTTTCTCCGGAATGGTCATCAGCTCAAGTTCAGCGCAAATTGGTATGATGCAGTATGGTTTACTGTCTGGCGCCTTGGTTGTCAGTCTGGTATCGATATTTAATTCTATTGGCCGTTTATTCTGGGGGGGATTAACCGATAAGCTTGGAGGATATAATACACTGATAATCGTTTATCTTTTTACCTGCCTCTGCATGCTCTTGTTATTATTCTTTAATGGTAATACGGCGGTATTCTACTTCAGCGCTCTGGGCGTGGGCTTTGCTTATGCGGGTATATTAGTTATCTTTCCCGGATTGACCAGTCAGAATTTTGGGATGCGCAATCAGGGACTCAATTATGGCTTTATGTATTTTGGCTTTGCCGTCGGCGCAGTTATTGCGCCGTATGTAACCTCCGCCATTGCAAAATACACAGGAAGCTACAACACGGTATTTATCCTGACCGTGGCGCTATTGCTTATTGGTGTCGTATTAACCCTGATTACCAAAAAATATATCGCAGTGGTTTTAGCCAAAATTCATTGATCAAAGCGTAAGGAAATAAAGATGAAAATTGCAATCGCAGGCGCCGGGGCTATGGGCTGTCGTTTTGGCTACATGCTGCTGGGGGCCGGGCACGACGTGACGCTTATCGATGGCTGGCACGAACATGTCAACGCCATATGCAGCAACGGACTGTTTGTCGAAACGGAAGTAAGCCAGCAGTATTACCCCATTTCGGCAATGCTGGCTGATGAATCGCAGGGGGAGTTTGAGCTGATTATTCTGTTTACTAAAGCCATGCAGCTCGATCGCATGCTGCAGCATATTAAGCCGCTGCTGCCAGCCGCGAAGGTCGTCATGATTTTATCGAATGGCCTCGGAAATATTGAAACCCTGGAGAAATACGTCGATCGGCAAAAAATTTATGCTGGCGTGACGCTATGGTCCAGTGAACTGGAGGGCCCCGGGCATATTATGGCCACCGGTACCGGAACGATTGAACTGCAACCGGTTGCCAGCCAGGACGCCGCTCTGGAAGAAAATATCGTTGCCGTTCTCAATAGCGCCGGATTGAATGCTGAAATAAGCCCTGACGTACTCTTATCGATCTGGAAGAAAGCGGCTTTTAATAGCGTGATGAATACCTACTGCGCGCTGCTGGACTGTAATGTCGGCGGCTTCGGTCAACTGCCGGGCGCATTAGATTTAGCGCAGGCGGTGGTGGATGAATTTGTATTAGTTGCCGCCAGCCAGAATATTCCGTTGAGCGGAGAGATGGTAATGAATACGGTGAAGAAGGTCTTCGACCCGCGCGAAAGCGGCCATCACTATCCCTCTATGTATCAGGATTTGCAAAAGGGGCGACTTACGGAAATTGACTATTTAAACGGCGCCATCGCGCGAATTGGCATGCAGAATAATATCCCCGTGCCGGTGAATACGCTTCTGACGCAGCTTATTCACGCAAAAGAAGCGCAATAAACCCAGAGGCTCTTTCGCATGGTGCGAAAGAGCCTCTGTCAAACCAGCTTTTTCACCAGCGCTTCGCTATGGCGAATCCGCTCCGGGGCACGCTCAAGATCCTGCTGCACCAGTCCCATAAACAGAAGATCGGTCAGCATCATCTGCGCGCTGGTAGAGGAGATCGCGGCGCTGCGCGTAGCCTGTTCTTCCGCTATGGTATACAGGCACAGCGTCGCCTGTTGCTGAAGAGCGTTAGGGTTAAATCCGGTGATCGCCAGGATCTGGCTTCCTACTCGTAACGCTTCACCAGCCGCCATGTTGATCTCGCGTCGTTCACCGGAGTAGGAGATAGCCAACAGCAGATCGTCCGGCGACATCGCCTGTACCGTCGCCAGCAGCGCATGCATATCCTGTTCTGACACGGCATTAATGCCGATTTTCATCAGCTTCCAGCTGAAGTTTCTTGCCACCAGCCCCGACGCGCCGATACCGGTAATAATGACCCGGCGGGCGTGGCGCAATAGCGTGACGGCTTCGAACAGCTTCTCTTCGGCGTTGACGTCCAGCGAAGCGTGCATGGCCGCGATATTATCTTTAATGAGTTTTTCGCCTACCAGACGGAGAGGATCGTCGCCGCGGATCTGATTATGTACCGGCACGGACTGTGGCGTAGGGGCGCTTGCCAGGGCTTCGCTTAACGCCAGCTTTAATGCCGGAAAACCTTTGAAACCCATCTTCTGCGCAAATTTGACTACGCTTGACTGGCTGACCCCGGCTTCGCCCGCCAGCTGTTGTGAGCTAAGGTGGCGGGTTTTATCCGGTTGGGCCAGAATGAAATCGGCCAGTTTTTTATCGCTTGCGGCCAGCGTTGGGTAGCGCTGGCGAATACGGGTCAAACAGTTCATAGCGGCTCCGGAGGACGGCTTCACCCTCGACTGAAAGAATTTTGTATTCGATTATAAGAGGATTACTGCGAATTAAAAATTCTGAGCTTCAGATTTCTCTGCAGAAGCGTTTTCTTAATCCGGATTCAACAACAGCGTATGTTTTCGCTATTCGCAGCTTAAGACTGCTAAGCTATTGGTTATCAGGCGATCGTTCAGGGGAGTGGGTTTTGAATAGCAGTACGCGGAGAGTGGTTTTCTTTGATCTGGATGGAACCTTACATCAGCAGGATATGTTCGGCAGCTTTTTGCGCTATGTCCTGCGCCACCAGCCGCTAAATGTCCTGCTGGTGATTCCTTTATTACCGGTTATTGCCGCCGGGCTGATGCTGTTCGGACGCGCTGCGCGCTGGCCGATGAGCCTGCTGCTGTGGGCGTCAACTTTTGGCCGCAGCGAGCGTCACCTGAAACGCCTTGAGGCGAGTTTCGCCCGCTGGTTTCGCCAGCACGTCACGGCGTTCCCGGTAGTACAGGCGCGGCTCAACAACTATCTGACCAGCACCGATGCGGACGTCTGGCTGATTACCGGCTCGCCGCAGTCGCTGGTTGAGCAGGTTTATTTTGATACTCCCTGGCTGCCGCGAGTGAACCTGATCGCCAGCCGGATGGAGCGTCGTTGCGGCGGCTGGGGATTAACCCTGCGCTGCCTCGGCAATGAAAAAGTGGCGCAGCTGGAACAAAAAATCGGCGCTCCGCTGCGATTGTACAGCGGCTACAGCGACAGCGAGCAGGATAACCCGCTGCTCTATTTTTGCCAGCACCGCTGGCGGGTGACGCCGCAGGGCGATCTTCAGCAGTTAGAATAGTGTGTAATACATAACGTCCATGTATAATGCGCCCCGCTTTTCTGCAGGAGTGCCCGCTTTGTCTGACCATGAATTAAATGATGAATACTGGATGCGTCACGCTCTGACGCTGGCGAAACGCGCCTGGGAAGAGGGCGAAGTGCCGGTCGGCGCGGTACTGGTGCATAATCATCAGGTCATCGGCGAAGGCTGGAATCGGCCAATCGGACGTCACGATCCGACCGCGCACGCCGAAATTATGGCGCTGCGTCAGGGCGGGCTGGTGCAGCAAAACTATCGTCTGATTGACGCAACGCTGTACGTTACCCTTGAACCCTGCGTGATGTGCGCCGGAGCGATGGTCCATAGTCGCATCTCTCGGCTGGTTTTTGGCGCCAGAGATGCGAAAACCGGCGCAGCCGGGTCGCTCATCGACGTGCTGCACCATCCGGGAATGAACCATCGGGTCGAGATAACGGAAGGTATTTTGGCTGAGGCCTGTTCCGGCATGCTGAGCGATTTTTTCCGCTGGCGACGCGAAGAGAAAAAAGCGCTGAAGCGAGCTAGCCGGCAAGCGGAAGGTTAATGCCCCGTACCGGGGATTTTCAGCTTCGCGTTGTCCACCAGCGTTTCTGCGCGGAAGCTGAAAAAGGACATAGCGTACTGCTCTTCCTTACCCAGCTCCTCCGGCATGACTGCCGGATAGTGCTCGCCTAGTGCCGCTATCTGGGCGTCCTTTCTCTCTTTTTCAGAAAGATAGCCCACGAGGCTGATATGATATTTACGGATATTTTCGACGTAGGCGTAGGCTTCGTGGCCGCGTGCAAAGCCGTACTTCAGCCGGCTGTAGTAGTTTTTCTGGCTTAGCAGCGGCAGACGCTGCTTCACATCGGCCCAGCTATTCGGGTTGCCTTTCTGCTTTTTCGTCAGCGCCATTGCATCGAGCATATGCGCGTAGCCCATATTGTAAGCCGCCAGCGCAAACCAGATGCGTTCGTCCTGCGGGACCGACTCCGGCACTTTATTCATCATATCCTGTAAATAACGCATGCCGCCGTCGAGGCTTTGCTCGGCGTCGGTACGATCGGTCAAGCCCAGACTTTGAGCGGTATTGCGGGTCAGCATCATGATGCCGCGAACGCCGGTCGGGGAGGTGGCCTGCGGATCCCAGTGCGATTCCTGCCATGAGATAGCCGCCAGAAGCCGCCAGTCTATCTGACGGGCATATTTTTCAAACATTGGCTGCAGGTCCGGGAGCACGCTTTCCACGGCGCGCAGGAAGGTACGGGTGTCTACATAATCAAAATCGTTGCCGTGACCAAGGTATTTCTCCTCCAGCCTCGCCAGTGTGCCGTCCTCGTTAATATTATTGAAGAAATCGAGCATTGCTGCCGGCAGGGAGTTGTCCTCACCTTTTTCGCTAAACCAGGTGACCGGCTGCTCGTCGCTGATATCAAGCGCGACGGCCAGCTCCGGATGGACGCGCTGGAACAGGCTGACGGCGACCGAATCAGCAACGGTATAGTCGAGTTTGCCATCAATAACCGCCTGCATCAGCGCCGTCGTCCCGCGTTTCTCGTCCACGCGCCAGTCGAGATCGGGGTATTTTTGCTTTTTTAGGGCCTGAAGATCGTTAATCGCCACGTGTCCGGGAGCAATCGCCAACTGGTCGGCGGTAAGATTTGCCAGGCTGCGCGGACGCAGGCTGCCTTTGCGATAAACCAGCTGTTGCGAAACGGAGTAGTAGGTTGGCCCGACCTGATAGTTCTTCACCCGTTCGGAATTGTAGACCAGGCCGGCAGCCAGCATATCGGCTTTGCCTTCATCGAGGTCATCAAACAGCTGGCTGATATTCTGCCTGACGGTGACTTTTAGCTCGACGCCGAGGTAGTCGGCAAACTGCTGCGCCAGCTCATAATCAAAACCGTAGGTCCGATCGTTAATGGTCGCGAAGGTCATTGGCGAATTAATGGTGCTGATACGCAGTTCTCCGCGCGCCATGATCCCGGCCACGCGGTTTTCCGGCTTACCCATCCACGGGAGAGACGGCCACAGGGCAGCCGCCAGCAGGAGAGTCACAATGCCGATGAGCAGATAATTAATCTTTAATTTTTTCAGATAGTTAATCTTCTGCAGCTTCGGGTTCCTCAGCAGACTATGACCAGAATAAGTAAAAGGTTGTCGTGGAATGAGCGGCATTTTGCTTAAGAATGCGCCAGTTGGCAACTTATTCGCGAGGAGGGTCACATTTATTGATAAACCCTGGCAATCATTTTATTTCTACGCAAACGGTTTCGTCGGGGCGCAGGATTCACTATAATGGCGCCCGTTTCCCCCCTGGCTCACCATGAAAGCTTCGAAGACGAGAGACTTATGATGGAAATTTTGCGTGGTTCACCTGCACTGTCGGCATTCCGTATCAATAAACTGCTGGCACGTTTCCAGGCGGCCAACCTTCCGGTCAGCACGATATATGCCGAGTACGTTCATTTTGCCGACCTTAGCGCCCCGCTCAGCGACAACGATCGCGAGAGTCTGGCAAGGTTGCTCAAGTATGGCCCGAACTTAAGCAGCCATACCCCAACCGGCAAGCTACTGCTCGTTACTCCCCGTCCCGGCACCATCTCTCCCTGGTCTTCTAAAGCTACCGACATCGCCCATAACTGCGGCCTGTCTCAGATTGTGCGCCTTGAGCGCGGCGTCGCGTATTACGTCGAAGCCAGCAGCCTGAACGATGAACAGTGGTCGCTGGTGGCGGCCGAACTTCATGACCGCATGATGGAAAGCGTTTTCGGCGCGCTGGAAGAGGGTGAAAAACTGTTTGCCCATCATCAGCCAACGCCGGTCACCAGCGTTGACCTGCTGGGCCTGGGGCGTCAGGCGCTGATTGACGCCAACCTCCGTCTGGGGCTTGCGCTGGCGGATGACGAAATTGACTATCTGCAGGATGCTTTCCAGACGCTGGGCCGCAACCCGAACGATATCGAACTCTATATGTTCGCGCAGGCTAACTCCGAGCACTGCCGACACAAGATTTTTAACGCCGACTGGGTCATCGATGGCGAAAAGCAGCCGAAGTCGCTGTTCAAAATGATCAAAAACACCTTCGAGAAAACCCCGGACTACGTGCTGTCTGCTTATAAAGACAACGCCGCGGTAATGGAAGGTTCAGCCGTGGGGCGCTACTTTGCCGACCACGCAACCGGTCGCTACGACTTCCACCAGGAAGACGCGCATATTCTGATGAAGGTCGAAACCCATAACCACCCGACGGCGATCTCTCCGTGGCCGGGCGCGGCGACAGGTTCCGGCGGCGAAATTCGCGATGAAGGCGCCACCGGACGCGGGGCGAAGCCAAAAGCCGGTCTGGTGGGTTTCTCGGTTTCCAACCTGCGGATTCCGGGGTTTGAACAGCCGTGGGAAGAAGATTTCGGCAAACCGGATCGTATCGTTACCGCGCTGGATATCATGACTGAAGGTCCGCTGGGCGGCGCGGCGTTTAACAACGAATTTGGTCGTCCGGCGCTCAACGGCTATTTCCGTACCTATGAAGAGAAGGTAACCAGCCACAACGGCGAAGAGCTGCGCGGCTACCATAAGCCCATTATGCTGGCGGGCGGAATTGGCAACATTCGCGGCGAACACGTGCAGAAGGGCGAAATTGTCGTCGGCGCGAAGCTGATTGTTCTCGGCGGTCCGGCAATGAACATCGGTCTCGGCGGCGGCGCGGCCTCTTCAATGGCCTCCGGCCAGTCCGATGCCGACCTCGATTTCGCCTCCGTACAGCGCGATAACCCGGAGATGGAACGTCGTTGCCAGGAGGTTATCGACCGCTGCTGGCAGCTGGGCGACGCCAACCCGATTTTGTTTATCCACGATGTCGGCGCTGGCGGTCTGTCGAACGCCATGCCTGAGCTGGTCAGCGACGGCGGACGCGGCGGTAAATTCCAGCTGCGCGATATCCTCAGCGATGAGCCGGGCATGAGCCCGCTGGAGATCTGGTGTAACGAATCGCAGGAACGTTATGTGCTGGCGGTCGCGCCTGAGCAACTGCCGTTGTTTGATGAGCTGTGCCGCCGCGAACGCGCGCCGTACGCGGTGATTGGCGAAGCAACCGAAGCGCTGCATCTGAGCCTTGATGATGCCCACTTTGACGATCGTCCGATCGACCTGCCGCTTGACGTGCTGCTGGGCAAAACGCCGAAAATGACCCGTGACGTGCAGACGTTGAAAGCGCAGGGCCAGAGTCTGCAACGCCAGGGCATCACGATTGCCGACGCGGTGAATCGCGTGCTGCACCTGCCGACGGTCGCGGAGAAAACCTTCCTCGTCACCATTGGCGATCGCACCGTCACCGGTATGGTGGCGCGCGATCAGATGGTGGGGCCGTGGCAGGTTCCGGTGGCTAACTGTGCGGTCACCACCGCCAGCCTCGATAGCTACTACGGCGAAGCGATGTCCATTGGCGAACGTGCGCCGGTGGCGCTGCTGGACTTCGCCGCCTCCGCCCGTCTGGCTGTTGGCGAGGCGCTGACCAACATCGCGGCGACGCAGATTGGCGCGCTCAATCGCGTGAAGCTGTCGGCAAACTGGATGGCCGCTGCCGGTCACCCGGGCGAAGACGCCGGTTTATATGAAGCGGTAAAAGCGGTGGGCGAAGAGCTCTGTCCGGCTCTGGGACTGACTATTCCGGTGGGTAAAGACTCCATGTCGATGAAAACCCGCTGGCAGGAAGGGGCTGAACAGCGCGAGATGACTTCTCCGCTGTCTCTGGTGATTTCCGCCTTTGCCCGCGTGGAAGACGTACGCCGTACCGTCACCCCACAGCTCTCCACCGAAGACAACGCCCTGCTGCTGATTGATTTAGGCAAGGGGAACAATGCGCTGGGCGCGACCGCGCTGGCGCAGGTTTATCGTCAGCTTGGCGATGTGACTGCCGACGTTCGCGATGTCGCGCAGCTGAAAGGCTTCTGGGACGCAATGCAGGCGCTGGTGGCTGAAGATAAGCTGCTGGCCTGGCACGACCGTTCCGACGGCGGTCTGCTGGTCACCCTGGCCGAGATGGCCTTTACCGGCCACTGCGGCGTCAACGTTGATATCGCCGCGCTCGGCGAGGATCGCCTGGCCGCGCTGTTTAACGAAGAGCTTGGCGGCGTCATTCAGGTTCGTGCCGCCGATCTTCAGGCCGTGGAAGCCACGTTGGCCGCTCATGGCCTGGCGGATTGCGTTCACTATATTGGCCAGGCTACGGCGAGCGATCGCTTCGTCATCGAGGCCGACGGTCATCCGGTATTCAGCGAAAGCCGCACCACGCTGCGCATGTGGTGGGCAGAAACCACCTGGCAAATGCAGCGTCTGCGCGATAACCCGGAATGCGCTGACCAGGAGCACGAGGCGAAAGCCAACGATGCCGATCCAGGGCTCAACGTGAAGCTCTCCTTTGATATCAATGAGGATATCGCTGCGCCTTATATTGCCACCGGCGCGCGTCCGAAGGTCGCGGTGCTGCGTGAGCAGGGCGTGAACTCCCATGTAGAAATGGCCGCGGCGTTCCATCGCGCCGGCTTTGATGCCATCGACGTGCACATGAGCGACCTGCTGGCGGGCCGTACCGGTCTTGCTGATTTCCAGGCGCTGGTGGCCTGCGGCGGCTTCTCCTACGGTGACGTTTTAGGCGCCGGTGAAGGCTGGGCGAAATCGATTCTGTTCAATGAGCGGGTTCGCGACGAGTTTGCCACCTTCTTCCATCGTCCGCAGACCCTGGCGCTGGGCGTGTGCAACGGCTGCCAGATGATGTCTAATCTGCGCGAGCTGATCCCGGGCAGCGACCTGTGGCCGCGCTTTGTGCGTAATCAGTCTGACCGCTTTGAAGCGCGCTTCAGCCTGGTTGAAGTGACGCAGAGCCCGTCTCTGCTGCTGCAGGGTATGGTGGGATCGATGATGCCGATTGCCGTATCCCACGGTGAAGGGCAGGTGGAGGTTCGCGATGGCGCGCATCTGGCGCAGCTGGAAAGTAAAGGCCTGGTGGCGCTGCGCTTCGTCGATAACTTCGGTAAGGTGACGGAAAACTATCCGGCCAACCCGAATGGTTCGCCGAACGGTATCACTGCGGTAACCAGCGAAAGCGGGCGCGCGACCATCATGATGCCGCACCCGGAACGCGTGTTCCGCACCGTGTCGAACTCCTGGCACCCGGAAAACTGGGGCGAAGACAGCCCGTGGATGCGTATTTTCCGCAACGCGCGTAAACAGCTGGGCTAAAAATCGTTTACAAATCGAATTAAGCCTCCTGCCCACGCAGGGGGCTTTTTTATTTGTGGGGTACTTCGAAAGCAGGTGTCGGGGATCGCCGACAAACGCGCTATGGTGGTGTCGTCAAAAGGTGACATTTAACTTATTGATTCATAAAGGCATCACTGAATCATTCACCCGATGTTGCTAATCAGCGACACTTTGTACAAAAAGCGACCATCATCATCCGTGCCCATAAATAGTAAAAAGACATTATATTTCATTGTGTTAATAAAATGTTTTGAGATGTGGCATAGTTCGTGCATAATTATAACCAGTGGCTCATTCACCTTCTTATGTCAGCCCCTTCGGGACGCGCTACATAAACTTCGAATGACGCACAAACAGGTGCCTGCCGTCCAACTCCTGATAACAGCTCTGCTTTATCAGTCATCGGGCGAAACGTCGAGTAAGGCACCGCCTCATTTCTTAATAAAGCCAGGCTCCCGTAGCCTGGCTTTATTATACTCGTCGTCTTTTGTGCTACAGGTGCGTTGGCCGCATCTGTTCACCCCGGTCACTTACTTGAGTAAGCTCCCGGGGATTCTCAGCTTTGCCGCCTTCCTGTAACTCAAAATCCATAGAGTATATTGGGTATATTCAGGTAGCATCGTAGTGAGCTAATGATTGAGACCCTATCCGTGAAGCGACTCTCCCTTTTCCCCCGTTCGCTGCGCCAGCTGGTCACGCTATCCTTCGTGCTGATCCTGCTTCCGCTGCTGGTGCTGGCATGGCAGGCGTGGCAAAGCCTTAACGCCCTCAGCGCCCAGGCGGCGCATATTAATCGCACCACCCTTATCGACGCCCGCCGCAGCGAGGCGATGATTAACGCGTCGCTGGAAATGGAGCGTAGCTACCGGCAATACTGCGTGCTGGACGATCCGACGCTGGCGCGGGTCTATCAAAATCAACGCCAACGCTACAGCGAAATGCTTGACGCTCACGCGGGCGTTCTGCCTGATGAAAAAATCTGGCAGGCGCTGCGTCAGGATCTCGACGATCTGGCCGAGCTGCAGTGTAAAAATAGCGGCCCGGCGGCGAAGTCAGCAGTCAGCCTGGAAGCGTTTGCTTCCGCCAATAGCGACATGGTCCAGGCAACCCGGACGGTGGTCTATTCGCGTGGACAGCAGCTGCAGCAGGAAATCGCCGAGCGCGGCCAGTTCTTCGGCTGGCAGGCGCTGGTGCTGTTCCTGCTCAGCCTGGCGCTGGTGCTGCTGTTCACCCGCATGATTATCGGCCCGGTAAAGGGCATTGAAAGAATGATCAACCGACTGGGCGAGGGGAAATCGCTGGACGATGCCGCGCTGTTTACCGGCCCGCGCGAGCTGCGCTCCGTCGGTAAACGCATTATCTGGCTGAGCGAACGCCTTGCCTGGCTGGAATCCCAGCGCCATCAGTTCCTGCGCCATCTTTCCCATGAGCTGAAAACGCCGCTGGCCAGCATGCGCGAAGGGACGGAACTGCTCGCTGACCGGGTGGCCGGGCCGCTGACGCCCGAGCAGCAGGAGATCGTGGAGATTCTGGATAACAGCAGCCGCAACCTGCAAAAGCTGATTGAGCAACTGCTGGACTATAACCGCAAACAGGCCGATGGCCCGATTGCGCGCGAGACGGTCAACCTGGCCGAACTGGTGGAAAATGTGGTTTCTGCCCATAGCCTGCCGGCAAGAGCTAAAATGATGCATACCGAACTGTTGCTCAGCGAGCGTTTTTGCGAAGCGGAGCCCGCTCTGCTGGTGAGTGTACTGGATAATCTCTACTCCAATGCGGTGCACTATGGTGCTGAATCCGGTAACATTCGAATCCATAGCTATCGGCACGGCGAGCAGGTGCGCATTGACGTCATTAACGACGGCGAGCCGATCCCGTCCGCAGAAAGAAACATGATTTTTGAGCCTTTTTATCAGGGAAGCCACCAGCGTAAAGGGGCGGTAAAAGGCAGCGGTCTGGGGCTGAGCATTGCCCGCGACTGCGTACGGCAAATGCAGGGCGAGCTGAGCCTGGTTGATGAGAAGTCAGGGCTAATCTGTTTTCGTATCACGCTCCCCGTCGCCGAGTCTGGAAAAAATAACGTCTAACTATCGGGTGAATATGTCCCACTTCTTCGCATTTGTCCGTCCCCTCAGGGGATGGCTGCTGTCAGGCATTTCCTGCCTGGCGCTGGCGGGATGTTCCGCCTCTACATCACCACACGCCGCGGATGGCAAAACGCTCTCCGCGCTGCCGCAGCATCAGGTCGCCGATTTTCTTTCGGTGGAGTGCGCTGATATCTGGAATCTGCAAAGCGAAGCCAGCGACAAAAATCCGCTCTACTGGCTGCGTGGAATTGACTGCGCCGATCGTCTTGCTCCGGTGCAGGCGCGGGCGGAGGCCCGGCTGCACAGCGGCGACAGCTGGCAGGATGCCTTTAAGCGCGGCATTTTACTGGCTGATGCCAAAATTACGCCTAACGAGCGCCGGGAACTGGTCGCCAGTCTGGATAGCTTCAGCCCGCAAATCGCCCCTCAGGTGCGCCCGCTCTATCAGCTCTGGCGCGATGCTCAGGGCCGGCAGCTTCAGCTGATTGACGAGCGTTCCCGCTACGCCAAACTGCAGCAGTCAAACGATGCGGAGCTGGAGACGCTGCGACAGCAGGAAATTGAGCTACGCAGTCAGCTCGAACTGACGACCCGCAAGCTGGAGAATCTCACCGATATCGAGCGTCAGCTCTCCAGCCGTAAACCCGGCGGGAACTTCAGCTCTGACGCCGGGCACGGCGGCGATAAAGTCCCGGAGGTGATTCATGACGATCCGTAAACCCGCCCGTCTGCTATTAGTGGACGACGATCCGGGGCTGCTGAAGCTGCTGGGTATGCGTCTGGTCAGCGAAGGGTATAGCGTACTGACCGCCGAGAGCGGGCCGGAGGCGCTGCGCACGCTGAGCCGCGACAAGGTCGATCTGGTGGTCAGCGACCTGCGGATGGACGAGATGGACGGACTCCAGTTGTTCAGCGAAATCCAGAAGGTTCAGCCGGGGATGCCGGTGATTATTCTCACCGCGCACGGTTCCATTCCGGACGCCGTTGCCGCGACCCAGCAGGGCGTGTTTAGCTTTCTCACCAAGCCGGTGGATAAAGACGCCCTTTATAAAGCGATTGATGACGCGCTGGAGCAGAGTGCGCCAACCACCGACGAGCGCTGGCGTCAGGCGATTGTGACCCGTAGCCCGCTGATGGAGCGACTGCTGGAGCAGGCCGGGATGGTGGCGCAGTCGGACGTCAGCGTGCTGATTAACGGCCAGAGCGGTACCGGCAAGGAGATTGTCGCCCAGGCAATTCATAACGCCAGCCCGCGCCGCGATAAACCTTTTGTCGCCATTAACTGCGGCGCGCTTCCCGAACAGTTGCTGGAGTCAGAATTGTTCGGCCACGCGCGTGGCGCTTTTACCGGCGCAGTCAGCAATCGCGAGGGGCTATTCCAGGCCGCGGAAGGCGGGACCCTGTTTCTTGATGAAATTGGCGATATGCCGGTTGCGCTACAGGTGAAACTGCTGCGCGTTCTGCAGGAACGTAAAGTGCGCCCGCTGGGCAGCAATCGCGATATCGATATTGATGTGCGGATTATTTCTGCGACCCATCGCGACCTGCCGAAGGCCATGGCGCGAGGCGAATTTCGTGAAGATCTGTTCTATCGTCTCAACGTGGTGAGTCTGAAAATCCCGCCGCTGGCTGAGCGTACGGAAGATATTCCGCTGCTGGCGAACCATCTGCTGCGCCAGTCTGCCGATCGCCATAAACCTTTTGTCCGCGCATTTTCCACGGATGCGATGAAGCGGCTGATGGCCGCTAAATGGCCGGGCAACGTGCGCCAGCTGGTGAACGTGATTGAGCAGTGCGTGGCGCTGACCTCTTCGCCGGTCATTAGCGACGCCCTGGTAGAGCAGGCGCTGGAAGGGGAAAACACCGCGCTGCCGACGTTTGTCGAAGCGCGGAATCAGTTTGAGCTCAATTACCTGCGCAAGCTGCTGCAAATTACCAAAGGGAACGTCACGCATGCGGCCCGGATGGCCGGGCGCAATCGCACCGAATTTTATAAGCTGCTGTCGCGCCACGAGCTCGACGCTAACGACTTTAAAGAGTAGCTCCGGATGGTGGCGCAAGTTATGATACGGTTAGCAACCGGTTACGCGACTAAAACAGGAACACCATGAAAAAGATTGATGCGATTATTAAACCCTTCAAACTGGATGACGTGCGTGAAGCGCTGGCCGAAGTCGGCATCACCGGTATGACGGTAACGGAAGTGAAAGGCTTTGGCCGTCAGAAGGGGCATACCGAGCTGTATCGCGGCGCGGAGTATATGGTCGATTTTCTGCCGAAAGTGAAAATCGAAATCGTTGTTACCGATGATATCGTCGACACTTGCGTGGATACCATTATCCGTACGGCGCAGACCGGCAAAATCGGCGACGGTAAGATCTTTGTCTTTGATGTCGCGCGCGTGATTCGTATCCGTACCGGCGAAGAAGACGACGCGGCGATTTAAGCTGTCAAACCGGATGGCGGTCCGGCAATTTCCGGGCCGCCTGCATTTATCGCTCCGTTTACAGCACCTTGTGCGGGCCGAAGCACTCATAATGAATGTTGCCGCTGCTCACGCCCAGATCTACCAGCTGCTTCGCGGCAAACTGCATAAACGCCACCGGGCCGCAGAGATAGAACTGCATTTGCGGGTCGCCGATCTTGTCGGCCAGCGCCGTTAAATCCATCAAACCTTCACTATCAAACGCGCCGGATTCACGGTCCGCTTCGCTCGGGCTGCGGTACCAGACGTGAGAAGTAAACTTCGGCAGCGTTTCACCCAGCGTTTTAACTTCGTCCGAGAAGGCGTGTACGTCGCCGTTCTCTGCCGCATGGAACCAGTTCACCTGCGCCGGATGCTGCGCTTTTGCCAGCACATCCAGCATCGCCAGCATCGGCGTCTGACCGACGCCGCCGGAGAGCAGCGTGACCGGGGTTTCCGGCGCCACGTTGAGGAAGAAATCACCGGCCGGCGCGGCCAGATAAATCACGTCGCCTTCTTTCGCTGAATCATGCAGCCAGTTTGAAACCTGGCCGCCGTTTTCACGTTTAACCGCGATACGATAGCCTCTACCGTCGGGTTTGCGGGTCAAAGAGTACTGGCGAATTTCCTGATGCGGAAAACCTTCCGGCTTCAGCCAGACCGCCAGATACTGGCCTGGATGATATTCCGCTACCGCGCCGCCGTCGACCGGCTCAAATTCAAAGCTGGTAATCAGCGCGCTGCGCAGCGTTTTTTTGACGATGCGGAATGCGCGGGTGCCTTCCCAGCCGCCGGTTTTGCTGGCGCTTTCGTTATAGATTTGCGCTTCACGATTAATAAAGACGTTGGCCAGCACCCCGTAGGCCTTGCCCCAGGCATCCAGTACTTCCTGGCCCGGACTGAACATCTCATCGAGGGTCGCCAGCAGGTGAGTACCAACAATATTGTACTGCTCGGGTTGAATCTGGAAGCTGGTGTGCTTCTGGGCGATTTTCTCTACCGCCGGCAGCAGGGCGGGCAGGTTCTCGAGATTGCTGGCATAGGCGGCAATCGCGTTGAACAGCGCCTCGCGCTGGTCGCCGTTGCGCTGATTGCTCATATTGAAGATTTCTTTTAATTCGGGATTGTGAGCAAACATGCGGTCGTAAAAATGAGCGGTCAGTTTTGGACCGGTTTCAACCAGCAGGGGGATGGTGGCTTTCACCGTAGCGATGGTCTGGGCGTCGAGCATAGCAGCTTCCTTTATAAGTTATCTTAATGATGCATATTAAATGCATCTTATAAAAATAACCCTGCTTTGTAAATGGTTCTTTAACGCTTTACCTTAAGACAGTTACAACATGAATTATTTGCATCACAAACCTGAAAAGAAATCCGTTGATAATCGAATGTGCTTTATTGCTCAAAGCCTTGTGTAATGCGGAGCCAATCGTTTGCGTAAAATCCTTTGTCAAGACCTGTTATCGCAGAATGATTCAGTTATACTGTGGGCCGTTGTCCAGGTGGACCGCCTTTTTAGGCCGAAATTTTATTGTTAGCTGAGTCAGGAGATGCGGATGTTAAAGCGTGAAATGAACATTGCCGATTATGATGCCGAACTGTGGCAGGCTATGGAGCAAGAAAAAGTACGTCAGGAAGAGCACATCGAACTGATCGCCTCCGAAAACTACACCAGCCCGCGCGTAATGCAGGCGCAGGGCTCTCAGCTGACCAACAAATACGCTGAAGGATACCCGGGCAAGCGCTACTACGGCGGCTGTGAATACGTCGATATCGTAGAGCAGCTGGCGATTGACCGCGCTAAAGAACTGTTCGGCGCTGACTACGCTAACGTGCAGCCGCACTCCGGCTCCCAGGCGAACTTCGCGGTCTATACCGCTCTGCTGCAGCCGGGCGATACCGTTCTGGGTATGAACCTGGCGCAAGGTGGCCACTTGACTCACGGCTCTCCGGTCAACTTCTCTGGCAAACTGTACAACATCATCCCTTACGGTATCGATGAGTCCGGTAAAATTGACTATGACGATATGGCTAAGCAGGCTCAGGAACATAAACCGAAGATGATTATCGGTGGTTTCTCGGCTTATTCCGGCGTGGTTGACTGGGCAAAAATGCGTGAAATCGCTGACAGCATCGGCGCATACCTGTTCGTCGATATGGCTCACGTTGCCGGTCTGATCGCCGCAGGCGTTTACCCGAACCCGGTTCCGCATGCTCACGTCGTGACCACCACCACCCACAAAACCCTGGCTGGTCCGCGCGGCGGCCTGATCCTGGCGAAAGGCGGCAGCGAAGAGCTGTACAAAAAACTGAACTCTGCCGTATTCCCGAGCGCCCAGGGCGGCCCGCTGATGCACGTTATCGCGGCGAAAGCCGTCGCGCTGAAAGAAGCGATGGAGCCAGAGTTCAAAGTTTACCAGCAGCAGGTAGCGAAAAACGCTAAAGCGATGGTCGAAGTGTTCCTGAACCGCGGCTACAAAGTGGTTTCCGGCGGCACTGAAAACCATCTTTTCCTGCTGGATCTGGTCGATAAAAACCTGACCGGTAAAGAAGCTGACGCAGCCCTGGGCCGCGCCAACATCACCGTCAACAAAAACAGCGTGCCGAACGATCCGAAGAGCCCGTTTGTGACCTCCGGTATCCGTATCGGTTCTCCGGCGGTGACCCGTCGCGGCTTTAAGGAAGCAGAAGTCAAAGAGCTGGCCGGCTGGATGTGCGACGTGCTGGACAACATCAATGACGAAGCGGTCATTGAGCGCGTGAAGGGTAAAGTGCTGGATATCTGCGCACGCTTCCCGGTCTATGCGTAAGCGTTAGCGTTGAGCTAAAAAAGGCCGCTGATGCGGCCTTTTTTGTGCCTGTTGATTAGCGGCGGTCGAGCGAAATCGCTCCGGGCCCGGTTATTGCCAGCAGCAGGAAGGCTCCGGCAATACTGACGTTTTTCCAGAAGTTAATCATGTTCGGTAGTACCGCATCGCCGGACATATTCCAGTAGTGATGGCCAATCACCGCGGTGCCAAGAGTATAAAAAATAAAGATCACCGCCAGCGGGCGGGTGAAAAAGCCCAGCACAATTAAAATGGCCGCCGGCACCTCCATAATAATGGCAATGATGGCCGCAAGCGTTGGCATCGGCGCGCCGGAGGAGGCCATATACTGCACCGTGCCGCTAAAGCCGAGCAGCTTGGGATAACCGAAAAGAATAAACAGCACCACTACCGCGATACGCGCAATCAGCAGCAGCAGAGAGCGGGAGGAACCAAAGTCAAAGTAGCGTAGAGTGTTCATGATCAGCTCGTTATGAGAGACGTGTGATTTAAACGTAATACACAAATTTGCGCTCCGCCACGTCCCCCTGACGATTAACGCAGCGTCTGCAGTTGCTCCTCAACATACAGATAACCGATCCCCATCAGCTGCTGAGCGCGGGTCAGTGTGCCAAAACCGATTTGGGTGGCATGCGCTCTCGGCGTATCGCCGTGGTCAAACGGATTAAAGCCGGTTTGTTTGACGATACTCTCCAGCCACTGTTCGCCAAAAGCACAGCTGCGACCGTATAGCCAGATCTGGTTAATATTCAAAATATTTAAGAAATTATAAAGACTTAAGCCAATAGCGTTGGCGGCGTTATCAACCCATGCGCGAATATGCACGTCTCCCTGTTCCCAGGCCTCAATGAGCGATGCCGTGGTTAACTGCTCCGGAGATCGCTGCGCCTCAGGCTGGGTTTTAAGCCACATCCGCGCCTGTTTTTTCAACGCGCTGAGGGAGGCTACGGTTTCAAGACAGCCATATCTCCCGCAGTCGCAGGCTTTGCCGTCAGGGTTCACAATCGTGTGTCCAATCTGCCCGCTGCCGTAGAGGCTTCCTCGATAAATCTGATCGTTAATCACAAACGATGATCCAATACCGTAATCGACGTTGATCACGCAAAAATCCGGTTGTGGGCCCGGATGCTGCCATTTCTCCGCCAGCGCCAGCATCACGCAGTCATTATCTACCCGTACCTGCACGCCGAGCTGTTCTTCCAGCAGATACTTTATTTCAATCGGCGTTTTCCAGCGCGCCTGGGGCATGGTTTGTGAAACGCCGGTGATCGGATCAACCTGACCATGGACGCCAAGGGCGAGATTGATGCTGTGCTGCGGGTAGAGGCGGTGGATACGCCGCCAGCATTCCACGATGGCCTCCAGAAGGGCCTGCGGCGTAGGGGCATCGATGGGCAAATGCTGGTGGCCGTCAACCGCCAGTAGACGGGCATCGGCAAGCTGATACTCAATACTGGTCGGCGTAATATTCATGCATAGCGTCCAGGCTCCGCGCGCGGGGATCTGGTAGCTTCCGCTGTTCACGCCGCGTTTGCTCATTTTTTCCGTGGAGTGATCGATCAGTCCCTCGCTGAGCAGCTCTTCAAGAATATTGCTCACCGCCGGAATAGAGAGTCCGGTGAGCTGAGAAAGCTGGGATTTACTCAGCTGCTTCTCCCGCCAGAGATGAGCCAAAAAAATGGATTTATTGGCCTGTCTGACCCGGGCATTATTTAAACCGGTACGCTGCATACACTTAACTCCCTTAACTTTATTGCGTGAGCATTGCGCATTTTAGCAGCTAAGTGACGATATAAACTCCTCTCATAGCGAATTTTACCTTACTTTGTTTAGTGGAGGCGTCATGTACGGTTCGGTTAAGGTCTGGCAGGAAATAATTACATTACCTACGTGGACAACGGGGGCGGAGGATCCGAACCCCATGTTTCTGGAAAAACGCGTTTATCAAGGTTCTTCAGGTAACGTCTATCCCTACGGCGTGATTGACACCCTGACCGGCGAACGTGAGATGCGCGATTATCAGGCAGTATGGATGGAGAATGATTTCATTCGAATTATGCTGTTACCGGAACTCGGCGGCCGTATACATCGGGCGTATGACAAGGTTAAACAGCGCGATTTCGTGTATTACAATGAAGTTGTGAAGCCCGCCCTGGTGGGGCTGCTGGGGCCATGGATCTCCGGCGGTATCGAGTTCAACTGGCCGCAGCATCATCGCCCGACGACCTTTATGCCGGTCGACTTTTCGATCCAGTGCGGGGAAAACGGCGTGCAGACCGTATGGATGGGGGAAGCGGAGCCCATGCGCGGTTTGCAGGTCATGACCGGGTTTACTCTCTATCCTGACCGCGCGCTGATTGAAATTACCGGTAAGGTCTTTAATGGTAACGCCACGCCGCGCCATTTCCTGTGGTGGGCCAACCCGGCGGTAAAAGGCGGCGATGCTCACCAGAGCGTTTTCCCGCCCGACGTCACCGCCGTGTTCGATCACGGCAAGCGCGATGTTTCCGCTTTCCCTATTGCCACCGGTACCTACTACAAAGTCGACTATTCTGCGGGCGTCGATATCTCCCGTTATAAAAACGTTCCTGTGCCCACCTCGTATATGGCGGAGAAATCGGATTACGATTTTGTCGGCGCTTATCACCATGACGAGCGCGGTGGGCTACTGCATGTTGCCGATCATCACATCTCTCCGGGCAAAAAACAGTGGAGCTGGGGCTATGGCGACTTTGGCCAGGCATGGGACCGCAATCTGACCGACGAAAATGGCCCTTATATTGAGCTGATGACTGGCGTCTACACCGATAACCAGCCTGACTTTACCTGGCTTGCGCCTTATGAAGAGAAGATTTTTGTGCAAAATTTCCTTCCCTATAGCGAGCTGGGAATGGTGCAAAATGCCAATACGCAGCTGGCGCTGAAGCTGGTTCGCGAGTCTGAGCAGCTACAGCTCGGCGTTTACGCCATTGCGCCGCTGGAAAATATCGTTGTTGAACTCAGTGCTGAACAGCAGCCGCTGTATGAAACTCAGCTTACGCTGAAGCCCGGCGAGAGTTGGCGGCATACGCTGCCGGAACATGACGTCGGTCGCTTGACCATCAAGGTGAAAAGTGCAGACAAGCAAGTGCTACTGGATTATCACGAACATATTACTCAGCAGACGCCGCTGCCCGAACCGGCCTCAGCGCCAGCGATGCCGGAAGAGATTCACAACGGTGATGAGCTCTATTTTATCGGCCAGCATCTTGAACAATACAATCACGCCAGCCGCTATGCCGCAGATTACTATCGCCGGGCGATAGCCCTCGATCCGCAGGATTATCGCAATAATGTTGCCCTCGGGACGCTGGCGTTTAACCAGGCCGACTGGGTTTTAGCGGAGCAATGCTCCCGCGCCGCGCTACTTCGCGCCCATCGTCTGAATAAAAATCCGCGCGATGGCGAAGCCAGTATGCTGCTTGCCAGCGCGCTGGAAAGGCAGGGAGATGAACAAGGCGCCTGGGATCACTATTACAAAGCATCCTGGAGCGGTAACTGCCGCGATGCTGCATGGTGGGCGCTGGCAAGGCTGGCGATGAAGCGTGGTGATACGGCCGACGCGCTGGAAAAGGTCAACACCAGTCTGCAGTTCAACGCCAGCAACCATCTGGCTATGGGGCTGAAAGCGCTGGCGTTAGCGGACAGCGGGCGGACGAAAGCGGCGCAGGAGTATATTTTCGCCTGTCTTAAACAATACCCGTTGAGCTATCCGCTGCACTGCGCGCGCTGGATGATTGAGCCCAGCGACGAAGCGCGAGAGAACCTACTGCGGGTAACGGGGCGCAGAGGGATCAACGGCAGCCTGCTGGCGGGCTGGCTGCTTTCTATCGGACAGAAGCAGGCGGCGAAAGAGATGCTTGAGGTGCTGGATTGCCAGGAAGCGCTGCCGATGCTGTGGCGAGCCTCGTTAAGCGATGACGCAAATAAACGGCAATGGTTGATTGCCGAAGCCGAGCGCTGCCATCCGCAAAAAGTGCGTTTCCCCAATACGCTCGATGAAGTTCAGATGCTGCAAACCCTGAGCGACAGCGCTTTCGCCCGCTATCTGCTCGGTTGCTTCTGGTACAGCAAACGACGCTATGAAGAGGCGGTCAGTTGCTGGCGCGAGACGCTGGCAAAATCACCCGACTATGCGCCCGCTCATCGCCTGCTCGGGGTTTACGCCTGGAACAAACAACAAGATGCAGCGCAGGCGCTGGCTTATCTACAGCGCGCCGTAGAGCTTGAGCCCGAAAACGCGCGCTTCCTCTTTGAGCTTGATTTTCTGCAAAAATCACTGGGTACGCCGGTAAACGAACGACTGGAGAAGCTGGCGGCGCGCAAATCGGTGGTGCTGAAGCGGGACGATCTGACCGCTGAGCTGCTAAGCCTGTGGAATGCTTCCGGCCATTATGCCGATGCCGCCGCTATTCTCGGTACGCGCGTGTTTCATCCCTGGGAAGGCGGGGAAGGGAAAATCACCGGTCAGTATTTGCTCAATCAGCTGCATCGGGCTTTGCAGTTTATTGAACGCGAGGCGTTTAGGCAGGCTGCGGACTGTCTGAAAGACGCATTACGCTATCCCGATAATCTGGGGGAGGGGCGACTGCCCGGGCAGACGGACAACGATATCTGGTATTTGCTGGGCTACTGCACGGAACAGGCTGGGGATGCGCAGCAGGCAGAGGAATATTATCAGCTTGCCCTACAAGGAGGCTCAACGCTGGACGCCGGGCGTTACTACAACGATCAGCCCGCTGATTACCTTTTCTGGCAGGGCATCGCGCTGCGTAAGAGCGGTAACCCGGCGCAGGCCGAGCAGCACTTCCAGAATTTTATCACCTGGGCCGGGCAGCATCGGGATGACGTTCCGCAAGCCGACTTTTTTGCCGTCTCTCTTCCGGATTTGGTGGTGCTTGATGTCTCAGCGCAGCAGCAACATCAGCAGCACTGCTTGTTTATTGAAGCGCTGGGCCATCTGGGGCTGGGGAATGTATCCGCCAGCCAGCAGGCGATGCAGCGGCTTCTGCAACTGAACCCGGCTCATGATAAGGCGCATTTGATTCGTCATGCCCTGCAAAGCGGCATTTTTTCCTGAACCTCAAATGGGCGGGCCTGGCTCGCCTGTACCCTACTGTTCCCTGCGTTTCCCTTATAGAGGAATCATTATGAATAACGCGCAGACACATCTCAAAATGGGCTACGTCTGGACTATCTGTCTGGTCGCCGCCTGCGGTGGTTTACTGTTTGGCTATGACTGGGTAGTCATCGGCGGCGCTAAGCCATTTTATGAAGCCTGGTTTTCCATTACCGACCCGGCACAATCCGGCTGGGCTATGAGTTCGGCGCTGGTGGGCTGCGTTTTCGGCGCATTAATCTCGGGATGGTGCGCCGATAAACTCGGGCGCAAGCTGCCCTTAATACTTTCCGCCGTGCTGTTCAGCGCGTCGGCGTGGGGGACGGCGGTCGCCAGCAGTTTCGACATGTTTGTGGTTTACCGCATTGTGGGCGGCGTGGGGATTGGTCTGGCATCCGCTCTCAGCCCGCTTTACATCGCCGAAGTCAGCCCGGCAGAAAAAAGAGGGCGCTTTGTTGCGGTCAACCAGCTCACTATCGTGATTGGCGTGCTGGCCGCTCAGCTTATTAACCTGATGATTGCGGAACCCGTAGAGACGGGGGCGACGCAGCAAATGATTGTAGAAACCTGGAACGGGCAGATGGGCTGGCGCTGGATGTTCGGCGCAGAACTGGTTCCGGCGCTGGCGTTTCTGGTACTGATGTTTTTTGTTCCCGAATCGCCGCGCTGGCTTATGAAAGCCGGTAAGCCTGAGCGTGCCCGAGCCGCGCTGGAACGTATTGGTTCTGCCGACTATGCCGACAGAATATTACGCGACATTGCGCACACGCTGGAAAAAGATAACCATAAAGTATCCTATGGCGCACTGCTGGCTCCGCAGGTGAAACCGATCGTTATCATTGGCATGGTTCTCGCCGTTTTCCAGCAGTGGTGCGGAATCAACGTCATCTTTAACTACGCACAGGAGATTTTTGCCTCAGCGGGCTTCGATATTAACAGCACGCTTAAATCGATCGTCGCGACGGGGGTTGTAAACCTGGTATTTACCCTCGCCGCGCTGCCGCTGGTGGATAAAATCGGCCGCCGTAAACTGATGCTGCTTGGCGCTTCAGGCTTGACGCTGATCTATGTGCTGATTGCCGGCGCTTACGCCATGGGCATTATGGGCTGGCCGGTACTGCTGCTGGTGCTGGCGGCTATTGCCATTTACGCCTTGACCCTGGCGCCGGTCACCTGGGTACTGCTGGCTGAAATCTTCCCCAACCGCGTTCGCGGACTCGCCATGTCTTTAGGTACCCTGGCGCTGTGGATTGCCTGTTTCTTGTTAACCTACACTTTCCCTCTGCTTAATGCCGGACTGGGCGCGGCGGGCAGCTTCTTGCTGTATGGCATCATTTGCGCTGCCGGCTATCTCTATATTCTGCGCAACGTGCCGGAAACAAAGGGGATCACTCTCGAAGCCCTGGAAGAACAGCTGGCGCAACGCCATACGGGCGTTAATGCGGCGAAGCAGGAGCCGACGCGCTAATGGCGGAAGAGTGGATTATGGAGAACGCGCATCTGCGGATGTGCGTCTCTTCTCTGGGCGGCAAAGTGCAAAGTTTATTCTCGCGGCAATATCAGGCGCCGGTGCTATATGAAAATCCCGCTGGCGGCATGTTTCCGATGCTGCCGATGGCCAATCGCGTTGCCGGAAATCGCTTCATTTTTCAGGGCCGCGAGATAGTCCTGCCACGTCACCACGCCGACGCGCATTTTTTTCTCCACGGCGACGGTTGGCTGCAGTGCTGGGATATCATTGCGCGCGGCGGCGATTTTTGCGTGTTACAGCTGCGTCGGCAACATGTCTGCGGTTTCGATTACCTGGCGCAGATCCGCTATCAGTTGCTGCGTAACCAACTGATAGCGTCGCTGACGCTTACCCACTGCGGTAGCACGCCTATCCCCTACGGCTGCGGTTTTCATCCCTTTTTCTCCTTTGATAAGCGCAGCACGGTGCAGTTTGCCGCCAGTGGCTACTGGCCGGAAGGGGAACAGCACCTTCCTCTGAACTGGCAAAGCCCTCTTCCCGGCTATGCCGATTTCAGTCACCCGCAGTACGGTGAGGATCGCTGGCTAAACGTCGGCTATTCCGGCTGGAGTGGACGAGCGAGGATAGTAAGTAATGTGATGAATATCGCAATTCTTTCGCAAACTTCGTGGTTGATGCTCTTTAGAATGCAGGGTGAACCGTTCCTTTGCCTCGAGCCGCAAACTCACCCGGTAAACGCCCATAACATGGACGGCCAGCCGGGGCTGCGGGTTTTGGGCACCGGAGATACGCTGAATTTTTCGCTAAAAATAGACGTTCAGGGGCGCGAGTAGCGCCATTTTTGGGGCGAGGGCATCTTGCACCCGCCCCGCTTTATCGCCAGACTGTCGCCTCCATTCGGGAGGGAATCATGGTCTTACACTCCACGCGCTGGCTGGCGCTTAGTTACTTCACCTATTTCTTTAGCTACGGTATCTTCCTGCCTTTCTGGAGCGTCTGGCTTTCCGGACTTGGCCTGACGCCGGAAACCATCGGTATGCTGCTCGGCGCCGGGCTGGTGTCGCGTTTTCTTGGCAGCCTGCTGATTGCGCCGCGGGTCAGCGACCCGTCCCGACTGATCTCTTCTCTACGCATTCTGGCTTTGCTGACGCTGCTTTTTGCGCTCGCATTTTGGGTCGGCCATCATGTCGCCTGGCTAATGGTGATTATCGTCGGCTTTAACCTCTTTTTCTCGCCGCTGGTGCCGCTCACCGACGCGCTGGCGAATACCTGGCAAAAGCAGATCACCATGGACTACGGGCGCGTGCGTCTGTGGGGATCGATAGCTTTCGTCATTGGTTCGGCGCTAACCGGGAAGCTGGTCAGCCTGTATGACTACCGGATGATACTGGTGATGCTCAGCGTCGGTATTGCTTCAATGCTGCTCGGCATGCTGCTGAAACCGTCGGTGCAGCCGCAGGGAGAGTCCCGCCAGCAGGAAGCGGCCGGCCTGGCGGCCTGGCTTACGCTGGTGCGGCAAAGCTGGCGCTTCCTCGCCTGCGTCTGTTTGCTGCAGGGAGCGCACGCCGCCTACTACGGATTTAGCGCTATCTACTGGCAGGAGGCGGGGTATTCGGCCTCCGCGGTGGGCTATCTGTGGTCGCTTGGCGTGGTGGCGGAAGTGGTGATTTTCGCGCTGAGCAAAAAAGTCTTCCGTCGCTTTAGCGCCCGCGATCTACTGCTGCTGTCCGCGGTGTGCGGGCTGATTCGCTGGACGTTGATGGGCTGGACGACGGCGCTACCCTGGCTTATCGTCGCGCAGATCCTCCACTGCGGCACCTTTACGGTGTGCCATCTGGCGGCGATGCGCTATATCGCAGCGCGTCAGGGCAGCGAAGTGATCCGCCTGCAGGCGGTCTACTCCGCCGTCGCGATGGGCGGCAGCATTGCGGTGATGACGGTATTTGCCGGTTTCCTCTACCAGCATCTGCACCAGGGCGTGTTCTGGGTAATGGCGTTGGTGGCCTTACCGGCGCTGGTGGTGAGGCCAAAAGCGGTAGCCTAGGCCTCCAGCATTTTGCAAATCTGCTGCTGCTGATGATCGCTGAACGCCTCTTCAGCATGAAACAGCGGCGGTGAAAACAGCGGTAGCGCGGTGGTATAGGGAGTGACGATCAGCGTCACTTCCTTCGGGGCGCCCTCTTTCTGAAAGGTGCTCACGCTCAAATACTTGATATTGAGCGGCAACAGGGTTAACTCGCGCAGCTGCTGCTCCAGCGACTGCTCAAGATCCGGATTATCATCGGTAAGCAGCACCACCTGCTTCTCTTGCAGATCGCTTTTTTGCATCAGCCATGCGCCGAAAATCACCGCGATCAGGCTGACTTCCTCCTGGCTAAACCGCACTTGCCAGCTGGCTTCAAACTCCTCCAGTGCGGCCTGGGTGGTGCGCATCAGGCGGGGATAAAGACGGCCAATTTCCTCCGGCAGCGCGTTATCGATACCGATAGCGAAAACGCTGCGATGTAACGCCTGCGAGAGGTGGATATAGAGTTGATCGCTGAGCCCCTGTTCATCGCTAAACGGACGACCCGCCAGGTTCTGAAAGCGGTGAATCAGGCCAGATATAGCCAGATGCAGACGTCGATCCTGCTGATGACCATCGCGAATAGGATCGGGAGTTTTCAACAGCATAAACAGCAGGGTCAAAAACAGCTGTTCTCCTGCGTGGGGCGCTGCCGCAACCCGCCGCTGCCAGTGGCGGACAATCTCCTCCGCGAGGGCAAATTCGGCGGCGGCCTGCGCCCAGCGCTGCTGCTCGTGAGTGAAAGAGGGACTCTGCCCAAGGTGGTGCTGCAGCAAACAATACTGTAAATAAAGACGCAGAAAATGCACGTCGCGGCAGTCAAACTGCCGGTTCAGGGCGCGCGAGCAGCGGTTGACCAATGCCTGAAGATTGGTGTCATCATAGAGCGTGCGTGCGATACCTTGCTGTTTAAGCTGCGTTTTCAGAGCCGGGGTAAAATGGTGGCTGACAAAATGCGGGCACAGGCGCAGCCCGCGGCGCAGGCCGTGCAGCAGGCATAAGCGTTGATCGAGCGCGGCGCCTTCCATCCGATAGCTGCCGTCCGCTTGTGAAGTCAGGGTCAAGCGGTGATAACGCTGAATTTCGCGTCCCGTCTCCGCGATGTCCTGCCGGGCGGTATCCTCATCAACCTGGGTGAGGTTACCCAGCCATTCGGGCGTCACGGACTGCCCGGGCAGATAAAACATCAGGAGCACCTGGCTACGGCGCTGTGGACTGGAAAGCACAGATGGTGGTTCAATCACTGTCATCATCCGGTTAGTTCCAGTTAGGGTTTTCGTTAAGAGTAGTTAATGTATTGCGGGTGAACAGGGCATTTCCGGGTCTTTACATCAGGATTGCTGGCGGGGTTCACAGAATTTTTCACGCGAGGAACAGATGAAGAGAGTGAAACAATGCGTCAGCGTAGCGTTTTTCATGTTTTTATCGCTATCTGCGGCGGCGCATCCGCACAGTTTCATTAGTCTGCAAACCGAGGCCGTAGCGGAAAATGGGCAACTTACCGGCTTTAAAATGCGCTGGACGATGGATGAAATCACCTCCGCCGATCTGCTCTATGATGCGGGCAACGCCAAACCCGGTAGCGAAATCTGGAAAAAGCTGGCGGCGGAAGTGATGGCTAACGTACTGGGCCAGCACTATTTCAGCGAGCTGTGGCATAACGGTGAGAGAGTGAAGTTTGATAATCGGCCCGATGGCTATGGCCTTGAGCGCAGCGGCCATCAGGCGGTACTCTCTTTTACTCTGCCGCTGGCGAAGCCGCAGCCTCTGGCCGGGCAAACCTTCACCTTTTCCACCTACGACCCAACTTATTATGTTGATATGTATTATGACCAGGACGCAGACTTTGTTCTGCCGGCTGCAATGACAGCGGGCTGCACGGCAAAAGTGATGACGCCGAAACCTAATGAAAAAATGTTGTCCTACGCGCAGTCGCTGGATAAAGCGGATGCGCCGCCGGAGGATATGGAACTGGGGAATTACTTCGCGCAAAAGGTAACGCTGCAATGTCAGTGATTTTTGCACAAAACGGCCGTTCGCCGCGCTGGCGTCAGCTGTGGCCGCTGGCGCTGTTTCTGCTGCTGGCAGCCGGAGCTGGCTTCTGGCTATGGCGGGCCTGGCCGCAGGTGCTGCTGCAAAGCGCGGTCTGGCAGCGCGCGCTGAATGTCGAACTGAGTCGGCTTCTGCAGGCGGTTGCGGAGAATCCTGCCGCTGCCGGGCTGTCGCTGCTGGGATTTAGCTTCGCCTACGGCGTCCTGCATGCGCTGGGGCCGGGGCATGGCAAGGTGGTCATAACCACCTGGCTGGCAACCCATCCATCGAAGCTGAAATCGAGCATCGGTCTGACCCTGGCCGCCTCGCTGCTGCAGGGGCTGGTGGCCATCGCCTTAATCGTCGTGGTGCTGACGCTGCTGCGGCTGCCGGCAAGACAGCTGCATCTGAGCAGCTTCTGGCTGGAAAAGGGAAGCTATCTGCTGGTCGGCGCGCTGGGCCTTTTGCTGTGCTGGCGTGCGCTAAAAAAGCTGCGCGTACTGCTGCGCCGGCCGACATTCACCGCCTTCACCGCGCATCACGTTCATCACGCCAACTGCGGCTGCGGGCATCAGCATCTGCCGGCGCCGGAACAGCTGCAAAGCGGCGACGACTGGCGGGCGCGGCTGGCTATCGTGCTGTCAATGGGGATGCGGCCCTGCTCCGGAGCGATTATGGTGCTGTTATTCAGCAAGGTTATCGGCGTATTTAGCTGGGGCATGGCGGCCGCGATGGCGATGGCGGCAGGTACCTCGTTAACGATTAGCGCGCTGGCCCTGCTGGTGCATGGCTTCCGTCAGCTGGCGGTCAGGCTGAGCGCCGGCCGGGCGCCGGCGCTGTGGAAGCAGATTGGCTGGGCAACGCTGGCGCTGGCCGGAGGCGTCATCTTACTGGCGGCGGCGATAGTGATGTGGAGCAGCGCGATGCCATCGGGCGGCGGCCTGCGTCCGTTTTGAAGCGATAAAAAAAGGAAGCCGCGGCTTCCTTTTTGTTTTTCATGCGGTGAGAAATTAACGCTTCAGCGCTTCGCTCAGCTGCTCGCGCATATTGGCCAGCATCGCTTTCACAACGCGCGGGTTGCCTGCAACGATGTTGCCGGTCAGCAGGTAGTTATGGCCACCGGTAAAGTCGCAGACGATAGCGCCGGCTTCACGGGCGATCAGCTCGCCGGCCGCGAAATCCCACGGTTTCAGCGCGATTTCAAAGTAGCCGTCAACGCGGCCAGCAGCAACGTAGGCCAGATCCAGGGCGGCGGAACCGGTACGGCGGAAGTCCGCGCATTCGGTAAACATGTTGCCGAGGATGTTCATGTAGGAGGTCGCGTGCTGTTTTGCTTTGAACGGGAAGCCGGTGGCGATGATCGTGCCATCGAGATCGCGAGCGCTGCTGCCGCGCAGGCGGTAGCCGTTCAGCTGCGCGCCCTGACCGCGGGTTGCGGTAAACAGTTCGTTACGCATTGGATCGTAAACCACGGCTACTTCAGTACGGCCTTTAATGCGTACGGCAATGGAGACGGCGAAGTGGGGCAGACGTTTTACAAAGTTGGTGGTGCCATCCAGTGGATCGATAACCCATTGAACATCCTGATCTTCACCAGCGTGCTCACCGCTTTCTTCGGTGATGATGGTGTGCTGCGGGTAAGATTTGCGAATGGTTTCGATAATCATCGCCTCTGCGGCTTTATCGACGTTGGTCACAAAATCATTGCTGCCTTTCTGGCTGGTTTCTACGGAGTCAGGGGTTTCGTAGTGCTTGGCAATTAAATTACCCGCCTTGCGCGCTGCGCGCACGGCGATGTTCAGCATCGGATGCATCGGTATCTCTCACTGGATGTTAAAGAACGGGAAAAAACGGCGCATATAGTAACAGTGAAATCTGCTTATGTCTCCGTTTTATGATAGCATGCACGAATAATCTTTAGCCGAAGAACCATAATGCTGCAAAATATTCGAATCGTACTGGTAGAAACCTCACACACCGGCAATATGGGCTCCGTCGCCCGCGCAATGAAAACCATGGGGTTAACCAACCTCTGGCTGGTTAATCCTCTGGTTAAACCTGATTCTCAGGCCATCGCTCTGGCGGCCGGAGCCAGCGACGTGATTGGCAATGCCAACATCGTTGATACCCTCGATGAAGCCCTGGCGGGGTGCAGCCTGGTAGTGGGAACCAGCGCGCGTTCCCGCACGCTGCCGTGGCCGATGCTCGATCCGCGTGAATGCGGTCTGAAAAGCGTTGCGGAAGCGAAGCATGCGCCGATCGCGCTGGTATTTGGCCGCGAACGCGTAGGCCTGACTAACGAAGAGCTGCAGAAGTGTCACTACCACGTGGCGATTGCCGCGAATCCGGAATACAGTTCGCTGAACCTGGCGATGGCGGTACAGGTTATCTCCTATGAAGTCCGGATGGCCTGGCTGGCGGCGCAGGAACAAAATGAACCTGTCGCTGAGCATGAGGAAACCCCGTATCCGCTGGTGGATGATTTAGAGCGTTTCTACGGTCATCTGGAGCAGACGCTGCTGGCAACCGGATTTATTCGCGCCAGCCACCCGGGTCAGGTGATGAACAAACTGCGCCGTTTGTTTACTCGCGCCCGTCCGGAAAGCCAGGAGCTAAACATCCTGCGCGGCATGCTGGCGTCAATTGAGCAGCAGCAGAAAAATAAAGAATAATAGTGCCCGCCGTTGCCCGGCGGCGCGATGCTGGCACGGTCGTTGCGGGTTCCCCTCTCCCTGTGGAAGAGGGGCGGAGTGAGGGCGTCAGGCCGCGCTGAAGTGAAACGGCACGGAAAGCCAAATACCTGACTAAAACAGTCAAGTAAATAGTTGACCAATTTACTCGGGAATGTCAGACTTGCCCTTGCTATGCAATACCCATATTAATAAAAAGCCCGGGCAGGGGCGAGTTTGAGGTTAAGTAAGACATGAGACTGACATCTAAAGGGCGTTATGCCGTGACCGCGATGCTTGACGTTGCGCTCAACTCTGAATCGGGTCCGGTTCCGTTGGCTGATATTTCAGAGCGTCAGGGAATTTCGCTTTCCTATCTGGAACAGCTGTTCTCTCGCCTGCGCAAAAATGGTCTGGTTTCCAGCGTACGTGGTCCAGGCGGCGGTTATCTGTTAGGTAAAGAAGCGGGTAGCATCGCGGTTGGCGAAGTTATCAGCGCAGTAGACGAATCCGTTGACGCCACCCGTTGTCAGGGTAAAGGCGGCTGCCAGGGCGGCGATAAGTGCCTTACTCACGCGCTGTGGCGCGATCTGAGCGAGCGACTGACCGGTTTTCTGAATAACATCACGCTGGGCGAACTGGTGAATAACCAGGAAATCCTCGATGTCTCCGGTCGTCAGCACAACCATGAATCCCAGCGTAATACCCGTGCTCAGGACGCTATCGACGTCAAACTGCGCGCGTAGTTCTCGTTCAGTTTCATCTTGCAGCGATGTGCTGCAAGCTGAAACGAACTGAGTAAAAAAGATAAAAAGATTTTCGAATCAGGCCGGGATGCTCCGACATCCTGTGTACTCGGTCGTACATCCAGCCGGTTGCCTGATTCCTTGCATTGAAGCGATGTACGGAGTTTATAGAGCAATGAAATTACCGATCTATCTCGATTACTCCGCAACCACGCCGGTGGACCCGCGTGTTGCCGAGAAAATGATGCAGTTCCTGACCCTGGACGGGACCTTTGGTAACCCGGCCTCTCGTTCACACCGTTTTGGCTGGCAGGCTGAAGAGGCGGTAGATATCGCCCGTAATCAGATTGCCGAGCTGGTCGGCGCTGACCCGCGCGAAATCGTTTTTACCTCCGGCGCGACGGAGTCCGATAACCTGGCGATTAAAGGTGCAGCCAACTTTTATCAGAAAAAAGGCAAGCACATCATCACCAGCAAAACCGAACACAAAGCCGTGCTGGATACCTGCCGTCAGCTGGAGCGCGAAGGGTTTGAAGTGACCTACCTCGCCCCGCAGCGTAACGGCATTATCGATTTAAAAGAGCTGGAAGCCGCGATGCGTGATGACACCATCCTGGTTTCCATTATGCACGTGAATAACGAAATCGGCGTGGTGCAGGATATCGCTACCATCGGCGAGATGTGCCGCGCCCGCGGTATCATTTACCACGTTGACGCGACCCAGAGCGTGGGCAAGCTGCCTATCGATCTGAGCCAGCTGAAAGTGGACCTGATGTCCTTCTCCGGCCACAAAATCTACGGCCCGAAAGGCATCGGCGCGCTGTACGTGCGTCGTAAGCCGCGTATCCGTATCGAAGCGCAGATGCACGGCGGTGGTCACGAGCGCGGTATGCGTTCCGGGACGCTGCCAGTCCACCAGATCGTCGGTATGGGTGAAGCTTACCGTATCGCGAAAGAAGAGATGGAAAGCGAAATGGCCCGCCTGCGCGGCCTGCGTAACCGTCTGTGGGACGGCGTAAAAGATATGGAAGAGGTCTACCTGAACGGCGATCTCGAGCAGGGCGCGCCGAACATTCTCAACGTCAGCTTTAACTACGTTGAAGGCGAGTCGCTGATTATGGCGCTGAAAGACCTGGCGGTCTCCTCCGGTTCAGCCTGTACTTCCGCAAGCCTCGAGCCGTCCTACGTGCTGCGTGCGCTGGGGATGACCGACGAGCTGGCGCATAGCTCTATTCGTTTCTCTTTAGGTCGTTTTACTACCGAAGAAGAGATTGACTACACCATCAATCTGGTCCGTAACTCCATCGGCCGTCTGCGCGAACTCTCTCCGCTGTGGGAAATGTTCAAGCAGGGCGTGGATTTGAACAGCATTGAATGGTCACATCACTAATTCGGCACCAATAAGGAGAATTCATCATGGCTTACAGCGAAAAAGTTATCGATCATTACGAGAATCCGCGCAACGTCGGCTCTTTCGACAATAGCGACGAAAACGTCGGCAGCGGTATGGTTGGCGCACCGGCGTGCGGCGACGTGATGAAGTTGCAGATTAAAGTCAACAATGAAGGTATCATTGAAGACGCGCGTTTCAAGACCTACGGCTGCGGTTCCGCTATTGCCTCCAGCTCCCTGGTGACCGAATGGGTGAAAGGGAAGTCGCTGGACGAAGCTCAGGCGATTAAAAACACCGATATCGCCGACGAGCTCGAACTGCCGCCGGTGAAAATTCACTGCTCTATTCTGGCGGAAGACGCGATTAAAGCCGCGATTGCGGATTACAAAAGCAAACGTGAAGCAAAATAATTAAGAGTTGAGGTTTGTTATGTCGATTACTTTAAGCGACAGTGCAGCAGCGCGAGTCAACACCTTTCTGGCCAACCGCGGTAAAGGGTTTGGTCTGCGCCTGGGAGTCAGAACTTCCGGCTGCTCGGGTATGGCTTATGTACTGGAGTTTGTTGACGAGCCGGCGGCAGAAGACACCGTGTTTGAAGACAAAGGCGTGAAGGTCGTGATCGACGGCAAAAGCTTGCAGTTCCTCGACGGCACGCAGCTGGACTTCGTCAAAGAAGGTCTTAACGAAGGGTTTAAGTTCACCAACCCGAACGTGAAAGACGAGTGCGGCTGCGGCGAAAGCTTTAACGTGTAATTGCAATGTCATCTTAACCCCACTGCGGACATCCGTAAGTGGGGTTTGCTTTATCTCGTTAACCCTGAGGTTGTTATGGACTATTTTACCCTCTTCGGGTTACCGGCCAGCTATACCCTTTCGTTAGAACCTCTGGCTGCCCGGTACCAGGAGCTACAGCGCCAGTATCATCCGGACAAGTTCGCCAGCGGCAGCGCGGCCGAACAGCTTGCCGCGGTGCAGCAGTCCGCCACCATCAATCAGGCGTGGCAAACCCTTCGCCACCCGCTGACCCGCGCCGAATATCTCCTTTCGCTTCACGGATTCGATCTCGCCAGCGAGCAGCATACCGTGCGCGATACCGCGTTCCTGATGGAACAGCTGGAACTGCGCGAAGAGCTTGATGAGATAGGCAAGGCGAAAGATGAAGCGCGGCTGGAAAGTTTTATCAAGCGGGTCAAAGCGCAATTTGATACCCGGCATCAGCTGATGGTTGAACAACTGAATAACGAGACGTGGGAGGCGGCGGCGGATACCGTGCGCAAGCTGCGTTTTCTCGATAAACTGCGAAGCAGTGCGGAACAACTCGAAGAAAAACTGCTCGATTTTTAATTTTCGGAAGCAATTATGGCCTTATTACAAATTAGTGAGCCTGGCCTGAGCGCCGCGCCGCACCAGCGACGTCTGGCGGCGGGTATCGACCTGGGCACCACCAATTCACTGGTTGCTACCGTGCGTAGCGGCCAGGCCGAAACCCTGCCCGACCATCAGGGGCGCTATTTGCTGCCATCGGTGGTGAACTATCAGGCTTCGGGTTTGACGGTGGGCTACGACGCGCGACAAAACGCCGCTCAGGATCCGGTCAACACCATTAGCTCCGTCAAACGCATGATGGGGCGCTCTTTGGCCGATATCGAGGCCCGCTACCCGCATCTGCCTTATCACCTGCAGGCCAGCGAAAACGGCCTGCCGATGATTCAGACAACGGGCGGACTGCTCAATCCGGTTCGCGTTTCTGCCGATATTCTGAAGGCGCTGGCCGCACGCGCCACCGAGGCGCTGGCGGGCGAGCTTGACGGCGTAGTGATCACCGTGCCGGCCTACTTCGATGATGCCCAGCGTCAGGGTACCAAAGATGCCGCGCGTCTGGCGGGCCTGCACGTCCTGCGTCTTCTGAACGAACCCACTGCGGCGGCGATTGCCTACGGTCTGGACTCCGGTCAGGAAGGAACTATCGCGGTTTACGATCTCGGCGGCGGCACTTTTGATATCTCCGTGCTGCGCTTGAGTCGCGGCGTATTTGAAGTCCTGGCGACCGGCGGCGATTCCGCGCTCGGCGGTGACGATTTCGATCATCTGTTGGCCGATTATCTGCGCGAGCAGGCTGGCCTGAACGATCGCAGCGATAACCGCCTGCAGCGTGAGCTGCTCGACGCGGCCATCGCGGCAAAAATCGCCCTCAGCGATGCCGATACGGCGCGGGTGAATGTCGGTGGCTGGCAGGGTGAAGTGACCCGCAGCCAGTTTAATGAGCTGATCGCGCCGCTGGTAAAACGTACATTATTGGCCTGCCGTCGCGCGTTGAAAGATGCAGGCGTTGAGGCGCAAGAGGTTCTGGAAGTGGTGATGGTGGGCGGCTCGACCCGCGTGCCGCTGGTGCGTGAACGCGTCGGCGAGTTCTTTGGCCGTACGCCGCTGACCTCTATCGATCCGGATAAAGTCGTCGCCATCGGCGCGGCGATTCAGGCGGACATTCTGGTAGGCAATAAGCCGGACAGCGAACTGCTGCTGCTTGATGTCATCCCACTCTCCCTGGGGCTGGAAACCATGGGTGGCCTGGTGGAAAAGGTTATTCCGCGTAACACCACCATACCTGTCGCGCGCGCGCAGGAGTTCACCACCTTCAAAGATGGCCAGACGGCGATGTCTATCCATGTTATGCAGGGCGAGCGCGAGCTGGTGCAGGACTGCCGTTCCCTGGCGCGCTTTGCGCTGCGCGGCATTCCGGCATTACCGGCGGGCGGAGCGCATATTCGCGTGACCTTCCAGGTGGATGCCGACGGTCTGCTGAGCGTGACGGCGATGGAGAAATCGACCGGCGTCGAGGCCTCAATTCAGGTGAAGCCGTCCTACGGTCTGACCGACGGCGAGATCGCCAGCATGATTAAAGATTCGATGAGCTACGCCGAACAGGACGTCCAGGCGCGTATGCTGGCCGAGCAAAAAGTTGAAGCCGCACGCGTGCTGGAAAGTCTGGTCAGCGCGCTGGCCTCCGACGCCGCGCTGTTAAGCGCCGCAGAGCGTCAGGCTATCGATGACGCCGCGGAGCAAGTACGCGCCGCAGCGGCAGGCGATGATGCCGATGCAATCAAAGAAGCGATTAAAAATATCGACACACAAACCCAGGAATTTGCCGCACGTCGTATGGATCAATCGGTCCGTATCGCGCTGAAAGGCCAATCCGTGGACGAGGTTTAAAATGCCAAAAATTGTTTTTCTGCCCCACCAGGACCTGTGTCCGGATGGCGTAGTTGTGGAAGCTGAGACCGGTGAGACCATTCTTGATGCTGCTCTGCGTAGCGGCATTGAGATTGAACACGCCTGCGAAAAATCCTGTGCCTGCACCACCTGCCACTGCATCGTGCGCGAAGGCTTTGACTCGCTGGCTGAAAGTACCGAAGATGAAGACGACATGCTGGATAAGGCCTGGGGGCTTGAACCCGACAGCCGTCTGAGCTGCCAGGCGCGGGTGACTGACGAAGATTTGGTCATCGAAATTCCGCGTTACACCATCAACCACGCACGCGAGCATTAATATGGGACTGAAATGGACCGATAGTCGTGAAATCGGCGAAGCGCTGTACGACGCTTTCCCGGATCTCGACCCGAAAACCGTTCGCTTCACCGATCTGCATCAGTGGATTTGCGACCTGGAAGAGTTTGATGACGATCCAAACGCATCCAATGAAAAAATTCTTGAGGCGATTCTGCTAGTCTGGTTAGACGAAGCCGAATAATTTTCGCGTCATGATTTACCCGGTGGTTTTAAGCCGAGTGAATCAACGAGCGAAAGAACTTTACGGGCTGCCATACGGCGGCCCGTTTGCTAAGAAGGATAATGATAATGACCGAAGCTATGAAAATTACGCTTACCGCTCAGCCAGCCGATGCGCGCTGGGGAGAAAAAGCGTCTTACAGCATGAATAACGACGGCATCGCCCTGCACCTGAACGGCAAAGACGACCTGGGTTTGATTCAGCGCGCGGCGCGTAAAATTGACGGCATGGGTATTAAACATGTCGCGCTTGACGGCGAGGGCTGGGATACCGACCGCGCATGGGCGTTCTGGGCGGGTTATAAAGGCCCGAAAGGCAGTCGCAAAGTTGAGTGGCCAGCTCTTGACGATGCGCAGAAAAGCGAACTGGATAACCGCCTGACCATTATTGACTGGGTGCGCGACACCATCAACGCCCCGGCGGAAGAGCTGGGGCCGGAACAGCTGGCGCAGCGTGCGGTAGACCTGCTGTGCAGCGTGGCCTGCGATAACGTCTCTTATCGCATCACTAAGGGCGAAGATCTGCGCGAGCAGAACTACCTGGGCCTCCACACCGTCGGCCGCGGATCCGAGCGTCCGCCGGTCCTGCTGGCGCTGGACTATAACCCGACTGGCGACAAAGAAGCTCCGGTATACGCCTGTCTGGTCGGCAAAGGCATTACCTTTGACTCAGGCGGATACAGCATCAAGCAGAGCGCATTTATGGACTCAATGAAGTCCGATATGGGCGGCGCGGCGACGGTAACCGGCGCGCTGGCGTTCGCCATTACTCGCGGCCTGAACAAGCGCGTGAAGCTGTATCTGTGCTGTGCCGATAACCTGATTAGCGGTAACGCCTTCAAACTGGGCGATATTATTCACTATCGCAACGGCAAAACCGTGGAAATCATGAACACCGATGCGGAAGGTCGTCTGGTGCTGGCGGACGGCTTGATCGATGCTTCGGCGCAAAAGCCGGAGCTGATCATCGATGCCGCCACGCTGACCGGCGCGGCGAAAACCGCGCTGGGCAATGACTATCACGCCCTGTTCAGCTTTGACGACAGGCTGGCGAATCGCCTGCTGGCGAGCGCGCAGGCTGAAAACGAAGCTTTCTGGCGTCTGCCGCTGGCTGAGTTCCACCGCGGCCAGCTGCCGTCCAACTTTGCTGAACTGAACAATACCGGCAGCGCGGCCTATCCGGCCGGCGCCAGCACCGCGGCGGGCTTCCTGTCCCACTTCGTGGAGAATTACCATGAAGGCTGGCTGCACATCGACTGCTCGGCGACCTACCGCAAATCTGCGGTTGAGCAGTGGTCGGCGGGCGCGACCGGCCTCGGCGTGCGCACTATTGCGAATCTGTTGACCGCGGAATAACTCTTTCCCCTCACCCTGACTCTCTCCCTGAGGATGAGACAACGTTCGGTTTTCTCCCGCTGAGGAGAGCGTCGGGGCGGAGGGATCATCGTTGTGGAACTACTATGTCCGAAACTAAAAATGAGCTAGAAATCCTGCTGGAGAAGGCGGCTATAGAACCAGGCCATCGTCCGGCTTTTTTCCGCAGTTTGCTGGAAGCCACCGTTTGGGTACCGGGAGCCGCCGCGCAGGGCGAGCAGGTCGTTGAAGACAGCGTACTGGATCTGCAGCACTGGGAAAAAGATGATGGTACATCGGTCATTCCTTTCTTCACCTCGCTGGCGGCGCTGCAGCAGGCCGTTGAGGACGAACAGTCTTTCGTGGTGATGCCGGTGCGCACGCTATTTGCCATGACCCTCGGCGAGACGCTCTATCTCAATGCCAAACTCGCCACCGGCAAAGAGTTTGCGCCGCGTGAGATCAGCCATCTGCTGGGCGAAGAGGGCAGCCCGCTCAGCACCCAGACCGTGCTGGAAGGCGGAGAGTCGCTGCTGCTGTCTGAGGTTGCCGAGCCGCCCGCGCAGATGGTGGACTCGCTGACCACGCTGTTTAAGACGCTGAAAACGGTGAAGCGCGCGTTTTTATGCTCTATCAAAGACAGCGCCGATGCGCCAGCCAACCTGCTGATTGGCATTGAAGCGGAAGGCGATATTGAGGAGGTTATTCAGGCGACCGGCAGCGTGGCGACCGATACGCTTCCCGGCGATGAGCCGATTGACATCTGTCAGGTGGTGGAGGGTGAAAAGGGAATTAGCCACTTTATGATCGCCCACATTACGCCATTTTATGAAAAGCGCTGGGGCAGCTTCCTGCGCGACTTTAAGCAAAATCGTATTATTTAACACAACGGGGGCCCGGGCCCCCGTTGTGCTATCTACTGCCTATTGGGCCGGCTCAATCGGTAAATCCGTCCGCGCGCCCCATTCGCTCCATGAGCCGTCGTACAGGCTAACGCCGTTAACGCCGAGAGTAGTGAGCGCCAGCACGACGACCGCCGCCGTTACGCCGGAGCCGCAGCTGGCAATAATCGGCCGTTCAAAATCGACGCCCTGGCGCGCAAAAATCTCGTTGAGTTCATCAGTGGTTTTAAGTTCGCCGTTAATCACCAGTTCAGTCCACGGCACGTTTAGCGCGCCGGGAATATGCCCGCAGCGCAGGCCCGGTCGCGGCTCTGCCACCTGGCCATTAAAGCGTCCTGCCGGACGCGCATCGACGATCTGCGCCGATCCTTCATGGCTGACCAGCAGCACATCGGTCAGCCGCTTGATCGCCAGCGGATCGACGCGTCCGTCAAAATCCCCTTCCGGCAGTTCGGGAAGGACTTGCTCCAGCGGTAGCCCATCGCGGCGCCAGCCTTCCAGCCCACCCGCAACAATCGACACCTTTTCAACGCCGAACGTGCGCAGCATCCACCAGGCGCGCGGCGCAGAGAAGAGATTACCTTCATCGTATACCACCAGGTGCTTATCGCTGCTGACGCCTAGTTCGCGCATGGCGACGGCAAACGCCTCCGCGCGCGGCATCATGTGCGGCAGCGGGCTGGTGTGATCGGAGAGGGCCTCGATATCAAAAAAGACGGCGCCGGGAATATGACCGGCCTGATACTCAGCGTTAAGATCGCGCTCTTCCTGTCCCGGCGGCGCCATCCGCGCGTCGATAATCTGGATTTCCGGGTCATCAATATGCTCTGCCAGCCAGTCGGCAGCGACAAAAAACGAGGTAGACATGAGTGCCTCCGTGTCATCAACAATAGAGTGATTGTTGTTGTTTTTTGCGATATCGACAAGGCATTTTCAAGAAGAGGCGGTGGGAATGTGATGCTCCCCCGAGCTGCGTCGGGGGAGGGGGGCTTAAAACGCGTTTTGCTGCAGATAGCGCCAGGCGTACTGCGCGTAGAGTTCAGCGCCGCTTTTCATCACCTGCTCGTCAATATTAAAGCAGCCGTGATGGTGCGCGTAGTCGCTGCCTTTCTCTTTATTTCCTGAGCCAAGCAGCGCAAAGGCGCCGGGGATATTTTCCATATAAAAACTGAAATCTTCTCCGCCGGTAGTCGGCTTTTCGTTGAAAAGGACGCTATCGCCGAATGCGTCGCGGATAACCGACTGCGCCAGCAGCGCGCTGCGCTCTTCGTTGATCACCGGTAGCGTACCGTAGCAGTAGTCAACCTGAGCGGTCGCCCCATACACTGCGGCAGTATGCTCGGCATAGCGGCTAATCGCCGTTTCCAGCCGCTGGCGCGCTTCAAGACTAAAGCAGCGTACGGTACCGTCAAGAACGGCGTTTTCGGCGATGACGTTAAAGCGCGTGCCGACATCCATTTTGCCGATAGTCACTACCGCAGATTCCAGCGGGGAAGTTTCTCGCGCCACAATAGCCTGTAGATTCATCACGAAAGCGGAAGCGACGACCGCCGCATCGACGCAGGCCTCCGGCATCGAACCATGGCCGCCGCGGCCGCGGAAGGTCACTTTCAGTAAATCGGCTGAGGCAAAGGATGAACCGACGTTACAGGAGATTTTTCCGGACGGCGTGCCCGACCAGATATGCATTCCGAAAACGTTATCCACGTTATCAATCGCCCCCTGCTGTATCATCGCCTTTGCCCCTTCGGCAATCTCTTCCGCAGGCTGAAAGATGAGCCGTACGTTGCCCGTCAGCTGTTCGCGAACATCATATAATGCATGGGCGGCGGTCAGCAGCATGGCGGTATGGGCGTCGTGGCCGCAGGCGTGCATTTTCCCGGGCGTTTGTGATTTATAGTCGAGCGGATCGTTCAGCTCCCGTACCGGCAGCGCATCCATATCGGCGCGCAGAGCTACGGTTTTACCCGGCTTGCCGCCGATGATGTCGGCGATGATTCCGGTGGGATGAGTGCGGCGGTAAGGGATACCGATAGCCTCCAGTTCGGCGGCGACGCGATCCGTCGTGCGCTTCTCCTCCCAGGGAAGTTCCGGATGGGCGTGCAGGTCGCGGCGAAAAGCGATCATCGCCTGTTCTTGTCTGGCGATAATCGCGGTGATATCAGGGTTAATCATCAATGGCTCCATAATTTGCTAAAAATTCAACGCGCTCAACCGAGCACCGGCGTCAGATAGCCGACCAGAATTCCGGCTAACACCACCGAAACCATGGTGACGGAGACGAATCCGCCAACCAGCATCGGGCCCAGCATATGGTGGGTGAGCATCTGGCGCTCTTTTTCATCGTGGGTGAGGGCGTTGATGGCCTCGTTGGTAATAATGTAGTCGGCGGGAAAACCGTACAGCGCGGTCAAAGAGATGGCGAATGCCATCGGACCGCTGACGCCAAGCAGTTTTCCGACCAGCCAGGAGACAACAAACATACCTATCACCGCCGTGGCGATTAACACTACCATCGGGAATAGCAGACGCAGCAGCATCTCCGGCGTGGCTTTGTTCAACGTATCAAAGATAAAGAGCATCAACGCCATAATGGCGAAGCCAAAGCCGTTAGCCTTATGCAGGGTATGTTTTTCAAGGAAGCCTAACGAGGTAAATACGACGCCAAAAAACAGACACAGTACGAAGGGGCTGATATTCACGATTGGCTTTGCGAGGTCAGCGACGACCCAGGCCAGACAGCCGACCAGCGCCAGACGCAGGAATTTAAAGTAATTGCTGTTGTAGCTGACGGGGATTTTACTGAACAGGCGCGGCATTTTCTCCTCGCCGACGGCGAGCATCGCGTGCTCTTCGGCAATGTCATCAGGGCGCTGTTCGCCGCTGCGGTAGCGGGCAAGCAGCGTTTTGCCTTCTCGTTGCAGCATAATCGCGGTCAGCGGATATCCGGCGAACCCCTGCATCACGTAAATCAAAATGGCAAAAACCGACAGGTCTACCAGGCCGGCGTTACTGGCGCCCTGCGACATAATCAGCGATGACACGATACCCCCGACCAGCGGAGGAATGGTGACCAGCGCGGTGTTAAGATCGAATAGCATCATGCTCACCGCAAAGACGGCCACCGCGATCCCGGCAATACCGGCGAGAGAGATGACCACGGTCTTCCACTGCTGCGCCAGCTCTTTCAGCGACAGCAGGGTGCCCATATTAGTGATTAACAGATACATGAGCATTATGGCAACTGGCGTACCGATCCCGGCCCGGCTAATGATATCTGCCGGAAAAAATGTCCAGTAGCCGACTAAAAACAGAACGGCGCAGACAAATACCGAGGGAATCCAGGCTTTTGTGCGGGTAGAAACAACGTCGCCGATATAAAGAATTAAAATAATAATCGACAGTGCGACCATTTGAGACATAAATAACTTCCATATTATTTATCCCATATAAGGAATATGAGATGGGTTGATGTTGTGCTTTCCGGAAGACTGTGGAACGGACAGTCACTATCATCGCCAGGGTAATGATTTATATTTTAAAGGCACTGATATCCCGAACAATAAATAGAAAGCTCGCGCCTTGTCAATTTATATGGCCGCAGAGAGGGGAATTTCAGAATAAAAAGTGCCAATGGTTGAGGATATTAAAGGTCGAGGTAAGAAAAATCGTAGCGCGATATATCCGCTAAATTAATTCACTCCAGCTATCCGTGGTTCGCGGGGTCGCCGCCCCGGTTATCTACCAATATTGCGGGCTGGCGGGCTATTGGTAATTCTGCCGTTAACGCATAATAATGTGTTCACTGAATGTATCTGGCCTGCGGGCCGAGGGGTTAGAAGGATGAAACCATTTCGTTTGGCGGCGCTGTCTCTGGCGCTACTTACCGCGCTATCGATAACCGGCTGCGACGACAGCGGCAAACCGCAGGCGGCCGCGCCGGCGGCATCCGCAGCGGCGGATAACGCGCCCGCGAAGCCGGACAGCGCCCAGCTGGCGGCGCTGGCTGAGAAAAGCAAAGGCAAAGCGTTAACGCTGCTGGATGCCTCTGAAGTTCAGCTCGACGGCGCGGCGACGCTGGTGCTGACTTTTTCTATTCCTCTACAGCCGGATCAGGATTTCTCCCGCAGCGTGCATCTGGTCGACAAAAAAAGCGGCAAAGTTGACGGGGCGTGGGAGCTGGCGCCCAACCTTAAAGAGCTGCGTCTTCGCCATCTTGAGCCAAAACGCGAGCTGATCGTTTCGGTGGATCCCACCCTGGCGGCGCTGAATAAAGCGACTTTTGACAGCAGCTTTGAAAAAACCATTACTACCCGCGACATCGCCCCGAGCATCGGCTTTGCCAGCCGCGGCTCGCTGCTGCCGGGGAAAGTCGTGGCCGGACTGCCGGTGATGGCGCTGAATGTCGATAACATCGACGTCAATTTTTTCCGGATTAAACCTGAATCACTTTCGGCCTTCGTCAGCCAATGGGAATACCGTAATTCCTTGAGCAACTGGGAGTCGGACGAGCTGCTGAAGATGGCCGATCTGGTCTACACCGGCCGTTTTGACCTCAACCCCGCGCGCAATACGCGCGAAAAACTGCTGTTGCCGCTGGCGGATATCAAGCCACTGCAGGAGCCGGGCGTCTATATCGCGGTGATGAATCAGGCGGGCCGCTACAGCTATAGCAACGCTGCGACGCTGTTCACCCTCAGCGATATTGGCGTATCCGCGCACCGTTATCACCATCGGCTGGATGTCTTTACCCAGAGTCTGGAAAACGGCGCGGCGCAGTCCGGTATCGATGTGCAGCTGCTGAACGCCAAAGGGCAAACCCTGGCGCAGGCGAAGAGCGACGCTCAGGGGCACGTGACGTTACAAACGGATAAAGACGCGGCGCTGCTGCTGGCGCGTAAGGACGGGCAAACCACTCTGCTGGATCTTAAACTTCCGGCGCTGGATCTGGCTGAGTTTTCTATTGCCGGCGCGCCGGGCTTCAGCAAGCAGCTGTTTATGTTTGGTCCGCGCGATCTCTACCGCCCGGGCGAAACGGTGATCCTCAACGCGTTACTGCGCGATAGCGACGGCAGGCCGCTTCCCGAACAGCCGGTAAAGCTGGAAGTGGTGCAGCCGGATGGCCAGATAATCCGCTCGACGGTCAGCAAACCGATCAATGGCCTGTATCAATTTACTTATCCGCTCGATAGCGGCGCGGCGACCGGGATGTGGCACATTCGCGCCAGTACCGGCGATAACCAGCCGCGCGAGTGGGATTTTCACGTTGAAGATTTTATGCCTGAGCGCATGGCGCTGAATCTCACGCCGCAAAATGCCCCCGTTTCGCCGGCTGCGGATGTCAGCTTTGCCGTAAGCGGGGCGTATTTGTACGGCGCGCCGGCCAGCGGCAACTCGCTGCAGGGTAAACTGTTCCTGCGTCCGCTGCGCGACGCGGTACCTGCGCTGCCGGGCTTCCAGTTTGGCGACATTGCCGAGGAGAATCTTTCCCGCAGCCTGGATGAAGTGCAGACCCCCCTGGATGACCAGGGACATGCGGAAGTCACCGCCGCCAGCCAGTGGCAGGAGAGCCGCTCGCCGCTGCAGGTGATCCTGCAGGCCAGCCTGCTGGAGTCCGGCGGCAGACCGGTTACGCGCACCGTCAGGCAGCCGATCTGGCCGGCCGAAACGCTGCCTGGCATCCGTCCGGAATTCGCCCTGAAAGAGGTTTATGACTATCGTACCGACAGCACGATCAAGCAGCCGGTAGTGGATGAAAACAGCAACGCCGCATTTGAAATTGTCTACGCCGATGCCAAAGGCGAAAAGAAAGCGGTCTCCGGGCTGCAGGTGCGATTAATTCGCGAACGTCGCGACTACTACTGGAACTGGTCCGAGAGCGAAGGCTGGCAGTCACAGTTCGATCAAAAAGATCTTCAGGAAGGTGAGGAATCGCTCGATCTCTCTGCCGGGCAAACGGCGAAAGTCAGTTTCCCGGTCGAGTGGGGCGCCTATCGCCTGGAAGTCAAAGGGCCGGATGATGTCGTCAGCAGCGTACGCTTCTGGGCAGGGTACAGCTGGCAGGATAACAGCGAAGGCCAGGGGGCGGCGCGTCCGGACCGCGTTACCATGAAGCTGGATAAACCGGCCTATAAACCCGGCGATACGATCAAGCTGCATATTGCCGCTCCGGCTGCCGGTAAAGGCTACGCGCTGGTGGAATCAAGCGAAGGGCCGCTGTGGTGGCAGGAGATTGACGTCCCGGCGGAAGGGATGGAATTATCTATCCCGGTGGATAAAGCCTGGAATCGTCACGACCTGTACCTCAGCACCCTGGTGATTCGCCCGGGGGATAAATCCCAGTCCGCAACGCCAAAACGGGCCGTGGGGCTGCTGCACCTGCCGCTTGGCGATGATAACCGTCGCCTGAATCTGGCGCTGGAAGCACCGGATAAAATGCGTCCTGACCAGCCGTTGAAAGTGAAGATTAAGGCCAGCCTCAAAGAAGGCGAGACGCCGAAACAGGTTAACGTTCTGCTCTCTGCCGTCGATAGCGGCGTACTCAATATTACCGACTACGCCACGCCGGATCCCTGGAACGCGTTCTTTGGCCAGAAACGCTACGGCGCCGATATTTACGATATCTATGGTCAGGTCATTGAAGGACAGGGGAGGCTCGCCAGCCTGCGCTTCGGCGGCGACGGCGATGAACTGAAACGCGGCGGTAAGCCGCCGGTTAATCACGTGACGATTATCGCCCAGCAGGCACAGCCGGTTGTGCTGGATGAGAAAGGCGAAGGGACGGTGACCCTGCCAATCGGCGACTTTAACGGCGAACTGCGGATCATGGCGCAGGCGTGGACGGCTGATGATTTCGGCAGCAGCGAAGAAAAAACGATCGTGGCGGCGCCGGTGATTGCGGAGCTGAATATGCCGCGTTTCCTCGCCAGCGGAGATACCACTCGCCTGGCGCTGGATCTCAGCAACCTGACCGATAAGCCGCAGACTCTCAACGTTGCGCTGGCAGCCAGCGGTCTGCTGCAGCTTGCAGGGGGAGAAATACCGCCGGTGCATCTGGCGCCCGGCGCGCGCAGCACCCTGTTTGTGCCCGTTCGCGCCCTACAAGGCTTTGGCGATGGTGAGGTAAATGCCACCATCAGCGGCCTGAACCTGCCGGGTGAAACTTTCACGCCAATGCAGAAGCAGTGGAAGCTGGGCGTGCGTCCCGCCTTCCCGGCGCAAACCGTGAATTCCGGCGCTGTCCTCCAGCCGGGGGAAAGCTGGCAGGCTCCGGCGGCGCAAAGCGAGGGTTTCTCGCCGGCCACGTTGCAGGGGCAGTTGGTGTTTAGCGGCAAGCCGCCGCTGAACCTGGCGCGCTATATTCGCGACCTGAAGGCCTATCCTTACGGCTGCCTGGAGCAGACCACCAGCGGGCTATTCCCGTCGCTCTATACCAACGCCGCCCAGCTTAAAGCCCTGGGGATCGGCGGCGATAGCGATGAAAAACGACGCGCGGCGGTGGATATCGGCATTTCTCGCCTGCTGCAGATGCAGCGCGATGACGGCGGTTTCGCCCTGTGGGACAGAGAGGGGCCGGAAGAGTACTGGCTAACCGCCTACACGATGGACTTCCTCGTCCGGGCGGGCGAGCAGGGCTATAGCGTACCAACCAATGCCGTCAATAACGGCAACCAGCGCCTGCTGCGTTATTTACAGGAGCCGGGGCTGATCGCCGTCCGCTACAGCGATGATGCCCAGGCCAGCCGTTTTGCCGCTCAGGCCTACGCCGCGCTGGTGCTGGCACGGCAGCAGAAAGCGCCGCTCGGCGCGCTGCGCGAAATCTGGAGCCGTCACGACCAGGCGCGTTCCGGTCTGCCGCTACTGCAGCTGGGCGTGGCCCTGAAATTGATGGGCGATGCGCCGCGCGGCGACGAAGCCCTGAAGCTGGCGCTGAGCACGTCGCGGCAGGAGGCGAACCGCTGGCTCGGCGATTACGGCAGCGAGCTGCGCGACGATGCGCTGAAGCTGGCGCTGCTGGAGGAGAACAAACTGCTGCCGGAAGCGCAAAATACGCTGCTCAGCAATCTGGCGGAAGAAGCCTACGGCCAGCGCTGGCTCTCGACGCAGGAGAGTAATGCCCTGTTCCTGGCCGGACGTACGTTGCAGGATCTTCCCGGCAGCTGGCAGGCGCAAACCTCCGTGCAGGCCGAACCGCTCTCCGGCGAGAAAGCGCAAACCCGTAACCTGACCGGCGATCAGCTGGCGGCCTTGCAGGTGACCAATACCGGTCAGCAGCCGCTGTGGCTGCGTCTCGATAGCAGCGGCTACCCGCAGAACGCGCCGCAGCCGGGGGGCAACGTACTGGGCATTGAACGGCAAGTTTTCGATACCCAGGGTCAGCAGAAATCGCTCTCTTCGCTGCGCAGCGGCGAACTAGTGCTGGTGAAGCTGGAGGTGACGGCTAAGCGTAACGTCCCGGACGCGCTGGTAGTGGATTTACTCCCGGCGGGGCTGGAGCTGGAAAACCAGAATCTGGCCAACAGCAGCGCCAGTCTGCAGGAGAACGGCGAGGTGGTGCAAAATCTGCTTAACCAGATGCAGCAGGCCGATATCCAGCACATTGAGTTTCGCGACGATCGCTTTGTGGCCGCGGTAGCTATCAATGAAGGCCAGCCGGTGACGCTGGTTTATCTGGCGCGCGCGGTGACGCCGGGCACCTATCAGGTACCGCAGCCGCAGGTTGAGTCGATGTACGTGCCGCAGTGGCGGGCAACTGGCGCAGCCAGCGGACCGCTAACCGTTGCGCCATAAATGCGGGCGCTGAGGCGTATCAAACGCCGCTGGCGCTGGCTGGCGGCGTTTATTTTTTTGCTGTGGCTATTGCTGCTGGCGGCAGACCGGCTGTGGCCGCTGCCGCTGCGTGAGGTTACCCCTGCCAGAGTAGTGGTGGCGGAAGACGGTACGCCGCTGTGGCGCTTTGCCGATGCGCAGGGCGTCTGGCGCTATCCGGTAACGCTGGCTGATGTTTCGCCGCGCTATTTGCAGGCGCTGATCCACTATGAAGATCGCTGGTTCTGGGAGCATCCCGGCGTTAACCCGTTGGCGATCGCTCGCGCCGCCTGGCAGGATCTCACTTCCGGGAGAGTGATCTCCGGAGGGAGCACCCTGACCATGCAGGTGGCGCGCCTGCTCGATCCTCATCCCCGCACCTTCGGCGGCAAGCTGCGTCAGCTATGGCGGGCGCTGCAGCTGGAGTGGCATCTGTCAAAAAGCGAGATCCTCACGCTCTATCTCAATCGGGCGCCGTTCGGCGGCACGCTGCAGGGGATTGGCGCGGCCAGCTGGGCTTATCTCGGTAAACCGCCCGCACAGCTAAGCTACGGCGAAGCGGCGCTGCTGGCCGTTCTGCCGCAGGCGCCAAGCAGGCTGCGCCCGGACCGCTGGCCGGAACGAGCGCAGGCGGCGCGCGATAAAGTGCTGCTGAGAATGGAAAATCAGGGCGTGTGGCCGCCGCAGCCGGTGCGAGAAGCTATCGAAGAGCCCGTCTGGCTGTTTCCGCGGCAGATGCCGCAGCTGGCGCCGCTTTTCTCCCGCCGCGCGCTGGCGAGCAGCCGGTCTGAGAAGGTAGTAACGACGCTGGATGCCGGGCTGCAGCGGCAGCTGGAAGATCTGGCGCTGAACTGGAAATCGCGCCTGCCGCCGCGCAGCTCTTTAGCGATGGTGGTGGTCGACCATACCAATATGAAGGTGCGCGGCTGGGTAGGATCGGCGGATATCAGTGATGATAGCCGCTTTGGCCACATTGATATGGTATCGGCGATCCGCTCCCCGGGTTCGGTACTGAAACCGTTTGTCTACGGCATGGCGCTGGATGAGGGACTGATCCATCCGGCTTCGCTATTACAGGATGTCCCGCGCCGGTTTAGCGACTACCGGCCGGGCAACTTTGACAGCGGTTTTCACGGGCCGGTAAGCGCCAGCGAAGCGCTGGTTCGCTCGTTGAACCTTCCGGCTGTGCAGGTGCTGGAGGCCTACGGGCCGAAGCGTTTTGCCGCCAGGCTGCGCAATGCCGGATTGCCGCTGATGCTGCCCGCCGGCGCGGAGCCGAATCTATCGCTGATCCTCGGCGGCGCCGGCGCGCGTCTGGCGGATATCGTGGCGGCGTACAGCGCGTTCGCCCGTCACGGTAAGGCGGGGCAACTGCGCATCACTCCTGATTCACCGCTGGTTGAACGACCGCTGCTGTCGCCGGGGGCCGCCTGGATTGTGCGGCGCATTCTGGCCGGCGAAGCGCAGCCGGTTCCCGATACATCGCTGGTACAGGTGGTGCCGCTGGCGTGGAAAACCGGAACCAGCTACGGCTATCGCGATGCCTGGGCAATCGGCGTGAACGCCCGCTATCTGATAGGTATCTGGACCGGAAGACCTGACGGCACGCCGGTTGTCGGACAGTTTGGTTTCGCCAGCGCGGTGCCGCTGCTGAATCAGGTCAATAATATGCTGCTGGCGCGGCCGGCAATGAGCCGCGGCGGATTGCCGAGCGACCCGCGTCCCTCATCGGTCAGCGCCGGGACGGTTTGCTGGCCCGGCGGGCAGTATTTACCTGCGGGGGATGCGAACTGTCGCCGACGGCTGGCCACCTGGCTACTTGATGAGAGTCAGCCGCCGACCTTGCTGCTCCCTGGACAGGAAGGTATGCGTGGGATCCGCTTTCCGGTCTGGCTGAACGAAAAAGGACAGCGGGTGGCGGCAGATTGCCCCGGCGCGGTAGAGAAAAGCTTCGACGTCTGGCCGCTGCCGCTCGAACCCTGGCTACCCGCAGGCGAACGACGTCGGGTCAGGCTGCCTGCAGTTTCGGCGGCGTGTCCGCCGGTCCAAAGCGCTGATGCCGCACCGCTGGTGCTCTCGGGCATACGCGAGGGCGCAGTCGTTAAACGACTGCCCGGCGAGCAGAGGGTGATGCTGTCGCTGCAAACGACCGGAGGGGAAGGGCGGCGCTGGTGGTTTCTGAACGGCGAGCCGCTGCTGGCGGAAGGGGGCAGTGCGACGCTTGGCATCGATCGCCCTGACCGTTATCAACTGGTGGTGATGGATGAGGCGGGGCAAATTGTTGCCGCGAACTTCACGGTGCAATAAACAGAACTTGCCTTAATGGGCTGGATTTGTTGTTTAAGGTCGCTTTTTTTTAAAAAAATGTTACCTAAACACATAGGCAATCGCCTTAGATGATGATTATAATTCGCGCCGTATTTATCGGTCTCATCTGCTCATCTGCAAAACAGAACAACATATATAAAGAGGTTATCATGGCTATTGAACGTACTTTTTCCATCATCAAACCAAACGCGGTGGCAAAAAACGTTATTGGCGGCATCTTTTCTCGCTTTGAAGCTGCAGGGTTCAAAATCGTTGGCACTAAAATGCTGCATCTGACCGTTGAGCAGGCTCGCGGCTTCTATGCTGAGCACGAAGGTCGCCCGTTCTTTGACGGTCTGGTTGAGTTCATGACTTCCGGTCCGATCGTTGTTTCCGTGCTGGAAGGCGAAAATGCGGTTCAGCGTCATCGTGACCTGCTGGGCGCAACTAACCCGGCGAACGCGCTGGCGGGTACGCTGCGCGCAGACTACGCTGACAGCTTCACCGAGAACGGCACCCACGGTTCCGATTCCGTTGAATCCGCTGCGCGCGAAATCGCGTTTTTCTTTGCTGAAGGCGAGGTTTGCCCGCGCACCCGCTAATCTCCCGCGTCTTTCACGCCACCGCTTTGTTGGCTTCATTCGCGCACCCCGGTCACATCGTTATCTATACTCCCGGGGATTTGCGAACTCGCCGCTTCGCCGTGACGTAAAATACTTTGGAGATACCATCCTCGTCGCCTTTTCGACCGTCGCGGTGTTGGCTGCGCGCGTTCACCCCGGTCACGAGGAGCTGCCTGGCAGTTACAGATTTTTTCATCATTGCTGCGTGCAGACGTAGTATTGATGGGCCAGAATTTGTAGAATACAGCGCCCCGGCTGAGCAGTCGCTCCCGGGGCGTTTCTTTTTAACCCTCCAGGGGCCATAACGTGTAATAACGAGGCCGGAATCAATTATGTCTGAACAAATAGTCACACCTGATAGCGCCGCACTGACGGTGCCGAACAAAGATGCCAAAATCAACCTGCTGGATCTGAATCGTCAGCAGATGCGCGAGTTTTTCAAAAACATGGGCGAAAAGCCTTTCCGCGCCGATCAGGTGATGAAATGGATGTATCACTACTGCTGCGATAACTTTGACGAGATGACCGACATCAACAAAGTTCTGCGCGGCAAATTAAAGGAAGTCGCGGAAATCCGCGCCCCGGAAGTCGTTGAAGAACAGCGCTCCAGCGACGGCACCATCAAATGGGCGATTGCCGTTGGCGATCAGCGCGTCGAAACCGTGTATATCCCGGAAGACGATCGCGCCACCCTGTGCGTTTCTTCTCAGGTGGGCTGTGCGCTGGAGTGTAAATTCTGCTCCACGGCGCAGCAGGGCTTTAACCGCAATCTGCGGGTTTCGGAAATTATCGGCCAGGTCTGGCGCGCGGCGAAAATCGTCGGTGCGGTGAAGACCACCGGCGTGCGTCCGATTACCAACGTGGTAATGATGGGCATGGGCGAGCCGCTGCTGAACCTGACCAACGTGGTTCCGGCTATGGAAATCATGCTCGACGACTTCGGCTTTGGGCTCTCAAAACGTCGCGTCACGCTCTCCACTTCCGGCGTGGTGCCTGCGCTTGATAAGCTTGGCGATATGATTGACGTCGCGCTGGCTATCTCTCTGCACGCGCCGAACGATACCATTCGTGACGAAATCGTGCCGATCAACAAGAAATATAATATCGAGACCTTCCTGAACTCGGTACGTGGTTATATTTCGAAGTCCAATGCCAACCAGGGCCGCGTGACGATCGAATACGTCATGCTGGATCACGTCAACGACGGTACCGAGCATGCCCACGAGCTGGCGGCGCTGTTAAAAGATACGCCGTGCAAGATCAACCTCATCCCGTGGAACCCCTTCCCGGGAGCGCCGTATGGCCGCAGTTCTAACAGTCGCATCGACCGTTTCTCCAAGGTATTGATGGAGTATGGTTTCACCACTATCGTGCGTAAAACTCGCGGTGACGATATCGACGCAGCCTGCGGCCAGCTGGCCGGCGACGTTATCGACCGAACCAAACGTACGCTGCGTAAACGTATGCAGGGCGAAGCGATCGACGTGAAGGCAGTTTGATAAATGATGCAGCGCACAGCCTGGGCGGTGCGCTGCATATTTATGTTGTATAGCCGGGCGAAATACGCTGTTCTGGTTAATAATTACGGTGCGTTTTTGTCGACTTTGAGGCAGTATGTAGCGGTACAACAACCGCTTAGCATTCAATATTGATAAGTCTCTGTGATAGTACGTCATACGGACTTATACTGTTTGTCTGACGTTGAGCAGATGTCTCGCGGCGCGGGGTCACCGGCGCTGAATTTTAAATTTCACGTACCAGTAGTTGTAGCGAATGAATACTGAAGCCACTCAAGACCATCAAGAAGCAAACACTACGGGCGCGCGTTTGCGTAACGCCCGTGAACAACTCGGGCTCAGCCAGCAAGCGGTGGCTGAGCGCTTATGCCTGAAGGTTTCCACGGTTCGTGATATTGAAGACGATAAGGCACCCGCCGATCTGGCTTCAACCTTCCTGCGCGGCTATATCCGCTCTTATGCCCGCCTCGTGCACATCCCTGAAGAAGAACTGCTGCCGATGATGGCGAAGCAGGCTCCCATTCGTGCGGCAAAAGTGGCGCCAATGCAGAGCTTCTCGCTGGGTAAACGTCGCAAAAAACGCGACGGCTGGCTAATGAGTTTTACCTGGCTGGTGCTGTTCGTGGTGATTGGCCTCAGCGGCGCGTGGTGGTGGCAGGACCACAAAGCGCAGCAGGACGAGATCTCCACCATGGCCGATCAGTCCTCCGCCGAGCTGAACGCTGGCGATAACAACAGCCAAAGTATTCCTCTGGACAATGGTTCGGCGAATTCTTCCGCCGATACCGCTGCTAACAGCGCGCCGGCAGAGACCTCTTCTGCGCCAGCCACCTCGGCTCCGGCTGCGACTGCGGCCCCGGTCGATAACAACGCCGTTGTTGCGCCTTCTCAGGCGAACGTTGACACGGCGGCTACCCCAGCGCCCGCCAGTCCAACTTCGCCGCTACCGACCGACCAGGCAAACGTGGCCGCTGCGCCGGCCTCGGCTCAGGATCTGGTGCTGAATTTCACCGCCGACTGCTGGCTTGAAGTGAGCGATGCGACGGGTAAAAAGCTGTTCAGCGGGTTGCAGCGTAAAGGCGGTAATCTCAATCTGAGCGGCCAGGCACCTTATAAACTGAAAATCGGTGCACCGGCGGCGGTACAGATACAGTATCTGGGTAAACCAGTCGATTTGAGTCGTTTTATCAGAACTAACCAGGTTGCACGTCTGACCCTTAATGCCGAACAATCACCGGCGCAGTAACAGACGGGTAACGCGGGAGATTTTTCATGCATAACCAGGCTCCGATTCAACGTAGAAAATCAAAGCGAATTTACGTTGGGAATGTGCCGATTGGCGATGGCGCCCCCATCGCCGTACAGTCGATGACAAACACGCGCACCACCGATGTGGCGGCGACGGTAAATCAAATTAAAGCCCTTGAGCGCGTTGGCGCGGATATCGTTCGTGTTTCGGTGCCAACGATGGACGCGGCAGAAGCCTTTAAGCTTATCAAACAGCAGGTGAGCGTACCGCTGGTTGCCGATATCCACTTCGATTACCGCATTGCGCTGAAGGTCGCGGAATACGGCGTTGATTGTCTGCGTATTAACCCGGGCAATATCGGTAACGAAGAGCGTATCCGCATGGTGGTGGACTGCGCTCGCGATAAAAATATTCCCATCCGTATCGGGGTAAACGCCGGTTCTCTGGAAAAAGATCTCCAGGAGAAATACGGTGAACCGACTCCGCAGGCGCTGCTGGAATCGGCAATGCGCCATGTCGATCATCTCGATCGTCTCAATTTCGATCAGTTTAAAGTCAGCGTAAAAGCTTCCGATGTGTTCCTCGCGGTCGAATCCTATCGTCTGCTGGCGAAACAGATCGACCAGCCTCTGCATCTCGGGATTACCGAAGCGGGCGGCGCGCGCAGTGGCGCGGTGAAGTCCGCGATCGGCCTCGGATTGCTGCTGTCTGAAGGGATCGGCGATACCTTGCGCGTTTCTCTGGCGGCGGATCCGGTTGAAGAGATCAAAGTTGGCTTCGATATTCTCAAGTCGCTGCGCATTCGCTCTCGCGGGATCAACTTCATTGCCTGCCCGACATGTTCACGTCAGGAGTTTGACGTTATCGGTACCGTTAACGCCCTGGAGCAGCGCCTGGAAGACATCATTACGCCGATGGACATTTCGATCATTGGCTGCGTGGTGAATGGTCCAGGCGAGGCGCTGGTGTCGACGCTCGGCGTGACCGGCGGCAACAAGAAAAGCGGCCTGTACGAAGACGGCGTCCGTAAAGACCGACTGGATAACGACGATATGATCGATCAGCTGGAAGCGCGTATTCGCGCTAAAGCATCGATGCTGGATGAGGCGCGTCGTATCGATATTCAGCAGGTTGAAGCGAAATAACGTGTTGGGAAGCGATACGCTTCCCGTGTATGATTGAACCTGCGGGCGCGAGGCGCCGGGGTTCATTTTTGTATATATAAAGAGAATAAACGTGGCAAAGAACATTCAAGCCATTCGCGGCATGAACGATTATCTGCCGGGCGAAACCGCTCTCTGGCAGCGCATTGAAGGCTCACTGAAGCAGGTGCTTGGTAGCTACGGTTACAGCGAAATCCGTATGCCGATTGTAGAGCAGACCCCGTTATTCAAACGCGCTATCGGCGAAGTGACCGACGTGGTTGAAAAAGAGATGTATACCTTTGAGGACCGTAACGGCGATAGCCTGACCCTGCGTCCGGAAGGTACGGCGGGTTGCGTACGCGCCGGCATCGAACATGGTCTCCTGTACAATCAAGAACAGCGCCTGTGGTATATCGGGCCAATGTTCCGCCACGAGCGTCCGCAAAAAGGCCGCTATCGTCAGTTCCACCAGATTGGTGCGGAAGCGTTCGGTCTGCAGGGGCCGGATATCGATGCCGAGCTGATCATGCTGACCGCCCGCTGGTGGCGTGAACTGGGGATCTCCAGCCACGTTGCCCTTGAGCTGAACTCTATCGGTTCGCTGGAAGCTCGCGCCAGCTATCGCGACGCGCTGGTGGCTTATCTTGAGCAGTATAAGGATAAGCTCGATGAAGACTGCAAACGCCGCATGTACACCAACCCGCTGCGCGTGCTGGATTCTAAAAACCCGGAAGTTCAGGCGCTGCTGAACGATGCGCCGACGCTGGGTGATTATCTTGACGAAGAGTCCAAAGCGCACTTCGCCGGGCTTTGCGCGCTGCTGGACGATGCCGGTATTCGCTATACCGTGAATCAGCGTCTGGTGCGCGGTCTCGACTATTACAACCGCACCGTGTTTGAGTGGGTTACCACCAGCCTCGGCTCACAGGGAACCGTCTGTGCCGGTGGGCGTTATGACGGTCTGGTTGAGCAGCTTGGCGGTCGCGCAACGCCTGGCGTCGGCTTTGCGATGGGGCTGGAACGTCTTGTTTTACTGGTTCAGGCAGTGAATCCGGAATTTAAAGCCGATCCTGTTGTCGATATATACCTGGTAGCCTCCGGAACTGACACCCAGTCCGCAGCAATGCGTCTGGCTGAACAGGTACGCGATGCGTTACCCGGCGTTAAGCTGATGACCAACCACGGCGGCGGCAACTTTAAGAAGCAGTTTGCTCGCGCTGATAAATGGGGCGCTCGCGTTGCGCTGGTGCTGGGCGAAGCAGAAATCGCTGACGGAAACGTGGTAGTGAAAGATTTACGCTCAGGTGAGCAAACTACCGTAACGCAGGATAGCGTTGCCGCGCATTTGCGCACACTTCTGGGTTAATTTCCCGGGAAACATTAGTCAGGAGAAGGACTGCGTGGAACTTTACAATAACGAAAACGATCAGGTCGACGCGCTGAAGCGCTTCTTTGCTGAAAATGGCAAAGCGCTGGCCGTTGGGGTGATTTTGGGCGTTGGCGCGCTGGTTGGCTGGCGCTACTGGACCTCCCATCAGTTGGATACCGCCAGAGGCTCGTCTCTGGCTTATGAAAATGCGATTTCCGCGCTTAAAGCGGATAAACCAGAGGCGCTGAACGCGGCGCAGAAATTTGCCGCCGACAGCAAAAACACCTATGGTGCGTTTGCTTCTCTTGAGCTGGCGCAGCAGTTTGTTGAGAAAAACGATCTGCAGAACGCTGAAAAGCAGCTTCAGCAGGGGCTTGCCGCTGCTTCTGATGATAACCTGAAATCGGTTATCAATATGCGTCTTGCTCGCGTACAGCTACAGCTTAAGCAGCCTGATGCCGCGCTGAAAACCCTGGATGCCGTGAAAGGCGAAGGCTGGACCGCGATTGTCGCCGACCTGCGCGGCGAGATCCTGCTGAGCAAAGGCGATAAGCAAGGGGCGAAAGCGGCCTGGGAAGCGGGCGCGAAAAGCGATGCTTCGCCGGCGCTCAGCGAAATGATGCGTATGAAAATAAATAATTTGTCCATCTGAGAGGGACTCGATGCAATTGCGTAAATTACTTTTGCCAGGGCTGCTTTCCGTTACCTTATTGAGCGGTTGTTCGCTGTTTAACAGCGAAGAAGATGTGGTGAAAATGTCGCCACTGCCGACGGTGGAAAACCAGTTTACGCCGTCCACGTCCTGGAGCACCTCCGTTGGCGGCGGTATTGGCGAATTCTACTCTAACCTGCACCCGGCTTTTGCTGATGGCGTTGTGTATGCCGCCGATCGTAAAGGCACCGTTAAAGCCCTGAATTCAGGCGACGGCAAAGAGGTGTGGTCGGTTAACCTGGCCGAGAAAGACGGCTGGTTCTCCCGCGCGCCTGCGCTGCTCTCCGGCGGCGTGACCGTCTCGGGTGGCCATGTGTATATCGGTAGCGAAAAAGCGAAAGTTTACGCGCTGAATACCAGCGACGGCACCGTCGCATGGGAAGCAAGCGTAGCGGGTGAAGCGATTTCCCGTCCGGTCGTCAGTGACGGTATGGTGTTGATTCACACCACTAACGGTCAGCTGCAGGCGCTGAACGAAGCTGACGGCGCGGTGAAATGGACCGTTAACCTGGATATGCCAGCGCTCTCTCTGCGCGGCGAATCCGCTCCGGCTACCGCATACGGCGCAGCGATTGTGGGCGGCGATAACGGTCGCGTCAGCGCGGTGCTGATGCAGCAGGGGCAGATGATTTGGCAGCAACGTATCTCTACCGCCACCGGTCCGACGGAAATCGACCGTCTTAACGACGTCGATACGACGCCGGTTATCGTGAACGGTGTGATTTATGCGCTGGCCTATAACGGCAACCTGACGGCTTTGGATCTGCGCAGCGGCCAGATTATGTGGAAACGCGAGCTGGGTTCAGTGAACGATTTCATCGTCGACGGCAACCGTATTTACCTGGTTGATCAAAACGACCGTCTGCTGGCGCTCACCACCGACGGCGGCGTGACGCTGTGGACGCAAAGCGATCTACTGCACCGTCTGCTGACGGCGCCTGTGCTGTATAATGGCAACCTGGTTGTTGGCGATAGCGAAGGCTATATGCACTGGGTCAACCCGGAAGATGGTCACTTTGTGGCTCAGCAGAAGGTAGACAGCTCAGGCTTCCTGACCGATCCGGTTGTTGCTGACGGCAAACTGCTGATTCAGGCGAAAGACGGTACGCTGTACGCGATTACGCGTTAACAACAGCGGTAGTCTATTTTTGAGAAACGGCCCCTGGCAGACAGGGGCCGTTTTGGCTTTTTTAAAAACGCCGTGTAAATGGCGTTGTATCGATTTTAGTATGAGGCATTTAACATGATACCTGTGGTCGCGCTTGTCGGGCGCCCTAACGTTGGAAAATCCACGCTTTTTAACCGCTTAACGCGCACTCGCGATGCGTTGGTCGCGGATTTCCCGGGGCTGACTCGTGACCGTAAGTACGGTCGTGCTGAAGTGGAAGGCCGCGAATTTATCTGTATCGATACCGGCGGGATCGACGGTACCGAAGATGGCGTAGAAACGCGGATGGCGGAACAGTCGCTGCTGGCGATTGAAGAAGCGGACGTGGTGCTGTTTATGGTCGATGCGCGGGCGGGCCTGATGCCGGCGGACTCGGCAATCGCTAAACATCTGCGCTCCCGCGAAAAGCCGACCTTCCTGGTGGCAAACAAAACTGACGGCATCGATGCCGATCAGGCGATCGCCGATTTTTGGTCGCTGGGGTTAGGCGAGATTTATCCTATCGCCGCTTCACACGGTCGCGGCGTCACCAGTCTGCTGGAGCACGTCCTGCTGCCGTGGGTTGATGAGGTGAACCCGCCGGAAGAAGTGGACGAAGACGCGGCATACTGGGCACAGTTTGAAGCCGAGCAGAACGGCGAAGCAGTTGAAGAGCCGGAAGAAGATTTTAACCCACAGGATCTGCCGATTAAGCTGGCGATAGTGGGTCGCCCGAACGTGGGTAAGTCAACGCTCACCAACCGTATCCTGGGCGAAGACCGCGTAGTGGTCTACGACATGCCCGGAACGACCCGCGACAGCATCTACATCCCGATGCAGCGCGACGAGCGTGAATACGTGCTGATTGACACCGCCGGCGTGCGCAAACGCGGTAAGATCACCGATGTCGTCGAGAAATTCTCGGTGATTAAAACCCTGCAGGCGATCGAAGACGCCAACGTGGTGCTGCTGGTGATTGATGCGCGGGAGGGGATTTCCGATCAGGATCTCTCTCTGCTGGGTTTTATCCTCAACAGCGGTCGCTCGCTGGTGATTGTCGTTAACAAATGGGACGGCCTGAGCCAGGAAGTTAAAGAGCAGGTGAAAGAGACTCTGGACTACCGTCTGGGCTTTATCGACTTTGCCCGCGTGCACTTTATCTCCGCGCTGCACGGCAGCGGCGTAGGCAACCTGTTTGAATCCGTGCGCGAAGCGTACGACAGCGCAACCCGTCGCGTGGGTACCGCTATGCTGACCCGCATCATGACCATGGCTGCCGAAGACCATCAGCCGCCGCTGGTGCGCGGTCGTCGCGTGAAGCTGAAATATGCCCACGCCGGGGGTTATAACCCGCCGATCGTGGTTATTCACGGTAATCAGGTTAAAGATCTGCCGGATTCGTATAAGCGCTACCTGATGAACTACTTCCGTAAATCACTGGAAGTGATGGGCACGCCAATTCGCATTCAGTTCAAGGAAGGGGAAAACCCGTTTGCCAACAAGCGTAATACTCTGACGCCTAATCAGATGCGTAAGCGTAAGCGCTTGATTAAACACATCAAGAAAAGCAAATAAGCTATCCGTCAGCATTAAAAATATAAAGCCCGCATCCGTCGGGCTTTTTTATTATCGGCCACCGATCATGCGCAGAATAATAAACTCGCTTGAGGCTGCGTTATAAATGTGAGAAAAACCAGGGAGGATAAATATTTTTGTGACAATGAGGTCAGAATGAAAAGCTTTTTAACTCTCCTGATGCTGTTTCTTTTTCCCATAGCCTGTACCGCTGAATCACAACCTGTTGAACCGCGCGTTAAGCCTGCTTATCCAGCGAAAGCCGCAAAAAAAGGGATACCGGGTCAGGTTAAAGCGCAATTTGACGTTGACGAGAATGGGCGGGTGACTAACGTTCAGTTATTAAGCTCCGATCCCTCCGGAATGTTTGATAATGAAGTCAGGGCCGCAATGGGAAAATGGCGATACGTTAAAGGGAAGCCTTCCAGCAATAACATCATTACCATTCATTTCACGCCGGGGCCGTGTTCCGTTGAGGTGCCAGCGCCAAACCAGCCCGGCAGTATTCAAAGCGGGGGCGTCCCTTTTCGCTAAGATGAATGCACGTGAAATAACGTAGGGACAATCGAAATAAACGCCGGGAACAGGGATATGAAAAAAACAATCGTGATGTTCGCTTTGGTCATATTAACCAGCAGCTGTACGCCGTTTCATCCTGCTGACTGTCATAAAACTTCAGCGCTTGGGAGCTGTAGCTCTGGACGATTCAGCGATGACGATGAATATGGCAGGCAGGCGAGATCGATAAAAGAGTCTATTGATTCCCGGTTATCCAATCGCTACGGCTGGACGGGGAAAAAATGCACGATCCATGTGAGTTTCAGCTATGAGGGGAAACTGAATAGCATCACAACGAGTGAAGGTAATAAAAAATATTGCGCTGCGCTGATTGATGCCGCTAGGCGGGCCACCTTCCCGCCGTTCACCGATAAGCAGGTGTACGACGCTTTTGCTCAGTCCCGGTTCAGTATGCAGGGTGAGTAAAATAAACGCGGCGATCCGCCTGGGAGCGAATAGTCTGCTGGAGTTCAGTGGCTGGCAGCAGCCACAGATTGTGCAACCGTGATAAAATAAAGCCACATACCCGTCGTCAGGAGTCACCATGGAATTTGATTGCCCCGTGTGCCATGCGCAGCTTGCTGTGCAGGGCAATAGCGTCCACTGCGCGCATTGCGCGAAAGAGTATGTTGTTGAAGCCCGCTGCCCGGACTGCCACAAGCCGCTGGAAGTATTAAAAGCCTGCGGCGCGGTAGATTATTTTTGTCAGAATGGCCACGGGCTGATTTCAAAAAAACGCGTCGAGTTTGTGCCGGTTTAATTTTTATCGCTGACGCAGCTTTCACCGTCGCGCCAGAGTTCAACCAGTGATTCTGGCGCACGCTCCTCCGGGATGAGAATAATCAGGCTGTGGTAGTGCTGCTCGCTGACGATCTGAATGCGAAAAAAACGCTGGTCGCCGCTGCCCGGCGAGTCGGGCTGCCCCGGCGGCTTGCCCAGCGGTAGCGATTGTTGAAGAATTGAAGCGATCCGCTGCTTCTGTTGCTCGTTGAGCTTCGCAACCACAATCTTACGCATTCCACTGAGCGCCGGGATCCAGGCGACGCCCCCCTCGCGAGCCAGCTCAATAATCGCATCATCGCTAAGATCGGCAAGATTCATAGCACCACTCCGACGCGCCCCCAGGCTTGAGTAATGGCATCAGCGATCTCTTTGCCAAAACGTTTTTCGCCATGGCGAACCGTGAGCCTGGCAAAGGTTGAAAAATCAGCGTCTTTTGCCAGAGAGTTATCACACACTGCGTCATACCAGGCGTGGCCCGCTTTTTGCCACGCAAAACCGCCGATCTCGCGGGCGGCGAGATAAAAGGCGTGATTAGGAATGCCGGAATTGATATGTACGCCGCCGTTATCCTGCTGGGTATGCACAAAATCTTTCATGTGAGCGGGCTGCGGATCTTTGCCAAGGATGGGGTCATCGTAAGCGGAGCCGGGCTGAGACATCGAGCGCAGACCTTTGCCGTGAATGCCTTTCGCGAGCAGTCCCTCACCTATTAGCCAGTCCGCCTTGTCCGCCGTTTGCTGGCGCTGATACTGTTTGACCAGCGAGCCAAAGACGTCCGAGAGTGATTCGTTAAGCGCGCCGGATTGTTCGAAGTAGATAAGACCGGCTTCGCTCTCCGTCACGCCATGGCTTAGCTCGTGCGCGACGACGTCAATGGCGATAGTAAAGCGATTAAAAATCTCGCCATCACCGTCGCCAAATACCATTTGCTGGCCGTTCCAGAACGCATTTTGATATTCGTGGCCATAGTGGACGCTGCCGGTGAGCTTTAGCCCGCGGTTATCCAGAGAATCGCGCTGGTAGCTCTTCCAGAAAAACTCATGGGTGATGCCGAGATAGTCATAGGCTTCATCAACGGCCACATCACCGTTGGAGGGCTGCCCCTCAAAACGGACCTGCGTTCCCGGTAGTTCCTGGGTTTGCCCGGCATCGTAAATGTCGCGCTCAAGCTGGCCCGGTGTGGTGACATGGGGAGCCGCGGGGCGTCCGGGAACATGCGCCATCAGGGACTGAACATGGCTGAGGGTATTCTGCGCGCAGCGCTGCTGCTGAAGCGAGCCATGGTCGACAATGCGGCGTAAAATATAGGGCGGAATCACATAACGAGGATAAGCAACAGGCATATCACGCTCCTTAGCCGGATAGAACCGTTTAAAAAGGGCATGAGAGCAGTATAGTTATCCCCGGTTGAAAAGGCAGAATAATCAGGCTTTTTTACGGGAGCGCGTTTTCTTCGCCGGCGTGATGTTTTTCACTTCGCTCTCCACCCAGCCATCGTTCAGGCGGGTAGTGAGAAGGTCTCCCTCGCGTACCTGTTTGGTCTGCTTCAGCACTTTGCCGTCGCTGGCGGAAGTCACGCTATAGCCGCGGGCGAGCGTCGCCAGCGGGCTGACGGCCTCCAGATGCGTGACCATATTGCCGAAGCGCTCGCGCTGCTCGCCGAGGCGGCTGCGGATATTTTCCGCCAGGCGATATTCCAGCTGTTGAATACGGCTCTGGGCACGGTGAATACGCGGCTGCGGATTTTGCTGATTCAGACGCTGCGTAGCGCGCTGCTGGCGCTGATCGGCGCGCTTCATCTGCGTCTCAAGAGCGAAACGCATGCGCTGACGCAACTTTTCCAGCTCCGTTTGCTGGCGAGCAAGGCGCAGCTGAGGATGCTGCTGCTGCAGGCGGTGAAATATCTGGGTAAAGCGACGATGGCGGTTGGCAAGGAAGTAGTCCATCGCCATCTCAAGACGCTGCTGTCCTGACTGGAGCTGGCGCAGCAGCTCCAGCTGGTTACGGCTGACAATTTCTGCCGCCGCGGAAGGCGTTGGCGCGCGCAGGTCGGCGACGAAATCGGCAATAGTGACGTCAGTTTCATGGCCCACGGCGCTGACGATGGGAATCGGACTGGTAAATATCGCCCGCGCCACCCGCTCGTCGTTAAAACTCCATAAATCTTCCAGCGAACCGCCGCCGCGTCCGACGATAAGTACGTCGCATTCGCGGCGCGCGTTGGCCAGTTCAATCGCGCGAACAATCTGCCCCGGTGCGTCTTCGCCCTGAACGGCGGTCGGATAAATAATCACCGGCAGGGAAGGGTCGCGACGCTTGAGCACCTGTAAAATATCATGCAGCGCGGCGCCGGTTTTAGAGGTAATGACGCCTACGCAGTGCGCAGGGGAGGGAAGCGCTTTTTTATGCTGCTGATCGAACAAGCCTTCCGCCGCCAGGGCGGCCTTCAGCTGTTCATACTTCTGCTGAAGCAGTCCTTCGCCCGCAGGCTGCATGCTCTCCACGATAATCTGATAATCGCCGCGCGGCTCGTAAAGGGTAATGTTGGCGCGAACCAGCACCTGCTGCCCGTGCTGCGGACGGAAGGTCACCCGGCGGTTGCTGTTGCGAAACATTGCGCAGCGCACCTGGGCGTTATCGTCTTTTAAGGTAAAGTACCAGTGACCGGAAGAGGGCTGGCTGAAATTGGAAATCTCGCCGCTGATCCATACCTGGCCCATTTCACGTTCCAGCAGCAGCCGGACCGACTGATTGAGGCGGCTAACCGTGTAAATTGAGGGGGATTGAGATGGCAACATGTGAGCAAGATCAAATTCTAAATCAGCAGGTTATTCAGTCGATAGTAACCTGCTGAGAGGGGATCGCAAGTATTATTTGCAAAAAAGGGTAGATGCAATCGGTTACGCTCTGTATAATGCCACGGCAATATTTATCCACCCTGGTCGAGATATTGCCCATGCTACGTATCGCTAAAGAAGCTCTGACGTTTGACGACGTCCTCCTCGTTCCCGCTCATTCAACCGTTCTGCCAAACACCGCCGATCTCAGCACCCAGCTGACGAAAACCATTCGCCTGAATATTCCTATGCTCTCCGCAGCAATGGATACCGTGACGGAAGCGCGTCTGGCGATTGCCCTGGCACAGGAAGGCGGCATCGGTTTTATTCATAAAAACATGTCTATCGAGCGTCAGGCGGAAGAAGTTAAGCGCGTGAAGAAGCATGAGTCCGGCGTGGTTACCGACCCGCAGACCGTTCTGCCGACTACGACTCTGCGCGAAGTTAAAGAGCTGACTGAACGTAACGGTTTTGCTGGCTATCCGGTTGTGACCGAAGACAATGAGCTGGTCGGCATCATTACCGGCCGCGATGTGCGTTTCGTCACCGACCTGAACCAGCCGGTTAGCGTATATATGACGCCGAAAGAGCGTCTGGTTACCGTTCGCGAAGGTGAAAGCCGCGAAGTGGTCTTTGCCAAAATGCATGAAAAACGCGTTGAGAAAGCCCTGGTTGTGGATGACAGCTTCCATCTTCTCGGCATGATCACCGTTAAAGATTTCCAGAAAGCGGAACGTAAACCGAACGCCTGTAAAGATGAGCAGGGTCGCCTGCGCGTTGGCGCAGCGGTTGGCGCGGGCGCGGGTAACGAAGAGCGCGTTGATGCGCTGGTTGCCGCGGGCGTCGATATTCTGCTGATCGACTCTTCTCACGGTCACTCTGAGGGCGTATTGCAGCGTATTCGCGATACCCGCGCAAAATATCCTGACCTGCAAATCATCGGCGGCAACGTGGCGACCGGCGCGGGCGCACGTGCGCTGGCGGAAGCCGGCTGCAGCGCGGTGAAAGTGGGTATCGGTCCTGGCTCCATCTGTACGACGCGTATCGTGACCGGCGTGGGCGTTCCGCAGATCACCGCCGTTTCTGACGCGGTTGAAGCGCTGGAAGGCACCGGTATTCCGGTTATCGCCGACGGCGGTATTCGTTTCTCCGGCGATATCGCCAAAGCTATCGCCGCTGGTGCTTCAGCCGTCATGGTTGGCTCGATGCTGGCGGGTACCGAAGAGTCCCCGGGCGAAATCGAACTCTACCAGGGGCGTTCTTACAAATCTTACCGCGGTATGGGTTCCCTTGGCGCGATGTCTAAAGGCTCCTCCGATCGCTACTTCCAGACCGATAACGCCGCCGACAAACTGGTACCGGAAGGTATCGAAGGTCGCGTCGCCTATAAAGGCCGTCTGAAAGAGATTATTCACCAGCAGATGGGCGGACTGCGCTCCTGTATGGGCCTGACCGGTTGTGGTACCATCGACACCCTGCGGACCAAAGCGGAATTCGTGCGCATCAGCGGCGCGGGTATCCAGGAGAGTCACGTTCACGACGTGACCATTACCAAGGAATCCCCGAACTACCGCATGGGCTCCTGATTTTCATCGCCCGGCCACGCGCCGGGCGATTTATTTAACCTGTATCACTTGCCTCGGAATTATCGTCAATGACGGATAACATTCATAAACATCGTATTCTTATCCTGGACTTCGGTTCTCAATACACCCAGCTGGTTGCGCGTCGCGTTCGTGAATTAGGTGTCTACTGTGAACTGTGGGCATGGGACGTGACTGAAGCTCAAATTCGTGAGTTCAATCCTAACGGCATCATTCTTTCCGGCGGCCCGGAAAGCACTACCGAAGATAACAGCCCGCGCGCCCCGCAGTATGTCTTCGAAGCTGGCGTGCCGGTCTTTGGCATCTGCTACGGTATGCAGACCATGGCGATGCAGCTGGGCGGCCACGTTGAAGCCTCTAATGAGCGTGAATTTGGCTACGCGCAGGTTGAAGTTCAGACCGATAGCGCGCTGATCCACGGCATTGAAGATGCGCTGAGCGCGGACGGCAACGCTATGCTGGACGTCTGGATGAGCCACGGCGACAAAGTCACCGCCATCCCGTCTGACTTCGTTACCGTTGCCAGCACCGAAACCTGCCCGTTCGCCATTATGGCCAACGAAGAGAAGCGCTTCTACGGCGTGCAGTTCCACCCGGAAGTGACCCACACCCGTCAGGGCCTGCGCATGCTGGAGCGTTTTGTACGCGAGATTTGCCAGTGTGAAGCGCTGTGGACCCCGGCCAAAATTATCGACGACGCCATCGAACGTATTCGTCAGCAAGTGGGCGACGATAAAGTCATTCTCGGCCTCTCCGGCGGCGTGGACTCGTCTGTTACCGCAATGCTGCTGCATCGCGCTATCGGCAAAAACCTGACCTGCGTCTTCGTGGATAACGGTCTGCTGCGTCTTAATGAAGCTCAGCAGGTTATGGATATGTTCGGCGATCGTTTCGGTCTGAACATCGTTCACGTCGAAGGCGAGGCGCGTTTCCTGGCTGCGCTGGCGGGCGAAAACGATCCGGAAGCGAAGCGTAAAATCATCGGCCGCGTGTTTGTTGAAGTGTTTGACGAAGAAGCGCTGAAGCTGGAAGACGTGAAATGGCTGGCGCAGGGGACTATCTACCCTGACGTGATCGAGTCTGCGGCTTCCGCAACCGGCAAAGCGCACGTTATCAAATCTCACCACAACGTGGGCGGCCTGCCGAAAGAGATGAAGATGGGCCTCGTTGAACCGCTGCGCGAGCTGTTCAAAGATGAAGTGCGTAAGATTGGCCTCGAGCTGGGCCTGCCGTACGACATGCTGTATCGTCACCCGTTCCCGGGCCCGGGTCTCGGCGTGCGCGTGCTGGGCGAAGTGAAGAAAGAGTACTGTGACCTGCTGCGTCGCGCGGATGCCATCTTCATTGAAGAGCTGCACAAAGCTGACCTGTACAACAAAGTGAGCCAGGCGTTCACCGTATTCCTGCCGGTGCGTTCCGTCGGCGTAATGGGCGATGGCCGTAAGTACGACTGGGTGGTCTCCCTGCGCGCAGTTGAAACCATCGACTTTATGACCGCTCACTGGGCGCACCTGCCGTACGATTTCCTCGGCCGCGTGTCCAACCGCATCATCAATGAAGTTAACGGTATCTCCCGCGTGGTGTATGACATCAGCGGTAAGCCGCCGGCTACCATTGAGTGGGAATAAAATTTATTCTTTGCGGTAATTGAATAAAAATAATGCCATTAATGATTGACGTCATTAATGGCATTTTTCATGTTAATATCAAAGGATTACGGAATTACCTGAGGCGATGAATACCGATACGCCGGGCTTCTACTGTTATCCCCGTTCTTCAATCGCCGCTGGCGTATTCTCCTGCTGACACCATGCAATGGCCATCGCCAAAGCTGCCACCATCACAGCCAGCACGGCGGAAACGGCTAAGCTTCCCCTCAACCCGAAATGATGATTTAGCCATGCGTAGGCAAACGGCGATATGGCGGCCAGCAGTTGCGCGGGAATCAACAGAATGCCGGTTAGCCGGGCATAATCCTCGGCGGCAAAGAGCTGCAGCGGTAAAGTGGCCTTAAACACGGTGGTCAGGCCGTTGATCGCGCCGTAACCCAGTACAAATCCTCCGGCCGCCCACGACAGAAAAGCGCCGCTCAGTCCAAGCGCAAAGCAGAGCGGCATCAGCGAGGTCGTCAATATCGTTAGCCGCAGCGGCGTGAGCGCGGAGCCGGATACCACTTCGAGAAAACGCGCGCCGGTTTGTCCAATTCCCCATAGCATTCCCACCGCGACAGGAAGCCCAACGCTGGCGATGAACTCGGGAAGATGCGTTGACGTGCCGTTGGATACAAAGGTAACCAGCGCAATCAACGACGCGTACAGCAGGGCCGGACGTCTATCATGCTTTGACAGCTGCTGGTTTTTTTTCACCCTTACCGGCAACGGTAATTTGGTATTCGGCATTTTCCACAACAGCAGAGCGCTAAGCAGGCCAAACAGGGCGTAGATCAGCAGCGCGTGCCGCCAGTCCATCCGCGTCAGCAGCCAGGCGCCAAGCGGCCAGAACAGGGCCGAGGCTAATCCTCCGGCCAGCGTCACGCGCGATATGGTCAACCTGGCCCGCTGCCCGTAAAGATTCACCAGCGCCGCGAACAGCGCGTCGTACAGCGCCAGCCGCATACCGATGCCGGTCAGAAGCCAGGCGGCGAACCAGCCCGTCAGGCTATGGACGTAAGCCATCAGCAGACACCCCGCTGAAATCGCCAGCGTACCGGTAATAACTATTCGCTGGCCGCCAAAGCGGGCAAGAAGCCGGGCGATAAACGGAGAAAGCGTCGCCATCATGAGCATGGCGAGGGTCAGTCCGAAATAGATTTCCGTGGCGGTCCAGCCGGTCTCCTGAGCGATAGCCCTGGCAAAAGTGCCGGGCATATAAAACGAGATTCCCCAGTTAATCAGCTGATTGCACCCGGCGGCCAGCGTGATAAAGCCCGGCGCGGAGTGCGAGTTCGCAGGTGTATTCATGATTTTCCATTCAGTTACGCTGTTGTCGGCAGCATACCTTGCGCGCTATTGTGCAGGCAGGCCGGTCCGTTTATGACCCTTATAAGAGAAACTTTGTGATGATGACGCTCAATCTGGGAAATCTGGCGACGTTCCGCCTGGTCGTACAGCGCGGGAGCTTCTCCGCTGCGGCAGACGTACTGGGATTGTCGCAGCCTGCGGTCAGCCTGCAGGTACGTCAGCTGGAACAGTTTCTACAAACCAGGCTGCTTGAGCGCACCGGGCGGGGAATTAAAGCGACGGCGGCCGGAATCGCATTGCTGGCGCATAGTGAGCAGATTGAACTGGCGGTGGGCGCGGCGGTGCAATCGGTGAGTGAATTCAATCGTGAAATCAGCGGCTCGGTAACGCTGGGATCCGGAGCAACCGCCTGTATTCATCTGCTACCTCCGTTACTGCAGAAGCTACATCATGAGCATCCTTTATTGACGGTGAGGGTCACGGTTGGCAATACGCTTGAGGTGGTTCGGGCTATTGAAGAGAATCGGCTCGACCTTGGGCTTTGTACGCTACCGGCGAATGGACGCAGTCTGGCGGTTATGCCGGTGTTAGAGGAGGAGTTTGTGTGTATTTTCAGCGATGTGCAGGATGAGTTACCGTGGTCGCTGACGCCAGAGATTCTGCAATCATTACCGCTAATCGCTTTTGAATCGGGAAGCGGAACCCGGGATCTGATCGATGGCTGGTTTCTTGCCGATGGGCGGGCGATAGCGCCAGTCATGCAGTTAGGCAGCATTGAGGCGATTAAGCGCATGGTACGTGCGGGGTTGGGGTTCAGCATTGTGCCGAGAATGGCGGTAGAGCATCCGCAGGATCGTATTGGCTTAAATGTTCAATCACTGACTCCGCTGCTGCATCGTCAGTTAGGCATAATCATGCGGCAGGATAAAATTATCAGCAAAGGTATTGCTGAGATCCTGCGTTTACTGCAGAAGTTGGAGAATGGTCAGGCGTAGCGTGTTTTCAATAAAGCAATGGCTGAATCAACCAGCGGGTGGTGACGCTCGCTGTTCCACGCCGCCGCCGCGGTAACAACCATCTGCTTCTCTTCCAGGGCCTTTATCACCACATTAGCCGGCGCCAGTTTGCGGGTGGAGGCGGGAACCAGCGCGATGCCCTGGCCGCAGCTGACGAACGCAATTTGTGAACTTACCGAGCGGACCTCATGCAGAATGCGGGGAGTAAAACCGTGGGTGCGACACAGCGAGGTGAGGAGATCAAACCAGGCCGGGCTGACCTGGCGAGCAGACATTACCATCGGCTCCTTTGCCAGCGCGCGCAGGCTGACGCGATGCTGTAAGGCCAGCGGATGATCGACCGGTAGCGCGACAGCCAGGCGTGACTCTTCCAGCGGCAAAGTCGTGATGTGGCCTTCGGTCTCACCTTCCAGGCGCACAAAAGCCAGATCCAGTTCACCGTTCTCCAGTGCGGGGATCGCATCGACACTATCGATTTCCCGGATAAATACTGTTAGCCCGGGCGTAGCGCGCTTAAGCTCCTCAAGCAGTGGGGGTAAGGTCTCCAGCATGGCCGAGGTTATCGCCCCGATATTCAATACCGCCGAGTGGCCTGCGGCGATTTCATCGACGGTTCTGCCCAACTGGCTGAGCTGGTCGGCGAACTGGCGTACCGCGGGCAGGAGTGCGGCTCCGGCCGGACTCAGGCGGGTCCCGCGCCGCGAACGCTCGAACAGCTGGAGTTTCAGCCCGTGCTCCAGGAGCTTGATTTGTTCCGTTAGCGGCGGTTGCGACATCCCGAGGCGCAGCGCCGCGCGGCCAAAGTGTTCCTCTTCCGCTACTGCGAGAAACATCCACAGCTGCTTAATACGACGAAAATCAATATTGCTCATGAGAGATATTCTGTTACTTATTTAGTATCACAGAGTTTATTTTATAAGAATTTACATATCAACATAGCTGGTTATGATTCCAGCCCAGGAATGATAAGCAATGAGGATATGATGAATATACAGCCGGAGTTGACATGGCAGCGCTTGCCAATGACGGTGCAGGGCATCGGGCTTGATATCGCGTCCATTAGCCGTGAAGGAACGGGGGAGCCGGTCGTCTTTCTTCACGGTTTTGGCTCCAGCAAAGAGGATTACGCTGATTTCGTGCGCCATCGAGCCTTTGAGGGGCAGCCGTTTATTGCCTGGGATGCACCGGGTTGTGGTGAGAGCCAATGCGCTGATTACAGCAAGATGGGGTTACCCTTTCTGCTTGAGACGGCGCTGAAGGTGATTTCCCACGCGGGGTTTACGCGCTTTCACCTGGTCGGGCATTCAATGGGAGGATTAACATCGCTTCTGCTGGCGCACGCTTTCCCCGAGCGAGTGCTAAGTTTTGTGAATATTGAGGGCAATATCGCGCCGGAAGACTGCTTTTTGAGCCGGCAAATTGTGCAATATGCTGAGCCGGACGCGGAACGTTTCTTCGCGCGCTTTATTGAACGCACTCGCCAATCGCCAGCCTGGGCCAGCGCGCTCTATGCCAGCAGCCTGCCGCAAAAGGTTCGCGCTCAAGCGGTGCCGGGGATTTTCTCTTCGATGGTGGATTATTCTGACCACGGTGAGCTAATGGCGAAATTCCTTAATTTACCGTGTCCAAAAATGTTTATGTACGGCGACCAGAATGCCGGGCTAAGCTATTTATCTTCTATTGCCCGCCGTGGTGTAAAGTTGGCGGAAATTCCGCATTGCGGGCATTTCCCTATGTATTCAAACTCGCCGGAGATGTGGCGACAGATAGCTTTATTGCAGCAGGCCTCACGATGAATAAAGCGTCATCTTCACAGCTGATCGGCGTGCTATTTTCCGTCTGCGCGGCTTTTGGTTTCTCGTTTAAGGCAATATTCGTCAAGCTTGCCTACGAGCAGGCAACGGTAGATGCCATTACTTTACTCATGCTGCGGATGACCCTGTCGTTACCTTTCGTTATCCTGGTTGCTCTACGGGTGCTGCGTAGCGGTGTACCACTGCAGCGTCGTGATTATCTGCTGCTACTGCTGCTGGGAATAGTGGGGTATTACGGTTCGGCGATCCTGGATTTTATGGGCCTGCGCTATATTACCGCCGGGCTTGAGCGGCTGATCTTATTTACCTACCCGGCGCTCACTATTCTGATTGGCGTCCTGTTTTTGGGTAAGCGTTTCGAAAAAAAGGTACTCCTGGCCTTAGCGCTCTCCTGGTCGGGAATTTTGCTGGCGTTTGTCCACGATCTGCAGATTAGCGGTGATATGCATAGCCTGGTGCTCGGTGGTGGTCTGATCGCCGCAGCGGCCTTACTGTATGCCATTTATAATGCCGGGTCAGAGGTGGCAATCCGGCGTATGGGGTCGATGAAGTTCGCGGTTCTTGCCCTGCTGGTTTCATCTCTTGCCACGCAAACCCATTTTTATCTTGCTCAACCGTTATCCGCGCTTAACCTGCCGTGGCAGGTATATCTATGGTGTGGCGCGATGGCGCTCTTCTCAACCGTATTACCGATCTTCTGGCAGTCGGCGGCCGTGCAGCGCATTGGTGCGGAACGCGCCGTGCTGATCGGCCTTCTGGGACCAATGCTAACCGTATTCTTTAGCTGGTGGTTACTGGGAGAACCCATTTCGCTGGCACAAATAGCGGGCACATTGTTAGTGATGGCTGGTGTGCTGGTTGTGCTTCGGCATTAGTCTTTTTGAGCGTTTATTTTTGCTCAGGCGCTTTTGCTGAATCCGAAGGCTCAACGGTGATAGTGGATTGCTGCGATTGCTTTTTGTCCTGATGATGGTACCAGGCACCAATGGAGGAGTAGACAAAGCGTCCAAAGAAGAAGATAAAGCTGATAAGCAGTACGATACGGGTCATGCGACGGTTAAATCGATGTCGTTTACGCATACTGGGTGCCTGACTCACAAAAGGTTCCTTAAAGTATACCCAAAGGCTGGGCGATGTGCGTATTAAGGCACAGGAAAGCGGAAGGGTCAATTGATGAGGATGTAAAAATCCCGCAGGCAAAACATTAATTAATGTTATATAAGATAATCCTCGTATTTACATGCTTTCTGCTTATGGCGGATGAATGTTAAAAAAACGGTATTATTAATATCAGCTACGTGATTTCTTGATTTATATCAATCGTCTGTTCGCAGCGATAACTAAAATCACCAGCCAGTTCCGCGTTGTTATTCCTGGCGCGATTATGACGGTTGGTTGGATGCCTGCCTGAATACACCCTGCAGGATTTAGGGTTATCCGTAGAGCATCTATGAACTTAATTAAACTTTACAGGCAATATCGGGATAAATGGTGGGCGCTACCGCTTATCTTACCTGTATGTTTGCTTCCCGTGTCACGATGGGCTAATACCGTTGCGTTGCTGGATGGTAATGAAGTCTCTCTTTACTATTTACCCCTGGCGCTAGTACTGAGCCTGATGCTGTTTTTCGGCTGGGCCGCATTACCGGGGATCGTTCTCGGGTTGTTGCTTTCCATTACGCGCGGCATGTCGCTGGAAGATACTATCGGCGTCATTTTCCATTTTCTTATTCCGACCGTTTTATGCTGGGGCGGTTATCGCGTTTTTGTCCCGCGAAGGCAGCAAATATCGCATGGCAACGTAAGTCTGATGCCTCAGCGATTGTTCTGGCAGATGCTGTTGCCGTCCCTGATCTTTCTTATCCTGTCGCAGCTGGCCGAGTATCTGGGCATTCATCCACGTGCTACCGGGTTGATAGGGGTCAATCCCTTAAGTTTGCGTTCGCTTATCACCTTCCAGGCCCTGATGGCGGGATGTTTAACCGGCGTGCCGTTGTGCTACTTCGTTATTCGAACTATCCGCAATCCGCTTTATATCCGCGGGTTTATATCGCAAATTCGCTTACAGATCGACCCAAAAATAAAGCGCTTTGAATTTGTTATATGGGCAGTGGTGCTGATAATTCTATTATTCCTTCTATTGATGCCGCTGAATAGTACGAGCACCATATTCAGTACAAATTATACGTTATCCTTGCTGATGCCGGTGATGTTATGGGGGGCGATGCGCTTTGGCTATCGCTTTATTTCATTAGTCTGGTCACTTGTTTTAATTATTATTATTCACTTTCACTATCAATATCTCCCGCATTCCCCGATTTATAACAATCAGCTGGCGATCACCTCCTCCAGCTATCTGGTGTTTTCATTTATTATCGCCTATATGGCAATGCTGGCGACGCAGCAGCGAGTTTTTTACTCGCGCATGCGTCGGATGGCCTTCATCGATCCGGTCGTTCGCTTGCCTAATATCCGGGCGCTGAGTCGGGCGTTAAATAAATCCTCCTGGTCCGTGCTGTGTTTCCTGCGCATTCCTGAACTGGAAATCTTGGGCCGCCACTACGGTGTTCTGTTGCGTATTCAGTACAAGCAGCTGCTGGCCGAGTCGCTCAGCGAGTTACTGCGCCCTGGGGAGGATATCTACCAGATGGCAGGGCATGAGCTGGTGGTTCATCTGAACAGTGAAGGCCATCAGCAGCGCATTCCCCAGCTCTATGAGCACCTCAAAAAATTTCGTTTTGTCTGGAATGGTATGCCGCTGCAGCCGCCCGTGGGATTCAGCTATTGCAACGTTCGCTCGCCGGTGATGCATCTGCATTTGCTGCTTGGCGAACTCAACAGCGCGGCCGACCTTTCTCTGGCGACCGGAAGCCCTGAAAACTTACAGCGCCGCGGCGCCATCAATCTGCAGCAAGAGCTGAAAGACAAAGTCGCGATAATGAATCAGCTGGTGAAGGCGCTTGATCAGGATCGGTTCCTCCTGATGGCGCAGCCGATTGTCGGCATCCGCGGGGATAGCTACCACGAAGTCCTGCTCAGGATGTTGAACGACAATGATGAAATCGTCATGCCGGATATCTTTTTACCGGTAGCACACGAGTTTGGCTTCTCGGCGCGTATTGATAGCTGGGTACTCGAACATACGCTTATGTTTATGGACAAGCAGCGCAAGAAGCTGCCGGGAATGCGTCTGGCGATAAATATCTCACCTTTTTCAGTGAGCAACAGCCATTTTCATCAACAGGTGCAAGCGCTGCTGGAGCATTACGACATTGAGCCCTGGCAGATTATTTTTGAGCTGACTGAAAACCATTCACTGACAAATCCGGAACAGGCGCGTAAAACCCTGGCGCAGCTTCAGGAGCTGGGATGCCGGGTGGCAATTGATGATTTTGGCACCGGTTATGCCAGCTACGCGCGGCTGAAAACGATGAATGCGGATTTGCTGAAAATTGACGGCAGTTTTATTCGTAATCTGGTCTCCAGCAGTCTGGACTATCAGGCCGTTGCTTCCATTTGCCTGCTGGCCCGGATGAGAAACATGCAGGTAGTGGCCGAATATGTCGAAACGCCGGAGATTCGCCAGGCGGTAATTTCGCTGGGGATTGACTATATGCAGGGCTACGAGATTGGCAGACCAGCGCCGCTTGAGGCGCTGGTTGAGGCTTGACAGGACAACGGGCCGGAAGTCCGGCCCGCGTGAGATAAACTAGCTGGCCGCGTCAGGCTTCTCTTCCTCGCTGATTTTTAGCCACCAGTCAGGTACGCCTTCCCAGTACTCCTGCTCTTTTTCCAGATCGAGCAGTACCAGCGCATTCTGGCTAAACCAGTCGTGCGGGAAGGTCAGCGTCCAGTGGTTGGCCTCGGTTTTCAGCGTGAGGGTCGGCGGCGTGGTCGTCGCCTGGCGCTGGTTATTCAACAGCACGCCAAGGCGCAGCAGCTGAATCAACGGCAGAAACTGCTTTTTCTTAAACAGCGTAAAACGCGGCAAATCATCCAGCTTAATCGCTTTACGGTGATAGCGAACCAGGGTGGCCATCAGCATTTGCTGTTCCTGATTAAAGCCCGGCAGATCGCTATGTTGCAGAATATAAGCCGAATGACGGTGCATGCCGCTGTGGTTAATGTTTAAGCCAACTTCATGGAGCATGGTTGCCCATTTCAGCAGCGCCGCCAGATGCGGATTGGCAAGCTTGGGATTCTGCTCCTGCCATTGCTCATAAATATGCGTGGTGGTCTCCAGCACGCGTCGCGCCTGCTCACGGTCGATGTTGTACTGGTTCGCCAGGCTTTGCGCGGTGCGGCTACGGATATCCTGATGACGGAAACGTCCTTCCATCTCGTACAGCACGCCCTCGCGCAGCGCGCCGTCGGACAAGCGCAGCTCTTTAATCGCCAGCGCGTCAAATACTCCGCACAGGATAGCCAGACCGGGCGCAAAAACGGCTTTTCGATCTTCAGACAGCCCGGGCAGGCTCAGCGAGTCGAAGTTTTTATACTTCAGCAGCTCTTCGACCAGCATCTCGAGGCGCTCCGGAGTGATGAACCCGTCTTTCTCGCCCATCGCCACCAGCACTTCGTGAGCAGCTTTAATGGTGCCGGACGCGCCCAGGGCCACGTTCCACCCCTGGATGCGGAACTGCCAGGCCAGCGTTTCCAGCTTCTGCACGGCTGAAAGTCGCGCGCGCTGGAAATTCTCTTTATTGATGACGCCGCCAGCAAAATAGGCCTGAGAGAAGCTCACGCAGCCCATACGGCGGCTTTCCACCAGGCGAGGTTCGAAATCCTCGCCGATAACCAGCTCGGTAGAGCCGCCGCCGATATCGATGACCAGCTTACGGCCTCGTTCCGGCTGCGTATGCTCAACGCCCATAAAAATCAGACGCGCTTCTTCATTGCCGGGGATGATTTCAATCGGGTAGGGGATGACCTGCTCCGCGCGCTTGAGGAATTCTGCGGCGTTTGTCGCCTGGCGCAGCGTGTGCGTGCCGACGATGCAGACGCTGGATGGGTCAAAACCCTGCAGGCGCTCGGCGAATAGCGACAGGCAGTTCAGCCCGCGCGCAATAGCCTCTTCGCTCAGTACAGAGTTTTCATCCAGGCCGTCGGCCAGATGTACGCGCTGTTTCAGACGACCGATGATCTGCATTGCTCCGTCAACGACACGGGCGATCACCATATGAAAACTGTTCGAACCGAGGTCGACCGCAGCGAACTCCTGCGGCCGAGGGGCATTTTCGTTTATTGGCATAGGTTAATCGGGCTGTTCAAGTGATTTGAGGTAGTCGTATATCGCCATCTGTGCGCGCACTTTGCGGCGATTGCCGCGCGGCACGTAGCGATTACTCAGTTCTTTATCAAGATAGCGTGCTTTGACCGTATCGTTGAAGAGGAGATCGAAAATATCGAGTACGCGCTGTTTCAGACGCGGATCCAGCAGCGGCGCGGCCACTTCGATACGATAGTCAATATTGCGCGTCATCCAGTCCGCGGACGATAGCCAAACCTGCTTATCGCCGCCGTTTTCGAAGCAATAAACGCGGTCATGCTCAAGGAAACGGTCAACAATGCTGATGACGCGTATATTTTCGCTGATTCCTTCGAGGCCAGGGATCAGCGAGCACATGCCGCGAATAAGCAAATTAACCGGAACGCCTGAGCTGGAGGCGGCGTAAAGGCGGTCTACCAGGCCTTTATCGACCAGATTGTTCAGCTTCAGGGTGATTCCTGATGGCTGACTATTTTGCGCGTTGGCGATCTCGCGATCGATCATCTCATAAAGCAGTCGGCGCGAGTTTTGCGGCGATACCAGCAGGTAATCGAAGCTGACCGGACGATAGGGGTTTTCGATAAAGTTAAATACCCGGCGGACTTCATTGGTGATGCGCGCATCGGCGGTCAGCAGCGAATAGTCGGTGTACAGACGCGCGGTTTTTTCGTTGAAGTTGCCGGTACCGATGTGCGCATAGCGCACGACTTCATCACCCTCTTTACGCGAAACCAGGAACAGCTTGGCGTGAATTTTGAGACCCGGGGCGGAGAAAATGACGTGCACGCCAGCTTCGGTCAGGCGTTTAGCCCAGTGAATATTGGCTTCTTCATCGAAACGCGCCTGTAGCTCCACGACCACGGTCACTTTCTTACCGTTGTGGGCGGCGTGAATCATCGAGTCGATGATTCGTGAATCTTTCGCTACGCGGTAGATGTTGATTTTGATGGCCAGCACGCTCGGGTCGAAAGAGGCCTGGCGCAGCAGCTCAAGCACGTGTTCGAAAGTGTGGTACGGATAATAAAGCAGCACGTCGCGTTCGCGAATTGCATCAAAGCCGTTACGGAATTTATCGAACCACAGATGGCGCAGACGCGGCATCGGTTTATTCACCAGATTGGCTTTGCCGACGTTGGGGAAGCCGATAAAGTCTTTAAAATTGTGGTAACGACCGCCCGGCAGCATAGAGTCGTAGTTAGAGATGGAGAGCTTGTCGCGCAGCATTTCGACCATCGCGTCCGGCATATCGCGCTGATAGACGAAGCGCACCGGCTCGGCGGTCAGACGCTGCTTCAGGCTGGAGGACATCAGCTCCATCAGGCTCGATTCCATCTCATGCACCAGATCGTATTCGGCATCACGCGTCATTTTCATCGAGTAGGCATTCAGCGCATCGTAATCGAAAAAGCCCTTGAAGATATCATCCAGACAATAGCGCAGAATGTTGTCTAACAGAATCATTGGCTTGCGACGGCGCGGCGCTTCCGGCGGCAGATTCACAAAACGCGGCACCTTGTCTGATGGAATCTCGAGAAGCGCGTAATTGATGCTATCCCCGCGAATAATCTCGACGGCCAGATAGGTGTAATCATCCTTCAGAAACTGCACCAGATCCGTTTCGCGGTTAATCAGGATCGGCGTAATGTGCTGACGAAGATACAGCTTGAAGTAGTTGCGCAGCCAGGACTGCTGGTTGACGGAGAGCTGGCGTTCGTTAATCAGGAAAATCTGGTTACGCGCCATCTCCAGCAGCAGCTCATTGTATAAACCGTCAAACTCCTGATCGGCCTTGAGCACGCGAGCCTGGATTTTTCCCAGCAGATGGCGAGAGTGTGCGGTACTGCCTTGTTCTTCGCTAATGATGATGCGGCGCTTCAGTTCGGCAAAGCGCACCTTGTAAAATTCATCGAGGTTGTTGGAGTAAATCCCCAAAAAACGCATGCGCTCGATCAGCGGATTGCTTTTGTCCGCCGCTTCCTGAAGTACGCGCTCGTTGAAGGATAACCAGCTGAGTTCTTTTTCGATGTATAGCTTTTCCTGGCCCATTACAGCTCACACTCCGTTTTACTCACAGGACATAGACTATTATGACGAAATTTTCCGCATAGCGATTCACTCTGTCACAACAATATGACAGTAAGAAGAATTATTTCTCCAATATATTTGATTGTTAAACGATTTTAATCAAAAAAAAGCCCCGCGTGGATAAACGCAGGGCGGGAGGTTACTCTTCGGCAGCGTAGCCTTGCGGCGGTAGCTTCACTTCATCAAGCCAGGCTTCGTTGCCCTCCGCGCGCAGGCGGCCGTCGACAAACCAGCTAATAGCCAGGGGATAGATATCGTGTTCCTGCGCCTGTACGCGGGCGGTAATGTCGTCTTCGGTATCTTCAGCGAAAACCGGCACCTTTGCCTGCAATACCACCGGACCGCCGTCCAGCTCATCGGTCACGAAATGCACCGACGTCCCGTGCTCCTCATCGCCATTTTCCAGCGCCTGGCGATGGGTATGCAGCCCCGGATATTTTGGCAGCAGGGAAGGGTGGATATTCAGCATCCGCCCCTGATAGTGGGCGACAAAAGCCGGACTAAGAATACGCATATAGCCGGCCAGTACTACCAGATCCGGCGCATAGGCGTCGATCTCGTGCATCAGCTCGCGATCGAAGGCTTCCCGGTTGGCAAACTGGCTGGCGGCGAGGGCGTGAGCCGGAATATTCGCCGCGCGCGCGCGCTCAAGGCCGAACGCGTCGGCCTTGTTGCTGAAGACTGCACGCAGGGTGCCGTTGATTTTTTTCCGGGCGCAGGCGTCGATAATCGCCTGCAGGTTGCTACCGTTGCCGGAAATCAGCACCACGATGTTTTTCATTCAATGACCACACGCTGTTCGGAATCAGAGGCTTTGATATACCCTATTTTCCACGCGTTTTCACCTTTGTCGTTCAGGAAGGCAATCGCCTTATCCGCCGCGTCTGCCGGCAGCGCGATTATCATGCCGACGCCGCAGTTAAAGGTGCGATACATTTCGTGGCTGCTGACGTTACCCGCGGTTTGCAGCCAGTTAAACACTTCCGGCCACTGCCAGGAAGATTCATCAATGACCGCCTGGGTGTTGTCCGGCAGGACGCGCGGGATATTTTCCCAGAAGCCGCCGCCGGTCAGGTGGGCGATAGCGTGCACGTCTACGTTGGCAATCAGGTCGAGCACGGACTTCACATAAATTCGGGTCGGGGCCAGCAGGTGGTCAGCCAGCGGTTTGCCGTTGAGATCGGTGGTTTGCGGGTCAACGCCGCTGACTTCGATAATTTTGCGTACCAGAGAGTAGCCGTTAGAGTGCGGTCCGCTGGAGGCCAGCGCCACCAGCACATCGCCATCGGCTACTTTGCTGCCGTCGATAATTTCTGACTTTTCTACCACGCCGACGCAGAAACCAGCCACGTCATAATCTTCTCCGTGATACATGCCCGGCATTTCCGCCGTCTCGCCGCCCACCAGCGCGCAGCCTGACTGCAGACAACCTTCGGCAATGCCGCTGATTACGCTAGCCGCAGTATCAACATCCAGTTTGCCGGTCGCGTAGTAATCAAGGAAGAACAGCGGCTCGGCGCCCTGAACCACGAGGTCGTTTACGCACATGGCGACCAGGTCGATACCGATAGTGTCGTGGCGCTTCAGGTCCATCGCCAGACGCAGCTTGGTGCCGACGCCGTCGGTGCCGGAGACCAGAACCGGCTCGCGATACTTCTGCGGCAGCGCGCACAGCGCGCCGAATCCGCCCAGTCCACCCATCACTTCCGGGCGGCGAGTTTTCTTCACCACGCCCTTAATACGGTCGACGAGAGCGTTGCCTGCATCAATATCCACGCCGGCATCTTTATAGCTGAGAGAGGTTTTATCGGTCACTGCGAAGTCTCCACGCGTTTGCGGTAGCAATAAAAAACGGCGCAATTCTAACAGGGAAAGCAAACGTTTGCGAGCCTGCTTTGCAGTCGATGTAAAACGGCCGATAAGTGCGCAAATTTGATACCGTTCACGAAAATGAAACCGGGTACATTCTTCTGCTTGCCAGCGTTCTCAGGAATAATCATCATGCCACTGAAACCGGTTTCTTTCCTGCTGCTACGCGAGATAAACCGAGAATTTGATGGATTCTGGAGGAAAGCTGAGGATGAAAATTGCCGCATTCGATATCGGTGGCACGGCGTTAAAAATGGGGGTAATGACGCGCGAAGGCGAGCTGCTGGATAAAGGAAAGCAGACCCTTATCGACAGCGATGGCGACCAGATCCTGCAGGCGATGCTGGCGTGGATCGCCGCTCACCCGGAATGTAAAGGAGTGGCGATCAGCGCTCCCGGCTACGTTAATCCGCACACCGGCTTTATCGAAATGGGCGGCGCCATCCGTAAGTTCGATAACTTCGCTATCAAGGCCTGGCTTGAGCAGCAGGTGCGATTGCCCGTCGCCATTGAAAATGATGCTAACTGCGTGCTGCTGGCCGAGCGCTGGCGGGGTAAAGCCGCCGACATGAGCAACTTCCTGGTCCTGACCATCGGCACCGGCATCGGCGGGGCGATTTTCTGTAATAACCAGTTGGTCCACGGCGCACGTTTCCGCGCCGGCGAATTCGGTTATATGCAAACCGCGCGTCCGGGCACCCGCGATGTGCGGCGCTATTCGATGAACGAAAACTGCACGCTGCGCGTGCTGCGCCATCGCTACGCTGAGCATCTCGGCAAAGCGCTGGATGACGTCACCGGCGAAGAGATTTTTGACCGCTACGATGCGGGCGACGCGACCTGTCGACGGCTGGTCGCTGAGTTCTTTAACGGCCTGGGTTCCGGGCTTTACAACCTCGTTAACTTATTCGATCCGCAAACGATTTTGATCGGCGGTGGAATTGTGGAACGACCGGGATTTCTGGCGCTGCTGCGCGAGCATCTGGCCTGGTTTGGCATTGCGGAGTATCTCGACACCGTCAGCCACGGCAACGATGCCGGGCTGGTAGGCGCGGTTTACCATTTCAATCAGCAACACCGGTCGCAGAGCGGCGACTGCGCATAGGGAGAGAACATGTCTGGATTTAAAGAAGGTTTTCTGTGGGGCGGTGCGGTAGCGGCGCATCAGCTGGAAGGCGGCTGGAAAGAGGGCGGTAAAGGGGTGAGCGTCGCCGACGTCATGACTGCAGGCGCGCACGGCGTACCGCGCGAAATCACTGATGGCGTCCTGCCAGGGAAAAACTATCCCAACCACGAGGCGATTGATTTCTACCATCGTTATAAAGACGACGTTCAGCTGTTTGCCGAAATGGGCTTCAAGTGTTTCCGCACCTCCATTGCCTGGACGAGGATCTTCCCGCAGGGCGATGAGCAAGAACCTAACGAAGCCGGCCTGCAGTTTTACGATGACCTGTTCGACGAGTGCCTGAAGCACGGCATTGAGCCGGTGATTACGCTCTCCCACTTCGAAATGCCGTACCATCTGGTGACGGAGTACGGCGGCTGGCGTAACCGTAAGCTGATTGATTTCTTCGTCCGCTTTGCCCGGGTGGTGTTTACCCGCTACCAGCATAAAGTGAAGTACTGGATGACCTTTAATGAGATCAATAACCAGGCCAATTTCCACGAAGATTTTGCCCCGTTTACTAACTCCGGACTGAAGTATCTGCCGGGTGAAGACCGTGAGCCGGTGATGTATCAGGCAGCGCACTATGAGCTGGTCGCCAGCGCGCTGGCGGTTAAGGCCGCCCGCGAAATTAACCCGTCGTTGCAGGTGGGCTGCATGATCGCCATGTGTCCTATTTACCCGCTGAGCTGCGCGCCCAACGATATGATGATGGCGATGAACGCCATGCATCGCCGCTACTGGTTTACCGACGTTCACGTGCGCGGCAAATATCCGCAGCACCTGCTGAACTACTTCGAGCGCCGCGGTTTTAAACTGGATATCACCGAAGAAGACCGCGCGGCGCTGACTCAGGGCTGCGTCGATTATATTGGCTTTAGCTACTATATGTCGTTTGCCACGAAAGCAACGGATGACAATCCGCTGCTGGATTATGACGAAACCACCAGCCTGGTTTCCAATCCGTACGTGCAGAAGTCAGACTGGGGCTGGCAGATTGATCCGGTCGGGCTGCGCTACTCCCTGAACTGGTTCTGGGACCATTACCAGTTGCCGCTGTTTATCGTGGAGAACGGCTTTGGCGCCATTGACGTGCGCGAAGCGGACGGTTCGGTAGATGACCAGTACCGTATCGACTATCTCTCCGCCCATATCGCCGAGATGAAAAAAGCGGTTGTTGAGGATGGCGTCGACCTGATGGGCTACACCCCGTGGGGCTGTATCGATCTGGTCTCCGCAGGTACCGGCGAGATGAAAAAACGCTACGGGTTTATCTATGTAGATAAAGACAATGAAGGTAAGGGCACCCTGGCGCGTAGCCGCAAGAAATCTTTTGCCTGGTATCAGCAGGTTATCAGCAGCAACGGCGAAAAGCTATAAACAGCCCTAAAGCCCCATTCAGCCCCGCTTTCGCGGGGTTTTTTTATTTTGTTTTATACTGGCTCAGGCAGCGTAAAGCATTTTGGTTGATCCCGGTCAAACATATCGGCTATGGCGTAAAAGGAAAAAGGCGGTATAATCCGGCGATTTTTTTTGTGGCTGCCCCTCAGAGGAGAAAGAGAATGAAGATCGTGGAAGTGAAACACCCACTCGTCAAACACAAGCTGGGCCTGATGCGTGAGCACGACATCAGCACCAAACGCTTCCGTGAACTCGCCTCAGAAGTTGGCAGCTTACTGACTTATGAAGCCACCGCCGATCTGGCGACTGAAAAAGTGACCATCGAAGGCTGGAACGGCCCGGTAGAAGTTGAGCAGATCAAGGGTAAAAAAATTACCGTTGTGCCGATTCTGCGCGCGGGTCTGGGGATGATGGAAGGTGTGCTTGAGCACGTGCCAAGCGCGCGCATCAGCGTGGTAGGCATCTATCGTAACGAAGAGACCCTTGAGCCGGTTCCTTACTTCCAGAAGCTGGTATCCAATATCGACGAACGCATGGCGCTGGTGGTTGACCCGATGCTGGCAACCGGCGGCTCGATGATCGCCACCATCGACCTGCTGAAAAAAGCCGGCTGCTCCAGCATTAAGGTGCTGGTTCTGGTGGCCGCGCCGGAAGGTATCGCCGCGCTGGAGAAAGCGCATCCGGACGTTGAGCTGTATACCGCGTCCATCGACCAGGGCCTGAACGAGCACGGATACATTATTCCGGGGCTCGGCGATGCCGGCGATAAGATTTTTGGTACGAAATAAACGATGAAGTAGAAAAAGCCGACTTTAAGAGTCGGCTTTTTTTTGAATAAAACACACCAACAGCAATCAACAAACGACTCTCAGAGGAAAATGCCATGACGCGCCGTGCTATCGGGGTGAGTGAAAGACCGCCGCTTTTACAGACAATCCCGCTTAGTTTGCAACATCTGTTCGCCATGTTTGGCGCAACGGTACTGGTGCCCGTTCTGTTTCACATCAATCCGGCCACGGTACTGCTGTTTAACGGCATCGGAACGCTGTTATACCTTTTCATCTGCAAAGGCAAAATCCCGGCTTATCTGGGATCGAGCTTTGCGTTTATTTCTCCGGTACTGCTTCTGCTACCGTTGGGCTACGAAGTCGCTCTCGGCGGCTTTATCATGTGCGGCGTGCTGTTTTGCATCGTCTCCTTTATTGTCAAAAAAGCCGGCACCGGCTGGCTTGATGTGATGTTCCCCCCGGCGGCGATGGGCGCGATTGTTGCGGTTATCGGGCTGGAGTTGGCGGGCGTCGCGGCGAATATGGCCGGTCTGCTGCCCGCAGAGGGACAATCGCCGGACAGCAAAACCATCATCATTTCGATGGTGACGCTGGCGGTGACGGTCTTCGGTTCAGTGCTGTTCCGCGGTTTCCTGGCGATTATCCCGATTTTAATCGGCGTCCTGGTTGGCTACGCGCTCTCCTTCGTAATGGGCGTTGTCGACACGACGCCCATCGCCGAGGCCCACTGGTTCGCGCTGCCGACCTTCTACACCCCGCGCTTTGAATGGTTTGCGATTTTCACCATTCTTCCTGCTGCGCTGGTGGTGATCGCCGAGCACGTTGGGCATCTGGTGGTAACGGCCAATATCGTCAAAAAAGATCTGATCCGCGATCCGGGCCTGCATCGTTCAATGTTTGCCAACGGTCTCTCCACGGTGATCTCCGGCTTCTTTGGCTCCACGCCGAACACCACCTACGGCGAGAACATTGGCGTGATGGCGATTACCCGCGTTTACAGTACCTGGGTTATCGGCGGCGCGGCGATCATCGCGATTCTGCTCTCCTGCGTCGGCAAGCTGGCGGCGGCGATCCAGATTATCCCGCTGCCGGTAATGGGCGGCGTCTCTCTGCTGCTGTACGGAGTGATTGGCGCATCGGGTATTCGCGTGCTGATCGAATCAAAAGTCGATTACAACAAGGCGCAGAACCTGATTCTGACCTCCGTCATCCTGATTATCGGCGTGAGCGGTGCAAAAGTGCATATCGGCGCCGCCGAACTGAAAGGCATGGCGCTGGCGACGATTGTTGGCGTCGGCCTGAGTCTGATCTTTAAACTGATCGGCGTCTTGCGTCCGGAAGAGGTCGTTCTCGACGCTGCCGATAGCGAAGAAGCAAAACATTGATCCTTATACCGGGCGGCGATCCTGCCCGGTTCTCTCCTTGCGTATTTCTGTGCTAAACTCTCCGCGTTTTTCTGAAAGCCTATGTTGAGGTCCATCTGAACGCACCGGCACAGCTCTCTTTGCCACTGTATCTTCCCGATGATGAAACTTTCGCAAGTTTCTGGCCGGGTGATAACCCTTCTCTTCTTGCCGCCCTGCAAAATGTGCTGCGGCAGGAGCATAGCGGATACATCTATATCTGGTCACGCGAAGGGGCGGGGCGCAGCCATCTCCTGCACGCAGCATGCGCGGAACTTTCCCAGCGCGGTGATGCGGTGGGCTATGTGCCGCTGGATAAACGGACGTGGTTTGTTCCTGAAGTGCTGGACGGAATGGAGCAGCTATCGCTGGTTTGCATCGACAATATTGAATGCGTGGCGGGCGATGAGCTGTGGGAAATGGCGATTTTCGACCTCTACAACCGCATCCTCGAATCCGGTAAAACCCGGCTGCTGATCACCGGCGATCGACCGCCGCGCCAGCTCAAGCTGGGCCTGCCGGATCTTGCCTCGCGCCTCGACTGGGGACAAATCTACAAGCTGCAGCCGCTATCGGATGAAGATAAGCTCCAGGCGCTTCAGCTGCGGGCGAGGCTGCGCGGCTTTGAAATGCCGGAAGACGTCTGCCGGTTCCTCCTCAAGCGCCTGGATCGTGAAATGCGCTCGCTGTTTATGACGCTCGATCAGCTCGATCGCGCTTCTATAACCGCCCAGCGCAAGCTGACCATTCCTTTCGTCAAAGAGATCCTCAAGCTGTAGCGGGCCGCGGCTTCCGAAGCCAACCGCGGCAGGATGATGCTAGTTAACGATCTCCAGTACCTGCTCCGGCGGGCGGCCGATACGGGCCTCGCCGTGGCTGACGACAATAGGGCGCTCAATCAGTTTTGGATTATCGATCATTGCCTGGATCAGCGCATCTTCGCTGAGCTGCGGATTAGCGAGATCCAGCGATTTATAGAGATCTTCTTTCTGGCGCATTAACTCGCGCGCGCTGGCCACCCCTAACATCTTCAGCAGCTGGCGCAGCGTGGCGGCATCCGGCGGCGTCTCCAGATAGAGCACCACTTCAGGGTCGATACCGTTAGCCTTCAGCAGGCTCAACGTGTCGCGGCTCTTGGAGCAGCGCGGGTTGTGATAGATTTTGACCGTATCGGACATGAGATCTCCTTACATTTTCTGGTACGGTTTAAAGCGTTGCTGCAGCTGGCGCAGCTGATCGATACGCGCATCGTAGCGGGCCTGCTGTAAGCTGCCTAATTTCACCTGCGAGCTGGCGCTGCTGAGCAGGGTAATCGCCTGATCGAGGCGGCCTACCAGCGCCATCCCTTCTGCTCTGGCAGCCAGCTCCTGATCGCGATTGCCCAGTTTGGCTTCCGCCTGCGCCAGCAGCTCCCAACCGTTGATGTCATCTCTATTATTAAAGGTGTAGCGGTTAAGGATATTCGCGGCTTCCGCCGGTTGTCCTCCTTCCAGCAGGGCGTTGGCGAGGTTGAGCTGCAGCACCGGGTTGGTGCGCAGTTCGCGAGCGCTTTTCAGGCGGTTAATCGCGTCTGTCGCTCTTTTTTGCCCGAGGTCGATATCGGTGGCCAGGTCGAGATACCAGGCGTTCTGCGGTTCTGCGGTCAGCAACGGCTGTAGCGTTTTGCGCGCCAGATCGTAGTTGTTGTTGCCCATTGCCAGCAGAGCGCGACCGTACTGGGCGGCGTGCTGTTCGCGAATATTGCCTTTTTCCCAGCTGCTCAGCAGGTCATTGCCCAGCTTATTATCGCCGGAAGTGTACATACCGAGCGTTCTGGCTTTCGCCAGATAGAAGTCAGCTGAGGACTGTGCGACAACCGGGCGCATTTGATTCGCGCGGTTGCGGGCGTCGGCAAGTCGGCTTTCCGGCAGCGGGTGCGTCAGCAGCATTTCCGGCGGACGGGTGGAGTAGCGCGACTCGTCGAGCAGTTTTCCCATAAACGCCGGCATCGCCTGCGGGTCGAACCCAGAGCGCTGAAGGACCTGAATACCAATGCGGTCGGCCTCTTCTTCGTTTTGACGGGTAAAGCTGATCATTCCCTGCTGGCTACCCGCCAGGGTACCGGTCAGCGCGGCCATACCGGCCTGCGGGCTGGCCATCGCCAGAAGAATTGAACCCAGCGCACCGACCCAGGTGAGCGGGGCGTTACGCTTTTGGTCTTCCATGGCGCGGGCAAGGTGGCGCTGGGTAACGTGAGAAATTTCGTGCGCCATGACCGATGCCAGCTCGCTTTCGTTATCCGAGTAGCGGAACAGGGCCGAGTGCAGCACCACGTTGCCGCCGAAGAAAGCAAAGGCGTTAATCTGATCGTTATTGATTAAATAAAAGTGGAACGGGGTGCGCACGGAATTGGCGTGCGAGACCAGGCGCATGCCTAAACCGTTAATATATTGCACCAGCAGCGGGTCATTAATTAACGGCGCACTGCCGCGCAGCTGGCGTACATAGTAGTCTCCCATCTGCATTTCCTGGCCGATGGAGAGCGTGCTTCCTGCGGAGGTGCCCATGTCCGGCAGGGTGTCTGCGGTGTCGGCAAAAGCAGGTAATATTGAACCCAGCGTCAGCGACGCTATGACGGTCGCCACCAGCGTTTTCTTCAACTGCCTGAACATAACCTCTGTCCTGTAATGTAGGTGTGCCAGTTTGACCGATTGTGCGGCGTAATGTTCCCTGACCGCAAGCAGGTTCAGCGAGTTTAGCCGTCGTTCGCGGCGTTGCAAATATGATACTCACCCGGTCATTAATGTTTGTGGTTTTACCCATAAAAAGCGAAGTCTTTTTTGTGACATTTCGATACAATTCCTGAGATTGTTACAGCTTTGCTCTTCAGGGAAGGGTTTTATGCTTCAGATGTTAATGCAGTGGTACCGTCGACGGTTCAGCGATCCGGAGGCGATAGCGCTGCTGGTCATTTTGCTGGCTGGGTTCGGCATTATGTTTTTCTTCAGCGGCCTGCTGGCGCCTTTGTTAGTGTCGATTGTTCTGGCCTATTTGCTGGAGTGGCCTACCGTCAGACTGGAGCGTATCGGTTTTTCACGTACCTGGGCCACGTCGGTTGTGCTGATTCTGTTCGTCGGTATTCTGCTCCTGATGGCGTTCGTGGTGATGCCTGTTGCCTGGCAGCAGGGTATTTATCTGATTCGCGATATGCCGGGAATGCTGAATAAGCTTTCCGATTTCGCCGCCACGGTGCCGCGCCGTTATCCGGCCTTAATGGATGCCGGGATTATCGACGCGATGGCGGAGAACATGCGCAGCCGGATGTTAACCGTCGGCGATTCGGTGGTGAAATATTCGCTGGCCTCCCTGGTCGGGCTGCTGACGCTGGCGGTCTACCTGGTGTTGGTTCCGCTGATGGTTTTCTTTCTGCTGAAAGATAAAGAGCAGATGCTTAACGCCGTGCGTCGGGTGCTGCCGCGCAACCGCGGCCTGGCCGGGCAGGTGTGGAAAGAGATGAACCAGCAAATTACCAACTATATCCGCGGTAAGGTGCTGGAGATGATCGTCGTCGGCGTGGCGACGTGGATTGGCTTTATCCTTTTTGGCCTTAACTATTCGCTGCTGCTGGCGGTACTGGTCGGATTCTCGGTATTAATTCCCTATATCGGCGCCTTTGTGGTCACTATTCCGGTGGTGGGCGTGGCGTTGTTCCAGTTTGGCGCGGGCACCGAGTTCTGGAGCCTGTTTGCGGTTTACCTGATTATTCAGGGGCTGGACGGCAACCTGCTGGTGCCGGTACTGTTCTCGGAAGCCGTTAACCTGCATCCGCTGGTCATTATTCTGTCGGTGGTGATTTTCGGTGGTCTGTGGGGATTCTGGGGAGTGTTCTTCGCGATCCCGCTGGCGACGCTCATCAAAGCGGTGGTGCATGCCTGGCCGGATGGCCTGATAGTGGAAGACGAGCATTAGCGCGAAGCCGCAAAGAATGGCCTAAAAAAAGACGCCGGGCGATGACCCGGCGTCTTGCGTTTACTCGTGCGTCAGGCGTTTTCTTTCAGCCAGTTCAGCACCACGTCGTGGTGATTGCTGGTTTTGAAGTCATCAAAAACATGTTCGATTTTGCCATTGGCATCGATGAGGAAGCTAATACGATGAATACCGTCGTAGGTTTTCCCCATAAAGGTTTTTTCACCCCAGATACCGAACTGCTCGCACACCTGATGATCTTCATCAGACAGCAGAGTGAAGTTCAGCAGCTCTTTTTCGGCGAAACGGGAGAGTTTTTCTGGTTTATCCGTACTGATTCCCAGAACTTCAACGCCTGCTTTTTTCAGGTCGTCCATATTATCGCGTAAACCGCACGCCTGTACGGTGCAGCCCGGGGTCATGGCTTTGGGATAAAAATAAACCAGAACACGCTGTCCCTGGAAGTCGGTCAAATTTACTTCCTCGCCGTCCTGGTCCGGTAAGCTAAATTTCGGTGCAATATCACCGGCTTTCAGTGGGTTCATCACTCAAACTCCATCCTGTTCATCATGCTGTGAATAATTAACGATGTTAATACTGCCTTGTGCATTCAGTTCTGTACATAGGGCTTTGAACGCTTGTTCGATATTTGATGCATTTTGCGTAGTCGGGCTGTGGGCGGTGATTTGAATAAAAAGCTGTGCTGAATCGTCGTTCGCTCCCGGCTGAGTACGGGAAACCAGTTCGGCAATGTTCATTTTCCACGTATCGCACAGAGCCGTGAATCGCTCAATGATGTGCGGTGAATCCGGCACCTCAACCTGAACCCAGACGCTATTCTGCATCGCCTGCGGCGGCCTTGCGGTTGTACGCTTCATCACGATAAGCAGATCCAGCTCGGCGCCTTTCAGCGGCAGAGTTGATTCAATCAGGTTAATCGCATTCCACGAACCGGAAAGCAGCATGATAAACGTAAACTCATCGCCAAGCATGGCCAGCCGACTGTCTTCGATATTACAGCCGCAGCTGCTGACGTGACGAGTGATCGTATTCACGATGCCAGGGCGGTCAGCACCCAACGCGGTAATAACCAGATAGTGTTGTAATGAGGCTGTCAAACCTGTTCTTCCTTTAAAAAGGTGAGGTAACGTTAGGAAAGCATAAAAAAAACCGGCATACAACATCCCTGATGGCATCGGCTCTCTTGCTTTTATTGCGGCACCAAACGTAACATTGAGAATCTTGTCCCACTTATGCTCTGAGGATGGCCCATGTTTACGGGAAGTATTGTAGCGCTTGTCACGCCGATGGATGAAAACGGCAACGTTTGCCGGTCAAGCCTGAAAAAACTGATTGATTACCATGTCGCCAACGGAACCTCGGCGATTGTTTCGGTAGGTACTACCGGAGAGTCCGCAACATTGAGCCATGAAGAGCATGGTGACGTGGTCATGCAGACGCTGGAACTGGCCGACGGGCGTATCCCGGTCATTGCCGGTACCGGTGCTAATGCAACCGCAGAGGCGATTAGCCTGACTAAAAGATTTAACGATAGCGGCGTGGTTGGCTGCCTGACGGTAACGCCTTATTACAACCGTCCGACTCAGGAAGGACTCTTCCAACACTTTAAAGCTATCGCAGAACATACTGACCTGCCGCAAATTCTGTATAATGTGCCCTCCCGTACCGGTTGCGATATGCTGCCTGAAACCGTTGGTCGTCTGGCGGAAATCAAAAATATTATCGGTATTAAGGAAGCGACGGGGAACTTAAGCCGGGTTCATCAGATCAAAGAGCTGGTTTCAGATGACTTTATTCTGCTGAGCGGCGATGACGCGACCGGAATGGACTTTATGCAGCTAGGCGGCCATGGCGTGATTTCCGTAACGACAAACGTTGCGGCGCGTGAAATGGCCGAGATGTGCCGACTGGCGCTAGCAGGTCAATTTGCCGAAGCTCGTGCGATTAACCAGCGTCTGATGCCATTGCATACCAAATTATTTGTCGAACCCAACCCTATCCCGGTCAAGTGGGCCTGTAAGGCGTTGGGTCTTGTGGCGACCGATACGCTACGCCTGCCGATGACCCCGATTACCGAAAACGGTACGAAGGTTGTTACCGCAGCGCTGAAGCATGCCGGTTTGCTGTAAAGTTTAGGGAGATTTGATGGCTTACTCAGTACAGAAGTCGCGCCTGGCGAAGGTTGCGGGTGTTTCGCTGGTTCTACTCCTCGCGGCCTGTAGTTCTGACTCGCGCTATAAGCGTCAGGTGAGCGGCGACGAGGCCTATTTGCAGGCTACGCCGCTTAGTGAACTTCACGCGCCAGCAGGTATGATTCTGCCGGTTCAGGTGGGTGATTATAATATTCCGGTTGCGACCAGCACCGGTAATACAGGCAAAGCGCTGGATATTCGTCCGCCAGCCCAGCCTCTGGCGCTGGTCAGCGGCGCGCGCACGCAGTTTAACGGTGATACCGCAACGCTGATGGTGGAAAACGGGCGCAGCGGTTCGCTGTGGGCGCAGGTGGCAAGCATCGTGCAGTCGAAAAACTACACTATCGCTAAACGCGACGATGCCAGCCAGACGCTGAATACCGACTGGGTCGAATGGAATCGCCTCGATGAAGACCAGCAGTATCGTGGTCGCTATCAAATCTCAGTTAAACAGCAGGGCTACCAGCAGGCGGTGATCGTGAAGCTGGTGAATCTGGAGCAGGCGGGTAAACCTGTTGCCGATCCGGCTTCGCTGCAGCGCTACAGTACCGCCATGCTGAACGTCATTTCCGAAGGTCTGGATCTGAACGCGACCAGCGCGCAGAACGCCGCGCAGAAAAATGCCGGGGCAACCTTCGACGTGCAGAGCGGGGCTGATGATACCGGCCTGCCGATGCTGATCGTTCGCGCACCGTTTAATCTGGTATGGCAACGCCTGCCGGGCGCGCTGGAAAAAATGGGTATGAAGGTAACTGATAGTTCTCGCTCTCAGGGTAACTTGTCCGTGACCTATAAACCGCTTTCCGACAGCGGCTGGACCGATCTGGGCGCTCGCGACCCACAGCTGGTGTCCGGCGATTATAAATTGCAGGTCGGGGACCTCGATAACCGCAGCAGTCTGCAGTTCATCGACCCGAAAGGCCATACTCTGACGCAGTCGCAAAATGATGCCCTGGTTGCCGTATTCCAGGCCGCATTAAGTAAGTAATTAACAGGGCTGGAGCAATCCGGCCCTTTTTAATGTATAGTGACGCAAACGTGTGCGTCGGCAGAAAAGCACAAATTTTTATCGTTAATCATCACTGGAGTGACAAAGATGCAAAAGCAAGCTGAGTTGTATCGTGGTAAGGCGAAGACGGTATACAGCACCGAAAACCCGGATCTGTTGATACTCGAATTCCGTAACGATACGTCAGCAGGGGACGGCGCTCGCATTGAGCAGTTCGATCGTAAAGGCATGGTGAACAACAAGTTCAACCATTTCATTATGAGCAAGCTGGCGGAAGCGGGTATCCCGACCCAGATGGAAGCGCTGTTGTCCGATACCGAGTGTCTGGTTAAAAAGCTGGATATGGTGCCGGTGGAGTGCGTGGTGCGTAACCGCGCTGCCGGTTCGCTGGTGAAACGCTTAGGGATTGAAGAGGGCATCGAGCTGAACCCGCCGCTGTTCGACCTGTTCCTGAAGAACGACGCCATGCACGATCCGATGGTCAACGAATCCTACTGCGAAACCTTTGGCTGGGTGAGCAAAGAGAACCTGGCGCGTATGCAGGAGCTGACCTACAAAGCTAACGATGTGCTGAAAAAGCTGTTTGACGATGCGGGCCTGATCCTGGTGGACTTCAAGCTGGAATTTGGTCTGTTCAAAGGCGAAGTGGTGCTTGGGGATGAGTTTTCTCCGGACGGCAGCCGTCTGTGGGATAAAAAGACCATGGATAAAATGGACAAAGACCGTTTCCGCCAGAGCCTCGGCGGCCTGATTGAAGCCTACGAAGAAGTCGCTCATCGCCTGGGCGTGAAGCTCGACTAATCCCCTACGCCAGGAGAAGTTTTCTTCTTCTGGCGCTCTTCTTGCTGTTTCCTGTGGTAATCCTTCGCTGAACCGCCTACGATCTTATTCATTGGTTAATATGATGAATTGAGGTGCTTATGCGCTGGCAAGGACGTCGCGAGAGCGACAATGTTGAAGATCGTCGTAGTCAATCTGGTTCGCCAATGGGCGGCGGGGGTGGTTTTCGTCTCCCCAGCGGCAAAGGCGGCATTGTGCTGCTGATTATTGTTCTGGTGGCGGGCTATTACGGCGTCGATTTAACCGGCATGCTGACCGGCGAGCCGGTATCTCCGCAGCAAACCACCACCCAACGCTCCATCAGCCCGCAGGATGAAGAAGCCGCAAAATTCACTAAGGTGATTCTGGCGGACACGGAAGATACCTGGGGAGCAATATTTAAAGATATGGGCCGCCAGTATCCGCAGCCCAAACTGGTGATGTACCGCGGCGCGACGCGGACCGCCTGCGGTACCGGTCAATCCGTTATGGGGCCTTTTTACTGCCCGGCGGACAGCACGGTGTATATCGACCTGTCATTCTACGATGAGATGAGAAGCAAGCTTGGCGCCGGCGGCGATTTCGCACAGGGCTACGTTATCGCCCACGAGGTTGGCCACCACGTACAAAAGCTGCTGGGTATTGAATCGAAAGTGCGTCAGCTACAGCAAAACGCTTCGCAGGCGGAAGCGAATCGCCTGTCGGTGAAAATGGAACTACAGGCGGACTGCTTCGCTGGCGTCTGGGGCTACAACATGCAGAAGCAGGACTACATGGAGACCGGCGACCTCCAGGAAGCGCTGAATGCCGCAGAGGCGATTGGCGACGATCGCCTGCAGCAGCAGAGCCAGGGGCGGGTGGTGCCGGACAGCTTTACCCATGGAACGTCGCAGCAGCGCTATACCTGGTTTAAACGCGGCTTCGATAGCGGCGACCCGGCGCAGTGCAACACCTTCGGCAATGCGCTGTAATGCTCTTCTGTCATGGATGAACTGCGTCGTCTGACGGCGCAGATGGCGCGCGAAGGCATTCGTCGTCTGCTGGTTCTCAGCGGCGACGATGCCTGGACTCAGCTTCAGGCGCAACAAATACGCACAGCGCTGGCCGGAGACGGACTGTGGGTTGGCCCACAGCCGATGCCTGCGCCGTACGTCCCGCCTGCAGATCTGAGATCGCTGTTGGGCCGCGAATACCAGCACGCCTTTTTCGATGCCCGCGCGGGCTTTGATGTTGCCGCTTTCGCCGCGTTAGCCGGTACGCTACGCGCCGGTAGCTGGCTGGTATTGCTCACCCCCGACTTCGCCCAATGGCCGGCCCGTCCTGATGCGGATTCCCGGCGCTGGAGCGACGCTCCCGATCCCATTCCCACGCCGAACTTTGTTTATCGTTTTTGCCAACAGATTGTTGCGGATAAAGCGTCCATTCTCTGGCGGCAGGGCCATGAACGGGTCGTACCCGTATTTCCCGAGCGCCCGCGATGGCATTTCGCCGATGGTCATCCGCAGGCGGAGCAGGCCGCCGTTCTTGCCGAACTGGCCGATTTCCCCCCCGGTATTGCCGCGTTGACCGCCGAACGCGGGCGAGGGAAGTCCGCTCTCGCGGGAATGCTTCTCCGCCAGTTAAAAGGTGACGCCATCGTTACCGCGCCGGCGCGCGGAGCGACGGAGGTGATGGCGGCTTTCGCCGGGGAGAGCGTTAACTTTATGGCGCCCGATGCATTACTGGCGTCCGGACGTCGAGCGGGATGGCTGATAGTCGACGAGGCTGCCGCCATCCCCGGGCCGCTGCTGCGCCAGCTTGTTTCCCGTTTCCCGAGAACGCTGCTGATCACCACCGTTCAGGGATATGAAGGGACCGGACGCGGTTTTTTACTTAAATTTTGCGCCAGCTTCGCGCACCTAAGGCAGTTTAGCCTCACGACGCCCATCCGCTGGGCTAGCGGCTGTCCGCTGGAAGCGACAATTGCACAGTTGCTGCTGTTCAATGATGAGACTTTCCAGCATGCGCCAGGCGGCGATATCGCGCTGGAGAACGTCAGCCAGCAGTGCTGGCGGCGGCAGCCTGCGTTACCGGAAGCGATGTATCAGCTGCTCTCCGGGGCCCACTATCGCACGTCGCCGCTGGATCTCCGGCGCATGCTGGATGCGCCAGGACAGCATTTTACCTGCGCCCATAGCGGCGAGCGCATCGCCGGGGCGTTGTGGCTGGTGGAGGAGGGCGGTCTTGAGCAGTCGCTTAGCCGGGCGGTATGGGCCGGCTATCGGCGTCCGCGCGGAAATCTGGTGGCGCAGTCGCTGGCGGCGCATGGCGGTAGCCCATTGGCGGCCACGTTGACGGGCCTGCGCATCAGCCGTATTGCCGTGCATCCGGCTCGCCAGCGCGAGGGGCTGGGGCAGCGGCTGGTGGCCCGGGCGGCGGCTCAGGCTGCGGACCGGGATTATCTCTCAGTCAGTTTTGGCTATACTCCCGAACTTTGGCGTTTCTGGCAAAGCTGCGGTTTTACGCTGGTGCGGCTGGGCACGCATCGGGAAGCCAGCAGTGGCTGTTACACCGCGATGGCGCTCTATCCTCTCAGCGAAGCGGGACATTGCCTGGCAAGCGAAGAAGCCCAACGGCTGCAGCGCGACGAATTCTGGCTGCGCGAGTGGCGAGATGAACCTGTGCCGCTGACGGCGCTGAAAGCGACTATTCTTACTGAAGAAGACTGGCTGGAGGTAGCGGGTTTTGCTTTTGCCCATCGTCCGCTGCTGACCTCGGCGGGTAGCCTCAATCGCCTGCTTATGCTGGTGGTGCTGCCGCTTCCGGCGCTGCGGGCCCGCCTGCAGCAGCAGGATGAGACCGCGCTTTGCCGAACGTTAGGTTTATCCGGACGGAAAGCGCTGCTGGCCAGGCTGCGCGAAGAGGCGGCGCAGGCGCTGCTCAGCCTGGATGAAAACCGCGCCAACGACCTGCGCCGGCAGGTTCAGATGTTGCAATTTTTTAACTAACTTCATCAGTTAAATGGCATGGTCATATTCCCTCCGCGGCGTAAACTTCCTTGCAGACATTAAGGAGAAAGCCATGAAACACGATCATTTTATCGTTCAAAGCCCCGCAACACCTGCACAGCAACTGCTGCTGCTGTTTCATGGCGTCGGCGATAACCCGGTGGCCATGGGGCAAATCGGTAGCTGGTTTGCGCCGCTCTTTCCCGATGCGCTTATCGTCAGCATCGGCGGCGCGGAGCCGTGCGGCCCGGCTCCGGGACGCCAGTGGTTTTCTGTCCAGGGCGTCAGCGAAGAAAATCGCCAGCAGCGCGTAGATGCGATTATGCCGACCTTTATTGAAACGGTGCGCTACTGGCAACAACAGAGCGGCGTCAGCCCGCAGGCGACGGCGCTGATCGGCTTCTCGCAGGGGGCGATTATGTCGCTGGAAAGCATTAAAGCCGAACCGGGTCTGGCATCGCGGGTGATTGCCTTCAACGGCCGCTATGCGACTCTGCCCGAGACGGCGACGACCGCGACCACGATTCACCTGATCCACGGCGGTGAAGATCGGGTTATCGATCTGGCGTGGGCGGTTGCGGGGCAGGAGGCGTTGCAGCAGGCCGGCGGGGATGTGACGCTGGATATCGTTGAGGATCTGGGGCACGCGATTGACGATCGCAGCATGCAGTTTGCTCTCGATCATCTGCGCTTTACCGTACCGAAGCACTATTTCGACGAAGCGCTCAGCGGCAGCACGCCGAAAGACAGCGATATTATTGAACTGCTATAAATAATAAACCCGGAGGCGATGCTGCGCATCTGTCCGGGCTACCGGCCCGCTGACGGGCTGTAAACCCGTAGCCCGGGCAAGGCGCGTCAAGCGCCGCCCCCGGGATAAGAGCGCAGAGTGGAATCATTTCCCGGAGGCGATGCTGCCCATCTGTCCGGGCTACCGGCCCGCAGATGGGCTGTAAACCCGTAGCCCGGGCAAGGCGCGTTAAGCGCCGCCCCCGGGATAAGAGCGCAGAGTGGAATCATTTCCCGGAGGCGATGCTGCGCATCTGTCCGGGCTACCGGCCCGCTGACGGGCTGTAAACCCGTTGCCTCCTCAGCGATGCGCTACCGGGAAAACCTTACAAAAACAAGATTTTACTTCTTCTTTGACGGGTCGTTCTTCGGCCAGTCGTCATCGTCATCCCACTTATCATTGAAGTCGCGGTGCGGCGGCAGCTCCGGTTTATTGTTGAGAAATTTTTTATGATCAACGCGGGTAAGATCTTTAATCACGTTGATCATCACGCCCACCAAAAATACCAACACCAGGACCCACCAGTACTTCGATAGCCAATCCATGCGCTTACCTCTTCTCTATTGATGCCGTCAGGCGACCAGCTGCTCCATAATGCGTTGATACATCCGCGCCAGTAGCTGGAGGTCGGCGGCATTCACACACTCGTTTATTTTATGAATGGTGGCATTCACTGGCCCCAGTTCAACCACCTGCGCGCCCATACGCGCGATAAAGCGTCCGTCGGACGTGCCGCCGTTAGTCAGCAGCTGCGGTTTTATTTCATTATAGTGCTCAATAGCGTTAACCACCGCATCAACCAGCTTACCGCGGCTGGTCAGGAACGGCTGCCCCGAGAGCCACCAGTCCACGCTGTAGCGCAGTTCGTATTTCTCCAGCAGCGCCACGACGCGCGCTTTAATCATTTCATCGGTCAGCTCCGTGCTAAAGCGGAAGTTGAACTGGACGAACATGTCGCCGGGAATGACGTTGTTGCTGCCGGTCCCGGACTGCACGTTAGCGATTTGCATACTGGTCGGCGGAAAGAATTCGTTGCCCTTATCCCATTCGATGTTCACCAGTTCCGCCAGCATCGGGGCGGCGCGGTGGACCGGGTTATCGGCGAGATGCGGATAGGCCACGTGCCCCTGTACGCCGTGAATGGTCAGGTTGCAGGTCAGCGAGCCGCGACGGCCGTTTTTGACGACATCGCCGACGACTTCGGTGCTGGACGGTTCGCCGACCAGGCAATAATCCAGGCGCTCATTGCGCGCCATCAGCGCTTCAACAACCTTTACGGTACCGTTTTTGGCGCTGGCCTCTTCATCTGAAGTGATCAGGAAGGCCAGACGACCTTTATGATTCGGATACTGAGCCACAAAGCGTTCTGCCGCGACCACCATCGCCGCGAGCGAGCCTTTCATATCTGCGGCGCCGCGGCCAAACAGCATGCCGTCGCGAATGGTGGGTTCAAAGGGGGGGTTAATCCAGCGATCGGCGTCGCCCGACGGAACGACATCGGTATGGCCGGCAAACGCTAACGTTTCCCCGCGCCCGCGCCAGGCCCAGAAGTTTTGGGTATCTCCGAAATCCATCGGTTCAACGGTAAAGCCAATCGCACGCAGACGTTCAATCATTAACGCCTGGCATCCCGCATCATCGGGGCTGAGGGAAGGGCGGCGAATAAGCTGCTGAGCCAGCTCAATGACCGGGCAAGACATAGACTACACCTCGTTAAACTGCTGATAACTTGATTCACTGAAACCCAGCAGCATAGGCTGACCGGGCGCGCAGAGCAATGGGCGTTTGATGATTGCCGGCATTTCCAGCATCAGTTTCGCCGCGGCGTCGGCGTTATTGATACCGGTGCGAACCGTTTCGTCCAGCTTGCGCCAGGTTGTACCGCGAGTATTGAGCAGCGCTTCCCAGCCGAGCTCGGCAATAAAGGTGTCTAATAAATTGCGATCCAGGCCATCGACACGATAATCATGAAAGCGATATTCTATCTGATGGGCTTCCAGCCAGCGGCGGGCCTTTTTAATGGTGTCGCAGTTTTTTATCCCGTACATGGTGAGCATGATTAAACCTTTTCCGTTGAATTAAATGATTAGCTAAGAATCTTCCGAATATATAAACCCTGAATAAATAATACGTGAATTACATTAATAAATATCGTTTTTTCCCCGCCAGAGATATTTAACGTTACATTCTGGCTGTTTTTTGAGCGATTGGCCGCGACCAGTGCTGGTCATAAGGCAGCGCCAGGCGCTTCTGGCTGATGAACAAATGTTGCTAATTGTTGCTGTCGGTCACATTAAAATGCCCGGAATCGGGTCATAGTACTTACGAACGAAAGAAATCATTCCGCAGGGGGTAATTAGAGTTATCAGAACGATAGTGCAAACGCGCTTTTAACCATCAATGAATTTGCATAAAATCACCCATAATAATAAGAGAGGCTATTATGATTGAACATGAACTGGGGAACTGGAAAGACTTTATCGAAGGCATGCTTCGTAAATAGATTTCCGCAATAAAAGCATGGCGATTTCACAGGCAGAATAATAATGCAGTTGAAGCGACCACATCAAAAAGGCGACACATCCGGTCGCCTTTTCTATTATTTGGCCCCGGCGACATATCGCCAGGGCGCATCCTGATTATTGCGGCCGTTCCTTGAGCGGGAAGCGACGACGCACCAGCACGAAAAACAGCGGTACGAAGAAGATTGCCAGCACCGTGGCTGAAATCATCCCGCCCATGACCCCGGTGCCAACGGCATGCTGACTGCCGGAACCCGCACCGGTACTGGTGGCCATCGGCAGCACGCCGAAGATAAACGCCAGCGAGGTCATCAGGATCGGCCGCAGACGCTGGCGACAGGCGGAGAGCGTGGCGGTAAGCAGGTCCTCGCCTTTCTGATTCAGCTCATTGGCAAACTCGACAATGAGAATGGCGTTCTTCGCCGACAGACCGATCACCGTCAGCAGTCCCACCTGGAAGTAGACATCGTTTTCCAGACCGCGCATCCAGGTCGCCAGCAGGGCGCCGATGACCCCCAGCGGCACCACCAGCATCACCGAGAACGGCACCGACCAGCTTTCGTACAGCGCCGCCAGGCACAGGAACACGACCAGCAGCGAAATGGCGTACAGCGCCGGAGCCTGCGCGCCGGAGAGGCGCTCCTGATACGACATCGCCGTCCATTCAAGGCCAAAGCCGTTTGGCAGCTGGCGGGCCAGCTCTTCCATAATTGTCATCGCGGTACCGGTACTGACGCCCGGCGCGGCTTCACCGACGATTTCTACCGCTGAATAGCCGTTGTAGCGCTCCAGACGCGGCGAACCGGTCTCCCAGCGGGAGGTGGCGAAAGCGGAGAAGGGTACCATCGTGCCGCTGCTGTTGCGTACGTACCACAGATTAATGTCGTCCGGCAGCATGCGATACGGCGCGGCCGCCTGAACATAGACCTTCTTCACGCGGCCGCGGTCCATAAAGTCGTTGACGTAGCTTGACCCCCACGCGGTCTGGAGGGTGTCGTTGATATCATCGATGGAGACGCCCAGCGCCTGGGCTTTGCGCTGATCGATATCCACCTGTAGCTGCGGGCTATCGTCAAGGCCGTTGTGGCGAACGCGGGTCAGCTGGTTATTTTTAGCGGCCAGCTCCAGTAGGGTATCGCGGGCGGCCATCAGCGCTTCGTGTCCGTTGCCCGCATGGTCTTCCAGTTCCATATCGAAACCGGCGGAACTGCCCAGGCCGCTGATGGCCGGCGGGCTGCTGGCAAAGACGCGAGCTTCTTTTATTTTGTTAAACGCTTTGGTCGCGCGTTCGATGATAGCGAAAGAGGAACCGGTTGTAGGATCGCGTTGGTCCCAGTCCTTCAGGCGAACGAACATACGCGCTACGTTCTGTCCGTTGCCGCCGGGGCCGGAGCCGATGGTGGCGAACACCGATTCGACGTTTTGTTTTTCGTTTTTCAGGAAATAGTCTTCCGCCTGCTGGACCACCTTCAGGGTTTGCTGCTGGGTCGAACCGCTGGGCAATTGCACCGACGTGGTAAACATGCCGCGGTCTTCCAGCGGCAGGAATGACGTTGGCAGATGCAGGAACAGAAACACCATCCCCCCCAGCAGCAGGACGTAGATCATTATCCAGCGCAGCGAACGGTGAAGAATTTTGCCGACGGCGGTTTCGTAGCGGCTGGCGTTGCGGTTAAACGTGCGGTTAAACCAGCCAAAGAAACCCCGTTGCCCGTGGGTTTCGCCTTTATGCACCGGTTTGAGCAGCGTGGCGCACAGCGCCGGGGTAAGGATCATCGCCACCAGAACCGACAGCACCATTGCCGAGACGATGGTGATCGAGAACTGACGATAAATCGCGCCGGTGGTGCCGCCGAAGAAGGCCATTGGCACGAATACTGCCGATAGGACCATGGCGATACCGACCAGCGCACCCTGAATTTGCCCCATCGATTTTCGCGTCGCTTCACGCGGCGAGAGGCCCTCCTCGCTCATGATACGCTCGACGTTTTCCACCACCACGATGGCGTCGTCCACCAGCAGGCCTATCGCCAGCACCACCGCAAACATGGTCAAGGTGTTGATGCTGTAGCCGCAGGCGTAGAGGACGGCGAAAGTCCCCATTAGCACCACCGGAACGGCGATGGTTGGGATTAATGTCGCGCGGAAGTTCTGCAAGAACAGATACATGACGAGGAACACCAGCGCGATGGCTTCGAGCAGCGTTTTCACCACGTCGGTAATCGACGCCTTAACGAATGAGGTGGTTTCGTAAGCGACTTTATATTCCAGACCATGCGGGAAGTATTGCGACAGCTCGTTCAGACGGCTGATGACGCGTTCGGCGGTCGCCATTTCGTTTGCGCCAGAGGCCAGCTTAACCCCCAGCCCGGAAGCCGCCTGGCGGTTGTAGCGGCTGAGGTAATCGTATTTCTCCGCTCCCATTTCCACGGTCGCGACGTCGCCAAGGGTAACTTCCGAGCCGTCCTGATTAACCCGAAGGGTGATATTGCGGAACTGTTCCGGGGTTTGTAACAGCGATTGCGAATTAATTGTCGCGTTGAGCGCCTGTTTATCTACCGAAGGCGTACCGCCCAGCTGGCCGACGGCAATCTGCGCGTTCTGTGAAGAGATGGCATCGGTGACGTCTTTTGCCGTCATCTGAAAACTGTTGAGTTTGGCCGGATCGAGCCAGATACGCATCGAATACTGGGAACCATAGGCGTCAATGTCGCCGACGCCGTTTACCCGGCTGAGCGGGTCCTGAATGTTACTGGCGACGTAGTCGGCGATATCCTGTTTATCCATGCTGCCATCGGTAGAGACGAAAGCAATCGTCAGGATGTTGGTGTCCCCGGTTTTACGCACCGTCACGCCCTGGTTCTGGACGGCCTGCGGGAGTTTACGCATCGCCGACTGCAGCTGGTTCTGCACCTGCTGGACGGCTTCGTCCGGATCGGTACCGGCGGTAAAGCTTAGCGTCACGGTGGCTTGCCCGGTGCCGCTGCTCTGGGATGACATGTACATCAGGTTGTCGAGGCCGGTCATATTCTGCTCGATAACCTGGGTAACGGTATTTTCCAGCGTTTGTGCCGAGGCCCCGGGATAGTTTGCTGCGATCCTGACGTTAGGAGGGGCAAGTTCGGGATATTGCTCAACGGGAAGCGACAAAATTGCGAGCGTACCGGTCAGGCATAACAGGATTGCCAGAACCCACGCAAAAATGGGGCGATCGATAAAAAAATTCGCCATCAGAATTAGGACCTCATTTTGCACATTTTTTTGTTATTGCAGAGCCTGTGACACTCTAGCGGCAAGGGCGCAGGCAATCGTGGAGAAAATAAGGAGATAGTGTAATTTATCGTGTGCCTTTTATGGCAGCGTAAAGAACCGTCCTTCTCCCTCTACCGACGTCATCCTTTCTGCGCGTCGCCGCAGACGCGGCCTATTATCACTTAGCTAAATAAAACGTAATTTCATTTAAGTCAAAAAAATTGATCCAACTCGGGTTATTACCAAAAAATCGGCGACCTGTGCAATTGCACATTGTTCCAGCCCCGCCTTGTCGGGTAATAGATAGTCATGCGAATTGAGGGGTTATTCACCAATAAGACTGAAGGATGTCATGAACCACTTTATTTTAAGCGATAGTCATAAGTGCATCGGATGCAAGGCTTGTGAAGTTGCCTGCGTCATGGCGCATAACGATGAGCAGCATGTATTGACCCCGCAGCGTTTTTTGCCGCGCATTACGGTTATCAAAAATGAGCAAAAGCGTAACGCAGTAACCTGTCACCACTGTGAAGGCGCGCCGTGCGCACGCAGTTGTCCAAATGACGCCATCAGCCAGCTTAACGGCAGCGTCCAGGTGAATCAGGAAAAATGCATCGGCTGTAAATCCTGTATGGTTGCCTGCCCGTTTGGCGTGATGCAAATCGTCCTGACGCCGGTACAGGAGGGCAGAGTCAAAGCGACGGCGCATAAGTGCGATTTGTGTAACGGTCGCGAAGAGGGGCCTGCCTGCGTGCAAAACTGCCCGGCCGGGGCGCTGGAGCTGGCGACGGACAGCACGCTGATGAATCTGGCGAAACAGCGGCGTCAGCGCGCGGCGCGTCTGGGTCACCCCGGCGCCCCGATGGCATCTTGCTCCGCCGGGAAAGTCGCACAGATGGCCGCGACGCCGCCGCGCGGCGAGCCCGACAAGCTATCCGCCGCAGCGCGTAAGGCTAATTTTGCCGAAATTTATCTTCCGTTCAGCGCCGGACAGGCCAATCACGAGGCGGAACGCTGCCTGAAATGCGGCGAACACAGCATTTGTGAATGGACCTGCCCGCTGCACAACCATATTCCGCAGTGGATTGAGCGGGTGAAAGAGGGGGATATCGCCGCCGCCGTTGAGCTTTCTCATCAGACCAACTGCCTGCCGGAAATAACCGGTCGCGTCTGCCCGCAGGACCGCCTGTGCGAAGGGGCCTGCACGCTGCGCGATGAGCACGGTTCGGTGACTATCGGCAACATTGAACGCTATATCTCCGACCAGGCGCTGGCCAACGGCTGGCGGCCGGATCTTTCGCAGGTCGTGAACAGCGGTAAGCGGGTGGCGATTATCGGCGCCGGTCCAGCCGGTCTCGCCTGCGCCGACCGGCTGGTGCGCAACGGCGTAAGCCCGGTGGTGTTTGACCGCCATCCGGAAATCGGCGGCCTGCTGACCTTTGGCATTCCGGCCTTCAAGCTGGATAAATCCCTGCTTGCCCGGCGGCGTGAAATCTTCACCCAAATGGGCGTACGCTTTGAGCTGAACTGTGAAATAGGCAAGGATATTCCGCTGACGACGCTGCTTGATGAATATGATGCGGTATTTATTGGCGCAGGAACCTATCGCTCCATGAAAGCGGATCTGCCGAATGAAGACGCGCCCGGCGTTTACGATGCGTTGCCGTTTCTGATCGCGAATACTAAACAGGTTATGGGGCTGCTGGAGCTGCCGGAAGAGCCTTACGTCAATACCGAGGGACTGAACGTCGTGGTACTCGGCGGCGGCGATACGGCAATGGACTGCGTGCGCACCGCGCTGCGCCACGGCGCAAAGCAGGTCACCTGCGCCTATCGTCGCGATGAAGCCAACATGCCCGGTTCGAAGAAAGAGGTGAAAAACGCGCGCGAAGAGGGGGCATTATTTGAATTTAACGTCCAGCCGGTCACCCTGGAGCTGAACGAAGAGGGGCACGTCAACGGCGTGCGCTTCCTGCGAACCCAGCTTGGCGCGCCGGATGCACAGGGACGCCGCAGCCCTTCGCCAATCCCCGGAAGCGAGTTCGTGATGCCCGCCGATGCGGTGATTATGGCCTTCGGTTTCCATCCGCACGGTATGCCGTGGCTGGAATCGGTGGGCGTGAAGCTCGACAGCCGCGGCCGAATAAAGGCCAATGTGGAAAGTCGCTATCGTTACCAGACCACTCATCGTAAGGTGTTTGCCGGCGGCGATGCGGTGCGCGGCGCCGATCTGGTGGTAACTGCAATGGCGGAAGGCCGCCACGCGGCGCAGGGGATCATGGACTTCCTCGAGGTTAAACCGATTTCGCTTCACTAACGACAAAGCGGGTTCCGCAGCGTAGTATGACATCGTTATTTCACGCTGTGGGGCCCGTATGTCACTCAATATCAACATTATCAAAGATAAAATCCTCTCCGAAAACTGGTTCGTTTTGCGCAACATGACCTATGAGCTGACGCGCAGCGACGGCAACGTGGTTCGCCATAAACGCGAAGTCTACGATCGCGGCAACGGTGCGACCATCTTGCTGTATAACCGCCATAAGCAGACCGTCGTGCTGGTTCGCCAGTTCCGCATCGCGACCTGGGTAAACGGCAACGAAGACGGGATGTTGATCGAAACCTGCGCCGGGCTGCTGGACAGCGACGAGCCGGAGGCGTGCGTGCGTAAAGAAGCCATTGAAGAGACCGGCTTCGAAGTCGGCGAAGTGCGCAAACTGTTTGAACTGTTTATGTCGCCCGGCGGCGTCACCGAGCTTATCCATTTCTTTATTGCCGAATATAACGATACCCAGCGGGCCAACGACGGTGGCGGCGTTGATGATGAAGAGATCGAGGTGCTGGAGCTCCCTTATCATCGGGCGCTGGAGATGATGGCCAACGGGGAAATCCGCGACGGCAAAGCGGTGATCCTGCTGCAATATTTGCAAAACTCCGGGCTGATGAACGGGGATCTCTGATAAATCCGATTGAGTAAAACCTCGCCGCTGGCGAACATAGCCGCTGTTTATGGCGTGTTCATCGGGGTTGTGCCGCTCATGTGGTATCGGGTTATTTTGTTTCTGCTTTGCGGTTTGCTGCCGGCATCGCTGGTGCGGGCGGCGCCGGCGCAACAGCTCTTCAGCGACTGGCAGGTGACCTGCAACAATCAGAACTTCTGCGTAGCCCGCAACGTCGGGCTACACCACGGCCTGGTGATGACCCTTACCCGCAGCGCCGGAGCGGCAACCAGCGCCAGCCTGCGTATTGAGCAGGGAGGCGTGGGCAACCCGGTGGCGGCGCTGGCGCCGATAGCGCCCCGGCTTCAGCTCGATGGCAAACCCCTGGCCTTGAGCGATACACACTGGCAGATTGCCGACAAACTGCTGAAAACTGACGATAACGTCACCATTGACGCATTCCTGCAGCAAGTGCAAAACGCGCAGACCATCACGCTTGAAAAGGGTCTCCAGACTGTTTCTCTGCAGGGGCTCAAAGCCGCCCTGCTGTTTATTGATAGCCGGCAAAAGCGGGTGGGGAGCGAGACCGCATGGGTCGGCAAGGGGGAAGAGCCGCCGCTCAGCGTACCGCCTGCGCCGGCGCTGCGATCGGTGGTGAAAATGGAGGGGGCGCAGTCGCCCCTGAGCCGCGATGAACTTAACGATCTGATGGATTATGGCAATGAGCGCATGAACAGCAGCGCCTGTTCGCTGGATCCGTTTCGCCGCGAGGTACGGGTGTCCGCGCTGACCGACGAGAAGGTCCTGTTGATGACCAGCTGCGAAGCGGGCGCCTATAATACCATTTGGCTGGCCTGGCTGGTTTCGCGCCAGCGGCCATATATTGCTCATCCGGTACGACTCACGCTGCCCTTCCAGCCACCCGGCGATGCGCCGCGTGACGTCGAGCTGGTGAACGCCAGCTACGACGATCGGCACCAGGAACTGGTGACCCTCGATAAAGGGCGCGCACCCGGCGATTGCGGTATCCAAACGCGCTGGCGCTATGACGGCCAGCGGTTTAGCCTGGTACGCTACGCGCAGCAGCCGCAGTGCGATAACTGGCAGGGGCCAGACGCCTGGCCCACGCTATGGGTTACCCGTTCTGTAGCTCATCCGCTACGCTGACGATATGCTCAACGGTAAAGCCGAAGTAAGGGAAGAGCTTATCGGCCGGCGCCGATTCGCCATAGCCGGTCATACCGACGATTTTTCCTTTTAGCCCCACGTATTTATACCAGTAGTCGGCGATGCCGGCTTCGACGGCGACGCGGGCGCTGACGTCCGAGGGCAGGACGGATTCCCGATACGCCTCATCCTGCGCATCAAAGACATCGGTCGATGGCAGGGAAACCACGCGCACGTTCACCCCTTTGGCCAGCAGCTTCTCCGCCGCCAGCACGGTTATCTCGACTTCCGAACCGGTGGCTATCAGGATCAGGTCCGGCTTGCCGCCTGCGTCCTTCAGCACGTAGCCGCCGCGGGCGATATTCTGTACCTGCTCCGGCGTGCGCGCCATTTGCGCCAGATTTTGCCTGGAGAGGATCAGCGCCGTCGGTCCGCTATGGCGCTCTACCGCCAGCTTCCACGCCACCGCGGCTTCTACCTGATCGCACGGTCGCCAGGTGCTGAAATTTGGCGTCAGGCGCAGGCTGGCCAGCTGTTCGACCGCCTGGTGCGTCGGGCCATCTTCGCCGAGACCGATGGAGTCGTGGGTATAGACCATGATTTGCCGCGCTTTCATCAACGCCGCCATACGCGCCGCGTTGCGGGCATATTCGACGAACATGAGGAAAGTGGCGGTATAGGGCACAAACCCGCCGTGATGCGCGATGCCGTTGGCGATGGCCGTCATCCCGAATTCACGAACGCCGTAGTGGATATAGTTACCCGCTGGATCCTCTTTCAGCGAAGTTGACCCTTTCCAGATGGTCAGGTTGCTGGGCGCGAGGTCGGCGGAGCCGCCCAGCAGTTCCGGCAGGTGCGGGCCGTAGGCATCGAGGGCATTTTGCGAAGCCTTACGGGTGGCGATTTTCGCCGGGTTAGCCTGCAGATCGGCGATATACTTCTGCGTCGTTTCATCCCACGACTCAGGCAGTCCGCCGCTCATGCGCCGCGTAAACTCCGCCGCCAGCTGCGGATGGGCCTGCTGATACGCAGCAAACTTCTCCTGCCAGCTTTTCTGCGCCTTTTGCCCTTTTTCACGCGCATCCCAGGCCCGGTAAATCTCTTTCGGGATCTCAAACGCCGGGTGATGCCAGCCGAGTTTCTGACGCGCCAGCGCCACTTCCTGTTCCCCCAGCGCGGCGCCGTGGGCCTCTTCTTTCCCGGCTTTATTCGGCGAACCGAAGCCTATCACCGTACGGCAGATAATCAGCGAGGGTTTGTCCTTCACGCTCTGGGCTTCCAGAATCGCTTTCTTCACGGCTTCGGGGTCGTGGCCGTCAATTTCATGCACCACATGCCAGTGATAGGCCTCAAAGCGTTTTGCCGTGTCATCGGTAAACCAGCCCTTCGTTTCACCATCGATGGAAATGCCGTTGTGGTCGTAGAAGCCGATCAGCTTGCCCAGTCCTAACGTCCCCGCCAGGGAACACACTTCATGAGAAATCCCCTCCATCAGGCAGCCATCGCCCATAAACACGTAGGTGAAGTGATCGACAATTTCGTGTTCCGGCTGGTTAAACTGCGCCGCCAGCGTGCGCTCGGCGATAGCCAGACCCACGGCATTTGCCAGTCCTTGCCCCAGCGGACCGGTGGTGGTTTCCACCCCCGGCGTATAGCCAATCTCCGGGTGACCCGGGGTTTTTGAATGCAGCTGACGGAAGTTTTTTATCTCTTCGATGGGCAGATCGTAACCCGTCAGATGCAGCAGGCTGTAGAGCAGCATTGATGCGTGACCGTTGGAGAGAATAAAACGGTCGCGGTCGTACCATTTTGGGTCTTCAGGATTGTGCTTAAGGAAATCGTTCCACAGCACCTCGGCGATATCGGCCATACCCATTGGCGCGCCAGGGTGGCCGGAGTTGGCTTTCTGTACTGCATCCATACTCAGGGCGCGGATGGCGTTGGCTAGTTCTCTACGGGACATAATGTGCTCCTGAAACAATGAGTTGCATGAGTTTTTATTGGTTTAGGATAGAGAGGGTGATGAGTTGCATAACTAAAAAGCATAGCAGACGGGGCTATCATTGCCTCCGAATCTAAGTTACATAAACATTATAAATCGATAACAAACATAACTTTGTTATGGCGAGAGTATGGCGGTGTTCAAAGTTTACGAAGCCGTCAGGCGAGATACTAGGTAGCCCTTTAGGGTGAACACCAGGTACGCCATTACGTTTCACCCCCTACGATCGATACGTGAAAGGAACGATAAAATGGATGAGCAGTTAAAACAAAGCGCCCTTGATTTCCACGAATTCCCGGTCCCCGGAAAAATCCAGGTCTCCCCGACAAAACCGCTTGCTACCCAACGCGATCTGGCTCTGGCCTACTCGCCGGGTGTCGCCGCCCCCTGTCTGGAAATCGAGAAGGATCCGCTGGCAGCCTATAAATATACCGCCCGCGGCAACCTTGTGGCGGTGGTGTCCAACGGCACGGCGGTGCTGGGACTGGGCAATATCGGCGCGCTGGCCGGTAAGCCGGTAATGGAAGGTAAAGGCGTTCTGTTTAAAAAATTCGCCGGTATCGATGTATTCGATATTGAAGTTGATGAGCTTGACCCGGACAAATTTATCAACGTCGTTGCAGCGCTGGAGCCGACCTTCGGCGGTATCAACCTCGAAGATATTAAAGCGCCGGAGTGCTTCTACATTGAGCAGAAGCTGCGCGAGCGCATGAATATTCCGGTCTTCCATGACGATCAGCACGGGACGGCGATTATCAGTACCGCGGCGATTCTGAACGGTCTGCGGGTGGTGGAGAAAAATATCTCCGACGTGCGGATGGTCGTATCAGGCGCGGGCGCGGCGGCGATTGCCTGTATGAACCTGCTGGTAGCGCTGGGAATGCAGAAACACAACATTGTGGTCTGCGACTCGAAAGGGGTTATCTATAAGGGCCGTGAGCCGAATATGGCGGAGACGAAAGCGGCCTATGCGGTAGAAGACAGCGGCAAACGTACGCTGGATGATGTGATTGACGGGGCGGATATTTTCCTCGGCTGCTCGGGCCCGAAAGTGCTGACCCAGGAAATGGTTAAAAAGATGGCCCGCGCGCCGATGATTCTGGCGCTGGCTAACCCTGAGCCGGAAATTCTGCCGCCGCTGGCGAAAGAGGTGCGCTCCGACGCCATTATCTGCACCGGCCGCTCCGACTATCCGAACCAGGTGAACAACGTGCTGTGCTTCCCGTTCATCTTCCGCGGCGCGCTGGACGTCGGCGCAACGGCGATTAACGAAGAGATGAAGCTGGCGGCGGTGCATGCGATTGCCGAACTGGCTCACGCAGAACAGAGCGAAGTGGTGGCCTCCGCCTACGGCGATCAGGACCTGAGCTTCGGCGCGGAATATATCATTCCGAAGCCGTTCGACCCGCGGCTGATCGTCAAGATTGCTCCGGCGGTGGCGAAAGCGGCGATGGACTCCGGCGTCGCAACGCGCCCAATCGCCGATTTTGATGCCTACATCGAGAAGCTCAGCGAGTTTGTCTACAAAACGAATCTGTTCATGAAGCCGATTTTCTCGCAGGCGCGCAAAGAGCCGAAGCGGGTGGTGCTGGCGGAAGGCGAAGATACCCGCGTGCTGCACGCGACTCAGGAACTGGTCTCCCTGGGGCTGGCGAAACCGATCCTTATCGGCCGGCCCGGCGTCATTGAGATGCGTATTCAGAAGCTGGGGCTGCAGATCAAAGCCGGCGTTGATTTTGAGATCGTGAATAACGAATCCGATCCGCGCTTTAAAGAGTACTGGAACGAGTATTACAACCTGATGAAGCGCCGCGGGATCACCCAGGAGCAGGCGCAGCGGGCGGTGATCAGCAATACCACGGTCATCGGCGCGATCATGGTGCAGCGCGGCGAAGCCGATGCGTTGATCTGCGGCACCATTGGCGACTATCACGAGCACTACAGCGTAATACAGCCGCTGTTTGGCTACCGCGAAGGGGTTCATGCGGCAGGGGCGATGAATGCGCTGCTGCTGCCGAGCGGCAACACCTTTATCGCTGACACCTACGTTAACCACGATCCGTCGCCGGAGCAAATTGCCGAAATCACCCTGATGGCGGCAGAAACCGTTCGTCGATTCGGGATTGAGCCGCGGGTAGCGCTGCTTTCGCACTCGAACTTTGGTTCTTCGGACTGCCCGTCCGCCAGCAAAATGCGCCAGGCGCTGGAGCTGGTGAAGACGCAGGCGCCGGATTTGATGATCGATGGCGAAATGCACGGCGATGCCGCGCTGGTGGAAAGCATTCGCAATGAGCGGATGCCGGACAGCCCGCTGAAAGGTTCAGCCAATATCCTGGTGATGCCGAATATGGAAGCGGCCCGTATTAGTTACAACTTACTTCGCGTTTCCAGCTCGGAAGGCGTGACCGTGGGGCCTGTGCTAATGGGGGTCGCAAAGCCGGTACATATCCTGACGCCAATTGCGTCGGTACGGCGTATCGTGAATATGGTCGCGCTGGCGGTTGTTGAAGCGCAAACTCAGCCGCTGTAATTATCATTTAATTAATTCAGGCGCGGGAATTCTCCCGCGCTTTTTTATTTCTGTTTATAAGTGATCTATCTCACTTTTCAAATCAACTTGCCGAATTTTGTTATTTACTCCAGCGGAAACTTGTCACGATAAGCGCAAGTTTTAGCGGAGCGGTGAGTTATGGATAAAGAACGCATCATTCAGGAGTTTGTCCCCGGCAAGCAGGTGACGCTGGCGCACCTGATTGCGCACCCTGGGGCAGAACTGGCGAAAAAGATCGGCGTTCCCGAATCCGGCGCTATCGGCATTATGACCTTAACCCCTGGCGAAACCGCCATGATCGCCGGTGATTTAGCGATGAAAGCCGCCGATGTGCATATCGGTTTTCTCGACAGGTTCAGCGGCGCGCTGGTGATTTACGGCTCAGTGGGAGCGGTTGAAGAGGCGCTGATTCAGACGGTTAGCGGGCTTGGTCGATTATTAAATTACACCCTCTGCGAGTTAACTAAAAGCTAATTAGAGGCTGCGATGAAGCGTATTGCATTTGTCGGTACGGTGGGCGCGGGAAAAACAACGCTATTTAATGCGCTGCACGGGAATTATTCCCTCGCGAGAAAAACGCAGGCCGTGGAATTTAATGAAAAAGGCGATATCGACACCCCAGGAGAATATTTTAGTCATCCTCGCTGGTATCACGCATTAATTACCACGCTGCAGGATGTCGATACGCTGATTTATGTCCACGCGGCAAATGATACCGAAAGTCGTCTACCCGCCGGGTTACTGGATATTGGGGCGAATAAACGCCATATCGCCGCGATTAGCAAAACGGACATGCCGGACGCTAACGTCGCCGCGGTGCGGCAACTGCTGTACGAGATGGGGTTTCAAGAGCCAATTTTCGCGCTCAACGCTCACGACCCGCAAAGCGTAGAGCAGCTGGTGAATTACTTGAGTGAGCTCAGCCAAAAGGAGGAAGGGGCAGGTGAAGAAACTAATCACAGCTAACGATATTCGTGCGGCCCACGCGCGAGGTGAAGAGGAAATATCGGTTGTGCTGCGCGCCAGCATCATCACCCCGGAAGCTCGTGAAGTCGCGGAGCTGCTGGGCGTCGCCATCAAAGAGTGCGATGAGTCCGCGCCAGAAGCGGCGGTACCGGTGGAGGAGGGCAAAACCGAAAGCCAGCGCATTCGCGAAACCATTATTGCCCAGCTGCCGGAAGGGCAGTTTACCGAAAGTCTGGTCGCGCAGCTGATGGACAAGGTGATGCAAGAAAAACAGTCGCTGGCGCTGGGCGATATGCAGCCCAGCTTTAAGGCGGTCACCGGTAAAGGCGGCGTCAAAGTCATTGACGGCAGCAGCGTGAAATTTGGCCGCTTCGACGGCGCGGAACCGCACTGCGTCGGCTTAACGGATTTAGTCACCGGGCAGGACGGTAGCAGTATGGCCGCTGGATTTATGCAGTGGGAAAACGCCTTTTTCCCATGGACGCTGAACTATGACGAAGTCGACATGGTGCTGGAGGGAGAACTCCACGTACGCCATGAAGGTGAAACCATGGTGGCCAAAGCCGGCGATGTGATGTTTATCCCGAAAGGCTCCAGCATTGAATTCGGCACGCCATCGACCGTGCGCTTCCTGTACGTCGCCTGGCCTGCGAACTGGCAATCGCTATGAAAGATTTTATTACCGAAGCCTGGCTCAGAGCGAACCATACGCTCAGCGAAGGGGCAGAAATTCATCTGCCCGCCGACGCTCGTCTGACGCCTTCGGCCCGGGAACTGCTGGAGAGCCGCCGTTTGCGCATTAAGTTTCTCGATGAGCAGGGAAGCCTGTTTGTCGATGACGACGCGCAGCAGCCGCAGCCGGTACACGGTTTAACCAGCAGCGACACACATCCGCAGGCCTGCTGCGAACTGTGCCGCCAGCCGGTCGAAAAAAAACCGGACACCCTGACCCATCTGACGGCGGACAAAATGGTCGCTAAAAGCGATCCGCGCCTGGGCTTTCGCGCCGCGCTCGACGCCACCATCGCCCTGGCGGTATGGCTGCAAATTGAACTGGCGGAGCCATGGCAGCCCTGGCTGGCGGATATCCGCTCGCGTCTGGGCAATATTATGCGCGCCGACGCTATGGATGAACCGCTGGCGGCGCAGTCCATCGTCGGCCTGAACGAGGATGAACTGCATCGCCTTTCCCACCAGCCGCTGCGCTATCTCGGCCACGATCATCTGGTGCCTGAAGCCGCTCACGGCCGCGATGCCGCCTTGCTCAATCTGCTGCGCACCCGGGTTCGGGAGACGGAAACGATCGCCGCCCAGGTCTTTATTACCCGCAGCTTTGAGGTCCTACGACCGGACATTCTGCAGGCGCTCAACCGCCTCTCCAGCACCGTCTACGTGATGATGATTTTATGCGTGGCAAACCATCCGCTAACCGTCAGCCAGATCCAACAAAGCCTGGGAGGAGAGCAATGATTATCCAACGCGCGCGTCAGCTGGCTTTGCGTTCGCCCGCCCGGGTGGTGTTTCCGGATGCCCTGGACATTCGCGTTCTTAAAGCGGCGCACTACCTGCAGCAGCAGGGGCTGGCAAAGCCGATTTTGATCGCCAGCCCTTTTGCTCTGCGTCAGTTCGCCCTCAGCCACCGGTTGCCGATGGACGGAATGCAGATTGTCGATCCGTACAGCAACCGGCAAATGCGCGCCGCCTTTGCCCGGCGCTGGCTGGATCGGGCCGGGGAAAAAACGCCGCCGGACGCGGAGGAAAAACTCAACGACCCGCTGATGTTCGCCGCCGCCATGGTCAGCGCCGGAAAGGCCGACGTGTGTATTGCCGGCAATCTCTCCTCGACGGCGAACGTACTGCGCGCCGGATTGCGCATTATTGGCCTTCAGCCTGGCTGCAAAACGCTGTCGTCGATCTTTCTGATGCTGCCGCAGTACGTCGGACCGGCGCTGGGATTTGCCGACTGCAGCGTGGTGCCGCAGCCGACGGCGGCGCAACTGGCGGATATCGCTATCGCCAGCGCTGAGACATGGCAGGCGATTACCGGCGAGGAGCCGCGGGTGGCGATGCTGTCGTTTTCCAGCAACGGCAGCGCCCGCCACCCCAACGTCGCCAACGTACAGCAGGCCACAGAGATCGTGCGTCAGCGCGCTCCGCAGCTGATGGTGGATGGCGAACTGCAGTTTGACGCCGCCTTCGTGCCGGAGGTCGCCGCGCAAAAAGCGCCCGACAGCCCGCTGCAGGGACGGGCCAATGTGATGGTTTTTCCATCGCTGGAGGCGGGCAACATCGGCTACAAAATCGCCCAGCGTCTGGGCGGCTATCGTGCGATCGGGCCGCTGATTCAGGGGCTGGCCGCACCGCTCCATGACCTCTCCCGAGGCTGTAGCGTGCAGGAAATTATCGAACTGGCGTTAGTGGCAGCCGTGCCGCGCCGGAGTGACGTAAGCAGCGATTGCCGCTTACCCATGCAGGTTGAATGAACGGTCCCGTTCTGGACCCCCTTACGCAAGAGGAAAACACAATGGAAGCATTAGGAATGATTGAAACCCGGGGCCTGGTTGCGCTGATTGAGGCCTCTGATGCGATGGTAAAAGCCGCGCGCGTGAAGCTGGTTGGCGTGAAGCAGATTGGCGGCGGACTGGTCACCGCGATGGTGCGCGGCGACGTGGCGGCGTGCAAGGCCGCTACCGATGCCGGCGCCGCTGCGGCGCAGCGTATCGGCGAGCTGGTCTCAGTGCACGTGATTCCGCGTCCGCACGGCGATCTGGAGGAGGTGTTCCCCATCAGTTTCAAAGGCGACAGCAACATCTGATGGTTAGCCGGATAAGGCGCGCCGGGGTTGTCCTTCGGCATTAACGCGCGCCATTGCCTGATGGCGCTGCGCTTATCCGGCCCATGACTCACCACGCAATCCAGGGAGGCGGGTATGAAACTGGCAGTCGTCACGGGACAAATTGTCTGCACCGTCCGCCATCAGGGGCTGGCGCACGACAAGCTGCTGATGGTGGAGATGATTGATGCTGCGGGCAAGCCCGACGGACAGTGCGCCGTCGCCATCGACAGCATCGGCGCGGGGCCCGGCGAATGGGTGCTGCTGGTCAGCGGCAGCTCGGCGCGACAGGCACACCGCAGCGACGCGTCTCCTGTGGATTTGTGCGTCATCGGTATCGTCGATGAAGCGGTGGCCGGCGGCCAGGTGATTTTCCATAAATAGGACTGAACATCATGAACCAACAGGATATTGAACAGGTGGTGCAAGCCGTACTGCTGAAAATGAAGGACAGCAGCCAGCCGGACAGCGCCGTTCATGAGATGGGCGTCTTTGCCTCCCTTGATGACGCCGTCGCGGCGGCAAAGCTGGCTCAGCAGGGGCTGAAAAGCGTGGCGATGCGCCAGCTGGCGATTCACGCCATTCGTGAGGCAGGCGAAAAACATGCCAGAGAATTAGCGGAGCTTGCCGTCAGCGAAACCGGCATGGGACGCGTTGAAGATAAATTTGCCAAAAACGTGGCCCAGGCGCGCGGCACGCCGGGCGTCGAATGTCTCTCCCCGCAGGTGCTGACCGGCGATAACGGCCTGACGTTGATAGAAAACGCGCCGTGGGGCGTGGTGGCCTCGGTCACCCCCTCCACCAACCCGGCGGCAACGGTGATTAATAACGCTATCAGCCTGATTGCCGCGGGCAACAGCGTGGTGTTCGCCCCGCATCCGGCGGCGAAAAGAGTCTCTCAGCGGGCGATTATGCTGCTCAACCAGGCGGTAATTGCCGCGGGCGGTCCGGCCAATCTGCTGGTCACCGTGGCGAACCCGGATATCGAAACGGCCCAGCGGCTGTTTAAGTATCCCGGCATTGGTCTGCTGGTGGTCACCGGCGGCGAAGCGGTGGTGGAGTCCGCACGCAAGCATACCAATAAACGTCTGATTGCCGCCGGGGCCGGTAACCCGCCGGTAGTGGTCGACGAAACGGCCGATCTGGCGCGCGCCGCGCAGTCCATCGTCAAAGGCGCCTCGTTTGATAACAACATTATCTGCGCTGACGAAAAGGTGCTGATTGTCGTCGATAGCGTCGCCGACGAGCTGATGCGCCTGATGGAAGGCCAGCAGGCGGTGAAGCTCAGCGCGGCCCAGGCCGAGCAGCTTCAGCCGGTGCTGCTGAAGAATATCGATGAGCGCGGCAAAGGTACGGTCAGCCGTGACTGGGTGGGACGTGACGCGAGCAAGATTGCCGCCGCTATTGGCCTGAGCGTTCCGCCGCAGACGCGCCTGCTGTTTGTTGAAACGCCGGCCAGCCATCCGTTTGCCGTGACTGAACTGATGATGCCGGTACTCCCTGTCGTACGGGTGGCCAGCGTCAATGACGCTATCGCGCTGGCGGTACAGCTGGAAGGCGGCTGCCACCATACGGCGGCGATGCACTCGCGCAATATCGACAACATGAATCAGATGGCCAACGCCATTGATACCAGCATTTTCGTCAAAAACGGGCCGTGCATTGCCGGGCTCGGGCTGGGCGGAGAGGGCTGGACCACCATGACCATCACTACGCCGACCGGGGAGGGGGTAACCAGCGCACGTACCTTTGTCCGTCTGCGTCGCTGCGTGCTGGTGGATGCGTTCCGCATCGTATAAGGAGTGAAAGAGATGGCGCACGACGAACAACGTTGGCTCACTCCCAGGCTACAAAAAGCCGCGGCCCTGTGTAACCAGACGCCTGCGAACAGCGGTTCGCCGCTGTGGCTGGGCGTGGATTTAGGCACCTGCGATGTCGTGTCGATGGTGGTCGATGGCGATGGCCAGCCGGTTGCAGTGTGCCTGGACTGGGCTGACGTCGTGCGCGACGGCATCGTCTGGGATTTCTTCGGCGCCGTTACCCTCGTGCGCCGCCATCTCGACGTTCTTGAACAGCAGCTCGGCTGCCGCTTCACCCATGCGGCGACCTCGTTTCCGCCGGGTACCGACCCGCGTATTTCGATCAACGTACTCGAATCTGCCGGCCTGGAAGTTAGCCACGTGCTGGATGAACCGACCGCGGTGGCGGATCTGCTGCAGCTTGATAACGCCGGCGTGGTGGATATTGGTGGCGGCACCACCGGCATCGCCATCGTTAAGCAGGGTCTGGTGACCTACTCCGCCGATGAAGCGACCGGCGGCCATCATATCTCCCTGACCCTCGCCGGAAATCGTCGCATCCCGCTGGAAGAGGCGGAGCAGTACAAGCGCAGCAACGCGCAGGAGATCTGGCCGGTGGTGAAGCCGGTGTACGAAAAAATGGCGGAGATCGTTGCTCACCATATTGAAGGACATGGCATTGCCGATTTATGGCTGGCGGGCGGCTCCTGTATGCAGCCGGGCGTGGACGCGCTGTTTCGCAAACGCTTCCCGGAATTACGGGTGCATTTACCGCAGCACAGCCTGTTTATGACCCCGCTGGCGATAGCCAGCAGCGGGAGAGAGATAGCGGAGGGAATCTATGCAAGCTGAACTGCAGACGGCGCTCTTTCAGGCGTTCGATACCCTGAATCTGCAGCGGGTGAAAACCTTCAGCGTGCCGCCGGTAACGCTGTGCGGCCTCGGCGCGCTGAGCGCCTGCGGACAGGAGGCGCAAGCGAGGGGCCTAAGCCATCTGCTGGTGATGGTCGATAGTTTCCTGCATCAGGCGGGAATGACCGCCGGGCTTGCTCGCAGCCTGGCAATGAAAGGGGTGACGATGACCGTCTGGCCCTGTCCGCCGGGAGAACCGTGCATTACCGATGTCTGCGCGGCGGTGGCGCAGCTGCGCGAGTCGAAGTGCGACGGCGTGGTGGCCTTTGGCGGCGGTTCGGTGCTGGACGCGGCGAAAGCGGTCGCGCTGTTAGTCACCAACCCGGAGCAGACGTTAAGCGCGATGACGGAAAGCAGCGTACTGCGCCCGCGTCTGCCGCTGATTGCGGTGCCGACCACCGCCGGAACCGGCTCGGAAACCACCAACGTGACGGTGATTATCGATGCAGTCAGCGGGCGTAAGCAAGTGCTGGCCCATGCCTCGCTCATGCCGGACGTGGCGATTCTCGACGCCGCCCTGACCGAAGGCGTTCCGCCACAGGTGACGGCAATGACCGGGATTGACGCGCTGACCCACGCCGTTGAGGCATACAGCGCGCTCAACGCGACGCCCTTCACCGACAGCCTGGCGATTGGCGCGATAGCGATGATCGGCCAGTCGTTGCCGAAGGCAGTTGGCTACGGCCAGGATCTTGCCGCGCGCGAAAGTATGCTGCTGGCTTCCTGTATGGCGGGGATGGCCTTTTCCAGCGCGGGTCTGGGCTTATGTCATGCGATGGCGCATCAGCCTGGCGCAGCGCTGCATATTCCGCACGGCCAGGCCAACGCCATGCTGCTGCCGACGGTGATGGAGTTTAACCGCATGGTGCGCCGCGAGCGTTTCAGCCAAATCGGCCGGGCGTTAACCGGTAAGAAAACCGACGATCGTGAGGCTATCGCCGCCGTACGCGAGCTGATTGCTGAAGTGGGCCTGAGCAAACGACTCTCGGATGCCGGCGCGATGGCCGAACATTTCAGCGCATGGGCGCAGGCGGCGCAGGAGGACATTTGTCTGCGCACTAATCCACGCACCGCCAGCCGGGAGCAGATTATCGATCTGTACGCGGCGGCGCACTGATGCGGCGTTAACCCCGGCTGATTATCCCGGAGGCGACGCTGCGCGTCTGTCCGGGCTACCAGCCCGTAGCCCGGGCAAGGCGCAAAGCGCCGCCCCCGGGAGAAGTGCGCAAAACGTTACAGAATTTCCCGGAGGCGATGCCGGGCTACCGTCCTGGCGTTGGTTGTATGCCCATGGGACGTCTTTACACATAACGAATGACAGGGAGTAAGGGCTATGGGAATTAACGAAATCATCATGTACATCATGATGTTCTTTATGCTGATTGCCGCCGTGGACAGGATCCTGTCGCAGTTTGGCGGCTCGGCGCGCTTTCTCGGCAAGTTTGGTAAAAGCATTGAGGGCTCCGGCGGCCAGTTCGAAGAGGGGTTTATGGCGATGGGGGCGCTGGGCCTGGCGATGGTCGGGATGACCGCGCTGGCGCCGGTACTGGCGCACCTGCTCGGGCCGGTGATTATTCCGCTGTATGAAATGCTCGGCGCCAACCCGTCGATGTTTGCCGGCACGCTGCTGGCCTGCGATATGGGCGGTTTCTTCCTCGCCAAAGAGCTGGCGGGCGGCGACGTGGCGGCGTGGCTCTATTCCGGCCTGATCCTCGGGGCGATGATGGGGCCGACGCTGGTGTTCTCCATTCCGGTCGCGCTCGGCATCATCGAACCCTCTGACCGCCGCTACCTGGCGCTGGGCGTGCTGGCCGGGATCGTTACGATTCCGATCGGCTGTATCGCCGGCGGTCTGGTGGCCATGTACTCCGGCGTGGAGATTAACGGTCAGCCGGTAGAGTTTACCTTCGCGCTGATCCTGATGAATATGATCCCGGTGCTTATCGTCGCGGTGCTGGTCGCGCTGGGGCTGAAGTTTATTCCGGAAAAAATGATCAACGGCTTCCAGATCTTCGCCAAATTTCTGGTGGCGCTGATCACCATCGGCCTGGCGGCAGCGGTCATCAAGTTCCTGCTGGGCTGGGATCTGATCCCGGGACTTGATCCGATCTTTATGGCTCCCGGCGACCAGCCCGGCGAGGTGATGCGCGCCATTGAAGTCATTGGATCGATATCCTGCGTGCTGCTCGGCGCTTATCCGATGGTGCTGCTGCTGACCCGCTGGTTTGAAAAGCCGCTGATGCGCGTCGGTAATCTGCTGAAAATCAATAATATGGCCGCCGGAGGCATGGTGGCGACGCTGGCCAACAACATCCCGATGTTCGGCATGATGAAACAGATGGATACTCGCGGCAAAGTCATTAACTGCGCGTTCTCCGTCTCCGCCGCTTTCGCGCTGGGCGACCATTTAGGCTTCGCCGCCGCCAACATGAACGCCATGATCTTCCCGATGATCGTCGGCAAGCTGATCGGCGGCGTTACCGCCATTGGCGTGGCGATGCTGCTGGTGCCGAAAGATGAAAACGCACCGGCGGCGGCGACAACCGAAGCGGAGACGCAATCGTGAAAACTCGCCAGCTGCTGAGCGTCGGCATCGATATCGGCACCACCACCACTCAGGTGATCTTCTCCCGCCTTGAGCTGGTTAACCGTGCGGCGGTGTCGCAGGTGCCGCGCTACGAATTCATCAAACGCGAAATTAGCTGGCAAAGCCCGGTCTTCTTTACCCCGGTTGATAAACAGGGCGGTCTGAAGGAGGACGAACTCAAGGCGCTGATTCTGGCGCAGTATCAGGCCGCAGAGGTTGCCCCAGAATCGGTGGACTCCGGGGCGATCATTATCACAGGCGAAAGCGCGAAAACCCGCAACGCAAGGGCGGCGGTGATGGCGCTCTCGCAGTCGCTGGGTGACTTTGTGGTGGCCAGCGCCGGGCCGCATCTGGAATCGGTGATTGCCGGTCACGGCGCCGGGGCGCAAACCCTTTCTGAACAGCGGATGTGCCGGGTGCTGAACATTGATATCGGCGGCGGTACCTCAAATTACGCGCTATTTGAAGCGGGAAAAGTCAGCGCCACCGCCTGCCTGAACGTTGGCGGACGCCTGCTGGAGACCGACGGCCAGGGACGGGTGGTTTATGCCCATCAGCCGGGGCAAATGATCGTCGATGAGGTTTTTGGCGCAGGCGTCGATGCGCGCGCGTTGAGTGCTTCGCAGTTAGCGCAGGTAGCGCGTCGGATGGCGGATCTGATCGTCGAAGTTATCGACGGCACGCTCTCTCCGCTGGCGCAACGGCTGATGCAAACCGGCCTGCTGCCCGCAGGCGCGGTACCCGAGGTGATTACCCTTTCCGGCGGAGTGGGCGAGTGCTACCGCAACCAGCCTGCCGACCCGTTCTGTTTTGCGGATATCGGACCGCTGCTGGCCACGGCGCTGCACGAGCATCCGCGGCTGCGGAAGATGAACGTGCAGTTTCCGGCGCAAACCGTGCGCGCCACGGTGATTGGCGCCGGCGCGCATACGCTCTCGCTTTCCGGCAGCACTATCTGGCTGGAAGGGGTTCAGCTCCCGCTGCGCAATCTGCCGGTGGCGATCCCGCTTGATGAATCCGATCTGCTGAGCGCCTGGCAGCAGGCGCTGCTGCAGCTCGATCTGGATCCGGGATCGGATGCTTACGTGCTGGCGCTTCCTGCTTCGTTGCCGGTGCGCTACGCCGCCCTGCTGGTGGTGATTGACGCGCTACTGGCTTTTGTCGCGCGCTTTCCCAATCCGCATCCCCTGCTGGTGGTGGCCGAGCAGGACTTTGGCAAAGCGCTGGGCATGCTGCTGCGCCCGCAGCTGCAACAACTCCCGCTGGCGGTCATCGATGAGGTGAGCGTACGGGCGGGGGACTATATCGACATTGGTACGCCTCTTTTTGGCGGATCGGTTGTGCCGGTGACGGTGAAATCACTCGCATTTCCTTCCTGAGGGAACGACTTATGAAATTAAAGACCACATTGTTCGGCAATGTTTATCAGTTTAAGGATGTAAAAGAGGTGCTGGCTAAAGCCAACGAACTGCGTTCGGGGGATGTGCTGGCGGGCGTGGCGGCAGAAAGTTCGCAGCAGCGCGTAGCGGCGAAGCAGGTGCTCTCCGATATGACGGTCGCCGATATTCGTAATAACCCGGTGATCCCTTATGAAGAGGACTGCGTGACGCGCCTGATTCAGGACGATGTCAACGAAACCGCTTATCAGCGGATTAAAAACTGGACCATCAGCGACCTGCGCGAATACGTGCTCAACGATGAAGTCACCAGCGACGATATTGCGTTTGTGCGCAAAGGGCTGACCTCAGAAGTGGTGGCGGCGGTGGCGAAGGTCTGTTCCAACGCCGACCTGATTTACGGCGCAAAGAAAATGCCGGTGATTAAAAAAGCCAACACCACCATCGGCCTGCCGGGCACCTTTAGCTGTCGCCTGCAGCCGAACGATACCCGCGATGACGTGCAGAGCATTGCGGCGCAAATCTACGAAGGGCTCTCGTTCGGCGCGGGCGATGCGGTGATCGGCGTTAACCCGGTGACCGATGACGTGGAGAACCTGACCCGCGTCCTCGATACCGTCTACGGCGTTATCGACAAGTTTAATATCCCGACTCAGGGCTGCGTGCTGGCGCACGTCACTACCCAGATTGAAGCGATCCGCCGCGGCGCGCCGGGAGGGCTTATTTTCCAGAGCATCTGCGGCAGCGAAAAGGGGCTAAAAGAGTTCGGCGTGGAGCTGGCGATGCTCGATGAAGCGCGGGCGGTCGGCGCCGAGTTCAACCGTATCGCCGGAGAAAACTGCCTCTATTTTGAAACCGGGCAGGGCTCGGCGCTGTCGGCTGGCGCGAACTTCGGCGCCGATCAGGTGACGATGGAGGCGCGCAACTATGGCCTGGCGCGGCACTACGATCCGTTCCTCGTCAATACCGTTGTGGGCTTTATCGGGCCGGAGTACCTCTATAACGACCGGCAGATTATTCGCGCCGGTCTCGAAGATCACTTTATGGGCAAGCTGAGCGGCATCTCGATGGGCTGCGACTGCTGCTACACCAACCATGCTGACGCCGATCAGAATCTCAATGAAAACCTGATGATTCTGCTCGCCACCGCCGGTTGCAACTACATCATGGGCATGCCGCTCGGCGACGACATCATGCTCAACTATCAGACCACCGCGTTTCACGATACCGCCACCGTCCGTCAGCTGCTGAATCTACGGCCGTCGCCGGAGTTCGAACGCTGGCTGGAAACCATGGGCATTATGGCAAACGGTCGTCTGACCCAACGGGCGGGCGATCCGTCACTGTTCTTTTGATGACGCGGGGATGACACATGATGGATCAAAAGCAGATTGAAGAAATTGTACGTAGCGTGATGGCGTCAATGGGACAACCGCAGACGGCCGCAGCGGCGCCTCAGGCTGCGGCGACGAAGTGCGGCAGCCGGTGTGAGGTCGCGGCGGAGAGCTGCGCGCTGGATTTAGGATCGCCAGAGGCTAAAGGCTGGATTGGCGTGCAGCAGCCGCATCGCGCGGAAGTGCTGGCCGAACTGAAACGCAGCACGGCGGCGCGCGTTTGCACCGGCCGCGCCGGCCCGCGTCCGCGCACCCTCGCGCTGCTGCGCTTCCTCGCCGACCATTCGCGCTCCAAGGATACGGTGCTGAAAGAGGTTCCGGAAGAGTGGGTGAAAAACCAGGGATTGCTCGAGGTGCGTTCCGAGATTAGCGACAAGAACCTCTACCTGACGCGCCCGGATATGGGCCGTCGCCTGAGTCCGGAAGCGATTGACGCGCTGAAGGCGCAGTGCGTGGCGAATCCTGACGTTCAGGTGGTGGTATCCGATGGCCTCTCTACGGACGCGATTACCGTCAACTATGAAGAGATCCTGCCGCCGCTGCTGTCGGGGCTGAAGCAGGCCGGGCTGAAGGTCGGTACGCCGTTCTTCGTCCGCTACGGACGGGTCAAAATTGAAGATCAGATTGGCGAAATCCTCGGCGCGAAGGTGGTCATCCTGCTGGTAGGCGAGCGTCCCGGGCTGGGGCAGTCGGAAAGCCTCTCCTGTTACGCCGTGTATTCGCCGCGCGTGGCAACCACCGTTGAAGCGGACCGGACCTGTATTTCCAATATTCACCAGGGCGGCACGCCGCCGGTAGAAGCCGCTGCGGTGATCGTCGATTTGGCCAAACGCATGCTGGAGCAGAAAGCTTCCGGCATCAATATGACTCGTTAAGGAGGCATCATGCCTGCATTAGATTTAATTCGCCCTTCGGTGACGGCCATGCGCGTGATTGCTTCGGTAAATGACGGCTTTGCCCGCGAGCTTAAATTACCGCCGCATATACGTAGCCTCGGACTCATCACGGCGGATTCGGATGATGTGACCTATATTGCCGCTGACGAAGCGACAAAACAGGCGATGGTTGAAGTGGTTTACGGGCGCTCCCTCTACGCTGGCGCAGCTCACGGCCCGTCGCCAACCGCAGGGGAAGTGCTGATTATGCTGGGCGGCCCGAACCCGGCGGAAGTTCGCGCTGGCCTGGACGCGATGATGGCGCATATCGAAAGCGGAGCGGCGTTTCAGTGGGCCAACGATGCCGAAGATACGGCGTTCCTGGCGCACGTGGTGTCGCGTACCGGCTCTTATCTCTCGTCTTCTTCAGGCATCGCGCTGGGCGATCCGATCGCCTATCTGGTGGCGCCGCCGCTGGAGGCCACTTTCGGCATTGACGCGGCGATGAAATCGGCCGACGTGCAGCTGGTGACCTACGTGCCGCCGCCGTCGGAAACCAACTATTCGGCCGCCTTCTTGACGGGGAGCCAGGCCGCCTGTAAGGCAGCCTGCAATGCCTTTACCGATGCCGTTCTGGATATTGCCCGTCATCCAATCCAGCGCGCGTAAGGGGGAAGCGATGATCAACGCCCTGGGATTACTGGAAGTTGACGGCATGGTCGCCGCCGTTGATGCGGCGGATGCGATGCTGAAGGCGGCCAACGTGCGGCTGCTCAGCCATGAGGTTCTCGATCCCGGCAGGTTAACCCTCGTGGTGGAAGGCGACCTGGCGGCGTGCCGGGCGGCGCTGGATGCCGGAAGCGCTGCGGCGCAGCGTACGGGGCGCGTTGTTAGCCGTCGGGAGATAGGGCGCCCGGAAGAGGACACCCAGCGGCTGATCGGCGGCTTTCAGCCGCAGCCGGAAGCCCCGCAGCCACCGGTGATAGCGGAGTCCTCTGAGCCTTTACTGGCGCTGCTGGCATCGACGCGTCAGGGAATGACGGCAGGGGAGGTGGCCGCCCATTTTGGCTGGTCGCTTGACGAAGCCAGAAAGGCGCTGGAACAGCTGTTTTCTACCGGATCGTTGCGTAAACGCAGTAGTCGCTATCGTCTAAAAAATTAACCAGTCGGAGGTGCCGGGAACGCGAGAGCGCTCCCGGTTGATAAGATCATGAAAAAGAAAACACCGGCCAGCCTGCACCATCTTTATCATGAAGCATTACCCGAAGACGTTAAATTGACGCCGATGGTCGAGGTGGATAACGTCCACCAGCGACGGACCACCGATGTCTATGAACATGCCCTGACGATTACCGCCTGGCAGCAGATTTACGATCAGCTGCATCCGGGGAAATTTCACGGTGAATTTACCGAAATCCTGCTCGATGATATTCAGGTTTTTCGCGAGTATACCGGTCTGGCGCTGCGTCAATCCTGCCTGGTGTGGCCGAACTCTTTTTGGTTCGGTATCCCGACAACCCGCGGCGAGCAGGGGTTTATAGGATCGCAGTGTCTCGGCAGCGCCGAGATCGCCACCCGACCCGGCGGCACCGAGTTCGAACTCAGCACGCCGGATGATTACACCATTCTGGGAGTGGTTATCTCAGAGGATGTCATTTCCCGTCAGGCCAGCTTCCTGCATCACCCGGAGCGGGTGCTGCATATGCTGCGTAACCAGTCGGCGCTGGAGGTCAAAGAGGAGCACAAGGCAGCGCTATGGGGCTTTGTGCAGCAGGCGCTGGCGACGTTTAGCGAGAATCCGGAAAACCTTCATCAGCCCGCTGTGCGCAAGGTATTGGGCGATAATCTCCTGCTGGCGATGGGGGCGATGCTGGAGGAGGCGCAGCCGATGGTCACCGCCGAGAGCATCAGCCATCAGAGCTACCGGCGGCTGCTTTCCCGGGCGCGGGAGTTCGTGCTGGAGAATATGTCGGAGCCGCTGACGGTTCTCGATCTGTGTCAGCAGCTGCACGTTAGCCGCCGCACGCTGCAAAATGCCTTTCACGCGATTCTGGGGATCGGGCCGAACGCCTGGCTGAAGCGCATTCGTTTGAACGCGGTGCGCCGGGAGCTGATTAGCCCGTGGTCGCAGAGCGCAACGGTGAAAGATGCCGCGATGCAGTGGGGCTTTTGGCATCTGGGCCAGTTCGCCACCGATTATCAACAGCTGTTCGCCGAGAAACCGTCGTTGACGCTGCATCAGCGGATGCGGCAGTGGGTTTGATTACGCGTTATTTACCGGCTGGCGAATCGTGCCGTCATCGTAGGCCTGATAAGCGTAGCGCCATCAGGCAAAACAGCGCCGTATCTGGCCTACGGATCGCACCATCTGGCAACTTTAAACCCAATCACGTACCTGAATGAATTCGCTTAGCGCGGCCTCCGGGCTGCCCGCTTCCGGCTGGTAGTCGTATTCCCAGCGCACCAGCGGCGGCATCGACATCAGAATGGACTCGGTACGGCCGCCGGTTTGCAGACCAAACAGGGTACCGCGATCCCACACCAGGTTGAACTCCACGTAGCGCCCGCGACGGTAGAGCTGGAAATCGCGCTCGCGCTCGCCCCAGACTCTCTCTTTACGCCGCTCGACAATCGGCAGATACGCCTCGGTGAAGCCGTTGCCCACCGCCTGCATAAAGTCGAAACAATGGTCAAAGTTCGGGGTATTCAAATCATCGAAAAACAGACCGCCGATGCCGCGCTGCTCGTTACGATGCTTGAGGAAAAAGTAGTCGTCACACCACTTTTTATAGCGCGGATAAACCTCTTCACCAAAGGGCTGGCACAGATCGCGGGCGGTACGATGCCAGTGAACGGCATCTTCTTCAAAACCGTAGTAGGGGGTTAAATCAAAGCCGCCGCCGAACCACCATACCGGATCGGCACCCGCTTTTTCCGCGATAAAAAAGCGCACGTTGGCGTGGCTGGTAGGGATGTACGGGCTGCGCGGGTGTACGACCAGCGAGACGCCCATCGCTTCGAAGCTGCGGCCTGCCAGTTCAGGACGATGCGCGGTTGCGGAAGCCGGCATTGCATCACCGTGCACGTGGGAAAAATTCACGCCAGCCTGCTCAAAGATACCGCCATTGCGCAGTACCCGGCTGCGTCCGCCGCCGCCGCCTTCCCGCTGCCAGCTATCCTCGATAAATTCGCTACCGTCAACGGCGCTAAGCTTTTGGCAGATGTCATCCTGGAGCTGAAGAAGGAAAGCTTTTACCTGGTGCGCGTCGGGTTTCATTAACGTCTCTTCGAGTGGGCTTTCTGGTTATCGAACCAGTGGAAATAGCTGATAATGCCGTTGGCTATTGCCGTGGCGATTTTCTGCCGGAACGCGGTGGTGCCCAGCAGTTTTTCTTCGTTCGGGTTGGTAATAAACGACGTCTCCACCAGCACCGACGGAATTGATGGCGACTTCAGCACGACGAACGCAGCCTGTTCGGTATTGCGGCTGTGCAGTTTATGCACCGGCTTAATCTTTTTCAGGATGTGCGAGCCGAGCGTCAGGCTGTTCTTGATGGTGTCCGTTTGCACCAGATCGAACAGCACTTGCTGCAAAAGATGGTCTTTATCGGTCGTTTTCTTGCCGGCCACTTCATCCGCCCGGTTTTCGCGATCCGAGAGATACTTCGCCATGGCGCTACTGGCGCCGCGGTTGGAGAGGGCGAAAACGGAGGCGCCGGCGGCGCTCGGGTTGGTGAAGCCATCGGCGTGAATCGACATAAAGAGATCGGCGCCGTGCTTATGGGCGATCTCCACGCGGTCATAGAGTGGAATAAAGGTATCGCCGCTGCGCGTAAGACGCGCATCGATACCGTTGTTGCGCAGGATGCTGCGCACGTTTTTGGCGATAGCCAGCACGACGTGCTTCTCTTTTGAACCGTTATGGCCGATAGCGCCGGTATCAATACCGCCATGGCCCGGGTCGAGCATCACGACGCGCCTGGCGCCTTTTTTCTTCGCTACGGGTTTGCTGTGCCCATTGGATGTTTTCAATGGCTGTTGTTCTTTCGCGCTGGCCTGAGAGGCGATCCCTGAAAGCGTCATTGCTGCCAGCCCGGCTTTCAGCACCTGGCGGCGCGAAGCAAGTATTTTTAATGGTTTAAAAGTGCTCATTCGGCCTGAATTGCAAACAAGTGGTGACTAATGTTATATCGTATCGTGTTTTTTGATACGACCATTCAAAATAAGAATTGTTTTACTTTTCATTTCAATACATGACAAAGTCATATTATGCCATTTTTTGCGGCTCATTGCGCCTGATATTGGCTAGCGGGCACAATCGCGCCATAATCTCTGTTTTTAACCGTTAATGGTGGGCAATACCATGGAGATACGCGTTTTTCGCCAACAAGATTTCGAAGAGGTTATTACCCTGTGGGAGCGCTGCGATCTCCTGCGGCCATGGAACGATCCGGAAATGGATATTGAGCGTAAGCTGAACCACGACGCCAGCCTGTTTCTGGTGGCCGAAGTTAACGGTGAAGTGGTTGGTACGGTGATGGGCGGTTACGACGGTCACCGCGGCTCTGCTTATTATCTCGGCGTGCATCCGGAATATCGCGGTCGCGGTATTGCTAACGCGCTGCTTAATCGGCTGGAGAAAAAGCTGATTGCCCGCGGCTGCCCGAAAATAAACATTATGATCCGCGAAGATAATGATGTGGTTCAGGGGATGTACGAACGCCTTGGCTATGAGCATTCGGACGTGCTTTGCCTCGGCAAACGCTTAATTGAAGATGAAGAATACTGAGTTTATCCCCGCCGATTTTGATACCCACGGCCGCCTGCGCTTGCCGTTCCTTTTTTGGTGCGTGCTGCTGCTTCAGGCGCGTACGTGGGTGCTGTTTCTGATGGCCGGCGCGTCGCGGCAGCAGGGTGACGCGCTGCTGAATCTGTTTTATCCGGATCACGATAATTTTTGGCTGGGATTGCTGCCCGGCATCCCGGCGGTACTGGCATTTCTCATCAGCGGTCATCGTCAGCGTTTTCCTCGCCTCTGGCCGATGATGCGCTGGCTTCTGGTGCTTTCTCAGAGCCTGCTGCTGGTCTGGCAGCCGCTGCTGTGGCTGAGCGGAGAATCGCCCTCGGCGGTGACCATCTCCCTGCTGGCGGCGGATCTTTATGCGCTCTGGTGGCTGTTAAGCAACCGTCGGTTGAAAGCCTGTTTTCGCGAAGAGCAGGTTTAACGGCACTTTTTGCCGATCGCGCACTCCAACTTGCGTTGAATTAATCAGAAAGGACTGAGTCATGAAATCGCGACGTTTACTTCTCTGCGCATTACCGCTGGCGTTAACCGGCTGCTCGACGATGAGCTCGGTTAACTGGTCGTCGGCTTATCCGTGGAACTGGTTTGGTTCCTCTACGCAAGTAACCGAACAGGGCGTAGGCAACCTGACGGCGACAACGCCGCTGAACGAGCAGGCGATCGGCGATGCGCTCGGCAGCAGCTACCGCCTGCGCAGCGGCATGAAAACGGCTAACGGCAATATTGTGCGCTACTTCGAAGCGTTAAAAGATGACAAGGTTGCGCTGACCATTAACGGCGAGAGCGGGACTATTAGCCGTATCGACGTGCGGGATAGCAACATCAAAGCCGCCAGCGGCGTGAAAATCGGGACCCCGTTTAGCGATATTTACAGCAAAGCGTTTGGCAACTGTCAGAAAGGCAGCAACGATAACGGTGCGGTGGTGGAGTGTAAGGCCGAGGGCAGCCAGCATATTAGCTATGCCTTTACCGGTAACTGGAGCGGCCCTGAGGAGTTAATGCCTTCCGATGACACGCTGAAAAACTGGAAGGTGAGCAAAATTATCTGGCGTCGCTAATTTGATCTGAAGTGATTCGACGTCCTGAAAAAGCGGGTACAATAGCGCCTTAAAAGCCACAGCGTTGTGGCTGTACTATTTCAGGAGGAGCGATGTCTCAGGTTCAGAGCGGCATTTTGCCGGAACATTGCCGTGCGGCGATTTGGATTGAAGCGAATGTCAAAGGCGATGTGGACGTACTGCGCGAAGCCAGCAGAGTGTTTGCCGATAAGTTAGCCACCTTTCAGACAAAATATCCGGAAGCTAAGCTGGGAGCAGTCGTCGCTTTCGGTCATCACGTCTGGCGCCATCTGAGCGGCGGCGTAGGGGCCGAAGAGTTAAAAGCGTTCCCGGGCTACGGTAAAGGTCTGGCTCCGTCGACCCAATATGATGTGCTGATTCATATCCTGTCCGCGCAGCATGAGCTGAACTTCTCCGTCGCTCAGGCGGCCATGTCCGCTTTTGGCGCCGCGATTGAGGTCAAAGAGGAGATTCACGGCTTCCGCTGGATTGAAGAGCGCGACCTCAGCGGTTTTGTTGACGGTACCGAAAACCCGGCGGGGGAAGAGACTCGTCGTGAAGTGGCGGTGATTCAGGATGGCGTGGATGCGGGCGGCAGCTACGTATTCGTGCAACGCTGGGAGCACAACCTCAAGCAGCTTAACCGCATGAGCGTTCCCGAGCAGGAGATGATGATCGGCCGTACCAAAGAGGTCAACGAAGAGATTGACGGCGATGCTCGTCCGGAAACCTCTCACCTGAGCCGCGTGGATTTAAAAGAAGAAGGGAAAGGGTTGAAGATTGTGCGTCAGAGCCTGCCTTACGGTACCGCCAGCGGTACTCACGGCCTCTACTTTTGCGCCTACTGCGCGCGTCTGCACAATATTGAACAGCAGCTGCTGAGTATGTTCGGTGATACCGACGGTAAGCGCGACGCGATGCTGCGTTTTACCAAACCGGTGACCGGCGGATACTACTTCGCGCCGTCCCTGGATAGGCTGCTGGCGCTGTAAGATCTCCTCCTCACCCTCTCCCCGCAGGGAGAGGGAAACGTTCGGCGCGGTCGGCAAGCGTCGCCCGTTTTCCGGTTATGGATGCGTGATTCAGATAAGCTTTGCCATTCTCTTATTCTCTTTTCGACTTCCAAATCGCCAAACGGTATATAAAACCGTTACTCCTTTCATAGCCGTTATAAATATGATGATCAGCAGAAAATCATCATATTGATAAGGGTGCGCAATGGCCGTTAAATCACTGAAAAAAGGATATCTGGCGCTGGCTGCTTCTGTGCTGCTGGTTGCGCAGGCGCAGGCGACGGAACTGCTGAACAGCTCCTACGATGTTTCCCGCGAGCTGTTTGCCGCCCTTAACCCGCAGTTTGAACAGCAGTGGGCGAAAGATAACGGCGGCGATAAGCTGACGATTAAACAATCTCATGCCGGGTCATCAAAACAGGCGCTGGCAATTCTGCAGGGGCTTAAGGCCGACGTGGTGACCTACAATCAGGTGACCGACGTACAGATTCTGCACGACAAAGGCAAACTGATTCCCGCCGACTGGCAAAGCCGTCTGCCGAATAACAGCTCGCCGTTTTACTCCACCATGGGCTTCCTGGTGCGTAAAGGCAACCCGAAGAATATCCACGACTGGAATGACCTCGTGCGTTCCGACGTGAAGCTGATTTTCCCGAACCCAAAAACCTCCGGCAACGCGCGTTACACTTATTTAGCGGCGTGGGGCGCTGCGGACAAGGCTGACGGCGGCGATAAAGCGAAAACCGAGCAGTTCATGACCCAGTTCCTGAAAAACGTCGAAGTGTTTGATACCGGCGGTCGCGGGGCTACCACGACCTTCGCCGAGCGCGGTCTGGGCGATGTGCTGATCAGCTTCGAATCGGAAGTGAACAACATCCGTAAACAGTACGAAGATCAGGGATTTGAAGTGGTTATCCCGAAGACCAATATCCTGGCCGAATTCCCGGTGGCCTGGGTAGATAAAAACGTTCAGGCTAACGGAACGGAGAAAGCGGCAAAAGCCTATCTGAACTGGCTCTACAGCCCGCAGGCGCAGACGATCATCACCGACTATTACTATCGCGTGAACAACCCGAAGGTGATGGATTCGCTGAAAGATAAATTCCCGCAGACCGAGCTGTTCCGCGTGGAGGACCAGTTTGGCTCCTGGCCGGAAGTGATGAAAACCCACTTTGCCAGCGGCGGTGAGCTGGACAAACTGCTGGCGGCGGGGCGTAAGTAATGTTTGCTGTTGCCTCAAAGCGCGTGCTGCCGGGCTTTACCCTGAGCCTCGGCACCAGCCTGCTGTTCGTGTGCTTAATTCTGCTGCTGCCGCTGAGCGCGCTGGTGATGCAGCTCGCGGAAATGACCTGGAGTCAATACTGGGATGTGATCAGCAACCCGCAGGTGGTAGCCGCTTATAAAGTCACCCTGCTGTCGGCCTTTGTGGCGTCGATCTTTAACGGCGTATTTGGCCTGCTGATGGCGTGGATCCTCACGCGCTACCGCTTTCCGGGGCGCACGTTGCTGGACGCGCTGATGGATCTGCCGTTTGCGCTACCGACGGCGGTGGCGGGCCTGACGCTGGCCTCGCTGTTCTCCGTCAACGGCTTTTATGGTGAATGGCTGGCGAAGCTTGATATTAAAGTGACCTATACCTGGCTGGGTATCGCCGTGGCGATGGCCTTTACCAGTATTCCGTTTGTGGTTCGTACGGTGCAGCCGGTACTGGAAGAGCTGGGGCCGGAATATGAAGAGGCGGCGGAAACCTTGGGCGCGACGCGCTGGCAGAGCTTTCGCAAAGTGGTGCTGCCGGAGCTTTCACCTGCGCTGATGGCCGGCGTCGCGCTGTCGTTTACCCGCAGCCTGGGAGAGTTCGGCGCGGTTATTTTTATCGCCGGTAACATCGCGTGGAAAACGGAAGTGACCTCGCTGATGATTTTTATTCGTTTGCAGGAGTTTGATTACCCTGCCGCCAGCGCGATTGCGTCGGTGATCCTCGCGGCATCGTTACTGCTGCTGTTCTCAATCAACACCCTGCAAAGTCGCTTTGGTCGACGCGTGGTAGGTCATTAATGGCGATCGTTGCTCAGTTAAAGCGTTATGACGCCCCCCGCATTAACTGGGGGAAATGGTTTTTGATCGGTATCGGGATGCTGGTTTCCGCCTTTATCCTGATTGTACCGATGGTCTATATCTTCGTGCAGGCTTTCAGCAAAGGTCTGATGCCGGTGCTGCATAACCTGGCCGATCCGGACATGCTGCACGCCATCTGGCTGACGGTGATGATCGCCTTAATTACCGTGCCGGTGAATCTGGTGTTTGGCACGCTGCTGGCATGGCTGGTGACGCGTTTTAACTTTCCCGGCCGCCAGCTGCTGCTGACGTTGCTGGATATTCCGTTTGCCGTCTCGCCGGTGGTGGCGGGGCTGGTTTATCTGCTGTTTTATGGCTCTAATGGCCCGCTTGGCGGCTGGCTGGATGAGCATAACCTACAGATTATGTTTGCCTGGCCCGGTATGGTGCTGGCGACCATTTTTGTGACCTGTCCGTTTGTGGTTCGCGAGCTGGTGCCGGTGATGATGAGCCAGGGCAGTAATGAGGATGAAGCGGCGATTCTGCTCGGCGCTTCGGGCTGGCAGATGTTCCGTCGGGTGACGCTGCCAAACATCCGCTGGGCGCTGCTGTATGGCGTGGTGCTGACTAACGCCCGCGCGATCGGCGAATTCGGCGCCGTATCGGTTGTTTCCGGCTCTATCCGCGGCGAAACCTTGTCGCTGCCGCTGCAAATAGAACTACTGGAGCAGGACTACAATACCGTTGGTTCGTTTACCGCCGCGGCTCTGCTGACGTTAATGGCTATTTTGACCCTGTTTTTGAAGAGTATGGTGCAATGGCGTTTGGCCAATCAGGAAAAACGCGCGCAACTGGAGGGAAATCATGAGCATTGAGATTGCCAATATTAAGAAGTCTTTTGGTCGCACCCAGGTGCTGAATGATATCTCGCTGGATATCCCTTCCGGACAGATGGTCGCGCTGTTGGGGCCGTCAGGCTCCGGGAAAACCACGCTGCTGCGCATCATTGCCGGGCTGGAGAATCAGTCCAGCGGGCACATTCGTTTTCACGGTACCGACGTCAGCCGGGTGCACGCTCGCGACCGTAAAGTTGGCTTTGTGTTTCAGCACTACGCGCTGTTTCGTCATATGACGGTGTTCGACAACATTGCCTTCGGCCTGACGGTGCTGCCTAAGCGTGAACGGCCAAATGCCGCCGGGATCAAAGCGAAAGTTACCAAACTGCTGGAGATGGTTCAGCTGGCGCATCTGGCCGATCGCTATCCGGCCCAGCTTTCCGGCGGACAGAAGCAGCGCGTCGCGTTAGCGCGCGCGCTGGCGGTCGAACCGCAAATTCTGCTGCTGGATGAGCCTTTCGGCGCGCTGGATGCCCAGGTACGTAAAGAACTGAGACGCTGGCTGCGTCAGCTGCATGAAGAGCTAAAGTTTACCAGCGTATTCGTTACCCACGATCAGGAAGAGGCGACCGAAGTCGCGGATCGCGTGGTGGTGATGAGCCAGGGCAATATTGAACAGGCGGATGCGCCCGATCGGGTATGGCGCGAGCCGGCAACCCGCTTTGTACTGGAATTTATGGGCGAAGTGAACCGCCTGAAAGGCACCATTCGCGGCGGACAGTTTCACGTGGGCGCGCATCGCTGGCCGTTAGGCTATACCCCGGCGTATCAGGGGCCGGTGGATCTGTTCCTGCGGCCGTGGGAAGTGGATATCAGCCGGCGCACCAGCCTGGATTCACCGTTGCCGGTACAGGTGCTGGAAGCGAGCCCGAAAGGCCACTACACCCAATTAGTTGTGCAGCCTCTCGGGTGGTATGACGAACCGCTCACCGTGGTGTATCAGGGCGAAGAGGCGCCGTATCGCGGGGAACGCCTGTTTGTCGGCTTGCAGAATGCCCGCCTGTACAACGGTCGTGAGCGTATTGAGCCGCGCGAGGAGCTTGCTCTGGCCGAATCGGCCTGATAGCTTAATCCGCATGTTTATCGCCGTTTTCGCAACGGCAGGATTGGGTAGCCCGGATAAGACGCCTGCGTCGCCATCCGGGGATGTTTGCAGGCCGGGTAAACGCTTCCCGGCCTTTTTATTGGGCAAAACCGTGAATACATTAGAACAAACAATCGGCAACACGCCTCTGGTGAAGCTACAGCGTCTGGGACCAGATAACGGCAGCGAAATCTGGGTCAAACTGGAAGGGAATAACCCGGCCGGTTCGGTAAAAGATCGCGCCGCGCTTTCGATGATTGTTGAAGCGGAAAAGCGCGGCGAAATTAAGCCCGGCGATGTATTGATTGAAGCAACCAGCGGCAATACCGGCATTGCGCTGGCGATGATCGCCGCGCTTAAAGGCTATCAGATGAAGCTGCTGATGCCAGATAATATGAGCCAGGAGCGACGTGCGGCCATGCGCGCCTACGGGGCGGAGCTGATTCTGGTCACCAAAGAGCAGGGGATGGAAGGGGCTCGCGATCTGGCGCTGGCGATGGCCCAGCGCGGTGAAGGCAAGCTGCTGGACCAGTTCAACAATCCGGACAATCCCTATGCCCACTACACCACTACCGGGCCGGAAATCTGGCGGCAGACAGAAGGGCGGATAACCCATTTTGTCTCCAGCATGGGCACTACCGGCACCATTACCGGCGTTTCCCGCTTTCTGCGCGAACAGGCTAAAGCGGTGAGCATCGTGGGGCTGCAGCCGGAAGAGGGCAGCAGTATTCCCGGCATTCGCCGCTGGCCTGCCGAATATATGCCGGGGATTTTTAATGCGCGGCTGGTGGATGCGGTGCTGGATATTCATCAACAGGACGCGGAAAACACCATGCGGATGCTGGCGGTGCAGGAAGGGATTTTCTGCGGTGTGAGTTCAGGCGGCGCGGTGGCGGGCGCGCTACGCATTGCCCGTGAAAATCCTGGCGCGGTAGTGGTAGCGATCGTTTGCGATCGCGGCGATCGCTACCTTTCGACCGGCGTATTTGGCGAAGAGCACTTTACCCAGGGCGCGGGAATTTAAACTTCGGGCGCGTCAAGCAGATCCGTACCGTAAGAGTTATCAACGGTACACAGCCAGCGCTCGCCCTGCTGCCGAAAGACGTAGGTTGCGCGGCGCGTAACCTGAGTTATCCCGGCTTCCGCTGTCGGTATATCCAGCCGGGTTTCCATGATCACCAGCGCATTGCCGCCGCCTTCAATAATCTCCATTTTCCCCTGCGTTACCACCAGCCGGTGCTGGAAATAGTCGGCAATGGCGATAAACGCTTTACGGATATTTTCTTTGCCCTTGACGACCATGCCCGGTTTGACCACCAGCGCGGCGTCGTCGGCGTAATACTCCATCAACGTCGCGTAATCTTCCTGCGAGATAGCGCGATCGCAGGCTTCAATGGCGGCTTTAAGCTGCGGATTGGGATTGTGCATTTCAGGCGATCCTTAAATTATCGGGCTTTAATAAAAGCATTTTGCTTACTTTTCCGTCAGCTTATCAAGAAATGTCCACAGCTTCTGATTCATTTCGCGGTAATCCCAGGCGCGCATCTCCTGTTCGCTGCGGATGAAGCGTCTGCCTCTGGCGGCGCTGAGCTCCTGCTGTGAATGGGCGATCAGCAGTTCGATGACCTCAGCGTCAAATTCCATATGGCACTGGAAGCCATAAACCCGATCGCGATATTTCACAATTTGCCGCGGGCAGCCTTCGCTGGAGGCCAGCACTTCCGCTTCCGGCGTCAGGCCAGGCATATCGTTATGCCAGTGGCCCACGACCAGCGACGGGCCAAAATGGGCCAGTTTGCCGTCCTGCTGGCCGGCGGTGGTGAGCGTTATCGGAAAGTGGCCGATCTCTTTCTCCGGACTTTGCATGACCGGCGCGCCCAGCGCTTCGCCGATAAGCTGCGAACCGAGACAAATCCCCACCACGATCCGCCCGGCGGCAATGGCCTGCGCAATCAAACGCTGCTCGGCGTGGGTATCAAAATATGGGCATTCGGCTAGGGTGGTACGCGGAGATTGCGGGCCGCCCAGCACTACCAGCATATCAAAGGCGTTAGCATTTTCCGGTAGCGCATCCCCGGCATAAACCCGCGACCAGCTGGTATCGTAACCGCGCGCCTGCGCCCAGTGCAGATAAGCTCCCGGCGCTTCAAAGACTTCATGGACGATAAAGTGGATCTGCATAGCGTTAACTCCCGTCACTGTTGTTGTAATATCTGACATAAGTCACTGGCGAGCTTATTAATTTCTTCATCGCTGAGCGTAGCAAGTGACAGCCGCAGCCCGTGTGAAGGGGCGCGAATTCCGAACGTTTCGCCTTCGCGGACCAGCCAGCCAGCATGCGCCAGGCGAAGCGCTACCGGCTGGCTTGGTTCCTCCAGCGGAAACCAAAAGTTCAGGCCGTCTCCTGGCGTCAGGTGGGTTATCCCGCAGCGAGCGAGCGCGGCGATCAGCTTTTCATGTTGCCGACGATAGTGGCGGCGACTCTCCGTCAGCGATGCCATAAATGCGTCATCATTAAGACAAGCGATGACCAGATCCTGCAGCAGATGGCTGACCCACTGGCTACCGGAATTAAGCCTCAGGCGCAGCGCCGCCGACGTTTCGCAATCGCTGGCAACGATAGCCAGACGCATGTCCGGCCCAAGGGTTTTCGACAGCGAGCGTACCAGCGCCCAGCGCCGGCTTTCGGCGGCCAGCGGAGAGTGCCAGGGCGTTGAGGAGAGCAGGGCGAAATGGTCATCAATAATCACCAGAACCTGCGGATAGCGGGCCAGGATATCGCGTATTGCCCGGGCGCGGGGCTCGCTAAGGCTACAGCCCGTCGGATTATGTGCTCGCGGGGTGATGATCACCGCCCGGGCGCCGTTGCGCAGCGCCTCCTCAAGGGCATCAGGCTGCATGCCTTCAGCGTCGACCGGCACCGGCGAGGGGGTGAAGCCGGCATAGCGCAGCATATTAATGCTGCTGAGAAAGCAGGGATCTTCGATAGCCACGCTATCGCCCGGCAGCAGCAGGGCGCACAGCAGACGTTCGAGCGCATCGATAGCGCCGCTGGCGAGGTTAATCTCCGCGTCCACGCCTGAATCTTTGCTCATCCAGGCATGGGCCCACGCGGCCAGCCGTGGGTCAACCGCCGCATCGCCGTACAGGCGTGGAGCGGCGGCGATAGCGCTGAGGTAGTTTTTGACGTTCGCCAGGCGCGTGGGATCGGGGTTGCCGCTGGAGATATCTTTTAGCGGCGAAGAGGGATCGCCACCTTCAAGGGCGGGAAGCGTATTATGCGTCTTAATGGCCGTACCGTTACGCCCCTGGCTAATGGCCAGACCGGAGGTCACCAGTCGCTTATAGGCGGCGGCGACCGTATTGCGGTTAACCGACAGCTTGCCAGCCAGTTCGCGTACCGGCGGCAAAACATCGCCAGGTTTGAGTACGCCGCTTTGCACCAGATGGCGGATATTATCGAAGATCTCACTGGCAGTTTTTCCAACGATCATTATTGACCTATGACAAAATGAAATTTAGCATAGGACGAATGATAATCAGAGTATGACCCGCTGTCCAGCGGGGGGGAGAAAGGATGGGCCAGCAGGATGAAATACAATCGGTGCTCTTCAACGATAAAAGTCGGGCACTACAGGTCGATATCGTGGCCGTGCAGTCGCAGGTGGTCTACGGCAGCGTAGGAAACAGTATTGCGATACCGGCGATAAAGCAGCACGGCCTGCGGGTTATCGCGGTGCCGACGGTGCTGTTCAGCAATACTCCGCACTATGACACCTACTATGGCGGCGTCATCCCGGAAGAGTGGTTTGCCGGTTATTTAAAGGCGCTGGAGGAGCGTGACGCCCTGCGCGAGTTGCGGGCGGTCACGACCGGCTATATGGGAAGCGCGGTGCAGATTAAGCGCCTTGCGCAATGGCTGCAGCGCATTCGCGAGCATCATCCCGAGCTGTGTATTCTCGTTGATCCCGTCATTGGCGATGTGGATAGCGGTATTTATGTTAAGGCCGAGATTCCGGAAGCCTATCGTACTCATTTGCTCCCGCTGGCACAGGGAATCACGCCCAATCTGTTTGAGCTGGAGACGCTAAGCGGACTGCCTTGCCATAATCAGCAGGAGGCGATTGTCGCCGCCCGCAGCCTGCTCTCGGATTCGTTGAAATGGGTCGTTATTACCAGCGCGCCGGGAGCGGATAGCGCCACGATCAACGTGCTGGTGGTTAGCGCAGAATCGGTCGAGGTGATCGAACATCCGCGCGTAGAAACCGACCTTAAGGGAACGGGCGATCTTTTTTGCGCCGAGCTGGCGAGCGGCCTGGTGTGCGGAATACCGCTGGGTGATGCCGCTCATGCCGCCGCGCAGCGGGTGCTGGCGGTAATGACCTGGACCGATGAACAGGGCTGCGACGAGCTTATTCTTCCGCCGGCAGGAGAGGGGATATGAAGAGCTATCGTTTAGTGGTTCGTCAGCAGGGAAGAGTCGTCGGCCATTTTGAGACGACCGGCAGCGAAGCGCTGGAGGATGTTTGCGAAGTGGGGTCGCTATTTGGCGCCGTTGGCGGATATCAGTGTGATTTACAGGTTTCTGATAGCGAGAAGCGGATTCTGGAAAGCGGCCCTGAGGGGATGAAAATACTTTCACGGGAGAAGTGCTATCGGCCATTCAAAGCGGCGAGATAAAAAAATGGCGCCCTGAGAGGCGCCATTCTTCTGCGGCAAGAATTACTTCTTGATGCGGATAACCGGAGTTTCACCCACGGTTACGCTACCGGACAGTTTGATCAGCTCTTTGATCTCGTCCATGTTAGAGATAACAACCGGAGTCAGGGTAGACTTGGCTTTCTCTTCCAGCAGCGGCAGATCGAATTCGATAACCGGGTCGCCGACTTTCACACGCTGGCCTTCTTCAGCGATACGTTTGAAGCCTTCGCCTTTCAGTTCAACGGTATCAATACCGAAGTGAACGAACAGCTCGATGCCGCTATCAGATTCGATTGAAAACGCATGGTTGGTTTCAAAAATTTTACCGATGGTACCATCTACCGGCGCAACCATTTTGTTGCCAGTAGGTTTGATAGCAATGCCATCACCCACAATTTTTTCCGCAAACACTACATCCGGCACGTCTTCGATGTTGACGATCTCGCCAGAGAGCGGGGCAACAATCTCAATAGTTCCGGTGTCTTTTTTGTCATCAGAAACCAGAGATTTCAATTTATCGAACAAACCCATGATCTTCTCCTAAGCAGTAATTTGGGCCGCGCATCTCGTGAATTAGCAGATTGTTTTTTCTTCAATGAACTTGTTAACCAGCGTCATTAACTCGTCCGTTGTCGGTTGAGCAAGAGCCTGCTCTGCTAATACCTTCGCATCTTCGAAGTTCGTGTTACGAATAATCTTCTTAATGCGCGGGATGGAAATGGCGCTCATAGAGAACTCGTCCAGACCCATACCCAGCAACAGAAGTGTAGCACGTTCATCGCCCGCAAGCTCACCGCACATGCCGGTCCATTTGCCTTCAGCATGAGAAGCATCAATAACTTGCTTAATCAGCGTCAGCACAGACGGGGACATTGGCTGGTAAAGATGTGAAATCATATCATTACCACGGTCAACTGCCAGAGTATACTGCGTTAAATCATTGGTACCGATACTAAAGAAATCAACTTCTTTGGCTAAGTGACGTGCAATAGTCGCAGCGGCAGGGGTTTCCACCATTACGCCAATCTCGATTGCTTCGTCAAATGCTTTACCTTCGTCGCGCAGTTCCTGCTTGTAGATTTCGATCTCTTTTTTCAGTGCACGCACTTCTTCAACAGAGATGATCATCGGGAACATGATGCGCAGTTTACCGAAAGCAGAGGCGCGCAGGATGGCACGTACCTGGTCGCGCAGAATTTCTTTGCGATCCATGGCGATACGCACGGCGCGCCAGCCGAGGAACGGGTTCTCTTCTTTCGGGAAGTTCATGTACGGCAGCTCTTTGTCGCCGCCGATGTCCATGGTACGAACAATAACGGCCTGAGAGCCGCATGCTTCGGCAACTGCTTTATAAGCCGCGAACTGTTCTTCTTCAGTTGGCAGCGAATCACGGTCCATGAACAGGAATTCAGTACGATATAAACCAACGCCTTCTGCGCCGTTACGCTCGGCACCTTCAACGTCGCGTACGGTACCGATATTGGCGCAAACTTCAACCTGATGGCCGTCCAGCGTAATTGCCGGCAGGTCTTTCAGCTTAGCCAGTTCCGCTTTCTCTTCAGCGACCTGAGCCTGCAGGTTACGCAGCTCTTCGATCTGCTGGTCGCTCGGGTTAACCAGAACCTGGTTATTTACAGCGTCGAGAATCAGATAATCGCCGTTTTTCACCTGGCTTGTGACGCTACCGGTGCCCACGATGGCCGGCAGTTCCAGAGAACGCGCCATGATGGAGGTGTGGGAAGTACGGCCGCCCGCGTCGGTGATAAAGCCCAGCACCTTGTTCAGGTTCAGCTGTGCGGTTTCAGACGGGGTGAGGTCTGCGGCAACCAGGATAACTTCATCCTGAATTGCGCTAAGATCGATGATGGCCAGGCCGAGAATGTTGCGCAGCAGGCGCTTACCGATGTCGCGTACGTCAGCAGCACGCTCTTTCAGGTATTCATCGTCCAGTTCTTCCAGGGCAGTAGCCTGACCTTCGATAACTTCATTGGCTGCCGCATCGGCAGTCATGTGCTTATCTTTAATCAGGGCTATGATTTCCTGCTCAAGCTCCTCATCTTCCAGCAGCATGATGTGCCCTTCGAAGATGGCTTCTTTTTCTTCACCGAAAGTTTCACCAGCTTTGGTTTTGATGACCTCCAGCTGGGCGGAGGCCTTGGTGCGGCCGTTCAGAAAACGTTCAACTTCCTGATCAACCTTATCGGCAGAAATTTTCTTCCGGTCGATGACAATTTCATCTTCTTTCAGCAGAAGAGCCTTGCCGAAAGCGATACCCGGGGATGCTAAAATGCCTGAAATCATAACCCTACCTTACTTGTGACTGATATTAAAAAGAACCCGTGAACTTACTCGAGTTCAGCCATCAGTTTAACCAGATGCTCAACTGCTTTTTGCTCATCTTCGCCTTCGGCAGAGAGAGTTACAACGGTACCCTGGGTCAGGCCCAGAGTCTGCAGTTTGAACAGGCTTTTGGCGCTGGCGCTTTTGCCGTTGGAGGTTACAGTGATCTCAGAAGTGAAGCCTTTTGCTTCTTTAACAAACTGAGCAGCAGGGCGGGTGTGCAGACCGTTCGGAGCGGTAATAGTAACTTCTTGCTGGAACATTATATTTCCCCAACTTATAGGTTTAGTGTTGTGGACCTAAAGTTTAGCCTAACGGCCAAACTTTAGCCTGTATCGTTAGCGCCGGCATTACGTGTCCGGCTTCGGCACCAGCAGCTGAGAATCGCTGTGGAAACCTTCAGGCCGTTAACGTCTACCACGTCATTAAACATTATGCCGCTAAAGGAAGACTTGAACCAAATCATAAAATCGATTCAGCTTATGGAAATCCCAATCGGAATAATTTCGCGCATCGAAATAAATGTGCTGGTTAAATACCAGACCCAACGAAGTGAATCAATGCCAGGAGGGGTAAAAGTTTGATGTGCGCCACAAAAAAGCACCTGAAAAGGTGCTTTTTTACACGATATTAACAAGCTGGCATTACTGTTGCAGTTCTTTCTCTGTGAACAGATCCGCAAACAATGCAGTGCTTAAATAGCGCTCACCTGAAGAGGGTAGGATAACCACAATATTCTTGTTGGTAAAGGATTCATCCTCCTGCAGCTTCAGCGCAGCGGCAACGGCGGCGCCGGAAGAGATACCAGCCAGAATGCCTTCCTCTTCCATCAGACGGCGTGCGGTGGAGATCGCCTCCTCGTTGGTGATCGCTACCACTTTATCAACCAGTTTCAAATCCAGGTTGCCGGGAATGAATCCTGCGCCAATACCCTGAATTTTATGCGGGCCGGGCTTAAGCTCTTCGCCTGCCAGCGCCTGGGCGATAACCGGGGAATCGGTAGGTTCTACGGCAACGGTAATCAGATCTTTTTTACCTTTGGTGCCTTTGATATAGCGGCTCACGCCGGTCAGCGTACCACCGGTACCGACGCCGGAGATGAAGACGTCGACCTGACCATCGGTATCTTCCCAGATTTCCGGGCCGGTGGTTTTTTCGTGAATTTCCGGGTTGGCCGGGTTGCTAAACTGCTGCAGCAGCAGGAATTTCTCCGGATTGCTGGCGACGATCTCTTCGGCCTTCTGGATGGCGCCCTTCATGCCTTTTGCGCCTTCGGTCAGGACCAGATTGGCGCCCAGCGCCTTCAGCAGTTTACGGCGTTCGATGCTCATCGTCTCGGGCATCGTCAGCGTCAATTTGTAACCGCGCGCCGCCGCCACGTAGGCCAGCGCGATACCAGTATTACCGCTGGTAGGTTCTACCAGCTCAACGCCGGGTTTCAGCACGCCGCGTTTTTCGGCATCCCAAATCATATTGGCACCGATACGGCATTTTACGCTAAAGCTCGGGTTACGTGATTCTACCTTTGCCAGGATGCGCCCGTTACCGATGCGGTTCAGTCGTACCAGCGGCGTATGGCCGATAGTCAGGGAGTTGTCTTCAAAAATCTTACTCATGGCCTGTCCTTAACTGTATGAAATTTGGGAGTACGGCTTCAGCATACCCGCTTAAAGAATATGCGGAAGTAAGGATTTAGCATATCTATATTCGGAAGGGAAATAATGGCAAGCCAGAAGTAATAAGGAGCGGCATAAGCCGCTCCGAACGAGATAGCGCTATTTCCACATCGCGTGTTTGTCACGGTAGCAATCAACCCACATCGCCGTCGCGCCGCAAATTGCGACGGGCAGGATCACGAGGTTGAGCACCGGGATCATGGTAAACAGGCTGGTCAGAGCGCCAAACTGCATGTTGGTGACTTTGCGGGTGCGTAGCGCCTGGCGCATGGTTTTAAACGGCACTTTATGGTTATCAAAAGGATAATCGCAGTATTGAATCGCCAGCATCCAGGCGCTGAACAGGAACCACAGCACCGGGGCGACGGTCTGGCCGAAACCGGGAATAAAATAGAGAAGCAAAAGGACGATCGCCCGCGGCAGATACCAGGCAAACTTCTGCCACTCGCGCTTCATGATGCGCGGCACATCTTTCAGGATACCGAAAATTCCGACGTCCGGCGGCGTCGCGCCAGTCAGACGCGCCTCAAGCTGCTCGGCCAGAAGGCCGCTAAAGGGCGCGGCAATCCAGTTGGCGATAGTCGAGAAGAAGTAGCCGAACACCAGCAGAATAGAAATGACGACGATGGGCCACAGCAGATAGTTAAGCCATTGCAGCCATTCAGGAACATGGCTCATCAAAGAAGGGATCCAGCTATCCAGTCGCGTGAACATCCACCAGAATGCGCCACCCATCAGCACGATGTTGACGAGTAGAGGGAGGAAGACGTATCGACGGATCCCCGGCAGCCCGATCAGCTTCCAACCCTGCGAAAAATAGTAGACGCCACTGCGCGGGGTCGTTACGGATGATGAAACCATAGTCAGGTGATACTCCTTTTTTAACATCCAGGCTGAATGTCGGGCTATTTTATCGGGTTAGCCGACAATAACCAGTTAGGAAATGTTCGAAAAAACAGCAAAAAGCACGATTTAGTTCATCTTTATGTAGTGAAAGCCCCAGACGCACTTGCACTTGATGTAATCGGCAAATACTCTTAGTGAGTAAATGTTTGCCGTGGTGGCAAGGTGTTAGAACAACAGAGAATATAATGATGCAGGATTTGCGTCTGATATTAATCATTGTTGGCGCGATCGCCATAATCGCTTTACTGGTGCACGGTTTTTGGACCAGCCGTAAAGAACGTTCCTCGATGTTTCGCGATCGCCCACTGAAACGTATGAAGTCTCGCGACGATGAAGAGTCGGAAGGCGACGACTTTGATGACGATGTTGAAGGCGTTGGTGAAGTCCGGGTTCATCGGGCGAGTCATGCGCCGAACGGCGTTCATGGGGAGCATGAAGCACCTCGTCAGCCGCCGCAGCACCAGTATCAGCCTCCTTATGAGCGTCAGGCGCAGCAGCCTGTGCGCCCGGAAGAGCCTGCCCGTGCAGCGCAGCAGCCGCATCAGCAACCGGTTCACCCTCAGGCTCCGGTTCAGCAACCGCATTATGCCGCGCCGACGCAGCAGCCGGTGACACAGCCCGTGCAGCCCCAGCAGCCGCCGCAAACGCAGCCACAGCAATCGCCGCAGCCACAGCAGCATGTGCAGCAACCCGTTCAGCATGTGCAGCAGCCGGTTCAACAGCAGCCTGTTGCCGCTCCGCAGCCGCAGCCGACGCCTGAACCTCCGGCCCCTGAGCCGCAGCCGGCAGCGCCGCAGCCTAAAGAGCGCAAGGAGACGGTCATCGTGATGAACGTTGCCGCGCATCATGGCTCGCAGCTTAACGGAGAGCTGCTCATCAACAGTATCCAGCAGGCGGGCTTCAAATTTGGCGATATGAATATTTTCCATCGTCACCTGAGCCCGGACGGTAGCGGCCAGGTGCTTTTCAGTCTGGCGAATATGGTCAAACCTGGCACCTTTAATCCGGACAGCATGGCGGATATGATGACCCCTGGGGTGACTATCTTTATGCAGGTTCCGTCCTTTGGCGATGAACTGCAAAACTTTAAGCTGATGCTGCAGTCCGCGCAGTACATCGCCGATGAAGTTGGTGGCGTGGTGCTGGACGACCAGCGTCGTATGATGACGCCGCAAAAACTGCGTGAATATCAGGACCGCATTCGTGAAGTAAAAGAGGCGAACGCCTGATCCCGCTTTTTGCGTTTAATCTACTTATCCTGAACCCCCGCCCGTCGGGGGTTTTTTATCATTGATGGTGTGATATGGAATCGAACGAACAAAAACTGACTGAACTGCGAACCACGCTTCGCCATCATGAATATCTCTACCACGTCATGGATACGCCGGAAATTCCTGATGCGGAATACGACCGGTTAATGCGTGAACTGCGCGAGCTGGAAGCTCAGCACCCGGAGCTGATCACCCCAGACTCGCCCACCCAGCGCGTCGGCGCCGCACCGCTAGCCTCCTTTAGCCAGATCCGCCATGAAGTTCCGATGCTGTCGCTCGATAACGTCTTTGATGAGGAGAGTTTCCTCGCGTTTAACAAGCGGGTGCAGGACCGTCTGAAAAATAGTGATGATCTTACCTACTGCTGCGAGCTCAAGCTGGATGGCCTGGCGGTCAGTATCCTCTATGAGAACGGCTTGCTGGTACAGGCGGCGACCCGCGGAGATGGAACGACCGGTGAAGATATTACCTCCAACGTGCGTACCATCCGCGCGATCCCCCTGAAGCTACGCGGCGACAATATTCCGCAGCGGCTTGAGGTTCGCGGAGAGGTGTTTCTGCCGCAGGCAGGGTTCGAAAAAATTAATGAAGAGGCCCGGCGAACCGGGGGGAAAGTCTTTGCTAACCCGCGTAACGCCGCAGCAGGTTCTTTACGTCAGCTCGATCCGCGGATTACCGCGAAGCGTCCGCTCACTTTCTTTTGCTATGGCGTGGGCGTGCTGGAAGGCGGCGAGCTGCCGGCCAGCCACTCGGCACGCTTGCAGCAGTTTAAGTTCTGGGGGCTGCCGGTCAGCGAGCGCGTAAAACTCTGCCATACGCCAGAGGAAGTGCTTACTTACTATCGCAAGGTAGAAGAAGATCGACCGAATCTGGGATTTGATATCGACGGAGTGGTGATCAAAGTCGATTCGCTTGCGTTACAGGAACAGCTTGGCTTCGTAGCCCGCGCGCCGCGCTGGGCGGTGGCGTTTAAGTTTCCGGCGCAGGAGCAGATGACTTTCGTGCGCGACGTTGAGTTTCAGGTCGGGCGAACCGGCGCCATCACGCCGGTTGCGCGTCTTGAGCCGGTACACGTCGCCGGAGTACTGGTCAGCAACGCGACCCTCCACAATGCCGATGAAATCGAGCGCCTGGGACTGCGCATCGGCGATAAGGTAGTTATTCGTCGTGCCGGAGATGTGATTCCCCAGGTCGTGAACGTTGTGCTCTCAGAACGCCCGGAAGAGACGCAGGAAATCGTGTTCCCAACCCATTGTCCGGTATGCCACTCCGACGTCGAACGCGTTGAAGGCGAAGTGGTAACGCGCTGTACCGGCGGATTGATCTGCGGCGCGCAGCGCAAAGAGTCGCTCAAGCATTTTGTCTCCCGTCGCGCTCTGGACGTCGATGGTATGGGCGATAAAATCATCGATCAACTGGTAGAAAAAGAGTATGTGCACACGCCAGCCGATCTCTTTCAGCTGACGCCGGGTAAACTCACCGGGCTCGATCGCATGGGGCCAAAATCAGCGCAGAACATCGTGGATGCCCTCGAGAAGTCAAAAGAGACCACCTTCGCTCGTTTTCTTTATGCGCTGGGGATCCGTGAAGTGGGTGAGGCGACGGCAGCCGGTTTAGCGGCCCACTTTGGCACTATTGAGGCGCTTGAGCAGGCCTCGATTGACGATCTGCAAAAAGTGCCGGATGTCGGGATTGTCGTCGCCACGCACGTGCGTAATTTCTTTGCCGAAGAGAGCAACCGCGAAGTTATCGCTCAGCTGCGTAAAGAGGGCGTCCGCTGGCCTGCGCCGGTAGTGGTCAATGCTGAAGAGATTGATAGCCCGTTCGCCGGAAAAACGATTGTTCTGACCGGTAGCCTGAGCCAGCTCTCTCGTGACGATGCGAAAGCGCAGCTGGTTGCGCTGGGCGCGAAGGTTGCGGGCAGCGTGTCGAAGAAAACCGACCTGGTTATCGCCGGGGAGGCTGCGGGTTCTAAGCTCGCTAAAGCGCAGGAGCTGGGAATTGCGGTAATCGATGAAGACGAAATGCTGCGCCTGCTCGGAGAGTCGCGTGGATAAAGAGCAGCTTATTGAAATTGCCAATACGGAAATGCCGTTTGGCAAGTACAAAGGCCGTCGATTAATTGATGTGCCGGAAGAGTATCTGCTGTGGTTTGCCCGCAAGGATCAATTTCCTGCCGGGCATCTCGGCGAACTGATGGCATTAACCCTGTTGATTAAAACAGAGGGGCTGACCGGTCTGGTCCAGCCCCTTAAGCGTCCGCGTTAAGCTTCGGAGGCGCGGTTTTTTTCCTGCGCCTGCAATGCTTCGGCCTGGCGCTTATAGCGCCTCGCCAGCACTGCGCACACCATGAGCTGAATCTGATGGAAGATCATCAGCGGCAGCACCATGATCCCCAGGATTGAGGTCGGGAAGAGAATATTGGCCATTGGAATGCCGTTCGCCAGGCTCTTTTTCGACCCGCAGAAGACAATCGTAATTTCATCCGCTTTATTAAACCCACACCTGCGCGCTACAAACACGTTAATAGCTATCACAATTGCCAGCAGCACGATGCTGACAATAACGATGAACAGCAGCGATCCGATACCCACTTTGTGCCAGATACCGTTCACGACTGCCTCGCTGAATGCCGAATAAACGACCAGCAGGATAGAGGTCTGATCGGTTTTTGAGATCCACTTTTTATGTTTTGTCACCCAGTTGCCAATCCATGGGCGAGAAAGATGCCCCAGCACAAACGGCAGCAGCAGCTGCAGCATGATTTTACCAACCTGCTCCAGACTCCCGCCCGCGCCGTGCAGATTCATCAGCAGGCCGACCAGCAAAGGCGAAATGAAGATCCCCAGCAGGCTTGAGGCCGAGGCCGAGCATACCGCTGCCGCCACGTTACCGCCCGCCAGGGAAGTAAACGCGATGGCCGACTGGACGGTGGCTGGCAGAATGCAGAGATAAATAAACCCGGTGTATAGCGCCGGATCGACGTTGACAGGCGCCCACCAGGCAAACAGCACGCCAAGCACGGGAAAAACGATAAACGTGCTGCACATGACCCAGAGATGTAAACGCCAGTGGCTTCCTCCGGCAACGATCGCCTCACGCGAGAGTTTGGCGCCGTGCATAAAAAACAGCAGCGCGATGGCGGCGGTAGTTAAATGCTCAAAGAAGGGGACAAATCCGCCGCGAGCAGGAAAAAAAGAGGCCAGCAGGACGACGGTGACTAACGTTAGGGTGAATGGATCAAGAATGCGGAAAAATTTCATAAACGCTCCTGAAAATCGATGTCGCTATTGTGCTTTCTTTAGTTTGAGAAATAAAATCGATTTATTGCATCTATTCATGAAAAAAAGAGATGAATTACTCGCTACGACAGTTGAAGGTTTTTGTGACCGTTGCTCGCGTCAAAAGCTTTAGCCGGGCAGGGGAGAGTATTGGCCTTAGCCAGTCAGCGGTAAGCCATAGCGTCAAAGAGCTGGAGCATCAGACCGGGGTACGCTTGCTTGACCGAACGACGCGCGAAGTGGTGCTTACGGAGGCCGGCCAGCTGCTCGCGGCCCGGCTTGAGCGTCTGTTGGATGAACTAAACGGCACGCTGCGAGAGGCCGGACGCGTCGGGCAGCAGCTGATGGGAACCGTCCGGGTGGCGGCCAGCCAGACTATTTCCGCCCATCTTATCCCGCAGTGCATTGCCGACAGCAACCGTCGTTATCCGGAAATCGATTTCGTACTACACGACCGCCCCCAGCAGTGGGTGCTGGAGAGTATCCGCCAGGGGGAAGTGGATTTTGGCATTGTGATCGATCCTGGCGCTGCTACCGATTTACAGTGTGAGACGGTGCTCGCCGAACCTTTTCTGTTGCTTTGCCGTAGCGATCACCCTTTTGCCGGACGGAGCGCGGTGAACTGGCAAGACCTCCAGCAGCAGCGGCTGGTTCTGCAGGATTATGCTTCTGGTAGTCGTCCGCTGATTGACGCCGCGCTCTCGGGATTTGCCGTTAAAGCGAATATCGTGCAGGAAATCGGTCATCCGGCCACGCTATTTCCGATGGTTGAGTCGGGGATAGGTATCAGTATTTTACCCGCATTAGCGCTGCCGCTTCCTCAGGGCAGCCATTTGCAGGTGAAACGACTCACTCCGGTGGTGGAGCGTCAGCTGATGCTGGCGCGGCGTAAAAATCGCTCGCTTTCAACTGCCGCAGAAGCGCTGTGGGAGGTGGTGCGGCATCAGGCTGGCCAGCTGACCGCTTTGCGCGAGAATGACCCCTTGTATCAGAAATGAAATCAATAGCTTTTTGATATCGAACGTCCGGGAAAACTGTATTGGTAATCGATTGCGTACCCTCGTTATAACATCATGGTAGCCAATTAACTTATCGATTCTTCAGTTTCTAAGGACAGCTTATGAGCGACACGCTTTTTTCACAGAACCCATGGTATAGCGCAGACATCATTCGCGGACATAAGCCGGACTTTATGCCGCGGGTGGCTTTTATTCTTGGTTCGGGTCTTGGGGCGCTAGCGGAGCAAATTGAAGATGCAGTGGCAATTTCATACGAGAAGCTGCCTGGATTCCCGGTGAGTACCGTTCACGGCCATGCCGGCGAGCTGGTGTTGGGAAACCTGGCTGGCGTACCGGTTGCCTGCATGAAGGGGCGCGGGCACTTCTACGAAGGGCGCGGCATGACGGTCATGACCGATGCCATCCGTACGCTAAAGCTTCTGGGATGTGAACTGCTGTTTTGTACTAACGCAGCCGGTTCTCTTCGTCCGGAAGTGGGGCCGGGAAGTCTGGTGGCGCTGAGCGATCATATTAATACTATGCCGGGTACGCCGATGGTGGGCCTGAATGATGAACGCTTCGGCGAGCGCTTTTTCTCGCTGGCAAATGCCTATGATGCGGATTATCGCGCCGTTCTGCAGCGCGTTGCGGCAGAGGAGGGTTTTCCGCTGACTGAAGGCGTATTTGTCTCCTATCCCGGGCCGAATTTTGAAACGGCGGCTGAGATCCGCATGATGCAAATTATCGGCGGCGATGTGGTGGGGATGTCCGTGGTGCCGGAGGTGATAAGCGCCCGCCATTGCGGGTTGAAAGTGGTGGCTGTTGCAGCGATTACTAATCTGGCTGAAGGTCTGGGCGATGTGAAGTTATCCCACGCGCAAACCCTGGCAGCGGCCGAACTTTCCCGGCAGAACTTTATCAACCTGATCTGCGGCTTCTTACGCAAACTGGCCTGAAAATAATAAATATTGACCCCGCTTGCGGGGTCTTACTTTAATGGCAAGGAACGGAAAAAATGGGTATCGCTTCTCGCTTAAAGCTCATGTCGTTTTTGCAATATTTTATCTGGGGAAGCTGGCTGGTCACCCTGGGTTCTTACATGATCAATACGCTGCATTTCACCGGCGCAAACGTCGGCATGGTGTATAGCTCTAAGGGGCTGGCGGCCATTATCATGCCCGGCATCATGGGGATCATTGCTGATAAATGGCTTCGTGCAGAACGGGCCTATATGTTCTGCCATTTGGTTGGCGCGGGAGTGCTTCTTTATGCGACGACCGTGACCGATCCGGATACGATGTTCTGGGTGATGCTCATTAACGCGATGGTCTACATGCCCACTATCTCCTTGTCTAACAGCGTCTGCTATTCATGTCTGTCGCAGTCCGGCCAGGATCCGGCGACCGCGTTTCCTCCCATTCGCGTTTTTGGCACTCTCGGTTTTATTGCCGCAATGTGGACGGTGAGCCTGATGGGGCTGGAGTTAAGCAGCGCACAGCTATATATCGCCTCTGCCGCGTCGCTATTACTGGCGATTTATGCATTTACGTTACCGAAAATTCCTGTCGTCGAGAAGAAAGCCGGAACCACCCTGGCCAGCCGGCTGGGGCTGGATGCCTTTGTGTTATTTAAAAATCCGCGGATGGCCATTTTCTTCTTTTTTGCGATGATGCTGGGAGCGGTACTGCAAATAACTAACGTCTTCGGTAATCCTTTCCTGCATGATTTTGCCCGCAATCCGGAGTTTGCCGACAGCTTTGTCGTACGTTATCCCTCAATTTTGCTTTCGGTGTCGCAGATGGCGGAGGTCGCTTTCATCCTCACCATACCGTTCTTTCTTAAACGCTTTGGCATCAAAACAGTCATGCTGATGAGTATGCTGGCATGGACGCTGCGCTTTGGCCTTTTCGCTTTTGGCGATCCCTCTCCGTTCGGTTTTGTGTTGCTGTTGATGTCGATGATTGTTTACGGCTGCGCATTCGACTTCTTTAATATTTCTGGATCGGTATTTGTTGAGCAGGAGGTCAGTGCCAATATTCGCGCCAGCGCCCAGGGCCTGTTTATGACCATGGTGAACGGCATTGGAGCATGGGTTGGTTCAGTTCTGAGCGGTATGGCCGTTGATTACTTCTCTATTGATGGCGTAAAAGAGTGGCAGACTATCTGGCTGGTGTTCGCCGCCTATTCATTACTGCTGGCGGTTATTTTTGCCCTGTTCTTCCGCTATCAACATGAGCCTGAGAAACTTATCAACAAAGCGCTGACGCATTAATCTTCTTCAGCGGCGGAGTTTATACTCGGCCGTTTCATTTTCCAGGATGCAGTGTGGTAACTTTGCGCATTATCCTTCGCCTCAGGAGCGCATGTCCCATGGAACGCACGCATCGTATCGATCTGAAATTATTGCGCTATTTTCTGGCTGTCGCAGAAGAGCTGCATTTTGGTCGTGCGGCTGCTCGTCTGAACATGTCGCAACCGCCGCTTAGTATCCACATCAAGGAGCTGGAGCAGCAGCTCGGTACGCTGCTGTTTGTTCGCCACTCCCGCAGCGTGGCGTTGACCCATGCTGGAAAAATTCTGATGGAGGAGTCCCGCCGCCTGCTTTCCAGCGCCAATCAGGCGCTGGCGCGAGTTGAGCAGATTGGCCGGGGTGAGGCGGGGAGGGTAGAACTGGGCGTGATAGGTACGGCGATGTGGGGGAAAATGCGCCCGGTAATGCGGCGTTTTTTGAAAGAGAACCCTAACGTAGAGGTGCTTTTCCGCGAGAACATGCCCGCCATGCAGATGGCGATGCTGGAGCGACGGGAGCTGGATGCCGGCGTCTGGCGGATGGCGACAGCGCCTACGCCAGGATTTACCAGCTTGCGTTTGCACGAGTCCTCTTTTCTGGTGGCCATGCCGGAGGAGCATCCGCTGGCGGTGCGTGAGGCGATCCCGCTTGCGGCGCTGCGTAACGAATATTTTGTTACGATGCCTTCAATACATACCGACTGGACGTTTTTGCAGCGCGTCTGTCAGAGTGCCGGATTCTTGCCGATGATTATCCGTGAAGTGATGGAGCCGCAAACGGTACTGGCTATGGTCAGCATGGGAATTGGCATTACGCTCATCGCCGATAGCTATGCGCAAATGACCTGGCCGGGCGTTGTGTTTCGTCCGCTGGAAGAGCGCATACCCGCTGACTTGTATATTGTCTATGACCAACAACAGGCGACGCCCGCGCTGGAGAAGCTGGTAGCGGCGCTGGTGAATTGATGGTCAGTGCCGGATAGCAAGATGAAGGCCTGTGCCGGTTTCGTATACTGCAGATAGCAAAAAAGCGCCTTTAGGGCGCTTTTTTACATTGGTGGGTCGTGCAGGATGACTCGCTTCGCTTGCCCTTCGGGCCGTCGCCGCAGGCGGCTCCGTTGTCTCTCTTCGCTACTCGTCTCATCCTGAGACTCGCCCTTCGGGCAACGCTACGCGTTGTACAAAATTGTTCCCGACAATTTTGTCGACCCGAACCTGCAGCAGGTTCGAATCTTTTGAATCGCAGATAGCAAAAAAGCGCCTTTAGGGCGCTTTTTTACATTGGTGGGTCGTGCAGGATTCGAACCTGCGACCAATTGATTAAAAGTCAACTGCTCTACCAACTGAGCTAACGACCCGAAGTGGTGGGTGATGACGGGATCGAACCGCCGACCCCCTCCTTGTAAGGGAGGTGCTCTCCCAGCTGAGCTAATCACCCACTTCGGTACTTCACATTTTATGACAAGAAATCCAGCTGGCGAGAAAGTGGTGGGTGATGACGGGATCGAACCGCCGACCCCCTCCTTGTAAGGGAGGTGCTCTCCCAGCTGAGCTAATCACCCACTTCTCAATTTCTTGCTACACGGCGGAGACTACGTAAAGTAGTTGGTGGGTGATGACGGGTTCGAACCGCCGACCCCCTCCTTGTAAGGGAGGTGCTCTCCCAGCTGAGCTAATCACCCCCGCTGTGTGGAGTCGCATTATAGGGAGAGTTGAAAATGAGTCAACGCCTTTTCTAAATAATTTGTTTGTTCGTCGTAAAATTAAACAAAACGATCGCAATGTCATCTATGACGCATGATTTATAAACAAAAAGGGTAAAGCGTGACGTTGAAACGGTAACAACATTGAGGAATCAGCCCACGGTGTTAGAATATTCCTCCATAAAATCCAACGAACACTGCCGCGTGTCGGCACCTTTATCAAACGTAAGGCCACTTCATGAAAATCAAAACTCGCTTCGCGCCCAGCCCGACAGGCTATCTGCACGTTGGCGGCGCGCGTACTGCTCTCTATTCCTGGCTTTTTGCACGTAACCACGGCGGTGAGTTTGTGCTGCGTATTGAAGATACCGATCTTGAGCGCTCCACGCCGGAGGCCATTGAAGCCATCATGGATGGTATGAACTGGCTGAGCCTGGAATGGGATGAGGGTCCGTACTTCCAGACCAAGCGTTTTGATCGCTATAACGCCGTCATTGATGAAATGCTGGAGGCGGGCACGGCCTATAAATGCTATTGCTCTAAAGAGCGTCTGGAAGCGCTGCGTGAAGAACAAATGGCAAAAGGCGAAAAGCCGCGTTATGACGGTCGCTGCCGCCATGGTCAAGAACATCATGCTGATGATGAACCTTGCGTTGTTCGTTTTGCCAACCCGGAAGAGGGGTCCGTTGTTTTTGACGACCAGATCCGCGGTCCGATCGAATTCAGCAACCATGAGCTGGACGATCTGATTATTCGCCGTACCGATGGTTCTCCAACCTATAACTTCTGCGTCGTGGTTGACGACTGGGATATGGAAATCACCCACGTTATTCGTGGTGAAGACCATATCAACAATACACCGCGCCAGATTAACATCCTGAAAGCGCTGAAAGCGCCTGTGCCGGTTTACGCCCACGTTTCGATGATTAACGGCGATGACGGTAAAAAACTATCCAAGCGTCACGGCGCGGTCAGCGTTATGCAGTATCGCGACGACGGCTACCTGCCGGAAGCGCTGCTGAACTATCTGGTGCGTCTGGGATGGTCCAGCGGCGACCAGGAAATTTTCTCTCGCGAAGAGATGATTAAGCTGTTTAGCCTGGGAGCGGTGAGCAAATCTGCGAGCGCGTTCAACACCGAAAAACTGCAGTGGCTGAACCATCACTATATCAACTCGCTGGCCCCGGAATATGTGGCAACGCATTTACAGTGGCACATTGAGCAGGAAAATATCGACACCCGTAACGGCCCGCAGTTGGCTGAGCTGGTTAAGCTGCTGGGCGAACGCTGCAAAACGCTGAAAGAGATGGCGGCGAGCTGCCGTTATTTCTATGAAGATTTTGCCGAGTTTGATGCCGATGCGGCGAAAAAGCACCTGCGCCCTGTTGCTCGTCAGCCGCTGGAAGTGGTACGCGATAAATTAGCCGCTATCAGTGACTGGACTGCGGAAAATGTTCATCACGCGATTCAGGCGACGGCTGATGAACTGGAAGTCGGGATGGGCAAAGTCGGGATGCCGCTGCGAGTTGCCGTAACCGGCGCAGGCCAGTCTCCGGCGCTTGATGTGACCGTGCATGCAATTGGCAAATCCCGTAGCGTAGAACGTATCAATAAGGCGCTGGCCTTTATTGCTGAACGCGAAAGCCAACAATCCTGATACTTGAAACAGACATTGCAAAACGGCGGGGATAGCTAACCCCGCCGTTTTTTTTGCCTGCTACTTTGCATCAGTAATACCAAGCCGGGAGAGAAATCCGCTAATCCCCTCGCGCGCAAGAAGATCGCGCAGGTGTAACTGTTCGGTCGGGGTCATCAGGTGCATGGTTTCGACAATCTGCCGCCATATGGCGTCAGCATCATTCACAAAGTATTTGACGGGCTGTTCAGCCAGCTGATTATCTATCGCCAGATGCCGTAGCGCCGGAATATTTGCAAGGAAATCGATAACCGGCCTGTCGATGACGATAAGACGAGCGCGCCCCCCTTTGACCCCGGGTATCGGTTCCGTCCGCCATTTTTGTTCTCTGGCCCAGCGGTTTATGGTTTGTCGGGCGAGGTTAAGACTCTCGGCGAGCTCCGCTGGCGTCATTTTATCTTTAAGTTTCATCATGCTTTCACCGATCGCGGATACCCAGTCGGTTGAGTAATCCGGTGATCCCTTCACGCAACAGCAGCGACATCAGCAACTTTTGCTCACCCGGCGTCATCTCTTTGCACAGCGTAAGAAGCAGAGATTCCAGTTCGTTATCCGTTGCGGAGTAGGGGACCGGGTTTTCGGCCACGCGCTGCGCGCTGCGTATGAATTCGCGAACCTGCTCATTGACATGTACGAGGCGCGCTTTACCGCCCTGAACGCCGGGGCGCGGGGAGGTTTGCCACCCCTCTTTACGTACCCATTTGTTTATGGTTTGCCGACTGAAGCCAGTCAGATGCGCTATTTCTTCAGGTGTCATTCGTTCCTTGAGCATACTATTTCCTGAGTAAATATGTGGGAATTAGTTGCACATGTTATAGCATCCTTTTACAGGAAAGAGTGACATGTTTAGCTTCTGGCTGCGATAAGGCTCGCAATGTCAGCCGTTTGCCTGCTTTTTCAGCGATCAAATTGCGGGGATTCATTTTGCCGTTGACACCTGACGAAGGAATTCATATTATGCCGCCCGTCAACACGACACGCTTTACGTTACGGGGCTATAGCTCAGCTGGGAGAGCGCTTGCATGGCATGCAAGAGGTCAGCGGTTCGATCCCGCTTAGCTCCACCAAATCCTGCACCCAGCAGATTTGGTTCGTAAAGAGGTCCTGTGGGGCTATAGCTCAGCTGGGAGAGCGCTTGCATGGCATGCAAGAGGTCAGCGGTTCGATCCCGCTTAGCTCCACCAAATTCCGAACCCTCGCTGCGGCGGGGGTTTTTGTTTTTATCAGGGAAATGTAAAGTACTTTCCGAATAAGTCAGTAAATCTCCGCGTTAAGTAATTTCAGATTTTTTCACTATTTAAAATCTTGCCTGCCTTTATTAAGCAACATAATATTTGCTGCCTAAATATATTTGTTGCCGCAGGAGTTTTAATTAACAATAATGATTGATCATTTTAACATTAAGATCAAAAAAACTCTGCTGGCCCTTCTGGTCTGCTTTATAGCCATTCCGCTGTCCAGATTTATTTCTCCTCAAACTATTATTGACGGAAATCAAATTTATCTGGCATGGCTGCCGTTGAGCTTAATGTATGCTGTGCTTTTTATTTTTGGCCGCTATGCCGTTGCTCCATTGGTAATCGCGTTTGCGATTACCAATTCCTGGATAATCGATCTGACCTTCACTCAGGCGGTCATCCTGCTTTTTTGCCAGCTCTTCTCGGTATTCCTCTCCTGCGCTATTGTCCGTTATCAGCTTGGAAGGCGCTGGCGCGCCGGGCTGACGGCGAAACATATGGGCGTGAGGGTTTTCTGGGGCGGTTTCTTCGCGCCAATTCTGCTCAAGATCACAATGTATCTGGCGGGGCGCTTCTTTTCGTTTCCGCTGGCGATTTCCAGCTATTTCGGCAATATGTCGGTTATCTACACCGTTATCGATATACAGAGCCTGATTAGCGCTGCGTTAATTTTTACGACCTTCTTTTATTATCCGTTGCGGATCATTATCAGTCCGCGATATGCGCGAGTATTCTGGCGCAATCTTTGTCATTCATGGCAAGTGCGCGAGCAGCGAGTATTTACGCTGTACTGGTTTGTAGCGCTGGCGGCAATATTACTGGTGCTATGTACGCCTTATGATTCTGTTTTTATTGCTGGTTATTTAGTTCCTCTTATTTTCATTTTGTACTTTATTGGTATTAGTCGTCTGGCGCATACGCTGATTCGCATTTCGTGGTCCGTTTCAGCATTTTTACTCGTGGCCTATAACCAGAATTTTTTGCATGGGGTACAAAGTGAATATTCCCTGTCATTTGTGCTTTCGGTGCTAATTTGTTTCACTATCTGTCTGTTTTATATGGCGGATATCTACGCGCGCAGTGAAAGAATGAAGTTCAGATGGCGAGACCAGGCGGAAGAAGATCCGCTAACCGGTTTGCCCAATTTGCGTGCGCTGGAGAGTCATCTGCAGCGTAACCCCGCGGTTGCTATAAGCAGCCTGCGAATACAGAATCTGGATTTCCTTAGCCGCCATTACGGCATGATGATGAGAGTAGAGAGCAAACGGCAAATCGCCTGTAAGCTACAGCCGCTATTGTCTCAGGGAGAGCGGATTTTTCAGCTTCCCGGCAGCGAGCTATTGCTGGTGCTAAACGGCCCTGAACCTGAGGCGCGTTTAAATCATATCGTTTCCACGCTTAACCATAAAAAGTTCAGCTGGAACAACCAGACGTTGGATCTCGAGTTTGGCGCATCGTGGGGAGGCTATAGCGGTACCGAATCGGATATTCACCCGATGCTTGGTCAGCTTAGCTGGCTATCGGAGCAGGCCGGCGCGGCTCGTCGCGTGTTAGCGCTTGACGCCGCTCAGGAACAGATTTCCGATCAAACAAGCGAACAGGTCCGGCTGCTGGCGCAGATTAAGCAGGCGCTTAACGAGCGCGGTCTGGTACTGTATGCCCAGCCCATCCGCGATGCCGCAGGAAAGGGATACTACGAAGTTCTTTGCCGTATGCGCTGCGGTAATAACATCATTACGCCCGATAAGTTTATTCCGCCGATCGCGCAGTTTAATCTGAGCCAGCGCTTTGATATGCAGGTACTGGAAACGCTGTTCAGCTCGCTCAGGCACCATCAAGGGCAGCACTTCTCCGTGAATCTACTGCCCTATACGCTGATGCAAAAGGATAGCGCGACGCAAATTATCTCGCTTTTTAAACGCTATAACCTGTCGGCGGAGGCGATTACGATTGAAGTCACCGAAGAGCAGGCGTTTTCCGATGTGGAAACCAGCATGCATAACATACAGCAGCTGCGAGAATTCGGCTGCGCTATCGCTATCGATGATTTTGGCACCGGCTACGCTAACTATGAGCGGCTGAAAAGCCTGCAGGCCGATATTTTAAAAATTGACGGTTGCTTCGTGCGGGATATCGAAACCGATCCGCTGGACGCCATTATGGTCAAATCGATTATCGAAATGGCTAAGGTTAAAAAGATGAAGGTGGTGGCGGAATACGTTGAAACGCCGGAGCAGCGGGAAAAACTTCTTCAGCTAGGGGTCGATTACCTCCAGGGGTATCTGGTAGGTAAACCGCAGCCGCTGAGCGAGCTGCGGACGTAAAAAAGCCGGGACTTGCCCGGCTTTCTCTCTAGCGAAGAGGGATTACAGTACCAGCGCGGCGATAGACGCAGAAAGCACGCTCACCAGAGTAGAACCGTAAACCAGCTTCAGGCCGAAGCGAGAAACCACGTTACCTTGCTCTTCGTTCAGGCCTTTAATTGCGCCAGCGATAATGCCGATAGATGAGAAGTTAGCGAAGGAGACCAGGAAGATAGAGATGATACCTTCCGCACGCGGTGAGAGCGTGGCGGCCACTTTCTGCAGATCCATCATGGCGACGAATTCGTTAGAAACCAGCTTGGTTGCCATAATACTACCTACCTGCAGCGCTTCGCCTGCCGGTACGCCCATGACCCACGCCACCGGATAGAAGATATAGCCGAGGATCCCCTGGAAGGAGATGCTATAGCCAAACCAGCCGGTAACGGTGGCGAACAGGGCGTTCAGCGCGGAGATCAGGGCAATAAAGCCAATCAGCATGGCGGCGACGATAATCGCCACCTTAAAGCCCGCCAGGATATATTCACCCAGCATTTCGAAGAAGCTTTGGCCTTCATGCAGATTAGACATCTGCAGATTTTCTTCGCTTTCGTCAACGCGATACGGGTTAATCAGCGACAGAACGATAAAGGTACTGAACATGTTGAGTACCAGCGCCGCAACAACGTATTTCGGCTGCAGCATGGTCATGTACGCACCTACGATAGACATGGATACCGTAGACATCGCGGTCGCAGCCATGGTGTACATGCGGTTGCGGGACATTTTGCCAAGAATATCTTTATACGCGATGAAGTTTTCAGACTGACCCAGAATCAGCGAGCTGACTGCGTTAAAGGATTCCAGCTTGCCCATACCGTTGATTTTGGACAGTACGGTACCGATCGCGCGAATGACGATAGGCAGAATACGAATATGCTGCAAAATACCAATCAGCGCGGAAATGAAGACGATAGGGCACAGAACTTTCAGGAAGAAGAAAGCCAGGCCTTTGTCGTTCATGTTGCCGAAGACAAAGTTTGTCCCTTCATTGGCAAAGCCGAGGAGTTTTTCGAACATCTCGGAGAAGCCCTTCACAAAACCCAGACCAATGTCAGAGTTCAGGAAGAACCAGGCCAGCAGCACTTCAATGACAAGCAGCTGAATGACATAACGAATACGAATCTGCTTACGGTTGTGGCTGACCAACAGGGCCAGAATAGCCACCACTACGATCGCGAGAATAAAGTGCAAGACGCGGTCCATATTTGCTCCAAATATGAGGCAGGTTAAATTTCTGTGCACATTCTATGTAACAAGCGCAAAGAAAACGAGAGCCAGCACACACTATTGCAAGGATATGTGACTAATGGCAAAAATAGTGATCAACCATGCATTTTTGTTATGTTACGTAAAAGTTTTAAAAGTTGCGCTGTTGTACTATTCTGATGACTGATTAAGAGAATTTATCAGTTCCCCGGTTTTAAGTTACTGACCTGCTATCGTTCCCCCCTATCACAGCAATCATTATCATCGCTCTAAATGAACTTGATAATCATTCGCATTTTGATAGCATAAAACATAGCAAAGGCTATATTTCCAGAGGCAGAAAATGACAAACAGTCGCGTTGAGAATAGCAGCGGTCGCGCAGCGCGCAAGATTAAGCTCGCCCTGATGGGGCCTGCGTTCATTGCTGCCATTGGCTATATCGATCCGGGTAATTTCGCTACTAACATCCAGGCCGGCGCCAGCTTTGGCTACCAACTGCTATGGGTGGTCGTGTGGGCAAATCTGATGGCGATGCTGATTCAGGTGATGTCGGCGAAGCTGGGTATCGCTACCGGTAAAAATCTGGCAGAGCAAATTCGCGACCACTACCCGCGTCCGGTGGTGTGGTTTTACTGGGTGCAGGCGGAAATTATCGCTATGGCGACCGACCTTGCAGAGTTTATTGGCGCAGCCATTGGATTTAAGCTGGTGCTCGGCGTGTCATTGCTGCAGGGCGCGGTATTGACGGGGATCGCGACGTTCCTGATCCTGATGCTACAGCGCCGCGGACAAAAACCGCTGGAAAAAGTCATCGGCGGACTGCTGCTGTTTGTTGCGGCGGCTTATGTCGTTGAACTTATCTTCTCCCAGCCGGCGCTGGCGCCGCTGGCGAAAGGCATGCTCGTACCGTCTCTGCCAACCAGCGAAGCGGTATTCCTTGCCGCCGGGGTATTGGGGGCGACCATCATGCCGCATGTTATCTATTTACACTCGTCGCTCACTCAGCACCTGCACGGGGGGACGCGCAAAGAGCGCTATAACGCCACGCGCTGGGATGTTGCCATCGCTATGACCATCGCAGGTTTTGTTAACCTGGCCATGATGGCGACCGCCGCCGCGGCCTTCCATTTCAATGGTCACACCGGCGTTGCCGATCTCGATCAGGCCTATCTGACGCTGGAGCCGTTGTTGAGCCACGCGGCAGCCACCATCTTTGGGCTGAGCCTGGTCGCCGCCGGTTTATCCTCCACGGTTGTAGGCACCCTGGCGGGGCAGGTCGTAATGCAGGGTTTTATTCGCTTTCATATTCCGCTGTGGTTTCGTCGGGCCATTACCATGCTGCCTTCATTCATTGTGATTTTGATGGGGCTTGATCCGACGCGTATTCTGGTGATGAGCCAGGTCTTGCTGAGCTTCGGTATCGCCCTGGCGCTGGTGCCGCTGCTCATCTTTACCAGCAATGCGCGGCTGATGGGGGATCTGGTTAATTCCCGGTGGGTGAAAGTGCTGGGGTGGGCGATTGTCGCGGTGGTTGTGGTGCTCAACGGCTGGCTGATTGTTGGAACGCTGGTCGGTTAAGCAGGTAATTAAAAAAGGGAGCCGGATGGCTCCCTTTTGCGATTAATGATGCCCGTGACCATGGCCGCGGCCGCCATGGCCTCGTCCCCAGCCGCCGCGTCGGTCGTCGCGATCTTTCCAGCCTTCGCGATAGCCGCGTTCGTAGGCTTTACCTTTATCCCAGCCGCGATGCCAGCCGTTATCGTGACGACGCCAGCGGTTATCGCGCCATTCATAGTGTTTACGCCAGTAATCACGGTCGCGCCAGCCGCCACCGTCCCAGTAGTTACCATAATTGTCGCGATCGCCAATTTGTAATTTTATTGATGGCAACAGGGTGATTTCACCAGCGTTAGCGACCAATGGCGCTGAAGCCAGAAGCACTGCAGCCAAAATCAGTGACCTGAACATACTCTTCTCCTTCACGATCGGGGCCGTTGTCGGCCTGTTAACCCGATATTACGGGGCAGTAAAGCCCCGTCGCATCGGAGGAACTCCTAAATCGCCAGTGAGAGCACTTTTTGCTAAAGTAAAAATGAATTTACACCGCAAGGATTGCGTCAATCGTTGCCTGTTCTTCGGCGGTGAAACGGCGGTTTTCCAGCATGCCAATCGCATCGTCGAGCTGCGTGGTTTTGCTGGCGCCAATCAATACCGAAGTCACTTTCTCGTCGCGCAGCACCCAGGCCAGGGCCATCTGCGAGAGCTTCTGCCCGCGGGCTTCGGCCAGTGCGTCAAGTTGACGAATCTTTTCCAGTTTGCTTTCGGTAAGCTGATCCGGTTGCAGGAATTGACTGCCGCTGGCGGCGCGGGAATCCGCCGGAATGCCGTGCAGATAACGGTTAGTTAACTGGCCGCCGGCAAGCGGTGAAAACGCTATACTTCCCACCCCTGCGCTCTGCAGGAAATCGAGTAAGCCCCCCTCGACCCAGCGTTCGAACATGGAATATTTAGGCTGATGAATCAGACACGGTGTGCCCAGCTCGTTAAGAATATTGACGGCTTCCCGGGCCTGTTCGAGAGGATAATTCGATAATCCAACGTACAGGGCCTTCCCCTGGCGGACGAGATGGTCCAGCGCGCGCATGGTTTCCTGCAGCGGCGTTTCAGGATCGGGACGGTGGTGGTAGAAAATATCGACATAGTCGAGGCCCATTCGTTTAAGGCTTTGGTCGAGGCTGGCAATCAGATATTTGCGTGAGCCCCAGTCGCCATAGGGGCCGTCCCACATGGTGTAACCGGCTTTACTGGAGATAATCAGTTCATCGCGATAGGGCAAGAAGTCCTCTTTCAGGATGCGACCAAAATTGCTCTCCGCGGAACCCGGCGGTGGCCCGTAGTTGTTGGCCAGGTCGAAATGGGTGATGCCGAGATCGAATGCGTGACGCAGAAGCTGACGGCTGGTTTCCACCCGCGTTTCGTCGCCGAAATTATGCCAAAGCCCAAGAGAAATTGCCGGTAGCTTTAGCCCGCTATGACCGCAACGGCGGTATTCCATCGTTTGATATCGCGTGGTGTTTGCCTGGTAAACCATACTTCCTCCGCACTTAAAACAGGGTTGTGTATACGTTTACACTAAAGAATGTTTGCCGGCGAGTATACTCCCGGAACGCGTAAATTTTGCTTTCCACCGTCTTTGTTGAGTGCAATCTGGACAGCGCAACTGCTTATTCAATACTCAACTTACCTGCACGAGAGGAGAGTAAGGATATGCAACCGACTTATACCATTGGCGATTATCTGCTGGATCGTCTCGTAGATTGCGGCATAGACCGCTTGTTTGGCGTACCTGGTGATTACAATTTACAGTTTCTCGATAGCGTTATTGCGCAGCAGAATTTAGGGTGGGTAGGTTGCGCTAACGAGCTCAACGCGGCCTACGCCGCTGATGGCTATGCGCGTATCAAAGGCGCAGGCGCGCTGTTGACCACCTACGGCGTCGGGGAACTGAGCGCGCTTAACGGTATTGCCGGCAGCTACGCCGAACATGTTCCGGTTCTGCATATTGTCGGCGCCCCCTCAACCGGCGCGCAGCAGCGCGGCGAGCTGCTGCACCATACGCTGGGCGACGGTGATTTCAGCCACTTCTCGCGCATGAGCGAGCAGATTACCTGCTCTCAGGCGGTACTGGCGGCGGGAAATGCCTGCCATGAAATCGACCGCGTACTCTGCGAGATGCTCACCCATCATCGCCCCGGTTATTTGATGCTGCCTGCCGATGTGGCGAAGGCAAAAGCGACACCCCCTGCACATCCTTTGCTTATTCCGAGTCTGCCTGCCGATGAGAACCAGCTGGCGGGATTCCGCGAGCACGCGGAGCGGATGCTCAGAAGTCGTCGTCGCGTATCGCTGCTGGCTGATTTTCTTGCTCAGCGCTATGGGCTACAAAATGTTCTCAGAAAATGGGTCGCCAGCGTGCCCGTCTCCTGCGCCACGATGTTAATGGGCAAAGGGCTTTTTGATGAGCAACAAAGCGGTTTTGTTGGCACTTACAGCGGGATTGCGAGCGCAGAGGAAACCCGCGAGGCCATTGAAAACGCTGACACCATTATTTGTATCGGCACCCGTTTTACCGACACCATTACCGCGGGCTTTACCCAGCATCTGCCGCAGGAAAAAACGATTGAAATCCAGCCGTTTGCCGTTCGGGTAGGCGACCATTGGTTCAGCCGGGTTCCGATGGATAAGGCGCTCGAAATAGTCATCGAGCTCTCCGCAAGTCTGGCGGGGGAATGGGTGCCGCCGAATATTCAGGCGCCCGGGGTGAGCGGCGCGCCTGAAGGAAGCCTGACGCAGAAAAACTTCTGGAGTACGGTGCAGGAACAGCTCCGCCCGGGAGACATTATTCTTGCCGATCAGGGAACCGCGGCTTTTGGCGCCGCCGCGCTTAAGCTGCCCACTGACGCAACGCTGATTGTCCAGCCGCTATGGGGATCGATAGGTTTCACCCTTCCGGCAGCCTACGGGGCGCAAATAGCAGCGGTGGACAGAAGGGTCGTGCTGATTGTCGGCGATGGCGCAGCGCAGTTAACTATTCAGGAACTGGGATCGATGCTCAGGGATAAGCAACGTCCGCTGATTCTGTTGCTCAATAACGAAGGCTATACGGTGGAGCGCGCGATTCACGGCCCCGAGCAGCGGTATAACGATATTGCGCTCTGGGACTGGAATCGTCTGCCTGATGCTTTTGCTCCCGATGTCCCGTCCCGATGCTGGCGCGTGACTCGCACGCATGAGCTGAGAGAAGCGATGAACAGCAGCGTCGCCTCAGACAGACTGACGCTGGTAGAGGTGATGCTGCCCAAAATGGATATCCCCGACTTTCTGCGCACGGTCACTCAGGCGCTGGAAGAGAGGAACAGTCGCGTTTAATCGCTATGCTTTCTGGCAATCATCAACGGCTTTCCGGCCAGCAGCAGCCAGGCCGGAAGCATAACAATGCACAGTAGCGGCAGTAGCGTGGTATCCGACACGACCACTGCCGCCATAAACAGGCTCAGCCAGCCATCACGCGTCACTACCAGCGTCAGGCCGAGGATAGCGCAGGAAACCGTGATGGCTGCCGGCACGGCGGGAACGTGTGCATGCAGCATCAGACCGAGCGCGACGCCGACGAACACGGCAGGAAAAATACGCCCGCCGCGAAAACCGCAGGCGGCGGCAAGTATCAGCGCCGCAAGCTTGATCACGGCAATAAGCAGGTAATCATTGGCGCCAAGCGTCAGGCTTACCGGCAACTGCTGCATCTCATCAAGGCCTTTAAATAGCGTGATATGCCCGCCGATGACGCCCAGAATCCCTAATAAAAACCCGCCGACGCCCAGCGTAAGCACAGGATTTTTCAGACGATGCATCAGCGTGTGTAGACGCGGCAGGCACCAGACGGCGACCATGCCAACGGCAATCGCGATAAGCGTCACGATGGCGCCGCTAATAATGTCGACGAAGCGCAGCTCCGACAGATAAGGCAGCGGTAGCGAAAAATGGGGGTGAAAAAACAGGCTGGTGGTCAGGGAACCCGCTGCCGCCGCAAGCAGCGGAGCAAATAGCTTGTCCCACAGGGGAACATCGTTGCTGCCGTTCAGCGTTTGCGAAAATATCAACGCCGCCGCGACCGGAGTGCCGAATAGCGCGCCGATGGTGCCGGAGGCGGCGAGAATCGTCCAGTCCAGAGGGGTAATGCGTGGAAACAGGCGACTGCCCACCGCAGCCGCCAGGGCGATATTCACGACCATAATAGGATGTTCCGGCCCCAGGCTAACGCCGCCCGCCAGACCCACTATCAGCGCCGCAAGCAGACCCGGCAGCGCGCTGGTGCTGACCGGTGCGCCTATCAGCGACTCTGTTGCCGGGTCCGGTCCCGCGTGCCCGGGACTAAAGCGCACGATCAGCCCAACGGCGATGCCGGTTCCGGTGAGAATAGCCATCGTCCACAAAGGGCCATCGGCATTGATGCCTACGCTCGCAGGCAGGCTGGTCCACAGGATATTTTGCAAAACGGCGGCTATTTTCATCGCCACGATTAAAACCAGACTGCAAGCAATACCAATGACGACTGCGGGTATCGATAATAGGAGCATGGTTCTGGCGCGTGGGTGCAGCATGAAAATATCCTTCTGAGTATCCTTGGCACTAATTTGCATGGACTCGTAAAGAGCGTCGACGCAAATGGTGCTGAAACGATAAAGTAATGATGCAACCTGAAAATTGTAAGCGCCAGGATGCTCAATTTTTCATGAATTTCAGTTCAATTGTGACGCAGATCGCTAAACCAGGGGCGCTTATGCGTTGGTCGTTGTTGTTAGCGCTTCATGAATTTAGAGTGTGCCAAAAGAATTATTTTGACTTTAGCGGAGCCGTAACGGAATGACAAAATTTGCTTTAGTAGGGGACGTAGGCGGAACGAATGCTCGTCTGGCGTTGTGCGATCTGGCAAGCGGGGAGATCTCCCGTGCAAAGACCTATTCCGGGCTCGATTATCCCAGTCTTGAAGCTGTTGTTCAGGTCTATCTGGAAGAGCATAACGTCAAGGTTGAGGACGGCTGTATAGCCATCGCCTGTCCCATTACCGGCGATTGGGTGGCGATGACCAACCACACCTGGGCATTTTCTATCGCCGAGATGAAAAAAAATCTGGGGTTCTCGCATCTGGAAATCATTAATGATTTCACGGCGGTGTCGATGGCGATCCCGATGTTGAAAGCCGAACATCTGATTCAGTTTGGCGGCGCGAAGCCGATTGAAGGCAAGCCGATAGCCGTCTATGGCGCAGGTACCGGGTTGGGCGTTGCTCATCTGGTTCATGTCGATAAGCGCTGGGTGAGCCTGCCGGGAGAGGGCGGGCACGTGGATTTTGCGCCTAACAGCGAAGAGGAAGGCATTATTCTGGAAGAGCTGCGTACCGAGCTGGGTCACGTCTCCGCCGAGCGCGTACTTTCAGGGCCCGGATTGGTGAACCTTTATCATGCGATCGTTAAATCTGACGGGCGTCTGCCGGAAAATCTGCAGCCTAAGGATGTGACTGAACGTGCGCTGGCCGATACCTGCATCGATTGCCGTCGCGCGCTATCGCTATTTTGCGTCATTATGGGCCGCTTTGGCGGTAACCTGGCGCTGACGCTCGGTACTTTTGGCGGCGTGTATATCGCTGGCGGCATTGTGCCGCGCTTCCTCGATTTCTTTAAAGCTTCAGGTTTTCGCGGCGGTTTTGAAGATAAAGGTCGGTTTAAAGCCTTCGTGCAGGATATCCCGGTCTATCTGATCGTCCACGACAATCCGGGGCTACTGGGATCCGGAGCCCACCTGCGTCAGACTCTGGGACAGGTTCTTTAATCCTGACGTTAACCCGGATAAATCGCTTATCCGGGTAACTTTCCTACAGATGCATGAGCTGGCGAAACTCTTTGACCTTGCTGCGGCTGACCGGAACCTGGAACTCCAGATCGCGAAGCCGCAGAATATAGGTGTTGTTAAACCAGGGTTCGATTTCGCGAATTTTGTTCAGGTTGACGCAGTACGAGCGGTGACAGCGGAAAAAGTGCGCCGTCGGTAGCTTGTTGCAGAACTCCGTAATATTCATCGGCATCACAAATGACTCTCTTCGGGTATAAACAAAAGTCATCTTTTCATGCGCTTCCGCATAGTAAATATCGTGGATGCTGGTGACGATAATCCGCTCATCTTTAATCAGGTTAATGGTGTCATTTTCCCTGGCCGGATTAGGCATCGCACCGGCGCTCGGCTGCTGCTGCTGCTGCCAGGCGCTGGTCAGCTTTTGCAGCATATTAATGATGCGCGACTCCTGATAGGGCTTCAGGATGTAATCAAAGGCTTCCAGCTCAAAGGCTTCCACCGCATGTTCTTTCCACGCGGTAATAAATACGATAAAGGGCTTATGCGCGAACTGGCTGATATTTTGCGCCAGTAGTACGCCATCCAGCGAAGGAATATTGATGTCGAGAAAAATGGCGTCGACTTTGTTGTGTTGTAAAAACTTCAGTACGTCCAGCCCGTCGTCAAAGGTGCCGACAATCTCCATCTCGCTATGGGTGTTAATCAACCAGGTGAGCTCTTGCTGCGCGAGGAACTCATCTTCAACAATGATGACTTTCATTTTATCTCCGCTCATGACAGCAGCGACTCCCTGGCCGCCTGGGGCGCGTGCTGGTGAGGCACATAGAAGGCGATTTCGGTCCCTGGCGTCAGGCGTCGGATATGCAGGCCTTCGCCGTACAGCAGCTTGACCCGATGATGAACATTGAGCAGGCCAATTTTATTTCCCGGCATTTCGTTAGCCTCGACTCTCGCCACTACCGCAGGGTCAATACCGTTCCCCGTATCGCGAACGCTAATTCGTACCCGATTTCCGCACTCATTAATGCCGATGGTCACCACCCCTTTACCTTTACAAGGCTGAATCCCGTGGACAATCGCATTCTCCACCAGCGGCTGAATAAGCAGGCTGGGGATCATAAAGCTGACTTCATCATCAATATCATAAATCACCGTCAGCTTGTCGCCGAAGCGAGCCTGTTCAATGGCGATGTAATCCTTGATTTGATACAGCTCCCTTTTGATGTCTATTTGTTCATCATCTTTTAATTCAATGTTGTAGCGGAGATAGCGCGACAGATTAAAAATTAACTGGCGCGCGGTGTCCGGATTCATGCGAATCGACGACGAAATCGCGTTCAGGGCATTGAATAAAAAGTGGGGGTTAATTTTGCTTTGCAGTGCGCGCAGTTCGGCTTTATTAGCCATTTCACGAAGCTGCTCTGCGCGGGAGACCTCCAGCTGAGTCGAGATGATTTGCGACAGGCCAATCGCCATTTCCTGTAGCGATGAGGTTATGCGGTGAGCGTGGCAATAATAGATTTTTAACGTACCGGTGACGATGCCTTTTTCCCATAGAGGAATGACCAGCATAGAGTGTATTTCCGGCGTCCGATGAGCTTCGTCATTGTTTTTAATAATGATTTTTCCATAGCGAATCGCCTGTTGCGTTGTCGGGCTGATAAAGTCGTCGTTATCCCGGTAGTTGATTTCCCCGACGCCGACGTAGGCCATCACATGTTGAGTATTGGTAATGGCGACGGCATCGGCATTAATATCGCGGCGGATAATATCGCATACCTGACGCAGGGACTCGCTATTGACGTGGCGAAACAAGGGGAGCGTTTTGTTAGCGATGTCGAGCGCCAGTTTCGCCTGACGCGCGGCGCTGGCCTCCTTTTCCCCTTCAACGCTCTGCACCAGCAAAACGATAAAACCGATGCATACGCTGCCAAGGATCATCGGAATACCGATTTTTGACACGATATCTATCCCCAGCGAGAACGATGGAGCCCACGCCACCACGAGTATCATGGTTAAGGTTTCGCACAGCATCCCGGCGAGGATCCCCGCTTTCCAGCGCTGCGCTTTAGGGACTTTACGACTGATTAACCCGGAGAGTAGACCGGCGACAATGCTGGTGATAAAGCAGGGGATGGCGGTGACGCCATCAATATCGATTAGATAGCGATGTACGCCGGCAATGACGCCCACTATCGCGCCTACCCAGGGGCCGAAGAGGATCCCGCCGGACATGACTGCGATAATACGCACGTTGACCAGTGAACCTTCGACCGGTACGCCGGACCAGGTACTGAAAAGGGCAAACAGGGAGAAAATGGCGGTAACGGCCAGCAGCTCTTTTGGCGTGTGCGCGGATTTATGCAGAAGTTCACGAAACAGGCGCAGGCGAATGAGAAAAAAGAGACAAATCAGCATTAATGCCGCGCGGTCAAAAACCGCCAGCAGCATAGTAAATATTTCGTGCATGTGTGCGCCGTGTTAATCGCGAGAAAGCAATATGATAGAAAACCTCGTCGCAGAAGACCAGCCGAAGAGAGGAATGAGGAAAAGTCACACAAATAAAAGGGGATTAATGACGATGCGCTGAGTTTCAATAGCGTCTGCGCAGGCGGTGCTTTTTGCGTAAAGTTAAAGATATCAAAATGTTAAATTTAATGAAGGGTATGATATCCAGGATGCTTCTTTCTGCCGTATTTAGCTGAAATGATGCCCGTTTTCAGCGTGAAAAATTTTTTTTAATCCACCTCTCGACAGGAAGAAAATATTCGGGTTATTTTCTAAACGTGCTGCGGTTGCAGCCGCGTCGCTCGGACGGTCCGGGCGCTAACGTTAATCCGAGGAATCTATGGCTGAATTCAGTCCTGAACGCCGTTTTACGCGTATCGATCGTCTCCCCCCGTACGTTTTTAATATTACTGCCGAACTCAAAATGGCTGCGCGACGCCGCGGCGAAGATATTATTGACTTCAGCATGGGTAACCCCGATGGCGCGACGCCGCCGCATATCGTTGAAAAGCTATGTACCGTTGCCCAGCGCCCCGATACGCACGGTTATTCCACCTCTCGCGGCATCCCGCGACTGCGCCGGGCTATTTCTCGCTGGTATCAGGATCGCTATGACGTAGAGATCGATCCGGAATCAGAAGCGATTGTGACCATCGGTTCAAAGGAGGGGCTGGCGCATCTGATGCTGGCGACGCTTGACCATGGCGACACCGTGCTGGTGCCGAATCCCAGCTATCCAATTCATATTTACGGTGCGGTGATTGCCGGAGCTCAGGTTCGTTCAGTTCCCCTCGTTGAAGGCGTGGATTTTTTTAACGAGCTTGAGCGCGCTATTCGTGAGAGCTATCCGAAGCCGAAAATGATGATCCTCGGTTTTCCATCCAATCCGACAGCGCAGTGCGTTGAACTGGAGTTCTTCGAGAAAGTCGTCGCGCTGGCGAAGCGTTATGACGTACTGGTCGTGCACGATTTGGCCTACGCCGATATTGTGTATGACGGTTGGAAAGCGCCTTCTATTATGCAGGTTCCCGGCGCGCGCGATGTGGCCGTCGAATTCTTTACGCTCTCAAAAAGCTACAATATGGCAGGCTGGCGTATTGGCTTTATGGTGGGTAACAAAACGTTGGTTAATGCGCTGGCGCGCATTAAAAGCTACCACGATTACGGCACTTTCACTCCTCTGCAGGTTGCGGCTATTGCTGCGCTTGAAGGCGATCAGCAGTGCGTTCGCGACATCGCCGAACAGTACAAACGCCGCCGGGACGTGCTGGTGAAAGGGTTACATGAGGCGGGCTGGATGGTGGAGTGCCCGAAGGCCTCGATGTACGTATGGGCTAAGATCCCTGAGCAGTACGCGGCCATGGGGTCCCTGGAGTTTGCTAAAAAGCTGCTGCAGGATGCTAAAGTCTGCGTTTCACCCGGCATCGGTTTTGGTGATTACGGTGATACTCACGTACGCTTCGCTTTAATCGAAAACCGCGATCGTATCCGCCAGGCCGTACGCGGTATTAAATCAATGTTCCGCGCCGACGGGCTGCTTCCGGCAGCGGCTAAGTTAACCAGCGAAAGCAACGAATAAAAAAAGGAGCCGAGAGGCTCCTTTTTTTAACACCGTTAAAGCTAGATCATCAGGGCGAAAGTACCGGCCCAAACGATGACCATAAAAGAAATGCCCATTAAGAAATATTTCACGACTCATCACTCCGCGCTCTCGGCGAGACGCCTTACATGAATTTGCTCTTCATTGCCTGCTCAGCTATCGCTAACTAAAACGACACTTTTTTAGCCGGCGGTAGCTGTAAATTCTGAGCGTAAACGGCTCCAGATGGCGCTAATGTACGCCTAAAAAATGAGGGAAACAAGAGCCATTTTTTTATTAATTTTTAGTTACTTACGAGTGTCGTGATTCGGCGACACATTAATTTCATTCGGTATTAAATTTCATTCTGGCGACGGTCGTTAACAATGGTTTTTGTAGGGATATAGTTACTTGATTTTGGGCTTTTTTCTGTCTGAATACGGGATGGGGTAACCATCCCGTAAGAGGATTAGACGGGTTTAGCGAGTGGCTGAGTTCTGATGTTGCCACTCTTGCGGATAGCGTGCCGGGGCAAAACGCAATGTGAGGAGCATTAACGCCAGGACGCAGGCGGCGTGAAACATCCAGCCCGGAAGGAAATTGCCGTTTAAGCTCCGCAGCAGCCCTGAAAGCCAGGGGGAAATACCTGCAATAATAAAGCCCACTCCTTGCATAAAGGCCACCAGGCGACCCGCGATAGCGGGGTGCTTCGCGTGATCGAGCGCCAGTACCAGGCAGAGCGGAAACGCGCCGCCAAGTCCAATACCGCAGCAGATAGCCCAGGCAAGCGGTAGCTGCTGCGGTAGCCAGATAAAGCCGCAGAAGCCGATGAGCTGCAGCGCCAGCGCCAGCATCAGAAGCTTTCGCCGATCTTCATGCCTGGCCAGAACAGGCAGAAGTAGCGCTCCGCCAGTCTGGCCGACGGTCATTAACGCCAAAAGGGTACCGCTAAACTGCGCGCTATAGCCTGACTGCATATAGTAGGGTGGCAGCCAGGCGATCAAACTGGCGTAACCGCCGTTTATCAAACCAAAATAGAGGCTAAGTATCCACGCTCGACGATGGCGAAAAACAGAGAGCTGTATTGTCGATGGCGTCTGGACAGGTAACGTTCTGCTTAGCGGCCACCAGCAAAGGAGCGCTGTCGCTGCGGGTAGCGCCCACCACGCAAGCGCGTGATACCAGATAGCGCTGTGCTGCGCCAGCCACGGCGTAAATGCGGCTCCCAGACCGCCACCGCCCATCAGCGCCGCTGACCAGAGTCCCATCACCTGAGGCGTCCGACGATGAAACAGGCGTTTTATTACCGCAGGAATGAGCGCCTGGATAATACCAATGCCGATCCCGCCAAGAAGCGCGCTGCTGAGTAATAGCGCGCTCTGCGGCGCCAGTTCGCGAAGTAAAGCTCCGGCGGCGATGATTAACAGACTGAAGGCGATACTTTGACGTTCGCTGAATCGGCTGTTAATCCAGCCGCCGGCAAGCGCCAGCAGACCCATCGCGATCACCGGGAGCGCAGTGAGCAGGGAGGCAAGCGTGAAGCTCATACCACTTGCCTGCTGTATCTGGGGAAGGAGCGGGCCTGGCGATGTCAGCAGCGGACGCATATTCATTCCGATAAGCACCAACACCAGCAGCATGGCGCCGTTACGTTGCGTCTGATTCATTGCCGGGTGACCGTGGCGTGTTGAGCGCTGAAGTAAGGATGGGGGGAATTCATTGCGATCTCCTGGGGCTATCAGTCAAAAGGCGCAGGGAGAGTACGCCTGTTGTTTGATAAGTTAAAATACTTATTTATGATTGAGTTCATTTGAATTGCTTATGAGTGAATTCATGTTGCTGCGACATCTCAATTACTTCATTGCCGTTGCTGAACAAGGTAGTTTTACGCGGGCCGCAGCGATACTGCATATTTCGCAGCCGGCTTTATCGCAACAGATTCGCCAGCTGGAGGAGTCTCTGGGCGTACGGCTTTTTGATCGCAGCGGGCGTCATACTTGTCTGACGGATGCCGGGAAGGTGTGGTTGACGTACGCGCACAGGGCGCGGCAGGAGCTCGCTGAGGGGCAGCGTGCGCTTCATGATGTGGAGGACCTGCAGCGCGGTTCGCTACGTATTGCGATGATGCCTACCTTTACGACTTACTTTGTGGGGCCGCTGGTGGCTTCGTTCTATCAACGTTACCCAAATATTACGCTGGATTTGCAAGAGATGACCCAGGAGCGAATGGAGGCCATGTTGCTCAATGATGAGCTCGATATCGGCATTGCTTTCGAAGGCAACGATGCGCGAGATATTGTTTATCAGCCGCTGCTTTCGGAAACCCTGGCGCTGGTGGTAGGCCGGCGTCACCCTCTGGCGACGGCCGAACGCGTCAAGCTGGCTGCGCTCAGTCAGGAATCTCTGATTCTGCTCAGTCGCGCTTTCGCGACTCGCCAGCAAATCGAACGTTACTGCCGGCAGCGTGATATTCAACCGAAAGTTCAGATGGAGGCTAACTCGATTAGCGCTCTCCTGGCCGTGGTAGAACGCACATCGCTGGCAACCCTGCTTCCGGCGTCCATTATTCTGGCGCGTGACGATCTCACTGCCATTGAACTCACCCCACCGTTACTCGCGAGAACCGCATGTCTGCTACAGCGAAAGGGCGCCTGGCAAAGCGCCGCGGCCCGCGAATTTATACTGATGGCGCATCGGGCTGCGATGAAGATCAGTGAAGGTCTTACAGATACTGAATAAGCGAGCTTTGTTGTTATGTTGATTTATGTTTATATGAAATGACTTATTAGCAGACTGGTAATTCATAAAGTATGGTCTTATTATGAAGTCAGGTTCATATCTGAAATTATATTGAAGGCCATTTGACGTTTAAAACTGAGGTATGCGCCACCGCTTCATGGCGCCAGAAAGGGTTTTTATTCTAATGTTTAAATTCACGGTTAGTCATTTGAGCGTGTATTCTGATGCCGGGAGATTAATACTGCCGTAGCTGGAGACCACGCCTTCTGCCCTTAGTCTATCCATTGCGATATTGAATATTTTATTTTTATTGTTTTCCGTTGCGTTTAGAATATTATCACCAAAGTGTGGGTTGGCTTGAATGATGTGATTGATGAATTCAATGAGCAGTTTATTTTGAAGAATAATTGAGGGATTATGCACCTCTTTATCCTCAATTATATTTAGCGGTTTTTCTGCAAATTCCAGAGGGCGGCTGCTGATGGTATGCTCATAAATTTTCTCAATCGCCTGATTAGTGATGTAAAGCTTATTCATCGTGATGGTTGGCTTCTCATCCTCATCGGGGGTGAAGTGACAGAAGAGGACGTTTCTTGCCGGTGAAATTATGCTGATCCGCTGTTCAGTAATGATGCTATCGGGGTTTTCTAGTACTTCCGTTAAATTCCTCGTGTGGCTGTACCACAGGCCAGATACGGAAACCCGGAGTTTTAACTGGGTAACAGGCGTTCCATATTGGGCATCCAGGTTCGGTTCACTTTCATTGAATCTAAAAATTTTGTTTATTTTGGAGTGAGGGGACCACGATCTTTCGCTTCTGCTCAATTCATCAATATTTGATGTGTTAAAAAAATAGGGTTTGTTGCCGCCCTGCTGATGGCGGATAGCACTCTTTAACGTTCCGTTGGTTCTGCCTAATTTGATGCAAAGGCTTATTGCACCAATATCATGCCAATGAAGCAGATCTTCTAATTCACAATTTAATAATTTTTGAGCGCGAGAGATTGAACAATATTCCAGTGGCGGAAGGTTGTTGAGTTTCCATATGTTCCGTTCTTTTCTTTCCATGGTCATTATTATCTTATGAAAAATAGGTTGGCTTTTGAGTTTCTTAAGCTGAATTTTGTCTACGTATTGATGATTGTATGATGTTTAATTCATGCTAAATAATTTATCAGAGATGATGTTGTATATCAATTGGTGAATCGGGTCAGACCGTTATCTGTCGTGCAGTCTATCACTTTTTCTGCAGTAATTAAATATATCGCTAATAGAAAATTATAATTGATAGCTATTATTACAGGGAATGATTTGCATTTAATTATTTATGTAGTGAATTGAATCCGGAGGTGTATACGACGTTAATGACAATACGGGATCGTGTGCTTTAGCTGGAGGTGGGAGTTCTCAGAACGTAAACTGTTCGATAAACGCCGGTTAACGAGCGTAGCTGGAAGGTTGAACAGCGGGCTGCCATCGCTTGCATCAGGCCTGCAACACGAAAATATCTCTAAAGGGGGCGGGGTGTCAGGCAGGGATTTCCCGATGTAACAAGGCAGATTGTCCCCTGCAGGAATCGAATGTGGTTTTCAATATATTGATATTAAATAAATTTAATTTGTTCGATTAATGTATGAGCCCCCAGTAAGGCCCCCATTTGCATTCACTCAAAACTAGAAGGTTTAACAGGAATTTTTACGTCCATTTGAATTGGATTGGATGGTAAAGTGCTCTGACCATTTACGAAATCGTAGCGAGCACCATCCGTGTTTGAAAATGATACCATAATTTGGCTCCTTGCTATTTAGTGGGCAACTCCCCTGGATAATGTCTGGCTATGATTTCATTCAGCTTATCGACCAGTTTCGGTCGCTTAAAAGTTATATGTGCCGTTCCCTTCCGAAAGTATTTAATAGTAAATATCTCATCCTCATAGTGATCACTGTGTCTGTTTTCATGGATATAATCTTCCAGCCGACGGGTAACGTCAGCACGGTTGTCAGGAACAGGCTTTCCGTCAAGGGTAAAGGTCATTTCAGCACTGTCTGGCAGATCCTGAAATTCCTGAGAGGATAGTGGACACCAAATATGGTGGACGCTATCCATGAAATCATTAACCGCAGTGCGTAAAAAAAGCCCTAATTATCCCGTTGAATTCAAAATCAAAATGGTTGATCTCTCACATCGACAAGAGATCTCCGTGGCGCAAATGGGCTCAACGATAATCTGCTGTTCAAATGGTGCCAGTACTAGCGTGAAGGAAAACTACGCTCTCCTTCAACAGCAGAAAACAGCATGCCTGAACTGCTCCCGATAACACTTGATGCTGAAGATTTCTCCCTGGACTCCTCCCGGTCACAATCTGTAGCTGCTGCGGCACCTGAATCACTCAATATAAGCTGTGAAGTGACCTTCCGGCACGGGACGCTTCGCCTCAACGGGGCTGTCAGCGAAAACCTTCTGAATCTACTGATACAGGAGCTCAAACGGTGATCCCATTACCATCAGGGACAAAAATCTGGCTGGTTGCCGGTACCACCGATATGCGCAACGGCTTCAACGGCCTCGCCGCAAAGGTGCAAATGGAGCTGAAAGATGATCCGATGTCCGGCCACGTCTTCATTTTCCAGGGCCGCAGCGGCAGCTAGTTCAAACTGTTGTGGTCTGCCGGTGACGGACTGTGTCTGCTGACCAAACGGCTGGAGCGCGGCCGCTTCGCCTGGCCGTCAGCCCGCGATGGCAAAGTGTTCCTGACGCCAGCGCAACTGGCGATGCTGATGGAAGCTATCGACTGGAGACAGCCGAAGCGGCTGCTGACATCCCTGACCATGCTGTAGGCCTCTTTATCCTGGTTGTCGCAGAATAAGCCTGGTAAAATACGGGCTTATGAATGACATCCCTTCTGACGACATCCTTCTGCTGAAACAGCGCCTGGCCGAACAGGAAGCGCTGAACCGTGCGCTGCTGGAAAAGCTGGCCGATCGTGAACGTGAAATAGACCACCTGCAAGCGCAGCTGGATAAACTGTGGCGGATGAACTTCGGCAGCCGCTCCTAAAAGGTATCCCGTCGTATCGCACAGATGGAAGCCCACCTGAAGGCGCTTCAGAAGGAAAGTGATGCGCTTACCGGTCGGGCCGACGATCCGGCAGTTCAACGACCACTCCGCCAGACCCGTACACGTAAACCGTTCCCTGAATCACTACCCCCTGATGAAAGGCGCATGCTTCCTGCCGAATCCTGTTGCCCGGACTGTGGTGGTTCTCTGAGTTACCTGGGTGAAGATGCCGCTGAACAGCTGGAGCTGATGCGCAGCGCCTTCCGGGTTATCCGCACGGTACGCGAAAAACACGCCTGTCGCCGATGTGATCGTATAGTTCAGGCGCCGGCGCCATCACGCCCCATAGAACGAGGTATCGCCGGTCCGGGGCTGCTGTCACGGGTACTCACGTCAAAATACGCAGAACATGCGCCACTGTATCGTCAGTCAGAGATCTATGCCCGCCAGGGTGTGGAACTAAGTCGTTCTGTGCTGTCAGGTTGGGTGGATGCGTGTTGTCGCCTGCTGGCACCGCTAGAAGAGGCGCCTCAGGACTATGTCCTGACGGATGGCAAACTTCATGTCGATGACACGCCCGTCCCCGTACTGCTGCCGGGCAACAAAAAGACGAAGACTGGTCGGTTGTGGCCGGATCAACGCTGCCGGCAGCAGTGTGGTTCGCATACAGCCTTGACAAAAAAGGCATCCATCCGCAGAGCCATCTTGCCAGCTTCAGCGGGGTTCAACTAGCTGTACCATGAAGGTAATATCAGGGAAGCCGCCTGCTGGGCGCACGCCCGGCGAAAAATCCAAGATGTGCACGTTCGCACCCCATCAGCGTTGACGGAGGAAGCCCTGAAAAAAATAGGTGGGTTGTACGCCATCGAGGCAGATATAGGGGGAATGTCGGCAGAGCAGCGCCTTGCCGAACGTCAGTTGAAAACGAAACCGCTGCTGAAATCCCTAGAAAACTGGCGGAGAGAAAAGATAACAACCCTGTCGCGACACTCGGAGCTGGCGAAAGCGTTCGCGTACGCCCTGAACCAGTAGCCAGCGCTGACGTACTATGCAGACGAAGGCTGGGCTGAAGCAGATAACAGCATCGCTGAAAATGCCCTGCGGACGGTCAGTCTGGGTCGCAAGAACTTCCTGTTCTTCGGCTCTGACCAGGTGGTGAGCGCGTAGCGTTACTGTACAGCCTGATCAGTACGTGCAAATTAAATGGCGTAGATCCCGAGCGCTACCTTCACCATGTACTTGACGTCATCGCCGACTGGCCGGTAAACCGAGTCAGTGAACTGCTGCCATGGCCCATCGCACTGCCAACTGAATAACACATCCTCTTCAATACGGTTCACTCTGTACGCTTACCGTCAAGGAGCATCAGCATCCGCTCAAGGTCAGCTAATCGATCGCGCTGCCAGCCACAGTTAAGCCCAAATCCCCAACGCTCATATTTCGCCAGCCCTGTCACGATGATCTTTTTCCTAAATTTACACGGGCTGTTACTCTTGTAATCCCAGCTCAGACCTTTATACACATTGAACGCCCCACGTTCAAATACGTCACCTTTGCTATGATGCACTTGCTCGAATGTGTTGAGAATATTCTCTTGGCTGACTTCCGGAATATCGTCCTTTTCCAGGCTGTTGTAGCAATGGTTACGGGCCTCTGCATCCATTAGTGAGAGCATCCTGGACTTCTTCATCACGTCTCGCCATATGCTGCAATCAAGATTGCGCGTAATGGCTTTCATCGCAGTTTCTCTTTTTCCATTAACCAGCCGCCGCAGCGGAAGTCCTGCTTCATAGCCCAGTCAAGAGCGATTTTCCCTCCGATACTACGGGTCAGCGTTGAAACATCGTTGAGTTGCTGAATGAGTGCTTCAATCTTTGCCAGCGTGGTATTACGTCCGATGACGATGCGCTCAATGCTGGAAGAGCAGATCACGTCGGTGTGGCCGGTTAACACTTCGGTTTCGGTGAGAGTAAGTTCTGACATCAGTAATTTCCTTTATATAAAGTAAAACGCCAGCTGGCGAGGGCAGGCGCTTGTATGTGCGTGATGAGTGCTGTTCGGAAGCTAATCTGTACTGGCCTGTTGCAGAAGCTGAAGATGACGAAGATCGCAAACATTCCTGAGTGCCTGCCCTATGGCTAACTGGCAGCACAGAAAGGTGTGAAGTCTGCGCAAATCGCGCTGGCATGGCTGCTGGCACAAAAGCCGTGGATTGTTCCTATCCCTGGTCCCACCAAACTACACCGGCTGGAGGAAAACCTGGGGCTGCCGACATCATTCTTTCGTAAGATGATTCGCGGCAGATAACACAGGCGCTTGAGACGATTAAAATTGTGGGTGAGCGTTACTCTCCTGAGCATCAGGCTCGCGTAGGCTGTTTATATTTGAACTGGCCCGTAGCCTGGCGCAGGCCAGTTAATTCGAGATAGCAATTAGGCGTATTAACCCATTTCTCACCATCTTGTTGTTCATGCAACTCTACGAATTTCCATCGAGTGATCAATCTCACCCACTTATTCACTGACCGCGCAAACCTTCTCAGTTCTTCCCCATCACCGCCGCGATCTATTAAGAAAAGTATCGCTTACTGACTGAAACTATAACTGTTCATTAATCCGCATATTTTACTACCATGAAGGATATCTGTCTGGTCGCCGCTTTAGCGTTTTTCCAGTCTCGGCTTTCAGATTTGGTTAGTGATAATTCACCGTTATATTCATGTGGCATGAGTGAACTGTAATACCCGAAGATATAGTCTATGCTCACAGAGGTTGCATTCTGCAATTTCGACCAACCTGTAGCATAAAGCTCCTCATGGTTGACGAGCTGTCCTTTGACATTTCGTAGGACTTACAGACAACGGCCCTGAGTTCGTTAACTGTTTGGCTTTTCTCTTCACCCTGTACATTAACCAGTTGGTTTTGAGCGGTGTAGAAAACTACCTACAAATCAATCAAAAAATTTCACGCGTTACATGCTCTAGCCCTGAGTTTTAATGAAGACATTCATGCCAATGAGAAAATGATTTTCTCAAAAAAACAAAACAAGATCTTAATCAGCTAAACGCTTTGAGTTTTTTTTAATGTGATTTCAATGTGTTAGACCTCAAATCACACCTGTCATTGTTCAGGCGCCTTAAATGAACTGTTGATCTATTGTCATGTCACTTAACGCAAGCTAGCCTGATTTCAGAAAAGGGAAATCATTAACTGACTGATATAAACCAGGAAACATCACGTAACTGATACAGGAGCAACAATGAAATGAAATTTTATCCTACGAACAGACTTAAAATAAAAACATTACACTTCATTGTTTTTACATATCACTATGAATGAAAGAAGAGATGAAATAGGTTTTTTATTAGCGCTTTTTACTGGATTTGATATTAATTGTAGTTAAACATGCTGCTCCATGCTTCAAAAGCAGCGCTGGATTCTTAGCAGTTGCTATAAATTGATAATTGAATTCATATGAAGATATTATCTTAAGAATATTAGCAGTGTTGCAGTAATAGGAGTGCATGGACTACATCCTGCCAGTGTAGTAGGGGTGATTATGAAAGTATTTGGATATCTGCTAGGTAGTGAAACCGAAGGTGTTTTATTTATCAAGGAACGTCACTTACTGATACCACTTAATACACTTTACAAACCTGTTCGATTGAGAAAAACAATGTTTCGCTTGCTGGAATTTTTGCTAAAAAAAGGAGGTACGGAGCTCATTCGTGATGAGACAATCATGAAGTCAGTATGGGATAGCTATGGATTGAAAGCCTCTGGTCCACGTTTGTGGCAGGTCATGAACGCTCTTAAAAATAAGCTTATTGCGCTGGGGGTGAGTCGTGATTTTATTATGCGCGTAGAGAGCCGAGGATATAGGGTAAACACCAACTTTTTTGAACCATTGTATATCAGGGCTGCTTGGGAATGGTTAGGCCAATTTTTAATAGAACGCCCCCATTCTGCTTCATTTAGTCTTTCCTGAAATTAAAAAATCGTTGTATCACTAATTAAATGGTGATTTTAAACGTTAGTTGAAAATATCTTTCCCTGTGAAAGAACCGCCTCGCAGGTATGTTATTGCCATAAATAAATGCCTGTGAAAATAAAAGAAAATGGAGTTTTTAAAATGAAAGTAAATACACTGCTGCTGTCTACTGCGATCGCTTCTGCATGTTTCATGTCTACAGCCATGGCGGCTGATGGTGTGATTAACTTTGAAGGAAAACTGGTCGCAAATACCTGTGACATCACCATCGATGGTCAGGCTTCACCGGCAACTGTCACTCTGCCGACAGTTTCCGTAAATACCTTGGCAAACGTAGGTGATACCACAGGTAGAACTAGCTTTAACATCGGGCTATCCAACTGCCAGGGAGTTACCTCGACCACCACAGCGGCCGCTTTCTATGAAGCAGGGGCGACGGTGGATAGCACAACTTTCCAGCTCGTGAACACCGCCGCGGCAGCAGACGCTGCAACCAACGTTCAGTTGCAGTTGCTTGATGGTTCTGATGCATCCTATAGCAAGATCAATATCGGTAACCAGGATCAGAATACAAAAACTGCTCAGGTTGCGCTGAACAATGGTGCGGCAACTCTTCCGTACGCCGTGCAGTACTACGCCACGGACGCTGCAACGCCCGGTCAGGTTAGTAGCCAGGTTAACTTCAGCATTAATTACCAGTAATCAACTCATCGTTTAGTGGCCATGTACCGGCGGCCTTGCCCGCCGGTTTTCAGGAATAATGTCATGAAGATAACTCTGTTTCCCCTGTTTGCTTTGCTGCTGGCCTGTACGGTTACTCCGGCGCACAGCTCTATCGTTATCACCGGCACCCGGGTTATCTACCCTGCAACAGATAAAGAAGTCTCGGTCAAAATGAACAACAACGGCTCCGGCCCGGTGCTGGTGCAGTCATGGATTGATGCCGGGGATCCGCAATCCACGCCGGAAACGGCTAAAGCCCCTTTTATCCTCACCCCACCCATTAATCGGGTTAATGCGGGGAAAGGTCAGACGCTGAGGGTCCGCTATTCCGGTGATCCCTTACCACAGGATAAAGAGTCTGTTTTCTATCTGAACGTGTTGGAGGTACCCCCTAAAGTTCAGGGCGCCGAAAGCAAAAACATGTTACAGATGGCCTTTCGTACCCGGTTGAAACTCTTTTTCCGACCAAGAAGCCTGACCAAAGAAGCCGCTGCAGAAGCCCCGATGAAAGTGATGTGGAGCAGAAGCGGCAATCAGATCACGGCCCATAACCCAACCCCTTTTCACATCAATATCGCTTTTCTGTCGAGTGATGCAAAGGGAGAAAACGGTGTAGCGGAGGGTGGCATGATCGTCCCTAGGGGCTCATTGAATCTCACGTTGGACAAATCGGTTGAACGCTACTTTCCCGTCATCATCAATGACTACGGCGCCCTGCGTCCGATTGACATAACGACAAAATAATTCACATCAACGCTTTTAACTGGAAGAGACCGCCCGGGATAAGGAGTTTCCGATGTATTTACCCACCCGATTTATTCTCCGGCCCTTAGCTGGGGTAGTCGCACTATTAGCTATGCCACTGTATGCCCAGGACATTGTGGAGTTTGACACCATATTTATGAGCAGAGGCTCACAACAAACGCTGGATGTCAGCCGTTATGAGCAAAATCAGGCCGCACCGGGCACTTATCGCGCCGAAGTCTATATCAATGGTCTCTTACGCGGGATGAAAGATGTCACGGTTCGTATCACCCCGCCAAAACGCGATAGCGAAATATGCTTAAAGGTGCAGGTGCTGCGTGAGTTTGATATTGATATTGAAAAACTCTCCCCAGCGGCCCAGGCTCTGCTAACTAAAAGTGAAGCCAATGACTGTCTGGCACTTCAGGAACTTATTCCCCAGGCAACCGTACAGCTCGACAGTGGCGAACAACGACTTGATCTGGAAATCCCGGCACTCTATTTAACCCGTAATCCGCGCGGTTACGTTAATCCGGCCATGTGGGACCATGGGATCACCGCCGGCCTGCTCAGCTACAGCGCCAACTATTACCGCACTGCAGGCCACGGCCAGACCACGGATAGTGCCTATGCCGGTCTGAATGGAGGTTTCAACATTGGAGGTTGGTTATTTCGTCATAACGGTAGCCTGACCTGGCAGGACGATTTAGGCGGGCGCTACCAGACGCTGAATACTTACGTCGAACGCGATATCCCACAGATCCAGGGGCGCCTGACGCTCGGGGAAACCAATACCACCGGGGAGATGTTTGATACCCTGGCTTTCCGAGGGGTGCAGATTGCCAACCAGGAACAGATGCTGCCTGACTCCCAGCGTGGCTATGCGCCACTGGTCCGTGGGACGGCACGCACTAATGCCCGCGTGCAAATACGCCAGCAAGGCCGGTTACTTTATGAAACTACGGTGCCGCCTGGGCCGTTTGAAATCAATGATCTCTACCCCACCGGTTATGGCGGCGACCTGGAAGTGCAGATCCAGGAAGAAGACGGCAGCATTCAGACCCAGACGGTGCCGTTCGCTTCTACCAGTAATCTACTGCGTCCGGGAACCCAGCACTATAGCGCGACCCTGGGGAAACTGAACAACCAATGGATCGATAGCGACCCCTGGCTGGGCGAGTTCACCTACCGCCGCGGATTCAACAACCTGTTGACCGGTTATGCTGGGCTGCAGGGCAACGAAAACTATCAGGCAAGCCAGATTGGTGGAGCAGTAGGCACCCCCATCGGGTCATTCTCAATGGATGTGACCCACGCAAAAACGTCACTGGAAAAACCGGTTTCCGGCCATGGCCGGACCATGAATGGCCAAAGCTATCAGCTGAAATACAGTAAATTCATCCCGCAGTCTGGCAGCAATATCAGCGTCGCGGCATACCGTTTTTCCACTGACGGTTATCTCGACTATATGACGGCCATGAGGCTGCGTGAAGGACAGCGCGCTGACGTTCGCGACATAACGGTACGCCGCGCCAAAAGCCGCCTGGGGATAACGGCCAGTCAAAACCTGGCGGAAAACTGGGGCACGTTCTGGGTGAGTGCCTATCAACAAAATTACTGGAACAGCGATGAAAGCGACCGGCAGTACCAGTTGGGGTATTCGAACCGCTTCGGCAATGTTAGCTATAGTCTGAGCGCCAGCCGCAACCGTAACGGCCAAGGCGATTTTGAAAACAACTTTGCGCTTAACATGAGCATCCCTCTGGGCAGTCGCAGCCCGTTCAGTTCGCTATCGGTAAACCTTAATCACGATCCTGGTGGCGTGGTGCGCGAGCAGATGACCCTCAGCGGCTCGGCGCTGGAGGACAAATCCCTGAGCTACAGCCTGAGCGGAGCAAATGCGAATAAAGGTGGGAAGACCAGCGTTAGCAGCAGTGCGACGCTGCGCACACCTTACACTACGCTGCAGGCCTTTGGTGGTAGCGGCAAGAATTATCACAACTATTCGTTGGGGATGAGCGGTGCCGCGGTGTTGCATAGAGGCGGCGTGACCCTCAGTCCATACAGCGGTGAGACTCAGGCACTGGTTGAGGCCCAGGGCGCTACGGGTGCAGTAGTGAGCGGTTACCCAGGCATCAAGGTGGATAGCCGGGGCTATGCACTGGTGCCGTACCTGAATGCTTATCAGCTTAATGAAATCAGCATTGATCCGAAGGGGATCCCGGAAGATATTGAACTGGATCACACCAGCCAGAAGGTGTCGCCATACCGGGGGGCGGTGGTGAAGCTGTCGTTTGGCACAACCCAGGGACGCCCGGTGTTTATCAAACTGAACGGGACAAAAGAGGTGCCGTTTGGCGCGTACGTGCTGGACCAACAGGATAATATGGTGGGTGTGGTCGGACAAGGGAAACTCATTTTTGCTCGCCTGGGCGCGGATACGGGGCAACTGACCATTAGCTGGGGTGAAGAGGCAGAGACAAGATGTCGTCTGAATTATCAGCTCCCTCCAGCTGGCAAAACGGCAGAAAACGTGACGATTACGGCAGCGTGCAATTAGGCCGGCAAGTGATGGTTGGCAAATCAATAAGCAATTTTCAGGCTTGGCGTGCGCCTGAAAATATCGGAATAGGAAGAGAGTACTGATGAAACGATGGATAATAAGCCTGGCGACGTTGCTTTCACTGTGGTCGCCGTGGGGACAGGCGACAATAACCTGTGAAAGAAATTACAGTAATCGAACTGACTATGTTAATTATACAGTTCCTATTTTGAGCAGTGGGATAATTATCTCAGCAATGCGAGACCTGCCCATCGGCGGAATATTGTTCCGACAGGTGATCAAGGATCCTGATGCTGCAACCCTTGGTTTCATGAAGTGTCTAAATAATTCCGGTGGGATTGAGGCGGCAATAAGAACGACAAGGTTCGCCCCTGATGGCGCACTCCCTGGCGTTGTCAGCACCTGGTCTGGTCACAATGTCTATGACACTGGAGTCCCTGGTATTGGCATGGTTCTGCTGCATGGTGCCTATGGCGCTGCATGGCAGGAGGCTACTCATGGTGAAACATTTCCTCATTTGCAAAGTGAAGAACTTTACACGTTTGGCGGGTCTTATATGGGGGCCGGAAATACGATGGGGGTGTGGGTACTCGAAATCCTGCTAGTTAAAACTGGAGATATTCCGGCGGGAACTTGGACTGTTCCGATTAATTTGCCGCCCATGGTGATCGATGGTCAGTTAACCGGTGATTTATCCCCTGAGAGCGTTAAAAAAGACTATGGCGCCCGATTTACGATATTTGGTTCGGTCAATGTTCTTGCTGGTACTTGCCAGACCCCAGATGTGAGTGTACCTATGGGGCAACACGAGGTTTCGGGCAGTACGGTAAATACAAACTGGGTAGATTTCAAAATCAGTTTGCTGAATTGTCCTCCGATGTATGGCCGCTACTCAAAGAATCATCCAGAAGCATCACAAGCAACAAACCAATGGATGGCATCTGGAAGTATCGAAGGTCTCCCGGATCAGCCCAATACCGTGGGGATCTCATTAAATCCGGTCAGCGGTTATGAAACCCTTGCGTCTGGTGGCCAATGCGCAAAGCTTACTCCAAGTACCGACACCGCAAGCGGTGCCTGCCTTGAAATTCAAAATGTAACGGGTACCAATGTGCTAACCAATTCATTCACGAATACCGTGACCGATAGCGGTTTGACGTTACTTGCCAGCGCCGCAAGCTACCAGATTCCATTAAAAGCGCGCTACGGACTCATTGCAGGTAGTTCGACAATGACGGCTGGCAAGGCTGATTCAGCTATTGAGTTCACCATTAATTATCAGTGAAATAGTGTCAATGAGATGACTCACCGAACGCAACATAATCATGTTTGTCCTCGCTAATAACCTCAGGGGGAACCCTGAGGTATTTACGGGGTAACCGAAGGTAAACAGAGTGTGTCAGGTGTGAAAACAAGCTAATAATTTCATAGGTGTTAATATGAATATAATAATTATTTCTAACGATCGCTACTTCTCCTGTGGCTTTATAGATATCATGCAAGATAGCGGCTACCAGTGTAAATATTCTGATTTTAGCAACCTCACCTCCAGAGGTTTACGGAATCTGTCGGCTAACTATGACCTGGTAGCTCTTGATATTAGCTATGTGCAAAACATTAACGAATTTCTTGCCGCTAGCTACGGAATAAAAAACATTTTTTTGCTCATTGATATTTCCACTAACTTCATTAAAGAGGGGGCACAGTTTATATCAAAGCGGGAAAGTACAAATAACATCCTTAGAAAGGCACAGCAATATCTTTATTTAAAGAGAGAAAGGATAAAATACAATGAATTCAAGGTGTTAAAATATCACGCTGAAGGTTTAAATATATCCACAATAGCTTTAAAGCTTAAAATAAACGACAAGTCTGTTTATCGGCTACGAAACAGTCTGGTGCTAAAACTTGGTTTTCGACGTTACCATCCACTGACGGCCATTTGCTGTGAAAAATTATCTTCATTTTTATGGTCCGACACTAAAGCGTGACGGGGGGGATGCTGGCGTTTCTCTTTACGTTCAAGAATAAGCTGGCAAAGCGTATGAGAACGTGATGCCAGCAACTCACTTCCTGACTCCTCCCTGCTTCCATTGACTATCCTGTTAACGAAGTGAAATTTACAAAGACGGACGCGTGAATGATTTTATATACAGTAAATGACGAACCATCTTGTGGTCACTCGAGAGAATAATTTTAGCGCATTTTTTTACAATAAAAGAGCACCCTGCCGTTCTGTTTAATCAAATAATCTGACTCAGGCTGCTTATAAAATTGAAAAGCATACTCAATATTACGGCTATTTAAAACAAAAGGAAGAAGCAGATTAAGGTTAGTATCATCAGGAGTTGATGGCAAGATGGATTGCTGCTCCCTTATTTTAATATAAAAAAGTTCGCCATCTATTTTGTAATCAAACACACTAAATATTTTTACAGGTGTTTTTTTATATGCATCATGAGTATAATCTCCACTGATCATAAACCTCCCTACGCCACTTTTTAAATACAATTCGACATATGCGTTTAACGTGTATTGATCTGAATAGCTGTCAAAGTCTGAGCGGCAATTAATAGTAACCATTCGTTCTTCAAATCGAAGATAAACGATACATGCTAATGAGACGACAAGCAAGACTACGCTGCAGGTAAGGATAAATCTCTTCATTTTAAGTTCTTATAAAAGCGGCTGAACATATCATATCAGGGTTGCTGGATTTATTACAAGACAAGAAATATATCCTCTGCGGTTTCAAGAAAAAACTGATGTATCGATAAGGGCTATTTTTACAGTTTCCCGCGATGACTGGGTATTTTTTTAGTAGGGTGTTCAAACCATCAATATTCTTTTCTACATTGTTATGAAGATATAGATGGCAATCATTGACATCCGCATAGAAAACATATTCATTACTGAGATTAGTTGGCATTGAGTGATAATATCTGTACCCGGCTATAAAAAAAGATATTATAGACAATACAGATATCACTACCAAAATGGGTTTGCTAAAAATAGTAATATGTGATTTGATGTAATCCTGAAGTACATATGATTTATTATGTGGGCCATCAGATTGCTCATTTTGTTCAACATCCCCTAAAGAATTCTCTGACTCAGCAGCACTATACCAAGTCACATTGATAGAGCTGTTAAAGCAGAAGCCTTTACGTGGCACAGTCTGGATAAATTCTACAGAATTATCAGTAACAGCCTTGAGCGCTTTTCTGGCCAGAAGGATATTCTGGTAGAGGGTGTTTGGTGCTGTTTTATGCGGTGCTTGTGGCCAACCTGATGCATAGAGTGTTTCATGAGTGACAAGCTGTCCCTGAGATTCAAGTAAAGTCTCAAGACAGCGAGCGCAGGGTTGATTAAGCGTTTGTTTTATTTGTGAGTCCTGCAGATTAATCAACAAGTTTTGTTTAGTGAAAAATGCCACCTCTTTATTAATCAAGAAAACCTTCTCCATTGCACATTCCTGATTATTGATCGAGAACAAATCATAGCATAAAATGACAAATGGCAAGAATTTTCTTAATAACTCACCTATTCGCCAATAGTGGATACGCTAATAGGTTAGTGAACTTGCAACCGGCTCTGGCCTGTACAGTCCGGCGTGCCACTAAGTGCGCGATAGGAAATGGGTGACTGGGAGAGAGTTGAAGTGGTACAGCATTGTGCGTATCTGGCACCGAATCACCTTACGCAGCGTGCCATGCAGATCGACTCTTCCTGACAGGGAATGGCACAAATATGGCAAAAGGCGCTTTTTGTCGAGCTGGTTAATATCGTGTGAAGCGATAACAGGAACATAACAAACCGCATATTCACTTTGATAAATATAGATATTTTCTTGTTTCATCTTTATAAATGCCCCTTTTGTGCCCCCATCTTGTTTTTTATGCGACTCGATGAGCCTTTCATCGAGTCGCTAATCCCACTAATATCTTCACAGACCGTACAAATTTTCTCAGCTATTGAAGTACACCTCACTGCCGCGATCGGCTAAGAACAATATTACTTACCGATAAGGACAACTGTTCGTTAATCCACATTCTCTCCTGGCATGAAGGATATCTGTCACGGTCAAATATGGCACTTGTCCCTGTGAGCTAAATCCTCTGCGATCGATACGGATCAATTCGTACTTCTCCACCAGAAAATTAACGGCATCGACAAGCGTGATACCAGCTTCGATATGTCTTTTAATAACAGCCTCATCGCTGAACGGCGTGTCATTTAAGGTCAGGCCATAGTGCAGCTCAAGTAGTCGAGCAAGCAGCATTTGCCAGACAACCACGGGTGATAAGCATGTCTGAACAGCCCGCTGGTTTATTGCAGGTAAAGTATTCATGAGTTGTTCTCGTAAAAGTGAGTTCTAAAGTTAATTAGCGTTGAGTAGGATAAATGGAGATATAGACGTGACCACAGGAACCCAGCGTATCAGCTTCGCAGGTCAGCCCCTTTGCATAGAGGGTGACGCAATGCTGGTGTCGGGGATTCAGTTCGCCGCTGGTAAGTATGAGCTCCGCCTGCTTAGCAGAACAGGAAATGCCTGGTCAAGGCGGAGCAAATCCGCTTTATTGAATAGGCCTATTATGCTGGCGCGGTCAGACAGGTAATGTAGGCGGTTACCTTCCTGGACCAGACGTGCACCAAAACAAGGAATGACATTACGATTCAGCCCCCACCAAAGCTCAGCGGTATCATCATTCACTCTCAGTGTCTTACTCGACATCTGAAGCTCCTTTAATAAGGTTAATTGAGAGTGACGTTGCCCAGAGAGACATACGGTCCGTTCCGGTCCTTGCGTCGCTCGGCAAAGACAGCCAGAACACCCTTGATATCCGGAACTTCACGACCGTAGTAATGGCAGACGCTCCCGGACCAGCAATATTTCCCGGTACAGAATTGAAACAATCGGGATTCAGGATGCAGACGATAAATTGCCATCGCCTGACGCTTACTGATGATTTTCATTAGCCCTTCCTCTTCTTATAGCCATCCATGCTCAGCAAACGACAACGCTTCACCATCACCAATGATGAAATGATCCAGTAGCCGAACCTCAATCAGACCCAGCGCCTCTGTAATCCTGGACGTAATGGCTCTGTCAGCTTTACTGGCATCGGTAATGCCAGATGGGTGGTTATGAGAGACGATCACCGCAGCAGCATTATGACGCAGTGCAGATTTCACAATTTCGCGAGGATGGATTTCAGTATGGTTAATCGTGCCGAGGAAGAGCGTTTCATGCCCCAGCAGACGATGTTGATTATCGAGATAGATAACAACAAAGACTTCTCGCTCCTGCTTTGCCAGATAGAGCTGTAACCAATTTTTCGCGAAGCTAGCGGCAAGGAACGACTCACTGGGCTGCCGCTGATATTTCTCCAGCAATCGTAGGGCTCGACGGATAGTACGTTGCTCATTTATCGGGAAGACCGAAGGTAAATTCAGTTCGGACATGGTGGAGATATCGTTCAAGAGGCGAGTTGCAGCATATTTTCTGCCATCACCCACAGCGCGCGATTCAGCTTCACATCTCCATCAATACCTTTAATTGCACGGGTATGTGTGCGTCCTCCTTTTGCATTGCGGCCGTTCAAACCACCTTTGATCAGGTTCTCCTGAATACGCTGGTAAGTCGTCCACAGATCTCCGGACTCATCCTGCCAGCGACGAGGGGTCAATAGCTGTGCTTCCGTCACGGGCTGATGCTCCTCGCCAAAGCGATATGTCAGTGCAGCTTTTGCCAGTGCCTGTTGTGCTGGTGGCGGAAGCATAAGTGATTGCATGGCATCCCGTTTTTCTTCCACACGATCAAAAATCCCCAGAACTTCGTAAGCCCCTTCTATAACCCTCTCCACCACGTTGCCCTTATGCGGTACTCGCACTTCGCCAAACGACTCACCGCAGACCAGACCATTGCTACAGACTGCCCGAAACAATCCCGGCAACATCTGGTATGAACTCGAACCGTCATGGCTGTTAAGCAGGATAATTTCTGGCACCTGTTTACCGGTAATCTGCCCTTCGCGGCGCAGACGCAGCATATGTTTGGTGTGTGCCCGCTTGTCGGGGTTACGCACACGGGTCTGGCAGGCAAAGAACGGCTGAAAACCTTCGCGCTGCAGGTTATCCAGCAGAGTGATGGTCGGGATGCAGGTATAGCGCTCGCTGCGCGATTCATGCTTTTCCTCACTGAACACGCTGGGAACATAGTGAGCCAGTTCATCACGGGTTAAGGGACGGTCACGGCGAACAAGGTTCACCGCACCAAAGCGGGATGCTAATCGCATAATTCACTCCTTAGTGTGTTTATCGGTATAAAAAGAAAAGGCCACGCTCCCGAAGGAACATGGCCTTTAACATTAAAAATGGCGTGGCGGATAAGGCGTTATTGCCCCATATATTCAACCCTGGCACCGGTGGCCTTACCATCAGCACCAATGGTGACTGTCACCTTATCGTAGGTACGGTACCCGGCATTGTAGACCTCATAAACCACAGTATTTCCCTCCACTTTGTAGCTGCCAAAATCAGCGGCCTCAGCCGTGTCACGGTCATACTCTTTCGTATACGCTTCTTTGGCCGCTTTCATGACTGAGCCTTTGTTAATCTCCGGCGCTCGACTCCCGGCACTGGCAGCAAGGCCGGATACGTATTTCGGGCAGACCGTCATCATGTCCCCACGGGTGAATGTCAGTTGCGCACCAAAGACCTGAAGGGTCGATGTTTCCTGACCTGCAATCGAAGCAATTGCCTTTCTGGCGGCTGCAGGTGCCTGCCCGCCTTCAACCTCAACAGCCTTAAATCCTGTTTGCTGGTTGCACAACTGAGATGTGGGTACCAGATTGCCGTTTACACTGATGCGACTCCCCATCAGCTCCTGCGGGCCATTGGGACAGCCCTGCAACTGACCAAAGATGCCAATGGTGTTGTTTTTCAGCATCACCAGTGCCTGACCATTATCGGTCAGCGTCTGGCACCAGCCGTTTTTCACAGCCCAGTTACCCGCCTGAGCAGAAACCGAAATGGCTGACAAAACAAATGCAATCACGGTCTGAATTTTCATATGTCACCTTATTAATGAATCAGAAGCGGCAACGGGGGACGCGGTACACAGAACCTGATGCATCTTTGTATCCGGACCATGACGTCAACGTCCCTGTTCGTCGTGCGCATGAAGACTTTGAAAAATAAATATCCCTTTGCTTTGATAGGTAAAAGCGATCAACAGGGGGCTAATACATCGATATCTTAATAGATAAAAACGATCGATATTTTATTATCGATCGTTTTTACAGATCAATATACTGTTTTTTGAATGTGGTAATTGAGGGGTAAAGCGGCGGATTTCAGCCAAATATGCGGTCCCATAATGCCGTGGCAAGTTGCACTAACTTCTGTCTGATACTCTTTAACAGGGCAGTCCAGGCAGAGGGCAAGTGGTCAGGATTAATTACCGTGTCAAAAGCCTTACCCGCTGCCTCACCAAACTGCTGCCGTACAGCGGCGTCGCTGTCCGGGGTCTGATTCTCTGGTTTCAGCTGGCAATACACGGCACTGCTGGCCTGTACGGGTAAGGCATGCACCATCAACTCCACCATGGCGGGCAGGTTATAGCCGGTATGTGCAGAGACAGCCATGACCGGGAAAGAGGACGGCAACTGTCCGGCAACCTGAGCACTGACCGCTGCTAGTGAAAGGCATTGCTCAGAAGAAGGTGATGCTTGCCAGGGCTCACCATCCCTGAGGGGCGGAATACGGTCGGCCTGAGTCAGTACAAACAGGAAACGTGAAGGAGCGGCACCTGCTTCCATCAGTGCCCTGTACGCACTGATATCTGTTGCCCGGGCACGGTCATCGGCACGCAGCACCCAGATAATCAAATCCAGCTCTGCCAGCAACGCCTTATAGAGCGCCAGATATTCCTCGTCGTATTCCGGTGTCTCACCCACACCCGGTAAATCCACCAGCGTCATACAACGATTACCCACATCTAGGATCATCCGCTGGGGTTCCCGGGTGCAACCGAGCAAATCACTGGTCAGGCAAACGGGTTGCTGAAAAAGCGCGTTGCATAATGAACTCTTGCCCGCACCACTTTTGCCCATGATGCCTATCATGGGTTCATAGCGAATCGCCTCCTGGAGGCGGGAAAGAATACGTTCAGCAGAATGCGGGGGTAAGAGATTAAGACAGGTGCGCAGAACATTGCTTGTATCCTGCGGGTCGGGGATTTGAGGCATGATTTACTCCTGTGAAAAAATAGCGCCGGAAAATGGTTAACCGTCTGTTCAAAGGAGTAATATAGGTTTAAATTTTTCTGGAATGAGGGAATATGAAATGGCTAAATGTGTACGAAAAAACTGCAATCGTTTAGTGTCCCCATTACCTGAAGCAAAACGTAAAAGGCTCTGTAAAAAACATTATTTGCGCTTCTGCGAACTGAGTGAGCGCAAGGAAAAAGACCTTGTTTATCGGATTAATAAATATATCCCTCGTAAAATAAAACGATTAAAGAAGGGGCGCATTTACTATTGCGCATTCAATAGCAGGAGGGGATATGTCAGAAAGATATCTTCAATTGAAAATGCTGGATTAATAAGACAGGCCAGAGAAAAGCTTATATTAATACGTAAAACAGCAGCCTGGAGAAACACAGAAAGCTATGTGCGCCGTATAAGAATCGGGCCGGATCTTCCTGTTTCATTAAATGAAGTAACGGAACTGTATAGTATCTACTCCTGGATTAATTTTTGTAAAAACAGCAAGCTTTATGCAATAAATTATCTTGGTGGCGGCGAGGGAAATTTAAAATTGCAACTTTATAAACTTCCTTCCCCTGGTAAGACAGGTGATTCCTCACCCCGACAAAACATCATTATACCTATTACTTTAAAAAACAAAGTAATTAATCAACTCGCAAAAAACCGCAACATCAGGGGTACTACTAACGTAAAAAAAACACTCAGCCTGTACAAATCTTTAATTACGTTAGAGGATGAACGGTCTGTGGCATTAAAATTACTCCAATTAACAATTGAGACACCTTTACACCCCCACCAATATAGTAATAATCTACCCTATCTTAGCCCTGGCGATACCCCTCCACTATTTGGCCTCTTATTAAATGAACTGAAAAGATTGAATGTCATTGGCGTAAATGATTCTATGTTAAAACTCGCTAAAAAATATAAAAATGAATCCTTTACGTTAGAGTTGATAGCTATTCATATTATTTTTAACATGGCAAGAAATGGCACCCCCGAAGTTTATTCATTTTTATCAAATAAGTTTGATAAAAATGGCTGTTTGTACAGATCCGTAATGATTACCTTCATGATGCTTGAGTTGGATTTGGATTCTTATTCTGAATTAGTGGGGTTTTACAACTCTTTCTTTAGTACGGATGTAATAAAAATCAAAGGGAATATATTGCTATGGACGTCAGGTAAGAAAGAAAAACTCCCTTTTGAATACCGACCTGGAATTTAAAAAATTAAAGGCATCTAACACCAATAAATCTGATAGTGATTATCATTATCATTATCATTTGTGAATTTCGTTTTTTTAGCATGCGCGAAAAAACCGATCATGGCGGTGAAACACTCGTTAGCGCTATGACATGGCTTGCCATGAGCTAAACACGCATAGCAGTGAATCTCAACCTTGAGAGGTACTTCTGAAAAATCAATATAGCTTTACACGGTCTAAAATTTGCTTGCAGGCGGCTCGACAGGACTCTCTTAAGTACATCCTAAAAAAGGGCACATACTGAGCATAAAAGATATCAACTGTATTTTTTTACTGTTGAGTACCATGGTGTGAGGTGAATATCCAAGGTACCACTGGGTACCACACATCGCCTCCCGAACTCACACTAAATTGCGGGAGCTTTTCCATGACAAACAAAACTCAATCGATATCATCCAGCACCCAGACAACCACATCTTTACTGAGCGACCAGCTCGTTGATATGACGTTCATCACCGCCTATACAAACATGACAGACAAATGGTTTTACCGATTAATTTCAGAGAATGCGTTCCCTGCACCAATTAAACTGGGTCGTAGTTCACGCTGGCTAAAAAGTGAAGTGGAAAAATGGATGCTGGAAAGAATACAAGCATCTCGAGGTTAGAATCTTTAACTCTGGTGTTTAATACAGGAAGGTTACGTAGTTTAATATAGGTTTTTTAATATAATTACAGACACTATCATTCCTTCGTACATTAACAGACATCATTAAGCATTTTAATATTACCACCATTTACTTTTCGAGACCCGTTCAAACATCCTCGTAAACCATATTGCAGTAACCACCATGCCCTTTTAAAAGTGATAATTGTTTTATAAGTCAGCTTAATATCTTTCAAAAGCAAGAATGCCTATGAAATTTTACTGTCTTAGTGTTTGTAATGACCTCCTTTATCATCAGTAGTGGAATAATTATGCTCAAAAATTCAGATGGAAATTTTAATGAAGACTGGTTCCTGGCTTCAGTTCTTAATGCACATATCGATGAAATGATAAACAGATACTCATGCCTTTTGGCATTACGTATGGATTTTTTCTACAAAAAGAAAAGTGCCAGGTATTCAAGCTTACATCACCAAACACTTGAACATGACTTGCGTGAACTAATGGAAAAAATGACAAAAGAGAAAGGTGTGGTGGGCTATTTCTGGGTTGTCGAATGGACTGAACGACATGGATACCATGCGCATGTCGTATTCTGGCTGGACAGACAAAAAACACAGCACTCTTATCCCTTTGCCCTTACAGCAAATACACTTTGGGAGGAAATAACGCACCGGGACGGCGTATCGCACCGATGTGAATATCGGCCGCAGTATTCTAGAAATATCAACATACCTGTTCGGTATAACGATCCGGAAAGCATTAACAATATCCGTCATGTTCTGAGCTATCTGGCTAAGGAAGAACAAAAAGAAGGTTTGTGTGCATACGGCTGTAATGACGTTCCTCCACGCTCAGCGGCAGGACGTCCACGTAAGCCAGGCCCCTGATCCTACGGCTACGCAACTGGCTCTGCATCCTGTACGAACCCCTTTATTACGGCGACAAATAATGTCCTCGCGGACATGACTGGACCTGCCGCTGGAACCCTGACGTTCCGACCTGTAGTGAATCAACAATTCCACAACTCCATTTATACCCGACAGCACTCCTGTCGGGTATTTCTCATACCTGTCAAACAAGAGAAATCAAAAATGAAACAACCAGAGAACACGATCGCGGTAAAGGTGGCGGAATACCGTTTACACATCACCCGGCTAAGGGTCTGCCGGGATAGCCTGGCTGGATGTTGCAGTGATGCCGAGCGGCGTGGCTGGCGCTTGAGAGCCCTTGAGCAGTTAAATAAAGCCTCATCGCTCTACTGCCAACGGGCAAGTTCTGCCGATACCTGTAAGTTTCAACAGGCCTGTGAAGGTCTCCAGCAACACATCAGCAGAGTTTTACCAGAAGGCCAGTGGTGCGGTGATTTGCCTGGGCAGGGGATGCAGGCAAAATTTTGAGGTATCTGTATGAAACAACAACTGACTAAATGCGCGATCGATGAATGGGGGAATCTGGTCAATGCAGAAGATTTTCGCTATCCCTCATTCTGGAAACTGTACTGCTTCCACTGCAAGAGTCCGGTAGTACTGGTTCTTACCCCGAACGGGCAGGTATCGCATTTTCTGCATGATGAAACCTTTATGGCATCAGCCGATTTCATGGCATGCCCGAGCGTGGAATGTTCCTAACCGCAGTAACCTGCGTCAAAAGCAGAAAACGACTTATTCGGCCACAACGTCCCCTTTTACACACGCCCCTTATTTCCATTATTGAAAGAGAAACTGATGAACAATTGCGCTGAAAATGAAGCGTTAAAGACGAACTCTGATGGTAACAATGTCATGCTTATTCGTAGAGTGTTGCAGCAGGCGACTGATCATTACCCACGACTGTCTGCGCTGGGGTTTACTCTACAGTATGCGAATTGCCACTCCTGCGACAACGAACAACAAGGTAATGCCCAGTTGCTACGTTTTCACGCTGAAGCCTATTGCAGAATTGGCGATTATTCAAAGATACGTATTGAAGCGGGTAAACCGTCTCAGCCTACGCTTCTTCGCTGGTTGTGGGAGGCTGAAAGTATTTCAACATGTCGGATGATGATGCTATTCAATCAGGCAGTTTGTAGTCATCCCCGACATGACTCTTCAGCAATGGATGGAATTCAGGAAGTCATGTCGTTGCTGGTGGCTGCATGGCGTGAAGTAGAACCGGGCGGGGAATTAACGGAAATAAATGCACATCGGGTAGAGAGAACGATGCCAGCAGCTTTCGATAAACGTTATGCAGAGTTACGAGATGCAGCATTGCAAATAGCCTCACCTGTTGCTTTTGCCCGGAGCTGTTCGACTATGTAATTATTACATCCCATTTTTGCTGAGTTCGAAGTTCTACCCCTTATATATTGAGCTTTTTCTTATTTGGCTTTAAAGATCACTTGTTGAGTGATTCAGATGCAGTTTAGCGTCTGCTTTGTGCTGTGAGTTCAACTGATGGACGCAACACACTTATTGAACCGTTCTGCGGGTGATTAATAGTCTAGCGTTTTTCTCGGCCTTTCGTTGAGTTGTCTGGCAACACTGTTAAGTCTTTGCTGGCCGTGAACCGATAAGTCAGTTCCTTTTGGAAAATATTGTCTGAGCAATCTGTTCGTATTTTCATTTGAGCCACGTTGCCAGGGAGATTGAGGATCACAAAAATAAATCTGAATGTCTGTCACTACAATAAATCGTGTGTGGCTGGTCATTTCAGCGCCACGATCCCAAGTTAATGTTTTATAGAGCTCAGCAGGTAATTCCCGGGCTTGTCTGATGAGTGCAGATTTAACCGTTATGGTCTTGTTGTCTCTGATCTTCGCCAGCATAACAAAACGGGAATGACGTTTTACAAGGGTGATGATATAGGAGTTTTTCGAGCCCTGAATCAAGTCACCTTCCCAGTGACCAGGAATGGCTCTGTCAGCGGCCTCAGGTGGCCTTTCGCTGATAGGTATCGTGTTCGGGATTGACCCTAATCCTTTCCCTTTAAGCGATGATGTTCTGGATCTACGCACTACTCTTCCGCTTCTGAGGCATTGCTGCAGCTCTTTTTATAAAGCCCCCGGGTTTGTATAAAAAGCGTTTTATAAATCGTTTCGTGTGACACTTGCATTTCCTGATTATCCGGATAACAGCGTTTCAGCCAACCGGCGACCAGTCCTGATGCATCTTATCTGCAATGATTTTACACTATGTGGGCTTTCAATTAGCTTGCAAGGTTTTGGCTTCAACGCATTTCCCCACGCAGCTGCATCGGCTTTTGCTGCACGGTATTGTTTTGCACCACCGTGCCTCTTGATCTCACGGCTAATCGTTGAGGGTGCTCTTGATAATTTGGCAGCGATGTCCCTGATACTGAGCTTTGCTACCAGTCCTCTGGATATCTCCTCTCTTTCATCAAGCGAAAGCGCTAATCGGTGCCGCTTTCGCACGGGAGGACGGTAGCCACCAGTCAGGTGGATAGTGGGCATAATAGAAGAATGAAATCTGTCGAACATTCTGGCGATATCATGCAGGGAATCACCTTGCTTATATCTGTCCCAGATAATCGCTTTCTGTTCGGGCGTGTAGTAAATGTGCGTTCTTCGTTTCATAGCAACATCCCCCTTGATTAAGGATAGCGTTGCATCGACCCATTGAACTCACAGCCAATAGCGGACGTTGTTAAGCTCATGCAGTATTGATTCACGAAGAACATACGTTATATTTTTTCCTGATTGACTCGGGATGAAAGCTCCTGATGACTCTCTTTTCGCTCGCTGTAACGATCTGCAAGATAACCCGTTTGTCCCTTAAGCAGCACTGTGATTTTAAACAGCTCCTCGGCTACATCGAAGGAACTAAATGTTTCTCGACTATTCTCTAAGGCAACTTGCGGCCTATAAAAAAAGAGCCGGGTATAACCCGGCTCTTTTTAACTGATTTCAAAATCTTTTAATTCCCCACCTTCGGCAATCAGTTTTGAGATCCGCTTCGGCATTCGCCCCTGACCTGACCATGTTTTTGACTCTCCAGTTTCGTCAGTATATCGATACTTTGCGGGGCGGGGGGATCGCGTCCTTTTAACCTTACCCGAAGAGCCAACAGCAGCCATAAGTTCGGATGGGTCGATACCCTCATCAAGCATCATCTGGCGAAGTGTTTCCAGTTTATCGCGGCGCTGACTTTCATTTGCAAGACGTAATGTCTCTTCTTCACGTCGTTCTATAAGAATAATTTTAAATTTTTCCAGAACACCTTCCAGTGCGTTTAATGACATTTCACGAGTCTGGAAACGTAAGGTACGGATATTGTTTAACTGTGTGAGAGCATCTGACATAAAGAGACCTTTTAAAAATTTTTTGTTGTTCAGAAAAGACCAATGTCGACGGTTACTCATCAACCAGATTTGCTTTACTGAGCATTTTAATCCGAATGGTACATATTTTATTAACAAGGTTTAGACTACTTAGATAAATCTCTTATCGCAATACAAATTTAAGAAGAATATGCAAGAACTAAAATCTAACTCCTACGAAATGTCCATGCATTTCTGTAGGTGCTTAAAACTATAATGCCAGGAGCCACCCGGAGAGCTTTTGGATACCATCATAACTTGTTGCGTCAGTCATACATGATGAACTTTAAATCAGAAGAGTCATTAAGTTAATTAGCTCTGCCACTTAGGAATATTTTTCACAAAAGGTAAGATGGCACGCAGGAGAGAGATACCTGGACTTTGTCAGAGGATAGTGAATTATTCTCTCTTTTCAGAGGTGGTTCTAAAAAAGTGTAATGTAAAAAAAACCTCCTGCTAGCAGGCCATAAATGTTTTTAACTCATTTTTTGTTCACTTTTGATAAATAGGGTAAGTATGCAAGTAAACGTGAAGCAGAGAGCATAACAAAAATGCTATAAATATTTTCTGGCTGCATCAAGTATCTGCTGTGACGTTAACTCCCTGTCAGAAGCTACGTAAACAATACCATGATCGCCAGTTAAGGAAGGAAAGCCGGCAGACATAATCCGAAGATGTGTTTCTTCACCGTTTGGGTATTCCTGCTTGATTGAGGATATACCCTCCGTAACGGTCATGACTTTACAGTATTCGGCATTAAAGAAAACAAGGACTTTTATCATATGTCACCATAATTCTGTTAGTCTTTTCCATCACTCTGTTCTCTTAGTGATGTTAAATGGCAGATGCCATTAAAGTAATATCAGAGACGTGATGCTTTCGGAGGCAGCCAGACCGCTTACGCACTGTATTATTTAATAATCAGTTAGCCCCTGTTTTCAGACTTTTCATACAGCAGGCCTGCACTTCATCACATCGGTCAGCACACTCATACATGCGCAAAAATATGCTGACCGAATATTAAGAATAAACGGTTTTCTGTGGTTTAATTTATAGATTTGTTTACTCATGAATAATCCTTCATCGTTGTCACAGATCCACAAGGATTCATCTATCGCAAAGTATTACGTTTGTAGCAGCAGGACCTTTTTCACCATTATGTATGGCGAATTCAACTTCCTGCCCTTCAAATAAGGTATTAAAACCATCGCCGTTGAGCGCAGAAAAATGAACAAAGATATCTTTTCTGCCATCAAGAGGAGAGATGAAGCCAAATCCTTTGTCTTTGTTGAACCATTTTACCAGGCCTTTAATTCTTAAGGTCATACTGACTCCCGTTACATATGATAGTATTGAATAGTAAACGTATAGCATTCAAGGTATGGACTCAAAAAGAGGGGATATCAGCGATAGCGCCTGGTAATGAGGAATGCCCGAGAAATGTTTAACGTTCGTTTGTACATCGAACTGATGGGATTCATTAAGGCACGGGAATTTAAAATAAGCAAATAATATTTTTTTTCCGCCAAGAAGTCCTGTAAGAAAATTAAATGTGGCAGTATGCTATTTTCAATGTATAGGCTTTGCATGTTTTCAATAAGGAATTGATATCCCATAAAATGACAGGAATTGTCAAAAGCTTTGAAATTCTCAGTGGTAAAGGCCTCGTCATCCCATCTGATGGCCGAAAAGACGTTCTGCTTCACATTTCAGCCGTTAACTTCCGCGCATCAGAATTACTCATCCCTGGAAGGCGCATAGAATTTTGCCGGATAAACGGTCTCAGGGGGCCAGTGGCTGCGAACATTTATCTTTTCTGATTTTCAGTGTGTCAAAATAAATAGATTAAAAGTTAACCACATGTGGTACGGTGAAGTTCATTCATTGAAAGGTTAATGGTTATGTCTGTTATCAATTACGCAATGAAATTCTTCAGCAGTGCGTCTACTGCCACTGCTGCCTGTCCTGTTTGTGGCTTAAAATCAGTACAACCGTTGTCAAAAATCCGGCTCAACCAGACCATGCTTTGCCCCGGATGTAAGGCTCTGTTTATCTCCCGACGCTAGCTCGACAAAAACCGCAGAACAGAGCTCATGTCCTATACTTATGTTAGATTCCGGCAGCTGTTAAATCCCTGATGCCTGACGCCCATCCTGAGAGAACGTTTCTGAACTGATTTCGCAACTGCTCCTGCGCGCTAACGTCGCATCAGAGCAATGCTATGAAAATGAACCCAAGAGCGTGGTTTAACCGCTCCCGTATTCTGATGAATGCTGCCGAAAACATAACGTTTTCGGCGAACGATCCTGCCGGTGAAAGCTCGCCGCGGTCAGAACTCTTTTCGACCGCCCAGATGGAACGCTACGGCCAGAAGCTGGCGCGGACTCATAAAGTATCACCGGATAAGCATCCTTATTATCTTCTGAAACGGCTTGGCGACAATGAGGCCGTCATTACCCAAAACTGCTATGAGCTTAACGCGGGTAAAAAGACCAGTATCATGCCCGCCGGTGAATGGCTGCTGGACAATTATTATCTGATTGAGGAACAAATCCGCACTGTCCGCCAGCATCTGCCGAAAAGCTTTGGCAAAGGTCTTCCATCGCTGGTATCGCCGCTGAATTGCCCACGAATTTATCATATTGCATCAGAGGCTATTGCTCACGGCGATGGCCGCTGGGATGCCGCCAGCCTGACCAGCTATCTCACTGCATATCAACAGGTGACGCCGCTGACGCTGGGTGAAGTCTGGGCGTTACCGGGAATGCTGCGCCTGGCGCTGATTGAAAATCTTCGTCGTATCAGTATAGAAGTGATAAAAGCGCAGCAAGACAGAAACCTTGCCGATACGTGGATAACAAGGATTGTCGAATGCGCAGAGAGTGCGCCTGGTGATTTAATCATGGTGGTTGCCGATATGGCGCGCTCCCGACCTCCGTTAACCAGTGCGTTTGTCGCAGAGCTGGTGCGGCGCCTGCAGGGGCATGGCAACGCGCTGTCGTTACCTCTGACCTGGGTTGATCAGTGCCTTCGGGAACAGGGGATCACCACTGACGTTCTCATACATAGTTTCAATCAGCAGCTTGCCGCCAGCCAGCTGTCCGTAAGTAACAGCATCGCAGGCCTGCGATTATTGAGTGAAACGGACTGGGCTGATTTCGCCGAAACGATAAGCGTTGTCGAACAGACATTACGCAATGATCCTGCCGGCATCTATCCCCGGATGCACTTCAATACCCGGGATCATTACCGGCACGTAGTTGAGGTTCTGGCCAGAGACAGCGGTCTCAGCGAGCCTGAGGTTGCTGAGAAGGCGCTGGCGTTTTCAGAGGAAAAAGCGCCTGATACACCGGAACATCATGTTGGTTATTATCTTGCGGGCGAAGGTCGACAGGCGCTGGATATTCATCTCCTGGCAGACGCCTCAAGGCTCATACGCTTGCGGCACAGTTTCAACAGAATAACCCTGCTGTCATGGCTTGGAAGCCTGGCGTTGCTGACAACCGCAGCGACCGCAGCAATATTGCACGAAACCGCCATGCAGGGCGCAGACTGGCTATTGATCGCGGTGATATTACCTCTGATTATCGCATTAACTCAGTTAATGAGCGATTTGCTCAGTGATGCAACCACCCGTTTTCGCGTTCCTCGACCCTTGCCGGGGATGGATTTTTCAGCCGGTATTCCCGCTGACAGTGCCACCATGTTAGTCATTCCCTGCATGTTGACCAGCCACGAAAGTTTCAGCCAGCTCCTCACCAGTCTTGAAGTCTGCTGGTTGGGGAATGAAAACGAAAATCTCAGGTTCGCGCTGCTCACTGATTTTGCTGATTCTGAAAATGAACCCTCGCCGGAAAGTCACGCGCTGCTCAGACAGGCTATCGCCGATACGCAGGCGCTTAATCGCCGCTACCCCTCCGGCCGACCACGTTTTTATCTGTTACATCGCCAGCCTGAATGGAACCCCTCGGAAGGAGCGTGGATGGGCTATGAACGCAAGCGGGGAAAACTGGCGTTACTGAACAGCTGGTTGCGCCATCCCGGAACGCAATTCGTCAGCGTTGCAGAGATGCCTGCCCACCTTTTACCGGGTCACATAAAATACGTCATTACCCTGGACAGCGATACGGTGCTCCCGCGCGATACGGCACACAAACTCGTCGCGACGATGGCGCATCCGCTGAATACGCCTGAGTATGATCCGGTACGCCAGAGGGTTGTCAAAGGATTCGGTATTTTACAGCCCGGTCTTGCGGAGGAGATACCACGCAACGGTCAGGGGCGTTACGCAGCCCTGCGCAGCAGCGTACCGGGCAATAACCCTTATTCGATGATGTCTTCGGATATTTATCAGGATCTCTTTGGGGAAGGCTCGTTTGTGGGCAAAGGGATTTACGATGTTGATATTTTTATGCAGGCCACTACCAACATCTGCCCGGAAAATCTGGTACTCAGCCACGATCTGCTTGAAGGATGCTATGCACGTTCGGGTCTGCTGAGCGAGGTGTTACTGTACGAACAGTACCCTAATAATTATCTGTCGGATGTTGCACGACGTTCACGCTGGATCCGGGGTGACTGGCAACTGCTTAACTGGCTAAAACCACGCGTCAGAAAAGCCGATGGAACCCGGGTCAGGAATCCGCTGACCGCGCTTTCTTACTGGAAATTACTCGATAATCTACGTCGCAGTCTGGTCGCCCCCTCCTTACTGGTATTGCTGTTCTTCACTCTGCTTTGGGTACCCAATCCGGTTTACTGGCTGGGCATACTGTTGCTGATATGGCTGTTGCCAGCCATCCTCTGCATCGCCCATGACCTTCTGCATAAACCTCTGCGTCGCCGCGTGAAGCCGCATCTGTTACTGGTGGGGGCGGGCGCGCTGAAGCGTCTGTCAGGTATCAGCCTTAATTTTACGATACTGCCGCACGAAGCCGGATATTCGCTGAAAGCGATCGCCGTGACGCTATGGCGACTGGGGATAAGCAGGCGTCACCTCAGCCAGTGGGTCAGCCACAGCCAGGACAGCAGTCAGGCCAGACCCACTGTTGCACGTTTTTATCAGGCGATGTGGCTGAACGCTGCCGGTGGCGTGGCGCTGACAATACTGACCGGACAATTTGCCCCACAGCTGCTGGGGATTGCGTTACCGATCGGTTTGGTATGGTGTGTGGCACCGCTGCTGATGAGCTGGCTGAGTCGCCAGCCCGTGCGAAAGGTTTTTTCGCCTAATCAGGAACAAAAACAGCTGTTACGCCAGACAAGCCGTGAAATCTGGGCTTTTTTTGAAACATTTGCCACAGCAAAAGAGAACTGGCTTCCGCCTGATAATTATCAGGAAATACCACAACCGACGGTGGCACACCGAACTTCTCCTACCAATATTGGTCTTTCACTTATGGCTAACCTGACGGCATGGGACTTTGGCTACCTGCCTGGCGGAGAGGTGCTCCGGCGCGTGTCGTTCACGCTCGACACGATGGATAAAATGGAGCACTACCGGGGCCATCTCTACAACTGGTATGACACCCGTACGCTGGTCCCCCTAAGTCCACGCTATATCTCCAGCGTCGACAGCGGCAATATGGCCGGGCATTTATTGACCCTGCGTGCAGGCCTGTCCGCCATGCGTCATCAGCCTGTTTTAAGCAACCAACAGATACTGGCAGGACTGAACGATACGCTGGATATTCTGGAAAAACAGTGGGGTAAGAACCCACCTGACAGCCTGAGACTGCTGCGCAAGCATTGCCTGAACGCGGTGTCGCTCTCTCCGCAGGCGCTTTTCAGCGAACTGAAAAGCATGCGCACCCAGTGCAACCATCTGACCAGCGCATGTCATCAGGGATCTCCTCTTCAGATGCGCTGGGCTGGACATCTGGAGCATCAACTGGTTCAGCTTTGCCATGAGTGGTCTCTGTTGCTTGGCTGGTTGCCTGCATCCTGGAATGAACAGACGCTGCCGACGCTGAGCGAGCTTGCCCGTCCGACATTAACCGGTACAGGAACGCCTCCGGCGTCAGTGGCGGAGCAGGCCCGAATGCGACTCAATATTATCACCGAGCTGGAACAGCGGCTGGATGAGCATGCCCGGATGGATTTCGCCTTTCTGTACAGTGAAGCAACCAGTCTGCTCAGCGTCGGTTATAACTGTGACACCAATATGCCTGACAAGAGCCACTACGATCTCCTGCCGTCTGAAATCCGCCTGACCAGTTTTCTTGCCATTGCGACTAATCAGCTGCCTCTTAAAAGCTGGTACGCGCTGGGTCGATTGTTTACCACGATTGATAATGAAACTGCCCTGATGTCATGGAGCGGATCCATGTTTGAATATCTGATGCCGAATCTGGTGATGCCCGCCTGGCCCGGCAGCCTGCTCGATGAAATGAGTCAGTCGGCGGTTATGCGCCAGATTCAATGGGGGAAAGAACGCGGGGTACCATGGGGTGTTTCAGAGTCTGGCTATCATGCTTTTGATGTTCAGCATAATTATCAGTATCAGGCATTTGGCGTACCGGGGCTCGGTCTGCGCAGGGGACTTGCCGATGACATGGTTGTTGCTCCTTACGCCACGCTGCTGGCGCTGATGGTTTCCCCACAGAGAGCTTGTGAGAACCTGTTCAGGCTGCAAAAAAATGGTGCACGCGGAGAATACGGTTTTTATGAAGCGCTGGACTATACCCCCTCACGTCTTGCAACCGGTCAGCTCTATGCGGTGGTACAGTCCTGGATGGCGCATCACCAGGGTATGGCATTTCAGGCGCTGGCTCATGTGCTGCTTGACGCCCCCATGACTGAACGCTTTATGTCCAGCACGGTATTCCGGTCAGCGAGTCTGCTGTTACAGGAGCGCGTGCCGGATGCGGTCGATCTGTACAGTCCGCGCCGTCATTTTGAATCTCATGAGGGCATGGTCAAACCCGTTCGCTATGAACCCCGTATTTTCTATAGCGTGGATACCCCCGCCCCGGATATTCAACTCCTGTCCAACGGCCATTATCATCTGATGTTGACCGCGGGCGGCGGTGGTTACAGTCGCTGGAATGATATTGCACTAACGCGCTGGCGCAGTGATACCACCCGTGATAACTGGGGAGCATTCTGCTACATCCGCGATACCCAGACGGGAGATGTGTGGAGCAATACCTGGCAACCAACAGGCTACACCAGCGGACAAGACGAGGAAGTGTTGTTCACCGATGCGGGGGCAGAATTCAGACGCAGCTTAGGGGGACTCAGCGTCAAAACTCAGGTGGTGATCTCTCCGGAGGATGATGTTGAATTGCGACGGCTCACACTGATTCATCGTGGTCGCAAGCCTCGCTCTCTGGAGCTGACAACCTATGCTGAAGTGGTACTGGCACCTGATGCCAGCGATCTGGCACACCCGGCATTCAGCAATTTGTTTATTCAGACTGAGCTGGCTTCTGAGCGTGACGCTATTCTTTGCCACCGGCGCCCGCGCTCACCGGATGAACCGGGCCCTTGCCTGTTTCACATGATGGTGGTGCATGGCGATAACCGACATAACGTGTCGTTTGAAACGGACAGGGCAAGGTTTATTGGACGTGGCAGAAACCCTGCGAATGCACAGGCAATAGAGACGGGAGGGATACTAGGCAACACGTCGGGCTCGGTGCTGGATCCGATACTAGCAATTCGCAACGCCATCATTCTGCAGCCGGGGCAGCCGGTTACGATTGATATCATTTATGGCATCAGCGAGACCCGTCAGCAGAGCCTGGCGTTGCTGGAGAAATATCGCGATTACCCTATCGCCGATCGCATCTTTGAACTGGCCTGGTCTCACAGTCTGGTGGTATTGCGCCAGATGAACGCCAGTGAAGATGATGCCACGTTGTTCAATAGTCTCGCCAGCGCTGTGCTTTACCCTGTCCAGGAGCTGCGCGCCGAAGGCCAGGCGATCGGCCGCAACCGGCGTGGCCAGTCCGGACTGTGGGGCTGGGCAATTTCAGGGGATCTGCCGATAGTGCTGCTGAGTATAACCAGCGAGGAAAGTATCACCTCAGTGACCACACTGATTCAGGCACACCGTTACTGGAGACAGAAAGGGCTGGATGTTGATTTGGTTATCCTGAATAACAGCCCCGGCGGCTACCAGCAGGGATTACAAAATCAGATTATGGAGTTAATTTATGCCGGGTCTGAAGCCAGTCTGCTGGATAAAAAGGGCGGGCTTTTTGTCCGGAACGGTGAGCATCTCTCCGCTGAGGATAAGTTGCTTTTGATGAGCGTGGCCTGTCTTTATCTTGATGACCGCGCAGGGGGGATTAATGAACAGCTTAACCAGCGTATTCATACCCTGAAATCGCCGGCAAGGGCATTCATTCCGCGTGCTGTGCGCGAGCGTAATCAACATACGGACTGGAGCCCTGATACCAGTGAGTTATGCCATTTCAATGGGTACGGTGGATTTTCTCAGGATGGGCGGGAGTATCAGATCGTCCTTCGGGAAAATGCGCTTACACCGGCTCCCTGGTCGAACATACTGGCAAATTCCCGTTTTGGCAGTGTGATCTCAGAGGCAGGGCAGGCCTATACCTGGTATGAGAATGCCCATGAATACCGGTTGACGCCGTGGGAGAACGATCCGGTGAGCGATCGCAGCGGCGAGGCATATTACCTGCGCGATGAAGAGAGCGGGGAGTGCTGGTCGCCGACGGCTTTACCTGTTCGCGGACACGGTGATTACCTGACCCGCCATGGTTTTGGCTACAGCGTTTTTGCCCATCGTGAGAGTGGTATAGACAGCGAGTTGACGGTCCTGGTTGCTGAAGAAGATCCGGTTAAACTGGTGCTCCTGACGCTCAGTAACTCTTCGGGAAGGACACGTCAACTTTCCGTCACAGGCTATGTAGAGTGGACGCTCGGAGAAACACGAACGCGCTCAGCCCCTCACATTGTGACACATGTGGCCAGAACGCCCGGCGGCTGCGGGGTGCTTGCGAATAACTTTTATGGTGATAATGGTGGCGGCCGAACTGCATTTTTTGCCGTCAGCGGTAATGACTGTTCTCTGACAGGGGACCGCCGGGAGTTTATTGGTCGTAATGGTTCCCTTCACGCCCCTTCGGCCATGAAACTGCAAAAGCTTTCTGGTAAGACGGGGGCCGGTCTGGATCCCTGCGGAGCGGTGCAATCGGCGGTTACATTAATTGACGGGGACCAGAGGACGTTTATTTTTATCCTCGGCGCAGAGGAGAATGATGTTTGTGCTCAGGAGACGCTGGCCCGCTACATGAACGAGGATACGGTCCGCCAGGAGCTGAACCGGATTCATAATCACTGGCACAATGTTCTCGATAAAATCGTAGTTAACACCCCCGACACGTCCGTAAATTTACTGGTTAATGGCTGGCTGTTGTATCAGACGGTCGCCTGCCGTCTTATGGCCCGGAGTGGCTACTATCAGTCTGGCGGTGCATTTGGTTTTCGCGATCAGCTGCAGGATACGCTGGCTCTGAGCCACGCTGCTCCTGACCGGATGCGTGAACAGATAATACTCTGTGCATCACGGCAGTTTATCGAGGGGGATGTGCAGCACTGGTGGCACCCGCCACACGGCAACGGTGTGCGTACCCGCTGTTCCGATGACTATCTTTGGCTGCCGCTTGCTGTTTGCCACTATGTTGAAACGACGGGGAATATGGATGCACTGGAAATACGCATTCCTTATCTGGAGGGACGTTCGCTTCAGCCTGGTGAAGAGTCTGTCTATGACATGCCGGTTATCAGCGGCACCGAAGAGACACTCTGGTTACACTGCGTCAAAGCTATTCACTATGGACTTCGCTTCGGGGAGCATGGCCTGCCGCTGATGGGGGCTGGTGACTGGAATGACGGGATGAACCGGGTGGGTATCGAAGGCAAAGGTGAAAGCGTCTGGCTGGGCTTCTTCCTGTACGACATTTTGCAGCGGTTTGCAGCGCTGGCGGAGCGCAGGCTGGATGAAAGCGTCGCCGCGATGTGCCGTTCACAGGCTCTGCGCCTGCAAAGTAATCTCGAAGCCCACGCCTGGGATGGGGAATGGTACCGGCGCGGGTATTTTGACGATGGTACTCCCCTGGGATCGAAAACCTCACAGGACTGCCGGATTGATGCGATTGCGCAGAGCTGGTCTGTATTGTCCGGCGCCGCGAGCCCGGGACGGTGCGCAAAGGCCATGCAGGCGCTGGATAAGCACCTTGTGGATAACGAAGGAGGGCTGATCAAACTGTTAACGCCTCCTTTCGACGGACACGGTCCAAATCCGGGCTACATACAGGGGTACCTGCCAGGCGTGCGGGAAAACGGAGGGCAGTATACGCATGGCGCCATCTGGGCAGTGATGGCCTTTTCCCGAATGGGGAATGCCGGACGAGCCTGGCAACTCTGGTCAATGCTCAGCCCTATAAATCATACCCTGAATGCGGACTCTGTCGGGATTTATAAAGCTGAGCCTTATGTCATGAGTGCTGATGTCTACAGCGTCGCTCCCCATACCGGACGTGCAGGGTGGAGCTGGTATACCGGTTCCGCAGGCTGGGCCTGGCGTTTACTTACCGAGGAATTACTGGGGATAAAACGTTCCGGCACTGACTTTAGTGTTCATGCCAGGTTACCGGATGAGTGGTCGTCTTTTTCTATGGCATATCAATATGGTGAAAGCCATTATCAGATTAGTGTTTCACGCGGCGATGCAGAATATTGCGTGACGCTGGATGGTGTTCTCCTCCCTGATGACAGAATACCGCTGAAGGATGATGGACAAAACCATACGGTTGAGATCATTCAGAACTGATCCTGATCCCGGAGGTGCATTAACGTCTGCCGTTAATGCGCTGATTATCCCTGAGAACATCAATCGCAGTCTGCATGGCGATTTTGTCATCCCGCCTTTTTTGTTTGTCCTGCATGACCTGAAGGTATTCCAGCAAGGTGCGGGTATTAATTGGTCGGCCCTGTTTACCCACAGCCAGCACGGCTTCGCCAAGAATAATTTTCACAGGCGGTAGTTGTGCCGGATACCAGTCAAGGGTGTCTTCTGATTTCATCTTAAATTTCTCACGGAAGGGTAGTGTACCATAAATCAGACGTTCAATTTTCAATATCTGATAACCTCATTCAGACACAACTTAACATAACTTATGCCAGTTATTTTTATATTAAAGCGTATAATAATCACTCTATTCCTCAGAGAATTATTTATGTCTTATACAAATGGGCTCAGGTATTTTAAAGAAAGACCGGTTCATGTTGCCTGCCCGGTATGTGCACACAGAGCCGATCAGAAAGCAGGTAAACTAAGAAAAGATGCGGTTCTTGAGTGCCCTGCCTGCGGACTGTTGTTCAGACCTTCAGAATGCTGGTGTATCGGCGGCTGATCAGCTTCTGCCACTTAACGTCAGTGATGTCGGAAAATGACAACATTCCTCCTGTACTGCTTTTGTCGAGGGTATGATAATGAAATCTAAAAAATCTGTTTTTATTGAAGGGCATATCATGTCGAACAGCTGTCACGGACAGGCTGGCCAACCTTTCTGTATTCACAGGGTCAGGTTTAGTAATGGTAAATATGCGATTATTCGGGTGGCATCCGGGATATGTTTCAAACCAGGCGAAATTATTCAACGAAACGATTGTGAGTGGTTTTATAAACTTACCAAAATTCGGCTTCTTTCTTTTGAGTACCTTGATGATGATGAATCAAGAAGACAATTCCTTGAGTATCAATGATAAAACCATTGATTTATAACAGAATGAATTTGCTGGCTTACAATTCACCCCTGGCTCTTTAAATTATTCACCAGTCATTGGAAAATATTTTTTCCTGAATTCAGATGAATTTAAATTATCTAAAACAAAATGTATCGCTAAAGACGAATTGCCTCATTGTTTTCCTTTTGCGTTATAACCTTCATTAGCATTAAGGAAATTTATGGCACAGACTTTTACTCATAATTTACTTCACCCTCGCCACTGGCTTACCTGGTCTGGTTTGGGTCTGCTGTGGCTTCTCGTTCAACTTCCTTACCCGGTTTTACATATTCTGGGTTCTGGCCTTGGAAAAATATCCAGACCCTTTCTGAAACGCCGGGAAGGAATTGCGATTAGAAATATCGAACTGTGCTTTCCCGAGATGACACCGTTTGCCCGGAGCCAGATGGTTAATAAAAACTTTGTTTCTCTCGGGCTGGGACTGATGGAAACAGGAATGGCCTGGTTCTGGAGCGAAGCGAGAGTCAAAAAATGGTTTGATGTCGAAGGGCTTGAAAACCTGACCGGTGCGACAAGAGGAGTAATGGTTGTCGGGATTCATTTTATGTCCCTTGAGTTGTGTGGAAGAGTAATGGGGTTATGCCATCCTATGATGGCAACGTATCGCCCACACAATGATCCATTAATGGAATGGGTACAGACAAAAGGGCGTATGCGTTCAAATAAGACTATGATTAATCGACGTAATTTATCTGGTTTTGTTCATGCGCTAAAAGCTGGTGAAGCCGTTTGGTTTGCACCAGACCAGGATTATGGGTCTAAAGGAAGCGTTTTTGCACCTTTTTTCTCGGTAAAAAAAGCAGCCACGACGAACGGAACGTATGCTCTGTCAAAACTCGCTGGTGCACACTTGATCACACTTAGCATGATTCGACGTAACGATAAAAAAGGTTATCACATGTATATCAGCAATCCGTTGACAAGGCCATGTTGCAGGATGTGCTGGCAAAAAAGAACTGACTCTTGCGCGGCTGCGCGAATGGGTTCGGGACCTGCAGGCACGCTACGGAGCCAGTGAGAGGCAGGTCTGTTTTGCGCTACGGGTCAGCCGCAGCTCTTTCCGCTACCATTCTGTAGCAGCAGACGACAGTGCGTTGCGCCTCCGTATCAGGGAGATCACCGAAACCCGTGTTCACTATGGCTACCGCAGGGTTCACGTCATGCTCAGGCGGGAGGGCTGGCGGGATAATCATAAACGCATTTACCGACTCTAAAGCGAGCAGGGGCTGTCCCTGCGTCTCAAACGCCTACGCCGGAATAAATCGGCGCAGCGCCGACAGCCCCAGCCTCAGGGGCTGTATATGAATCATGTTTGGGGCATGGACTTTGTCTCTGATGTCTTATTTGACGGGCGTCGGCTACGTCTGCTGACAGTCATTGATCTCTACACACGCGAATGTCTGGGGATCTGCGTGGGCCAGAATCTGCGCTCAACGGAGGTCGCAGAGATGCTGAACACCATTGAGCTCAGACATCCCTTACCACAGCTGCTGAAAATCGATAACGGCTCTGAATTTGCTGGGAAAATGCTGGAAAAGTGGGAGTATGAACGGGGGAGCCGCATAGACTTTTCCCGGCCGGGAACACCGACGGACAATGCCACAGTGGAGTCGTTTAATGGCAGGCTGCGACAGGAATGTCTGAACGAGAACTGGTTCATGTCTCTGGAGGGTGCACAGTGCAAAATCGAGGCCTGGCGCATACACTATAACCAGAGGCGTCCCCATTCTGCACTGGGCTGGATGACGCCATCCGGATTCGCTGAGAAGTCTGCTGGTTGACAGAATATGCAGCCAACATGAAGCCGGTTATTCCTAATTACGACTGGATCATATTCGGGGTCAGGGTCAGCTCCCCCTTAACTGCGTTTACTGGTCCATATTTCCCCGAAATACGGCTACTTTTACGCAAAACAGTGGTGTTGAAATCTTTATCCGTTTGATGTGAGATCGCTCAAAAATCCATAACATCACTGGCCTGAATTGACGCTGGCCGTGTCACGATGGACATTCATACGCATGATGAAAGTTGATAGTTTGGAGTATGGTATATGAATTCACTCGCGCAGCGAACGCTGGTCATTGAAAACTGGTATAGGGAGTCCGATGACTTTTCGACGCTGGTTAATTATCGGGTTCTCCGCGCCGGACATATTCGCGCCAGTACCAGTTTCCGTATTCAGCGTCAGTCCGTGGTCGGCCATGAGCTAATATTTTGTCTTAAAGGGCGCGGAGTTATTCGCCTGGAAAATAACCTACATCATGTTCAGGAAGGCAATCTGGTCTGGCTGCCGGTAAGATGGCCGCATGAGCACTATCCGGATAGCGCCGAGCCATGGGAAATATTATGGCTGCGTATTGATAGCGGAAAATTAAATAACATCATGCAGATTCTTAACGTCCTGCAGGAACCCGTGTTTTCTTTTCAGCAGCCGGAAAGAGTGATCGAAATTTATTACCAGCTTTTTCATTTAATGAAAAGCCATACCCTGGTTTCGGATGCCCATTGCGACGCGCTGTGCGCAAAGCTTATTTTTACGTTACTGGAAAACCGCAGCCTGGAAACGGAAAGATCGCCGGTGATTACCCATAGCGGGCTTGGACGACTGATTTATCAGATCCACAGCCACTATAATGATGAGTGGGACATTGAAAAATTTATGCAGTATTGCCAGGTCAGTAAGTCGCAGCTATTTCGCCTGTTTCAGGAAACTTTCAATCAAAGTCCGTTGAAATGGCTGAAAAACTATCGCCTGTCCCAGGCCAGGAGGCTATTGGTGGAAACGGAAGACACTATCGGCAAAATCGCCGGGCTGGTGGGCTATAACGATCCGCTGCATTTCTCGCGAGATTTTCATCGTGCGGTCGGGGTCTCGCCAAGCGAATTTCGCCGTCAGGAGAAACAGCTGTCGAGCGGTTAGACGTAGTAAAAGAGCAGGCGTCCGGCCCCGCGGAGAGGGCCGACCGCCTGCTTTCAGAAGAAGGTTTCCATCTGAATACCAAACGACCACTTTCCTCCAGAGGTAAAACCTTTCTGACCCAGCGTGTCGTTTGGACTGTAGTTGTCCAGCGCTTTATCCCAGTTCATCCACGTAGCAAAAACGCGCAGTTCCGGGCGGGTGAAGAAGGGCGAAATATCGTCCGGGCGGAAGGTTGGGGCAAAGGTGAGCTTGTAGAAATTGCCGCGCACTTTCTGATACTGCTGGTAGCCGTTGGGGTCGAGATCCATATATTGCCAGGAGGCCTCATAGCCTAAGGCGAAGTTTTGCGTAATGTTCTGCATCAGGCGGCCGTTGAGGGTAACCCAGCGATAGTCGTCGCCCTTAACGTAGCGATCGCTGCTGTACTGCGCGAGAATGGCGGGCGCGAAATCCCAGTTGCGGGACAGGTTAACCATGCCGTAGCTGGCAAAGCGTAGGGTGCTGGCGTCGGTAAGCAGCGCCGGATCGGTGCCGATATTTTTAACCTCCGCGCCCAGACCTTGACCCCATGACAACACGCTGCGCGTTTCACCCTGCGTTAGACCATAAAAACTGTCGCCCTGGTAGCCCAGCAGGACGGTATAGCCTTTATTGGCGGCGTTAAAGACTTTATAGCCGCTGAGGGTTTCCCGCTCCTCGTTGTCTTTGGCCTGCATTCCGCTGACAAACAGCTGTACCGGGCCGAAATAGTTGTTGGCGGTGAGAATGTAGTTCTGCACATCATTATTGACCACGTCGACATCGCCGAAGCTGCGCCCGATAAAAGAGAAGTTGCTGCGCGTATTTTCAGACCAGCGCACATCATAAATGCCGCCGCCGGTGCCGTTGAGCGCGACGAATTTAGAGTCGAGCCACGGAATTTCGAAGTTATCGCGATCGACGCGTTTCCCGGCCCACAGCGTTGTGTCCTTCAGCGGCCCGGTAAAGCTGGGCAGGGAGGAGATCTCCGCAAACGCCTGGCTGACGTTCAGGGTGCTGGAGTCGGCGGTCCAGTCGTTGTAGCTCTTTTGCTGGTCAGCGATCATGGTCATAAAGCGGGTGGTGGCGCCATTATCCAGGCGCTGTTTTTTTTCAAGATAAACTTCAACATAGGTATCCGGCTCATTCCCCAGACGGCCAATGGCGCCGCCGGTTTGTCCTGCCGGCGTCATAAACGGGCCGCCCTGGGTATGCCGGGCGTTATGGTTGGTCATTATCCCGGCGCGCGCATAGCCGTGAAGTTCAAAATAGCCGTCATCGTCCGGAGTGATTTTTTCAATATTTTTCGTCCGGGTTTCGAGGTCTGCGACTTTTTTCTGCGCCTGTTGCGAACCCTCTTTGGTTTGTTTTAGTTGGATCGCTAATTCAGCATTTTTATGCTCAGCCGCCGCGGCGCGCTGCTCCGCCTGCTGCAGTCGTAACTCTAGCTGATTCAGGCGTTGCTCAATACTGACATTTTGTGCGGAAAATGCGTAAGGTATCGCCATGATATTAATCAGGCAGAAAACAGGTAGGGTCATCGAGGTTTTTTTCATATTATTCTCATTAGGTCACTATCATAAATAAAAAATGCAGAGAACCCTGCGCCAGTAAAACGGCGCAGAGAGGGTTTATTTATTTTGTATACCCTAAATAATTCGCGCTGCTGGAAAATCAATGGACAGCAGTTAAAAGTATGACGGGTATATTAATCAAGGTGGTAAACTTCTTCCATTTCCGCCCATAGCGTGCCTTCCGGTTCGCCGTCCAGCGGCATCTGGCACGGACCGGTCTCTTGCCACCACTGCTGGGTTTTTAAATGCGCGGCCATTTTCTTTTGGTCAGCTTCATAATCGTCACCGTCATATTCGAGATAGCTGAACAAGAAACCATTTTTATAATAAATTGAGAAGTTGCGTAAATGGCAAGCTTTAATCATGGCGTTGACTTCCGGCCACGGGTTAGCGTGCAGCGCTTTATAATAATCCAGTTTTTCCGGGCGAACTTTAACCACACAGCCAAAGCGGCGAACTTTATTCATCATCGTCATCCTTATTAATAAGATGGGCACGCAGGAGGATCCGTTTAATTTCTTTCTGCATTTCTTCCGTTAATGGTGACGCCGGCGCCAGCGAATGCACCGGAATATCTACGCCGGTCAGAACCAGGGCATATTTCACGGCGTTATAAAACGGCACGTCAATGCTGTAGAGCGGTGGGATCCAGGAAAGCGACTGCTGGAGCGCAACCGCTTCGCCAAGATCGTGGCGCCGCCAGGCGTTGAGTATTCCGCAGGTGAGCTGCGGGGCAAAATTGGCGCTGGCCGGGATGCAGCCGTCGCCCCCCAGAATCAACGTCCCCAGCAGGTACTCGTCATAACCGGCAAACACCGCAAAATCTGGACGTACCGGCTTGACCGCGTGCAGGGTTTCTCTGATATGCGAGAGCGTATCGACGGTATCTTTCAGGCCAACAATGTTGGGGCAGCGCATTGCCAGCTGCTTGATAACCGACGGAGGAATGGTCTGACCGGTAAGCGCCGGGAAGTTATAGAGAATCATGGGTAACGGCAGGGCACTGGCAATCGTCGTGAAATGATGCAAAAGGTTGCTTTCACTAAGCGGATTGTACCAGGGGTTCACCACTACGACGCCATCTGCGCCCGCCTGATGCGCATACTGTCCGGCCTCAATCGTCTGCTGAGTTCCGCAGCAGGCGATACCGATCAGTACCGGTTTTCTCCCGCCCACCCGGGTGATACAAAATTCCGTCACCTGACGCCGCTGCGCATCGGACATATGGGCGAATTCTCCCGCGCTGCCGAGGAAAAAAAGCCCGTCTACCGGTGAGTCCAGCAGATGTTCAATTAAAATAGACTGGGCGGATTCATCGAATTCTCCCTGTGCATTAAATAGCGTAGGAACCGGGGGAATGATCCCGTGAAATAGAGGCTGAGCCATTATGTTCTCCTGTTATAAATCCGGTATGCCCGGTTTCAGGCGCAGGCGAGGCCTTCACGCTCATTGCTGAGCGTGCTCTCACTTGCGAGTCACGCGTTATTTAACGGATCTAATTGGTAATACAAAAAACGATGAAGCAAAGACAAAAACAATCGCGGCGATAAATAATGCTGAATAATTATTACTGAACGTCGCCAGCAGCCATGCGGATAATATTGGGCTGAAGGATTGCGGTAATACGGTAGCAATCGTCAGAATGCCCATATCTTTGCCGGCCTGTTTACCACCGCCGGGCAATACCTGAGTCATCAGCGCCATGTCGATGGACGTGTAAGCCCCGTAGCCCAGCCCCATAATCGCGGCATAAATATACATTCCGCTAAGCGTCGGCATTAACAGAGGTACGCACAAACCGGCAGCCATCAGCAGGGTCGAGAGAAAAACAAATATTTTTCGCCGCTGCAGTTTGTCGGAGATGATCCCGGAAACGAGGCCGGAGAAAAGCAGCGTCACCAGGGTAATGACCGAGATGGTGCCGATAGCGTAGTTAGAGTCTTCTACGCTTAAGCCAATATAATCCTGTAGGATATACAGCTGATAGGTGACCACGCCCTGGTAGCCCAGGTACATGGCGAAACGACCAAAGAAGGCCCAGCCAAAATCAGGATACTGGCGCGGACTGACCCAGAAGTTTTTGAAGAACGCCCCCCAGCGGAAGGGTTCGACCTCCATGGTTCGGGTCGATGGTTCGCGGTTAATCAGCACAAAGGCCACGCAGCAGGCGGCAATAGCCAGCGCGAAAACCAGATAGCCCAGCTGTAGGTTCCAGGCCAGATAGCCGGCGAGAATAATACCCACCGTGCCGCCCGCGGTGGAACCCGCGCCTACGAAGCCGGAAGCGATACCGCGATTTTCCGGTAAGAAGCGGTCAGCGACGACCGTCGCCAGCGGGCCGTTCATGCAGTTTAGCGAGACGGCAGCCATTAACCAGAACACCGCAATCCCGGCGATAGTGGTAGTCATGGAGATACCAAAGATAGCCAGCCCACCAATTAACGCGCCGCCCACGATAAATGGCGATCGGCGTCCCCATGTTGAACGGCAGCGATCGGATAACGCCCCGGCAATCGGCTGGGCGAAGATCGTAAACAGCAGTGCGGTGGTCATGACTATCGCCAGGTTATTAGCTTTATTTTCCGGATCGATTTGTGCCACGTGATTGGGGAGAAGAACCGAAATAACGCCGCAGTACAGCGCCAGCAGAACAAAGAAATTAGTAAACAGTGAAGCCAGCAGGATATTTTTTTTACGCCCAGTGACCATAATGCTATTTGCAGGCGGCGCGCTTTGCGACTTATCGTCAACCGTGCCGCCGGGCAATGAATTAATATTATCGGACATGCTTATTTCCTCATTATTATTGCGTAGGGTTAATTGAAATAAACGTCATCTGACTCTGTTTCTATATATTTCCTCCCGCCGATTGCATCAGATAAATACGACGTGCGTTTTCGCCCATAACGGCGTTAATCTCTTCCGGGATCAGGTGGGCAATAGCTTCCTGTACGCAGGACTGCCAGCGCGTATAGCCGCCGGCCAGCTCAACGACCGGCCAGTCGCCGCCGAACAGGCAGCGATGCGGTCCAAATACCGTTATCGCCAGCTGGATCCACGGCCGCAGCTGCTCCGGCTGCCAGCTTTGCCAGTCCGCTTCCGTCGGCAAACCGGAAATTTTGCAGGCCAGATGAGGAAAGCCAGCGAGGGCGGTAAACGCTTCGCGCCACTCCTGCCACCGGTTGTCAGCGATAGCAGGTTTACCCATATGATCCAGCACGACTTTCGTCTCCGGAGCACGTTGATATAGCCAGGCCAGTAGATCGTAAAGCGCGGTTAGCTGAGATGCTCTGACGCAGATATCGAGCACAAAGCCTTCGCGGGCTGCCGCCAGTAAACCCTCGCGATAATCGGCGCGATAAAACAGATCCAGCGGTTCATTCTGTAAAGAACGACGGATGCCCACCACGCGCGCCAGTTCACGTAAATGGCGCAGATAGGGCGCCACGGCTTTCCCCGTATCCAGCGGCGCCCAGGCGACAATTCCGGCAAGTTCTATCGGGCTGTTTTCAGCCAGCTGGTTTATCCAGGCCACTTCCTGAAGAGCCTGCTGCGCGGCGCAGTCGGACTGAACCACGATAGCGGCCTTCGGCGACTTAGCATCCTCCGCCAGTTGAGCGGGTAAAAACGGTCGGTTCAGCGCCGGAAGTTCGCGCAGCCAGTCGTAGCGCAGCGCACAGGGGTCCCAGAGATGCAGATGGCTATCGAGGGTGCTCATTTTTGCGCTTTTCCTCCGTTGCCCGGCAGCAGATCCCAGCCAACGTTGAGCACCGGGGCCATCAGCGCATCGATTTGCGCGAGCAGCTGCGGATCGAGCGGCTGCGTACACCAGCGGATGTTATCCAGCATATTGTCGGCGCTGGCTGTGCCAATCACCGTAGAGGCGATGCCGTTATCCGCGGCGGTGGTCAGCGCGAACTGCAGCGCGACCTGGGCGATATTAACACCGTGGCTATCGCATAGGGTGGATACCTGACGGCAGATAGACTGCACGTCCTGATGCGCCGGATGCCAGTCGGGCGCGCCTCCGCGGGTCAGTAATCCCATCGCCAGCGGCGAGGCGTTGAGTACGCCAATACCCGCCTGGTTTAGCCTCTGGGCCACCGCGCCAAGGCGCCGATCCTGGAGCGTCCAGGTACAGTAGGCCATCACGGTATCGACTTTTTGCTCGCAGGCGACGCGTTCCAGTAAGGCGAGATCGTAGCCGGTGATACCGACGTGGCGTACGACGCCGCTAGTGCGTAGCTCACGTAGCGTCGGCAACGCTTCATCCAGCAACTGTCCCATATCGCCATATTCGATGTCGTGGCACTGGATAACGTCGATATAGTCGCAGCCAAGGCGGGACAGACTTTCATCAATGCTGCGCAGCGTCGCTTCGCGGGAGAAATCCCACTGGCTGTCGCCGTAGCGCCCGACTTTGGTCGCCAGGACGTAGCTATCGCGCGTTACGCCCTTGAGCGCCACGCCCAGCGCGGTTTCCGCTTTGGCTAGACCGTAATAGGGCGCGACGTCAAAATAGTTCACACCATGGGCAAGCGCTGTCGCCACGGTTTCATTAGCCTGCTGCTGCGATACCGGATGATAAATGCTGCCGAGAGAAGCGGCGCCCATCGCCAGCACCGGAATCTCAATTCCCGTGCGTCCAAAAGGTACTGTTTTCATTATTGACTCCATTATGATTAATCCTTACCAGGCATTCGCAGACTCAGGCGCAGTCCCGCGCGTTCGGGCCTGACGTGCGGACCCTGGGCTATCGTCCAGCTGTCGTCGCTGAGCTGTTGTTGCAATGCCTTTTCATCAATGGCGATGCCAAGTCCCGGTTCGTTGCCCAGCACGATGCCGCCGTTTTCAATGCGCTGATCCACCCGTAAGCCTGTGGGGAAACTGAGATCCTGTATTTCGCAGCTCAGATGATTGCTGACCGCCGCCGCCGCGTGGGCCACGGGGTTGGCGTTGTAGCCGACCGGGCTGACCGGCAGACTAAATGCCTGCGCCAGATTGGCGACGCGCAGAAAGTGGGTGATGCCCCAGCACATACCCGCCTGCAGCACATCCACCGCGTTCTCTTTCAGCAGCGGCAGAAACTGTTCGAGGCCGGTAAGATTTTCCCCGGTGGCAACCGCGCAGCGCACCTGCTGGCGGATGGCGGCGTGCCCGGCGGCGTCCCAACGGCGCACGGGTTCTTCAATCCAGCTCAGATCCAGCGCTTCCTGCAGGCGACTGACGTAGCGAACGGCCTGTTTAACGCTCATCGACTCGTTAACATCGATCATCATCACCGGCGAGGGCGAATTAGGGAGATACACTTCGCGTACCGCCCGCAGACGCTGTAAATCCTCTTCAACGTCCAGACCGCCTTTAAGCTTAAAGGCGCTAAATCCCCGTTCGGCAAAACGCTGATGTAGCGCGGTTAACGCTTCCAGCGACAGCGGAAAGTCCAGACCCGACGCGTATCCGGGCACGAAAGGACTTCTCGCGCCGAGCAGTCGCCACAGCGGTTCTCCGGCGCATTTTGCCTTCAAATCCCACAGCGCCATATCGACAATGCCAATCGCCCCAAAGACGCTGCCGGCATGACCGCTTTTAAACACCCATGCCTGCATCCGGTCGTAAAGCGCCGCAACCGCACGCGGATCTTCCCCTTCGATAGCCGGAAAAAGGCGTTCAATATCCGCGTGTCCGCCGACGCCGAGGCCGCAAATGCCCTCATCGGTTTCGAGGATCAGCACCGGGACCTCGGTAACGCCTGAGGTGAGGGTGCCGTTGACATCGCCAATTGGACGCCCCCAGCGGTGCCAGGTTTTCAGTGTCCGCCAGCCGGTAATTTTCATGCGCCCGACTCCTCTGTTTGCCGTACCGTGCGGAAGTCAATCACCATGCGGCCCTGAATCGAGCCGCTGTTCATTTCATGAAAAATGGCGTTGACCTCCTCCAGACGACGGGGCTGTACTACCGGACGAACTCGTCCGGCCAGCGCGTGCTGAAAAGCCTCCGCCAGATCCTGACGCGTGCCCACCAGACTGCCGACAATCTGAATACCATCAAGGACGGTTTTGACGATGTTGAGGTCAAGATCGCCCGGCGGAACGGCAACGCACACCACTTTGCCCGCGGCGCGAACGCTGTTGACCGCCTGGTGAAAGGCGGCTCGCGCCACGGCAACCACTACGGCGCAGTGGGCGCCGCCATCGGTTATTTGCTGGATGCGCGCAGGTACGTCGTCCCGCCCGGGATTGAGGGTGATTTCCGCGCCGCACTCGCGGGCTAGCGCCAGCTTGTCATCCTGTAAATCAATTGCGATGACGCGGGCGTTAAAGACGTTATGCGCAAACTGGATCGCCATATTGCCCAAACCGCCAGCGCCCCAGATGGCCAGCCACTGCCCGGGGCGAACGCCGGAGACGCGAATCGCTTTAAAGGTGGTGACGCCTGCGCAGGTAATGCTGCTGGCAACCAGCGGATCGAGACCTGCGGGGACTTTTACCGCGTAGTCGGCTTTTACAATGCACTGTTCAGCCATCGCGCCGTCCACGCTGTAGCCGGCGTTTTTGACGCTGCGGCAAAAGGTTTCCCGACCGCTGACGCAGTATTCGCATACGCCGCAGCCTTCATAGAACCACGCGATACTGACCCGGTCGCCGGGTTTCAGGCTGGTTACATCGTCGGCGACGGCGCGCACGATGCCAATTCCTTCATGACCGGGAACCCGACCGGGTACCGGGCCAAAATCGCCCTGTACGACGTGGAGATCGGTATGGCAGACCCCGCAGCACTCTACGTCTACCAGCGCCTCGCCTGAGGTTAAAGGTCGCATGGCCATCTGACGAATCTCAACCTGGCCGGGGTGAATGTCACTGACTACCGCTGCTTTCATTTTCGCCTCCCGTTAGTTCAGTGTGGGCACAACGTTATCGACAATGCGCTGGCGTCGCGCGACGTAAGCGGGCAGCGGCTGCACGCCTGAAGCGTCGGTAAACCAGGCAAAGGGGTCGGTGCTGGCGACGAGGGCGAAATTAGCCCAGGGTTCAAACGATCCGGAGCGAACGATCAGCTTTGCTCGATGCGCGATATCGTGGCACAGGACTTCGTGGCTGGCGGGGTGAAACTCCGCGCCAGAGCCGGTATAGATAGTTTGTATTTCGCGATACAGCTGCGGGTGGCAGTCGCGCACTTCGCTGGCGAAGTGAACCTCTTCGACAAAGATTTCCGCGCGAAGCAGGCGCAGGATGTCACGGACATCGACGGTGCCGGGCCACAGGCCGAGATCGATACGCCTGGCAGCGGCCGGAATGGGAAATCCCGCGTCGGTCACCAGCACGATATCGGTATGACCGAGGGTCGCCAGGGCAGCCGCGAGTTCAGGGTGTAAGATTCTATCGGATCTCATCGTTATTATTCCTCGGTCACGACGTGAGAGTGCAGGAAGGCATCGACATCCGCGCGGTATTTATACGAGGGTACGGTTTCCCAGTCAGAACAACACAGCGCTGCCGTGGCGTTGGCGAACAGTACCGCTTCGCTAATCGGCAGACCTTCATCCAGCGCTACCGCGAGGGCGGCGTTAAAACTGTCGCCCGCGCCGTTGCTATCAACGACGTCTACCCGGCACGGCGGGATCTGCTGGAGGGTGTCGGTTCCAAAGACGGCGGAACCCGCATCGCCAAGCGTCATAACGACGTAGCGACAGCCGGTCTCCAGCAGCATCCTGGCGATTTCCTGATTGCTGCGCGGATCGTCCGGCGCCAGACCCAGCGCGACGCGGGCTTCGGTTTCATTCGGCGTCAGGTAGTCAATCGCGCTCAGGTCAAGGCCGCGCAGATCTCTGGCTGGAGCAGGGTTGAGAATGGTAATTTTATCTAATGATTTTGCGCGCCGTAGGCCGTAGAGCGCGGTTTCCAGCGGGATCTCCAGCTGAGCCAGCGCGACTCCGCAGCGCTTAATCTGCTCAAGAGCGTTGTCCACCAGCGTCGGGGTAAAAAGTTTGTTGGCCCCCATGTCGACTACAATAACGTTGCGAGCTTCTTTATCTTTAATAATCAGGCCGGCGCCGGTCGGCAGTTCGCTGGTTAGCGTCAGACCGTCGATATTTATTCCTTCTTCCAGCATCAGTTCAACAAACTCGTTGCCGAACGTGTCTTTGCCGACCACGCCGCTGTAGGCCACGTCCGCGCCGAGGCGGGCAGCCTGAACCGCCATGTCGGAGCCTTTCCCGCCCCAGGTCTGGCGAAAGTCATGGCCGATTAGCGTTTCGCCGGTCAGCGGGATGCGTTCGGCCGTCATCACCAGGGCTTTTGCATAACTGCCGAGAATAAATACACTCATCACATACTCCTTCAATTGTGCGGGTGTGGTACCGCCGTTAGCGGCGGTACCTTTCGGTTAATAGGCGTTAATGTCGCCGACCAGACCTTTCACCAGCTCCGGACCGGAACTGGTGCCAACCAGCTCGGCGCCTGCGACGAACATCTCTTTCATCTTCTCAAGCGTGTTCACTTTACCGGATACTTTTACCCGGCAAGGTGCCTGAATATTGGCTTTGAGAAGTTGAACGTCTTCTACCGTTGCCGCGCATCCGCCTTTGCCCCAGCCGCTCGATTGTTTCACCCAATCAATACCTGCTTCATAGGCGTAGCGGGTGGCTTTGATCTTCATCGCCTCTTCGGTGATAAAGCCGAACTCCAGCATGGCTTTGACTTTCATTCCCAGGTCATGGGCGATATGGGTAACCTCTTTGAGCTCGTTGAAATAGAGATCGTCCATCCCGCCGAGTAAAAAGCCCGGATTGGGCGGGAAATCAAATTCATCTGCGCCTTCTTTTGCCAGCTCTTTTACGACGGCGACCTTCATTGCCGTCGTATCGTTGGCCTGAGGGAAATTCACTGTGGTGGCGACGCGAATACCGGTTCCTTTCAGTACGTCTTTGGCGATAGCGACCCAGCACGGGGCGATCATCGCGGCATCGAACTGGTACTCCATGCAGATGTCCAGATGCTGGATAAGCCCTTCGCGGGTCAGATCAGGGTTGACGTTAGTAAACTGAATGGCCTTCGCGACCTGGCGGGGATCATTGAAATCGATCATGTACCACTACTCCTGTTGGCTGAAAAAACATAGGTTCGATGTGAATGACATTGGCCTACTGTAAAGAGCTGGCGGAAAAGACGTGATAGGCAAGAATCCCGGTCCTATGGACAGAATTTTCAGAGCGATAATTTTGTGAGGAAGTTGGCAAAATGGAGGGCGATACGCTGATAGCAAGCCTGGGTGAAGTGTAATTACAGCCCTCATATTATGATGAGGGTCTACAGGGGAGTGACTGGGCACTGGCGAAATAGTCTGGCAGGGAGGGGATTACCGTATCTGACACATTCCTGTAAGTTCACACACGGGATTAACGGATCTTCTCAGCCGAAAAGATAACTTCTCGCAATACTGCGCAGTATTGAAGGGGCCATAAAAATTATCGCCATCAATGCGAATGAGAGTAACCCGGCTACCGAGGCGTCCACGTCGAAGGTTTGCCAAGTCAGCGACACCTGACTCACTAAAGCGGTTCATCCGACGCTGTGTCTGACGTTCGGTCAGAGCAAGTTGGTGAGCAACATCACTACGGCGCATGCGTTTTTCAACAGCTGACTGAATGACGTTGATCCGGCTGAGTTCTTTATCTGACATGGTTACAAGCATTCTGATTTCTCCATGGCCTGAGCATTGGATCCTTTATGCCAGAAAAACATCCGCCCTCTCCTTTTTGGATCCTTTTTACTTGGATGATAGGGGGGCTGACCATATAGCGGGCCCCGGGGCCCGTAACGGCCCCCGGAGGCGGTCTTCCTGAAAAGGCAGAAACCGGAATGACCGGGCCTTATCAAGATCCTCCCTATCAAGTAGAGGTATATGAATCACATCGCTTCTGAATATCTGGTTGTTCTTGTGCATAGTCATCGTGGCCATAAACCAGGGAGATTTCACGACCAATTAAGACTATTTGATAAGGGGCACTGTTGCAAAAAGCATCTATCGGGGGGGCAGTCCACTCTGTAAGGTCTGTTTTCGAAAAGTCGCATGCATAAAATTTCGCGTTTGTATTTTTTTTCCGGTAAACTGATTAAAAGAGAATTTTTCCTCTTCATAGAAATGCACTGTTATATTTTACACATTTTATTTAACCTATTGCAGTTACCGTGATTGTTAAAAATATCTGCGTTAATGAGAGTCTTCCTCTGAATCGGCGTATCAACGTACGTCCAACCTGTTTACAGAAGTGTTCAACTCGTCGAGTGCCAGTTTTGCAATTTGCATTGCTGTGGGATTAGCCACGTTACTTTCCAGCGACCATAAGGTTGAGAGGCCGCACCAGGCTACTATCCATTTGAGAAGGCGTACTTTCTCAATTCCGGTCATTTCTGTAACGATACGTAATCGCTTTTTAAATATTTCGTGTACAGTCGCAACTCTGGGTATGGGGTTTTCAAAATCTGGATTAGTGAAGATATTACAAAAGTCGAATGCTCTTTCACCTGACAGCCCTTTAGGATCTATTGCTAGCCAGGGGTCCCGAAATGAAGAACGTTGTCGTGATGCAAGTCACCATGTAATGCAACCACATCTTGTGGTGTCTCGAGGAGTTCGTCAGCGTAACCTGAGGAAATAACCAGACTACCTCCATATCGGGAAGCTGCCGATTTTAATGGATAAAACCATTCCTGGAGGGAGGTAAGCTGGGGCAAAGGTTTTTTAGGTGACTTATGGAGCTTGTTTGCCCTCTCACATAAAATGCGACAGGCCTCTGTATCCTGACCTTCTCTCGACATGTTTGTCAAAGAGGCTGAGCTTGTAGCCCGAACGAGTAAGATAGCCTCATTATCAAATGCAATCACCTGAGCAGCACCATTCCCTCCCCACCATGCCATAAGAGAGCTCCCTCTTTTCTCATCTGAATCTTGGGTAATTTTCAACATGGCCTGTGTATCATCCTTTGCTGTTCTGACAGGAAGCAAAAGCGAGGTATGAGTTTTGAAAGGTGAACCGTCAGGAATGAGGTTCCAGAGATTTAGCCAGTGTGTGTAACGAAAACAATCCTTCATGATTTATGATTTTCCTTTGATGGTATTAGCGTCAACAGCTAAGGATTATCGCGAAAATATACTACGGCAGAGGCTAATCTTCTGTGCCGGACAGCAAAGATGAACCAGAGTGTCTGACCTGAGCATGGAAGATGCTGTATCCGTCGTCGACGACAACTATGAACAGAGTGGCTGCGTTTGAGACATTCAGGGCATTGCGCTGTTTTACGCGGTGACCTGCTCCCCGTTGATTAACACATTGTGAAGTCAGCAATGTCCGCTCCTGGCACTAAGTAGACCGCCAGACCCAAATGTATCGTTTCTGAAGTAAGCGGAAATGCAAATCAGCAAAAAAATTTCTGGTGCAGAGCTCCTCCAAAACGGAGGAGCTCTGCTTGAGTTTTCACGCTATCTACTAAAAGACGGTTAAATTCGGAGCTAGTATCATAATGCTATGATAACTTTATTCTTGCTAATGTTATCAATATAGTCAGCATACCACTGCATCATCTCCCTCCGCCCTTCCAGATACTGAGCATGGTTGTACGTCCCGCGAATCGCATTCTTATCGACATGCGCAAGCTGGGTCTCAATCCATGCAGTATTGAATCCTTCCTCGTGTAAGATTGTACTCATGGTGTGACGAAAACCATGCCCGGTCGCTCTCTTGTCGTAACCGATCCTTTTCAGAACCATATTGATGCTGGCTTCACTCATTGGTTTGTTAACATCGTTTCGACCTGCAAAAATAAAGTGGTAAGATCCGGTCAATTGCTCAAGTTGCCGAAGTGCTGTCAGGGATTGAGTAGAAAGGGGGACAATGTGAGGCCGTCTCATCTTCATTCTGCTTTTAGGTATTTCCCAAATAGAATTATCAAAGTCGATTTCACTCCATTCAGCCATACGTAGCTCGACTGTTCTCAAGCCCGTAAGCATTAGCAGTCGTGTCGCCAGAAGCGTTATTAAACTGCCGGTGTATTGTGAAAGCTTGTGCAAGAACTCGGGCAGCTCTGCTGCGGTAAGAAAAGGATAATGTTGTTTCTCGTAACCCTGCAAAGCGCTACCGAGATCAGCTGCAGGGTTGTACTCGGCGCGGCCAGTAACAATGGCATATCGGAACACTTCGCTACAACGCTGGCGCACTTTACTGGCGAGCTCTAGTGCACCCCGCTTTTCCATTCGTTGCAATACAGATAAAAGCTCCAGCGGTTTAATTTCATTGACTGGCTGGGAGCCTAGATAGGGGAAGACATTATTATTAAAAGCTCGTTTAACGTAACCAGCATAATTTTTCGACCAGCCAGATACTTTTGCGTTGTACCATTCGAGTGCTACTGCTTCAAAAGTGTTTGTCACTGAGAGCTTTTGGGCAAGCAGTTTGGCTTTTTTAACTTCACCGGGATCTATGTCATTCGCTAGCGTTTTTCTTGCTTCATCACGCTTAGTGCGAGCTTCTGCGAGTGAAATGTCCGGGTAGGTTCCAAACGAGAGCTTTTTCTCTTTCCCGGCAAATCGATACTTCATACGCCAGTACTTTGAACCATTAGTATTGACCATGAGATAGAGTCCTCCGCCGTCAGCGAGCTTATAGGCTTTGTCTCTGGGTTTTGCAGTCTCTACCTGACGTGCATTGAGTGGCATTGGGGGCCTCGCTTTTCGTTGAACAGGATAAGCCCCCACTAAGGCCCCCAAGCGTTTATTGATTCACGTTGAAATGGGTAGACATCAGTTGACGTCGCATAGCCATAATAGAGGGTTATCACTGATTATAAGAGGGTTTTATTGAATTTGGTAGGCGTCAGGAGAGGTGTGTATGGTGTCCCCTGCAGGAATCGAACCTGCAACTAGCCCTTAGGAGGGGCTCGTTATATCCATTTAACTAAGGGGACATGGCGCCGGGATTATAGCGTTATTTTCGGCGCACGTTAAGCTTGCGCGGCCCAACTGCTTAATCTATAGCCATTTAGCGCTTTTTTCTCTCTTCAGCCGCACGGGCTTTCTTCTCGTGGCTCATATCATTACGGATCTGAGCATGGCTTAATAACGCGAAAATAAAGGTCCCACCGCAGATGTTTCCGGCAAGGGTCGGGAGCGCGAACGGCCAGATGAATTCCTGCCACGGCAGCGTGCCGTTGAACACCAGGTAGAAAATCTCGACGCTGCCCACCACAATATGCGTAGTGTCCGCCAGGGCGATAAGCCAGGTCATCAGGATGATGACGATAATTTTCGCGGAGCCTGCGGCGGGAAACATCCACACCATGGTTGCGACCAGCCAACCGGAGATAATCGCATTGGCAAACATCTCCAGCGGAGGATTTTGCATCACCTTCAGGCTGATTTTAAGAAAGGCTTCGCGAGTCGGTTCATCGAACACGGGCATGACATCGAACGCCCATGCTGCGATAGCGGTTCCAATTAAGTTACCCGCCAGTACAACACCCCATAAACGTAACAGCAGGCCGATATTGCTGAGCGTGGGTTTATGCATAATCGGCAGGACGGCGGTGACGGTATTCTCGGTGAACAGCTGTTGCCGAGCGAGAATGACGATAACAAAGCCAAAGGTGTAGCCGAGATTTTCCAGCAAAAAACCGCCGGGCAGCTCGCTGAGATGGACATGGAATATGCCTTTGGCAACCAGCGAAGCCCCCATTGAGAGTCCTGCTGCAATCGCTGACCAGAGGAGCGCCATGGCATCGCGCTCAAGCTCTTTCTCTCCTTCCTGGCGAATCACTTCATGCGTAGCCATCGCCTGTGAAGGCAGGCGTTCTTCATCCACCTCAATTTCTTCACCATTCTGTTTTTCTTCACTTTCAACCTCAACATCTTCACTATCATGGTGAGTTTGCGGCTTCATAACTTTTCCTCAACGGCTGGTCTTTATTATAATCGTAGAGCGGTTTCGGTTATTTGGAGTGGATAAGCTCCTAAATTCTTTGTAATGACAAGATTAGCAATACGGAAATTGCAAAATGTGTATAGAATCGGGGGCATCAACAACGATGCCAAAAAAGGCTATGCTGAAAGCAGGCACATGCTTACGGGCGATATCTTAATGGAGGCGGCTGTCCTCGGATAACCCCCAGCGATAGCTAAAATTAACAGGGAGATACCTATGAATTTTCGCCTGTCGGCGCTTGCGCTTGGCGCCACATTGCTGGTGGGGTGCGCCAGTTCTGGTTCTGGCGATCTACCGCAGGGGCGTTCAGATCCGCTTGAAGGTTTTAACCGAACCATGTTCAACTTCAACTACAATGTTGTCGATCCTTATGTTCTTCGGCCTGTTGCCGTAGCGTGGCGAGATTATGTTCCGCAGCCGGCGCGTAATGGTCTGAGCAATTTTACCAGCAACCTTGAAGAACCTGCGGTAATGGTGAACTCCTTCCTGAAGGGCGATCCCTATAAAGGTATGGTGCACTTTACGCGTTTCTTCCTGAACACACTCCTCGGGATGGGTGGGCTGGTTGATGTAGCGGGAATGGCGAATCCAAAACTGCAACGCGTTGAGCCTGCTCGCTTCGGTAGCACCCTGGGTCACTATGGTGTGGGATACGGCCCCTATGTGCAGTTGCCTTTCTACGGCAGCTTTACGCTGCGTGATGAAGGCGGTGATATGGCTGATGACTTGTATCCGGTTCTTTCCTGGCTGACATGGCCGATGTCTATTGGTAAATGGATGGTAGAGGGAGTCGAAACCCGCGCGCAGCTGCTGGATTCCGATGGCTTGCTCCGTCAGTCCTCCGATCCGTATATCCTGATGCGTGAAGCTTACTTCCAGCGTCATGATTTTATCGCCAACGGCGGTAAACTTTCTCCGAATGAGAACCCCAACGCTCAGGCGATTGAAGGCGATCTCAAAGATATCGATTCACAGTAACCGTCGGGTTGAAAGTAAAAAGGGTGAACATGATGTTCACCCTTTTTTGTTGCTGCTGTTGATTAGAAACGGTAGTTAAAGTTCGCGCCGTACAGCCAGGCTTTACCTTCTGATTTAAAGGTATACGGCCCTTCTGTAAATTCGACGTGCTGACCGTGCATATAGGACACACCGACGTCGACGGAAGCATCTTTATTAAAGGCGTAAGTCGTACCGGCGCTGAGCCACAGGCGATCCTGATCCGGGATAGAGATGGAACGATTGGAAGCCGGAACCGGGCTATCATCAAAGGCGATACCGGTACGGAAGGTCCAGTTATCGTCATGGTAATAGGTGGTACCCAGAGCGATACGATAGGAATCTTTAAAACCTTCATCTTTATAGAACAGCGTTTCGCCGCCGCTGGTTTTGGTGGCTTTCAGCTCCTGGAACTGGCTCCAGCTGGTATAAGCCAGGCTGTAGTGAACGGCCCATTTTGGCGCTACGCGGTTATAACCTGAGATTTCCCACATTTCGGGCAGATTCAACGTCAGAGAACCGCCGATTGTCGAACCACCTGTGCCGTAAGGCAGTCCCAGACCGAGGGCAGAGTTAATAGGGTTGAGGGATGACGGCAGACTGCTCTTATAATCTCCGTCAAAATCAACTTTGACCTCAGAGCGGTAGGTTAAGCCGTAGCGGTTGTTTTTATCGACTTCATATAAAATGCCCGCATTCCAGCCGAAGCCCCACTCATCACCCTTCAGACGAGCGATTTGCGTATCGCGGCTGATACCGCCAGCCTGTTGACCAATTGCCGCGGCTTGGGCCGGAGAGAGTTTGCCGGCTTTCACCATTCCCGGTAGCTGCGCGCCGATAATATCCGGTAAATCGCCCGCGTAGCGCTCTAGTTTAGCTCTGGCATAGACGGCGTCAAAGCCTAAACCAAAGCTCCAGTGATCGTTGAGACGATAGGCGCCGCTCAGATTGAGGTTGAGGGTTTCGAGGTCGGTTGTACCGCCCATTGAGCCCGCGGCAAAATCATTGTTGAACTCGGTGGCTAAACCATAGTTAGACGTCAGAGAAGCCCCCCAGCCAAACTGGTCGTTAATCGGCGCCACAAAGTGCAGATTGGGTACCCATGCGGTTGGCGCGATATTGTCCTGGCTGGCGTCATTACCGATAACTGAACTGCCGGTGACGTTGACATCAGGATCGACAAAAATAGCGCCGCCCGAGAAAGTCGGACGGTCGAACATCATAATCAATGCCGGGTTACGGCTGACGTTTCCAGCATCGTCAGCAATAGCTCCTTCACCTGAATAGGCGCGACCAAGGCCCGATGAAGAGAATTCGTTTAACTGAAAGCCTGCCGACCAGGCCTGGCTTGAAACAAGTGCTACAGCCACTGCAAGGGCAGATTGGGTAAGGCGGGTTTTCTGGCTCATGCCCATAACCTCATAGAGTTATTTTTATTTAAACAATGTTACATGCTGTAACAGGAGCGCGAAGTGTAGGGTCTGCTTTACGACAGAGAAATCAGACCAGTGCGCTGAGTATAGGTCTGACCAGATGATATGTTGCAAGTTTGTTTATAAGTTTTTTCAATTGTGATCTAAGAAACGCGATCCAGTTGGCAAATTTGCCGGGGTACCCGCAATCCAAAGTAGGCACTTTTTGTTTTGGATCATTTTTAAGTGTGATTTCGGTCACTTATCTCCTTTGTCGCCATTAACGACTGGAGGCAGGCATGCCCCGGGCGTAAAATAAGCACATTATTTGTCTGGCACCTTGAGTGCATATACAGAGGAAATCTACGATGAGTAAATGCAGTGCTGATGAAACCCCGGTTTGCTGCTGTATGGATGTTGGTACCATCATGGACAACACCGATTGCACCGCATCTTATAGCCGCGTGTTTGCGAACCGCGCCGAAGCGGAAGAAATGCTTGCCGCATTGAGTGAAAGAGCGCGTAATGTTGAATCGGAGCCGTGCAAAATCACCCCGACCTTTACTGATGTTGATGGCGGCGTGAAGCTGGATATCGATTTCGTGTTTAGCTGCGAAGCTGAAACCCTGATTTTCCAGCTCGGCCTGCGTTAATCCCTTCCCAAACGCTCCTCCTCGCAGGGGCGTTATCTTTTCTAATCAATGTGTTTTGGCTCGCACTTTTTCTGTTCCCCGATTGGCTTAATGTAAAATATTAGTTAAAACTGTTATCAGGTCAGACCACTTTGTTTTATCGGTTAACAGGGGAGCGTTATGAGTCAGGCATTACCGCTAGTCACCCGTCAGGGCGATCGTATCGCCATCGTCAGCGGTTTACGTACGCCGTTTGCCCGGCAGGCGACGGCTTTCCACGGCGTTCCAGCCGTTGATTTAGGTAAGCTGGTGGTCGGCGAAATGCTGGCTCGCAGCAATATCCCCGCGGATATAATAGACCTGCTGGTATTTGGTCAGGTGGTACAGATGCCGGAAGCACCGAACATCGCGCGGGAAATTGTGCTGGGTACCGGTATGAGCGTACATACTGATGCCTATAGCGTCAGTCGCGCCTGTGCGACCAGCTTTCAGGCGGTGGCCAACGTCGCGGAGAGCCTGATGGCGGGAACCATTCATGCAGGCATCGCCGGCGGGGCCGACTCCTCTTCCGTATTGCCCATTGGCGTGAGCAAAAAACTTGCCAGAACGCTTGTTGATGCCAACAAAGCCCGCACTTTGGGACAGCGCCTGAAGCTCTTTTCCCGGCTGCGTTTCCGCGATCTTCTCCCTGTGCCACCAGCTGTTGCCGAATATTCCACCGGTCTGCGGATGGGCGATACCGCTGAGCAGATGGCGAAAACGTGGGGTATCACGCGTGAGCGGCAGGATGCGCTGGCGCTTCGTTCGCACCAGCTTGCGGCGAGGGCCTGGGAGGAAGGGAAATTAACGGCAGAAGTCATGACTGCCTACACGCCGCCGTTCCGTGAACCTCTGGAACAGGATAACAACATCCGTAAGAATTCAACGCTGGCAGATTACCAAAAGTTACGTCCGGCCTTCGATCGCAAACACGGTAGCGTGACCGCCGCTAACAGTACGCCGTTAACCGATGGGGCGGCGGCGGTGATCCTGATGACCGAATCCCGGGCTAAAGCGCTTGGGTTAATACCGCTGGGCTACCTGCGCAGCTACGCTTTTACCGCGATTGATGTTCGCCAGGATATGCTGCTGGGTCCGGCGTGGTCGACGCCGCTGGCGCTGGAAAGAGCCGGGCTGACGCTGGCCGATTTAACCCTGATTGATATGCATGAAGCCTTTGCTGCGCAAACGCTGGCGAATTTGCAATGCATGGCCAGCGATCGATTTGCCCGTGAGGTGCTTGGCCGCTCTCAGGCTATCGGCGAAGTCGATGAGAGCAAATTCAACGTGCTTGGCGGTTCGATTGCCTACGGCCATCCCTTTGCCGCCACCGGCGCGCGAATGATTACCCAAACGCTGCATGAACTGCAGCGTCGCGGCGGAGGATTTGGGCTGGTTACCGCCTGCGCGGCGGGTGGGTTGGGTTCAGCTATGGTTCTGGAGGCCGAATGATGGAAACCGTGTCGGCATTTACGCTTGAGGTTCGCCCGGACAATATCGCTGTCATCACCATTGACGCGCCAGGTGAAAAAATGAACACCCTGAAAGCTGAGTTCGCCAGCGAGGTGCGGGGAATTATCCGTCAGCTCCGCGACAATAAAGAACTGCGCGGCGCGGTATTTATTTCCGCAAAAGCGGATAACTTTATCGCCGGGGCCGATATCAACATGATTGCCCGCTGTCATTCCGCTCAGGAAGCGGAGGCGCTGGCCCGTCAGGGGCAGCAAATCATGGCCGAGATCCACGGGCTCCCCATTCCAGTGATCGCCGCAATTCACGGCGCATGCCTGGGCGGAGGCCTGGAACTGGCGCTGGCCTGCCACGGGCGGGTATGCAGCGATGATAATAAAACCCGGCTTGGCCTGCCGGAAGTTCAGTTGGGCCTGCTGCCAGGTTCTGGCGGCACCCAGCGTTTACCGCGATTAATTGGCGTCAGCAGCGCGCTGGAGATGATCCTGACCGGCAAACAGCTTCGCCCGCGCCAGGCTCTGAAGGCGGGACTGGTCGATGAAGTGGTGCCACAGACCATCCTGCTACAAACCGCAGTTGAACGGGCTCTTAAAGGTCGTCCGGCAAGCCGTACCGTCCCGGCGCGCGAACGTATTCTCGCAGGACCTCTCGCCCGCAGCCTGCTGTTTCGTCTGGTAGCGAAAAAGACGCATCACAAAACCCAGGGCAACTACCCGGCAACTGAGCGCATTCTGCAGGTGATTGAGACCGGACTGGCGCAGGGCTGCAGCAGCGGATACGCAGAAGAAGCCCGCGCTTTTGGCGAGCTGGCGATGACGCCGCAATCGCAGGCGCTACGATCGATTTTTTTCGCCAGCACCGATCTAAAAAAGGATCGCGGTGCGGATGCGCAGCCCGTCGCGCTGCGTAGTGTGGGCATTCTTGGCGGAGGACTGATGGGGGGCGGCATCGCCTACGTCACCGCATGCAAAGGAGAATTGCCGGTCCGCATTAAGGACATTCAGCCGCGCGGGATAAATCATGCATTGAAATACAGTTGGGATCTGCTCGATAAACAGGTGCGCCGCCGCTATCTGCGCGCCAGCGAGCGCGATCGCCAGATGGGGTTGATTACCGGTTCGCTGGATTACCAGGGCTTTGCCCATCGCGATGTGGTGATCGAAGCGGTATTTGAAGATCTGACGCTCAAGCAGAAAATGGTCAGCGAAGTGGAACAACACTGCCACCCGGAGACGATCTTTGCCTCTAATACGTCGTCTTTACCGATCGCAGAGATCGCGGCGCAAGCGAGCAGACCGCATCGGGTTATCGGCCTGCACTTTTTCAGCCCGGTAGAAAAAATGCCGCTGGTCGAAGTGATTCCACATCGTGGTACCGATCGGCAGACTATTGCCACGGTGGTAAAGCTGGCGAAGCTGCAGGGGAAAACGCCGATTGTCGTCGCGGATAAAGCCGGATTTTATGTTAACCGAATTCTCGCGCCCTATATTAATGAAGCCATGCGCCTGTTAATAGAAGGGGAGCCGATCGATCACATTGATAAGTCGTTGGTTCAATTTGGCTTTCCGGTAGGGCCAATTCAGCTTCTTGATGAAGTGGGGATCGAGACCGGCACTAAAATTATTCCCGTTCTGGAGGCGGCATGGGGAGAGCGTTTTAGCCCGCCTGCAAACATCATTAGCGCAATTCTGAATGACGATCGCAAAGGGAGAAAAAATAACCGGGGTTTCTATCTTTATGCGGTAAAAGGGCGTAAAAGCAAAAAACGGCCCGACCCGGCGATTTACAACCTGCTGGGTATCGCTTCTCCACAGGCGCGCTTGTCCGCGCAGCAGGTGGCGGAACGCTGCGTCATGATGATGCTCAATGAAGCGGCGCGCTGCTTCGATGAGCAGGTTATTCGCAACGCTCGCGATGGCGATATCGGCGCCGTGTTTGGCATTGGCTTTCCGCCGTTCCTTGGCGGCCCGTTCCGCTATATGGATAGATTGGGTGCGGGGGAAGTCGCAGCGATTTTGCAGCGTCTGGCCGCACAATACGGCCCGCGTTTTACACCATGTGACACTTTGTTACACATGGCCGAGCAGGGGGCGACCTTTTGGCCCGCTGATGAACGTACGACCTAAGTTGTGGTCAAAGAAGGTAAATCCGTTTGTGAATGGCGCAGTGCTTTGGCGATTTTGTAAGCGATAGTTGACTATACTTACGCCATTGAGGTAAAAAACAGCGTTTCATTCGTTGAATGGATCAGGCACAATGCCCGGCCACCGGGTCACCTGCGTATCGTCTACGTGGGTAAGACCGCGGTGCTTCTGGTTAACAAAAGCGGTGCAATATGCAAGTTTTTATCATGCGTCACGGCGACGCTGCCCTCGATGCAGCCAGTGACTCGGTTCGTCCATTAACCGTCTGCGGTTGCGATGAGTCTCGTCAGATGGCAACCTGGCTGAAAGGTCAAAAAGTGGATATTGAGCGAGTTCTTGTCAGTCCCTACCTGCGTGCAGAACAGACGCTGGAAATCGTTGGGGAGTGCATGAATCTGCCAAAAGATGTCGACGTGATGCCGGAACTCACGCCGTGCGGCGATGTTGGCATGGTCAGCGCTTATCTCCAGGCGCTGGCGAATGAAGGTGTGGCGACGGCGCTGGTCGTGTCCCACCTCCCTCTGGTGGGGTACCTCGTCTCAGAGCTGTGCCCGGGGGAAACTCCCCCGATGTTCACCACTTCGGCGATTGCCTGCGTTACGCTTGATGCCAGCGGCAAAGGCGAGTTCAACTGGCAAATGAGCCCCTGCAATTTGAAGATGGCGAAAGCTATCTGATTTCCTCCGGAGCCGACGTTTTACGGAAGCTCCGGCGGTTGCCACTCTTCAACTTCAATCAGTACCAGCAGTGCGGCGTCACCGCCGTACTCTTTTGGTGCCTGATGAAACGCCATGATATGCGGGTGCTGAGCCAGCCATAGCGGCGTTTGCTGTTTGAGAATATGCTTCCCATGCCCGTGCATTACGCAGGCGCAAAATACGTGCTCGCGACGGCAGGCGGCAATCAACGCCCCCAGCTCCTGCTTGGCCTGCTGCTGGGTCAAACCGTGCAGATCGAGAAACAGCTCCGGCGAATAATCACCCCGACGCAGTTTTTTCAGCTCAAAGTGGCTGACGTCCGCACGCACATACTTCACCGATCCTTCGGTATTCAGCAACGGCTGAAACTCATCAGAAAAGTAGTGGCTGTTATCGGCCTGCTCCTGGAGCAGCCGCTTGGGCGGTACTTCAGCGATTTTTTTGCGCTGCGGACGGTGAACAATGGTGTCCTGCTTAATCTGACGAGTGCCGGTCATTAGCTGCCGGAACAATGCCTGATCCTCCTCGCTTAGCGTTGTTTTCTTTTTCATTACCTGGTCTCATTTTTTCTTTGCCGGTAGTTTACCCGACTCGCCACGCATCCAGGCAAGGAAAACCTCTTTTTCCCCCTCAGCGTGACGTAAGAATGCTGATTTATCCCCGTCTTCGTGGCAAACTAGCCGCCGAATTTATAGCAGAGCGTGCCCTGGGGGATAGCGTGGATAAAATTTTTGTTGATGAAGCCGTTAATGAGCTTCATACCATTCAGGACATGCTGCGTTGGGCGGTTAGTCGCTTCAGCGCTGCAAATATCTGGTACGGACACGGTACCGACAACCCGTGGGACGAAGCGGTGCAGCTGGTGATGCCGTCGCTGTATCTGCCGCTCGATATTCCGGAAGATATGCGCACCGCGCGCCTGACTTCCAGTGAGAAACACCGAATCGTTGAGCGCGTGATTCGCCGCATTAACGAACGCATTCCGGTCGCTTATCTGACCAACAAAGCCTGGTTCTGCGGACATGAGTTTTACGTCGATGAGCGCGTGCTGGTGCCGCGCTCGCCGATTGGCGAACTCATTAATAACCATTTTTCCGGCCTGATTGACCACTATCCGCAGCACATCCTCGATATGTGCACCGGCAGCGGCTGTATCGCTATCGCCTGCGCTTACGCTTTTCCGGAAGCGGAAGTCGATGCGGTCGATATTTCCCCTGATGCGCTGGCCGTTACCGAGCAGAACGTAGAAGACCATGGCTTAATTCACCACGTGACGCCAATTCGCTCCGATCTGTTCCGCGACCTGCCGAAGGTGCAATACGATCTGATCGTCACTAATCCGCCGTACGTCGATGAAGAAGATATGTCCGACCTGCCGGGTGAATATCGTCATGAACCGGTTCTCGGCCTGGCGTCCGGTAGCGATGGCCTGAAGCTAACTCGGCGGATCCTGGCCTGCGCGCCGGATTATCTCAGCGATGACGGTATCCTGATTTGTGAAGTCGGCAACAGCATGGTACATCTGATGGAACAGTATCCTGACGTTCCATTTACCTGGCTGGAGTTTGAAAACGGCGGCGATGGCGTCTTTATGCTGACTAAACCGCAGCTGATTGCCGCCCGCGCGCATTTCGGCATCTATAAAGACTAAAACAACACGCAAACATAACGACAAGAACGGAGCCGTGATGGCAGGAAACACAATTGGACAACTCTTTCGCGTCACGACGTTTGGCGAATCGCACGGCCTGGCGCTGGGCTGTATCGTCGACGGCGTACCGCCCGGCATTCCGCTAACCGAAGCCGATCTGCAGCACGATCTCGATCGCCGACGTCCGGGAACATCGCGCTATACTACCCAGCGCCGCGAACCGGACCAGGTTAAAATCCTCTCCGGCGTATTCGAGGGGGTGACTACCGGGACCAGCATTGGTCTACTGATTGAGAATACCGATCAGCGTTCTCAGGATTACGGCGCGATTAAAGACGTTTTCCGCCCGGGCCACGCTGACTACACCTACGAACAGAAATATGGCCTGCGCGACTATCGCGGCGGCGGTCGTTCCTCTGCCCGTGAAACCGCTATGCGCGTGGCTGCCGGAGCGATTGCCAAGAAATTCCTCGCCGCGAAATTCGGGATTGTGATTCGCGGCTGCCTGACCCAGATGGGGGATATTCCTCTGGCTATCAAAGATTGGGAACAGGTTGAACAAAACCCGTTCTTCTGTCCGGATCCAGAGAAAATTGAAGCGCTCGATGAACTGATGCGAGGCCTGAAAAAAGAGGGCGACTCCATCGGAGCGAAAGTAACCGTGGTGGCCGATGGCGTTCCGCCGGGGCTCGGTGAGCCGGTATTTGACCGCCTCGATGCGGACATTGCGCACGCGCTGATGAGCATTAATGCGGTGAAGGGCGTGGAAATTGGCGATGGTTTTGAGGTGGTGAAGCTTCGCGGCAGCGAAAACCGCGATGAAATTACCAAAGCGGGTTTCCAGAGCAACCACGCGGGCGGCATTCTAGGTGGTATCAGCAGCGGTCAGCAGATCGTGGCGAACATTGCGCTGAAGCCTACCTCCAGTATTACCGTTCCGGGACATACGATTAATCGCTCTGGCGAAGAAGTCGAGATGATCACCAAAGGGCGTCACGATCCCTGCGTTGGCATTCGTGCGGTACCGATTGCCGAAGCGATGCTGGCGATCGTGCTTATGGATCACTTTATGCGTCAGCGCGCGCAAAATGGCGACGTGACGACATCAATTCCACGCTGGTAATAGATGAAAAAAACCGTTATCGCACTGCTGGCGCTTCTCGCCAGCGGTACCAGCCTGGCGGCAACGCCGTGGCAGAAAATCTCCCAGCCCATCAGCGGCAGCCCGCAGTCGATCGGTGCATTTGCCAATGGCTGCATCGTCGGCGCGCAGGCGCTGCCGTTAAACGCCACCGGCTATCAGGTGATGCGTACCGATCAGCGCCGCTACTTCGGCCATCCGGATCTCGTGCAGTTTATTCAGCGTCTAAGCAACCAGGCGTATAACAGAGGTATGGGAACGGTACTGATTGGCGATATGGGGATGCCGGCCGGGGGGCGTTTCAACGGCGGTCATGCCAGCCATCAGTCCGGGCTTGACGTCGATATTTTTCTGCAGCTTCCGCAGGCGCGCTGGAGTTCAGCTCAGCTGCTGAAGCCGCAGGCGCTGGATCTGGTGGCCCGCGATGGTAAGCGCGTCGTGCCGTCGTTGTGGAGCCCGCAAATTAGCCAGTTGATTAAGATGGCGGCGGAAGATAGCGACGTCACGCGTATTTTCGTCAACCCGGCAATTAAGCAGCAGTTGTGCCTGGATGCCGGTAACGATCGCGACTGGCTACGCAAAGTTCGCCCATGGTTCCAGCACCGGGCGCATATGCACGTGCGCCTGCGCTGTCCGGCAGGCAGCCTTGAGTGCGAAGATCAGGCTCCGCCACCGGCCGGCGATGGCTGCGGTGCGGAATTGCAAAGCTGGTTTGAACCCCCTAAACCAGGATCAACCCCACCTGTGAAGAAGACGCCGCCTCCGCTGCCGCCTTCCTGCCAGGCGCTACTGGATGAGCATGTTCTTTAATGGATAGTTTTATCGATCTTTTTATGGTATCGCCGACGGTAATGGTGGTGCTGTTTTTCGTGGCCATTCTGGCGGGATTTATTGACTCCCTGGCGGGCGGCGGCGGGCTATTAACCGTCCCGGCCCTGATGGCGGCGGGTCTTCCTCCAGCGCAGGCGCTGGCAACGAATAAGCTGCAGGCCTGCGGCGGGTCGCTGTCCGCTTCGCTTTATTTCATCCGCCGCAAGGTAGTGAATCTGGCCGACCAGAAGCTCAATATTCTGATGACCTTTCTCGGCTCGACCGGCGGCGCGCTGCTGGTCCAGCACGTCCAGTCTGATGTTCTCAAACAGATACTGCCAATCCTGGTTATCGGCATTGGCCTCTATTTTCTGCTGATGCCGAAACTCGGCGAAGAGGACCGGCAGCGACGTCTGTACGGTCTGCCGTTTGCCCTGGTGGCTGGCGGCTGCGTCGGTTTTTACGATGGTTTCTTTGGCCCGGGCGCCGGATCCTTTTACGCGTTGGCTTTCGTCACCCTGGCGGGGTTCAATCTGGCGAAATCGACCGCGCATGCAAAATTGCTTAACGCGACGTCCAACGTTGGCGGCCTGCTGCTGTTTATTATTGGCGGTAAGGTGATTTGGGCGACCGGCTTTGTGATGATGGCCGGGCAGTTTATCGGCGCTCGCGCGGGATCTCGACTGGTGCTGAGCAAAGGACAGTCACTGATTCGGCCAATGATCGTTGTGGTGTCGGCGGTGATGAGCGCGAAACTTCTTTATGATAGCCATGGACAGGAGATCCTCCGCTGGTTGGGGATGAACTAATGAACAGTACGCATAAATACGAACAGCTGATCGAAATCTTCGACGGCTGTTTTGCCGATGATTTTAATACCCGTCTGATTAAAGGCGATGACGAACCGATCTATCTTCCAGCAGATGAAGAGGTGCCCTATAACCGCATCGTCTTTGCCCACGGCTTTTATGCCAGCGCGCTGCACGAGATTTCGCACTGGTGCATTGCCGGAAAGGCGCGCCGCGAGCTGGTTGATTTCGGTTACTGGTACTGCCCGGACGGGCGCGACGCGATGACCCAGTCAAAATTTGAAGACGTCGAGGTGAAACCTCAGGCGTTCGACTGGCTGTTTTGCGTGGCGGCGGGATATCCGTTTAACGTCAGCTGCGACAATCTGGAAGGGGATTTTGAACCCGATCGGATCGCTTTTCAGCGGCGGGTACATGCCCAGGTCATGATCTATCTGGAGCAAGGGATCCCTGAGCGTCCCGCGCGTTTTATCAAGGCGCTGCAAGAATATTACCAAACGCCGCCTTTGACGGCAGAACAGTTCCCGTGGCCGGAAGACCTGCACTAAGGCCACGCTTTACATAATATGAGGAAAGAAGATGATCGCGGAGTTTGAATCACGCATTCTGGCGTTAATTGACAATATGGTAGACCACGCCAGTGATGATGAACTGTTTGCCGGCGGTTATCTGCGCGGCCACCTGACGCTGGCGGTGGCCGAGCTGGAAGGAGAAGGGGAGCATACTGCGCAGGCGGTGCATGATAAAGTGACCCAAAGCCTGGAAAAAGCCATCAGCGCGGGCGAACTGTCGCCGCCGGATCAGATACTGGTGCAGGGAATGTGGGACAGTTTGTATCAGAAGGCGATGCAGGCGTAGTTCTGTAGCGCTTCCTTAAGCCGACGCCCGGCGTTCATCCCGCCGGGCACGGTTCCTCCGCTATTATTTCACCGCTCTCCCCTTCAGCAGTTTTCTTACCCATAGCCGGTTCGGATTCAGCGCAGCTAGCGTCTCTTGATCCATCGGTAATGGCTCATTGCTCATTTGCGCCGCGAGGATCTCTGCCGCGAGCGGGGCGGAGCAGAGGCCGCGCGAACCCAGCGCTCCCAGCATATAAAGATTGCGGTAAACCGGCGCTGCTCTGGCCTTATCCTGATGTTCAGCCAGCGAGGCATATTCACTTAAGGTCGCGTCATAATCAGGCACGCTGCCGACCATCGGCAAATGATCGCGCGTCGCACAGCGCACGCCGCTGCGGGACTCATTCGCGCTTACGTCAACCTCCCGCGTCCATTGCGCCTGCGGGAAACAGTCTATCAGACGCTGTCGATTCTGCTGCTGATCGTCGGCGCTAAACGCGGTATCCGTCTGTCCACGATGATAGCTGGCGCCGATGCAGTGCTGCTGGTTGTGCGGGTTTTGCGGCGTCAGGTAGCCGTTGTAGCACAGCACCTGGCGTAAAGACGATAGCCCTGGCGTTGTTGGTATATGGCTGACCTGGCCGGCGACGGGATACATCGGAAGATGCTCCGTCTGGCTGAAGCGGGTTACCTGATGGCCATTGGCCAGCACCACGACTTCATGAAACTGACGATCGTTTAATTGCCAGCCGGTATTGTCCGCGCTGATAGTCTCTACGGGATATCGGTAGTGAACCCGTAATCCGCGAGTGGCGGCGAGCGCCAGCAGTTCTGCGGTTAACTGCTGGGGGCACAGCCAGCCTCCGGCAGGATAGGTTATTCCTCCGCAGCCGGTTTCCACTCCTGCTTGTTCCGCAGCGCTCTGCGCATTAACGGCGAGGGCGATTTCCGGCGGCAGATTAAGCTCAACCATCTGGGCAATTTTATGCGCGCTTTTTTCATCCCAGCCCAGCTGCGTCACCCCGCACCAGTCATGATCGAACATGACCGGCAGATCGTCGTAGAGGCGGCGAGCGAAAGTAAATGCAGCGGGGAAAAAGCGGGCCAGGGCGGGGTCGTGCTGGCTGAGCAGCGGATAGAGCGCTCCCTGGCGATTGCCGGATGCGCCTTGTGCCGGAGCGTCATCGGCGCAGTATAGTGTCACCTGCCACCCGCGCCGCAGCAGCGCCAGAGCGAGCAGGGCGCTGGCGATCCCTCCGCCAACAATCGCCGCATCGCGCTGTTCAGTGCCGCTGCGGGCAAACCACGGCGCACGCGCGGGAAAGTTGAGTCGTTGATTCATTTCCCCGATGAGCATTTCTCGCTTGCGGCCAAAGCCCTTGCGTTTCTGCATGCTGAAACCGGCTTCCTCCAGCCCGCGGCGCACAAAACCTGCGGAGGTAAAGGTGGCCAGAGTGCCGCCGGGTCTCGCCAGGCGAGCCATTGCCGCAAAGAGTTCCGCCGTCCACATGTCCGGGTTTTTGGCGGGCGCAAAGCCATCCAGAAACCAGGCGTCTACCTGCTGATTGAGCGAGTCGTCCAGCTCGTTGGTCAGCTGGTTAATATCGCCAAACCATAAATCCAGCGTGATGCGGCCCTCGTCCAGCAGCAGTCGATGACAGCCGGCAAACGGCAGCGGCCAACGGGCCTGCAGCTGCTCGGCCCAGGGCGCAAGCTCCGGCCAGTGCTGGTGAGCGAGGCGCAGATCGTCCGCGCGCAGCGGGAATTTTTCGAAACTGATGAAGTGTAATCTTTGCAGGGTAGCCTGAGGGTTATCGCGGCGAAAAACGTCAAACGCCTGCCACAGCGTCAGAAAGTTAAGGCCGGTACCGAACCCGCTTTCGGCAACCACAAATAACGGACGTGAGTGTGTTGAAAAACGTTCGTTGAGCCGGTTGCCGTCGAGGAAAACGTAGCGCGTCTCTTCCAGACCGTTGTCATTGGAAAAGTAGACATCGTCGAAATCTCGGGAAACAGGTGTACCCTCAGCGTTGAATTCCAGGTTGGCAGGTTGTATGGCGTTTTGTTTCACGTAAGTTACTCGAATCACAAGGCGTAGAACGATCTTAACGATGTGTGCCTGAGGGCGCAAATTTATACACAAATTGGCTGATCGGACTTGTTCGGCGTACAAGTGTACGCTATTGTGCGACTCGAAACTTAATATAGTGCGACTTACAGAGGTATTGAATGAAACGTGCAGTGATTACTGGCCTGGGCATCGTTTCCAGTATTGGTAATAACCAGCAGGAAGTCCTGGCATCTCTGCGTGAAGGACGCTCCGGGATCACTTTCTCTGAAGAGTTTAAAGATTCGGGAATGCGCAGCCACGTATGGGGCAACGTTAAACTGGATACAACCGGTTTGATCGACCGTAAAGTGGTTCGTTTCATGAACGATGCCTCTATCTATTCCTATCTCTCCATGCAGCAGGCGATTGAAGATGCAGGCCTGAAAGATGAGGTCTATCAGCAAAACCCGCGCGTGGGCCTGATTGCCGGTTCTGGCGGTTCTTCTAAATCTCAGGTTTTTGGCGCTGATGCCATGCGCAGCCCGCGCGGTCTGAAAGCTGTAGGTCCTTATGTGGTGACCAAGGCGATGGCATCCGCGGTCTCCGCTTGCCTTGCAACACCTTTCAAAATTTACGGTGTGAACTACTCTATCAGCTCCGCCTGCGCAACGTCTGCGCACTGCATCGGTAATGCTGTGGAACAAATCCAGCTGGGCAAACAGGATATCGTGTTTGCCGGTGGCGGCGAAGAGCTGTGCTGGGAGATGGCGTGTGAGTTCGACGCGATGGGCGCGCTGTCCACCAAATATAACGAAACGCCGGATAAAGCTTCCCGTACTTATGATACCCACCGTGATGGTTTCGTTATTGCTGGCGGCGGCGGTATGGTTGTGGTTGAAGAGCTGGAACATGCTCTGGCGCGCGGCGCGCACATCTATGCTGAAATCGTTGGCTACGGCGCAACTTCCGATGGCGCAGATATGGTTGCCCCGTCCGGTGAAGGTGCGGTTCGCTGCATGAAGATGGCGATGGAAGGCGTAGATACGCCGATTGACTATCTGAACTCCCACGGTACCTCTACGCCGGTAGGCGACGTGAAAGAGCTGGGGGCGATTCGCGAAGTCTTCGGCGATAACAGCCCGGCTATCTCCGCGACCAAAGCGATGACCGGTCACTCCCTGGGCGCCGCTGGCGTACAGGAGGCTATCTACTCTCTGCTGATGCTGGAACACGGCTTTATTGCCCCGAGCATCAACATTGAAGAGATGGACGAACAGGCAGCTGGTCTGAACATTGTGACCGAGCCGACCGAGCGTGCGCTGACTACCGTAATGTCTAACAGCTTCGGCTTTGGCGGTACTAACGCCACGCTGGTGATGCGTAAATACAGCGCATAACGAGCATGCTTTGCAAGGGGAGCCTGCCGGCTCCCCTTTTTTGTATTCTTGACAGACCCATGGGTGTAAAGGCAAACTCCTGCCACAACATTATTCTCTCAGATAATGCGTAAGCGTTTAACGTCATCCAACGCGCCTTAAACCTGATAATCAGGTGGAGAGGGCGTGGCCATCACCTCGCCTTACTCTGCGAACTGGAGTAAAGCATGTCCGCAGTCACTGAAACAAAAAAAACGCCTTCAGCGAATGGTTCGCTGTTTCGGATCACTTTCGCCGTTTTTCTTACCTATATGACCGTTGGCCTGCCGCTGCCGGTTATCCCCTTGTTCGTCCATCAGGAACTGGGCTTCGGCAACACCATGGTTGGTATCGCCGTTGGTATCCAGTTTCTGGCGACCGTATTAACCCGCGGCTATGCAGGTCGTCTGGCGGACCAGTACGGCGCGAAACGCTCTGTGCTACAGGGGATGCTGGCCTGTGCGCTGGCTGGAGGTGCCTGGCTATGCGCCGCGCTGCTGCCGGTCCCCGTAATGGCGAAGTTTGGCCTGCTGGTGCTGGGCCGTCTGATCCTGGGGTTTGGTGAAAGCCAGCTGCTCACCGGCAATTTAAGCTGGGGAATGGGGCTGGTGGGCCCGATGCGCTCAGGTAAAGTGATGTCGTGGAACGGCATGGCGATATACGGCTCGCTGGCGGCCGGAGCTCCGCTGGGGCTGCTGATCTACAGCCATTACGGCGTTGCAGCGCTGGCCGGCGTCACCATGGTGCTGCCGCTGGTGGCGTGGGCAATTAACGGCACGGTGCGTAAAATTCCCGCCCACGGCGGCGAGCGTCCGTCGCTGTGGAGCGTGGTGGGAATGATCTGGCGGCCCGGTATTGGTCTTGGACTGCAGGGCGTCGGTTTCGCGGTGATAGGCACGTTCGTCTCCCTCTATTTCGCCAGCAACGGCTGGGCGATGGCCGGTTTTACCTTAACCGCGTTTGGTGGAGCATTTGTGCTGATGCGCGTGCTGTTTGGTTGGATGCCGGACCGCTTCGGTGGGGTGAAAGTGGCCATCGTTTCGCTGTTGATTGAGGCGGTAGGCCTGGCGCTGCTCTGGCAGGCGCCCAATGCCTGGGTCGCGCTGGCGGGCGCGGCGCTAACCGGCTGCGGTTGCTCGCTTATCTTCCCGGCGCTGGGCGTAGAGGTTGTGAAGCGGGTACCGCCGCAGGTTCGAGGAACGGCGCTTGGCGGCTACGCTGCGTTTCAGGATATCTCCTACGGCGTCACCGGCCCGCTTACCGGATTGCTTGCGACTTCTTTAGGCTATTCTTCCGTCTTCCTGGCGGCGGCAATATGCGCCGTGCTGGGGATCCTCATTACGCTGGTATCGCTGCGTAAATAGGCCTTTTGTTCGGCCCGGTATACGGGCCGAACAGGCGGTTAAATCACTAACCACAGCAAAATAAGCCCCGCGAGCAGCGTCAACGCGATAGCCCACGGCTTTTTAAACGCCAGCCACGGCGATGAAGGCGGCGCCTGAACCGGTGGGATCGCCAGCGTCTCTTGCGCTCTGGCGACCCTGAGCACGAAAATTTTGTTCAGCAGCGTCAGCAGCTGGGCTGCGCTTAGCGGCGTTTGCGCCGTTGCGTGCCAGCTGGTTTGCGCAAAATCCATCACTCTTTGCCACTCCGCGGCTTCAAGCGGCTGCTTCAAGGCGGCCTGCAATGACATCAGCGTCGGCGTAGCCTGCGTACTGAGCGTTTGCCGCGCATGGAGCCAGTAAGAGAGGGGAGTAAAGTGGGTCGCCGGGATCAGTTCCCCGCTTTTGACGCCGCTTAGCTCCAGCATCGACTGCCAGATGAGCTTGCTGGACTCCCCGGTAGCTGCTGCCAGTTTGGTCACCTGTTGATTGAGCGTATTGTGCTCCGCTGGCAGCAGTGGACGATGGGTTGGCGGGCGCTGCTGCGGCTGAGGAATCGAGAGCTGGCCGCTTTGCAGCAGTTGCAAAACGTTCTCCAGCTGCGGCTGGGTGAGCGCATGCAGCGCGGTTTGACCGTCATGCTGACGAATATAATCGCTGACCGCCTGACGATTATTACCCTGGTTCAGCAGTTCGCTCAGCTGCGCCAGGATTTGCCGGCGGTGGTGATTCTGTTGGGCAAGGATTAAGCGCTGGTTCAGGCTGTGTTCGGCGGCCGCAAAATGGCTTGCCAACAGCGGGGCGTCGTTTTTCAGGCTCAGATCGTGCTTTACGCAGGCCCACACTTCCGCACTTTGCTGCGATGTTAACGCCACCAGGCGCGTAATGAGCCGCTCAAGCGCGGTGCGCTGCTGGGTAGTGAGCGGAGGTTCGCCTGTCCCCGGAGGGCGATCGGACATACCTGAAACGGGATGCGTCATGATTAATCCTTTGCGTAGTGCTGTACTAAATTACTGTACTCAGGGCCGGGTGGTGATGTTCCTGGCGGGCAGATTATGGCACACTTCCCCGGTTTACTCTCGCTCTCAGACAGGTACTGAACCGTGAAAATCCTCGTTGATGAAAATATGCCCTATGCGCGTGAGCTTTTTAGCCGCCTGGGGGAAGTGAAGGCCGTTGCGGGTCGTCCCGTTCCGGTCGAAGCGCTCAATGACGCTGATGCGCTGATGGTGCGATCCGTCACCAAAGTTAACGAAGCGCTGCTCTCCGGCAAGGCTATCAAATTTGTTGGCACCGCAACGGCAGGCACCGACCATGTCGATCAGGCGTGGCTGCAGCGGGCGGGAATCGGTTTTTCCGCGGCGCCGGGCTGTAACGCTATCGCGGTGGTGGAATATGTCTTTTCAGCGCTGCTCATGCTGGCTGAACGTGATGGCTTTGCGCTGCGCGACCGTACCGTCGGGATCGTGGGCGTCGGCAACGTGGGCGGGCGCCTGCACAAACGTCTCGAAGCGCTGGGAATTAAAACGCTGCTTTGCGATCCCCCGCGCGCCGATCGCGGCGATGAGGGCGACTTCCGTCCTCTTGACGAGCTGGTGCAGGAAGCCGATATTCTGACTTTCCATACGCCGCTCTATAAGGAAGGGCAGTACAAAACGCTGCACCTGGCGGATGAGGCGCTGATTCGCCGCCTGAAGCCGGGGACGATATTAATCAACGCCTGCCGTGGGGCAGTGGTGGATAACGCTGCGCTGCTTAAACGACTACAGGAAAATCAGCCGTTAAGCGTGGTGCTGGATGTCTGGGAGCCGGAGCCGGACCTGAATATCGAACTGCTCAAGCGGGTGGATATTGGTACGCCGCATATTGCCGGCTACACCCTTGAAGGAAAAGCGCGCGGTACGACCCAGGTTTTTGAGGCCTACAGCGCGTTTATTGGCCACCCGCAGCAGGTGGCGCTGGACACGCTGCTACCGGCGCCGGAGTTTGGCCGCATTACGTTGCACGGGCCGCTCGATCAGGCAACGCTAAAACGGCTGACGCATTTGGTGTATGATGTGCGCCGCGATGATGCGCCGCTGCGAAAAGTCGCGGGCGTTGCGGGCGAGTTCGATAAGCTGCGCAAGAATTACCAGGAACGTCGCGAATGGTCTTCGCTGTACGTGCAGTGTAGTGATGCCCAGGCGGCGACGCTGCTGCGCCAGCTTGGCTTTAACGCCGTACATCATCCTGTTCGTTAATATCATCTTAATGCTCCTGCTGGATAATCCGGCAGGGCCGCTTTTTTTCTGGAGTACACCACCATGTCTGAAGGCTGGAATATTGCCATACTGGGCGCAACGGGCGCCGTAGGCGAAGCCCTGCTCGAAACTCTTGCCGATCGTCAGTTCCCGGTGGGGGATATTTATGCCCTTGCGCGTAGCGACAGCGCCGGTGAACATCTGCGTTTTGCGGGCAAGTCGGTTCTCGTACAGGATGCGGCGGAGTTCGACTGGACCCAGGCCCAGCTGGCATTTTTTGCCGCGGGTGTAGAAGCGACCGCAGCGTATGTCGAAGAGGCCACGAACGCGGGCTGCCTGGTGATTGACTTAAGCGGTCTGTTTGCTCTGGAGCCGGATGTGCCGCTGGTGGTGCCGGATGTTAACCCGTTCGTACTGGCGGATTACCGCAACCGCAACGTTATCGCGGTAGCGAATAGCCTGACAAGCCAGCTGCTGTCGGCGTTAAAACCGTTGATCGATCAGGGCGGCCTGTCGCGTATAAGCGTAACCAGCCTGCTTTCTGCTTCCGCTCACGGTAAAAAAGCGGTTGATGCGCTGGCGGGCCAGAGCGCTAAATTACTCAATGGTATGCCAATCGATGACGATGATTTCTTCGGCCGCCAGCTGGCGTTCAATATGCTGCCGCTGCTGCCCGATCGTGAAGGAAGCGTGCGCGAAGAGCGACGTATCGTCGATGAAGCCCGCAAGATACTGCAGGATGACGGTCTGATGATCTCCGCTAATGTCGTGCAGTCGCCGGTGTTCTATGGCCACGCGCAGATGGTGAGCTTTGAAGCGCAGCGTCCGCTGGCGGCCGAAGAGGCGCGCGATGCCTTTAGCCGCGGGGAAGATATCGAGCTGTCCGAAGAGGGCGAATTCCCGACGCAGGTCGGGGATGCTTCCGGCAACGCCCGCCTTTCCGTCGGCTGCGTGCATAACGACTATGGTATGCCAGAACAGGTGCAGTTCTGGTCAGTCGCCGATAACGTTCGTTTTGGCGGCGCGCTGATGGCGGTGAAAATCGCTGAGAAGCTGGTTCAGGAGTATTTGTACTGATGTCTGAGATGGAGCAGCCGCCGGTCTACAAAATCGCGCTGGGCATCGAATACGATGGCAGCAAGTACTACGGCTGGCAGCGGCAGAACGAAGTCCGCAGCGTACAGGAGAAGCTGGAAAAGGCGCTCTCGCAGGTAGCGAACGAGCCTGTTAACGTTTTTTGCGCGGGTCGTACGGATGCCGGCGTTCACGGAACCGGCCAGGTCGTGCATTTTGAAACGCGCTCGCAGCGTCAGGATGCCGCATGGACCCTGGGCGTCAATGCCAATTTACCCGGCGATATCGCGGTTCGCTGGGTGAAGCGGGTTCCTGAGGATTTTCACGCCCGCTTCAGCGCCACCGCGCGCCGCTATCGTTATGTTATCTATAATCATCGTCTGCGGCCGGCGGTATTGAGCCGCGGCGTAACCCATTATTATCACCCGCTGGATGCAGAACGGATGCAGCGCGCCGCTCAGTGCCTGCTGGGAGAGAATGATTTCACCTCGTTTCGTGCGGTGCAGTGCCAGTCGCGCACGCCGTGGCGGAACGTGATGCACATTAACGTCACTCGTTATGGTGCATATGTGGTGGTGGACATCAAAGCGAATGCCTTTGTACATCATATGGTAAGGAATATTGTCGGCAGTCTGATGGAAGTAGGTGCCGGTAACCAGCCAGAGAGCTGGATTGCAGAACTTCTGGCGGCAAAAGACAGGACGCTTGCCGCCGCAACGGCAAAGGCGGAAGGATTGTATCTGGTGGCGGTGGATTACCCGGCGCGCTACGACCTCCCTGTCATGCCGATGGGCCCGCTGTTTTTGGCGGACTAACCTGGTCATTAAGGGCTAACGCAAATTATGGATCTGATTCACTTTTTAATCGATTTTATCCTGCACATTGATGTGCATCTGGCTGAGCTGGTCGCGGAGTACGGTATTTGGGTATACGCGATTTTGTTTTTGATTCTGTTCTGCGAAACCGGCCTGGTGGTCACGCCGTTTCTGCCGGGGGATTCTCTGCTGTTTGTGGCAGGAGCGCTCTCCGCGCTGCCGACTAACGATCTCAACGTGCATTTAATGGTGCTGCTGATGGTCATTGCGGCGATTGTTGGCGATGCGCTGAACTACACGATTGGCCGGCTGTTCGGTGAAAAGCTTTTCAGCAACCCCGATTCGAAAATTTTCCGCCGCAGCTATCTGGATAAGACCCATAGCTTCTACGAACGCCACGGCGGCAAAACCATCATCCTGGCCCGTTTCGTGCCGATTGTCAGAACGTTTGCGCCGTTTGTTGCGGGAATGGGGCATATGTCCTATCGTCATTTTGCGATGTATAACGTCGTTGGCGCGCTGCTTTGGGTACTGTTATTTACCTATGCGGGTTATCTGTTTGGCGATTTGCCGATCGTACAGGAAAACCTTAAGCTGCTGATCGTCGCGATTATTGTTCTGTCCGTACTGCCTGGCGTCATTGAAGTCATCCGCCACAAGCGGGCGGCGGCGAAACAGGCGAAATAACGCGGCGACGATCTTCGGACGGTATGCCGCCGTCCGAAGAGTGAAGTGTGAGCGGTTCGACCACTTTTTTATCCCATGTTACGGGATGTTATGATTTAATGTGCAACATTCATGGTCTGTGAGGGGCAAAAATGGCATTATGCGCCCCTTGCGACAAAACTGGCATCGACCAGGTTCAGGTAGAAAGGTTATCAATGAGCTGGATTGAACGAATTAAAAGCAATATAACCCCCACCCGTAAGGCAAGTATCCCTGAAGGTGTATGGACCAAGTGCGACAGCTGCGGTCAGGTATTGTACCGCGCAGAGCTGGAGCGCAACCTGGAGGTTTGCCCTAAGTGCGATCACCACATGCGTATGTCGGCGCGCAACCGCCTGCATAGCCTGCTGGACGAAGGTTCCCTCGTGGAGCTGGGAAGCGAGCTCGAGCCGAAAGATGTGCTGAAGTTCCGCGATTCGAAAAAGTATAAAGACCGTCTGGCCTCAGCCCAGAAAGAGACTGGCGAAAAAGACGCGCTGGTGGTCATGAAAGGCACTCTGCATGCTATGCCGGTTGTTGCCGCAGCTTTCGAATTCTCCTTTATGGGCGGGTCAATGGGCTCTGTGGTCGGCGCGCGCTTTGTCCGCGCGGTTGAGCAGGCTCTGGAAGACAACTGCCCGCTGATTTGCTTCTCCGCATCCGGCGGCGCGCGTATGCAGGAAGCGCTGATGTCGCTGATGCAGATGGCGAAAACCTCCGCTGCGCTGGCGAAAATGCAGGAGCGCGGATTGCCGTATATCTCCGTGCTGACTGACCCCACCATGGGCGGTGTCTCGGCGAGCTTTGCGATGCTGGGCGATCTGAATATCGCCGAGCCGAAAGCGCTGATCGGCTTTGCCGGTCCCCGCGTTATCGAGCAGACCGTTCGCGAGAAGCTGCCGGCAGGATTCCAGCGCAGTGAGTTCCTGATTGAGAAAGGGGCGATCGACATGATCGTACGCCGCCCGGAAATGCGTCTGAAGCTGGCCAGCATTCTGGCGAAGCTAATGAATCTTCCGGCGCCAAATCCGGAACCCGCTCACGAAGGTGAGGTGGTGCCACCGGTGCCGGATCAGGAACCAGAGGCCTGATAATGCAGAGGGCAGGCCTGACGGCGCTGCCCTTTTTTATACGCGTAGTTATCCTAACTCTTGCCGGACATCATGGAAAAACAACCTATTCCTCAGGCCACGTCGCCCCTGGCTACGTGGCTTTCTTATCTGGAACATCTGCACAGCAAAACTATCGATCTTGGGCTGGCGCGCGTCAGCGAGGTCGCGCAGCGGATGGCGGTAATAAAACCTGCGCCGTTTGTCTTTACGGTCGCTGGGACCAACGGCAAAGGCACCACCTGCCGTACCCTGGAATCGGCGCTGATGGCGGCGGGCTACAAGGTTGGCGTATACAGTTCGCCGCATCTGGTGCGCTACACCGAGCGGGTGCGCGTGCAGGGCGAAGAGCTGCCGGAACTCGCGCATACGACTTCTTTTGCCGAAATTGAAGCCGCGCGCGGCGATATTTCCCTGAGCTATTTCGAGTTCGGTACTCTCTCTGCGCTGTGGTTGTTTCAGCAGGCGCGACTGGATGTGGTGATTCTTGAGGTGGGCCTGGGCGGCCGCCTTGATGCTACCAATATCGTCGATGCTGACGTGGCGGTGGTCACCAGTATTGCCCTCGATCATACTGACTGGCTGGGGCCCGATCGCGAAAGTATCGGTCGTGAAAAGGCGGGGATTTTCCGCTCAGGCAAACCGGCCATCGTCGGCGAACCCGATATGCCGTTGACCATCGCAGAGGTGGCGAGCGAAAAAGGGGCGCAGCTCCTGCGCCGTGGCGTTGACTGGCAGTACGACGCCAGTGAACAAAGCTGGTCCTTCCGCGATCGGCAGGGGACGTTAAACGATCTGCCGCTGCCGCAGGTACCGCTGCCGAATGCGGCAACCGCGCTCGCGGCCCTGCGCGCCAGCGGGCTTAAGGTGAAGGAGCAGGCGATGCGCGACGGCATTCAAAACGCGATGCTGCCTGGGCGTTTCCAGATAATCAGCGAAGCGCCGCGGACGATCCTTGACGTTGCTCATAACCCGCACGCGGCGGCCTATCTCGCCGGGCGTCTCAAAACCTTATCGAAAACGGGGCGCGTACTGGCGGTTGTTGGTATGCTGCATGATAAGGATATCGCAGGTACGCTGGCGAATTTGCAGGCGGAAGTTGACGACTGGTACTGCGCGCCGCTGGAAGGGCCGCGCGGAGCCACGGCGGAGCAGCTGCTGGAACATTTACGCGCAGGTAAAGTCTATACCAGCGTTGCGCAAGCGTGGCATGCGGCAATGGCGGATGCCAGACCTGAAGATACGGTGCTGGTCTGTGGTTCATTCCACACGGTGGCGCATGTAATGGAAGAAATAGACGCGGGGAGAACCGGTGGCAAGTAAGTTTCAGAACCGTTTAGTCGGGACGATTGTGCTGGTAGCGCTGGGGGTGATTATCCTGCCAGGGCTACTGGATGGTCAGAAAAAACATTATCAGGATGAGTTTGCCGCCATTCCGCTGGTGCCCAAACCAGGGGACCGCGATGAGCCGGATATGCTGCCAGCGGCGACTCAGGCGCTGCCTTCGCAGCCTCCGGAAGGGGCGGCGGAAGAGGTGAGAGCCGGTGACGCCGCGGCGCCATCGTTGGATCCGTCGCGCATACCGGTGAACAACAACAGTTTTGATGTGGTTCAGGAGCCGGTTGTCGCGCCAAAACCGCAGGCGCAGCCGAAACCGAAACCTCAGCCGAAGCCGGTAGAGAAACCACAGCAGCAGCAGGTTGCGGCGCAGACGCCGCCGCCTAAGCCACAGCAGCAGGCTGAAATCCCGGCGCCGACCGGTAAAGCATACGTAGTGCAACTGGGCGCGCTAAAGAACGCCGATAAGGTCAACGAAATTGTGGGCAAGCTGCGCGCTTCCGGTTTTAAGGTTTACACATCGCCTTCGACACCGGTGCAGGGTAAAATTACCCGTATTCTTGTCGGGCCGGATACCTCAAAGGATAAGCTTAAAGGCCAGCTTGGAGAACTGAAGCAGCTTTCAGGACTCAGCGGCGTGGTCATGGGCTACAGCCCGAACTAACTCTCTCTTTTTTAAAAGAGTAGCGAGCTGAAACCCCTGTCTGACGTGCCCTGAAGAGGCGAAAGGCAGTATGGCGTTGAATGTTTTTTCAGCGCCATTTTTATTTATGTAGGGCACGGAAATCCCTACGCAAACGTTTTCTTTTTCTGTTAGAATGCGCCCCGAACCGGACGACAGGGCGTAAAATCGTGGGACGTATATGGTCTGGATTGATTACGCCATAATTGCGGTGATTGGTTTTTCCTCACTGGTTAGCCTGATCCGCGGCTTTGTTCGTGAAGCTTTATCGCTGGTAACCTGGGGATGTGCTTTCTTTGTTGCCAGTCATTACTACACTTACCTGGCTGTCTGGTTCACGGGCTTTGAAGACGAACTGGTCCGAAATGGGATTGCTATCGCGATACTGTTTATCGCAACGCTTATCGTCGGCGCTATCGTAAACTTTGTGATAGGTCAGCTGGTGGAGAAAACCGGCCTGTCGGGTACCGACAGGGTCTTAGGGATCTGCTTTGGCGCCCTGCGCGGTGTGCTAATCGTCTCAGCGATTCTGTTCTTTCTCGATAGCTTTACCGGTATGGCGAAAAGCGAAGACTGGCAAAAGTCTGAGCTTATCCCGCAGTTCAGTTTCGTTATCAGATGGTTCTTTGACTATCTGCAGAGCTCGTCAAGTTTCTTGCCCAAAGCATAAGCGTTGGGATGTAGCTTAACGAGGAAAAGACGTATGTGCGGTATTGTCGGTATCGCCGGTGTCATGCCGGTAAACCAGTCGATTTATGACGCGTTAACGGTGCTTCAGCATCGTGGCCAGGATGCCGCAGGCATCATCACCATTGATGCGAACAACTGTTTCCGTTTGCGTAAGGCGAACGGACTGGTGAGCGATGTTTTTGAAGCTCGCCATATGCAGCGTATGCAGGGCAATATGGGGATTGGTCACGTTCGTTACCCGACGGCTGGCAGCTCCAGCGCCTCTGAGGCTCAGCCTTTCTACGTCAACTCACCGTATGGTATTACGTTGGCGCACAACGGTAACCTGACCAACGCTCACGAGCTGCGTAAAAAGCTGTTTGAAGAAAAACGCCGCCACATCAACACCACCTCCGATTCCGAAATCCTGCTCAATATCTTTGCCAGCGAGCTGGACAACTTCCGCCACTACCCGCTGGAAGCCGACAATATTTTTGCGGCGATTGCCGCCACCAACCGCCAGATTCGCGGCGCTTACGCCTGCGTGGCGATGATTATCGGTCACGGCATGGTGGCCTTCCGCGACCCGAACGGCATCCGTCCGCTGGTGCTGGGCAAGCGCGATATTGGCGATGGCCGTACCGAGTATATGGTCGCTTCGGAAAGCGTGGCGCTCGATACGCTGGGCTTTGAGTTCCTGCGCGACGTGGCGCCTGGCGAAGCGGTGTATATCACCGAAAAAGGCCAGCTGTTTACTCGCCAGTGCGCGGAAAACCCGGTCAGCAACCCGTGCCTGTTCGAGTACGTGTACTTTGCGCGTCCGGACTCCTTCATCGACAAAATTTCCGTTTACAGCGCCCGCGTCAATATGGGCACGAAGCTGGGCGAGAAAATTGCCCGCGAGTGGGAAGATCTGGATATCGATGTGGTCATTCCCATTCCGGAAACCTCCTGCGATATCGCACTGGAAATCGCCCGCATCCTCGACAAGCCGTACCGCCAGGGGTTTGTTAAAAACCGCTACGTAGGCCGAACCTTCATCATGCCGGGCCAGCAGCTGCGCCGGAAATCGGTGCGGCGTAAGCTTAACGCCAACCGCGCCGAGTTCCGCGATAAGAACGTGCTGTTGGTGGATGATTCCATCGTGCGCGGCACCACCTCTGAGCAGATTATTGAGATGGCGCGCGAAGCCGGGGCGAAGAAAGTCTACCTGGCTTCCGCTGCGCCGGAAATTCGTTTCCCGAACGTGTATGGCATCGATATGCCGACCGCCAATGAGCTGATTGCTCACGGGCGTGAAGTGGATGAGATTCGCCAGATCATCGGTGCGGATGGCCTGATTTTCCAGGATCTGGACGATCTGATTGACGCGGTGCGCGCTGAGAATCCGGATATCCAGCAGTTTGAATGTTCGGTCTTCAACGGTATCTACGTCACTAAAGATGTTGATCAGACCTATCTGGATTTCCTTGACTCTCTGCGCAACGACGACGCAAAAGCGGTTCAGCTGCAGAACGAAGTGGAAAACCTGGAGATGCACAACGAAGGGTAATGCCTTGATTCACTGGAAGCCCGCGGTCCGGAGACTGCGGGCTTTTTGTTTTTAGAGGTCAGCCCTCGTTGATCCAAATTCGCATTTCGCCTTCGCCACGATTGGCCCAGCTAAACCATGGAATAAAGGTTAAGGTCTGTTTCTCTACCGCCGTCTGGCGATGGTCGAAGCTGTAGAGCGGTTTATCCTCCTGGGCGGTCAGTACCCGAAGCCCCTCCGCCTGCAGCACGATTTTTCCTTCTAGCACCCCGGTCCCTGGAATCTCGCGTATCTGACTCGCTTTGGGTAGCGACAGGTTGTGCAGTTCGGCGCCGTTATCAACCTCTTCCAGGCAGTAAACCAGCGGTCCGCGCTGAATGGCGACTTTACCGGCGTTATGGCGAACCAGTGGGTTGGCGTAGACCCGGCGGAGGGTCATCGGCAGGCGCAGCGTAATGATATCCCCCTGCTGCCATTGGCGCGTAATATGCAGATAGCCTTTCAGTTGTTCGCCCTGCGCGGCTTCGCCGTTGATGAGCACCTGCGGCGCTTCACACCATTCCGGCAGGCGCAGCGCCAGCGTATGCTGAACGGCCTGCGGGTGGCTGAAAGTGATGTTGACCTCCTCATCCCATGGATAGTTACCGCTGATTTTTAGCGCCAGCGGCTGGTCATTAATGGTGAACTGCGCTTCGCTTCCGGCGTAGAAATTGATAAACAGCGCATCCCGGCGCGGCGTGAACAGGTAGTGCCCGATAGCCACCAACGTGCGGGCGATATTTGGCGGGCAGCAGGCGCAGCCAAACCAGCGCTGGCGAACCGGTTTTATATGGTCGTAAATATGGTTATGCGGAATGCTTTTCGGATAGGTTTCCAGCGGGTTAACATAAAAGAAGTGTTTACCGTCCAGCGCCATCCCGCCGAGTACCGTGTTGTAAAAAGCGCGTTCCATCACGTCGGCATAGTGCGCATCGCCTTCCATTTCCAGCATCCGACGGGCGAACATCATCAGGCCAATTGAAGCGCAGCTTTCGCCGTAGGCGGTATCGTTGGGCAGATCGTAGTCGCTGGTAAAAGCTTCGCCGATCCCCTGAGAGCCGATTCCTCCGGTGATATACATCCGACGCTGCACCATGTTGTTCCAGATCCGCAGGCAGGTCTGACGTTTCTCTTCGTCATTTGTCATACGGGCGATATGCGCCAGGCCGGTCATCAGATAGACCGAACGTACGGCGTGGCCGACCGCTTCGTTCTGTTCAGCGAGCGGTTTGTGCGCATGGGTGTAAGTTTTGTCTTTGATCATTCCTGGCCAGGCGTCGCCCCAACCGATCCAGTGCCGGGTACCGCCGCGTTTTTCGAACTCGATATCGTAATAGTAGGGCTGCTTCCCACGTTCTTCGACGAAGAAGCAGGCCAACGCCTGATAGCGAGGTTCCCGGGTGACTTCATACAGGCGCATCAGCGCCAGTTCGATTTCCGGATGTCCCGGATAGCCGCGAAGCTGTCCGGGGTTAGGCCCGAAGACGGTATCAATGTGGTCGGCAAAGCGGCAGGAGATTTCCAACAGACGACGTTTACCGGTGGCGCGATAAAAAGCGACAGCTGCTTCAAAAAGATGCCCGGCACAGTACAGTTCATGACACTCTGCCAGGTTAGTCCAGCGCTGACCCGGTTCTTTTACGGTATACCAGGTATTGAGATAGCCGTCTTCACACTGCGCTTGCGCCAGCAGTTCGATCGCTTCGTCAGCGGTTTGTTCGAGCGTCGCGTCAGGTTTTTGGCTTAACGACCAGGCGACCGCCTCAAGCCATTTGGTGACGTCGCTATCCTGAAAAACCATTCCGTAAAATTGGCCATCCTCTTGTCCCGCGGCAATGCGATAGTTGGCCAGCGCGTGGCTGGGCTCCGCATCGGGAATATTGTCGTTCAGCGCTTGCCACTGATAAGGAATGACGACATCACGAATCAAACGCTGATACTCTCCCAGGAAAGGATCGATAACGGTAATGCGGTTCAGGTCGGCTTCAATTACATCGGACTGCATCATGTTTACCTCAGGAAATTTGGCTATGTCTTTGGTTAAGATCGGTGGAGATACGTTTCATCATTGGGCCGTCCAGCCGGCACTTCAGCAGACACAGGGCCAGCACCAGATGGAAAATTGCCGGTATTACGGTTTGCAGCAGGGTGATGCCCTGAATAGACGCGGCAGTTTGATTTTCCAGGCCTGGACGGTACGCGACCAGAATCAGCAACAGGCTGATAATGCCGCCGGATGAGGCCCAGGAGAGCTTGATAAAAAAGAGGTTAAAGGCGAAGTTCATACCGGAGGAACGCACGCCATTCTTCCATTCACCGTAATCATCGGCGAAGGCCATAATCGAGAAGTGCAGCGGCAGGGTGAAACCAAGCACAACGTTGTTGATCAGGATACAGACCAGCCATAGTGTCTGATGCTGCGGGCCGGTGGGCAGGAACCACATCGCCACGCCGAAAATAACCAGCACCAGGTTAGTGCGGAAGTACAGCGTAACCATGTCGACGCGGCGTGAAAGCGGGTTGACGATCACCGCGCCAATAATCGCAGCCACGGTGACGATGGCAAAAAACAGCGACATAAAGCCGGCGCTGCCCTGCAGCGCGTAGGAGATAAAGTACATGTAGCCGCCGCCGCGAATGCACAGAATATTCACCAGCAGGAAGGACATTACCAGCATCAGCAGTAATTGGTCGTTCTTACGCAGCCCTTGCAGATGCTGGCGCAGGGTGAATTTTCCGGCCAGCGACAGCGGAACCCGCTCTTTGACCCAGAAAAAGCAAAGTAAAAACATGATCATACCAACGGCGCACAGCACGGCCACGCCGTACTGGTAGCCTTTAGCCAGATTGCCCTGGCCAAAAAGCTCGACCATCCATGGCAGCCCGACGGAGACCAGGAAGCCGGCGATACCGCTTAAGACAAAGCGCCAGGACTGGCAGGACATTACCTGATCGTGACGGTTGGTCATGGCGTTTATCAGGGCGCAGTAGGGGACGTTATTGGCGGTATAGCCAATAGAGAGCAAAAAATAGGTCCCGAACGCCCAGGCAATTTTCATGTTTGGGCTCATGTCTGGCACGGTAAACGTCAGGATGCCGATAACCGCAAGCGGCACGGCAGTCCAGAGCTGCCACGGGCGAAAGCGGCCCCAGCGGCTGCGGGTTCTGTCAGCAATAACGCCCATAACCGGGTCTGATACCGCATCAAAAATTCTCAGGGTAAAGAACATTGCCCCGACGATGGCCGGGCTGAGGCCGAACACATCGGTGTAGAAAAAAAGCAGGAAGCCGCTGATTAAGTCAGAGATGCAGTGTCCACCGGCATCTCCCAGCCCATAGCCTATTTTTTCGCGGGTGGAGAGCGTTTCGCCCGCATCAACCATCTGCACATTCGTGTCCAGATTATCGACTGTAGCCATAACCAATCCTTATTTGCTAAGCAGAGTGTGAGGGTACACAGGTCATTACGATCTGTTTTTATGTTTTTAGTAAACTTCATACGCTGCCGAGCATAGATCTAATCTTCTCTTTTCGTACATTTTTGACTTTTGTGCTTGTGATATTGATCTTTATTTTTACTATAAATTATTTTTAATGCCGATCTTGATCACGTTTATCCGTGAAGGATGCCGGGATTTTTTGCGTTATTCGCTAAGCTGAGCATCATTTTTACGAGAAAAGGTCGAATTAAATGCATTTAGGAATGGATATCGGTGGGACCAAAGTTGAGACTGTCGTGCTGGATGACAAGGGAAAACTGGTCTGGCAGCAGCGCATTGCGACACCGAAAGCCAGTATTGAGCAGTTCTTACAGGGTATCATTGGAGAAGTCCATGCCGCGCAGGATTGGGCAGGCGAAAAGCTAAGCCTGGGATTCGGTTTGCCCGGCGCGATTGACACCGCTACTTGTTTAGTAAAAAATTCAAATATTCAGGTGGTCAATGGGCATCCGCTGCATGATATCCTTAGCGACTATTTTTCCCAGCCGGTGGCTGTCGCAAACGATGCTAACTGTTTCGCGCTGTCGGAAGCGATAGATGGCTGCGGCGCCGGTCATGAAGTGGTGTTTGGGGCGATACTTGGTACCGGATGCGGCGGCGGTGTGGTGGTGCATCAGCGTTTGCTGACCGGGCCGAATGCCTGCAGCGGTGAATGGGGGCATAATCCTTTGCCGCACTATTCCCCGGAACACGATGGGCCTTCGCACTTGTGCTATTGCGGTCAGCATAACTGCGTAGAATCGTTTATCTCTGGCAGCGGGCTGGCCCGACAGTTTCGCTTACATAATGAAGGACGCGGAACCGCTGAAGAACTGGTGTTGAAGATGCGTGAAGGACACCCTCAAGCGCTGGCGCTGTGGCGGCAATTCCGTAATCAGCTGGCGCGCGCCTTCGCAAACGTCGTGAATACGCTCGATCCGGATGTGATAGTGATAGGTGGGGGACTGTCGGGCGTCGATGAGCTGTATAGCGATTTATCGGCTGAAATGGCAAAGTACATATTCGGTGGACGCTGCGTGACGCCGGTTCTGCCGGCAAAGCATGGCGACAGCAGCGGCGTACGCGGCGCAGCTTGGGCTGGAGAGCAGGCGCTGCAGGGATAATCAGCGTAAACCCCGTAAAACAGGTGAAAACGAACGGAATGGTAAAAAAGACCAGAATTAAAGATATTGCGGCGGCCTGCGGCGTGTCGATTGCCGCAGTATCAAGAGCGCTAAAAGGGCAGCCGGGGCTTAGCGAGGAGACTCGTCAGCGGATCCTGTCGATAGCGGAAGCCGAAGGCTATGATTTTAGCCGCTTGCGCAACGGTCGCATCAAGCGGCTGCTGTTTTTAATGCACAGGGAACACAATATTGCCAGCGCTCTGCCGTTCTATTCGACCGTCATGCTTGGCGTTGCTGACGCTTGTAGAGAAAATGAAATTGCCATGAGCTTCCAGCCCATTGGTCCGGGAGATTCAGTTGGCGAGTTGATTAATCTCCATCAGCCTGACGCGCTGATCTGCGCGGGTTATCTTGAAGCAGAGATACTGGCGGAGTTGAAAAAAACGGCGCTCCCCGTTGCCCTGGTTGATTTGTGGGCGGCGGATTTTCCCTGTGCCAATCCTGACAACTATCACGGCGGATTTATCGCCACCCGGCACCTGCTTGAACAGGGAAGAAAGCGTATTGCCTTACTCGGCCATTCGCAGCACCATTACAGCATCCGTCAGCGTACTGAAGGCTATCTGCAGGCGCTGTTTGATGCCGGAATTTCTCTGGCCGAGGAGTATCGAGTCGAAGTCCCCCCGGTCAAGGAGATAGAAAAACCGCTGGTAGAAGGCATGGAGAAACTGCTGGCGCTACCGCAGCCGCCGGATGCTATCTTTGCTTATAACGATATGGCGGCGCTGGTGGCGATGAGAGTTTGCGCGCGGAAGGGCATCAAGGTGCCGGATGAGATTGCGATCGTCGGTTTCGATGATATTGAAGCTGCTGCATGGGCCTGGCCGCCGTTAACCACGGTGGCCATTGATAAGCGTGAGCTTGGCCGCGATGCGTTCCGTCTTTTACTCAGCGATGAGGGTGACAGAAACCTGTTGTTGCCGGTGCGGTTAGTGGTTCGTGAGAGTTCATTGCGGTTGCGTCCGCAGGCATAATCCGGCAAAGTCTGCGCCATCGTGTGAAAGGGGCAATCATCGTGAAGCGACTCATTATCGGTATCTCTGGCGCCAGCGGCGCAATTTACGGCGTACGCCTGCTCCAGGTTTTGCGCGAGGTGTCTGATGTCGAAACCCATCTTATTTTAAGCCAGGCCGCCCGTCAGACGCTGGCGCTGGAGACGGACTTCTCCCTGCGCGAGGTGCAGGCGTTGGCCGACGTAGTGCACGATGCCCGTGATATCGCCGCCAGTATCTCTTCCGGCTCTTTTAAAACCGCCGGGATGGTGATTTTGCCATGTTCAATGAAAACGCTTTCCGGCATTGTTCATAGCTATACCGATGGGCTGCTGACCAGAGCGGCGGACGTGGTGCTTAAAGAGCGTCGCCCGCTGGTGCTGTGCGTTCGGGAAACGCCGTTCCACCTCGGTCATCTGCGTCTGCTGGTCCAGGCGGCGGAAATGGGCGCAGTGATTATGCCGCCGGTTCCGGCGTTCTATCATCGTCCTGAAAGCCTTGACGATGTGATCAATCAAACGGTCAATCGCGTTATCGATCAGTTTAATATCTCTCTTCCTGCAGACCTCTTTACCCGCTGGCAGGGCGCGTAGGGCGCACTAACATAGTGCGCTTTCTTCACCTCTGCGCTCCTGCAGTGCAATTTTGTCGCCTCGATCAAATCCTCAACATTTAATTTGTTTTTTTGCGCTACGGCGCTGCGGTTTATCCATTATTGCTGGTATCTTCCCTTTCAAGACAAACTTGCAACCTTTATTTAACAAATTTAACGCCGTTTCCAGCACGCACTGAGAGAATGGCATAAAACGTGCAAGATTTGTCGGCAGCACCAATAACAAGACAACGCACGACATAACAACATCACGACACTTAAGGGTAACCTATGAAGAAGACGGTCCTGGCTTTCTCTTTAATGATGGGCATTTGCAGCGCTTCCAGCGCCTTCGCCGCGCTGCCGCAGAGTATTCGCATTGGCACCGATGCCACCTACGCGCCTTTTTCTTCTAAGGATGCGAAAGGGGATTTCGTGGGTTTTGACATTGATTTGGGTAATGAGCTCTGTTCGCGCATCAAAGTAAAATGTACCTGGGTTGGCAGCGATTTCGACTCCCTGATCCCATCGCTGAAGGCGAAGAAAATCGACGCCATCATCTCTTCGTTATCGATCACCGAAAAACGCCAGCAGGAAATCGCGTTCTCTGACAAGCTCTACGCGGCGGACTCTCGCCTGATTGCCGCCAAAGGCTCACCGATTCAACCGACGCTGGAATCTCTGAAAGGCAAGCACGTCGGCGTTCTGCAGGGCTCCACCCAGGAGGCCTACGGCAATGAACGCTGGCGCAGCCACGGGGTAGATGTCGTGGCTTATCAGAATCAGGACTTAATCTACTCAGACCTCGCTGCGGGCCGCCTGGATGCCGCCTTGCAGGATGAGGTCGCCGCCAGCGAAGGCTTCCTCAAGCAACCAGCCGGTAAAGATTTTGCCTTTGCCGGACCTTCTGTTAAAGACAAAAAATTCTTCGGAGATGGCACCGGTATTGGCCTGCGTAAGGACGATAGCGAACTGAAGGCCGCTTTTGATAAAGCCCTGGCTGAGCTTCGCAAAGACGGCACCTACGACAAAATGGCGAAGAAATACTTCGACTTCAACGTTTACGGTGATTAAGTCGCCCGCTGGCCCGGATTCCGGGCCACGAGTATCTATTTCTGTCTGATATTGGTGCAACGGCGCTTTAAGCGGATCAATTTGGTGAAGGAAATTGCGCACTCTATGTTAAAAAGTGCATAGTTAAGCGTTTCCGATGCGAAAAAATTTGCTTTCCGGCGCAGAATGCTTTGCCTTACCGGGGCGAATAATGGCACGATAACTGCCGTAAGTACTTCTAATAAATCCATTAGAATGACAGTCTGTTGAGGATAGTTATGAAAAAACTGGCGTTGTCTCTCTCCTTAGCGCTGGCCCTTTCCAGCGTTTCCACCGTATTCGCAGCAATTCCGCAAAAAGTCCGCATTGGCACCGATCCTACTTATGCCCCGTTCGAATCAAAGAATGCACAGGGTGAATTGGTTGGTTTTGACATCGATCTGGCAAAAGAGCTGTGTAAGCGCATCAATACGCAATGTACCTTCATTGAGAACCCGCTGGACGCGCTGATCCCTTCTTTAAAAGCGAAGAAGATCGACGCCATTATGTCTTCGCTTTCGATCACCGAAAAACGCCAGCAGGAAATTGCCTTCACCGACAAACTTTACGCGGCTGATTCTCGCCTGGTCGTCAAAAAAGGCAGCGATATCACGCCAGACCTTGCGAAGCTGAAAGGTAAGCGCATTGGCGTTCTGCAGGGCACCACACAAGAAACCTATGGCAATGAACACTGGGCGCCGAAAGGTATTGAAATCGTTTCCTATCAGGGTCAGGACAATATCTATTCCGATTTGACCGCCGGACGTATTGACGCGGCGTTCCAGGATGAAGTTGCCGCCAGCGAAGGCTTCCTCAAACAGCCTATCGGCAAAGATTATCAGTTCGGCGGCCCGTCGATTAAAGACGAGAAGCTGTTTGGCGTCGGCACCGGAATGGGGCTGCGCAAAGAGGATAATGAGCTGCGTGAAGCATTAAATAAAGCCTTTGCCGAGATGCGCCAGGACGGCACCTACGACAAGCTGGCGAAGAAATATTTCGATTTTAACGTGTACGGCGACTAACCATCCCGCGTACCCCATCGCGCGTGACTTAGCGCGCGATGGTTGATGACAGACAGGGCAGACAGCATGCTGTACGGTTTTTCTCAGGTTATTTTTCAGGGCGCGCTGGTCACCCTTGAGCTGGCGTTAAGCTCGGTCGTTCTGGCGGTGCTTATCGGCCTGGCAGGCGCGGGGGCGAAGCTTTCCAGTAATCGTCCGCTGGCGCTGATTTTTGAAGGCTATACCACCTTAATTCGCGGCGTACCCGATCTGGTGCTGATGCTGCTGATTTTCTACGGGTTGCAGATCGCGCTCAACGCACTGACCGATGCGCTTGGCCTCGCGCAGTTTGATATCGACCCCATGGTCGCGGGGATTATCACTCTGGGCTTTATTTACGGCGCTTACTTCACCGAAACCTTTCGCGGCGCCTTCCTGGCGGTACCGAAGGGACATATTGAAGCGGCAACGGCCTTCGGCTTCAGCGGCGGGCAGACCTTTCGCCGCATTCTGTTTCCGGCAATGATGCGCTATGCGCTGCCCGGAATTGGCAATAACTGGCAGGTGATCCTCAAAGCGACTGCACTGGTCTCATTGCTGGGGCTGGAGGATGTGGTTAAGGCAACTCAGCTGGCGGGTAAAAGCACCTGGGAGCCTTTCTACTTCGCTATCGTCTGCGGCCTGATTTATCTGGTGTTTACCACGGTTTCCAATGGTGTGCTGCTGATGCTCGAACGCCGTTATTCTGTTGGCGTGAAGAGGGCTGACCTGTGATTGATATTATTCAGGAGTACTGGAAATCTCTGCTGTGGACCGACGGCTATCGCTTCACCGGCGTAGCGATTACGCTCTGGCTGCTGATCTCTTCAGTCGTGATGGGCGGCATACTCGCGGTTTTTCTTGCCATAGGCCGGGTATCGAGCAACAAATTTATCCAGTTCCCAATCTGGCTTTTCACCTATATCTTTCGCGGTACCCCGCTGTATGTGCAGCTGCTGGTGTTCTATTCCGGTATGTACACGCTGGAGATCGTCAAAGGTACAGAACTGCTGAACGCCTTCTTTCGTAGCGGTCTGAACTGTACGGTGCTGGCGTTGACGCTGAATACCTGCGCTTATACCACGGAGATTTTTGCCGGAGCGATTCGTTCAGTGCCGGCGGGAGAGATCGAAGCCGCCCGCGCGTACGGTTTTTCTGCGGTCAAAATGTATCGCTGCATTATTTTGCCTTCCGCGCTGCGTATTGCTCTGCCTGCCTACAGCAACGAAGTGATCCTGATGCTGCATTCCACCGCGCTGGCCTTTACCGCCACGGTGCCGGATCTGCTGAAAATTGCCCGTGATATCAACTCGGCAACCTACCAGCCGTTTACCGCTTTTGGCATTGCCGCAGTTCTGTATTTAATTATCTCCTATGTGCTGATTAGCTTATTCCGCAGGGCGGAAAAGCGCTGGCTGCAGCATATCAAACCTTCTTCGACGCATTGAGAACGCCATGTCCGACAATAAATTAAATGTAATCGATCTGCATAAACGTTACGGCGAACACGAGGTGCTGAAAGGCGTTTCGCTGCGGGCGAAAGCCGGGGACGTGATCAGTATTATTGGCTCATCCGGTTCCGGTAAAAGCACCTTTCTGCGCTGCATTAACTTTCTTGAAAAGCCCAGCGAAGGGACGATTGTGGTTAACGGGCAGAACATTGGTCTGGTTCGTGATAAAGACGGTCAGCTCAAGGTGTCGGATAAGAACCAACTGCGTCTGCTGCGGACTCGCCTGACGATGGTGTTCCAGCATTTCAATCTCTGGAGCCATATGACGGTGCTGGAAAACGTGATGGAAGCGCCGATTCAGGTTCTGGGCCTGAGCAAACAGGAAGCGCGCGAGCGGGCGGTGAAATATCTGGCGAAGGTGGGGATTGACGAACGCCAGCAGATTAAATATCCGGTGCATCTCTCCGGCGGCCAGCAGCAGCGCGTGTCCATCGCCCGCGCGCTGGCGATGGAACCCGATGTGCTGCTGTTTGATGAACCGACGTCGGCGCTTGATCCTGAACTGGTGGGCGAAGTGTTGCGCATTATGCAGCAGCTGGCGGAAGAGGGGAAAACCATGGTCGTGGTCACCCATGAGATGGGTTTTGCGCGCCACGTCTCCTCTCACGTAATCTTCCTGCATCAGGGCAAGATAGAAGAAGAGGGGCACCCTGACGAAGTCTTCGGTAATCCGAAAAGCCAGCGCCTGCAGCAGTTCCTGAAAGGCTCTTTAAAGTAATTCCTGTCCTGCCCCCGGCGGAATACTCTCCGTCGGGGCGGCTAACGCTCCAGCCGATATACCCAGTCGTCGTAATCAATTCCGTTCAGGCGATAGGCTTTTTCGAGCACCTGAATGCGGATAAAACCGTGTTTTTCCAGCAGACGAGAGGAACCAGCGTTACTGCCCAGCACCCAGGCATTGATGGCGTGAACGCCGAGCTGCTGAAAACCGTAGTCGCAAATCGCTTTTAGCGCTTCGCTGGCGTACCCTTTCCCCTGAGCTTCGGGCAGGAGTGCGTATCCGACATCCGCTTCGTGCGGGTTTTTACTGCTGATGCGCAGCCCGATATCGCCAATTGCCGCGCCGCTGGCATCACGTAAAACGAATACGCCAGGGTCTGCGCAGCGGGACTCAAACAGCGTCCGCAGCGCCGGCTCCTCAAGAAGCTCTCCCATATAGCGCATCACTTCTGGATCTCGCCGTAAGCGCAGAAAAAAAGGCCAGTCGGATGCGTTAAACCCAGAGAGACGCAGGCGCGGAGTGGTGAGTGTTATCATAAAGCAGTCCATACAAGTGGATTCTTCCGCCACCTTAACACCATAAAGCCGCGGAATGTTTATGCCTTTAAGCAACCGTCGGTGAAGCCTGGCGCTGACTTTCCAGCCCGCTAAGATAGTGCAACACGGTTTTGCTCTCCCGCGTAGCCCTCAGCTGCAGCGCCAGATTGAGATCGTCCAGCACCTCGGCGTGGGCGACCAGCGCTGAGTCTTCAGCAAGTCGTCCCTCCGTTACCAGCCAGCCAACGATGGTTTTCCAGCGCCATAGCGGCGAATTGCCTTTAACGCGCTGCACCGGTCCCGGAAACTGGCCCGAGCCTCGCGCGCCATCTTTCAATAAGGCGACGGCCTGTCGCGTCAGGCCGGTGAGTTCGGCAATATCGCTTAATCCTACCAGCGCGGAATCGACGGATTCGACTCGCGCATTCAGAGCCGGAGCGGATTCGATATCAGCAATGGCTGACAGAATAGCCTGCTCAAGAGAGTCTCTTTCGCGATCGAACTCCAGATAGACCGCCGTTCCGTAAAAACAGACCAGGGCGTCAGCGCAGCCTGCGGCATGCAGTGCATCTTCCAGACCCACGGTACGAGAAGTTACGCCGGAGAGGGTGAGCGTAAAATTATACAGCGCCATTGTTTAATCCTTCTTGTGGTTAAGCTGACCCGAGGCAGGCGGCTGGCAGCGGTCGACCATTCTGATAATTTGCCTGGCGTGGTTAATGGGTACCGCAGGCGTTGACCAGATGCTCATCATATGTTCCCGGTGCCGGGCCGTCCCACACATCAACCTGCCAAAACAGTGAACGCTTTTGCCGCCAGTGATAAAAATCCAGCCCCGTGCCAGCGAGTAGTCAATAGCTGCTCTGATATGTTTATCCGGATGTTCCTTCATCAATTCATCCTGGTAATGTTGAATAAGTTGTTGACGAATGTCAACGGTGTGGTGGTGTTAAATTACACACAGGGGTTATGGCAGAGTGAAAGACATATCACTGGAATAAGATTCACAGTTAAGGCGACAGAGGAATGGTGATTTTTGCGCGCTGCGAGGCGGGTTCAACAAATTAATTAATCAGGGAGAGCGATACTCTCCCTGAGAGACCTGGACTACCGCAGCACGTCGGCCAGCGCCTCTTCCAGATCGTACCAACGAAAGCCAAATCCGGCCGCTTCCAGGCGTTTAGGCAGCGCGCGCTGGCCGCCGAGTACCAGAACGGAAGATTCTCCCATCAGCAGACGAATAGCCGCCGCCGGGACGCGGAAAATCGCCGGACGGTTTAGCGCATGGCCCAGCGCATGAGCGAACTGCTCGTTACGAACCGGGTAAGGGGAAACCATATTAAACGGCCCGCGCAGGTCGTTATCAAGCAGCCACAGTATACCGTTGACCATATCGTCGATGTGGATCCAGGCCAGATACTGTCTGCCGCTGCCGATAGGGCCGCCGAGGCCAAGCTTAAAGGCGGGCGCCATTTTGGCCAGAATGCCGCCTCGCGGCGCCAGCACCACCCCGGTACGCAGCAGGCATACGCGGGTGCGATCGCTCTGCGCTTCGCAGGCAATCTGCTCCCAGCGGGCGCAAAGCTTGTGGGTAAACTCATTATGCGGCGGCTCTTCTTCGGTGACGACAACTTCGCCGAGATCGCCATAATAGCCGGCGGCTGAACCGCTAATCAGCACCGCGGGCGGCGCGTCGCTGGCGTTGATTAGGGTGACCAGCTTTTGGGTGATATCCCAACGGCTGTGGCAGAGGCGCTGCTTCTGCTCCGCCGTCCAGCGTTTATCGGCGATAGGTTCGCCTGCCAGATTGATGACGGCATCAAAACCGTTAAGATTCACCTGATGCTCAAAATCGCGCCACAGAGTGACGCGAGAATCGAGGCGGTTTTTCGCCTTTTCAGGGCTGCGGGTTGAAACCGTTACGCGATGCCCCAGCTCCAGCAGCCGGGGTATCAGATGCCGGCCAATCAGGCCGGTACCGCCAGTAAGCAGAACGTTCATAGCGCCTCCCGAAGATGCATCTAGCGCCGCCAGCTCATCGTCATGGAGACGGAATCGGCGTAGCGCAGTGCATGCAGTTTGTCGATCTCTACTTCAGCATATGTGACCCAGTGATGTTCGCGTGCGATGTCGAGCACATCCTGAGTTAATTTTTCCAGTAGAGAAAAGCGGTTATTTTCGATATGACTAATAATGCGCTTAGTAATGGTGCGGTAGTTCAGCGCATCGTTAATATCTTCGCTGTTGCGTGATTTCTCCGCCGGATAGTGGATAGCGACGTTGACCACCACATCCTGGCGGTTGGCGATCTCTTCCTCTTTAATTCCGATAAAAGTACGCAGGCGCAGGTTCTTAATTCGAATAATGGCGTCTGGTTGAGACATTGCAGGCTTCCTCCGGGTAGTAATTTCCGCCATCATACATCAAAGCTTCCCGGCCGAGCAGGGGGTTACCAGGCTTCTGTTTTCAGAAGCGCCTCAACGGTCGCCGGGCGATGACGAATGCGTTCAAACCAGTTGTGAACCGCCGGAAAACTGGCGAGGTCGATGCGCTGGCGCTGATGGGCATTCACCCACGGCCAGCAGGCGATATCGGCGATACTGTAGTGGTTGCCGCCCAGCCAGGGGCTCTCGCCAAGGCGCCGGTTGAGCACGCCGTACAGCCGCTGAGTTTCTACCTGATAGCGCTCGATGGCATAGGGTACCGCCTGCGGGGCGCAGTGGTTAAAGTGGTGGTTTTGCCCGAGCATCGGCCCTAAACCGCCGACCTGCCAGAATAACCACTGGAGCGTAGCGTGGCGCTCGCGGAGCTCACCGCTCAGTAACTTGCCGCTTTTTTCTGCAAGGTAGAGCAGGATTGCTCCGGACTCAAACAGGTTTAACGGGCCACCGCCGTCGGCGGGTTCATGGTCAACGATCGCCGGGATCTTGTTATTTGGCGAAATCGCAAGGTAGGAGGGTTGGAACTGCTCCCCTTTGCCGATATCCACCCGGATGAGACGATAGGCCAACTGAGCTTCTTCGAGGAAGAGCGTGATTTTGTGGCCATTGGGAGTGGGTGCGTAGTAAAGATCGATCATGAAAATCCCTCGCCGTTACGGGTCGCAAACTTTTCGAGTATAGGTGAACTGACGTTATCCGGCAGGCTAACCGAATCCGGGATGATTTTTGCCAGGCAAGTTCACCGCAATTAAGTATGTAAGATCCTCAAGGCGACGGTCAGTGACATCTTCTGAAAGACAGGCTATGTTGGCTTATCGCCCCATTACATTAGCCATTGAGGATGCTATGAGCCAGTCCGCGATTACCCTGTGGTCCGACGCCGATTTTTTCTCGCCCTATGTGATGTCCGTGTACGTTGCCCTGCAGGAAAAGAGCCTGCCTTTTACTCTAAAAACCGTCGATCTCGACAGCGGCGAGCATCTGCAAAGCGGCTGGAAAGGCTACAGCGTGACGCGGCGCGTACCGCTGCTGGAGGTCGGTGAGTTCTTCCTGAGCGAATCCTCCGCGATTACCGAATATCTCGATGAACGCTTCGCGCCTCCGGAGTGGGAGAGGCTGTATCCGCATGACCTGCAAAAGCGCGCGCGGGCGCGTCAGGTGCAGGCCTGGCTGCGTAGCGATTTAATGCCGATTCGTGAAGAACGCTCGACGGCCGTGGTTTTTGCCGGAGAAAAGAAACCGCCGCTCAGCGAAGCCGGGAAAAAAAGCGCCGGCAAGCTGTTTGAAACGGCTGGCGTTCTGCTATCCCATGGCGGGCAGAATTTATTTGGCGAATGGTCTATAGCCGATACCGACCTTGCGCTGATGCTCAATCGTCTGGTTCTGAACGGCGATGAGGTTCCGACAGCGCTGGCTGATTACGCCACCTTCCAGTGGCAGCGAGCGTCAGTCCAGCGCTACGTCGCACTCTCAGCCAAACGAGCGGGCTGATAAGCGTCAGCGGTTCCGTTATCATAGCGGCATCGTAATGCGTGGAGATGAATTGTATGAAGCTGATGTTTGCCTCGGATATCCATGGCTCTCTACCTGCAGCCGAACGCGTGCTTGAGCTGTTCGCGCGAAGCGGGGCGCAGTGGCTGGTTATTCTCGGTGATGTGCTGAATCACGGACCGCGTAACGCGCTTCCTGAAGGTTATGCCCCGGCCCAGGTCGCAGAGGCGTTAAACCGCGTAGCGGAGCGGGTGATTGCCGTTCGCGGCAACTGCGACAGCGAAGTCGATCAGATGCTGCTCCATTTCCCCATAACCGCCCCCTGGCAGCAGGTTTTGAGCGAGCGAACCCGCCTGTTTCTCACTCACGGACATCTGTACAGCCCCGATAATTTGCCTCCACTCGCCGCTGGCGATGTGCTGGCTTACGGCCATACTCATATTCCGGTAGCCGAGAAACGCGGCGAGATTTTTCTCTTCAATCCCGGCTCGGTCAGCATCCCTAAAGGGGGATTTACCGCCAGCTACGGTCTTCTGAACGAGGGGCGATTGCAGGTTTTAGCACTCGATGATCATCAGGTTATTGCAGAGGTCGCAATTTACCCGTAATTTACCCCTCAATCGTATAGACGCGCCGCGAGAGCGCTTTAAAAAGTAAGGTTTCCTGATGGCGGAACAGAATCATTTGGCAAGCACAGAATGGGTCGATATTGTTAATGAAAACAACGAGGTGATAGCACAATCCAGCCGCGAACAAATGCGCGCGGAGTGTCTGCGTCATCGCGCGACCTACATTGTTGTTCATGATGGGATGGGCAAAATCCTGGTGCAGCGTCGTACCGAAACGAAAGATTTCCAGCCGGGCATGCTGGACGCCACCGCCGGTGGCGTAGTGCAGGCTGATGAGCAAATGCTGGAGTCCGCGCGCCGCGAGGCGGAAGAAGAGCTCGGCATTGCCGGCGTGCCCTTCGCTGACCACGGGCAGTTCTACTACGAAGATAAGCACTGCCGCGTCTGGGGCGGTCTGTTTAGCTGCGTATCGCACGGACCGTTCGCGCTGCAAGAAGAAGAAGTGAGCGAAGTGTGCTGGCTGACGCCGGAAGAGATCACCGCCCGCTGCGATGAATTCACTCCGGATTCATTAAAAGCGCTGGCGCTGTGGATGACCCGCAATGCCAACAATGAGCCAACAAAAGCCGAAAAACAGGAAGAGGCGGAATAGCCTTTAGCAGCTATCCCGCATGCATAAACTGGACGCGATGGGTTTCCTGTCGCTCCAGTTTCCCTCATTAAAACGCTCCAGAAGGGCTCGCCCGGCTTCTATACCAATCTTGTGGTGCGGCACAGCCATGGTCGTTAACGGCGGCTGGCACACCCGACTCACGTCACTGTCGCCAAAGCCGACGACGGCTAAATCATCAGGCACCTTGATACGCCGACGCTGGCACTCATACAGCGCCCCGCATGCCAGCTCATCGGAAACGCAGACCAGCGCATCGAGTTCTGGCCATGCCAGCAAAAACTCCGGCAGCTGCGAAGCGCCGGTGGAAAAGTTGGCCGGTAGCGCAGCGTTAATCACCCGGTTAGGCGACATATGATGGCGCAGCATGGCCTTGTACCACCCCTGCAAATGCTGCTGAAAAATCCACTGTTCCTGATTGGCGCACAGTAGACCGATATTCTGATAGCCGCGGTGAATGAGCATCTCCGTCAGCTCGAACATCGCCGCTACGTTATCAATGCCGATATTCATGTCGATAGGATCGGCGCGCATCGCCCCCATTTCCACCACCGGAATCGAGGCGTTTTGCAGCCAGTGGCGTACGGTATCGCTATGTTCAACGCTAAGCAGAATGGCGGCGGCGATATTCGAAGCCAGCAGCGTTTCCAGCAACTTTTCTTCCTGCTCAAGACGGTGCTGCGATTCCGCGAGCATGATTTGATAACCCGCCGGCTGTAGTACCTGCTGAAGCCCGGCAAACATCGCTGAGCAGCCCGCCTCCGCCAGATTGGGGACCACCATCGCGATAGTTCTTGAAGAGGCTGATGCCAGGGCGCTGGCGGCGAGGTTAGGCATATACCCGAGTTCTTGCACCGCCGCTTCGATTTTTTCACGGAGTTTATCGGAAACTTGTTCCGGCGTGCGAAGCGCGCGGGATACGGTCATGGTTCCCACACCTGCCAGCTGAGCAACATCGGCGATCGTCACTTTACCGGTACTACGCCGTTTTCGGGTTAGAGACATACATATTCCTGCTAAACAGACGTTTTTTATTTTCATCCATTACTTCACGTGTCAGGGAGTATACGCCTTAACCGGGGCTTTTTGCTGCGTTTTCACAGGATGATTGTGAATTGATAGCGCTATCACAAATCTGAATGTTCCTTTTTGGTAGCGCTATCTTTGTGATCGTTCTCGCAGATAACTCTTCCATGCTTGCATAAAGTTTGCCCATCTTTTGCTAAAAGACGGGGGATAAAATGCTCAACACATGGCTCTCTGATGCCACCATTGCGCTGCGGCAGAACGTAGACAGCTGGCCCCAGGCGCTGGATATCTGCGCCCGGCCGCTGCTCGAGGCCGGCGTTATCGAACCTGCTTACGTGAAGGCGATCGTGGAGCAGCATCGTAGGCTGGGGCCGTATTACGTGCTGGCGCCGGGACTGGCGATGCCGCATGCGCGGCCAGAGGAGGGGGCAAAGGGCTTAGGACTATCGCTGTTGAAACTGGAACAGGGCGTATCGTTTGGCTCTGAGGAGTTCGACCCGGTTGATATTATCATTATGCTTGCGGCACCGGATAAACATAGCCATCTCGAAATGATCGCGGCTCTGGCGGAATTATTTTCCAGCGATGAAGATATGCATCAATTACATCAGGCAACCGGCCTTGAGGAGATTAAAAAAATCATCGCACGCTTCTGAGTTAATTTAAACATCCGACTTATCGGACATTACGCGCCTGCGTGATGCGGACCTACTCTACCCAAAAAAGGTGATAACAATGAAAATTATGGCAATTTGCGGTTCTGGCCTGGGCAGCAGTTTTATGGTTGAAATGAATATTAAAAAAGTGCTTAAAAAGCTCGAAATCGAGGCCGAGGTAGAGCACTCCGATCTGTCGTCGGCAACTCCTGGCGCGGCGGATCTGTTTGTGATGGCGAAAGATATTGCTGCCAGCGCCAGCGTACCGGAAAGCCAGCTGGTGGTGATTACTAACATCATCGATATTAATGAACTCGAAGCGCAGCTGCGCGCGTGGTTCGCCAGACAATAACTATTTATAGCGAGGTGGATATGTTTATCCTTGAAACGCTGAATTTTGTTGTTGATATTCTTAAAGTCCCTTCAGTACTGGTCGGTTTAATTGCGTTAATTGGTCTGGTGGCGCAAAAAAAATCTTTCTCCGACGTCGTGAAGGGAACAATTAAAACTATTCTGGGCTTTATCGTTCTCGGCGGTGGCGCGACGGTATTAGTCGGCTCGCTGAATCCATTAGGGGGGATGTTTGAACACGCATTTAATATTCAGGGAATTATCCCTAATAATGAGGCGATAGTTTCTATTGCGCTGGAAAAATATGGTGCTTCAACCGCGCTGATTATGGCGTTTGGGATGGTGGCAAATATTGTGGTCGCCCGGTTTACGCGCCTGAAGTACATTTTTCTCACCGGGCACCACACCTTCTATATGGCCTGCATGATTGGCGTGATTCTCACCGTGGCGGGTTTTGAGGGGGTCGGGCTGGTATTTACCGGTTCGCTGATCCTTGGCCTGGTCATGGCATTCTTCCCGGCGTTGGCCCAGCGCTATATGAAGCGTATTACCGGAACCGATGACATTGCTTTCGGCCACTTCGGCACTCTGGGCTACGTACTGTCGGGGTGGATCGGTAGCGTTTGCGGTAAAGGCTCGCGTTCAACAGAAGAGATGAACCTGCCGAAAAACCTGAGCTTCCTGCGCGACAGCTCCATCTCTATTTCGCTGACCATGATGATCATCTATCTGATTATGGCGGTGAGCGCAGGGCGTGAATACGTTGAAAGCACCTTCAGCGGCGGCCAGAACTACCTGGTCTACGCCATCATTATGGCGATCACCTTTGCTGCCGGGGTGTTCATCATCCTGCAAGGGGTACGCCTGATTCTGGCGGAAATCGTACCGGCTTTTACCGGGTTTTCGGAAAAGCTGGTGCCGAATGCCCGTCCGGCGCTGGACTGTCCGGTTGTTTATCCCTATGCGCCCAATGCGGTACTGATTGGCTTCCTGTTTAGCTTCCTCGGCGGGCTGGTCGGGCTGTTCCTCTGCGGGCAATTTAAGTGGGTGTTGATTCTGCCCGGCGTGGTGCCGCATTTCTTTACCGGCGCGACCGCTGGCGTGTTTGGCAACGCGACCGGCGGGCGGCGCGGGGCAATGATCGGCGCGTTTGCCAACGGTCTGCTGATCACCTTCCTGCCGGTGCTGCTCCTGCCTGTACTGGGGGCGATTGGTTTTGCCAACACCACTTTCTCGGATGCTGATTTCGGCGTCGTCGGCATTGTGCTGGGTAACCTGGCCCGCTATCTGTCGCCGTTTGCGATAACTGGCCTGGTTGTGGCGTTGTTCGTACTGCTGGTGGCGTACAACGTTTTTGCGAAAAAGAAATCTGTGGGCCGCGGCGCGCAGGAGAACAGCGGAGCGAAATCATGAATGTGCAAGAAGTGACTAAACTGGCGCGAGACATTCGCGTCGCAACCCTTAAATCGCTGACGGATCTCGGTTTCGGCCACTACGGCGGCAGTATGTCGGTCGTGGAAACGCTGGCGGTACTGTACGGCGCGGTGATGAAAATTGATCCCGCCGATCCGGACTGGCCCGAGCGCGACTACTTTGTGTTATCGAAGGGCCATGCCGGCCCGGCGCTGTACAGTACGCTGGCGATAAAGGGATATTTCCCGATGGAGGAACTAAGCACGCTGAACCAGAACGGTACGCGGCTGCCAAGCCATCCGGATCGGCTAAAAACGCGCGGCGTAGACGCCACAACGGGGTCGCTGGGGCAGGGGATTTCCATCGCTGGCGGGATGGCGCTGTCGCATAAGCTGGCGGGACGGACGAATCGTGTGTTCTGTATCGTTGGCGACGGGGAACTGAATGAAGGCCAGTGCTGGGAAGCATTCCAGTTTATCGCCCATCATCGCCTGAATAACCTGACCGTGTTTGTTGACTGGAACAAGCTACAGCTTGACGGCAGGCTGGATGAGATCATTCGCGCTTTTAATCTCGAAGATAAATTCCGCGCCTTTGGTTTTGATGTCGTGACCGTTAAAGGCGATGACGTTCCCGGACTGCTGGCTGCGGTACAGCCCGTTCCGCCCGTCGATGCGCGACCGCGGGTAGTCATTCTCGATAGCGTGAAAGGCCAGGGCGTGCCGTATCTCGAAAATCTCAGCAACAACCACCATTTGCGCCTGACGGGCGAAATGAAAGAGACGCTAAACGAGGCGATTCGCCAACTGGAGGCCGAACATGATTAAGCTTGCACCAGCAGGGCAAAAAGATGCCGTAGAGATGCGTAAGGTTTATGCCGGGTTCGTCGCAGAGCAGATTGCAGACAAGGGCCCAATTATCGCGCTGGAAGCGGATTTGATGAGTTCCATGGCGATGGACGGCGTCGCGCGGGAGCATCCGCAGCACGTCATCAACTGCGGCATCATGGAAGCCAACGTGATAGGCACTGCCGCCGGGCTATCGTTGACCGGACGCAAGCCGTTTGTGCACACCTTTACCGCTTTTGCCAGCCGCCGCTGTTTCGACCAGCTGTTTATGTCGCTCGATTATCAGCGGAATAACGTCAAAGTAATTGCTTCCGATGCGGGGGTGACCGCCTGCCATAACGGCGGAACCCATATGTCGTTTGAAGATATGGGGATTGTGCGCGGCCTGGCGCATTCGGTCGTGCTGGAAGTGACCGATGCGGTGATGTTCGATGAGATTCTGCGTCAGCTTATCGATCTCGACGGCTTCTACTGGGTTCGCACCATTCGCAAACAGGCGCCGAGCGTGTACGCGGCGGGTTCAACGTTCACCATTGGCAAAGGGAATGTGCTGCGCGAAGGTGAAGATATCACGCTGATTGCCAATGGGATTATGGTGGCGGAAGCGCTGGAGGCGGCGCGCCAGCTTGAGCAGGAAGGCGTTAGCGCGGCGGTGATTGATATGTTTACCCTGAAGCCCATTGACCGCATGCTGGTGAAAAATTACGCCGAAAAAACCGGGCGCATCGTGACCTGCGAAAACCACAGTATTCACAATGGACTGGGATCGGCGGTGGCGGAGGTGCTGGTGGAAACCTGTCCGGTACCGATGCGGCGCGTAGGAGTGAAAGAGCGCTACGGTCAGGTGGGAACGCAGGAGTTCTTGCAGAAGGAGTATGGCCTGACGGCGCATGATATTGTCTCAGCGGCGCGCGAGCTGCTGTAAATAAAAAAGGCGACCATCCGGTCGCCTTTTTTCATGCAGCGGGCAGATTATGCTTGCTGCTGGGACGACTGAATAGCGGTCAGGGCGATGGTATAGACGATATCGTCAACCAGCGCGCCGCGGGACAGGTCGTTCACCGGCTTACGCATGCCTTGCAGCATCGGCCCGATGGAGATCAGATCGGCGGAACGCTGTACGGCTTTGTAAGTGGTGTTACCGGTGTTCAGATCCGGGAAGATGAACACGGTAGCGCGTCCGGCAACCGGGGAGTTCGGCGCTTTGGATTTCGCAACGTCAGCCATTACCGCAGCATCATACTGCAGCGGGCCGTCGATCATCAGGTCAGGACGTTTTTCCTGCGCCAGACGAGTTGCTTCGCGAACTTTCTCTACATCGCTGCCTGCGCCTGAAGTGCCGGTGGAGTAGGAGAGCATGGCCACGCGCGGCTCGATGCCAAAGGCAATTGCGGATTCAGCAGACTGAATGGCGATTTCAGCCAGCTGCTCAGCGGTCGGATCCGGGTTGATCGCGCAGTCGCCGTAAACGTAAACCTGTTCCGGCAGCAGCATGAAGAATACGGAGGAGACCAGAGAGCTGCCAGGGGCCGTTTTGATCAGCTGCAGTGGCGGACGGATGGTGTTGGCGGTGGTGTGAACCGCGCCGGAGACCAGGCCGTCAACTTCGTCTTGCTCCAGCATCAGGGTGCCAAGAACCACGTTGTCTTCCAGCTGCTCGCGAGCAACCGCTTCGGTCATACCCTTGCTCTTACGCAGCTCGACCAGGCGAGCTACGTAGCTTTCGCGAACCACTTCCGGATCGACGATTTCAATCCCGGCGCCCAGCTCTACGCCCTGAGACGCGGCAACGCGGGTGATTTCTTCCGGGTTGCCCAGCAGGACGCAGGTGGCGATACCGCGCTCGGCGCAGATAGCGGCGGCTTTAACGGTACGCGGTTCGTTACCTTCCGGCAGAACAACGCGCTTGCCTGCTTTACGCGCCAGCTCGGTGAGCTGATAGCGGAAGGCTGGCGGAGAGAGGCGACGGCTACGCTCGGAAGTCGCGGTGAGCGACTCGATCCAGTCAGCGTTAATGTAGTTAGCCACGTATTCCTGAACTTTCTCGATGCGCTCGTGATCGTCAACCGGAACTTCCAGGTTGAAGCTCTGCAGGCTCAGGGAGGTCTGCCAGGTATTGGTGTTGACCATAAATACCGGCAGGCCGGTCGCGAATGCGCGTTCGCACAGCTTGCTGATGCGCTCGTCCATTTCGTAGCCGCCGGTCAGCAGGATGGCACCGATTTCCACGCCGTTCATCGCGGCCAGGCAGGCGGCGACCAGAACGTCGGGACGGTCTGCGGAAGTGACCAGCAGCGATCCTGCGCGGAAGTGCTCCAGCATGTGTGGAATGCTGCGTGCGCAGAAGGTCACGGACTTCACGCGGCGGGTATTAATGTCGCCTTCGTTGATGATGGTGGCGTTCAGGTGACGCGCCATATCGATCGCGCGGGTGGCGATCAGATCGAAGCTCCACGGCACCGCGCCCAGAACCGGTAACGGGCTACCGTTCTGCAGCTGAGCCGGATCAATCTTCACGACTTTCGCTTTGGAAGAGTCGTCGAAGATTTCTGACAGGTCAGGGCGAGTACGGCCCTGTTCGTCAACTGGCGCATTCAGCTTGTTGACGATTACGCCGGTAATGCTGGTGTTTTTCGCGCCGCCGAAGCTGCTGCGAGTCAGCTCAACGCGTTCTTTCAGCTGTTCCGGAGTATCGGTACCCTGGGACATGACGAAGACGATTTCAGCGTTCAGCGTTTTGGCGATTTCGTAGTTCAGCGACTGGGCAAACTGATGTTTGCGGGTCGGGACCAGACCTTCAACCAGCACCACTTCAGCATCCTGAGCGTTGGCGTGGTAGTTGGCGATGATCTCTTCCATCAGCACGTCTTTCTGGTTGCTGGAGAGCAGCGACTCAACGTGGCTCATCTTCAACGGTTCTGCGGCCGGAAGGTCGGAGTTCGCGCGAATGATGGTCGTCGTCTGGTCTGGCGCATCGCCACCGGCGCGCGGTTGAGCGATTGGTTTAAAGACGCTCAGGCGCACGCCTTTACGTTCCATAGCACGGACAACACCGAGGCTGACGCTGGTCAGGCCTACGCTGGTTCCGGTAGGGATCAGCATAATTGTACGGGACACGATATATCCTCTTTCGTTACCGCCAGTATCGGGCGGGATACAAAACTGCACCACCAGCTTCCCGTCATACTTCAAGTTGCATGTGCGTTGGCTTTACTTGCTCACCCCAGTCACGTACTCCTCATACGCTCCTGGGGATTCGCTGCGTCGCCGCCTTCCTGCAACTCGAATTATTTAGGGTTATGGCTGGCGGTGTGGAATCAGGCGGTCAGACGGTTGGCGTCTTGCGCGATGACCAGCTCTTCGTTGGTCGGAATGACGATAGCCGGGCGAGTGCCTTCTTTGTTGATGAAGCCAGACTTGCCGAAACGGGCAGCCAGGTTGCGCTCGTGATCAACTTCAAAGCCCAGTACGCCCAGTTTGCCCAGAGACAGTTCGCGAACCATCGCCGCGTTCTCACCGATACCGCCGGTGAAAATAACCGCGTCCAGACGGCCATCCATCAGCGCGGTGTAGGAACCGATATATTTTGCCAGGCGGTGGCAGTAAACGTCCATAGCGCGTTTAGCATCCGCTTTGTCCTGGTAGTTGTCTTCAACATAGCGGCAGTCGCTGGTCACTTCGGTCAGGCCGAGCAGACCGGACTCTTTGGTCAGCATTTTGTTGATGGCGTCTACGCTCATGCCCAGGGCATCGTGCAGATGGAAAATGATTGCCGGGTCGATATCGCCAGAACGCGTACCCATAACCAGGCCTTCCAGCGGAGTCAGACCCATAGAGGTGTCAACGCATTTACCGTTACGGATAGCGGAAACGGAACCACCGTTGCCCAGATGGCAGGTGATGATGTTCAGCTCTTCAACCGGTTTGTTCAGAACTTTCGCAGCTTCCTGAGTCACATAGAAGTGGCTGGTACCGTGCGCGCCGTAGCGACGTACGCCGTGTTCTTTGTACAGGCTGTACGGCAGGGCATAGAGGTAAGATTCTTCCGGCATGGTCTGGTGGAACGCGGTGTCGAACACGGCAACGTTCTTATCTTTCAGATGCGGGAAGGATTTCAGCGCTTCAGCGATACCGATCAGGTGCGCAGGGTTGTGCAGCGGAGCGAAAGATGCGGAATCTTTAATGCCCTGAATGACGGAGTCATCGATAACAACGGAGCTGGTGTATTTCTCACCGCCGTGAACGATACGATGGCCGATTGCGGTCAGCTGAGCAGACAGTTCTGGTTTTTGTGCCAGAATAGTGTTAACGATAAAGTTCAGCGCTTCACTGTGAGCAGCGCCAGCGCCTAGCTCGGCTTCTTGTTTGCTGCCATCCATTTTCCATTTGATACGGGCTTCTGGAAGATGGAAACATTCTGCTAAACCGGACAGGTATTCGTCACCGTTGACGGCATCAAGGATAGCGAATTTCAGAGAGGAGCTACCGCAGTTCAGAACCAGTACTAACTTACTCGACATGGAAGTACCTTTTATGATACGTGGCTAAAAAAACGTCAGTGTGTCACAAAGCGTAGCGCAGGATGACATCGACATTTATGATTAACATCATGCCTTGCACTGTTTTCGGCACGATGGGAGAAGTACATTTGATTTTATGTCATTTTGCATAATTTTCAGCCAGTGGCAGAATATGCGATAATTTGACTAACCTGGTAAAAGGGTCTAACCGCCCCTCAGGTGCGCACAGAATACCTGATTGAGGCCGCCATTGCCAAAATCTTTTGAACGTTGTCATACACAGTTGGTGTTTTGCACAAATTTTTTAAGTTTTATATGTAAAGTTGAGGTAAGCCATGTCTGGTCCAGAAAATCGCCCTGTAAGTTTTTTCGGCTTGTTTCGCCACGGGCAGCATTATGCAAAGACCTGGCCTCTGGATAAGCGCCTTGCCCCGGTGTTTATCGAAAACCGTATTATTCGCGCCACGCGCTATGCGATTCGTATCATGCCGCCCGTAGCGATTTTCACGCTGTGCTGGCAAATCGCCCTTGGCGGCCAGCTTGGCCCGGCCGTGGCTACCGCGCTGTTTGCGCTGAGCCTCCCGATGCAGGGATTATGGTGGTTGGGCAAGCGCTCGGTGACGCCGCTGCCGCCGTCGATTTTAAACTGGTTTTATGAAGTGCGCGGTAAATTGCAGGAGGCCGGACAAGCATTAACGCCGGTCGACGGTAAGCCTGATTATCAGGCTTTAGCTGACACGCTTAAGCGCGCCTTCAAACAACTGGATAAAACTTTCCTGGATGATTTGTAATTGCATCAGGAAAACGCATATAAAAGAAGGCGCATAATTCATGCGCCTTCTTTTTTCACGCCGTAAAAAGTGTAACAGGAGTCAAAAATGGAAATGACCAATGCGCAACGTCTGATTCTGTCGAATCAGTACAAGATGATGACGATGCTCGACCCGGACAACGCCGAACGCTATCGCCGTCTACAGACCATCATTGAGCGTGGATACGGGCTGCAGATGCGCGAGCTGGACCGCGAGTTTGGCCAGCTTACCGAGGAAACGTGTCGTACCATCATTGATATCATGGAGATGTATCATGCGCTGCATGTCTCCTGGACCAACCTGAAGGACGCCAGCGGAATCGACGAGCGTCGGGTCACATTCCTCGGTTTTGACGTTGCCACTGAAGCTCGCTATCTCGGCTACGTTCGCTTTATGGTCAACGTTGAGGGTCGCTACAGCCACTTTGACGCCGGGACTCACGGCTTTAACTCCCAGACCCCGATGTGGGAAAAATACCAGCGTATGCTGAGCACCTGGCACGCCTGCCCGCGTCAGTATCATCTGAGCAGTAACGAAATTAATCAAATTATCAACGCCTGATGGAGGTTCCCGTGCAGTGTAAAGGTTTCCTGTTTGATCTTGACGGGACATTAGTCGATTCGTTGCCGGTGGTGGAGCGTTCGTGGTGCAAATGGGCGGATCGATTCAGTATCCCTCATGATGAAGTGCTGAACTTCATTCATGGCAAGCAGGCAATCACCTCGTTGCGTCACTTTCTCCCCGGCCGCAGCGAAGAAGAGATTCAGGCTGAATTCACCCTGCTGGAAACGGTAGAAGCGACGGATACCGATGGCGTTACGGCGCTGCCGGGTGCGGTTGCGTTGCTCAAAACCCTGGATGAAGCCGGGATCCCCTGGGCGATTGTGACGTCGGGTTCGATACCCGTGGCCCACGCTCGTCACCGTGCCGCAGGTCTGCCTGAAGCTGAGGTGTTCGTCACTGCCGAGCGCGTAAAGCACGGGAAACCCGCTCCGGATGCCTATCTGCTGGGGGCCGAACTGTTGGGCCTGGCCCCGGCGGATTGCGCCGTCGTGGAGGATGCCCCTGCCGGTCTGCTTTCCGGCCTGAATGCCGGCTGTCGGACCATCGCGGTCAACGTGCCCGCCGATGCACCGCGTCTTGATGAAGCGGATTTAGTATTAACGACGCTGGAAAGCCTGCAGGTTGAGCGTCTGCCTGACGGCAAGGTGAATGTTAGCCTTAAAAACTAATCTCATGATTTAGCCCCGCGTTGGCGGGGCTTTTTTATGCCAAACTTCCAACTCCATCTTCTGACAAGGATAAGTTGTGAACGGTGAATTGATTTGGGTGTTATCTCTTCTTGCCGTAGCCGTCGTGCTCTTTGCCACCGGAAAAGTGCGCATGGACGCTATCGCTTTGCTGGTGATTGTCGCGTTTGTCCTCAGCGATACCTTGACGCTCAGCGAGGCCTTCTCCGGTTTTAGCGATCCCAACGTTATCCTTATTGCCGCGCTTTTCATTATTGGCGATGGGCTGGTGCGTACCGGGGTTGCCACTAAAATGGGTTCCTGGCTGGTGAAGGTTGCCGGTAACAGCGAAACCAAAATGCTGGTTTTTTTGATGCTGACCGTTGCCGGGCTGGGCGCTTTTATGAGCTCGACGGGCGTGGTGGCCATTTTTATTCCGGTGGTGCTCAGCGTATCAATGCGCATGAACACCTCGCCTTCGCGGTTAATGATGCCGCTCAGTTTTGCCGGGCTTATCAGCGGGATGATGACGCTTGTCGCCACGCCGCCCAACCTGGTCGTCAACAGCGAACTATTACGCGAAGGGCTGCAAGGATTCAGCTTTTTTAGCGTCACGCCGATAGGCCTGGTGGTGCTGGTTCTGGGCGTTTTCTATATGCTGGTGATGCGCTTTATGCTTAAGGGAGATGAAAGCGAACAGGTCAGAGATGGGCGTAAACGCAGCACCTTTCGCGATCTCATCAAAGATTATCATCTGACCGGCAGGGCGCGTCGCCTGGCTATTCGCCCCGGCTCGCCGATGATTGGCCAGCGCCTGGACGACCTGAAACTACGCGAGCGCTATGGGGCGAACGTTATCGGCGTTGAGCGCTGGCGGCGCTTTCGGCGGGTTATCGTTAACGTTAATGGGGTATCAGAATTCCGCGCCCGTGACGTTTTGCTGATCGATATGTCGGCTTCGGACGTTGATTTACGCCAGTTTTGCGGCGAGCAGATGCTTGAGCCGATGGTGCTGCGCGGTGAATATTTTTCCGATCAGGCGCTGGACGTAGGGATGGCGGAAGTCTCTCTGATCCCGGATTCAGAGCTGATTGGCAAGTCGGTGCGCGAAATCGCTTTTCGTACCCGTTTTGATTTGAACATCGTGGGCCTGAAGCGCGATGGCAAAGCCATTGACGGCGCGGTCACCGATGAACCCCTGCAGCTTGGCGATATCATGCTGGTGGTTGGCAACTGGCGGCAGATAGCCCTGCTGGCCAAGCGGGGGCGGGACTTCGTGGTGCTGAATATGCCCATTGAGGTCAATGACGCCTCGCCGGCGCACAGCCAGGCGCCGCACGCCATTTTCTGTCTGGTGCTGATGGTGGCGCTTATGCTGACTGACGAAATACCTAACCCTATAGCGGCCATCATTGCCTGCCTGCTGATGGGTAAATTCCGCTGCATCAACGCGGAAAGCGCCTATAAAGCCATCCACTGGCCGAGCATTATTTTGATCGTCGGAATGATGCCTTTTGCCCTGGCGCTGCAGAAAACCGGCGGGGTGGATCTGGTTGTGAAAGGCCTGATGGACGTGGCGGGGAGTAAAGGGCCCTATCTGATGCTGGGCTGCCTGTTCGTGATGTGCGCGGCTATCGGCCTGTTTATTTCCAATACCGCTACCGCGGTGCTGATGGCGCCGATTGCGCTGGCTGCGGCGAAGTCGATGGGCGTATCGCCATATCCCTTTGCGATGGTCGTGGCTATGGCGGCTTCTGCGGCGTTTATGACGCCGGTATCATCACCGGTGAACACGCTTGTGCTGGGGCCGGGTAAGTACTCATTTAGCGATTTCGTCAAAATTGGCGTACCGTTTACCATCATGGTGATGGTGGTGTGCGTACTGCTAATCCCGGTACTGTTCCCGTTTTGATAGCGCTGTAAAAATTCCCGGTCAGGCGCGCGCCGGCCGGGAAGTGATTTATAAAGGCGAATCCTGGCTAATTTCATCAAGGGAAAGATGGAAGCTCGGTACAAATACCCGCATAAAGTAGTCCATCTCTGGACTGCGGCGCGATTCCAGCGTTTTCTCCAGGCGGCCCTTGGCCAGCAGAAATTCATTGTTACCCGCCGATAGCTCTTCCAGACACTTCAGGTAGGCGCAAAGCGCATCGGCCTGTTTGACAATGGATTTTTCCTCTTCGCTATAGTGATGTTCGTCAATGAGTGGCGCAAAAATATCGCGCAGCTCGTCAGGAACCATATCGACCAGCTTCTGCTGGGCGATTTTCTCGATGGCTTTGTACTCTTGCGCAATTTGCGAATTGAAATACTTCACCGGCGTCGGCAGATCGCCGGTCAGCACTTCCGAAGCATCATGATACATCGCCAGCAGCGCGATTCGCTCAGCGTTAACCTGGCCGCCAAATTTGCGATTTTTAATCGCCGCCAGCGCATGGGCAACCATGGCGACCTGTAAGCTGTGTTCGGAGACGTTTTCTGTGCGGACATTGCGCATCAGCGGCCAGCGGTTGATCAGTTTCAGGCGGGAGAGGTGGGCAAAGAAATGACTCTGACTCATAGGAACCCTTAATCAGTTACGACGTCGGGTGCCATTGTGCGCAGGGATCGCCGCCGGATGCAAATACCGGCGGCTGGACAGGCTTAATCAGAGCTGGTGGTAGCCGGAAAGGAAGCGTCCGAAGCGGGTAATCGCCATTTCAAGATCGTCTTCGCGCGGGAGGGTCACGATACGTACGTGATCCGGCCACGGCCAGTTAAAGGCGGTTCCCTGAACCAGCAGGACTTTCTCCTGCAGCAGAAAATCGAGCACCATTTTTTGGTCATCGTGAATATTAAAGCGTTTAGCGTCGATTTTCGGGAACATATACAGCGCGCCTTTCGGCTTAGTGCACGAGACGCCGGGGATTTCGTTAATCAGCTCCCAGGCGCGATTACGCTGTTCATATAAACGGCCGCCGGGAACGATAAACTCGCTGATGCTCTGATAACCGCCGAGGGCCGTTTGAATTGCATGCTGGGCCGGAACGTTGGCGCACAGGCGCATGGAAGCCAGCATCTCCAGGCCTTCGATGTAGCCTTTAGCGTGTTTCTTCGGGCCGTTAAGCACCATCCAGCCCTGGCGGAAGCCGGCGACGCGGTAGGTTTTTGACAGACCATTAAAGGTTACGGTGAGCAGATCCGGGGCCAGCGGGGCTATAGAATGGTGCTGCGCATCATCGTAGAGGATCTTATCGTAGATCTCGTCGGCGAAAATAATCAGGTTATTCTGCCGGGCGATCTCAACGATCTCCATCAGCAGCTCTTTTGAGTATACCGCCCCGGTTGGGTTATTCGGGTTGATAATCACAATGCCGCGGGTGCGCGGGGTGATTTTGGCGCGAATATCGTCGAGATCCGGGAACCAGTCGGACGATTCATCGCAAAGATAATGCACCGCTTTACCGCTGGAAAGCGCGACTGCGGCGGTCCAGAGCGGATAATCCGGCGCCGGAACCAGCATTTCATCACCGCTGTTCAGCAGGGCCTGCATGGCCTGGACGATAAGCTCGGAAACGCCGTTACCGATATAGATGTCTTCGACCGTCACATCGCGCATACCGCGGGCCTGATAGTGCTGCATGATGGCCTTACGCGCGGAATAAAGACCTTTTGAATCGCTATAGCCCTGGGAGGTGGGGAGATTGCGGATGACGTCAACGAGGATTTCGTCAGGTGCGTCAAAGCCGAACGGCGCTGGGTTGCCGATGTTCAGCTTCAGGACTTTATTGCCTTCTTCTTCAAGGCGTTTCGCCTCTTTCAGAACCGGGCCGCGGATGTCGTAACAGACGTTATCTAACTTGCTGGATTTTTCGATGGGGGACATGAACCTTGACCTTTTAGCTGTTATCGCCACTCCCTGCCGTGGAAGTCAGCACGGAACAATGTACTCCGCATCCCCGCTGTTTTGAAGGGTTAACAGGAGAAGATTTTGCTATTCATGTTTTTTTGGTTTAATCAATTTCCCTGGCGTCAGGCGATTTTGTTTATACATTATGCCTTCTCTGGTTTTATAATTGGTCTTATATTGTGTGATGTCGTGTTTTTGTGAACGTTTATATGGTTTTTTCTGCCTGGAGGATGAGCGGATTATTTTTTGCGCAATAAAGCGTCTCTTAAATGAGAACGTTTATTTCACAATACACAGCAGGTTGTAACAACTTGACGCGCTATTTTTAATGAAAGTATTTAATCGATAAATGAGCTTTATTTTACATAAGGAATATTCTTAGATTTGTTAATTTAATTAAGGTTCTGAAAAGCGTTTAAAATTAGCTGAGTTAATACTGATTAACTCTTATAAATATTGTGGTTTTCGGTTAGAATATCGCCGTTAATACGGACGTAGAGCTATACCCGGTAGCTAGTCTTTTTATTAATACATTGTTATTGCAGGTTTTTGTTATCTTCCTGAGGGCTATGGCAAGTTTGTCGCCCGTGAGGATGCCGAAGATGGCCATCGCTGGCTGTTTTTTTGCGTCACATCACAAAAAGCCAGCGCGTCGTAATTAAAAGCGCTTAGGCCTACGAACAAAATATTACTCAGAAATTCCGCACATTTGCTGCGGATGAGTGCTTTCTAATGCAATAACGTTCGTCCAGTTGTTCTTTCGCCTCTCTCCTGGCGGATAACGCGAAGCTGAAGGATTAGCCGGAAGCCTGGAGCACAGCATCAACAAGGCAGGTAAGCATTAGCCGCCTGAAAGTGAAGCAAATATGATAAATGAAAATCGTTCGATACTAAATTTAGACCTCGACCTCTTGAGAACCTTTGTTGCCGTCGCCGATCTCAGTACATTTGCCGCTGCCGCCGTTGCGGTGTGCCGGACTCAGTCAGCGGTAAGCCAGCAGATGCAGCGGCTGGAGCAGTTGGTCGGCAAAGAACTTTTTGCTCGCCACGGGCGCAATAAACTCCTGACAGAACAGGGTATTCAGCTGTTAGGCTATGCGCGGAAGATTCTGCGTTTTAACGATGAAGCCTGTATGTCGCTCATGTTCGGCAGCCTCCAGGGGACGCTGACAGTGGGTGCTTCTGATGAGACAGCGGATACCATTTTACCGTTCTTATTAAATCGGATCGGCAGTTTTTATCCCAAGCTGACCCTTGAAATTAAAGTCCTCAATCATCCCGATATAGTAGATATGCTGAACAATGGGGCGATCGATCTCGCGCTAACGACCCGACCAACGAAGGGTTCGGAAATGCTGACGCTACGCACTTCGCCAACCCTGTGGTACTGCGCGGCGGATTACGTTCTCCCGCAGGGCGAGTCGGTCCCGCTTGTATTGCTGGATGCCGCAGATCCGTTTCGCGAAGATATCACTACGGTACTCGATGTTGCCCGGGTTCCCTGGCATCTGTCCCATACGGCGTCATCAATGGCTGGGGTCAAAGCGGCGGTGAAAGCCGGACTTGGCGTAACCGCGCAGCCGGTAGAGATGATGAGCCCGGAGTTTCGCGTGCCGGGCAGAAGCGACGGGTTACCGGTGCTGCCGGATACCCACTACATGTTGAACTGTAACCCTCAGAAGGCAAGCGAGCTCACTCAGGCGATTTTCCAGTCATTGAGCACGGAGTACCAGCCATGGTCTAGCCAGCGCATTTATACCCCTGAAGGGGGAGATAATTCCCTTGTTTCCTGAAGGGAAAAAGCTAACAAACATCACAAAAACTGGTAACAAAATGTAAGTGCAAAAACGAACCACAGACCTGCAAAATCGCCACTGTGGTTCGTTTTTTTCAAATTTTATTGATGAATTAAATGTTTTGTTGATTTCTTTGCATGTAAATCAGTGGCTTAGTTCTGCTCTTCCTCTCATTTCTCCACTTTTCTCTGCACTTTCAATACTTCCTGCTAATGTTAAAAAACCATCTGGTTTGTTGCTGTTTTCTTGGTTGAATTAACAAAAGCGTGTCGCAGATCAAGAAAATACCCCTCCTTAGGGGGAGGAATCGTGTCTGAATCCTGTCAAAATAGACGGGTAATTTTGATTTACGGCGGAAACGGACACGATTCAACAACACTAAAGCCGAACAGTATGCAAGGTTATTCCGCATGAAAGGGCATTTAATGTTAATGAAAAAAATCCAATGTAAATTAATGTTGTGAAAACTTTTGTTAAAGTTGACAAAAGGTTAATGAAAGGAGTAAAAAGCCACCGCAACTGGCCTTCCACATCACCCAGGGACGCTTTTTTGCACGGCATTTTTTTTTATTCCTCCCCGTGAAACGCTGTGGCGTTCATCTGCCAGTAAGAGCAGAGGGTTTTAGCGCTACACTTTTTTGGTTAAGCAATGCGTATGTCAACATCCACTGAAGTCATCGCTCATCATTGGGCATTCGCTATATTTCTCATCATCGCTATCGGCCTGTGCTGCCTGATGCTCGTCGGCGGCTGGTATCTTGGCGGACGCGCGCGCGCGCGTAGCAAGAACACGCCGTTTGAATCCGGGATCGACTCCGTCGGTTCGGCTCGCTTACGTCTTTCTGCGAAGTTTTATCTGGTAGCCATGTTCTTCGTGATTTTCGACGTGGAAGCCCTGTATCTCTACGCATGGTCGGCCTCTATCCGTGAAAGCGGCTGGGTCGGCTTTGTGGAAGCCGCAATTTTCATTTTAGTGCTACTGGCTGGTCTGGTTTACCTCGTTCGTATCGGCGCACTGGACTGGACGCCTGCGCGCTCCCGTCGCACGCTGGTTAACCCGGAAACAGACAGTCCCACTAACCGTCATACGCAGTAAAAGCGAGGCAATAAGATGGATTATACGCTCACCCGCATCGATCCTAACGGTGAGAACGACCGTTACCCCCTGCAAAAACAGGAGATCGTAACCGACCCCCTGGAGCAAGAAGTCAATAAAAGCGTGTATATGGGGAAACTCGAACACGCCTTGCATGACATGGTGAACTGGGGCCGTAAGAACTCAATCTGGCCTTATAACTTTGGCCTTTCTTGCTGCTACGTGGAAATGGTGACGTCATTCACCGCGGTGCATGACGTTGCGCGCTTTGGTGCAGAAGTATTACGTGCCTCCCCGCGTCAGGCTGACCTGATGGTGGTTGCGGGGACCTGCTTCACCAAAATGGCGCCGGTCATTCAGCGTCTTTATGACCAGATGCTGGAGCCGAAGTGGGTTATCTCGATGGGCGCATGCGCCAACTCCGGCGGAATGTACGATATTTACTCCGTCGTCCAGGGCGTGGATAAGTTTATTCCGGTCGATGTTTACATCCCGGGCTGTCCACCGCGTCCGGAAGCTTACATGCAGGCGCTGATGCTGCTGCAGGAATCCATTGGTAAAGAACGCCGTCCGCTCTCGTGGGTGGTAGGCGATCAGGGCGTGTACCGCGCCAATATGCAGTCGGAACGCGAGCGTAAACGCGGCGAGCGTATTGCAGTGACCAATCTGCGGACTCCGGACGAGATTTAACTTGCGCCTGCGGGCGGGATAAAAACTTCGCAAATCAATCTACTACAGCGCGAAGCCTCGCCAGCAGTCACCACGGACCTTTTGCAATGGTGAACAATATGACCGATTTAACCGCGCATGACGCCGCACCAGCCTGGCAAACCCGCGATCACCTTGATGACCCGGTGATCGGCGAACTGCGCAACCGTTTTGGGCCGGATGCCTTTACCGTTCAGCCTACCCGCACCGGCGTTCCGGTGGTTTGGGTTAAGCGCGAACAGTTGCTTGAGGTGGGTGATTTCCTGAAGAAATTGCCGAAGCCTTACGTGATGCTGTTCGACCTGCACGGCATGGACGAACGTCTGCGCACGCACCGCGACGGTTTACCCGCCGCGGATTTTTCCGTTTTCTATCACCTGATTTCAATAGACCGCAACCGCGACATCATGCTCAAGGTTGCCTTGTCTGAAAACGATCTGCATCTGCCGACCTTCACCAAACTGTTCCCTAACGCTAACTGGTATGAGCGTGAAACCTGGGAGATGTTTGGCGTGACCTTCGACGGCCACCCGAACCTCAGGCGCATCATGATGCCGCCGACATGGGAAGGCCATCCGCTGCGTAAAGACTATCCGGCGCGCGCCACCGAATTTGACCCGTTTGAGCTGACCAAAGCCAAACAGGATCTGGAAATGGAAGCGCTGACCTTCAAACCGGAAGAGTGGGGCATGAAGCGCGGGACCGAAAACGAGGACTTCATGTTCCTTAACCTCGGCCCGAACCACCCTTCAGCGCACGGTGCGTTCCGTATTATTCTGCAGCTCGATGGCGAAGAGATTATCGACTGCGTGCCCGATATCGGTTACCACCACCGCGGCGCGGAGAAGATGGGCGAACGCCAGTCCTGGCATAGCTACATTCCTTATACCGACCGTATTGAATATCTTGGCGGCTGCGTTAACGAAATGCCGTACGTACTGGCGGTAGAAAAACTGGCGGGTATTACCGTGCCGGACCGCGTCAACGTGATCCGCGTGATGCTCTCCGAGCTGTTCCGCATCAACAGCCATCTGCTGTACATCTCCACCTTTATCCAGGACGTCGGGGCGATGACGCCGGTATTCTTTGCCTTTACCGACCGCCAGAAGATCTACGATCTGGTGGAGGCGATTACCGGTTTCCGTATGCACCCGGCCTGGTTCCGCATCGGCGGCGTCGCGCACGACCTGCCTCGCGGCTGGGATCGCCTGCTGCGCGAATTCCTCGAGTGGATGCCGAAGCGTCTGGATTCCTATGAGAAAGCCGCGCTACGCAACACTATCCTGATCGGTCGTTCGAAAGGGGTTGCCGCCTATAATGCGAAAGAAGCGCTGGAGTGGGGCACCACCGGCGCGGGCCTGCGCGCCACCGGCATCGGCTTCGACGTACGTAAATGGCGTCCCTATTCTGGCTATGAAAACTTCGACTTTGAGATCCCGACCGGCGGTGGCGTCTCCGACTGCTACACCCGCGTGATGCTGAAAGTGGAAGAGCTGCGCCAGAGCCTGCGCATTCTTCAGCAGTGCCTCGATAACATGCCGGAAGGCCCGTTCAAGGCGGATCACCCGCTCACGACGCCGCCGCCGAAAGAGCGCACGCTGCAGCATATCGAAACCCTGATTACGCACTTCCTGCAGGTTTCCTGGGGCCCGGTGATGCCGGCGCAGGAATCCTTCCAGATGATTGAAGCGACGAAGGGTATTAACAGTTACTACCTGACCAGCGACGGCAGCACCATGAGCTACCGTACCCGCGTGCGTACGCCGAGCTTCGCGCACCTGCAGCAGATCCCGGCCGCCATTCGCGGCAGTCTGGTCTCTGACCTGATTGTCTATCTGGGTAGTATCGATTTTGTTATGTCAGACGTGGACCGCTAATTATGCACGAGAATCAACAACCACAAACCGAGGCTTTTGAGCTGAGTGCGGCAGAGCGTGAGGCGATTGAGCACGAGAAGCACCACTACGAAGACCCGCGTGCGGCGTCCATTGAAGCGCTGAAGATCGTTCAGAAGCAGCGCGGCTGGGTGCCGGACGGCGCAATCTACGCTATCGCCGATGTGCTGGGGATCCCGGCCAGCGACGTAGAAGGCGTGGCGACGTTCTATAGCCAGATTTTCCGCCAGCCGGTAGGGCGTCACGTCATTCGCTACTGCGATAGCGTGGTGTGCCATATTACCGGGTTCCAGGGCATTCAGTCGGCGATCGAGAAGAAGCTGGATATCAAACCGGGTCAAACGACCTTTGATGGCCGCTTCACTCTGCTGCCGACCTGCTGTCTGGGCAACTGCGACAAGGGGCCGACGATGATGATTGATGAGGACACTCACAGTTATCTGACGCCGGAAGCGATTCCTGACCTCCTGGAGCGGTATAAATGAAAACCATTATTCGTACTGCCGAAACCCATCCGCTGACCTGGCGGCTGCGCGACGACAAGCAGCCGGTATGGCTGGATGAATACCAGAGCAAAAATGGCTACGCCGGGGCGCGTAAAGCGCTCTCCGGGATGGCGCCGGATGAAATCGTCACGGCGGTAAAAGACGCTGGCCTGAAAGGGCGCGGCGGCGCGGGCTTTTCCACCGGTTTGAAGTGGAGCCTGATGCCGAAAGACGAATCCATGAACATCCGTTATCTGCTGTGTAACGCCGATGAAATGGAGCCGGGTACCTATAAAGACCGCCTGCTGATGGAGCAGCTGCCGCACCTGCTGGTGGAGGGTATGCTGATCTCCGCTTTTGCGCTGAAAGCTTACCGCGGCTACATCTTCCTGCGCGGAGAATATGTTGAAGCGGCTCAGCATCTGCGCCGGGCGATTGCCGAAGCGACCGAAGCGGGCCTGCTCGGCAAAAACATACTCGGCACCGGTTTTGACTTCGAGCTGTTCGTCCATACCGGGGCAGGGCGCTATATTTGCGGCGAAGAAACCGCGTTGATTAACTCTCTCGAAGGCCGCCGCGCGAACCCGCGCTCGAAGCCGCCGTTCCCGGCCAGCTCCGGCGTATGGGGCAAACCGACCTGCGTTAACAACGTTGAAACCCTGTGCAACGTGCCGGCGATTCTGGCTAACGGCGTTGAGTGGTATCAGAACATTTCCACCAGTAAAGATGCCGGCACCAAGCTGATGGGCTTCTCCGGGCGGGTGAAAAATCCGGGCGTCTGGGAGCTGCCGTTCGGCACCACCGCGCGCGAGATCCTCGAAGATTACGCCGGCGGCATGCGCGATGGCCTGAAGTTCAAGGCCTGGCAGCCGGGCGGCGCGGGTACCGACTTCCTGACTGAAGCGCATCTTGACCTGCCGATGGAGTTCGAAAGCATCGGTAAAGCGGGAAGCCGCCTGGGGACGTCGCTGGCGATGGCCGTTGACCACGAGATCAACATGGTATCGCTGGTGCGCAACCTCGAAGAGTTTTTCGCCCGCGAGTCCTGCGGCTGGTGCACGCCTTGCCGCGACGGTCTGCCGTGGAGCGTGAAAATTCTGCGCGCTCTCGAGCGCGGCGAAGGGCAGCCGGGGGATATCGAGACGCTTGAGCAACTGTGTCGATTCCTCGGACCGGGTAAAACCTTCTGCGCGCACGCGCCGGGTGCGGTTGAGCCGCTACAGAGCGCGATTAAATATTTCCGCGAAGAATTCGAAGCTGGCATTAAACAGCAGTTCAGCAATACCCATGCAATCAACGGGATTCAGCCGAACCTGCTTAAGACGCGCTGGTAATGTATCCATAAGATCATTCAGGTTGCATCAAGGCGGCAACTGAGTGAACCCCCAGGACTTACTACAGTAAGTGACCGGGGTGAACGAAGGCAGCCAACGCAGAGGCCGCCTGAATGAAGAAGTGGAAAAGATTTTTTTACTTTGGAAGCACGCTAATGGCTACGATTCATGTAGACGGCAAAGAGTACGAGGTCAACGGAGCGGACAACCTGTTAGAAGCTTGTCTCTCTCTGGGTCTTGATATTCCTTACTTTTGCTGGCATCCGGCGCTGGGAAGCGTTGGTGCTTGCCGCCAGTGTGCGGTGAAGCAATATCAGAACGCGGAAGACACGCGTGGCCGCCTGGTGATGTCCTGTATGACTCCGGCATCCGACGGCACTTTTATTTCTATCGACGACGCAGAAGCGAAGCAGTTTCGCGAAAGCGTAGTTGAGTGGCTGATGACCAACCACCCGCACGACTGTCCGGTGTGCGAAGAGGGCGGCAACTGTCACTTACAGGATATGACCGTGATGACCGGTCATAGCTTCCGTCGCTACCGCTTTACCAAGCGTACCCACCGTAACCAGGATCTGGGGCCGTTCATCTCCCACGAAATGAACCGCTGCATCGCCTGCTACCGCTGCGTTCGCTACTATAAAGACTATGCCGACGGTACCGACCTGGGCGTCTATGGCGCTCACGATAACGTCTACTTCGGTCGCCCGGAAGACGGCGTGCTGGAGAGCGAATTCTCCGGCAACCTGGTTGAAGTCTGTCCGACCGGCGTCTTTACCGATAAAACACACTCCGAGCGCTATAACCGTAAATGGGATATGCAGTTTGCACCAAGCATCTGCCAGCAGTGTTCCATCGGCTGTAACATCAGCCCCGGCGAGCGCTACGGCGAACTGCGTCGTATCGAAAACCGCTATAACGGTACCCTTAACCGTTACTTCCTCTGCGACCGCGGACGTTTTGGCTACGGCTATGTGAATCTGAAAGATCGCCCGCGTCAGCCGGTTCAGCGTCGCGGCGACGATCTGATTACCCTTAACGCCGAGCAGGCGATGCAGGGGGCGGCAGATATTCTGCGCCAGTCGAAGAAAGTGATTGGTATCGGCTCCCCGCGCGCCAGCATTGAAAGCAACTTTGCGCTGCGTGAGCTGGTCGGCGCCGACAACTTCTATACCGGCATCGCGAAGGGCGAACAGGAACGCCTGCAGATGATGCTGAAAGTGCTGCGCGAAGGCGGTATTCATACCCCGGCGCTGCGCGAGATCGAATCTTACGATGCGGTGCTGATCCTCGGTGAAGATATTACCCAGACCGGCGCGCGTATCGCGCTGGCGGTGCGTCAGGCGGTGAAAGGCAAAGCGCGCGAAATGGCGGCGGCGCAGAAGGTCGCCGACTGGCAGATCGCCGCGATCCTTAACATCGGCCAGCGTGCAAAGCATCCGCTGTTCGTGACCAACATCGACGACACCCGTCTTGATGACATTGCGGCATGGACCTATCGCGCGCCGGTGGAAGATCAGGCGCGTCTTGGCTTCGCCATCGCCCACGCGCTGGACGATAGCGCGCCGGCGGTCGAAGGTCTGAGCAGCGAGCTGAAAGGCAAAATCGAGGTGATCGTTCAGGCGTTAGCCGGAGCGAAAAAACCGCTGATTGTTTCCGGAACTAACGCCGGCAGCATCGAGGTGATTCAGGCTGCAGCGAACGTGGCGAAAGCCCTGAAAGGCCGCGGCGCCGATGTTGGCGTGACCATGGTCGCCCGGGCAGTGAATAGCGTTGGTCTCGGGATGATCGGCGGCGGCTCGCTTGAAGAGGCGCTGAGTGAACTGGAAACCGGCGCAGCCGATGCGGTTATCGTGCTGGAAAACGATCTGCACCGCCACGCTTCAGCCGCCCGCGTAGATGCGGCGCTGGCGAAAGCGCCGCTGGTGCTGGTGGTTGACCATCAGCGTACGGCGATTATGGAAAAAGCGCATCTGGTGCTCTCCGCGGCAAGCTTTGCGGAAAGCGATGGCACCGTGGTCAACAACGAAGGTCGCGCCCAGCGCTTCTTCCAGGTTTACGACCCGGCCTATTACGATGCGAAAACCGTGATGCTGGAAAGCTGGCGCTGGCTGCACTCGTTGCACAGCACAGTGAACAATCGTCAGGTTGACTGGACGCAGCTGGACCACGTGATTGACGCCGCCATTGCCGCCCTGCCGCAGCTGGCCGCGATCAAAGACGCCGCGCCGGATGCGACCTTCCGCATTCGCGGTCAGAAGCTGGCTCGTGAACCGCACCGCTACAGCGGACGTACGGCGATGCGCGCCAACATCAGCGTGCATGAACCGCGTCAGCCGCAGGATAAAGACACCATGTTCGCCTTCTCTATGGAAGGGAACAACCAGCCGTCCGCGCCGCGTTCGCAAATTCCGTTTGCCTGGGCTCCGGGCTGGAACTCCCCTCAGGCGTGGAACAAGTTCCAGGATGAAGTGGGCGGTAAACTGCGCCACGGCGATCCGGGCGTGCGTCTGATCGAAGCCTCCGCCAGCGGTCTTGAGTACTTTACCGCGGTTCCGGCAAGCTTCCAGGCAGAAGAAGGGAAATGGCGTATCGCGCCTTACTACCATCTGTTCGGCAGCGACGAGCTGTCGCAGCGTTCTCCGGTATTCCAGAGCCGTATGCCGCAGCCGTACGTTAAGCTCAACCCAGCAGATGCCGCGAAGCTTGGCGTGAACGAAGGGGCGATGGTTTCCTTCAGCGTTGATGGCCAGGCGCTTAGCCTGCCGCTGGTAATCTCGGCGGGGCTGACGGCAGGGCAGGTTGGCTTACCGATGGGCTTGCCAGGGATTGCGCCGGTGCTGACCGGAGCGCGTATTGATACTCTGCAGGAGGCGAAAGCATGAGTTGGTTAACTCCCGATCTCATCGACATTCTGTTAGGCATCCTTAAGGCGGTAGTGATTCTACTGGTGGTGGTCACCTGCGGCGCGTTTATGAGCTTTGGCGAACGTCGTCTGCTGGGCCTGTTCCAGAACCGTTACGGACCTAACCGCGTGGGCTGGGGCGGTTCGCTGCAGCTTGTCGCCGACATGATCAAAATGTTCTTTAAAGAGGACTGGGTTCCGCGCTTCTCGGATCGTGTGATCTTTACTCTGGCGCCGGTGATCGCCTTTACTTCGCTGCTGCTGGCCTTCGCCATCGTGCCGGTCAGCCCGACGTGGGTGGTGGCCGATCTGAACATCGGTATCCTGTTCTTCCTGATGATGGCGGGCCTGGCGGTCTATGCGGTGCTGTTCGCCGGCTGGTCGAGCAACAACAAATACTCGCTGCTTGGCGCGATGCGTGCTTCTGCCCAGACCCTGAGCTACGAAGTGTTCCTCGGCCTTTCCCTGATGGGCGTAGTGGCGCAGGCCGGTTCATTCAACATGACCGATATCGTCAATAACCAGGCGCATCTGTGGAACGTCATCCCGCAGTTCTTTGGTTTCGTGACCTTTGCGATTGCGGGCGTGGCGGTATGTCACCGTCACCCGTTTGACCAACCGGAAGCGGAACAGGAGCTGGCTGACGGTTACCACATCGAATACTCCGGCATGAAGTTCGGTCTGTTCTTCGTCGGTGAATATATCGGGATTGTTACCGTATCGGCGCTGATCGTGACGCTGTTCTTCGGCGGCTGGAATGGCCCATGGTTACCTCCTTTCATCTGGTTCGCGCTGAAAACCGCGTTCTTTATGATGATGTTCATTTTGATCCGCGCATCATTACCGCGTCCGCGCTATGACCAGGTAATGTCCTTCGGCTGGAAGGTATGCCTGCCGTTAACGCTGATCAACTTGTTGGTAACGGCGGCTGTCATTCTCTGGCAGGCGCAATAAGGGGTGAATTGACCATGACCTTAAAAGAATTATTGGTAGGGTTTGGCACCCAGGTCCGCAGTATCTGCATGATCGGGATGCACGCCTTTGCCAAACGTGAAACTCGGATGTACCCGGAAGAGCCGGTATATCTGCCGCCGCGCTACCGTGGCCGCATCGTGCTGACGCGCGATCCGGACGGCGAGGAGCGCTGCGTTGCCTGTAACCTGTGTGCGGTAGCTTGTCCGGTAGGCTGTATCTCTCTGCAAAAAGCCGAAACTAAAGACGGCCGCTGGTATCCGGAGTTTTTCCGCATCAACTTCTCACGCTGCATTTTCTGCGGTCTGTGCGAAGAAGCATGCCCGACGACGGCGATTCAGTTGACCCCGGACTTTGAGCTGGGCGAATACAAACGTCAGGATCTGGTGTACGAAAAAGAGGATCTGCTGATTTCCGGTCCGGGTAAATACCCGGAATATAACTTCTACCGGATGGCGGGTATGGCAATCGACGGCAAAGATAAGGGCGAAGCAGAGAACGAAGCTAAGCCTATCGACGTCAAGAGCCTGTTACCGTAAGGAGAGGGCAATGGAATTCGCTTTTTATATCTGTGGCCTGATAGCCATCCTCGCAACCCTGCGGGTGATCACCCACACCAATCCGGTGCACGCGCTGCTGTACCTGATCATTTCGCTGTTGGCGATCGCCGGGGTGTTCTTCTCGCTAGGGGCTTACTTTGCCGGTGCGCTGGAAATTATCGTCTACGCCGGAGCCATTATGGTGCTGTTCGTGTTCGTGGTGATGATGCTCAATCTGGGCGGCAGCGAAATCGAGCAGGAGCGCCAGTGGCTGAAACCCGGGATCTGGATTGGCCCCGCCATCCTCTCTGCGGTACTGCTGGTGGTTATCGTTTACGCCATCCTCGGTATTAACGATCAGGGAATTGACGGTGCGGCGATTAACGCCAAAGAGGTCGGTATTGCGCTGTTTGGTCCGTACGTTCTGGCGGTGGAGCTGGCCTCCATGCTGCTGCTCGCGGGCCTGGTTGTTGCCTTCCATATCGGCCGCGAAGAGCGCGCCGGGGAAGTGCTGAGTAACCGCCCGAACGACAGCGATAAAAGAAAAACGGAGGAACACGCATGATCCCCTTAACACATGGACTGATCCTCGCCTCTGTCCTGTTTGTCCTCGGCCTGACGGGGCTGGTTATCCGCCGCAATCTGCTGTTTATGCTGATTAGCCTGGAGATCATGATCAATGCCGCGGCGCTGGCTTTCGTGGTTGCAGGAAGCTACTGGGGCCAGACCGATGGCCAGATAATGTATATCCTCGCCATCACCCTCGCCGCCGCGGAAGCGAGTATCGGCCTGGCGCTGCTGCTGCAGCTCCATCGTCGTCGCCAGAACCTGAACATCGATTCAGTAAGTGAGTTGCGCGGATGAACATGCTTACCCTAACCATTCTTTTGCCATTGATTGGCTTTGTTTTGCTGGCCTTCTCTCGCGGACGCTGGTCGGAGAATTTATCCGCCACCGTGGGGGTGGGTTCGGTCGGTCTGGCGGCGCTGGCGACGGCGTTTGTTGGCGTCGACTTCTTTGCCAACGGCAAACAGGCGGTCAGCGTTCCGCTGTGGACCTGGATGTCGGTGGGCGACTTCAATGTTGGCTTCAACCTGGTGCTGGACGGTCTCTCTCTGACCATGCTGTCCGTGGTCACCGGCGTCGGTTTCCTGATCCACATGTTCGCCTCCTGGTATATGCGCGGTGAAGAGGGCTACTCCCGCTTCTTCGCTTATACCAACCTGTTTATCGCCAGCATGGTGGTTCTGGTGCTCGCTGATAACCTACTGCTGATGTACCTCGGCTGGGAAGGCGTGGGCCTCTGCTCCTATCTGCTGATCGGTTTCTACTACACCGATCCGAAGAACGGCGCGGCGGCAATGAAAGCGTTCGTAGTGACCCGCGTCGGCGACGTGTTCCTGGCGTTCGCACTGTTCATTCTCTACAACGAGCTGGGCACCCTGAACTTCCGCGAAATGGTTGAACTGGCGCCTGCGCACTTCGCCGCCGGTAATAACATGCTGATGTGGGCAACCCTGATGCTGCTGGGCGGCGCGGTGGGTAAATCTGCGCAGCTGCCGTTGCAGACCTGGCTTGCGGACGCGATGGCTGGTCCAACGCCGGTCTCCGCGCTGATCCACGCCGCCACCATGGTGACCGCCGGCGTCTACCTGATTGCGCGCACGCATGGCCTGTTCCTGATGACCCCGGAAATTCTGCATCTCGTCGGGATCGTTGGGGCGGTAACGCTGGTGCTGGCAGGCTTCGCCGCGCTGGTGCAGACCGATATCAAACGCGTACTCGCGTATTCCACCATGAGCCAGATTGGCTACATGTTCCTCGCGCTCGGCGTGCAGGCGTGGGATGCGGCGATTTTCCACCTGATGACCCATGCGTTCTTCAAAGCGCTGCTGTTCCTGTCGTCCGGCTCGGTGATCCTCGCCTGCCACCACGAACAGAATATCTTCAAGATGGGCGGCCTGCGTAAGTCTATTCCGCTGGTGTACGTCTGCTTCCTGGTGGGGGGCGCGGCGCTGTCCGCACTGCCGCTGGTGACGGCAGGCTTCTTCAGTAAGGATGAGATCCTGGCGGGCGCGATGGCGAACGGTCATCTGAATCTGATGGTGGCCGGTCTGGTCGGGGCATTTATGACCTCCCTGTACACCTTCCGTATGATTTTCATCGTGTTCCACGGCAAAGAACAAATTCATGCTCACGCAGGGAAGGGGATTACCCATCATCTGCCGCTGATTGTGTTGCTGGTGCTCTCAACCTTCGTTGGCGCGCTGATTGTGCCGCCGCTGGATGGCGTACTGCCGCAGACCACCGAGCTTGAGCATGGACGCGTCATGACCCTGGAGATTGCCTCCGGAGTGATTGCCATCGCCGGTATTCTGATTGCCGCCTGGCTGTGGCTGGGTAAACGCACGTTGGTCACATCGATTGCCAACAGCGCGCCGGGTCGTCTGCTCGGGACCTGGTGGTACAACGCCTGGGGCTTTGACTGGCTGTACGACAAAGTGTTCGTCAAGCCGTTCCTCGGCGTGGCGTGGCTGCTGAAGAGCGATCCGCTGAATGCGCTGATGAACATTCCGGCGATCCTTTCCCGCTTCGCAGGTAAAGGCCTGGTGGTAAGCGAGAACGGCTATCTGCGCTGGTATGTGGCTTCAATGGGCATTGGCGCTGTCGTGGTGCTGGCGTTACTGATGGTATTGCGCTGAGTTTGAGGATTGTGGGCGTTGTCGGTTAACCCGACTTACAAGCAGTAGGCCCGGCAAGCATAGCGCTGCCGGGCAATAACACCCGCAATCCGAAGTGAATTTTCTGTGAGAATTCGTTGAAAATCGGTCCTGAACGGGACTTTAACAAGGAATAAAGATCGCCATGTTATTACCCTGGCTAATATTAATTCCCTTCATCGGCGGCTTCCTGTGCTGGCAGACTGAACGCTTTGGCGTAAAGGTGCCGCGCTGGATCGCGCTGATCACTATGGGATTGACGTTTATGCTTGGCCTGCAGTTGTGGATGCAGGGCGGCTATTCTCTCACGCAATCTACCGGTATTCCGCAGTGGCAGTCGGAATTCGTGATGCCGTGGATCCCACGCTTCGGGATTAGCATTCATCTGGCTATCGACGGTCTGTCGCTGCTGATGGTGGTGCTGACCGGGCTGCTCGGCGTGCTGGCGGTGCTCTGTTCGTGGCGCGAAATCGAGAAATATCAGGGGTTTTTCCATCTTAACCTGATGTGGATCCTCGGCGGCGTGATCGGCGTATTCCTGGCTATCGACCTGTTCCTGTTCTTCTTCTTCTGGGAAATGATGCTGGTGCCGATGTACTTCCTGATCGCGCTGTGGGGCCATAAGGCTTCCGACGGTAAAACGCGTATCACGGCGGCAACCAAGTTCTTCATTTATACCCAGGCGAGCGGTCTGGTGATGCTGATATCCATCCTGGCGCTGGCGTTTGTGCACTTCAACGCTACCGGCGTATGGACCTTCAACTATGAAGAGCTGCTGAAGACGCCGATGTCGCACGGCGTGGAATACCTGCTGATGCTGGGCTTCTTTATCGCTTTCGCGGTAAAAATGCCGGTGGTTCCGCTGCACGGCTGGCTGCCGGATGCGCACTCTCAGGCGCCGACCGCGGGTTCCGTTGACCTCGCGGGGATCCTGTTGAAAACCGCGGCCTACGGCCTGCTGCGCTTTGCGCTGCCGCTGTTCCCGAACGCTTCCGCCGAATTTGCGCCGATCGCGATGTGGCTTGGCGTCATCGGTATTTTCTACGGCGCGTGGATGGCCTTCAGCCAGTACGATATTAAGCGTCTGATCGCTTACACCTCCGTCTCCCATATGGGCTTCGTGCTGATTGCTATCTACACCGGCAGCCAGCTGGCTTACCAGGGGGCGGTGATTCAGATGATCGCTCATGGTCTGTCAGCAGCCGGTCTGTTTATCCTTTGCGGTCAGCTTTACGAGCGTCTGCATACGCGCGATATGCGCCAGATGGGCGGTCTGTGGAGCAAAATTAAGTGGCTGCCGGCGCTGTCGATGTTCTTTGCGGTGGCGACCCTCGGGATGCCGGGCACCGGTAACTTCGTCGGCGAATTTATGATTCTGTTCGGTAGCTATAAGACCGTGCCGGTGATTACCGTTATTTCTACCTTTGGTCTGGTGTTCGCTTCCGTATACTCGCTGTCGATGCTGCATCGCGCGTACTTCGGTAAAGCAAAAAGCGAAATCGCCGCCAAAGCGCTGCCGGGAATGTCCCTGCGTGAACTGTCGATCATCCTGCTGCTGGTTGTTCTGCTGGTGCTGCTGGGCTTCTTCCCGCAGCCGATTCTGGACACCTCGCACTCTGCGATGAGCAACATTCAGCAGTGGTTTGTTAATTCTGTTTCTACTACAAGGCCGTAATTCGCCATGACAATAACTCCACAACAACTGATCGCACTGCTACCGTTGCTGATCGTCGGCTTGACGGTGGTGGTTGTGATGCTCTCCATTGCGTGGCGACGCAATCATTTCCTTAATGCCACGCTGTCGGTTCTCGGCCTTAACGCCGCGCTGATCTCACTCTGGTTCGTAGGCCAGAACGGGGCGATGGACGTCACGCCGCTGATCCGCGTTGACGGCTACGCCATGCTCTATACCGGCCTGGTGCTGCTGGCCAGCCTGGCAACCTGCACCTTTGCCTACCCGTGGCTTGAGGGTTACAAGGACAATAAAGAAGAGTTCTATCTGCTGGTGCTGATTGCCGCGCTGGGCGGCATTCTGCTGGCGGGCGCGAACCATCTTGCGGCGCTGTTCCTCGGCATTGAACTGATTTCGCTGCCGCTGTTTGGCCTGGTCGGCTACGCTTTCCGCCAGAAACGTTCGCTGGAGGCCAGTATCAAATATACGATCCTGTCCGCCGTTGCCTCTTCGTTCCTGCTGTTCGGTATGGCGCTGGTGTATGCAAATTCCGGTAACCTCTCCTTCCTGGCGCTCGGTAAGAGCCTGACGGATGGCATGCTGCATGAGCCGCTGCTGCTGGCCGGTCTCGGCCTGATGATTGTCGGTCTTGGTTTTAAGCTGTCGCTGGTGCCGTTCCATCTGTGGACGCCGGACGTCTACCAGGGCGCGCCTGCCCCAGTATCGACCTTTCTGGCCACCGCCAGCAAGATTGCTATCTTCGGTGTGGTCATGCGTCTGTTCCTTTACATGCCGGTGGGTGACAGCGAGGCAGTGCGGGTGGTACTGGGTCTGATCGCCTTTGCATCGATTATCTTTGGTAACCTGATGGCCCTGAGCCAGACCAACATCAAACGTCTGCTCGGCTACTCTTCCATTTCCCATCTTGGCTATCTGCTGGTGGCGCTGATTGCCCTGCAGAGCGGTGAGATGTCGATGGAAGCGGTGGGCGTCTATCTGGCCGGATATCTGTTCAGCAGCCTCGGCGCTTTCGGCGTGGTGAGCCTGATGTCCAGCCCGTATCGCGGACCGGATGCGGATTCGCTCTACTCCTATCGCGGCCTGTTCTGGCACCGACCTATTCTGTCGGCGGTGATGACGGTGATGATGCTGTCTCTTGCCGGTATCCCGATGACGCTGGGCTTTATCGGTAAGTTCTACGTGCTGGCGGTGGGTGTGCATGCGCACCTGTGGTGGCTGGTCGGGGCGGTGGTCGTGGGTTCGGCGATTGGCCTCTACTACTATCTGCGCGTGGCGGTGAGCCTCTACCTCAGCGCGCCGGAGAAACTGAATCGCGATGCGCCGTCTAACTGGCAGTACAGCGCCGGCGGCATCGTCGTGCTGATCTCCGCGCTGCTGGTGCTGGTGCTCGGCGTGTGGCCGCAACCGCTCATCAACATCGTACAGCTGGCGACGCCGCTGATGTAATGCTGCACGCAGATTGGGAACGAACAAGGACCGCTTCGGCGGTCCTTTTTTTATCTCTACCAGCAAGCGATGGGAATTTTCTTTAATATTGCCTATTTTTCGTATTATTCATGCTTTTTATCATATTAATCTCACTTTACGTTTCCACTCATCCTCTTATTTTCCGTACTATTATTGATACGCACACTGTTGTGTTCTGTAGATGGAGAAAGTGAATGAAAACAAGGCGTAAGCATTTGACTGTCGGTGAAGTTCAGCGTTTGGTTGATGCAGCCAGGCGGGGGGCTAACCCGGAACGCGATGTCTGTTTATTGTGGATGTGTTTTAATCATGGATGCAGGGTGAGTGAAATTCGTCACTGGAAGCTCTCGGATATCGATATTCAAAGCGGGGTTATTTATATTCGACGGTTAAAAAATGGCTTTTCAACGACCCATCCCATATATAAACAAGAGGTGAAAGTTCTTAATGAATGGCTGCGCGTGCGTAAGGATTATCCCGGTAATCATTCCGGCTGGCTCTTTTTATCGCGCAATGGTCAACCTTTATCCCGGCAGCGAATATATCAGATGATGAAGAACCTGAGTCTTGTCGCCCAGCTGGAGATCAGCGCTCATCCCCATATGCTGCGCCACGCCTGCGGTTTTGCGCTGGCTAACAACGGTGTCGATACGCGATTAATCCAGGATTTTCTCGGGCACAGGAATATTCAGCATACGGTCATTTATACAGCAAGTAATGATGCAAGATTTAGAGAGGTTTGGTAAATGAAATAGTCATTTTGTATCAAACTGTCTCCTATGCTATCCACAGGTGGTAACAATGTCAATTTATGATTAACAATATTTTTTGTTATGTTTTTCATATGCTTAAATTATATATTGGTGTCATTTATTCTTGGGGTTATTTAAATTAGTTTAATGCATGAGTTGTCTCTCCTTTCGACCCTTAGTGTTTTATCGTGTTTATTAAGGTTTCACCTGGCAAATATAAAATCAAATATGCCTTCCCTGGCAATTTATATTTCAATTAATTGAAGTGGTCAAATTGATACAAAATGACCACTTCAAAATATTATATCCATTCATGGGTCAATGTTTTGAAGCGTTATTAATATCAAGCGTAAATAAAAGGATGCGCTCAGTATTGCGCTTTTAAATTAATGCATTGACTGCATTGAAAAGGATAAATCATGAAAAAAACATTACTTGCTGCTGTAGTTGCCGGTTGCGCGGCGTTCTCTGGTGCTGCGCTGGCGGATGACGGTCAGGTGAAGTTTCTCGGCGAAATCATCGATGCTGGCTGTGACGTGGTTAACGACATGACCAACCCGCTGGAAGTTCATATGGGGCAGATTGCCAAGACCGCGTTTAGCGGTACCGGTTCTACTGCGGCTGAACAGGATTTCTCGATCAAACTGGAAAACTGCCCGACGACCGTCGCCAAAGCATCGGTACTGTTCTCCGGCCCTAACGTCAACGGTGATAATGAAAAACTGGAGCTGACCGGCGCCGGTACCGATCCTGACGTTGCCGAAGGCGTGGCCCTGCAGCTGGTTGATGGCAGCAACAACAATACCCTGCCGCTGTTCACCCGTTCCACCAGCCTGAATATTCCGGCTACCGGCAAAATCGATCTGCCGTTCCGCGTTCGTTATATCCAGACTGATACCACAGTGGTTGCCGGTAAGGCAGACGGTAGCGCGAACTTCACTATCAGCTACAACTGATTCTCCGTTTGTATGACAGTGTTAGCGAGCCCTGCGTGGCTCGCTTTTCCAGGGAGCTGGAGATGAAACGATACCTGAAAGTGCTAATGGCTGGATGGCTGTTAGTGGGCGCTGCGGCACATGCGGGCGTCGTCACCGGGGGCACTCGCCTGATATATCCCGGGGGCAAAAAAGAATCCTCTCTGAGCGTTACCAATACCGATGCTACGCCTTATCTCATTCAAAGCTGGGTAGAAGCTGCGCAGGGGGCCGCCCCTTTTCTGTTGACTCCGCCTTTATTTCGCCTGGATGGCGAGCAGCAAACCCGTCTGCGGGTGATTTATAGCGGCGGCCTGCCGGAAAACAAAGAGAGCATGTTCTGGATGAACATCAAAGCGATTCCTTCTTCGCAAGCGAAAGCCGGGGCCAACACCCTGCAGATCGCGATCAAAACGCGCATCAAACTCATCTATCGACCTAAATCCGTCGTGGGTTCGCCGGAGATGGTAACGGAACAGCTTCGCTGGGCGCGTAGCGGTAACACGCTCCAGGTAACCAATCCGACCGCGTTCTATATGAATTTCGCCGAGGTCAAAATAGGCGGGGCCGAAGTCAAGGACGCCAACTGGGTGGGGCCAGGGGAAACGGCGCGCTTTGAACTACCGCGCGGCAGCGCCGGCGCTTTGCAGTGGAAGCTGATTAACGATTACGGCGGAATCGGCGCGCAGCACCGCGCTAATTTGTAGAGGCTGTCTGGCCAGGGAGTTCCAGAGAAAATGAAAAATAATCATAAAAAATGGCGGCTTAACCGGATAGCCGGAGCTCTGGCCGTTGCGCTGTTACCGCTGTGTGACGAGGTCCTGGCGCGGGATGTTTTCAACCCGGCCTTGTTGGAAATGGATGGACCTCAGACGGGCATCAGGGATTTATCAGCCTATGAGCAGGTCGGAGGCCAGCAGCCGGGCAGCTATCGGGTGGATATTTACCTTAATAACGTTTTTATGGATACCCGCGATGTGACTTTTCAGCAGGGGGAAGGCGCCGGGAAAACGGAACTGCAGCCGTGCCTGAAGGTTGAAGAGCTTGCGGAATGGGGCGTGCGCGTCTCCCGGTTTCCAGACCTGGGGCGTAAGTCAGCAAACTGTGCGGATATGAGCGTCATACCGCAGGCGAAAGCCGAGTTTCGTTTCAGCCAACAGCGGCTGTTATTAAGCTTCCCTCAGGCGGCAGTGTCCAGCGCAGCCCGGGGCTGGGTCGATCCTAAACAGTGGGATGACGGGGTGACGGCGCTGCTGCTGAATTACGCTTTTAGCGGAGCCAACAACTGGTCGCGCAAGAACGACACGCCGGATAGCGATAATCAATACGTTAACCTCCGTCCCGGTATTAACATCGGACCGTGGCGTTTGCGTAACTACACGACCTGGACCCGCAGCAGCGGCGGCGGCGAGTCGAGTAACAGCTGGGATACGGTTTACACCTATGCGCAGCGCAATATTAATGCTCTGCAAGGGGTGATGACGCTGGGCGACAGTAGCACCGACGCCGACGTTTTTGAAGGCATTCCCTTTCGCGGAGCGATGCTGGCTTCCGATGACGATATGCTGCCGGAAAGCCTGCGCGGCTATGCGCCGGTTGTGCGCGGGATCGCGCGGACTAACGCCCAGGTCATTATTCGCCAGAACGGCTATGAGATTTATCAGACCTATGTCTCCCCCGGGGCATTTGAAATCACCGATATGTATCCGACCGGGGGTTCTGGCGATCTGTCTGTGACTATCAAAGAGGCCGATGGCAGCGAGCAGAACCTGATCGTGCCCTATGCTTCACTCCCCGTTCTGCAGCGTGAAGGGCGTCTGAAATATAGCGTAACTACTGGGGTGTATCGCGCCTACGACAACAGTATTGACGAGACGCCTCTCTCTCAGGCAACGGCCATCTACGGTCTGCCATGGGGATGGACGTTGTACGGCGGCGGTCAGTTTAGTAGCAAATATCAGTCGCTGGCGTTGGGTATGGGCAAAAACCTCGGCGAACTGGGAGCCGTGTCGACCGACGTTACCCAGGCCTGGTCGAATCGCCAGGATAAAGATAAAGAGAGCGGTCAGTCGGTTCGTCTTCGTTACAGCAAAGATCTTCCGGGATTAGGGACCAACGTCAGCCTGGCAGGATATCGCTATGCCACCAGCGGTTACTGGGATATGCAGGAGGTGCTGGATACCTATCGCGATGACGCCTATACGCCTTCAGTGGAACGGCGGCGCAACCGGGGAGAGGTGACGATCAGCCAGAGTCTTGGCGATGAGATGGGGTCGCTATCGCTAAGCTATATTCGCGAGGACTACTGGAACACCGGTCGTACCATGGAGTCCGTGGGCGTCGGTTACAACAATAGCTGGCGCGGCATCAGCTATAGCATGAACTATAGCTACAATCGCAATACCACCGATCAGAACACCGGTAAACGTAATGATGAAGACCATCTGTTCGCCTTAAGCATCAGCATACCGCTGGGCGACTGGCTACCTAATCCGGTCTATGCCAACTACTCCCTTAACAGCAGCAAAAATGGCTCCACGACCAACAACCTGGGCCTCTCCGGTACCTTGCTGGAGCGTAACAACCTGAGCTGGAGCGTACAGGAAGGTTACACCAGCCAGGGAAGAGGGGAGAGCGGTAGCGTTAACGCCGACTGGCGTGCGACCTACGCGGAACTGACCGGCGGCTACAGTCATGATAAATATAGCCACCGCCTTAACTACGCCCTGCGCGGCGGAGTTCTGGCGCATGAGAATGGGCTGACGCTCGGGCAGCCATTTGGTGAAACCCTCGCTTTAGTTAAAGCACCAGGCGCCGCTGGCGTTGGCATCAACAACCAGACCGGCGTCAGAACCGACTGGCGGGGCTATGCCCTGGTGCCTTACACCTCGCCGTATCGTAAAAACACCTTAACGCTTGATACCAGCACGATGCCGGATGATGTCGACCTTGAGCTAACGACGCAAACGGTGGTGCCAACCCGCGGGGCGGTAGTGCGCGCTAATTACGCTACCAGCGTCGGTAGCCGGGTGCTGATGACGGTGCGTCAGGATAACGGGCGGCCGGTGCCTTTTGGCGCCATGGTCAGCATTCCTGGAGCCGCGTCATCTGAGCAAGCTTTTATCGTTGGCGATAGCGGCCAGGTCTATCTGACCGGGCTGGAATCTAGCGGCGTACTTAACGTGAAGTGGGGGGCCAGCGCGCAAGATCGCTGCCGGGTCCAGTATGCGCTGCCGTCAGGGAAAAGCCTCACCGGCATTATCGTAGCCCAGGGGCTATGCCGTTAATCGAAAGGATGCAGAGACAATGAAACGATTTTCATGGGGATTACTGACCGGTCTGGCGGCGCTGGCGATATCGCCGCAGATTATGGCGGAAACGGGCTGGTGTCAGAATACGGGTAATGGCGGAGCTCCTTTCCAGGACAGCTTTTCATTTATTGAAACTTTTACTAACCCTTCGCAAAACCAGGCCGGAATGGCGTTCCCTCGTCTGTACCATTGGACTACCGGGGGAACCTATCAAGCGAAATGTGATTGCGGTAGCGATGTTACTGGTACTACGTATTTTCGAGCCACTGTTCCGGGATTAGTCGCGACGCAAACCCGAAGCGGCTTGAATTATTATCAGCTGAATAAATATCTGGAAATCGCCAGCGAGCTATTTATTGCCGGCGGGGTGAATCAGTATTTACCGACGCCCATTCAGGATAAAAGCAATCTAAATAATCAGGGTTATGCCTGTAACCCGGGCGGTACGCTGTTTAATACCGGTTCAGTGGGATATATCTCGCTCTACTTTACCCGGCCGTTCGTCGGTCAGGTGACGATCCCGCCAACGGTGATCCTGAACGTTTACGGGTCGCGGAAAACGGGGAGCTATAGCAGTATTCCTCTCACGCAGATCTCAATGAGCGGCTCGGTAACAGTACCGCAGTCCTGCGAGATTAATACCGGTCAGCCGATTAATATCGACTTCGGCGATATTGCCGCGAATAACTTTAAAACTTCAGGTCAGATGCCGACGGGCTTTACGCCGCATGTTGTCAATATGACGGTAGCCTGTACTAATATTTCCTCAGGGGTAAAAATTGCGCTTTCCTTCCAGGGAACGGCGGATACGAATGACAGTACCGCGCTGGCGACCACAAATAGTGATATTGCGGTTCGTATAGAAAATATTACTGGTGTCAAAATCCCCGTTATATCCGGAATGCTGCCGGTCAATCTGAATTACGCGACCCAGAAAGGGGACACGACCATGAAAATCTATCCGATTAATACCACCGGGAATGTACCCGATGGCGGCGGATTTACGGCGACGGCAACCATTCAAGCAGAAATCGAATAGCAGGAGTGAATAATGAAAAAGGCGCTATGGCTGGCATTGCTGCTGCCTGTTTTTTCATCCTGGGGCGGCATCCCTCTGAACGTGAAGGGTAATATATATTATCTCCCCTGCGACGTCAGCACCGATACGAAGTATCAGGAGGTGAATTTCGGCACGCTGCTGAATATCGATTTTCAAACTGCCGGCACCGCTTCTGAGTGGAAAACCTTTAGCCTGAACGTTGAAAATTGCCCGGCGGGTACGACGAAAGCGACGGTGAAATTTGATGGCGTGACCGACGGCGATGATGCCACGCATTTCGCCAATATGGCCGCCAGCGATGCGGCGCAAAATATCGCGCTGCAGATAACCAATACCGATCATTCCACAACCTATAAAAACCAGGATCGGATGACTATTGCTATTAACGGTAGCACCGGCAAAGGCGAATTCCCGCTGGCCGCGCGCTTATATTCAACGCAGGGCGGAGCAAAAGTGGGAAAATTCGAGTCGGTGGTGCAGCTGACTTTTACCTATCAGTAATTGTATGTATTAAATGGATGAAAAGGAATGTCATATGCAGGATGAGACGGAATATCTGAGCGTTAAAGACGTTGAGCGCCTGGTGCTTGCCGCACATTATTGTGCGCACCCCGAGAGAAATAGCTGCATGATCCAAATGTGCTTTTTGCACGGTTGTCGGATTAATGAAATTACCGCATTAACTTTGCGGGATGTCGACCTGCCGGGAAAACGAATTTATATTCGCCGGGCGCGTCACGGTATCTCGGGGTATCATCCATTACAACCCAAAGAGATTATCTCATTACAGCGCTGGCTGTTGGCCAGAGAGTGTTATCCAGCCCATAATGATTTACTCTTTATCTCTTCGCGGGGAAATCAGATGACTCGCCAGCGTTTTTATCAAATCATTCGTGAATGCTGTGAGCTGGCGAAACTGAAGCAAAATATTCACCCGCGGATGCTGCGCCATGCTTGCGGATATGAATTGGGTAAAAAAGGCATAGATGATGACTCTATCCAGGATTATCTTGGCTATCGCAATTTAAAATCTATTCTGCGTTATAACGGTTATGTTGAAGAGTAATTTTTGGCGTAATCGCGGGTAACGTTCATCTCCCGCGTTACGCCTGTTTTTTTATTCGATGTTATAAACCAGAAAATCTTCCGCCAGCACGGTAGGGGGAAAGACCTCCCGACACTCAGCCAACAGCCGATGACAGCCTTCGGCATCATAGCGCGAGCTAAAATGAGTGGCGATAAGCGTCCCGACGCCTGCTTCCCTCGCTAACGCCGCCGTTTGCTGGCTGGATGAATGCCCGCGACCGTTGGCTTTTTCCGCCATCGCCTGTTCGAGCGTAACCTCATGAACCATAACGTCCACGCCACGCGCCAGCTCCAGCGCCTCCGGGCAGGGGGCGGTATCGCCGAAAATCGCCAGCTTCTTACCGGGCGTTACCGGCCCAAGGTAGCGGCTGCCGTCAATCAACCGACCATCTTCCAGTTCAACCGTCAGCCCCAGTTTTAAGCGGTGGAACAACGGACCGGGAGGCACCCCCTCGGCGATAAGCTGTGCGGCATCAAGGGTACCCGGCTTATCATGCTGTTCGATCCGATAGCCGTAGCACTCAACCGGATGGTTTAACGGCCAGGCGGTGACCCGGAAACCGGCTTCATCAAATACCAGACCCGGTTCGACTTCGACGATTGCCAGTGGATAATCGGTCCAGGAACCGCTAAGACGCAGGGCGGTTTCCACAAACTCCTTAAGCCCCTTTGGCCCGTATAGCGTTAACGGCAGAGAATTACCCTGCATTGAGCGGCTGCACAGCAGGCCGGGAAGACCGAACAGATGATCGCCATGTAAATGGGTAATAAAGATCTTATTCAGCTTGCCGGGATGATAAGGGGTGTGGAGAAACTGATGCTGCGTTCCCTCCCCGCAGTCGAACAGCCACATCTCCGCCATAGTTGGCTGTTGCAAATTCAGCACCATCGACGTCATATTACGCGTACGGGTTGGCACGCCAGCGGATGTCCCCAAAAAGAGTAATTCCATCGTCCAGTGTCCTCAGGGCGTGGGTCAAAAAACAAAGTATACCAACTAAGGAACCGCAGATGATGACATGGCAGGATCTTCACCACGCTGAACTGACCGTCCCCCAGCTCTATGCTGTGCTGAAATTACGCTGTGCGGTGTTCGTTGTCGAACAAACCTGCGCCTATCAGGATATCGACGGCGACGATCTGGTAGGTGAGAACCGCCATCTTCTCGGCTGGCGCGGCGATGAACTGGTGGCCTATGCGCGCATTCTCAAGAGCGATGATGAATATGAGCCGGTCGTGATTGGCCGGGTGATCGTCAGCCCGGCGGTGCGCGGCGAAAAGCTGGGCTATCAGCTGATGGAGCAGGCGCTGGCCAGCTGCCGTCAACACTGGCCGCAAAAGGCCATCTATCTTGGCGCCCAGGCGCATCTGCAAAAATTCTACGCCAGCTTCGGCTTTGTGCCGGTGACCGATGTCTACGACGAGGACGGCATCGACCATATTGGCATGGCATACGAAATCGCCACCCACTAGCCGCCGGGCTGATTAAAAGCCGCTCCCTCATCGTGGGTACTGCTATTCCGCAGCAGTACCCCGTATAATGTGGGGTTTTTACTCCGTGGAGGTTTGCGTGCTGTCTGTGTCCACCGCGCTGGAAAGCCTGTACCGCTGCCTGGATGAAGCGTTTCCGCCATCGCCCGGCTGGCGCATCTTCGATATCCCCTTCGCGCTGAATGACGCTTTTGATCCGCTTCTGTGGTGTACCCATCAGCAGCAGTGGCCGCAGTTCTACTGGCAGCAGCGCAGCGGCGATGAAGAGCTGGCCGCTCTGGGGGCGGTAAAAATCTTTTCCTCTCTGCCGCAGGCGCACGCTTTTCTTCAGCAACAAGCGCGTGACGATCTGCGGATTTGCGGCCTTAATGCGTTTGATCCGCAGCGCGGCATGCTGCTGTTGCCGAGGCTGGAGTGGCGTCGGCTTGGCGGTCACGCCACGCTACGCCTGACGCTGTATAGCGATACCTCACTCCGTGACGATGCCTGCGCGGCGCGCGAGTTTCTCCGCTCGCTGACGACCCGGCAAGCGCAGCCTGGCACGCTTCCTTCTCTGCTCAGTGAGCAGCATTTCCCGGCTTATCCGCAGTGGCGAGATCTGGTTGCACAGGCGACACAGGCGATAGCGGCAGGGGAGATGGATAAAGTCGTGCTGGCGCGCGCCACCGATTTGCAGTTTGCCGCCCCGCTGAACGCCGGGGCGATAATGGCCGCCAGCCGCCGCAGCAATCTGCACTGTTTTCATTATCTGATGGCCTTTAATCCGCAAGAAGCCTTCTTCGGCTCAACGCCGGAACGGCTATGGCGACGGCGCGGCGCGCTGATGCGTACCGAGGCGCTGGCGGGAACAGCGGCCAGCCATGAGGACGATCGCCAGGCGCAGCGCCTGGGCGACTGGCTGATGGGCGATGACAAGAACCAGCGGGAAAATATGCTGGTGGTTGAGGATATCTGTCAGCGTATGCAGGCGGAGACGCGCGCGCTGGAGGTGCTGCCGCCGCAGATCGTCCGTTTGCGTAAAGTGCAGCATCTGCGGCGCTGTATATGGGCCGAGCTGGACGTCCCCGATGATGCCCGCTGTCTGCGCCAGCTCCAGCCCACGGCGGCGGTCGCCGGGCTGCCGCGTCAGGTGGCGCTGGATTTTATCACCCGGAACGAGCTTTTTACCCGCGACTGGTATGCGGGCTCCGCCGGTTATCTGTCGCTGGCGCAAAGCGAATTTTGCGTTTCGCTACGCTCGGCGAAGGTACGGCAGCATACGCTCAGGCTCTACGCCGGAGCGGGCATCGTCAGCGGCTCTGACCCGGAGCAAGAGTGGCAGGAAATTGAAAATAAAGCTGCAGGATTGCGTTCGTTACTGCTCACAGAAGCAGAGATAAAACGATGCATATCAAAACGGCAATAACGGGCTTTATCTATACTTAGCGTCAATATTTGATATCGGACAAATTCATGTCAGTAAGCGCATTTAACCGACGCTGGGCGGCGGTGATCCTCGAAGCTTTAACGCGCCACGGCGTGCAGCATATCTGCATTGCGCCCGGATCGCGCTCGACCCCTTTGACCCTGGCGGCGGCGGAAAACCGCGCGTTTATTTACCATACCCACTTTGATGAACGCGGCCTTGGCCATCTGGCGTTAGGGCTGGCAAAAGCCAGCGGCCAGCCGGTGGCGGTGATTGTCACTTCCGGCACCGCCACGGCCAACCTCTATCCTGCGCTGATAGAAGCGGGTCTGACCGGCGAAAAACTCATTTTACTGACCGCCGACCGGCCGCCGGAGCTCATCGACTGCGGTGCGAACCAGGCCATTCGTCAACCGGGCATGTTTGCTTCGCATCCGTCGCAGACCCTGGCCCTGCCGCGCCCGTCGCAGGATATCTCCGCCCGCTGGCTGGTCTCGACCCTCGACCAGGCGCTCGGCGCGCTGCACTGCGGCGGCATTCATATTAACTGTCCTTTTGCCGAACCGCTGTACGGCGATATGGACGACACCGGGGTCGCGTGGCAGCAGCAGCTCGGCGACTGGTGGCAGAGCGACAAGCCCTGGCTGAGTCACAATCTGCATCTGGAAAGCGAAAAGCAGCGCGACTGGTTTTTCTGGCGGCAAAAACGCGGCGTCGTGGTTGCCGGACGAATGAGCGCGGAAGAGGGCCTGAAGGTTGCCGAATGGGCGAAAACGCTCGGCTGGCCGCTGATTGGCGATGTCCTTTCGCAAACCGGGCAGCCGCTCCCCTGCGCCGATCTGTGGCTCGGTAACGGTCAAGCGGTTAGCGAACTGGCGCAGGCGCAAATTATCGTTCAGCTGGGCAGCAGCCTGACCAGCAAACGCGTTTTGCAGTGGCAGGCCACCTGCGAACCTGAAGAGTACTGGCTGATCGACAACCTGCCGGGTCGTCTGGATCCCGCCCAACATCGTGGTCGCCGACTGGTGTGCGCCATCGACCGCTGGCTTGAACAGCATCCGGCGGAAAAGCGGCAGCCGTGGGCTACCGTCATTCCTGCGCTTTCACGCCAGGCATGGCAGGCGGCTGTCGCCAGCAGCGAGGATTTCGGCGAGGCCCAGTTGGCGCAGCGAATCCGTCGCTACCTGCCGGATCAGGGCCAGCTGTTTGTCGGCAACAGTCTGGTGGTGCGCTTAATTGACGCCCTGTCGCAGCTTCCCGCAGGCTACCCGGTCTACAGCAATCGCGGGGCCAGCGGAATAGATGGTCTGCTGGCGACGACGGCCGGCGTGCAGCGTGCCAGCGCGCGTCCGACCCTGGCCATCGTCGGCGATCTCTCGGCGCTTTACGACCTCAATTCGCTGGCGCTGCTGCGTCAGGCCTCCGCGCCGCTGGTGCTGATTGTCGTCAATAATAACGGCGGGCAGATTTTCTCCCTGCTGCCAACGCCGCAGGAGCAGCGCAGCCAGTTCTATCTGATGCCGCAGAATATCCATTTTGCGCACGCGGCGGCGATGTTCGACCTGACTTATCATTGCCCCGCGGACTGGAGTGAGCTGGAGCGCGCGCTGGACGTTGCCTGGCGAGCGCCCGGCGCAACGCTGATCGAGCTGGTGGTTAATGAAACCGACGGTACGCAAACCCTCCAGCAGCTGCTTGCGCAGGTGAGTCAGCTATGATTCTGCACGCGCATGCGGAACGCGGGCTGCCGGGCTATCCCTGGCTGGTCTTCTTGCATGGTTTTGCCGGCGATAGCCTCGAATGGCGGGCGGTGGGGCAGGCGTTCGGTGCGTATCCGCGTCTCTATATTGACCTGCCGGGCCACGGCGGCTCGGCGGATAGGGCAGTTAACCGTTTTACGGATGTCAGCGAGCTGATTAAGAATACGCTAATTAGTTACAACATGCATAAGTACTGGCTGGTGGGGTACTCCCTCGGCGGACGGGTGGCGATGTATTATGCCAGCCAGTCGCATGAGGGGCTCTGCGGGCTGGTCGTCGAGGGAGGGCATCCGGGTCTGGCGGACGATAATCAGCGTGCGCAGCGCCGGCGCAGCGATGCCGCCTGGGCTGAACGCTTTCGCCGAGAACCGCTTACGCAGGTCTTTGCCGACTGGTATCAGCAGCCGGTCTTCGCCTCCCTGGACGCAGCGCAGCGTGCGGCGCTGGTTGCGCTACGCAGCTGCAACAACGGCAGGGCGTTAGCCGCGATGCTGCAGGCCTGCTCACTGGCTGAACAGCCCGATCTGCGCGAGGCATTACGGGCGCGCGATTTCCCATTCCATTACCTTTGCGGCGAACGCGACGGCAAGTTTCGCGCCATCGCCGATGAGCTATCCGCCATCACGCACGTGATTAATCATGCCGGACACAACGCGCATCGGGAAAACCCCGATGCAGTCGTGGCTTGTCTGGCGCAGTTTTTAGCGAGTTAACCGAAGGACACTTTATGATCTCTCTTGATGAAGCAATGCTTTACGCTCCGATTGAATGGCAGGACTGCTCCGAAGGCTACAGCGATATTCGCTACCACAAATCGGCGGACGGGATTGCCAAAATAACCATCAACCGCCCGCAGGTACGTAACGCGTTTCGTCCGCTGACCGTCAAAGAGATGATTCAGGCGCTCTCGGATGCCCGCTATGACGACAATATCGGCGTGATCGTCCTGACCGGTGAAGGCGAAAAAGCTTTTTGCGCCGGCGGCGATCAGAAAGTCCGCGGCGACTACGGCGGCTATCAGGATGACTCCGGCGTTCATCATCTCAACGTACTCGATTTTCAGCGCCAGATCCGTACCTGTCCGAAACCGGTAGTGGCGATGGTGGCGGGGTACTCCATCGGCGGCGGCCACGTTCTGCATATGATGTGCGATCTGACCATCGCCGCGGAAAACGCAATCTTCGGTCAGACCGGCCCGAAAGTTGGTTCTTTTGACGGCGGCTGGGGCGCCTCCTATATGGCGCGCATTGTCGGGCAGAAAAAAGCCCGTGAGATCTGGTTCCTGTGCCGCCAGTACGACGCGCAGCAGGCGCTGGATATGGGGCTGGTCAATACCGTCGTGCCGCTGGCTGATCTGGAAAAAGAGACCGTGCGCTGGTGCCGTGAAATGCTGCAGAACAGTCCTATGGCGCTGCGCTGCCTGAAGGCCGCGCTGAACGCCGACTGCGATGGTCAGGCGGGACTGCAGGAGCTGGCGGGCAATGCCACCATGCTGTTTTACATGACCGAAGAGGGTCAGGAGGGACGCAACGCTTTCAACCAGAAGCGCCAACCGGACTTCAGCAAATTTAAACGGAATCCGTAATGCGGCAGGCGCAGGTCTACCGCTGGCAGCTACCGATGGACGCGGGAGTGGTGCTGCGTGAACGGCGGTTAAAAACCCGCGATGGCTTGCTTCTGCAGCTGCGCGATGGCGAGCGCGAAGGCTGGGGGGAGATTTCTCCCCTGCCTGGATTCAGTCTGGAAACGCTGGATGAGGCGCAGGCAGCGCTGCTGGCATGGGCGAACGCCTGGCGCGAAGGCCAGGATGGCGCGTTGCCGACGCCGCCTTCAGCCGCCTTCGGGATAAGCTGCGCACTGGCGGAGCTGGGCGGTGAGCTGCCGCTGGCGGCGGATTATCGCGCCGCGCCGCTCTGTTCCGGCGATCCGGATGAACTGTTCGCCAGGCTTTCGCAGATGCCCGGCGAGAAGGTCGCCAAGGTCAAGGTCGGCCTGTATGAGGCGGTGCGCGACGGCATGGTGGTCAATCTGCTGCTGGAAGCGATTCCCGATCTGACGCTGCGTCTCGACGCTAACCGCGCCTGGACGCCGTTGAAGGCGCAGCAGTTCGCTAAATACGTGAGCCCGCACTATCGCAACCGTATCGCCTTTCTCGAAGAACCCTGCAAAAACCGCGATGATTCGCGCGCGTTTGCCCAACAAACGGGCATCGCTATCGCCTGGGATGAGAGTCTGCGCGAAGCGGACTTTACGTTTGCTGCCGAGCCGGGTCTGCGCGCGGTGGTGATTAAACCGACGTTGACCGGCAGTCTGCAAAAGGTCCAGCAGCAGGTCGCGCAGGCTCATGCGCTGGGGCTGACGGCGGTTATCAGTTCAGCCATTGAGTCCAGCCTTGGCCTGACGCAGCTGGCGCGAATTGCCGCCTGGCTGACGCCGAATACCATTCCCGGTCTGGATACCCTGAGCCTCATGCGCGGCCAGCTGGTTCGCTGCTGGCCGGAAAGCGAGCTGCCGTGTCTGACCGTCGATGAACTGGAGCCGCTGCTGTGACCTTTAGCGACTGGCCCTGGCGCCACTGGCGCCAGCAGCGAGGGGAGGCGCATGCGCTGCGCCTGAACGAGCGGCGGCTAAGCTGGCGGGAACTGTGCGCGCAAATCGATGCGCTGGCGGCAGGACTGCACGCCCAGGGCGTTCGCGATGGTGATGGCGTACTGCTGCGGGCTGACAACCAGCCCGATGTTTTGCTGGCATGGCTGGCGCTCCTGCAGTGCGGTGCGCGCGTGTTGCCGCTGAATCCGCAGCTGCCCGGGCCACTGCTGGCTGAACTGCTGCCGACCCTGGACCTGCGCCACGCGCTGGTGCTGAACGGCGGCGATCTTCCAGTAACGCTTAATCCACTGACTCTGTCCCCCGTCAATGGCGAGCGCGCGGCTGACTGGCGAGAAGATCGTATGGCTTCCATGACGCTGACTTCGGGGTCGACGGGGCTACCGAAAGCGGCGGTACACGCTTTTCGCGCCCATATTGCCAGCGCTGAAGGGGTACTGGCGTTGATACCCTTTGCGCCGCAGGACGACTGGCTGCTGTCGCTGCCGCTGTTTCACGTCTCCGGCCAGGGGATTCTCTGGCGCTGGCTGGTTGCCGGCGCAGGCCTGACGGTGCGCGACAAACAGCCGCTGGCGCTGGCGCTACGCGGCTGTACTCACGCCTCCCTGGTGCCAACCCAGCTCTGGCGGCTGCTGAGCGGCGATGACGAGGTGTCGTTAAAAGCAGTTTTGCTCGGCGGCGCGGCCATCCCGGTGGCGCTAACCGAACAGGCGCGCAGGCGCGGTATCCGCTGCTGGTGTGGCTACGGACTGACCGAGTTTGCCTCCACGGTATGCGCCAAGGAAGCGGATGGCCTGGCGGATGTCGGGCTGCCGCTGCCGGGGCGCGAATTGCGCATCGTGGATGGCGAAGTGTGGCTTCGATCGGACAGCATGGCCGCAGGCTACTGGCGAGGCGGCCAAACGATACCGCTCACCAACGCCGATGGCTGGTTTGCCACCCGCGATCGGGGCCGGCTTGACAACGGCAGGCTGACCATCCTTGGAAGAATGGATAATCTTTTTTTTAGCGGCGGAGAAGGCATTCAGCCGGAGGAAGTCGAGCGGGTTATCGGCGCACACCCGTTGATTGAGCAAGTTTTTATCGTGCCGCAGGATGATGCGGAGTTTGGCCAGCGGCCGGTGGCGGTAGTAGAGTGTCGCGATCATGGCGATCCATCCGTGCTGGCTGACTGGTGCGCCGATAAGCTGGCGCGCTTTCAGCAGCCTGTGCGCTGGTTACGGCTGCCTGAATCGCTGAAAACCGGCGGAATTAAAATTTCCCGCCGGGCGTTACGTGACTGGGTCAACCAGCAGCAGAGCTCCGCCTCAGATGCGCTGGACGTGCAGTAGCTGCTTCGTATGCCAGCGGCCCAGCGCAAAAACGGTGGTCAGCGCGCCGAGCAGGGCGCAGAACATATCGGACTGAGTATCCCAGGGATCGCCCTGGGTGCCGAGAAAATCATCCGCCCCCTGTCCCAGCGCCAGCGCCGCCCACCATTCGATCAGCTCGTAGACGGCGCTAATCGCCAGCGCAATGCAGCAGACCACGAAAGCGAGCATTTTACGCCCGTGAACGTAGCCGCCGCGCAGCAGAATCTCCCGCACCGCCAGGGCCGGCACCAGCCCCTGGAAAAAGTGCCCCAGCTTGTCGTAGGGATTACGACTCAAACCCAGCCACGCCTGGACATCAAAGCCGATGGGCACTTTCGCGTAGGTGTACATACCGCCGACCATCAAAATGATGGCATGGAAGAAAATCAGCACATAAAGCAGCGTCGTCAGCGGATAGCGAGAGCGCGTGGCCAGCAAAAGCGGAACGATGATAATCACCGGCGTCACTTCCATCAGCCAGGTAAGTTTTTCCCCTGCGCTGATACCGGTATAAATAAGAATCAGGGCCAGCGCCAGCGCTGCGAATGTTAACCCCGAGCGGGATGCTGCGACGGTCATAACGGATCACCAGAAAGTTAAAACCATAACTATCAGGCAGGTGCGGTGAAAATTCAACGTATACCGAGACTGGCGGCGCTGAGCGACCGCCAGTTTCGTTGCGCATCAGGAAGAGGGCAGGTCGCCCTGCGTGTTAGGCTGGCGCTTGCGCCAGTAACGCAGCAGCGGAGGGACAACAAGCACCGCGATGGCTAACACCAGGAGCGTTTTAGTTACGCCGCTTTGCCACAAAATTCCCACGTTGCCGTTACTGATGGACAGCGCGCGTCGCAGGTTTTGCTCCAGCATCTCGCCCAGCACAAACCCTAAGATCAACGGCGACATCGGGAAGTGCATCTTACGCATAATGTAGCCCAGCACGCCCAGCCCAACCATCAACAGCAGGTCGAAGGTGGTGCTGTGTACCGCGTAGACGCCGACTGCGGACACAGCGGCGATGGCCGGGGCCAGAAACCACAGCGGGATCGTCAGCATGCGGGTGAACAGACCGATCAGCGGAATGTTCATAATCAGCAGCATCACGTTGGCGATCAGCAGCGCGGCAATTAATCCCCAGACGATATCCGGCTGCTCGGTAAACATCGCCGGACCCGGAGTGATATTGTAGAGGGTCAGGGCGCCCATCATCACCGCGGTAGTTCCGGAGCCGGGGACACCGAGGGTAAGCATCGGAATGAACGATCCGCAGGCGGAGGCGTTATTTGCCGCCTCCGGCGCCGCCACGCCGCGAATATCGCCCTTACCGAAGGTATAGCTGTTACCGCTGAGCTTTTTCTCGGTCATATAGGTGATGGCGCTGGCAATGGTCGCCCCCGCGCCCGGCAGAATACCGACAAAAAAACCCACCACCGATGAACGCAGCGTCGCGCCCACGCACTGGCCCGCCTCTTTGGCGTTAAACAGCATGCGCCCGGTTTTCCGTACCAGCCTCTGTCCGCTGCTGGTGCTCTCCAGCATCAGCAAAATCTCCGAAACCGAAAAGAGCCCAATCACCACCACGATAAACTGCACGCCGTCGGAAAGATGAACGCTATCGAAAGTGAAACGGTACACCCCGGTATTGGCATCAACGCCCACCGTCGCCAGCCCCAACCCGATTAACGCGGCGAGAAACGATTTCAGCGGATTTTGCGCCATCATGCTGCCGAGGCAGGCGATGGCAAAAATCATCAGGGCGAAATATTCCGCCGGACCGAACGCCAGCGACCACTGCGCCAGCATCGGCGCGAACAGGATGATCCCGCCAATAGCGATCGTTGAACCCACAAAGGAGCTCACGGCAGAGATCGACAGCGCCACGCCGCCGCGTCCCTGCTGCGCCATCGGGTAACCGTCGATGGCGGTCATAATGGCGGCGGCATCGCCGGGCACGTTGAGCAGGATCGACGAAATACGCCCGCCGTATTCACATCCAATATAGACCGTAGCCAGCAGAATTAACGCCGATTCTGCGGGCAGGTGCAGGGCAAAGGCCAGCGGCAACAGGATCGCCACGCCGTTAATCGGGCCGAGACCCGGCAGGAGTCCGACGATGGTGCCGACGAAGCAGCCGATCAGCGCGATCGTCAGGTTGCCCGGCGTCATGGCGACGGCGAAGCCCTGCGACAGATAAATCCAGATATCCATAACCTTCTCCGTTAACTCAACCAGCCGCCGAGCGGCAGGGTGACATCAAGCAGGGCGTCAAAGACGTACCACAGCGCGATGCCCATCGCGACGCCTGCTACCCCAGCAGCGGGCAGGGTGGCGCCAAACAGCAGGCCAAAAACAGCGGTCAGCAGCGCGGTGGCCAGAGGAAACCCCAGCCATTCAAAACCCCACGCATAAACCGCCAATGCCACGACCATCGTCAACAGCCGTTGTAAAACCAGACGCCCGGGCCAGGAGATTGCGTCGGGCCGCCGCAGTAGCAGCAAAGCGGAGCACAGCAGCATCAGGCCGATAATGCCGACCGGAAAGGGGCGTGGGCCGACGGGTTCATAGGCGTATTCGCTGTGGATTTGCCAGGCGATAAACATCCCCCCTACGCAGAGCAGCAGCCATATTCCGGCAAAAATACGATCGCTCATCGCAGCCTCCGTGGGTTATTTGGCAAGGCCAAAAGATTTCGCCTGCAGGCGATACTCTTCCACCTGCTCTTTGACGTAGGCGTCCAGCTCTTTCCCGTTCAAATTGAATTCAAACAGGCCGCGCAGCTCGCGCTGTTTTTTAAACGCGTCGGTCTGCTGCAGTCGAGTAAACTCCGCCACCCACCACTGATAATCGGCATCGCTGACTTTCGGGCCGACGAAGAAACCGCGAATAATCGGCCACACCAGGTCATAGCCCTGCTCTTTGGCGGTAGGGACATCGGCGAGCGCGCCGGGCAGCCTTTCGTTAGCGAAGACCGCCAGCACGCGGATTTTATTGCCCTGGAGATAAGGCACCATTTCGCTGAGATCGCCGGATACTGCCTGCACGTGATTACCCAGCAGCGCGGTGACCGGTTCGCCACCGCCCTCAAACGCCACGTAGCGCATTTTGTGCGGATCGACGTTTGCTTTCTGCGCCAGCAGCGCCGCTTTCATCCAGTCCTGGCTGCCGATTGAGGCGCCGGCGCCGATGACGATACTGGCGGGATTTTTTTCCATTGCCGCCATAAACGACGGCAGATCTTTCCACGGCGAGTCGGCGCGGACGGCAATCATGCCGTAATCGGTGCCGACGCTGGCCAGCCAGCGGACATCATCCACGCCGTAGCGGCCAAACTTGCCCTGCGCCAGGTTGAGCAGCGAGCCGCCGGAGAAGGCGACAACGGTGCCGGGTTCTCCGGGGCGCTGGGCGACGATAGCGTTATAGGCCACTGCGCCTACGCCGCCGGGCATATAGGTGACGCGCATCGGTTTTTGGATGGCGCCGGTTTCCATCAGGCTCACCTGAATCAGCTTACAGGTGAGATCGAAGCCGCCGCCGGGCTTGGCGGGCGCGATACATTCGGTACGGGAAGGCGCTTCGGCGGCCCAGGCAGAGGCGGTAAAAAGGCATAACGCGATAGCGCTAAGAGGGCGAAGGAACGGGATATTCATAGGCTTCCTCAGTCAGATACAGGGGACGTTTTTTTGATTATGTGAACCGGCTTGTGGCTATTCGGTTGCGTGATTGTTAAAACAATTACCTTTCATTTCCCTTTCAATGCGGCAGCAACTTTACAGGATGTGATATGCGTCTCTTACTGGCAGAAGATAACCGTGAGCTGGCTCACTGGCTGGAGAAAGCGCTGGTACAGGGCGGGTTTGCCGTGGACTGCGTATTTGATGGCCGGGCGGCCGATCATCTGTTGCAAAGCGAAAAATACGCGCTGGCGGTACTGGATATCGGCATGCCGGGCTTCGATGGCCTGGAAGTCGTGCAGCGTCTGCGAAAGCGCGGACAAACCCTTCCCGTTTTGCTGCTGACCGCACGCAGCGCGGTGGCGGATCGGGTAAAAGGGCTCAACGTCGGCGCCGATGACTATTTACCAAAACCGTTTGAACTTGAAGAGCTGGACGCCAGGCTGCGCGCACTGCTGCGGCGTAGCGAAGGCCAGGTGCATGAGATTCAGCAGATCGGCTCTCTGGAATATCGCGATGAAGGCTATTTTTTACTGCGCGGACAGACGCTATCGTTGACCCCGCGCGAGCAGGCGCTGCTGACGGTGCTGATGTTTCGCCGCACGCGTCCGGTGTCGCGCCAGCAGCTGTTTGAACAGGTCTTCAGCCTTAACGATGACGTCAGCCCGGAAAGCATCGAGCTATATATCCATCGTCTGCGGAAGAAACTTCAGGAGAGCAACGTGCGAATTGTGACCCTGCGCGGCCTGGGTTACGTGCTGGAGCTCGCCGATGAGGTGGGGTAAGCCGCAGTCGTTATTCGCTCAGCTGCTGCTGTTTCTTGGCCTGCCGCTGGTGTTACTGTGGGGGCTGTCGGCATTCAATAGCTACGTCAGCGCTCTGCAGGCGGCGACCCAGGCTTACGATCGTACGCTGCTCTCCTCCGCCCGCACGGTGGCGGAACGCCTGGTGGTACGCGGCGGCAGACTGGAGGTGAATGTCCCCTGGGTGGTGCTCGATAGCTTCGAGCTGAATATGAACGATCGCCTGTACTATAAGGTGCTCGATCCCGGTAAGCGGGTGATTTCAGGTTTTGACGATCTGCCATCGATGCCGCCCTCAACCTCTCGTACCGAGCTCTATCCGGCGCTGGCGTGGTTTTATCATACCGAGTATCGCGGTCAGGCCATCCGCGTGGCGCGGCTGCTGCAGCCGGTTAACGAAGGTGGCGTTGTGGGAATGGCGGAAATCTATATCGCCGAAACGCTGCAGTCGCGGCGCTGGCTGGCGGGACAGCTGCTGTTTTCATCGTGGATCTCGCAGGGGCTATTGGTGCTGTTGACGCTGGTGCTCACCGGCTGGCTGCTGCGTCGGGTGCTGCGGCCGATGCGTCGGCTTTCGGCGCTCATGGTGCGGCGCGAACCCGGCCTGTTGACGCCGCTGCCGGAACTGCTGCCGTGGTCGGAAACCCGTTTATTGATTGTTGCTTTTAACCGCTATATCGACCGGCTGCGGGCGATGATCTCCCGGCAGGAGCGGTTTAGCGCCGATGCTTCTCACCAGTTAAAAACGCCGCTGGCGGTGCTGAAAACCCAGGCTTCGGTGGCGCTGGCGAGCGGCGATCCCCGGCTGTGGCGAGAGAGTCTGGAGGCGATGAGCGGCACGCTGGACAGTACGATTCTGCTTACCGAACGCCTGCTACAGCTGGCTACCATCAAACGTAAAGAGCAGGGAGAACACGCGTTTCCGCCGGTGGATCTGTATGAGATCGTCCACAACAGCTGCTTTTCCCGTCTTCAGCAGGCGCGGAGCAAAGCTATCGATCTCGGCTATGAGGGGGAACCCTCAACGGTGACTATCGCCGGCGATGGCGTGCTGTTGAGCGAGCTGTGCGCAAATCTGTTGGATAACGCGATCCGCTATACGCCGCAGGGCGGTATCGTCACGGTCAGCCTGCATCGTGAAGGGGAGGCGGTGCTGCTGGATGTTGAAGACAGCGGGCCGGGAATCGATGATGCGCAGATCCAGCAGGCGCTCATGCCGTTCCACCGTCTGGAAAACGTTGGTGATAATCCCGGCGCCGGGCTCGGACTGGCGCTGGTCAGCGATATTGCACGCCTGCATCGCAGCCATCCGCAGCTGCTGCGTAGCGAAACGCTGGGCGGGCTGAAGGTCAGGCTGCGCTTTTTGACTGTGGGTTCAGAGTAGGCCTTTCAGGGTGAGCGTCTTCCGGGTCGCCTCGTTCAAATCATAGTGGGGAAGATCTTCCGCTTTTACCCAGGCGTAGTCCTGAAACTCCTCGTTGATGGTTACTTCGCGATTGGCGCTGACGCAGTCGAAGATAAGATAAATCATATATATTTCTTCCTGACGGCCATCGGCGTAGGTTTTAACCCGTACGTCATCGCTAAAGGTCCACGGTGTGATGTGGGTTAGCTGCAGTTTTTCGCCCAGCTCTTCGCGAATTTCCCGCCGCAGCGCCGCTTCGATGCGTTCGCCAGGCTCGACGCCGCCGCCGGAGAGCGCCCACTGCCCGGGAAATACCCCGCGATCGTCGGCCATTTTGCACAACAGATAGTGACCCTCATGTTGAATGAGCGGGCAGACAATAGTCCTTTGACGCATAACTTCTCCTTAATGATGGCAGGGATATATCACGGGATGGTCCAGTTTGCGAGCTGCCTCGGCAAACCGCAAGCGAAAATACGCGTTGAGCGCGAGCGGTGGTAGGGTGAGCGCAGGTTAATGGGTTGGGGCCATCATTAGCTGCCGCTGGTTATTCCTCTGCTGTTTTATCACGGCAGAATCAGTCCCTACCCGCACTCAACGCGCTGGCTGGACGGTTTTTCTCTACCAGAGGTGGCCGAGCGGCTCTATAGCCAGAACTTTCCACTAATAGACGTGACTGAGATCCCAGATGACCAGCTGATACAGCACCGGCGGGTCGCTATGCTGGAACTGTTGCAAAAGCATATTCGGCAGCGGGATAGGATGGGCATCTCAGAGCAACTGGTCAGAATATCCCCCCGGGATACACTACCCGTCGGCAGTTTAAAACGTTGCTGAATTATATGCTTCAGGCGGGCAACGCCGCCGATCCGGTGGCTTTTTTACGCAAGCTAGCGCAAAAGACGTCACTCAAGCCGCATAAGGAGACGCTGATGAATATTGCTCATTTTCCCGAAGAGCGAGGTCGCAAAGAGGGGATGCTTCAGGGAATGAAGGCGGGGATAGAAAAAGGTTTGCGCAAGGGCCGACAGGAAGGTCGTAATGAAGGCAGAAATGAAGGGCAACTAGCGGCGACAAAACGCATCGCCCGGGCGATGCTGGAAGAGGGGCTTGAGCCTGCGCAAAGCTAACCGGACTGTCGCTGCGGCAGCTCGCTAAGCTTCAGCACTAACCCCTAAAACGTTTTCGTCAAACGGCAGCCGCACTTGGGCTGCCGTTTGTGTTTACAGGGTTTTCTGTAAGACTTTCAGCGCCGCGGCCACGCCCGCGCCGTAGTCGGGATGGACTTGACTAAACAGGCCAATTTGTCGCTGCTGGATAAATTCAGGGATATCCCGCATATCGCTGGCGATTCGATGGAACATACGCTGATGCTCGTCTTCGCTTAATAGCCCGAACAGCGCGCGCGGTTGGCTAAAATAGTCGTTATCTTCCCGATGATTCCAGTGAGCCGCCGCGCCTTCAAGATTTAAAGGCGGTTCGCTAAAGTCCGGCTGCTCCTGATAGAGGCCGAAGCTGTTTGGCTCATAGGTGACGCCGTTGCCGCTATTGCCGTCGACGCGCATCGCGCCATCGCGATGGTAGTTATGGAACGGGCAGCGCGGCGCATTGACCGGAATCTGATGATGGTTAACGCCCAGGCGGTAGCGCTGGGTGTCGCCGTAGGAGAATAAACGACCCTGCAGCATGCGATCCGGAGAGAAGCTGACACCAGGCACCACGTTAGCCGGATTCATCGCAACCTGCTCAACCTCGGCGAAATAGTTGTCCGGGTTGCGGTTGAGCTCAAGTACCCCCACTTCAATCAGCGGATAATCACTATGCGGCCATACTTTGGTCAGATCGAAAGGATGGTAAGGGACCCGGCTGGCTTCTGCTTCCGGCATGATCTGCACGTAAAAGGTCCAGCGCGGAAAATCGCCTCTTTCAATCGACTCATAGAGATCGCGCTGCGAACTCTCGCGGTCCTCGGCCACCAGACGTTTTGCTTCATCATCCATCAGGTTGGCGATCCCCTGCTGGGATTTAAAGTGGAATTTCACCCAAAAACGTTGATTGTCGGCATTTATAAAGCTGAACGCGTGGCTGCCGAAGCCGTGCATATGGCGATAAGAGCGCGGGATGCCGCGGTCGCTGAAGTCGATAGTCAACTGATGCAGCGTTTCGGGCAGCAGGGAGAAAAAATCCCACTTCCAGGTAGGGTTGCGCAGGTTGGTGCGCGGATCGCGCTTCACTACGTGGTTCAGGTCCGGGAATTTCAGCGGGTCGCGAAGATAAAAAACAGGGGTATTATTGCCTACCAGATCCCAGTTGCCCTCTTCGGTATAAAACTTGATAGCGAAGCCGCGGATGTCGCGCTCGGCGTCTGCGGCGCCGCGTTCTCCGGCAACGGTGGAAAAGCGCAGGAACAGATCGGTGGTTTTACCGACCTCGGCGAACATTTTTGCGCGCGTGTAGCGGCTGATATCGTGAGTGACCGTTAATTTACCGTAAGCGCCGGAGCCTTTTGCGTGCATTCGGCGTTCCGGGATAACCTCCCGGTCGAAGTGGGCCAGTTTTTCCAGAAACCAGACATCCTGCAGCAGCATCGGGCCGCGAGGACCTGCGGTGATGACTTTGTTATTATCGACAACCGGCGCGCCGGAGCCGGTGGTTAATCCTTTTTTGCTCATCTTTATCTCCTGACAAAGTTTTATGTAACTTATTCATTTCCCGCAAGGGCAGAATAAGCTGAGCGCTATTTGTAGAATAAATATCCAACACGGACAATCTGGCTCTGGCTATCGATTTGATACCCGCGTCCGTTGGCCTGGCTCCGGTAGCAACTGGTTACAATCACAATGGTAAAGCTCGTCTTAGCGCATTGATTCCTTAACGTTCGGCAGTACAATTTCGCGGTTTTTTGGGACTTTTTAATTCTTGTTTGTTGGATAGAGTAAAAATGAAAAAAAGTATATTTGCGGCCCTCGCTGGCATGATGTTCGTCTCAACGGCGGCGCATGCGATCAGTTTCAGCGGACAGGCCGGCGAGCACTACACGAACCTTGGCGTCGGATTTGGCACGGAATCTACCGGCCTGGCGGTAACCGGCAACTGGCTGCATAACGATGACGACGGCGATGCGGCAGGCCTGGGACTGGGGCTGAACATCCCTTTAGGTCCATTCCTTGCCACCGTTGGCGGTAAAGGGGTTTATACCAATCCGAATAACGGCGATGAGGGCTACGCAGCAGCGGTTGGCGGCGGCCTGCAGTGGAAGATCGGCGACAGCTTCCGCCTGTTCGGCGAATATTATTATTCTCCTGATTCGCTCTCCAGCGGTATCGACAGTTATCAGGAAGCTAATGCCGGCGCGCGCTTTACCATTATGCGTCCTCTGAGCATTGAAGCCGGTTATCGCTACCTTAACCTGGCGGGTAAAGAAGGCAACCGCGATAACGCGGTCGCGGACGGCCCGTACGTCGGCGTTAACGCCAGCTTCTAACCCCTTCGGCGCGGTATTCCGCCGCGCCTGATTTTCAGGCTTTTTCGCCAGCCGCTTTGCGATATAGTATTTCTACTTATCAGGCTGGAGTTGACAATGTTAAACGTGGAAATGCTGTCCACCGGCGATGAAGTGCTGCATGGGCAAATCATCGATACCAATGCCGCGTGGCTGGCGGATTTCTTTTTTAATCAAGGATTACCTTTAAAGCGTCGCCATACCGTGGGTGACGATCTTGACTCCCTGGTGGCGATTTTACGCGAGCGCAGCGAGCATGCCGACGTGCTGATCGTCAACGGCGGTCTGGGCCCGACCAGCGATGATTTAAGCGCGCTTGCCGCAGCGACCGCCAAAGGTGAAGGGCTGATTCTGCATGAAGCGTGGCTGGAAACCATGACCCGTTTCTTTGCCGAGCGCGGAAGGCCTATGGCCGCCAGCAACCGTAAACAGGCGGAAATTCCGCAAAGCGCCGAGATGATCAACAATCCGGTCGGAACCGCCTGCGGTTTTGCTGTGCAGCTAAACCGCTGCCTGATGTTTTTCACTCCCGGCGTGCCGTCTGAATTTAAGATAATGGTCGAGCAGGAAATCTTACCGCGCCTGCGCGAACGTTTTCCGCTGCCCGCCGCGCCGCTGTGTCTGCGTCTGACCACCTTCGGTCGTTCCGAAAGCGAGCTGGCGCAGAGCCTCGAGCATTTACAACTGCCGCCGGGCGTGGTGATGGGCTATCGTTCCTCAATGCCGATTATCGAACTGAAGCTGACCGGGCCTGCCGAACAGCGCGAGGCGATGCTGGCGCTGTGGCCGGAAGTGCAAAAAGTGGCCGGAGAGAGCATCGTTTTCGAAGGCACCGAAGGCCTGCCGGCGCAGATCGCCCGTCGTCTGCAGGAGCGCCAGCTAAGCCTGACGCTAAGCGAGCAGTTCACCGGCGGTCTGCTGGCGCTACAGCTTTCACGGGTCAATGCCCCGCTGTTGGCCAGCGAAGTCATTCCGGCGCAGGAGGAGACCCTGGCGCAGTCTGCGCGCTGGGCGGCGGAACGGCGCGAAAAACACTTTGCCGGTCTGGCGCTGGCGGTGAGTGGTCAGGAGAGCGATCACCTGAACTTTGCGCTTTCCACGCCGGACGGCACCCACGCGCTGCGGGTGAAGTTCGCGACCAACCGCCACAGCGTGCAGGTGCGTCAGGAGGTCTGCGCGATGATGGCTCTCAACATGCTGCGCCGCTGGCTGAATGGCCAGCCCGTGGCCGGTGAACACGGCTGGATTAACGTCGTTGACTATCTCGCCGTTTAGATAAAACACCGCGTCGGGAGCCCTACCCGACGCGCAATCAGTCCAACCTGCTGTACTTGCTTTTAAAAATTCTGTGCACTATCTCGCATTTCTGTCCCCTTGAACGTCCACCCTGCTGGAATAGCGTCGTCATTTGAAGTCGCTCACAATTTACAGACCCGACAACCGCAACACTGATTCCAGTATTCAGGATTGGAGTCCAGTATGTTGGAATCAAGCAAAGTCCCGGCGCTAACCCGCGCCATCGATATTCTCAATTTGATCGCCCGCATTGGTCCGTGCAGCGCGGCGACCATTATTGACGAACTGGGTATTCCGAAAAGCACCGCTTACCTGCTGCTGGGAGAACTGAGAAAACAGCGCTTCCTCAGCATGGATAATCAGGACAACTACTGTCTGTGGACCAAACTGGTTGAGCTGGCCGGTCACGCGCTGAGCAAAATGGATCTGCGCGAACTGGCGCGTCCGCGCCTGACGCAGCTAATGGATCAGTGCGGACTGCTCTGCCATCTGGGCATTATCGATGGCGGTAACGCCTACTACATTCTGAAGATTGAATCCCCGGCCACCATCAGCGTGCGTTCCCACGAAGGTAAAAGCCTGTCGCTGTACCGCTCCGGTATCGGTAAATGCCTGCTTGCCTGGCAGCCCGAGCGGGTTCAGGAGTCAATTATCAGCGAGCTGCAGTGGGAGAGGGCAACGCCAACCACCATCACCAGCGCCCAGCTGCTTCGCGATGAACTGGGGCGTATTCGCGCCCGCGGCTGGAGCTTCGATAACGGCGAAGATTATCCCGACGTTCGCTGCGTGGCGGCGCCGGTTTTTAATGCCAATAACGAGCTGACCGCCGCCATCTCCGTGGTGGGTACTCGTCTGCAAATCAATGAAGACAATCGCGATTATCTCGCTGGCAGGGCGATTGCCTGCGCCAAGGACATTTCTCGTCTGCTGGGGTGGAAAAGCCCCTTCGAACAACAAGCCTCATAATAAGGAGAAGATCATGACCCTACCGAAAATTAAACACGTCCGCGCCTGGTTTATCGGCGGCGCTACCGCAGAGAAAGGCGCTGGCGGCGGCGACTATCATGACCAGGGAGCAAACCACTGGATTGACGATCATATCGCCACGCCGATGAGCAAATATAAACAGTATGAACAGTCCCGCCAGTCGTTTGGCATCAACGTTCTCGGCACGCTGATTGTTGAAGTCGAAGCCGAAAACGGCCAGACCGGCTTTGCGGTATCAACCGCCGGCGAGATGGGCTGTTTTATTGTGGAAAAGCACCTGAACCGCTTTATCGAAGGGAAGTGCGTCAGCGATATCAAACTGATCCATGACCAGATGCTCAACGCCACCATGTACTACTCCGGCTCCGGCGGCCTGGTGATGAATACCATCTCCTGTATCGACCTGGCGCTGTGGGATCTGTTCGGCAAAGTGGTGGGATTACCGGTATACAAACTGTTGGGCGGCGCGGTACGCGATGAAATTCAGTTCTACGCTACCGGGGCCCGTCCGGACCTGGCGAAAGAGATGGGCTTTATTGGCGGCAAGATGCCGACCCACTGGGGCCCGCACGATGGCGATGCGGGGATCCGCAAAGATGCCGCCATGGTGGCCGATATGCGCGAAAAATGCGGCCCGGACTTCTGGCTAATGCTGGACTGCTGGATGAGCCAGGACGTTAACTACGCCACTAAACTGGCCCACGCCTGCGCGCCCTATAACCTTAAGTGGATCGAAGAGTGCCTGCCGCCGCAGCAGTATGAAGGCTATCGCGAGCTGAAACGCAATGCCCCGGCCGGAATGATGGTCACCAGCGGCGAGCACCACGGCACGCTGCAATCCTTCCGCACGCTGTCGGAAACCGGCATCGATATTATGCAGCCTGACGTAGGCTGGTGCGGCGGTCTGACCACGCTGGTGGAGATTGCGGCGATCGCCAAATCGCGCGGCCAGCTGGTGGTGCCGCACGGTTCGTCGGTCTATTCGCATCATGCGGTCATTACCTTTACCAACACGCCGTTCAGCGAATTCCTGATGACCAGCCCGGACTGTTCAACGATGCGTCCACAGTTTGACCCGATTCTGGTTGATGAGCCGGTACCGGTGAACGGGCGCATTCATAAAACCGTTCTGGATAAACCGGGTTTCGGCGTCGAGCTGAACCGCGACTGCAACCTGAAACGTCCTTATAGCCACTGATCCCGTCGTGCCGCACAGCGCTGATGTGCGGCCTATTGTTGAGGATATTACGATGAGCAACACCTTGCTTGAGAGCGTGGTGAAGAAAAACCGCGCCCGTTTGATCCCCTTTATGCTGGCGCTGTACGTGCTGGCGTTTCTTGACCGTTCGAATATCGGCTTTGCGAAAGAGACCTATCAACTGGATACCGGCCTCAGCAATGAAGCTTACGCGCTGGGGGCGGGGATTTTCTTTGTGGTGTACGCCTTTCTTGGGGTACCGGCCAACCTGCTGATGCGCAAATTCGGCGCGAGAAAATGGATTGGCTGCACCACCTTACTGTGGGGCATTCTTTCAGCGGCGATGGCGTGGGCGGATACGGAAGCGAAATTTCTGCTGGTACGCACCCTGCTTGGCGCCGCCGAAGCGGGTTTCTTTCCGGGCATGATCTACCTGACCTCACAGTGGTTTCCGCAGCAAAACCGCGCCAGCATTATGGGATTATTTTATATGGGCGCGCCGCTGGCGCTGACCCTCGGGTCGCCGCTCTCCGGCGCGCTGCTGGAAATGCACGGTTTTATGGGGCATCCCGGTTGGTTCTGGATGTTTATTATTGAAGGCTTACTGGCGGTCGGCGCGGGTTTCTTCACTTTCTTCTGGCTTGACGACACGCCGCAAAACGCCCGCTTCCTGACCGCTGCCGAAAAGCAGGCGCTCATCAGCGAGCTGGCCAGCGAAGAGCAGAAAAAGATTACTTCGCGTTTGTCCGATGCGCTGCGCAACGGCCGCGTCTGGCAGCTGGCGATTATCTATCTCACCATTCAGGTGGCGGTTTACGGCCTGATCTTCTTCCTGCCGACCCAGGTTGCGGCGCTGCTCGGCACTAAAGTGGGGTTTGTGGCATCGGTGGTGACCGCGATCCCGTGGGTGGCAGCGCTGTTCGGTACCTGGCTGATTCCTCGCTACTCCGACCGCACCGGCGAACGGCGTAATATTGCGGCATTAACCCTGCTGGCGGCGGCAATTGGCATTGCGGTCTCCGGGCTGGTGTCGCCGGTACTGGCCATCATCGCGCTGTGCGTTGCCGCCGTCGGCGTCATTGCCGTACAGCCGGTCTTCTGGACTATGCCGACGCAGCTGTTATCCGGCACGGCGCTGGCCGCAGGCATTGGTTTCGTCAACCTGTTTGGCGCGATCGGCGGATTTTTAGCGCCGATTATACGCGTCCAGGCTGAAACGATGTTCGGCAATAATTCTGCCGGATTATTGACCCTCGCCTGCGTGGCGGTTATCGGGGTTGTTATTATCTTTTCACTGCGCGTGAGCCGCACGGTACCGCAGGCCGGCAGCGTACAGCATTAATTTAAGGGAGAACTATGAACGCAATTTTATCGAACCCATTTAAAGCGGGGTTATTGCAAGGGGAAGCACAAATTGGCCTGTGGCTGAGCTCGACCTCCTCTTATATGGCTGAGATTGCCGCCACCTCGGGTTACGACTGGCTGCTGATTGACGGTGAACATGCGCCGAATACCATTCAGGATCTTTATCATCAGCTACAGGCCATTGCGCCCTACGCCAGCCAGCCGGTGATTCGTCCGGTAGAGGGCAATCGCAGCCTGATTAAACAGGTGCTGGATATTGGCGCCAGAACGCTGCTGATCCCCATGGTCGATACCGCAGAACAGGCGCGGGACATTGTCTCGGCGACGCGCTATCCGCCGCTGGGGACCCGCGGCGTCGGCGCCGGGGTAGCTCGCGCCGCGCGCTGGGGAAGGGTAGAGAACTATATGGCGCAGGCCAACGATGAGCTGTGCCTGCTGATTCAGGTTGAGAGCAAAACCGCCCTCGATAATCTGGATGCGATCCTTGAAGTCGAGGGGATTGACGGCGTCTTTATCGGCCCGGCGGACCTGTCGGCCTCGCTGGGCTACCCGGATAACGCCGGTCATCCTGAAGTGCAGCGGGTTATTGAACAGAGCATCCGCCGCATTCGCGCGGCAGGAAAGGCGGCCGGATTCCTGGCCGTCGATCCAGAGATGGCGCACAAAGCGCTGGCGTGGGGGGCGAATTTCGTTGCCGTTGGTGTCGATACCAATCTCTATACCAGCGCGCTGGATAAACGACTGGCGATGTTCAGGCCGGTAGCCGAACAGGCGGAGGGCAAGGGGAGCTACTAGCCCCCCGGCGTTGGCGCTGGCGTCAGGCCAGCGCCTGCGCCAGCAGAGTGATGGGATGCTCGCAGCGTTTACTGGTGGACATCTCTATCTGCCATTTACAGGTTTCACAGTCGGTCACTACCAGGTCCGCGCCGCTCTCCTCAATTTGTCGGAACAGCGGCGCGCCAATCGCCTGCGATGAGTCGTAATTCTCCGACTTGAAGCCGAAGGTGCCGGCAATACCGCAGCATTGCGAGTCGAGCACCTCCAGCTGCAAGCCGGGGATCAGCCGCAATAGCTCAAGGGTATACAGCGACCAGCCCATCTTCTCCATATGGCAGGGCGTGTGATAGATCACCTTCAGCGGCAGCGATTTCAGCGCCAGCTTCCGTCCGGCGTCCAGCTGACGCCAGATCCAGCGGGTCGCCAGTTCAACCCGGTCGCGCACATCGTGATTATCGATATCAAGGACGTGCGGATATTCATCGCGCAGCGTAAAAGTGCAGGTCGAGGACGTCGCCACCACTGGCAGGTTATTTTCCCGCATCGCGGTAACGTTGCTCTGTGCCTGTTTACGCGCCTTCGCAAAAAAACCGTTGGCAATGAGCGGCACGCCGCAGCATTTTTCTTTATGCAATAGCTGCACGCCGATGCCTATGGCGTTGAGCACCCGGATAAGATCTTTACCCAACTGCGGATTGTTGTAGTTCACATAGCAGCCGTGAAAGAAGGCCACCTGCTCGGCGTACTGCGCCTGTTGGCCAGCCAGCTGTCGATACGCGCGGCGAAAGGTGCCGAAGCCATATTTGGGCAGCGAGCGGCGGTGATCGATTTTGAGCGCGGCATCCAGTACCCGACGTACCGGCATCAGCCCGGTGGCGGCGTTTACCAGCGGAGCAAACGGCGTGGAGAGGGTGCCCATCAGATCGGTGTGGCTGAGGATGGTATCGCGCAGCGTGGGCTTTTGCCGGCCGTATTCCATGCGCGCCCGCTGGATAATATCGCCGATTTTGACGTCTGAAGGGCAGGCGACTTCACAGCGTTTACAGTTAATGCAGTATTTTAACGCCTCGTCGTAGAGCGCGCCGTCTTTCAGGCGCAGGCGCTCGCCGTCCGGCCCGGCCTGTTTTGGCCCCGGGTAGCGCGGATTAACCCGGCTGACCGGGCAGGCGGTGGTGCAAACGGTGCATTTAATACAGTGTTCAAAGCGCGTGTCGTTCATGACTCACCTCCGGCAAGCTCGCCAATTAGCCCTGCGGCGTGAAGCGCGGTCACTGCGCACACGCCGCCGCCGCATCCCAGCGCGATGGCATCAAAACCGCCGAGGATCGAACCGACGGCGAACAGATTCTCCAGCGTCCGCCCCTGACGCTGGGGACGCAGAGCCTCATCGGTTTTCAGGCCGAAACGCTGCCAGGGCTGCGAGGCAAAAAAATCCTGCTGATACCAGCTTTCGCGCGGCAGCGTCTGCTGCAGATCCAGACCGAGGATCGGCTCGCGCACGCCGCTACGTTCGGCGACCAGCCCGTTGCTGAAAAAGCTGCCGCTGGCCAGCACAGCGAAGCGCGGGCGCAGCGGAATATCGCCGTGATTGCGCGTCCAGATCGCGTTAACCCTACCGTCCTGGTGGCTGATATCAATGACTTCATCCCCGGTCAGCCAGGTCCCGCCGCTGCGGATAAATTGCCGCTGCAGCTGGGCGTGCAGGCGCATCCCCGGCACCGATGGCGGCAGGGTAGGCAGCAGGCGCAGCGGGCAGGGCAGACGCTGCCGCAGCCACTGGTACAAGCGATCGTCGGCGAGGCCGAAGCAGGCGGGCATAATCAGTAAATTATGCTGCTGCGCCAGCGGGCGCAGCGCCGCCAGCAGGGCAGGCCAGTGCGCTTCATCGTCCAGCCGGCGGGCGATATTGGCGGCGCGAAATTCGGATGGGCTATCGCGCAGAACATCAAGAAGGGGTAATTCTATCTCGTGTGCTACGGCGGTCACGCCGTGCTGGTGCAGAGAGGCCGCGGCAAGATGCGGCTGGAAGTCGCCGAACCCGCTGATGCCAACGACGCAGACGCCGCTGACGGGCAGCGGCGCGGTGGCGATTTCCTGCGGAGAAAGCCAGGCCGCGCGTAAGATTCCCAGCGGCGTCACGCGCAGATGCGGCTGGCTGGCATCGCCCTGCATGGCAATCCCGCAGTCGGCAAACAGCGCCTGAGCCTGGCGGGCGTAATTCATCACGCTTTCGGCGCCGAGCCTGGCATAAGGGTGTTCGGGAAGCTGGCGGGCCAACTGGCCGATACCGTAAGCAACATCGGTGACGGTTTCGCCATTCGGCAGCGTCGAGAGCAAATCCAGCGAGGCGGAAGAGAAGTGCAGGGCGCTTTGGCCCCGGCTGATAATCACGCTGCGCAGGCCGCGCTGGTTGAGCGCCAGCCCGCAGAGCAGCCCGGCAAGGCCGCCGCCAATAATCGCGCAATCAAACTTCATCCTGGTGCTCCTTTTCTAATCCGCACAGACCGAGATAAACCCAGCGGGTAAACTCGCTTTCGCGCAGCGCATCCCCCCAGGCCACCGGCTGAACGCCTTTCCAGCGTTCGTTCAAAAATTGGGACAGCTGGGTGAGGGACCGCGCGGAGGTGGTGACGTTAAAACGCGCGAGCAGCCCGGCGGCGCGGCAGGCGCACAGTTCGCCCTGACAGGTTCCCATGCCGACGCGGGTACGGCGGCGCAGGTCAAGCAGGTTTTTCACCGCCAGGTTTTCAACCGCGTACTCTACTTCTCCGGCAGTGACCGCCTCGCATTCGCAGACCAGGCTACGGCGCTGGCGGCTATCGCCAAGCCATGCCGGGGTGCGATCGCCGTGGCGGTAGATGGCCGACCCGCGCAGCGGCGCAGGTAACGAGATGATTTTACTTAGCGTGGCTTCCGCCGGTTCCTGCGAACCGGGCAGCGGCGTATCGGCGGTCGTGCAGGGGGCGGTATTTCCGAGCTTGCGGCATAGCGCATCCGTGGCCCACTCCGCCATCAGACGATAGGTCATCAGCTTACCGCCGGTGATGGTGATGAAGCCTTCCATACCGTCGCGGCGGGCGTGGTCGAGCAGCACGATACCGCGGCTGACGCTACGGCCACTGGGATCGTCATCGCTGGCGACCAGCGGGCGTATACCGGAATAGGCGCGAAGGACCCGCGTCCGCCCCATGATCGGCGCCAGCTTTTCCCCCTCCCGCAGCAGCGTTTCGACTTCCTCGGTGGTTACACGGTTGTCGTCAATTTCGTCATAAGGAATATGCATTGAGGTGGTGCCAATCAGCGAAATAGTATCGCCGGGCACCAGGATATCGGCGTCAGCTGGTTTGCGGCAGCGGTTGATAACCTGACGGTTAATGCGGTGGTCGAGGATCAGCAAAGATCCTTTTGCCGGAAACATCGCGATGCGCAGGTCGGCGTACTCTGCGATGCGCTGCCCCCAAATCCCGGCGGCGTTGACCACCACCTGAGCGCGCAGCGTGCGCGATTCTCGGCGCTGATGATTGTAGATCGCGACGCCATGGACGCGATCGCCCTGCCGCAGCAGACCGGTGACTTCGCAGCCGGTGAGGATCGTCGCGCCATGTTCGCGGGCATCGAGCATATTCGCCGCGGTGAGGCGGAAAGGATCGACGGTGCCGTCGGGAACCTGTACCGCGCCGAGCAGCGCCGGGTTAACCGCGGGCTCAATACGCAGCGCTTCGGCGGGCGTTAGCGGCTGGGCTTCGATGCCTGCCTGCTGACAGGCGCTGATAAAGGTGTACTGGTACGCCGGGTCATCTTCCGGCAAGGTAATAAACAGGCCGCTGGTGGGCTCTATGCAGTGGCGGGCGATACGGCGCAATATACGGTTTTCGCTAATGCACTCGCGCGCTGATTCGCTATCGGTGACCGCATAGCGCGCGCCGCTATGCAGCAGACCGTGGTTGCGGCCAGTCGCGCCGGTGGCGATATCGTAGCGCTCCACCAGCGCTGCCTTTAGCCCGCGCAGCGCGCAGTCGCGCGCGATCCCGGCGCCGGTGGCGCCGCCGCCAATAATAATGACGTCATATTCACGACTATCGGCCATCTCCCCGTCCTCTGTTTTCGTTTTACATCATTTAGCCATATCGACAGCATTTAATGTTTGATTTCGAGCATATTTGCGCGCAATTCGAGCGTTTGTTGTGACTTTGTGCGCATATTAGAAAATGCTGTCATATTTCTGTAACAAAGTGTGCGACATTTCACAGTATTAGATTTACGCTTTGCCTACTATCGCGACCAAATCAGAAGTTGGTGAATAAATTACGTTTTTTTGCGTCGACGTCAGAAGAACAGCAATGGCCACGGAGGCTGATATGTTAAGTATATTTAAACCCGCAGCGCATAAAGCGCGATTGCCAACCGCGGAAATCGATCCTTTATATCGTCGATTACGCTGGCAGATCTTTATCGGTATTTTCTTCGGATATGCTGCTTACTATTTGGTTCGTAAGAACTTTGCTTTAGCAATGCCCTACCTTATCGAGCAGGGGTTCTCCCGTGGCGACCTCGGTTTTGCCCTTTCCGGTATCTCCATCGCCTACGGATTTTCGAAATTCATCATGGGGTCGGTTTCCGACCGCTCGAATCCGCGCATTTTTTTACCGGCAGGCTTGATTCTTGCCGCGCTGGTGATGCTGGTGATGGGCTTCGTCCCTTGGGCGACCTCCAGCATTATGGTGATGTTCGTTCTGCTGTTCCTGTGCGGCTGGTTCCAGGGGATGGGCTGGCCGCCGTGCGGACGTACGATGGTGCATTGGTGGTCGCAGAAAGAGCGAGGCGGTATCGTGTCGGTATGGAACTGCGCGCATAACGTCGGCGGCGGGATCCCGCCGCTGCTGTTCCTGCTGGGAATGGCGTGGTTTAACGACTGGCATGCGGCGCTGTATATGCCGGCTTTCGGCGCGATCCTGCTGGCGATTTTCGCCTTCGCGATGATGCGCGATACTCCGCAGTCCTGCGGTTTGCCGCCGATCGAAGAGTATAAAAACGATTATCCTGATGACTACAGCGAGAAGCATGAAGAGGAGCTGACCGCAAAGCAGATCTTTATGCAGTATATCCTGCCGAACAAGCTGTTGTGGTACATCGCCGTTGCAAACGTGTTTGTTTACCTGCTGCGCTACGGCATTCTTGACTGGTCGCCAACGTACCTGAAAGAGGTTAAGCACTTCGCGCTGGATAAATCCTCCTGGGCCTACTTCCTTTATGAATATGCGGGGATTCCGGGCACTCTACTGTGCGGCTGGATGTCGGATAAAGTGTTTAAAGGCAACCGCGGCGCGACCGGCGTCTTCTTTATGACCCTGGTCACCATCGCCACCGTTGTCTACTGGCTGAACCCGCCGGGTAACCCGGGCGTGGATATGGCCTGTATGATTATTATCGGCTTCCTGATTTATGGCCCGGTGATGCTGATTGGCCTGCATGCGCTGGAGCTGGCGCCGAAAAAAGCCGCCGGCACCGCTGCGGGCTTCACCGGCCTGTTCGGTTATCTCGGCGGTTCCGTGGCCGCGAGCGCCATCGTTGGCTATACCGTCGATTTCTTCGGCTGGGACGGCGGCTTTATGGTGATGATCGGCGGCAGCGTGCTGGCGGTTGTGCTGCTGATTATCGTGATGCTGGGTGAACGACGCCACCATCAACAGATGAAACAAGGTTAAGGTGCGGCGATGAAAAGTCAATTAACCACCCTGATGAGCGGAGTGCTGCTGGCCGCCACGGCGCTCTCCTTCAGCGCCGTGGCGGGAGAGAAAATCGTTATCGCCCACCGCGGCGCCAGCGGCTATCTGCCGGAACATACCCTGCCGGCGAAAGCGATGGCCTACGCGCAGGGGGCGGATTACCTTGAGCAAGACCTGGTGATGACCAAAGATGACCGGCTGGTGGTCCTGCATGACCACTATCTGGATCGGGTGACCGACGTGGCCCAGCGTTTCCCGCAGCGGGCGCGTAAAGATGGCCGCTTCTACGCTATCGACTTTACCCTCGCTGAGATAAAGTCGCTGAAGTTTACCGAAGGGTTTGAACCGAAAGATGGCAAGAACGTGCAAACTTATCCGGGTCGCTTCCCGATGGGGAAATCTGATTTCCGCATTCATACCTTCGAAGAGGAGATTGAGTTTGTCCAGGGGTTAAACCATTCGACCGGCAAAAACATTGGCATCTACCCGGAAATCAAAGCGCCGTGGTTCCACCATCAGGAAGGCAAGGATATTGCCGCCAGCACGCTGAAAGTGCTGAAGGAATATGGTTACACCGGCAAGCAGGATAAGGTGTATCTGCAGTGCTTTGACGCCAACGAGCTCAAGCGTATTAAGCATGAGCTGGAGCCGAAAATGGGGATGGATCTCAATCTGGTGCAGCTTATCGCCTATACCGACTGGAATGAGACCCAGCAGCGGCAGGCTGACGGCAAGTGGGTGAACTACAGCTATGACTGGATGTTCAAACCAGGGGCAATGGCGCAGATCGCCCAGTACGCTGACGGTATTGGTCCGGACTACCATATGCTGGTGGCGGAAGGCTCGAAACCGGGAGACGTGAAGCTGACGGCAATGGTGAAAGAGGCGCACGCCAGCGGCATGCAGGTACATCCATACACGGTTCGCGCGGATCAATTGCCTGACTACGCCATCGACGTCAATCAGCTCTATAACGTGCTGTACCATCAGGCGGATGTCGACGGCTTGTTCACCGATTTTCCGGATAAAGCCGTGCAGTTTCTGCACGCTAAGTAGTAAAAAGCCGGGTTTACCCGGCCTGTGAACGGCAGTTTTGTCGGGCGCATAAGCGTTATGCCGCCCGACAAAACTTACATCTCAATTTCGATATCGCCTTTTGCCCGGCAGCAGCAGGGCAAAATCTCTCCCGGCTGGACAAACGCCAGCGGCTCGGTGAGCCAGTCAACCTGACCGGAAACCAGCCGCAGACGACACGATCCGCAGTATCCTTCGCGGCACTGATACTCCACGTCGATATTGTGCGATTCCAGGGCCGCCAGCAGGGAGGGATGTTCATCCTGACACTCAAGGCGAGTGTCAGAAATCTTCAAGAAAATGCGTTTCATCAGAGCTGGAAGTTGCTCAGATCGTCAGCGTCGACTTCGGAATCGATCTGCCCGACCAGATAAGAGCTGACTTCCACTTCCTGCGGCGCGACCTGCACGTTATCGGACACCAGCCAGGTGTTGATCCACGGGATCGGGTTGGAGCGGGTCTGGAACGGTAGATCGAGACCTACCGCCTGCATGCGGATGTTAGTAATGTACTCAACGTACTGGCAAAGAATATCTTTGTTCAGGCCGATCATCGAACCGTCGCGGAACAGATAATCCGCCCACTCTTTCTCCTGCTGTGCCGCCAGCACGAACAGGTCGTAGCACTCCTGCTTGCACTCTTCGGCGATTTCCGCCATTTCCGGATCGTCAACGCCGGAGCGCAGCAGATTCAGCATGTGCTGAGTGCCGGTCAGGTGCAGCGCTTCGTCACGGGCGATCAGACGGATAATCTTGGCGTTACCTTCCATCAGCTTGCGCTCGGCAAAGGCGAAAGAGCAGGCGAAGCTGACGTAAAAACGGATGGCTTCCAGCGCGTTCACGCTCATCAGACACAGGTACAGTTTCTTCTTCAGCTCGCGCAGGTTCACGGTAATGCTTTTACCGTTCACGCTGTGGGTGCCTTCGCCCAGCAGATGCCAGTAGCTGGTCAGCTCAATCAATTCATCGTAATAGCTGGAAATGCCTTCCGCGCGTTTTTGGATCTGCTCGTTGGTGACGATATCGTCAAATACCATCGCCGGATCGTTAACGATATTGCGGATGATATGGGTGTAGGAGCGCGAGTGGATGGTCTCCGAGAACGCCCAGGTTTCAACCCAGGTTTCCAGCTCAGGAATGGAAATCAGCGGCAGCAGGGCAACGTTCGGGCTGCGTCCCTGGATCGAGTCCAGCAGCGTCTGATATTTCAGGTTGCTGATAAAAATGTGTTTTTCGTGTTCCGGCAGCGCCTGGTAGTCGATACGGTCGCGGGAAACGTCAACCTCTTCCGGACGCCAGAAGAAGGAGAGCTGTTTTTCAATCAGCTTTTCGAAGATGTCATATTTTTGCTGATCGTAGCGGGCGACGTTCACCGGCTGACCAAAAAACATCGGCTCAAGCAGCTGATCGTTTTTAGTCTGAGAAAAAGTGGTATATGCCATTGAAGTGAGTCCTGTTGAGATTGTATCGCCCGGCGGCAGTGAGTTTGCCGGGCCTACAAAACCTTAGGCCGGGCCAGCATCGCGCCGCCCGGCAAAAAACTTAGATCTTACATGCGCCGCTTTCGCAGCCGTCGTCCTGAATAGACGGCGCCAGGTCATCCTGGGCATCTTCCGCGCCATCGCGAGTGTTGTGATAGTACAGCGTTTTGACGCCGAACTTATAGGCATTGAGCAAGTCTTTCAGCAACTGCTGCATCGGCACTTTGCCTGACGGGAAGCGCGTCGGGTCGTAGTTGGTATTGGCGGAAATCGACTGGTCGATAAACTTCTGCATAATACCGACCAGCTGTAAATAACCGTCGTTGTTCGGCATTTCCCACAGCAGCTCGTAGCCGTTCTGCAGTTTTTCGTAATCCGGCACCACCTGGCGCAGGATACCGTCTTTTGACGCTTTGATGCTGACGTGACCGCGCGGCGGTTCAATGCCGTTGGTGGCGTTGGAGATCTGCGAAGAGGTCTCGGACGGCATCAGCGCGGAGAGCGTGGAGTTACGCAGGCCGTGCGTTTTGATCGACTCGCGAAGCCGCTCCCAATCGTAGTGCAGAGATTCGCTGACGATAGCATCCAGGTCTTTCTTGTAGGTATCGATCGGCAGAATGCCTTTTGCATAGGTGGTTTCGTTAAACCACGGGCACGCGCCTTGTTCGATCGCCAGCTCGTTAGAAGCTTTCAGCAGATAGTACTGAATCGCTTCGAACGTTTTATGCGTCAGGTTGTTAGCGCTGCCGTCGGAGTAGCGTTTACCGTGCTTCGCCAGATAGTAGGCAAAGTTAATCACGCCAATACCCAGCGTACGACGGCCCATCGCGCCGCGTTTGGCCGCCGGGATCGGGTAGTCCTGGTAATCCAGCAGGGCATCCAGCGCGCGAACGGCCAGCACCGCCAGCTCTTCCAGCTCATCCAGGCTATCGATAACCCCGAGGTTGAAAGCGGACAGGGTGCACAGCGCAATTTCACCGTTCTCGTCGTTTACATCTTCCAGCGGCTTGGTCGGCAGGGCGATTTCCAGGCACAGGTTGGACTGGCGCACCGGCGCGACAACCGGGTCAAACGGGCTGTGGGTGTTGCAGTGGTCCACGTTCTGGATGTAGATACGACCGGTGGAGGCACGCTCCTGCATCATCAGCGAGAACAGCTCTACGGCTTTAATGCGCTGCTTGCGGATGCTGTCGTCCTGCTCGTATTGGGTATACAGGCGCTCGAACTCGTCCTGGTCGGCGAAGAACGCATCGTACAGGCCCGGAACGTCGGACGGGCTGAACAGGGTGATGTCTCCGCCTTTCAGCAGGCGAGTGTACATCAGCTTGTTGATCTGTACGCCGTAGTCCATATGACGAACGCGGTTGGCGTCGGTACCGCGGTTGTTTTTCAGCACCAGCAGGCTTTCGACTTCCAGATGCCACATCGGGTAGAAGAGGGTGGCGGCACCGCCGCGGACGCCGCCCTGCGAGCAGGATTTCACTGCGGTCTGGAAGTGCTTATAGAACGGAATACAGCCGGTGTGGAAAGCTTCACCGCCGCGAATCGGGCTACCCAGCGCGCGGATGCGGCCGGCATTGATGCCGATACCGGCGCGCTGAGAAACGTATTTAACAATCGCGCTGGAGGTCGCGTTAATAGAATCCAGGCTATCACCGCACTCGATCAGCACGCAGGAGCTGAACTGACGGGTCGGGGTACGCACGCCGGACATAATCGGCGTCGGCAGCGAGATTTTAAACGTCGACACCGCGTCATAGAAACGCTTGATATAGTCCAGACGCGTCTCGCGCGGATAGTTGGAGAACAGGCAGGCGGCCACCAGAATGTACAGGAACTGGGCGCTTTCGTAGATCTCACCGGTGACGCGGTTCTGTACCAGATATTTGCCTTCGAGCTGCTTAACCGCAGCGTAGGAGAAGGTCATATCGCGATCGTGCTCGATAAACGAATCCATCTGCTTGAACTCTTCTTCCGTGTAGTCTTCCAGCAGATGAGTATCGTATTTGCCGTTTTTCACCATTTTCGACACGTGGTCGAACAGCGCTGGCGGCTCAAACTGGCCGTAGGCTTTTTTGCGCAGGTGGAAAATCGCCAGACGAGCGGCGAGATACTGGTAGTCCGGCGCGTCGCGGGAGATCAGATCCGCAGCGGCTTTGATAATGGTTTCGTGAATATCGGCGGTTTTAATGCCGTCATAGAACTGAATGTGGGAACGCAGTTCTACCTGGGAGATGGATACGTTATTCAGCCCTTCTGCCGCCCAATCCAGCACGCGGTGGATTTTGTCGAGATTGATGCGCTCGGTGCTACCGTCGCGCTTTGTCACCAGCAGACTCTGATTCATGTGGTTTATACCTGTCCGTGAAAGAAAATATCCCCCACTTATCCACAGATCGCCGTTGTGACTAACTCTGTGGATAAATACTATATGTAGGGGGTGGTCGATAAAAGAAACGCTATATGGTGAGTATTCTAGTAAGGATTCTTTTGAGTACAAGAGTTGATTTTGACGTTAAATTGAGGTTGCGGAAGGGTGATAATCGCGAAATCCACGCCCCATAAGGCCTGGAGAAGATGTCAATAAATCTGAAAAAAAAATGAAAATTTGATCGAGTGCTGATTTCTTCATCGGAAGAAATAATCACGCGGCTTGATGCCGCGCAATCATCATAGGAAATACTGCTGACGTTATGCTTTTTTCGCCGTTGTATGCAACATATAGTTAACATCCACCCCCGGCGCCAGCTTGAAGGTATTGGTTAGCGGATTGTAATGAAGACCGGTAATGTGCTGCTCTTTCAGAATTGTCTCATCCACCCAGCCGAGCAGCTCCGCTGGTTTAATGAATTTCTTCACATCGTGGGTTCCCTTCGGCACCATCTTCATGACGTACTCGGCGCCGACAACCGCCATCAGCCAGGCTTTACCGTTACGGTTAATGGTAGAGAAGAATACCTGGCCGCCAGGCTTGACCAGCCGCGCGCAGGCGTGAACGACCGACTGCGGGTCCGGCACGTGCTCCAGCATCTCCATGCAGGTGACGACATCGTACTCCCCGGCGTGCTTCGCCGCGTGTTCTTCCACGGTTTCCTGGACATAGTCGACCTGAATACCGCTCTCCAGGGCATGCAGTTTCGCGACCTGAAGCGGTTCAAACCCCATATCCAGACCGGTGACCGTAGCGCCTTCCCGGGCCATGCTTTCTGCCAGGATGCCGCCGCCGCAGCCGACATCCAGCACTTTCTTACCAAACAGGCCGCCTGAGCGCTCCGCAATATAGCCAAGACGCAAAGGATTAATGCGATGTAACGGTTTGAATTCGCCCTCTAAATCCCACCAGCGCGATGCGACGGCTTCAAATTTAGCGATTTCATTATGATCAACATTGTGGGCCACCGACGGTTTTTCGGCATTCATGGGCGCTATTACTCCTGTTCAGTTCAGACCGGCAAGTATATCAGGCCTCCGCGATGAATAAACCGTCTATCCCTGTCCCTGTCACAGCGCGAAAATCATTGGGTATAGGTTTACCCGTATCACCGCGGCTGTGTTATAATTTGCGACCTTTGAATCCGGGATACAGTAGAGGGATAGCGGTTAGATGAGCGACCTTGCGAGAGAAATTACACCGGTCAACATTGAGGAAGAGCTGAAGAGCTCCTATCTGGATTATGCGATGTCGGTCATTGTTGGCCGTGCGCTGCCGGATGTCCGAGATGGCCTGAAGCCGGTACACCGTCGCGTACTATACGCCATGAACGTATTGGGCAATGACTGGAACAAAGCCTATAAAAAATCTGCCCGTGTCGTGGGTGACGTCATCGGTAAATACCACCCTCATGGTGATACTGCCGTATACGACACCATTGTACGTATGGCGCAGCCATTCTCCCTGCGTTACATGCTGGTAGATGGCCAGGGTAACTTTGGTTCGGTCGACGGCGACTCCGCCGCAGCGATGCGTTATACGGAAATCCGTATGTCGAAGATCGCCCATGAACTGATGGCCGACCTCGAAAAAGAGACGGTGGATTTCGTCGATAACTATGACGGCACGGAGAAAATCCCTGACGTTATGCCGACCAAAATCCCGAACCTGCTAGTCAACGGTTCGTCCGGTATCGCGGTAGGTATGGCGACTAATATTCCGCCGCACAACCTGACCGAAGTGATCAACGGCTGTCTGGCCTACGTTGAAAACGAAGACATCAGCATTGAAGGGCTGATGGAACATATTCCCGGCCCGGACTTCCCGACAGCTGCGATCATCAACGGTCGCCGCGGCATTGAAGAGGCCTATCGTACGGGTCGCGGAAAAGTGTACATTCGCGCTCGCGCGGAAGTGGAAGCTGACGCGAAGACCGGCCGCGAAACCATCATCGTGCATGAAATTCCGTATCAGGTGAACAAAGCGCGCCTGATTGAGAAAATCGCCGAGCTGGTCAAAGACAAACGCGTTGAAGGCATCAGCGCGCTGCGCGACGAGTCTGATAAAGATGGCATGCGCATCGTGATTGAAGTGAAGCGCGATGCGGTGGGTGAGGTGGTGCTTAACAACCTCTATTCGCAGACTCAGCTCCAGGTCTCCTTCGGTATCAACATGGTTGCCCTGCACCATGGTCAGCCGAAGATCATGAACCTGAAAGAAATTATTGCCGCGTTCGTGCGCCACCGCCGCGAAGTGGTGACCCGTCGTACTATTTTTGAACTGCGTAAAGCCCGCGATCGCGCGCATATCCTCGAAGCGCTGGCGATTGCCCTGGCCAACATCGATCCGATTATCGAACTGATTCGCCGCGCGCCGACTCCGGCGGAAGCGAAAGCAGCATTAATCGCGCGTTCATGGGATCTGGGCAACGTTTCCGCTATGCTGGAACGCGCAGGCGATGACGCCGCTCGTCCGGAATGGCTGGAGCCTGAGTTCGGCGTACGCGACGGTCAGTACTACCTGACCGAACAGCAGGCGCAGGCGATTCTGGATCTGCGTTTGCAGAAACTGACCGGTCTTGAGCATGAAAAACTGCTCGATGAATACAAAGAGCTGCTGGAACAGATTGCGGAACTGCTGCACATTCTGGGCAGCGCCGATCGCCTGATGGAAGTTATCCGTGAAGAGCTGGAGCTGGTCCGTGAACAGTTCGGCGACGCGCGTCGTACCGAGATCACCGCTAACAGCGCGGATATCAACATCGAAGACCTGATCAACCAGGAAGATGTTGTCGTGACCCTTTCGCATCAGGGCTACGTGAAGTACCAGCCGTTAACCGATTACGAAGCACAGCGTCGTGGCGGTAAAGGTAAATCTGCGGCGCGTATAAAAGAAGAAGACTTTATCGACCGCCTGCTGGTGGCCAACACCCACGACACGATCCTCTGCTTCTCCAGCCGCGGGCGTCTCTACTGGATGAAGGTTTATCAGCTGCCGGAAGCCAGCCGCGGCGCGCGCGGGCGTCCGATCGTCAACCTGCTGCCGCTTGAAGCCAACGAACGTATCACTGCGATTCTGCCGGTACGTGAGTACGAAGAGGGCGTGAACGTCTTTATGGCTACCGCCAGCGGTACCGTGAAGAAAACGGCGCTGACCGAATTCAGCCGTCCGCGTTCTGCCGGTATTATCGCGGTTAACCTCAACGAAGGCGATGAGCTGATTGGCGTCGATCTGACCTCCGGTCAGGACGAAGTTATGCTGTTCTCCGCCGCCGGTAAAGTGGTGCGCTTTAAAGAGGACGCCGTCCGCGCAATGGGCCGTACCGCTACCGGCGTACGCGGCATCAAGCTGGCCGGCGAAGATAAAGTGGTTTCGTTGATCATTCCGCGCGGTGAAGGGGCCATCCTGACCGTTACGCAGAATGGCTACGGTAAACGTACCGCGGCTGAAGAGTATCCAACCAAGTCGCGTGCGACCCAGGGCGTAATCTCAATCAAAGTGACCGAACGCAACGGTTCCGTGGTGGGCGCGGTGCAGGTTGATGACTGCGACCAGATTATGATGATCACCGATGCGGGCACGCTGGTACGAACCCGCGTTTCCGAGGTGAGCATTGTCGGCCGTAACACTCAGGGCGTGATCCTGATTCGTACCGCGGAAGATGAAAACGTGGTCGGTCTGCAGCGCGTTGCTGAGCCGGTTGATGACGAAGAGCTGGATGCCATCGACGGCAGCGCGGCGGAAGGCGATGAAGATATCGCGCCGGAAGCGGACACTGACGATGACATCGCCGAAGATGAAGAGTAATTCTCTGCGGTAATTGTTCTGAAAGGGTCGGGCTCATCCCCGGCCCTTTTTGTTTTCCCGTTGCGGGACCGTAGTTTTATCGTTACCTTAACGCCATTCTGTTGAGCCCCTGACGGCCGAGCATCGCCACATTGAAATATCTAGCTTCTTTCCATAACACGTTAAAAGTTTCACGCTATCTGTTCAGAGCGCTGGCGGTACTGCTGTGGGTGCTGGTCGCTTTTGTTTCGGTGTTTTACATCGTCAACGCTTTGCACGATCGGGAATCGGAAATTCGCCAGGAATTTAACCTCAATGCCGATCAGGCGCAGCGCTATATACAGCGTACGGCCGACGTGATTAAGGAGCTGAAATATGTTGCCGGTAATCGGCCGATAGATGGCGGCGAAGGCGGCGAAGGCGGCGATACGCCGGCCCAGCGCGGCAATATTTCAATTCCTGATTTTGAACCGCTCTATCCGGATTCCGACTGTGCGCTGATGAGTTCCACCTGGCGTAATTCGCTGCAGTCATTGGCGTGGTTTATGCGCTACTGGCGCGACAATTTCTCCACGGCCTACGACCTCAATCGTATTTTTTTGATTGGTAGCGACAATCTGTGCATGGCCAACTTCGGCCTGCGTGATATCCCGCTGGAGCGGGACCAGGCGCTTAAAGTACTGCATCAGCGCATTGAGCAGTATCGCGACGCGCCGCAAAACGAGCGCGGCAATAATCTGTTCTGGATAAGCCAGGGCGTGCGCCCGGGCGTTGGCTATTTCTATGCGCTCACGCCCATCTATGTGGCGAATCGTCTGCAGGCGATGCTTGGCGTAGAGCAAACCATCCGTATGGAAAGTTTCTTTACCCCGGGCAGTTTGCCGATGAACGTGACGATCCTTGACGATAATGGACAGTCGCTGATTTCACTTGCCGGATCGAATAGCAATATCAAACCGGACGCGAAGTGGATGCAGGAACGTCTGTGGTTTGGCTATACCGCGGGTTTTCGCGAGCTGGCGATGAAAAAAAGCCTGCCGCCGTCATCCTTAAGTATTGTCTATTCGGTGCCGGTAGATCAGGTGCTGGAACGCATTCGGATGCTGATACTGAACGCGGTGGTACTCAATCTGCTCACCGGCGCGCTCCTTTTCGCCCTCGCCCGAATGTATGAACGACGGATTTTTATTCCGGCCGAAAATGATGCCCAGCGCCTGGAAGAGCATGAGCAGTTCAACCGCAAAATCGTTGCCTCCGCGCCGGTGGGGATCTGTATTTTACGTACCCTCGACGGCACCAATATCCTGAGTAACGAGCTGGCGCATAACTATCTCAACATGTTAACTCATGAGGACCGGCAGCGGCTGACGCAAATTATCTGCGGCCAGCAGGTAAACTTTGTCGATGTGCTGACCAGCAATAATACCAACCTGCAAATCAGCTTTGTCCATTCGCGCTATCGCAACGAGAACGTGGCGATCTGCGTACTGGTGGACGTATCGGCGCGCGTCAAAATGGAAGAGTCCCTGCAGGAGATGGCCCAGGCCGCCGAGCAGGCCAGCCACTCGAAATCGATGTTCCTCGCCACCGTCAGCCACGAACTGCGTACGCCGCTGTACGGGATTATCGGCAACCTCGATCTCTTGCAGACCAAGGAGCTACCGAAGGGCGTCGATCGTCTGGTGACAGCGATGAACAACTCTTCCAGCCTGCTGCTGAAAATCATTAGCGATATTCTCGATTTCTCTAAAATTGAGTCCGAGCAGCTTAAAATTGAGCCGCGGGAGTTTTCGCCGCGTGAGGTAATGAACCATATCTCCGCCAACTATCTGCCGCTGGTGGTGCGTAAACATCTCGGGCTGTACTGCTTTATTGAGCCAGACGTTCCGCAACTGATGTCCGGCGATCCGATGCGCCTGCAGCAGGTTATTTCAAACCTGTTGAGTAATGCGATTAAGTTTACCGATACCGGCTGTATTGTCCTGCACGTAGAGCGGGCGGATGATTATCTGCGCATCAGCGTACGCGACACCGGCGAAGGGATCCCGGCGAAAGAGGTGCTACGCCTGTTCGATCCGTTCTTCCAGGTCGGTACCGGCGTGCAGCGCAACTTCCAGGGAACCGGGCTCGGCCTGGCGATTTGTGAAAAGCTTATCAGCATGATGGATGGCGATATCGCCGTCGAAACCGAACCGGGTATGGGCAGTCGATTCACTATTCGTATCCCGCTTTATGGCGTGCAAAATACGCCGCCGCTGAATATTGATGGCCTGGCTGAAAAATGCTGCTGGCTGGCGATTGATAACAGCTCGCTGGCGGTGTTCGTCGAGCAGTTGCTGACCTTCCACGGCGTTCCTGTCCGTCGTTTTGACGGGCAAACGCCGGGAGCGGAAGATATTCTGTTAACCGATAGCGAGACGCATGAATCCTGGGCTGGCTGCGCGATGGTGATCTTCTCTCGTCGGCATATCGGTATTCCGCAAGAGCGGGTACCCGGCGAGTGGCTGCATAGCGTCGCCACGCCGCACGAGCTACTGCCGCTGCTGGGACGCATCTTCCATATTGCCGTAGCCAGTGCGGATAACGGCCCTGCGCTAGCTGCCGCGGATGCGCAAAACGCCAGCAATGATGACATGATGATTCTGGTGGTTGACGATCATCCGATCAACCGTCGCCTGCTGGCCGATCAGCTTGGATCGCTGGGCTATCAATGCGTGACGGCAAATGATGGGGTCGATGCGCTGAATGTCCTGAGCAAACAGCATATTGATATCGTGCTCAGCGATGTCAACATGCCGAACATGGACGGCTATCGTCTGACTCAGCGTATTCGCCAGCTGGGGCTCACGCTGCCGGTGATTGGCGTCACTGCCAACGCGCTGGCGGAAGAGAAGCAGCGCTGCCTGGAATCCGGTATGGACAGCTGTCTTTCTAAGCCGGTCACGCTGGATATCATTAAGCAGACGTTAACGCTCTATGCTGCGCGGGTACGTAAGGGAAGGGAGTAGAGAAGATTCCCGGATAACGCCGCGCTATCCGGGAAGAAAAGAGTTTAGTCTTTGTCGGTGGAGCTCAGGGAAACGGAAGAAAGGTAGTTCAGCAGGGCGATGTCGTTTTCCACGCCGAGCTTCATCATCGCCGATTTTTTCTGGCTACTGATGGTTTTGATGCTGCGGTTGAGCTTTTTGGCTATCTCGGTGACCAGGAAGCCTTCGGCGAACAGGCGCAGCACTTCACTCTCTTTCGGCGACAAACGTTTGTCGCCGTAACCGCCAGCGCTGATTTTTTCCAGCAGGCGCGAAACGCTCTCGGGAGTGAATTTTTTGCCTTTTTGCAGCGCTGCCAGCGCTTTAGGCAGGTCGGTTGGCGCCCCCTGTTTCAGGACAATCCCTTCTATGTCCAGATCCAGAACCGCGCTAAGGATCGCCGGGTTGTTATTCATCGTCAGTACAATGATTGACAGGTCCGGGAAATGACGCTTGATGTATTTGATAAGCGTAATGCCATCGCCGTATTTATCACCGGGCATGGATAAATCGGTAATCAGGACATGTGCGTCCAGTTTTGGCAGATTGTTGATTAATGCGGTGGAGTCTTCAAACTCGCCGACAACGTTCACCCACTCAATTTGTTCAAGTGACTTACGAATACCGAACAGTACGATCGGATGGTCATCGGCAATAATTACGTTCATATTGTTCATGTATTAGGCTACCTTGCTACAGCAAGCTCTTGACGTAGTCGTCAATGTCGCTGATATATTTTTCTATGCCTTGCGCATCTTTTTCTCGGATCAGATGCTCAAGCGTTTCACATAACTGCTTGCCGGGTACCAGATTTAGCATAGCAAACGCCCCTTTGAGGCGGTGAGCGGTCTGCGCCAGCGCGGCGAAATCGCCCGTTGCCCGTTCATTATACAGCCTCTTAACATCATCTGGTACCGTGTCAGCAAACAGCGTGTAATAGCCGCTGGCATGCAGTTCGGCGTTACTTTCGCTACCGGCAGAGGAAGGCTGCTCCTCTTCCTCTGCAAGCTGCTGCTCAATCAATTGCAGGATAGCTTCCTGCAGCGCAGCGCTGATATTAAAGTTTACGCGGAGCTGACCAGGACCAATCTTATGAACCCGGGCTTCATCATCGCTTAAAAGCAAGCCCGAAGCAGTAAGATTAGACGGATTATCCGTTAAAAAGAGATCATATTGTTGACTTGTGATTCTGTCATCCGGCGTGATGCAGGTGGCCCCCCAGCTCTCCAGCTGGCGAGTCACAATACGGCGGACTTCATTGGCGGTCACATCAAGCAATATCACCACGTCATCCAGCAGATGTTCCCCTGACTCACTCTCCTCTGCGCTGGCGGCCATTTTTAAATGCAGGGAGTAGCGGGTACCCAGCGACTCGCGTGCTTTGATATTGAGCTGCCCGCCGAGCTTGCGCGTCAGGCGATCGCAGAGCCAGAAGGTGAGGGCGTTGGCCTTGCCGTAGAGGTCTGCCTGCGTATCGTTGAGGAACGGGAAGTGCATATTGTCAATTTCGTTTGCGGAAACGCCGTTGCCGGTATCGAGAATACGGAAGGTCAGACGATCGTCCGCTGATTCATCTTTACTCACTTCCAGAGTAATTTTGCCAATAGGCGTGGTGGTAACCGAATACTGGATAAGCAGTAAAAGCGTACGGCGCAGGGCGTCGCGATCGCCGTAGCGTTGCTCATTGGCCGGCAAGGCGTTGTTAATCAGCAGCTGTAGACCCTTACGTTTGATGATAGGTAGCACTTCAGGCACCACTTCATCTATCAGTTCCTGAATCGAGAATAGACCCTGAGCGCTCTTCCAGCTATCGCTCTCCAGCAGGTTTGCCAGCTCGATTTCATCTACCAACTGCACCAGTTCGTCCGCATGCTGGGCCAGCCTGCGGCTTTCTGCCATGCCGAGCGCCGCGGCTTCTTCCGCCAGCGTCTGCGCCGGCTGCCTGAGCGCCGCTCCGATATGCTGCATAAACGCCGTGCGGCCCTGCTGATTTTTCTCATACAGACGCTGGGCCTGCTTAAGTTTCTTATTCACCATCACCTCACGGTCCTGATCGCGAATAATAAAAATTTGCGTTCGTGGCGAAACCTGACTGCGGAACTGACGGATTTCATACAGTTCATTGTTCACCGTCGCCTGGATCACGCCCTGATGCTGATCGGCCATATTAATGATGTTTTGCAGGTTCAGATGCGGCAGCAGATGATCGGCGATCGGATTGCTGATCACCGTACGGTTAGCCTCCAGATCGTGCACCAGCAGCCCGAGCGGCAGCAGGGAAACGATCTCTTCGTGAATGGCGCGCTGAGCGCGTAGTTCACTATTGGCTGCCGAGGAGATAGCCGTTCCCGCGACGCTTTTACGTCCGCTGTAGTGGCGGAAGGTGGTAAATCCGAACAGCGCCAGCGCCAGCAGACCAATATTCAGCAGCAGCGGCAGTAAAATATTTTGCAGCGATTCCAGAATCAGCTCGCTAAAGGGCACCATCCAGACCAGGCGCATACCGGTGGTATTAATGGTCGTGATAATTTCAATCTGCGGGCCGTTAAAGTTAATGCTGACGATGTCGGCAGCTTCTTTATCCGGATTGCTGGTTCCGTTCTGCGAGGGATCGGGCTCCAGACGGAAACTCTCCAGAGACATACTCGGCGGAATGAGATCGTTAATGGGCAGATCGAAGGCCACTACCGTCGCCAGATGACCGGGCTGGTTAAAGGTGGTGCGTAAGGTGAAGTAGTAGCCGTTTTGCCAGGCGAGGTGGCGCAGCGACGAAAACGTCTCGCGTTCATCAAGGGTATTGGCCTGCAGCAGCATCTCAGCCCGGCGTGATTCAACGACGCTGCTGATCGTCGATTCTTTGAAGCTGGAAGAGAGATCTTTTAACGGCAGCGTTGAAACCAGTATCAGGCTGTTATCCAGGCCGTTGAGATAATACATTGACCAGGGAATCGTCTCGGCGCCCCACAGGATATCGAGATAGTTGGAGATTTTTTGCGTCATTTCCAGCGTTGAGCCGTCATGAGAGCCAAAAATCAGCGCTTCGGTTTTGCGCCGGGGTTTCTCCAGATAGTAAACATCCTGCTTTAAACGCGTTTCCTGCAACCCGGTCTCGGAGGCTGAGCTGGCAGAGGTTGCGGCGATGTTGTCATAGATTTGCCAGGTGGCGTAGCGCCAGGTATCGATGCGTTTATGCAAGTCGTAGCTGACATCGACAACCTGGTAGCTTTTATCTTTTAGCCAGGCGTTAACGGCGCTTTGGATCATGACCCCCATCGTCGCCAGCAGGACGATGACCATGAGAATAAAGAAGCGGGTAATGTTGCCGGGTATCAGGGAAAATTTTTTCGGGGTCATCGTGTGAGAGTACGACTCATCAGTGTGTGTAAACGGACTGTTGCACCAAGTTAACCGGGGGCAGCGCAGATGCTACGAACAGTATAAAGGTTAACGTCCAAAATCCATACATCTGAATACCCTACAATGACTTTTTTGCCTTGAGATTTATCTTAAACCAGTAATGCGAGCAAAGATGTACACCGCAGTTGTTTTTGTACAATTATTGACGGATTACCTTAGGGAAATAGCACTAAATAACAAGAAATTATATAAATAGCGTTGAGCTTAGACGTAAGTTGTTTGATTAATAACCGTTATTTTTTTCACGAGTAGCATGGAATAATTAAAGATGTGTAAAGAAGGGTAAAAAAAACCGGATGCGAGGCATCCGGTTGAAATAGGGGTAAACAGACATTCAGAACTGAATGACGGTAATAAATAAAGTTAATGATGATAGCGGGATTAATTTTAGTCGCAGACGAGAATTTTGTTTTACCATTGAGTGCTATAGAGATGTAACCATGTAACTCATTGACAGGGATTGAAAATTTTTATTTTTTGATTATTAGTGCTTATTTAGTTGCGCATTTGTGGCAGAAAAAAAGTTCCCTTTGATTTACAAATTGAAACATCTTGTGGGTATTTTGAAACATCTTAGAAGTTTTAGTATCATATTCTTGTTGGATTATTCTGCATTTTGCAGCACAATGAAATAGCCGACTGATTAGAAGGGTAATCAGTAAGCAGTGGCAATAATAAAAGGCATATAACAAACAGAGGGTTAATAACATGAAAGTTAAAGTACTGTCCCTCCTGGTACCGGCTCTGCTGGTAGCAGGCGCAGCGAATGCGGCTGAAGTCTATAACAAAGATGGCAACAAATTAGACCTGTACGGTAAAATCGACGGTCTGCACTATTTCTCTGACGACAAATCTTCCGATGGCGACCAGACCTACATGCGTCTGGGCATCAAAGGCGAAACTCAGATCAACGACCAGCTGACCGGTTACGGCCAGTGGGAATACAACGTTCAGGCGAACAACGTAGAAGGTTCTGACAAGCAGTCCTGGACTCGTCTGGCATTTGCGGGTCTGAAATTCGGCGACGCGGGTTCTTTCGACTACGGTCGTAACTACGGCGTAGTATACGACGTGACTTCCTGGACCGACGTTCTGCCGGAATTCGGCGGCGACACCTACGGTTCTGATAACTTCCTGCAGTCTCGCGCTAACGGCGTGGCGACCTACCGTAACTCCGACTTCTTCGGTCTGGTTGACGGTCTGAACTTTGCTCTGCAGTATCAGGGTAAAAACGGCAGCGTAAGCGGTGAAGGTTCCACCAACAATGGTCGTGACTGGAATAAACAGAACGGCGACGGCTACGGCACCTCTCTGACCTATGATATCTATGACGGTATCAGCGCTGGTTTTGCGTACTCTCACTCTAAACGTACTTCTGAGCAGAACAGCATCAACACCAGATATACCGACTCTGACGGCTTCTCTCGCCGCATTCTGGGTGAAGGCGACAACGCTGAAACCTACACCGGCGGTCTGAAATATGACGCCAACAATATCTACCTGGCGACTCAGTACTCCCAGACCTATAACGCAACTCGTACTGGTAACATCGGTTTTGCTAATAAAGCGCAGAACTTTGAAGTGGTTGCCCAGTACCAGTTCGACTTCGGTCTGCGTCCGTCCGTGGCTTACCTGCAGTCAAAAGGTAAAGACCTGGGCCGTTATGGTGACCAGGATATCCTGAAATATGTTGATGTAGGCGCAACCTACTACTTCAACAAAAATATGTCTACCTACGTTGATTACAAAATCAACCTGCTGGACGACAACAAATTCACCAAAGATGCCGGTATCTCTACCGACGACATCGTTGCTCTGGGCCTGGTTTACCAGTTCTAAGCACGCTGAAGTTTGAAAAAAGGCGCCGATGGCGCCTTTTTTTATGCCCGGTTTAACCTTGCTGGTGTACTCTTTGGGCCTTAGCAAGAGGAAGCCAATTTTATGGACATGACATTTTTCCGCGCCGCCCTGTTCGGGGCCCTGGTATTACTTTCAGGTTGTGATTCAGCCACTTCTCCCCAGACGCCAAAATCCGCCGCTACCGTACTGGACGGTAAAACCATGGGCACATTCTGGCGGGTCAGCGTCATAGACCTTGATCAGGCGAAGGCCGAGGCGCTGCGTCAGAAAGTTCAGGCTCAGCTGGATGCTGACGATCTTCTGCTTTCCACCTGGAAGAACGATTCAGCGTTGATGCGCTTTAACCATTCGCCGGAGACATCGCCCTGGCCGGTCAGCGAGGCGATGGCGGATATCGTGACGATGTCCCTGCGAATTGGCGCTAAAACTCACGGCGCTATGGATATTACCGTCGGGCCGCTGGTCAATTTATGGGGCTTTGGCCCGGACAAACAGCCGGTAAAAACGCCGGATCCGCAGCAGATTGCCGATGCCAAAGCGCGTAGCGGCTTACAGCATCTGACGGTGATCAACCGGGCCGACGGGCAGTATCTGCAAAAAGACATTGCGGATCTGTTCGTCGATCTCTCCACCGTCGGTGAAGGCTACGCTGCCGATCATCTGGCGCGCCTGATGGAACAGGAGGGGATCTCGCGCTACCTGGTCTCGGTGGGCGGGGCGCTGGTGAGCCGGGGCATGAATGCCGAAGGTCAACCGTGGCGGGTCGCGATCCAGAAACCGACCGATCGCGAAAATGCGGTACAGGCGATCGTCGATATTAACGGCCACGGTATCAGTACCTCGGGCAGCTATCGCAACTACTATGAGCTGGACGGCAAGCGCATCTCGCACGTCATCGATCCGCAAACCGGGCGACCAATCGATCACAAGCTGGTTTCGGTGACCGTTATCGCTCCGACGGCCCTGGAAGCCGATGGCTGGGATACCGGGCTGATGGTGTTGGGGCCGGAAAAAGCGCAGGAGGTGGTGCGTGAACAGGGGCTGGCGGTCTATATGATTGTCAAAGAGGGGGAGGGGTTTAAAACCTGGATGTCTCCGCAGTTCCGCGCTTTCCTGGTTGGCGAGAAAAATTAAACCGCAAGATTTCGGGTTTTTGCTAACGGACTTCGGCCCAGACTGAAGTTACACTTACAGCAGGAGTCCGTGATGAAACCGATAATGTTTGATAACGATGAGCGCCGCTGGCAGGCAGTATGCGAACGCGATACCGGCGCCGATGGTCAGTTCGTTTTTGCCGTGCTGACTACCGGCGTTTGCTGCCGTCCGTCCTGCCGCTCTCGTCGCGCGCTGCGGGAAAATGTTCGCTTCTATCCTGATGTCGATACCGCGCAGGCGGCAGGCTTTCGCCCGTGCAAACGCTGCCAGCCGGAAAACAGCGATCCGCAGCAGCAGAAGGTAGAGAAAGTCGCTGCCGCCTGCCGTCTGCTGGAGCAGGAGACGCCGATCACGCTGGAAGCACTGGCACGCCAGCTTGCGGTTAGCCCCTTTCATTTTCACCGCCTCTTTAAATCCGTGACCGGTATGACCCCCAAAGCCTGGCAACAGGCCTGGCGCGCTCGCCGTTTACGCGAAGCGTTAGGGCAGGGGGCGAAAATTACCGACGCGGCGCTATCCGCCGGTTTCCCGGATAATAGCAGCTACTATCAGCAGGCTGACGCCGCGCTGGGGATGACCGGCCGTCAGTTTCGCCGCGGCGGTGAGAATATGGACATTACCTGGGTATGCGGCGACGGGCCGCTGGGGCGCTGCCTGGTGGCTGAGAGCGAACGGGGAATCTGTGCCGTGCTACCGGGAGATAACGACAGCTCGCTGTATGATCAATTAGCCAGCCTGTTCCCCAATGCGCGACTGCATCCAGGCGATGAAGTCTTTCGCCTGCGGGTTGCGCAGGTCTTTTCTCATCTTAACGATCATCGCCAGCCGTTTTCTTTGCCGCTGGATCTGCGCGGCACGGCTTTCCAGCTTCAGGTCTGGCAGGCGCTGCGCCAGATCCCGGCGGGGGAGACCCGCAGCTATCGCCAGGTGGCGCAAAGTATGGGGCGTCCCCGCGCGGTGAGGGCGGTGGCCAGCGCCTGTGCCGCCAATAAGCTGGCGCTGGTTATCCCGTGTCATCGTGTGGTTCGCGAGGGTGGGGCGCTATCCGGCTATCGTTGGGGAACGGCGCGTAAGGCGCTGCTGCTGGCGCGAGAAGCGCAATACGAGGAGACATAATGCTCGATCTTTTTGCCGATACGCCGCCCTGGCAGGAGCAACTGGCTCCGGGGGCGATAATTTTGCGCCGCTACGCCCGTGAACGCGCGCCAGCGCTTTTGCAGGCAATCACCGATATTGCCCATCGTTCGCCTTTTCGTCAGATGGTTACCCCCGGCGGCTATACGATGTCGGTGGCGATGACTAACTGTGGCGAGCTGGGCTGGACCACGAACGCGCGCGGCTATCTCTATGCCAGCGACGATCCGCTGACGGAAAAGCGCTGGCCGCAGATGCCGCCGCTTTTCCGCGAGCTGGCCTCAGAGGCGGCGGCGGCGGGCGGCTATGCGCACTTTACCCCGGATGCGTGTCTTATTAATCGCTATCAGCCCGGCACAAAGCTGTCGCTGCATCAGGATAAAGACGAGCGCGACCTGCGGGCGCCGATCGTCTCCGTCTCGCTGGGGTTGCCGGCGATATTCCAGTTTGGCGGCCTGCGGCGTAGCGATCCGCTACAGCGGGTGCTGCTGGAGCACGGCGATGTGGTGGTCTGGGGCGGCGAATCACGGCTGTTTTACCACGGCATTCAGCCGCTAAAAGAGGGTGTTCATCCGGATACCGGCTCCTGTCGCTACAATCTCACTTTCCGCCTGGCAGGGAATAAAGAATAAAAATAAGAATTATTCTTGCTGTCATCGTCGAGCAGTTTAAACTGCTGGCTGTTTTTGCTTGCCCGGATTACGCGTTATGGAACTTCTTCTTCTTGTCTGGCGTCAGTACCGCTGGCCGTTTATCTCCGTCATTGCCCTGAGCCTGCTGAGCGCGGCGCTGGGTATTGGGCTTATCGCCTTTATTAACCTGCGCCTGATAACTATCGTCGATACCTCCCTGACGGTACTGCCGGAATTTCTGGGACTATTATTGCTGCTGATGGCGGTCACCCTTGGCTCGCAACTGGCGCTTACTACGCTCGGCCACCATTTTGTTTATCGCCTGCGCGGGGAATTTATTAAGCGCATTCTGGATACGCAAATTGAGAAGATCGAGAAAATCGGCAGCGCGTCGCTGCTGGCCGGGTTAACCAGCGACATCCGCAACATTACCATTGCTTTCGTGCGTCTGCCGGAGCTGGTACAGGGGATTATTCTGACCTTTGGTTCCGCCGCTTATCTGGCCTGGCTGTCAGGAAAAATGATGCTGGTTACCGCGCTGTGGCTGGCGTTAACCATCTGGGGCGGATTTGTGCTGGTGTCGCGGGTCTACAAGCACATGGCCTCGCTGCGCGAAACCGAAGATAAGCTGTATCACGATTATCAAACGGTTCTCGAAGGACGCAAAGAGCTCACCCTTAATCGCGAGCGCGCTGAATATGTATTTAATCAGCTCTATCTCCCGGACGCGCGCGAATACCGCCACCATATTGTCCGCGCCGATACCTTCCATCTGAGCGCGGTCAACTGGTCGAATATTATGATGCTGGGCGCGATTGGCCTGGTCTTCTGGATGGCTAACAGCCTGGGCTGGGCCGATACGGCGGTGGCGGCCACCTATTCGTTGACGCTGCTCTTCCTGCGCACGCCGCTGCTCTCTGCGGTTGGCGCGCTGCCGACTCTGCTCAGCGCTCAGGTGGCATTCAATAAGCTGAATAAGTTTTCGCTCGCGCCCTACCGCGCTGAATTCCCGCAGGCGCAGGTGTACCCCCACTGGCAGACGCTCGAGCTGCGCGATATTACCTTCCATTATCCCGACAACAGCTTTGCGGTCGGGCCGATTAATCTGACTCTCAGGCGCGGCGAGCTGGTATTCCTGATTGGCGGCAACGGGAGCGGAAAATCGACGCTGGCCATGCTGCTGACCGGTTTGTATCAGCCGGTTTCTGGGCAGATCCTGGTTGACGGGCAGCCGATGGCGGCGGATAAGCCGGAAGATTACCGCAAGCTTTTCTCGGCGGTCTTTACCGACGTCTGGCTGTTCGACAGGCTGCTGGGACCGGAAGGGAAGGCGGCCGATCCGGCACTGGTGGAGAAGTGGCTGGGCTATCTGCAAATGAATCATAAGCTACGGCTGGACGATGGCAAAATTCTCGACCTGAAGCTGTCAAAAGGGCAGAAAAAGCGCGTGGCGCTGCTGCTGGCGTTAGCAGAAGACAGAGATATCATCATGCTGGATGAATGGGCGGCAGATCAGGACCCCCATTTCCGCCGCGAATTCTATCAGGTGCTGCTGCCGCTGATGAAGGAGATGGGCAAAACCCTCTTTGCCATCAGCCATGACGATCACTACTTTCAGCACGCCGACAGGCTGCTGGAAATGCGCGGCGGCCAGCTCTCAGAGCTGACCGGAAATGAGCGCGAACTGGCGACCCGCGATGCGGTTGCCCGTACCGCCTGATCGGTTTACGCCGTCCCGGAGGCGTCAGTCGACCTCCGGGGTATCTGCAGGCTGCTGTTTTTTCCGTCGACCGAATTCATAGCGGTTATTATTTCCGCCTCCTCGCGCTATGCTTAAGGCTTCCGGCCTGCTGGTCTGACAGATATTTTTACAAGGATTGCCTGACCGATGTCCGTTTTGCACAAAAAAAGCGCCAGATTGCGCGATGAAGAGCGCGCCCGCCTCATTTGGCTCCTGAGCACCGATAAAGCCGTCACATCTTCACTGCTGGGTAAATTAACCCTCGCTGAACGCTACGATGACAGTACCCTGGCCGACGATCTGGCGGAAGTGGAAATGCTGGTTTCACACCTGCCGCCGCCGGATCTTGCCGATGCGCTCGAAGCGCTGCCCTATGATGCGCGCAACGCGCTCTGGCGGCTGGTCGCCGATGACAAGCGCGGCAAAGTGCTGCTGGAGGCGTCGGAAAGCGTCTGGGGCGACCTCATCGAAGAGATGAGCGATCACGATCTGCTGTTCGCGCTGCAAAATCTCGATATCGATGAACAGGTTTACCTGCTACAGCACTTGCCCCGCGATCTGACCGGACGTTTACTGGCCACCCTGCCTGCGGATAAGCGCGCGCGTATTCGCCAGATGATGCGCTACGCCGACAATACCGTCGGCGCGATCATGGAGTTTGAGGTCATTACCGTTCGTCCGGAAGCGACTCTCGCAGCGGTGCAGCGCTATCTGCGGCGACTGGGTAAAATGCCGGAGAATACCGATAAACTGTTTGTGACCACCCGCAATAAGCTGCTGCTCGGCGAACTCGAGCTGCAAACCATTCTGCTTAACGATGCGCAGAAGCGGGTAGGGGAAGTGATGGAAGGCGATCCGGTGACCTTCCAGCCGCACGAAGACGCGGAGAAAGTGGCGCGTACCTTTGAACGTGATGACTTACTTAGCGCCGCGGTGATTGATGCCGACGGCAAGCTGATGGGACGTTTAACCATTGATGAGATCGTTGACGTGGTCTATGAGGAGACGGATAACGATTTACGCCGCATGGGCGGCCTGAGCAACGATGACGACGTGTTTGCGCCGGTGAGCAAAGCGGTGAAGACCCGCTGGGCCTGGCTGGCGGTGAATCTTTGCACCGCGTTTATCGCTTCCCGCGTGATCGATGGCTTCGAACATACTATTTCCCAACTGGTGGCGCTGGCGTCGCTAATGCCGATTGTCGCCGGGATTGGCGGCAACACGGGCAACCAGACGATCACCATGATCGTGCGGGCAATGGCGTTACAGCATATTCAGCCGGGAAGTTTTACCTTCCTGATCTTGCGCGAGATGGGCGTTGCGCTGATCAATGGGATCGTCTGGGGCGGGATCATGGGGGCTATCACCTGGTGGCTATACGACGATCCGCAACTGGGCGGCGTGATGACGTTGGCGATGATGCTCAATCTACTGATGGCGGCAATGATGGGCGTCATTATCCCAATGGTTATGGTCAAGCTGGGACGCGACCCGGCGGTCGGCTCCAGCGTAATGATTACCGCGATTACCGACACCGGCGGATTCTTTATTTTTCTTGGGCTGGCGACGCTTTTTCTGATGTAGCCTGCGCTTGAGTCCGCAGACGGCGGGGGATTAGTGCCATTGAGATCAGCCCTGCCAGAACGCCGATTGCCAGATTGCTGGTGCCGACGGTTGCGCCGACGGTCACCAGCATCACCAGCGTTTCCGGCCACGGATTGCGCGCCAGCTCAGCCGGACGAATACTGTGCCAGCTAAAGGTCTTCACCGCGACAATCACCATCACCCCGGCGAGCACGGCCATCGGGATTTTTGCCATCACTTCGCTTAAGGCAGTCACCAGCAGGAGCAGCACCAGGCCTGCGGCAACGGTCGACACGCGGCTGCGCGCTTTACCCATTTCAACATTAACGATGGTCTGGCCGATCATCGCGCACCCGGCGATACCGCCATAGAACCCGGCGAGAATGTTGGCGATGCCCAGACCCGCGCTCTCGCGCGCTTTGCTGGAAGGCGTTTGGGTTAAATCATCCACCAGCTTTGCCGTCAGAAGCGACTCCATCAGGCCGACAAAAGCGATACTCAGCGCGCAGGGCCAGATGATGTGCAGCGTGGTTAAATTCAGAGGAACTATCAGGCTGGTTAACCCCGGTAGTCCGCCGCTCATTGAGCCTTCATCGCCGACGGTCGGCAGCAGCTGGCCGCTGAAAACGGTAAACAGCGTCAGCAGTACGATAGCGATGAGCGGAGAAGGGATTGCCTTTATATAGCGCGGCGCCCACAGCACAATCAGCAGCGTTAACACGAACAGGCCGATAATCAGCGGCTGCTTGCTCCAGAAATGCGGTACCTGGGCAAAAAAGATGAGAATACCCAGCGCGTTAACAAAACCGGTCATCACCGGCTGCGGAATAAAGCGCATCAGGCGCGCCATGCCGCAAATGCCAAACAAAATTTGAATAACGCCGGCCATTATGACCGCCGGGAGAATGTAGCCGACGCCATATTGATGCACCATCGGACCAATCACCAGCGCTACCGAACCGGCGGCGGCGGTGACCATCGCTGGTCTGCCGCCGAGAACCGACATCGCCAGGCACAGCACTACGGAGGCAATCAGGCTGACTTTCGGATCAACGCCAGCGATAACCGAGAAGGAGATGACCTCGGGGATTAGCGCCAGTGCGGTGAGTACGCCCGCCAGCGTTTCACGCGTCAGCAGCGCGGGCGAGCGCAGGATCTGGCCTAATGCGCCAGCGTTGCTGGAGGTAGCGGAATCAGAAACAGGGGGCATAAAAAAATTTCGCAGAATTTAAAAAATTTGGGCCATGATCGGTCGCTGGTTACGTGCGGTCGGTCACAAAACCGAGGATAATAGCGCGGAAGCGCCTCTGATACCAGTACAAAATGTGATTTATGATACACATTTATTAAACATTTTTATAACAGATCTCAAAACTCAACTTAAAATTTAAACAATATTTAAATTTTTTTTCTTCAGTGTTACCTTTGAAGCCGAGAATCGTTTCACCTGCGCTAAATAAAAAAGCGAGTAAAGTAAGGCTCAAATCCGATGAAGAAAAAGATGGCCGTACCCAGCTCACAGGCGGTTGGTTCCAATAACACTCGGACCAACACCCGCCATGAGCAAGAGACGGATGTATTGTTGATTGGCGGCGGCATCATGAGCGCCACGTTGGGAACCTGGCTGCAGGAACTGGAGCCGGATTGGTCTATTACCATGGTCGAGCAGATGTCCAGCGTGGCGGAAGAGAGCTCGAACGGATGGAACAACGCGGGTACCGGCCACGCGGCGTTGATGGAACTGAACTATACGCCGCAAACCGCTAACGGTATCAACATCGATAAAGCGGTCGACATCAACGAATCCTTCCAGATTTCTCGTCAGTTCTGGGCCCATCAGGTGACCCGGGGCATTCTGAAAAAGCCTAAATCCTTTATTAACAGCGTGCCGCACATGAGCTTCGTATGGGGCGAAGACAATGTTAACTTCCTGCGCGCTCGATATGCGGCTTTACAACAAAGCGAGCTGTTCCGCGGTATCCGCTACTCTGAAGATCATCAACAAATAAAAGAGTGGGCTCCGCTGGTGATGGAAGGACGCGATCCGCAGCAGAAGGTGGCCGCGACCCGCTCGGAGGTGGGTACCGACGTGAATTACGGCGAAATCACCCGTCAGCTGATCGCCGGGCTGCAAACCCATGATAATTTCTCTCTCCAGCTGGGGACCGTGGTGCGCCGTTTTAAGCGCAACGCCGACAAAAGCTGGACCGTTACGCTGGCGGATGCGAACAACCGCCACCAGAAACGGGTTATCAAGGCTAAATTTATCTTTATCGGGGCCGGCGGCGCCGCGCTAACCCTGCTGCAGGAAACCGGTATTCCGCAGGCTAAAGAGTACGCGGGCTTCCCGGTCGGCGGACAGTTCCTGGTGTGTGAGAACCCGGAAGTGGTTAATCACCATCTGGCCAAAGTCTACGGTCAGGCCGAGGTTGGCGCGCCGCCGATGTCGGTTCCGCACATCGACACCCGTATTATCGACGGCAAACGCGTGGTGCTGTTTGGGCCGTTCGCAACTTTTTCGACCCGCTTCCTGAAAAACGGTTCGCTTTGGGATCTGCTGGCCTCGACCAACACCTCGAATATCATGCCGATGCTCAACGTGGGGCTGGATAATTTCGATCTGGTGAAGTATTTGATTAGCCAGGTGCTGCAAAAGGACAAAGATCGTCACGCGGCGCTGTGTGAATACTATCCGGAAGCGCGCAAAGAAGACTGGCGCTTATGGCAGGCTGGCCAGCGCGTGCAGATTATCAAGCGCGATGAGAAGAAGGGCGGCGTTCTGCGCCTCGGTACCGAGGTCGTCAGCGATGACGAAGGCACCGTAGCCGCGCTGCTGGGCGCCTCGCCGGGAGCGTCCACTGCGGCGCCGATTATGCTGCAGCTCATGGAAAAAGTGTTCAAAGAGAAGGTCAACTCAGCGGAGTGGCAGGCGAAACTGAAAGCGATTATACCAAGCTACGGTACGCGTCTGGACGGCAACGCTGCGGAAATTGAAAAGGCGCTGGCGTGGACCAGCGAAGTGCTGGAACTGCACTACGAGCCGGTTACGGTGGCTGATGAGGTACCGCAGGCGGAGCTGAAGCCGCTGCCGGAAGGTAAACCGGTCGCTGATATTGCGCTCTAACTTTTTCTCCGGCGGCTCAGGCCGCCGGATTCACTCGTACAGGGATTAACGCACAACGGCCGTGCCGATGGTTTCGTCCGCTCTCCAGATACGATATTTCACATCGATGTTGGCCGGGGTATAAACCACGATTGGCAGCTTACTGTTGTAACGCAGCATTCCCGCATCGCCCAGACCTGCCATCACAAACTGCTTCTCTTTTTTATCATCCGGACAGGCCATCATGGTCGAGACGGGGGAAGTCACTTTATCAAATACGTAGTAGTCGTAGCCCCAGCCTTCAAGGGTTTTGCTTTCCAGCTGACCGCCAAGACGATGACGATTGCAGTCGACTTCCAGCGTTTGGCCAATCATCAGCTCCACTTTTAGCGTTGACTCATCCGGCTGCTGCGGCAACTGAATCACCTGACGCTTCATCCCTTGCTCCGCTTTAGGGTAGGGAGCGATTTTTTCCAGCGGCTGTTCAGTTGCAACGGCGCTGGCGGAAACGCAGGCAAGAGCCAGCATGGAAGCGGCGAACGTAGTGATTTTTTTCACGTGGGTAATCCTTTGTTATCAATCCTCAACGGCATAAGAGTAGCATTTATCCGCTGAATGATAAGTGCAATTTACCAAAATTTTCACAAATAGCAGTTATAAATTCTGTTTATGAGAGGGAGCGTAGTCGTTAACTACTTCCCATAAGCTTAACGTCTCGGTTTAAGACGGGCGCTGAGAACGGGGTTTCATCGCAGTCGAGCAGGGGGTGCCCCCCTGCGTTTTGCTGTCCCGCGCTGTTTTTACTCATTTACCGCTCAGATAAAACGCCGATCGCCACCTGCCGGGATGGCAACATTTTACCTGTAAAGCGCTGCAATACAGCGCTGCTACTCTTCGTGATTTTTACCTTCTTCGAGGAAATCTTCATCAAGCTCATCAATGTTTCCAGCGTGATCGCGTCCGGAGAGAAGGTTCCAGCAGGCGATAAACAGCGCGGCGATCAGCGGGCCGATAACAAAACCATTGATGCCGTAAATTTCCATTCCGCCGATCGTGGTGATCAGGATCAGGTAGTCCGGCATTTTGGTATCTTTACCAACCAGTAAAGGTCGCAGAATGTTATCCACCAGACCTACGATGATCACAAAGAAACCGACGATAAACGCGCCCTGCCAGAGCTGGCCGGTCGCGAAGAGATAGATTGCCGCTGGAACCCAGATAATCGCCGAGCCCACCGCCGGGATTAGCGACAGAAACGCCATCAGGGCGCCCCACAGGATGCTGCCATCAATCCCCACGATCCAGAACGCCAGTCCCCCAAGCGCGCCCTGCGCAAGCGCCACCGCGACGGTGCCTTTTACCGTCGCCCGGGAGACGGCGGCAAATTTAGCAAAAAGATGCTGCTTCACGTGATTCGATAGCGGCAGGGATTCAAGGATCAGTCTGACCAGATACGGGCCATCTTTGAGCAGGAAAAACAGCAGATAAAGCATGATGCCGAAGCTGACGGTAAAGCCGAAGGTCCCTTTCCCAATCAAGAATGCGCTACCGGCCAGGTACTGGCCTCCTTTCAGCGCTACGTCTGAAAGCTGGCGCTGAATCTGTTCCGCGCTATCGAGATTATGCTCAGAAAGGAAGCTCCTGGCCCATTCCGGCAGATGAGCAAACAGGCTGGCTACCACGGTCGGGAACTGGGTGTCATTATGCTGCAGTTTGGTGTAAACCACGTTGAGCTCGAAGGCCAGCGACGAAAGAATGATCGCCAGCGGGGTAAAGACAATCAGGCAGATAATGACGATGGTCAGCAGCGCCGCCAGGCCGTTGCGCTCGCCGAGCCGATCGCGCAGTTTGTTTTTCACCGGGTGGAAGATCACCGCCAGAATGGCCGCCCATAAAATGGCTGAATAATAGGGGGAGAGAACGTCGAAAAAAGCCAGGGTGACGATCAGCACGATCAGGATGAAAAATCCTTTCGTAAGTCCATTAACTCTCATGTAAATCCTTCAGAAAAATGACGTGTACAGTCAAATAATAGAAGTTTCTCGGCAATTTACAATCATAGCTGCTGCGGCGATGTGTAGAAGAGCTGTATTGATGGGAGATATCATTTCTGCTCATACTTTAAACACACCGGCAGAATGGATTCGCGCTATTTTTGTTCTCGCTTTCTCTGTCCGGCTCGCCAGGACGAGTAATCAGCCGCTGAGACTGCCAGGTATTATTTGGCTCTTTTATATTAAATTCTCTTTCCATTATTATCACGATATTAATACCCACTATTATTATTCCCTTACAGCGGGTATGCATGAAAATATTTAAACTTCTATTGATTGTGCAGAGTGTTTTCAGTTCCAGGAATAATTGTTATCCCTAGAGTGCATTGATTTATATCAATTAAATGGTTTTATTTATATATGAATGCAAAGTTTATTCATACGTCTGCTATGAATTTAGTCATTACGCAGAATGAATTATTAGTAATTTTTTACTGAGAGTTGAATTTCTTAATTGAAACCCTGGTTAAAAGCGGGAGGCTTACTGGTTGACCTGTTACAATACTTTGTTCTACTATGGTTTTATTCAGGCTATTCATTATTTTTCTCTAAGGTCCCTCAGAAGAGATTGCTATGGCCGCTACGACTCAGAATAAAAGCCGGGTTAACGTATTAATTTACCCTTAAGACTGTATATCGGTGGCGTACAGAGGAGTGTCGATCTACGACTAAAACTTCTAACCACCAGCGATTGTCAGTCGTAATACAGCAGCCGTTTATTCTCTGAAGGAGAAAAAATCATTATCAATAAAAATTATTTCAATGTCGGGCTATTTTAATTTGTCCCGGACATAATCTTCAGCGTGCAAAATATGCTGGCAGGGACGGTTCGGAATAAAAGTTGATGCTGAATGTTGCCTGTATTAAAGACTTTAATCAGGAAATAGCTGGTCGAAGAGATCGTAACATCGCGCCATGCTGGCGACGCCGCTCTAATTGCTGGCTTCTTAATAACGCTACTTTTCAGGAAATAACCTGGAAATATTTTAAAAGCCCCTGGGTGGTCAGAAGCGTTAGCTGATGAAATGCGCGAACCTGGCAAAAACACACAATCAGCCTGTCAGGCCTGATGCGCTTTGGTAAGTAAGCAGCGACGGGCGGTAGCGTGCCCGCAAACGATAAAGAGAGATTCCTGTGAAAACCCCGTCGTGCCGCAACGCCAACTTAATCCTGTCTGTACCCGTGCTGCAGAAGGAGTGCGCCAGACCCGGGCATGCGGGCAAATCCTGCCCGGG
>NZ_BCZK01000003.1 GCF_001598695.1 Klebsiella oxytoca NBRC 105695 | reverse complement strand
AACGTTCTCACCAGCACGGCCTTCGTCCAGCAGTTTGCGGAACATTTCAACGCCAGTACAGGTAGACTTAGCAGTGTCTTTGATACCAACGATTTCAACTTCTTCGCCAACTTTGATGATACCGCGCTCTACACGACCGGTAACAACGGTACCACGACCGGAGATGGAGAATACGTCTTCGATCGGCAGCAGGAACGGCTTGTCAATCGCACGCTCTGGTTCCGGAATATAAGAATCCAGGAAGCCAGCCAGTTCGATGATTTTAGATTCCCACTCAGCGTCGCCTTCCAGAGCTTTCAGAGCAGAACCACGAACGATCGGAGTGTCGTCGCCCGGGAAATCGTACTGAGACAGAAGTTCACGAACTTCCATTTCAACCAGTTCCAGCAGCTCTTCGTCATCAACCATGTCGCACTTGTTCAGGAACACGATGATGTACGGAACGCCTACCTGACGACCCAGCAGGATGTGCTCACGAGTCTGCGGCATCGGGCCGTCAGTCGCAGCAACAACCAGGATCGCGCCGTCCATCTGCGCAGCACCGGTGATCATGTTTTTAACATAGTCGGCGTGGCCCGGGCAGTCTACGTGCGCGTAGTGGCGAGTCGGGGTGTCATATTCAACGTGGGAAGTGTTGATGGTGATACCACGAGCTTTTTCTTCCGGCGCGTTATCGATCTGGTCGAATGCGCGAGCAGCACCACCGTAGGTTTTAGCCAGAACGGTAGTGATTGCAGCGGTCAGAGTAGTTTTACCATGGTCAACGTGGCCGATAGTACCGACGTTGACGTGCGGTTTTGTACGTTCAAATTTTTCTTTAGACACGGCTATATTCCTTACTATAGTGCTCTCCCCTTCAGGAGAGAGCACGGGACTTTGGTTTTAACCCTGCGGCTTATTTACCACGGGCTTCGATTACGGCCTGAGCAACGTTGTTCGGCGCATCATCATACTTCAGGAACTCCATGGAGTAAGAAGCACGACCTTTGGTCAGAGAACGCAGCTGAGTTGCATATCCGAACATTTCAGACAGCGGAACTTCAGCGTGGATCACAACGCCAGTCACGTTGGATTCCTGACCGCGCAGCATACCGCGACGACGGCTAAGGTCACCGATAACGTCACCAGTGTTCTCTTCCGGAGTTTCTACTTCAACCTTCATGATCGGCTCAAGCAGAACTGGTTTCGCTTTCTTAAAGCCATCTTTGAAGGCAATAGAAGCGGCCAGTTTAAACGCCAGTTCAGAGGAGTCAACGTCGTGGTAAGAACCGAAGTGCAGACGCACGCCCAGATCAACTACCGGATAACCAGCCAGAGGGCCAGCTTTCAGCTGCTCCTGGATGCCTTTATCAACGGCCGGGATGTATTCACCAGGAATTACACCACCTTTAATGTCGTTGATGAACTCGTAACCTTTCGGGTTAGAGCCCGGCTCCAGCGGGTACATGTCGATAACGACGTGACCATACTGACCGCGACCACCAGACTGTTTAGCGTGTTTACCTTCGATATCGGTAACTTTCGCGCGAATCGCTTCACGGTAAGCAACCTGAGGTTTACCGACGTTCGCTTCAACGTTGAATTCACGTTTCATACGGTCAACGATGATGTCGAGGTGCAGCTCACCCATACCGGCGATGATAGTCTGGTTAGATTCTTCATCAGTCCATACGCGGAAAGACGGGTCTTCTTTAGCCAGACGGCCCAGAGCCAGACCCATTTTTTCCTGGTCAGCTTTGGTTTTCGGTTCAACGGCGATAGAGATTACCGGCTCAGGGAATTCCATACGCTCCAGAATGATCGGCGCGTTAGGATCACACAGAGTATCACCCGTAGTAACGTCTTTCAGACCGATAGCAGCAGCGATATCGCCCGCGCGAACTTCTTTGATCTCTTCACGTTTGTTAGCGTGCATCTGTACGATACGACCGAAACGCTCACGAGCAGCTTTCACGGAGTTCAGGATGGTATCACCAGAGTTAACCACACCAGAGTACACGCGGAAGAAGGTCAGGTTACCCACGAACGGGTCGGTAGCGATTTTGAATGCCAGAGCAGCAAACGGCTCATCATCGCTAGCGTGACGCTCAGCAGGAGTATCTTTACCATCGTCCAGGATACCGTTGATCGCAGGAACGTCGACCGGGGATGGCAGGTAGTCAACTACCGCATCCAGCATCGCCTGTACGCCTTTGTTCTTGAACGCAGAACCACAGGTTACAAGGATGATTTCGTTATTCAGAACGCGCTGACGCAGAGCAGTTTTAATCTCTTCTTCAGTCAGTTCTTCGCCACCCAGGTATTTTTCCATCAGCTCTTCAGAAGCTTCAGCAGCGGACTCGATCAGGTTCTGGTGCCATTCTTCGGCCAGTTCCTGCATGTCTGCCGGAATATCTTCGTAAGTGAAGGTTACGCCTGCATCTTCTTCGTTCCAGTTGATGGCTTTCATTTTCACCAGGTCAACAACACCGGTGAACGCTTCTTCAGCGCCAATCGCCAGCTGCAGCGGAACAGGGTTCGCGCCCAGACGGGTTTTGATCTGACCAACAACTTTCAGGAAGTTCGCACCCATACGGTCCATTTTGTTAACGAACGCAATGCGCGGAACTTTATATTTGTTTGCCTGACGCCATACGGTTTCAGACTGAGGCTGAACACCACCAACTGCGCAGTAAACCATTACTGCACCATCAAGCACACGCATGGAACGTTCTACTTCGATAGTGAAGTCAACGTGCCCCGGGGTGTCGATGATGTTTACGCGATGCGGTTCATACTGCTTAGCCATACCTGACCAGAATGCAGTAGTCGCTGCGGAGGTGATAGTAATACCACGCTCTTGCTCCTGCTCCATCCAGTCCATGGTGGCAGCGCCGTCATGAACTTCACCGATTTTGTGGTTTACACCGGTGTAGAACAGAATACGTTCGGTAGTAGTAGTTTTACCGGCGTCGATGTGCGCACTGATACCGATGTTACGGTAGCGTGCGATGGGTGTTGTACGAGCCATTTGATTCCTCGTTTATTTCTTTAGGCGTTCAGTTAAGTTATCCAAAACGGGCGACTTACCTGAAGCGCCCGCCTGGTGACTAAGACTCCGAAGGGATTACCAACGGTAGTGTGCGAACGCCTTGTTGGCTTCTGCCATACGGTGAACGTCTTCACGTTTCTTAACTGCAGTACCTTTGTTGTCTGCAGCATCAGAAAGTTCGTTCGCCAGACGCAGAGCCATGGATTTATCACCACGTTTACGAGCAGCTTCAACGATCCAACGCATTGCCAGAGCATTACGACGAACCGGACGGACTTCAACTGGAACCTGATAAGTAGAACCACCAACGCGGCGGGACTTAACTTCGACAGTCGGGCGAACGTTGTCGAGAGCGACTTCGAATGCTTCCAGTTCATTTTTACCAGAGCGCTGAGCCAGGGTCTCCAGCGCGCTGTATACGATTGCTTCTGCAGTAGATTTTTTACCATCTACCATCAGGATATTTACAAATTTAGCCAGCAGTTCTGATCCGAACTTAGGATCCGGCAGGATTTTACGCTGACCAATGACGCGACGACGTGGCATGGAAATACTCCGTTGTTAATTCAGGATTGTCCAAAACTCTAAGAGTTTAGTTTGACATTAATATAAAACGTTTGGCCTTACTTAACGGAGAACCATTAAGCCTTAGGACGCTTCACGCCATACTTGGAGCGAGCTTGCTTACGGTCTTTAACGCCGGAGCAGTCAAGCGCACCACGAACGGTGTGGTAACGAACACCCGGAAGGTCTTTAACACGACCGCCACGGATCAGGATCACGGAGTGCTCCTGCAGGTTGTGACCTTCACCACCGATGTAGGAGGTGACTTCGAAACCGTTAGTCAGACGCACACGGCAAACTTTACGCAGTGCGGAGTTCGGTTTCTTAGGAGTGGTGGTATATACACGAGTACATACGCCACGTTTCTGCGGGCAGGCTTCCAGCGCCGGCACGTTGCTCTTTGCAACTTTGCGCGCGCGTGGTTTGCGTACCAGCTGGTTAATTGTTGCCATTAAATAGCTCCTGGTTTTAGCTTTTGCTTCGTAAACACGTAATAAATCGCCTCATATAATATGAGGACGCAGAATTTTAGGGCGGTGCCGAAAAGGTGTCAAGAAATATACAACAATCCCGCCATTACCAGGACAACTGACCGGCATGTTTGACTGAAAGTCTGACGAAATCAGTATAGCTAACCCTGACGACACTGTCCGCAATTTGACCAGCCAGCCCGCGGGCTTCGATATCGTCTTGCAGAGCGTAGAGGGATATGGGGGCAGATTGCAGGATTTCAAGGAAACGGCCTTGAGCGACAGCGGCGATAACGCCGTCCGACAGCAGCAGCAGCTCGTCACCTTCTTTTATCAAACGGAGCATAGCCGCAATGTCGGCGTGCCAGGGGGATGTGCTTAATGTGTGGAGCATTCAGACCTCAGAAACGCAGTATCACGTTAAAATCGTCCAGCCGGGCGCGCAGAGCCTCTGGCTCCAGCCATTCACCGTCCACGACCCACGGCGTGGCGGAAGTCAGGCCGCGCTCGCGCGCTGAAGCCGCGCAAATCCAGCACTGTTCAATATCGTATAGCGACAGGAGTTTAAAGGTAGAGATATAATCGCGCGCCAGCACTGCGGCTGGCCGCTGATCCGGAAGGAGCTGAAATACGCCATCTCCGACGAAGAAGACGCCAATCTCTTCCGTCAGTGCGGATGTCGCCAGCAGGGCATCCAGCCCTTCCCTGCCCGATGCTGAGCCATGGGGTGCGGACGAAAAAATAAAGGCTATGCGTTTCATCAGAACTGCACCATCCGGTCGCAGGTTAAGGCAGCTTCCGCCAACGCACCTAATCCACTCAGCGTAAAGCCCGGCTGCAAATTATGCGCTGGCAAACTCAGCTGCTGCGCCTCCTGTGCATCGGTTATGCCACGGCGTAAAGCTGCGGCTACACAGATATGTAAGGAGACGCCGTGTTCATCATGTAATGCCTGCCAGGCCCGGACCAGATCAAACTCATCGCTGGCGGGGGCAGTTAGCTGATTCGCATTGTAGACGCCTTCACGATAGAAAAAGATACTGAGCAATTCGTGGCCTTCCTGCAACACGGCTCGGGCAAACTGCAGTGCGCTGCTGGCCTGCTGCGTACCATAAGCCGGCCCCGTCACCGTAATGGCAAAACGCATTATTTATCCAGCCCCTGGAAATCTCCGCTTTTGAACTGACGAATATAGAGATATACCGTGTGCTTAGAGATGTTCAGCCGATCCGCTACCTGATTAATGGCGTCTTTGATATCAAAGATCCCTTTCTCATAGAGGTTCAGAACGATCTGACGATTTTTGGCGTTGTTAGAAACGTTGCGGTCGGCATTCACCTCTTCAATAGTGAACTCAAGCGTCTGTGCAACCAGGTCGTCAACCGATGAAGCAAAGTTGACCTGTGAATTCACTTCTGTCGTTTCTGGCGGAATAAAGGTGCTCATTATTTGCGAGAACGGCACGTCAAGGTTCATGTTGATGCACAGCAGGCCAATAACCCGATGGTCACGGTTGCGGATAGCGATGGTCACTGATTTCATCAGTACGCCGCTTTTGGCGCGAGTAAAATAGCATTTGGAAACGCTGCTATCGGCCCCAGTCATATCGTGCAACATGCGCAACGCAAGGTCGGTAATTGGCGAGCCGATCTGACGGCCGGTATGTTCACCGTTGGCGATACGAATAGCGGAACATTTTAAGTCCTGCAATGAGTGCAGTACGATTTCACAGTGGGAGCCGATGAGCATCGCTAACCCGTCCACTACCGCTTCATAGGATTTAAGGATATCGAAGTCGGTCTGGTCAAAAGGACGTTGATCCAGCAAATCAAGCTCGCTGGTCTCGTTGGTTAAAAGCGACCTGGACATGGAAAAAAGCACTCCTTTTCAGGAGCCTGTCGTTATCGTCAGGGCAGGCTCATCATCATTATTAATCTATCTAAAGTAATACAGCGCCTGAGGTTCTTTCCAGTTTTAATTATATCTGCCCTCAATAAAAAAGCCGCCGCCCCTGGAGGCGGCGGCTTGAGCCAGATTACTTCTTCGCGTCAGCGGCTGGCGCTTCGGCCGCTGCTTCAGGCTTGGCGTCCGCTTTCGGAGCCGGTTTGATGTCCAACAGCTCTACATCAAATACCAGAGTGGAGTTAGCCGGGATACCCGGTACGCCGGTTTTGCCGTAAGCCAGATCCGGTGGAATGACCAGCTGAATTTTACCGCCTTTCTTGATGTTCTTCAGGCCTTCAGTCCAGCCAGGGATTACGCCGTCCAGACGGAAGGACAGCGGTTCGCCACGGGTGTAAGAGTTATCAAACTCTTTACCATCGATCAGCGTACCTTTGTAGTTAACAACAACGGTATCGCTGTCTTTCGGCGCTTCGCCCGTACCCGCTTTCTCTACTTTGTACAGCAGACCGGAATTCGCTTTTTTCACACCCTGCTTTTTCGCATAGGCATCGCGATAAGCTTTACCTTTTGCCTCATTCTCAGCAGCATCTTTTTCCATTTTCTGCTGGGCAGCGGTTTTTACGCGAGTTTCAAACGCCTGCAGAGTCTGTTCGATCTCCTGATCGGACAGCTTGCTCTTATCGGCAAAAGCGTCCTGAACGCCGGCAATCAGCTGAGCTTTATCTAATTTGATGCCCAGTTTTTCTTGTTCTTTCAGGGAGTTTTCCATGTAACGTCCCAGCGATGCACCCAGCGCATATGCAGATTTCTGATCGTCATTTTTGAATGCCGATTTGCTGTCCGTTGCAGGTGCCGCTTTCGCTTCGGTGGCTGCTTTGGTCACAGTTTCAGCAGCAAAGGTCAGCGGTGCATTCAGGGCGACGGCCATTGTGGTCGCCAGCAGCGTTACTTTAAACAGTGATTTCATCCATTTCTCCAGGGCCGGGGCATCTCACCCCAGGGTTATCATAAAAAACAAAAAACGTACTATAGAACGTTGCAGAACAAATCAACATACAGACGTACCTGAATATCGCCTCATTTCAGACTATTTTTGTATGAATTAGTTTCCTGTCAGGCGTAACGATGCTGCGTGAATGCTGAAACTTCAGTAGAATCCGCCCGCAGGATCAGACAGAAGAGGTTACTCATGCACGATAGCACTTTAGAGACTCGCCTTGCAGAGCTGGAGAGCAGACTGGCGTTTCAGGAAATCACCATTGAAGACCTCAACCAGACCGTCACCGCCCACGAGATAGAAATGGCCAGGATGCGCGAACATATGCGCCTGATGGTGGAAAAGCTGAAAGCTACTCAGCCCTCGCATATGGCTTCACAGGCAGAAGAAACGCCTCCACCGCACTATTAAGACGTAAAAAAAGCGGGTCTCCCCGCTTTTTTCTATTCCAGAACGCTAGCGCGATGGAATTAGTGGCAACCGCAGCCGCCGTTACCGCCGCAGCCGCCTTTGCCATGTTCGTGGTCATGGCCGTGACCGTGGCCACCGCAGCAACCGTCATGATCGTGGTCGTGACCGTGGTCGTGGCCGTGAGCGCCATGTACATGACCGTGTTCCAGCTCTTCCGCCGTTGCTTCGCGAAGCGCGACAACTTCAACGTTGAACTTCAGATTCTGGCCAGCCAGCATGTGGTTACCGTCAACAACAACGTGTTCGTCACCCACTTCGGTGATTTCTACCGGTACCGGGCCCTGATCGGTTTCCGCGAGGAAGCGCATGCCAACCTGCAGCTCGTCAACGCCCATAAACACGTCTTTAGGAACGCGCTGTACCAGGTTTTCGTCGTACTGGCCGTACGCGTCATTAGCGCCGACTTCTACGTCAAATTTGTCGCCCACTTCGTGACCATCCAGCGCGCTTTCCAGGCCGGAAATCAGGGAACCGTGACCATGCAGGTAGTCCAGCGGCGCGCTTACCGGAGACTCATCAACCAACACACCGTCTTCTGTACGTACCTGATAGGCCAGGCTGACCACCAGGTCTTTTGCTACTTTCATGATATCTCCTGAGCATGGGAAGAATAGTGGCGCAGATTGTAGCGGAATTCTGCAGCCGTGTACCCTTTAGCTTAAAAAAAGCCGCCCGATAACGCTAGTCCGGATGAAAAATGCCTATCACTTGCTCTTCTTTGCGAACATGCTCGCGGACCTCTTTATCCGCCTCTCGCATCTGGTGTCCACACTTAACGCACTCAACTATATCGACATTATTCTCACGCCACATCGCCAGCGAATCCTGAGCCTGGCACGCCGGGCATTTCGCCCCGGCAATAAAACGTTTACGCACAGCCATATCATTTACCTTTATTCAAATTCATCCCAGCCGTCTAACTGTCTGCTCTCTTTTTGCATCTCACGCTGAAAAATTTCCTCCAGTTCGCGCCTGGCTTCCCGCACGCGGGATATCTGCAGAGTATCACTATGAACCGGCATTAACTCACGCAACATTCGCATATCAAGACGCCGAAAATGCAGCTGCGCGCGCTGCGCCTGATGAGGGTGCATGCCTAGCGAGATAAGCGCTTTACGCCCTAGCTCGAGCGCGCTGGAGAAGGTTTCACGAGAAAACTGCGCCACACCCGCCTGCAGCAGTTCATGCGCCTCGACGCGTCCTCGCGCTCGCGCCAGGATATGAAGATGTGGAAAGTGTTGTTGACACATCTCGACCAGCTTCATGGTATCTTCCGGCTCATTACAGGTAATGACGATCGACTGCGCCTCTTCGGCTCCTGCCGAGCGCAGGAGCTCCAGCTGCGTCGCATCGCCAAAGTAGACCTTATAGCCATATTGGCGCATCAGATTGACCGCGCTGATATCGCGCTCCAGCACCGTAATACGCATTTTGTTAGCCATCAGCAGGCGGCCAATCACCTGACCAAAGCGCCCAAAACCAACGATAATGACCTGCGGTTTATCATCTTCGACCCACGGAGCCTCGCCCTCTTCTTCGGATTGATTGAATCGGCGAGAGAGTATTTTGTCGATTAGCTTCATCAACAGCGGCGTGGTCATCATCGACAATGTCACCGTCACCAGCAGTAGAGCCATTTGATCGTTCTGAAAAAGGCGCATCGAGGCGGGTAATGAGAACAGCACAAAAGCGAATTCTCCCCCCTGGCTCAGCACTCCGGCAAACTGCACCCGTTCTGCGCTACGCAGGCCGTACACCCGCGCAAGGAGATACAGCACGACGCCTTTTACCGACACCAGTATTGCGACGCTGGCCGCTACCCATAGCAGGTGGGTATAGAGCACGCCAAGGTTCAGCGCCATGCCAACGGAAATAAAAAACAGCCCGAGCAGGAGCCCTTTAAAGGGCTCAATAGCGATTTCCAGTTCGTGGCGATACTCACTCTCGGCCAGCAGAACGCCGGCGATAAAGGTCCCCAGCGCCATCGACAAACCGAGCGCATCCATAAATAAAGCCGATGCAAGAACCAGCAGCAGCGTCGCTGCGGTGAAGACCTCCCGCACGCCGGATCCGGCGATAAAACGAAACACCGGCCTCAGCAGAAAACGGCCGCCAACCAGCATTCCGCCAAAGGCCAGGACCTTCATCCCGATGGTGAGCCAATTAAAGTGGTCGTCACCTGAACCGGCAAGCAGGGGCACCACCGCCAGGGCCGGGATAACGGCCAGATCCTGAAACAGCAGTACGGAGAATCCCAGTTGCCCGGACTCGCTGCGGCTCATGCCTTTCTCACGCATCAGCTGCAGCGCCATCGCGGTTGAAGACATCGCCAGCCCAAGTCCGCCCACCACCGCTGCGCGCCATGAGAAGTCGCTAAGCATGAGCAAGCCGCCAAGAATGAGCGCGCTGAAAGCGACCTGCGCGGCGCCTACGCCGAAAATTGAGCTTCTTAGCCGCCAGAGCTTGGACGGATTCAGCTCCAGCCCAATAATAAACATCAGAAAGACGACGCCTAATTCTGAGAAGTGAAGGATTTCATCAACATCGCTGATAAACCCTAACCCCCAGGGGCCAATGGCGATACCGGCCAGCAGATACCCCAGCACGGCGCCAATACCCAGCCTCGCCGCCAGCGGTACCGCCACCACCGCGGCAAACAGAAATAACACCCCGGCCAGCAGTAAATCAGCTCCCGCCATTTGTACCTCCAGCCGTTACAGGATTAGCCAGCCAGTCGCGGTAGGCACGAGCGCGGCTTTTCAGATCGTCAGGCGATTGCCGCCGCGCCCAGTAGACGATAATCGGGCTTATCCAGTGCATGCGGCACATGCCGGCAGTCAGTTCGAACGGGCGAAGAATGTCATTTATTGGATAGCGATGGGCATCGCGTCGATAGGCGCTCTCCGGCTCCCCGGTGGTAATCACGCTACGCCAGTACTTTCCCGCCAGCTGGTTCCCTCCCGCCCCGCTGGCAAAACCACGGCTGAGCACCCTATCCAGCCACTCTTTCATCAGCGCCGGACAGCTCCAGGTATAAAGCGGATGCTGAAAAACAATCACCTCATGCTGGCGCAGGAGATCCTGCTCATGGGCGATATCGATAAAAAAATCCGGATAGTGCGCGTAAAGATCGTGCACGGTAACATTCGACAACTGTAAGGCAGGTTCAAGCAAAACCCGGTTGGCCACGGAATCCTGAGATTCTGGGTGGGCATACAGCAGCAAAACCTTCGCTGTCTGAGACATCATTCCCCTCCCGAACGTCTTCTGGCGGCCTGTGCAGCGGCTGCGTCCCGACGCAACCAGAATGACTTTGTGTATCGTCTTCATTTTGGGCTACCATTGCGGCCCGGTTGAGCGATTCGCTCCACACTACATTATCATAATGACAAATTAACATAGTCAGAACATACGGCGCCTTATGATTGTTTTCTCCTCGTTACAAATTCGTCGCGGCGTACGCGTCCTGCTGGACAACGCCAGCGCCACCATCAACCCAGGGCAAAAAGTCGGCCTGGTGGGTAAAAACGGCTGCGGTAAATCCACGCTGCTTTCGCTTTTGAAAAACGAGATTAGCGCCGACGGCGGCTCGATGACTTTTCCCGGTAGCTGGCAGCTGGCCTGGGTTAACCAGGAAACGCCAGCCCTTCCTCAGCCGGCTATAGACTATGTTATTGACGGCGATCGCGAATTCCGCAAGCTGGAGGCGGATTTGCACGCGGCCAACGAACGAAATGACGGACATGCCATTGCGACGGTCCACGGTAAGCTGGATGCCATCGATGCCTGGACCATAAGATCCCGCGCGGCCAGCCTGCTGCACGGCCTCGGTTTCAGCAATGAACAGCTTGAGAGGCCGGTGAGCGACTTTTCCGGCGGCTGGCGCATGCGTCTTAACCTCGCGCAGGCGCTTATTTGCCGTTCCGATCTGCTACTGCTTGATGAACCGACTAACCACCTCGACCTCGACGCGGTAATCTGGCTGGAGAAGTGGCTCAAAAGCTACAGCGGCACGCTGATCCTGATCTCCCACGATCGCGACTTCCTTGACCCAATCGTCGACAAAATTATTCATATCGAACAGCAAACGATGTTCGAATACACCGGCAACTACAGCTCTTTCGAAGTGCAGCGCGCAACCCGCCTTTCTCAACAACAAGCGATGTATGAGAGCCAGCAGCAGCGCGTGGCCCATCTGCAGAGCTATATCGATCGTTTCCGCGCGAAAGCGACCAAAGCCAAGCAGGCGCAAAGCCGTATCAAAATGCTCGAGCGTATGGAGCTCATCGCCCCTGCCCACGTTGATAATCCGTTCCACTTTAGCTTCCGTGCGCCGGAAAGCCTGCCCAATCCACTGCTGAAGATGGAAAAAGTCAGCGCCGGCTATGGCGAGCGCGTCATTCTCGATTCGATCAAGCTGAATCTGGTTCCAGGGTCGCGCATCGGTCTGCTGGGGCGTAACGGAGCAGGTAAATCCACGCTGATTAAGCTGCTGGCCGGCGAGCTACAGCCGCTGCGCGGTGAAATTGGCCTGGCGAAAGGCATCAAGCTTGGCTACTTTGCTCAGCACCAGCTTGAATTCCTGCGCGCGGACGAATCCCCGCTCCAGCATCTTGCCCGCCTGGCGCCGCAGGAGCTGGAGCAGAAACTGCGCGACTATCTGGGCGGTTTCGGGTTCCAGAGCGACAAAGTCAACGAAGAGACAAAGCGTTTCTCCGGCGGCGAGAAGGCGCGCCTGGTGCTGGCGCTGATCGTCTGGCAACGCCCTAACCTGCTGCTGCTTGATGAACCGACCAACCACCTCGATCTCGACATGCGCCAGGCGCTAACTGAAGCGTTAATTGATTTTGAAGGCGCCCTGGTGGTGGTCTCCCACGACCGCCATCTGATTCGTTCCACTACCGACGATCTTTATCTGGTGCACGATAGCAAAGTCGAACCTTTCGACGGCGATCTCGAAGATTACCAGCAGTGGTTGAGCGACTCGCAAAAGCAGGAAAGCCAGGCATCGGAAGAACCGAAAGAAAACGGCAACAGCGCCCAGGCGCGTAAAGATCAGAAACGCCGCGAAGCCGAGCTGCGTACGCAAACCCAGCCGCTGCGTAAAGAGATTATCCGTCTGGAAAAAGAGATGGAGAAGCTCAACGCCCAGCTGGCGCAGGCGGAAGAGAAGCTCGGCGACAGCGGCCTGTACGATCAAAGCCGTAAAGCAGAGCTTACCGAATGTTTACAGCAGCAGGCCAGCGCAAAGTCCGGCCTCGAAGAGTGTGAAATGGCCTGGCTGGATGCGCAGGAACAGCTGGAGCAGATGCTGCAGGAAGGCTAGCGGCAACATGCGCTACAGCGAGGCGGGGAAACCCGCCTGTTTACCTCTCTCTCCGCGGCTTTTTACACGTAACCTGCCTACCGATTAGCCGCAAGACCACATATTGGCTAACCTGCGTACTTCATGCGCGGTATAGTATGGATAAAGATTATTAATTGCTCTGGTGCTATGGTTGATATCACTCCTACAGAAATGACGCCCCCGGAAAACGACTCGCAGCAGTTTCATCCGATGCGCGGCGTAGGTAATCGTCATTTGCAAACCATGTTGCCGCGGCTAATCCGTCGCAAACTCCGTTTCACTCCCCACTGGCAGCGTCTTGAACTGCCGGATGGCGACTTTGTCGATCTGGCCTGGAGTGAAGATCCTTCTCAGGCACGCCATAAACCCAGACTGGTGGTATTTCATGGCCTGGAGGGCAGCCTGCACAGCCCTTACGCACACGGACTTATCCATGCGGCAATGCAGCGCGGCTGGCTGGGCGTGGTGATGCATTTTCGCGGCTGTAGCGGCGAACCCAACCGAAATAACCGCATCTACCATTCGGGCGAAACGGAAGACGGCTCCTGGTTTCTGCGCTGGCTCCAGCGCGAATACGGTTCGGCACCGACCGCAGCGGTAGGTTATTCGCTCGGGGGCAATATGCTGGGCTGCCTGCTGGCAAAAGAAGGCGACGACATTCCGGTCGATGCCGCGGTAATCGTCTCGGCTCCGTTTATGCTGGAAGCCTGTAGCTATCATATGGATAAAGGTTTCTCACGCGTTTATCAGCGCTATTTGCTTAATCTGCTAAAAGCCAACGCCGCACGTAAGCTAAAAGCCTATCCTGGCTCTCTGCCCGTCGATTTACGTCAGCTAAAAAGCATGCGCCGTATCCGCGAATTTGACGACAGCATCACCGCGAGGATCCACGGTTTTGCCGATGCGCTGGACTATTATCGCCAGTGCAGCGCCATGCCGCGCTTAAGCGATATCACGAAGCCCACGCTGATTATTCACGCAAAAGACGACCCTTTTATGGACCATCACTCGATACCGCCGCAGGAACAATTGCCGGCGAATGTCGAGTATCAGCTGACGGAGCACGGCGGGCACGTTGGGTTCGTCGGCGGTACCTTGCGTAAGCCAGAGATGTGGCTTGAAAGACGCATTCCGGATTGGCTAACCCGCTGGTTAGGAGGAAAATTATGATCATACCCTGGCAAGAGCTCGCTCCCGAAACGCTGGATAGCCTGATCGAAAGTTTTGTCTTGCGCGAAGGCACCGATTATGGTGAACATGAACGTTCGCTGGTTGATAAAGTCTCTGATGTAAAACAGCAGCTAAAAAGCGGAGAGGCCGTGCTGGTATGGTCAGAGCTGCACGAGACGGTCAACATCATGCCCCGCAAGCAGTTTCACGGCTAAGGCGGCACACACTATCGTTTATCCAGGGAGTTGTTATGTCTGCCAAACATCCGGTGATTGCCGTCACGGGCTCCAGCGGCGCGGGTACCACAACCACCAGCCTCGCTTTCCGCAAAATCTTCGCCCAGCTGAATCTGCATGCCGCTGAAGTCGAAGGGGATAGCTTTCACCGCTACACCCGCCCGGAAATGGACATGGCGATCCGCAAAGCGCGGGATCAGGGCAAACATATCAGCTACTTCGGCCCAGAGGCCAACGACTTTGGCCTGCTGGAACAGACGTTTTCTGAGTATGGGCTAAGCGGCAAAGGCCAGTCGCGCAAGTATTTACATACCTATGACGAAGCCGTGCCGTGGAACCAGGTTCCGGGGACCTTCACGCCCTGGCAGCCGCTGCCCGAGCCGACTGACGTCCTCTTTTACGAAGGCCTGCACGGCGGCGTCGTGACGCCGCAGCACAACGTCGCAAACCATGTCGACCTTCTGGTCGGCGTGGTGCCCATCGTCAATCTTGAGTGGATCCAGAAGCTTATCCGCGACACCAGCGAACGCGGCCACTCTCGGGAGGCGGTGATGGACTCGGTGGTCCGCTCGATGGAGGACTACATCAACTTTATCACCCCGCAGTTTTCGCGCACCCATCTCAACTTCCAGCGCGTCCCCACGGTGGATACGTCCAATCCCTTTGCGGCCAAAGCCATCCCTTCCCTGGATGAAAGCTTCGTGGTGATTCATTTCCGCAACCTGAAAAATATCGATTTTCCGTGGCTTCTGGCGATGCTTCAGGGTTCGTTTATCTCACATATGAACACGCTGGTGGTACCGGGCGGAAAAATGGGGCTGGCGATGGAGCTGATTATGGCGCCGCTGGTTGAACGGCTGATGGAAGGCAAGAAAATAAGCTAGCTGCGATCGCCCCGGCGGCAACATAACCTACCGGGGTCGGTTCCGTTTATCCTTCGATCACTTCATAAGAGTGAGTAATGTTTACCGCCTTCTCAAGCATCAGCGCCACCGAGCAGTATTTTTCCGCCGACAGGTCAACGGCGCGGGAAACGGCCGCGTCTTTTAACTCCTTACCGGTCACGATAAAGTGCAGATTGATATGGGTAAACAGACGCGGCGCCTCTTCGCGACGCTCCGAGGTCAGCTTAACTTCGCAGTTGGTGACGTTATGACGCCCCTTCTGCAAAATGGAAACCACGTCAATCGCGCTGCACCCGCCTGCCGCCATTAGCACCATTTCCATCGGGCTGGGCGCTTTATCCCCGGAATTACCGTCCATCAGAATCTGGTGGCCAGAAGCCGACTCACCGATGAAGGTTAACCCTTCAACCCACTTCACTCGCGCTTGCATAAATTTAACTCCAGGGCTGTAATTTTCCTGACAGATTACGCGTAGATAACAATTCTCGCAACGGAAGGCGACCTGGGTCATGCTGAAGCGAGACACCAGGAGACATGCGGCGAAAGCTATGCTAAAACAGTCTGGATGCTACAGTAATACATTGATGTACTGCATGTATGCAGAGGAGTTCACATTACAGGCTGCAGAACACTTTCAGCCGGATTCCCAGGTATAGGGATTCAATACGATTGCATGCCCGGATGCCGTGTAGTGTCGGCACCCGGAGATAGCTTATAACAGAGGATAACCGCGCATGGTGCTTGGCAAACCGCAAACAGACCCTACCCTTGAATGGTTCTTGTCTCATTGCCACATTCATAAGTACCCATCAAAGAGCACGCTGATCCACCAGGGTGAAAAAGCAGAAACGTTGTACTACATCGTTAAGGGCTCCGTGGCTGTACTCATCAAGGATGAAGAAGGTAAAGAGATGATCCTCTCTTACCTCAACCAGGGCGATTTCATCGGTGAATTAGGCCTGTTTGAAGAAGGTCAGGAGCGTAGCGCCTGGGTACGTGCGAAAACCGCATGTGAAGTGGCCGAAATCTCCTACAAAAAATTCCGTCAGCTGATCCAGGTTAACCCGGATATCCTGATGCGTCTCTCTTCGCAGATGGCGCGCCGTCTGCAGGTTACGTCGGAAAAAGTGGGCAACCTCGCTTTCCTCGACGTGACTGGTCGTATCGCCCAGACGCTACTGAACCTGGCAAAACAGCCGGATGCGATGACCCACCCGGACGGTATGCAAATTAAAATTACCCGCCAGGAAATCGGTCAGATTGTCGGATGCTCTCGCGAAACCGTTGGCCGCATCCTGAAAATGCTGGAAGATCAAAACCTGATCTCGGCACACGGTAAAACTATCGTCGTCTACGGTACCCGTTAAGTCGGTAAAACGGCGTATTGCCTGACAATACGCCGTTTTTGTTTTCCCCTCATGTGGCGCAGGCTGATTTACCACCCGGAAGTCAACTATGCACTGCGGCAAACGCTGGTGTTGTGTCTGCCGGTTGCGATAGGGCTTCTGTTCGGTCATCTACAGCAGGGTCTGCTGTTTTCTCTTGTTCCCGCCTGCTGCAACGTTGCCGGGCTGGATACACCGCATAAGCGTTTCTTTAAACGCCTGATTATCGGCGGCTGCCTGTTTGCCGGCAGTAGCCTGATCGTTCAACTCCTTCTGCAGCGAGAAATACCTTTGCCGCTGATCCTCACGGGTCTGGCGCTCATCCTCGGCGTCACTGCCGAAATCAGCTCGCTGCACGCAAGGCTGCTGCCCGCCTCGCTTATCGCGGCTATATTTACGCTCAGTCTCGCGGGCAACATGCCGATCTGGGAGCCGCTGCTGATCTACGCGCTCGGGACGTTATGGTATGGCGTTTTTAACTGGATCTGGTTCTGGCTTTGGCGCGAACAGCCGCTGCGCGAATCCTTAAGTCTGCTGTATCGCGAGCTGGCCAATTATTGCGAGGCCAAATACAGTCTGCTTACCCAGCATACGGACCCCTCAACATCGTTGCCGCCGCTGCTTAATCGACAGCAAAAGGTGGTAGATCTGATAACCCAGTGCTATCAGCAGATGCATATGCTGGCGGCCAACCAGCGCAGCGATCATAAACGCCTGCTGCGCGCATTCCAGGTTGGACTGGACCTGCAGGAGCATATTTCCGTCAGCCTTCATCAGCCGGAAGAGGTGCAAAAACTGGTGGAGCGCAGCCATGCGGAAGCGGTGATTCGCTGGAACGCGCAAACCGTTGCCGCCCGCCTGCGGGTGCTGGCGGACGATCTCCTTTACCATCGTTATCCTCAGCGCTTTCAGATGGATAAACAGATCGGTGCGCTGGAAAAAATCGCCTGGCAGCATCCCGATAACCCGGTCGGGCAGTTTTGCGCCTGGCATTTCAGCCGTATTGCCCGGGTTCTGCGCACCCAGCGGCCGCTGTACGCGCGTAACCTGATGGCGGATAAAACCCGTCGCCTGCCGCTGCTGCCTGCCCTGAAAAACTATCTGTCGCTTAAGTCGCCGGCCTTACGAAATGCGGCGCGTATCAGCGTGATGCTGAGCGTCGCCAGCCTGATGGGCAGCGCGCTAAACCTGCCAAAACCCTACTGGATCCTGATGACGGTTCTGTTCGTGACGCAAAACGGCTACGGCGCCACCCGAGTACGCATCGTCCACCGGGCTGCAGGAACCATTGCCGGGCTGGTCATTGCCGGACTGACGCTGCACTTTCACGTCCCTGAAGGCTATACGCTGACCGCGATGCTCTTTATCACGCTGTTAAGCTATCTGATTATCCGCAAGAACTACGGCTGGGCGATGGTCGGATTTACGGTAACGGCAGTGTATACCCTGCAGCTACTCACCCTGAACGGCGAACAGTTTATCGTTGCCAGGCTGATTGATACGCTGATTGGCTGCCTGATCGCCTTCGGGGGTATGGTCTGGCTATGGCCGCAATGGCAAAGCGGCCTGCTGCGCAAAAATGCCCACGATGCGCTGGAAGCCGATCAGGATGCTATCAGGCTGATCCTCAGCGACGACCATCAGGCCCCGGCGCTGGCCTATCAGCGAATGCGCGTCAACCAGGCGCATAACGCGCTGTTTAACTCGCTGAATCAGGCAATGCAGGAACCCGGTTTTAACTCGCACTATCTGGAAGATATGAAGCTGTGGGTTACCCACAGCCAGTTTATTGTCGAGCATATCAACGCTATGACCACCCTGGCGCGCGAGCACAATATGCTCACGCCAGATCTGGCGCAACGTTATCTGGAGTCCTGCGAGATTGCGCTCCAGCGCTGCCAGCAGCGGCTGGATTCCGATGGGCCGGGCAGCGCAGGGGATGTGAATATCATGGAGGCGCAGGATGCGGAGGTTCCTCGCGGCCCGCTCAGTACAATGGAGCAGCATCTGCAGCGCATCCTCGGGCATCTGAACACCATGCACACTATTTCATCGGTGGCATGGCGTCAGCGTCCGCATCATGGCATCTGGCTGCGCGCCACTAAGCGCTGAGCACCCGCTCAACAGCCTGGGCAAAGCGCGTCATGCCTTCAGCAATATCGCTATCATCAATCACCAGCGACGGTACAAAGCGCATCACGTCCGGTCCGGCATTGAGCACCATGACGCCAGCCTCTGCGGCGGCGTAGAGGAAATCGCGCGCTTTCCCGTGATACTGCGGCTTAAGCTCGGCGCCGATAAGCAGTCCCATGCCGCGGATATCGCTGAACAGATCGAACCGCGCGTCAATTTGCTGAAGGTGCTCAACAAACAGCTCGCGCTTCGCGGTGACGCCGTCCAGCACTTCCGGTGTGTTAATCAGATCGAACGCCGCTCCGCCCACCGCGCAGGCCAGGGGGTTACCGCCGTAGGTCGAACCATGAGAACCGGCGTGGAACGCGCTGGCGATGTCATGGGTGGTCAGCATCGCGCTGATAGGGAAACCGCCGCCCAGCGCCTTAGCGCTGGTCAGAATATCCGGCGTTACGCCATAGTGCATATAAGCAAACAGCGAGCCCGTGCGCCCCATACCGCACTGAACTTCATCAAAGACCAGCAAAGCCTGATGCTGGTCGCACAGAGCGCGCAAGCCTTGCAGAAATTCCGGCGTCGCTGCGGTCACGCCGCCTTCTCCCTGAATCGGCTCGACCACCACCGCGCAGGTATGATCGTCCATCACGGCTTTCACCGCGTGTAAATCGTTAAACGGCACGTGAACGATATCGGCCGGTTTAGGCCCAAAGCCATCGGAATATTTCGGCTGCCCGCCGACGGAGACGGTAAACAGCGATCGACCGTGGAATGCGTTATGGAAGGCGATAATTTTGGTTTTGTACGGACTATGGCGAGTGACGGTATAGTGGCGCGCCAGCTTAAAAGCCGTTTCGTTGGCTTCGGTTCCGGAGTTCATAAACACGACGCGATCGGCGAACGTCGCATCAACCAGCTTACGCCCCAGGCGCAGGGCCGGTTCGTTGGTAAAAACGTTGCTGGTATGCCACAGCTTTTCACCCTGTTCATGGAGTGCCGCCACCAGCGCCGGATGGCAATGTCCGAGCGCAGTCACGGCAATACCCCCGGCGAAATCAACGTACTCTTTCCCCTGCTGATCCCATACCCGGCTTCCTTTGCCCTTCACCGGAATAAATTCCGCCGGTGCATAAATTGGCAAAATAACCTCATCGAATGTCGCGCGGGTGATCGCCGGTTGTTCAGTTGCCATGTCGTGCCCATCCCTCTTCGTTATGCGATAGTGATTATGATAATCTAATCACAAAATATGCATAAAAAATCAACCCATGGCAACTACAAATCACCGATTGAAGAAGTTTGCCAGCAGCTGGTGGCCCTGTTCGCTGAGAATGCTCTCCGGATGAAATTGCACGCCCTCAAGGTCGAATTCGCGGTGGCGAATGCCCATGATCTCACCCTCCTCGCTGCGAGCGGTCACCTCAAAGCATTCAGGCAGCGTTAGCGGGTCAATCAGCAGGGAGTGGTAGCGGGTCACGGTTAGCGGATTATTGAGGCCACGAAATACCCCCTGGCCACGATGGCTAATGGGGGACGTTTTCCCGTGCATGACTTTGGCCGCCCGCACGATCGCGGCGCCGAAAACCTGGGCTATCGCCTGGTGGCCCAGGCAAACGCCTAAGATTGGCGTCTTGCCGGAGAAGTGGCGAATAACCGCCAGCGAAATCCCGGACTCATTCGGCGTGCAGGGCCCCGGCGAAATAACGATTTTCGCGGGCGCCAGCGCAACAATTTCCGCTAACGTCAGCTCGTCATTACGCCTGACCTGCACTTCTGCCCCAAGTTCGCAGAAATACTGGTACAGATTCCAGGTAAAAGAATCGTAGTTATCGATAAGCAGGATCATAGCGGCTCCGGGAACAAAGAACCGCGCTATTCTACTCAGTTTCCGCAGCTTCGCTTACCACTTTACGAAATATCGTCTGCAGTGGAGAAAGGTCGCCCATTGCGCCACTCTGGTTGGCCTGGTTCCATACATCGACGGCAATATCACGCCAGTCCAGCGTATAGCCAGCATGAATAGCCAGTTGTTCAAAGAAAATGCGTTGCGCCAGGCCGTTGCCGATTCGGAAAGGATGCAGGACGTTAATTTCGCAGTAGTAATGAGCGAGACGTTCAATGAATTTATCCTGAGCAAGCCCCACCAGATAGCCTTCCTCTTCCAGGGCCTGAAAGAGCGTGTTCCCCTCTTTTTCGATATAGGCGAAATGGCAGAAACGGGTGTCGCCCTGATAGATATCCACTTCACGCAGTTGTCCCGCCCAGTCGAAAATATCCTGATAGAGCTGGCGATGAATCGCGCAGAGATGAGGCAAGCCGCGCACCAGTGGCCCGAGTTCGATGGTTGCCGCGCGTAGCGCGGTCAGCTCCCACGCCGCCTGCTCAAGGCGCTGTGCCTGGCGGATACCTAAGCGGTTACGCATGACCTGCAGACCGGAGTAAAGATAAGGATCCCGGCCCTCACCAAATTTATCGCTCATAGTGGCTCCTTAACGCCGCAATACGCGCCAGGGCTTCTTCGGGAGTAAGGTTGATTAGCGGAATATCGACGCCCTCCAGCCGCCGGCTGGCCTGAAAATTCACGTTGCGTCGATCCTCCCAGAGTCGGGATTTCTGTTTTTCGGTGAGCTTTTTCATTTAACACCTCCCTGACATGTCCGCAGTAGCCACAAGTATAAGCGGCAAAAAGCGATTTCGCAGGGAAGCGGGGAATGCGCGGGTGAGCGTTACCCGCGCAATTAAGATTACGGCAGTACTTTTGCGGAAAGAATAACGATAGGTTTGGACGGAACATTTTGATACGGCCCAACGTTGTGAGTCGGCACCTGAGAAATTTTATCCGCGACGTCCATGCCTTTGACTACTTTACCAAACACCGCATAGCCGAAATCACGCTGGCCATGATCGAGGAAGGCGTTATCCGCAATATTGATAAAGAACTGGCTGGTGGCGCTGTCCTGATCGGCAGTACGCGCCATGGCGATGGTGCCGCGCGTGTTGCGCAGACCGTTGTCGGCTTCATTTTTAATCGGCGGATTAGGCTGTTTCTGCTGCATCTGTTCGTTAAAGCCGCCGCCCTGCACCATAAAGCCCGGGATCACACGGTGAAAAGTGGTGTTGTTATAAAAACCGCTGTTCACGTACTTGAGGAAGTTATCAACCGAGATGGGCGCTTTCTGGCTATTCAGCTCAAGCTCAATATTGCCCGCAGACGTGGTCAGCAACACATGAGGATCCCCCTTTGCCGCCATGGCCGGGGAAAATGCTGAAATGGCGAAAACGGCAGCCACCGCCGCGAGAGTTGATTTGAGCATGGAAATTCCTTAACGGAGCAGAATAAAAACCGAGTGCTTTGATTCTAAAGAGCCTTTGCATCCTGGGCTAGCCTTTTACCTAATTTTACTTAGCTGAAACACTTGTAACGATGGGCCAGGCGCTCCGCCAAATAATCAAATGTGATACAAGTCACACTAACAATTGCAAAAAACTATAAATTTCAGAATAAACGTTTGCTTGAATCACGCTAACGCATAAAATCTGTCCGCCCGGCGCAGAGTCAACGCGCTTTACATTTCTATTCACAGGCCTGTCATGACTAACAGCAATCGTATCAAGCTCACATGGATCAGCTTCTTCTCCTACGCCCTGACCGGCGCGTTGGTGATTGTCACCGGGATGGTGATGGGAAACATCGCAGATTATTTTCATCTGCCCGTCTCCAGCATGAGCAACACCTTTACCTTTCTTAATGCCGGTATCCTGATCTCTATCTTCCTGAACGCCTGGCTGATGGAAATTGTTCCGCTGAAAACGCAACTGCGCTTTGGCTTTATCCTGATGATTCTGGCCGTCGCCGGTTTGATGTTCAGCCATAGCCTGGCGCTGTTTTCCGCCTCGATGTTCGTGCTTGGGCTGGTCAGCGGGATCACCATGTCGATTGGTACCTTCTTGATTACCCATATGTACGAAGGTCGTCAGCGCGGCGCGCGGCTGCTGTTCACCGACTCCTTCTTCAGCATGGCGGGGATGATCTTCCCGATGCTGGCCGCCTATCTGCTGGCGCGCAGCATCGAATGGTACTGGGTTTATGCCTGCATCGGCCTGGTCTACGTCGCTATTTTCATTCTGACCTTCGGCTGTGAATTCCCGGTCCTGGGCAAAAAAGCCTTGCAGGATAGCCAGCCGGTCGTGAAAGAAAAATGGGGTATCGGCGTGCTGTTTCTCTCCATCGCCGCCCTGTGCTACATCCTCGGCCAGTTGGGTTTCATCTCCTGGGTACCGGAATACGCCAAAGGCCTGGGCATGAGCCTTGGCGATGCGGGTAAGCTGGTAAGCGATTTCTGGATGTCGTACATGATCGGCATGTGGTCATTCAGCTTCATCCTGCGCTTCTTTGACCTGCAGCGTATTCTGACCGTGCTGGCGGGCGTGGCGACGGTGCTGATGTATCTGTTTATTAACGGTTCGCCGGAGCATATGCCGTGGTTTATTCTCACCCTCGGCTTCTTCTCCAGCGCCATCTATACGTCGATCATCACCCTGGGGTCACTGCAAACTAAAGTGTCGTCGCCGAAGCTGGTGAACTTCATTCTGACCTGCGGCACCGTGGGTACCATGCTGACTTTCGTCGTTACCGGCCCTATCGTTGCCGCCAGCGGACCGCTGGCAGCGCTGCATACCGCTAACGGCCTCTATGCCGTGGTCTTTGTGATGTGTCTGATCCTCGGCTTCGTCTCCCGCCACCGCCAGAACAACGCGGCAGCGGAATCGCACTAAGCCTCAGGCCCCTTTGTTCCGGCAAAGGGGCTATTTCGGGTAAAGAACAGCTCCTCCCCGCCCCGATCCATCTGTACCCAGGTTTGCGCCAGCTGCGTGGTAGCGATAACTCTCCCCTGGCGAATTGACCAACGAACCGGAACCTGACAACGCACAGCCTCAAACCCGTTTTCCGCAGGGAGAATCACCAGATTCGCCGTGTTCCCCGTCGCAATACCGTAATCGCTCAGGCCAAACGTTCGCGCGCTATTTTCCGTCACCAGCTTGAGTCCATCGTTAATCTGCTGATAGCCCATCATCTGACAAACGTGCAGCCCCATGTGCAGCACCTGCAGCATGTTGCCGGTTCCCAGCGGATACCAGGGATCAAAGACATCGTCATGGCCAAAGCAGACGTTAATGCCCGCCGCCATCAGCTCCTTCACGCGCGTGATGCCGCGGCGTTTCGGATAGTCGTCAAACCGTCCCTGAAGGTGAATATTGACCAGCGGGTTAGCCACGAAGTTAATGCCGGACAGTTTCAGCAAACGAAAAAGACGTGATGTATAAGCGCCATTGTAGGAGTGCATCGCGGTGGTATGGCTGGCGGTCACTCTCGGCCCAATCCCCTCTTTTAACGCCAGGGCCGCCACGGTCTCAACGAATCGCGACTGTTCATCATCGATTTCATCACAGTGGATATCTAAAGGCCGCTGATACTTTTTCGCCAGACGAAAAGCGATGTGCAGGGACTCCACGCCATATTCGCGAGTGAATTCAAAATGCGGGATGGCGCCCACCACATCGGCGCCCAGCCGCAGGGCTTCTTCCAGCAGAGCCTCACCATTGGGATAGGATAAAATCCCCTCTTGTGGGAAGGCGACAATCTGCAAATCTACCCACGGCGCGACTTCCTGCTTCACCTCCAGCATGGCTTTGAGCGCGGTCAGCGTCGGATCGGAAACGTCGACGTGGGTGCGCACAAACTGAATACCGTTGGCAATTTGCCATTTCAACGTCTTCCAGGCGCGGGCTTTCACGTCTTCATGGCTCAACAGCGCCTTACGCTCCGCCCAACGCTCAATCCCTTCAAACAGGGTACCGGACTGATTCCAGTTCGGCTCGCCGGCGGTCTGGGTCGTATCGAGGTGAATATGCGGTTCAATAAAAGGGGGGATGGCCAGCCCGCCGCGCGCATTCAGCACTTCAAAATTCTCTTTGCGCGCCTCCCCCATAGGGGTGATATCCCCGAAGCGCCCCTTGTCTATCGCTATCTGCCATAACCCTTCGCGATCGGGCAGACGAACGTTCTCAATTAACCAAAGCGGCGCTGCTGTCATATCGATGACTCCCGTAATTGTTGCTGAAATTTTACTCAACCCGCCGTGGGTATCCGTTGCTAATTTTGTACATAAAAAAAGCAAAAAGGAAAAGCCAGCGTTTTCCGTCACTTATAAAAATACTGACAAATCATAAACATACCACTTAAGTAGTAGGTAAAGGTGTAATTGATTTGCATCAATAAGTGTCGCGGCTGAATCGTTAAGGTAGGCGGTAATATAAAAGAAATCGAGGCAAAAATGAGCAAAGTCAGACTCGCTATCATTGGTAATGGTATGGTCGGCCACCGCTTTATTGAGGACCTTCTTGATAAATCCGACGCCAGCCTGTTCGATATTACCGTCTTCTGTGAAGAACCCCGTATCGCCTACGACCGCGTACACCTCTCCTCCTACTTCTCTCACCATACTGCCGAAGAGCTCTCTTTGGTACGGGAAGGTTTCTACGAGAAGCACGGCGTTAAGGTACTGGTCGGTGAACGCGCCATTACCATCAACCGCCAGGAGAAGGTCATCCACTCCAGCGCAGGCCGTACCGTTTTCTATGACAAGCTGATTATGGCAACCGGCTCCTATCCGTGGATCCCGCCGATAAAAGGTTCTGAAACTCAGGACTGCTTTGTTTATCGCACTATTGAAGACCTGAACGCTATTGAAGCCTGCGCCCGTCGCAGCAAGCGCGGCGCCGTCGTCGGCGGCGGTCTGTTAGGCCTGGAAGCCGCTGGGGCGCTAAAAAACCTCGGCGTTGAAACCCACGTCATTGAATTCGCCCCCATGCTGATGGCGGAACAGCTGGATCAGATGGGCGGCGAACAGCTGCGCCGTAAGATTGAAAGCATGGGCGTGCGGGTGCACACCAGCAAAAATACCAAAGAGATTGTCCAGGAAGGACGCGAAGCGCGTAAAACCATGCGTTTTGCCGACGGCAGCGAGCTGGAAGTTGACTTCATCGTTTTCTCTACCGGTATCCGCCCGCGCGATAAGCTGGCCACCCAGTGCGGTCTGGAAGTCGCTCCACGCGGCGGCATTGTGATCAATGACGCCTGTCAGACTTCTGACCCGGATATCTACGCCATCGGGGAATGTGCCAGCTGGAATAACCGCGTTTATGGCCTGGTCGCCCCGGGCTATAAAATGGCCCAGGTTACCGTTGACCATATCCTGAAAACAGAAAACGCCTTTGAAGGCGCGGATCTGAGCGCCAAGCTAAAGCTGCTGGGCGTTGACGTCGGCGGGATTGGCGACGCTCACGGACGCACGCCAGGCGCGCGCAGCTACGTTTACCTCGACGAAAGCAAAGAGGTCTACAAACGCCTCATCGTGAGTGAAGATAATAAAACTCTGCTCGGTGCGGTGCTGGTGGGCGACACCAGCGATTACGGCAATCTGCTGCAGCTGGTGCTCAATGCGATCGAACTGCCGGAAAACCCGGACTCGCTGATCCTCCCGGCGCACGCGGGCAGCGGTAAGCCGTCAATTGGCGTGGATAAACTGCCGGACAGCGCACAAATTTGCTCCTGCTTTGACGTCACCAAAGGCGCATTGATTGCCGCTATTAATAAAGGCTGCCACACCGTGGCGGCGCTGAAAGCAGAAACCAAAGCCGGCACCGGCTGCGGCGGCTGTATCCCGCTGGTGACTCAGGTTCTCAACGCCGAACTGGCGAAACAGGGCATCGAAGTCAACAATAACCTGTGCGAGCACTTTGCGTACTCCCGTCAGGAACTGTTCCACCTCATCCGCGTGGAAGGCATCAAAACCTTTGAAGAGCTGCTGGCAAAACACGGTAAAGGCTACGGCTGTGAGGTTTGTAAACCGACCGTTGGCTCGCTGCTGGCCTCCTGCTGGAACGAATATATTCTGAAACCGCAGCACACCCCGCTGCAGGATACCAACGACAACTTCCTGGCCAATATCCAGAAAGACGGCACCTACTCCGTTATTCCTCGCTCTGCCGGCGGTGAAATCACCCCGGAAGGGCTGGTGGCGGTGGGCCGCATCGCTCGTGAATTTAACCTGTATACCAAGATCACCGGCTCCCAACGTATCGGCCTGTTTGGCGCACAAAAAGACGATCTGCCAGAAATCTGGCGTCAGCTGATCGACGCGGGCTTCGAAACCGGTCACGCATACGCTAAGGCGCTGCGAATGGCGAAAACCTGCGTAGGCAGCACCTGGTGCCGCTACGGCGTGGGCGATAGCGTCGGCTTCGGCGTAGAGCTGGAAAACCGCTACAAAGGCATCCGTACGCCGCACAAAATGAAGTTTGGCGTCTCGGGCTGTACCCGCGAATGCGCGGAAGCTCAGGGTAAAGACGTCGGCATCATCGCCACGGAGAAAGGCTGGAACCTTTACGTCTGCGGTAACGGCGGTATGAAACCCCGCCACGCGGATCTGCTGGCAGCGGATCTGGATCGCGAAACGTTAATGAAATATCTCGACCGCTTCATGATGTTCTATATCCGTACCGCCGACAAACTGACCCGTACCGCACCGTGGTTAGATAACCTGGAAGGCGGCATCGATTATCTGAAGTCGGTCATCATCGACGACAAGCTGGGACTGAACGAGCATCTGGAAGAAGAGATGGCTCGCCTGCGTGCAGCGGTAGTCTGCGAGTGGACAGAAACCGTTAACTCGCCAGCGGCCCAGGTACGCTTCAAACACTTTATCAACAGCGACAAGCGCGACCCTAACGTCCAGGTCGTGCCTGAGCGTGAGCAACATCGCCCGGCCACGCCGTACGAACGTATCCCGGTAACTCTGGTGGAGGAAAACGCATGAGCCAGTGGAAAAATATCTGCAAACTCGATGACATCCTGCCGGAAACCGGCGTCTGCGCGCTGTTAGGCGATAAACAAGTGGCGATTTTCCGCCCGTATCACGGTGACCAGGTGTTTGCGATTAGCAATATCGATCCGTTCTTCGAGTCCAGCGTCCTCTCTCGCGGCCTGATCGCCGAGCATCAGGGCGAGCTGTGGGTGGCCAGCCCGCTGAAAAAGCAGCGCTTCCGCCTGCGTGACGGCCTGTGTATGGAAGATGAAAGCCATTCGGTAGCGCACTATGAAGCCCGAGTGAAAGACGGCATCGTGCAGTTACGTGGTTAAGCAATTTAAGGGAGGCGCAACGCCTCCCTTTTTTTTAAATTTTTTACCTTCAATTGATGACACAACATCATCTGTGCTGCGTCGCGAAGGCTGCCAACCAGGAAGCAGCGCAAAGGATGAGGTGTTAAAGGAAATCCTATGTTTACGGACACAATAAACAAGTGCGCGGCCAACGCCGCCCGCATTGCGCGCCTTTCGGCCAATAATCCAATCAGCTTCTGGGTCAGCTCAATGATGGCGGGAGCCTATGTCGGCCTCGGCATCATTCTTATTTTTACCCTCGGCAACCTGCTCGATCCTGCGGTCCGCCCGCTGGTGATGGGCGCCACCTTTGGCATTGCGTTAACGCTGGTGATTATCGCCGGCTCTGAATTGTTCACCGGCCACACCATGTTCCTTACGCTGGGCGTGAAAGCGGGCACCATCAGCCAGAGTCAGATGTGGGCGATTCTGCCCCAGACCTGGATGGGTAATCTGCTGGGTTCGGTTTTCGTGGCGCTGCTGTATTGCTGGGGTAGCGGCAGCCTGCTGCCGGTCGATAGCAGCCTCGTGCATACCGTCGCGCTGGCAAAAACCAGCCAATCCGCGATGGCGCTCTTTTTCAAAGGCGCGCTGTGTAACTGGCTGGTGTGTCTGGCGATCTGGATGGCGATTCGTACCGAGGGCGCGGCCAAATTTATCGCCATCTGGTGGTGTCTACTGGCGTTTATCGCGTCCGGCTATGAGCACTCCGTCGCCAACATGACGCTTTTTGCCCTCTCCTGGTTTGGCCATCACAGCGATGCGTATACCCTTGCGGGAATAGGTCACAATTTGTTATGGGTAACACTCGGCAATACTTTGTCCGGTGTCGTATTTATGGGATTGGGTTATTGGTATGCTACGCCGAAATCGGAGCGCCCCGCCCCGGAAAAAACTAACGAGACTGAGAGTCTGGCTCAGTAGGCGTAATCGGTGAAGGCAGGTTGAACGCGGACAGCGCGAAACAACCGGAACGTACACGTAGTACGTGAGGATGATTCGCTACGCTCACCCTTCGGGCCGCCCTAAAGGGCGTTCAAAACTCGATGAATTTTGTGTGAGCACTGCCCAGGTTCAACCTGACAAATAAAATAGCCTGATAGCCAGATTCTAAGGCTGCTGCCAATAATTAAGAGGGAATGTCGTGGACCATTTGCCTATATTTTGCCAATTACGCGATCGTGACTGTTTGTTAGTCGGCGGCGGCGATGTGGCTGAACGTAAAGCTCGCCTGTTACTGGACGCTGGCGCCAGATTGACGGTTAATGCCCTGGATTTTGTGCCGCAATTCCAGGTATGGGCCGATGCAAACATGCTAACCCTGGTCCAGGGCGAGTTTAATCCTGCGCTGCTGGATAACTGCTGGCTGGCCATCGCTGCTACCGATAACGAAGCGGTTAATCAACAAGTCAGCGAATCAGCGGAAGAAAGGCGAATATTTTGCAACGTGGTCGATGCGCCTCAGCAAGCCAGCTTTATTATGCCGTCGATTATCGACCGTTCACCGCTGATGGTTGCCGTCTCTTCTGGCGGCACCTCGCCGGTGCTGGCGCGCCTGCTGCGCGAAAAGCTGGAGTCGGTTCTGCCATTACATTTAGGCCAGCTGGCCCACTATGCAGGTCAGCTGCGTTCAAGGGTGAAGAAGCAGTTTGCCACCGTCGGCGAGCGCCGACGCTTCTGGGAGAAGCTGTTTGTTAACGACAGGCTGGCGCAGTCGCTGGCCAACGAGGACCGCCAGGCCGTCGCGGACGCTACGGAGCAGCTGCTGACCGAGCCGCTGGACCATCGCGGCGAAGTGGTGCTGGTAGGCGCAGGTCCTGGCGACGCCGGACTGCTGACCCTCAAAGGCCTGCAGCAAATACAGCAGGCCGATGTAGTGGTTTATGACCGCCTGGTCTCCGACGACATCATGAATCTGGTGCGCCGCGATGCCGATCGGGTCTTCGTGGGAAAACGCTCGGGCTACCACTGCGTACCGCAGGAAGAGATTAACCAGATTCTGCTGCGCGAAGCCCAGGGTGGAAAACGCGTTGTTCGCCTGAAAGGTGGCGATCCGTTTATCTTTGGTCGCGGCGGCGAAGAGCTGGAAACTTTGTGTCATGCGGGTATTCCTTTCTCGGTAGTACCGGGAATTACCGCGGCCTCTGGCTGTTCCGCCTACTCCGGCATCCCCCTGACTCACCGGGATTTTGCCCAGGGCGTGCGCCTGGTCACCGGCCACCTTAAGACCGGCGGCGAACTGGACTGGGAAAACCTGGCGGTAGAGAAACAGACCCTGGTGTTCTACATGGGCCTGAACCAGGCTCCGGCGATCCGGGAAAAACTGATTGCCCACGGCATGGCGGCGGATATGCCCGCTGCCATCGTTGAGAACGGCACGGCGATAACCCAGAAGGTGGTCACCGGTACGTTAGAACAGCTGGATATTCTGGCGAAGCAAATGGCCAGCCCCGCGCTGATTATTGTCGGTCGCGTTGTCGGCCTGCGCGACAAGCTGAACTGGTTCTCAAATCACTAATCTTCCTGGCCCACTATTACCATTAATATTGGGCCATATTTTCTTTCAACATAATCTTGCCGCAAATATATTCCATAATATTTAAAAAGCAATTAAGTTAATTTAATCCTTGAAAATTTGACACCCAAAATAAAATCCTATTAAATCAAAAATAAGAAATGACTCAAAAGCCGTTTCTTATTAGCAATGGAAAGTCAAATATATTATATATCATACGACAGGGATTATCTTATGAAAAACATGCTCAGGTTCGCTGCATTAGCGGCAGTTCTCACGTCGCTCACTGCCTGCACCGGCCACATTGAAAACAAAAATAAAACATGCAGTTATGACTATCTCCTTCATCCTGCAATTTCTATTTCCAAGATGATAGGCGGCTGTGGACCCGCAGCAGATCAGAAATAAAATATCAGGTCGGATTATTCCGGCCTTTTTATATGCGGCCTAAAAACCAGTACAATTAAGAAAGTCATGATTGTGTATGAGCGATACGAATAATGACATTTCGGGCTCACTGCTTTCCGGCCAATCAACGAGTGCTCCTCGCTAATAAATGCAGAGCGTTTACAGAATCACTGCATCATATGGCATCAGCGATTACCAATGAAAAAGCCGGATGTTTTGCACCCGGCTTTTATTGCTCAACCACCGTTAATCCATCAGGGTTTGGCGACGAAACCAATCGCTTCGTAAACCGCTTTCAGGGTCACGGAAGCGCGAGCGCTGGCTTTCTCTGCGCCCTCTTTCATGACCTGATTAAGGAAGGCTTCATCACCGCGGAATCGGTGATAGCGCTCCTGCAGTTCGGTCAGCATACCGGAAACGGCTTCTGCCACCTCGCCCTTCAGATGACCGTACATTTTGCCTTCAAAATGCTGCTCCAGCTCTGGAATGCTCTGACCGGTAACCGCAGAGAGAATATCCAGCAGGTTGGAAACACCCGCTTTGTTCTGGATGTCGTAGCGAACAACCGGCGGCTCGTCGGAGTCGGTGACCGCGCGTTTGATCTTCTTCACTACCGATTTCGGGTCTTCCAGCAGACCGATAACGTTGTTGCGGTTATCATCTGACTTGGACATCTTTTTGGTCGGCTCCAGCAGCGACATCACGCGCGCGCCGGATTTGGGAATAAACGGTTCCGGAACTTTAAACACGTCGCCATAGATAGCGTTGAAACGCTGGGCGACATCGCGGCTCAGTTCCAGGTGCTGCTTCTGGTCTTCGCCAACCGGGACCTGGTTAGTCTGATACAGCAGAATGTCGGCAGCCATCAATACCGGATAGTCAAACAGACCGGCGTTAATGTTTTCCGCATAGCGCGATGACTTGTCTTTAAACTGGGTCATACGGCTCAGTTCGCCGAAATAGGTGTAGCAGTTCAGCGCCCAGCCCAGCTGCGCATGCTCAGGCACGTGGGACTGAACAAAAATGGTGCTTTTTTTCGGGTCGATACCGCACGCCAGATACAGCGCAAGCGTATCCAGCGTCGCCTTACGCAGCTGCTGCGGATCCTGACGGACGGTAATCGCGTGCTGGTCAACGATGCAGTAAATGCAGTGGTAATCGTCCTGCATGTTTACCCACTGACGCAGCGCACCCATATAGTTGCCAATGGTCAATTCACCTGAGGGCTGTGCGCCACTAAAAACGATGGGCTTGGTCATTTTTTATTCCTGATTTTCACTGTACGGTAGCCCGAAAGCGGGCAAGAGTTCATTAAATTGGTCAAAGATATAATCCGGCTCACTCAACGAAATCGGCTCGCCGTAGTTGTAGCCGTAGGTCAATCCGATAGAGCAGCAGCCGGCGGCCTTCGCGGCCTGAATATCATTGCGCGAGTCGCCAACGAACAGCAGCTCTGCGGGCGCCAGCCCCAGTTTCTCCGCGACCATCAGCAGCGGTTCCGGGTGCGGTTTTTTGTTTTTTACGTCATCGCCGCCGATAACAACGGTAAAATATTTGGCGATATCCAGCGACGACAGAATTGGCGCGACAAACGGCGTTGGCTTATTGGTCACCAGCGCCAGCGGCAGGCCTTTTGCGTGCAGCGCGCCCAGCGTATCGGCAACGGCAGGAAACAAAAAGCTCCCCTCTTCCGCCACTTCGCCATAGTAGCGATCGAACAACTTGCGCAAAATGGCCTGTTGCTCAGCCTGCGGGATATCATCATGATCGACGGAAGGTTTGCCCTGCGCCGCTCTGAGCGTCGCGCGCTCCTGACGAGCCCAGGTCAGGGCCCGCTGGATGAGTACGTCAGCGCCGTTACCAATCCAGGTCACGACTCGCTCTTCGCCCGCCATCGGGAGTTCCAGCGCATACAGGGCGTTATCAACGGCAGCGGTCAATCCCGGCGCGCTGTCCACCAGCGTTCCGTCGAGATCAAACGCCACACCGCGAATGTTGTGTAACTTATCCATGGCTAACCTTTGCTAATTCACTACGCATTTGTTCAACGACTTTTTTGTAGTCCGGCTGATCGAAAATAGCCGAGCCAGCAACAAACATATCCGCACCGGCAGCAGCAATCTCAGCGATGTTGCTCACTTTTACACCGCCATCCACTTCCAGACGGATGTCGTAGCCGGATTCATCAATGCGACGACGAACTTCACGCAGTTTATCCAGGGTATGCGGAATAAAGGACTGACCACCAAAGCCAGGGTTGACGGACATCAACAGAATGACATCCAGCTTATCCATCACGTAATCGAGGTAGCTCAGGGAGGTCGCCGGGTTAAATACCAGGCCGGCTTTACAGCCGTGCTCTTTGATAAGCTGCAGCGTACGGTCAACGTGTTCGGAAGCTTCCGGATGGAAAGTAATGATGCTGGCGCCCGCGGCGGCAAAATCAGGGATGATGCGGTCAACCGGCTTGACCATCAAATGCACATCAATCGGCGCGGTGATACCGTAATTTCGCAGTGATTTCAGCACCATCGGACCAATGGTCAGATTCGGCACGTAGTGGTTGTCCATCACGTCAAAGTGCACAACATCCGCACCCGCAGCCAACGCATTGGCGGTATCCTCGCCCAGACGGGCAAAATCAGCCGACAGAATCGAAGGGGCAATCAAATACTGCTTCATCCGCATCTCCTTGAAATTTATTTGGTCTTGGGCGGACGGTACAGAGCCAGAAGCTCGTCCACCTTCTTACGTGTACCACCGTTACTGCTGATGCTGCGTCGAACCTTCACAATATGCGTCTCAGCGGCGTTTTTATACCACTCCTGAGTGAGCGGCGTGCGATGGTTGGAAATCAGCACTGGAATACGCTTTTTCATCAGCGATTCCGCTTTTTTAGCCAGCAGCTCCTGCTGCTCCTGGCTAAAGCTATTCGTATGATAGGCCGTGAAGTTAGCCGTTGACGACAGCGGCGCATAGGGCGGATCGCAGTAAACAACGGAACGGTGATCTGCCCGCTTCATGCACTCTTCATAAGATTCACAATGAAACTCGGCATGCTGCGCCTTCTCCGCGAAATGATACAGTTCAGCTTCGGGAAAATAGGGCTTTTTATAACGGCCAAAGGGCACGTTGAACTCCCCGCGCAGGTTGTAGCGACACAGACCATTGTAGCCATGACGGTTCAGATACAGGAACAGCACCGCGCGGCGCAGCGGCTCCTGGCTCTGGTTAAACTCGTCGCGAAACAGATAATACTGTTCAGCAACGTTGTTCTCAGGCGTAAACATCTCTCGCGCCGCCGCAACGTACTCATCGGTTTGCAGTTTGACGATGTTATACAGATCGATCAAATCACTATTGATATCAGCGAGGATATAACGAGAAAAGTCGGTATTAAGAAATACCGACCCGGCGCCCACGAAAGGCTCAATCAAGCAGTCGCCCTGCGGCAAGTGCTTTTTAATATCATCAAGCAGGGGGTATTTGCCCCCTGCCCATTTCAGAAAAGCGCGATTCTTTTTCATGCTGCCTAACTAATTACACATTCTCCGGCTGTGGAGAAAGCTCCGACAGCATCCAGCGCTTCAGACTACACTGCGGCATTATTTCAGGTCAGACTGAACCTGATGCAGCGGTTTTGCCCACGGATTTTTCGCCTGTACATCTGCTGGCAGCGTAGCAACGGCACGTTTCGCTTCATCTTTTGAAGCGTAAATACCGCTCACCAGCACATACCAGGGCTGACCGTTACGCGTAGTCTCGTAGACAACATATTTCTCCAGCTTCTCTTTCTTCGCCCAACTGTTAAGGTTGTTGTAGTTAGAAGAGCTGCTGAGCTGCAGCGTATAGTGGCCGGACGGCGCAGACTTCATCGAACCAACATCGCCAGCGCTTTTACCCGTAGTCGCCGCTGTTGCTGCCGGAGCGGCAGCTGCAGTCGCAGCCGGAGCAGTAGATGCTGTCGCGGTGGTCGCCGCAGGAGCGGTAGTCGCAGCCGGTTTAGCCTGTGCAGTAGCGGTAGGCTTAGTGGTCGGCTGAGTTTTTGCCGGGGTCGTAGCGGCGACGCTTTCTGTACGCTTAGGCTGAACCGGAACCTGTTTCGGCTGCGTCGGCGCTTTCGCCGTGGCCTGCGGTTTTGGTTCGATAACCGTATGCTTACGCTCAGCCGGACGCGGCGCTGCCGCCGTCTGACGCTCGGTAGTGGCCTGACGCGGGGCGGCGCCATTGCGCAGCGGCGCAACGGTAGCAGGTTCTGTAGGCAGAGTAGAGTTGGCTACCGCGCTATCAATTTGCCCCTGCTGCTGGGTCAGCGCGTTATTCAGATCACCCTGAACCTCAACGCGCTGCTGCCCTTGTGGTTCAGCCGTCGTCTGCCCTTGAGTCGGGTTAGACGCGATGGGCGGCAGAGAGACATCCTGCGATTGCGCGTTGTTTGCCGCAGAGGAGTCCTGGGCCGCTGGCTGGGTATTATTGTCCTGATCTCCGGACAAGTTGATGCTCTTCTCGCCGGAAGCGGTTTGCTCGTTGGATGAGGATGGTGATTTCAGCGCGGAACCAACGCCAACGATCAGCAGCAGCAGAACGAGGATGCCTACGCCCATCATGATGTACTGACGGGAGGCCGGTTTTGCCGGCGCTTTCTTACGCTTACGCGGACGACGCTCAACCTGACGCTCTTCGTCATCGCCTTCGTCAGACTCTACTTCTTCTTCGTACTCTTCATACTGCTCTTCATCGCGCTCACGGCGTGCTTTGCTGCCGCGCGTCGGGCGACCATCGTCAGCATCATCAAGATCGACATCATCAAAATTGATTTGCGGATCGGCATCACGCTCTGAAGACTGACGAGAACGACCAGTACGACGATCGCTGCGATCGGCTTTCATATCGTCTTCTGGTTTTAATTCATCCATTTAACACCCCACTAAAAGGCTTATGCTCACGACTATTGCATGTCACCCGAAATGATAACGCCGCGCGAACGCGGCCAGACCTTCTTATTGTTGCGCCTGCTGAGTATCAGCAATCGCGCCAAGAACAACATCATGCGGTACTCCGCCGCGTATCTCGCTCTTCCCTATCGCGAGGGGTAGCACCAGCCGCATCTCGCCTGCCAGTACTTTTTTATCACGCATCATGTGGGGCAAATACGCGTCAGCTGTCATCTCCTGCGGCCCGCACACCGGCAGGCCTGCACGTTGCAGCAGATGGATAATTCGCTGCGTATCCTGCGGATTAAACCGCCCCAAACGCTCGGACGCATGCGCCGCCATCACCATGCCGGCAGCAACCGCTTCACCATGTAACCAATTACCGTAGCCCATTTCAGCTTCGATAGCATGACCAAAAGTATGGCCAAGATTGAGTAAAGCACGTAACCCGGTTTCGCGCTCGTCGGCAGCGACAACTTCAGCTTTCAGCTCACAACAGCGACGGATACAGTACGCCATCGCTTTTTCATCCAGCGCCATCAGTGCATCAATATTATTTTCCAGCCAGTCGAAAAATTCGCCGTCAAGAATCACGCCGTACTTGATCACTTCAGCCAGACCGGAAGAGAGCTCACGCTTCGGCAGCGTTTTAAGACAGTTGAGATCGACAACAACGGAAACTGGCTGCCAGAAGGCGCCAATCATGTTTTTACCGAGAGGGTGGTTGACGGCCGTTTTGCCGCCCACCGAAGAGTCCACCTGCGACAGCAGAGTGGTAGGAACCTGAATAAAGCGCACGCCACGCTGGTAGCTGGCGGCGGCAAATCCGGTTAAATCACCGATCACCCCACCGCCGAGCGCCACTAGCGTCGTGTCGCGGCCGTGTGGTTTTTGCAATAGCGCGGTAAAAACAGTATCCATCACCGCCAGGCTTTTAAACTGCTCGCCGTCGGGAAGAATCACGCTATCGACTTTTACTCCCGCTTGCTCAAGTACGGAGCGTACGGTATCCAGATAAAGCGGCGCCAGCGTTTCATTGGTGACCAGCATAACCTGATCGCCTGATTTCAGTGGCAGGAAGGAAGCTGGATCGTTAAACAAACCAGCCGCGATGGTAATCGGGTAACTACGTTCCCCGAGGGTTACAGTAAGCCTCTCCATAACGCGACGTCCACCTCAGTTGCTTTTACTCTGACGCACTTTATTAAGCCAGAATCAATTGCTTTCCAGCATATGAATAATCTGGTTTGCTACCACTTTCGCGCTTTGATCGTCAGTGCGGATAGTGACATCAGCAATCTCTTCGTACAGTGGATTGCGCTCATCTGCCAACGCTTCCAGAACTTCGCGAGGCGGCGCATCAACTTGTAACAAAGGACGCTTTTTATCGCGCTGCGTACGGGCAAGCTGCTTTTCGATAGTTGTTTCCAGGTACACCACCACGCCGCGGGCGGAGAGACGGTTACGCGTTTCACGGGATTTTACAGAGCCACCGCCGGTTGCCAGCACGATTCCCTGTTTTTCCGTCAACTCATTGATGATTTTTTCTTCACGGTCGCGGAAGCCGTCTTCGCCTTCTACATCAAAGACCCAACCCACATCTGCGCCAGTGCGTTTCTCAATTTCTTGATCGGAATCGTAAAATTCCATGTTGAGCTGTTGGGCTAACTGGCGCCCAATAGTGCTTTTGCCGGCACCCATAGGCCCAACCAGAAAGATATTGCGTTTCTCTGCCATTTTTTCGGTACTACTAAGACTATTCGTTAATGGTAAACCCGCTTCGCAGACACCCAGCGCAGCAGGACATGAACTGAAACCTCATATGCAATAGAGCGAGAGTCAGACTAAAAATTATCTCAATACTCCGGCTGGTTTGGCAACAGAATAAATCACCGGACAAGAAAGGGAGGATTGATGTCGTACCCGACTCTCAAATCGGTACCCCTTGTATGCTAAATCCGTCCTCACGTCAAACACCTGAAACGTGTTTAGCATGAAAAACCCGCTTAATGCACTGCCAGAATACGTGGAGTGATGAAGACAACCAGTTCACGTCGTTCGTTATCCTTGCCGTCGCGGCGAAACAGCTGGCCAAACCAGGGGATGTCGCTAAGGAGAGGAATACCCTCGCGAGAAGTTTTATTTTTTTGCGCAAAGATACCGCCTAAAGCCAGGGTCTCGCCGCTTTTAACCTCTACCTGAGTTTCTATTTCTTGTTTATCAATAGCCAATACTTCGCCATTATCCTGTTTGAGCACCTGGCCCGGCGTATTTTCGCTAATTCTGAGTTTTAAACGTACGCGGTTTTGATGTAACACCGTCGGCGTTACCTCCATCCCCAGCACCGCCTCTTTAAACTCCACAGAGGTTGCGCCGCTTTCGCCGCTGGAGACCTGATAAGGTATCTCGCTTCCTTGCTTAATGCTGGCGGGCTGCATATGCGAAGCCAGCAGTCGAGGGCTGGCGATGATGTCTACCTGCTGCTTCCGCTCAAGCGCGGAGAGCTCCAGCTCCAGAAGCCGCCCGCTGATGCGGCCGATGTTAAACCCGGCCCTTGTACTGGCATCCCCTACCGCCAGGTTGCTGCTCAAGGTGGTTAACTTACCCGAGCCTGGCGGGCTGCTCGCTTCTGCCAGGCTCCATTTAACGCCCAGTTCCCGCAGGCTGGTTTCGCTCATTGAAACGATATGCGCCGCCAGCTCGACCTGACCTACGGGTACATCCATCTCCTGGGCCCATGCTTTTAACGCCGGAAGGTGCCGGGCATCATCTCGAATCAACAGACGGTTGGTTCGCTTATCGACCGTCAGATGTCCGCGAGCGCTCAGCAATTTTTCGCCGGCTTTAGCCAGATCCTCCGCATCAGCATAGCGAAGGGTCACGCTATGCCCCTGCAAAGGGAGATTCTGCAGAAGCTTTGCTCTTTCCGCCTCAAGGTTCATCTGCTGCGCCTTTTGCCACGCCTGGGTGTGTACGTAGAGAACCGAACCTTGCTGAGTAAGGGTCAAACCGGCGCTGTCGATCACCGATCGCAACGCCTGCAGCCAGGGAACCTCATTCAGATGAAGAGATACCGAGCCGCTGACGTCAGGTGCGATCACGAGATTTTTTTGCTTTAGCTCCGCCAACGACTGGAGTACCTGAGCCACCGGGGCATCATCGATGACCAGCGACACGGGAAGATCCTTTTTTGCCGCGTCGCCCATCAGCGGCAGGAGCAGAAAAAGCAGGCTTATCCATCGCATCATTCTTTATTCCCTTTCGCAGCCAGACCCACTGTGCAGGTTCACACCCGGGGCCGGTTAATATGGTTATTTTCTCTGCCGTCAGCAGCGTCACCCGCCAGCCCGCGGGTAAAATCGTCTCCGTCCTCACCCGACGCCACTTCCCGGCGCTATCCTGCAAAATGCCAATAAGCGCCAGCGGGTCGCCGACAGCTCCGCCATAGCGCCACTGGCTAAGCTGCGCCGTCCGGCAGCGATCCACCGGGGGGCGGAACGGATCGCGTTCCACCGCCAGCAGCGGAAGTGGGAACAGCAGCCAGTACCACCATTTAAGGCGCATCTTCCGCCCCCAGATGCAAAGTCAACCGTAGAGCCTGTTTTTCCGGCTGCACAGAGAAAGCCGTAGCTCGCATCCCGCAGCGGGCAAGCCAGGAAAAGAGCGCAGGCACCGCTTGCCAGTCAGCCTCCAGCTGCATCTCGCCCCCGCCGCCCATCGGCCGCCAGGCGATAAGCGCCACCCCAGCCACCGGGAGCTCAATGGGAGAAAATGGCTGGGTCGCTGCGTCATCTATTCCGGCGGCACGTAGCGCGCTCACCAGCGACAGCAGTTTTCGCCACTGCATCTGTATGCGCGGCGAGAGCTCCACTGGCGTTTCTGTCTGGGAAGTCAGCATGAGCCAGCGCCCGATTGCGGCAATCAGAACCAGCAGGAGAGGTATTGCTAACAGACTTTTACGCTCCGCCAGCAAGCGTTCAATGCTCCCCCGCATGTTCGTCCTCTCCAACCATGGAAAAGTGAAATAGCCAGCGTCCTTCACTATCGCGGTGCGTTTCCCCTGCCTTTGCCGGAAGAAAACCGCTAATGTTTGCCAGCGCCTTTTCCAGCGCGGCTAACCCTTTAAGATTCAACGTTAGCCCGCTCAGCGACAGAGCGTTCTGGCGGTATTCCAGATGGGTTAACCAGGCATCTTCCGGCATACGCGCCGCTATCTCCTGCAGCCTTGGCTGCCACGCGGCGGTTTTTTCGCGCCGCAGGCGGCGCAGGCGCTGTTGCTCCCTGTGCTGTAGCTGCTGACGCATGGTGCGCTCACGCTGCTGTAATGCGCTGTAAAGCTGGTTATCAGCGTTTAGCTTAACGGTTGCCATCCAGTGAGCGGCCCGTTTGTTGAGCCGTGGGGCAAGCAGCGCCGCAAGCAGGATAAGCAGTAAACCGACGCTCACCAGGCCGCCTATGCGCAGGCGCTGTTTTCGCCGCGTTTCGCGCCAGGGAAGAAAGTTGACGATGTGGCTCATAGCTGGCGCGCTCCCAGCGCCAACCCCAGAGCAACGGTATAGCTGTCGCCGCAGCTCGGCAGAGGCGGCTGCAGGCGATCGATGACGCTCCAGGCGTCAAAGCTCTGCCCGTCGCACGGCGCTGAAGTACAGAGACGAAATGCTCCGGCGTTTACCCGGGAAACCATGTGGGGAAAAGAGGGAGCGTCGCTGCACAAACAGTATCCCCAGTTCTCGGCGGTTGCCCAAAGCCAGCTCGCTTCGTCGCGCCACGCCAGCCCCTGCGTTTCAACCGGCAGCCAGGGGATAAAAGCGCTAAGCGCGCTGGCATCCGGGACAATCCCCACCACTCTTAACCTGAGACGGGTTGCCAGCCGGCATAGCGCGTTGACGTCTAAGCGCTGCGCAGCGGTAACCCGCCAGCCATCGACCGCAGCAGATTGGGCATAATCGACGCACAGCGAAGAGGCGGGCATTTCCAGCTGCTGCGCCATGGCGCTGGTTATCCATGTCGCCTGCTCGCTTTCTCTTAATGAAATCTGCGGACGCGGGAGCTGCTTCTGCAGCGTTCGCGCCGCCGGGAAGGCAATGCAGACTTGATGCTGCAAAGGCAGCTCCCGCCGCCAGCTTTGCAACTGGTGGGCCAGCGACTCAACGTCCACTACCATCCCCTGACGCACGGTGCCGGGCATTAATGGGATATTCCACCAGCGGCGCAGCGCCCAGCGTGAGCGCTCATGCAACAACGCGACAATAGCAATATGGTCCTGCTGAATATGCATTCCTATGCGCCAGTTTCTAAAAGCCATGCCTACGATCTCCTTATCAGCCGATATGCTTCGCTATATCAATGCTCCAGGCTTGCCTTTATACTACTGCGCGTTTGTTTATAAACTGCCCAATGAAAACTAAATGAGAAATCTCCGGTGAAGTTCGTAAAGTATCTTTTTATCCTTGCAGTCTGTTGCGTACTGCTGGGAGCAGGCTCGATTTTTGGTCTCTATAAATATATAGAGCCGCAGCTCCCCGACGTCGCAACGCTGAAGGATGTGCGCCTGCAAATCCCGATGCAGGTCTATAGCGCGGATGGCGAGCTGATCGCGCAATATGGCGAAAAACGCCGTATTCCCGTCACGCTGCAGCAAATGCCGCCTGAGCTGATTAAAGCGTTTATCGCCACCGAAGATAGCCGTTTTTATGAGCATCATGGCGTTGACCCTGTCGGGATTTTCCGCGCCGCCAGCGTCGCGATGTTCTCCGGTCACGCCTCGCAGGGCGCCAGTACGATTACCCAACAGCTGGCGCGTAACTTCTTCCTGAGCCCCGAAAAAACGTTGATGCGTAAGGTGAAAGAGGCCTTCCTCGCGATCCGCATCGAGCAGTTACTCAATAAAGATGAAATTCTTGAGCTGTACCTGAACAAAATCTATCTTGGCTATCGCGCCTACGGCGTCGGCGCGGCCGCGCAGGTCTACTTTGGCAAATCCGTCGATCAGCTTACGCTGAGCGAGATGGCGGTGATTGCAGGCCTGCCTAAAGCGCCGTCAACCTTTAACCCGCTCTATTCCATGGATCGTGCAACCGCCCGCCGCAACGTTGTTCTCTCGCGTATGCTGAGCGAAGGCTACATCACGCAGGCGCAGTACGATCAGGCGCGTAGCCAGCCTATTGACGCAAGCTACCATACCCCGGAAATCGCCTTCTCCTCGCCGTATCTCAGCGAAATGGTGCGTCAGGAGATGGTCAGCCGCTACGGCGAGCAGGCTTATGAAGACGGCTATCGTGTCTACACCACCATCACCCGTAAAAATCAGCAGGCAGCCCAGCAGGCGGTGCGGAATAACGTGCTGGATTACGATATGCGCCACGGCTATCGCGGGCCGGAAAAGGTGCTGTGGAAAGTGGGTGAAACGCCGTGGGATAACCAGAAAATCATCGATACCCTGAAAAAAACCCCAGGCTCCGGACCGCTCTCTCCGGCGGTTATCACTTCGGCAAATCCGCAGGAAGCCGTCGCGCTACTGAGCAACGGAACCTCGGTCTCTCTGAATATGGAAGGCATCCGCTGGGCGCGGCGCTTTATCTCCGATACTCAACAGGGCGCCACGCCGCGTAAGGTGAACGATGTCGTGCAGACCGGACAACAGGTCTGGGTTCGCCAGGTAGGCAACAGCTGGTGGCTGGCGCAGGTGCCGGACGTCAACTCGGCGCTGGTATCGATCAACCCGCAAAACGGGGCGATCATTGCGCTGGTCGGCGGTTTCGATTTCAACCAAAGCAAGTTCAACCGCGCCACTCAAGCGCTGCGTCAGGTTGGCTCTAACATTAAACCGTTCCTCTACACCGCGGCGATGGATAAAGGCCTGACCCTGGCGAGCATGCTCAACGATGTGCCGATTTCCCGCTGGGATGCCGGTTCCGGCTCCGACTGGCGGCCGAAAAACTCCCCGCCGCAGTATGCGGGTCCTATCCGCCTGCGCCAGGGTTTGGGTCAATCAAAGAACGTGGTGATGGTCCGCGCGATGCGGGCTATGGGCGTGGATTACGCGGCTGAGTATCTGCAGCGCTTCGGCTTCCCGGCGCAGAACATCGTGCGGACCGAATCACTGGCCCTGGGCTCCGCATCGTTCACGCCGCTGCAGGTTGCGCGCGGCTACTCGGTTATGGCTAACGGCGGTTTCCTGGTTAGCCCTTATTTCATCAGCAAAATCGAGAACGATCAGGGCGGCGTCATTTTTGAAGAGCGGCCAAAAATTGCCTGCCCACAGTGCAATATTCCGGTGATTTACGGCGATACGCCGAAGTCTGATGTGCTGGAAAATAAAGACGTTGAGGACGTAGCGACCTCGCAGGATCCGCAAAATCCCGGCGTTCCTCCGCAGCCGCAGCTGGCGCAGGCAAACCAGTCTCTGGTCGCGCAAAGTGGCGCTCCGGAGTATGCGCCGCACGTGATCAACACGCCGCTGGCGTTCCTGATTAAAAGCGCCCTCAACACCAATATCTTCGGCGAACCCGGCTGGATGGGTACCGGCTGGCGAGCAGGCCGCGACCTGCAGCGTCACGATATCGGTGGCAAAACCGGGACCACTAACAGCTCAAAAGATGCGTGGTTCTCCGGCTATGGCCCTGGCGTGGTGACATCGGTATGGATTGGCTTTGACGACCACCGTCGCGATCTCGGCCGCACCACCGCCTCCGGCGCCATCAAAAATCAGATATCGGGCTACGAAGGTGGCGCCAAAAGCGCTCAGCCGGCCTGGGATGATTTTATGAAAAGGGTGCTGGAAGGCGTACCGGAAGAGCCGCTCACGCCGCCGCCGGGCATTATTACGGTCAACATTGACCGCAGCACCGGTCAGTTAGCCAGCGGCGGGAACAGCCGCGCAGAGTACTTTATTGAGGGAACTCAACCTACCCAGCAGGCCGTTCACGAAGTGGGCACCACCATCACCGATGGCGGGGGCGAGTCTCACGAACTGTTCTGACAAAAAAAGCGCCTGCGGGCGCTTTTTTCTTTGGCTGATGGTCACCATTTTAGAGACGTTGCCCGCCGCGTAGCCAGGCGGCTGGCGCCTTACCCGCCCAGGCGATGCGGTACAGGCATTCACGCCGCAGGCAACGGGCGTTTTTTACCTGCGAGTGCGTTAAAGTCGCCCCTGAGCCTGAAGCCATTCCCGCAGCAGGAACAGCGCGCTCACGTTACGGGCTTCGTTGAAGTCTTCTTCATCAAGCAGCATCATCAGCTGCGCTAGCGGCCAGCGAACCTGCGGCAGCGGCTCTGGCTCATCGCCAGGCAGCGATTCCGGATACAGATCTTCCGCCACCAGGATATTCATCTTGCTGGAGAAATAGGACGGAGCCATGCTGAGCTTTTTCAAAAACGTCAGCTTTTGCGCGCCAAATCCGACCTCTTCTTTCAGTTCGCGGTTGGCGGCTTCCATAACGCTTTCGCCAGGATCGATCAGGCCTTTCGAAAAGCCCAGCTCATAGGACTCGGTACCAACAGCGTATTCGCGAATCAGGATTATGTGGTCATCGACAATCGGCACAATCATCACGGCTTCACGGGTAGAAGGCCGCATCCGTTCATATACGCGGCGCACCCCGTTGCTGAACTCAAGGTCCACGCTTTCAACATTAAAAAGGCGCGAGCGCGCGACTGTTTCAACGTTGAGAATGGTGGGTTTTTGTAATGATTTGCTCATTGTCATCGGTCTATGCTGTGATTACAGAGGGCATTGTGCGATACGCAGCACGGTTTCGGCAATCCAATTCGCCACTAATTTACATAGTTGCAACCTTTTCGTTTTGAAACCTATTATCACAAAGACTCAAAAGTCAATAGGTTGACCAGTATTTGAGAATATACCGATTCCTGGATTTTAACGTTTTTGATAAGGTTGTATGCTGCTGCATTGCACAATAGATGTTCCCGCTTTGACAGGATAAGTGCCGATGGCAACGGCTGTTTTACCTGCATGATGAATGGCAACCGACGATACCAATAAGAAAAGAATAACTATGATGGGATGGGCATGGGCACCTTTCTGATATTTTTGTTAGCTCTGCTAATCTGCGCATTGCTTATCGGGTGGTGGTATCGCTCGCATGCCAGACGTCGCCGCCTGCCGCTGCTGCACGCCTTTAGCGATGCCGCTACGCGCAACCTCTCCGATGAAGAGCGCAGCGCCGTAGAAAAATACCTCGAAAGTCTCAGCCGCAACCAGCAGTTGCCAGCTTCAGGCGCCAGTACCGCGCCGCTAAACCTGATGCTGAACGAACAGAGCGATACCGTTTATAGCGTTACCCGAGCGATCACTCGCTACGGCATCACCACGGACGATCTCAACAAATGGCGCTACTTCCTTGATTCAGTAGAAATTCATCTGCCCCCATTCTGGGAGCAACATATTAATGACGAGAACAGCGTCGAATTAATCTCCACCACGAGCCTACCGCTGGTGATTGCGCTTAACGGGCAGACGCTGAGCGACTATCCGCAGGAGTCCCGTGGTTTCGCCCTTGAACAAGCCCCGGCGACCCAGGCATCTATCCGCGGGGAAGAGAGCGAACAAATTGAGCTGCTCAACATCCGCCCGGAAACGCCTGAAGAGCACGCACTGAGCCGCCCCGACGGCCTTCGCGAAGCTATTCTGGCAGTCGCCGCGTTCCTGCTGTTTTATTGTAGCCTGATCGCCCCCGACGTCTTTTCGCCCTGGCTTCTCGGCGGCGGTATACTGCTACTTCTTGCCAGCGTATGGGGAATCTACGCGCCGCCGCGCAAAACATCGCTGCGGGAAATTCATTGTCTGCGCGGTATGCCTAAACGCTGGGGGTTGTTTGGTGAAAACACCCAGGAGCATACCAACAATATTTCTCTCGGCATTATTGACCTCATCTACCCGCGCCACTGGCAACCGTGGATCGCGCAGGACCTTGGTCAGCAAACGGATATCGACATCTATCTCAGCCGCCATGTAGTCCGCCAGGGACGCTATCTGTCGCTGCACGATGAGGTTAAAAACTTCCCGCTTCAATACTGGCTTCGTAGCACGATTATCGCCCTGGGAGCACTACTGGTGGTTGTCATGCTGTGGGCCAGCGTTCCGCTAAACATGCCGTTTAAATTCACGCTGTCATGGCTAAAAGGCGCACAGACCATCGAAGCCACTACGGTCGCCCAGCTGGAGAAATCGAAAATTCGCATTGGCGATACGCTGCGCCTGAAAGGCTCGGGAATGTGTAACATTCACACCCCGGGCGCGTGGACAGCAAAAGAGAACTCGCCGTTTATGCCGTTCGATTGTTCACAAATCGTCTGGAATGATGCGCCTCCCCTGCCGCTGCCGGAGTCAGATATCGTCAGTAAGGCCGCCGCGCTGATGCAGACCGTTCAGCGCCAGCTCCACCCCGAATCCGATGACGATTCGCGGGTCAGCCCGGCGCTACGCTCCGCTATTCAGAAATCCGGCATGGTGCTGTTGGATGACTTTGGCGATATCGTCACCAAAACCAACGACCTGTGCTCTGCGAAAGACGATTGCGTTCGCCTGAAGAATGCGCTGGTTAACCTCGGTAACACCCGTAACTGGGAAACGCTGACCAAACGCGCCAGCGCGGGGAAACTGGACGGGGTTAACGTGCTGCTGCGTCCGGTAAGCGCGGAGTCGCTGGAGAATCTGGTGACCACCTCCACCGCGCCGTTCGTCAGTCGGGAAACCTCACGTGCCGCTCAGGCGCTGAATAGCCCGGCGCCTGGCGGTTTTCTGATTGCCAGCGATGAAGGCAGCGACCTGGTCAATCAGCCCTGGCCAAGCACCGGATTATACGACTTCCCTGCGCACCAGCAGTGGAGTGAACTACGGCGCCTGGCGAGCATGTTGATGCACACGCCGTTCCAGGCTGAAGGTATCGTCACCAGCCTTTATACCGATGCTAACGGCACGCAGCATATCAACCTGCACCGTATCCCTGACCGCACTGGCCTGTGGCGCTACCTCGGGACAACGCTGCTGCTGCTGGCCATGCTGGGCTGCACGGCGTATCACGGCATCCAGGCTTTTCGTCGCTATCAGCGCCATCGCCAGCGCCAGGAAGAGATCCAGAAATACTACGAAAGCTGCCTGAATCCGGTTCTGCTCTCCTCGCCGGACCCGCAAGAATAATTCTCTGTACGGCGGGGTGTGATACCCTGTCGCGCAATTTCCCTTCGCTGGAGACTTACCATGCATTTTGATATCGCCTGGCAGGAGGTTGATACCGTTCTGCTGGATATGGACGGCACGCTGCTCGACCTCGCTTTCGACAACTACTTCTGGCAAAAACTGGTTCCCGAAACCTGGGGCGCCGCGCGCGGGCTCAACCTGCAGGAAGCCAGAGACGCGATGCGCCAGGAATATCATGCGGTGCAACATACGCTAAACTGGTACTGCCTGGACTACTGGAGCGAGCGCCTGGGTTTGGATATTTGTGCGATGACCAGCGAGCAGGGGCCAAGGGCGACGCTACGTGATGATACCGTGCCGTTCCTTGAGGCGCTTAAAACCAGCGGTAAGCGCCGGATTTTGCTGACTAACGCGCATCCGCACAATCTGGCGGTGAAGCTAAAACATACCGGGCTGGATGCGCACCTTGATTTATTGCTTTCCACCCACACATTTGGTTATCCGAAAGAAGATCAGCGTCTGTGGCACGCTGTGGCTGAAGAGACCGGCTTCGACGCGCGTAATACGCTCTTCGTCGACGATAACGAGGCGATTCTGGACGCGGCGGCGGAGTTTGGCATCCGCTATTGCCTGGGCATCACCAACCCAGATTCCGGACTGGCGGAAAAAAGCTACGTTCGTCATCCCGGGTTGAATGACTACCGGCATCTGATCCCCTCGCTGACCCTACAGGAGAGGCCATGAAAGAAAAACCCGTCGCAGCCGTCAGGCTGGACAAATGGCTGTGGGCAGCCCGCATTTATAAAACCCGAGCGCTGGCGCGCGAGATGATTGAAGGCGGCAAGGTACACTACAACGGACAGCGTAGTAAGCCGGGAAAAGTGGTCGAACTCAACGCCACCCTGACGATCCGCCAGGGCAATGATGAACGCACTATCGTGGTAAAAGGCATTACCGAACAGCGCAGACCTGCCAGCGAAGCCGTCGCGCTCTATGAAGAGACGGCAGAGAGCATCGAGAAACGCGAGAAAATGGCGCTGGCGCGAAAAATGAACGCGCTAACTATGCCGCATCCCGACAGGCGTCCGGATAAGAAAGAGCGCCGCGACCTGATGAGATTTAAACACGGCGATAGTGAATAACTGTGGCCCGCAAGAGAGATGATTATGACTCAACACGATCAATTACACCGCTATCTGTTTGAAAACTATGCCGTACGTGGTGAGCTGGTGACAGTTTCTGAAACGTTAGAACAGATCCTGACTAACCATAGCTATCCGCAGCCGGTGAAAACCGTGCTCGCGGAACTGCTGGTCGCCACCAGCCTGCTGACCGCGACGCTGAAATTCGCTGGCGATATCACCGTTCAGTTGCAGGGCGATGGCCCGCTGTCGCTGGCGGTGATCAACGGCAACAACCAGCAGCAGATGCGCGGCGTAGCCCGCGTCCAGGGCGAGATCCCGGATGGGGCGGATCTGAAAACTATGGTCGGTAACGGATATCTGGTCATCACCATCTCTCCGGAAGAGGGCGAGCGCTATCAGGGCGTGGTCGGCCTTGAGGGAGACACCCTGGCTGCCTGCCTGGAAGATTACTTCCAGCGTTCCGAACAGTTGCCGACCCGGCTGATCATCCGCAGCGGCGAGCACGAAGGCAAACCGATGGCCGGCGGCATGCTGCTGCAGGTTCTGCCGGCGCAAGATGCGCAGGCGGCTGATTTTGAACATCTGAGCACGCTGACCGAAACCATCAAAGCTGAAGAGCTGTTTACCCTGCCAGCGAACGATGTGCTCTGGCGTTTGTATCACGAAGAGGAAGTCACCGTTTACGAACCGCAGAACGTCGAGTTTAAGTGCACCTGCTCTCGCGAACGCTGCGCCGGCGCGCTGAAAACGCTGCCCGATGAGGAGATTGATAGCATCCTCGCCGATGAGGGTGAGATCGATATGCACTGCGACTACTGCGGAAATCATTACATCTTTAATGCAATGGATATTGCCGAGATCCGCAACAACGCCTCTCCGGCCGACCCGCAGCTCCACTAATCCTCAATTCGTCAGGAGCGAGCTCTCCTCTCGTTCCTGACGTCAACCTTTTTCATCCGCGTGATGAATCGATTCCCCATGAAAGAGTTACGTAATTTTCTTTCAGGTAAGCGATTACATTCACATTTCAACAGTTTTTTTAATTACTTTTTAACCATTAAGAAACATCTACCCCCACCGACGCATCAATTCCTGAGATAATCCCCTATGCCTCGTGACAGGAGTCACAACGTTTTTCGTAAGTCCGTCGTTTGTCGAGATACGTAAATCTATGAGCCTGGTCGCGGTCTATACCCCGTAATAACCCCTACAATTTAAAGCAGTACATATTGGCTAAGGAGCAGTGACATGCGCGTTAATAATGGTTTAACCCCGCAGGATCTCAAGGCTTATGGTATCAATGACGTCCAGGATATCGTCCATAACCCCAGCTACGATACTTTGTATCAAGAAGAGCTCGCCCCCAATCTGGAAGGTTATGAACGTGGCGTATTAACAAATCTTGGTGCAATCGCCGTAGATACCGGTATTTTTACCGGCCGTTCTCCAAAAGATAAGTATATCGTTCGTGACGACACCACCCGCGATACGGTGTGGTGGGCTGATAAAGGCAAAGGCAAGAACGACAATAAACCGCTGTCAGAGGAAACGTGGCAGCACCTGAAAGGACTGGTCACCCGCCAGCTCTCCGGCAAACGTCTCTTCATCGTTGACGCCTTCTGCGGCGCTAACGCCGACACCCGCCTGAGCGTCCGCTTTATTACCGAAGTCGCCTGGCAGGCGCATTTCGTGAAGAACATGTTTATTCGCCCGAGCGATGAAGAACTGGCAAACTTTGAGCCGGATTTCATCGTGATGAACGGCGCCAAATGCACCAACCCGCAGTGGAAAGAGCAGGGTCTGAACTCCGAAAACTTCGTCGCCTTTAACCTGACCGAGCGCATCCAGCTGATCGGCGGTACCTGGTACGGCGGCGAAATGAAAAAAGGGATGTTCTCGATCATGAACTACCTGCTGCCGCTGAAGGGCATCGCTTCCATGCACTGCTCCGCCAACGTCGGGGAAAAAGAGGATGTCGCTATCTTCTTCGGGCTTTCCGGTACTGGCAAAACCACCCTTTCCACCGACCCGAAACGCCGCCTGATTGGCGATGATGAACACGGTTGGGACGACGACGGGGTATTTAACTTCGAAGGCGGCTGCTACGCTAAGACGATTAAGCTTTCAGAAGTCGCAGAACCGGATATCTATCATGCGATTCGCCGCGATGCTTTGCTGGAGAACGTGGTCGTACTGGCCGACGGCACCATCGACTTTAACGACGGTTCGAAGACCGAAAATACCCGCGTCTCCTATCCGATCTACCATATCGAAAACATCGTTAAGCCGATATCCAAAGCGGGTCATGCCACTAAGGTTATCTTCCTGACCGCCGACGCGTTTGGCGTTCTACCTCCGGTTTCTCGCCTGACCGCCGACCAGACCCAGTACCACTTCCTGTCTGGCTTTACCGCCAAGCTGGCCGGTACCGAGCGCGGCGTCACGGAGCCGACGCCAACCTTCTCCGCCTGCTTCGGCGCCGCGTTCCTTTCGCTGCACCCGACGCAATACGCTGAAGTGCTGGTAAAACGCATGCAGGCCTCCGGCGCGCAGGCCTATCTGGTCAACACCGGCTGGAACGGCACCGGCAAACGTATCTCGATCAAAGATACCCGCGCCATTATCGATGCGATCCTTGACGGTTCGCTGGACAATGCCGAAACCTTCACGCTACCGATGTTTGAGCTGCAGATCCCGACCGAGCTTCCGGGCGTGGATACTCATATCCTCGATCCGCGCAACACCTACGGATCGCCGGAGCAGTGGCAGGAAAAAGCGGAGCAGCTGGCGAAACTGTTTATCGAGAACTTCGAGAAGTACACCGATACGCCAGCGGGCGCTGCGCTGGTGGCCGCAGGGCCAAAACTCTAATCGGTTCAGCAGAAAATACAAAGCCGGGAATCACTTCCCGGCTTTTTTAACGCTCCCAATCAGGCGGATTTCTTCTTACTTGCCGACTTACGCCGCTTATCCAGATCCTTAATCAGCTTATTCACCTGCTCATCGGCAAACATCGCCTCGAGCGTGGTGGAGAGCTTGCGACGCCAGTTTGGATACTCCGTGCTGGTGCCGGGAATATTGACCGGCTCGGCCATCTCCAGCCAATCTTCCGGCTGCAGGCCCAGCAGCGCGCTGTTGCTGTCGGCAATATAGCGCTGCATACCGCGATTCAGGGTTGAGGTCATCGCCATCAGCGACGCTTTATGCCCGGTACGCTTCGGCAGACAGCCGTAGCGGTGCAGAGCATCCAGCAGCCCCTGCTTCGCCAGCTCGCGATCCTGATAAAGTCCGCGCAGCACCACCTCATCCGGATACAGGCCAAGCGATTTCCCCAGCGTCAGGTCGCCGCTTTCCCAGTAGCCGCGCAGCGTTGGCAGGTCATGCGTCGTTGCCACAGCCATTGATTGCTCCGGATACGCCTTCGGCGCACGGAAAGTCTTCTCGTGGTCATTTTCGAAATAGAGCACTTTGTAAGAGTAAACGCCGCTTTTTCGCAGCTTACCGACGATCTCAACCGGTACGGTTCCCAGATCCTCGCCGATCACCATACAGCGGTGACGCTTACTCTCCAGCGCCAGAATCGACAACAGATCGTCTACCGGATACTGAACGTAAGCACCGTGATCGGCCGTCTCACCGTAAGGGATCCACCACAGACGCAGCACCGACATCACGTGATCGATGCGCAGCGCCCCGCAGTTTTGCATATTAGCGCGCAACAGCTCGACAAATGGCTCATAGGCGCGCGCCACCATGATATGCGGGTCCATCGGCGGCAGGCCCCAGTTCTGTCCCAGCGGACCCAGAATGTCCGGCGGCGCCCCGACGGAGGCTTTCAGACAGTACAGCTCGCGATCGCACCAGGTTTCCGCTCCGCCTTCCGCAACGCCGACCGCCAGATCGCGATACAGGCCGATCGGCATGGCATCGTTCTGGCTGGTATGCCAGCACTCGGCGAACTGGGTGTAAGCGAGCCATTGCAGCCACAGGTAAAAATTCACCTCGTCGGCATGCTCGGTACAGAATGCTTTAACCTCCGGGCTATCGGTATCCTGGTAAGCCTTCGGCCACGCGGGCCAGCCCCAGCGCATCGGATCCTGCTTAACCTGCCAGGCGTGCAGCGCGTCATACGCCGCCTGCCAGTACAGACTTTCGCCCTCACGGGTCACAAACTGACGGAACTCCGCCGTCGTCTCATCATTGCGCGCGGAAAAACCTTTCCAGGCCATGCGCAGCGCAGTGAGCTTAAGAGCGGTCACGGCGCTATAGTCAACGTCATCGGTCTGGCGCGCGGCCTGTAAGGCTTGCTGCGTAGCCGATGATTGCCACCATTTTTGCGCCTCTTTGCTGTGACGGAAATCGTCTACCGCGTTGACGTCGATATAGATAACGTTGAGCCAACGGCGTGAAGAGGGGCTGTACGGGCTGGCGCTCTCCGGGTTAGCCGGGTAGAGCGCGTGAATCGGGTTAAGACCAATAAACGCGCCGCCGCGGCGAGCGATTTCCGGCAGCATAGCGCGCAAATCGCCGAAGTCGCCAATTCCCCAGTTCTTCTCCGAGCGCAGCGTATACAGCTGCACGCAGGTTCCCCACAGCTTCTTACCATCCTTCAGCGCCTGCGGTTCATAGCAGCGCGCGGGCGCGACGATAACCCGACAGTGGCTGCGCTCGCCGTCCTGAGTCAGCGTCAGCGTGTGATACCCTTCCGGCAATTTTGCCGGCAGCGGCAGGGTTTCTCCGCCGCGCGCCTGGCCCTGATACTGTTTCCCTTCTTCGGTGGTGAGGATCCAGTGAAACTCCCCCTGGCCCGCCACCGGCAGAGACATCTTTTTGCCATAGGTGAACACCTGCACCGCAGGCAGCGGATCAACCGTCGCCTTCACGGCAGTCGCTGTACGATGCATCGCATCAAGCAGCCGCTGCTTGGTCGCCGCAGCAATAGACTGCGGCTTACCGTGAGCATTGATGTAGCTTGGGCTTATCCCCGCCGCCAGGGCAGCGTTATCAAGGCGTTTACTCTCCATAGGCCTGTCCTTAGCGTTTTGCCTGCCAGATACGTTGCTGATAATCGCGAATCGAACGGTCGGAGCTGAACATGCCGCAGCGCGCGGTGTTCAGAATCGTTGCGCGCGTCCAGGCTTCCTGGTCGCGATACAGCTCATCAACCTGCTTCTGCGCCGCCACGTAGGCTTCAAAATCCGCCAGCACCAGGTACGGGTCGCCGCCTTTCAGCAGACTGTGCAACATCTGATCGAAGGCATGCTTATCGCCATCGCTATATTTACCGCTCTCCAGCTCTTTCAGCACCGCATCCAGCAGCTTATCTTTCTTCCGCCACTTCAGCGGGTCGTAACCTTTGGCCTTCAGCGCTTTCACTTCTTCCACAGTATGACCGAAGATGAAGATGTTCTCTTCGCCCACCTGCTCAGCAATTTCAACGTTGGCGCCGTCGAGGGTTCCCACGGTCAGCGCGCCGTTCAGCGCCAGCTTCATATTGCCGGTACCGGAGGCCTCTTTGCCCGCCGTAGAGATCTGCTCAGAGACATCCGCCGCCGGGATCAGCATTTCCGCCGCCGAGACGCAGTAGTCCGGCAGGAATACGACTTTCAGCTTATCGCCTACCAGCGGATCGTTATTGATCGCTGCGGCAACTTTGTTGATCGCCCAGATAATATTCTTCGCCAGGTAGTAGCCCGGAGCCGCTTTCGCACCGAACAGGAACACGCGCGGTACGCGGTCGGCCTGCGGGTTCTCGCGGATTTCTTTGTACTGCGCGAGGATATTCAGCAGGTTGAGGTGCTGGCGTTTATATTCGTGCAGACGCTTAATCTGAATATCGAAAATCGCCTGCGGATTAATCTCGATACCGGTACGCCGCTTCACGAACTCCGCCAGACGAACCTTGTTGGCCAGCTTAATCTCACGATACGTCTGACGGAACGTCGCGTCATCAGCATATTTTTCGAGGTTGATCAGCTGGTCGAGATCGTTGGCCCACTCTTTCTTCAGCGTTTTATCCAGCAGCGCGGCCAGCGCCGGGTTACACTGCTTGATCCAACGACGCGGGGTAATGCCGTTGGTGACGTTATGGAATTTGTTCGGCCACAGCTGGTGATATTCCGGGAACAGATCTTTCACCACCAGATCGGAGTGCAGCGCGGCAACGCCGTTAACCGCAAAGCCGCTGACCACGCACATGTTCGCCATACGAACCTGTTTGTCGTGCACCACCGCCAGCTTCGCCCAAACCTGCTTGTCGCCCGGCCAGGTTTTATCCACCAGCGTTTTAAAGCGGTCGTTAATCTGTTTGATGATCTGCATGTGGCGCGGCAGCAGCGCTTTTACCAGCTTCTCATCCCAGCACTCCAGCGCTTCCGGCATCAGGGTGTGGTTGGTGTAAGCAAAAGTTTTGCTGGTAATCGCCCAGGCGTCGTCCCAGCTCAGCTGATGCTCGTCAATCAGCACGCGCAGCAGCTCCGGAATCGCAATCGTCGGGTGAGTATCGTTCAGCTGAATAACTTCATAATCCGCCAGCTCTGCCAGCTTGCGACCTGCCAGATGATGGCGACGCAGAATATCGGCAACCGAGCAGGCGCACTGGAAGTACTGCTGCATCAGACGCAGTTTTTTACCCGCCTGATGGTTATCGTTCGGGTAGAGGACTTTCGTCAGTTTTTCGGCGTCAATGCCCTGCTGTTCGGCACGCAGGAAATCGCCGTCGTTGAATTTAGTCAGGTTAAAAGGATGCGCGTGCTTAGCCTGCCACAGACGCAGCGGCTGAGCCACGTTGTTGCGGTAGCCCAGCACCGGCAGATCCCAGGCTTCGCCGGTAATCACAAATGCCGGAACCCACTCACCATTTTTAGTCACTTTACCGCCGAGGCCCACCTGTACGTCCAGCGCTTCATTGTGGCGGAACCACGGGTAGTTGCTACGTCCCCAGTCATCCGGCGCTTCCATCTGCTGCCCGTCAGCGAAAGACTGGCGGAACAGACCGTACTGATAGTTCAGGCCGTAGCCGGTGGCCGACTGACCCACGGTTGCCATTGAATCCAGAAAACATGCCGCCAGACGGCCGAGGCCACCGTTGCCCAGACCCGGGTCGATTTCCTCTTCCAGCAGGTCGGTCAGGTTAACGTCATGCGCCTGTAGCTCATCGCTGACCTGCTGATACCAGCCAAGGTTGAGCAAATTGTTGCCGGTCAGGCGACCAATTAAAAACTCCATTGAGATGTAGTTTACGTGACGCTGCCCTGCGGCCGCTTTCGCTACCGGCTGAGCCGACAACAGCTCGGACAGCGCACCGCTTACGGCGCGCCACCATTGACGCTGGGTCATCTCGGAAGCGGACTGTAAACCAAAATGCTGCCACTGACGCGTCAGTGCAGCCTGAAACTGAGCTTTGTTAAAAGAAGTCTGTGACATAAGAAATCCGGGTCCTTTACTAAAACGTTAGCGTTAGTGTGCCGACCTCCCGGAGTCACGTCCTCATCCCGCCAGGGATTAGCCGGGGAGGAGTAGCAGGGATGAGCGAAAAGTGTGATCGTGGCCACTATTACGTTAGCTTACCGGCAAAATTATGCTGCAAAATTCGCCGCTGCGGAACCCGCAACCTGTCTCTCCTGGCGAACAAAACTTTGTTACAAGCCTGGCTGATAAAAAGGCCATAAAATGCCGTTTTGTAAATATGGCGAAATAAAAGTAAATATTCGAAGAATAAACGGGCTTTAATGCAGAAATAACTCAAAAAGATGACTTATAAGAATAAGCCGATAATATTTTAATAAAAACAAACAAATACTTAGATTGTAAAAAAAGATTAGCCTGTGGTGCCTGAATTTCCCGCAAGCCCAGAAACCGCGCACGCTGCCCTCCTTTATATCAATTTCACTCGATGTCAAAATTTGTGACATAGAGCAAATTCAAGAGCATAAAACTCGGACATAACTTGCAATAAAATTCATTATGGCCGACCTTATTGGGTATTAATTACGAAGCGCAAAAAAATTCGCAATCCCTCCCTTGCACAGCGAAATGAAGAACTATGTTGATTCCGTCTAAATTAAGTCGTCCGGTCCGCCTTGAACACACTGTGGTTCGTGAGCGATTACTGGCGAAACTTTCCGGCGCGAACAATTATCGTCTCGCGTTGGTGACCAGCCCGGCTGGATACGGTAAAACCACGCTCGTTTCTCAATGGGCGGCGGGGAAAAATGACCTTGGCTGGTTCTCGCTGGATGAAGGTGATAACCAACAGGAGCGTTTTGCCAGCTATCTCATCGCCGCCGTTCAGCAGGCGACCGGCGGCCACTGTGCAGCCAGCGAGGCCATGGTGCAAAAGCGCCAGTACGCCAGCCTGCCTTCCCTCTTCGCTCAACTGTTTATCGAACTGGCCGACTGGCAGCGCCCGCTATTCCTGGTGATTGATGATTACCATCTGATCACCAACCCGGTTATTCATGATGCAATGCGCTTCTTCCTCCGCCACCAGCCGGAAAATATGACTCTGGTGGTGCTGTCGCGTAATCTGCCGCAGTTGGGTATCGCCAACCTGCGCGTACGCGATCAGCTGCTGGAAATCGGCAGCCAGCAGCTCGCTTTTACCCATCAGGAGGCCAAGCAGTTTTTCGATTGTCGTCTCAGTTCGCCTATTGAGGCCGACGACAGCAAAAGGCTGTGCGACGATGTTGCCGGCTGGGCCACCGCGCTGCAGCTGATTGCCCTCTCGGCGCGCCAGAACAACACTTCCGCGCAACACTCCGCCCGTCGTCTTGCCGGTATTAATGCCAGCCATCTTTCTGACTATCTGGTCGATGAGGTGCTGGATAACGTCGATCCGCGAACGCGTAATTTCCTGCTGAAAAGCTCGCTGCTGCGCTCAATGAACGATGCGCTCATCGTCCGCGTCACCGGCGAAGAGAATGGCCAGATGCAGCTGGAGGAGATTGAACGCCAGGGGCTATTCCTGCAACGGATGGACGATTCCGGCGAATGGTTCCGTTATCATCCGCTGTTTGGTAATTTTCTGCGCCAGCGCTGTCAGTGGGAGCTGGCGGTCGAGCTGCCGGAAATTCACCGCGCGGCGGCCGAGAGCTGGATGGCGCAGGGCTTCCCGACCGAGGCTATCCATCACGCCCTGGCGGCGGGCGACGCTAAAATGCTGCGCGATATTCTGCTCAATCACGCATGGGGCATGTTTAACCATAGCGAGCTGAGCTTGCTGGAACAGTCTCTCGCCGCGCTACCGTGGTCAAACCTGCTGGAAAATCCGCGGTTAATTCTCCTGCAGGCCTGGCTGATGCAGAGCCAGCACCGCTATAGCGAAGTGAATACCCTGCTGGCCCGCGCCGAGCAGGAGATGGATACGGAAATGGACACCGCCATGCACGGCGATTTCAACGCCCTGCGTGCCCAGGTGGCGATCAACGCCGGCGATCAGGACGAAGCCGAGCGCCTGGCGATGGTGGCACTTGATGAGCTGCCGCTGGCCAGCTACTACAGCCGAATCGTAGCGACCTCGGTACACGGCGAAGTGCTGCACTGCAAAGGCCAGCTGAGTAAATCGCTGGCGGTCATGCAGCAGACGGAACAGATGGCCCGCCGCCATGACGTCTGGCACTACGCGCTATGGAGCATGATCCAGCAAAGCGAAATCCTGTTTGCGCAAGGTTTCCTGCAGGCCGCCTGGGAAATTCAGGAAAAAGCGTTCCAGCTCATTCGCGAACAGCATCTGGAGCAGTTGCCGATGCATGAGTTTTTGCTGCGTATTCGCTCCCAGCTGCTGTGGGCATGGGCGCGGCTGGATGAAGCGGAAACCTCCGCGCGCAACGGCATGAACGTGCTTTCGTCCTACCAACCGCAGCAACAGCTGCAGTGCCTGACGCTGATGGTGCAGTGCTCGCTGGCGCGCGGCGATCTGGATAACGCCCGCAGCCATCTGAATCGCCTGGAGAATCTGCTTGGCAACGGTCATTACCATAGCGACTGGGTATCCAATGCCGATAAAGTCCGGGTGATCTACTGGCAGATGGTCGGCGATAAAGCCGCCGCGGCAAACTGGCTGCGTCAGACGCCCAAACCGGAATTCGCTAACAACCACTTCCTGCAGAGCCAGTGGCGCAATATCGCCCGCGCGCAGATCCTGCTCGGTGATTTTGATTCCGCTGAAATGGTGCTGGAAGAGCTAAACGATAACGCCCGCTCGCTGCGTCTGATGAGCGATCTCAACCGCAACCTGCTGCTGCTCAACCAGCTCTACTGGCAGGCCGGGCGTAAAAGCGAAGCGCAGAAAGCGCTACTGGAAGCGCTCACCCTCGCCAACCGCACCGGGTTTATCAATCATTTTGTGATTGAAGGAGAAGCGATGGCGCAGCAGTTGCGCCAGCTGATTCAGCTCAATACCCTGCCGGAGCTCGAGCAGCACCGCGCCCAGCGTATTCTGCGCGATATCAACCAGCATCATCGCCACAAATTCGCCCACTTTGACGAGAGCTTCGTCGAGCGGCTGCTGAACCACCCGGAAGTGCCGGAGCTCATCCGCACCAGCCCGCTAACCCAGCGCGAATGGCAGGTACTGGGACTTATCTATTCCGGCTACAGCAATGAGCAGATTGCCGGCGAGCTGGACGTTGCCGCCACTACGATTAAAACGCATATTCGCAATTTGTATCAAAAGCTGGGCGTCGCGCACCGCCAGGATGCCGTTCAGCATGCCCAGCAGTTGCTTAAAATGATGGGATATGGAGTCTAATTCCTGCGCGATCTGTGGAAAACTATTCTGTTTTACCTAAAACGCTAACGCATTGTTATGTCATTAAAAAAGCCAGCGAAACGATCCCCTCGCCCCTTCGGGGAGAGGGTCAGGGGAAGAACATGCGCAAAACAGCCCTCATTCCGGCCTTTTCCCGAGACAGAAGAGAATCACCACTTTACGTTTCCGGCGATACCGCAAAGTTTAATCGCGAACCTGAATAAGATAGCCAATATCACTCGGTTCACAGGTAAATCGGATCGGCAGAAACCGCTCAACCACCGCGATATTGGTCAGCAAATGCGCCGATACTTCCGCGACGGTAAACGCACCTTCGCCCGCCAGCGCCAGCGGTAATATCAGCTGGTCGGCCAGATATTCCCCCACAGCCGCTTTGCTTGCCAGATAGCGTTTGACCTGCGAAGCAAGCTGGTGCGCAACCTTTTCAGCACTCACGCCTTTGGAGCCAAAAGCCATAAACAGCTCCGTAAGATGTTCGCACTCCACGGTCAGCGACAGCGTATTTCCCGGCCCGGCGCCGCCCTCCAGCACGCGAATTTTTTTATCTGCCAGCGGCAGCCAGGCCTTCAGCGCTATCACTTCGCGCTCGCCAACGTGGTAAGGAACCGCCGCCAGCAGCGCTTCTGCGGTAAGGCAATTCGTTTCACCACGCGAAAGCAGCTGTAGCCCGCTGAGTGACGCACTCGGCGCCACTTCCGTTAGCGCGGCGCCACCCCCGGCCGGATAGAAGCCATGCTTGATCAAAGCCGTACGCTGGTTTATACCCATTTTCGCCAGCAGCGGCTCCCAGACGCGGCAAATGAAATCCGCGCTCGGGGCCGCCTGATTATGCGTGCCGCCGCTGACTTCGACGCGGGCCGGGCTATCGGCAAACCAGAGCGCCGGTAACACCGTTTGCAGCACCAGCATGCAGCTGCCCGCGCTGCCGATGGCAAATTTATACGCTCCGCCGCGAATCGGCCCTGGGACAAAACGCAGCCGCTGCGAGCCCAGCTCATCGCCGCTCAGCTGAGCGCTACAGATCTCGGCCGCCGCCCGTACCGCCGTGAGATGCTGGCGCAGCAGGCCCGGTTTAGCGCGACCGGCGCGGATGCCGATAATCTCAAACGGCTGGCCGGTTATCATCGACAGGCTCAGCGCCGAGCGCAAAATCTGCCCGCCGCCTTCTCCCTGCGCGCCGTCCAGCGTAATCATCCTTTTCATTACATTATCCTTTCACGCATACCACCTGACGCAGGGTATGCACAATTTCCACCAGATCGGACTGCGCGGCCATCACCGCGTCAATGTCCTTATAGGCCATCGGGATCTCGTCGATGACGTTTGCATCTTTACGGCATTCTACATGCGCGGTGGCGCGAATCTGATCCTCTACGCTAAACAGTTTTTTCGCTTTGGTACGGCTCATCACGCGTCCGGCGCCGTGGCTGCATGAACAGAACGACTCCGGGTTACCGAGTCCGCGAACAATAAAGCTTTTCGCGCCCATCGATCCCGGAATAATCCCGTACTGACCGCGCCGGGCGGATACCGCCCCCTTACGGGTAACGTAAATCTCCTTCCCAAAATGCTGCTCTTTTTGCACATAGTTATGGTGGCAGTTAATCGCCTCGCTCACCAGCGTAAAGGGTTTGTCGATGGTTTTACGCAGCGCCAGCAGCACATTTTCCAGCATCGCTTCACGGTTGGCGCGCGCATAATCCTGGGCCCAGCTCACCGCCCGAACGTAATCCACGAAATGCTCGCTGCCTTCAGAGAAATAAGCCAGATCGCGCGAGGGCAAGTTCGCAATATGCTGCTCCATATCTTTTTGCGCCATTTCAATAAAATAGGTGCCTATGGCGTTACCAATTCCGCGTGAACCGGAGTGCAACATCACCCAAACCTGCTGCGCCTCATCGAGGCAAATTTCAATAAAGTGGTTACCGGTTCCCAGCGTTCCCAGGTGCTTGTAGTTATTGGTGTTAAGGAAGCGCGGATATTTACTGGTTAGCCATTGAAACTCCGCATGCAGCGTTGACCAGTGCGCGTCAACGTTAGCCGGTGGATTTTCCCATGCCCCCGCGTCACGACGGCCCCGCCCGGTCGTCCGTCCGTGCGGCACGGCGGCTTCAATCGCACTACGCAATTCAGCAAGGTTATCCGGAAGATCCGCCGCCGTTAAGCTGGTGCGCAGCGCATTCATTCCGCAGCCGATATCCACGCCAACCGCAGCCGGAATAATCGCACCGAGAGTGGGGATCACGCTTCCGATTGTCGATCCTTTACCAAGGTGCACATCGGGCATAACGGCAACATGGTTGAAAATAAACGGCATCTTTGCCGTGTTAATCAACTGCTGGCGCGCTTCGTCTTCCACGGGTACGCCCTTGGTCCACATTTTCACCGGGGCGTTCTGGGTGGCCATCAATTCATAATTCATTGTCTTTTCTCATTTTATTAATAGGGCGGCGACAAGTTGTGAAGCAACTTAACGCCGGCTTAACCGGAGCCGCATCATGAGAACTTGCCGGCGCGTCATAACGGCGGAACGGAACTGAAGTAGATTAGCCATCTGATTTCCTGGTTCCGTTATTCTCCATGACAGTGTTTTTGCAACCTGCGTGCCAGATTATAAAAATAAAATTATTTGTTTGATTTTTATGGGTTATTTATTTTCACCCGCACTTCATTCAAAAAGACACTGCGTACGGGAAGCGAAAGTACGATAATTAAATATCGTCTTTTATAAGGAAATCTAAGATGCGCAAAACGGTAGCCTTTGGTTTTGTCGGTACGGTACTGGATTATGTTGGCCGCGGCAGCCAGCGCTGGGAGAAATGGCGGCCAACCTTATGCCTGTGTCAGCAGGAAACACTGGTTGTTCATCGCCTTGAGCTGCTTTACGACGCCCGTTCGCGCGGCTTGTTTGAGACCTTAAAGCAGGATATCGCCAGCGTATCGCCGGAAACGGAGGTCGTCGGCGTTGAGATGACCATCCGCAATCCATGGGATTTCGAGGAGGTTTACGCCTGCCTGCACGATTTTGCCCGCAGCCACCGGTTCCATCCTGAAGATGAAGACTATCTGATACACATCACCACCGGCACTCACGTGGCGCAGATCTGCTGGTTCCTGCTGGCCGAAGCGCGCTATCTCCCGGCGCGACTGGCGCAAACCTCCCCGCCGCGGAAAAAAGACAAGCCCCATACCCCGGGCGGCGTGACGATCATTGACCTCGACCTCAGCCGCTATAACGCTATCGCCAGCCGCTTCGCCCAGGAACGGGAAGAGACGCTTAACTTTTTGAAATCCGGTATCGAGACCCGTAACCCGCGCTTCAACCGCACGATCGAGAATATTGAGCGCGTCGCTATCCGCTCCCGTTCGCCGATTCTGCTGAACGGCCCCACCGGCGCAGGTAAATCATTTCTTGCCCGCCGCATTTATGAGTTAAAGCTGGCGCGCCATCAGTTTAACGGTCCGCTCGTCGAGGTGAACTGCGCCACCCTGCGCGGTGATACCGCAATGTCGACGCTGTTTGGCCATGTCAAAGGCGCTTTTACCGGCGCAAGGGAAGAACGGGCTGGCCTGCTGCGCAGCGCTAACGGCGGGATGCTTTTCCTGGATGAGATTGGCGAGCTGGGCGCAGATGAACAAGCGATGCTGTTGAAGGCCATTGAGGAAAAACGCTTCTATCCCTTCGGCAGCGACCAGCAGGTCAGCAGCGATTTTCAGCTCATCGCCGGCACCGTGCGCGATTTGCGCCAGCGGGTTGCGCAGGGCCAGTTCCGCGAAGATCTCTACGCACGTATTAATTTGTGGACCTTTGAACTGCCCGGTCTGCGTCAGCGCCAGGAAGATATCGAACCCAATCTCGAGTATGAAATGGAGCGTCACGCCGCGCTAACCGGCGACAGCGTGCGCTTTAATACCGAAGCGCGCCGCGCGTGGCTGACGTTCGCCACCTCGCCCCAGGCGGCGTGGAGCGGCAACTTCCGCGAACTGTCCGCCAGCGTGACCCGCATGGCGACCCTGGCGGAAAACGGTCGCATCACGGTAAGCACGGTGGAGGATGAGATTGAACGGCTGCGCTACAGCTGGAACGATCGCCGCCCCTCAGCGCTCGACGCGCTACTGGGGGCGGAGGTGGAAAATCTTGACCTCTTTGATCGCCTGCATCTACAAAACGTCATTGCCGTATGCCAGCAGGCAACAACGATTTCCGATGCCGGACGCCAGCTCTTTAACGTTTCACGCCTCGGCAAAGCAACGGTCAACGACGCGGATCGGCTGCGCAAGTATCTGGCGCGCTTTGGCCTGGGCTGGGAAATGCTAAAGGATCAGCACAGCTCCAGCTGAAGGTTGTTATCGGTAATCACCTTCAGTACCCCTGCGGGCGGCATCACATCGGTATAGACCGCATCAACCATGCTGATGCTGCCCATATTCACCATCGCATTGCGGCCGAATTTGGAATGATCAACCACCAGCATTACGTGGCGGGAGTTTTCAATAATCGCCCGTTTGGTGCGCACTTCGTGGTAGTCAAACTCCAGCAGCGAGCCATCGCTGTCGATGCCGCTGATGCCAAGAATGCCAAAATCGAGTCGGAACTGAGAGATAAAGTCGAGCGTGGCCTCACCGATAATACCGCCATCCCGGCTGCGCAGCTCGCCGCCGGCCAGAATGATGCGGAAATCCTCTTTCACCATAAGCGTATTGGCGACGTTGAGATTATTGGTGACGATGCGCAAATCGTTATGGTTAAGCAACGCATGGGCCACCGCTTCCGGCGTGGTGCCGATATCGATAAACAGCGTCGCGCCATCGGGAATTTCGCTCGCGACCTTACGGGCGATGCGCTCTTTTTCCTGGGTCTGGGTCGACTTCCTGTCGTGCCAGGACGTATTCACCGAGCTGGACGGTAGCGCAGCGCCGCCGTGGTGGCGCAGAATCATTTTCTGATCGGCTAAATCATTCAGGTCGCGGCGAATGGTCTGCGGGCTGACGGCAAACTGTTCGACCAGTTCTTCGGTACTGACGTATCCCTGTTTTTTTACCAGCTCGATAATCGCGTCATGACGTTGTGTTTGTTTCATGAAATATCCCTGGGAATCTCTACGTTCGTTTTCGCACATTCTGCGTATCAACAAACGCCATCGCCAGCCCGGTCACCAGACCAGCCACGTGCGCACCGTTCGCAATCGACATGCCGAAAACATCAAACCATCCAGCAACTAACCATACTAAGGAGAAGAGTATCAAGCCGCGCTGTAAATAAACGCCGCTCTGCGGATCGCGCTCGCCCCGTAGCCAGACATAGCCCATTAGCGCATAGACTACGCCGGAGAGTCCGCCAAACCACGGGCCGCTGAACTGATGCTGTACAAAGCCGCTCAGTAAGGCGCCGATCGCGGTAATCACCACCAGCTTGCCGCTGCCGATTCGCTTTTCTACCGCCCCGCCGAGGTACCACCACCATAGCAGGTTGAACAGAATATGCATCAGCGAGAAGTGCATAAGGGCATGGCTAAAGTAGCGCCAGACTTCAAATTTCAGCGAAGGATCGTAGGGCCAGGCCAGCAGCATCATGACCGGTTGATCGCCAATGACCGATTGCAGGACAAAGACGGCGATGCAGGCGAAGAGAACGCTCCAGGTAACCGGCCCGGCGTTGTGGCGAAGCGTCGCTAAAAAAGGGAATCGCTGGTAGTGCAGCCCGCTATTGGTGTGCCCCGACTGCCAGCTGGCGGCCAGATAGCGCGGATCGGCTGGATTTTCAAGAAATCGGGCCAGTTCGGCCTGCACGCGCGCGGCCTGGCTCTCGTCAGCCAGCCAGATATCGCTCTGCGTATGCTGCTGAATAGTCAAAATAATTCCCTGCGTCGCCATATAGTCGACAAACGCCTGGGCCACGCGCGGGTTGGCAAAAGAGGTAATCATTAACATGCAGCGGTTCGCTTATTCCACACAAAGGGGGATATTATAGCCACAACCTGCGCTAACGCCTAAACTGCGCCATGCGCGACTTCCGCCGGAAAATGCCGGTGCCAGGCATCAAACCCGCCGTCCACGCTGTACACCTTGTCGTAACCCTGCTGCAGCAGATACTGCGCAGCGCCCTTGCTGCTATTGCCGTGATAGCACATCACCATGACCGCCGTATCAAAGTCGTTGTCGCGCATGAACGCGCCCAGCGTATCGTTGGTCAGATGAAACGCGCCCGGCGTATGGCCCATCGCGAAGCTTTGCGGGTCGCGGATATCCACCAGCACCGCCGTCTGCTGATGCATTTTCTGGTGGGCTTCTTCTACGTTAATACATTCAAAGTGATCCATAAGCTCTCTTTTTTTCTACAGGCAGGCGACGAAACGCCCCGAATTTTAGCGCCTAGTGTACAGCCTGGCGCGAAATAAACGCCAATATGTTACACGCATCACTCTGAAATGTTTTTTTGATGTTACCAATGGCGCGATTGTTTGCTATATTGAGCGATATCGAACATTTGTGAGCTTAAACGAAAGTGTAAGAGGTAGCAGCGTGGAAACCAAAGATCTGATTGTGATAGGGGGAGGCATCAACGGTGCCGGTATCGCGGCAGACGCCGCAGGGCGTGGTTTATCCGTGCTGATGCTGGAGGCGCGCGATCTGGCCTGCGCGACATCCAGCGCCAGCTCAAAGCTGATTCACGGCGGGCTGCGCTACCTCGAACACTATGAATTCCGCCTGGTGAGCGAAGCGCTGGCCGAGCGTGAAGTGTTATTAAAAATGGCCCCGCATATCGCCTTCCCGATGCGTTTTCGCTTACCGCATCGCCCGCACCTGCGTCCGGCGTGGATGATCCGCATTGGCCTGTTTATGTACGACCATCTCGGTAAGCGCACCAGCCTGCCTGGATCAACCGGTTTGCGTTTTGGTACAGAATCAGTACTTAAACCTGAAATCGTGCGCGGTTTCGAATATTCCGACTGCTGGGTCGACGATGCGCGCATGGTGCTGGCCAATGCCCAGATGGTTGTGCGTAAAGGTGGAGAAGTACGCACGCGCACCCGCGCCATTTCAGCAAAACGTGAAAACGGTTTGTGGATTGTCGAAGCGGAAGATATTGATAGCGGTGAAAAGTTCACCTGGCAGGCGCGCGGTCTGGTTAACGCGACCGGCCCGTGGGTCAAACAGTTCTTCGACGAGGGGATGCACCTGCGTTCTCCGTACGGTATCCGCTTGATTAAAGGCAGTCATATCGTCGTACCGCGCGTACATACGCAGAAGCAGGCCTATATCCTGCAAAATGAAGATAAACGCATTGTCTTTGTGATCCCGTGGATGGACGAGTTCTCCATCATCGGCACCACCGACGTCGAATATAAAGGCGATCCAAAAGCGGTGGCGATCGATGACAAAGAGGTTAACTATCTGCTGAACGTCTATAACGCTCACTTTAAAAAACAACTCACGCGGGACGATATTGTCTGGACCTACTCGGGCGTGCGCCCGCTGTGCGATGATGAATCTGATTCACCGCAGGCGATCACCCGCGACTACACCCTCGATATTCATGATGAGAACGGCCAGGCGCCGCTGCTATCGGTCTTCGGCGGTAAGCTCACCACCTACCGTAAGCTGGCCGAACACGCGCTGGAGAAACTGACGCCTTACTACAAAGGCATTGGCCCGGCATGGACCAAAACTGCGGTGCTGCCCGGCGGCGATATCGGCGGCGACCGTGATGACTATGCGGCTAAGCTGCGCCGCCGCTTCCCGTTTATCAGTGAATCGATGGCCCGCCATTACGCCCGCACCTACGGCAGCAACAGCGAGTTGATCCTTGATAAGGCGACCTCGCTGGACGATCTGGGCGAACATTTCGGTCATGAGTTTTTTGAAGCCGAACTGCGCTATCTGGTTGAACATGAATGGGTTCGTTCACTGGATGACGCTATCTGGCGGCGGACCAAGCAGGGCATGTGGCTCACGGAGGAACAGCAGGCGCGCATTAGCGAATGGCTGGCGCAGCACGCGGGAAAGTCTGAGCTGTCGCTGGCGTCATAACAGCGTAAATAGTAACGGGGCCCGTAGGCCCCGTTTTTTTATGGCAACCCCGTTACAGCCTTACCGGATCGATATGCCAGATATGGTCGGCATACTCTTTAATCGTGCGGTCGGACGAGAAGTAACCCATATTAGCGATATTCAGCATCGCTTTATTGGCCCACTCCTCCGGATGACGGTACAGCTCATCCACCTTATCCTGACAATCCACGTAGCTACGGTAATCCGCCAGAACCTGATAGTGGTCGCCGAAGTTAATCAGCGAATCCAGCAGGTCGCGGTAACGTCCCGGTTCAGACGGACTAAACAGGCCGGTGCCAATCTGCGTCAGCGCCTGGTGCAGCTCTTCATCCTGCTCGTAGTAATCACGCGGTTTATAGCCATTGGCCCGCAGGGCTTCAACTTGTTCCGCCGTATTACCGAAGATAAAGAAATTATCCGCCCCAACGTGCTCCTGCATCTCAACGTTAGCGCCATCCAGAGTACCAATGGTTAACGCGCCGTTAAGCGCGAACTTCATGTTGCTGGTACCGGACGCCTCCGTCCCTGCCAGAGAGATCTGCTCGGAGAGATCCGCCGCCGGAATGATCAGCTGCGCGAGGCTAACGCTGTAGTTAGGAATAAATACCACTTTCAGCTTATCGCCAACTTCCGGATCGTTATTCACTACCGCCGCGACATCATTAATTAAATGAATAATATGCTTCGCCATATAGTAAGCCGAAGCCGCCTTTCCGGCGAAAATATTCACTCGCGGTACCCACTCAGCGTCAGGATCGGCTTTGATGCGATTGTAGCGAGTGATCACATGCAGCACGTTCATCAACTGACGTTTGTACTCGTGAATACGCTTGATCTGCACATCAAACAGAGCTTTCGGGTTGACGACCACGTTAAGCTGCTGGCCGATGTAGTTCGCCAGCCGCTGCTTGTTTTCCAGCTTGGCCTGGCGTACCGCCTGATTGACCTTCGGATAGTCGATATGCTGCTCCAGCTCCTTCAGCTGACTTAAATCCGTGCGCCAGGTATGACCGATATTTTCATCCAGCACTTTTGACAACGGCGGATTCGCCAGCGCCAGCCAGCGGCGCGGAGTCACGCCATTCGTGACGTTGGTGAAGCGCATCGGAAAAATTTTGGCAAATTCGGCAAACAGCGACTCAACCATCAGCCGGGAGTGCAGCTCCGACACGCCGTTGACCTTGTGGCTTACCACCACCGCCAGCCACGCCATACGGACGCGACGCCCGTTAGACTCGTCGATAATCGACGTACGACCCAGCATCGCCGTATCGTTGGGATACTGCTCCTGCAGGGTCTTCAGGAAATAGTCATTAATCTCGAAAATAATCTGCAAATGACGCGGCAGAATTTTACCCAGCATGTCGACGGGCCAGGTCTCCAGCGCTTCGCTCATCAGGGTATGGTTGGTATAAGAGAAGACCTGGCAGGTTACCTCGAACGCCTCATCCCAGCTGAACTTATGCTCGTCAATCAGCAGGCGCATCAGCTCCGGAATCGACAGCACCGGGTGCGTGTCATTGAGATGAATCGCGATTTTATCCGCCAGATTGGCGTAGGTTTTATGCAGCTGGTAGTGGCGGCTGAGGATATCTTGTACCGTCGCCGACACGAGGAAATACTCCTGGCGCAGGCGCAGTTCGCGCCCGGAATAGGTGGAGTCATCCGGATAAAGTACCCGCGACACGTTCTCGGAGTGGTTTTTATCTTCCACCGCCGCGAAGTAGTCGCCCTGATTAAATTTACCGAGGTTAATCTCGCTGCTGGCCTGCGCGCTCCACAGACGCAGCGTATTGGTGGCGTCGGTATCAAAACCCGGGATAATCTGATCGTAGGCTTCAGCAATAATCTCTTCGGTTTCCACCCAGCGTGAATGTTTACCTTCCTGCTGAATGCGGCCGCCGAAACGCACTTTATAGCGCGTATTGTGGCGCTCAAATTCCCACGGGTTACCATACTCCAGCCAGTAATCCGGGGACTCTTTCTGCCGCCCATCGACGATGTTTTGCTTAAACATGCCGTAGTCGTAGCGAATACCGTAGCCACGGCCCGGTAAACCCAGCGCCGCCAGCGAGTCAAGGAAGCAGGCGGCCAGACGCCCCAGGCCGCCGTTGCCCAGGCCCGGATCATTCTCTTCATCAATCAGCTCTTCAAGATTCAGCCCCATCTCTTCCAGCGCGCTATTCACATCTTCATAAATACCTAGCGATAACAGCGCGTTGGATAAAGTACGGCCAATCAAAAATTCCATCGACAGATAGTATACCTGGCGCACCTCCTGAGAGAGCTGCGCCCGGTTTGAACGTAGCCAGCGCTCAACCATGCGATCGCGAACGGCGAACAGCGTAGCATTAAGCCATTCATGCTTGTTCGCGATAGCCGGATCTTTACCGATAATAAACATCAGTTTATAAGCAATAGAGTGCTTTAACGCCTCAACGCTCAGGGTGGGTGATGAGTAGCTAAAAGGTACATTCATAGCTTTGCTCCTGGTTACAGCAAGCGTTGATAAAGTTCGCGGTAAGAGTTTGCGGCAACCTGCCAGCTAAAATCCATATTCATCGCCTGGCGCTGGACGTAACGCCAGAGCGATGGGCGCGACCACAGGACGAACGTGCGTCGAATGGCCCGCAGCAGCGACACAGCGTTGCTATCTTCAAAAACAAAGCCGGTAGCCAGACCGTCGGCGAGATTCTCCAGCGAGCAGTCGGAAACGGTGTCTGCCAGACCGCCGGTGCGCCGCACCAGCGGTAGCGTGCCGTACTTCAGGCCGTACAGCTGGGTCAAGCCGCACGGTTCAAAACGGCTGGGCACCAGAATCACGTCGGCGCCGCCCATAATGCGGTGAGAGAATGCCTCATGGTAGCCAATCTGAACGCCGACTTTGCCCGGATGCTCGGCCGCAGCGGCCAGGAAGCCCTCCTGCAGTACCGGATCGCCAGCCCCCAGCAGCGCCAGCTGACCGCCCTGCTCCAGCAGGCCCGGCAGCGCCTCCAGCACCAGGTCCAACCCTTTCTGGCTGGTCAAACGGCTAACCACGGCAAACAGCGGCGCTTTATCATCCACCTTCAGCCCCATGGCGATTTGCAGCTGACGTTTGTTCTCAGCCTTCTCTTCCAGCCGATCGCGGTCATAGCGCGCGGCCAGCAGCAGGTCGCTTTCCGGATTCCAGATATGATCATCCACTCCGTTGAGGATCCCCGAAAGGCGGCCCTCATGCTGTCGCTGGCGCAGCAGCCCTTCCATCCCGTAAGCGAACTGCGGCTCGGTGATTTCGCGGGCATAGGTTGGACTAACCGCCGTAATATGGTCGGCGTAGTAAAGACCCGCCTTCAGGAAGGAGATCTGACCGTTAAATTCGAGGCCATGAACGTTATAGAACGACCAGGGCAGCTCAATGTCGTTCATATGCCACGAGTAGAACATCCCCTGATAGGCCAGGTTATGCACCGTAAAGACTGACTTCGCCGGGTGGCCGCGCGCCGCCAGATAGGCAGGGGTCAGCCCCGCATGCCAGTCGTGGGCGTGAACAACATCGGGACGCCAGAAAGGATCCAGGCCGCAGGCCATCTCGCTGCCTACCCAGCCCAGCAGCGCGAAGCGCAGCACGTTGTCGGTATAGGCATGCTGATTGGTATCGTGGTAAGGGCTCCCCGGACGATCGTAGAGATGCGGAGCATCAATCAGATAGATGCCCACGCCGTTAAAGTGGCCGAACAGTAAAGTGATACGCCCGGCAAACGTCTCCCGGCGCGTTACCACCTGCGCATCCGTCACGCCGCGGCGGATATCAGGAAACGCGGGCAGCAGTACGCGCGTATCAACGCCCCCGGCAATTTGCGCTGCAGGCAGCGCGCCGATCACATCCGCCAGTCCACCGGTTTTTAACAGCGGGAACATCTCTGAACATACATGTAATACCTGCATTAGCGCTCCTGTGGGTACCCCAATTTCCGCAGCATGTCGCGGGTGACCAGCACGATACCTTCCTCCGAGCGGTAGAAACGGCGTGCATCCTCTTCCGCGTTCTCACCAACAACCATACCTTCCGGTATCACGCAGGCACGGTCAATAATGCAGCGACGCAGGCGGCATGAACGGCCAACCCAAACCTCTGGCAGCAAGACTGCCGAATCAATATTACAGAATGAATTCACCCGCACGCGCGGGAACAGCACCGACTGCACAACCACCGAACCGGAGATGATACAGCCGCCGGAGACCAGCGAGTTGAGGGTCATCCCGTGGCTACCCGAGCGGTCCTGAACGAATTTCGCCGGAGGCAGAGGCTCCATATGGGTGCGAATCGGCCAGTTCTGATCGTACATATCCAGTTCCGGGGTCACCGAAGCCAGATCGAGGTTGGCTTTCCAGTACGCTTCCAGGGTCCCGACATCCCGCCAATAGGGCTCAGACTGCGGATCGGACTGCACGCAGGAAAGCGGGAAAGGATGTGCATAAGCCATGCCAGCTTTGGTGATTTTCGGAATGATGTCTTTACCAAAATCGTGGCTGGAGCTTTCATCGCTGTCGTCTTCTTCCAGAAGCTCATAAAGGTAATCCGCGTCAAAGACATAGATACCCATACTCGCCAGCGATTTGCTCGCATCGCCCGGCATCGCCGGAGGGTTAGCCGGTTTTTCGACGAAATCGATAATCTTATCGCTCTCGTCCACCGCCATTACGCCGAACGCCCGTGCTTCTTCAATAGGCACCGGCATACAGGCAACGGTGCAACGCGCGCCTTTTTCGACATGGTCGATAAGCATCCGCGAGTAGTCTTGTTTGTAGATATGGTCGCCGGCGAGGATGACGACATACTCCGCCTTGTAGCGACGAATGATGTCGAGGTTCTGCGTCACCGCGTCCGCGGTGCCGCGATACCAGTTTTCTCCCTGCATCCTTTGCTGGGCGGGCAGCAGGTCAACAAATTCGTTCATCTCTTCATTGAAAAAAGACCAGCCGCGCTGAATATGCTGCACCAGAGTATGCGATTGATACTGGGTGATGACGCCGATACGACGAATACCTGAGTTAATACAGTTAGATAACGCAAAATCGATAATACGGAACTTGCCGCCGAAATGGACAGCAGGTTTCGCGCGTTTATTGGTCAGATCCTTCAGACGGGTACCACGTCCCCCGGCAAGGATCAGCGCAACGGATTTGATCGGCAACTGACGCGCCAGCATCAATGGATCGTTCTTTTCTACCCCAACCATAATTAACTCCTTTTTTACTCCCCAGCTTGCCTGCCCTTCTCGTCGCGCCGCCGCTTCGAGACCAACCGGAAGCCCCGAGGTTACGACCTTTGAAATACGCACACTCCGTGCGCGGGCCCATGCCAGACAGCCATAGTGACCGGATTATCCTCTCCGGCGAAAGGTGGAATGGCGCGCCATTCCCCCGCGGGTAAAACCATCTCTGCCACCTCGGCGGTGGCGTTCAGCGCCATCAGCCAGCGATCGGACAATATGATCTGCATGCGCGGCGCACCGTGCTGCCATTCATCAGCGGACAGCGGCTGAGCATGTTGGTTTAACCAGCGAACGCTGCCGTCTCCCTCCTGCCACCAGCAATTATCGGTTAAAGCCGAAATACGCTGGCGCAGATGAATCAACGCGGCGGTGAACGCGGTCAGCCCGCGGTTAGTATGGTTCCAGTCCAGCCAGGTCAACGCATTGTCCTGACAGTAAGCATTGTTGTTACCATGCTGGCTGTGACCGTGTTCGTCACCCGCCAGCAGCATCGGCGTTCCCTGCGCCAGCAGTAGCGTCGCCAGAAGAGCGTGAACGCTGGCACGGCGCCGCTCAATGACGGCAAGACTCCCTTCTAATCCTTCTATACCATGATTGTTGCTGTAGTTATTGTTAGTCCCATCGCGATTCTCCTCCCCGTTTGCCTCATTGTGTTTCTGATTGAAACAAACGCAGTCGCGCAGGGTGAAACCATCGTGCGCGGTGACCAGGTTAATCGCCGCCGACGGCGCTCTGCCGTTACGCTGGAAAACGTCGCTCGATGCGGCAAAACGCAGCGCGAAGTCGCCCAGCGAGACGTTCTGCTGTAGCCAGAATCGACGTGCGGTATCGCGGAAATGGTCGTTCCACTCAGCAAACAACGGCGGAAAGTTACCGACCTGGTAGCCCCCGGGACCGATATCCCAGGGCTCGGCAATCAGCTTCACTTCCGCCAGCCGCGGATCGTTACGAATGGCCTCAAACAGCGGCGCATCCTGACGAAACTCTGGCGTCCGCCCCATTACCGAGGCGAGGTCGAAACGAAAACCGTCGACGTGGCACTCATCGACCCAAAAGCGCAGACACTGGCGCGCATACTCCACCACCCCGGGATGGCTGAGGTTGAGGGTGTTCCCGCAGCCGGTCCAGTTGTGGTAATCACCGTCTTCCCTGATCCAATAATAGCTACGGTTGTCGATTCCGCGCAGGGAGAAGGTCGGCCCTTCCAGGTCTATCTCCGCGCTATGGTTCAACACCACGTCAAGGATCACTTCAATACCTGCCGCGTGCAGCGCTTTTACCGCATCGCGAAATTCGTTTAACGCCTGCTCCGGCGCGCTGGCGTAGCGCGTATCGAGGGCAAAAATCGCCAGCGGGTTGTAGCCCCAATAGTTGCTTAACCCCATCCTCTGCAGACGCGGTTCGCTGGCGAACTGCGCCACCGGCATTAACTCTAGTGCAGTAATGCCGAGCGCGCGGAAGTATTCGATCATCACCGGATGACCCAGCGCTTTGTAGGTGCCGCGGATCTCTTCCGGCAGCTCAGGGTGCAGCCAGGTCAGCCCCTTGACGTGGGCTTCATAAATCACCGTCTGGCCCCACGGCGTGCGCGGCGGCTTATCGCCGCGCCAGTCATAATGGAGGTCGATTACCCGCGACTTCGGCGCTATTGCCGCGCTATCGCGGTTATCGGGAACGCTATCGCCGCCGTGAAGTCGCTCGTCGTCAGGCAGTCCGCCATCCACCTGGTGGCAGCAGGGATCGAGCAGCAGCTTTGCCGGATTGAAACGGTGCCCCTGCGCCGGGTCCCAGGGGCCGTGGACGCGGTAGCCGTAGCGCAGACCTGGCCCGACATCGGCGAGCCAGCCGTGCCAGATATCGCCGCTGCGTGCGGCTAGGTCGACTCGCCGCTCATTGCCCTGCTCGTCAAACACGCAGAGTTCCACCCGCTCCGCATGGACGGAAAAGAGCGCGAAATTCACGCCCTTACCGTCGTAGCTGGCCCCTAAAGGCGCGGGCTTTCCTGCCGTGAGTGCGATCATTGCGCCTCCCGCACCAGCCATACCGTCGCCAGCGGCGGCAGCGTAATGGAGAGCGAGTGTTCACGACCGTGGCTGGCGATCGGGTCGCTCTCGACGACGCCGCCGTTGCCGGTATTGCTACCGTGGTAGTGCATAGAGTCGGTGTTCAGCTCTTCACGCCAGCGGCCAGGCTGGTTGATGCCAAAGCGATACTCATGGCGCGGCACTGGCGTGAAGTTGCTGGCGACGATAATTTCGTTACCCGCCCTGTCGCGACGAACAAAGATAAAGACCGAGCGCTCGTGGTCGTCCACCACCAGCCATTCAAATCCGTAGGGGTCAAAATCCAGTTCATGCAGCGCTTTATGGTGGCGATAAGTATGGTTGAGATCGCGCACCAGCCGCTGAACGCCGTGGTGCCAGTTATCGCCGCCTTCCAGCAGATGCCAGTCGAGGCTTGTATCGTGGTTCCACTCTCGCCCTTGAGCAAACTCATTGCCCATAAACAGGAGCTTTTTACCGGGGAAGGCAAACAGCCAGCCGTAGTACGCGCGCAGGTTAGCGAACTTCTGCCAGGCATCGCCCGGCATACGGTCGAGAATCGATTTTTTGCCGTGCACGACCTCATCATGAGAGAGCGGCAGGACAAAGTTTTCGGTGTAGTTGTAGAGCATACCGAAGGTCATCTTGTCGTGATGATGTCGGCGATGCACCGGGTCCAGCTTCATATAGTCGAGGGTGTCGTGCATCCAGCCAAGGTTCCACTTGAACCAGAAGCCGAGCCCGCCGGTGGAGGAAGGACGAGACACGCCGGGGAAATCGGTCGACTCTTCCGCCATCGTCACCGCGCCCGGCGTCTGCTCGCCCAGCACGCGGTTGGTATTGCGCAGAAACTCAATGGCTTCAAGGTTTTCCCGACCGCCGAATTCGTTCGGCACCCACTCGCCCTGTTTGCGGCTATAGTCGCGATAAATCATTGATGCCACCGCATCAACCCGCAGCGCGTCAATGCCGAAGCGTTCGATCCAGTACAGCGCATTGCCGACCAGATAATTACTGACCTCGCGACGACCGTAGTTGTAAATCAGGGTGTTCCAGTCCTGGTGGTAGCCTTCGCGCGGGTCGCTATGTTCATACAACGAGGTGCCGTCAAACGAGGCGAGCGCGAAATCATCCGCCGGAAAATGGCCGGGTACCCAGTCCAGAATCACGTTCAGGCCCGCAGCGTGCGCGGCGTTGATAAAGTAGAGGAAATCCTCCCGGGTGCCGAAGCGACGAGTTGGCGCATATAGCCCGGTTGGCTGATAGCCCCAGCTGCCGTCAAACGGATGCTCATTAACCGGTAGTAGTTCAAGATGGGTGAAGCCCATCCATTTGGCATAAGGCACCAGTTGGTCGGCAAGCTCGCGGTAGCTCAGCCAGAAGTTATTATCGGTATGGCGACGCCAGGAGCCGAGGTGCACCTCATAAATCGAGATTGGCGCATCAAACTGGTTAGCCAGCTTGCGCTCCGGCGGCTGCTGGACCTTTTCCGGCAGCCCGCAGATGAGCGAGGCGCTATCCGGGCGCATCTGCGCTTCAAAAGCGTAAGGGTCGGACTTCACCCGCAGGTTGCCGTGGGCATCAATCAGCTCGAATTTATACAGCTGGCCGTTCAGCGCGCCGGGAACGAACAGCTCCCAGATGCCGGACTCTTTACGCAGGCGCATCGGGTGGCGGCGACCATCCCAGTAGTTAAACTGGCCGACGACCGACACCCGACGGGCGTTAGGCGCCCAGACCGAGAAACGCGTGCCGACCACGCCGTCCATAGTATCGGCATGCGCGCCCAACGTTTCATACGGACGCAGGTGCGTGCCTTCCGACAGCAGCCAGACATCCAGATCCTGCAGCAGCGGGCCAAAACGATACGGGTCATCGATCAGATTCTGCTGCCCGTGCCAGGTGACAGCCAACTGATAACGAAAAGGATTTTTACGACGCGGCAGAACGCCGCTAAAGAAACCGCGCGAGTCGAGGCATTCCAGCTTGCCGACTTTGCGTCCGGTTTTTGGTTCAATGACCCACACTTCGGTGGCATCGGGTAATAATGCACGAACTTCCAGCCCGGCGTCGGTGTAATGCATGCCAAGCACGGAAAAAGGATCCGCAAAATGGCCGGCGATAAGCGCATTAATCACGTCCTTATCGATACGATTAGACATGGTTTCATCCTGTTGTAGGTGTCGCCCTTTCCTGTATCTGGCGACTTTTTTTTGACCTGAACGGCGCAGCACGTTACGCGTCCCCCTGCTCCGTCCCACCTTCAGGTAAGGAGACGTCATGACTCCTTACTTAAAGCATAGCCAAGGCTGAGTTACCTCCGTTGGGAAAAATCTAACATTCGCGTTTACTCCTTGTATTACGCAAAAAAAAGGGGTGTTTCAACACCCCTTTTCTCATCTTGTGACGACTACGCCAGCTGTCTTAGCATACGGCGGAGCGGCTCGGCGGCCCCCCACAGTAGCTGGTCACCAACGGTGAACGCCGACAGATACTCCGGCCCCATATTCAGTTTACGCAGGCGCCCCACCGGGGTGGTCAGGGTGCCGGTGACGGCAGCCGGGGTCAGCTCACGCATAGTAATATCACGATCGTTCGGCACCACTTTGGCCCACGGGTTGTGCGCGGCCAGCAGTTCTTCAACGGTCGGAATAGAAACATCTTTTTTCAGCTTGATGGTAAACGCCTGGCTATGGCAGCGCAGCGCGCCAACGCGAACGCACAGGCCGTCTACCGGAATCGGTGAGGCGGTCGCGAGGATTTTGTTAGTCTCCGCCTGGCCTTTCCACTCTTCACGGCTCTGGCCGTTATCCAGCTGTTTGTCGATCCATGGGATCAGGCTGCCCGCCAGAGGAACGCCAAAGTTATCCACCGCCAGTTCGCCGCTGCGGGTCAAAGAGGTGACTTTGCGTTCAATCTCCAGGATTGCGGAAGCCGGATCCGCCAGCTCAGCCGCAACATGGCTGTGCAGCTGGCCCATCTGGGTCAGCAGTTCGCGCATATGACGCGCACCGCCGCCGGAAGCCGCCTGGTAAGTCGCCACGCTCACCCACTCAACCAGATCCTGAGCAAACAGGCCGCCGAGGGACATCAGCATCAGGCTAACGGTACAGTTGCCGCCGACAAAGGTTTTAACGCCGTTGTTCAGACCTGCGGTAATGACATCCTGGTTCACCGGGTCAAGAATAATGATGGCGTCGTCTTTCATGCGCAGCGAAGAGGCGGCGTCAATCCAGTAGCCCTGCCAGCCGCTTTCACGCAGCTTCGGGTAAATATCGTTGGTGTAATCGCCGCCCTGACACGTGACAATAATGTCCAGCGCCTTCAGTGCTTCCAGATCGAATGCATCCTGAAGCGTGCCACCGGTACTGCCACCAAAGGATGGAGCAGGCTGCCCCAACTGGGAGGTGGAGAAAAAAACAGGGCGAATGGCGTCAAAATCGCGCTCTTCTACCATGCGTTGCATGAGGACAGAGCCGACCATTCCGCGCCAGCCGATAAAACCAACATTTTTCATAACGTATTCCTGCGAGGTGTGTGCTGTTTGTTCCAGGCCAGTTTCCTACTGGTTAGTCCTTCACATTACAAAATGCAGCTAAAGTCGCAAGTGAAATTAATCAATGATTGCCAGGCAATCAGTAACGCAGCTAATTTTGCCTGGCGGCCGCCGTCACTGGCACCCCGGAATACCCGAATAATTATCAGGGAATTTAGATTGAGAAGGGAATATTTTCCGCCGCTATTTTATTGATCAAGATTATGGATTACAGCAGAAATTGGGTTGTTTTATTCTTGCGGAGAAGACCGAAAAAACCAGGCGTGGCGTGGGTTTGTGAGCCGTATGACGTTTATCGTATTTCTGATAGTGGCAGATCGGGAGAGGGTTAAAGCTAAAGGTTTTCGATATAAGTCGAGCATGAAATTAACCCGGCATCGCTTCGCTCCGCCGGGTTATCACTTTGGCGTTTAGCTCAACAGCGTAAACGCAATCATACCAACAATCGCCCCGACGGTGCCGAGGATGGTTTCCATCATCGTCCAGGTTTTCAGCGTTTGCGCTTCGGTCGCGCCGGTAAACTTGCCGAACAACCAGAAGCCCGCGTCGTTAACGTGGCTGACCACGATAGAACCGCCGGCGATACAGATAGAGAGCGCCGCCATCTGCGCGCCGCTGTAGTGCAGCTGTTCAATAACCGGCATCACCAGCCCGACTGCCGTCAGGCAGGCAACGGTCGCGGAACCCTGAATAATACGCACCGCCGCCGCCAGCACGAAGCAGGTGATGGCAATCGGCAGGCCCATACCGGTTAACGCTTCACCGAGGGCAGGGCCTACGCCGGAGTCGACCAGCACCTGTTTAAACACCCCGCCCGCACCGATGACCAGCAGGATGATGCCCGCAGGCTGGAGCGCATGACCGCAAATCTCCATCACCCGATCTTTAGCCATTCCCTGACGTACCGCCAGACCATAGATAGCCACCAGGCACGCCACCAGAATCGCGGTAAACGGATGGCCGATAAACTCAAACCATTCGTAAGCGGTAGAACCTTCCGGCACAAAGCGCGCGGCGATGGTTTTCAGGCCAACCAGCACCAGCGGCAGCAGAATCAGCGACAGGCTGAAGCCGAACGACGGCATTTTGCCTTCGCCAAGGTGTGGCTCGCTAATATCGTCCGGAATGTGCAGTTCAACATAGCGGCTGATGAAGTTACCCCACAGCGGCCCGGCAATAATCATCCCCGGGATAGCGGCGCACAGGCCAATCAGGATCATCCAGCCAAAGTCGGCATGCATCTGCGAGGCGAGCAGCATCGGCGCAGGCCCCGGCAGCAGGAACGCGGCCGCGGCGGCTACGCCAGCAAACAGCGGGATCACCAGCTTCACAAGGTTGGTGCCGGTATGGCGCGCCATTGAGAAAGCCACGCTGATCAGCAGCACGATCGCCACTTCAAAAAACAGCGGCAGCGCGCAGATAAGCCCGGCCAGACCTATCGCATAATGGGCGCGATTGTGGCCGAAAGATCTCAGCATCTTAACGGCAATCTGGTCGACCGCGCCGGTTTCATGCAGGATCTTACCAAACATAGCCCCTAACGCGACGACGATAGCCAGAAAACCCAGCGTGCCGCCCATGCCTTTTTCCATCGTCGCCGCGATCTTATCTAACGGCATTCCGGAAAAAAGCCCTGCTCCAATAGAAACCACCATCAAAGCCACGAAGGCATGCATACGCGCCTTCATGACTAAAAACAGCAGCAGCAAAACGGAGCCGACTGCTGTCAAAACAAGCGTTAATGTACTCACTAGTTACTGCCTTTGTTGATCACCTCAATGGTGCTGGCGACCACGCCTTCCAATGACTGGTCGATATCGACGATTAACACATCGCTTTCATCCGCGCCCGGTTCCTGCAGCGTCTCAAACTGCGTAACCAGCATCTGAGTCTTAAAGAAGTGGCCTTTACGCGCCTTCAGACGTTGTTCGATAACCGCAAAATCACCTTTCAGATAGATAAAGGAGAGGTTCGGGTTACCTTTACGCAGGATGTCGCGATAGCTCTTTTTCAACGCGGAGCAGACAATCAGCGACACTTTATTGGTGCGCTGCATAGCAAAGGCGGCATCGTTCAGCGCCTGCAGCCACGGGGTGCGGTCGTCGTCATTTAACGGTTCGCCGGAAGCCATCTTGTTGATATTGCTGCGCGGATGAAGAAAGTCGCCGTCGAGAAACGCGGCGTGCAGTTGATGCGCCACTTCGCTGGCGACAGCGGATTTCCCGCTGCCGGAAACGCCCATCAGGACATAGATGTGGTGATCATGGTTAGTCGTGCTCAAAGCTTCCTCCCACTGGACACATACGCGCAGCCTGGCAGCGTTTAACGGCGTGGAATACTGGCGTACAGATTAATTGTTACGGGTAACTGTTATCGGTAACATTGTCATGCCGGAGTAGTGGAGAAGCAATAACCATTCGTGCCAGATGTGAATATGTGTGATCTACTTCAAATTTGTCAGTTTAAATAGATCCGCCCGGTGACAATGTGAAACCTAAATCTAACATCTTAGGCGTCACCGCTTCACCGCGTATCCGCGCCAGCAGACGTTCAGCGCCAATCCGCCCCATACGCTCACGCGGCGTCAGCACGCTGGCCAGACGCGGCTCCATCACCTGACCAATATCGTGGCCGTGGAAACCGGCAATCGCCATATCGTCAGGGATTTTAAGCCCCAGCCGCTGGCACTCAAACGCTGCGCCGACCGCAAGGTCATCGTTGGTACAGAAAATGCCGTCAAGCTGCGGATATTCGCGACGCGCCTGGCGCATTAGCTCAATTCCCGATGAATAAGAAGAAGACTGCTCAACCATCACGCTGTAGGGCGTCATACCGGCATCAAGCATCGCTTGCTCATACCCCTTCTGTTTGATGATAGTACGTTCATCAAGACGTGCGCCAAGATAGGCAACGTGACGGTGACCATGATTGATAATCGCCGCGGTCATCTGTCTGGCCGCTTCAAAGTTATCAAAGCCGACGGCGATATCGAGGCACGGCGACTGACTGTCCATCAGCTCCACAACCGGGATACCCGCGACTTCAATCATCTTCAGGGTTCGCGGCGTATGGGTCCGTTCGGTAAGGATCAGGCCGTCAATATTCCAGGAGAGCATCGATTCCAGGCGTTTTTCTTCCATTTCCGGCTTATAGCCGTAGTGCGCCAGCATAGTCTGATAGCCGAAAGAGTCGGTTACGCTTTCAATACCGCGCAGCACTTCCGAGAAGACCTGGTTAGTTAACGAGGGCAGCAGCACGCCAATGGCGCGGCTGGTCGCATTAGAGAGGATATCAGGGGCGCGATTAGGAATATAACCCAGTTCATCGAGAGCAACGGCAATCTTGCCACGCAGCGCTTCGGAAACCTGTTCCGGGTTACGTAAATAGCGACTGACCGTCATTTTGGTCACGCCGACAAGATCGGCTACATCCTGAAGTACGGGTCTTTTCTTTTTCATCGTCCTGACTGTGATAAACGGGAGACATTTTCTCAGTTTATCACGGACAAAGCCCAACCTTCCCGGAGAAAAGAGGGCTAACAGATTAATTTAGAGTGGATACGCAAAATCATTCAAGTTGCATTGAGGCGGCAACGCAACGAACCCCCGGAAGCGTACAAGGGGTACGCGACCGGGGTGAGTGAGGAGAGCCAACAAAAATGCGGCTTGAAGGATGACGCGTATCAGACTGGCGGCAGATCGAACAGCAGTATCTCGCTATCGCCGTCAGCATGCACGGAAATCGCCTGCTCGTCCCAAATGGCCAGGCCATCGCTGGTGGTGGCCTTCGTTCCGTTGATGGTGACTTCACCTTTCACCACCTGGATCCACACCCGGCGTTCGGCGGCAATCTGATGCACCGACTGCTCATCTTTCAGCAGGGCCCAGCGGTACAGTTCCATATCCTGGTACACTTTCAGCGAGCCTTCGCGAGCATCCGGCGACAGCACCAGCTGTTTGCCCTGAACGGCGTCAAAGCGGCGCTGTTCGTAGCGCGGAGTGATGCCATTTTTTTCCGGCATAATCCAGATCTGGTACAGATGCAGTTTTTCCGTGGCGCTTGGGTTGTACTCAGAGTGACGAATACCGGTACCCGCGCTCATGATCTGAAACTCACCCGCCGGAACCTGCTCTTTGTTACCCATGCTGTCCTGATGCTCCACGGCCCCTTCCAGCACGTAGGTCAGAATTTCCATATCTTTATGCGGATGGGTACCGAAGCCCTGGCCTGCGTCGATCACGTCATCGTTGATAACCCGCAGCGCCGAGAAGCCCATAAAGTCAGGATCGTAATAGTTCGCGAAAGAGAAAGTATGCCAGGAATCCAGCCAGCCGTGGTTAGCGTGGCCGCGTTCGTTAGCTTTGCGTAAGTAGATCATGTTGCACCCCCATATGTTTTCGATGGGATAAGTGTGGACCCAATCCCCTGGCGATCATAGAGGGTGAAAATTGACTCCTCTGTTCAAAAAATATGAACAAGCACAGAGGAGCCGGAGTTGCTTATCCTGCAAGGGTTATAGTGGCGGGAGACGGCTGCTCAAAGCCGCGTTCAAGGATCTCGATATTCGTGAGAACCTCAGATTCCTTGACGAAATTAGGCTGGCCGTTAACGAGGGTTTCATACAGCGAATCATAGACGCGGCCATAGTCGCCGGTTTCAAGCGGAACCTCTTCCCGTACGGTTTCCCCTGCTTCATTGACGTACTCCAGCAGGCCCAACGTATCGTCCGCGCCGAATCCTGGCTCACCGGGCATGATATTCGCCTTCAGGCTGGTCTCCTGCTGGTCGATACCGTATTTAATAAATGACCCTTTATGACCATGGACGATGAATTTTGGGTAGGGCAGCTTCACCAGATGGCTGGATTTAACAATCGCTTTCAGATTGCCGTAGAACAGCTGGGCCTCAAAAGTATCGTCCGGGTTGGCCTGGTTGCGCAGGCTACGAATGTCGTAAGACACATGATCCGGGCGGCCAAACAGAGCAATAATTTGGTCCATGGTATGGACCCCCAGACCATAGAACGTCCCATCCTGCGGCAGGCCAGGCTTTCCACCATCTATCGGGCGATAGTTATCGAAATGGTTTTCAATCTCGACGAGCTCCCCCAGTTTGCCGCTCTCAATGACTTTCTTCGTGGTCAGAAAGCAGGAGTCAAAGCGGCGGTTCTGGTACGGAGTGACCGTCAGCCCTTTGCTTTTCGCCAGCGCGAATAGCGTCTTCGCCTCGTCCAGTGTCGGCGTAAAAGGCTTTTCGACCAGCACATTTTTACCCGCCTCCAGCGCCCGTTTGGCATAGTCAAAATGGCTGTCCGCGTGGGTACACACGATCACCAGCTTGACCTGCGGGTCGTTAAGCACTTCATCGAGATCGCTGGTGAAGTGGATGTGCGAATACTGCGGCGCCTGCTCCTCCGGCCTGGCGCTGCGGCGGAAGATATGCGCCACATGCCAGCTGTCTTTTCGGTGCAAAACATAGGGAAGATGGTAGCGGGTGGTACTTTTGCCGAATCCAATAAATGCGCAGTGTAAAGTCATAACGCTGTCCTTAGTTAATATCGCTGCTATTAACCATAGCGCAAGCCAGCAGCGAACTTAAACCCTACATTCAAAGGGGTATATTCTGAAATGTTAAATTTACCGTTCAAAATGATTGACCCCGCAGACTAATTTCTGGATAAGAGAAACCCTCAGGAAGAGAACATTTTTTATCCAGCGCGCTGGCGGTTAGTAAGCCACATCGTCCTTCTCTTTTCCAACCCACGATGACTAAGGAGTAGCCATCTCATTCGCATGGAAAGCAAGTATTTAGCCATAAATAGCGCTCTTCTCTTCTGGCTGCTTGGCCTGCTGGCATGGTGCTTCGAATCCACGTACATGGCCTTGTTATCTGGTTCTTTCTCCCTGTCATCCTTCGTTTTTCATTTTCAATACCATCGGGTTAACCATATGTTTAAAAAGAATAAAACTATCGACGTTACGCCACAGCCAGCCAGCGTACCCGCGCCGGTCAACGACAAAGTCACCTCTGCGGCCAGGAAGCCGGATACCACGGTCATCGCCAGCGGCATGCGCTTTGAAGGAAACATTATTGCGGCGGGTAATGTCGATATCTACGGCACGGTGAGCGGCGATATCGACGCGAAAGAGAACCAAATTAAGATCATGACCGGCGGCCTGCTGGAGGGAAACATTACCTGCCGCGAACTGGTTATTGACGGCTGCGTCATCGGCCAGTGCAGTAGCGATACCATTGAAATCGATAAAAACGGTAACGTCACCGGAACGCTGGCCTACCGTACGCTGGCCATTAAAAAGGGCGGCGTGTTTTCCGGCCAGGCAGAAGTGCTGCCGCCGGTCGCGGAAAAGAACAACGTGGTGGGATTCATCACAGATACCGCGGTAGAAACGAAAGAGAGAGCGGAAGCGCATACTGCCGAAGCGGCGCAGTAACCCACATCCGGGCGCAGGCTGAAAAAAAGCAAAAAAAAAAGCCAGCACCCGGCTGGCTAAAGTAATACTGGAAGCAATGTGAGCAATGTCGTGCTTTCAGGCTTTCCGCAAGGGTCTCCCTGAACGCAAAGCAATAATAATCATTCTCATTCGCACTTGTCCACCTCTTTTTGCAAAAAATAGTCGTTGATCCCTCTTTTAAAGTCAGTGATGTTTAGAAGGACGATTAACCCATCAAGGAAAATGAAGAATGAGCGACATAGTGATACGCCATGCCGAAGCCAAAGATTACGACGCAATCCGTCAGATCCATGCTCAGCCGGAGGTATATCGCAATACGCTACAGGTTCCTCATCCTTCCAGCCATATGTGGCACGAGCGACTAACCGACCGACCGGGCGTCAAACAGCTGGTCGCCAGCATAGATGACCAGGTCGTGGGACACCTCGCCATTGAGGTTATCCAGCGCCCGCGCCGGAGCCACGTCGCCGATTTCGGCATTTGCGTGGATTCACGATGGCACAATCGCGGCGTTGCCAGTGAGCTGATTCGCACCATGATCGACATGTGCGACAACTGGCTCCGCGTTGACCGTATTGAGTTGACGGTGTTTGTGGATAACGCTCCCGCGGTTGCGGTATATCAGAAATTAGGCTTTGAAATTGAAGGGACGGGGAGAAAGTATGCCCTGCGCAACGGCGAATATGTCGATGCCTACTTTATGGCGCGGCTGAAGGGGTGACGCTCAACTAACCCTCTCCCGGCAGGGAGAGGGTCGGGGTGAGGGTAAACCTAATACCCTGCGGTTAAATCATCCGGCGAACGCGGATCGGATGCGCCGTACAGCGTGCCATCCGGGCCAACCATAATACTCTGGGTGCTGCCCATCGCCTCTTTCACCGCCACTTTCTGCCCTTTGCTCTCCAGCAGCTTCAGCGTATCCGGGCTAAACCCCTTCTCTACCCGCAGTTCGTCCGGCAGCCATTGATGGTGGAAGCGCGGGGCGTTGGTGGCTTCCGCGACGTTCATCCCAAAGTCGATGGTGTTCACCACCATCTGCAGTACCGTGGTGATGATGCGGCTGCCGCCCGGGCTACCGGTCACCAGCCAGGTTTTGCCATCTTTCACCACAATCGTTGGCGACATCGATGACAGCGGACGTTTTTTCGCCTCGACGGCGTTAGCGTCGCCGCCCACCAGCCCGTAGACGTTCGGCACGCCGGGTTTAGCTGAGAAATCATCCATCTGATTGTTCAGCAGAATGCCTGAGTTCCCCGCCACGATACCGGTGCCAAAGGTGGTGTTCAGCGTATAGGTCACCGCAACGGCGTTACCGTCCTTATCCACCACCGAGAAATGGGTAGTCTGGTTGCTTTCATAGGGGGCCAGCTTGCCGGGGCGAATCTGGCTCGACGGCTTCGCCTTATTGACATCAATCTGCCCGGCAATCGATTTAGCGTAGGCTTTGCTGGTCAGCGCCTGCCACGGCACCTTGACGAAGTCCGGATCGCCAAGGTATTCCGAACGGTCGGCATAGGCGTGCTTTTCAGCTTCGGCCATCACCTGCATGGCGTCGGCGCTGCCGAAGCCGTACTTATGCATATCGAAGTTTTCGAGGATATTCAGGATCTGCACGATATGAATGCCCCCGGACGATGGGGGCGGCATGGAGAACACCTGATAGCCGCGATACTCGCCGCTCACCGGCGTACGTTCAACCGCGTTGTAATTCGCCAGATCCGCTTTGGTGATTAGTCCGCCGTTATTCTTCATCTCCGCGGCAATCTGGTCGGCGATCGCCCCTTTATAGAAGGCATCTGGCCCCAGCTCGGCAATCAGCTCCAGGCTTTTCCCCAGCTGTTTTTGCACCAGCTTATCGCCCTTTTTCAGCGGCTCGCCGTTTTTCCAGAAGATAGCCCGGCTGTTGGCATGGTCGGGGATCACTTCGCTGCCGTAGGTTTTCAGATCGTCGGCCAGCGCATCGTTGACCGTGAAGCCCTCTTCCGCCAGCTTAATGGCCGGACGGATCACTTTGTTGAGCGGCATCGTGCCGTATTTCTCCAGCGCGAGGGAGAAGCCGGCCACGGTTCCCGGGATGCCGGAAGCCAGATGGGAGGTCAGCGATTTCTTACTGTCCGGATTGCCCTGATCGTCGAGAAACATATCGCGGGTGGCTTGTTCAGGGGCCATCTCGCGGAAGTCAATTGCCGTGGTATTACCGTCTTTGGTTCGCAGCATCATAAACCCGCCGCCGCCGATATTACCGGCCTGCGGATGGGTGACCGCCAGCGCGTAGCCCACCGCCACGGCAGCATCCACCGCATTGCCGCCCTGACGTAAAATATCCACGCCAACCTTCGTTGCCAGCGTATCCACCGAGGCAACCATCCCCTGCTGAGCGCGAACCGGATGAAAAACATCTTCCTCTACACCATACGAGACCGGAGGCGGGGCGGGATCTGCCGCGACGGTAAAACTGCCGCCCGCCAGCAGCGCAGCGATGACCACCTGACGCCAGAGCGTTGTTCTTCTCATTGTCATACTCCTGAATTGTGTTTTATCCCCGTCGATACCCGTTATACTTCAGGCCGCACTTACGCTGTCCGCGCTCGTCACCCGCATCGCTTACCTGAGTAAGCTCATCGGGAGCCACCTTCTTGCGACTCGAATTATTTAGGGTATAAGCCTGGCTGATAAGTCCTAAAAGATCATTGTTACGCCGGAAACGGAGTAGACTTAAGCGATCCCACGAAGTGAGGAGAGAACAATGAAAGCAATGTTATATCTGGCGGCGCTGGTCCCGCTGAGCGTCATGGCGCAGCCGATCAATATCGACAATAACCCCAATCAGCCGGGGTACGTGGTGCCCAGCCAGCAGCGGATGCAAAATCAGATGCAGACCCAGCAAATGCAGCAGCAAAACAATCTGAAGCAGGGTATTCAGAGCCAGTCGCGCACGCAGCAGCAGCATCTTCAGACGCAGTTGAATAACGATCGGCAGCGGGTACAGCAGAATAACAACCTGAACCGGCAGCAGCCTCTACCCAACAACAACGGTGGGATGCTGCAGCGCCAGACGACCCCGTAAGGCCGCCTGCCGCCTGTTATGCCGAAAAGCGTGGGCCGATGAGATCAATCGCATCGGTGCAGATACAGTCAACGCCCCAACGCAGCAGTTCGGCGGCACGCTGCGGTTTATTAACGGTATAGACGAGAATATGCAGGCCCGCAGCCTTCAGGTTTGCCACTCGCGCTTCATCCAGCAGCTTGTGGTTGAGATGAATAGAGACGCAGCCAAGACGCGCGGTGAGTTCGCGCCAGTCGTTGCGCCACTCATCCAGCAGTAGCCCACGCGGTAGTTCGGGCGCTGCTTCCTGCGCCGCTTCCAGCGCATCGATTTCAAACGATGAGAGCAGCGGCGGCGTCATTCCCTGCCACAGCTCACGCGCCGCCAGCGCCACCGCTTTACCGGTCACCAGGCCGGTGCCGGTGGTCGGTTTAATTTCGATATTGGCCATCATGCCGTGCTGACGGCAGCGATCGGCCACTTCGCTCAGCAGCGGCAGCGGCTCGCCTTTGAATTTGCCGCTGTACCAGCTGCCGGCATCCACTTTTAGCAGATCGTTCCACGCCAGCTCGCCCGCCACGCCCCAGCCGTTGCTGGTGCGTTCAAGATTGTCATCGTGCAGTAAAAAAATGTGCCCGTCTTTCGATAACTTAGCGTCAAACTCAATCATCGTATGGCCGTAACGAGCGCCAGTATCGATGGCCGCCAGGGTATTTTCCGGGGCCAGTTTACCGCCGCCGCGGTGGGCGACGATATGGGGATAAGGCCAGTGACTCATGCGCGTTGTCCTGTTTCACTATCAAAAAGGTGCAGACTTTCCTGCGGCAGATGCAGCCACAGAGTGCTGCCCGCCTGCGGACGCTGCTGGTGCGGCAGCCGGACCACCAGCTTTTGCGCGCCCCAGCGCCCGTGAGCAAGGTTATCGGCGCCTAAAATTTCCAGCGTATCCATCACCAGCGGTACGCCCCCTTCCGTCCGGGAGCTTAAAGCAAAATGTTCCGGACGGATACCCAGCGTCATCTTACGCCCGGCATAGCGGCGATGCTCGCCGTTAATGGGTAAAAGCATCCCGCTCTCAAGCTCAAAGCGGCTTCCGTCGTCGCTGACCCGACCGTCCAGCAGGTTCATTGCCGGGCTGCCGATAAAGCTCGCCACAAAGCGGCTGGCCGGTTTTTCATAGACTTCGACCGGCGTACCAATCTGCTCGGCAATACCTTTATTCATCACCATTACCCGCTGCGCGAGGGTCATCGCCTCTACCTGATCGTGAGTCACGTACAGCGAGGTGGTTTTCAGCCGTCGGTGCAGCTGCTGCAGCTCAAGACGCATCTGCACGCGCAGTTTAGCATCGAGGTTGGAGAGCGGCTCATCAAACAGGAATACCGCCGGATCGCGTACGATAGCCCGTCCCATCGCCACGCGTTGGCGCTGGCCGCCTGAGAGTTCGCGCGGACGGCGTTTCAGCAGGCCGTCCAGCTCCAGAATGCGCGCCGCCTCCTGGACGCGCTCAGCAATTAATCCTTTGCCCAAACCGCGAATTTTCAGACCCCACGCCATATTCTCTTCCACGCTCATATGCGGGTAGAGGGCGTAGTTCTGGAACACCATCGCGATGCCGCGATCTTTCGGTTCCATTTCGGTAACACGCTTGCGGTCAATCCAGATATCGCCGCTGGTAACCCGCTCCAGACCCGCCACCATACGCAGCAGGGTTGATTTTCCGCAGCCCGAAGGGCCCACCATCACAATAAATTCGCCGTCCGCAACGTCCAGCGTCAGCGGTTGGATCACCTGGGTTTTGCCATCCCAGCTTTTGGTTACTGCCTGTAGCTTCAGTCCTGCCATTTTATTTCTCACTATCCACTAAACCACGCACAAACGCGCGCTGCATGGCTAAAACGATGACTACCGGAGGAATCAATGTGAGCAGCATCGCCGCCATCACCTGATTCCACTGCGTGGTGCCCTGGCCGATGGCGATCATCCCTTTGATGCCCGCGACCGCGGTGCCGAGATTCACGTCGGTAATAATCAGCAGCGGCCACAAATACTGGTTCCAGCCGTAAATAAAGGTGATGACGAACAGCGCCGCCAGGTTGGTTTTCGACAGCGGCAGGACGATGTCGCGGAAAAAGCGCATCGGCGATGCGCCGTCGATACGTGCGGCCTCGATAAGCTCGTCCGGCAGGGTCATAAAGAACTGGCGAAACAGGAAGGTCGCGGTCGCCGAGGCCATCAGCGGCAGCGTGAGTCCGGCATAGCTGTCGAGCATTTTCAGGTTGGCGATCACTTCCACCGTCGGGAAAATACGCACCTCAACCGGCAGCATCAGCGTGATGAAGATCATCCAGAAGAACAGGTTGCGCAGCGGAAAACGAAACCAGACGATGGCGAAAGCGGAGAGCATCGAGACCGTAATTTTGCCCACCGTGATGCCGAAGGCCATGATGAAGCTGTTGAGCATCATCAGCCAGAACGGCGCGCTATTGGCCCCTACGCCGTTCACCCAGATAAACTTCATGTTTTCGAGAAGATGCCCGCCGGGTATCAGCGTCATCGGCGTGTCAAAGACCGCTTTACTGTCCAGCGTCGCCGCAACAAAGGCGACATACAGCGGGAACAGAATGACCGCGATCCCTAAAATCAGCATCGTGTGGCTGAAAATCGTCAGCCCGCGACGGTTTTCAATCATTGGTAGCGCACCTTTTTCTCAACGTAACGGAATTGCACCACCGTCAGAATAATGACGAGGAACATCAGCACCACCGACTGGGCGGCGGAAGCGGACAGGTCGAGCCCCGCGAAACCTTCACGGTAGATCTTATAAATCAGCGTCGTCGTCGCCTGCACCGGCCCGCCGCCGGTTGCGGCATCGATAACCGGAAAGGTATCAAAGAAGGCGTACACCAGATTCACTACCAGCAGGAAGAAACTCACCGGGGCGATCAGCGGTAGCGCCAGCCTGAAGAAGCGGCGAACCGGCCCGGCGCCGTCAATCGCGGCGGCTTCAACCAGCGAGCGGGGAATCGATTGCAGCGCAGCAAAGAAGAACAGGAAGTTGTAACTAATCTGCTTCCAGACCGAGGCGAAAACCACGAGGAACATCGCCTGACCGCTATTCTGTGCGTGGTTCCAGTCATAGCCCATTTCGCCGAGAAGATGGGTAATCAGCCCGCGTCCAGGGTTGAATAAGAAGATCCACAGCACCGCCGCCACCGCGGGCGCAACGGCATAGGGCAGGAGCATCAGCGTTTGATAGAAGCGGCTGCCGCGCACCACATAATCGACCAGTGCGGCGAAAAACAGCGAGATCAGCAGACCGCTGACGGTAACCATCGTACTGAACTTAATGGTGGTCCAGAAGGAGTCCAGGTAATACGGATCGTGGAACAGGGCTAAAAAGTTGTCCAGGCCGACAAACTGGCTGGAGAGCCCAAAAGGATCGACGCTCTGCAGCGAATACCACAGCGCTTCGCCAGCGGGCCAGATAAAGAATACGACGGTGATAACCAGCTGCGGCGCGACCAGCACATAGGGCAGCCAGCGGGATTTAAACACCGGACGGGATGATGACATAGTTAAACTCTGCGTTGTTTTCCCCTCACCCCGGCCCTCTCCCAAAAGGCAAGGAAGAGGAGTGCGCCGAACGGTCCCTCTCCGCTTTCGGGAGAGGGTGAGGATGAGGGACGGGCTAAAAGATTACGACTTCGTTGACTGTTCGAAACGGCGCAGCAGCTGATTACCGCGCTCAACCGCGGCGTCAAGCGCCTGCTGGGGCGTTTTCTTACCGGTCCACACGCTTTCCAGCTCTTCATCCACGATGGTGCGGATCTGCGGCATATTGCCCAGACGCAGCCCTTTGGTGAACGGCAGCGGCGGCTTATTCAGCATCTGACGCGTCGCAATATCCGCACCCGGATTCTTATCATAGAAACCCTGCTCGCGGGTCAGGTTATAAGCAGCGGTGGTAATCGGCAGATAGCCAGTTTTCTGGTGCCATTCGGCCGCGTTTTCCGGTTTAGTCAGGAAATCGAGAAATCTGGCGACCCCGGTATAGGTTTCTTTGTCTTTCCCCTGCATCACCCACAGGCTGGCCCCGCCGATAATGGCGTTTTGCGGCGCGCCTTTCACGTCGGCGTCGTACGGCATCATCCCTACGCCATAGTTGAACTTCGCGTACTGACGAATATCCGCCAGCGAGCCGGAGGAGGCGGTGGTAATGGCGCAGTCGCCGTTATAGAACTTCTCGGTGGATTCGTCTTTACGCCCGAAGTAGCTGAAGTCGCCTTTCTTGTTCAGTTCTTCGAGCAGGGCGATATGCTTGACCTGCTCCGGCTTGTTGAACTCCAGCACCGCGTCGGTACCGTCGAAGCCGTTGTTTTTGGTGGCCACCGGCAGGCCGTGCCAGGCGCTGAAGTTTTCAATCTGGATCCAGCCCTGCCAGCCGCTGGCGTAGCCGCATTTCATCCCGGCAGCCTTCAGCTTCGCGGTATACGCCGCCAGATCCTGCCAGGTTTTCGGCGGCTGTTCCGGATCTAACCCGGCTTTTTTAAAGGCGTCTTTGTTGTAGTACAACACCGGCGTGGAGCTGTTAAACGGTTGAGAGAGCAGGTGTCCGGTTTTCGAATCAGTGTAATAACCGGAAACGGTGGGAACGAACTGCGTTTCGTCAAACTGAATGCCCGCATCGCTGAACACCTGATAAACCGGCTTAATCGCCTTTGAGGCCATCATCGTCGCGGTGCCGACTTCATAAACCTGTAATAGCGCCGGCGCGTTGCCGGTACGGAAGGCGGCGATGCCTGCGCTCAGGCTCTGCTCATAGTTGCCTTTATACACCGGGACAATTTTATAGTCCGGGTTGGCTGCATTAAAACGTTGCGCCAGTGAATCAACTTCTTTCCCCAACTCCCCTTCCATCGAGTGCCAGAACGGGATAGTGGTTACCGCCAGGGCTTGTCCGGCAAATGCCAGGCTGAGCGCCAGTCCTAAAGCTGTATGTCGTAACGATATCATCGGTTATCTCTCTTGTTGTTCCGGATGCGCGATTTCACGCGTTTTATGTTCGCGGGGGTAACATGACATGCTCGAATGACAGAAAAATAACTATTGCATTACAAAAATATTACAATAAATTGGCAAAAACATGATGAAACGGTGAAAAAAAAGTGGCAGGGAAATGGCAAGGGAAAAAGAGAGGCGGCGCAGACTACAGATAAACGGGGATCTGTAGTTAAATAGAGTGCGTTAAAGAGCACTCTACGGCGAGCCGTCAAAAGGAAAAATATGAAGACGCTTCATAAACCTACCGAGCGCGTTTTGCTCATTCTGGAAACCTTAGCCAACGCGGATGGAATGACGCTTTCCGAGCTATCGCTCAAAACGGATATTTCCAAGGGAACCATTTTCCCGATCCTCAAATCACTGCAGTATCGCAAATATATCAGTCACGACGATCGCAACGGGATTTACACTCTGGGGATCTCCTGCGCGGTTCTGGCCAGTGCCACCGTCGAAAAAGAGTTCTGGCTGAAAACGATCAATAGCGAAATGCACGCGGTGGTCACTGAATGCAACGAAGTTTGCCAGCTCGGCATTCTGGATGACGCCTGGGTACTGTATGTTGATAAAGTCCAGGGCGATCAAACCGTGCAGCTGGTCTCTAAGGTAGGGACGCGCCTGCCGGCAATCTGCTCCGCCCTGGGCAAGGCGCTGCTGCATAAGCACCGCGACGAAGAGATTCTGGAGCTCTATCCGCAGGGTTTTCCTTCCGTTACCGCCCGCAGCGTAAAGAATATGGCCCAGCTTCGTCAGCAGCTGGATATGGTTGCCGCCAACGGTTATGCCATGGACGATCGGGAAATCAACGACGATACCATCTGCTTCGCCGTCCCCCTGCAGCAGAAAGGCATTATTCTGGCGGCGATCAGCGTCTCATTGCCCTCTTTCCGCGCCAGCGATGAAAAAACGCAGCAGGTGATTCGTGCGCTAAAAGAGGCCAAGGGTCGTATCGAAAGCGTGCTGAATAAGCTGCCTGATATTAAAAATTACTGATTTATTTGCTAACGGCGCCTTCGGAATTGTGATTACCCACACAATACCGATATTTAATGATCCACCGTGGCGCCCGACTATTCTGCATAATTCCCCATCTATTCATTGACTTAATCAATTACCCGCACGACTTTGGCGCCATTTGACTTCACGTCGATGGCGTGTTTACTTATGTTTAATCGCAAATACAAACGCTTTTTGTATATACGAACAACAAAGAGGTTTAATATGCAAAGTCATTACATCACCCCGGCAATAACGGTTTTTGATGAGCAGGGCAGGCTGGATCCTGAAGGCAACTTTCGCCTGTATGATTTCATTAAAAGCAGCGTATCGGGATTTGTCGTCATGGGCAGTACCGGGGAGTTTTTCTCGCTGGATATGAAAACATCCCGTCAGGTAATTCAAATGACGGCAGAGTTCCCGCGCGAGGGAATAAAGGCCTATGCGGGTACCAGCCGCATGGATATTGACGAGTGCGTAGAGCTGGCTAACTATGCAGATGAGTGCGGACTGGATGGCGTCATGATTATCAGCCCGTGGTACTTCCGCCTGACTGATGAAGGCATTTATACATTTTATAGCCAGATAGCTCGCCGCACCGCCGCCAAAATATTTATTTATAACTTCCCGGAACGTACCGGCTATTGCGTCTCGCCAGAGGTCTGTTTACGACTTGCCAGAGAGTTCCCAAACATTGTCGGTCTTAAAGACACCATTCCGGACACCAATCACACGTCGCAGGTGATTCGCCAGGTAAAATCTGAACTACCGTATTTTGAAGTCTATGCCGGTTATGACAATAACTTCGCGCACAATGTCCTGGCGGGGGGCGATGGATGTATCGGCGGGTTATCCAATATTTGCCCTGAAATATTCCGCGACTGGATGCTGGCATTTAACGATAACGATTTGCAGCAAATTTCGCGGTATCAGCAAAAAGTGGATGGGTTAATGGATATTTACGCGGTTAACGATCCGTTCATTCCAACATTTAAAAAAGCGCTACAGCTGCGCGGAATTATTCAGTCCGACCGCTGCACGCCACCGTTTAGCTCACTCACAACCGGCCAGACCGAAAGTATTTTGCGGATACTTTCCCGTGCTGGTATTGAAATTAATGCCTGACCCCCACGCGGAGGTATTATGAAAACCATCACAGCTTACGACAATCCGGCCCTCAATTCCGCGATTACGAAATCATGGAAGCGCCTGGTGCCACTGATGTTTATTTTGTACTTCATCGCCTTTATCGACAGGGTGAACGTGGGATTCGCTAAAGAGGCGATGCAGGTGGATATTGGGCTCTCCAATTCCGCCTTCGCCCTCGGGGCAGGGATCTTTTTCGCCGCCTATGCGCTATTTGGCATTCCCGCAAACCTGATCCTGAATAAAATTGGCGCGCAGAAATGGTTAAGCATCACTACTGCGCTGTGGGGCGTTCTCTCTGCCCTCACCGGACTGGTGCAGACGGAAACCCAGTTTATTGTTCTGCGTTTTTTACTGGGATTAGGCGAAGCCGGTTTTTATCCCGGTATTCTGCTGCTGGCCTCCATCTACTTTCCCAATAAAGTTCGCGCATCCGTCGTCGGTATCTTCGTACTCGGCGTACCGCTGGCGCTGACCTTAGGCTCGCCCATCTCCGGCGCGCTGCTGGAAATGCACGGTTTCCTTGGTAAACCCGGCTGGTTCTGGATGTTCTTTATTGAAGGCATTCCGGCGGTCATCATGGGGATCTTCGCCTGGTTCTGGCTCGACGATACGCCGGCCAAAGCGCGCTTCCTGAACGAAGAAGAGAAAAAGGCGCTGATTGCCCAGCTACAGCAGGAGCAGCGGCAGACGGAAACCAGCAGCGTTGGTACCGCGCTGAAAAGCCTTAAAGTCTGGCACCTGGCGCTGATCTACGGCACCATCCAGATCAGCGTGTACGGACTGATGTTCTTCCTGCCTTCGCAAGTCGCCTCGCTAATGGGTTCCACGCTCGGCTTTAAAGAGTCGCTGGTCGCCGCCATTCCGTGGGCCTGCTCCGCCGTCGGCGTCTATTACATTCCGCGTCTGGCGGACAAAATGCCGGCTCGCCGGGTACTGATTTCGGTCATCTGCATGCTGGCTGCGGCGCTGGGGCTGTTTGTTTCTGCCTGGTCCGGCCCGGTGCTCGCCATTGCCGCGCTCTCGCTGTCGGCCATCGGCTTTCTCTCCGTGCAACCCATTTTCTGGACTTTCCCGGCGCAGATTGTGTCAGGCTCGGCGCTGGCCGCCAGTATCGGCTTTTGCACCACCATGGGCGCGTTTTGTAGCTTCCTGGCGCCGCTCATTCGCGTTGAGGTCGATACCTTCTTCGGCAATGATTCGGCGGGCCTGGTCGCACTGTCGCTGATTACCGTCTGCTGTGCGCTGCTGATTGCCGCTCTTGCCGGCAGAAAAGCGACAAACGGCGTTGCGGTTACCCATCACTAAGTCCTGATGCGCTTATAACAAAGGATAAATAACATGCAGACCATCTTAAAGATTGACCCTACTGATAACTTAATCGTTGCGCTGCAGGACTTACGCAAAGAACAGCGGGTTCACTGGAACGATGAGGCCTACGTTCTGCGTAGCGATGTCAAAGCCAAACATAAATTTGCCACCGAGGATATTGCGCCCGGCGATATCGTTTCGCTGTACGGCGTACCGGTCGGTAAAGCGACGCGCCCCATCACCCGGGGCGAAGCCATCACAACGGAGAATATCAAACACTACGCGGCCCCGGTTACGCTTGACGATGTCGCCCCCTATGACTGGCAGCAGCCGGATATTTCCGCCTGGCAGCAGCGGACGTTTAAGGGAATCGTGCGTGAAGATGGCCGGGTCGCCACCGCAAACTACTGGCTGGTCATTCCGCTGGTATTCTGTGAAAACCGCAACGTTCAGCGCGTCACCGATGCGCTAAACGACGCCCTTGGCTACGCCAATAACGGCCTGAAAAATTTTGCTCGCCAGGTGACATCGGCAGGGGCTTTAAACGATACCCGACATCTGCCCTTTCCGCATCTTGACGGTATTCGCTGTATTACCGTTAATTCCGGCTGCGGCGGCGCCACCTCGGACAGCATGACGATGTGCGACGTGCTGGCCGCCTATTCCGATCATCCTAACGTTCTTGGCGTGACGGTCTTCGCCCTCGGCTGTGAAAAAGCGCGAATTGTTGATTTCAACGCCGCGCTGGCGAAGCGCAACCCGAACTTCAGCAAACCGATTATTTACTTCAGGCAGCAGGACTGGAGTAGCGAAGAGAAAATGATGCAGGATGCGTTAACCGAAACTTATAACGCGATCCGCGAAGCCCCCGTCGCCGAGCGGCAGGACGTCCCGCTCTCCCACCTCAAAATCGGCGTGAAGTGCGGCGCTTCTGACGGGTTCTCGGGGATCAGCGCAAACCCGGCGATGGGCGAAGTGTCAGATCGTCTCGTCGCCCTCGGCGGCGCATCGGGGCTGGCGGAATTCCCCGAGCTGTGCGGCGCGGAAGGGGATATCGTTCAGCGCTGCGCGACCCGGGAGCTGAAAGAGAAGTTTTTGTCGCTGATGAAAAACTATGAGCATGTCGCGAACTTCTTCGGCACCACCATCGCCGATAACCCCAGCCCGGGAAACATTGCCGATGGGCTGATCACTGACGCGATAAAATCCGCCGGCGCGGCGAAAAAAGGCGGCAGAGCGCCGGTTAGCGCGGTATGCGACTATGCCGAACCGATGGGAGAAAGCGGCCTTTCGCTGGTCTGCACGCCGGGCAACGATGTGGACGCGGTAACGGGCCTGGTCGCGGCGGGGTGCAACGTGGTGATCTTCTCAACCGGGTTGGGTACGCCGACGGGGAACCCTATCGTTCCGGTTCTCAAAGTTTCAACCAACACCGCGCTCGCAAAAAAGATGCCGGATATTATCGATTATGACTGCGGGCCGATTATCGAAGGCACGCCGCTGGCGGATATCGCCGACGGCCTGTTTGAGAAAATCATCGCTACCGCCAGCGGAACCTGGCGCACCAAAGCGGATGCGCTCGAACAGTATGATTTTATGCTGTGGAAACGCTCTCTGGAGCTGTAGGAGTCAAGTAAAACGCCCGGCAGATGCCGGGCGTTTTGTCTTCACTACCCGCCCAGATAGGCGCTGCGTACCGCTTCATTCGCCAGCAACGCGTCGCCGGTATCCTCAAGCACCACGTGACCGTTTTCCAGCACGTAGCCGCGGTCGGCCAGCTTCAGCGCCTGGTTGGCGTTCTGCTCGACGAGGAAGATAGTCATCCCCTGCTCGCGCAGCTGTTCGATGGTATCGAAGATTTGCTGAATGATAATCGGCGCCAGGCCGAGCGAAGGCTCATCCAGCAGCAGCAGGCGCGGCTGGCTCATCAGCGCGCGCCCGATGGCCAGCATCTGCTGCTCGCCGCCGGACATGGTGCCCGCCCGCTGAACCCGGCGCTCATGCAGGCGCGGAAACAGCTCATACACCCATTTAATACGGGTCTGAAACTGGTCGCGATCGGCAAAAAAACCGCCCATCGCCAGGTTCTCTTCCACCGTCATCCGCGAGAAGACCCGGCGCCCTTCCGGCACGATCGCCACCGCTTCGCGCATGATTTTCGCCGTCTGCCAGTCGGTAATATCTTTACCGTCGAAAACCACGCGGCCGCTGGAGGCGCGCGGGTCGCCGCACAGGGTACCCAGCAGCGTGGTTTTCCCCGCACCGTTGGCACCAATCAGGGTGACAATTTCTCCCTGATTGATATGCAGACTGACGTTGTGCAGCGCCTGGATTTTGCCGTAATGCGCGCTGACGTTGTCAAAAGATAACATCACTTTTTCCATCTTATGCGTCACCACCATTATGCTTCACCTAAATAGGCGCGGATCACGTCCGGGTTGTTGCGGATCGCTTCCGGCGTACCGTTGGCCAGCGGCGTGCCCTGGTTTACCACGTAAATACGGTCGGAAATGCCCATCACCAGCTTCATATCGTGCTCAATCAGCAGGATGGTGGTGTTGTGATGGCTGCGTAGCTCGACGATCAGCTCATCCAGCTCTTTGGTCTCTTTCGGGTTTAGCCCCGCGGCGGGCTCATCCAGCATCAGGATTTCCGGCTGGGTCACCATGCAGCGGGCGATCTCCAGACGGCGCTGGTCGCCGTAGGCCAGGTTACTGGCCTGGCGGTTGGCGTGTTCGAGCAGGCCAATACGCTCAAGCCAGGTCGCGGCGCGATCGAGCGCTTCGCTCTGGGCGCGGCGGAAGGATGGCGTCTTCAGCAGGCCGGAGAAAACCCCGGTTTTCAGCTGCTGATGCTGTGCCACCAGCAGGTTTTCAATCACCGTCATTTCGCGGAACAGACGCACGTGCTGGAACGTTCGCACTACGCCCATGCGGGCAATCTGCTGGCCCGGCAGCCCTTCCAGATGCTGGTCACGCAGCATAATAGTGCCGCCAGTGGGCTTGTAGAAACCGGTCAGACAGTTAAAAACGGTGGTTTTGCCCGCGCCGTTCGGGCCGATAAGCGAGACAATTTCCCGCTCGCGCAGCTCCAGCGACACGTTGTTAACCGCCAGCAGACCGCCGAAACGCATCATCAGACCGTTTACGGATAATAATGGCTGACTCATGCCTGCTCTCCTTTTGCCTGACCGTTTTTCAGCTTCAGCTGCGGACGCGTCATCGGCAGAAGCCCCTGCGGACGCCAGATCATCATCAGTACCATCAGCGCGCCCAGCATCAGCATGCTGTACTCATTGAAATCACGCATCAGCTCGCGCGAGACCACCAGCAGAACCGCCGCCAGGATCACCGCAAACTGAGAGCCCATACCGCCGAGAACCACAATCGCCAGCACAAAGGCCGACTCGGCGAAGGTGAAGGATTCCGGGCTGACGAAGCCCTGACGGGCGGCGAACAGCGTTCCGGCAAAACCGGCAAACGCGGCGCTGATGGTAAAAGCGGTCAGCTTGATGCGCGTCGGGCTGAGGCCCAGCGAGCGACAGGCGATTTCATCTTCGCGCAGCGCTTCCCACGCGCGGCCCAGCGGCATACGCAGCAGACGGTTAATCACGAACAGACTTAACACCACCAGCAGCAGAGCGACCAGGTAGAGAAAAATGACGCGATCGGAGGGGTCGTACTTCACGCCAAAGAAGTTGCTGAACGTATCCCAGCCGCCTTCACGGGCGCTGCGGCTAAATTCAAGGCCGAAGAGCGTCGGTTTTGGGATCTGGCTAATGCCGTTCGGGCCGCCGGTTATTTCGGTGTTGTTAAGCAGCAGGATGCGCACGATTTCGCCGAAGCCGAGCGTGACAATCGCCAGATAGTCGCCGCGCAGACGCAGGACCGGGAAGCCAAGCAGGAAGCCCGCCGCCGCCGAAACCAGCCCCGCCAGCGGCAGGCAGGTCCAGAAGCCCAGGCCGTAATAGTGGTTCAGCAGCGCAAAGGTATAGGCGCCGATGGCATAAAAACCGCCGTAGCCCAGCACCAACAGGCCGGAAAGTCCTACCACCACGTTAAGACCCAGGCCGAGGATGATATAGATCATCGTCAGCGTGGCGATATCCACCGTCCCGCGCGACACCATAAACGGCCACGCCACGGCGATAACCAGCAGGGCGATCAGGAATAGCTTCTGTTTTACCGTCGAACCGTCGATAGCCGGCAGAATAAACTTCGGCCCGGAGACGTTCTTCATGGTTTTCTGAAAAATGGGACGCAGCAGCTGGAAGAAGAAAACCACTGCGGTTCCGATAAAGATCCACTGCCAGCGGATATCGGCGGCGGTATCCACCACCAGCTTCGTGCCGTCAAGCTCCAGCTGCACGCCCATAAAGACGCCCGCCAGGATAAAGAACATAACTGCCGACAGCAGCGCCATCGCAAAATGCATCGGTTTCATACTTTTTCTACCTCCGGACGGCCCAGGATGCCGGTAGGCATCACCAGCAGAACCAGGATCAGCAGCGCGAAGGAGACCACGTCTTTATATTCCGTGCTGAGATAGGCAGAAGAGAGCGCTTCGGCAATACCGAGGATCAGCCCGCCGATCATCGCGCCAGGAATGCTGCCGATGCCGCCCAGAACCGCAGCGGTGAAGGCCTTCATCCCGGCCATAAAGCCGATGTAGGGGTTGATAACGCCGTAAAACTGTCCGAGCAGAACGCCGGCAACCGCCGCCATTGCCGCGCCGATCACAAAGGTCAGCGCAATCACGCGGTCGGTGTTAATCCCGAGCAGGCTGGCCATTTTCAGATCTTCAGCGCAGGCGCGGCAGGCGCGCCCCATGCGGGAATAGCGAATAAACAGCGTCAGCGCCAGCATGGCGATAAACGTCACCACCCAGATCACCAGTTGCATGGTGGTAATGGTCGCGGAGAAGTTGTCGCTACTGCCCACCGTCCACTGGCCGTTAAACAGGCTTGGCAGCGCGACATCGCGCGAGCCTTCCGTCAGGCTGACGTAGTTTTGCAAGAAGATCGACATCCCGATGGCGGAGATCAGCGCAATCAGGCGTTTTGAGCTGCGCACCGGCCGGTAGGCCACGCGCTCGATACTCCAGCCGTAAGCGCTGGCAATCACGATAGCGCCGACGAATCCAGCGGCAACCAGCAGCCAGCTGGTATCAATACCCATCATCATCAGGGCGGCAATGATCATGAAGGAGACGTAGCTGCCAATCATATACACCTCGCCGTGGGCGAAGTTGATCATGCCGATAATGCCGTACACCATGGTATAGCCGATGGCAATCAGCGCATAGGTGCTTCCCAGCGTGACGCCGTTAAACATCTGCTGCAAAAAATAGAGAAACTGCTCGGACATAAGGTAACCTTTTTCAACCCGCCCGCTTTGCACGGGCGGTGGGATAACTTGTCTTATGGCTTATTTCGCGAGGGTGGATGACCCATCCGCGTGCCACTGGAAGACACCAAACTCAAATCCCTTCAAATCGCCTTTTTCGTCCCAATTCAGCGGCCCAATCACGGTTTTCGCGCCGTGAGCTTTCAGATCTTTGATTAAATCCAGCGGCTCCTGGCTTCCGGCCCGGTCCATCGCCTGCGCCAGTGACTGTACGGCGGCGTAGGTGATCCAGACATACGGACCGCTCGGGTCCTTCTTCTCCGCTTTGAGCGCGTCAACGATAGCGCTGTTAGCCGGGTCCTGGTCATAGCGTTTTGGCATCGTGACCAGCATGCCTTCCGCCGCATCGCCCGCGATATTGGACAGCGACGCGTTACCCACGCCTTCCGGGCCCATAAACACGGTTTTCAGCCCTACGGAACGCGCCTGGCGCAGCATCTGACCCATTTCCGGGTAGTAGCCGCCGTAGTAAACGAAGTCGATATTCTCTTTTTTCAGGCGCGCCAGCAGCGCGGAGAAGTCTTTTTCGCCAGCGGTGATGCCGTCGAAGAAGACGATATTCGCGCCGCCTTTTTTCAGGCTCTCCTGAACAGAGCGCGCTAAGCCTTCACCGTACTGCTGTTTATCATGAATGATAGCAATACGCTGCGGTTTGACGGTTTCCATGATGTATTTAGCGGCGGTCGGCCCCTGCGAGGAGTCCAGACCCGCAGTACGCATGATGTACTGATAACCGCGCTGAGTCAGCTCCGGGTTAGTCGCTCCCGGGGAGATCATCAGAATACCTTCATCTTCGTAGATATCGGATGCGGGCTGAGTGGAAGAAGAGCAGAGATGGCCGATAACATACTGGATGCCGTCATTGACGATTTTGTTCGCCACCGCCACGGCCTGTTTCGGGTCACAGGCGTCATCGTACTCTACGCCGACCAGCTTATCGCCCTTAATGCCGCCCTGAGCGTTAATGTCTTTGATTGCCTGGCGCGCGCCGTTAAATTCCATATCGCCCCACTGGGCTACCGGGCCAGACATCGCGCCAACAACGGCGACCTTAATATCTTTGGCAAAAGCCGTCTGGGACATCGCCAGTGCGACTAACCCCGCGATAACCGTTTTCGCGTTCCTTTTCATGCTGCAGAATCCCGTTCGTGATGTGGTGTAAATATTTTGTATTTTTATGGTTAAAAAGCATTCTGTGCTTTTATTAAACAACGCTACTTTTACCATTATCTTTAATGGTTTAGCGAGGTTTTTTGCCTGAATCCAGAGTAAATTCTCTATTTTTCAGGCGATTAAGCAAAGATAATATTCTGTATTTACGGGAAGATAAACAAAAAAAGTCCAGCAAACAGCATAAAATAACGATACATAAGGCGGAATAAAACGCTATATATCAGGTTAAAATTCTGCTTATTTTTCGATCCATGATGAATTGCTCTACCCTGTTCCTTCCAGGAAAACGAATCCCCTGATGACCAGGCAAAAAACGGCGCTCCGCCTGGCGGGGAATTTGGATACACTGACGCATCCGTTTTAACTGGACTCACCGAGCATGAAATTGACCATTATTCGTTTACAACACTTCAGCGATCAGGATCGTATCGACTTAGGGAAAATCTGGCCGTCGCAGGATCTCGCGGCACTGGCGATAGATGAGAGCCATCGTATTTACGCCGCCCGCTTCAACGAGCGTCTGCTGGGAGCGGTACGTATTACGCTGAATGGCGTTGAGGGCGAACTCAGCGCGCTGTGCGTGCGTGAAGTGACCCGCCGTCGCGGCGTCGGGCAATATTTAGTGGAAGAAGCGCTAAAGGATAATCCAGAAATCACCAGTTGGCGGATTGCGGATGCCGGCGTGGAAGACCGCGGCGTGATGGCGGCGTTTATGCAGGCGCTGGGCTTTAGCGCGCAAACGGGCGGTTGGGTAAAAAATCAGTAAATAGACGAAAGAAGGCTGAACATTCCCGGATTGCGGCCGAACGCCTTACCCGGGCGACAAAAAACCAGACCGCACCAGCCTGTAGCCCGGGTAAGCGCAGCGTGACCCGGGAAGAAACCGCACCAATGCATCAACCCCGGTGCATTCCCCGGGTTGCGGCTGACGCCTTACCCGGGCTACCGACTAAAAAAGGCAACTTACGTTGCCTTTTTGCTTTTACCTTTCTCCTCGCCTATGCGAAGAGGCAAGGATCAACTGATTTAACCCTGCATTTCGCGCTGCAGAAAGGCGTCAAGACCCGAAATCCCCGGGAGCTTACATCAGTAAGTGACCGGGGTTGAGGGGCGCAGACAACGCCTCTGCGGCGCGAAAGGCGCAGGTTAAATTATTTGGCGTCGGTCGCTGTGCCATTGGCATGCCAGGTAAACACACCGAATTCGAAGCCTTTCAGGTCGCCCTTCTCGTTCCAGGAGAGCGGCCCCATCACGGTCTCAACCGTTGCCCCTTTCAGGTATTTCGCGATTTCAGCCGGATCGTCAGACTGATTCAGGCCCGCTTCCAGCGACTGCAGCGCGGCATAGGTGGTCCACACGAACGCGCCGCTCGGATCCTGTTTCTTCGCCTTGATCGCATCCACAATCGGTTTGTTCGCCGGAACCTGGTCGTAGTTTTTCGGCTTGGTGACCAGCATACCTTCCGCAGAAGCGCCCGCGATATTAGACAGCGACACGTTGGCGACACCTTCCGGCCCCATAAACTGCGTTTTCAGGCCAGCGGCGCGAGACTGACGCAGGATCTGCCCCATCTCCGGGTGATAGCCGCCGTAGTAAACGAAGTCGATATTCTCTTTTTTCAGACGCGCCACCAGGGTGGAGAAGTCTTTCTCGCCGGCGGTGATGCCATCAAAGAACACCACGTTGGCGCCACCCTTCTTCAGATTATCCTGTACAGCACGGGCCAGGCCTTCGCCGTACTGCTGCTTATCGTGAACAATCGCGATACGCTGTGGTTTCACGCTTTCCAGAATATATTTGGCGGCGGTTGGCCCCTGGTCGGAGTCCAGGCCGGTAGTGCGCAGAATCAGGTGATAGCCGCGAGCTGTCAGCTCCGGCGCGGTGGCCGCCGGGGTGATCATCAGCACGCCTTCATCTTCATAGATATCAGACGCCGGCTGGGTGGAAGAAGAGCACAGGTGGCCGATAACGTATTTGATACCGTCGTTAATCACTTTGTTGGCGACGGCAACCGCTTGTTTCGGGTCACAGGCGTCATCGTACTTTACCATCTGCAGCTTATTGCCTTTGATACCGCCTTTAGCGTTGATATCCGCAATAGCCTGCTCTGCGCCAGTGAACTCCTGGTCGCCGTACTGCGCTACCGGACCGGACATCGCGCCAACAACGGCCACTTTGATATCCTCGGCCATTGCCGCACCGCTCATGATTAAGGCAATACATCCTGCCAGTAACGCTTTACCCTTCATATTCATCCTGAGGCTCCCCATTATTATGGTTTTTGCATTTGTTGTGATGTTGTTTATTAGCGCATTATTCTAATTAGACACATAAGTAAAGCATATGATAGTTAGATTAGGGTCTGCCGCCTGCGCTTTTGCAGCACACTATGCTAAACATACCGTCATTCAGGAGAATTGGAAACGATAAAATTGCGGAGTATGTAACAGATAAGTGACAAATAAAAACCCGCGCCGGAATAAACCGAACGCGGTGGCATGAGCGACGGTACTACCAGCCCGCAGGCAGGTAGCCAAAGGCGGAAGCAATGGCGTAGGCGGCGCTGCAAAGATAGAGCAATACGATGAAGATCTGGATTAAAGGATGCGTAATCAGCGCCGGGCAGGTCCAGCCGGGATTGATATCACCCTGCCTGCGCGAGCCTTTAAGGATCAGGATCGGCATGATAGATAAAATCACCCCGCTAAATACCCCGGCAAAATAGAGCGCATTCACGAAGGATACCATCCCACTGTAGGCCAGAATGAAAGGCGGTACGGCGACCACTAACAGCACCTTAAAGCGTTTCAACGGCTGCTCGTCGTTGCCAAGGCGAAACTGATCGAAGATATTGGTCAGGAAGCTGCCGCCCAGCCCCCAATAGGAGGTCAGCATCGCGCAGAGCGCAAAAAGGTTTGCCGAGAAGAAGGCCCACTCGCCGAGCGCACGGCCCCAGGAAATGGTCGCCACATCAGAAATATTATCCAGCCCGCTTAATGCAATCACCGAGAGCGGGACCAGCGCCAGCAGGCAAAAGGTTAATAACATCCCCACCATAATGGCCTTCGGCAGTTTCTCCGGTTTATCAGCGAAACCGCGCGCCATTTCCGGCACGATATACTGCGCGGAGAAGCAGAACGCGACAACGTTAAATACCGGCACCATATACAGCCAGTTACCATCCAGCAAATAGCCGACGCTGGCGGTCTCTTTCAGCAACGTCGCGGCGACAAGTATGGTTATCATGACGACCATGCCGATACTGATAAATTTCTCGCCCCGGCCAATCGCCTTCAGGCCAAGATAAAGTACCCCGGCCGCCGGAATAAAAAACAGCGCGCTGCCGAGAGCCGGCGAGATACCGAATAACGAATGCAATAATTTACCGCTGCCGGTCATATAGGCCGTCAGCGCGCCGACGCTGTTGACGCAAACAGAGAGGAACATCATCAGCGCGCCAAAGCGGCCAACGTAGCGCTGCGACAGGCCGCTAAGCTGCAGATGCTTGCGCGTGCGCAGCGTCGACTCCGCTACGTAGAGCATGGTAATGGTCGTCAGACTACCGACCACAATCAGCCAAAACAGCAGCGGCAGAAAGCCCGCTTTGCTGGAGGCATAGGCGATGGATAGCACCCCTGCGCCGATATTGGTGCCGACGATCATTGACACGCCTTCAATGAAACTCAGGGATTTTGCAGGTACAGCGGTACGCTCCCGGCTCGTCAGAACCGAAGAAAAGGTGGAGTTGTCAGACATAATATTTTCCGTTTTATTCCGGCAGCGTGCGCTGCCGGAAAAAAGGTGATATCAGGGTGATAAACCACTCACGCTGAGCATGAATAACCAGTCTGCGGCCTCCTGTTTCTGTTCGGCTTCCGTGCCGCCGCAGCCTGACCGGACGAAAAGTTAGCGCTTCAGCACGCGGGCCAGAATATCCAGCGCTTTCGTAAACTGCGCATCCGGAATCGTTAACGGATAGAGGAAGCGAATAACGTTGCCATAGACGCCGCAGCTCAGCAGCAGCAGGCCGTTCTCCTGGGCTTGTTGCTGGATTTGACGGGTGATCTCCGCCGACGGCTCCCCGGTTTGCGGATCGTTAAACTCCACCGCCACCATCGAGCCCTGACCGCGAACGTCAGCAATGGCCGGGCAGCTTTGACGCGCCTGATTCAACACCTCTTTCAGATGGCTGCCTAAGCGCTCAGCGCGCTGGCACAGCTGTTCTTCTTCAATCACGTCCAGCACAGCGTGCGCCGCCGCGACCGCCAGCGGGTTACCGGCATAGGTGCCGCCCAGGCCGCCCGGCGCAGGCGCATCCATCACCTCGGCGCGACCTACCACGCCGGAGAGCGGGAAACCGCCGGCCAGGCTTTTGGCCATCGTCATCAGGTCAGGCTTCACATCATAGTGCTGCATCGCAAATAGCTTACCGGTGCGCGCAAAGCCGGTTTGTACTTCATCGGCAATCAGCAGAATGCCGTGGGTATCGCACAGCGCGCGCAGCGCCTGCATAAAATCAGGCGGGGCAACGTTAAAGCCGCCTTCCCCCTGAATCGGCTCCAGCACAATCGCCGCCACCTGATCGGCCGCGATATCCGCTTTGAAAATGCGCTCCAGGCTCTTCATCGCGTCGGCGGTGGTAATGCCATGGGCGGCGTTAGGGTAGACGGCGTGATAAACCGAGCCCGGGAACGGGCCGAAACCAATCTTGTAAGGCGCCACTTTGCCGGTCAGCGCCATGGTCATAAACGTACGACCGTGGAAGCCGCCGCCGAAGGTAATCAACCCCGGACGGCCGGTATAAGCGCGCGCGATTTTCACCGCGTTTTCAATGGCTTCCGCCCCGGTGGTAAAGAACGCCGTTTTTGCCGGACCGTCAATCGGCGCCAGTTCGTTAATCCGCTCGGCCAGCGTGACATAGCTTTCGTACGGGACAATCTGGTAAGCCGTGTGGGTAAAGGCCTGCAGCTGCTGTTCAACGGCGGCAACGATTTTTGGGTGGCGATGGCCGGTATTCAGCACCGCGATGCCGGCGGCGAAATCGATCACCTCATTCCCTTCAATATCCCACAGCGTAGCGTTCTCCGCTTTCTCAACAAAGTAGCTGCACATCACCCCTACGCCGCGTGGAGTCGCCTGCTGGCGACGCTGATTCAGTTCTGAACTTTTCACCGGGAATCTCCTGTCATGTGTGTCACGTTATCGCAACAAATCCGAAACTATGTCGTTTATTTACACAGGATTTGGCCCTATAATCGAGTACCAATTCAGATTATCTGAGGGATCCAATTGCGTTCGCTTATCGCAGACCTGGTGCTGGTCAGATTGCAGAAAGAAACCGATCCGCTCCTGCACAAGCGCCTTTACAAGGCGATTCGCCACGCCATTCTGGATGGTTCTCTCCCGCCCCATAGCCGACTGCCGCCGTCGCGGGATCTGGCGGGGGAACTAGGAATGTCTCGCAACACAATTTTAACAGTTTACGAACAACTCCTGGCTGAGGGGTACGTTGTGTCCCGTCGCGGCAGCGGCACTTTCGTGGCGAAAACGCTGCCCGATATGTTTCTTCCCGCCAGCAGCGCCAACGAAAGCCATCCCGCGCAGCCCCCCAGCGGGACTCTTTCCCGTCGCGGCCAACATCTGCTGGGGCACATCAGCGCCAGCCCGCGTCAGTGGGGGGCGTTTATCCCCGGCGTACCGGACGTCAATGCATTTCCCCACCCGCTGTTCAGTAAAATTCAGGCACGCATCAGCCGCCGTCCAAAACCCGAACAGCTCAGCTATAGCTGTAACGGCGGTACCGCCGAGCTGCAGCACGCGTTGGTGGACTATCTGAGAGTAGCGCGCGGCGTTCTGTGTCAGGCAGATCAAATTCTTATTACTGAAGGGATCCACCAGGCCATCGACCTGATCACCCGCATGCTGTGCGACCGCGGCGATCTCGCCTGGGTGGAGGAGCCTTCCTACTGGGGCATTCGCCACGTGTTGGCGATGAATGAAGTGCGGGCTGAGCCGATTGTGGTGGATGCCAGCGGCCTGTGCCCGCCCGAAAGCGTAGCCGAAGCGCCGCGGCTGATCTTCGTTACGCCATCCCATCAGTATCCCCTCGGCGCGGTAATGAGCCTTGAACGCCGACAGCGCCTGCTCACCCTGGCCCATCAGCACGGCAGCTGGATTGTGGAAGATGATTACGACAGCGAGTTTCGCTTTTCCGGCCAGCCGATCCCGGCACTACAGGGCTTAGTCCCCGAAGCGCCGGTGGTCTACGTCGGCACGTTCAGTAAAACGCTCTACCCGGGGCTGCGGCTGGGCTACGTCGTGCTGCCTCGACCGCTTGCGGCTGAACTCAAAAACGCCCATGCCGAGCTCTACCGCGGCGGCCATTCGCTTATCCAGCTGGCGCTGGCGGAATTTATCAATGCCGGTCATTACTCGGCGCACATTCGTCGCATGCGCCTGCTCTACAGCCGCCGTCGCGTCTTTTTGACCGAACTGATTCAGCGGCACTGCGGAGCGCATGCGCTGTCGGACTTCAGCGACAATGCCGGACTGCATCTGATTCTGAATTTGCCGGATGAGGCAGATGACGTGACGATTGCCCGCGATGCCAACGCGCGCAATATCTTAGTGCGTCCGCTGTCGCGCTATTACCTGACGGCGCAGCGGAAGAAAGGACTGTTGATGGGGTTTGCTTCGCAGCCGGAAACGCAGATGGAGCCGGCGTTCAACGTGCTGCTTGAGTGTCTGAACAGGCACTGCCCGCAGGCGCTGACGGAGGCAGAAAAACAAAACGCCCCAACGTAATGTGGGGCGTTATCGCGGGACTGGCGCGCAGATTAGGCTTCGATAGCGGCGCGCAGTTTTTTCATGGCGTTCTTTTCAAGCTGCCGTACTCGCTCGGCCGATACGCCGTAGCGATCCGCCAGCTCCTGCAGCGTGGACTTATTGTCTTCGTCCAGCCAGCGGGCGCGGATGATATCCTGACTACGTTCGTCAAGCCCCTGCATTGCGTCGGTCAGCTTGTTCGCCGCCTGCTCTTCCCAGTTATCGTCTTCAATACCGTCGGCAAAGTTAGACGTTTTATCCTGCAGATAGAGCACCGGCGCCATCGGCTGGCTATCGGATTCATCATCCGACGACATGTCGAAGGTCATATCCTGCGCCGCCATACGTGACTCCATCTCACGCACGTCTTTGCTCGATACGCCCAGCTCGCGAGCCACCATTTCGACTTCGTCCTGGTTGAACCAGCCCAGACGCTGCTTAGTTTTACGCAGGTTAAAGAACAGCTTACGCTGCGCTTTCGTGGTCGCGACCTTCACAATACGCCAGTTACGCAGAACGTATTCATGAATCTCCGCTTTGATCCAGTGCACGGCGAAGGAAACCAGACGCACGCCCACTTCCGGGTTAAAACGGCGCACGGCTTTCATCAGGCCAATGTTGCCTTCCTGAATCAGATCCGCCTGCGGCAGGCCATAACCCGAGTAGTTACGAGCAATATGAACAACAAAGCGCAGGTGAGACAGGATCAGCTTTTTCGCTGCTTCCAGATCGCCCTGGTAATGCAGCTTTTCAGCAAGCTCCCGCTCTTCATCAGCCGACAACATCGGCCAAGTGTTAGCAGCCCGGATGTACGATTCCAGGTTACCAACGGGGGCTAAGGCTAAAGTTTGCATATCTTTGGTCATTCAAATCCTCTCAATCGATATCTTCTGGCACCATTCTGTCCTCACAGCGGAGCAACAAACATGCCAGCATTGATGAGCAACGAGAATATCACTCACATTAGTATCAGACAGTGATTTTATCCACAAGTTCCATGCAACGATGTGAATAGATTACGCACAAAATGTGACATGGTTATGAAGTTTAGGGAAGCGTCGACAGGGACTCTTTCCCTGCAGAGAGATATTCAGTGCAGGGAAAGATTATACCAGATTTTTACTACTCGGGAGTAAAGTGACGTAAATGTTGTACGGTTGCCAGCCAGGCGGCGACCCAGCCAATCATTGAGCAAACAATCAGCATCAGCAGGCACTCATCAAAGCCTAAGCCGCTGAGTTCAAACTGCGTGCCGAAGACTTTCGCCACTTCGGTGACCGCCGACGAAAGGCGCATGACCATAATTTCCGACAGGATCAGCGACAGAAACGCGCCGGAGAACCCCAGCAGCGCACCGCCGTAAAGAAAAGGACGCAGAATAAAGCCGTCGGTTGCGCCAATCAGTTTCTGCACGTTAATGGTATCGCGGCGGGCGAAAATGCTCAGACGCACGCTGTTGCCGATCACCAGGAACACCGCCGCCACCATCAGTACGCCGATCATCGCCGACACGCGTCCGACCAGCCCGGTCAGCGACGAGAGGCGCGCAAACCAGCTATCATCCATACGCACTTCATCAACGCCCTGAACGTGACTCACGCGGTCGCGCAGCGTGTTCAGCGCTTCGACACTCTGGAAATCAATTTTCGGCACGACGATCGCCACCGCCGGCAGCGGGTTCTCTTCCAGCATATCCAGCGCGCCGCCGAAGCCTGACCAGTTGCGGAATTCGCCAAGGGCTTCATCGCGCGACAGATAGTTGACCTTCTCGACGCCCTGCTCCGCCTGCAGCTGACCGACTACCCGCGCAGCGGCATCGTCATCCAGCGTTTTCTCCAGATAGACGGTGATTTGCGGCGTGGGATAATACTGCGACGCCGCGGTGCTGACGTTTTTGTAGACCATATAGCACACGCTTGGCAGGGTCAACGAAATGGCGATAACCATCACCGTCAGGAACGTCGCCAGGGGCGTGCTTTTCAGATCCTGCACCGCACCATGCCAGGCATAGCGCACCTGTTCATTGAACACGTTGCTCTTGCGGGAAGCCGGATTCGGCGCCGCCTTAGGCCGCTTCGACGTATTGCGTCCACCGCTGCCGCCCGCTCCGCCCGCATTGCGGAAACGATCGAATCGATTGCCGAACCGGCGAATGTGGTTCATTGCCTCGCGCTTATTCACCGATATGGCCTCCATGCATATGCCCCTCGCTGAGGGACAGAACGCGATACGGACGACTGGAGATAAGCCCCAGATCATGCGTCGCCATCAGCACCGTCACCCCAACGCGGTTAAACTCTTCAAACAGACGTAAGATCCCTTCCGACAACGCTTCGTCGAGGTTACCGGTCGGTTCATCCGCCAGCAGGACCGCTGGTTTGTTGACCACCGCGCGGGCGATACCCACGCGCTGTTGTTCCCCGCCTGAAAGCTGAATCGGCAGGTTTTTCGCTTTGTCCAGCAGCCCGACTTTATCCAGCGCCGCCGACACGCGACGGCGAATGTCATCGCCGCTGGCGCCGGCGATAATCAGCGGGATCGCCACATTATCGTAAACGGTACGGTCCATCAGCAGATGGTGGTCCTGGAAAATCATGCCAATCTGACGGCGCAAAAACGGCACTTCGCGGCTCTTCAGGCGGCTAATGTCATGGCCGCCGAAAAGGATTTTGCCGGCGCTGGGCCGCTCGATACCGCAGATAAGCTTCAGCAGGGTACTTTTCCCCGCGCCGGAATGGCCGGTCAGAAACGCCATCTCACCCGCCTGCAGGTGAAAAGTCACCCCCTGCAGCGCTTGTCTCCCACCGAGATAGGCTTTGCTGACTTGTTCAAAGCGAATCATTTTTAATCCTCTCGGGCAAAAAGTGCCTCAATAAAGTCGCCCGCATTAAACGGACGCAGATCTTCAATACGTTCGCCAACACCGATGTAGCGAATCGGAATACCGAACTGATCGGCAACCGAGAAGATAACCCCGCCCTTGGCGGTACCATCCAGCTTAGTCAAAGTGATACCGGTCAGTCCAACCGCCTCATGGAACAGTTTGGCCTGGCTAATCGCGTTTTGCCCGGTGCTGGCGTCAATGGTCAGCATGACCTCATGCGGCGCATCGACATCCAGTTTTTTCATGACGCGGACAATCTTCTTCAGTTCTTCCATCAGGTGCGATTTATTCTGCAGACGACCCGCAGTATCGGCAATCAGGACGTCAATGTTGCGCGCCTTCGCCGCCTGGATGGCATCGAAAATAACCGATGCCGAATCCGCGCCGGTATGCTGGGCAATCACCGGAATATTGTTGCGTTGACCCCACACCTGAAGCTGCTCTACCGCCGCCGCGCGGAAGGTATCGCCCGCGGCCAGCATCACCGATTTGCCCTGCTGCTCAAACTGACGCGCCAGCTTGCCGATGGTGGTGGTTTTACCGACGCCGTTGACGCCAACCATCAGAATTACAAATGGCGCCTTGCCTTCTACGTTCAGCGGCTCGTCCACCTTCGCCAGAATATCGCCCATCTCTTCTTTCAGCAGGCCGTACAGCGCCTCGGCGTCGCGCAACTGCTTGCGGCTGGCGTCGTTGGTAAGATTAGTGATGATCTTACGGGTGGTTTCCACGCCGACATCGGCAATCAGCAGCTGCTCTTCCAGCTCTTCAAACAGATCATCGTCGATTTTCTTGCCGCGGAACAGACTGATAAATCCGGAACCGAGGTTCTGCTTGGTTTTTATCAGGCTGCGTTTGAGGCGAGCGAAGAACCCTTCTTTGGTGGGTTTTTCCTGCTCTAACGGCGTCACCACGGTTTCGTCCGGCACCACTTCCACGGCATTTTCCGCCGCATCGGCTGCAGCCAGCGCCTGCGCTTCCAGCTCTTCGTCAGTGATTTCGGCTTCTTCTACCGGCTCAACGATTTCCGGCTCTTCAATGACAGCCTCTTTACCCTTTTCAACAACGACAGCTTCCGGTTCGGCAATCACCTCTTCCGGCGTCAGCTCAACTATAGCTTCAGCCACTACCGGCTCGGCGATAGCTTCTTCAACTACAGGCTCAGCGACAATTTCCTCAACCACAGGCGGTTCTGCAATCGTCTCAACTGCCGGGGAGTCGACAACCGCCTGCGGCTGTTCGCTCTCCACAACCTGCCCGGTCACCTCGACCACCTCGGCGGCAAAGGCTTCGGCATCCTGGTGCTCCGTCGCCGGCGCGTCGACCGTTTCCGGCGCAGCCGCAGGCGTTTCGCTTTCCGGAGCCTGTTCTTCAACCTCTTGCTGGGCTTCTACTTTTTGTTCTGCGTCGGTTTCCTGCGCCTGTTCTTTTTGACCAAAGCCCAGCCAGGAAAAGAAGCCACGTTTTTTGTCTTTCGCCATTTGCGACTACACTCCTCGCTGTTAATTCATGGCACAGCTTCGGCCTGTTGATAGCGGAAGCTGAAAAATGATGAAATTAGTCGGATAGTCTACCACTTAACTTAACTCGCATCACCGCCCCCGGATTAAGGTTTCGTCAACCGCTGGCGATCGTTAGAATAGCAGCCCGGAAGTTGAGACTTGAGCAAAGAAATGAAGAAACCAAACCACGCAGGCAGCGGTCAGATCCGTATTATCGGCGGGCAATGGCGAGGCCGTAAATTACCGGTGCCGGAGAGCCCGGGTCTGCGCCCGACCACCGACCGGGTGCGCGAAACGCTATTTAACTGGCTGGCGCCGTCGATCGTTGACGCGAGCTGCCTCGATTGCTTCGCCGGCAGCGGCGCGCTGGGCCTTGAAGCCCTCTCCCGCTACGCGGCTAACGCCACGCTGCTGGAAATGGAACGCGGCGTCGCGCAGCAGTTGCAAAAAAATCTGGCGACTCTCAAAGCCAGCAACGGCAAAGTCGTGAATACCAATACCTTAGCGTTTCTTGCTCAGGCGGGCACGCCGCATCACATCGTGTTTGTCGATCCCCCGTTTCGCAAAGGGCTGCTTGAAGAGACGCTAAAGCTGCTGGAAAACAACGGCTGGCTTAGCGATGAAGCGCTCATCTACATTGAAAGTGAAGTTGAAAACGGGTTACCGCCGGTGCCTGTAAACTGGCATCCGTACCGTGAGAAAGTGGCCGGACAGGTCGCCTACCGTCTCTATCAACGTGAGGCACAAGGAGAAAACCATGCTGATTAACTTTGGCCGCTTGCTGATGCTGTGCGTGTGGGCGTTTTTATTGCTGAATCTGTTCCAACCGTTCCCAAAGCCGCTCAATATCTTTGTTAACGTGGCGCTGATCTTTATGATTCTGATGCACGGCCTGCAGCTCACGCTGCTCAAGGCGACGCAGACGAAAGAGATGCCGCCGCTGGGGCGCTTCGAGCAAATTCGTATTTTCATCTTCGGCGTGTTCGAACTGGTCGCCTGGCAGAAAAAGCTCAAGGCGACCCTGAAGAAGAAATAAGGCCGAATAAAAGGTTCAGGGCTCGGGCGTAAAACCCATAAACCGCGAACCTTTATAGCTCAGTACGCCCTTATCGCCGACGCTTAGCGCATGATACTGCGGCGCCTGCAGACGAAAAACCACTTCCAGCCCGCCGCTTTCCGGCCTGAAGCTTGCTTCATAACGCATTTCGCTGCCGGCAGGCGTCACCGTCTGCTGGCGCGAACGGCGATCGTTAATCACCTTCTCCCGCTTATTGCTCACCACCACCCGTTTTTGCAACAGCGGCGCGGCATCGTTATCCATTTTTTCCCGACGCTGCTGCACATAGCGATACGACGCGGCAACCGCAATGATGGCAACGGCAACCATAAAAAACAGCGGAACTTTACTCATTCACCTTGCCCCCAGGAATTATCAGGAATAAGCATACTGTGGCTTGATTATCATTGTCATCTTCCTCTGCAAACCACTACACTGAGATTCAGTACTGTAAGTACAATCACTTACGTAATGATAACAGATACAGGGACTTACTATGCTTTGGTCATTTATTGCTGTCTGTTTCTCCGCATGGCTTTACGTCGATGCGTCTTATCGTGGGCCTGCCTGGCGTCGCTGGGTGTTTAAACCCGTCACGCTGATCCTGCTTCTGTTACTGGCCTGGCAAGCGCCGATGTTTAACGCCATCAGCTATCTGGTGCTGGCGGGGCTTTGCGCCTCGCTGGTCGGCGACGCGCTGACCCTGCTGCCGCGGCAGCGGGTAATGTACGCCGTGGGGGCATTCTTTCTCTCGCATCTGCTCTACACCATCTGGTTTGCCAGCCAGCTGACGCTATCTTTCTTCTGGCCGCTGCCGCTGGTGCTGCTGATCCTCGGCGCGCTGCTGCTGGCGATTATCTGGACGCGTCTGGAAGAGATGCGGATGCCGGTGTTTACCTTTATCGCGATGACGCTGGTGATGGTCTGGCTGGCCGGGGAGCTGTGGTTTGCCCGCCCGACGGATACCGCCCTGTCCGGCTTCGCTGGCGCGGCATTCCTGCTGCTCGGCAACGCGGTCTGGCTGATCAGCCATTATCGCCGCCGCTTCCGCGCTGACAACGCGATCTCCTCGGCATTTTACTTCGCCGGGCACTTCCTGATCGTCCGCGCGCTTTATTTGTAATTAAGCGCTTGACTCTGGAGTCGACTCCAGAGTGTATCCTGCGGGTAATGAGAAAATTATCATTACCCGGAGGGTCCTATGTCGGCTCCAGAATCGCAGGATAAAAAAGTCCCACACTTCTCATCGTTAAAATTTACCCCTGCCGCGCAGCCGGCGGAAAGCTGCTGCGCGGACCACGCCTGCCGCAGCGAAACCACCGAGGAAAACGAGGCTCTGAGGCACGCACGCTTTAGTTGGCTGGTAGAAGGCATGGATTGCGCAGCCTGCGCGCGCAAGGTCGAAACCGCCGTTCGCCAGGTACCGGGGGTCAGCCAGGTGCAGGTACTGTTCGCCACCGAAAAGCTGCTGGTCAATGCCGAGGGCGATGTTGGTCCGCAAATCGAAAGCGCCGTGCGCGCCGCGGGCTATCAGCTGCGTGATGAAAACGCGCCACGGGCAGAGGAGTCCACCTCGTGGCTGCGCGAGAATCTGCCGCTCATCACGCTGGTCATCATGATGGGACTAAGCTGGGGGCTGGAGCAGTTCAGCCCGCCTCTGGGCGAAATCGCCTTCATCGCAACCACGCTGGTCGGCCTGTGGCCGGTCGCCCGGCAAGCGATACGCCTGATCAGAAGCGGAAGCTGGTTCGCCATTGAAACCCTGATGAGCGTCGCAGCCATCGGCGCGCTGTTTATCGGCGCCACCGCCGAAGCGGCGATGGTCCTGCTACTGTTTTTAATCGGCGAACGTCTTGAGGGATGGGCTGCCAGCCGCGCGCGGCAAGGCGTCAGCGCATTGATGGCGCTGAAGCCCGACACGGCAATCCGCGTGCGCGATGGCGTGCGTGAAACCGTAGCCCAGCGCGACCTGCGCCCCGGCGACGTGATTGAAGTCGCCGCCGGAGGCCGCCTCCCTGCCGATGGCCAGCTACTCTCCCCCTTCGCCAGCTTCGATGAGAGCGCTTTGACCGGTGAATCCGTACCGGTAGAGCGTAACGCCGGGGAACGCGTAGCGGCCGGCGCCACCAGCGTCGATCGTCTGGTACAGCTGACGGTGATCTCCGAACCGGGCGACAGCGCTATCGATCGTATTCTTAAGCTGATTGAAGAAGCGGAGGAGCGCCGCGCGCCGATTGAGCGCTTTATCGATCGCTTTAGCCGCATCTATACCCCGGCGATTATGGTCGTCGCCCTGCTGGTGGCCATTGTTCCGCCGCTGCTGTTTGCGGGCGCCTGGCTGCCGTGGATCTATAAAGGCTTAACGCTGCTGCTGATTGGCTGTCCGTGCGCGCTGGTGATCTCCACCCCGGCGGCAATTACCTCCGGGCTGGCGGTAGCGGCACGACGCGGCGCGCTGATTAAAGGCGGCGCGGCGCTGGAGCAGCTCGGCCGCGTGCGCCAGGTGGCGTTTGATAAAACCGGTACCCTGACCATCGGCCAGCCGCGCGTCACTGCGGTGATGGCGACCGCAGACATCAGCGAAAACGATCTGCTGGCGCTCGCGGCCGCCGTGGAGCAAGGCTCCAGCCACCCGTTAGCCCAGGCTATCGTGCGTGAGGCAGAACAGCGCCGGCTGGTCATTCCGTCGGCAAGCGATCAGCGCGCGCTGGCCGGATCCGGCATTGAGGCTCAGGTTGAAGGACGCCAGGTGCTGATTTGCGCCGCCGGTAAAACTCGCGATCCGCAGTACGATGAACCTATTCAGCAGCTGGAGAGCGCCGGGCAAACCGTGGTGCTGGTAATGCGCGATAAGACGCTGCTGGGGATTCTGGCGCTGCGCGATACGCTTCGCGATGATGCCCGTCAGGCGGTGGATGAGCTCCATCAGTTGGGCGTTCAGGGAGTGATACTGACCGGCGATAATCCACGTGCGGCGGCGGCTATCGCTAACGAGCTGGGACTGGCGTTCCGCGCCGGGCTGCTGCCCGCGGACAAAGTGCAGGCGGTGATAGCGCTTAATGCCCAGTCGCCGCTGGCCATGGTCGGCGACGGTATCAACGATGCGCCGGCGATGAAAGCGGCGACGATAGGTATCGCGATGGGCAGCGGCACCGACGTTGCTCTGGAGACCGCCGATGCGGCATTGACCCATAACCGCCTGACCGGGCTGGCGCAGATGATTTCGCTGGCGCGCGCCACCCACGCCAATATCCGGCAGAACATCGCCATTGCTTTGGGTCTGAAGGGCATTTTCCTCGTCACCACCTTGCTCGGCCTGACCGGCCTGTGGCTGGCGGTGCTGGCTGATACCGGGGCGACGGTGCTGGTCACCGCTAACGCGCTGCGGTTGCTGCGTAAAAAATGAGGGCAAGCCCCGGGGGCGGCGCTTGACGCGCCTTGCCCGGGCTACAGGTTAGTGCGGTCTGGTTTTTTGTAGCCCGGATAAGGCGTCAGCCGCGATCCGGGGAGGCCTGGCTCAGTGGCTTTTACGAATCAGATAGCGGTACGGCAGCGCCTCGGTTTCCTGCGCCAGTAGCTCATGCTCCATAAAGCGGCAGAAACCGGGAATATCGCGGGTGGTCGCCGGATCGTCGGCCACGATTAGCAGCGTCTCGCCCACCGGCATCGTACGCACGGTCTTGCGCACCATCATCACCGGTTCCGGGCAACGAAGCCCCTGCGCATCAAGCGTATGGTCAGGGCTGGAGAAAAGTTCGCTCATTTTCATCTCACATTAACAAAACGGCCCTAGTTTACCCCCAGTTCGCCAGTACGCAAGCCAGGTTAACGTTTGCGCGAAAAACAACCATTGCATTACGCACGCAACGCAGTATCATGCAGCCGTTTTTATTGGGTTCCCTCACCCCAACTCTCTGGCCCTAAATCATTCGAGTTGCAGAAAGGCGACGACGCAGCGAATTTCCAGGAGCTTACATCAGTAAGTGACTGGGATGAGCGAGGAAAGTTAACGCATCTGCAGCTTGAAGAATAACGGGCATAAAAAGGTCACAATATGAGTCCGTTTACTACCGTACAGCGTAAAAAAGCGCTGATCTGGCTATCGCTTTTCCATCTGCTGGTCATCACTTCCAGTAACTATCTGGTGCAGCTACCGATCTCCATCTTTGGTTTTCATACCACCTGGGGCGCGTTCAGCTTTCCGTTTATTTTCCTCGCCACCGATCTGACGGTACGCATTTTCGGCGCTCCGCTGGCGCGACGCATTATCCTCGCGGTGATGATCCCGGCGCTGCTGATCTCCTACGGGGTTTCCGCGCTGTTCTACATGGGCGAGTGGCAGGGCTTTGCCGCCTTAACCAGCTTTAACCTGTTTGTCGCTCGTATCGCCGCCGCCAGCTTTATGGCCTACGCGCTGGGGCAAATCCTTGACGTCCACGTCTTTAACCGCCTGCGTCAGAGCCGCCGCTGGTGGCTGGCGCCCACGGCATCCACCCTTTTCGGTAACATCAGCGATACGCTGGCCTTCTTCTTTATCGCCTTCTGGCGCAGCCCGGACCCGTTTATGGCGGCGCACTGGGGGGAAATCGCCATCGTCGATTATTGCTTCAAAGTGCTGATTAGCATCGTATTCTTCCTGCCGATGTACGGCATGTTGTTGAATATGCTGCTGAAAAAACTGGCAGATAAATCTGATTTATCCGCATTGCAGCCAGGTTAAGAGTACTCGCGAAACGATGTGATAAGATAAGCGAATGAGCCGTTAATGGCCGTTTATCGAAAGGAAGATGTCAATGCGCAATTTGGTTAAATATGTCGGTATTGGCCTGCTGGTTATGGGGCTTGCTGCCTGTGATAACAGCGATACCAAAACGCCGACTGCCGGGGCTGCTGCGGAAAGCAACGCCAGCGGGCAACCTATTAGTCTGCTGGATGGCAAACTGAGCTTCTCCCTGCCTGCCGGTATGACCGACCAGAGCGGCAAGCTGGGCACCCAGGCCAACAATATGCACGTCTACTCTGATGCCACCGGACAAAAAGCGGTGATCGTGATTGTTGGCGACAATACCAACGAAGAGCTGGCGGTGATGAGCCAGCGCCTGGAAGAGCAGCAGCGCAGCCGCGACCCGCAGCTGCAGGTCGTGAGCAATAAATCCATTGAGCTCAAAGGCCACACCCTGCAACAGCTGGACACCATCATCTCCGCTAAGGGCCAGACCGCCTGGTCTTCCGTGCTTCTCGGCAAGGTTGATGACAAACTGCTGACGCTGCAGATCACGCTGCCAGCGGACAACCAGCAGCAGGCTCAGACCGAAGCGGAAAACATTATCAACACCCTCGTCATCCAGTAACTACTGGCCTGATGCCGCGGCCTCCGGTTCATTGACCGGGGGCCGTTTTTTTAATCGCCATCCCAGCAGCAGCGCTACCGCGACCAGCCCCGCCGTCGCCAGATAGATCGATGAAATTCCCGCCCACGCCATCAGCAGCCCGGCCAGCGGGCCGGTGATCCCCAGCGAGAGATCCATAAATACCGTATAGGTTGCCAGCGCCGACCCCTGGTTGTGCTGCGGCACCGCCTTCACCGCCACCACGCCAAGCGCCGGGAACACCAGCGAAAAACCGGCTCCGGCAAAGAAAGTACCGATTTTCGCCATCAGCGGCGTCTCCGCCAGGCCCACTAACAGCAGCCCGATAATCTCGACGACAAAACAGATCATCGCCACGTTCAGCCCACCGAGGCGATTAATTCCGTTGGGAAACAGCAGGCGAGTGCCGACAAAGGCGCAGCTAAACAGCGTCAGGGCGAAGGCCGCGCCGTCCCAGCCTTTGGCATCATAAAACAGGGTGATAAAGGTGGCGATAACGCCGAAACCCGCCGATGCGAGGGCCAGCGCCATGCCGTAGAGCCAGACGCGCCCCAGCACCGCGCGAAACGACATCGCTTTCCCCTTACCCGCTTTTACCGCCGCCCGCGGCAACGCGCACAGCACCGCCACCAGCGCAACCACCATAATCGTCAACGCCAGACCGTGCAGGCCAATCAGCGAGTAACAGAGCACCCCGAGCGGCGCGCCCATCGCCATCGCCCCGTAGGTCACAATCCCGTTCCAGGAAATAACCCGCCCGATATGCAGCGAACCGACTACCCCTACGCCCCACAGCGTTGAGCCGGTGCCCGCAAAGCTCTGCCCGATGCCGAGAATAATGCGCCCCAGACACAACAGCGCCAGACTAACCACGGGCCAGCCGCCGCATAACGCCGCCAGCAGATAGCACAGTCCGCTCAGAAAGCAGCCGCACAGGCCAAAAACAACGATTTTTTTCGGGCCCAGCAGATCGGCATAGCGCCCGGCGTGAGGGCGGCTGAGCAGCGTAGCAAAATACTGCAGGCTAATCACCAGCCCGGCCCAGAAGGCGCTATACCCCATTACATCATGAACATAGCCGGGTAATACCGCCAGCGGCAGGCCTATGGTCAGGTAGCTGGCAAAGTTAAAGATAACGACAGAGACAATCCGCAGATTGAGGCGCAATCCATTAAGCGCCGGTTCAGCGACGGTTTCGGGCATCGGGTTCCACCAGATTTTTACAACAGTGTTTCATTTCTACCACGCCGCACGTTATAAATCAGCAGCCAGATTAGGATTCCTGGCAGCAAGCCAGACGCTACACTTAATGAAAATCATAGAAAGGAAGAGTGAATGACAACCCCTCAGCCCGATAAAACGGGCATGCATATTCTGCTCAAACTGGCGTCACTGGTGGTTATCCTCGCCGGTATCCACGCCGCGGCAGATATCATCGTGCAGCTATTACTGGCATTGTTCTTCGCCATTGTCCTGAATCCGCTGGTCACCTGGTTTATTCGCCGCGGTATCAGACGTCCGGTAGCCATTACCATCGTGGTCGTGGTGATGCTGATCGTACTTACCGCGTTAATTGGCGTGCTGGCCGCGTCGGTTAACGAATTCGTCGCCATGCTGCCAAAGTATAATAAGGAGCTGACGGCGAAAGTCCTGCGCCTGCAGGAGGCGCTGCCGTTTTTGCATATTCACATGTCCCCGGAACGTATGCTGCAACGCATGGACTCCGACAAGTTAATGACATTCACTACCGTCCTGATGACTGGCCTCTCTGGCGCCATGGCCAGCGTTATTTTACTGGTCATGACCGTGGTCTTTATGCTGTTTGAAGTCCGTCATGTCCCCTATAAACTCCGCTTTGCACTGAACAACCCGCAAATCCATATCGCCGGTCTTCACCGGGCGTTAAAAGGCGTCTCGCATTATCTGGCGCTGAAAACGCTGCTCAGCCTGTGGACAGGGGGGATTATCTGGTTAGGACTGATGCTGATGGGGGTTCAGTTTGCGCTGATGTGGGGCGTGTTGGCTTTTCTGCTGAACTATGTGCCTAACATTGGCTCGGTGATTTCCGCCGTCCCGCCAATGATCCAGGCGTTACTTTTTAACGGTTATTACGAATGCCTGCTGGTTGGCGCGCTCTTTTTAGTCGTGCATATGATTATCGGCAATATTCTCGAACCGCGCATGATGGGCCACCGGTTGGGCATGTCTACGCTGGTAGTTTTCCTCTCATTGCTGGTCTGGGGGTGGCTGCTTGGCCCGGTGGGAATGCTGCTGTCGGTGCCGTTAACCAGCGTCTGTAAAATATGGATGGAAACCACTAAAGGCGGCAGTAAGTTAGCCATCCTGCTCGGGCCCGGACGCCCGAAAAGCAGGCTGCCGGGCTAGCCCTGCCGCTTCACCGGCCAGAAGATCGTCAGCACCCCGGCGACAATCAGCAGCACGCCCAGCAGCGATTGCCAGTGGAAAGGTTCATGCCAGCCGGGGAGCCAGATGGCGGCGGCCCAGACCAGAATGTAGCTCAGGCTCAGCAGCGCGTAGGCTTTCGCCAGCGGCAGCTGATGCAGGGCAAAGTACCAGCAGACCATCGACAGCAGGTAGCCCAAAAGACCAAACGCCAGGCCAAAGGTGCCCGCCCGCAGATGCAGCAGATGGTTGAGGAAGGTAAATAGATCCGTCAGCGGCGGCAGCTCGACCATCGCGCTGCGCAGCAGCAGCTGCGCGCCGCTCACCAGTCCGACGCTGAATAACGCCCAGATTAAGCCCATCAGATGCGGCTCCCCAGAATAACGATCCCAACGACGATAAGCGCCACGCCAAACCAGTGGCGGCGTGCGACCGGCTCGCGCCAGATCCCCCATGCTGCCAGCGTCACCCAGACAAAGTTCAGGCTCAGCATAGGGTAGGCGATGCTGACCGGAATCGACTGCAGCACGCTAAGCCACAGCAGCATGCTACAGCCCAGAGAGAGCAGCGCCAGCCCCAGCCAGCCAAGAATATGGTGCCCGCGCCGCCCGGATTTGGACGGGCGGGTCGCCTGTTTCTGGCACAGCTGTCCGGCGCAGCTCAGCAGGCTGGCGAAAACCAGACAGATCCACACGCTCATTGCGGCAGGTACTGGATAAACACTACCCGCCCCAGCTCATAAGAGCTATCCGGTTTCGGTAGCGGTAGATCGGCCATACTCTCTCCTTTATCCATCAGCAGAACCAACGAGATCGGCCCCTGCTGGCGGTGCGCCGTTAACCAGTCAGCAAATTGCACCTTATCGACAAACTGGTGCTGCGCATCCGGCCAGGAGAGACCATATTTCAGCTCGCCCTGCTTGTCGAACAGGATAATATCGCTGCGCTTGAGCTCCCAGGACAGTCCGCCGGCAATACCGACGTTATTGGTCAACACGTAGCGGCTCGGCGTCAACGATTCGCTCACGATATCCACCATAAACTGCGGCTGCTTGCTGTCGATAACCCGGTCGGGAATCGCGAAACCCACCAGCAGCGCCAACCCCAGCGGGCAGCACGCGGCAAGCGTCCAGCGGCGACCGTTATTCTTCATCGCCAGCCATCCCATCAGCGCCCAACAGCCGAATATTAGCGCCGCCAGCAGGCATTTATACAGCTCAATATGGCTCCATACCGGCTTGTGCATAAAGCCCCACGGCGAAACCACCAGCACCGCTACCAGACCAATCAGGCCAAAAGCCAGGTTGATCGCGCCGTTAATTTTCAGCGCTTTCGCCCCCGCCTTTGCCGCATCCAGCGCGTAGCGCGCCATCAGAATCGACAGCGGCGCGAAACACGGCAGGATGTAGGTCGGAAGCTTACCCTTAGCAATGCTGAAGAACAGAAACGGCATCGCCACCCATCCGAGCAAATAGAGCGCCCCGCGCGACTCGTCGCGCTCGGTCCAGCCGCGCTTGAGCGCTCCCGGCAGCAGCGCCAGCCACGGCAGGCTTCCGGCAATCAGGAACGGGATGTAGTACCAGAACGGCGCTTTATGCTGGGCATCTTTTTCCGCGAAACGCTGGATATGTTCAACCCAGAAGAAGTAGCGCCAGAAGTCCGGCTCTCGTTTGGCGATGGCCAGCCCCCACGGCAGAACCACCAGCGCGCAGACGCCCACCGCCAGCCACCCGTAAGTCAGCACTTCACGCCAGCGTTTACGCGCAATGACCCATGGCAGCACTCCAACCACCGGCACCGCCAGCGCGAGGAAGCCTTTGGTCATCACCCCCATCCCGCAGGCCACGCCCAGCAAGACGTAGCCGAAGATTTTACCGCTGTGGCTTTGAGCCTGCGCCGCACCCCAGAAGCTGCACATTGCCAGCGCCAGCCACATGGTAATCATCGGGTCGAGCACCGCATAGGTGCCGATACCGTAGACCAGCAGCGCGGTCAGGAATATCACTGGCGACAAAATCGCCAGGCGTTTATCGCGGAAAATACGCCATGCCAGCCAGGCCACCAGCAGGGCGGTGACGGTAATGGAGAACACCACCCCAAAGCGGACGGCAAAATTATTATGACCGAATAGCCACTGGCCGATGCTGTTGATCCAGTAGCCGGCAATCGGCTTCTCAAAGTAGCGCAGACCGAGGAAGTGCGGCACCACCCAGTCGCCGGTCGCCAGCATTTCGCGGCTGATCTCCGCGTAGCGGGTTTCATCCGGTTGCCACAGCAGGCGGAAGTTGAGGGGGAGTAAATAGTAGAGGACAAAAAGGGCGACCAGAGAGGCGCCGTAGCGAATGCTTTTCATCAAACACCCGAATTCAGTAATTGTTCACGCCCAAGCCAGCCTTCCCGGCCGGCTAATTCACCACGAACCACCTTGCCTCGCGGCAGCGCGCTAAAATCGGCGGGCAGCAGCTGGCTTAGCGGGCAAAAACGGATCTCTTGCTGAGCGGCCATGGTCAGCAGCTCGTCAAACTGTTGCGCAAAGGCGATCCCTTCCACTTCAGCGTGGATGGTATAGACCGGGGTGCCCTTATCGCGGTGGATGCAATCCAGCAGATAGCGATTGAAGCCCGCAATATCGACCGCGCTGCCGACCACTTCATCCCAGGTGGGTAAGGTGACCGGGATCTGCACGGTCCCGGAAGCGCCGTTACCGAGCTGCGGCAGAAAAGGGGCGATTCCCCGGCAGTCGCTGTTGTAGAGGAAATCAAACGCCTCTTTGGCTTTAATGACCCGCTGATCGGCACGCCAGCCGGCAACGGCGGAGCAGGTCACCGGACGACCGATGATCCGCTCCAGCTCCAGCAGCCCGCGCTCCACCTCCAGCGTCAACTTCTCCTGCGGCCAGACTCCGCTCCACGTTTGCCAGCTATAGTGATCCCAGGCGTGCAGACCGACTTCATGCTCCTGCGCGGCGGCGCGGATAACCTCTTCATTGCCCGCGCCGATCCTGCGCCCTGGCCAGGCGGTACCTGCCAGCAGGATATCCCAGCCGTACAGCGAAGCGGCCTTTGAGCGCAGCATCTTCCACAGAAATTTCGGTTTTATCAGGCGCCATAAATGACGCCCCATATTGTCCGGCCCGACGCTGAAAAAGAAGCTTGCCTGAATCCCGTGCTGGCTCAGCAGAGCCAGCAGCCGCGGGACCCCGTCCCGCGTGCCGCGAAAGGTATCGACATCTATGCGTAAGCCGACCTGTTTCATGATTTGCCGTTGTCCGTCAATTCAACCGTGCGCAGGAAGAAGTCCAGGGTATGTTCCACGGTCTCTTCCATTTCGACCGTCGGCACCCAGTTCAGGCAGCGTTTCGCGTTGCGAATGCTGGGCTTACGGTGCTCGACGTCCTGATAACCCTTCCCGTAATAATCGCTGCTTTCCACTTCGCGGAAACCGGCAAACGGCGGGAAACGGTCGCGCAGCGGATGACGTTCAAAGCAGGCCAGCAGCATTTCCGCCAGCTCTTTGATGCTCGCTTCGTTATCCGGGTTACCGATGTTGATGATCTGCCCGTCGCAGCGGCCGTCTTTGTTCTCAATGATGCGGAACAGCGCTTCGATACCGTCGCTGATATCGGTGAAGCAGCGCTTCTGTTTCCCGCCTTCAATCAGCTTGATCGGCGAGCCTTCTACCAGGTTGAGGATCAGTTGGGTAATGGCGCGAGAGCTGCCGATACGCGCGGCGTTCAGGTTATCAAGGCGCGGCCCCATCCAGTTGAACGGACGGAACAGGGTAAACTTCAGGCCGTTCTTATCGCCGTAGGCCCAGATCACGCGATCCAGCAACTGCTTGGAGACCGAATAGATCCAGCGCTGTTTGTTAATTGGCCCGACGACCAGATTAGAGGCATCTTCATCGAAATTGTTGTCGGTGCACATGCCGTACACTTCCGAGGTCGACGGGAAAATGATGCGCTTATCGTACTTCACGCAGTCGCGGATAATCTTCAGGTTCTCTTCGAAATCCAGCTCAAACACGCGCAGCGGGTTACGGGTATATTCGATTGGCGTGGCAATCGCCACCAGCGGCAGGACCACATCGCACTTCTTGATGTGATACTCGATCCACTCGGAGTGGATGCTGATATCGCCCTCAACGAAGTGGAAACGCGGGTTGTCGAGGAAGCGGCTGATGGCGTCTGAGCCAATGTCCAGTCCGTAAATCTCGTAGTTGTCGTCCTGCAGCAGACGCTCGGTCAGGTGGTTGCCGATAAAACCGTTCACCCCGAGGATCAGCACGCGGGTACGCCGCTTAATCGCCACGACCGGTTTGCTGCTCAGCACCGCTCCGGCTACCAGCCCCAGCGCCTGCGCCAGCTGCGTACCCTGCATATAAACGCCGCGCTCGGTCTGCCCGGTGACGATTTCTAATGCCCCTTCCTGACAGGCGACGACCAGCGGCGTGACGGAAAGCACGGTCCCCGCTTTGGCGGCGGGTAGATCGTCACGTACGCGGGACTTCCAGACGATAAACTTGTTCGCGCCGGCATAGCCGAACGCGCCCGGCCATGGATCGGAAACCGCGCGCACAAGATTATGCAGGCTCCGGGCGGAGTGCTCCCAGTCGAGGCGACCGTCTTCCGGCGTGCGGCGACCGACCCAGGTCGCCTGGCTTTCATCCTGCGCGCGCTCTTCGATTTTGCCATCGCGGATCGCGGGCAGCGCCTGAGCCAGCAGGTCCGACGCCGCAGCGCAGAGTTTACGATGCAGGGCCAGCGCCGCCTCATCCTCGCCGATAGCTACGCTTTTCTGCGCTACGATATTCCCGGCATCGGCGCGGCTCACCATGCGGTGCAGCGTCACGCCAGTTTCGCTTTCGCCGTTGACCAGCACCCAGTTCAGCGGCGCGCGGCCGCGGTATTTCGGCAGCAGGGAACCATGCAGGTTAAAAGCCCCCTGCGGCGCGATATTCAGAATGTCCTCGCACAGCAGATTGCGGTAATAGAACGAGAACAGCACGTCCGGTTTTATCTCACGGAGACGTTCGATCCACAGCGGATGATTCACATCTTCCGGCGCCCATACCGGAATACCTTGTTCCGCGGCAATGCGCGCCACAGAGCCAAAGAAATGGTTTTCGCCAGGGTTATCCGGATGGGTAAAAATGGCGGCGATGTCATAACCGGCATCCAGCAGAGACTGAATACCTGCACAACCCATATCGTGATAAGCGAAGACTACGGCTTTCATGAACGATCTTCCTCTTGAGATGCCGTTTCCGGCTGGCGAACAACACGTTGAATAAAGTAGCGGGGACGGGCGCGAACGTCGTTATAGATACGGCCGATATACTCCCCGAGCAGACCCATACCGACGAACTGGGCGCCGATAAACATAAACAGCACCGCGAACAGCATGAACACCCCTTCCGCCGCCCACTGCGGGCCAAATACCAGGCGCAGCACCACCAGCAGCAGACCGAAGGCGAAGCCCAGCAGAGCGATGGCGCTGCCGAACAGGCTCAGCAGGCGCAGCGGCGTGGTAGTCAGGCAGGTCACCAGGTCATACATCAGGTTAATCAGACGCATAAAACTGTATTTGGAATCACCGAACTCGCGCTCGGCGTGCATCACCGGGATCTCCACCGCGCGACGGGCAAAAGTATTCGCCAGAATCGGGATAAAGGTACTGCGCTCATGGCAGTTAAGCATCGCGTCGATAATATGGCGGCGATAGGCGCGCAGCATGCAGCCGTAATCGCCCATCGCTTTACCGGTGGTGCGCTGAATCAGACGATTGATCATCCTGGAGGCGCTTTTACGGAACCAGGTATCCTGGCGATTCTGACGCACGGTACCGACAACGTCGTAGCCTTCGTCGGCCTTCTCCACCAGGCGCGGGATCTCTTCCGGCGGGTTTTGCAGGTCAGCATCAAGGGTGATGATCAGGTCGCCGGTGACGTGGCTAAAACCCGCCATAATTGCCGAGTGCTGGCCGTAGTTGCGGTTCAACAGTACCGCCACTACATGGCTGCCTTCGGCTTCAGCGGCTTCGGTCAGCATTCGCGCCGAGTCATCGCTGCTGCCATCGTCGACCAGCAGAATTTCATACTGCCGACCGAGCGTCGCGCAGGCGGTATCGGTACGGCGGATAAGCTCCGGCAGGCTCTCCTGCTCGTTATAGACAGGAATAACGACCGAGACCTTTTTCACGGGAGGATAGCTAAACATATCAACGTCCTGACAGCTGGTGCAGTGCGGAAATGACCCGAGTGACATCGTCGTCGGTCATATCCGGGAACAATGGGATGGAACAAATGCGCGCGCTGTTCCATTCCGTATGCGGTAATGAAACGTCGGGGAAACGCTCGCGGTAATACTTTTGCGTATGCGCGGCGCGGAAGTGCAGACCGGTGCCAATGCCCATGGCCTTCAGTTTTTCCATCAGGGCATCGCGGCTGATACCGCAGGCGGCTTCATCAACGCGGATAATAAACAGGTGCCAGGCGTGCTGATGCTCCCATGACGGCACCGCCAGCGGCCTGAAAGGCGTATCCGCCAGCTCGCGGAGATAGCGTTGCGCAATGGCGGCACGGCGCTGATTGGCGGCGGCAAGCTTGTCCAGCTGCACCAGCGCCAGCGCGGCGTTGATATCCGCCAGATTGTATTTAAAGCCCGGCGAAATCACCTCCGCCTGCGGGGCGCGGCCCAGGGTCTGCCGATCGTAAGCATCTACGCCGAGGCCGTGGAACTTCAGGCTGCGAATACGTGCGGCCAGTTCATCATCGTCGGTTACAACCAGCCCGCCTTCGGCGCAGGTCATATTTTTGATCGCATGGAATGAGAAAATGGCGGTGCCGCGCCAGCCGACGTGACGGCCTTTGTAGTACGTCCCTGCCGCGTGGGCGGCATCTTCAATCACCGGAATAGCGTGACGCTCGGCAATCGCGCGGATGGCGTCGATATCCACCGGCGCGCCCGCATAGTGCACCGGGACGATCGCCTTGGTCCGTGGAGTGATCGCCGCTTCAACCGCTTCGGGAGTAATCATCAGGTTATCGGGATCGACATCGATCATCACCGGCGTCGCGCCGAGCAGGCAGATCATGTTCAGCGTGGAGACCCAGGTCTGCGAAGGGGTGATCACTTCATCGCCGGCGCTGATACCCAGCGCCATCAGCGTAACGTGCATGCCGCCGGTCGCCGAACTGACGGCGATGGCGTGGCGGTTGCCGGTTAATGCGCAAAACGCTTCTTCCAGCGCCTGATTTTTCGGTCCGGTGGTGATCCAGCCGGATTGCAAAACTTCACGCAGCGCAGCCAGCTCTGCGTCGCCCATCGACGGGCGCGAAAACGGCAAAAAATCGCTCATCATTTTCCTGTTCTGTAATTGACCCGACTAAACACGGGGTCGATAAGAAATATCCTGCACCTGCTGACTTAAACAAAATGAAAATGAAAGCAAATCAGTCCGATGCCGCGTTTCATTACTTTGTATTCAGATGTTATTAAATCTAGACAGGTTTGCTTAGGATAATATTAAGAAATTAATATTAATTAATTTATAATGATAATTATGTTTAAATTCAATCAGGTAGGAAAAATTTCAGCGTGAGAAAGGGATGTGTAGCGTTCCCGCCATATGGCGAAATAGCGGGAACGCAGTGGGGAAAAGTAAACGGAGGTTAAACCACTTTTCAATTAGCCATTTTTAAACATGGATGACCAAATATAAAAAATCCAGTCGAATCACTAAACTATTTCAAAATTATTACAGATTGCCAGGAAAATTTTCAGGCAATTCATTAGCCGGGCAATTAATCACTTCGTCATTATCCGCGCCGCAATCGCGCACAAAAGTGATAGTGGCAAACTCATCAATCACCTCCGTCGGATACGCCGGGCCGGCTTCACGGTAGGAAACCATCAGCGGGATATGATCGTTCTGGAAGCAGACGGTTTTTTCCGGATTATTCATCACCCAGCGTGGGAAAAAGATAGTGCCGTGGAACAGTTTGTCGCCGAGGTTTACGATCAGGCTGACGTCGGTACCGGTCGGTTCGGTCCAGGAAATTTTGTAGATGCTTTCACCAACGCGAACGATGTAAGCCTGTTGATCTTTCACCCAACGATTCGCGACGATGCCGCTGTGAATGCGGTAATCCAGAGTGGTGGCGTTTTTCACGTAAATTTCGTAGTTCCAGCCATTATCATAGGTATAAACCAGATGTTTACCGATAAAACCGCTCAGGTCATGTTTGTCGAATGTGCTCATAATTTGTTCTCCTCTATTTGTTGAGAACAAGCATACTGCTTTAAAAAATGGATGAATAACGCTATGTTTGGATTAAACTCATTCACTTTTTAGATGAATCATGCACAAGACTACGCTGGAACAATGGGCGCTGCTGGAAAAGGTGGTCGAACTGGGTAGCTTCGCGAAGGCGGCGGAAGAGACCCACCGCAGTCAGTCGTCGGTGAGCTATAATCTCGCGCTGCTGCAGGAGCGCCTCGGCGTCACGCTACTCACGCCATCGGGCCGTCGCGCGGTGCTGACCCCGGCGGGTGAGCTGCTGCTTGGCCAGGTTAAACCGCTGCTGCAGGCCTTCGCTTACGTCGAAACCCATGCCGCCACCCTGCGCGACGGCACGCGGACCCGACTGGACCTGGTGGTCGACAGCATTTTTCCGCGCGAGCGGCTGTTCGCCATTCTGCGCCAGTTTCAACAGCGCTATCCGCAGACCCAGGTCAGGCTGACCGAAGTGCTGGAAAACGTTGAAGAGGAACATCCGGCCCGCAGCGAGGCGGACGTGATGGTGCTGACCCGCCGCCAGGATATTACCGGCCGCGGAGAATGGCTGATGAATATTGATTTTGTCGCCGTCGCCCATCGCGAGCATCCGCTCTCCGCGCTGCAGGGACCGCTGGATGATAACGCGCTGGCCCCCTGGCCGCTGGTGCGCATCGCCGATCGCAGCAACGACCCGCAATCCTCCCGCGATGCATGGACCTTTTCCACCATTGATGCCGCCATTGATGCGGTGCTGTACCAGGTCGGTTTCGGCTGGCTGCCGGAGGAGCGTATTCGCCCTCAGCTACAGCAAGGAGTGCTGAAGATGCTGCCGCTGGGACACGGCGCGCGGCGCGCCACGCCGCTGCATTTGATCGTTAAGCGTGATTTAACGCCCATTGATGAGCAGGTCGCCACGCTGCTGGATCTGTTCAGAACCCCCTGAGGGTCTGATAGCCCGGACAGATGCGCAGCATCGCCTCCGGGAAACTCTGCTGCACTGTGCGCTCTGCTCCCGGGGGCGGCGCTTAACGCGCCTTGCCCGGGCTACAGATTCATCACCGTCTGCGGGCCGGTAGCCCGGACAGATGCGCAGCATCGCCTCCGGGAAACTCTGCCTCATTGTGCGCTCTGCTCCCGGGAAATACACCGAAGCTGATGCTTCAAGGCTTGCGCTACGCTTAGCCAGGCTGCAGGCGGGTTCACAATCGCATACAGCCGAAAGAGACATACCATTTTCTTATACTTTCAGCCCCTATATTGATCCAGCTTACGTCGAAAGTATGATGAATTATTAAAATCGTCATACTTTCCTGTCGCTGAGAAAATGCTTTGTCTATCATCCGCACCACCCTGCTGGCGCTATTCGCCTGCGCTCCGTTGCTGGCCTGCGCCGCGCCCAATGAACTCACCACCGCATGGCCGGTCAACGTGGGGCCGCTTAATCCTCACCTCTACACGCCCAACCAGATGTTCGCCCAGAGCATGGTCTATGAACCGCTGGTAAAGTATCAGGCGGATGGCTCAGTAAAACCCTGGCTGGCCAAAAGCTGGACCCACTCGGCGGACGGCAAAGTCTGGACCTTCACCCTGCGCGATGATGTGACATTTTCCAACGGCGAAGCGTTTGACGCCCATGCCGCCGCGGAGAACTTCCGCGTGGTGCTCGATAACCGCCAGCGCCACGCCTGGCTGGAGCTGGTCAATCAGATTGTCGATGTCAAAGCGCTCAGCCAAAACCAACTGCAAATCACCCTGAAAAGCGCGTATTACCCGTTCCTGCAAGAGCTGGCCCTGCCGCGCCCTTTCCGCTTTATCGCCCCGTCGCAGTTTAAAGACAATGAGACCCTGCACGGCATTAAAGCGCCGATTGGCACCGGCCCTTGGGTACTGAAGGCATCAAAACTCAATCAGTACGACGTGCTGGTGCGTAACGATCGCTACTGGGGCGAAAAGCCGCAGATTGAAAAGATTACCGTCAAGGTGATCCCGGACCCGACGACCCGCGCTGTAGCTTTTGAAACCGGAGATATCGACCTGCTCTACGGCAACGAAGGGCTGCTGCCGCTCGACACCTTCGCGCGCTTTAGTCAGAACCCGGCGTACCGTACCCAGCTTTCCCGGCCAATAGAGACGGTGATGCTGGCGCTAAATTCCGCCAAAGCGCCCACTAGTGAGCTGTTGGTGCGTGAAGCGCTGAACTACGCGGTGAATAAAAAATCGCTGATTGATAACGCTCTGTACGGCACGCAGCAGGTTGCGGATACGCTGTTCGCCCCCACCGTGCCTTATGCCGACATAGGCCTGACGCCGCGCCGGTACGATCCGCAGCGGGCGAAAGCGTTGCTGGAAAAAGCGGGCTGGCTACTGCCTGCGGGAAAAGAGATTCGCGAGAAAAACGGCCAGCCGCTGCGCGTTGAACTGTCGTTCATTGGCACTGACGCCCTGAGCAAGTCGATGGCGGAAATCATTCAGGCCGATATGCGGCAGATTGGCGTGGACGTGGCGCTGGTCGGCGAGGAAGAGAGCAGTATTTATGCCCGCCAGCGCGATGGTCGCTTCGGCATGATTTTCAACCGCACCTGGGGGGCGCCGTACGATCCGCACGCCTTTATGAGTTCGATGCGCGTGCCGTCGCACGCCGATTTTCAGGCGCAGCAGGGTTTAGCCGACAAGCCGCTGATCGATAAAGAGATTAGCGAGGTGCTGGAAACCACCGACGAACCCCACCGTCAGGCGTTGTACCGCGACATTTTGACCCGTCTGCACAATGACGCGGTGTATCTGCCTATCAGCTATGTCTCGACGATGGTGGTCGCCAGACCGGAGCTGGGTGCTATTCCTTACGCGCCGATTGCGTCTGAAATTCCGTTTGAACAAATTAAACCGGTGAAACCCTGATGCTACGTTACGCGCTACGGCGGATCTCGCTGCTGATCCCGATGATCTTCGCCGCCTCGGTGATTATCTTCCTCATGCTGCGCCTGGGCACCGGCGACCCGGCGCTCGACTATTTGCGTCTGTCGAACCTGCCGCCAACGCCAGAGATGGTCGCCTCGACCCGCGTGATGCTGGGACTGGATCAGCCGCTTATCGTCCAGTACGGCAGCTGGCTGTGGCAGGCGCTGCATCTGGATTTCGGCATCTCGTTCGCCACTCAGCGTCCGGTGCTGGATGACATGCTGAACTTCCTGCCCGCCACGCTACAGCTGGCGGGGGCTGCGCTGGTGTTGATTCTCCTCACCTCCGTACCGCTCGGTATTTGGGCGGCGCGGCATCGTGACCGCCTGCCGGATTTTATTGTGCGGGTTATCGCCTTTCTTGGCGTGTCGATGCCCAACTTCTGGCTTGCCTTTCTGCTGGTGATGTTCTTTTCAGTTTACCTGCAATGGTTGCCTGCGATGGGCTATGGCGGCTGGCAGCACATCATTCTACCGGCGGTGTCGATTGCCTTTATGTCGCTGGCGATCAACGCTCGTCTGCTGCGCGCCAGTATGCTGGAGGTCGCCGGGCAGCGCCATGTGACCTGGGCCAGACTGCGCGGTCTGAACGAGAAACAAACCGAACGTCGTCATATTTTGCGTAACGCTTCGCTGCCGATGATCACCGCCGTAGGAATGCATATCGGCGAGCTGATTGGCGGCACGATGATTATCGAGAATATCTTTGCCTGGCCCGGCGTGGGGCGTTATGCCGTTTCGGCGATATTTAACCGCGACTATCCGGTGATTCAGTGCTTTACGCTGATGATGGTGATTGTTTTTGTGGTTTGTAACCTGATGGTTGATCTGTTGAATGCCGCGCTGGATCCGCGCATTCGTCGCCATGAAGGAGCGCACTCGTGAACGTTTTCCTCTCTTCGCGCTGGTCTGTCCGCCTCTCTTTCATCATCATCGCCCTGCTGGCGGTAATTGCGCTCACCAGCCAGTGGTGGTTGCCGTACGATCCGCAGGCGATTGATCTTCCTTCGCGCCTGTTGACCCCTGATAGTCAACACTGGCTGGGCACCGATCATCTGGGGCGCGATATCTTCTCGCGCCTGCTGGCGGCAACACGCGTATCGCTTGGCTCGGTGATGGCCTGCCTGCTGCTGGTGCTGGCGCTGGGATTGATCGTCGGCGGCAGCGCGGGGCTTATCGGCGGTCGCGTCGATCAGGTCACCATGCGCATCGCGGATATGTTTATGACTTTCCCGACCTCGATCCTCTCTTTCTTTATGGTCGGCGTGCTGGGAACCGGGCTGACCAATGTGATTATCGCCATCGCCCTGTCGCACTGGGCGTGGTACGCACGGATGGTGCGCAGCCTGACCCTCTCCCTGCGCCAGCGCGAATTTGTGCTCGCTTCCCGGCTTTCCGGCGCGGGCCATGTTCGGGTGTTTATCGACCATCTGGCCGGCGCCGTGATTCCGTCTCTGCTGGTACTGGCGACGCTGGATATTGGTCACATGATGCTGCACGTCGCCGGGATGTCGTTCCTTGGCCTCGGCGTCACCGCGCCCACCGCCGAATGGGGGGTGATGATTAACGACGCGCGCCAATATATCTGGACCCAGCCGCTGCAAATGTTCTGGCCGGGGCTGGCGCTGTTTATCACCGTGATGGCCTTTAACATGGTGGGTGACGCGCTGCGCGATCGTCTGGACCCTCATCTGGTTACGGAGCATACCCACTGATGCCGCAACAAATTGAACTGCAAAACATCGCCTTACGGGCCGAGCGTCCGCTGGTGCACGGCGTTTCATTGACGATCAAACGCGGGCGCGTGCTGGCGCTGGTTGGCGGCAGCGGCAGCGGCAAATCCCTGACCTGCGCCGCGGCGCTGGGCATTTTGCCTCCCGGCGTACGCCAGACGGCCGGGATAATCCTTGCCGACGGCCAGCCGGTTTCTCCCTGTGCGCTACGCGGCAGCAAAATCGCCACCATTATGCAGAATCCGCGCAGCGCTTTTAATCCGCTGCGAACAATGGCCGATCACGCCCGGGAAACCTGCCGGGCCCTGGATAAAGCCTCAGACGACGCCACGCTTATTGCGGCGCTGGAAGCCGTCGGGCTGGAGAACGCGCCGCGCGTGCTCAAGCTATACCCGTTTGAGATGAGCGGCGGCATGCTGCAGCGAATGATGATTGCTATGGCGTTGCTGTGCGATGCGCCCTTTATCGTTGCCGACGAACCCACCACCGATCTGGACACGGTGGTCCAGGCACGCATTCTCGATCTGCTGGTAAGTATTATGCAAAACCGCGGCCCCGGCATGCTGCTGGTGACGCATGATATGGGGGTGGTGGCCAGGCTGGCGGACGATGTCGCGGTAATGGATAGCGGCAGCATTGTGGAACAGGGCGATGTGGAATCTCTGTTTCGCGCCCCGCGACACGACATCACCCGCGGGCTGGTGGCGGCGCATCTCGCCCTTTATGGTCTGGAGCTAAGCTGATGACATTACTGACCGCCTCGACAATTACCCATCACTACCCGGACTTAAAGGTGCTAACAGAGGTCTCTTTAGCGCTGAAAAGCGGTGAAACCGTGGCCCTGCTGGGGCGTAGCGGCTGCGGCAAAAGCACGCTGGCGCGCCTGCTCGTCGGCCTGGAATCCCCAACGCAGGGTCGCATCTGCTGGCGGGGAGAGCCGCTCTCCAGGCTCAATCGCGCTAAACAAAAGGCGTTCCGTCGGGATATTCAGATGGTGTTTCAGGACGCCATCAGCGCGGTCAATCCGCGTAAAACCGTACGCGAGATTCTGCGCGAGCCTATGCGTCACCTGCTATCGTTGACGAAAGCGGAGCAGCTGGCCCGGGCCAGCGAAATGCTCAGGGCGGTGGATCTTGACGATAGCGTGCTGAATAAGCGCCCCCCGCAGCTGAGCGGCGGGCAGCTACAGCGCATCTGCCTGGCGCGGGCGCTGACGGTAGAACCAAAGCTGCTGATCCTGGATGAGGCGGTTTCTAACCTCGACCTCGTGATCCAGGCGAGCGTTATTCGTCTGCTCAAAAAGCTCCAGCAGCAGTTCGGCACCGCCTGTCTTTTTATCACCCACGATTTACGCCTGGTTGAGCGCTTTTGCCAGCGGGTGATGGTGATGGATGAGGGGAAAATCGTGGAGATACAAACCGTGGGCGAGGCATTAACTTTTTCCTCTGACGCCGGTCGCGTGTTACAAAATGCGGTACTTCCCGCCTTTCCCGTGCGCCGAAATAAGGTTTAAGCCAGATGCAACGAATTACCATTACTCTCGATGACGATTTACTCGATACGCTGGATAGCCTGAGCCAGCGCCGTGGCTACAACAACCGTTCCGAAGCGATCCGCGATATTCTGCGCGGCGCGCTGGCCCAGGAGGCCGCTCAGGAGCACGGTACCCAGGGCTTCGCGGTGCTCTCTTACGTCTATGAACATGAGAAACGCGATCTCGCCAGCCGTTTAGTCTCCACCCAACATCACCACCACGATCTCTCCGTCGCCACTCTGCATGTGCATATTAATCACGACGATTGTCTGGAAATTGCCGTGCTGAAGGGGGATATGGGCGACGTTCAGCATTTTGCCGATGACGTTATCGCCCAGCGCGGCGTGCGCCACGGCCATTTGCAGTGCCTGCCGACGGAGAAGGAATCCCCCCACTCATAAACTGTGCGCGGCGATAAACGGCTTTTTAACTCGCGAGTGGGGCTAACGCTATCATGCTGGCTCGTTAGCCCATGCGCCTCGCAGCGGTTTTTCTCAACCATTAATAAACGACATGAATTATACGTTTGGTTAATTATTTCACTTCGCTAATAATCACGTCTCATTTAACGATCTCGTTATGGCGAGGCTCCTGCATAAACATAAGTTACCGCCCTGTTGGTATCGAGAGAGACCACTCAGGGAAATACAGGCTTCCATCGAATCAAGGTGTTGCCAAGGTAACTTCTGACGGCGTTCATGTCGGACAGATACGTTGTGCAGTGCTAAAACCAGGACGTAGGGATCTGCCTGTGCTCATCCTGTCTTGTTCGCCCCTATGAGTGATTTTTTATAGGGAATTACACCATGTCTTCCATTCAACTGTGCGCCGCACACCAGGCGACTTCGACTTTCGACGGCGACGCAATTGCCCAGTACATGCGTACCGATTTTATTACCCTGCCGGAGCATCTCAGCGTTCATGAGGCGCGAGAACTGTTCGTTTCTCAGCTGGCCAGCGATGAGATCCCCGGCCAGGTTTTTGTCGTCGCCGGAAAAAAACTGCGCGGCAGTTTATCGATTAAAAAGCTGCTGCAGGAGAGCGATACCGCGCAATCCATCCGTTATTTAATGGATAGCTGTCTGTTTCGCGTCAGGCCCGACGACCCGCGCCCGCAGGTGGTCGCCGAACTCGGCGAGCGCGGGCTCGATCTGGTGCCGGTGGTCGAAAAGGGTAAGCTGGTCGGCTGCCTGATGGAAAAAGAGATCGCTCATCTGCTGGAAGATGACGTGACCGAGGATGCTCAGCGCCAGGGGGCGACGCTGCCGCTGGAAAAGCCCTATCTGGAAACCAGCCCGTGGGCGCTGTGGAAAAAACGTTCGGTATGGCTGCTGCTGCTCTTTGTCGCCGAAGCCTACACCAGCAGCGTGTTACAGCATTTTGAAGAGGCGCTGGAATCGGCTATCGCGCTGGCCTTTTTCATACCACTGCTGATTGGTACCGGCGGCAACAGCGGAACGCAGATAACCTCTACGCTAGTACGTTCGATGGCGCTCGGGGAAGTGCGACTGCGCGATATGGGACGCGTGATCCGCAAAGAGGTCTCAACCTCGCTGCTGATCGCCATCACGCTCGGCCTGGCGGGCTGCCTGCGCGCCTGGATGATGGGCATCGGCATGGAGATCACCCTGATTGTCAGTCTGACGCTGGTATGCATCACCCTGTGGAGCGCGGTGGTGTCGTCGGTGATCCCCCTGACGCTTAAGCGCGTCGGCATCGACCCGGCGGTGGTGTCAGCGCCGTTTATCGCCACCCTCATCGACGGTACCGGATTAATTATCTATTTTAAAATCGCCCAGTATTTTCTTGGCCTGAATTGATTATTGCACCCGGCGGGCACGTCTTGCCGGGCTGTTTTATTCCCCCACGAATATCAGCAATCGCATTAAGCAATCTCAGTAAATCTGGTGCAAGTCGATAAAAAGCGTGCCCTTTCTCCGTTAAAATAACTTTTCTGATATTCCTGCCACGCGTAATCAGGTTAAAACCCAGTTCATTTTCAAGCGCACATATGCTGGTTGTTATTAGCGAAGGGGCAATACTCAGCCGCTGCGATGCAAAGTGAATACTCCCCTCCCGAACCATAAGCATGAATATCTCCACCTGTGATTTATTCATTGCCGAAATTTCTCCCGATTAAACCTTTGGCTTACGTTTTAAGTTGTCCAGTACGCAATGTCAATCGGTACAAACGGCCCCTCCGCCCCTACAAATAAAATAAAGTGTGAAGCTGACCGCTAGCGCATTTAATTATGCATTTCAGCCATTTCATTATTAAATATCCAGTCTCGCGGCGGCGTCTGCGGATGTGAACGACATCACTATAAGCCAGCCAACCAAAAAACAAAATATTCATACTTATCAAATAATTAAAGAAAACGCGCTTGCTGAATTAATTTATGGCACACGCCATGCAATTACCTCCACGTAATCAACACTGGAGATAGTTAAATGACGTACAAAATTTTACTCCCGCAGGAAATCATGGCTGAAGGGAGAGAATACCTGGAAAGTCGCGGTTATCAGCTGATTAACGGATCAGGGATGGAAGAAGAAGATATCATTCGCGACATCGGGGACTGCGACGGTATTATCGTACGCCTTTCAAAAATGTCCGATCGCGTATTTGAGGCGGCTAAAAAGCTGAAAGTCGTTGCACGACACGGTGCCGGTTACGATACGGTCGATCTGGAGTCAGCGAAACGTCACGGCGTAGTCGTATTAAATGCGCCAATTGCTAACAGCATGTCCGTTGCCGAACTGGCCATATTTTATATGCTGCACTGCTCGCGTAATTTCAAGCTGGTACAGGAAAAGATGCTTGAAGATTATTACTGGGCAAAACTGCGTACGCCAAAAGTGGAGCTGGATGGTAAAACGCTGGGCCTGATTGGCGTGGGAAATATCGGTTCACGCGTGGCAATCAAAGCGCTGCATGGCTTTAATATGAAAGTTATCGCCTACGATCCGTATAAAACCCAGCAGCAGATCCCCGAAGGCGTAGAACTCACCGACGATTTTGACCGTATTTTCAAAGAGAGCGACTTCGTTTCTCTGCACTGCCCGACGACCGCGGAAACCACCGATTTTGTCGGTGAGAAACAGTTTTCCATGATGAAGCCCACCGCCTACTTCATTAATACCGCACGCGGAAAGCTGGTTGATGAAAAAGCGCTGTATCACGCCTTGAGCACCCACGCTATCGCCGGAGCGGGCGTGGACGTCTTAAAGAAAGAGCCGTTTGATGCCAACGATCCGATTTTCTCGCTAAGCAATATCGTGATTGCCCCGCACATTGGCGCCGCCACTATCGAAGCGACCGACAGAGCCTCGCTCCATTCCGCGATTGGCATTGATGAAGTCTTATCCGGTAAGAAACCATCCTGGCCGGTGCCGGGTTTTTAAGGAGAAAAACATGACTATTGGTAACCGTATTTTTTTAAAACGTCCGGCCTGCAGCGTCGATCTTCTGAAAGAATTTGAACAGCTCCCGGCGGCGAATATTGCTGACACCATGAATCGTATTGCCGTACTGGGTAACGGGATTAAACGTATTTCTTCGCCGAAAAAACCGATTATGGCGGGCTTCGCCATCACCGTAAAAGTTCGTGCGGGCGATAACCTGATGCTGCACGCCGCGCTGGATATGGCGGGTGAGAACGATGTGATTGTGGTCTCCAACGAAGGCGACCGTTCGCGAGCGCTGATGGGCGAGATCATGGTGGCCTACGCCCACTGCATGAAGAAAGTCGCCGGTATCGTGCTGGACGGGCCAATCCGTGACATCGATGCGCTGTCGGTTCTCGATTTTCCACTGTTCGCCACCGGCTCCAACCCCGCAGGCCCGTTTAAACAAGGTCCCGGCGAGGTGAACACGCCGATCGCCGTTGGCGGCGTCGCGGTTTGTCCGGGCGACCTGATCGTCGGCGATGCGGATGGCGTCATTGTTATCCCCCTCGGCGACGCAGAAGCCGTACTGAATAAAGCCAAAGATTATGCAAAATTCGATGCAAGCAAAGTAGAGGCCGCGAAAAACGGCACCGCGAATCGCCTTTGGGTCAAAAAATCACTGGATGAGACAGGCGTTGAGTTTATCGACGACATGTATCGTTAATTTGATTAAATAATATCAGGCCGCGGTGCCCTGACGGGCCGTGGCTTTAAAGCAAAGGTAATAAAAATGCTTTATTTAAAACTCTTGCCCATTATCTTTTTTCCCGTTTTATTTTGGATAATACCGCACCCGGAAGGCGTCGCCTCGCCGACCTGGCATATGGTTGGCATCTATCTGGCGATGCTGTGCGGACTGGTTTTACGTCCGTTTACCGATGCGGTCATTATGCTGATTATTCTCGGGTTTGCCTCTCTGGTTCTCGACCCTGCTCCTCTGTTTGCGGGTTTTGGTAGCCCGATGGTCTGGTTTATCATCAGCGCCTTTATTATTTGCAAAGCGTTTGTCATTACCGGTCTGGGTAAACGTATCGCCTATCTGCTGCTAAAACGCTACGGTAAAAATACCCTCACCCTGGGCTATCTGATGATGGTGACGGATACCGTACTGGCCCCGGCAACAGGTTCAAATATGTCCCGTTCCGGAGGCATCACCTATCCCATCTTCAGGAACATCGCCGAAGCGCTGGGCTCGAAGCCCGACGACGGTAGCCGGAAAATCGGCGCCTATCTGACCATCCTGATGTACGTCGTCTCAATGGGAACCTCCAGCCTGTTTCTGACGGGGATGGCGACCAACTCAATTACCGTCTCGCTGGCTAACGAGATCATGAAAGTGAATCTCGAATGGATGACCTGGTTTAAAGCCGCCATTGTGCCCGCCGGACTGGTGCTGCTGCTCGCGCCATGGATTCTGTATAAAATCTACGCCCCGGAACTCAAAGTTATTGATAACGTCAACGAAATTGCTGAAAAAGGCCTGCGTGAACTGGGTCCGGTAAAGCGCGAAGAGAAGCTGTTGATCGTATTCTTTATTCTGGGCGTACTCGGCTGGATGACGGGCTCCATTACCGGCATCGCCTTTATTCCCGTCGGCCTGGCTTTCCTCGCCTGCCTGCTGCTTTTCGGCGTCCTGAGCTGGAACGACGTGGTGAGCGAAAAATCGGCCTGGCAGACCTTCGTCTGGTACGGCGCGTTTTATGGATGCGCGGTTGCGCTATCAAAAGGCGGGTTCTATGTCTTCCTGGTCGACGTTATCAAAAACTATCTTGACCTGTCGCACCTGAATGAAATCAGCGCGATTGCCGTCCTGGTCTTTATCAGCCTTGCTGTCCGCTATTTCTTTGTCTCTAATAGCGCGTTCGTGGTCTCATTCTACCCGGTACTTTTTACCCTGGGAATGACGACTCAGGCGCATCCTATGTACGTGGCGCTTTCTCTGGCCTTCTCCGCAGGCTATGGCGCATTGCTGACGCACTATGGCAACGGCGCTGGCGTATTTACGTTCTCCAGCGGCTACGTGCCGCAAAAAACATTCTGGATGCTGGGCACCATCATGGTGGTGGTCAACGTATTAATCTTCTTCCTGATCGGTATTCCCTACTGGAAGTTTATCGGCATTTAACAGGAGCATAATATGAAACTGGATATTCTGATTAAAAACGGTCTGGTCGCCGATCTTGATAGCCGCGATTATATTAATCGCAATATTGGCATCATCGGCGATCGTATCGTTGACTTAAATGCCGTTGATGATTTACAGGCCGAAACGGTTATTGATGCCGCAGGTTGTATCGTACTGCCTGGCTTAATCGACTTCCATGGCCATGTTTTTCATGGCGGGACCGCCATCAGTGTTAACCCTGATATCGTATGCTTGCCAAATGGGGTCACCAGTATGGTCGATGCCGGCAGCAGCGGCTGGGTAAATTATCAGCTTTTTCGCAATAGCGTGATTCATCCTGCCATGGTGAAAATCAAAAGCTATCTGAACGTGGTCAACGTCGGACTTTCTACCCTCGGAGGCGGGCCGACCGGTTATCTGGAAAATACCAACCCGGCAAATTACAACGAGGAGAAGATAGCGCAAACGCTGAATGGCAACAGAGACAATATTCTCGGCCTGAAACTACGCTACAGCCAGGATATCGCTAAAGGGAAACAGTACGCCAGCGACCCTCTTCTCTCTACCGTCTCCCTGGCGCGTAAACTGGATACCACGATTTGCGTTCACGTCACGGACTCTCTTCTCTGCGCCGATGAACTGATCCGCTATTTTAATGCCGATGATATTTACGCGCACTGTTTCCACGGCACCGGCCACTCGATTCTCAATGAACAGGACGAGGTCTATGCGGCGATAAAAGAGGCCCAGTCCCGGGGCGTTATCTTCGACTGTTCAAACGGCGTGGCCCACTTTGATTTTCACGTTGCCAGAACCGCCATGGCGCAGGGATTCTATCCTGATATCATTAGTACCGATCTCACTTTAAGAAATAGCTTACGGACGGATAAGGTCTACAGTCTGCTCCACGTCATGTCGAAATATCTCAACATGGGAATGTCCTTCTTCGATATTGTTCGCGCGGTAACCGCTACGCCGGCCCGCCTGATGAAGATGCAGGGACAAATTGGTACCCTGGCGCCCGGCGCGTTTGCTGATATTTCGATTGTTAAACTGCAAAAAGAGAAGATTGTTTTTGAAGATACTCAGGGCGTTAAAATTGAAGGCGACCGTTACATTGATAACTGCGCTACCCTGTGTAATGGTCAAATTGTCTACCGCCGCCTGCGCTTCTAATCGCTAATTATTAAGCCTTACGTCTACCTCGGCGTAAGGCTTTTATTCTGAATCGCGTATAATATGACTTCACTCATTGATTCTCCTCGCGCTCATCATATACTAAGGCTTGCCTACCCTGCTGTCTGCGAGAATAATGCATGAATAATAATGAAATTGTTATCTTTTCAGTTTCCAGGACAATAACCCAACGAATCATGAATGTCCTTATTGAAAGGAAACTCGACATCCCCGTGTATGAATTTCGTTATTCAGAAGTTCTCGACAAAGCCCATGAGATGATTCAATCCGGCACTAAGATAATTATTAGCCGAGGCGGTACCGCCGCACTCCTGCGTAGCAATATTACTATCCCCGTCATTGAAATAGCCCATGATTTTCATGGCGTTTATCGCATCTTACAAGAAGCGAATAGTAAGTCGCAAAAAATCGCCGCCGTTGGTTTCCCGCAGTTTTGCAGCGCCTTACGCCATTACCAGAACATGACCAATGAAGATTTTAAAATTTGTCAGGTTTATAATCATCACGATATTGAAAATGTTATAAAAAATCTTTCGGAGAATAATTACCATACCGTAATCGGCGGACTGACCGTTGCTGAAATGGCTCAAAAATATCACCTCAATGCTATTATGGGGGATACTGATAACATTTCCATTGAGCAGGCCATCAATGAAGCTCACAGTTTATTGAAATACATTAATCGTGAAAACAGCAAACTGATCATGAGCCACTCAGCATTGAATCAGGCGCGTGAAGGTATTATATGCATCGATCAGCTTGGTGAAATTATCAATATCAACGCTACCGGCGTGGCATTATTCCAATGTCAAGCCGGAGATAAAATATTCAAAAAAGAAGCGTTTAAAGAGATCTACGCCAGTATTATTAATGAATTAGACATCAAAGAGCAGGCTATAGACATCAACGGCGTAACGATTCATATTTCCGTGCGCCACTTTTCTAACCGAAAAATATCTTATGCCGTTATTACGGGGCTAAGCCAGGAGAGCACGCTTTGGCAAAACAGCGTCAACAAAAAAAGTAAGCTGCGCGGTTTTTCCACAACCTGGTCTTTCGACGATATTATTGGCCAGTCGCCGGCCATCCTCGATGTTATAAAAAAAGCCAAACTGTGCGCCCGCCACGAACTGCCGATTCATATTTTAGGTGATACCGGCACGGGCAAAGAACTTTTCGCCCAAAGTATTCACCACTATAGCGCCAGAGGCCATAGTCCTTTTATCGCGATTAACTGCGCGGCCATCCCCGAGAGCATTCTGGAAAGTGAACTCTTTGGCTATGCCGACGGCGCCTTTACCAGCGCGCGGAAGGGCGGCAAACCTGGGGTGTTTGAAATGGCGATGAACGGTACGGTGTTTATCGATGAAATCAGCGAAGCGCCGCTATCGGTACAGGTTAAGCTGCTGCGCGTATTGCAGGAAAAGCAGTTTTCTCGTCTCGGCGGCGATACGCTTATTACCGCCGATTTTCGCCTGATCACCGCCAGCAATAAGGATCTGCGCCAGCTCGTCGCCAACGGTGAATTCCGGCAGGATCTGTACTACAGAATCAATATCCTTGAGTTGACGCTACCGGCCTTACGCCAACGACCGGGCGATATTATGCTGTTAATTCAGCACTTGCTTCATCAGCAGGGTAAGCAAATTACCTTTACCCCCGACGCGGTGGATTTTTTACATAGCTATCGCTGGCCCGGCAATATTCGCGAACTCCAGGCGGTGATCTACCGACTCATTGTGCTGCTCGATATAGACAGGGTGAACAAGGAGATTTTACTCCAGGTTAGTCAAATTACACCCGATGACCATCAGCAACTCGCTCACTCCCCGGCTGTGAGCGTCTCATCCGATGAAACCGATCTATTAAAGAAACAAGAGAAACAACTGATTACCAGCGTAATAGAAAAAACCGACGGAGACAGAACCAGAGCATCGGTCATGCTGGGTATTAGCCCCACCACCCTGTGGCGCAAATTAAAGCAGCATAATATCAGCGGATAAGTCGAAGCCTGCTCCGCTGATACAGAGCAGGCGATTATTTCTGTTCCGCTAAAGCCTGCGCGCATGCCCAGGCTGACGCCCATGCCCACTGGAAGTTATAACCTCCCAGCCAGCCGGTAACGTCCATCACTTCGCCGATAAAGTAGAGCCCGGGCACCTTACGGGCCTCCATGGTGCGCGAAGAGAGTTCGTTAGTATCTACGCCGCCGAGGGTCACTTCCGCCGTACGATAGCCTTCGGTGCCATTCGGCTGGACGCGCCATGCGGTCAGCGTCTCAACCAGCGCCTGCTGCTCGCGGACGTTAAGCTGTTTCAGCGTGATATCCGGGAGTTGGCCCAGCTGCTGCAGGCACTCAACCAACCGTTTCGGCAGCTGCATCGCAAGCGTGTTTTTCAGGCTCTGATTAGGATGCGCCGCGCGCTGTTCGTTGAGGAAATCATCAAGATGGCACTCCGGCAGCAGATTGATGCTGACGAATTCTCCCGGCTGCCAGTAGCTGGAAATTTGCAGTACCGCCGGCCCGGACAGCCCGCGGTGGGTAAAGAGCAGATTTTCCCGGAAGACGGTCCCGTTTTCCGCCGTGATGGTTGACGGCACCGAGACGCCGGAAAGCACCTGCAGCTGCTCAAGCAGCGGCTTATGCAAGGTAAACGGCACCAGGCCCGCGCGGGTCGGCAGTACCTTCAGGCCAAACTGCTCGGCAAGCTTGTAGCCGAACGGCGAAGCGCCCAGACCGGGCATGGATAACCCGCCGGAGGCCACCACCAGCCTGTTCGCCGCCACCGTCTCGCCGTTAAGCTGCAGCATGTAGCCCTCATCATCCCGCTCAACGCTGATAATTTCGCTACGCAGGCGAATTTGTACGCCGCCCTTTTCACACTCCGCCAGCAGCATGTTGACGATTTGCTCGGCGGAATCATCGCAGAAAAGCTGGCCCAGGGTTTTCTCATGCCAGGCAATACCGTGTTTGCTAACCAGATCGATAAAGTCCCACTGGGTGTAGCGCGCCAGCGCGGATTTGCAAAAATGCGGGTTTTGGCTGAGATATGCCGCGGGTTCGATATACATGTTAGTAAAGTTGCAGCGTCCGCCGCCTGACATCAGGATCTTGCGCCCGGGCTTTTTGCCATTATCGAGCAGCAGCACCCGGCAGCCTGCCTGCCCTGCCTGCGCCGCACAAAACATTCCCGCCGCTCCGGCGCCGATTACGATGGCATCAAACCTTTCCACACAACATTCCTCATATCCCGATTGTCGGGAATTGTAAATTTTTCACTCTGGTCGCACCAGCATGAAAAAAACAGATTTACGTACCTCATTGAAAGATATAGGAATACTCCCAACAAGGTAAAACTTAAACAGGAAGAAAATCAAAAAAAGTCTATATTTCACTTTGCCCGCGCCGCTAAAGTCACTGATAATGCGCCGCGTTCATGTCCTCAAAATGGCGTAACGTCCTATGCTACATTTATTTGCCGGTCTGGATTTACATACCGGGCTACTGTTATTGCTTGCTCTGGCTTTCGTGCTTTTTTACGAAGCGATCAATGGTTTTCATGATACCGCAAACGCTGTTGCAACTGTGATCTACACACGCGCAATGCGGTCGCAGCTTGCTGTGGCGATGGCGGCTCTTTTTAACTTCTTCGGCGTTCTGTTGGGCGGTCTCAGCGTAGCCTATGCCATCGTGCATATGTTGCCGACCGACCTGTTGCTTAACATGGGTTCAGCACATGGCCTCGCCATGGTCTTTTCCATGCTGCTGGCGGCAATTATCTGGAACCTCGGCACCTGGTACTTCGGCCTTCCGGCCTCCAGCTCGCACACCCTGATCGGCGCGATCATCGGTATTGGTTTAACCAATGCGCTGATGACCGGTACGTCGGTGGTGGACGCGCTGAACATCCCGAAAGTCATGGGTATTTTTGGCTCGCTTATCATCTCGCCAATCGTTGGCCTGGTCGTGGCGGGCGGCCTGATTTTCATCCTGCGTCGTTACTGGAGCGGAACCAAAAAACGCGCCCGTATCCACCTGACCCCAGCCGAGCGTGAAAAGAAAGACGGCAAGAAAAAGCCGCCGTTCTGGACGCGTATTGCGCTGATTCTCTCCGCCATTGGCGTTGCGTTCTCCCACGGCGCGAACGATGGTCAGAAAGGCATTGGCCTGGTCATGCTGGTTCTGATCGGCGTAGCTCCGGCTGGCTTCGTGGTCAATATGAACGCTTCCGGCTACGAAATCACCCGTACCCGCGATGCGGTCAACAACGTGGAAACCTTCTTCCAGCAGCGTCCTGAGCTGTTGAAGAAAGCGACCGGCGCTGAGCAGCTCATCCCGTCTCCGGACGCGGGGGCAGCCGCAAATGGCGAATTCCACTGCCACCCGGCAAACACCATCAACGCGCTTGACCGCGTGAAGACGATGCTGACCGGAACCGAAAGCTACGACACGCTCTCCGTTGAGCAACGCAGCCATCTGCGCCGCATTATGCTCTGCATCTCCGATACCACCGATAAAGTGGCGAAGCTGCCGGAAGTCAGTGCCGACGATAAGCGTCTGCTTAAAAAGCTGAAAACCGATATGCTGAGCACCATCGAATACGCGCCAATCTGGATTATTATGGCGGTTGCGCTGGCGCTGGGTATCGGCACCATGATCGGCTGGCGTCGCGTGGCGACCACCATTGGCGAGAAAATCGGTAAGAAAGGGATGACCTACGCACAGGGTATGTCAGCTCAGATGACCGCAGCCGTATCGATTGGTCTGGCGAGCTATACCGGTATGCCGGTTTCCACCACCCACGTGCTCTCCTCCTCGGTTGCGGGGACAATGCTCGTCGATGGCGGAGGTCTGCAGAAGAAGACCGTCACCAGTATTCTGATGGCATGGGTACTCACCCTGCCCGCGGCGATTCTGCTCTCCGGCGCGCTATACTGGCTCTCGCTGCAGATTATCTAAGCCGTCTCGGTAATAAGACAGATAAACGGGTCAGGAAACTGGCCCGTTTTTTTTACCCGCAGTGTCACTAGTGCCAGATAGCCAGGGCAATCATGCTCACCATCACCAGGCCGCAGAGGGCGCTGGTAAGGATAAACTGCCGACGAACCCGCTCGCAGCGGCGGATGAACTCATCGTCGTGATGATCGCGGTAGCGCTGAGCGTAGATATACCACACCAGGCGCATCTGTTTGCTGGGCTGTCCATGCGACGTAAAAAAACCGCCGCCGTCGACATATTGATAGAGCAAAGGGTCACAACCACGTAGCACAACAAGCAATGCACGCAGCGACGAGAAGTAGCGTGCCATATTCACTACACATACGATACACAGGGCCCAAAACAGCGCAACAGTGCTGATCATACCTCCTCCCCGGCGACCCGTCCTCGGAGGCTCCCTCCGGGACTACCGCTCCCCAATATCAAACCGACTGTACTGTGAAAGAGTGCGATTCCGATCACGTTTATTTATCCGACCGGCTCATTAAATAGTGTAGGAGATCAGTTAATTTTTTTACCACAACGTTAATCATTATCAATGCATAAGTCGGATATATTTGTTTAACTATTTGCTGAACAAGGTAGATTGACGGATCGCGAGGGGCGCTATAAGGTAGAAATATCTTCTACAATTAGGTCCTTAAGGACTACCCCCCGCGAATGTGGCACGCAGGACGCGGGCGAAGCGGCAGCGCTGGCTGTCAGGTCCAACGGTCATCGACAACTTATGGAAGGAGTAACACTATGGCTTACAAACATATTCTTATTGCAGTAGACCTGTCCCCGGAAAGCAAAGTACTGGTAGAAAAAGCCGTTTCTATGGCCCGTCCCTACAATGCAAAAGTTTCCCTGATCCACGTAGATGTGAATTACTCCGATCTCTACACCGGCCTTATTGATGTTAACCTGGGCGATATGCAGAAACGCATCTCCGAAGAGACTCACCACGCGTTAAGCGAACTCTCTACGAATGCGGGCTATCCGATCACTGAGACCCTGAGCGGTAGCGGCGATCTCGGCCAGGTGCTGGTCGATGCGATTAAAAAATATGATATGGACCTCGTGGTTTGCGGTCACCATCAGGACTTCTGGAGCAAGCTGATGTCCTCCGCGCGTCAGCTCATCAACACCGTTCACGTCGATATGCTGATTGTCCCGCTGCGCGACGAAGAAGAGGAATAACAGGACGTTATTTCATTTCGCTGATGACCAACGCCCGCCCATGCGGGCGTTTTTATTTCTCACTCCCCGCCGAAAAGAAAGAATATAAATCCATAAAATCCGCAAATTGCCAGATTGATCAACCAACAAAATCGCCATTTATCCATATAATCATTCGCCAAAGCGTATAACCATCATATCATTGCGCAAAATTAAGGTTTTTAAGCGCGTTTTGGCATACGCGTGCATACTTTTTCGGACAGGACTAAAAGGCGAAGCAATATGAACTCCACCGCACCCACAGGCTTGCTGCAGCAACCTCGCCCATTCTTCATGATCTTCTTTGTGGAACTATGGGAACGATTTGGCTATTACGGCGTTCAGGGCATTCTGGCCGTTTTCTTTGTTAAACAGCTCGGCTTCTCGCAGGAACAGGCGTTTATAACCTTTGGCGCGTTTGCGGCGCTGGTATATGGCCTGATCTCCATCGGCGGCTATGTCGGCGATCATCTGCTCGGCACCAAACGTACGCTGGTGCTGGGCGCGATTGTCCTCGCCGCGGGCTACTTTATGACCGGCCTGTCGCTGCTCAAACCCAATCTCATTTTTATCGCGCTGGGAACCATTGCGGTGGGAAACGGGCTATTTAAAGCCAACCCGGCGAGCCTGCTCTCCAAGTGCTATCCGCCAAAAGATGCCCGCCTCGACGGCGCCTTCACGCTGTTCTATATGTCGATTAACATCGGTTCGCTGCTGTCGCTGTCGCTGGCGCCGGTGATTGCCGATAAATTCGGCTACGCGGTGACCTACAACCTGTGCGGCGCCGGCCTGATTGTCGCCCTGCTGGTTTACTTCGCCTGTCGGGGTATGGTGAAAGATATCGGCTCTGAGCCGGACCACAAGCCGTTGAGTCTGCGCAATTTACTGTACGTGCTGGCAGGAACGGTGGTGATGATTTTTATCTGCGCCTGGCTGATGCATAATGTAAAAATCGCCAATCTGGTGCTAATTATCCTCTCAGTGGTGGTGACGATTTTCTTCTTCCGCGAAGCCTTCAGGCTGGATAAAACCGGGCGCAATAAAATGTTCGTCGCCTTTATCCTGATGCTGGAAGCGGTGCTGTTTTATATTCTGTACGCGCAGATGCCGACCTCACTCAACTTCTTTGCCATCAACAACGTCCACCATGAAATACTCGGTTTCGCGATTAACCCAGTGAGCTTTCAGGCGCTAAATCCGTTCTGGGTGGTGGTGGCCAGCCCGATCCTCGCCGCGATCTACACACGTTTGGGCAATAAAGGCAAAGACCTGAGCATGCCGATGAAGTTCACCCTCGGCATGTTCCTGTGCGCGCTGGGCTTTTTAACTGCCGCAGCGGCGGGAATGTGGTTTGCCGATGCCCAGGGATTGACCTCGCCGTGGTTTATCGTGCTGGTCTATCTGTTTCAGAGCCTGGGAGAACTGCTGATTAGCGCCCTGGGGCTGGCGATGGTTGCCGCACTGGTACCGCAGCATCTGATGGGCTTTATTCTGGGGATGTGGTTCCTGACGCAGGCCGCCGCGTTTCTGCTGGGCGGCTACGTCGCAACCTTCACCGCCGTACCGGACAACATTACCGACCCGCTACAAACGCTGCCGATATACACCAACGTATTCAGTAAAATTGGCCTGGTGACCCTGGGCGTCACGGTGGTCATGGCGATCATGGTGCCGTGGTTGAACAGGATGATTAATACAAAGAGCGCGTAAAAACGGTGCGGTCGACGAGGTTTCCCGGATTGCGGCTAACGCCTTATCCGGGCTACAGAACCCCCAGATCGCAAGAACCTGTAGCCCGGGCAAGGCGCATCGCGCCGCCCCCGGGGAAATAGCCCTGATGCAGCTTGTTTACCCCTGCGGCTCAACCGCCGTTCCGGCATAGATATCAAAGCGATGGCCTTTGGTCACCACCGCGTTAGGGGTCGCAACATTCGCCAGCGGCGGCGCGTAGTCCGGGCGCTTAACCACCACCCGCCTGGTCGCCAGCTGACGCGCCGGCGCCAGCAGACCGTCGGCGTCTAAATCCGGCCCCACCAGCGACTGAAATACCCGCATCTCTTTCTTCACCAGCGCGCTTTTTTGCTTATGCGGAAACATCGGGTCGAGATAGACCACCTGCGGACGCGGGGTAATATCGGTCAGCGCCGTCAGGCTGGAGGCGTGAATCAGCAGCAGGCGCTCCTGCAACCACGAGCCGATTTCAGCGTCGGCGTAGCCACGCGCCAGGCCATCGTCGAGCAGCGCGGCAACCACCGGATTACGCTCCAGCATCCGTACACGACAGCCGACTGACGCCAGCACAAAGGCATCCCGCCCCAGACCGGCGGTCGCATCGACGACATCCGGCAGATAGTCGCCTTTGATTCCCACCGCTTTCGCCACCGCCTCGCCGCGGCCGCCGCCGAACCTGCGCCGGTGAGCCATCGCCCCGCCGACAAAATCCACGAAAATGCCGCCGAGCTTCGGTTCATCGCGCTTACGCAGCTCAAGATGCTCCGGCGTCATCACCAGCGCCATCGGGTTGTCATCGTCCTGCTCCAGCCCCCAGCGGTCGACAAGAACAGATAAGGCGCCGTCTCCGGCGCCCGTTTCATCAATTAAACAAATTTTCACAACAGCATTAACTCTTAATACCGTAATGCTCAAGCATCGCGTCCAACTGCGGCTCGCGACCGCGGAAGCGTTTGAACAGGACCATTGGCTCTTCCGAACCGCCGCGGCTAAGAATGTTGTCGAGGAACGACTGGCCGGTTTCGCGATTGAAGATCCCCTCCTCTTCGAAGCGCGAGAAAGCATCCGCCGCCAGCACATCGGCCCACAGGTAGCTGTAGTAGCCCGCCGCGTATCCACCGGCAAAAATGTGGCTAAAGGCATGCGGGAAGCGGCCCCAGGACGGCCCGGGAATCAACGCGACCTGCTGCTTGATTTCCGCCAGCGTTTCGAGGATTTTCGCCCCCTGCTGCGGGCTAAATTCCGCATGCAGGCGGAAGTCGAACAGGCCGAACTCCAGCTGACGCAGAATAAACATCGCCGCCTGATAGTTCTTCGCGGCCAGCATTTTCTCCAGCAGCTCCTGCGGCAGCGGCTCGCCGGTTTCGTAGTGGCCGGAGATAAACGCCAGCGCTTCCGGCTCCCAGCACCAGTTTTCCATAAACTGGCTCGGCAGTTCGACTGCATCCCACGGTACCCCGCTGATACCGGAAACGCCGGCGGTATCGATGCGGGTCAGCATATGGTGCAGACCGTGGCCAAACTCGTGGAACAGCGTGATCACTTCATCGTGGGTAAACAGCGCCGGTTTGCCGCTGACGGGACGGTTAAAGTTACAGGTCAGATAGGCAACCGGCTTTTGTAGCGTGCCGTCAAGCTTGCGCATCTGGCCAACGCAATCATCCATCCACGCCCCGCCGCGTTTATGTTCGCGAGCGTAAAGGTCGAGGTAGAAGCTGCCGCGCAGCTCGTTATTTTCGTCGTACAGTTCAAAGAAGCGCACTTCCGGATGCCAGACGTCGACGTCAGTACGCTCTTTCGCAGTAATGCCGTAAATACGCTTAACGACTTCAAACAGGCCGTTAACCGCTTTGTTTTCCGGAAAGTACGGGCGCAGCTGTTCATCGCTGATGCTGTAAAGATGTTGCTTCTGTTTTTCGCTGTAGTAAGCGATATCCCACGGCTGCAGTTCATCCACGCCGAATTCGGCTTTGGCGAAGGCGCGCAGCTGAGCCAGTTCTTTCTCACCCTGCGGACGGGCGCGTTTAGCCAGGTCGCTCAGAAAGTCGAGCACCTGCTGCGGATTCTCCGCCATTTTGGTCGCCAGCGACTTATCGGCATAGCTGTCGAAGCCCAACAGCTGAGCCAGCTCGTGGCGCAGGGCGAGGATTTCCGCCATTACCGGACTGTTATCCCACTTACCGGCATTCGGCCCCTGGTCAGAAGCGCGGGTGGAATAGGCGCGATACAGCTCTTCACGCAGCGCCTGGTTATCGCAGTAGGTCATTACCGGCAGATAGCTCGGGATATCCAGGGTCAACAGATACCCTTCCTGCTCTTTGGCTTCAGCCTGAGCTTTCGCCGCAGCAAGCGCGCTTTCCGGCATCCCGGAGAGCTCGGATTCATCGGCGATCAGCTTCGTCCAGCCCATGGTGGCATCGAGGACGTTGTTACTGTACTGATTGCCCAGTTCAGACAGGCGTGCGGCGATTTCGCCGTAGCGTTTCTGCTGCTCTTTGGCCAGGCCAATACCGGAGAGTTCAAAATCACGTAGCGCGTTATCCACCGCTTTTTTCTGCGCGGTATTCAGGGTGGCGTAATGGTCGCCATCGCGCAGGTCGCGGTACGCTTTGTACAGACCTTCATGTTGCCCAACCCAGGTGCTGTATTCGGAGAGCAGCGGCAGAGTTTGTTCGTAGGCTTCACGCAGCTCAGGGCTGTTTTTAACCGAGTTCAGGTGGCTGACCGGGGAAAAAATACGCCCCAGCACGTCGTCCACTTCCGCCAGCGGCTGGCAAAGGTTTTCCCAGGTATACGGCGCCCCTTGCGCCACCGCGCGTTCGACCGCCGCCCGGCAATCATCCAGCGCTTTGGTGACCGCGGGGACCACGTGCTCGGGTTTGATTGCAGAAAAGGGCGGGAGCGAAAAAGGCGTCAGTAATGGATTGGTCATATGCGCAGTCCTGTTGAATTGGGTGAATGAAGCGCGCGTCCGGCGCTATAGCATGAGATCTAGAATGGGGGATAGTTTGCTGAATTTCAATGTCAGGCGCCGCGCGCAGGCGGGTATTACTGCGATAAGTCTGGCCGTGGTAGCCATTGCGCATAAAAAAAGCCGGGTTCGCATCGCGGCGACCCGGCTCGTTTCAGACTGACGACCAGCTTATACCACCATCCCCAACAGCAGGCAGCCAATCAAACCGCACACTGAGATGATGGTTTCCAGCATCGACCATGACTTGATAGTCTCGCCAATGGTCAGGTTGAAATATTCCTTAAACAGCCAGAATCCCGGATCGTTAACGTGAGAGAAGATAACGCTACCGGAGCCAACGGCGATAACCATCAGTTCCGGGCTCACGCCGGTGGTGGCGATCAGCGGCGCGGCGATACCGCCCGCGGTAATGGCCGCAACGGTGGCGGAACCCAGCGCGATACGCAGTACCGCAGCAATAGACCAGGCCATAAACAGCGGAGACATATTGGATTCGTGCATGATAGACGCAATGTACTTATCCATGCCGCTATCGACCAGCACCTGCTTGAAGGCGCCGCCGCCGCCGATGATCAGCAGCATCATGGCGATAATTTTGATCGAGGAGGTCAGCGTATCGTTAATCTGCTCCATGGAACGACCGCGGTTGAGGCCGAAAGTGAACATGGCGATCAGCACTGCGATCAGCGTTGCCATCACCGGGTCGCCAAAGAATTCCGCAATCGGCAGGAAAGCGTGGCCTTTCGGCAGCACCATTTCGGCGACGGCGCGCATGGCCATCAGAATCACCGGCACCAGAGAAGTCCAGACGCTGACGCCAAAACCCGGCATCTCTTCTTCAGTGAACGTCTTCGGGTTGTGCAGGCCTTCCGGAATCGGCTTATCGATGCCTTTCAGGAAACGTGCGTAAACCGGTCCCGCAAGAATAACCGTCGGAATCGCCAGAATCGTACCGAACAGCAGGGTCTTACCCATGTCGGCATGGAAAATAGTAGCAATCGCGGTCGGGCCCGGATGCGGAGGCAGGAATCCGTGCGTGACCGAGAGCGCAGCCGCCATCGGTACGCCGATATAGAGTAGCGGAATACCGGCGGAAGCAGCGATGGTAAAGACCAGCGGCAGCATCAGTACAAAGCCGACTTCATAGAACAGCGCAAAGCCGACGGTAAAGCCGGTCAGCACGACCGCCCATTGAATATGTTTTTTACCAAATTTGGCAATCAGCGTGGTGGCGATACGCTGCGCACCGCCGCAGTCCGCCAGCATTTTTCCGAGCATCGCGCCGAAGCCCATGATCAGCGCGAGGCTGCCGAGGGTTCCCCCAACGCCGTTTTTGATGGATACGATAACTTTATCCAGCGGCATACCCTGCATAAGCCCGACGGCAAGCGCCACCAGAACCAGAGCGATAAACCCGTTAAGCTTGAAACGGATCATCAGCAACAATAACAGGGCAACCCCGATAGCAACGATGACTAATGGCATGATTTACCTGGCCTTAATTTGTTATGGGTAACGTCATAGTTTCAACATTGACTTCATCCGTTCCGACCGGAACAAAAAATGTCTGACGCCGTAGAAGCTGGCTTTATCCTTACCCAGAGAAAGGATAGCTGGCTATTTTTTTATCTGTGGCGCCTGATGCGAATGATACGGGTAACATGACGAGTTTGAGAATCACCTGGGCGGTGAAAATTTCAAATATGAGACTTAAGTCATACTCTTTCCCGGGTTTCTGGCGGGTCGCTTAGCGGGGAATGTTGCGCGGTAACATGAAGAGAGTTGCCCGGCAGCGGAAAGCTGCCGGGCGGGGAATCAGTAGTAAGAGTGCTCGCCGCGCTGATGCTCGGTGAGATCGCGTACGCCTTTCAGTTCCGGGAACTCGTTCAACATCTGTTTCTCGATCCCTTCTTTCAGCGTTACGTCGACCATCGAACAGCCGTTACAGCCGCCGCCAAACTGCAGAATCGCCAGGCCATCATCGGTGATTTCCATCAGCGTGACGCGCCCGCCGTGGCCGGCCAGCTGCGGGTTAATCTGCGACTGCAGCAGATACTCGACGCGCTCCATCAGCGGGGCATCGTCAGAAACTTTGCGCATTTTGGCGTTGGGCGCTTTCAGCGTCAGCTGGGAGCCCAGCTGGTCAGTAACAAAATCGATTTCAGCGTCTTCCAGGTACGGCGCGCTAAGCTCATCGACGTAGGCGGTGAGCTGCTCAAATTTCAGCGCAGTATCGGAATCTTCCACCGCATCCGGTGGGCAGTAGGACACGCCGCACTCGGCGTTAGGGGTGCCGGGATTGATCACAAATACGCGAATTTGTGTCCCTTCTTCCTGATTTGCCAGCAGTTTGGCAAAGTGCGCTTGTGCAGCATCGGAAATACGGATCATAGCGTTGGCCTAATAGTTGACTATTTTACTGGGTTATTATACGCCCATCAGCAGGGGTCTACAAGGTACGGCATATACACCATACCTGAACCGTCGCGGCGCCGTTTCGCAAAAGCAGGCGGGATATCTCAGCGACGGTGCTTCCGGTTGTGACGACATCATCCACAATGGCGATATGGTGCCCCTGTAGCGACAATTCAAGCTGGAAGGCGTTTTTCAGGTTCTGTTTGCGCAATCTGGCGCTGAGCTGATGCTGAGTGGCGGTGCGGCGTCTGCGGGTCAGCGCATCGCTACGCCAGGCGCAGCCCAGCCAGCGGGATAGCGGTCGGCACAGCAGGTCGCTCTGATTAAACCCTCTCCTCCACTGGCGGCGCTGCCAGAGCGGCACGCTAATTATCCGGTCCGGATGAGGAAGGTCCGGGCTGTGACGTATGCGCATCAGCAGCAGACGCGCCAGAGCGGGCGCCAGCTCGGGCCGCTTATTGAATTTCAGCTGGTGAATCAGGCCGCTCAGCGGCGGTCGATAGTCATTAACCGTTACCAGCCGCTGCCACGGCGGCGGTTTTTGCAGGCAGCGTCCGCAGGGCAGCGTGTTGGACTGGGCCGGCAGTCCGCACTGAGGGCATAGCGGTTCGCAGGCCAGCAGCGCCGACGCGCATCGCGAACAGATCCCCCAGCGGGCGATGGCCAGCGGCATTTGGCATAGCCAGCATAAGCTGTGTGCTGTTAGCATATTTCCCCTCATATTGGTGGAAAGAGAACAGTAACTGATGAACGCGATCGAGTGGCAGACCATGGGCGAAGGGAATTGTCATCTTGTGCTGCTGCACGGATGGGGGCTGAATGCCCAGGTGTGGGATTGCATCACGCCGCAGCTGAGCTCGCATTTTACGCTGCACCTCGTCGATCTTCCTGGCTACGGCCGCAGCGGCGGCTTTGGCGCTCTGTCGCAGGAAGAGATGGCGCAGCGGGTGCTGGAGAAAGCGCCGGAGCGCGCTATCTGGCTAGGCTGGAGCCTCGGCGGGCTGGTAGCAAGTCAGGTAGCATTATCCCATCCCGATCGCGTGCAGGCGCTGGTTACCGTGGCTTCTTCCCCCTGTTTTAGCGCTCACGACAGCTGGCCTGGCATCAAGCCCGAAGTGCTGAGCGGATTCCAGCAGCAGCTGAGCGAAGATTTTCAACGCACCGTCGAACGCTTTCTGGCGCTGCAAACCATGGGTACCGAGAGCGCACGCCAGGATGCGAGAATGCTGAAAAGCGCGGTGCTGTCGCTACCGATGCCATCATCGGAAGTCTTAAACGGCGGGCTGGAGATCCTCAAAACCGCCGACTTACGCCAGCCGTTATCTACCCTCAAAATGCCGTTTTTGCGCCTGTACGGTCGGCTGGATGGCCTGGTACCGCGTAAAATCGTCCCGATTCTCGACGCCATGTGGCCCGGCAGCACGTCGTTCGTCTTTGATAAAGCCGCCCATGCGCCGTTCATTTCGCATCCGCAGGCGTTTTGCGCTCAACTGGTCGAACTGAAGCGTGAGGTCAGTAAATATTTTTAGCGGGACGTGGTAAAAACGCAGGGTGCAGCAATACTTAGGTTGTTGCGGAGGTTGACTATTTCACGCCGGACCCGCGACCTAAAAAAACAACCTAATGGAGAGTAGAGGCTATGAAACTTGTTACAGGAATTGTTGCATCTCTGGTGATTGGCTCCCTGTCCTTTGGCGCGTTCGCCGCCAAGGAGATCCAAAAAGACGAAGTGGCTAAGATGAACCTGACTAAAATCGGTTCCATTACGACCTCAAGAACAACCTCTCCGATGGATGCAAAGCGCGATCTGTCGAAAAAAGCGGATGAGCTGGGCGGCACTTATTTCGTGGTAATTGCCGGCGAGAAGAACGAAAAAACGGTTCACGCTAACGCGGACGTCTACAAGTAAGCCAGAAAGCGGGTCTCACGACCCGCTTGCACCCGAGGGCGCAGAGGCTTCCCCGGAGGCGGCGCGTTGCGCCTGTCCGGGCTACCAAACCCAAAACCGCACAAACTCGTAGCCCGGACAGATGCGCAGCATCGCCTCCGGAAAAAACACCGGAAAACATCTCAGCGCAGCGACCACCACTCCCGCAGGCAGGCCTTGCCTTCCGGGCAGCTTTTACAGCTGCCGGAGAGGCAGCCATCGGCATCTTCGGTGGTTTTCACCGCTTTACCCATTGCTTCCAGGCGGCCCAGCATGGCGTCGATTAACGGCTGCGGCGCACGCAGGCGGGCGCTGATCTGCTTTGCTTCCATCCTTCCCTGCAGGGCGAGCATATCGCGAACTTCAATTAACGACGCCATCATCGCTCCTTAGTGGCAATCGCCAGCAGGACTCTGGCAGCAGGAAGACGGCGTTTTGCGCGTCGCCAGCAGCGAAACGTCCACCCGGCTACGCGCTCTGCGCAGCAGGCCAAAGACCACGATATTGAACAGCACCACCGCCAGAATGCATACCAGGCTGTAGCGCGGATGCTGGCTAAAGCTGACGGTCTGGTAGTACAGCGTAGAGAGCGAATAAGCGATATTCAGCCCCCACAGGACGGAGAACATCATCCAGCCGCGGCTCGACTCGCGGGCAATCGCCCCCATAACCGAGATGCAGGGAATATAGAGCAGGACGAAAATCAGGTAGCTATACGCCGCCGCAGCGCTGCCGAATTTGCTGCCCATCACGCCCATCGCACCGGTTTCCATTTCGCCGTCGCCTTTACTGGCTTCGATGGGGTTGGCCAGCACGCTCAGGCTGAACGTATCTTTCAGGCTCTGCCAGGTCTCGTCCACTGCAGCCAGCAGCTCATCGCCGAGGCTAAACGTCTGCGGATTGAACTCTTCGTTCTGGATATCTTCGGCGGTGTAGAGGGTGTTCAGCGTCCCTACCACGACTTCCTTGGCCATCGCGCCGGTGAACAGTCCGACGGTCGCCTGCCAGTTATCCTCATGTACGCCAATCGGTTTAAACACCGGGGTAATCACCCGGCTGACCGACGCCAGCGCCGAGTCGTTGATGTTATCGACAATCTTACCGCTCAGCGAGAAGCTGTTCAGCGCGCTGAGGAAGATACTAACGATAACGATCACTTTACCCGCGCGCAGCACGAAACCTTTCAGGCGCTGCCAGGTCTGAATAATCAGGCTCTTCACGTGCGGAACGTGGTACACCGGCAGCTCCATGACGAACGGCGAAGCTTCGCCGCGCATAATGGTATGCTTCAGCATAAGACCGGTGGCAATCGCCATCACGATACCCAGCACGTACAGCGAGAAGACCGCCAGCGCGCCATTCTGGCCGAAAAAGGCGGCGGCAAAGACGGCAAAAATCGCCAGCCGCGCGCCGCAGGACATAAACGGCGCCATCATAATGGTCATCAGACGCTCACGCGGCGCATCAAGCGTACGCGCGCCCATCACCGAAGGAACGTTACAGCCAAAACCCACGATTAACGGCACGAAGGATTTCCCCGGCAACCCCAGCGCCTGCATCAGGCGGTCCATCACAAACGCCGCCCGCGCCATATAGCCGGAATCTTCAAGGAAGGAGAGGAACAGATACATCATGCCGATTTGCGGCACCAGCGGCAGCACGGTATTGATCCCCCCGCCAATCCCCTGGGCGAGGAAAACGGTCAGCCAGTCCGGGAAATGCAGGGTATAGCCAATCCACTGAATGCCGTGGATAAAGATCGCCACGGAACCGGCGTCGAAAATGGGCTGCAACGCGCCGCCGATATTGATCGCCAGTAAGAACATCAGATACATAACGAACAGGAAGACCGGCAGTCCGAGAAAACGGTTGAGGATGACTTTATCCATCGCTGCGGTAAAGCGGCTGGGCTCGGCGGTAAGCGTGTTACTGACCGCATCGCAAATAGCAGCAATGCTTTGGTAACGGGCATCGGCGATATGCAGCGCGGGATCATCCAGCTCTTCGCTCAGGTGCGCCAGGGCCACGTCCAGCTTATGGGCGGCATCACCGGCGTAGGCGCGGCTGTAAATATCGCCTTCAAGCATCTGTAAGCCCAGCCACCGACGCTGGCGCTGCGGGATCTCCCCGGACATCACCTGCGCCAGCTTGTCCGCTTCGCGCAGCAGCGGCTGCGGATAGTGCACCAGTTCTACAGGCTGATTTTGCTGATGGCGATCGATCGCCATTTTCAGGGCTTCAATACCGCGTCCGCGGGTGGAAACCAGCGGGATAACCGGGCACCCGAGGCGGGCGGCCAGCGCGTCGACATCGATACGGATGTTCTGTTTTTCCGCGATATCGAGCATGTTCAGCGCGACGACGCAGGGGATGCCCAGCTCCAGCAGCTGCAGCGTCAGATAGAGGTTACGTTCCAGATTGGACGCATCGACCACGTTAATCAGCATGTCGGCGTCGCCGCTGAGAATATAGTGGCAGGCAATCTGCTCATCCAGCGAGGTTTGCGAGGAGATAGTGGTTAGCGAATAGGTGCCCGGAAGATCCACCAGCGTGACCTGATGATCGGTGGTGTTGAAGCCCCCCTCTTTACGCTCAACGGTCACCCCCGCCCAGTTACCAACGCGCTGGCGCGCACCGGTGAGCTGGTTAAACAGGGTAGTCTTACCGGAATTAGGATTACCAATTAAACCAAGGGTTAATTTTTTCATATTCATGCTCTTAGTGCCGGTCAGGCATTATTGTGCAACCGCTTCCAGCTCAATTAACGCAAGATCCTTTTTACGTAATACCAGGCTCACGCGTCGGGTTTCAATATGGATAGGGTCGCCGAGCGGCGCCACGCGAACCACATTAAAAGATGAACCCGGCAGCATTCCGAGGGACAGCAGTTTCTGCCGATACGCCGGACTAATATCGCGGGAGAAACCAATGATTTTCCACGCACTATCAGGTGTGAATTGCATAGGACCTACTTGTGTATCGCCAACTGAAAAAGAGTTTTCCGTACGCGCCGAAGATGCGGCGCAAGGGACCGTAGCCAACGAAGAATAAAAAATATTCAATGCAAATAATGATAATGAGAATAGTTTTTATCATCAATACATATAATGCGGTCGATTGTTTTTTTAAACAGGAGATTGAGCTTTTGTTGATATTGAGCAAACTCTATTTTGTAACAGGTGTCGAAATAATAATAATTCTTAATGACCAAATGTTTAATTAAGGTTTCGATAGTTAACGAAATGAAAATAATAATCTCACCGTCCGCATTTCGCGCTTATTACGACGTTATAAGAAAATACTGATGCTTGTTTGCACAATATGGCGAATGCCGGAAGAAATGCGGCCCCTCGACAAAAGGGGCCGGAGAGTTTAGCGTTTTTTACCCATCGCCGCCGCCAGCGCGTCCATCATCGCGCTGTTGCCCGCAGGCTGCGTCTCACGACCGCGAGGTTTAGCAGCCTTCGCCGCCGGGCGGTTGCCATGAGGGCGATCGTTCCCACCGCCGCGGCGCGCGTTGCTGTCGCCGGGCTGTTCATCCAGACGCATCGTCAGCGCGATACGCTTGCGCGGCAGATCAACTTCCATCACTTTGACCTTCACGATATCCCCCGCTTTCACCACCGTATGCGGGTCTTCAACGAACTTGTTCGAAAGGGAAGAGATATGCACCAGGCCGTCCTGGTGAACGCCGATATCAACAAACGCGCCGAAGTTGGTGACGTTGGTCACCGCGCCTTCGAGGATCATCCCCGGCAGCAGGTCGTTCATCGTTTCTACGCCATCGGCAAACTGGGCGGTTTTAAACTCCGGGCGCGGGTCGCGGCCCGGTTTTTCCAGCTCTTTGATGATGTCGGTGACCGTCGGCACGCCGAATTTCTCATCAGTAAAATCAACGGCTTTCAGATGACGTAGCTCGCTGCTGTTGCCCATCAAATCTTTCAGCGCCTGCTGAGTCGCCGCCAGAATGCGCTCCACCACCGGGTACGCTTCCGGGTGCACGGTTGAGGCATCCAGCGGGTTATCGCCATGGTTGATACGCAGGAAGCCCGCGCACTGTTCAAAGGCCTTCGGCCCCAGACGGCTAACCTTCAGAAGCTGCTGGCGGTTCTGGAACTGACCGTTCTCATCGCGCCAGGAGACGATATTCTGCGCCATCATGCGGGTCAGGCCGGCAACGCGGGTGAGCAGCGGAACGGATGCGGTATTCAGATCGACGCCAACGGCGTTCACGCAGTCTTCCACCACCGCGTCCAGCTTACGCGCCAGCTGGGTCTGGCTGACGTCATGCTGATACTGGCCGACGCCGATGGATTTCGGGTCGATCTTCACCAGTTCGGCCAACGGGTCCTGGAGCCGGCGGGCGATAGAGACCGCGCCGCGCAGGGAAACGTCGAGGTCCGGGAACTCCTGCGCCGCCAGCTCGGAGGCGGAATACACGGATGCGCCCGCTTCGCTGACGATGACCTTCTGCGCGGTCACTTTCGGGAACTGCTTCTGGACGTCGAGGAAGAAGCGCTCGGTTTCACGCGAAGCGGTACCGTTGCCTATCGCTACCAGCTCAACGTTGTACTTTTCGCACAGTGCGGCAACCGCTACCGCCGCTTTGGCGGCCTGTCCGGTATGCGGGTAGATGGTATCGGTAGCCACCAGTTTGCCGGTGCCGTCAACGACGGCGACTTTTACGCCGGTGCGCAGGCCAGGATCGAGCCCCATGGTGGCGCGTAGTCCGGCCGGCGCGGCCATCAGCAGGTCGTGCAGGTTGCGGGCAAAGACGTTAATGGCTTCGTCTTCCGCGCGTTCGCGCACGGTGCCCATCAGCTCGGTTTCCAGGTGCATCAGCACCTTGATACGCCACGTCCAGCTCACCACGCCCTTACGCCAGCCGTCGGCCGGAGCGTTATTCAGGCGCAGGCCGAGATGGTCGATAATAATCTGCTCGCCGTGGCTCTCTTTCGGCGGCTCATCAAACTGCGGGTCAGCGTTCAAAGAGAGCTGCAGCACGCCTTCGTTACGGCCGCGGAACATCGCCAGCGCGCGGTGCGACGGCACGGTGGAGATCGGTTCATGGTGATCGAAGTAGTCACGGAATTTCGCGCCTTCCTCTTCTTTGCCGCTAACGACGGTGGCCACCAGATGGGCGTTTTTCCACAGATAGTCGCGCACTTTCGCCAGCAGGCCCGCATCTTCAGCAAAGCGCTCCATCAGAATATAGCGCGCGCCATCGAGGGCAGCTTTGCTGTCCGCGATGCCTTTATCAGCGTCGATATATTTGGCAGCTTCGGTTTCCGGGTCATGAGAGGGCTCGTTCCACAGCAGCTCGGCCAGCGGCTCCAGCCCGGCCTCAATGGCGATCTGCCCGCGAGTGCGGCGCTTCGGCTTGTACGGCAGATAGAGGTCTTCGAGCTCGGTCTTACTCAGCGTCCCGTTGATGGCTTTTTCCAGCGCCTCGGTCAGCTTGCCCTGCTCGCCGATGGACTTCAGGATCGCCTGACGACGGTCTTCGAGTTCTCGCAGGTAACCCAGGCGGGTTTCCAGATTACGCAGCTGCGTGTCATCCAGACCGCCGGTGACTTCTTTACGATAGCGTGCGATAAACGGCACGGTATTCCCTTCATCAAGCAGGCGAACGGCAGCTTCTACCTGTTCAGCCCTGGCCTGAAGTTCACCCGCAATAATGCGGCAGAGCGAATCATTCATCATCGGTTTAATTCATCTTTAGGATCAAAAATCAGGGGGATAGTTATACGGACTGGCACGCTAAAATGCCAGCCGCGACCCAAGCCTCTCGGAATGTTCCGCACCTATTTAGCTTTGACGTATTCAATTTCGTTCACGTACCAGGCAGCCTCGCCCGCGGGCGTGTTAACGATAGCTAAATCGCCGACCTCTTTTTTCAGCAGCGCGCGCGCCATTGGCGAATCAATGGAGATGTAGTCATTGCGGCCAAAGATTTCATCGTAGCCGACAATCCGAAAGCGCTTCGTCTCGCCCGCATCGTTTTCAATCTCTACCCAGGCGCCGAAAAAGACCTTTCCTTCCTGCTGCGGCGAATAATCGACGATTTTCAGCTGTTCGAGGCATTTGGTCAGATAGCGCACCCGGCGGTCGATTTCACGCAGGCGCTTTTTATTGTACTGATAGTCGGCGTTTTCGCTGCGGTCGCCAAGGCTCGCCGCCCAGGTCACTTTTTTAGTGACTTCCGGACGTTCTTCGCGCCACAGGGTATCCATCTCTTTCTTCAGTTTTTCATACCCTTCACGGGTGATCAGCGGCGTTTTCATCGAAGGTTACGGCTCCTGATTACAAATCTTTGTGCAATGCTGCGCACAATTCGTCGCGCGTCATAATAGCAACAGGATAAATAATGCGTCTTATGCTTAAATGTATACTTAAGCTGCTGTTAAATATGCTTTGTAACAATTTAGCCTGGAATATATACCAGATTTCGCTGGTGGGCGACCCGGGCTTTTTTGAGAATACGTACTGACAATTGCAGTGAACCTTTGGGAGTATAAACAATGCAAGAGAATTATAAGATTCTGGTTGTCGATGACGACATGCGCCTGCGTGCGCTACTCGAACGTTATCTGACCGAGCAGGGCTTCCAGGTTCGTAGCGTGGCGAACGCTGAACAGATGGATCGCCTGCTGACCCGTGAATCCTTCCACCTGATGGTGCTGGATCTTATGCTGCCGGGCGAAGATGGCTTGTCCATTTGCCGCCGCCTGCGCAGTCAGAGCAACCCGATGCCGATCATCATGGTCACGGCGAAAGGGGAAGAAGTTGACCGAATCGTGGGCCTGGAAATCGGCGCCGACGACTATATCCCAAAACCGTTCAACCCGCGCGAGCTGCTGGCCCGTATCCGCGCCGTGCTGCGCCGTCAGGCCAACGAACTGCCGGGCGCGCCCTCGCAGGAAGAGGCGGTTATCGCCTTTGGTAAATTCAAGCTGAACCTCGGCACCCGCGAAATGTTCCGTGAAGATGAACCCATGCCGCTGACCAGCGGTGAATTCGCGGTGCTAAAAGCGCTGGTGAGCCATCCGCGCGAACCGCTGTCCCGCGATAAGCTGATGAACCTCGCCCGCGGCCGTGAGTATTCAGCCATGGAGCGTTCCATCGACGTACAAATCTCACGCCTGCGCCGCATGGTGGAAGAAGATCCGGCGCATCCTCGCTATATCCAGACCGTATGGGGCCTGGGCTACGTTTTCGTCCCGGACGGCTCTAAGGCATGAAACGCGTGCGCTTTTCGCCGCGAAGCTCGTTTGCCCGTACCCTGCTACTGATCGTCACCCTGCTGTTCGCCAGCCTGGTGACGACCTATTTAGTGGTGCTGAATTTCGCGATCCTGCCCAGTCTCCAGCAGTTTAATAAGGTTCTGGCCTACGAAGTGCGTATGCTGATGACCGATAAACTGCAGCTGGAAGACGGCACCCAGTTGGTGGTTCCGCCGGCGTTTCGCCGCGAAATTTACCGCGAGCTGGGCATTTCGCTCTATTCCAACGAAGCGGCGGAAGACGCAGGCCTGCGCTGGGCGCAGCATTATGAATTCTTAAGCCAGCAGATGGCGCACCAGCTCGGCGGGCCGACCGAAGTGCGGGTTGAGGTCAACAAAAGCTCCCCCGTGGTGTGGCTGAAAACCTGGCTCTCCCCCAATATCTGGGTGCGCGTACCGCTGACCGAAATCCACCAGGGCGACTTCTCGCCGCTGTTCCGCTACACCCTGGCGATCATGCTGCTGGCGATTGGCGGCGCCTGGCTCTTTATTCGTATACAGAACCGACCGCTGGTCGATCTGGAGCACGCCGCGCTGCAGGTCGGGCGAGGGATTATCCCTCCGCCGCTGCGCGAATACGGCGCATCAGAGGTGCGTTCGGTGACACGTGCCTTTAACCATATGGCCGCAGGCGTTAAGCAACTGGCGGACGACCGTACGCTGCTGATGGCCGGGGTGAGCCACGATTTACGGACTCCGCTCACGCGTATCCGTCTGGCGACGGAAATGATGGGTGAAGAGGACGGCTACCTCGCCGAGTCGATTAATAAAGATATCGAAGAGTGCAACGCCATTATCGAGCAGTTTATCGACTATCTGCGCACCGGTCAGGAGATGCCGGTGGAGCTGGTGGACCTGAATGCGGTGCTGGGCGAAGTGATTGCGGCGGAGAGCGGCTATGAGCGGGAAATCGCTACCGATCTGCAGCCGGGAGAGATCCCGCTGCGCGTGCATCCGCTCTCCATCAAGCGCGCGCTGGCGAATATGGTGGTCAACGCCGCCCGCTACGGCAACGGCTGGATCAAGGTCAGCAGCGGCAGCGAAGGTAACCGGGCCTGGTTCCAGGTCGAAGACGATGGACCGGGAATCAAGCCGGAGCAGCGCGAACATCTGTTCCAGCCTTTCGTTCGCGGTGACAGCGCCCGAACGATTAGCGGAACCGGCCTTGGGCTGGCTATCGTTCAGCGCATCATCGATAACCATAACGGCAAGCTGGAACTTGGCTCCAGCGAACGCGGCGGATTATTAATTCGCGCCTGGCTGCCGGTGCCGATGCATCGCGCCCTGCCGGCGGTAAAACCCACAAAAGAGAGCTAATTCCGCAATCATCAGCTGGCTGCGGGCCGGTAGCCCGGACAGGTGCGCCAGCACCGCCTCCGGGGAGTCGCTTCTCACACAACACCAGCAGGAATTAAAACAGCACGGTACCGCAGCGGTAATCCAGGCGGATCTGCGGTAAACTATCGGTTATCTTGTTTAATTCCCGGAATCACCGCATCCATGCTCAGTTATCGCCACAGCTTTCACGCAGGCAACCACGCCGACGTTCTAAAACACACCGTTCAGAGCCTGATCATTGAATCGCTCAAAGAGAAAGAAAAACCGTTTCTCTATCTGGACACCCACGCCGGCGCTGGCCGCTATCAGCTGAGCAGCGAACATGCCGAGCGCACCGGTGAGTATCTCGAAGGTATCGCCCGCATCTGGCAGCAGGATGACCTGCCCGCCGAGCTGGAGCCGTATATCTCCGTGGTCCAGCACTTCAACCGTAGCGGCCAGCTGCGCTACTACCCCGGCTCTCCGCTGATTGCCCGCCAGCTGCTGCGCGAGCAGGATAGCCTGCAAATGACAGAACTGCATCCCAGCGATTTTCCGCTGCTGCGCGCGGAGTTTCAGAAAGACGACCGCGCCCGGGTTGAAAAAACCGATGGCTATCAGCAGCTGAAATCTAAGCTGCCGCCGGTATCTCGTCGTGGCCTGGTGCTAATCGACCCGCCTTATGAAATCAAAAGTGACTACCAGGCGGTGGTCACCGGAATTCATGAAGGCTACAAACGCTTTGCTACCGGCACCTACGCGCTGTGGTATCCGGTCGTACTGCGTGCGCAGATTAAGCGCATGATCAAAGAGTTAGAGGCCACCGGCATTCGCAAAATTCTGCAAATCGAGCTGGCGGTGCGTCCGGATAGCGACCAGCGCGGGATGACCGCCTCCGGGATGATCGTCATCAACCCGCCGTGGAAGCTGGAGCAGCAGATGAACAACGTTCTGCCCTGGCTACATAAAAAGCTGGTGCCGACCGGTATCGGCCATGCCACCGTCAGCTGGATCGTGCCTGAGTAACAATCACAGCAATCGGTGGAACCTGGTGATTTCAGGTATACAATCGCGCCAATCAGACATTAAGGATAAGACTCATGAGCAAGCATTATGACTATATCGCCATTGGCGGCGGCAGCGGCGGTATCGCCTCCATTAACCGTGCCGCTATGTACGGCCAAAAGTGTGCGCTGATTGAAGCCAAAGACCTGGGCGGCACCTGCGTGAACGTCGGCTGCGTACCGAAGAAAGTGATGTGGCATGCGGCGCAGATCCGTGAAGCCATCCATCTGTATGGCCCGGATTACGGTTTTGATACCACAATTAATCACTTCGACTGGGATAAGCTGGTCGCCAGCCGTAGCGCCTATATCGATCGTATCCACACCTCTTACGATAACGTGCTGGGCAAAAACAAGGTCGATGTCATTAAAGGCTTCGCCCGTTTTGTCGATGCGAAAACCGTCGAAGTTAACGGCGAGACGATAACCGCCGACCATATTCTGATCGCCACCGGCGGCCGTCCGAGCCATCCGAGCATTCCCGGCGTCGAGTACGGTATTGATTCCGATGGTTTCTTCGAACTGCCGGCGCTGCCGAAGCGCGTTGCGGTAGTCGGCGCGGGCTATATCGCCGTTGAGCTGGCGGGCGTGATTAACGGACTGGGCGCGGAGACCCATCTGTTCGTGCGTAAACACGCGCCGCTGCGTAGCTTCGATCCGCTGATCGTTGAAACGCTGGTTGAGGTGATGAACGCCGAAGGCCCACAGCTGCATACCCATGCCATTCCGAAAGCGGTAGTGAAGAACGCCGACGGCAGCCTGACCCTGGAGCTGGAAGATGGCCGCAGCCAGACCGTGGACTGCCTGATTTGGGCGATCGGTCGCGAACCGGCAACCGATAACTTCAATCTTGCTGCTACCGGAGTGGAAACCACCGATAAAGGCTATATCGTCGTCGATAAATTCCAGAATACCAACGTTCCGGGTATTTACGCCGTCGGCGATAATACCGGTGCCGTCGAGCTGACTCCGGTCGCCGTTGCCGCCGGCCGCCGTCTCTCCGAGCGTCTGTTTAACAACAAGCCGGACGAACATCTGGACTACAGCAACATCCCGACCGTGGTATTCAGCCATCCGCCAATCGGTACCGTCGGTTTAACCGAGCCGCAGGCGCGCGAGCAGTACGGCGATGAGGCGGTAAAAGTGTATAAATCCTCTTTCACCGCCATGTATACCGCCGTCACTTCACACCGCCAGCCGTGCCGCATGAAGCTGGTCTGCTTCGGCCCGGAAGAGAAAATTGTCGGCATTCACGGTATCGGCTTCGGTATGGATGAAATGCTGCAGGGCTTCGCGGTGGCGCTGAAGATGGGCGCAACCAAGAAAGACTTCGACAATACCGTGGCGATCCACCCAACCGCAGCGGAAGAGTTTGTGACGATGCGGTAACACGCGCACCGTACATGAAAAAGAAGCTCTCCGGAGCTTCTTTTTTTATCTTTACGCCACGCCGTTATTGCCGTGGCGCTTAAACGCCGGGCGCTGATTCAGCGCCATATACCAGCGCTCCACTTCGGCCATTTCCGGATGCGCGAACGGCGTCATTTTCCAGCGATGCACCGACAGTCCCAGGACGATATCCGCGAGCGTAAACTGGCTGCCGGCAACCCATGCCCCGGTTTGCTGAAGCTGCGCATTGAGGATCTGCACGCAGCGGGTCCAGGCGACAATGCTCTCTTTGATAGCCGTCGGTTCCTGAAAACGCGGGTCCTTGCGCACCAGTCCCATAAAGGCGTAGCGCCAGGCAGTATTGAATTCCGTTGCCTGCCAGTCCATCCAGCGCTCAACCTCGGCGGCAGCCTGCGGCGCCGTGGGGAGCAGGTCTTCCCGCCCGGCTTTGCGCGCCAGATAGCGGCAGATGCTGTTTGACTCCCACAGCACAAAATCGCCATCCAGCAGCACCGGGACCAGGCTATTCGGATTAAGGGCGCGAAACGCCGGAGTCTCGATGGACTGGAACCCGCTACCGTAATCCTCCTGCTGATATGCTATTCCCGCTTCTTCACAGGTCCACAGTACCTTACGCACGTTAATTGATGAGCGTTTGCCCAGTATTTTTATCATTGTCAGCAATTCCTCAATCAAAAGAGATGGTTGTTTCACAATACTGCATCGGCGGCTCATGTACAGCCGGATAATGTGTATAGTGGATTGCACGATTTTTCTCCAGGACAGGTTACCCGACATGTTGACCTCTTTTAACGTTTTAACACCGGGCAATATCCGCTTTGGGCGCGGCCTTGCTCTAAGCGCGGCCCCCTGGCTCGCCGGGCGCTCGACAAAGATTCTGCTGATTCACGGCGCCACCCCGCAGCGCGCGGAATGCTTGCTAAGCGAACTCCACGCGCTTCGGCTGCACGTCACCACACTCTCTATCGCCCATGAACCCTGCCTGCAGGATATTGAACGGGGCGTGAGTCTGGCACGGGAAAAAGGCGTCGGCGCCATCGTCAGCCTCGGCGGCGGCGCGGTCATTGATGCGGGCAAAGCCATTGCGGCGCTGGTTCCCGCGCAGGGGCCCGCGATCGAATACCTGGAAGTGGTGGGTAGCGGCCGCATATTAGAGGCCAATCCGCTGCCGTTCGTCGCCATTCCCACGACGGCCGGTACCGGCGCGGAAGTCACAAAGAACGCGGTGATTAACGTCCCCGAGCAGCAGCGCAAGGTCAGCCTGCGTGACGACCGCATGCTGCCGGACCTGGCGATTATCGACCCGTCCCTCACCGACAGCGCGCCGCGCGCGGTGACCTTAGCCTCCGGTCTCGACGCTATCACCCAGGTGATTGAGCCCTGGCTATGCACCCGCGCGAATCCTTTTACCGACGCACTCTGTCGGGAGGCGATCCCGCGCGGCATGAAAGCGCTCAGAACGCTGATGGAACAGGAGTGTCCGGATAGCCGCGATGAGATGGCGTGGGTCAGCCTGTGCGGCGGACTGGCGTTAGCCAATGCCGGACTCGGCGTGGTTCACGGCCTGGCAGGCCCGCTGGGAGGCCTGAGCAACGCTGCCCACGGCGCACTTTGCGGTAGTCTGCTCCCCTTCGGCCTGGCGCTCAACGAAGCACAAATTAGCGACGAATGCCTCCGCCAGCGTTTTGCGGATGTACGCCAGTGGCTGGCCGCTGGACTGGATTCCGATCCTGACAGCGCATGGGAGAGCCTGCGCGAGTGGAGCCAGCGCGCCGGTCTGGGTAATCTGCGCGATCTCGGCGTCCCCCGCGAAGCGCTGGAGCCTGCGGCCCTCGCCGCCAGCAGCTCCTCATCCATGAAGGCTAACCCGGTCACGTTGACCAGCGAGCAGCTGCTGGAGCTGCTGGAAGCCGCGTGGGAGTAATGGCTGAATAGCGGCAGCGCCCGGGAATTTAGATTTTGTTGCAAAACGAAATCTCCGAATTTTTCGACGCAATACGCAGCGGTTAAAACGGTTTTAATCCGGTAGATCAAAAAGTTAAAGCAAAAACTCCGAACCGATTGTTCAGAGGAAAGCGTGATCTACCGCACACTTCTCTTTTCGTTTCCCGCTGCGAATGTCTAAGCTTATTAGACAGGTCGGGCGTGCCCGGCATCCTCTACTGACGCAATCCGGAGGTCCGTACCCCTATGTTCAGCCAGAAATTACGCAACGTTGATGACGATGAGCTCAGGATCGACACCGATCCGTGCTACGAAGCCGATCCGTATGAGTTAAAGCTGGATGAAATGTTCGACGCCGAACCTGAACCGGAGATCATTGAAGGGCTGCCCGCCTCGGATGCCCTCACCCCTGCCGATCGTTATCTGGAGCTGTTCGCCCACGTCCAGAAATCGCGAATTTTCGCCGATAGTAAAACCTTCCCGGACTGCGCGCCGAAGCAGGATCCGCTGGATATCTTGATTCACTATCGTCGCATCAGGCGCACCCCCGGATTCGATTTACGCCAGTTTGTGGAAGATCATTTCTGGCTGCCGGAAAGCCGCGCCGAGGACTACGTCTCCGATCCCACGCGATCCCTCAAGGAGCATATTGATAATCTGTGGCCAATCCTCACCCGCGAGCCGCAGGATCATATTCCGTGGTCGTCGCTGCTGGCGCTGCCGCAGTCATATATTGTTCCCGGCGGACGCTTTAGCGAAACCTACTACTGGGATTCCTACTTCACTATGCTGGGGCTGGCGGAAAGCGGCCGCGAAGACCTGCTGAAATGCATGGCTGATAATTTCGCGTGGATGATCGAAATCTACGGCCATATTCCTAACGGCAACCGCACCTACTATCTCAGCCGCTCGCAGCCGCCGGTCTTTGCCCTGATGGTCGAACTGTTTGAAGAAGATGGCGTCCGCGGCGCTAAACGGTACCTTGACCACCTGCAAATGGAGTACAGCTTCTGGATGGACGGCGCGGAATCGCTGATCCCCAATCAGGCGTATCGTCACGTGGTGCGTATGCCGGACGGCTCTTTGCTGAACCGCTACTGGGACGATCGCGACACGCCGCGCGATGAGTCGTGGCGGGAAGATGTTGAAACGGCGAAGCGCTCCGGGCGCCCGCCGAATGAAGTTTATCGCGACCTGCGCGCGGGGGCGGAGTCCGGCTGGGATTACTCCAGCCGCTGGCTGCGCGATATCACCCGACTGGCAAGCATCCGCACTACCCAGTTTATCCCCATTGATCTGAACGCCTTGCTGTTCAAGCTGGAGAATACCATCGCCAACCTCTCCGGCCTGAAGGGCGACCGGGAAACCGAGGCCGCTTTCCGCCAGAAGGCCAGCGACCGTCGGGCGGCGGTGACCCGCTATCTGTGGGATGACGAAAGCGGTTGTTTCCGCGATTATGACTGGCGCCGCGAGCAGCTGGCGCTGTTTTCCGCCGCCAGCATCGTCGCGCTCTATGTCGGTATGGCGACCCACGATCAGGCCGACAGGCTTGCCGATGCGGTACGCGCCCGCCTGCTTACCCCCGGCGGTATTATGGCGACCGAATATCAAAGCGGTGAACAGTGGGATAAGCCCAACGGCTGGGCGCCGCTGCAGTGGATGGCGGTACAGGGTTTTAAAATGTACGGTCAGGATCCGCTCGGCGATGAGATAGCCCACAGCTGGCTGCAAACGGTGAATCATTTCTATAAACAGCACTTTAAGCTGATTGAAAAGTACCACATCGCCAGCGCCACTCCCCACGAAGGCGGAGGGGGTGAGTACCCGCTTCAGGACGGCTTCGGCTGGACCAATGGCGTGGTGCGCCGGCTTATTGGTCTGTACGGCGAACCGTTGTAACGGCAGACTGTTCCGGCAGTCGATGTCCTGCTATGTTCATGGCATCGACTTTTGCCGGAACCCTGCTATGCCAGAATTGATGACCCCACGTCTGCGCTGTTCCCCGCTGCAGCTTGACGACTGGCCTTTTTTCCTCGCCCTCCAGCAGGATCCCCAGGTGATGCTTTACGTCGCGGATCCTCGCCCGGTCGCCGACATTCGTGAGGCTTTTGATTCGCGGCTCCCCTTATGGTCCCCGGGCGCGGCCCACTGGCTGTGTCTGGTCGTGCGCGATCGCTTCACCCATGCTCCCCTTGGCCTCACCGGCTACCAGCATCACGCTGGCGATAGCGCTGAAGTGGGTTTTCTGTTCGCTCCCCACGCGCAGGGGAAGGGGTACGGCAGTGAATCGCTGCGCGCGCTGTGCGAGTACGCGTTGACTACGGGCGGTATCCGGCGGCTGACGGCGACCGTCACCGCGGGTAATCTTGCGTCAAAAAATCTGCTGCTAAAGGTTGGTTTTCATCAGGAAGGCGAGCTGCGTGAATGCTACTGGCTCAACGGTCGCTGGCACAACGATTGGCTTTTCGGCCTGCTGCGCCGCGAGCATAACCAGCCTGGGCCATCTGGCGAATAGGGCGCGGTTAACTTTTCCTCTACACTGCGGGCCAGCCAAAGAGGAAGAGAACATGTCCCCCATAACACCGTCGCTAAGCCCGCAGGGCCTGGACTTTATTAAACGAACTCAGGGATTAGCACTCGCCCCCTATCGGGACGAGAGCGGCCTGCGCGTGATTGGCTATGGCCACGTTCTCAACGATTATGAAACGTTCAACCACTTCACGCGCGAGATCGCGGAGACCTTGCTTACCGTCGACCTGGTGCAATGCCAGCGCCAGCTTAAGCGCAACCTGCGGGTGAGGCTTAACCCATCGCAGTATGATGCGCTGGTCTCTTTAGCCTTTAGCTGCGGCCCGGCGTCTCCGGAGCTTGATATTGTTTTAACTCACCTTAACCATCAGCGGTTTGCTGAGGCGCTGACCGCCTGGGAAAATATTCGCAGCGGCCACGAACAGCGGCGTGAAGAGTGCGCAAGATTCAAGGCGACAACCGATTAAGTTTCGCTGACGCCATTAAACACCATCGCCGCCTGGGTACGATTCTTCACATCCAGTCGGCGATACAGCGACTCCAGATGCGCCTTGACCGTGCCCGCGCTAATATTTAAGGCGCGGCTAATCTCTTTATTGGAATCTCCCGCCGCCAGCAGCTGTAAAATCTCGCGCTGACGCTGGCTTAAATGAACCAATTTATTATCCCGCGCTTCCGCCGTCATTAGCCAATCGCCCGGCAAACAGAGCAGGCCATGCATGATGCTGTTGATCGCCTGGGCGAATGTTTGCAGGCTTTCCCTGCGTTGAATGATCCCGCGCACATTCCAGGAAAGCGCGCGCTGTAGCCAGCTTTTATTATCGTCGGACACGATCAGCAGCACCTGAGTCGCCGGGAAGCGGAGCTGCTTTTCCTGCAGTAGCCAGCAGCAAAACTCGCTGTGCATATCGCCATCCAGAATGAGCAGTGCTTCAGGATTCGCCGTTAGCTTCTGCCAGAGCTGATCCGCCTGACAGGTGCCAAAAATATCAAGTTCAGGAATGTGTTGCTGGAGGCCAATTTTCATTCCGTGAATAAATATCGACTGCCTGTCAAACATGATTACCTGCATGGATTTATCTCCAACAAAGAAATGCCCGATTAAAAGAGGGGGAAGGGTAATATCAGCAAGATAAAATAAGAACTCGCTGTTTGGCCTGGGGCATTTTACCGATAGGGAGGATTATCTAAACATCATAACAATGAATAGTTACAGGCCTTATTCACGCCATTACTTATTCACAATATTTATTACATTTAAATTAAGGAAATCCTTAATGAACCAGGCAGGTAAAAATAAATATAATATTATTTTTCTATTTTAAACGAACCCGCAAACGCAGGCGATGGCAAAGCGGGGAAAGTGTGTTACGGAGTAAGAAAGCGCATGAAATGCGTATACCCCTTCATGATCCATGAAGGGGCTGGGGATTACAAAAACATTCCGCCAGAGACCTCAACGCGCTGGGCGTTCATCCAGCGCAGATCGTCGCTGAGTAGCGCGGCGATAGCATCACCAATATCATCCGGCTGCCCCACTCTTCCCAGCGCCGTTTGCCCGGCGATATGCTGATTCACCTGCGGGTTATCGCGTACCACGCCGCCGCCAAAATCGGTTTCAATGGCGCCAGGAGCAATGATATTGACCGAAATTCCGCGTTCCCCAAGCTCCTTCGCCTGATAGCGCGTCAGTACCTCCATCGCGCCTTTCATCGCGGCATAGGCCGCATAACCCGGCAGAGCAAAACGCGCCAGTCCGCTGGAAACGTTGAGGATGCGTCCCCCATCCTGCAATAGCGGTAACAGACGCTGGGTAAGGAAGAACGGTCCCTTAAACTGGATGTTCATTAATTCATCAAACTGCGCTTCGCTGGTTTCGGCAAAAGCGACGTTCAGGCCAATACCGGCATTGTTTAATAAATAGTCGAATGTCTCCCGCTGCCAGCGTTGTTGAAGCACTTCCCCCACCTTGTGTGCAAAACCATCAAAACTGGTGATATCGCCGACATTTAACGGTAATGCTGCGGCTTTTACGCCTTTTTTCTCAATTTCAGCTACCACGTCAAGCGCCGCCTGCGGGTTGCTATGCCAGGTCAGAATAATATCGGTTCCCTTCTCCGCCAGCTTCAGGGCGGCGTTTTTCCCCAGCCCGCGGCTGCCGCCGGTCACCAAAGCGATACGTTGTGTCATCAGAAAACCCCTTTTCGGTTGCGTTTGCCTCGTTAAAGAGCTTATTAGCTGCTATAAAAACAATAAATACTGAAAATTACGCTTTACTGTTTCATTAAGAGCAACAAAAGGTCTGCGGAATGGATAAAATTCACGCAATGCAGCTGTTCATCAGAGTAGCGGAGCTGGAGAGTTTTTCCCGCGCTGCGGATACGCTTGGCCTGCCTAAAGGGAGCGTTTCGCGCCAGATTCAGGCACTGGAAAACCATCTTGGCGTTCGTCTGCTGCATCGCACCACCCGCCGGGTGCAGCTGACTCAGGATGGTATGGTCTACTACGAACGCGCCAGAGACCTGCTCAGCAATCTCGATGAGCTGGACGGGATGTTTCAGCTCGATCCCTCCAGCATTAGCGGACGCCTGCGGGTCGATATGCCGGTCGCCGTGGCGAAAAAACTGGTTATTCCGCAACTGCCGGCATTTCTGCAGCAGTATCCCGGCATCGAACTGGAGCTCAGCAGCAGCGACAGGTTGGTTGACGTAATCCGCGAGGGTTTTGATTGTGTGATACGCGTCGGTACGCTGAAAGATTCCGGGCTGATTGCGCGACCGCTGGGCAAGCTCACGCAAATCAACTGCGCCAGTCCTCAATATCTCACCCGCTTTGGCTACCCGCAGTCGCTGGACGATCTCGCCGATCATGCGCTGATCCACTACGCCAGCAATCTGGGCGTGCGCCCGCTGGGATTCGAAGTGGTTAGCGATGGCGCCGTCCGCTGGGTCAAAACCGGTGGCGTTCTGACGGTTAACAGCACCGAAACTTATCAAGCCTCGTGCCTGGCGGGGCTGGGGATTATTCAGGTACCCCGGGTGGGCGTTCGTGAAATGCTGCGCACCGGGGAGCTGATAGAAATTCTGCCCCACTACCGCGCCGAGCCGCTGCCGGTTTCGCTCATTTATCCGCACCGGCGCAACCTTTCACGTCGGGTACATCTGTTTATGGAGTGGCTGGGCGGGCTCATGAAAAACTATGTTGATGAGTCCGCATGATGAAAAATCCGTATTTGTGGGAGTAGCGGTATTTTATGTCGGGTAGCAGCTAACGCCTTATCCAGGATAAATATAGATAACTATCAGTGAATTATGAATTTTCCGCGGCCCTGCGCAAACAAAATGCCGGCGAGCGATTAGCGCAGAACAGGCGGCAAACAGGAACGTATTCATGCCTCCGATGACCCCGGCACGCCTTATCCGTGATTTTACGTATATAATTTTGATGAATATCGCTGTAAAAAAGGAAGAAATAATTTATGACGCCGGAAAACGACGCCCAACGACCAGCCCAGGATCCGGGCCAGCAGCCGGATGAAAATAAAAGCGCCCTGGCTGCGATAAATGACTCCACCGTGGCGAAAAAAGCCAACCAGGCGCTAAAAAGCGTCACCGGAACGGCGGAAAAAGTCCAGCGTAACCCCATTATTGCGCACCTCATCCGCGCCGCAGAGCGTTTCAACGACAGGCTGGGCAATCAGTTTGGTGCGGCGATCACCTACTTCTCATTTTTATCGATGATCCCGATTCTGATGGTCTCTTTTGCAGCAGCCGGTTTTGTTCTGGCCTCGCATCCTACGCTGCTACAGGACATCTTCGATAAAATCCTGCTTAACGTCAGCGACCCGACGCTCGCGGCAACGCTGAAAAATACCATCAATACCGCCGTACAGCAGCGCACCACCGTCGGCATCGTCGGTCTGCTGGTGGCGCTCTATTCCGGCATTAACTGGATGGGCAACCTGCGTGAGGCAATTCGCGCCCAGTCCCGCGACGTCTGGGAGCGTACGCCGCAGGATCAGGAAAAAATTTGGGTGAAGTACTTTCGCGACTTTATCTCGCTAATCGGCCTGCTGGTGGCGCTGGTGATCACCTTGTCAATCACCTCCATCGCCGGGTCGGCTCAGCAGATGATTATCTCGGCGCTCTATCTGGACTACATCGAGTGGCTGAAACCGGCGTGGCGGCTTATTGGCCTGGCCATTTCCATCTTCGCCAACTATCTGCTCTTTTTCTGGATTTTCTGGCGACTCCCGCGCCACCGCCCGCGCCGTAGGGCGCTGATTCGCGGCACCCTGATTGCGGCGGTCGGCTTTGAGATAATCAAGATCGTCATGACCTGGACGCTACCGTCGCTGGTCAAGTCGCCGTCCGGGGCGGCATTCGGCTCGGTGCTGGGAATCATGGCCTTCTTCTATTTCTTCGCCCGCCTGACGCTTTTCTGCGCCGCGTGGATTGCGACCGCCGAGTATAAAGACGACCGCCGGATGCCGGGCAAAGCCCACGACTAAACCATCACTGGGCTGAATAAAAGACGCAAAATTCAGCCCAACCTGGCATTTCAGCAGATAAATCCAATATGTAACTTTTATTTAACCTAAACCTGGTTTTATCAACCATTATTTGAATTGTGTGAAGCATTTCATAGAACTTATTTTTCTGGCACAGAAATTATTCACTTTTTGCCTGTTTTTTAGCCTCCCCGTCCCCTTGTTACAGATTGAAATGTCCCCAAGGCTGTGGCTATATGGCCTTTCGTTCGCAAAAAATAAGAAAGATCTATGCAAGCCACAGCCACAACACTCGACAATGCTCAGGAAACCGTTCCGGTTAACTCACGCAACAAGGTCGTCGTCGCTTCGCTCATTGGCACCGCCATCGAGTTCTTCGACTTCTATATCTATGCCACCGCGGCGGTCATTGTATTTCCGCATATTTTCTTCCCGCAGGGCGATCCCGCCGCCGCGACGCTACAATCGCTGGCGACCTTCGCCATCGCGTTTATTGCCCGCCCTATCGGTTCTGCGGTATTCGGCCATTTCGGCGACCGCGTAGGCCGTAAAGCGACCCTCGTGGCCTCGCTGCTGACGATGGGGATCTCAACCGTAGTTATCGGCCTGCTGCCCGGCTATGAAACCATTGGCATTATGGCGCCGGTGCTGCTGGCGCTGGCCCGCTTTGGCCAGGGGCTGGGCCTTGGCGGCGAATGGGGCGGCGCGGCGCTGCTGGCGACGGAAAACGCCCCGCCGCGCAAGCGCGCGCTGTATGGCTCATTCCCGCAGCTGGGCGCGCCTATCGGCTTCTTCTTCGCTAACGGCACCTTCCTGCTGCTCTCCTGGCTGCTGACCGACCAGCAGTTTATGGAATGGGGCTGGCGTATGCCGTTTATCTTCTCCGCCGTGCTGGTCATTATCGGCCTGTACGTCCGCGTTTCGCTGCACGAGTCGCCGGTGTTCGCAAAGGTAGCCGCCGCGAAGAAACAGGTCAAAATCCCGCTGGGCACCCTGCTGACAAAACACGTACGCGTCACCGTTCTCGGCACCTTTATCATGCTGGCGACCTACACGCTGTTTTACATCATGACCGTCTACTCCATGACCTTCAGTACCGCCGCCGCGCCGATTGGTCTCGGCTTGCCGCGCAACGAAGTGCTGTGGATGCTGATGATGGCGGTCATTGGTTTTGGCGTGATGGTGCCGGTGGCGGGCCTGCTGGCGGATGCCTTTGGCCGTCGTAAGAGCATGGTCGTGATCACGACTCTCATCATCCTCTTCGCGCTGTTTGCCTTTAAACCGCTGCTCGGCTCCGGCAATCCGCTGCTGGTCTTTGCCTTCCTGCTGATTGGCCTGAGCCTGATGGGGCTGACCTTTGGCCCTATGGGCGCGCTGCTGCCGGAGCTATTCCCGACCGAAGTTCGCTACACCGGCGCCTCGTTCTCCTACAACGTCTCGTCGATCCTCGGGGCGTCCGTAGCGCCGTATATCGCCGCATGGCTGCAGGGCAACTACGGTCTGCCCGCGGTTGGGCTCTACCTCGCCGCCATGGCGGCGCTGACGATGATCGCGCTGCTGCTGACTCACGAAACGCGTCATCAATCGCTGTAACTCTCCGTCCACTCCCCCGGCCATCCGGCCAGGGGAGTCTTCTTCCCGACTATTTTTTCATCTGCGACAAGATTGCCCGACACTGGTTCGCCTCGCCTTCGGCAGGTGATATCAGCGCCAGCAGCGCTGCTGCCGGCGTCACCAGCGTCGCCAGCGCTGCCGCTACCGCGCCGCGGGCAATCAGCGGCCCCGCCTTCACGCCCGCATTCGGCGACTTAAAGCTGCCGCGAACGTACAGCGGGGAGCGCAGGGTGATAATACGAAAGCCCTTACTCTCCGGATCGATAGTGAGGTCCAGCTGCTCCGACGCAAAGCTGGCGGTCCCGGTCACGTTGATCAGCGCGTTTTCGGTATCAAACGCGAACACCTGCGGCCGGGCGACGCCGTTGACCACGTCGATATTCGCCGCCGCGCAGTTCACCCGCACCTCATCATCGCCAAAGATCTGGCCGATAATAAAGTTACCGACGTTCAGGCCGAGGATCTCCATCAGGTTACGGCTAATCAGCCCGTCGTTCATCAGCAGCTTCAGGTTACCGTTACTGTTGCCCAGCAGCGCGGCGACGGAGTTACCGGTGCCGCGAAGCTCAACATCGCCGTTCATTTCGCCGAGCGTTTTCTGCATCATCTCCACGTTTGGCATCAGCGCTTTGAGCTTCAGGCGGCGCGCCTGCAGGTTGGCCGTCCCCTGCAGCGGTTTTTTATCCCCTTCAAGATGAATGCTGCCGGCGAGGGTACCGTTAGCCAGCCCCAGACGCAGCGGCTGCAGGCGCAGGTCGCCTCGCTGCAGGATGATGTGCGTAGAAAGGTCGCTGATGGGTAGCGTGCTGCCGTGCTCAATCCGCCGTCCTTTGAAGCGCACATCGGCATCCATTACCTGCCACTTGTCGGTTTCAAAGCGGTCATACGGCAACACTTTTCCGGCTGGCTGCGGAGAAGCTTCACCTTTACGCCGTTCAGTCTGGCTGCCTTTGCCGCCGGAATCGACGCCAATCAGCGGCCCCAGATCCGCCAGCCGTAGCTGCCTGGACTCCAGATCGCCCTCCAGCTTAGGCCGGGGTTTACCGGTGGTGTAGATCAGCGACCCGTGGATATCGCTCTCGCCAATACGGCCATTGAAATCCTGATAGGCGAAGCGTGAACCGTTTTTCTCCTTAAAGGTGGCGCGCAGATGGCCGTCGGTAGAGAAAGTCGGCGTATCCGGCAGCAGTACGCCGGTCAGATCGTAGAGATCGCCCAGCGAATCACCGGAAAACTTGAGGCGCAGATCGACGCCGCCGAGATTGAGCGGATCGCTGACCGTGCCGGTAAAAGCGACCCGGGTATTGCCGGAACGAAAATCCCCCTGCAGCGGGAACGGCGTCCCTTCGCTGCGCAGCGCCAGCATGCCGCCGATTTTGCCGTTACCGGAGAGCGGCTGCCCGTTGTAGCTCCCTTTCGCCTGCAGGCCGAAGACGTAATCGCCCACTTTCTGCGACGCTCCTTTCCCTTTTTCGCCGGTCACTTCACTAAACGCCAGCGGTTTACCGAGCGGATCAACCACGATCGTCACATCGGCGCGCGATACCTTGTCATCGATAGCAATCTTGCCGCGATCGAAAAGAATATTGTCGAGTCGGAAAGACCAGCTGGAAGGCGCCGCATCTTTCTCAGACGCTCCCGCCGAAGCCAGGTCGAAAGTCCAGTTGTTGCTCTTCTCCGACAGTCGAATCAATCGCGCGTCCGGCTGTTCAAGCTTAATCCACGGTAGATAGACCGTTTTGCTGAGCAGCGCCAGCGGGGCGAGGGTCGCCTCAACGCGCGGCAGGTGAACCATGGTGACCTGCGGGATGTCAGGCGGGTTGCCGAGGATAATATCTTCGGCATGCACGTGCGGCCAGGGTATCCAGCTTCGCCAGCCTCTTTCGCCGGGCTGGCGCTCCCACACGACGCCCAGATCGCCGCGAATCGCAAACGGACGGTTCAGCTCGGCCGACACTTTCTGATTAATCGTCGGCTTCAGGCGATTCCAGTCAAAGGTCGCCACCACAATAAAAAACAGAACGATCAGTACGACTATCGTTCCAAGGATAATAGCCACGGTTTTACGGGTTCTGGTCATCCCTTCTGCACTCCTTTTGCGTCTCGTCAGTCATGAATATAGTTGAGAAACGTCAGGTGCTCTGCCAAATGCGCTTTTCGTCACATAATCCGCGTCAGGTCAAAAAAATAATGGAACGTTGTTTTAATATCATTGACCATAAAAGCGGCCCAGCGCACACTAGGGTTAATATTGATTTAATTTCAGGTCATCACTATGTCTAAGAAAATTGCCGTCATTGGCGAATGCATGATTGAGCTGTCAGAGAAAGGCGCGGCGGTAAATCGCGGCTTTGGCGGCGACACCTTAAACACTTCCGTCTACATTGCCCGCCAGACCGACGCCAGCGAGCTGGGCGTACACTATGTTACCGCCCTGGGCACGGACACCTTCAGCCAGCAGATGCTCGAATCCTGGCAGAGTGAGAATGTCCAGACGGACCTGATTCAGCGCATGGCCGACCGTTTACCGGGCCTCTACTACATCGAAACTGACGATACCGGCGAGCGTACGTTTTACTACTGGCGTAATGAAGCCGCAGCGAAGTTCTGGCTGGAGAGCGAGCAGTCTGCAGCCATCTGCGAAGAGCTGGCGACCTATGATTATCTTTACCTCAGCGGCATCAGCCTGGCGATCCTGAGCCCGACAAGCCGCGAGAAGCTGCTGACCCTGCTGCGGGAATGCCGGGCAAACGGCGGTAAAGTTATCTTTGATAACAACTATCGTCCGCGCCTGTGGAGCAGTAAAGAAGAGACGCAGCAGGTTTATCAGCAGATGCTGGCCTGCACCGACATTGCGTTCCTGACCCTTGATGACGAAGACGCGCTGTGGGGCGAGAAGCCGGTGGCAGAGGTGATTGCCCGCACTCACGCCGCTGGCGTTGAAGAAGTGGTGGTGAAGCGCGGCGCCGACTCCTGCCTGGTAGCGATTGCCGGACAGCCGCAGCTGGAAGTCCCGGCCGTTAAGCTGGCAAAAGAGAAAGTCGTTGATACCACGGCAGCGGGCGATTCATTCAGCGCCGGCTATCTGGCCGTGCGCCTGACCGGCGGCGATGCCGAATCGGCGGCAAAACGCGGCCACCTGACCGCCAGCACGGTGATTCAGTATCGCGGTGCGATTATCCCGCGCGAGGCGATGCCGCAGTAATTTCGATGGGGTTACGCCCGCCGGCGAGAATCCCGGCTTGCGCTGCGCTTAGCCGGGCTACGGGTTTACCGCCATCTGCGGGCTGGTAGACCGGAGAAGGCGCGCCAGCGCCGCCTCCGGGAAAATCACCGGGCCAATCCCGAGCAATAGTTAAAACAGACAAGCCATAAACCTCACCGGATAGCCACGCTATCCGGTTTTGCTTTACTGCGCAGGCGGGATATCCGTCGCTTCGCTACGTCCTTGCGCAACATCACCGGCGCTGTTCGACGCCGCGGCGGCCGCTGGCGCTGGCGCCATCAGCTTTTCCCACGTCGCCTGCAGGTCCTTCATGTTGTACTCCGGTTCGCCCTGCGGCTGCTGCAACACCAGCGCCATATCCTGCGAAAGCTGCTGACGCAGGTACTGATTCAGCATGTCAACCGTCAGCGAATTGAGGAACTCCTGACGCAGCTTCTGATACTGCTCGGGAGCGATATCCACCACCTGATTTTGCAACGAACGCATCCGCTGGCTAATCAGAAGATAGGTATCCGTACGGGCATAGGTGGCAAACAGCTTCTGCAGTTCAAGGTTTTTCTGCGCAATCAGGGCATCAAACTCATCCTGCGGCAGACCGTTATCGCGCACTTTCGCCAGCTCGCGCGCCACGGTCGTTAAGTTGGCGTTCAGCCGCTCACCCGGCGATTCGATATTGATCGCGCACTGGGCGCGCTGGTAAAGCACGCGGCAGTCAAAGCCCAGGCCGATATCCTTGATGTTACTTTTGCTCAGATTCTGCTGAACGTGCCAGAACAGCGCTTCTCTGGCGAGGTCATCTCGCCAGTAGCGCTGCAGCGCGACCGAGTCACGAATCGGCTGCCACGGCGCATCCCACATCAGCGACAGCTTATCCTGGCGCACTGCATCGGTCATGATGCTGACCGGCGTCGTCGGCAGCGGCGACAGGGTAGGAACCGCCACCGGCGTTTCGCGCTTGCCCTTCAGGCCGCCGAAAGTTTTGTTAATTTGCTCCGCGACGCTGCGGCTATCGACGTTGCCGACCACAATCAGGGTCATGGCATCCGGCGTGTACCACTTGTGGTAATAGTCTTTAAGCTGAGCAATATCCACCGGCTGCTTCAGCGGCGCCGCCGGGTCATGCCCCAGCATGGTGGAGCCTTTCAGCCGATAACGCCACCAGCCCTCTTTAGTATCCGCAGGCCAGGTGGCCACCATATCTTCGCCCTGCAGCGCATGGTTGACCGCTTCCGGAGTGATCGACATTTTACCGCTGGCGCTCGCCAGCCAGCTCAGCGCCTCTTTCAGCAGGTCGTTACGGTTATTCGGTAAGCTCAGGTTAAACAAACTGTAGTCATAAGAGACGATGGCGGGCGGCAGAGGACGTTTCGGGTCAATACTCTGCTGCCATAGCGAACGGGCCTGCATGGTCGGGAGGCCACCGTTTTGCGTCAGCGCGAGGCGCGGGATAAAGTGGCTAAAGCCGCTCTGCTGAGTGCTTTCGCTCAGCGAGCCAATATTCACGGACAGGCGAACTTCGATACGATCGCTGGGACGCTGCGGGGTGGCTAAAACCTGCCACTGAAACCCGTTTGCCAGTGTGCCCTGTTGCCAGGCCGGGTCCGGCTGGAGCGCTTCTGCCTGCACATAACCGACCGTCGCCAACATCAGCAAACCACCGGTTAAGAGTCGAATTTTTGTGCCCTGCATGTGAACCCCTGATGAACAATCCTGGTTACAACAGCGGCCCACGGGAGGGCCGCCGAAAAAATGGTGAGTTAAGTACGTCGGTTAGACCACACGGAGACGAAAATGTCGCATGTTGACGTGAAATAATCATAAGGGTCACCGCCGCGCATGCGGCAGCGACCCCTAATTATGCGCAGGAGCCCATAGTCCAGCAAGGGACTATGGACCTAACAGATGGATTTATGAGGATAATTCGTGCGATTTGTCTACCGGCGTACGGTTATTCAGCACATCATCGAGCTGCTGTGAGTCCAGCTCTTTAACCCATTTTGCGACCACAATAGTCGCTACGCCGTTACCCACCAGGTTGGTCAGCGCGCGCGCCTCGGACATAAAGCGGTCAATGCCGAGGATTAACGCCAGGCCGGCGACCGGCAAATGACCGACGGCGGAGATGGTCGCCGCCAGGACGATAAAGCCGCTGCCCGTCACGCCCGCCGCGCCTTTCGAGGAGAGCAGCAGCACCACCAGCAGGGTAATCTGATGGAAAATATCCATATGGCTGTTTGTCGCCTGGGCGATAAACACAGCCGCCATCGTCAGGTATATTGAGGTGCCATCGAGGTTAAAGGAGTACCCCGTCGGGATCACCAGCCCCACCACCGATTTACGGCAGCCCAGCTTCTCCATCTTATCAAGCATCCGCGGCAGCGCCGACTCGGACGAAGAGGTTCCCAGGACGATCAGCAGCTCTTCGCGGATATAGCGGATGAACTTAAAGATGCTGAAGCCGGTGGCTTTGGCGATCGAGCCCAGTACCACCACGACAAACAGGATACAGGTGATGTAGAAGCAGACGATCAGCTGACCAAGCTGCACCAGCGTACCGACGCCGTATTTCCCGATAGTAAAGGCCATGGCGCCGAATGCGCCAATCGGCGCCAGGCGCATGATCATATTGATGATGCCGAATATAACCTGCGAGAAGCTTTCGATAACGTTAAAAATCAGCTGGCCTTTGCTGCCCAGACGATGCAGCGCAAAACCGAACAGCACGGCAAACATCAGCACCTGCAGAATGTTGCCGCTGGCAAACGCGCCAATCACGCTGCCGGGGATAATATCGAGCAGGAACGCCACGATACCCTGATCTTTCGCCTGTTCGGCATAAACCGCCACGGCCTTCGCATCAAGGGTGGCCGGGTCAACGTTCATACCCGCGCCGGGCTGCACCACGTTAACAATGATCAGACCGATGATCAGCGCGATGGTGCTCACGACTTCAAAATAGAGCAGCGCCACCGCCCCGGTGCGGCCGACGGCCTTCATGCTCTCCATCCCGGCAATCCCCGTCACAACGGTACAGAAGATAACCGGGGCAATAATCATTTTAATCAGCTTAACGAAGGCATCGCCGAGGGGTTTCATCTGCGCACCCAGCTCCGGGTAAAAATGGCCCAGCAGAATACCGATCGCTATGGCCGATAAAACCTGGACATAGAGGCTTTTAAAGAAAGAGATTTTCATAGGGTGTCCTTTGGAGATAACCACAGACTGTGAGGGGGTATTGCGTCTGTGGCTTAAAAATAACACCCATGAAACATTTCAGAAATAACGAGTGATGAAATTGCAATGCAATTGTTAATTTATTTGAACTGACTCGCATAAGCTAACAATGTTGTTACAAACTTGCATCCTCAACAACAGCCGGTAAAAAGCGGGCCTTAAAAGCCTCAGGCGGCATGGCGCAGCCAAAAAGATAACCTTGCACCGTCTCGACACCCGCCTCCTGCAGCCAGCGATACTGCTTATCGGTTTCAACGCCCTCCGCGACGATGTGCAGATTCAGCCCCCGCGCCAGCTGGATAATCGCGGGCACCATGCTGATGTCATCAGGTAGCATATCGATAAAGACTTTATCGATTTTCAGGATATCCACCGGCAGCGATTTAATATGCTGCAGTTGACGCAGCCCGGCGTAGCCCATACCAAAGTCGTCCAGCGCGATCCGCACGCCCGCTTCACGCAGCGGACGCAGCAGAGAAATCATGGCCTGCGGGTCGTCTATTCGACGGCTTTCGGTGACTTCGAGGATCAGCGTGCCCGGCGCGATACGATAGCGCGCGAGCAGCGCCAGCATCTCCGCGCCGCGATCGTGATGCAGCAGCTGTAGCTGCGACACGTTGACCGATAGCGGCAACATGATCCCCTGATTTTGCCAGGCGGCAAGCTGTCGGCAGGCCTCTTCCATCACCCAGTAGCCGACCGGGACGATCAGCCCGCAGGCTTCGATACGCTCAATCAGATCGCCAGGCAGCGACCAGCTCCCGTCAGCCTGACGCTGACGCAGCAGCGCTTCTGCACCGCAGACCTCGCCGCTGATAGTATCCACCTGCGGCTGCAGCCAGATGGCAAACTGCTGATTATCAAGCGCCGTTAAAATATCGTGCTCTTCCATCAGGCGGCGCTGCGCTTTTTCCATCTGTTCCGGATCGAAGAACTCAATCTGATTTTTACCTTTACGCCGCGCGGTAACGGCGGCGGAAAACGCCCGGCGATAGAGCTGTTCGCCGTTAATTTCGCCGTTAAACATCGCAATGCCGACGCTGGCGCAGGGGCGCAGCTGGATGCCGTGCAGGGGTAAACGTTCGCTTAAGACAGTAAGTACTTGCTTACTTAACGTCACCGCCTGCCAGGGCTCGGTAATTCCGTGGGCCAGAATCGCAAAGTCGTAGCCGCTCACCTGGGCCAGGACCATCTGCGTCGGGATAACCGCCCGCAGTTTTTCAACGAGCGTCAACAGCAGCATTTCGCGCTGCGTCTCTTTGAGTACGCCAGCGGTATCCTGCAGCGTTTCGCAGGCGACAATCAGCAGCGCAGACGCCTGCCCACGGGCGACGGTTTGCTCCAGCATCGCCATCAAAAAGGCTTTATTTGGCAGCTCGGATACCGGGAAACGGGTCGATTGCAAAGAGAGTTCATCGTGCAGGCGCAGCAGAGTCTGCTGGTTACGGTTATAGCTGCGCACCAGCATGCCGATTTCATCGTCATGATGTAAGCGCGGTATAGAAAGCTGATGGCCAAGACGCTCCTGCTGCGGGACATCATTCAGCTCGCGGGCGATTTTACGCAGCGGTCGTACCATCAGACGGTTGATGCACCAGGTGATGGCTACCGTCAGCATCAGCACCAAAAGTAAGTAAGCAGTCACTAATGTTGCCAGGGCGCTCATCACGAATTTATACATGCGATATGAATCGGCTTGCAGCACCAGATAGGCCAGCGGCTGTGGGTTAGCGGGCCGCTCAAGGGAGTAGATAGGCAGCGAAATCTGTACCGGCAGTTCAAACATGCGGGTGATGGTTACCGGCACCGGACGCTCGGGGATAAAGCGCATCCGCAGCGCCTGGAACTGATTAGGCAGGACAACATCCGCCCGGCTGACGATGCCAGCAGGCTGAATGCGGCTCAGAATGGCTTCCGCCTCCGGGATATCGGCTTTCAGAATAGCCGCTGACAGCGGTTCGCGGACGGAACGCGCAATGCTCTCTAACTGCGTGGCCGTGGTATAGCGACTCTGCTGAACAAAATGGAACAGCAAAATAGAACAGAAGACGAGTACAAACGCCATGGACACGCTCGCGACCATTGCCATCTGTTTAATTGTAAGTGAACGGCTGACGCGCAACGGGGTTCTCCACTGAAACTGAACGCATACCCGGTTTAGATCCATCATCTCCGGTCGTTTTCAGGCTGATTATATACTCAAATTGTTCGCTCACGCCCGCAAGGCGCGAAGCAATGCCATCGGGAGGCTTTCCCGGCGGCGGCACAGACGTGTAAGCATAGCGCGACCCGGGGACAATTCCCGGGCGGCGGCTGACGCCTTACCCGGGCTACAAAACGACAAAACCGTCCGGGGGACAAGTTCACCACCGCCATCGGGTCGGTAGCCCGGACAAGGTGCCTCTGGCACCGCCTCCGGGATACAGCGCGCAATGCAGCTTCGCTAGCTCTCCCCAGTGGCGCCGCGCTTACCGGAGCTAAAGGTTCACAATCGCCACCGGAGGGGAAATCGGGCTGTATGGCCGGAGGCAACGAGTATACGCGAAGAGCGCCGTGGAGTGACGCCCTGTCGCATAATTCAGCCTAATCTGCTACCAGTCGGCGTAAGGGACCAGCGGCTGCGGCGGCATATCCATATCGCCCTGCCAGCCGGAAGCCGAATAGCGGACGTACAGCAGCGCATGGCTCGGGGTATAATCCTTCGCCTGCTGAATATCCACCGCCGCCCCGACAAACCAGTTGCTGGTTACCCGTCGTTCAATCAGCGCCCGCGCGGTATAGCCGACGCCAGAGCTGCTGCTGCCTTCTTCCGTAAGCTGGCTGGCATCATGACGATACTGAGAGGGGATCAAATTGAGCAGCGGATAGCGCGCCTCGGTTTTGGTCCGCGAGTGGGACCACGACACCGAGCCCCCCAGCTCCCATGACCAGTTCTCCGTCCGCTGACGCCAGGTCACAGGTACCGAGAAGGAGACATATTCCTGCGGACTGTAATATCCCCCCTGACCCAGGGTATAGCCGCTCAGGTCTTTATCGTAGTGCCAGAGCATATTGTTCAGGCCGACGGTGACCCGGCGGTTATCTTCGTTGATCGCTTTATAGTAGTAGCCGGTCATCCAGCGCACGCGCCAGTTGTCGGCAACGTTTTTCCCGGTCAGCTGGTCGACGCCCAACGAAGACCAGACCCCGTTGGCCTCGCCTTTATCGTAGCTCAGACTCACACCGCCGCCGTCGGCGCGCACCCCGCCCCAGGTCTTGCCAGTATGGCCGCCGTTAGGGTTATCTTTCTGCCCGCCGAAGGCCAACAGCGAGCTGGAGATGGGTCGCCGATGAAGATTAACGGTGTAGCCCAGCGGGCCAACGTCGCTGCTGTAGCTCAGGCCGCCCACCACATCAACGACGTTAAAGCCCATCGGCGTGGTGCCGATATCGCCGCTCCAGGTCTCGTTCTGCCAGCCCACCGCTACGCTGGCGCCGCTGTCGCTCTGATGTTTGCTGCCGCCGGTACAGGCGATTTCGCCGCAGGTGCCCCAGCTCGGCGCATAGCTGCCGTCGTTATTGGTAGAAAAACTCCCGGCATCCATATTAACCAGATCGGTACGGAAGAACATTCGCCCGTCGGCCAGCGGGGCATCTACGTGTAACATGGTGGTATGCGCTTTCAGATCGGAATAGCCGCCGGTACCGCTGGAGCCCCAGTAATCATGCTCGAGGGTGACGTTAAGATCCTGCTGGCGATAAAGATCGGCGGCATCACTGCGGATCCCGCGCTTGAGCCAGTCATCGCTGCTGTCGTTACGCGTTAAGCGCGTAAAGGTGTCGTTATCCTGCGGGCGCTCGCGAGTAACCCCGGAGGCCACCATGGCATCCTTATAACCTTCCAGCGCCTGCTGCGGCTCGCCGTTCTGCGCCTGGAAACGCGCGGCGTCGCGCAGCACCAGCGCGCTTTCCATCGACGGCGGCTGCGCTTTCGCCTGGGGCACGATGCGGGCGAAGGTTTGCTGCGCCTGAACGCGATCGCCCAGACCGGCCTGCGCGAGGGCAATACGCCGCTGCATATTGATAGAATCGATGTCTTCGCCCTTGAGCTGCGCCACCTGAGCGCGGGCAGCATTCTTATCGCCGTCGGCAAGATACACTTCCGCGAGTCCCAGACGCGCATCGCCGTTATCCGGCTGCTGGCCAAGCACCCGCTGATATTCCGCTATCGCAGTCTGGCTGTCGCCGCGCTGCTGCGCCCAGTCCGCCAGCGTGAGCGCGTAGCGCACCGACGTCGGTTGCTGTTTAATCAGCGCGATAGCCTGGGCCTCCTGGCCGCTATCGCGCAGCTGGTTTGCCTGCCGCAAGATCCTGTCGCTTTGCAGACGCGCCTCCAGCTCGCGAATATTGTCCGTCCACTGCCCTTGAGGCAGGGCGTTTATCTGCGCCAGCGCCATCTCATCCTGATTATTACCGGATAAATAGAGGCCGTAGGCGTAAACACGATCAGCATCGCCAGGCTGGCGGTTGACCATCGCGCGCATCAGCGCGTCAGCCTCGCTGCGGCTGCCCGCGCTGACCAGATCCCGCGCCAGGCGGTAGGTTATCCACACGCTATCCGGATCCAGCGCCAGCCGACGGCGCTGCACTTCCGCCGCTTGCGCCCAGTTCCCCTGGCTCTCCAGCGCTTCGGCCTGTTTCTCCAGGCGTTCGTTCGTCAGGCTACGTTCAATATCATCAATGCTGCGCCGCTGGGCCGGCGACAGGCTGGCGATATACGCGCTGGCTTTTTCCGGCGATTCGCCGCGATACAGATTCGCCAGACCGCGTACCGCCAGGCTATTGCCGCGATCCATTCGCAGCGCGCGCTGGTAGTAACGCTCCGCCGCGGCGTTTTCTTTACGCGCCGCGGCCACGTCACCCAGCCCCAGCACCGCATAGCTATCGGTAGTGTCTATCCGCTGCGCCTGAGCGTAAGCATTTTGCGCTTGCGCCAGCTGGCCGCTTTTCAGAGCGCTATCGCCCTGCTTGATCAGCAGCCAGTAGCGGTTAGTCTTGAGCAGGCTGTCCCACTTATCGCGGCTCGGGCTATCCGGGGCCATTTTGATAGCTTTACTCAACTGAGCAACCGCCCGCGCCCGATCGCCGCGCTGGGAGTACGCCTGCCCCAATGCGCCAACCGCGTCGCTGTCTTTGGCATCCGCCCGGACAGCCTGTTGTAAATCGGCCACGGCCACCGAACCTTTCCCGGCCTTCACCGCCGCCAGCCCCTCCGCGCGATCGCGGAACGTCGGATCTTTGAGCTGGGTCTGCTGCTGATCGAGCAGAACGCGGGCATTTGCCGAGGTGGAACCGGTGGGGAATTGCACGATAAACCGCTGTAGCGCCTGTACGCTGGCCCGGCTCACCGGCATGCTTTTCACTTCGTTAAACCAGATGTCTGCTGCGATGCCACGACCCGCCGCCGAGCGCGACATCTGTTCAAGATACGCAAATCCCTCTTCCGACTTATTATCGCCAAACATCTGTTTCGCCAGCGCCGTTTGCAGCTGGATGTTGTCCGGTAAGCGGGCGTTGAGTTTTTTCAGCTGATTGATGCCTTCGTTATGTCGGGCGGGCAGGCGCGCCACCAGCGTCCAGTACTCAATCGCCGCCTCATCATCATCCGGGACGCCGTTAAACAACTTCTCGTAAGCGGCGATGGCCTCGTCAACTTTCCCGGCCACGCCCAGCAGGCGCGCCTGCTGCAGCTCCTGGCGGCCATCGCCGGTGCTGCTTTTCATCTCGTCGCGCGAAGCTTTCAGCTCCGCCGATTCCGGCGCCAGCTTCGCCAGACGCGCCAGCTGCTTCTGCGCCCCGGCCGTATCGCCCTGGCGGAGAAGATAGCGCACTCGCGCGGCGACAACGTCCGGATTGTTCGGATCGATCAATTCCAGGCGGTAGAGCGACTGACGCACCAAATCCTCTCGTTTGCTGGCCTCGCCGAGGCGCACCTGCTCCAGCAGATGCTCCTGAACAGGCGTGTTCACGGCGTGAGCCAGCGGCATCAGCGCGACGCTTAGGGAGAGCGTGAATAAGCTTAATGAGAACTTGTGCATTCCTGGTTCCAGTCAGGCCGTAATTCGCCACCGGCAGTGAAGCGAAAACGGTGTTGATCCCATCCCTGGCCGAAAAGGGTCAGGACCGTGCTGTAGTAAGCATCCGCGCCGGGATAGTGGTCGGCGACGCGCTGCCGCTGAATGGCCCGGGCATCTTCATTCTGCAAGAAAGGCAGTAGCGCCGCGGAGAAGCCCACCGGACCGTTGCCGGTGGTTTTACCGGTCGCAACGTTGGTTTTTTCCGGCGGCACACCCTGCTCTACCGTCCGGGCCGCCATCGGTTTAAAGCGCGTCAGCAGGCGGGCTTTTTGCTTATCGCCGTCATCGAGCATACCGGCCCACAGATAGACGCGAATGGCGTCATAGCTGCCGATAATGGGTTTCTCCGCCTTCAACTGCCAGCCTTTGCCTTTTTCGTAACGGACCCAGTCAGGCGAAAAGCCTTTCGGCGCGGTCTCCAGCAGCAGGCGCAGATTGCCGTCGCGTATCTTTGGCCAGGGAGCGCCAAACGCCGCAAAGTAGGTCGCCAGCTGCGGCGGCAGATAGCTGGGATTAAAACGCCAGCCGCCGTCATCGACGAAGCCGACTCTCCCCGGCAAAATCATCGGCCCCAGCCCCGGTACGGTAGCCACTTCTTCATCAGCAATACGCGCCAGCAGCGCTTTGCCGACTTCCGTATACTGGGGCGTTTCCCACAGTCGTCCGGCCTCCAGCAGCGCCCAGGCTATCCACAGGTCGGAATCCGAGGCGGAGTTGTTATCGAGCACCGTCCATTCGTCATCGCTCTTTTTCCCCCACAGCCATCCCGGCAGATGCGCGCGCAGATCGCCCTCGGCAAGGTTGTTTTGCGTCCACTCGAACAGCTTGCGGAAGCCTTCGCGGTCGTTGGCCGCCAGGGCAAAGAACAGCCCGTAGCTTTGTCCTTCCGAGGTGGTGATTTTTCGTGAATCGCTGGGGTCGATAACCCGCCCTTCGGCGCTGACGTACTCTTGTTTAAACTGCTCCCAGGCCGGCCACCGGCAGGCGGCGCTCGCCTGCGCCGCCGCCAGCATGCATATCGACAACACCACTGCACGTACCGCGTTCATCAGCAACTACTCATCATCAAGGTGGAGGCGACGGCGGCTGATAATACGCAGCATGCGCCACAGCACCCACGCCAGTAGTACGATGCTTAATGCCGCCAGCACCGCCAGCAGTACCGGGTGGCTGGAGAGCGCAAACCAGATGCGTTCGAACCACGGCAGATGCCCGATATAGTAAACATCACCTACCCGCAGGCTGTTGACGCCCGACTCGCGAATCACCGAGACGGAGCCAAACATCGCCGCGCGTTTACCGCTATCGTTAAGCGCCTGGGTGAGCAATTCGTTACCGCGAGGGCTATCGGCCAGCAGCGCCACGACGCTGCGTTGATCGTTGTAAGGCGACTGGAAGCCGATTATCGCCGCCATCGACCCGGATGACGTGATATCAGTGCGGGTATTCGGCGTTCTGGCTTCGGTATCGGGGTAGATGCTCGCCAGGTCGTAATGGCGCATCGGCATTTTCACCCAGCTTTTGGTCGCTTCAACCAGCAGGTTAATTTTCGTTTCGTCCTTCAGCGCCTGCGGAATAGAGCCAATCAGCAGCAGGTCGGCGTCTTTGTCCTTAATCTGGCTGCCGTCATCGGTCATGCGCAGGTTAATCGCCGCCAGGCCGGTTTGCGCGCCGATGCCGCCGGCCGTTTCCAGCAGCGTGGCCACCTGGCCCTCGGTCGGCGCTTTCGGCACCACGACTAAGGTATCGGAGAGATCGGCCATCCGGCTGTAGGGGAAGCCCGCGTTAGCAAACACGCGCAGATCCGGCATGGCCATAAAGTGATAGTACTTCGAGAAGTCGATGGTCGAGTCGTCCCCAATCACCACATGATTCTGCACCGGCTGGAAGGTAATACAGTTATCGATAGAGCCGCCGGGCATCGGGTTCATATACTGAAAATCGAAGCGCAGCTGGTTCATCGCCCCAAGGCGCAGCGCCGGGATTGTCACTTCCGTTTTGCCATCCAGCAGCCCCTGCAGCACCGGCAGGCGCAGAATCAGCTTATTCACATCCTGCGAACTGTTGAGGCTGAAAGACTGTAAGAACTGATCGTTCAGGCTGATATCCATGCGCGAGCTGTCCTTGATCGGCGGCATGGTGTAGCGATAGTTCAGGTTCATATCGATGCCGTTGGCGCGCAGCAGGTAGAGATCCGGCGGCAGGTTCAGCGCGACGTTAATGGAATCCGGCACCAGGCCGCTGGATTGCAGCTGCTGTTCGTAGGTTTTCAGCTCGGCAAAGGTCACCGCGCGATCGGTGCGCACCCAGTTTGGCGCATCGTACGGTTTACGCGCCTGCAGTTGTTTGACATCGTCAACCGTCACGCTGCTGCCGCGGAACAGAATATTGCCCTGCGCTATCCCCTTCGCCGCCTGCAGCAGGTCTTTGTCATCTCGCCCAAAGACCACCAGTAGCTTAACGTACGGATTATCCGGATGGTCGATCATTTCAATAGTCGGCGCGTTAACCGGTGGATGCTCGCGCAGGAAGTCCGGGCGCTTATCGTTGGTCGCAAAAACAACGGCGTTGCGGTCCGGCAGCGCATTGAACTGCACCGGGAACTGCTGACCGCGCCAGCCCGCCTTGCTGCCGAACCAGGAGGCAACGATCGCCGCCGCCTGCTGCTGAAGGACACCCGGCGAGGAGGCAAAGACCATCGGTAGCGTCAACTGGCGGTTATCACGCGAATCGTAGAACGGCACAGGAAAATGCGAAAGATCGTTGCGCACGTTCAGCGACTGATAGGTTAAATCCAGATAGCTTTCGCGACCGACGTCCAGCCACAGGGTACTGCTGGCCGGGTTTTCACAGACGTCGCGATAGTGGCCGACGAACTCAAGGCGCACGCGGTTAAAGTCGGTGATATAGAGAGGATCGATTGGGATCTGCGCGCTGACTTTTTTGCCCAACTGCTCTTTGGTGACCGGCAAAACGCCCATCAGCTCATCATTAAGATAAACCTTCAGCTGCGACTGCACCGGCAGCAGTGACGGAGAGGGGGTGTAGTCGAGATTAAGCAACGCTTTCGCCACCACCTCATCGCTGCGCATGCCGAACTCGACCGAACCCTCGGGGCGCGCGCCGCGCAGTACCATGCTGCCGGGAGGCGGAGCGATTTTGGCGAAGGTCAGCTTCACGTCGCGGCTCGGGGCGTTATCGAGCACCACCACCGGTGCCGCCGGATCGGCAAGGGTCGCCGTTGGCTGGCCGTCCGCTACCGTACCGGCAATACCGGGCACGGTTGTCGTCTGCGCCGCTGCCGTTGCCGCTGTCGGTTCCGCATACGACGCGAAGGAGGACCAGCCGCCAATGCCCACCGCTACTGCACAAATCAAAGAGAGTTTTCTGTTCATCGCATTATCATCATTGTTGGGCCATCGCCGGTTCTGCCGAGAGTGTCGCCGCAGCGCGTTCCGGACGGCGCGGAATAAACGAAACAAACCAGGCCACCAGCATGGTGAGCGAGCGGAAAATAACCTTCACCGACGGCGGGGAGAACTCCGCCAGGTGACGATATCCACGGAACCCCAGCTTCAGGATGTCCAGCAGGCTTTCCATCGGCTTATCTTCCGGGAAGCTATCCTGCCAAAGCGCCCACGTATCTGCGCGGGCAAACGTACACTGCACAAAATCAATATGTTGTTGATTGCTTAGCGGCAGCAGCTGTAGCCCAACCTCACTGCCGTTGACCCGCGCGACCCGCACCGGGAAGGCATACTCCTGCTGCCCGCGTTTCAGCAGCAGCTTAACGTGCTGGCTTTCCAGCACCTGCGCCTCGCCGTGAATTCTGACGCCGAGGCCGCCGTCGGAGTAATCATGGACGGTACAGGAGAACAGGTGCCCGTCCTCGCGGGCAATCGCCGCCGGCATTGACATCTCCACGCGATGCGAGCGCCGCACCTGCTTGCTTTCAACCGATACCGCCACCGCGCCGCCGAGAATAATCAGGTTATAGAACACCCAGATAATGCTGACCCAGACGGTCAAAATTTCGTTTTCCGGGCCGTACATAAAGCGCCAGATACCCACGCCAACGCCGACCAGGTTCAGCAGCACGAGGTAGATATAGGGACGCGAGATCACCCAGTCGACGTACTCGTCCTCCACCAGGCCGCCTTTTGCCGTCACGTTGAATTTGCCCTTATGCGGGTTAATCAACGCGACAACGGTCGGCGGCGCGATATACCACGCCAGTACCGTTTCATAGATCTCACTCCAGAAAGAGTGGCGGTATTTACCCTGAATCTTCGAGTTAGTCAGGCTGGCGTGAATCATATGCGGTAGCACGAACAGGGCGATCATCAGCGCCGGCGCATAGATGATATAGGCGTGGAGGAGCAGAAACGCCAGCGGCGCGGTCAGGAAGATCAGCCGCGGAATACCGGACAGGAAGTGCAGCATCGCGTTGACGTAGCAGATGCGCTGCGCCAGCTTCAGCCCTTTACCAAACAACGGGTTATCAAGGCGGAATATCTGCACCATCCCGCGCGCCCAGCGGATGCGCTGGCCGATATGCGCCGACAGGCTCTCCGTCGCCAGGCCGGCCGCCTGCGGAATACGCATATAGGCCGAAGTGTGCCCGCGACGGTGCAGGCGCAAAGAGGTGTGGGCGTCTTCGGTGACCGTTTCCACAGCAATGCCGCCGATTTCATCCAGCGGGCCGCGGCGGATCACCGCACAGGAGCCGCAGAAGAAGGTGGCATCCCACATGTCGTTGCCGTCCTGCACCAGGCCATAAAACAGCGTGCCTTCGTTCGGCGTTTTGCGAAAACGCCCCAGGTTACGTTCAAACGGGTCCGGAGAGAAGAAGTGGTGCGGCGTCTGCATCATCGCCAGCTCTTTCTCCTTCAGGAACCAGCCCATGGTCATCTGCAGGAACGAGCGGGTCGGCACGTGGTCGCAGTCGAAAATCGACACAAACTCGCCTTTGGCGTACTTCAGCGCATTGTTGATATTCCCGGCTTTCGCGTGTTCGTGCGTGGTGCGCGCGATGTAATGCACGCCAACGTCTTTGGCGAACTGGCGGAACTCTTCGCGCCCGCCGTCATCGAGGATCCAGATATTAAGCTTGTCCTTCGGCCAGTCGATCCCCTGCGAGGCGTAAATGGTGTTTTTCACCACGTTGAGATCTTCGTTATAAGTCGGCACGAAGATATCGACCGTCGGCCATTGCGCCATATCTTCCGGCAGCGGAACCGGCTGACGGTTCAGCGGCCAGACGACCTGGAAATAGCCCAGTACCAGCACCACCCAGGCGTAGGTTTCAGCGAACAGCAGGATTATCCCGCACACCAGGCTTACGGGGTCGTCCCAGTTTAGCGTCGAGGTGTAGCGCCACCAGATATAGCGGCACGAGACCGTCAGCGAAAGCACGATCAGCATCAGCGCCGAGAAGCGCCCGGGGATGCGCCGTACCAGCAGCGCCACGCCCCACAGCAGCAGCAGAAAAATAAACTGCGAGAGCGGATTAAACGGCTGGGTAATACAGAGTAGCGCCAGGATCAGCGAGAAAAAGGTTATCGTGCCAAGGAGAAGCCGCCGCACTTTTGGATGCAGATGCCCCAGCTCCTTATGCTTATCCAGATGACCGGTGCGGGCGTTGACCTTTTCCGGTAGCTTTTCCAGCCACTGCGCATAGCGCCCCTGCACGCCTTCCAGCGCCGCCAGCGAACGCCAGTTGATCTTTTTATCCGGCTCCGGCACCCGCGTCACCAGCAGCCACAGGGCTTGCAGCAGATAGCGAATCGGGTCCAGCGGGCGCGGTCGATGCGGATTAATATGCGGGAAAAACTCGCCATGATGTTCGCGAATTGCCTGCCAGCGCGGGGTTTCCAGCGGCATAAACGCCCATGCCAGAGATGCCCACAAGCAGCCCAGCGCGGCCGCCAGCCGCGACGCGCCGTGCTGGCGATAATCGCGATAGCGTTCGCTCAACCGCTCTCCAACCGGCGGCGCCAGCAGTAGCGTACTCAGGCGAATCATTCCGCGCCCCTTCCGGCGTAGTGCAGCAGGCACCAGTTGGCCAGCGTCAGTATCTCTTCCGCCGCCAGCGAGTCCTGGCGATATTCGCCGAGCGGTTGCTTCGCCGCCAGACACTCCGCCATCGCTTCATCACGATGAATAGTCACCGGCAAAATGCGGCGCTGGCTCTCCAGCCACAGCTGATAGAGATCCTCCTGCAGCTGGCTGCCGACGCGCAGATCGTTAATCAAAATATCGCTATTGACCGGCAGCGCCTGCTGATGCAGGCGAATATGGCTGTTGCCGTCCGGATGCACCACGACCAGCGTGCGATCGCAGACGTCAATCAGGGAGCGGGTCAGCGGTGAGAACCCGTCCGGCAGATCAATCAGCAGCCAGCGGTGATCGCCCTGCTGATGGAGCTTCTGCACCATCCCGGCCATCGGGGCCAGCGGCGTCTGAAGCTGGTCAATATTCTCGCGCTCGCCCGGCGTTAGCTGGCCAAAGGGCAGCAGATCGATATGCGAGGTGTAGCGCAGCCCGGCGTCTCGCCAGTCGTTCCCGTCGATGAGGGCGCGCGCCCAGCCCGCGTTGTGGCGGTAATCGACGTTGAAAAAGAAGCGCAGCATGTTATCCGGGCTGGCGTCCACCACCAGCACGGTTTCCCCGAGTAATTGCAGCGCCCAGGCCAGCGCAGCGGTGATCGACGTGGTGCCGGTGCCGCCGCGCACGCCTTGTAATCCCAGAATAGCCATCGATGGCTTCCTTACTTTTTCTCTGCTAATTCAGCCAGTAGCGGCCAGCGTTTCAGCGCCGCGGTTAACTGCTCGCGTCGGGAAATATCATGATAATCAATATCAGGCAGGGAAAATGCCCGGCTTAACGCCAGGAAATCATTTTGAAACGTATAGCCCAAAGTCGCATCGGTGGGTACAGCAGGCTCTTTTGCTGGCATTTCTCTGTCCGTTGGAAAAATTAATAAATTATACCGAGAGGCGTTCGTTCATCCTTAAAATAGGTTTACATGCTAAAACTGATGTCCTTTAATTTCAATGTTAGGTTTACTCTGTCGCTTTCGCTAGTAAACTAATCAAGTGTAAAACAGGTCTCACGAGGGACACCGTGGATATCGTATATTCTTTGGGTATTTCATCATTATGGGACGAAGTGTGCCATATGCCCGTTGGCGGCGTGTGGTGGCTCAATGTCGACCGCCATGCGGACGCGGTAAGCTTGCTTAATCATACGCTTGCGGCCCAGGATAAACAGGCTCGCGTTGCGACGATAGCCATGGGTGATAACCCAAATGAAATCATAAAATTAGAAAAAGATCGCGGGCCTGAGAAAATCGCATTATTTACCATGCCGAACCGCTTTGAAGGGCTGGAAGAAATGCACCGCGATTTAGTCTGTTCCCTCGAACCTGGCAATTATTTGTTTATTCTGCTATGTGCTGAAAATGCCTGGCAGAATATTAAAAGCGAACAATTATGCAATTGGGTTGAGAAATCATATCGATGGACTAATTATCATCGTTGTTCATTATTAGTGCTTAATTCCGGGCACGATATCGATAAGCAACTTTCCCCTTTATTACGCGAGTACCGCTCGCTTTCCGGACTGGCAAGTATACGTTACCAGGGAGATAACCACCTGTTCGATATTGCCTGGTGGGGCAGCGAAAAGGGCATCAGCGCCCGGCAGCAGCTCATTGTTTTACACGATGAAAACGGCTGGCGGTTGGCGCAGGACGAGGAAACGGTGGTACAACCGCGCAGCGACGAGAAAACCATCCTCAGCAACCTGCGCGTACTGGAGGGGGCGCCCGCGCTTTCCGAATACTGGACGCTGTTCGAAACCAATGACGCCGTTTTCAACGCCGGCAGAATGGCGCAGGCGGCGACGCTGATTTTCTCCATTACCCAGAACGAACAGATTGAACAGCTGGGACGCTATATCCACACCCTGCGCCGCCAGCGCGGTAGCGCGCTGAAAATTGTCGTGCGCGAGCAAACGCCAAGCCTGCGCGCCACCGATGAACGCCTGCTGCTGAGCAGCGGCGCCAATATGGTTATTCCCAGCGGCGCACCGTTATCGCGCTGCCTCACGCTTATAGAAAGCGTTCAAAAACAGCAGTTTACTCGCCATATTCCGGAGGATTTTAATACTCTGCTGAACTGGAGCCAGCCGCTGAAGCTGCGCGGCTACCAGAAGTGGGATGCCTTCTGCGAAGCGGTGCACAATATTATGGCCAACACCATGCTGCCCGCCGACGGCAAAGGGGTGATGGTGGCGCTGCGCCCGGCGCCCGGTCTGCGCGTAGAGCAGGCGCTGACGCTGTGTAAGCCTAATCGCATGGGCGACATCATGACCATCGGTAATAATCGCCTGGTGCTGTTTCTGTCATTTTGCCGGGTGAACGACCTCGACACCGCGTTAAACCATATCTTCCCTTTACCTACCGGCGATATTTTCTCTAATCGTATGATTTGGTTCGAAGATAAGCAGATAGCGGCTGAAATCCTGCAGATGCGCGGGATTATGCCGGAGAACTGGAATACGCCGCTGCCTGTTTCGCTTGCCAAAAAAACGCCTATCAACGCGACCCACGACGGACGTAGCTGGCGGCGAACCCCCGAGCCGCATCGTCTGTCCATCGACGGGGAGCCAACCTTATGATGTCGATTGCCGATATTATTCAGCTGGTCGTCCTGTGCGCCCTGCTGTTCTTTCCGCTGGGTTACCTTACGCGCCACTACCAGCGGCGAATTCGCACCACGTTAAGACTGATGTTCTTTAAACCCCGTTATGTCAAACCGGCTGGCGTGCTGCGCCGGGAAGCGGCATCCAGGCAAGGCAAATCAACGAAATGACCAAACCTAAAACCCCCTCAGCGTCGCTTCCGCTCTGGCGCTACTGGCGCGGCCTATCTGGCTGGAACTTCTACTTTCTGGTGAAGTTTGCCTTGCTATGGGCGGGATACCTCAATTTTCACCCCATGCTAAACCTGGTGTTTCTGGCCTTTCTGCTGGTGCCGATTCCGCAATATAAGCTGCACCGTATTCGCCACTGGATAGCGATCCCGCTGGGCTTTATGCTGTTCTGGCACGACACCTGGCTGCCCGGCCCGGAAAGCATCGTCAGCCAGGGTTCGCAGATTGCCGGCTTCAGCGCCGACTATATCTGGGATTTGGTAACCCGCTTTATTAACTGGAATATGATTGGCGCGTTCTTCGTGCTGCTGGTTCTGTGGCTGTTTATCAGCCAGTGGCTACGGGTAACGGTATTTGTCTCAGCAATTATGATCTGGCTGGTCGCCAGTCCGCTGCTGCCCTCGTTTACCCTTTGGCCGGCAGGTCAGCCGACGACCGCGGCGGCGAATAACGCGCCGAATACCGGTGGCGGGGCAATCGTCGCGACCAACGCCGCCCCGGCGAATAACGATATCCCTGCACAAACGGAGCCGCCGACATCGGCCAATCTGACCAACTGGCTGAATACCTTTTACGCCTCTGAGCAGAAACGCAAAACCACGTTTCCTGATGCACTCCCGGCCGATGCCCAGCCGTTTGATGTCTTGATCATCAACATCTGCTCGCTCTCATGGTCGGATATCGAAGCAGCGGGATTGATGGAGCATCCGCTGTGGAAGCATTTTGACCTGCTGTTCAAAAACTTTAACTCGGCGACCTCTTACAGCGGGCCGGCAGCGGCGCGTCTGCTGCGCGCCAGCTGCGGCCAGCTCTCTCACGCCAACCTTTATCAACCCTCAGGCAGCGAATGCTATCTGTTTGAAAACCTGGCGAAGCTGGGCTTCACCCAGCAGCTGATGCTCGGTCACAACGGTGTCTTCGGCGACTTCCTGAAAGAGCTTCGTTCGTTGGGCGGTATCCAGAGCCCATTGATGGATCAAAGCGGCCTGCCGGTCATTCTGCAGGGCTTTGACGGCTCACCGGTCTATGATGACCAGGCGACGCTGAACCGCTGGCTGCAGTCGCTGGATAAACTGAATACGCCGCGCACGGCGACCTTCTACAACACGCTGCCGCTGCACGACGGCAACCACTATCCGGGCCAGAGCAAAACCGCGGACTATAAAGCCCGTGCGCAGAAGTTCTTCGACGAACTGGACAGTTTCTTTACTGAGCTGGAGAAATCGGGACGCAAGGTGATGGTCATCGTCGTGCCTGAACACGGCGCGGCATTAAAAGGCGATAAAATGCAGGTCTCCGGTCTGCGCGATATTCCCAGCCCATCCATTACCAACGTGCCGGCGGCGGTGAAATTCTTCGGCATTAAGGCAAGACATCCCGATGCGCCGATTATCATCAGCCAGCCAAGCAGCTACCTGGCGGTTTCTGAGCTGGTGGTTCGCGCCCTCGACGGCAAGATGTTTGATGAGAATGACATCAACTGGCAGCAGTACATTGCCAACCTGCCGCAGAGCGCGGCGGTGTCGGAAAACTCCAACGCCATCGTCATTCAGTATCAGGGTAAACCGTATGTTCAGCTGAACGGCGGCAGTTGGGTACCTTATCCGCAATAAAACGAAAAAGGCCGCAGGATGTTACCCCTGCGGCCCCGTTCGGGCGCATGCTGCCACTTAGGCAGACAGATGCCCACCGGTCGTCTACTTGCGATTATCCATCCAGCTCACGATGATGCTGACCAGAATGCCAGCAATGATCGGAGCCGCCAGATCCTCCCACAGCAGCAGACCCCACTGAGCGAGCGTCATACAGCCGCCTTATTGCAATGGCAACCGTTCGCGGCTATCCTCGAATTGTCTAGGTTCGAGATTAGCCCCCGAAACGTTGCCAGGTTATACCAAACAACGTGCGGGGGTTTTCTCTTTCCAGCAACCCATCAATCGATGCCGCCGGGGTTCAAGCCCCCGCAACATTGCGCCTCACCGGGCGAGCCCGGCTTGCCGACGATTCTACTGGCCCGATCGGCTACCCGCACTCCGCCATTACGCACCATGCGAGACGCATTCCAGGAAAGTGTTTTGTTGCTGCAACAAAACGAAAAAGGCCGCAGGATGTTACCCCTGCGGCCCCGTTCGGGCGCATGCTGCCACTAAGGCAGGCAGATGCCCACCGGTCGTCTACTTGCGATTATCCATCCAGCTCACGATGATGCTGACCAGAATGCCAGCAATGACCGGAGCCGCCAGATCGTCCCACATCAGCAGACCCCACTGAGCAAGCGTCATACAGCCGCCTTATTGCAATGGCAACCGTTCGCGGCTATCCTCGAATTGTTGAGGTTCGAGATTAGCCCCCGAGACGTTGCCAGGTTGATACCAAACAACGTGCGGGGGTTTTCTCTTTCCAGCAACCTATCAATCGATGCCGCCGGGGTTCAAGCCCCCGCAACATTGCGCCTCACCGGGCAAGCCGGCTTGCCCACAATTCTACGGCGCCCTTCAGATCTCAGCACCCGGCTCGACTGCGTTATTCGAGGCGCATTCCACAGTTTACGACCGTTCTTTCTTTGCCAGCCATACCAGCAGCTTCAGGCTGGCGGAGTAATAGTCGTCCTGGGAATTAATCTGCGGCTCAGCCTGCTCTTCACCAAGGGTTAAATCGCGTACCGCCAATAGCCCGCCGGTCATAAACCACGGCGCGGCCTCATTGGTATTGACGTTTATCCAGGCCGGCGTCTGCAGACGCGGATAGCGCTGAAACCAGTTTTTCCACGGCGTCAGCAGGCTGCTTTGCGGGTCGTCCCAGTAGACATACATAGGAATGCGGATAGCATCGAAGCTCATCCGCGTCGGCCACTCTTTTGCCGGCTCCATCTTGCCGTCCGCTCTTAAGGCGACCCAGTCGCTGGGTAGCTGCGATTTCCCCCACGCCATCTTCCCCAGCAGCGCCTGAGCATCACTCTTCAGCTTTCGCCAGGCGGTCAAATGAGTACGCGCCGCGAAGGCCTGCCAGGCGGGAAAGATAAAGTAGGATGGATTCAGATTCAGATGGTCGTTGAGATAAAATCCCTTTGCGCCCGGGAGCATCACCTGACGGTCGGCGAAGGTCACCACCGTATGCTTCAGCAGCGAAGCGGTTATCGCATCCGAAGCGGTACCGTAGGTTTTTTCATGCCACTGCTGCTGCGCGCGCAGCAGCGCCCAGGCAATCAGGGTATCGCCATCGGTGGCGTCATTTTTATCCGCCACCGGATCGGGCGCCACCGGGTTATAGCGCCAGTAAAACAGCCCGTTATCTTTGTTGCGCAGGGTTTTATCTGTCCACTGCCAGAGCTTGTCAAAGGCGGGACGATCGTCGTTGGCCACCGCTAACAGCATGGCAAAACCCTGCCCTTCAGTATGAGAGACGTTGCCGTTACCGGTATCAACAATACGCCCGTCCGGCATCATAAAACGCGATTTATAACTTTCCCACGCCGTATCGGCCCACGCGTGGGGAAGCATCATCACCGTCGTTACCACGACTGTCGCTAAAGCACGCAAGGACATAAATTCACCCATTAGGGATGGAAGTAAAGAAACTGAACGTCAGAGACTGAAAACAGCCGCTCACGCTGTAAAACCACGTGCGCCGCGCCGCCCTGTCCCTGTAACCAGCGGGAATAGAGCCCCTCGAGTATGGCACAAAATGCATTACACCAGCGGATGCGCCGCGCTTCATCGCGGCTGACCGGCAGAGCCTGATGGCGTAATCGCAGGCCTTCATCGTTCACCTCGACGCTGACGAAGCCCCACTGAAAGCGGCTTAGCAGCGCATTCATGTTGGTCTCCAGCTGGCCGAGAGTCTCAGACTCCGGCAGCGGATGTTCATCGGCCAGCGCCTCGCCCATCTGCCGCAGAAAGGGCTGGCTCTCCAGCTCACCCGCGTTGTTGACCATACCATCAACCATAATGAGCAGCAGATCGAACCATCCGGCAGGCGTTTGCTGCTGCTGAAACCACGTCATAACCTGCGCGTTATTATTGTCCGTCACGATCAGTTATCTCCCAGCATGTAGCGGATATAGAGACCAGCGGTGCTCTCGTTATAATCGCCGAAGGTGTCATAGCCAACCTGACCACCGAGCGTCATTTGTTTGTTGACTTTGTAATCTGCGCCGGCGCGTAGGGTATAGCCGATACCGCTCTTCGAAGTGGCTGAATAGTAGGCTTCTTTGGCAAAACCGTTGCTCACTGCGGTCTCGAGGGCCTGCTGCCACCCGGCGTTAGTCGGGAAATAAGCGCTCTTATCCTGGCTATAGGATTGATAGCCCACCGAGCCGCCAAGTTTCATCGTCCAGTTGTCATATTTTTCCGTCAGGCTCACCGGCAGCGATACGCTGACGTAGTTCTGCGGGCTGAAGTAGCCCCCTTGCCCGTAGGTGAAGTAGCTCAGGTTTTTCGAGTAATCCATGTAACTCATGCTCAACCCGGTCTGCAGCTGACGATACTCATCGTGGTAAGGCCGCAAATAAACTCCGGCGTTGGCGTTTATGCTGGTATTGCTGGCGACGTTTTGTCCCAGGTAGCTATAGCCCCCGCCGCCGACGTAGAAACCGGCATCGCCGTCGTCATAGCTTAGCTGCAGGGTACCGCCGTTTTTGGTCACCTGCCCCCAGGTCTTGCCGGAATAGGAATCCTTCAGCCCTACCCAGGAGAGCAGACTGTCGGTCAGCGACCGACGCTCGCCGGTAAAAATCAACGACAGATAGTTGGTCAGCTTCGGCGACCACTTTACGCCGCCCACCACGGTATTTAGATCCTGGCCCAGAGGCGTGCTGCCGATATCGACGCGGTATTCGTCGCCGCTCAGCGCCAGAGCCAGCTCCACGCCGTTGGCTTTTTGTGAATCGGTTGAGCCGCTCGCCTGATCGACATTCGGCTTCAGGCTGGAAGAGGCCAGATAGCTGGCGACCTGCCCGGAATCGTAAGTTCCGAGTTTCGCCAGATTCTCCATGCCGCTGCTGGTGGTGGCATTAAAGTCAGAGGCCTTGAGCGTGCCCAGACCGCTCAAGGCTTCCGCCCCCGGATTGTTGGCAAAGTACGTCGTGCGCTCGGTCGCGGTCATCGCCGCAATCGCCGCCTGCTCGCTGGTCGCGGTGGAAATCATATTGGAGACTGCATTGGATAGCGGGTTCGCGCCGTAACGCCGCCAGGCGTCGCCGGTCGCCGTCCCCGCGTTCAGCGTAATCGGCGTAACGGTAAAATCGAAACGCGAATCACCAAACGGCGATGAGGACCAGGTGAGCGGGGTTTTTATCTCGCTGAGCTTACTGGTGCCGGATTCGCCGTCGCGACCGCGAACCTCCATGCCCCCCTGCAGCCAGGTGCCGGTTTTTTCCTGCAACGTCTCCATCATGGTATCCACCTGGCGCAGCATCCGGGTCTGGGCGGTTTCGACCGGCAGATCGGTGCGCTGGATCCCCGGCAGCGCGCCGCCATCCCCGGTCGATACCTGAGAGACCTGCCACGGCATATATTGCCCGTAGGCGGAGGCCGCACGCGTCGCCCCGGGGGTACGCGAAACGCCGACAAACGGATTATCCGCCGCCAGCGCGCCGCCCACGGTCGGCGTTTGCGCGCCATTGCTGCTCTGTTGTCCCAGCAGCCTGCCGCGGGCGCTGCGCAGGTAAGTCATCGCCTGCTGATGATGCCCCTGCGACTCGGCAACGCGCGCCAGCAGCAGCAAACGGTCCGGCGAATTATCCGGGCGCAGTCCACCCGCCAGCTGCGCCGCCCGTTCGCTATTCCCCGCCGAGAGTGCGACATCAATAGCCCCGCTGCGCGCATCCTGCGTCGGCGTATCGCGGGTCATCAGATAGTCATAGACGACACCGGCCTCTTTGTTCATTTTGCCGCTCTGATAGAGCCGCGCCATAGCGAACATCAGATCGGTATTTTGCGGGTCGTTCTGCATCGCGCCCATCAGCTTGTCATACGCTGCCGCGTAGTTGCCCTGCTCGCGCAGATGGTCCGCTTCGTTAATCACATAACCGTTGCGAATACTGGCCAGCTGCGTCGGCGTACTGCTTGCCTGCAGCTGCGGGTTAGTGAGCAGACTCTGCGCTTCGGTTGTCAGGCCCGCCTGGTTAAGTACCGTCACCTGATCGGCATAATCCCCGGCATTACCTGAGATACCGCCGTTAATATTGTTGCGCACCAGCGATACCGCGGTGGTGACATCGCCACTCTGGGCCAGCAGCCGCGCCAGTTTACCCACATACGCCGGGGCTTCAGGCGGCGTTGCGGTCATCGTCCTGAGCGTATTAGCAGCGGCAACGGTATTGCCCTGCGCCAGATAGCTCTCCGCCGTCGCCAGCTGCAGGTTGTAGTTCACCCGTTGTTTCAGGTCGCGCATCTGGCTGGTCTGACTGGCGGGGGGAATTCTTGCCAGCAGGGTTTGCGCCTGCTGCCAGCCGCCGTTCTCGCTGGCAAAAAGTGCCGCAGCGTACAGCGAGCTGGCGCCGGCGCCGGGACGCCAGGCGGCGCCCATAACCGCATTTGCCTCACCGTCGTTACCGGCTTTTTGCAGCATACGGGCCAGATCGAGGCGCATCCACGCATCGTCCGGATAGCGAGAAAGCCCCTGGCGCAGCATGGCGATAGCCGCCGTCACGTTACCGGCGCTGGCCTGCTCCTGCGCCTGGCGACGCAGCGAATCGCCGGGCTGTCCGATGACCACCCGCGGCTGCAGTTTTTGCTGCAGGCTTTCCGGCAGCGTGCGCAGCATCGCCTGCGCTTCTGCCGTTTTATTCTGTTCGCGCAGAACGTAATAGAGATTCTCCCGCGCCGGGCCGTTTTGCGGCTGGTCGTTGAGCAGCGCCCGTAGCGTTTGTTCGGCCTGCGGCAAATCTTTGTTATGGCGCAGAACGTCGGCGCGGAACAGCTTCGCCGCCGTGCCCTGCGTCCCGCTCTGCTGCGCCAGCGGCGCAGAGAGCGCCAGCGCCTGGCTAATATTCCCTTGCTTGTAAGCCTGCTGCGCCTGAGCGAGCTGCCCGTAAAACAGCGCATCCGCCGCCTGCTGACGACGGGTTTCCGAGCCATCGCCGCCGAGATCCGCCGCCCGGCTCAAATACTGAGAGGCCGCCTGAAAATCGCCGCTGCGCTGGGCGATATAGCCCATTCCGGCCAGCGCGTCAGCGTCCTGCGGGTTGCTTTGCAGAACCTGTTCAAACTGCTGCTTCGCCGCGGCGGTATTGCCGCTGTTGAGGTCAGAATAGCCCTGGCCGCGCGCCTGACCGCTGCGCCGTTCGCGAAAGTAGTTCTGGACTTCAGTATCCTGCGGATGACGCTGCATCCAGGTGTCGTAAAACGGCTCATCCCCCGGCTGCGGCCCCAGCCACAGCAGCGCCTGACGCAGCCCGCTATCGGCTTCTTTGCTGCCGCTGGCCATCGGCTCCAGCATGGCGATGCCTTCCCGGCGGGTCTCTTCGCGCCAGGTGAGCACTTTGCCCAGGGCAACGCGCGGCGCGTTCTCCTGCGGATGCTGCGCGACGTATTGACGTAGTTCGCTCAACGCCTGTGGGTAGAGCGCCTTGTCGCTGGCCATGGTCATATAGTATTCGGCCGCCAGCCCGGAAGGCGGAACGTTGCCGTTAAACATACTCCGCCAGGTCGCCAGCGCGGCGGGAACATTGCCGCTGCGCGCCTGCTGTCTGGCCAGAGTGAGCTGTCCCTGCGGCACCTGCGCCATTTTTTTTGCGCTATCCAGATCCTGTAGTCCGGGGCTGTCGGGCGCCGCTTTCTCCAGCCGCGCCCGCCACTGGGCTGCGGCCTGCAGATTGCCCCCCTGCTGCGCCCATAGCGCCATCAGGTACAGCGCCTGAGCGTTGTTGGCATCCACCGATAGCACTTTTTGCAGCGATTCCATCGCCAGTTCGTCATGCGATTTTTCGTGCCAGTAGTTGGCCTGTGCGAACAACGCTTGTAGCGCGGCATCGTTACCCGCCGCGTGCGCTCCGCCGAATGCGCCAAGCGTCAGCGCGCCGGACAGGCACAGCGTAGAAAATTGACGGGCTGCATGGGTATTCATTCTGCTGGCTCTTTTCATTGGCTCTCTCCCGAATCCAGGCGCTTACGAGCATGACGTTTAAACATGGCGGTCAGCGCCAGACCCAGAATCGATGTCGTAATCAACCCCAGCACCGCCAGCAGCCCGGAGTGCTGATTGGCGTACCATACCGCCATCATGTACCACGGCATCTGGCCGCTGGGGAACGGCGTGCTGACCTGGAAGCTACGCACGCCGTTATCGCTGGTGATCACTGCCGTATCGCCGCGAATACCGGCATTGATACGCGGGGAATTAAGATCGTCTTCCAGTTTCGCCAGCTGATCGTCGCTGCTGGCCATCGCCACCACCACCACCCGCTGCGGGTTCCACGGTGAGCGATAGCTGATAAAACCGCGCCAGGCGCTGCTGGAGGAGAAATAGCGGTCGGCATCGACGCCGTCAGAAGCCCAGTCGCCGCTCAGCCTGCGCTGAATCTTTTCCCACAGCGTCGGTTCACGTACGCTCAGCAGGTTATCGACCGGGGCGTAGGGGGAATAGGCCAGCAGGCGCTGGTTAAACGCTTGTTGCTCGAGGGAACTGACCGCCAGCACGTCGCGATCGCGCAGCAGCGGCGCATTGGCGCCGCCGTCAGGAACGCCCAATATTACGCGGTTGTTGGCTAACGCTTTGCCGGTTGAATTACCCGAACGGGCTGCCAGATTCAGCATCATCGCCACCTGGGTTTCCGAAGGCTGTTCCGGCAGCAGCAGCGTAGTTTGCGAATAATCCGCTAACCGGGAGAACGGGAACGAAGCGCCGACAAAATAGGAAAGATTCGGCAGCAGCGAGAAGTGCCGCGTACCGCTCAAATCGATCCACGAATCGTCGGTGATTCGACTCTTGATAGTGCTGTTCAGCAGGAGCGAACAGGGCGCGTTATCCTTCGGCACCAGGTTGAAATAGAGAGATAGCTGGTTATCACCGTAAATCAGATACGGCGCCAGCGGGATAGTAAACCGTTCCTGACGCGCGTCGCCGCCCAGATGCCGCCAGAGCTTCTCCAGCGGCCCCTGTTTGTTCATCGGTAGATTATTAAGGAAGGTGTTGTTCAGCGTCACGCTCAGCAGCGACTTATCCTCGTTAATCCAGTTCTCCGACGGGAAACGATAGCCAATTTGCAGGGGGATAGTTTCTCCATCCCACAGATAAAGATCCGGCGCGGCGCGAAAGGCCACGCGCAGCGGTTCATGCCACACGCCGCTAACGGTCATACTTTGATCCTGACGGATCAGCTCGCTGATTTTTACCGGACGATCGGTGGCGATCCAGCGCGGCGCATCGTAGGGCTTGCCGACGGGAATCGCCTGCGGATCCACGGTCATGCTGGCCGTCTGCGGGGCGAAATCGCCGCGGGTCAGGCGCCACGCGGCCATGCGCAGTGCGGCGTCATTCTGGCCGACGATCAGCAGCAGCTTATAAGCCGGATTACCGGGATTTTCCACGATCCGCAGCAGCGGTTTGTCGGTTTGCGGCAGCGTCAGGCCGCCCACCCGATCCCCGGGATGACCGATGATAATCCCGTGTTTCTCGGGCAGGCGATCGCGCAGCGCGTCAAAAGCGATACCGCGATAGTCGGCCTGAATACCCAGCCATGACGACACCAGCGCCGCTGCGCTGAAAATATCCGCCGTTGGTTTCTCCGGATACGCGATAGCGATATCCGCTGGCGTCATCTGCATACGGTCGAAAAACGGGCGCGGGAAGTGGCCCAAATCGTTGCTGATATTGAGCTGCTGGCTCTCCCAGCTAAAGTGGGAGCCGGGCAGAATGGTTACCCGCGAGGTGTCGTGAATATCGAGCCGGCACTGCAGCGCATCGCCGTCGTTAATCTTAAAGCTCAGGTTGTTGCTGGACACCATCAGCGCCGCCGGGATATCCAGCTGGTAGTGCGAAATATCCTCGCCATCAGCCCCCAGCGGCAAGGTGCCGAGCGGCTGGCCGTTGAGCATTAATTGCAGCGTGGCGTTGCGGGACGCCATCTCCGGCGAAACCTTGACCTCCAGCATCAGCTGGGCGTGGGTGACCACCTGATCGGAGGGGAGCGTAAAGCTGGCGCCGCCCTGATTTTGTCCACCGCTGAGGATAATGCCGTCCGGCATGCCCATCTGCATCAGGTTAAGATTGCCGCCAACGATCGGCGTAAGCGGTACCGTATCAGGGACAACAGGCGTTATCGGCGGCAGCGCGGGTAGCGAATCCGGCTGAGCGGCGTTTGCCGACGCGGCTTCCGTCGTCGCCGGTGAATTCGCTTCGCTAGCGGGCGCCGATGCGCTGTTCGCAGCCGCATCTGGAAGCGGAAAGTTAAGCTCCGGCAATGAATCTGCGGGCATCTCCTCGCTGTGCAGCGCTGGCGCAGAGAGCACTCCAACCAGCAGCGCGAGCGTCGTTAAGGATTTCATAGACTGCCATCCTCCTGCGCGGGGTTTGCCGCAGAGGGCTGACGACGCTGGCTGCGGCGCGTCTTCCACGTCAGCCAGAAGAGTTCAAATACGCAGCGTAAAATCGTGGCGAAAGAGCGGAACGGGTTGTCCTGCGGGCGCGGCGGATTAATCCACGCATCGGCGCGGGCCAGCACCACCCGCACCAGTTCACGGCGACGGGAAAGCTGAATGTTTTCATCAAATTGCAGGCGGATAAACCGATCGTCAGCGGTGACCTGGCGTACCGGGATCGAAATCGCTCCGGACTGAAGAATTAGCTCAATCTCTTCGATTTCATCCTCCAGGTGACGCTTATCCGGCGCGCTTACGCGGCAACCGCCCATGGACAGATCTGCGGTGTGGCTGCGGGAGACAATGCCGCTGGTGTAGTGGATAAGCACCGGGATATCGACATCAATACGAATCGTTTTTCGTACCTGACGGGTTTCGCGCGCCACGGCAATGGCGGCCAGCAGGAAAATCAGGCTGTAAATCCCCCAACCGACGTTCAGCGCGATAACGTTCGGGTCTGAGCCAAAATAGTCGTGACCGATGGCGCGGACGATACCAACCACCACCCCCAGGCCCAGCAGGCAGGCGACGACCAGGTGTGGCCTGACGACGGTAAAGTCGAAGTAGCCCACGTCCAGCAGGCCGCCTTTATCGGTCACGTTGAATTTTCCGCGTTTGGGGAAAATCATGGTGACCAGCGTTGGCAGCACCAGGTGGAAGGCCAGCACGATATCGTAGATTTCGCCCCAGAAACTGTAGCGATAGCGGCCGTTCATGCGCGATCCGACATAGATCGCGAGGAACAGATGCGGCAGCGCGTAGGAAACAATCAGGCTCGCCGAGGAGTAGATGATATTCAGGTTGAACAGCAGATAGGCCAGCGGTGCGGTGACAAAGACCACGCGCGGCAGAGCGAACTGATAATAGAGCATGGCGCTGAGGTAGCACAGGCGCTGCTGGAACGTTAGCCCACGCCCAAGTAGCGGGTTATCCAGACGGAAAATTTGCGTCATCCCGCGGGCCCAGCGGGTACGCTGAATGACGTGCACCACCAGGCGTTCGGTAGCCAAACCTGCCGCCAGAGGAATATCCAGGAACGCCGATTTCCAGCCCAGACGCTGGAACTTCAGCGCGGTATGGGCGTCTTCGGTGACGGTCTCAACCGCAAAGCCACCGATCTGCTCCAGCGCAGCGCGGCGAATAACCGCGCAGGAACCGCAGAAGAAGGTCGCATTCCAGTTGTCGTTTCCCTGCTGAATCGGACCATAAAACAGCATCCCTTCGTTGGGAATATTGCGGCCGACGGAGAGATTGCGCTCGAAGGGATCCGGCGAGTAAAAATAGTGCGGCGTCTGCACCAGCGCCAGCATCGGGTCTTTGAGGAATCCCCCCACCGTTGCCTGCAAGAAGACGCGGGTTGCCACGTGGTCGCAGTCAAAAACGCAGATCAGCTCGCCGTTGGTTAGCGTCATCGCGTGGTTGAGGTTGCCTGCCTTGGCGTGTTTGTTATCGTTGCGGGTGATATACCCTACCCCAACGTCGGCGGCGAATACCGCGAATTCGTTACGCTTGCCGTCATCCAGCAAATAGATTTTTAATTTATCTTTTGGATAATCAATACATTGCGCAGCGAGCACGGTATCACGCACCACTTCAAGCGGTTCGTTATAGCTGGGAATATAGATATCTACCGTCGGCCACTGGCTCATATCATCGGGCAACGGGACGATTTCACGCTTCAGCGGCCAGACCGTTTGCAGGTAGTTCAGCAGCAACATCACCCAGATATAGACTTCCGCCAGAAACAACCCCATTCCCAGAATCGCTTCGATGGTGGAGTTGAAATGCAGGGTCTGCGTCAGACGAAAATACATATAACGGGTCGACATCAACAGCGATGTCACCACCATAATGACGGAAACGCTGCGGTTTTTACTGAAACCCATAACAAAGAGAATACCGATGCTCAGCAGGCCAAAAATAGACTGCTTTTGGCTGTCCATCGGCGTAATCACCACCAGCACGGCAATGGGCGCAAGCACCAATACCAGCGCCCAGAAAAGCGTTTTTTTCATTGAGCAGCCCTGCAGTTAAATTAAAGACCTGACCTGCGAGGCTGGCTGTGCACCGTGCCGTCGCCGATATTGATACCCAACTGCGCAGAGATTTTTTTGGCAATAATTTCAATATCAAAGGCGGCTGCGGAGGATGAGTTAAAGTCGAGGATCGACTTCTGGGAGGCATTTGCCTCCACCACGCTTTCATCACGATGAATAATGCCCAGCAGACGATCGCCCAGCTTTTCTTCCATCAACGCCGTGACATCGCGACTGACCTGGCGACGGTTATCGCTCTGGTTAATCACAAAATAGTGACCGTGTTTAGCGTTGAGAGCGCCTCCGGTCAGGCGCTGCTTTACCACGTGCGACAATGCGGACATCGATGCGGTATCCGCCAGCAGCGGTACCAGATGCATGTCGGCCAGCGAAGTCAGCGCCTTTAGCGCGGGTGAAGGGCCCGGCGGCAGGTCGGCAACGGTAATCAGCCCAGGATAGTTAAGCAGTGCCGCCAGCCCGCGCGTCAGGAAATGCGCGTCATGGGTCAGACGCTCATCGAACGCCTGTCGCTGCGCCTCGCTCACCTCGCCGTAGGGCAAAACGAAAATATTGCTGCCGGCGCTTAACACGCACTGGCTCCAGTCATGGAGCTCCAGCGCTTTTGCGGCATACCCACGCTCATCGCCGAGAGGCACGCCAAAATGCAGGCGCAGCGCGTTCTGCACATCAAAATCCAGAGCGAGGACTTTGCTGCCTGCGCGGGCCAACGCCCAGGCCAGGTTTGCCGCCAGGGTCGTCTTTCCTACGCCGCCTTTCGGCGAACACACGCAGATCAACGGCATGTCGCAATCCTTTCTAAGAGTGATTTCAGGGGCTGATCTTTATCTTTCGCCGCTGGCGCCACCGTTTTTGCCGCAAAGAGATGGGCAAAACCGTCCACCGTCGGCGCTATCGCCGGGCGAGGTCTGACAGCCGGAGCTGGCACGTGGTCAGATAGCGGCGCAACAGGTTGCGATACGGCTGTCCGGAACGCTTGCCCGGTCGCGGCCTCGCCTGCCTGCACTATCGGTTCTACGGCAACCGGAGCAATATGACTCACCGCGGGAACAGGCTGCGGCGCGGATGGGGCTGCAGGGTCGGGAATCATTACCGACGGCGCAACCGACGATGTCGCCGGCGCGGTCTGAATGGCTGTCCGCTCCACCTGATGAAACATATTGGCCGGCACCAGCTGCGGCAGAGGTAAAGATACCGATCCGCCCATAGCCAAAGAGGATGCTTGCTCCGCAGGAATAAGCTGATTGAGAATAACCCAATCGCCTTTTTCACCGGCGCCGGTTTCTGATGAGAGGTCCTTGAATGGGAGACTGTGTGTCCGCGTCTTTTCCTTAAAGCGCTGCAAATCATCATAATGGTTCATAGATAACCTCATGATTTTAAATACATCATATTTAATCTGTTTTAATTGTCATGCTATGCCGCCAGAGCATAGTTTAATGGGTTGTTTTTTGGGGAGTTACGCCCGTCACGATACGCTAACTTTAGTATTAATTTGATTATTTTGAATAAGCCTGACTGGTTTAATTCCATAGCGGTAGTGCGGCTACACTAACAGCTCTTTTTCAAAATGATAGCCCCATTTTTTGGGCGGCAGCGTCATCAATCCCCCCGCAACCTGCCGGGCTATCAGCAGACCGTAGTTTTTTATGCCGTTTAACTTTTAAAAACCGTGTAATACGCGCCGACTGAATGCGAAAGAGAAAACATTTTAATATTTTTTAATGTCTTTAGTAATCACCTGCCACGCTTAATTAAAATAATAAATAACACCGCGGCGCAAAATAAATAGCTCAGGATGTTAGCCAAAAACCAGGAATATAAAGCGTTGACCGAACAACAAGGAACAACTTCATGAATCACCTTTGCTGCTTACCCGCTCCAACCAAAGAAAGAACGAAGATAAAACAAAATATTTTCATGTAGTTATCTCGAACTCCCGCAATAACTATTGTACTGGCGTAGGGTGCCAGCATTGTTCGTTGTAGGTTTGTTCCAACAGCGCTGAGTCCGGGATAAAAAAAGCCGAAGCACAGGCTTCGGCTTTGATTATCGGTTACCTGGATCAGCTCAGCGGCTTCTCGCCGTTTTGATCCTGGTCGACCGCAAAGCAGGCCACCAGTTGGCCGCTGTAGTCTTTCAGCTGCGGTTGAAGCTGGGTACATGGGCCAAAACGGCGGCGACAGCGGGCGTTAAACGCGCATCCCGGCGGCGGATTCAGTGGGCTCGGCAGCTCGCCGGTGAGCTTGATACGCTCGCGGCGGTCATCCGGATTCAGACGCGGCGTGGCTGACAGTAGCGCCTGAGTGTACGGATGCTGCGGGTTATTGAAGATTTGATCCTTCGTCCCTTTCTCCACGCAGCGGCCCAGATACATCACCATGACTTCATCAGCGATATGCTCCACGACCGACAAATCGTGAGAGATGAAGACGTAAGAAAGCCCCATATCCTGCTGTAAATCCATCATCAGGTTCAGCACCTGCGCGCGCACCGAAACGTCCAGCGCGGAGACCGGTTCATCGGCGATCACCACGTCCGGGTCAAGCATCAGACCGCGGGCAATGGCGATACGCTGACGCTGGCCGCCGGAGAACATATGCGGATAACGGTCGTAATGTTCGGTTTTCAGACCCACTTTCGCCATCATCGCCAGCGCCTTCTCCCGGCGCTGCTCTTTGCTCAAGCTGGTGTTGATCTGCAGCGGCTCCTCGAGAATCTGCCCCACCTTTTTACGCGGGTTAAGCGAACCGTAGGGATTCTGGAACACAATCTGGATTTTCTGCCGGCGCAGCTTCTGCGCCTGCGGATCGTGCTTCAACAGGTCCTGTCCCTGGTAGTAAAGCTCCCCGCCGGTGGGAATTTCAATCATCGTCAGCAGACGACCGAGCGTCGACTTGCCGCAGCCAGACTCCCCCACCACCGCCAGCGTTTTACCGCGTTCAAGGGTAAACGAAACGCCGTCCAGCGCTTTGACCAGGCGTTCCGGCGCAAACAGCCCCTTCTTCACCGGGTAGTATTTTTTCAGATCGGTGGCCAGCAACAGAGGCTGTTGCGTGGTGGCCTCATGCGTACTCATAGCCCAGGCCTCCCGGCATCATCAAGTGGGTAATGGCATTTCGACTGGCGACCGCCGTTAAGCAGGTTCAGCTCAGGTTCTTCACTGCGGCATTTGTCTGTCGCATAGGGGCAGCGCGGATTAAGCAAACAGCCGTTCGGACGGTCGTATTTACCCGGCACCACGCCCGGCAGCGAGGCAAGGCGCGCTTTATCCTGAGCGAACTCCGGCAGCGCGCGCAGCAGCGCCTGCGTATAGGGGTGGCGAGGCGCGCGGAAGATATCCTGCGCGTCGCCGGTTTCCACCACCTGCCCCGCGTACATGACGATGATTTTGTGCGCCGCTTCGGCCACCAGCGCCAGATCGTGGGTGATCAGGATCAGCGCCATATTCTCTTTTTGCTGCAGCTCCAGCAGCAGTTCAATGATCTGCGCCTGGATAGTCACATCCAGCGCCGTCGTGGGTTCATCGGCAATCAGCAGCTTTGGCCGACAGGCGATGGCCATCGCAATCATCACGCGCTGGCTCATACCGCCGGAAAGCTGATGCGGATAGACATCAAGACGCGAAGCCGGGTCGGGGATACCGACCAGCGTCAGCAGGTCAATCGCCCGCTGCACGCGGGTTTTCTTGTTGCCGCCCTGGTGCACCTTAATGGCTTCCATGATCTGGTAGCCGACTGTATAGCACGGATTCAGGCTGGTCATCGGGTCCTGGAAGATCATCGCCACTTCCGCGCCCACCAGCTGGCGGCGCTCTTTTTCGGAAATGCGCTTCAGGTCGCGACCGTTAAACTCCAGCTTTTCAGCCATTACCCGGCCGGGATAGTCAATCAGCCCCATAATCGCCAAAGAGCTAACCGATTTACCCGAACCGGACTCGCCGACGATACCAACCACTTCACCCTGATTTACGCTGTAGCTCACGCGATCTACGGCGCGGAACGGCGTCCCTTCGTCGCCGAAGTGCACCGAGAGTTTATCTACATTTAATAACGCCATCTCGAACCTCTTACTGCTTCAGTTTGGGATCGAGCGCGTCACGCAGACCGTCACCCATCAGGTTAAATGCCAGCACCGTCAGCAGGATAGCGACACCGGGAAAGGTGACGACCCACCAGGCGCTCTGCGCGAACTGCAACACGTCGGAGAGCATCGTGCCCCACTCCGGTGTCGGCGGCTGCGCACCCATGCCAAGGAAGCCAAGAGCGGCCATATCGAGAATGGCGTTAGAGAAGCCCAGAGACGCCTGAACAATCAGCGGCGCAAGGCAGTTAGGAAGAATGTTGATGAACATCTGACGCATCGCGCCGGCCCCCGCCACGCGGGAAGCGGTGACGTAATCGCGGTTCACCTCTACCAGCACCGCCGCGCGGGTCAGACGCACGTAGTGCGGCAGGGCGACAAAGGTCAGCGCTATAGAGGCATTGACGATCGACGGGCCGAAGATGGCCACCAGCACCAGCGCCAGCAGCAGACTTGGCAGGGCCAGCATAATGTCGACAACGCGCATAATGACCGAGTCAATCACGCCGCCAAAATAGCCCGCGACAAGACCGAGCACCACACCGAGGATCAGCGATAGCACAACGACCAGACAGCCTACCAGCAGCGACAGGCGCGCGCCGTACATCAGGCGCGACAGGATATCGCGGCCAACGTCATCGGTGCCGAGCAGGTGGGACATGCTGCCGCCCTCCTGCCAGAACGGCGGAGCCAGCAGCGCATCGCGGAACTGATCCGCCGGATTGTAAGGCGCGAGGAAGTTGGCAAAGACGGCGATGATGATCATCACCGCGACATAGGCCAGCCCCACGACGGCGCCTTTATTACGTTTAAAATAGTGCCAGAACTCCTGCAACGGGGTCATTGGCACCGGCGCGGCGACAACTTTATTTTCAGTAAATTGTGACATGATGGCCCCTTACTTCTTATGCCGGATACGCGGGTTCACCACGCCGTACAATAGGTCGACCAGCAGGTTGACGAGAATAATCATCGTCGCCACCAGCAGCACCCCGCCCTGCACCACCGGATAGTCGCGGCGCTGCAGCGCATCAATCAGCCAGCGGCCAAGGCCCGGCCAGGAGAAGATGGTTTCGGTCAGGATAGCCCCCGCCAGCAGCGTACCGACCTGCAGGCCGATAACCGTGACCACCGGCAGCATCGCGTTACGTAAAGCATGCACGATGATTACCCGCATCCGCGTCAGGCCTTTCGCGCGCGCGGTACGGATATAATCCTCACCCAGCACTTCCAGCATCGACGAACGGGTCATACGCACGATCACCGCCAGGGGAATCGTCCCCAGCACCACCGCGGGCAGGATCATATGCATTACCGCATCAATAAAGTCGCCCGGCTCGCCCCAAATCGCGGTATCGATCAGCATAAATCCGGTCAACGGCAGGGTATCGTCAAGGAAGACGGTATCGCTGATACGCCCGGAAACCGGCGTCAGATTGAGCTGCACCGACACCAGCATGATTAGCATCATGCCCCACCAGAAGATGGGCATAGAGTAGCCGGTCAGCGCGAGGCCAACGGAGGTGTGGTCGAAGATAGAGCCGCGCTTAACCGCCGCCAGCACGCCCACCGGGATACCGACAATGACGGCAAAAATCATCGCGCAGACGCCCAGCTCCATCGTGGCTTTAAAGCGCGGTACGAACTCTTCCCAGACGGGAATACGGCTTTTCAGCGAGATGCCCAAATCACCGTGCATCACGCCCCAAATATAGTTGACGTACTGCTGCCACATCGGTTTATCAAGGCCCATCTCGGCCAGCAGCTGCGCGTGACGTTCAGGGGAAATACCACGTTCGCCCGCCATAATCATCACCGGGTCGCCGGGAATCATATGAACGAAGGCAAAAGTGAGAAGGGTAATACCGATAAATGTCGGGATGACAAGTCCCAAACGTCGGAGAATGAACTGCAACATAACCCGGATTCTCTCTAGTGACGACCCGCCTGGTGACAGGACGTCTGTATTGCTCACAAATGTCAATTCCCTCTCCCCAAGGCGGGGAGAGGGGAAACACGCTGTTATTATTCGATAGAGACGTTATCGAAGTGGTGTTTACCTAATGGATCGACCACGTAGCCTTTGACCTCTTTACGCACCGGCTCATAGACGGTGGAGTGAGCGACGATCAGCGCCGGCGCCTGGTCGTGCATCACAACCTGAGCCTGTTTGTACAGCTCAATACGCTTGTTGTGGTCGTCGGTAGCGCGAGCCGGTTGAATCAAGTCTTCAAACGGCTTGTAGCACCAGCGGGAGTAGTTAGAACCGTCTTTTGCCGCGGCGCAGCTAAACAGGGTCGCGAAGAAGTTATCCGGATCCCCGTTGTCGCCGGTCCAGCCCATCATTACGGTCTGGTGCTCGCCCGCTTTCGCGCGCTTGAGGTATTCACCCCACTCGAAGGTCACGATCTTGGCCTGGACGCCAACTTTAGCCCAGTCGGCCTGAATCATCTCAGCCATACGGCGCGCGTTCGGGTTATACGGACGCTGTACCGGCATCGCCCACAGGTCGATGGTAAAGCCTTTTTCCAGTCCCGCCTCTTTCAGCAGCGCTTTCGCTTTTTCTGGATCGTAGGTGTAGTCTTTAATGTCGTCGTTATAGCCCCACATGGTCGGCGGGATCAGGTTCTTCGCGGCCTGGCCGGCGCCCTGATAAACGGCTTTGATAATCGCTTCTTTGTTTACCGCGTAGGTCAGCGCCTGACGAACTTTGACATCATCCAGCGGCTTCTTCTCGGTGTTAAAAGAGAGGTAGCCGACGTTCAGACCCGGCTGTTCCAGCAGGGTGATATTTTTGTCTTCCTTCATGCGCGCGATGTCTGCCGGGTTCGGGTACGGCATGATCTGGCATTCATTTTTCTGCAGCTTAGCGTAGCGCACGGAAGCATCAGGGGTGATGGAGAAGACCAGGCGATCGATTTTCGGCTTAGTGCCCCAGTAACCCGGGAAGGCTTTATAGAGAATACGGGAGTCTTTTTGATACTGCAGCAGCTGGAACGGACCGGTACCGATTGGGTTGAGGTCCACTTTCTCCGGCGTACCGGCTTTCAGCATGTTATCGGCATACTCTTTTGACAGAATAGAGGCGAAGTCCATAGCGAGGTCGGCAAGGAACGGCGATTCCGGACGGGTCAGCACGAACTGGACGGTATTATCGTCCACTTTCTTCACTTCGCTAATCAGGTCTGGTAATCCCATGCCTTCAAAGTATTCATAGCTGCCGCCAGACACTTTGTGGTACGGGTTATTGGTATTTTTTTGTCTGTCGAATGAGAAAACGACGTCATCGGCGTTCAGCGTGCGGGTCGGTTTAAAATCTTTGTTATCCTGCCACTTCACGTCTTTACGCAGATGGAAAGTATAGGTTTTTCCGTCTTCACTAACTTCCCATTTCTCCGCCAGGCCCGGAATAACTTCCGTGGTGCCGGTTTTGAATTCTACCAGGCGGTTATAAATTGGCACTGAGCTGGCGTCATAGGTGGTACCAGAGGTGAAGAGCTGTGGGTTAAAGCCTTCCGGCGAACCTTCTGAACAATAAACCAGGGTCTTCGCTTGTACGCTTGCTGCGACGGTCATGGCAACCAGGCTCAGACCAAGCTTCAGCATCCCTGATTTCTTCAAGGAAATACTCATTATTCTGCTCCAAATGTGATGTTGTTTGCATATATCCGCCAGACCTTTATTTATTTTTATTCGTCATATTTCGAACTACGGATGCGTTGGCTGCGCTCGATCGCTCCAGTCACATAGCCATCTATGCTCCTGGGGATTCTCAAGCTTGCCGCCTTCCCGCAGCTCGAACTATTTAGAATATACCCGGTCCGGTCGGTGGTGCCCGAAAGCGTTGAGAGAGATGGGGATTCCTTTCGCAAAAACGACTGAGTTGCAGTACGGATTCTCCATGAAATGCCCCTCATGCCCTACAATCTGTCAACAGAATGGGGAAACGTCAATACAGCCAACCTGGTTTTACATCCGGGGTGAGAATCGGCAGGCAAAGATTAAAAAAAGTGCAATGCGCTATTTCCAGCAGAGAAATTTATGCTAGCGGCCAATAGACAGAATAAAGCCCTTTATATTTTTCAACAGGCAGTCATAAGCAATTACAGGAAATGGTAAAAATTTCTTGCGATGTGACCAATATGTGAGCGATAAATAGCGTGAACGTTAAAACGCACAGCGGAAAATGCTGAAGTTATCCATAAGCTTCGCGAAAAAAGATCGGAGCATATATAAAAAATACAATGGAAGATGTCACAAAACAGGGAATTGGCGGCAGGAAATGAGGATGGATGCGTTTTTTCACACTCTTAGCAGGCAGCGCCTTTTCCCGGAGGCGATGCTGCGCATCTGTCCGGGCTACCTGCCCGCAAACAATGCTGAACCTGTAGCCCGGGCAAGGCGCTTTGCGCCGCCCCCGGGAGCGGTGTGCGATGCGGCTAATTTCCCGGAGGCGATGCTGCATATCAGTAAAAGCTACAGATGCAAAAAAGCCTGCTCGTTGAGCAGGCTTTTGAATTTGGTCGGTGATAGAGGATTCGAACCTCCGACCCCTTCGTCCCGAACGAAGTGCGCTACCAGGCTGCGCCAATCACCGAATGCGGGCGCATCTTACTGCTGCGATACACACCCGTCAATGCCTTATTATGAAAAAGTCGCTCAAGCGGCGAGAAACTCGCCACTCCGCTACGGCTTTTTCGCCGCAGCGTCAGGAACGTGGCACCAGTTGTTATATTGGTTAATCCCGCCGTCCGGCGAAGTATAGCCAAGACAGCCCATAATGGTGTCATACAGCTCTACGTGGCGGCGCGGCACCTTCATGGCTGCCTGCTGCTTCAGGCGAGCAAAAGAGGCGGCATGATCGGGAGACGCCAGATACTTATCCGACATCCATACCATCATCGGCACGCGGAACTGCTCCGGCGGCGCCATCTTGCGAGGCGTACCGTGTAGGTGCTCGCGCTCATTAATGGACTCGCCGTGGTCGGCGGCATAGAAAACAATCGCTTTCTTATCCCGCAGCTGATCCAGCACGCTGACAATAAAGTGATCGACATAGGTCACGCTGTTATCATACGAGTTAATCAGCTCAGCCTTCGAACACTTATTATCGACGCCAACGCACTCCGGCTGCCACTGCGCAAAACTGCGCGGATAGCGCTGGGTATAGTTAAAGTGCGACCCTTTGGTATGCAGAATAATCAGATGCTTACCATTGGGATTCTTCGCCAGACCGCGCTTCATTTCGTCCACCAGCAGCATATCGTCAACGCTCTTGCCGCGGTTACTCGGCTCCGCGCCAATCTGCTCGCGATAGGCGATATTGTTCGCCATCGTGTTGCTGTAGAACCACATCTCGCTCTGCATGGCATACAGGTCGCCGGTAAAGCCAAGCTGATGCAGAACGGCAAAAACGTTCTGCTCTTTCAGCGTCCGCTGCGGATTATCATCCGCCCCGCCCTGACGGACGAACATACAGCGCAGGGACAGCTTAGTCGCGGTATCGCAGGAGTATCCGCGAAAAGCGACCAGGTTTTTCTCCTGCGCCAGCTTAGGCGTGGTATTACGGCTATAGCCCAGAATCCCCATATGATCCCAGCGGGTGGTTTCGCCGATGATAAACACCACGTAGGTATCGTCGAGCCCTTCGGGCGCCACGTAGGTAAATTTTTTCGCCGGATTAATCAGGGATTTAGTATCCGATGACTCATCAACCTGCGCCCACGCGTACAGCCCCAGCGCCGAAAGCCAGTTTGACGGCAGGTAGGAGTTAGCCACTACGCCGCCGTAGCTTGGCAGATCGACCTCTGAGCTCCGCTCGAAGTTCTTCTGACGGACCTCCAGCAAACGGATTGGCCCCCAGACCATCAATCCCGCCAGCAATACGATCGTAATATTCTTCATCCGCTGGCCAGGGGTACGAATTTGCCGCAGCAGCGTGAAGCGGCAGCGGTTGCTCCAGATAAGCAGCAGCGGCAGCGCGCTCATCAGCACCAGCCAGAGGATCAGGTGCCAGCCGATCACCTCTCTGGATAAGTCGATGTCGGTGGTCATCACCGAGGCGATAATCCCGTAGCCGATCACCACGTTCAGGAAGGTCATGTAATAGCTGGCGGCAGCGGAGAATAGAACGACGATAGTCGCGAGGATACGCCAGACCCGGCGTCCGAACAGCGACAAAATACGCAGCAGAAAGAAGGTGACCAGGAAAGTCCCGACCAGTTCCACTGCCCCTGAGAGTCCTTTCCAGATGGTAAATTCCTGAGCGTACCCTTCGAAGCGGCGGAAGAGTACGGCAGCGTTCATAAACCAGCCGATGTACAGCGCCAGCCAGATACTGAGCTTCAGCTGCGTCATCGTTTTAATGTATTTCATGCAAAAAACCTGGAAAACGAAGAGATAAAACCGCCCGACTTAAGCAATATAAGTAAGCAGGTTAATAAAGTGCGTTTAGCTTGGTTATAAGAAACCTCTACAATGCGCGCTAAGTAGACCACAGCGGAAGGGAAAAGTATCAGGAGGGAATGTGATCCAACCAAACATTTACAAAACATTTGGTTGGATTGGCACTATTAGCTTAGGTGATTAATCATCGAGACCACGATAACGCCCGGCTTCAGGCATGCGCTTCGTGATAAATCTCACTTTTCGGCTGGCGGATGGTGGTCGATAGCGCCAGGGAGAGAATCAGCAGCGCAAAGATGACGCAGAAGGTCACGTAGAAACCGCCGAACAGGGACGCAATCAGGGAACCGCAAATGCTGCCGATACCAAAGCCGAGATAAATCACGCCGTAATTTTTCGCCAGGTTATTGAGACCAAAGAATTCGCTGACCAGCGACGGGAAGACGGTAATCGTACCGCCGAAGTTAAAGGCCACGCAGGCAATGGCGGCGAAGAAAGTGGTGGCGTTCAGCGGAGCGAACAGCAGCGCCGCCATACCGATAAGCGAAACAACCTGCCCGATGGTAATCACTCGAATACGGGACATTTTATCAGACAGGATCCCCAGCACCAGGCGACCGCTAAGGTTAGCGATAGAGATCACCGTGACCGCGTTAGCTGCCGTCGCCACATCAAGGTGCACCATCCCCTGGGCAATATCTTTCGCCACGCCAATCACGTACAGGCCGCTCATGCAGGCGGTCAGGAACATTACCGCCAGCATCCAGTACTGTGGTTTACGCATCGATTCGGCAAGGGTGAAGTCGTTTTCGACGACGCCGTTGTTGGCGGTAGCGGTATGGTTCGGTGCGTCTTTCATCAGCGTCGCGCCGAACACAATCATCACCAGCACGATTGCGCCCCAGATAATAAAGGTTTTCTCAAGGCCGACCGTCGCCAGCAGATGGGAATCAATAAATTTAAAGCCCAGGCTGCCAAGCCCATAAGAACCGATGGAAAAGGCGGAGATCAGCCCCTTACGTTCCGGGAACCATTTGACGCAGTTTGACAGCGTGAGCAGATAGCCGGCGCCATCCGCCAGCCCCACCAGCAGGCCCGCGCTCAGCCACAGCATCATCAGGCTGTTTGAATGAGCGGTAAGGAAGAAACCGAGGCCCAGCAGAACGCCTGACGCCATGGTGACGCGTTTGACGCCAAAACGTTCCTGTAATTTACCCGCCACGGATGAGGAGAGCGCCAGACCAAGGCTTAGCAGGCCAAATGAGAATGCCACCTGGCTTACCGGTTCGTTCAGCTTGGCGGAAAGGGAACTATTGAACAAACTCCATGTATAAACCGATCCCAGCGCAAATTGCGTAATGATAGTGCCGAGCAGCGTGAGCCAGCGGGTGTATTGACGGTTTGCAGCGTTCATAGCAGTTGTCCTGAATAATTAACTGCCGCCACCATAACGAAGTCCCCTGTAAGCCTGGGGAAAAAAGGCATGAGCTGCCGCTACTGCGGAATGAAATGCATAAAAGACGGAATGAATGACATTGCAAAACATTCACGCCTTAAATATTTACTGCAAAGTTAGTGTCCACTATCGCTGCAAGATGCGTCACTGCTGTAACTGATACGTTAATAAATTAAATAAAACATGATACAAATAAATTAAAAATTGGCGCTCACGCCCATTAAATAGAGATAGTTTTCCCCGGAGGGCACATTATCCGCCTGCGATAGCGCCGCCCAGGCGGCTATATGGGGGTTAAGCGACATATCCGCGCCAAAGGTCACGTCCCGCCAGGCGCCATCCTGCGCGCGATTCGGCCCGCCAGAATCCGTCGTTAATCCCTGGTTATAGCTCACCTGCGCCCACGGATGTACGCCCCATAATTTCTGGTAATCGACCCGCCAGCCCAGCGTATTCACATAGCCGGCTCCGGCGGCATTTCGGCTAAGCAGCGGCGAAGTCAAATCGGTATGTAAACTGGCTACCGGACCGGACGTCATGCCCTCGAGCAGAGAGAAATTCCAGCCGACGCTCATCCCGCGGGCGCTATCTGCCGGGGAGACTGCCTTATTAAATGCCAGTCCTGAAGGATCGTCGGCCGCATTTATCCGCTCCGCGAGAATATCTTCATAGCGCGGTTGGTGATCGCTGTCCCATGTATAGCGTTCCGCTGTATTACTTTTTGTATCGATAGCGATATATTCCTGTTGCCAGGCATTCGCACCGGCAACACACGACGCCCAGACGGATACGCACGCCGGGACCAGGAATCCCCGGAGGCCATTGCATTTCTTTATTATCATTAATGCGACTCCAAAAAGAGCCGAAACGGCAAGGTTGCTGTGTTTTTTTATGGGGTGCCCTATTCCTGCTGTGGGAATAATAACCCTGTATTAACTATTATCTTTATCTTTCAGCCGTCAAGTTGAACGACTGATTTTTATGACAAAAGGGAGAGGCAGATGCAACGTTGCGGATGGGTCAGTCAGGATCCTTTATACATTGAGTATCACGATAGCGAGTGGGGCGTTGCGGAAAAGAATCCCCGTAAGCTGTTTGAGATGATTTGCCTTGAGGGCCAGCAGGCCGGACTATCGTGGATCACCGTGCTGAAAAAGCGTGAAAACTACCGCAACGCTTTTCACCAGTTTGACCCGGTTCGCGTCGCCGCTATGGGTGAAGAAGATATTGAACGTCTGCTTCTCGACGCCGGTATTATTCGCCACCGCGGTAAAATCCAGGCCATCATCGGCAACGCTCGCGCCTTCCTGGCAATGGAAGAAAATGGCGAACCTTTCGCAGATTTCGTCTGGTCGTTCGTCGACAATCAACCGCAGGTGACGACCGCCGCCACGCTGGCGGAGATCCCGACAACCACCCCCGCTTCTGACGCGCTATCGAAAGCGCTGAAAAAACGCGGCTTTAAGTTTGTCGGCTCCACTATCTGCTACTCCTTTATGCAGGCCTGCGGTCTGGTCAATGACCACGTCACCGGTTGTTTCTGTCGCACAGGAGGCCAGGATGATTCGCCACTGGGACGCTAGCGAAACCGGCCCGCTGCTTGAGCTGTGGCTGGAAAGTACGATCCACGCGCACCCGTTTATCGCCGAAAGCTACTGGCATGATAGCCTGGCGATAGTGCGCGACGTTTATCTGCCCGCCGCCCAAACCTGGGTCTGGGAACAGGATGGCATGCTGAAGGGCTTTATCAGCGTAATGGAATCCCGCTTCATCGGCGCGCTGTTCGTTGCGCCGGACGCCGTCAGACAGGGTATCGGCAGCGCGCTAATCGGCGAAGTCAAAAAACACTACGGCTGGCTCAGCCTCGAGGTATATCAGAAAAACGTTCAGGCGGTAAATTTCTACCATGCGCAAGGCTTCCGCATTGAAGACTGCGCATGGCAGGATGAAACCCAGCATCCAACCTGGATTATGCATTGGTCGGCGGATCAAATGCCGTCAGCGTAAGCTCGGGTCCGGTATATTTTTCCAGCCAGGCCAGCGCCGTATTTCCGGCGCAGCCGTTGCCCAGTCGCGAGGTGGGAATATCTTTGGTAAGCACGTTTACCGCACCGTTTTTGCAGATACCCGCCTGAGCGTCGAGATCCGGCCACGCCCCTTCATGCAGGCAAATAACCCCCGGACGGATACCGTCGGTTACCACTGCGCCGGCCAGCACCTGACCGCGTGAATTCCATACCCGCACCAGATCGCCATCGGCAATATTGCGCGCCTGCGCATCCTGCGGATGAAGGGTTAACGGTTCACGGCCCGCCACAGCGTACCGTTCACGCAGCGACGTCTGGTTGAGCTGGCTATGAAGGCGATGCGCCGGATGCGCGGAAAGCACCTGAAGCTGGCCTGCCTGCGCATTGCCGTGCCACTCGTCCGGCTCCAGCCACATAGGATGCGGCGGGCAATCCGCATAAGCAAACCCGGCGATGGTCGGCGAGTGAATTTCAATTTTTCCGCTGGCGGTTTTCAGCGGATTCGCCAGCGGATCGGCCCTGAAGGCGGCAAAGCGGGCGAAACGCGCGTTTTCAGGATTTTCCGGCATTTCAATCAACTGATTGTCCTGCCAGAACTGGGCGAACGGCGGCAGGGAAACCTGCTGCGCCGCCCCGCGCTGGGCGGCAATCTGGTAAAACGTCTCCAGCCACTGCAGATCGTTTTTACCCTCAGTGAAGCGCTCCCGCCCGCCCGCTTCCCAGCGCTCGCTGAGATCGGCGAAAACCTCGAAATCATCGCGCGCTTCATCGCGCGGCGCGACCACCCGTTTCATCGGCACCAGATGCTGGTTACTGTAATCGCCGGTCATCGTCATATCGTTGCGTTCAAATGAGGTTGTCGCAGGCAGGACGATATCGGCATGGCGCGCCGCCGCGGTCCAGAAGCATTCGGAAATCACCACCAGCTCCGGCTTTTGCCAGGCGCGGATCAGGCGATTGGTATCCTGATGATGGGTAAAGTTGGCGCCGCCCGCCCACCAGATAAAGCGGATATCCGGGAAGCGGCGTTCCATACCGTTATGTTGATAAGACGCCCCGGGGTTTTCCAGCGCTTCAACGATGCGCGCGACCGGGATTTTTTCCACTGCATCGGTACCGCCCGCCACGCTGCCCTGCATTGAGGCCAGCACCGCCGCGCGGCGCGTAGGGTTGCCGCCGTTGGCAAAGTGATAGGAGAGGCCAAAGCCTCCGCCCTCGGTGCCGATCTGGCCGAGCATGGCGGCAAGGGTCACCAGCATCCAGTGCTTTTGTTCGCCAAACTGCTGGCGCTGCATTCCCCAGCCGGACATTAACATGGTGGTGTTTTCGTGGAAAAGTTGTGCCAGTTCGCGAATTTTCTCCGCGCTAATGCCGCAGATCGCCGCCGCCCATTCCGCCGTTTTGGCCGTTCCGTCGCTCTCCCCGGTCAGATAGCGGGCGAAAACGTCATAGCCGCTGGTGCAGCGGGCCAAAAACGCGTCATCCTGCCAGCCGTTTTCCACCAGCGTATGGGCGATACCGAGCATCAGCGCCACGTCGGTGCCCATATGCGGGGCGATCCACTCCGCCGCGTCGCCAAAGAATTCCGCCGTTTCCGATCGCATTGGATCGATGCAGATCACCCGCTTCCCGCTCTGACGCAGACGATCGAACCACGGGATGCCCTGCTCATCGGAAGCATTCCAGGCAATTTTTAGCGTATTTAATGGGTTAGCGCTCCACAGCACCACCACATCGCTATGTTCCAGCACCATTGGCCAGCTGGTCTGCTGCTGATAAACCTCATTACCGCCAACCACGTACGGCATGATCGCCTGCGCCGCGCCGGTGGAATAATCGCCCAGATGCCCGGTATAACCGCCCGCCAGGCTCATATAGCGTTGGAGCAGCGTCGCCGCTTTGTGCAGCACGCCGTTAGAACGCCAGCCGTAGGAACCCGCGAAGATGGCGCTCGGGCCATAACTGTCGCGAATGCGTCGATGCTGAGCGTGAATCAGATCCAGCGCCTGCTCCCAGCTCACCCGCACAAACTCGTCCTGCCCGCGCACGCCTTGTGGGCTTTCTGGCGAGGCGAGGAAGCCCTTACGCACCATCGGGTAACGTACCCGAGTTTTGCTGTGCACCTGATCGCGCACGGCAGTTTGCAGGGAGTTGGCGAAAGGCGTATCAAGCGCTCCGCGCGACGAGATGACGTTTTCACCATCGGTTTCGACCAGTATGGGTCCCCAGTGGGCGGCGGTCAGAATAGTTTTGGTGGCAGATGAGGTTGGCAAAACGGGCTCCTGGTCAGCGATAGCAGGTGTAGTGACGACAAGTTATTCAGCCGTTCAATGTTATTTACAAATTGAGATGCTCTCTGCGGAATTTTCTCCGGCTTCGGGCGTCATAATCAACCGTCACGGTCGCTGTGGCAAAGAATAAAAAGGATTAAGGAATTAAGATGAAAAAACGCGTACTCATGATTGCGGCTATCGTTAGCGGCGCACTGGTCATTTCTGGCTGTACCACCAACCCCTACACTGGCGAACGCGAAGCGGGTAAATCCGGGATCGGCGCGGGCATTGGTTCATTGGTCGGCGCAGGCGTCGGCGTGCTCTCCTCTTCCAAACATGACCGCGGCAAAGGCGCGCTGATTGGCGCAGCGGCCGGTGCAGCGCTGGGCGGCGGCATCGGTTACTACATGGACGTGCAGGAAGCGAAGCTGCGCGACAAAATGCAGGGAACCGGCGTAAGCGTGACGCGCAACGGTGACAATATCGTACTGAATATGCCAAACAATGTGACCTTCGACAGCAGCAGCGCCAATCTCAAACCGGCAGGCGCCAATACCCTGACCGGGGTGGCAATGGTGCTCAAAGAGTATGAGAAAACCGCGGTTAACGTGGTTGGCTATACCGACAGTACCGGTAGCCAGGATCTGAATATGCGTCTTTCTCAGCAGCGCGCGGAGAGCGTCGCCAGCGCGCTTATCACCCAGGGCGTAGCGGCCAGTCGCATCCGCACGACCGGCATGGGTCCGGCGAACCCCATCGCCAGCAACAGCACGGCGGAAGGGAAAGCGCAGAACCGCCGCGTGGAAATTACCCTCAGCCCGCTGCAGTAACCTCCCCCTTTGCCCGGCGAATCGCCGGGCAAAATGCTTGATATAGCGGATTTTCGCGCTAAGGTGTGTGCAGATTTCAGCAAAGGAAGCCACCATGGCGAAAGCGGCGCGAGCAACCATTAGCGATGTGGCGAAAGCCGCAAAGACCGGCAAAACCAGCATTTCACGCTATCTGAACGGCGAGAAGCACCTGCTTTCCGACGATTTGCTGGGACGCATTGAAAAAGCCATTGCCGAGCTCGACTATCGTCCCAGCCTGATGGCCCGCGGCCTGAAGCATGGCCGCACCCGACTGATCGGCCTGATCATCGCCGATATTACCAATCCCTACTCCGTCAACGTGCTCAGCGGTATTGAAGCGGCCTGTCGTGAAAAGGGATTCACCCTACTGGTATGTAATACCAACAACGAGCTGGATCAGGAACTGCACTATCTCGACCTGCTGCGCAGCTACCAGGTCGAGGGGATTGTGGTCAACGCCGTCGGGATGCGTGAGGATGGCCTAAACCGCCTGCAGCAGTCGGCGCTGCCGATGGTGCTTATCGACCGCAAGATTCCGGAATTCGCCTGCGATGTCGTCGGCCTCGATAATACCCAGGCCGCCACCACGGCCACCGAACATCTGGTGGAGAAAGGCTTCGAAGCGCTGTTGTTCCTCAGCGAGCCCCTTGGCTCAGTCAATACCCGTCGCGAGCGCCTGAGCGCGTTTCGCCAGACGCTCCAGCGCCATACCGGCATCGTCGCGGAAAACGCCGAAGTGCCGTTGAACGATGGCGCGATGCTGGATAACGTCCTGCGTCATTTCCACTCCCACCATCGCGGCATGCGTAAGGCGGTAATTTCCGCCAACGGCGCGCTGACGCTGCAGGTGGCACGCTCCCTGAAACGCGTTGGCCTGATTTGGGGCAGCGATATCGGCCTGCTGGGCTTCGATGAACTGGAGTGGGCCGAGCTGGCGGGCGTGGGGATTACTACGCTCAAACAGCCGACCTGGCAGATTGGCTTCGCCGCCGTCGAGCAGGTGGTGCGCCGGATTGAAGGCAGCACCGACCCGGTCTGCGAAAGGGTATTTTCCGGAGAGCTGATCGTCAGAGGCTCAACCTCCCGCTAGCGATCCTTCGTGATGGCGATCATAAATCAGACATCCTGGCCTTTGCTTTGGAACCGATACCATCTAGCGTAATAAGCAACGCATCAGATAATCGTCGGGAGTATTGGGATGGCCAGAAAGATTATTGTCGTTACCGCCGCGTACGGGAATGACCACGTTAAAGCGCTGGGCGGGCAGTCCGCCGTCCTGCCGTTTATCGCCGGTTCCGGCGCCGATGGCGTAGAGATCCGCCGCGAACTGTTCACCCCTGATGAACTGTCCCGCCTGGCGGAATTAGCGGCCGACATTGAGCGTCGCGGCCTGCTGGTCTGCTATTCCGCGCCGGAAGCCCTGTTTGCCGCAGACGGCTCGCTCAACCCGCGTCTTAGCGACTTTTTGCTGGAAGCGCAAACGCTCAACGCGCTGTGGCTGAAGCTCTCGCTGGGCCACTTTATCCACCACGATGACCTCGAAGCCCTGCGCGAAATTCTGCAGGAGAGCGGGATGGCGCTGGTGGTGGAAAACGACCAAACCGACTGCGGCCAGCTGGCGCCGATGCAGCGCTTCAAAGCCGCCTGCCGGGTTAATCAGCTGCCGATCACCCTCACCTTTGATATGGGCAACTGGCTATGGGTCGGCGACTCGCCGGAAGAGGCTGCTCGCCACCTGGCCCCGGCCGTTAGCTATATTCATGTTAAGGCGGCTGAGCCGCACCATTCGCAGTTTCGCGCCGTGCCGCCGGATGAGGCCTCCGCACGCTGGCTGGCGCTGCTCAACAACCTGCCCGCCGATGCCCCGCGGGGGATCGAATTTCCGCTGACTGGCCATGACCTGACGGCCGTGACCCGCCGCTACGTCAAGCTGTTACGTGAGGATTAAGTTATGCAAAAACCATTAGATGTCATCACGATAGGCGAAGCTATGGCGATGTTTGTCGCCACCGAAACCGGTGAGCTGGCCGATGTAGAACACTTTATGAAGCGCGTGGCGGGCGCGGAGCTGAACGTCGCGACCGGTCTGGCCCGCCTCGGCTTAAGCGTCGGCTGGGTAAGCCGCGTTGGCGCGGACAGCTTTGGCCGCTTCGTCCTCAATACGCTGGCGAAGGAGGGGATCGACGCCTGCGGCGTGAGCACCGATAGCCGCTACGCTACCGGCTTTCAGCTGAAATCTAAAGTTGAAAATGGAACCGATCCCATCGTGGAATACTTCCGTAAAGGATCCGCCGCCAGCCATCTTTCGCCGGACGACTTTAACGAATCGTACTTCGCCAGCGCCCGCCACCTGCACTTAAGCGGCGTGGCCGCCGCGCTGTCGGAAAGTTCATACGCCCTGCTGGACCGCGCGGCACGCACCATGAAGGCGCAGGGAAAAACCATTTCGTTCGACCCCAATCTGCGGCCGGTGCTGTGGAAAAGCGAAGCCGAAATGGTGGAGAAGCTTAACCAGCTCGCATTCCAGGCCGACTGGGTTCTGCCGGGTTTAAAAGAAGGCATGATTCTGACCGGCCAGCAAACGCCGGAAGCTATTGCGGACTTTTATCTCCGCCACGGTGTTCGCGCGGTCATCATTAAAACCGGAACCGATGGCGCCTGGTATAAAACCGCCGACGGCGAACAGGGGGCCGTCGCGGCAATAAAAGTGGATAACGTCGTCGATACCGTCGGCGCGGGCGATGGTTTTGCCGTCGGGGTCATCAGCGCCCTGTTGGAAGGAAAACCGCTGCAGCAGGCGGTAAAACGTGGAAATAAAATTGGCTCCCTGGCCATACAGGTTCAGGGCGATAGCGAAGGCTTACCCACGCGCGAGGCGCTGGACGAGTAAACAGATTCAGCACAACGTCAGGCCGTTCTGTACCCTACATGCAGCGCGGCGTAACGGATCTTTTCTATGATGAGCGTCACCTCAATTACAGAGGCAAACCTATGAATAGTTCAACGAATGCAACAAAACGCTGGTGGTACATCATGCCTATCGTGTTTATCACGTATAGCCTGGCATACCTCGACCGCGCTAACTTCAGCTTCGCTTCGGCGGCCGGTATTACCGAAGACCTGGGGATCACCAAAGGTATCTCCTCCCTGCTGGGAGCGCTGTTCTTCCTCGGCTACTTCTTCTTTCAGATCCCCGGCGCGATTTACGCCGAACGCCGCAGCGTACGTAAACTGATTTTTATCTGTCTGATCCTGTGGGGTGCCTGCGCCTCGCTGACCGGGATGGTGCACAATATCCCCGCGCTGGCGGCGATTCGCTTTATCCTTGGCGTTGTCGAGGCTGCGGTCATGCCGGCGATGCTGATTTACATCAGCAACTGGTTTACGAAATCTGAACGCTCCCGCGCCAATACCTTCCTGATCCTCGGTAACCCGGTGACGGTGCTGTGGATGTCGGTCGTATCCGGCTATCTCATCCAGGCTTTCGGCTGGCGGGAAATGTTTATTATTGAAGGGGTTCCGGCGGTAATTTGGGCCTTCTGCTGGTGGGTGCTGGTAAAAGATAAACCGTCGCAGGTCAACTGGCTGGCGGAAAGTGAAAAAGCCGCGTTACAGGAGCAGCTGGAGCGTGAACAGCAGGGAATCAAACCGGTGCGCAACTACGGCGAAGCCTTCCGCTCGCGCAATGTTATCCTGCTGTGCATGCAGTATTTCGCCTGGAGCATCGGGGTTTACGGTTTCGTTCTGTGGCTGCCGTCCATTATCCGCAGCGGCGGCGAGAATATGGGCATGGTCGAAGTCGGCTGGCTCTCCTCGGTTCCCTATCTGGCGGCGACCATCGCGATGATCGTAGTCTCCTGGGCCTCTGATAAAATGCAGAACCGCAAGCTGTTTGTCTGGCCGCTGCTGCTGATTGCCGCCTTCGCCTTTATTGGTTCCTGGGCCGTTGGCGCCAACCATTTCTGGATCTCGTACACCCTGCTGGTGATTGCCGGCGCGGCGATGTACGCCCCCTACGGGCCGTTCTTCGCCATCATTCCTGAGATGCTGCCGCGCAACGTCGCCGGCGGCGCCATGGCGCTGATTAACAGCATGGGCGCGCTGGGTTCGTTCTTCGGTTCATGGTTTGTCGGTTACCTGAACGGCACCACCGGCAGCCCCGCAGCCTCGTACATTTTCATGGGAGTGGCGCTTTTCGTCTCGGTATGGCTTACTTTGATTGTTAAGCCTGCTAATAATCAAAAACTTCCGCTTGGCGCACGTCACGCCTGAAACCTTAACGCAACGGAGAACCGCATGAAGCCGTCAGTTATTCTCTACAAAACGCTTCCCGACGACCTGCAACAGCGTCTGGAACAACACTTTACCGTCACTCAGGTGAAAAACCTGCGTCCGGAGACCGTTTCGCAGCACGCCGACGCGTTCGCTGAAGCGGTTGGCCTGCTGGGTTCCAGCGAAAAAGTCGATACCGCGTTACTGGAGAAAATGCCCAAGCTTCGTGCGACCTCGACCATTTCCGTCGGTTACGATAACTTCGACGTCGAGGCGCTGAATGCGCGTAAGGTGCTGCTGATGCACACCCCGACCGTGCTGACCGAAACCGTCGCCGATACCGTAATGGCCCTGGTACTGAGCACCGCGCGTCGGGTGGTTGAGGTGGCCAACCGCGTGAAGGCCGGGGAGTGGACCAAAAGCATCGGTCCGGACTGGTTTGGCAACGATGTGCATCATAAAACCCTCGGCATCGTGGGTATGGGACGTATCGGGATGGCGCTCGCCCAGCGCGCCCACGCGGGCTTCGGTATGCCGATTCTCTACAATGCCCGCCGCCAGCACCCGCAGGCGGAAGAGCGCTTTAACGCCCGCTATTGCAATCTCGATACCCTGCTGCAGGAAGCGGATTTTGTCTGCCTGATCCTACCGCTGACCGACGAGACTTATCATCTGTTCGGCAAAGAACAGTTCGCCAAAATGAAGTCCAGCGCCATCTTTATTAACGCCGGGCGCGGCCCGGTAGTGGACGAAAAGGCGCTGATTGCCGCTCTGCAGGAAGGGGTTATTCACGCCGCCGGACTGGACGTTTTCGAACAAGAACCGCTGGAAAAAGACTCCCCGCTGCTGACTATGCCGAACGTTGTTGCCGTGCCGCATATTGGCTCCGCAACGCATGAAACCCGCTATAACATGGCGGCCTGCGCGGTGGATAACCTGATTGATGCTCTGAACGGTAAAGTGGAAAAGAACTGCGTGAATCCGCAGGTGAAGTGAGAAGGGGAAAAAGAAAACCCGGGCGAAGGTGAAGCCTTGCCCGGGCTATCAGAGCCGTTAACGGGTCGCGTTAACAGCTGCCGTCCACGCCTGGTTGAAGGCCTGGTGCTGAGCGGCCAGCGGGCCAATCAGCGTATTGTACTGGCTGGCCTGCTGCGAAGTCGGGAACTGAATACCGTTCGCCGCAAAGCTAACCTGGGATTCTTGCTGAGCAATAAAATCGCCTACCTGCACCAGCTGCTGGGTAAAGACCTGAGCGGCCGGAATAAGCGGCTGTAGCGCATTCGCCGGCGCGGTCACGACTTTATTATACACCTGGTCGAAGACCGGCTTGAGATCGTCCCCCTGCTTCAGCGCGCCGTGAGCGGCATCCGCCTGCATTTTTGCATTCTCCAGCTGCTGGCTCAGTACGCCGAGGGCGCCGTTTGCCTGACGCAGCGGCTCGCGCTGGGTGACATAATCCTGCGGTACGCGGATCGCGTTTACGCTATCCACCACCGGACGCAAACCCGCATCCATCGCCTGGCTTACCTGCTGTGAATAGCCATAAATCACCGCATAATCGGAAACGAAAGGCCCAAACTGTTTTTTCTGATCGGCGGTCAGCGTCGGCAGACGTTCGCCGCTACGCATTGCCGTATTTTGCAGGAAATCGATGAACGCTTTGCGCTGATCGCCTTCTTTATCAAAACACCCACTCAGGCTAACCACCATTAACAGGGCCGCAATAGCCGCAAACCAGCGAGAGCAGGACTTTCCTGTCGCCATTTTTTTACTCCTTTCAGCCAAAAAAAGCGCAAACAGACACACACGTGCCAGACGCTGACAAGGATAGTCCAGGTCGGCCTTGCAGGATACCTTTTCCTCACATTCTTCCTCCCTGAAAGCCGGCTTTTTAGCGTTTTAGCGGCCAGTCGCGTCGGCTGTTAAGTTCATCACAATTACCGCTATCATCCGGCATTCGACCGAAACATTTAAATATTTGATTTTACTATTATTAATCTATTCTCTCTTCTGCCCACGTCGCAAAGTGGACGATAATCGCACGCTTCCCTTTTCGCCTGCATTGCCTGAACCGCCGTTCGATGATTTTATTAAATGAGCGATTAACGGCTCTTTGTTCGATAATCGCACAAACAACATCAACGACCGCGAGGGAGATAACAATAATCGATACCCCAAGTAATTCGAGTTGCGGGACAAAGCGGTTAACCGTTTTGAACAGCGCTTGCGCTGGCACCGTAAGGGGCGAGGCCTTAAGCCGCGTAACGCGGCAAGTGAGAGAGTCCCAGGCGCTTACTGGTGTAAGTGACTGGGGTGAACGAGCGAAGCCAACGCACAGGCAACTTGAAGTATGACGGGTATATTTCTGTCCCCCGCTCTGCCTGCCAGGAATGCCGCATGAAGAAAACAACCATCGATATTCAGGCTTTTATCAATGAACATCCCTTCACGAAATACCAGTGGATGATTCTGGCCTTATGTTTTATCACCGTCGCGATGGACGGATTCGATACCGCGATAATCGGCTTTATCGCCTCTGACCTGGTGCAGGAATGGGGCGTCGAAAAATCGGCGTTAGGCCCGGTGATGAGCGCCGCCTTAGTCGGGCTCGCCGTCGGCGCGCTGACCGCCGGACCGCTCGCCGATCGCGTTGGGCGCAAAAAAGTTCTGATTTTGTCCATTGTGGTTTTCGGCGGCTTCAGCCTGCTGACCGCCTTTGCTATCAGCCTTAATCAGCTAACGCTGCTGCGTTTTCTCACCGGCCTTGGGCTGGGTGCCGCCATGCCGAACGCCGCGACGCTGATGAGCGAATATGCCCCTGAGCGCCGCAGAGCGCTAATGGTCAATCTGATGTTCGTTGGCTTTCCAATGGGCTCCTCGCTGGGCGGTTTTCTCTCCGCCTGGATGATCCCCCATTACGGCTGGCAAAGCGTGCTGGTGCTCGGTGGCGTAATGCCGCTGCTGCTGGCGGTCGTTTTGATCTTTTTTCTACCGGAATCCGCGCGCTATATGGTGGTCAAACGCCAGCCTGCGCAGCGTATCGCCGCGATCCTGCGCCGCATTGCACCTGTTCCTGAGCAGGCGGAATTTGAGCTACGCGAAGCGGGCCAGGTAAAAGAGAAATCGTCCATCGGCGTGATTTTTTCTCCGCGCTACGCCGTCGGCACCGTGATGCTTTGCCTGACCTACTTTATGGGCCTGCTGATCTTCTATTTACTGACCAGCTGGCTGCCGCTGCTCATCCGCGAAACCGGGGCGACGATGAGCCAGGCCTCCATTATCACCGCGCTGTTCCCGCTGGGTGGCGGCATTGGCGTACTCATTCTCGGCGCGCTGATGGATAAGCTCAATCCAAACAAAGTCGTGGCGGTAGGCTGGCTGCTGACGGGGGTCTTTGTTTGTCTGGTCGGTTTCTCAACCCATAACCTGCTGCTGATGGGGATTATGGTATTTATCGCCGGCAGCATTATGAACGGCGCGCAATCGTCGATGCCGGCGCTGGCTGCCGGCTTCTATCCCACTCAGGGACGCGCAACCGGCGTGGCCTGGATGCTGGGTATTGGCCGCTTTGGCGGCATTCTCGGGGCGTTTAGCGGCGCATTCCTGATGCAGGCCCAGCTCTCTTTCGAAACAATTTTCTCCCTGCTGGCTATCCCGGCATTTCTGTCGGCCATCGCCCTGCTGGTGAAATATAAGCTGGGTCAGCGGCAACCTGCGGCTGCGCCAGGCGAAGTGGAGAAGCTGCAAAAGGCGTAATACACCGGCCAGCGGGCGCGCGCTGGCCATTTCTGCTTTTCTTCTGACCTGTTTACAATAATTTGCTTAACTGCTCTCTCTATTACTTTTCAGCACCTTATAGCGTCTGTAACGGACCAGAAGAACCTCTGGTGATAAATAATTATCAGGGTAATCATTCCAGGGCTTTTTTTCCGACTATTCTTAAGAGGCTCTACATAATTCACCCTCCGCCGTATGAAAGAGAGGAGTCCTCAATGGAATATAAAGATCCTGCATTTGAACTGCTGAGCAACCTTGAACAAATTATTTTTAAAGATCAGGCTCAGGCGGCCTCCCTGACGCGTAAGCCCGCCGCATGCATTGAATTTGACCAGCTACGCAAAGGTACCGGGCTGAAAATCGATGATTTTGCCAACGCCATGGGCGTCAGCGTAGCAATGGTACAAGAGTGGGAGTCAAGACGCGTACGGCCTTCGCCCACGGAGCTTAAGCTGATGCGCCTGATACAGGCCAATCCGCAGCTTTCAAGACAGCTTATTGATTCATAATTTTAGCGTTTATAGGTTTCGGCTAGCGGTCCTGCTAAAGGACCGTTTTCAAGCCAACGAAAAAAAAGTTTGCTATCACGACGTGAAAATGCGTTAATGCTCGCAGGTTTGAAGTAAAGACCACAGAGCATTCGAATAGAGCAGTCCTTCAAAGGTTATCCGTTGATACCCCGGTAGTGAACTTTCCCTTTATCGCTTTAAATCTGTAGTCCAGACCGTAACGCCGCAAGGCTCATTTATTTTTTTAAAGGTAATTCACTATGTCCGGTAAAATGACTGGTATCGTAAAATGGTTCAACGCTGACAAAGGCTTTGGCTTCATCACTCCTGACGATGGCTCTAAAGACGTGTTCGTACACTTCTCTGCTATCCAGAACGATGGTTACAAATCTCTGGACGAAGGTCAGAAAGTTTCCTTCACCATCGAAAGCGGCGCTAAAGGCCCGGCAGCTGGCAACGTAACCAGCCTGTAAGCTTAAAAAGCTCAAAATTCTAAGTCCCTGCCATACGGCGGGGATTTTTTTATTTGCAGCGTAGGTCACCGCCATCGTAAATGGCGGATTTCTTTTATAGCCTCTCAAAGCACCAGCCATCTTCCCGCCATGTCAGACTGTGGGACAGCTTCAGCGCCTGCAAGAAAGCTTCATCATGCGAGACCACCAGCATCGCACCGGGAAACCGGGCCAGCGCTTTTTCAATCGCCTGAGTGGATGCCAAATCGAGATGATTCGTGGGCTCGTCCAGCAGCAGAAGCTGCGTGGCATCACGCCGCCAGAGTACGCAGGCCAGCGCCGCCTTCAATCTCTCGCCTCCGCTCAGGGCCGATAGCGGCAGATCGACTTTATCCGCCCCCAGCTGTAGCTGCGCCAGCTGGCTACGCAACGCGCCTTCTTCTAAGGGCGTATCGCCGAGGTTCAGGTGCTTCATAACCGATAATGACGGGTCCAGTTGGGTCAGATGCTGGTCCAGATACGCCGCGTTAACCGATAAGCGGCAGCGTCCAGCGATCGGCAGCTCCAGACCCAGCAGCGTTTTCAGCAACGTGGTTTTACCGCAGCCGTTGGGACCACGCAGCGCCACCCGCATTGGCCCATCCATCCGCCAGCTCAGCGGTGCCAACATCGTATGCGCCAACCGCACCGCATCCAGTTCCAGCACCTGTTTTCCCGGGGCTATCCGGTTGCCAGGTAACGTAAACATCACCGGGCTCTCCTCTTCCACTCTCTCCCGCGCCTGTACTACCGCGTTGTTAAGGGCGCCATTTTGCTGTCGATGCTGGCGCTGCAGGCTGCCGGGACGTTCTTTTGCCGCGCCTTTCCAGGCAACCCGCTCGAATGACGCGATATTTAGCGTATCGACGGTGCGTAACGTTTGCGCGGAACGCCGCTGGCAGGCATCGTGCTCTTTGTGCATCCGCGCGCGGGTACGGCGCCGTTCAGCGACGGCATGATCCAGCGCGGAGCGAGCCGCCTGCTGTTCCAGCCCACGCTGCTGCTGATAATCCGCATAGTTGCCGCCGTAGCGACGCAAAGTCGCAGGCGTCAGCTCAAGGATACGCGGCATGACCGCTAATAACTCCCGGTCATGGCTGGCAATTAGCGCCCCGCCGCGCCATTGTTTAAGCTGCTGATACAGCCACTCGCGTCCCGGACGGTCGAGATGGTTGGTGGGTTCATCAAGCAGAAGAAAATCGGCGCCGGACAGGAATGCCCCGCAAAGCTGCGCCTTCACTCTTTCACCGCCGCTCAGCGAAGGGGCGGGCCGTGCAGGAGAAAATGTACCTAAGCCAGCCGCAAGAAACGCCGTATCCAGACGATCCGGGAGATCCCAAAAACCATCAAGACGTTCAAGATCGTCACTTCGTCCCTCCCCTCGATCAAGGCGAGCGAAAGCAGCGAAAATGGACTCCAGGCCCAGCAATTCCGCCAGCGTCATCTCTGAAGCCCTATCCCGCAGCTGAGCAACGTAGCTTACGGAAACCATGCGCTCGATGTGGCCGCCAGACGGCGTGTCATGGCCCGCCAGCAAGCGTAAAAGCCGGGTTTTACCGACGCCGTTGCGCCCGACAAGGCCGCAAAGAGAGGAGTCCAGCGATAAATTCAGCGGACCAAAAAGGGTATCTCCTGTCGCAAAGTGACAGGTGACCTGATGCAAAATAAAAGAGGGGATCTGGGCACAATGAGCCATAAGCACTCCTGAATGAAATCAATACTTCCCCTGCTCACCAATAGCGCTAAGCAAGGCATGAGATTCATCAGTCGTGTTTGTTCATTTGGCGCGTGCTCTCCAGTAAGACGAGGGATTCGTCGGGCCATAGGATAGCCACACCCTGATATGAATTTCAAGCCTGTTTTTTCACCGGATGGCAAAACGGTAAAAAAAAGCCTCCTGAAAACAGGAGGCAAATTATTTATTTGATGAAAAAAACAGGGTGCCTTGAGAATGCTTCACGCCGTAAGAATGGCGGAGATCGCTCTCCGCCACCGTCTCTTACGTTTTAATCCCACAGGCTAAGAACGCCACCAGCTCAATATTCCCCTGTCTGATCTGTAATTCACACAGCGAATCACGCACCATCCAGGTAAATAATAAAATAGTGAAGCAAATCACTATTAAGCTAAACAACAGATACTTTTGCGGCATTCCTCGCCTCCCGTGTTGATTTTCAACAGGTAAGAGGCTACTCTTATGGTGTTGATGCATAGGGGAGCCTCACTTTGATTTATCATCAGGTGGGGCTTTTCTCTGTCTGTCTCCCGCTGAACGCCTGAGACAAACAGTCTCAAGCACCCGTCAGCATTCTACCGTAAATATCTGACCAGATTACGTTGGCATATTCCTAAAATAATTCCTGGCAATCAATGCAAATTAAATAAATATTATTCAGAGAATTATTAACGGTTCATTTATTTATATTCCATGCATAAAAAAACCTGCCCGCAGGCAGGTTTTTTATTATTACCCATTCACTTACTGCAGCAGGGAAATATCCGCTACCTGCAGGAACAGATCGCGCAGCTTGGACAGCAGCGTCAGTCGGTTTACGCGCACGTCCTGATCTTCTGCGTTCACCATCACGTTCTCAAAGAACTCATCCACCGGCTCGCGCAGGGACGCCAGCTCAATCAGCGCATCCTGGTAACGCCCTTCGGCGAAGTACGGCTGCAGCTTATCGCGCAGCACGACTAAATTGCCTGCCAGCTTGATCTCGGCCGCTTCTTTCAATACCGAAGCATGGACGATATCGTTCAGCGTAACGTCTGATTTCGCCAGAATGTTAGAAACACGCTTGTTGGCCGCCGCCAGCGCAGAGGACTCTTCGAGGGTACGGAAGTGGGAAACCGCCTTCATACGCGCATCGAAGTCTGCCGGACGGGTCGGACGACGCGCCAGCACCGCCTGAATCGTGTCGACGGTATAGCCTTCATCCTGATACCAGGCACGGAAGCGCCCCAGCATGAAGTCGATAACATCATCAACGACGTTGCCGTTGGTCAGCTTATCGCCGTACAGACGTACCGCTTCTTCGGTGAGGGTCTGCAGGTCCAGATTGAGGTTCTTCTCAACGATAATACGCAGCACGCCCAGCGCGGCGCGGCGCAGCGCAAACGGGTCCTTATCGCCTTTCGGATGCTGACCGATGCCAAAGATACCCGCCAGGGTGTCCATCTTATCGGCAATCGCAACCGCGCAGGCTACCGGGTTAGACGGCAGGTCATCGCCAGCAAAGCGCGGCTGATACTGCTCGTTCAGGGCAACCGCAACGTCTTCCGCTTCGCCATCATGGCGCGCGTAGTGCATGCCCATCACGCCCTGCGTATCGGTGAACTCGAAGACCATGTTGGTCATCAGGTCGCACTTGGAGAGCAGGCCCGCGCGGGTGGCATGATTCACGTCAGCGCCAATCTGCTCGGCGATCCAGCCGGCCAGCGCCTGAATACGATCGGTCTTATCGCGCAGCGTACCCAGTTGCTGCTGGAACAGGACGGTTTGCAGACGCGGAAGGTTATCTTCCAGACGTTTTTTACGGTCAGTATTGAAGAAGAACTCAGCATCCGCCAGGCGCGGGCGAACCACTTTCTCGTTACCGGAGATAATCTGCTGCGGATCTTTCGACTCAATGTTGGCGACGAAGATGAAGTTCGGCAGCAGCTTGCCCGCGTTGTCGTAAACCGGGAAGTACTTCTGGTCGCCCTTCATGGTGTAAACCAGCGCTTCGGCAGGCACCGCAAGGAATTTCTCTTCGAACTTCGCGGTGAGGACTACCGGCCATTCCACCAGTGAAGTCACCTCTTCCAGCAGACTTTCGCTCAGATCGGCGTTGCCGCCAATTTTACGCGCTGCTTCTTCTGCATCGGCTTTAATTTTGGCTTTACGCTGTTCGTAATCGGCGATGACTTTACCGCGCTCCAGCAGGATCTGCGGATACTGATCGGCATTGTCGATAGTGAACTCAGCCTCGCCCATAAAGCGGTGGCCGCGAATAACGCGATCGGACTGGACGCCCAGAATAGTTGCCGGGATGACTTTGTCGCCCAGCAGCAGGGTCACGGTATGAACCGGACGCACGAAGTGGACGTCGGACGCGCCCCAGCGCATCAGTTTCGGGATCGGCAGCTTCGCCAACGAGGTTGCGATCATGTTTGGCAGCAGCGCTTCGGTGCTCTCGCCTTTCACGTGAGCACGATACAGCAGCCATTCGCCCTTATCGGTCGTCAGACGTTCCGCCTGATCGACGGTGATACCGCAGCCGCGCGCCCAGCCTTCGGCCGCTTTACTCGGGTGGCCGCTGGCGTCAAACGCCTGGGCAATCGCCGGACCGCGTTTTTCGACTTCGCGGTCTGCTTGCGCAGCCGCCAGATTCGCCACTTTCAGCGCCAGACGGCGCGGCGCGGCAAACCATTCAACTTTACCGTGCGCAAGGCCAGCGTTATCCAGCTCTGCGGTCACGTTCGCAGCAAAGGATTCAGCCAGGCTGCGCAGGGCTTTTGGTGGCAGTTCTTCAGTGCCGATTTCCACCAGGAAAGTTTTCTCAGACATGGCCGCCTCTTATTTATTCTTGTTGCACATCGGGAAGCCAAGGGCTTCACGGGAAGCATAGTAAGCTTCAGCCACTGCTTTGGTCAGGGTGCGAATGCGCAGGATATAGCGCTGACGCTCGGTGACGGAGATGGCTTTACGCGCGTCCAGCAGGTTAAAGCTATGGGCGGCTTTGAGAATGCGCTCGTAGGCAGGCAGCGGCAGCGGGTTTTCCAGCGCCAGCAGCTGCTGGGCTTCTTTCTCGTACTGCTCGAAGCAGGAGAACAGGAAGTCCACGTCAGCGTATTCGAAGTTATAGGTGGATTGCTCCACTTCGTTCTGATGGAACACGTCGCCGTAGGTCGTTTTCCCCAGCGGGCCATCGCTCCAGACCAGATCGTAAACGCTGTCGACACCCTGGATATACATCGCCAGACGTTCCAGACCGTAGGTGATCTCGCCGGTAACCGGCTTACACTCCAGACCGCCCACCTGCTGGAAGTAGGTGAACTGCGTGACTTCCATACCGTTCAGCCACACTTCCCAACCCAGACCCCAGGCGCCCAGCGTCGGGTTTTCCCAGTTGTCTTCGACGAAGCGAATGTCGTGGATGGTCGGGTCCATACCCAGCTCTTTCAGCGAGCCAAGGTAGAGCTCCTGGATGTTCTCCGGGGAGGGTTTTATCACTACCTGGAACTGATAGTAGTGCTGTAAGCGGTTCGGGTTTTCACCGTAACGGCCATCGGTCGGGCGACGAGACGGCTGCACGTAGGCGGTCGCCATCGGCTCTGGACCCAATGCGCGTAAGCAGGTCATCGGGTGAGAGGTGCCTGCGCCGACTTCCATGTCCAGTGGTTGAACAATGGTGCAGCCCTGGCGAGCCCAGTAATCCTGTAAGGTCAGGATCAGGCCCTGGAAGGTCCTGGTATCAAACTTTTGCATATGATTTCGTGCTGGATACGTGTGGATTTAAAGGAAGGAGCCAGTATACCCGCTGGCTGCGAGATATACAGTACGAAACGGGGTTGTTTAGGGAAAATTGCGGAAATTAGCGCCAGCGCGGCCGTCGTTAGCGCATCGAAAGATGTAAAAACTGCCCGTCCGGGTCAAAAGAACAGATAAAGCGTTCATTCCGCGCAGTCTTGCCCGAAAGCTCAAAGCTGCCCTGGAACTGCTCGAAATGGCTGACGTCCACCTGACGCACGCCTGTATTATAACGGACGGCGGCATTATCCTTGCAAAGCTGCTCCATATTGAGGGTGGTCTGCGGCGTTATCCGCGCTTTCTGCGTAGGCTGAGGCGGCGTTGCGCTACAGCCCGCCAGCAGGCACAGCAGTAGTCCAGAAAACGCATATTTCATCACCATTTGTTCTCGACCGCCTTGTTAGTAAATTGTTATCGTGCAGCTTACGTAAAATAACCGGCTCATTGTGCGAATTGGGCCACACCTCGACAAGTCTATGGCGAAAAACTCAGATTATTCCACTGCGACAGGGTCGAATAAGGATAGTCAGAGCCAGATGGAGAAGGTGAAACTGAGGTTCTGATGCAGGAAAAAATACACTGGATTACTCATTTGCGCGGCATTGCCTGCCTGATGGTCGTCATGATTCATAGCACTACCTGGTATATTACGCACCCGCACGCGATTAGCCTGCTGGAGTGGGATTTGGCCAATATCCTCAACTCTGCGTCCCGCGTCAGCGTACCGCTATTTTTCATGATTTCAGGCTATCTGTTTTTCGGTGAGCGCAGCGCCCAGCCCCGCCATTTTCTGCGTATCGCGCTATGCATTCTCTTCTACAGCACGCTATCGCTGCTCTATATCACCCTGTTCACCCATATTAACGTTGAGCTGTCGCTGAAGAATTTGCTGCAAAAACCGGTGTTCTACCATCTGTGGTTTTTCTTCGCCATCGTCGTGATATATCTGCTTTCGCCGCTGGTGCAGGTTAAACAGGTAAGCGGCAGGATGCTGCTGGCGCTGATGCTGGTACTGGGCATTCTGGCGAACCCCAATATGGTCCCGGTAAAAGCCGGAGGCGTTGAATGGCTGCCGTTCAATCTTTATATCAACGGCGACACGTTTTACTACGTGATGTATGGCGTGCTGGGACGGGCTATCGGCATGCTGGATACCGAGAAAAAATGGCTGACCGTCCTCTGCGCCGCGCTGTTCATCGTCGGCGTGTGGGTAATCTCACGCGGCACGCTGCACGAGCTGCGCTGGCGCGGCGATTTCGGCGATACCTGGTATTTATACTGCGGTCCTGCGGTTTTTGTCTGCGCCATCGCTCTGCTGACGCTGGTAAAAAACACGCTCAATCGGCGTCAGCTGCCGCTTATTGCGCCGATTGCGCGCCATTCTTTAGGGATTTACGGTTTTCATGCGCTGATCATTCACGCGCTGCGCGCCAGCGGGCTTGAACTAAGCCGCTGGCCGTTACTGGATATTATCTGGATATTCAGCGCCGCGCTGCTGGGCAGCTTACTGCTCTCGGCTCTGGTTCAGCGGTTTGATAGCCGCCGTTTCGTCAGCTAAGGCTATTCCGTGGGGTCTTGCGGCGCCACGTCCGCCGCCAGTGCTTTATGCGGCAAGGCTGACGCGCCGTACATGCACACAAACCAGGCCGCCACGTAGATGCTTTTCTCATCCCAACCGGCAGGTACAAACCTCGCGCCGACCATTAACAGGCCAAGCGAAAGCAGGAGCACCAGTCGGCATAGCGATACAAACCCGTCGTCATTTCTGCGTTCCTCCTGCATCGTGCGCTGATGGGCCAGCATGGCGAACATCCCCATCACCAGTACGCCGAGGAAATAGCCTTTACCGCTAAATAACGGACAGGTGTGCCAGATCCCCATCAGATACACCAGCGCCCCGATGACCATCAACAGTTTCGGCGCAATATTCTTATTTTTCATGGAGCCTCCCTGCGAAAGATGGCGTCCATTATGTACCGGTAAAGCTTTACTGCTGATGCTTCAGGAAGCAGAAACGACAAATTCGGAATATATAAATACGCAGGACAGATAAATGCGAACGATGCATTCATGGATGTAATTTGCCCTCGTTAACCGAGGGCAAAATATTACGACATCAGCGGTAAAAGCTGCTGATAAATCTGTCGGAATGTCTCCCGACGGGGGGCGTAGCGGGCAAAACGCTCGTCATCAGGGCAGTGGGCCTGCTCCAGCGGGAGCTGCGGCAGCAGATCGGAGAATGCGACGTTTTTATGCAGCGCCAGCTGCGCCAGTCGCGCCGCGCCAAGCGCCGGTCCCACGTCGCCGCCGGTGCGGAAATCAAGCTGCTGACCGCTGATATCCGCCAGCATTTGCCGCCAGTACGCGCTGCGCGCGCCGCCGCCAATCAGCGTCACGCTTTCCGGCTTCACGCCGCAGGAGTGCACCACATCCATGCCATCCGCCAGCGCATAACCGACGCCCTCCAGCACCGCCCGCGCCAGCTCCGCCGGACCATGTTGATGAGTCAGGCCGAAAAAGACGCCTTTCGCCTGCGGATTGTTGTGCGGCGTACGTTCACCGGAGAGGTAAGGCAGAAACCAGATAGGATCGGCACTCTCGTTCGCCGACTCCGCCGCCGCAATCAACGCCGGAACCGTGCCAAGGCCGGTTAATGTCGCCGCCCAATCCAGACAGGAAGCCGCGCTCAGCATCACCGACATCAGGTGCCAGCGCCCGGGCAGCGCGTGGCAGAAACTGTGTACGGCGCTTTCCGGCTTACTAAGAAAGCCGTCGCTGACCGCAAAGTAGACGCCCGAGGTCCCCAGCGACAGCATCGCCTGCCCCGCATCCGCCATACCTACGCCAACCGCACCGGCTGCGTTATCGCCGCCGCCGGCTACCACCAGCGCTTCCGGCATATTCCACGACTGCGCAACCGTCGGGCGCAGCGCCCCCGTGACTTCACATCCTTCGAACAGCGTCGGCATGTTGTCGCGGTTCAGACCGCAGGCGGCGAGCATCTCATCGCTCCAGTCCCTTCGCGCCACGTCCATCCACATCGTTCCAGCGGCATCGGACATATCGCTGGCAAACTCGCCGGTCATGCGTAAACGTAGATAATCTTTAGGCAGCAGGACTTTATCAACCCGCTCGAAGATCTCAGGCTCGTGGCGTTGTACCCACAGCAGCTTCGGCGCGGTGAATCCCGGCATCATCAGGTTGCCGGTTATCTGCCGCGAGCGGCTGACTTTCTCTTCCAGCAGCGCGCACTCTTCACCGCAGCGGCCATCATTCCATAAAATCGCCGGGCGCAGGACACGCTGTTGCTTATCCAGCAGCGTCGCGCCGTGCATCTGGCCCGCAATACCTAACGCTTTGACTTCGCGCAGCGAGTGCTGGGCGCCCAGCGCTTTCATCGCGCGGTCCGTCGCCTGCCACCAGTGCTCGGGGTCCTGTTCAGACCATAGAGGGTGCGGACGCGACACGTTGAGCTTTTCAGTATGCGAAGCCACGACCTCGCCCTGCTCATTGAGCAGAATAGCTTTGACGCCCGAGGTGCCCAGATCAATCCCGATATACATACAGCCTCTCCTTACTGACGCGCCACGGCTAAGCGTGGCGCGAATAAAGCATCGGTTATAGCCAATGCCCGTTCCCGCCGGGCATCATCGCCTTCATTAGCGATCAAAAAGGTAGCGGTTTACCACATTTTCCAGCAGTTCCTGATGGCCGCTCTGGTGCTGCGGCGCCAGGTCATGCTGAGTGGCATAGCGAGCAATATCCGCCAGGTTCATCTGGCCTTTCAGGATCTGCTGACCCAGCTCGCCGTTCCAGCCGGCATAACGTTTGGCAACGCGTTTATCCAGCTCGCCGTCTTCAATCATGCGCGCGGCAACTTTCAGCGCCAGCGCCATGGTGTCCATTGCGCCGATATGGCCGTAGAACAGGTCGTATTTATCGGTGCTCTGACGACGCACTTTAGCATCAAAGTTCAGGCCGCCGGTGGTGAAACCACCCGCTTTCAGGATTTCGTACATCACCAGCGCGTTTTCTTCAACGCTGTTCGGGAACTGGTCGGTATCCCAGCCCAGCTGCGGGTCGCCGCGGTTAGCGTCAACGGAACCAAACAATCCCAGAGCAATGGCAGTCGCAATTTCGTGATGGAACGTATGACCGGCCAGCGTCGCGTGGTTCGCTTCGATGTTCAGTTTGATCTCTTTTTCCAGGCCGAACTGTTTCAGGAAACCATAGACGGTAGAAGCGTCGTAATCATACTGATGTTTGGTTGGCTCCTGCGGTTTGGGTTCAATCAGCAGCGTACCCTGGAAGCCAATCTTGTGCTTGTGCTCAACGACCAGCTGCATAAAGCGGCCAATCTGCTCGCGCTCCTGACGCAGATCGGTATTCAGCAGGGTTTCATAACCTTCACGGCCGCCCCACAGGACATAGTTTTCGCCGCCCAGCTTGTGGGTCGCATCCATTGCGGTGACCACCTGAGTCGCCGCCCAGCTGAACACTTCCGGATCCGGATTGGTTGCCGCCCCGGCGCCATAGCGCGGGTTCGTAAAGCAGTTTGCCGTTCCCCACAGCAGCTTGACGCCGCTCTGCTGCTGTTTTTCCGCCAGCACTTCAACCATTTGCGCAAAGTTGTTGGCATACTCTTTCAGCGATGCCCCTTCAGGGGAAACGTCAACGTCGTGGAAACAGTAGTACGGTACGTTCAGTTTGTGGAAAAACTCAAACGCGACATCCGCTTTGCGTTTCGCCATTTCCAGCGCTTCGCCCGGCTGCTGCCACGGGCGGTTAAAGGAGCCCACGCCAAACATGTCAGCACCATTCCAGCAGAAGGTGTGCCAGTAGCAGGCCGCAAAGCGCAGGTGCTCTTCCATCCGTTTGCCCAGCACCAGTTCATCCGGGTTGTAATGACGGAAAGCCAGTGGGTTAGCGGATGTCGGGCCTTCATAACGAACGCGATCGAGTTGATCAAAATAGGTCTGCATAATGAACTCCATATTCAGGGATGCGGCGAGTAATAAGTCATAAGCCAATATAGAATTCTCTTTTTACTTTCCTCAATTACGTTATTTCACACCGTGATTGAGAGAATCCACAAACGTGCGCCAGGTCGCAAAAACAATAGAACAACGCCCTCACTTCGCTGCTTACGCCACGAGAGATCAATGAAATACGATGAGAACTAATTATTAAAGTACGATCCCGGTCATAAATTAACAAATAAACAAAATTTCATAACGGCAAAATAAGCATAGATAATTGCCAGCGCCCCTTTCCGCGTTAAAAATCTGCTACGTATCAGGCCGTTTATTTTTATCGTTCGTCTTATCCTGCACTTTACAAAAAAGGTGTTATTATTATGAAGATAAAGAACCTTTGCCTAACGCTCTGTGCTTCACTCCTCCTCACCAGCCTGTCGGGCATTGCGAAAGAAGTTAAAATTGGCATGGCGATTGACGACCTGCGTCTTGAGCGCTGGCAAAAAGATCGCGATATTTTTGTCAATAAAGCTGAATCATTAGGTGCAAAAGTATTCGTCCAGTCAGCCAATGGCAACGAAGAAACGCAAATGTCGCAAATCGAAAACATGATTAATCGCGGCGTCGACGTTCTGGTTATTATTCCCTATAACGGTCAAGTGCTGAGTAATGTGATAAAAGAGGCTAAACAGGAGGGAATTAAAGTTCTCGCCTACGATCGTCTCATCAATAATGCCGACATTGATTTTTATATTTCTTTTAATAATGAGAAAGTGGGCGAAATGCAGGCGCAAAGCCTGGTCGATAAAGTGCCTCAGGGTAACTATTTCTTAATGGGCGGCTCGCCCGTTGATAATAACGCCAAGCTTTTCCGCGCTGGCCAAATGAAAGTCCTTAAGCCCTATATTGATGAAGGCAAAATTAAAGTCGTCGGCGATCAGTGGGTTGACGGATGGCTACCTGAAAACGCATTGAAAATTATGGAAAACGCCCTGACCGCCAACAATAACAAAATTGATGCGGTTGTCGCCTCTAACGATGCCACCGCTGGCGGCGCCATTCAGGCCCTGAGCGCCCAGGGGCTCGCAGGCAAAGTGGCGATCTCCGGTCAGGATGCCGACCTCGCCGGCGTGAAGCGCATTATCGCTGGCACCCAAACGATGACCGTCTACAAACCGATCGCCACCCTTGCCACCACCGCGGCGGAGATTGCCGTCGAACTGGGCAACGACAAACAGCCGAAGGCTGACGCCACGCTCAACAACGGCCTGAAAGATGTCCCTTCTCGTCTGCTGACGCCCATTGAAGTCAATAAAGACAACATTGACCAGACGGTGATCAAAGACGGTTTCCATAAAAAAAGCGAGCTGTAATCTCTGACGCCCTCTGCCGGGGGCGTTACTCCATCCAGCCGGATATCGCTTATGCGGAGCCTCTATGTCCTGGTTACTCGAAATGAAAAACATGACTAAAACCTTCGGCGCGGTGAAGGCGATTGATAATGTCAGCCTGCGGCTGAACGCCGGGGAAGTGGTCTCATTATGCGGAGAAAACGGCTCCGGGAAATCTACGCTCATGAAGGTGCTTTGCGGAATATACCCGCACGGTAGCTATGAGGGAGAGATTATTTTTTCCGGAGAAACTTTGCAGCCGGGCCATATTCGCGATACCGAACGCAAAGGAATTGCCATCATTCATCAGGAGCTGGCGCTGGTAAAACACCTGACCGTTCTGGAGAATATTTTTCTCGGCGCGGAGATCTCCCGCCACGGTCTGCTGGATTACGAAACCATGACCTTACGCTGCGAGAAGCTGCTGGCCCAGGTCAATTTAGCCATATCACCCGACACCCGCGTCGGCGATTTAGGCCTTGGCCAGCAGCAGCTGGTCGAAATAGCGAAAGCGCTAAATAAACAGGTACGGTTGTTAATTCTCGACGAACCCACCGCCTCATTAACGGAACAAGAAACGGCCATTCTGCTGAATATTATTCGCGATTTGCAAAATCACGGTATTGCCTGTATTTACATTTCCCACAAACTCAATGAAGTCAAAGCGATATCCAATACTATCTGCGTGATCCGCGATGGGCAGCATATCGGTACCCGTAACGCTGACGGCATGAACGAAGATGACATCATCACCATGATGGTCGGCCGCGAGCTTACCGCCCTCTATCCGAACGAAGCCCATAGCTGCGGCGATGAAATCCTGCGCGTAGAAAATTTAACCGCCTGGCATCCGGTCAATCGCCACATTAAGCGGGTCAATGACGTCTCTTTTTCACTGCGGCGCGGCGAAATTCTGGGGATAGCCGGACTGGTCGGCGCGGGCCGTACCGAAGCGGTACAGTGCCTGTTTGGCGTCTGGCCGGGCCGCTGGCAGGGGAAAATTTTCATCGATGGCCAGCAGGTGACGATTCACAACTGCCAGCAGGCCATCGCGCAGGGCATCGCCATGGTGCCGGAAGACAGAAAGAAAGACGGCATCGTGCCGGTGATGGCGGTGGGTAAAAATATCACCCTCGCCGCGTTAAACCAGTTTACCGGCCCGCTGAGCAGCCTTGACGATGCCGGAGAGCAACACTGCATTCAGCAATCCATCCAGCGTTTGAAAATCAAAACCTCATCGCCAGAGCTGGCGATCGGTCGCCTGAGCGGCGGCAATCAGCAAAAGGCGATCCTCGCCCGCTGCCTGCTGCTGAACCCGCGCATTCTGATACTCGATGAGCCTACCCGCGGCATTGATATCGGCGCCAAGTACGAAATCTACAAGTTGATTAATCAGCTGGTGCAGCAGGGGATCGCCGTCATTGTCATTTCATCCGAACTGCCCGAAGTACTGGGGCTAAGCGATCGGGTGCTGGTGATGCATGAGGGCAAACTGAAGGCCGATTTGATTAATCAGGGCCTGACACAGGAACAGGTGATGGAAGCCGCACTGAGGAGCGAACGCCATGTCGAAGAACACGTCTGAAATGAAACTCACCCCGCCCGTCTCCGGGGCTTTTTCCGGGCTAAAAGGGATGAATCTCCAGGTATTCGTGATGATCGCCGCTATCGTGGCCATTATGCTGTTTTTCACCTGGACTACCGAAGGCGCTTATCTGAGCGCGCGTAATATCTCTAACCTGCTGCGCCAGACCGCCATCACCGGCATTCTCGCGGTCGGCATGGTGTTTGTGATTATTTCCGCCGAGATCGATCTTTCCGTCGGCTCGATGATGGGCCTGCTCGGCGGCGCAGCGGCAATATTTGACGTCTGGCTCGGCTGGCCGCTGCCGCTGACGATTGTGGTCACGCTGGCGCTTGGCCTGCTGCTGGGCGCATGGAACGGTTGGTGGGTCGCCTACCGTAAAGTCCCGTCGTTTATCGTGACGCTCGCCGGTATGCTGGCATTCCGCGGTATTCTGATAGGTATCACCAACGGGACCACCGTCTCTCCCACCAGCCCGGCGATGTCGCAAATCGGCCAGAGCTATCTGCCTGATGGTATTGGCTTTGGTATCGGCGTGGCGGGAATGGCGGCCTTTATTATCTGGCAATGGCGCGGCCGTATGCGACGTCAGGCCCTGGGACTTGCCACGCCCGCTTCCGCTTCGACCGTAGGTCGCCAGACGATTACCGCCGTTATTGTGCTGGGCGCTATCTGGCTATTAAACGACTATCGCGGCGTCCCGACGCCGGTACTGATTCTCGCCGCGTTGCTGCTGGCGGGTATGTTTATGGCCACCCGCACCGCGTTTGGCCGCCGCATCTACGCCATCGGCGGCAACCTGGAAGCCGCGCGTCTATCCGGCATTAGCGTGGAACGCACCAAGCTGGCGGTGTTCGCCATTAATGGCCTGATGGTGGCGATTGCCGGGTTGATTCTCAGTTCGCGCCTGGGCGCCGGTTCTCCTTCCGCCGGCAACATCGCCGAATTGGACGCCATCGCCGCCTGCGTGATCGGCGGAACCAGCCTCGCCGGCGGCGTCGGCAGCGTTGCCGGCGCGGTCATGGGCGCGTTTATCATGTCCGCGCTGGACAACGGCATGAGCATGATGGATGTCGCCACCTTCTGGCAGTACATCGTTAAAGGGGTCATTTTATTACTCGCGGTGTGGATGGATTCAGCCACCAAACGCCGGAGCTGAGAGCTTTGAAAAAAAATGCCCGAATTCTTTGCGCTACAGCCAAACTTAGGCACAAGTAGCTTGAAATAATCCGGGCATTGGCCGGTATTGTATGGCCTGCAAGAGAGACCAGGAACAACACTATGTTTGAAAAGCGTCACCGTATTACGTTGTTATTCAACGCCAACAAGGCCTATGACCGCCAGGTCGTTGAGGGCGTCGGCGAATATTTACAAGCATCGCAATTGGAATGGGATATCTTCATTGAGGAAGATTTTCGGGCGCGAATTGAAAACATCAAGGAGTGGTTAGGCGACGGCGTTATTGCCGATTACGACGACCCGGAGATTGAAAACCTGCTGCTCGACGTTAATGTTCCAATTGTCGGCGTCGGCGGCTCCTTCCACCGCCCGGAGTGCTATCCGCCGGTTCACTACATCGCTACCGACAACGCCGCGCTGGTCGAGAGCGCCTTCCTCCATCTGAAGGAAAAGGGCATTAACCGCTTTGCCTTTTACGGCCTGCCCACATCCAGCTGTAAAGGCTGGGCCGCAGAGCGCGAGCATGCTTTTTGTCAACTGGTCGCCAGAGAGAAATATCGCGGCGTGGTCTATCAGGGGCTCGAGACAGCGCCGGAAAACTGGCAGCATGCGCAAAATCGCCTCGCCGACTGGCTACAAACCCTGCCGCCGCAAACCGGCATTATCGCCGTCACCGACGCCCGCGCCCGTCATGTGTTACAGGCCTGCGAGCTGTTGCATATCCCCGTTCCGGAAAAGCTGTGCGTTATTGGCATTGATAACGAAGAGCTTACCCGCTATTTGTCGCGCGTGGCGCTGTCTTCCGTTGCTCAGGGCACCCGCCAGATGGGCTATCAGGCGGCAAAGCTGCTGCATCGTCTGCTGGAGAATGAAGAGCTGCCGCTTCAACGACAGCTTATCCCGCCGATGCGCGTAGTAGAGCGCCGCTCCACCGACTACCGTTCGCTAACCGACCCTTCGGTTATCCAGGCGATGCACTATATTCGTAACCACGCCTGTAAAGGGATTAAGGTAGAGCAGGTACTGGACGCCGTAGGCATTTCCCGCTCGAATCTGGAAAAACGCTTCAAAGAGGAAGTGGGCGAGACAATTCATACGGTGATCCACAGCGAGAAGCTGGAAAAAGCGCGCAGCCTGCTGGTTTCAACCACCCTGTCGATTAATGAAATCTCGCAGATGTGCGGCTATCCGTCGTTGCAGTACTTCTATTCGGTGTTTAAGAAAGAGTACGACGTGACGCCGAAGGAGTATCGCGATCGGCACAGTGAAGTCATGATGTAGAGAGCAAAGAAAAATGCCCGGGCTTGCGCGCCGGGCATTAATAATGTCATGGATAAGCCATTACATATGCGCGGCAATCAACCGCTGATTATCCTGATACATGGCGAAGAGATAGTTGTTATAGCTCGACCCTTTAGTCGAATAGCCCTTCAGCTTATGAATCATGGTGCTGGCGGTCACTTCCTGATCGGCCTTGCGCAGCTGCGCACGCGATTTACGGAACGATGAATAAGCCGGATGCGTATTCAGGTTTCTCACGTAGGCCTGAACGGACTCTTCCACCGAATCAAACTGCGAGTAGCCCTTCACCGCGCCGCGGCAGTTTCCACCGCCACACTTCATACCAAACAGATTGTTGTTAACGCGCGCCAGTTTTGACGTTCCCCAGCCGCTTTCCGCCGCCGCCATGGTTGCAACCATACTGTTCGGGATAATATCGACGCGTTCAAGCAACGAGTTCCATGGAATATGGCGAGTATTGCCGGACCACTTCACTTTATAGCGCGAGGCGATCTCTTTCAGGCGCGTACGCTCGCTCGGCGACCAGCGCGCATCGTACTGCTTGGAAACCAGCCAGTTACGATCGGCAGTAATCACCTGATTCTGTTTCGTAATATAAGGCATTACCGTCCGGAGAAACGCTTTTTTCCTTGGTGTCCCGGAAGGGTATTTTCGCAAATCAGGAAGTGAACTGCTCTTTACACTATTGCGAGAATACTCTTGTTTACTGCTTACCTTGCTTACTTTAACGGTACTTTTCTTTTTAACTATTGGGGCTTTATGACTCGTTGTTGCTGTGTGTGTTGTTGCCAGCACACTACCTGAAAATATGCAGGTAAGTAACATGAGTATCGCGGCCCCATATCGTCGAATGGGAGTCGATATCATTAGGTCTCCTGGTCGGATGCAATCATTCCAACGCCTTGTTTTTCACAAAAAATCGATAGTTGAATCGCGAATAGTATCAAAAATACCCAGATGACGCACCCACAGAAATAGTCCAATTCCGAAATGGTGTCACCTGAAATCGGTTTCTGCCAGCCTGCGAAGGCGCAAAAATGCTAGCGCCGTCTCATTTTCTGAGCATTTTTTGAGCGCGATCACTCACCCCTTTTCATCCTCCCTGGAAAAGCGCGGCCGGGATGAGTTCATCAGGCGGGTAGACGCGCAAACTGAACAAAACACCGCCTACAGGACTCCGCAATGAAACTCGCTGCGCTTGCGTCGCTGCTGTTGCCTGGGATGGCCTTCGCCGCCTGGACTACCGCAGACTTCCCCGCCTTCACCGAAGAGGGCACCGGCAGATTTATCAGTCAAAACGAGGTAGCAAAGGGTACGCGCCCGCTGCGAATTAATTTTGACCAACAGTGCTGGCAGCCCGCTGGCATGATCAAGCTCAACCAGATGCTGTCGATGGAACCCTGTCGCGACCCGGTGCCGCAGTGGCGCATCTTTCGCGACGGGCGCTATACCCTGGAAGTGGACACCCGTTCGGGTACGCCAACCCTGATGGTCTCCCTTGAGGAGAAACAGTCCGCTGCCGCCGCGCCGCAGATCAAGCAGTGTCCGAAATGGGATGGCAAGCCGCTGACCATTGACGTCAGTAAATCCTTTGCCGAAGGCAGTAAAGTTCGCGACTTTTACAGCGGCAATATCGCGACCGTCAGCGGCGGTAAAATTACCCTCCAGCCGGCGTTTAACAGCAATGGTCTTCTGCTGCTTGAGCGCGCGGAAACCGAATCCGCCGCGCCGTTCAACTGGCACAACGCCACCGTCTATTTCGTTCTGACCGATCGCTTTGTTAACGGCAACCCGGCCAACGACAATAGCTATGGCCGCCGCAAAGACGGCATGCAGGAAATCGGCACCTTCCACGGCGGCGACCTGCAGGGCCTGACCAGCAAACTTGATTACATCCAGCAGCTCGGCGTTAACGCGCTCTGGATCAGTTCTCCGCTGGAGCAAATCCACGGCTGGGTCGGCGGCGGTACGAAAGGTGATTTCCCGCATTATGCCTATCACGGCTACTACACCCAGGACTGGACTAAGCTGGATGCCAATATGGGGACGGAAGACGATTTGCGCCGTCTCGTAGACGAGGCCCACAAGCGCGGGATTCGCATTCTGTTCGACGTGGTGATGAACCATACCGGCTACGCGACCCTGGCCGATATGCAGGAGTTTCAGTTTGGCTCGCTGTACATCCAGGGTGACGAACTGAAAAAGACGCTCGGAGAGCGCTGGACCGACTGGAAGCCTCGCGCGGGACAGAGCTGGCACAGTTTTAACGACTACATTAACTTCAGCGACAAAGCCGGATGGGAGAAATGGTGGGGTAAAAAATGGATCCGCACCGATATCGGCGATTACGACAACCCCGGCTTTGACGATCTGACCATGTCGCTGGCCTTCCTGCCGGATCTGAAAACCGAATCCACGGAGCCCTCCGGCTTGCCGAACTTCTATCGCCATAAGCCGGATACCGCCGCTAAAGCGATCCCCGGCTACACGCCGCGCGATTATTTGACCCACTGGCTGAGCCAATGGGTACGCGATTATGGCATCGACGGTTTCCGGGTTGATACCGCCAAACACGTCGAGCAGGCGGCCTGGCTGCAGCTAAAAACCCAGGCCAGTGAAGCGCTGGCGGAATGGAAAAAAGCCAATCCGGATAAAGCGCTGGATAACGCCCCGTTCTGGATGACCGGCGAAGCCTGGGGCCACGGCGTGATGCAGAGCGACTACTATCGTCACGGCTTTGATGCCATGCTGAACTTTGATTATCAGGATCAGGCAGCAAAAGCGACAAGCTGCCTGGCCAATATGGATCTGACCTGGCAACAAATGGCGGAGAAGCTCCAGGGTTTCAACGTCTTAAGCTACCTCTCTTCGCACGATACCAGCCTGTTCCGTGAAGGCGGTAGCAAGGCGGCGGAACTGCTGCTGCTTGCGCCTGGCGCAGTGCAGATCTACTACGGCGATGAATCCTCACGGCCATTCGGTCCGACCGGCTCCGACCCGCTTCAGGGAACGCGTTCAGATATGAACTGGCAGGACATCAACGGCAAAGCCGCGCGCAGCGTGACTCACTGGGAGAAACTGGGCCAGTTCCGCGCCCGTCATCCGGCCATTGGTATGGGTAAACAAACCACGCTATCGATGGCGACAGGCTACGGCTTTATCCGCGAGAGCGGTGATGACAAAGTCATGGTGGTGTGGGCAGGACAGCAGTAGCTTTTTGATGAGCGGCTCCCCCGGCGATCGCGGGAGCCTTTTCAGGATAAACGACCAAAAATCATCTACCTCAAAGCATAAAAACGAATTATCTTCCTGATACCTCGATTTGCACCCTGTCTGCGCTGGCGTTATGGTTACCCACTTTCCTGGGATACCGACAGACTAATCGCGATGACATTTTCACTTTTTGGCGACAAATTTACCCGTCATTCGGGCATCACCCGCTTGATGGAAGACCTCAATGACGGCCTGCGTACGCCAGGCGCCATCATGCTGGGCGGCGGCAATCCCGCACAGATTCCGGAAATGAATGATTACTTCCACAGCCTGCTGAGCGACATGCTGAATAACGGCAAAGCCCTTGATGCGCTTTGCAATTATGACGGCCCGCAGGGTAAAAGCGAGCTGCTGACCCTGCTGGCGCAAATGCTGCGTGATGAACTGGGTTGGGAGATCGAGCCGCAGAATATTGCACTGACAAACGGCAGTCAGAGCGCGTTTTTCTACTTGTTTAACCTCTTCGCAGGACGTCGCGCGGATGGAACCACGCGTAAAGTGCTGTTTCCATTGACGCCTGAGTATATCGGCTACGCCGACTCCGGCCTCGAAGAAGAGCTGTTTGTCGCCACTCGCCCGAACATTGAACTGCTGCCGGAAGGCCAGTTTAAATACCATGTGGATTTCGAACATTTGCAGGTGACGGACGAAACGGGAATGATCTGCGTTTCCCGTCCCACCAACCCAACCGGTAACGTGATCACCGATGATGAGCTGATCAAGCTCGATGCGCTGGCCAATCAGCACGGCATCCCGTTGGTTATCGATAATGCCTACGGCGTTCCGTTCCCGGGCATTATTTTCAGCGACGCCCGACCGCTGTGGAATCCGAATATCGTCCTGTGCATGAGCCTCTCCAAGCTTGGCCTGCCGGGCAGCCGCTGCGGGATTATCATCGCTAACGAAAAAATCATCACCGCCATCAGCAATATGAACGGCATTATCAGCCTCGCCCCCGGTGGAATGGGGCCGGCCATGATGTGCGAGATGATTAAACGCAACGACCTGCTGCGCCTGTCGGAAACGGTGATTAAGCCGTTCTACTACCAGCGCGTTCAGGAGACTATCGCTATTATTCGCCGCTACCTGCCGGAAGATCGCTGCTTGATTCATAAGCCGGAAGGGGCCATTTTCCTCTGGCTGTGGTTTAAAGATTTGCCGATATCTACCGAGCTGCTGTACCAGCGCCTGAAAAAGCGCGGCGTCCTGATGGTGCCAGGCGACTATTTCTTCCCGGGGCTGGATAAGCCGTGGCCGCACACGCATCAGTGCATGCGCATGAACTACGTGCCGGATCCGGAGAAGATTGAAGCGGGCGTGAAGATTCTCGCCGAAGAAGTTGAACGCGCATGGAGCGAACAGGACGCGTAATGTGCATCAGCAGACCGGCGGGGCCACCATCGTCTGCCGATCAGTAGCCCCGACAGGCGCGTAGCGCCGTCTACGAGAAATACGCTACATCGCCAGCGCCATCCGCTGGCGACGTTCAGCGGCTATTCTTTCCAGCTCCATGGGCTCTATGCAGCGTAGCGCCTGCGTCGGGCATGCCGCCACGCAGGCCGGGCCCTCTTCACGATGGCTGCACAAATCGCACTTCAGCGCCTGTACGCCCTCCTCCACCCGCATCACCGTCATCGCGCCATAGGGGCACGCCACCATGCAGCTTTTGCACCCAATACAGCGGCGCTGATCCACGCGCCAGACCGAATTTTCTCGGCGGATAGCGCCCTCGGGGCAGACGTTGGCGCAGGGCGCATCTTCACACTGGCGGCACAACGTCGCCGTCGAAAGTTCATCATTCTTTACCACGCGGATCCGCGGTGCAAAGCGCGTAGCGGATACGCCAGAACAATCCTGATTCTGCTGATGGGACACCACGCAGGCGACTTCACAGGTACGGCAGCCGATGCACTTTTGCGCATCCGCGATAATAAACCGGTTCATCCTTGCTCCATTAGGGATAAAAATGCAGAGTGCCAGAAAAAGCCGCTTCCGCGCCTTGATCCTGAATGGAGTCAGCGGCGTTTTCTCTCAGAAGCCCGGGACAATTAGGTCATCTGCCTTAGCCTTCCCGCACGGAAAAGCCCAGTTCGCGAGAAATCGCCTCTGCCGTCTCGCGCAGCGGTTTGAGTAAACGCTTCTCTCCCGCCATTTCAGGGCGCAGTGCAAATCAGGGTAACAACAGAGAAACGAACTCAGAAGCAGCAATAAGCGGGCTATTTTCAGATTGACCCCCCTCGCTCCCAGGCCACATACTTTCTCCCGCCCCCCGCTGCTAGCGGGCGTCTGATGGCGCAAGCGACGTCATGTCTCCCGGTGTTTTAGAACAGGATCTTTTGATTTATGGATGAATTCATTACCGTTTCTTTAAAAAAAATGAGCGCGGGCAGTATTTATAAAATCCTGCTTATCGGCCTGACCTGCTCATTAGTGCCGCTCGGCCTTTTAAACGGCATTCTCGCGGCGGTTGGCGTCAATTTACTGACGCTGCGCTGGAACGGAGAAGCTGTCCATGGCTTCAGCGCGATTATTATCAGCCCGATCTTCTGCTTCATCCTGGCGCTGGTGTTGACCGGCATCGTCGGCAGCCTGGCCTGGCTCGGATTATGGATTTACGGCCAGTTTCGCCCGCTGACTCTGCGCATCTCTTCCACCGATCGGGGTTAATGCAACCCGCTGCCCGGGCCATCAGACCAGACCTGATAGCCCGGCCAGGCGCCTCCGGCAACTTCTGTTTATTCTTTTATGAACAATGCCTTATCCCGAAGAATATGGTCGTTACCGCGACGGCGAGTAAAACCGATGCGGTCAAAATACTCGAGGATCTGAATCGCCAGCTTGCGCCCGACGTTCAGCGTATCGCGGAAATCCGCCGCGCAGGTTGAACCCCTTTCCAGATCCAGTTCACGGATCATTTTGGCAAACTCCACGATCCGATCGTTGCGATAGTAGCGATCTTTGACGATCGCGGTAATCATCCCCTGCTGCGCCGCCTGGCGAAGCACCGCACGCATTAACGACTCTTCCACGCAGGCTTCCCGCGCCAGATCGCGAACCCACCAGGGCTCATCGGCAAACAGCCCGGCGACCCGCTGCCAGATGGCCTGCTGCTCGTCGGTAAAGCCCGCTTTATGTTCCGGCAGATGCAGCCAGCCGTGGTGGCTATGAACAATACCGCTTTCTCGCATTTGCTCAATCAGCAGCAGCACCAGCGCTTCATCTTCCATCGGCAGCGCAATACGCCGCAGCCGTTCGCGGCCCGGTCCCGGCTCATCGCGATGCTGATCGTGATAGCGCGCGAGGGCTTCAAGCAGCTTGCGCTGCCAGCGAGCGGCGAGCGGGGCGCTCAACAGGCTCTTTCCCGCCTGTAGATAGTCAGGGCGGTTAATCAGGGCGTTGAGGCCATCGCTACTGAGCTGACGCGCCCAGGCGAAATCATCGAGACGCACCGCATCGCGCTGAAGGTGAATATCCAGCGCCTGGACGTCATCGCTTTGCGCAGCAGCCAGCGCGTGCAGCCACTGTAAATACTCCGGCTTACGCTTGCCCCGGCGCGGCGGATTGAGCGTAACCACTCGCGCACCGGCGAGCGTCAGGCGCGCGGAAATATCGCGGAGCACCAGACGGTCATTATCCGCCAGCCGCAGCGGCGTATCGAGGACCAGCTCCGCCAGCGCGCCTTCAAGCAGCGACACCCGGCCGGTAATATGGCTGGCGGCGTGGTGGATATGCAGCGGCTGCCACTGGCTAAGCGGCGTGTGGCACTGGAGCTCGACAATGACCCGGTCACAGGCTTCCGGGGGCTGTACCGAGAGCAGCCAGTCGCCGCGATTGAGGTCCTCTTTTTGCGCATCGCCGACAATATTCAGGGCAATACGCTGGCCGGCTCGGGCCTGCTCAACCGGCTGATTTTGCGCGTGCAGACCGCGCACGCGCATCGGTTTATCCACGCCGGTCAGCCACAGCGTCTCGCCAACGTTGACCTCGCCGGATAGCGCCGTCCCGGTAACCACCAGCCCCGCGCCTTTGACGGTAAATGCCCGGTCGATCGCCAGGCGAAAACGCTGATGCTGCGGATGCGCGCGCGCGGCAAGGCGCAGGAGATGCTCGCGCAACTCGTCAATGCCCCGCCCTTCCGTCGCCGCGACGGTAAACAGGGTCGCGCCGGTAAAGCCGAACTCCGCCAGCGCCGCATCGATTTCCGCCTTTACCTCCTCGATCCGAGTTGCTTCTACGCGGTCAGCTTTGGTCAGCGCGACGGTTAACGTCGGCTGCCCGGTAAGCTGGAGGATCGCCAGATGTTCGCGCGTCTGCGCCATCACCCCATCATCGCAGGCCACCACCAGCAGCGCGTGATCGATACCGCCGACACCGGCCAGCATGTTGGACAAAAACTTTTCGTGACCGGGTACGTCGATAAACCCCAGTACCCGCCCGTCAGGCTGCGGCCAGTAGGCGTAGCCCAGATCGATTGTCATCCCGCGCGCTTTCTCTTCCGGCAGGCGATCGGCGTTGATGCCGGTTATCGCCTGCAGCAACGTGGTTTTGCCGTGATCAACGTGTCCGGCGGTGGCAATAATCATCTCAGTAACATCTCCATAAACCGGGTTTCATCCTCAAGACAGCGCAGGTCCAGCCACAGGCGGCCATCATAGATCCTGCCAATAACCGGCACGGACAGCAGACGCCAGCGTGCCGCCAGGGCCTCCAGCTGGCTGCCGCGACCATCGCGCGGAGTCAACGTCAACGCCGCGCTGGGCAAGCGGTCCACCGGCAGCGAGCCGCTGCCGATCTGCGACAGGCATGGCTCAACCCGCAGGTCAAAATCAGCATAATGCGCGACCAGAGCCGTTCGTATACGTTCGGCCTGCTGACGAATATCATCCGCCTGACGAGTCAGCAGGCGTAGAGTCGGCAGCTCTGCGGCCAACTTTTCCGGGTGCAGATAGAGGCGCAGCGTGGCTTCCAGGGCCGCGAGGGTCATTTTATCCGCCCGCAGGGCGCGCTTGAGCGGATGGCTCTGCAAACGGGCGATTAGCGATTTTTTGCCGACGATGATTCCCGCCTGCGGGCCCCCCAGCAGTTTATCGCCTGAGAAGCTCACCAGGCTGACGCCTGCGGCAATCATCTCCTGCGGCATCGGCTCTTTCGGAAGGCCGTACTGGCTTAAATCTACCAGCGAACCGCTACCGAGATCGGCCACCACCGGGATATTCAACTCGCGCCCCAGCTCGGCCAGCTCCGCTTCATCGACCGCTTTCGTGAAGCCCTCAATGCTGTAGTTGCTGGTATGCACCTTCATCAGCAGGCCGGTATTGTCGTTCACCGCCTGACGATAATCTTTCGCGTGGGTGCGGTTAGTGGTACCGACTTCATGCAGAACGCAGCCCGCCTGGCGCATCACGTCAGGAATACGGAACGCGCCGCCGATCTCCACCAGCTCACCGCGCGACACCACCACCTCGCTGCCGCCGGCGGTCGCCGCCAGCATCAGCAGTACCGCCGCCGCGTTGTTATTGACGATACAGGCGTCTTCCGCACCGGTGATACGGCACAGGAGGTCGGCGAGCGCTCGGTCGCGGTGGCCGCGTCCGGCATCATCAAGATCGTATTCCAGCGTCACCGGCGCGCGCATCGCCCGGGCAACCGCCTCAACCGCCGCTTCCGCCTGAATCGCCCGGCCAAGATTGGTGTGCAACACGGTACCGGTCAGGTTAAAAACCGGACGCAGCGCGCTCTGCTGCGTCAGCGCCAGCCGCCTCGTCGTTTCCTGCATCCAGTCATCGCACCAGCCCGGCAGCGCCTGGTTCTGACGGATATTTTCCCGCGCCTCGTCCAGCATCTGGCGCAGCAGCGCCACCGTCTGGGAGTGACCATATTGCATCAGCAGCGGCGAGAATGCGGGATCGCGGAGTAAACGGTCGATGGCCGGAAGCCGGGTATAAAGCGCACGAATCTCGGTAGTCATGAATGAGCCTATTTTCCCCCCTCCCGACGGGAGAGGGAGTCAACAAATGAGCAGCAATTGTAATCCCTTCACGAGAAAACTGTTACCTGCCTGGGTCAACTCACCGGCGGTTCGGTGCGCGCAAAGCTGGCGCGCTGAAAGAGGGAATCCACCAGACGGACCAGCTTCGGTCGGGTGGCGCACCAGCCTGGCGCGACGCGGCGGAAATTGAGATAAGCGATGGCGCAGGCTGCGGAGATGGTCGCCAGATTAACCTCATCAGGGCGCAACGTTCCGTCACTCGCATAGCCTTCCAGCGCATCGAGACCGCGCGCGACCTTTTCGCGCTGGCGCAGCAGTTCACTTTCCGACTGCTGCGCCGCTGGCCGCGCTTTCTCCCGTACCAGAGTTTGCGCGGCCTCCATCACCCCATCAGCCAGCGCCTCAATTTGACGCAGTTTCAGCGCGGCTTTCGGTTCCGCAGGCAGCATAGCCGGGGCGATGCCGAGCAGCTCCAGGTATTGAGCAATAATGGGAGAATCGTACCAGCAGTCGCCGTCATCGGTGACCAGCGCGGGCACTTTTCCCAGCGGATTATACTGCGCCACGCCGTTAGTCTCGTGGTAAGGGAATTCGTTGACGAACTCAAAGGGGATCGCTTTTTCCAGCAGTATGACGGAAATTTTGCGCACAAAGGGACTGGTGTAGCTGCCGATCAGTTTCATTGCCTGCTCCTTTCGCCAACAAAGTAATAAGTATGGCGCAGGCGCAGGCAAATAGCAGAGAGAGAAATCACCCCATGCCAGACTGACCCCGCTAATGGTCCAGATAGAGATAGTGCATCCAGCTGGTCATGCGCAGTAGCACTTTACGCATCACCGAAACGTGGGTGAAATGATCGGAGTAAACCGCCACCTGGGCATAGATCCCGTCAGGCAGAGCGTCGACGGCAGCGTTGGGCTCCAGCTCAATGGTCGCCAGCACGCCATCGGTACCCGGCGTCACCGTCAGTGCCTGCAGCGTGCCCTGCGCCTGGTATGTTCCGCCCGGCACGACCGGCAGGATACTTACCAGTTTGCCGCGAAAGACCTGTCCCGGCAGCGCGTTGAACACCGCTTCGGCATCGTCGCCCTGCTCCAGCCTGAGCAGCGAATTTTGCCGGAACTGCGCCACGATGAGGCGTTTCTGTTGCGGAATAAAGACCATCACCGGCCGCAGAGGCAGCGAGGCGGCATAGGTACCGGGACGAATCAGGACCTGGGTAATATAACCGTCGCTGGGCGCGCGCACGGTGGTCTGGTCAAGATTATATTTCGCCTCCGCCAGCTGCGCGCGGAGGCTCACTATCTGAGACTGCTCGCCGTTAACCATGCTGTCGAGCTGACTCTGAATTTGCGCCTGCTCCGCCACCGATCCTTTCACCATCGCATCCTGGGCGAGGTAGTTTTGCCGGGCATTATCGATATCGCTTTCCGAAAACGGATTAACCCGCGCCTGGCTTCCTTTCAGGTAGCGCTGATAATCCTTATACAGACGGTCGCGCTCCGCCGAAACGCGCGTGGTGTTGGCCTGAGCCTCAGAAAGCTGGGCTTTAAGGGTATTGATACTGTGCAGCGCGGTCACAAGATCGGCCTGGAGTCTGTCGACCCGCGCCTGATAACGTGTCGGGTCGATGGTAAACAGCACCTCTCCCTTTTTAACTCGTTGATTGGCTTTATCCGTAACGCTGCTGACCACTCCGGTAACCTGCGGGGTAATCGGAATAGAAATCACCGCCTTCTGCGCAGTGAAGGTATAAGGATGGTTGTAGTTCATTAATAAAATAAGCGCGCTAACAATTAATACGCCGCCCAGCGCCGCGGTGGGAACCGTCCATTTATTTACCGGGATCTTAAATATTTTAAATATCGACCAGGCTATCGCCACGTAGGTTAAAATAATCAGCAGATCCATGAGTTATTTCTCCACCGTAGGGGATTGGGTAGATGGCTGAATACCCGTTATCTGCTTTTCAAGCGCAATAACCCGTTGCCGCAGTTCGCTAAGTTCATCCTCGCTTTCCGTCGCCTCCGGCGACATCTCATCCCGCGAGTGCTGCATCCCCCAGCCGCGTTCAGGCCGATAAAGCGTGGCCCAGATCCATAAAAACGGCCAGATAACGTGCAGAGTAAAAAGACTCACCCAACCCGCAACGTGAATGGCATCGGCATGCGGGTGGTTACGTTTCTTCGCGATCAGATAAGGAATATCATGGAGAATGATGATTCCATAAAAAATCACCAGAAATACAAAGATCAGAACGCCGAGCGCAAAATAATTGAGAAACATAATTTCCTCGGATTTACGCTAATTATTTCCAGGATGTATGCCGGGCCCGACAAAAAAAAGGGCGGACAAATTGAGCATAATTCACCCGTTTCATTTTCGCCATTGACGACTAAAATGTTCTTTAAGCCCTCACGTTGCTGAATGACGCATCAGCAAGCAGAACGCGGTATAACCTGCGCGAGATCACATCAGGGAAAATCCAGGTGAAAATATTTTGTGATGCACATCACAAATAAATAACAAAAAGTCAAAGTAAATTTGTGATTTTAATCACATAAAAATGCATTATCCCCCCTTAAAACCGGGTCTGTTGTTTTTTTACACACCAATTTTGTGACGAAGATCACTACAAAAGACCCTCGTCGCCCTATATTCATGTGATCCAAGTCACATAAAAATCCATCGACTGGACAGCTTAACGATTCAGTGCCAGATTTCGCACTATCACTCAGGGCCCGGCTACCTCTGCCGCCTTATTAACAACAAGCCTCGGGCTTTCAGCCTGCCGATAGCAAAAACAGAAGAAGGGGTGTTTTATGTCATCCGATATCAAGATCAAAGTGCAAAGCTTTGGTCGTTTCCTCAGCAATATGGTGATGCCAAATATCGGCGCGTTTATCGCGTGGGGTATTATCACCGCACTATTCATTCCGACAGGATGGTTACCGAACGAAACGCTGGCGAAGCTGGTCGGTCCGATGATCACCTATCTGCTGCCGCTGCTGATCGGTTATACCGGCGGTAAGCTGGTTGGCGGCGAGCGCGGCGGCGTAGTCGGCGCGATTACCACCATGGGCGTTATCGTCGGCGCGGATATGCCGATGTTCCTCGGCTCCATGATCGCCGGTCCACTGGGCGGCTGGGCTATTAAAAAATTCGACGTGTGGGTAGACGGTAAGATCAAGTCCGGTTTTGAGATGCTGGTGAATAACTTCTCCGCAGGCATCATCGGTATGATCCTCGCTATCCTGGCGTTCCTCGGCATTGGCCCGGCGGTTGAAGTTCTGTCGAAAATCCTGGCTGCGGGCGTTAACTTCATGGTGGCGCACGACATGCTGCCGCTGGCGTCTATCTTTGTTGAACCGGCAAAAATCCTGTTCCTCAATAACGCCATCAACCACGGTATCTTCTCGCCGCTGGGTATCCAGCAGTCTCACGATCTCGGCAAATCTATTTTCTTCCTGATTGAAGCCAACCCGGGTCCGGGGATGGGCGTCCTGCTGGCGTACATGTTCTTTGGTCGCGGTAGCGCGAAACAGTCTGCGGGCGGTGCGGCAATTATCCACTTCCTCGGCGGTATTCACGAAATTTACTTCCCGTACGTGCTGATGAACCCGCGCCTGATTCTGGCGGTTATCCTCGGCGGTATGACCGGCGTGTTTACCCTGACCCTTCTCAACGGCGGTCTGGTTTCTCCGGCCTCTCCGGGCTCCATCCTCGCCGTGCTGGCAATGACGCCGAAAGGCGCCTACTTCGCTAACATCGCCGCGATTGTTGCCGCCATGGCCGTCTCCTTCGTGGTTTCAGCCGTGCTGCTGAAAACCAGCAAAGTTAAAGAAGAAGATGATATTGAGGCCGCAACCCGCCGTATGCAGGATATGAAAGCGCAGTCCAAAGGCGGCGCCACTCCGCTGGCCGCGGGAGACGTGGCTAACGACCTGAGCCACGTGCGTAAAATCATCGTTGCCTGCGATGCCGGTATGGGCTCCAGCGCAATGGGCGCAGGCGTGCTGCGTAAAAAAGTGCACGATGCCGGACTGAGTAATATCTCCGTCACCAACTGTGCGATCAACAACCTGCCGCCGGATGTTGACCTGGTCATCACCCACCGCGACCTGACCGAGCGTGCGATGCGCCAGGTGCCGCAGGCGCAGCATATTTCGTTGACTAACTTCCTCGACAGCGGCCTGTACACCAGCCTGACCGAACGTCTGGTTGCGGCGCAGCGCCACACGGATAACGAAGAGAAAGTTCGCGATAGCCTGAAAGACAGCTTCGACGCGTCTGACACCAACCTGTTCAAACTCGGCGCGGAGAACATCTTCCTCGGTCGTAAAGCGGCAACGAAAGAAGAAGCGATTCTGTTTGCCGGCGAACAGCTGGTGAAAGGCGGCTACGTTGAACCGGAATACGTCCAGGCGATGCTGGATCGTGAAAAGCTGACCTCCACCTATCTGGGTGAGTCCATTGCGGTACCGCACGGCACCATTGAAGCCAAAGACCGCGTTCTGAAAACCGGCATCGTCTTCTGCCAGTACCCGGAAGGCGTGCGCTTTGGTGAAGAAGAGGATGAGGTGGCTCGCCTGGTTATCGGTATCGCCGCCCGTAATAACGAGCATATCCAGGTGATTACCAGCCTGACCAACGCGCTGGACGATGAGTCGGTGATTGAGCGTCTGGCGAAAACCACCAGCGTTGAAGAAGTTCTGACGCTGCTGAAAGCGTAACCTGTTGCCCGGCAGTGCGCCGGGCAACGCCCGCCTCTCCTCATTCGTGGGGAGAGGGTTCGGGTGAGGGAAAAGCCTCACCCGAACCCTCTCAGGTAAAAACATTAATTGAAGGTTAATACTATGAAAGCATTACATTTTGGCGCAGGTAATATCGGTCGTGGTTTTATCGGCAAACTGCTGGCGGACGCGGGGATACAGCTGACGTTCGCGGATGTAAATCAGGTCGTGCTTGATGCCCTGAATGCCCGTCATAGCTATCAGGTTCACGTGGTCGGCGAGAATGAGCAGGTCGATACCGTTTCCGGCGTTGACGCCGTCAGCAGCATCGGCGACGAAGTTGTCGAGCTGATTGCCAGCGTGGATCTGGTGACCACCGCCGTCGGCCCGGTCGTGCTGGAACGCATCGCCCCGGCGATTGCCAAAGGCCTGGTCAAACGTAAAGCGCAGGGGGTTACTGCCCCGCTCAACATCATCGCCTGCGAGAACATGGTCCGCGGTACCACCCAGCTGAAGGGACATGTCTTTAACGCCCTGGGCGAAGAAGATAAAGCCTGGGTTGAAGCCAACGTCGGCTTCGTTGATTCCGCCGTTGACCGCATCGTTCCGCCATCGGCTTCCGCTACTCACGATCCGCTGGAAGTCACCGTGGAAACCTTCAGCGAGTGGATTGTCGACAAGACCCAGTTCAAAGGCGAACTGCCGAACATCCCCGGTATGGAATTAACCGATAACCTGATGGCATTTGTCGAACGTAAGCTATTCACCTTAAACACCGGACATGCTATAACCGCCTACCTCGGAAAACTGGCGGGTCATCAGACCATCCGTGACGCGATTCTTGATGAGAAGATTCGCGCTGTGGTTAAAGGGGCCATGGAAGAGAGCGGCGCGGTGCTGATTAAACGCTATGCCTTTGACGCGCAGAAGCATGCTGCTTACATCCAGAAAATTCTCGGTCGCTTTGAGAACCCGTATTTGAAAGATGACGTTGAGCGCGTTGGCCGCCAGCCGCTGCGTAAACTGAGCGCTGGCGACCGTTTAATTAAGCCGCTGCTTGGTACGCTGGAATACGGCCTGCCGCACCGGAATCTGCTGAAAGGGATCGCCGCGGCGATGCACTTCCGCAGCGAAGACGATCCGCAGGCGCAGGAACTGGCGGCGCTGATTGCCGAGAAAGGCCCACAGGCCGCGCTGGCGCAGATTTCTGGTCTGGACGCGGCAAGCGAAGTGGTGGCGGAAGCCGTTAACGACTACAACGCGACCAAATGAGGCAAGACCTGGCGCGGTCCGAACCGCGCCCATTACTTATGTCAGATATGCAGGCAATAATGGAAGAAACACAGGCATTTGAAAACCGTGTGCTTGAACGTCTGAATGCTGGCAAAACCGTACGAAGCTTCCTGATCGCCGCCGTTGAACTGCTTACGGAAGCGGTCAATATCCTGGTGCTTCAGGTATTCCGTAAAGACGACTACGCGGTGAAATACGCAGTGGAGCCGTTGCTGGACGGCGACGGGCCGCTGGGCGACCTTTCCGTACGCCTGAAGCTGATCTACGGCCTTGGGGTGATTAGCCGCGCCGAATATGAAGATGCCGAACTGCTGATGGCCATGCGCGAAGAGTTGAATCACGATGGTAATGAGTACAGTTTTACCGACGATGAGATCCTCGGACCGTTTGGCGAGCTGCACTGCGTCGCCGCCCTGCCGCCCACGCCGCAATTCGATGATAGCGATGCGGAGCTGCTGGCAATGCAAAAGCTGCGCTACCAGCAGGTCGTACGTTCAACAATGATGCTTTCTCTGACCGAGCTGATTTCTAAAATCAGCTTAAAAAAAGCCTTTCAAAAATCAACGCTCTGATTCTGACTCTTGCTGGTCGCACGTCGGCCGATAAAGCTGACGATAATACTCAAGACGTCGCAGAAACAGCGCTTCTTTATCAGCCGGAATATCCGGCGGTATATGCTGCAAACGCGGAGATTTTTTTAGATATTCCATAAAAGCCTGACTTGAAGCCATAAAATCTACGGCTTTATCAATAATACGCGGTACGCCGTCGCCTATTTTCGCCATCACGCTCTCCTCTGCTGGGGAATGATCCTATTAAGGATTAGCCAAAAATAGCGTTTCAGATGAGGAAAACGTGCTTAACAGCCGACAGGCTTCACAGAAATGAGTATTCGCCAACTCTGCCTTGAAACAGGAATAATTTTCAATAAGTTATATTGTGCCGTTACGCCTGTTAAGGGTAAAAAAATGGCGTCGTTTTGATAAATAACTACCCACAACCCAAGCGACAGCACATACTATAGTCTGATAATGCCCCTTTCTTAATAGATTAAACCACCATGAAAGAAGTCGAAAAAAACGAAATTAAGCGCCTGAGCGATCGTCTTGATGCTATCCGCCACCAGCAGGCCGAGCTGTCACTGGTCGAAGCTGCTGACAAGTACGCCGAACTGGAAAAAGAGAAAACCACCATTGAGACGGAGCTCGTCCGCCTGCGTGAGGTTCAGGGCCAGAAGCTGAGCAAAGAAGCGCAAAAGCTGATGAGCATGCCGCATCGCCGCGCCATCACCAAAAAAGAGCAGGCCGATATGGGCAAGCTTAAGAAAAGCGTACGCGGTTTAGTCGTTGTCCACCCGATGACCGCGCTGGGACGCGAAATGGGCCTCAAAGAGATGACCGGCTTCTCAAAAACCGAGTTCTGATATTTTCATCCCGTGAATCTCCCGGCTCGCGCTACGCTTAGCCGGGCTACGGGTTCACTGCCCTCTGCGAGAGGGTAGCCCGGGCAGATGCGCAGCATCGCCTCCGGGAAATGTGCCGAACCTGGTGTAACGGCGCCGCTGCCTCCCGGTGGCGTTGTGCTGACCGGGCTACGGGTTCACAGCCCTCTGCGAGACGGTAGCCCGGACAGATGCGCTGCATCGCCTCCGGGATCTATTCTGATTCTAACGCTATTCACCGCCCCAATTGGCCCTACCAATTATTTCTTAAACCCTCTAATGGTTCACATATCCATCATTTTCCGTCACAATCATATTGCCCAGCAATAACATTTGATTAACCATTCCTTGTCGTTAATCCTACAATCGCAATTTGGCTGGGCCAATTTTACAAATGATGTGACCTGCTAAGAGCACAAGACTCAGCACGGCATCATGGCGGCCCGATGGAGACCTGCATGAACCTCTGGCAACAAAATTACGATCCGGCCGGCAACATCTGGCTATCGAGTCTTATCGCATCGCTACCGATTCTGTTTTTCTTTTTTGCCCTGATTAAGCTCAAGCTGAAAGGGTACGTCGCTGCGACCTGGACCGTGGTCATTGCGCTCTCCGTCGCCCTGCTGTTCTACAAGATGCCGGTTGACCACGCGCTGGCCTCCGTCATCTACGGGTTCTTCTACGGCCTGTGGCCAATCGCGTGGATTATTATCGCCGCGGTCTTCGTCTATAAAATTTCGGTGAAAACCGGGCAGTTCGACATTATCCGCTCATCGATCTTATCGATTACTCCGGACCAGCGTCTGCAAATGCTGATCGTCGGTTTCTCCTTCGGCGCCTTCCTTGAAGGGGCCGCCGGTTTTGGCGCGCCGGTCGCCATCACCGCAGCGCTGCTGGTAGGACTCGGCTTTAACCCGCTGTATGCGGCGGGCCTGTGCCTGATCGTTAATACCGCGCCGGTGGCGTTTGGCGCGATGGGCATTCCGATTCTGGTCGCCGGGCAGGTTACGGGACTCGACAGCTTTGAAATTGGCCAGATGGTCGGCCGCCAGCTGCCGTTTCTGACCATCATCGTGCTGTTCTGGATCATGGCGATTATGGACGGCTGGCGCGGCATTAAAGAGACCTGGCCTGCGGTCATGGTTGCCGGCGGCTCCTTTGCTATCGCTCAGTACCTCAGCTCAAACTTCCTCGGCCCGGAGCTGCCGGACATTATCTCTTCGCTGGTATCGCTGGTCTGTCTGACGCTGTTCCTCAAACGCTGGCAGCCGGTACGCATCTTTCGCTTCGGCGATATGGGCGCATCGCAGGTCGATATGAACCTGGCGCGCACGCACTACACGCCGGGACAGGTGATTCGCGCCTGGACACCGTTCCTGTTTCTGACCGCCACCGTGACCCTGTGGAGCGTGCCGCCGTTCAAAGCGCTCTTCGCTCCCGGCGGCGCAATGTACGATTTTGTGATTAATATTTCCGTGCCGTTCCTCGACAAGATGGTAGCGCGCATGCCGCCGGTGGTTAGCGAAGCCACGCCATATGCCGCGGTCTATAAATTTGACTGGCTCTCCGCCACCGGCACCGCGATCCTGTTCGCCGCGCTGCTTTCCATCGTCTGGCTGCGCATGAAGCCAAAAGATGCGATTTCCACCTTTGGCAGCACGCTGAGAGAGCTGGCGTTGCCGATTTACTCCATCGGCATGGTGCTGGCGTTCGCCTTTATTTCCAACTATTCCGGTCTATCCTCAACGCTGGCGCTGGCGCTGGCGCACACCGGCCATGCATTTACCTTCTTCTCGCCGTTCCTCGGTTGGCTGGGGGTATTCCTGACCGGTTCAGATACCTCGTCTAACGCGCTTTTTGCCGCGCTGCAGGCCACTGCGGCCCAGCAGATTGGCGTCTCCGATATCCTGCTGGTCGCAGCAAATACCACCGGCGGCGTGACCGGGAAAATGATCTCCCCGCAGTCGATCGCCATCGCCTGTGCGGCGGTCGGCCTGGTGGGTAAGGAGTCCGATCTGTTCCGCTTTACCGTCAAACACAGCCTGATTTTCACCTGTATGGTCGGCGTCATCACCACGCTGCAGGCGTATGTCTTAACCTGGATGATCCCGTGATAGTGATGCCAAAACGCCTTGCCGACGACGTCGCCCGTCGCGTGCGGGCGCTGATTGAAGAACAAAAGCTGGAGGCGGGCATGCGATTGCCCGCCGAGCGCCAGCTGGCAACGCAGCTCGGCGTATCGCGCAATTCTCTGCGCGAAGCGCTGGCGATGTTAGTCAACGAAGGGGTGCTGCTCAGCCGTCGCGGCGGCGGCACCTTCGTGCGCTGGCAGCACGAAGCGTGGTCGGAGCAAAACATCGTTCAACCGCTGAAGACGCTGCTCTCCGACGACCCCGATTACAGCTTTGATATCCTCGAAGCCCGTCATGCTATTGAAGCCAGCACCGCCTGGCATGCGGCAATGCGGGCAACCGATGCCGAAAAAGAGAAAATCCGCCTCTGCTTTGAAGCCACCCAAAGTGAAGACCCGGACCTGGCCTCGCAGGCCGATGTCCGCTTCCACCTGGCGATCGCCGAAGCCTCGCACAACGTGGTGCTCCTGCAAACCATGCGCGGTTTTTTTGACCTCTTACAATCCTCAGTCAAGGAGAGCCGCCAGCGGATGTATCTCGTCCCGCCGGTATTCGCTCGCCTCACCGAACAGCACCTGGCGGTCATGGAGGCGATTGTCGCCGGTGACCCGGAAGGTGCCAGACAGGCGATGATGGCCCATTTGGGCTTCGTTCACGCCACCATCAAACGTTTTGATGAAGACCAGGCCCGCCAGGCGCGAATTACCCGCCTGCCCGGTGACCATAACGACAATTCCAGGGAGAACTTGTGATGATTATTTCCGCCGCCAGCGACTACCGCGCCGCCGCACAGCGTATCCTGCCACCGTTCCTGTTCCACTACATCGACGGCGGCGCTTACGCCGAGCACACCCTGCGCCGCAACGTTGAGGATCTCTCCGACGTGGCCCTGCGCCAGCGCATTCTGCGCAATATGTCGGATCTGAGCCTGGAAACCACCTTATTCAATGAGAAGCTGGCGATGCCAACGGCGCTGGCGCCGGTTGGGCTGTGCGGGATGTACGCGCGCCGTGGTGAAGTGCAGGCCGCCGGCGCAGCGGATGAGAAAGGCATACCCTTCACCCTCTCTACCGTTTCCGTCTGCCCGATAGAAGAAGTTGCCCCGACCATTAAGCGTCCGATGTGGTTCCAGCTGTACGTTCTGCGCGACCGCGGCTTTATGCGCAACGCGCTGGAGCGCGCGAAGGCGGCGGGTTGTTCAACGCTGGTCTTTACCGTCGATATGCCGACCCCCGGCGCACGCTATCGCGATGCTCACTCCGGGATGAGCGGCCCGAACGCGGCGATGCGCCGCTACTGGCAGGCCGTGACCCATCCGCAGTGGGCATGGGACGTCGGATTAAACGGCCGCCCACATGATTTAGGCAACATCTCCGCCTACCTCGGCAAGCCGACCGGCCTGGAGGATTACATCGGCTGGCTGGCGAATAACTTCGATCCCTCGATTTCCTGGAAAGACCTTGAGTGGATCCGTGAATTTTGGGATGGCCCGATGGTGATCAAGGGGATCCTCGATCCGGAAGATGCCCGCGACGCGGTGCGCTTCGGCGCAGATGGCATCGTGGTGTCTAACCACGGCGGCCGCCAGCTTGATGGGGTGCTCTCTTCCGCCCGCGCCCTGCCCGCGATTGCCGATGCGGTTAAAGGCGACATTACGATTCTCGCCGATAGCGGCATCCGCAACGGCCTCGATGTCGTGCGCATGATTGCCCTCGGCGCCGATAGCGTGCTGCTGGGCCGCGCTTATCTGTATGCGCTGGCCACGCACGGCAAGCAGGGTGTCGCCAATCTGCTGAACCTGATCGAAAAAGAGATGAAGGTGGCGATGACGCTGACCGGGACGAAAACCATCGGCGAAATCAGTCGTGAATCCCTGGTGCAAAACGCCGATGCGCTGCGGACTTTTGATGTTATTAAGGCGGGGAATGCGGCGGTTACCTCTAACCCTGAAGGAACCGTCCGGCAGGCGGGTTAACTTCCTCGTCGGGCCATCCGGCTCACAGGCTGGCGCCGGTTTGCTCCCGCTCCCTTTCCGCGAGAGGGTCGGGGTGAGGGTTAGCCAAATATCTGCTATTCTGCCCCCCGCAATTAAGGGGGCAGCATGCTTAACATCGTCTTATTTGAACCAGAAATCCCGCCAAATACCGGGAATATCATCCGCCTGTGCGCTAACACCGGCTTCAATCTGCATATTATCGAGCCTATGGGGTTTGCCTGGGATGATAAGCGCCTGCGCCGCGCCGGTCTGGATTACCACGAGTTCGCCGCCGTCCAGCGCCATCGCGATTACGCCGCGTTTGTTGAAAGCGCAAAGCCGCAGCGCCTGTTCGCCCTGACCACCAAAGGCACGCCGGCGCACAGCGCGGTGAGCTATCAGGACGGCGATTATCTGATGTTTGGCCCGGAAACTCGCGGACTGCCGGGCAGTATTCTTGATGCTCTGCCGCCAGAACAAAAAATCCGTATTCCGATGATGCCGGACAGCCGCAGCATGAACCTGTCAAATGCGGTGTCGGTGGTGGTCTATGAAGCCTGGCGCCAGCTGGGATATCCCGGCGCGGTACTGCGCAGCTGAGCTGGCTTTCTCCCGGAGGCGGCGCGTAGCGCCTGTCCGGGCTACCAGACTGCGCTCGGCTTTGTAGCCCGGATAGATGCGCAGCATCGCCTCCGGGAAATCAATCAAATACCGTCACCGTACTCGAAGGTATGGTGTATGCCATTAAAGTGCTGATCCATATCCATTGCGGGCTTATCGCTCTCTGGCTTGCCCACAATACGGGCCGGTACGCCTGCGGCGGTGGTATGCGGCGGCACCGGCTGCAGCACCACCGAACCCGCGCCGATTTTTGCTCCGCGCCCGACTTCGATGTTGCCAAGGATCTTCGCCCCGGCGCCAATCATCACCCCTTCACGAATTTTCGGATGACGATCGCCGCTAGTTTTACCGGTACCGCCGAGGGTCACGGATTGCAGAATCGACACATCGTCTTCAATCACCGCCGTTTCGCCGACAACAATACCGGTGGCGTGGTCAAGCATGATCCCGCGGCCAATCTTCGCCGCCGGGTGGATATCCACCTGGAACGATACGGAAACCTGATTTTGCAGGAAGATCGCCAGCGCCCGACGCCCCTGATTCCATAGCCAGTGGCCGATACGATAGGCCTGCAGCGCGTGGAACCCTTTCAGGTAAAGCAGGGGGGTCGAGTATTTATCCACCGCCGGGTCGCGCGTTCGCACCGCCTGAATATCGCAGGCAGCGGAAGCGATCATTTCCGGGTCAGCGGCGTAGGCCTCTTCCACCACTTCTCGGATTGCGATGGCGGGCATAATCGGAGAAGCCAGCTTGTTCGCCAGCATATAGCTCAGGGCGCTGCCGAGATTTTCGTGCTTGAGTAGCGTGGCGTGGTAAAAACTGGCGAGCATCGGCTCACAGTCAGCTAAAGCCCGGGCTTCGGCTTTAATGTTATTCCAGACGATATCCAGTTCTTCACACGGCATTGCTGACTCCAGACGATATAATCATGACCGGCCAGTTCTTCGCTGGCCGGGTCATTCAGGTGATCCAGGTTCCATTACGGTTAATTGCTGCGCTCGTCCTTGCGTGCACGGCCTAATAAGGTCAATGCTGCCTCGCGCGCAATTTTTCCGCAATACAATACCTGATAAATTTCCTCGGTTATTGGCATTTCGACGCCTAAACGCTGCGCCAGAACGCGAACCTCTTTGGTATTGCGATAGCCTTCAACCACCTGGCCAATCTTCTCCTGAGCGCTTTGCACATCCATACCCTGGCCGAGCATCATGCCGAAGCGGCGGTTACGCGACTGGTTATCGGTGCAGGTGAGCACCAGATCGCCTAAGCCCGCCATACCCATAAAGGTTTCCGGATCGGCGCCAAGGGCCTCCCCGAGGCGAGACATTTCGACCAGCCCGCGGGTAATCAGCGCGGTACGCGCATTGGCGCCAAAGCCGATACCGTCAGACATGCCGGCGCCGATAGCGATAACGTTTTTCACCGCTCCGCCGAGCTGCACGCCGATAAAATCCGGGTTGATATAGACGCGGAAGCTCTTGCCGCAGTGCAGCAAGCGTTGCAAATCATCAGCAAACTGCGGATCCGTCGACGCCAGCGATATCGCCGTCGGCAGGCCTGCCGCCAGCTCTTTCGCAAAGGTCGGACCGGAAATTACCGCCAGCGGAATATCGTCGCCCAGGGCTTCACGGGCCACGTCCTGCAGCAGGCGTCCGGTTTCCGCTTCCAGACCTTTTGTCGCCCAGACCAGACGAGCGTCAGAGCGCATCAGCGGTTTAATCTGCCGCAGCACTTCGCCGAAAACGTGGCTCGGCACGACTACCAGAATATCGCGGCTGGCAGCCAGCGCGGTCGCCAGATCGCTTTCCAGATGCAGCGTGTCGGGGAAAGGAACGTCAGGAAGAAATGCGGCGTTGCAGCGATCGTGCTGCAGCGTCGCAATATGTTTCGGGTCATGGCCCCACAGCACAACGTGGTGGCCATTTCTTGCCAGGGTGATGGCAAGAGCGGTGCCGTAAGAGCCGGCACCGATTACAGTCATTGCAGCGTTAAGCGCGTTCATCAGGCATCCTGATGTTGTTCAGCACCTTCGCCAGCCTGCTGCTGCAGATAGTTCATAAACAGCGCATCGAAGTTCACTGGCGCAAGGTTCAGTTGCGGGAAGGTACCGCGAGAAACCAGGCTGGTGATGCACTCACGCGCGTACGGGAACAGAATGTTCGGGCAGTATGCGCCGAGGCAGTGCGCCATCTGGGTACCGTCGATGCCTTCGATGGAGAAAATACCGCCCTGCTGAACTTCACACAGGAATGCAGTTTCTTCGCCCAGCGAGGCGGTTACGGTGACACGCAGCACCACTTCATACACGCCTTCAGCCAGCTGGCTGGAAGCTGTATCCAGATCAAGTTTAACTTCCGGCTGCCAATCTTTCTGGAAAACTTGCGGCGCGTTCGGCGCTTCAAAAGAAATATCTTTGGTATAGATGCGCTGAATCTGGAAAGTCATTTCGGTGCTGTTTTGTTCTGACATAGTAAAACCCTTTCGTGTTGTCCTTAAGTACGCCCGTCCAATGGAGATGAGCGCAAAAAATTAGCGCAAGAGGGGATCGAGTCCACCACGTGAATCAAGCGCATACAAGTCGTCACAGCCGCCAATGTGCTGCGCATCAATAAAAATCTGCGGAACCGTCGTCCTACCGCTGCGCTGAATCATCTCTTCACGCTTTGCAGCATCGCCATCGATAGGCAACTCGTTGAACGTGACGCCCTTGCTGTTCAGCAAGGCTTTCGCACGCACGCAAAACGGACATGTCGCTTTGGTATAGATATCAATATTGGCCATGACTTCACTCCTGTTTTTACCCCCGAGGGTTTTACACCGCAGGCAATGTTCCCCCGCTGGCGAATCGCCGGCACAGGGGAAACCGCACTACGCCATAAAGACGCGGGTAAATTATTTACCGCGTACCAGCGGAAGGTTCTCGCCGCTCCAGCCTGCGATGCCTTCCTTCAGTACGAAGACCTTTTCAAAACCGGCTTTGTTCAGCGCGCTGGCGGGTTCTTGCGCCTGCATACCTGAGCCGTCTACTACTATAATGGGTTGTGCTTTGTGCTTTTCCAACTCGCCGACGTTATTTGCTTTGATATCGCTCGGCAGCAGGTTAATAGAACCCGCAATATGACCTTTGCGGAAATCGTCACGCTGACGCAGGTCGACAACCACGGCATCTTCTTTGTTGATCAGGCGCGTCGCTTCACCGCGGGTGATGACTTTAACTTTCGACATCAGCCCTTTAAAGGTGGTGAACAGCACCGCCGCCAGCAGCGCGACCCACGCGATGCTCAGGACGGGGTGACGGCTGATGAATTGCATAATTTCTTGCATGGGGGGTTACAACTCCCGACTAAGTGAGAAAAAAACCAGGGAAGGAGTATACCTGTGCATTGCGGCAAATACAGCCAGTGAGCGCGATGTAATGTATTTTCTGCGGCCCGTCACGAAAAAAAACCGCTCTCGCCGCGGCGATGCGCTCTGGCCGCCCTCTTTCTTTGATCTTTTACGGTGATTTGATCGATTCAGCTGTAGTAAAATTACGCAAATTTTCTGTCTTTGAGCATGAGGTTGTCGCAATGTCGGTTTCTAAAAAACCTATGGTACTGGTGATTCTGGATGGCTATGGCTACCGTGAAGACCAGCAGGATAACGCTATTTACAGCGCCAAAACCCCTGTTATGGACGCACTGTGGGCAAAACGTCCGCATACTCTGATTGATGCGTCAGGCCTGGAAGTCGGTCTGCCGGATCGTCAAATGGGTAACTCCGAAGTGGGCCACGTCAACCTCGGCGCGGGCCGCATCGTGTATCAGGACCTGACCCGCCTGGACGTTGAAATCAAAGAACGCACCTTCTTCGCCAACCCGGTACTGACCGGCGCGGTGGATAAAGCCGTTGCCGCTGGCAAAGCCGTGCATATCATGGGCCTGATGTCTCCGGGCGGCGTCCACAGCCACGAAGACCACATCATGGCGATGGTGGAGCTGGCAGCCGAACGCGGCGCGGATAAAATCTATTTGCACGCTTTCCTCGACGGCCGCGATACCCCGCCGCGCAGCGCTGAAAAGACGCTGGCGAAATTCGAAGATAAATTTGCCGCACTCGGCAAGGGCCGCGTCGCCTCAATCATTGGCCGCTACTACGCCATGGATCGCGACAACCGTTGGGATCGCGTTGAGCAGGCTTACGATCTGATGACTCTGGCGAAAGGCGAGTTCCAGGCCGATACCGCCGTTGCGGGCCTCCAGGCCGCTTATGCACGCGATGAAAACGATGAATTCGTGAAAGCAACCGTTATTCGCGCTGAAGGCCAGGCCGATGCGGCCATGGAAGACGGCGATGCGCTGATTTTCATGAACTTCCGTGCCGACCGCGCTCGCGAAATCACCCGCGCCTTCGTTAACGCCGATTTCGACGGATTTGCCCGTAAGAAAGTGGTTAACCTCGATTTCGTCATGCTGACCGAGTACGCCGCAGACATTAAAGTCGCCTGTGCTTATCCGCCGGCATCTCTGGTGAACACCTTCGGCGAATGGATGGCGAAAAATGACAAAACCCAGCTGCGCATCTCCGAAACTGAAAAATACGCTCACGTCACCTTCTTCTTCAACGGCGGCGTTGAAGAGCCGTTCAAAGGCGAAGAGCGCATTCTGATCAATTCACCGAAGGTCGCAACCTACGATCTGCAGCCGGAAATGAGCTCCGCTGAGCTGACCGAAAAACTGGTTGCCGCCATCAAGGGCGGTCAGTTCGACACCATCATCTGCAACTACCCGAACGGCGATATGGTTGGCCACACCGGGGTGATGGAAGCCGCCGTTAAAGCGGTCGAAGCGCTGGATGACTGCATCGACCAGGTGAGCAAAGCCGTTGAATCCGTAGGCGGACAGCTGCTGATCACCGCAGACCACGGCAACGCCGAGCAGATGCGCGATCCGGCCACTGGCCAGGCGCACACCGCGCACACCAACCTGCCGGTTCCGCTGATTTACGTTGGCGATAAAAACGTCAAAGCGGTCAACGGCGGCAAACTTTCCGACATCGCGCCGACCATGTTGACGCTGATGGGAATGGAAATCCCGCAAGAGATGACTGGCAAGCCGCTGTTCATCGTGGAATAATCCTTCCCCATGAGGGGAAAGGCGACTTATTCAACTACATGGATCGCAACGGCAGTTCGATCCGTCCTTTACGCCAGCGCGCTTAGCGCTGGCGTATTGCTGTGCGCCGCATCTGCTCACGCCGACGATCGCGACCAGCTTAAATCCATTCAGGCCGACATCGCCGCTAAACAGCGGGCGATTAAACAGCAGCAGCAGCAGCGTGCTTCCCTGGTTGCCCAGCTTAAAGCGCAGGAGGAGGCCATCTCCGCCGCCGCGCGCAAGCTGCGCGAAACCCAGGAAACGCTGAACCAGCTAAATAAGCAGATCGACGAAATGAACGCCGCGCTCGCGAAGCTGGAGCGTCAGCGCGCCTCGCAGGAGCGCAACCTTTCCGCCCAGCTCGATGCCGCGTTTCGTCAGGGGCCGCACACCGGCATCCAGATGATCCTCAGCGGCGAAGAGGGGCAGCGTAATCAGCGTCTGCAGGCCTACTTTGGCTATCTGAACCAGGCGCGTCAGGAAACCATCGCCCAGCTCAAGCAAACTCGCGAAGACGTGGCGGTGCAAAAATCCATGCTGGAAGAGAAACAGAGCCAGCAGCAAACCCTGGTGTACGAGCAGCGCGCCCAGCAGAGTAAGCTGGAGCAGGCGCGCAACGAGCGTAAAAAAACCCTCGCCAGCCTTGAATCCTCTATTCAGCAAGGCCAGCAGCAGCTCAGCGAAATGCGGGCTAACGAATCACGCCTGCGCGGTCGTATCGCCCAGGCGGCGGCGGCGGCCAAAGCGCGAGCGGATCGCGAAGCCCGCGAAGCGCAGGACGTACGCAATCGCCAGCAGGAAGCCTCACGTAAAGGCACCACCTACAAACCTACCGAAAGCGAACGCTCGCTGATGTCCCGCACCGGCGGGCTTGGTTCACCGCGAGGCCAGGCATTCTGGCCGGTTCGCGGCTCAATTCTCCATCGCTATGGCGAACAGCTGCAAGGTGAACTACGTTGGAAGGGGATGGTTATCGCTGCGTCTGAAGGCACCGAGGTCAAAGCCGTTGCCGATGGTCGGGTTATTCTTGCCGACTGGCTGCAGGGCTATGGCCTGGTGGTGGTCGTTGAACACGGCAAAGGCGACATGAGTCTTTACGGCTATAACCAAAGCGCGCTGGTCAGCGTCGGCACTCAGGTCCGGGCGGGCCAGCCGATCGCTCTCGTAGGCAGCAGCGGCGGTCAGGGCCGCCCGTCGCTCTATTTCGAAATTCGCCGCCAGGGTCAGGCGGTCAATCCACAGCCGTGGTTGGGAAGATAAGTTTTGCTTCAATTTCGCAGAATTGCACTCGCGGTAACCAGTACGCTGGTTATGGCGTCGCCGGTTTTTGCCGGCAAACTCTCTATTGTTATCGACGACTTTGGCTATCGTCCACAAACGGAAAATCAGGTGCTGGCGCTGCCAGCGACGATCTCCGTTGCCGTACTTCCTAATGCGCCCCACGCCCGCGAAATGGCGACGAAAGCGCATAATCTCGGCCACGAGGTGCTAATTCACCTGCCGATGGCGCCGATCAGTAAACAGCCGCTGGAAAAAGATACCCTCCGCCCGGAGATGAACAGCAGCGAGATAGAACGCATTATCCGCGAAGCCTACGGTAAGGTTCCGTACGCCGTGGGGCTGAATAACCATATGGGCAGCGCCATGACGTCGAATCTCTTCGGTATGCAGAAAGTGATGCAGGCGCTTGAGCGCTACAATCTCTACTTTCTGGATAGCGTCACCATCGGCAATACCCAGGCCATGCGGGCGGCGCAGGGCACCGGCGTTAAGGTGATTAAGCGTAAGGTTTTCCTCGACGATACCCAAAACGAAGCGGATATTCGCTATCAGTTCAACCGCGCCATCGCTTTGGCGCGACGCAACGGTTCCGCAATTGCTATCGGCCACCCGCACCCGACGACGGTGCGCGTGCTGCAGCAGATGGTGTATAACCTGCCGCCGGATATCACCCTGGTTCGCCCGAGCAGCCTGCTCAACGAGCCGCAGGTGGACACCTCAACGCCGAACGCTGCCCCGCCGCCGAAACAGCCGCCGCGCAACCCGTTCCGTGGCGTGAAGCAGTGCAAATCTAAGCGCCCTCCGGAGCCGATCAACGCCAGCCGCTTCTTTACCATTCTGAGCGAAAGCATCAGCAAGAGTACGCTGGTGCAGTATTACCAGCTGAAGTGGCAGGGCTGGGATACCCCCACCAACTAAACCGTCCTGGAGTCCCGGCGTTTATCCGCCGCGGATTCCGGCTTATCCTGATGGGCATACCAGGCTTTAAAGTATTTCAGAAAGCTATAAAAGGTCGCATAGAGCCCGGTGACCACGCCCACCTTACCCTTTCGCCAGGCCCCGCTGAACAGATACCATTTAAAGAAAGCGCCAATCGCGCTGATCGCTCCGCGTGCGAGAGATGGCCTGATCTTCTGGTATTTAACCAGCCGCGTAGTGTAGCTATTGAGCTTATTAAACACCTCATGCAGGGAGTAAAAGGTGTCATGTCGCACGAAGCCCGGTAGCTTGCTGGAGTGCTGAAAGCCCACGACCTGATCGTCTACCGGCCGATCGTTGAACCTGGCGACGGAGCGATTAAACAAGCGAACCGGGAAATCCGGCGATGATACCGGATAAATGGTGCGAACCTCCTCGCCCAGTACGAACCAGTAACGCGGCAGTCGCCAGGCGCGGGCCGGGTCAGGATCGTCCCCCGCCTTCAGCGCCAGAATAGCCGCCACCACTTCGTCGTCAAGAATCTCATCGCTATCCATACACAGCACCCAATCGTGGCAGGCCAGAGAGGTCGCGTAGTTCATCTGCGCGCCGTGAGAAGTATAGAGATGATGGTGAACGGTGAGCCCGAACTGTTGGCAAATCTGCAGCGTGGCATCCGTGCTGCCTGAGTCGATGACGATAAATTCATCGGCCACCTTAAGCAAAGGTGGTAAAACCTCCCGTAATAAGCGGGATGAATTACAGGTCAATAAGCATACAGAGAGTTTAAGCATAGTATTTGTGTGGTTAAACTGCGATTAAACTGACTGTATAAACGAATAGGTGAGAAAGCGATTTAGAAAAAGTGCGGAGTGGATTAAAAATCAGAAAAGTGGAAGTCAGCTCTCTAAATAAAGCGCCCGCAGACGCTTTTTTAAGCTCAAATTCGGAGCAGGTTAATCCCAGCTGAGAATAACTTTGCCAGACTGGCCGGAGCGCATCGCGTCAAAGCCCTGCTGGAAATCATCAATGCCAAAGCGGTGGGTGATGATCGGCGACAGATCGAGGCCGGACTGGATGAGCGCGGCCATCTTGTACCAGGTTTCGAACATTTCGCGACCATAAATCCCTTTGATAAACAGCCCCTTGAAGATCACCTTGGTCCAATCGATGGACATATCCGACGGCGGAATACCCAGCATGGCGATGCGCCCGCCATGGTTCATGGTATCGAGCATGGTGCGGAACGCCGGCGGCGCACCGGACATCTCGAGGCCCACATCGAAGCCTTCCGTCATGCCCAGCTCGGCCATCACATCGCTAAGGTTCTCTTTCGCCACATTCACCGCCCGGGTGACGCCCATTTTGCGCGCCAGTTCCAGGCGATATTCGTTAACGTCGGTAATCACGACGTTGCGCGCACCAACGTGTTTCGCCACCGCGGCCGCCATCACGCCGATGGGGCCTGCGCCGGAAACCAGTACGTCTTCACCCACGAGGTCGAATGAAAGCGCGGTATGTACAGCGTTGCCAAACGGGTCAAAAATCGATGCCAGATCGTCGGAGATATTGTCCGGAATTTTAAAAGCGTTAAACGCCGGGATCACCAGATATTCGGCAAAACAGCCCGGACGGTTCACGCCGACGCCCGTCGTATTGCGGCACAGATGCGTACGGCCGGCGCGGCAGTTACGGCAGTGGCCGCAGGTGATATGCCCCTCGCCGGAAACGCGGTCGCCCAGCTTAAAGCCGCGAACTTCCTGACCGATACCCACCACTTCGCCAACGTATTCATGGCCCACAACCATCGGTACCGGAATGGTCTTTTGCGACCATTCGTCCCAGTTATAGATATGTACGTCGGTACCGCAAATCGCGGTCTTGCGAATTTTAATCAGCAGATCGTTGTGGCCGACTTCCGGTTCCGGTACGTCGGTCATCCAGATGCCTTCTTCCGCCTTCAGTTTGGATAACGCTTTCATCTCACACCCTCAGGCAATGACGCCCAGTTGTTTACCGATGCGGGTAAAGGCTTCCACCGCACGTTCAATTTGTTCAGGGGTATGCGCCGCAGACATCTGGGTACGTATACGCGCCTGGCCTTTTGGAACCACCGGATAGAAGAATCCGGTGACGTAGATACCTTCTTTTTGCAGCTCGCGCGCGAACTGCTGCGCCACGGTGGCTTCACCGAGCATTACCGGGATAATGGCGTGGTCGGCGCCCGCGAGGGTAAACCCTGCCGCAGTCATTTTTTCGCGGAACAGGCGCGCGTTCGACCACAGGCGGTCGCGCAGTTCGCTGCCGGCTTCCACCATCTCCAGCACTTTGATCGAAGCGGCGACAATCGCCGGAGCCAGCGAGTTGGAGAACAAATACGGACGCGAGCGCTGGCGCAGCCACTCGACGACTTCTTTGCGCGCGGCAGTATAGCCGCCGGACGCGCCGCCCAGCGCTTTACCCAGCGTACCGGTGATAATGTCAACGCGGCCCATCACGTCGCAGTACTCATGGGAACCGCGGCCGTTTTCCCCTACGAAACCCACAGCATGAGAATCATCGACCATCACCAGCGCATCGTATTTATCCGCGAGGTCGCAAACGCCTTTCAGGTTGGCTATCACGCCGTCCATCGAAAACACGCCGTCGGTGGCGATCAGCACATGACGCGCGCCGGCTTCACGCGCCTCTTTCAGACGGGCTTCCAGCTCCTGCATGTCGTTGTTGGCATAGCGGAAGCGCTTCGCTTTACACAGGCGCACGCCGTCGATGATCGACGCGTGGTTCAGGGCATCGGAGATAATCGCATCCTCTGCGCCGAGCAGAGTTTCAAACAGTCCGCCGTTGGCGTCGAAGCAGGAGGAGTACAGAATCGCATCTTCCATGCCTAAAAAATCCGCCAGCTTCTTCTCAAGCGCTTTGTGGCTATCCTGAGTGCCGCAGATAAAGCGCACGGAGGCCATGCCAAAACCGTGGCTATCCATACCGCTTTTCGCGGCGGCAATGAGATCCGGGTGGTTCGCGAGACCCAGATAGTTATTGGCGCAGAAGTTAATGACCTGGCTACCGCCGACGGTGATATCCGCCTGCTGCGCCGAAGTAATAATACGCTCTTCTTTAAACAACCCTTCCGCGCGCGCGGTATCGAGGTCATTGGTTAACTGTTTGTAGAAATCACCACGCATTGCAACTCTCCAGATTCGGCAAAATTTGGCACATATTACCTAAAGCTATACGCTGATACGAGATGATGCATTACTGCATGAATTATTTGCAGCATAAATCACGAGACCCTCTTCACCTTATCGGCGAATGGCTGAAGCCTTTCCGATGTGGTGATATGATAGGAGTATTCATGTCCGGATTGTCTCTGGACTACCCACTTCAAAGGTTACAGTTATGATCATCGTTACCGGCGGCGCAGGCTTTATCGGCAGCAATATCGTTAAGGCGCTGAATGACAAAGGCATTACCGACATTCTGGTCGTAGATAATCTGAAAGACGGCACTAAATTCATCAACCTGGTGGATTTGAACATTGCCGATTACATGGATAAAGAAGACTTCCTGATCCAAATTATGGCGGGCGAGGAGTTCGGCGATATCGACGCCATTTTCCATGAAGGCGCCTGCTCGTCCACTACAGAGTGGGACGGCAAGTACATGATGGATAACAACTATCAGTATTCCAAAGAGGTACTGCACTACTGCCTGGAGCGTGAAATCCCGTTCCTGTACGCCTCTTCCGCCGCGACCTACGGCGGCCGCACCAGCGACTTTATTGAATCCCGCGAATACGAACAGCCGCTCAACGTTTACGGCTACTCCAAGTTTCTGTTTGATGAATACGTCCGTCAGATCCTGCCGGAAGCAAATTCGCAGATCGTCGGCTTCCGCTATTTCAACGTCTACGGGCCGCGCGAAGGTCATAAAGGCAGCATGGCCAGCGTCGCGTTCCACCTGAACACTCAGCTGAATAATGGCGAAAGTCCGAAACTGTTCGAAGGCAGCGATGGCTTCAAGCGCGACTTCGTCTACGTCGGCGACGTCGCGGCGGTAAACCTGTGGTTCTGGGAAAATGGCGTTTCCGGCATCTTTAACCTTGGCACCGGCCGCGCGGAGTCTTTCCAGGCCGTTGCAGACGCAACGCTGGCTTATCATAAGAAAGGCAGCATCGAATACATTCCGTTCCCGGATAAGCTGAAAGGCCGCTATCAGGCGTTTACCCAGGCGGATCTCACTAACCTGCGCGCAGCGGGCTATGATAAACCGTTCAAGACCGTCGCCGAAGGCGTAACGGAATATATGGCCTGGCTCAATCGCGACAATCATGCAAATTCATAAAATCATTCGGGCGGTATTAAGGCAGCAACTGAGCGAATCTTCAGGAACATAGGATAACGATGTGACTGAAGTGAACGAAGGCAGCCAACGCAGAGACAGCTTGAAGGATGAAATGAATGAAGATACTGGTGGTGGGCCCGTCATGGGTGGGCGACATGATGATGTCGCAAAGTCTCTATCGTACGCTCAGGGCGCGCTATCCCCAGGCGATAATCGACGTGATGGCGCCCGCATGGTGCCGTCCGCTGCTATCGCGCATGCCGGAAGTCAACGAAGCGATCCCGATGCCGCTCGGCCACGGCGCGCTGGAAATCGGCGAACGGCGCAAGCTTGGGCACAGCCTGCGCGAGCGTCGCTACGATCGCGCTTACGTGCTGCCGAACTCGTTTAAATCGGCGCTGGTGCCGTTTTTCGCCGGTATCCCGCATCGCACCGGCTGGCTCGGCGAGATGCGCTACGGCCTGCTGAACGATGCCCGTAAGCTGGATAAAGCGGCCTGGCCGCTGATGGTCGAACGCTACGTCGGTCTCGCATACGATAAAGGCGTGATGCGCTGCGCGAAAGATCTGCCGCAGCCGCTGCTCTGGCCGCAGCTGCAGGTGCATGAAGGCGAAAAATCGCAGGCCTGTAGCGCATTTAATATTTCAGCCGAGCGCCCGATAATCGGCTTCTGCCCAGGCGCAGAGTTCGGCCCGGCAAAACGCTGGCCACACTATCACTACGCCGAGCTGGCGAAACAGCTGATCGATGAAGGCTTTCAAATCGTGCTGTTTGGTTCCGCAAAAGATCATGAAGCGGGTAATGAAATCCTTGCCGCGCTCACGACCGAGCAGCAGGCATGGTGCCGCAACCTGGCCGGGGAAACTCAGCTTGAGCAGGCCGTCGTTCTGATCGCCGCCTGTAAAGCGGTGGTTAGCAACGATTCCGGCCTGATGCACGTTGCCGCGGCGCTGGATCGTCCGCTGGTGGCGCTCTATGGGCCAAGTAGCCCGGACTTCACCCCTCCGCTGTCGCACAAAGCGCGCGTTATCCGCCTGATCAGCGGCTACCACAAAGTGCGTAAAGGCGACGCCGCCGAAGGCTATCATCAGAGTTTGATCGACATTACGCCGCAGCGCGTACTGGAAGAATTAAACGACCTGCTGCTGGAAAAAACGGAACAAGAGGAAGCCTGACGGATGCGGGTATTGATCGTAAAAACCTCGTCCATGGGCGACGTGCTGCATACGCTGCCCGCGCTGAGCGACGCCGCGCTGGCCTTTCCCGGCATTCGTTTCGATTGGGTGGTTGAAGAGGGCTTCGCACAGATCCCCTCCTGGCATGAGACCGTCGACAGGGTCATTCCGGTGGCGATTCGTCGCTGGCGCAAGGCGTGGTTTTCCGCGCCCGTTAAAGCCGAGCGCAAGGCATTTCGCGACGCCGTACAGGCGGAAAAGTACCACGCCATCATTGATGCCCAGGGGCTGGTGAAGAGCGCCGCGCTGGTCACCCGACTGGCCCGCGGCGTTAAGCACGGTATGGACTGGCAGACCGCTCGCGAACCGCTGGCGAGCCTGTTCTATAACCGTCGCCACCATATCGCCAAACAGCAGCACGCCGTTGAGCGCACCCGCGAGCTGTTCGCTAAAAGCCTTGGCTACGCGAAGCCGGAAACCCAGGGCGACTACGCTATCGCTCGCCATTTTTTGCGCCAGGCCGACGCCTCCGCTGTGCCCTATCTGGTATTTCTCCACGCCACAACGCGGGATGATAAACACTGGCCGGAAGAGAACTGGCGAGCGCTGATCGCTCTGCTTGCCGACAGCGGCGTGCGTATCAAACTGCCGTGGGGCGCCCCCCATGAAGAAGCGCGGGCCAGACGCCTGGCGGATGGGCACGATTTTGTCGACGTCCTGCCGCGTATGAGCCTGGAGCAGGTGGCCCAGGTGCTGGCAGGCGCGCGCGGAGTGGTTTCCGTCGATACCGGACTGAGCCATCTCACCGCCGCGCTCGATAAACCGAACTTCACGCTGTACGGCCCGACCGATCCGGGGCTGATTGGCGGTTACGGTAAAAACCAGTATGTCGTGCGCCCGGAAAGCGGCAACAGCACGGGGGATATTGCCGCCTCCCGGATTCTGCAACTGTTGAAATCTCAGGAACTGGCTTAATGGGTTCATTATTTAAGCAGATCTATCGCTACACGCATCGACGAGCCTTTCGCCATAACGAAAATCTTTGGCCGTTTACCCATATCACCCGCGCGGCAAGCGGTGAAATCCGCACCCTGAAATACAAAGGGAAAGCGGTCCCGTTGGTCAACCTCAGCGAACTAAAAGATAGCGCTCAGGGCGAAGTGCTGCTGACGGCAACCGGTCCCTCTACGCGCAGTATCGATTTTACGCGGCTGCCGAAAAGCATCCCGGTGATGGGGGTGAATGGCGCGTGGCATCTCTCTGATAAAATTAAATTTTCGCTCTATACTATTGTGGACATGGAGTTTTACGATAAAAAACCGGACATTATTCGTGCGGTGATTAGCCAACCGGATATCGTACTCTTCACCACCATGCATGGCATTGCCAAAATCCTCGACCGCCACGGCTCAGCGCTTCGCTGTCGTTTGGCATTAATTGAAGACGCCTGTTATAAAATTTACCAGCCTAAAGTCCCGAGAAGCGCGATACAGCAGGTCTGGCGCGGCGTCACCGCGCTACGCTTTCATCCGCAAAGGCAGGATATTTGCTTTAGCACCGACATCCGCCATGGCATTTTTGATGCCGGTACCGTGGTCTACTGGGCTCTGCAAATTCTGATGTGGCTGGGATTTAAAACCATTCTGATAAGCGGGCTGGATATGAGCAATTTCAACCAGCCGCGATTCTACGAAACGGAACAGGATAAACTCCCCTCCTGGCTGGCAAATAAGGTGGATGACCTGGTCATGCCGTCCTTTTCGCACGCTGCCAACGTGCTGCAACAAAACCATATTCGGGTCGTTAACTTCTCCTTAGAAAGCGCGGTTCCGGAAACGATTTTCGAAAAGGTTTCATTTGATGAGTACTTTAAAAATCAGTAGTTACGCCAGACAGGGTTACACCATTTTCTTTCCTTTGTTTCTGTTTTTTAGCGCTATTTTTTGCGTATCAACTCGCGCAAATAACCTTCTTCATTTATCCATTTTGCTGTTTTTGCTTTCACAGCTGAACACAGACAACCGCCGGGCATTAGCGGAGAGCCTGCGCCAGCAGTGGCCGGTCTATGGTCTGCTGGTCGTATTCTGCGTGTACTATGCGCTGAGCAATATTTGGGGCCAGACGCCGCAGCATATCGATTCCCCTCTGACCCACGGCACCTATACCATTTTCTATCTTCTGCTGCTGACAACGCTACTTGGCCATCCTCGCACCCGGCATCTGACGCTGCTGAGCATCGTGGCCGGGATCGCGGTGCTGTCTATCTGGACGATGGTTATCGACTTCACCCTGGTCCTCAAGGAGCGCCTGGTGTCGCCGGATAATCCCGGCCCGACCAACGTTATCGACCTGGCGGGTTATTGCGGTATTGGGGTTCTTATTTGCGCCATGCTGCTGAAAGAAAAAGGCAGCCACCTTCTGTATGTGCCGATGGCTATCATGCTGGTGATGCTATTTCTGACCCAAAGCCGCGGCCCGATTATCGCCCTACTGGTGGCGTTTGTTTGCACCCTGCATCTGCACGTCTTTACCCGCCGTAATATCTTGATTGTCGCCGCGTTAGCGATGATTCTGGGACTGCTTTTCTTCTTCACCCCCACTGGAGACCTGCTGCTGGCGCGCTTTGAGGAGCTGGGGACGCAAAGCGGTTTGCGCATCAGCATCTGGCATCATACGATCGAGGAAGTGGCCAGCCAGCCGTGGCTGGGGCGAGGTTTTGACTACGAGCTGAACTTTACCAACTACAGCGGCGAACATATCACCACCACCCACAGCGTCTATCTTGGCGCCCTGCTGAAAGGCGGCATCATTGGTCTGGCGCTGCTGTTGGCGGTGATTGCCGGAGGGCTATGGCAGGCATGGCGCAAACAGCAGGATGGCCGCTACGGACTGGCGATTTTTATCTATGCGCTGATTTTTATGGCTTCGCAGGGCATGTTTATCATCAGCAATCCTCGCGAAACCTGGCCGCTGTTTTGGTTACCGCTGGGTATTGCGCTGAGCGGCAGCCTGAAGGCGAAACGCTAAGCAAAGGGCCCGTTACGGGCCTTTTTTATGCCTGCTCGCGAGAGGCAACCAGGTCGTCCGCCTGCGCTTTAATCACCGGCCAGACGGCGTCAATCGTCATGTCGGCGACGTGGGTCTCTTCACAGACAATCTGTCTGGCCTTGTCATAACCCGGCGCCCAAATAGTATAGCCCGGCAAACCGGTATCTTTGAGCTTACGTTTGTTGTAAACCGCCACCATGGGCTTGTCGAATGCGCGGGCAATATGCACGATGGCGGTATCCGCCGTAATCACCAGATCGCACTGGCGAACGATCTCTACCGCTGAATTAATATTGCTATCAGGCAGATATAGCGCTTTATCCAGATTTAGCTGGCGAATTTTTTCGCTATGCCCAACCATGACGACGCTCACGGCATACGGAAGCGTATGCAGGCGGTCAATCAGAGTCGCCACCTGGTGATGACAAAAGTCTTTATCCGTTGAAGCGGTAAACGGGTTGATCGCAATACAGAGCGCGCGCGCTTTTTCCTGATTAAGTAAAAGCTTAACCCTTTCCCGTTCGTGAAGATCGCCGGGCAGATGATAGTGGTAACGATCGTGTTCTATGCCAAATAGCCTGGCCACTTCTTTGTAGCGGGCGGAAATATGCCTGGCGCTGTCAAAAAAAGGAATGGAGTGATCGTAAAGCTTATATTCTTGTTTATTAAAACCAATAACGCAGCCAGGCCGCAGATCAGAGAGCAGTTTAAAACGCTCGTAGGTTTTAACATCATCAAAATCAACGACCGCGTCAAATCCCACCGCACGCAGCGCATCTAAGGGCATCCGCGGTTGATATAAATAGACCTGCTCAAGAAAATCCGCACCGGCAAGCATCTGTTTACAGACAGGCCCGGTAAGAACAGATACCTTATAGCCCCGGTCGGCCAAAAGCTTTGCGCAGCCGGTCGTCACGACCATATCCCCGACTTTGTCATCCAGGCGCAATAATAAAACATGCTGAATCTTCGCGGGATTAAAAGGCTGGCGTGCGCTTTTATTTCTGTAACGATAGTTAATTAAATTAAATTTAATTTCGCGGAAGAAGGCATTTTTCTTCCGCGTGAACTGCTTCACGATACGCATACGGTACCTGGTTGTGATCTTTTATCGCTGTGCGCGTTTCTGTTGGTAATATTCCGCCAACGTCATTCCCTTCACCTGCGGTGCCAGCCAGCTGAAAAAAGCGTCCAGATCGGCATATAAGCGCTCAATATCCTGCTCGTTTTTAAACGTCGGGCTGCCGCCAGGCATATACTCAGAAGAGTGGAGCATATATTCGACGTAGTCATTACCCTGAGTCAACGTTTGTTCAACCACTTTTTTCATCGTCTCCACGTTGCCGCCCATCGGACGCAGCCAGTGTACCGACGGCGAGCGGACTTTGCCGCGCAGGCGATCGTAACCCTGCTTCAGGCTATTCATCCACGCAGAATGCTTGTACTGAATGCTCATTGGCACTTCCAGCAGCGGCGACTGGCCTTCACGACGAATATCGTTCTCGTCGAGAAAGTAGGCGTGCTGCGGGAAGTGACGATAATCGGTACCGCCGTCGCCCTGCGGCGCGCCTTTCGCCGTTTTCCAGTTCACCCTGGGAGTAACCGAGCAATCGACCAGATAGCCATACTCCACCAGCAGACGCGCGTAGCGCTCGTCAAACGCCCAGCGTCCGGCGCGATGGCTGACCATTTTAGTCTGGAAGGTATCCTCCAGCAGACGGGTCATATAGTCGACTTTGGCACGCATCGCCGTATCGCTGTACTCGATCAGATACGGTTTATGCCGCCAGTCGTCATCGGTAAGCGGGTCGGTCGGTGGGCTGTTCCAGGCATGCAGATGCATGCCGATTTCCGCCGTCCCCCGGGCAATCACATCTTTGGCGAATTCGATATAAACCGGGTCGATGGCCATTTCATAGTTGGTCAAATAAACCGGTTTGAAGCCATACTTTTCGCAAAGCTGCTGAAAACGCGGTAAATAGCGCGCATTCTCGGTGGTGATGCTGTCATGTTTTTGCCAGAGGTTATCGCCCTCTGTATCAATCGTGATGAGAAATGCGGGTTTGTGCACGAAAACGTCCTCAGGCCATACGTATCGGGTCATGGTAGAGCAAGACAAGGCTTCTCTCAATCTATCTGATCCCCTAGAATCGGAGCCCTGACCCTGAATGAAGAACAGAGAATGACGCCTGAAACCCGCACTTCCGGCCGCGTGAACCCGGCGCGAATCCTGGTTATTAAGCTTCGCCATCATGGCGATATGTTATTGATAACGCCGCTTATTCACTCGCTAAAACAGCAATACCCCGCCGCCTGCGTGGATGTGCTGCTTTATGAAGAAACCCGGGATATGCTCGCAGCGAATACTGAGATCCGCCATATTTATGGTATCGATCGGCGCTGGAAAAAACAGGGCACCGGCCATCAGCTCAAGATGGAATGGCAGCTGATCCATACGCTCCGCCAGCAGCGCTACGATATGGTGCTCAATCTTGCCGATCAGTGGCCCAGCGCGATTATCACTAAACTGACCGGGGCGACCACCCGCATCGGCTTTGACTTTCCGAAGCGTCGTCATCCGGCCTGGCGTTTTTGCCATACCGCCCTCGCCTCAACCGAGCTGCACAACCAGCTGCATACCGTACAGCAGAATCTGTCGATTCTGGCGCCGCTTGGGCTGGATATTGATGATGCGCCGGCAACGATGGGCTACAGCGAACAGGACTGGCTCGCCAGCCGCGCGCTGCTGCCGGAAGGATTTCGGGACAACTATATCGTCATTCAGCCGACCTCCCGCTGGTTCTTTAAATGCTGGCGCGAAGCGCGGATGAGCGCCCTGATAAACGCGCTTTCTGAGGCAGGCTATCCGGTCGTGCTGACCTCCGGCCCCGACGCCAAAGAGAAGCAGATGATCGACACGATTATGACGGGCTGTCCCAATGCTCGCCTGTACTCCCTCGCCGGGCAGCTCACCCTGCGCCAGCTGGCGTCTCTCATCGACCATGCCCGCCTGTTTATCGGCGTCGACTCCGTGCCGATGCATATGGCCGCCGCGCTGGGCACACCGCTGGTGGCGCTATTCGGCCCCTCCAAGCTCACTTTCTGGCGTCCATGGCAGGCGCAGGGGGAGGTAATTTGGGCGGGTGATTTCGGCTCGATTCCCGACCCTGACGACATAGATACCAACACCGAGGAACGCTATCTCGATTTAATCCCCACCGACGCGGTTATCGCGGCGGCGAAAAAGGTACTGGCATGAGTAAATTCAGGCTGGCTCTGGTACGCCAGAAGTATCGCCCGGACGGCGGCGCGGAACGATTTGTCTCCCGCGCGCTGGAGGCCCTCGACGACAGCGACCTTGAGCTGAACGTCATCACCCGCGAGTGGCAGGGGCCGGTGAAGCCCGAGTGGAACATCCACATCTGCAATCCGCGTAAATGGGGGCGGATCAGCCGCGAGCGTGGGTTTGCCGACGCCGCCCGCCAGCTGTGGCAGCGCGAAGCCTTCGATCTGGTGCAAAGCCATGAGCGTATCCCCGGCTGCGACCTGTACCGCGCCGGAGACGGCGTACACCGCCGCTGGCTGCAGCAGCGCTCGCGCATTTTGCCCGGCTGGAAAAGCCGCCTGCTGTTTGCCGACCGCTACCATCGCTATGTGATGCAGGCCGAACGCGAAATGTACCAGGACTCGCACCTGCGCGGCGTTATCTGCAACGCGGAGATGATTAAACGCGAGATTATTGCAGACTTCGGCCTGCCGGCGGAAAAAATCCACGTTATCTATAACGCCATCGATAACCAGCGTTTTCTGCCGCCGACGGAAGCGGCCTTTGTCGCGCTGCGTACCAAATGGAATCTGCCGCTCCAGGCGACCTGCCTGATTTACGTCGGCTCCGGCTTTGAGCGCAAGGGGCTGGATGCGGCGATCCGCGCCATCGCGCCGACCAACCGCTACCTGCTGGTAGTAGGCAAAGATAAAGAGCAAAGTCGTTATCAGCAGCTGGCGAAAACGCTGAACTGCGATGAGCGGGTGCGCTTTTTCGGCATGCAGTCGGAAACCCTGCCGTTTTATCAGATGGCCGACGGCCTGCTGCTGCCGACGCTGTACGACCCGTTCCCCAACGTTATTCTCGAAGCGATGGCCTGCGGCCTGCCGGTCATTACCACTACCGGCTGCGGCGGCGCGGAGTTTATTGTTCAGGGCAGCAATGGCTACGTTTGCGATGCGCTGGATATCCCGGCCCTGCAGGAGTCGGTTAGCGCCCTTCCCGCCCGGGCGTTAGGCTCCGCGGAAGGCGAACGCGCCCGCGAGCGCATCATGGCCTGCACCAGCGAACGCCTCTCGGCGCAGCTGCTCTCCCTTTATCAGGATTTGGTGAAATAACGATGCGCATATTGTTTGTTATCGACGGTCTGCCCGGCGGCGGCGCGGAAAAAGTCGTGCTGACGCTGGCGGCGCACTTTCTCAGCCAGGGGGAAAAGGTATCGCTTTTTTCCCTGCGCGACGTCTGCGATTATCCGCTGCCGGAAGGACTGGATTATCAGGTCATCGCCGACCGCTGCCGCAAACCGTGGCGCAAACTGACGGAACTCTCCCGGCGCGCGCGCCAGCTTGATGCGGCCATCGATAGCGCAGAACGGCAGGGCCGCTTCGATCTGGTGCTCTCGAATCTGCATAAAACTGACCGCATTGTCTCCCGCAGCCGCCTGCTGAACGGGCGAAACGTCTGGTATTGCCTGCACGGCGTATTCTCTACTTCCTATCTCGGCCATCGCACCGGTTTTGACCGCTGGCTGAAGCAGCAGAAGATCGGACGCGTTTACCAGGGACGCAACGTCGTCACCGTCTCCGATGCGGTAGGTCAAGATCTGGTCGAGCAGTTCGCCATTCGCCCGGCCCAGCTGAAAACCATCTATAACCCGTTTGATATCGCCGCGCTGCGCGCAGCGGCTGAAGAGCCCAGCCAGCGACCCGACGGCGACTATATTATTCACGTGGGCCGCTTTCATCCCGGTAAACGCCACGACCGCCTGATTGAGGCGTATGCGCAAAGCGGTATTGATGCGCCGCTGGTACTGCTGGGACAGGGAAAACCGGAACAAGAGCAGCGCCTGCGCCAGCTGGCGCAGCAGCTACAGGTTGCCGATCGCGTCCTGTTTAAAGGCTTCCAGAAAAATCCGCTGCCGTGGATCAAAGGCGCGCGGATGCTGGTCCTGAGCTCCGATAGCGAAGGTTTTGGCAACGTGGTGGTTGAAGCGCTGCTGCTGGATACACCGGTCGCCAGCACCCGCTGCCCGGGCGGCGTGACCGAGATCCTCACCGGCGAGCTGTCGCGCGGCCTGGCGGATCTCAACAGCCCGGCGCTGGCTCAGACGATGCAAAGCATTTACCATAGCCCCCCTGCCATCGACGCCTCGGCGCTGGAGAAATTCAGCGTGGCATCGATTTGTCAGCAGTATCGTCAGCTGCGCAGCGCCTGACGCCGTTATTCAACCAGGATCGAATGATTTATGAGTCAAACGCCTTTACTAAGCATCGTAGCCGCCGTCTATAACGGCGAAAAATTCCTTGCGCAATTCTTTGAGTGCCTTGAGCAACAGCAGCTGGAAAGCTATGAACTGATCCTGGTGAACGACGGGTCGACGGACGGTAGCCTTGCGGTTATCGACCAGTGGAAAGAGCGCCTGCAAAACGTGCTCGTACTGGAACAGGAAAACCAGGGCGTGTCGGTGGCGCGCAATACCGGGCTCGCCGCGGCGACCGGTAAATACCTGACCTTTCCGGATATCGACGATAAGCTTTACCCGGGCATGTACCGTACGCTTCTGGAAATGGCGGAAAAGGGCAATCTTGACGTCGCCACCTGCAACGGCCGCTACGTCTACGAGACAAAAAAAGATATCCATCCTATTTTCCCGCTGGACCGGCTACAGTCGACCGGCGTTTTGCCCGGCCACGTCTGGTTAAAACAGGCGCTGGATTCTCGTAAGTTCCTGCATGTCACCTGGCTCAATATTTACCGCCGCGAGTTTATCGCGGATCACCGCTTCCATTTTGAGCCGGGCCTGCGTCATCAGGATATTCCCTGGACCACGGAAGTGCTGCTGGCGGCAGAACGCGTGCAGTACACCAGCGAGCAGTTCTACGATTACTACATCCATTCGGAATCGGTGTCGCATAAGCCGGACAATGACGATACGCTGATGCGTTCAGCGCGCCACTATATGAAGATTCTTGAGATGCTGGACGCCATCAACCAGCGCTATCCGGACAAGGTTCGCAATATTTCCGCCTGCCGCTGGCAGATCGCTAAAGAGGGGCTGGGAATTATTCATACCTTCGATAGCATGAAAGATGAGTCAAAAAAGCATATTATCATTAAAGAGTTCTTTGACCGCGGTATCTGGAGCCTGATCTGGAAAAATGCCCATACGTTCCGTCTACGCTGGCGTCTTGGACGCCGCTATCTGCGCATCAAGCGCTATCGCGACGCGGCTTAATACTGAATCCCTTAGTTTCCGCCAAAGAGATAGCTTTACGCGGGTTAAATGCTTAGAATTTGCCCGCAAAAACATAAATACGGATAAATCGCTTGGAATTGCTTTATACCGCCCTACTTTACCTCATTCAGCCGCTGGTGTGGCTGCGACTGCTGTTACGCAGCCGTAAGGCCCCTGCCTATCGTAAACGCTGGAAAGAACGTTATGGCTTCTGCCAGAACAAGGTAGAACCGGGTGGCATCCTGCTGCATTCCGTTTCCGTGGGTGAAACGCTGGCGGCTATCCCGCTGGTGCGCGCGCTACGCCACCGCTACCCCTATCTGCCGATCACCGTCACGACCATGACGCCAACCGGCTCCGAACGCGCGATGTCCGCTTTCGGTAAAGACGTCCATCACGTCTATCTGCCTTACGATCTTCCCGGCGCAATGAACCGCTTCTTCAATACCGTTCAGCCAAAGCTGGTTATCGTCATGGAAACCGAACTGTGGCCGAACATGGTCGCCACGCTGCATAAACGCAAAATTCCGCTGGTTATCGCCAACGCCCGGCTGTCCGAACGCTCGGCGAAAGGCTATGCCAAACTGGGCAAATTTATGCGTCGGCTGCTGAGCCGCATTACCCTTATCGCCGCACAGAATGAAGAAGACGCCAGCCGCTTTATCGCCCTTGGCCTGAAACGCAATCAACTGGCGGTCACCGGCAGCCTGAAGTTTGATATTTCAGTCACGCCGGAGCTGGCCGCTCGCGCTATCACCCTGCGTCGCCAGTGGGCGCCGCACCGCCAGGTATGGATTGCCACCAGCACCCACGACGGCGAAGAGCAAATCATTCTTCAGGCGCATAAAAAGCTGCTGGAGCGCTTCCCCAACCTGCTGCTGATCCTTGTCCCGCGCCACCCGGAGCGCTTCGGCGACGCCCGCGAGATGGTGCAGAAAGCGGGAATGAGCTACACCCTGCGCAGTACCGGCGAAATCCCGTCGAACAGTACCCAGGTGGTGATTGGCGATACCATGGGTGAGCTGATGCTGCTGTACGGCATTGCCGACCTCGCGTTTGTCGGCGGTAGCCTGGTGGAGCGCGGCGGTCATAACCCGCTGGAGCCCGCTGCTCATGCGATACCGGTACTGATGGGCCCGCACACCTTTAACTTCAAAGATATCTGCGCCAAGCTGCAGCAGGACGATGGACTGATTACCGTCACCGACGCCGACTCGCTGGTGACGGAGGTGTCAAACCTGCTGACCGATGAAGATTACCGTCTGTGGTATGGTCGTCACGCGGTGGAAGTCCTGCACCAAAACCAGGGCGCCCTCTCCCGTCTGCTACAGTTATTGCAACCCTATCTGCCGCAGCGGAGCCACTAATGTCGCCTCGACTCTCGGTCGTGATGATCGCCAAAAACGCGGCGGATCTGCTGCCTGATTGTCTGGCGTCGGTAAGCTGGGCCGATGAGATAGTGCTGCTGGATTCCGGCAGCAGCGACAACACCGTCGAATTAGCCCGCAGCATGGGCGTTCAGGTGCATGTCAATCGCGACTGGCAGGGCTACGGTATTCAACGCCAGCGCGCCCAGGACTACGCCACCGGCGATTACGTGCTGATGATCGATACCGACGAGCGCGTCACTCCGGAGCTTGCGCAGTCTATCCGCAGCGTGCTGGCCGCGCCGCAAACCGGCGCAATATACAGCATTGCCCGGCGCAACTATTTTCTTGGCCGCTTTATGCGCCACAGCGGCTGGTATCCCGATCGCGTGATGCGCTTGTACGAACGCGGCCGTTACCGCTATAACGATAATCTGGTCCACGAATCTCTCGATGCCCGAGGCGCGCCGGTTATCGAACTCGCGGGCGATCTGCTGCATCTGACCTGCCGTGATTTCTCCGGCTTTCAGCAAAAGCAGCTGGCCTACGCCGCCGCCTGGGCGCAGGAGCGCCATCAGAGAGGCAAAAAGACCTCGCTGGCCGCTATCTTCGGCCATACGCTGGGCGCCTTTGTGAAAACGCTGCTGCTGCGCGGCGGCATTCTGGATGGGAAACAAGGCTGGCTACTGGCGGTGGTCAACGCGCAATACACGTTTAATAAATACACCGAGCTGTGGGCCCTGAGCCGCGGCTACTCGGAGAAAGTGTCATTATGAGCACAAAAGCGATCTATCCGGGAACCTTCGACCCTATCACCAACGGCCATATCGATATCGTCACTCGCGCGGCCAGCATGTTCGATAAGGTGCTGTTGGCTATCGCCGCCAGCCCGAGCAAAAAGCCGATGTTCACTCTCGACGAGCGCATCGCGCTGGCCACCCAGGCAACGGCGCATCTGGTCAACGTTGAGGTTATTGGCTTCAGCGATTTAATGGCCAATTTTGCCCGCGCGCAGCAGGCGAACATTTTAATTCGCGGCCTGCGGGCGGTGGCGGATTTTGAATATGAGATGCAGCTGGCCCATATGAACCGTCATTTAATGCCGACGCTGGAGAGCGTGTTTCTGATGCCGTGCAAAGAGTGGTCGTTTATCTCCTCTTCGCTGGTAAAAGAAGTGGCGCGCCACCAGGGCGACGTCTCCCACTTTCTGCCGGCAAACGTTCACCAGGCGCTGCTGAAGAAGCTGTAATCCTGCGCCATCGGGTCTCTTCCCGCAGGCGATGCTGCGCATCTGTCCGGGCTACCCAATCAAATCGCACGGACGCGTAGCCCGGCTAAGCGCAGCGCGAGCCGGGTTCACCGCAACCACCGCATATTATTTCTGGCACTGGCGACAATAAAACGTCGCCCGCTGGGCGTGTTTACTGCCGATAACCGGCGTCCCGCAAATGCGGCACGGCTCGCCCTTGCGGCCATACACCTGCAGCTCCTGGGCAAAATAACCCGGTTTACCGTCGCTTTGCAGGAAATCTTTCAGCGTCGTCCCACCCTGTTCGATGGAGCGCAGCAGGACCAGCTTAATCACTTTCACCAGCTGTTCGCACTCCTCGCGCGACAGCGAAGAGGCCAGCCTGTCGGGGTGAATACCCGCCGAAAATAGCGATTCGCTGGCGTAGATATTACCCACGCCGACCACCAGCTTGTTATCCATTAGCCAGGGCTTGATCGCAGTTTTCTTCTTCGCGCATTTCTGCTGGAGATAATCGGCGTTGAACTCATCGCTCAGCGGCTCCGGCCCCAGATGCGCCAGCACCGGATGCCCTTCCAGCTCTTTAGTCCACAGCCAGGCGCCAAAGCGTCGCGGATCGGTATAGCGCAGGACCTTGCCGTTACTCATCACCAGGTCCACATGGTCGTGTTTTTCCGCCGGCAGATCTCCGCTGAGGATACGCAGGCTTCCCGACATGCCGAGATGGACGATAATCCAGCCGTCGGGCAGTTCGAGCAGCAGATATTTAGCGCGGCGGCGCACGCTGAGCACAGGAACGTCGCTCAGGCGATAGATCTCTTCGGAAACCGGCCAGCGCAGGCGCCCGTTGCGCACAATGGCGTGCAGGATGGTCGCACCAACCAGGTGAGGCTCAATGCCGCGGCGGCTGGTTTCTACTTCAGGTAATTCAGGCATTCTTTTCTCGAACAAAAACGGCTGGATGCTCTATCTTACCGCGTTCAACGACGAGGTTCAGGGCAATTATTGTTCAGCTTGCTCTTCCGCCTGCCACAGGAGGGCTAAACTCCCGCCAGCGCCGACGGTGGCGTCGTTTTAATAACAAAAAACCCCGCCGAGGCGGGGTTTTTCTTTACAAGGAACCTAAAATTATTTGATTTTAGCTTCTTTGTATAAAACGTGCTGACGGACAACTGGATCGAACTTTTTCAGTTCCAGTTTTTCCGGCTTAGTACGCTTGTTCTTCGTGGTGGTATAGAAGTGACCAGTACCAGCAGAAGAAACCAGCTTGATTTTCTCACGAATACCTTTAGCCATGATTTATTTCCTCTAAGTACTTAGTACTTTTCGCCACGGGCACGCAGTTCGGACAGAACTGTATCAATGCCTTTCTTATCAATAACACGCATACCTTTAGCAGATACGCGCAGGGTGACAAAACGCTTCTCGCTCTCAACCCAGAAACGGTGAGAGTGCAGGTTCGGCAGGAAACGGCGTTTAGTCGCGTTCAGTGCGTGGGAACGGTTGTTACCGGTCACCGGACGCTTGCCAGTAACTTGGCAGACTCGGGACATGTCTATTCTCCAAAAATCAAATTAGCTCGAGCTTCGTATGGGGTATTGGCGCCTCGTCAGGCTTTACAGCCCGGTCATCGCATAGTTCTATTGAACTCTCGATTGCCAGGCCCAAATGCCAAACCCGAGATTCTCAAAGGTGGCGTAGTATACGCTGACTCTGCGATGTGCTCAAGTCCCGAACAGACAAAGATCCCGATGGATCGCATGATCGGGGCTAAATCCAGCCGCGTTCAGCAAAAGATACGTACGCTCCGCGGCCGATAACAAGGTGATCGAGCACACGTATATCCATGAATCGACAACATTTTATCACTCTTTCGGTAATCAATCTGTCGGCCTTACTCGGCTCAGGACTTCCGGATGGATGATTATGTGCCAGGATCACCGCGGCGGCGTTCACTTTGATGGCTTCGCGTACGATTTCTCGCGGATGCACCTCAACGTGGCTAAGAGTACCAGAAAAAAGTCGGCTATGTTTCAATACCCGGTTCTGATTGTCTAAAAAGATCACCATGAAGATCTCGCGCTCTTCGTCGGCCAGCTGGCTTTGCAGAAACTCCCGCGTCATCGACGGGGTGACCAATGAGGGCTCTTCCGTCATCCGCAGGCTGAAATAGCGTCGCGCCAGTTCAGCAATCCCTTTTAGCTGCGCATATTTCGCCAGACCAATGCCTTCAATCTCAGCGAACTGTGACTCTTCCGCCGAAAGCAGGCCGTACAGCGAGCCAAATCGCTGCAGCAGCTCTCGCGAAAATGTCATCACGTCCTGCGTGCGCGTACCGGTACGTAAAAACAGCGCTAACAGCTCGATATCCGATAAAACTTCGATACCGTAACGCTGCATCTTTTCCCTCGGCATGAGGGTTTCCTGTATCTCCATCGCGGCCTCTCCTTCCCACTCCCCGCTATCCTGACACAGCCTTTTTGCGCCGCCGACAGGCAAGTTTTATCCCTGCGTAGCGCCTCGCAAAGTGGATCGCCACCAGGCACACGATGCCGTGAGGATTGTGATAAGATGCGCGAATTCTGGTGTACCGCAACAGGAAAAAATCATGATGAGTCTGGCTGGTAAAAAGATCGTTCTCGGCGTGAGCGGCGGCATTGCTGCCTATAAAACGCCGGAACTGGTGCGCCGCCTGCGCGACCGCGGCGCGGATGTCCGCGTCGCCATGACGGAAGCCGCTAAAGCCTTCATTACGCCATTAAGTTTACAGGCGGTATCGGGTTATCCGGTTTCCGACAGCCTGCTCGACCCGGCCGCCGAAGCCGCAATGGGCCACATTGAGCTGGGGAAATGGGCCGATCTGGTTATTCTCGCTCCGGCGACCGCCGATTTAATCGCCCGAGTCGCGGCAGGCATGGCTAACGATCTCGTCTCGACGATTTGCCTGGCGACGCCGTCGCCCGTCGCGGTCGTGCCCGCCATGAATCAGCAAATGTATCGCGCCGCCGCCACCCAGCATAATCTTGAGGTGATTGCCTCGCGCGGTTTGCTGGTCTGGGGCCCGGACAGCGGCAGCCAGGCCTGCGGCGATGTTGGGCCGGGGCGGATGCTGGACCCGCTGACCATTGTGGATATGGCCGCGCAGCACTTCTCTCCTGTCAAAGATTTGCAACATCTCAGCATCATGATTACCGCGGGCCCAACCCGCGAGCCGCTGGATCCGGTGCGTTATATCACTAACCACAGTTCTGGTAAGATGGGCTTCGCGATTGCCGCCGCCGCCGCGCGTCGCGGGGCAAACGTCACGCTGGTAAGCGGCCCGGTTTCTCTACCTACGCCGCCGTTTGTACAAAGAATTGATGTCACCACGGCGCTGGAAATGGAAGCCGCGGTGCAAAACGGCGCCTCACGGCAGCATATTTTTATTGGCTGCGCAGCGGTCGCCGACTACCGTGCGGTCACCATTGCCGAAGAAAAAATCAAAAAACAAGGTGATGAACTCACCCTGAAAATGGTTAAAAATCCGGATATCGTCGCAGGGGTCGCCGCGCTTAAGGCCAACCGCCCTTACGTCGTTGGGTTTGCCGCCGAAACGAATAATGTGGAAGAATACGCACGGCAAAAGCGAGCCCGCAAAAATCTTGATCTGATCTGCGCTAATGATGTTTCACAGCCAAATCAGGGATTTAACAGCGACAGCAATGCATTACACCTTTTCTGGCAGGAGGGAGATAAGCGCTTACCACTTGAGCGCAAGGAACTCCTGGGCCAATTATTACTCGACGAGATCGTGACCCGTTATGATGAAAAAAATCGACGTTAAGATTCTGGACCCGCGCGTTGGTCAGCAATTTCCGCTGCCGACCTATGCCACCTCCGGTTCCGCCGGACTTGACCTGCGAGCCTGTCTCGATGACGCCGTAGAGCTGGCGCCTGGCGCTACGCTCCTCGTGCCAACTGGCCTGGCGATTCATATTGCCGATCCGTCTCTGGCAGCAGTGATTCTCCCGCGCTCCGGGCTGGGTCATAAACACGGCGTCGTCCTGGGTAACCTGGTCGGCCTGATTGATTCCGACTATCAGGGTCAGCTGATGGTTTCCGTCTGGAACCGCGGTCAGCAGAGCTTCACCATCGAACCCGGCGAGCGTCTCGCGCAAATGGTGTTCGTGCCCGTTGTACAGGCGGAATTTAACCTGGTGGAAGAGTTTGACGCCACCGATCGCGGCGAAGGCGGCTTCGGTCACTCAGGGCGTAAATAAGCCCGGCAATAGACAAAAATCTTCGGGGCGTCGCCGATTAACGGGCAGTCCCAAAGATGAAGTGGAACCTGCATCGCAAAGCGCACTAATGCAATAACATCACCGCAGGCAACAGCTTGCGGTCGCTTTGTGGATGCCTGCCTGACAAGTGCTTTTTTTCAGGGGTATTTTAAAACATGGCAGAAAAACAAACTGCGAAAAGGAATCGTCGCGAAGAAATACTTCAATCTCTGGCGCTAATGCTCGAATCCAGCGACGGGAGTCAGCGTATCACCACGGCGAAGCTGGCGGCCTCCGTTGGCGTATCCGAAGCGGCTCTGTATCGGCATTTCCCGAGCAAGACCCGCATGTTTGATAGCCTGATTGAGTTTATCGAAGACAGCCTGATTACGCGCATCAATTTGATTTTAAAAGATGAAAAAGACACCACCGCGCGCCTGCGTCTGATTGTGTTGTTGATTCTGGGGTTTGGCGAGCGTAATCCTGGGCTGACAAGAATTCTGACCGGCCACGCGCTGATGTTTGAACAGGACCGGCTTCAGGATCGCATAAACCAGCTTTTTGAGCGTATTGAAGTCCAGCTGCGTCAGGTGATGCGTGAAAAGAAAATGCGTGAAGGTGAAGGCTACTCCGTCGATGAAGCCCTGCTGGCCAGCCAGCTGTTGGCATTCTGCGAAGGGATGCTGTCGCGCTTTGTGCGCAGCGAGTTTAAATATCGCCCGACGGACGATTTTGACGCCCGCTGGCCGCTGGTCGCCGCCCAGCTGAAGTAACCCTCTCCTGTCTCTATGCAGCCCGAAAGGCTGCATCTCTCTTTTTTGATTATTCTGGCATAACGCCCAGAACAATTCGTAGAACTGCCAGATGTTTTCGGCTCTCGCTCTCTCATACCATCCTTTGATTGTATCTTTGCAATGGATAAGGAGAGGGCTGATGGCGACATCACGACGGGAATTGCTCAAACTGGGCGGTCTGGCAACCGCATCACTCGTGCTTAGTCAAAAAAGCTTCGCGGCCTGGGCGCCATCTGCACGTTATCCCGATCCGCGTATTATGGCGGTGGATGATAGCTTTCGCCGCTATATGCTTGCCAGCGCAAAAGTGGAGCAGATCGCCACCGGCTTTCGTTGGGCGGAAGGGCCGGTATGGTTTGGCGATACGCGCATGCTGCTCTGGAGCGATATTCCTGACAACGTCATTATGCGCTGGGATGAGGCCACCGGCGCTACCAGCGTATTTCGCCAACCGGCAAACTACGCGAACGGCCACGCCCGCGATCGGCAGGGACGGCTCATCAGCTGCGAACACGATACCCGACGAATTACCCGCACTGAATATGACGGTAGCATCACCGTACTGGCGGATAACTTCGAAGGCAAACCGCTGAACTCGCCAAACGACATCGTCGTGAGGTCAGACGGCAGCATCTGGTTCACCGATCCGCCTTTCGGTATCAGCGGATTCTATGAAGGTCATAAGGCCACGCCGCAGCTGCCGCAAAACGTTTATCGACTGGACCCGGAGAGCCGTAAACTGAGCGTCGTGCTGGGCGACGTCAAGGGGCCAAACGGCCTCTGTTTTTCCGCCGATGAAAAAACGCTCTACGTGGTGGAAAGCCGCGCTACCCCAAACCGGCTTATCCTGGCGTGGGATGTTGTCGATAACACATTGAAAAACAAAAGAGTGCATATTGACTGCGGTAACGGAACCGCTGACGGCATCGCCTGCGACATGGACGGGAACCTGTGGTGCGGGTGGGGTACGGGCAGCGAAGAGCTGGACGGCGTCCGCGTCTTCAATCCGCAGGGGAAAAACATCGGTATTATTCAGTTACCGGAACGCTGCGCCAACCTGTGCTTCGGCGGTGAACAGCGCAACCGCCTGTTTATGGCATCCAGCACGTCCATCTATTCGCTCTACGTCAATGCGCAAGGCGCAAAGCTGGTCTGAAAATATGCCCGGCGGACGTTGCCGGCCGGGCTGATATTTACACCCCGTACGCTTCGCGATAGGCGCGAACGGCTGCCAGATGTTCAGCCATTTCCGGCTTCTCTTCCAGATAGCTGATCAGGTCTTTCAGCGTCACGATGGAAATCACTTTACAGCTGTAGTCGCGCTCAACTTCCTGAATCGCTGAGATTTCGCCGCGTCCGCGTTCCTGACGATCCAGAGAGATCAGTACGCCGGCTAACTCGGCGCCGTTGGCCTGAATAATTTCCATCGATTCCCGAATCGCGGTGCCTGCGGTGATAACATCATCTACCAGCATCACGCGGCCCTGCAGCGCGCTCCCCACCAGATTTCCACCTTCGCCGTGGGTCTTTGCCTCTTTGCGGTTAAAGCAGTAAGGCAGATCGCGGTCATGATGTTCCGCCAGCGCGACCGCCGTGGTAGTGGCGATAGGGATGCCTTTGTAGGCCGGGCCAAACAGCAGGTCAAAATCAATCCCGGAATCCACCAGCGCTTCGGCATAAAAACGGCCTAACAGTGCCAGATCGCGCCCGGTATTAAACAGGCCGGCGTTGAAGAAATAGGGACTCTTGCGCCCGGATTTCAGCGTAAACTCGCCAAACTTAAGTACCTGCTTGTTAAGCGCAAACTCAATAAACTGGCGCTGATACGGTTTCATGGATTCGCTCCTCATCTTACTTTTCTACGGACAAAAAAAAGGCGACTTCTCAGTCGCCTTAAAAACTAGTTTTGCAACGCCGCCTTCTGCGTCGTGACAATGGATTCGATGCCCCCTCGGGCCAATGCCAGCAGGGTAAGGAGCTCTTCATGGGTGAACGGTTCGCCTTCTGCCGTACCCTGCACCTCAATGATGCGACCATCTTCGGTCATCACCACATTCATATCGGTTTCCGCCGCGGAATCCTCAACGTATTCCAGATCGCAAATCGCTTCGCCATTCACGATCCCTACGGAGACTGCCGCCACCATTCCTTTCATCGGGTTAGTTTTCAGCTTACCGGCCGCAACCAGCTTATTCAGCGCATCCGCCAGCGCCACGCAGGCTCCGGTAATCGATGCGGTACGGGTGCCGCCGTCGGCCTGCAGCACGTCGCAGTCCAGAGTAATGGTGAATTCGCCCAGCGCTTTCAGGTCAACTGCCGCGCGCAGCGCACGCGCGATCAGGCGCTGGATTTCCATGGTGCGGCCGCCCTGTTTACCTTTGGCGGCTTCACGCGCGTTACGCGTGTGGGTAGAACGCGGCAGCATGCCGTATTCGGCAGTGATCCATCCCTGCCCCTGGCCTTTCAGAAAGCGCGGCACGCCTTCATCAATAGAAGCGGTGCACAATACTTTCGTGTCACCAAATTCGACCAGCACGGAGCCTTCTGCGTGTTTTGTGTAGTTACGGGTCAGGGTTACTGGACGCACTTGATTAGCGCTACGGCCTGCTGGACGCATGATGTTCTCCGGCTTGAAACGAATGTGGCTGCGCATTATACGGATAATGCGCGCTTATTCCTATCCTGATAAGGTCGCGAAAGCTATAATCCACCCCACTCTCCTTTAAAAACAGGAACGTCTATGATCCGCAGTATGACCGCCTACGCCCGGCGTGAAATCAAGGGTGAATGGGGTAGCGCCGCGTGGGAACTGCGCTCGGTAAACCAACGATATCTGGAAACTTACTTCCGCCTGCCGGAGCAGTTCCGTAGCCTGGAGCCCGTGGTGCGTGAACGTATTCGCTCCCGTCTGACCCGCGGTAAAGTCGAATGCACCCTGCGTTTTGAGCAGGACCCGAGCGCACAGGGCGAGCTGATTCTCAACGAAAAGCTGGCAAAGCAGCTGGTTAATGCCGCCAACTGGGTAAAAATGCAGAGCGACGAGGGCGAAATTAATCCGGTGGATATTCTGCGCTGGCCCGGCGTAATGTCGGCTCATGAGCAGGATCTGGACGCCATTGCCGCCGAAATCCTGGGCGCGTTGAACGGCGCGCTGGACGACTTTATCGTCGCCCGTGAAACCGAAGGCCAGGCGTTGAAAGCGCTTATTGAGCAGCGCCTGGACGGGGTCACCGCCGAAGTGGCTAAAGTACGCGCCCACATGCCGGAAATTCTACAGTGGCAGCGCGAGCGTCTGGTTTCCAAACTGGAAGACGCCGAAGTGCAGCTGGAAAATAACCGCCTTGAGCAGGAGCTGGTGCTGATGGCGCAGCGTATTGACGTTGCCGAGGAGCTGGATCGCCTGGAAGCGCATGTGAAAGAGACGTGGAATATCCTGAAGAAGAAAGAAGCGGTCGGTCGCCGCCTCGACTTTATGATGCAGGAGTTCAACCGCGAGTCGAACACGCTGGCGTCTAAATCGATTAATGCCGAAGTGACGAACTCCGCCATTGAACTGAAAGTGCTAATCGAACAAATGCGCGAGCAGATCCAAAACATCGAGTAACGATGACTCGCCCCGCAAATCGTTTTTGAACAAAAGGTCATGGTAAATCATGGCCTTTTATTTTCGCTGCGTTTCAGAAGGAATCGTTCTTATCCAATATCCGGCAGGTTAAAAATGCCCCTGCCGCGCACAGCAGCGTGGGGGCCAGATAGCTGTGATCCATATGGGTGAATTCCATCACCAGCGCCACCGCCGTTATCGGCATCTGCATGGATGCGGCGAGAAACGCCGCCGCGCCAACCAGCGCAAAACTGCCGTAATCGCCGCCGGGAAGCAGCTGTTGCCAGAGCATACACAGCAGCAGGCTGGCCAAGCCGCCTACCGCCAGCCCCGGCGTCAGCAGGCCGCCTTCCGCACCGCCGCGCAGCACCGCCAGAATCACCACCATCTTCAGCACCAGCAGCATCGCCGCCCCGGGGAAACCCAGTGCATCGCTGAGAGCCAGCTGCATAGGTCCTTTACCGTTTCCCGGAAGCTGGGGGAAATAGAGGCTGAGGGCGGCAAGCAGAGAAAATGCCAGCAGACAGAAAACCGGCATCTGCCAGTTGCTTTGGACGTGCGAACGAGCGGTACTGGTCGCTTTGCGAAAGAGCCAGGCCCCGGCGCCGAGAATGGGGCCAGAGATAATCGCCCACCAGAGAAATGAATGCGGCAGGATGTCGGAAGTAAAATGGTATTGCGACTCATCGCCTAATCCGAGGGTGGCCGTCCACGCGGCAATCGCCGATGTGATGATAGCCGCCAGCGTTTTTTCCCAGCTAAACGACAGCAGCATCACCTCAAGGCTGAATAACGCGCCGGCCAGCGGGACGTTATACACCGCCGCCAGACCCGCACCTGCGCCGCAGGCAATCAGCGTTCGGCTTTCATCTTCCAGCAGACCCAGCTTACGCGCCACCATCCCTGCCCCCAGCGCGCCCATTTCCCGCGGCGCGACTTCGCGACCAAGGGGTGAGCCCAGCGCCACGGTGACGATCTGCAACAGGGCATGAATCGTGGTGGTACCCGCAGGCATTGGCACGGAAGGATTGGCCACCGCTGACGCAATTGAAACCCGCTTCTGCCCATATCGCCCAAGCAGCCACCAGCCGAACCCGGCGACTGCACCGCCGGCGACGATTGCCATGATCCGACGCGGCCAGGACGAATCCGTGACGCCCTGTAAAAATGACTCTGAGCCAACGAGCTGGCCGTGGCTGTAGCCAAAAGCCTGGTGCTGAATCGCGTGTAAAATCAGCGCCAGAACCATGCCTGACAGGCCGGCCAGTATCCCCGTCAGCACAACGGCAAGCAGGCGGATGAGATAGTTTTTATTGTCAGCGGCGGCAGTCATTTTCTCAGACCTTGAAGGAGGAAACTAAAAGGATAAAGGTCCAGAGTTAAACATTAAGTATTCATACTGCTTTCAATATAGATGCGCATAAAAGGTTTAGTCATTATTTTTTCTAATCAATGGATGAAGAAACAGCAATTAAATAACCATTAAATAAAGCCAATATAAGCACATCTCGCATTAGTTTAATCTGGTTAAATGCGAATGCTTTAGAAAATCTCAGTCGTGATCCTGAGCACAAATCGTTAACCTTCCGCCATCATCGTGGGGGATTTATGCTGCTTCATATTCTTTATCTGATTGGGATCACGGCGGAAGCCATGACCGGCGCACTGGCTGCCGGGCGCCGCCGTATGGATACGTTTGGCGTGATTATCATTGCGACAGCGACCGCCCTCGGAGGCGGTTCGGTGCGCGATATTCTGCTTGGTCACTATCCGCTTGGCTGGGTACAACACCCCGAGTACGTCATTATTGTTGCCGTTGCTGCGGTCCTCACCACGATTGCCGCGCCGGTCATGCCGCACCTGCGCCGTCTGTTTCTGGTACTTGATGCGCTCGGCCTGGTGGTGTTCTCAATTATTGGCGCCCAGATCGCGCTGGATATGGGCCAGGGCCCGGTAATCGCCTCCATTGCCGCGGTCATCACCGGCGTCTTTGGCGGCGTGCTGCGTGATATGTTCTGCAAGCGTATCCCGCTGGTGTTCCAGAAAGAGCTGTACGCCGGAGTATCGTTCGCTGCCGCGATTTTATATATCGCGCTTCAGCATTACGTCAGCAGTCACGATGTAGTCGTCATTTCCACCCTGCTGTTCGGCTTTACTGCTCGTATGCTGGCGCTGCGCTGGAAGCTGGGCCTGCCGGTATTTAACTACAACCACAGCGCGCATTAATACTTTCAGAACCCCGGAATGCGTTGCCCGCTCAGCCACTTCGCCAGCGCGGCAACATCCGGGTGATGTAAGAACGTCACCAGCTGCCGCGCCCTTTCAGCCCCGACGCCCGGCAGCCGTTGCCACTGCTCTTCGTTTCGATCCTGCATCTGCCGCCAGCTGTCCTCCTCCAGTCTGACAAAAGCCGTCTTCGGTATGGGCACTCCCATCGCCTGGATCCAGCGTAGAAAAGGCCGTTCGCGCGCAAGATTGAACTGATGCCACAGCCGCTGCCCGCGCTGCGCGGAGATACCTGGTATGGCTTGCAGCTGTTCCGGCGTAAAAGCCAGCCATGAAAAGAGATGCTCCATGCCGCGGGCATCGTGCAGTGTCCGCCACAGCGTCTCTCCCGCCCCGTCAATGTTGAGAATCGATCGGGATGAGAGCCAGACCAGCCGCGAGAGAAACTGCTCCGCGCACTCTGGCGTGGCGAAATAGCAGGTTAAGGCATTGTACCGTGCCGCCGGCGGCTGGGGTTTATTACGCTGCGCCGTGCGCCAGACGACCGAATCGATGCGCGGAATTCCCTGCCCGGCAAGGCTGATTTGCAGCTGATCGCCAATACCGATATCCAGAGTGGACCAGCGGGATACCGAGCCGACGTTCACCCGCTGCACGCGCTTATCGTCCAGCAGCTGCGGCTCCAGATGCGCCACTACCGCTATTTTACCGCTACGCCCGATGCTGAAGCTGATACCGCGAACCTCCATAACCCGTGAGGCAGGAGGATATTTCCAGGCGATAACCCAATCACCCTGTCCCGGTACCCAGAAGCGCCCGGCTGACTCTTTTCCCCGCCGCACCACTACGCCATCGCTGGCAAAAGGCAGCGGCGAAGTAAACCAACGCTGGCGCCACTGTTCCACCTGCTGCGCATTCGCGACAGGATGCGAAAAGCGCGCGCTGTAAACAAAGCCGCCCTGCCGCAGCAGCGCCAGCCGCTGTTGCATCTCCTGCGGACCATCGGGCCATGCCCAGATAAAGATGCCCAGTTGATTAAGTTCCGCCGCAGCCTGCTGGCGCATCATCATGCCGGCCACCTTTGCGCGCGCGTTCATGCCCCCCATCTGCTTTTGCACATGCCCCGCGCGAAGCAGGAACAGTTCTCCCTGCAGAACGCTATTGGCCAGTGCACCGTCAGAGACTTTAGGCACTGAGGGGATCTGTAAAACCCTGGCCGTCCAGTCTTCTCCGGCCAGACCATTCCCCCGGCTTATTGCCTGCACCAGGCGCCCCTGTCGATAGACCAGAGTCACTGCGACGCCATCGACTTTAGGCTGTACCCACAGGCCGGATTGACCGCGCATCCAGCGCGCCACCGCAGCGCGGTCCGGCAGTTTACGCACGCCGGTGTGCGCCACCGGATGCCTGACATCCCCCCTCAGCGGCGGAAGAGCATCGTGAGCGGGAGCCTCGCCGGTGAAGCAGCGCCGCCAGAACGCCAGCCGCTCCGCCAGCTGGTCATAGACTTCATCGCTTACCGCACTGTTCCCCTGCTGCCAGTAGGCGTTTTTCCATTCCGTTATCTGCTGGCTGAGGCGTTCCATTTCCTGTTCGGCCCTCGCCTGCGGCCACGCGGGGCAGGCTGCCTGCGCGTATCCCACCAGCATCCACAACACCAGCGCCTGGATTCCCTTTTGCATCGCGATGCCCTCCTGTTTATTCGCCGGGAATTGTGCCGCAGGCGTATTTTCATCGGCGATAGGGGATTTTTAAGGCTGCGAGCAGACGTCCAGGTTTTCTATGTTGTTTCTGCAATGCCCGGAGAAATCAGGGAAACGGCAAGCAAAATGAAAGAAAAAATGCAAAAAGTGTGACAGGGACTGCGTCACGCAGCGGCGGCGTGTATAATAGGCTCGTATGTAAGCTCTATTTCGACCATCACATACAAAAGACACTCATGGCTCAAGGCACGCTTTATATTGTTTCCGCCCCTAGCGGCGCGGGTAAATCCAGCCTGATTCAGGCTTTATTAAAAACCCAACCGTTGTACGACTCTCAGGTTTCTGTTTCGCATACCACACGCGCTCCGCGCCCGGGTGAAGTGCACGGTGAACACTATTTCTTTGTCAATCACGACGAATTCAGGACGATGATTGGCGAAGACGCTTTTCTTGAACATGCAGAAGTCTTTGGCAACTATTACGGCACCTCGCGCGAAGCTATCGAGCAGGTACTGGCGACCGGCGTCGACGTCTTCCTTGATATCGACTGGCAGGGCGCACAGCAAATCCGCAACAGAATGCCCGGCGCACGCAGCATTTTTATTCTGCCGCCGTCAAAAGATGAGCTTGATCGTCGCCTGCGCGGCCGCGGTCAGGATAGCGAAGAGGTTATCGCGAAACGTATGGCGCAGGCAGTTGCAGAAATGAGCCATTACGCGGAATATGATTACCTGATTGTGAATGATGATTTTGATACCGCGCTGAGCGATCTGAAAATTATTATTCGCGCCGAACGTCTGCGCATGAGCCGCCAAAAGCAGCGACATGGCGCTTTAATCACCAAACTATTGGCAGACTGAACCCACATTCAGTATCATGCCCAGTCATTTCTTCACCTGTGGAGCATTTTAAGTATGGCACGCGTAACTGTTCAGGACGCTGTAGAGAAAATTGGTAACCGTTTTGACCTGGTACTGGTCGCCGCGCGTCGCGCTCGTCAGATGCAGGTAGGCGGAAAGGATCCGCTGGTACCGGAAGAAAACGATAAAACTACCGTTATCGCACTGCGCGAAATCGAAGAAGGTCTGATCAACAACAAGATCCTCGACGTTCGCGAGCGCCAGGAACAGCAAGAGCAGGAAGCCGCTGAATTACAAGCCGTTACCGCTATTGCTGAAGGTCGTCGTTAATCACACAGCGGGTCGCCCTTGTATCTGTTTGAAAGCCTGAATCAGCTGATTCAAAACTACCTGCCCGAAGAGCAAATCAAACGCCTTCGGCAGGCTTATCTCGTTGCACGTGACGCTCACGAGGGCCAGACACGTTCAAGCGGTGAACCCTATATCACGCACCCGGTAGCGGTGGCCTGTATCCTGGCCGAGATGAAGCTCGACCATGAAACGCTGATGGCTGCCCTGCTGCACGACGTGATAGAAGATACCCCCGCCACCTATCAGGATATGGAGCAGCTTTTTGGCAAAAGCGTTGCAGAACTGGTAGAGGGGGTGTCAAAACTTGATAAGCTAAAGTTTCGCGACAAGAAAGAGGCTCAGGCCGAAAACTTTCGCAAAATGATTATGGCGATGGTGCAGGATATTCGCGTCATCCTTATCAAGCTTGCTGACCGCACCCACAACATGCGCACGCTGGGCTCATTGCGCCCGGATAAGCGCCGCCGCATCGCCCGCGAAACGCTGGAAATCTACAGCCCTCTGGCGCACCGTTTAGGTATTCACCACATCAAAACCGAGCTCGAAGAGCTGGGCTTTGAGGCGCTGTATCCTAACCGCTACCGCGTTATTAAAGAGGTAGTTAAAGCAGCGCGCGGCAACCGTAAAGAGATGATTCAAAAAATCCTCTCCGAAATCGAAGGGCGTTTGCAGGAAGCGGGAATACCCTGTCGCGTTAGCGGTCGCGAAAAGCATTTGTACTCCATCTACTGCAAGATGGTGCTCAAAGAGCAGCGTTTTCACTCGATTATGGATATCTACGCCTTCCGCGTGATTGTCCATGATTCTGACACCTGCTATCGCGTGCTAGGCCAGATGCACAGCCTTTACAAGCCGCGTCCAGGCCGCGTCAAAGACTACATTGCCATTCCAAAGGCGAACGGCTATCAATCTTTGCACACCTCGATGATCGGCCCGCACGGCGTCCCGGTTGAGGTACAAATTCGTACCGAAGACATGGACCAGATGGCGGAAATGGGGGTTGCGGCGCACTGGGCTTATAAAGAGCACGGCGGCGAAAGCAGTACCACGGCGCAAATCCGCGCTCAGCGCTGGATGCAGAGCCTGCTGGAGCTCCAGCAGAGCGCCGGTAGCTCATTTGAATTTATTGAGAGCGTGAAATCCGATCTGTTCCCGGATGAGATTTACGTTTTCACCCCGGAAGGGCGCATCGTCGAACTGCCCGCTGGCGCGACGCCGGTGGACTTCGCCTACGCGGTGCATACCGATATCGGCCATGCCTGCGTCGGCGCGCGCGTCGACCGCCAGCCATATCCCCTGTCGCAGTCGCTCTCCAGCGGCCAGACGGTGGAGATCATCACCGCGCCGGGCGCTCGTCCGAACGCCGCGTGGCTGAACTTTGTCGTCAGCTCTAAAGCGCGCGCCAAAATTCGCCAACTGCTGAAAAACCTCAAGCGCGACGATTCCGTTAGCCTCGGGCGACGCCTGCTTAATCACGCGCTCGGTGGCAGCCGCAAGCTGGCCGAAATTCCGCCAGAGAACATTCAGCGCGAACTTGACCGTATGAAGCTGGCAACGCTTGACGATCTGCTGGCCGAAATTGGCCTCGGTAACGCCATGAGCGTCGTCGTAGCAAAAAACCTGCAGCAGGGTGAAACCACCGCCGTGCCTGTACAGCCGGCGCCTGTCGGCCATAACCATCTGCCGATTAAAGGCGCGGATGGCGTGCTGATCACCTTTGCCAAGTGCTGCCGTCCGATTCCCGGCGACCCGATTATTGCGCACGTCAGCCCGGGCAAAGGCCTGGTTATTCACCACGAGTCCTGTCGTAACATTCGCGGCTACCAGAAAGAGCCGGAGAAATTTATGGCGGTTGAGTGGGACAAAGAGACGGCGCAGGAATTTATCACCGAAATTAAGGTGGATATGTTCAACCATCAGGGTGCCCTGGCGAATCTTACCGCCGCAATCAACACCGCCTCTTCCAATATTCAAAGCCTGAATACGGAAGAGAAAGATGGCCGCGTTTACAGCGCCTTTATTCGCCTCACCGCGCGCGACCGTGTGCATCTGGCGAATATTATGCGCAAAATTCGCGTCATGCCGGATGTGATAAAAGTCACCCGTAACCGAAATTAGCTCTGACACAAAATCATTCGAATTGCATCAAGGCGGCAAGCGAATGACAAATCTGCCAGGAGCAGATTTGAACGCTGCTTACAGCGGCTCCGTAAGGGGCGAGGCCCAGGGATGGGCCGAGTAATCCGCAGCGATTAAAGAGTCATTCGAAGGATGAAGTGTAATGAATTTACAGCGTTATGCGCGTATCTGCGAGATGCTCGCCAGGCGTCAGCCTGACCTGACGGTCTGCATGGAGCAGGTCCATAAGCCTCATAACGTCTCTGCGATTATTCGTACCGCAGACGCCGTTGGCGTGCATGAAGTGCACGCCATCTGGCCCGGTAGCCGTATGCGTACCATGGCCTCCGCAGCCGCGGGCAGCAATAGCTGGGTGCAGGTGAAAACCCATCGTACTATTGGCGATGCCGTCACGCATTTAAAAGGCCAGGGCATGCAGATTCTGGCAACCCATCTCTCTGATAACGCCGTTGATTTTCGTGAAATCGACTATACCCGCCCCACCTGTATCCTGATGGGCCAGGAGAAAACCGGCATTACTCAGGAAGCGCTGGACCTGGCGGATCAGGACATCATTATTCCGATGATTGGCATGGTGCAGTCGCTGAACGTTTCCGTCGCCTCGGCGCTTATTCTGTATGAAGCCCAGCGCCAACGGCAGAACGCCGGCATGTATCTGCGCGACAACAGCATGCTGCCGAAAGAAGACCAGCAGCGTCTGCTGTTTGAAGGCGGCTATCCGGTGCTGGCGAAGGTCGCAAAACGTAAAGGTCTACCCTACCCCCACGTCAACGAGCTGGGCGAAGTCGAAGCCGATGCCACGTGGTGGGCCACTATGCAGGCTGCAGGATAAAAACGATGCAAGGTCGCCTGTTAGATGCCGTCCCCCTTAATACCCTAACCGGCGTTGGCGCGGCACAGAGCAGCCGACTGGCGAAAATCGGCCTGCACACGGTGCAGGATCTGCTTCTGCACCTGCCGCTACGCTACGAAGACCGCACCCATCTGTATCAAATCGGTGAACTGCTGCCCGGCGTTTACGCCACCGTTGAAGGCGAAGTTCTTAACTGCAATATCACTTTCGGCGGCCGCCGGATGATGACCTGCCAGATAAGCGACGGCTCCGGCATCCTCACCATGCGCTTTTTTAACTTCAGCGCAGCGATGAAAAATAGCCTGGCAACCGGGCGTCGCGTGCTGGCCTACGGAGAGGCGAAGCGCGGTAAGCACGGGGCGGAGATGATCCACCCGGAATATCGGGTTCAGGGTGATATGAGTACCCCTGATTTACAGGAAACGCTGACCCCGGTTTATCCCACCACCGAAGGCATCAAGCAGGCTACGCTGCGTAAGCTCACCGACCAGGCGCTGGAGCTGCTTGAAACCTGCGCTATCGCCGAGCTGCTGCCGCCGGAGCTGGCGCAGGGGATGATGAGCCTGCCTGACGCCTTGCGCACGCTGCATCGCCCGCCGCCCTCTTTACAGCTTAGCGAGCTGGAAAGCGGCAAACATCCGGCTCAGCGACGCTTAATCCTGGAAGAGCTGCTGGCGCATAACCTCAGCATGCTGGCGCTGCGGGCAGGCGCTCAGCGCTACCACGCTCTCTCGCTCAGCGCTAACGACACGCTAAAAGACAAGCTGCTGGCCTCTCTCCCCTTTACGCCGACCGGCGCGCAGGCGCGCGTCACGGCTGAAATTGAGCGCGATATGGCGCTGGACGTGCCAATGATGCGTCTGGTGCAGGGGGATGTTGGCTCCGGTAAAACCCTGGTTGCCGCGCTGGCCGCCCTGCGCGCCATCGCGCACGGCAAGCAGGTGGCGCTGATGGCGCCGACAGAACTGCTGGCTGAGCAGCATGCCAATAACTTCCGCAGCTGGTTTGAACCGCTGGGCGTTGAAGTAGGCTGGCTGGCGGGCAAACAAAAAGGCAAAGCGCGCCTGGCGCAGCAGGAGGCTATCGCCAGCGGACAGGTGCAGATGGTGGTCGGTACCCACGCCATCTTTCAGGAACAGGTCCAGTTTAACGGCCTCGCGTTGGTGATTATCGACGAACAGCATCGTTTCGGCGTCCATCAGCGGCTGGCGCTATGGGAGAAAGGCCAACAGCAGGGCTTTCACCCGCACCAGCTGATTATGACCGCGACGCCGATTCCGCGGACCCTGGCGATGACCGCTTATGCCGATCTCGACACCTCGGTCATCGATGAACTGCCGCCGGGCCGTACGCCGGTTACGACGGTAGCCATCCCGGATACCCGCCGCAGCGATATTATCGACCGGGTACGGAACGCCTGTACTCACGAGGGTCGCCAGGCCTACTGGGTTTGTACGCTGATTGAAGAGTCGGATCTGCTGGAGGCCCAGGCGGCGGAAGCCACCTGGGAAGAGCTGAAGCTGGCGCTGCCGGAGCTGAATATCGGCCTGGTGCACGGGCGCATGAAATCTGCCGAGAAACAGGCGGTCATGAGCGCGTTCAAGCAGGGCGAGCTGCATCTACTGGTCGCCACCACGGTAATTGAGGTCGGCGTGGACGTGCCTAATTCCAGCCTGATGATCATCGAAAACCCTGAGCGTCTGGGGCTGGCTCAGCTGCACCAGCTCAGAGGGCGCGTCGGGCGCGGTGCGGTGGCCTCACACTGCGTGCTACTCTATAAATCGCCGCTTTCTAAAACCACGCAGAAGCGCCTGCAGGTTCTGCGCGATAGCAACGACGGCTTCGTCATTGCCCAGAAAGACCTGGAAATTCGCGGTCCCGGCGAGCTCCTCGGCACACGCCAGACCGGCAACGCTGAATTCAAAGTCGCAGATTTAATGCGCGATCAGGCCATGATCCCCGAAGTTCAGCGCATCGCCCGTCATATACACGAAAGATATCCTCAGCAGGCCCAGGCGCTTATCGAGCGCTGGATGCCGGAAACCGAACGCTATTCCAACGCGTAGCGCGCACGTTATCCCGCCACGCTGCGCATAATTTTTTATTCAGATGAGTGGATTATGAAACGAGAACTGGCCATCGAATTTTCGCGCGTCACCGAAGCCGCCGCGCTGGCAGGCTATAAATGGTTAGGCCGTGGTGATAAAAACACCGCCGACGGCGCCGCCGTCAACGCCATGCGCATTATGCTCAACCTGATCAACATCGACGGTACTATCGTGATTGGCGAAGGCGAAATCGACGAAGCGCCGATGCTGTATATAGGCGAACGCGTCGGTACCGGCAACGGTGATGCGGTAGACATCGCCGTCGATCCCATTGAAGGCACCCGCATGACGGCGATGGGCCAGGCCAACGCGCTGGCGGTGATGGCGGTAGGCGATAAAGGCTGTTTCCTGAACGCGCCGGATATGTACATGGAAAAGCTGATTGTCGGTCCGGGCGCGAAAGGCACCATCGATCTGAACCTGCCGCTGGCGGAAAACTTGCAAAACATCGCCCGCGCGCTGAATAAGCCGCTAAGTGAATTAACCGTTACCATCTTAGCCAAGCCGCGCCATGACGAGGTCATCGTTGAGCTGCAAAAACTGGGCGTGCGCGTATTCGCTATTCCCGACGGCGACGTTGCCGCCTCTATTCTGACCTGCATGCCGGATAGCGAAGTTGACGTTATGTACGGTATCGGCGGTGCCCCGGAAGGGGTCGTTTCAGCGGCGGTGATCCGCGCGCTGGACGGCGATATGCACGGTCGTCTGCTGGCGCGCCACCACGTTAAGGGCGACAGTGAAGAGAACCGCCGCATCGGCGAGAACGAGCTGGCACGCTGTCAGGCCATGGGCATCGAAGCAGGCAAAGTGCTGCGTCTGGACGATATGGCGCGCAGCGACAACGTCGTTTTCTCGGCGACGGGCATCACCAAAGGCGATCTGCTGGACGGTATTACCCGTAAAGGTAATATGGCCACCACCGAAACCCTACTGATCCGCGGTAAATCCCGCACTATCCGCCGAATTCAGTCGATTCATTATCTCGATCGCAAAGACCCGGATATCCAGCTACACATCCTGTAAAACATTTGATCAATAGAGCTTTCCAGCCTTTTCGGGCTGGAATTCTGCTCTCGTCGCGGTGAAGATACGCTAACAGGATTGAGAGGAGAGACGCTATGGCAAACTGGGTTACAGGCAAAGTCGTAAAAGTTCAAAACTGGACGGATGCACTGTTTAGCCTCATCGTTCACGCACCGGTTGAACCGTTTACCGCAGGGCAGTTTGCCAAACTGGGGCTGGATGTCGACGGTGAACGCGTGCAGCGCGCCTATTCCTACGTCAATGCCCCCAGTAATCCCGATCTTGAGTTCTACCTGGTAACGGTTCCGGAAGGCAAACTTAGCCCACGGCTGGCGGCGCTGAAGCCGGGCGATGAAGTGCAGGTGGTCAGCGAAGCGGCCGGCTTCTTCGTGCTCGAAGAGGTGCCGGATTGCGACACCCTGTGGATGCTCGCCACCGGCACGGCGATTGGCCCGTATCTGTCAATTCTCGAAGAAGGGAAGGACCTGGATCGTTTTAAAAATCTCGTACTGGTGCACGCCGCGCGCTATGCCGCGGATCTCAGCTATCTGCCGCAGATGCAGGCGCTGGAAGCTCGCTATGCGGGCAAGCTGCGCATCCAGTCGGTCGTCAGTCGGGAAACCGCGCCGGGCATGCTCACGGGACGTATCCCGTTCCTGATTGAAACCGGCGCGCTGGAAGAGGCCGTTGGCCTGCCAATGAACGCCGAGAGTAGCCACGTCATGCTGTGCGGTAACCCGCAGATGGTGCGCGACACTCAGCAGCTGCTGAAAGAGACCCGGCAGATGAGCAAGCATCTGCGCCGCCGACCGGGTCATATGACCGCCGAACACTACTGGTAATCAGGGCTCCGCTTTCCAGCGCACGTCCAGCGTCTCTTTGCCAAACTTATTTGCTCCCTGGGTGCCGACAAACGCCCCCAGGTCGATAAGCATCATCACGATAATCAGCGTCGGTATAAACCGCCCGACGCCCCACTGCCAGACGCCCGGCAGCATCGACCAGTTCCCCGCCAGCAGCATCCACGCCAGAATCATCAGCAGCGCCCAGAGGCCGGATTTCCCCCGGTCGTGCAGACGTTTAATGGTCACCGCCGCCGTCGGCCACAGCAGGCATACCAGAATAAACGCCGCGGTCTGTAAGTTGAGTAGGTTGCTGCCAGCCAGCGTGAACAGCGCGCTCATGGTCGCAATCCAGATAGCAATCCAGATCCAGAAGTCGCGACGTCCAATCCGCCCTTTAATTGAGAATAGCCACTGCTGTAGGGTCATGTTTTATTCCTTATCATCATCACCGACGTAGTTTACCCTGAAGGCGTGACTTTTTGACAAGCGTGACGGTTCTCGTTTTAATCGTCGGCAGACAAAAAAAGGAAAGATGGGCATGAAGAAGTGGGCAACTTTATATTTAATTGGGCTGACGGCGCTATCCGTCGGCCAAAATGCGTTGTCCGCCGAGCCTGACTCCGCCGCTACGGCGCCCTATCTTCTCTCCGGCGCGCCGGTGTTTGATATCTCCATCAGCGCGTTTCGGGAAAAATTCAATACCGATAACCCGAAGCTTTTGCTCAATGAGTTTCGCGCCGTCGCCTCCAGTAAAGACCAGGCGAATTTGACCCGCGCCGCCACCAGGATCAACGACAATCTTTATGCCTCGACCGCGCTTGAGCGCGGTACGCTTAAAATTAAATCGATGCAGATAACCTGGCTGCCGATTCAGGGGCCGCAGCAGAAAGCGGCGAAAGCCCGGGCCCTCGAGTATATGAGCGCCGTCATGCGCGCGTTCGTGCCGACGCTCAGCCAGGCGCAGAGCCAACAGAAGCTACAAAAGCTGCTGGCCGCCGGAAAAGGCAAACGGTACTTTTCGGAAACCGAAGGCGCGGTACGCTATGTGGTGGCGGACAACGGCGAAAAGGGGCTGACCTTCGCTGTTGAACCGATTAAGCTGGCGCTATCTGAAACGCTGGAAAACAACAATAAATGACAAAAAGCAAAGCCTTTCCAGTGATGAATCTCTATACTGTTTCACAGACCATGCTGCCCGCGGGGGCGGCTATATTCCTTAATTCGCTTTAAAGCGTGGAGAATAAAAATGCGACATCCTTTAGTGATGGGTAACTGGAAACTGAACGGCAGCCGCCACATGGTAAACGAACTGGTCGCGAACCTGCGTACCGAACTGGCAGGCGTTACCGGCTGTGCAGTTGCCATTGCTCCGCCTGAGATGTACATCGACCTGGCTAAACAAGCCGCTGCCGGCAGCCACATTCACCTGGGCGCGCAGAACGTTGATCTGAACCTGTCCGGCGCATTCACCGGCGAAACCTCTGCCGAAATGCTGAAAGACATCGGCGCTGAATACATCATCATCGGCCACTCCGAGCGTCGTACCTACCACAAAGAGTCCGACGAGTTTATCGCTAAGAAATTCGCGGTACTGAAAGAGCAGGGCCTGATCCCGGTACTGTGCATCGGTGAAACCGAAGCGGAAAACGAAGCGGGCAAAACCGAAGAAGTGTGCGCACGTCAGATCGACGCCGTTCTGAAAACCCAGGGCGCGGCGGCGTTCGAAGGCGCGGTTATCGCTTACGAACCGGTATGGGCGATCGGTACCGGCAAATCCGCTACCCCGGCTCAGGCTCAGGCAGTACACAAATTCATTCGCGATCACATCGCGAAAGCCGATGCGAAAGTGGCTGAACAAGTCATTATCCAGTACGGCGGTTCCGTTAACGCGGGCAACGCAGCAGAACTGTTCACCCAGCCGGACATCGACGGCGCGCTGGTTGGCGGCGCATCCCTGAAAGCGGACGCTTTCGCGGTAATCGTTAAAGCAGCAGAAGCCGCGAAAAAAGCGTAATTCGCTTTACAGGCACTCCCCGGTCGCGCTTCGCAACCGGGGAGTGCCTGGCAGCCCGGACAGGTGCGCAGCGCCGCCTCCGGCAAAATCCCCGAACGAAACAGGCTACAGTTTGCCCAACGCCTGATACCACAGATAGTCCAGCGGCAGCAGAATTAAATAGCTCACCGCCGCCAGCGCAATACACAGCAGCATTCCCGCCCGTGCAGGTACTTTCCCTAGCCCCATCGCCACTACAATCGGTGACGCCTGATACGGCAACAGCGGCGTGGAGTATCCCAGCACCTGAATCATAATCACGCTCAGCAGCGGGAAGCCGGTCGCATCGGAGAAGCTCTGTGCGAAAGTGGTATACAGCGCCGGTACGCCGTTCGCGGTCATAATAAAGTTTAGCGCGCTGGTAATACCGGTCAGCGCGAGAAAGCTGGTAAACGGGCTCTCTTTATCCAGCGGCATAATCTGCAGCAGGGCATTCCCCACCACACCGCCGATCCCGGTCTGGGTCACGGTGATTGCCAGCCCCAAAATTCCGGCGACGTAAATACAGGTGCGGATGTTCACGCCGCTGGAAAACTCCTCGCCGCGGATAAAACCGACTCGCGGCAGCAGCGTTATCACCGCCGCCGCCAGCCCCGTCCAGGCTGGCCCTATGCCGTGCCAGCTCTCCGTCACCCAGAGCGTCAGCACCACGACCAGCAGCCAGGCAAGGCGCTTCTCATCGCGGCTCATCGGCGGCAGCGGCGACAGATCGCGCGGCGGATGCGGTTTCCCCGGGAACAGCCAACATATCAGCGCGATCAGCGCCGCCCCCTTGAGCCAGCCGAGCACCGGCGTATGCAGCAGTAAATAGGGCAGATAATTCAGATGGATACCGTACGATCCCTCCGCCGCGCCGCTCATCACCAGATTCGGGACGTTCGCCGGTAAAATAGTGGCAGACAGCTGGAAGGTACCGAACCCCACCGCCAGCGCCAGGCCAAACCAGGGGCGCGTTCCCTCTTCAATACCGGCACGCCTGGCCATTGCCGCCACAATCGGCATCAGCAGCGCGATGCGCCCCATATTGGACGGCATCACAAACGCCAGCGCATAGCTGAGCAGCACCACGCTGCCGACCATCAGCGGCCAGGAATCCGTCAGACGCGACGAAAGCGCCCGTGCCGCCCTGTCCGCCAGCCCGGTTTTGCGGATAGCAATCCCCAGCACAAAGCCGCTGAACACCAGCCAGAATGCCGACGACGCGAAGCCGCCGAAAATCACCTCCGGCGGCGCGATTTTAGCGATCATCGCTGCGGCAAAAAACAGCAGCGCGGTCATAAACTCCGGCAGGAGCGATGTCGCCCAAAGCAGGATAGTGAGGCCAACGATAATTGAAGGAAGGAACAGAGGATGGGACAACCAGAGCGACATACCTGTCTCCTGTCGGTTTTTTCAGCAAGAATACGACGGACAACAGGGCAGGTAAACGCCAGATATAGTGGGGGTTATGACAACTCTGGTGCGGGCAGATTAGTGATAATGAATTTCGCCAAAGTATTCCGACAGCACGTAATAGCGGCAATATTCGAAAGGGCTGTTATGCCCGGCCTGAAACGTCTGTCTGGCGACGGATAATAGTGGTTTATTCGCCGCAATCTGCAGCTTTTCGCACAGGTCGGCGGAAGGTAAGATCGCCTCCACCTTTTCAGTCGCCGAGTCACTGGTGACGTTTAATAGCGAATAAAGCGACGTATGCTCCAGCGCCTCTGGCGTGAGCTGCAGATTGGGAAAGAAGCTAAGATCGAGATAGATCTTTTCATGGTTAAACGGGCGATTGTTCAGGCAACGAATACGCGAGATATAGAGATAATGATGATGGGCGGGCAGGCTCAAACCATCTGCCTGAGCGTCACGCGCGCGACGCGGCGCGATCTCAAGAATACGGTTCTCTATCTCGACGCTGGCATCCTGAAGATCGCTGGTAATGCCGCGAAACGTGTGGCCGTAGCTTACTCCCTCCGGCACAGAGCACACTACCGATCCGCTTCCGCGCTGGGACGAAATAATGCCCGCATTGATTAATTCGCTCCAGGCCTGTTTAACCACGATGAGCGAGACGTTATAGGCTCTGGCAACCTCTTTTTGCGTCGGCAGCTGGCTGCCTAACGGCAAGGACCCATTCTGAATCTGCTGACAGATGATAAAAAATAGTTGCTTATAAAGCGGAGTAAAGCTCGTTTTATCAACCTGCAAACTGCGCACCTCACGTCTTCGCCAGCAGGGGACGTTTTACCGTCCCCGGCAGGGTGAATTCGCTACCCTGCGATTTGCCTGGCCAGTTGTGCCAAATCGAAATGATTCATACGATCCACGGTCGTTAAATAATCGGCGGGAAAAGCCTCCACGCCATGGAATGCGCCGGAAATCGCTCCAACCATGGTAGCGACAGTATCAGTATCATTGCCGATATTAACGCCGGAGATAATAGCATCTACGGCAGAATTCGGACAACACGCGAACAGGCCAAAGGCCGCCGGTACGGCTTCGCTGACGTGCAGCCCGGAACCAATAATATCGGCAAGTTCCACCACCGCCGTTTCCCAATGACGATGCCGTTGACCGATAGCCACGGCCAGTTCGATGCGTCGGGCAACGGATGGGCCTGCCACCATCATCGCCCCTTGATCCTGCGCCAGCAGATAGCCTCTTTGCGCGCCATAAATACCGGCGGCAATAATGGTGTCCGCATTGGTCTGCGATCGTAACGCTTCGCTGGTTGCCGCCGCCATCGCCGCTGCGCCGGACATCGCCAGCACGTTATTATGCGTAAAGCGGCAAATCTGCAGCGCGCAGTGAATCGCCGCATCAATATCTCCCGGATGCAGTACCGCCGCAGGCCAAATCTTCATGGCGGCGCCGTTGGTGGCTTCCGCGTTTCCCTTATTAATAATCTGTACCGACTGCTTTTCGCCTTCAAGATCACCCTGCAAGGAGGCGCGATGGTCATTGAATATCGCTTTCATTGCCGCACGCGTTGTCGGGCCGGTAAAGTTGGCGTAGTAAGGGTAATCCAGCCACTGCTGGAAGGCCTCGCGCATCGCCTCATCGCTGACCTGGCGCTGGTGGCGCAGCAGCGCTTCCATAATGTATTTCGCCTGAATAAAATCATCCGTGCACATACCCGCTTCGTTACAGCGGCCAAACGTATCCGCTGGCGGTTTTTGAAAGGTCGTCACCCAGCCGCCGAAATAGTCCTTAATTTGCTGCTGAGTCCGTACTTCCGTCGCCGCGCCCATCGCGTCCGCGGCGGCGGCACCCACCAGGCATCCCAGTATTTTGTTTTGATCAACGTGCATGATGACTCCTTATTTCACGGTCATGGCTTGTGCCAGCGAACGGCTGGACAGAAAAGTATTGAGCTGGTCGGGAAACGGCAGAGCAGTCATTGCCCCTTTTGCCGTCACCGCCATCGCTCCGCAGGCGTTGGCATTGCTGATCGCCTCCGCCAGCAGGGCATGATTCCAGTGGTTTTCGCGGGAAAGCGTGAACAGCAGGCCGCCAACAAAGGCATCACCGGCTCCGGTGGTATCGACGACCTCCACGCGCGGGGCAGGAAAAAGGAACTCTCCCTCGGCGGTGATAAGCAACGCTCCTTCGGCCCCCAACGAAATGATGGTGGTCTCGCAGCCCAGATCGCGCATGTAATACCGCGCATCCTGCCAGTGGCTGGCGCCGCTCAGCTGACACAGCTCATCTGCCGAGACTTTGCAGATAGACGCCAGCGCAGCGGAGCGGGCGATCAGGTCAGGGATCTCAGCGGCATTGCGCCACATCTTGCTGCGCAAGTTGACATCAAACAGAACGTAGCCGCCGGCCTCCCGCATTCTTCGCGCGCCCTCAAGGCATGCCTCGCGAGCGGGGCTGTCGGTGAGACCAATGGAGCTAAAGTAAAACCATTCGTATTTTCTGAACGTCGGCAGATCCTGAGGTGAAACGTAGGTATCAGCCCCCGGATGTACCAGATAGGTAAAGCTGCGCTCGCCGTCAGCCGTCAGATTGACGATCAGTACCGCGCTGGTCAGGCTCGCATCCAGCCGCAGCGAAGAGACATCGACGCCGTTATCCTGAAAAACCTGGCGCAGGAAACGCCCGGCGTCATCGTCGCCAAGGCAGCCGATAAAACCGCACGTTCCGCCCAGCCTGGCAACGCAGACCCCCACGTTCGCCGAAGCGCCTCCGGGACATTTCAGGTAGCTGTTCTGTTTTTCCGGTACGAGGTCTACGGAGGCGTCGCCGATCGCCCAAACCTTATTCATGGCATTCATTTACGCCTCCTTATGCCTGTTTTTGCGCAAGGGCTAGCTGAATATCACGATAATATTCGTTATTAATCAGATACTTTTTCATAAGCAACCCAACCGCAAGATGGAAAAGGGCCGGAATGAGCGTCATCATCAGCGCAATACCGGTGAGCGAACGCGCGCTCTGTTCAACGTCGGCCTGATAGCCAAAGTGGCTCAGCAGGAATCCCAGTACGCCCCCCGCGATCCCCATACCAAACTTCTGGAAGAAGAGAATGCCGCCAAACGCGAGGCCGGATACCCGCAGCCCGGTTTTCTTTTCGCCATAATCCACCGCTTCGGCGATAGAGGACCAGAACACCGGCATTTGCATATCGCAGAAGAAATTAATAAGAAAATAGAACGTAAATGCCAGGATAAGATTTTCACGCCCGACGAAGAAATACATCAGCGCGCTTAGTACAAAGGTAATAATCTGGGTGTAGCGGAACATCTTAATTTTATCCCAGAATTTAGTTATCCAGGTGGTGGCGATCATCGCCAGAATAGAGGCGACAACACCGGTAGTCAGAAAAGGTGAAATCAGGCTATCGCCGCCATTAAGATAATACTTGGCATAATAGGCCGCGACGGAACCGCGAATAACGTAACCACACATCAGCAATAAAATAACAACCCCAAGAATAATCCACTGATCGTTACGTAACAGATACTTAAACTGCTTCCCTACCGATAGCGAAGTAATTTCCGGCTCGCTACGTTCACGAGTGGTGAGAAAACAGAAGATAAACAGCAGGGCCCCCATCGCGCCCATTAGCCCCATAGAAAACTGGTAACCCAGGGCCTTGTTGCCCTGCCCAAGCCAGACGGCAAGCATCGGGACGACAATAGTCACCAGAAAAGCGGCAATTTTGGTCATCACAAAGCGATAGCCGTTTGCGCTTAGCCGTTCCACGGGATCGCTGGTAATCACGCCAATCATCGAGATATAGGGAATAGTGATAGCGGTATAGACCAGGGTCATCAGAATATAGGTGCCATAGGCCCACGCCAGCTTAGCCATATAAACCATATCAGGCGTGATAAACATTAAATAAACGGCGAAGCCAAAAGGGATGGCAAACCACAGCAGCCACGGGCGATAGCGTCCCCAGCGCGTATTCAGCTTATCGGTAAGGACGCCCATGGCCGGATCGATAATGGCATCGATCATCCGCACAACCACGAAAAGTACGCCAACATCAGCGGCGCTCAGGCCGTAGATATCGGTATAAAAATAGGCGAGAAGCAGCTGCATGGCGATGATCACAACGTTTATCGCCATATCTCCTGCGCCGAAGCCGATTTTTTCCACGATAGAAAGTTTCATGTTGATATTCCTTTACGCTTAGCCGCGCAAATAGAGGAAACAATTAATGATGTCACTACATGAAATAAAAACGTTTTTATAAATAAGCCGCCTGTCCGACACGCAATAGAGGCTATGAAGAGAGTGTAACCATCCTCAAAAAGATATAAAGGTATACCTTTATATCTTTTGATCGGTTTCACATATTTTTATGCACCCGATCCTACCCCGGCGTTAAACCGGGATAAGAATCAAGGAGATAATGAATAGCGGGAACGTAAAGAAAATTAACGGGATGCGAGAATGGCGCAGCTATGGTCCTGAACCTCTTCTGCCGATGCGCGATTCAGCGTCAGCAGGTTACGCTCGGTTGCCAGCAGCAGCAGCGAGCCGTCGCTCTGCTTCGCCATCGCCAGCGCGAAACGGCCCATATGGTCTCGCGCTTCCGGCACCTCTTCAGCCAGCATCAGGAACGGACTGCGCTGCGCCAGTTCGGTTTCGGTTACGCGGCGCGCCAGATATTCATGGCCCATGAGCCCACCGGGCAGCGGTAACCAGCGGCTGCTGATAGCGGCAGCCTGGCTATCCAGCTGATGGCGCACATCAGGTCGCAGGCAGGAGATATGAATATGGAAATGATTTTGCGTGCGTCCGCTGCGCGAGTTGATGGCCAGCGAGACCGCCTCATCCGGTACGGCAGAGCCACGGTGCTGGCTCATGATTTCGCGTCCCTGCCAGGCTTGCCAGAAGAAGTTCGGCGTCAGCGGTTCAAGCAGCAGCGGGCTTTCAGTGCCGTTGATACGGTAGGTTGGCATCAGCAAATACTGCAGCGGGCCATTGCGGTCCTTAAACAGGACATAGCCGCCCTTCAGGTTCACTTCCGCGCAGGGCGCGGGATTGTGATTCTGCTGTTGATGAGGGACGCACTGTTGCAGAACAATGTGACGCAACGCGTCACGGTTGCCGGAATGAAGCCAGTAGTAGCCGCCAGCCATCGCCGCCACAACCACTACCACCAGCGCTAAAAAAAGGTGTCGTACTCTTCGCATTATTTTTTCCTGTCTCAGCCAGAAACGGAAGAGTAGCGCAGTTTGATGACCAAATGAAAACGAGAGGAGGTGCGGTGAGTTTTGCCGGAAACGGTGCTTAACGCGCCTGAGCGGGCTACCAGACTACTCTGCCCCGGGTCGCGGCTTATGCCTTACCCGGGCGACAAGCGTTGTCGCCCCGCTACGCGCAGCGCGAGCGGGGATAAGGAGAGGCTATTTAACGCTGGTTGATCTGGTCAAAGGTGCCGCCGTTGGAGAAGTGCTCTTTCTGCGCTTTAGTCCAGCCGCCAAACACGTCATCGATGGTGAACAGCTTCAGTTTCGGGAACTCATCCGCGTATTTTTTCGCGATTTCAGGGTCACGCGGACGATAGAAGTTCTTCGCCGCAATCTCCTGGCCTTCCGGCGAGTAGAGATACTTCAGATACGCTTCCGCCACCTGGCGAGTGCCCTTTTTGTCGACCACTTTATCCACCACGGAAACGGTCGGCTCGGCCAGAATCGATTCGCTCGGGGTGACGATCTCGAATTTGTCTTTACCCAGTTCGTTGGTCGCCAGCAGGGCTTCGTTTTCCCAGGCAATCAGCACATCGCCGATCCCGCGTTCCACAAAGGTGTTGGTCGAACCGCGGGCGCCGGAATCCAGTACTTCGACGTTCTTAAACAGCGCTTTTACGAACTCCTGCGCCTTAGCCTGATCACCGTTGTTCTGGTGCAGGGCATAGCCCCAGGCCGCCAGATAGTTCCAGCGCGCGCCGCCGGAGCTTTTCGGGTTCGGGGTAATCACCGACACGCCCGGTTTGATCAGGTCGTTCCAGTCATGAATCTGCTTCGGGTTACCTTTACGTACGAGGAACACGATGGTTGAGGTATACGGCGCGGAGTTATCCGGCAGACGCTTCAGCCAGTTTTTGTCGATTCGTCCACGCTCGGCGATCGCATCGACGTCATAGGCCAGCGCAAGGGTCACCACATCGGCTTCAATGCCGTTGATCACCGAGGTCGCCTGTTTGCCGGAGCCGCCGTGTGACTGACGAATCACCACGTTGTCGCCGGTTTCTTGCTTCCAGTGCGCGCTGAAGGCTTTGTTGTACTGTTCGTACAGCTCGCGCGTCGGATCGTAAGAAACGTTTAATAGCTGAATGTCTTTTGCCAGAACGCTGGCGGATGCCAGCAACAGAGTTAACCCCACGCCCCACTTATTCATCGCACCGCTCTCTTTATGTAGTGTTGTGATGGATTAAGCGTGCCAGAAAGCAGACTGATGATTAAAGAATAAAAAAAGATTGGCTATAACTTGTGAGTATATAGAGCGAGGTGAGTTTGCCTCCTCCCGAACGGGAGGAGGCGGGAAGCATCAGACTTCTTCCATACGGCCCAGCAGCGCCTGCAGACGATCCTGCCAGCCCTGCTGCTGTTCTTTAAGCTGACCGTTTTCACGCTCAAGCTCTTCACGGCTATGCTGGGCGCTCTGTACTTCCTGCGCCAGCGTATTGTTCTTTTCTTTCAGCTCTTCGATTTCCATCTGTAACAGAGTGATGGTATCAATCGCCTGCTGAACTTTAGATTCTAATTTCTCAAACACTTCTAATGACATCGTCATACCTCTCCTGAACTTGCAAGGCGTTGATAGAAACCGTCCGTTTCGTATACGCGTTGACGCCTTAACGAAAATTAGCGCACTACAGTGGTGATGTAGTCGATTGTATGAAGCCCCGCCGCCCCTGTCCAGCGACAACCCGCGTAGATTGCGGTTTGCAACACTTTTCAGTCTTTACCTGGTCCGTTCGCCGCTTTTACCCGGTACTTTTTCGTAATTGTTAATCACCTCGTTAAAAAAATGAGCGGTGAAACGCTCCCGCAAATGACCGAACACGCGTTTATGGCGCGAAAACGCTCATTTTCTTGACGAGGTACACACATTTGAATTTCGATATTTCTCGTTTTTGTTCGTTAACGATAAATTAACACTATGCCTACATGGCAGCGTGGTCGCCTGCGACCTTCACACATACAATAATCATCACTTCGCTTCAGGATTCGATTATGAGCCAAACATCAACACTAAAAGGCCAGTGCATCGCAGAGTTCCTCGGTACCGGGTTGTTGATCTTTTTCGGCGTTGGGTGCGTCGCTGCGCTTAAGGTCGCGGGAGCCAGCTTCGGTCAGTGGGAAATCAGCATCATCTGGGGTCTGGGCGTCGCCATGGCGATTTACCTGACCGCAGGGGTTTCCGGTGCGCACCTTAACCCGGCGGTGACCATCGCGCTGTGGCTGTTCGCCTGCTTTGACGGTCGTAAAGTTGTTCCTTTTATCATTGCGCAATTCGCTGGCGCCTTTTGCGCTGCGGCTTTAGTTTACGGGCTTTATTACAATCTTTTCTTCGATTTCGAACATACCCACAATATGGTGCGCGGTAGCGTCGAAAGTCTTGAGCTGGCGGGTATTTTCTCTACCTATCCAAACCCGCATATCAATTTTGTGCAGGCCTTCGCGGTAGAAATGGTGATTACCGCTATCCTGATGGGCGTCATTCTGGCGCTGACCGATGATGGCAACGGCGTGCCGCGCGGCCCGCTGGCGCCGCTGCTGATTGGTCTACTGATCGCCGTCATTGGCGCATCCATGGGCCCGCTGACCGGCTTCGCCATGAACCCGGCGCGTGATATCGGACCGAAAGCCTTCGCCTGGCTGGCAGGCTGGGGCAACGTCGCCTTCACCGGCGGTAAAGATATTCCTTATTTTCTGGTGCCGCTGTGTGCGCCAATCGTCGGTGCTGCGCTGGGCGCATTCTGCTACCGCAAGCTGATTGGCCGCCACCTGCCTTGCGACACCTGCGTCGTTGAAGAGAAAGAAGCCGCATCTCCCTCTACGACACAACACAAAGCTTCGCTGTAATCTGACTACGGGACTCATACTATGACCGACAAAAAATATATCGTAGCGCTCGACCAGGGCACCACCAGCTCCCGCGCCGTGGTAATGGATCACGATGCCAATATCGTCAGCGTCTCTCAGCGAGAATTCGAACAAATTTATCCGCGTCCAGGCTGGGTTGAGCACGACCCGATGGAAATCTGGGCATCGCAAAGCTCTACGCTGGTTGAAGTGCTGGCAAAGGCCGATATCAGTTCCGATGAAATCGCCGCGATCGGCATTACCAACCAGCGTGAAACCGCCATCGTGTGGGAGCGCGAAACCGGTAAGCCGATTTATAACGCCATCGTCTGGCAGTGCCGCCGTACCGCCGAGATCTGCGAACAGCTCAAGCGCGACGGCATGGAAGAGTACATCCGTAAGGCAACTGGCCTGGTGGTTGACCCCTACTTCTCCGGAACCAAAGTGAAGTGGATCCTTGACCACGTCGAAGGTGCGCGCGAGCGCGCAAAACGCGGCGAGCTGCTGTTCGGCACCGTAGACACCTGGCTTATCTGGAAAATGACCCAGGGACGCGTTCACGTTACCGACTACACCAACGCCTCGCGTACCATGCTGTTCAATATCCACGAACTGGACTGGGACGACAAAATGCTCGACGCGCTGGATATTCCGCGCGCCATGCTGCCGGAAGTGCGCAAATCTTCCGAAGTGTACGGCCAGACCAACATCGGCGGTAAGGGCGGCACGCGTATTCCGATCGCCGGCATCGCGGGCGACCAGCAGGCGGCGCTATTCGGCCAGCTGTGCGTTAAAGAGGGGATGGCGAAAAACACCTACGGCACCGGCTGCTTTATGCTGATGAATACCGGCGAGAAAGCGGTGGCATCAACGCACGGCCTGCTGACGACTATCGCCTGCGGCCCGCGCGGTGAAGTGAACTATGCGCTGGAAGGCGCGGTATTTATGGCGGGCGCCTCCATTCAGTGGCTGCGCGATGAGATGAAGCTGATTAGCGACGCGTTCGATTCCGAATATTTCGCCACCAAAGTGAAGGATACCAACGGCGTGTACGTGGTTCCGGCGTTTACCGGGCTCGGCGCGCCTTACTGGGACCCGTATGCCCGCGGGGCGATCTTCGGCCTGACCCGCGGCGTCAATTCCAACCATATTATTCGCGCCACGCTGGAATCGATCGCCTATCAGACCCGCGACGTGCTGGAAGCGATGCAGGCTGACTCCGGGATCCGTCTGCACGCCCTGCGCGTTGACGGCGGCGCGGTCGCCAACAACTTCCTGATGCAGTTCCAGTCCGATATTCTCGGCACCCGCGTAGAACGCCCGGAAGTCCGCGAAGTCACGGCGCTGGGCGCAGCCTATCTGGCCGGTCTGGCGGTGGGCTTCTGGCAGAATCTGGATGAGCTGCAGGAGAAAGCCGTGATCGAGCGCGAGTTCCGTCCGGGAATTGAAACCACCGAGCGTAACTATCGCTACAGCGGCTGGAAGAAGGCGGTAAAACGCGCGCTGGCGTGGGAAGAGCACGACGAAGCGTAAGATTGTTGAGGTATTCCCGGCTGGCGGCGTAAACGCCTTAGCCGGGATACAACCCGCAGACCGCACACCCCGTAGCCCGGCTAAGCGCAGCGCGAGCCGGCGAGAAGCCACGCCGAGTCATGAATCCCGGAGTATCCCCGGGTTGCGGCGTATACGCCTTACCTGGGCTACAGCCCGCAGACCGCATAATCCCGTAGCGCACCACCTCCGGGTTTTTATCAGCCAAATACCGGCAGCAGCAGATAGAGCTTAATCACCAGCGCGTTAACGATATCGATAAAGAACGCCCCCACCATCGGCACCACCAGAAACGCCATATGCGACGGACCGAAACGATCGGTAATCGCCTGCATATTGGCAATCGCCGTCGGCGTCGCGCCGAGGCCGAAACCACAGTGGCCGGCGGCCAGCACCGCGGCATCGTAGTTTTTACCCATCATTCGATAGGTCACAAATACCGCATACAGCGCCATTGCTATCGTCTGCACCGCCAGAATGGCAATCATCGGCAGCGCCAGCGACGCCAGCTCCCACAGCTTCAGGCTCATCAGGGCCATCGCCAGGAATAGCGACAAGCTGACGTTACCCAGCACCGACACCGCGCGGTCGAATACGCGGTACAGGCCAAGTGCTGACAGGCTATTGCTGAGGATAACGCCGATAAACAGCACGCAAACGAAGGTAGGCAGTTCGAATACGGTCCCCGCCAACAGTTGCGCAACGATCTTCCCTACCGTCAAACAGATGGCGATCAGCGCGATGCTCTCAATCAGCACCAGCGACGTGATCATGCGCCCCATATCCGGCTTTTCAAACGCGGTCGGCGCGAGCTGATCGTCCGGCGTGCCGTCCGGTGATGAAGAGTGTTTGACCAGATAGCGCGCCACCGGCCCGCCGATCAGGCCGCCAAGAACGAGACCGAAGGTTGCGCAAGCCATAGCCACTTCGGTGGCGTTGACAAAGCCATAGCGCTCAATAAACAGTTTACTCCACGCCGCGCCGGTACCGTGGCCGCCGGAAAGGGTAATCGAACCGGCCAGCAGCCCCATCAGCGGGTCGAGGCCCAGCAGCTTCGCCATGCCGATACCGAGGGCGTTTTGCAGCAGCAGCAGCCCCACCACCACGATCAGGAATGTCCCCACCACTTTGCCGCCAGAGCGCAGGCTGGCGAGGTTGGCATTCAGGCCGATAGTGGCGAAGAAAGCCAGCATCAGCGGGTCTTTCAGGCTCATATCGAAATCAATTTCGATATCCATGCTTTTCTTTAATACCAGCAGCGCCAGAGCGACCAGCAGACCGCCCGCCACGGGCTCAGGAATAGTGTATTTCTTCAGGAAAGGGACGGTTTGAACGAGTTTTCTACCTAGTAGCAACACTAATGTTGCGGCAACGAGCGTCGATAAGGTATCGAGATGAAACATAAAAAGAGCTCCTTATAGGCGCATGATCCATTCACACGCGACGAAATTCCCGGTGTCGATTGCTTCTCATCATGAGTAATCGGGAAGGGATTTTAAGCAGAAGTACGGAAAAAAGGACAGGAAAAGATATTTTGTAGGGATAATGATGCGATCAAGCATACAAAATGTTAATAAATATTTGACACCTATTCCCTGCATAAATATTTGCCGCTAAAGAGTGGCAAACGTTTGCTTTTGGTCTATAGTCCGATAAAATCCCCGCTTTGCCACCTTTGGGATTGTTGTGATGTCCGTTAACACCGCAGAATCAGAAAATGCGCAACCGGTTGCGCATAAGCAAACCAGCGAATTAATCTACCGCCTTGAAGACCGCCCGCCGCTACCGCAAACGCTGTTCGCCGCGTTCCAGCACCTGCTGGCGATGTTTGTCGCGGTTATCACTCCGGCGCTGTTAATTTGTCAGGCTCTGGGCCTCCCGGCTCAGGATACACAACACATCATCAGCATGTCCCTGTTCGCCTCCGGCGTGGCATCCATCATTCAAATTAAAGCCTGGGGCCCGGTGGGTTCTGGTCTGCTTTCGATTCAGGGCACCAGCTTTAACTTCGTCGCTCCGCTGATTATGGGCGGAACCGCGCTGAAAACCGGCGGCGCCGATGTTCCGACCATGATGGCCGCGCTGTTCGGCACCCTGATGCTGGCCAGCTGCACGGAGATGGTTCTCTCGCGCGTTCTGCATCTCGCCCGCCGCATAATCACTCCGCTGGTCTCCGGCGTGGTGGTAATGATTATCGGCCTGTCGCTGATTCAGGTTGGCCTGACCTCCATCGGCGGGGGCTATGCCGCCATGGCCGACCACACCTTCGGCGCGCCAAAAAACCTGCTGCTGGCGGGGATCGTGCTGGCGCTGATTATTATCCTTAACCGCCAGCGCAACCCGTATCTGCGCATCGCTTCGCTGGTTATCGCGATGGCGGCCGGATACCTGGCGGCATGGCTACTCGATATGCTGCCGACCAATACCGCACCGACGGAAAGCAGCCTGATTATGGTTCCCACGCCGCTGTACTACGGGCTGGGCATCGACTGGAATCTGCTGCTGCCGCTGATGCTGGTGTTTATGATTACCTCGCTGGAAACCATCGGCGATATCACCGCCACCTCTGACGTTTCCGAGCAGCCGGTTTCCGGCCCGCTATATATGAAGCGTCTGAAGGGCGGCGTGCTGGCCAACGGTCTGAACTCGTTTGTTTCGGCGGTATTCAACACCTTCCCGAACTCCTGCTTTGGCCAGAACAACGGCGTGATTCAGTTGACCGGCGTCGCCAGCCGCTATGTTGGTTTTGTGGTCGCGCTGATGCTGATCGTGCTCGGCCTGTTCCCAGCGGTGAGCGGCTTCGTGCAGCATATTCCTGAGCCGGTGCTTGGCGGCGCAACGCTGGTGATGTTCGGCACCATTGCCGCCTCCGGCGTGCGTATCGTCTCCCGCGAGCCGCTGAACCGCCGCGCGATCCTGATTATCGCCCTGTCGCTGGCCGTCGGCCTTGGCGTTTCCCAGCAGCCGCTGATCCTGCAGTTCGCCCCTGACTGGCTGAAGAATCTGCTCTCCTCCGGTATCGCCGCCGGCGGTATCACGGCGATTGTTCTGAATCTGATTTTCCCGCCAGAGAAAAACTGATCCTCTCTGATGCTCCGGCCGCGCAACGTCGGCCGGAGCGCAAACATCATCAACCTCACATCATCTCATTACACAATTCCTGTCTTGAGGATTGCGCATAATTCGGGCATAACAGCCTTATGTGCCTCGCTCAGGATCGAAGATCATGAAATTTCTCAGAAAGCTGATTCTCTGGCTGCTGATTGCTCTGCTGGTAGTGATTATTGCCGCTTATTTCCTGCTGCAAACCCAGTGGGGAGGGCGTCAGGCCAGCGCCTGGCTAAGCGACGGTACCGGCTGGAAGGTCTCTTTCAACAAAATGGACCATAATTTCTCTTCGCCACTGCACCTGCAGCTGCAAAACGTCACCCTCGGTCGCGACGGCAAACCCGCCACGCTGGTGGCGCAAACCGTGGATATCGGATTTAGCAGCCGCCAGTTTAGCGACCCGCTGCATGCTGACGAAATCATTCTCAGCGACGGTACGCTAAACTTCTCCCCTTCTTCCGCAGCGCTGCCGTTCGCCGCCGATCGTCTCCGGTTGCGCAATATGGCGTTCAACAGCCCGGAGAGCGACTGGGATCTGAGCGCGCAGCGCGTCACCGGCGGCGTCAGCCCGTGGGCGCCGGAAGCGGGTAATGTGCTGGGCAAGAAAACGCAAATTCAGATGAGCGCCGGGTCGATGACGCTCAACGGTATTGAAGCCAGCAACGTGCTGATTCAGGGGAATATCGATAACGGCGAAGTGACGCTCTCAACCCTCGGGGCGGACGTCGCTCGCGGCACGCTCACCGGCACGGCGAAACGCAGCGCCGACGGCGGCTGGCAGGTCGATAATTTGCGCCTCAACGAGATCCGTCTGCAAAGCGATAAATCACTCGCCGACTTTTTCACGCCGCTGACCACCCTGCCCTCGCTGCAGATTGGCCGCCTTGACGTGACCGACGCCAGCCTGCAGGGGCCTGACTGGGCGATCGCTGGCCTCGACCTTAATCTGCGCAACCTGACCCTGAGCCGCGGCGACTGGCAAAGCCAGGATGGCACGCTGTCGATGAACGCCAACGAGTTTATTTACGGTTCGCTGCACTTCCTCGACCCAATCCTTAACGCCGGATTCTCCCCGCAGGGTATCGCGCTGCGCCAGTTCACCTCACGCTGGGAGGGCGGGATGGTGCGCACGTCCGGCAACTGGCTGCGCGCCGACCATGCCCTCGTGCTGGACGACACCGCGTTCGCCGGACTGGAATATACGCTGCCGACCAACTGGAAGCAGCTATGGATGGCGCCGCTTCCCGAGTGGCTGCAAAGCCTGACGCTGAGAAAGTTCAGCGCCAGCCGCAACCTCATTATCGATGTTGAACCGGCGTTCCCGTGGCAAATCACCGCGCTCGACGGCTACGGCGGCGAGCTGCAGCTGGTGAAAAACCGCAGCTGGGGCGTGTGGAACGGTAGCGCGACGCTGAACGCCGCCGCCGCGACCTTTAATCGTATTGACGTCCGCCGCCCGTCGCTGAAGCTGAGCGCCAATGCCTCAACGGTGAACGTTAACGAGCTCAGCGCCTTTACCGAGCGTGGGATCCTGCAAGCCACCGCGGCGGTGTCGCAGCTTCCGCAGCGTCAGGTCAATCTGAGCCTGAGCGGTCGCGGCGTGCCGCTAAATATTTTGCAGGCCTGGGGCTGGCCAGCGCTGCCGATATCCGGCGATGGTAATCTCCAGCTAACGGCGACCGGCAGCGTGCTGCCAGATGCGCCGCTGAAGCCAACCGTTAACGGTCAGCTCAGCGCAGTCAATATGGAGAAACAGCAGGTAGCGCAGGTCATGCGCAACGGTGAAGTTACCAGCGCTCAGGCTCCTTCTGCTCCGATAATGTCTACCCCCTAGTTTCCCCTCACCCTAACCCTCTCCCCGCCGGGGAGAGGGAACCGCCCTCTGCACTCTTTATTTTTTATGCCCACACCGATCGACCCCCTCTCCCTTTCAGGGAGAGGTTTGGGGTGAGGGTCATATAATATCCTTAATGGTGAAACCTGTTGCCATTTAGCGGCTATTTGTACCTATTTTCCGCAACCTGTTCCTTTCAAATAGCGGACTTGCTATAACAAAAATACTGGAAGCGAAAAAAATAATTAAAGTCCCTGAACCTACAAAAATAAAGGAACGACCATGTCCGTAATACGTCAACGTATTCTGGAGAATATGCAAAAATTCTCCAGAGCAATGATCGGTGCAGTATTGTTCTTGCCGGTCATCGGCTTAATTTTGGCACTCAGCTCAGTCTTAACCAACCCAACATTAATTTCGGAGACCAGCTTTTTACACCAGCTTGGACAGCTACTCGGCGATACCTTCTGGCCTTTATTCGGCAATCTGGGATTACTCTTTTGCGTCGGCATCAGCTATGGCCTGGCAAAAGATAAAAAAACCGAAGTCGCGCTGGTTTCAGTGATGTGTTTTATTATGTTTCTTGGCGCCAACCACTCCTGGCTGGAGCATACTCACGGCCTGGCGGAAAAAATTAACGGCGAATATTACGGCACCGGGCAAACCCAACTGCTGGGCTTTGTGGTGGTCGATATGGGGGTTTTCCTCGGCATTATTCTCGGCTGCACCATCGCCTGGGTGCATAACAAAGTATCGACTATTGAGCTACCCGGCGCGCTCTCCATGTACGGCGGGGCCAAGCTGACACTGGTGGCGATGACGCCGGTCATCATTTTCTACGCCATCGCTTTTACCTGGATCTGGCCGTTTATGACCCACGGCATCGCGGCGCTGACCGGCTTTATGAAAAACGCCGGCGTGGCGGGGGTCTTCGTTTACGGCTTCTTTGAAAAATTCCTCATCCCCACCGGCCTGCACCACTTCGTCTGGTCGCCGTTCCAGCTCACGCAAATCGGCGGCACGCTGAACGTCGACGGGCAGATAGTCTCCGGAACCCAGGCGATTTTCCTCGCCTATATGCGTCACCCGGATCTGACGCCGGTGATGAACGAGGCGCTGCGTTTCTCACAGCAGGGGATGACCACCATCTTCGGCCTGGCCGGCGCCTCGCTGGCGTTCTACCATACGGCGAAACCGGAGAAAAAAATGATGGCTAAAGCGATTCTGCTACCGGCCATTATCACTTCCATGCTCACCGGTATCACCGAGCCGATTGAGTTTACCTTTCTGTTCGTTTCCCCGCTGCTGTGGGTGATCCATGCTACCTTAACCGCAGCTTCGCAGGCGATTTGCGACATCTTTACCGTCCGTCCGTGGGGCGCCTCGGGGCTGATTGAGTTTCTGATTTACAACCTGCCGCTGCCGGTCGCCCTGACCCGCTGGCCCGGCTACGTGCTCATCGGGATCGGCCAGTTCGCCGTCTACTACGTTATCTTCCGCACGCTGGTCGTTAAGTTGAATCTCAAAACGCCGGGCCGTGAAGACGATGAAAACGTGAAGTTATATAGCAAAGCTGATTATCGTAAAAAAATGGGCGAACCGCAGTCGGTGACCAACGAGATTATTAATGGCTTAGGCGGCAAAGCGAATATTATTTCCGTCGACAACTGTTTTACCCGCCTGCGCGTCGCTATTCACAATATGGATTTAGTTGATGATGCAATATTAAAAAGCACCGGTGCAAACGGCGTAGTACGAAATCGAAATGAAGTTCAGGTTATTTACGGCGTCAAAGTGGGACAGGTCCGTTCCCGGGTTGATAGCTGGCTAGCAGAAAATTAATTAGGAGTTGTTTATGAAATTAACCGTATTAGGCGGGGGCGGCGTTCGCTCTGCGTTCCTGGCAAAATCTCTGGCATATAACGCGCACCGCATTGGTTTAACGGAAGTTGTATTTCTCGACAGCTCCGCTGAGAATCTGGCAATTTTTGGCGAAATCGCCCGCTATGTGTTTAATACGATTCGCCCGGATATTCACTTCAGCGTAACCAGCGACCCGGTGCCGGCACTCAAAAATAGCCACTATGTCATCACCACCCTGCGGGTAGGCGGCGATGAGAGTCGCATTCGCGACGAGCGTATCGCCCTGCAGCACAACACCCTGGGCCAGGAGACCACCGGCGCTGGCGGTTTCGCCATGGCGATGCGTTCCATTCCGGCGATTCTTCACTACTGCCGCCTGATTGAAGAGCACGCCGCCGGAGACGCTATTCTTTTTAACTTCACCAACCCGTCAGGGCTGGTCACCGAGGCGATTATCAAATCCGGCTTTAAGCGCCGGGTGTACGGCATCTGCGACGCGCCGTCGGAGCTGATTCGCGAGCTGCCGGCAATCCTCGGCTGCGACGAGCGCGATCTCGGCGTTGAGTGCTACGGGTTGAACCACTTCTCCTGGTTTACCCACTTCACCGTAAGCGGCGAGGATGTCACCGAGCGCCTGATTACCAGTCCTGAGCTGTATCGTAAGACGGCGATGCAGTATTTTTCGCCGGAGCTGGTTCAGCTATGCGATAAGCAACTGCTTAATGAATATCTTTACTACTACTACTATCGAGAAGTGGCTTTAAAAGCGATTCAGAACGCAGCGGAAACCCGCGGCGAGCAGATTGCCCGTATCAATCACGATATGCGCGAAGAGCTGCGGACCGTGGATGTGAAAGCCAACCCGGAAGCGGCGTTTACCATCTGGATGAAGCACTATCTGCGCCGGGAAAATAGCTATATGCAGAACGAGTCGCAGCAGGAAAAATTCCATACCCGCGAGCCGTTAACCTTAAAGCAGTTTATCGAGGAGCCGGATACCGGCGGCTACGCAGGGGTGGCGCTGGATATTCTGGAGGCGGTCAACAGCACCACCACCAAGCGTATTGTGGTGTCGATGCCCAACAACGGCACGCTGGACTTCCTGCGCCAGGACGACGTGATTGAGATCAGCTGCGATCTCAGTAAAGAGGGCCTGAAGCCGGTGACGCCGAAACATGTGCCGACAGCGCAGAAAAACATGATCGCCAGCGTGAAGGAGTATGAGCGGCTGGCGGTGGCGGCGATTCTGCAGCGGGATAAGTCACTGGCGGTACGGGCGCTGATGGCGCATCCGCTGGTCGGCTCTTATTCGCTGGCAAAAGCGCTTGTTGAAGCTTATCTCGATGATAAGCAGTTCGCCGACTGGCAATAATCCCACCCTCGCGCCACCGCACTCCTCCCGGTGGCGCTGCGCTGACCGGGCTACGGGTTCACCACCGCCTGCGGGGCGGTAGCCCGGACAGGCGCCTCAGGCGCCGCCTCCGGGGATCCCCGTGTGTGTAAACCACATCTTCAGCAGCCGCTCAAACCCGAGTATGCAGTAGCCAAAAAACGGGTTGCTCCAGTAAATATCATCATCGAATTTCTGCGGATCGTGAATAATAAACGCCGTATCCGCCGCCTGCGCCAGCGGGCTTTGATAATCGCCGGTGAAGCAGACCAGATTAATCTTCTTCCCTTCCAGCGCCTTCACCCAGTTCAGCGCCGAACTGCTACGCCCGGATTTGGAAATAATCCAGATCGAATCAAATTTGGCGGCGTTCTTCTGCTCAAGAATTTCGTAATCCGGCCACAGCGCCAGGCTGGCGTTTACCCCGGTCACCAAAAATTTATTGTAAATATACTGGGCGATCAGCTGCGAAAAGCCGCTGCCGTGAATCAAAATGCGATGATGTTGCAGGCTTTCCAGTAGAGGAGTTATCCGCTCTATCGGCTGAATGCTCATGTAGTCGATATCGTTGGTGACATCGAGTTTCGGCATGGTGATATTGAATTTAATAAAATAGACCAGCTCCAGCCAGCCGCTGAATTTCAGTTTCTTCGCCAGCCGCACTAGCGAGGAAGGGTTGCTATAACAGTGTTCCGCGACGGCGCGGATGCCCTCGCGTACGCATTGCTCAGGGTCATTCTGAATAAAACGCAGCACGGTCATTTCGGTTTTGCTTAGCTTAACGTCACGAAAGATGTTTTCTAAATCCATTCCGGGCTCCTCTCAGCGGTAAACTACGCTATCACCTGACGGCGCGAGTGTCTGTGGGGTGAATCACCAGAATGAAATGAACGTTACTTTTTCAGAAGAAATGGAATAAAAAAACCTCTCCGCAAACGAAGAGGGCATAGCCTGTAGCCCCGGTAAGCGTCGCGCCACCGGGGAGGATAACCTGAAGCTACATTGCGCCTGTATCCCGGAGGCGGCGCCTGCCGCGCCTTGTCCGTGCTACCTGGCCCACAGGATCCGTAGCCCGGCTAAGCGCAGCGCGAGCCGGGGAGCAGCAGCGCAGATGCATCAGGTTCGGCACATTCCCCGGAGGCGGCGCCTGTCGCGCCTTGTCCGGGCTACGGGTCCGCAGATGGCTGTGAACCCATGCTTCAGGAAGCAAAAACTTACAGCGTGATGGTCAACGCATTGCCCTGCGCGGTCACCACCACGCCCAGCTCACTGCCTGCCTGAACACCGCCCTGCACGCTCGCTACCTGCTGGATATTGCGCAGGCACAGCGTCCAGCCGCTGGCCTCACCGTCACCGCTGACGGTAATGACATTGCCCTGGCGTTTCGCCTTCAGGGTAAAGACCACCGACCCGTCCGCTGCCGGCACCTGGCTGACCGCTTCGCGCCCATCTTCGAGATTAAACAGCTGGAAGGCGGTGCCTTCATTCCACGCGTAGTCCGGTTTCTGGTCATTGTTGCCCAACGCCAGCAGGGTGTTGTCACGCACGTACACCGGTAGGCTCAGCACATCATGATTCTGCTTATGCCAGCGGCTGCCCTGCGCTTCATCGTTGTGCCACAGATGGGTCCAGCGGCCTTCCGGCAGCCAAAACTGGACGTCGCCCGCTTCGCTAAACACCGGCGCCACCAGCACCGAATCCCCCAGCATGTACTGCCGGTCCAGATAGTCGCAGGCCGGGTCGTGCGGGAACTCCAGCATCATCGAACGCAGCATCGGCGTACCGAACTCGTTGGCCAGCGCCGCCTGACGGTACAGATACGGCATCATGCGGCATTTCAGCTGCGTGAAGTGGCGCACCACGTCGCAGGACTCGTCATCGTAGGCCCATGGCACACGATAGGATTTGCTGCCGTGCAGACGGCTGTGGCTCGACAGCAGGCCGAAGGCGCACCAGCGCTTGTAGACGTGGGCGGGCGCGGTGTTTTCGAAGCCGCCGATATCGTGGCTCCAGAACCCAAAACCGGACATGCCGATCGACAGGCCGCCGCGCAGGCTTTCCGCCATCGATTCATAGTTGGCGTAGCAGTCGCCGCCCCAGTGCACCGGGAACTGTTGCGCGCCCACCGAGGCGGAACGAGCGAACAGCACCGCTTCTTTCTCGCCAACGGTCTCTTTCAGCACGTTCCACACCAGCTCGTTATAGATGAAGGCGTAGTGGTTGTGCATTTTCTGCGGATCGGAACCATCAAACCACTGCACGTCGGTCGGAATACGCTCGCCGAAGTCGGTTTTGAAGCAGTCTACGCCCATCGCCACCAGGCCTTTCAGCTTGTCGGCATACCACTGGCAGGCTTGCGGATTGGTGAAATCATAAATCGCCAGGCCCGGCTGCCATTTATCCCACTGCCACAATGAACCATCCGGACGTTTCAACAGATAGCCTTTCTCCTGGAGCTCTTTAAACACCGGTGAACGCTGGCCGATATACGGGTTGATCCACACGCAGACCTTCAGTCCTTTCTCTTTCAGGCGTTTAATCATCCCTTCCGGGTCAGGGAAGGTCACCGGATCCCACTCAAAATCGCACCACTGGAAGGCTTTCATCCAGAAACAGTCGAAATGGAACACGTGCAACGGCAGGTTGCGCTCTGCCATACCGTCAATAAAGCTGTTAACCGTCGCTTCATCGTAGTTGGTGGTAAACGAGGTGGTCAGCCACAGGCCGAAGGACCAGGCTGGCGGCAGCGCTGGACGCCCGGTAAACCGGGTATAGCGGTTCAGCACCTCTTTCGGAGTCGGGCCGTCGATGACGAAGTACTCCAGGTATTCCCCTTCGACGCTGAACTGCACCTTCGAGACTTTTTCGGAGCCGATTTCGAAAGAGACGCGCTCAGGATGATTCACCAGCACGCCGTAGCCGCGGTTAGTCAGGTAGAACGGGATATTTTTATACGACTGTTCGGTACTGGTGCCGCCGTCTTCGTTCCAGGTTTCGACCGTCTGGCCGTTACGCACCAGCGCGGTAAAGCGCTCGCCGAGGCCATAAACGGTGTCGCCGACGCCGAGATCCAGACGCTCGAACATATAGTTGCGATTCGTTTTGGTATCCTGCACGTAGCCGTCATTTTTCAGCTGGCTACCGGTAATACGCACGCCGTCACGCAGAAAATCCAGCGACCAGAAATCGCCTTTCGTGACGCGTGCGGTCAAATTGCCGCTTTTCAGCTCGGCATATTCAGCGCCATTATTAATCTCCACGTTCACGTCTTTCAGCACGGTCAGCGGGTAATGCGGGCCGTTGTTCAACGCGCCCTGGAAGTGCTCCATGCGTACGCCGATCACTCCTTCCTGTGGGGAGAAGAAGCGCACGGTAAAGAGCGGAACGTCCAGTTGGGCGGCGCGTTCGCGAACTTCGCGAGACGCCACATAGACGACCATCTCGTTACCTTCCTGCTCAACCTCATAGACCTGCACGGGTTGGATCAGATTGAGCCCTGGTTGAATAAGCCAGTTTCCATCACTGATTTTCATGAATAGCTTCCTCTTAGTTTTGCAATTCTTTGCCTGTCGGCGCTGAAGTGAAGTCGTGTTCGTTGCGGCGCGCGCCCTGAGCCAGTTCCGCCATCATCTTTTTCAGGAACGGCGTTTTCAGGGTGTAGTAGCGTTTCGCGATAACCGCGCTCAGCAGGTAGCAGACCGCCGGAGCAAGGGTGAACAATGAGATGATGATGGTGATAGTGGCGCTGTTCTGGGTTTTGGCCGCGGCATCGTAACCGCCGCCCGCCAGCATCCAGCCAATCAGCGCGCCGCCCAGCGCCAGGCCCAGCTTGAGCACGAACAGGGTGCCCGCAAAGCTGATGCCGGTCAGGCGTTTGCCGTTACACCATTCGCCGTAGTCGACGGTGTCGGACATCATCACCCACTGAATCGGCGTCACCAGCTGATGCAGCACGCCAATTACGAAGATAAAGGCGAACATGGTGATTTCGGCGTCCATCGGCACGAAGAACATCGCCACGCTCAGCGCCGCCAGCAGAGCATTGGTCCACCAGAAAACGCTGACTTTGCATTTCCAGTCGGTAAGCGGCTTCGCCAGCGCCGAGCCAATCAGGTTGCCGACGCAGTAGGTGGTGAGGAAGGCGGTGAACAGACCCGCGGATCCCATAATCCAGGTGGTGTAGTACATCATCGCGCCGCCGCGAACGCAGACCGCGAGAATATTGAGAATGGTCAGCAGGCCAACCACTCGCCACTGATCGTTGCGCCAGATATCACGCAGGTCTTCCCGCATCGAGGTAGAGCTCGGCGGCGCTTCGACGCGCTCTTTGGTAGTGAAGAAGCAAAACGCCAGCATCAGGAACGCGATCACCGAGAGCACCGCGATGCCGCCCTGGAAACCAAACGCTTTATCTTCGCCGCCGATAAAGTTCACCAACGGCATCATCAGGACGGTGGAGAGCATGCCGCCCGCCGTCGCCAGCACAAAGCGCCAGGACTGCAGGGAGATGCGCTGCGTCGGATTGTCGGTAATGACTCCGCCCAGCGCGCAGTAGGGGATGTTGACCACGGTGTAGAGCAGGGTCAGCAGCGTGTAGGTGACCGCGGCGTATATCAGCTTGCCGTTATGACTCAGGTCCGGCGAGCTGTAGGCCAGTACGCACACGAGACCGAACGGAATCGCTCCAAACAGTATCCACGGGCGGAATTTTCCCCATCGGCTACGGGTACGGTCGGCCAGCAGCCCCATGCAAGGGTCGGATATCGCGTCCAGCGCGCGGGCCAGCAGGAACATGGTACCGACATAGCCGGCAGGGATACCAAAGATATCGGTATAGAAAAACATCATATACAACATGACGTTATCGAAAATGATGTGGCTAGCGGCGTCGCCCATGCCGTAGCCAATCTTCTCTTTGACGGACAAAATATGATCTTTCATCGCACACTCTTCTCTCAGCGCTACCGCGGGTTGGTACCGGTTACATGCTTTGTAAACCATCCGCGCTGTAAGATGAATTGCGATATCTCATAATCAAATTACGTTTCTTGTTTTATGTGATCCCGGTAGCCTGAAAGAGTGTGTAAAAGTGTAAGCCACGGATTTTGCAAGGGAATGTTTCAGAAGGTTCTGTAAAGTCCAGTTTTCGCAGTAAAAAAGTGCGTTGGGGGATGTGGTTAATGCAGGAAAGTAGCTATAATGCGCCCGCCTCCATGTAGCAATCGAGGCGCGGAAGATCGTCATCTCCGGTGAGGTGGCTGGACTTCAAATCCAGTTGGGGCCGCCAGCGGTCCCGGGCAGGTTCAACTCCTGTGATCTTCCGCCAGTTCAATCATTTTTATCCATGTGAACTTATCCAGAAAATCAGCCTTTCGGTTCAATGCCTTTCGCTTTTAGCGCGCTTCTCGCCAGTTCTTTAAACCAGCTCGCGAGACTCACCCCCTCTTCCGCCGCCACGGCATCCAGTTGTTCCTTTAAAAGCGTCAACAACACGCTTCATCTCGTCTGACGGCCGGACATGTTCACCTTCTGGATAGCCGCTCCCAAATGACGCCGGGTTAATCGCCCGTCTAATGAAATTTATGCTCTTCTGACATGCTATGCGAACCAAAGTAGGTTAATCCGGAGGTTATATGGCAAATGAACACTTAACGTCGTCCCTCATAGATAACTTAAATGTAAACATGCCCCCTGCAAAACAGGTTTAAGACTCACCAGACGGCTGAGTTGTTTGGTTATCTCGAACAACTCAAGCTTGTAGTCGTTTAAATAGCATACTGATAATGCGCTAATTCCTTTACCGTCATCGGTAAACCCTGCTTTAGCAGCATTTCAAGAAATTCATCGACCGCCATAGATGGATGTTTTAGAGACAGTCGCTGCCGCCTGACGGCTTCAAGCGTCAGAGCATGATTAAGATCGAAGAGATCGGAAATAAACGCATCAGGGTGAAGCGTTTCTATTTCATATGGACCCAGAAGTTCTGGCGGAAAGTCCTTATGGTTAAGCGTTACAATAATTTCAGCTTTCGCTCTTATCGCTGCGGCAAGAACATGTCTGTCGTTGGGATCCGGCAGATGCAGATTACTTATTAATCCCTTATATCCCGTAACATTGGCATCTGGTAAGGCGGAATTCATCATTTTGACAGTACGCTGAAGCGTCTCTGGCAGAATGTCAGGCCGATTAGCAACCAAGTTTCTGCACCATTCATCCTGAATGCAGCGGCTCCATTTTGGTTGATACAGCCCGGCAATCCCCAGGTGCATCAGCAAATCTCTGAGTCGTGCCGGATATAACACACAGGCATCTAAAATCACCGGATAAGGTGAATGTCACATTAATACATCCCTAAGTCCTGCGCCTGATCGGCCAATGATTGCATCGCGTCCAGGCTCTCCTGTTCCCTGCGTTTCTTATACTCCATAAGATCGGCAAACAACACTCTGCGATGACGCCCCGTTTTATGAAATGGGAGCTTCCTCGCTTCCAGGAGCTTAACCATATGCGGACGAGAGACATTGAGTATATTTGCCGCCTCCTGGGTTGTGAGTTCCGCATGTACGGGAACGATTTGTACCGCATTTCCGCTAGCCAACTCCCCCAATATCTCCATCAGCAATGTCAGCGCACTTGTAGGTAGCTCTATGGTATGAGCTTTATCATCCTCTCCTACAATGGCAATACGCTGTGTTTCCAGCCTGGTGGAAAGATACGCCGCAAGCTCACGCTGTCCGCGCTGCGCAAGTTCGCTCTCCTGGCGATCGGGAAGGTTGAGATGAGTCAGTGTAGTCATATGATTGCCTCCTGTGAGTCATACAGGCGAGTATATTCGAAATATTCGAAACTCTCAATATTCGAAATAAACGAAAATAAGCCTGCCGATTTCAGATCCCATCTCCCCAGCCAATCATTTCCATCCAATGTTTGCGTTATTCCCTTCACCTTTAAATCCTTACACTAACGGGATAACGTGGCTTAAAAAGGAGACCAATGATGACACCCGAACTCAAACACAGCTTCTCTATCACCATTCAGGTCGACAAACCGGTCATCGTCTCCCGCAGCCCGCAGAGCGGGAAACGTCAGCTGATCCCTATCCTCAGCGGAATCGTACGCGGTGAGCTCAACGGACACGTCTTACCCGGCGGCGTCGACAGCCAGATCATCGAGCCTGACGGCACCTGCCGCCTCTCCGCGCGCTATGCCTTACACGTGGAAGGAGGCACGGTATATATTGAAAACAACGGCATTCGACGCCTACCCGAAGAGTATAAAGAACGTCTTTTTGGCGACGATATGCGCTTTTTTAGCGATATACCGCCGGAAGCGATCTATTTTCGTACCGTACCGACTTTCGAAGTGGATGCGCCGGCGCTGCGCTGGCTCACCACCTCGCTGTTTATCTGTTCCGGCGGCCGCTCCCAGGACGGCGTAACGCTCGATTTTTATCGCGTCCGCTGATTTTCACTTTTTCAATATAACTGTTATCGCCGCCGGGCCATTTTTCCCCCACGTGCCGCGGTCTATCCTCAATACATTCAAACGATGAACCTCATTCAAAACCGGAGAGTGTATGAAAGCGATCGCCATTACTCGCGCAGCGACCGAAGGCAGCAACATTCCTTTTTTAACCGACATCGAGCTGCCGCAGCCGGTTGCCGAGGGGCATGATCTGCTGGTTGAAGTGAAGGCCATTTCCGTCAACCCGGTGGATACCAAAGTCCGCGCCGGCTTTAACGCCGATACCCCGCGCGTGCTGGGCTGGGACGCGGTTGGCGTAGTTAAAGCCGTCGGCAGCGCGGTAACCCTGTTCGCCGCGGGCGATGAAGTGTGGTACGCCGGCGCGCTGGGCCGTCCGGGCAGCAACAGCGAGTTTCAGTTAGTGGACGAACGCATCGTCGCCCGCAAACCGCGTTCGTTGGATAACGCCGCCGCCGCCGCGCTGCCGCTCACCGCCATCACCGCATGGGAGCTACTGTTCCACCGCCTTGGCGTAGAGGAAGGCGGCAACGCGGGCGACACGCTGCTGATCGTCGGCGCGGCGGGCGGCGTCGGTTCGATACTGACCCAGCTCGCCAGCAAGCTCACCGGTATGACGGTCATCGGTACCGCCTCGCGTCCGGAAAGCCAGAAATGGGTACGGGAAGCGGGCGCGCATCATGTTATCGATCACAGCAAACCGCTTGCTGAAGAGCTGGCGCGGATTGGCGTCAAAGCGGTAACCCACGTCGCCAGCCTGACCAATACCGACCAGCACTATCCGCAGCTGATCGCCGCTCTCGCACCGCAGGGCAAGCTGGCGCTAATCGACGATCCGCAAACCCTCGACGTGGTGCCGCTGAAGGCGAAAAGCATCTCCCTGCACTGGGAATTTATGTTTACCCGCTCGATGTTCGAAACGCCGGACATGATCGCCCAGCATCAGCTGCTGACCCGCGTGGCGGCTCTGATTGACGACAACACCATTAAGACCACCCTCGGCGAGCACTACGGCGCCATCACCGCCGCCAATCTGCAAAAAGCGCACGCGCAGCTGGAAACCGGGCGCTCGGTGGGCAAAATCGTGCTGGAGGGTTTTTAAGATGAGCGGCGAGGCGATTTCATTTATCGCGGTGCTGACGGCGAAACCGGGCCACAGCGACGCGCTGCGCCAGGCCCTGCGGGCGCTCCTGTTGCCCACGCGTCAGGAGCCGGGCAATCTTGATTACGCCCTGTTTCAGCTGCGCGATGCGCCGGATACGTTCTATATGCGCGAATCCTGGCGCAATCAGGAGGCTCTGGACGCGCATATCGCCCTGCCGCACTTCCAGGCTTTTATTGCGCAGATGGATAGCCTGCTTGCCGGGCCGCTGCGGCTGGATTATCTGACGCCCGTCGCGCCCTGATATTTTCTGCACTCCGTTTGCGGGGGTGAGCCCATCTTTAACCCTTTGAGCTCTCCCCCTCCCATCGCGCCTCAACCAGGCTACGCTTGATCCTGCCGCTCAAAAAACGCTCTCCCCCTCCGTTTTATTCAACGCCATTATCATTATGTAGAAGAGGTTTTGCTATGCAAATCAACGCTATTGGAACGAATTCGGCCAGCCAGCCGTTGGGATCTATGGCCATCACCCGCCGCGAGCCGGGGCCGGACGATGTGCAGATCGCCATTGATTATTGCGGCGTCTGCCACTCGGATGTGCACCAGGCGCGCTCCGAGTGGGCAGGGACGCTCTATCCCTGCGTGCCGGGTCATGAAATCGTCGGCCGGGTGACCGCCGTGGGCAGCCGCGTCTCCGGTCACGCCGTTGGCGATTTGGTGGGCGTCGGCTGTATGGTCGATAGCTGTAAAGAGTGCGAGGAGTGCCGGGACGGGCTGGAAAACTACTGTGATCATATGGTGCTCACCTATAACGGCCCGACGCAGGATGCGCCCGGCCACACGCTCGGCGGTTACTCCCAGCAGATCGTTGTTCATCAGCGCTACGTGCTGCGCATATCCCATCCCAAAGAACAGCTGGCCGCCGTCGCGCCGCTGCTGTGCGCGGGTATCACGACCTACTCGCCGCTTCGCCACTGGAACGTTGGGCCGGGCAAAAAAGTCGGCATCGTAGGCATCGGCGGGCTGGGGCATATGGGCATCAAGCTGGCCCACGCCATGGGGGCCCACGTGGTGGCCTTTACTACCTCGGAATCCAAGCGTGACGCGGCGCGAGAGCTGGGCGCGGACGAAGTGGTGGTCTCGCGCAACGAAAACGAAATGGCCGCCCATCTGAAAAGCTTCGACTTTATACTTAACACCGTGGCGGCGCCGCATAACCTCGATGCCTTCACCACGCTGCTCAAACGCGACGGCACCATGACGCTGGTGGGCGCGCCCGCCACGCCGCATCCCTCGCCGGAAGTGTTTAATCTGATCTTCCGCCGCCGGTCAATTGCCGGATCGATGATCGGCGGCATCCCGGAAACTCAGGAGATGCTCGATTTCTGCGCCGAGCACGGCATCGTCGCCGATATTGAGCTGATTCGCGGCGACCAGATTAACGAGGCCTGGGAGCGGATGATTAAAGGCGACGTGAAATACCGTTTCGTCATCGACAGCGCCACCCTCGGCGGCTAAGCCCCGCGACGAAAGGTGCGCCGCCACTCCACCGGGCTGACGCCAAAGCGCGCTTTAAACTGCTGACGCCAGGTTACGGCGGAGCGATAGCCCACTTCCTCCGCCACCTGCCCGACGGGTAAATCCCCGGCCTCCAGCAGGATCTGGCTGCGCCGCAGGCGCTCGGCGGCCAGCCAGTCGGCAATGCCCATACCGGTCGCTTTGGCGAAATGGCGGGTCAGGGTACGGCGGCTCATCGCCGCCACCTGCGCCAGCGAATCGAGATTATGCGATTCGCGGATATGCTGCTGAAGATACTCAAGCAGGCCGTTTATCCGCGCGTCGCGGGTGTTTTTCGGTACCGGCTGAGCGATAAACTGCGCCTGTCCTCCCTCCCGGTGCGGCGGGACGATCATCCGCCGGGCGATCTGATTGGCGGCAAGGCTGCCGAAGCGCTGGCGAATGAGATACAGGCAGCAGTCGAGCGCCGCCGCGGTGCCCGCCGAGGTGATGATCCCCTCATCGTCAACGTACAGCGCGTTGATATCCAGCCGCACCTGCGGAAACAGGTGCTGAAAATCCTGCTCGAACTCCCAGTGGGTCGCCGCACGCCTGCCATCCAGCAGCCCGGCGTAGCCGAGCACAAACGCCCCGAGACACAGGCCGACGATCTGCGCACCGTTGTTACGCGCGCGAACCAGGCCGTCAAGCAGCGGCTGCGGTGGACGCTGATTCACCGCCCCCCAGTAAGGCACCACCACAATATCCGCCTGCTCCAGAGTGGAAAAATCGCCGCTGGCGTTCAGCGCAAAGCCGTCGCGAGCGTTCAGCAGCCCGGGGTGTTCGGCGCAAATATGCAGGTTAAAGCGTTTGGTTTCCGAGACCGTATCGCCAAACAGCATACAGGGCACCGAGTAGTGAAACGGACTAAACCCGTCCACCGCCACAATCGCCACTTCCGTCAGTTTCATCGCCCGCTCCGCTTCTAAAAGACCATACTTTCCCCATCCTGCGGGATGCTGACCGCCCCGGCAATCTGATTGTCAGCCACGTACTGGCGCAGCTCATCGCGGCTCAGCAGACAGTGGTTCACCGCTTCCATATGGCTGGCGACGATTTTGGCTTCCGGTAGGGTGAAGTGCGCCTTCAGCACATCCTCTTTGCCCATGATGATCGGCCCAAAACCGATGACGTGCGCATACCCGGCATTCAGCACCACCACCTCAGGGCGCAGCCTGAGCATGTCGGCTTCCACTTCATCGCGCCAGATAGAGTCCCCCACCAGCCACAGGGTTTTCTCCTGCGGATGGCGCAGCACCACGCCGCAGGCTTCGCCCAGGCGCTCGGCCATTGCCGGCACCGCATAGGTGCGGTCGCTGCCGTGCTGGCCCGAGGTGGTTTTTACCAGCGCAACGTCAGCAAACGCGCTGTCCTCAGAGAGCAGACGAATATCGCGAAAGCCCTGCCCGCGCAGTAGCTGTCCGTCGGCCTCATGCTGGACGTAAACCGGCAGGGTTTTGGGGATCGCGGCGATCGCCGCTTCGTCCCAGTGATCCTGATGGGTGTGGGTAACAATCACGGCATCCACGTCAACGATCGCTTCGATGGAAAAAGGCAGGTCCACCAGCGGGTTACGCAACTCGCTGCGCGCGGTACCGGCAAAGCCCGCCCAGGCGTCTTTGGCAGAAAGCATCGGGTCAATGAGAAACTTTTTACCCGCATAATCAATAAGCTGGGTGGCATTACGCACATGGGTGATTTTCATGATGTTCATTCCTCTTCGCGGTCATCTGCTGAACATCGTACGTCCCACAAGCCTGGCGCAATATGGGCGTTTGGGCAATGAACGATGAAATCGGGCCAATCTGCGACGGTTGCCATCGCCGCCCGGCTATGGTGTGCTGAAGGCTCATTTTTCAGAAACAGTGGCGACGATGAAGAAGAAACTCACCTCAGACGACCTGCATGATGCCGAAGTTCTGGCGCATTGTCCGTGGTTCAGTATGCGCAAGGTTGGGATTGATATGGCGCCCGGCGATCGGCGGGATTTTTACTCTATTCACTACCCGCACCCGGCGGTAGGGATTGTGGCGATGCAGGATGACAAAGTGCTGCTGATTCGCCACTACCGTTACCTGATCGATCGGGTGGTATGGGCAATTCCTTCCGGCGGCGTCGATGAAGGCGAAGACCCGCGCGAGGCGGCCCTGCGGGAACTGCGAGAAGAGACCGGCTGGCAGGCGCAGCACGCTGAAGAAATTATCCGCTATAACCCCTCCTACGGCAGCAGCGATCAGCTGTTTATTACCTGGCTGGCCCGCGATTTGGCCTGGGTGGGAATGGATGAAGATCAGGACGAAGTGATGGAAACGGGCTGGTTTACCCTCGAAGAGATAGGCCAGATGATCGCCCGCGGCGATATGCCGGACGGGCTATCGCTGGTGCCGCTGCTGCATCTGATGGCGCAGCGGCGTACCGGTTTAGCGTAGCGGCTTCAGCATTCGCCAGCGGAACCATAGCTGAGCGACGAGGATCAGCAGGCCGCCGATAATTTTCTGCAGCGGTAGCTGTTCGCCGTACCACAGCGCCGCGGCAATCACCGTCAGCAGCGGCTCCAGCACCATAATTATCGCCGCGCTGGCGACCGCCGCGTACTTCTGCCCCTTCATTTGCAGGCCGAAGCGCAGGCTGGTGGCGATAACGATACTGGCGAGAAGCCAGCCGAAGGTCGGCAGCGTAAACGGCTGATCCCAGCTTTCGACGGCGGCGGAGACCCCCAGTCCAACAATCCCGGTAATGCCGAGCTGCACGGTGGTCAGCGGGATTAGCGGCACCTCGCGGGCGCTTTTGCTGGTGTAGCAAAACCAGATCGACTGCACCAGCGCGGTCAGTAGAAACCAACCCTGGCTGGGGTGAAACGCAATCGGCATATGCAGACTGAGCAAGCCGAGACCGACAACCGCTATCGGCAGGCACTCCCAGTAGGCCCGCGCCGGCCTCGCCTTCATCATCACCCAGGCGGTAAGCGGCACGAACAGCATCGACAGGCTCATGATAAACGCCCCTTCTCCCAGCGACGGGGTCGTCGATACCGAGTAGATCCACAGGCACAGGTTTAAGGCAAACCACAGACCGCTGATTATGATGCGCGGCCAGTGCTCCCTGCCGACGCGAAAGCCGCGGCAGAAAGGCAGCAGCAGCAGCGCGGCGAAGAAAAAGCGCAGACCGAGGAAAGCGAAAACTGGCATACCGGCAATCGCTTCCCGGGAAAAAATCCATCCGCAGGCGGCGATAACCGTCGCGGCTATGAGCAGCAAATCAGCCTGGCGTTGCCGGGTCATCGCCACGTCTCCTTGTGTGAGTGATTACCAGCCGGGCACCGCGCCGCCGTTAAAGATCGTCTCTGCCGCTTTCGCCACTTCCGGCGACTGGTAGGAGTGGATAAACGCTTTGACGTTTTCCGCGTCTTTGTTGTCTTCGCGGGTCACGATGATGTTCACATAGGGCGAGTTTTTATCTTCAATAAAGATACCGTCGCGCACCGGGGAAAGGCCCGTTTGCTGCAGGTAGGTGGTGCTGATGATCGCTACGTCGACCTTCGGGTCGTCGATAACGCGCGGCAGTTGCGCCCCTTCCAGCTCCATAATTTTCAGGTTATGCGGGTTGTCGGTGATATCGACCGCCGTCGGCAGCAGGCCGGTGCCCGCTTTGAGGGTAATCAGCTTTTCCTGCTGGAGCAGAAGCAGCGCGCGCCCCAGGTTGGTCGGGTCGTTCGGTATGGCAATCGTCGCGCCGTCTTTCAGCTCGGTGACGGATTTAATTTTGCGCGAGTAGCCCGCCATCGGGAAGACGAAGGTGTTGCCTACCGCTACCAGGTGATAGTTGTGGGCTTTATTATCCTGTTCGAGGAACGGGCGATGCTGGAAGACGTTGGCGTCCAGATCGCCAGCGTTGGTGGACTCATTGGGCAGCAGCGAGCCGCTAAAACCCACCAGCTCAACGTCGAGGCCATATTTCTCTTTGGCCACTTTCTTCGCTACTTCCGCCACATCCTGTTCCGCGCCGTTAATCACGCCGACTTTAATGTGTTTCGCATCGCTGCCCTTCTGGTCGCAGCCCGCCAGCAGCAGGCCCGCCAGCACCACGGCGGCGGCTGTCCGTAAACGCAATTTCATTGTTATCACCCCGTCAGTCCATAGAAGATCGTTATTATTTTTTCGTCTGAAACTATAACGACTTTGTGGGGAGGTTTTAAACGCAAAAACCGCAACCGGAAATAAAATCATCTTCCCCTTTCTCCCGGGGGCAGCGCGATGCGCCTGCCCGGGCTACGGATTCACCGCCGGCTGCAATCGAGTAGCCCGGACAGGTGCGCAGCGCCGCCTCCGGGGATCTCTTCAACGGTGAGGCTCGTTCCGCAGAATAGCGCCTTACAGCCCCAGCTCACTCAGCCCCGGGTGATCGTCCGGACGACGGCCCTGGGGCCAGTGAAACAGACGCTCGCTTTCGGTTATCGGCAGATCGTTGATGCAGGCGTAGCGCGTCTGCATCAGGCCGTGCCGATCAAACTCCCAGTTTTCGTTGCCGTATGAACGAAACCAGTTGCCGCTGTCGTCGTGCCACTCATAGGCAAAGCGTACCGCAATACGATTATCGTTCCACGCCCACAGCTCCTTAATCAGCCGGTACTCCTGCTCTTTACGCCATTTGCGCTGCAGGAAGTCGATAATCTGCGTTCTGCCGTGAACAAATTCGCTGCGGTTACGCCATTCGCTATCGACGGTATAGGCCAGCGCGACCTTAGCGGCATCGCGGCTGTTCCAGCCATCTTCAGCGGCTCGGACTTTTTGCGCGGCGCTCTCGCGGGTGAACGGCGGCAGAGGCGGACGTTGTTCGGTCATCATGAATCTCCTGTATGAATACGCTGCTGCAGACGCTGATTTTCCCGCTCCAGCTCGTCAATACGCTGTTGCAGCGTCTGGCTATACTCCGCCACCTGTCGGGCGGTGTAGCGCGGGGTAATATGCTGCGGGCAGTTCCAGTCAAAAGCCTGTAAGCGGAAACGATAAATGCGCTCAATCCGGGCCCGATAGTTCTCCGGGGCCACCCGCGCCAGCAGCTGCGGGTCGGCATCCACCGCCACAACCTCTACGGTGGCGTAGATTTTCAGCCTGGCACGCCGCGGGTAATCCATCAAAAACAGACAGGCTCGATTGCTGCCGCGCAGGTTGCCGGTGGTGATGTACTGGCGATTACCGGAAAAATCCGCCATCGCCAGGGTGGTTTCATCCAGCAGATGCACAAAGCCCACCGGACCGCCGCGATGTTGAACATAGGGCCAGCCGGTTTGCGAAAGGGTGGCCAGATAGAAGCTGTCGCGGGTGACAATCATCGCCTCCTCGCTGGCGCCGAAGCGCTCACCCCGGCGCTGGCGATGCGGCGCCTGCCACAGCTCATCGCTGCCCATTTCATGCTGGACATCCATTACGTCCGGCGTCATGGCGATATCAAGAAATTCTGCTGGCATAGATCCTCCCGATGCGTTGCGGCGTAACTCATCATGGACTGTGCTGGCAGAAAAGATAATAGTGGGAATATGACAATCATCTTTCCGTAAAACGGGATAATTATGGACCGACTTAGCGCGATGGCGCTGCTGGTAAAAGTGACCGAACTCGGCAGTATGTCGGCGGCTGCGCGGGCGCTGAATATGCCCCTGACTACCGTCAGTCGCCAGATTGGCGAACTGGAAAATACCCTCGGCGTACGCCTGATGATCCGCACTACGCGCAAGCTGACGCTGACCGATGCCGGCGTCGATTATGTCGCCGCCGCGCGGCGCATTCTGGAAGAGGTAGAGCGCGCCGAGCGCCAGGCGGCGGGTGAATATCAGGAGCCAAAAGGCGAACTGGTTCTCTCAGCCCCAACCATGTTTGGGCGCCTGCATGTTTTACCGATAGTCGCCCGTTTTCTCGCTCGTTACCCGCAGATTCGCGTCCGTTTGCTGCTCAGCGACCGCAATGCCGACCTGGTGGGCGACCATATTGACTTAGCGGTACGTATCGGCCCGCTACCGGACAGCGGGATGGTGGCCACCCGGCTGGGCGAGATGCGCATCGTGACCTGCGCCCACCCGGCATTGTTGGAAAAATACGGCATACCACAACGCCCGCGCGAGCTGGCCGCGCTACCGATCATTGGTATTGAATCACCGATGCCTTACCGCGGCTGGCGCTTTCACGCCGAAGAGGCGGAGGACCGGCTGGTGCTGGTGCAGCCGGTGCTGTCACTGACCACGCCGGAGAGCGCCGCCGAGGCTGCCCGCCAGGGAGTCGGCGTGGCCCGACTGCTGCATTACCAGGCGATCGATGGCCTGGCCCGCGGCGAATTACGGATGATCCTGCAAGCGATGGAGCCGGAACCTGTGCCGGTGCACCTGCTGTACACCTCCCGGGATCTGGCTCCGCTCAAGCTGCGTAAATTTATCGATTTTGCCACACCGGCACTGCGCCAGGCGCTGTTACGTATTGCCGCCGCCGTCTAGCCTGCGGTGGTTTTTAACGGCGCTTCTTTCAGGAACCAGGAGAGCGCGAACGCTACCGCCATAATGCAGGCGGCCATCAGAAACGCCGCATGAATAGCGGACCCGAAGGCATCCAGGTAATCGAGGCGAATCTCCGCCGGAAGATTCTGCACCGCCGCCGGGTTCAGCGCCCTCGGCAGCTGCGCGCCTTCCGGCAGCAGGCGCTGGAGATTGCTTTGCAGCACATGCGTAAACACCGCTCCAAATAGCGCCACGCCGATGGAACCGCCAATCGATCGAAACAGCGTGACCCCGGAGGTCGCCACGCCGTACATCTGCGCGGGCATCGCGTTCTGCACCGCCAGCACCAGCACCTGCATCACCAGCCCCAGGCCCGCCCCCAGCACCCCGGTAAACAGGTACAACTGCCACATCGCGGAGTGAATAGTGATGCGCGTCAGCAGCACCATGCCGATGACCCCCAGCAGAGTGCCGATAATCGGAAAAAGGCGATACTTGCCGGTGCGGCTGATAATGCGCCCGCTGATGATTGACGTCAGCAGCAGGCCACCCATCAGCGGAATTAACTGCAGGCCCGCCTCGGTCGGCGTCGCCTCTTTGACCACCTGTAAATAGAGCGGCAGAAAGGTCACCGAGCCAAACAGCGCCATGCCGATAACAAAGCCAATCAGGCTGCACAGCAAAAAGCTGCGGTTGCGGAACAAGGAGAGCGGAATAATCGGCTCGCTGGCCAGCCGCTCTTCATGAATAAAGCCAACGATCCCGACCAGACCAAACGCCAGGATGCACCACAGCTGCGGGTCGCTCCACGCGCGGACGCTGCCGCCCTCGGAGGTAAACAGGATGATGCACAGCAGCGCCATGCTGAGATAGATCGCTCCCAGCCAGTCGATCTGATGCTGGCTGCGTTTGTTGCTGCTGTGAAAAACCGCACCGATCACCAGCAGCGCAAACAGCCCCAGCGGCAGGTTGATATAAAAAATCCACCGCCAGGAGGCGTGCTGCACCAGGAAGCCGCCAATTAACGGCCCGATGACCGTCGCCAGGCCAAAGACGCCGCCAAACAGTCCCTGATAGCGGCCGCGTCTGGCGGGAGGGATAACGTCAGCCACCGCCGCCATACTGATCACCATCAGGCCGCCGCCGCCCAGCCCCTGCAGGCCGCGCATCAGCACCAGTTGGGTCATATTTTGCGCCAGCCCGCAAAGAACGGAACCGGCAAGAAACAGTACAATCGCCACCTGCAGGACAATTTTGCGCCCGAACAGATCGCCAAATTTGCCATACAGCGGCACCGCGATGGTCGAACTCAGGATATAGGCGGTGACCACCCAGGAAAGCTTATCCAGCCCGCCAAGTTCACCGACGATGGTCGGCAGCGCGGTGGAGACGATGGTCTGATCCAGCGCCGAGAGCAGCATCACCAGCAGCAGGGCGCTGAAGAGCAGGCGGATCGAGGGTACCGCCGGTTGGGTGGCGACTTCAGATGTCATAGCATCACTCGCTTGAAATTAATTAAATGCATAATTAATATTTAGGGAAATGATGAATCTGGTCAAGGGATCGCCACAAGATGTCAGCACAAAAAGACAACGAAGCGCCGCGTCGTCCCGGTCGTCCGCGCGGGCAAAAATCCGGCTCCGCCAACCGCGAACAGCTGATGGATATTGCCCTGGCGCTGTTTGCGCGCCACGGGATCGCCCGCATTTCGCTGAACGCCATTGCTAAAGAGGCGGGGGTGACGCCCGCGATGCTGCACTACTACTTCAGCTCGCGTGAAGCGCTGGTGGAAAAGCTGGTTGAAGAGCGCTTTATGCCGCTACGCAGCGAGATCGGACAGATTTTTGTCGCGCACGGCGACGACCCGGTCACCGCCTTTACGTTGCTCATTAAAACCCTGGCGAGCATGGCGGAGAAAAACGCGTGGTTCGCGCCGCTGTGGATGCAGGAGATCATCGGCGAGATGCCGGTGCTGCGCCAGCATATGCACGCGCGTTTTGGCGATGAGAAGTATCATAAGATGCTGGAGACGGTGCGCCGCTGGCAGCGGGAGGGCAAGCTTAATCCGGCGCTCTCCCCGGAGCTGCTGTTTACCACCCTGATAAGCCTGGTGCTGGTGCCGTTCTCCCGCACCCACACCGATCCGCGGTTAAAATCGGTAGACCGGGAGATGATTGTCAGCCATGCCCTGGCGTTAACAGGCAATGGCATCGGCGGCTAATTCCCCCCGGCTCGCGCTGCGCTTAGCCGGGCTACAGGTTTATAACCGTCTGCGGTTGAGTAGCGCGGATAAGGCGCAGCCGCCATCCGGGGGATTTAACCCGATTCACAGCCGCCTGCAATTGGGTAGCCCGGACAGGCGCACAGCGCCGCCTCCGGGATGGTCTCCTGAAGCCAGATTTACAAGACTTTCGATAAATAATGGCGCTGCATACCCGCGTGCGGAAAATCCGGCAGCGACATCTGCAGCTGATAGCCCAGCTTCTGATAAAACGGCAGCGCCTGAAAGCTGAACGTATCCACCAGCATATGGCTGCAGCCACGCGACCGCGCCTGAGATTCCGCTTCATACATCAGCTCGCTGCCCAGGCCGCTGCCGCGCGAAGCTTCGCTGACCCACAAATACTCAATGCACAGCCAGCTGCCTTTGCGTTTGGCAATCAACCCGCCGCGCATCGCGCCAGCTTCATCGCGTGAATAAACGCCCAGCTCGCCGAACTGAGCCGGGTCGAGAAAGCGCAAATTGTATTCCCGCAGGCCCGCCAGCAGCTCTTCTTGATCGGTAGGATTAATGTTCTCTGTTATTATTAATGCCATTGATTATCTCCATTTTTTATTTTTCACAGACCATTCACCACCCTACTTTCACAAAATATCCTTTTTTTCTCCATTATTTCCTGACTAAATTCCCTGCACTAAATTTTGTGTAAAAAATCTTCCCATCATTCGGTTCAGACGTATAATGGAAAAAATGAGAACGATCATTCTCATCATCTTAAACCATGGAGAAACCCGTGATAAATAGCCTGTAGCAGGCATGACTACTCGGTTCAGAGCCTGTAACCGCCGTCTGATGCCGTATTCGCCGCACAGGAAAATCTCGGAAAAACCGCGCAATCAATAGCGGTATTCACCGAGTTATTTACTGCAAACAGGAATATTTATTTCCCACTTTGTTATTTGTGCTTGCCCGGAGATGCATCATCGCCCGGCCCATCACCCCGCCAGTGAATTTGCGGGGCGGACGTCGTTCATCCTGAGAAAATATAATGAAATACACTATAGCCCCCATCGCAGCAGCATTATTTCTCCTTAGCGGGTGCGATAATGCGCAAACCTCCTCCCCGCAGCAGATGACGCCGGAAGTCGGCGTCGTCACTCTGCAGGGGCAACCTGTCCCGGTGGTAAGCAGCCTGACCGGACGCACCACCGCCTCGCTTAGCGCTGAAGTTCGCCCGCAGGTGGGCGGGATCGTGCAAAAACGCCTGTTTACCGAAGGCGATATGGTCAAAGCCGGACAGGCGCTGTACCAAATCGACCCGTCAAGCTATCGAGCAACGTTTAACGAAGCCGCCGCATCGCTGAAACAGGCCCAGGCGCTGGTGACCGCCGACTGTCAAAAAGCCCAGCGCTATGCGGTGCTGGTCAAAGATAACGGCGTCTCCCGTCAGGACGCCGATGACGCAATAGCGACCTGTAATCAGGATAAAGCCAGCGTCGAGTCGAAAAAAGCGGCGCTGGAAAGCGCGCGTATCAACCTGAACTGGACCACCGTGACCGCGCCGATTGCCGGGCGCATCGGGATCTCATCCGTCACGCCGGGGGCGCTGGTATCCGCCGATCAGGACACCGCGCTGGCGACGATCCGCGGCCTGGATACGATGTACGTCGATCTCACCCGATCCAGCGTCGATCTGCTGCGCCTGCGTAAGCAAAGCCTGGCGAGCAACAGCAATACGCTCAACGTGACCCTGACCCTTGAAGATGGCAGCACCTACAGCGAAAAAGGCCGCCTGGCGCTGACCGAAGTGGCGGTAGATGAATCGACCGGATCGGTCACGCTGCGCGCGGTCTTCCCCAATCCGCAGCATGTGCTACTGCCCGGTATGTTCGTTCGCGCCCGCATAGACGAAGGCATTATGAACGATGCGATCCTCGCCCCGCAGCAGGGCATTACCCGCGATGCCAAAGGCGATGCCACCGCGCTGGTGGTTGATGCTAATAACAAGGTTGAACAGCGCAGCGTGGAAACCGGCGAAACCTACGGCGACAAATGGCTGATCGTTAACGGTCTGAAGAGCGGCGACCGGCTGATTGTCGAAGGGACCGGCAAAGTGGCGCCGGGCCAGCAGGTCAAAGCCGCCGAAGTCAAAAATGACGGAGGCAACGCCTGATGTTCTCCCGTTTCTTTGTGCGACGCCCGGTCTTCGCCTGGGTTATCGCCATTCTGATTATGCTCGCCGGGATTCTGGCTATCCGCACCTTGCCTGTCGCCCAGTATCCTGACGTCGCGCCGCCGGCGATAAAAATCTCCGCCACCTACACCGGGGCCTCTGCGGAAACCCTGGAAAACAGCGTCACCCAGGTGATTGAGCAGCAGCTCACCGGACTGGATAACCTGCTCTACTTTACATCCACCAGCAGCTCCGACGGCTCGGTCAGCATTACCGTCACGTTCGAGCAGGGTACCGATCCGGATACCGCCCAGGTTCAAGTGCAGAACAAAGTGCAGCAGGCGGAATCCCGTCTGCCGAGCGAAGTTCAGCAGTCTGGCGTAACGGTGGAGAAATCGCAGAGCAGCTTCCTGCTGATCCTCGCGGTGTATGACAAAAACAACAAAGCCACCAGCTCCGATATCTCCGACTGGCTGGTCAGCAACATGCAGGATCCGATGGCGCGTATAGAAGGCGTCGGCAGTCTGCAGGTGTTCGGCGCCGAATACGCCATGCGCATCTGGATGGACCCGACCAAACTGGCCTCCTATTCGCTGATGCCATCCGATGTGCAATCGGCTATAGAGGCGCAGAACGTACAGGTGTCCGCCGGTAAAATCGGCGCGCTACCCGCCTCCAACGCGCAGCAGCTGACCGCCACGGTACGCGCTCAGTCGCGGCTGCAAACCGTCGCCCAGTTCAAAGAGATTATCGTCAAGAGCAAGAGCGACGGTTCGGTGGTGCGCCTGAGCGACGTCGCCCGCGTTGAAATGGGCAGCGAAGATTACACCGCTTCCGCCAATCTTAACGGCCATCCGGCTGCGGGGATCGCGGTAATGATGGCGCCGGGCGCTAACGCCCTGAATACCGCGACGCTGGTAAAAAACAAGATTGCCGAGTTCCAGCGCCAGATGCCGCAGGGCTACGATATCGCTTACCCGAAAGACAGCACCGAGTTCATCAAAATCTCGGTGGAGGATGTGATTCAGACGCTATTCGAGGCGATAATCCTCGTGGTCTGCGTGATGTATCTGTTCCTGCAAAACTTCCGCGCCACGCTGATCCCGGCGGTGGCGGTTCCGGTCGTACTGCTGGGCACCTTCGGCGTGCTGGCGCTGTTCGGCTACTCGATCAACACCCTGACGCTATTTGCGATGGTGCTGGCGATAGGCTTGCTGGTGGATGACGCCATCGTGGTGGTGGAAAACGTCGAGCGTATCATGCGCGACGAGGGGCTGCCCGCCCGCGAAGCCACCGAAAAATCGATGGGTGAAATCTCCGGCGCGCTGATCGCCATTGCCCTGGTGCTCTCGGCGGTATTTCTGCCGATGGCCTTCTTCGGCGGCTCAACCGGGGTGATTTATCGCCAGTTTTCAGTGACCATTATCTCGGCGATGATGCTCTCGGTAGTGGTCGCCTTAACCTTAACCCCGGCGCTGTGCGGCGCGCTGCTGAGCCATTCGAAACCGCATACCAAAGGCTTCTTCGGCGCCTTTAACCGCCTGTGGGGACGCACCGAGCAGGGCTATCAGCATCGTGTTGTCGGCGGCCTGCGTCGCTCGGCGATGATGATGGGCGCTTTTGTCCTGATTTGCGGCGGCATGGCGCTGGCGATGTGGAAATTGCCGGGCAGCTTCCTGCCGACGGAGGATCAGGGCGAAATCATGGTCCAGTACACGCTGCCTGCCGGAGCAACGGCGGTACGCACCGCCGAGGTTCGCCGCCAGGTCACCGACTGGTTCCTGACGAAAGAGAAAGCCAATACCGACGTGATCTTTACCGTTGACGGTTTTAGCTTTAGCGGCAGCGGACAAAACGCCGGGATGGCCTTCGTGTCGCTGAAAAACTGGTCCGAACGTAAAGGCGAAGAAAATACCGCTCAGGCCATCGCCCTGCGCGCCACCAAAGAGCTCGGCAGCATTCGCGACGCCACCCTGTTCGCCATGACCCCGCCGTCGGTAGATGGCCTGGGGCAGAGTAACGGTTTCACCTTCGAACTGATGGCCAGCGGCGGCACCGATCGCGACAGTCTGATGAAAATGCGCAGCCAGCTGCTGGCCGCGGCGAATCAAAGTTCCGAGCTGCAGTCGGTACGCGCCAACGATTTGCCGCAAATGCCGCAGCTGCAGGTCGATATCGATAACAATAAAGCCGTCTCGCTCGGGCTGTCATTAAGCGATGTTACCGATACCCTCTCCAGCGCCTGGGGGGGAACCTACGTTAACGACTTTATCGATCGCGGTCGCGTGAAGAAGGTCTATATCCAGGGCGAAAGCGACGCCCGCGCCGTGCCGTCCGACCTCGGTAAATGGTTCGTACGCGGCAGCGATGACAGCATGACGCCGTTCTCCGCCTTCGCCACCACCCGCTGGCAATACGGCCCGGAGAGCCTGGTGCGCTACAACGGCTCCGCCGCCTTTGAAATCCAGGGCGAAAACGCCAGCGGCTTCAGCTCCGGCGCGGCAATGGACAAGATGGAAGCCCTGGCCAATGACCTGCCGGCCGGTACCACCTGGGCATGGAGCGGCATGTCGCTGCAGGAAAAACTCGCCAGCGGCCAGGCGATGAGCCTCTACGCCATCTCGATTCTGGTGGTCTTCCTGTGCCTCGCGGCGCTGTATGAGAGCTGGTCGGTACCGTTCTCGGTGATCATGGTGATCCCGCTTGGGCTGCTCGGCGCGGCGCTGGCGGCATGGATGCGCGGTCTGAACAATGACGTTTACTTCCAGGTGGCGCTGTTAACCACTATCGGCCTGTCGTCGAAGAACGCCATCCTGATCGTCGAATTCGCCGAATCGGCGGTGGAAGAGGGCTATTCCCTGTCGCGTGCCGCCATGCGCGCCGCGCAGACCCGCCTACGACCTATTGTGATGACCTCGCTGGCGTTTATTGCCGGGGTGCTGCCGCTGGCGATCGCCACCGGAGCCGGGGCCAACAGCCGCGTGGCGATCGGTACCGGGATTATCGGCGGAACCCTGACCGCGACGCTGCTGGCGGTGTTCTTCGTGCCGCTGTTCTTTGTGCTGGTGAAACGCTTCTTCACCCGCCATCGTTCTTCTCAGGAGTAAGTTATGTTTCGTTTTACCTTAGTCTTTGTTGCGCTCCTGACGGCGGGCTGCGTCTCTCTCGATCCGAACTATGAGCGCCCGGCCGCGCCTGTGCCAGCGACCCTGCCGGGCAGCCACGGCGAGGCAACCGCGGTGGTCAGCGACTGGCAGCAGGTAGTGAATGACGCCCGCCTCAAAAAAGTGGTGAACATCGCGTTAACCAGCAACCGCGACGTGCAGAAAGCGCTGGCCGACATCGAAGCCGCGCGCGCCCAGTTTGGTGAAACCCGCGCCTCGCTGTTTCCGACCCTCGACGCCGAGCTGAGCCATACCCGCAGTAAAACGGTGGCCAGCGGTCTCACCTCGTCAGCGGAAGCCGACGGCGCGGTTTCCAGCTTCGAGCTGGATCTGTTTGGTAAGAACCAAAGCCTGACGCGCGCGGCGCGGGAAACCTGGCTTGCCAGCGAATTCACCGCTCAGAATACGCGTCTGACGATGATTGCCGATCTGACCACCGCGTGGATAACCCTCGCCGCGGACAACAGCAATCTGGCGCTGGCGCAGGAAACCATGGCCAGCGCGGAGAACTCGCGCAACATCGTCACCCGCCAGATGGAAGTCGGCACCGCCTCAGCTGGCGACCTGAGCGATGCGGAAAGCGTTTATCAGCAGGCGCGCGCCAGCGTCGCCAGCTACCGCACGCTGGTGGCGCAGGATAAAAACGCGCTCAACCTGCTGGCCGGAGAAACCGTGCCGGATAGCCTGCTGCCCGGCACCCTTGAAAGCCTTGGCGATCGTAGTATCACCCTGGTGCCGGCGGGCGTCTCTTCATCGGTACTGCTGCGCCGCCCGGATATCCAGGAAGCGGAGCATAATCTGAAGAGCGCTAACGCCGATATCGGCGCGGCGCGGGCCAACTTCTTCCCGTCCATCTCGTTGACCGCCAGCGCCGGGGTCGGCAGCGACTCGCTCTCGTCGCTGTTCAGCCACGGTATGCAGGTGTGGTCATTCGCGCCGTCCATCAGCCTGCCGCTGTTTACCGGCGGCAGCAACCTGGCGCAGCTGCGCTACGCTGAAGCGGAGAAAAAGGGTCTGATCGCCACCTATGAGAAGACCATTCAGAGCGCCTTTAAGGATGTCGCCGACGCGCTGGCGCGCCGGGAAACGCTCAGCGAACAGCTGGACGCGCAGAATAAATACGTCGCGGCGGAGCAGAAATCGCTGAATATTGCGATGAAGAGCTATCAGGCCGGGGTCGGAGATTATCTGTCGGTGCTGACCGCCCAGCGAACGCTGTGGTCGGCGCAGGCCACGCTGATCTCCCTCCAGCAGACCGATCTGGAAAACCGCATCACCCTCTGGCAGTCGCTGGGAGGCGGCGCCAGCTAACACTTTTGCCGGGCGGCAACGCCCGGTTTGATGACAAGGAGCCCGTTGATATGTCCCGAATTTCCCTCTCCTGGGTCGTGGTTCTCGGTTTGCTTAGCGCCATTGGGCCGCTGTGTACCGACTTCTATCTGCCCGCGCTGCCGGAAATCACCCAGCAGCTCAGCGCCACCGGCACGCAGACCCAGCTGTCGCTCACGGCGGCGCTGATTGGTCTCGGCCTTGGGCAGCTGTTTTTCGGCCCGCTGAGCGATCGCATTGGCCGTAAAAAGCCGCTGGCGCTCTCCCTGCTGCTGTTTATCTTCTCCTCGGCGATGTGCGCGATAACCTACGATATCCATATGCTGATCGCCTGGCGCTTTCTGCAGGGCTTCGCCGGCGCGGGCGGCTCGGTGTTGTCGCGCTCCATCGCACGCGACAAGTATCAGGGCACTCTGCTGACCCAGTTTTTCGCCCTGCTGATGACCGTTAACGGCATTGCGCCGGTGCTTTCACCGGTACTCGGCGGCTGGATCATCACCGCCTTCGACTGGCGTATTCTGTTCTGGGCGATGGCGGCGATCGGCATTATTTTGCTGCTGCTCAGCCTGACGGTGCTGCACGAAACGCTGCCGGTTAAAAGCGCCGCCTCGGTTACGCAGCAGCAGGATGAGGCGCCGGTACTGAAAAACCGCCGCTTTATGCGCTACTGCCTGATTCAGGCCTTTATGATGGCCGGGCTATTTTCGTATATCGGCTCATCTTCGTTCGTTATCCAGAGCGAATATGCCATGAGCGCGATGCAGTTCAGCCTGCTGTTCGGCCTTAACGGCATCGGGCTGATTATCGCGGCGCTGATCTTTTCCCGCCTGGCACGCCGCTTCAGCGCCGAAGCCCTGCTGCGCGGCGGCCAGCTGCTGGCAGTAACGTTTGCCGCCATCACCCTGCTCTTCGCCTGGCTACCGCTGCCGACGCTGGCGCTGGTCGGCCTGTTTTTTACCGTTTCTATGATGAGCGGTATCAGCACCGTCGCCGGTGCGGAAGCGATGAATGCCATTAATGCCCGTCAATCCGGCACCGCGTCAGCCCTGATGGGCACGCTGATGTTTGTGTTCGGCGGTATTGCCGCGCCGCTGGCCGGGCTCGGCGGCGAAACGATGCTCAAAATGAGTTTCGCGATGAGCCTTTGCTATCTGGCCGCGCTGCTGATTGGCCTGAAAAAGCCGCGGCCCACGGTATAATCTTCTCCGGCGGTAATAAAAAATTCCAGTTTTATTACCGCCATCTTTCCCGCCAGTGCTGAAATCACCTATTATTCCTTCAACACCAATCGTGATAACCTTCACAGGAAAGGAATAATTAATTCCTTATACTGCCCGCCACTGTGAATAAAGAGGTTCCTATGAGTATCGACCTGAGCAAACTGCTGACCGAGCGCCGCAACGCCAATAGCGTCAACATTGATACCCTTTCCACTGAAGAGATGCTGACGGTGATTAACCAGGAAGATCGGAAGGTGGCCCACGCCATTACCCCCTATCTGCCGCAAATTGCCCAGGTCGTGGATAACGTCGCGGCGGCGCTGCAGGCGGGAGGGCGCCTGATTTACATTGGCGCGGGTACTTCCGGTCGCCTGGGGATCCTTGATGCCAGCGAGTGCCCGCCGACCTTCGGTACCCGCCCGGAGCAGGTGGTGGGCATTATCGCGGGGGGTCATAAAGCGATCCTGAGCGCCGTGGAAAACGTCGAAGACAACAAAGCCCAAGGGGCGATGGATTTGCAGAACCTGAACTTTAGCAGCCGCGATGTACTGGTCGGCCTGGCCGCCAGCGGACGCACGCCGTACGTCATCGGCGCGATGGAGTATGCCCATAGCCAGAGCGCTTTTGTCGCCATCGTCAGCTGTAACCCGCACGGCGAAATGGCCCGGCTGGCGGACGTCGCCATTACGCCGGTCGTGGGTCCGGAAGTGGTGACCGGCTCAACGCGCCTGAAGGCGGGTACCGCGCAGAAGCTGGTGCTGAATATGATTTCAACCGGGGCGATGATTCGCATCGGCAAGGTTTACAGCAATCTGATGGTGGACGTTGAAGCGACCAACGCCAAGCTTATCGAGCGCCAGGTGTCCATCGTCATGGAAGCGACCGAATGCGATCGCGCAACCGCCCAGAGCGCGCTGGAAGCCTGCGATCGCCACTGCAAAACGGCGATTGTGATGGTGCTGGCTGATTTAAGCGCCGCGGAGGCTCAGGCGCTGCTGGCAAAAAATAACGGCTATATCCGCAAGGCGCTGAGCCACTCCTGACCGCTGACTCACGGGGAATCTGCAATGGCGAAAATAAATAAAGAGATGATAGCGCGGATCCTGCAGCACGTGGGCGGAGCCGGGAACGTCGCGCAGGCGGGCAACTGTATGACCCGGCTGCGCCTGACCCTACGCGATGAATCACGGGCCGACAGCGCCGCCATCCGTCAGATTGACGGCGTGATGGGAGTGATCGTTAGCGATGCACAGTTCCAGGTCGTCCTTGGGCCCGGCAAGGCGCAAAGCGCGGCGGAAATGATGAACGCGTTACTGGAAGACGCGCCGGCGGAGGCGCCATCGCTGGCCGACGTCGCCGCCGAAAAGAAACAGGCGCTGAAGAGCAAGCAAACCAGCGGCATTCAAAAATTCCTCGCGAAATTCGCTACTATTTTCACCCCGCTCATTCCCGGTTTTATCGCCGTCGGCCTGCTGCTGGGGTTCGCCACTTTGGCGGAGCAGATATTCGTCCTTGAAAACGCGCATCCGAATGCGACGCTGCTGGCGCTGATCGGCTACATGAAGGTGTTCAGCAAGGGGATGTTTACCTTTCTGAGCATCCTGATCGGCTATAACGCCCAGAAAGCCTTCGGCGGCTCCGGAGTCAACGGAGCGATCATCGCTGCGCTGTTTGTCCTCGGCTATAATCCGGAAGCCACCAGCGGCTTCTATTCCGGAATTTCGACCTTCCTCGGCCACGGTATTGACCCGCGCGGCAATATTATCGGCGTACTGATCGCCTCGATTATCGGCGCGTGGGTGGAGAAGCAGGTGCGACGCATCATGCCTGCCAACCTCGATATGATCCTCACCTCGGCGGTGACGCTGCTGATCATGGGCGCGATAACGTTTACCGTTATTATGCCGATCGGCGGCTGGCTGTTTACCGGGATGTCATGGCTGTTTTTGCACCTTAACGGTAACCCGTTCGGATCTGCGGTGTTGGCCGGCCTGTTCCTGCTGGCGGTGATGTTCGGCGTCCATCAGGGCTTCGTGCCGGTCTATTTCGCGCTGGTGGATGCGCAGGGGTTTAACTCGCTGTTTCCGATACTGGCCATGGCCGGGGCCGGACAGGTTGGCGCGGCGCTGGCGCTTTTCTGGCGGGCGAAGCACGGTTCTCTGCTGCGCACGCAGATTAAAGGGGCAATTATCCCCGGCTTCCTCGGTATCGGCGAACCGCTGATTTACGGCGTCACGCTGCCGCGTATGAAGCCGTTTATCACCGCCTGTCTCGGCGGCGCCTGCGGCGGTTTCTTTCTCGGTCTCATCGCCTGGATGGGGCTGCCGGTTGGCCTGAATACGGTGTTTGGCCCGTCGGGGCTGGTGGCGCTGCCGCTGATGACCTCCGGCAGCGGGATCTACGCCGGAATGGCGGTGTATGCCGCCGGGCTGGCGGTCTCTTATCTCTGCGGATTTGCCCTCACCTGGCTGTTCGGCAGTAAAAACGTTGATTTAAGCTAAGAGGCGCGTCTGGCGCACGGCGGTGAACGTGAGTTTATCCGCCGCGTGGCGGGAGGCACTGACGCCCCATGTTGAATATTTTTTGCACGTGGCGTCGCGTTTCTGTCGGCCCGGTCAGGCGCCAGCCGCCGGGCGACGTCGGCCGGGGTACGCTTTGCTGGCCATCTGATAAAGGATCCGGCTACCATTTCCTGCCCCGCTTCCCGCGCGTGCTCATGCTATGATACTGCTTTCGCACTATTTTCACCTGAGGGAAAGATGGGCTCCAGCAAAAAAGGGATGCTGAACGTACTGATCGCCGCCGTGCTGTGGGGCAGTTCCGGCGTCTGCGCGCAATATATTATGCAGCAAAGTCAGATGTCATCGCCGTTTCTGACCATGACGCGCCTGCTGTTCGCCGGTCTGATTCTTCTGATGCTCTCGTTCGTTCACGGCGATAAAATTTTCCGCGTCCTGCAAAATCGCCAGGACGCTATCAGTTTGCTGATTTTTTCGCTGTTCGGGGCGCTCACCGTGCAGTACACCTTTCTGATGACCATCGAGAAATCAAACGCCGCCACCGCGACGGTGCTGCAGTTCCTGTCACCGACGATTATCGTTGCGTGGTTTGCCATCGCCCGCAAAACGCGCCCCAGTCCGCTGGTGCTGGCGGCCATCGGTACCTCGCTGGCGGGCACATTTCTGCTGGTGACCCACGGCAATCCGACAACGCTGTCGATTTCTCCCGCAGCGCTGTTCTGGGGGATTGCTTCGGCATTTGCCGCCGCGTTCTACACGACATATCCATCGACGCTGATTGCCCGCTACGGCACCCTGCCGATTGTCGGCTGGAGCATGCTGCTCGGCGGCGCCATGCTGCTGCCATTCTACGCCGGACAGGGCAACCATTTTGTGGTGACCGGCGGCCTGCTGCTGGCCTTTTTCTACCTGGTGGTTATCGGCACCTCGCTGACGTTCAGCCTCTACCTGAACGGCGCGCAGAAGATTGGCGGCGCGAAGGCGGGGATCCTCAGCTGCGCGGAGCCGCTGAGTAGCGCCCTGCTCTCGCTGCTGCTGCTCGGCATTACCTTTAGCCTGCCGGACTGGCTGGGCACGCTGCTGATTCTCTCGTCGGTGGTGCTGATCGCCATGGATTCGCGGCGGCGGGTGAAAACAGGCTGACAATTATCTGGCCGGAGATGCTGCGACCTGAGTTTGCAGCATCTTCAGATCGTCATCCGACAGCTCACAAACCACCTGCACCAGCTCGCGCTCAAATCCCTGTTCCAGACATGAACGAGCAATACGCAACGCTTCTTCTTGTCTACCCTCTTGTTTACCTTCTAACTTGCCCTCTAACTTGCCCTCCAACTTGCCTTCTTGTCTCCCTTCCTGCCGTAGCCTTTCCGCAATCGTCATGAGTACCTCCTTATGTTGAGGAACGCGCCGCTCGACCTCGTGAAGAAATTCACCAAAATGAGGCGCATCACCACACTGCAGCATGTAATTAAACAGCGCTTTCAACTGGCTGTCATTAGCGCAACCTTTAACCAACAGCTCTGCTAATCGCTCCACCAGGCCAAGTAAATCGCGCTGGCGAATATGCTTTTGAATCAGCTCCAGCAACGCTACACGCCGGTGCTGCATAATGTCGTCATCCGGCACCACCGTAATATCCACCAGTGGGAAAGCGGCGGCATAAAGTCGTCGCGCTGTCTGCGTATCGGTAAACTCATCCAGCCAGCAAAGCGAGAAGGGATAAGGGCTTTTCGCGCCGTGATAAAACAGCATCGGCACCACCAGCGGCAGCGTTTTATGCCCGGCATCCAGATGACGCTGCATCGCCGCCAGCGCGTAGCGCATCAGCCTGAATGCCATATGCGCATCCGGCGTGCTCTGGTGTTCAATCACCACGTAGATATAGCCATCACCGTCGCTGGTTTTTAGCGACCACAGCACGTCGGAGTAGCTGGCGCGTAAATTCGCTTCAATAAAGCTGCCTGACTCCAGCCTGAGCGTTTGCAGATCGCATAGCTGGCGCAGCGACGCGGGAAGATGAATGTCGATAAAATCCCTGGCGCACTCGGGATGCGATAAAAACTGCTTAAAAACCGCGTCGTGCGGCGTCGAGGAGGTTCCTTTTTTCATCATGCTCCGCCATCCCTGAAACGCAATGGCAGAAATATATCCATCAAAAGAAAGGGGGGCATCTGCGCATCAACGGCTTTGCTTGCCGGTACGGAAGATAAATTTCAGCGGCTGAAACGGATGCATTTTTGCGGAAACCGGCACGCAAAATGGTTATTTCGGGAATGTGTCTATAGTTAGAAAAACCCTTTAATAAAAATAAGGATATCCATGATGAAGAGAATGAGTATTGCGCTTTCGCTGGCAGCCAGCCTGATGCTACCCCATCTGGCCGCAGCCGCGCCGCTCTCCGGCCTGAAGTTTGAACAGCAGAAGCAGCAGATCGTGAAGGATGTGAGGAAAAACTGCCCTGCCAGCAGCGCGCTGGATGATACGCAGTTTGCTAACCGCGTGCTGGAATCAGCGGAAAATAAGACCGCCATACAAAGCGCGACGCGGGCGCTGGATAAAAACAACAGCGCCGCTTATCAGAAGGCCATTAGCGGCATTCAGTGCCCAACGCCCTGATTCCGGCGGCGGGTTGGACGCCATCAGCGGTTCGGGATGATCAAATCCCCGCGCAGCGGGCTACTGCCGAGCATTTGCGTCTTCTCGGTCAGCCAGTTGACTATCCGGCTGGCCATCGCGTCCATGGAATATTCAATCGCCGGGATGGTCGGAATACCGGGCAGTTGTAACGAGCCCGCCAGGCTGAATACCATGACTTTTTCCGGCACCGCGCGGTTAAATGCCTGGAGCTGCGGCACCACCAGCTGCGCCTGCTGCTCGTTGGCAACCAATAACGCATTGAAGTTCAAGGTTGTTGCGTTATTCACCAGCTCCTGCACCGCTACGGATGGCGAAGGACTGTCGAGAAAAACCAGGTTGCGATTAAACGGCAGAAAATTCTTTTCCAGCGCGTGCTTATAGCCCAGCAGGACCTGGTCTGCAAAGCCGCTGCCCTGCGGGTGGATAAGCGCAATCTGCCTGCGCCCCTGGCTTATCAGATAGTTACAGGCCGTTTCCGCCGCGAATGCGTGGTCAAAATGAATACTGTTCGCCCCTTCGCTTTCCAGACAGTCGATCAGCACCACGTCAGGACGGTCGATATTGAGCGGAAACCGGGCGCCGATAATCAGCACGTTGTCGCATAAACCGCAGGTTAACTCTTCCAGAGAGTGCAGCACCCTACCGCGGCTGTTGGCAAAACGCAGCAGCAGATGCTTCTGGTGCTGGCTGAGCTGCTTTTCCAGCGCATAGAGATAGCTGGTGGTTTGATTGATGTTGTCCTGGGCGCAGATCACGCCGATGCAGCCGGTGGTCTGACTCAGCAAAGATTGCGCTATCATGTTCGGCCGGTAGTTGAGTTCTTCCGCCGCCTGTAATACCGCCTGCCGGCTGGCTTCCTTTACGCCGCGCGAACCGCTCAACACCCGAGAGACTGTGGCTTTAGATACCCCAGCTAATCGTGATACATCGTTGATAGTAGACATTATTTTCCCCTGACAGGGCTAATCCGATCCCTGTAAATCCATAAACCTGAATCGCTTCAATAATAACCAGCGGCAGTATATCCGTTTCCTTTTTTATTTGGAAACCGATTTTCCGTTTCGCGGAAAAACGTAGCAAAAATCACGAAAATCTGTGAGCCAAATCTAATTAACACACCCTTTGACTGATGGATCTTGACGGTTATCACAGTTCTGTTTTTTATAAATGGAAACCGGTTTCCGTCTGATATCAAATCATCCACGCAATAACTTTTTACATTTTGAGGATGATCGTCGATGTACAAGATTATGCTGTGCTGCTCTGCCGGGATGTCCACCAGTCTGTTGGTCAGAAAGATGGTCGATGCCGCGAAGGAACGCGCCCTGCCGGTGCAGATTGATGCCTATGGAGTTTCCGAATTTGATATGCAGTTTCCGCAGTACCAGGTGGTGCTTCTTGGGCCCCAGGTGAAGTACATGTTGAAAACCTTATCTGAGAAAGCCGCGCCCCTGAATATTCCGGTCCAGCCAATTAACACCATGGATTACGGGATGCAGCGGGGAGACAACGTTCTGGATTATGCCCTGTCGCTGATCGAAGCGCATTAAGAGGTGTACAAATGAGTTCTCTGTATCAGTCCATGATTGCCGTGATCGAGCAATCAATTACCCCGCTGGCAGGACGCCTTGGGCAGCAGAAATACGTTATCGCGATTCGCGATGGTTTCACTGCCGCATTGCCGTTTATGATCATCGGCTCATTCATGCTGGTATTTATCTTTCCGCCTTTTTCGCCGGATACCACTAACGGTTTCGCCCGCGGCTGGCTGGACTTCTCCCAGCAGTATCGCGAACAGCTGATGCTGCCGTTTAACCTCAGCATGGGCGTGATGACGTTCTTTATTTCGGTGGGAATCGGCGCCAGCCTGGGACGCCAGTTCCAGCTCGATCCGGTGATGTCCGGTCTGCTGGCGTTTATGGCTTTCTTACTGGTTGCCGCGCCGTATGCCGACGGCAAAATCTCCACCCAGTATCTCTCTGGTCAGGGTATTTTCACCGCTTTGATCACCGCTATCTACTCTACCCGCGTTTACGCCTGGCTGAAGCAGAACAACATTACGATTCGTCTGCCGAAAGAGGTGCCGACCGGCGTCGCGCGCTCGTTCGAAATCCTTATCCCGGTGCTGGTGGTGATCGCGACACTGCATCCGCTGAATCTGTTTATCGAAGCGCAGACCGGTATGATTCTGCCGCAGGCGATTATGCACCTGCTGGAGCCGCTGGTTTCCGCCTCTGACTCTCTGCCGGCGATACTGCTGTCGGTGCTGATGTGTCAGATTTTCTGGTTCGCCGGGATCCACGGCTCGCTGATCGTGACCGGCATTATGAACCCCTTCTGGATGGCCAACCTGTCGGCGAACCAGGCAGCGCTGGCGGCCGGCGCGGCTCTGCCCCATGTCTATCTGCAGGGTTTCTGGGACCACTATCTGCTGATTGGCGGCGTCGGCTCCACGCTTCCGCTGGCCTTCCTGCTGCTGCGTAGCCGCGTAGCTCACCTGCGCACCATTGGCAAAATGGGTATCGTTCCGAGCTTCTTTAATATCAATGAACCGATTCTGTTCGGTGCGCCGATAATCATGAACCCGATGATGTTTATCCCGTTCGTCTTTGTCCCGATGATTAACGCCGTTCTGGCTTACGGTGCGACGCGCCTCGGCTGGCTCAGCCAGGTCGTTTCGCTGACGCCGTGGACGACCCCGGCCCCTATCGGTGCATCCTGGGCTGCAAACTGGACGCTAAGCCCGGTGGTGATGTGCTTAATTTGCATGGTGATGTCAGCGGTAATTTATCTGCCATTCCTCCGCGCCTATGAACGCTCATTAATGAAAACTGAAGTCGAAAAAGCCAAAGCTGCGGTGCCGGTTGCCGAAACGGTCAGCCAATAATTAACTCATATATTTAATAGCATATTTATCATGACGGCATAAATAATGCGGAAAAGGGACTTTCACTGCATTATTTAAATAATAAGGTTAATGACCTCAGGAACTATTATGATTGAACTAGAAGATGCGGTAATGGAAATTATCGTTAATGCGGGACAGTCACGCTCATTATGTTTTGAAGCGCTGCATTGTGCCCGTAGCGGTAATATAGATGAAGCGCGCTTGCTGCTGAATGAAGCCGATGGCTACGCCCGTCGGGCACACCAGATGCAAACCCAGCTTATCGAGCAGGATGCGGGCCAAGCGCGCCAGCCGATGACCCTCATTATGGTGCATGCTCAGGACCATCTGATGAATTCCCTGCTCGCGCGTGAATTTTCAGAAGAGCTTATTCATTTATACCAGCGTTAATTTATATCAATATTTAGCAACTGTACCCGGAATAAATAAACCAGCTTATCCTGGCGGGATAGCTATTATCTAAATATATAAATTACTAAAAGCGAGATAATGATGAAAACTGTAAAAATACTGCCATTAACCATGGCGGTCGTCGCCGCGCTGTGCCCAGTTTCCGTATTTGCACAAGAGTTTACTCAGGAACAGATCGACGCCATTGTCGCCAAAGCCGTCGATAAAGCCCTGGCCGAACGCCAGGCGAAAATCGATGCCGCCGCCGATAAAAAAGTGGACGTCATTACCAACCCGCAGACCACCGCAGCCACGCCGGATATGGCGATCCCCTTCGGCCTGAAGTTCAGCGGCTACGCCCGCTACGGCGCGCAGTTCCAGACCGGCGATCAGAAGTTTGTCGGCGTGGATGGTTCCTATAACGGCGCCTCCGCGATCGGTCGTTTAGGCAACGAAGGCAACGGCGGCGAATTTCAGATAACCAAAGCCTTTAAGAGCAGTAAAGGCGCGATCTGGGATATCAACGTCATGTTTGACCACTGGAGCGACGAAGTTAACCTGAAAAAAGCCTACGTCGGCGTTACCAACGTGCTGGAGTCTAACCCCAACGCCTATATCTGGGCCGGCCGCGACTTCCATCAGCGCCCGCAACAGGGGATTAACGACTACTTCTGGATGAACCACGACGGCCAGGGCGCCGGGGTGAAAAACTTTGACATCGGCGGCGTACAGTTTGACGTGGCGGCGGTGTCGCAGGTGGAATCCTGTAGCCCGGAAGTGATGGCCGACGAAGCGAACCCGTCGCGCATCACCTGTACCGGCGGCTCCGGAACCGGCGATGATGGCCACTATGCGCTGACCACTAAAACCCACAATCTTAAAGCCGGGCCGATCGACGTTGAGGTTTACGCCAACTACGGTTTCGATTCGAAAGCGGTAGACAGCGACGAGCGTCTCGAAGCCTGGCAGGGCGGGCTGGTGCTGAGCCACACCAACGACAGCGGCGTCAATAAAGTGATTCTGCGCTACTCCGACAACTCGGATAACAGCGTCTATAACAAGACCGACGATCTCACCGCTATCTATGCCAGCTTTGAAGGGCTGCATAAATTCACCCAGCAGGCGCAGATCGAATATCTGCTGGCCTTCCACGACTATGACAACGGTACAGACAATACCGACAATCGTAAAAACTACGGTGCCATTGTCCGTCCAATGTACTTCTGGAACGATGTCCACTCCACCTGGCTGGAAGCGGGCTATCAGCGCGTCGATTACGACCAGGGCGGCGATAACCACGGCTGGAAGCTGACGCTGTCGCAGAATATCGCCATCGGTATGGGGCCGGAGTTCCGCCCGATGCTGCGCTTCTACGTAACCGGCGGTCAGGTAGATAACAAGCGCACCGCAAAGGTCAACGGCACCAAAGACGAACAGCTGGATTCGCTGAACGTTGGCGGCATGTTTGAAGCGTGGTTCTAAGCTTGTGAAGCCGTCCCGGATGGCGGCTGTCGCCTTATCCGGGCTACCGTACCGCAGACAACGGTGAACCTGTAGCCCGGCTAAGCGCAGCGCGAGCCGGGAAGAAGCCGTATCGATATATTTATCCCGGCGTATTCCCCGGGTGGCGGCGTAACGCCTTACCCGGGCTTCCCTACCGAGCAACGGTGAATCCGTCGCCCGATGTGATGATTACCTCTGGCTCATCCGGCGGGCAATGCGCTCAAGCTTAATCATCAGCAGCAGCGTGATGCCCACCAGCACGATGGTCAGCGCCGAACCATCGGCAATATTGCCGCGATCGGTGAGGCTGAAAATCGTCACCGGCAGCGTCGTCCAGCCCGGCGGATAGATCATCACCGTCGCGCCCAGCTCTCCCATCGACAGCGACAGGCTCAGCGCCAGCGCGGAGATCATCCACGGAGCCATGAGCGGCAGCGTGACAAGGCGCAAGCAATACCACGGCGATGCCCCGAGGCTGGAGGCGACGCTTTCAATATCGGCGGAAATCCGCGTCAGACCGGTGGAGACGTTGCTGAAGGTAAACGCAGAAATCAGCACGAAGTGCGCCGCCAGCACGATCCAGAAAGTACCGTTCATTTGTAGCGGCCCCTGGCTGAAAGCCACCAGAATGCCTAAACCCACCGATACCGAAGGAATGGCGCTCGGTAAATAGAACGCCAGCCCAAGATATTTTTGCAGCTTCGCACCGTGCTGGCGCAGAGCCAGCGCAGCCCACGTGCCGCACAGCAGAGCGAACAGGCTGGCGCAAAATCCAACCATCAGGCTGGAAAAGAGCGCATCCCACGCAGCCCCGCGAAAGGCGTTCACAAAGTGCCCAAGGGTAAAACCGGACGGCAGCAGGCCGTTCCACTGCTGGCTCAGGCTGGACATCAGAATCACCGCCAGCGGCAGGAAGAAGAATCCGGCAAACAGCGTTGCCGCCAGCGCGCCCGCCGCCGCGCGGCCTTTACGCGACCAAATCAACATCGTTAGCTCCTCACGCCGGTACGCGCGGCGGCCAGGCGATAGATTATAAACAGTCCCAGCGACAGCAGAATATTTATCAGGGCAATCATGCAGGCCTGGCTGTAATCCGATTCGAGAATAGCCTTGCTGTACACCATCATCGGCAGCGTATTCACGCCTTTGGCGCCGATAAACAGTACGATGCCGAACTCGTTAGTCGTCAGCAGCAGGCACAGGCTACCGCCCGCCATCAGCGCCGGCAGCGCCGCCGGGAAAATCACCTGGCCGATAACCCGCAGCGGATGCGCGCCGAGAATACTCGCCGCCTCTAGCTGGCTTTTATCAATCTGCCGCAACCCGGCCATCAGCGGACGCATCACCAGAGGCGTGAAAACGGTGATTTCCGCCAGAATCACGCCCTGAATGGAATAAAGAAAATCGATCGGCGGCAGTTCGAAAGACAATAGCGACATTAGCGCGCCGTTCAGCAAACCCGCAGAGCCGTAGATAAAAGTAAACGCCAGGGTAATGAGAAAGGTCGGCAGGGCAATAAAGGTATCAATCACCCGGCTGATCAACTGGCTGCCGGGAAAGGGAATAAACACCAGAATCAGCGCCAGGACGCTGCCGAGCAGCAGGCAGCCCAGGGTGGCGAAGACCGCGATTTGCATCGTATTGAGCAACGCGTTGATAAAGCGCCGGGATCCCACGACCTGCCAGAAGGTTTCAAGGCTCAGGTGACCGCTGGCATCACGTAGCGCCTGTTCGCCGATCAGCAGCAGCGGGTAGAAAAACAGGGTCGCCAGCACCATCAGCGGCGGCAGAAGCCACAGTAAGGGCCGCAGCTGAACAGAGCGACGCGGGAGCGTTAGGATCTGCGACATTATGACACCTCAATCAGGACCGCATCGTTGGGTTCAAAATAGAGCGCCAGCCTGTCGCCGGCCCGCGGCAGCGGATCCACGTGGGTCATCACAATGCGCACCGCCTCCCCGGCCACTTCGCATAGCAGGTGGGTCAAATCGCCCTGCCAGTGCACCGACTGCAGGGTAGCGTTAAGCCGGTTGCTGGTGGCCGTTCGCGGCGCGAGGCTCATATGCTGCGGACGAATACACAGCAGCTTATTATTGCCGTGCTGACCGCCGCGGCTGAAAGCGGTAATCAATCCACCGCCGCAGCTGACGCTGACCAGGCCAGGCCCTGCGGTATCTTTCAGCGCCGTCGCCTGCAGGATATTGGCGCGTCCGAGAAACTCGGCGGTGAAACGATTAGGCGGATAGTGGTAAAGCTGATGGGTTTCGCCATGGGCAATGAGCGAGCCGTCTTTCATGATGCCAATCTTGTCCGCCAGGGTCAGGGCTTCGGTCTGATCGTGGGTAACGTAGAGAATTGTGAGTTCCGGCAGTTCGCGATGCAGGCGGGCAATTTCCTCCACCATGTTGTGACGGATTTGCGCATCCAGCGCCGAGAGCGGCTCATCAAGCAGCAAGACCCGCGGACGTACGGCGATGGCGCGGGCAATCGCGACGCGCTGCTGCTGGCCGCCGGATAGCTGGTGCGGATAGCGGCTGGCGTAATCCGCCATGCCGACGATTTTCAGGGCGTCTTTGACGCGTGCAGCTATCTCCGTTTTCGGCTGCTTCTGCGCCCGCAGGCCGAAGGCGACGTTATCTTCTACCTTCATATGCGGAAACAGGGCGTAGTTTTGCACCACCATGCCAAGGCCGCGTTGATACGGCGGCAGGTGGGTGACATCCGTATCGCCCAGCAAAATCCGCCCGCCCGCCGGCTGTACAAATCCGGCTATCGCCCGCAGCACCGTGGTTTTTCCGGATCCGGATGGACCGATCAGCGCCAGCACTTCACCCGGTTCAATAGTTAAGGTCAGCGGCTTCAGCACCACGTTGCCGTGATAAGAAACGCGCAGCGAGTCGAGAGTGATCCCGGACGTTCCCGTCGACGACGGGGGATGAGCGACGGTTGTTTTCATTAACATCACGCTTACTCGCTGTCGGTGACTTGATGCCAGCGGGCAATATCCGCCGACAGTGAAGCCGCAACCTCGTCCCAGTTGGGTTCCCAGCTTTTCACGCCGTTAAGCGCCGCTTTCGCCGCTTTAAAGTTAGCGTCTTCCGGCGTCACGTCGCTGCGCGCCGGCAGCCCCCAGGAGAGCGCGCTAACGCTGGCCTGAGCGGGCTTATCGAGCAGGAAGTTAATCAGCTTTTTACCGTTTTCACCGTTCGGGCCGTTTTGCACCAGACCAATGGTATAGGGCAGCGCCAGCGCGCTGCGTTCGCCTTTAGCGTCTGCGGGCCAGAAGATTTGCACATGCGGATTACGCGCCATCTGCGACAGGTTCATTTGCAGATCGCCGTTAGCGACGTACAGCTCACCTTTATTGACCAGCGCGGTCAGCTTACCGGTAGAAGCCGATGGTCCGACGTTGTTGGTCTGGAGTTTACCCAGATAATCGAACCCCGCATCTTTGCTGCCCAGGCTGTGGAACGCCTGCAGCATGACCGCCGTACCGTCGCCCGCCTGTCCCGGCGTCGAGTACTGCAGCTTGTTCCTGAAACGGCTATCGAGCAGATCCTGCCAGCTGGCCGGCGCGGTTTTCAGCAGCCTGCTGTTATAGATAAAGGTCAGATAGTTGTTCACCAGCGGCGAGTAGCGGTCGTGGACGCCGGGGATCTGGTCGCTGCCCTGCGGCTTAAATTCGGCCAGTAATTGTTCTTTGGCGGCGCGCTGGATAAACGGCGGCACCGTCACCAGCACGTCCGCCTGCGGATTGGTGCGCTCTTTTGCCAGCCGTTCGACAATCGCTCCAGAGCCGCCTTCAACGTACTGCACTTTTATGCCCGTTGCCTTTGTAAAAGCGGCAAACTGGTTCTGATACCAGCTGTTGTCGCCGTCGTGCAGGCCGTCGGCGGAATAAACGGTGACAACGTCAGCGGACCACACCGGGGCGCTGGCGAGTACGGTAACGGTTAACAGAGCAAGTCGGGAGAGTTTCATCGTATCAGCCTCTTCGGATGGTGATCTTTATGGTCTATACCAGATTGACGTTCACGCTACCGGGGCTTTATGACAAAACGATGAATGAAGTGTGGCAAAAGGATTAAACGGAGGGAGATATACCGCTCCCGGAGGCGGCGCTTGACGCGCCTGTCCGGGCTACCCGTCCGCAGACGGCGGTGAACCCGTAGCCCGGTCAGCGCAGCGCCACCGGGACGCTCGGCTCTGAAACATTCAATACCGAGTCCTATCCCGGAGGCGGCGCTTGACGCGCCTGTCCGGGCCACCCGTCCGCAGACGGCGGTGAACCCGTAGCCCGGGTAAGGCGCCAGCCGCAACCCGGGGAAAATGCTCGGACAGGACCCATAAAATCAATGGGTATCGACTTCGATGCGCAGGCTGTCGTGACGCCAGTACTCGATATCGTAATCGAGAATTCGCCCGTGTTGATCGTAGTTGAGCCGGCGCAGCAGCAGCGCCGGACGCCCTTCCATCACCCCCAGAGCCTCGGCGGCCTGGGGCGGCATCGAGGTGGGCCAGAACGACAGATGCATACTGGTATATATCAGGTCATAGCGGGTCTGATAAATCTCGGTCAGGCTGCCGTTTAAATCGTGGCGCAGCAGCTCGGGAACCCTGGCGGGCAGACAGTGGTTTTCACAGTAGCAAATCGCCCGCCCGTCGGCATAACGCAGACGGGTGAGCAGGTAAACCTGATCGAATGGCTGCAGCGCCAGTGGCGCCATAACGTCCAGCGGAACGGCGGTTAAACGCCCGTCCAGCAGCACCGTTTTCGGCTCCCGCCCCTGCTCCAGGCACAGCTTATGGAAGTTAGTATTTTGCGTCGGATCCAGCCAAAGCCGCTCCGGCGTGACAAACCAGCCGCGGCGGTCGGCGCGATAAATCACGCCGCTGGCCTCAAGCTGCGCCAGGCTCTCGCGCACCGTAATACGCGTGGTATTGAACAGCGCGCACAGCTCGCGCTCGGAAGGCAGTTTATCGCCGCTCTTCAACGCGCCGTTTTGAATACGCGCCTGTAGCTGCGCCTTGATCAGCAGATACTGTGGCGTCTCGCCAGAGGGTGATTTCATGTTCGCTCGCTGCCAAATTTGATGCGCTCATTATACATAACCAGATGAATTTTTTGTTGCAGCGCCACTTTCCCTTTGACCTTTTCCGCAGACGATCGCCATTATAAAAAGTATCTGGTATAGACCAAATGGTGAAATAGATGAATTCACGCAATTATCTGCTGCTGACCCCCGGCCCACTGACCACTTCCCGTACGGTAAAAGAGGCGATGCTGTTCGACAGCTGTACCTGGGACGATGACTACAATCTCGGCGTGGTTCAGGCCATCCGCCAACGGCTGGTGGAACTGGCGACGCCCGCCGACGGCTACACTTCAGTACTGCTGCAAGGCAGCGGTAGCTACGCGGTTGAGGCAGTGCTCGGCAGCGCGATCGGCGTGCAGGACAAGATTTTGATTATCAGCAATGGCGCCTACGGCGCGCGCATAATCGAGATGGCGAAACTGTTGAACATTGCGCACCACCCTTACGACTGCGGTGAAGTCGCGCGACCGGACGCTGCAGCGATCGAACGGATCCTGCAAACCGACCCGGCGATCACCCATATCGCTATGGTCCATTGCGAAACGACAACCGGTATGCTCAACCCGATCGAAGCGGTGGCGGCGCTGGCAAAACGGTACGACAAACGCTACATCGTCGATGCCATGAGCAGCTTCGGCGGCATTCCCATGGACGTCGCCGCGCTGAACATTGACTATCTGATCAGCTCCGCCAACAAATGCATACAGGGGGTGCCGGGCTTCGCCTTCGTCATTGCCCGGGAAGCGGAACTGGCAAACTGCCAGGGCCGCTCGCGCTCGCTGTCGCTGGATCTCTACGCCCAGTGGCGCTGCATGGAGGATAACCACGGCAAGTGGCGCTTTACTTCACCGACCCATACCGTGCTGGCCTTTGCCCAGGCGTTAAAAGAACTGGCGGAGGAAGGCGGCGTGAGCGCGCGTCACCAGCGATACTGCGCTAACCAGCAGCGTCTGGTGGCCGGAATGCGCGCATTAGGCTTTCAGCCGCTGCTCAACGATAGCCTGCACTCGCCGATCATCACCGCGTTTTACTCTCCGGATGCGCCGCAGTATCGCTTTAAGGATTTCTATCAGCGGCTTAAAGAGCAGGGTTTCGTGATCTACCCGGGCAAGGTGTCGCAAAGCGACTGCTTCCGTATCGGCAACATTGGCGAAGTGTACGACGCCGACATCACCGCCCTGCTGGCGGCCATTAAAAACGCCATGTACTGGCAACGCTAAGGAACCATCATGAACCGTATTAACGCCGTTATTCTTGATTGGGCAGGCACCACCGTCGACTTTGGCTCCTTCGCGCCGACGCAGATTTTCGTTGAGGCCTTCCGTCAGGCTTTTGCCGTGGAGATTACACTCGAAGAAGCCAGGGTGCCGATGGGTCTCGGCAAATGGCAGCATATTGCAGCGCTGGGGAAACTGCCCGCCGTGGACGCCCGCTGGCAGGCGAAGTTTGGCCGCGCGATGAACGCTGCCGATATCGACGCGATCTATGCCGCGTTTATGCCGCTGCAGATTGCCAAAGTCGTCGATTTTTCTGCGCCAATCGCCGGGGTTGTCGACACCATTGCCGCGCTGCGCGCCGAAGGTATAAAAATTGGCTCCTGTTCCGGCTATCCGCGTCCGGTGATGGAAAAGCTGGCGCCGGCCGCCGCCGCGCAGGGCTATGCGCCTGACCACTGGGTAGCGACGGACGACCTCGCCGTCGGGGGACGGCCGGGACCATGGATGGCGTTGCAGAACGTCATTGTCCTCGGCATCGACTCGGTAGCCCACTGCGTCAAGGTTGATGATTCCGCTCCCGGCATTACCGAAGGATTAACCGCCGGGATGTGGAGCGTGGGTCTGGCGGTTTCCGGTAACGAATTCGGCGCCAGCTGGGAGGAATATCAGCAGATGAGCGCCGAAGAGATCGCCGCCCGCCGCGAGCACGCCGCCGGGAAGCTGTCCGCCGCCGGGGCGCATTACGTCGTGGATACGCTGGCGGATTTACCGGGCGTCATTGCCGACATCAACCGTCGCCTGGCGCAGGGCGAACGCCCGTAGATTTATTGACGGTTCGCCTGACTGCGGCCGATTACACCCGTACTTTCGTCGCCACCAGTACACCGGTGAGCAGCATTAATGTACCGGAGAGGACCAGCGGCGAGAGCAGACCAAGGTGGTCCAGCGCCACGCCGCCCACCGCTGCGCCGCAGGTATTGGCCAGTTGGATCACCGCCACCTGAATCGACCCGGCTTTTTCCGCCTGATCGGACAGGGAGCGGGTGATCCACGTTGACCAGCCAACCGGCACCAGCGCGAAGGCAAAACCCCAGATAACGGCCACCGCCGACGCCACGATTTTACTCTCCCCCCACAGCACCAGCACCGCCGCGCTGATGGCCAGCACCACCGGAGCGATCGCCAGCGCCGCTTTCACCGATCGTTTGAGCAGCATCGAAGAGAGCGAGGTGCCGACGAAGCTGGCGATGCCGAAGCTCAACAGCACCAGCGTCAGGCCGTCAACGTCAAAGCCCGCCAGCGTCATATACACCGGGCGAATATAGGTAAAGAAGGCGAACTGGCCGGCGAAGGCCATAAAGATGGCGCACATCCCGGCCATTACGCCGGGGCGCTTTAACAGGCCAAACATATTTTGCTGCGCCGAGGTCGACTCGCCAGGCAAAGAAGGCAGCGCCTTCAACACCCAAATCGTACAGACCACGCCCATCACCGCGGCGGCGTTAAAGACGTTACGCCAGCCGATAATCCCGCCGAGGAAGCTGCCGAGCGGCGCGGCGATCACCAGCGCTATCGATACCGCGCCGAAAATGACCGACAGCGCTTTGGGCACCACGCGCATCGGCACCAGTCGCATGGTGAGCGACGCCGACATCGCCCAAAAACCGCCCAGCGCCAGCCCAAGGCAGGCGCGCCCCACCAGAAGCAAGGAGAAACTGTTGGCAAAGGAGACCAGCAGACAAGAGACGGTCAGCAGGACGGAAAACAGAATCACCACGTAGCGACGATCGGTACTGCGGATGATCGAGGTGATAAACAGGCTGGCAAACATCGCCACAAACGCGGTGGTGGTGACCGACTGCCCGGCAACGCCTTCTGAGATGCCCAAATCCTGCGCCATCGGCGTAAGCAGGCTTACCGGCAGGAACTCAACGGTAATCAGGCAGGCAACGCAGAAGGCCACCGCAAAAACCGCCGACCAGTTGGGTCGCGCCGCCTGATTAGCCTGCGGCGCAGAAGCATTCGAAGGAGTCATAAGTTACCTGCATGGTTGAATACGGAGGAGCCGCGCAGTGTAACATTTAAAATGTGACGAATTTAACGTTTTGACAACTTTTCAGGCTTTGCAAAGTACCTGCGTAGCTGCTCGCATAACCGGAAAATCACGTTTTTAGGTATTCCGTAACAGTAAGAGGAAGAAATAACATAGCACTTGGTGCTATATTTATGGTTACAGGATGTCAGCCAATGCGTATTTTTAAAACAAAATGGTTTACCAGGGAAGCCCGGGCTCATGCGATTGATGACGACGAACTTTGCAAAGCGATTGAAGCCACTCTCCAGGGAAAAGTAGATAACCTTGGTGGCGGCGTTTACAAAAAACGCCTCAATAAAAATCGCGATCGCGCAATCATCCTGGCAAAGGGTGCTGAGCATTGGTTTTACACATTTTTATACGCCAAACAGGATATCGCCAATATCGATAACCGAGAACTCGCGGCGTTCCGTGAGTTAGCCAGGCATTATTCCCTTCTCAGCGAGGAGAAAATGGCGGCATTGGTTAAGAGAAAAGAATTGGTGGAGATTTGTCATGACTGCAAAAACTAAATTCAAAAGCCCCGCCTTTGAAGCTATCCATAGCGCTGCCGCAGGTTTATACAGTGTTGATGCGATCGCGCAGGAGACGATGCGCAGCTTTGATGAAACATGCATCAGCCGCGTAAGCGATTTCCAACCTGGTGAAATTAAAGCTCTACGTGACCAACTCAACGTCAGTCAGCCGGTTTTTGCCCGCTATCTGAACACCAGCGTGTCCACGGTCCAAAAATGGGAAAGCGGGGCAAAACGCCCCGGTGGGCTGGCATTGAAATTACTCAATATCGTGCAAAAACATGGGTTAGAAGTGCTGGCATGATGCCACTTTGAGGTGATGACTTTTGCATAGTTGGTCTCGTCAGGAGGAGTTTTAACGAAGCCAACAGTGCACAGGGAAGCGCTATCAGTGTAGCCAGTGGACCCCATCTTCGGGTAAAAACAGCGTGTTATAGCGCTCCTGTAAAGCGTGCAGCTCGCTCACTTCCGGCTCCAGCTCGCGAAGGAAACCTTGCGCGAGGCGAATTTGCGCTTCGGTAATTGGCGCCGCGAGGCGGGCCTTTTTCATCAACCGATACCAGTAATGCAGGTTCTGCTCGCTGCCGTCGACGATAGCAGTCTGCCAAATCAGCAGCACCTGAGCGGCATTTTGCAAATGCGCTTCATTCGGCCGTTCCAGGTAGCGCAGATACTCGTTACCGGCCGTTTTTCCCAGCTGATCGATCATCGATTCCAGCGGTACCGGCGTAATGCCTAACCGTTCGCTCAGACGGCGAATCGCACGGCGTGAATCAGAGGTAAGCACCCGAAATCCCACAACAAATACCACTATCAGCGTGGCCAGTCCTAACCAGATCATGCATCCTCTCATTCAATCGCAGCACCACTATCATAATGGGAAATTGCCCGCTGTCGACTGTCGGTGGTACCAGAATGTGACTTATCGCGACCTCGTCTCGCTATCATCAAACCGCCCGGCAAGAGGTATAAAAAAGCCCGGCGCAAAGGCCGGGCAACGTGACTCACACCCAATGACTCAGGCAGTCTGCAAAGTTTGTGTCTTTTTCTGACGGCGGATTTTACGTTCTTCAAACACCGCAACGATGGCCATCAGGCAGATGCAGCCAATTGCCGCCGCATCCAGCGCCGCAAAGGTCCCCGCCCAGCCGGTGAGGCCAAAAATCGGCGTTCCGTCGGCGATCATCCCGAGGCCGAGCTTGGCGAAGCTATCGCCGATCAGATAGGCAAAGGTGCCCTTGATCCCGTCGGCTGCGCCAATCGCTTTTTTCGGCACAAAGCCTACTGCGGCAACGCCGATCAGCAGCTGCGGGCCAAAAACCAGGAAACCCAGCGCAAACAGCGATGCGAGATAAACGTACTGGTTACTGGCGTGCTGATAAACCCCAAGGGTGGCGATAATCAGCGCCAGCGCAATGCAGGCTACCAGCGCCCGACGACCGTTTGCCAGATCCGACAGCCAGCCCCATAGCAGCGTGCCGACCAGCGCGCCTACTTCAAAAAGGGTAAAGCCCTGAATCGCCACTTCTTTGGAGAGCTTCAGCTCCTGGAAAGCGTAAACGGTGGACCACTGGTCAATGCCGATGCGCACCACGTACAGAAAGATGTTGGAGAAACACAGCAGCCAGATGACTTTATTCTTCAGCACGTACTCGACAAAGATCTGCCATTTGGTCATGGCGTTCTCTTCCGTCTCTTTATCCTCTTCGCTGATCTCTTCGCCAAACAGCTCTTCGGCGTTACCGAGACCGTAAGATTCCGGGGAGTCGCTGCCGAAGCGCAGGCCGATAAAACCGACGATTAGCGCAATAATCGACGGGAAGATAAACATCCCGATCACGTGGCCGTCGAACAGGTAGTTCGCGCCAAACAGCGCCACGCCCGCGGCGCCGGCGCCACCGAGGTTGTGAGAGATATTCCAGAAGCCGAGGAAGGTGCCGCGTTTACGGCGGGGCGTCCACTTGGTAATGGTCGAATAGCTGCACGACCCGCCGGTGCTCTGGAAAAAGCCGCTCAGGGCGTAGAAGGCGATCATCAGGAACAGGCTGGTCGACCCCGCGCCCATGCTGGCGCTGAAGCCGAGCATACAAATGGCCGAGAGGATCAGCATAAACGGCAGGAACTGCTTGGTGTTCTTACCGTCTGCGTAGTAAGAAACCAGCGTTTTACCCACGCCGTAGGTGATAGAGAACCCGAGGCCGATCATCCCCAGCTGCGTCATGCTCAACCCGTAGGTGGAGATCATGTCGTTCTGCGCGATATTAAAGTTTTTGCGGATCAGGTACATGGTCAGATAGCCGATGAAAACCACCAGATACGACTGCATGAACGGTTTGAACCACATTTTGCGCCGCGCTTCGAGCGGCAGGTCCAGGGTAGGCTTGCGCACCTGGTTTAAGAAGGCCAGCATGATTGGGTGACTCCTGAGCTGATTTACTACCTGCGAATAGCAGGCATTGTAAAAATCAGCCGGAAGACCCGCCTGAGACAGCGTCCAGGCGAAACCGGGAAAATTTCTTAGTTTTACGCCATTCGGCGGAGAAAGGTGAGGCAGATCACGCTTCTCTCGGCGCCTGGGCATTTAGAAACGGCAGCAGCAGCAGAGCGGAGATGCCGGCAGCAATGGCGATGACCACGAAAAAACCGCTCCAGTGCCAGATCTCCATGACCTGCGCCAGCGGCCAGCCGGAGAGCGACGCGCCAAGATAGGCAAACAGCCCGACAAAGCCGGTTGCCGCCCCCGCCGCCTCTTTGTGCGAGCACTCCGCCGCCGCCATGCCAATCAGCATCTGCGGGCCAAAAACGAAAAAGCCGGCGGTAAAGAAACAGGCCGCCTGCATCACGTAGCTGGCGAACGGCATCAGCCACAGGCCGCCGACCGACAGCAAAATCCCGGCGGCGAAAATCAGGTTCATCGGCCCGCGATTGCCGTTAAACAGCTTATCCGAGCCCCAGCCCGCCACCAGCGCGCCGATAAAACCGCCTACCTCGAACATGGTGACCGCAGAATTCGCCGTGACCAGATCGACGCCGAGCGTTTCCGACATATAGAGATTGCCCCAGTCGTTAATCGCTGCGCGCACTACATATACCAGCACGTAGCACAGCGAGAGCAGCCAGATATAGGGATTCAACAGCACGTATTTGGTGAGGATCTCTTTGCGGGTCAGCCCTACCCCTTCCTGCTGCTGGGCAATCTCCAGTTCATCGTGACGCCAGTCGCCTACTGCGGGCAGCCCTACCGCCTGCGGCCGGTCGCGCAGCCGCCAGCAGAGAAACAGCCCGGCGAGGATCGCCAGCATGCCGGCAATCATCATTCCCGTTCGCCAGCCGTAGTGCAGCGCCGCCGCGCCAACCACCATCGGGATCAGCGCCCCGCCGACGTTATGCGCCGTGTTCCACAACGCCCACCAGCCGCCGCGTTCGGTACGCGAATACCAGGCCGTCAGCAGACGCGCGCACACCGGCGACCCCCAGCCCTGGAAGAAGGCGTTCAGGGCCCACAGCAGCGCGAAGGCCCACAGCGAAGTGGAAAAGCCAAACAGGATATTCACTACGCCGGTGGCGACCAGACCAATCCCCATAAAATAGCGAGCATCAGAGCGGTCGCTGACGATACCGGAGAAAAACTTCGATAGCCCGTAGGTGATGTAGAACAGCGTTGCCAGCAGACCGATATCGCTACGCGTCAGTACGTTGCTGGCGAGGATTTCCGGCACGGCGGCATTAAAGCTTTTACGCGTAAAATAAAACAGCGCATAGCCCAGCCAGATGGTCAGCAAAATATGTCGACGCCAGTAGCGGTAGCGCTCGTCCAGCGCCTGTTTATCGGTAATCGGCGGAGCATCGGGCGGAGATTTCAAAAAGGCAAACATCGTCGTTCCTCAGGCGTAGCGCAGCGGCAGGCTGACGCAAACGCGGGTGCCGTGGGTGCAGGAGATGGTTAAGGTGCCGCCCAGCGCGCTGACGCGTTCGCGCATGCCGGTGAGGCCAAAGCCCTGCTGACCGGAGCCCGGCGGCAGGCCGCAGCCGTCATCCTCCAGCACCAGCATCAGCCGCTGCTCCTGCTGCCAGCCATGCAGCGTGACGGCGCTGGCGCTGGCGTGTTTGACAATATTATTCAGCCCCTCCTGACAAACGCGGAACAGGGTGACTCGCTGGTTTTCACTCAGCAGCGACTCATCAATACGCCACTCCAGATGACTGACCATACCGCGATCCTCCAGCTCCATTTCGCGCATCAGCGAGCGAACCGCCTGCTCAAGCGTCAGATCGTCCAGCTGGCGCGGGCGCAGGCGGCCCAGCAGGCGGCGCACCGAATCATAGACGCCGAGCGAAAGCTGTTCAATCAGCTGCCCGCTCTGCCTGACGCTGGCGCTGTTCGGCGCCAGACGCTGGACGATTCCCGCCTGGGTGCGGATGGCGGTAATGGTCTGGCCGATATCATCGTGCAGCTCGCGGGCGACCTCGCGACGTACGCTCTCTTCGGTTTCCAGCAGGCGTTCCGCCAGCCGCTGATTACGCACCAGCTCGTTTTGCAGCGACTGGTTCAGCTCGCGCAGCCGCTGAATGCCGGCGCCCAGCAACAGGCCCGTCAGGCTTTGCGCCAGCAGCGAAAGCAATAAATCCACCGGGTGTTCGTGCCAGGTCTGGCTGGCGATCAGCGCGATAGCGTTCATCAGGGTCGCGATCAGCGCGCCCTGCCAGCCGTAATGCCAGGCCAGAGCGATAATCGGCAGCGCCAGGCAGAAGGGCGTAAATCGTGAGAGCTCGGCGGGTAGCCCCAGCTGAAGCCAGAGGCTGACGCTGAACAGCAGCAGGTACCAGATAAGATGCCGCCCGCGCCAGTTCACCGGCTGCGAGACCAGCGATGGCCCCAGCGGCCGCCAGACGGTGCTGGTGAGATAGTGCCAAATCACCAGGCAAGTGGGGGCCAGCGTCAGGCCGCCGGTCAGGGTCAGCAGCAGCGCGTTCAGCCCCTCTTTACCCTCCAGCAGCCACGGCAGCGACTGAAGCAGCGCAGCGGCGATCAGCGCGCCCCCCTGGCGCAGCAGGGTGAGCCAGTCGCGCTGCTGACGATAGCGCGAGATCAGCGCCACCGGCAGCAGGGTTAACAGGCTTCCGGTCATCAATATTATCGGGTGCGCCAGCGCAACTTCCTGCGCCAGCCAGAGGATCAGCAGCCACTCCGCGCCCAGCAGAACCGGCCAGTAGCCGCGCGGGCACTGCAGCATCAGGCCAAGACGCAGCCCGAAGGGAAACAGCAGCACCGCAAGATCGGCACGCTCTACCAGGTGCAGGCTGATGCTCCACAGGCAAAACCACGCGGCGGAAAAGATAAAGCAACAGCCGATAACCGAGAGCAGCCGGGAGAGAAAGGCGTTCATTGCCAGCTATCGAACATGCGGCGCGCCAGCTCAACGTCGTTGCTGACGCCCAGCTTTTCCAGCAGATTGGCACGATGAACGTGCACGGTTTTTGGCGACAGGCCCAGCTCGGCGGCAATCTCCTTTACCGCCATCCCCTGCGCCAGCTTTTCCGCCACTTCGCGTTCGCGTTTGGTCAGCGGGTCCCGTCGTCCGGCCGCCAGCTTCATGGCGATATCCGGCGTCAGATAGCAGCCGCCGGCCGCCACGGTGCGGACGGCAGCGATCAGCTCATCCGGGCTGCAGCGCTTGGAGAGAAAACCGCGCGCGCCGGCGTTCAGCGCCTGCTCCACCAGCGCCGGACTGTCGTGCACCGACAGCATTACGATCGCCATTCCTTTCGGTAGCTGGCTTAACAGCTCAAGCCCGGAGATATCCGGCATCGAGATATCGCAGATGCAGACCTGCACGCCGCGGCCGGGCAGCCCCGCCAGCGCTTCGCGCCCTGAACCGAATTCTGCGACGACCTGAAAATCGGCTTCCAGCCCCAGCAGTTGGGCAAAGCCGGAGCGGACGATAAGATGATCGTCAATAAGGGCGATTGTGGTCATGGCGATTCCTGGGAGGATAAAAAACGCGCTTACCTTAACGGTATAAACGTCATCCTTCAAGCTGCCTCTGTCCCCCAGTCGCTTACCTGAGTAAGCGCCCGGGGATGCTCATACTTGCTGCCCTGATGCGGCTTGAGTGATTTTGTCTATCGCGCGCCGCGGTTCAAGCCGCGAGCGATTATTCGAAGAACACCGCAATTTTGCTGAACATGGAGGGATCGGACTGATTGCGTACCACTTTCTCAACGTCTTCCAGCTTTTCAATCTGACTAATCATCTGCCCGAGGCGCTGATCGTCGTTGACCAGTAGCCAGATGCGGCTCTGGTTGCTGTCCTGAATTGGCAGACAAAGAATGCCTTCCACGTTAAATGCGCGGCGGGCAAACAGGCCGCAAACGTGGGTCATCACGCCGGGATGGTTGCGCACGGTGAGCTGTAGAATAACGTTTTCATGAGTCGCTTGTTGCATGGCTTATTCCCCCACCATTTCAGTATTGGCCGCACCCGGCGGTACCATCGGATACACTTTTTCTTCAGCATCGATACGCACGTGGATCAGCGCCGGACCCGGGCGGTCGATAATCGCCTGCAGCGCCGCCTGCGGGTCGGCTTCGTTATTTAAATCACAGGTTTGCAGACCAAAACCGGCGGCAATCTGCATAAAGTTGACCATGCCAGGATAGGTTGCGGCGAATACGCCCTGCTTATAGAACAGGCTCTGCTGCTGATAAACCAGCCCCAGCGCTTCGTTATTCATGAGGATAATTTTCACGTCCAGCTGATTTTCCGCCGCGGTAGCCATTTCCTGAATGTTCATCATCAGGCTGCCGTCTCCGGAGAAGCAGATGACCTTGCGCTGCGGGTTAGCCAGCGCCGCGCCTACCGCGGCAGGCAGACCAAAGCCCATGGTGCCGAGGCCGCCGGAGGTCAGCCACTGGCGCGGACGGTTCAGCGGATACGCCTGCGCGACCCACATCTGGTGCTGGCCGACGTCGGTGGTCACGATTGCCTCATCGTCAACGCAGGCGGCAACGGCGTTAATCAGGCCATAGTGGGTAAGCGGGTCTTGCTCCTGCGGAATGGTGCAGGGGAACTCCCGCTGCAGATCGGCCACCAGCTGCAGCCATTCGCTGCGCGGCTGCGCCTCGACCTGCGGGATCAGCTGCGCCAGCACTTCGCCAACATCGCCCTGAATCGCCACGTGCGGCTGTTTGATTTTACCCAGCTCAGAGCGGTCGATATCAACGTGGATAATTTTCGCATTCGGGCAGAACTGCTCGGTTTTACCAATCGCCCGGTCATCAAAACGCGCCCCTAAAACAACCAATAAATCAGCCTCTTGCAAAATAAAATTGGTGCTGCGCGCGCCGTGCATCCCCAGCATGCCCAGCGACAGCGGATGCGCTTTCGGCAGCATCCCCAGCGCCATCAGGGTCTGGGTGGTCGGCAGGTTGGCTTTTTCCGCCAGTTGGCGAATGTGCTCAGGCGCGTTGATCACCCCACCGCCCAGATAGAGCACCGGACGCTGCGCGGCGTTAATCATCGCCGCCGCTTCACGCACGCTGGCGCTATCGAACATCGGAGCCGCCGTACGGGCGCCGGGTTCCGGCAGGGCATCGAGCTCAATGGTCGCGGCCTGAACATCCTTAGGAATATCTATCCACACCGGCCCTGGTCGCCCGGACTGCGCGATGCGAAACGCGTCGCTCATCACCTGCGGCAGTTCAGCGATGTTGCGTACCAGATAGTTATGTTTCGTGATGGGGATAGAGATACCGTAGGTGTCAACTTCCTGGAAGGCATCGGTGCCGATCATTGAAGCCGGAACCTGGCCGGTAATGCACACCAGCGGAATCGAATCCAGACGGGCATCGGCGATAGCGGTGATCAGGTTAGTGGCTCCCGGGCCGCTACAGGCCATACACACCGCCGGTTTGCCCTCGGTGCGCGCCATGCCCTGGGCGATAAATCCCGCGCCCTGCTCGTGACGCGCCAGAATATGGCGGATCTGAGTGCTTTGACTTAACGCATCGTAAATCGGAAGGATGGAGCCGCCCGGAATGCCGCTGACCGTAGTGATCCCCTGACGCTCCAGTAAATGAACGACTAACTGTGCGCCAGTGAAGCGCATTTTTTGTGATGTTGTGCCCGAACTTGCCATGCTCCAGTCCTTTTATTCTGGGCCGACTTACCGGGGGGCATGAAACGAAAAACCCCGCTCGGTTTGCGCCGGCGGGGTTTGGAATTCGTGTTGTTCCGGACCCTACGGCGCGTTGCCGACGACGACCACCACAGACACGACGACCACCGCGGCAGGCGCGGTTAGTAGTAGGGTCGAAGTCAGCGTGGTAGCGTTCATTAGGGACCTGTTGTCTCAAAAAAGGGAATGAATTTATACAAACACAGCTTTTGTCATTTCACAATGGATTTATTTTCAACCAGGAAAAACTGCGCGGAAGATCACATTAATTTGCGGCGGGATAAAAACAAAAAACCCCGCCGCGGCGAGGTTTTCTGCTCGGTGTTTTACGGTTGGTGGCCGCAAGCACACTGTATTACGTCAACGAAAAAAGTATACGCGATCGGGGAAGAAGGCGCAATTTTCACGACGGTTTTTGCTGATTTAGAGTATGGATCGCGTATGCAAATTTGTCCAAAAAATACTGTTCATACATACAGTATTCATTCTATACTGAGGGGGTACGCAGGGTGAATCTGGGGCCGCACTTTTACCGGCGCAAAAAAAGTCCTGGCTGAAACGGGTGGTGCCGTCAGCGCCTTAACCCCAGAAGAGCACACTGTGTTACGTCAACAAATACCCCGAATCATTTAGCCCGCAACCCACTGGTCGCGCCTGAATGATGACGGGTATACCCTGGCTGGCAACAGGCGGCGGAAAGGTACGCCAGCCGGTTGTGCTCCTGAACCAGAGGAGACGCGTATGGGCGGAGTGGATATCGTTGTTCTGATCCTGAAACTCATGGTTGCCGTGTTGCAACTACTTGATGCAGTCCTGAAACAGTTCCGCTGATTCAGGTTCAAGTCGCACCTGAGAGGGGCGGGAAACCGCCCCTCTACAGGCTAACCTGACGGAGAAAATTATGGCCCCCTTGTTGATTGCCGCCATCACCCCGGACGAACCCGGTTTTTCGGCACTACGCGCCGAAAGCCTGCCGCAAAACCTGACTATGCTGGGCCGCCTGGCGGAGAACTGGCAGAGCGAGATAAACCGCTTTAACGCGCCGGGAGAAAAGCTGCTGGGCGCTTTTGCATTTGGGCAGCTGGTCGGGGTTTGCGGGCTCAATGTCGACCCTTTTAGCCAGCAGCCGCGAGCCGGCCGCATCCGCCATTTATATATCGGCGAGCGCCACCGTCGGCAGGGGATCGGGCATCAGCTGCTGGTCTCGGTTATTACCCACTCCGGCGCCAGCTTTGATTTTCTCAACACCCATGCGCCGTCAACGGCCTGGTCGTTTTATGAAAATCTGGGATTTCGCCCGGTCTATGATGAACCGCGGGTCACCCATCGCCTGTTTTGTTCGCTCTAGCTGTCTCTGGTTGCCAAAGCGCGCCCATGTTACAGTCCAGTGACGATTTATCCCCCAGCGCCAGGCTGCAATGACCATTACCGTATTCTGTATATTGCTGTTCGCCGCCCTGCTTCACGCAAGCTGGAACGCTATCGTTAAAGCCAGCGGCGATAAAATGTACGCGGCGATTGGCGTTAGCGGCTCTGCCTCGCTCATCGCCCTCGTTTTGCTCCCTTTTGCCCCCCAGCCGACGCTGGCCAGCGTGCCGTTTCTTGCTGTCTCCTGCGCGCTACAGGTGGTGTATACGGTGCTGGTGGCGAAAACCTATCAGGTCTCGGATATGAGCCAGACCTATCCGCTGATGCGCGGAACCGCGCCGCTGCTGGTGGCGATAATCAGCGTTATCTTCCTTGGCGACCACCTCTCTCCGCTGGCGTGGCTGGGCATCGGCGTCATCTGCCTGGCGATACTGGCGATGGCGTTTAACGGCCGATCCCGTTCAAGCACCGGTATCCTATTAGCGCTGATCAACGCCTGCTTTATTGCCGGTTATACGCTGGTAGACGGAACCGGGGTGCGGCTTTCAGAAACCGCACTGGGCTATACGCTATGGACCTTTTTTATGAATGGCTTCTGTCTGCTGGGCTGGGCGATGATTGCCCGACGCCCGCAGGCCAGCCGCTATCTGCGCCAGCACTGGAAGAAAGGCCTGGTCGGCGGCGTTGGCACTATGGGTTCTTATGGCCTGGCGCTGTGGGCAATGACCCAGGCGCCGCTGGCGGTGGTCGCCGCCCTGCGCGAAACCTCAATTCTTTTTGGCGCGGTTATCGCGTTTATCCTGTTGAAAGAAAAGATGGTTCCATTACGCATCGTGGCTGCCTGCGGCATTGCCGCCGGGGCGATTCTGCTGCGGCTGTCGTAAACCACACATGGCAACATTAGTTGCCGATTGTTGTTTACAAAACCTGCCTGAACATCCCCGATAATCCCCCCTTACAGGGTTGTTCTGTCATTTTAATATGGTAGATTCCTCCATCGTTTTGCGGATGTGCCAGTCACATATTCTTTACCTTCAACTTTCTACAAAGTATTCATCGACATGAAACGGCATAAGAACTTCAATTTGTTGTTGATGCTGGTACTGCTGGTGGCCGTCGGCCAGATGGCGCAGACCATTTATATCCCGGCGATTGCCGATATGGCGGTATCGCTAAACGTGCGTGAAGGCGCGGTACAGAGCGTGATGGCCGCTTATCTGCTGACCTACGGCGTCTCGCAGCTTTTCTACGGCCCGCTCTCCGATCGCGTTGGCCGGCGTCCGGTGATCCTCGTTGGGATGTCTATTTTTATGCTGGCGACGCTGATTGCCATTACCACCCATAGTCTGCCGGTGTTGATCGCCGCCAGCGCACTGCAGGGAATGGGTACCGGCGTCGGCGGCGTGATGGCGCGTACCCTGCCGCGTGACCTGTATGAAGGCGCGCAGCTCAGGCACGCCAATAGCCTGCTGAATATGGGAATTCTGGTAAGCCCACTGCTGGCCCCGTTGATTGGCGGTATTCTTGATACCTTGTGGAACTGGCGGGCCTGCTTCGTATTCTTGCTGATTCTTTGCGCTGGCGTCACCTTCAGCATGGCGCGCTGGATGCCGGAAACCCGGCCCACCGGCGCACCGCGCACCCGTCTCATCACCAACTATAAAACGCTGTTCGGTACCGGCGCGTTCAACTGCTATCTGCTGATGCTGATCGGCGGCCTCGCGGGCATTGCCGTATTCGAAGCCTGTTCCGGGGTGCTGATGGGGGCGGTGCTGGGACTGAGCAGTATGTCGGTCAGCATTCTGTTTATTCTGCCGATTCCGGCGGCGTTCTTTGGCGCCTGGTTTGCCGGGCGGCCAAACAAACGCTTCCCGACGCTGATGTGGCAGTCGGTGATTTGCTGCCTGCTGGCGGGCGTGCTGATGTGGATACCGGGCCTGCTGGGCGTGATGACCGTCTGGACCCTGCTGGTTCCTGCTGCGCTGTTCTTCTTTGGCGCAGGAATGCTGTTTCCGCTGGCGACCAGCGGCGCGATGGAACCTTTCCCGTTCCTTGCAGGCACCGCCGGGGCGTTAGTGGGCGGATTACAAAACATCGGTTCCGGCGTGCTGGCGTGGCTGTCGGCGATGATGCCGCAAACCGGCCAGGGCAGCCTCGGCCTGCTGATGATGCTGATGGGATTGCTGATTCTGCTGTGCTGGCTGCCGCTGGCATCGCGGTTTCATCAACATCAGCAGCCGGTTTAAGGCTTCTTTGCGGGTTCCCCGGGTCGCGGCGCGGCGCGTCTTACCCGGGCGACAAAATGACGGACGCCGGTAAACCCGTAGCCCGGCGAAGCGCAGCGCAAGCCAGGAAGCGGTAGCGAATTATCAGCCCCGGCATATTTCCCGGAGGCGATGCTGCGCATCTGTCCGGGCTACCGGCCCCCAGACGGCGGTAAACCCGTAGCCCGGTCATACACACAGCGCCACCGGGATGAAACTAAGCCGGTCATCATAATTGTGCCTGGCTCTGCAGCCAGTGGATAAAAGCATCGATTTTCGGCCACTGACGGCCCGGCAGGGTCGTCACGTAGTAGTGCTGATGGCATTTCAGGGTCATCTCGCCGAACGGCGCGATCAGTTCTCCGCTCTCCAGGCGCTTTTGCACCAGCCGCTTACGCCCCATCGCCACGCCGACGTGATTCATCGCGGCAATCACCGCTAAATCCGAACGATCGAAGCCAATACCCGACGATTGCGGCAACTCGATGCCGAATGTCTGCGCCCAACTGAACCACTCATCGGTGCCGGAATCGTTACTCCAGGCCTGACGATCGTGCAACAGCGTACAGTGGCGAAGATTGCCGGGATTCTGCGGTAGCTGATGCTGGCGCGCGTAGTTCGCCGTGCAGACCGGCACGATGGCCTCATCCATCAGAAAATGGTGGCTCAACTGCGATGAAGGCGCATCATCGAAGTAGATCGCCAGATCGATGCCCGCACGCTGCATATTAACGTTATCGTTGCCGGTCAGCACGGTGAGCGATATCGACGGATAGCGGCGGGTAAAATCGCCGAGCGCAGGCACCAGCCAGCACTGGGCGATGGACGGGCGCGAATACACCGTTAAGGTTCCCGACAGCTCCTGATTTTTAATATCCAGAATCTCCTGGTTTAAGCTATCCAGCGAGGACTTCAGCGCCCAGTACACCCGCTTACCTTCATGCGTCAGCTCTACCTTGCGATGCGAGCGCACAAACAGCTGGATCCCCAGCTCTTCTTCCAGCTGGTTGATACGGTGGCTCACCGCGCTCGGCGTCAGCGACAGTTCCTCCGCCGCCAGCGCAAACGACTCATGCCGGGCGGCGACTTCAAAGGTATACAGCTTCGATAGCTGCCAGCCGTTAAGCAGGCGAGTGCCTAACTCTTTTAGCGTCTCCATCTCTTACTCCTTCACTATTCCCCGCCGAGTGTAAGAAATTTTTCGCGCCAGTTGCGCGTTAAAGATGAATAAAAGTGATTCATAGCACACATAACAGACAATTTTAGAGCAAAATCACCTTTTTGATTCAATCTGGTTCATCTTAAGGGCCGTTTATATCGTTTGTCAGCAGGCGCCGTTTTTCTGTTCAATAGCGATAGATTATTCACAGGCGAGGTGGGGTATGGAATCTCAGATCTGGGTTGTGAGCACGCTGCTGATCAGCATCGTGTTGATTGTGTTAACTATCGTCAAACTGAAGTTTCACCCGTTTCTGGCGCTGCTGCTGGCCAGCTTTTTCGTCGGCGCCATGATGGGCATGAGCCCGCTGGATATGGTTAACGCCATCGAGAGCGGGATTGGCGGCACGCTGGGCTTCCTGGCGGCGGTAATTGGGCTGGGGACGATTCTCGGCAAAATGATGGAGGTCTCCGGCGCGGCTGAGCGTATCGGCCTGACGCTTCAGCGCTGCCGCTGGCTGTCCGCTGACGTCATTATGGTGCTGGTGGGCCTGATTTGCGGGATCACGCTGTTCGTTGAAGTAGGCGTGGTGCTGCTGATCCCGCTGGCGTTTTCCATTGCCAAAAAGACCAACACGTCGCTGCTCAAGCTGGCCATCCCGCTGTGTACGGCGCTGATGGCGGTACACTGCGTGGTGCCGCCGCATCCGGCGGCGCTGTTTGTCGCGAATAAGCTGGGCGCGGATATCGGGACGGTGATCGTATACGGTCTGCTGGTGGGCCTGCTGGCTTCGCTGGTCGGTGGCCCGCTGTTCCTGCGGCTGCTCGGCAACCGCCTGCCGTTTAAAGCGGTTCCGGCTGAATTTGCCAATCTCGAAGTGCGCAAAGAAGAGACCCTGCCTTCGCTTGGCGCCACCCTGTTTACCGTCCTGCTGCCGATCGGCCTGATGCTGGTAAAAACCATCGCCGAACTGAATATGACCAAAGGCGGCACGCTGTATATGCTGCTGGAGTTTATCGGTAACCCCATCACCGCCATGTTCATCGCGGTCTTTGTGGCCTATTACGTGCTGGGCATCCGTCAGAATATGGGCATGAGCACCCTGCTGACGCATACGGAAAACTGCTTCGGCTCTATCGCCAATATCCTGCTGATTATCGGCGCAGGCGGGGCCTTCAACGCCATCCTGAAGACCAGCGGTCTGGCCGATACGCTGGCGGTAATTCTGTCGAACCTCGATATGCACCCGATTCTGCTGGCCTGGCTGGTGGCGCTGATTCTGCATGCCGCAGTCGGTTCCGCCACCGTGGCAATGATGGGCGCAACCGCTATCGTCGCACCGATGCTGCCGCTCTATCCTGGCGTGAGCCCGGAAATCATCGCTATCGCCATCGGCTCCGGCGCGATTGGCTGCACTATCGTGACGGACTCCCTGTTCTGGCTGGTTAAGCAGTACTGCGGGGCAAGCCTTAACGAAACGTTCAAATACTATACCACAGCGACCTTTATCGCTTCGCTGCTTGCACTGGCCGGTACATTCCTGCTTTCTTTCATCATCTGAGCGCAAAGAGACGTAATATGAAAAACGCTGACATGACCAATTTACTCGCGCAGTTTCCTCTGCTGGAGGAACTGATAGCCCTGAAAGAAACCACCTGGTTTAACCCGTCAACGACGTCGCTGGCGGAAGGGTTACCCTACGTTGGCCTGACGACAGAAGACGTTCAGGACGCCCACGCCCGGCTCGATCGTTTTGCGCCATACCTGGCGGAGGCCTTTCCGGAAACCGCAGCCACTGGCGGTATTATCGAATCAGAACTGGTAGCCATCCCGGCAATGAAGGCCCGGCTGGAAAAAACCTTTCATCAACCGATTGGCGGCGATCTGCTGCTGAAAAAAGACAGTCACCTGCCGATTTCCGGCTCGATTAAGGCCCGCGGCGGCATTTATGAAGTGCTGACGCATGCGGAAAAACTGGCGATCGACGCGGGATTATTAAACACAACCGATGATTATCGTAAACTGCTAACCCCCGAGTTCAGGGCCTTCTTCAGCCAGTACAGCATCGCCGTTGGCTCCACCGGTAACCTGGGAATGTCGATTGGCATTATGAGCGCACGCATCGGCTTCAAGGTGACGGTACATATGTCCGCCGACGCCAGAGCGTGGAAAAAGGCCAAACTGCGCAGCCACGGCGTAACGGTGGTGGAGTACGAAGAGGATTACGGCGTGGCGGTTGAGCAGGGACGGCAAGCCGCCGAGTCCGACCCGAACTGCTTCTTTATCGATGACGAGAACTCGCGCACCCTGTTCCTCGGCTACTCCGTGGCCGGCGAGCGGCTAAAAGCGCAGTTTGCCCGCGAAGGGCGCGTAGTGGACGCCAGTCATCCTCTGTTTGTTTACCTGCCGTGCGGCGTTGGCGGCGGCCCCGGCGGCGTGGCGTTTGGCCTGAAGCTGGCGTTTGGCGATAGCGTACACTGCTTCTTCGCCGAACCGACCCACTCCCCGTGCATGTTGCTGGGTGTCTATACCGGTCTGCATGATCAGATTTCAGTTCAGGATCTGGGGATTGATAATCTGACCGCCGCAGACGGCCTGGCGGTAGGCCGCGCCTCCGGTTTCGTGGGTCGGGCAATGGAGCGCCTGCTGGATGGGTTCTACTCTCTCGATGACCAGACCATGTACGATATGCTGGGTTGGCTAGCCGAAGAAGAAGGTATTCGCCTGGAGCCATCCGCTCTGGCCGGCATGGCCGGGCCGCAGCGGGTCTGCGCCAGCCAGGCGTATCAGCAGATGCACGGTTTCACCGCTGAGCAGATGCGCAATGCGACCCATCTGGTGTGGGCAACCGGCGGCGGCATGGTGCCGGAAGAGGAGATGGCGCAGTATCTGGCAAAAGGACGGTAAACCTGCAGCCAGGGCAATACGATGGCGACGAAGCCTCTTTCGTCGCCATTTTTTTAGCGCAGCAGATGCATAAGCTCAACCGGCGAACGGTGCTGATTGAGTAGATCGCGCAGAACGCGCATATAGGGAGCGCTCCAGCTATAAAACTGCCGGTATCCCTCACAAAGGGCATTGGAGCCATCCTCCAGACGCAGCTGCGGGCAGCCCCCACCGCATAATCTTAGCCAGGCGCAGCCAGCGCAGGCCGGCCCCGGCGGATTATTAGCATACTGCACCGACTCGCCGCGCCAGGCGCGCAGCGTGGCCTCAAACAGCGGCACGACGATACGATTAGCATCTTCTTTGACCCAAATCGCGAATACCGCGCAAAGAAAATCCCCCCACAGACGGGCGTCGACGGGCTGCAGATGGGGAATAAACTTGATAGCCACTGCCCCCTGGGCGCTCAACTGATGGTAGACGAGCTCGGGACGTTCACACTCCTGACGATGAATGATCACTTCATGCACGGGAATATCGCTCGCCAGAGACTGGCAGTTGCCGCAGTGCCGATCGTCACCGTAGTCAGCCTGACATCCTGTCATGTCACATCCTTAATAAACAAAATCACCTGTCGTATATGGGTTACAGCAAACAACAATGACAGGGAAAGTACTGCGAATGCGATCAAAAATTTGTCACGAACCGCCTGCGGCTGAGCAAAATCGCTTTGCTCGACGTTCATCAGATTACGGCTGCGGGTATAGCGCCAGAGGATAATGGCAACGAACGGCAATATGCCCAGCGAGATCCAGAATGGAAGCCCCGCCTGATGCCAGTGGTGCTTAATCGCCAGCGCCAGCAGCGCGCCATAGCCCAGCAGGGTTCGAAACCAGGCCAGCGACGTGCGCTCCGGCTGCAGCCCCGGATCGCTCTCACGACGCGCCCGACGATTATCCGGCATAGAGCACCAGCGCCATCACCACCACGATAACGATGGTCAACAGAATGCTGATCAGCAGCAACGTGCGGGTATAGGGCAAATCCTGCTTAAGGCGCATCGCTTTTTCGTTGCTCAGCCAGCGTAAATAGCCGTATATCGCCAGACCGCCGGCAAACAGGCACAGCAGCAGAGCGAGGATTTCGCGAATCAGCGGCGTGGCGAAATCCGGCGCCAGCTGGTCGAGGCCAACGCCACCGGCCAGAAAGCCGAGAGAAGTGCGGATCCACGCCAGAAAGGTACGTTCATTGGCCAGCGAGAAGCGGTAATCCGGTGCTTCGCCAAGGCGGGATATTTTCATCATAACTCCTTGATGGGTTCCCGATTGCGTAAAATACCGGCGATTCTACCTGAGAGCCAAAGCCGAAGGCATTAATAATCGCCCCATTTCAGAGAAAGTTCAGGCCTGACAGCCGCTTAAAGTCGGGCTATCAGGCCGATGATGGACGGCCATATCGTGCAAGTTATGGCCCAGCGGGTCCGCGTTTCTACCGGGCAATACCTGACGAGCGCTCTTTTCCCGCGCGTTGAACTCGTCAAAACTTCTGTTTTTTCTCCTCTACCTTCACGCCCCGCGTCGGCAGTCCAGTGTCATAGTCGCGCACGACCGGCGAGTAGCCGTCCTGCGGGCGCGGGCGGAAAGCGCCCATCCAGCGCGGCAGGGCATCCGGCCGCCACGGACGCAAGCTCCATTGATAAGTACGGAACGGGTCGCGGATTTTATCCATATAGTTAAGCAGCGCATCGTGCATTTGACAGCGAACGTCGGCGAAATCGGGGCGATTAATAAGATTATACAGCTCATCCGGGTCGTTTTTCCTGTCGTACAGTTCATCGCTGGTAAACAGGTTAAGCACCAGTTTGTACTCATCCGTCACCCAGCAGCGCACCGGGATAAACCCGCCAAAGCTGTCATGTTCAATCTCATAGCGATTGAATTCCACCATCACCCCACGCGACGTTTCGGCGCCAAGAATATTATCCCCCGGCAGAATATCGGGCTTAGGGATACCCGCCAGCGCCATCATCGTCGGTAGCAGGTCGATATGGCTGACCGGCGCGTCGATCTGCATGGGTACGCCCTGCGGCGGGCGCATGATCAGCGGAATACGAGTGATATCGTCATACATCGCCGCGCCTTTGCTAATGAGCCTATGGGCACCCATCATCTCGCCGTGATCGGATGTATAAATAACCCAGGTATTGTCCCGCTGCTGTGGCGTTAAGGCGTTAATCACCCGACCAATCTGATCGTCGACAAAGTCGTTGCAGGCAAAGTAGAGCGGATGATGATAGCGCCCATCTTCACCTACCGGGGAGGGCATCGCCTGCGACCACAGGCGATGGTGTTCCGGTTTATCGGCGAGCGAGTCATGAGCCTTTGGCCCAAGATCATAATAAAAGTCCTGGTACTTGCGCAGATACTCTACCGGGCAGGTAAACGGATGGTGCGGCTCATCGTAGGAAACCACCATCAGGAACGGCTCGTCAGCGCGGGCGGGCTGGCGCAGGAAGTCGACCGCCCGGTTGCTGATGCGGTGCGCCCAGGTGAAGGTTTCATCTATCCCATGCTGCAGTAAATCTTCTACGCTGTTCAGGCCGTTACGCCACAGGCCGATCTCTTCCTCAGTCAGCTCTGCGAGGTAATTCGCGCCGTCAAACCAGTAGTCAGCGTCCCACTCGGGCGGGCACTCGCCGGTACCAAAGTAGTCGTGACCATCCAGATGCCACTTGCCGATATAGCAGGTACGGTAACCCGCATCCTTAAAGTAGCGCCCCATGGTGGAGATGTTTTTCCCCGGCGCGACGTTATTGGTCCACGGGCCGGACTGGTTGGCATAGATTCCGGTAAACAGCCCGGCACGTGCCGGGGTGCATACCGGCGAGCAGGTATAGGCGGAATTGAAGCGGATGCCTTCGGCGGCCAGACAATCAATATTTTGGGTATTCAGCGGCTTACCGCTGTAACAACCCACCATATTGGTAGCCTGGGTATCGGTCATAATAAACAGGAAATTGGGGCGACTCATGATTTTTCCTTAACATCGATAGCATAGGAAGCTGGAGCGGAGCGGCGTTCCCGCCAGCTGCTGTAAATCAGATAGATAATGACCGCTGCGGTAATGGCGTAGCTCACCGCCGCCAGCCAGCGAGTGCCGTAGCCGCCAAACTCGGCGAGGCCCGCGTAAACGCCGATCATCGCGAACAGAATGCCCACCGAGGCAATTTTCACGTGCCGGTACGGCTGCATATCAACGGCAAACGCATCATGGAATGTAAACGGCGTCGCCCGCGGCTTAATGAAGCCGATAACCAGCATCACCACCACGTTGATGCAGAACGTGCAGGCGAGCACGTAGAGGAAATGGAAATCAAATTTCACCAGGTAATTAATCGTGATGTAGCTAACAATCCCCAGCCCCATCGCTACTTTGGCGGCGATCGCCGGGATACGCGGAAAGAAGAAGCCCATAATGATGATGGTTACCAGCGGCACGTTATAAATACCGTTGAGCTGCTTCATCCAGCTATACAGCCCCTGCGGCGCATTAGCGATCCACGGCGCGACAATCACCGAGATCACCGCAATAAAAAGGCCAAATTTCCGCCCAATGCGCACCAGCTGCTCCGGCTGGGCGTTTTCATTGATGATGCGCCGGTAAATTCCCATGCTGAACAGGGTACTGGCGCTGTTTAAAAAGCCGTTAAAGGTACTGATAACGGCGCCAAACAGAACGGCGCCAAAAAAACCGACCAGCGGAAGCGGCATGACCTTGTTGACCAACGTCGGATAGGCCATATCCGCGCTCGGCAGATCCTGGTAGAGATGAAAGGCAATTAAACCGGGAAGCACCAGAATCAACGGATCGAGCATCTTGAGAACCGCCGTCAGCAGCGCCCCTTTCTGCCCCTCCGCCAGGCTTTTTGACGCCAGGGTACGCTGCACTATCCCCTGATTAGTACACCAGTAGAAGGTGTTCACCAGAATCAGGCCGGTAAACGCCGCGCCAATCGGTAGGGGGTCGCTGCTGCCGCCAATAGAGTTCAGCTTCTCCGCGTGTACCGTCGTCAGCTGCTCGATACCCTGTAAAAAACTCCCCTTCCCCATCGCCATCAGGCCAAAAATCGGTACCATCAGGCCGCCAATCACCAGGCCGATTCCGTTAATGGAATCAGCGATTGCCATCGCGCGCATGCCGCCGATCACCGCGTATAAAATCCCGGCCAGACCGAGCAAAATCACCAGTAACCAGATGGCGGCGCCCTGGGTCAGACCCAGCGATTCACCAATATGAAAAAGGCTATTCAATGCCAGCGCGCCGGAGTAAAGCACGATGGGTAAAAAGCAGATACCGGTGGCGATAAGAAAGCAGAAGTCGATAATAATGCGGGTCGTTTTATCGTACCGCTCTTCCAGAAAGTCCGGGATGGTGGCGATACCGCGCTGCAGATAGCGGGGAAGAAAGATCAGCGCCAGGAAAATCAGCGTCACCGCCGATGTCACCTCCCAGCCCATAACCGACATGCCGCTTTTGTAAGCCTGGCCCGATAATCCCACCAGCTGTTCGGTCGATAAGTTGGTTAACATCAGCGAGGCGGCGATGACCGGCGCTTTCAGCGAACGGCCGGCAAGGAAATAGCCCTGCTGCGAGCCGGTATCCGCTTTTCTTACCTTAAACCAGGTAATGATAGCCACCAGCAATGTAAACCCGACAAAGCTCAAAATTTGTATGGCATTCATCTTAAAGCCCTTATTTGTCATTATATCCCGGCGCTATCCGGTACAGAGGAATAGCGTTTTATCCAGGTAAGGCGATGATTTATATAAAACGAGATGCAATGTATCCCTGCAAGGCTATTTCTTGCTAAATTCACCTCATCAGGTTGCAGGCATCATTGGCCGATGGGAAATTAAAATGAATGGAAAAATACAGATTTCGCATGTAAAAAACGAAACTACGTATAACATTCCGTTAGTTCTGGAAGAAAATGTGATCTCAAGCGGGATTTCACTGCTCTCGCTATGGCATACCCTGGCCGATGAAAGCTACCGGGTCAGCTGGCCGCGCGATAAAAAGAAACCGCTTATCGCCAACTCGTGGGTGGCGATATATACGCTCCAGGGATGTGGTAAAATATATCTCAGAGACCACACTGAAATAACCTTAAACGGTAACTGCGTCATATTCTTAAAACCCATCGAGATCAAATCCTATCACTGCGCCGGATTGGTCTGGGAACAATACTGGATGGAATTTATTCCTACTACGCTGATGCCTGTTCCGGTATTACAAATCGGCACTATTTATCACGCCGATATTTTTAATAAGGAACTCAATGAAGTGGCCTTATTGATTGCTGACCGCGATCCGCTAAAGAATAATCTGGCCGTCGCCTACCTCACGAAAATCATTTATCAATGGATTTGCCTGATCGCCGAAAATGGCAAAAAAGATCGTCAACTGCAAAAGCTGGAAAAACTGATTGCCGCTCTACACGCTAATCCGCAAAAGCGCTGGAGCGTAGCCGATATGGCTGATGCTATGCAGTGCAGCGAACCCTGGCTGCGGCGCCTCTTTTTGCGTCATACCGGCAAAACGCCAAAGGAGTATTACCTTAACGCCCAGCTTGAGCTGGCGCAGTCGCTATTAAAGCAGGAGGGGAATACGGTGGGTAAGGTGGCGGAGATGCTGAACTTCTTCGACTCCTTTCATTTTAGCAAGGCGTTTAAACGCCGCTTCGGCTATGCGCCCTCAGCGGTACTAAAAATGAATGACCGGCACCCTATGGATGCCGGTCAGCAGGATTAATGCAGTTCCGGCCAGTACTCTTTATTGGCCGCGATCAGGTCATCAAGAATCGCTTTGGCGACCGATGCGCTCGGCACGGTTTTCGACAGCGCAATCGCCTGCCATAGCTTATGGTAAGAACGCTGTTCCCAGGCATCCACCACCAGTTTTTCCACCGCGACCTGCTGGCTCATCATCCCTTTCTGGAAGTGCGGAATATCGCCAACCGTCAGCGGCTCCGGTCCGTTGTGGCCAACCAGGCACGGAATTTCCACCATCGCATCGGCATCGAAGTTATGAATCGCGCCGTTGTTCGGCACAATCAACAGCATGCGTTCCTGGGTATTAAAAGCAATTGCCGCCGCCAGATCGACGATATAGGAAGCATGTTCGTCAATTTCCAGATCCCCCGCGGATGAGTTACCGGCCTCAATAATGGCCCGGCAGGCGCTAAAGACGTTTTTCTCGCGATGATCCATCACCTCGTTGGCGCGGGTACGTTCCGGGTTAGAGTGCGCCACGACGTAGTCCGGGAACAAATAATACTTGAGGTAAGTATTGGGCATCGTATCCGGATCCAGCGCCTGCACGTCCTTCGCCTTGGCGAAGGTATCGTTCCAGCTGGCCTCGGTATGCGGGTCGTTTGACGGCGGCACATAGCCGAATTTCGCCACATGTTCGCGCAGTTTCGGCATCAGATCGTTGCCCTGTAAATCTTCAATCGAGGTCCACCAGCCGAAGTGATTCAGACCGTAGTAGCGCACGCGCATCTGTTTGCGGTCCTTAAGACCCACGATTTGCGCCATGCGCCCTTCGATACCGATCGGCATATCGCAGATGTTGAGAATTTTAGCGTTCGGACGCAGGCGACGGGTCGCTTCCGCCACAATGGCCGCCGGGTTGGAGTAGTTCAGCATCCAGGCGTTTGGCGAATATTTTTCCATATAGTCCACCAGTTCCAGAACGCCGCCGATGGAGCGCATACCGTAGGCGATACCGCCAGGACCGCAGGTTTCCTGCCCCAGCACACCGTGACGCAGCGGAATTTTTTCATCTTTTTCACGCATCGGATATTTGCCCACGCGGATATGCGCCATCACGAAATCAACGTCGGTAAAGGCCGCCTGCGGGTCAGTGGTGTAGCTGAACGCGATATCCGGCGCCTGCTCTTTGAGAATGACTTTGCACGCCTCGGCGATGGTCTCCTGACGCGCGCCGTCGTTGTCGTAAAATTTCAACGACCGCAGCGGGAAGCGATCCTGGTTCGCTAACAGCATCAGCACGATGCCCGGGGTGAAGGTACTGCCGCCGCCTGCGATAACAACTGAGAATTTTTTCATGATACTGCCTCCGTCATGGTGGTTTGTTCGGTCTGTAGAGAATCTTTTATCAGGGTTTCCAGCTGGTCGCGGACCTGAGGAACGTGCAGGCCGACGATGACCTGAATTGCGTTGCCGCGGCGGACTACGCCGTGGGCGCCCAGCGCTTTAAAGACGTCGTCGCTTTGGGTCTTCGCCATATCGACCAGCGCAATGCGCAGCCGGGTGGCGCAGTTATTGATGCTCTCGATGTTGCCCGCTCCGCCCAGCGCCTGCAGGAAGCCGGCGGCCTGGCCCAGTTTGGTATCTGTAGCCCCCGCAACGCTGGTTTTGCCGCGCGCGGCCTGGTAATCCGCTTTGCTGTAGAGCTTAATTTCACTCTCTTCACGGCCCGGCGTTTTCAGGTTCAGGCGCAGAATCAGAGTGCGGAAGATAACGAAGTAGATCGCGGTGAAGCATGCGCCAACGCCTATCTGGATAAACATCATCGACGCGTGGTTGTGGAACATCGGGATCCAGTTTTGCGGCAGGAACTGGTCGAGCAGGCCGCCGCCAAAGTTGCCGACCACGCCGCAGATATACATCACCGTCGCCATAGTGGCCGCCAGCACCGCATGGACGGCAAACAGCAGCGGCGAGATAAACAGGAAGGTGAACTCTAACGGCTCGGTTATTCCCACCAGTACGGCGGTCAAGGTGGCAGGAATCAGCAGACCGGCGACTTTCACGCGGTTTTCCGGTGCTGCGGTGTAGTAGAGCGCCAGCGCGATCCCCACGGAACCAAAGACCTTCGAGTTACCGTGCAGCGCGAATCCGCCTTCCGGGAACAGGGTTTTCAGCGCCACGGTACTCTGGCTGAATTCATGTAAATGCTGCGCCCAGTAAACCTGAATACCGCTTTCCACTACCGCCGGGCCGAAAATAAACGGTCCGTAGACGAAGTGGTGTAAACCGGTCGGGATCAGGATACGTTCAAGGAAGATATAGACCCAGACGCCCAGCGCCCCGGCCGAGCGTAAAAAGGCCTGCAGGGATTCGATACCCATCTGCACTTTTGGCCATCCCAACAGCGTCAGCCAGGCGCAGGGAATCATCGCCAGGAAGGCGACAATCACCACAAACGAGGAGCCCTGGAAAATCCCCAGAAACACCGGCAGCGGTTTATCGAAGTAGCGGTTATGCAGGGCGGTCACCAGCCCGGAGATAACGATCGCGCCAATAATGCTGGTATCGAGCGTTTTTATCCCGGCCATCATCGTCAGGCCGCTGCCTGCCGTTGGTTCAACGGAGAAGTCGACGCCGAAGAAGTGGCCCCAGGTCATCCCCATGGCGTTGATGAAATAATTCCAGGTCATGAAGCTGACCAGTACCGCCAGACAAGCCCGGCCCTGAGCTTGTTTCGCCAGGCCGATCGGCAAACCGACGGCAAAAATCAGCGGCATATTACGAAAGACGGTCCAGCCGCCCTCTTCAATGATGTAAACGATCTGAGCAAATAAACTATCGGGTGCTGTGAGCGCTTCGCCGACGAACATCGGGTTACGCAACATAATGGCGATACCCACCACGATCCCGGCGAAAGGAAAGAGTAAAACCGGGGTAAACATGGCGCCGCCAAAGCGTTGTATTTGACTGAGCATTTGAAAATCCTCATGTAACAACTTATAGGGTGAGTGGCCTTATTGATACCCGGCATGCTCCACGAACAATGGTGAATAATTCAGGGTAACTATTGGTACTGGCCTGGGACGAGAATAGAAATTTGCCCGAGCGGCAACATGCGGCGCCGTTGCGATTCGTGATCGCTTTCATGGTTTTAATTACATCAATGTTGTCTACTTTCTCATAAAAAATTAGACATGATGAATTATGGCGTTTACATCAGCCTGATTAATATTTTCTTTTTCTAAGTATTAATTTGTTTTTTATAGATAATTTTTTATCTGACATGAATGGTGACAACGTTAATAGAGGTCTACTGGTGATCTACAAATCTATCGCCGACAGATTACGTTTACGGCTTAATTCTTCCGATTTCGATATTGGCAGCCCGCTACCGAGCGAAAAAAAGCTGGCGGAAGAGTTCGGCGTTGCGCGCATGACCATCCGCAAAGCCATCGATCTGCTGGTCAGCTGGGGACTGGTGGTGCGTCGGCACGGCTCCGGCACCTATGTCGCCCGCAAAGACCTGCATCATGAAACCAGCAATCTAACCGGACTGGCCGAAGTGCTGCGCAAGCACGGCAAAGAGGTGGTCAGCCGGGTATTGGTTTTTGAGGTGATGCCCGCGCCCCCGGCTATCGCCAGCCTGCTGCGGATACAAATTGATGAACGGATCTACTTCTCGCGCCGGGTACGCTATGTCGATGGCAAGCCGCTAATGCTGGAGGACAGCTATATGCCGGTAAAGTTGTTTCGCAATCTGTCGCTGGTGCACCTGGAGGGATCGAAGTTCGATTACATTGAGAAGGAGTGCGGAATAACCATTAGCGGTAACTATGAAACGCTGTCGCCAGTGCTGGCGGACAGGCAGCTGGCGCAGTCGATGAACGTGCCGGAACAGACGCCGCTGCTGCGTATAACCTCCCTTTCCTACAGCGACAGCGGCGAATTTCTTAACTACTCGGTGATGTTCCGTAACGCCAGCGAATATCAGGTGGACTACCATCTGCGGCGCGTCCAGACGGAGCACCCGTTACCCTACCCCCCAGAACAGCACCGCCAGTAGCTGCGGGGTAATAATACGTAAGAACATAACCAGCGGATAAACGGTCGCGTAGGAGAGCGCCGCCGCGCCGCTGGTGGCATGCAGGTTATTGGCAAACGCCAGCGCCGGAGGGTCGGTCATTGAGCCGGCCAGCATCCCGCACAGGGTCAGGTAGTTCATCTTCGCCAGGATGCGCGCCAGAATACCCACCGTCAGCAGCGGTATCGCGGTGATAAAGATGCCGTAGACAATCCAGCTCATCCCGTCGCCTTCAATCAGCGTCGCGACAAAATCGCCGCCGGATTTCAGGCCAACCACCGCGAGGAACAGCACGATGCCCAGTTCGCGCAGCGCAAGGTTGGCGCTGGGCGGCATAAACCAGTACAGCTTACCGATGCTGCCGATACGTCCGAGGATCAGGGCCATAATCAGCGGCCCGCCTGCCAGACCCAGCTTCAGCGCCGCCGGGAATCCCGGAATAAACAGCGGAATGGAGCCCAGCAGCACGCCCAGGCCGATGCCGATAAATACCGGCAGCATCTGCACCTGCTGCAGTTTTTGCTGGGCGTTGCCCAGCTCGGCGGCTACCGCATCAATCGCCTCCGGGCGGCCGACGAGGTTAAGAATATCGCCGAACTGCAGGCTGGCATGGCTGCTGGCGACCAGTTCAACCCCGGCGCGATTGAGCCGCGAGATCACCACATCATAGCGCTGCTTAAAGTGCAGATCGCGAATGCGTTTACCCAATACTTTTTCGTTGGTCACCACCACGCGCTCGACTTTCAGATCGGTACCGCGAGTGGAGAGCGAAGTGGAAACTTCCTTGCCAATCACCAGCTGAGCGTTATGCAAATCCTCCGGTCGCCCGACCAGGTGCAGCAGGTCCCCAAGCTGAATCAGGGTATTCGGCGCGGGCACCATCAGCATCTCCTCGCGCTTGAGACGCGAGCAGATCAGCTTGTCGCTGTTAAGCATCGGCACATCCTGAATCGCCATATTGTTCAGGTTGGGGTTTTCAACCCGCACGTTGATGGTCTGGAGATGTGCATGGCCATTGCCGCTGTTTTCATCAAATTGCTGAGCCTCTTTCTCAACGTTGATGCGGAAGAACAGCCGGACCAGCCACATGGTCAGCAAAATGCCGCAAATACCGAATGGATAGGCCATGGCGTAGCTCATACCCATCTGGTCGACGGTATCAAGCGGCACGCCAAGGTCGCGCAGGATCTGCTGCCCGGCCCCCAGCGCAGGCGTGTTGGTTACCGCACCGGAAAAGATCCCGAGCACCACGGGGAGAGGAATATCGAACAGTTTATGCAGGACCGCGGTAACCAGACCGCCGAGAATCACAATCAGAATGGCGAACAGGTTAAGCCGCAGGCCAGAGACGCGCAGCGAAGCGAAGAAGCCCGGCCCCACCTGGATCCCGATGGTGTACACGAAGAGGATCAGGCCGAATTCCTGAATAAAGTGCAGCATGGGGCTACTGAGCGTAATGCCCGCCTGGTCTACAAAGTGGCCGACGATAATACCGCCAAACAGCACGCCTCCGATACCGAAGCCGACACCGCGCACTTTTACATTGCCGATCCACAATCCGACTACCGCCACCAGCGCCAATACGCTAACGGTCAATGCTATATCACTCATCGTCTCTTCCCTGTGTATAACATTACGCACAATGAGGATTATGACCGGTAGTCACCAGGCTGTATGCCGCCTGGCGCACAATAATCACGGGATCAGCCAACGACCATTTTGTTGAACACAACAAGAAAGGACAAAGTAATGTGTATCACGCACAAAAAAGCCCCGAAAATCGGGGCCTTATAAGTGATTCGCTTAATTAGCTCTGTAACGCAGGGCGCTCGCTGATGGCGATGCGCTGCGGGGCGATCTGTTCCGGCTCGTTGCGGGTCAAATCGATATGCAGCAGGCCGTTAGTAAAGGTTGCCCCGGAGACTTCCATATTTTCGGCGAGCGTGAAGCTCAGGCTAAATGCCTGGTTAACCAGCCCCTGGTGCAGCCATTTGGTCTCTTTTTCCGGCTGCTGCGGCGCGCCTTTTACCGTCAGGCGCGTGCCTTCAAGCTGGATATCCAAATCTTCCTGACGGAAACCGGCCAGCGCAAGGGTAATGCGATAGTGGTTATCGTCACTTTTTTCAATGTTATAAGGCGGGAAGCTCTGGCTTTCACCGGCGGTTTGCAGCGCGTTGGCCAGTTTGTCAAAACCGATCCATTGACGCAGAAGCGGGGATAAATCGTAGTTACGCATAGTCTTTCTCCTTCTAAGAAGCGAGTGGATGTTTGCAAATCCTGCGGATTCGCCTTTGCCCCCTGACGGCGGGCACTGTTTTCAGCAATACCGGGCCGCCTTCGCGGCCCATCAAATTAGTTGATTTCGATACGGCGCGGTTTATTCGCTTCAGGAATAACGCGCTCAAGGTCGATATACAGCAGACCGTTTACCAGGTTGGCGCCGCGAATATGAATATTTTCTGCGAGCTGGAATTTACGCTCAAAGTTGCGCTCAGCGATGCCCTGATACAGGTAGGTACGCTCTTTCTGCTCGCCGGCATGGGCGCCTTTTACAATAAGCAGATTATCCTGGGCGGTAATTTCCAGTTCGCTCTCGGCAAAACCGGCAACGGCAATCGCGATGCGGTAGTTGTTCTCGTCTACTAACTCAACGTTGTACGGAGGGTAGCCGCCATTGCTCTGGCTTTGATTATTTTCTAACAGATTGAAAAGGCGGTCGAAACCAATAGCAGAACGATACAGCGGGGAGAGATCGAAATTACGCATAATACATAGCTCCTGAAATCAGCGAGAATTATCTGACCTTCCATCATGGACAGGCCGTTATTACCCGGAATACCCATTCGGCGTATTCTCAGGGAGACACATTCCTAAAATGGGTATATCCATGGTCTTTTCAAGGGGAAAAAGGCAAAATTTTTTGCAGTTTGCAGTCTATTGCTTAGACTGGAGTGACAGCACAAAAGGCAAAGTGCGACGCCTGCCACAGTGCAGCGCAATGGCACTATGCATCCATGGAATGGCCCGATATAACCGATAGGTACGCCATTCTTCAGACTGCTTCCCTGCTGGCCGCATTCTGAATGAGGTTGTACTTCGAAGGTTCTATCAACGCCCGTAACGATGACGGAAGAATGATGAAAAACGGTCTTTTAAAGCTGGTCCTGTTCGGCGGGATAATAAGTTTGGGCGGTTGCTCCAGCGTGATGTCACATACTGGCGGCAAGGAAGGAACCTATCCTGGAACGCGCGCCAGCGCGCAGATGCTCGGGGATAGCGACGCAAACTGGGGCACGAAATCGCTGGTGGCGTTGGATATGCCGCTCACGGCGGTCATGGACACGCTGCTGCTGCCGTGGGATATGTTCCGTACCGACAGTTCGGTGAAATCGCGCGTGGAAAAGAGCGAGGAAGAGACGCTGGCGACCAATTCCGTGATCCCGCCAGCGCGGATGCCAACCCCCTGATTTAGCGCGCCGTTTCGGTTACCCAGAGCTGGCGGTAACCGTCCACCTCCTCCATCCAGGCAAGCTGTTTGCCGTCTGGCGAAAAGACGATCGCATCGGCCGATGGCGGATGGGCATGCTCATCGGTCAAAAAGTCGATTTCCCCGTTCTGCGCGTCACAGATCGCGATGCGGTTTTCCAGCACAAAGCCCAGCCATTTTCCTGAGGGATGCCAGTTAAACGCCGACTGGATATCGGAGCGGTTGTGGGTCAACTGCCGCAGCCCGTCCCCCCGCGTCGAAATGAGCCACATTTGCACCACGCCAGCCTCATCGCGCATCAGAAAAGCGATGTCCGTCGCCGACGGATTGGCGCGTACCCAATGACGGGGCGTAGTCACCAGCCCTGGATAACGGCGTTGGTGGGTAAACGTTAAGCGACGCTGAACAACGCCGGCAGGAGGCGCCGGCATCGTGGTTTGCGTTCCTGCCAGCGGCGCATCACCCGCTTGCTTCCAGCCCCGTTCGCTCTCCGGCAGTTCGACAATAAACAGCTCCGGCACTTTGTCGCCATTTATCGCCAGCGTATCGCCAATAAACGCCAGCGCCCCGTTGCCCACCCATCCCTCTTCATAGGCGCGATTAATCTCGTCGCTGCCCGGCGCCGGGGTTGGCGTTGTACGGCTGACCAGCACGCTCCAGTGGCTGCCGCCGTATTCACGTGGATGATCGCCACGCGGTACTACCGGGCCATAGGGAACCGCCACGCCAACGTTGCGCAAATCCAGCGCCGGATCGCGTTCATGCAGCACGTGGTCGTTATAGGTAAAGCTGACAAATTCACCGTTCGGACTGAAAACATGCACATGACTGCCGCCGCGCAGCGCGCCGGGAGTATAGGGAGCGGTAATATCCATCGCATCCAGGTTGTGGGTTTCTCCCTGGTACGTCACCACGCCGCGACGATGGTGGAAATCGTAATGCCAGCCCTCGTCAGGGTTTTCCGGGCCGTGGATGAAGACATATTTATCTACCGATGGATGAACGGTCACCACGCCAACGTATGCGCCTTGCCCGGCACGGTAGAGGATCTCAACGTCTCCCGTATCGACATTCACCCGCTCGATGGTTTCGCCGGTAAAGGAAGCGCCAGAAGGGCGAACGTCAAAGACCAGCCAGCGGCTGTCTGCCGTCCAGGTGCGAGTGTTGGTCAACTGATGATGACGGGGAGCAAAGGTGACTTGTTTCATAAACATACCCTGATGCGAGACTTTCGCATCAGGGTATCGTATCGGAAAGAATTAGCCTACGCGTTTGACATCCCCCACCAGCAGGATGTAAGAGAGCGCGCCAATCAGCGCAATAACGGAAATATAAACCAGCGCAGGCGCAAAACCATAGTCCTGGGCCAGATAACCCACCACCAGCGGAACGGTGATACCGCCCAGCCCGCCGACGAAATTAAACATACCGCCGGTCAGCCCGATAAGCCGCATCGGCGCAAGCGACGATACCAACGACCAGGTAATGGAAGCGAAGCCGTTGCCGAAGAAGGCCAGCGCCATCAGGATCATAATCCACACCGGATCGTTGGTGTAGTTCGCCCCCATGATGCAGGTCGAGATCAGCAGTCCGCAGATAATTGGCGTTTTACGCGCGGCGCCTAACGAGAAGCCTTTTCGGACCAGCCTGTCCGCCAGCCACCCGGAGAGCAGCACGCCAACAAAGGCGGCAAGGAACGGCACCGTTGTCATAAAGCCCGCTTTCAGCGCCGTAATCCCCTTTTCCTGGGTCAGATAGTTAGGGAACCAGGTCAGGAAGAACCACAGCGTGGAGGTTACGGCAAACTGCCCGAGGTAAACGCCGATTAGTTTGCGATGGAATACCAGCTTCCAGTCGGCTTTGGTCAGCGGCTGCCGCGCCTCTTTTTTAACAGGCGCATCGCCGTCTACCAGGCCACCGCCGTCGCGAATATAATCCAGTTCGGCTTTGCTGATACTTTTTGTCAGACGCGGCGGCTGATAAACCTTAAACCAAATTAAAGACCATATTATCCCGATAGCACCGGTAACGATAAATACCCAGTGCCAGCTCAGCATTTCCTGAATCCAGATTAATAGCGGGGTCAGGAATGCCAGCCCGACAAACTGTCCTGAAGTGTAAAAACCGACGGCTGATGCGCGCTCGTGCTCCGGAAACCAGCTGGTCACCATGCGATTATTAGTGGGAAAAGCCGGGGCTTCAAAGATCCCGGTAATCGCGCGCAGACCAATCAACGACATCAGTCCCGTGGCAAATCCCTGCAGTAGTGTCGCCACTGACCAGCCAAAAATAGCGATAAAGTAGGTTAGTCGCGATCCCACGCGGTCAAGGAACCAACCGCCGGGGATCTGGCAAAGCGTATACAGCCACGCGAAGGCGGAAAATACATATCCCATTTCCGCTTTGGTAATACCAAACTCTTCCTGAATATGCGCCGATGCCACGGCAAGGTTGGCGCGATCAACATAACAAATCACCACGGTAATAAAGATCATAATCAGCGTCAAATAACGACGACGCCCGGGTTTTGCAGCTGTAACTGAAATATCCATCGCAATCTGTCTCCAGATTTTGGGCATAGCGAAGCCGCTCACCATGCCCGGTAATTTACAGAGGGTGTGTTTAAAATTTATATTTTTGCTTACGAATGCTCTAAATAGTTCACGTTGCAGGAAGGCGGCAAGATTGCAAATCCCCGGGAGCTTACATTAGTAAGTGACCGGGGTGCGCAATCGCAGCCAACGCACCTGTGGCGTGAAATATGAAGAGCATTTACCATTCCGCGACGCTACCATCCTCATGCCGCCACAACGGATTACGCCAGTCCGGCGCATTTTGACTTAATTCAATTACCCGCGCTTCATCGATCTCTACGCCAAGCCCTGGCTTCATTAATGGTTTAAAGAAGCCGCCTTCCATATTGAAGTCTTCTTTATTTTTTACAAAGTCGAGTAATTCCGCGCCCTTGTTATAGTGAATGCCCATACTTTGTTCCTGGAAGACGGCGTTATAGGAGACAAAATCGACATGCAGACAGGCGGCAAGCGCAATGGGTCCCAGCGGGCAGTGCGGCGCCAACGCCACGTCATAGGCCTCAGCCATTCCAGCGATTTTATAGCACTCGGTAATACCGCCGGCGTGCGACAGGTCGGGTTGCAGAATAGCCAGCCCACCGGCTTCCAGCACGCGTTTAAACTCGAAGCGCGAGAACATGCGTTCGCCCGCCGCAATAGGAATCGAGGTTTGCGCCGCCAGCCGCGGATAGTATTCTGCCTGCTCGGCAAGAACCGGCTCTTCAATAAATAGCGGGCGATATTGCTCCAGCTCTTTGATAAGTACCTTCGCCATCGGCGCGCTCACGCGACCGTGGAAATCGAGGCCAAATTCAATTTCATTGCCGAACGCTTCGCGAATTTGCGCCACGGTATTCACCGCAGCGTCCACCGCACGAGAATTATCGATCAGCCCCAGCTCCTCGCAGCCATTTAATTTAAAGGTATCAAAACCAATTCCGCGCAACTTTTTGATACCGTCAATCACTTCTGCCGGCCGATCGCCGCCAACCCAGCTGTAGGCTTTGATTTTGTCACGTACCAGGCCCCCCATCAGCTGCCAGACCGGGGCATTCAGCACTTTGCCTTTAATATCCCACAGGGCCTGGTCGATACCGGCGATGGCGCTCATTAAAATCGGGCCGCCGCGATAAAAGCCCGCGCGGTACATCACCTGCCACAGGTCGTTAATCTGCGCCGGATCCTGGCCTATCAGATAATCGCCGAGCTCATGCACCGCAGCCTCCACGGTGCGCGCGCGCCCTTCAATCACGGGCTCGCCCCAGCCAATCACGCCTTCGTCGGTTTCAATTTTTAAAAACATCCAGCGCGGGGGTAAACGATACGTGGTGAGTTTGGTTATTTTCATTGCACTGCCTCTCGATACGCTTTAACAAATGCTGCCGCCTGCCGTGCGGTACGCTCTACGGATTGCCCGGCGCGATAGAGATCGCTGCCCAGCCCGGCACCGGTACAACCGGCTTTTAGCCACTGCGCCAGGTTCTCCGGCGTCACGCCGCCCACGGCGAAAACGGGCACCTCCGGCGGCAAAACGGCTTTTAGCGCTTTGATGTAGTCAGGGCCAAAAGCCGAGGAAGGGAATACTTTTAAAGCCTGTGCGCCAGCATCCAGCGCGGTAAAAGCTTCCGTCGCCGTCGCGCATCCGGGACAAACGGTCATGCCGAAGCTCACCGCGCGGCGAATCACCTCTGGCTGAATATTGGGCGTAACGATAAGCCTGCAGCCCATTTCGGCAAGCCTGTCCACACGTTCAGGCTTAAGTACGGTGCCCGCGCCTATCAGCGCTCTGTCGCCATAAGCCTCAACAACGGCGGAAATGCTTTTTTCCCACTGCGGAGAATTGAGCGGGATTTCAACGGCGTCGAAGCCAGCATCAATGACGGCGCCGACATGTTCCAGCGCCTCTTCCGGCGTAATGCCGCGCAGAATAGCGATAAGCGGTAGTTTAGTTTGCCACTGCATGGGCGATGCTCCTTATTCCGGTCTGAAATGCGGTGTCGCCTGACACCACGGTTGCCTGACGGCCAATAGCGCCAAGCGCCTGCTGATAGCGGTCTGCCAGCGCCTCTCCGGCAACGAGGGTGACCTGGCGATCGTGGAAATGTGCGCTCATGGTGGCGACTTCCGCGCCAATCAGCAGGCCGGAGAGAAATTCGCTCACCTGTTCGCGCGGCAGTGAGCCCAGCACGTGCGCAGCGCGTACCTCAAAAAGCTGCGGCAGGATGTCTGGCGAATGCAGGCCGCGCTCAAGCCCGGCGTTAAACGCGTCAGGAGCTGAGACCTGCTCCGGTAACCCGGCGCCGACCAGCGAGTGGCGCAGCAGCAGGTGGTGGAGTTCGCCGGTCATCACCGTGCGAAAGTCGCTAATTTGTTGGCGGTCAGCCTGCACCCATTTGCAGTGGGTGCCGGGCATAACGTAGACGGAGGAAGGAGCTATTGCCCGCGCGCCGAGGAGCTGAGTCTCTTCGCCGCGCATCACATTATGGTTATCGTCGCGAGAGACGCTGAGTCCGGGAATAATCCAGATCTGGTCGCTAACGGCGGTTAATTGTTCGCCAATGGCGGAAAAATGGACGGGAACCGGCAGGTAGGGCGCCGCCTTCCAGCCGACATTACTGCCGACCATTCCCGCCATCACTACCGGGGTAGCGCTGTCGCGCCAGCCCGCGGTTATTTCGCTAAACACCGCTGCGGGGGAGTGTCCGTTCAGGCGCGTAACGCCTGCTTCAGATTGCCTGCTCTCCAGACACTGCTCGCCCTGATAAAGCCAGGCGCGCAGGTTTGTCGATCCCCAGTCAATTGCGATGTAGCGAGATGTCATGTGATTTCCTTTAACCTTCGTGTCGAGCTGGCGATCATGGTGAGCGCCGCCTGCTCCGCCGCTTCGCTGTCCTGATGCCGGATGGCGTCAAACAGCGCCTTATGTTCCTGGAGCGTTTTCGGCATGTTGGCCTCATCGCCCATCCAGGTCCTTTCAAATACCGCCCGCTGTAGCGAGCTGATCGCCACGTTGAGCTGTTGCAGTACCGGGTTATGTACCGACTGCAGCACCGCCTCGTGGTAGCGAATATCCGCTTCGTTAAACGCTTCCCTGTCCTGGTTGTTGGCGATCATGTCGTTGAGCGCTTCTTCTATTTGCGCCAGGTCGCTCGATGTTGCGCGCTCTGCCGCCCAGCGGGCTATCGCCGGTTCAACCAGATTACGTACCTCGCTCATCGCGCTAATCAGCCGCGGGTCGTAATCGCTCTCCAGCACCCACTGTAAAACGTCGGTGTCGAGATAATTCCACTGGTTGCGCGAGGCAACGAATGCGCCGCGATAGCGCTTCATTTCAATCAGTCGCCTGGCCATCAATGACCGGAACACTTCGCGAATGATATTGCGCGAGGTAGCAAACTCCTCACACAGCTCGGCTTCCGCGGGCAGCGCAGAGCCGGGAACGTATTTACCGCTGACAATCTGCTTGCCCAGCGTGATGACGATGCGATCGGTTTTATTGAGAGTCATGGAGAGTCCTTGTGCTCTGGATGTACCTCTCTACTTTACCGCGACAGGCGGATTTGACCGCAACTTTGTAGTACTAACGTGATACCACTCGTCATCGCCATGGGCACAATGTAGTACAATACAAATATGTTGTACTACAATTTAGATCACAAAAACGACAATCAGGCATGAAGATTTTCTGGCGGGGTAAACTCAGGGTATAAAAAAACCCGCGTTAAACGCGGGTTTTTCAGAAAACGATTTTTAGTTTAAGACATATTTTTCAATAGCATATGCCACACCGTCTTCCAGATTGGATTTGGTGATAAAGTTTGCCGCTTCTTTGACGGCAGGGATCGCGTTGTCCATCGCCACGCCGACGCCTGCATATTCGATCATTGCAATGTCATTTTCCTGATCGCCAATCGCCATCACCTCTTCCGGCTTGATACCCAGCGTATCGGCCAGCGATTTCACGCCGGTGCCTTTAGTGACGCGTTTATCAAGGATTTCCAGGAAGTAGGGCGCGCTTTTCAGCACGGTGTATTTCTCTTTCACTTCAGCCGGGATGCGGGCGATAGCCTGGTCCAGAATGGCCGGTTCATCGATCATCATCACTTTCAACAGCTGGATGTTGGGATCCATATTTTCGGCTTCGCAGAAGACCAGCGGGATTGTCGCCACGTAGGATTCATGCACCGTGTAATAGCTTACATCGCGGTTAGCGGTATACAGGGTGTTACGATCCAGCGCGTGGAAGTGGGAGCCGACATCACGGGCCAGCTGTTCCAGATAGCGATAGTCGTCGTAGCCCAGCGCGGTTTGCGCAACGGTACTGCCGTCGCTTGCCTTCTGTACTAAAGCGCCGTTGTAGGTGATGCAGTAATCTCCCGGCTGCTCCATATGCAGTTCTTTCAGGTAGCTGTGCACGCCTGCGTAAGGTCGTCCGGTGGTTAACACCACGTTGACGCCGCGTTCGCGGGCTGCGGCAATCGCGGTTTTCACCGCAGGAGAGATGGTATGGTCAGGCAGCAGCAGCGTGCCGTCCATATCGATTGCGATTAGTTTAATAGCCATGAAATCCCCGGGTAAGATGAGTCCTTACTCATGCTAACGCGATTAAGCCTACAAAAACAGAGCTACATTACGCAGCGGAACACCCTCTTTTAGGCAGAACCCGGGGACCGGGATCTTACTCGCGGGTCAGAACGATTTTACCAAACGCCCCGCGATCGAGATGTGCAAGCGCCTGTTCAAGCTGGTTAAAACGGTAACGGTGTTCAATCACCGGTTTTAACCCGGTCACGTCAACGGCGCGGACGAAATCTTCCAGCGCACGACGGTGCCCGACACCAATACCCTGAATCACCGGGGATTTCAGCAACAGTTCGCCAGCCGGTAGCGAGATTTCACTCCCGGCCAGCACGCCAATGACCGATATGCGACCATGAACCGCAACGGCGCGCAGGGAATGTCGCAGATTCTCCCCGCCAACGGTTTCAATAATATGATCGATGCCGCGATCGGCGGTCAGTTCGTAAATTCCTTCCGTCCAATCACTTTTGAGCCGGTTTATCCCATGATCGGCGCCAAGTTGTTTAGCCCGCGCCAGTTTTTCATCACTTCCTGATGTGACAAAAACCTTTGCCCCCTGTGCTTTTGCAATTTGCAAAGCGAATATCGCCACACCGCCCGTCCCCTGTACCAGCACCGATTGCCCGGCGTGTAAATGACCGCGTTCCACCAGCGCGAACCATGCGGTAAGCCCTGCACAAGGGAGCGTGCTGGCTTCTGCATCATCAAGGGTTTCCGGTGCAGCCACCAGCCAGTTTTCATTCACAACCACGTACTCAGCCAGCATGCCCTGGAAGTACCCGCCGGTGGTTTTATAAGGCAAAGTGCGGGCATCTGACGCTGGTCTACCGTCGATCCACTCCGGGAAAAAGGTGGAGATCACCCGAGCGCCGGGTTTGAAACGCGTGACGCCCTCACCCGTGCTCTCCACCACGCCCGCCATATCAGACGCCGGCGTAAAAGGGAAGGAAAGCGCAATAGGCATGGTGCCTTCAATGACCATCTTATCGCGATAGTTGAGCGCAACGGCATTCACCCGCACGCGGACTTCACCCGGGCCCGGCTGCGGAACAGGCGCCTGAATAAGATTGAGGTTCTCACGCCCGAGGGCGTCCATAGACCAGCGTTGCATTGTCTGCGTCATTTTTCACTCCTGCCATCAAATAAGCTTGAAGTGACAGTTTACCGTTGACCATTGGTAACCAGTGGCGATAAGTTTTCCCTCTATTGGTGACTGAAAAGATACAATCCATGACCGATACGCTGAAGGATATTCCGGTTTTTGTGGCCGCCGTTGAGGCGGGAAGTTTTGCTCAGGCCGCAATTCGTTTGCATTTGTCGCGCTCGGCGGTAGGAAAGAGTATCGCTCGGCTTGAAGAGCGGTTGGGGGTACGTCTGTTTCAACGTACGACCCGCAGCCAAAGCCTGACCGACAACGGCGCCCTTTTTTATGAACGTTGTCAGCGCGCGCTGGAGGAAATTCGTGGAGCAGAGTCGCTGCTGGAAACAGGGAAACAGCAGGTTAGTGGCCGCCTGCGCGTGGCCATGCCGGTGCTGTTTGGTCGCCAGTGCGTGGCCCCCCTGCTGATCGAGCTTGCGCAGGAACACCCAGGTCTCGAGCTGGAGATGTCATTCAGCGATCGCGTGGTGGATCTCGTCGAGGAAGGGTTTGATATGGCGGTGCGTAACGGCCCCCTTCAGGACAGCAGCGTTCTGGTCGCCAGAAAGCTGGGAGAACACCGCATGGTGCTGTGCGCCGCGCCGGATTACCTGCTGAAGAAGGGTCTGCCACAAAGCGTTGATGATTTACCCCACCATGCGGCCATTAACTATCTGCAAGCAGGCAGAGTGCTATCCTGGCAGCTGATGGATAAAGAAGGAGTCTCGCACACCTTTACTCCCCGTTCATCGCTCAATATGGATGATTTGCAGGCAATCTGCGACGCTGCGCTGGCCGGCCACGGCATTGCATGGCTGCCCTGCTGGATGGCCAGCAAAGAAATTCATCAGGGAAAACTCGTCCCGCTTTTAAAGCAGGCGCCGGATGTGCGCTTCGACGTTCATGCGGTCTGGCAACAGACGCCGCATCTACCGCTGAGGGTGAGAATTGCCGTCGATATGCTCGCCAGCCGTTTACCGTCCGTGATATCGCTGGATATGCCTGCGCCCACAAAAAAGCCGCGCTAAACGCGCGGCCTGAGTAGGGCTGTAGACGACGATTAAATATCGATGTTCGCCGCTTTGAGGGCGTTCTCTTCGATAAAGGCACGACGCGGTTCAACGGCGTCACCCATCAGGGTGGTGAACAGCTGGTCAGCGGCAATCGCATCCTTCACGGTCACGCGCAGCATGCGGCGGCTATCCGGGTCCATAGTGGTTTCCCACAGCTGATCCGGGTTCATCTCGCCAAGACCTTTATAGCGCTGGATAGAGAGGCCGCGGCGCGACTCTTTCACCAGCCAGTCCAGCGCCTGTTCAAAGCTGGCAACCGGCTGACGGCGTTCGCCGCGCTCAATAAAGGCATCCTCTTCAATCAGACCGCGCAGCGTTTCGCCCAGCGCGCAGATACGGTGGTATTCCGGCCCGGTGACAAACTCATGATCCAGCGGATAATCGGTATCCACGCCGTGGGTACGCACGCGAACGATCGGCTCAAACTGCTGCAGCTCGGCGTTCTCGCGGACATCAAATTTCCACTGGCTGCCGTGCTGCTCTTTCTCATTCAGCTCGCTCACCAGGGCGTTGATCCAGCGCGTCACGGTCTGCTCATTCGCCAGGTCGGCCTCTGCGAGCGTCGGCTGATAGATAAGCTCTTTGAGCAGCGCTTTAGGATAACGACGTTCCATACGCGTAATCATTTTCTGCGTGGCGTTATACTCGGCAACCAGTCTCTCCAGCGGCTCTCCGGCCAGGGCCGGCGCGTTGGCGTTGGTGTGCAGCGTTGCGCCATCCAGCGCGATGGAGATTTGGTACTGATCCATCGCCTCATCGTCTTTAATATACTGTTCTTGCTTGCCTTTCTTCACTTTGTACAGCGGCGGCTGGGCAATATAGACGTGGCCGCGCTCAACGATTTCCGGCATCTGACGGTAGAAGAAGGTCAACAGCAGCGTACGAATGTGCGAGCCGTCGACGTCCGCATCGGTCATGATGATGATGCTATGGTAGCGCAGTTTGTCCGGGTTGTACTCGTCGCGACCAATGCCGCAGCCCAGCGCGGTAATCAGCGTCGCCACTTCCTGCGAAGCGAGCATTTTGTCAAAGCGCGCTTTCTCAACGTTGAGGATTTTCCCCTTCAGCGGCAAAATCGCCTGGTTCTTACGGTTACGCCCCTGCTTAGCAGAGCCGCCCGCAGAGTCCCCTTCCACTAAGTACAGTTCAGAGTGTGCCGGGTCGCGTTCCTGGCAATCCGCCAGTTTGCCCGGCAGGCCAGCCAGGTCCAGCGCGCCTTTACGGCGGGTCATTTCACGCGCGCGGCGCGCGGCTTCACGCGCACGGGCGGCATCGATGATTTTGCCCACTACGATTTTGGCGTCAGACGGGTTTTCCAGCAGGTACTCGTTCAGCAGTTCGTTCATCTGCTGTTCGACCGCCGATTTCACCTCAGAGGAGACCAGCTTGTCTTTGGTCTGCGAGGAGAATTTCGGATCCGGCACCTTCACGGAAACCACGGCAATCAGGCCTTCACGGGCGTCGTCGCCGGTAGCGCTGACTTTCGCTTTTTTGCTGTAGCCTTCTTTATCCATATAGGCGTTCAGGGTACGCGTCATCGCCGCACGGAAGCCCGCCAGGTGAGTACCGCCGTCGCGCTGCGGGATATTGTTGGTAAAGCAGTAGATATTTTCCTGGAACCCGTCGTTCCACTGCAGCGCAACTTCAACGCCGATACCGTCTTTTTCAGTGGAGAAATAGAAAATATTCGGGTGGATCGGCGTTTTGTTTTTGTTCAGATATTCCACAAAGGCTTTGATACCGCCTTCGTAGTGGAAATGATCTTCTTTGCCGTCGCGCTTGTCGCGCAGGCGAATCGACACTCCGGAGTTCAGGAACGACAGCTCGCGCAGGCGTTTTGCCAGAATCTCGTATTCGAATTCGACAACGTTGGTAAAGGTTTCGTAGCTCGGCCAGAAGCGCACCATGGTACCGGTTTTTTCGGTTTCGCCGGTAACCGCCAGCGGAGCCTGCGGCACGCCGTGGGCATAAACCTGACGGTGAATTTTGTTATCGCGCTGAATAACCAGCTCCAGCTTCTGCGACAGGGCGTTAACAACGGAAACGCCTACGCCGTGCAGACCGCCGGAAACTTTATAGGAGTTATCATCGAATTTACCGCCTGCGTGCAGAACGGTCATGATCACTTCCGCCGCCGACACGCCCTCTTCCGGGTGAATACCGGTTGGAATACCGCGGCCGTCATCCTGTACGGAGACGGAGTTATCGCTGTGGATCGTAACAACGATGTCTTTACAGTAACCTGCGAGCGCTTCGTCGATAGCGTTATCCACAACCTCGAATACCATGTGGTGCAGACCGGTGCCGTCATCCGTGTCGCCGATATACATACCCGGGCGCTTACGCACCGCATCCAGCCCTTTCAGGACTTTGATACTGGAGGAGTCATAAGAATTCGACATCAACGTTTCTCGCTCATTTAATCTTAGGTTAATCCGCTATTTTACCCTTTTCCACGGTAAACATCTTCGAATTTTCGTCCGACATGTCTATAACGTGTTCAGCGCTAATGGCGCTGACGAAAACCTGCGACTGCGTGGCTTTTAAACGGCTGGCCAGCAGCCCGCGCCGCGCGTCGTCGAGTTCCGAGGCAAAATCATCTATCAGGTACAGGCAGCGTCGCCCGCTCTCGCGGGTCAAAAACTCACCTTGCGCCAGCCGCAGGGCGCACATCAGCAGCTTAAGCTGCCCGCGCGACAATGTATCCTCTACCGGCGCGCCGTCGGCACGAATGCGGAAATCCGCTTTGTGCGGACCGTGCGCGGTATAGGTTAACATGCGATCGCGTTCGAAATTTCGTTCCAGCACCTCGGCATAATCCGTTTCTTTCTCCCAGCCGCGCTGGAAAGAAAAGGTGAGGGCGAACTCAGGTAAAAACTGCCGACAGGTATCCGCCATATCTTCGACAATAGCGGCGCTATATTCGGCGCGCCAGCGGCTGATTTGCTCCGCCAGCGGGATCAGCTCCAGATCCCATGGCCGCAGCTGGGCATAGCGACTCACCTGACGCAGCGCGGCGTTGCGCTGCTTCACCAGGCGCTTCAGGTTGCTCCAGGCGGTAAAGAATCCGGCTTCGTTGTGGAAGCATCCCCAATCAAGGAACGCTCTTCTGTATTTGGGGCCGCCGTTGAGTAAAGTAAACCCCTCTGGCGTAATCAGCTGCATCGGCATCAGAAGCGCCAGCTCCGCCACTTTATGGCCGTCAGTGCCGTCGATACGAACCTTGCTGTCGCCCTGCTTATCTTTCGTCAGACCGATGGCGACTTCTCGCTCTTCGCCCTGCAGGCGACCGTGCAGAACAAATGACTCCTGCTCGTGACGAATCACGCGGCCAATCTGCAAGCTACGAAACGCCCGACCGTGGCCGAGCGTATAGATAGCTTCAAGCACGCTGGTTTTGCCGCTGCCGTTGGCGCCAACCAGGAAGTTAAAGCCGGGGGATAAGGCGAGATCCGCATTTTCAATATTGCGGAAGTCTTTGATTAGAAGTCGGGATAGCGACATATCAGCTCGTCATCATTCAAGGGGCGTGGGTGTCGCAGCCAGTTCGTCTACCGCCAGCGCGCAGAAAGCGGAGCGTACACGAAGTACGTGAGCATTTCGAGCACTGCCGGAAGGCGAAATGGCAAGTAAACCAGCCCCTTTGCAGATTCTACAATCGCATCGGCATGACAACATAGGCTGCGGATTGGGAAGCCGCATCCTCAATCTGCACGCTCGAAACGGAATCCGTCAGGAGAATACGTACGTTCTCACACTTCAGCGCGTTCAGCACATCCAGTACATAGCTGACGTTAAAACCGATTTCCATTTCCGTACCGGCATAGGTAACGTCCAGAATTTCTTCCGCTTCTTCCTGCTCCGGGTTATTGGCGGTGATTTTCAGCTGATTTTCACTGACATACAGACGCACGCCGCGGAATTTTTCGTTAGAAAGAATCGCCGCCCGGGCAAAGGCCTGCTTGAGAATATCGCAGCCGGCGTCCAGATGCTTGTCCGGGTTCTTCGGCAGTACGCGGCGATAGTCAGGGAAGCGACCATCGACCAGCTTCGAAGTAAAGATAAAGTCGCCAACGTGAGCCCGGATGTTGTTGCTGCCGATCTGTACGCGCAGCGGCGTATCGCCGCCATCAAGCATACGCATCAGCTCAATCACGCCTTTACGCGGCACGATCACCGAATGATTGGGCAGGGACTCTTCCAGCGGCATAGAGCAAACCGCCAGGCGGTGGCCGTCGGTCGCCACGGTGCGCAGTTCGCTGCCTTCGGTTTCAAACAACATGCCGTTTAAGTAATAGCGAACGTCCTGGTGAGCCATCGAAAACTGCGTCGCCTCGATCAGGCGCTTCATGGTCGCCTGCGGCAGGGTAAACTCAACTTCGCTCTGCCAGTCGTCAAGGTTAGGGAAATCCGCCGCCGGTAGCGTCGAGAGCGAGAAACGGCTGCGCCCGGAACGCACCAGCATACGCTCGCCTTCCAGCTGTACCGCGATCTCCGCGCCTTCAGGCAGGCCGCGGCAGATATCAAAAAATTTACGCGCCGGAACGGTTGTTGCTCCCGCTTCGTGCGGCTGAATCAGCGCAACGCGCGCGACCATTTCCATTTCCAGATCGGTACCGGTCAGCGACAGCGCGCCATCGGTAACCTGAAGGAGCAGGTTGCCAAGAATCGGTAGCGTCGGACGACCACCTAAAGGACCACTTACCTGTTGCAGCGGTTTTAATAAATGTTCACGTTCTACGGTAAATTTCATAGCGTCACGAGGATAATGTTCTGATTAAATTGGAAAAATCTTCTTTGATATCGTGGCTTTCTTCACGCAACTGCTCAATCTTGCGGCAAGCGTGCAGGACGGTGGTATGGTCGCGACCGCCAAACGCATCGCCGATTTCCGGCAGACTGTGGTTGGTCAGCTCTTTTGCCAGCGCCATCGCCATCTGGCGTGGGCGCGCCACCGAACGGGAGCGGCGTTTAGACAGCAGGTCCGCTACCTTAATTTTGTAATACTCCGCCACCGTCTTTTGAATATTGTCGATGGTGACCAGTTTTTCCTGTAAAGCCAACAGATCGCGCAGCGCTTCGCGGACGAAGTCGATAGTGATCGCCCGGCCGGTAAAGTTGGCATTGGCGATAACGCGGTTCAGCGCCCCTTCGAGCTCACGTACGTTAGAGCGCAGACGCTTGGCGATAAAGAACGCCACTTCGCCCGGCAGGCGGATGTCGTTTTCATCCGCTTTTTTCATCAGGATCGCCACGCGAGTTTCCAGCTCTGGCGGTTCGATCGCAACCGTCAGACCCCAGCCGAAGCGTGATTTCAGACGATCTTCAACCCCGTTGATCTCCTTCGGATAGCGATCCGAGGTCAGGATGATCTGCTGATTGCCTTCCAGCAGGGCGTTAAAGGTATGGAAAAACTCTTCCTGCGAGCGCTCTTTATTAGCAAAAAACTGGATATCATCGATCAGCAGGGCGTCAACGGAGCGGTAGTAGCGCTTAAATTCTTCAATGGCGTTGTTTTGCAGAGCTTTTACCATGTCCTGCACAAAGCGCTCGGAGTGCATGTAAACCACTTTTGCGTTGGGTTTACGCGCCACAATCCCGTTACCAACCGCGTGTAAAAGGTGAGTTTTACCCAGGCCGGTGCCGCCATAAAGAAACAGCGGGTTATACGCGCCGCCGGGGTTATCCGCTACCTGACGCGCCGCCGCGCGAGCCAGCTGGTTAGATTTACCCTCGACGAAGTTATCAAACGTATGTTTCACATTGACGTTGGAGCGATAGGTCGGTTCTGCCGGCGCCGGCACGTTATCCCAGCCTGGACGCACGATAGTCGGGGCAACGCGCGCCGTCTGAACCTGCTGCGCAGGGGCGACCGCGGCAACGCTTACCGCGCCTCTCTGCATCTGAACGGCAGGCTTCGCGCCGACTTCAAAGCGCAGCTGTGGGGCATCCGCACCGCAAAAATCATTGAGGAGTCCATTGATATTATTGAGGTATTTATCCCTTACCCAATCGAGCACAAAACGGTTTGGCGCATACAGTGCCAGCGTGTTATCGCTCAACTCCGCCTGCAAAGGGCGTATCCACATGCTGAATTCTGTGGCTGGTAACTCATCCTGCAATCGGGCAAGACACTGCTGCCAAAGCGAAAGTGACACGGCGGACTCCACTCGAACAAAAATCGATATATAAAGAGAAACTGAAACAATCGTGATTGTTGGCACACGTCGACAAGACCCTGCATAGCCGAAAAGCCCCTGCACAAAAGGGGTGACGTGCGAACCGCTATCTGCGGTTATTACCCGATGCGGATCTCTGGATCCCGATCGGGACCGGGGATCATAGCCTAAACTGAGAAAGAGATCTTGTGTTTCTCAACAGATTCTTCCCGATTTATCCACAGGAAGGATCGAAGCTGGATAAGTGTAATCGATCCTGGCTGGAGTGAAGCACGATTTCAGCCGCATATTGGAAAAATTAATGAGCTACGCGGGTTTTGAGCCTAATCGATCTAACAAAGATCCTTTACGATCCTTGCGCTTTATCCACCAGGTCGTATAATCCCCCACCCGGCGCGTAATGCCCGTTTTCCGCAGCGCGCCATCGCCTGTTTTTTGTGCGGCAAGGTGCGAGAAATAAGGAAAGAGAATTGACTCCGGAGTGTACAATTATTACAATCCGGCCTCTTTAATCACCCACGCTGAGGCGTAGGCCGTTCGAAATTCGTTCGGATTTACGCGAAAGTCAGTGAAATTATTCAAGTTTAGGTAGAAATCGCCATGAAACGCACTTTTCAACCGTCTGTACTGAAGCGCAACCGTTCTCACGGCTTCCGTGCTCGTATGGCTACTAAAAATGGTCGTCAGGTTCTGGCACGTCGTCGTGCTAAAAGCCGCGCTCGTCTGACCGTTTCCAAGTAATAAAGCTAACCCTGAGTGGTTAAGCTCGCATTTCCCAGGGAGTTACGTTTGTTAACTCCCAGTCATTTCACTTTCGTCTTCCAGCAGCCATTACGGGCTGGCACGCCGCAAATCACCATCCTCGGCCGCCAAAATTCGCTGGGGCATCCCCGCATCGGTCTTACCGTCGCCAAAAAAAACGTTAAGCGTGCGCATGAACGCAATCGGATCAAACGTCTGACGCGTGAAAGCTTCCGTTTACGTCAACATGAACTCCCGCCAATGGATTTCGTGGTGGTGGCGAAGAAAGGGGTTGCCGACCTCGATAACCGTGCTCTCTCGGAAGCGTTGGAAAAATTATGGCGCCGCCACTGTCGCCTGGCTCGCGGGTCCTGATAGGCCTGATTCGGGTCTATCAGCGCCTGATTAGTCCGCTACTCGGGCCGCACTGCCGTTTCACGCCAACCTGTTCTCAATACGGAATTGAGGCATTGCGCAGGTTTGGATTGATAAAAGGCAGTTGGTTGACGGTGAAACGCGTATTAAAATGCCACCCTTTACACCCTGGTGGTGACGATCCCGTCCCGCCTGGACCATTTGATACCAGAGAACACTAACGATGGATTCGCAACGCAATCTTCTTATCATCGCTTTGTTGTTCGTGTCTTTCATGATCTGGCAAGCCTGGGAGCAGGATAACAATCCTCAGCCTCAGCAGCAGACCACGCAGACAACGACCACAGCAACGGGTAGCGCCGCCGACCAGGGCGTACCGGCCAGTGGCCAGGGGAAACTGATTACGGTAAAAACCGATGTGCTTGACCTGACCATCAACACCCGCGGTGGTGATGTTGAGCAGGCGCTGCTTCTGGATTATCCGAAAGAGCTGAAGTCAACTGAGCCATTCCAGCTTCTGGAAACTTCGCCGCAGTTTACCTATCAGGCGCAGAGCGGTTTAACCGGTCGTGATGGCCCGGACAATCCGGCAAACGGACCGCGTCCGTTGTATAACGTCGATAAAGATGCGTTTGTGCTGGCTGATGGCCAGAACGAAATCGTCATTCCGCTCACGTACACCGATAAAGCAGGCAACGTATTCACCAAAACCTTCACCCTGAAGCGCGGTGAATATGCGGTGAACGTCGGCTATAGCGTAGAGAACGCCAGCGAAAAACCGCTGGAAATCTCAACCTTTGGCCAGCTGAAGCAAACCGCCAACCTGCCGACGCATCGCGACACCCAGACCGGTGGCCTGACTACCATGCACACCTTCCGTGGCGCGGCGTACTCAACGTCTGAAACGAAGTACGAAAAATATAAATTCGATACTATCGTTGATAACGAAAACCTGAACGTCAGCACCAAAAACGGTTGGGTTGCCATGCTGCAGCAGTACTTTACTACCGCATGGGTTCCGCAGAACAACGGCACTAACAACTTCTATACCGCGAACCTTGGCAACGGTCTTGTGGCTATCGGCTACAAATCTCAGCCGGTTCTGGTCCAGCCGGGTCAAACCGACAAGCTGGAAAGCACCCTGTGGGTCGGCCCGGCCATTCAGGACAAAATGGCCGCCGTTGCGCCGCATCTTGACCTGACCGTCGACTATGGCTGGCTGTGGTTTATCTCTCAGCCGCTGTTCAAGCTGCTGAAATGGATCCACAGCTATCTGGGCAACTGGGGCTTCTCCATCATCGTCATTACCTTTATCGTTCGTGGCATCATGTACCCGCTGACCAAAGCGCAGTACACCTCCATGGCGAAGATGCGTATGCTGCAGCCGAAGATTCAGGCAATGCGCGAGCGTCTGGGCGACGACAAGCAGCGTCAGAGCCAGGAGATGATGGCCCTGTATAAAGCGGAGAAGGTTAACCCACTGGGTGGCTGCTTCCCGCTGATTATCCAGATGCCAATCTTCCTTGCGCTGTACTACATGCTGAGCGCTTCGGTTGAACTGCGTCATGCGCCGTTTATCCTGTGGATCCACGACCTGTCTGCGCAAGACCCGTACTACATCCTGCCGATCATCATGGGCGCGACGATGTTCTTCATTCAGAAGATGTCTCCGACTACCGTGACCGACCCGATGCAGCAGAAGATCATGACCTTTATGCCGGTCATCTTTACGGTGTTCTTCCTGTGGTTCCCGTCTGGTCTGGTGGTTTACTATATCGTCAGCAACCTGGTCACCATTATTCAGCAGCAGCTGATTTACCGTGGTCTGGAGAAGCGTGGTCTGCATAGCCGCGAGAAGAAAAAATCCTGATACTCTTGAATTATTTTGAGTATTTACGGTAACGTTAATGCCAGAGAAGGCGGTCAATAGACCGCCTTTTTTACATCTACATAGAGAGTCACCATGAGCCATAACGACACTATCGTCGCCCAGGCAACCCCACCGGGACGCGGTGGTGTGGGCATCCTGCGCATCTCTGGCCTGAAGGCGCGCGACGTTGCGCAGGCGGTGCTGGGCAAGCTGCCGAAACCGCGCTATGCCGACTACCTGCCGTTTAAAGACAGCGACGGCAGCGCGCTGGATCAGGGTATTGCCCTGTGGTTCCCCGGCCCGAACTCCTTTACTGGTGAAGACGTGCTGGAGCTTCAGGGCCATGGCGGCCCTGTTATTCTCGACCTGCTTCTGAAACGTATTCTGACGCTTCCGGGTGTGCGCATCGCCAGGCCCGGCGAGTTCTCCGAGCGCGCGTTTTTGAACGATAAGCTCGATTTAGCCCAGGCCGAAGCGATTGCTGACCTGATCGACGCCAGCTCCGAGCAGGCGGCTCGTTCAGCGCTGAATTCGCTGCAGGGCGCATTCTCTACTCGCGTCAACCATCTGGTGGAAGCGCTGACTCACCTGCGCATCTACGTCGAAGCAGCCATTGATTTTCCGGACGAAGAGATCGACTTCCTCTCCGATGGTAAAATTGAAGCCCAGCTTAACGCGGTTATCGCCGATCTCGACGCCGTGCGCGCCGAGGCGCGCCAGGGCAGCCTGCTGCGCGAAGGGATGAAAGTGGTCATTGCCGGGCGGCCGAACGCCGGGAAATCAAGCCTGCTGAACGCGCTGGCGGGCCGGGAAGCGGCTATCGTCACCGATATTGCCGGAACCACCCGCGACGTTCTGCGCGAGCATATCCACATTGACGGTATGCCGCTGCACATCATTGATACCGCCGGCCTGCGCGATGCGAACGACGAGGTCGAGCGCATCGGCATCGAGCGTGCCTGGCAGGAGATTGAACAAGCCGACCGCGTACTGTTCATGGTCGACGGCACCACCACCGGTGCGACCGATCCGGCGGATATCTGGCCAGATTTTATCGCCCGTCTGCCGAAAAATTTGCCGATTACCGTGGTGCGCAACAAAGCGGATATTACCGGCGAAACGCTGGGGTTGAGCGAAGTAAATGACCACTCACTTGTCCGCCTTTCGGCGCGTACCGGCGAGGGCGTAGACGTGCTGCGCAATCATCTCAAGCAGAGCATGGGTTTTGAGACCAATATGGAAGGCGGCTTTCTGGCGCGCCGTCGCCACCTGCAGGCGCTGTCCGATGCCGCAGAGCATCTGCAGCAGGGTAAAGCGCAGCTGCTGGGCGCCTGGGCTGGCGAGCTGCTGGCGGAAGAGCTGCGCCTGGCCCAGCAGAACCTGAGCGAAATCACCGGTGAGTTTACCTCCGACGACCTGCTGGGGCGCATTTTCTCCAGTTTCTGTATTGGTAAGTAATCTCAGTTTGTGAGCATTGACTAACCCGCCTTAACGTCCTGTTAAAGCGGGTTTATTATTTTCCCTTTACGTCTTCACGGCATAGCGCTTTCTCTATTACCCTGATCGATACCCTCGCTTTACTCGTACCGGATACCACCATGTTGAGTGATTACACCCTGATTGATACCGTACCTTCTGCGGAAGACTTTTGCCGCCTGCGCATCATTTCTGGTATGTCCCCGCGCCCGCTGGAAGGCGCCCGCGCGGGTCTGCCGCATAGCTGCTACGGGGTGCATATCCTCTATGAGGGCGTGCCCGTTGGGATGGGGCGCATCGTCGGCGACGGCGCGCTGAACTTTGAAATCGTCGACGTCGCCGTTGATCCCGCTCATCAGGGAAAAGGGCTTGGTCGCCAGATCATGCAAAAAATTGTCGCCTGGCTGGATGAAAACGCGTTTAAAGGGGCATACGTCTCGCTGGTGGCGGATGTTCCCGAGCTGTACGCAAAATTTGGGTTTTCCAGCGTCAGGCCAGAAAGTGAAGGTATGGCAAAGATCTGGAAATAACGTCGCTGATAAAGAAGCATCCGGGGATGCGGTATCCCGCGGATGCCAGTCGATGCGCTTAACGATTAAATAAAATCGGCAGCGCGAAAAGCGTCCAGCGCGACGCGCTTTTGCTCGCTGGTCATCGGGCGCAGCGGGCGGCGCGGATCGCCGACGTCAATACTGTGCAGCTGCATCGCCAGCTTCCCGGCCGCAACGCCGCCGTACTGAATCAGGACGCGAATAATTGCGATAACCTTATCCATACAGGCAGCAACATCCTGATGGTCTCCCCGGTTAAAGCTGTCGATCAGACGATGATAGAGCGGCGCCGCATAGTTATAAGTACTGCCAACCGCGCCGACGGCGCCGCAGGCCAGGCCTGCCGGTAAAAACTCATCCACGCCGAACGGAATATCGAACTGGCGATTGTTGACGCGCAGGCAGCGCTGGAACTCATACATATCCGCGGAGTTAAACTTCATACCGGACAGGTTCGGGATTTTATCCGCTGCCGCGATCAGGAACTGCTCCATATCCAGGCTCAGACCCGACATGCCGGAGTGGTAGTAATAGAAGCCTTTTGACGGCGCGGCGGCGGCGATAATACGGCAATATTCCACCAGATCGTCGACGGTTGACGGTTTGAAGAAGCACGGTCCGATGACCGAGGTGGCAAAAATATCCAGGGTTTCAGCATGGCGGCTGAGCTCCAGCGCATCGGCGATGCTGAGAGCCCCGGTGTGTAGCGTAATGCTTAATTGTCCCTGGCTTGCCGCGACCCAGCGCTCGGCAATTTTTTTACGCTCTTCTACGGAACAGTGGATGCCTTCTCCGGTCGTCCCACAGACGTAAGCACCTTTAACGCCCTGCGCAATCAGATGCTCGGCAATCCGATCGATAACGGGGTAGTTGACTTCGCCGTTGGCATCAAAAGGCGTATGGGGGGCGGCAATAAGACCTGTTAACTTTGTCATGTAATCCTCGAATGGTGTTTTTCTTCTTAAATTAATTAATTTTGAAGTATTACTCCATCCTAGGGGCTAACGATGCCGGTTGCAACAGGTTACCGGCAGGGAGAAAAAACGGGAGTATCAGATTGTGACGAATCGCACTAAATTCGCGCTACTTGAGCATGGACAGAGCATCCATCGTTCGCAGTTTATTCGCGCGGGCGGCTTCCGGGTCTCTCTGCACCAGCAGCGTATAAATGAGATCCAGAACGAAGAGCTGCGCCGTTTTAGTGCCGATAGAGTCACCCTGCAGGCGCCCCTGTCGGTTGCCGTTAATGAGCGTAATATCAGCGACTTTACTCAATGGCGATCCGAGGTTATGCGTTAAGGCGACGGTGGTGGCTCCAGCCTGCCTTGCCAGATCGAGGGCGTGCGCGGTTTCCGGCGAATGTCCGGAGTGGCTGATGCCGATGGCGACATCGCCAACCTTGAGCAGCGCGGCCTGCATATACATAAAGTGATTATTTGTTAAGGCATCGACGCGCAGCCCGATTCGCATCAGCTTATGCTTCATCTCCTCGGCGGTCAGTCCGGAAGCGCCAACGCCAAAGATATAGGCGCAATTACAAGTATGCAGCGCCTCCACGACCCGTTCCACCTGCTCCATATCCAGCAGATTTAGCGTTTCCGAAAGCACGGTCGAGATGGCGCCCTGGAGCTTCAGGCCGATGGTGTGCGCATCGTCGGTTTTCTGAATTTCAGCCTCCAGCAGCGTGCTGTTGTCATCGCTATCGTTCATGGCCAGCTCAATGGCCAGTTCCATTTTGAAGTTCTGAAAACCTTTATAGCCCAGCTGTCGACAGAAACGGATCACCGATGCTTCGCCCGCGTTCACTTCCTCTGAGAGATCGGCAATCGAAAGCTGAGTCACCTTATGCGGGGAAGCGATCACATACTGCGCGATGCTTTTCCCGACGCGGGTCATACTGCTTTGCATCGCCCCCAGGGTATCAAGTATTTTCCCGGCTTTGACCGGCGAAGTCGGAGTCGTCATCTCTTCCCTACTGTTTACGCGATTATCAGGCGCTCATGATGGAGGACAGTTCAGCGCCAGGCAATATGGTTTTTTAAAAAACGCCGTGGTGATGCGGCTATCCCCGGCGCGGCAAAAACATATTACGTCTCATCGCGTGAGTCAGATCGCCTTTTTTCATTCCCCCTCGCCTGTGACCATGATCTTGTTCACATATCTCATGCAAAGCCCTTGTGGTGTTTAACTTCTAAAAAATACATTAATTGGAGTTTAACTTCATTCGGGTGCGCGGCACCCTGCTTTTTTTTGGCCCTACAGCATAAAAACGTTGCTCATCACAGGAGAGCATATGAGTGAAATAATAAGTACCAAACCATGGTATAAGCACCTCAATAAGTCGCAGTGGCGGGCGTTTTCCGCAGCCTGGCTGGGCTATTTACTGGATGGTTTTGATTTCGTTTTAATTGCTCTGGTGCTCACCGAAGTACAAAGCGAATTCCAGCTCACCACGGTACAGGCGGCGAGTATTATCTCGGCGGCGTTTATCTCCCGCTGGTTCGGCGGCTTGCTGCTGGGGGCGATGGGTGATCGCTATGGCCGCCGCCTCGCGATGGTCAGCAGTATTATTCTTTTCTCCGTCGGTACGCTGGCCTGCGGCTTTGCGCCCGGATACACCTCCATGTTTATCGCCCGTATGGTGATTGGAATGGGAATGGCCGGAGAGTACGGCTCCAGCGCCACCTATGTGATTGAAAGCTGGCCAAAACACTTGCGAAATAAAGCCAGCGGCTTCCTGATTTCCGGCTTTTCCGTCGGCGCTGTCGTAGCGGCGCAGGTTTACAGTCTGGTGGTCCCCTTGTGGGGCTGGCGCGCGTTGTTCTTCCTCGGCATTCTGCCGATTATTTTCGCGCTGTGGCTGCGTAAAAATATTCCGGAAACGGAAGACTGGACAGAGCGCCAGACGAAAAAAACGCCGGTGCGGACGATGGTGGATATTCTCTATCGCGGTAAATATCGCGCCATGAATATGCTGATGACGCTGGCCGCAACGGCCGCGCTCTGGTTCTGCTTCGCCGGAAACCTGCACAATCCGCTCGTGGTGATTGCGCTGGCGCTCGTCTGCACCATCATTTTCATCAGCTTTATGGTACAGAGCAGCGGAAAACGTTGGCCGACCGGCGTGATGCTGATGGTTGTCGTTCTGTTCGCCTTTCTCTACTCCTGGCCTATCCAGGCGCTGTTGCCGACCTATCTGAAAACCGAGCTGGCATACGATCCGTCGACGGTCGCGAAGGTGCTCTTCTTTAGCGGATTCGGCGCAGCCGTCGGCTGCATCGTCGGCGGTTTCCTCGGCGACTGGCTGGGCACGCGAAAAGCCTACGTTTACAGCCTGCTGGCATCGCAGGTTCTGATTATTCCGGTCTTCGCCATCGGCGGCTCCAGCCTCTGGGGTCTGGGCATCCTTCTCTTCTTCCAGCAGATGCTGGGTCAGGGGATTGCCGGGATCTTACCGAAATTGATCGGCGGCTACTTCGACACCGACCAGCGCGCTGCCGGTCTGGGTTTCACCTATAACGTAGGCGCCCTGGGCGGGGCGGCTGCGCCGGTCCTCGGCGCGCTGGTCGCACAGCACATGCATCTGGGTACGGCGCTGGGGTCGCTCTCCTTCGGACTGACGTTTGTGGTGATCCTGCTGATTGGTCTGGATATGCCGTCCCGAGTACAGCGCTGGATTCGCCCGGAAGCGCTACGTACCCATGACGCTATTGATGGTAAACCGTTCAGCGGCGCACTGGTTGGTCACGACAAAGCGAACGCTCCGCTTTGCGATAAACACTAAATTCATGCGCCCGGCTCTGTCGGGCGCAAACGGAAGTAAGGGATAGTGCTATGTCTTTATTTGATGATTTGGATAGTAACGTTAAACAATTGGGTGGCCTCATTGTCTCCTGCCAGCCGGTACCGGGTAGCCCGTTAGATAAACCTGAAATCGTCGCGGCTATGGCGCTGGCGGCGGTCAATACGGGGGCGGTCGCAGTACGAATTGAAGGCCTTAACAACCTGAAGGCGACCCGCGAACTGATTTCAGTACCGATTATTGGCATCATCAAGCGCGATCTGCCGGACTCGCCGGTGCGTATTACGCCATTTCTGGAAGATGTAGACGCGCTGGCGCAGGCGGGGGCGGATATTATCGCCTTCGACGGTACGGAACGCCCGCGTCCGGTTGGCGTTAAGGCAATGATTGACCGAATTCATCAGCGTGGCTGCGCGGCGATGGCAGACTGCTCCAGCCTGGAGGACGGGACTGAGTGCCACAATCTTGGCGCAGACATTATCGGGACAACGATGTCCGGGTATACCACGGATGCGGTACCTACCGAACCGGATTTCCCGCTAGTGCAGGCGCTGAGCGCCAAAGGATACCGGGTCATTGCCGAAGGCCGATTTAACTCCCCGGCGCTGGCGGCGCAGGCGATAAAGCACGGCGCATGGGCGGTGACCGTCGGCTCAGCGATTACGCGTCTGGAACACATCTGCCAGTGGTACCGCGATGCGCTGACTGAGGCTGCGCTATGACCACGCTGGCAATTGATATCGGCGGCACCAAGCTGGCCGCCGCACTGGTCGATACTCAGCATCGCGTGCTGGAAAAACAGACGCTGTCAACGCCAGCCAGCAAAACGCCGGCGGCGCTAACGGAAGCGTTACGCGAGCTGGTTGCGCCTTTCGCAGGCCGGCCCCGGCAGGTAGCGGTCGCCTCCACGGGCATTATTGGTCACGGCGTTCTGACGGCGTTAAACCCGGATAACCTGGGCGGGCTGGCGCAGTTTCCTCTTAGGGACACGCTGGCGCAGCTAACGGGGCTGCCGTGCCTGGCGGTGAACGATGCGCAGGCGGCAGCCTGGGCCGAATATCACGCTCTGGCTGTCGATGCGAGCGAGATGGTCTTCATCACCATCTCTACCGGCGTGGGCGGCGGTATCGTCTGCCACGGTAAGCTCTTGTCCGGCAAGGAGGGGCTGGCCGGACATATCGGCCATACGCTGGCTGACCCGCACGGCCCGCGCTGCGGCTGCGGGCGTATTGGCTGCGTGGAGGCTATTGCATCCGGAAGGGGGATCGCCGCGCTGGCAACTGACGATCTGCAGGGAATGACGGCCAAAACCATTTTTGCTCTTTCGCAGAGCGGCCATTCCCAGGCGACATCCTTAGTTCACCGTTCGGCGCAAACCATCGCCCGGCTGATTGCCGACATGAAGGCCAGCTATAACTGCCAGTATGCCGTCCTGGGCGGCAGTATCGGGCTGGCGCCCGGCTATATTCCTCTGGTTGAAAGATATCTGGCGCAGGAGCCTGCGGTATATCACACCCCTATTGTAGCCGCACACTATCAGCATGATGCCGGGCTGATTGGCGCGGCGTTGTTAGCAGAGGACAAAGCATTATGATTATCGGCGATATCCATCACCCGGAATGCGCAGGACTATCACCCGTTCTGCTTGAGGCTGTGAGGCTGGCCGTTAAGGCCCAGCCGCAGCAGTGTGAACCCGGGCGTTATGATTTACAGGGCGATGATATTTATATGAACGTCATGCGCTTCGCTACGCAGCCGGCGGAAAGTAAAAAAGCGGAGCTGCACGAAAAATTTATTGATATTCAGATCCTGCTGGAAGGCGAAGAAACAATCCATTATGGCGTGGTCGATAGCGCCCGGGAGTGCGAAACATGGCACCACGAGGAGGACTACCGGCTATGTTCAACCATTGCCGACCAGCAGCAGGTAGTGCTGAAGCCCGGTATGTTTGCCATTTTCTTGCCGGGCGAGCCGCATAAGCCAGGCGTGCAGGGCGCAGAGAGCGTTGAGATAAAAAAAACGGTGATTAAAGTTAATCACACGCTGCTGGCCTGACAAGCCTCCGCCGCCCGCCAGACCCGCTGGCGGGACGGTATCCCCTGAATCAAACCCACCATACCGATTTATACGGGCATGAAAAGTGTCTCTTGCGTCTCCCGTTTCCTCTCAGGAAAACATTGTTGTCCAAATGGCAACTCGTACTACCGCACGAACCCCACTATGCTTTACGGCAATCTTATGTGAGGGGTTCTATGGCACGCTTTCTTATCTGCAGTTTTGCGCTGGTTCTGCTTTATCCATCCGGCATCGATATGTATCTGGTCGGCCTGCCGCGCATTGCGCAGGATCTGGGGGCCAGTGAAGCGCAGCTGCACATCGCCTTTTCAGTTTACCTGGCAGGAATGGCCGCGGCGATGCTGTTTGCTGGCCGTATAGCCGACAAATCCGGCCGGAAGCCGGTGGCGATTTTCGGCGCCGTCGTTTTCCTGCTGGCCTCTCTTCTTTGCTCGCAGGCGCAGGGCAGCGCCCATTTCCTGGCCGGGCGTTTTATTCAGGGTATTGGCGCGGGCAGCTGCTACGTGGTCGCCTTTGCGGTATTGCGCGATACCCTGGACGATCGCCGCCGGGCAAAAGTGCTTTCTCTCCTTAACGGTATTACCTGCATTATTCCGGTTCTGGCCCCGGTAATCGGTCATCTGATTATGCTGAAATTCCCCTGGCAGAGCCTGTTCTATACCATGAGCGGCATGGGGGCTCTGGTGGGATTGCTGTCGATATTTGTGTTGCGGGAAACGCGACCAACATCCGTTCCGCACGCGGCAAAGCAGCAAAATATCGTCCCGGAGTCGCTGCTCAATCGCTTTTTCCTCAGCCGAATCGTGATGACTACTCTGAGCGTGACGGCTATTCTGACCTACGTTAACGTCTCACCGGTGCTGATGATGGAGGTGATGGGCTTCGATCGCGGTACCTATTCCATGACCATGGCGCTTATGGCGCTCGTGAGCATGGTGGTTTCGTTTTCGACGCCGTTTGCTCTGACGCTATTTAAACCCCGCACGCTCATGCTGACCTCACAGGCGCTGTTCTTTAGCGCGGGCGTGCTGCTGAGTCTGTCCACCAGCCAGACGGTGACGATGCTGGGGCTGGGACTGATTTGCGCAGGGTTCTCCGCAGGCTTTGGCGTGGCGATGAGTCAGGCCCTCGGGCCATTCACCCTGCGCGCTGGCGTAGCGAGTTCAGTTTTAGGGATAGCTCAGGTTTGCGGCTCTTCTCTGTGGATTTGGCTGGCGGCCATCATCGGACTCAGCGCGATGAATATGCTGATCGGGATACTTATTGCCTGTAGCATAGTGAGCATTGTTCTGATTATGGTCGCCTCTCCGGCGCGGGCCGCGCAACGCTATGAAGAAACCCCTGTCGAGTCTCGATCTTAATCTGCTGCTCTGCCTGCAGCTCTTAACTCAGGAGCTCAGCGTCACCCGCACGGCGAAACGGATGAACGTCTCGCCGTCAGCGGTAAGCAAATCGCTGGCCAAGCTGCGCGCCTGGTTTGACGATCCGCTGTTTGTCAAAACGCCTCTGGGGCTATCGCCCACGCCGCTGATGAGCAGTATGGAGCAGGATCTGGCGGACTGGATGCAGATGGGCAATCAGATCCTTGATAAGCCTCATCACACTATGCCCAGCGGGCTAAAGTTTGAGCTGGCGGCAGAGTCGCCGCTGCTGATGATCCTTCTCAATACGCTTTCGCAGCGGATTTACCAGCGCTATCCTCAGGCGCTGATCCGCCTGCGTAACTGGGATTACGATTCGCTGGATGCGATTATTCGCGGTGAAGTCGATATCGGATTTTGCGGCAGGGAAACACATCCTCGCTCCCGGGAGCAGCTTAGCCTGCTGCCCTGGTATATTGATTTTGAAATCCTGTTTACCGATCTCCCGCAGGTATGGCTGCGCGCCGATCATCCCGCGCTGAGCGAAGAGTGGAATCTGGACACGTTCTTGCGCTATCCGCACATTAATATTTGCTGGGAACAAAGCGACACCTGGGCGCTGGACGATGTCCTGCAGGATCTGGGACATAAACGCACCGTGGCGCTGACCGTTCCGGGTTTTGAGCAGTCGTTATTTATGGCCGCTCAGCCCAATCATACGATGCTGGCCACCGCTCCGCGTTACTGCCAGCGTTACAATCAGCAGCACCACCTGCCGCTGGTTTGCTTACCTCTGCCGCTGGAACCGTCGCAGCTGGAGAAAATACGCGTCCCCTTTACCCTTCTTTGGCATAAGCGCAACAGTTATAACCCGAAGATCGTCTGGCTACGGGAAACGCTCAGGCAGCTCTACGCCGAACCGCTATAGCTCCCGGTTTGCCCCCCTTTGCGCAATAAATTGTAAAATTCACGCAATTTCCCTTTTCAAGAGATGATTTCCACATTAAAACCTGGTAATTCTGAGCGATAATATCATTTGCAGTTTTTATCATTGACCATTAATCACGGAGCGAAGAATGGCAACGCATTTTGCAAGAGGGATACTCAACACCCGGGAGCCGCTATCCACACGCCTGTCAGCGGCCTGTCATCAATCCGCCAGACGCCTGCCTGAGTACCGACAAAGCCGATATCGCGCATCCCGGTCACTCCTCGCAGAACTCCTCTTTATGTTGTACGGCATCAGTGAACTCCCCGAAATTATTGACGAAGAGAATGGAAAACCGGCTTTTCGCGACGAACATCTCCCGCGTTTCTCCATCTCCTATGCCGGAAATATCGTCGGCGTTGCCTTAACCACCGAAGGCGATTGCGGCCTGGATATGGAATTGCCGCACGCTTCCCGCGCGTTACATGCATCGCACGATACAGAACGTTACGTATTTAACAGTAATGAGCGAATATGGATTAGCAATCAGCACGATCCTGACGAAGCGCGCGCGCAGCTTGATGCGTTACGCAAAAGCGTGATGAAGCTGACCGGCGAAACCGCCTTGAACCTGCAGCTTCTCCCGGGCTCCGGACGGTTGCGGACAAGCGGGACGCAGTCAATCGAAGCCGTCTGCGACGCCGAAACGGTGCTGGTCTGGTCTATTGCCGCCAGCCCGGATATTGGCCAGCTAAAAGTCTGGGAATATAACGCGAAAGAGGGTTGGCGCAGCCTGCCTGACGCGCAGACCCGTGCTAAAGAACCATCCGCCCGGCTGATGCGCTTCACCAGTTTACCGGTAGAAAAAGCCTTCTCCCTCAACTGACCGGTGTTCCCGGCCATCATGATGCAAAGGAGCAATCATGTCTGATACGTTGAAAGTTGTTACGTTACTCGGAAGTCTGCGCAAAGGCTCTTTTAATGCCATGGTCGCACGTACCCTGCCCGGCATCGCGCCCGCGGGTATGGAAGTTTCCGCGTTACCGTCCATTGGCGATATTCCTCTCTATGATGCCGACGTGCAGCAGGAAGAGGGTTTCCCACAAAGCGTTCAGGATATCGCGCAGCAAATTCGTGAGGCGGATGGCGTGGTTATCGTTACGCCGGAATATAACTACTCGGTGCCCGGCGGCCTGAAAAACGCCATCGACTGGCTGTCTCGTCTCCCGGAACAACCGCTATCCGGCAAGCCGGTTCTGATCCAGACCAGCTCTATGGGGGCCATTGGCGGCGCGCGCTGCCAGTATCATCTGCGTCAGATTCTGGTATTCCTCGATGCGATGGTGATGAATAAGCCCGAGTTTATGGGCGGCGTGATTCAGAATAAAGTGGATCCGCAGGAGGGGAAAGTTGTCGATCAGGGCACGCTCGATCATCTGACCGGGCAGCTTAGCGCTTTTGCCGAGTATATTCAGCGAGTTAAGGCCTGAATAAAAAGGGATGTCACCCCGCCCCTCTCCCTCGCGGAGAGGGTGTAAACGCTAAAGCCCTTTTCACAGAAAAGGGCTTACTGTTTATTTCGCGTCAATAAACACAATCTTCAGCACGAACAGCAGTGAAACTACAATAACGCACGGGCTGAGATCGCGCAGCCGGCCGGTGCCAATCTTCATCACGCAATAAGAGATAAAGCCTAAGGCAATACCTTCTGTAATGGAGAAGCTAAACGGCATCATCACGGCGGTAATAAACGCAGGAACGGATTCGGTTAAATCATCCCACTTCACGCGCGCCAGGCTGGACGTCATCAGGACGCCAACGTAAATCAGCGCGCCGGCTGCGGCATAAGGAGGGACCATGCCCGCCAGCGGCGACAGGAAGATCACCAGCAGGAACAAAATGCCCACCACCACGGCGGTTAAGCCGGTACGGCCGCCCACGGAAACCCCAGAGGAAGATTCAATATAGGCAGTGACGGAAGAGGTACCGATAAAAGACCCCGCAACGGAGGATACGCTATCGACAAACAGCGCCTGCTTCATACGCGGGAACTTGCCCTTAGCATCGGCCAGGCCGGCCTTGTCGGTTACGCCGATCAGGGTGCCGGAGGAGTCGAACAGGTTCACCAGCATAAACGAGAAGATCACTCCTGCCAGGCCAAGATTCAGCGAACCTGCCAGGTCAACATGGCCAATGACCGTCGTTACGCTCGGCGGCATGGAAACGATGCCGCTGTAGTGAACGTCACCCAGCATCCAGCCCAGCAAAGTGGTGACCACGATAGAAACCAGCACCGCCGCGTGGATGTTGCGGGAAGCCAGAATAGCAATAATAAAGAAGCCAAGAATACCCAGCAGCACGCTGTGAGACGTCAGGTTGCCGATACTCACCAGGGTTTCCGGGTTGGCGACGATAACGCCCGCGTTTTTCAGGCCCATCATACCGATAAACAGGCCGATACCGCTGGTGATACCAATACGCAGGCTAACCGGGATATTCGCAATCATCCAGTAGCGCACGCGGAAAATCGTCAGCAGGAGCAGGCCAACGGCGCCCCAGAAAATCGCGCCCATCCCGACCTGCCAGGGCAAGCCCATCGCCTGTACCACGACAAAAGCAAAGAAGGCGTTTAGCCCCATCGCCGGCGCCAGGGCCACCGGAAGGTTCGCGAACAGCCCCATCATGATGCTGCCGAATGCAGCAATCAGACAGGTTGTGACGAAAACGGCGCTGGTATCCATACCCGCCACGCCGAGGATCTGTGGGTTAACGAAAACGATGTACACCATCGTCAGAAAGGTGGTGAAACCTGCAATCGCTTCGGTGCGTGCCGTCGTGCCGTGTTCACGCAGTTTGAACACGCGCTCCAGCAGACCCTGGCCAGAAGACTGGCTGGTTTGTTGTTGACTCATTATCGGTTTCCGAACAAAGGAGGGAAAATTCGTCGCTATCCTATACCAAAATGCGACAATAAGGGCGGTTGTGAGATACTTTTTTTCATCGATTTTGCTTATACGGCAACGATTGCGTCTCACAAATCAGCAAGACGAAAACGTTAACTTATTAAAATGGAAACGACATGACCCAACCAGAAGCAGTATTTTTCGACTGTGACGGCACGCTGGTCGACAGCGAGGTGATCTGCTCCCGCGCCTACGTTCACATGTTCAGGGAATTCGGCATTACGCTGGATTTAGAGGAGATTTTTAAGCGCTTCAAGGGCGTAAAGCTGTACGAGATTATCGACACCATTAACGCGGAGTACGGCGTTAATCTGGATAAGGCGACCCTTGAGCCGGTGTACCGCGATGAAGTCGCCCGCCTGTTTGATAGCGAACTGGAAGTCATCTCTGGCGCCCAGGCGCTACTGGACGCGGTCAGCGTGCCGATGTGCGTGGTCTCCAACGGTCCGGTGAGCAAAATGCAGCACTCTCTGGGTAAAACCGGAATGCTGCACCATTTTCCCGAGCGTCTTTACAGCGGCTATGATATTCAGCGCTGGAAGCCCGATCCGGCCCTGATGCTGCATGCCGCAAAAGCGATGAACGTTAACGTCGAAAACTGCATTCTGGTTGATGATTCCAGCGCAGGCGCGCAGTCAGGGATTGCCGCCGGAATGGAGGTGTTCTACTTCTGCGCCGATCCGCATAATAAGCCGATCGACCATCCGAAGGTGACGACCTTTACCCGCCTGGAAGAGCTACCTGAACTATGGCAAGCGCGCGGCTGGAATATAACGCGATAAACCCGGAGCGTAGCGCTATCAGGACGCGTCCCGCCTGCGCTACGCTGAAAGTGGATTACGGTTGTCTCAATTCCGCAGCCGCCGCTTTATCAGCCACTATCACCAGGGATGGATGCAGTTTCAGCACTGATGCCGGAACCCGCTCGCTGACTTCGCCTTCAATCACCTCTTGTAGCGCCCGCGCCTTTGCGGCGCCGCTGACGATAAGCAGCAGGTTTTTCGCCGCCATAACGCTTTTCGGCCCCATCGTGACGTAGCTATCCGGCACCGCAGAGAAGTCGCCGCCCATTTCGCCGTGAGCGACAAGGCCCACCATATCTCCGACGATAGGGACTTCCACCGTCGCATCGTGGAAGCGCGTGGTATTCGGCAAGTTACCGCAAAAATGGCCGTCGGCGCCGAGGCCCATCACCATCAGATCGAGGCCCCCTTCTTCCTGTAATCGCTGGTCGTGATGCATAAAGTTTTCATGGCTGAGCTTGTGAATGTTCTCTTCCGGGATCTGAGCGGGAGTAAAAAACAGATTGCGCAAATTGGAAATGGTCACGCCTTCACGATCCTGTCCACGGAATGGGATCTCGTCAAAGTTGTAATAATGGACTTGAGAATAGAACGGTTTACCTTTAATCGCGGCCGTCAGATATTCATACATTTTTTTCGGCGTACTGCCTGCCGTCACCGCCAGATTCACCCTGCGCGGCGCGGTGATATAGCCCAGAACGTGATGGCTGGCGACCAGGCTCATCTCCGCATAATCTTCCGTCACGATTAATTTCATATTGTCTCCCTCAAGGTATTGAAGATAAGGAGCCAGCAAACTGGCCCCTTAATTTTATTTGAACAACTTCTGAACGAACTCGGCGTAGGCCGGGCGCCAGACGTCCATTTCATGGTTGAGGCCCGGATACTCATGGTAATCAAAGTTGATTTTCTGCTTCTCCAGCTCCGCTTTCAGGCCGGCGATATCTTTACCGGTGACCACGTCTTTCTCACCCACGACGACGGTAAAGTTACGCAGCTGCTTGTTGATCGCCTGCGGCTGGTTTAGCTGTGCTTCAACGCCGGCATCCGGTACCGTCGTTGTCGTTACGCCGCTGAAGGTTGCCAGCCAGCCGAAGCTCTCCAGATGGTTCATTCCGGAGACCAACGCCTGATAACCGCCCTGCGACAGCCCGGCAAGCGCCCGGCCATCCGCGTCTTTACGCACGTTAAAGCGCTCATCAATCAGCGGAATAATATCGTTCATCAGCTCTTTATCAGCCGCTTTCGCATTCAGCGGATAGAAGGTTTTACGCCGCTCCTGCGGCGGGAAGTTTTCCGCAACCGCTTCAGGAATATCGGTTTCGGTATCCGGCACCACTACCAGCATGGGCTTGATTTTGCCTTCCGCCAGCAGGTTATCCATGATTTGCGGGATACGTCCCTGATCGATAGCCGACAGGCCGCTGTCGCCAAAACCGTGATAGAAGTAGAGCACCGGCAGCGGCTCGCCGCTACCGGTATAGCCTGGCGGCGTCCACACGTAGGCGCGACGCTCAGAATTCAGGGCCTTTGAGTGATAGGTCAGAGTTCGTAGCTCGCCGTGAGCCACCGCGCGATCGTCAAGAATGCTGCCGGGAACCAGAATCAGGCTGGTATTCACCTGTCGCTGCGGTTTTTGATAGCGGCTACCGGTGTCGACAGAACGGAATCCGTCGACATCGAAATAATATTCGTAAAGGTTCGGGGTCATCGCTTCGCTTTTCCATGTCCAGATCCCCTGCTCGTCTTTGGTCATATCATGGGAGACGAAGGTATCCGGCGTTGCCCCCGTTACCACGGATACCCGTTTTGCATCCGGGGCAAACAGGCGGAAGGTAATGCTCTTATCGCCGTTAACCTGGGTAATATACTGGCTGACCGGGATCGCCGCGCTCGGGGTGGCCGGGAATGGCGCGGCATGAGCGGTAAATGCAGCGCCTGCCAGCGCCAGAGCGAAGTAAATAGCATGTCGTTTCATCGATATTCCTCTTGAGAATTTGTCCTGACCGGAACCAGCCTTACCACCAGATTTCAGCCTGGGCGCCTACGGCAAACTGGTCGTTCTTACCGTCTTCAAAAATGCTGCGAGTATTGCTGTTGGCTGCCTTATCCAGGTCGATATCCTGCGCTTTAATATAAGTCGCATAGAAACGAATTTCCGGGCGGGAGGTCAGCATACTGGTATTCACTTTAAAGGTATGGAACAGGGTGGTTTTGTAGCCGGATTCGTTATATTTCTTGCCGGTGATATCTTTGTTCTGCTGCTTGAAATAGCCCAGCTCAACGCCGGTCTGGTTATATTTATCCCAAATCCAGGCCGGGCGCACGACGGCGCGAATAGACTCAAAATCAGAGTGCGCGCCGGTCTCGTAGCTGTAGACATCATTACCAAAAGAGTAAACGATGGCGTTCGCCAGAATGATGTCATCACTCAAATAGGTTTCTCCCTGAGAGGTCAAACGAACGGCGGTGCCGTTGGTGTGATCGCCATAGTATCTGCCGTTAAAGGTGGTATACGGGCTGGATCCCGCGTAGCGCGAGAAGCTGCTGGCGATGGAGTTATTTGCCAGCAGGAAGGAAAATTCGTTAAATCCGCCGTTATCAAACTTCTGCGTTAACGACGTTCCCGCCATCCAGGTATCTTTCCATTCATAATATCCATTATTACCTTCATTATATTTCTCAGATGAGCTCTGATTGGCCGCGACATAACGACCGCTGACCATCAGTGATGCTTTATCCCAAAGAGGGATCTCTTTATAACGAATATCAATAGTATTGGTGTTAATTTGCTGGCTTTTGGTCAACGTGCGGTTGTAGTCATCGACGTCCTCGCGCACCAGCGCGATATCAAATTTACCCGCGCCCACTTTCCAGTTTTCAAGACCAATGCCTGCTGCGGCATCGGTTCTCTGCGTTTTCCAGTCCAGCATCTGGATTTCAATTTTCGGCGCGCCGTGCTTACCCACCCAGAAATCCGCCTCCGGTGCGAATGGCAGGAAACCTTTGGTATTTACGTACATATCAGAGAACTGCATATAGTTCTCGCCGCCAGCGTTATCGCCAAACCAGCCGGAGGAATACTGCTGCCCGACGTTACCGTCAAGCATCACGATGGCATCAACCCGCTTATTGTCTTCCTGATAGACCCGCTGCTTAAGCTGTAAATCAAACCAGCCAGAGTATTCATTACCGAAGCGACCGAGCGAGCCAATCGCCCAGGACTTTGGTGAACCATGAGATGCGGTCCCCCAGCCGGAACGGTAATAGCCGTTATAGCTGAAGCCAATTTCATCCTTCACAAACTTGCTGAAATCCTTCATTGTCATCGAGCTATAAATGGACTCGCCATTCGCCGCGGGCTGTTCGTTTTTCACCAGAACCGCGGCTGGTTTTTCTGCGCCGCCGGCCGGTGCGGGAGCGCTGGCAACCTGCGTAGAAGCACGTTGTGTGTTGGTACCGGACTGCGTATTGGCGATCCAGATTTGATTTCTGGCTTTCTCTTCATCTTTATATTTTTTAAGTTCGGACTGCGTATCTTTAAGCGCCTTTTCCAGAAGCTCAAGGCGCTGTTCGACCGTTAGCGATTCCGCCAGAGCATGCGTCGAATAAGCGAGCGGTGCCATAATAAGTATGGCAGATGTAATCAGATTTTTTTTAAACATAAGTTCCCTTTATATAAACATGAGTGCAATTGAATATCGCGAAAAAATAACAACCTGCGTGAAGGCATGGTGTATTCTCAGACATCCTTGCATCGCATAAAAAAACCTGAAGAAAACTCCCTGTATAAAACAGAGGCGATTTTCTTCAGGTTTTGCCCGCACGGCGGTAACAATCCCATTCATTTACTGCGGGTGGATTATTTGGCAAAAAAAAACCTGACATCACCCGGTTAACGGTGATGTCAGGTTTTGCCTGCTTACGCAGTAACAATCCAGCGTACTTATTCGGGCCCTGTAACGACAAGTCACCCGATTAATGAACCACATTGTTACGCTATAAAAATCAAACCACAATTGGCGAAATTATTATTTGTGATGAAAATCGCATCAATTTTTGCGAATAAAAAAAATAGCCACTGCATTAATCATAACTAATTCTGATATATCCTTATATCAGAATTAGTCTCTGTGATTCATTACTCTTTAGGATCTTTTCCCGCCAGCAGTTTATCCAGTTCGTCGCCGCCAACGTGACGGAAATCCTGACCTTTAACGAAGTAGAAAATATATTCGCAGATATTCTGGCAGCGGTCGCCAATACGCTCAATCGAGCGGGCGCAGAACAGCGCGGTCAGGACGCTGGGAATAGTGCGCGAATCTTCCATCATATAGGTCATCAGCTGGCGCACGATGCCTTCATATTCCTGGTCGACTTTCTTATCTTCACGATAAATCCGCACCGCTTCATCAAGGTCCATACGGGCAAAAGCATCCAGCACATCGTGCAGCATCTGCACGGTATGGCGCCCCAGCGATTCCAGACTCACCAGCAGCGGCTGGTGCTGCTGGGAGAACTTTTCCAGCGCTGTGCGGCAGATTTTATCCGCAACGTCACCGATACGTTCCAGTTCGGCGATGGTTTTGATAATCGCCATCACCAGGCGCAGGTCGCTGGCGGTCGGCTGACGCTTGGCGATGATGCGCACGCAGGCTTCATCGATCGCCACTTCCATCATATTGACCTGCTTATCGCCGTCGATAACGCGCTTTGCCAGTTCGCTGTCCTGGTTATGCATCGCGGTGATAGCATCAGAAAGCTGCTGCTCCACCAGCCCACCCATGGTCATGACCTGGGTGCGGATGTACTCCAGTTCGGCATTGAACTGGCCGGAAATATGTTTATTAAGATTTAGGTTATCCATGGTATCTCCTGATTGCCCAATAGGTTAGAGCCTGAAAGCAGAAGGGCAATCAACCGTAGCGGCCAGTAATATAATCTTCAGTTTGCTTCTTAGCGGGTTTGGTAAACAGATCGTCCGTGTTGCTGAATTCAATCAGCTCGCCAAGATACATAAACGCCGTATGGTCGGAGCAACGCGCGGCCTGCTGCATGTTGTGAGTCACGATAACGACGGTGTAATCCTGTTTCAGTTCGGTGATCAGCTCTTCAATACGCCCGGTAGAGATCGGGTCCAGCGCCGAACAGGGCTCATCCAGCAGCAGCACTTCCGGACGAATAGCGATACCGCGCGCGATACACAGACGCTGCTGCTGACCGCCGGAGAGAGAATATCCGCTCTGATGCAGTTTATCTTTGGTTTCATTCCATAATGCGGCTTTGGTCAAAGCCCACTGCACTCGCTCGTCCATATCCGCGCGGGAGAGTTTCTCGAACAGACGCACGCCAAAGGCGATATTGTCATAGATAGACATCGGGAACGGCGTCGGCTTCTGGAATACCATGCCGACTTTGGCACGCAGCAGCGCGATATCCTGGGTATTGGTCAGAATATTATCGCCATCCAGCAGAATTTCACCTTCTGCACGCTGCTCCGGGTACAGCTCAAACATTTTGTTGAACGTACGCAGCAGCGTGGATTTACCGCAGCCTGACGGACCGATAAACGCCGTCACCTGGTTTTTTGTGATATCCAGGTTGATGTTTTTCAGGGCATGGAATTTTCCGTAGTAGAAGTTCAGGTTACGAACTGAAAGCTTACCCGGGGTCGTATTCACCATACTCATCTCGTTCTTTTCCTCGTTCGGCGCCGCGTTTCGCCGCGCCGCAAAAATTAACCGTGTTTATTCTTCGCGAAAATAACGCGCGCCAGAATGTTCAGCAGCAATACGCACAGGGTGATAATCAATACCCCGGCCCATGCCAGTTGCTGCCACTCCGCAAAGGGACTCATGGCAAATTTGAAAATCGTTACCGGCAGGTTAGCGATCGGCTGCATCATGTCGGTGCTCCAGAACTGATTGGAGAGCGCGGTGAACAGCAGCGGCGCCGTTTCCCCGGCGATACGGGCAATGGCCAGCAGGATACCGGTCATAATGCCGGAGACCGATGCTTTCAGGGTGATCGCAGAAATCATTCGCCACTTTGGCGTACCGAGCGCATAGGCCGCTTCGCGCAGGCTATCCGGCACCAGCTTCAGCATATTTTCAGTAGTACGAATCACGATAGGCACCTGCAGCAGCGCCAGCGCAATCACGCCCGCCCAGCCGGAAAAGTGCTGCATTTGCGCAACGACGATGGTGTATACAAACAGACCGACCACAATCGACGGCGCGGAAAGCAGGATGTCGTTAATAAAACGAATGACTTCAGCCAGCCAGGATTTACGGCCATATTCCGCCAGATAAATCCCCGCCAGAATGCCCAGAGGGGTACCGATAACCGTCGACCACAGGATCAACAATCCGCTACCTGCCAGGGCGTTCGCCAGACCGCCGCCCGCCGTATTAGGCGGCGGCGTCATTTCGGTAAACAGCGCCAGGCTCATGCCGTCGATGCCGCGAGTGACGGTGGACATCAGGATCCAGATAAGCCAGAACAGGCCAAACGCCATGGTCGCCATCGATAGCGTCAGGGCGAGGCGGTTTTTCATGCGGCGTTTCGCCTGCATTTTGCGACGGGATTCCGCCAGCTCTGCGGTGGTTTGTAATTCAATCGTCGCCATTAGCGTGCCCCCTCGTTCTTAGCCAGGCGCATGATCATAAACTTTGATGCGGCCAGAACAATAAAGGTGATAACGAACAGAATCAGACCCAGTTCCATCAAGGCTGCAACGTGCAGTCCGGTTTCCGCTTCGGCAAACTCATTCGCCAGCGCGGAGGTGATGCTGTTACCTGGCATATACAGCGAAGCGCTATCGAGCTGGTAGGTGTTGCCGATAATAAAGGTTACCGCCATGGTTTCCCCCAGCGCGCGCCCCAGTCCGAGCATCACCCCGCCAATCACGCCGTTTTTGGTAAAGGGCAGAACGATACGCCAGATAACTTCCCATGTTGTACAACCGATACCGTATGCGGACTCTTTCATCATTACCGGCGTCTGTTCAAAAACGTCACGCATAACGGCAGCGATGTAAGGAATGATCATGATGGCCAGAATGACGCCGGCCGCCAGAATGCCGATACCAAACGCCGGACCCGCAAAGAGCGCGCCAACGAACGGAATGGTCGACAAAACGTTGCCAACCGGCTCCTGAAAGTAAGTCGCAAACAGTGGAGCGAAAATAAACAGACCCCACATGCCGTAAACGATACTGGGGATGGCGGCCAGCAGTTCAATAGCGATACCCAGCGGGCGCTTCAGCCAGGCGGGTGAAAGTTCCGTCAGGAACAGCGCGATACCGAAGCTCACCGGTACGGCGATCAGCAGCGCGATAAATGAGGTGACCAGCGTCCCGTAAATGGGCACCAGGGCGCCGAAAATCTGGTTTGGCGCATCCCACTCTTTGGTCCACAGAAAGGCAAAGCCAAATTTCTCAATGCTTGGCCAGGACGAGATGATAAGGGAGACGATGATGCCGCCAAGCATCAATAGCACAATCAGCGCCGCCAGTTTTACCAGCACGCTGAAAATTATGTCACCCTTTTTCCCCGGAGGGTTAAATGCCGGCTTGGTTGCAGCCATACGTTACTCTTCAGTTTCGGGCCAGAAAAAATCGTAGTTTACTGATCTTTCTGGCAAAGGTAATGCCATACCCTAAATAATTCGAGCTGCAGGCAGGTAGCAAGCTTGTTCACCCTGGTCACATAGCGTATCTATGCTCCCGGGATGAACAAGCGCTGCCATCGTCCCTGTAACTCGACGTAAGACGGGTATTAGTACAGCGCTTTACCGCTGCTGTCCTTTACGTTGGTCTTCCATGCTGCGCGAACTTGCTCAACCACGCTATCCGGCAGGGTGGCATAATCCAGCGCATTAGCTTCTTTACCGCCGTTCTTATACGCCCAGTCGAAGAACTTCAGCACTTCAGCGGTTTGCTCTGGCTTGTTGGAAGCCTTGTGAACCAGGATGAAGGTGGTAGAAGTGATCGGCCAGGCATTGTCGCCTTTCTGGTTAGTCAGATCCTGTGCAAAGGATTTGCTCCAGTCGATTTCTTTCGCCGCGTTAGCGAAGTTGTCTTCCGTCGGGCTCACCGGCTTGCCATCGGCAGACAGCAGTTTGGTATAAGCAAGGTTGTTCTGTTTCGCGTAGGCATATTCTACGTAGCCGATTGAGCCCGGCAGACGCTGAACGAACGCGGCGATGCCGTCGTTGCCTTTACCGCCCAGCCCGGTCGGCCAGTTAACGGTTGAACCCGCGCCGACTTTAGATTTCCACTCTTCGTTCACCTTCGCCAGGTAGCTGGTGAAAACGAAGGAGGTGCCGGAGCCATCCGCACGGCGAACAACCGCGATGTTCTGAGAAGGCAGCTTCATACCTGGGTTGAGCTTAGCAATCGCTTCGTCATCCCATTTTTTGATTTTGCCCAGGTAGATATCACCCAGCGTTTTACCGTCAAGCACCAGCTCGCCTGATTTCACGCCAGGCAGGTTGATCGCCAGCACCACGCCGCCGATCACGGTCGGGAACTGGAACAGACCTTCCTGAGCCAGTTTGTCGTCAGCCAGAGGGGCATCAGAGGCACCGAAATCTACGGTGTTGGCCGTAATTTGTTTTACGCCGCCAGAGGAGCCGATACCCTGGTAATTGATTTTATTACCCGTTTCCTTGTTATAGGTATCTGCCCATTTGGCATACACCGGCGCGGGGAAAGTTGCGCCAGCGCCAGTCAGGCTTGCTGCTGCAAAAACAGAGAAAGCACTCATCGATAAGGTCGCGGCGACAACTGTTGCGACGGTGGTACGCATAACGTTCATAATGTCTCCTGCTGGATTCGTAAACCATTGTTTCGAAGCTATGGTGAGCAAAATAGGACAAACAGGTGACAGTAAAATGTACGAATTATTACAGTTTTATGACAAGCCAAAAGGCGGGATTTTACGATAAATAAAAACAATACAAATCATATTGTTAATAAAGATAATGAGGAAAATATTGCCGAAAAATTTTATTTTTATGACGGCAAAAAAGCGTCGCAAAAATGACAGACTGTCATAAAGCGGGTGGGATCTCGCCGTTCGCCGCAAATAAAAAGGGCTGCCGGATGGCAGCCCTGTCACGATGTAAAAACCGTTATTCCACGGTCACCGATTTCGCCAGGTTACGCGGCTGATCGACGTCAGTTCCTTTGATCAGCGCGACGTGATAAGCCAGCAGCTGCAGCGGTACAGTATAGAAGATTGGCGCGATCACCTCTTCAACGTGCGGCATCTCAATGATGTGCATATTATCGCTGCTGGTGAAACCCGCATCGCCGTCAGCAAAGACGTACAGCTGGCCGCCGCGGGCGCGAACCTCTTCAATGTTAGATTTCAGCTTTTCCAGCAGTTCGTTGTTCGGCGCGACCACAACCACCGGCATTTCTGCATCAATCAGCGCCAGCGGACCGTGCTTCAGCTCGCCAGCGGCATAGGCTTCCGCGTGAATATAGGAGATCTCTTTCAGCTTCAGCGCCCCTTCAAGGGCAATGGGGTACTGATCGCCACGTCCGAGGAACAGCGCGTGATGTTTATCAGAGAAATTCTCAGCCAGCGCCTCAATGCGCTTGTCCTGCGAGAGCACCTGCTCAATGCGGTTCGGCAGCGCCTGCAGGCCATGCACGATATCGTGTTCAATCGCGGCATCCTGGCCCTTAAGACGCGCCAGTTTCGCCACCAGCATCAGCAGAACGGTCAATTGCGTAGTGAAGGCTTTAGTCGAAGCGACGCCGATTTCCGTCCCGGCATTGGTCATCATCGCCAGATCGGACTCCCGCACCAGTGATGAACCCGGCACGTTACAAATCGCCAGCGAGCCCAGATAGCCCAGCTCTTTCGACAGGCGCAGACCTGCGAGGGTGTCCGCCGTTTCGCCGGACTGCGAGAGGGTGATCATCAGGCTGTTGCGACGCACGGCCGATTTACGATAGCGGAACTCAGAAGCGATTTCGACATCACACGGCACACCGGCCAGCGATTCAAACCAGTAACGGGAAACCATTCCTGAGTTGTAGGAGGTACCGCAGGCGATGATCTGAATATGCTCGACCTGAGACAGCAGCTCGTTAGCCTGCGGGCCCAGTTCGCTTAAATCAACTTCACCGTGGCTAATGCGCCCGGAGAGGGTATTTTTGATCGCGTTCGGCTGCTCGTAGATCTCTTTCTGCATATAGTGGCGATAGATACCTTTATCGCCTGCATCGTACTGCAGACTGGATTCAATATCCGGGCGCAGCACTTCGGCGCCGGATTTATCAAAGATAGTGACCGAACGACGGGTGACTTCCGCAATATCCCCCTCTTCGAGGAAGATAAAGCGGCGGGTAACCGGCAGGAGCGCCAGCTGATCGGAGGCAATGAAGTTTTCTCCCATCCCCAGGCCAATAACCAGCGGGCTGCCCGAACGAGCGGCCAGCAGCGTACCCGGATCGCGGGAATCCATAATCACGGTACCGTAAGCGCCGCGAAGCTGCGGGATAGTCCGCAGAACAGCATCACGCAGGGTGCCGCCTTGTTCCAGCTCCCAGTGAACCAGATGCGCAATAACTTCGGTGTCAGTCTCGGAGGCGAAAACGTAGCCCCGCGACTGCAACAGCTCGCGCAGCGGCTCATGGTTCTCGATAATTCCGTTATGCACGACCACAATATGGTCAGAAACATGCGGATGCGCGTTGCCTTCAGAGGGTTCGCCGTGCGTCGCCCAGCGGGTATGGGCAATTCCCGTCCCACCGTGCAACGGATGTTCCTCCAACGCCTGGGCCAGCATCTGGACTTTCCCAAGGCGACGAACGCGGTTCATATGACCTTCGTTATCGACGACTGCCAGACCGGCGGAGTCATAACCGCGGTATTCCAGACGACGTAAACCTTCGAGAAGGATTTCAGCAATATCACGCTGCGCGACTGCGCCAACAATTCCACACATAGTTTTTCATTCCGATTTTGGCTGTATGCCATACGTTGTCGGTCAACCTGTTTACCCGTTTTTCCGGGCGCCCCGAGCCTTGTAGAGAGTGGGGTTATTTTTATGGGCACTGCCGTGGGGGGAGGATTATTTTATCCCCTCACCCCGCTCTTTCCCCCAAAAGGGCGAAAGAGAAAAGCGTTAATTCTTCTTCACCGGGCGCTGCCAGCCCTGTTTATGAACCTGCGGCACGCGGCTTAAAACTAACTCATCGTCGGCAACGTTGCGCGTTACCGTCGTTCCTGCAGCAATGGTGACTCCCTTGCCGATGGTCACGGGAGCGACCAGCTGGCTGTCCGAACCAACAAACACGTCATCGCCGATCACCGTTTTATGTTTATTTGCGCCATCATAGTTACAGGTGATGGTGCCGGCGCCGATATTGACGTTATCGCCAATCTCAGCGTCTCCGAGGTAGGAAAGATGCCCGGCTTTCGTGCCTCTCCCCAGACGCGCCTTTTTAATTTCGACAAAGTTACCGACGTGCGCGCCTTCCAGGAGCTCCGCGCCAGGGCGCAGCCGTGCGAATGGCCCGATAGTACAGGCGGCCTCAAGATGAGCATCTTCCACTACGGTATAAGGACTGATCTCGCAGTCATCGCCAATGGTACTGTTCTTGATCACGCAGCCGGAGCCGATCTTCACCCGATTGCCCAGAACAACATGCCCCTCGAGAATAACGTTAGTATCTATTTCGACATCGCGCCCGTGTTTCAGCACGCCGCGCAGGTCAAAACGCGCCGGATCGCGAAGCATTACGCCTGCGAGCAGAAGTGCCTCCGCCTTTTCAGACTGCCAGACGCGTTCCAGGCGGGATAGCTGCAGCCGGTTATTCACGCCTTCCACTTCGCTTAGGCGCTGAGGATGGACTGCCGCGATTTCGCGACCTTCGGCATAGGCCATGGCGATAATATCGGTAATGTAATATTCGCCCTGCACGTTGTTATTGGTCAGCTTAGCCAGCCAGCGTTTGAGATCCGCCCCGTTGGCGACCAGAATTCCGGTATTAATTTCCTGAATCCGACGCTGCTCTTCGCTGGCGTCTTTATGCTCAACAATGCCGGTTACCGCACCGTTATGGCGCGTAATGCGGCCATAGCCGGTCGGATCGTCCAGCTTCACCGTCAGCAAACCGATGCCGCCCTGCGGTTTCGCTTCTCGCAGGCGCTTTAATGTTTCGACGGAAATCAACGGTACATCGCCGTACAGCATGAGGATATCTTCATCATCTTTGAAGAACGGCGCCGCCTGCTGCATGGCGTGGCCGGTACCCAGCTGTTCAGCCTGTAAGATCCAATTTAGCTTATCTTCGTGCAGCGTCTGGCGAAGGAGATCGCCGCCGTGCCCGTAGACCAAATGGACAGCGGAAGCACCTAATTCTTTAGCCGTATCAATGACATGCTGAACCATTGGCTTGCCGGCCAGCGAATGCAGCACCTTGGGAAGATCGGAATACATGCGGGTACCCTTGCCTGCGGCAAGAATCACCACGCTCATCGGACTGTTTGACATACGCATCCTGACTGCTGTTAGAACGAAAAGTAAAAGCCTTTCACGTTGAAATATCTACATATTTTTCATCATGAAACGAGACGGAGATAAAACGCGCAGGCTTCACGCAATACATCATTTTAGGGGGCTATTTTTAGTCAGCGCAAACCCGTTTCGCGCAAAAAAATCATTTTTATGAGGGGGTGGCCAGGCTATCCCTCTGCTTTTGCTGTTTTTTTGGCGGGTAAATAAAGAAAACCCATAAAATAAAACGCAGTTTTAATATTCATTAATTGTGACGTGATAAATAGAAACGCCATTTCATTTTCCTGATAATGCCGATTAATAATTACCCAGGAGAAAAGAATGAATAACAAAATACCTTTGGCATTAACCCTTTGCAGTACGATGATCGCGCTACCGCTGCAGGCCAACGAAGGCCCTCAGTGGCGCGCTATCGCCTTCGGGCAATCCACGGACAGCAATTTTTCCTCGAATGTTCTGCCTGAAAAGATTGGCGTCAATGATGTCACTATCGCCGGTAAAAAACTGACGCCGCAGGACGTCGCCGATCTCAGCCAACCCATTACTATTGAAAGCCGGGGAGGTAAAATTGCCAACTCCCACGACGGACTGACCTTCTTTTATACCCAACTTCCGACCAGCCAGAATTTTATCCTGCAGGCAACGGTGACCGTCAATCAGTTTGGCCCGGAAAATGGCGCTCGCCCGGCAGCACAGGAAGGGGCAGGACTGCTGGTGCGCGATGTAATAGGAGTTCCGCGTCAACAGCCGCTGAAGGTCGGTTATGAAGAGTTCCCGGCGGCGTCCAATATGGTGATGAACGCCATTATGACGCAGGATAAAAAAGATCACTCGCATATTAAGCTGCAGGCTATCAGCCGGGAAGGGATAACCCAACCGTGGGGCAATGCGGGGGCATCAATAAAGCGTCAGAGTTATAAAGAAAAAATCGATATACAGCAAACGCCGACGTTCCAGCTCAGGCTGGAACGCACCAACGACGGGTTTATTACTTCCTGGGCAGCTACGGGCAGTGAAAAATGGGTAAGCCAGCAGGTTCCTCACGCCGATCTGATTGCTCAACAGGATAAAGAACATTACTACGTCGGTTTTTTTGCTTCTCGTAACGCTAAAATCACCGTCAGCAACGCCTCGCTCACCACGTCAGCGGCAAATACTGTTCCCTCTGCGCCGTACATCGCTAAAAGCTGGCCGCCGGTCATGCAAATTGCCTCGGGAACAAAAAGCCAGGACAAAAAGTACATCCTACAGGCGCGTACCAATAGTGACGGGCGCATCACCGTTCGCCAGGATGAAGTGGTGATCGGGCAGGATAAAGCCGTGAAAGCCGGTGAGATGTTTACCCAGCCTGCCGTTCTGAAAGATAAAAGCACGTTCGAAGTTACCTTTACGCCGACCACCAGCGCAAAAACGCTGACCCAGACGCTGACGGTGGAACAGAGTGCCAATATCACAGGCAATACGCTCTATGCTGCACCTGAGGGGCAAGCGCAGGCCAAAGGCACGGCAGAGTCGCCGTTGGATTTAGCCTCCGCCGTCGAGCTCGTACCCGCTGGCGGGGAAATTATATTAGCCGCCGGAGACTACCCGCAAACCGTCATCCCTCTGAGCGCCAGCGGCCTGAAAGACAAAACCAAGACCCTGAAAGCCGCCGGTAAAGCGGTAATACACGGGCTACTGCTGGATGCCAGCTACTGGCATATCGTTGGAGTAGATATTACGGATAAGAGCCTGCGCATACAGGGTAGCCATAACCTGATTGAGAACGTCACCGCTTATCGTAACGATGATACCGGCATTCAAATTTCCTCACCGGCGGATGTAGGACGCCCGCTGTGGGCCAGCTATAACCGGGTGGTGAATTCAGAATCCTTTAGCAACGAAGATCCAGGAAAAATAAACGCCGATGGCTTCGCTGTAAAAATGCGCGTAGGAGAGGGGAACCGGCTGGAAGGCTGTTACTCGCACGATAACATCGACGACGGTTTCGATCTGTTTAATAAGATTGAGGACGGTGCAAACGGCGTTGTGGTGATCGAGAACTCTATTGCCCGCAATAATACCAGCAACGGTTTTAAGCTCGGCGGGGAAGGGCAGCCGGTTGCTCATGAGGTACGTAACAGCATCGCCATCGGGAACCATCTCGACGGTTTCACCGACAACTTCAATCCCGGCAAGCTGGTAGTGGTCAACAACGTCGCGGTGGATAACCAGCGCTTTAACTACCTGTTCCGCCCAAGCCCATACGGCGCGCCGGAAACCCAGGGCACGTTCAGCGAGAACCTTTCCTTACGTAGCCAGCCGGGGAAATATGACGATGCCGTTGTCGGGAATATCGACGATAGCAACTACTTTATCCACGGTGGTAAAAGCATCAACGCTCAAGGAAAAAGCATTAACAGCGCCGATTACCAGACTCTGGCGCTGCCTGACCCGCTAATACGTGAGGCTGACGGCAGCTTCAATACCGGTAACTTCCTCAGCCGTAATTAACCCCGCTATACGTGAAAAACATAAAGGTCGCCCTGGGGCGACCTTTTCACTTTCTGTCTGTTTCACACCGCATGTGTTGTCGTTTTAGTTAGCGGTACAGCGCAAAAACAGCCTGGAAAGTTGACTTCTTAGTGGTTGAACGTACCGAAGGTTACGTTCATAGCACTGAAGAAAGCGACGATTTTATTAAGCAGTTTCATGATCTCTTCCTGGATAGTGATTACGTTTTATGATGCATTTTTTGTGACTTACATCACAAAACAAAGTCTACGCTGCATTCTCCAAACGATCAACAAAAATGAGATGTTCATCACAAATTTTTTAAACCATCTTTTTAGTTTTGTTATTTCTGAAACGAAGCCATAAAAAAAGCCAGCCTGGAAACCAGACTGGCTTTTTAACTTTCAAGCCGGTGTTACATCGCTTTTTTGGTCAACTCGATAACGCGCAGTTTAGCGATCGCTTTGGCCAGTTCCGCGGACGCCTGAGCGTAATCCACGTCACCATGAGAGCTCTTAATGTGCTCTTCAGCCTTACGTTTCGCTTCCAGGGCTCGCGCTTCGTCGAGATCCTGGCCACGAATTGCCGTATCAGCCAGAACGGTCGTGCTACCCGGCTGCACTTCAAGAATGCCGCCTGACAGGTAGATAAATTCTTCGTGACCGTGCTGCTTAACGATGCGAATCATACCAGGCTTAATGGCGGTGAGCAGCGGCGCGTGCCCCGGGTAAATACCCAGTTCACCTTCGCTACCCGTTACCTGGATTTTCTCGACCAGACCAGAGAACATTTGTTTCTCTGCGCTGACGACGTCCAGGTGGTAAGTCATTGCCATATCACCCTCCGATTAAGGCGTTAAAGTTTTTTGGCTTTTTCCACGGCTTCGTCGATAGAACCGACCATGTAGAACGCCTGCTCCGGCAGGTGATCGTATTCGCCTTCCATGATGCCTTTAAAGCCACGGATGGTGTCTTTCAGGGAGACGTATTTGCCCGGAGAACCGGTAAATACTTCTGCCACGAAGAACGGCTGGGACAGGAAGCGCTGAATCTTACGTGCGCGAGCTACCACCAGTTTATCTTCTTCAGACAGTTCATCCATACCCAGGATGGCGATAATGTCTTTCAGTTCCTGATAACGCTGCAGGATGGACTGAACGCCACGAGCGGTGTCGTAGTGCTCCTGGCCAACAACCAGCGGATCCAGCTGACGGCTGGTGGAGTCCAGCGGGTCAACTGCCGGGTAAATCCCCAGAGAAGCGATCTGACGGCTCAGTACCACGGTTGCGTCAAGGTGCGCAAAGGTGGTGGCTGGAGACGGGTCAGTCAAGTCATCCGCAGGTACGTATACCGCCTGTACGGAAGTGATAGAACCCGTTTTGGTGGAGGTGATACGTTCCTGCAGAACGCCCATCTCTTCCGCCAGAGTCGGCTGGTAACCTACCGCTGAAGGCATACGACCCAGCAGTGCGGATACTTCAGTACCGGCCAGGGTGTAACGATAGATGTTATCGACGAACAGCAGAACGTCACGACCTTCGTCACGGAACTTCTCAGCCATGGTCAGGCCGGTCAGCGCAACGCGCAGACGGTTTCCCGGCGGCTCGTTCATCTGGCCATACACCAGGGATACTTTATCGATAACGTTGGAGTCGGTCATTTCGTGGTAGAAGTCGTTACCCTCACGAGTACGTTCACCTACGCCCGCAAACACGGAGTAACCGGAGTGCTCGATCGCGATGTTACGGATCAGCTCCATCATGTTTACGGTTTTACCTACACCCGCACCACCGAACAGACCAACTTTACCGCCCTTCGCAAACGGACACATCAGGTCGATAACTTTGATGCCGGTTTCCAGCAGTTCCTGAGAGTTTGACAACTCTTCGTAGGAAGGCGCTGCGCGGTGAATCGCCCAACGCTCTTCTTCGCCGATGTCGCCTTTCATGTCTACCGGTTGGCCCAGTACGTTCATGATACGACCCAGCGTTGCTTTACCTACCGGGACTTCGATCGGATGCTCGAGGTCTTTGACTTCCAGACCGCGACGCAGACCGTCGGAAGAACCCATGGCGATGGTACGAACAATACCGCCGCCGAGCTGCTGCTGAACTTCCAGCACCAGATTCTCACTACCATTTTGTACCTCAAGAGCCTCGTACACGCGCGGTACGGCATCCTGAGGGAATTCGACGTCGACCACGGCGCCGATTACCTGGACAATTTTTCCAGTAGCCATCTTGAATCCTCTACGAATTAACCTGGTTATACCGCGGATGCTCCACCGACGATCTCGGTGAGTTCCTGAGTAATGCTGGCCTGACGAGCTTTGTTGTATACCAACTGCAGCTCTTTAATCAGGCTGCCGCCATTGTCGGTCGCGGCTTTCATCGCCACCATACGTGCGGCCTGCTCGCTGGCCAGGTTTTCTACCACGCCCTGATAAACCTGAGATTCCACATAACGACGCAGCAGGGTATCCAGCAGCGCTTTCGGATCGGGTTCATACAGGTAATCCCAGGATTTACGCTTCAACTCACCATCTTCTGAAGCCGGTAACGGCAGCAGCTGAGTAATGGTTGGAACCTGAGACATGGTGTTAATAAATTTGTTGCTGACAATATACAGCTTGTCCAGACGGCCTTCATCGTAGGCCTGCAACATCACTTTTACCGGACCGATCAGTTCGGACAGGGATGGGTTATCCCCCATACCCGTCACCTGGGCGACAACATTACCGCTAACGGAATTAAAGAAAGACACGCCCTTCGAGCCGATCATTGCGAGTTCGCACTGAACGCCTTTATCGGACCATGCTTTCATTTCCGCCAGCAGCTTTTTGAACAGGTTAATGTTCAAGCCACCACACAGACCACGGTCGGTAGACACCACCAGGTAGCCCACGCGTTTAACGTCGCGTTCTTCCAGGTAAGGGTGCTTATATTCCAGATTACCGTTCGCAAGGTGACCGATCACTTTGCGCATCGTATCTGCATAAGGACGGCTGGCTGCCATGCGCTCCTGCGATTTACGCATTTTGGAAGCGGCGACCATTTCCATCGCTTTAGTGATCTTTTGCGTGTTCTGGACGCTTGCGATCTTACTACGTATCTCTTTTGCGCCGGCCATGAGCTTCTCCTCAATGCCTTGCGGCCTGCCCTAAAGCAAGCCGCCAGACTTTACCAGGATTGGGTTGCTTTGAAGGAATCGAGGATGCCTTTCAGCTTGCCTTCGATTTCGTCGTTATAGCCACCGGACTGGTTGATCTCTTGCATCAACGGAGCGTGATCACGGTCGACGTAAGCCAGCAGAGCGGCTTCAAAGCTACCGATTTTCGCCAGCTCTACATCCGCCAGATAACCACGTTCTGCCGCGAACAGAACCAGAGACTGCTGCGCAACGGACATCGGCGCATACTGTTTCTGTTTCAGCAGTTCAGTTACTTTCTGACCGTGGTCCAGCTGCTTACGGGTTGCATCGTCAAGGTCAGAAGCAAACTGCGAGAACGCCGCCAGTTCGCGATACTGTGCCAGCGCGGTACGAATACCACCGGACAGTTTCTTCATGATCTTGGTCTGAGCTGCACCACCAACACGGGATACGGAGATACCCGGGTTAACCGCAGGACGAATACCGGAGTTGAACAGGTTGGTTTCCAGGAAGATCTGACCATCGGTAATAGAAATTACGTTGGTCGGAACGAACGCAGAAACGTCACCCGCCTGGGTTTCGATAATCGGCAGAGCGGTCAGAGAACCGGTTTTACCTTTCACTTCACCTTTGGTGAAAGCTTCAACGTATTCGACGTTAACACGTGCAGCACGCTCCAGCAGACGAGAGTGGAGGTAGAATACGTCGCCCGGGAATGCTTCACGTCCAGGCGGACGGCGGAGCAGCAGGGAAATCTGACGGTAAGCAACGGCCTGTTTAGACAGGTCATCATAAATGATCAGCGCATCTTCACCGCGGTCACGGAAGTATTCACCCATTGCGCAACCGGCATACGGAGCCAGGTATTGCAGCGCGGCGGATTCAGATGCGGTTGCAACCACAACGATGGTGTTAGACAGCGCGCCGTGTTCTTCCAGTTTACGCACCACGTTAGAAATGGTGGACGCTTTCTGGCCGATTGCCACGTAGACGCACTTGATGCCGGAATCACGCTGGTTGATGATGGCGTCGATTGCCAGAGCGGTTTTACCGGTCTGACGGTCGCCGATGATCAGTTCACGCTGACCACGACCGATTGGGATCATGGCATCAACGGATTTATAACCGGTCTGCACCGGCTGATCGACGGACTGACGTTCGATTACGCCCGGAGCGATAGCTTCAACGGCAGAGAAGCCGTCGTGCTCCAGCGGACCTTTACCATCAATCGGTGCACCCAGAGTGTTAACCACACGTCCCAGCAGGCCGCGGCCAACCGGAACTTCAAGGATACGGCCAGTACATTTAACCTTCATGCCTTCGGCGAGGTCAGCGTACGGACCCATCACAACCGCACCAACGGAGTCGCGCTCCAGGTTCAGTGCGATAGCGTAACGGTTACCCGGCAGAGCGATCATCTCACCCTGCATACAATCGGCCAGGCCGTGAATGCGGATAACACCGTCACTTACAGAAACGATAGTACCTTCGTTATGAGCCTCGCTCACAACATTGAACTGAGCAATGCGCTGCTTGATCAGTTCGCTGATTTCGGTGGAATTCAGTTGCATGCTCCAGTCCCCTTAAGACTGCAAGACGTCTGCAAGGCGTTCAAGACGGCCGCGTACGCTGCCATCAATGACCATATCACCCGCACGGATGATAACGCCTGCCATTACAGACTTATCGATTTTGCAATTCAGCTTAACTTTGCGTGACAGACGTTTTTCCATCGCGCTGGTGATTTTCGCAAGCTGTTCTTCGCTCATCTGAGCGGCAGAAATAACTTCTACCTCTGCGGTTGCCTCACTGGCAGCGCGCAGGTGAATGAACTGCTCAAGAACATCAGGGAGCGCATTCAGACGACCATTTTCAGCCATTACCCGAATCAGGTTTTGACCGTTTTCGTCCAGTTGCTCACCACAAACCGCGATAAACGCATCAGAGAGCGTTTCCGGCGCCAGCGCGCCAGAGAGTAGCTCTGCCATTTGTTCGTTTTTAGTCACTTCAGCGGCAAACGCCAGCATATCCTGCCAGCGCTCTACGCTTTGGTGTTCGACGGCAAAGTCAAAAGCTGCTTTGGCGTAGGGGCGAGCTACCGTTACAAATTCAGACATCAGCCCCTCCCTCCTTACAGTTCAGCGACAAGTTTATCCACGATGTCGCTGTTAGCAGCTTCATCCACGGAACGTTCGATGATCTTCTCGGCGCCAGCAACAGCCAGGATAGCGACCTGCTTACGCAGCTCCTCGCGAGCACGTTTACGTTCGGCATCGATTTCAGCCTGCGCCTGTGCGACGATTTTAGTGCGTTCCTGTTCTGCTTCAGCTTTGGCTTCGTCCAGAATCTGAGAGCGACGCTTGTTCGCCTGCTCGATGATTACCTGGGCTTCCGCTTTCGCTTTTTTCAGCTGGTCGGTCGCGTTGGCCTGTGCAAGGTCCAAATCTTTCTTAGCGCGTTCTGCAGAAGCTAAACCGTCAGAAATTTCTTTCTGGCGCTTTTCGATGGCAGCCATTAACGGCGGCCATACATACTTCATGCAGAACCATACGAAGATAACAAACGCGATGGCCTGGCCGAGGATTGTTGCGTTCATGTTCACAGCACAATACCTCTTAAAAAATAACTCTGTGGCTTAGGTTTCTTTCGAACAACTTACTACGCGACGGCGAACATCACGTACAGACCCAGACCTACAGCGATCATCGGGATAGCATCCACCAGACCCATAACGATAAAGAACTGAGTACGCAGCAGAGGAATCAGATCCGGTTGACGCGCTGCGCCTTCCAGGAATTTACCCCCGAGGATGCCGATACCGATCGCAGCACCGATTGCCGCCAGACCCATCATCACAGCGGCAGCCATGTACAGCAGATCCATATTCAGGTTTTCCATGACAGTCTCCAGTTTGTTTCAGTTAAAACGTAGTATGTTGGTAAAAAATCAATGCTCTTCAGATGCCATCGACAGATAGACGATCGTCAGAACCATGAAGATGAAGGCTTGCAGCGTAATAATCAGGATGTGGAAAATGGCCCACGGCACATTCAGAACCCACTGTGACCACCACGGCAACAGACCAGCAATCAGAATGAAAATCAGCTCACCGGCATACATGTTGCCGAACAGTCGCAGACCCAGAGATACAGGTTTAGACAGCAGGCTTACCCCTTCAAGGATTAAGTTGACAGGAATGAACGCCCAGTGATTGAACGGCTGCAGGGTCAGTTCTTTAACGAACCCGCCCACGCCTTTCATTTTGATGCTGTAGAAAAGAATCAGGATAAACACGCCAAGCGCCATCGACAGGGTGATGTTGACGTCCGCAGACGGAACCACGCGCAGTGCTGGCAGGCCGAAAATGTGTTCACCGATGTATGGCAACAGGTCGATAGGCAGCAGGTCCATCAGGTTCATCAGGAATACCCAAACGAACACGGTGAGGGCCAGCGGAGCGATAACCTTGCTCTTGCCGTGGTACATGTCTTTAACGCTGCCATGGACGAAGCCGATGATCATCTCGATAAAGGTCTGGAATTTTCCCGGTACGCCGCTGGTCGCCTTTTTGGCTACGCTACGGAACATAAGCAGGAACAACAGACCAAGCACCACCGAGAAGAACATGGAGTCAATGTTGAGCGTCCAGAAGGTGGCCGGGGGGTTATGCGGATCCACCAGCGAGAAAGTACGCAGGTCCAGCTGAAGGTTATTCAGATGGTGTCCTATGTATTCCTGCGGCGTCATATTTTCTGAAGCCATGATGCCTTTTACCCTTTGTTGTTAATTACAGCTGGCGCCAGAACTTGTACCACCAGCACCAAAACCCACGTCACTATCAGCGGCAAAAACACCACTTTGAAAACCGCCAGCGCCACCGCCAGAAGGGCGAAGGTCAACAACACCTTGAAAGCTTCGCCGAGAGCGAAGGTCCAGGCCACTCGGCCTTTAGCAGGTGTATGCGCCTGATGACGCCAGGCAAAAATCATAAAAATCATATTTGGCAAAAGAACCGCCAAACCTCCGCTAACGGCGGAGATGCCCCAGAAAGGGTCTTTGAGGCTGAACAGCAGTCCACTTGCTATTACCGCCAGTAACTGAATAAACAGAAGCTTACGAGCAACGTTTCGACTCAAGAGCGACACTGACATCACGTATTTACTCCTGCTCCCTTCGAGGTATGTCGCGTGTCGTATAAAACGTCCTTTAAGACGAAGAGTCAAGCATCAAAAAGCGGACAAATTATACGGTGACGCCCCGTGATTTCAAACAATAAGTAGCAAAATAGTGAATAAATGTTTAATTATTTTCCGACTGACAACTTTTCATGCATTTCACCAATCTGTGAGCCGTCATGCAAAACTGCAAATACCGCGAAAACACGGCTATTAAAGCGTGCATCAGATCACATAATAAACATTTTTCGTGAAATCGAATTAATTCTGTACATAAAACTCAATTTTTTATCCAATTGATATTCAACATAAAAAGTGGGTATTCTTTCTAAAACAATCCCATATACAATAAAAACCTTTTATTGACATTCATAATAAAAATTTAACATCAGTATGAAGTGCAAGCAGCGAGATTTTTAGCGTACTGATATTTTCAATGTTGACTATTCTCCTGGTAAAGCAACAGCGCAAAGTTAACCGAAAGAAAAACCATGGTAACAACAAGGTTAAATCTTATCCGATACTACCCTGCCGTGACTTTTATTTTTGTAACATGCACAACCCGGTTTTTTTTCACATTTTTTGATAAAAATTAAATCATTTTTGGCTGGACCACCACAAGGTGACGCTCACCATCCAGCTGAGGAACATGCAGTTCGAAAACATCACTAATGGCAAACCCTTCCGGAAGATTGGCCATTTCATCTTCTTGCGCTAACCCTTTGAGCGCATAGAAGTGACCGTCCTGCGCCGGTAAATGATGGCACCAGCTCACCATATCATTCAGCGACGCAAAAGCGCGGCTGATCACGCCATCAAACGGCGGTTCAGCCGGAAACGCTTCCACGCGGCTTTGTACCGGCGTGATGTTATCCAGTTTTAACTCATGCTGGACCTGTCGCAGGAAACGTACTCGTTTACCGAGGCTATCCAGCAGGGTGAAATGAGATTCAGGGCGTACGATAGCCAGCGGGATCCCCGGCAGACCCGGTCCGGTACCCACATCGATAAAACGCGTTCCTTTAAGGTATGGCGCAACAACAATGCTATCGAGAATGTGGCGTACCAGCATCTCATCCGGATCGCGAACCGAGGTAAGGTTATAGGCCTTATTCCACTTATCCAGCATGCCTACATAGGCGACCAGCTGATTTTTCTGGTGATCGGTAAGTGAAATACCCGCTTCATCAAGCAGACGAGAAAGTTTGTTGATCACGTTCGGTACCTGTTTAAAAACAATGAGCCCGGAGGCGATGCGCTTACCGGGCTGGATATAAACCAGGCGGATATCTTATGCGCTATCCGCCAAATGTATCGTTCAGGGAAAGTCAGGCGCTACGGCGCAGCATTCCCTGCTTTTTCAACCACACCAGCAAAATCGAGATTGCCGCAGGCGTAATGCCGGAAATACGCGATGCCTGCCCTATTGAAGACGGCTTGTGGTCGTTCAACTTAGCAATGACTTCGTTCGACAGCCCATTCACCTGGCGATAATCAAGCGTGGCAGGCAGCAACGTGTTTTCATTGCGCTGCTGTTTCTCAATCTCATCCTGCTGGCGCGCGATGTAGCCTTCGTATTTTACCTGAATCTCAACCTGTTCCGCGGCCTGCTTGTCTTCAAGACCCGGCGAGAATGGCGACATCTTCACCAGCTGTTCGTAGGTCATTTCCGGACGACGGAGCAAATCTTCACCGTTAGCTTCACGAGACAAAGGCGCCGTCAGCTGTGCGTTAACTTCAGCGGCGCTTTCCGCCAGCGGATTTACCCAGCTGGATTTCAGGCGCTGACGTTCACGTTCAATACTCTCAAGCTTCTCGTTGAAACGCGCCCAGCGTTCATCATCTACCAGGCCCAGTTCACGGCCTTGCTCAGTCAGGCGCAGATCGGCGTTGTCTTCACGCAGCATCAGGCGGTATTCCGCACGTGAAGTAAACATGCGGTACGGCTCTTTGGTGCCGAGCGTACACAGATCGTCCACCAGGACGCCAAGGTAGGCCTGGGAGCGACCCGGCGCCCATCCCTCTTTCTCGGCAGAGAAGCGGGCTGCGTTCAGGCCTGCCAGCAGGCCCTGAGCGGCCGCTTCTTCATAACCGGTAGTGCCGTTAATCTGGCCCGCAAAAAACAGGCCATGGATAAATTTACTTTCCAGCGTTGGTTTCAGGTCACGCGGATCGAAGAAATCGTACTCGATAGCGTAGCCGGGGCGAACGATTTTTGCATTTTCCATCCCCTGCATTGAGCGGACGATTTGCATCTGGACATCAAACGGCAGGCTGGTGGAGATGCCATTTGGATAAATTTCGTTCGACGTCAGTCCTTCCGGCTCGAGGAAGATCTGATGCTGATTGCGATCGGCAAAACGCATCACCTTGTCTTCGATCGAAGGACAGTAGCGAGGGCCGATCCCTTCAATCACGCCGGCATACATCGGGCTACGATCGAGGTTATTGCGGATCACATCGTGGGTTTTCTCGTTGGTATGCGTGACATAGCACGGTACCTGACGCGGGTGCTGGGAAGCATTCCCCATAAACGAGAAAACCGGCATTGGATCGTCGCCGTGCTGCTGAGCCAGAACGCTGAAATCAATGGTCCGCGCATCAATACGCGGTGGGGTACCGGTTTTCAGGCGGCTGACGCGTAGCGGCAGTTCACGTAAACGGCGAGACAGCGGGATCGACGGAGGATCGCCAGCGCGACCGCCGCTGTAGTTATCGAGTCCGATATGGATCTTACCGTCGAGGAATGTCCCTACGGTCAGCACTACCGCTTTGGCGCGGAATTTAAGCCCCATCTGGGTAACAGCACCCACCACGCGATCGTTCTCCACAATCAGATCTTCAACGGCCTGCTGGAAGATCATCAAATTAGGCTGATTCTCCAGGGCCGTGCGTACGGCTTGCCGATAAAGCACGCGATCGGCCTGAGCGCGAGTCGCCCGTACGGCTGGGCCTTTGCTGGCGTTTAGTATCCTAAACTGGATACCGGCATGGTCAATGGCCTTCGCCATCAGGCCGCCAAGCGCATCCACTTCTTTTACCAGGTGTCCTTTCCCAATGCCGCCAATCGCCGGGTTACAGCTCATTTGCCCTAGCGTGTCGATATTGTGTGTCAAAAGCAGAGTCTGTTGACCCATTCGCGCTGCGGCCATTGCGGCCTCAGTGCCTGCATGACCCCCGCCAATGATGATGACGTCAAAAGGATCCTGATAAAACATGGTGGTATGCCTCGCATAAAGCGGTTTGAAAATGGATTGAAGCCCGGGCCGTGGATTCTACTCAACTTTCGCCTTTCGAGAAAGCGCCGGGATCCTGAGTATTAAAAAGAAGATCTTTTATTTAGAGATCTGTTTTATTGTGATCTCTTATTAGGATCGGCTTGTCTTGTGGATAAGTCGGATCCAAGATTTAAGATCAATCGTTTAAGAAGGATCGCTTTCTGTGAATGATCGGTGATCCTGGTCCGTATAAGCTGGGATCAAAATGAATGGTTATACACAGCACAAAAATCAGTCTACGGTTATACTTTGGATAACTACCGGTTGATCCAAGCTTTTAAGCATAGTTATCCACAGAAGAAAGTATGATCTTTACAATTCTCAGAGCAATTTTTGCCAGGATCCCAGCCAGACCTCAGCCGGATCTTCCGGAATTTCATGTTCGAGGACGTTAATTTTTAGCGTTTCGCCAATCTGTTTTGCCCCGCAGGCCTTCAGCGCCGACTCCAGCTTATCAATCGCTCCGCAGAAGGTGTCATATTCACGACTACCGATACCGACTGCGCCAAAATGGACCGCAGAAAGGTCGATCTGCTTTTCCTGAAGCGCTTCATAAAAAGGCAGCAGGTTATCGGGAATGTCGCCGGCGCCATGAGTAGAAGAGATAACCAGCCAGATCCCTTCCGCCTGTAGATCGTCAATCAGCGGGCCGTGCTGAATAGTCGTGCTGTGACCAGCCTCTTCCAGCTTTTCCGCCAGATGTTCTGACACATATTCTGCGCTACCCAGCGTACTGCCGCTGATAAGAGTTATCTCTGCCATGATCGCCCGCTCCACTTTTCCAGAGTGGCGTATTGTACGCTGTGAGCGAGCTGGGATCTACCTGTGGAAAAATGTGGGATTAAATAGTCCGTTCACGGGCGGATGGTACGCATGATCGGGTTTTGCAGCACGATCAGCGTTTCGGTGGACTGAATTTCATCAATTGTTTGGATCTTGTTGATAAGTACATGCTGGAGCGCATCGATCGATCGGCACATGACTTTTATAAAGATACTGTAGTGCCCGGTGGTGTAATACGCTTCGGTAACCTCATCCAGACTGTTTAACCTCGCCAGCGCCGAGGGATAGTCTTTGGCGCTTTTCAGAATGATGCCGATAAAACATCCCACATCGTAGCCCAGCTGCTTTGGGCTCACGTCAATGCGTGCGCCAGTGATAATTCCGGCCTGCTTCATCTTCTCCACGCGAACGTGAATGGTTCCCGGACTGACGCCAAACTGTTTTGCCAGTTCAGCATAAGCGGTGCGCGCGTTGGCCATTAAGGCCTCAAGGATGCCTCGGTCCAGATTGTCGATCTGATAATTTTCCATAGGTTTTTCTTATGAAGTTTGACGAATCTTTCTATTTTAGCCTCAAATTTTAATGAATCAAAATCGATGCAGGCTTTTTGTTGTGGGATTATTGAATTGCAGCGCTGTTTTGTTGCTTAATCAATGGCAACAGGACGCAGGAGTTATAAAAAATGAAAACCGCATACATCGCAAAACAACGCCAGATTAGTTTCGTTAAGTCACACTTTTCCCGTCAGCTTGAAGAGAAGCTCGGCCTGATCGAAGTTCAGGCGCCGATCTTAAGCCGCGTGGGCGATGGAACTCAGGATAACCTTTCTGGTTGCGAAAAAGCGGTTCAGGTTAAAGTGAAAACACTGCCAGACGCCCAGTTCGAAGTGGTTCATTCACTGGCGAAGTGGAAGCGTCAAACCCTGGGACAACACGACTTCAGCGCGGGCGAAGGGCTGTACACGCACATGAAGGCCCTTCGCCCCGATGAAGACCGATTAACGCCCATCCATTCCGTTTACGTTGACCAGTGGGACTGGGAGCGCGTAATGGGTGACGGAGAACGCCACTGCGGAACGCTGAAATCGACCGTTGAAGCGATCTATGCCGGGATCAAAGCTACCGAAGACGCCGTCAGTAAAGAATTTGGCCTCAAGCCGTTTCTGCCGGAGACGATCCAGTTTGTTCATAGCGAGGAGCTTTTAAGTCGCTATCCGGATCTTGATGCCAAAGGTCGTGAACGGGCGATTGCTAAAGAGCTGGGGGCTGTATTCCTGATCGGCATCGGCGGCAAGCTTTCCGATGGTCAGCGCCACGATGTTCGCGCGCCGGATTATGATGACTGGAGCACGCCGGCTGCTGAAGGCTATGCCGGTCTGAACGGCGATATTCTGGTATGGAACCCGGTTCTGGAAGATGCCTTCGAGCTCTCTTCAATGGGGATCCGCGTGGATGCCGAAGCGCTGAAGCGCCAGCTTGCGATTACCGGTGATGAAGATCGCCTGAAGCTGGAATGGCACCAGGCGCTGCTGCGCGGAGAGATGCCGCAGACTATCGGCGGCGGCATTGGTCAGTCTCGTCTGACGATGCTGCTCCTGCAGCTTGACCATATCGGCCAGGTACAGTGCGGCGTATGGCCGACACAGGTTCGTCAAAGCGTTGCCGCTCTTCTTTAATGCGTGATTAACGCCGCCAGCGTCGCAGCAGGCGGCTACGCAGCCCGGTATCAAAGCGCCAGATATGATCGAAAATGCGCATAATACCGGGCTTGCCGTGTACCGACATCGCCACCGCATGAAAGCGATGCTGATGTTTATGCTGTAGCTCTCCCACCTTATTGATCACCTCATCCGGCAAGCGCTGTGCGATAAAATCTGAAATGACTACCGCATCGGCATCGATCCACTGCGGATTCTGCATACGCTCAATCACTGCCCGGAAACAGCTGGCCAGATCGGTGCCGCCACGGAAGCGCTGGCTCAGAAAGCGGATCGCCTGTTCCAGCCCCTGCGGACCGGTAAGTTCGTAATGCACTACCTCGCTGGAAAACAGCATAATAAAGCAGCGGCGGTTATCCGCCAGAGCGACCCGCATTAGCGCCAGACAAAACGCCTTGGCGCACTGTTCATTAAAACCGCCCATTGAGCCGGAAGTATCGACGCAGACGATAAAGGGTCCGCGCGGCTGTTCATCAAAATCCTGGCGAGTGACCGGCCGTTCGGTGATCTTTTCTTTCCACGCATCGCCGTGAAGCCGATAGGTCAGCAGCTGCTTTTCAACCAGCTTACGATAGAACTCGAACTCCAGCTCGGTGATACCGAGGGTAGCCAGCTCTGGCGGCAACAAACGCAGAATATCGTCGCTCTGCTGAAGCCCGTCCACCTGTTCCGGTACGGTGGCCGGTTCGCGCACCAGGCTGCGAAAGGTTTCCATCGGCGCATCTTTTTTCGGCACCGCTTTCGCTTCACGTGAGCGTCCCAGCTGTTCAGCGAGCTGCATGAGCTCGGGTTGTTGGCTTAGAAAGTCGCCGTAGCGCACGATCAGCTGATAGTCGCCTCGCTTCAGCTCGCCAGCGCTCATGTCCCACAGGTGCCCCGCCGCATTGTCATTTTCCACCAGCACCGGCTCCAGCTGGCCGCTGAGGGTCATGCGTTCCTGAACTTCGCTCAGTAGCTGATCGCGCTCTTCATCCAGCAGTTGCTGATTAAGGGAGGTTGCCTGCACCACCAGGCTCAGGCGCCAGCGCTGGAGGAATAACGTGTGCAGCGCTGGCGTAAAGGTGCTGTTGTTATCCACCAGCTGCTGGGCCTGGCTGGCAAAAGGGGAGTGCAGCTTATGCAGCTGGCTCAAAATTTGCGGAAGCTGGACGATAAACTGCGAGGTAGAAAGCCGCTGTGATTGCTGATAACACTGAACCTCCGCATCCAGCTCGGGGGGGATATTGGTCTCTTTAAGTCGCGATCTGACCGCTTCCCGCCAGCGCGGAATGTCGGCGGCGATAATATTTTTTAGGCGCGGGAATTTTTCAAAGAATACCGCCAGTTGAGGTGCCGCCAGCAGCGCCAGCAGCATCTCATCGATCATACCCTCTTCGCCGACTGCCAGCATGACATTCAGCATGTCCAGCGTCATGACTGACGCGCCTGTTTAATCTGCGTTCCGACGTCCTGCAGGCTGGCCTCAATGCGTCCCAGCCACTCACCGGGAATAAACAGACATTTCTGCTGTTCGCTGAAGCGGTTATGTTGCTGATGCCATTCGTCGTCCAGCGCTTCCAGCTGCTGCCGGATTTCGGCCGGCATATTTTCCCGCGATTCGCTACCGGGCAGGGAAAGTCGCGACCCCTGTAAGCTGACATCGCGCACGACCAGATGCTGGCTGGTATCGACATCCATATTCAGCGGCTGGGCAAAACCGATACCGTTGAGCTTGCCACGAATCTCACCCCCTTTCTCCAGCCAGCGAGCAAGCTCTTCACGAACAAACGTAATATGAATCACTTCCAGGTCGTGCAGCTTAAGCGGCTGCTGGAGGAGCAGCGTCAGCGTGGGTTCCTGCACTTCAGCGGGCAGTTCATAATGAGGTTTACGGCTGAACATACCGCCAAGACGGTTTACTTTTAGCGCGGTTTTATCGCTTTGCTGCTGTTGAAGCTGAATACGTCGTTGGATAATCGACCCCAGGCGAGTGAGCATTGCCTGCTGCTGCCAGGCGTGGCTGGTCATTAAGGTCTCCAGCTGCGCGGACATCAGGTTCATCGTCTCAATATTGTGCCACAGGCAATCTTTCAGCAGGATCAGGTCTATTGGCGCGATAGTGTCGCGGCCGCTGAAAAAGGCGCTGGCCTGCAGCAGACGAATGGCTTTTTTCCACCGACGATCTGAGACGTACGGCGCGTTCGGCAGCGTATCTAACTGCTGGCGCAGCTGGAAAATAAGTTCAAAAACGCTGTCCGGCAGCTTAACGCTGCCGATATCCTGCTGCCATTGCTGAAACTCCTCGTCGCTGACCTGTAGATTCGCCGGGACGGGGTTACTGTTCTCGTCCTGCTGGCTTATCAGCATTGAGCGGAAGTTGGTTTTATCCTGAACCTTATCCAGCCATAAACGGATAAGCATCCGATCGTATAGCGCCTCCAGGCTGTTGTCTGCTTCGGGGAGTTCGTTCGACGCCGCCACCAGCAGGCGCATAGGGATTTTTTCTTCGGTTGCCCCGTTGCGGAAATGACGTTCGTTTATTGCCGTCAGCAGCGTATTGAGGATCGCCGGGCCAGCTTTCCAGATCTCATCGAGGAAAACAATTTCGGCTTCCGGAAGATAACCCGCGGTCAAACGCTCGTAGCGTCCTTCATCTTTTAGCGCCTGAATGGAGAGCGGGCCAAAAACCTCTTCCGGCGTGGAAAAACGCGTCATCAGGTACTCAAATGCGCGAGCCTGCTGGAAGGCGAATTTTAGGCGTCGGGCGATCAGACTTTTGGCGATGCCCGGTGGACCCAGCAGAAAAACGCTCTCGCCGCTGAGTGCGGCAAGCAGGCAAAGGCGAATGGCGTGGCTGCGTTCGAAGAGTCCTTTTTCCAGAGCGGCGCTGAGCCGGGAAATTCTTTCTGCCAGTAAATGTGATTGAGCCATAATAGAGTTGCGTGCTTTTTAGAATGTCGTTGTTAGGTCGAGTATAGATGTTTGCTTAGGGGTGGTAATAGCCTGAAGAATCGATTTATTTTCTTTGAGTCAGGTTAAGATGATGTCAGTTAGGGGTACGATTCAGCAAATAATCGTGCATACTGTGCGCTTTTTGTGGGCCAAGGGACTAGGCACACATTTGTTTTATAAACGAAAAGACTAGTCTATGAGCACTGATAATAAGCAATCGCTGCCGGCAATAACGCTGGCGGCAATCGGCGTGGTATACGGCGATATCGGTACCAGTCCACTGTATACACTTCGTGAATGTCTGTCCGGCCAGTTTGGCTTTGGTGTTGAGCGTGATGCTGTTTTTGGCTTCCTGTCGCTCATTTTCTGGCTATTAATTCTCACCGTATCACTCAAATACATCACCTTCGTGATGCGGGCAGACAATGCCGGCGAAGGCGGGATCCTGACGTTAATGTCGCTGGCGGGGCGAAACACCTCCGCGCGCGCAACCTCCATCCTGGTGATCCTTGGGCTTATCGGCGGCAGCTTCTTTTATGGCGAGGTGGTGATTACGCCTGCCATCTCGGTGATGTCGGCGATAGAGGGGCTGGAAATTATCGCCCCGGACCTGGATACGTGGGTGGTCCCCATATCCATCATCGTTCTGACGCTGCTATTTGCCATTCAAAAGCACGGTACCAGCATGGTCGGTAAGCTGTTTGCGCCGATTATGCTGATCTGGTTCCTGCTGCTGGCGGTACTGGGCGCGCGCAGTATCTTTGCTAACCCGGAAGTGCTGCAGGCTCTGAATCCTTACTGGGCGGTACACTTCTTCCTCGAATATAAAACCGTCTCGTTTGTGGCGCTGGGCGCGGTAGTGCTGTCGATTACCGGCGTGGAGGCGCTGTACGCGGATATGGGGCATTTTGGTAAACTGCCGATTCGCCTGGCCTGGTTTTCGGTAGTACTGCCTTCACTGGTGCTTAACTACTTTGGTCAGGGCGCGCTGCTGCTCAAACACCCGGAAGCGATTAAAAACCCGTTCTTTCTGCTGGCGCCCGAGTGGGCGCTCATTCCCATGCTGATTATTGCCGCCCTGGCGACGGTTATCGCTTCACAGGCGGTTATATCCGGCGTCTTCTCGCTAACCCGGCAGGCGGTGCGCCTGGGGTACCTGTCGCCGATGCGGATTATTCATACTTCGGAAATGGAGTCCGGGCAGATTTATATTCCGTTTATCAACTGGCTGCTCTATATCTCGGTGGTCATCGTCATTGTTAACTTTGAGCACTCCTCGAATCTGGCGGCGGCCTACGGTATTGCGGTGACGGGGACGATGGTGCTGACCACCATTCTGTTCACGACGGTAGCGCGTCAAAACTGGCACTGGAATAAGTTCGTTGTGGCGCTGCTGCTGGTTGCCTTTATGTGCATTGATATCCCGCTCTTCTCCGCGAACCTCGATAAAATCGTCTCCGGCGGCTGGCTGCCTCTGACCCTCGGCCTGGTGATGTTTACCATCATGACCACCTGGAAAAGCGAGCGTTTCCGCCTTCTGCGTCGGATGCATGAGCACGGTAATTCTCTGGAAGCGATGATCTCTTCTCTGGAGAAATCGCCGCCGGTCCGCGTTCCGGGTACCGCCGTCTATATGTCGCGCGCGCTGAACGTCATTCCTTTCGCGCTGTTGCATAACCTTAAGCATAATAAGGTGCTGCACGAGCGGGTGATTTTGCTCACGCTGCGTACTGAAGATGCGCCGTACGTGCATAACGTTCGTCGCGTACAGATTGAGCAGATTTCGCCGTCGTTCTGGCGCGTAGTAGCCAGCTACGGCTGGCGGGAAACGCCGAATGTCGAAGAAGTTTTCCACCGCTGTGGGCTGGAAGGCCTGAGCTGCCGGATGATGGAGACCTCCTTCTTTATGTCTCATGAGTCGCTGATCATCGGCAAGCGGCCATGGTACCTGCGCCTGCGCGGCAAGCTTTATCTTCTGCTGCAGCGCAACGCTCTGCGAGCGCCTGACCAGTTCGAAATCCCGCCGAACCGGGTTATTGAGCTCGGCACCCAGGTTGAAATCTGATGCGCTAAAGCCCTTCTTGATGAAGGGCTTTTTGTTTATTTGAACGCTTCTGGCTTTAACTCTTCAGACTTGCGAAACGTTTCGATGACGATCACAATTCTCACATCTGGTGATGGTTTTCTGTTCTCTTATTGCTAATACTTATACCAGCGAAACGTTTCGCTAGTGGAGTAAAAGAGAAAATGAAAAAAGGTACCGTCCTCAATGCTGAAATTTCGTCGGTCATCTCCCGCCTGGGTCATACCGATACGCTGGTAGTTTGCGATGCCGGGTTACCTGTTCCCCGCAGCAGCGCCCGTATCGATATGGCGTTAACCCACGGGGTGCCCTCCTTCATGCAGGTTCTGGAGGTGGTGACGAGCGAAATGCAGGTTGAAGCGGCTATCCTCGCGGAAGAGATTAAAACGCTTAATCCGCAGCTCCACGCGACGTTGCTCAATCATCTTGAGCAGCTGCAGCAACACCAGGGAAACACCATTGAAATTCGTTACACCAGCCATGAGCAGTTTAAAAAAGAAACCGCAGATAGTCAGGCGGTGATTCGCAGCGGGGAATGTTCCCCGTATGCGAACGTTATTCTCTGTGCCGGCGTGACGTTCTGAGGTCGCCGCTATGGAAGCCTTATTGCAATTAAAAGGGATCGATAAATCGTTCCCTGGCGTCAAGGCGCTCTCCGGCGCCTCGCTAAACGTATATCCGGGCCGCGTGATGGCGCTGGTCGGGGAAAACGGCGCCGGTAAATCCACGATGATGAAAGTGCTGACCGGCATTTACTCCCGCGATGCCGGTTCGCTGCTGTGGTTGGGTAAAGAGACCACCTTCAACGGTCCCAAATCTTCTCAGGAAGCCGGAATTGGCATCATCCACCAGGAGCTAAACCTGATCCCCCAATTGACGATCGCCGAGAACATTTTCCTCGGCCGTGAATTTGTGAATCGCTTTGGCAAAATAGACTGGAAAACGATGTACGCCGAAGCCGATAAGCTGCTGGCAAAGCTGAATCTGCGTTTTAACAGCCAGAAGCTGGTGGGGGATTTATCGATAGGCGATCAGCAAATGGTTGAGATCGCTAAGGTGCTGAGCTTTGAGTCGAAGGTCATCATTATGGATGAGCCCACCGATGCGTTGACCGACACCGAGACCGAATCCCTGTTCCGCGTAATCCGCGAACTGAAATCGCAGGGGCGCGGTATTGTCTATATCTCCCACCGTATGAAAGAGATCTTCGAGATTTGCGATGACGTCACGGTATTTCGCGATGGGCAGTTTATCGCCGAGCGTGAAGTGGCCAGTCTGGATGAAGATCTGCTGATTGAGATGATGGTCGGCCGTAAGCTGGAAGATCAGTACCCGCATCTGGACAAAGCCCCGGGCGCTGTTCGTCTTAAGGTCGACAACCTGTGCGGTTCGGGCGTGGAAAATATCTCCTTTATTCTGCGTCAGGGCGAGATTCTCGGCGTCGCCGGGCTGATGGGCGCCGGGCGCACCGAGCTGATGAAGGTACTGTACGGTGCGCTGCCGCGCAGCAGCGGTTCGGTCACGCTGGATGGACGCGAAGTTGTTACGCGCTCCCCGCAGGATGGTCTGGCCAACGGAATCGTCTACATCTCAGAAGACCGTAAGCGCGACGGTTTAGTGCTCGGCATGTCGGTTAAAGAAAACATGTCGCTGACCGCGCTGCGTTACTTCAGCCGCGGCGGCGGTAGTCTCAAGCACAAAGATGAACAACAGGCGGTGAGTGATTTTATCCGCCTGTTTAACGTGAAAACGCCTTCGATGGAGCAGGCCATTGGGCTGCTTTCCGGCGGTAATCAGCAGAAGGTCGCGATAGCCCGCGGGTTGATGACCCGCCCGAAGGTATTGATCCTTGATGAGCCGACCCGCGGCGTGGATGTTGGGGCAAAGAAAGAGATATACCAGCTGATTAACCAGTTCAAAGCCGAAGGTCTGAGCATCATTCTGGTCTCTTCGGAGATGCCGGAAGTGCTGGGCATGAGCGATCGCATCATGGTGATGCATGAAGGGCATCTCGGCGGTGAATTCACACGCGAGCAGGCCACCCAGGAAGTATTGATGGCTGCCGCTGTGGGCAAGCTTAATCGTGTGAATCAGGAGTAAAAAAGATGAATAACCCGGCTGTTTCTGGTCGTCGCTACTTCACAAAAGCGTGGCTGATGGAGCAAAAATCGCTGATTGCCCTGCTGGTGCTGATTGCGATTGTCTCGACCATGAGCCCCAACTTTTTTACCGTGAATAACCTGTTCAATATTCTGCAGCAGACTTCAGTTAACGCCATTATGGCGGTAGGGATGACGCTGGTTATCCTGACGTCGGGTATCGACCTGTCCGTCGGTTCTCTGCTGGCGCTGACCGGCGCGGTTGCTGCTTCAATTGTCGGGATTGAGGTCAACGCGCTGGTGGCCGTGGCCGCTGCGCTGGCATTAGGCGCGGCTATCGGCGCCGTGACCGGCGTGATTGTGGCGAAAGGGCGCGTGCAGGCATTTATCGCTACGCTGGTCATGATGCTGCTGCTGCGCGGCGTGACGATGGTGTATACCAATGGAAGCCCGGTAAATACCGGCTTTACCGACAACGCCGATCTGTTCGGCTGGTTCGGGATTGGTCGTCCGCTGGGGATCCCAACGCCGGTGTGGATTATGGCGATCGTTTTCCTGGCCGCCTGGTACATGCTGCACCATACTCGCCTGGGCCGTTATATTTATGCGCTCGGCGGTAACGAGGCGGCAACGCGCCTTTCCGGCATCAGCGTGAATAAAGTTAAAATCATCGTCTATTCTTTGTGCGGCATGCTGGCCTCGCTGGCCGGGATTATTGAGGTCGCGCGTCTCTCTTCCGCGCAGCCGACGGCGGGCACAGGATATGAACTGGATGCGATTGCGGCGGTGGTGCTCGGTGGTACCAGCCTCGCGGGCGGTAAAGGCCGTATTGTCGGCACGCTGATTGGTGCGTTGATCCTTGGCTTTCTGAACAACGGCCTGAATTTATTAGGCGTTTCATCCTATTACCAGATGATCGTGAAAGCGGTGGTCATTTTGCTGGCGGTACTGGTAGATAACAAGAAGCAGTAACTGAGAACTCTACAGGACATCTTAACTATGAATATGAAAAAACTGGCGACCCTGGTCTCTGCTGTAGCGTTAAGTGCGACCGTAAGCGCAAACGCGATGGCAAAAGATACTATCGCTCTGGTTATCTCTACCCTTAACAACCCGTTCTTTGTCTCGCTGAAGGATGGCGCGCAAAAAGAAGCGGACAAACTTGGCTATAACCTGGTGGTACTGGACTCCCAGAATAACCCGGCCAAAGAGTTGGCTAACGTTCAGGATTTAACCGTTCGTGGCACCAAACTGCTGCTGATCAACCCTACGGATTCCGATGCGGTGGGTAACGCCGTGAAGCTGGCTAATCAGGCGAAAATTCCGGTTATCACCCTCGACCGTCAGGCGTCAAAAGGCGACGTGGTAAGCCATATTGCATCTGACAACGTGCTGGGCGGTAAGATGGCCGGCGACTATATCGCGAAGAAAGTCGGTGAAAGCGCGAAGATCATTGAACTACAAGGCATTGCCGGGACCTCCGCGGCGCGCGAACGTGGTGAAGGTTTCCAGCAGGCCGTTGCTGCGCACAAGTTTAACGTACTGGCCAGCCAGCCGGCAGATTTTGACCGTACCAAGGGTCTGAACGTCATGCAGAACCTGCTGACGGCGCATCCTGATGTGCAGGCGGTATTTGCCCAGAACGATGAAATGGCGCTGGGCGCGCTGCGTGCGCTACAAACGGCAGGCAAATCTGATGTGATGGTTGTTGGATTTGACGGCACGCCGGATGGCGAAAAAGCGGTTAATAGTGGCAAACTGGCTGCGACCATCGCCCAGCTACCGGAGCAGATCGGCGTTAAAGGCGTTGAGACCGCCGATAAAGTGCTGAAGGGCGAAAAAGTGGATACCAGCTACCCGGTTGAGTTGAAACTGGTCATTAAGCAATAATGTGCGATTCGGATCGGCGACGGTCCGAGGGACAACATAATAAAGAAAAGCAGGGCATGCGCCACCGGATCCCGGTGGCGCGCTTTCCGGGAATATTGATTATGAAAACCGCAGGCAAACTTGTCGTCCTTGGCAGTATCAACGCCGATCACATCCTGAATCTCGACGCCTTCCCAACGCCTGGTGAAACCGTTACCGGTCATCACTATCAGGTCGCTTTTGGCGGTAAGGGCGCAAACCAGGCCGTTGCTGCCGGACGCAGCGGGGCTAATATTTCCTTTATCGCCTGTACCGGCGATGACGACATTGGCGAGCGCGTTCGTCACCAGCTGGAAAGCGACAATATTGACGTTTCGCCGGTCAGAGCCGTCACCGGAGAATCAACCGGCGTGGCGCTGATTTTTGTTAACGCTGAAGGTGAGAATACTATCGGTATTCATGCCGGTGCTAATGCCGCGCTCTCCGTTGCGCAGGTTGATGCGGAAAAAGAGCGTATTGCTGGCGCGCAGGCGCTGCTGATGCAGCTGGAATCACCGCTGGAAAGCGTACTGGCCGCGGCGAAAATCGCTCACCAGAATCAAACCTCAGTCATCCTCAATCCGGCGCCGGCACGTGAATTGCCCGATGAGCTGCTCACGCTGGTAGATATCATTACCCCTAACGAGACCGAAGCGGAAAAGCTCACCGGCGTGCGCGTGGAAAGCGACGATGATGCGGCAAAAGCCGCCAAAGTGCTCCATGATAAAGGTATCGGTACGGTGATCATTACCCTTGGCAGCCGTGGCGTATGGGCCAGCTGCGAAGGTGAAGGTCGTCGGGTGCCCGGCTTTAAAGTGCAGGCGGTAGATACCATAGCCGCTGGCGATACCTTTAATGGTGCGCTGGTCACCGCGCTGCTTGAAGGTAGTGAACTGGCGCAGGCGATTCGTTTTGCCCATGCCGCCGCCGCTATCGCCGTCACCCGCAAAGGGGCCCAGCCCTCCGTGCCCTGGCGAAAAGAAATAGACGAATTTTTACGTCAACAGGGGTAACGCTTGGCCACCATGAAGGATGTAGCCCGCATAGCGGGCGTTTCCACTTCGACGGTTTCTCATGTCATCAACAAAGATCGTTTCGTTAGCGAAGCAATTACCGCTAAAGTCGATGCCGCGATTAAAAGCCTGAACTACGCGCCGTCTGCGCTGGCGCGCAGCCTTAAATTAAACCAAACCCGCACCATAGGCATGCTTATTACCGCCAGTACCAACCCGTTTTATTCGGAGCTAGTGCGCGGCGTGGAACGTAGCTGCTTTGAGCGAGGCTATAGCCTGGTGCTGTGTAATACCGAAGGCGATGAGCAGCGGATGAACCGTAATCTTGAGACGCTGATGCAAAAGCGCGTCGATGGTTTACTCCTGTTGTGCACTGAAACTCATCAGCCTTCGCCGGAAATTATGCAGCGCTATCCTTCTGTACCGACGGTGATGATGGACTGGGCGCCGTTCGACGGCGATAGCGATCTGATTCAGGATAACTCTCTGCTCGGCGGCGATATGGCGACCCAGTATCTGATTGACCAGGGCTATAGTCGGATTGCCTGTATCGCAGGTCCGCTGGATAAAACGCCAGCCCGATTGCGCCTGGAGGGATATCAGGCTGCGATGACTCGAGCCGGACTTGCGGTACCGGAAGGATATGTGATTAGCAGCGATTTTGAATTTGGCGGCGGATTCAGCGCCATGCAGACGCTGCTGACGCTGTCAGAGCTACCGCAGGCAGTATTTGTCGGTAACGATGCGATGGCGGTGGGCGCCTATCAGGCCCTTTACCAGAGCGGCCTGCGTATTCCGCAGGACATGGCGCTGGTGGGTTATGACGACATCGAACTGGCGCGCTATATGACGCCGCCGCTAACCACAATTCATCAACCGAAAGATGAGCTGGGCGAACTGGCCATCGATGTGCTGATTCACCGCATGGCCGATCCGGGACAAAAACAGCAGCGCGTACAGTTAACGCCTGAGCTGGTGGTTCGTGGCTCAGCCTAACGCTTATGCCGCTCCTTAATCAGGTTGCGGCCATCTTTTGCTCTTAATAAGGTAAATACCAGCGCCGATACCACGGTGATAGCCCCCATGGTAATAAAGGTGTAATGAAATTGCTCAATGGTATTTGCGCTATCAAATCCTTCATAAAACCTCAGCACCGCCGCGCTAACGGCGACCCCGAGACTGATAGAGAGTTGCTGAGTAACGGCCAGCATGCTGTTGCCGCTGCTGGCGTTTTCATCGGTTAAATCGGCGAGCGTGATGGTGTTCATTGAGGTGAACTGAGTGGACATCGCCATCCCCAGAACGAATAGCGGCAGCAGCAGCATCCAGATCGACAGATCCGGAGATTGCAGCGAAAACTGAGCAATCATCAGGCCGATGAATACCGTGACCCCAACCAGCGTTTTACGGTAGCCGAACCAGCGAAGTATCTGGGTGACGGTTGATTTCGCAATAATGGAACCGATAGCCGTAGGCGCAATCATGCAGCCAGCAATAATCGCCGGATACCCGAAGCCAACCTGGAGCATCAGCGGCATCAGGAACGGAACGCAGCCGGTGCCCAGGCGCGTGGCCAGGTTTCCCGCGATCCCAACAGAGAAGGTATGCGTCTTAAATAAGGATAGCGAAATGAGCGGTGTGGGATGACGGCGAGCGTGGCGAATATAGGCCCACATTAAAACGATGCTCAGGGCGATAACGGCCAGAGCCATCCAGGTGGCAACAATCTTCTCGCCAAACAGCTCGATTCCACTGGAAAACAGCACCAGGCTCAGGCCAAAGAGGATAAAACCGAGCGTGTCGAAGCGACGTCGTGGCGTGGTGAAATCCGGCATGTACTTGCGAGCGTAGACGATTCCGATAATGCCGATGGGAATATTAATCAGGAATATCCAGTGCCAGCTTGCCCAGGTCACCAGTACGCCGCCGAGCACGGGGCCGAGGATAGGGCCGACCAGGCCAGGCATGGTGACGAAGTTGAGTACCGGCAGCAGTTCGCTGCGCGGATAGGCGCGCAGTAACGCCAGCCTCGCAACCGGCATCATCATCGCTCCGCCGATGCCCTGAATGACGCGGAAGATAACCAGTTCCATCAGGGAGTTGGAAAGCGCGCAGGCCAGGGAACCGAGGGTAAACAGGCTGACGGCGATGATAAATACTTTCCGCGTGCCGAAGCGGTCGGCCAGCCAACCGCTGACCGGGATAAGCATGGCTACTGTCAACGTGTAGCTGATAATGGCCGATTGCATCGCAAGCGGTGAACGGTTAAGGCTATGGGCGATAGCGGGAAGGGCCGTATTCAGAATGGTAGCGTCAAGCGCCTGCATAAAAAAAGCCATCGCTGCGATCCATGGCAGCCCGGCCATACTGCGGGCTTTCTTTTTGGTCATTCGATACCTTTACTATTTGTCGGAATGGTTGGGTGCACTCAACAACGCCTGGCAGGCGCTCAGCGCTCGCAAGCCGTCGCTATCCAGAATGGCATCAACGATTGCCTGATGGAGATCCAGCTTCACCACTTCATTTTGGGTAATCGAAGTGAAGTAGGTGTGGTAAACCGAATGAAATAAAGAAGCGAAAGAGGTCAGGAAAGGATTGCCGCTCATTTCATATATATGTTCATGCCAGGCCATATCGACCTCAATCCAGCGCTCGCGCTGAAAGTTCCTCTTTAGCTCAACCATCTCCTCCATCAAAGCGTTGAGTTGAGCCTTCTGCTCCGGCGTGCCTGAGGTTGACGCCAGAAAACAGGCTTGGGGCTCCAGGCTTTCGCGCATAACGAGGAAATGGCCGACAACTTCAGCGAAATTATCTTCCGTTAACCACCATGCGAGTAGTTCTTTATCGAGAAAGTTCCAGCTGCTGCGGGGCATCACCCGCGTTCCGATCCGTGGACGAGGTAAAAGCATCCCTTTCGCAGCAAGCGTTTTAACCGCTTCACGCACGGCCGTACGGCTCACGCCAAACTGCTCACCCAGTTCCATCTCTCCGGGAAGGATACTTTCTGGCGGGTATTCCCCGGTCAGGATTTTTTGAGCTAGTTTCTCCGCTAATACCCAGGAGATGTTCTTTTGTGCCGCCAACTGCTGTGCGCTTAAAGACATAAATGCCGTTCCTTTCTCTTTTTTACCTTATCAGTATGCCATCTGGCGGCGTGCTTCGTTGGTTAAAACGGCAAAACGCCGCTTTTTTGCTACATTACACGGCGTAATGATGAAAAAAGAGGCGG
>NZ_BCZK01000002.1 GCF_001598695.1 Klebsiella oxytoca NBRC 105695 | reverse complement strand
GGCTGAGGTCCGGGAGGTGAGCGCAGTGCGTAGCACCGATTTCTTTGCGGGACCGCGGGGATTGTAAAGGGGGAGACGGTTTTCTCCCCCTTTCCCCGTTCACCTACCGCGGTGAGACATTTTCTGTGGAATAATAGTGAACGGAACCCCTCAACACCGTCCCGGAGGCGGCGCTTGACGCGCCTGTCCGGGCTACCAGGTCCGGGCCACCTACATCCGGCGGTGCGCCCACTCGCGCAGGCGCTGGAACAGCACGTACAGCGACGGAATAAACAGAATGCCGATCGCCGTCGCCACCAGCATGCCGCTGAACACCGTGGTACCGATGATCCGCCGGCTCTGCGCCCCGGCGCCGGTGGCGAGCATCATCGGCACAATCCCGATGATAAAGGAGACCGCCGTCATCATCACCGCGCGGAAGCGACGGGTAGCCCCTTCGCGGGCGGCGTCGACGATCGACATCCCCTCTTCACGCTTCGCCCGGGCAAACTCGACGATCAAAATCGCGTTTTTCGCCGCCAGCGCGATCAGTAGCACCAGCCCTATCTGCACGTACACATCGTTGGCATAACCGGCCCACCATAGCCACAGCAGGGACCCGCCGATAGCGAACAGCACCGACAGCATCACGCTCGCCGGCAGCGTCCAGCTCTCATACTGGGCGACGAGAAACAGCCACGCCATCGCCACCGCCGCCAGCACGATCCATACCGCCTGGTTACCGGTCTGCTGCTCCTGCCACGAGATGCCGCTCCAGGCATAGTCATAACCGTGCGGCAGATTCGATTGTAAAATCTGCTCCATCACCGCCATCGCCGCCCGACTGCTGACGCCTTCAGCCGCCGAACCGCTTATTGATACCGACGGGAACTGGTTATATTGCTGAATAAACGGCGCGCCAACCGTTGGCGTAATCGTCACCAGATTACTCAGACGCACCCGCTCGCCGCTGTCGCTACGCACGTAAAGCTCGCTAATCTGCTCGGCCCGCTCGCGCCACTGCATCTCATTTTGCATCACCACGTGGTAGACACGATTATTGATGCTGAAATCGCCGGCGCGGGTGCCGCCAAACGCGGTCTGCAGGCTGCTGAAAATTCTTGCCACCGGTACGTTCAACCGGGCCGCCTGGTCGCGATCGACGGTGAGCGTCAGCTGCGGCACATTGCTGCTCCAGGTGGTAAAGACCCGGCTAAGCTGCGGATGCTGGTTGGCCATTCGCAGGATCTGATGGGTGACCTGCTCCAGCTCCGCCGGCGATTGTCCAGCCTGCGCCATAATGCGTAAATCAAATCCGGAGGCGTTGCCCAGCCCCGGCAGCGTCGGCGGCGCAAAAGCCATAATCGTCGCTTCCGGCAGCCCCAGCAGCTGGCCCTGTAGTTTTTCCATCACCGCGTCCAGCGGCGGCCGCTGATGCCACTCTTTCAGCATCACGGAGATAAACCCGCCGTTCGAGGCGCTGGTGCCGTTGAGAATATTAAAACCGGACACCTGAATCACATCCTCAACCGCCGGGTTCCTCAACAGCAGCTCCCGCGCCTGGGCCATCACCGCCTCGGTACGCTCCAGCGAGGCGGCTTCTGGCAGCTGCACGCTGGCAAAGAAATAACCCTGATCTTCCTGCGGCAGAAAGCCTTTCGGCATTGTGGTAAAGCTCAATACCACCAGCCCTGCCGCGGCTACCGTCGCCGCCAGCGCCAGCCAGGGACGGCGATTCATGCCCCCGACCAGACGCCCGTAGCCGTCCCGCACCGTATCCAGGCCGCGGTTAAAGCCGCGCCAGATGGCGGCAGGCCGCTCCGGACGCGGACGCAGCAGCAGCGCGCACAGCGCAGGCGTCAGGGTCAGCGCCACCACGCTCGACAGCGTCACCGCCGTCGATAAGGTGACCGCAAACTGGCGATACAGCTCGCCAACGATCCCCGGCAGCATTGCCACCGGCACGAACACCGCCAGCAGCACCAGGGTCGTGGCGATCACCGGCCCGGCGATTTGCCGCAGCGCTTCGGCGGTTGCGGCGCCGCGATCCAGCCCCTCCGCCATTTTTGTTTCCACATTCTCCACCACCACGATAGCGTCATCTACCACCATCGTCAGGGCGAGGATAATCGCAAACAGACTCAGGGTATTGGCGCTGTAGCCCAGCGCGTAGAGCACCGCGAAGGTATCGATAAGCGACACCGGGATGGCCAGCGCGACTATCAGCGTCGCCCGCCAGCTCTGCAGGAACAGGGAGACCACCACCACCACCGCCAGCAGGGTCAGCGCCAGCGACACGCCGATCTCTTTGATCGTCGCCGCAACAAAGCGGGTAGTATCAAACTTCACCTCCCAGGTGAGATCCGCCGGGAAGCGCGCATGCAGCCGGGTCAGCTCGGCGCGTACCGCAGTAGCGACCTGCAGCGAGTTAGCGGTGGGCGTCGGGTAGATGCCGAGATAGGCGGAGTCTTTGCCGTTGAGCTGCGCGCCGGAGCTGTAGCTGCGAGCGCCCAGTTCAATAGTCGCCACGTCGGACAGGCGTACCAGCTGGCCGCGTTCGCCGCTGCGAACCACAATTTGTCCGAAACCGGCGGCATCGCTTAATCGCCCAATACCGTTGATGGTCAGCGTTTGCTGCTGGCCGTTAAACACCGGCGGCGTGCCTACCTGCCCCGCCGCGCCCTGCACGTTCTGCTCGCGCAGCGCAAGGGCAATATCGTCGGTCGTGATATTCAGCGCGTTCATGCGGTCGGGGCGCAGCCAGATGCGCATGCTGTAGTCGCGCGCGCCGAACATCTGCACTTCCCCGACGCCGGGAAGACGCGCCAGCGCCTCGCGCACCTGGGTGCTGGCGTAGTTGCTGACAAACAGCGGCGACAGGGTGCCGAGCGGAGAGTAGAGACTCACCCCCATCAGCAGGTTTGTCGCCCGCTTTCGCACCTGTACGCCGTTCTGCTGCACGTCGGCAGGCAGCTGCGCCACCGCCTGCGACACGCGGTTCTGCACGTCGATTGCGGCTAAATCGGCGTCGGTTCCGGCAGCAAAGGTCAGGCTCAGGCTGTAGGTCCCCTCATCGGAACTGGTGGACTCCATGTACAGCATATGATCGACGCCGTTGAGCTGGGTCTCCAGCGGCGCGGCAATAGCTTCCGCTACGTCCGCCGCGCTGGCGCCAGGCCAGCTGGCGCTAACGTTGATGACCGGCGGAGTAATCTGCGGATACTGCTCGACCGGGATCAGCTTTAGCGAGACCGCGCCGACAAAGGTCATCAGCAGGGCAATCACCATCGCAAAGCGCGGGCGTCGGATAAAAAATGTCAGCATCCCCTCTCCCTTATTCACTCAGCAACTGAATGGCCGCGCCGTCACGCAGGCGCTGGGCACCTTCCGTCACTACGCGCTCTCCCGCTTTCAGGCCATCCGCCACCACGAAGCTCTGGCCATGCTGACCGGCGGGCGCTAAACGGCGCATCGTCACGGTGTTGTTCGCCGTTACGACCCAGCAGTAAAAGCCCAGTGCATCCTGCTGTAGCGCAGAGGCCGGGATCATCGGGCTCTCCTTAAGTTGCTGCGGACGGAAGAAAACCGTGACGTTGCCGCCCGGCAGTAAACGGTGCTGCGGGTTAGCAAATTCAGCGCGCAGCGCCACGCTGGCGGTGCGGCTATCAATACGGTTATCAACGGAGGTCAGGACGCCGTCTTCACGCCGTCCATCCAACTCCACCTGCGCCAGCCACGCCTGCTTCATCGCGGCGATATCCGTGTGCTGCCCTGCTTTCGCGAAAAAGGCGGATTCATCGAGCGAGAACGCCACGCGAATCGGATCGAGCTGGACCACATCAACCAGCACGCCGCTGGCGGGATTGACCAGGCTGCCGACGTGAAAAGGACTATGGCCGACGCGCCCGCTCACCGGCGAGGTAATGCGGGTATAGCCGAGCGTTATCTGCTGGGCGGTAATGCGCGCCTGCGCCTGCTCTACGGCGGCGGCGGCGACATCGCGCTGCATCTGCGCGGTATCCACGTCATGACGGCTGATTGAATGGTTATTTTTCAGCTGCTGATAGCGGCTCAACAGCTGCTGGGCCTGGCGCAGGGAAGCCTGCGCGCTTTTCAGTTCGGCCTGTGCGAGCGCCAGCGCGGCTTTCGGCTGGGCGTCATCCAGCGTAAATAGCGGCTCGCCTTTTTTGACGTACTGCCCATCCTGGAAATGGCGCTGCACGATCGTCCCTTCGGTACGGGCGCGAACGTCGACGGCGTGAATGGCCTCAACGCGGCCGGAGATTTGCCGTTCATCGGCATGCGGCGCTTGTTCAACGGTGGCAACGCGCACCGGAATAGCCGGCGCGGCGGCGGCGATAAGCGCGTAGCCTGCCAGGCCGCAGGCCAGCAGGGCGGAGCGGATGATCTTGTTCATGGGGAATTCCTTACGACGATGCGGCGTCCCTTCCCCGCAGGAGAAGGGACGCCGGACGGGTCAGACACGCTACGCGGCTTTGCGGAAACGACGAGTCAGGCGCTTCTCAACTTCCACCACCAGGAACATCGCGATACCGATGACCAGGGTGATGAACCAGTAGCGCAGCGGCAGCCCTTCGGTGCCAAACATCGTCTGCATCACCGGTACGTAGATGATGACCAGCTGCATCAGCAGCAGCACGCCGCTCACCAGCCAGATGCCTTTGTTACGCAGAAGCCCCATATTCAGCGAGAAGCTGTCGCTGCTGCGGCAGTTAATCATGTAGACCCACTGCGCGGTGACCAGCATCTGCAGCAGGACGGTGCGGATAAACTCCGGGCTGTGGCCGCGCGGCGCCAGCCAGGCTTCAAGAATAAAGGCGGCGACGGCGATCATCGTGCCGACGAAGGCGACGCGCCAGACGGCGAAGGCATCCATGACGTGCTGGCCGGTTTTACGCGGCGGTCGGTTCATGGCGTTGCGCTCGGCGGCTTCAAACGCGAGGCCAAAGGAGAGCGTGGCGGAGGTGGCCATGTTCATCCACAAAATCAGTACCGGCGTCAGCGGGATAATGTTCCCCGCCAGCAGGGCGATGATAATCAACAGCCCCTGCGCCAGGTTAGTCGGCATGATGAACAGAATGGTCTTTTTCAGGTTATCGTAGACCCGGCGCCCCTCTTTGACCGAGCTGGCAATAGTGGCAAAGTTGTCATCGGTCAGGACCATATCGGCGGCCTCTTTGGTCACCTCAGTGCCCTTAATGCCCATGGCGATCCCGACGTCGGCCTGACGCAGCGCCGGAGCGTCATTGACGCCATCGCCGGTCATGCCAACCACTTCACCGTTATCCTGCAGCGCTTTCACCAGGCGCAGCTTGTGCTCCGGGCTGGTGCGGGCAAAGATATCGAACTCCACGGCGGCTTTCGCCAGCTCGGCGTCATCCATATGCTCCAGCTGGTAGCCGGTCATCGCCTGGCTGCTGTTGGTGATCCCTAACATCTGGCCAATACTCATCGCCGTCTGCGGGTGATCGCCGGTAATCATCTTCACGCGGATCCCCGCGTTCTGGCAGGCGTGGATAGCGTCGATCGCTTCCGGACGCGGCGGGTCCATCATTCCGGCAATGCCGAGGAACACCAGCCCTTCGCGCAGATCGTCGTGGGACAGCGTGGTGCTGCCGACGTCAGCCGGTTTGTAGGCAGCGGCGACCATACGCAGGCCCTGGCGGGCAAAGCGCGCCATCTCCTCTTCCCAGTACTGCGGCTCAAACGGCACCGCCCCCTGCTTGCTCATCTGCTGGCGGCACAGGGCAAAAATCACGTCCGGCGCGCCGGTAATCAGCACCTGCTCGACGTCGCCCATTTTCTGGTGGGTCGCCATGTACTTGTACTGCGAGTCGAACGGGATTTTCGCGACCAGGCGGGCATCGACGGGCTCCAGCCGCGCTTTCGCCGCCAGCACCTTCAGCGCGCCTTCGGTTGGCCCGCCGGTAATGCCCCACAGGCCGCGCTCGTCCTGAATCATCTGGCTGTCGTTACACAGATCGATGGTGCGCAAATAGGTTTCCAGCACGCTGCCCGGTTTAATTTGCACCGGCTCGTTGCTGCCTTCCAGGCAGATGTTACCCTGCGGCTCGTAGCTGTCGCCTTCGACGCGGTAGCAGCAGTCGGCGGTGATGATCGCTTTAACGGTCATCTCGTTCATCGTCAGGGTGCCGGTTTTATCCGAGCACACCACGGTCATGGCGCCCAGGGTTTCCACCGTCGGCAGTTTGCGGATAATCGCCCGCTGACGCGCCATTGCCTGTACGCCCAGAGAGAGAATAATCGAGATAATCGCCGGTAAGCCTTCCGGCACGGCGGCCACCGCCAGGCTAATCAGGGAGAGCAGCAGCTCGCCGAGAGGAATATCGCGCAGCGCCAGGCTGAAGACGAACAGCGCAGCCATCATCGCCAGGATGATAACGAAGATCGCTTTACCGAGCTTATCCATCTGCACCAGCAGCGGCGTACGGTGCTTTTCAATGCCCGCCATCATCTGGTTGATGTGGCCGAGTTCGGTATCCTGGCCGGTTGCGGTCACCACGCCAACGCCGCCGCCGGCGCTGATGGTCGTGCCGGAGAAGAGCATATTGGTACGGTCGCCCAGCGGCAGTTCGCCTTCCAGCGCGTCGGTGGTTTTATCCACCACCGTCGACTCGCCGGTCAGAATGGCTTCTTCAACCCGCAGATTATGGCTCTCAATCAGGCGCATATCGGCCGGCACGCGGTCGCCCGCGCGCAGAATCACAATATCGCCCGGCACCAGGTCGCGGGTCGGGATGGTTTCGTGTTTACCGCTGCGCTGCACGCGCGCGTCGCTGGAGAGCATATTGCGGATGCCCTGTAGCGATTTTTCGGCATTGCTCTCCTGGATATGGCCGATCAGGGCGTTGATCACCGTGACGCCAAGAATGACAAGGGTATCGACCCAGTGCCCCATAACCGCGGTGAGCGCGGCGGCGGCCAGCAGGACGAAAATCAGGACGTCGTTAAAGTGGGCAAGGAAGCGCAGCCAGGCTGGCTTGCCTTTTTTCTCCGGCAAGGCGTTCGGGCCGAAGGTCTGCAAACGCTCGGCGGCTTCAGCGGCGCTGAGCCCGTCGACATGGCTTTTTTTCTGCGCCAGCACCGCATCAACCGTCTGCTGATATGCCCGGCGTGGCGCGACATCCCCTGAGGGGGTGGTATTATTAGTTTTGATCATTTTGGTCAAAATATATCTCCCTTAAAATTCCGTGAGGCGGAAAGCCTGGAATCATTCCGGGCCAATGAGAAAAATTTTAAACAGGCGGGAGATAATTTGAGCTTGCGCAATATTTAATCTCTCGCAAATACAAAATTTATGGTAAGTTAATTCTATAGAACAACTATTGCAGAATATTAATAAACCTAAACTAAACGAGGTCTACTATGTTTGGAATCTATCGCGGACGCCGCCTGGTGCTGTACATTCTGCTGGCCATTATTATCGCTACTCTGGTGGGATATAGCACCTATACTTTTGTAAAAGCGCTGGCTTAATAATGACGTTAATTTACATTAAAGCGTAATTAACTTAATCACAAATAATCCCAAAATAATTAACAAAGAAATGAGTGAGAACGTTTAAATATAATACTTAAAGCGTATTTTAATTGCGTACGAAACGATATTGCATTGATTCCCTTTTTACCGGACAATATGTTTTTAACTGATGATTAACAAATAATGAAACATCCGCTAGAAACGCTCATGAGTGCCGCCGGCATTCTCCTGCTGGCTTTACTCTCCTGTCTGCTGCTGCCGGCGCCCTCGCTGGGTCTGACGCTGGCGCAGAAGCTGGTGGCGACGTTCCATCTGATGGATCTCAACCAGCTTTATACGCTGATCTTTTGCCTGTGGTTTTTAGCGCTGGGCGCCATCGAGTATCTGGCGCTGCGCTGGGTCTGGCGTCGCTGGTTCTCTCTTGAGCGCTAATCCGCTCAGGTCGCGCATACCGTTGATCAGGCCTTCGCACCAGGCGACATAATCGTGGCCGCTCGAGGAGGGATGAAAGCTCACCGTATACCCCTTCTCGCTCAGTACCCGCCCGAACTCAAGCGTATTGGCATAAATACCGCCGTCCGGCCCGCGGGTCTCAAATCTTCCCGCCTGTAGCCAGAAACGGACCGGATAGCGCGGCGAGTGCTGATACTGTCGGGTCAGCCAGCTGGCCTCTTCCCCTTTCGGCGCCCACCAGTACGACCCGGACAGGCTCAGTACGTTGCCAAACTGCCGGGGATAGCGCAGCGCCACCCAGGACGCGGCCAGCCCGCCGTAGCTGGATCCTGCAACCACGGTTTTTTGCCGGGTCAGGCTGAGCCCCTGGCGGTTCAGCCAGGGCAGCAGCTCATGGGCCATAAAATCGGCAAAGTGCGGATTTGGCGGCAGCTCCTTTGCCCGCCGCGGATGATCGAGGCTATCGATAAACACCACGTTAATCGGCGGTAGCCTGTGGCTGGCGATCAGGGCGTCCAGCACGTTGGCGAAGCGGTATTCGTCCTGGTAAGTTTTACCGTCAAAGAGCAGCAGGGTCCAGCGCGCGGGCTGCGGCAAACGTGGGCGATAAATCATGACTTCACGCGCGTTTTGCAAAAAGTCGCTGCGCAGCTGATGGCGGGTCAGCGTCCCGTAGCGTAGCGGCTGCGCCATCCGCGGCGCCGAGCAAAAACGCGCGGGGTTAAGAGCCAGCAGGGAGTAACGGCTCCAGCGGTCGTGGGCGGCATTGACGCTATTCGGGTTTAGCGGGTCGGCCTGGGCGCTGACCAGAATAGCCCGCCGCTGCTCGCGCGCGCCGCCGGCTACCTGCGGCACATCCGGGGCGAGCTTATACTGCATTAAGGTATCGGCAGGTACGACGTAGCTACGAAACCAGACGTCAGAATCACCGAGACGAAACAGCGGATCGTGATCCCCCGCCGGCGAACCCAGAATAAACACGTTGCGGCTCGCTCCGCGCCACAAGAAGGTCACCCGCTTATGGCTGGCGTCCACCGATTCCACCATTGGGGTTCCCTCCAGTTCGCGCTCCCGCCAGAAAGTCGCCGTTGAGCCTCCCGCCGCCAGTTCCTTCTTCAGCAGCTGCAGGCGCGGGCTGACCGGGTCCAGCGTCTGGATTTTGGCCAGCGCGGTGGTTTCCCGCATCTGCCACTGAAAGCGCCAGCGGGCTCCTTCTTCACCGTGGAGCACCAGCGAGGAGGCGCGGTTTACCGGCAGAGAAAACAGTAGGGTTTGCTCGCCATCCGCCGGGCCGCCCGCCAGCAGCGTGCGCAGACGGCGGTTATGTTCATCCAGCAGTCGGGCATCGGTAACGCCGGAGAGCGTCGCCGCGACGTAGTTCTCTCCTAGCCTGGGCAAGTCAAAACAGACCTCACCGCTGGCGTCGAACTTCCCCTCCAGCTCTCCCTGTAACGAAGGGGATTCACAGTTCATCGCCGCCGCCGGTAAAGCACTTAACCCCAGCAGCAGACCGCTCCATGCCGTTTTCATTGCCCGATAGTTCCTTGTAAGAATTTGTTAATAACGCTAATGCAAATAATAACTATTTGCAATAACATTAAGGCCGTTAATGATGACCGCTGAAGGATTCACTTCGATGAGGGCGGTTTTTGATGGCGATTTAACCAAGGAAAAATCATAAATATGTTTAAATATAATAAGATAACAGCATTATGGACTGCGACTCTGGCGGTATCTTCGATCGGGAATCAGGCGCTGGCGGCGGAGGAAACGCTTGTCGTCACCGCGGGCAGTAGCGAAGATCCTACAGCGCCGCTTAAGGGAATAGTGGCCACCAGGACGCTATCCGCGACAAAAACCGCCGCAGAGATCGTCAAAACGCCGCAGTCAGTATCGGTGGTTACCCGCGATCAAATGCGCGCGCTGGACGTCACCTCGGTATCCCAGGCGCTGCGCTATAGCGCGGGCGTTTTTACCGAATATCGCGGTTCATCTAACCGCAACGACGAGGTTTTCGTTCGCGGCTTTAGCTATGTGCCCAAGTTTCTCGATGGCCTGAGCTACGGCGCGACGGCCTCCTCGCAAACCGGTACTTTCGACCCGTGGCTGCTGGAACGCGTCGAGCTGGTACGCGGCCCGGCCTCGGTGCTGTTTGGCCAGGTAAACCCCGGCGGGCTGATCGCCATGACCAGCAAACGCCCTGTCAGCCAGCCGATTCATGAACTGCAGTTCCGCACCGGCAATCATCATCTTGCCGAAGGCGCTTTCGATTTTGGCGGCCCGCTGAGCGATGATGGCCGTCTGCTCTATCGTCTGAACGGGATCGCCCGTACCCAGAATAGCCAGGTTGAAGATTATAAAGAGACGCGGATGGCCATCGCCCCCGCCCTCACCTGGTATCCTGATGACGCCACGCGCATGACGTTATTAACCAGCTATCAGAAAGACCCGGATGCCGGTTACCGTAACTTCCTGCCGCGCTACGGTACGGTGGAAAGCGTCGACGGCAGCTATATTCCGCGTGATTTTAACGTCAGCGATCCCAGCTACAATCAGTCGTGGCGGGAACAAACGATGATTGGCTATGAATTTGAGCACCAGCCAGACGATACCTTTACTCTGCGCCAGAACGCCCGCTACGCCACCATCAAACAGAAGTATCGCTACCTGGTTTATTCCAGTAGCCCCGCCAACAGCTCGGTACTCTCCCGCCGCGCCCAGCATGAAACGCGCCAGACCGATGAGTTTGGCATTGATAACCAGCTCGAAGCAAAGTTTGCCAGCGGCCAGGTGGCCCATACGGTGATTGGCGGTCTGGATTACAAAACCAGTAAAGATAAGCAGTATCTTGGCCGGGCCGGAGGCTCGCAGTACGATCTCGACTGGCGCAGCCCGACCTACGGCGTTAGCGTCGATGAAAGCGCCTTCAGCCCCGCCACTAATGAACAGCAAAATCTCGATCAGGCTGGGGTCTATGTTCAGGATCAGCTGAGCTGGCAGAACTGGGAACTGTTAGTTTCCGGGCGCTATGACTGGGCGGAAGTACGCACCACCGATTTTACCGATGCCAGCAGCACCCAGCAGAATGATAATAAGTTCACCTGGCGCACCGGCCTGCTGTACGCCTTTGATTTCGGTCTTTCCCCCTATATCAGCTACAGCACCTCCTTTGAACCTAACCTGCAAACCAACCGCGCGCCTGGCGTTGGACCGTTCGATCCCAGCGAAGGCAAGCAGGTGGAAGTCGGCGTGAAATACCAGCCTGACCCAAACGCGCTAATCACCCTTGCGCTGTATGATTTAACGCAAAGTAACGTCGCCACCTACAACAGCGCCGCCGGATGGTTTGAGAATAGCGGTAAAGTGCGTTCCAAAGGGGTTGAGGCCGAAGCGCACGCGACGCTCTTTGAGAATCTCAATCTGATCGCTTCATACACTTATACCGATGCAGAAACCGTCAACACTACCGTTGTCGGTACCGAAGGGAAAACGCCAGCGCGTATTCCGACCCATATGGCTTCAGCCTTCACCAGCTATACCCTGCCGGACGGCGCGCTGAAAAGCCTGACTGCGGGAGTGGGCGTACGCTATATCGGTACCAGCTATGGCGATGCGAAAAACACCTTTAAGGTTCCGGCAGTAGATCTGTATGACGCCATGGTCAGCTATGAATTGGGCGAGCTAAACTCGAGCCTGAAAGGCGCGCAGGTACAGTTCAACGTAAACAACATCGCGGATACCAGATATGTGGCCTCCTGCGCCAGCGATAGCGCCTGCTTCTACGGCATTGGTCGGACGGTGACGGCAACGGTCAGCTACGCCTGGTAAGAACAGCCTCCGCCGGTTTCCCCGGCGGACGCTTTTTCAGTGCGCGCGGCTGTGATTTTCTTTACGGTAGGCACCCGGCGGCTGGTTAAACGTACGGGTGAAGATGCGGGTAAAAGTTTGCTGCGAGTCAAAGCCGTATTTCAGGCAAATATCGTAAACCCGCTGATCGGTATCGCGCAGATCGCGCGCCGCCAGCAGCAGCTTACGCTCGCGGATATAGCGCCCCAGACTCTCCCCTTTGTACTGTAAAAACAGTCGTTGTAAATGCCACTTCGAATAACCGGCATGGCGCGCAATATCGTCAATACGTAGCGGTTGATGCAAATTTTCATCAATCCACTCGACGATAGTATCAATGACCTGAGCGGAAATAGTCATATGTCCTCTCTCCTCCTGAACCACTCTCATCGTTAGCGCCACCAGGCGTTAAATGATTGCGTTTTATCAGCGACCCAAACCGGCTCACCCAGCATAGGCGTCAGCAGTCGCCACGGTCGCCCTGTGCTGGCCTCCGCCAGTCGTTTATACGGATCGTCCCACGTGTGTTTTGCCAGCACGAAGCGCCCGGCATGGCCCGGCAGCACCGCGCGTGCATGAATATCGTCAGCGGCCTGCGCCGTCTCTTCCGGCATCATGTGGATGTACTTCCAGTCCTGGTCATACTGACCGTTTTCCATGATCGCTAAATCCACTTCGCCAAACTGTTCGCCAATGGCTTTAAAGTGCGGGCCGTAGCCGCTGTCGCCGCTGTAGTAAATTTTCTGCTGCGGGGTAACGAACATAAAGCTGGCCCATAGGGTCTGGTTGCGCTTGAGGCCGCGGCCGGAAAAGTGGCGCGCGGGCAGGACGTGTACCGTCAGCTCATCGCTCACCTGCAGCGCCTGATTCCAGTCCGCCTCGCTGATTATCGCGCTCTCCATTCCCCAGTAGCGCAGGTGCGACCCCACGCCCAGCGGCGTTATCACGCGCTTGACCTTCGGCATCAGGGCTTTGATGGTGGCGTAATCGAGATGATCATAGTGATCGTGCGAGATGATCAGCAGGTCGATCTCCGGCATTCCCTCAGCGTGCCATGGGTAATCCCCGGTAAAGGCCTTATTAATAAAAGAGAAGGGTGCGGCATAGTTGCTAAATACGGGATCAATCAGGATGCGTTTGCCCGCCAGCTGCAGATACCAGGAGGAGTGACCGAGCCAGACCATCGCGTCCTGCCCTGACGGCAGGCCCGCCAGATCGGTGTTCACCAACGGCAGCGGCTGGGCCGGTCTGGCGTTCTCGCGCCTGGCGACGAGAAACTCCCACCACGCGGCCAGCATATTTTTTTGCCCGGTAAAACCCGGCGTCGGGAGCTGATTGTGAAACTGGCCGTCATGATAGTGCGGCGACTGTTCCACCAGGCTGAGCTGCGCGCCCTGCGGCGCCTGGCCAAATCCGGCATTTAACACAAACGGCAAAGTTGTTGCTGACGCTAATAACATGATGGCGACCACGCTGAAAATGACACGGTTCATATCCTGACCTGGCGAAATCCTCCTTCCTGGAGGTTTTTGTTATAAGGGTTGATTATGAGTGAGTAAGCACTCATTATTAGGAAGAAGCTGAAAGTCGTCAAGACGATTTTCAAATTTTGACAGACAACGTTGCAGTGCCCGTACCGGGCATGCTTAGATCGTGGTTTTATAACCTGTGAGGTAAAGTGTAGTGGCTCGTCCTAAGAGTGAAGATAAAAAGCAAGCGTTACTGGAGGCCGCAACCGCCGCCTTTGCCCAGTCGGGAATCGCCGCCTCAACCTCCGCTATCGCCCGCAGCGCCGGGGTAGCCGAGGGGACGCTGTTTCGCTACTTTGCCACCAAGGACGATCTGCTTAACGAGCTTTATCTCTCTATCAAATCGGGGTTAGTACAGGTCATGGTGGCCAGTCTTAAACCGAACGAATCCCGTCCGAAAGAGAATGCCCGCAATATCTGGAACAGCTATATCGACTGGGGTATGCGCAAACCGATGGAGCATAAAGCCATACGCCGCATGTCCCTGAGCGAACGGATTACCGATGAAACGCGTACCCGGGTTAAAGAGATGTTTCCCGAGCTCAACGAGATATGCCAGCTTTCGGTTAAGCCAATTTTTCTTAGCGATGCCTATCGCACCTTTGGCGATGCGCTGTTTCTGTCGCTGGCGGAAACCACGATTGAGTACGCCAGCAACGATCCGCAGCGTGCCCCGGAGCTCATTGCGCTAGGCTTTGAGGCAATGTGGCAGGCGTTACATGAGGATACGCACTGATGGACCACCGCTCGCTGCATGACCACGCGCACCGTATTGCGCTGGAGCTTCCCTTTACCGAGCACTGCTGGCCGTTCGGCCCGGAGTACGATGTGTTTAAAGTCGGCGGGCGGATTTTTATGCTCACCGCAACGGTACGCGGCCGCGCGCTGGTCAACCTGAAGTGCGATCCGCAAAAATCGCTGCTTCATCAGGCCATTTACCGCAGCATCGAGCCCGGCTATCACATGAACAAAAAGCACTGGATCACCGTGGTTCCCGGCGAGGATATCAGCGTGGACCTGCTGGCGGAGCTGATTGATGATTCGTGGAATCTGATCGTCGATAAACTGAGCAAAAAAGAGCAGCAGCGGCTGCGCCCGGGGTGATTTTCAGCGCTGCGCGATAAGTGTTATCGCATTTTTGCCCCTTATCATTTGCCCGCCATCGCTGTACTCTTCCTTCACGAAACGCACCCGCAAGGGGTTGTAAACAGTGAGGAAGAGTATGGATATCGTATCGGTTGCCTTAAAGCGCTACTCCACCAAGGCATTTGACGCCACCAAAAAGCTAACTGCCGAGCAGGCGGAAAACCTGAAAACGCTGCTGCAGTACAGCCCGTCAAGCACCAACTCCCAGCCGTGGCATTTTATCGTTGCCAGCAGCGATGAAGGCAAAGCGCGCGTCGCCAAAGCGGCGAGCGGCACCTACGTGTTTAACGAACGTAAAATTCTCGACGCATCGCACGTGGTGGTGTTCTGCGCCAAAACCGCAATGGACGACGCCTGGCTTGAGCGCGTGGTCGATCAGGAAGAGGCCGATGGCCGCTTCGCCAACGCCGAAGCCAAAGCGGCAAACCATAAAGGCCGCACCTTCTTCGCCGATATGCACCGCAAAGATTTGCATGACGACGACCAGTGGATGGCGAAGCAGGTGTATCTGAACGTCGGCAACTTCCTGCTGGGCGTGGCGGCAATGGGCCTGGACGCCGTACCGATTGAAGGCGTCGATTTCGCAATTCTCGATGCCGAATTTGACCTGAAGGCCAAGGGCTACACCAGCCTGGTCGTGGTGCCGGTCGGCCATCATAGCGTTGAAGATTTTAACGCCTCCCTGCCGAAATCACGCCTGCCGCAGGCGACGACGATTACCGAGATTTAATTCCCTTCTGCCGGGAATGCCCGGGCCATGGCGCAGCAGCGTCTCGCCCGGGACTTTCTCCCCCCACTCTTTCCCCCTCTTTTTCTGCCTTTTGTGCCAGGTTTCCGGCGTTAATAAGCCCGCTTGTGCCAGGAATAACGCCTTTAGTGTGAACCAGCCGCTTTAATTAATTGATAAATAATATTTTTTATTTCTGGCACGCCCTTTGCTCTTAACAGATACCACTATCTGGATGAAGGAGAAACCGGGTGAAACATATCTATGTGGCCAGCCACGGCCATTTTGCTCGCGGACTGGTGAACAGTTTATCGCTGCTGATTGGCGACGAACACGGCGTTATCCCGGTCTGCGCCTATGACGAAGATATCGTGACCACCGAACAGCTGGAGCAAACCCTGGAGCATCTCATCGTCCAGGCGAATGGTGATGAAGTGGTGATCTTTACCGACCTGCTTGGCGGCAGTATCAACAATAGCGCCGTGAGCGTCTTGATGCGCCATCGTAACGTTTTCGTGGTCGCCGGCATCAATCTGACTCTGCTGCTGGAGTTTCTGCTGTGCGAAGAAGCCACTACCGAGGCCGCGATTGTCTACGCCACCGGCGCGGCGCGTGAATCCATTGTTTTCATCAACCCTCTACTAACACAACCATCCTCTGACCCACAGGGAGAATCTCATGATTAAACTCGTGCGCATTGATTATCGGCTGCTGCACGGCCAGGTGGTTTTTGCCTGGACCCGAGCGCTGGATATCGACCATATCATCGTCGCTAACGCCAAAGCCGCGGCGGATGCCTTCATTACGATGTCGCTTAACCTGGCCAAGCCGGCGGGCGTCACGCTGGACATCGCCACCGTTGAACAGGCGGCGGAAAAGCTTAACGGCGGCAAGTTGGATCATAAAAAAGTCATGGTGGTCCTTGGCAATACTGCTGAAACCCTCGCGCTGGTAGAAAAAGTCCCGGGAATTAACGCCATTAACTACGGCGGTCTGCCGCAGAAGGAGGGCGCAAGACAATTCGGCAAGGCCATCTATCTGACCGAAGAGGAAATCGCCGATAGCAGAGCGCTGAAAGAGAAAGGCATTCGGCTGGAGATGCGTCAGGTACCCGCCCACTCGGCCGAGCTCCTCAACGAACAACTTTAACTTCGGAGGTCACTATGTTGCTCACCGCAACGTTACTCGGACTGATTGCCGCCCTGGGGATCCTCGATGGCCGCCTGCTTGGGGTATCGATGATCGACCGGCCGCTGGTGATGTGCGCCCTCACCGGTCTGGTCTGCGGCAATCTGCATGAGGGGATTCTGATTGGCGCTACGCTGGAGCTTATTTTTCTCGGCAACGTCGCCATCGGCGCCGCGCACCCACCCGATATCGTGACCGGCTCCGTACTGGCGACCGCGTTTTCGATCATGTCCGGCCGCGGTCCGGAGGCTGCGCTCACCATCGCCATCCCCGTCTCAATGCTGGCGCAAACGCTGGGCATTCTGGTACGCGTGGTGAACGCCCGCTTCGGTCATCTGGCGGACCGCTATGCGGCGCAAGGTAATACCCGGATGGTCGGCCTGATGCACCTCGGCGGTCCGACGCTGCTCTATTTTTTAAACGGATTTCTGCCGGTTTTTTTCGCCATCCTGCTCGGCTCTTCGGCGGTTAGCTGGTTCCTTGAGGCGATTCCGCCGGTGATCACCAACGGATTGATCGTCGCCAGTAAGATCCTGCCGGCGCTCGGCTTCGCCCTGCTGATCAGCATGATGCTCAGCAGCAAACTTATGCCGTACCTCGGTCTGGGCTTTCTGATAGCGGCATATACCAAACTGGATATCATCGCCATCGCGCTATTCGCCGTGGTGTTGGCTTTTATCATCAGCCAGTTTCTTAATCTTAAGCAGCAGGAGAGCTAATCATGAGTGAAATGACGCAGACCCTGTCAGGCGCCGCCCAGCCGCAAAGCGATGACGCAAGCCGGGTCACCGCTCGGGATTTACGCAGCGTGTTCTGGCGCTCCTTTACGCTGCAGGGCTCGTGGAACTACGAGCGCCAGCAGCATATGGGCTACGCCTTCGCAATGTCGCCGGCCCTGAAGCGTATCTATCAGGACCCGACGGAACTGGGGCGCGCCCTGCAGCGCCATCTGGTGCTGTTTAACACCACGCCGCACCTCTCCACCTTTATCTTCGGCTTGTCGATCGCTATGGAAGAGGAGAATCAGCGCAATCCCGAATTTAATGAAGAATCGATAAACGCGATTAAAACCAGCCTGATGGGGCCGCTGGCGGGTATCGGTGACTCCATATTCTGGGGGTCATTGAAGGTGATTGCCGCCGGGATGGGGATTTATTTCGCCCAGCAGGGCAGCCTCCTGGGACCGATAATGGCGTTGTTAGTTTATAACCTACCGCATCTGTTGTGCCGCTGGTATGGGCTGAAGCTCGGCTATCGGGCTGGCACCACCTGGCTGATGCGGATTTACCAAAGCGGACTCATGGATCGGGTCACCTATATCGCGTCAATCGTTGGCCTGATGGTCGTCGGCGCGATGACCGCCAGTATGATAGATATCACCACCCCGCTCAGCTTCACTGCCGGGCAGACGACCATGAAGGCACAGGAGTTTATCGACAAAATACTTCCTTCGCTGCTGCCTCTGCTTTTCACCCTTGGGATGTACAAGCTGATCCGTAAGGGAGTCAACATCAACTGGATCCTGTTAGGCACCATCGCGTTTGGCATGGCGGCCAGCGCGTTAGGCCTGCTTTAAGAAGAGGAATATTACCCATGCACGTAGAAGACTATATGAATGAAACCCCCGCTCGCCTGCTCGCTATGCTAACGCAGACGCGGGAAGATCTCTGGCAAGCGGCGAAAGCGCTGGCGGATCGCGGGATCTCTCGAATCATCCTGACCGGTTCCGGTACGTCTTACCACGGCGCGCTGACCGCGCGGTCGTTTATGCAGCAGTGGTGCGGCATCCCGGTCGATGTATACTGGCCCTTCCTGCTGGACGAGATGGCACTTTCCCTCAGCGGCAAAGCGCTGGTCATCGGAATTTCTCAGGGAGGCGGCAGCCTCTCCACTCTCGCCGCAATGGAGCGCGCCCGGGCAGCCGGGCACCTTACCGCTTCCATGGCCGGGGAAGCGCCAGCTGCCATCGACCAGGCGGCAGATTTGATCCTGACGGTCCCCTGTGGAGAAGAGCGCGCCGGCGCCAAAACCAAAGGTTATCACTGCACCATACTCAACCTGATACTGCTTGCGCTTGCCGTCGCCAGCCGCCAGCAGCGCCTGAGCGATGAGGAGCGCAAAGCGCTACTCGTCCGCATGGAGAGGACGTTCAATCATTTGCCGACGCTCATTGAGGCCTCGCAGGCGTGGGTTCTCAATCACGCCCGGCCGCTTATCGACAGCGCAGATATTCGCCTGACCGGCCCGGCAGGGCTGTTTGGCACCGTTCAGGAAGGCGCGCTAAAGATGCTTGAAACGCTGCGCTGCCCGGTGGCCGGCTATGAATTTGAGGAATTCATCCACGGGATCTATAACGCCTTCGATGAGCGTTCAACCCTGATTATGCTCGATCCGCATCCCGATGAGCGCCAGGATCGTCTGGCGGAAATACTGTCTGGTTGGACGCCGCATATTTATCGCATTGGCCCGCATGTTGACAATAACGGTAAGAACATGCCCTTTACGTTTATTAACGATCCAGACTTTGCAATCTTTGAATATATTATTCCATTGCAAATGGTTTGCGCCAGACTACCGCCAGTGAAGGGTGTCGATCCCGCAATACCTAAGGATCCGCAGTTCCACCAGAAAATGAAAAGTAAAAAACTTAATTAAATAATGCCCTGTAAAAGTTATCCGCCATGCAGCGGAGGACCCTTTACATCTCAAGGAGACCAATATGTCTATAGCTCAGAAAAACGCCCACCATATTATTCGCGATATTTTAACCAGGCAACGTATTGAACGCGTGTGGTTTGTTGGCTGCGGGGGTTCGTTGACCGGCTTCTGGCCGGGGAAATATTTTCTCGATTGTGAAGCAAAAAAGCTGGCCGTCGGCTATGTGACCAGTAATGAATTTGTCCACGCGACGCCGCAAGCATTAGGGGAAAATAGCGTGGTGATCCTTGCCTCTCAGCAGGGCAACACCGCTGAAACGGTCGAAGCCGCCCGCATCGCGCGTCAAAAAGGCGCGGCTACGATTGGACTGGTATATACCCCCGGCACGCCGCTGTGCGAACACAGCGATTACACTATCGAATACTGCTGGGCTCGCTATCCCGAAACTGTCGATCCGACACAGCAAAAAGCGGCGTACAGCCTGTGGCTGGCGCTGGAGATCCTGGCGCAAACAGAAGGATACGACCATTACGCTGAGATGGTCAGCGCCTTTGCCAGTTTTGAATCCGTGGTGCGCGGCGCTCAGCAGCAGGTGCAAGCGGATGCGCAGCATTTTGCCGAAGCCTGGAAAAGTGAAAAGGTCATTTATATGATGGGCAGCGGTCCTTCGTTCGGTGCCGCGCATCAGGAATCCATCTGTATTCTGTTGGAGATGCAGTGGATTAACTCCGCCAGCATCCATAGCGGCGAGTATTTCCACGGCCCCTTTGAGATTACCGAACCGGGAACGCCGTTCATTTTATTAAAAAGCAGCGGCCGCACCCGTCCGCTGGACGATCGCGCGATCCGCTTTATCGAACGCTATCAGGGAAAACTGCAGATTATTGACGTGGAAAAAGTGGGAATTGATGCGCTTCACGCCAGCGTGCGCGAATATTTCTGCGGCCTGCTGCACAACTGCGTTCTTGATGTGTACAACCTGGCGCTGGCCACCGCCCGCAACCATCCTCTGACCACCCGCCGCTATATGTGGAAAGTCGAATATTAATTCGCTAACCCTCTGCCAGCCCCGGCGACCTGCTCCGGGGCTGCGCTGAGGATTACCAGCGAAAATCGTCAACGCGTAATTCAAAAATATCGTGAATATAACCAATTTCCGCTACCGGCAGCGTCACGTTATAGAGTATTTTCAGGCGCTGAAACGAGTGGTTCACCATAGCAATAAATTCTCCGTGCTGGCGAGAAAATTGCTCAAGATTTTTATAATGGGTAATTTCATTACGCATTACCAGACGCTCAATCATGCAGCTGAGATGCACATACAGGCTAATAATTAAATTATTATTAAAATTAAAGCCAAGCGTGTTTTGCCACTCTGCAATAATAGTCTCAATATGGCTCATCGTTTTTCCGGCATTCAGTATCGTCAAGGAGTTGACGACGTTATGCAGCGAAAACTCACGAACCATATTTTTATTAATCAGCGCAATTTGCTTCTCATTGAGATAGCCGCTTAAGAGCTGACTGAGATGCCGATGCCCCTGCTCGCCCAGCAGCTCTTCAATACCTACCCATGGCACCCCCGCCAGCTGTGGGTCGTGCGTACCCACAACCGCAATCACTTCATACTGGTGGAGCAAGGATATCGCCGTGCGGCTATTTTTTAAGCGCGTATACTCGCAGGCGATAATGTTAATATCAAAGTCGCTGAGCAGGCTCTTCTCCATCAGATTTTTAAATTTAAACGCAGTACCGATTCCGGTAATGCAGGTCACCAGCAGAGCACGCTCTTTTTTTTCTGTCGGCCAGAAGACATCCCAGCGCGACTGATTGAGCGGCACGATCTCTTCGGCAATATGTTCGATATTTTTCCCCAGCGCGATCTCGCTGGCGACGTTCAGCGCCATGCGCGTCGTGACGTTATCCACCACCACCAGCGGGCCGTTAATCACCGACAAAAGCGCATCGGCAATCTCTTTGGTATAGCCCATATCGATAAGCACCATGACTCCGGCTCGGGTATCGGTATGCTGGAGATAATCAACCACGGCGCGGCTGACGTCGCTGAACGCCACCTCCATCGGCATGTCCATCGCCTGGTAGATCTTCTCGCCAATCAGGCGATTGGCGACCCCCGCAATGCTGCTGGCGGTCGAATAGCCGTGGGCGATAATCACCGCTTTCACTTTTCCGCCGCTGGTCGCATCAATCGCATTGCTGACGATAGCGGCAACCGCCAGGCGGTCAAGCGTATCGATGAGCAGATCGTATTTGTTATTGACGACATCCAGTAGTTTGCCCGCGATACGCTGCGCCAGCCCCGCTGAGGACTCCAGCCAGCGCTGCATCACCAGACGCGCGGGCTCGGCAACGCTGCGCGGAGCAAGAGGCAGGCTGGTCAGGTAGCGGCCAGTAAGATAGGCGAATTCGGCATTCAGCTGGAGATCGTAATTGGCGGCGATCGCCTTGCCCACATCCTCAATAAAGCGCAGCCGCTTGTCCTGAAGAGAGACCGCGCTCTCCTGATTCATCAACGCATCGAGATAGAGCGTCACGTTTTGATAAATGAGCTTTTCAAAGGTCCTTGCGCTGATATTGTCCTTCCCGAGTTCCTCGCAGAGGCTGCAAATATTTTCCGTTAGCCGTTGATACTCATGATGACGACCGGAAAACAAAGGCTGCGCGTCGCCATCGCGGTAAATCATGACCCGTTCGCTATTTTGCTGAAGAGAAAAAGGCGCATCCGCCAGCAACCGGTCGGGCAGTAAACCCGCTTTTATCTGTAAAAGATCGCTATCCCGCTCGCCAAATGTCCAGGCGCTGGCGCAAATATTGCGGATCAAATTCTCTAGTCCGCCGACGTTACCCTCGAGCGTTTCGCGCATCAGCTGGCTGATGATTTCGCCGTCCAGCGCCAGATCGTGATGTAATCGCTGCGCTTCACGGCGAAAAAAGTGATGGATAAACGCCAGTCTTTCATACTGTCCACGTTCGGCGATCGGCAGGATTTTGACGATCACCGGAATACGACGAATAAAAGTCGCCAGGAAGTGCTTTTCCAGATCCTCCGTTGAAGCAAAAATCAGCCGTACCGTGGCGCTGCGCTCCTCGCTGCTCTCCCCCAGCCGCCGCCAGCTACCGTTATCCATAAAATGGAAGAGTTTCTCCTGTCCTTCGGGGGGCAGACGATGAACCTCATCAATAAACAGTACCCCGCCGTTGCTGGTCTCGATAAGACCGGGGACTGATTTATCCGCACCGGTAAAGGCGCCCTTCGCGTGCCCGAATAATTTCGAGGTCAGCAGCTCTGGATTATTCGCGTACTCAGCGCAGTTAAACACGGTAAAAGGCGCATCGGCAGGTAAAACGCCCTGTTCCATCGCATAACGCCAGAGCTGGCGCGCAAGGAAACTTTTCCCCGTGCCGGTGGGACCGCGCAGCAGAAGCGGTAGACCTGCGCCGGGGTAGCTGATGGCGGCCTTACACTGTCGCAAAGCTTCCTGCAGGCTGCCCTGAGCGCCTATCAGCTGCGCCAGACTATCCTGGCGCTCAGCGCACAGGGCCTGAAGGGAAGCGTATTCGCCGTGTCGAACCGCGAGGCGGTGGTGGTCGCGCAGCGCGGCAATGGGTAAAAACAGCACCGGGCGACCATTTACTTTGACCACCCGCTGCTCGCGATGGAGATTATTCAGATGATGGCTGATGATACTGCGTTTTTGCTTCAGGCTATCGGCAATCGCCATCGCATTAAACTCGCCAAGCGCTTCCGCGGTCAGCGGTCGCCCGGCGATCCGTTGTTCTAGCTGGCGAAAAATCGACTCCTTATTCATCTTGCGCCCCTGTCAAAAGCGTAAAATTCGCTTATACGACAATTCGCGTAAGACGTCGCTGCCCCCTGCCACACTTCTTAAAAAAGCTTAATTATTCATGGGTTACCCTTCCCGCATGCCAGATGCGCTCCGCATAGCGGCCAATTACCGCCAGCGAGACTGCGAGGATCAGGAAAAATGCGACTTTGTGCATGCCATCCCAGAAGAACTCGAAGAAACGGGTATAGAGGTTGATCGCCAGGAACGTCAGACCGAAGCCGCGCAGCATGCCGTCGTCGGTTTTCAGGCTGATATAGATACAGATCCCCGCCGCCACGGCGAACAGCAGCCCCCACGGCAGCAGCTGCCTTTGCGCTATGCTGGACCAGCTATCCAGGTCATAGTTGCCAAAAATCGACAGGATCCACAGGGCGATAAACAGATAGATCAGCCCCATCGCTTTACTAACGGTAAACAGCTGGCGCTGGCGCAAAGCGTGTTGCGCGCCGTAGCAGAGCGCAAGCAGCGCGCCGCCGAACAGCACGAAGCGGATCGGGTAGTTCATGCCCAGCCAGTAGGCGCCCCAGCCCGAAACGTAGCCGGTTTCTGCACCGAACCAGTTGCCCAGCGACAGCAGAAAAAAGAGCCACACCAGCCCGGAGCGGGCAAAAAAGCCAATCGCGCCGTAAATCAGGCATCCGGCCAGGAACAGCGGCGCGATATGACCGCTGCCGGTATCCAGACGTTCGCCAAGCTGCCACAGCGCCACGGCGGTAAAAATAACCCCCAGAAAGAGGATCGCCTCGGTGCTGTAGTGCCACTGCGTTTCCCGCCGCTGGCGGCGAAAACCCCAGGCGTAGCAGGCCACCGCCAGCAGCGCGGGCAGGATGATTCGCGTCAGCGCCGAGCGGCTGAACAGGCTCAGCAGAAGCTCAATCAGGGCGCTGTCGGCAAACAGGCTGCCCAGCGCGACCAGCACGCAGGCCAGCGCGGTCCAGAACGCATAGCGGCTCAGCCGCTGCCAGTCGAAGGGAGAGACGCGCAGCGTTTGCGCCAGCCGCTGGCTATCCTCAGGGGCTAAATCGCCGCTGGCCTGCCACGCCTTTAGCGCGCGCTGAATAATGCGCTGCTCTTTACGGGTAATATTCATGGGCATTCCTTGAGACTGATGACAAACCTTTTTTTGGCTATTGTGCTCGCACTTCTGCCGGGCGGCGCCTTGCCGGGCCTACGAAAAACCGCAATATCAACCTGCTATGCAATGCGCTGTAGGCCTGCGCAAGCATCGCGCCGCCGGGCAGTTCCTGAAGATTGCACTTTGTCAGCAATCTGATTCCTTGTCATTAGTGTTTATCCAGCCACGCCAGCGCCCGTTCGCCCATTTCATCCATCGGCAAATAGACCAGCAGGCGCGAGCCGTTACGCGGGGCCGAGTACCAGTACATCTGCTGCAGGCTGAAGCGTCCGAGCTGCGGATGGTTAAAGTTTTTCACCTGATTTTCCACCCCGCGCACCTCATAGCGCTGATGCCAGAGGGACTCAAACTCCGCCGACGCGGCAAAAAAGCGCGCCAGCTTATTCTCCCACAGCGGATCGCCGCGGTGCTCCGCCATCGCCGCGCGAAAATAGGAGACAAACGTCGCCAGCACATCGCGATTTTCAATACGGCTGCGCCAGGTTTCATTGGTCAGATACAGATAAATACAGTTGCGATCCTCTTCCGGAATGGTGGCGAAATCGATACCCATCAGGCGGCAGAAGCTGTCGTTCCAGGCCACAATATCGAAGCTCGGCTTCTGAATACTGGCGGGCTGCGGCATCAGGCTATCAAGCATCCGCCGGGTGCCGGGGCTGATGCCTTCGCATACCGTGACCTGCGCGGCTTCCGGCGGCGTCAGTCCGGCCAGGACAAACAGGTGCCGGGTCTCCAGCGGGCTGCACTGCAGCGCGTTCGCCACCGACACCAGCACGGCCTCGGACGGATTCACTTCCCGCCCCTGCTCCAGCCAGGTGTACCAGGTGACGCCGACCTCCGCCAGCATCGCCACCTCTTCCCGCCGCAGACCCGGCGTGCGTCGTCGGCCAACGCGCGGCAACCCCAGGCGCTGCGGATCGAGGCTCTCACGCCGGGCGCGCAGAAATGCCCCCAGCTGTTTACGGGCATCATCGGGCGCGGCGATCGTCGATTCACGTTGCGGCATGGTCGTCATAAAACCTCCAGCATGGTAGTGCCAATACCAGTATAAGCAGGAACTGGTACCCGTTTAATTTATCGGTGATGCTACGGCCATCCGCTGAATGACGCAATGGAGAGATCCGATGAATTCGTCTGCTGTTTCACCCGGCCGCGCCGGTTTATTCCTTCTGTTGACCGGCCAGATGCTGCCGCTGATCGATACCTCGATCGCCAACGTCGCGCTGGACTCCATCACCCAATCGCTGAACGCCAGCGCCACCCAGCTGGAGCTGATTGTCGCGCTGTACGGCGTCGCCTTTGCCGTCTGCCTGGCGATGGGCAGCAAACTTGGCGATAACTATGGCCGCCGCCGTCTGTTTATGTGGGGCGTGGCGATTTTTGGCGTCGCCTCCCTGCTGTGCGGAATGGCAAACTCTATCACCACGCTGCTGGCGGCGCGCACGGTCCAGGGCGCCGGCGCGGCGCTAATCGTGCCGCAGATCCTCGCCACGCTGCATATCACCCTCAAAGGCAACGCCCACGCCCGGGCCATCAGCCTGTACGGCGGCATTGGCGGTATCGCCTTTATCGTCGGTCAGATGGGCGGCGGCTGGCTGGTCTCGGCGGATATCGCCGGTTTAGGCTGGCGGAATGCCTTCTTTATTAATGTGCCGATCTGCCTGCTGGTGCTGGCCTTTAGTCCGCGATACGTCCCGGAGACCCGGCGCGAAGCGCATTCGCGCATCGACTGGCAGGGCACCTTCAGCCTTGCGCTGATCCTCTGCTGCCTGCTGTTTCCGATGGCGCTGGGGCCGGAGCTGCACTGGCCGTGGACGCTGCAGCTGATGTTAGCTGCGGTGCTGCCGCTGCTGGTCTGGATGCGGGCCAGCGCGCTGAGCAAACAGCAGCGCGGCGAGCAGCCGCTATTGCCGCCTCGCCTGCTGAAGCTCACCAGCATTCGCTTTGGCATGGCCATCGCCCTGCTCTTTTTCAGCGCCTGGTCCGGATTTATGTTCTGTATGGCGTTGACCATGCAGGCCGGTCTGGGAATGGCGCCGTGGCAGTCCGGGAATAGCTTTATCGCGCTCGGCGTGGCCTACTTCATCTCCGCGCTGTACGCGCCGAAGCTGATTGCCCGCTACAGCATGGGACGCATTTTGCTGACTGGCCTGTCGGTGCAGATTGTCGGCCTGCTGCTGCTGTGCGCGACCTTTTATCGCCTCGCTACCCACACCAGCACCCTGGCGCTGGTCCCCTCCACGGCGCTTATCGGCTACGGGCAGGCGCTGATCGTGAATAGCTTTTATCGCATCGGGATGCGCGACATCAGCGCTTCTGACGCCGGGGCCGGGAGCGCAATTCTCAGCACCCTGCAGCAGGCGACGCTGGGCCTGGGCCCGGCAATTCTCGGGTCGCTATTCTTAACCCTTGCCCAGCGCAGCGGCGGCGACTATCCCCGGGCGCTGATCGATTTCCTGGCGGTGGAAGTGGTGATGATGCTGGTGCTGGGCGCCATCGCGCTGTGGCTACGCCGACACCTTAACGTCCGTCCGGCGGTAGCGACGCCATAATTCACATCGGCGTAACCTGCGATTTGCATAATAGACATCCAGCGGTCATCATAACCGCTGGATGTAAAGGAGACGTTATGCAGGAATTAATATCGCACATCGCCGCATTAGGCATCAAAATTACCCCCACCACCTCACTCATTATTATCTTCGGCATTATTTTTCTGACGGCGATTGTCGTTCACCTTATTCTGCACAAAGTGGTGCTGCGCACCTTCGAAAAGCGGGCGCAGGCCAGCAGCCACCTATGGTTGCAAATTATTACCCAGAACAAATTATTTCATCGTCTGGCCTTCACCCTGCAGGGGATTATCGTCAACGTGCAGGCGGTGCTATGGTTGCAAAAAGGCAGCGAGGCGGCGGAAATACTCACTACCTGCGCGCAGCTGTGGGTGATGATCTACGCGATGCTGTCCTTCTTTTCGCTGCTGGACGTGGTGTTCAATTTATCGCAGAAATTCGCCACCGCTTCTCAACTGCCGCTTAAAGGGATATTTCAGGGAATTAAGCTGGTCTGCGCGATTATTGTCGGCATTCTGGTTATCTCCTTACTGATTGGCCAGTCGCCGGCGATTCTGATTAGCGGCCTCGGCGCGATGGCCGCGGTACTGATGCTGGTGTTTAAAGACCCGATTCTCGGCCTGGTGGCAGGTATTCAGCTCTCCGCCAACGATATGCTCAAGCTCGGCGACTGGCTGGAGATGCCGAAATATGGCGCCGACGGCGCGGTGATCGACATCGGCCTGACCACGGTGAAGGTGCGCAACTGGGATAATACCATCACCACTATTCCCACCTGGTCGCTGGTTTCCGACTCGTTTAAAAACTGGAGCGGTATGTCGGCATCCGGCGGTCGCCGGATTAAGCGCAGCCTGAATATCGATACCACCAGCATTCATTTTCTCGATGAACAGGAGCAGCAGCGCTTAATTCAGGCCCGGCTGCTGAAGCCGTATATGGATTCGCGTCATCAGGAAATTAGCCTGTGGAACCAGCAGAACGCCACCGACCAGTCGGTGCTAAACCAGCGCAAAATGACCAATATCGGCACCTTCCGCGCTTATTTGCAGGAGTATTTACGCAACCATTCGCGCATCCGTAAGGACATGACGCTGATGGTGCGCCAGCTGGCTCCGGACACCAGCGGCCTGCCGATTGAGATTTACTGCTTCACCAACACCGTGGTGTGGGCGGAGTATGAGAGCATTCAGGCGGATATTTTCGACCACGTTTTTGCCGTGGTTGATGAGTTCGGCCTGCGGATTCACCAGTCCCCCACCGGCAACGATATTCGTTCGCTGGCGGGCGCGGTATCCGGGTAAAACTCAGGTGCTGGCGCGGGGGATCACGCGCCAGTCCATCATCACCCGCTCGACCGCAGCGTCGGGATTATCGATTCTCTTCATCAGTAGCGTCACGGCGGTACGGCCAATCTCGCGCGAAGGCTGTTCCACGGTGGTCAACTGCGGCGATACCACTTCGGCCAGTTCGGTACCATCAAAACCGATTACCGCAATATCTTCCGGCACCCGCAATCCGGCCTGAGCGATAGCCCGCAGCGCGCCCGCCGCCAGCGAATCTGAGACCGCAAATACCGCATCCGGTTTCTCTTTCTGCGCCAGCAGCGTTTCCATCGCCCGGGTACCGGCGGCGGCGCTCAGGTCGCTGGCGTAAGTGACCTGTTGATACGCCAGTTCGCGAACGTGCAGCACGCTTTTGTAGCCGCGCTCGCGCAGGCGCGAGTAGCGATAGCTGAGATCGTGGTTGATTAAGGCAATGCGTTTTCGCCCACCGTCAACCAGCCGGGAAACGGCGCCCTGCGCCGCGTCGACATCGTTGATGCCGACGCAGGAGATGCTGCCGTTATCGGCATATTCCGCGCACTGTACCCAGGGCGCGTCGCCGATCATGGTGGTCAGTTCCGGCAGGCTGGAGAGCGCGTTCATGGTGATGATGCCGTCGACCATTTTGCCGGAGAGCAGCTGCAGGCCAGAGGTAGAACGGGCCAAATCCGAGCCGGAATTACACAGCAGGATCCGGTAGCCGTTCTTTTCCGCCTCTTCTTCAATACCCTTGACCACCTCGGCGCAAAAGGGGTTAGCGATATTAGAGACCATCACCAGAATCATATTGCTGCGGGCCGTTCGCAGCTGGCGGGCCAGCAGATTAGGCTGGTAGTTACTCTCTTTGATCGCCTGCAGCACACGTTCGCGATTCTTCGCTTTAACGGTATCGCTGTTATTCAATACCCGCGATACCGTCGCCACCGAGACGCCCGCCAGGCGAGCGATTTTCTGAATTGACATAGAGGCTGCACTTCCCGCATAGACGTTATATTTCGCAGGCTATCATAAATGAGCGCCGCCCGCGCCGTCAGCAGGTTTTGCGAGAATTGACGGGATTGATTAGCACGCTAAGGCCGTTATCATGATGGCCCAGGCGTTGTTTCGCCAGAAGAAAAACGAACGCGCGTCGTTGAACACTATCGGTATATAACTGGGGTATCTCTTGAACACCATAAAAAATATTCACATCGCGGCGGCAACGATCGTCGACGGTCAAGGACGCTGTCTTTTAGTACGCAAACGAGGGACTGAGTACTTTATGCAGCCCGGTGGAAAGCCTGAAATCGGGGAAACCCCGGAAGCGGCGCTGATCCGCGAGCTCAAAGAGGAGCTCAACTTTAGCGTTTCACCTGAAGAACTGGTTCCGGTCGGCCGTTTCACCGATACGGCGGCAAACGAGCCGGGCCATACGGTCTCTGCGGATATCTTTCAGATAGCCACCAACTGAGCGAACTTTACGCCGACGGCCGAAATAGAAGAAGTTATCTGGTATACGCCAGGTCAGGATCGGCATATTAAGCTTGCTCCTCTTACCGAGAATCACCTGCTTCCTCTGCTGAAAGGGGCGTAAGCTCGCCGGACACCGCGAAAGAGTTAGCTCATTTGTCTGCAAGTCAAAATCCACGCTGCCATCGTCCCGGTGGCGCTACGGCGGCTTCCAGACAAAGCCAGTTCAGGCTGAAGCGCCCCATTTCACCAAGAAGCATTGCCCGCTTCTTCCGGTGAAGATTTAGCACATCCTTCTGATTTACTTCCCTGCAAACTGCGACGTGTTTTAGCGCTTAAAAACGCCTGGTTTTGTACGCCAGATCATATTTCGCCAGACAGTCCTTTCCCCTATAATCCAAAATATCGCAACTTTCCCTTACAAAAATTAGGCCATTACAGAACAAACCCCACAAAATAAAACAAAATAAAAACACAAAATTAACAAAAAGCGATGAGATAGCATTTTTTTTGACCTTTTGTGCTGTTTTTTTTTAACCAATCCGCGCCCATTCAGCGAGAAAATTCCTGGTCGGAATGGATAATTCTTAAAGAGCGATCGACATAAAATATCGCACCTTAAGATTTTTCTTATTTATTAGAGTGGGTTAGCATAAATCCAGACATTTTCTGGACTTAAGAATTTACACATTTTTCATCTGTATAACTCTCCAGAAATTAAAGTTGTCACATTTATTAACTAGCCATAATATAGCCACATCATTGAACGATAGGGTAAGACAATATAGGGAAATAAATCGACATATGCTTCCTCAGAAATATGAGAAGGTATACTGCATAAGCTGTCAGTATCAGTGCGAAATCTATCCACGACCTACGATAAAATCGATTAATTGCATTGAAACTCACTATTGCGTATGGCCTGATAAAAATATCTATTTAAAAAATGGTGTGCATTGTTTTTTAATTAACAAGCATTACAACTTCTCTAATTCTGGCTTTATTTTTGTTGATTTTTCTCGCTACAACATCAGATTATTCACCAATGATAAATGGATTGAATATCTGATCAAGACAGGGCTGCGGGTAGTTTTGATTGCCGACAGATTAGCGCAACCGCTGGCGCTGTACTGGAAACACCGCTGTCAGCAGATAATTTCGATTATCAATACCAGCGATACCCGAGATGAGATTGAAAAGAAAATACAGCTTTCGTTTCTCGGTCAAAGATATGCTCGAGGCTACCGTCAAAAACTCAGCGATCAAGAGGTATTGGTACTCGACCTTTTACTCGCAGAGAAGTCGGTTAAAGAGATAGCAAAAGAATTGCAGATGGCAGAAAAGAGAATCTACGCAATCAAGCTCAGCTTGCAGAATAAGATGGGAGGCAGAGGGAAGTTAAACATTATTCTATCTGGATAAAAAAATTATCAGTATTTACAGCAATAACTCCATAAATGGAACTAACTTAATTATTCTCAGGAAATTTAAAATGAAAAAAATCGTATTAGCGGGTGTTGTGGCTGCGGCTCTTATCTCTACCAATGCAATGGCTAACGTGACCACTTCCGCCACTGCCAGCTGGGATGCTAGCGCAACTAAAGACACCACCAGCGCGCTGGTTGTCACTCCGCTGAAATCCCTGAACTTCCAGTACGCTGAAGGGATTAAAGCGTTTAACGCCCAGAAAGGCGCTTTTGACATCACCATCCAGGGCCAGTCTGGCGCGACTGACTTCACGCTGACCTCTCAAATCGTCAGCAACACCCTGAGCCGTACCACTGACGCCTCTACTCTGGCCGTTGGTGTGAGCTGGAACGGCAACGCGCTGAACAAAACCACGCCGGTAACGATGATTGATGCGGGCAACAACATCTCCGCAGGTCTGGATGCGCTGGCAGTCGCCACCGCCTTCGCAGGCGCCGATCGCGTCAGCACCCAGGGTAACTTCGATTTCACTATCGACTCCGCGACTTCTGACGGCAGCACCGCCGCTGAGTTCAAAGATTTAACCGACGGTTACTGGAGCGGCGACGTTCGCGTTCAGTTCAACGCGGAATGGACTATCTAATCAGGTGTAGCCAACACCTGTCCGGTATGACAAGGAGGCTTTGGCCTCCTTATAAGGATGCGCCATGAAACTGAATCCATTATTACTCTCTCTCTTCTTATTCACCGTGACGCCCTCCTCCCATGCAATAAATGTCGGAGACGTCACTTCAATAATGGGGCCGGATGCCTCGACGCTGGCAAAAGAAATCATTAATACCACCGATACGGCGCGTTACGTTAGCGTCAACGTGGAGCGTATCTCATCGCCGATGGCCGGCGGCAAGGTTATCCCGATGGCGAGCAGATCGGAATTATTGTCAACGCCAGCCAGTCTGATATTACCCGGAAATGCGAAAGAGAACTTTCGTTTTTTTTACAAAGGGCCACAGGATAATCAGGAGCGTTATTACCGCATATCCTGGACCGATGAGCCGGTGACCGAGTTTGAAGCCAGTAAAAAGAAAAAACAGGGTGAGGCAACGACCTCTGCCATTATTGGTACCATTCTGGTGGTCGCGCCGCGCGAAGAAAGATTCGACTATCGTCGAGATAATGACACGGTAACCAATACCGGTAACGCTTCATTCCGCGTTATCTCCTATGGACCCTGTCGTGATAAAGCGAAGGATGAGGGGCAAGGCTGTCGTGAACGCTATTATGTCATGCCTGGTATCAGCGTAAAAATAAAGCATACCGATCTCACCAACAAAAAAACGCGAATTGGAATATGGCACGGTGAGCAATATATAAATGTAAACTGAGTAATATTATGGATAATCTTGGTTATGTCAAAGGGACGTTGTTCGCTGGGTTATTAATTACGGTAAACCAGGGTTGGGCAGCTAATGCTACAGCGCCAGTCAAAGTCAGTAACTATGTTATTCCTTCGGTATTTGCTAACGCGTTATATCAGGGCATGTCGGTCCCTGTTTTTATTCGTTATGAAGGCGATAATAGTACCCAACGCAGCCAGCAAAAAATCGCTGATGCCATCCTTACCATCAAGGATAATGAGTTTCGCCTGAATCAGATCACCCTCAGCGATCTCCCTGAGCGAACTGAATTATCGCCTCAGATAAAATCGCTGATTAACGAGATGCAGGACAAAAGCATCGGCGACGGTCAGCGCGTTTATATCAACAAAGACGCCTCGCTTTCACTCGATACGCGTTCCTTTTATCTTGAGCTGACGGTTAACCGGGCAGCCATGCAGGCCGCTATTTTGCCGCGTACCAACATGCTTGGGGAATCCACTGCCCAGAATCTCTCGAGCGTGCTGAATTACTCCATGGGAAGCTATTACAACAAATATGAGAATACCGATAGCGCCAGCAGCTACCTGACGCTGGACAATACCTGGTCGTTGCGCGAGCACCATCTGAACTTCAACGGTTCCCTGTACGGTATTGGAACCAGCAACCAGCAGGGTAAACTGTATCGCTCGATGTACGAACGTGACTATCAGGGGCGCCGCCTGGCGATGGGGATGGTGGATACCTGGAATCTGCAATCGATCGCCAGCATGAGCGCCCTGAACTCCAGCCGCATTTACGGCATCAGCTATGGCAATAAAAGCAGTTCACAAACGCAGGACAACACGCTTGCCCTGGTGCCCGTCACGGTGTTCCTGCCGGCCGCCGGTGAAGTGCACGTGTACCGTGACGGTAAACTGCTCAGCATTCAAAACTTCTCGATGGGCAGCTACGAGCTCGATACGTCGCGCCTGCCGTTTGGTATCTACAACGTTGATATACAGGTGGTCGTTAACGGGCGCGTGGTCAGCAGCCGGACGGCGAACATCAATAAAACGTTCGCTCGAAAATCCAGCGTTACCGGCGATCTCTCATGGCAAACCTTCGCGGGCAGCCTCGAATACAACAAGATGGACTATCGCCACAACTACAACATCAATTATGGCACACGGAATACGTGGATAGCCGGAGTCGCCGCGGCAACCAACCAACCCTGGCTTTCCGGCGTGAATCTGAAAACCACGCTCTATGGTTTTGACAATAACGGCGTCAATGAAACGGAAGCGAACGTTATTTTCAACAACGCGTTCAGCTTTAACCAGCAGGGGCTGCTCGCTACCGACGGCAGCTGGCAGAGTACCTCCACCTTCAATATGAGTTTACCGGATGGGTACGGCAGCCTGTGGGGGTCGCGCCAGTACAGTTCCATCGGTAACGCGCTACCGATGCAGCAGAACGACTACTTTACCGTAGGCGCTAACGCTAACCTGCGCAAAATAGCGCCGTTCCTTGGTACGCTGAGCGTCAGCCGCACCAATAATAAATATACCGGAAGCACCTATACCAACGTCGATTACGATCAATCGCTGTTAGCCAATCGCTATGCGACGATTTCTCTGCGCGCCGGTATTCAGAATTATCAGTACAACAACCACGAAAATCTGCGCGATAAGTACGTCAATATTGATGTCTCTATCCCCTTCTCCACCTGGCTCAGCACCGGAGTGTCCAGCCAGAACGGAAACATGCTGGCGAACGCCACGCTGCGCAAAAGCTTTGACAACAGCGCCATTACCCAGGTGGGGGCGTCGGTTTCGAAACAGATTAAACAGAATAAAAATGACGATAGTCGCTATCGTTCCGACGATTACGCCGCCAATGGTTACGTCAGCTATGACACCAAATATAACGCCGGCACCGTCTCCGTCAGCCGCTCATCGCAGCACAGCTCAAACTACAGCCTGAGTTCGCAGGGCAGCGTGGCCTGGACGCAAAAAAATATCTATGCCGGAAAAGGTACCCAAACCGCAGGCCTGGTGGTCAACACCAATTTCAGCGGCAAGGGCCGGATGATGGCGCAGATCAACGGTCAAAGCTATCCCCTCACCGGCAAAAGCAACTTCATCAGCCTTCCGCCTTACGCGGAATATAAGGTGGAGCTGATGAATGACAAAAACTCAGAAGACAGCGTCGACATCGTTACCGACCGCCGCAGCAAAGTCGTGCTCTATCCGGGCAACGTCAGCGTGATTAATCCGGAAGTCAAACAGCTGGTCACCGTATTTGGCCGGGTGAAAGACCGTCGCGGCGGTTACTACGCCAACGCCGATATTCATAACCACATTGGTAAAACGCGCACCGACGAACTCGGTGAGTTCGCCATGGACGTCGATAAGCGCTTCCCGGTGATCACCCTGGTGGATAAATTCGGCGGCATCTGCGAAGTGGATCTGGATCTGACAGAGGCGAAAGGCGCCGTATGGGTCGGTGAGATCCCTTGTGAGATCCAACAACAAACGGCATCAGTGACTGGAGATGTTAAGAATGTCTATTAAACCCCAGAGCATCATGCTGCTGGCCGGCTGGCTGCTGGCTACGCCGGCTATGGCGCTCACCCCCAGCAACAGCGGAAGCGGCAGCAACTCCTATATGTTTATCGACAATGATGTCGATGACGAATATTTCATCACCACCAGCTCCCTAGACCCGCGCTTCACCGGAGCCAACGTCTGGACAAAATATCCGACTAACCAGCGTAGCCTGGGGTATATAACCTACGTAGGCTGGGCTTACGCCAACCGCTACTTCGACCTGTGGATCGAGAATTCGCCCATTAACCAGCCGTTTCTCGGGATCCGCTGCATGTCTACGGGCGCAAACTGCCCGGCATCTGGCTATATTTCTCCCGATGTCATCGATAAAGACGGCTACTATCACGCGATGTCCGGCAACACCGTAGCAAACGGTTATTACGGCGCCGGCGCGCTGAGCCAGTCGGCCTATGAGTATTTTCGCGATCGGCCGGTGGGGACCATCGATTCTTTGCAGCTTAATCTTTGCTACATGAATACCAATACCGATTATGACTTTGCCTCCGGCGTTCGCTGTAAAGATCTCCCCAGCGGGGGAACATGGCGCTACTACACGTTCAACCTCGAAAAGGTCTCGCATCTGAAGTTAAACAGTACCGGTGCTATGGCAGAAGTGTGGATTGCCAGCGATGGCACGCCAAGCGTTAACCTCGGCTCTGATTTATGCCAGATGGGCGTGGTAGGGAGCGGTTTGACGAGCGCTTCGGGAATCATCTGTAAAATGGTGTCTTACAATTTACAGGAGACCAAAGTACTCACCTCCAGCCTTGATATCCGGATGCTCATTGATACGGCAATGTTGGGATTCTCTCCTTCGGCATCGGAAGTAAGGTTCAGCGGTGATGGGGCAACCTGGTATAACTACAGTAGCACTACCGTCGACTATAACCAGATTTTCACACCGTCAGGTAACTACGTCTACGTGTTCCTGTCCAACGCCTTTTTCCAAAAAGTCCTCAAGGCAGGAGTAGATTTAACCAACAAGGATTCTCTGTTTACCTTCTATTTTGATAACGCCGTCACCACACAATCGGGTTATTATCAGTTCACGCCATCAACATTAATTAACCTCATCCCGCGGGAATACGGCATCAGCATTGTCGCCAGCGACGGGCGTTCGCATCCACAAGCATCCGGCAAGATCGGTAGCGAAGAGCCCATCAGCTTTGAGTATAAAGTCACCACCTCCGCATCGCGTCAGGCCGATAGCATCACCGCCCAGGTAATCGGCGACTCCATCAACATGTATGGTCTGCCGTACTGCCTGTTTACCTCAGCGGACGAGACGCTAAAAGTGCCCGTCCCGGCCTACCTCGAATGGACGTCCGCTACCGGTAAAGCGGTAAAAGTCCGCAACAGCTGCGGCGAAGATCCTGTCGATATGACCAATGCTGCCTGGGTTCAGACGGCCTGGAACGCCAACGTTAACGATGGTTTCTTTTTTACCACCACGCTGAAACTGCTGTTTCCGATGGATGACCCGCATTCACAGTTCACCACCAATGGCCATGACTGGATGGGTGTCGTCAACGCTACCGGAGATGTGAAAGTGACCGCCACCTGGATTGGCGTCGATCGGGGGGGATGATGAAAAAAATCCTTGTCATCGGATTATGCGGGCTGTGGATGCCGCCCGCGTCTGCGGTGTACTTTGACTCTATTATTTATGATATGGATGCCAGTAAAGATTTTATCTCCCGGCCAATAGTCAATGATACAAAAAACAACAATTTGTATACCATATCGGCTTATAAAATCTCCCGACCGGGCAACGGAGATGAAAGACCTGTTCCAGGCCAGGATAAAGATCTGGTCTGGTCGCCGCTGAAGTTCACGGTACAGGCGAATGGCCAGGAATATTTTAAACTCTATTACCGTGGGCCTAAAGATGCTGTTGAGAGATATTATCGGGTAATCTTTAAGGAAACCCCGGTTACGATTTTCCCCTGGCGTCAGGATCAGAAACAAATGGATGTCGTTCCCTCAGTGTCTATGAGCACCATCCTCATCGTGCGCCCGCGTAAGACGCGATTCCAGTATGAAATTAATGAAGCCACAGGCACCATTAAAAATACTGGCAATACCTATTTTAGAGTCATTCTGCAGAAAGGCTGCAATGGTGACGATGAAAGTTCAACGCAATTTTATATGCTGCCTGGGGAGAGCTGGACAGGCCCCGAGGCGAAGAATAGCAACAGGAAATATATTGTCGCATTAGGCCGCTATCATCAGTTAGGCAAGGGCTGTTTTATGAATTCGCCAGGCTAACCGCCGCTAATCCAGAGCGGGGATATTATGCCTGAAGCGCAGCTCGCGCAGGCGGTTGAGCCCGCCAAACTTCTTGCATAAAGAGTATTGAAAGCGGTAGACGCTGCGGGTATCGCACGCCATGATGCGGGCGATATCCTGACTGGAGTACCCGTCCGCCAGCAAGCGCAGCGTCTTCATTTCATGCTCCGTCAGCGACGGTGTGCGCCGGCAGCGAAGATTTCGCCCCAGCATGATGCGTTTTATTTTCTTGATTAAGCTGCTTAAGCTATCGTTGACCTCTACCACCGACCATAATAACCCGGAGCGCAACATCCAAAAATTAGCCATAGGCAGCATGCTCTTATCCGCGAGTAAAATAACTTTCAGCCCGGTCTCCTGCAGTTTTTCAGCCCACTCCTCATGCAGAAAATACAAAATATTGTCGAGGGAGAAATCCACCACCACCATTCCTTCAGGCAGAAAACAGGTAATTTCACGGAAAACCAAATCATTAACCGCTCGCTTAAAATAATAGTTTTTATCTGGCCATACAGAAAATTTCCTCTCTCCGCAAAGGGATCGCTCCATTTTATCTTCCGCTTCAATAGGGCAGTTTAAACCACACGCCATACATTTAATCTCATGGTCACCTGCCGGCATTACGCTTACCTCTTGAGTGGCTAAAAATATTTTCCAAAAGATACATATGGAATATCAAACATACTATAAACAAAAATCCCTGCCGCTATTATATTTACTATAAATATAGAAAACAAAAGACTAATTTATACTTCCAGACCGTAAGGAAAATAACGTTAACAGATCCTATTAAATATTTTAATAGAATCTCCATATAATTTAACTATATCATATAATATATATCAAAACATATCTGACCTGATTCCCTTAGTCGAAGCGAGCATAATATTTTTTTGTGACTTAATTTATCATCACGCAATACATAAAATTCGCAGGCTATCATCATTCTTTGGTTCTTGTGGGCAATGACCCCTTCACCGCCGCCGGGAATGTCTCCGCCAGCCAGTCGATAAATACGCGCAGCCGGGATGTGACATGGCGATTCTGCGCATAAACCACATGAAAGGGATAAGGAGCCGGACGCCATTTATTCAATATTTCCACCAGTAATCCGTTCGCCAGCGCATTTCTCAGCGAATATGAGAAGGTCTGAACAATCCCCAGCCCAGCCTCCGCTGCCGCAATATGCGTGTTGCTCTCATTTACGCCAAGGTGATGTTCCGTTTTGATCTCTTGCGCGATGCCGTTAGCCAGAAAGCGGAACGGGAAGGCTCTTCCGCTGGCGGGAGATAAATAGCTGACCAGCCGATGTCCGTTCTTCAACTCATCGGGATACGCGGGAACACCATAAAGCCTGAAATAGTCCGGCGTGGCGCAGGTCACGATCGTCGCTTCGCCGATTTTGCGCGCGATTAGGGTCGAGTCGTCCAGCGGACCTCCTCTGATCGCGCAGTCGATATTGCCGCTGATAAGGTCCGAGGGGCTGTCGGCAACCGCCAGGTCGATACGAATATCCGGATAGGTTGCCATAAAATCAGCCAACAGCGGGATCAGCACGTCGCGAGCGGTGGAGCCGCCTACCGCGACGCGCAGATGCCCTTTTGGTTTATTGCGGGCAGCGCGAAATGAGGCATCCACCTCATCCAGTTCTTTCAGAATCCGCACCGCTTTTTCATAGTATTCACGCCCTTCCGGCGTGACGGTAATGCGTCGGGTCGTGCGCTGCAGCAGGCACACGCCAAGATGCGATTCAAGCTGTTGAATCGCTTTACTCAGGGTGGCATTGGGCATATTCAGGGAGTCTGCGGCCCGGGTAAAACTGTTGGCTTCGACAACGCGCGTAAAAACTTTAAGGGCTGAAAACCGATCCATTATTCATTTTTCCTGATAATAGCCGCTGATTATTCACCAGTGTGAAGAGTGTTTTTCACATTACTCCGTTTTTTGCATCCGTGGCTGACGGTAGAGTGACTCCCGTACTCAGTCGCCAGGTGGTCACGGTAAGTGGATGACTCAATTGGCATATTCATACTTTAGTTAAGGAAGTGCACCATGAGTAAAAAACTTTCGGCAAAAATCGCGTTAGTCACCGGCGGCACCTCGGGTATCGGCCTGGCATCAGCCCGGGAGCTGGCCTCGCAGGGAGCGACGGTCTATATCACCGGTCGCCGTCAGGAAGAGCTTGATGCGGCGGTCGCGTTAATCGGTCCCGCCGCCAGCGGGATCCGCGCCGATGCCTCGATATTAAGCGACCTCGATAGGGTGTTTTCGACCATTGCCAGTGAATCAGGGCGACTGGATGTGCTTTTTGCCAATGCGGGCGGCGGCGATATGATGCCGCTGGGCGCCATAACGGAAGAGCACTTCGATCGCATTTTCGCTACCAACGTGCGCGGCGTGCTGTTCACCGTCCAGAAGTCCTTGCCGCTGTTGACCCAGGGGGCTTCCATCATCCTCACCGGCTCGACCGCGGCGGTGAAAGGCACCGCGAACTTCAGCGTGTACAGCGCCAGTAAGGCCGCCGTGCGTAACCTGGCCCGCTCATGGGCGCTGGACCTGAAGGCGCGCGGTATCCGCGTGAATGTGGTCAGCCCGGGGCCCGTCCGTACGCCCGGCCTGGGAGGACTTGTCGCGGAAGAGCAGCGCCAGGGACTCTTTGATATGCTGGCCGCCGACGTCCCGCTGGGCCGCATTGGCGAGCCCGAGGAGGTCGCTAAAACCGTCGCTTTTCTGGCGTCAGACGACGCGAGCTTTATTAACGCCGCTGAAATCTACGTTGATGGCGGGCTGGCGCAGATCTAAAAAATGCTGCCTGAAGACCCTTGGATTCATGGGTCTTCAGGTGCTACCGTACATCTATAATTAGCCGTTTTGTTCTGTAGCCGAATGATCGGTGTACCTGTTCTAATAATTATGGATGATGATATCAATGAAACTCAAAATAGCGCTTATCGCGCTCGGCTGTTCGCTCACCGCCCTTTCCGGTTGTACCTCCTCAAAATCTTCACCGGAACGCCACGCTTACTATTTTGTCTCACACCGCAACGATTTCGTCGGCGGTAACTTCGCCACTAACCGTCAGGAAAACTACCGCTTAAATCTGCCGACCTTTACCGAAATCTATGCCCGTGGCCAGCAGGACAAAAAATCGGGAATGAGCGAAAGCGATGCCCGTCGTACCGCCGACGCTATCAGGCAGCAGGTGGCTGAGGGCACAAAAACCCAGCACGCGTTCACTGGTAACGCCAGCGATAAATGGGACAACGAAATGGAAAATAAGGATGCCGTATTGTTCGGTAACGAACTGGCCGGGACGTATCTTGATGGCTATTTTGGCGTGAAATAACACAGCGGGTGCGCGAAATGCGCACCGCGCCTTCTGCTATCTTTCCACCTTCACCCAGCGCTGCTGCTGATGGCTTTTCACTATCGCCGCAATGATGTACATCACGTCCGCCCCCTCGTAGAACGAAGCGAAACGCCGCGACGATGCCGGCGGCATTCGACCGGCGCGCACCGCCTGATAAAAGCTCAGCATCATATTTTTAAACGCATCGGGCCAGCCTTCATTATGCCCGCCGGGGAAATGGGCGCTGGCGGCGGCCTCGCCGAGCATCAGACTCGGATCGTCGCTGAGCAGTTGGTTTGGCCGCTGGCGATGACCAATCCACAGCCGCTGCGGCACCTCCTGATCCCAGGCCAGCGAACAGCGGCTGCCGCCGATCTCCACCGTCAGGCCGTTTTTTCTCCCGGCGCTGACCTGCGAAACGATAAAGCTCCCCTTGCTGCCATCGTCGAAGCGAAACAGGACCGACCCCAAATCTTCGGTATCGACGAGCCGCGCTTCATACGCGGTACCATCGCGATGCTGGCTGAACGTCGCGTCGCCGGCCACGGGCGCCTGGCGCGTCGGCCAGACGATAGACAGATCCGCCATCACCTCCACAATGCGTTGGCCGGTCATAAACTGCACCGTATCGCACCAGTGGGAACCAATGTCGGCCATCGCCCGCGAGGCCCCGCCCTGCGCCGAATCCACGCGCCAGTTATAGTCACTCTCCAGCAGCATCCAGTCCTGCAAATAGCTGCCGTGCGCCGCAAACAGCCTCCCGACGTCGCCGTTGCGCATCATCGCCGCCGCCTGCTGCACCATGGCAAACTGGCGATACACAAAGCTGACCCCATGAACCACCCCGGCGCTTTCCGCCAGCGCCACCAGCTCGCGGGCCTCCTCGGTGGTCATGCAGAGCGGTTTTTCTGAAAAAACGTGCAGACCGGCGGAGAGGATCTGTCGGTTAATCCGCGCATGCAGGTGGTTCGGCGTACAGTTATGCACCACCTGCAATCCGGGATGCGCCAGCAGCGCCTCGACGCTACCGTAGGCGTGCGCCACGTTGAGCTGGCGCGCCTTCTGCTGCGCCACTTCCAGCGAACCGTCGCACAATGCCACCACCTCGATGTCGCCTACCCGACGCAGCGCTTCCAGATGCGCCGGCCCGATAAACCCGGAGCCAATAATGCCGACCTGAATCATTCTCCTCCCTCCTTGCCTGCGGCAAAATCATCAAACGCCCGCCCGGAGACCGGGATGATATGGCGGCGGATAAACTCGCTGCCTTCGCGCGCACCAACCTCCGCATCCTTCAGGCAGCACTCCCACTCCAGCACCGCCCAGCCGTCAAAATCATATTCTGTGAGCTTGCTGAAAATCGTTTTGAAATCGATCTGCCCGTCGCCCAGCGAACGAAAACGCCCCGCTCGCTGCTGCCAGTTCTGATAGCCGCCGTAGACCCCACTGCGCCCGCTGCGGCGGAATTCGGCATCTTTGACGTGAAACGCTTTGATCCGCGAATGATAGATATCGATGTAACCCAGGTAGTCCATCTGCTGAAGATGTAGATGGCTGGGGTCATAGAGCATATTGCAGCGCGGATGGTTATCGACCCGCTGCAGGAAACGCTCAAATGTCACGCCATCATGCAGGTCTTCGCCGGGATGGATTTCGTAGCAGACATCCACGCCCTGCTCGTCAAAAACGTCCAGCAGCGGCCGCCAGCGCCGGGCCAGTTCATCGAAGGCCTCATCAAGAAGCGGCTGATTATGCGGCGGCCACGGATAAAAATAAGGCCACGCCAGCGCGCCGGAAAAGGTGGCGTGCGCCTTCAGCCCCAGACGCGCCGAGGCCACCGCCGCCTGGCGCACTTTCTCGACCGCCCACTGCTGGCGCGCCTGCGGGTTACCGCGCAGCGCGGCGGGCGCAAACGCGTCAAAGGCCTTATTATAAGCCGGATGGACGGCCACCAGCTGTCCCTCAAGATGAGTGGACAGCTCGCTGATCGCCAGGCCCTGTTCCGCCAGTATGCCGCTCACCTCATCGCAGTAGCTCTGACTTGCGGCGGCGCGTTCAACGTCGAAAATCGCCGGATGGTTGCAGGGGATCTGCAATGCCTGATAGCCCAAACCTGCGGCCCACTGCGCCACGCCCTCCAGGGTATTAAACGGCGCCTGCGGGCCGATAAACTGCGCCAGAAAAATGCCCGGTCCTTTAATGGTTTTCATACCACCTCCTGAAAAATTAACGCTGCTCTTTCTCGTTGTACTGGAAAGAGAAAAGGAAAATCAGCGCGATAACCGCAGCGGCCACCGCCGGGATCCACCAGAAGGTCACCCACGCCTGCGGCACGCTCTGGCCGGCGACCAGATGGTTATACAGCGCGCCGGAGATCTGCGATCCCAGCAGCATACCGATGCCATAGGTGAACATAACAATCATGCTCTGCGCCTGGCCTTTGACCTTCTCACCGGCCACGCGATCGGTATAAATAAAGCCGACTACAAAGAAAAAGTCGTAGCAGACGCCGTGCAGCAGGATGCCGAGATAGAGCAGGAACCGCCCCTCTTCGCTGACGCCAAGGGCAAAGAAGGCGTAGCGTACGAACCACGCCGCCATGCCGATCAGCAGCATGTATTTAACCCCCAGGCGGCGGAACAGCAGCGGGATCACCAGCATAAAGAAGATTTCTGACATCTGACCGAAAGACATCGCGGTGCTGACGTCCGCCACCCCGGCATCCGCCAGATAAGAGGCGGTGTAGGCGTAGTAGGTCCCGAGCGGAATCGAAATCAGCGTCGCGCAGAGGGAGAAAATGAGGAAGTGGCGCGTTTTTAGCAGCGCGAAAGCGTCGGCGCACAGCAGGTCGCGAAACTGTACCGGCGTCCCCTTCGCCGGAGCCGGGGTATGCGGCAGCGTCAGACTATAAACGGCCAGCGCCACCGAGCAGAGCGCCGCCAGGGTAAAAATGCCGGTGGTATCAGAGATACCGGTGACGCCGATAAAGATACCGGCGATGATCCAGCCGATAGTGCCGAAGACGCGCACCACCGGGAAGGTTTTATCGACGTTCGCCAGGCTGTGGAAAGCGATATTGTTGGTCAGCGCCAGCGTCGGCATATAGCACAGGGTATAGCCGAACAGCAGGCCGATCAGCAGCGCGCCGTTTTGCGCCACCAGCGCCTGCGGGACAAACCACAGAATAACCGCTCCGGCCAGATGCATCACCGCCATCACCTTCTGCGAAGCGAAAAAGCGATCGACCAGCATCCCCAGCACAAACGGTGAGAGAATAGAGGCAATCGGCCCGGCGGAGAAGGCATCGCCAATCAGCAGCGACATCTCATAGCGGGTCATCACCAACCCCAGCGTCACCGACCAGCTTCCCCAGATAAAAAACTGCATAAACATCATTAACGACAGCCGCGGCACCAGAAAACGGTGGGCTACGCGGGGTGTTTCACGACCTTCGGTTGTTGTGACCATTTCGACCGCCCTCAAAAAGTAATCGATTACAAATACGCTCAAATAAAAAGTAATCGATTACAAAAAGAAGATCGCGGGCAAAATACGCTAAGCGCGAAGAAGATCACAATAAAAAGAGATAATGCCCCGCCGGACGACGGGGCGATCGCCCTACGCCGAACGGCGCAGGGTTTTAAAGGCCACAAACAGGAACAGGATCCAGACCGGCAGCAGAATCGCCGACAGGCGCATACCGTCAATCGTGCACATCAGCACCAGGATCAGCCCAAGAAAGGCGATACAGATATAGTTGCTGGCGGGCGACAGCAGGGCTTTAAACTTCGATTCGCGCCCTTTGCGCCGCTGGGCGGCGCGGAACTTCAGGTGCGCCAGACAGATCATAATCCAGTTCAGCAGCAGCGTCGCTACCACCAGCGCCATCAGCAGACCGAGAGCTTTTTGCGGCAGCAGGTAGTTAAGCAGCACCACCAGCGAAGTAATGACTCCCGATAGCAGCAGGGAGTTAACCGGCACTCCGCGCTTGCTGACGCGGGCGAGAAACTTCGGCGCATTGCCCTGTACCGACAGGCCAAACAGCATCCGGCTATTGGAATAAACGCCGCTGTTATAAACCGACAGCGACGCTACCAGAATGACGAAGTTTAGCGCTGAAGCCACCACGTTACTATCCAGATTATGAAAGATCATCACGAACGGGCTGCTGTCGGATTTAATTTCCACCCACGGATAGAGCGCCAGCAGAACCACCAGCGAGCCGATATAAAACAGCAGGATACGGTATACCACCTGGTTAACCGCTTTCGGGATGCTCTTTTCCGGATTATGGGCTTCCGCCGCGGTAATGCCGATGAGCTCCAGCCCGCCGAAGGAAAACATAATGACCGCCAGCGACATGATCAGGCCGTGCCAGCCGGTGGCGAAGAAACCGCCGTGTTTCCACAGATTATCAATGCCCGCTTTGCTGCCGCCGTGGCCGCCGAACAGCATCCACAGGCCAAAGCCGATCATGCCGATAATCGCCAGCACCTTGATCAGCGCAAACCAGAACTCCGCTTCGCCGTACAGACGCACGTTCACCAGGTTGACGGCGTTGATAATGATGAAAAAAGCGGCGGCCCAGATCCACGTCGGCACGTCCGGCAGCCAGTACTGCATATAGATCCCGGCGGCGGTCAGTTCCGCCATCCCGACCAGCACGAACATTACCCAGTAGTTCCAGCCGGAAAGAAAGCCGGCGAACGGCCCCCAGTACTTATAAGCAAAGTGGGCAAAGGAACCAGAAACCGGTTCTTCGACGACCATTTCGCCAAGCTGGCGCATGATCAGAAATGCGATGATGCCGGCGACGGCATAGCCGAGCAGTACGGCCGGTCCCGCCATTTGAATCGCCGGCCCAATGCCGAGAAACAGGCCGGTACCGATGGCGCCGCCAAGGGCGATAAGCTGAATATGTCGGTTCTGTAAACCGCGGTGAAGCGTCGGGCCGCTTTCCTCTACGGCATCCGACGGCGTTGACGCGTCTTTCACGTCGATCCCCTGTGTGTTTATATGAAGGGGCACCTTGTAACACTTATCCCCGTCATACTTCAAGCCGCAGATGCCCTGGCTTCATACGTTCATTGATTTATCACAAGGGGCGAGCAGCCCTGCCCGCCCCAGCGTTTTGCTTAGAACTCGTAGCCGACCGAAACCTTGAACGTCCGTGGTTCGCCACGGAACAGATAGGTTCCGCTGTCATCCGCGCCGGACCAGTAGTTCTCATCCGTCACGTTATCCACCCCCGCACGCACCGTCATCTGGTTCTGGTTCTGGTTAAGCGCCAGGCGATAGCGCACGCCGAGATCCAGGGTCGTGAAGCTATCAATCTTCTTGCTGTTCGCCTGATCGGCATACTGCGAACCGGAATGGTTGAGGCGCGCGGTGGCGGTCAGGCCGTCGATGGGCTTGATGTCATACTCTGCCCCAAGCACCGCGTAGAACCCCGGTACGCCGATCGCTGTTTTACCGTCGTTGATACCATCCTTGGTTTTCGACAGTTCGGCTTTCAGCCAGGTCGCGCTGGCGTTAAGGCGCAGACCGTACAGCGGTTCGCCGAAAACGTTAAATTCCACGCCGCGATTACGCTGCTCGCCGTTAAGGCCATAGCGTTTCTGGCTATCGAGGAATGCCGACGGCATTTTAATTTCAAACAGCGCCAGCGAGCCGCCAATGCGGCCAAAATCCGCCTTCATCCCGACTTCGTTCTGTTTGGAGTGAATAATTCCGACGCTTTCCCCATAGTTAGCGGCGGAGTTCGGCGCGTTGCTGCCCGGCTGCAGGGCTTCGGTATGGTTGGCGTATAGAGAGATAACCTGCCACGGCTTGTAGACCACTCCATAGGTTGGCATCCAGCGGCTGTCGTCATACGCATCGCTTTGCAGGCCGGTGGTTTTATCGTAGTTGCGCACCACCACTTTTTGATGACGCGCACCAGCGGTGAACAGTAGCGTATCATCCAGCACGCCGAGGGTGTCGCTCAGCAGCCAGCCCTGGGAACGGGTACGGCCGCTGGTCAGCGGATCGTAATAATCGCCGCCGAAGGAAGCGTTCGCTGGAGGCGCAACCTGCTGAGTATCGTAGATATTCACCAGCGGGTTATCCGCCGCCTTCGACATCCGCCATGCGGTTTTATCGTTTTGGGTTTTCGCCGAATAGCCGACGTTGACTTTGTGCGATACAAAACCGGTGGCGAACTCGCCGCGTACCCCGGCCATACCGCTGGCGGTATCAATATAGCGGTTGGTATCCAGGCGCCCCGCCGTGGCGTTGCCCGCCCGGTCGATGAGCTTCGACGCGCTATATAAGCCGATTTCATGGGCGTGCTGCGCGCCTAAAGAGGCATAGGCGGTCCATTTATCGACAATGTCGTATTCCATCCTCAGCATACCAAACTCATTTTCGATATCGCTGTAAGCCCATTTTTGCGTGTAGTTGTGGGTGTTATCCGGCAGGCGCGGAATAAAATCGACGCCCGAAATGTTGATCCCCATCGGGCCGCCGTGGAAGGTTTTTTTCTGATAGCCAAAGTCAAACGAGCTGCGCATGCGTTCGCCGCGATAATCGAGACCAATAGAAGCCAGCGTGGTTCTGCGTTTATCACTCTCCACCGCCGTCTCGCCTTCGCGGTGCACCAGGTTCACCCGCGCGCCGAACTGGTTATCATCGCCAAAGCGGCGACCCAAATCCAGCGAGCCGCCGACCTGAGAATCTGAGGTATAGTCCACGCCCACGCGAGCGGTCGGGATATCTTCCGCGCGCTTGGGTTCAAGGTTGATCATGCCGCCGACGCCGGAACTGGCTGCGCCGTTCAGCAGGGCGTTGGCGCCTTTAAAAATTTCCACCCGCTCAAGCATGGCGGTATCCACTACCTGACGCGGCACCACGCCCGCCAGCCCGCTCAGGGTCATATCGTCGCCGTCAAATTTAAGGCCGCGAATGCGGTAGGTCTCAGCGTAGTTACCGTAGCCCTGCACCGGCTGAACCCCGGCATCGTTACTCACTACGTCGGTGATGGTTTTCGCCTGCTGATCCTGAATCAGCTTCGAGGTATAGCCGATAATGCTGAACGGAACGTCCATCGCGTTTTGTTCGCCGAGCATTCCGAGGAGGCCGCCGTTGGCGACCTGGCCGTCGAGATAGGCGGGCACCACCAGGTCGCCGCCGGCTCTAAAGCGGCTGTCGGGCGTCGCCTGAACGACCATGGTTTCTTCGTTTTTCTGACGTTCGCCGGCGTCGTTTTCTACCGCAGCGGCTGAATGGGTGATCGCGCCAACGGTTAACGCCAGCAGCGTTTTTCGCAGTGGGAAGGCCGGAGAGCAGGAGCTACGCATAATTTGGTCCCATAGATAGGAAAATAAAGCCAGGGGCCCGTTGCCGGGCCAGATTTTTTATTTTGCGGTCAGGTCAATGCGGACAACGCTGTCCGGCCCTTTCGTCGAATGATCTTTATTGAACGGCTGTTTGACGGTGACAAACAATGTTTGCCCGTCGGCGGAGATCAGCAGGCTGTTGGGGTTAGCCGGAATATCCCATGATTTTTTTAACGCGTAGCTGCTGCCATCCAGGCTGATTACTTTGCCGGATTCACGCTGGGAAATATAAATCTCGTTGCGCTTTGGATTGAACTGCACCGCCAGCGAATCGCCCACTTCCAGCTGCTTAATCAGCTTACCGGTATGGATATCAAGCACCAGCGTGGTTTTCGCTTGCGAGTTGTCGGTGACGAACAGGCGGCCGGTGGCGCTATCTTCGGCCATATTCAGCAGCAGGGCTGGCTTAGCGCCCAGCGGCTCCCAGCGCTGCTCGATACGGTTGTTGCGTGGGTTAATCACCAACACCTCGCCGCTGCCGTTTGCCGCATAGAGACGTCCGGTTTGCGCAGAATAGTGCAGGCCGGTCATCCATTTGCCGGTATTTTTAATCCGCGTTTTCAGCTTCAGCGTGTCGGCATCGACGACCCAGATTTGTGCCGGATCGGCCACCGCGCCCACGTAGAGCGTGTTATTGAGCAACAGGATCTGCCGCGCGCCGTACGGGAATCCCTCTTTGTTACGCTCGCTGAACAGCAGGCGTTTTTTGACTTTGCCGCTGGCGGTATCAATGGCGCTAATGCCGCCGTCCAGCGAGTTGGTCACGTACAGCGTACTGCCATCCGGACTAAGCTGTACGGCAAAGTTTTTCAGGTCTGTGTGGGTCATACCGAGGGTTTTCAGGGTCGTCGGGTCCAGCTTATAGACCGCCCCGCCCTGCACATCTTTAAAGCCTTCAGCGCTGGCCACGTATAGCGCATCGCCTTTCGGGCTGAGCGCCATTTCATACAGCCCCTCCGCCAGCTCGCGCTTCAGCGGCTGTGCGGGGGTAACCGCGCTTTTTCCAGCCACGTGTTGAGAAGCCGGAACGGTATAGGTGGCGGCGCAGCCGCTTAAGACAGCAGAAATAGCCAGCGCCAGCGCCGGGAGAGTGCATTTCATAAGATCAATCCTGAACAAAATCAACGATCCGATAGTGACTCCGCCGCCGAAATTAACGTTTCCGGTCTTGCGCCTGTGAGCCCCATCCTGTGCCTTCGCCGTTTCCCTGTGAGCCCGCGACGAACGCAGGTTATCTCCTGACAAAACCGCAAACAAGAAGAAGAATGAGAACTATACGCATTATCTTATCGTAATCAAGCCTGGCTTTTGGCGAATGGAAAAACGTTTCATTTTTCGGTGAAAGGGATTCGCCGCAGAGGGATGAGCTGAAGGTGAGGAACAATGCGCGACAAAACGCTGAGAGGCAGAGGGCCGGACCCGACAGGATCCGGCCTCAATGACTACGCGCTGGCGGTGTCCAGGCGCGCCAGCTGTTCCGCACTCAGGCTCAGCGCGGCGGCGCGGGCAAAGCTCTCTACTTGTGCAATGCTGGTGGCGCTGGCGATAGGCGCCGTCACGCCTTCGCGGGTCATCAGCCAGGCCAGAGCGACTTCGGCAGGTTTAGCGCCATTTTGCTCCGCGACCTCATCCAGGGTATCAATAATACGCAGCCCGCGAGGATTAAGGTATTTACCGATGCGGCTGCCGCGCTGGCTTTGCGCCAGATCGGACTGCTGGCGGTATTTACCGGTCAGGAAGCCGGACGCCAGGCTGTAGTAGGTCACCACGCCGATCTCGCGGCTGACGCACAAGTCGCAGAGCGCGCCTTCAAAAGCCGAGCGATGATAAAGATTATATTCCGGCTGCAGTACCTGCCAGGACGGCAGGCCGCTTTTACGCGACACCTCCAGCGCGCTCGACAGCTGCTGCGCGTCAAGGTTTGAGGCGCCCATCGCGCGGATTTTACCCGCCTGCTGCAGGGCGTGGAAGGCTTCGAGCGTTTCGGCAACCGGCGTTTCCGGGTCCGGCCAGTGGGCAAAATAGAGGTCAATATAATCAGTGTTCAGGCGACGGAGCGAATCGTCTACCGCCTGCTGGATCCAGGCTTTTTTCAACCCTTTATGGCCAGGAAGGCCTAAATCGGAACCCACTTTGGTGAAGATCTTCACCTTCTCGCGCATGCCTGGCCGCGCCTGTAGCCAGCGGCCGATAATGGTTTCAGACTCGCCGCCCCGGTTGCCATCCGCCCAGCGGGAGTAGACATCCGCCGTGTCGATAGCATCGAAGCCGTGGTCTATAAACGCATCAAGAATGGCAAAACTGGTTTTTTCATCGGTGGTCCAGCCAAAAACGTTACCGCCAAACACCAGCGGGGCGATGGAAAATCCGGTTTTGCCCAGGGGACGTGTGATCATGCCGTTCACTCCTTATCGCTTATATTCAGTATCCTTCGGAACGCCGTGAGGGCCAGAAAAGGACAATTACGGGATAGTAAGAAAAGGAAGCTTGAAGCGGGCTTTCCGCGCCCGCTGAATGCATAACAACATTATGTCCCGGAATAGACGTCAAAGCTAAAATATTTCCCGGCGAGCTTTTTATAAGTGCCGTCGGCAAGAATAGTGGCAATCGCGCCGTTAATCTCCTGGCGCAGAGCATCGTCCTCTTTGCGCAGGCCAATCGCCGCGCCGGCGCCGAACAGCTTGTCGTCCTTCAGGTGTCCGCCAACGAAGGCAAAATCTTTCCCCTGCGGCTGCTGCAGGAAGCTGTAGTCGGCCATCATGCCGGAAAGCACCGCGCCGTCAATACGCCCGGACTCCAGATCCTGAACCACGCGATCCGCCCCCTGATAGGCGACGATATTGATTCCTGCCGGACGCCAGTGCTGATTAACGTAAGTCTCCTGCGCCGATCCCTGCTCGACGCCGATGGTTTTGCCTTTCAACTGCTCGACGGTGTTTCCGGCCAGGCTGTTTTTACGCGCGACAAGGAATACCGGGCCGTTGTACAGCTTGTCGCTAAAGCCAATCTGCTCTTTGCGTTTCTCGGTCATATACATGCCGGAGAGGATCGCATCGAACTTACGCGCCTTCAGCGCCGGGATAATACCGTCGAAATTGCTTTCCACCCACACGCACTTCGCCTGCAGCTGTGCGCAAATCGCGTTGCCGAGGTCAATATCAAAACCCTGCAGCTTACCCTGCGGATCTTTCCATTCAAACGGCGCGAAGGTCGGGTCGACGCCAAAGCGAATTTCCTTATTTTCTGCGGCCAGGGCTGAGGTTGAGGCCATCAGCGCGACCCACAGCAGAAGAGATTTTTTCATTATTTATGGACTCCAGAGATCAACGGCAGTGTGTTTCAACTAACCGGGCAAACAGCGTCGCGCCGGTGGAAATAATATCGTCATTAAAGTCATAGCCAGGGTTATGCACCATACAGCTGCCCTTCCCGCCTTTCTCGCCATTGCCCAGCAGGAAGTAGCAACCGGGGCGCTGCTGGAGCATAAAGGCAAAATCTTCGCTGGCGTTCATCGGCGAGATGGATTCCAGCACGCCCTCCTCGCCAAAGACTTCCAGCGCCAGCGCTTTGGCGAATTCGGTCTCTTCAACGCTGTTGGTCAGTACCGGATAAGAGTCAAAGACCTCTACCTCGCTGCTGGCGCCGTAGCTTTTGGCGGTAAAATCAGCAAGCTCCTTGATGCGTTTAATCAGCAGGTCGCGGATTTCCGGCTTCATCGCCCGCACGCTCAGCTCCATCACCACGTTCTCCGGAATGACGTTCGATGCAATGCCCGCCTGGAAAGTGCCGACGCTCACTACCGCGGTTTCGCCCGGCGGTACGTTACGCGCAACGATGCTTTGCAGATTCATCACCAGCGCCGCGCCGGTGACAATCGGATCGACGGTGCGCTCGGGGTGCGCGCCGTGGCCGCCGTAACCGGTAATGGTAATTTTTACCGTATCCGCCGAGGCCATAAAATTACCGGCGTAAAAGCCGACTTTCCCCACCGGCAGGCCCGGCATATTGTGCAGGCCGAAGATGCGCTCGCAGGGAAAGCGCTCAAACAGGCCGTCTTTAATCATTAAATCCGCGCCGCCGATAGCTTCTTCGGCAGGCTGGAATATCAGGTGAACCGTGCCGTTGAACTGACAGGCCGGAGAGGCGATATACTTCGCCGCCGCCAGCAGAATGGTGGTATGACCGTCATGGCCGCAGGCGTGCATTTTCCCGGCAACGGTGCTGGCCCACGGGAGATCGGTCGCTTCGAAAATCGGCAGCGCGTCCATGTCGGCGCGCAGGCCGATAGTGCGCGGAGAATCGCCTTTGCTCAAGGTTCCGACCACCCCGGTTTTCGCCAGCCCGCGGGTTACCGTATAGCCCCACTCGGTCAGTTTTCCGGCCACCAGCTCGCTGGTATTAAACTCTTCCAGACTTAATTCCGGATTGGCGTGTAAATAATGACGGATCGCAATCATTTCTTCTTCAGTGGCTTTAATTTCGGGAATTACACAGTCGGTCATGCCGGTCTCCGGGCAAAAAATGAGATATTCAGTTTGAATAACTTAACTTGTCAGAGGCTTAATGCAAGTAGGATTTGTGATAGAGGAAGGAGGCATCATCTTATTTACTCATAATGATGAATTTTGTGAATTCACGGTACTGGCTCAAGGCATAACTTTAGATATAGTTATTCTTTTTCAATAATCTAAAATTAACAGCGACGTCAGGAGATCAGACTATAAAAATAGCAACATTTCGCCATGAAACGTCTGACAAACCGCTTAACTAGAATATTTTACTCCATCCACCCCACCAGCAGTCAGACGGAACCAGGCCGCGCGGGTCGCTCCAGGAGGCTGAATATGCCGATCCCGTTTTCGGTAACCGAAAATCGTCTATCTCAACCTCAAACAGTGATGAGTTGCTCATTTTTCTGCATGAGATAAAGAGCTGAATTGACAAACCATCATAAAAATGCCGTACATGCATAATGTGAAATAGCGTCACAGTATTCCATTCAGCAAAGTTTTTTTAAACCATTGACGTTAAGACATCAGCCGCGCCGAGATCCCGCTTTATAAATAATTAAAGTCATATACTTCCGTTTGAAAGCCAGGCTGACAAGCGTAAAAGACTTATATTTGATTAACTAAGTCAATATCAGCCTTTAATCCGCTTCGCGGGGTTATTTCCCTATGGCGTACCCTCCTCCAGGGCTCGTATTGACAAGCGAATATGCCATAGATAAATAGCATTCACACAAAAAATATCACAACACCCAACAAATCAAATTTAATATAAACAGTCAATCAGGAGGTAATGACCAGGATTTTGATAGATGAAATGTATAACCGCACAATTGAACATTTATTTTATAGATATATAAACCCTGAATTAAAGACAATTTAAAACATACTAAAATCAGAGCTTTCAACTATGAACATGCACAACCTTAGAGTTTAATACCACAACATCGCTAATGTTTGCGCATTGGCAAAAACATTTATTTAGGAATATTCTTGGATAGATAAGAGCCCCAGGCCTTTTTGACTTGCACCAGGAGGTTTCCCATCTTTATAATCTTTTCACATTGAAAATATAAATTCACTGACGTGCGGCGTACTAAAGAATTACGTTAGCTCTAACCGTGGGAATGATAAATATGACAATACGGTTAGCACAAAGAGCCCGACAAACAGCATCGGTAACGAAAAGAAAAAACTGACAGATCATCACCGCAACAGAACATCCTATAAAAGAGGCGGCTTTTCTTTTCACAAAATACCACCAAAACTAAATATGTAACTTCAGGAAGCGTGAATATTACATGGACGCACGTTCTGTTAATGCTCCTGATAAAGACCGCAATATAGAGATAAAGAAACTTATTAAATAGTGCGTTGAAAGGCCTACATAGCCAGGCGAATAGCCAGTTGATGTAATAACGCCTCGTATCACGAGGCCTGTTTTGAAAATTAGATAAGGATATACAAATGACTAATCAGTTCAAGAAGATAGCAATTATCGCTGCTTTCGGTATGTTGCCTTGTGCAGCTTTTGCTACCCCAACCGTTACCTTTCAAGGGGAAGTCACCGACCAGACCTGTTCTGTCAGCATTAACGGGCAAACCAGCTCTGTCGTCATGCTGCCTACCGTAGCCACAACTGACTTCGGCCCTACCCTTGCCAATGGACAAACGGCTGGACTGACCCCATTCACCGTCTCCATCAGCGATTGTACTGCGCCGGCGACCGATATTAACATTGCCACGAAATTCCTTGGCTATGATGTGGATACCGGCTCCGGCGTTCTGGGCAACCGCGCAACCAGCGATGCCGCCGTCGGATTTGGTATTCAGTTAACGGCTTCAAGCGATGGTTCAAATCCGGTAGTGCTCTCTGGCCCAACGGCTGTTAACGGACTGGTACTGAAAGCAACCAAAACTGAAGCAAGCTACGAGTTCGGTGCACGTTATTATGTCGTTAAAGCGACAGGCGCTACCCCGGGTAAAATTACCTCTGTAGCCGAATATACGCTGAGCTACTTCTAATTGCGCAGCTCTGGCTGGCGAGACATTCTCGTCCAGCCAGAGTTTTCACCCGGTTTCTTTGTATCGTGTGCGATAGATTTCGCTGCGATACCAAACATATCTCTTCTGGCAGCAAATTAAACTCAGACTTAGGGTACTAATTTAATACAGGAAAGCGAAGGATGCGCATTTATTTCTCATTAGTAGCAATGCTTCTTTTATGCCTGAGTCATCATGTCTGTGCTAGCGTAGTGATGACCGGGACGCGTATTATTTATCCAGCTCAGGCTAGCAATAAATCTATCCAGCTAAAAAATCCGGACCAGCAACCTTATATTGTTCAGGTTCAGGTCGACGATGGCAGTGAAAAGAAACCAGCTGATGAAGAAGATAGCAACTTCCTGCTGACGCCCAATATATTTCGCATGGAGCCGGGCAGCGCGCAAACGGTTCTTCTAAAGTATATTGGCAATAGTCTACCGCAAAATAAAGAATCAATTTTTTATATGAATTTCACCCAACTTCCGGCGACAAAATCGGAAAAAAGTGGGAGTAATCAGCTCGTTTTAGCCATCACCAATCGGGTTAAAATTTTTTATCGCCCTCAGGGAATAGAAGGAACCCCGGGAGAGACGGCGAAGAAAATGACCTTTTCGCTTAGCGGCAAAAAAATAAAAGTCACTAATTCTGCTGGGTACTTTGCCGTTGTCCGTCGCGCCAGTTTAGTGATTAACGGTCGCGAAATTAAGCTAGCTGATAGGCAAATGGTCGCGCCGCAATCATCCGCAGAGTGGTTACCCTCAGCCCCGGTGTCCGGCCTCAAGGGCGCACGTCTGCGGTTAGTTTTGGTCAATGATTACGGCATAGATGTCATCAACGAGCGCACCTTATAGAACGCAATAATAAAAATGATACCGTACCGATTCGGAGGCGGAGTAGCGTGAAATACACTCTTGTTTTATGTTCTGTAATAGCATCAATCTCCGGATCGTACGCAGCGGATAGCACTCCGGAAAATGCATTGTCCGACTCATCTGCGGCCGATGATTATATTTTCGAGCCTGAATTATTTCGCGGTGGAAGATTCAGCCAGTCGGCTCTCGCACAGCTGGTGAAGAAAAATAGCATCGCTCCGGGGAAATACAGAGTCGATGTCTCTGTAAATAGCCACTTTGTCGATAATATTGAAGTTGAATTCATCAAACTCAATGACGATTCGGTTTCTCCTTGCTTACCTGAGACCTTTTTCAAAAGTGCGGGTATTAAACTTACGCCGCCAACCGCCGCCAATTCATCATCAGCCCCCCGCTGCTATTTTTTAAAGCAGGTAGTAAAAGGCGGTAGCGTGGATATGAACGTTGCGCAGCTACGTCTTAATCTCAGCGTTCCCCAGACAGAAATGGACAGAGCGCCTCGCGGGTACGTTGACCCGGAAGAGCTGGATTCGGGGACTTCAGTCGGTTTCGTAAACTATATCAGCAACTATTATCATGTTTCCTATTCCGGAAAGAATAGCGGCAATCAGGACTCGGCCTGGGCTTCGCTAAGTGGCGGGATCAATCTTGGAAAATGGCAGTATCGGCAGTTATCCAATTTAAACTGGAGCCGCGATGGCGGTAGTACCTGGAAAAATATCCGTAGCTACCTGCAGAGACCTCTACCCGAATATGGCAGCCAACTCACGGCGGGCGAGCTGGTCACGGCAGGTCGTTTCTTTTCCGGCCTGAACTACCGCGGCTTCAGCCTTGCTACGGATGACCGGATGCTGCCTGATTCTCAACGCGGCTACGCTCCTGTTATTCGTGGCGTTGCCGTCACTAACGCCAAAGTATCCGTCCGTCAAAATGGTCAGGAAATCTACCAGACAACGGTCGCTCCGGGAGCGTTTGAAATTACAGACCTCTATCCGACGAGCTATAGCGGCGATCTCGACGTTGAGGTGAGCGAAGCGGACGGATCGGTCAGCCGCTTCAGCGTCCCCTTCTCCGCCGTACCGGAATCGATGAGGGCGGGCATATCCCGCTACAACTTCGAGCTGGGGAAAACCCGCGATACCGGCGAGGAATCGCTATTCGGCGACATAACCTGGCAGCGAGGCCTCAGTAACGCCATCACTATGAACAGCGGTTTGCGCATCGCAGACTCCTACCAGGCAATCATGTTCGGCGGCGTTTACGGTAGCTGGCTGGGGGCCCTGGGCATGGACCTCACCTGGTCGCATGCAAAAGTGCCCGATAGCGGCTATACCGAAGGCTGGATGACGCACCTTTCCTGGAGCAAAACGTTTCAGGAGACGGATACGACGGTCTCCCTTGCCGGATACCGCTATTCGACCAGCGGCTATCGCGACCTTAGCGATGTGCTCAGCCTGCGCGATAGCACACATTATGGCGATAGCTGGCAATCGTCCACCTACAGCCAGCGTTCCCGATTCGATATTTCATTGAGCCAAAGCATTGGCCAGCTTGGCAGCCTGTATTTGTCGGGTTCGACGCAGGATTACCGTGATGGCCGCAATCGAGATACGCAGTTACAGTTTGGCTATAGCAACAGTTTTCACGGCATCAGCACCAACCTGTCCGTCGGCCGTCAGCGTATGGGCAGCTATGGCGATAACGGTAGCATGCAAACCATCACCTCGCTCTCATTCTCAATACCGCTGGGCACCTCCAGCACGCGAGCGCCGACATTAAGCACCTCCTGGACTCATTCGACCGATGGCGGCGATCAGTATCAAAGTTCGCTGAACGGGGTGATTGATGAACAGCAAACGGCCAGCTATGGCCTGAATATCAGTCGCGATCAGCAGTACCGCAACACCGTCTTCAGCGGCAACCTGCAAAAACGGTTCTCGGATACCACCGTTGGTGTGAACGCTTCGAAAGGCGACGGGTACTGGCAGGCATCCGGCAGCGCCCAGGGCGCGCTGGCTATTCACTCCGGCGGCCTCACTTTCGGCCCGTATCTGGGCGACACTTTTGCCCTCGTTGAAGCGAAAGGCGCGGCGGGAGCGAAAGTGCTTAACGCTCAACAAGTGACGATTGATAACCAGGGTTATGCGCTGGTCCCTTCGTTGACGCCATATCGCTACAACCGGGTCACGCTGGATCCGCAAAATATGGACGGTAGCGCCGAGCTGGTGGATAGCGAAAAACGTGTTGCCCCTCTGGCAGGCTCCGTCAGCAAAGTGGTTTTTCGCACCCGTAGCGGTACAGCCTTGTTAATTAAAGCCCGATTAGCCAGCGGCGAATCATTGCCGCCGGGTTCGGATGTCCTGGATGAGGGCGGCAACGTCATCGGTATGGCGGGCCAGGGAGGACAAATATACGTGCGTAGCGAAAAAAGCCAGGGGCACTTTGTCGTCCGTTGGGGAGATAAGTCAGAAGAACGCTGCACGCTGCCTTTTGATATTTCTGGCGCGCAGCCAGAGCTGCCGATGGTCAGATTATCCTCAGTCTGTTCACGTTAATGGAGCCGAAGTAGAAATGAAAAATATCATTAAGCTGGGTATCACTCTGATGCTACTCCTGGCTGCCGCGCCAGGCTGGAGCCGATGCACCAAAACCAGCGCGCCACAAACGGAAGATGGGCGAACGGCAATCATTCCATTTGGAAAAATTAACCTCACTGATGAATATTTTATGCCGGTGGGATCATTACTGGCCAGCATCGTCGTTCCTCCCACTAACTATACCTATGGCGGAGCAACAGCCTCTACGGTGCTCTGGGAGTGTGATGAGGCAGATCTTTCCGGTATTTACTTCCTGGTGGCGACCAACGGTGACGATCGGGTTGGCGGTTACTATGATATTGGCGGTCCCGACGGGCTAAGCGATGTCTATGCGACGTGGTTCGCCTACGTTGGCATCCGTCAGACAATGGGCGGCGTCACCTTAACCCGCTACTGGAAGAAATTACCGCTCTCCAGCTGGAATACCACTTCTAATGGTAAGATCCAAATTCGTCTGCAGGATATACCGCCGCTGCAGGCCGAGTTGTATCGGGTCAGCACGCTGCCGGGCAAATCCGCCAGTTCCGCCTATTGTGGCAACAACAATGATAATGGTAGAGGTATTGCCTTTGGTAAAGCCGTAGGAGCGATTTATACCTGTACGCAGCCGAACAGCTATATTCAGCTTGCTGGCGACGCCTCAGTCTCTTTTTCCTTTAGTCATGACAAAGTAGGTGAGGACAGCGCATCAAAATTTGATTTCTGGGGCGCAGATAATGGATTTGGTTACGGCATGCGTACGGGCAGCGCCATTTACAGCGTTCCCACGTGCGTCGCCCGTAGCGCCACGCCCATCGTGATGCTGCCGACAATTTCGGTCCCGGAACTGGAAGCGGGAATGAAAGCCACCTCCTCCTTTTCAGTACAAGTTGAATGCAGTGATACCGTTCAGTCCGGCATTGGCGACACCCAAACAGCGATGGGTTTCCAGGTTTCTGAAGGTGCATACAGCGCAGCGCAGTCTCTCGGGCTGGTTAACGGCAGCGGCGGCGTCAGCGCGCTGGTATCCGACAACTACTTTTCCGCAGATATGGCTAAGGGCGTAGGCATTACGCTTGCCCATAGCAACAAGCCTGGCGAAGAGCTTATTTTTGTTGGCCAGCCCGGTTTTTCCAGCTTAACGCCGGGAGGCAATAATGCGGGCTGGTACCCGGTCATGCAGGGCGCAACCCAGGCCGGAAGCGTTAAAAGCGGTTATACCTATTACACTTACTCACTCATTGCCAGCCTGAAAAAGCTAAACGGGCAAAGCATCACGCCGGGTAAAGTCTACGCTACAGCTTATGTACTGGTGAAAATGCAATGATGAAGAGCGCCCTTATCTGCTTGCTGGGCATGCTTTCTGCCGCGCCGCTTTATGCCGGGATCATGCCTGCCGCCACCAGGATGGTCTATACGGAAGGACAGCGCGAAAAAACGCTGATGCTGGCAAATACCAATGCCTATCCGGTGATTATTCAAAGCTGGATCGACGATGGTGCGGGCCATCCTGATTTTGAACAGGCGCCGTTTGTCATCCTCCCCGCCGTTTTCCGTCTGGAACCCGGAGAGCGGCAGGGGCTGCGCATTATATATAACCAGGATCCCTTGCCGACGGATCGTGAGTCGGTGTTCTGGATTAATCTCTATGAGATCCCTCCGCTGGAGGGAAAAAAGTCGCAGGATGCTCGCCTGACGCTGGCAATGAATACCCAGTTAAAACTCTTCTGGCGGCCGAAGGCCCTTGCAACTTCGCTTGAAGAGTCAATAGCAAAGCTGAACTTTAGGCTGCGGCAGGAAAATGGCGGTTGGGGAATAGAATGTGATAATCCTTCTCCTCTCAACGTTTCATTTACCTCTATTACTCTGTTAAACGGTGGTCAGGAAAAAGGGGTCAAAGCGCAGATGGATATGATGACAAAAGCCTATAGCCGTCGCATCTATCCGTTGGAGGCATTCGCTAACCCACCCACAGGCCAAAAAATCCGCTTTCGTTATTTAAATGATGACGGCGCTTCTGTTGAACACACCGTCTTACTTAAGCCCTAACTGAAAAGTCGCGGGAAAATATCTGTGAGGCAATTAAAGCCGTACCGCTCGCAGCGGTTCACCCGGCAGCGCCGCGCTAACCGGGTGGCTGGATATTAGTTATTCAGCGCGCCGTTAATCAGGATAGACGTAATAATCCCGGTGGCGGCGGCAATCAGCACATAGTTGCCGTCAATATACGACCAGTGCTGCCCGCGCGGTGGTGCCGGTAATCCGCGATCGTTCCAGTCGTTAATCCGATAATCATTACCGCGGAAACGTTCCGGAGCCGGCTGACCTTTGCGGAAATCGTGCCCGTTCCACGCAAAGTGATCCTGCTCATGACGCGCCTGAGGTCGACTATCATGCGCCTGGCCCCCGCGCCCTTTATCGCCGCGATCCGGGCCACGGTTATCACCGTTCCCCTGATGATTATTGCCCTGATGGTTGTTGGCCTGCGCCCCCTGCTGGCGGTTGCCCCCCGGGCCGCCGCGGTCGGCGTCTTGCTGCCAGACCTGCTGCTGACCGTGGCTGTTGCCGCCAGGGCCATCCGCCCATGAGGCGGAAGTAAAAGCACACGATAAAATAATTGCCAGTGAAAGAATCTTTTTCATAATACACCTCCTGATATATTTCCTTTGTACCGGGAAAATGTGGAGGAATAGTGAGTAACACTATAACCAGGACAATTCCTGGCTAATATCCTTCATCGTTTAAGTTGTTTTTTTGTCGGCTGCATTCATTCACCTTTGTTACAGCGTTACCCGCGCGCATGGGAAAAGATGAACTGGCCGCCTTAATGCTGCCCGGAATCCAGGGGGTAGAGCCGTATAACGTATTAATCAATATTATCCCGGTGCTGAATTAAATGCCCTGAATAACAAAAAAGGCCGCTTTCGCGACCTTTTTTAGCAAATAGTCAGTGATTATTCAGTGACTTTTGTTTTCAGCTCTTCGGCACCCTGCTTGGTTTTATCCCAGCCTTCTTTGCTGACCTCTTTGGTCTTATTCCAGCCTTTTTCGGTGCCTTCTTTAGTGGCGTTCCAGCCTTTCTCAGTCCCTTCTTTGGTTTTGTTCCAGGTTTTCTGCGCGCCTTCGCTGACTTCACTGCCTACGCTATCGCTTTTGCCTTCTGCCGCATGTTTGGCTTTCAGCTGCTGCTCTTCACCCTGGTGCTGGGCCTCGTGCAGTTTTTCCTTCGCGGTGTTCGCCCCTTCGTGGGCCGCCGCGACGGTATCATCGGTTGCGTGTGTCGTTGCAGCAAAAACAGGAGCTGCTACCAGAATCGCAGATAACGCAATCATTGCTTTTTTCATATTGTCCTCTCTCTAACGAACTTAATGTTATGAGTCGCATTCAGCATGGCACAAGATTCTGCCGTCTGGCTTTAGGGATTGTTCTTAAAACTATTTTAAGACTTTTCGATCCGTTTTTTACCTGCCGGATCCAGGTGCCGGCTGCTCAGCCAGCATTCCTTTCCTGGGCGACGTAGCGTAACCGTCCGGGCTGACGCTCGATGCCGCTATGCAGACGGCGGCGATCGGCATGACCCTCCGCGCGGCCAAATCACCGCGGTTTTGCAAGGCCGCTCACGTTTTTATACCCGGAATCGCACTTTTCCGCCTTCAACGTTCCCCTCACTCTGTCGCTATGCTTTAATGTGCTAAACCGGTTTAATTAAGTTTAGCTATGGAGAATTTTCAGCATGAATGCAAAAGTTTGGGTTCTGGGCGACGCGGTGGTGGACCTGCTGCCGGAGAGCGAAGGCCGCCTGCTGCAGTGCCCCGGCGGCGCGCCGGCTAACGTAGCGGTAGGCGTCGCCCGCCTTGGCGGAAACAGCGGGTTTATCGGACGCGTCGGCGACGATCCGTTTGGCCGCTTTATGCGTCATACCCTGCAACAGGAGCAGGTCGACGTCAGCCATATGCACCTCGACGGCCAGCACCGTACCTCCACCGTGGTAGTCGACCTTGACGATCAGGGGGAACGCACCTTTACCTTTATGGTGCGCCCCAGCGCGGACCTGTTCCTCACCGAAGAAGACCTGCCGCCGTTTGCCGCCGGGCAGTGGCTGCACGTCTGCTCTATTGCGCTCAGCGCCGAGCCCAGCCGCAGTACCACCTTCGCGGCAATGGAGCGCATTAAATATGCCGGCGGTCGGGTCAGCTTTGACCCCAATATCCGCCCGGATCTCTGGCAGGATCAGGAACTGCTGCACGCCTGCCTCGATCGCGCTTTGCGGATGGCCAACGTGGTGAAGCTATCGGAAGAGGAGCTGGTATTCATCAGCGGCAGTGATGATTTAGCGCATGGAATCGCCAGCCTAACCGAGCGCTATCAGCCGGAATTGCTGCTGGTGACCCAGGGTAAGGCGGGCGTGCTTGCCGCCTTTCAGCAGCAGTTTACCCATTTCAGCGCCAGGCCCGTTGTCAGCGTGGACACCACCGGCGCGGGAGACGCATTTGTCGCCGGACTGCTCGCCAGCCTTGCCGCCAACGGGATGCCGACGGATATCGCCGCGCTGGAACCGACCCTCACGCTGGCGCAAACCTGCGGCGCCCTGGCGACAACGGCGAAAGGCGCGATGACCGCCCTGCCTTATCAGCGCGATCTTAATCGCCAGTTTTAATCATTAAAGCCGCCCTGCGCGGCTCACTTTGTTGCATCCATCACATTTATTAAACCGGTTTAGCAAATTCATTTTAAAAATGTTAAAGGTCGGGCTTAACATAGCGCCTAAACCGGTTTAGCAAAAAACACTACTTTTCATTTTACTTTTGGGATGCGACCAGCATGTATAGAAAAAGCACACTTGCGGTTCTTATCGCTTTGCTAACCGGCGCCGCCTCAGCCCACGCGCAAACGGACCTCAGCACCATTGAAGCCCGGCTCATCGCACTGGAAAAGCGCCTGCAGGAAGCGGAAAACAGGGCGCAAACGGCGGAAAACCGCGCCGAGTCGGCGGAGAAAAAAGTCCAGCAGCTCACCGCGCAACAGCAAAAAAACCAGGACACGACTCAGGAAGTGGCTCAGCGTACCGCCAAACTTGAGAAAAAGGCCGATGAGAAAAGCGGCTTTGAGTTTCACGGCTACGCCCGCTCCGGCGTAATAATGAATGATTCCGGCGCCAGCACCAAATCCGGAGCCTACATGACGCCAGCGGGGGAAACCGGCGGAGCAATCGGCCGTCTGGGAAACCAGGCCGATACCTATGTTGAAATGAACCTTGAACATAAGCAGACCCTGGATAATGGGGCCACCACCCGCTTCAAAGTGATGGTCGCCGACGGGCAAACCACTTATAACGACTGGACGGCAAGCACCAGCGATCTGAACGTTCGTCAGGCCTTTGTCGAACTGGGTAACCTGCCTACGTTCGCCGGGCCGTTTAAAGGCTCCACCCTGTGGGCCGGGAAACGTTTTGACCGCGACAACTTTGATATTCACTGGATCGACTCTGACGTCGTGTTTCTCGCCGGTACCGGCGGCGGTATCTACGACGTGAAGTGGAACGACAGCCTGCGCAGTAATTTCTCCCTTTACGGGCGTAACTTCGGCGACATCGATGATTCCAGCAACAGCGTGCAGAACTATATCCTCACCATGAACCACTTCGCCGGTCCGCTGCAGATGATGGTCAGCGGTCTGCGGGCGAAAGATAACGACGAGCGTAAAGATACCAACGGCAATCTGGTGAAAGGCGATGCGGCAAATACCGGCGTACACGCGCTGCTCGGCCTGCATAACGACAGTTTCTACGGCCTGCGCGACGGTAGCAGCAAAACCGCCCTACTCTACGGTCACGGCCTGGGCGCAGAGGTTAAAGGTATCGGCTCTGACGGCGCCCTTCGTTCGGGAGCCGACACATGGCGCATTGCCAGCTACGGTACCACGCCGATCGGCAAAAACTGGTCTATCGCCCCGGCGATCCTGGCGCAAAGCAGCAAAGATCGCTATGTCGATGGCGATAGCTACCAGTGGGCAACATTCAACATGCGCCTGATCCAGGAGATCAATCAGAACTTCGCCCTCGCCTACGAAGGCAGCTACCAGTATATGGATCTCAAACCCGAAGGTTATAACGATCGTCATGCGGTGAACGGTAGCTTCTACAAGCTCACCTTCGCTCCAACCTTTAAGGTCGGCAGCATCGGTGATTTCTTCAGTCGTCCGGAGATTCGTTTCTACACCTCCTGGATGGACTGGAGCAAAAAACTGAATAATTACGCCAGCGATGACGCGCTGGGCAGCAACGGTTTTAACTCGGGCGGCGAATGGTCGTTCGGTATGCAGATGGAAACCTGGTTCTGACGGTTACATCAGACGACAGGAACCGCCGGGGCGGCAAAACGCCTTCGTCGCCCCGGACACAATAACGACGCAGAAACTGCGCCCCCGTGAACACGGGACGACAACACGAAAATGTTTACGCATTCAGAGGGTACTATGGATTTTGAACAGATTTCCCGCTCGCTGCTTCCGCTTCTGGGAGGCAAGGAAAATATCGCCAGCGCCGCGCACTGCGCCACGCGTCTGCGCCTGGTGCTGGTTGATGACGCGCTGGCTGACCAGCAGGCCATCGGCAAAATTGAAGGGGTTAAGGGCTGCTTTCGTAATGCCGGGCAGATGCAGATTATTTTCGGCACCGGGGTGGTGAATAAAGTCTATGCCGCTTTTATTCAGGCGGCAGGTATTAGCGAGTCCAGTAAATCGGAAGCCGCCGACATCGCGGCGAAAAAGCTTAACCCGTTCCAGCGCATCGCCCGCCTGCTGTCAAACATCTTCGTGCCGATTATCCCGGCCATCGTCGCCTCCGGTCTGCTGATGGGCCTGCTGGGAATGGTCAAAACCTACGGCTGGGTTGACCCAGGCAACGCCATCTACATCATGCTGGATATGTGCAGCTCGGCGGCGTTTATCATTCTACCGATTCTGATTGGCTTTACCGCCGCCCGCGAATTCGGCGGTAACCCCTATCTCGGCGCAACGCTCGGCGGCATTCTGACCCACCCGGCGCTGACGAACGCCTGGGGAGTCGCCGCCGGTTTCCATACCATGAACTTCTTCGGCCTCGAAATCGCCATGATCGGCTATCAGGGTACGGTGTTCCCGGTGCTGCTGGCGGTCTGGTTTATGAGCATCGTTGAAAAGCAGCTGCGCCGCGCGATCCCCGATGCCCTGGACCTGATACTGACGCCGTTCCTGACGGTGATTATTTCCGGTTTTATCGCCCTGCTGATTATCGGCCCGGCCGGTCGCGCGCTCGGCGACGGTATTTCGTTTGTCCTCAGCACCCTGATTAGCCACGCCGGCTGGCTAGCTGGTCTGCTGTTTGGCGGTCTCTATTCGGTTATCGTCATTACCGGTATTCACCACAGCTTCCACGCCATCGAAGCCGGACTCCTCGGCAATCCCTCCATCGGCGTCAACTTCCTGCTGCCGATTTGGGCGATGGCTAACGTCGCTCAGGGTGGCGCCTGCCTGGCGGTGTGGTTCAAAACCAAAGACGCAAAAATTAAAGCCATCACGCTGCCCTCAGCGTTTTCCGCCATGCTGGGCATCACCGAGGCGGCGATTTTTGGTATCAACCTGCGCTTTGTGAAGCCGTTTATCGCGGCGCTGATCGGCGGCGCGGCGGGCGGCGCGTGGGTGGTATCCATGCACGTCTACATGACCGCGGTAGGCCTGACGGCGATCCCCGGCATGGCCATCGTGCAGGCCAGCTCGCTGCTGAACTACATTATCGGAATGGTTATCGCCTTTGGCGTCGCCTTTACGGTTTCCCTGGTGCTGAAATACAAAACGGACGCTGAATAATGTCACTTCCATCACGGCTGCCTGCGATTTTGCAGGCCGTTATGCAGGGCCAGCCGCGCGCGCTGGCCGATAGTCACTATCCGCGCTGGCACCATGCGCCGGTTACCGGGCTGATGAACGACCCCAACGGCTTTGTCGAATTTGCCGGACGCTATCACCTGTTTTATCAGTGGAACCCGCTCGCCTGCGATCATAAATTTAAGTGCTGGGGGCACTGGAGCTCCGCCGATTTACTGCACTGGCAGCATGAGCCGATTGCGCTGATGCCGGACGAAGAGTATGACCGTAACGGCTGCTACTCCGGCAGCGCGGTGGATAACAACGGTACGCTCACCCTGTGCTATACCGGCAACGTGAAGTTTGCCGATGGCGGCCGAACCGCCTGGCAGTGCCTGGCAACGGAAAACGCCGACGGCACCTTCCGCAAAATTGGCCCGGTCCAGCCCCTGCCGGAGGGCTACACCGGCCACGTACGCGACCCGAAAGTCTGGCGGCACGAAGGACGCTGGTACATGGTACTGGGCGCGCAGGATCGGCAAAAGCGCGGCAAGGTGCTGCTGTTCAGCTCCGCAGACCTCCATCAGTGGACGAGTGAGGGCGAAATCGCCGGCTACGGCCTCAATGGCCTCGACGACGCCGGCTATATGTGGGAGTGCCCGGATCTGTTTCCGCTCGGCGACCAGCATATTCTGATCTGCTGCCCGCAGGGGATGGCTCGCGAAGAAGAGCGCTTCCTCAATACCTATCCGGCGGTATGGATGGCCGGTGATTTCGACTACGACCGCGCCGCTTTCAGCCACCGCGAGCTGCGCGAACTGGACGCCGGGTTTGAGTTTTATGCCCCGCAAACCATGCACACCCGCGATGGCCGCCGTCTGCTGGTCGGCTGGATGGGCGTGCCGGACGGCGAAGAGATGCTTCAGCCGACTCTTGCCAACGGCTGGATCCATCAGATGACCTGCCTGCGTGAGCTGGAGTTGATCGACGGTCAGCTCTACCAGCGTCCGCTGCGCGAGCTGACCGCTTTGCGCGGCGAAGCGCACGGCTGGCCGGGGAACGCCCTGCCGCTGGCGCCGATGGAGATCGCCCTGCAAACCGCCCGGGACGATGCGTTAAGCCTCGATTTCGGCGGCGCGTTGACCCTTGAGCGCGATACCCGCGGGATTCGCCTGGCGCGACGCAGCCTCGCCGGCGACGAGATGCACTATCGTTACTGGCGCGGCGAGGTCCGTTCGCTGCGGATTTTCATCGACCGGTCGAGCGTGGAGATTTTCATCAACGACGGCGAGGGGGTGATGAGCAGCCGCTGCTTCCCGGCTTATCCGGCGCAGCTGATTTTCTCCGGCAGCGCGCCGGACGCATTCTGCTACTGGCCGCTGCGAACATGCATGGTAGAATAAGCGTTTTGCTTTCAGGCTCATGGCGTCGTAATGAAAACCAAACGCGTAACCATTAAAGATATCGCCGAACTGGCGGGCGTTTCCAAAGCGACCGCCAGCCTGGTGCTGAACGGTCGTGGCAAAGAGCTGCGCGTGGCGCAGGAAACGCGCGAGCGCGTGCTGGCGATTGCCCGCGAGCAGCACTATCAGCCGAGCATCCACGCCCGCTCGCTGCGCGACAACCGTAGCCACACCATCGGTCTGGTGGTGCCGGAAATCACCAACTACGGCTTTGCGGTCTTTTCCCATGAGCTGGAGATGCTGTGCCGCGAAGCGGGCGTCCAGCTGCTGATCTCCTGTACCGATGAAAACCCCGGTCAGGAGAGCATGGTGGTCAATAACATGATTGCCCGCCAGGTTGACGGTCTGATCGTCGCCTCCTGTATGCACAACGATGCCGACTACCTTAAGCTCAGCGAACAGCTGCCGGTGGTGCTGTTTGACCGCTGTCCTAATGAAAGCGCGCTGCCGCTGGTGATGACCGATTCGATTACCCCAACGACGGAGCTGATTTCCCGCATCGCGCCTCAGCATAGCGATGAGTTCTGGTTTTTAGGCGGCCAGCCGCGTCTGTCGCCCTCCCGCGATCGTCTGGCCGGGTTTACGCAGGGTCTGGCCCAGGCGGGTATTGAATTGCGCCCGGAGTGGGTGATCAACGGCAACTACCATCCCAGCTCCGGCTATGAGATGTTCGCCGCCCTCTGCGCGCGCCTGGGAAGGCCGCCTAAGGCGCTATTTACCGCCGCCTGCGGGCTGCTGGAAGGGGTACTGCGCTATATGAGCCAGCACCATTTACTCGACTCCGACATCCACCTGGCGAGCTTTGACGATCACTATCTCTACGATTCGCTGTCGCTGCGTATTGATACCGTACAGCAGGATAACCGCCAGCTGGCCTGGCACTGCTACGATTTAATCAGTCAGCTGATCGAGGGCAACACGCCTGAACCGCTACAGCGCTACCTGCCGGCGACGCTGCAGTTTCGGCATCGGTGATACTACGGAGGTTTAAAAGGTTATCGAAACGCGTTAACGGACTATTTGTCTTGCCGCGTTGAAAATGCAGTGGCACCGGACGCGTTAAAGCCACGACTTACGTAGCCTCAAAATCTCTTCTGGCGCGCCTTCAAATATGAAAGGATTAAAAAACATCCTTCCCCAGAAGAGTTTTCTGTCCACTTCACTTAACCCCACCTCATCACCGAGGGCTTTCCAGTTCATATGGACCGTATCAAGATAATGGGCAATAAGCTCAATGGCTTCACGTCTGCTCAGTAAAAAACGGTCGGCAGCCGACAGGCAAACCGCAAGGTTACTCATCCGATTTTCGCCTACGATCAGCATAGCCTGCGTGGCTTCATTGCCGGCTCTCCCTTGAGGACAAATGTCATATGCAGGCGTCAGGCTAAGCCTTTTACCATCCCAAAATGCCGCATGGTTTCTGGCATGATCGTCGGTATTACCACAAATAATGTTAAAAACAAGTCGCCCAAACAGCTCCCGCAGCGTCTCTTTAGGGGCACTAAAACGCTGACGTATAATGTCCGCCAAATCTTCATAGCTCGCATATCTTGCCATCATTTCATCAAGACCAAAGATAGTCAGCGCTGACACCATCAGGCGGCGTTGCCAACCGGTCTTGCTTTGGACGCGATCAAAACGCTCGATAAGCAAAACATCTTTACCAGCAGTATGGCGAAAGAGAACAGGCGCAACATTCAACCCAACGCAGCCTGCCAGGCGCATGGCGATATATTCGCCTTTAACAACATTATAGGTATCTGTTGAAGAAGAAAATTTAGCGATAAATTTACGATTCCCAAATTCGATCATCGCTTTTGGTCGTGCTCCACCGAGTGAAGTGCCGTGAAATAACGCCTGTTCAAGATCGACGGTTAACGGTATACCGTTTTCCACCATCGACGCTGCCTGCATAAGCTCTTCAAGCGATGCTCCTCGGGCCGCGCGTGGAACATACTCCGTCGCAGAGCGCTGAAAATCAAGCCCACCAATCCGATCGGAACCGGACTCAAGTAAGTAGGTCATTTCATCCAGGGTGTTGGGATCGGTATCTCTGCCTTGTGCGCCCATCAGTCGGTTCAGAATAACTCGCCGCCCCCAGGCATCAGGAGCGCCATCGCGTAACGCGCCAGCCATTTGCAAACCAGGGGCAGGTACAATTGCGCCTCTGACTAAAGGAAGCTCCGGCACATAAACCGCTATCGCCTCTTTCCGCTCCAGATAACTGCGGCCGTAGTTGAAAATAAACCGACCGTTGTCTCTGCTTAACACTCCGGCGACAACGGGTTCTGTTGCTCCAGGCAGCCAGATCCAGACATACACTTGCTCAAGGCTATTCTCAGAAGTCATCATTTATCACCTTCCTTGAGTGATGAACCGCACGCGGCATTAATGACAGCGTTTTCTCTGCATTAGCAATATGTAACGCCAGAGCAGAACGCTCTGGCGTAAACAGCGGCACGCCCACTATTGTCGCCAGTTCAAATACCGCGCCAATCGCACATCCCATATCGCCTTCCTCAGCACGATAAACCAGCCCACGCGACACGCCAGCACGTTCTGCCAGCTCCTCGATAGTGAGTCTGGATTCTATGCGTGCGGTACGGATCATCATTCCCAGCAACCGTGCTGCGTCGCGACTGTAACGAGAGTAGGTTCGGGTCGACGGCTTTGCCATAATGCTTCTCATGCCTTATTAATAGAACGTAGTTAGCGATTATAACCCGTTTATAGAACACTACAAATGAGCCAACTCAGTCATTCCAAAGAGCTCATGTCCCATAAAAAAAACAGAAATGGCTATTACGCCCCATTAATAGAACAAAATCACACATCCAGCCCCGCGATCCGCACCAGATGAACGGTGAGCCACAGCAGCTCGTTGCCGCCGAGGGTGATATCGAGCTGGGCTTTGACGTAGTCGCGGATCAGCAGCGCGCAGCGGTAAGCGTCCGGATACGCCTTAATCACCTGCACCAGCAGAAAGCTGTCCCGCGCGCCGTCCAGCTCCCCCTCCTGTAAACGCTGGAGGAAAAACTGCATATGGACCAGAAAGCGCGAGTAGTTTATCGATTCGGTGTCTATCTGCTGCTTAAAGTGGTACTGCACGAGATTAAAAATATCCTTCAGCATTTTCACCGACTGCATGGTCTGCGCTACGTCGTCGCCCTCGCTCTGGCCGTTAACCAGATGAAAGGCGATATTCCCGGCTTCCTCCTCCGGCAGTTCAATCCCGTACTGTTGGCGAATAATCGTCACCGCCTCACTGGCGACGCGGAACTGCTGCGGATAAAAGCGCCTGACTTCCGGCAGCAGGCGGTTCTGAATAGCGATCCCTTTGCGGCTGCGCTCGATGGCGAAAGTCAGATGGTCGGCGAGGGTAAAGAAAATCTGCTCGCGGACTTTGCTGGCGAGCTGCATATTGGCGCGGGAAATAATCATTGCGGCCATCTCAATGACCTCATCCGGAATGGCGGAGAGCGCCTCAAGATAGCCGCTGCGTGCGCCGAGCGCCTGGGTTACGAATAGCTTCTCTATCTTCTCCGGGGCGATTGCATCGCCGGGCCTGCTATTGAAACCAATGCCTTTCCCCATGACGATAACTTCCCTGTTATCGTCGTCCATCGAGAGCACGAGGCTATTATTGAGCACCTTCTGAACAATCATCTCTGCGACTCGTCGTGGTTGCCGTTTTGCGCGATGACATCCTTATACCACCAGAAGCTGCGTTTGCGGATCCTTTGCAGGCGCTTCAGGTCATCCTCGCCGCGATCGACATAAATAAAACCGTAGCGCTTGGCGTATCCCTGATGGGTGCTGACCACGTCAATCGCCGCCCACGGACAGTAGCCCATCAGCTCGACGCCGTCGGCAATCGCCAGCCGCATCTGTGCGATATGCGCGTCGAGGAAAGCGATGCGATAGTCGTCATTCACCGTCCCGTCAGGCTCCAGCTTGTCCGGCGCGCCCATCCCGTTTTCGCTAATCAGAATCGGCAGACCATAGCGCTCGCACACTTTACGCAGCGTCAGACGCAGCCCAACCGGATCGACCACCCAGCCGTAGGGGGTTTTGCCGACCCATGGATTTTCCGCCGGACGATAAACCCCCTCTTCGCCCAGCATAATTTGCTGATCGCCCGCGCGGGGCGCAACGTCCCCGCCGTCGCCCCGGCTGGCGGCAATGGTGGCGGTCGAGTAGTAATTAATGGCGATAAAGTCCGGCCTCCCCTGCTGCAAAATCAGCGCATCCTCCGGCTGCAGTTCCGGCGCGAGGCCGCGATCCTGCATATAGGCCCACGCCAGGGCGTTGTAGCGCCCATGCACCGCAACATCCAGAAAGCTCCAGCAACGCAGCGTCTCCCAGTTATGCGCGGCGATGGCGTCCTCCGGCTTACAGCTTTCGGCGTACATCGACGTGGTGTTTATCGCCGGGCCGATGCGCAGCCCGGGGAACTCACGGTGGCACAGGGCGAAGATCTGCGCCTGGGCCAGCATCATATGATGATTCTGCTGGTACAGCGCCTTCTTATCCGGCAGTTCACGATCGGCGGGCACGCCAATCGCGCCGGGATGCAGAATCATGGTGTTCTGTTCGTTGATGGTCAGCCAGAGCGGAACTTTGGCGGCAAATTCGCTGAACAGCAGCCTGGCATAGCGCACGAATGCCTCCCCGGTTTTGCGGTTCAGCCAGCCGCCTTTTAGCTCCAGCGCCCACGGCAGGTCGAAGTGGTAGAGTGTCACGATGGGGGTGATCCCGTGGCGCGTCAGGGCGTCGATCAGGCGGTGATAAAAGGCCAGCCCATCCTGATTCACCGGGCCATCGCCGTCAGGTATCACCCGCGACCAGGCCACCGAAAAACGGTAGGCCTTCAGCCCCATCTGCGCCATCAGCGCGACGTCCTCCTCCACGCGATGATAGTGGTCGCTGGCGATGCGGAAGTCCGCCGTTCCCGGCGGATGGCTAAGCATGTCGACTACCGACGGTCCTTTACCGTCTTCATTCCACGCGCCCTCAACCTGATAGGCTGAGGTGGACGCGCCCCACAGAAAACCGTCCGGGAACCGGGCCTGCTGTTGATAAATCATGGCTGCGCCTCCTTAACGGATTGCACCATCAGCGTCTCGCCGTAATCCACCCGGGCGGCGTCGGTAAAGCGCAGAGCGTACTGCCCATCGCCGTTGACCACAATGACTGGCGTAATCAGGTCGTATCCGGCCTGTTCGATGGCGGGAATATCAAAGCGGATCAGCACCTGCCGCGCCTCCACCCTATCCCCCACCTTCAGCGATGAGCTAAAGTGCTGGCCGTTAAGATTAACGGTATCAATACCGATATGGATCAGCAGCTCAACCCCGCTGTCGCTCTGCAGGCCAACGGCGTGGCAGGAGGGCAGGAACATCATCACCGTGCCGCTAAACGGCGCGCGCAGTACTCCCTCTTCGGGACGAATCGCCAGCCCCTCGCCCAACAGACCGCCGGAAAAGACGTCGTCATTCACTTCACTGAGCGCCACCACCTGACCGCGCAGCGGGCTTAATACCTCCGTCTCCCCCTCGCTTTTAGCGCTCGCCGCAGGCTGCGGCGCCTCGTCCACCGCTTCTTGTTCCTCAGGAACATCTTTGAAGGCGAGAAACCAGGTCAGGGTAAAGGTCACCACGATCGAAATCGCGCAGGTCACCAGCGCATGAACGATGTTCATCGGGTTTTCACCGATAAACGCCGGCAGCGCCGCGAGGCCTGGCGAGACAAACGCGTAGCGCACCAGCCCGCTCACCCCGGCATAGACCCCGGCGCAGCCGCCGCCGATCATCGCGGCAATCAGCACGCGGCGGAACTTGAGCAGCACCCCGTACAGCGCCGGTTCGGTGATCCCCAGCAGTGCGGTAAATCCCGACGAGGAGGCCAGCTGGCGCAGGTTGCTATTTTTGGTTTTCAGCGCCACGCACAGCGTCGCCGCTCCCATCGCCACGTTTGAGGCCAGCATCCCCGGGCCGTTAATCATCTCGTAACCGCTTTTACTCAGCTGACCGGTGGCGATCGGCGTCATCGCCCAGGCGGTGCCGGTAATGATCAGGAAGGGCTGCAGGGTGCCCATCAGCATCGGGATTAACCAGCTGGCGTGGCGGTCGATAGCGCCCGCCCCCGCAGCCACCAGGTCGTTAAGCAAAATGCCCGCCGGGCCGACCACCACCAGCGCCAGCGGCGCGGTAATCAGCAGAATCAGCATCGGCTTAACGAAAAACTTGATAATCGATGGCGACACTTTTTCGGCGAAGCGCTCCACCCACGACATCAGCCACACGGTCAGAATAATCGGCAGCACCGAACCGGCGTAATCGGAAAGCAGGACGTTGATGCCGACAAAATCCACCGCTTTACCGGCCGCCAGCATCTGGCCGATGCCCGGATGCAGCAGCACGCCCGCGAGGGTCATCGCCAGAATCGGGTTGCATTCAAACTTCAGCGATGCGCCGTAGGCCAGCAGCACCGGCAGGAAGAAGAAGGCGGCGTCGGCAATAATATTCAGCAGCTGATACGTCGAGCTGGTTTCGCTAATCACCCCGGTGAGCTTGAGAATGGCCAGCAGCGCTTTAATCATCCCCGCGCCGGTAATCGCCGGGATCACCGGGGTAAAGGTGGTCGAAATAACGCTGATAATCCGGGCGACGATGCCGGCCGGCTTCGCGTTTTTATCGCCGCCTGCCGGGCCTTTTTTCTCCGGCAGCGCCTTATTGAGCAGGCGATAAACCTGCTGCACCTCATTGCCGATAACTATCTGGAACTGGCCGCCCTTCTCCACTACGCTGATCACGCCGGGGAGGGCGCCAATCTGCGCATCGTTAACCTTTGCGCGGTCGTTGAACTCCATGCGCAGCCGGGTCGCGCAATGGGTGAGCATACGGATGTTCTCCGCACCGCCCACCGCGTGGAGGATTTTGTCTGCTGTTTCGTTATAGTTCATAGTGTTCCCTGGTGTTGGGGCAAAAAAAAAGACCAAAACAGAGACGCTCCCCTTGGCGGGAGAGCATTTCTATTTTGGTCTTGCCTGCTTTCGCAGTAGCACGCCATCATAAAAATGGGTTATTTCGGCGGATTATCTAAGCGGCCTTTGATGAATTCAATGATGACCGGACAAAAGTGTGAGCTGGATTAAGTAAATTCTTAAGTAAATATCAGCCGAAGGCCTGCTGACGAAGCCAGCTTTGTAATAGTTTGCCATTGGGGGTCATCTCGCTATCCTGGCGCACGCAGAGATAATAATCCCGGCCATCATCTATTGCCGCATCGAAGATTTTCACCAGCTCGCCGCTCTTCAGATAGGGAGCGATCAGCGGCTCGCGCATTAGCGCACAGCCCAACCCGGCCTGTACGCCCGCCAGGGTTAGCAGACCATCCTCAAACATCGGCCCGGTCGATCGCGGCGGGCGCTTCACTCCCTGCTGCACAAACCACTGGTTCCACGTGGTGCGCTCCTCATCATGCAGCAGCGGCATTTGTAACAGCTGTTCCGGGGTATCAATATGCCCATGGAGGCGGAGAAAAGCCTGACTGCATACCGGAACCATTCTGCCGGAGATCAGCTTTTCGCTTTGATAGCCAACCCAGTGACCGTTGCCAAAGCGGATCGACATATCGGAAGCGTCGCTAAGATAGTTGCGGTGGTTGGCGTAAACCACGTTGATTTCGGTATGCGGATTCGCGTGCACGAATGACGGCAGCCGGGGAATAAACCAGCCCATGCCAAACAGCGGGATCAGGCTGATCGTCACCTGCTGGGTTTGCACCTGATCGACCAGGTGCTCAGTGGCCTGACGCAGCACGTTAAACGCCGCGCGGATCGAGCGGTAATACTCCCGCCCCTGCTGGCTGAGGGTCAGCCGTCGCCCCTGACGTGCGGTGAGCGGGATCTGCAAATAGCCTTCCAGCACTTTGAGCTGATGGCTGACCGCCGAGGGCGATATCGCCAGCTCCTGCGCCGCCAGGGTTACGCTGCCGAGGCGTGCGATCGCCTCGAAGGCGCGCACCGCCCGCAGCGGGGGATCGTTGGCCAACGTACTCTCCGACCAGCTAACCGGCCCCTCTGATTGTTCTGTTTTTTTCATATGTTGATTTTCTTAGCGCATTTCGCTATCCGATGCATTATTGAATTATATTTAAAATCATAAAGATAGTTAACCACACATTTATAATAAGAAAGAATATATGCGTATTTTACAATTTAATTCATTTGTTGGATGGTAGCTATTATTTGAGCATCTTGTCGGAACAATCAGTTGGACACACTCATACAACAAATCATCAACGGGGTCATGCTCGGCAGCATCTACGCCCTGATCGCGCTCGGCTACACCATGGTGTACGGCATCCTGCGCATTATTAACTTTGCCCACGGCGATATTCTGATGGTCGGCGCGTTGACCACGCTTTCCGGGATGCACGCGCTGAACGCCCATTTCCCCACTTTGCCGCCGCTGGCGCAGCTGGGGCTGGCGCTGGTGCTGGCCATGGCGGTCTGCGCCCTGCTGGCGATGGCGGTCGAACGCTTTGCCTACCGCCGCCTGCGCAACGCCCCGCGCCTGGCGCCGCTGATCTCCGGGATCGGTGTCTCGGTACTGCTGCAAACCGTGGCAATGATCGTCTGGTCGCGTAATCCGCTGATGTTCCCGCAGATCCTGTCAATGGATGCCATCGCCGTGACCCACGGCAGCGCAGCGCATCCGCCGGCTCTCGTTACCGTCACCGGAATCGTCACCGTCGCGCTGGCCTTCGCGGTGATGCTTGGCCTGTGGCTGCTGGTGGAGTACACCCGTTTAGGTCGCGGTATGCGCGCGGTAGCGGAAAATCCGCGCATCGCCACGCTAATGGGCGTAAACCCTAACGCAATTATCGCCCTCACTTTCGCCATCGGCGGCATATTCGCCGCGCTCGCTGGCGTCATGATGGCCAGCAACTACGGCAATGCCAGCTTCTCCATGGGCTTTCTGCCCGGCATTAAAGCCTTTACCGCCGCGGTGCTCGGCGGCATCGGTAATATTCGCGGCGCGATGATCGGCGGCCTGCTGCTGGGCCTTATCGAATCTCTTGGCGCAGGCTATCTCGGGGACCTGACCCACGGCGTCTTCGGCAGCAACTACCAGGATATCTTCGCCTTTATGGTGCTGATCCTGGTGCTGGTCTTCCGCCCGGCCGGTTTGCTCGGCGAACGCGTCGCGCACCGGGCTTAGGAGAAAAATCATGACAACGGCACAACTCGATACGCCTGTCGTCTCCCGCCGCTTCTGGTCCGGGATGACCCTGTTGGTCTGCGCGCTGCTGGTGGCGCCGATGGTCGCCAGCCAGCTCGGCGGCAACTACTGGGTGCGAGTCATCGACTTCGCCCTGCTCTACGTTATGCTGGCGCTGGGGCTGAATATTGTGGTCGGCTACACCGGCCTGCTGGATATGGGCTTTATCGCCTTTTACGCCGTCGGCGCGTATCTGGCGGCGCTGCTGGCCTCGCCGCATCTGCTGGACGTCTTCCCGATTTTAAATAGCTGGTTTCCGGACGGCCTGCACACCTCCTGGCTGGTGATTATTCCGCTCGCCGCGCTGGTGGCGGCAGGCTGCGGTATCGTGCTGGGCGCGCCGACGCTCAAGCTGCGCGGCGACTATCTGGCCATCGTCACCCTCGGGTTCGGTGAAATTATTCGCATCCTGATGCGCAACCTCGACCGTCCGGTCAACATCACCAACGGCGCAAAAGGCATTTCCGGGGTCGATTCGCTGAATCTGTTCGGCCTCAAGTTTAGCGGCGTCTATCACTGGTTTGGTTTTAAAGTCCCGGCGCTGTGGCTGTGGTACTACCTGCTGATGCTGGCGATCGTGGCGATTATTTTCGTCTGCCTGCGGCTACAGCATTCACGCATTGGTCGGGCCTGGCACGCGATCCGCGAGGACGAAGACGTCGCCCGCGCGATGGGCATCAACCTGCGTAATTACAAACTGCTGGCTTTCGCTATCGGCGCCTCATTCGGCGGCGTGGCGGGCGCGCTGTTCGGCGCATTTCAGGGCTTTGTTTCGCCGGAATCCTTTACCCTGCAGGAGTCGATTGCGGTCCTGGCGATGGTGGTGCTGGGCGGGATGGGGCACATCCCCGGCGTGATCCTCGGCGCGGTGCTGCTGACCGCGCTGCCGGAACTGCTGCGCAGCCAGGCGGCGCCGGTACAGCAGGCGCTGTTTGGCGAAGTGCTGATTGACCCGGAAGTATTGCGCCAGCTGTTCTACGGTCTGGCGCTGGTGCTGGTCATGCTGCTGCGCCCGCAGGGCATCTGGCCCGCGCGACATCAAGGAGCAAAAGCATGAGCCTGTTAAGCGTACGCCATATGACCAAGCGTTTTGGCGGTCTGACGGCGGTCGACAACGTATCGCTGAGCATCAACGAGGGCGAAATCTACGGCCTGATTGGCCCCAACGGCGCGGGAAAAACCACCTGTTTTAATCTGATTACCGGGCTTTACCCGGCGGACAGCGGCGAGTTCGCTATCGGCGGCGAAGCCTATTTTCCGAAGAATATTGAGAAAGTGACCGCCGCAGGGATCGCCCGCACTTTTCAGAACGTGCGGCTGTTTAACGACATGTCGGTGCTGGAGAACGTAATGGTGGGCCGCCACGTGCGCACCCGTAATGGCCTGTGGGCCGCGCTCTCCCGCCATAAACGCGCCCGCGCTGAGGAAGCGCAAACCCGCGAGCTGGCCTGGCACCTGCTGGATTATACCGGTATCGCGCAGTTCGCCCACTACCGCGCCTGCGACCTCGCCTACGGCCACCAGCGGCGGCTGGAGATTGCCCGCGCGCTGGCGACCGATCCGCGACTGTTAGCGCTGGATGAACCAGCGGCCGGGATGAACGCCGCCGAGAAGATGGCCCTTGGCGAACTGCTGCTGCGTATTCGCGACGACGGCAAAACGCTGCTGATGATTGAGCATGACGTCAAGCTGGTGATGGGGATCTGCGATCGCCTGATGGTGCTGGATTACGGCAAAACGTTAACCAGCGGCACGCCGGATAGCGTACGCCGCGATCCGGCGGTGATCGCCGCCTGGCTGGGAGGCAGCGCCCATGTCTGATTTATTAACCGTTAACCAGCTTAGCGTCCACTACGGCGGCATCCAGGCGGTGCGCGACGTCTCATTCAGCGTGAAAGAGGGCGAGCAGACCACGCTTATCGGCGCCAACGGCGCGGGCAAAAGCTCCACCGTCCGCGCCATTACCGGGCTGGAACCCTTTAGCGGCGAAATTCTGTTTAACGGCAAACCGATACGCAAACGCCGGGCCGAATCCCTGCTGCGCGAAGGACTCGTGATGGTGCCGGAAGGACGCGGCATCTTTGCGCGCATGACGGTGCTGGAAAACCTGCAAATGGGCGCCTGGCTCCGACGCGACGCGGCGGCGGTAAAGCAGGAGATGGGCGCCATCTTCGCTAATTTCCCGCGCCTCGCCGAACGCCAGCATCAGCTGGCGGGGCTGCTCTCCGGCGGTGAACAGCAGCTGCTGGCGCTCAACCGCGCCCTGCTCAGCCAGCCGCGCCTGCTGATCCTCGACGAGCCGTCAATGGGCCTGGCGCCGCTGATGGTCGAGAACATTTTTCGCGTTATCGCCACCCTGCGCCAGCGCGGCGTCGCGCTGCTGCTGATCGAGCAGAACGCACGCCTGGCGCTGGAGGCGACCGACAGCGCCTGGGTAATGGATAGCGGCAGCATCGTCGAGCGCGGTCCGTCGCAGACGCTGCTGGCCGACGATCGTATAGCACAGATTTATTTGGGCGAAATGCCCGTTTAACACACCAACCAGCATCAGGGAAAAACAATGAAAACCGTAAAAATCAGCGCGCTCAGCGCCGCTATTCTGCTCAGTGGTTTTGCCTCATCCGCCGCGTGGTCCGCGGCCAGCGAAACCGTCATTATCGGCCTGGCAGGCCCGCTCACCGGCCCTTCCGCGCGTATCGGCAAGGATCTGGAAAACGGCGCGCAGCTGGCGATTGACGATATCAACAAGCAGCACCCGACCATCGGCGGCAAGGCGGTGACCTTCAAGCTGCAATCGGAAGACGATCAGTCCGACCCACGCACCGCCGTCGCCGTCGCCCAGCGTCTGGTGGATAGCGGCGTCGCGGGCGTCGTCGGCCACTGGAACACCGGCACCAGCATTCCCGCTGCGCGGGTTTACCACGATGCGGGCATCGCCCAGGTCGCGCCGGTCGCCACCGGGCACGCCTACACCAAACAGGGTTTCGACACCAGCTTCCGCGTGATGGGCCACGACGATGACGGCGGACAGTTTGCCGGACAGTACGCGGTACAAACCCTGAAGGCCAAACGCATTGCGGTTATTGATGACCGTACCGCCTTCGGCCAGGGGCTGGCGGATGAGTTTATTAAGTCGCTGGAAGCGCAGGGTATCAAAATCGTTGACCGTCAGTATGTCGATGACAAAACCGTCGATTTCAGCGCCGTCCTGACCGCCATCCGCAGCAAAAACGCCGATCTGATTTTCTTTGGCGGCGTCGATAGTCAGGCCGCCCCGCTGGCGCGCCGCATCAAACAGCTGGGCATGAATGCCACCCTGATGGGCGCAGGCGGCTTCGTTAGCCAGACCTTCCTCCAGTTGGCGCAAAAAGAGGGCGACGGCGTGGTGGCGCTGGAGCCGGGACTGCCGGTTGAGCAGATGCCGGGCGGTAAAGCCTTCGAGCAGGCCTACCAGTCGCGCTATCACACCCATATCGAACTGCACGCGCCGTTCGCCTATGACGCTACCCGCGTGCTGGTCGCGGCGATGGAAAAAGCCGACTCCGTCGATCCCGCCGACTATCTGCCCGCCCTGCGCGCCATTAACTACGCCGGCGTGACCGGACAAATCGCCTTTGATAAAGAGGGCAACCTGAAATCGCCAACCTTTACCGTTTATAAAGTCGTCGACGGCAAATGGCAGCCGCAAACCGTACTCGGCGGCGCAACAACGAAGTAACGCAGTGAGGCAATGTGATGAGTGATAATAACGAGCTGGGCATTCTCGCCCGCCGCAAAATTGAAGCAGAAATAATCAAGCCGATTTACGACATCCTGGTGCGGGAGATAGGTAAGGCTCGCGCCCAGGCGGTCATCGGCGAAGCGATTGAAAACGCTGCGATTGAGGCGGGGAAAGCCTTTGCCCGCCAGGAGCCGAACGGCGCGGATATTCGCAGCTTTGTCGCGCTGCAGTACCTGTGGGAAAAAGATAACGCCCTGGAGGTCAAGGTACTGGACGCCGACGACCAGCAGTATAACTACAACGTGAACCGCTGCCGCTACGCCGAGATGTACCACGAAATGGGCCTCGGCGAAATTGGCCATCTGCTCTCCTGCGCCCGCGACGATAAGTTTATCGTCGGCTATGCCCCGGATGTGGAGCTGACCCGTACCACCACCATTATGCAGGGCGGAAAGTGCTGCGACTTCCGCTATCGCGTGAAAAAGGATAAGCCATGATAACCGTCAACGGCGCACGTCTGTGGTCGACGCTCAACGAGATGGCGCAGCTCGGCGCCACGCCGGCGGGCGGCGTGACCCGACTGGCGCTTAGCGAAGAGGACCGCCAGGCGCGCAATCTGCTGCGCCAGTGGGCGCGTGAAGCTGGCTTCCCCTGCGAAGTCGACAGTATGGGGAATATGTTTATTCGCCGCTGCGGTAAACATTCGCATCTGCCCCCGGTGTTGACCGGTTCGCACGTCGATTCCCAACCGCTCGGCGGCCGCTATGACGGCATTTACGGCGTCCTCGCCGGGCTGGAGGCGCTGCGCACGCTGAACGACCGCGGCATTGCGACCGAACGCGATATCGTGCTGGTGAACTGGACCAACGAAGAAGGGGCGCGCTTTGCCCCGGCGATGCTGGCGTCCGGCGTCTGGGCCGGGCAGTTTAGCGAGTCCTTCGCGCTCGCCCGCGAAGATCGCGACGGCATCAGCGTCGGCGAGGCGCTGGAGGCTATCGGCTATCGTGGGGAGCGTCCTGCCGCCGCCTGCCCGCTCCACGCCTGCTACGAAGTGCATATCGAACAGGGGCCGATTCTGGAAGAAGAAGGCGTTGATATCGGCCTCGTTCACGCGGCAATGGGCCAGCGCTGGTTCAACGTCACCCTGGAGGGCTTTTCCGCCCACGCCGGAACCACGCCGATGGGCAGCCGCCGCGACGCGCTGACCGCCTTCGCCGAGCTGGCGCTGGCGGTGGAGCAAATCGGCATCGCCCATAATCCAGACGGGCGCGCGACTATCGGGATGGCGCAGGTCATTCCGGGATCGCGCAACGTAGTACCGGGAGGCGTGGCGTGCAGCGTCGAATTTCGTCATCCGCAATCCCCGGCGCTGGAAGCCATGGAACGGGCGCTGCATCGTGCCGCTGAAGCGCTGGCGGCGCGCGGCGTGGCGGCAAACGTCGAGCGCATTTTTGATTATGCGCCCATTGCTTTTGATCGCGAGTGTCTGGCGCGCAGCCAGCGAGCGGCGGACGAACTGGGCTATAGCGCGCGAACCATGGTCTCCGGCGCCGGTCACGATACCTGCTATATCAGCAAGGTCGCGCCCGCCAGCATGATTTTCATTCCCTGCGAGAAGGGAATTAGCCATAACGAGGCGGAAAATATTCTGCCCGCGTGGGCCGAGAAAGGGGCTAACGTGCTGCTCAACAGTTTACGCCTTGCCGCCGATGAGCTGCCCGCTCGCAGCGCGACGTAAAACGCGATACAGCCCACGCCAGCCAGGGCCGTGGGCTATTGCCGATCAATGCTTTTTGCGGTTGCGGCGCATATCGATAGTCACCGCCGCGACGATAATGATGCCTTTGATAATATCCTGCACGTAGGCGTCAACGCCGACAAAGGTAAACCCGCTCTTAATCAGGCCGAGGATCATGGCGCCGATTAAAGTGCCGGTGATGCGCCCTACCCCGCCCATCAGGCTGCTGCCGCCGATAACCGCCGCGGCGATCGCATCCAGCTCGTAGGACATTCCCATGCTCGACTGGCCGCTGCTGACGCGCGCCGCCAGCACTACGCCTGCAAGGCCGGAGAGCGCCCCGGCGATGGTATAGACGATCACCAGGTATTTATTCACGTTGATACCGGAGACCTTCGCCGAGGTCATATTGCCGCCGATAGCATAAACGTATTTACCGTAGCGGGTATGCTTCAGGGCGATGTGGAAGACCGCGGCAACGACGAAGAAAATAATCACCGGCATCGCGCTCTGACCGATGGCGGTGAAGCTGTCGGATAAGAAGCTAATCGGGTTGCCCTGAGTGTAATACTGCGCCAGACCGCGCGCCGACACCATCATCCCCAGGGTGGCAATAAACGGCGGGATGCCGGTGCGGGTCACCAGAAAACCGTTGGTTAAGCCGCACAGAAGACCGACGCCGATGCCGGCGCCAATCGGGATTATCGCCGGCATATTGACCAGCGACGGGAACATCGGCGACAGGCTGTCGGAGGTTTGCGCGAGGCTCGCCGCCACCACGGCGGCGAGCGCGATCACCGAACCGGAGGAGAGGTCAATCCCGGTGGTAATAATGACCTGAGTAACCCCGACTGCGATAATACCGATAATCGCTACCTGTAAAACAATTAATATCAGGCGATTGGTGTTTAATAAAAAGGACTGGTCGCGGACGTACCAGCCAGCAATTTCAAAAGTCAGGGCAATCACCAGCATGACGATAAATATGCCGGTATCTTTCGGCAGCCGGTGGCGTAATTGCCCAAAGAAAGAGGGTTTCTCATCGATCGGGGTCGCCGTTATTTTCATATTGCTCATTCTCTGTGCCTCAATGGGATGCCAACGACAAAATGGTTTCCTGATCGGCGTCCTCTTTATCGAGGATGCCGGTAATCCGACCTTCATGCATCACCATCACCCGGTCGCTCATCCCGAGAATTTCAGGTAATTCAGAAGAAACCATAATGACCGCCACGCCGCGGTTGGCCAGTTCGCTAATCAGATGATATATTTCCGCTTTCGCCCCGACGTCAATTCCGCGGGTCGGCTCATCGAGAATGAGTATTTTCGGCTGAGCCAGCAGCCAGCGGGCAATAAGCACCTTCTGCTGATTGCCGCCGCTAAGGTTATTAATAATCTGATCCATGGTGGGAGTTTTAATATTCAGGCGGCGGATCTGCTCCATACAGTCCTCGGCCATTTTGAGGTGCTGAACAAAACCGGTTTTACCGATATATTCCGGCATTTTGACGATACTCATATTCTCCAGCACCGACAGTACGAGGAACAGGCCGGACTTTTTGCGGTCTTCTGTCAGCAGCGCCATCCCTTTTTCAATTGCCGTCGAAGGCGAATCAATAGTGACCGGCACACTGTCAATCAGCACTTCGCCGCTATCGGCTTTCTCCATGCCGAACAGGCTTTCCATCACTTCGCTGCGCCCGGCCCCCACCAGCCCCGCCACGCCGAGGATCTCCCCGCGGCGCACGCTAAAGTTGATATCGTGAAAGACCCCCTTGCGCGACAGGTTGCGCACGGTCAGCACCTCTTCGCCAATGGTATTATTGAATTTGGGAAAGAGCTGGGTAAGCTCCCGCCCGACCATCCGGGTAATCAGCGACTGGCGGGTAAACTCGGTGGTAGGTTGACTTCCTACCCAGGAGCCGTCGCGAAATACGCTGATCTCATCGGTAATGGTGAAAATTTCATCCATCTTATGGCTAATATAAATAATGGCTTTTCCCTGCTGGCGTAAATCGCGAATAATGGTAAACAGATGCGCCACTTCGCTCTCGGTTAATGCCGAGGTCGGTTCGTCCATAATCACAATATCCGCATTCCACGAAACCGCTTTGGCAATCTCCACCATCTGCTGGGCGGCGATGCTTAATTCCCCTACCAGGCGATCGGCGGATAAACGAATATTCAGTTTATTCAGTAGTTCCTGAGTCTGCCGGGCAAGCTGGCGATGATCGACGAAACCGTATTTCATCGGCTCGCGACCGAGCCAGATATTTTCCGCCACCGTCATATGCGGTACCAGATTAAGCTCCTGATGGATCATCGAAATCCCGGAGCGCAGCGCGTCCATCGTATCCTGAAACTGGACCGGCTCCCCTTTGACGCGGATCGCGCCCTTATCGGGACGGTAGATCCCGATCAGGCATTTCATCAGCGTGGATTTCCCGGCGCCGTTTTCGCCCATCAGCGCGTGCACCGTCCCCGGGCGCACGCGTAATGAGACGTTGTCGAGCGCCTTCACGCCGGGGAAGAATTTGCTGATCCCTTCGGCTTCAAGTGCAAAAGCGTTCATACTTCACCTCCGTACCCTGAATGACTATTTCTGGTTGCGATTGATGAATTCAGCCATGTTGTCTTTGGTGATCAGCTGGTAAGGGACGTCGATGACCTTTTCCACTTTTTCGCCATTGGCCAGCTTAATAGCGGCATCTACCGCGCCTTCGCCCTGCCCTTTGGCATCCTGGAAAATCGTGGCGATCATCTTGCCGTTTTTAAGCATTTGCAGGGCATCTGGCGTTCCGTCCACCCCGGCAATCAGGATATGGTTGGGGTTTTTCCCCAGCGCCTGCAGCGCGCCGATGGCCATTTCATCGTTATTGGAGGCGATCGCCTGAATGTCTTCGCCGCTGGTCATCCAGTTGCTGACTACGTCAACGGCGTCGTTACGCATAAATTTGGCGGTCTGCTTCTGCACGATTTTGATATCGGGGTATTTCGCCACCACCTCTTCGACCCCTTTGGTCCGGTCGCGGGTCGATTCATTCGCCAGGTCGCCGAGCAGAATGGCGACGTTGCCCTTGCCGTTCATCGCTTTGGCTAGCGCTTCCATCTGTAAGCGCCCCGCCAGCACGGAGTCGGAGCCGACGTAGGCCATTTTATCGGTCAGCTGCGCCTGCGGACGACGGTTAACGAAGATCAGCGGAATGCCCGCTTTGGTCGCCTGGTCCATAATCGGTTTGACCGCGTTGGTATCGACCGGGTTAACGATAATGGCGTCGACGCCCTGGCCAATAAAATTCTGCACCTGCTGTAGCTGCTGCGAGACGTCGCCCTTCGCATCTTCCATCTGGGACTTCACGCCCTCTTTTTGCATCTCTTTTTGCATGGCGGTGCGCAGAATGGTCAGGAAGTTGTCATCAAAAAGCGCCATAGAAACACCGACCGAAATATCTTTCGCCATCACGACCGCTGGCAGCATGCAGGCTATCAAAGAGGCAACAACCGTTTTCTTGATATTCATAGTTGATCCTTTATTCACAGGTACATCGGTTAGGTAAGGTAAAATGAAAAATTAGTTTCATTAATTGTGCATTAAGCGCCTGCTTTTTCAGCGTTTCGGAAAAACAGGCTTCGCGCTACGTCATTTTTTAATGCCGACCGCCATCACAAAATTCAGTTGTTTTAAAATGATTTTCTGAAACATCAGTCCATTTATCACGAGGTGAAAATTACAGACCGTTTATTTCATTAACAACACATATGAAACGTTTATAAGTAAATAACCGAAATGAAAATTTTAAAACTGCGTGTTAACAGAACTTTGACACACATCTAACATTGACGCATAAATGCGCAAAAAATGAGAGGCAGGCGACGGTTTGCCGCCCGGCGCGGCGATAGCGGCAGCGGTTTAAAACGGGACAGGAGATACGGTGTAAAAAGGGATGTAGCCCGGCAGGCCGCGGGCGCTCAGTCGACGTTTTCAGCGCTATAGAGGATAAACTCGACCTTGCCGTCACGAAAGAGATGGGGCTGATAGCCGGTTTCCAGGTGGCGCAGGGCCAGCTCCACCGCCAGCCTGGCATGCTGATGAGGATTTTGATCGACCGTCAACGCCATCCCACCCTGCGCCAGCTGTTCGCGGGTGGTGCTATAGCGTTCATGAGTAATCCAACAGCACTTACCATAACGGCGATGGCGGGCCAGCGCCTGCGCCACCAGACTATTGCCCAGACCGGTATTGTAGATGCCCACCGCGTCGCGGTTACGGTTCAGGGCTTCTTCCAGCAAACGGTCGATCCGCTGCCGGTTATCCTCACCCGCCAGCACCTCACCAAGCTGCAGATGCGGAAAGCGCTGGCTTATCACCTCGCGAAATCCCTGAATCCGGGAGCGGTGGGCGCTGAAATCCTGACGACCGCAGAGCATCAACACTTCCCCGGGCTGATGGGCCATCAGCCCCATCATCATGCCCGCGGTACGTCCCGCCTGCTGCTGATCGATTCCCACATGGCAAAGCCTCTGCGCGCCGGGCAGGTCGGTGACCAGCGTAATTACCGGTACGTTTGCTTCGCGACACTGGCGCAGGGCTTCATAGACCAGCGGATGTTCGTTGCCGAAGACAATTATCGCATGGCGCTTTTTACTGCTGCGAAGAAGGCTTTTCGCCAGTTTTTCCGGGGAGGATTCCGCCACCAGCGTGCGGTGCAGCGTCAGTCGGCGATAGCCAAGGCTATCCGCCACGTCGGCGAAATCCTGCGTCAGGCGAGAGAAAAAGCGCGAGTCGTTAGCGCTCAGGAACACTTCGATTTGCCACGGCAGACGACGTTCTTCCGGCAAAATACGCTTTAAACCGGCTTCACGCGCCGCCTGCAGCACCCGGCGCGTGGTTTCCGGCGACACGCCGCCGCGTTCGTTAAGCACCCGGTCAACCGTCGCCACGCCCACGCCGATCCGTTTAGCCAGCGCCGCCAGTGAAATGCTTTTCATCGTTCCCCTCACCCATGATGGAAATCCATCAAAACGCCCGTGTTGGTCAGTGTAGCAAACAGATTAATTTGGCAACGCTAAATCCCTCTTTCTGGAGAACAAAATGACCTGCATTCGTTTTGCGTTATTAGGCAGCGGTTTTATAGGCCAGGTTCACGCCGCCAACCTCGCTCGCCATGAGCGAACCGTTCTGGCCATGGTGGCAGACGCCAAGCCCGAGCGGGCGAAAACGCTGGCCTCCCGCTACGGCGCGCGGGCAACCACCGTCGCCGAGGCCATCAGTAGCGATGCCATTGATGCGGTGCTCATCGCCAGCTCGACCCCTTCACATGCGGAACTGCTGGAGGCCGCAGCGCGCGCCGGGAAGGCCGTTTACTGCGAAAAACCGATCGACCTTTCGCTGGCCCGTGCGCGCCAGGTTGTCGACAGGGTTTTGCCGCTCGGCGTGCCGGTGACCGTGGGCTTTAACCGCCGCTTTGACGCCAGCCACCAGCAGCTGCGTCGCCAGGTCGAGGCTGGCGTTATCGGTAAAATTGAACTGGTGCAGATGGTGTGCCGGGCATCGGTTATGCCGCCGCTGGCGTATCTGCGCAGCTCCGGCGGCCAGATGCGCGACCAGGCAATCCACTTTTTCGATCTGCTGCGTTTTCTTACCGGCGATGAAGTGACAACGGTTGCCGCCATGGGAGAGGCGCTGGCGCTGCCGGAGCTCGCCGGGATCGGCGATGTCGATACCTCCATTCTCATGCTGCGGATGCGCGGCGGCGCGCTGGCGCAGCTGGACAACACCCGGCGCACCGGCCACGGCTACGATGAACGCATCAGCCTGCTCGGCCCGGAGGGCGTACTGGAGTCCGGCAGTCAGGCCTCGCGCGGCGTGACGCTGTGGCAGGGAGCGCGCTGCATTCAGCCCGGCCTCTATCCGGACTGGTTCAGCCGCGTCGAGGAGTCGTACTACGCGCATCTGGATGCTTTTGTCCGCTCGTCAGGCGGAGAAGAGGAGCCGGACCTGCCGGGGCTGCTGGACGGGCTGCGGGCGCAGGCTATCGCCGAAGCCGCCGTGCTTTCCCTGCAGCAAGGGCAATTTGTCAGCGTCGAACCGCTGGCGTAAAAAAGCCCCGTATGCGGTCGGCATACGGGGCAACGGCGCGCCGTTAACGCTCCTCGTTAAATATTACGCCAATCTGCCGCCGCACTTCATCCATGACGCTCAGGTTTTCCAGAACTCTGGTCAGCGGGCGAATCGGCGAATCCGTGAGCCCTTGCCCCACGCACCAGGCAAAATGTTCGGCCTGATAAAACAGCTGGTCGTAGCGGTTGCGCGGCTCTTCCCAGCGCAGTACCTGTCCCCCCTGGCTGGCGGCGAGGGTAAAATTCCCCGGCGCATAGAATTGCCCGTCAAGGACCAGGGTCGCGTCGCGCCCGGCCACCACCGCGCCGCCCGGCGTATTGCTGAATAGCGTGGTGTTGAGCAATCCCTGTAAGCCGTTTTCCCAGTTAAACAGCATCGAAATTTGCCCATTGATGCCCCTTTGGGCGGGGCGCCCGCGGGCGACAATGTCCTGCGGCACGCCGCCGACCATCACGCTGAATGAGGTCAGATAGCTGCCGAGATCCATCATCGGTCCACCGGCAAGATCGGCATTAAAAATGCGATGATCCGGAGTAAAATATTCACCGTGATCGGCGAGCAGCGTATGCAGATCGCCCAGCGCGCCGTCATCCAGCAGCTGGCGAATCACGTCATATTTCGGCGCGTAATCGCACCACATCGCCTCCATCGCCAGCTTCCCCTGTTTCAGGGCTTCTGCTTTTAGCGCCGCGCCTTCCCGCCGGTTCAGCGCAAACGGCTTTTCAATCAGTACATGTTTGCCCGCCTGCAGAACCCGCAGCCCGTCCGGGAAGTGGTGGTTATGCGGGGTGGCAACGTAAACCGCATCAATATCCGGTCGCGCCAGCATCTCGTCCACCTGAGCGTAAGCCTGCGGAATCCCCCAGCGGGCGGCAAAGCTATCGGCCTTTTGTTGCGTCCGCGAGGAGACGGCAACCACCCGCTGGCGGCTGAGCTCTTTTAACGATTTCACAAAGCGCTCGGCAATCCAGCCGGGGCCAATAATGGCCCAGCGCAGCGAGGGGATCGCCGCAGCGGCAGGATGGCGCGGTTTCGGTAACTGTGACGGGAACATAGCGGCTCCTTATTTTTATGGGTCTGGCGAGACACTATAAGCAGGCGCTGGAAGGACAAATATCGAATTGATGATGGAATTCCATCATCAATAAATTGCTTGTCAAAATAGCGGGAGTCGCAGATAGTCCGCTGCGACTTATCACTCTCAAGGAATCAGAAATGATAAAAAGTTCGTGGCGTAAAATTGCAATGCTAGCCGCCGCCGTTCCGCTGCTGCTGGCGAGCGGCGCACTGTGGGCCAGTACCGATGCTATCCATCAGAAGCTGACAGATCTCGAGAAGCGTTCAGGCGGCAGGTTGGGCGTGGCGCTAATCAACACGGCAGATAATTCTCAAATCTTATATCGCGGCGACGAGCGTTTTGCCATGTGCAGCACCAGTAAAGTGATGGCCGCCGCCGCGGTATTAAAACAGAGCGAAAGCAATAAAGAGGTGGTAAATAAAAGGCTGGAGATTAACGCAGCCGATTTGGTGGTCTGGAGTCCGATTACCGAAAAACATCTCCAGAGCGGAATGACGCTGGCTGAGCTAAGCGCGGCGACGCTGCAATATAGCGACAATACGGCGATGAATCTGATCATCGGCTACCTTGGCGGGCCGGAAAAAGTCACCGCCTTCGCCCGCAGTATCGGCGATGCCACCTTTCGTCTCGATCGTACGGAGCCCACGCTGAATACCGCCATCCCGGGCGATGAGCGTGATACCAGCACGCCGCTGGCGATGGCTGAAAGCCTGCGCAAGCTGACGCTTGGCGATGCGCTGGGCGAACAGCAACGCGCCCAGTTAGTCACCTGGCTGAAAGGCAATACCACCGGCGGGCAAAGCATTCGCGCGGGCCTGCCTGAAAGCTGGGTGGTCGGCGATAAAACCGGCGCCGGAGATTACGGCACCACCAATGATATTGCGGTTATCTGGCCGGAAGATCACGCTCCGCTGATATTAGTCACCTACTTTACCCAGCCGCAGCAGGATGCGAAAAACCGCAAAGAGGTGTTAGCCGCAGCGGCAAAAATCGTGACCGAAGGGCTTTAAGCCGGGAACAGGCCCGTTCTGCAACACTCTGTACTCTGCTCCCGGGGGCGGCGCTCAACGCGCCTTGCCGGGCTACGGGTTCATTGCCGTCTGCGGACCGGGAGCCCCCATAATTCACCGCCGTCTGCGGGCCGGTAACCACCATGATTCACCGACGTCTGCCGTTGGGTAGCCCGGACAGATGCGCAGCATCGCCTCCGGGAAATTCAGCCACTCCGCACTCTGCTCCCGTGGGCGGCGCTTAACGCGCCGCCTCCGGGACAGCCTGAACAGACAGCCGCCAAATATTAGTCGGTGATTTTAAACGTCAGCGCATAACCGCTGGTTTTACCTTCATCACGCGCGCCGCCCATCTGATAGACCCGCACCGTATATTGACCGCTGACGGCCAGACGCTGCTCAAAGGTATCTCCGCTCATTGAACCGTTATAAATGGAATTATTATCAGGCGCGATAACATTAAAATAAGGATGCGGCCACGGGCTCGTCATGCTGATATGCATCATCTGGCCCGCTTTCGCCATCAGCGTAAAATCATTGACATCGTTCCCGGTCACGGTACTTTTTATTATCGTACCGCTGCTGCCTTTATCAAAATGGACGGCATTACTGTTTATTTTATCACTTGCCATTGATAACACTGACGCTAATAAATAACTTGCACAGATCACGCTGCCAACAATTAGCTTTATTTTTTTCATTTAATTAACACCTTATGTTTTTTATGCGCGCTGTTATAGCATATAAGATGCATGGAGTAAGCTACTTCTAAATAGAGTCCCGTATTTAAGGTTTAAAATCCGGAGCGGTATTTTAAAAAATCGCTATGCCTGTTCATCAGAAAAGGGGGAAATTTCGTACGTAATACAGCCTCGGAGATCGCTGCGATATTTTTCCTAATCGCAATCCTGCTTCCTTATAACCTGCTGTAAGGCAGCGGGTTAGCTCTTGATGAAATGCGAGTGCAGGATGAAAGTCGCTTTGCAAGTGCTAAAAAACCCCGGCAGGCCGGGGTTTTGCTTTCACGCCACGCAATCACTTCTGCGGGCGCATTGCCGGGAACAGGATCACGTCGCGGATGGTATGGCTGTTGGTAAACAGCATTACCATGCGGTCGATACCAATGCCCAGGCCAGCGGTCGGCGGCAGGCCATATTCCAGCGCGGTGACGTAGTCTTCGTCATAGAACATCGCTTCGTCATCCCCCGCCGCTTTGGCGTTGACCTGATCCTGGAAACGCTGCGCCTGGTCTTCCGCATCGTTAAGCTCGCTAAAGCCGTTGCCGATTTCACGCCCGCCGATAAAGAACTCGAAGCGGTCGGTGATTTCCGGGTTCACGTCGTTACGGCGCGCCAGCGGCGAAACCTCCGCCGGATACTCGGTGATAAAGGTCGGCTGGATCAGATGCGCTTCCGCGACTTCATCGAAAATTTCGGTGACGATACGCCCCAGTCCCCAGCTCTTCTCAACGTGAATACCGATGGATTCCGCCAGCGCTTTTGCCGCATCGAAGTTATCCAGATCCGCCATCTCGGTTTCCGGACGGTATTTCTTGATCGCTTCGCGCATGGTCAGTTTTTCAAACGGTTTGCCGAAGTCGAACACCTGGTCGCCGTACGGCACTTCGGTTTTACCCAGCACGGTCTGCGCCAGCGTGCGGAACAGAGACTCGGTCAGTTCGATCAGATCTTTATAATCCGCATAGGCCATATAGAGTTCCATCATGGTGAACTCTGGGTTATGACGTACGGAAATACCTTCGTTACGGAAGTTACGGTTGATCTCGAATACCCGTTCAAAGCCGCCGACCACCAGCCGTTTCAGATACAGCTCCGGCGCGATGCGCAGATACATATCCAGATCGAGCGCATTATGATGGGTGATAAACGGACGCGCGGAAGCGCCGCCGGGGATCACCTGCATCATCGGGGTTTCCACTTCCATAAAGCCGCGCGCAACCATGAACTGACGCATGGCGGCGAGGATCTGCGAACGCACCTTGAAGGTGTGGCGCGACTCTTCGTTGGAAATCAGATCCAGATAGCGCTGACGATAGCGCGCTTCCTGATCCTGCAGGCCGTGAAACTTGTCCGGCAGCGGGCGCAATGCCTTGGTCAGCAGGCGCAGCTCGGTACAGTGAATGGAGAGTTCGCCGGTCTGGGTTTTAAACAGCTTACCGCGGGCGGCGATGATGTCGCCGAGATCCCATTTCTTAAACTGTTCGTTGTAGACGCCTTCCGCCAGATCGTCGCGCGCGACGTACAGCTGAATGCGGCCGCCGACGTCCTGTAAAGTAACGAAAGAGGCTTTACCCATTATACGGCGAGTCATCATGCGGCCAGCCACGGAGACCTCGACGTTCAGAGAGGTGAGCTCGTCGTTTTCCTTACCATCGAACTCCGCATGAAGCTGGTCAGAAGTGTGGTCACGGCGAAAATCGTTCGGGAACGCCACGCCCTGCTCGCGCAGCGCGGCCAGTTTTTCACGACGGGTTTTCAGTTCATTATTAAGGTCAATTGCCTCATCGGCACCTTGTGCTTGTTGTTCAGACATGTTGGTTCCTCATAACCCTGCTTGCAAACTTGCTTCGATAATTGAACCAGGTGCTATCCAGCGCGGCCTGTCCCGGTGACGACACCAAAGAACAATCTTCAGGAGCCTGGCTTCAATTCCGGCTGATTTCACTCAGCCATCGCTTCAGTAACACTTTTTTATCTTCGGCTTCCGCGCTCGCCAGAATATCCTCCTCCTGTTCAGTAAAGGGTGCAAGGAGCGGCTTGTCGCTCCGCTGTTGAGATTGCCGATCCCCGGCTCGCGGCGTAAACGCCTTAGCCGGGCTACCAGGCAGCACAATTTTGTCGCCCCGGTAAGCGCAGCGCGACCGGGGGGAGATTTCCCGCAAAGCCGCATCTGTCGCCAGCCGAAGGCTAGGCGCCGCCTCCGGGAAGCTCACCGGCGGCCGCGCGGCGTTTGCCAACGCTGAACGCGGCGGCGAAGGCGACGACGACAATGATCGCCACGCAGCCCAGCGTCCATTCGCCCATCTGCGCAAAGAAGTGCTGATACGCGGCAATTGCCGTATCGCTGATTTGCGACTCGGTGGTCTGCTGGGCGACGACGCCCGCCAGCCAGTTAGCGACCGCGCCGGTCGCCAGCATATAAATGCCGGTCAGCATGCCGGTAACGCCGGGCATATTGAGGCGGGTGATCTGCGCCATCGCCACCGGGTCAATAAACAGTTCGGCAAAGCCCATCAGCGCCAGTCCGGCCACCATCATGCCCATCGATGCCTGCCCTTGCGCCGCGCCGTGGCGTGCGTTAAGCGCCAGCAGCATAAAGCCGCAGCCCATCAGCACCAGGCCAAAGGCGAACTTCAGCCATACGCGCAGCGCCGAGCGCACGGAACCTTCCGGACGCATCAACCACGCCAGTACGACGCCCGCCGCCATCACCGCCACGGCGTTAACCGACTGGAAGAGCGCGGTCGGCACTTCAATATTCAGCAAGCGGCGGTTCACAAAGTGGTCGATGAACAGGCTAATCGAGCTCCCGCCCTGCTGCGCCAGAACCCAGAACAGGGTACCGGCCAGCATCAGCAGAACGATCTGCCACAGCGCGCGGCGATGTTCCGGGGATTTGACCATAATGCGGGCTACCATCTGGGCGGCGAACACGCAAACTATCGCCAGCAGGTAGCCGGACCAGTTATTTTCCAGCAACAGCGTAAAGAACACCGGCGCAACGCAGAGCATCACCACCAGCCAGCCCCAGGTCGGCAGCACAAACTTCACCGTCCGCAGCGCCTGTTTATCGACGCCGCGGGTATCACGGAAGTAGCGGCTACCGCTGAGGAAGATCATCAGGCCGACAAACATGCCGATCCCCGCCAGCGCAAAGCCGATATGCCAACCGTACCACTGCGCCGCCAGCCCGCAGGCGATGGGCGCGGCGATGGAGCCGACGTTACCGGCGGCGTACAGCAGCGAGAAACCGCCATCGCGGCGCCGATCGTCAACGGCATAGAGTTCGCCCAGCAGGCAGCTGATGTTGGATTTGAACAAGCCGTAGCCGCAGATAATGATCGCCAGCGCGAGATACAGGCTCCAGGTGGAAGTGGATTCGACGCCCAGCACCACGTGGCCAAGCGTCATTAACAGCGCGCCGGCAATCACCGCCGTGCGGTTGCCGAGCAGGCGGTCGGCAAGCCAGCCGCCGAGAATAGGAGTGACGTACACCAGAGAGGCGTAAGCGCTGAACAGGCTGATGGCATGGCTGTCATCAAAGCCGAGCTGATGGGTGAGATAGAGGATAAGCAAGGCACGCATGCCGTAAAAGCTGAAATATTCCCAGATTTGGATCGCAACGATGTAATAAATCGCGCGCGGCTGTGAGGGTGTTTTCATATGTTCTCCTTGCAGCGTGAAAAAAGGGAAGTGGCAAGCCACTTCCCTGTTGTGCATCGATTATTTGTTGTTTTCTTCTTTCAGCACTTTAACGGTGTAACGACCATCCGCCTGACGATAGGCGCCGTGGATATCGGTTTCAAAGCCCGGGTAGTGGGCGCCGATTTCGCACAGCATCTGCAGGAACTCCAGCACCGGACGGCTCTCTTCGGTGATCATTTCACCCGGCATGACCAGCGGCACTCCCGGAGGATACGGCAGGATCATGTTGGCGTTAACGCGACCCACCATCTCTTCGAGATACACCTCTTCGGTCTGACCGTGCAGCTCTTTCTGGAACGCGGCGTACGGCGTGATCACCATGGTCGGCAGCACTTCGAACGCGCGGAACATCAGGTCCGGCAGGTTGTGATGCTCAATCAATTTGTGAATGTTCTGCGCCAGTTCCTGAACGCGCATGTTTTCGTAGAATTCAGGATCTTCACGATACAGCGACGGCAGCATGTTTTTCACCCGCAGGTTCAGGTCGAACGCGCGTTTGAAATCGGTCAGCGCGCGCAGCAGGCTCAGCGCTTTGGTTTTATCGATACCGATACTGAACAGGAACAGCAGGTTGTACGGGCCGGTTTTTTCGACCACGATACCGTGCTCGTCGAGATACTTCGCCACGATGCTGGCCGGAATACCGAACTCATCCATGGTGCCGTCTTTCTTCATCCCCGGGGTCAGCAAGGTGACTTTAATCGGGTCGAGATACATGTGCTCGTTGTCGATGTTTTTGAAACCGTGCCATGCGCTGTCGGAACGCAGCGGCCAGCATTCAGGACCATCGATATGTTCCGGCTGCCAGACGTCGAAGAACCAGCCGTCGGACTCGCCTTTCAGACGTTTGATCTCTTTACGGAACTTGATAGAACGTTCGATAGAGCCGTCGATCAGGCGCTTACCGGCGTTGCCTTTCATCATCGCCGCCGCGGTTTCCGTAGAAGCCACCACGCCGTAGTGCGGAGACGTTGTGGTGTGCATCATGTAGGCTTCGTTAAAGGTTTCTTCGTTAACGTCGCCTTTGACGTGGATCATCGAAGCCTGAGAGAACGCCGCCAGCAATTTGTGCGTGGACTGGGTTTCATAAATCACTTTGCCTTCAACGCGGCCGCCGCTCATCCCGCATTTGCCTTCATAAATCGGCGAGAAGTTGGTGTAAGGCACCCACGCGGAGTCAAAGTGGATGGATTTCACATCCAGGGTTTTCTTGATGTAGTCCGTGTTGTACAGCAGACCATCATAGGTGGAGTTGGTGATCACCGCGTGCACCGGCCAGGTCGCGTTCGGGGTTTCTTTTACGCGCTTCGCGATGGTCGCATGCTGGAATTCGCTCTGCGGAATACCGCCGAGGATACCGTAGGCGTTACGCGTCGGGCGGAAGTAGATTGGCGTAATGTCGCTCATCATCATCAGATGGGTCAGCGATTTATGGCAGTTACGGTCAATCAGTACGGTGCTACCTGCTGGCGCAGAGTACATCCCGACGATTTTGTTAGCGGTAGAGGTCCCGTTCGTCACCATGTAGCTGCGTTCCGCGTTGAAGACGCGAGCGATGTACTCTTCCGCTTCTTTGTGCGGGCCGCTGTGGTCCAACAGAGAACCAAGTTCAGATACCGAAATGGAGATATCGGATTTCATGGTATTGGAACCAAAGAAATCGTAGAAGATGCTGCCGACCGGGCTTTTCTGGAACGCGGTACCGCCCATATGGCCTGGCGTACAGAAGGTATATTTGCCTTCACGTACGTATTTAAACAGCGCTTTGGTCAGCGGCGGCAGAATGGTGTCGATATACTCGTCAGTATTCTGTTTGATTTTGTTCGCAATATCTTCCGCGGCGCCCAGCGCATATTCGAAGAAGCGAACCTGCATCCGCAGATCGTTGAGACTGACGTCCAGCGTTGAGTAAGTATTTGCAAAGGCATACAGCGGCATATATTCGTTCATTTTGCTGATGTCTTCGCACAGTTCGAGATTGTATTTATCCCAGTCGAAGATAACGCCGCACAGACGCGCATTGTTTTCGATAAGTTTTAATAAGTCTTCACGGTCGTTCGGGTAGACAATACGGAAGTCCAGGCGTTCGAGGGCGCGATGCAGTTCACGGATGGGTTCTTCTTTGAAGTAGACACCCATGTGATTCATGATTGCGATAACGTTCATAGTCAAATCTCCAGATAAAGAAAGCCCCTCCCGCCACGTCGTGACAGGTGATGGAAGGAGCCTCAGGAATAGGGTTGCTGATTAATGCGCGCTGGCGGTGTTGCTATCTGCTGAGTTGTCGTTGTTCTGGCGCTGGTGCATTTTGCGACCGTAGAACATCAGGATAATCAGGCTGACGATAAAGGTACCGGCCAGTTCGAAGGAGCTTGCCCCCATCAGGGCGATGAAGCAGAACGCGCAGCCGAGTACGGAGCAAATCAGGCTGACGAAGTTGCGTACATTGATGCCTTCGAAGCGAATCAGGTCAACGCAGGAGTAGAAGTAAGGCAGCATAGTCAGCAGTACCGCGATACCGGTCAACTCGCCGAACAGGTCAGAAGCTTTGCCGCCGGTAGAGTTCATCAGGGTAATCAGTACCATCAGCGCGGTCATTTTCACCGCGGCCAGCAGCAGGCCTTTTTTCGGGATCCCGTTGCTGTCGACTTCGCCATACACTTTCGGGAAGTTACCGTCATTGGCGGCACGTACGCCGGCCTGACCCACCAGCATCATCCACGAACCGAGCGAAGTCAGGCACGCAAAGGCGGTGAAGGCGGAAACCATCGGCGCAGCCCAGCCGCCGAGAATAGTGGAGGCGCTCACTGCAAACGGCGCACCGGATGCGGCCATCTGAGAAGCAGGATACATACCCGCAATAACCTGAGTCGCTGCGATGTAGACGATACCGGCCATCGCAGTGCCCAGCATGGTAGCCAGCGGCACGGTGCGTTTCGGGTTTTTCACCATTCCGGTACTGACGGCGGCGGATTCCACCCCGACAAAGGCCCACAGGCAGAGCAGAATACTTTTGATTACCGCATGACTGTCAGTAGTGCTGGAGGTGTTCCAGTTTGCCTGATAGGTTGCGGCATCAAACCAGTGCCAGCCGACCACGGCGGTCATAACTACCGGAATAAGTACCAGCACCAGGCCAATGGTTGTCAAGCGGCTAACCCAGGTCCCGCCGAGCATATTCACGAAGGTGAATATCCATACGATGGCAATACAGGCAATACCTGCCGGCACCGGGTTATTTAAAATTGGGAAGAACGTTGATAAATAAGAGACGGCGGTAATGCCGATTGCCAGATTACCGATCCAGTTGGCGTGATAATAAAGCACACCGGTCTGGAAACCGAACGCCGGAGATATTTCACCGGCGTAGGCAATAGGGCCGCCCTGCTGCGGGTTCTTGGTCGCCAGTCGGGCATAAACATAAGCCAGAGACATCGCGCCAATAATAGAAATCACCCAACCCCAGATGGCAATACCACCGATGCTAGCGAGGTTTGCAGGTAATAATGCGATACCGCTCCCCATCATATTACCGGCGACGACGCCGGTACAGGCAAATAGCCCGATCTTCTTGGCAGAACTCATGTTTGCTTTTCTCCTAAGTTTATTTGGGAGGTACAGATCATGATGATGAACCTTTTATTGACCCGACCAACTGCCAACAAGATTACGGATTAGTACGAGATAAGTCCTAAAGATAAAGTGAAATAACTGCAAACATCAGACAAATGATATTTTGACCTTTTTCGCGCAACATATCAGGATGACATGTTGATATCAGGAAAAGATAAATGAAGTTATTTTTCAATAAGTTGTGAACTCTAAATTGTGTTGAAAAGGTGTTACATGCGGGACCGGACTGGTTATAAGATATAACAATCTGGCGGCTCATGAGAAACATAATTTTAACCTCATCACGGCCAAAACCATGGCCGTGATGAGGGTTTACTTATTCTGAAGCGAGGAAATTATCGAGATACGGTACCACTCGGGTTACGGAGGTCTGGAATACCGCGTTTTCAATCCAGTAAAACGTATTTTCTCCCGGCCGTAAATTAAACGCCGTCAGATAGGCATCGGCAGCTTCCCGGTTCTGTCCTTTCATTTCGTACACTTTGCCCAGCAGCACATAGTTCATCCACGACATTTCCAGATCAATCCCGGAATTAATCGCGCTGTAGGCTTCATCGACTTTGCCTTTACCCAGCATGTCTACCGTTTTAATTTGATAAAATATTGCCATATCTTTAATCCCCGGCATATTACCCACCCGGGTTATTTCGCTGTAAAGATCGGCCAGTTGTTTATCATCTAACGGCTGTTGGGAATGGCGTAATACGTCCACCAGCGCCTTTTCCGCCCAGGCGTAGGTAAAGTCCGGCGACTGCTTATTCACATCGGCAAGCAGGCTACTGGCTTTGCCCAGCGAATCGACGTCTCCGTTCATTAATAACTGATGTGCCTGATAGAAATGCGTGAGCGCGATACTTTGCGACGGCTGATACTGCTTAAGCATCTCCTGCATTCGCGCCGGCCATGGCTGCTTAAGCGCGTCCGACAGGCTACTCAGCAGGTCGTTTTGAATCGACAGCTGGTTGTCGCTGGTCACGAAGTAGCGCTTGTCCATCATCGTCGATCCGTCGGCATTATCCACCACTTTGACCGACATAAAGCACTGCTGCGCGCGATAGTGCCGCTGGTTGACGAACTCAATGGTCAGGGTTTTTCCGGAACTGCTCGGCTCATTGATGTTGTAGTTGGTTTTATCATGCACCATAAAGGTGGAGAACGTGTTCAGCGAGGTGGTAATCAGGCTCCCCAGGCCGATGGCATAGGAGTGCTGCGATGACCAGTTGTTACAGGTATTGCCGCTGAGCAGGTGGATATCAACATCCCGCGGGTTGAGCAGTATGCGGGTTTTTGTGACCGGCGGGCGCGACTCCAGGGTGGATAATGCCACCAGCGCCACGCAGCTTGCGAGCGCCAGCAAAAACAGGCCCCAGACGATAAAGGTACTCAGCCGCTTACGTTTTTCCGGCTTCGCCACCGGCGCCATCTCTGGCGCAGCCGCCTCAGGCTGCGGGGAAACCGATGGCGCGTCCACGGCGACCGTCGGCGTTTCTGCAGGAATAACCGGCGTCAGTTCCTCCCCCTCTTCCGTACACCAAATCACCGGCACCGTTAGCTTATAGCCGCGTTTAGGAACGGTAGCGATATATTCCATGCTGCTATCGTCGCCATCTTTCAGCGACTTACGTAGCTCAGAAACGCTTTGCGTGACGACGTGACTGGTCACAACGTTGCGGGTCCAGACGTTGTCGATAAGCTCATCCCGACTCAGTACTTCATCAGGATGGCGGGCAAAGAAAACCAGAAGATCGATTAAGCGCGGTTCGAGAGTTAGCTGACGCCCCTTGCGGCTAATTTGGTTAACAGAGGGAGTAACCAGCCATTCTCCAACGCGAACAACAGGTTGTTGCATAAAAAAGAGCCCCAGGACGAAAAGGGAAAGGCGGGATGATAACACATTTCCCCTACCTATTAATGATAGGGGTCATGACCATGAACGCAATATATTCTTCTCCGTTTTCGAAGCGTGACAAACTTTCATTTGCTAAAGACTTTTCTTTGATTCACCGCGATGTTCCTTGAGGAGACGAAAGTCTGCCCTTTTTGACCTTATTTTCGCCGAATGTGTGACCTGAGCAAAGCTTAGGCACGACAATCGTCGCCCAACCGTGGGGATATGCTATTTTTAGGTCGCCCGGCACAGATCGGACCGCCGAACAGATGGCCGAAAAACAGCGCCTCACCCGCAGCGTAAAGGAATGTCGACGATGAACTACAAATTAGATAAGCAAATTGTGCACAATGACGTTTTAAGAAATAGCTTCATTGATCTTGCGATTAAAACCTTCGATCTCTCCTTTAAAGAGTGGTACCGCAAAGGATACTGGACCGACGCCTATATTCCCTACGCCCTCGTCAGCAACAATAAAGTGATTGCTAACGCCTCCGCCAATATTATCGATCTGGTCTGGCAGGATGAACCCCGCCGCTATATTCAAATCGGTACCGTGATGACCGATGTCGATCATCGTAATAAGGGCCTCGCCGGTCAGCTCGTGAATGCCATTCTGGCGGACTGGCAGGATAAAGCCGATGCTTTCTTTCTGTTCGCTAACCCAAACACCGTTGATTTTTATCCAAAATTCGGCTTCGAGCGCACCGAGGAGCATCAGGCTATCCTGCCGGTAATGCCGGCGGCGGGCGACTTCCGCAAGCTCGATATGGATCGGCCGGAGGATGTCGCGCTATTACAGCGGTATTATGAAAAATCGAATCCCTTTTCGCAGCTGCGCGTACAGAATAACTTCGGTTTATTGATGTTTTACTGTTCCGCGTTTATGAAGCACTTCGTCTTTTATTCCGAGAAAAATCAGGCTATCGCCATCGCGATGCAAAACGGACCGGCGCTGATCTGTTTTGATATTTTTTGCGACAACGGCCGTTCTTTGTCGGCCATTATTAATGAGCTCGCCGATGAAAATACCTATCAGGCCGTGCTGGGCTTTACTCCCAAAGAGAACCGGGTTGGTGAGTATGAAAAAATTGAAGGCGAAGATCTTCTGTTTATCTACGGACAAAAACAAAATATCTTCAAAGCGCATAAGCTGATGTTCCCGCTTTTATCCCACGCCTGACCGAGACCAGGGCCCGCGTTCGGGCCTTATTGCGCCAGTAGCCACTGTTCAAACGCCTGTAGCGCCGATTCATTGATCCCGGGCTCCAGCGGTTTAACCAGACAAAAGCGCTTGCTCAGGCTGCGAGCCAAAGGCCAGGGCGCAACCAGCGTCCCGTTTTCAAGCTCTTTTTCAACGTACACGTGCGGTACCAGCGCAACGCCCTGCCCGGCCAGCGCGGCGGCTATCGCCATCTCATGCAGATCGTAGCGCACGCCCCGCGCCGGATGATCCAGCGCGATCCCACACTCTTCAGCATAGCGCGGCCAGGCGTCGGGGTTTTGCCGTCGGTGAATGCGCGGTAACAGGTTCAACTGGCTCAAGGCTTCGCCTCCCGTGAACAACGCAGAATGGCATACCGGCACCAGCCGCTCCTCAAACAGAAATTGCCGGCGCATTCCGGCCCATGCGGGATGCTCAAAGTGCACCGCCGCATCAAAACCACTGCCGGTAAGAATAAACGGCTCGGTTCTGACCGCGATGTTCAGCATGATGTCCGGGTAGCGGCGATGAAAATCCCCCAGACGGGGAATCAACCAACGGCTGGCAAAGGTCGGGGGGGAGGCGATTTCCAGGCTTCGGCTGCCGTCCGCGACGCCCATCAGATACTGAGCGTCGCGTTCCAGCCGCTCCAGCGTCTCGCGCACATGGTGCGCATAGCGCGCGCCGTTAGGATTCAGCCGCACCCGGCTTCCCGTCCGTTCAAACAGTTTGCAGTTCAGCAGCGATTCCAGGCGGGCGATTTGCCGACTTATCGCCCCTTCGGTAAGCGACAGCTCTTCCGCCGCGCGGGCAAAATTACCGTGCCTGGCGGCGGCCTCAAAGGCCTGCAGAGAGGCGCTGCTGGGGAGTTTTTTTCGCATACGGGTATCCGGTTTACGCGGTGCATTGATGACAAAAGATCATTGAAGGATGAAATAATATCGTTTCAGGCCGCTCAGTGCAGCACGTAGGATGATTAAACGTCAATATCACCCTTCAATCATGCAGAGGCTTGCCCATGCTATATATCGTTGAGTGCAGTTACGCCGATCCGGAAAGCGAAGCCAGCTGGAATACGTTTTACAGCCAGCACAAGCTGCCGGCGCTGGTTTCCGTCGGCGGTTTCCGCGCCTCGCAGCGCTTTCGCGCCCTTTCCTCCCGCAGCCCGCTGTATCTGGCGATTCATACCATTACCGATGCAGCCGTTATCGCCAGCGAAGAGTATCGGCTTAAAGGCGGCGGCAACTTTTCGCGTTGGCAGGCGCATATTTGCGACTGGCGCCGCAACCTGTATCGGTACGACGATGTATTTCCGCAGGTCTCACAGGATGAGGTTCTGTTACTCAGCCCGGCGCCGCTGGACTTCATTGACGCAGAACTGGGGTATCCGCCGACCATACTGCACGCTGCCGGGCTGGATAACAATCCGCCGCAGCGCGTGGCCTACATTCTGCCGCGCCGGGAGGCCAGGCTGCTTGCGGGACAGGAAAAATACCGCATCTACGAGACCATGGGCGCTCAGCTGCTCAGCTCTCTTGATATTCAACCTGATGCACGCTAAGAGGCCATAATGCGCAATCCCGCTTTTATCTCCCGCCAGATTGGCGACTTTCAGGTGATGGCCCTTAGCGACGGCAGTATGGCCGCCAGCCTGACGCTGCTGTCCGGTATCAATAGCGATGATGCTCTGGAAATCCAGCGCCATGCCGGCATCATTGCGCCGGATGATATCGACATTAATACCTATCTTATTCGCGGCCAGGGAAGGACGATTCTGGTCGATGCAGGTACAGGAGGCGGCACGCTTGCCGCGAGTTTGCAAGCGGCGGGGGTTGGAGCAGAAGAGATCGATACCGTACTACTGACCCACGGCCACCCGGATCACATTGGCGGCCTGTTGGATGCTCACGGCGCGCCATGCTTTCCCAACGCCCGTCTTCATCTGCATCCTCTGGAAGCGGAGTACTGGCAGGATGACGGTATGTTGAATCGGGCAAATGAGCGGGGACAGCGCAACTTCGCCCTCGCCCGCCGAACCCTGGGCGCGTGGGCCCGCCGCCTCAGCTTTCTCGATGAGAGAGAGGTCGTCCCGGGTATCCGCCCGCTTTGGCTACCCGGACACACGCCGGGCCATTGCGGGTTTCGCATCGACTCCGCTCCGCAAAGCCTGCTGATTTGGGGGGATATTGTCCATTTTCCGCATGTTCAGACCGCCCGGCCCGCCGCTGCCATCGCTTTTGATAGCGACCCCGCGCAGGCCAGAGCGACGCGGGAAGCGCTCCTCGCCCGGGCCGCAAGCGAAAACCTGCTCGTCGCCGGTATGCATCTTGGCGGCTCGGGATTTGCACATGTGCTACCGACCTCCTGCGGCTATCGTCTCGATTATGCCGCGCAGTAACAGGAAATCTGGCCAGCGAGGTTTACTTCTGGCCGCGTTTCTCTTATCCAACCCACATTTATTTAGCACCTGCTGAAAGATTGAGCTGACTCGCGTTTATTTTCCAAAGCAAATATAAAATAGCATTTCACTATAAATAAATTATTGTTTTGTTTTCCCATGAGATATGACATTAAGGAAAATATATGCGCAATACCTTCCGACCTTCATGCCCTATGCTGGCGCTGACTATCGCCCTGGCCGGACTCGCAGGCGGCTGTAATGACAGCGGCGTAAACCGCGATAACCCGGCGGAAGCGCCCGCCTCCGCGCCGCAGAACGTCATGGTTCCCGTCCTGTCTGCTGATGAAAATAGCCTGGTGCTGGTTTGGGAAAAGCCGGAATCAGAGACGCAGCAGGTGGTGGACTACGCGATTTACCGCCAGGGCGAGCGGCTGGGTCTGGCGCGCGAAAATCAAAACCATTTTTCACCGGCCAAACCCTATATTGATAACTTCTATCAGCGGATTGCCAGCGACGGCTGGCAGCAGCCAATCGATTTGCGTACCTTTACGGTCACTCACCTGCAGCCGGATACGGAATATGCCTTTACGGTGCGCGCGGTCTACGCCGATGGCCAGGAATCTCCGGACAGCGCGGTGGTTAAAGCGCAAACCCGCAAAACGCCGCACGTCATCGAAGCCAGAACCTTTGGTGCAAAGGGTGATGGCACCACGCTGAATACCCAGGCGCTGCAGCAGGCGATCGATAACTGTACGGTCTCGCACTATCCTCAGGGCTGCAAGGTGCTGATTTCCGGCGGCATATTCAAGAGCGGCGCGCTGTTCCTGCACAGCGATATGACCCTGGAGATTGCGGCTGACGCCACCCTGCTGGGTTCAGACGATCCGGCCCAGTATCCGCTGGAAAAAGGCTATTACCTCTATCCCTACAGCGATCATCCGCAGCCCCGTCGCCCGCCATCATTAATTAACGTGCTGGAAGCGGACGATAAGGGCGAGTCTCCGGCCGGGACGTTTCGCAATATTCGCCTCGTCGGTCAAGGTACGATTGACGGCAACGGCTGGACCCGGGGCGTCAAAAGCGGCGGCGAGGCCACAATTATCGATGAAATGGGCAATGAACTGCCGCAGTACCGGGCCAGTAATGCCAATAAAGTTGGCGCAGACGGTATTCTGGCAAAGCATCAGACCGAAGCGGCTATTGCGGAAGGCATCGAAAGCAATAGCGCCTATAAAAATCGCCGCTCCAGCCTGATGACTCTGCGCGGCGTGCACAACCTCTATCTTGCCGGGCTGACAATCCGCAACCCCGCGTTCCACGGGGTAATGGCGCTGGAGTCAAAAAATATCACGCTCAATGGCCTGGTTCACCAGACCTTTGACGGCAATAACGCCGACGGCGTGGAGTTCGGCAATAGCCAGAATGCGCTGGTTTTCAACAACTTCTTTGATACCGGGGATGATTGCGTCAATTTCGCCGCCGGGTTTGGTAAAGGCGCGGAAACTTTTCATCAACAGCCGCAAAGCGGGGCGTGGATCTTTAATAACTATTTCCGTAAAGGCCACGGCGCCGTGGTGACCGGTAGCCATACCGGAGCATGGATCGAAAAAGTTCGCGCCGAGGATAACGTCATGTATATGACCGATGTCGGCCTGCGCATGAAAAGCCGCCCTTACTACGGCGGTGGCGTAAGGGATGTGCTGTTCCGCCATAATGCGATGAAAGATATCGCCAAAGAGCCGTTCGTTTTTACTATCAAATACAGCGCCGACGTGAATGATACGACCCCTGCCGACGAGCCCGCTCAGTTCCGCGACGTTCAGGTGCAGGACCTCACCGTCGATGGTACTTCGGCTAAGCACAGCATCCTGATTGACGGCATGACGGTAGCCGAAATGGCAGAATCATTTGGACTGACCTATTCTCGCGATGCCTACCACCAGAATCTGCGTTTTTCCAACGTCAGTTTCCGTAACACCAAAGCGACCAGTATCTCCTTCCTGCGCGACAGCCAGTTTGATGAGGTAACGTTCGCTAATACACCGCAGGCCTGGGCGTTTTTCGCCGTCAATGACGTGACGCTCGCTGACAGCCTGCATCAGCAGAGCATCACCCGGGGAGAAAAGGACAAACTTATCCTTGAGGGGGCAATAAAGTAATGGCGTTCCCGGCGGCGTCAGTCGCCGGGTTTTATCAGCGCTTCTGCCTCGACAGAGATCTGTCGCTCAGTGATCCAAAGTAAAGACGCAGGTCATAACCGGCGTATTCAGCGTTCCCCAGACTATATAATCCCGATTTTTAGCAAAGATAAAAATGGGTGATTTCCCGGATAAGCCCATGATATCATAAAGTGGCATTACAAGATCATCAGGAACATCTCCATATTTATTAGTACCTTGTTTACCTGGCAATAATTTATACCGGCCCTCACCCACCGCCATGTAGTCAAAGTTGATGTCCTGTGACAGATAGTAAGTCTCATCGCCATCGACTATTTTTCCGGACAAGGAAACATAACCAGTGTTATTATTCATATCAAATAAAACATGACCATCAAATGTATATGAATCATTTAAGGATGATATATTATAGTATACATTGGCCTCACATGTTTTCATTTTGCTTTTCTTACTGAATAAGCACAACACATAAATAATCAGAACAATGATAGCGCAGCCTAATAAACCGCAGGAACGGTAGAGCACGTTGTTAGTCATGCTGCCTCCATTGACTTACATAAACGTTATTACAATAAATTATTTTCTTATTTACACTATCCATAGGGCAAAAAGATGAAAATATCCCCCCAGACTTACCCTGCAAAACGTTTCTTTGTGCATATATTATCAACCTGGCTGGACTGCTTTGGCAATGTTCAAGTAACCCAGGATGGTGCCTAACCAAAATATTAAGTAATTTTTCCTGCATACTTTCAGGGATCTGAACATAAGATCTTATTTGACACTTACCGATTTCTTCCAGGTTATTTGAACTCTTAGCCAGAATCGATGTTGCGGCCACTTCATACCTGGCAAAAAAAACAATAATCAAACTGGCTATCAAAGCTACCACGCCTCCGTGTTTTAGGTAACGAAATCGTTGCTGACGTAATTTTTCTGAAGGTAGTCCTTCCTGGCTTGCGTCATCATACCGTTTGACCTTGATGTCTTTCGAGAGATAAAAACCAACGCCGGGGCTTGTCAATATAATATTATCTTTTCTTATCAGGAATGATAATTTCTTTCTGAGGATACTAATATATTGGTTTAAAGATGAATTTGATGCCTCGTGTCCACGGGATTCCCAGACTTGCTCTAAGAAACTTTGTCGAGAAACGACCTTCCCATGTGACGCCATCAGTATAGCCAGAATATGGTTAGCCGTTTTGGTTAACTGGTGTTTCTCCGTTACACCGATATCAATATAAATAAGCTCACCAGACTCAGCGTTATAAAACAATTTGCTTTCAATTAAGTACTTCATATGTTATCTGCATCCTGTGAATAGCAGGGTATGCTGATAAAAGGCAAGGAGCTATTGGGCCCTACAGCATCCCGGAGAAAGTGAAGTATTGTCAACACGTTGTGCCAGCTTTTTAGAGGCTTATAGCTCATCAGTGGAGCCCTGATGTTCGCTCTTCGACACCCGCTCATCCCTGCTAACGGCGCATACATCACAAAACTACTCTTTAGCAGTAAACCAATAGTAACAACAAAAACATAATAAATGTTATCACCATTTTTTATTTAATTGGATTCTGTGTGCCGTTTCAAATTCTTTGCGCCAAATGAAACAACAACCAATACTTTTGAATGAACTAGAAATAATCTATAACAAAAAATTACATCATGCATTAATTAACCATGCCCGATACCTATTAAATTTATTTAAAAAAACTTTAAATCTCGCACAAAAATCGCTTTTAAAGTTAAAACAATGGTTATAAGAAAATGATAATTAATTTCTTACGCCTGATATGTTTATAATTATTGATTAGTAAATCTTCCATTGCAGTAATCCTTGCCTCCTTATATATTTTAAAAAGTAGTTTCCCGGCACTCAAAGCGAATAATATGTAGATTTTAATTTAATGATTAAACAATAAGTAATAAGAGGCATATCATGTACAGCTATCGTTGGGCCAAATTCCTGGTTGCTGGCGCAAAATATAATGACAGTCATTTCCTGCTGGTAGAGTTTTATATTCATCACGAACTCGATGGCGTCATTAAACCAGGCATTTGCAGAAACAGACAATGGGTATTAAGCCAATTAGTTAATGGTTCTACTTTATTTACTTTAAATCAAAACAATAATAAATGGGAAAAGAAGGATAGAATAATTCTCAACCAAGTTGCTGGTAGATATTATATTAGGACGAATCCCTCTCCTCATCCCGGCGATGATATAGGCTATCATTTTACTCAAGGCTGTATGATATAAATGAAAAACTTGTTTTATCAACTACAGGTATAATGACAATGTGGAAAATATGTTCGATTCTGGATATTATTCGCAGTAGCAATGAGAAACCATTGATAATAATTGTTAACGACAGTATGCATCTCCGACTTATCAGACCCTCTCTCTCATGTGAGCAAATCAGGAAGATAAGCATCGAACAACTTGAGGAGATCATCATCAGAGAATTGTAACGTACTGGGCTGACGCTAAATTAGCGCATTAATCATTTTAATTCCTCATTTTCACTATCATTACGCTTACCAATACACCCGATATCGGGTGTATTGGTACCGCCAACGTGAAAGAGAACCAGCGGCCACATAATTTACATTTTTATACTAATCAATGTTCAAGGGCAAGCGCGCAGACATGCTCAACATGAGACAGATCGTGGTATAAGTCAGGTAAGGTCATTTTCTGGCGAATAACCATTTTCAAATTAACCTCAATCTTTCCCTTTTTAAGGTCTCTAATCGTAATATTCTCGATAATATTTTTTTGCTGATGGATACGGCTTATCAGCTTTTCAAGGGCCCCTCGTTCATCAAGAACCACCCGTACTTTCACTTTTCCGGGGAACTGATTTTTAGTTTGCAGGAATATAATGAACGGGCTTAATTTTATCGCCAATAAGAACAAACCCGTGGCGAAAAAAGCATGAAAATAAAAACCGGCGCCGCAGGTAATTCCAACCCCGGCTGATGCCCAGACAATGGCCGCCGTCGTCAGGCCTGAAATAGCATCGTCGTGTCGATGCAGAATCACTCCCGCCCCCAGAAAACCGACGCCGCTGATAATCTGGGCCGCCAGGCGCATCGGATCGCTACGAATGTTCATCGAAATTTCAGCATAGTATTCCGCCGACTGTATTGAAACGATGGTTAACACACAGCTGGCGACAGACAAAATGACGCAGGTTTTGAATCCGACAGGTTTCCCTTTCGATTCTCTTTCCAGGCCAATGATGCCTCCCAGAATAAACGCAATGCTGATTTTGACGATGGTCAATAACGGAAACCATCCGTGATCGACGATCGTGGCGGCCAGATTATTCATATCATTACCTTAATGAAAGATCCGTTATCAATCAGGAGTTCGCTTTCTTCAATGCGAGATCCGTTTTGCGTTTTGACAGATCGTCGCGGAAGAAAATCAGGAAGAAGACGCTCACTACCGCGGCGACACCGGCTGAAACTAACCAGAATGTTTCCCATTGCGGTAACGCTTCCGGCCCTTGCTCTGTCACGGTACTGTTAAAAATCTGCCCGCAAACGGTAGAAGCAAACAGCAGCCCGACGCCGTTGGAGACGATAAACCTCAAGCTTTGCGCCTGCGCTTTGATCTCTGGCGCGGCTTTGCGGTCAACATAAATATCGCCGACGGTAAAGAAAAAGTCCCAGCAGAATCCCTGTAACATCAGGCCAATCAGCACAAACATCATGTTGGCATCCAGCGAGGCATGAGCAAACAACAGCGTGCGGATGATCCAGCAAACGGCCCCCAGCATCAGCGTGATTTTAAAGCCGGCTTTTAGTAAGAAGAACGAAAGCAGGAACATGAAAATCACTTCGCAGGCAATCCCGATCTGCATCATTGATGCGGCATTTTCGAACCCCAGCGCTTTCAAAAAGACCGGAATATAGGCGGAATATGCGGTTTTGGGGATCATTAAGACAAAGATACTCAGCATCAGCACGCTGAAGCTACGATCTTTGAAGAGTGCCAGAGCATCGAGACATAACAGATCGCGCAGCACAAAAGCGTTTCCTTTTGCTTTTGGCGGCGTATTCGGCAATGTGAAGCAATATAAGCCCAGGACGACGCCGGAAGCTGCCGCAATATACCAGGTAACGGTGTTGCCGGAATAGCCCATTTCACCAATGATAAAGCCGATTGCCATAAAGCCGAAGGTGCCAAAAACGCGGATGAATGGGAAATATTTAACCCCATTGATATGGCTGAAACTGATACTGTTAGCCAGCGCCGTTGTCGGATAAAACAGCAGACCGACCAAGAAAATCATGGTCAGCGTCATGCCGGTATTTTGCGCTTCAATAAATTGCGGAACAAACAGCAGAACGCCAGCATTGACTAAGTGCAGGATCGCCATGACCTTTTGTGACGCAAAGAAGCGATCGGCCACCATACCAATAAATAACGGTGAAATAATTGTCGCTAATCCGAGCAAGGCATAGGATGAGCCGATTATGGTCGCCATTCCATAGGTACTTAATACCAGCCCCATGGTCATATTCCAGGCGCCCTGCATAAAGTACTGTATGAACATCATAATTAACAGGCGTGGTGTTTTATTAAGGTCCATATTGCATATCCTTTATTGGTTAATGCTCAGGTTAAGCCCGTCCCAGGCGACAAGAATGTTCTCTTTATCGCATGCTGCTACTAGCTCATCGTGCAGGAGACCGCCGCTGTGTGAAATATGCGAGACGATAAGTTGACTTGTTTTCTTCAGGCAGCCCAGTTCCGCCAGTCTGTCTCTGGCAGCGAACACCGTTTCCAGACTCATATGGTTATTGGTACGATTTTCTCCATTAAAGCCGTAAGTACACTCCAGAACGGCCAGATCGATTTTTTTGCCTTCCAGCCACTGCCAGGTGAGCTCAGGAAACCAGCCAGAGTCATGACCGTAAAATATTGACTGGCCCTCTTTTTCGATAAACCAGGTATAACAAAGCTCCCATTTAGCATGGTTAGCCAGCAGCGGAGTTATCCGATAACCACGGGTTTCTACGGTGACGAAGGGCACCAGGCAATGAAAGGCAAAGCGCTCTGCGCTAAAGCCCGGCAAAACCTCTGCCGCACCGTTAATCGCACGATCGTTACCAAAGATATTCAGCGGATGGGTAATCTCAAATCCGTAACCCTCCATTCGGCTGAAAAGATCGCCGACGTTGAAATGATCGGGATGAGTATGGGTAAACAGAAGCGACCTGATTTCAGTTGCGTCCATGTCGTCGCGCAGCAGCTGCTGGCTAAATTCCGGCGCGACGTCAATCAACAGTTGATCATCAATAATCGCGGAAGAGTGTGTACGAATGTCTTTTCCCTTACGTATACGGGCTTGCTGACAATGCTCGCAGCGGCAAAACGGGTTAGGTATCCCTTCAGACGCTGCCGTTCCCAGAAAATGGATCTTCATGATTTCCTCTTATCACTAACAGGTTGCTGTTTTTATCATCAGAAATGTAATCAAACGTAATTGGAACGTGTCAATTATGATTCTGCCGTTTAACAGGAACAACGATCTTTTTTCCCAGAAGTGATCCCCTTCAAAAACTTATTGTATTTATCTTAAATTTCAACAAATTGTCATTTTTACTACATGGTTACTCGTCTCAAGCCGGAAAAGATTAATATTTTTAATGTCTATAAATCACACAAAATTATTTTGTAACGTTCAAATAACACCGGTAACGATAGTTTTCAGCGGTATGCCGTGCTAGCATCAACGCATGAGGGTAAGGATTAAAATATGCCAACAATCAAAGACATAGCAAAGATAGCCGGTGTGTCACACGGCACTGTCTCGAACGTACTTAATGGCAGAGGAAATGTCAGCGTTGAGAAGATTGAAGCGGTTCAACGAGCGGCTAAGGAAGTGGGCTATCAGTTAAATGCGCAGGCGCAATCGTTAAGAGCCAGTAAAAGCCAGGGGGTGGCGCTGCTGCTGCCAGACATTAATGCGGAGCAGTATTACCAGCTTTACCGGGGCTTACATCAGGTCTGTCAGCCATCATTAAGCGAACCGCTGGATCTTTACCTGACCAACGATCTGCCCAACCTGGAACTGGAGATTCTGCAAACGCTGGCGGCAAAATCTTACCAGACCATTGTTACCGTCAGCTGCCTGAGCAATAGCCAACCTTATTATGAAATGCTCAAGCTGCCCGCGGAACAGATCCTTTTTGCGTACCGACAACCTGCCGGAGCTGACAACTATTTCAGCCTCGATTACGTCACTGCGGGTGAACACCTTGCGAGAAGAGCGCTCGCACAGCGGCCGGGCCATATCGGTATCTTTTGCGAACCGCTTGAATATGCTCATAGCGCATGTTTTATTCAGGCGATACAGGAGACCTGCCGGACAGTCAGTCCGCAGACTAAGCTCACCGTTTTATCCTCGCAGGCGGGCGAGTCTAACACCGTAGCGTTTGATTTTTTCCGCGGCGTTCCCCCCGATATTTTCATCACTCAGGATAGTGATAAAACGCGAGCCGTGACGCAGGCAGCCTGGTTTGGTAGCGCGCAGTCCTGTCCGCCGATACTGCAGTTAAGTGATAATCTTCCGGCAGCCTTCGACGGCGTCACAAACTACCAGATGGACTATGGTCGCCTGGGTACCGCCATCGCTTCCCATATTCGCCAGCCTAAAAAACAGGTAACGCATCGAATTCTGACAAATAGCGGATTTTCATTAGATGGCCAATCCGTCCAGCCGCCTGAGACCGAGGCGACGCTGAATATGTTAATTTTGCCCAGCCCCTCAACCGATGCGCTGAAAAAACTGTTACCTCACTTTTATCGTCAGACCGGTATCAAGGTAAATCTTGCGGTTTATCCTTATGATGAAGTGTTTGAAATTCTTTCCCATCTTCATCTGCATCCCTATTACGATCTCCTGCGCATCGATATGGCCTGTTTTCCCTGGTTTGCAGAAAAAGCGTTATTGCCGCTGGAGTCGATTTCCCCTGCGCTGCCGCAGCTGCTGACTCATTTTTCTGACCAGATTCGACAGCACTTCAGCATGGTGAATGGCACCGCGTGGGCCATCCCCTTTGATGCCAGTATGCAGCTCCTGTTTTACCGACGCGATCTCTTTGAAGATGCGACGATAAAACGGATGTTCTACGAAACGACGGGAAAAGAGTTAACGCTACCCGAAAACTTTGCGCAATTTGATGAGTTAGCGGCTTTCTTCAGTCGCCAGCATCAGCCGGATAACAGACTGCGCCCGATGGGCACGGCGGTGACCTTAGGCAGCTCAGGGCTTATCGCCACGGAATATCTGCTGCGTTACTACGCGCTCGGCGGACGTCTGGTTCGCGAAGGCGAACCGGTTCAACTGGAGACTTCGCTTGCCGCTACGGCGCTTGAACAGTACCTGCAACAGCTCTCCGTCGCCGTGAATCTCTCAGGAGAATGGTGGAGTGACGCCGTTAAGCAGTTTGAGCGCGGCAACCTCGCCATGTTGATCATGTATCTCAATTTGTTCAATGACGTCGCGCATAGCCCTATCGCCCCCACTATCGGCTATGCTTCAGTCCCGGGACAGCTTCCACAGTTGGGAGGGGGATCCATTGGGATGTCCCGCTACAGCAAAAAGAAAAAACAGGTTGAGCAGTTCTTCAACTGGCTTTATTCCGATGAAATTGCGCGTCATCTGGTTCTGCTCGGAGGAAACTGCGCCTGGTCAGGGGTTTGTCACGATCAGAACGTCCTTAACCTCTATCCATGGTTTAATTTATTGAATGAAAAGGGCATGGTCGGGATAAGAGAGTCGCAGGGTACGCAGGGTAAGCCTTTCAACCTGCGCCAGGCAGAAATTATTATCGGCCAGGGCGTGACGAACGCGATAAATGGGATTATGGATGTCTCTCAGGCCGTGGAATACATTAACAGGCGAATAAAAAATGAAACCGGCGCCTGAGGCCAGGAAAGCGAGCGTGCCATTCACCGTTTTTCTTCAGGCGTGCCCCGGTGTCCTGGCAAAATGCTGTTTTAGCTGCGGCTGCGCCCGAGACGAAGCGCAACCGCATGGATAGCGTGTCAATCCACTTCCAGGATGCTCTCTCTGCAGCGCAGGCGCGACATCCAGTTATTGATATTTTTTAACACGGCGATTGAGTAGAATGCGCCATTAACGTCATGTCATCAGCCTATACTAATATCATTCAAAAGCAGGGATTCGCTTCTTTACAGATAGCAAAATATGCAGCTTAAACCACTCACCAAAGGTCGTTTTCATAGCATTTGGCAACAGGATGATGCATTTATCGAGAGAACGTTTCGCGAGCTACTCTCAGATAAGCAGCTTATTGCCGAAAATGAGCATCTTTATCATCAGGGCCAGGTTGTTGACCGCTTAATCATGGTCGAATCGGGCAGAATATCTCTGCGTTACAGCGCGGAAAACGGCCGTCGCTTCCAGCTGGGTGCAATGGAATGCGATGAGCAACTCTTTGGTGAAATGGAGTTTTTCACAGGCTATCGCTGTCAGCTGGATATCGTAGCAGAGGAACCACTTACCGTTGCGGTATGCAGCTGCGAGCGGCTCGAAGAAGCATTGAATCAACATCCTAAACTGGCGATATTTTTTGCCAGCGCCATGGCGGTAGACTACCAGGATATGCTGGAAATCTTCTTGCATCGCATGCTCTACCCCATCGTTCATAATGTTGCCTATGACCTCTACCGGCAGCACCTGAACAAACAGCCAATGGATGGATTCAGTAAGAATTATCAGGAAGCGGAAAGATTCGGCACCACCGACCGCGTTTATCGCCGCGCGGTTAAAGCGCTGATTGATGCCGGACTGGTAGTACGAACTAAACAAGGCATTGCAATTCAGGATCTTGATGGGTTGCGGAAGTTTCTCGGCAACGATATTGCTGAATGACGCGCCGGAGACGGCGCGCCATTCATATCCAATTAAAACTTCCAGGTGAGACTAAAGTAGTGCCCAAGCCCGGTTGTACGGCCTGCGCCGCCGTGGTTTTGCATCAACGCCATATTGCGGAAATATTTCAAGCCGTAACCTACGGCATAATTTTCCGTATGCCAGTAGATACCGTTATACCATTCAATCGCATTGTTACTGTAAAGCGACCGATCGCTATTTTTATTCGCCGCAAACTGATAATCGAAATACCCCTGGTAATTTAAATAGCTACCATTGGCAAACTGGTAAAAGGGGGTTGACCAGTTCGTGGAGAACATATATCCGTCCCACTTGCCTTCGTTTTCGGCGCCATAGTTTTCCCGTACATAGTGAGCATAGACGTTCATCCCTACCATCCCGAACCACGGGACTTTCACATCCGTACCAAGCCCTATATAGTGCTCAAATAATTCGCGATCGCCAATGTTATTGACCGTTGCGATATAAAACTCGTTGAATGGGCCGACGGATAAATCTTTGTTGAAAATGGCATCCAGTGAAAAACGCGGCGATATCTTAGCAAAAAAGTTATCTCCGCCATGGCGATCGTCATGTTTACTGTCAAAGATGTCAAAAATATCAACATAGCCGTAAAGATCGACAATACCCGAGCGCGCGCCAAACTCAAGTTCAAGATAGGTATCGTTGCGAATTCCGTATGGGACTTTAGCATCCACGCTCTGCATAAGATTCATTTGCATCCAGCTAAAGTCATTCTTTCTGATATTGCCGTCACGATAGTCAGCTGCTATTGCCTGAGAACAGCCAACGCTAATTATCATTGCTAATAATGTTTTTTTGGCATTAAACATATTCCATTCCTTTGATAAAACCTGAGCCTTATTACTCCTGCAATGGAGCAATTCCGCAAAGTTAAACTGAAAAGAGAGATGGTTTTATTGTACTACTTTACGTTTTAATTTAAGGGTAGCCACCAGCATGACAAAAATAATGAAATATAAAACAGGTATCGCATACATGATTTTCTGCAGTCCCATCGTTTTTTCCATTAACGCGCTGATCGCCGGGCTAAACATGGCGCCCGCGCTTCCGCTAATTAATATATAAGATACATTTTGACTGCTGGCGCGTTTAACAAAGGATACGCCATAGGCAATAAACGAGTTGTAAAGCGCTGCACATACAAAGCCATAGCTGTAAGCCAGGTAATCTAAGCCAGAAAGCGTTTCTTTAGTGACGATAATCGTCGTAATGACGCAGGCCAGTAAAATAATGCTCAACAAAAAATAGTGTATCTTCACCCGGGCGACAATACCGGTTGAAACTAATGCCCCCACCAGCGCAGCTCCCCAATATTGAGTAATGATGTTTCCAGCCTCTTCAAAGGGAATGCCAAATTTGTTTTTCACAAACAGCGGCGCCCATGTCAGGAAGGTATAAAGCGCCAGCATGCCAAGAAACAGGCCAATCCCGCCGCTGATAATTCCAGGGTTCCATTCGGATTTTACCGCGTCTGAGGGGCCCGAAGAGGGCGCTGCTTCACAGGCATTGAAGCGGGTCAGGGCCACAATCCCCAGCGTGACAAGCGCCACCATACCGACGCTCAGGTAACTGTAGCTCCATGACATGTTGTGCGTCAGGGCAAAGGTGGTGATCAGCGGGAAGATCACGCCCGCAACGTTGAAGGTGGCATCCTGGACCACCAGCATCGTGCTCTGGATACGGTCCTGCCAAACGGAAACCACGATGGTACCCGCTACGCACAGGCCAATGCCGCCGCAGAGCCCCACCAGGGTCATCGCCACCATAACAGACCACAGTTCACTGCTTACATGCATCGCCAGCGCGCAAAGGAAAACCACGGAGTAGATCATCAGCGTCATGCGTTTTACGCCGATTTTTTCAATAAGGAAAAATGCCGCTATCGTCCCTGCCAGGGCTCCTCCGTTGAGTAAAGAGAAAATAGACGCAACCGCGTTGATATCCGCATTATAATGCTCTGCAATGGGCTCAATCAGCATGCCAAACTGGCTGGCAAACCCCGCCATAATAAAGTTCGCCAGAAAGCTAATTAGGGTAAGTGAGAGTTTATTTTTCATATAAAACACCCCTACTGGTGTCAATTGAACAAGAGCTAAGCTGTAATCGCCGTATTCAGAGCCAGCTCGATCATATTATTGAAAGTTAACTGCCGCTCTTCAGCTGTGGTCTCTTCTCCGGTGAGGCAATGATCGGAGACCGTTAAAATGGCAAGAGCTTCAATTGCAAACTGATGAGCTAAGGCATAAAGACCGGCAACTTCCATATCAATCCCCAGCACTCCAAACTTCTCCAGCGCAGGGATCAGATTTTCATCCGGGTCGTAATAGAGATCGCCGCTAAAGACGTTGCCAACTTTTATATCAATGCCACTTTTTTGCGCAATCAACCATGCCTGATGCAACAGTTTAAAATCAGCGGATGTCGCCATTGAATAACCTGAACTGCGTTTCAGGTTGGTGATAGAATCTGTTCCGGCGGCAACAGCCAATATAATGTCACGCATTTTAACATGCTGCTGAGTCGCCCCCAGGCTGCCTACGCGAATGATTCTCTTAACGCCAAAGTCATTAACCAGTTCATGGGCATAAAGCGTCATTGATGGTATTCCCATTCCATGTCCCATCACCGATACAGGCTGCCCGAAATAATAACCTGTGTATCCCAGCATATTGCGAACGTTCGTCACTTCCCGATAGTCCAGCAGATAATTTTCAGCGATAAATTTAGCGCGCAAGGGATCGCCAGGCATAATAACAGTTGAAGCAAAATCGCCGGATTTGGCATTAATATGTGCAGTCATAACAGCTCCAGAATTTTATTAGTGAAGATATGCTGAAAGTGTATCCTGCGGTAAGTCAGGTACGGAGGACAAAAGTCCTGCTCAAACGATCGGCTTCTCATTTTTGAGAGTTATTCTTTTAAGCGGCACGAATATCCCGGCTTTACAAATAATAAAAAGACGCATCCGCATATTCGGAAAAGACAGCTCCTTTTGCTACATAGATCCGGGGACGTTCTGAAACGATTGTTATTCTCGATACGAAGCCCTCCTTCTACTCCCTTGAGATTTACGCCAGGGAATAATGAAGCGTGGCCCACAGCGCTATAATAACGTCCGGATTCAGAATAATAATAAGATGAAAGCCCCGGCTTTTCTGCCAGGGCTTTGTCAGCACTCTGCGTCCTTAAGGAAAAAAACCGGACTCAGTAATAGTACACGTAGGGCCTGGAGCGATGAGGAAATAAGATCCCGTCAGGATCGCCTCCTTTCATGATTCGCCGGAGCGCTACGAACTCCTTCGCCCGACGGGGTCTGGTCATAAACATACGCGTCCAGGTCGACGGGCAATGACAAGTGTTAAAGTCGGGCCAAAGCCAGGAAGCGCGATGACGATGGTGCATCATCTTTCCTTCGAACCCTGGATAGCCAACATGGCAATGTGGTTTGGGTTTACCGTTACGATCGCGGTCTCTTCGTGAATTAAAAACAGACATTAAAGGTTCCTGCTATGGATAGTTACCTCATATGTCCTCCTTATATTTTGCCTGCGCGCGCTGCTCCTGTATGCCTGGTCCGTACCAGTCACGCTTGTGCCCACACATCCAACAGGAACAACAACATGGAGTGGTATAGTGGCGCCCCTGATCTTTTGGACTGCCGTTACGCACAGCGTTGTCGTTTCGCCGTTTATGCCTCATGCGACGCATGTGATGGCGTCGTTCCGCACGGGTTCTTGCCATGGTTCTTCCTCATATTGAGCGCGGTCATCAACCGCGTGGATATGAAGAAAGTCATTTTGGCGTTCAATGGGGCCATATTGACTCGCTCAGGATGCCTCGTTAAGCGGTTTGCAGTAGATATTGTCAATGTAGTGGACAAGGGCAGGCACGTCAGAAAACCAGTTTTGTTCTCCGCGAGCGAGAAAATCAGCAATAGCGCTTTCAATTACACTCCGACTGAGCACTTCAGCGTCAACCACCATTTTCAAGCCGATTCCTGCTGCGTAGCCCGGCAATATGCGGTAACCGCAATAAACTGGCGGTGGATTAGTACGCGCAATTTCTCGCGCACGTTTATCGGCAAAATCACTTATGGATAATCCCTCAAGCTGCGAGTCATTCCGTTGAGGCTTTCGTCCCCATGTATAGCTAATCGTTTTTCCATCGCGATTAATATCTGGTATGAAATCGAGATGCATTGCCTGACGCTGGCTGGCAGCGTCAAGCCGCAATAGCGCCTCATTGAAAGCAGCCTCTTCTATCTCATCGCTAAAAGCCACATTCGCCGTGATGATCTCCGCATTCCAGAAAACGGCTGGGTCACGACCGAGAAAAACTATATCGCTCCAGGTCCAGCCCCCGCTGGCAACTGCCGCATCATGTTCGCATTCGTCATAGAAGACGCCGCCCCAGACAGCACGCTCTTTGTAGATAAGATTTTTGATTTTGAGAGTCGCGCTCCGACGTTTACGGCGCGAAAGTGAGGTGAAGAGAACATGATTGCGGGCCATGGGTATCTCTGCGAATTGTCGCTGGGAGAAATCCAGCTGCACAGAATACAGGGGGGAGATTTAAAGTAAAAGATTTTTGTGCTGGTCAAAACAACGTAGTGTTCCGCCAGCAGATAGGGCTGAATAATGGCTAAGCAGGCAGAATAATAAACGACCTTATCGCACAGAAATCAGCCAACCTACTGAATTTAGGGCATAAAAAAAGACGTAGAATAACGTCTGTTTACTGCAAAATGGTACGCCCTACAGGGTTCGAACCTGTGACCTACGGCTTAGAAGGCCGTTGCTCTATCCAGCTGAGCTAAGGGCGCATTGAGAAGCGGGAGCTTCGTGATGTGCAATCGCCGGAATTATACGGTCCACGCCTGATGAGTCAATGTATTTTGCCGCGAAACTGCGGTTGTCTGTGCAACCTGCCTGGTTTAGCTGCGAAAGGAGTATAAAGTTTATTCAACCTTATGTTTATGCACGGTAACTTTGCTTTCGACTCCATGCGCTTTTTGGCTCCGCTCGCGGCAGGATTATGCAGGGATTGCAGCGGTCGCCTTACCAAAGCAAGATAAAATCTTAAACGAAGACTGACAGCGAGGCTGGCTTCTGACAAAATATCGCCATCCCCCTTTCGTAAAGATACAGATGGAATCCTCTCTCTGATGGCAGCAAAAATTATTGACGGTAAAACGATTGCGCAGCAGGTACGCTCTGAGGTTGCGGAAAAAGTGAAGGCTCGCGTGGCGGCCGGATTTCGAGCACCAGGCCTGGCCGTCGTGCTGGTCGGCAGCAACCCGGCATCGCAGATTTATGTCGGCAGCAAGCGCAAAGCGTGTGAAGAGGTAGGCTTCGTCTCCCGCTCGTACGATCTCCCGGAAACCACCAGCGAAGCAGAGCTGCTGGAACTTATCGACACCCTGAATGCGGATAGCGCTATCGACGGCATCCTGGTTCAGCTGCCGCTGCCCGCCGGCATTGATAATGTCAAAGTGCTGGAGCGCATTTCGCCGGACAAAGACGTTGACGGTTTCCACCCGTATAACGTTGGCCGCCTGTGCCAGCGCGCCCCGCGCCTGCGTCCATGCACGCCGCGCGGGATCGTCACGCTGCTCGAGCGTTACAACATTGATACCTACGGCCTGAACGCGGTGGTCATTGGCGCCTCCAACATCGTCGGACGCCCGATGAGCATGGAGCTGCTGCTGGCAGGCTGTACTACCACCGTAACCCACCGTTTTACCAAAAACCTGCGTCATCACGTTGAAAACGCCGATCTGCTGATTGTGGCTGTAGGTAAACCGGGCTTTATTCCGGGCGAGTGGATTAAAGAAGGCGCGATCGTGATCGATGTCGGGATTAACCGCCTGGAAAGCGGCAAAGTGGTTGGCGATGTCGTTTATGAAGATGCCGCCGCGCGCGCGTCGTACATTACGCCGGTTCCCGGCGGCGTCGGCCCGATGACCGTAGCCACGCTCATTCAGAACACGCTGCAGGCGTGTGAAGAGTATCACGATATTCAGGAGGCCTGAGATGGCGAATTTTTCTTTAGGCAAACACCCGCACGTTGAACTGTGCGATCTGCTGAAGCTGGAAGGCTGGAGCGAAAGCGGCGCGCAGGCTAAAATCGCTATCGCCGACGGTCTGGTCAAAGTCGACGGTGCGGTGGAAACCCGTAAACGCTGTAAAATCGTCGCCGGTCAGACGGTCAGCTTTGAAGGTCAGAGCGTTACCGTTACCGAGTAAAACGTTCAGGCGCCGCAACCGGCGCCTGTCCCCCCATCCCGACAGATGGTCTCTCGTTTTCCTGCACTTCAGTCAGCGCCGCCATCTTCCGATACCACGTCCTTTGTAGCACAGCCGGTCCCCTGGCGGCCTCCGGCAACCTGCACTTCCGCCTGACACCACTTCTCCCCGACGAACGCTTCAGCCGCTGGTTGGGAGCGTGCGAAGGCGAAATCAGGACCGCGCTTCGTTTCTTAGCCTGAGTCAGGGCAAAAAAATGCCGGGGATGGCCCCGGCTAAAAAGAGAGAATGAGACTACTTACGGCGCCAGGTGGTACCCTGCGGGCCATCTTCCAGCACGATGCCCATCTCATTGAGACGGTCACGCGCGGCATCCGCCGCCGCCCAATCTTTCGCTTTACGCGCGTCCAGACGTTGCTGAATCAAAGACTCGATTTCCGCCACTTCCCCGTCGTCCGCCTGCGCGCCGCTCTGCAGGAAGGCATCCGGCTCCTGTTCGAGCAGACCGAGCACCGCAGAGAGCTTACGCATATGCGCCGCCATCGCGTTGGCCGCGGCGGCATCTTCGGTTTTCAGGCGGTTAACCTCACGCGCCATATCAAACAGCACGGAATAAGCCTCCGGAGTATTAAAATCGTCGTCCATCGCTTCAATGAAGCGCGCTTCAAACGCTTCGCCGCCGGCCGGCGCTGCGGTTTTATCGGTTCCGCGCAGCGCGGTATACAGACGCTCCAGCGCGGAACGCGCCTGTTTTAAGTTCTCTTCGCTGTAGTTCAGCTGACTGCGATAGTGGCCGGACATCAGGAAGTAGCGAATGGTTTCCGCGTCATAGAACTTCAGGACGTCGCGCACGGTAAAGAAGTTGCCCAGCGATTTTGACATCTTCTCGCGGTCAACCATCACCATCCCGGAGTGCATCCAGTAGTTCACGTACTCGCCGTCGTGGGCGCAGGTGGACTGGGCGATTTCGTTTTCATGGTGCGGAAACATCAGATCCGAACCACCGCCGTGAATATCAAAATGGTTGCCCAGCTGTTTGCAGTTCATCGCTGAACACTCAATGTGCCAGCCTGGACGGCCCGCGCCCCACGGCGACGGCCAGCTTGGCTCGCCCTCTTTCGACATTTTCCACAGCACAAAGTCCATTGGATTATGCTTGACGTCAACGACATCAACGCGCGCGCCGGCCTGCAGCTGGTCGAGATCCTGACGCGACAGCTGGCCATAGTTCGGATCGGTTGGGACATCGAACATAACGTCGCCGTTGTCGGCAACATACGCGTGGCCTTTAGCGATCAGCTGCTCGGTAATCTCAATAATTTCCGCAATGTGATGAGTCGCTCGCGGCTCCATATCCGGGCGCAGGATATTCAGCGCGTCGAAGTCTTTGTGCATCTCGGCAATCATGCGGTCCACCAGCGCAACAAAGCTCTCGCCGTTTTCATTGGCACGCTTGATGATTTTGTCGTCAATGTCGGTGATGTTGCGCACATACTTTAGCTTGTAGCCTAAAAAACGCAGATAACGCGCAACCACGTCGAAGGAGACGAAGGTACGGCCATGGCCGATGTGACAGAGGTCGTAAACGGTAATACCACACACGTACATGCCAACTTCCCCGGCATGGATAGGTTTAAATTCTTCTTTTTGGCGCGTCAGTGTATTAAAAATTTTTAACATCGAAGATTCCGTGTAGACGTGTGTGGATATAAGTCGCGTATTCTAACCTTAATTCAACCCCGAAGCAGCACACATTGCAAGGTGATCCAACCTCGCGGTTATGCTATAACAGCCCCCTATATCTCACCCGACACCGGGTGCAGGCACCACAATCATCGGAACAGGATGCAAAAATGGTTACTTTCCACACCAATCATGGCGATATCGTAATCAAGACGTTTGACGACAAAGCGCCGGAAACAGTTAAAAACTTCCTGGACTACTGTCGTGAAGGTTTCTACGACAACACCATTTTCCACCGTGTCATCAACGGTTTTATGATTCAGGGCGGCGGTTTTGAGCCGGGCATGAATCAGAAAACCACCAAATCTCCTATTCAGAACGAAGCTAACAACGGTCTGAAAAACACCCGCGGCACCCTGGCAATGGCCCGTACTCAGGCGCCTCACTCCGCCACCGCGCAGTTCTTCATCAACGTCGCCGATAACGACTTCCTGAACTTCTCCGGCGAAAGCCTGCAGGGTTGGGGCTACTGCGTATTCGCAGAAGTCGTTGAGGGTATGGACGTGGTCGACAAAATCAAAGCGGTCGCCACCGGCCGCAGCGGCATGCATCAGGATGTGCCGAAAGAAGATGTTGTGATCAAAAGCGTCACCGTCAGCGAATAATTCGTGGCGACACTTTTTATTGCGGATTTACATCTGCAAACGGAAGAACCGGCGATTACCGCCGGTTTTCTGCGCTTTTTACAGGGGGAAGCCCGCAAGGCGGACGCCCTGTATATCCTCGGCGACCTGTTTGAAGCCTGGATCGGCGATGACGATCCCAACCCGCTGCATCGGCAAATCGCTTCAGCGCTGAAAGCGCTGGTCGATTCCGGCGTCCCCTGCTACTTCCTTCACGGCAACCGCGATTTTCTCGTCGGTCAGCGCTTTGCCCGCGAAAGCGCCATGACCCTGCTGCCGGAAGAGAAGCTTCTCGACCTCTACGGGCGCAAGGTGCTGATTATGCACGGCGACACCCTCTGCACCGACGATGCAGGCTATCTGGCGTTTCGCGCGAAAGTGCACAATCCCTGGATCCAACGCCTGTTTCTGGCCCTACCGCTGTTTATCCGCCGCCGTATCGCTGCCAGAATGCGCGCCGACAGCAAAGCGGCTAACAGCAGCAAGTCGATGGAAATTATGGATGTGAATCCGCAGGCGGTCGTTGACGTTATGGAAAAACATCACGTTCAATGGCTAATTCACGGGCATACGCACCGTCCTGCCGTCCATCCGCTAGAAGCCAACGGTCAATCCGCATATCGCGTGGTTCTGGGCGCATGGCATCACGAAGGCTCCATGGTCAAAGTGACGGCCGAAAAGGTCGAACTGATTCAGTTCCCCTTCTGAGTTCCAGCAAGCACTATTCCGAAAATACTCTTCAGGCAGCAGAATGGCTGTCCTGACGTTTAACCCCAGGTTAATTTTCCAGCAAACCACACTCAAGGAACGAGCATGCAAAAATGGAGTCAGCCCCTAATTTGGGGCATGGTTATCGCCGTCATCGGCCCGATTACCGCCAGCTATTTTGGTCTGGTGTTTATCTACTTCGGTTCGCTGACCGTGCTGGGAATCGCAGCGCTACTTTGGATCCTCTATTTTTACGCAATTTATCTGCTTTGTACGCGGCCGCACGATGAGCGCTTTGTGCAAATCTACATGCTGGTCATGAGCATTCTTATGCTGCCCTGGGGAGTGGTGCTGGTTTTTACCTTTTTTGCCAGCGCGACCACCGCCCATAACCGGCGCGTTGCCCCCAGTCACGACGAGACAAAAGAGGGCTAGCCATGCGCACGCAACCGTTTTCCTTGCCGGGAGTTCATGCTATTCTCTGTGGCCTCTAAAGCAGTGTGCAACACACCCACAGGAGTTTTAAGACGCATGTCTTCCCGCAATAATTCGGCGCGTATCGCCATCGTGATGGGGTCCAAAAGCGACTGGGCTACCATGCAGTTTACCGCAGAAATCCTTGATGCCCTGAACGTTCCGTACCATGTCGAAGTGGTCTCCGCCCACCGCACCCCCGATAAACTGTTCAGCTTCGCCGAAGGCGCGCAAGGCAATGGTTTTCAGGTGATTATTGCCGGTGCGGGCGGCGCGGCGCATCTGCCGGGCATGATTGCGGCGAAAACGCTGGTGCCGGTGTTGGGCGTGCCGGTGCAGAGCGCAGCGCTGAGCGGCGTAGACAGCCTCTACTCCATCGTTCAGATGCCGCGCGGTATCCCGGTTGGTACGCTGGCTATCGGTAAAGCCGGTGCCGCCAACGCCGCCCTGCTGGCGGCGCAGATCCTCGCCCAGCACGATGCGGAACTGCACCAGCGCCTCAGCGCCTGGCGCCAGGCGCAAACCGATGAAGTGCTGGATAACCCGGATCCGCGGGGTGCGGCATGAAACAAGTTTGCGTTCTCGGTAACGGCCAGCTAGGCCGAATGCTGCGCCAGGCTGGCGAACCGCTGGGTATTGCGGTCTGGCCGGTCGGTCTCGAAGCCGACCCGGAAGCGGTGCCGGTACAGCAAAGCGTGATTACCGCAGAGATTGAACGCTGGCCGGAAACGGCGCTGACCCGCGAGCTGGCGCGTCATTCCGCCTTCGTCAACCGCGACGTTTTTCCGGTTATCGCCGACCGTCTGACGCAAAAGCAGCTGTTCGATAAGCTGGAGCTCGCTACCGCGCCGTGGCAGCTTCTGGCGGAGAAAAGCGAATGGCCGACGGTATTCGCCCGTCTCGGCGAGCTGGCTATCGTTAAGCGCCGCGTCGGCGGCTATGATGGCCGCGGTCAGTGGCGTTTGCGGGAAAATGAAACCGCGCAGCTGCCGGATGATAACTACGGCGAGTGTATCGTTGAGCAGGGGATTAACTTCTCCGCCGAAGTGTCGCTGGTCGGCGCACGCGCCCGGGACGGCAGCACGGTCTTCTATCCGCTGACCCGCAACCTGCATCAGGACGGTATTTTACGCGCCAGCGTCGCCTTTCCGCAGGCCAACGCCCGTCAGCAGGCGCAGGCCGAGCAGATGCTGTCGGCGATCATGAATGAGCTGGGCTACGTTGGCGTGATGGCGATGGAGTGTTTTGTCACCGCTGATGGTCTGCTGATTAACGAACTGGCGCCGCGCGTGCACAATAGCGGCCACTGGACGCAGAACGGCGCGTCCATCAGCCAGTTTGAGCTTCATCTGCGGGCGATTACCGATCTGCCGCTGCCGCCGCCGGTAGTGAACAGCCCGTCGGTGATGATCAACCTGATCGGTACCGATCTCAACTATGACTGGCTGAAGCTACCGCTGGTGCATCTGCACTGGTACGACAAAGAGGTGCGTCCGGGACGTAAAGTCGGTCACCTGAACCTGACCGACAGCGATACCGATCGCCTGAGCGCGACGCTGGAAGCGCTGAAGCCGCTGCTGCCGCCGGAATACGCCAGCGGTGTATTCTGGGCGCAGGCGCAGCTGGCGTAATCCAGCTCTCCATAGTCCCGGAGGCGGTGCTGCGCACCTGTCCGGGCTACCTCTCTGGCATAATCCTTCGCCAGAATCCCGGCTTGCGGCGCGCTTCGCCTTAGCCGGGCTACCAGACCAACCATCATTTGCCCCGTAGCCATTCAACCAAATCCGCAAACCGCACGAACATGTAGCCCGGGCAAGGCGCGTCGAGCGCCGCCCCCGGGGAAAGAGCGCAGGATATTTCAGCGTCTGCTTCGCCGCGTGATTTTATCTGTGCATCAGGGCTTAATGCAGGTTCCCGCCAGCCCGGCAAGGGTGTCATCGATACGCGACAGCGCCCCAATCCACGCCCGCTTGCCCCGACGGCGCACGTAGCCGCTTACCGCCGCGATTTTCGGCCCCATCGCGCCGTCGTCGCGGACAAAAGGCGCCAGCTCTTCCGGCGTCGCTTCGCGGATCGGTCGCTGCATGGGGGTGCCCCAATGTTCATATACCGCATCCGCGTCGGTCAGGATCGCCAGGCCATCGGCATCAATCTGCTCCGCCAGCAGCGCGGCAGCGAGGTCTTTATCAATCACCGCCTCTGCGCCATGCCCGCTCTCAAGCACCGGAATTCCGCCGCCGCCGCAGCATATCACCACGTGCCCCTCACCCAGCAGACGCTCAATCGACTCGCTCTCCTCAATCCTCACCGGCGTCGGCGAAGGAACCACCCGACGCACATATTTACCGTCGCGCTTCATCCTCCAGCCGTACTCATCTTCCAGCCGTTTTTGCAGCTCCGGATCGTAAACCGGACCAATAAACTTCTCCGGCGCCGAAAAGGCCGGATCGTTTGACGAGACTGTAATGCGGGTCATCACCGTCGATACCGGCGGCATGAGTGATTCCTGCGCCAGGCGCTGGGCCAGCATATAGCCAATCATGCCCTGGCTCTCCGCGACCAGCACGTCCAGCGGATAGGGCTCAACGTCGCCGTAGGCCAGATTTTGCAGCGCCAGCAGACCCACCTGCGGCCCGTTGCCGTGCACAATGGCCAGCCGATACGTCTGCGCCAGACGCGCCAGCGCGGGAACCGCGCTATCGATATTGCGGTACTGATTTTCTACGGTCAGCGCTTCCCCGCGCTGTAATAAAGCGTTGCCGCCAAGGGCAACAACCAGCGTTTTCATAAAAAGTCCTTAGATAAGATGTTGCGCCAGCCAGAATCCCAGAAGCGTGTCGGCGCCGGAGGTATGCCCCATCGCCAGCAGCGCTTCGACGGCGGGCTCGAGACGTCGTCCACGTTGCAGGGCGCAGGCAAAATGCATCAGCGGCGAAGCGAAGCGCCCCTCGCTGGCATAGCGTAAATAGTTGACGCTCACCTGAGTGGTGGCCGCGCGCAGATCGCCGGAGGCGCGAAAAAATGCCCTTCCGCCGCAGGGTGACATACGCCCCGAGCGCCACGCCGCCAGCATCATGCCGATCAGCATGTCGTCCAGGCTGGGCGTCAGGCCCGGCCCCTTGCCCAGCCACAGCCGCCAGTCGACGGCGTTGCCGGCCAGCGCGGAGGCAAAACAGTGGCGAAGCTGGCGCAGCTCGGGATGCTGCCGCAGCTCAATAGCCTGCGACAGCGGCCCGAACAGCCCGGTCTCCTCCGGTCGACTCATCAGCGCTGGCGGGAGATAAGCGTTTACGGATTGACAGCGGAGCCGCAGGGAGCAGCGCCTGCGCGGCGGCATCAGCAAAAGATCGCCGACCTGAATACCGTCATTCCGCGCTATCGGCGACGCCCCCGTCCGCAGCGCCGCGTGCAGCCGGATAAAATCGCGATGACGAACAACCCATCCGCCGGGGCTCACGCCCTGCCCCCGATGATGCAGCGTCAGCAGCGCGCCGCCTGCAACGTAGAGGTTAATGGTGCGCCGCCAGAGGCCGCCGGTTCGCCACGGTTGGCGATGATCCGGCGCATCGACGCTGCCTATCAGCGGACGAATCCTCTCCATCGCGCTACCTCAGCTCACGCCCAGTTCGTCCGCCAGCGCTTCCAGCGCCTGCTCGAAACAGGCCAGCGGCGCTCTGACGGTTCCGGCGCCAATCTGGCCGATCCCCGCTTCTTTATGGGCGATCCCGGTGTTAATGAGCGGCGTAATGCCGGTTTCAACCACCCGGCGAATATCCAGTCCGAGACAGGCGCCCTGGAAATCCCAGCCAGGAATCTGCAGCTGCATATTGCGCTCAAGGAAGATTTCCGCCATCTCCTCCGAAACGGATTTTGCCGCCTCCATTCCGCCAGCGCCGACAAAGCGGGTCACCCCCGGCGCCGCAATCATCGCCGCGCCGCCGATGCCGAAGGTTTCGGTAATGGCGCTGTCGCCCATATCCGGGTTGGCCTGTTCCTGAGAGAAACCGGTAAAGAACAGCCCCTGCGGCGTATTCACCGGTGCGGTAAACCAGCGGTCGCCCAGTCCGCTAACGCGAATACCGAACATATCGCCATTGCGGGTCATCGCGGTGACAATACTGCCGGCGCGGATCTGCGCCCCGGCATCCATCGCTGATTTGCAGTAGGCCATCGCCAGGTTGAGGAAGAACTGATCGGTGATGGCGAGAAAATCCATCACTTCGGCGATCTGTTGTTTGTCGTGGTCGAGTCGCGCCAGATGCGGTGCCAGCGTGCGCATCAGCAGCGCGGAGGTGGCGATATTGCGCTGGTGGAACTCATCGCCCATGGTGATGCCCTGCGCCATCATCGCGGTGAGATCAATGCCGCGCGTCATCTGTTTCAGCGCCGCACTGAGAACGGGCATCAGCACATCGCGCATCCAGCGCAGGCGCTGCTGCACATCTTCGCCGTAGGCGCCGAAACGCATCACCTTGCCAATGCCTTCGTTCAGGTTGCAATACGCGCGGTTACCTTCGGCGATGTTCTCCACGACCAGCATCGGCATATTCGGCGAAGTAATACCGCCCATCGGCCCTACGGCATTAACGTGGTGGCAGGGAATAAAGGTAATCTCGCCGTTTTCCAGCATCGCGTGGGCCGTTTTCTCATCCTGCGCCCAGCCTTCGAACAGGCAGGCGCCAATGCAGGCCCCTTTCATCGGACCGGTCATCTCCTGCCAGCGCATCGGCGGCCCGGCGTGGAGCAGCGTTTTGTTTTGATTCAGCGCCCCGATTAAAGAACCCGCCGGCTTCACATCCAGCCAGTGCGGACGTGCATTACGAATTCGTTCTATTACTGCGTCATTGGCCTGCGCCACTGATGTAAACATAGAGACCTCTTATTGCAAACGTTCTAATAAACGAGCCAGTTTCTTATTCCCACCGGCAATCGGCGCCCACTGATAGTGAACAACCGGCGTTCCGGCGGTCTGTAAATCGAGCGCAAAGCTGCGCAGGCCAGCATTAATCACCGACACGCCGTCCAGCAGGCCGGCGCGCGGGGCAGGAGCGGCTTTCCGCGGCGGGCTAATCAGCGCGGCGGCAAGCAAGGTGGCTTCAGGCAGGCTATCGACCACGGCGATCCCCGCATCTTCAAGGACTGAAATCTGACGGGAGCGGCACTGCGGATCGCTTTCGGTTCCGGTCACCGTCGCGATAACGTGCAGCGGACTATCGTCGGCTCTGGTCGCCCACGCCCGCTGGCATGCTTCGACCAGCGAGCCGGCCGGATCGGCGGTGGCGCCGTAGCCAATCACCACGTCCAGCAGTAGTACGCCAACCTGAGTTTCCGCGCCAAGTTCGGCAATCAGCTGGTTGCGCAGGGAGGGGTCGATCATCGGATGCGGACGGCCGACAGTGTAAAAATCGTCACCAAGATCGACGACCCGGTGCCCCTGCGCGTCGAGCATCATGCCCTGCGGGTGATGCGCATCAGGGGTAATGTTCAGCCGTTCTGCCAGCAATCCTGCGGATTCAGCAGCCAGCGTACCGCCGGTGTATAAGCCGCGAATCTGCTTGCCCGCCACCGCGGGAAGGCTTGCCTGACGCCGCCCCACTCGCGCCAGCAGGCAGGCCAGACGCCCGGCCTCGTCAAGCGTGCGGGCGAACCAGACGTTTTCATCGCGGGCGATCGGCGGCGTATAGCCGAGAAATAGCGCCACCACCGGTTTCGCGCTGCGCTTCATGGCGGCGATGATCTTCAGACGCACCGCTTCGGCGGGAGGTTTAGAAACAAAGGCCAGCACCTGGCTCTGCGCATCCTGGGTCAGCATTTCCAGCGCCGTTTGCGCGCTGATGCCGCCCACTTCGGCGCTCAGATCGCGGCCGCCGAGACCGATCGCATGGCTGATCCCTTCGCCGCCGAGGACAATCTGCGAGACCAGCTCCTGAATACCGGTGCCGGACGCGCCAATAACGCCGATGTTGCCTTCCGGCGTAACGTTGGCGAAAGCCAGCGGCGTGCCGGCAATCATGGCGGTGCCGCAGTCCGGCCCCATGACCAGCAGCCCTTTGTCGCGGGCGCGGGTTTTGAGCGCGATTTCATCTTCCAGCGTGACGTTGTCGGAGAAGATCATGACGTTTTTCTCGCTGCTGAGCGCCTGATGGGCAAGCTCCGCGGCGTACTCCCCGGCAACGGAAATTAAGGTCATATTGGCCTGCGGTAGCTTCTGCGTTGCGCTTTGCCAGCGGCGAACCACGCTCAGGCTCTGACTTTGCCCGCTCCCCTGCGCCAGGGCGGTAAGGGCCTCATCAAGACGGGCGGCGATCATTTGCGTAACCGACGCATCCGCGCAATCGGTGCGGATCGCCACGCAAATGTCATTTGGCGTCGCGCTGGCAAAATCGTCGTGCCAGAACCCGGTCGTTTCCAACAGCGATTTATTTGCCGGTGTGCCCATCATGACTGAAACATCATCGACATTTTCCGACTCGCTCAGCTTGCGTGAAATAATCATTAAGCTGACCGAATCCTGGAAACAGCCCTTTTTAATAAAGGCATGGATCATAATAACTCCCCAATAATTGCACCCATTGCAATTGAATGAGCATGGTTAATCTGCCATCAGGCTAACGGGATAAAATTATCGACGGCGTGACCGGAATCACATGAGAATTATTACAAGACGCTTTCAAATAAAGCCGAAGGCATTAGCCCGAGTTTTTTAATGAATAGATTAACCGGGTCCCTTCTGACAAACCCACGGTGATTATTAAATAAAATCTAACTAACTATTTTTACCAATACAGATCACAATTTAAGTTTATTTTCCCCGTATTTTATTTGGCAGTCAGGCTCTACACCGTCGTTAAAAGGAAGACAGATGAAAGTCAGTCGGGAAACACTTCATCAGCTTATTGCCAATAAGCTGAATACAGCAGGGCTTACTCGCAATCATGCGGATATCATTGCCGATGTACTGGTTTATGCCGATGCCAGGGGTATTCATTCGCACGGCGCGGTTCGCGTTGAATATTATGCGGAACGTATTTCAAAAGGCGGAACCAATCGTCATCCCACCTTCACCTTTGAAAAGAACGGCCCCTGCAGCGGTATTTTGCATGCCGATAATGCCGCCGGTCAGGTGGCCGCCAAAATGGGCATGGAGCACGCGATAGAATTGGCCAGGGAAAACGGCGTGGCCGTGGTCGGCATCCGGCGTATGGGCCACAGCGGAGCGATCTCTTACTTCACCCGGCAGGCCGCCCGCGCCGGGCTAATCGGGATTTCGCTGTGCCAGTCAGACCCGATGGTCGTGCCTTTTGGCGGGGCGGAAATCTATTACGGAACCAACCCGCTGGCCTTTGCCGCGCCCGGCGAGGGCGATGATATCATCACCTTCGACATGGCCACCACGGTGCAGGCATGGGGGAAAATTCTCGACGCCCGCTCGCGCCATGAAACCATTCCCGATAGCTGGGCGGTGGATAAAAACGGCGCGCCGACCCGCGATCCTTTTGCCGTTCACGCCCTGCTTCCGGCAGCCGGCCCGAAAGGCTACGGCCTGATGATGATGATCGACGTCCTCTCCGGCATTTTGCTCAATCTCCCCTTCGGCCGCCAGGTCAGCTCTATGTACGACAACCTGAGCCAGGGACGCGAGCTGGGCCAGCTGCATATCGTCATCAACCCGGCATTTTTCTCCTCCAGCGCGCTATTCCGCCAGCATATCAGCGACACCATGCGTGAATTAAACGCCATTACGCCAGCGCCCGGATTTAACCAAGTGTATTACCCCGGGCAGAACCTGGATATCAATGAGAAAAACAGCGCCGTCAACGGTATCGAGATCGTTGATGAGATTTATGACTATCTGGTTTCGGACGCTTTATATAACCGCTCTTATGAAACCAATTCCCCGTTTGCTCAATAAATTAAAATACAGGAGTTGCGTATGGCTCATTATTTTCGACAGGCAATAGAAGAGACATTGCCCTGGCTTTCCTCTTTCGGCGCCGACCCGACCGGGGGCATAACCCGCCTGCTCTATTCGCCAGAATGGCTGCAGGCGCAGCAGGCATTCAAACAAAGAATGAGCGAAAGCGGACTGGAAACGCGCTTTGATGAAGTGGGCAATCTCTATGGTCGCCTGCCCGGCACGCGCTTTCCCGATGAGGTTATCCTCAGCGGTTCGCATATTGATAGCGTCGTTAACGGCGGCAATCTTGACGGCCAGTTCGGCGCGCTGGCGGCCTGGCTGGCGGTTCGCTGGCTAAAAGAGACCTACGGGGCGCCGCTGCGCACCGTGGAAGTGCTGGCGTTAGCGGAAGAAGAAGGTAGCCGCTTCCCTTACGTCTTCTGGGGCAGCAAAAATATCGTCGGCATCGCTAATCCAGCGGACGTACGCGAAATTAAAGACGCTAAAGGCGTGGCGTTTATCGATGCCATGAAGCAGTGCGGTTTCAGCCTACCTGCCGCTCCGCTGGCGCCGCGCCGGGATATTAAAGCCTTCGTAGAGCTGCATATTGAGCAGGGTCGCGTGCTGGAAACCAACAAGCAGTCTATCGGCGTGGTCAACGCCATAGTCGGACAGCGTCGCTACACCATCACCCTCACCGGCGAGTCTAACCATGCCGGCACGACGCCAATGGGCTACCGTCGCGATACCGTCCACGCCTTTAGCCGTATCTGCTGCGAATCTATCGCCAAAGCAAAAGCCCACGGTGACCCGCTGGTGCTCACCTTCGGTAAAGTCGACCCGCAGCCGAATACCGTCAACGTGGTGCCGGGCAAAACCGTCTTCACTATGGACTGCCGCCATACCGATGCTCTGGAGTTAACGGCATTTACTGAGGTCATTGAGGCCGATATGCGGCGGATCTGTCAGGAGATGGATATCGGCATTGAGATCGACCTGTGGATGGATGAGGCTCCGGTTCCCATGGATAAGAAGCTGGTGGCCCAGCTCACCGCGCTTTGTGAAAAAGAGAAGGTGAATTTCCGCGTGATGCACAGCGGCGCGGGACACGACGCGCAGATATTCGCTCCCTGCTTCCCGACCTGCATGATCTTTATGCCGAGCATCAAAGGCATCAGCCATAACCCGGCGGAAAGCACGCATATCGAGGATCTGGCGGAAGGCGTAAAAACGCTCGCCTTAATGTTGCATCAACTGGCCTGGACTGAATAAGGAAACGATCATGGGTTATTTAAATAATGTGCTTGGCTATCGCGATGATTTACTGGCCAGCCGTTCCATCGTGCGCCACGGCAATTACGCGCTGCTGACGCCGGACGGTCTGGTCAAGAACGTTATTCCGGGTTTTGAACATTGCGATGTGACTATTTTGTCAACGCCGAAATTAGGCGCCACCTTTGTTGATTATCTGGTCACGCTGCATGAAAACGGCGGTCATCAAAGCGGTTTTGGCGGCGAAGGCATCGAAACCTTCCTGTATGTGATTAAGGGAGAAATCATCGCCGGGGCTCAGGGTAAATCCTTCGCGCTGGCCGAAGGCGGTTATCTTTACTGCCCGCCGGGTGAGCGGATGACTTTCAGTAATAACCATTCAGCCGATAGCCAGCTCTTCCTCTATAAGCGCCGCTATATTCCGACAGAGGGCCATGCGCCTTATCTGGTCACCGGCAACGTCAGCCAGCTGGAGCGTATTCATTATGAAGGAATGGAAGACGTTATTCTGATCGATTTCCTGCCAAAAGAGCTGGGCTTCGATATGAATATGCATATTCTCTCTTTCGCACCGGGGGCCAGCCACGGCTACATTGAAACCCACGTCCAGGAGCATGGCGCCTATATTCTCTCCGGCCAGGGAGTGTATAACCTCGACAACAGCTGGGTTCCGGTCAAGCAAGGCGATTATATCTTTATGGGCGCTTACTCCCTGCAGGCGGGATACGGCGTCGGACGGGAAACGTTCAGCTACATCTATTCAAAAGACTGCAACCGCGACGTTGAGATCTGATGGCTGACAAGCTGCAAACGTTACTATTGCCCGCTGGCGCGGGCCTACGGATTCAGTACAACTTTTTGCTATCGTCAATTTCGTAGGCCGGGTAAGGCGCCAGCCGCTAAAAAGCGGGCGCAGTGTTCAAAACAGGTTGGTTATCAAACGCCCAGAATTCACTTTTTTGTTTAGCTATGTTGGATTTTGCCACGGTGTGAACCGTGGCATTTTTTATTCAAGCAGGCAGCGTCTGGCCAAGCTTGATGGCGCAGGCGATATTGCGCGCGCAGGCGTAAAGATTCTGCTCGCCGCGATCCAGCACCTCGGCCAGCGGCGCCAGCGCGGGAAGAATGCTAAAGACCGCATCAATACCATGCTGATGCACCGCTTCGACGCCGTCACCCAGCACGCCGGCGATGCCGATAACCGGAATGCCGTGCTTTTTGGCGATCCGCGCCACGCCAACCGGCGCTTTGCCGCCGACGGTTTGCGAATCCATACGCCCTTCGCCGGTGATCACCAGGTCCGCATCGCGCAGCGCCTCCTCCAGATGAACCGCCTCCAGCACAATATCAATGCCCGATTTCAGCGTGGCGTTAAGGAATACGCGAGCCGCCGCGCCCATCCCGCCGGCCGCGCCGCCGCCGACCATCGCCGTCACATCCTGACCGGTTGCCGCCAGCAGCACCTGAGCGTAATTTTCTAAACCGCGCTCCAGAACGGCGACCATGCCTGCGCAGGCCCCTTTTTGCGGGCCAAAGACCGCCGCCGCGCCGCGTTCGCCGAGCAGCGGATTATCCACATCGCAGGCTACGTCAATCCGGCACTCGCGAAGCCGCGGGTCGAGATCGCGTAAATCAACGTTGACCAGCCGCTCTAACGCTCCGCCGCCGAGGCCGACGCTCTCGCCGCGTTCATCAACAAAGCGTGCTCCCAGCGCCTGAGCCATCCCCATTCCGCCGTCCACCGTGGCGCTGCCGCCAATACCGAGAATTATGTGACGGACGCCGGCGTCCAGCGCATGGCGAATCAGCTCACCGGTGCCGTAGCTGGTGGCCTGCAGGGGGTTGCGTTCGTCGGGGGGAACCAGCATGAGTCCGCTGGCCGCCGCCATCTCAATAAACGCGGTGTGTCCGTCGCCGCTCAGGCCATAGAAAGCGCCGACAAAATCGCCCATCGGCCCCATGACCGGCAGCATCACCATTTTACCCTCGGTGGCCTCAACCATTGCCTCCACCGTCCCCTCGCCGCCGTCGGCGATCGGCAGACAGATGCACTCTGCCTGCGGGAAAATAGAGGTAAAGCCCGCCTTAATCGCCTGGGCGCAGCGGCTGGCGCTTACGCTTTCTTTGAAAGAGTCCGGTGCAATAATTATTTTCATGGTTCATCCTTTTTAATGTCATTACTTAATACGATCCCAGGGAATGAGATTTTCCATCACCACCGCCAGCAGCACGCCGATTAATAAGCCGTTGCCTAATAGCGGTCGAATTGTCAGGGGCAGCGTCTGGAGATAGACCGGCGGCAGGCCCATTAAAAAGATGCCGATAAATAACGGCAGCGCCAGCCGGTAGATATTTCGTGCGGTGAAGGTGATTTGTTTACTGAAAGATAAGCTGGAATATAACAACGGAAGATAGGAGACCAGCATGACCGCGCTGCTAATCGGCAAAGGCAGCGTGGTAAAAAAGTGGGTCAGCGGCGTAAATAGTCCCACCAGCAGGCAGCACAGGCAGCCGATAATAAACGGCTGGCGAGAAGTCTCTCCAGTTTGGGTTAATAAACCTATCGATGAAACAAAAGGCGAAAACGGCACCACGCTGAGCGGAACCGTTATTAAGGTCATCAGGCCGGAGATAATAAAGCTTCGTCGGTAGCGGGTATTGCTGGCGCCCTGCTGGGGATAAAAAACGTCGCTACCGCGAATTGCGCCGTAGGTATTCGTAATATTCACCAGCCCCGCCAGCAGCGCCGTCAAAATAATGCCGGGGCGTAGCTCCCCGCCGTAGCCAAGTGGAAACCACTGCCAGTGAATCGGCCCGGATGCCATCGTGGCGGGCGGAGTGCGAAACAGCAGGTACCAGCCAGCCCAGCCTACGAGGGTGCCAAACAGCAGGGCATAGCGAGCAATGCCATCCGGAAGAAAAATGATCATCCCCAGCACCAACAGCATCACCGCCAGCGCCAGGCTAAACGGCGCCAGCTGAACGCCCACGTTAGCCTGGGTCGAACTGAAAGGCAGCCCGAGCATGCCTTTAAAAAAGATCGTGGTGAGCTGCGCGCCGAGCAGCAGCATAAAAAAGACCATGACCGTCGGGCTGAAGAGCTTCGCCAGGCGGTGACCGATGCCGCTCACGCCGATGATGATGGTGAATATCGCCGACAGAGAGATGCCAACCGCCAGGCTTGACGCAATGCTGGCAAATGGAGTGCCGCGCGCGGCTTCACCGACGGTGACGGTCAGGATAGTGCTCCACCATAGTCCCGTAGGCCCTTCCATAATCGCCCGACGATGGCCCAGCAGCGCCTGCGCCAGGCAGGCCAGCCCGGTGGTGATAAAACCGTACTGAGTCAGCGTAATCAGCGCGCTGGCGGGCAGCTGAAAAGCAGACTGTAATGTCGGCGGTACCACGACGGTGTTGCAGAAAATAAAGAAGAACCATTGAAATCCCGCCAGGGTGTTTCGTTTATTGAGCGGAAATACCACCATGATTGAATCCTGAAAAAGCGCCTGCCGTTAAACAGGCGCTGAGCATGGAATGGGGCAAGTGATTCCCCGGGTCGCGGCTTGCGCCTTATCCGGGCGACAAATCGGCTCGTAGCCCGGAGAAGGCGTTTACGCCGCAAGCCGGGAATTCACCGGATCCCCGTTACTGCTGATGCTTAAGGATAAATTTCCCCTTCGGCGCGTGCGGGAAGCCCTGCTCGCTGTCATAGATCACATCGCCGCGCAGGAGGGTTCTGGCGATCCGCGCGCCAATCGTACGGCCTACGTAAGGGCTGACTTTATGGCGATATTCAAGGTCTTCCGCCTGCAGAACGTAGCTGCTGTTCGGCTGAATAAACACCAGGTCGGCGTCTTTGCCCGGCGCGATGCGGCCCTTATGCTTCAGGCCGAAAATATCCGCGGCGTTGGTCGCCATCAGGCGAGCAAACTGCGGCAAAGGCATACCGCGCTTCTGGACCGCTTCATCGAACATGACGTCCATACAGTTTTGCAAACCGGCAATCCCGCCCCAGGCCTGCATGATATTGCCCGCCTTCATTTCCGGCGGGCACGGAGAGTGGTCGGACACCAGGCAGTCGATCTCACCGTTGAATAGCTTTTCCCACAGCCCTTTCTGATTTTCCGCGTCGCGGATCGGCGGAGAGCATTTCGCCAGGGTGCCAATCTTTTCAAACTGTTCGGTATCCAGTACAAAGTAGTGCGGGCAGGATTCGCAGGTGACATCCTGACCTTCCTGACGGGCGCGCGTCACTTCGGCGACCCCTTCCGGGCTGCTGACGTGGCACACGTGCAGGCGGCAACCGGCGACCTTCGCCAGATACAGAACGCGGCGGATCGCCTCAACTTCGGTGAATACCGGACGGGAGGCGACGTAATCATGGGCGGTCACGCGCCCTTCTCTTTTCGCCTCTTCGCCCAGCTCATCGCAGATCAGCGCGTTTTCGCAGTGCACCAGTACCGTCTGCTTCATCTCGGCCAGCTTTTGTACGCCTTTGAAGAACTGCCAGTCGTTAACGTCGCGGAAGTCATTGTCAATCCCGCGATCGCCGCAGGTCGCGACGAAGCATTTGAACCCCACCACGCCCACTTCATCCAGCTCGTGCAGCCGGTCAAGGTTATAGGAGACCAGGCCGCCAAGCTGCGCGGCATCGATGGTCAACTTGCCTTTCGCGGCGTCGAATTTCAGCTCAATGGTCTCTCGATCGACGGTGGCCGGCAGCTGGTTCAGCGGCATTTCGATCATCGTAGTGATGCCCCCTTTTGCCGCCGCGCGGGTACCCGTTTCGTATCCTTCCCAGTGGGTACGACCCGGCTCAGAGATGTGCGTATGCGCATCGACCATCCCCGGCGAAACGATCAGCCCCGTGGCATCCATGATCTGCTTCGCGTCCCCCAGGTTTTCACCGATAGCGGCAATTTTGCCGTCAGCAACCGCGATATCGACCACCCGGGATTCGTTTTCCAGAATGACGGTGCCGTTTTTAATGATTAAATCAAAAGACATATAAAACTCCTTGTATGTGTACAGACGATTAAGCCGCCATACTTCTGTTTGCAGCCACGTACACCGCAATACCAATGGCTTTGGCTCTTGAAGCTTCATCCATGAAATAAACTTTCCTGGTTGTAATAAAATCAATTCACAGCATTGGGGCGCGCCAGGTTATTCGGCTGGGCCCGTTTTTTCAGCAAGGCGTAGGCGGCAAAAGCGACAATAACACCAACAAACCACGACACGCGGGAGAACGGTTCGAGCAGCGGGATAAATTTTCCGCCGAGCGATAAAATAACCGCCACAATCGTTACCAGGAATGCGGTAACGTTAAATCCATTATCGAAATATTTATAATCTCCAGGCGCGGTGTAAAGTTCATCAAGATTAATTTGCCCACGCATGACGATAAAATAGTGCGCCATCATTACGCCAATAACCGGACCCAGCATGCCGCCGATAATATCGAGAAAAAGATAAATACTGTCCTGATTTTCCATTAATTTCCAGGGGCAGATCAGCAGGCTAATAATACTGGCAATCAGCACGCCGTTTTTATAGGTCAGTTTCGTGGGAGCAATCGCCGCAATTTGGTAGCCCGCAGGAATAATATTACCGGTGGCGTTGGTGGAGATCGTGGTCATTAATATCACCAGCACCGCAAAGAACGAGGCAAACAGGCTGTCCCATTTCTGCACAATATCCAGTACGTTCCAGGTATCCATACCGTAATGGATACTGGCGCCGGCGATAATGCACACTCCGGCCACCGCGAACAGAATATAGGCCACCACTAAGCCAAGGGTTTGCCCAACGGCCTGCTCGCGAAACGAACGCGCGTTCTGGGTAAAGTCCGAGGCGCTCACCGCCGGCGCGGCCCAGACGGCAACGACCGCATTGATAACGACCAGGAACAGGAAGCCGGTATGCTCCGCTTTCGCCACCCCGGTCGGCAGATAGTCAAGGATCGGACCGATCCCGACCAGCGAGATAGCCCAGATAGCCATGCCGCCGAAGACAATATAGATGCAGGGATTGAGGATTGCGGTAAATTTATTGAGAACTTTTCCGCCGCCGAAACCAATCGCCACATTAATCAGCCAGAAAACCAGAAAGGCGATCATCCCCGGCAACGACAGTCCCAGCAGCTTAAAATCACCGCCGAGCGTCAGAAACTCGGGCCACAGTTTGCCTAATAAGATCAGGAATGCCAGCGAGCCGGCATAGCATTGCAAACCAAACCACATAATTGCCGCAATGCCGCCTCTGAGCAGGCCGGGTAATAATGCACCACGCACACCATAAGAGGCTCTTAATATCATTGCGAAGGGGACACCGTATTTACTTCCGGCAGCACCATTAAACACCATAACCAGGGCAATAATAAAAGCACTCAATATTATCGCCATCATTATACTAAACGTTGATAGCCCGAGAATAAAAAAACCACCAACCATTACATAATTAGGTACGTTGTGTACGGAGCCCATCCATAAGGTAAAATAGTTAAATGTTTTCCAGTTACGCTGCGAGGCTACTTTGGGCAGTAGATCGTCGCTGTAACCCCTGGCTTTGTACAGATCTTGAGTTTGTTCCATAATTCCCTCTTAATACGCATCGGATTACGTTTGTAGGTTTAGCTATGTGGAACAACAAATTTTAATTATTTATTTTTTATTATACTGGGATTGTCTTTGACTGTATTTTGTTCTTACGCAAGGTAATTAGCGCAAACAGTATCGTTCCGGTAATAACCAACCCGGCAGACATCACAAAACTAATTTCTTTTGAACCGGTCAGGTCGGAAATAAAACCGGTGAGCGTCGGTGCGACCACCGCCGAACTCATGCCAAAGAAATTAAACAAGCTAAAGGCGCGGCCTAATGTTTTCGCTGACGCCTGTTCGGAAACGAACGAGATAAGAATCGGGTCAACGGCCATTTTGCCCAGTAGTCCGTACAGCACCAGGCTAATCATCAGCATGGTGGTATTCGGCGAGAGAACGGTAAACATCAGCATGGCCGCAGCGACAATCTCCAGCCCGAGAATCACTTTGACTTTACTGTCGCGGAACTTATCCGAGAGATGGCTGAAGAACAGCGCGCCCGGCACCCCGACCACCGCCACCAGCGCGGAAGCAAAACCAATGGCGCCGCCGTCAAAGCCGCGTTCGGTCTGAAGATAAGAAGGCAGCCAGGTGACGATCAGGTAGTAGCCGTAGCAGGTGCAGAAATAGAGAAAGTAGACGCTGCACAGCAGCGGCGAAAACAGCGGCGCCGATTTCTCTTCAGCGACCGGAGCGGCAGTCGCTGCGCCAGGCTTATTCTCCGCTACGGCGGGCTCTTTTAGCTTGCGGCGAATCACCAGGGTAAACACGCAGAGCATCACCACCAGGATCGCGGCGACGATAAACAAGACATTTTGCCACGCCATATGCATGCTTTTGACCAGAATGCTTGAGCCAATCAGGCCAATCCCCATGCCGATGGCGGAGCCGCTGTTGATGATGGCGTTCGCCAGCGCCCGGCGTTCCTGCGGCACATTGGCCGAGGAGAGCGAATAGGCGGAGCTAAAAAACGACGCGCAGCCAGCGCCGGCCAGCAGCGAGCCGATATAAATCAGCGTCAGGTTTCCCGCATTAGCAATACTCAACGTACCAATAATAAACAGCGAGAAACCGCACATCAGCATAATTTTTTGTCCCAGCTTATCGACCAGAATGCCGCAGGGGATCTGCATTCCGCAATAGGCCAGAAAATAGAAGCTGGCAATCGCGCCGATTTCAGCATTACTGACGTTACCTAAGGACGCCTGAATTTCCGGATAAATAGGTGTTAATACGGTACGATAAATCCATATTGCCACCCAGCCCAGACTCATGACCACGACTATTTTCTTCCAATAGTCGATACCCGTTTTATTGATAGTATCCATAAATTCACCCGTGAGGTTTAAAAAACGCTGCCGGAACCGGCAGCATTTTCTTATTACGATATTTTATGATTCGCCATTAATTCCAGCGCCTGAACTAAAGACGAGTGGTCTAATTCACTACCACCGTTGGCGGCACAAGTGTTAAATAACTCCTGACAGGTTGCCGTATTCGGTAAATTAAGCGCCAGTGCTTTCGCGCTCTGCAATGCCAGATTAAGATCCTTCTGGTGCAGGGAAATTTTAAAGCCGGGATTAAACGTCCGGTTCAACATTCTTTCGCCATGCACTTCCAGAATACGCGAGGAGGCAAAGCCGCCCATCAGCGCCTGACGCACGCGAGCGGGATCGGCTCCGGCTTTAGACGCGAAAACCAGCGCCTCGGACACTGCTTCAATATTCAGCGCGACGATAATCTGATTGGCGACTTTACAGGTCTGACCGTCGCCATTACCGCCTACGAGGGTGATGTTTTTACCCAGAATATCAAACAGCGGTTTCACGCGGGCAAAGACGTTTTCATCGCCGCCGACCATAATTGAGAGCGTGCCTTCACGCGCGCCGATTTCGCCGCCGGATACCGGAGCATCCAGATAATCCGCCCCCAGGTCGCGCACCTGCTGCGCAAACCGCTTGGTTTCAATCGGCGAGATAGAGCTCATATCCACGATGGTTTTTCCCTTTAGCGCCGCTTTGGCGCAGCCGCGCTCGCCAAACAGAACGTCGGCAACCTGTGGGGTATCCGGAACCATGATGAAAATAATCTCCGACTGCGCCGCAACCTGCTCGGCGGTAGCCAGATGCTGCGCGCCTTGCTTGAGCAGGTCGTCAGCAACCGGGCCGATGGTAGTAACGTGCAGAACGTGGCCTGCCCTGGCAAGTCGGAGCGCCATCGGGGTGCCCATAATACCCAGACCAATAAATCCCAGTTTCATAAGTTTCCTCTCAGAATTTCTGTTTCGATTTACCCGGGCAATAGTTATCCCTTCCTGTTGTCAGGAAATAAAACCCCTGCGTCTGGAATAATAAATACTGCCCAAAGATAAATTAAAAATTAGCGGTAGTGATTAAACCATGTCAAACCCGCTTCGGTGGTGGTCAGCGGTTTATATTCGCAGCCCACCCAGCCGTCATAGCTTGATCTATCAATAAATTTAAAAAGATAATCGTAATTAATTTCACCGGTCCCCGGCTCACCGCGATTCGGATTATCAGCAATCTGTAAATGACCAATACGGTTAGCATAAGTTTGCATCGTATGGGTTAACTCCCCCTCCATCCGCTGCATATGATAAATATCGTACTGAATTTTCAGATTATCGCTGCCGACCTCATCAATAAGCGCCAGCGCCTGATGAGTGGTATTCAGATAAAAGCCCGGCATATCGAAGTAATTAATCGGTTCGATCAGCAGCAGAATACCTTCCTGCGCCAGCGCGGCAGCGGCAAAACGTAAATTCGCCACCAGCGTGGAACGAATATGATCCTCGCGGTAGCCAGGCGGGGTTTTACCCACCAGGCAGTTGATTTTGCGATTGCCCAGCGCTTTGGCATAGCGGATTGCGGCATCCACGCCTTCGCGGAACTCCGCTTCGCGACCGGGAATACAGGCTATGCCGCGCTCTCCCGCCGCCCAGTCGCCGGCGGGTAAGTTATGTAAGGTATGCTCCAGCCGGTTGTCGCTCAGCTTTTGCTTTAATACCTCGGGCGCATAATCATACGGGAACATAAACTCAACGGCGCGAAAACCGCAGGCCGCCGCTTTCTCAAAACGATCCAGAAAATCATATTCCAGAAATAACATCGAAAGGTTGGCTGAAAAGCGCAACATAGGTTCACCTCATTTATTCATATTTCATAAAGCAGGTTTCGGTTGGCGCATCGATGGCGCTATCGGCAACATCTTCAAACTCCATCACGTTATCCAGCTCGCTACCCATGGAGATATTGGTGACCCGCTCAAGGATCACTTCCACAACAACCGGTACGCGATACTCTTTCATCCAGACTTTCGCCTGCGCCAGGGCGGGCGCGATATCCTCCGGCTTGAAGACGCGAATCGCTTTACAGCCGAGACCCTCGGCAACCTTGACGTGATCGACGCCGTAACCGTTCACTTCGCTGGAGTTGATGTTTTCGAACGCCAGCTGGACGCAGTAATCCATATCGAACGCGCGCTGCGACTGACGAATCAGGCCCAGATAGGCGTTGTTTACCAGCACGTGGATGTAAGGAATATTGAACTGCGCGCCCACCGCCAGCTCTTCAATCAGGAACTGGAAGTCAAAGTCGCCGGAGATGGCCACCACGTTACGCTCCGGATCGGCGGTGCAAACGCCCAGCGCGGCAGGAAGCGTCCAGCCCAGCGGCCCGGCCTGGCCGCAGTTGATCCAGTGGCGATCTTTAAATACGTGCAGCATCTGCGCGGCGGCGATTTGCGACAGCCCGATGGTGGTGACGTAGCACACGTCGCGACCAAAGGCTTTATTCATCTCTTCATAAACGCGCTGCGGTTTGACCGGCACGTTATCGAAGTGGGTTTTACGCAGCAGCGTACGCTTGCGCTCCTGACACTCGGCAACCCAGCGCTCGCGACGCGGCAGGCGGCCCTCTTTTTGCATCTGCTGCGCGATATCTACCAGTTGAGCCAGCGCCGCTTTCGCATCGGACACAATGCCTAAATCCGGGCACAGCACGCGGCCAATCTGCGTCGGTTCGATATCGATGTGGATGATTTTGCGACCTGCGGTGTACTTCTCAACGGAACCGGTATGACGGTTAGCAAAGCGGTTACCGATGCCGAATACCAGGTCGGAGGCCAGCAGCGTGGCGTTACCGTAGCGATGCGCGGTTTGTAGGCCGACCATCCCGGCCATCAATTCGTGGTCATCCGGGATACAGCCCCAGCCCATCAGCGTTGGGATGACCGGAACTTGCGTAATCTCAGCTAATTGCTGCAGCAGCGCTGCGGCATCGGCATTAATCACCCCGCCGCCGGCGACAATCACCGGACGCTCCGCCATCAGCAGCATCGCCAGCGCGCGTTCGATCTGCGGACGAGTCGCCACGGGTTTATAAGCCGGGAGCGGCGCGTACAGCTCGGGGTCAAATTCGATTTCCGCCACCTGAACATCATAAGGCAGGTCGATCAATACCGGTCCCGGTCTGCCGGAACGCATCAGATGGAAAGCCTGCTGCAGCACGCCCGGTACCAGCGCCGCTTCGCGCACGGTAACCGCCATCTTGGTCACGGGCTTAGCAATGGATTCAATATCGACCGCCTGGAAATCTTCTTTATGCAGACGCGCGCGCGGCGCCTGGCCGGTGATGCACAAAATCGGTATCGAGTCCGCGGAGGCAGAATAGAGCGCGGTGATCATATCCGTTCCCGCCGGGCCCGATGTCCCCAGGCATACGCCGATATTACCGGCTGCGGCACGCGTATAGCCTTCGGCCATATGGGACGCGCCTTCCACGTGGCGAGCCAGAATATGGCGGATCCCGCCGTGCTTACGCATGGCGGAATAAAAGGGGTTAATCGCTGCGCCAGGCACGCCGAATGCGGTGGTAATCCCTTCTTTTTCGAGTACATACATTGCCGCGTCGACGGCTCTCATTTTTGCCATTTTTTACTACCTCACTATATTGGAAAATTTTTCCAAACTTGAACAAAGCCTAAAAATTCCCGCTCCTCCGAGCGGGTCGGTTCGGCGATCACTCTGCCTGGGGCTTCAGTCCCAGCGCGGTGCTGATATTCCTTGCCGTCTCCCTCACCAGCTCTCCCTGGCTGACAAAACGGTCCGGGGTTAAGCGGGACGCTGGCCCGGAAATCGAAATTGCCGCCACTACGGATCCGACATCATCGTAAACCGCTGAAGCAATACAGTTTAATCCTGTCACGTGCTCCTCCTGGTCAATGCTGTAGCCGCGGTCGCGCGCCTCATCCAGGTTTCGCTGCAGGACCGGTAAATCGACGATCGTCGATGGCGTAAAGCGCTGCAGCCCGGTCTTCACAATCACATCCACCAACTCATCCGGGGACAGCGGGTACAGCAGCGCCTTTCCGGCCCCAGAAGCATGCAGCGGCAGCCGGCTGCCGAGCGGCGCGCACATCCTTACCATCGATTTGCACTCCTGCTGGCCAATCAACACCGCTTCGTTGCCGTTACGAATCGCCACGTTTACCGTTTCCCCTGACATCAGCATCAGCCGCCGCATAAAAGGTCCGCCGACGGATAAAACATCCCGGTTATGGATGTACGCCGAGCCGACATTGAATGCGCCAAGCCCGATGTGCCACCAGCCTAGCTGCGCGTCCTGATAGACAAAATCCGCGCCCTCCAGCACTTTAAGCAGGCGAAAAGTGGTCGATAACGGTAAGTCCAGATTCAGGGAAATATCGCTGACCGACGAGCTGCCGCCGCTCTTTTCAAGGTATTGCAGTATCGCGATCCCTCTCTCCAGCGCCTGTGCGCCTTTTTGCGCGGAAGGCTCCTGCTGGCCCGGCCTTCCCCGCCTTCTCACTTCTGTCATACCTCGATTATCTCCGGCTCAAAACCTGAGCATAAATAGTGTGTAAGCGCCCACATGTTATGCAAGATAATCGACAGCGTCACGTGCAACCTCACGCAAAGCTCAGCTCCACGGTCGGGATCTCCACGACATCGCAGTTATCTTTTCCACCGCGATCGACGGTTAAAAAATCGGTTTCGCTCTGCCAGGCAAACAGCGGGTGATGCCAGACATTGCGATGATAATTTACCCCCTGGCGGCCATTGGAGATAAACGCGCGCAGCGTGGTCATGTCCGGCTCATCGCCTCCTGACGCAACCACCACCACAAAGGCTTCGCCGTTCATCGGCACGAACGCCTGGGTGCCCAGCGGATGACGTTCCAGCTCGGTGACGACAATCGGCAATACCGCCGGCTGGGCCCGATTAATGCTGATTAGCGTGCGATCCTGCTGCAGGGTCTCCACCATGGCCAGATCGTGAAAACGCTGCACTTTGCCATCATTAATATGAAAAAAATCCTGCCCTTCCGTTTCGATAACGTCCCCATAGGGACGGAATGCTTCGCGCGTCAGCGGCAATACCTCTAGCTTCATTGCAATATTCCTTAGTCATTAAAAACCGTCGCCCTCCTCATACCTTGAGGGTGATCGATGTACCGGTCAATTCATGGCCATCTCAAAGTGGTATCAACTATAAGTTGGAATAATTTTCCAAAACCTGATTTAAGCCACATAATTGAGAGGGTTATTATGAAAAAATACTTAAAAATCATGGGCGAATTATTAAATTACGAGGAATAAGGCGATGCTAGACCCCGAAACACTACGTACCTTTGTCAGCGTCGCGGAGACCGGCAGCTTCTCCAGAGCAGCGGAAAAACTCTATAAAACGACCGCCACGATTAGCTATCGCATCAAACTGCTGGAAGACAACACCGGCGTCGCGCTCTTTTCGCGCACTACGCGCAGCGTCCTGCTGACTCCTGCCGGAATGCATCTCCTGGCGCAGGCCAGAGAGTGGCTGGGCTGGATTGACAGTATGCCCGGCGAGCTGCAGCAGATTAACGACGGCGTGGAGCGCCAGGTGAATATTGTGGTGAATAACCTGATGTATGACCCTCAGGCCATTGCGCGGCTGCTGGCCTGGCTCACCCAGCGTTACCCTTTTACGCAATTTCATTTTTCACGACAAATTTACATGGGCGTCTGGGATACGCTCCTGCACGATGACTTTTCGCTGGCCATCGGCGTCACCGGCACCGAACCGTTAGCGGAGAATATTGCCGTCGCCCCGCTGGGTGAAGTCACCTGGCTGTTCGTGATGTCGCCGAATCATCCGCTAAGCCAGCAAACCGACCCCCTGTCGGAGGCCCAGCTACGCCGCTATCCTGCGGTCAACATTGAAGACAGCGCGCGGAGATTGACCAAACGTGTTGCCTGGCGCCTGCCGGGACAAAAAGAGATCGTGGTTCCCGATATCGAAACCAAAGTCGCCGCCCATATCGCCGGCGTCGGCATCGGCTTTTTACCCGAGCCGCTGTGCCAGCCGCTTATCGCGCGCGGCGAGCTGGTTTCCCGGCAGATACCGACCATGCGTCCCCCCTCTCCTCTGAGCCTCGCCTGGCGTAAAGATCATCATGGTAAAGCGGTGCAGGATATCACCTCGCTATTCGGTCACTCCGCCCCGGAAATCCAGGGATTCCTGACGCTATTCAGCGATACACCGTGAAAAATCAATCCAGCCTGCCGCTCACCGCGTACAATAGGAGGATTATCGCGTCGAGCGACGCGTCTGAATGGCTTAACGGTTTAAATGATGGAATTAGTCCCACAAAATATTCGGCAGATTCTTGCCAGCGATACGCCGCTGATTGACGTACGTGCCCCGGTTGAATTCAGGCAAAGCGCCATGCCCGCAGCGATCAACCTGCCGCTGATGAACGATGACGAGCGCGCTGCCGTCGGTACCTGCTATAAGCGTCAAGGGCCGGAAGCCGCTCTCGCACTGGGCCATCAGCTGGTGAATGGTAAGATTCGCGCCGGCCGCCTCGCCGCCTGGAAAGAGGCCTGCGCGCGTTATCCAGAAGGCTACCTGTGCTGCGCTCGCGGCGGCCAGCGTTCGCATATCGTCCAGCAGTGGCTGAAAGAAGCTGGCGTGGATTACCCTCTGATCGTCGGGGGCTATAAAGCGCTGCGCCAGGCCGCCATACAGCTTACCGAAGAGCTGGTACAGCGCCCTATCGTGCTGATCGGCGGCTGTACCGGCAATGGCAAAACTCAGCTGGTCTGCGCTCAACCTGACGGTATCGATCTCGAAGGGCTTGCCCATCACCGCGGCTCTTCATTCGGTCGCACCCTCCAGGAGCAGTATCAGCAGGCTACCTTTGAAAATCATCTGGCCGTGGCGATGCTTAAAAAGTCCGGGCAGCAGACGCGCTGGGTGCTGGAGGATGAGGGGCATATGATCGGCGCCAATCACCTGCCGGAGTGTATGCGTCTTCGCATGGCGCAGTCGCCGCTGGCGGTGGTGGAAGATCCGTTTGCTATCCGTCTTGAACGACTGCGGGAAGAGTATTTTGCGCGCATGCATCGCGATTTCCTGGCGGCCTACGGCGAAGAACAAGGCTGGCAGGCGTATAGCGAATATCTGCATCATGGCCTGTTCGCAATCCGCCGCCGCCTCGGGCTACAGCGTTTTGCCCAGCTCACCGCCAGGCTTGATGAAGCGCTGCTTGAACAGCAGCAAACCACCGACACCGAAGCGCATTTCAGCTGGCTGGTTCCCCTGCTGAATGAGTATTACGATCCGATGTACCGCTACCAGCTCGGCAAAAAAGCGGAGAAAATTATTTTCCGCGGCAGCTGGCAGGAAGTTGCCGCCTGGCTGGCGGAGTAATCACATCCTCTCTTGTCCCGGCTTGCGGCGTAAACGCCTTAGCCGGGCTACGGGTCCGCAGACGGCGGTGAACCTGTAGCCCCGGTAAGCGCAGCGTCACCGGGGAATGGTTACCGCTTAGAAGTCGTAGCGCAGACGCACCAGGTTCATATCGCCCAGGTTGTCGGTGCTCGACGTGAAGACGTGTTCATAGTCAACGCGGAAACCATAATCCAGCTGGAAACTCACGCCGACGCCGTTATCGATACGCTGATAGTTGCGGCCGTTCACGTACTGCAGGCGGTCGCCCATAAAGTATGGCTGAATAGATTTCACCGCATACTGACCAATCGGGAATTTATAACCGGCAAAGTACTCAATCCCCCAGGCATCGCCCGCGAAGTAGTTATGGACATCGGTTTTTTTGGTGGTCAGGAAGTTCTGATACCAACCGCCGCCCAAGGAGAAGGTCCAGTTATCCGGCGTCCAGCTTAGCGCGGTACCGACGATATTCTGATCGTATGATTTGCTGTCAGAACTGGACGGGTTACGCATATCGGCGCGGGTATAGTTCCACGCGGCGCCCCAGGTCAGATCTTTCATAATGTGGTAATCCGCGCCGATGGAACCGCCGCCTTTACGTTTATAGCGCAGACCGTTACCCGGCAGATATTCGCTGTCCTCAAACAGATAAGAGGCATAGAGATCGACATCGCCAACGGTTTTCTTATATTTCAGCATATTACGTGAGCGATAGGAGCCATCGTAGTCGCCGTTAATGCCGTTACCCGGCGCCTGGCCAATCATGTCATAATCCCAGATATCGGTTTTTACCCCGACCACGTCGTAATAAACGCTGTTCTGCTGACCGTAGGTTAACGTCCCCCAGATATCGCTTTTCAGGCCGGTATAGAGCATACGGCGGCTGGTGTTATTCGCGACTTCGGCATAGTGGTTATCCCAGTCGAAAAGTGCCGGAATATTGACGCCCAGCTCGTAATAGCTGATCCAGCTAATATCATCAAACAGATAGTAGTCGGCCGCGAAGCGGAAACGGGTTCCGCCATCGAAACCGTTACGTTTATATGAGCCTTTGTCGCCATCGCCGGACATCATGTTGAACTGGGGACGGATACTCCCGCCGACGGTAAAATTAAGCCGGCTTAACGGATCGCCCGCCTGCGGATCTTGTTTTAAAAGCGTAATTTCCGCCTGGGATGCAAAAGAGGTTAACGCCAGGGCTGCGCCGATCGTTATCGCCAGCGCTTTTATTTTATGTGCCATACTTTTTCCTTGATTAATAAGCAACCTTATATTTTCCAGCTGAATATTAACTGCGATTGAGTATGGCGTGTTGCTGAGTTTTTAATGTTTTGTGCGGTTAAAAATCAGCAACTTATCATTTTGTGCCCTTAAAGAATCTGTGGTTATCTTTTCATCGCCATGTCATTAAAATGGTCTATTACCGCGCAAACATCATCCATGGAGGAAATATGTCGAAAAAACTACTGCAGCTGCACTTTGCTTTTAACGGTCCCTTCGGCAGCGAGATGTCCCGTCAGCTCGTGGAGCTGGCCGAGTCCATCAATCAGGAACCAGGGTTTATCTGGAAGGTCTGGACAGAAAACGAAAAAAATCAGGAAGCGGGCGGGATCTACCTTTTTGAGAATGAAGAAACTGCGCTCGCTTACCTCAACAAGCACACCGCGCGCCTCAAATCGCTTGGCGTAAACGAGGTTATCTGTAAAGTTTTCGACGTTAATGAGCCGCTCACCGCGCTGAACCACGGCCATTTGTAATAGCAACTCGCATCCGTGGCCCGAAGCCCTCCCGGGTTGCGGCTATCGCCTTACCCGGGCGACTTTCCCGCAGACGGCTGAGAAACGGTAGCCCGGCTAAGCGCAGCGCGAGCCGGGTGAAAACCCCGGGTTGCGGCTGACGCCTTACCCGGGCTATATAACTCACTCTATCCCTGGCTAAACTGGCGGAACAGCGCTTTACCTTTCAGCAGACGCAGCCCCAGCCAGCCGCCGCACAGCGACAGCAGTATCGCCCCGCACAGCGGCAGCATCACCCACAGGCGCCAGTCCGGAGACCACGGGAAGTCAAAGATTTTGCTTTGCAGCAGCGCCAGCGCAACCTCTGCACCAATCGCCGCCACGACGCCGGATACCACGCCCAGCAGCGCGAACTCCGCCCACAGCGTGGTGCGCAGCAGAGACTTACCGGCACCCAGCGTGCGCCAGACCACCAGCTCCTGGTAACGCTGACGCATCCCGACCTGCACCTGCGCCAGCAGCAGTAAAACGCCGCAGGCGGTGACCAGAATCACCATCACCTCAAGCGCGCGGCTCACCTGGGTCAGCACCTGGCCAATCTGCTGCAAAATCGCGCCGATATCCAGCAGGCTGACGGTGGGGAATTCGCGGTTGAGCTGCGTGAGCATCCCGTTGCCATTATCCCAGCGGAAGCTGGTCAGCCAGCTTTGCGGCTGGCCGTCGAGCGCCCCCTGCGGGAAGATAAAGAAGAAGTTCGGCCGCAGACTTTCCCAGTCGACTTTACGCACGCTGGACACCTTCGCGCTAAAGTCCTGAGTATCCCCGGTAAAGGTCACGCTATCGCCGAGCTTGACGCCCAGACGCTGCGCCAGCCCCTCTTCAATCGACACCTCACCCGCTTTTGGCGGCCAGCTACCGGCAACCAGCGGATTATGATCCGGACGCTCGCGGCTCCAGGTGAGGTTAAGCTCCCGGTTCAGGGCTTCATCTTTATTGCCCTCCGTTGCCTGGCCGTTAATTTGCGTCAGGCGGGCGCGCACGATGGGATAGAACTCGGTGGCGCGGGTCTGATGCTCGGCGAGGAAGGTTTTTACCGGCACCACCTGCTCCGGTGCGATGTTAATCAGGAAATAGTTAGGACTTTCTGGAGGCAGCTGCTGCTGCCAGCGGTCAAGCAGATCGCCGCGCAGCACCAGCAGCAGAGCCAGCAGCATAAACGACAGCGAAAAGGCCGCCAGCTGGCTCAGGGTCGACCACGGCTGGCGCAGCAGACGGTTCACCGCCAGGCGCAGCGGCAGCGCTTTTAACGTCAAACGCTTCAGTAACCACAGGACGCCCCATCCCGCCAGGCCGCACAGCAGCGCCAGCACTACGGCACCCGCCAGAACCGCCCACAGCAGGGGGCTGCCGCCCATCAGCAGCGCCAGCAGCGTCACCACCACCGCGCACACGATCGGGATGTAGAGCTTCAGCGGCCAGACGTTGGCGACGACGTCCTGGCGCAGCACCCGCAGCGGCAGCGTCGCCAGCAGCAGTCTATAAGGACGCAGCCCGACCAGCAGGGAAATCACCACCATCGCGCCGATCGCCCACAGCCACGGCCAGCCGCTCGCCGCCGGCAGCGCCGCCGGGAGCACCGGCTTAAGCATCGCCAGCAGAATATGCTCCAGCCCGACGCCCATCGCCCCGCCGGCGACCACCGCCAGCGCCAGCAGCATCAACCACTGGCCGACAATCAGTTTGCGCAGCTGCTCCCGTCCGGCGCCGAGGGTTTTGAGGATCGCCACCAGATCGTAACGACTGCGGCAGTAATGGCTCATCGCCACCGCCACCGCGGCGACCGCTAACAGCAGCGTTAACAGCGCCGACAGCAGCAAAAACTGCTGCGAACGTTGCAGCGATTTACCCAGCGCGCTGTCGTCCTGCTCTATGCCAATCCAGCGGTGCTCAGGCCCCAGCTTCGGCAGCAGCCACTTTTCGTAGTCCGCCAGCTGCTGCGGGGTTCCGGCATACTTATAGCGCCAGGAGACGCGGCTCCCGGGCTGCACCGCGCCGGTTTTCGCCACATCGGCGGTGTTCATCATCAGCCGCGGCGCCATCTGGAAAGGATTAAAACCGGCATCCGGCTCCTGTATTACCTCGCCGGCAATGCGCAGCGTGGCGTCGCCCACGTCGATGGTGTCGCCGGTTTTCAGATTCAGCAGCGCCATTAATCGCGGCGCCAGCAGCACGGTGCCGGCGTGCGGCTTCAGTCCGGGCGGCTGAGTTTGCAGCTGGCCATATAGCGGATAGGTGTCGTCAACCGCTTTGACATCCGCCAGCTGCGGCGTATCGCCGGAAAACGTCATGGTGGCAAAGCTCAGCTGCTCGCCGACGGTTAAACCAAGGCGGCGCGCTTCATCAATCCATGCGCCAGGGACGTCGCGCGAACTGCGCAGCGTGCGGTCGCCGGCCATAAATTCCCGGCTTTGCTGGCTAAGTCCTTTCTCCATGCGGTCGCTTATCGAGCCCAGCGCCAGCACGCAGGCCACCGCCAGGCTCAGCGCCAGCCAGACGATCAGCAGCGACGGCGAGCGCCATTCGCGCCAGAACCAGCGGGCAATCATGCTTCCTCCCGCAGCTGGCCATCAACCAGCCGCAGCCGTCGGTCGCAGCGCGCCGCCAGCAGCGGATCGTGGGTGACGAGGATCAGCGTGGTGCCGTGCTCGCGGTTCAGCGAAAACAGCAGGTCAGCGATTTTATCCCCGGTGTGACGGTCGAGATTGCCGGTGGGTTCATCGGCAAACAGCAGCTCCGGGCGGCCGTTGAACGCGCGCGCCAGCGCGACCCGCTGCTGCTCGCCGCCGGAAAGCTGTACCGGCAGATGATGCAGGCGCTTACCCAGCCCCAGTTGCTCCAGCAGTGCCCGGGCGCTGCCGCGGCTCTGGCTATCGCTTTCGCCGCGCAGCAGCGCCGGAAGCTCGACATTTTCCAGCGCATTGAGGGTGGGTATCAGCATAAAAGATTGAAACACAAAGCCGACGTGCTTAGCGCGCAGCTTCGCCCGCGCCTCTTCGTCCATCTGGTGCAGCGGTTGTCCGAGCAGCGAAACCTCCCCGCTGCTGCCATCGTCCAGCCCGGCGAGGATCGCCAGCAGCGTCGATTTACCGGACCCCGACTCGCCAATCAGGGCGATGGTCTGCCCCTGTTTGACAACCAGCTCAACTCCGGTAAGGATGGAAAGCTGATGCTCACCCTGACCGACGGATTTCTTAAGATGATGAACTTCAAGTATGTTTTCCGCTGGCATTTGCCTTTCCTGTTTCTGGTCCTGTTTACCTGCCGCGCCATGGCGGCCGACACGCTGTTGGTTCTCGGCGACAGTCTGAGCGCCGGTTATCGTATGGCAGGCAATACCGCCTGGCCTGCGCTGCTAAACGATAAGTGGCAGACAAAAACGCCGGTAGTTAACGCCAGTATCAGCGGCGATACCTCGCAGCAGGGGCTGGCAAGGCTGCCGGCCCTGCTTAAGCAGCATCAGCCGCGCTGGGTGCTGGTTGAGCTCGGCGGTAATGACGGGCTGCGCGGTTTCCCGCCTCAGCAGACGGAACAGACGCTGCGTACCATTATTGAGCATATCAAAGCGGCGGACGCCCAGCCGCTACTGATGCAAATTCGCCTGCCCGCCAACTATGGCCGCCGTTATAATGAAGCCTTTAGCGCTATTTATCCGGCACTGGCCAAAGAGTTTGATATTCCTCTGCTGCCCTTTTTTATGGAAGAGGTTTATCTGAAACCGCAGTGGATGCAGGATGATGGAATTCACCCGAATCGCGACGCTCAGCCGTTTATTGCCGACTGGATGGCGACGCGCCTGGCTCCCTTAGTTAATCATGACTCCTGATAACAGCGAGTCATTTGCAGGTAAAGTTATGCAAAAATCGGTTTTAGTTACAGGATGTTCCAGCGGAATTGGTCTTGAAAGCGCCCTGGATTTAAAGCGCCAGGGCTTTAACGTGCTGGCCGCCTGCCGCAAAGCGGAAGATGTCGCACGGATGCAGGCGCTGGGGCTGACCGGTGTGTTGCTGGATCTTGACGATCCGCAGAGCGTTGAACGTGCCGCCGCCGAGGTGATTGCCCTGACCGACAACCGTCTGTACGGCCTGTTTAACAACGCGGGCTACGGCGTCTACGGCCCGCTGCCGACCGTCAGCCGCCGGCAGATGGAGCAGCAGTTTTCCGCCAACTTTTTTGGCGCTCATCAGCTAACGATGCTACTGCTTCCGGCCATGGAGCCGCACGGAGAAGGGCGTATCGTGATGACCTCATCGGTTATGGGGATTATCTCCAGCCCGGGCCGCGGCGCCTATGCCGCCAGCAAATATGCGCTGGAAGCCTGGTCCGATGCGCTGCGTATGGAGCTGCGCCACAGCGGCATTAAGGTCAGCCTGATTGAGCCGGGCCCCATCCGCACCCGCTTCACCAACAATGTCAACCAGACTCAGGCCGATAAGCCGGTGGAAAATCCCGGTATCGCCGCCCGCTTCACGCTCGGACCGGAAGCGGTGGTGGAAAAAGTGCGTCACGCTTTTGTCAGCGATAAACCGAAACTACGCTATCCGGTAACCCTGGTGACGCACGCGGTCGCCTTGCTTAAGCGGCTGCTGCCGACCCGCGCGATGGACAAAATTATCCAGGGCTGAGTTGAAGCACCTGCCGCCGTCCCCATATATCTATACAAATATCGATTAAAGAGACTTGCTCATGTCCGCACAGAATATCGTCAATATTACCGAAGCTAATCTACACCAGACGCTGCAGCAATCCGCGACAACGCCGGTGCTGTTTTATTTCTGGTCCGCGCGCAGCCAGCATTGCGAGCAGCTGACGCCGGTACTGGAGAGCCTCGCCACCCAGTACAACGGCCTGTTTACCCTCGCTAAAGTTGACTGCGATGCCGAACAAATGCTGGCTTCGCAGTTTGGCCTGCGCGCTATCCCTACGGTTTACCTGTTCCAGAACGGTCAGCCGGTCGACGGCTTCGAAGGCCCGCAGCCGGAAGAAGCGGTTCGCGCGCTGCTGGATAAGTTCCTGCCACGTGAAGAGGAGCTCAAAGCGCAGCAGGCGCTGGCGCTGATGGAGGAAGAGAACTACGCCGAAGCGCTGCCGCTGCTGAAAGACGCCTGGCAGATGTCGAATCAGGAGAGCCAGATCGGCCTGCTGCTGGCGGAAACGCTGATTGCCCTCCATCGTTCCGATGAAGCGGAAACGGTACTGAAAACCGTGCCGCTGCAGGATCAGGATACCCGCTATCAGGGGCTGGTGGCGCAGATCGAGCTGCTGAAAAAAGCCGCCGACACGCCGGAAATTCAGCAGCTGCAGCAGCAGGTTGAGCAGAACCCGGAAGATGCGGCGCTGGCCTCCCAGCTGGCATTACAGCTGCATCAGGTGGGGCGTAACGAAGAAGCCCTGGCGCTGCTGTTCAGCCATCTGCAAAAAGATTTAGGCGCCGGAAACGGCGAGGTTCGCAAACTGCTGCAAGAGATCCTTTCCGCACTCGGCACCGGCGACGCGCTGGCCGCGAAGTACCGACGCCAGCTCTATTCTCTGCTTTATTAATGATAATCACCCGGCTCGCGCTGCGCGTAGCCGGGCTACAGGATGGCTGTTCTCGTGGCCCGGACAGGCGCGTTCAGCGCCGCATCCGGGAAAAAATCTCACGCGCGTTTTTTCAGCTGCGTCACCACCAGTTGATGGCGCGCATTGAAGAACTTCCGATAGGTCAGATACCCGGCGATGATCGTTGACAGGCTGGCGGTCGATAGCAGCATAAACGTCACCATAATCTGATACTTAATCGCTTTTACCGGATCAATCCCGGCGAAAATCAGCCCCGACATCATCCCCGGCAGGCTCACCAGCCCCACCGTTTTCGCCGAATCTACCGTTGGGATCAGCGCGGCGCGAATGCTATCGCGTATAAGCCTTGCAGACGCCATCTTCGGCGTTGCGCCCAGGCTCAGCTTTTCCTGAATCTGCTGCTGCTCGCTGCTAAAACGCTGCCCCATATTGTTGTAGCAAAGTCCAACCGCCACCATCGCGTTGCCGGCTACCATCCCGGCAATCGGAATCACCTGCATCGGCACAAAAGCAATCGATCCGGAAACAACCAGCACCGCCAGGGTTAACCCAGCGCCGGTCGTTATCGCGATAAACGAGGAGACAAAGGCTTTGTCGATATATTTGCTACGCTTTTTCGCATTCCACGCGGCGTTAAAGCAGATAAACAGCACCATCAGCAGCGTCAGCACGGCGTGATTAACGTTAAAGATATATTTCAGCACATAGCCGACAATAATCAGCTGCACTATTGCCCGACAAATGCTCCAGATAATCTCTTTTTCCAGCGCCAGCTTTTCCCGGTAGCTAACCACGATCGCTACCAGTACCAGAACCATAGATAACGCCAGCGACTCATTGGTAATATTATGCCCGTTCATTTTTTTTCTCCTCCTGCGCTCTTCCGCCAGCAGGCTTTAGCGTAATCACTTCATCCGCATGGGCAATTTCATTGCTATCGTGAGTGACCCACAGAACGGCGATGTTTTTTTCGCTGGTGTAGCGATGAATAATCTCATTCACATTGGTTTTATTGCTTTCATCCAGCGCGCTGGTAATTTCATCCAGCAGCAGCACCTGCGGCAAAAACTGCAGATTGCGTATCAACGAAACGCGCTGCTTTTCCCCGCCCGAAAGTTCATTGATTGACTTTTCCAGCGTATTTTCCGCCAGCCCAAAGCGCAGCAGATCGGCGACCAGCGCTTTGGGTTCAGGCTGTTTATTACGAATCTGCCACGGGAAGATCAGATTGTCATACACCGAATCGCCAAACAGCGCCGGGGTTTGCGCGCAGTAGGAAACCTGCTGGCGATAGGTTTCCGGCGTCAACGTGTTGATATCTTTACCCGCGAAGAGAATTTTTCCCGACGTCGGGCTCAGCAGCGAAGCGATTATTTTTAATAAGGTGCTTTTCCCGCACCCGGAAGGGCCGGTAATTAGCTTAAATTCCCCTGCCCTGAGCTGAAAACTTATCTCATTAAGGATGGTGACATCATCGGCCTGAAACCCCACGTTCTCCAGGCGCAAAATAGCGTTACTTTCGGTCATTATTATTCCCAGTTTTTCAACAACGCCTCTAGTTTACTCCACTTTCCTTTCACCCGGATGCGCGGAAAGATATACTCTGGTTAAACGCGCGCCACTCTCCCGGCGCATCAACAGGCAACAAGACAGGAGGTTTTTGATGCTGATTTTTATCCCCATTCTTATTTTCGTCGCGCTGGTTATCGTCGGAGCGTCGGTAAAAATTGTTCCTCAGGGCTACCAGTGGACGGTAGAGCGCTTTGGCCGCTATACGCAAACGCTGCAGCCGGGTATGAGCCTTGTGGTTCCCTTTATGGATCGGATCGGGCGCAAAATTAATATGATGGAGCAGGTGCTCGATATCCCTTCACAGGAGGTGATTTCGCGCGATAACGCCAACGTCACCATTGATGCGGTGTGCTTTATTCAGGTTATCGATGCGCCGAAAGCCGCCTATGAAGTCAGCAACCTCGAGCTGGCGATCATCAACCTGACCATGACCAACATTCGTACCGTGCTGGGCTCCATGGAACTGGATGAAATGCTCTCCCAGCGCGACAGCATCAACACCCGTCTGCTGCATATTGTCGATGAAGCGACCAACCCGTGGGGCATCAAAATTACCCGCGTCGAGATCCGCGACGTACGCCCGCCGGCGGAGCTGATCGCCTCAATGAACGCCCAGATGAAAGCCGAACGAACTAAGCGCGCCTATATTCTGGAAGCCGAAGGGATACGTCAGGCGGAAATTCTCAAAGCCGAAGGCGAGAAACAGTCGCAGATCCTCAAAGCCGAGGGCGAACGCCAGTCGGCATTTTTACAGGCAGAGGCGCGCGAACGTTCTGCGGAAGCGGAAGCGCGCGCTACCCAGATGGTGTCGTCCGCTATCGCCTCCGGCGACATTCAGGCCATCAACTACTTTGTCGCGCAGAAATATACCGATGCGCTGCAGCAAATTGGCGCGGCGAACAACAGTAAAGTGGTGCTGATGCCGCTGGATGCCAGCAGCCTGATGGGCTCCATCGCCGGGATCAGCGAACTGATTAAGGAAGGGGCTGGCGCCCAGAAAAAATCATGATCGCGCTGATTCTCACCCACCCACATATTTTCTGGCTCAGCCTTGGCGGGCTGCTGCTGGCGGCGGAAATGCTCGGCGGCAACGGCTATCTGCTGTGGAGCGGCATTGCCGGCGTCGTAACCGGGCTGCTGGTCTGGATGCTACCGTTTAGCTGGGAGTGGCAGGGCACGCTGTTCGCCGTGCTGACCCTGCTGGCGGCCTGGCTGTGGTCGCGCTGGCTGCGTAACCGCGTAAAACGCCAGAAGCCGACGGACGCTCAGCTTAATCAGCGGGGACAGCAGCTGCTTGGCCGCCGCTTTACGCTGGAAACGGCGCTGGTTAACGGCCGAGGACACGTCCGCGTGGGCGACAGTTCATGGCCGGTAATAGCCGATGACGACCTCATGGCGGGCAGTAAGGTTGAAGTCGTCGCCGTCGAGGGGATTACGCTGCGGGTCAGGGAGCTCCCTAACGGCCGCTAGGCCTGGACTTTGCGGTGACAGCAGCCCGAGAGATTATCGATGATCGGGCAGTCCGCGCTGTCATCGCCGGGACAGGAGTCCGCCAGCGCCAGCAGCTGCGTACGCATCCCCTGCAGTTCGCTGATGTGGCGCTCAATTTCCGCGACTTTCTCCAGCGTCCGGCGCTTCACGTCGGCGCTGTGCCGCGACGGATCGTTGAACAGGAATATCAGCTCGCGACACTCTTCCAGATTGAACCCCACCTGACGCGCCTGGCGCAGCAGGGTCAGTTCATCCAGATGCTGTTGGCTGTAGCTGCGGTAGCCGTTTTCGCTACGCAGCGGCGGCGTTACCAGTCCCTTCTCTTCGTAAAAACGGATCGCTTTACTGGTTAAGCCGGTTTTTTTCGCCACATCGCTAATATTCATGTTTCCCCCTTGACCTTCCCCTTGCTGGAAGGTTTAACCTTGCTAATACTCGATGAAAGAGTGTGTTCGGTCAATCATTAACCGGAAATTTATTCAGGAGTTATTTATGTCTAACACTATCGACCTCGCGCTTGATGGCCTCTCCTGCGGCCACTGCGTTAAACGGGTGAAAGAGAGCCTGGAGCAGCGTCCCGACGTTGAGCAGGCGGAAGTTACCGTTACCGAAGCCCACGTCACGGGCAGCGCCAGCGCGGAAGCGCTGATTGAGACCATTAAACAAGCCGGATACGGCGCGGAGCTCAGCCACCCAAAGGCTAAACCGCTGGCAGAATCATCAATCCCGCCGGAAGCACTGACAGCGGCCACCACTGAGCTTCCGGCAGCCCGTGACGTAGATGACAGCCAGCAGCTGTTAATCAACGGCATGAGCTGCGCCAGCTGCGTATCCCGGGTACAAAACGCGCTCGCCGCGGTGCCGGGCGTCTCGCAGGCGCGGGTCAACCTGGCGGAACGCACTGCGCTGGTATTGGGCAGCGCGTCCGCCGCAGAATTAGTCCAGGCCGTAGAGAAAGCGGGCTACGGCGCGGAGGCTATCGAAGACGACCTCGAACGCCGCGAGCGTCAGCAGGAAACCGCCATCGCCACAATGAAGCGCTTCCGCTGGCAGGCTATCGTCGCCCTGCTGGTCGGGATCCCGGTGATGGGTTGGGGGATGATCGGCGACAACATGATGGTCAGCGATGATAACCGTACCCTGTGGCTGGTTATCGGCCTTGTCACGCTGGCGGTGATGGTATTTGCCGGCGGCCATTTTTACCGCAGCGCGTGGAAAAGCCTGAAAAACGGCACCGCGACGATGGATACGCTGGTGGCGCTGGGTACCGGCGTCGCCTGGCTCTATTCGATGAGCGTCAATCTGTGGCCGCAGTGGTTTCCGCTGGAAGCCCGCCACCTTTATTATGAAGCCAGCGCGATGATTATCGGTCTGATTAACCTCGGCCATATGCTGGAAGCCCGTGCACGTCAGCGCTCCTCGAAAGCGCTGGAAAAACTACTCGATTTAACCCCACCGTCAGCGCGGGTGGTCACCGACGAAGGCGAAAAAGATCTGCCGCTGGCGGAAGTTCAGGCGGGAATGACCCTGCGTTTGACCACCGGCGATCGCGTTCCGGTCGATGGCATCATTAGCCAGGGCGAGGCCTGGTTCGATGAAGCGATGCTCACCGGTGAGCCGGTGCCGCAGCAAAAAGGCGACGGTGACGCCGTGCATGCCGGGACCGTAGTGCAGGACGGCAGCGTACTGTTTACCGCCAGCGCCGTCGGCAGCCAGACCACCCTGGCGCGTATTATCCGCATGGTGCGTCAGGCGCAGAGCAGTAAACCTGAAATCGGCCAGTTGGCGGACAAAATCTCCGCCGTGTTCGTCCCGGCGGTCGTGGCGATAGCCCTGTTCAGCGCCGCGATCTGGTACTTTTTCGGTCCGGCGCCGCAAATTGTCTATACCCTGGTGATCGCCACCACGGTGCTGATTATCGCCTGTCCGTGCGCCCTGGGGCTGGCAACGCCGATGTCGATTATCTCCGGCGTGGGCCGCGCGGCGGAGTACGGAGTTCTGGTGCGCGATGCCGATGCGCTGCAGCGCGCCAGCACCCTGGATACGCTGGTCTTTGATAAAACGGGTACCCTCACCGAGGGTAAACCGCAGGTGGTGGCGATAAAAACCTTTGCCGCCATCGATGAAACCACCGCACTGCGTCTGGCGGCGTCACTGGAGCAAGGCTCCAGCCACCCGCTGGCGCGCGCCATCCTCGACAAAGCCGCAGATCAACGCCTGCCTGCGGTAGATAATTTCCGCACCCTACGCGGACTGGGGGTCAGCGGTGAAGCCGAAGGCCACCGTCTGCTGCTCGGCAACCAGGCGCTGCTTAATGAGCAAAAGATAGCAACGGCTGAAATAGAAGGCGAAATGAACGCCCAGGCGTCGCAGGGCGCGACGCCGGTGCTACTGGCGGTAGATGGTCAGGCGGCGGCGCTGTTCGCCATCCGCGATCCGCTGCGTGAAGATAGCGTGGCGGCATTAGCCAGGCTGCACCGCCAGGGTTATCGTCTGGTCATGCTGACCGGCGATAACCCAACCACCGCCAACGCTATCGCTAAAGAGGCGGGCATTGATGAGGTGATTGCCGGGGTTCTGCCGGACGGTAAAGCCGATGCGATTAAGCGCCTGCAAGGCCAGGGACATCAGGTGGCGATGATCGGCGACGGTATCAACGATGCGCCCGCGCTGGCGCAGGCCGATGTGGGGATCGCCATGGGCGGCGGCAGCGATGTCGCCATTGAGACAGCGGCGATTACCCTGATGCGCCATAGCCTGAACGGCGTCGCCGATGCGCTGGAGATCGCCAAAGCCACGCTGCGCAACATGAAGCAGAACCTGCTGGGGGCATTTGTTTATAACTCGCTGGGCATTCCGATTGCCGCCGGGATCCTGTGGCCGCTAACCGGAACGCTGCTCAATCCGGTGGTGGCGGGCGCAGCCATGGCGCTCTCTTCGATTACCGTCGTGAGCAACGCCAACCGCCTGCTGCGCTTTAAGCCAAAATCCTAAGCCGGAAGCCTAAGCTCCTGTCGTTTCAGCCGCCGTGCGGTTGGATTCCCGGCTGGCGGCGTCAACGCCTTAGCCGGGAGCACAACCGCAGATGACCGTGTACCCGTGCGAGAAAATAACCAGACGCCGACGTTCAGTCATTCTGCTCGTTCCGGTGAGTGCTCCAGCCGATAAACCAGTGCCTGCGCGCAGACGCTTTCCCAGGACTTTCCTTGCGCCGTTCTTCCCCAGGCGCTAGCATGAAAGCTTCACACTACGGAGCACGTATGGGCCTGTTAAACCGAATAAAAATGCTGTGGCAAGCCGCCCTCGGCTCGTCTTATTCCTGGCCCGCGCTGGATATCACCCTTCCCGGGGAACGCCATCTGCACCTGGTCGGCAGTATTCATATGGGCACCCGCGATATGTCGCCGCCGCCCGCCCGGCTGTTAAAAAAGATCCGTCAGGCCGATGCGCTGATTGTGGAAGCGGATATTAGCGGCAGCGAAACGCCATTCAGCAACCTCCCCTCCTGTCCGCCGCTGGCGGAACGCCTGAACGCCCCCCAGCTTGCTGCACTGCAAGAGCGAGCGGCAGAAATGGGCCTGTCTGTCGCGCTGTTCGACAGTCAACCGCTGTGGCAGGTAGCGATGGTACTGCAGGCAACTCAGGCGCAAAAACTGGGGCTCAGGGCGGATTACGGCATTGATTATCAACTGCTGATGGCGGCGCGCGAGAGCCATATCCGCGTGATGGAGCTGGAGGGAGCCGACAGCCAGATTGCGCTGCTGCGGGATCTGCCCGATGGCGGTCTGGCGCTGCTGGAGGATACCCTCACCCACTGGCGCACAAATGCGCGTCTGCTGCAGGTGATGATCGGTTGGTGGCTCGATCAGCCGCCGTCAAGAGGGGCTACCTCGCTGCCGACAACCTTTAGCCAGTCGCTGTATGACGTTCTGATGCACCAGCGCAACCTCGCCTGGCGGGAAACGCTGCTGGCGCTGCCGCCGGGACGCTACGTGGTTGCCGTCGGGGCGCTGCATTTATACGGCGAAGGGAATCTGCCGGACATGCTGACGTAAAAAAATGGCCAATATTGCTATTGGCCCGTCAAAGAGGAATTTCATCATTATTATTATTCCGGGGTTCGCGCCCCGGATCGTCTGATTGTCGCTCAAAGTGACCATCACTGCCAATACTATTGCGCAAGATGATACTATTTTTTAGACAGCCGTCGGGCGTATGCTTATGTCACATTTAATCGGTTGGTAAGAAGGATAACGATGACTCCCGCCGTAAAATTACTCGAAAAAAACAAAATTAGTTTTCAAATCCACAGCTACGATCACGATCCGAACGAAACCAATTTTGGTGACGAAGTGGTGCGTAAGCTGGGACTGAACGCCGACCAGGTCTACAAAACGCTGCTGGTTGCCGTTAACGGCGACATGAAGCATCTGGCCGTTGCAGTGACCCCGGTTGCGGGTCAGTTGGATCTGAAAAAAGTGGCGAAGGCCTTAGGCGCAAAAAAAGTGGATATGGCAGACCCGATGGTCGCGCAGCGGGTTACCGGCTATCTGGTGGGGGGTATCAGCCCGCTCGGGCAAAAAAAACGTCTGCCGACGGTGATTGACGCACCGGCCCAGGCGTTTGCCACCATCTATATTTCCGGCGGCAAACGCGGGCTGGATATTGAGCTGGCGGCCAGCGATCTGGCGAAGATCCTTGAGGCAAAATTCGCCGATATCGCGCGGCGCGATTAATTGACGGTTTTGCGTCAGAGGATTATCCCGGAGGCGGCGCTGACGCGCCTTGTCCGGGCTACAAAATCCAAAACCGCTGAGACCTGTAGCCCCGGTAGCTACGCAACCGGGGTTTGGCTCAAACGTTACTGCCAGCTTACCTCGCCTTTCGGTTCATAAGCTGCCGCATCCAACGGTGAGTTTTTCTGGATATACTCTTTCAGCACTTCGGCATCGATAAAGCCGGTATTAACATAGCCGGGCTTCGTATCGATATGCGGATAGCCGTCGCCGCCGGTGGCGTTAAAGCTCAGGGTCGCCATACGATAGGTCTTTGCCGGATCGACCGGTTCGCCTTTGATAGTCAAATTATTGAGCTTGCCGTCTTTAGCCACAAAACCGACGTTGGCAAACTGCGGATAGGCGCCGGAATCGGGCTTCATCTGCGCCACGGCGGTCAGATACTCGGTCACTTCCTTACCGCTCATATCGACATAGACCAGCACGTTGCCGAAGGGTTGGACCTTCATCACATCTTTATAGGTGATATCACCCGCTTCAATCGAATCACGCACTCCGCCGCCGCTCATCACCGCGAAATCAGCATTGCTGCGCGCCATCTGCGCCGCCAGCAGCAAACGTCCCATATTGGTTTGCACGAAACGAACTTTGCTGCGATCGCCCTCCAGATGCGCGTTTACGCTACCGATTTTCACCTGTAGCTGCGCTTTGCCTTTATTCTGGAACGGCGTCAGCAGGGAGAGCATCTGCGGATTTTCGGGGATTTGCGGCGTATAGAGCACGCGCTCGCTCTCGCCGTTGTCCCAGGTGACCTTTTTCTTCAGGTTGACCGGGATCAGCTGATAGCGCACCAGCTTCATGTCGCCGTTGCGGAATTCAAAATCGGCGCGGCCAACATATTTACCCCACTCATGGGCCTGCACAATCCAGATACCGTTCTGCTTGTCCGGCGCGCACGGGCTACCCGGAACGTAATCCACCTGCTTCTTGTTCTCCGACGCCATGCATACCGGGTCCTGCGAGTGACCGCCGACGATCATCGCCAGCGCTCCCGCAGGCAGGCTGCGTGCCATCTCAACATCGCCCGGCGCGTTCGAACCGTGAGCGCCATTGTCATAATGGCCCATGTGGGTAGTAGCCAGAATCACGTCCGGCTTTTCATTCTGCTGCAGCTCCTGGATAACGAGTTTGGCCTCTTCCGCCGGTTTACGGAACTCGATATCGGTAAAGAACTCGGGATTACCAATTTTAGCCGTATCGTCGGTCGTCAGACCGATAACCGCAATATTCAGCCCGCCGCGTTTGAACAGCGCCCACGGCTTAAACAGACGCTCGCCGGTGCTTTTCTGATAAATATTCGCCGAAAGGAAAGGGAACTTCGCCCATTTTTCCTGCTGACGCAGTACGCTAAGCGGATTATCAAATTCATGATTCCCCACCGCCATTGCATCGTAGCCAATCAGGTTCATCCCGCGGAAATCAGGTTCCGCGTCCTGTAAATCGGATTCCGGCACGCCGGTGTTGATATCGCCGCCGGATAACAGCAGCACGCTGCCGCCTTCTGCCGCCACCTCTTTGCGAATACCGTCAACCAGCGTTTTTTGTGCGGATAGCCCATATTCGCCGTAGTCGCTACGCCAGAAGTGGCCATGATGATCGTTAGTATGCAGGATGGTTATTTTGTAAGTTTTATCCTGCTCATAAGCCTGCGCTGACAGGCTCCCCAGCGATAGCGCCGTAAATAGCGCCAGCGCAACGCCTTGCTTCATAAAGTGCATATTTCTCTCCCTGACGAAGTAACAACTGCCGAAAGTATAGCGAGTTGGCCGATTAGACAAATATGTTTTCAGAATTGCGACTTCCTTCAAACCTTAGGGGCAGGTATGTTAGGCAGATAATAATTCCACCTGCATCCTCTATAAAAAACACTTAAGTGAACCTATGGCAATGAATCAGACCGCACAACCCTTATCCGGCCCTGCTGCTGCGCAGCAAAAAGCACGCACCTCGTTTCGCATTCTCGGCGCCATCAGCCTCTCCCATTTGCTAAACGATATGATCCAATCGCTTATTCTGGCTATCTACCCGCTGCTGCAGGCCGAGTTTTCGCTGACCTTTGTGCAGATAGGTATGATTACCCTCACCTTCCAGCTGGCCTCATCGCTATTGCAGCCGGTCGTCGGCTATCTGACCGACAAACATCCGATGCCGTGGTCGCTGCCGATAGGCATGTGCTTTACCCTGAGCGGTCTGGTGCTGCTGGCGATCTCGGGGAGCTTTGGTATGGTTCTGCTGGCAGCCGCGCTGGTCGGCACCGGGTCTTCGGTCTTTCATCCGGAGTCTTCACGCGTGGCGCGTATGGCTTCCGGCGGTCGCCATGGCCTGGCGCAGTCGATATTTCAGGTCGGCGGTAACTTTGGCAGCTCGTTAGGCCCGCTGCTTGCGGCCCTGATTATCGCTCCTTACGGTAAAGGTAACGTTGGCTGGTTTGTCCTGGCAGCGCTGTTGGCGATCGTCGTGCTGGCGCAAATCAGCCGCTGGTATGCCGCTCAGCATCGGATGAATAAAGGTAAACCGAAGGCGCTGATTGTAAATCCGTTGCCAAAAAACAAAGTTATTCTGGCGGTCAGTATCCTGTTACTGCTGATTTTCTCGAAATACTTCTATATGGCGAGCATCAGCAGCTATTACACCTTTTATCTGATGCAAAAATTCGGATTGTCGGTGCAAAATGCCCAGTTTCATCTGTTTGCCTTTCTTTTTGCCGTCGCGGCAGGAACGGTGATTGGCGGGCCTGTCGGCGATAAGATTGGGCGCAAATATGTTATTTGGGGCTCTATCCTTGGCGTAGCGCCGTTCACCCTTGTTTTACCCTATGCATCCCTGGAATGGACCGGGATTTTAACGGTGATAATTGGTTTTATCCTTGCCTCAGCCTTTTCCGCCATTCTGGTCTATGCCCAGGAGCTATTACCGGGGCGGATCGGCATGGTTTCTGGTTTGTTCTTCGGTTTTGCTTTTGGCATGGGTGGCCTTGGCGCCGCGGTACTGGGGCTCTTAGCTGACCATACCAGCATCGAACTGGTCTATAAAATCTGCGCTTTCCTGCCTCTAATCGGCATCCTGACGATATTTCTACCTAACAACCATCAAAAGTCATGATTCTTCGGTAGCCAAAGTGTAACTTTGGCTACCACAATCCCTTACCCCACCAGCATTACCCCGCATAAGCTGCTGCCATTTTGCGCTCCGTGCTTTTTTGCACGTCAATTGCATTTTTCTGCAAAATTCAACGATTATTCATAAACAAAACCGCTGAAAGTGTCATAAACTATTATTCGGTTTTTTGGTTTTATACCCTAATTCATTCAAGTTGCAGGACAAGCCACTTGTGCCTTGAACAGCGCTGGCGCTGGCCCCCAAGGGCGAGGCTCATGGATGAGCTAAGTAATAAAGCCTACGCCCATGCAAATTGAAGCATGACGGGTATGTACCGAAAATGGATCAGCTCACCACTGCAAGGAGACGGAATGCACCACGCAACACCGCTAATCACCACCATTGTCGGCGGCCTTGTGCTCGCCTTTATTCTCGGCATGATTGCCAATAAGCTACGTATTTCTCCTCTGGTGGGATATCTATTAGCGGGCGTGCTGGCCGGACCTTTTACCCCAGGTTTTGTTGCTGATACCAAGCTGGCACCGGAACTGGCCGAGCTCGGCGTGATCCTGCTGATGTTCGGCGTGGGTCTGCATTTCTCCTTAAAAGATCTGATGGCGGTTAAGGCCATCGCCATCCCGGGCGCTATCGCCCAGATAGCCGTAGCGACCCTGTTGGGTATGGCGCTCTCTGCCATGCTGGGCTGGTCGTTAATGACCGGTATCGTTTTTGGTCTGTGTCTTTCTACCGCCAGTACCGTGGTGCTGCTGCGCGCGCTGGAAGAACGGCAGCTTATTGATAGCCAGCGGGGGCAAATCGCCATCGGCTGGCTGATTGTTGAAGATCTGGTGATGGTTCTGACGCTGGTGCTGCTGCCGGCGGTTGCCGGCATGACCGAGAAAGGCGACGTGGGCCTGGCTTCTCTGGCCCTCGATATGAGTATTACCATCGGCAAAGTCGTCGCCTTCATCGCCATTATGATGCTCGTCGGCCGCCGCCTGGTGCCGTGGATTATGTCGCGCAGCGCGGCAACCGGTTCACGCGAGCTGTTTACACTGTCGGTACTGGCGTTAGCGCTCGGCATCGCTTTCGGCGCCGTTGAACTATTTGACGTCTCCTTCGCCCTCGGCGCCTTTTTCGCCGGTATGGTGCTCAATGAATCCGAGCTCAGCCATCGCGCGGCCCACGATACGCTGCCGCTGCGCGACGCCTTCGCCGTGCTGTTCTTTGTCTCCGTCGGAATGCTGTTCGACCCGATGATTCTGCTTGAGCAGCCGCTGGCAGTACTGGCGACGCTGGCTATCATCATTTTCGGTAAATCGGCTGCCGCCTTCTTCCTGGTGCGGATGTTCGGCCACTCGCCGCGCACTGCCCTGACCATTGCCGCCAGTCTGGCGCAAATCGGTGAATTCGCCTTTATTCTTGCTGGTCTGGGAATGGCGCTGGATCTGCTGCCGCAGGCCGGGCAGAACCTGGTGCTTGCCGGCGCCATTATCTCCATCATGCTCAACCCGGTCCTGTTTACCCTGCTGGAAAAATACCTCGATAAAACGGAGACGCTGGACGAACAGACGCTGGAAGAAGTGCTGGAAGATGAGAAACAGATCCCCGTTGATATCTGTAACCATGCGCTGCTGGTCGGTTTCGGTCGCGTCGGGAGCCTGCTTGGTGAAAAACTGATGGCTCAGGGGATACCGCTGGTAGTTATCGAAACATCGCGCACCCGCGTTGACGAACTGCGCGCGCGGGGTATTCGCGCAGTTTTAGGTAACGCCGCCAATGAAGAGATAATGAATCTGGCGCATCTGGACTGCGCGCGCTGGCTACTGCTCACCATCCCTAACGGTTACGAGGCCGGAGAGATCGTGGCCTCAGCGCGCGAGAAGTGCCCGAATATCGAGATCATCGCGCGCGCGCATTACGACGATGAGGTGGAATATATTGTTGAACGCGGCGCCAACCAGGTAGTGATGGGCGAGCGAGAAATCGCCCGCGCCATGCTTAAGCTGCTTGAAACGCCGCCAGCCGGCGAGCTTATTACCGGTTAATGCTTCCGGCCCCGACTCCCCGGGGCCGACTTTATTTACCGGCTTAACGATCCCAGTAGGCCTCTTCCAGACTATCTTCACGCTCCGGCAGGCCGCGGGTCAGACGCGGTGAATGCTGGTTCAGCACCTGATAGCTCACGCGGTTAGCGTATTTACACACCTGCGCCAGCGAGGAATAGGTCAGCCATTTGCATTTGTGCTTGCTGGAGTTCGGCACGTTATTGCGATGATAATTATTAGCGGTGATGTCGTGCAGCAGTGCCGCCAGCGCGCCGTCGCCGGCGCCGTTGGTGTTCATGATCTTCTCCGGCCCGCCCATATAGGGTGCGATATGCGAATAAATACGCAGCGGATTCTCGCAGTCCTGGTGGCGCATCGCGCGGCTGAATTCATACTGGTTAAACTCGGCAATCGCGCCAGGCAGCAGCGGATGCTGCGTTTTGCGCTTAGCCTCATCCTCGGTAAAACTGGCCATATACAGCCCGGCGGGCCCGGCGGTGCACAGTACCAGGTCAACCCACTCCAGCGCCTTGTCGGAAGCCAGCAGCGGATCGGATAGTCCGGTCAGCGCTTCCGCCTCCTCTTCGTTCATCGCCAGAATAGAAACGTGTTCTTTGAGGAACGCCTGCCACCACGCCGGATTATCAGCGATAACGTATTTAGTCCCCAGGGTCAGGACCACCGGTACATCGTGCTTTTTCGCATATTTGATGGCCTGCATCGTCGCGTCCGGCATCGGCTCACCCGGCTTGCAGCGGACGAGGTAGGAGGTCAGCACCAGCGCGGAAGCGCCGGCGATCACGCTTTCCGGAATGCTTTCCGGGCGGAGCTTATTCATATGGCCGGGGCTGATCGCAAAGGTGCGCTCGCCGGAGTCGCTAATAAGGGTAAAGCAGCGACCAATCGCGCCATCCACGCCTTGCAGGTAGTTCAGATCGGTACGGCTGGAGGTGTTGCACAGGTAGCGATAGGCGTAGCCGCCGATTTCAATATTGCTGCACATGACGCCAAGCAGAACCGAGCGGTCATCCGCCAGCACCGAGTAGTTGTGCATGGTGTTTCCGATGGTACCACCGGCAAACTGGTGGGTAATCAGATCGTTGCGGACCAGTTCCTGGTACAACGCTTCGGCGACATCATCCTCAATCACCAGCGAATGCCCGGCGCTCAGGCCGTAGCGTACGATAAACGCCTCATCCACTTTCGCTTCGATATCGACCAGGGTTTGATCGATGCCGACGACCCAGGCGACGTTAGACTCATTGTCCGGCTGAATTTGTTGCAGCAGCGGATCGCGAGCGTTGACGGGAAAATAGTGTTTGGATTTGCGTTTACCGGGAAATTTCATAGTGGCGATTTATTGACAGTGAACAAGCGGGGAATAGTAGCATACTCCCCGCCGCACGCGCGATCAGCGATATTTCGCCGTCAGGTTGACCATCATTTCAATATGCGCGGTGTCCGCATTAAGCGCCGGTATGTACTCATATTGCTGGCCGCCGGCTTCAAGGAAGATTTCCCGGTTTTGCACCGCGATCTCTTCCAGCGTCTCCAGGCAATCGGCAGCAAAGCCGGGGCAGATAACCTGAATATGCTTCACCCCTTTCTCACCGAGCATTTTCAGCGTTTCGTCAGTATAGGGCGTCAGCCACGGCTCACGACCAAAGCGCGACTGAAAAGTCATCATGACCCGGTCAGGCGACAGACCAAGGGCTGAAACCAGCTCACGAGTGGTATCGCGACAGCGCTGAGGATAGGTATCCCCTTGCTGAGCGTAACGCTGTGGAATCCCATGATAGGAGAGCAGCAGTAAATCCGGCTCGCCGTGCACCGCAAACGAAGCGCGTACGCTGGCGGCCAGCGCGTGAATGTAGTCCACATCATCGGCATAGTCGCGAATAAAAGAGATGCCGGGAATCGCGCGCTTTCCGGCGAGGATACGCCCCAGCTCATCCCAGACCGCCGCCACGGTAGAACAGGAGTATTGCGGATAGAGCGGTAGCACCACGATGTGGTCCACACCCTGCGCCAGCAGTTCATCCACCGCGCTCTCCAGCGACGGCGAGCCGTAGCTCATCCCCAGCGCCACCGGCGTATCCGGAAGCCGCGCGGCCAGCGCCTGCCTCTGCTGCTGGCTATAGACCATCAGCGGCGAGCCGTCTTCCATCCAGATGGACTGATAGAGCTTAGCGACCCTGGGGGCGCGCAGGGGCAGTATCACGCCGCGCAGCAACGGCCACCACAGTAGACGGGAGGTATCCACCACGCGCCGATCGCTAAGAAACTGTCGTAGATAGCGCTTAACCGCGTCGGGCGTGGGCGCATCGGGAGTGCCTAAATTGGCTAATAAGATACCTGTTTTCGTCTGATGCATTACCGCCTCTTAACCATTTGAATCGCTGACAATTGTAGCTGAAATGGCGCTAAACGGAACCAATCATAGAAAAAGGTAAAATGAGAGGAGTTCTCACCCCGCCGCTGCGGGATGAGAACTAACGGAATTAACCGAGGATTTTTTCCAGTTCGGCGCGAACGTCCGCAACCGCTTTGGTGCCATCAACTTTCGCGTATTGGGTATTGCCCGCTTCAGCTTCTTTCTGATAGTAGCCGATCAGCGGAGCCGTCATCTGATGATATTCAACCAGACGCTTACGCACGGTCTCTTCCTGGTCGTCTTTACGGGTGGTCAGCTCTTCGCCGGTCACGTCGTCTTTGCCTTCGACTTTCGGCGGATTAAATTTGATGTGATAAACGCGGCCGGAAGCAGCGTGAACGCGACGGCCGATGATGCGGTCAACGATCAGTTCATCAGGAACATCGAATTCCAGTACGTAATCTACGGCAATGCCCGCTTCTTTCATGGCGTCAGCCTGGGGAATGGTGCGCGGGAAGCCGTCCAGCAGGAATCCGTTGCGGCAATCTTCCTGAGTAATACGCTCTTTGACCAGGGCGATAACCAGTTCGTCGGTGACCAGCTTACCGGCGTCCATAATATCCTTCGCCTTTTTGCCCAGCTCGGAGCCTGACTTCACCGCGGCACGCAGCATGTCGCCGGTGGAGATTTGCGGAATACCGTATTTCTCCATGATGAACTGAGCCTGAGTTCCTTTACCCGCGCCCGGAGCGCCAAGCAGAATAATACGCATTACGAAAATCCCCTCAAAAGTTGATTCAATATTTCAAAAAACGCTAAACCATACCACCAGAACGCGGATGGCTCAAGGAAGGCGGGGCGGCTGAAACGGTTAATGGTGAGATATTTTACGTAGAGTGCGTTTTGTTGCCCTCATTCCGCTCCTCTCCCGCAGGGCAAGGAAGAAAACACGCGCCGGAGCCAGCAGGGGAACAGGGAGAAGCAGGCTAAACGATGACAGCCTCCGCGCCAGCATGTCAATGCCGGGCAAGTCCCCTCTCCCCTGACAGGGAGAGGGTGAGGCTGAGGGGAAAGATTACGACGCCAGCAGCTGGTTCATGCGGCGAATAAACTGGTTCGGATCTTCCAGCGTACCGCGCTCGGCCAGCAGCGCCTGATCGAGAAGCAGCTCAACCCACTCGCCGAATTGCGCATCATCCTGAGTGTCCGCCGCGCGTTTTACCAGCGGATGCAGCGGGTTCAGTTCGAAGATGTACTTCACTTCCGGCGCGGCCTGGCCCGCAGCGGCAAACAGTTTCGCCATTTGGGTGCTCATTTCATCCGCGTCGGTGGTAACGATGGCCGGCGTATCGGTCAGACGATGGGTCAGGCGAACCTCTTTCACCCGGTCGCCGAGCAGCGTTTTGGCTCGCTCAACGAACGGCTCCAGCGCCTTCTCAGCTTCTTTTGTGGTTTCATCCACTTCGTCCGTCAGCTTATCCAGCGACTCATCGGCTTTCGCCACCGACTGGAACGGCTTACCGTCGAACTCGGTCAGATAGCTCATCATCCACTCGTCGATGCGATCGGAAAGCAGCAGCACTTCAATGCCTTTCTTACGCAGCAGTTCCAGATGCGGGCTGCTCTTCGCGGCGGCGTAGCTGTCGGCGGTAATGTAGTAAATCTTCTCCTGCCCTTCTTTCATGCGGGAGACGTACTCTTCCAGCGACACGGTCTGCGCGGCGGAATCGGTATGGGTACTGGCGAAACGCAGCAGTTTAGCAATGGTCTGCTGGTTAGCGTGATCTTCCGCCGGGCCTTCTTTCAGCACCAGGCCAAACTGCTGCCAGAAGGTCTGATATTTTTCCGCGTCGTCTTTCGCCAGTTTTTCCAGCATCTGCAGGGCGCGCTTGCTCAGCGCAGTGCGCAGATTGCGGGTCACGCTGCTGTCCTGAAGGATTTCACGCGACACATTCAGCGGCAGATCGTTGGAGTCGACCAGGCCGCGGACGAAGCGCAGGTAGTTCGGCATAAACTGCTCAGCGTCATCCATGATGAAAACGCGCTGTACGTACAGCTTCAGGCCGTGTTTATGGTCGCGATTCCACATATCCCATGGCGCCTGCGACGGGATATACAGCAGGCTGGTGTACTCCTGCTTGCCTTCAACGCGGTTGTGGCTCCAGGTCAGCGGATCGCTGTAGTCATGGGCAATATGCTTATAAAACTCGTTGTACTCGTCGTCTTTGATTTCCGACTTATTGCGCGTCCACAGCGCCTGGGCTTTGTTAATTTTCTCCCAGGTAATGACGGTTTCACCGTCCACTTCTTCGCGTTTTTCAATTTCCACCGGCAGCGCGATGTGATCGGAGTATTTGCTGATGATCGAACGCACGCGCCAGTCGTTGAGGAAATCATCCTCGCCTTCGCGCAGGTGCAGCGTGATCTCGGTACCGCGATCGGCTTTGTTAATGTCGGCAACGGTATATTCGCCTTCGCCGGCGGACTCCCAGAATACGCCATTTTCTGCGCTGTCTCCCGCCGCGCGGGTACGTACGGTGACTTTATCGGCGACAATAAACGCTGAATAGAAGCCCACGCCGAACTGGCCAATCAGCTGGCTGTCTTTCGCCTGGTCAGAGCCCATGGACTCAAGGAATGCTTTGGTGCCGGACTTGGCGATGGTGCCGAGATGGTCAATCACTTCATCGCGGTTCATACCAATGCCGTTATCGGCAATGGTCAGGGTGCGGTTGTCTTTATCAAATGAAACACGCACGCGCAGTTCGCCGTCGCCTTCATACAGATCCGGCTGGGACAGGGCGCGGAAGCGCAGCTTGTCGGCCGCATCGGAGGCGTTGGAAATCAGCTCACGCAGGAAAATTTCTTTGTTGGAATAAAGAGAATGGATCATCAGGTGCAGAAGCTGCTTAACCTCTGACTGAAAACCACGAGTTTCTTGTCCTTTCATCTAAATCAACCTCAACAATGCCATTGTTAATGGTAAAAAAACCGTTGAGGGTGAGATGGGGACAGAGGAAGACGTTTTCAAGCGGAGGCCCCGAAAAGCGCCTCCGTTTGATTAAAAACGAATCTTATGCCGTCCGGCAAGAGAGTGTGACAGCGTTGTGCCGTCAACCATTTCCAGCTCGCCGCCGACCGGTACGCCATGAGCGATACGGCTCGCCTCTACGCCATACTGCGCGCAAAGCTCGGCGATATAGTTCGCGGTCGCCTCCCCTTCAACCGTTGGGTTGGTTGCGAGGATCACTTCCTGCATCGATTCGTCACGCAGACGCTGCTCCAGGCGATCGAGCCCAATGTCATCCGGCCCGATGCCGTCAAGCGGCGACAGATGGCCCATCAGCACAAAATAACGACCGGAAAACTGCCCGGTCTGCTCGATAGCGTAGATATCCGCTGGGCTCTCTACCACGCAGATCTGGCCGTTTTCCTTCCGCCGAGGGTTGCTGCAAATATTGCATACCTCCTGCTCGGTGAATGTGCGGCAATCGGCGCAGTGGCCGATTTCCGACATCGCGCGCGTCAGCGCTTGCGCCAGGCGCATCCCGCCGCTGCGATCGCGCTGCAGCAGGGTAAACGCCATGCGCTGCGCCGACTTCGGGCCGACGCCCGGCAGGCAGCGCAGTGCTTCCATAAGCTGCGTTAACAGCGGACTGGTTTGCATCAGAACGGCATCTTAAAGCCTGGCGGCAGCTGCATACCGGCGGACACAGACGCCATTTTTTCTTTCTGCGTCTCTTCGATGCGGCGGGCGGCATCGTTAAACGCAGCGGCCACCAGATCTTCCAGCATCTCTTTGTCGTCTTCCAGCAGGCTCGGGTCGATCTCAACGCGGCGGCAGTTATGCGCACCGTTGATGGTGACTTTGACCAGGCCTGCGCCGGATTCACCGGTCACTTCCAGTCGAGCGACTTCTTCCTGCATCTGCTGCATTTTTTCTTGCATCTGCTGGGCCTGCTTCATCAGGTTACCCAGACCGCCTTTTCCACCAAACATAGGCTTCTCTCTCAGTAGGTCATCGTTAAGGATGCTGACCGCAAGTCAGACTTGCAATCAAATGGGGCGAATACTCTCTTCATCCAGGTCCGCATCGAAAAATCGACGCAGCGTCTGAATGTTATTATCCGCAATAATCGCTTCACGCGCCTGCGCGAGCTTTTCTTCATAAATTGCCTGCCGCCACTCAAGCGGCGTGCGCATCGCGGGATTATCATCTTCCACGATGGTCAATTCAACCGGCGTACCGTACAAAATACCGAGCGCTTCCGCCAGCTTTTGCTGCGCGCCCGCCGAATTCAGGTGCCGCTGGTTCGGGCGAAGATGCAGGCAGACGCGGTTGCCCTCCTGCTCTTTCCAGGCATTGAGGGCGACCTGCTCCACCAGCTTTGGCACCGCAAGCCGGCTGACTTCCGCCGCCCAGCTATCGCGCTCGACCGCTTCAATAGCCAGTTTTGCCGCCAGTTCCGGCGTTTTTTCATGCTCCAGCGCTTTTTTCAGCGCCTTCGGCGTCGCCACTTCTTCTTTCACGGTTTCAACAACCGTCGTCGATTTCCAGCGATAAGCTTCTTTTTTCGCCGGCGCTTTTTCCAGCGCAGCAGCAGCCGGACGCGCCTGTACGCGTTCAGTAATCGAACTCAGTCGTTCCAGCGCAGCGTTATTCACCGGCCGCGCGCGGGAAGCGGCTGCCGGTTCACTCTTTTTTGGGGTGGGCGCTCCCTGGCTGCGCTGCAGTTGGCTGCGTGCCGCCAGCACCTGGCTGGTGGTCTGCGGCAAATTCTGCGGCGGCGGCGGCGGTGGAGCGGATGCCGGGGCGGACTGCTGTGCAGGGGCGGCCTGAATAGCCTGCGCCGGCGGCGCCTCCGGTTCCGGCAGCGGCATACGCGGATGGAACGCCAGCGCACGCAGAAGCGTCATCTCAACGCCCATCCGGCGATCCGGCGCGTATGGAAGCTCTTTACGGCCAATTAATAACGTTTGATAGTACAGCTGAACATCGGTAGGCGGCACCGTCCGCGCCAGCTCGCGCATGCGTAGCTCTATCGCGGCCATATCCGCCCCCAGCGCCGACGGCGACAGCTGAACCATTGCAATGCGGTGCAACAGGCTCTGCATTTCCACCAGCAAAGCCTCCCACTCCACGCCGCGAGCGGCAGCTTCATTGACGCCGGCCATGACGCGTTCGCCATCGGCGGCCACCAGCGCTTCAATCAGCGAGAGCGCCTGATCGTCGTCAAGCGTACCGAGCATGGTGCTAACGGATTCAGCCGTCAGACGGCCGTCGCCGCTGGCGATAGCCTGATCGGTCAGGCTTAATGCATCGCGCAGGCTGCCATCCGCCGCGCGCGACAGCAGCTGCAGCGCGCGCGGTTCGAAAGCGATCTGCTCGACGCCGAGGATATGCTCAAGCTGATGGCGAATCTGTTCGACATCCAGCGCCTTAAGATGGAACTGCAGGCAGCGGGAAAGAATGGTCACCGGCAGCTTCTGCGGATCGGTGGTCGCCAGCAGAAATTTTACGTGCGCCGGCGGCTCCTCCAGCGTTTTTAACAACGCGTTGAAGCTGTGGCGCGAAAGCATATGGACTTCATCGATCAGATAGACCTTGAAGCGACCGCGGGCCGGCGCGTACTGCACGTTATCCAGCAGATCGCGGGTATCTTCGACTTTGGTGCGCGAAGCGGCATCGATCTCTATCAGATCGACAAAGCGCCCCTGTTCTATTTCACGGCAGTTATCGCAGACGCCGCATGGCGTGGCGGTAATACCGGTTTCACAGTTTAATCCTTTTGCCAGCAGGCGTGCGATAGAGGTTTTACCCACGCCGCGGGTGCCGGAAAAGAGATAGGCATGATGAATGCGCCCTAACGACAAGCCGTTCGCCAGTGCGGTCAGCACATGTTCCTGGCCGACGACGTCAGCAAAGGTTTGTGGGCGCCATTTACGGGCTAAGACCTGATAACTCATGGGCTGGCTCTGAAACGCTGGAAGGTGAAATCACGAGGGGGTCATGCTATCACAGCCCCGCTCAATCAGCGAGGCTATGTGGAGGGATTTGCTTAGTGACCCGGGAAAGGGACCAGGCTATAGCAGTTAATTCCCAGTTTTTCCAGACGCTGCTCGCCGCCCAGATCGAACAGATTGATAATAAAAGCCGCATCGTGCACTTCACCGCCCAGGCGACGGATAAGCTTCACGGTGGCGTCGATGGTGCCGCCGGTTGCCAGCAGATCGTCAACCACCAGGACTTTATCGCCTTCTTTGATCGCATCGACATGGATTTCCAGCTGATCGGTGCCGTACTCAAGCTCGTAGCTTTCTGCGATGGTCTCACGCGGCAGCTTACGCGGCTTGCGTACCGGAACAAAGCCTACGCCCAGCGCCAGCGCAACCGGTGCGCCAAACAAGAAGCCACGCGCTTCGGTGCCCACCACTTTGGTAATACCCGCGTCTTTATAACGCTCGGCCAGCAGTTCAATGCTGAGCGCATAGGCCTTCGGGTCTTCCAGCAAGCTGGTGACATCACGGAAAAGGATGCCAGGTTTCGGATAGTCCTGGATGCTTTGGATGCTGTTCTTCAGATATTCAAGCTGCTGTGCTGTTGCGGTCATAAGTGTATGCCTGATTAAAACGGTATTACTCACGGGCATGCCAAATGGGCCAAAGAAACATTTGTTTAACCTTTGACCAGGCTTACCCGCGCTCGAAAACGCCAGAATTTACTGGCTGTCAGCGACAATTGCAACCATCATTATTGCGCATCAGTGCTTTTGTTGCTTTGCATCAACCACCGGAATGCGCCACATAAATATCAGCAGACAGGCCAGAATGATCAGCAGCAAGATGCGCACCCAAGTAAGATTAACCAGCCACAGGGAAATAGCAAAGGTCAGCAAAATCATCGCTATCGCGCGCGGCTTCGCTCCCGGCGGCATGGCGCGGTATTTCTGCCAGTGACGCAGGTAACCGCCAAACCATGAGCGGTACAAAAGCCAGTGGTGAAAACGCGGCGACGAGCGCGCAAAGCACCAGGCGGCAAGCAGGATAAAAGGCGTCGTCGGCAGTAGCGGTAAAAATACGCCCAGCGTTCCCAGCGCTACCGCCAGCCAGCCAATGATGATCAAAATAATACGTGGCATAATGCGAATCGTTATCAAGAAGATAACGCTAATGTAGCACAGTTGCTTATCAGGGGATGGAGGAGTTATTTGAAAACCACCCGGCTTTTACATTCGTTGGAAAATCAGCTTGCGGAGCTGGCCGTCCGGGTAGCGCCAATGGCGAATCACGCGACCCTCAGCCCGCGTTTCGATCGCCAGCTGTTTCGGACCCGCAGCACGCAGATGCAGGCTTATCTCAATGAGGCCAGCGATCGTTTAACGGAGTTAAAGCTGGCGGTCGAACGCCAGCAGCTCCCCCAGGTTGCCTGGCTGGCGGAACATCTTGTGGCCCAAATCGCCGCCATTAGCCGGGAAACGGCCACCTGGTCGTTACGCGCCTGGGATAGCGCTTCGCCGACGCTTAGCCGCTGGCAGCGCCGGCGTATCCAGCATCAGGAATATGAGCGGCGTCTGCTGGCCATGCGCAACGATCGCCAAAGACAGCTGGCGCAAGTCACATCTCTTGATGAACAGCAGCGGCTGGCAAAAGAAGTTGACGCCTACGCCGCACGCCTTGCCCGCTGTCGCGACGCGCTGGAAAAAATTGAAAACAGGCTGGCCCGATTAACACGTTAAGTGGAGGAAGAAAGATGTCGCTGGAAAATGCGCCTGACGAGGTCAAGCTGGCCGTCGATTTAATCATGCTGCTTGAGGAAAATAATGTCCCTGCGCAAACCGTGCTAGCTGCGCTGGAGATTATCCGTCGCGATTATGAAAACAAAGTAAAAAGTGCGGAAGAGGCCTCGCAAAACGCGCCGGAGTAGCCTGTTGCCGGATCGTTGGGGGTGGCAGAGTCATCGCCTGCCCTTACCAAAACGGATAAATGCTCATGGAAAGATTCTCACGTACGCCGCACGATGCCATTTTTCGTCAAATGTTGACTCAGAAAGAGGTCGCCCGCGATTTTTTACAGCTTTACCTCCCGGCGCAGTTTTTAAGTATCTGCGATCTTAGTACGCTGCAGCTGGCTTCAGGCAGTTTTATCGAAGAAGACCTGCGCTCCAGCTACTCAGATATACTTTACTCTCTGCAAACGCGGCACGGCGCCGGATATATCTATGCGCTGATTGAACATCAAAGCTCTCCGGACAAGTTCATGGCTTTTCGCCTGATGCGCTATACGCTCGTAGCCATACAGCGTCACCTTGATGCTGGCCACGATACGTTGCCCCTTGTGGTCCCCATTCTGTTTTATCACGGCGCCGTCAGTCCCTGGCCGCATACGCTCAACTGGCATCATCTCTTTAACCATCCTGAGCTTGCCAGCGCGCTGTACGGCGGTGATTTTCCACTGATGGACCTGACCGTTATGCCAGATAATCAATTCATCCTCCACCAGCGTATGGCGATGCTGGAACTGTTGCAAAAGCATATCCGCCAGCGCGATCTGGCCGAATTGCAACCGATACTGGTTGCGCTGCTGGCGATTGCCGAATGGCTGGAAGAGAAAGGTCGTAAAAAAGGGAGAAGAGAAGGCAGACTGGAGAGTCGACAGAAAGGCCGTAAAGAAATCTCGCACAGCATTGCGCTGAAAATGCTCGCCAGCGGGCAGGATCCTAAGATGGTGATGGAGCTGACGGGTCTGAGCCAGGAAGAACTCTCCTCGCTCAGCCATTAAAATCTGCGGGGCGGGTATTTACCGCCCCGCCATGCTTAGCTCATCGCCGGAGTGGCATCGTCGCCTTTATCCCGCTTCACCTCGGTGACTTCATCGCCCTTCTCATTGCGAAGATGAACCTCCAGCTGGTTAAAGGCGATATCAATATTGTTCTCACGACACAAACGATCGATCGCCCGGTTAAGCTCATCCACTGCATAGCTGCGATCGCGAAGTTCGCGCACGTATAGTCGTAGTTCATGATCGAGCGTACTGGCGCCGAAAGTGGTAAAGAAAACCGACGGCGCGGGCTCCTGCATCACTTTCGGATGCTCGTGCGCAGCCTTAAGCAGCACTTCTTTAACCTTATCCAGGTCAGAACCGTACGCTACGCCAAGGCGGATGACAACGCGGGTGACGGTATCGGAGAGCGACCAGTTAATCAGACGCTCAGTCACGAAGGCCTTATTGGGGATAATCACCTCTTTACGGTCAAAATCGGTGATGGTCGTGGCGCGAATGCGGATTTTGCTGACGGTGCCGGAGAAGGTGCCAATGGTCACCGTATCGCCAATGCGCACCGGGCGCTCAAAGAGAATAATCAGACCGGAAACAAAGTTACCGAATATTTCCTGTAAGCCGAAACCTAAACCAACCGACAACGCCGCTGCCAGCCACTGTAGTTTATCCCATGAGACGCCCAGAGCGCCAAATACCGTCATCGCGCCAATAACGATAATGGCGTAATTAAGGATTGTCGTAATGGCATAAGACGCCCCCTGGCGCATATTTAGTCGGGACAGCACCAGCACTTCCAGCAGTCCCGGCAGGTTGCGAATTAACGCCCAGGCAACCATCGAAGCGACAATCGCGAACAGCAGGCTCCCCATGGTAACGCTTTTCACGGCGCTGACCCCGGCTTCGGTACCGTTGTAATGCCACAGCGTAATACTATCGAGATAGGCGAAGACGGTGATGAGATCCGACCAAATCGCCCAGAACAGGACCGCAAACAGCGCGATCATCACCAGCATCGTAATACGCAGCGTTTGCTGGTTAACCTGCTCCAGAGCAATTGTCGGTTCTTCCTGCGGCTCGGCTCCTTCAGCCCCCTCTTTAACCAGATGCTGACGACGCGCCAGCGCGCGGCGCCAGGCAATACGCCGCGCGGCCACGCTCAGGCCGCGCAGCACGGTCTGATACAACAGGTTCCACAGCATCACCAGATAAACGGTTTCAATCCAGCGGCCGGCCAGACGCAGCGTCGTATAGAAATAGCCGGTTGCCGTCAGCACCATCAGGGCGATGGGAACGATCGATAGCACGGTAACGGTGATAAGGCGCAGGCTGTGAGATTCTTTATCACGCCAGCTTTCGCGGCACATCGGCAAGACAAGCACCGCGATCAGCAACAGGTTGAGGAAAATAACGAACTGCCCGAGAACGTCATCCATCAGGTGCAGCGGCGACAGTTCCGACATCACCGACCAGAAGTTGAGCGGCAGCAGCGCAAGGCTCACGCGAACAATCTGCCGCCGCCAGTGGCTGGTCAGCTGTGACGGCATATTAAAGTGGCTCACCGCCACGCCGTCTTTTTCCAGCACTTTCCAGCACAGGCCAAACACCAGCCAGAATAGCGCCAGCTTCTTGCTATAGGCCCACAGAAGGTCGCTAATATTCAGCTGCATCGTCAGCAGAATCAGACCGACGGCGAGTATGACCAGCACCACCGGCAGCGCCCGAATCAGATCGATAAGAATCGCTTTCGGCGTGTGGAGCTGCGTATCGTTGCGCAGTTGCCCCACCTGCGACGCCAGCTTAGCCTGATACGCTTTCAGCCAGTTCAGACGCCAGCGAATCAGACCGGCAATCAGCAGCAGCGGCAGGCCGGCCAGAAAAGCGATAAATACCGCAGGCCAGGCCTTTTCCCAGTTTACGGTGATTTTCATCGCCTTAAACTGTCCTTTCAGCGCCTCCGGGAAGGCTTTAAACCACTCCCAGTCCATCGGGCGGTTGCTATTTACCCAGAAAATCTGCTGCGTCAGGATGGCTTTCAGGTTGGTTGACACGCTCATTAGCTGCTGCTGATTGATTTGCAGGTTAATCGCCATCATCAGCTGGTTGCCGAGCTGTTTATTAAACTGATCGAGCAGTTCCCGGCGCATATCAACAATCTCAAGAAGCGCATCATGCACTTCGGGATTCACCTCGCTGCTATGCCCCTCCTCCAGCTTCGCGACATACGCATCGCTCTGGAATAGCGCATCGCGCTGCTGGTTGACCTCGAACTGCTCAAGGCGCAGGTCGGCGATGCGGTTGGTCATGTCGCTTAGCTCCTCCGCAGAGGGCAGCGTTTGCTGTTGCTGATAAAGGATACGCGACAGCAGCAGGCTGCCTTTCAGCACGGAAATCTGCTCTTTAATATCGCGCTCGGATTGCAGAGCACGATCGAGCCAGGTCTTCACTTTGATGTTGCGCTGAACCAGCTGATTACCCGTTTCCGTTGCCGAAATGAGCCTTTCGCTCAACTGGTGATTAATGTCCAGCTCCTGCTTGACCAGCGGGTTTGCCTGAATACGGGCCGTTTCGTCCGGAGAAACCGCTTCCTGAGCCGTCTTTTCCGTCAGCGTCAGGCGCTTGCTATTCACCGCTTCCTGCAACAGCTGAAGCTGATGCTCCAGTCGATTGCTGTAAGCGGTGATGTAGTCACGCTGCTTTTGCAGGGTATCCTGCAGCACCGTGTTGCCTTCCAGGCTTTTACGCTGTTGATCTATCTGTGCATTCAGCAAGGCCTGCTGCGCCAGCAGCAAATTCTGCTGGGTAGGACGTAGCGCCTCTTCGCCCGTAGTCGTGCCATTCAGACGATTACGGATCTGCTGCAGCTGCTGAGAGGCGGAATACATCGCATTCTGCACGCGTTCCGGCTGCGTCTGTAGCGAAACAAGCTGACTATTATAAGTCGCCAGATCGTTTTGCGCGTTTTGCAAATCGTCCAGAGTCTGAGAGACGCGCGATTCCAGCTGGCGCAGCGACAAGGTGCTCAGCGTTTTACGCGTCGCCTCGTCGTTGGGGACATCGCTTAGCGCGTTCAGGCTATCGATAGCCTGATTCATTTTCGCAGGCGCCTGAGCGACCTGCTGGTGCAGCTGCGTCGTTTCCGACTTTATGCGCTCAATTTTATCGAGCGTTTCCAGCGTCTGAGTCAGGTCCTGCTGAACCAGCTTGTCCTGGGGAGTCAAATCTTTTTGCTTGTTCAGGGTCGTGAGCTGGCTCTGGACCTCGGAGCGTTCAGGTAAATCAGCCGCCAGCGCCGAATTAACGCTAATACAGCCGATAAAAAGCATCAGGGTAAGAACTACAGCAGAGAGGGCATTTCGCCAACGGATAGTATGCAGCATAGTGTTAACATGAGTGATTGCAAAAGCCGGAGAATACCGGGGGTCGTCGCAGCGCGAAGAATAGCACTTCTGTTATCACTAAAATAGCGGCGGACAGCAGGAATCATTCCTCTGGTGTCCGCTAGCCGGGTTAAGCGTCCAGTCCTTCAGAACTGCGCAGAGAGGGGCAAAATTGATACATTTCCAGCAGGACTTCGACATAATCCCGCGCTTCTTTTTGCAGATCAAAGGCGTTCGGCGCCAAAAGCCAGTTCTCCATCAGGCCGGAAAGATAGCTGCGCATGAGGATCGCCGCCCGGCGGGTTAATAAATTGGCGGGTAGCATCTTCGCGACAATGCTCTCCTTTAATGTTTGTTCGATACGGTCGTAGCTCTCAAGGCAAAGAATGCGCTGCGCTTCTTGCAGCGTGACCATCTCACCGACGAATTCACATTTATGAAAGATGATTTCCATCATCAGCCGTCTGCGTTTTTCTGTCACAGTGGCTTCAAGGATATACACTAAGATCTCTCGCACAACTGACAGTGGATCGTTGGGGAATTTTGCCCGATACTCAACTTCGAGATCGTTAATATTGGCTTCTGACAGTACCCATATTTCATTAAATAAGTCCGATTTATTTTTGAAATGCCAATAGATAGCCCCCCTCGTCACACCGGCAGCTTTTGCAATTGCGGCCAGCGAGGTGGATGATACGCCTTGCTGCGAAAACAAACGCAGAGCAACATCCAGAATATGTTGCCGGGTCTCAAGCGCCTGTTGTTTGGTTTTTCGTGCCATAGGTCGATGAGTTTACAGAGGTTACGTTTACATACATTTGTGAATGTATGTACCATAGCATGACCATAATAGAAACACAGCAGTGGGTTTGTGGTCGATTGAGCCACTGAACAATTTGAAATTGGACACTCGAGGTTTACATATGAACAAAAACAGAGGGTTAACGCCTCTGGCGGTCGTTCTGATGCTCTCAGGCAGCTTAGCGCTAACAGGATGTGACGACAAACCGGCTCAGCAAGGAGCCCAGCAAATGCCGGAAGTCGGTATTGTGACGCTCAAATCCGCTCCTCTACAAATTACTACTGAACTGCCGGGCCGTACCAGCGCCTATCGCGTTGCGGAAGTTCGTCCTCAGGTCAGTGGCATTATTTTGAAACGTAACTTCACCGAAGGCAGCGATATCCAGGCTGGCGTGTCTCTTTATCAAATCGATCCGGCAACCTATCAAGCCACCTATGAAAGCGCGAAAGGCGATTTAGCAAAAGCGCAGGCTGCCGCCAATATGGATCAGCTGACGGTTAAACGTTACCAGAAACTGTTAGGCACTAAGTACATTAGCCAACAGGATTACGATACTGCCGTAGCCACGGCTCAGCAGAGCAACGCTGCCGTCGTCGCCGCTAAAGCCGCGGTTGAAACCGCGCGCATCAATCTGGCCTACACTAAGGTGACCTCCCCGATCAGCGGCCGCATTGGTAAATCCGCGGTCACGGAAGGCGCGCTGGTGCAGAACGGCCAGACTACTGCCCTGGCGACCGTGCAACAGCTTGATCCTATCTACGTGGATGTGACTCAATCGAGCAACGATTTTCTGCGTCTGAAACAAGAGCTGGCTAACGGCAAACTGCAGCAGGAGAACGGTAAAGCGAAGGTTGAACTGGTCACTAACGACGGTTTGAAATATCCGCAGAACGGTACGCTGGAGTTCTCCGACGTTACCGTTGATCAGACTACCGGTTCTATCACGCTGCGCGCGATTTTCCCGAACCCGGATCACACTCTGCTGCCCGGCATGTTCGTTCGCGCGCGCCTGGAAGAAGGCGTAAATCCTGATGCGATTCTGGTTCCGCAGCAGGGCGTAACCCGTACCCCGCGCGGCGATGCCAGCGCGATGGTTGTCGGCGAAGGCGATAAAGTCGAAGTTCGCCAGATTACCGCCACTCAGGCGATTGGCGATAAATGGCTGGTCACCGAAGGGCTGAAAACTGGCGATCGCGTCATTATTAGCGGTCTGCAGAAAGTCAAACCAGGCGTACAGGTAAAAGCGCAGGAAGTCGTTTCTGATGAAAAACAGCAAGCCGCAGGCAACGCTCAGTCAGAACAAACCAAGTCTTAACTTAAACAGGAGCCGTTAAGACATGCCTAATTTCTTTATCGATCGCCCCATCTTTGCCTGGGTGATCGCCATCATCATTATGCTGGCTGGGGGGCTCTCGATCCTCAAGTTGCCAATAGCGCAATATCCGACGATTGCGCCGCCGGCAATTTCCATCACGGCCATGTACCCCGGTGCCGACGCAGAAACCGTGCAGAACACCGTGACTCAGGTTATCGAACAGAACATGAACGGTATCGATCACCTGATGTACATGTCTTCAAATGGCGACTCCACCGGTACAGCAACCATCACTCTGACCTTTGAATCCGGTACCGATCCGGATATTGCTCAGGTACAGGTTCAAAACAAACTGGCGCTGGCGACACCGCTGCTGCCGCAGGAAGTACAGCAGCAGGGTATTAGCGTTGAAAAGGCATCCAGCAGCTTCCTGATGGTTGTCGGCGTTATTAATACTAACGGCACCATGAATCAGGATGACATTTCTGACTATGTTGCCGCCAACATGAAAGATGCGATTAGCCGAACCAGCGGCGTTGGTGACGTGCAGTTGTTTGGTTCCCAGTACGCTATGCGTATCTGGATGGACCCAAACAAACTTAATAACTTCCAGTTGACGCCAGTTGACGTTATCAGCGCCCTGAAAGCGCAGAACGCCCAGGTTGCAGCAGGACAGTTAGGCGGTACGCCCCCGGTGAAAGGCCAGCAGCTGAATGCCTCCATCGTGGCGCAGACTCGTCTGACCAATACTGAAGAGTTTGGCAACATTCTGCTGAAGGTTAACCAGGATGGCTCCCAGGTTCGTCTGCGCGATGTCGCGCGCATTGAGCTGGGTGGTGAAAACTATGACGTTATCGCGAAGTTTAACGGTCAGCCAGCTTCTGGTCTGGGTATTAAACTGGCGACCGGCGCGAACGCGCTGGATACCGCAAACGCCATTCGCGCCGAACTGAAGAAAATGGAGCCTTTCTTCCCTTCTGGCCTGAAGATTGTTTATCCGTATGACACCACTCCATTCGTGCAGATCTCCATTCACGAAGTGGTAAAAACGCTGGTTGAAGCCATCATCCTGGTGTTCCTGGTAATGTATCTGTTCCTGCAGAACTTCCGCGCCACCTTGATTCCGACGATTGCCGTGCCGGTCGTACTGCTGGGGACGTTCGCCATCCTCGCGCTGTTCGGTTTCTCGATAAACACGCTCACCATGTTTGGTATGGTGCTCGCCATAGGCTTGCTTGTGGATGACGCCATCGTGGTGGTGGAAAACGTCGAACGTGTAATGGCAGAGGAAGGGCTACCGCCGAAGGAAGCCACGCGTAAATCGATGGGCCAGATTCAGGGCGCGCTGGTAGGCATCGCGATGGTGCTTTCTGCGGTGTTTATCCCGATGGCCTTCTTTGGTGGTTCCACCGGTGCGATTTACCGCCAGTTCTCGATCACCATCGTCTCCGCGATGGCGCTGTCGGTGCTGGTCGCTCTGATTCTCACCCCGGCGCTTTGCGCCACGATGCTGAAGCCAATCCAAAAAGGCAGCCATGGCGCAACCACTGGCTTCTTCGGTTGGTTTAACCGCATGTTTGATAAGAGCACGCATCACTATACCGACAGCGTAGGCAACATCCTGCGTAGTACCGGTCGCTATCTGGTGCTGTACCTGATCATCGTTGTGGGAATGGCCTGGCTGTTCGTTCGTCTGCCAAGTTCGTTCCTGCCAGACGAAGACCAGGGCGTATTCCTGAGCATGGCCCAGCTCCCTGCAGGCGCAACTCAGGAGCGTACACAGAAAGTACTGGATGAGATGACCAATTACTATCTCACCAAAGAGAAAGATAACGTTGAATCGGTATTCGCCGTAAACGGTTTTGGTTTCGCTGGTCGTGGACAAAACACCGGTATCGCGTTCGTCTCTCTGAAGGACTGGAGCCAGCGTCCAGGCGAAGAGAACAAAGTTGAGGCGATTACCGGCCGCGCGATGGGCTATTTCTCGCAGATCAAAGATGCAATGGTCTTCGCCTTTAACCTGCCGGCAATTGTTGAACTCGGTACCGCAACGGGCTTTGACTTCCAGCTGATCGACCAGGCTGGCCTGGGCCATGAAAAACTGACCCAGGCACGTAACCAGCTTTTTGGAATGGTTGCGCAGCACCCTGACGTATTGAGCGGGGTTCGTCCAAACGGCCTGGAAGATACTCCGCAGTTCAAAGTGGATATCGATCAGGAAAAAGCGCAGGCGCTTGGCGTGTCTATCAGCGACATCAACACGACGCTTGGCGCGGCATGGGGTGGTAGCTACGTCAACGACTTCATTGACCGTGGCCGCGTGAAGAAAGTGTATATCATGTCCGAAGCGAAATACCGCATGCTGCCGGAAGACATTGGCAACTGGTACGTACGCGGTAGCGATGGACAGATGGTACCGTTCTCCGCCTTCTCAACCTCGCGCTGGGAATACGGCTCGCCGCGTCTGGAGCGCTACAACGGTCTGCCATCGATGGAAATCCTCGGCCAGGCGACACCGGGTAAGAGTACCGGTGAAGCGATGAACCTGATGGAAGAGCTGGCGGGTAAACTGCCTGCCGGTATCGGCTATGACTGGACGGGTATGTCATATCAGGAACGTTTGTCAGGTAACCAGGCGCCAGCGCTGTACGCTATCTCGCTGATCGTCGTCTTCCTGTGTCTGGCGGCGCTGTACGAGAGCTGGTCAATTCCATTCTCGGTCATGCTGGTCGTTCCGCTCGGTGTTGTGGGGGCGCTGCTGGCTGCCACCTTCCGAGGATTGACTAACGACGTTTACTTCCAGGTTGGTCTGTTGACCACTATCGGCCTGTCGGCGAAGAACGCGATACTGATCGTTGAATTCGCCAAAGACCTGATGGATAAAGAAGGCAAAGGCCTGATTGAGGCAACGCTTGAAGCCGTTCGTATGCGTCTGCGTCCGATTCTGATGACCTCCCTGGCGTTTATCCTCGGCGTAATGCCGCTGGTTATCAGCTCCGGCGCAGGCTCCGGCGCGCAGAATGCCGTAGGTACTGGCGTAATGGGCGGGATGATTACCGCGACGGTTCTGGCGATTTTCTTCGTGCCGGTATTCTTCGTGGTCGTGCGTCGCCGCTTCAGTAGGAAAAATGAGGATATTGAGCACAGCCATCCGGTTGAGCATCATTAATCTCTCCATTAAGGGCCGCATTCGCGGCCCTTTCACTTTGTCTCACTTTAAAACGCACGGATTGTGATTGTTTATTTTATAACCTGAGATATAATATTTAATGATGATTACCGCTGCTTATCTATGACCTTTTTTCACTGACTTTACTCCCTCAACTCCACACTAAGAATATTCTCAATCACTGACATTATGTATGGTTGTATCAACGTATCAGCTAAACGCACGGGCTAACCCGATGATATATAAGGTCAGTCTTCGATTTTTCCGTTGTAGTTAAAGGCACGATATAATAAAGACCGAGGCATTTAAGATAAATTGACCGCGTTAATTGTAATTTTTCGTAATAGCACGATGAAATCTTTTTAAGAGTGGATTATAGTTAAAGAGCAAGATTACAATGTATGTGTCAGGTCTGTTAGTCGTGTTCATCCCACAACGGTGTCGATAGTCGTCGTTAAACCACTAAAAAGGGGGATGCGTTATGGACGAATACTCGCCAAAAAGACATGATATTGCGCAGCTTAAATTTCTCTGCGAAACCCTGTATCATGACTGTCTTGCAAACCTGGAAGAGAGCAACCATGGCTGGGTTAATGACCCAACCTCTGCTGTCAATCTTCAGCTTAATGAATTGATCGAGCACATTGCCGCGTTCGCACTTAATTATAAAATTAAGTATGCTGAGGATAATAAGCTGGTGACTCAGCTTGACGAATATCTGGATGACACTTTCGTGTTGTTCAGCAACTACGGCATTAACACTGCAGATCTGCAGAAATGGCGTAAATCAGGCAACAGGTTATTCCGCTGCTTTGTGAACGCCAGTCGGGAAAACCCGGCCAGTCTTTCTTGTTAATATTATTACAATCAAAAGGTGAATTTATGTCTGATAAAACATTAACCAAAATAGACTATTTGATGCGCTTACGACGTTGTCAGACAATTGATACGCTGGAGCGCGTAATTGAAAAAAATAAATATGAACTTTCTGATAATGAACTGGCGGTATTTTACTCAGCAGCCGATCATCGTCTTGCTGAACTGACGATGAATAAACTGTATGACAAGATCCCGCCATCGGTCTGGAAATTCATCCGCTAATTATTTCAAATGAAAGCCCGAACTCTTGTGCCGAAAACGCCCTTCCCTCATGCTGCTAATAAATGCGACACCGGTCACAGAAGCTGTTTCCGTACCTATATGAAACCGGTTTCTTTTTTATACTGTGGCGGCCTACAATGAGGAAATAAGGGAAGCCTCCATGAGTGAAGAAAAACAAAAAATGATTGCCGGTGAACTGTATGTGTCAGGTGACGCTGAGCTAAAGGCCGACCGTCTACTGGCCAGACAACTGTTGCATCGTTACAATCATTCAGCGCCTGAAGAGCGTGAATTAAGAAAAGCATTACTGACGGAACTGCTAGGCCACGCAGGCGACGCTTATATCGAACCCACTTTTCGCTGCGATTACGGCTACAATATCTTCCTCGGGAAAAATTTCTACGCCAACTTTGATTGCGTGATGCTGGATGTGTGTCCGATACATATTGGCGAAAACTGCATGCTGGCGCCGGGTGTGCATATTTATACCGCAACGCATCCCCTTGACCCTGTTGAACGAAATAGCGGTAAAGAGTACGGAAAACCCGTCACTATTGGCCACAATGTATGGATTGGCGGCCGGGCCGTAATTAATCCTGGCGTGACTATCGGCGACAATGCCATCGTGGCTTCCGGTTCCGTAGTGGTGAAAAATGTGCCAGCCAACGCCGTCGTCGGCGGAAACCCGGCTCAAATCATAAAAATGGTGGAGAGCGAAAAACGGTAACTGTTATGCTTTTCCGCAACCAATCTGTTACTTTTCCCACGGATTTACGCAACATAAAATAGCCTTCAGGCTGAGCCCAACGCGCATCTGTTCGTCGCGTCTGCATAGGGGCTCATGGCAGAATTTGGGGAATAAAATGACAGAAATACAGCGGCTGCTGAAAAGCACCATTGATGAGCTTAATGTGCAAGAGAAGCGCGATAACCGTCCGCGCTTTAGCATAAGCTTTATTCGCAACCATCCATGGCTTTTTGTCGCGATGTATGCGGCTTTCCTGGCAACACTCATCGTGATGCTGCGTTCTGAAACGCTGGTAGATTCGGTCTGGCTATTAATCGTACTATTTGTTCTGCTGAACGGCTTCTTTTTCTTTGACGTTTACCCGCGCTATCGCTATGAAGACATTGATGTTCTGGACTTCCGCGTTTGTTATAACGGGGAGTGGTACAACACTCGATTTGTTCCCGGTCAGCTCATCGACCGAATCCTGCAGTCGCCGCGCGTCGATGGCGAGCAGAAAGCTCAGTTGCAAAAAATGATCGCCACCAAAGGCGAACTCTCATTTTACGATGTCTTTTCCCTTACCCGCATCGGTGCTGCGCAATAAGGCGATCCAGCGTCCGTATCGCAGAAGGAAAGCGTGATGCGGACGTATTACCGTAGCCCAGAACAAAGCCGCTTCTCGCCTTTTTTTCATTCAGATAAAAACGGCTTAATGCGCCGGGCGCGAGCTGAAACCGCCGGGCCTGCTGCACAATAGCTTCATCATCAACGTCTTCGACGACGACAGTCAGGTGTAACCCCCCCTCGCCGCCTGATATTTCATAAGGGTGAGTAAGCTCTGCCGCCAGCGTTTCCCGCAGCTGCTGCTGGCGTTTGCGATACAAGCGGCGCATAGCGGCAAGATGACGCGCGTAGTGCCCCTCTTCGATAAACAGCGCCAGCGCCCGCTGTTCAGCACGATGACCGCCGCGTAACAGTGAACCAATCGCGCCTCTTGCGGCATCCGCCAGCCCCTCCGGCATCACCATAAAGCCAATACGCAGCGCGGGAAAAAGCGTTTTGCTGAATGTCCCCAGATAAACTACCGGCGCCTGCCTGACCATTCCCAGCATGGCGGGAATCGGTTCGCCGCTATAACGAAATTCACTATCGTAATCATCCTCGATAAGCCAGGCATCATGACGGCGGGCATATTCCAGTAAAGCCAGTCGCCGCCCGGCGCTCATCACCGAACCGCAGGGGTATTGATGGGACGGTGAAGTAAAGATTAATCGCGGTGCTGCGCTATCATCATCGGTATCGAACCGCATACCCTCTCGATCGACGGGTATACCCTTGATGTGAAGCCCGGCTTTAAGAAACATGCTTTTTGCCCCTAAATAGCCGGGTTCTTCCACCCATGCCGTCTCCCCGGCAACGCTCAGCAGATGCGTACATAAATCAACGGCTTCCAGCGCTCCTTCCGTAATCACAATTTGCCCGGCTTCGCAGCGAATGCCCCGGGAGAGCGCCAGATGACGGGCAATCGCTTTGCGCAATGCAAGTTCCCCCTGCGCATCGCCGTAGCCCAGCAATGCGCTTCTCTCCTCGCGCAATACCCGGTCAAGGAGTCGACGCCAGATAGCAAGAGGAAAGTAGTTAACCGCAGGCATTCCCGGCGTAAAGAGCAGCGTGGGCGAATCACGACGCGTGGCGGCGGGTAATCCCTGAAGGTACTCAGGGAGCACAATCACGCGCGCCGCAACCTCCTCTTCACCCTGCGACTTCAAAAGCGCGGCGTATGTCCCCTGGCGGCTACGCAGCAGATACCCCTCCATCGCCAGCTGCTCCAGCGCGCCGTTGACGGTATTGCGCGATAGCTTCAGACGCTGCGCTATAGCCCGTGAACCTGGCAGGCGGCTACCGCCCGCCAGCGTACCTTGCAAAATGGCCGCTCGCAGACGGAGATAGAGCGTGCGCTGCAGGGTTTCACGCCCTCTGTCGCACAGCGCCTGCTCCAACAGAGTAAAAAAAGCATCATCAGGAATATTCATTTTGGCTCCTCGTGGTACTACGAAAATATACTCTTATGGCCCTTTTTTATGGAACCAATAAGCGCTTAATCTCACAGCATTCGTCCATAGAAGGAAATCCTGATGAGCCATCTTAATCAATACGATCAGCCCGTTGGCACCGCCCTGCCCGACTGGCAGCCCTGTCCACATCCTGAAAGGGTGAACCTGCAGGGCCGCTTTTGTCGGCTAGAGCCTTTGCGCTCCACGCATGCCGGCGCGCTGTTTGACGCCCACCGCTTAGCCCCGGATACCCGAAGCTGGACATGGCTGCTGCGCGAACCGGACAGCAGCGTAGAGGAGTACCGCGCATGGATTGAGAGCGTTTCCGGGCAGAACGACCCCATTCACTTCGCGGTGATCGATAAGCAAACAGACCAGCCCGTGGGCTCACTGGCGCTGATGAGAATTGACGCTAACAACGGCGTTGTTGAAGTCGGCCACGTTCACTTCTCGCCTTTACTGAGCCGGACTGCAATGGCCACCGAGGCCCACTGGCTGCTGATGGATTACGTCTTTGATACGCTCGGCTATCGGCGCTACGAGTGGAAATGTAACAGTCTCAACGAACCGTCACGCCGGGCGGCGCTGCGGTTGGGATTTCAGTATGAGGGGCAATTTCGTCAGGCGCTGGTGATAAAGGGCCACAACCGCGATACCGACTGGTTTTCCATTATTGATTCCGAGTGGCCACAGATAGACAGGGCAATGCAGCAATGGCTGGCCGCCGACAACTTCAGCGCCGACGGCCAGCAGTTACGTACGCTGGGGAGCTTTCGTTAACGTCTTTTCTTGCGTCCCTGCACGGCTTTAAAGCGGGGATTGCTTTTGCAAATCACGTATAGCCGCCCCTTGCGCTTCACGATCTGGCAATCCGGGTGGCGTTGTTTCGCGCTACGCAATGAGTTTAGCACCTGCATTATTTGTCCCTCTTCGCATCAATAAAGCCGCCAAAGCGCTGACGGAAACGCGCGGTACTACCTTCATTGTTGAAGGCCTTCTGCTTACCGGTGTAATACGGATGCGATTTGGACGATACATCAAGCGTCACGTAGGGGTACGTCTCGCCCTCCAGTTCGATCTCACGCTCGGTTCTGATAGTAGAACCGACCTTGAAGTATTCGTTGGCGCTGGTATCGTGAAAAACCACCGTACGATAATGCGGATGAATATTGGGTTTCATAGCGACCTCAATCATTATGTTATAACATAACAATACCGTACACCGTGTAAAGACAAAGATCAACCCTGAGAATGAGAAGGATGAAAGGGCGGCGAGAGCGCCCTTTGCAGATTAAGGACTTAGCTGATGCGCCAGAGCCCGGAGTTGCTCAGCAATAGACTGCAGATTTTTGCCAGGCTCCGTTTTTGGCCCGGTAGAATGGCGTACAACCAGACGAGCCGGAAGGATAGAAGACGTATGTGATGTTTCGTTATCGCCGCTGTCGAGAATGCGCCGAACGGCCTCCTTCCCTTGCAGATCAAGATCCAGCGAAACCGTGGTTAGCGCCGGGTAGAAGAACGAACTCTCATAAGTGTCATCATAACCAATAACCGACTTTTCTCCCGGAATCGGTACCTGGTGCTGGTGAAATGCGCTCAGTACGCCCAATGCCATCTGATCGTTACCTACCAAAACGGCGGTAAAGTTTGGCGTCTCCCGCAGCATTTGCAGCGCGCCAGCGTAGCCGCTTTGCGCGTCCCAGTTGCCGCGAATCACCGTTACCGGCTCCAGCCCGTAACCCTCCAGGGTTTCTATCCAGCTTTTCAAACGCAGTTTGGCCGATACCGAACTTTCAGGGCCGGCCAGCAACGCGATTTCCCGATGGCCCATCTCATAGAGATACTTGACGCTGGCCCGTGTACCGTCCGCCGGATTAAACGAAACGTTAAACACCGAGCTGTAGGGGTCGACATCTAAAAAAAGACAGACGATGTCATCGTTATCAGCGGCTATTTTTTGGGCCTGTTCAGTCTCCAGCGGCACGTTGATGATGACCTTATCCACCAGTTGAGACTTCAGTTCATTAATAGAGTCCTGGATACTTTGGTTGACGCTCTCATCAATCATGGAGATGAGCACCTGATAACCTTCCACGTTCGCATAGCGTTTTACCGCCGCAGCCACCTGGGATGGGGCATGCAATGCAAGGGAAATTGTGACCAGGCCCACGGTACGACTTTGCTTACCTACCAGCTGTTGCGCCAGGCGGTTCGGGACATAGCGCAGCTCCTCAATGGATTTCTCCACCTTGCTGCGCGTGGCTTTGGATACATTAGCAGATTTGTTCAGTACCCTGGACACGGTCTGATAGGAGACGCCCGCATGGCGTGCAACGTCTTCTAAGGTCGCGCTTTTAGACTTCATGGTCCGGTTCCTTGTGTTGTTATCCCTGAATTGTAACAGGGGCAATGTGAAAAAACGCTCATTGCCGTATTCCTCCTCCAACCATAGCCATAAAAAGTATTACGCTCACAATACTACAAATTGTGAATGGACTCACTTTGCGTAACAAAACCCGCCTTTTTATTTGCAGTTAATCACACTATGGCGATCATTCAATTGCCTGATTTCAGGTTTAGGCATTTTATGACATCGGTTATGTGAACGTAATACAAAACAATAAGAGGATAGACATGAACACTACGCTGCGCACACTTTCCGTTGCGTTGGCCGCTGCGCTGATTTCACCATCCGTGTTTGCTGCTTCCGCCACCCTCCCGGGTATCGACTTTCATGGCTATATGCGCGCCGGGGTTGGGGTCTCCGGCGACGGTAGCCAGGCCGAATGGCAAAAAAATAAAATTGGCCGTCTGGGTAACGAATCTGATACCTACGGCGAGCTGGAGCTGGGATCGGAGGTCTACAAGAAGAATGACGTTAGCTTCTACCTCGATAGTATGGTCAGCATGGTATCTGACGGCTCAAACGATAATGAAACCACGCTTGATGACGATGCGCAGTTCGGCCTGCGGCAGCTAAACCTGCAAATTAAAGGTCTGATCCCCGGCGATCCAAATGCAGTCATCTGGGGCGGCAAACGCTACTATCAGCGCCACGATCTGCACATTATCGATACGAAATACTGGAATATTTCCGGATCCGGCGCCGGGATCGAAAACTATACGCTCGGTCCGGGCGCCGTTTCATTTGCCTGGATCCGCGGGGATGCCAATGACGTCGACTACCGCGTCGATGGCGATAGCAACGTCAATATTAACTATCTTGATTTGCGCTATGCGGGCTGGAAGCCGTGGGCCGGATCCTGGACCGAATTTGGTATCGACTACGCGATGCCGAATACCACTAAAAAGCAGGATACCTACGGCGGACTCTATGATGCTGAAAACGGCGTCATGCTAACCGGTGAAATCAGCCAGGATATGCTGGGCGGTTACAACAAAACGGTTCTGCAATACGCAAACAAAGGACTGGCGCAGAACATGGTGTCCCAGGGGGGCGGCTGGTATGACATGTGGAACTACGTCAATGACGCCACCGGCTACCGCGTTATCAATACCGGTTTAATTCCGATTACTGAAAAGTTCTCTATTAACCACGTCCTGACCTGGGGCTCCGCGGATAACATCACCGATTACACGGATAAAACACGCATGCTGTCGCTGGTGGCGCGCGGGCAGTATCAGTTCACCGAATATGTGCGCCTGATTGGCGAAGTGGGCGGCTTCTACCAAAAAGATAGCTACAAAAATAATACCGATTACAAACAAGCCGGTGAGAAATACACCATTGCGCTGGGCCTGGCCGATGGACCTGACTTTATGTCGCGCCCGGAACTACGAATTTTCGCTTCATACCTGAATGATTCCGAAAATGGTAAGCCGTTCGAAGATCGGACCGCCAATAATACATGGAACTTTGGTGTACAGGTCGAAGCCTGGTGGTAATAGCCGTTTAACTGTTTTATCGCCAACTGTAAAGTTGTTAATTACCCTCCGGTAATGATTATTGCCATTGAATGCCTGTTATATTTTCGGGATAACTCATTATTGCGTTATCCCGTTTTATTTTATTTCCGGCTGGCAAAGTGCTCATCAAGTAATTGCCGTAAAGCATCCGACTGCTTACCGAAAATAGCATGCACCTGCTGCCCCAGGATAATAACCCCAAGCGCTCCCTGCTGCTGTAAGGCCTGAGAATCAACTATCGATAGATTATTCACCGTGACGCGTAAGCGGGTAATGCAGGCGTCAACGTTAATAATATTGCCTTCACCACCAAACGCCTGAATTAAATAATCAATCTGTTGTTGCTCCGCATGACTTAAAGGTACCGCCGCACGAGGCTGCGAGAAGTAATTCAGAAAGGATTTTAAACTCACCATACCAGACTCCTGATTAGCAGATAAAAAAACGCCTGCTCGCAGGAGCAGGCGCGGGGAGAGAAAAATTACGCGCGACGACTGAGGATACGGCAATCCCATGCATTTAAGACCAGCGGCGTATTCAGCGCCGTACCGGTGAGACAGTCCAGATAGCCTTGCGGCAAAACCACGCTATGCTGCTGCGCGCTGTAGTTTTGCAGGAAAACGTAGGCGGTTTCACCGTCCGTGCGTGCGGTCGCTACTACGCCCGGCGGGAAATCAGCCTCAACCGCGCGCGGCAGAGAGAGTTCTTTCATCAGGCTGCAGAAGAAGTCCCGCTGGAAGGCCAGATCGTTGCGCGACGCAACGTGCCATGCCTTGCCATTACCAAAGTGATTGACGGTGACCGCCGGTCTTCCTGCATAAAAATCATCGCGATAGGTAGCCAGCGGCTGCGCGCTTTCAGCATGAATCAGTTCACACAAATGGCGTACCTGGTACGGCCCCTGCAAGCCAGCTTCATTACCCGCCAGCCCCTGTACCAGGTTGCGTTCGCCGTCGTTCAGGCAGTCAATTTCTTCCGCCCAAATGCCCAGCAGTTTACGCAGCGGGCCCGGGAAACCGCCGAGATGGCAGAGGTCGGACTCGTTCACTATCCCTGTCCAGTATGTTGTAACTAAATGACCGCCGTTAGCCACAAACGCTTCGGCGCGTTCGGCAAATCCCTCACGAACCATATACAGCATTGGCGCAATGACCAGTTGATAAGGACTCAGGTCAACGTCAGCATCGATAACATCAACCGCAATCCCCTGCTCCCAGAACTGACGGTAATGTTCGTTGACGGTATTTTCATACTCCATGCCGAGATTACGCGGCCCCTGAGCATCATCCAGCGCCCAGCGATTTTGCTGATCGAAGATAATCGCCACTTTCGCATCCGTCCGGCAGCCCACGACGCCAGGCAGCTGGCTTAACATCTCGCCGAGCTTCGTCACTTCGCGGCCCACGCGCGTATCCAGATGACCGACATGATCGATAATCGCGCCATGGAACTTCTCCACCGAACCGCGGCTTTTACGCCACTGAAAATACTGCACCGAATCCGCGCCGTGCGCCACCGCCTGCAAAGAGGAGAGAATATGCATTCCCGGCTTCTTAAGCTTACTGGTTGGCTGCCAGTTAGTCGCACTGGGAGTGGATTCCATTAATACAAACGGCTTACCGCCCTTCAGGCTGCGCATCATGTCGTGATACATCGCGGTATAGCAGGCCAGCGTGGTTTCATCTCTATCGCGATGCCACATGGGGTAGCTGTCCCACGAGATAAAGTCCAGCGTCTGCGCCAGCTGCCAGTAGTCGTAATCGTAGAAATACTCCATGAAGTTGGTGGTCACCGGCAGTTCGGCATTCGCCGCTTTCAGCGGAGCAATCTCATGGCGGCAGAAGTCGGTCACCTGGGCGGTATTAAAGCGATGCCAGTCAAGGTTGAGACCATGAATTGAGACTTCTCCCTGCGGCGCCGGAGATTCGATCTGCGACCAGTCGCTATAGGTGTGGCTCCAGAAGGTACTCCACCAGGCGTGATTGAGATTATCCAGCGTTTCATAGCGCGCTTTCAGCCAGTCGCGGAAACGCTCCTGACACAGGCTACAGTGACACTCCCCGCCGTATTCGTTGGAGATATGCCAGCCCAGCACCGCCGGATGCTGCGCGTAACGTTCCGCCAGCAGGGTATTAATCTTCAGGGTTTTCTCACGATAGACCGGCGACGACATACAGTGGTTATGCCGTCCGCCGTGCAGGGCTGGCACCCGATCGCGACCAACGCGCAGCACCTCAGGATATTTCTGCGACATCCACGCCGGGCGCGCACCGCTTGGCGTAGCAAGAAAGACATGAATTCCGGCGGTATACAGTTTTTCCAGAATACTGTCCAACCAGCCAAACTCAAATACGCCCTCCTGAGGTTCAAGCTTCGCCCAGCTGAATATCCCTACCGACATCACATTGCATTTTGCCTGCTGCATCATGGCAATATCTTTGTCGATAATATCCGGATAATTCTCCCATTGCTCCGGGTTATAGTCGGCGCCATGCAATAGCGTATTAACCTTCGGACTCAAAGGCGCAAATTTTTTCATAATAAACATCCTGAAGTGTAAAACTGAATAATTAATTAAATACCTTCATCGACGGCAATGCTTTTCCCTGGCAATCAAACAGCGCCTGATTTTCCCGGGCATTACCCTCTTTCCACTCATCGTGGATATATTTCATTCCGGCAGGCGTCGCCCAGGTATTTCCCGGCACGGCAATCCACGTCGGCTCCCAATAAAAAATACCTTTACCGCGATGCTGCGGAACATCGGCAACGGCCTGCATTAAGTCGTGAATATAATTATATTGTCCCTGGACGGTGGCGGGGTAACCACCATCTTTTTCTTCTTTCGCCTGGAAGCTATTTTCCGCATTGTCGCAGTTATCCAGGGTATAAGCGTAAGCGGCCTCCACCACTATCACGTCTTTGTTATAGCGTTGGCTGATATCGTCCATATTGGCTTTCAGCGCGCTAATCGGGCCATTCCAGTAGGTGTACATCGACAAACCAATGATGTCGTAAGGGACGTTACGCTTGCTGATTTCATCAAACCACCAGCGGAAGGTGTCGTTTTTCGTGCCTTCGGCCAGATGAAGCATAATTTTAACCTGCTCACCGCCGGTGAGATTTTCCTTCAGTCCATCGATGGCGGCATTCAGCAGCCCAGCAAGACGATCGAACTCGCCGCCGCCCTGCCCCCAGCTTTTACCTTCCGGCCACAGCATACCGCCGTTGATTTCGTTGCCGATCTGCACCATATCCGGCAGCACGCCCTCCTGCTTAAAGCGGGCAATCGTGTCGCGGGTATAATCGTGGATCGTGGTTTTCAGCTGCGGATAGTCCAGCTTCTCCCAGGCTTTCGGTTTGAACTGCTTACCCGGATCGGTCCAGAAATCGCTGTAGTGGAAATCAAGCAGCAGCTTCATCCCCTGCGCTTTTGCCCGCTTCGCCAGCGCCAGCGTCGTCGCCAGATCGTTATCGCCGCCGCCGTAGCGCTGGCCTTTAGCATCTTTGGGATCCACCCACAGGCGCAGACGAACGTAGTTCACGCCATCGGCCTTGAGGATCGCGATCGGATCCTGCTGCTGATTGTTGTGATTAAAGAACTTCGCGCCGTGTTTTTCCGCATCCAGCAGCGTAGAGATATCCGCGCCTTTAATAAAATCAGCGGGCATATTGCTAAACGCCTGCGTTTGCAGCGCATCTGCCGCCAGCGTACCGGCGGAAAAACAGCATGCCAGAGAAACAGCAAGCCACGCGGGTGTTAATCTTTTCATGGGGTTATCCTTTTGTACTGCCTGAGGTGAGGCCGGAAACAAAGTATTTTTGTAGCGCCAGATAGAGAATCGCCACCGGGACGGCAATCAATACCGCTCCCGCCGCGTAGGTGGTGTAGCTGGCGCCCATCTTCTGTGCGACCAGGTTATACAGGCCAATCGGCAGCGTGTACTTATCCGGGGTACGCAATATGGTGCTGGAGAGAATGAAATCCCCCAGCGGACCGGTAAATGAAAACAGCGCCACCACCGCCAGAATAGGCTTCGACAACGGCATAATGATCTCGAAAAAGATACGGAAGCTGCTGGCACCATCCATCCGCGCGGATTCATCCAGATCTTTGGGGATCGCGTCCAGATACCCCTTCATGAGCCAGGTATTCATCGGGATCATGCCGCCCACGTAGATCAGTACCAGCGCCAGATGACTGTTGATTAGCCCCAGCAGCTGAGAAAGGACAAAGATCGCAATCAGCGCCGAGAACTGCGGAATCATCTGCAACAGCAGGAACAGCATCAGTCCGTTCTGCCGCCCTTTGAAACGAAAGCGGGAGAACGCATAGGCGGTGAAGCTCACGCTGACTAGGGTCAGAAGCATGGTCATGAAGCTGATTTTCATCGAGTTCCAGTACCAGGTGAGATAATTCACATTGCCGTTGAACAAATCCGCGTAATGCTGGAACGACAGGTTTTCAGGAATAATCGACGTACTCAGCAGACTGTTCCCGGCGTTCAGCGACGCCCCTACCGTCCAGACCAGCGGGTAAATAATGATCGTCGAGACAAAGATGACCACCAGCCAGGTGAGTGACAGGCGAATCCACTTTTCGCGTTTAATACTCGGTGATTTAGCCATGTTGCTTCCCTTACGCCATATCGTCATTTTTAAAGGATTTTGTGGCGCGGAACTGCCACAACGCCAGGCCGACGACGAAAATCGATAGCAGGATCGTAATAGTGGCCGCGATAGCGTATTGCGAAGACGACATGGTGAGTTTGTAGATCCACGACACCAGAATATCCGTACCGCCGGCATTCGACCCCGCCACCGCAGGCCCGCCGTTGTTGAACAGATAGATGATATTGAAGTTATTAAAATTGAAGGTGTACTGAGTAATAATAATTGGCGCAATCGAGTACAGCACCAGCGGCAGAGTAATGGTCCGCAGCCGGGTAAACGCGCTGGCGCCATCCATCGTGGCCGCTTCATAGAGATCGTCCGGAATCGCCTGCAGTACGCCGGTGGTCATGGCGAAAACAAACGGGAAGCCCAGCCAGGTTTGCATCATGATCAGCGCCGTCTTAGTCCAGAACGGGTCGGTCAGCCAGGCCTTCGGACTGATGCCGAAGAAAGACAAAATGGCGTTGTTAATGACCCCGAATGAATCATTGAACATCCCGGCAAAAACCAGAATCGTCACAAACCCCGGCACCGCCCACGGCAGAATAAAAATCGTGCGGATCATTGGCTTGAAACGCAAATCCTTCTGGTTAACCAGAATCGCCAGCAACACACCAACGGTGCATTGCAGGGTTGTCGCCAGCAGCGTCCACACCACCGTCCACTGCAGGACATCAAAAAAGGTCGAGCGCCAGATGGATAATGTGAAGATGTTGATGAAGTTTTTGAACCCCACCCAATCGACCAGCTTCGCGGGCGGCGTGTGGTAAAGGTTGTAGTTAGTAAAGGCGATCGCAAAGCCAAACAGAATCGGGAAGATGACCACAAACACCAGCAGAATAAAGCCCGGCGTAATCATCAAATAGGGAAAACCGTCGCTGAGCAGCATCTGATATTGCTTGCGTACGCTGTTCAGCGCCATACCCTCATCGCGCTTTTTACCGTTAATCCAGGCATCGCGCAGCGAGAGGAAATAGACTAACAAACCAAAAGCGATAATCAGCACGCTGATTATTCCTTCCGCCAGCAGGAAGATAGAGTTATCCCGCGGGACTTCTTCGCCTAAGGTGTATAACCCCCACAGGCCTTCGCTGAGAAAGTCATAGAAAATGCTCATAAAACTGCTCAGCAGCACCAGGAAGACAATCCCCTTCAACCACTGGCGGTGATAAAACTGACCAAAACCCGGCACGATAGCCAGCAGCAGGCCGCACCACGCGTGGCGTCCTGCGCCACGCGCTTCGGCAATATTTTCGCTGGGATTGATAATCACACACGACTCCTTCTGAAAACGGGAGGGCCTCCTCCCGTTCTGTTACTTCACCTGATTACTGATTGCTGGCCTGCATGGCTTCGATCTGCATCTTGATCTGCTTCTCGGCGTTATCCAGCGCCGCCTTCGGCTCCTGTTTATCGGTCAGGCTCAGCTCCAGGGCTGCGTTCGCCGGGCCCCATACCTCCCCCATTTCCGGTATTCCTGGCATTGCCGTCGCCCGTGCTGACTGCACCGCCACCGCGCTGGCCTTCTCGTCATTCTTAATCAGCGGATCGTCAATCATTGCCTTCAGCGGCGGGATTTCGCCGGTCGCCACATAGCGTGCTTTCACATACTGAGGCTGGTTAATAAACTCAATAAACTGCTGCGCCAGCGCTTTATCTTTACTCCACGTCGAAACCACGTAGCCCTTCACGCCGAGGAAGGAGCTCATCGGTTTGCCGTCCGGCAGCGTCGGCAGAGGCGCAACACCATAATTAATGCCTGCCGCTTCGTATGGCTGGAAAGCCCACGGGCCGTTAATCACCGCCGCCGCTTTCTTCTCGGTGAACAGGGAATCGATGGCGTTCAACCCGTTGTCACCGAGGATCCCTGCCGGGAAAACCTTATCGGTATAGAATTTTTTCAGGAAAGTGACTGCTTCCACTGCGCCGGGTTTGTTGAGACCGACATCCTGCGGGTTGAAGCCCCCTTTATCGTTTTTGCCAAAGATATAGCCGCCCATTGGACCGATAGCGCCCCAGCTGTAATAAATCTGGTCGAACTTCGCCAGCAGACCGTATTTCCCCTCTTCGCGCTGCTTCTTCGAATAGTCGAACCACGCCTGCAGGCTATCCAGCGGCTGGTCGATCAGATCTTTGTTGTAAATCAGTACCAGGGTTTCCACCGCTTTAGGTACGCCGTAAAGCACGTTATCCATATGGAAAGCGCTGATTGACGCAGGCGTAAACGCCTCCTGCTTCTCCTGATCCAGAGTCAATGGAGATAGCAATCCCTGGACAACCGCTCCGCCTAGCTGATCATTAGGGATCACCAGGACATCCGGGCCGATGCCCGCCGGACCATCAAGACGCAGCTTTTCCAGCTGTTGGGCGTACGGCATCTCCTGCACGTTCACCTTAACGTTGAACTGCTTTTCAAAATCACCGACTGCGGCTTTGATGCCGGCGGATTTTTTGATGTCTTCCCAAACGTTGAGCTGCCCGGCCGCGTGCGCCTGCAGGCTCGTTAGCTGCCCGGCAGCCAGAGTGGTAAGGATCAGTGCAGCAAGAGTGTTCTTTTTCATTATCAACCTCATGTGAAGGTATAACAATTTAATGGTTTTTATTAAGTAATGTGACTTCAGCAAATCTCTTAGCAAGTTGATTAACGGCAGTTCATAAACAAAACATCCGTCATGTTTGATTTGTTATACGCTACGCTTTGAAGGCTGATAAAACTACTGGAAGCTACTCGTTGTGTGATCATCATTGCAGAAATGAAACATCGTTGTATGGCGCTAAAACCGTGGAAGTTATAGTCGCTGCATGATTTTAGTGTCGTTGAGCATCGTTCGGCTGAATTGTTACACGTTATACAAATTCCGCATCGCAGCCCAAATCCCAACGGCAAAAATGGCTAACAATCCGGGGAGTGTTGATGTCCAATATACGACTGAGGAATGTCACCAAACGGTTCGGCAGTACGGTGACGCTGCATCAGGTAAATCTTGATATTGAAGATGGTGAATTTGCGGTGTTCGTCGGCCCGTCCGGCTGCGGTAAATCGACGCTACTGAGGATGATTGCCGGTCTTGAAGAGGTCAGCGAAGGTGAAGTGCTAATTGGCGATGAGGTGATGAATGATGTCGTTCCTGCCCATCGCGGCGTCGCTATGGTATTCCAGTCCTATGCGCTCTATCCGCATATGACGGTGGCGGAAAATATGGGCTATGGCCTGAAAGTGAACAAAGTACCAAAAGATGAAATTCGCCGTCAGGTTGAAATGGTGGCGAAAACGCTGCAGCTCTCTCATCTGCTGGATCGTAAGCCTAAGCAACTTTCTGGCGGTCAACGTCAGCGCGTTGCCATCGGCCGCGCTATTGTACGTAATCCACGGGTGTTTATGTTTGATGAACCCCTTTCTAACCTCGATGCCGAACTGCGCGTTGAGATGCGCCTGCATATCGCCAAACTCCATCACGAGCTCAAAACGACCATGGTTTATGTTACTCATGACCAGGTTGAAGCGATGACTCTCGCCGATAAAATCGTGGTGATGAACTACGGCAAAGTTGAGCAGATGGGATCGCCGATGTCGCTGTATTACAACCCGGTGAATAAATTCGTCGCGGGATTTATCGGTTCGCCGAAAATGAACTTCCTTCCCGCGACGGTTACCGCATGGCAGCCGGGCCAGCTTAGCGTGAAGATGGCGCAAGATCATAATCTGACGCTCAATATCACCACCTCACCGCTGCAGCCCGGCGCTGCCGTCACCCTCGGTATTCGTCCTGAACATCTCTCTACCGATGTGAATATCGGTACCGTGGTTGAGTTTCAATGTGAAGTGGTCGAGAGACTGGGTAATAACACCTATCTATTTGGCCAGTGCTACGGCCACGATAACGTCAAAATTCTGCTGCCAGGCGACGTTCACTTTCGCCCCTGGCAGAAAATCAGCGTTGCCTTCGACGATCGCTACTGCATGGTGTTCGACGAAAACGACCTGCGGATTAGCGCCGACATCGCCGCGCCGGATGCCCACTAAACGCAACATCTGGCTGTCATGATTGCGCTTTAGAATATGAACCTGTGCTGGCGATGCTTATTGGCCGCCAGCATACCAGCCCTCGTTTTTCTCCGCGCCGTTTACAGCTTCGGGCGTCGCGGATCATCCACTGTTAGCCCGAATTCGCTGCTCTCTCGCGGTTCGGGCCTTTTTATCCCGTTTACCTAATCGTCCTTTTTATCTTTCGCGTATACTCATCGCACCCCTTAATAAATTTAGGAAATGCTCATGACGACCCGGCATCAGGTGAGCCTGGTTACAGGGGTACTGATACTGGCCATTATTTTGCCGGTGGCGCTGAGTATTTGGTTGGCAATGCAGCAGGCCAAAGCGCAGTTTTATACCGGACTGGACAACTTTTCCGTTCGGGTACTGGCTCGCGTTCAGCAGGTAGCCGATCAGGCAAGAGAGGCGCTGAACGAAGCGGATGCCGATACCGCCGCGACCTGCAGTCCGCAGCATCTGCTTAATATGCGGCGGATTGCCTACACCCACCGCTACGTGCAGGAAGTGTTGTGGTTACATGGAGGTATTCCGCAATGCTCTTCTCTTGAAGATCATCGGGTATCAGTAACGTTTCCTGCTCCCGACCATATTACTGCCGACGGCTATCGTACCTGGCTCACCTCGGTTAGCGATCTCGGGCTACAGCATAAAATGACGGCAATGGGCAGCGAACATCATGTGGTGATGATCGATCCGGTTTCATTTATTGATGTGATTCCGTCAGGCCAGGAAGAGATTCACACTCTCTTGTTTGGCACGAAGCGCGATCAAATTATCATCAGCAGTAAACCGCTCGAGGCCGCCGCCTGGGAGCACATCAAGCGTCTGGATGTCGAAACCTTGACGCTTGATAGCACCGTTTATCGCCTCCGCCGCATCCCTGAACTAGGGCTGGCGATCGCGGCCTGGTCATCAACATTACCGCTACAGCAAAAATTACATCAACAGCTAATGCTGTGGTTGCCGATTGGTTTATGCACCAGCCTGCTGGCCTCATTCCTGCTTCTTCGCCTGCTGCGAAGGCTGCGCTCTCCGCGTTACGGGATGCTGGACGCGCTGAACTCCAATGCTATACAGGTCTATTATCAGCCTATTATTTCGCTACAGACTGGCAAAATCGCCGGCGCGGAAGCACTTGCCCGCTGGAGGCAGCCTGACGGTAGTTATTTATCGCCGGATATTTTTATCCCGCTTGCCGAACAGACCCGGCTGATAACCCGGTTAACCGAAGATATCGTGCGGAAAATTTTCGCCGATCTCGGAACCTGGCTGCGCCAGCGCCCGGAAGTGCATATTTCGATCAATTTATCTGTCGATGATTTGCGTTCGCCAACGCTGCCGATACTCCTGCAGGAGCAGCTCCAGCACTGGGGTATCAGCGCTCAGCAGATCATCCTTGAAATTACCGAGCGCGGCTTCGTTGACCCGCAAACCACTCTGCCCGTCATCGCCGGCTATCGTCAGGCCGGACACCGTATATCAATTGATGACTTCGGCACCGGCTACTCCAGCCTGAGCTATTTACAAAAACTGGACGTCGACACTCTGAAAATCGATAAATCGTTTGTCGATACGTTGGAGTACAAACCGCTGACGCCGCATATTATTGAAATGGCGAAAGCGCTTAATCTGGCGACCGTCGCCGAAGGCGTCGAAACCGAAAGCCAGCGCGACTGGCTGCGCGTTCACGGCGTGCAGTACGCCCAGGGTTGGCTTTATAGCAAAGCGCTGCCAAAGGAGAAATTTATCCTGTGGGCTGAAAACAACCTGAAAGCGTATTCAACGCCGCCTGCGAAAAATACCTACTGAGCCTATTTCAGATAAGATTTAATCACCTGCATGACCACTTCAAGGTCAGCTTCACGCTGGCCTTCTTCCGGCTCTTTGACGACATGATCCGTTAAATGCCCCTGAATAACCTGCATCATCATGCCGTTTACCGCACCGCGAATGGCGGCCAGCTGCTGGAGAACCTCTGCGCATTCATGTTCGCGGTTGAGCATTTTTTCCAGCGCAGCGCTCTGCCCCTGAATTTTCTTCAGTCGTGTCAATAACATCTTCTTGTGACGAACAGTATGTGACATTACGCGCTCCACTCTTTGATGACTCGATCGTTTCTATTAACGACCCCCGTATGTAACAAGGCCAGCATACCATGCTCTACTCCCCGGGAGTATTTTTCTACCAGGGGGTAGTATTTATATACTAGGGGGGAGTAGCATGAGATCACTTTTGGCAAGGGACCACGTTATGAACGATTTCACTTCACTGCTGCAACAGGGGAATGCCTGGCTATTCATTCCCAGCGCGATCCTGCTCGGCGCGCTGCACGGTCTGGAGCCCGGACACTCGAAAACCATGATGGCGGCATTTATTGTGGCAGTGCGCGGAACGTTGAAGCAGGCTGTACTACTGGGGCTAGCGGCGACGGTATCGCATACGGCCGTGGTCTGGCTGGTAGCGATGGCAGGCCTGTGGTTTGGCCGCGGTTGGGATGCGCAAACGTCAGAACCCTGGTTTCAGCTGATCTCAGGGATCCTTATTGTGCTGATTGCCTGCTGGATGCTGCGGCGTACCTGGCTCGAATCTCGTACACACCAACGCGATCGTGATCATAACCATAACCATAACCATAACCATAACCACGACCACCATCATGCACACCATCATGCACACCATCATCCGCATCAACACCATCCTCACGCGCATCCGCTGGTGGCCACCGCAGAGTGGCAGGACGCCCATCAGCGCGCGCATGCGGAGGAGATCAACCGCCGCTTTAACGGACAGCGGGTCACCACCGGACAGATCGTTTTGTTTGGGCTGACGGGCGGGCTAATCCCCTGCCCGGCATCAATTACCGTATTGCTTATTTGCCTCCAGTTGAAAAAGGTTTCGCTGGGAGCCACGCTGGTGCTGAGTTTTAGCGTTGGGCTGGCGCTCACCTTAGTGGCTTCAGGCGCAATTGCCGCCCTGAGCCTGAAGCACGTCGCCAACCGCTGGCCGGGACTAAACGATCTCTCACGGAAAGCGCCGTGGATTTCCGGTGCGCTGATTATTGTGGTGGGTTGCTATATGCTGCTGCACGGCTGGCGTAATCTGTAGGGCTTCTATCGCCATCCCCACCGACTATGGGGATGGCAAAGATGAATTACTCATCGAGGAGCGGGGAAAACCCGCCGTATATCATTCGTTTTCCATCAAATGGCATATTTTCGCCAAACTCTTTCATCCGCGGGTCAGCCATCATTTTAGCGTTGGCGGCATCGCGCGCCTCTTTAGAGGGGTATTCAATCCAGCTGAATACCACCTCCTCATTATCTTCAGCTTTTACCGCCAGACGAAAATCGGTCAGCTTGCCATCCGGGACATCATCCGCCCAGCACTCGACCACGCGTATGGCGCCAAACTCTTTAAATAGCGGCAGCGCCTTTGCCGCCATCGCACGGTATGCCTCCTTATTTTCCGCCGGTACGGCAACAACAAAACCATCAACGTACTTCATGAGTATGCTCTCCGAAGTGAACAGTACCGCCGGACAATCCGGCCGTATCTGCAGTGATAAGTTTAGTCTCCAGCGCGGATAGCAGGCTTAATATCAGGAGATGGCCTCGCCCGGTTTCGCCAGCGCCTTACGTGCAGCCGACTGATGAAACCACGGCAGGCAGAGCTGAATCAACGGCCCAATGGTTATCGCATAGAGTACGGTTCCCACGCCAAATTTGCCGCCCATCATCCAGCCAATCAGCAGAACGGAAAGTTCAATCGCCGTGCGAATGCCGCGCAGCGACCATCCGGTACGTGCATGCAGTCCGGTCATCAGCCCATCGCGCGGACCAGGGCCGAAACCTGCGCCAATATACATTCCCGTCGCCAGCGCATTCAGTACGATAGCCCCGGCCAACAGCAGGCTACGCGCCACCAGCGATTCTAACGGCGGCAGGATAGCCAGAGTGGCGTTTGCCGCCAGGCCCAGCACAATCACATTGCTTACCGTGCCCAGCCCCGGCATTTGTCGTAGCGGGATCCACAGCAGCAGCACCGCCGCGCCCGTCAGAATCATCACCGTTCCGAAATCAAGATTGAACTGGTTGCCGATCCCCAGATGAAAAACATCCCACGGATCGGCCCCCAGATTGGCATGAACAAACAGCGCGGTCGACACGCCGTACAGGACCAGACCAATATAAAGTTGCAGCAAGCGACGTACCATTTTCCACCTCAGGACAATTGCGATTCCCCTCATCATCAGTAAAAATGGATTGATAATTAATGGCCAGTTTTAAAAAAGTGGATTGCTATGTCATCTCGTCGCTTTGGTTCACAATCGCTGGTGCGCCTGCTCGGTCACTGGCAGGAATCCGGTTCCCGCATGCCGCTCTGGCGTCAGCTGGCGGAAGCGCTGCGCCTGCTGATTCTCGATGGCCGCCTTGCGCTGGAAACCCGTTTGCCCGGCGAACGGGAGCTGGCGGCGGCGCTGAATATCAGCCGTACTACGGTTGCCAGCGCGCTTGGACAGCTACGGGAAGAAGGCTATCTCTACAGCCGTCAGGGAAGCGGTTCGCGGATCGCTTTGCCGGAGCGGACGGTGGAGATCAAGACCAATAAACCGGACTCGCCGTCGGTCAATCTGGCCGTCGCCGCGCTCAGCGCCGGGCCTGAAATTCATCAGGCTTTCAGCCAGGCCCTGAAAATCATGCCGCAGCACTTAGCCAATACCGGTTACGATCAGCAGGGTCTGCCGCTTCTGCGTGAAGCGATCGCCCACCGCTATAGCGAACGCGGCCTGCCAACCCGAAGCGATGAAGTAATGATTGTTAACGGGGCACTTAGCGGTCTGGCATTGGTTTTGCGCTTATTTACCGGGCCCGGCGATCGGGTGGTGGTGGATGCGCCGACTTATCCTATGGCGATTAGCGCGATTCAGGGAGCATCATGCCGCCCGGTCAGCGTGGCGTTACCGCAGCAGGGATGGGACTGCGACGGTTTAGCGGCGACAATTGCCCAAACGGCGCCGCGGCTGGCATGGCTGATGCCGGACTTTCATAACCCTACCGGTCGCTGTATGGATAGCCCCACGCGCCAGCGGGTAGCAGACATCGCCGCGCAAACCCGCACCACGCTGGTAGTAGATGAAACGATGGTCGACCTATGGTACGACGCCCCGCCGCCACCACCTTTAGCATCGTATAACCCTGATGCTCCGGTGATAACCATCGGCTCTGCGGGAAAAAGCTTCTGGGGCGGTTTGCGCATAGGTTGGATCCGCGCATCCTCGCGCACCATTGCATCTCTGGTTCAGGCGCGGGACTCCCTCGATCTCGGCTCCCCGCTGCTGGAGCAGCTGGCCTGCTGTTGGCTGCTGGAGAATGAGAAAATGCTGTTGCCGTCGCGGCGCGCCATGCTGGCAACCCGTCGGGATATGTGCGGCGCGCTGATGGCGGAGTATTTTCCCCACTGGCGCTTCACGCCGCCGGAAGGAGGACTCTCTTTTTGGGTTGAGTTACCCGGGATGCTGGCAACGCTGTTTTCCGTTCGCGCGGAAAGCCGGGGAATTCACATCGGAACAGGAACGCGATTTGGCCTGGCGGGCGCCTTTGACCGCTATTTACGCTTACCGTTTACGCTTGCGGATGATGAACTACGTCACGCTTTTAATATATTGCAGCCGTTATGGCATAGTCTTACGGAGCAGAAAGAGAGCTTCCGCCCACGGAAAATTATTTAATAAAATATCGACGGGCTGGAGCCAGCCCGTCAAAAGCCATCATCCGTGATGCATATGAGATGTTTTTATAAAATTGCGCTTCAAGTTTGTCTTCGTGTCGTGTCAGTCCGATGACAAAAATGAAATATTTTCATTAATGCTGTCGCGGAATCGGAAAACCTTTAAGGGAAATAATAAAACCGTCTTCGTCTTTTTTAATTTTTGCGCCCGTATCACACCAGTCGGAGGCAATGCGAAAGAACTCATCACTACCGATATTCCAGTTCAGGCGTACATGCTTCACATAGCCGGAACGCAGCATGGCGCACGCTTCGCTATAGTTGCTGGCTGTAGAGAGTTGTTGTTTCATTTTTTCTTCTTCAGGAGTTTACGTAATGCTTTGATTTCTTTAGGGGTTAATGGAGATGCTTCCTCTTCGGTGTGCTGGCTATCAATATCTTCTTCCGAAACCCCCGCCTCGTCTGCTGATTCCGCTACCTGGAAGGCCAGCAGCAGCAGTTTCTCCGTAGCTGTTCCTAAATTTTCGTTATTTTCTTCCGCATACTGACGCAGCTTTTCTTTTAACTCACTATCAATTTTGACGTTCAGAACCACAGTAGTCATAGTCACGCTTCCCGTGAAATATAATCATCATATAACTAATACACGAACTTAACATGCTGATCCAGAGATATATTTTTGGCTTATATCTAACAACAGTTTCCCATCAGTAATCTGCACCTGATATATGACATTAAGATGACAATAATATTTCACTTAAATTTCAAATTTATGACGTAGTGAATTTTTAGCATAAAAAAATGGAGTTTTAGAAACGAAATAAATTCACACTTTAATTAAGGATATTAACCATGAAGGGGATATGAAGCAGCTGATTTGTGCGAATCGCGCCAGGGACACGCTGAAATGGGTGGGGGCCCTGCCAGCTACATCCCGGCACACACGTCGTCTGCTCTGGCTGCTTCCTTCCGGACCTGACCTGGTAAACAGAGTAGCGTTGCGGGAGAACCAACAGAGCCCCCATTGAGAGCGCTAGTTACCTAACGCGCTGGCGCATTATCCCTGCTGAATCCTTGAATTGCAAGCCACCGCCGATCGGGTGCTGGTTTATTGCGCAAAGTCGCGTCTCCACAGGCTTTTCACGATAAATGATCCCGCGCCCCTCAAGAGATTGCGAGCATACTCTCAGCAAAAACCCCTTCCGGCAGCCATAATGTGGATTATTCACCGCCCCTTTTATCATCAAGGCACTATCTCAACGGAATATGAATGAGTGAATCACCGCGTTCATCACCACCCTGACAATGCCGCCCATTCCTGAAGTGTCTGTGCCCTTCCACGGTTTACATTTTTTGCGTCCGGGACTGCTCATTGATTTTGTCACGATTAGCGCTAATCAGCTGCTGGCCGTCCCCCCGGTTGCGCTGCTTTACTCAACCGTTGACGTCCTTCAGCACGCTGAATTACGTAAACTTCCCATCGAAGCCAGCGGTCTCGTGGTGTATCCGATATAAACCCTTAAGCTCCCGGCCATGCGCGCCAAACTGATGATTAACGCCCAGTCTGAACGCCCGAAGTTTCTTGAAGCCCTGCTAACCATACGCCGCATGAAAATGTTCATGGTATGCAGGTGCTGGGTCTGACGCTGGAATTCACCGTAGTCAACCCGGCTTAATCCACCCGCTGTACAGCCCATGATGTAACGCTTATTCTGAACTTTTACCGGCAACAGGACCTTCCATGGATTCTCACGATACTTTTCCGCAGCGCGTCTGGCAAATTGTCGCCTCAATACCAGAAGGATGCGTGGCGACCTACGGCGACGTTGCTCAGCTGGCGGGTTCACCGCGCGCGGCGCGTCAGGTTGGTGGGGTATTAAAACGTCTACCGGAAGGTTCCACTCTCCCCTGGCATAGGGTGGTCAACCGTCACGGCGATATCTCTCTCACCGGGCCGGACCTGCAGCGTCAACGCCAGGCGCTATTAGCGGAGGGAGTCCAGGTGTCAGGCAGTGGGCATATTGATCTACAGCACTACCGCTGGATTTATTGAAGACAAAAAAATGCCCCTGGGAAGGGGCATGATGTGGAGTTACTGCACGGGCGGAACGTTGTTGTTCGCCACCGGTACCGCCGTTTGTTGGACCGGCACCAGCACCAGATCGGCACGGTTGCCGCCCTGGTTAATCACCGTCTGTACGGTATCGGTAATGAACATCAGCTGACCGTTAACGGTAATCGCCGCGCTGAGAAGAATGCGGGCATTAGGCTGGATTTGCGCCTGGTTATAGGGCAGAACAAAATTAAACGGCGCCTGCTTCCCTTCGGTCCTGACCGCTTTTTGCGCCAGCACATGCGCCGGCGCATCGGCCAGCGACGCATCCGACAGAGTTACGGTCAATACTGCGTCCGGCGGTAACGCCACGCGCTGGCGAATATTGATAGTCCCGGATACGTTAGGCTGCTGCTGCGAGGAGCTTAGTGAAGCAATGCCATAAGGATCGGGCGCCGCCTGGTTCGCTGCATTGCTGTTGTGATTATTCGCACAGGCAGACAACGTAGCCGCTACGGCTATAGCACTTAACATATAGGCAAATTTCATTCTTTTCTCCTTTCATCCCTTTGAGCATGTTCGACCGCAATGCAATGCGGCGAAACATTTTCACCATGAATAAGTGTGGCACAGTTCTCAATTTTCGCCCGGAAAAGCGCCATATTCAGATTATTACTGCCTGCAACGTCCCGGCAGCAAAAGTGATACGGTGAGCATAATGCCGCTATCTGGGGATCCTCTGTCGGCCGGAAACAGGGGTTATTACCACCTGCCGGAAGCAGCTAAAAGCAAATGAATCATCTCGTCTGGCGCGTAGCCTCGGCTCACAAGAGTGAAGATGGCGCCTCTTCCCCGTTTACGGGTTGACCGCCACGAAAGCTCGCGCGGGGTTCTGAAACCAACAGGCGATGAATAGTTGCAACCATCCATAACTAACAATCCCGCAGCCTGGGAGATTTACGTCGGAAAAAACGTCCCTATTCAGTTTATTGCACCCATCGGACCACTTACGATTCCAGGTTATACTTTGCCTCAATAACGCGCTGCGCAAGGCAGTCATCATTGATTGAGGGTAATTATGAGTCAGGCATTAACCAATCTGCTGGCATTGTTAAATCTGGAAAAAATCGAAGAGGGATTGTTCCGCGGGCAGAGCGAGGATCTGGGATTACGTCAGGTCTTTGGCGGCCAGGTGGTCGGTCAGGCACTATATGCGGCAAAGGAGACCGTCCCCGCAGAACGCCTGATCCATTCGTTTCACAGCTACTTCCTGCGTCCCGGCGACAGCCAGAAACCCATCATCTATGATGTTGAAGTCCTGCGTGACGGCAATAGCTTCAGCGCCCGCCGGGTGGCGGCGATTCAGAACGGGAAGCCGATTTTCTACATGACCGCCTCATTTCAGGCGCCAGAACCCGGCTACGAACATCAGAAAACCATGCCAGCAGCCCCCGCGCCGGATGCGCTGCCCTCTGAAACGGACATCGCCCGCAAGCTGGCCCATCTGCTGCCGCCGCAGGTCAAAGAGAAATTTCTTTGCGATAAGCCGCTGGAGATTCGCCCGGTTGAATTCCACAACCCGCTGAAAGGTCACGTTGCAGAACCGACGCGTCAGGTCTGGATCCGCGCCAACGGCGCTGTACCGGAAGATCTGCGCATCCATCAGTCTCTACTGGGCTACGCTTCTGACTTCAATTTCCTGCCCGTTGCGCTGCAGCCGCACGGCGTCGGTTTTCTGGAACCGGGAATGCAGGTGGCCACCATCGATCACTCAATGTGGTTCCATCGCCCGTTCAACATCAACGACTGGTTGCTTTACAGCGTAGAAAGCACCTCCGCCTCCAGCGCGCGCGGTTTTGTCCGCGGCGAGTTCTATACGCAGGACGGTACGCTGGTGGCGTCGACAGTACAGGAAGGTGTCATGCGTAACCGAAGCCTTTTCCCAGCAAAATAGGCGCTTCCGCCGGTAAGCGCCAGGCTTAGCGTAAACCGCCAGCTTACTGGTCCGCCGTACATTGCGCTGACTGGTACTGCTGGCGGCCGGTAAGGTCCCGGGTATAGTTTATAAATCCGCGTAAAAGGTTATTTTGAGTATGCCGCCGCCAGCACAAGGTTAAGGTGGTTGTTGCATACGCTTCTTCCAGCAGACAGTAGCTCACGTCCGGCATGAGTACAGAGCTCTGCGTTTCAGGCACCAGCGCAACGCCCATGCCCATTGACACTAAACCGATAGCTACCGAAACATCACGCGTATACTGAATTTTCTGAGGAGTGAACCCGGCCTCCCGGCAGGCGCTAACCGCCGACCAGCCTAGCCCTACGCCGTAGGGATCCTTTTGCACAAAAAATTGCTCTTCGCGCAGCGATGCCAGAGAAATTTTTCGGCGATTGCCCAGTTCATGATTACGCGGCAAGACGGCAATAAGTGAACGAGTAGCGATATTCATATATTCCAGCTGTTCATATTGCGGTATCGGTGAGCGAACAAAAGCAATATCCAACCGTTTATCCAATAATAATGTTAATAAATCATGTGCGTTATGTTCTTCAATTATCAGATCGGTCTCGGGTTTCTTATATCGGTAATTTTTTATTAACAAAGTTAATGCCGGATCGAGAATAGATGAGCCAACATAACCCACTTTTAACTGCCCTTGATGCCCGCGACGCAAACTGTTTACACTTTCAAGAAACCTGTCGCAGTGGCCCAGAATAATCCGCGCTTCGTCAAGCAAAAATAGTCCCTCCGCGGTCAGTGAAACATGACGCCGATCGCGAACAAACAGCATTATGCCGAGCGCGTTCTCAAAGTTTTTAATCTGCTGCGTGAGCGCAGGCTGCGTCACGTTCAGCCTCAACGCCGCCTGCCCAAAATGCAGCTCTTCAGCCAGAACCACAAAGGCATGTAGTTGCCGATAATCCATAGCGTCCTCCTTGAAGTCACTAATAATAGGTCCTTATTAAAACAATAGGTAATGTTATTGGACTCTTATTTCTATTTATCGAAAATTAAGCCTGTCACGATGATTAAAAATCAGGGTCGGCGCTATATAGCCGCCGCTATCATCGTTTAGTAATACTTAAAGGAGAATTTAATGGTTAAGGAACAGCAAAAAGTGACCGATCTGCGTTCCGCATTGGCTGTATTAAGCCACTACGATGATGAACTGATCTATACCGATGAACCCGTTGATCCAATCGCAGAATTATCTGGCGTATATCGCTACGTCGGCGCACATGGCACCGTTCAGCGCCCCACACGAGTTGGCCCGGCCATGATTTTTAACAAAGTCAAAGGATACGATGATGTCAAAGTCTTGATCGGCTTGCTTTGCTCGCGCAAGCGCGTCGCCCGCCTTTTTGGCACCACGCCTGAAAACCTGGCTTTTATGCTTAAAGATTCCGTCGCCAATCCTATTGCGCCGATTGTTATTCCACGCGACCAGGCCGTATGTCAGGAAGTTATCCACCTGGCGACCGATCCTGACTTTGATATCCTGAAAATCTTGCCCGCGCCAACTAATACCCCGGAAGATGCTGGCCCGTACTTTACGCTGGGCATGTGCTACGCCGCCGATCCAGAAACTGGCGAGCATGACGTCACGATCCATCGCTTGTGCGTCCAGAGCAAAGATGAAATCTCAATGTATTTCGTTCCGGGACGCCACCTTGATACTTTTCGCCAGAAAGCGGAAGCCGCCGGAAAAGCCCTGCCTATCTCCATTAGTATTGGCGTCGATCCGGCAATTGAAATCGGTGCCTGCTTCGAGCCCCCGACAACGCCTTTAGGTTTTGACGAGCTATCAATTGCCGGTATCTTGCGCAACCAGGCAGTAGAACTCACCGATTGTGTCAGCGTGAATGCACTGGCTATCGCTAATGCCGAAGTCGTCATCGAAGGCGAGCTCTTGCCTGACGTAAGGGTCCGTGAAGATCAGAACACTGATACAGGTAAAGCCATGCCAGAGTTTCCTGGCTATACCGGCAGCGCCCAGGCGCAGGTGCCGGTCATCAAAGTCAAAGCCATTACTCATCGCCGTCATCCAATCCTGCAAACCTGCATCGGGCCAAGCGATGAGCACACCAATCTGGCCGGTATCCCAACGGAAGCCAGTATTTTACAAATGGTTGAAAAGGCACTGCCCGGCTTCGTGCAGAACGTTCATTGCCCCTCGCCGGGCACGGGCAAGTATCTCGCCGTTTTACAGGTAAAAAAACGCGGACCAGCAGATGAGGGCAGGCAGCGTCAAGCCGCACTTCTCGCATTTTCAGCTTTCTCAGAATTGAAGCATGTCATGTTGGTTGATGAGGATGTGGATGTATTTGATATTAACGATGTGATGTGGGCAATGACAACGCGTTACCAGGGGGATGTCAGTACTATTTTTATTCCCGGAGTACGCTGTCACCCGCTCGATCCTTCATCCGACCCAGCATTCAGCCCGTCAATACTCGGCCACGGAATCGCCTGTAAAACAATTTTTGACTGTACCGTTCCCTGGAACCTGAAAGAGAATTTTCAGCGCAGCAAATTCCTTGAAGTGGATGTCAATCGCTTTATTCCCGGCTTCAAAAAATAGTCGCTCACTTTTGGCAGGTTCGCAATCCGCAAAACCTGCCGGAAAGTGAGTGCGTTTGCGGTCCGACAACAGCAAGCGATATTTAGCAAATACTAACAAGGAAAAACAATGATTGGGCCAATCATTAACTCTACTTCAACGCTTATCGGCGGGATCGTCGGCGGCTTAATTGGGGATCGATTAAGTGATAAATTCCGTACCGCGCTGCCTCTGACTTTTGGCGCAGCCTCCATGGGAATGGGGATTACGGTTATTATCAAATTACATGCACTACCCGTTGTTGTCGCCTAGTTACTCTTCGGCGCAATTATCGGTGAAATATTTTCTATCGAGAGAAACATTGGCCGTGGCGCATCAAAACTACGTTTTATCATTGATAAAATTGCCCCACAGAAAAGCGGCAGCACGTTATCGCAAGAGGAGTATCTCGACAAATTCGTTGGAATTCTGGTGCTCTTCGTGGCTTCGGGAACGGGCATCTTTGGCGCTATGCAGGAAGGAATAACCGGCGACATATCGATACTGTTAACTAAATCATTTCTCGATATCCTGACTGCCGGTATTTTTGCCACCCTGCTTGGTCTTTCGGTCGCCACTATCGCGATCCCGCAATTTATCGTCCAAATGATTCTGCTCTTAATCGGGCAATCAATAATGCCAATGCTAACGCCTGATATGGTTGCTGATTTCTCCGGGTTAGGCGGATTTATTATGTTTGTGACGGGTTTGAGAATTTGCGGTATTAAATCATTCCCGGTCGCCAATTTACTGCCAGGTCTGATCATCGTCATGCCCCTCTCCTGGCTTTGGGTCTCAACGCTATTGCCCTGGATCCAATCGATTAGCTAACCATGCAAAAAGCGGAGCCTGGCTCCGCTTTTACGATTAACAAGGTAACGATGAATCAGGCGTTGTAGGCGTTTTCGCCGTGGCTGTTGACGTCCAGACCTTCACGCTCTTGATCTTCCGGTACGCGCAGGCCAACGGTCATATCGGCGACTTTGTAACCAATAAAGGCGACCACGCCGGACCAGACGATGGTGATACCGATACTTTCCAGCTGTACCAGAACCTGGTGGCCCATGGTCACGCCTTCCGCATAACCGACGCCGCCCAGAGAAGTCGCGGCGAAGATACCGGTCAGGATGCATCCGACGATACCGCAGACACCGTGGACGCCAAACACATCGCACGGGTCATCAACGCGCAGCCAGCGCTTCAGTACGGTGACACCCCACAGACCCGCCAGACCCGCGGCAATCCCCACGATCAGAGACCCGCCGACGCCGATGTAACCACAGGCCGGAGTGATGCCGACCAGACCGGCAATCGCCCCTGAACAGGCGCCCAGCAGAGACGGCTTGCCGCGGGTTGCCCACTCGCCGAAGGTCCACGCCAGGATAGCCGCCGCTGTGGCAACCACGGTGTTAACGAAAGCCAGACCGGCAATTTCGTTCGCCGCGCTGGCTGAACCCGCGTTAAAGCCAAACCAGCCAACGTAGAGGATAGCGGTGCCGGTGAATACCATCGGCAGATTATGCGGTTTGAACGCTTCTTTACCAAAGCCCACGCGTTTACCCATCATATAAGCGCCCACCAGCCCGGCAACCGCGGCGTTAATGTGTACAACCGTTCCGCCGGCGAAATCAAGCGCGCCGTGGGTAGCCAGCAGACCACCGCCCCATACCATATGGGCGATCGGGATATAAGAAAGCGTCATCCATACCACAACAAAAATCAGTACCGCTGAGAAACGAATACGTTCCGCCAGCGCGCCGACGATCAGGCCGACGGTGATACAGGCAAACGAGCCCTGGAAGGCAACGTGGATGTATTGATAGAAGCTGCCCATCAGCGCTTTCAGCTCAATATTCTTCAGCAGCACCCAGTCGAAGTTGCCGAAGAAGCTGCCGCCGGTACCGAAAGCCAGCGTGTAGCCATAAACCACCCACAGCACGCAGACCAGTGCAAAGGTGACGATAACCTGCGTCAGCATGGAAAGAACGTTTTTACCGCGGATTAGCCCGCCGTAGAACAGCGCGATGCCCGGAATGGTCATAAACAGCACCAGCGCGGTGCAAATCATCATAAAGGCGTTGTCGGCTTTATCCGCTACCGCCGGTGCGGCCATCGCCAGCCCCGGAAGAAGAGCCAGCGCTCCCAGACCTGTCTTCATTGTTGCTATCTTCATTGTTTCGTTCCCCATCACTGTGTGGTCTGAAAGTTACAGTGCCGCTTCGTCAGATTCGCCGGTACGGATGCGAATGACGCGCTGCAGCTCGGCGACAAAAATTTTGCCGTCGCCAATCTTTCCGGTGTAAGCCGCTTTACTGATGACATCGACGACTTCATCCAGCTGATCGTCGGCAATCGCGACGTCAATCTTCACTTTCGGCAGAAAATTGACGCTATATTCGGCGCCGCGATAGAGCTCCGCGTGGCCTTTCTGACGGCCGAACCCTTTAACCTCAGTGACCGTCAGGCCCTGAATCCCCATTGAAGATAATGCTTCACGCACGTCTTCCAGTTTGAATGGTTTGATTACCACGGTAACCAGCTTCATAAGTCCCCTCCAGTCAGAATTCGGTAATGGCCGCAGCTAACACGAATCTAATAAAGCAAGGGCTATGCCAGAAATGAAAAAGGGCCGCCAGGCGGCCCTTTTTGAGGAGGAAAAAGAAGAATCAGGCGGAAACGAAGCGGAAAAAAGCCGCTTTAGCCTTAAAATGCACCATTTCAGTGCGCATTCTGTGACGTTTTTGCACCACCGGAAACCGCAAAGCAGAAGCTGCCTGTTTATGGTGCATCAGGCGATAAGCGACTCTTCCTGCGAGCTGGCGGCCAGTTCTTCACCCGCCAGCTGCAGCTGATACATCTGCCAGTAGCGGCCTTTGGCCGCCAGCAGCTGCTGATGGTTGCCGCGCTCGACGGCCTGCCCCCGATGCAGCACCAGGATCGTGTCAGCCTCAACGATAGTCGATAAGCGGTGCGCAATGACCACCAGCGTCGTATGCTCGCGCACCCGTACAAGCGCCTGCTGAATCGCCTGTTCGGTGCCAGAATCAATATTAGCCGTCGCCTCATCAAGTATCAGCACCTGCGGCGTATCGACAAGCACCCGCGCCAGCGCAAGCAGCTGTTTCTGCCCAACGGAGAGATTGTTCCCCTGCTCGCCCAACTGAGTATAAATACCGTTTTCCATTTCACGGGCCAGCTCCGCCAGCTGTACCGCCTCCAGCGCCTCCCAGACCTGCTCTTCGCTGATGTCTCGACCGAGGGTAACGTTGGCATAGAAGGTGTCAGCCAGCACCACCGGATCCTGCTGCACCATCGCAATCCCCTGACGCAGCGCGCTGTGGCTTAAGGACGACAGCGGACGACCATCGATGCGAATCTCTCCCTGAGTTAACGGGTAGTAGCCCATCATCAGGCTGGCCAGGGTGCTTTTACCGCTCCCGGTATGGCCGACCAGCGCCACAAAGCTGCGCGACGGTATGTCGAGATTGATATCCTGCAACACCAGGCTATCGTCACGGTAGGCAAAAGAGAGATGCTCGATAGTAATCGAGCCGCTGCGCAACGGTTCGCTATCGTCGCCCCACGCCTGACGCGGTTTGTCCATCAGTTCGAAAACGCGCTCGCCCGCGACGACCGCCTGCTGCAGCATTGATTGCTGGGTCGTCAGTTCGATCAGCGGCTCGTTTAGTCGTCCAAGATAGCTAATAAAAGCGTACAGAACCCCAACCTCAATCGTTCCGCTGCTGCTGAAACCAAACAGCATCAACAGACCACAGAGTATTAATGAAGAGAACAGGCTCAGCAGCGGGCGCAGCAGGAAACCATCAAGGCGCAGAGTTTGCATACGCGCCAGATAGTGCGCGTAGCTGGCCTCGCGCATCCGTTCGCCGAACCGCGCCTGCTGACGGAACTGCTGAATAACGCCCATTCCGTTAATCACTTCATTAAAACCGTCGTTGATATCCGCCAGCCACGCGCGAACCCGCCTGACGATGGGCGTACTGTAGCGTTGATAAATCATCATCACGATCAGTACTGCCGGGAAAATAGCAATAGCCACCAGCGCCATTCGCCAGTCAAGGCTGAACATCGCCACCAGCATCGCGCCAATCAAAGCCGCGCTACGCAGGACGGTAGCCACGACGGTCACATAGAGATCGCGAATCACTTCGGTATCGTTGGTCACCCGCGAGATGAGCTGCCCGACCGGCTGGGTATCAAACTCGCTGAGCGGCTGACGCAGGGCGGCGTCCATGACGTCGCTGCGCAGCTGTTGCACCACGCCCACCGCCGCGCGGTTAAACAGCAGCGCCTGGCAGTAATGCAGACCCGCGGCGAGGAGTTGCAGGCCGATGTAGGCTGCGGCCAGGCCGCAGACCAGCTTCAACGGCAGCGAGTTCTTCGCTACCATATTGTCGATAAAGTAGCTGATCAGCAGCGGGCCGCTCACCTCCGCCACCGCCGCGACCCACATGATAGCAACCGCTATCGTTAACGGTTTACGCCACGGAGAGCCGTAGGCCAGCAGGCGCTTTAATGTCGGCCAGAGTTCAGTAAAACTACGCACCGGCGACCTCCTCATCTTCCAGCGGAACATCATCCAGCGCCGCTTCCAGCTGCTGATAACGGTACATATCGCGATACCAGCCCGGCTGCGTCGCCAGCGCCTCATGACGACCGCGCTGGGCAACATGCCCATGCTGCATTACCAGAATTTCGCTGGCCTCGGTCAACGCCGACAGGCGATGAGCGCTGATAATTACCGTCCGCCCCTCACCCCACTGGCGAAGGTTGTGCAATATCTGATGCTCCGTTCGACCATCCACCGCCGACAGCGCATCATCCAGGATCAGGATCTCCGCCTCCAGCAGCAGCGCGCGGGCGATGGAAATACGCTGTTTTTGCCCCCCGGAAAGCATAACGCCGCGCTCGCCGACTTCGGTGTTATACCCCTGCGGCAGGCGCAGGATATCCTCATGCACGCTGGCGAGCCGGGCAACGCGTTCGATTTGCTCCTGCGTGGCGTCCGGTTTACCGAGAGCAATATTGCTGGCGACGGTATCGGAGAACAGGAACGGCGTCTGATTGACTACCGCCAGCCTGGCGCGCCAGCTATCCAGCTGCAGTCGGGTCAGGGGAACGTCATGAAAGCGGATATTGCCATCGGTAACGTCAAAATGACGCTGAATCAGTGCCAGAATCGTGCTCTTACCGGAGCCGGTTGGGCCGCAAATTCCCAGCATTTGCCCGGGCTGGAGCGTAAAGTTAACTTTTTCCAGCGAGGCCTTGTTCGCCTGCGGATAGATAAACTCGCGCACGGCGACGCTAAGCGTACCGCGCCCTTCCGGCGTCGGCTCGCTGCCGTCGTTCACTACCGGCGCCTCCTCCAGCATGGTGCGAATGCGCGCGTAGGCCGCGCTACCGCGCTCCACGATGTTAAACATCCATGCCAGAGCCAGCATTGGCCAGATCATCAGGCCGAGGTACATCACAAAGCTGGTGAGCTGACCCAGGGTCAGGCTGCCCTGGATCACCATCCAGCTGCCGCCGCCGATAGCCAGCAGGTTAGCGGTCCCGATAGCGATATAAATCGTCGGATCGAAGCGAGCATCAATGCGCGCCACGCGCATATTTTTCGCCCCGGTATCCGCAGCGTCGGCAGCAAACTGCGCCGACTGTCGGTCTTCAAGACCAAAAGCTTTGATCATGCGAATGCTGGTCAGGCTCTCCTGGGTGCGGTCATTGAGGCTGGAGAAGGCCGCCTGAGCGACGCGAAAACGCTCGTGTAATGCATCGCCGTTACGCTTAATCGCCAGCGCCATCAGCGGCATCGGCAGCAGCGCCAGCAGAGTGAGCTGCCAGCTGATTTGCGTCGACATCACAATCAGCACCGCGCAGCCCATCACCAGTGAATCCACCAGCGTCAGCACCCCCTCACCGGCGGCGAACACCACCCGATCCACGTCGTTGGTTGCGCGAGCGATGAGATCGCCGGTACGGTGGCGCAGGTAAAAGGCCGGATGCTGGCGGCTGAGCTGGCGGTAGAAATCCTCACGTAGCTCGACGGCCAGCTGATACGATGCGCCGAACAACAGCACGCGCCAGACGTAGCGCAGCAGATAGACCATCACCGCAATAACGACCAGCAGGCCAATCCACATCCACACCTTTTCCGCGGTGTAATGTTGTTTTGTTACGCCGTCAACCACGATGCCCACCACTTTCGGTGGCACCAGTTGCAGGATGGCAATAATAATCAGCAGAGCAATAGCGCCGAGGTAACGGCGCCACTCCCGGCGGAAATACCAGCTAAGTTGGGCAAATAATCGCAAGCAGTTAAATCCTGAGTGTGTAATTCGTAGCGGCTGCTGCCGTTAATCAATAGGCAAGGCTGTAGTGTATTTTATCTGTTCCATGGCAAAACTCGAAGTGACATCCGAGAGTCCCGGCACGCTGTTAACCAGACGTTTATAAAAATCATCATAGTTCTTCATATCCGCCACCTGGACCCGCAGCAGATAGTCATACTCGCCGGCCATACGCCAGAAGCCGAGGACTTCCGCCATCTGCGAGACCTCGCTGACAAAGCGGCAATACCAGTCGCTACTGTGGTGCTGAGTCTTAATCAGTACAAACGCCGTCAGCCCAAGCCCGACCTTTTCCGCATCCAGCAGCGCGACGCGTCCGCGAAGAATACCTTCGTCTTCCAGCCGCTTCAGCCGCTTCCAGCAGGGCGTGGTGGTCAGATTAACGGCATCGGCCAATGCCTGCAAAGAGAGGGTGCAGTCGGTTTGCAGTAAAGAAAGCAGCTTACGATCAATTTTATCTAACATTGGGCGCCTCAGGAGAAAAATTTACTCCTTTTATTGTAATTGAAAGGCTAAATGGCAACAATTTTTCCTTAGATTTCCGCTAAGCTGGGCACAAAATGACAAACAGGAATTTGAGATGAACAGCGCCTGGGTAAAACACGCGATTAGTGAAATTAATGCCGATTATCAGCGTTCCGCCGACACGCACCTTATACGTCTGGCGCTGCCGGCGTTCCCTGGGATCCAACTCTATCTGAAGGATGAAAGCACCCATCCAACCGGTAGCCTGAAGCATCGCCTGGCCCGCTCGCTGTTTCTGTATGGCTTGTGCAACGGCTGGATTAAAGAAGGAACGACGATTATCGAATCCTCTTCCGGTTCGACCGCCGTCTCTGAAGCTTACTTCGCTCGTCTCTTAGGCCTGCCGTTTATCGCCGTGATGCCTTCCTGTACGGCAAAGCGTAAAATTGAACAAATTGAGTTTTACGGCGGTCGCTGCCATTTCGTCGACAGCGCCTGTGAAATCTATGCCGCCTCCGAAACGCTGGCGCGCGAGCTGAACGGTCATTATATGGATCAGTTTACCTTTGCCGAACGGGCTACCGACTGGCGAGGGAATAATAATATCGCCGACAGTATCTTCCGTCAGATGAGCCATGAGCCGCATCCGCAGCCGTCGTATATTGTGATGAGCGCGGGCACCGGCGGTACCTCTGCGACTATCGGACGCTATATTCGCAGTCAGGGTTACGATACGCAGCTGCTGGTGGTTGATCCGCAAAACTCCGTGTTTTTGGACTACTGGCAAAGCCGCGACGCCAGCCTGCGCAGCCCGGTCGGCAGTAAAATTGAGGGCATTGGCCGGCCGCGCGTCGAACCATCGTTTATTCCCGACGTGGTCGATGAGATGCTGCGGGTACCGGATGCCGCCAGCGTCGCCACCGCGCTATGGCTGGAAACGCTGCTTGGGCGCAAGGTCGGCGCCTCAACCGGCACCAACATGTGGGGCGTACTGCAGCTGGCCGTACGGATGCGCGAAGAGGGACGCACCGGCTCTATCGTCACGCTGCTGTGCGACAGCGGCGAACGTTATCTGGAAAGCTACTACAACCCGCAGTGGGTGGCGGCCAATATAGGCGACGTCTCTCCCTGGCAGGCGCAAATTGCGCAAATGCTGCAGGCAAAATAAAAAAAGCCAGATATCACAGGATATCCGGCTTGCTGGCAGGGTCTCTTTATTCGGGGGAATAAGGAAGATCAGGATAATCCAGCCAATGAGTCAAAAAATGGGAAACGGCCTGATGACGGCAGTCGCCAATAACCGGTAGATGCGGAAGTTCAAATTTCAGCTGATCCATCGCGTTGCCCATGATCACGCCGTGCCCGACGCTGCCAAGCATTTCCCGATCGTTCATGGCGTCGCCGAACGCCATGCAATCCTGCAACGTCAGGCCCAGATGCTGGCTTAATACCGCCAGCGCCGCGCCTTTGTTACAGCCCCCGGGCAAAACTTCCAGACAATCCATCGCTGAAAAACAGAGATCCGCTCGGCCGCCGAGCGCTTCACTTAGTTGCAGCCTTAGCCGCCGGAGATCGTCATGATCGCCGCAGAAGCAGATTTTGGTGACCTGATGCGCCGGCATTCGCTTTGGATCGTATAGCTGATAGCGAAAGCCGCTAAAGACGTGCGCTTGCAGAATTTCTGGAATCTCCTGCCCGGTATACCAGCCGCCGTCGTTGAAAAAATGCATACTCGCCGCGGTATCCCAGGCGCTATGCAGCACCTCTTCCGCCACATCAGGGGCCAGATCGCGACGATACAGCTCTTCACCTTCAAGAGAGTGAATGCGTGTCCCGTTGCCGGTAATTAAAAACGCATCCAGAGAGAACTCGCCGATAACGTGGCGCATCTCCAGAGCATGACGACCGGTGGCGAAAGTCAGGGTGATGTCGCGATCGCGCAGGCGTTTTAGCGTCGAAAGCGTTTTTTCTCCCAGACGATGGTCAGGCATCAGTAGCGTACCGTCCATATCGAATGCAGCCAGTCTGGCCATGTCCTGTTCCCCCTATCGTGGTGGATTTTGCTTGTGTTGCAGTATTGCCTGAGATATACGGAAGTAATAGTGAATAGATAAATTTTATTGTTCCGGGTTTATCATCTACCGCAGGACTAAACAGCGATGAGGCTATTAAACCGTCTGCATCAGTATCAGCGACTCTGGCTACCCTCTTCCGGCGAGCCGCAGCAGGTGACCGTCGGCGAGCTGGCCGAGCGCTGCTTTTGCAGCGAACGACATATCCGAACCCTGCTGCGCCAGGCGCAAGAATCCGGCTGGATAAGCTGGAAGGCCAGCTCCGGTCGCGGAAAGCGCGGGCTACTCCAGTTTTACAAAGCGCCGGAAACGCTGCGCAATGAAATGATGGAGCAGGCGCTAAGTAAAGGACAGCAGCAGAACGCCCTCGAACTGGCCCAGCTGGCGCCTGTAGAGCTTAAAGCGCTGCTTTCCCCCTTTCTCGGCGGCCAATGGCAGAACGATACGCCTACCCTGCGTATTCCTTATTACCGTCCGCTGGAGCCGCTGCGCCCGGGTTTTATGCCGGGACGCGCGGAGCAGCACCTGGCAGGGGAGATATTTTCCGGCCTGACCCGTTTCGATGCGCAAAGTACCTGCCCGATAGGCGATTTAGCCCATCACTGGGAGGTGTCGCCTGACGGTCTGCGCTGGCACTTTTATATTCGTTCCACCCTGTTCTGGCATAACGGCGATCCGATAAAAACCTCACAGCTGCAGCAGCGCCTTCTGATGCTGTTGCAGCTCCCCGCGATGCGTACGCTGTTCGCCAGTATCAGCGAGATTAGCGTCACCCACTCTCAGTGCCTGACTATCACCCTGCACCGCGCCGATTACTGGCTGCCGTTCCGCCTTGCCAGCTACTGCAGCGTGCTGGCGCATCCGGACGATCCGGCGATCGGCAGCGGGCCATTTCGCCTGAAACTATTTACTCAGGAACTGGTGCGGCTGGAAAACCATCAGCGTTATCATCTCACCCATCCGCTGCTGCAGGCCGTTGAATTCTGGATCACGCCGCAGCTGTTCGAACAGGATCTGGGCACCAGCTGTCGTCATCCGGTACAGATAACCATTGGCGACCCTGATGAGCTGACCAGACTGCGCCAGGTCAGCAATAGCATCAGTCTTGGATTTTGCTATCTGACGCTGCGCCAGAGCCCCCAACTGAATAAAGCGCAGGCCCAAAGACTGGTTTCGCTGATTCATCGCTCCGGTCTGTTAGAAACGCTGCCGCTGGATGAAGACCTGATCGCGCCGAGCAACGAAGTATTGCCGGGATGGACTATTCCGCAGTGGCCAGAAAATGGTGATACACCGCTGCCCGAACGGCTAACTCTGCTCTATCACCTTCCCGTAGAGCTACACGCCATGGCGGAGCGCCTTCGGCAACGGCTGGCAGAACTCGGCTGCGAGCTGACGATAATTTTTCATGACGCGAAAAACTGGGATGGTTGCCAGCAGTTTGCGAAGGCGGACCTGATGATGGGCGATCGCCTGATTGGCGAAGCGCCGGTTTATGCGCTGGAGCAGTGGCTACGCTGCGATGCCCTGTGGCCTAATTTGTTGACCGGGGCGCAATATGCGCATCTTCAGGCAACGCTGGATGCCGTTCAGGTATTACCGGACGAACGCAGCCGCAGCGAAGCTTTGCGCAACGTCTTTAACACACTGATGGACGATGCCATCATGACGCCGCTGTTTAATTATAATTATCGCATCAGCGCACCGCCTGGCGTCAACGGGCTGCGCCTGAACGCGCGAGGCTGGTTTGATTTCGCCAGCGCCTGGCTACCGGCTTCGACGCTGTGACGGGGCTGGTGGTCATCTTCATCAGGCGCTACCATATGCGCTTCACTTCGATTGTCAGGAATTACCATGAAACGCGCCGTAGTTGTCTTCAGTGGAGGACAAGATTCGACGACCTGCCTGGTGCAGGCTCTGCAACAGTATGATGAAGTGCATTGCGTCACTTTTGATTATGGCCAACGTCATCGCGCGGAGATTGACGTTGCTCGCGAACTGGCGCTAAAGCTGGGCGCCGTTGCCCACAAAGTCCTTGATGTCACGCTGCTTAACGAACTGGCGGTCAGCAGCCTGACCCGCGATAGCATTCCGGTTCCGGATTATGAACCGGACGCCAGCGGCATCCCCAACACTTTCGTGCCCGGTCGCAACATTCTGTTCTTAACCCTGACGGCCATTTACGCGTATCAGGTTAAAGCGGAAGCTATCATCACCGGCGTTTGCGAGACCGACTTTTCGGGCTACCCGGACTGCCGCGATGAGTTCGTCAAAGCGCTGCACCAGGCCGTCAGCCTGGGAATGGCGAAAGATATTCGCTTTGAGACGCCGCTGATGTGGCTGAATAAAGCCGAGACGTGGGCACTGGCCGATTATTGGGGCCAGTTGGACCTGGTACGCCATGAAACCCTGACTTGCTATAACGGCATTAAAGGCGACGGCTGCGGGCAGTGCGCCGCCTGTAACCTCCGCGCCAACGGGCTGCGCCAGTATCTGGGCGATAAGGTTGGGGTGATGACTGACATGAAGCAGAAAACAGGACTGCAGTAGCCGGTTATTTCCCGGCGGCGTGGCGGGATCGCAGGCGGCTCACGATGCATAGCCTGGTCTGATACGCAGCAGCGCCTTCGGGGATAGTTCTGCCCCTTTCTGTGCGCTTGCTCCCGGGGGCGGCGCGATGCGCCTGCCCGGGCTACCGGATCGCAGGCTGCTGAGGACGCGTAGCCCGCGTTACCAGATCGCAGGTGGTTGTGGAGAAGTAGCCCGGACAGGTGCGCAGCACCGCCTCCGGGACATCCCCCTCCGGCTGGCCTGTTAGCGAGGCTCCAGCTGCTCCAGCTTTTCGCGCAGTTCGCCCTCAAGCGGCAGCGCTTTCTGCGTTTTTAGATCAATGCAGACAAAAGTGATAAGCGCATCGGCGACCACCTCGCCGTTAGGGTTAAGGGTAATCACCTGGCTTAGCGTCCCGCTTTTTCCGTTCAGCTGTTCGAGCTTGCTGGTGACGGTTAATACATCGCCCAGTACCGCCGGTCGGCGATAGTTGATATTGATATTGACCACCACAAAGGCGATGTTGCGAGCGGTCATCCAGTGAAAGGCCGGGCTGCTTTCCAGGCCATCCCAGCGCGCCTCTTCGAGAAACTCCAGATACCGCGCGTTATTGACATGCTGATAGACGTCGAGATGATAGCCGCGAACTTTGATTTGTGTCTGCATAGCGCAAATGCCTTATCTTTAATTGTTGTTTTGAGGTCAGAGGTCACACCACTAATGTGACCTCTTCAGTCTGGCAAATAATAACGACTGTGCAAACTTGTGAAGAAAATTTACAGCTTCAAATGTGACAGATTTCTCTCTACCAGCGAATTGCCCATCCCCGGCACCTGCTTAAGATCGTCAACGGTTTTAAATGGCCCATATTCTTCACGATAGCTGACAATAGCCTGCGCCTTCTTCAGGCCAACGCCGTTCAGCCCCTTCGCCAGTTCTTCGGCGCTGGCGTTATTGATACTCACCCTGGTGCCTTCGCTATCGGGCGCGTTCAACACATCAGGTGCCTTTGCCTGCGGCGTCTGCACGCTCTCCTTTGTTGCCGGCGACGTCTTCCCGCTGGAAGGCGCGGCAAAAGCGCCCTGACTTCCCGCTGCGCAAACCAGTACGGCGACGGTAAGAAGCGTTTTAAATCCTCGTTTCATGCTGTTATCTCCTTGTTTGTAGACAGCAAGGTCACGATAGCGATGAGGGAAAAAGAGTACAAAAGGCAAAATGCAGAAATGGAAAAGGCCGCGAAAGCGGCCTTTGATAATTGCATCACGTTACTTGCTTTTGCGAAGCAGCACGTAATTATTGTTGCTGATCGATAATGTCGCCGAGCTTAATTTTCGCCGCTTTACGCAGGTTACTCATCAGCGCTTCGAAGGCGATCTGTGCGTTATTCTGGGTGATGCCCTGAATCATCGCCTTTTTCTGCTCTTCCGGCATCGTACCCGCTTTCACTTCATCCAGCGCCAGCAGTACTACATTACCCTGCATGTCCGTACCCACGCCGTAGCTTGGCTTACCCGCCTGCGGCAGCGGTAGCGCAAAGACAGACTGGATCAGCGCTTCCTGACCGGTACGCGACAGCGTCTGCGGTGCACCAAAGCTTAGTCCGGCGGCTTTCATCGCTTCGTCGCCTTTACCCTCTTTCAGGGCCGTCAGCAGCTTATCGGCATCCAGCTTCGCCTGCTGCTCCGCTTTGTTGTGCTTAACAATATCGCTCACCTGCGCTTTCACCTCCGCCAGCGGTTTGACCGCTTCCGGTTTATGCTCGCTGATGCGCAGAACAAACGCGCGATCGCCGTCGACGGTGATGATATCGGAGTTGCTGCCCGGCGTACCGTTTTCGCCAACCAGACCGCCGTTGAAGATAGCGTCAGAAACCGGTTTGAAATTCAGCTCCTGCGGCAGGTTATCGCGACCAAACCAGCCGGTTTCAACCACTTTCAGACCGGCAACCTGAGCCGCGCCAGCCAGGGATTCGTTATCGTTGCTCGCCGCGTCGCTGACTTTTTGCTGCAGCGCATAGTAAGCATCCAGAGCTTTCTCCTGCTTCACTTTCGCCGCGATATCATTACGAACGTCAGCCAGCGGTTTTACCTGAGCGGGCTGAACGTCATCCAGACGCGCCACCAGGAAACCGACGGAAGATTTAATTACGCCTGAAAGCTGGCCTTTTTCTTTCAGACCGGCCTCTTTCAGCTCCGGCACGGTAGCCGCATCTTCCAGCCAGCCCATATCACCACCGTTGCGGGCAGAGATGATATCGGTTGATTTTTCTTTGGCCAGCGCAGCGAAATCAGCGCCTTTTTTCAGTTCATCAAGCACCGCCTGAGCATCCGCTTCGGTTTTGGTCTGGATGATGCTGTAGCGATTACGCTGCGGCTGAGTGAACTGATCCTGATGCTGGTCGTACCATGACTGAATTTCCTGGTCAGAGACGTTTTCCTGCATGCTCGCAGCATCCATCTTGATGTAGCTGACGCGGAACTGCTCAGGCGCCATAAAACGCGCCTGGTTCTGCTGGTAAAACGCGTTGATTTCATCGTCGGTGGCGGTTTGCTTCGCCGCCAGCGCGTTTACGTCAATCGTCGCTTCACGGACGACGCGCTGTTGCGACACCAGCGCCGCCAGCTGGTCGGATTCGCCCGGCAGCATAAAATCGGTACCGGCAACGGCGTTAATCAGTTGCTGAGTCGTCAGCTGATTACGTAATGCCTGAGCGTACTGGTCCGTCGTCATCCCCATTTGATTAACGATACGGCTGAAGCGCTCGTTATCAAATTTGCCATCCGCCTGGAAAGCCTGGGTCTTGAAGATAGCCTGCTTGACCTGGTCGTCGCTGATATTAAGGCCCAGTTCACGGGCGTACTGATCGAGCAGCGCCTCGTCAATCAGACGGTTCAACACCTGCTGACGCATGGTCTTCATGTAATTTTCATTGGCCGCCAGTTCAGAAAACTGATCGCCAAGCTGCTGCTGCATGCGGTTACGCTCGCTGGCAACGGCATTTTCAAACTGTGCGCGACCAATCTCCTGGTCATTAACTTTTGCGGCATAGTTGTTTCCACCGCCAATCAGGTAACCACTCACCCCGGTCAAAATGAACGAGACGATAATGATACCGAAAATAATCTTGAGCACGACGCTGTTGGCGGCCGTGCGTAGGTTGTCCATCATGGTGTAACAACGCTCCGCTGTAGATGACTTTTGCTCGCGCAGCATAGCATGTGATGGCCGCCGCGCGTGAGGACGTATTTTGACAAGAAAACGGGGTGATTGTCAGCCCACAAGTGCGTATAAAGTCACATTAAGTCTCATTCTGGCAAATAAAAAAGGCACATCTTGCGATGCGCCCTTGTACTTCGTCACAGACCCCAGTGGGGAAGTCGATCAGTTTACCGCGTCTTTCAGCGCTTTACCTGCACGGAAACCCGGTACTTTAGCAGCAGCGATGGTGATTTCTTTGCCTGTTTGCGGATTGCGACCGGTACGGGCAGCGCGCTCTTTAACAGCAAAAGTACCAAACCCTACCAGCGCAACGTCATCCCCAGCCTGCAGAGATTCAGTAACAGAAGCGATTAAAGCATCTAACGCACGTCCAGCTGCGGCTTTAGAAATGTCCGCACCGGCAGCAATTTTGTCAATCAGTTGAGATTTATTCACTGTTCTCTTCCTCTCTTTATAATTTATATCGCACCAGAATCCTTCGTGGCGCGACCGCGCAGCAGTTATATCAGGACTGTCATGCCCTTACAACAGAGTTGTAATTGACCCCCCTGCCAGCGATCTAAGTTAGCTACACAAAAAAAGGCTGGCAAGTACGAATTTACTTACCAGCCCTATTTTTCTTAGCGCTATTTGCGCGAAATCACTATTTTGCCGTGACGACTTCCATACCAAACGGCTCGTTCTGCAGTGCAAGTGCCAGAACTTCCTCGATTCGTTTCACCGGATGGATATCTAAATCGGCGATAACGTTATCTGGAATTTCTTCAAGGTCACGTTTATTTTCATCAGGAATCAGAACAGTCTTAATGCCGCCACGGTGTGCAGCCAACAGTTTTTCCTTCAGACCACCGATTGGCAACACCTGACCGCGGAGGGTGATTTCCCCGGTCATCGCCACATCGGCGCGCACCGGATTACCCGTCAGGCAGGAAACCAGTGCGGTACACATCGCAATACCGGCGCTTGGGCCATCTTTCGGCGTTGCGCCTTCCGGTACGTGCACGTGGATATCGCGTTTTTCATAAAAGTCTGAGTTAATACCCAGCTTATCCGCACGCGAACGCACCACGGTCAGCGCAGCCTGGATAGATTCCTGCATAACCTCACCCAGTGAACCGGTATAGGTCAGCTTGCCTTTACCCGGAACGCAGGCGGTTTCAATGGTCAGCAGATCGCCGCCCACTTCCGTCCACGCCAGGCCAGTCACCTGACCCACGCGATTTTCACTATCCGCACGGCCATAGTCGTAGCGCTGCACGCCCAGGAAGTCATGCAGGTTGTCGCCGTTAATCTCAATATGCTTCAGCGACTTATCCAGCAACAGCTGTTTGACCGCTTTACGACACAGTTTCGAGATTTCGCGCTCCAGACCACGCACGCCCGCTTCACGAGTGTAGTAACGGATAATGCCGATAATCGCGCTGTCATCAACCGTCAGCTCGCCTTTTTTGAGCGCATTACGCTCTATCTGTTTTGACAGCAAATGGCGTTTGGCGATGTTCAGCTTCTCATCTTCGGTGTAGCCGGAGAGGCGAATCACTTCCATACGATCCAGCAGCGGCGCCGGAATATTCATGGAGTTAGAGGTCGCGACGAACATCACGTCGCTGAGATCGTAATCCACTTCCAGATAGTGGTCGTTGAAAGCCACGTTCTGTTCCGGATCCAACACCTCCAGCAGCGCCGATGCCGGATCGCCCCGCATGTCCGAAGACATTTTGTCGATCTCATCCAGTAAGAACAGCGGGTTTTTAACGCCCACTTTGGCCATTTTCTGGATCAGTTTGCCCGGCATTGAGCCAATGTAGGTACGGCGGTGACCGCGGATTTCCGCTTCGTCACGCACGCCGCCCAGCGCCATACGCACGTACTTACGTCCGGTTGCTTTGGCGATAGATTGACCCAGCGAGGTTTTACCAACCCCCGGAGGCCCAACCAGGCACAGGATTGGCCCTTTGAGCTTGTTAACACGGCTCTGCACCGCGAGGTACTCAAGGATGCGATCCTTCACGCGCTCCAGACCGTAGTGATCGGTGTCGAGGATCTCCTGAGCCTGACGCAGGTCTTTTTTAACCTTGCTGCGGGCGTTCCACGGTACCTGCACCATCCAGTCAATGTAGCCGCGAACGACGGTTGCTTCCGCCGACATCGGGGACATCATTTTCAGTTTTTGCAGTTCCGCTTCGGTTTTCTCTTTTGCCTCTTTCGGCATTTTCGCCGCGTCGATCTTACGCTTCAGCGCTTCGTTCTCGTCAGGGGCGTCGTCCATCTCGCCGAGCTCTTTTTGAATGGCTTTCATTTGCTCATTCAGGTAGTACTCGCGCTGAGATTTCTCCATCTGCTTTTTCACGCGATTGCGAATGCGCTTCTCAACCTGCAGCAGATCGATTTCTGACTCCATCATCGCCATCAGATATTCCAGACGTTCGTTAACGTCGGACATCTCCAGCACGGACTGCTTGTCCGCCAGCTTCAGCGGCATATGGGCTGCGATGGTATCCGCAAGGCGCGCCGGATCGTCGATGCTATTCAGCGACGTCAGCACTTCCGGTGGGATTTTCTTGTTCAGCTTGATGTAGCCTTCAAACTGGCTGATAGCGGTACGAACCAGCACTTCCTGCTCGCGTTCGTCAATCGCCGGCGATTCGAGATATTCAGCTTTCGCCGAAAAATGCTCGCCGTTATCAGATAGCGCAGAGATGCGCGCGCGCTGCAAACCTTCGACCAGCACTTTGACAGTACCGTCCGGTAGCTTCAGCATTTGCAAAATAGACGCCACGGTCCCGACGGTGAAAAGATCGTTTACACCCGGCTCATCCGTCGAGGCTTCTTTCTGCGCAACCAGCATGATTTTTTTATCATGATCCATGGCTGCTTCGAGACAACGGATAGATTTTTCCCGCCCTACAAACAGGGGTATGACCATGTGCGGATAAACCACCACATCGCGCAACGGCAATACGGGGATTTCAATGCGTTCAGAACGCTCAGGATTCATAGAGCTCTCTCTTAGTTTAAAGTCCGCCAGGTAGCCGACGACGCAACTCAACGACGCGTCGCCGTTAATATGTAAACCAGTATATGGGGATGTATTCCATACATTCAACGGCGGGAATGCAGGAAAAATAAAAGGGGAGATAAAATCCCCCCTTTTTGTTAACTGCTTGAGCAAATTGGTTAATTATTCACCAGATGCCTGCTGCGCTTCCGGTTTGCCGTAAATCAGCAGCGGCTTGCTCTGACCATCGATAACCGAGGCATCGATGACCACTTTTTCCACATCTTCCATTGACGGAAGATCGTACATGGTATCGAGCAGCGCGGCTTCAACGATAGAACGCAGGCCGCGAGCGCCGGTTTTACGCGCCATCGCTTTCTTAGCGATAGCATCCAGCGCTTCGTCGCGGAACTCCAGCTCAGCGCCTTCAAGGCTGAACAGCGCCTGATACTGCTTGGTCAGGGCGTTTTTCGGCTCTTTGAGGATCTGAATCAGCGCTTCTTCGCTCAGCTCGCTCAGGGTCGCCACCACCGGCAGACGCCCGATGAACTCAGGAATCAGACCAAACTTAATCAGATCTTCCGGTTCAACCTGAGACAACAGCTCGCCTTCGCTGGCCTTGTCGGATTTAGCCTTAACCGTCGCGCCGAAACCGATACCAGAACCGGTTTCAACACGGTGAGAAATGACCTTATCCAGTCCTGCAAAGGCGCCGCCGCAGATGAACAGGATCTTAGAGGTATCAACCTGCAGGAACTCCTGCTGCGGATGCTTACGCCCGCCCTGCGGCGGAACCGCGGCAACGGTGCCTTCAATAAGCTTCAACAGCGCTTGCTGCACGCCTTCGCCGGAGACATCGCGGGTGATCGACGGGTTATCCGATTTACGGGAAATTTTGTCGATTTCATCAATGTAGACGATACCGCGCTGGGCTTTCTGTACGTCGTAGTCGCACTTCTGCAGCAGCTTCTGGATGATGTTTTCAACGTCTTCACCCACGTAACCGGCTTCGGTCAGAGTGGTGGCATCCGCCATGGTGAAAGGCACATCCAGCAGGCGCGCCAGCGTTTCCGCCAGCAGCGTTTTACCGGAACCGGTCGGTCCGATCAGCAGAATGTTGCTTTTACCCAACTCTACGCCGTTGCTGGTGTCGCCATTGCGCAGACGTTTGTAGTGATTGTATACCGCCACCGCCAGCACTTTTTTCGCCGGCTCCTGGCCGATAACGTAATCGTCCAGATGGTGGCGAATTTCGTGCGGAGTCGGCAGCGCGCTGCGCTCGCGATGCGGCGCGACTTCTTTAATTTCTTCGCGAATGATGTCGTTACATAAATCAACGCATTCGTCGCAGATATACACGGATGGCCCGGCGATTAGCTTACGCACTTCATGCTGGCTTTTGCCGCAAAAAGAGCAGTACAACAGTTTGCCCGAACCATCTTTGCGTTTATCTGTCATGAGTCCAAACCTCTTATTAAGTTCTTTGTGCCGCACACGACGACGCAAATGCCATTCTCAGGCGCAAACCGCTATGAAGCGTTGTGCCGCCCTCTTACAACCAAGTATAGCGGCACCCTTGCGCCAGGGGCATCAATTACGATGAGTCAAAATGGAGTCGACGAGGCCGTATTCCACTGCTTCTGAGGCAGACAGGAAGCGATCGCGCTCGGTGTCACGCTCGATCTGCTCAAGAGATTGACCCGTATGATGTGCCATCAGTTCATTCATGCGACCTTTCACCTTCAGGATTTCGCGGGCGTGGATTTCGATATCCGTCGCCTGGCCCTGGTAGCCGCCCAGCGGCTGGTGAATCATCACGCGTGAGTTCGGCAGGCAGAAACGCTTGCCTTTCGCCCCGGCGGTGAGCAGGAATGCGCCCATAGAGGCCGCCTGGCCCATACAAATGGTGCTCACATCTGGTTTAATGAACTGCATGGTGTCATAGATAGACATCCCGGCGGTAATCACGCCGCCCGGAGAGTTAATGTACAGATAGATATCTTTTTCCGGGTTTTCCGCTTCCAGAAACAGCATCTGCGCCACGATCAGGTTAGCCATGTGATCTTCTACCTGGCCGGTCAGAAAAATGACGCGCTCCTTGAGCAGACGGGAGTAAATATCAAATGAACGTTCGCCGCGTGAGGTCTGTTCAATGACCATCGGCACCAGGGCCATATGGGGTGCAAAGTTGTCTCGTTCGCCACTGTATGACATTTCCGTCTCCTGGATTAATTTGAAAAAAACCGCTGCACTGATTGTAACCTTACGGACGGATTATCAGCCAGAATTTCTGCTGTCGGGCAGAAGTGCATAGATGCACGCTTCATTACGGCGCATGATTATGCCAATGCAGTTACGTCTCCCGGTTATGGGGATGACGTCGCCATAATTCAAGCATAACAATCTTTTGCCGTAACGCTATCACTGAAATCGCCTTTTCGCACTCATCCTAAGGCTATCATTGCAATAAAAAAACCCGCAGCCTTTCGGCAACGGGTTTTTACTCAAACCTTAAACCTTGAGGCGAAATTACGCCTGCTGGTTCATCAGTTCGCTGAAGGAAGTGGCTTTTTCAGACACTTTAGCTTTCGCCAGCACGGCTTCAACGGCCTGCTCTTCCAGCGCAACGTTGCGCATGTTGTCCATCAGCTCTTTGTTCTTGCTGTAGAACTCGACCACTTCTTTCGGATCTTCGTAAGCGGAAGCCATCTCTTCGATCAGACCTTTTACGCGATCTTCGTCAGCTTTCAGCTCGTTGGTACGAATCACTTCGCCCAGTAGCAGACCAACAACAACGCGGCGTTTAGCCTGCTCTTCGAACAGCTCACGCGGCAGTTCCAGAGCCTGTTTCTCGTTACCGCCAAAACGCTGAGCAGCCTGACGACGCAGAACGTCGATTTCGCTGTCGATCAGTGCAGCCGGTACGTCGATATCGTTAGCTTTTACCAGGCCTTCGATAGCCTGAGACTTAACGCGATTACGCACGGCGCCTTTCAGCTCGCGCTCCATGTTTTTACGCACTTCAGCGCGCAGACCGGCTACGGAACCATCTTCAACGCCAAAACGTTTGATGAACTCTTCAGTCAGTTCTGGCAGTTCACGTTCTTCAACTTTTTTCAGGTTGATAACGAACTTCGCCGCTTTACCTTTCAGGTTTTCAGCGTGGTACTCTTCCGGGAAGGTCACGTCGATGGTGAACTCTTCGCCAGCTTTGTGGCCTTTGATACCCTCTTCAAAACCCGGGATCATGCGGCCCTGGCCCATCGCCAGGACGAAGTCAGAGGCTTTGCCGCCTTCGAACTCTTCGCCGTCAACGGAACCAGTGAAGTCAACGGTAACGCGGTCTTCAGCATCAACTGCGCCGTCTTTTTCTTTCCAGTTAGCCTGCTGCTTGCGCAGAGTATCCAGCATGGTATCAACATCGGCGTCGGTCACTTCAACAACCGGTTTTTCAACTTCGATCGCTTCCAGACCCTGCAGCTCAACTTCCGGATAAACTTCGAACTCTACCGCGTAGGTGAAATCTTCACCCAGCTTGTATTCGCCCGGAACATAGTTCGGCGCGCCGGCCGGATTAATTTTTTCTTTGATGATCGCGTCAACGAAGTTGCGGCTCATCAGATCACCCAGCACGTCCTGGCGAACAGATGCGCCATAACGCTGAGCAACAACATTCATCGGCACTTTGCCTTTACGGAAGCCGTCAATGCGAACTTTTTTCGCTACGTTGACCAGCTCGCTTTTGACAGCATTCTCGATGCTGTCAGCGGCGATAGTAATCGTTACACGGCGCCCAAGGCCCTGAGTGGTTTCAACTGAAACTTGCATCTTGTTACCTCAAAAAAATCACAGTGCTCGGTCAACTCTGGAAGCGCGAACTGGTTGCTTCGCAGAACCGGGATGCCCTCTTCAAATCAGAAACACATTCCCTGTCGTCAGAATCATCCCGAAGACATTCATAATAAAAGACGCGGCATTATAGCGGCATCACTTTTGTGAGTCGAGAACGGTTGTCGCCCACTGCTGCGGCTTTTTTCACATTTCCCGAGCAAATTTGCCTGCCAAAATGCGCGCATCGCACAATTTTCAGGCAAAACAAAACGGCCCGCAGGCCGTTTTCTCATAAATCTCCACGCAACATACTGGAAAAGCTCCAGCGGTTGCAAATGTGATTTCTACGCGATACTTCCAGCTCCGCGACAAGGAGGAGAAGCAAAGACGGTATCCTGTAGCCCTTCCCACTCTTTGATTGTGTAGGTATGCAACGCCAGAGCGTGCACGGTGCTTGATAGTTCCTCAGTCAACGTTCCGTAAATCATACGGTGACGATTAAGAAAACGCTCGCCAAGGAAGCGATCGCTTACCAACACCACTTTAAAATGACTTTCAGAGCCCGCAGGAACGTTGTGGCGATAGCTTTCATCCACGACTTCAAGATACACCGGGTCGAACGCTGCCCTAAGTTTTGCTTCGATCTGTTCACGTATCATCATGAATTTTCTCCTCCGACAACGCTGTATTGCCGCCATTCCCTTTAAATGTTAGCCGCTTTTACCGCTTCCATTGGGCGAAAACAACAAAAAATTAGCATTCCTCTGATATTTTGCGGCAAAAGTATCAGGTTTACTGATTCTGTCTCGCTGAAGCCCCGTCCGGATGGCGATAACCGATATGGCAAGGCCAGAAAACGCACAAGACGATGAATTTACATGCGTTGCCACTTCCCCTTGCCGTTGGCGATGTTATGATGGCGGGAATTTTCCTCATTACCACTCCACCATGCGTTGAGACCCTGAACATGTTTAAGAAAATTCTCTTTCCTTTGGTCGCGCTGTTTATGCTGGCCGGATGCGCCACTCCGCCGACCACTATTGAGGTATCGCCGAAAATCACGCTGCCGCAGCAGGATCCGAGCCTGATGGGCGTGACCGTCAGCATTAACGGCGCCGATCAGCGTCCGGATCAGGCGCTGGCGAAAGTCACCCGTGATAATCAGCAGGTTACGCTAACCGCCTCCCGCGATCTGCGTTTCTTGCTGCAGGAAGTGCTTGAGAAGCAGATGACCTCGCGTGGCTACATGATTGGTCCAAACGGCGCGGTTGACCTGCAAATCATCGTCAACAAACTGTACGCCGACGTTTCTCAAGGCAACGTACGCTACAACATTGCGACCAAAGCGGATATTGCGATTATCGCGACCGCCGCCAACGGCAATAAGATGACGAAAAACTACCGTGCCAGCTACTCTGTTGAAGGCGCCTTCCAGGCCTCGAACAAAAATATCGCCGATGCGGTAAACAGCGTCATGACCGATACCATCGCCGACATGGCGCAGGACACCAGCATTCACGATTTCATCAAGCAAAACGCGCGTTAATTTGAGTTGCAGACCCGGCCTCGCGTCGGGTCTGCACGATATGCTATGTCCAATCATTATTTACGCATTTTCACGCAGCCAAAATCAGCTATCCTGCTGATTCTCGGTTTCGCCTCTGGATTACCGCTAGCCCTGACCTCCGGCACGCTACAGGCGTGGATGACCGTTGAAAACATCGATCTCAAAACCATCGGTTTTTTCTCGCTCGTCGGGCAGGCCTACGTCTTTAAATTCCTCTGGTCGCCGGTAATGGACCGCTATACGCCGCCGTTTCTTGGTCGTCGACGCGGCTGGCTGCTGGCGACCCAGATCCTGCTACTTATTGCCATTGCGGCGATGGGATTCCTTGAACCTTCCACGCAACTACGCTGGATGGCGGCGCTGGCGGTCGTTATCGCCTTTTGCTCCGCCTCGCAGGATATCGTGTTTGACGCGTGGAAGACCGACGTGCTGGCCGCTGAAGAGCGAGGCACCGGGGCGGCAATCAGCGTGCTGGGCTATCGTCTGGGGATGCTGGTTTCCGGCGGGCTGGCGCTATGGCTGGCCGATCGCTGGCTGGGATGGCAGGGAATGTACTGGCTGATGGCCGCACTGCTAATCCCCTGCATTATTGCTACTCTGCTGGCCCCGGAACCCAGCGACGTCATTCCGGTGCCGAAGACGCTGGAGCAGGCCGTCGCCGCACCGCTGCGCGACTTCTTCGGCCGCAATAATGCCTGGCTTATTCTCTTGCTTATCGTCCTTTATAAGCTTGGCGACGCGTTTGCCATGAGTCTGACCACCACCTTCCTGATTCGCGGCGTCGGTTTTGATGCGGGCGAAGTGGGCATGGTCAATAAAACGCTCGGCCTGTTCGCCACGATTGTCGGTGCGCTTTATGGCGGCGTGCTTATGCAGCGCCTGACGCTTTTCCGCGCGCTGCTGATTTTCGGCCTGCTGCAGGGGGTATCCAACGCCGGGTATTGGCTGCTCTCAATTACCGATAAACACCTTTTCTCCATGGCGACGGCGGTGTTTTTCGAAAACCTGTGCGGCGGAATGGGCACGGCGGCATTCGTTGCGCTGCTGATGACGCTGTGCAATAAGTCATTTTCAGCCACCCAGTTCGCTTTGCTCTCAGCGCTCTCCGCCGTTGGGCGCGTATATGTGGGGCCTATCGCCGGCTGGTTTGTCGAAGCTCACGGATGGCCTGCTTTCTATCTCTTTTCCGTTGTTGCTGCGGTTCCGGGGATTTTGCTGCTGTTAATTTGTCGTCGTACGCTTGAACATACTCAACGTTCGGAGAGCTTTATGCCGCGCACGCTTTTTCCTCAGGCCTACGGGCTGGCATTAGTTATTCTGGCGATTGGCTGCCTGATACTGGCGATATGGCTACTGCTGCTGGTCCTCAACGCGCTGGATTACACCACCTTTTCCTTCCTCGCGGGCCTGCTTGAGGTTGCCGTTCTTACCGCCGTTGCGGGTATTTTGCTCGGCGCGTTCCTTGACTACCTCGCATTGCGCAAAACCGAGTTGATTTAAATCAGCGCAAGAACGTAAATGGACGTTGTAATTACTAAACGTAATTATAACGTCTTATTAACGATTTTATATTCAATGTACCTGATTTGTTGTTTTGTGCGTTTTAGATTTCTGGAAATTATTGACAATTTTTATGCGAATCTATAAATAATTTAACCGATTCAGCTCAGCTGGTTTTATTTTCGGCTTTTATGATGTCTTTAATTTGATAATTAATTGTTAATTATTTGTGTTGTTTTGCAGGTGGTTATGCTCATTCTCTTATAAACCCTTTCGTTCTTATCCCTTTCGTTATCAATCCCGCGTAAATCAAGGTTTGCAAGCTATAATGTCACACTCCGTAACATATGTGACAAGGCAAGCAGAAGCCGCTAACATAGAACAGACACAGCTCCAACTATGTTTACAGTAATGCAACCTTCCCGTAAAATGCCCGTACACTTTAAGCGCCACCAGATTCCGTGGAATTGAGGTCGTTCAATGAGACTTAGGAAATACAATAAAAGTTTGGGATGGATGTCATTAATCGCAGGCACTGTATTACTCAGTGGTTGTGATTCTGCACTCCTCGACCCAAAAGGACAGATTGGACTGGAGCAACGCTCTCTGATTCTGACGGCCTTTGGCCTGATGATGATCGTCGTTATTCCAGCCGTCTTGATGGCAGTAGGATTTGCCTGGAAGTATCGTGCGAGCAATAAAGATGCGAAGTATAGCCCGAACTGGTCACACTCCAACAAAGTTGAAGCTGTGGTCTGGACGGTTCCTATTCTGATCATCCTGTTCCTGGCCGTTCTGACCTGGAAAACAACTCACGCATTAGAGCCGAGCAAACCGCTTGCTCACGATGAAAAACCTATCACCATCGAAGTCGTTTCGATGGACTGGAAATGGTTCTTCATCTATCCGGAACAAGGCATTGCTACCGTCAACGAAATCGCCTTCCCGGCGAACGTACCGGTACACTTCAAAGTGACCTCCAACTCCGTGATGAACTCGTTCTTTATCCCACGTTTAGGTAGCCAGATTTACGCAATGGCCGGGATGCAGACTCAGCTGCACCTCATCGCGAACGAACCTGGTACTTACGACGGTATCTCCGCCAGCTATAGCGGCCCGGGCTTCTCAGGAATGAAGTTCAAAGCTATCGCCACGCCGGATCGTGCAACCTTCGATCAGTGGGTAGCGAAAGCCAAACAGTCTGCGAACGCTATGGACTCCATGGAAACGTTCGACAAACTGGCTGCGCCTAGCGAATACAACAAAGTGGAATACTTCTCTAACGTGAAACCTGATTTGTTTAAAGATGTGGTGAACAAATTTATGTCTCACGGTAAGAGCATGGATATGACCCAACCCGAGGGCGAGCATGCAGCGCACGAAGGAATGGAAGGCATGGACATGAGCCACGCGGAAACCGCTCACTAAGGGGCCGAGGAAGAAAACGATGTTCGGAAAACTTACACTGGATGCAGTGCCCTACCATGAACCCATTATTGTGGTTACGGTGGCTGCAATTATCATTGGGGGGCTGGCGCTTCTGGCTGCCATCACTTACTTCGGTAAGTGGTCCTACCTTTGGAACGAGTGGCTGACTTCGGTTGACCACAAACGTCTCGGTATCATGTACGTTATCGTAGCAATCGTCATGTTGCTGCGTGGCTTTGCTGACGCCGTTATGATGCGTAGCCAGCAGGTGCTGGCCTCAGCCGGGGAAGCAGGCTTCCTGCCGCCTCATCACTACGATCAGATCTTTACCGCCCACGGCGTTATCATGATCTTCTTCGTAGCGATGCCGTTTGTTATCGGTCTGATGAACCTGGTGGTTCCGCTTCAGCTCGGTGCGCGCGACGTTGCCTTCCCATTCCTTAACAACCTGAGCTTCTGGTTCACCGTTGTGGGCGTGATTCTGGTTAACCTTTCTCTGGGCGTCGGTGAATTCGCGCAGACCGGTTGGCTGGCCTATCCGCCGCTATCGGGAATCGAGTACAGTCCAGGCGTCGGGGTCGATTACTGGATCTGGGCTCTCCAGCTATCCGGTATTGGTACAACGTTAACCGGTATTAACTTCTTTGTTACGATTATCAAGATGCGTGCCCCTGGCATGACCATGTTCAAGATGCCGGTATTTAGCTGGGCATCTCTGTGCGCCAACATCCTGATTATCGCCTCTTTCCCAATTCTGACCGTCACCGTCGCGCTGCTGACCCTGGACCGCTACCTGGGCACCCATTTCTTTACCAACGATATGGGTGGCAACATGATGATGTACATCAACCTGATTTGGGCCTGGGGTCACCCGGAAGTGTACATTCTGGTTCTGCCAGTATTCGGGGTCTTCTCCGAAATCGCCGCAACCTTCTCGCGTAAGCGTCTGTTTGGCTACACCTCGCTGGTATGGGCAACAGTATGTATTACCGTTCTGTCGTTCATCGTTTGGCTGCACCACTTCTTTACTATGGGTGCGGGCGCGAACGTAAACGCCTTCTTCGGTATTACGACCATGATCATCGCTATCCCGACCGGGGTTAAGATCTTCAACTGGCTGTTCACCATGTACCAGGGCCGCATCGTCTTCAACTCAGCAATGCTGTGGACGATTGGCTTTATCGTGACCTTCTCCGTAGGCGGTATGACCGGCGTTCTGCTGGCGGTACCGGGCGCAGACTTCGTGCTGCACAACAGCCTGTTCCTGATCGCGCACTTCCATAACGTCATCATCGGTGGCGTGGTGTTCGGTTGCTTCGCAGGTCTGACCTACTGGTGGCCGAAAGCCTTTGGCTTCACGCTGAACGAAACCTGGGGCAAACGCGCTTTCTGGTTCTGGATCATCGGTTTCTTCGTGGCGTTTATGCCGCTGTACGTGCTGGGCTTCATGGGTATGACCCGTCGCCTGAGCCAGCAGATTGACCCGCAGTTCCATCCGATGCTGGTTGTTGCAGCCTGCGGTGCGGCGCTGATCGCCTGCGGTATCCTCTGCCAGCTGATTCAGTTCTACGTGTCTATCCGCGATCGCGAGCAGAACCGCGACCTCACCGGTGACCCATGGGGCGGCCGTACGCTGGAGTGGGCAACCTCTTCTCCTCCGCCGTTCTACAACTTCGCTATTGTTCCTGTCGTTCACGAGCGTGACGCGTTCTGGGAAATGAAAGAAAAAGGCGAAGCGTATAAGAAACCGGCTGGCTATGAAGAGATTCATATGCCGAAAAACAGCGGCGCGGGCATTGTCATTGCAGCTTTCGCAACGTTGTTTGGTTTCGCAATGATCTGGCATATCTGGTGGCTGGCGATTGTAAGCTTCGTCGGCATCCTGGCGACCTGGATCATTAAGAGCTTTGACGAGGACGTGGATTACTACGTGCCGGTTGCAGTAGTCGAAAAACTGGAAAATCAGCATTTCGATGAGATTAACAAAGCAGGGCTGAAAAATGGCAACTGATACTCTTGCGCATAACGCCCACGCGCACGAACACGGGCACCATGATACAGGACCGATGAAGGTATTCGGTTTCTGGATCTACCTGATGAGCGACTGCATTATCTTCGCCACTCTGTTCGCTACCTATGCCGTTCTGGTGAACGGCACGGCGGGCGGTCCGACCGGTAAAGATATTTTTGAACTGCCGTTCGTTCTGGTTGAAACCGCGCTGCTGCTGTTCAGCTCCATCACCTACGGCATGGCGGCTATCGCCATGTACAAAAACAACAAGAGCCAGGTCGTTTCCTGGCTCGCGCTGACCTTCCTCTTCGGGGCAGGATTCATCGCGATGGAGCTCTATGAATTCCATCATCTGATTGTTGAAGGTATGGGTCCGGATCGCAGCGGCTTCCTGTCAGCGTTCTTCGCGCTGGTCGGCACCCACGGTCTGCACGTGACTTCAGGTCTGATCTGGATGGCGGTGCTGATGGTTCAGGTTTCCCGTCGTGGGCTGACCAGCACTAACCGCACCCGTATTATGTGCCTGAGCCTGTTCTGGCACTTCCTGGACGTCGTGTGGATCTGCGTGTTCTCTGTTGTTTATCTGATGGGGGCGATGTAATGAGTCATTCTACCGATCATAGCGGCGCTTCTCACGGCAGCGTGAAGAGCTACATGACAGGATTTATTCTGTCGATCATTCTGACGGTTATCCCGTTTGCAATGGTGATGAGTGGCTCCGCATCGCATGCGGCAATTCTGGGAACCATCCTGGTTACTGCAGTTGTGCAGATTGTGGTACACCTCGTGTACTTCCTGCATATGAACAGTAAATCGGACGAAGGTTGGAACCTGACCGCATTTATCTTCACCGTAATCATCATTGCTATCGTAGTCGTTGGCTCCATCTGGATTATGTGGAACCTGAACTACAACATGATGATGCACTAAGAGCGGCGAGTATGTTTAAGCAATACCTGCAAGTAACGAAACCAGGCATCATTTTTGGCAACCTGATCTCCGTGATTGGCGGTTTCCTGCTGGCCTCCAAAGGCCACATCGACTATCCGCTATTTCTCTGGACGCTCCTCGGAGTATCCCTGGTGGTCGCCTCGGGTTGTGTTTTCAACAACTATATCGACCGTGATATCGATCGTAAGATGGAACGGACGAAAAACCGGGTGCTGGTCAAAGGGCTGATCTCGCCAGAAGCTTCGCTGGTATACGCCACCGTGCTGGGTATTGCTGGCTTCATGCTCCTGTGGTTTGGCGCTAATCCTCTGGCCTGCTGGCTGGGGGTGATGGGGTTCGTCGTTTATGTCGGCGTTTACAGCCTGTACATGAAGCGCCACTCCGTCTACGGCACGTTGATTGGTTCTCTCTCCGGCGCTGCGCCGCCGGTGATTGGCTACTGTGCGGTTACCGGTGATTTTGACAGCGGTGCCGCGATTCTGCTGGCGATTTTCAGCCTGTGGCAGATGCCCCACTCCTACGCTATCGCGATCTTCCGCTTTAAGGATTATCAGGCAGCAAATATTCCGGTTCTGCCGGTGGTGAAAGGCATTTCAGTCGCCAAAAATCATATTACCGTTTACATCATCGCCTTCACCGTGGCTACGCTGATGCTCTCTCTGGGCGGCTACGCCGGATATAAATATCTGGTTGTCGCTGCGGCCGTGAGCGTCTGGTGGCTCGGTATGGCGCTGCGCGGCTATAAAGTGGCGGATGATAAAGTCTGGGCGCGTAAGCTGTTCGTCTTTTCGATTGTCGCCATTACCGCGCTGTCGGTGATGATGTCCGTTGACTTTATGGTGCCGGATTCACATAGCCTGCTGGCAATGGCGAGATAACTCGCAGGTCAGCTATCGTTCTACAGCCTCCGTTCGTAAGATCGGGGGCTGTTTTTTTATCTACCCTTCCTTCTAATTCACATTATTTAAAGAAACTGGCTATTCGCTTCATTTTCTAACAGGTGAATGATGTACATCATATGTATTAGATTCATTAAAAATTGATAGAAAAATAAGCATATCCCTCAGCCTGGCATCTGGTTTCTCTCTTTCCCATGGTGTTAGCCTTTCGCTCGAGCAAGTAGCTCGCAATTTACAATATGTCCAATAAGGGAATAAAAAATGAAAGAATTAAATATTTGCGAAATGGAATGCGTTTCCGGTGGTTTCAACCTCGTCGATGCTGCCACGAGCTTTACCAATTTCGTGGTCAACTCGGGAGTTGGTTTCAGCTCTTTTGTCGCGACCTCCGGCGCAGCCTTCGCTAACTTCGTGATCGATAGCACGGTACAGTTTGGCAAATTCCTCAGCGGTCAAGTGGACTGGAACGCTTTTGTCTCCGCAGGTCTGGATAACTGGAATGGCTTCGTTAATACGGCCTCTAACAGCTGGTCAACCTTCGTTAACAACGCAGGTTCCGACTGGAACAGCTTTATCGACGTCGCGAAAGCGTAATTATGCGGGCAGGCTATCAGCCTGCCCATTTCTACTCCGCACTGCGACGCGGGTTAGCCCACCAGCATCGCCTGGGCGCTATAGAGTAAATCCAGATGATCGCGACACAGCGCCTCCAGCGAGGTTCTCGACTGATGGCTGGTTAAGCTCAGCGCCCCCCAGTAGAGCCCTTCCCTGTCGGACAGCGGCACCGCCAGCACCAGCATGCCAATTTCAAACTCCTGCTCAATCGCGGCATAGCCCTGCCGACGCACCTGAGCGATCTTTTCCATTAAAGCCGCTACGTCCGTTACCGTATAGGGCGTGCGCTGTTCGCGGCGGATCCGCTGCAAAACGGTTTCACATTCATCTTCCGCCAGCGAAGCCAGCCAGAGCCGCCCTCCGGCGGTACAGTAAATCGGCACCCTTTCTCCCAGACGCACTGAAGTCGAGTTAAACGGCGTATGCTTGCTGCGGGCAATATAAACCAGCTCATCGTCATCAATCACACCTACCGAAGCATGCTCTTCCGTTCGGCTGGCGATGTACTCCACGATCGGTCGCACCATCCGCGGAAACTGCGCCGAATCCACATACGCCTGCCCCAGCCTTAACGCTTTGGGCGTCAGCCAGTAGTGACGTCCGTCGGTCTGCAGATAGCGCTCATGCAGCAGCGTGAGGAAAAAACGGCGTGCGGCGCTAGGCGTCAGACCGCTCATTTTCGCCGCCTGCGGCACCGTGAGACGCGGAAACTCTTTCGAAAATAGCTGGATCAGCGCCAGCCCCTTTTGCAGGCCGACGATTAGATCGCGGGAATGAATCTGGTTTTGCATAGCTGTTCACACTTTCGCAACAATATGATCAGTTTAGCGCGATTATCGCAGTGGTGGTGCGATTAACAACCAGTATGGCCGAATTCTGCGTTGTCGCTCTCAGCTTCCGCTGAAATACTTTCACAACATTCATTTAACAAAATGAGGTTGGAAATGGTCAGTGGATTCACTCAGGTCGTCGCCGTTATCGGCCACCCGATTACCCAGGTTAAATCGCCGGAGAACTTCAACCGCTACTTTGCCGAACGACAGATGGATAGTGTCATGATCCCGGTGGATATCGCTCCGCATGCCGTTGCTGATTATCTCAATACGCTACGCGGCTGGCACAACATGAGCGGCGTGCTGGTTACCGTTCCGCATAAACAGCGTGCCGCTGCCCTGGTTGATGAGTTAACGCCGCGAGCCCGACACCTGAATGCCGTCAATGTCATCCGTAAGCTGGCCGATGGCCGTTTGCAAGGCGATATGCTGGATGGCGTCGGCTTCCAGCTTGCCGCAGAGGCGCATGGATTTAATGCCGCGGGTAAAAAGGCGCTGCTCTCCGGCTGCGGCGGCGTCGGCAGCGCAATTGCCTGGGGATTATGCGAAGCGGGCATCCTTCAGCTGGCCCTGCATGACCAGAATCCCGCTACCCTTCAGCAACTGCATAACCGACTGGCAGCCCATTTTCCCCACGTTCAGCTCAGCGACCTGCCCGCTACCCTTACTGGTCTGGATTTAGTGGTGAATGGCTCTCCGGCGGGAATGACCGGTTTCGCTTCTTTACCGCTGCCGCAGGCGCTGCTGGAAACCCTTCCCGCAGCAACGCATGTCGCTGACGTGGTAACCGCGCCGATCGTCACCCCGCTTCTGGCCTTCGCCCGCGATCGCGGCTGCACTATCCAGACCGGGCCGGAGATGGCGCTGGCGCAGATGAAACTCATGGGGCAGTTCATTGGCGCCATTCCGCAGGAACAAGGAGCGGCAGCATGAAAAGCTGGGATGTCATCGTTATCGGCAGCGGCGCAGCAGGCTTTGCCGCGGCGGTGACCGCCTGCTGTAAAGGACTGTCGGTGCTGATGCTGGAAAAAGCACCGCAGTTTGGCGGCACCTCCGCCATTTCCGGCGGCGCGGTATGGATCCACGATAGCGATCAGGCGCGAACAATGACTACAGACGATAGTCAGCAGGCAATCAAAACCTATCTGCGGACCATCATCGGCGAGCCCAACTATCGTCAGGATCTGATCGAAGCTTTTATCTCTTCGGGACGCGAGGCGCTGGCGTTTCTTGAAAAAGAGGGGGCGGTGAAATATAGCCTGCGTCCGCTTTCTCCGGATTATTACCCGGATGAACCCGGTGCCGTCGACGTCGGCCGGGCGCTGGAGGTGGTGGAGTTTGACGGGCGCAAGCTAGGCGAATATTTCCGCGATCTCCGTTCTCCTCCGCCGGGGATGCTGCTATTTGGCGGAATGATGGTTAATCGGGTCGATATCCAGCACTTTCTCGATCTGCGCCGCTCCCTGCGCTCTATCACCCACTGCGGCAAGCTGCTGCTGCGCTACGGCCGCGATCGGCTCAAATACCCTCGAGGAACACGGCTGGCGATGGGTAACGCGCTGATAGCGCGCATGGCGACGCTCGCCTTTCGCAAAGGAATGCAGCTCAGGCTCAACGTGAATGTGCTTTCGCTAAGCGAACGCAATGGCGAAATAACCGGCGTGGAAATCGAGAACGATGGGCAGCCACAGCTCCTCAAAGCCCGCTGCGGCGTGGTGCTGGCGGCGGGAGGTTTTGCCGCAGGCAAACTGGCTGAACGCTATCGCCCTGCTACTCGCGAGCACTACACCATGTCGCCCGCCGCCAACGACGGCGCCGCGCTGCGCCTTGCCGCCGCGGTCAATGCCCGCGAAGGCGCCGATCTGCCGTCTAACTTTTTCTGGGCGCCGGTCTCGGTTTTACGGCGTCCCGACGGCACGCAAGAGCGCTTCCCTCACCTGGTCACCGACCGCGCGAAACCCGGCGTCATTGCCGTTAACCAGCGAGCGGTTCGCTTCGTGAATGAATCAAATTCTTATCACCATTTCGCCAGCGCCATGCAAAGCCGGGCAGAAAACGCCCCCTGCTTCCTGATTTGTGATGCTCTGGCCATGAAGCGCTATGGCCTGGGCCTTGCGCGCCCTGCTCCGGTGAATAACGACGCGCTGGTGAAGGCGGGCTATCTGCACCAGGCCGAAACGCTGGCGGAACTGGCGCAACAGCTCGGGCTGGACCCGCAGACGTTGGCAGAAACGGTGGCACGCTATAACCGCGATGCCGCCCAGGGCCACGACCCGGAGTTCGCCAAAGGCGGCAACAGCTATAACCGCGCGATGGGCGATCCCGGCCATCGGCCAAACGCCTGTAACGCTCCGCTGACCAGCCCGCCGTTTTACGCCATTACCCTCTATACCGGCGATCTCGGCACCTCGCGCGGCCTGGTCACTACCGCCAATGCTCAGGTCATTAACCAGCAGGGGCGCCCCATTAAAGGGCTCTATGCCGTCGGTAACGATATGGATTCGATTATGGCAGGCACCTATCCCGGTCCAGGCATTACTCTCGGCCCGGCGCTCACCTTCGGCTATCTCTCAGCCAGCCATATGGCGCAACAACACGCACTCTCAACAGGAGAAAATTATGATCTATGAAAAACGTACCTACACCATTAATCCGCTGAAAATGGCCGACTGGCTGGCGTTATATAAAAGCGATGCTTACGCCGTACAAACCGAACATCTCGGCAAACTCATCGGCTTTTTCTTTACTGAAATTGGGGTGGTTAATCAAGTGGTGCATATCTGGGCCTATGAAAGCCTGGACGATCGCCTGGTGCGTCGGGCGCGCATGGCGCAGGACGAACGCTGGCTGACGTTTTCACGCAAGAACCGCGAACTGGCCGCCGTTGAGCGCCTGGAGTCGGTTCTTCTGCGCCCTACTGATTTTTCACCGCTGCAATAAGGAGTCGGTTATGAGCGGGCAGATGAACGTGGATGTTCTGGTGGTCGGCTCCGGCGCGGCGGGGCTCTCCGCCGCCGTCACTGCCGCCATTGGCGGCGCCAGCGTGCTGGTTGCGGAGAAAGAGTCGGTGATTGGCGGCACCAGCGCCTGGTCCGGCGGCTGGCTGTGGATCCCGCATAATCCGCTGGCGCGTGAAGAGGGGATTAAGGAAGAGCCCAACGCACCGCTGGTTTATTTGCAGCATGAAATGAACGGTGAACCGGCCGATGCGCGCCTGCTTGCCTACTTACGGCACGGACCGGAGATGATTGACTTTTTCCGCCGCCATACTGCCGTGCAGTTTCTTTCCGGCAGCAAAATGCCCGATTTTCATCATTCGCCGGGATCGGCCGCCGGAGGGCGCTCGGTCACGGCGCAGCCTTTCGATGGGCGGCTGCTCGGCGACTGGCTGCATCGCCTGCGCCCGCCTCTGGAGACTATCAGCCTCGCGGGGATGGGCATTGCCGGCGGCACGGATATGGCACACTTTTTCAACGCCACTCGCTCGCCGCGATCGGCGCTGTATGCCAGCCGTCGCCTGCTGCGCCACGGCTGGCAGCGACTGCGCGCCGGACGCGGACAGCATCTGGTTAACGGCAACGCTTTGGTTGCCCGGCTGCTGCGCTCGGCGCTGGATGCAGGAGTGACTTTTCAGCTTAATGCGCCGGTTGAACGGCTGCTCGCATCCGGAAACGGAGTAAAGGGCGCGATATTACGCAGCGACGACGGCCGGATAGAGGTTCGGGCCGGTGCGGTGATCCTCGCCTGCGGCGGCTTTCCTCACGACAGACAGCGCCTGGCCGAAAACGTGCCGCACGCCGCCAGCGGCTATGGCCACTTCTCCGCCGCGCCTCCGGGTAATCAGGGGGAGGGCATCCGCCTTGGCGAAACGGTCGGCGGCCAGTTTGATACCACGCTCAGGCATGCGATGGCCTGGGCGCCCGTTTCGCGCGTGACGCAGGCCAGCGGTCTGCAGCTGGTCTTCCCACATCTGGTTGAACGCGCCAAGCCCGGCTTTATTGCCGTACTGCCCAACGGTAAACGCTTTACCAATGAGGCTGATTCCTACCACGATTTTATCGCCGCGCTGCTGGAGGCCACGCCGCCTGGCGAAGCGCCACAGGCGTGGCTGATTGGCGATAGCCGTGCGCTTCGGCGCTATGGGTTAGGCCATGCCCGCCCTTTTCCTTTTGCCCCGGAGTCCTGGCGACGCACCGGCTATCTGTACGTCGGCGAGACGCTGGAAGCGCTGGCGAAAGCATGCGCTATCGATTCGCAGCAGCTGGCGGAAACGATCGCCCGTTTTAACGGTTTTGTAGACCAGGGAGAGGATAAGGATTATCAGCGCGGCGCGTCGGCATACAACCGCGCGCAGGGGGACGCCAGCCGTTCCCCTCACCCTACGCTTGGGAAACTCAGCCGCGCGCCTTTTTATGCGGTACGCATTCTGCCCGGTTCGCTGGGCTCCTTCAGCGGTTTAATTACCGATGAGAATGCGCGGGTTCTCAACGCGCAGCAGCAGCCGATTCAGGGCCTTTACGCCATCGGCAACGATATGTCGAGCGTGATGCGGGGATTCTATCCCAGCGGCGGTATCACGCTTGGTCCGGCCATGACCTTTGGCTACATGGTCGGTAAAAAACTGGCAGAAAACATTAATAAAGCAACGCAGTAAAGCATTTTACCAGGGACGGCAATACGCATAACAACAATCACCTGCAACTGTACTGGAGTCCTTTATGAACATGCGAACCCTGTCACTCGCCGCGCTTACCCTACTCGACGTCCCGCCACCGCAACAGGTGCGGATCGCGGCCCAAACCGGATTTACTCACGTCGGCCTGCGCCTGCTTCCCGCCACGGCGACCGACCCTGACTATGGCATGCTGGGCGATACTGCCGCTGTCCGCGATACCCTGGCAGCGCTGATAGAAACCGGTATTCGCGTCTCGGACGTTGAGATAGTCCGCCTGACGCCAGATTTTTCGCTGGACGCTCGTTTGCAGCTCTTTCTCCATACCGCCGCGCGTCTGGGCGCCAGACAGGTTTTAGTCGCCGGAAATGATGACAACCGCGCTCGCAGCGCGGAAAATCTGGCCCGGCTTGCCGAAGCTGGCCAGGAGTATGGTTTAACCATGAACCTGGAGCCCATGCCCTGGACACAGCTGCGCACCATCGCCAAAGCCCAGGCGCTTATCGCCGCCAGCGGCCGCCAGGATATCGGTATTTTGATCGACGCGATTCATTTCTGGCGCTCAGGCGAGTCGCTGTCTACGCTCGCCGCGCTGCCGAAAAACTGCCTCAACTATATGCAGCTTTGCGATGCCTCGCCGCAGATCCCAGCAGATGAACAGGAGCTGATTTACCAGGCCCGCGCCGCGCGTAAGGTGCCCGGCGAAGGCGGGCTCGATCTGCATGGACTGATGGCGGCGCTTCCGGCGACGCTGCCGGTTTCTATCGAGGTTCCGCTAAGCGGCGAACGCGGCGCGCTGCCGGCACTCACTCGCGCTCAGTTGCTGTTTAACGCCGCGCAGTCCTACCTGCGCCCTTGCGCATAAGGAGCATCCCATGACACAGACTCAACGCCTGGACGTCAGGGAGTTAATCAACGCCAATCCGCTCAGCCGCTTTCAAAAACTGGTGGTGTTTTTAGGCTTCTGCGTGATTGCGCTGGACGGCTTTGATATCGCCATCATGGGATTTATCGCCCCGACGCTGAAGCAGGAATGGGGAGTAAGCAACCATGAACTCGGTTTTGTCATCAGCGCCGCGCTGATAGGCCTTGCGCTGGGCGCTATATTCTCCGGGCCGCTCGCCGACTGGCTGGGGCGGAAAAAAATCATCATCAATAGCGTCTTCTTCTTCGGCTTCTGGACCATTGCCACCGCCCTTTCGCAAAACATCGAACAGATGGTGCTTTTTCGTTTTCTGACCGGGCTCGGATTAGGCGCCGCCATGCCGAATATCGGCACTCTGGTGTCGGAGTATGCGCCTGAGCGTCAGCGCTCGTTTCTGATTACGATTATTTTTTGCGGCTTCACCTTTGGCGCCGCGGCGGGAGGATTCTCCGCCTCATGGCTAATCCCGAAGTTTGGCTGGCACTCGCTGATGCTGCTCGGCGGCATCCTCCCGCTGCTGTTCGCGCCGCTCCTGATCTGGCTGTTACCGGAATCGGTGCGTTTTCTGGTGGTTAAGCGCGCGCCAGCCCGACGTATTCGGCTGATTTTGCAGCGCCTCTATCCGGGCCAAATCGCCGATGATGCCGAGTTCACTCTCCCAGCCCAGCCCGTGCAGGCAAATGCGATGCGCATCGTTCTCTCCCGCCAGTATCGCTTCGGTTCGATGATGCTCTGGCTGGTCTATTTTATGGGGCTCTTTCTGGTCTATCTTCTCGGTAGCTGGTTACCGACGCTGGTGAAAGAGGTGGGATTAACGGTTGGCCAGGCGGCGGTGATGACCGCAATGTACCAGGCGGGAGGAACCATTGGCTCGCTGTTTGCGGGCTGGTTGATGGACCGGATTAATCCGCATCGGGCGCTCGGAATGATTTACGCCGTTGGCGGCCTGTTTACGATGGCAATGGGATATGCAGCGGCAAGCTTTGCGCTCATCTGCCTGCTGGCGTTTATCAGCGGAGCCTGTTTAAACGGCGCCAATACCGGTATGAATGCGCTTTCCGCCCGCTACTATCCTACCGAAGCGCGGGCTACAGGTTCCAGCTGGATGCACGGCGTGGGCCGCATGGGCGCCATCCTCAGCGCTTTTGCCGGAGCTGAGATGCTGGCGCTGAATATTAGCTTCGAAAGCGTTTTTCTGATCCTTGGCATCCCCGCCGCGATCACCGTCGCCGGGCTCGCGGCCAAAGGAATTTTCGCGGCTGATTCGGCGCCAAAATCCACCTCCTCCACCGCCGCGTTCGGCAATACCGGTTAAATGCGTTAATCAGTCGGGCATGCTGCAGCATGCCCGACCACAAAAAAGAAAAATTAATTTCAATTTACATTAATAATGAAAAATAAAAACCTGATGCCTTATCGATTCACTTCACAAAATCAGCACTCAAAATCACAAATAGCATATACAAGATGAATCAATGAGCGTCAAAAAAGGCAGCAAATAACCTTATTAATCAGAATGACTTGATGATTCCCCGAGCCACATCGGACGCACAATCTTTTCTATTTTTCGATCCGCCTCTCATATACAGAAGTTAAATTTCATATAACCATTGAAACGAAACAAACATTTCCTTATGTTCTGGCTGACATCAGGATAAGGTAGTGCCGGTGGAACTGGCGCTGAGGTCCTTACTTGTCCCCCCGACAAAGGAATAGACCATGAGTGAACAGCAGATCCTTATTTCTCCCGTAGCATCACGCGGCGATAAGTTAACCTGGACAACCCGAATAGCCTATGGTGGAGGCGATACCGCCTGTAACGTCGTTTTCGGCATGATCGGCACAGTTTTAACGCTTTTCTATACGGATTATGTCGGCATTAGTATCGCCACGGTCGGTCTGGTAATGCTGATCTCACGTCTGTTTGACGGTGTTTCCGATGTCATTATGGGTCTGATGGTTGAGCGCACAAACTCTCGCTGGGGAAAATCACGCCCCTGGCTGCTGTGGATGAGCGTCCCCTACGCCGTATCGGCGATTCTGCTGTTTACCGTGCCCCAAACCACCGGAACGCTGCAGTTTCTCTACCTGCTGGTAGCCTATAACTTCTGTACCACCGTGTGCTACACCGCGATCAATCTCCCCTATGGCAGCCTCTCCGCGATGATGACCCGGACCTCCTGGGAAAGGGATATGCTTAGCATCACCCGCATGTCGATGTCGCCATTTGGCCGCATCCTCGCCGTAGCTTGTACGTTGCCGCTGGTGAAATATTTCGGCGACGATCAGGCAGCATGGATTAAAACCATGGCCATCTGGGCTTTTCTGGCGCTGTTGTTACTGCTGTTTTGCTTCTACAAATGTGAAGAAAAAGTGGTTATCAAAGCGCGTGAAAAGCAGGGAAACGTAGCGGTAAAAACGCAGCTTTACGCCCTCTTCCGTAACCAGTACTTCTGGGCCAGTGCGATCCTCTGGACAGCCCAGAGCGTTTATTACACCGTGGTTGGTATCGCGCTACCTTACTACTGCCGCTACGTGCTAGGCGACGATACTTTCTACAGCTCCATTTTCGTGGCCGAAACCGCCTGCATCATTATTTTCACCTTCCTGAGTTCCGTCCCCATTCGAAAATACGGTAAACGCAATGTGGCCCTTTGCGGCATTGTGCTGGCGACCATAGGCCAGGTGCTGTTTATGTTTAATTCTGACGACTACCACTGGGCGCTGGCCAACGCCATTATTCGCGGTATCGGCTTCGCGCCGCTGAATGCCGTGCTATTCGGCTTCTGCGGCGACGCCGTCGAATACGGCCAGTGGAAAACGCGCGTCCGCCAGGAGGGAATGATCTTCTCTGCGGGGTCTGTCGGTACGAAGCTCGGCGCAGGCATTGCCGCCGCGGTTATCTCCGGCCTGTTAAGCCTCTCGGGCTACGTCAGTTCCAGCAGCGGATCCGGCGTTCAACCGCAAAGCGCTATCGACATGATTAATAACGTTTATCTCTACGGCTCGTTCTTCCTGTGGATTGTGGTCATCATCACCCTGCTGTTTTATCGGCTGGATAAACAGTACCCACAGATTATGCAAGAGCTGAAAGAGCGCGAGGCGCGTGGAGAAATGTAAAGCCCGAAACCCGGTCCGCGCTCTCCGGGTGCGGGCTATCCAGAAGAACATCTGAAATCCGAAGTCTCTATTTAGAGGAGTGCATCATCATGTTAAACGGCATGAAACCCTTATCTCGCTCCCTGCGCTGGGGAATGGTCGGCGGCGGCGGCACCAGCCAGATTGGCTACAGCCACCGCTGTGCAGCGCTGCGCGACAATGTCTTTACCCTGCTGGCCGGCGCGCTCGATATCGATGCCGAACGCGGCCGTCAATTTGGCGAGCAGCTCGGAATCGCCCCCGAGCGCTGCTACGCCGACTATCAAACGCTATTTGCAGAGGAAGCCAAACGCCCTGACGGCATTGAAGCCGTTTCGGTCACTACGCCGAACAATACCCATTTCGCGATCACCAAAGCAGCGCTGGAAGCGGGGCTGCACGTTATCTGCGAAAAACCGCTGTGCTTTACCGCCGCCGAGGCCCGCGAGCTGCTGGCGCTGAGCAAAAAGCAGAACAAAATAATCGGCGTTACCTACGGCTACGCCGGGCACCAGATGATTCAGCAGGCGCGGCAGATGATCGCGGAGGGTATGCTCGGGGAGATCCGCATTATCAATATGCAGTTTGCCCACGGTTTTCATAATGAAGCCGTTGAACTGCAGGCTGAATCTACCCGCTGGCGGGTAACGCCCAAATATGCCGGCCCTAGCTACGTGCTGGGGGATCTGGCGACTCACCCGCTATTTATTGCGGAAACCATGGTGCCAAATCTGAATATCACCCGGCTGATGTGCGCACGTCAGAGCTTCGTCAAATCGCGCGCGCCGCTGGAAGATAACGCCTTCGTGCTGATGGAATATAATAATGGCGCCGTCGGTTCACTGTGGACCAGCGCAGTCAACAGCGGCGCTATGCACTCACAAAAAGTCCGCGTCATTGGCGAAAAAGCCAGCCTTGAGTGGTGGGATGAGCGCCCAAATCAGCTCAGCTATGAGGTGCAGGGCGAACCCGCGCGCGTTCTGGAACGTGGAATGCCCTATTTAAGTCCGCAGGCGCTGGCAGACGACCGCATCGGCGGCGGCCACCCGGAAGGGCTGTTTGAGGCATGGGCCAACCTTTACCGCCGTTACGCCATCGCTATCGATGCAATGGATCGCAGTGACCAGGCGTTTCTGGATAACTTCTGGTATCCGGACGTCGAAGCCGGGCTCCACGGGGTCTACTGGGTTGAGCAATGCGTCAAATCCGCCGATGCAGGCGGCCAATGGGTTGATTTTAACTGCCAATAATCTCCGCTAGCCGGCGGAGCCCGCTCCGCTGGTTTCTTTTTGTCTACCGCCCTCACCTCATCGTGCAACACAGCAGTAATATCTGTTAAACAAACATCTATTTACGCTTCTGGCTCCCCCCACTACACTAGGCGCAGTTTTTAGATTGAGGTGGTAATGAACGATAACAAAATGACGCCAGGCGAACTGCGCGCAACCTGGGGTCTGGGGACCGTTTTCTCTCTGCGCATGCTCGGCATGTTTATGGTCCTGCCGGTTCTGACCACTTATGGCATGGCGCTCCAGGGCGCAAGTGAAGCCCTTATTGGCCTGGCTATAGGCATCTATGGACTGGCGCAGGCAATATTCCAGGTTCCTTTTGGCCTCCTCTCCGATCGCATTGGCCGTAAACCGCTTATCGTCGGCGGCTTGTTAATCTTCGTTCTCGGCAGCATTATCGCCGCGCTTTCCGAATCGATCTGGGGCATTATTCTTGGCCGCGCGCTGCAAGGCTCCGGAGCGATTGCCGCAGCGGTAATGGCGCTGCTTTCCGACTTAACCCGCGAACAGAATCGCACTAAAGCCATGGCGTTTATCGGCGTCAGCTTTGGTATTACCTTCGCCATCGCCATGGTCCTCGGACCTATTATCACCCACCAGTTAGGCCTGCACGCCTTATTCTGGATGATTGCCGCTCTGGCGATGCTCGGGATTCTGCTTACGCTGTGGGTTGTGCCAAATAGCCATAATCACGTGCTTAACCGTGAATCCGGTATGGTGAAAGGCTGCTTTAGCAAAGTGCTTGCCGAGCCAAAACTACTGAAGCTCAATTTCGGCATTATGTGCCTGCATATTATGCTGATGTCCACCTTTGTTGCCCTGCCGGGTCAGTTGGAAGCTGCCGGTTTTCCCGCAGCTGAGCACTGGAAAATCTATCTGGTCACCATGCTGGTCTCTTTTGTTGCCGTGGTGCCGTTTATTATTTACGCCGAAGTAAAGCGCAAAATGAAGCGCGTTTTTCTGCTCTGCGTTGCCATTTTACTGATCGCCGAGATCGTACTTTGGGGAGCGGGAGGCTATTTCTGGGAACTGGTTGCCGGCGTTCAGCTATTTTTCCTCGCGTTTAACCTGCTCGAAGCGTTACTGCCTTCGTTAATCAGTAAAGAATCACCTGCCGGCTACAAAGGAACAGCGATGGGGATTTACTCTACCAGCCAGTTTCTTGGAGTCGCGATTGGCGGTTCGCTAGGCGGCTGGGTAGACGGCTTTTTTGATTCACAAACCGTTTTCCTGCTTGGCGCCCTGCTGGCAATGCTGTGGTTACTGGTGGCCAGCACCATGAGCGAACCGCCTTACGTTAGTAGCCTGCGGGTCGAGATCCCTGCCGACGTGGTGGCGGATGAAATGCTACAGCAACGGCTACAGGCTCAAGCAGGAGTTAAAGAGGTACTGGTAGTTAACAACGAACGTTCGGTGTATATCAAAATCGACAGTAAGGTGACTAACCGCTTTGAGATTGAGCAGGTGATTAAGCAGGGGGCAGTTCAGACCGTTCCCGCGTAAAGTGGTTAAGCAGCCAGGGACATGGTACGTGGCAGGTATGATGTCCCTGCTGCGTACTGGCGAAAGCTTGCGTGACGGTCTCCCCTCCCAATTATCTTCGCCGCTTTAAGCGTTGGTTTAGCGTTATCCCTCTCATCTTCTTTAAGCTAACGCTACGTTTCAAATCCCCACTTCACCTCCCCATAAGAGGGCTGAGCCCAGGCAGACAAGCAGAAAGCGGCATGAGATGCTTCGCAATAAACGCACCGGGAGGATAGCAGCGCCGCTCAGTCTCTGGGATTATCACCGTGCAGCTGTTCTGACCTGGTGATAAACATCAAAAACAACTTTTTTGAAATAGGTAAAGGACAAACATGAACTGCCTGAGGGATTATCTATATTAGAACGAAGAAAGCGACGGTGAATTATAGATAGCTTATTTTTATGGATAGCAGTATAGGGCCATTCACATAAAACAATCTAACATCACTATGTGAATTCATAATACCCGCAGCATAAAATTTAAAAATTACGTTCTAAAAATGCCACATAGCGATTACTTTCAGTAAGAGAGATAAAAGATTGGTAGTAAACCCATATCCATAAAATATAAAATCAATCAATTATAAAAAACGCAATTATTCGGAATTTTTATTAGAAGCACGAATTTATCATCACGTTAACTATTCATAATGAATTACCGGTTCATTTAAATATTCACTATTATCAAAACAAAGCCCTGGTTAATATTTACGAGGGTGTACTCAGCTTGCCCGCAACTAAGTAATTATAAATAGTAATAGCACAGGAATAAAAAATGAAAGAATTAACACAATATGAAATGGAAAATATCTCGGGTGCTGGCCTCTTTGACCTGCCTTGTGCCCTGGTTGATTTCACTATTCAATCCGCACTTGGACTGATGAAAGTCGGCTTTGATGGCTCCCTTACCATTGCCAAAACGGCGCTGGAAACCTCTCTGGATATGCTTAGCAACTTGCTGAGTGGCTCCCCATCCAGTATTGGTAGCATACTGGCAGATCACCTGAATTCAATGATGTATGAAAAATCAGGTATCTGGTCAAACTTCGTCTATGATGCAGCGACGAACTGGGGCGACGTAGTTTCTTCTTTACAGAAATAAAAAACCAAGCCAGTCAGGGAACTGACTGGCTTTATCCATTCAACAATACATCTTTTCAGATTAACATTCACATATAATCTACATCCGCTCATTCAGGATTGTAAACTGCAATGCTGTCGTGCATATCTCCTTAGTAAGTTTTATTTCATTTTAACGTTCAATTCGATCGCAACGAAAATACATATCACATGCGACGATATAATCATTATGCCAATGCCAGTAAGCATGTAGATAGAAATAAAAAAATGAAGGCAGAGAGCAGGATAAAAAATAAAATTCAAAATAAATACTCAATCCCGAAAATGCCAAAATGACATTGAGCAATACAATCCAAATAAACTGAGTGATTAAAACCATGAATAATCTAAGCCACATCGCTTTATTATAGAGCCATGGCCAGGGGATTGACTTTGATAGATGGAAGTCAAATTCCCTCAGGAACAATCGCCCGAGAAAAATGTAGCGTTTCGATGGACGGATGAAGATCATATCTAAAAACAAAACAATAACGCAAAGAATAAACATCGCTATCATTAATCTGGCTGAAAAAAAACCATCCGCCAAAGAAAAATCATCCTCATTTGCTAACGGGCTGACTATCAAGCTATTCATTAAAAAGGTGATAAAAAGATTAAAACCGACGTAATGATGTAGATTGCGCCAGACTACCTTTTGGGCAGTAAAATCCTTCATTCGCTTCACATAGCTATAACGTGCATATTTAAACGCCAGGTAAATAGCCAATGGCGAAATAATAGCAATACAAAGTAGTGCATGACCCGATGACATAAACGACAGGCAGCTCGTAATGAGAAGATAAAAGATCGCAAAGTATGAGAAGGTAACCACTGCCGGATGCCACAAAAACGCCTCATACGAGGATATAGCTTTCCCCTGAAAACAGGAAAAATCTATATGCTTCATGACACATTTATAACCCCAATAGTTTTTCAGCTCGTAAATAAAAGAAAAGACAATTAATGCCAGGATAACGCTCAGGCTCAATACATTACTTGGCAGTAAGTTATAACCATTGTTTTTCCAGAAAAGGAAAAGTAAAAACATAGTTAAAAGATAAAGATAAATAATCACTCGTTTATCCTGATAACGAGTAAATGTTAAATAGTCAGGGATCATAGCGCCTCCATTACAAGCCAATCAGCTTTCTACAATGCACGACATTTTCTGGCGCGAAACGCCGGAAGTCATAAAGGAGTTGTCCTAAATAAGCTTTATTGCTGAACTCCAGAAAAGTTACCGGCTGAGAATTCTGTAAATGAGCCGTAAGAGATTTTGACCATTGCACCGTATGCGTCAGATGTAGAGCCAGATTTTCTTTGATCTGCTCAGGAAGGAATTCTGCTTGCCCGGTAACATTCATCAGCACGCTGTATTTAGGCGAACAAATATCGATTTTTTGCAAAAAATCGCGCATCATCTGAACACCATCGGCCATCAGACGCGTATGCCATGCGCCGCTAACCCCCAGTTTAACCGCCTCTAAACCGGCACCATAAAGGATCTGTGAGATACGGCCCAGATCAGCAGTCGTGCCACCGATAACCTGCTGACGACAGCTGTTATCACAACTCACCTCGACAGGTATACCAGATGCGGAAATCATGTTAGTTAAGGTTTCAAAATCAGCGCCCTTAACCGCGAGCATAGCTCCTTTATGAATTTTACTTAAATCATTCATAATCTTTGAACGGGTATGTATCATCCTAAAAAGCGCCTCCAGGTTAAATGCACCCGCAGCGAAAAGCGCGCTGTACTCGCCAACGCTATGCCCGCAAGAACCCACGATTGGCAAATCAGGCATTTTTTCCAGACAGAGGCAATAGAGCGTCACGTTAATAGCCGTAACGGCAACTTGCTGAGCCGTTGTCTGGACCAGGCGACTCATCGGCCCGCGCTCGCATAAACGGCGAATATCAATTTGGGTAATATCGCTCGCGCAGTCCCAAATATTTTTTGTGACTGCATTCAGATCCCACAAATCAGACCCCATTCCAATAACAGGGTTACCTTGTCCTGCAAAGATAAGAGCGACAGAAGGTGTTGATAGCTGTGATACCATAAAATATCCTTATAAATAGTATTTAAAACCGACATAAATGCTTAGTGTTTCACCAAATAGCGCAAACTCTGATTCAGAACCTCCCAGGGAGCTGTATGCGCCGGCATATAACTCAAACGGCGCCCACTTACCTTGCAAGGGTTTAATAAAATGGGCCCCAAATAATACGCTGCCATCCGCTATATTTATCATTGCATAGGGTTGCAGGGTGGACTGGTCATTATTACGCAGACTAAAATAGGTATTAAAGTAATGTTTGGATAACAGCATGCCTTTATTTGAAGTGTTACCAATCTCTGAGGCCATAAGATACTTATAGCTATCAAACGCCCGGTCTAAAAAATCGTAGCCAGTCCTGTATCCCATCAAGCGAATGAAATCAATCTGCTCCTGCCAGGCCTTTTTCGAATATCCCTCACTCTGAAAATAGTATTCTAAGCCGAATACGCTAAAGCTATCAGTTGTATACTGCCCGCCAAGCGCAAACTCAACGCCTTGTTTATCCTCCACAGAATAGAGTGAGGATGGAAATGAGCCAGCCAGTACGGCCTCTTTTTTATCATTTGAGAAGTGACGCCACTGCTGGCCTTTATGCCAGGAAAACTCAGCATTAATTAAAAACTGTGATGTATAATTATATAGTTCTGATAATGAAAACGCCGGATTATCGCCTAATAGTAAATTAGCGGACAGGCGATGACTAGCTAGTCGGTAATCATTATAAGTTAATAGGTAACGCTCTTCACTATTTGAGCGTTGTGCTGCAGACCAGTTGCCTGATGATTCATAGTACTTATCGATACTGCTCAATCTGGGAGCTAGCGTAAGTAAAAAATTATAATCCTGATACTCTTTAGATAATGTGCCCCCCCAAAATGATTCGCTATAAGCTGATTCCATTGCTGGCCCATATATTCGGTTTGTTTTAAAACCGGAATAATAATTTGTCAGCAATGCAGCGGGGGATCTTAAGAAAAAGGCCCCTTTTGAAGGTCTCAGCTTCCCTCCTTCCAGGCGTGTTGTATCAGATAAAGCATAGGTAAAACGCAGTCGATCTATCATTATCCTTGCACGATTTTTATCTTTTTCAAAGACTCCGGGACTGCGAATCGGATAATAACCTAAAGAATAAAATGAAAAATCCATATTGAGATTATTATCCACTAGATCGCACTGACCTTTTATGCCTAACGCAATATCATTATAAACATTGTCGGCCACGTACGGATTGCGACCATCAATTTTCCAGATTGACGGTTCTTTATTTACATATGAAATCTGCGCTGCCAAAGTAACATCCATATTATCTTGCAACACACTTGCGGACAGACAGTGTCCCTGAACCAGGGTAGAGACTAAAGTAAAAAAGGGAATAAGGACGTAGAGAGATATTTTCATTGCCCCCCCCTTAACATCGCCTCTTTTGTAAAAAAATACTCAGGTAATTTTTCCAGTCTTACGTTACTATATTTCATCACTGAATAGCCTTTTGCATATCGAGCACTCTGTACGACAATTTCAGATGGCCGATATTTACCTAAAATTTTCTGGTAATTTTTATAGGAGACTTTTTTGAGCAATTGGTTATCAAGGGAGTAATAAGATGCCTGGTAAGGCCTGAAATCATCTCCTTGTTCTACAAGGTATATCACCTTTGGATAAGTTACCTTATCCGATTTGCGTATCAGTGATAGTCTATAACAGACTTTCTGTCCGCAAGGTTCAGTACCTTCGATTGTAGAATCGTAGGCGTACTCAAAATTAGTGACGATAACGTCTGCATTTGAGATTTGCCCACTCAGCCTTTGTGCCGGTGAAATAGGTATCGGTTTTCGTAGTTCAGGTGTATAAAACCAGAGATCGTACCAATCAGAAAGCATAATCTTCCCTTTATCCCGTGGAGGATAAATAAACCGGACTAAAGAACGCGCATCTGCCCGCGAGCCATTTTCAGGTTTCATAACACGCATTGACACATCGAGAATTTGTTTACTCTCCGGCTGCTCGCCACCCTCTTTATATTCAAGAACAGTTACCGTATAGCGGAAAGGTACATTAGGCGAACGTATATCATCAGCCAAACGTATAATATCTATAGCCTGAGGTGCCGGAGTCTCGGCTATTAACCAGGATGAAGAAAAAAAAGTAATAAGAATAAGTAAGCGCAGTTTCAGGTGTTTCATACTCATTCCTCAGGAATATTTAAACGCCGCAGAAATATTGAGCCGTGATGCGCGATACGAAGGAAGAAAAGACGCAAGAGCTGACGTTAAAATCGGTAAAACCAGCGTAGTCCAGAAAAGCTCGACATTATCAATCTTAATAAACGCAGTATATCCTATCGATTGACCCGGGGATGGCGGCATAGCAATCCCATAAACATTGATCATCGCAGCTAAGCAATACCCCACCAAAACACTCCCCATGGCACCAAACACGCCAATAAAAACACCTTCCAGCCAAAATAATAATGTCACATGGGTGGCCTCAAGACCAATGGCTCTCAGGGTGGCTATTTCACGCGTTCTCTCAGCAATATTCATCGTTATTGAATTACCAATCATAAACACGACAATAAGCGCGACAATAAGTTTGATAAAGAAATATATGCCTGAGAGCATTCCCTCGACCTGTTGATAAAAAATAGATGTTTCTTTCCAGTCCTTCACAACCAGCGGCAACTTATTGTCAACAATATATTTATTCAACTTAACTATAAATTCATCAATATTATTATTATTCAGCAATATAAGTACTTTACTCACGCCATCTGTGCCCATAATCCTTTGTGCTGTATCTAGCGGAACCTTCAATGCTACATCATCATAATCTTTAATACCGGATGCAAATATTCCACGCAATTTTAACGATAAAGCTCCCTGGCCACCTGATGTATTAACTACCATCACATCAAGCCAGTCGCCATAACCCGCGGCAAGAGTTTTTGCCAGCCCGCTGCCTATTGTAATTTCATTACGTTTTACGCGCGATAAATCACTGCCTAAAATGATTTTATCAAAGGCACCCAGTTTCAGGGCAGGTAAAGGCTCGACCCCCTGAGCAGAAAAATAGCTTGAGGTTTCATTTTCATATTGAGAAATAACTCCTGTAAACTCAAGCTGCCCTGAAAGGGTGGATATATCATTAGCTAGCGAAGAATTATGCATAATATCATTTTTTAGAGCAGCATAATTATTGATGAGATGTTTACTCTTGTTTGCAGTATCAAAGTACTCCTTGTTATAAACTTGTACATGACCAATGTTTGTGCGGATTGTTTGCTGCTGGAGAATCCAGAAAGAATAATTAATAAAGCCGCCATATAAAAATATAGCAACACCGCCAAGAATTATTGCACAAATTGTTGACAAAGTTCTTCTGCGATGCCTTAATAAATTCAAAAAAGAAAACTTAGCATCACGGAAGCGGAAAACGACACAATAGATGATAAATAAAACAATTATAAGTACAAAACCATTTACGAAGATCATATTCACTGACATTTATTTGGCCCTCATAAGGGGTATAATAATTTGCGTAACTTCATCAAGTCCCCAGGTAGATGAACCGTTATAAGCCATATCAATTTTTTTATTTGGATTATCCACCTGTAATATTGATAATAATTGGCCAGCCTGTTGATAAAGTTTACAGTTATAAAATGCTCTGTAGCGCATATCATTGACGTTATCTCGAATTCTGCTACTTAATTCTTGTTTTAGCAGTATGTCTGTGTCCTCGAGGGTAATAACGCAGCGTCCCAACTCGGCGGGTAGGTACGCATCGACCTTGGCACGCAGATATCTGATGAGTGGTATGTTTTGATTTAAATCCACAGCTTCATCGAGATAAAAGAAGCCTGTTTTAGCATACTCTGAAGCCCTAATAATATCATTAGTGGTCAAAAAATAGTTTGCTTGCCTCAACATCCCATAGGCATAAAAAACCAGCGAAGCAATATTTCCGGTCTTTTTGAACTCATCGGATAGAGATTGAGTCGTTTTTGCTAACACGTCAGGCTGAGTTGGAAACCCATTATGGAGTATGCTTTCAACTACAGGCGTATAAGTGGGAGCCGCCGTGGCGGCTACAATAACCAGAGACAGGCTCAGGCATAGTAACCTGAAGAAATTATTCATATGAATCATAAGCTAATTCTCCATCACGGATTTCCACCACTCGGCGCGCACGTTCCGTTAGCTGGGTGGAGTGGGTCGATATAATAAAAGTGGTGCCCGTTTGATGATTGATATCTAGTAAAAGATCCAGAATTGCGTCTCCCGTCGCCAGGTCGAGATTTCCCGTAGGTTCATCTGCAACGACAATCTGAGGTTCATGTGCGAGTGCTCTTGCTATGGCGACACGCTGTTGTTGCCCGCCAGATAGCTGCCCCGGTTTCCGGTCTTCCAGGCCGGATAAACCCACGCTATTCAGAAAATGGAGGGTTCGCTCCTTTGCAGTTCTGGCATCGAAATGGCCATTAAGTATCAATGGATAAAAAACATTATCAAACACGTTAAGTACCGGGATTAAATTAAAGAACTGGAAAATAAATCCCAGATGCTTACTACGTATTGCTGCCAGATTTCTCTCTGTCAATGCATTCATATTTTTATTGAGAAAGAAAACATGCCCTGCGGAGGGTTTATCAATTCCGGATAATATATTTAACAATGTGCTTTTACCACTCCCAGAAGGCCCACATAAAGCCATAAACTCGCCAGCAGCGATATCAACATTGATATTTTTAAGTGCAACAACCTCGTTCTCGCCCATTCCATAATTTTTATAAATACCATGCAAAGAAATAGCTGGCAATTCTTTAATATTAGCTCTCACTGTGGCCTCATGGTTAATACCAGGTATCAAAATAAGTTAAGCCGCCATTATAATCGGGCAAGATTGTTCTCATGCGACCACCCTTAAAAGCGTGCTGAAAAATATGATGCCAGCTCAAAGCAGGCGTTATGCAACCACTAGAACCATATTTCTTTTCAAGATCGAGTAATTTTACAGGATGGTTAAAAAATGGCGTTATCGAACTGGCCCTGCCGGAAAATGCAACCAGATCAATATCTGATGCATAATTTTTTTGATACTGTGATGAGTCTGCGCTAAAATAGGGCCCGCAGTTTACTTTTAGATCACCAGTTGTTTGACTGAAAATAAAACATCCTACGCGTTCGATTGATAAATTCATCCCAGGAATTTTTCGAGATTCTTTCATTTTACTACGAGGATTAATATTTGTTGCGGTAAACGCTAACAATGGTATGGCACGATAACCACCACAAACAATGACAAAATCAAAGATATCCCAGCTTAAATAGTCTTGCGCCAGGCGCATTGCCTGAATCAGCGCATTTTTTTCACCGCGGATTTTGCATGTCACATTATCTACAGAAAACTTTTTTACTAAATTTTTTGGTAGTGTATCAATGGTAGATAAATGCAGCGTACTTATATCATATTCAAAGCCAGCCGCTTCTCCCCATGAGTCAACATAGATAAAAGCAGTTCGTGATTTCATCAATAGCATACGTTCCTTCTGAGGCAACGCCTGCATTGCGACATCGGATACTTTTTCTAACGCAGAGATATACGCCATGTAATTAGTTCTGTTCACTACTTCTTTGTCATAGGCATCTGCGCGAGTACCAAATCGTTTAAAAGCCCAGCTATTTGTATCGGTATTTTTCAAAGCTATATCATAGGAATGTGCTTCCCAAACATTTAGCCAACTGGGACTGTATAAAAATAAAGGTGCCTCGGGCTCCATAAGAGACAACGATAATAAATGCATAGCATCATCCATTTAGCTAGCTTCCCTGGCGGTATTGGACAGCAAAGCTGCGATAATAGAACCATCTACCCCTAAGCCGGTTTTAAGCAAATGACTCTTGTGATGTTTTATTACTCCCGGCCCGGTAAGAAAGTGGTGAGCTATACCATTAACAATGGGTTCATTAATTACCGGTTTTATTAACTCATGACAACTTACTGAATGATGACCAATTATTAAATCTACCAATCCAGAACCAGTAGCGGTATAACCTATTTGCCCTTTGTAAGCGAGGACTGGTAGCATATTCTCCCCTGCCAGAATAGCAATAGCTTTCGCTTCAATGCTGTCACTGAACGCTGTACCATTACCATGAGGGATAAAAGCGCACACGTCCTCAATTTTAACTCTCGTATCATTCAAGAGTTGGTTGACTAGTTTTAATATACAGGTACTCTGCCAGTAAACATCGTTACTTCTACTGGCATTAATCTGTTTATAAGCCGTCTTGATACTCACTCCATCAACAAGTTGTCGAGCCAGGCGATGATGGTCACTTTCAAGTACCAGAACGCTATAACCTTCAGCAAAGATCACCCCTTTGCTATTTACACCAAACGGTTGAACAAGATCCGTATTCAACATTGATTGAGTTGAGAGAAACCAAATATCCTGAGATTTTACCTGGGATATATTAATAATGAGAGCAAGCTCTATACCACCGCGCTCAATTGCATGGCTTGCCAGATGAACGGCTGTAAGCCCGGAGTTACTGGTGCAATTAATATTCGGTGGTAGATACCGCAAACGATATTTTTTAGCCAAAAGCTCTGCAATTATATCCTGAGACATATTTTTGGCGCATAAATTGGTTATTGAAGGAGTCAGCGCGAGATCTTCAATATCATTATAAGTAGCGAAAGAACGATAATCTATAGCATCAACTCGAGGCCCTATACCAGTAATATAGACTCTGATATTATCTTCTCGAAGACAATTCTCATCCAGCATTGACTGCCTTAAGGCCTCATCAATTAGGCGATAGAGTAATTCAGGAATGCTATCATTACTATATTTCATCTTTGCAACATTGACATTACCACGAAGCCCACATTTAATAGCTTCATCATTCGACTTGAACCAAGGCGCGGTTTTGACACGCTTTCCCTGTTTCAGATTTGCAATGAGCTGTGAACCATCATCGGCAAATGGTAAATGAACGCTATAACCAGAAATAATAGACTTCCTGTCCATCGTATTATCCTTTGATAATAATTGCGTAATAGTTGCCGCCTTCCGTCGCCCCTACCAGCAATACATATTTAATTTTGATATTCAGAGGCTGACGCACAAAATTTATACGCTGATCAACAAAGTCACTGGTATACGGTATAGCAGGAACTGCCTGCTTTTTAATACAATCAAGAAGTATGATCAGATTCAACAAGCCTGCACACGAAGCCACGAAGCCAAAAAAGGCGTTGTAGTTGACTACCGGGACTATTGGATTAACCTGACGAAATGATTCATATATGGCATTCAACTCAATTGTTGAATTCTCAATGCTTCCGTTGCTGGTGCCACACACCAAATCGATATCTCTGGCACAAATTCCTGCATCATTAAGCGCGCGTTCGATGGCTAAGGCCATTGCGCTGGATTTTTCATCAATTTGAGTAACATCAAAATAGCTGTTGTTGCATGATTTACCATACCCGACAACTTCCGCTAAAACCTCAGCGCCGCGCGCAGCGGCCGCAAGCGGATCTTCGAGCATTAACATACAGGCGCCTTCGCCAGGTACGTAGCCCTTCGCTTCTTTAGCATAGACCTGATAGTCCCTGACATCAGATGCCGCGTGAATCTTCTGCGTCACCCCATCCATGTATAGAGACATGGAAGGGAAATACTCATCAGCGCCCCCGACAATAACTTGCGGCTGAAGCTGCTGGCGAATGATCTCATAACCATAAGTTAATGCGCCAAGAGCCGCATTTTCACCGGTTGCAAGAGTAGTGGTGTACCCTTTTACCCCTTCAGAAATACCGCAAAAAGTTGCAATCGCATTCATCAGTGAACCAGGAAACTCCGACGTACGTACCTTTCCAGGGTCTGGCTTCAGACTCTGCAAATATTTATAAGTTGTCTCTTGTGGCCCGCGCGCCATGCCCATAACCAGACCGAGTTCTTCTCCATCGCGCTTAATACGTCGCTTAGCCATATTTAGCGCTTCCGTAAGCGCAATTAGCGCGAAGGTACCGCCGCGAGTAGCCTTACGCGAATCGAAGCGACGCAGGTGTTTACGCGGCTCAATCCCTTTGACCTGGAAAGTTTTAAAGGTGGATGGTTCATGCGATGCTTCACAGCTGGCAATGCCATAATTTGCCCCAAAAAGCTCCTCAAACTGCCTGCTCTTTATTAAAACATGCAGCAGCTCTTCAGCTTCAATTAATACATCTTGAGGGAAAATGATCTCCTCAAGCTCGACGGCGCTGCTTTCAATTTGACTAATATTCGTAAGTATTTCATTGATACGATGCCCAATAGCGGATACAGCTCCTATGCCAGTTATCGCTACCCTTTTGGCCTCATATGAAGTCACCGGAACCGAGCCCGGCCTGGTGCTTACAATCATGCAGCAGTTGTTACCCCCGAATGCATAGTTATTCTTCATAAAGATATTAATATCTTTTTTTACGAACTCATTCGGGACGTAATCCAGATCGCAGTTAGGCCGTGCCTCAGTGAAATTAAGGGTAGGTAGTACCTGTTGGTCAGGCAAAGTGACCAGGCAAGCTATAAGTTCAACGATTCCGGCAGCGCCAATATTATGGCCAAAGTAGGATTTCGTAGAACTGATCGGAATATTTTCAATGTCGCGAAACACTTTTTTCATCGCCAACGTTTCGATTTGATCGTTAGCTTCAGTACCTGTTCCGTGCGCATTAATATAATCAACCTGATCGGGTGTAATCCCCGCATTAGCCATGGCCTTTAACATAACTTGTACTGCTCCGCTGGCTCGCGGATCGGGCCCTGTTTCGTGGTAAGCGTCGCAGGATGTGGCATAAGAAAGAATCTCGCCATAGAAGGTAGCGCCGCGTGCAATGGCGTGTTCATACTCTTCCAGTACAATAGCCCCCGCCCCCTCGCCAATTGACATACCGGATTGGCCAGAGAAAGGTGAACAGGATACGGGATGCATGACATTGAGAGCATAAAAGCCAGCAAAGGTCGGTAAATAGATCGGCTCCGTCCCAACTGCCAGCATAGCGCTACTCTTGCCATTCTGAATATAATCGAATGCCATACCTACGGCATTAGGGCTTGCTGTACAGGCCGTGGCAACAAGTTCGACTCCACCTTTCAGCCCTAACAATGTCGAAACGCTGGAACAGCAGGAAGAGAAGCCACCGGAATACATCGCCTTACGTAAGGAAAAATCCTGAATTCGCTGCTCAAAAAGCGGCAGGAAGGCTTCTGTACCCGCAGAGGAAACGCCAACTATTAAGCCCATCTCATCAAGGCAACGAGGGCAGTTAACCAGGCCGGCCTGTATCAACGCGTCCCTGCCAACCTTATATGCCCACAGCGCAGCGTTATCGAGCGAGGCAATAATCTCCTCAGATAATTCAGGACAATCGATTTCATGTAGTACTTCGGCCGCCCGTGCGTTTTCAAACCATTCTGAAAAACGTGCGCTATCAGTAATACCATTTTCCTTCTGTAGCAGGGCTAGCCTGAAATCCTCAATATTATCCGAAAGAGATGACAGGATGCCCATCCCTGTAATAACTACTCTTTTCCTGTTTGTTTTCATAATATCCGGAAAACCCTTGATTTAAACAGCAAATAAAAAATAACGACCGTGTTTAGCAAGTTAACTTTAATACTCTATGCTTTATAAAACACTTTTCGCTTTCGATGGATCAATATAGCTATGCGTTGTCGGGTTAACCAGCAAACTGAAATTATATATAAATGGTAAAGTTTTAGTTTTTGCCGCAATATCACCGTGCGCTGTTTTTATTATGTAACCGTCGATGTCTGATAGTGCATAAGGGGTATTAATAAACGCCAACGCTATCCAACTTTGCGCAGCCGGAGAATATACAGCATTAATAATAAACCCAACGGTCTGCCCATTAACAAGGATTTTATCATCCTTGCTAAGCGACGCGCAATTAACGCACGGAACAATGCCAACAACTTTGCGAGCAGCACTCTGGGCAGACATCAGCTCAACAGCAGCTTTGCCGATGAAATCTTCCTTGTCATACTGGATAGCCCACTGCAATTGTAATTCGACAGGGTTTGTTGAATATTCTGCGTAAATGCTTTGATCCCAGCCAGGATTTTCTACGCGAACTATACGCTGGTAATCCAAACCGCCAGTTTTAAGTAAGTACTTAACTCCTATCTTTTGTAATTTAACCCATAGTTCAACGAGTAAACTTTGAGGGCCAATTACTTGATAGGCAAACTCCCCATGCTTACCGCAGCGGAAGACAATTAAGTCATCTTCAGTATTCATGTATTCGCAATAAGGAAGACCGATGATATCATATCCATAGATCTCGGACATCAACTCCCAGGAATATGGCCCTTCAAGCATGATAGCCCCCCAGTTATCGTCTTCCATGGATTTTATTTCCGGGATCTCCTGAATACCTAAATCATCATATTTTTCCGCTGCGAACTTAAGGACTTCTATAATCCTGGCAACAGAAATATTTTCAGACAATATATAATAACCATCCATAGCACACAGCACATACATATCACCAAGGATAGTCCCGTCGTCATTCAAGACGAGTGAATAAATTCCTTGTTCATCTCGTACAATTGAAATGTCAGCAGAGGCAATGTGATTTACAAGAATCCATGCATCTTCACCTGTTACGCTAACAATGGCCATATGAGAGTAGTCGACCAGCAAAGCATTCTCTCTCACCGCTTTATATTCATCTAAAATATCATGATAGGATGAAGGTATGCTCCGGTTGTTATAATTGCCCATCACAGCATTATCTTCTAAATGTAAATCGAAAAGCGAGCTCATAAAACACCTTTATAAATTAACATGATTGACATCAGGAATGTTTTTTCTGAATAATAAATGAAGCAAGGCTATTAATACTTCTCATATATGATGGATCATCCCCTTCTTGCACTTGAATGTTAAAAGCCTTATCAAGCATGACGATAATCTCCGTCGCATCAACAGAGTCCAACTTCAGTCCATTACCAAACAAAGGAGTATCGTCATCAATTTGATGCTCTTCACGTTGAATATTAAGCCGATGAATAAGCTCCGCTTTTATAGTCACAAGTATTGATTTTCTTTGATCGATCTTCTCATTAATATCAGTCATAACATTCCCTTACGATAAATTATAAAACTTCCCGAAAATTGATAATGGTGCCCTGGCTTATAATTTTCTTACCTACATTGGCAATAACCGAGTAATGTTTAAAGCCATTATTGTCAGAAAACGCGAGTTTACTTACCACTTCAATAGTATCCCCCGGATAAGCTGAGGCTTTAAACTTCAAATTTTGCGCAGCCAGTACTCCACGTACCTGTGCCCGACGCTTATGTATAACTTCAAGCATATCAGGTTGATCTATATATGTGTGGATATCACGCAGAGTTAGAAATTCTCGCCCTGTGCGTAGTTGATAAATATCGCAAATGTCACACAAAAAAGAGAAATATTCACTAGCTTGGCCAAATATCTCCGAAATAATAGCCCCTGGCATGATAGGATCTTCAGGAAAATGGCCAAGAAGATACGGTTCATTATAAGTGACATGCTTTATCACTTTAACATACCCATTCTCGCCATACTTAAAATCATCGATTCTATCTACCATTAACAATGGCTGGCGCCACCCACCCATAGCCAGAAAAACTTTTGTCGGGATCTTAAATTTTGACATATATCACCGCATAACCATACCACCATCAATGACGATGGTTTGCCCGACAATATAACTTGAAGCAGAAGAGCTCAAATAAACAATAGTATTTGCAACTTCTTCACATTTCCCAAGGCGCTTAAGCGGAATTGAATTAGTGACTTCACGCACTACCGTACGAGACACTTTTTTAACCATTTTTGATTCGATCATTCCCGGCGCAACGGCATTTACTCGTACGCCCCGTGGCGCAAGCTCAGCGGCCAGCGTTCGTGTGAAACTTAAAATGGCACCTTTGGAAGCGCTATAATTAACCTGACCAATACTCGGAACAATAGCAGCAATAGATGCAACATTAATGATTGCAGGGTTCTGGGCCGAACGTAACAAAAGTAAGACCTCTTTAGTCAAGCGAAAAAGCCCCAGAAGATTAGTATTAATAACAGAGCTAAAATCATCAAAAGTCATAGCAGCAAAGAGGTTATCTTTCACTATTCCTGCATTGTTCACTAAAACATCCAGTTTTCCTTTATCACTGGATAATTGTGCACATATGGCCGCAACATCTTCCTGATTCGATAGATCCCCCTGCAGGAGATGAAGTTTTTTTCCAGCAGGATGATGTGATTGAAGCTCCATCAACTGCGCTTTATTGGTGCAGTAAAGTGCATAAACGACGCATCCTTGCTCAAGAAATTTGCCGCAAATGGCGTGACCGATATCACCGCTGGCACCTGTGACTAATACGGTTTTATCAACGAGGTCATTATAATTATACATATCTATTGATCACCTTAATTAACAAAGAATAGTCACTGCGATTGCATGAGTACGGCAATGAGAGATACTTAAGGAGATATTAGCAACTCCTTGCTCATCGAGGATTTCCTTCAGTCTTCCGGTTATCAAAAACGCTGGCTTTCCATATTCATCATGCGTAACCTCAATATCATGAAAGCGGATTTTATTGTTAAACCCATAACCTACTGCTTTTACAATTGATTCTTTTGCCGCCCAGAACCCAGAAGCGCGCTCATAATTTGGGTCGTGCGGGTTAATTTTATTAATCTCAGCATGAGTAAACACTCTCTGTAAAAAGCAAGAATTGCTGTTCGTCAAGGCCTGAATAATTCTTTCCACTTCAACAATATCCGTACCAACACGCATGATTTATCGCTACGATAGTTATAATTGGTAATTAAAGTTAAACTTAACTTTATACTTATCTACATTTAAATTATCGGGGTAGACAAAAGGGCTCGATAAGGATAAATCGTACTCCAAACCATAAACAACTCCTTTTAAACCGGTTATGCCGCCCATTATTTTTTTACTCTCAATCTCCTGTACCGGGACCTTACCGATGATTTGGCCATAATCCAGACCAAAATAGGGAGTTATGTTTTTATAACCTGTAATAAGATTGAGCGTGTTCTGTATATAGAATCCCTTATTACCATAAATTCCTCCACTATCATCAAAGCCACGAACACTCCAACGGTCGCCTATAGTAAGCTGATCCTGTAGAGTAAGATTATCCGGCGTATACTGTACACCGAGATTAAGTTCATAATAAGCATCAACAGGTAATGAAGTTAGCCATTTCATATAATTCACATTCAGATTCATGATCTGACTCTGGCGACTTACATCTCCGTTACGCATATCCGGCGTTTCTGTACTTCCTAAGGCCTTGATAAAACGCAGCCAGCTTAAACTGGAATCTAACACGGCCCCGGGGAAATTTTTCTTGTAATTTACCCCGAGCTTCAAATTACTCATATCGCGTTTTTGTAAAACTAATTCTTCCCCCCCTAATGTATAATCATACTTGCGTCTGATAAGTTCTGCATTGGCGGAAAGCTTTGAACTCGCATCACGATGCAGCATTCGTGATCCCTTAAGGCTGAAGTACTGCGTCTTCCCCACATAGTCAAAATCATAGGGGCCAACATCAATACTCTGTTTTGATTTACTACTACTATAAAAAAGGCTTAATTCAGAGTATCCAAAAGGGATACTATAGTAGGTGCTAACATTTTTATACCCTCCTGTCTGACTACTGGTACCGGCCAAATAAAAAAGATCGCTAGATTTCGTTAAATTATAAAGATAACCGGTTGTCCCTAAGAGTTGGTTGCCAGTACTTTTATCACCAAAATTGTTATATGTTGTTCTTAAATTCCATCTTTTAGTACGCTGAGGTTTAATCTCAACTTCACTGGTACCGTTGTTAACGCCAGGTATGATATTTATCTTAACATCAACCCAAGGCGTCCTCTGTATATTTTCCAGCCCCTGCTCAATATCCCTGACATTCAGAATATCTCCTTCCTTAAAGGGCAACCCCCATGTACTTATATCATTATCAGATATAATAACTTGTGATATTCGCCCAGGAATAACTCGCAGCTTTAGTTTTTTAGTCAAAAGATCCTGAGAAGGTATCTCGACTCGGGTTGTTATGTACCCGGAATTTATAAAGTGATCCTGCAAAACGACAGCTGCTTTTTGTAATCCTTTGACCCCCAAACACTTACCGGTGATTCTTTTTTTAATTTTTTGGATCCAGCGATCGTTCAGGAAGTCATTTTCGAGAATAAGCTCGTCAATATCATAGCATGGCGTCTCTTGCGGAAAATCGCTATCCTCCGCTATTTCCTGTACGGCTTGCGAAAAAACATCTTTTTTTTCAATCTTCCGTTCTTTGATTGATGTATTATCATTACTCTGCTGTTCTTTTATCATACGCCCGAGCGGCATGTCTGCAAACGTCTTTGAGCTGAAACTGATTAATATCAAGGCCGCGCTGAAAATATATCGAATATCCATTTCGTTTCCTGACAGGTAAAAGCAGCAATCCCTTGCTGCCTTTACCTTATATTTAGCGTTCTATCTATTTACCAACCACAGTACCAAATATATTTGTTATATTTGCAGCTGTCTGAAGTCCTTGAGCCCCACCAAAGACAGCCCAAAAGCCAGTATTGATAACTTTTTTGGCATTGATTACTGCTTTTCCTTCGGTATAGATATTCAAATAATTATAGATATTATTTGCCACATTCAGATTGAGTTGGGATGAAGCAACCAGGTTACCCATATTAGAGACATTATTAGCATCGACCCTGGTCGTATACCCAGTGATATTACCATTAGCATTGTTGGTCAAGTCAGTATTGGTAGTAATTGTCAATGCCTTCCCAGAAACGATATCTTTATTGTTAGCTATAGTGTATCCACTAACGTTAAGATTCCCGTCAGCATTAATGGTATGAGAATTTCTTAAATAGCCGGTGCTTTTTACAGTCACATCCCCCTTGCCACTAATCCAGCCATTATTGAAATAATCACCATTAACATTTATGAAAATATCTCTATCTGAGGAAATAATACCAGTTGCGGTATTTTTAGCGATAGAACCGTTACCTTCTAAAGACAGCGAGTCAACATTAATATTCATGTTGCCTGCACTGTAAACGGTTGAATAATCTGCAGCAACATGTTTGGCAGCGATGTTCATGTTGCCAGAATTAGCAACCACCTGCCCTTTGTTGTTTGCCAGGTTACCAGAAAGGTTAATGTTAGCATCTCCCGACTGAGAGATAATACGTCCAGAAGTATTGTTGACATTTTTTGCGGTAATATTCAGATCTTTACCGGCGATTACACCGCCTTCCTGGTTGATATAACCGAAATATTGTCCAGCATAAGCTCCAAACATGTTACTAGAACTAACATTAATGTCGCCTTCCGCCTTTAACGTCAGGTTTTCATCGGAGACCATCATTGAATACTTGCTGTCCAGATATGAGCCTGATTCAACGTTGATATTTTTGGCGAGAATCAATGAGCTGTCGTTAATAATTTTGTTAGCTTTAATCGATACGTCACCCTCGGTAGACGTTACCATAGCAAGACGGCTATCAAATTTGTCGCTAAGCTCGATATTAACACCTTTTATACCATTGATTCCTGCCTGGCTGGTCCGCAGCTCACGACCTTCGATTGAAATATTCTGACTACTTTCAATTTTCCCCTGGTAGTTATCGATATCTCTAGTGGTCTTTAATTTAATATCACCAGCTGAGGCGATTGTTCCAGCATTATTAAAGACATAATCTGCCGAGATGTCTGTGCCGCTTCCAGAAATTATACCTTTGGCCTCAGCACCGGCCGGATCGAGTGATTTATTATTGTTATTTTTAATAGCTTTAGTAGTTGTTATTTTCACATTAGCTGCACTGGAGCGAATCAAGCCAGTTATATTTTCTATATTACCAGTACTATTAATCTCTACGTTTCCATCGGAATCAATAACGCCAGAGTTATTAGCCATAGAGCTATTCTTTAGATTAATATAATTGCCATGTATTTGACCATTACTATTGCTGAGTTCTCCGCTCTCGATAAGTACTATTGCCGCTTCGATACCAGCGTTTTTGCTTCTTCCGGAGTTGTTCAGCTTATTATTGTTGGTATTAACCGTTAACATTCCTCCAGATGCAATCTTACCATTGGCATTATCCAGTGCACCGCTTAGAATGTTAATATCTGATGCAGCAGAAATATTTCCCCCAGTGGTATTATTGATGCTGCTTTTGGCAGTATCAATTGTAATACTTCTACCGCTGTTAATTTTACCGTTTATATTATCCAGAGCACCATTGGTATTTACAGCTATGTCGCCACTAGATTGAATCATAGCGCTGTTATTTATTAGCTTACCGTTGCTAGTGATATTAAGGCCACTGGCACCGCCGGCAATAGTCCCTTCGTTACGTACCCCAACGCCGCCTTCAGTGCTTATCAAATTAATGCGGTTGGCATACATACCGCCGAGTTTAGAGACATCCACGCCATAGGAAGCAGCTTTATCGATGGCCTCCACTGTGCCGGTGATAGAACCATCGACATCGATAACGTTGTTGCCTGCGGTGACTGATAGCTCATCAACTCTTAGACTTCCGTTCACTTTGACGCTGCGGGCTAAAATTTCTGTGGGTGATTCACTTTGGAAGTTACCAACAGTAATATTGCCGCCCTTCACGGTATAACCGGTTAATGCACCATCTTTTACATTTGGCGTACCGGTCGTCAGCGTCCCTTTTTCCGCATTGATGAAACCACCCCCTTGGGTGGTAATCCCATTTGGGTTAGCAATGATCAGATGAGCAGAGTCGCCGGCCACTTCCATCATCCCGTTGATGGTACTTGCATTTTTTGAAGTTACTTCATTCAGAATAACTTTCGCGGTTCCACCCGCGAGATTAGCATTACCTTCAATCTGCCCGGCCAGAGTCGTTTGCACAGCGCTGGCGGAGTTATTGAAAATCACCCCTTCTTTGCCCACGTTCAGTGTTTCGTAAACGTTATGTGAAAGTCCTTTGCTATTTGCTTCTTTAATATTCACAACAGGAACACCGTTTGCTGACGTGACGTTCCCATTAATGATTGAGATATCAGCCTGGGCCATTACCGGTAAAAGCAGTAATATTGAAGCAGCAACAGGATTTAATTTTAGCATTCTTTTTTTATTCGCGTAATGTTTCATATAAACCTTTTCAGATAGTATTGATAGAGCACAGCCTAATGGAATTACACAATGTGCAAGCATCATCATTCACATCAGGCCATTTTTAGCACACTAATTAGTGCACCGATCCTTGTGTATAAATCACATCCAATTCATCAACATCTTGTATACAGCAACTAATATGATTTATGAAATATATGAAGCATAAACTTTAGTATTTTTAAGCAAAATATTTAGTCGATTATATTTTTAATTTACGAATTTTACCCTCTGCAGAGGTTGTATCCGCGTAAGCTTATCTCTGTTCTGCACCTTATGGTTTAGGCCGCTGATATTATCCCTGCCGGCCACAGCTTTCATACAACACTTAACTGACTTCGCTATACTTTCCTCGAATAGTTTCATAAACAAAAGTGAATTATTACCCATTATATCAACTTCCAGACCTTCATGATGAAGATCAAGAATGAATATTATCTTTAAATTAAATCGGAAGATTTCTAATATCCTCAACTTTGTGTTTACTATTGTTTCATGCGAAATCAAAAAGAATAACACCGCTCAAATCCGGGCTTCAACAATCTGATTTTATTGGATTTTAGCAGCAACCTCAGATAAACACACCATTCAGACAGGCGCTATTCGTTCGAAAACTCATTTCACAACATTAATAAAGTGAGGGTTCTGGTAAACATCCGGATGTTAGTGTTACCTATCTGAAATCGCTTTAATTTTATTTTCATCAATTTCTGATACCTTATGCGATGTGTTATTGAACATTAAATTATAAAAATACCAGGCAGGTAAATAATAAGTACGATGAATAAAAACATCTCCATATTCCCCTACCAGACAAATTTTATATGGTGGCAACATAGTGAAATTCGAATAATTCAACCGACTCTTTGATGAGTAAAAGCGCTAATACGTCAATGAATAGTCTATTAAGGAATTAGTATGGCAAAACATGAAATATATTTGAATGCAAGCTCAAGGACATAACCTTGCCGGCTATCGCCAGTATTATGCAACTGGCGTGCTGTACCGCTTACCAGTCATAATCGATATGCGGGTTTAATGTCTGAGAGCAAGCCGCTGTTGCAAGGCTGAAAGGAGATTGATTAACTAAAGGGAATATTATTGTGTAGTTGAACTCATTAATTTCACATTTAAAATGTCATGATTCAGAACGTGAGTGAAAATGGGCGACGGCTTATCCGACCGTTCTAATGGGCCGGATAAGCGTGTACTATCTGAGCATACTGGCTAATCGCGGAAATTTTTGAACTGGAACGGCTGACCTAAATCACCGCCGCGTACCAGAGCCATAACCGCCTGCAGATCGTCACGAGATTTTCCAGTAACGCGAATTTCTTCACCCTGGATCTGCGCCTGCACCTTCAGCTTACTGTCCTTGATAAGCTTAACGATTTTCTTCTGCGTCGCGCTCTCAATTCCCTGCTTCAGCTTTGCATCGACAAACCAGGTCTTACCGCTGTGCACGAACTCATCCGGAACTTCAATAGAACTGCCTTCAATTCCGCGTTTAAGCAGCTTGGCGCGCAGAATATCCAGCAGTTGATTAATCTGGAAATCAGACTCACTGAGGACCTTGATGGACTCGTTCTTTTCGTTCAGTTCAAAGCTCGCTTCGACGTTACGAAAATCAAAACGCGATTCAACTTCACGGGTCGCGTTCTCTACGGCGTTTCGAACTTCCTGAAGATCGACTTCAGAGACAATATCGAAAGATGGCATCTTTTCCTCTCCTTCAGTTTCTTTTGCGTTGCATAATACCTGCAACGCGACATAACTCAACTTGTTATCCCGAAAGGATAACTGATAACGCTATACTTTAGCCATGAGCACCTGATGCAGCACTCACAGGTGAGGAGGAATAATGAAAGTAACCGTACTCGGATGCGGTGCACTGGGACAGTTATGGCTAACTGCGCTGTACAAACACGGGCATGAAGTCCAGGGCTGGTTACGCGTCCCCCAGCCATTCTGTAGCGTCAATGTCATTGATACCGACGGTAGCGTGTTTAATGAATCATTTATCGCTAACGATCCTGATTTTCTCGCCAGTAGCGACCTGTTACTGGTCACGCTGAAAGCCTGGCAGGTCTCCAACGCGGTGAAAAATCTGAGCGCAATTTTGCCCTCATCATCGCCTGTTTTGCTCATGCATAATGGTATGGGAACCGTGGATGAGCTTAAAAGCATCAGACAGCCGCTGCTGATGGCTTCGACAACCCAGGCTGCTCGCCGCGACGGCAACGTCATTGTCCATGTTGCCAATGGCACCAGCCACATTGGTCCAGCGAAAAATTATCCGCAGGACTACAGTTATCTTGCCGATGTGCTCCAGGGCGTGCTACCTGACGTTGCCTGGCATAATAATATCTACCCCGCAATCTGGAGTAAGCTGGCTGTTAACTGCGTGATCAACCCGCTGACGGCGTTGAAGAACTGCCATAACGGCGCCTTACGCGAATATCCTCAGGAGGTCGCTGACATCTGCTATGAAGTTGCGGCGGTTATGGAGCGCGAGGGGATGCATACCTCGCCGGAAAACCTGTTATTCTATGTTCATCAGGTTATTGAAAGTACGGCAGAAAATACTTCTTCAATGCTGCAGGATATTCTCGCCCAGCGCCATACGGAAATCGACTATATTACCGGTTTTCTGCTAAAGCGTGCTCGAGCCCACGGTATAGCCGTACCTGAAAATACCCGTCTGTTTGAACTGGTTAAGCGTAAGGAGAATGAATATGAGCGCGTCGGCACTGATTTGCCTCGCCCCTGGTAGCGAAGAGACCGAAGCGGTCACCACCATAGATTTACTCGTTCGCGGCGGCATAAAGGTCACAACCGCCAGCGTCGCCAGCGATGGCGATCTGACGATTGTCTGCTCCCGCGGCGTCAAGCTGCTGGCCGATGCGCCACTGGTGGAAGTGGCCGATGGCGACTTCGATATCATCATTCTTCCTGGCGGCATTAAGGGCGCCGAGTGCTTCCGCGACAGCCCTCTGCTGGTTGAGACCGTGCGTCAGTTTCACCTTTCCGGGCGTATCGTCGCAGCGATCTGCGCCGCGGCGGCCACCGTACTGGTGCCGCATAATCTGTTCCCCATCGGCAATATGACCGGATTTCCCGGGTTGAAAGATCGCATTCCTGCCGGGCAGTGGCAGGACAGGCGCGTCGTCTGGGATGCTCGCGTTAAGCTACTTACCAGCCAGGCACCCGGGACGTCCATTGATTTCGCTTTAAAGATAATTGATCTGCTGGTTGGGCGTGAAAAAGCCCATGAAGTCGCATCACAGCTGGTCATGGCGGCGGGAATTTATAACTACTACGAAGCGTGAGCCAACGGCGGAAATTTCCGCCGTTACCTTCACATATGACGTTCAATAAACCTGAATACCTGCGCTCGCGGATACGCATCTAAATCAACGGGGATCCACAAAAATCCTAAGGTCCCTAAATCTAAATAATCCATTTTTCCGTGAGTTACGATCCCCTTAACGTGTCTCCACGCCAGAAAAGCCCGGTAATTTTGATTAGAGTGATCCATCCAGCTTACGCCCTCCTCCCACAGCTGAAGGCAATATCCGCTGCGAATAGCTTCATTGGCGTCATAAAAGCGACGGGACCAACATCTCTGAAATCGGCGATAAAGAAGCCGGATGGTCAACACGCCGACAATGTAGCATCCCAGAAAAACGGCTATCACCTTTGAATTGCGTAACCTGAAAAGATACTCGCCCGCCCCATCGCTAATGGACCAGGCGCTTAATCTGAACTGATAATGACCATCGCTCAATGACGCAAAAAAGGCAAAAATCAGCCACATAATAAGTGTGCTAATAAGAAATGCGGGTACAGGAGCTAAACGGCGGCGACGTTCTGGCAATGCGAGCCGGGCCAGCCTCGCTCCCCACTGGTATTGGGAAAACGACAAACACTGTCCCGGAATATAAATCGTCAACGGCACGCCATCCTGGCCTGCGGGTTGTTCAGGAATCATATAACATCCTTGTTATCAATTTGTTATGGGCGATACACCTTCACGTTCTGGAAGCCCTGCTCGCGCAGATACAGCGCCTGCAGGCGGCTCATCACGCCGCGTTCACACCACAGCAGCCAGGTTTTATTCTGGTCGAGATCGCCAAATTTGGTGCTGAGCTTATAGAACGGTAGAGAGACCACATCCACGCCTTCCACCTTTAACGGCCTGTCATCCTGTTCGTCGACAGAACGAATGTCGAGGATTACGTCGTTCGGGCCAAAGCCGCTGACGGTTTCCACCTCCACCACGTCCTGTTCTGTCTGCTGAGCAATATCGCGGATATCGATATTCGTCGCTTCCGCTACCACTCTTTCCAGGATGTCGAAATCGAAGTGCTCTTCTTCCGCCTCGATCTTCGCCTTTACCGCTTTAATGGTCGGGCTCTTCGAGATAACGCCGCAGTATTCCGGCATGGTACGGGCAAAATCTTCGGTACCGATTTCACGCGCCAGATTAATAATGTGCTCTTTATCGTGTGAAATCAGCGGACGCAGAATCAGTGTATCCGAGACGTTGTCGATCAGACGCAGGTTGGTCAGCGTCTGGCTGGAGACCTGTCCCAGCGCTTCGCCGGTAACCAGCGCCTGCACGCCGTAGCGCTCGGCGACTTTTGACGCCGCGCGAACCATCATACGCTTGAGCACCACGCCCATCTGGCCATCATCGACTTTTTCCAGAATCTCGCCAACCACGGGTTCGAAGTTAATCGCCACGAAACGTACCCGGTGGGAACTGCCGAAACGGTTCCACAGGTAGTGCGCCACCTGACGTACGCCGATTTCATGCGCAGCGCCGCCGAGATTAAAGAAGCAGTAGTGCACGCGACAGCCGCGACGCATCAGCATATAGCTGGAGACGCCGGAGTCGAAACCGCCGGAAATAAGCGACAACACGTCTTCCTGGGTGCCGATCGGGAAACCGCCAATACCTTCATAGCGCCCTTTAACCAGCAGCAGGCGATCGTTTTCAATCTCGAGGTTCACCGTCACATCGGGGTCGGTTAACTTCACGCGCGCCGTTTCAATATGTTGGTTCAAACCGCCGCCAACGTAGCGCTCGACTTCGATTGAGGTAAACTCATGCTTACCGCGGCGCTTAACGCGCACGCAAAAGGTTTTACCTTCCAGCGCTTCACGCCACAGCGGCAGCGTCTGCTCGAAAATATCGTGCAGGGAAGTATAAGGAACGTCCTCGACTTCAAGAATATGGTGAATACCGGGGATACGGGTCAGGGCATCGCGAATAGCCAGGCGCTGGTTTTCATCCTTTGCCCGAACCTCGATATGATCCCAATGACGAACGACGGCAAGCGTCTCATCATAGTTTTTGAGAACGTTACGAATGTTCCCGGTTAAAATTTTAATGAAGCGCAATCGCACAGATTGGCTTTTGATGGTGATTTCCGGGAACAATTTAATGATAAACTTCATGGCGACAATATTCGTTGGCAAGCCCGACGGGGCTTTAAGCATAAAAAGTTGTACAGGCGCGATCGGCGTCTGCATCCAGGGCGCGGAGTATACCACTATTGGACGCTTTTCACCTGGCATTGCGCGTTATTTGATTAACCGCGCGACTTCGTTACCATATTGATAGCCATCGAGACATAACAAGAGTCTATATTCACTATGCCAAAGAAAAATGAGGCCCCGGCCAGCTTTGAGACCGCCCTGGGCGAGCTGGAGCAGATTGTTAATCGTCTGGAAAGCGGCTCGCTGCCGCTAGAAGAAGCGCTCGGCGAATTCGAGCGCGGCATACAGCTTGCGCGCCAGGGGCAGGCAAAGCTGCAGCAGGCCGAGCAGCGCGTGCAAATTTTGCTGGCGGATAGCGAAGATGCGCCGCTGACGCCTTTTACGCCGGACGCTGAATAAATGGATTTTCCGCAACAGCTACAGTCGTGCGTTGAGCAGGCTAACGAAGCGCTGCGTCGTTTTATCGCTCCGCAGCCCTTTCAGAACACTCCGCTGGTCGAAGCCATGCAGTACGGCGCACTATTGGGCGGCAAGCGCCTGCGCCCGTTTCTGGTTTACGCGACCGGCGACATGTTTGGCGTTAGCCGCGCTACGCTGGACGCTCCCGCCGCCGCCGTCGAATGCATCCATGCCTATTCGCTAATGCACGACGATCTTCCGGCAATGGACGATGATGATTTGCGCCGTGGTCAGCCAACCTGCCATATAAAATTCGGCGAGGCGAACGCAATTCTTGCTGGAGACGCTCTACAAACGCTGGCGTTTTCTATACTGAGTGATGCGCCGATGCCGGAAGTACCGGATCGCGATCGTCTGGCGATGATTTCTGAACTGGCGCAGGCCAGCGGCATCGCCGGGATGTGCGGCGGTCAGGCGCTGGATCTGGAAGCGGAAGGTCATCAGGTTGACCTGCCGTCGCTGGAGCGTATTCATCGCCATAAGACCGGTGCATTGATTCGCGCAGCGGTACGAATGGGCGCACTGAGCGCAGGTGAAGCCGGACGCAGAGCGTTGCCCGCTCTCGATCGATACGCAGAAAATATCGGTCTCGCCTTCCAGGTCCAGGATGACATTCTCGACGTGGTAGGGGATACTGCCACCCTTGGCAAACGTCAGGGAGCCGACCAGCAGTTGGGCAAAAGTACCTACCCCGCCCTTCTGGGACTTGAGCAAGCCCGGAAAAAGGCCCATGACCTGATTACCGACGCCCGCCGGTCGTTAAACGAGCTGGCCGCGCAATCTCTGGATACCACGGCACTGGAAGCGCTCGCGAATTACATAATTCAGCGTGATAAATAAACAATAAATGAGTCTCTGATGAGTTTTGATATTGCCAAATACCCGACCCTGGCGCTGGTGGACTCCACCCAGGAGTTGCGTTTGTTGCCGAAAGATAGCCTGCCGAAACTGTGCGACGAACTGCGGCGCTACCTGCTGGACAGCGTCAGCCGCTCCAGCGGGCACTTTGCCTCCGGCCTCGGCACGGTAGAGCTAACCGTGGCGCTGCACTACGTCTATAACACGCCTTTCGATCGCCTTATCTGGGACGTCGGCCACCAGGCTTACCCGCATAAAATTCTGACCGGACGCCGCGATCAAATCGGGACTATCCGTCAGAAAGGCGGACTGCACCCCTTTCCCTGGCGCGGGGAGAGCGAGTATGACGTTCTTAGCGTCGGCCACTCGTCCACTTCTATCTCCGCCGGCATCGGCATAGCCATCGCCGCAGCCAAAGAAGATAAGCAGCGTCGCGCGGTCTGCGTGATCGGCGACGGGGCGATCACCGCCGGGATGGCGTTTGAAGCGATGAACCACGCTGGTGATATCAAACCCGACCTGCTGGTAGTGCTCAACGATAACGAAATGTCGATCTCTGAGAACGTCGGCGCGCTAAACAATCATCTGGCGCAGCTGCTTTCCGGAAAACTCTACTCCACGCTGCGCGAAGGCGGCAAAAAGGTCTTCTCTGGCGTACCGCCGATTAAAGAGCTGCTCAAACGCACCGAGGAACATATCAAAGGGATGGTGGTTCCGGGGACGCTGTTTGAAGAGCTGGGCTTTAACTACATTGGGCCGGTGGACGGCCACGATGTTATCGGTCTGGTTAACACGTTGAAGAACATGCGCGATCTGAAAGGTCCGCAGTTCCTGCATATCATGACCAAAAAAGGCCGCGGCTATGAGCCCGCCGAAAAAGACCCGATTACCTTCCACGCGGTGCCGAAGTTCGATCACACCAGCGGCGTGCTACCTAAAAGCAGCGGCGGCCTGCCAACTTACTCGAAAATCTTCGGCGACTGGCTGTGCGAAACCGCCGCAAAGGATGACAAGCTGATGGCCGTTACCCCCGCGATGCGCGAGGGTTCAGGAATGGTCGAGTTTTCGAAAAAGTATCCCGGCCAGTATTTCGACGTGGCTATCGCCGAACAGCATGCGGTCACCTTTGCCGCTGGCCTGGCGATTGGCGGCTATAAGCCGGTGGTGGCGATTTATTCAACCTTCCTGCAGCGCGCCTACGACCAGGTGATTCACGATGTCGCTATCCAGAAGCTGCCGGTGCTGTTCGCTATCGACCGCGCAGGAATCGTTGGCGCTGACGGTCAGACCCATCAGGGCGCATTTGATATCTCCTTCCTGCGCTGCATCCCGGATATGGTTATCATGACGCCAAGCGACGAGAACGAATGTCGCCAGATGCTCTATACCGGCTATCACTACAACGACGGCCCGAGCGCAGTGCGCTATCCGCGTGGCTCCGGTACCGGTGCTGCCTTTGAACCGCTGGCATCGCTGCCTATCGGTAAAGGCGTGGTGAAACGCGAAGGCGAGAAGATCGCCATCCTTAACTTCGGCACGCTGCTGCCACAGGCCGCCAAAGTCGCGGAGAAGCTTAACGCCACTCTGGTGGATATGCGCTTTGCCAAACCGCTGGATGAAGCGCTGGTGCTACAGCTGGCCGCAGAACACGAGGTGCTGGTTACGCTGGAAGAGAATGCCATTATGGGCGGCGCGGGCAGCGGCGTGAATGAGCTGCTGATGTCCCGCCGTCGCGCGGTGCCGGTGCTGAATCTCGGCCTGCCTGATTTCTTCATTCCGCAGGGAACCCAGGAAGAAGCGTATGCCGATCTCGGCCTCGACGCCGCAGGAATTGAAGCCAAAATCCACGCCTGGCTAGCATAATTGCCGTTACCGCTCCTGCTATGCTTAAGGGATACTTTTATCCGTAGCAGGAGCGCACTATGCACTATATCCCTCTTGGCGATACCGATCTCCGCGTCTCTCGGCTCTGCCTTGGCTGTATGACCTTCGGCGAACCGGACCGCGGCAACCATGCATGGACCTTACCGGAAGAGAGCAGCCGCCCGCTCATTAAATACGCCCTCGAAGGCGGGATTAACTTTTTCGACACCTCTAATAATTACTCTGACGGCAGCAGCGAAGAGATCCTCGGCCGCGCGCTGCGCGAATATGCCCGACGCGATTCCGTGATTGTCGCGACCAAGGTTTATCATCAGGTGGGCGATCTGCCGCAGGGACTGTCGCGGGCGCAGATCCTGCGATCTATTGACGACAGCCTGCGCCGTCTCGGTATGGAGTATGTCGACCTGCTGCAGATCCATCGCTGGGATTACACCACGCCCATTGAAGAAACCCTCGAGGCGCTCAACGACGTCGTCAAGGCGGGTAAAGCCCGCTATATCGGCGCATCGTCGATGCATGCGCGCCAGTTCGCGCAGGCGCTGGCATTGCAGGAGCAAAATAACTGGGCTCGCTTCGTCACCATGCAGGATCATTACAATTTGATTTACCGTGAAGAAGAGAATGAGATGCTACCGCTGTGCAGCCGCGCAGGGGTCGCGGTAATGCCCTGGAGCCCGCTTGCGCGCGGTCGTCTGACGCGTCCCTGGGGAGAAACCACCGCCCGCCTGGTATCGGATGAATTCGGTAAGTCGCTCTATAATGCCATGGATGAGAATGACGAGCAGATTGCCGCAAACCTTGCGGAGGTCGCGGAAGAGCTTGATGCCGAGCGCGCTCAGGTCGCGCTGGCCTGGCTATTGAGCAAGCCCGGCGTGGCCGCGCCGATTATCGGCGCGTCAAGGCAGGAACAGCTGGATGAACTGCTGCATGCGGTCGATTTAACGCTGACGCCAGAGCAGATTGAGAAGCTGGAAGCACCGTATAAACCTCACCCGATCGTGGGGTTCAAGTAACCCGCCGTCCCTACCAGATTCCCGGCTCGCGCTGCGCTTAGCCGGGCTACAGATTCACCAATATCTGCGGACAACGGGTTGACCACCGCCTCCGGGAAATTATGCCACTCTGCGCTTTGCTCCCGGGGGCGGCGCAAAGCGCCTTGCCGGGCTACGAGTTTTCCACCGTCTGCGGGACAGTAGCCCGGACAGGTGCGCAGCACCGCCTCCGGGAAATTATGCCACTCTGCGCTTTGCTCCCGGGGGCGGCGCAAAGCGCCTTGCCCGGGCTACGAGTTCTCCACCGTCTGTGGGACAGTAGCCCGGACAGGTGCGCAGCACCGCCTCCGGGAAACGCCGGCTTGCACGATCTACGGGCGGTACACGTCAGGCGGGCCGGACGACCTTTAGAAAAGCCCAATTGGCCAGTGGTGGCCAATGACGTACAGCACCCCGGCGGAAATCACCCCGGCGACGATATCATCCACCATGATCCCCATCCCGCCGTGGATATTGCGGTCGAACCAGCGGATAGGCCACGGCTTCCACATATCAAAGATGCGAAAAATCACGAACCCGGCGGCAACCCACTGCCAGTCCATCGTCGGCAAAGCCATCAGCGTAATCCACATCCCGACAAACTCGTCCCAGACGATACTGCCGTGATCGTGGGTACCCATATCTTTCGCCGTACGGTGACAAATATAGACGCCGATGCAGATACTCATCATCACCACCAGCGAATAGAGCTGCCAGGGAATAAAGGTCAGCAAGTACCAGAAGGGAATCGACGCCAGCGACCCCATCGTGCCGGGGACCACGGGGCTAAGACCGCTGCCAAATCCCGTTGCCAGCAGATGCCAGGGGTTGCTCATCTTCAGCCGGCTTTTCGCCACATCTCTACTACGCGCCAAAATGGTCATACCCCTTAACGTCCAGCGTTACCGGCTTGCCCTCACGGGTGAATTGCAGGCCTTCCGATTCAGGAACGATCTGTCCAATACAGGTAAAACGCGCGCCGAGATTGGCAAGCGCCACGTCCAGCGCCCCGCGGTTGAGTTCAGGTACGGTAAAGCACAGTTCATAATCTTCACCGCCGGCGAGCGCCCAGCGCAGCGCCTGCTCCTTATCCACCTGGCGCAGCATCGCATCCGAGAACGGCATTGCATCAAGGTCGATGCGCGCGCCGCAGCCGCTGGCGTTGAGAATATGCCCCAGGTCGGAAATCAGGCCGTCGGAAAGATCGATGGCCGAATTCGCCAGATCGCGCAGCGCCTGACCCTGCAGAACCCGCGGCAGCGGGCGCAGATGACGCGCCAGGAGGTAATCCGCGTCGGTGGCATCTTCCACCTGCAGCCGATCCTGCAAAATCGCCAGGCCAGCAGCGCTGTCTCCCGGCGTGCCGGTGACGTAAATCCAGTCGCCATGCTTTGCCCCGGAACGCTTCAGCGCGCGTCCCGTTGGCACATAGCCGTGAATACCCAGCGTCATCGCCAGCGGTCCGCGAGTAGTATCGCCGCCAATGAGCTGCATATCGTAATAGTTAAGCTGTACGAACAGGCTGTCGCTAAAGGCTTCAAGCCAGGCTTCGTCCGCTTCCGGCAGGGTCAGAGCCAGCGTTAACCATGCCGGTTCGGCGCCCATCGCCGCCAGATCGCTTAAATTTACCGCCAGCGCTTTATAGGCGAGGTCGGCAGGGTCGATGTCAGGTAAAAAATGGTTTCCCGCCACCAGGGTGTCGGTGCTGATTGCCAGCGTTTTTTTCTCGGGGATATTCAGGAGCGCGCAGTCGTCGCCAATGCCGGTTTCAACATCAAGACGTGCGCTTTTTACGCGATCAAAATAACGGGCAATCAGGGAAAATTCGCCGCATGCCATACGTTATGCCTCAGAAAAAGAAAAGAATAAGGCCGGTTTGCAGAAGTGAGACTCTGCAAATCCGGCCCTGGAGTTTACTTTTTGTTGGGACGAATTACCGGGGCAGCTTTGTCCAGCACGCCGTTGACAAACTTGTGGCTATCTTCAGCGCCAAAGGTTTTCGCCAGTTCAATGGCTTCGTTAATCGCAACTTTGTACGGTACATCGCTACGCTTTGACAGCTCAAACAGCGCGATACGCAGGACCGCCTTTTCCACCTGACCCAGCTCATCCAGCAGACGAGAAAGGTACGGCTTCATCAGGCCGTCGAGATACGCGCTGTTAGTCGCCACTCCGGACAGCAGCTCGCGGAAATACAGAACGTCGACATCTTTTACATCCTGTTCCGCCAGGAACTGGTATTCGACATCAGCAATGTCGTTTTTGGACAACTGCCAGGAGTAGAGCGCCTGGACAGCACACTCACGGGCGCGGCGACGAGCAGCAGGTTTCACGGAATTCCCCTTACAAAAATCAGGCCTTGATGGCTTTCAATACGTTAATCATTTCCAGCGCGGTCAGCGCTGCTTCAGCGCCTTTGTTACCGGCTTTGGTGCCAGCGCGTTCGATGGCTTGTTCAATACTTTCTGTGGTCAGAACACCGAAGGCTACCGGGATTCCGCTGTCCTGAGCGACGTGCGCCAGGCCATTGCTTGCACCGCCAGCCACATATTCAAAATGCGCAGTGCCGCCACGGATAACGGTACCCAGCGCAATCACCGCGTCATACTTACCGGTTTTCGCCAGTGCGTCAGCCGCCAGCGGCAGTTCGTACGCGCCTGGAACCCAAACAACGGTAATGTTTTCATCTTTAACCTGGCCAATACGCTTCAGGGCGTCAATCGCACCTTCCAGCAGGCTGTCGTTGATAAAGTTGTTGAAACGCGCAATGGTGATGGCGACGCGAGCGTCCGGGGTAGCAACGTTAGCTTCAATAATGTTCATACTCTTCCTTCGGGTTCAGTTCATTTGGCCCCGCAAGGGGGGCGGATTCTATCATAATAATCGGCGCACTGCTTTCCCTTTTGACCAGGGAAATCAAGCGTTCACTAAATGCAGGCAAATATCCGGGCCTACATGACGTATCTCGTTGAATTTGAAATGGGGTGCTTGCACTAGTTTCTCAAGCCCCGGCAGCGCGCATAATCCGCGCGCATCGCTGCCTAACAGTTTAGGCGCAATATAGACGATAAGCTCATCCACCAGCCCGGCTTGCAACAGCGCGCCGGCAAGCGTTGGCCCGGCCTCCACCCAGATCGAGTTAATTTGCTGTTTGCCCAGCTGCATCATCAATAAAACCAGATCCAGCCGACCATTATGCTCCGGCACCAGCAGAGTACGTACGCTCTCCGGCCACTGCCGTTCATCTTCACGGGTGCGGGCAAACAGCGTTTCGCCCGCCTGCTGCACGATACGGTGCTGCGGCGTGACGCGATTGTGGCTATCAATAACGATGCGTAAAGGCTGGCGCAGATTTTCCTGCGGGTACAGCGCCTGGGTTTCAGCGTTGAGCTCGTCCCAGCGTACGGTCAGCGCCGGATCGTCCGCCAGCACCGTCGCGCTGCTGGTCAGAATAGCGTGGCTTTGCGCGCGCAGGCGCTGGACATCACGCCGCGCCTGCGGTGAGGTGATCCACTGGCTCTCTCCGCTGGCCATCGCCGTGCGGCCGTCCAGCGATGCGCCCATTTTTAGCTGGATCCACGGGAAGCCGGTGCGCATGCGCTTGAGAAAACCTTTATTCAGCGCTTCGGCTTCATTCATCATCAGCCCGTGGCTGACGTCAACGCCCTCCTGCTGCAAGCGGTACAGACCGCGCCCCGCGACCTGGGGATTGGGGTCCTGCATTGCGGCAACGACGCGGGTTACCCCTGCGGCAATTAGCGCTTCGCAGCACGGCGGCGTACGCCCGTGATGGCTGCAGGGTTCCAGCGTCACGTACGCCGTCGCGCCCTGGGCTTTTTCGCCCGCCATGCGCAGCGCATGCACCTCCGCGTGCGGTTCACCGGCGCGATAGTGAAAACCTTCGCCGACGATCTCGCCATCTTTGACAATCACGCAGCCGACATTCGGATTTGGGTGAGTCGTGAAGCGTCCGCGCGCAGCCAGCTTCAGCGCTCGCGCCATGTATATTTCGTCCTGCATGGATCAGTCCTGTAAGCGGGCGATCTCTTCGCCAAACTCTTTGATATCTTCGAAACTGCGATAGACGGAAGCGAAGCGGATATAGGCCACTTTATCGAGCTTTTTCAGCTGTTCCATCACCAGATTGCCGATCATTTTGCTCGGCACTTCACGTTCGCCGGTTCCGCGCAGGTGGGTTTTAATGTGGTTAAGCGCCATTTCGACGTCATCTGAGCTGACCGGACGCTTTTCCAGTGCTTTAAGCATGCCGCTGCGCAGTTTGTCCTCATTAAAAGGCTCGCGCACGTCGTTGCTTTTTACGACTCGCGGCATCACCAGCTCCGCCACTTCAAACGTCGTAAAGCGTTCGTTGCAGACCAGACACTGGCGGCGACGACGCACGGAAGAGCCTTCGCCCACCAGACGTGAGTCGATAACCTTGGTATCTACGGCGAAACAGAAAGGGCAATGCATAGCGCGTCCTGACAAGTAGTTAAACTAACAGGTAGTTTACCGCGAAGTGACCCGACAACAAAGAAAGAGCTTTTGAGACAAAGGATCTATAGTGCGTTTAGCCGAACGATCTACCATTAAGCATCCTCTGTTAACGGAATCTCGACTATGACAAGACGTTATTTAAAGCTGGCCATTGTGGGTAGCATTTTCACCCTTAGCGCCTGCGCGCAGCAAAGCGAAATTCGCCAGATGAACCAGAGCGTGAGCACTCTGAGCAAAGAGATGACCCAGCTCAATCAGCAAACGGTAAAAATTACTCAGCAAAACGTTCTGAACGCGAAATCAAACAGCGGCGTATACCTGCTGCCGGAGGCGAAAACGCCAGCTCGCCTGAAAAGCCAGATTGGTACCCTGCGCATGTCGCTGCTCAATATCGCCCCGGATGGCGACGGTACCCGCCTCACCCTGCGCATTCAGGGGGAATCAAACGATCCGCTGCCGGCCTTTAGCGCGACGGTCGCCTCCGGGCAGATCAGCGGCACAACCGATAGCTACCAGGAGGTTAATGTACAAAATCAGCTCATTAGCGCTCCGGCAAGCGTCCTGGCGCCGAGCGATGTCGACATTCCGCTGCGCCTGAATGGCGTGACGCCAGAGCAGGTTGGCTTCGTTCGCATCCACGATATTCAGCCCGCCAGTATGCAGTAATGCCGTCTGCCGGATGCGTTCAACATCCGGCTTTTTTTCCGCTGTGCAAATCCACTTACAGATTTCCCGATCGGTTCACTAAAAATTGACAGGAATTATGAATTTCGGTGGCATTTCGTCAAGAAATGCATAAAATCGTGAACGCAATCGATTACCTATGTCTTCGTTATGTGAAACAACACATATTTTTGTGAGCAATGATTCCTATAATAGACGCCACAGAAATACGAAATATTTAGAAACGCTACGGCGATTCTTTTAACGCCTTCAGGCTTAATTTAAACAGTGGCATCATTATGAAAAAAACATTACTGGCAGCTGGCGCAGCTCTGGCGCTCTCCGCATCTTTCTCTGCCAGCGCGGCAGAAAACGACAAACCGCAATATCTGTCTGATTGGTGGCACCAGAGTGTGAACGTGGTGGGCAGCTACCACACTCGTTTTGGGCCGCAGATTCGTAACGATACTTATCTGGAATATGAAGCGTTCGCTAAGAAAGACTGGTTTGATTTCTATGGCTATATGGATGCGCCGGTATTCTTCGGCGGCAACACCGACGCGAAAGGTATCTGGAACCACGGTTCTCCGCTGTTTATGGAAATTGAGCCGCGCTTCTCTATCGATAAACTGACCGGTACCGACCTCAGCTTCGGCCCGTTCAAAGAGTGGTATTTCGCCAACAACTATATCTACGACATGGGCCGCAACAAATCCGGTCGTCAGAGCACCTGGTATATGGGTCTGGGTACCGATATCGATACCGGCCTGCCGATGAGCCTCTCCCTGAACGTCTATGCGAAATATCAGTGGCAAAACTATGGCGCATCTAACGAGAACGAATGGGACGGTTACCGTTTCAAAGTGAAATACTTTGTGCCGCTGACCGATCTGTGGGGCGGTTCACTGAGCTATATCGGCTTCACCAACTTTGACTGGGGCTCCGATCTGGGCGATGACAACTCTTATGATTTGAACGGTAAGCATTCACGCACCAGCAACTCCATCGCTTCCAGCCATATCCTGGCGCTGAACTACGATCACTGGCACTACTCCGTCGTGGCGCGTTACTTCCACAACGGCGGCCAGTGGGCGGATGACGCGAAACTGAACTTCGGCGACGGCGACTTTAACGTCCGCTCTACCGGCTGGGGTGGTTATTTCGTGGTCGGTTACAACTTCTAATCGGCTCGATTATCCCCGGCAAATGCGCCGGGGATAATTAAAGCTAACGCTCTTCGCACCTCACCTTACGCAAGAAATCACTCAATGAACGATCGGCTCGTTCGCTGAAATGACGCCCGGTGGCGGAAATCTCCAGACAGCGGTCGAGACGGAAACAGCGATAATCCTCACGCAGCTCGCACCAGGTCACCAGCAGCCAGCGCTCGCCCCAGAAAAAAAGCCCCAGCGGCAGCACTTCTCGCTGCGACTGATTTCCCGCTTCATCACGATAGCGCAGCGCGAGCGCCTGCTGAGCGGAGACCGCCCGATGCACCAAATCAAACTGATCTTTGCTATAGCCCTGGGAACCAAAGTCCGGTGCGAACAGCCGCGACTGCTCGGCCTTACGTCGGCTCTCCGCGGGCAATATCGCCAGCACCTTTTCCTGCGCCGATTCCAGCGCCCGGGACAGCGACGCGCCGCCCCAGGTTTGCAGTAGCCGAATAGCGGCTATCAGCGCTTCCGATTCCTGGGTTGTCAGCATTAACGGCGGTAGATCATAGCCCGCCAGCAGCCGATAGCCGCTTCCGGCCTCTCCCTCAACCGGAACCCCGGAAAGCGAGAGATCGCGAATGTCGCGGTAAATAGTGCGCTCTGACACGCCAAGCCGCTCGGCCAACAATCCGGCGGTGGTTAATCTCCTCCCCCGCAGGATCTGCACGATTTGAAAAAGACGGTCGGCGCGTCGGCTCATTTTTGTTATCTCATTTATGCGGGTTGATGCAAACCAATCCGATTCCCCTCACTATCGATAAACAGGGCAATCGTGCCGATATCGTCCGCCAGCTCAAAGGGGCCAAAAACGCAGCTTCCGCCCGCAGAGTTGACGCGTTCTAGCGTGGCCGTCAGATTATCGGTATGCAGATAGATAATGCATCCCTGATCGGAGGGCTTTACGCTATCAAACTTTGCCAGCGCGCCGCCGGGAGCCGGGTCCTGATAAGGAAATACGGCCATTTCGGCACACTCCATATTTTCCCGTTTCAGCGTGACCTGCATCACCGGCTCGTAAAACGCCACGGCACGATCCATATCGGCAACCGGGATCTCAAACCAGTTAATGACGTTGTTCATACTTCCTCCTGTCCATTGTTTGGGTTCAGGAGGAGTGTATGACAGGCCTACTGACAGCATTGTGTCAGCATGGTGCGCAGACCAGCGCGCGCTCCGGGCTAAGCAGCCACGGACGCAGGTAGCCGACGGTACTGGAGAAAGGCAGCACCTCTTCAGGAAGCGCAATGCCAAGCCGATTGCCGATATACGATCGTCTGGCGACAATGCGCTGCCAGAGCTCGGGGTAACTTTGCGCCAGCTCCCGACGCAGCGCGCTGTCGGCAAGCGCCACGGTATCTTCAATGCTTGCGCCGCCGTAGCCCGCTCGGGAAGGAATAATGTCGATCTGCAATATCATTCCGCTTTGCAGACAGGCGGCTGAATGGGGGCCAATGGGCGAGCAGAGCCACTCTTCATCCGCGACCAGATGCCCCGGATTCAGGTGCCAGTGATATTCCGCCTTCGGCAATACTCGCTCGATCAGGGCATACATATCGCCGCCGCGCATGCCGATGCGCAGATTTTCCAGCCAGTTCACCACCGCGTTGAAATAGGGCTTCGCCACTACGTCCAGATAATCAGCCACCTCAGGCGCCAGTTCACTCTCATCGGCCACCACGTAGGCGGCGCGGCTGCTCAGGCCGCCTTTAAAACTGGTGGTGAGCGAGAATTTATCTCCGCGCTGGATAGCTTTATCGCTGGGGTAGAGATTCGCTCCGGCAAAGCGATCGCCGGTGGCGGCAATCATCACCACGCTATTCGCTTGCCCTTCCGCCGCCAGCAGCGCGCCGATTTGCTTTTCCGTTTTTCCCGGCGCAATGGCGTTAAGCGCGGTCAGAATCGCGGTTGAGGCGAGATTAGCACCGTACTCATAGTGCGCCAGCTCGTTGGCATTATTGGTGATTCGCGCTCCGCTTGCCGGGTCGATAAAAATGCCGGTGGCGTTGGTTATACTTGCCTGCGGCCCGGCTGCCTCGCGAATAGCGTCAACGATAAAGGCGGGCAGATCGAACATCCGCGCGCGGTCATCAACCGCGCCGGTAAAGAGCTTCCAGCCCGCGAGGCCAACTCTTTTTCCCCCCGCAACGCCCGCCTCCTGAAACAGCTGAGCCAACGTTTTGCGGGGTTCCATCGGTTGATTGGGCAGCGAAAACCACGGGGCGTGAATCACACGATTTTCCAGCCGCGCGTAGCTTGCCAGCTTCAGGTTCTCGTTACCCAGTACCAGCACCGCCTCACCGTCCCGATGCACTACCAGTAGCGCCTCTTCGAAACGGGGAATAAAACCGGTGAGATACTCAAAGTTGCCGCCGTGCTCTTTATCGGCATAGATGATAAGCGTATCCAGCCCTTGCTGCCGCATATTCGCCAGCACCTTCGCTTTGCGCTGGCGCAGCGTGTCGTCGTTAAGCGTGACGGAAGGCACATCGTACCAGAGCGGGGGTTGAGGAACGGTGGAAAGAGTTACGACAGCCATCGGCATTTCTCCATGTCATTTAGCGCTGATACAGGAGAGTAACCAAAATCCGGCCGGTTGTAATAAAAAAAATCCCGGCCTTGCGACCGGGATTCGTTTATCAATGCACGATTGCCTTACGGCAGAATTGACGGCTGATCCGCCCCTTCTTTCTCGACTTTCTGCTGCAGCATGTGCTCGCGCTTCATGCCCAGCTTGAGCGCCAGCGCGGACGCAACGTAGATAGAAGAAGCCGTACCGATGGAGACACCGATCAGCATGGTCAGCGAGAAGCCTTCCAGAATCGGGCCACCGAAGAGATACAGCATCAGGATAACCATCAAGGTCGTCCCGGAGGTGATCAAAGTACGGTGCAGGGTCTGCGTCAACGACACGTTAAAGATTTCGTACGGCGTACCGCGGCGAATCTTGCGGAAGTTTTCACGAATACGGTCAGATACCACGATACTGTCGTTCAGCGAGTAGCCGATAACCGACATCAACGAGGCCACAATGGTCAGGTCGATCTCTATATGCAGTAGCGACAGCACACCCATGGTGATCACCACGTCGTGCGCCAGCGCGATAACAACCCCTGCCGCCAGGCGCCACTCAAAGCGGAACCCTACGTAGATCAGGATACACACCAGCGCGGCTATCAGCGCCAGCGCGCCGGTCTGCGCCAGGTCTGCGCCGACGCTCGGCCCCACAAACTCAATACGCTTGACCGTCGCATTCTGGCTGGTCGATTCGTTAATCACGTTAACGACCTTGCTGCCCAGCTCCTGGCTGCCGTTGGCGTCATGTACCGGCGGCATACGCACCATGATGTCGCGGCTGCTGCCAAAGTTTTGCAGCTGCGGCTCTTCGAAGCCCGCCTTCTGCAGCGACTGGCGCACCTGATCCATATCAACAGGCTTTTCGAGGGTGATCTCAATCACCGTACCGCCGGTGAAATCCAGACCCCAGTTAAACCCGCGCACGCCAATGATAATAATGGACAGAATCAGCAAAAAACCTGAAATGCCGAAGGCCCAGTAGTCCCAGCGCATAAAGTCCCAGACTTTACGGCCGTGGTTCAATTGTTCAACAGTATATTCCTGTGCCACAACGCACTCCTCAGATAGACAGCTTTTTAACGCGCTTGCCGCCGTACAGCAGGTTCACGATGGCACGGGTGCCGACGATAGCGGTAAACATTGAGGTCGCAATACCGATACCGGTGGTAATCGCAAACCCTTTAATGGCACCGGTACCGACCGCGTACAGGATAATGACTTTGATAAGCGTCGTAATGTTGGCATCAAAGATGGAGCTAAACGCGCCGCGATAACCTTCGTCAATCGCCTGCTGCACGGAACGCCCGTTGCTCAGCTCTTCTTTAATACGTTCGTTAATCAGAACGTTCGCATCGACCGCTACCGCAAGGGTTAACACAATCCCCGCAATCCCCGGCATAGTCAGCGTCGCCCCCGGAATCAGGGACATAATGCCGACAATCAGCACGAGGTTGGCAATCAGCGCCGAGGTCGCAATCAGGCCGAACTTCTTGTAGAAGAAGATCATGAACAGGATAGAGACCACCAGACCGGCCAGACAGGCTTCCAGGCCCTGTTTGATGTTCTGCATCCCCAGGGTTGGGCCGATAGTCCGTTCTTCAACAATCTGAATCGGCGCAATCAGCGCACCTGCACGCAGCAGCAGAGAGAGCTGACGCGCTTCGGTCGCATTGCTGATGCCGGTAATACGGAAGCTGTTACCCAGACGAGACTGGATATTGGCGATGTTAATCACCTCTTCCTCTTTCGCCAGAATCGCACGACCGTTGGCATCTTTCTTACCGCTGTCTTTGTACTCCACGAACAGGGTCGCCATCGGTTTACCGATGTTGTCCTTGGTGAAGTTAGACATGATGTTGCCACCAGCGCTATCGAGGGAGATGTTAACCTGCGCCTGGTTGTACTCATCCATGCTCGACGTCGAGTCGGTGATGTGGTCACCGGTGAGGATCACGCGCTTGTACAGCACAACCGGCTGGCCTTCGCGGGTATATTTCACTTCAGAGTCGCCCGGAACGCGACCGGAAGCCGCTGCGGCGCTATCAACGTTAGTGTTAACCAAACGGAACTCCAGCGTCGCGGTCGCGCCAAGAATCTCTTTGGCTCGCGCCGTGTCCTGGATACCCGGCAGTTCAACCACAATACGGTCGGCGCCCTGACGCTGAACCAGAGGTTCGGCAACGCCCAGCTGGTTTACACGGTTACGCAGGATATTGATGTTCTGCTGTACGGCGTATTCGCGGGCTTCTTTCAGACGGTCGTCGGTCATCACGGCTTTCAGGCCAGTGCTGCCCTGAGCGGAAATAACCAGATCGCGATGACGAGGGCTAAGGTAGGAGATAGCCTGGTCGCGCGCGGCGCTATCGCGGAAGGCGATGCTCAGGCCGTAGTTGTCTTCTTTACGCACGGTCGCGTAAGGAATGCCTTTATCACGCAGTTCGCTGCGCAGGCTGTCGATGTTTTGTTCCTGCAGCTTGCTCAGTGCGGTATCCATGTCGACTTCCATCAGGAAGTGCACGCCGCCGCGCAGGTCAAGACCCAGCTTCATTGGCTCGGCATACAGGGCCGCCAGCCAGCGCGGGGTTGCCGGAGCAAGGTTAAGCGCCACGACGTATTTGTCACCCAGCACGCCCATCAGCGCTTCGCGCGCGCGCAGCTGGATATCAGTGGTGTCGAAGCGCGCAAGAATTGCGCCCTCTTCCAGTGCCACAGACTTCGCGGTAATTTTTTCTTCTTGTAGTGTTTTCTGGACCTGGATCAGCGTTTGCTCACTGGCGGCGACGCCGCGCGCGCCAGTGATTTGAACGGCCGGATCCTCACCATACAGGTTGGGAAGCGCATACACTAAGCCGACGACAATAACGACGACCAGCATGACGTACTTCCACAAAGGATAACGGTTTAACACGGCAGTTCCCTTAGGGAAAATGGGTAATTACAGCGCCTTCATGGTGCCTTTCGGCAGAACGGCAGCTACGAAGTCACGTTTGATAACCACTTCAGTGGTGTCGTTCAGTGCGATAGCGATGTATCCGCTTTCGGCAACTTTAGTGACGCGCCCAACCAGGCCACCGTTCGTCAGCACTTCATCGCCTTTAGCGATGGAGTTCATCAGGTTTTTATGTTCTTTGGTGCGTTTCTGCTGTGGACGCAGGATCATGAAGTAAAAAATCAGACCAAACACCACCAGCATCAGGATCAGAGACATCGGGCTGCCCTGCGCCGCGCCACCGGTTGCTGCTACCGCATCAGAAATAAAAAAGCTCATTGAAATTCCCTCATTATTAAAATTAGTCAACGTTCAAAGGTGGAACGGTTCGACCCTGACGTTGGTAAAAATCGGTCACGAAGCTCTCTAATTTACCCTCTTCGATAGCCTTGCGTAAACCAGCCATTAAGCGCTGATAGTATCGCAGGTTATGAATGGTATTGAGACGCGCGCCCAATATTTCGTTGCAACGGTCGAGATGATGCAAGTAAGCGCGTGAATAGTTGCGACACGTGTAGCAATCGCACTCCGCATCCAGCGGCGAAGTATCGCTCTTATGCTTCGCGTTGCGGATTTTCACCACGCCGTCGGTGACGAACAGGTGGCCGTTGCGCGCGTTGCGCGTCGGCATGACGCAGTCGAACATATCGATCCCGCGGCGCACCCCTTCGACCAAATCTTCCGGCTTACCGACGCCCATCAGGTATCGCGGTTTGTCGGCCGGGATTTGCGGGCAGACGTGCTCCAGAATACGATGCATATCTGCCTTCGGCTCACCGACAGCCAAACCGCCGACAGCGTAGCCATCAAAGCCTATCTCTACCAGACCTTTAACAGAGATATCACGTAAATCTTCGTAAACGCTGCCCTGAATGATACCAAACAGCGCGTTTTTGTTGCCGAGGCCGTCAAAACGGTCGCGGCTGCGCTTCGCCCAGCGCAGGGACATTTCCATTGAGCGCTTAGCGTAGTCCCAGTCCGCCGGATATGGCGTACATTCGTCGAAGATCATCACGATGTCGGAGCCGAGATCGTACTGAATCTCCATTGATTTTTCCGGATCGAGGAAAATCGGATCGCCGTTGATCGGGTTACGGAAGTGCACGCCCTGCTCGGTGATTTTGCGAATATCGCCAAGGCTGAAGACCTGGAAGCCGCCGGAGTCGGTGAGGATCGGTCCTTTCCACTGCATAAAGTCGTGCAGATCGCCGTGCAGCTTCATGATCTCCTGACCAGGACGCAGCCACAGATGGAAAGTATTACCGAGGATGATTTGCGCGCCTGTCGCTTCGACTTCCTCCGGCGTCATCCCTTTTACGGTGCCGTAGGTGCCAACCGGCATAAAGGCTGGCGTTTCAACGACGCCGCGCTCAAACACAAGACGGCCGCGACGCGCGCGACCATCGGTAGTATCTAACTCAAATTTCATTATCACTCCTGCGTCAGAAAAACAGTCTGACGTTTAACGATTCGCTACGGAATGATTCCATAGCTAATAAATTCCTGAAGGCGTCACCGGCGCAGCCTGTTTGCAATCGCTCAGCGCACAGCCACCGGAGCGTACGCCGTGTCCGTGAGAATGGCGATTACTGCCTGGCGTCAAAATGGCGAGTGAGATCGCCTTCTTAGGGACGCTCAAAAATAGCCTGCGGATTGTACGTGATAAACATCGCGTCCCCGTAGCTAAAAAAGCGATATTTTTGTTCTACCGCAGCCTTATAGGCGTTCATCGTATGCTGATAGCCGGCAAAAGCAGAGACCAGCATAATCAGCGTCGATTCAGGCAGATGGAAGTTGGTCACCAGCGCATCAATGACTTTGTACTGATAGCCCGGGTAGATGAAAATCTGCGTATCGTTGAAGAAAGGCTCAATCAGGTCGTTTTTTGCCGCCTGCGCCGCGCTTTCCAGCGAACGCACCGACGTCGTCCCGACGGCAATCACCCGGTTGCCGCGCGCTTTTGCCGCCAGCACCGCATCGACCACCTCCTGCGGCACTTCGGCATATTCAGAGTGCATGATGTGATCTTCAATGCTGTCTACGCGCACCGGCTGGAAGGTTCCGGCCCCAACGTGCAGCGTGACGAAGGCCATCTCCACGCCTTTTTCACGAAGCTTCGCCAGCAGCGGCTCATCAAAGTGCAGGCCGGCGGTTGGCGCGGCAACGGCCCCCGGTTTTTCGCTATAGACGGTCTGATACAGCTCGCGGTCGGCGTCTTCGTCAGGACGATCGATATACGGCGGCAGCGGCATATGGCCGATAGCGTTGAGAATATTCAGCACGCTGCGCGCGTCATCGAACTCAACTTCAAACAGCGCGTCGTGACGTGCAACCATGGTCGCTTTAATACTTTCATCGTCGCCGAGCAGCAGTTCTGCGCCCGGTTTCGGCGCTTTCGAAGCGCGAATATGTGCCAGAATACGCTTATCATCGAGCATCCGCTCAACCAGCACTTCAATCTTGCCGCCGCTGGCTTTACGGCCAAACAGACGGGCTGGGATCACGCGGGTATTATTAAATACCAGCAGATCGCCAGGGTTGAGCTTATCGAGTAAATCAGTGAAAGTACCGTGCGTCAGCGCGCCTGTCGGCCCGTCTAATGACAGCAAGCGGCAGCTGCTGCGCTCAGGCATCGGATAGTGGGCAATCAGGGATTCAGGTAATTCAAAGGAAAAATCGGCAACGCGCATGACGGTAACTCAGACTTAATAAAGAGGCGGGTAGTCTAGTGCCGGGAGGTTATCCCTGCAACCTTTACCCCTCGGGATGAATAACATAATCTATACACAAAATCATTCAAGATGCATCGAAACAGCAACTGAGTGAGTGACAAATCTGCCAGGAACAGATTTGAACGCCGCGCAGCGGCGGCCCGTAAGGGCCAGTCTCATGGATGAGACGAGTAACTCAGCAGCCAACAAAGAGGCAGTTTGAAGGATGAAGTTTATATGAATTTTCTCGCGCACCTGCATCTTGCTCATCTCGCCGATAGCTCCCTTTCCGGCAATTTGCTGGCCGATTTCGTTCGCGGCAACCCCGCTGATGAGTGGCCGGTTGACGTCGTGGAGGGCATCTTTATGCACCGCCGGATCGATGTGCTGACCGATAACCTGCCGGAAGTCACCGAAGCCAAAGCGTGGTTCCGCGCCGAAACGCGCCGGGTTGCCCCCATTACGCTGGATGTGATGTGGGACCATTTTTTGTCACGCCACTGGGCGCAGCTGTCGCCGGAACTGCCGCTGCCGGAGTTTATCCGCTACGCTCACGCCCAGGTCACGCCGATCCTCCCAGCCTCCCCGCCGCGCTTTATCAATCTCAATGAATATCTGTGGTCGGAGCGCTGGCTTGAACGTTACCGGGATATGGATTTTATTCAGCGCGTGCTGAACGGGATGGCCAGCCGCCGCCCGCGACTCGATGCCCTGCGCGACTCCTGGCAAGATCTGGATACCCACTACGATCGCCTTGAGCGGCAGTTCTGGCGCTTTTATCCGCAGATGATGACGCAGGCGGAAAAACGCGAACTATAAATGATTGCGCTTTTGGCGGAAAAGGCTATTCTGAAAAGCGTTTTTAAATAACGATTGATAGGCAAAAACTATCTCAGCGATTGTCAGCGTCGCGTTGAGTTCCCCCGCCCCTCTCCCTATACTTGCCCGCGTTGCGTTCCAATTAACCTTAGTATTAACAGGAGAATCATATGGTTCTGGTTACTCGTCAGGCTCCGGACTTCACCGCGGCGGCAGTTTTAGGTAACGGCGAAATCGTTGAGAAATTCAACTTCAAACAGCATACCAGCGGTAAAGCGACCGTTCTGTTCTTCTGGCCGATGGACTTCACCTTCGTTTGCCCGTCCGAACTGATCGCTTTTGACAAACGCTACGAAGAATTCCAGAAACGCGGCGTCGAAGTGGTTGGCGTTTCTTTTGACTCCGAGTTCGTCCATAACGCATGGCGTAACACTCCAGTGGACCAGGGCGGCATCGGCCCGGTGAAATACGCGATGGTTGCGGACATCAAACGCGAAATCCAGAAAGCGTACGGTATCGAGCACCCGGACGAAGGCGTTGCCCTGCGCGGTTCCTTCCTGATCGATGCCAACGGCGTTGTTCGCCACCAGGTCGTTAACGACCTGCCGCTGGGCCGTAACATCGACGAAATGCTGCGCATGGTTGACGCGCTGCAGTTCCACGAAGAGCACGGCGAAGTTTGCCCGGCGCAGTGGGAAAAAGGAAAAGAAGGGATGGCCGCTTCTCCGGAAGGCGTGGCTAAATACCTGACCGAGAACGTTTCCAGCCTGTAATCGGCAAACGTTCAGCAAAAGGCTCGCAGATGCGGGCCTTTTTTGTTTTTACCGCCTGGAGTTACCCGCTCGCCACAGCTTTTTTACTCATCAGCATACAAATATTGATGTCACGAATAAGTAAGATCCTCCGTCAGGGCTTTTTTTGCTATCTCGTTCAAACTTTGTAAAAAAAACCGCCCAATATTTGTGATGAGTATTACATTTCTTCATTTTAAATTCAGCGATTTAACCATTGGCTCCTGCTCCCATTTTCTTACCGGCAAAAAGAAAAAACACAACCGATTGATATTAAACAAGATAATAAAAAACCTCAGAACCGATAAAGTAATTCACTTTTGCCGTCAGTGTGATCGACTTCAATATTTAAAAATCCATCTGTGATCTAACCCATAATTTTTATTGATATATTTGGTCATGATCGAGTTCAAGAATATGAACCCAGTAAGGATCGGATGATGGATATTATTTTTAACGCTGAACTGGTTGCGCTTAAGCAGGATATTTCCAACGCCGTACAGGGTATCGAATTCGCCGGAAAGCTGCTGACTCAACAAAATATATGTCATCCGGAATATGTGAATGAAATGGTCGAGGTCTATCAGGATTTTGGTCCCGCCATTGTTATCGACTACGGCCTGGCGATGCCTCATGCCCGGCCAGAAAAAGGCGCCTTGCGCACGGGCTTCTCTTTAGTCACCAGCAGGCAGCCAATCGTCTTTGGCCATGAGGAGTTTGATCCGGTTAACGTCATCATCGCCATCGCCGGCGCGGATGCCGATAGCCACATAAAAATGATTCAGCTAATAGCCTCGCTGATTGAGTCTGACATTGTGACCTTCCTTCAGCAGGCCAATGATATCGATTCAGTATTACATTTCATCCAACAACAAATGGAGTAGTCATTATGTTAGTTATCAGAACAGTTTGTGGTAACGGTATTGGCAGTTCATTAATGGCTGCGAATAATGTCAAAAAGATCTGTGATGAATTGGGTATTAAAGCCGACGTCGCCTCCGTTGATTTTGCCAACGCTGTTGGAGAAAAAGCTGACCTTTACGTCACAATTAAAGAGCTGGCAAACCAATTTCCTGCGCATTGTAATGTCGCCATTATTCGCAGCTACGTGCATAAAGCGAAAATCGCCGAGGATATTACCGAAGCACTCACCAAAATTGCTGCGACTCACTCTTAATCATTATTGAGGGAACGATCATGCAGGCTATTCTTAGTTTCTTATCGGAAATATTTAGTCAACCCGCATTTCTGATGGGGATTATCGCATTTGTCGGTTTAGTGGCGCTGCGCTCCCCCGGAAATAAATTACTCACCGGCACCTTAAAGCCTATCCTGGGCTATTTAATGCTAAGCGCCGGCGCAGGGGTTATCGTTGCTAACCTCAATCCGCTGGGTGGGATTATCGAAGCCGGGTTTAATATCCGTGGCGTTATTCCTAACAACGAGGCCATTGTCTCCGTCGCCCAGAAGGTGCTGGGCGTAGAAACCATGAGTATTCTACTGTTAGGTTTTATTTTTAACCTGCTTATTGCCCGCTGCACTAAGTATAAATATATCTTCCTTACCGGCCATCACTCTTTCTTCCTTGCCTGTCTGTTCTCAGCGGTGCTACAGGCGGCGGAATTCCGCGGCTGGATGCTGGTGCTCATCGGCGGATTCCTGCTCGGCTCATGGTCGGCGATATCTCCGGCCATTGGCCAACGCTATACCAAGCAGGTCACCGAAGATGGCGGTATTGCGATGGGACATTTTGGTTCTCTGGGCTACTACATTTCAGCGTGGATCGCCACCAAAACCGGCAACCCGGCGAACTCGTTCGCCGATACCGAAATCTCAGAGAAATGGGGCTTTCTGCGCGATACCACGGTCACCACCGGGATCGTCATGTTCGTCATCTACTTTGTATGCAGCGCCGTCGCCGGTAGCGAGTATCTCAGCACCATTACGGATCAAAATATGCTGATCTTCTCTGTCCTGACCGGCCTGCAGTTTGCGGTTGGCGTCGCTATCGTCTACAACGGCGTGCGGCTGATCCTCGGCGATCTGGTACCGGCGTTCCAGGGAATTAGCCAGAAGCTGATCCCCAACTCCATCCCCGCCGTTGACTGCGCGGTATTCTTCACCTTTAGCCCAACCGCGGTCGTCGTCGGCTTTATCAGCTCGTTCATTGGTGGACTGGTCGGCATGCTTTTTCTTGGCGGATTGGGTATGGCGCTGATTATTCCGGGCATGGTGCCGCACTTCTTCTGCGGCGGCACCTCCGGTGTTTTCGCCGATAAGCTGGGCGGTAAACGCGGCTGCATCATCGCCTCATTTATCGGCGGTATCTTCCTTGCTTTCCTTCCGGCGATGCTGCTGCCGGCGCTGGGTAATCTGGGCTTTGAAAATAGCACCTTCGCCGACTTCGACTTCGCGGTTTGGGGCATCATCATCGGCAACGCTTTCACCCAGTTTGGCCAGATTACTATCTATTTGATTTGTCTGGCACTGATCGTCGCACTGCTGGTGCCATTCTGCTTTCGTTCAGTTCGCGTGGTCGGTGACACGCTCAGCTATGAGGAGCTCACTGCGGATAAGAAAAATGAATAAGCGGTTTCATTTTTCCCTGCGGGAAGGAACCTCTCTTCCCGCAGCTGACAAAATAATCAGGAGTGGTTATGGCTATCTTGTCCATCGGGTTTTCATGTTTTGATCAGTTTTTCTTTTTAAATGAATGGCCGCAGGAGAATACCAAAAATTTCTGTCACGATTTTATTGAAAGCGGCGGCGGGCCGGCAGCGAATGCGGCATGGCTGTTGGGGCTATGGGGGGAGGATGTCTATTACATCGGCCATCTGAATCAGGATCTTTACGGCCAGAGAATTATTGCTGAATTTGCCGAAGCGGGCGTTGATACCAGTCAGGTGGTCTTTTCTGATGAAATGATCACCCCCCTGGCTTCGGTGCTGGTCAATCGCCTGACGGGTTCGCGGACGATCATCACCCGTAAAATGCAGACGCCGCCGTCGCTGACCTACGATCAGAAGCTCAAGCTCGATGATTTAGCCGAACGGCTCATCGCCGCTGAAGAACCCGTAACGCTATTAGTGGATGGCCATGAAGCCGAGATCAGCGAGTATTTAATTAAGAAACTGCCAAACGCCCGGGTAGTCATGGATGGCGGCTCACTACGCGCCAGTAATATTAAACTGGCGGCTTGGACCGATTATTTTGTGGTCAGTGAACATTTTGCCCGGGACTATATGGGATATCGAGCCCTGAGTACTGAAGCAGAAATTAAGGCGGCGCTCATTGAGCTTAATAAAATTTGCCGCGGCGAAGCCTTTATTACCCTTGGTGAAAAAGGCTGCGCATTTTTAAAGAGCGGGATGCTGCAAATAGTTCCCTCCTGGCTGTGCAATGCTGTTGATACCACCGGCGCGGGAGACGTATTCCATGGCGCTTTTACCTACGGCGTTCACTACTCCTGGCACATTGACAATATTATTTTATTCGCCAGCCTCACCGCCGCTATTTCTATTGAGAAAAAAGGCGTACGTGAATCGATGCCGGATCTTGCCGTCGTCCACAATTCCTTAAATAGCTATGAAAGAAACTTAAAGCAATATTTTGATGAATGATTGCTATTAATTAATAACACGAGGTGACTATGTTAGTTTCTATGAAGGACATGCTTCAGCATGCCCTACGGGACGGTTATGCCGTAGGGCAATTCAATATTAATAATCTTGAGTGGGTCGGCGCTGTATTAAGTACCGGACAACAACTGCGCTCGCCCATTATTTTAGGCGTTTCCGGCGGTACGGTGAAACATATGCTGGGATTAAAATGTATTCATGACATAGTGGTCAATGCCATGGATTATTTACATATTGATATTCCGGTGGCTTTGCATCTGGACCACGGTACCACCCGCGAGGCCTGCGAGGCGGCTATCGAGGCCGGATTCAGTTCCATTATGTTTGACGGCTCACATCTGCCGTTCAGCGAAAACCTCGCCATCACTCGCCATCTGGTTACGCTGGCGCACAGCAAAGGCATCTCAGTCGAGGCGGAGCTGGGGACGATTGCCGGAAGCGAAGATGGCATCGTCAATTCGGCGGTCATCTACGCCGACCCTGAGGAGTGCTACACCCTGGTGAAAGAAACTCAGGTTGACTGCCTGGCGGCGGCGCTGGGTTCGACCCATGGACTGTATAAAGGCAAAGCCAAACTGGGTTTTACGGAGATGAAAGCCATTTCTGAGCGAGTCAATGTTCCGCTGGTCCTGCACGGCGGTACCGGTATTGCCGATGACGACATGCGTAAAGCCATCGCCTGCGGTACGGCCAAAATCAACGTCAATACCGAAAATATGTACGCCTGGTGTCAGGAGGTGAAAGCCCTGTTTGCCGCCGATACCGGTCATGACGTGAACGACCCGCGCAAAGTGATTAATCAGGGACTGAAACCGGTACGCGAAATGATTGCGCGGCGCATCGCGCTTTTTGGTTCACAGAACCGCTATTAAAAAACGGAAAGACAAGCACTTTCGTCAGGAAGGGAACCCGCCGCCGGACAATACCGGGGCGGGTTGAGCTGGTGCTAAAACGCAAAGCAGGAGCAGCCGAGTACGCCCCAGAACGCCTGCTCATCGGCAACCGGAATCGCCGACTGGCGCGCAATATCATGCTGATGCCCGTGTACGCCGCAGCTGCCGCAGCACTGGTGCATCTGAACTATCGCGCCGATTTTCGCGGCGGTCGGCGGCGCGGAACGGTAATGACCCGGCACCTTCACCACCGGTGACCACTCTGGCAGCACCGGAATGGGCGGCGGCGCCAGCGTCGAAAAGTGTCCGGCGGCGTACACCACCTTGCCGTCAACGACCGTCAGTACCGACTCGATCCCCTTAATTTCCTCTTCCGCGACGCTGAAATAGTCTTTCGACAGCACCACCAGATCGGCAAGCTGGCCTTGTTCAATGCGCCCTTTCTTACCCTGCTCGCTTGAGAACCACGCGCTTCCCGCCGTCCACAGCTCCAGCGCCACGTCGCGCGGCAGGCGGTTGCTGTCGTCGTACATCGCCATTCCGCCGACGGTACGTCCGGAAACCAGCCAGTAGAGCGCGGTCCACGGATTGTAGCTCGCCACGCGGGTAGCATCCGTCCCCAGTCCCACCGGAACGTCCAGCTCGAGCATTTTCGCCACCGGCGGCGTATGTTTGACCGCATCTTTACCGTAGCGGTCGACAAAATATTCGCCCTGGAAAGCCATACGGTGCTGAACCGCTATGCCGCCGCCCAGCGCTTTGACGCGTTCGATATTGCGTTCGGTGATGGTTTCCGCATGATCGAAGAACCAGTGCAGACCATTGAACGGAATTTCGCGATTTACCTTCTCGAAGACGTCGAGCATCCGGCTGATGGATTGATCGTAGGTGGCGTGCAGGCGAAACGGCCAGCGGTGCTCTACCAGGTGGCGCACCACCCGCTCCAGCTCATCTTCCATTCCCTCCGGGAGGTCCGGACGCGGCTGCAGGAAATCTTCAAAATCCGCCGCCGAGAAAACCAGCATCTCCCCGGCGCCGTTGGCGCGGTAAAAGTCGGTGCCCTGTCCCGGCTTGAGCATATCGGTCCAGCGCTCAAAATCTTCCAGCTCCTGCTTAGGTCGCTGGGTAAACAGGTTATAGGCGATCCGCACGGTCATCTGCTCTTTGGCGTGCAGCTGTTCAATAATTTCATAATCTTCCGGGTAGTTCTGGAAACCGCCTCCGGCATCGATAGCGCTGGTTAGCCCCAGACGATTCAGCTCGCGCATAAACTGGCGCGTTGAGTTGACCTGCAGTTCCAGCGGTAGCTTCGGCCCTTTGGCCAGCGTTGAGTAGAGGATCATCGCGTTGGGTTTGGCAATCAACATGCCGGTAGGATTACCGTTGCCGTCGCGAACGATCTCGCCGCCCGCCGGATCCGGCGTCTCTTTGGTGTAGCCCACCGCCTTCAGCGCCGCGCGGTTCAGCAGCGCGCGATCGTACAGGTGCAGGACAAATACCGGGGTATCCGGCGCCGCATCGTTAAGCTCCTCGAGCGTCGGCATCCGCCGTTCGGCGAACTGAAATTCGCTCCAGCCGCCGACCACCCGCACCCACTGCGGCGACGGCGTGCGATCGGCCTGATCTTTCAGCATCCGCAGCGCATCCGCCAGCGAGGGAACCCCCTCCCAGCGTAGCTCCAGGTTGTAGTTCAGACCGCCGCGGATCAGGTGCAGGTGGGAGTCGTTAAGACCGGGGATCACCGTATGACCTTTAAGATCGATAATTTGCGTCCCTTCCGCGGCAAAACTCATGATCCGATCGTGACTACCGGCGGCGAGGATTTTACCGTCAGCGATCGCCACCGCATCGGCCAGGGGATTTTGACGATCGAGAGTATGAACCCGACCGTGAGTCAGGATCAGTGTGGCAGTTTGCGACATAACGTTCTCCTTCAGGAGGCTGGCTCAGTTTTTCTTTAACCAGCCAGCAAACAGACGGGTCACGATGGGCATCCAGAACCAGACCACCAGCGCGACCACACAGGCATCATTGATGAGGTGCAGCAGCAGGCTTCCCTTCAGCGAGGGCAACAGCATTCCGGTTATCGACGGCACCAGGTTAGTACTGGGGAAAATCACCAGCAGGGTGATTAAAAATTGCTTCCAGCGTCGCGGCTGGCGCACATTCGCCGCAGGCGGCGTAAACCAGAAGGCCGGTTCAGTCCGGACTTCGGTACGATCGCCTTCGCTCAGCAGCGGTGCGATTTCCGCCACCAGTTCGCGCCGGGTTTCCGACTGGGTCCAGGCGTAAAGATGCTCAATGGTGTCGAAGCGAATGATAATGCTCCATAAATTCTGCCCGGGAGCCGGGCGAATCACGTTTGCGCCAAGATGACCGGGAAATTCAGCCGCAATCGGCATAATTTTGCCCAGCCACGCTTCATACCGTTGGCCATGCTCCGGGTCGAGCACATGACTGATAACCAGGGTCACCGATTTCTGCTGCGCCATTAAGAGTTCCTTGCTTCAGGGGAATGGCGGGATATCCCCGCCATTAGCCATAAACAACAATGCACAAAATCGTTCATGCTGCCTCGAGGCGGCAAGGTTGTTCGTCCCCGGGAGCTGACATGAGTCAGTGACCGGGGCGGGCAAACGAAGCCAACAAAGAGGCAGCTTGAAGGATGAAGTGTATTTAAGCTTTACGCTCTGGCGCGCCATGCACCATCGTATAAGCGTAATCCACGCCCATGCCGTAAGCGCCGCTATGCTCGCGCACCAGATCCATCACCGCGTCATAGGTCTCTTTACGCGACCAGTCGCGCTGGTACTCAAGCAGCACCTGCTGCCAGGTCACCGGCACCGCACCGGCCTGCACCATACGGTCAATGGAGCGTTCGTGGGCATCAACCGAGGTGCCGCCGGAGGTATCGGTCACCACGTAAACTTCATAGCCCGCATCCAGCGCCATCAGCGCCGGGAACGTCAGGCAGACTTCAGTCCACAGAGCAGAAATAATCAGTTTCTTGCGTCCGGTCGCCTTTACCGCTTCAACAAAAGCCGCGTCTTCCCAGGAGTTCATCGAGGTACGTTCAATGGGTTTCACATCAGGATGTACGGCCAGCAATTCCGGCCAGATATAGCCGCTGAAGCTTTTGGTTTCGACGGAAGTATAAATTACCGGGACATTAAAAATTTTGCCTGCTTTGGCTAAAGCAACCGTATTATTTTTCAGGGTCTGGCGGTCAATATTTGCCACACCAAAAGCCATTTGTGGCTGGTGGTCAATAAAAATAAGCGCCGAGTTAGAGGGATCGATCAGTTCACGAATAGACATAACATATCCTGTTAATCAATGAGTTAAAAAGATACTACCGTTGCCGTTGAGCTGTCTGGATCCTGACTGATAAAGCATGGTGAGTATAGTCAGTAATTTCTAACGAGTTATTAAAGATTTTTTTCTAATTTATTTCCAAAGCGAAAAGTTATGGCGATTAGATTAACCATTACAAAACGAGCAAAATTATGTTTATCAAATTTTTACGGTTAACCGTTCTAAATTATTCACTGGAATTGAACAGGGCGCTCCGGTAAAACGGAGGCACTCATTTTTACCGGAATCTGACGCATGCGCCTGAATCTTGATGTCCTGTTAATTCTCGACGCGCTGGACAAACATGGCTCTTTTGCCACCGCCGCCGAATCGCTATTTAAGACCCCAGCTGCGCTGAGCTACATGATCCAAAAGCTGGAAAACGATCTGAATATCACTCTGCTGGATCGCTCCGGCCACCGGGCTAAATTTACCGATACGGGCAGAATGATGCTGGAGAAGGGTCGATTGCTGCTGAATGCCGCTAAGGATCTGGAAAAGCAGGCAGTGCAGCTCAGCGCCGGTTGGGAGCGGGATCTGGCTATCGCGCTGGATGACTCTTTCCCGTTTAGCGCGCTGCTGCCGCTGATCGATGCTTTCTACGCCCAGCACCCGCAAACCCGGCTTAACTTTACCCACCATACCCTCGCGGGCTCGTGGGAAGAGCTCACCCACAACGGCGCGGATATTATTCTTGGGGCGATCAATGAACCGCCAACCTCCGCCGAGTGGTCGTGGAAAATGCTCGGCGCCATGGACAATATTTTCGTCATCGCGCCGGGGCACCCGCTGGCGCAAACGACCCAACCGCTGACCAACAAGCAGCTCAGCCTGCACCGCGCGGTCGTGATCAGCGACAGCGCCCGCTACTGTCATCCGCTCAACAGCAACCTGCTCGACGAACAGCCGCAAATCCGCGTGGATGATTTCGCCAGTAAAGTTGAACTCTTGCGCGCCGGGCTGGGCTGCGGCTTTTTACCGCGCCATATTGCCCGGCGGTGGCTGGAAAGCGGCGAGCTGGTCGAAAAGGCCGTCATCTCGTGCCGCGAGAAAGATATCACCTATATGGCCTGGCGCAGCGGTAATGACGGACTGGCCCAGCGCTGGTGGCGCGAGGCCATTTTGCAGAGCGAGAGCCTGAGCCAGCTCTATGACTAACGGCTAAACCACACGCTGGCGGAGATCGCTGGCAGCGTCAGCACGCTCTCGTGCAGATCACCGGCGCCCTCTTTCAACTGCCAGCCGTTGACGTCGAGCAGCGGCGAATCCTCCACCACCACCTCGCAGGCTTCGCCGCGGTTAATCGCCACCAGCACGCGCTGTTGCTTATAGACTCGCACGAACACCACCACGTTCTCTTCGGCATAGATCACCTGACAGCCGCCGTAGCGTAGCGCCTGATTAGCCTTACGCAGTTTGCTCATGCGCTTGTACAGGTCGAGCAGTTCGCCATCCTGCAAAGCCGGATCCCACGGGAAGGGTTTACGGCAGAACGGATCGTTATTGCCATCCACGCCCACTTCATCGCCGTAGTAGATGCACGGTACCCCAGGCCAGCTGAACAGCCACACCACCGCCAACGGCAGACGCGCAACATCTTTACCCAACAGAGACTTAAAGCGCGCGGTATCGTGGCTATCAAGCTGGTTGAACATCCGCAGCTGCTGCTGATGCGACAGTCCGGCACGATAGTTGTCCATCCACGCCATGCAGGTTTGCGCATCGATTTTCTGCGGGTCGTAGGAGATATCGGTATTGGCGAGAAAGCCCCATAGCGGGAAGGTAAAGCCGCGGTAGTTCATCGCCGAGTCTTCTACGTCGGCCTGTAGCCACTGGCGCGCGTCGCCGAAATGCTCCCCGAACACGAAGGCTTCCGGCCGCTCCTGCTTCGCTGCCTGGGTAATGCCGGCGATATGGCGCAGGTTATTACGCGCCCCGCCGTCTTCACCGAGCATATGCACGACATCCAGCCGCCAGCCGTCCATGCTCCACGGCGCTTTCAGCCAGTGGCGCACCACGCTATCTTCTCCACCATAGATCTCATCGATCAGCGTCGCCGACCGGTAGTCGAGCTTAGGCAGACTGGCGTATCCCAGCCAATCGTGGGCAATGCCCTCGGGAGAAAAATTATACCAGTCGCGCCACGGCGAATCGGCGTTGTGGCAGGCGCCGCCGCTACCGCGCTGATGGCGGTCGAACCAGGCATGCGAATCGCCGCTGTGGTTGAACACGCCGTCAAGGATCAGGCGCATCCCCTCTTTTTGCGTGTTGTGACGCAGGCGCAGCAGCGCCGCATCGCCGCCAAACTGCGGGTCAACGCGACGGTAATCCTCGGTATCGTATTTATGTACGCTGGGAGCGACAAATACCGGGTTCAGATAAAGCGCCGTGACGCCAAGCTGCTTCAGGTACGGCAGTTTTTCGCTGATCCCATCGAGATCGCCGCCGTAGAAGGTAGAGCCGCCCGCCTCGCCGGTTAGCGGCTCATCCCACGCCTTGCGCACAATATCGTGACCGGCGGCATGGTGGTAATAAACGTTATCCTGCCCGGCGTCGCGTGACTGGCTGCGGGCGAAGCGGTCAGGGAAGATTTGGTAAAACACCTGATCGGCCACCCACTGCGGCCCGCTGTCCGGCATATCAACCGCAAACTGCTCCAGCCGCGCCGGCGGAAAGCGATTGAACCCCTGCGGAGTGAACCACAGCTGGCGGTCGGCCCACAGCAGCTTGAAGCTGTAGCGGCGACGCGGTAGCCCGTTGACGAGGCTGATTTCCCCGCGCCACGCCACCACGCCCGGATGCGGTTCCTGCCGCAGGCGGCGCATCGGCAGCGACAGCTCCTCGTTATCTTCTTCCGCGCGTAGCGTGACCCGCGGCGGCAGATCCTCGCCGCTTAACCATAGCGTGATAATCAGTCGTTCCGGCTGCTCCTTAATAAACGGAGCAACCGGGAGGTGCCATGCCTTCAACATCATTATTCCTCTCTTTGCAGAATGGGCACACCTTGCCATAGCGTACTGGCGTATGACTCATCGTCGGCAGAATTATTGGGGGAGGATGGCGGGGGTGGAGGAACGGCTTGCCGGATAGCCCGTGCGTATCCGGCAAGTAGAGAACAAAAAGGACTAGGCTTTCGCCAGCTTACGCTCGCGGCGAGTTTTAAACTGCCAGCCAATCAGTAACAGAATAATCCACGCAAAGCCCACGTACAGCGAGATGCGGGTGTCAGGATGGTAGCCAATCAGACCGATAATAAAGACCAGGAATAGCAGGCCAATCACCGTGGTCGTTACTCCACCTGGCACCTTAAACTTCAGCGCCTTCGCCTCTTCCGGCGGCAGACGGCGACGGAAGGCGATCTGCGACAGCAGGATCATAATCCACACCCAGACGGTGGCGAATGTCGCCAGAGAGGCGATCACCAGAAAGACGTTCTCCGGCATAATGTAGTTAAGGTAAACGGCGAACAGCAGCGCGATAGTCATTACCATCACGGTTACCCACGGCACCCCGCGACGGGACGTTTTGGTAAACATCTTCGGCGCGCTGCCCTGCTCCGCCATACCGTGCAGCATACGCCCCACGCCAAAGACATCGGAATTAATCGCCGACAGCGAAGCGGTCAGCACCACAAAGTTCAGGATGCTGGCGGCAAAGGTAATACCCAGATGCTGGAAGGTCAGAACGAAAGGACTGCCGTTGGTTCCGACCTGGTTCCACGGATAGATAGACATAATCACGAATAGCGTACCGACGTAAAACACGAGGATACGCATCGGCACCGAGTTAATGGCGCGCGGAATGGATTTCTCCGGATCTTTCGCTTCACCGGCGGTGATGCCGATGATTTCAATCCCACCGTAGGCGAACATCACCATCTGCAGCGACATCACCATCCCCAGCCAGCCGTTGCTGAAGAAGCCGCCGTTGCTCCACAGGTTGTGGATACCCGTCGGCTGCCCGCCGTTGCCGATCCCCCAGATAATGATGCCGAAACCGGCGAGGATCATGATGATAATAGTGGCGACTTTGAAGAAGGAGAACCAAAACTCCAGCTCGCCGAAGACCTTGACGCTCATCAGGTTGACGGCGCAGATAATCAGCACCACGCTGAGTACCCAGATCCAGTGCGGCACCGCCGGGAACCAGACCCCCATATAGATGCCGAAGGCCGTGACGTCGGCTATGGCGACAATCAGGATTTCAAAACAGTAGGTCCAGCCGGTGATATAGCCCGCCAGCGGGCCAAGGTAATCCTGGGCATAGCGCGAGAACGAACTGGCGGCCGGGTTGTGTACCGACATTTCGCCCAGCGCGCGCATAATAATGTAGGCCGCGACGCCGCCGATAATATAAGCCAACAGAACGCTCGGCCCCGCCATTTTAATCGCGTCAGCCGAACCATAGAAAAGGCCGGTACCGATTGCCGACCCCAGCGCCATAAAACGAATATGCCGGGTACTTAGCCCGCGCTTAAGCTTGTTACTACTTTCCATCATGTTCCATGCCGTTTTTCTCCTCTGGCCTTCGCGGGGGCAAAGCACCGGGGAGGATGACCAAAAAAACAAAAAACCACGGGACCTGAAGTCCCGTGGTTAAACACCTATGTAAAGCGTCGGTTAGTGCGCGCTGGAGGCCACCTGACGCCCTGCTGCGCGATCCCAGATAACGGCCAGAATCACCATCACGGCGGTTGGCATCAGCCACGCCAGCCCTTGCTCCGCCAGCGGCAGGCGCGCGGTCCAGGATGGCAAAATCTCTGCAAACGCCGACGCTTTAATGCCGTCAATGATACCAAACATCAGGCTGATAAACATTGCCGGGGCAATAACGCGGGACGAATTATGCCACCAACTACGGGTAAAGCTTAATACCACGAGTGCGATACACGGCGGATAGATAGCCGTCAGCACCGGAATCGAAATCTGAATCAGGTGGCTCAGGCCAAGGTTGGAAACCGCCATCGAAAACAGGCCAAGGATAAAGACCAGCGTACGATAGGAGAACGGCAGATACTGGGCAAAAAACTCCGCACAGGCGCAGGTCAGGCCTACCGCCGTCACCAGGCAAGCGATGAAGATCAGCGCTGCCAGCAGGAAGCTCCCCGCGCCGCCGAAGGTGTGCTGGACATAAGCGTGCAGAATCGCCGCGCCGTTAGCGGACTGCTCCACCAGCGTGCCGCTATCGGAACCTAAACGGAACAACGCCAGATACAGCAACGTCAGGCCCACGCCGGCCATCAGGCCAGCCCAGACGGTGTAACGGGTCAGCAGGCGGGCTTCGGTCACGCCGCGAGAACGCGCCGCGTTGACAATCACGATCCCAAAGACCATCGCCCCAAGGGTGTCCATGGTCAGATAGCCGTTGACGAAGCCGTTGGAGAATGGCGCGGTACGGTAGGCTTCCATCGCGTGGCTCAGCGGACCGGCTGGCCAGACGATCGCCGCAACGGCGAGAATAATCAGAGCGATGATTTTCAACGGCGCGAGGAAATTCCCGACGGTGTCCAGCAGCTTGCCCGGATAGAGCGAAACGAGGATCACCAGGGCAAAATAGATAACGCTGTAAATCAGCAGCGGCAGCGGGCCGTCGCCGGTCAGCGGAGCAATCCCCACTTCAAAAGAGACGGTGGCGGTACGCGGAGTCGCAAACAGCGGCCCAACGGCAAGGTAGCAGACCACCGCCAGCAGGATACCGGCAACTTTACCAATCGGCGTGCTCAGGCTCTCTACGCCGCCGCCGACTTTCGCCAGCGCCACAACCGTTAGCACCGGCAGACCCACGGCGGTAATCAGAAAGCCAATAGCCGCGGTCCAGACGTGTTCGCCGGCCTGTAAGCCAACCATCGGAGGAAAGATAATATTGCCTGCGCCGACGAACAGCGCGAAGGTCATAAAGCCCAACGCAATGATGTCGCGAGATTTTAACTGATGGGTCATAAATTCATTACAGCCTGTGGATGTGGTGTTGTAAAAACGGATAAATACCGCGCCTTTCCCCTGGGGATGATACAGCGGCCATTGTCAGTAAACTCAGCGGGATATGCTCCCAAAGCGGCGTGGAAAAGAATTGTTTTTTGAATTACCACGCAAAAACAGTCTGTCTGCGACCGTAGGGGGGCAATTTAAACGCTTATAACGTTTTAAAGCAAGGAGGGATCGCAAAAGCAGATGATTATGCTGACTCTATTTTAATGCGTAGAATTATTTACCTGATGGATGGAAAACATCTGGCTTATCATGCGAACAAAAAAGCAGCTAACGTTCGTTAATTACTCAACTTCGATTTTACTGCAAACGAAAATGACCAGCCGAAGCTGGTCATTGGCAAGTTATGCTGACACCCACATGCAGGCGTTCAATTTTTGGCAATTAAACGTTCCGGTAGCAGGAAGCTAAAGCGGGTGCCTTTACCCAGCGTACTCTCAATTTCGAGGCGGCTATCGTGATGGCTGACCGCATGTTTGACAATCGCCAGCCCCAGACCGCTGCCGCCGGTCTGTCTCGAGCGCGCTTTATCCACCCGATAGAAACGCTCGGTCAGGCGCGGAATATGTTCCGGCGCGATGCCCGGCCCGTTATCTTCGACGCTGAACAATGCCCCGTGCGGCGCTCGCTGCCAGCTCACGGTAATATCCGTTCCCGGCGGCGTATGATTGACCGCGTTATACACCAGGTTGGAAATCGCGCTGCGCAACTGTTCTTCATTACCCAGCACTTTCAGCGATTCATCAACCGAAAAATGCAGCGCATGCTTCTGCTGGCTTAGCGTTTGCGCTTCGCGCTCAACGACCCGCAGCATCATCGGCACATCGATTTTATCGTTCATCGCCAGGACCGGCGCGGCTTCGATTCGCGACAGCGTCAGCAATTGTTTCACCAGGCCTTCCATTCGCTGAGTTTGCTCGCGCATGGTGTGCAACGCTTTTTCGCGCGTCCCCCCTTCCAGCACCTGCTCCTGCATCATCTCCAGATACCCCTGCAGCACCGTCAGCGGCGTACGCAGCTCATGGCTGACGTTAGCGAAAAAGTTTCTCCGCGCCCCTTCCAGCTGGTGCATCTGCGTAACATCGCGCGCAACCATCAGCAGCTGTTTATCGCTGTAGGGCATCACGCGAATCTCCAGATGGCGACCGTTATTCAGTACCAGGTTGAGCGGTTTAGAAAAATCCCTGTATTTCAGGTAATTGGCAAATTCAGGATAGCGCAAGAGGTTAAGGATGTTCTGCCCGTTATCGTCAGGCCAGCGCAGATTCAGGATCTGCTGCGCCAGGCCGTTACACCAGAACATCGCGCCTTCTTCGGTGGTCAGCACTACCGCATCCGGCAGAGACTCCGCCCCGCTGCGAAAGCGCTTAATCAGGTTGCCCAGCTCACGGCGACGCTTTTTATTACGCATCTGCATTTGATGCAGTCCGTACAGCAGCGGCTCCCAGCTGCCGCTACCCGGCGGAGGCGTCATGCTGCGGTCAACCCACAGCCACCATGACAGGCGCATCAGATTCCAGAAATGCCAGATAAGAAGACCGGTCACTGCCGCCAATAAAAACCACGGCAGATGACCTAAAAACGCCCCGAGGATCAGGGCCGGGATACAACACAAGAAAAGCTCAAGCGCCAGCCTTTTCCATGACAGCCGTTCCAGCACGGTTCACACTCCTGTCAACATTCAGAATCGGGCGGAGAAACGATATCCCGTACCGCGAACCGTTTGTACCATCCGGTCATGGCCGCTATGTTCCAGCGCTTTGCGCAGACGGCGAATATGCACGTCTACCGTTCTGTCTTCGACATAAACGTTGGTTCCCCAGACGTGATTCAGCAGCTGTTCGCGGCTATAAACCCGTTCCGGGTGGGTCATAAAGAAGTGTAATAATTTAAACTCCGTCGGCCCCATATCCAGCGGATTTTCACCGGTCATGACCCGATGCGAAGAGGGGTCGAGGCTCAGCCCCTGCATTTCAATCACCTCTTCCACCGCCATCGGCGAAATGCGCCGCATCACGGCTTTAATTCGCGCCACCAGCTCTTTCGGGGAAAACGGCTTAGTGATGTAGTCATCGGCGCCGGTCTCCAGACCGCGGACGCGATCTTCCTCTTCGCCGCGGGCGGTGAGCATCACCACGGGAATATCGCGGGTCATCGCTTCACGCTTGAGCTGTTTAATAAACTGCAGACCCGACCCACCCGGCAGCATCCAGTCGAGGAGGATCAAATCCGGCCAGGGTTCATTGAGCTGATTAACCGCGCTGTCAAAATCTTCCGCCTCGACGGGCTGAAAGCCGTTTTGCTCCAGAACAAAGCAAACCATCTCGCGGATTGGAGCTTCATCTTCAACGACCAGAATTCTTCTCGCCATTATTTACCCTGTATTTTTTAGCCATCAGTATAGAAGTGCGCGGCCATTATGCGTCAGATTTATGACAGATTTATGAAAAAAATGACCGCCGGATGAACGCGGATTTCGAATTGTGACACGGACTTATCGCGCCTGAGAGCAGTCTTATCCCCGTAATAATTCGGCTTGCTTAAAGGCAGCAAGGGCGTAAGTCCCAAAAAAGAGATAACGATGCGACTGGGTGGGCGCGGGTAGCCAACGCATAAGCAACTTGAAGGATGACGGGTATATAATGCCGCTTTCGCTTTTACGCTATGGAACAACTATGCGCATCCTTCATACCTCTGACTGGCATCTTGGGCAAAATTTTTACAGCAAAAGTCGCGCCGCCGAACATCAGGCGTTTCTCGACTGGCTGCTGGCCAGCGCGCAGGAACATGACGTCGATGCCATTATTGTCGCGGGCGATATTTTTGATACCGGCTCCCCGCCGAGCTACGCGCGCGAGCTGTATAACCGGTTTGTCGTTCAGCTGCAGCAAACCGGCTGTCGGCTAGTGGTGCTGGCGGGCAACCATGATTCGGTCGCCACCCTCAACGAGTCGCGAGACATTCTTGCGTTCCTGAAAACCACGGTCGTGGCCAATGCCGGCCACGCCCCCTTTATTCTGCCACTGCGCGACGGTTCGCCGGGGGCGATTTTTTGCCCGGTGCCGTTCCTGCGCCCGCGTGAACTGGTAACCAGCCAGGCCGGGCACTCCAGCGGCGAAAAGCAGCAGCAGCTCCTGAGCGCCATCAGCGACTATTACCAGCAGCAGTACCAGCAGGCCTGCGAACTGCGCGGCGACCGGGCGCTACCGATTATCGCCAGCGGCCATTTAACCACCGTCGGCGCCAGCAAAAGCGACGCGGTGCGCGAAATCTATATCGGTACGCTGGACGCCTTTCCGGCGAGCCGTTTTCCGCCTGCCGACTATATTGCGCTCGGCCATATTCACCGTGCGCAGGTGGTGGGCGGCTGCGAGCATATCCGCTACAGCGGCTCCCCCATCCCGCTGAGCTTTGATGAAACAGGGAAAAATAAAAGCGTCAATCTGGTCACTTTTACCCACGGGCGTCTGGCGGATGTCACGCCGCTTATCGTTCCCGTCACCCAGCCGCTGGCGGTGCTAAAGGGCGATTTCGCCAGCATTAGCGAGCAGCTAAACCAATGGCAGGATAGCGCCCTGCAGCCCGCAGTGTGGCTGGATATCGAAATCACCAGCGACGAATATATGCATGATATCCAGCGTAAAATTCAGGCGCAGACCGAAACGCTGCCGGTGGAAGTCCTGCTGGTGCGCCGCAGTCGCGCCCAGCGCAACCGCATTCTGGCCGGCGCTCAGCGAGAGACCCTCAGCGAACTGCAGGTGGAGGATGTCTTCGCCCGCCGTCTGGCGCTGGAAACGCTGGAAGCCGCGCAGCAGCAGCGCCTGGAACAGCTTTTTAATGAAACGCTGCATAGCCTGAACGGTGAGGATCGCCTGTGAAAATACTCAGCTTACGCCTGAAAAACCTCAATTCACTGAAAGGTGAATGGAAAATTGATTTCACCGCTGAGCCGTTCGCCAGCAACGGTCTGTTCGCGATTACCGGGCCGACCGGCGCCGGAAAAACCACGCTGCTGGATGCTATCTGCCTCGCGCTCTATCACGAAACCCCGCGCCTGAGCAGCGTGTCGCAATCACAAAACGATCTGATGACTCGCGACACCGCCGAATGTCTGGCGGAAGTGGAGTTCGAAGTCAAAGGCATCGCCTATCGCGCCTTCTGGAGTCAGAACCGGGCGCGAAACCAGCCGGACGGCAACCTGCAGGTGCCGCGCGTCGAGCTGGCGCGCTGCGAGGATGGCAAAATCCTCGCCGATAAGATCAAAGACAAGCTGGAAATGACCGCCTCGCTCACCGGCCTGGACTATGGCCGCTTCACCCGCTCGATGCTGCTATCGCAGGGGCAGTTCGCCGCCTTCCTGAATGCTAAACCGAAAGAGCGCGCCGAGCTGCTGGAAGAGCTGACCGGTACCGAAATTTACGGCCAGATTTCCGCGCAGGTCTTTGAAAAGCATAAGCAGGCCCGCGTCGAGCTGGAGAAAATCCAGGCTCAGGCTTCCGGCGTCCTGCTGCTAAGCGACGACCAGCAGCAGGCGCTACAGCAAAGTTTGCAAGCGCTTACTGATGAAGAAAAACAGAAGGTTAGCGAACAAAGCCGTCTGCAAAATGCCCGTCAGTGGCTGGTACGCCGCGCAGAGCTGACAGCAGAAGATCTGCAGGCGCAGAGCGCGCTACGCGAAGCCCAATCTGCGCTGGAGCAGGCGCAGCCGCAGCTGACCGTGCTGCTGAATGCCCAGCCTGCAGAGCACTTACGTCCACAGTGGACGCGTCAGCAGGAACAAACCACCGCGCTGGCGCAAACCCGTCGCCTGAGAGAAGAAGTAAATACTCGCTTACATGAAAGGCTGCGACGGCGAGCGGGGATTCGCCTCGCCGCCCGCCAGCAGTCTGAACGCCTGCAGAGCCACCAGCAAACGCTCTCCGCATGGCTAAAAGAGCATGACCGTTTTCAGCGGTGGGGCAATGCGCTGGCGGGCTGGCGGGCGGCTTTCCAGCAGCAGACTCGCGATACCCAGCAGCAAGCCGCCCTGCAGCAACGTCTGGCGGAAACCCGTCGCAGACTGGCAGACCTGCCGCCCGCCGGGCTGACGCTGGATGCCGAACAGGTCAGCGCCGGGCTGGCGCAGCACGCCGCGGCTCGCGCTCTGCGCCAGCAGCTCTCAGCGCTACATAGTCAACTGCAGCCTCTGGGCCAGCGCCTGATGCAGCTCAACGCCGCCGGGCAGGCCACCAGGCAGGAGCAGGAAAAACTGGAAGCGATGCTGGCTCAGCGCCGTCAGGCTTATAAAGAGAAGAATCAGCAGCTGAGCGATGTGAAAGCCCTGTGCGAAATGGAAGCGCGCATTGCCGGTCTTGAGGCCGAGCGTGCTCGCCTGCAGCCCGGTACCCCATGTCCGCTCTGCGGTTCCGCGCAGCATCCGGCCGTCGCCGAATATCAGGCGCTGGTTCCCGGCGTTAATCAGGCGCGGCGCGATGCGCTGGAGCGCGAAGTTAAACAGCTGGCGGAGGCTGGCGCCCTGGTGCGCGGCGAGCTGGACGCCCTGATTAAGCACCAGCAAAAAGAGGCGGCTGAGAAAGCATCGCTTCTGCAGCAGGAGCAAGCGCTTACATCACGCTGGCAGGAGACGATCGGCGGATTAAATATCGACCTGACGCCAAAGGATGATATTCCGGGCTGGATAAATGCGCAGCAGGAGCATGAACAGCGGCTCTATCAGCATCAGCAGCGTCTGGCCTGGCAGGCTCAGCAGCAGGAGTGCCAGCAGCAGCTTCAGCAGCTACAGCAGGAACAAGAGCAGCGCAGCGCCGCGCTGGCGGCCGAACTGAGCGCCTTTAGCCTGAGCCTACCGGCTGCAGAGCAGACCGCGAGCTGGCTGGCGCTGCGGGAAGAAGAGACCCACAGCTGGCAGGCCAAACAGAATGAACTGCTCGCCCTGCAGGAACAGCTCCAGCAGCTGACCCCGCTGCTGGAGGCCTTACCGGAAACGGACTTAGCGGCAGAACCCGCGCCGCTCGACGGCTGGCGTCAGGTGCACGATGACTGCCTCGCGCTCCAGAGCCAGTGGCAAACTCTGGGGCAGCAGGAGAGCCAGCAGCAGGTTCAGTTGAAAGAGAGCGAAGCGCAGTTCAGCGCAGCGCTGGCCGCCAGCCCCTTCGCGGACCGGCAGGCATTTCTCGCCGCGCTGCTTGATGAGGAAACGCGCCAGCGTCTCGAAAACCTGAAACAGACGCTGGAGAGCAGGCTACAGCAGAATCAGGCGCTGGCGCTACGGGCTCGCGAAGCGCTCGATAACCACAGCCGGCAGCCGCCGGCGGAAATGGACTTCAGCCAGTCTCTTGAGCAGGTGCAGGAACAGCTTCAGCAGCTAACGACGCTGCTGCGGGAAAACAGCGCCCGTCAGGGAGAGATTCGCCAGCAGTTGAAACAGAATGCAGAAAACCAGCAGCGTCAGCACGCTTTACGCCAGCAGATGGAGCGCACTGCGCAGGAAGTGGAAGACTGGGGATGGCTGAACTCGCTTATCGGCTCCAGGGAGGGCGATAAATTCCGTAAATTTGCCCAGGGCCTGACGCTGGATAATCTGGTGTGGCTGGCCAACCACCAGCTTAATCGCCTGCACGGTCGCTATCTGCTGCAACGTAAAGCCAGCGATGCCCTGGAGCTTGAAGTGGTCGACACCTGGCAAGCGGACGCGGTGCGCGACACCCGGACCCTCTCCGGCGGCGAGAGTTTCCTCGTAAGCCTCGCGCTGGCGCTGGCGCTCTCCGACCTGGTGAGCCATAAGACGCGGATAGACTCGTTGTTTCTTGATGAGGGCTTCGGCACGCTGGATAGCGAAACCCTCGATACCGCGCTGGATGCGCTGGACGCGCTCAACGCCAGCGGCAAGGTTATCGGCGTCATCAGCCACGTCGAGGCGATGAAAGAGCGCATTCCGGTGCAAATTAAAGTTAAAAAGATCAACGGGCTGGGCTATAGCCGCCTGGATAAAACCTTCGCCGTCGAGTAATGTTCTCCCTCCGCACCTGCCTTCAAGACCTCTCCCACGGGAGAGGTCGCTCCGTTGTCCGGGTCAGAAATTCACGATACATCTTGATATCGCACGAACGAGCATGATAAGTTCAATTAAATTGCTTTAATGATGAAAATCAGGCTAATTCATGCATGAAAACGCGTTTATTATCGTCATATCATCATTTCGTGCAAAAACGTGCATCGATAACTTTTCTGACGGGCGAACTGCGGCCTCCGGCAGCATCGTCCCATCCCCTCTGGCCCATTAAGAAGGTCTTAACCATGAAAAATTTACTAATTTTGATTGCCGGCCCGGTACGCAGCGGCACTCACAATCGCGCGGAACTAATCGACGCTAACCTGAACAATATGGCCCAGGTTGCGCTACGCGTTTATCAGAAAGGACATATCCCCGTGGTCGGCGAATGGCTGGCTCTCCCCATTGCCAAAGCCGCGGGCTCCACGGAAATTGGCGATGCGATTAGCGAGGAATATCTCTACCCCGTCGCTCACCGCTTAATTAGCCGCTGTGACGCTATTTTACGCCTGCCGGGCGAATCTCGCGGCGCGGATCTGGATATTGAGGAAGGCAAAAAAATGGGGCTGTCGATTTACTACAGCCTGGAGGAGATCCCGGACCGATAATCCGCAGGGTACCCGCTGCACCGTTCAGGCCGCGCAGCGGGTTGAAGATTACAGCGGCCACAGCCAGGCCGCGCCGCGCACGCCGCTGGAGTCCCCGTGCACCGCCCGGCGAATCGGCGTCTCGCATTCACCGCCGAATACCCATGGTTTTAGCAGATTCGGCACCGTTTGATAGAGACGATCAACGTTGCTCATTCCCCCGCCAAGCACAATGACGTCCGGATCGAGAATGTTGACCACGTGAGCCAACGACTTCGCCAGCCGCATCTCGTAGCGGCTCAGCGCCAGTTCCGCCACCGGATCCTGCTCGCTGACGCGCTGCATAATCTCGCTGCCCTTTAGCTGGTGGCCGCTTAACCGCTTGTAATCGATAGCAAAGCCGGTGCCGGAAATAAAGGTTTCGATACAGCCCTGTTTACCGCAGTAGCACGGTACTTCAGCGCGATAGCGCAGTTCATCCTCATCCATCCACGGCAGCGGATTGTGTCCCCACTCGCCCGCCGTGCCGTTGCCGCCAATATGGGCGCGTCCGTTAAGCGCCACGCCTGAACCGCAGCCGGTGCCAATGATCACCGCGAATACCGTTTGCGCCCCGGCCGCCGCGCCGTCGACCGCTTCCGACACCGCGAGGCAGTTGGCATCGTTGGCCAGACGCACTTCACGTTGCAGGCGCTGGCAAAGGTCTTTATCAAACGGCTGGCCGTTGAGCCACGTTGAGTTGGCATTTTTAACTACGCCGGTATAAGGCGAAATCGAACCGGGGATGCCGACGCCGACCGTGCCGCTCTGCCCGGTAGCCTGCTCGGCCATCTCGACCAGCGAGGCTATCGTCTCTATCGTCTGGCGATAATCCCCCCCTGGCGTAGGCAGGCGGTGGCGAAATAGCTGCTCTCCCTGGTCGCTCAGCGCGATGACTTCCGTTTTGGTCCCGCCTAAATCAATCCCAATGCGCACTGTGAATTCCTCTCCCGATTAACAATGCAAGCATAGCGACAATTCGCTATCATGCCCGCTGGATTTAACGACAAAGCCGTGGAAATTATCATGCTGTGGTTCAAAAATTTAATGGTTTATCGTCTCAGCCGCGACATTTCCCTGCGCGCCGAGGAGATGGAAAAACAGCTGGCCGAGCTGACATTTACCCCATGCGGCAGCCAGGATATGGCCAAAACCGGTTGGGTTCCGCCGATGGGCTCGCACAGTGATGCGCTGACCCATACGGCAAATGGCCAGATAGTTATCTGCGCGCGTAAAGAAGAGAAGATCCTGCCGTCTCCGGTGATCAAACAGGCGCTGGAAGCAAAGATCTTCAAGCTGGAAGCCGAACAGGGCCGTAAGCTGAAAAAAACGGAAAAAGATTCGCTGAAGGATGAAGTGCTTCATTCCCTGCTGCCGCGCGCCTTTAGCCGCTTCAGCCAGACCATGATGTGGATCGATACCGTCAACGGGTTGATCATGGTGGACTGCGCCAGCGCCAAAAAAGCGGAAGATACGCTGGCGCTGCTGCGTAAAACCCTGGGCTCGCTGCCGGTTGTTCCGCTGGCGCTGGAAACCCCGATCGAACTGACGCTGACCGAGTGGGTACGTTCCGGTACCGTGGCTCAGGGCTTCCAGCTGCTGGATGAAGCCGAGCTGAAAGCGATGCTGGAAGATGGCGGCGTGATCCGCGCGAAAAAACAGGATCTGGTCAGCGACGAGATCGCCGTGCACATTGAAGCCGGTAAGGTCGTCACCAAGCTGGCGCTCGACTGGCAGCAGCGCATTCAGTTCTTAATGTGCGATGATGGTTCGATTAAACGTCTGAAGTTCTGCGACGAGCTGCGGGACCAGAATGAAGATATCGACCGGGAAGATTTCGCTCAGCGCTTTGACGCGGACTTTATTCTGATGACCGGCGAACTGGCCGCGCTAATTCAGAATCTGGTAGAAGGGTTAGGCGGCGAAGCGCAGCGCTAATCGGGTAAATTCCTTCCTGCCTGCGCAGGAAGGAAACGAACGTTACAGATAGCGGCACAGATAAGACGTGGGTTCAGCCACCTGCAAATTAAACTCGCTATTCCCCGGAACGTTGAATACTTCCCCGGCAGCATAGACTTTCCACTCGGTTTCACCCGGCAGAAGAACGTTCAGCGCGCCGCTGACTACGGTCATCTCTTCCGGCTGCGCGGTCCCGAAGGTGTATTCCCCTTCCGCCATAACGCCCACGCTCGCACGACCGGTGCTGCTGCTGGTGAAGCCAATGGATTTTACTTTTCCGTCAAAGTATTCATTGCTTTGAAGCATAAACTCGCCCTTATGATCTTGTGTTGAAGGCACAATATAGGGGGCGCTCCTTGCCCCTGTCACGTAAAATTAACGTGTTACAACAGGTTAAACTAATAGTTCTGCCGCCAGCCGTGAAATCAGTATATTTGACAATAAAACCGGAATATCCAGCGCTTTTTGTAATATATCGCGATGCTGCTGGTGGTAACAAAGACAATCCAGCATTAATACGTCAGCGCCTTGTTCAATCAACTCCCTGCCCGCGGCCAGCAGCTGTTCTTTACTACCGTTAACCGGACTGCAGATAGCATAAAAAGGAGTATGCGTTAACACCTGCCATTTATCCCGCTGCAGCGGCAGCATCTCTTCCACCGGAACAATTACTCCCACCTGATGGCCGTCAACAATCGACGCGACCAGCGGCGGGATGATCCTTTGCGGCTCGAGCAGGATTGCATTATTTGCTATAAATCCGCTAAAAGGATGGGTACTCATCAGTAAAATAAGGTCGTAATTTTGTTTATCGAGCATCGCAATGATGCTATGTAAATCACGTTCAACTTTCTGCCGCGAGACTTGCGCGATTTGATTATCATTGAGCAAGGTTAACAGCGCTTCATCGCCGGGTTCCACGCAGTAATCGCGCATAACATCTTCGCGCGCCATTTTGCCTAACAGGCTAATATGATTGATCTGATCTTCCCTGATATGTTCAGTTAAAAGCGGCAACATCTCCGCCACCGGTACCACCCCAATGGTCAAAATTGCCATCGATGCACTACTCATATCATTTACCTTTGTCACAACCGCTGTTTCAAAACAGGCTTCTATTTACGACTTCTGCCCCCTGGTGACCAAAATCAACCGTCGTGAAGCGTAGCAGGTTACGGCTAATATGGAATGTAAAGATTCCAGAAGCGCTTAAAACGCTCCTGAAAATCCGTATCTTAGTTAATCATTAGTACTGTTAATTAATTAAAAATGTGATATATGCCCGGTTACGACTTTTTCAGAGCGAATCCCGGACATTTATTGGGGAATTATGACTTATCAGGATCTTCGTAACGCCGTTTAGCGTCCAGCGCTTCCTGTTCTGTAGGGTGCTCACTGATAAGCGAGTCAGGCGTCGGATGGTCAGCGCGCAGTTCATACCAGGTCACCGTTTGCCCCTCGGGGCCTTTCTCAACGGCGACAACGCGCGCTTCCCTTGGATATGGAGGTCTGGTCGGCATAGCATTTCCTTTTTTTACCTTAAGAGATTTAAAGTATAGGCGCTGCCGATCCGTTTACCCCAGGTAAAGTCTTAACTGGTATAGGTCTCACCGCAGACGGTCGTCATAATCTGTTCAACGACTTCATCCGGCGGGACGGTCGCGTTGATAATATGATGCGCGGCGGCCCGATACAGCGCTTCCCTCTGTGCCAGCACCTCCCCCACTTCATCGCGGATCGGCTTTCCGGTCAGCGTAGGGCGCTGTTCCGCCTTCGGATAGGCTTCAAGACGACCAATCAGGGCAGAAACCGTGGCCTCAAGATAGATCACGACGCCATTTTCCCGCATAAACTGACGATTGTATTCGCTGAGAATAATGCCGCCGCCGGTAGCGATGATCGTTTCGGGTTGAGCGACGCGTTCCAGCGCCTGCGTTTCCAGAGCGCGAAAGCGTTCCCAGCCTTCCTGCTGAACGATAGTCGCCACGCTGCGTTGTTCATGCTCCTGAAGCTCATGATCCGTATCGGCGAACTGGAAACCGCGAGCTTCCGCCAGCGCATGACCGATCGTCGTTTTACCGCAGCCGCGAGGCCCGACAAGAAAAATTAGCTGTGTCATTACCGAAGACCCCTTGGTTCCGCGTTTTGCGGATAAATGAAAGCGAAAAGAGAAACAATGGTACCGCAAACTTACCCGACGATAACCGTAAAATAAACGTTACACACCATCTGCAAACCCTTTCACCTTAGTAATAGAAAGGACTTTAAATGTAAACTTATCATTGCACGTGGTGTTATGCCAGCTTTACTTTTGTACAAAAGTTATTTTTTGTTCGCAGTCTGGCGTAAACAGTAACACATTTCTGCACAGCTTTACGCAGCCACATATTTACAACATCCGTGCTTCGGAGCGAATCTGAGGCTAATCAATCAGTATGACAGAGGTATGTAGTATGCAATCTGAAGAGCAACGCCTTATCGATGGACTGTTTTCCCGGTTAAAAGAGGCCGAGAGCCGCAGCGCATCGCGCGATTCCAGCGCCGAGGAGCGGATTGCCGGGCACATTAAAGAACAACCGTTCGCCCCTTACTATATGGCGCAAACGATTCTGATTCAGGAAGCGGCAATCAAGCAGCTCAACGAGCGGATTCAGGCGCTGGAAAGTCAGGTCAGCCAGCTGCAGGCCGCGAAGCCGAGCAGCGGTGGCTTTCTCTCTGGTCTGTTTGGTGGCGGTCAGTCTCGCGGTTCCGATCCCATTCCTGGGGCCGAGCAGTATGGTCGCCCTCAGGCCAGCGTCCAGCCTCAGTATGCTCCGCAGACGCAACAGCAGAGCTATGCGCCTCAGGGCGCCCGCAGCGGCGGCGGTTTTATGGCCGGTGCGCTGCAAACGGCGGCGGGCGTTGCGGGCGGGGTGGTGCTGGGAAACATGCTCACCAATATGTTTAGCGGCTCGCATCCGCAGGAGATCGTTAATATCATCGAAGAGAAACCGCAGCCGGATCTCAGCCAGGCGCAGGACAATAGCGTCGCTGACGATACCTTCCGCCAGGATGACAGTCAGTTCCTTGCCGACAACAACGACTATGATGCCGACTTCGACGCCGGTTTTGGCAACGATGATTTCGGCAGCGACGACGACAGCTGGGTTTAACCCTGCTGGCGCTTGACGTCCAGCAGCCATTTCTCCAGCGCGGCGGCAAACTGCTGTCGATCGCGCTGGGATAAGCTATCCGGGCCGCCGGTCTGCACGCCGCTGGCCCGCATCGTTTCCATAAAATCGCGCATCGTGAGGCGTTCGCGTATCGTCGCCTCACTGTAGCGTTCGCCGCGCGGGTTCAGCGCCGCCCCACCCTTCGCCAGCACTTCCGCCGCCAGCGGGATATCGGCGGTAATCACCAGATCCCCCGGTTCACATAAACGTACGATTTCGTTATCCGCCACGTCAAAACCCTGCGCCACGCGCAGCGTGCGGATAAAGCGCGACGGCGGGACGCGCAGCGGCTGGTTAGCGACCAGCGTCAGCGAGATTTGCGTACGCTCGGCGGCGCGGAACAAAATATCTTTAATGACGTTCGGACACGCGTCCGCATCAACCCAAATAGCCATTGCGGCTCCTGTCGATGAAAAAGAGATAACGTATTGTCGCCTGCTTTGGCCTTCCGCGAAAGCAACAAGATGATAAGCTATGTCGCTAACGATAAAACAAACAAGGGGATTGGTGATGGAGAAGAAAATCGGCTTTATCGGCTGCGGCAACATGGGCAAGGCCATTCTCGGCGGCCTGATCGCCAGCGGACAGGTTCAGCCGGGACAAATCTGGGTCTACACCCCGTCGCCGGATAAAGTGGCGGCCCTGCACGACCAGTACGGCATAAATGCGGCGCAAAGCGCGCAGGAAGTGGCTCAGGTAGCGGATATTATCTTTGGCGCCGTTAAGCCGGGCGTGATGGTGAAAGTTCTCAGCGACGTTGCCTCCAGCCTGAATAAAGACTCTCTGGTGGTTTCCATTGCCGCTGGCGTCACCCTCGACCAGCTGGCGCGCGCTCTGGGCCACGATCGTAAAATAGTCCGCGCGATGCCCAATACGCCTTCGCTGGTTAATGCGGGCATGACGTCGGTTACGCCAAACGCGCTGGTTAGCGCCGAAGAGACCGCGGATATCCTGACCATCTTCCGTTGCTTTGGCCAGGCGGAAATTATTGCTGAGCCGATGATCCACCCGGTGGTAGGCGTCAGCGGCTCCGCGCCGGCTTACGTCTTTATGTTTATCGAAGCAATGGCTGATGCCGCCGTACTCGGCGGAATGCCGCGCGCTCAGGCATATAAATTCGCAGCCCAGGCGGTGATGGGCTCGGCCAAAATGGTGCTCGAAAGCGGGGAACATCCGGGCGCGCTGAAGGATATGGTGTGCTCGCCGGGCGGCACGACGATCGAGGCCGTGCGCGTGCTGGAAGAGAAGGGTTTCCGTTCCGCCGTTATCGAAGCCATGGCGAAATGCATGGAAAAATCAGAGCAGCTGAGCCGTTCCTGATATCCACATCGGACAGCGGGTGGGGTATCCCTCACCCGCTCATTTTCTACACCTGTTTTTTCAGGCACGCGCTCATAAATTTGCTGCGATCGTCACCTTTCAGCGACTGCTGGGTCGCCTGACCGTTGCACTCGCGCATTTTTAGCTGCTGAGGCGTTAACCCCTTACCGTCCTGGGCCGCGCCCTCTTTCTTCAGGCAGCTGCTCATAAACGTTTTACGCTCATCCCCTTTTAGCGACTTCGCTGATGCTTCTTTATTGCAGACGCTCATCTTTTGCTGCTGGGGGGTCAACTCTTTTTCCGCGGCACTCACCGCTGTCATAAATACCAGGCCAAAAAGTAGGGTCACAAGTAATGTTATTTTCATCGCACCATCCTCTATGAGTGGAACACTGTAAGTCTGGTCGCTGATGGAGAAAAAACCAGCCGGTAACGAAAATTCATCACCGGCGTCCGGTTATTTCAGATTAAGTGCGGCTTTCATGGTGTAAAACAGGTCGGTCTGATCGGTTAAGCCCACCACGTTAGCCGCATGCGGGCCATAGGCGGCGATACGCAGCTGAGTACCGGTATGCTCCATCGACTCTTCTTCAGAGTTGCCGTAGCTCATCACCATCACCGAGCCATCTTTGGTGTTCAGCGCCTGCGTCAGGCCCGGCGCTTTGGTATCGGCGGGGATAATCTGGCTGGCGTGAGCGTGGTCGGCGGTGACGATAACCAGGGTGTTGCCCTCTTTTTTGGCAAATTCCAGCGCCTTCTGTACCGCTTCATCCAGATCGACGGTCTCGCCAATCTGGCCGCACGGATTCGCCGCATGATCCTGTTTATCGATGGAAGCGCCTTCCACCTGCAGGAAGAAGCCTTTCTCATTGCTGCTCAGCAGATCGATGGCTTTTTCAGTCATCTGCGCCAGCGTCGGCACCGATGCATCGCGTTTTGGGTTCGGAGTACAGGTTACTGCCGCCTTATCGATATTACCGTGGTAAGACGCCTTTGGGCCTTCCCAACGCACCGGCATATTGCCTTCCGCGAAGAGACCGAGCAGCGGTTTATCCTGATTTGCCTGGCTAATGGCGGCCAATGAGCTGGCATCGGTAACGATCTGGTAGCCGCGGGCCACCGCCTGCTCGTGCAGCGTTTTGCCCTGCCATTCGCCGGCCGTCGCGCTTTCAGCGAAGGTTTTCGCTCCGCCGCCCAGCGTCACGTCGGGACGCGCGTTCAGCAGCTGTTCGGTAATGGAACCTTTCCCGCCCTTTTCCAGCGCATTGCTGGCGCATTTTTCGCTGGTCACGCTCGGGCCGTAGCATTTACGCGAAGTGACGTGCGCCACCAGCGCAGCCGGCGTCGCGTCCTGCAGTTCCGCCGTTGAGACGTTACCGGTGGCTAAACCCGCCGCTTTCGCCAGCTCAAGGATAGTCTGATGATCTTTTTCATGGATATCGACGCCCAGCGCGCCGTTATAGCTTTTTACGCCGGTGGTCCATGCGGTAGCGGAAGCGGCGGAGTCGGTCACATAATTCGGCTTGCCGGTTTTCTTATCCAGCGAATAGTGGGTGTACTGGCCAGTCAGCGGCAGCGCGTCAATCCCTTTAAAAAATCCGCCCGCCCCTTCTGCATAATTTCGCGCGGCGGTAATTTCAGAATCCCCCATCCCGTCGCCAATCAGCAAAATAATATTTTTAGCCGGTTTATTGATTAACGAAGCGCGCAGCGCCTCGGTCCGATCGCCGCTTAAACGACGCGCGCCGCCCGGCGTGGTGATATCGCCCTGGGCGGCGCGATTTTCCAGAACCGGTGCGGTTGTTGTTTCTGCGTGAATAATCGGGGAGCCCAGCAGAGGTAGCAGGGCAATAAACAGGGCGCTTAATTTCACTTTTATCGTCTCCATGTAAAAAATACTTTAAAAAACAAAACGAGGGAGACTGTATAAAAGCGATGTGACAGTAAAATGACAGCATCCATACCTTGTCACGAAACTAACTACGAGGATGCCGTAACAGCTTTTTTATATATTGCTGCAGTAGCTGGGTATCGCGGTCATCGACCAGCGGGCCGGGGCTGGCCTCGTCGATCGCCTGCTCGATATCGCTGATGAGCGCCTGCTGGGCGTCCTGCGCCATATGGCGCAGCAGAGCAGTGACCACCACTTCCAGCGCCTCGACCTGGGCCGTCAGTTCCTTCGATTCTTCTTCCTTTTGGGCGAGTTTTACCAGTAGCTCAGCAATGAGATTCTTCACAGCGCTTTATCCTTATGCGAGGTCCGTAGTCTGCTATTTATGTCATACATTAGCCGTCGGTTGCCACAATTATTTTTTTAAAATGAATCGGCTCATCCATGAATAACAAGCGAAACGTTTTGCTCTTTACACCCCGCCATCCAGGAAATGACTCAATGACGGATTAATAAGCGACATAACCAAATTTAACAAATAAGAATAAAATGGAATATCGCTATTCTATCGATAACTATAACGTATCGCCATAATATATCTGGTAGGCAAGATTAACGCTGTCCGGCGCGTCTTTTCCGGCCAGACGTGCAATAAGTATTTCGCTCGCAGTTTTACCGATTTCATAACGTGGGGTAATGACGCTGGCGATTTTTTGCAGCCGGGCGCGGCCAATTTCCAGCCCGTGAAAACCGGCAATCGCCATCTCCTGCGGGACGGTTTTTCCCTGAGCCTGGCACTCCAGCAGCACGCCTACCGCCAGATCGTCGTTGGTACAAAAGATTGCATCGATATCCGGCCGCACCTGCTGCATTTGCAGAAACATCTGCCGGCCAAGCGCAACCGAGGAGATGGTGCGCGGCGCCATATGATAGGGCTTCAAACCGTGGGCCGCCAGCGCCAGTTCGGTTCCGTGAAAGCGGCTTAAATCGCGGGGATCGTCCATTGAACCAAAAAAGGCGATCGCCCGTTTACCGCTCTCAAGAAAGGCGTTCGTCATGTCCCACGCCGCCTTTTCGTTATCGAAACCTACCTGGATATCCAGTTGCTGACCGCCAAAATCCATCAGTTCAGCAACAGGAATACCGCTGGCGCGGACGTATTGCACCATGCGATCGCTATGCTGTTTTCCGGTCAAAATCAGCCCGTCAATGTTATAAGAGAGCAGGTTAAGCACCTCGCGCTCTTCACGCTGCGGATCGTATTCGTAGTTGGCAATCAGGGTCTGGTACTGGTGAGCGGAAGTGACGGATTCGATTCCGGCCAGCACATCGGCAAAAATCTGATTGCGAAAAGAGGGAATGAGCACGCCAATCGTTTTGCTGCGGGCATTAAGCAGGATTTCCGGCGCCCGATTAGGAATATAGTTGTTCTCTTCCATGACCTTCGAAATCAGCTCACGGCTGCGCTGGGAAACCTGACCGGGGTCGCGTAAATAACGACTGACCGTCATTTTATTCAACCCCGCCAGGTTGGCGATATCCTGCAATGTCATCCGGTTGTTTTTCATCAGGTTCTCTACGACAAACGACTTATGTCCTTGCAGAGAACCTTACCACAGCAGCGGCGGTTTATGTTAACCGGCGACCTTTTTTGCCGTCACCGAGGAGGTGGCGGGTTGTGGGTTAGCGCGCACGTTGTACATCAGCACGACGGAGGACAACAGCGCGATAGCCATAAAGGTATAGGATACCCCCGGTCCGCCGGTAATACCGTTCAGATACCCCACCAGCCACGCGCCAAGGAAAGCGCCGAGCGCGCCGAAGCTGTTGATCAGGCCCATCGATACCCCGGAGACGTTACGCGGCAACAGTTCAGGAATGAGCGCGAAGAACGGGCCATAGGGCGCGTACATGCACGCCGCGGCAATCACCAGCAGCAGGTAAGAGAGCCAGAACGCCTGGTTGCCCACCATCCACGAACCAAAGAAAGCGATAGCGGCAATCAGTAATAATGGCCAAATAAACAGCTTTCGATTCTGAAACTTATCCGACAGCCAGGAGACCGTCAGCATCAGGATGATTGCCGCCAGGTACGGCACCGCCGCCAGCCAGCCCACCGCCACGATATCCATCTGCGCGGCGTTTTTCAGAATTGACGGCATCCACATCATGAAGCCGTACACACCGATGCTCCACAGCGCATGGACCGCGCAGAGCATAATGACATTGCGCGAGCGCAGCGCTTCACCGTAGTTGCGCACTGGCTTGATATGACTCTGCTCGCTGTCCATCACCTTCTGCAGGGTCTCTTTTTCCTGCTCATTCAGCCAGGAAACCTCGGACGGTTTATCGCGCACCAGAATCCACCAGCATACCGCCCACAGCACCGCCGGAATGCCTTCGATAATAAACATCTCGCGCCAGCCCCACGCCTGAATGAGGTAGCCCGAAACGATCGACATCCACAGCACCGTCACCGGATTTCCGAGGATCAGGAAAGTATTGGCGCGTGAACGTTCGGTTTTGGTAAACCAGTTACTGATATAAATCAGCATTGCCGGCATCACCGCCGCCTCGACCACGCCCAGCGTAAAGCGAATCGCCATCAGCATCGGAATATTGCTGACGAACCCGGTCGCCGCCGCGCAAAATCCCCATAAAATAAGACTGAAGAAAATCATTTTTCGCACGCTGCGTTTTACCGCATATATCGCACCGGGCACCTGGAAAAAGAAATAGCCGAGAAAAAATAGTGCGCCAATAAGCGATGCCGTTCCTTTCGTAATCCCTAAATCACTTTCAATTCCCGCCGCAGCGGCAAAACCATAATTTGCGCGGTCAAGGTAGGCCAGACTATAGGTAATAAATATAATCGGCATTAAATACCACCAGCGACGCACGGGTAATTTCGCGAGCATTTGCATAAGCCATCCTCAGGTGTTGAATACCATCACACGGGTTTAATAATCCGTCCTTCAGGCAGTGCGTGCGCGCATGCGGTTCGAAGGACGTGAAGTGATTCAGACGGCGGCAAGCATCCCGCCATCCACGAATAACAAATGACCGTTAACAAAGTTTGCCGCTGAAGAAGCCAGATACACCGCGGCGCCAATCAGTTCTTCCGGTTTGCCCCAGCGTGCCGCCGGGGTGCGCTGATACAGCCAGGCGGAAAACGCCTCATCGTTGACCAGGGCGGTGGTCATCTCGGTGGCAAAATATCCCGGTGCGATACCGTTAACCTGAATATTGTATTCCGCCAGCTCAACGCACATGCCGCGGGTCAGCATTTTAACCGCCCCTTTCGAGGCCGCATAAGGCGTAATGGTTTTACGCCCCAGCTCGCTCTGCATTGAGCAAATATTAATTATCTTCCCGGCGCGGCGGCCGATCATATATTTCGCCACCTGCTGCGAAACCAGGAAAACGCCCTTCTGGTTGACCTCAATAACGTTATCCCACTCCTCCTCCGGAAACTCGGTAAAAGGGAAACGTCGTTGAATCCCGGCGTTGTTAATTAAAATATCAATGGCGCCGACCTCCGCTTCGATGCGGGCTATCGCCTGCTCGACCTGCGTCGCCTGAGTGACATCAAATGCGTACCCTACCGCGCGGAAGCCCTGCGCCACCAGCGCCTGCGCCGCCTGGTCCGCGCGGGCCTGAGTCCGATCGTTGATGATGATTTCTGCCCCATACTCCGCAAGGCCGCCGGCCAGCAAATTGCCTATCCCCTGAGCAGACCCGGTGATCAGCGCGCGCTTCCCTGTCAAATCGAATAAATTTCGCATAAAACCTCTTTTTCAGATAACTGTTACGCGTAACTGTATACGCGTAACAGTTAATAATAGAAGAGGATGAGAGGGGAAAATGATCGTTTTGTGATCGGTGATACATTTGAAGCTGAAGGCGGTCGGCGACCGGCATTGACGCTGTGATGTTAATACCGGCGAAGGAGAAGAGAAGGGATTAAGCCGTTGTACGACGGCTGCGACGCAGCATGATGGCCAGCTGCCAGATATTGATCAGGACAATAACCGCCGTCGCGATAAACACCCAGCGGAAGCCGGCCATGGCCGAGACCGATGCGCCGATTAACGGACCGGCCACGTTGCCAAGATACATAAACGACTGGTTATAACCAAAAATCCGCCCGGTCACGCTGTCGCTGCAGTATTTCAGCAGAAGCGTTTGCACCGCCGGCAGCATTGCCCCATCGGCAAAACCGAGCAGAAAACGCAGCACGCCAAGCTGGAATGGGGTTGTGACGAACGACATGGCAAAGAACATCACCACCGCGCAGCATAGCGTCGCCAGCAGGATCCGCGAGGTGCCGATCCTGTCGCCCAGTTTCCCCAGACGGGGAGCCGAAATCAGCGCCGACACGCCCGGTACGGCGGCGATCATGCCGGCAAGAAAGGCGATGTTATTGCTATCCGGCGCCATCGACTTAATAAAGAGCGCCAGAATCGGGCCAATTGAACCATTGCACAGTTGGATCACCAGGGTGGTGAAAAACAGGCTGATTACCAGACCCGGATAAGGCAGCGAGGCAAACACCGCCTTACCGCTCAGCCGCTCCGCTTTACTCATCTGCGGGCGGACGCCCTCTTTGATCAGAAACAGCGTCACCAGGAAACTCACGGTCAGTAAAACAGCAGTGATGATAAAGACCGCGCGCAAACCGACATGGTCAGCCAGGAAACCGCCGAGCAGCGGCCCACCGATCACGCCGCTGATTTGCGCCGTTGAAAGCGTACTCAGCGCCCAGCCGCTACGCTCGCGCGGAACCTGAGACGCCACCAGCGCCATGGCGTTAGGAATATAGCCGGAGGTCAGCCCCATCACCGCACGCAGGATAAACAGTTGCCAGACGTTGGTGGCAAAGGCCTGGAGTAAAATGGCGATGGCCATCCCCAGCGAGGCGCGCAGCAGCATTAGCTTGCGCCCTTTGCGGTCGGCCAGGCTGCCCCACATCGGCGAGACGATCGCTGACACCAGAAAGGTGACGCTGAAGGTCAGCCCAGACCACATGGATAACGCTTCGTGCGAGGTTACGCCGAGTTGAGAAACGTACAGCGGCAAAAAGGGGAGAATTTGGCTGATAGCCAGTCCGGTAAAAAAACAGCCAAACCAGACGGAGATAAGATTAACCTTCCAGGATTCCATAACTACGCGTATTCATTAATTTTTTGGCAATTATTACCTAGCTTAGCAATTTCCCCGATCCGCCGTACTACCAGAGATGCGCCAGAGGTGAGTTTAGTGTTTTATGACACCATATAGCCCTGTTGTGAATGATTTCGTGGTGAAAATCGTGGTGTACAGTGAGTTATGCTTAGAAACAGAAACCCTGGCCGCGCATCCCGAAGTGAAAATGGTTGGCATGGGCCGCGTTATAGTCCGGCCCTAAAGCGTTGCCGTAATAGCGGCAACCGCCGGCCAGTAACGCCTGCAGCCAGGGGTGATACTGCGCATCGGGCCACCCTTTCAGCACGCTGACTCGTCGGCCATCGGACAGACGAAAGCCGCTGACATCCAGCGCCTCCGCGGTAGCGTGCTCACTGCGCCGCGCGTTCTGGCGATGGTAAATATTACGGCAGGCATAGCTGCCAAAATGGTCAATCTGGCGGAGCTCTTGCCCCAGCATCCGGCGAGTCAACGGTTTCGCCTGCTGTTGCAGATATAGCGCGCTGCTCAACGCCAGCGGACAACTGGCAAGAAAGCTGCTGCTGAGCTTCACCGTGCCAAAATCACGCACCCGAACCACATTCTGCAGAGGACACGCTCCTCCGCTATCGGCCACCGGCTGGCTGGAAATGAGCTTCCGCCGGTTGGCCTCCTCAAGCAGGCCAGCGCACTCGGCGGGCGTTAATCGCCGCAGTTTATAGTGGCTGAGGAGTCCCGGGGGGTCTTCCAGGCGCAGCGGCGCGAATGGATTGTACTGTGCGGGAAGATAACGATAGCCGTAATATCCGGCCGCCAGCAGCGCCAACAGAACGATAAGACCTTTTCCTTTCACGCGCCGCCTCCCAATGCTTTACCCGGTGAATATTATGGCAGCCAGGGGGCTCTTTCACATGCTATGTTATGCCCTTTGATGTAATCATGATGGAAGTTGAAATGGCTAAGATGAGGGTTGGGATCGTTTTCGGCGGTAAGTCGGCAGAACATGAAGTGTCGCTTCAGTCAGCGAAAAATATCGTGGAAGCGATCGATAAAACGCGCTTCGACGTAGTTTTGCTGGGGATTGATAAGCAGGGGCAATGGCATATTAACGACGCCAGTAACTATCTGCTCAATCCGCAGGATCCTGCCCATATTGCCCTGCGCCCGTCCGATATTACGCTGGCGCAGATTCCCGGACGCGAGGCGCAGCAGCTGATTAACGCCGATAGCGGCCAGCCGCTGGCGGCCATCGACGTCATCTTCCCGATCGTTCACGGCACTCTTGGCGAAGATGGTTCTCTGCAGGGCATGCTGCGGATGGCCAACCTGCCCTTCGTCGGCTCCGACGTCCTCGGCTCCGCCGCCTGCATGGACAAAGACGTCACCAAACGTCTGCTGCGCGATGCCGGGCTGTCGATTGCCCCTTTTATTACCCTGACCCGCGCTAACAGGAATCAGGTAAGCTTTGCCGAGGTGCAGGCGAAGCTGGGCCTGCCGCTGTTTGTTAAACCGGCGAACCAGGGCTCCTCGGTGGGCGTCAGCAAGGTCAACAGCGAAGAACAGTATCAGCAGGCCGTCGCCCTGGCCTTCGAATTTGACCATAAAGTGGTGGTTGAACAGGGGATTAAAGGGCGTGAGATCGAGTGCGCGGTATTGGGCAACGATAATCCCGAGGCCAGCACCTGCGGTGAAATCGTCCTCAACAGCGAATTCTACGCCTATGACACCAAGTACATTGACGATCAGGGCGCGAAAGTGGTGGTTCCGGCGGCCATCGACAGCGATGTAAACGATAAAATTCGCGAGATCGCCGTTCGTGCCTATCAGACCCTCGGCTGCAGCGGCATGGCGCGCGTCGATGTGTTCCTGACCGCCGATAACGACGTGGTGATTAACGAAATCAATACGCTGCCGGGTTTCACCAACATCAGCATGTATCCGAAGCTATGGCAGGCCAGCGGCCTGGATTACACCAGCCTGATTAGCCGCCTGATTGAACTGGCGCTGGAGCGTCACGCCGCCGATCGGGCGCTGAAAACATCGATGAATTAATCAAGGTATCGCCCGGTGGCGGCTGGTGCCTTACCGGGCCGGTAGCCCGGACAGATGCGCAGCATCGCCTCCGGGAAACCACATCCAACACGGCTTCAGGTTATCTCCCCGGGGGCGGCGCAAGCGCCTGCCCGGGCTACGGGTTCACCGCCTCCGCCTTACGCTTCCTCTGCCGGGCGGCGGCGAATAATAAAACCGGCGATCCAGAAGCTAATCACCCACGTCACCAGCCCAACCGCGTAAGAACGCCAGCCTTCGGTTTCATACCCCAACAGCCCGACTACGCCATTCATAATAAAAATTAACCCCAGGGCAACCGCATAGTAGTGCCAGTCGCGGCGGATTTTTTCAGTGAGTTTCATAACCACTCCGACAACAAAAAAAGCATCTTCGCATAGCCATCACCGCCGGTCTGCAGCCGCGTGGAGAATTGTCGCACATTGCGATAGCGGTCTAAATTTCACAAATTTGTAGCAAACTCACAAGCCGATGAAATCAGGAATATTCCTGGGCGGAAATTACCAGCAATCTGATACTGGAATCCCCCCGGGGTTGCCAGAATGACTCGTATGTAGCCGAAGTAAAAAATCGGCAAGAAAGCGAAGTCCGGAGGTCAATATGGCTGAGTTCACCTTTGCAAAGACCGTCAACGGCGGCAAAAAGAGGAGCGCTATTACCAGCAGCAACATCGCCTATGCTCTGTTTGTGCTGTTTTGCTTCTGGGCCGGCGCGCAAATGCTGAGCATGCTAATCCACGCGCCGGGCGTTCTTGAGCACTTGATTCAGATGCAGGACAGTAGCCGCCCCCGGGTCGAAATTGGCCTGCTGGTCGGCACCCTGTTTGGCCTGATTCCCTTCGTGGCGGCCAGCCTGTTAATTGGCATATCAGGGCTGATTTTTCGCTGGCGCAGCCGCCGTTAGCGGCGCGCCATACAGCTGGCCCGTCGGTCGTCAACGCGTTTGGCAAACCAGGCGGTGGTCAGATTACGGGTGATTTTGGGGCTCTCAAGCTGTATACCCGGCAGGACTTCCCGCGGAAGCGTTTTACCGGCTTTCTTATCGGCGATGCGAAATACCTGTTTATAAAGATCGCTCTCTTCAAACGCCAGCGTGTCGCCTTTCTTTAACTGACGATGGATCTCGTCGTCGCTCATCGCCAGCTGGGAGGATAAGCGGCGCACCGCCAGTTCGGTGGTTCCCGCCTCGTCGCTGTCGTAGCGAATTAAGTCGCCATCCAGCGCCAGCTTCACGCCCGTTGCTTTAGAGACGGCATTCTGGAAGGCGGCATTGCGGCTGGCGTACCATCCGGCGTTAAAATCAGCAAAACGGTACAGCGGTACGCTGTAGTTCGCCGGATAGTTCAGCAGATGATAGGTGCCAAACCACAGACCGCCGCGCAGGCTGAACACCTCCTGGCGCACGGTACCGTCGATTTTCCACGGATAGCCGTCGGTGTGCTGCTCGGCGAAAGCAATGCTGACCTGCATCGGGCCGCCGGTATGTACCGGGTTCAACGAGCCGAACAGCTTCTGTCCCATCGGCACCATGCCGATAAAATCATCGAAAATCGCGCTCAGCTGCTTTTCGGTTTTCACGCTATCCAGACGTTCGCTATAGCTTTTGCCGTTGGGTGATTTGATTTTCAGCGCGGTATGTACCAGAAAAACCGGGATGTGCATTTTTTCCGCCCGGCGGTCTATCTCCTGCCAGGCGATTTTATTCAGCCCCGGCACCGCCGGGTCAGATTGATAGTTGGATTCCTGCTGCGCCACCGCCAGCACCGAACAGACGTTCTCTTCCGTCGGCGCCAGCTTCTGACTGGCAAAGGTTTTGGCGATGGCCTGCGCCCAGGCTTCGCGATCCTTCACGCTGGCGGGCATTTTCTGCCGCACTACCGCGGCGACATCAATCGCCTTTTCGCCCTTTTTCAGCTCCGGCTCCGGTTTGCTGGAGCAGGCGCTGAGGACAATCCCTGCCAGTAGCGTCAGGGTGAGAGAAGTGATTCTGGATTGCGCTACCGGCATGGTTCATCCTTGCGTTGATTAACTTAATGTTTGCGTCACGGTCTGCAGCTCTTTGCCATCCAGCTCGCGCTCGAAGCTGCGCAGACGTTTGTAGATAGACATCAGCTCAACCAGTGTAGTCCATGAGCTGATCAGGTACTGGAACGAACCGCGAACCTGGCCAAAGACGTTGGTTATCTGAGTCATCAGGCCCAGCGTAATCGTACCGGCAACAATCGACGGAAACAGCAGGAACAAACCGAAAACGTTATCCACCTGCAGATAAAGAATACGGGCGATATTGAAATACATATAGTGGAAATAGAGGCGGAAATAGTTGCGGCGCACGGCGCCAAAGAGTTCACGCACCGTCGGCGGCGTCGCGCGGTTAGCGTCATCTTCGCCGTAAACCAGCTCTTTACGATAGGCGGCCTCAACGCGCTGGTTTTTGAACTCCAGGCCGGGCAGCTTGATCCCAACGACCGCCAGCAGGCCGGTACCCATTAACGACCAGACGATGGCGGCAATCACCAGGCCGTAAGGCAGATGACCGACAATCGGTAAATCCGGGACGTGCGCGGAGAGCGTTACCAGCACCGGCAGGAAGGCGATAAGGGTCATCACCGCGTTAAGGAAGCTGACGCCCATGCTCTCCAGCGTGGAAGCAAAGCGCATGGTATCTTCCTGCACGCGCTGCGCGGCGCCTTCGATATGGCGCAAATGCTGCCAGTGCGCCATATAGTGTTCGTTCATCGCGGTACGCCAGCGGAAGACGTAGTGGCTGACGAAGAAGTTGTTCATCACGCCGATCACCACTGCGATTAGCGCAATGCCGAGGAAGATGCCAATTTCATGATAGAACTGGTTAATGCTGACCTTATGCGGCGTTGCCAGCGCGGCCTGGATAAGATCGTAGAACGGAGCATACCAGGCGTTAATGGCCACCCCAACCTCGACCAGAAACCAGGTAACGAAAATAATCAGCGAGGTACCGAGGATCGACCAGTACTGCCAGCGGTGCGGGCTGTAAATAAACCAGAAAAGGGCGAAAACGCCCACGCAGAATATGTAGAAGGCGTAGAACACCAGGTAGTTGAGGGACCAGAAGCGCGCCGCGCTAATCGCCACATCCTGCGATGCGCCGGTGACCCGCAGCAGCCAGTCGCCGCCGCCCGCCTGCCAAAAGATCACCGCCAGCAGCGACCAGATAAAGGCAGAAATAAAAAACGGCCCCGGTTTGGGGAAAAAGGATTTAAACATCTTGCTCTCCTGCTAACTTCTTTTTCGTTTTGCTGTGCTGTGTACCACAAAAGCGCCCGCCGCAAAGCCGTCGCAGCGAAGCAAAGTGGGCGGATGATGAGACCGGATATCAGCAGCTTAGTTCGCCTGCCATCCGCTAAGAATTGTTTCTGTCGGTTTCACCTGTAAAGGATTGCCGGGAACGGTCAGTGAACGCCACACATCGTTGTAGTGGGCGATCAGCGTGACGGCCGGCGCCGCTGGACGGTTGGCGGTAGTGTGGGCATCTTCCGCGACAGTAATCGCGTAGCCCCGGCTGGCGCCGTTTTTGATGGTGGTATCCACGCAGTAGTCGGTGGCGCAGCCGCAAATCACAAACTGCGTGATGTGATGTTCGCGCAGCACCTCTTCCAGACGGGTACGGTAAAAGGCGTCGCAGGCGGTCTTAGTCACATACAGGGAGCCTGCGGGTTGGATCAGCTCGGGGAGCAAAGCAAAACCTTCGCTCCCCTCTTCGAGGCCGCCCGCTTCGCAGTGCTGAATGAAAATTACGGTGTCCGCAGCGTTAATCAGGCGGTTAATTTGCGCCGCGCAGCGCTCGCGCTCAACTCGCGGCGTCGCGAAAACGCCGTTTTGCATATCCACTACCATCACTACCCGTTTCGCCGCCATCTTCTCTTGCCCCCCCTCTTTAGCCAAAACGATCATCATACGCGCCCGCAGGTGAATGCCGCTATCCGAAAGCAAAAAAAGGATTTTTTACGCCAGGTTACGTTTTTCCGCACAGAATCGTGCTATTAGCGCTTTGCACGGCGGCGCTTCGTAGTATAAATACGCTCTATCTTTTTTCTTCATCATGATGGATGCTCCCGTTGAAACGTAGTCTGCTCATTTTTGCTGCGCTGTGCGCGGCGTCGTTGACATCGGTCCAGGCCGCACAGCCGAGCGTCGACCCGGAATTCGCCGCTGATGTGGTCGATCGTTACGCTAACCATATCTACTACGGCAGCGGCGCAGTCGGTATGGCGCTGGTGGTTATCGACGGAAACCAGCGCGTATTCCGCAGCTTCGGCGAGACGCGCCCGGGCAATAATGAGCACCCGCAGCTCGATTCGGTGATCCGCATTGCCTCTATCAGCAAATTGATGACCAGCGAAATGCTGGTCAAACTTCTCGATCAGGGCGTGGTTAAGCTCAACGATCCGCTAAGCAAATATGCTCCGCCGGGTGCGCGGGTGCCGACTTACCAGGGGGCGCCTATCACGCTGGTGAATCTGGCGACCCATACCAGCGCCCTGCCGCGCGAGCAGCCCGGCGGCGCGGCGCACCGGCCGGTATTTGTCTGGCCAACTCGCCAGCAGCGCTGGAACTGGTTATCCACCGCAACGCTGAAAACCGCTCCCGGCACCCAGGCCGCCTACTCCAATCTGGCATTCGATTTACTCGCCGATGCGCTCTCTACCGCTGCAGGCAAGCCTTATCCGCAGCTGTTTGAAGAGCAGATCACCCGTCCGCTGGGGATGAAAGACACCACCTTTACGCCTTCGCCGGATCAGTGCCGGCGCCTGATGATTCCCGAGAAAGGAGCCAGCCCGTGCAACAATACGCTGGCGGCTATCGGCAGCGGCGGCGTCTATTCCACGCCGGGCGATATGATGCGCTGGATGCAGCAGTTCCTCTCTTCCGATTTCTTCGCCCGTGGGCAGCAGGCGGACCGGATGCAAACGCTGATTTATCAACGCAGCCAGCTGACGAAGGTGATCGGTATGGACGTGCCGGGTAAAGCCGATGCGCTGGGCCTCGGCTGGGTCTACATGAAGCCGAAAAACGGCCAGCCGGGCATTATTCAGAAGACCGGCGGCGGCGGCGGCTTTATTACCTACATGGCGATGAACCCGCAGGCCAACGTCGGCGCCTTCGTGGTGGTCACCCGTTCTTCATTGACGCGTTTCAACAACATGAGCGACGGGATCAACGAGCTGGTCAGTGAATTAAGCGGCGTCCGCACCGGGATTGAGACCGCCAGCCAGTAACCTGTGGGGATGTTTTGCCGACGATTGATAAGGATCGTTTTGGCGAAACATCCCGCCGCCAATTGAGGTAAACTCACTTTTTTCATTTCACAAAATCAGGCAAACCATGACAGATTTAATCACTCGCCCACGCCGCCTGCGCAAGTCCGCTTCGCTACGTGCCATGTTTGAAGAGACAACACTGAGTTTGAACGACCTGGTGTTGCCGATCTTTGTTGAAGAAGAAATCGACGATTACACGGCCATTGAAGCCATGCCCGGCGTGATGCGTATTCCGGAAAAACACCTGGCGCGCGAAATCGAGCGCATTGCCAACGCCGGCATCCGTTCGGTGATGACCTTCGGCATTTCCCATCACACCGATGCCGTTGGCAGCGATACCTGGAACGAAAACGGCCTGGTGGCGCGCATGTCCCGCATCTGTAAAGAGGCGGTGCCGGAGATGATCGTCATGTCCGACACCTGTTTCTGCGAATACACCTCCCACGGCCACTGCGGCGTGCTGTGCGATCACGGCGTGGATAACGACAAAACTCTTGAGAATCTCGGCAAGCAGGCGGTGGTCGCCGCTGCCGCAGGCGCGGATTTTATCGCGCCTTCCGCCGCGATGGATGGCCAGGTGCAGGCTATTCGCCAGGCGCTGGACGCCGCCGGATTTACCGATACGGCGATTATGTCCTACTCCACCAAATTCGCTTCATCGTTCTATGGCCCGTTCCGCGAAGCCGCAGGTACCGCGCTGAAAGGCGATCGTAAAACCTATCAGATGAGCCCGATGAATCGCCGCGAAGCGATTCGTGAATCGCTGCTGGACGAAGCCCAGGGCGCCGACTGCCTGATGGTCAAACCGGCGGGTCCCTATCTTGATATCCTGCGCGATCTGCGCGAGCGCACCAACCTGCCGATCGGCGCGTACCAGGTGAGCGGTGAATACGCGATGATTAAGTTCGCCGCCCAGGCTGGCGCTATCGATGAAGAGAAAGTGGTGCTGGAAAGTCTCGGCGCAATCAAGCGCGCCGGCGCAGATCTGATCTTCAGCTATTTCGCCCTCGATCTGGCCGAAAAGAAAATCCTGCGTTAATTCGGCTATTACTGCCTCCCCGGTCGCGGCTGTACGACCGGGCTACAGGCTCACAGCTATCTGTGGGTTGGTAGCCCGGACAGGCGCAGCGCGCCGCCTCCGGGAAGTCATTTTAATAACGCTCGCCGCACAATAATTCCTTCACTTCCCCACCCCAATCAACAGGATACAAACTACGGCTTACATCGCGATGAAAGGTTGAATAGGGCCAATCCCGTACCTGCCTTACCCACCCGTGCTTAATCGGATTGATATAAATATAATCAACATGGCTTCGGTAATCCTTCTGGTTGCGAATGGCGTGTTCCCAATATCTCGGTTGCCACACGTTATGCGCGCCTGTTAAACCTGAAAAATGCTTTTTAATTGCTCTCCAGCGCGATGGAAAATCGCTGTCGTTGTCAGGTAAGGTCCAGATGCAATGAAGGTGTTCGGGGAGCACCACCCAGGCATCAATATGAAAAGGTTTCTGTTTGTGGACTATTGCCACCGCCTGTCGTAACGCATCAATATGCTGAACCAGAAATCGACTCTCTCTGTCGCGTAAATTGACGGTGAAAAACCAGCTCCCACCCTTGAGGTAATAACGACGATAATCGACCATCGGATGCTCCCTGCCGAAGATATTTGCCTGTTCCCCAGGTTAAAAGAGGGGGAGACCGAAAGGCAAGAAACCGGAGATCAATCTGGAAAAGCGTTCGCAACTTTTCACCTGTGGCCTTCCCGGAGGCGGCGCTGCGCGCCTGTCCGGGCTACCCGCTCCCGCCAATCCCAAATCTTCACTCAACTGTAATCTGAACGACATCTGCGCCTTCTACTGTCTGGGCAGGACGGAGGAGGTGCCGCTATGTTTAGTCTCGACAATGTCATCGATGACCTGTGGCCTCAGGCAAAGCCAGCGCTCTGGCAGAAAAAGGTGCTGAAAAAGCTCCTGCATGAGGAAGAGTTTCAGCAGTTTGCCGCGCGTCATCATCACCTGAAAGGACTGGATACGGTCGAACAGGTGCTCGAACATCTTAATATCCGCTGCGCTATCCCGGCGCACGATCTCGAACAAATCCCCGAACATGGTCCGCTGGTCATCATCGCCAACCACCCCACCGGTACACTTGACGGCCTGGCCCTGCTCTACGCGGTGTCCCGCGTGCGCCGCGACGTCAAAGTGGTCACCAACCGCATGCTGACTCACCTTGAACCGCTGAGCTCGCTGTTTATTCCGGTCGATAATATCAATGGCCGCACCGCCAAAGCGGCGTTGCAGCAGATGGACCAGCAGTTGCAAAACGGCGGCGTGCTGATTTTCTTCCCGGCCGGCGAAGTTTCACGCCTCACCCGGCGCGGTATTCGTGATAAAAAATGGCACTCCGGATTTATTAAGCTGGCGGCGAAATACCGCGCCCCGCTGCTGCCAGCGTGGATCCGCGCGCGCAACAGCGCACTGTTTTACGCCAGTACCCTGATGTCCGAGAATCTGCCGTTACTGCTGCTGATGCAGCAAATGTTCCGTCGCCGCAACAGCAGCCTGCCGGTGAATATTGGTCAACAGATAACCTGGTCAAACTGGTTCAATCCGCAAAGCTCTTCTCGGGAACTGACCGAGCGCTGCTATCGCCACCTGGAGCTACTCGGCAAAGGGCTGCCGGGTATATTCAAAACCGAAAGCGCTATCGCCCGTCCCGAAGACCGCGCCCTGCTCAAGCGCGAGCTGGGGAAGGCTGAAACGCTGGGACGCACGGCGGATGGTAAAGTCATCTATCTCTGGCAGCGCCGCGACCAGGAAGATGCGCCGATACTGCGCGAGCTGGGCCGTCTGCGGGAAATCGCCTTCCGCGCGGTGGGGGAAGGCAGCGGCAAACGTCGCGACGTTGACGTTTATGACGACGACTATCTGCAGCTGATTCTGTGGGATGAGGAAGATCTTGAGATCGTCGGCGCTTACCGTTTTATGCCAACCGCAATACAGCTGGAAAAGCGCGGCCTGAACGGCATCTACAGCTACAGCCTGTTTCATTACGACGCGCGCATGGACGATATTCTGCAACACGGCATTGAACTGGGTCGCAGTTTTATCCAGCCGCGTTACTGGGGCCGCCGCGGGCTGGACTACCTGTGGTCCGGCATTGGCGCGTATCTGGCGCGCTATCCGCACTATCGCTATCTGTTCGGCCCGGTGTCGATTTCCGGCGGGCTGCCGCCGTCGGCGCGCGATCTGCTGGTGGCTTTTTATCGGCTGTGGTTCCCGGCGACGCATCCGCTGGCAGAGTCGCGGCGTCCTTATCCGGCCTCGCTGCCCGATGTACTGGCGCAGTTTGGCGGAGAAGATTACAACGACGACCTGGCGCGGCTAAAGTCCCTGCTCGGCAACCTCGGTTGCGCGATCCCGCCGCTGTATAAACAGTACTCAGAAGTCTGCGAGCCGGGCGGCGTGCAGTTTATCGATTTCGGCAGCGACCCGGATTTCAACAACTGCGTGGATGGGCTGGTGCTGGTGGATTTGACCTATCTGAAGGCCAACCGCTATCAGCGCTATATTGGGGTACATCTGGACGCGCAAAAATCGGCATAAAAGCCTTTTCCCGGAGGCGGCGCGTTGCGCCTGTCCGGGCTGCAGTGCGTTTATCGTAGGTTGTTTCCCGGCTTGTGGCACATTGCGCCTTAGCCGGGCTACGGGTTAACCGCGTTCTGCGGAGCGGTAGCCCGGACAAGGCGCGTTAAGCGCCGCCTCCGGGAAACAGCGCACAATGCAGCGTCCACTTTCCTCCTCGGCTCGCGGCTGACGCCTTAGCCGGGCTATAGAAATTAACCAGCCCGGTAATACGGCTTGTCTCCGAGAATCGTCGCCCGGTGCATAATGCGCCGCTGCGGCAGGTAATCGGCGTTGGCGTAGTGCTGGGTGACGCGGTTATCCCAAATCGCCACGTCGTTCGGCTGCCAGCGCCAGCGCACCTGAAAGTCCGGTTTAGTGACGTGAGCAAACAGGAAGCCGAGCAGCGCCTCGCTCTCTTTCTCCGTGACGTCAACGATGCGGGTGGTAAAGCCCTCATTGACAAACAGCGCCTGTTTACCGGTCACCGGATGGGTGCGCACTACCGGATGTAGCAGCGGCGGATTTTTCGCGACCGCCTCCAGCCAGCGCTGATGCTCCTCTTCGCTTTTACGATATTTATACTCCTGAAACGATTTGCGGAAATCATGCTCCGCGTGCAGGCCGCTTAACAGCTGGCGTAAAGGCCCGGAGAGCGCCTCATAGGCCGCAATGCCGCTGGTCCACAGGGTGTCGCCGCCGGTTGACGGCAGCTCTTTTGCCGCGAGGATCGCCCCGGCGGGCGGCGTCTCAATGAAGGTGACATCGGTGTGCCAGTTATCGTTATCCGGCGGGTTATCGTCGTGGGTATCAAGCACGATAATCTCATCGACGCCGGGCGCATGCGGATAGACCGGATGAATATGCAGGTCGCCAAAGCGCAGGGCGAGATCCCGCTGCTGTTCGGGAGTGATATTCTGCTCGCGCAGGAACACCACCTGATGACGCAGCACCGCGTGATACAGCTGCTCAAACTGGTTGTCGCTCAGCGGGCGGGTAATATCGACGCCGGATACCTGCGCGCCAATATACGGCCCCAGCGGGGTAATGCTTAAACGTTCGCTCATTGTACTTCTCCATGCCAGGGCGTCAGTCGACGCTGCAGCGCGCGCAGCCCCAGTTCCAGTAAAAAGGCGATGATGGCAATCACCGCGATCCCGGCCAGCACCACGTCGGTGGCGAGGAACTCACCGGCGGACTGCACCATAAAACCTAACCCGCGGGTGGCGGCAATCAGCTCCGCGGCCACCAGCGTCGACCAACCCACGCCGAGCCCAATTCGCAGGCCGGTGAGGATTTCCGGCAGCGCGCCGGGCAGGATCACCAGCCACAGCACCTGCGCCCGGCTGGCCCCTAAAGATTGCGCGGCGCGAATGCGCACCTGCTGGGCACTCTTTACGCCCGCCAGCGCCGACATCGCCACCGGCGCGAATATCGCCAGGTAGATCAACAGGATCTTCGAGGTCTCGCCGATGCCGAACCAGATCACCATCAGCGGTAAATAGGCCAGCGGCGGCACCGGGCGATAAAGCTCGATCAGCGGGTCGAGGATCCCGCGTACCGTGGGGCTCAACCCCATGGCGATCCCGACCGGCACGCCGAGCAGTACCGCCGCCAGCAGCGCGATAACGATACGCGTCAGGCTCGCCGCCAGGTGCTGCCAGAGGGTGGCGTCCATAAAACCCTGCGGACCGGCAATAGTGATAAGTTTCTGCAATACCTGCCCCGGCGGCGGCAGAAACAGCGGGCTAATCAGCTGCAGGGCGGCAACGGCCCACCAGATAGCCAGCAGTACCGCCAGGGTCGCCGCGCTGAGAGTGAGCTGACGCGAGAACGGCCAGCGCCACTTCAGCCTCCGCTGACGCGGTTTATCATTGATGACCACGCTCATGAGAAAGCCTCCCGTTGTTCAAATACCCGGCTGAGGACGTACTCGCGCTGTTCGATAAACCGCGGGTCCGATTTAATGCTGCGGCAGGATTCGCCGGCCACAAAGCGGCGGCCAAAATCGAGCGGCAGCCGTTCGAGCACCCGGCCCGGCCCCGGCGAAAGCAGTATCAGCTCGGTGGCCATAAACACCGCCTCTTCTATATCGTGGGTGATCAGCAGTACCTTCTTGCCGGTCTCATGCCACAGGCTGAGCAGCAGGGTTTGCATCTGCTCGCGGGTAAAGGCATCCAGCGCACCAAACGGCTCGTCGAGAAGCAGCAGCTGCGGATTGGCCGCCAGCGCGCGGGCAATGCCCACCCGCTGACGCTGGCCGCCGGAAAGCTGCCAGATAAAGCGCTTTTCCGCCCCTTCGAGGCCGACTTTTTTCAGCATCCGCGCGGCGGTTGCCCGGCGCTGCGTTTTGTCGACGCCCGCCAGCTGTAGCCCGAGCGCGACGTTATCCTGCACGTTGCGCCACGGCAGCAGCCCTTCATTCTGAAAGACCACGCCGCGATCGGCTCCCGGCCCTTCAACCCGCCTGCCTTCAAGAGTGATGCTGCCGTGCTGATAAGGCACGAATCCGGCAATCAGGTTCAGCAGCGTGGTTTTACCGCAGCCGGAAGGCCCGAGGACCACCAGCAGTTCACCGCTGTCCAGCGTCAGGTTGATATCCGCCAGCGCTGGTTTACCGCCGTAGTCGGCGGAAAGATGCGAGATTTGCAGCATCATGATCTCCTTTACTTCACAAAACGGTCGGTAACGTACTGGCTGTAATCGCTTCCCGCTGCGGGGACTTTACCCTGCTCTTTCAGGAATTTAGCGGTGTCGATGATGGCTTTATTCACCGGCCCGTTCAGCTCCTGCGCCTGCTGGGCGGCGGTCAGATAGGTATTGCCTTTCACCAGCCCCGGCACGTCGGCTTCCGGTACGCCGCTCAGGCGCGCCAGCTTGCTGATGTTTTCCGGCTGCTTCAGCCACTCATCCGGGTTGGCGATATAGGGCTGCTGCGCGTCAATGGCGCTTTTGGCGAAGGCTTTGACAATATCAGGATGCTTTTCGGCAAAGTCTTTGCGTACCACCCACACGTCCAGCGTCGGCGCGCCCCACTCCCCCACCTGCGACGAGTCGGTGAGAACCGTGCCGTCTTTTTCCAGCGCGTTGACCGCCGGCGCCCATACGTAGGCGCCGTCAATGTCGCCGCGCTGCCAGGCGGCAATAATCGCCGGCGGCTGCAGGTTGAGGATCTGCACCTGCCCCGGTTTAATCCCCCAGTGCTTCAGCGCCGACAGCAGGCTGTAGTGAGTCGTAGAGATAAATGGCACGGCGATGCGTTTGCCAATCAGATCCTGCGGTTTGGTGATGCTCTTTTTGACCACCAGCGCTTCGGAGTTACCGAGCTTTGAGGCCAGCAGAAAGACTTCAATCGGCACCTGCTGGGTGGCGGCGACTGCCAGCGGGCTGGAGCCGAGGTTGCCGATCTGCACGTCGCCGGAAGCCAGCGCCCGCACGATGCTCGCGCCGCTGTCAAACTTGCGCCAGTCGACGGTCGCCCCGCTCGCTTTGGCGAAGGTGTTGTCCGCCTGGGCGACTTTCGCCGGTTCGGCGGAGGTCTGATACGCCACGGTGACGTTCACCGCCTGGGCCTGGAATGCCGCCAGCGCCAGCGCGGCAATGAGTGTGATACGCGATGATAGTGCCATAGTGTCTGCTTCCCATAGTTGTTATGGGTGCAGTATTTCCGGCGCGATGCGTTTGATGAAGTAATTAAAAATTCTTGCTAAGAACAAAGCGTTTTTAGAAAAAAATCGGCAATGCTTATACACAAAATCATTCATGCTGCATCGAGGCGGCAAGGTTGTTCGTCCCCGGGAGCTGACATAAGTCAGTGACCGGGGCGGGCAAACGAAGCCAACAAAGAGGCAGCTTGAAGGATGAAGTGTATTGCGATTTTGTTACATTCATTGCATAACTGCGCCTGATTGATTGCCAGCGCAGCGGCGGCAGGCATCATAGAACCATGATGCGCTAAGAGAGAAGAAACATGATTCGAGTGGTGCTGGTCGATGACCATGTGGTGGTGCGTTCAGGCTTTGCGCAGTTACTCAGCCTCGAAGAGGATCTCGAGGTGGTTGGCCAGTTCAGCAGCGCGGCGGAAGCCTGGCCGGCATTATTGCGCGACGACGTCAACGTGGCGGTCATGGATATCGCCATGCCGGATGAGAACGGCCTGAGCCTGCTAAAGCGCCTGCGCGCGCAAAAGCCGCAGTTTCGCGCCATTATTCTCAGCATTTACGACACCCCGGCCTTCGTGCAGAGCGCCCTTGATGCCGGCGCCAGCGGCTATCTGACCAAACGCTGCGGCCCGGAAGAGCTCGTGCAGGCGGTGCGTTCCGTCGGTATGGGTGGACACTACCTGTGCGCCGATGCCCTGCGGGCGCTGCGCGGCGGAGAGCAACCGGCGCAGGTGCTCGAGGTGCTCACCCCGCGTGAACGCGAAGTGTTTGATTTGCTCGTTAAAGGCGACAGCGTCAAGGAAATCGCCTTCAAGCTCGATCTCAGCCACAAGACGGTGCACGTTCATCGCGCCAACGTGCTGGGCAAACTGCAGTGCCACAGCACCATTGATCTGGTCCATTTCGCCCTCGACCACCAGCTGCTGGCGGGTCATTAATGTCGCGCAGCCTTCGCCACAGCGTCATCTCGCTGTTCATCGTGCTGGCCTGGGGAAGCGGCTGGCTGATGCTGTGGACGCTCGGGTTTTACCTGACCCATAACGGCCAGCAGGCGGCGCTGTTCCTGCCTCACGGCGTCTATCTGGCGCTGCTGATCCTGCTTTCGCGCCGCTACTGGCCCGCGCTGGTGCTGCCTCCCGTGTTGATGCTGTTCTGGCTGCACGGCGAACAGCTGCTGAACGGCTATATTCTGCTGGCCGCGCCGTTGATCGGCCTGCTTCCCGCCGGCATCGCCCAACAGTTCTGGCACCGCTTCCCCCTTTACTGGCAGCGGCTGACGCTGCTGCTGGCCACGGTCACCGCCAGCGCGCTGCTCAACACCGCCCTGCTCTCGCCGTTTGTGAAAAGTCCGGCGATGATGCTCGGTCTGGCCTCGTTTACCGGCGGGGTGCTGCTGACGCCGTTTGTCTATCTGATTTTTGAATTCCTGCGCCAGCAGCACCGCTACCACCTGCTGGGGCTGGATACCAATAATCCGCCGCTGCGCACCTCATTGATCATCTGGTGCAGCCTGTTCTTTATTATCGGCATCGGCACCCAAATGGTTCTGTCGCCGGAAATCGAGCGTCTGCTGTTAATTGTGGTGTTTCTGCCCAACGTGGTGATGGCGTGGAAGTTCGGCTGGCAGGGCGGCGTTCTCTCCGGTCTGCTGGGCAGCATGATGATCACCATTGCCCGCCAGGTTGGCGTCGGATTCAGCAACCTGGTGGAGCTGGAGATTTTTCTGGCGACCCAGGCGCTGCTCGGTATCGGGCTGGGGATTGCCATCAGTCGCCAGCAGCACCTGGCGCAAAACCTGCACCACTATCGCCAGCGGCTGGAGGCGGAGCTGGCGGCGCGGCGGGCGCTAACCGAAAAGCTGATCCATACCGAAGAGGATACGCGCAAAAGCCTGGCGCGCGAGCTGCACGACGAAATCGGCCAGAATATTACCGCCATTCAGATCCAGTCGCAGCTGGTGAAGCGAGCGCGCGATCCGGCGCAAACCCAGGCCGCCGCCAGCCAGATTAACGATCTCGCCCGGCGTATTCACCACTCTACCCGCCAGCTGCTGCGCCAGCTACGCCCCCCGGCCCTTGATGAACTGTCGTTTAAAGAGGCGCTGCACCATTTGCTCAATGAGTTTGCCTTTGCCGAGCGCGGTATCCGCTGCCGCTTTGACTACCGGCTCACCGCCACGCCGGAGAGCGAAACGGTACGTTTTACCCTCTATCGGCTGCTACAGGAGCTGCTTAACAACGTCTGTAAACACGCCGACGCCAGCGAGGTTGCCATTGCTCTGTATCAGCAGGGGACGCTGCTGCGCCTGGAGGTCAAGGACAACGGCATCGGTATCAGCCCCGACAAAATGGCCGGCTTCGGCATTCAGGGCATGCGTGAACGGGTCAGCGCCCTGGGCGGAGAGCTGACCCTGGAGTCGCAGCATGGGACGCGGGTAATTGTTAACTTGCCCACAAATTTGCAACAAACAGCCGGCTAACCAGGAAAAAGTCTTAGTCACTCCGGACTTTCTCTCATCCCCTTTCGATTTCACTTTCATATAGTCAGCAAAACGGAGACGGCGATGCGCTCAGCAACCGACATTAATCAACATTACCGGACGCTGCGTCCGCAGCTGCTGATGTACATGGTCATCGGATATGCGGCGTTTTACCTGACGCGCAAAAGCGTCAACTACGTATTGCCGGCGCTGCAAACGGATCTGGGTCTGGATAAAGGCGATATCGGCCTGCTGGGATCGCTGTTTTACCTGACCTACGGTCTGTCGAAGTTTACCGCCGGACTGTGGCACGACAGCCACGGGCAGCGCTGGTTTATGGGCGTGGGCCTGTTCGCCACCGGTCTGCTGAACGTGGTGTTCGCCTTCGGCGAATCGCTGACGCTGCTGCTGGCGGTCTGGACGCTGAACGGATTTTTTCAGGGCTGGGGCTGGCCTCCCTGCGCCCGCCTGCTGACCCACTGGTACTCGCGCAACGAACGCGGCTTCTGGTGGGGCTGCTGGAATATGTCGATCAATATCGGCGGAGCGATTATCCCGCTGATTAGCGCCTTTGCCGCCCACTGGTGGGGCTGGCAGGCGGCGATGCTGGCACCGGGGACGATCAGCATGGCATCAGGCATCTGGTTAACGCTGCACCTGAAAGGAACGCCCCGCGAAGAGGGATTGCCGTCAGTAGGCCGCTGGCGTAACGACCCGCTGGAGCTGCGCCAGGAGCAGCAAAGCCCGCCGATGGGGCTATGGCAGATGCTGCGCACCACGATGCTGAAGAATCCGATGATCTGGCTGCTGGGCGTCTCTTACGTGCTGGTCTATCTGATCCGCATCGCGCTCAACGACTGGGGCAACATCTGGCTGACGGAGAGCCACGGCGTCAATCTGCTCAGCGCCAACGCCACGGTGATGCTGTTTGAAGCGGGCGGTCTGCTCGGGGCGTTGTTCGCCGGATGGGGCTCGGATCTGCTGTTCAGCGGCCAGCGGGCGCCGATGATTTTACTGTTCACGCTGGGGTTGATGGTCTCCGTCGCCGCGCTTTGGCTGGCGCCGGTCCATCACTACGCGCTGCTGGCGGTGTGTTTCTTTACGGTGGGCTTCTTCGTTTTTGGCCCACAAATGCTGATTGGCCTCGCGGCGGTGGAGTGCGGACACAAAGCGGCGGCGGGTTCAATTACCGGATTTCTTGGCCTGTTCGCCTATCTGGGGGCAGCGCTGGCGGGCTGGCCTCTGTCGCTGGTCATTGAACGCTACGGCTGGTCGGGCATGTTCAGTTTACTCTCGGTCGCCGCAGTTCTGATGGGTTTATTGCTGATGCCGCTGCTGATGGCGAGCATTACTACCTCTGCTGCTCAAAGGATAAAATAATGAAAAAAACGCTGGTCACTACCCTGATTGCTTCCGGCATTGCGCTGGCGACGTTAAGCGGCGCGGCGCACGCCAAAGGTCGTCTGGTGGTCTATTGCAGCGCCACCAACGAAATGTGTGAGGCGGAAACCAAAGCCTTCGGCGAAAAATATGACGTAAAAACCTCATTTATTCGCAACGGTTCCGGCAGCACGCTGGCGAAGGTCGATGCCGAGAAGAAAAACCCGCAGGCGGATGTCTGGTACGGCGGCACCCTCGACCCGCAGTCCCAGGCCGGTGAAATGGGCCTGCTGCAGCCCTATAAATCGCCCAATCTTGCGCAGGTGATGGAGCAGTTCCGCGATCCGGCGAAGCTGAAAGGCAACTACTCCTCGGCGGTGTACGTTGGCATACTCGGCTTCGGCGTGAACACCCAGCGCCTGAAAGAGAAAAATCTGCCGGTGCCGAAATGCTGGAAAGATCTGACTAAACCGGAATATAAAGGCGAAATTCAGATTGCCGACCCGCAGAGTTCCGGCACCGCCTACACCGCGCTGGCGACCTTCGCCCAGCTGTGGGGGGACGATCAGGCTTTCGATTATCTCAAACAGCTTAACGCTAACGTCTCCCAGTACACGAAGTCCGGTATCGCCCCGGCCCGCAACGCCGCCCGCGGTGAAACGGCCATCGGCATCGGCTTCCTGCACGACTATTCGCTGGAAAAAGAACAGGGCGCGCCGCTGGAGCTGATCTCGCCGTGCGAAGGCACCGGCTATGAAATTGGCGGCGTCAGTATCCTGAAGGGCGCGCGCAACCTCGACAACGCCAAACTGTTTGTCGACTGGGTGCTGTCGAAAGATGCCCAAGAGCTGGCGTGGAAGAAAGGCAAGTCTTATCAGATCCTGACCAACACTACCGCCGACACCTCGCCGAACTCGCTGAAGCTCGACGACCTGAAGCTCATCAACTATGACATGGATAAATACGGCTCAACGGACGTGCGTAAAGCGCTAATCAATAAATGGGTTAGCGAAGTGAAGATGGGTAAATAAGCCCGCATTGCGTTCATTTGCCGGGTGGCGGCATCACTGCCCTACCCGGCCTACGACACCGGAAAACTTATGTCACACACACTTGCACTCCATCCCGTGAAAAAGCGGGATGCGATATTCCTTTGGGTTTTATTCGGCTGGCTGGCGTTTGCCCTGCTGCCGAGCTGGAGCCTGGATTACGGTCTGCTGGAGTCCACGAGCGATGAAATTCTCGCGGCCTACGGCTGGTCACAGTTCAATATCAGCTGGCTGTGGTATCTGTTACCGAGCCTGCTGCTGATTCGTCCCTTTCAGGAAGCCAGGCGGGAGCAGCGCAGCCGCCACTATCTCGATGCTGGCTGGGCGTTCTGCTGTATGGCGTTTATCGTCGTCAGCGCCACCGTGGAAGGCCGCGGATTAGGCTACGCCACCATCGTGCTGTTTGTCGCGCTGGGGGCCATCATGACCCTGGCGCTCACCCGCCTGGAATGGCTGGGGGGCGACCGCTTTGTCATTGGTTCGCTGGTCACCATCGTGGCGTTAATCGGCGTCTTTATCGTCTGGCCGAGCATCGCTATTTTCATCCCGATGTTCACTAACGACGCCGGCGAGTTTGCCCCGCTGGCGTTTATGGCCGTGCTGTCGCAGGCGCATATTGTCCAGGTGATCCTCAACTCCATCGCCCTGTCGATTGCGGTAGGCATCGGCTGCACTTTCTTTGGTCTGGTGCTGGCGATTTACACCACCCGTATCGCCCAGCGCAGCGCGATTATTGGCCGCATTTTCTCGATTCTGCCGATCGTCACCCCGCCGTTTGTCGTCGGTCTCGGCGTTACCCTGATGATGGGCCGTTCCGGCTACGTCACCGAACTGATGGTCGACTGGTTTGGCTTAACCAACACCAACTGGCTGTACGGATTTACCGGCATCTGGCTGGCGCAGGTGCTGGCGTTCACCCCGATGGCGTTTATGATCCTCGACGGCGCGATTAAGACCATTCATCCGTCGCTGGAGGAGGCGTCGTACACCCTGCGCGCCAGCCGCTGGCAGACCTTCAACGGCGTCTTCGTCCCGCTGCTGAAACCGGCGCTGGCGAACGCGTTTTTAATCGTCATCGTTCAGTCGCTGGCCGACTTCAGCAACCCGCTGGTGCTCGGCGGCAACTTCGACGTACTGGCGACGCAAATCTACTTCTATATCACCGGTTCGCAGCTCGATTATCAGGCCGCCAGTACTCTCGGCGCATTCCTGCTGCTGTTCTCGCTGCTGGTGTTCTGCATTCAGTATATGTGGATCGGCAAGCGCTCTTACGTCACGGTTTCCGGCAAGTCCTACCGTGGCGACGTGCAGCCGCTGCCGGTGACCCTGGTGTGGAGCGTGATCGCCATTCTGGCGGTGTGGATCGCCTTCAACGCCCTGCTCTACGGCAGTATTTTCTACGGCAGCTTTACCGTTAACTGGGGCGTGGACTACACCCTGACGCTGGATAACTTTATCAAGCTGTTCGGCCAGGGGATGAGCGACGGCGCCTGGCCTTCGCTGCTCGATACTCTGCTTTACGCCGGGATCGCCGCGCCCATCACCGCCGCTTTCGGCCTGCTGATCGCCTGGATCGTAGTGCGACAGCAGTTTAAAGGCAAAAAGACCATCGAGTTCACCACCATGCTGTGCTTCGCGGTGCCGGGCACCGTGGCGGGCGTCTCCTATATTCTCGCCTTTAACAGCGCGCCGGTGTACCTCACCGGAACGGCGGCGATTGTGATTATCTCGATGGTCATGCGTAACGTGCCGGTGGGCATTCGGGCAGGTATTGCCGGTTTAGGCCAGATCGACAAATCGCTGGACGAAGCGTCGCTCAGCCTGCGCGCGGGTTCCCTGCGCACCATTACGCATATCCTGCTGCCGCTGCTGCGCCCGGCGATCCTCTCGGCGCTGATCTACAGCTTTGTGCGCGCCATTACCACCGTCAGCGCCATTGTGTTCCTCGTGACGCCGGACACCCGCGTCGCTACCGCCTATATCCTCAACCGGGTGGAAGACGGCGAATACGGCGTGGCGATCGCCTACGGATCGATTCTGATCGTCGTGATGCTGGCGATTATTTTTATCTTTGACTGGCTGATCGGGGAAGCGCGTATCTCCCGGTCAAAAGCCAAAAACCAGGCGTAATGGAGCGCACTATGAGTCAGAAAAATTTTGTTGAGCTGCGCAACGTCACCAAGCGATTCGGCAGCAACACGGTTATCGACAATATCAATCTCACCATCCCTCAGGGACAAATGGTGACCCTGCTCGGCCCTTCCGGCTGCGGCAAGACCACCATTCTGCGCCTGGTCGCCGGGCTGGAAAAACCGAGCGAAGGACAGATTTTCATCGATGGCGAAGACGTTACTCATCGCTCCATTCAGCAGCGCGACATCTGTATGGTATTTCAGTCTTACGCCCTGTTTCCGCATATGTCGCTGGGGGACAACGTCGGCTACGGTCTGAAGATGCTCGGCGTGTCGCGCAGCGACGTGAAAGCGCGGGTGAAGGAGGCGCTGGCGATGGTGGATCTGGAAGGATTCGAAGATCGCTATGTCGATCAGATCTCCGGCGGTCAGCAGCAGCGCGTGGCGCTGGCGCGCGCCCTGATCCTCAAGCCAAAGGTGCTGCTGTTTGATGAGCCCTTAAGCAACCTCGATGCCAACCTGCGGCGCAGCATGCGCGATAAGATCCGCGAGTTACAGAAGCAGTTTGATATCACCTCGCTGTACGTGACCCACGATCAGAGCGAAGCCTTTGCGGTTTCCGATACCGTGCTGGTGATGAATAAGGGACATATCATGCAGATCGGCTCGCCGCAGGATCTTTACCGCCAGCCCGCGTCGCGCTTTATGGCGAGCTTTATGGGCGATGCCAACCTGTTCCCGGCCGCCTTTAGCGAGGATTTTGTCGATATTTATGGCTATCGGCTGCCGAGGCCGCCGCATTTTGCCGCCCAGGGCGAGGGCAGCGTCGGCGTGCGCCCGGAGGCGATCACCCTGAGCGATCGCGGCGAGGAGAGCCAGCGCTGCACGATTCGCCACGTGGCCTATATGGGACCGCAGTACGAGGTGACGGTAGAGTGGCACGGGCAGGAAATTTTGCTGCAGGTGAACGCGACGCGGCTGCAGCCGGATGTCGGCGAGCACTATTATCTCGAAATCCACCCGTACGGGATGTTTGTGTTAGCGGATGCCGGGTGATTGATGCCGGGTAGCGCTTACGCTTACCCGGCCTACGATTCGTGCACGTTGTAGGCCGGGTAAGGCATCAGCCGCCACCCGGCGCAAACTCAACGCCGCGCGTTCAGTTCGGCAATATCCTTCGGCGTCGTGCGGCAGCAGCCGCCAATCAGCTTCGCCCCCGCCGCCAGCCACTGGGGTAAATATTCCGCCAGCGTTGCACAGGCTTCGCCGTGGCGATGCCAGGTCTTGGATACCGCGTCATAGTGCTCCCCGGAGTTAGGATAAACCACCAGCGGCAGCGCTGTCAGGCTATGCAGATGCGCCAGCGCGGCGGTGCTGTTTTCCAGCGCGATACAGTTAATGCCCAGCGCCACCACCTGCGGATAGTTTGCCAGCACGGCAACCACTTCCCGCAGCGGCGTGCCGTCGCTGAGATGCTGCACATCGCGCAGGGTAAACGAGAACCATGCCCGCGCGCGCGGATAGGCAGTCAGCAGCTCCGCCAGCGCCTTCATCTCGGCGAAATTCGGCATCGTTTCACAGGCCAGCAGATCGGCCCCGGCGTCGAGCAGCGCTTCCACGCGCGGACGATGAAATGCCTGAAATTCCTCATCGCTGCGGACATAATCGCCGCGATACTCCGAGCCGTCCGCCAGGAAGGCGCCGTACGGCCCGACCGAACCGGCAACCAGCAACGCGCCCGCCCGCGGGTTTTCCGCCAGATACGCTTCCCGCGCCTTGCGGGCCAGCTCAACGCTTTTGCCGATCAGCGCTTTCGACTGCGCTTCATCAAGGCCGAGGGCAGCAAAACCTGCCGGAGTGGCCTGATAGCTGGCGGTGATCGCCACCTGCGCGCCGGCGCGGAAATAGTCGAGGTGAACTTCGCGGATAAGCTCCGGGTTGTCGACCAGCACTTTCGCCGACCACAGGCTGTCGGCAAGATTGCAGCCGCGCGCTTCCAGCTCCGTCGCCATCGCGCCGTCCAGCAGGATAAAGGGCTTTGCGTCAATGAGGGCGGTTAACGGATTATTCTGCGACATGTTGAGGCTCCTGGGTGAGTTTCCGTGAACGAGTCAGATAATACGCACCATAACACAGTGCCACGAACGGGATCCCGCACCACAGCGCAATCCTCTGACTCGGGTCAAACGCCAGACCCACGCAGGCTACCAGGCAAAGCACAAATCCCAGCACCGGCACCAGCGGATACCACGGCGCGCGATAGTGCAGTTCGCTTAGCGCCTTCCCCTGCTGCAGATGGCGACGGCGGAACATAAAGTGCGAGGCGCAGATGCTCAGCCATACCGCCACCACCGCAAAACCGGAAATCGCCGACAGCGCGACAAACACCGTATCCGGGGCCACGACGCTGGAGAAGAGCGCCAGCACGCCGCCGAGCATGCTGACCGAAATCGCCGTCAGCGGCACCCCGTTTCTGGTCAATTTGGTAAAACAGGACGGCAGCGTTTTTTCATTGGAGAGCGACCACAGCATCCGCCCGGAGGCGTAAAGGCCAGAGTTGGCCGCCGACAGAATCGCCGTCAGAATCACAAAGTTAAAGATATCCGCCGCGTAGGGAATACCGACCTTTTCAAACACCAGCACAAACGGGCTTTTCTCGACTCCCGCCTGCTGCATCGGGATCAGCGCCGCCAGCACGAAGACGGTGCCGATGAAAAAGATAATCAGCCGGGCGATGGTGGTACGAATGGCCACCGGAATGACTTTATGCGGATTCTCCGTTTCCCCCGCCGCGATGCCGATAAGCTCGGTGCCGGAGAAAGCGAAGTTAACCGCCACCATGGTCATCAGGATCGGCAGACCGCCGTGCGGGAACCAGCCTTCGGCGGTGATATTGCGCAGCCCCGGCGCCGGAGAGCCATCCTGCATCGGAATGATGCCAAAGATCGCCGCCCCGCCGAGAATAATAAAGGCGATAATGGTGACCACCTTCACCAGCGAGAACCAGAATTCACCTTCGGCAAAGAAGCGGGTGGAGATAACGTTGAGCGCGAAAATCACCGCGCAGAACACCACGCACCAGACCCATACCGGCACCTGCGGGAACCAGTACTGCATGCAGAATCCGGCGGCGGTGAAGCTTGAGCCAAGCGCGACGGTCCAGGTCAGCCAGTAGAGCCAGGCGACGGTATACCCGGTCGCCGGGCCGAGATAGCGCGCGGCGTAGACGTGAAACGCCCCGGTTTCCGGCATCGCCACCGAAAGTTCGCCCAGACACTGCATCACCAGCCAGACCACCAGCGCGCCAATCAGATAGGCCAGCAGCGTGCCCGCCGCTCCGGTGGTGGAGATGATATAGCCGGTATTAAAAAATAGCCCTGTGCCAATAACGCCACCCAGCGACAGCATGATCAGGTGGCGAGTCTTCATGGTGCGCTTAAGCTGCCCACCTTGTTGTTGTGTTGTTTGCATTTGACCCCACGGGCGTATAGACATCTAAACATCCAGATAAGAGGTTCCTTATACCCCGCCTGTCGCCAAATTGCAAAGCCGCCGGGCCTGTCATCTATGCATTCGCCCAAATCATCATCGCCACTTATGGGCAGAATAACGACAAAAGAGAAACCGTGATCGCCGCCCTCATTAAATCAAAACATTGGTGCTAATTTTACAAAACAACAAACCAAAAAAGGATAATGCCATGATACCCCGCGCTTTGCCTCTGTGGGCCGCCGCTGCCGCCGTCGGCCTTCTACCGCTGCACGCCGCTCAGGCCGCGAGTTCCGTGAAGTTTCCCGATAAAGTCTGTGATATCACCCACTACGGCGCAGAAGGCCATCGGCTGCAAATCGCGCTCAACACCGATGCCATTCAAAAAGCGATTGATGACTGCGCCGCCGCCGGAGGGGGAACGGTGCTGGTGCCGAAAGGTAATTTCCTCACCAACCCGCTGTTTCTGAAGAATAATATTCAGCTTAAGCTGGAGAAAGACGCCACCCTGGTGGCCTCAACCGAAGTGGCTGCCTATCGCGGCGATGATAAAACGCGATACGCCGAAGCGGAAAACGGCTGGCTGCCGTTTATTAGCATCGCCGACGCGCAAAACGTGGCCATCGTCGGTGAAGGCACTATCGACGGCCAGGGCGCAGTGTGGTGGGAACGCTGGCGGGAAAATATCCGCGCCACCGGCAAGAAAGGCGGTACCGACCGGCCGCGGCTGATTTATATCACCCGCGCCAGCAACGTGCTTATCGACGGCGTGACCCTCACCCATTCACCCAGCTTCCACGTGGTCACCCGCTACGCGCACGATGTCGATATCAACGGCACGCGTATTCTTTCGCCGTGGCATGCGCCGAACACCGACGCCATCGATCCTATCGATAGCCAGAATATCCGTATTACCAACAACTATATCGACTGTAACGACGACCATATTGCCATCAAGGCGGAGAAAGCCGACCCGCGCTTCCCGGACGGCGTGGTGGATAACATCTATATCGCCAACAACACTCTGAAGCAGGGGCGCGGGATCTCCATCGGCAGCGAGAGCGCAGGCGGCGTGAATAACGTGCTGGTGGAAAACAATACCTTCGAAGGTTCGATGTACGGCATTCGGATTAAAAGCCCGCGCGGCAAAGGCGGCGAGGTAAAAAATATCGTCTACCGCAATACCAGAATGCATAACGTTGAGGTGCCGCTGGTGTTCTCCGCCTATTACAAAGCCGCGCCGATTGTGCAGGCCGAGGTCGATAAGCTGTTGCAGGCAGGCGGCTTTACCCTCGGCGAGCAGATCTATCCGCCGGACAGCGACCCGAAACAGCCGTTCGATAAATACAAGACTCCGCACTTCAGTAACATCACCGTTGAGAATTTAACCTCCACCGGCGACAGCAAAGCGGCGGCCTATATTATCGGTACCCCGGAAGCGCCGCTCAGCGGTTTCCATTTTAGCAACGTCAATATTGAAGCCGACCGCGGCCTGCGCATTCGCAATGCCGAGCTGGAGAGTAAAGGACTTAACCTGCAGGTGAAAGCAGGTCCGGTAATTCAACAAGACGCTGGCGCCATCGTGCACCAGTAACGCCACATTTGCGGGCAGCTGCACCACGGCGACTCTTCCGCCGGGCGCGGTCTGCCCCTTTTTTGATCCTCGTTGGCGTAGAGCCTGGCCCAACAGGCGTAATCGTTGCAGACAGTTTGCACACGGACAGCGCGCAAGAACCGGAGCGTACACGTAGTACGTGAGGATGATTCGCTACGCTCCCCCTGCGGGCCGCCCTGAAGGGCGTTCAACACTCTGTGAGTATTGTCTGAGCACTGCCCAGGGCCAAACTGGCAAATAAGATAGCCCTAATGGGATAGGTTCTTAAACCGCCGCGTTTATCGGTGGTATGCCCTGGCATTCTCTTTGCAACCCTCCCGATATCTTTATCTGGCGAGGCAACGAACATGACAGAGCAAACCACAACGCTTAAAAGAACGCTCGGCAGTTTCCGCTTATGGGGGATCGCCGTTGGGCTGGTTATTTCCGGGGAGTATTTTGGCTGGAGCTACGGCTGGTCCCAGGCCGGGACGCTGGGCTTTCTGATCGTCGCGCTGGCCATCGCCGCGATGTACTGCGCCTTTATTTTTAGCTTCACCGAGCTGACCACCGCCATTCCGCATGCGGGCGGACCTTTTGCCTACGCCTACCGCGCCTTTGGCCCCACCGGCGGGTTTATCGCCGGCTTCGCGACCCTGATTGAATTCGTCTTCGCCCCGCCCGCCATCGCTATGGCCATCGGCGCCTATCTGAACGTGCAGTTTCCGGCGCTCGACCCCAAATGGGTGGCCTGCGGCGCCTATATTATCTTTATGACGCTGAATATTCTCGGCGTGGGGATTGCCGCCACCTTTGAGCTGGTGGTGACGTTATTAGCGATTTTCGAACTGCTGGTGTTTATGGGCGTGGTCGCGCCGGGCTTCTCCTGGAGCCATTTTACCGCTAACGGCTGGGCGGGCGCGGAAAGCTTTAGCGGCCTGGCGCTGCCGGGCATGTTTGCCGCCATCCCGTTCGCGATCTGGTTCTTTCTGGCGATTGAAGGCGCATCGATGGCCGCCGAAGAAGCTAAAGATCCGCAGCGCACTATTCCCCGGGCGCTGGGCGGCGGCATTCTGACCCTGACCGTACTGGCGATAGGCGTGATGGTCTTTGCCGGCGGCGTCGGCGACTGGCGAACCCTGGCCAATATCAACGACCCGCTACCGCAGGCGATGAAAATGGTGGTCGGCAACAGCAGCGGCTGGCTGCATATGCTGGTGTGGCTGGGGCTGTTTGGCCTGGTGGCCTCGTTCCACGGGATTATCATGGGCTACTCGCGGCAGATTTACTCTCTGGCGCGCGCGGGCTATCTCCCCGCCGGGCTGGCGACGCTGAACCGCCGCACCCGCACGCCGCATCTGGCGATCCTCGCCGGGGGCGTGGTCGGCATCGCCGCCATTTTCTCCGATTCGCTGATCACCATTAGCGGGATGCCGCTGACCGCCTGTATCGTCACGATGTCGGTATTTGGCGCTATTGTTATGTATATCACCTCGATGGCGGCGCTGTTTAAGCTGCGCCGCAGCGAGCCGAAGCTGATTCGACCGTTCCGCGCGCCGCTCTATCCGTGGGCGCCGGCCTTCGCGCTGGCCATGGCGGTGCTCTGCCTGGTGGCGATGGTCTGGTACAACACGCTGCTGGCGCTGATTTTCGCCGCCATGATGCTCGGCGGCTACCTGTGGTTTCGCAAGACCGCAGCGGCTCGCCAGCGCGCGGCGGTGGATCCGCAGCTGCGTACGGTCTCCTGAGGAGGCGACACATGTATAAAACCACGCTATCGGGCCAGGTATGGCGCTTTGAGAGCCTGAAAACCCTACTGGCGAAGGCCTCCCCTGCGCGTTCCGGCGACGCGCTGGCGGGCGTTATCGCCGGCTCCGCCGAAGAGCGGATGGCGGCAAAAATGGCGCTGGCGGAGGTTCCGCTCACCGAGATTCTCGATAATCCGCTGATTCCCTACGAGCAGGATGAGGTGACCCGGCTGATCCTCGATACCCACGACGCCCGGGGCTTCGCGGCGATTCGCCATCTTACGGTCGGCGATTTTCGCGACTGGCTGCTCGACGACGCCACCGATGAAGCGGCGCTGCGCCAGGTCGCCCGCGCGATAACCCCGGAGATGGCCGCCGCGGTCAGCAAGCTGATGCGCAATCAGGATCTGATCCTCGCCGCCAGCAAATGCCGGGTCGTCACCCGTTTTCGCAACACTATCGGCCTGCCGGGGCGCCTGAGCGTGCGCCTGCAGCCCAATCACCCGACCGATGACCTCAAAGGCATCGCCGCCAGCATGCTCGACGGCCTGCTGTACGGCGCAGGAGACGCGGTGATCGGCATCAATCCGGCCAGCGACAGCCTGCCGGTGCTGGCGCAGCTAAACCATATGCTTGACGATATTATTCAGCGCTTCGCCATCCCCACCCAGTCGTGCATTTTGACCCACGTCACCAACACTCTGCAGCTGATTGAGCGCGGCGCGCCGGTGGATCTGGTGTTCCAGTCGGTGGCCGGTACCGAAGCCGCCAACAGCGGTTTCGGCATTAATCTGGCGCTGCTGCAGGAAGCGCGGGAAGCGGCGCTTAGCCTGAACCGCGGCACGCTGGGCAACAACGTGATGTATTTTGAAACCGGCCAGGGCAGCTGTCTTTCCGCCAACGCCCATCACGGCGTTGACCAGCAGACCTGCGAAGCCCGGGCCTACGCCGTCGCCCGCCATTTTGAGCCGCTGCTGGTCAATACGGTGGTGGGCTTTATCGGCCCGGAGTATCTGTACGATGGTAAGCAGATTATCCGCGCCGGACTGGAAGATCACTTCTGCGGCAAGCTGATGGGGCTGCCCATCGGCTGCGACGTTTGCTACACCAATCACGCCGAAGCGGATCAGGACGATATGGATACCCTGCTGACGCTGCTTTGCGCGGCCGGGCTGACCTTTTTGATCGGCGTACCGGGGGCAGACGATATTATGCTCAACTACCAAAGCACCTCGTTCCACGATGCACTTTACGCCCGCCGACTGCTGGGTTTACAGCATGCGCCTGAGTTCGCCGACTGGCTGACGAAGATGCAGATTATTGACCGCCACGGCGCGCTGCGTCTGACCGATGCCCGCCATCCGCTGCTTTCCGTCCTGCCGCAAGGAGAACCGGTATGAATCCTCCCGACGCCTGGAACCCGCTGCGTGAGTTTACCGATGCGCGGATTGCGCTGGGGCGCAGCGGCGCCAGCCTGCCGACCCGCGAAGTGCTGAATTTCGGCCTCGCCCACGCCCGGGCGCGCGATGCTATCCACCAACCTTTAGCCAGCGACCAGCTTGTTCAGCCGCTGGCGGAGCTGGGGCTGTCGACGCTGACCGTCCGCAGCGCCGCCAGCGATCGCCATGTCTATCTGAATCGCCCGGATCTGGGGCGGCAGCTGAACGAAGAGAGCCGCGCCGACCTCGCCGCCAGCGGCGCGCGCCCCGCCGACCTGCTGCTGGTGATTGGCGACGGGCTGTCGTCGTACGCCGTGCAGCGCCAGGCAGTGCCGCTGATTCGCGCCCTGCTGCCCTATCTGAAAACCCTCGGCCTGAGCCTGGCCCCGGTGGTGCTGGCGCACCAGTCGCGGGTCGCGCTGGGCGATGATATAGGCGAAACGCTGAAGGCCAGAGCGGTGGCGATATTGATTGGCGAACGGCCCGGGCTCTCTTCGCCGGACAGCCTCGGAGTGTATTTAACCTGGCAGCCGCATCGTCAGCGGCTGGAGTCGGAGCGCAACTGTATTTCTAATATCCGTCCGGAAGGGCTGAGCTTTGATGCCGCCGCTTTTAAGCTGGCCTGGTTACTGGAGCAGGCCTTTTTGCGGCGGCTTACCGGAGTGCGCCTGAAAGACGAAAGTGATAATCCTGCGCTGCATGGAAAAATAAAACCGTTGAGCCAGCTAAAATAATAAACCAGGCGGACAGCAGAATAGATTTTTAATATTACCGGGCGCACCTGGATATTATTTTCGGGTGCGCGCTGGCATTGCGGATTTTGCAGGCCGGGTAAGGCGTCAGCCGCCCCCGGCATAATGCGTTCACCGTACCCAAAACAGGGTTGTCATCAGCCTTATGCCCTTTCCTGCAGGTAATAAGAATATTGCATGAGTAAAAACGAAACGGACGTTGTAAGGTAAATCTGCATACCAAATATATCTCGTTATCTATTCAATATAACAGCCAATAATTCGCCGGATATCCAGGTGAATTATTTCTCAATGTTATGCAGTCATTGATGGTTAAAGATATACCCAAAATAATTCGAGTTGCAGGAAGGCGGCGACGCAGGGAATCCCCAGGAGCTTACTCTAGTAAGTGACTGGGGTGAGCGAGGAAAGCCAACGCACATGCAACTTGAAGTATGAAGGGTATAAATAATCGACCGACGGTGAGGTAAAAATGAACAAGTTTTCCGGGAAAGCGTCTTTAATGGCCACGCTGGTTGCCGCGTGGGTCGGTGCCAGCAGCGCGCAGGCGGCTGAAATTAAAATTGGCGTGGTCTTGCCGCTGAGCGGCGCGCTGAGCGGCTACGGACAACCTTCGCAAAAAGGGCTGGATATCATCCAGAGCATTACGCCGACGTTAAAAAATGGCGACACCGTGAAGCTTATCGTGATTGACGATAAGAGCGACAAGGTCGAAGCCGCTAACGCCATGCAGCGCCTGGTCTCCAGCGATAAAGTCGACGCGGTGATCGGCGAAGTCACCTCCTCCAATACCCTGGCGATGACCAAAATCGCCGACGACAGTAAAACGCCGCTGGTCTCCTCAACCGCCACCAACGACCGCGTCACCCGCAACCACCCTTACGTCAGTCGGGTCTGCTTCTCCGACAGCTTCCAGGGCGTGGTCGGCGCTAACCTCGCCTCGCGCGATCTGAAGGCTAAAACCGCCGCCATCGTCTTCGACAGCAGCAACGACTACTCCGTTGGCCTGGCGAAAGCCTTCCGCACGCAGTTCCTGAAAAACGGCGGCACCATTCCTATCGAAGTTCAGGCTCCCGGCGGCAGCAAAGACTTTAAGGCCCAGCTGGCCAGCGTGAAGGCGAAGAACGTCGACATGATCTATATGCCGATCTACTACACCGAAGGGGCGCTGATCGCCGTACAGGCGAAGCAACTGGGGCTGAGCAAGCCGGTGGTCGGCGGCGACGGGCTGGCGGCGGATCAGGTCTTTTTTGACGTCGGCAAAGACGCGGTCAACGGCTATATGACCACCGACTACTACTCGCCGAACGCCAAAGAGCAAACGCCGGCGGGCGAGGTGTTTATCAAAGCCTGGGAAGCCAAATACCAGCAGCCGACCCATACCTGGGGCGCGATGGCGGCGGACGCCTATAACGTCATTATCAACGCCATGAACCAGTGCAGCGACCCGCGCGACCGGGTTTGCGTTAACGAAAAAATTCGCGCTACTAAGGACTTCCAGGGCGTAACCGGTACGCTGACGTTACAAAACGGCGACGCTATCCGCAGCGCGGTCATCAACGAAGTGAAGGATGGCAAGCTGGCGTTTCGTACCGTGGTTAATCCTTAACCCCGTCATACTTCAAGTTGCATGTGCGCTGGCTGTGTTACTCGGCTCATCCATGAGCATCGCCCCTACGGGGCCAGCGCAAGCGCTGTTCAAAACGGTTAACCGTTTTGTCCTGCAACTCGAATTATTTAGGGAAAATAAGAGAGATATCAGATGGATGGTGCCATTTTTCTCCAGCAAGTGGTCAATGGAATGAGCCTTGGGGGCATGTACGCCCTGATTGCCATCGGTTATACGATGGTTTATGGGGTGCTGCGCCTGATCAACTTCGCCCATGCGGACGTAATGATGGTCGGGGCGTTTACCACCCTGTTTTTGTTTTCTTCCATTGGGCTACCCTTCGGGGTAGCCGTTTTCCTGACCCTCGCGCTGTGCGGCCTGTTCGGCATGCTGATCGACCGGGTGGCCTATCGCCCGCTGCGTCAGGCATCAAAAATCTCGATGCTGATCACCGCCATCGGCGTCAGCTTCTTCCTCGAAAACCTGTTCAACGTGCTGTTTGGCGGCAGCTCGCGCTTCTTTTCCGCACCGGAATTTTTCAACAACACTCGCGCCTTTGGTGACGTGATTATCACCAACGTGGCGTTGATCGTGCCGCTGATCACCGTCCTGCTGCTGCTGGCGATCCTCTGGCTGCTGTACCGCACCCGCTACGGGATGGCGATCCGCGCGGTGGCCTTCGACGTTAATACCGTCCGCCTGATGGGCATCGACGCCAACCGCATTATCTCGCTGGTGTTCGCCCTCGGCAGCAGCCTCGCGGCGCTGGGCGGGGTGTTCTACTCCATCAGCTACCCGACCATCGACCCGCTGATGGGCGTGCTGATCGGCCTGAAGGCCTTCGCCGCCGCGGTGCTCGGCGGAATCGGCAGCGTCACCGGCGCGGTGCTCGGCGGCTTTATTCTCGGCTTTACCGAGGTGGTGGCGGTCGCCCTGTTTCCCGAGCTGGGCGGCTACAAAGACGCCTTTGCCTTTATGTTCTTGATTCTGGTCCTCTTATTCCGCCCGGTTGGCATTATGGGCGATGAACGTCTGGAAAGGAGCCGTTTCTGATGCTCAACGCTACGACTACCGCCGGGGCGCAGCTGCGCAACCTGGTCATTATTGCTCTCTGCGTCGCGCTGCTGGCCGGGATCAACGTCGTCTTCAACGACTACATTATTCGCGTCATCAGCACCATTTTCGTCTTTATGATCCTCGCAGTCAGCTATAACCTGATCAACGGCGTGACCGGCCAGCTGTCGCTGGAGCCCAACGGCTTTGTGGCGGTCGGCGCTTACGTCACCGCCCTGCTGATCCTCCCCAGCGACAGCAAGCTGGATATGTTTGAGATGGCCGCGCCCAGCCCGTGGATCCTCGTGCTGCACGCCGGGTTCCTGCCCGCGCTGCTCATTAGCGGCCTGTGCGCGGCGGCGCTGGCGGTTTGCCTTGCCCTGCCGGTCTTCCGCGTGCGCGGCGACTACCTGGCGATTGTGACCCTCGGCTTCGGCTTTATCATTAAAATCCTCGCAATCAACAATCCGCAGATCACCAACGGCGCGATTGGCCTCAACGATATTCCGCAGCAGCCGCATCTGCTGTTCTGGTGCGGGCTGTTCGCCCTGCTGGCGACCGGGATGATTTTGCAGCTGGTGTGGTCGAAGTACGGGCGAATGATGAAAGCGGTGCGCGACGACGAAGACGCCGCTATCGCCATGGGGGTGAACACGTTTCGCATTAAAACCTGCGCCTTCGCCACCAGCGCCTTCTTCGAAGGGATCGGCGGCGGCCTGCTGGCCTCGCTGCTGACCACCATCTCGCCGGGCCTGTTCGACTTTATGCTTACCTTCCAGCTGCTGATTATTATCGTGCTCGGCGGCCTGGGCAGCACCACCGGCGCGCTGCTCGGCACCATACTGGTGGTCGGCAGCGGCGAGTGGCTGCGCTTTCTCGACCAGCCGCTCCAGTTCTTCGGTCACGATCTCGGCGCGTATCCGGGCCTGCGGATGGTGGTGTTCTCGCTGCTGCTGCTGATCATCATGCTGTTCGCCCGCGAAGGTCTGTTGGGCAAAAAAGAGATTTGGCAGGTGGGCAAAAGGAGACGCGGCGATGGCGCAAAATAAGGTCATTTTACAGGTGCAGGACGTGACCATGCAGTTCGGTGGCCTGCGGGCTATCGACAGCGTCAGTTTCCACGTCGACGAGGCGGAAATTTTTGGCCTGATTGGCCCCAACGGCGCGGGCAAAACCACGATGTTCAACGTCATCACCGCCAACTATAAACCGACCAGCGGCAGCGTGACCCTCGCGGGAAAATCGCTAAAAGGGCTGAAGCCGAACCGGGTGGTCAACGCCGGGATTGCCCGCACCTTTCAGAATATCCGCCTGTTCAACTCGATGACGGTATTAGAAAACGTGATGGTTGGCCTCGACAGCGCCAGCCGCTATTCGCTGCTGGAAGCGGCGCTGCATATCGGCCGCTACTACCCCGCCGAGCGGGCGGCAAAGGCCAAAGCGATGGCGATTCTGGACGATATCGGTATCGCCCATTTCGCCGACGTGCAGGCCACCAACCTTAGCTACGGCAACCAGCGCAAGGTGGAGATCGCCCGCGCGCTGGCGACCTCGCCAAAATTACTGCTGCTCGACGAACCCGCCGCCGGGATGAACCCAAAGGAGACGGAAGATCTGGCAGACCTGATCTTCCGCATGCGTAACGACTATCAGCTCAGCGTACTGCTGATCGAGCACGATATGCCGTTCGTCAACAAGCTGTGCGAGCGGGTGATGGTGCTGGAGTACGGCAAGCCGCTGTTTAGCGGCCTGATGTCGGAAGCCATTGAGGATCCGGGCGTGATTTCCGCTTACCTGGGGGACGTTCGTTATGCTTAGCGCGCGCGAATTAAACGTGTTTTACGGCGTGATTCAGGGACTAAAAGGCGTTGATATTGATATTTACGACCGGGAGATCGTTACCCTTATCGGCAGCAACGGTGCCGGGAAAACCTCCACCCTCAACGGCATCGTCAATCTGGTGCGTTCCACGGGGCGGGTCAATTTTCTCAACGAGGATATCTCCCGCAGCCAGACGCATCAGATTGTGCGTAAGGGGCTGGCGCTGGTACCCGAAGGACGGCGCATCTTCACCAACCTGACCATCGAAGAAAATCTGCGCATGGGGGCCTACAATAATCTCGCCGGCTTTACCCGCCTGCGCGATCGCATGTACAGCCTGTTTCCCCGCCTCAAGGAGCGGCGTGCTCAGATGGCGGGCACCATGAGCGGCGGCGAGCAGCAGATGCTGGCTATCGCCAGAGCGCTGATGAGCGAACCGGTACTGCTGATGCTCGATGAGCCAAGTCTCGGGCTGGCGCCGAAAATTGTCGGGGAGCTGTTCGCCACGATTAGGCAGCTACGGGAGGAGAATATTACCGTGCTGCTGGTAGAGCAGAACGCCACGGCGGCGTTGACCATCGCCGATCGCGCCTATGTGCTGGAGAATGGGAAGATTATGCTCTCGGGTCCTGCGCAGGAGGTGCTGGCGAATCCGGAAATCAAGCGAATGTATCTGGGGGGATAAAGCTGTTCAGAGCTGCGGCTTCGCTTCCTGCGTCGCCGCAACCGCAAACAGCCTCGCGCTACACAAAGCACACCTCGTTCCAGTAGGCTTCACGCGTCCTGCGCCGCTCAGTATGTTTTATCATGGCGAAACCACCTTGTTTCAACGTTGCCGAGCTCAATTCCGTAGAGACTGGCGACCGGTAATATTGCCTCCATGATGCGTTGGGTATCCTGCTGCCCGGCTTCACCGTCAGATAAAGAAGCCAGCCAGCCCGTTATGCGTTGCCACAGCGCCACTTTCATTTTCTCCTCCGTCAGGAAGCATTTTTGCCTGGGTCTATTTCAACCACAGTTGACGGCGAGCGGGAAATATCAATTCCGGATTAGTAATGCTGCGGGATGCATATTGGGGCCTTTCCCGGATTGCGACGTAAACGTCTTATCCGGGCTACTTTTCCTCGGTTTGGTAGCCCGGACAGGCGCGTCAAGCGCCGCCTCCGGGAGAGTTTCATACAGCAGCGGAGATATCTCTGAAACAACGTGTTATGCAGCGATGCCCTGGCCCCCGCTGAAATCGGCGAACCGGAGGACCGAAGACAAGGGCTGGCCGCCAGGGATGGCGGCCAGAGGCGAATCGAGACACGACAAAATTGCCTGGAGCAATTTTGAACAGCGCTTGCGCTGGCCCCGTAGGGGCGAGTCCCAGGGATGGGACGAGTAAGGTCGAGTTGAGCCGACCGCAGGCTGAGGTCCGGGAGGTGAGCGCAGTGCGCAGCACCGATTTCTTTGCGGGACCGCGGGGATTGTAAAGGGGGAGACGGTTTTCTCCCCCTTTTCCCGTTCACGTACCTCGATGAGGCATTTTCTGCGACTTGATGGTGAACGGAACCCCTCTACACCCTCCCGGAGGCGGTGCTACGCACCTGTCCGGGCTACTTTTCCCCAGCGTAGTAGCCCATCCGGTTAAACAATACCCACAGTTTTGTTAAGTTCTTTTTTGTTATAGATAAGAACTTTTTCTTCTTTGCCGCCGATGGGCGATTTGTGGGAGCGTGATAAACACAAAACAAAACAGGGATTCAGGGGAATAACAATGCGCATTGCAAAAACAAAAATCGCGCTGGCGCTGGGCATGCTGGTGCTCGCCGCGCAGGCTCAGGCCGATCAATTAGCCGATATCAAAGCCGCCGGCGTGGTCAAAGTCGCCACCTTCGACGCCAACCCGCCGTTCGGTTCGGTAGATCCGAAAACGCATAAAATCGTCGGTTACGACGTGGACTTCGCCGAAGCGCTGGCCAAATCTCTCGGCGTTAAGCTGGAGCTGGTCGCCACTAACCCGGCCAACCGCATTCCGCTGCTGCAGTCCGGCAAGGCCGACCTGATCGTCGCCGATATCACCATCACTCCGGAACGTGCACAGGTCATTGATTTCTCAACACCTTACTTTGTGACCGGCCAGCAGTTCCTCGTTCCGGCAAAATCACCGGATAAGCTCGATGATTACAGCAAAGCGCGCATCGGCGCGGTAAAAGGCACCACCGGCGAACAGGCGCTGCATCAGCGTTTCCCGCAATCGCGCGTGCTCTCTTATGATGATATTCCGCTGGCGCTGACCGCCCTGCGCAACGGCAACGTGCAGGCCATCACTCAGGACAGCACCATCCTGGCCGGACTGCTGGCGGAAGCGCCGGACAAAGCTAACTTCAAAATCATCCCCGACCTGCTGAGCAAAGAAGAGATTGGCGTCGGCGTGAAGAAAGGCGAACCGGCCCTGCTGAAAGCGGTCAATGACGAGCTGGTCAAGCTGGAGAAATCCGGTGAGGCGGCCAAAATTTACGACGTCTGGTTTGGCCCGAGCACCAAAACCCCGCAGCCGCGCGCCTTTACTATCGAAGCGAAATAAGCAGAGAAAGATGATGTTATCGGCTCTATTTTCACGCTCCGCGGCATCGTCCGCGGATTTTTCGCATCTGCAGCGCGCCAGCATTGAGTTTCGCGATGTTGCCAAAAGCTACGGCGACCATCTGGTGCTGAACGGCGTTAACTTACAGGTTGAACCCGGCGAAGTGGTGGCGATCCTCGGCCCTTCGGGATCGGGCAAATCAACCCTGATCCGTCTGATCAACCAGCTTGAATCACTCAGCGGCGGCGAAATACTGATCGACGGTAAACCGACAGCGCAGCTCACCGGCAGCGCTCTGCGCCAGCTGCGCAGCCGGGTCGGCTTTGTTTTTCAGCAGTTTAATCTCTATGCCCACCTGACGGCGCAGGAGAATATCACCCTCGCGCTGGAACGCGTTCACGGCTGGGGCAAAAGCGCCGCCCGCGAACGCTCGCTGGCGCTGCTCAACCAGGTCGGCCTTGCGGATAAAGCCCGGCAGATGCCGGCCCAGCTCTCGGGGGGCCAGCAGCAGAGGGTGGCGATTGCCCGCGCCCTCGCCTCCTCGCCGCAGATTATTCTGTTCGATGAACCCACGTCGGCGCTCGATCCGGAGATGATCGGCGAAGTACTGCAGGTCATGAAAAACCTCGCCCATAGCGGGATCACCATGGTGGTGGTGACGCATGAGATGCAGTTCGCCCGCGAGATTGCTGACCGGGTGGTGTTTATCGACGGCGGCGATATTCTCGAAGTCGCGCCACCGGCCGAGTTTTTTGCCCGGCCGCAGCACGCCCGCACCCGCCGTTTCCTGCAAAAGGTGCTCGATCCGCTGCACCAGGAGAGTGAGGCGTGATCCCGCATCTCGACTGGCATGGCGTGCTGAGCGGGCAGCCGCTGCAATGGATCATCTCCGGTTTTCTCACCACCGTCTGGGTCAGCATCGCCGGGATGGTTCTGGCGACCGTGCTGGCCATCCTGCTGCTGGCACTGCGTCTCGGGGGCGGCAGGCCCGGCCGTTGGCTGGTGGCGGCCTGGGTTTCACTGTTCCGCAATACGCCGCTGCTGGTCCAGCTGCTGTTCTGGTATTTTGCCGCCTGGAATCTGCTGCCGCTGGGGGCGCGGGATTTTATTAATGACGATCGCAGCTGGTCGATTCTTCCGGGCAACGTCTGGTGGCTGACGCCGGAGTTTCTCTGCTCAATGTGGGGACTCGGGGTCTTTACCTCGGCGTTTCTGATTGAAGAGATCGCCTCCGGGCTGCGCGCCGTTAGCCACGGTCAGCGGGAAGCAGCGCTGTCGCAGGGGTTTACGCCCTGGCAGGAGCTGCGCCACATTCTGCTGCCGCAGGGGCTGGCTAACGCCTGGCAGCCGATTATCGGCCAGTATCTCAACCTGATGAAGCTCTCTTCGCTGGCGAGCGGTATCGGCTTTGCCGAACTGACCTATCAGGTGCGGCAAATCGAGAGCTACAACGCGCATGCGCTGGAGGCGTTTGCCGTCGGCACCGCGCTGTATCTGGCGCTTGGGGTGCTGATGGGCGTGGCGCTGACGCGTCTCGGTCCGGGAAGAGCTCAGCAAAGGAGAGCCGGTTATGAACGCTAATCTGGCGGTCATCGTTGATAACCTCGATTATCTGCTGTGGGGGCGGCTGGCGGACGGTATCCCCGGCGGCGTGGTGCTGACGCTGCTGATGGCTATCGGCGCCGCCGCGCTGGCGCTGCCGGGCGGCGTTCTGCTGGCAGCTATCGCCTGGCGCTACGAAGGGATCGTGCGGCGGCTGCTATTTCTGTGGGCGGAAATTATTCGCGGCATCCCGCTGATCTTCGTGATTTTCTGGCTGTGGTATCTGCTTCCTATGCTCACCGGCAGCGATCTCCCGGGCGCGGTCACCGTCACGGTGGCGCTGGCGTGGTTTACCGCCGCCTCGGTGATGCATTCAGTGCTGGCGGGCCTGCAATCGCTACCCCGTGGGCAATACGAAGCAGCGCTGACCCAGGGTTTCGCTCCCGGGCAAACGCTGCGCCTGATCCTGCTACCGCAGGCCCTGCGTAACGTTCAGCCGTCGCTGGTTGGGATATTTATCGGCCTGCTCAAAGACACCTCGCTGGCCTTTATCGTCAATGTACCGGAGCTGACTACCGTCGCCGGGCAGGTCAATAACCGGGTGCAGATCTACCCGCTGGCGATTTTTGTTTTTACCGGCGCGGTTTACTATCTGCTGTGCTGCGGACTGAGTCTGCTGGCGAATCGCCGATATGGGAGAGCGACCGGGTAGCCATCGGCCGTGGCGCGGTGAAGGATTATCGCGCCACGCTGCGTTTCCTGAGCAACGCGTCTCTTCTGCGCCGGAGCAAGGTTGCTTGATACTATTTCAGGTAATATATTGATTTATATAATATATTATTTACGACCCATAACATTTACGCTCGCCCGGCGAAGGGATAAACGACCCGCCGAGCTTAAATCTCAGATGGCTAATTTATTTATTTTAAAATCCAGTTTCACCTCCGCGTTACGCTGATGGGTATAAACCGTTTTGACGCTGCAGTTCTCAATTTTGGCAATAGATTTCGGCTGTATCCCCTGCGCAAGATGACCAATGATTTGCATCTCTTTACGGGTCATTTTTCCTTTTTTTATATCACTGCGGCGAAAACGACCGTTTATGGCTCGGGTCAGCTCATGGCGAATAGCGTATAAGGATTCCGTATAAACCACGCCTCTGGCCTGACTATTGAAATACCAGTAATTGGCCAGCGCCTCCAGCCTGGTTGCGGCAATTAATATCACCTGTTTTTTCTCGGCGATTTTCAGCCATTGGTGTTCATGGCTGATAAAGTGGCTCATAAATTTAGGGCTAATATTAATAAACATAAACCCGTCGCGTAGTTCATCCAGAGATGGGTAGATCAAATCGCGGATATCAAAAATAATCGTGGATAATCCGTCAACAAAGTAGCGATCTTCTCTCGGCCAGATACATGACCGTAAATCAGTGAGATAGTCCATATATCACGCGCTCCTCATCCATGATTTGCCGCTTTCCTTAACGGGAAGAGTACAAAGGAAGGCGACTCCTCTGCGCAAAAAACGCCACTAAACATATATAAGATGAATAATTCAGATTCTATATAAAACAAAATAAAACATATGCATGGCATATAATTTGTATTTAAATGCGCAATCACAATATGAAACAGCCACTTTATGTTTCAGAAGTTATGTGTTTAATTACCACGAGTCAATATGAAGGATGGATGAAATGGCACTTCACAACTAAGAAATTAGAACCCCTAAAATAAAATGATAAAAAAATTTAGAGTCTCTTAATTAACTTAAAAATAAAAAATCGCAGAAAAACCATTAATTACAACGAGATAGAAAAAACATGGCGCTTGAAAACAATTCTCAATTCATCTAATCCAGGAATTTACCCACCAGCCATTAGGAATTTTCTTAGGAAAAACCATATTAATAGAAAAAATTCATAGCCGGAACGATAAAGACAATTAGCATGAATTATTTAATGATGGAATATCATATATATTCGGGATACGAAAACATCATTTCATCACGTATCAAAGCGGACATAATGTTGATATTTTTTCGGCGCAAAATAACATCAAAAAAACATAAAAAATCAAAAATAGATCATTCTCAATGATGAATGTTATCCGGATGGCGAGCGCTGCCCGGCTACTTCACCGGACAGTCTTTTGTCATTTTAATAAATTTGTCGTTATAGATAATGTAGTGGTTCCCCGGCTGGCGCAGCGAAGCCTTGCGAACAACGTCCCCGGGCCGCAAATACCATGCATCCCCTTCCTCTTCCGTGGTATCGCATCCGGGCTTGATCAGCAGCTTAAACCAGGTATTGCCGGTGTTGCTGACGGTCCCCGCCGCGCGATCGTAAGCCCATTTGAACTGTACCTCGCGCGGGCGAACGACGAGGATAGTGTCCATGACCACCACCGGATCCATACTCACTTCCGTACCGCTTTGATTACGCATTACGTAATTACGGGTCGGAATTTCCCGGAACGACACCCGATAATAGCGCTCGCGGTTATCTTTCGGGCCGTGGTAGTAAAACTTAAAATATTCGCTCTCCCCCGCCTGTAGAGTGAGCTGACGCGGGGCAAACAGCAGCTCGCCGTCCGCCGGACGGGAACGCACCTCTTTGCCGCCGGGGCGGTCGATAGCGACGATAGAGACACGATACAGCCGGGCGCTTTTATTGTTGTTGATAACCCGCTTAGCAGCGAAATTGTCTTCCGCCGCCAGCGAGAAGGTTAAATTCCCCACCGAGATAGCCTGCGCTGCTGTCGCCAGTCCCAGCGACAGCAGGCAGATCAGCATCCGCAGCAAATTAGTTAATGTTACGCCACGTCGCCTGGACATGAATTTCTCCTGAAGCACTCACTTCACCAAACCAGCCGTTATCATCCACCGTTCGCAGCGATATCGCATTATCCATCGGGATGGAAAACTTGACCGTCGTTTTGTCCATCTGCCCGACATCGCCGGAAATATCCGTCCATGGCGTGGTTAACCACAGAGCATCGGTCATATCGCGCCAGGTATCATCGCATCCGGCATCGTAAGTTTTGGTTGACCCGGTCTGCGTCGTAAACGCCAGCGTCGCCGGGAACGGCACCTTCGCCGTGCCGTCGGGTGAACTAAAAATACAGTATGAGCGCCCGCCAATAACCTGCGCCGGACCGGTAACTTTAATCAGCACCTCGTCGGCGGCGGTCTTACCGCTGGTCGTCACAATATAGCCGAAATCCAGCGACGGCTCGCCGCTGCCCACGTAGCCCTCGCGGGTCGGCGCCGAGGTGTACTCATCGGAAATAATGCTGATGCTGAAATCACGCGGCTTAATTATCAGGGTATTGGAGGTTGAAAACTCGTACCAGCCTGACTCGGGCGAGGTGGTGTTATAGAAACGGAAATTAAACAGATCTTTGGTATTCACGTCGCTGATACCCAGCGTCACCATCTGCTTAAAAAAGTTGCTTGAGAAGAAGACATACACTGAATCTGATGATTTCATCTCATTAAACGTATAGTACTGAGAGATGCCGCTCACCGGCTTCCATGAGTTGCCGTCGAGGCTGAACTGCATATCGTAGCTGCCCACCGCGGAGGCCAGCGCCGAGTTGCTGATAGCCGGGAAAATATGAATTGAGGTATTGCTGAGGCCGTTGGTTTGCAAATTGTAGTTCACCATTTTGCAGCTCAGACCGGAGCGGGTACCGATAGTCTGGGTGCGACAGTCGGCATTGCCTTCGCCCAGCGTCGGAACCCCGTCGCTGTTGATAAACACTTCCGCCAGCGCATGGGTGTTAATCAGCTTCAGGTTTGCCGCTTTAGTATGGGTGACGTTACGCACGTACCAATACCCTGAGGCCTGATCTTTGCAGCGTGCGCCGCTGCTGGCATCGTAGCTCACCGACGTCATGCAGGAGTTGATGGTCATTGAGAAGCTGCTGCCCACCGACATCTGCTGCAGATACTGGTAGAAAGCATCGGACATCATGCCGTGCATCCACTTTTGTCCGCCGGTGGTTACCGTCGCGCCATAGAAGCCGTTGGCATCGGTAGTTTGCGGCAAGATCAGGCTGGTGGCCATATCGCAGCCCGCATACCAGTTGATACAGCGCAGGCCGAGTAAAGGGTGCGAAGCCGGTGAGTTATCCAGCCACATATCGAAGAACCAGTTGGCGTACAGGCCGGTGTTATAGCCGTTGTCGATATAGCCCAGGCTCTGCTGATAAATGGTGCCCGAGCCGTTATATTTCAGCCCGGTCCAGCGGTTAGCCCCGGTCATACGCGGGTCCAGAGCGCCGCCCGGGGTGACAAAGAAGTTATCATCCGAGTTGTTTTCCACGAAAACAAACTGCATGGCCGCCGCATCCGGCCAGGTAGTTTTGGTGACCGCGGCGTTGACCCGCGTCACGCACAGCGCCGCCGTTAACATCACTAAACATGCCAGCCACTTAGCTTTCATTACCTTCTCCTGTCGGCTGCACGCGGGCATAGGTGGAGAGGCCGCTACAGACCACATCGCCCACCCATACCGCGCCGCGCGCCTGGCTTAGCTCCAGCGCCACTTCGCAGCTCTGGTTTTTACCGTAACTGAAATCGATGGTGGGATACTTTTTATCCACGTCCATCACAAACTCACCGTTCTCATCGGTGCGGGTACGACCGATATGGTTATTAATCCGCGCATTGGCCAGCAGCGTGCCGTCTTCCGCGCGAATGCGCCCGGAGACCGTGACCATCTGCTTCACTTCCGGCTCAATCACCGCCACGTTCCCCGGATAAAGGGTCAGCTGGCTCTTGCGCCCGGTCACGATATCGTAGCTGTCGAGCGAATTTTTACTGTTCTGCAACTCCACTTCATAGCGGCTGTAGGGCGACAGCGGCAGGTAGTTGCGGTTGCCGGAGAGCTGAACAATGCGACCGTTAACTTTGGCGCTCAGCTTGCCGTCATTTTCCAGTCCGGTGTTGAAAATCACCCCGGCATTGCCGTCGGTGCGGCCGCTGGCGGCGATATTTTTCCCCTGCCAGCCCACGCTGCCGTTGGCGGTCAGGTTGGTGTTCACGTAGCCATCCACGCCGCTGTTCACGTTCAGCGTACCGGTGGAGTAGCGGGTATCAAACTGAGCATATGCGCCGCCGCTGAGGGTTTTATCATCGCCTGTGTCGCCGGAAATCGCCCGCGAAACGTTGGCGCCGATGGTACGGATGGTGCTGCCTTCATCAAACTGTTTACGCGCCGACAGGTTGGCCATGGTGTAGCCGTTCTGATGGGTCATCCCGGCGCTGAACCAGTTGCCGAGCGGCAGCGAGAAATCGAGCGCAATATACTTCCCGGTGCTGGCGCTGCTATCGCCGTTATTAAAGCGCTGTATCCCTGCGCGCAGGCCCAGCGATCCCCAGGATCCGGTATAAAGCGTCTGGTAGTAATCCGCCGTGTAGTAGTGGCTGTTATAGCGGCGGTCATCGTTATAGCTGATGCTGAACGTCCCCAGTTTTGACCAGAGTGAATTGAGATTCAGCGTACCGCCGATAGCCCGGTTGTCGGCATTACTGCGCCGAATCCGGTCGCCAATCTGCGTTTTTTCCTGGTTGACCCACACCGAGCTGAAGCCGCCGGGCAGCGTGGCGCTGATGCTGCCGATGCTGCTCCACGAGCTGTCGCTGGCCAGCATATTCTGCAGGTTCACGTTAATGGACTCAGTGATCGGCAGGGTCAGGCGCGTCTCGGCGACGGCGTTGTTATCGTAACCGTAGCCGGTCGCCGCCCAGCTTAAGGTGCTGAGCGAACCGGAAGCCGAGGCGCCCGCCAGCCAGCTGTCTTTAGCCGGAAGCGTCTTTTTACCGCTCTCAGACCAGCGGTCCATATGGAAGCTGCCGCCCCAGAACTGCCAGGCCAGCGGCGCGCCGGCGCCGCGTCCGCGGCTGAACAATTTATTGACCCGCTGGGTACGTTTGCTGACCACCCGGCCGTTCACAATGACTTCAACCTCGACATCGTAAATGCCATACGGCAGGCCGCGCGTGTCCACTTCGTGGTTACCCATGGCAAAGTTCTGCACGCTCATCAGGCGCCCGTCGCGGGTGAGATGCACTTCCCCGGCGGCGGGTAAAAAGGCGACCACCGGCGTCGCCGACTGGGAGTTGTCGAACACCGTTGAACTGGCCTGGTTGCCCCATGAGGCGCCGTAAATCTTCCCTGCCGAAACGGCGGTCATCGGGCCGAGGGACTGTAAATTCCAGGTATCCAGCATCCCGCCCGCAAAACGATGGCCGGCAAAATCGCGTTCATACATCGCTTTATAGACTTCGCTGTCCTGATTGCCGGAGCCTATACCGTACAGCGAGCCGTCGAGCACCACGTGATGCTCGCGCAGCGCGGTGACGTTGTTCAGCGACAGATAGCTGGAGGTATTGTTGCCGCCGTTGCGCATCTGGTTGTTATATACGCCGAGGTTATAGTTCATCGTGCTGCTGAGGGTATTGACGCTGGACTGACCGATATCTTCGCTGCGCGAACGCAGCACGGTACCCAGCGCCTCCTTTCTCACCACCAGCTGCAGCAGCAGCTGGCGCAGGCTGAGCTGTAGCTGCGCATCATCTGTCAGACTAATTTTGAGTTCTTTAGTGAATGCTTCATTGGCCAACGCGGTCAGCTGCTTTCGGGTCTGTTCGCTGACGGTGGCATTGTTATCGTTCTCTTCCAGCTGTATTTGCCGGACGCGCAGTACGCCGTTATCCAGCCAGATAAAAGCGTTGCCGATGCGCTGATCGTCCTGGGTACCGTTGCTGCCTTCGAGGTGAATAAACAGAGGAATGCTCATTCCGTCCTGCAGCGCCTGGCTGAAGGCCTGAGGGATAATGACGCCGCCGATTTGCTGTACTTTGTCAGCCGCGGCGGAAACGCTGAGCGGAACAAGCAAGATGGCCATGCCAGAGGCAAGGAGCACTTTAAGTCCTGGGGCAATCCCTGGTATAAGCATAGTTTTGGTCCGTCAGCACAGTTGTCTATTTCACGGGAACAAACTGCTCGCCCTGCCAGAGCGCGACCCGTCCTTTTTTGTCAGCCACATTGACGCGCGTAAAGCGGCGCTCTTTTCCGGGCATCAGGAAGTAGTTTTCTTTGCAATCCTTACCATCCGCCGGTTTCAGGCACGGCCCATAGGCCAGAATGCGCAGGGTGGCGTTGCCGGTATTGGTCAACGTGCCGTTGGCGTACTGATAGCGGTAATTCACTTTTCTCGGGGCCACCACCAGGATGGTGCCGATGCGTGCCGAAGCCGTGGCTACCGCGCTGCGGGTCGAGCCGTTGCGCTGGGCATCGCTGAGCGCCTGATCGAACCAGACGATGCGGTAATAGCGTTCTTTATCGTCCGCCGGGCCTTTATAGAAAAAGCGAATCACGTCGCTGGCCTTCGCGGGCAGCAGCAGGCTGGCGGGGGTCAGTAAAATCTCGTCCTGCTTATCCATCGGGATCACCTTACCGCCATCCAGCGGCGAAGAGAGGCGTTCCATATGGATGTTGATTAAGCGACCGCTGTCGGTCGTATTTTTGATCTCTTTGCTCAGCGTGCTGCTGTCGCTGTTCATAAACGAAGAGATATCGCCCACATCCAGCGCCAGGGCAGGCGTCATTGTGCTGAGCAACAGGCCGATGGCCAGAATGTGTTTTTTCATATCATTTCATTCCGTGAAAGAAAGCAGGGGGAGAACCCCCTGCCTGGTGCTACGAGAGGATCAGCTGGTCCAGGTGGCGTCGAACTGTACGCTGACGTCACCGCTCCAGATACCTTCCGGTAGCGTGCTGTAGTCAGTAACGGCAGTTGTGCCGTTGGTGGTGCCGCTGATGATGGAGAACGTGAAGCCGTCCTGAGCGGTGGTGCGACCAGCGGTGTTATAGCCGTTAGACAGCGCGCTGAGGTTGCCGCCCAGGGTGCCCGCAGCGGTGTCGATCATGACGGTGTCAGCCGTTTTTTCGACCGCAGCGCCGTTGTAGTCAACGCCCACGCTCAGGGTGGAACCAGAGGTATCCAGCTGAGTCAGGGTATTGGTGATCAGACGAGAGGTCAGCTTGAATGCGGTCGCGGTGGTGTCACCTTCAATAGCCACATCAAACAGGCCTTTCTGTGAGTTAAAGCCTTTAACCCCTTCAGCATACTGGAAAGCCAGGCTGCCCAGCGGAGTCACAACCAGCTTGCTGGTTGTGTCTTTTTTGGCGGTTGCGGACCAGGTAGCGACTGCCTGAGCAGTAACGTCAGCTGCCTGAGCGACACCCATACCGGCAAACGCGGTTACCAGAGCAATTGCAAGAACCTTTTTTTTCATAGCTTTTTCATCCTGAGTTTATTAAGGGACCTGATGTCCCACGTCTGTGTGCATTCCCGCCATAGTTCAGGCCGCATCATTATTATCTGCGACGCAAATTATTTTGGGTGTTACGACCTGGTGCACAATTTTTAAATACAACGTTTATTACTAATTACAGCGCTAACTTATATATTTTTGAATACAATTTGGCCTCAGCATTTCGCCGATGGGTATAGACTGTTTTCACACTACAATTCTCAATTTTGGCGATAGATTTCGGATGCATTCCCTGCGCCGTCATACGAATTATCTGCATTTCCCGGTTAGTAATTTTATCTTTCTTTATATCTTTACGTAGAAAACGGCCATTGATAACGTAAGCCAGCTCCTGACGAATATCCTTAGCTAAGTCTACGTAGACCACGCCTCGAATGGAGCCATTGTAATACCAGTAATTGGCCAGCGCCTCCGAGCGCCTTGCAGCAATAAGTACAATCTGCTTTCCTTTCATTTCAGCCAACCACTCATTATCGCGGCGGATAAAATAATTCAGCGAACTGGCGCTAAGGTTAATAAATACAAATTCCCGGCGTACCTTTTCTAGTGAAAGATAGATTAAGTCATCGATATCCAGAATAAGCTCAGCGAGACCTTTTAAAAAAAAGCTATCATGCGCCGGCCAGATGCACTGATCTAAAGAATATTTATAATCCATATAGTGTTAAACCCCATAGTCCTGGAAATCTTGAACGTATCACAACACTGCTGATAGCCCAGGCCTGCAAAGTCTAATTCAGCAAATTCCCTCTTATAAATATATCCAATCTAAAACCACAAAATAGTATTGCTTGAGGCAAAGAACACTAAATGACTTGCTTGTTTCTTGTGTCACCAAATTTAGGATTTTTCGCCATGTGTGTCAATAAGTGCGCTGGGGGCTAATTACCGACCAGGTCAATTTAAGCCTGAAGAATAAAAATAAGGATATTGAGTTAAACACAAAAAGTATTTGTTTTCATATGGTTATTGGTGGGATATGCGTCGATTCTTAAGTGAATATTATATGTTCCAGGATCTTAGCTATTAGCTGTTAAGACTATTCTTAACCACACTTTCATTCGAAAAAGCAAAAAAACCGAAGAAATTCAAAAAATAAGAAGAAAAAACCAATAATCAATACAAAAATAGTGGTTAATTTCATTAATTAGCGTAAATAATGAAATTATGCTCCGCACAAAAGGTATAGTCGCCGACAAAAAATTTAGCGCGGTGAATCGTAAACAAGCACGAAAAGATTATCTATTCGGTTAAATCGACGCAGAAAGAAGATTTGCACGAACATCCTGAGGCCTTGCTTTGCGCCAGCGGCAATAAAACCGTTGCGGCTAATGTCGCATAAAACGCGGCATCTCTATCAGATGAAATACGTATCATTCTTAATATCGTACGCATAGCGTATTAAAGGTAGGCTGAGTATTTTCAGACGCCGGATTGCCGATGCAAAAATGTGATCACTGACGGAATTTTTCGTCATCCGTTACGCTGACTCACCGGTTCGTTCACTATTTGTTCGCCTTATTGTCATCTGGCAGTCATATAAAACACCATTAATAGTGCCCAGTTTACTGACGAATCTGGACGCACTTATGAACAGTTCCCTGGCTGCGGTTGCAGAAACCGATTATCAACCGTTTACGCCGCCGTTTATCGACCGGCAGCGTAAGGTCCTGAGCGTACGCAACCTGAGCAAAGCCTGGCGCGCGCAGCAAACCGTACTGGATAGCATCAGTTTCGATCTGCATGCGGGCGAATTGGTTGGCGTGATCGGTCGCTCCGGCGCCGGAAAATCGACGCTTTTGCACGTCATTAACGGTACCCATCGCGCCAGCGGCGGCGAAATCCTCAGCTTCCCGGAAGGAGGGACGCCGCAGGACGTATCAAAGCTGTCCGGGCGGGCGATGAACGCCTGGCGTAGCCAGTGCGGTATGATTTTCCAGGATTTTTGCCTGGTTCCGCGTCTCGACGTGTTGACCAACGTGCTGCTGGGACGCCTGAGCCAAACCTCAACCCTGAAATCATTATTCAAAATCTTCCCCGACGCCGACCGCGCCCGCGCTATCTCCCTGCTGGAATGGATGAATATGCTGCCGCATGCGCTGCAGCGAGCGGAAAATCTCTCCGGCGGCCAGATGCAGCGCGTGGCCATTTGCCGGGCCCTGATGCAAAACCCGGGGATTTTGCTGGCCGATGAACCGGTCGCCTCTCTCGACCCGAAAAATACGCAGCGGATCATGAATGTCCTGCGCGAAATTAGCGAACAGGGCATCAGCGTGATGGTAAACCTGCATTCGGTGGAGCTGGTGCGAGAATACTGCACGCGGGTTATCGGCATAGCCAAAGGCAAGATTATTTTTGACGACCATCCCACGCAGCTGAATCAGGATATTCTGCATCGGCTGTATGGCGATGAAATTAGCCAATTGCATTAATTTCACTCACACGGGCAAAATAATGAAAAAGTACATCACTGGCGCAGTTCGTTTATCCGCAGCGGTTGCAGGCATTATGATGGCGTGGCAGGCAAGCGCTGCTGAACAACCGAAGGAATTAAACCTGGGTATCCTTGGCGGTCAGAACGCAACGCAGCAAATTGGCGACAACCAGTGCGTTAAGCAATTCCTTGATAAAGAGCTGAAGGTCGATACAAAATTACGTAACTCCTCCGACTATTCCGGCGTCATTCAGGGATTACTGGGTGGCAAAGTTGACGTGGTATTAAGTATGTCGCCGTCTTCTTACGCCTCCGTTTATATTAACAATCCGCAAGCGGTCGATATTGTTGGGATTGCCGTAGATGATAAAGACGGGTCCCGCGGCTACCACTCGGTGGTGATTGTCAAAGCGGACAGCCCGTATAAAAAGTTAGAGGATCTGAAGGGCAAAGCGTTTGGCTTCGCCGACCCGGATTCCACTTCCGGCTTTTTAATTCCTAACCACGCCTTTAAACAGCAGTTCGGCGGCACCGCGGATAATAAATATAATAACTTCTTCTCCAGCGTGACCTTCTCCGGCGGCCACGAGCAGGATATTCTCGGCGTGCTGAACGGTCAGTTTGCCGGTGCGGTGACCTGGACCTCCATGGTCGGTGACTATAATAGCGGCTACAGCGTCGGCGCCTTCAACCGCCTGATTCGCATGGATCACCCGGATTTGATGAAGCAAATCCGCATTATCTGGCAATCGCCGCTGATCCCGAACGGCCCGATCCTGGTCAGCAATTCCCTGCCTGCTGATTTTAAGGCCAAAGTCATTACCGCGATTAAAAAGCTGGATACCGAGGATCACGCCTGCTTTATTAAAGCGATGGGCGGCACGCAGCATATCGGCCCGGGCAGCGTGGCTGATTTTCAGCAGATTATTGATATGAAACGCGAACTGGTTAGCGCGCGTTAATCCCACCCTGACGCTGCCGCCCGGCGAGTGTCGCGGGGGGCAGCGACTCGTTGAAGACACAGCGACGCATGAATAACACCCACACTCAATTCGAACGCTACTATCAGCAGGTACGCTCGCGACAAAAGCGCGATACCTTTAGCGGGTCCCTCCTGCTGCTGGTACTCTATTTTGCCGCCGGCAGCCTGGCCGAGTTTAATCTCCTTACCATCTGGCACTCGCTGCCCAATTTTCTCGATTACCTGTTTGAGACGTTGCCCACGCTGCACATCGCCGATCTGTTTGCCGATTCGCATACTAAGGGCTCTCTGGCTTACTGGGGCTATCGCCTGCCGATTCAGCTACCGCTTATCTGGGAAACGCTGCAGCTGGCGCTGGCGTCGACGCTGGTTGCGGTGGTGATTGCCACCCTGCTGGCGTTCGTTGCCGCTAATAATGCCTGGTCCCCTGCCCCCCTGCGTGTTGCCGTCCGCGTGCTGGTGGCTTTTCTGCGCACCATGCCGGAGCTGGCGTGGGCGGTGATTTTCGTGATGGCTTTTGGTATCGGCGCCATCCCCGGCTTCCTGGCATTAATGCTGCACACTATCGGCAGCCTGACCAAGCTGTTCTATGAAGCGGTAGAGAGCGCCCAGGATAAACCGGTGCGCGGCCTGGCCGCCTGCGGCGCGTCGCATCTGCAGCGTATCCGCTTTGCCCTGTGGCCGCAGGTCAAACCCATCTTCCTCTCATACGGCTTTATGCGCCTCGAAATTAACTTCCGCTCCTCAACCATCCTTGGGCTGGTGGGTGCGGGCGGCATCGGCCAGGAGCTGATGACCAATATCAAACTGGACCGTTACGATCAGGTCAGCATCACGCTGCTGCTGATTATTCTCGTGGTCTCGCTGCTGGATATGCTGTCCGGCCGCCTGCGGCAGTGGGTTCTGGAGGGGAAAAAATGAGACAGTGGCAAAATCAACCGGATATCGCTGCCAGCCGTCGCCAGCATCGGCATTTGTATCAGGCCCAGGGGCGCTATCTGCGCTATATCGGCCTGCTGACGCTGGCCTGCCTGCTCTACTATGTCTGGTTCTTTATGCAGTTCGGCATCAGCGGCGAGCAGCTCGCCAGCGGACTGGAGCAAATCAGTCGCTATCTGCTGCGGATGTTCGTCTGGCACGACTTTTTTAACTGGCCGTTCCGCTATTACTTCACGCAAATCGCTATTACCCTGGCGATTGTTTTCGCCGGGACGCTTACCGCGACGGTTATCGCCCTGCTGCTCTCTTTCCTGGCGGCGCGCAACATTATGCGCGGCGTGATTCCGGGGACGATTGCCCTGCTGATGCGCCGGTTGTTCGACGTGCTGCGCGGTATCGATATGGCGATCTGGGGGCTGATTTTTGTCCGCGCGGTGGGGCTCGGGCCGCTGGCCGGGGTACTGGCGATAATCATGCAGGATACCGGGCTGCTGGGGCGTCTGTACGCTGAGGGGCACGAAGCGGTTGAGCGCTCGCCGGGACGCGGGCTGACGGCGGTAGGCGCGAACGGGTTACAGAAGCACCGTTTCAGCATTTTCACGCAATCTTTCCCCACTTTCCTGGCGCTGAGCCTGTATCAGATCGAATCGAATACCCGTTCAGCCGCGGTGCTCGGCTTTGTCGGCGCGGGAGGGATCGGCCTGATTTATGCGGAAAATATGCGTCTGTGGAACTGGGACGTGGTGATGTTTATTACCCTGCTGCTGGTGGCGGTGGTGATGGCGATGGATACGCTGTCCGCCTGGCTGCGCCGCCGCTATATTGGCGGCAGCGTGGTGCCGCTGTTTAAAGCGGATTAGTTTTTTCCGGATCGCGCTGCGCCTCCCCGGGGAAGTCTGATATCACAACATTCCCGGAGGCGGCGCTGCGCAGCTATCCGGGTTACCCAAACTGCACGAAAAAGTAGCCGGGTAAGGCGTTTACGCCCCCCCGGGGGAAAATCACAGCCGCCACGTCAGTACCGGCCACTGATGCTGCGCATTCGCCGCCGTCAGCTGCGGACACGGGTTGACCAGCCGTACGCGATCGGCGCGCAGGCACAGCGGCAGATCGTTAATCGAATCGGTGTAGAAGGTCACCTCGCCCGAACAGGCGGGATGCGCCGCCAGCCACTGCTCAAGACACACCACCTTCCCCTGCTGATAGCTCGGCGTACCGGCAATCACTCCGCTATAGCCGCCGTCCACCATCTCGACGTCAATGCCCAGCGCCTGCTCGATGCCCAGCTGCGCCGCAACTGCCTGTACCAGCAGGCTGACCGAGGCTGAGATCACCAGTATCTGCTCGCCCTTTGCCTGTAAAGTCCGAATCAGATCCCAGGCCTGCGGATAAACGCGCGGCATAATTTCTTCACGCACGCAGCGCGCCAGTAGCGCATCCACGTCCTGCTTTGCCACACCAACCAGCGGCGCCTGAATCAGAGCCACATAATCGGCGATATTCATCTCGCCGCGATCGTAATCGTCCATCAGCATCGCTTCCCGCGCCAGGTAATCGGCATCGTTTACCCACCCTTCGCGCACCATAAAGCGGCTCCACAGCGTACTGCTATCGCCCTTAATCAACGTATTATCCAGATCGAAAATGGTCAGCGTTTTACCCATCGTTTATTTTCCTTTATCGGCCACAGCGCCTCGCGCGAGCATGCGCAAGTAAAATGACAGCAGAATGAACCGGGCATAACGAGTCTCCTCTTCATATGCCAGTTATAACTGTTACCCATGTATCCGGTCTAAAGTGTTACCCATGTTTCCGGTTCATACCCTACGCTTATCCGGGCGACTCTCGGATGGATGCGCAGCGCCGCGTCCCTCATTATCCCCGCACGCTCATCACCAGCAGTACGGCTATCAGCAATAGCGGATAAATTCTCACATGCCAGCGATCCGGTAAACGCGCCAGCCAGCGGGAGGCTATTTTTAATCCCAGCCAGCTTCCCGCCACCAGCTGCGCCGCCGCCGACAGCCAGATGTTGCCGATAAACCCATTCGGTAACGCCACCGGCGACAGCCAGGCCAGCAATAGCCAGGTCAGCGTCGCCGTTGCCGCCAGCGGCAGCGTCAGCACGTTGGCCATCGCCGCCGCTTCGGACATCAGCACGCCGCGACGGCGCATCAGAGGAACGGTCATCACGCTTCCCCCCACGCCGAGAAAAGAGGCGATCAGGCCAATGATACCGCCTGTCGTAAGCTCATGTGGCACCGACGGCACCACCCGGCGGGATGGCGGAGTCATAAATCCGGCGCGAAGGTAGCAATCGGCAACGGTTGCCAGCAGGTAGATAACGAACAGCCAGCGGATCCACTCCCCGCTCACCTCAAGCGCCAACAGCGCGCCGGCGATGCCGCCAACGGCAATGCCGGTGAGCATGGCCCACAGACGACGCCAGCTCAGGGTGCCGGTACGCACGTGCCGCCAGGTCGCCAGCAGCGCGGAACAAAGCATAACCAGCGCCGAAGTGGCGACCGCGATTTGCATCGCCTGCTGTCCGACTGCGCTTTGCGCTCCCCACGCGCCGGTGACCAGTAAATAGAGCAGCGGGACGGTAACGAAACCGCCGCCGAAACCAAAGAGCCAGGTGGTCACGCCGGATAGTATGCCGCACAGAAAAAGCCAGTCGCTCATTCGAACTCCTCCACAAAAGGAGGTAACGATATAGAATAACCTCATGGCCGGCTTACGCTTTAAAGCCAATCTATTACGAATTTCAGCCAGGGCAACTTTTTATGCGCAACGTTGCGATTAATGACGTCGATCATCTGCCTCGCCGGGTGCTGGCGCTGGGCAGCGACTACCCGCCCAATACGCTGCTGGAGCGCCACAGCCACCGCCGGGCGCAGTTTCTGTACGCGATGAACGGGTTAATGAAGGTCGAAACGGATGACGGCCAGTGGCTGGTCCCGCCGTTCAGCGGAGTATGGATCCCGGCGACAAAACCGCATCGCGTCTGGATGCCCGGCGTCAGCACCCACAGCCTGTATATTGATGCGCAGGTCGCCCCGCGTGATAGCGAGCGCTGCGAAGTGTTACAGGTTTCTCCGCTGACCCATCAGCTCCTGCTGGCCGCCTGCCAGCTGCCGCTGCTGTATGAAGAGAGCGGGCGCGATGCCGCCCTGATTGCGCTCCTGCTCCATGAACTGGGCGCCGCCGCGCCGCTGCCGATGTTTACCCCGCTCCCGCAGAACAGCCACCTCGCGGCGCTATGCGGCGATTTTCAGCAACAGCCCAGTATCCGCAGCACGCCGCAGCAGTGGGCGCAAAAGCTGAGCAAAAGCGTACGCACCTTTAATCGTCTGTTTCGCCGGGAGACCGGGATGGCGTTTTGCGACTGGCGCCAGCAGGCGTGCCTGATGTACGCCATGACGGCGCTGCGGGAAGGGGATTCGATTACCGAAGTCGCGCTGAGTCTGGGCTATGAGTATCCGGCCGCCTTTACCGCGATGTTCCGCAAAGCGATGGGCTATTCGCCGATGGCCTTTATCCGCCAGATCAACGGCGGACCGGCAAACGCCAGTCCGCAATAATCGCGACTTACTCTGCTGCGCGATTCAGCCAGTCGAACAGATTATCCACCGAAAGCTGCGCGGGCGCGCGCGTTGCTGGCTGCCCCGCTTTAAGCAGCAGCAACGTCGGCAGGCCGCGCACGCCGAGCGTGGTCGCCAGATCCTGATGCTGGTCGGCATCCAGATAGCGCGTATCCAGTTGAGCAATTCGCGAGCTGAGTTTCTCATGCGCCAGCAGTTGCCAGAGCTTGCGGCAGTGCACGCAGCGCTCCGCGCCTACGAACAGCAGCACGGGCCTTTTACTCTCCAGCTCGCTCGCCGCGCTTATCGGCGTGAACGCGCTTTCCGCGACGCGGAACAGCTTCGGACTGCGGCGCAGGGTATCGTTATCGGTTGCCACGCACAGCGCATCGGCGCTCTTACTGTACGGCTGTACGCCCGCCACCCGCACCACGCTTTGCGCCGGTCCCGCTGCCGCCGCGCCGGGCTGGCGCAGGGTTCGTACATCGACCGCCGCAATCGGCGTCTCCTGCGGCTGCGCCAGCTGCGGGATCCAGGCGTAGGGAATGCGGTAGGCGCGATAGACCATATTGTTGTTCAGCGTCTTGCCCCAGAACGGCGAAATATATTCCCAGACAATTTCGTGATCGCGGGTCACTTCAAAAATGCGCCCGTTCGATCCTTCGTTAATCAGGGTATTGCCGTTTTCCAGGCGCTGCATATTGCTGATGTACGGGCTGTAAAAGCGGTACGAATCGGTCGGCTGCGGCAAATCCGCTTCATAAGGCGAATAGCGCCATTCGATATCAAGGGTCAGCGGATTGATCTCCAGGATCCGGGAGTAATCGCGCCAGGCGTTTTTCACTCCGTCCGCCGATGCCGGATTCGGCGCGCCGTATCCGGCCCAGCCGCCGTTATCGAAAATCAGGATATTGCCCGCGCCCGGTAGCCCCTGCGGGATCATATGCGCATGATGCTGGCCGATAATCCAGCCGATGTGTTTCAACTCCGGTTTGCTGTAGTCCGGGCCCAGCTGCCAGACGATCTTGCCGCTCTGTTTGTCGATAATGGCGATAATGTTGGATTCACGGGCGTCCCAGATAATGTTGTCGGGATGAAAACGCGCATCGCCAGCGTCATACCACTTATTCGGCCCCAGCGCCGACATCGAATTGATATGCATCCAGTCGCCCATTCCACCGCCGCTGGCGCGCATATTCGGATTGTTGTAGAGCGCGGTACGCGCCGCGTCGTCGAAACCCAGCTCGTGGAAATGGTCGCTGCAGCGCCACTCCCACACCACGTTGCCCTGCCAGTCAACTTCAATAATGGTGTCGTCCAGCAGCAGCTTGTCGGAGATCGCTTCGTTCAGCAGGTTGGTATGGGCGAGGATCAGGGTATTGCCGCCATCCACCTGCGGCTCCAGCCCCGGCGCGTAATAGCCCACCGGATTGCCTGCCCGCTGATAGTCGTGATGAGCTCGCGCCATCCAGCGCGTTTCATTGCCGGGATCGCTCACCTGCTCATAGCGATCGAATTTCCAGGTCACATTGCCTTCCCAGTCCACCTGGATCAGATCGAGCATATCCTGCATGCCGTAGCGCGGATCGCGCTCGCCGCTGTGGCCAAGGATGGCGCCGCCGGGCAGGATTTTATTGGGAAATCCATGCAGTTCAGGCCATTCGCGTACCACGTGACCGTTCATATCCACCAGCACCGCGCCGTGTTCGGTGGCCTGGAAAAGGGTGTAGCCGCTCCAGGCGCGCTGCGGATCGTAGAGGGTGGCGCCGGTCGGGAAGACGGAGGGGTGTCCCATAAGTTGCTCCTTACATTAAAGAATCAGGCAGAAGTAATCAGATTGCGTATCTGGCGGCAGGCGGCGGTAAACGCGGCATCATCGCGCTGGCGCGGATGGGGCAGCGCCAGGCTTACCACTTCCCGTATCCGCCCCGGACGCGGCGAGAGCACAACGACCCGGTCGGCCAGGGCGACGGCTTCTTCCACATCGTGCGTCACCAGCAGCGTGGTGGTTCCCGCGCGCTGATGTATCTGTAAAAGTTCCTGCTGCAGGGTATGGCGCGTCAGGGCATCCAGCGCGCCGAAAGGCTCATCGAGCATAAGAATCTGCGGACGTGCCACCAGGCCGCGGGCAATGGCGACCCGCTGGGCCATACCGCCGGAGAGCTGCGCGGGCAGCGCGTTGGCGAATTCGCTGAGCTGCACGCGTTCCAGCATTTCCAGCGCCCGCTGGCGCTTATCCGCCCGGCTGAGCTTTTCATCCGCCAGACCGAGCATCACGTTGTCGATCACCTTCAGCCACGGAAACAGGCGCGGCTCCTGAAATACGATGCCGCGCTCTTTGCCCACGCCGGTGACCGGCTCGCCGTTAATGCGAATTTCGCCCTGGGTCGCTGACTCCAGGCCTACCAGCATCCGCAGCAGCGTCGATTTACCGCAGCCGCTGCTGCCCACCAGCGCCACCAGTTCACCGGCGGCGATATCCAGGCTGAAATTCTGTAGCGCCGTTACCTGTTGCCAGGATTTACGCACGTGGCGAAAAGAGACCAGAGTTGAAGAGGTCATAGCTGCTCCTGTTGACGCCAGCGGGTGGCGCGCATTTCCAGTAAACGTCCGGCTTTATCCAGCGCCGCGCCGGTGATACCGACCAGCACCATGCCGCAGAGAATGGTGGGCATATCCAGCAGCTGCTGGGCGTTGATCATCAGGCTGCCGATGCCGACGCCGGAGGACATGAAATATTCCGCGCCGATATTGCCAAGCCAGGCGTAAATCAGCGCCAGCCGTAGACCGGCGAAGATCCCCGGCGCCGCGCCGGGAAGAATAACCCTGCGCAGGCGCGCTAATTCGCCCAGGCGCAGTACCCTGGCCACTTCATCGAGCTGCGGGTTACGCTGCAGCACGGCCTGCAGCGTGCTGAAGAACATCGGAAAGAACGACGCCAGCGCGATAAAGACGATTTTGCCGCCGTTATCGTTGCCCACCCATGCGGTCAGCAGCGGTAGCCAGGCAAACAGGGCGATATGGCGCAGCACGTTTAACGTGGGCGTGAAGATTTGCCCGGCGCGCGGGCGCAGCGCCAGCAGCAGTCCGCAGAGCAGACCGCCCGTAATCCCCAGCGCGCCGCCGACAAAGGCCCGTCCGAGACTGGCCAACATCGCCGTAGTCAGCTCCCCGCTCAGGATGCCCTGAATAAAGCGCACCGCTACCGCCAGCGGCGAAGAGAACAAGGCTTCATCAATCCAGCCTGACTGGCTGGCCAGCTGCCACAGCGCCAGCAGAACTAACGGCAGCTGCAGCGCCCGCCAGCTGGCCTGCGGTTTCCACGCCAGGCGTCCGGCGGCAGGCTGCGGCCAGAACACCAGCCGGGAACAGGCCCGGTTCGCCGCCCACTCCATCAGCATGCCGCTCAGGCCAACCACCGCAATGGTGACGAAGACGATATCCAACTGAAACAGCTGACGACCCCAGACCATCAGGTAGCCAATACCTTCCGAAGAAGCCAGCAGTTCCACGACGATAAGCGACACCCAGGCCTGCGATAGCGCCAGACGCAGGCCGGTAAACCAACCCGGCAGGCTTGCCGGGATCACCAGCCAGCGCAGCCGCTGCCAGCGGGAAAAATTCATTACTCTTGCGGCTTCGCTCAGGGTCAACGGCACGCCGGCCACCGCCTGCTGCGTATTAATGGTCATCGGTACTACGGTGGTTTTGACGATCACCGCCAGCTTGAGGCCGTTATCGATCCCGAACAGCACCATAAACAGCGGGATCCAGCCGAGCGTCGGGATTTGCGCCAGCGCGTAAAACAGCGGTTCCACCCGCTGCGCGGCGGCCGGCACCAGGCCGAACAGCGCCCCGAGCAGCGTGCCTGCGATGGCGCCCAGCAGCAGGCCAAGCGCCAGATGCTGAAGGCTGAATCCCCACTGCGCCAGTAGATCGCCGCTCAGCAGCGACAGGGCGGTATCGGCAACCACCGACGGCGCGGGCAAAATTTGCTCCGGCATCCATCCCTCGTGCGCGGCGATGTACCACAGCAGCAGCAGTAACGCAGGCAGCAGCCACGGCCAGCCGTTAAGCCTGAACCCCGGCCTGCCGGGAGCATCCGTTCTTAAGATCATCTGCGACATTTCGGTCCACTTTTCAGTCAGTCATGTCGCTATCAAAACGTGCCTCACGCTTCGCCGCCATTGCGTAAGGCGAATAATCGCGATGCATCAAATGCATTTCAGCCTGGCGGGCACGCGGCTTCTGATTTAGCTTTTTTTCGGCAATGCTTGGCGAATAAAAGCATTTAACACGTTGCCCGTCGGCTCTTTAGGGTGAGAAAAAACTCAAGGGAGCAACACGTTATGATGAAAGCAATATTCAACCGCACCTTGCTGGCGCTGGTCGCGGTCATCGGCCTGGCGTCCAGCGTCCAGGCCGAAACGCTACGCACTATCCGCATCGGCGTGCCGGACCAGAGCGCGGGCAGTAAACCCTTTATTGAGGGGCCGGTCGGCATGGCGTTTATCCGCCATCAGCTGGAAGAGGTGTTTAAGCCGCAGGGCGTGGAAGTGCAGTGGCAGTTTTTCAAAGGCGCCGGTCCGGCAGTAAATGAAGCGTTAGCCAACCGCCAGCTGGATTTTGTCTACCTCGGCGATCTGGCGGCGATTATCGGTAAGGCCAACGGGCTGCCGACGCGCCTGCTGCTGGGCAGCCGGGGTTCGGAATCTTACCTCGCGGTGACCAAAGCTTCCGGGATTAAAACCCTCGCCGATCTGAAAGGCAAACGGGTGGCGGTTTATCGCGGCACGGCGGACCAGTTGGCCTTTGACCGGGCGCTGCAAACCGTCGGCCTCAACGAGCGCAGCCTGCAGGTGATCAACCTCGACTGGAACGCCGGCAAAGCGGCGCTGGCGGCCGGTCGCGTCGATGCGGTGTGGGGCGGCGTTTCGCTGCTGGCGCTACGCGGCGATAAGATTGATGTGGTCGTCAAAAGCGGTGACTCCGGCCGCCAGAACACCACTCAGGCCGGGTTCCTCGGCACGCAGACGTTTATAGACGCCTGGCCGCAGGCGACCCAGCAGATCGTTAACGTGTTGGTGAAGAACGCCGCTGAAATCAGTGACCCCGCCAATCGCGACGCCTGGTCCGCCGAGATGGCGCAGCAGAGCCAGATCCCGCAGGCGCTGTTTCTCGAAGAGCTGCAGCCGCAGGATCTGAACTTTACCACCTCGCCGCGCATCGACCCGTTCCTGACCGCCAGCTTTAGCAGCAGCGTCGGGCAGGCTCACTCGGGCCGCCTGATCCGCAGCGCTTTCGACGTCAGCCAGTGGGTGGACGGCCAGTTTGTCGAGCGGGCGCTGAAAGCCCAGCAGCTGGAAAATCGCTGGCCGCAGTACGATGCCCAAGGCCAGGCGAAAAACGCCGGTTAACTCCCCTCCTCCTGGGCCAGCAGCTGCAGCTGATGCTGACGATCGGTATGGAGGATCATCTCTATCAGTTTCGCAACCAGCGGCGGCTGAGCCGCATGAACCGGAGAGATAATGGCAAACCGGGTCTGCATCAGCCGCCACTCTTCAGGCAGATCGCTGAGCTCCAGCTTAACCAGCCGATGGCTGTGCTGGCATAGCGCGAAGCCATCCTCGCTGGCGAAGCTAATCGCATTGGTTCGCGCCAGGGTCGAAAGCAGCGCGTAGATATGGTCGCACTGAATCGCCGGCGCGAAGTCCTGCTGCTGGCTGAGGGTCGCCAGCACTTTGCGCACGCCCGGCGGCAGATAGGGTGCCGCAAAGGGGTAACGCAGCATCGCCTGAATAGAGACCGGACCCTGTTTTGCCAGCGGATGCCCGGCATGGCAGACGAAAAAGCAGCGCTGCGGGCTGAGTGGCTGAACGCGCAGCTGCGGGTCGAGCTCGGCCTGCCAGCTGTCGGCGACGACAAAAGGATAGCTCTGGGAGGTGAGCGCCTGATGCAGAGCCAGCCAGTTATCAATCTGAAAGCGCACCCTCGCCTGCGGCAAAAGACGATGAAACTCGCCGATGGCAGCCGGAATCAGCCTCGCGGCGGGGGCCGGGCCGCAGCCAAAGGCGACCTCGCCGGTTTGCGCATCGTCCGCTTCGCGCAGCTGGCTGCTGAGCTCGACGTTAAGTTCCTGAAAACGGCGGGCGTAGGGCAGCAGCTTTTGCCCGTGCAGAGTGAGCGTCGGTAGCTTGCTCTGCCGGTCAAATAAAGGATGCCCGACGCTCTGCTCCAGCGCCTGGATGCTGCGGCTGAATGCCGACTGCGACAGGCACACCGCCTCGGCCGCACGATTAAAACTGCCGTACTCAACGAGCGCCACAAAGTTGCGCAGTTGGCGAAAATCCAGATGCATTAGCCCGCCCCACTCTCTCTTTTATCCCTCAAAAGTACTGGAGGGGAGCCTGGCGGCGCAATGGCGGGATGATGAGGATCTTTCACCTTGAAGTGAATTTGCCCGGTTGCGTCACACGCGAATATTTGTGAAATATTGTTTCACGGAGAAAAAATTTATTAATACGATAAGTTCAGGTTGGCGTTAAATAATGCGCGTTATTTTTCACTACACGATCCTGCCCCTATTAATTACGTAAGGTTTCGTAAATTTTGCGTTTGGTCATTCTGAGGCCGTAGCGAATCGGCTATAAAATATCACGGCCCGTTTTCAGTGACGAAAAACAATGATATGAAGCCCAGACTCTCTCACGCGCTACTGTTTGTTCCTTTTTTGCTTTTGGCAGGATGTTCATCCTCATCGAAACCGCATAAAACCGCCGCCCAGAGTAGTCACTCGACCATCGACGGAGGTTCAGACGATCTGATCCCGGTGATCGCCGCGCTGCACGATCAAATGCATACCTGGGAGGGAACGCCCTACGAATGGGGCGGGACGGAGCAAAGCGGCGTCGACTGCTCCGGGTTTGTCTGGCGCACGCTCAAAGATCGCTTCAACCTGCCGATGGAGCGCATTACGACGCGCGAGCTTCTGCATATGGGCGAGCGCGTAAGCCCGCGGCAGCTGCGGCCGGGAGATTTAGTCTTCTTCCGTATTAAAGGCGGCATGCACGTCGGTTTCTATGATACCGACCGTAATTTTCTTCATGCCTCCACCAGCCAGGGCGTGATGCGCTCTTCGCTGGATAATCCATACTGGCAATCGGTATTCTACCAGGCTCGCCGCCTGCCGAAGGAATATAACGCCCAGATAACCATGAATAACGATAATCTGCATCTGGCAAAAAATCGTTAATCACTCATAACAAAGCCGCCCTGTCACCACGGCGGCTTTGTTGTCTGTTAGCTGTTAACTTATCAGAACTGATAGGTCATACCGACAGCAACGATATCATCATCGTTGATGCCGAGCTTATTATCGCTCTTCAGCTGGTTAATTTTGTAATCCACAAAGGCATTCATATTTTTGTTGAAGTAATACGTCACGCCAACGTCAATATAGTTGACCAGATCTTCGCTGCCTACGCCCTCAATATCCTTACCTTTTGACAGCACGTAGCCCAGGGACGGACGCAGCCCGAAATCGAACTGGTACTGCGCCACGGCTTCGAAGTTCTGCGCTTTATTGGCAAAACCGCCGCTGATTGGCGTCATTTTGCGGGTTTCTGAGTACATGGTCGCCAGGTAAATATTGTTGGCGTCATATTTCAGGCCGGTTGCCCAGGCTTCCGCTTTTTTACCCGTACCGCGAGACAGCAGGTTCTGGTCGTTCGTGCGATCGGAGCTGGTATAGGCCGCGCTGACGGCAAAGTCGCTGCCGCCGAAGTCGTAGCTTAGGGCGGTACCGAAACCGTCGCCGTTCTGTTTCTTCGCGTCGCGCCCTTCGTTTTTGCCCTGATATTGCAGGGTCAGATTCAGGCCATCTACCACGCCGAAGAAATCGGTGTTGCGCCAGGTGGCCAGGCCGCTGGCGCGTTTGGTCATAAAGTTATCGGTCTGCGCGGAAGAGTCGCCGCCGAATTCCGGGAACATATCGGTCCAGGCTTCGACGTCGTACAGCGCGCCGAGGTTACGACCATAGTCGAATGAGCCGTAGTTTTTCACTTTCACCCCGGCGAACGCCAGACGCGTTTTCTGCGTGGAGTCGCTTTCGGTTTTGTTGCCGGAGAACTCCGATTCCCAACGGCCGTAGCCGGTCAGATCGTCGTTAATCTGCGTTTCACCTTTAATGCCGAAACGAACGTAAGTCTGATCGCCATCTTTGCTGTCATAGTCGCTCATATAGTGCATCGCTTTGACTTTGCCGTAGACGTCCAGTTTATTACCGTTTTTATTATAAACTTCTGCCGCCTGGGTAGCCGAAGAAGCAATAAGACCCATCATCATTAATGCCTGTGAGCTCTTTTTCATTATTCAGTCCTGGTAATTTATTTATACGCGCTAATCAATTCCGGGCGGAAGCCCTGTCAAAAACTGCAGGTTTTTTAACGCTCTAATATTAAAAATTTATGACAACATGGAACTTTTTCTAAAAAAGGGTATTAAATTATTTCCGTCATGAATGTGTCATATTTTCTCGCCAGAATGCCCGATCCGCGCAATGAAGTGGTTCGTCCACCACGCCAGGTGTTGGCAAGCGGGCTCACTCCTGTTACAACATCAATTCGATATCGAAACTCCTTTTTGAACGGCAGAGAATCATGAGTGATAGCCAGACGCTGGTGGTAAAACTGGGCACCAGTGTTTTAACGGGCGGATCCCGCCGCCTGAACCGCGCCCATATCGTTGAATTAGTGCGTCAGTGCGCGCAGCTGCACGCGATGGGTCATCGAATTGTGATCGTCACCTCCGGGGCGATAGCCGCCGGACGTGAGCACCTCGGCTACCCGGAACTGCCCGCGACCATTGCGTCGAAACAGCTGCTGGCAGCTGTCGGCCAGAGCCGTCTTATCCAGCTGTGGGAACAGCTTTTTTCTATTTATGGCATTCACGTTGGCCAGATGCTGCTGACCCGCGCCGATATGGAAGACCGCGAACGCTTCCTTAACGCCCGCGATACCCTGCGCGCGCTGCTGGATAACAATATCGTGCCGGTCATTAATGAAAATGACGCCGTGGCGACCGCTGAAATTAAAGTCGGCGATAACGATAATCTTTCGGCGCTGGCGGCAATTCTCGCGGGCGCCGATAAACTGCTGCTGCTGACCGATCAGCAGGGGCTGTTCACCGCCGACCCGCGCAACAACCCGCAGGCCGAGCTGATTAAAGACGTTTACGGCATTGATGACGCCCTGCGCGCTATCGCGGGCGATAGCGTGTCGGGTTTAGGTACCGGTGGTATGGGCACCAAGCTGCAGGCCGCCGACGTCGCCTGCCGCGCGGGTATTGATACGATCATTGCCGCCGGTAGCCGCCCTGGCGTGATTGGCGACGTGATGGAGGGGGTTTCCGTAGGCACCCGTTTCCACGCCCAGGAGTCGCCGCTGGAAAACCGCAAACGCTGGATTTTCGGCGCACCGCCGGCGGGCGAAATTACCGTTGACGCCGGAGCGACCCAGGCAATTCTTGAACGCGGCAGTTCCCTGCTGCCTAAAGGGATTAAAACCATCACCGGCAACTTCTCGCGCGGCGAAGTGATCCGCATTCGCAGCCTTGAAGGCCGCGATATCGCCCACGGCGTCAGCCGCTATAACAGCGATGCGCTGCGCCGTATCGCCGGGCAGCACTCGCAGCAGATCGATGCCATTCTGGGCTATGAATATGGCCCGGTCGCCGTCCACCGTGACGACATGATTATCCGTTAAGGAGCTGAAAATGCTGGAACAAATGGGCATTGCTGCCAAAGCGGCCTCGTACAAACTCGCGCAGCTTTCAAGCCGCGAAAAAAACCAGGTGCTGGAAAAGATTGCCGACTATCTTGAAGCGCAGACCGACGCGATCCTGCGGGCTAACGCTGAGGATCTGGCGGAAGCGCGCGCTAACGGTTTGAGCGAGGCGCTGCTCGATCGCCTGGCGCTTAACCCGGCGCGCCTGAGCGGGATTGCTCACGATGTTCGTCAGGTCTGCAACCTGGCGGACCCGGTTGGTCAGGTGATCGACGGCGGCCTGCTGGACAGCGGCCTGCGCATTGAGCGCCGCCGCGTGCCGCTGGGCGTGGTCGGCGTGATTTACGAAGCGCGCCCGAACGTGACCGTCGACGTCGCCTCTCTGTGCCTGAAAACCGGCAACGCGGCGATTCTGCGCGGCGGCAAAGAGACCTGGCGCACCAATGCCGCCACGGTGAAAGTGATTCAGCAGGCGCTGCAGGAGTGCGGCTTACCGGCAGCCACCGTCCAGGCGATTGAGAGTCCGGATCGGGCGCTGGTCGGCGAGATGCTGAAGATGGATAAGTATATCGATATGCTGATCCCGCGCGGCGGCGCAGGTTTGCATAAGCTGTGCCGCGAACAGTCGACGATTCCGGTGATCACCGGCGGGATCGGCGTTTGCCATATTTATATCGACCACTCCGCTGACGTTGCCGAAGCGCTGAAAGTGATCGTTAACGCCAAAGTGCAGCGCCCGAGCGCCTGTAACTCGGTCGAAACGCTGCTGGTACATCAGGATATCGCCGAACGCTTCCTGCCCGCGCTGAGCAAGCAGATGGCGGAAAGCGGCGTCAGCCTGCACGCCGATGCGGCCTCCCTGCCCGCGCTGCAAAACGGCCCGGCCAGCGTAGAGCCGGTGAAAGCGGAGCAGTATGACAATGAGTACCTGTCGCTGGATCTGAACGTGAAGGTGGTGGCCGATCAGGATGAAGCGGTAGCGCATATTCGCGAGCACGGTACTCAGCATTCCGACGCCATCCTGACGCGCACCCTGGGCAACGCGAACCGCTTTATCAACGAGGTGGACTCCTCGGCAGTGTACGTCAACGCTTCTACCCGCTTTACCGACGGCGGCCAGTTCGGCCTCGGCGCGGAAGTGGCGGTCAGCACCCAGAAGCTGCACGCGCGCGGCCCGATGGGGCTGGAAGCCCTGACGACCTATAAGTGGATTGGTTTCGGCGACGATACCATTCGTGCTTAATGCGCATTGGGTGATGCAAAAGTAGCCGTTTGATTCACAAGGGCATTGACGCATCACCCACTTAGTTTTAACCTTCTAACCCGTGCTTACGCTCGTCAGCACGTCTTGCAGGGCCGATATAGCTCAGTTGGTAGAGCAGCGCATTCGTAATGCGAAGGTCGTAGGTTCGACTCCTATTATCGGCACCATTTCAAACTTTTCCCAGATCTATCTAAATCAACTCGAAGCCCTTCTACTGCTGTTTCTGGCGCGTATCTTATTTGCTGTTATCAACTGGACTCATCCGAAATCAAGACATAGTTGAGGGCATAAGTGGGGGCATTTTGGGTTCAGTCCTGAGAGATGCCCCCAATGAAGCTTAATGCGCACGCTGCTAAACCCAGAGAGAAAGCCTATAAGCTGGCAGATGGTGCTGGTTTGTATCTTGAGGTTGTTCCCTCTGGCTCCCGATACTGGCGGATGAAATATCGCTTCAATGGAAAAGAGAAGCGTATGGCTTTTGGTGTTTATCAAGCAGTGTCCCTTGCACAAGCGAGGGCACTACATGATGAAGCCAAGAAAAAACTGGCCGAAGGTATGGATCCATCGTTTGCCAAGAAAGAAGAAAAGCTGGTTCGCGATGTGCAACTCAATAATACCTTCCAGTCTGTGGCGCTTGAATGGCACGGTACGAAGGCGAGCAGATGGTCAGAAGGGTATGCTTCTGACATTATCGAAGCCTTTAATAAAAATATTTTCCCCTTTCTCGGCCACTTGCCGGTGAAAAACATTAAGCCTTTGGTGCTGCTGAATGTACTGCGTCGAATGGAAAGCCGCGGTGCGACAGAGAAGGCTAAGAAATCTGTTCTCCGACTCTTCCGGCGTCAGCCCACCGTTGTAATGGTGAGGCCTGACGCTATTGTAGTAGCTCCATATATGATCATTAATTTGCTGCCGGGCCCTGTCCTTGCCTGCGTAAACCTCCGTCGGCACCCATACTGTTTTCTGACTGCGGAAGAAGCGCTCCATGGGACTATTATCCCAGCAGTTTCCCCGCCGGCTAATGCTGTGACTTATTCTGTAACGCCAGAGAAGTGACTGATATTTAAGGCCGGTAACCGGCTTCCCTGGTTGCTATGGAACATGACATCACGTGGTTGGCCACACATCTCACTGGCCATCCGCAAGGCACCGCTTACCAACGCTGTATCGGCATTTGCTGACAGACTCCAGCCGATGATTCTGCGGGCAAAAAGATCCATAACGACCGCCAGATAGCACCAGCAATTTCGTGACCAGAAATACGTAATATTTCCGCACAATACCCGGTCAGGATTCGGTGCCGCGAACTGGCGCTTAAGCAGATTCGGCAGGCATGTATACGCCTGACGGGCATTTTAGTATTGATGTTATCCTGGCTGACAACTGTGTGGCTGCCACTCAATCTGGCGGCTACCGTGAACCGTTCAGCGAGTGGGACATCAAGAGCGCAGTGGCCTTTTTTAATATCGTATTCTGTTCCTCCAGGCGGCGAACCTGCTTTTCCAGCTCGCGAATACGTTGCTGCTCTGAGCTAATGGGAATTGCAGAGGGCGTAATACCCTGACGCTCCCGCCTGAGCTGGCGAACCCAGCTCTTAAGCGTGGTAGAACCGACATTCATCGCTTCACTAGCCTGTCGATATGAGTAACCCTTATCGACAATCAGCTGTGCACATTCCAGTCTGAACTCAGGGGTAAAAGTACGTTAGGTTTTCTTGTTCATTAAGTCACCTGTTTTGTGTTGAGGTGAGAATATCACCTTTAATCACGTGGCCAAATTTAGTGTGCCACAACAGGGAAACATTCAATTCCGTTATCATTCCCCTGCTATCTACCATTTTATAAAACTCATTGAAAACGTAATCCACACTGTTGACAGGTGAAAATAACCAGGGTACAACACTGTATAAATATACAGTGTTTACTTATACAGTTTATCATTATTTTTTCTATTAAAATCAAAGAGGAAATTCATATGGCGGGATTCAGTTATGGTGGTTTCGGTGACGGTACAACCTGGAGTAAAGAGCGGGGAACGGGTCCATTACCAGGTGGAGGATCTTCAGGCAACAGTGGGAACCATAGTAATACGACACCAGCTGAGCAGAAACAGATCAATGCCATACGTGCTGATAAAAACGTAAGAGCCAGGCTTTCAAATCTAATTAAGGCCGCGCGCAAGCTCAACCCTTCAGTGAAGATTACAGTGCACGCAATCTCCCCGGAAGGGACTATGGCGATAAGTATGGAAGGTCTTACTGCCACTCAGGCCAGACAGGCTGGTCTCACGGGGCTAGTCATGGGAATAACTGTACCCGGATATATTGGTTCGGTCGGAGATTTTGAAACAGGACATAAATACAATCTGAAAAATCCGGAAAAGCTCAATTCTATCGGAGTCGGTACTCCACTGGATGGTTTTAACGGAGGTGAAAATATAGATACTACCCCAAAAAAATACCGGAACTGGAGAGCGACTGACGAGAAATCCTTTTATTATGTCGGAACGACAGTACCAATGCGGCTACTACACCATCTTACAGTCTCAAGGAATAAAGAGACTGATACATACACCATGTATTTTAAGGCTAAAGATATCAAAGCACTGTATAAAATTGAGGTAAAAAACGGTGACCTGGATAACATGAAACTCACCACCCTTGCGCAGGGGCATCCTTTATTTACTGCAGAATTTGCTAAAGATATTGTCAGAAATTTTGCATCAGTTAAAAATGAGAGTGATAAAGAGGTTCTGGATAAAACCAGCGGAGTCATCATCAGCGTCGGGGATAAGGCCGGTGCTCTTCTGGGAGAAAAATATAAAGCGCTATCCCGCGAAGTTGCCAGTAATATCCAAAATTTTCAGGGGAAGCAGATCCGCACCTATGATCAGGCGATGGCTTCAATGAATAAACTGATGACTAACCCCAATATGAAGATCAAGGCTGCGGATAAAACTGCAGTTATTAATGCATGGAAAGCATTTAATGTTGAAGATATGGGAAACAAATTCACTGCGCTTGGTAGAGCCTTTAAAGTGGCTGATTATGTCACGAAGGGAAATAATGTCAGGGAGAAGTCAATTACGGGTTACGAGACCGGTAACTGGGGGCCTCTGATGAGGGAAGTAGAGTCCTGGACTGTCAGCGGACTAACCTCATCAGTAGCTCTGGCCGTTTTTTCGGCCACATTGGGGGCTATGCTCGTTGCTGCTGGTGTGTCTACAGCTGTGGTCGGCATTATTGGCATTATTATCGCGGGTCTCATAGGGGCGTTGATTGACGATAAGTTCATTGACAAGCTGAACAACGAGATTATTCGCCCGGCCTACTAACTGAACAGGAGAAAGGCAGCTTACTGCCTTTCTCTCATTAATTTACAGGCGAGAACAGGAGTGTAGCAAACAGCATAGGTTATGAAGAATGTTGCTATATAAAGCATGATATATAAAAGCAATAAACTAAAGTTATTTTCAGACATCCATCTAATCGTTCTTCCGGCAGTGGTCAGCTCAAGGTTGTGCATAAGAAAGAAATAAATAAAAAACACATAAACGAAAGGACTTAAAAAACATGCCCGTATAAGTTCGGCCCGTTTTTTTATTTCCAGAGGTTTTCTTTTTTTGAGCAAGAACATAAAGGCCAATATACCTGCAACAGGCGCCGACTTAACGTAGATATCCATCACTTTAGTCATCACCGGATTGAATGCCGAGGTTACGGAAGGAGTGCTGCGGGTGGCATCAGCGATCTGATTAAGAAACGGGCTGCCCGGGTTGCTGAGAGAAACAGAGAAGATAATCAGCAACGGTATGATGCAGGCCAGCGTAACAAACAGTAACGCCCGGTTAGCATACCGGTTATCTACAGTAGTGTTGCCCATATAAACTCCTTTTCACGGGGGACGTTATGGCTAACTCTTAGTCAGAACAACATTCCCTCAGCGGGGAAGAAAAACGTTGCAAGCTGTTGTTCTCATTCCGGATATTATTACTATTATAGGAGTAAATAAAGATGAAAAATATTCACACAGGGTTTCTGTTGCTGCCTTCACTCCGCAGCTACCGGCCTGCCAGGCAAATTATATTCACGATATTCAGGCGAAAACGTCGCCCCCCTTGTCGTCCGCATCACTGACGGGCGCCAGCATGAGTCAGAAACGCGGCTGCGAAAGTGTCCCCGTGCCCCCCGGAACGGAGGACGCTGATTTGCCCGATGTGAAAAAGAAATAACCCCCCTCAGAACAGGCTGATGGGTGGGAATTTCCCCTGATAGCCGTTCCCGTTAATTTACCCAGTCCTCCAGAACCCGTTCCGTCACCCGCGCAAATTTGTAGGCACCCCCAATTTTCAGCCCCATTGTGAAAGCCCCCTTCCGCAAGAAAGGGGCGGGTCAGGTAGTCCGAGTACGGCTGGTTAGACGGATACCGGAAAACTGTAAATCCCCCGTTTAGCCTCGCAGGCTTTTTAAGTTCCCTGCCAGATAAAGCTATCTTCGATATTCCACCGGCCTACACAAGGTATAACATGTCGGATTGAGCTAAATGATGATACGGCCCATATCCGTTTCTCATCCCAACATGAAGGACTATTAGGATTCACTGAATGCCATAAGCCAGCCCCGCGGCGAAGAGCATTGACAGCAGCACCGATGCCAGGCCGGGCAGCAGAAAAGGATGATCGATAATATGTCGGCCCAGTCTGGTGGAGCCGGTATCATCCAGCTCTACCGCCGCCAACAGCGTCGGATAGTTTGGCAAAATAAAAAGAGAAGCCGTGGCCGGGAAGCAGGCCACCAAAATAGCCGGGGCTACGCCCATGCTCAGCGCGGCGGGAAATAAAATTTTTGTGGAGGCCGCCTGAGAATACAAGAAGCATGAGGCCGCCATAATAATGATGGCCAACATAATGGGCGAATCCAACAAGTGTGACGAGACCGCGCTTTGCAACCACTGTTGATTGCTATCCATAAAAGTTGAACCCAGCCAGGCGACGCCGAGGATACAGATGCAGGAGGTCATGCCGGTTTTAAACACCGATCCGGACGGGACCTTGTGTACGTTAACCCGGCAGCACACCACAATCAGCAGCGCAACGCCCAGCATCACCCCTACCCGCGCCTGTCCGCTACTCATGGCCGGATGGACAATCAGCCCTAATTTTGGACTGGTGACAATCGCATAAACCAGCACCACAACCAGTCCGACGATAAAAATCAGCACCGAACGTCCGGCACAGGGCGGGATCGCCCGCTCAGTCCTTGCTTTAATCGGAACCGGATTGTCATCGAGCCGATCCTGATGGCGGATCCTGTCCCAGCACAGGTAAAAAACGGAGGTGACCAGCAGCGCCAGAAAGGTGGAGGGTATGGATACCGCAATGAGCTCAATATAGCCCCAGCCGGAATGGCCCTTTTCCAGAATCCCCGAGAAGAAAATCACCGCCGCAGAAATGGGCGACGCCACAATGCCCAGCAAAGAGGCGCTGACGGAAAGAGCAAGCGCCCGGGTAGGTTTTATATTGTTCTCTTTCGCCACGCCGACAATAACCGGCATACAGGCAAAGGAGACCTGACCGGTGCTGGCCATCATGGTCAATAGCCAGGTGGAAAGCGGCGCGGTGATGACTAACAATCGCGGATAGCGGCGCAGCAGACGCTCGGTGAGGTCAACAAGATATTCAATACCGCCCGCCTCCTGCATGGCGGCAATCGCCACGATCACCACCATGATAAATACGATAACCAGCATCGGCATATCACCCGGCGTGGCGCCGAGCGCACTGAGCACAATTACGCCGGCACCGCCGGCAAACCCCACGCCGATCCCCCCGACCCGCATGCCGATGTACAGAAACAGCAGCACCACCAGAAACTGAACCAATATCATATATTGCCTCCACGGCTCCCAATCCGGCATTACCCCTTCGCAAGAAGACATGGCCGCCGGACAAACGCGCGCTCACCATACCTTTGGATGTCACCTGCCGGTGAAAGACAATTTATCGCGCTACAGCGGCATCGCTGCGTACGGTATTCATCAGGCATCCGATCTGCTCAATCTCGACTTCCACCCTGTCCCCGGGCTGCATAAAGAGTGGCGGGGTACGTTTTTTTCCGATACCTCCGGGCGTACCGGTCAGAATGACATCTCCCGGAGAGAGCGCGCTGAAGGTGCTGATATACGCAATGAGTTCGGCAATTGAATACAACATGCTGCCCGTATTATCCTGCTGCACCGTCTGGCCATTGAGCCGGGTGGTAATATTCAGATTTTGCGGGTCGGGGATATCATCCGCCGTCACCAGCCAGGGGCCGAAGCCGCCCGTCGCAGGCCAGTTTTTCCCGCCGGTAAAGCAGGCATGCTGCCAGTCGCGCACCGAGCCATCCATATAGCAGCTGTAGCCAGCCACATAATGCAGCGCCTCCTGCTGAGGAATATTGCGCCCCCCACGGCCAATCACCAGCGCCATTTCGCCTTCATAGTCAAACTCATTGCTGCACTCCGGCTTGAGGAGCGGTGTCAGATGGCCGGTCTGTGAATCCGCAAAGCGGATAAACAACACGGGATTAGAGGACTTCTCGTTACCGGCAGCGTTTTTATCGCGATAATTCACGCCAGCGCAGATGATTTTTTTCGGTTCAGTAATGACCGGCAGAAAAGCGATCTCGTCGAAAGAGTAGTTCGCTTGTTTCGCAGACGGCGGCAGAGTATCAACAAGATGAAGATGCGGTATAAATTCCAGCAGGCTGCCATATTGAGGAAACTGCGCCTGTAGATCAATGACGCCGTCAGCGGTCGCCAGGCCATATTTGTTTTTATCATTAACGCGAAAGCTTAATAGTTTCATAAATCACCCAGGAATATACAGAGGTGAAAGCCCCGGCATTATGATGAAGAGCAGCAAAAGATAGCGGGGCGAAGTAACCGATGATCCGCAATACAGTAAGCGATATTTCTGTATTGCGGATTAACAACAGACTCAGAACAAATTAACCGACGCGGCCCAGCTCAGCGGCGCGCATGGCGTCGTGGATCTCTTTTTCAGCGCCATTTTCCAGCGGCAGCAGCGGAGAGCGAACGGTGGCATGTTCAAGGATCCCGCGCGCAACCAGAGCATGTTTAAGGGCCACGGTCCCTTCCATGTGAGAACCGCGGTGGTAGACGCTTTTGGTCACCGGCAGCAGTCGATCGTGCAGCTGACGCGCTTTAACGTAATCGCCCGCTTTACCCGCTTTGATCATCTCAATTAACGGTTCAGGCGCGATATTGCCGTAGCCGACGAGGAAGCCATCCACATCAAAGGCGGTATGCAGCAGATATTCATCGTGGCAGCTTAAGATTTGCAGATCCGGACGCTCGCGGCGAATAACCGGAATTTCAGTATCCCAGCGGCGCATATTACGCACGCCATTCTTCATGGCAAATACGCCCGGCTGCGCGGAGATATCCAGCAGCGTTTTCAGGTTGTAGGTGGCTTTAGTGACATCCGGATACTGGAAAAGAATCAGCGGCAGGCCACTTTCCTCATACACCACGCGGTAGCGATCCTGAGGCGCGCCGTCCTGATAGCCAAAGCGCAGCCAGCCGTGTGAAGGATAGAGCAAACCTGCGGATGCGCCGGCGGCAACGGCGCGCTTCGCCTCCAGCGCGGCCACTTCCGTCCCTTCCCCGGTGATACCGGCAATAATGGGAAGCTTATCATCCACGGACTTCACAAATGCGCGGATCACATTCGCCTGCTCTTCCTGGGTCAGAAAAGTCCCTTCTCCCGCGTGTCCAAGCACCACCAGACCTTTCACACCGTCGATGCTGCCCAGCCAGCTACCGAGGCGCTGAATGGCATCATAGTCTACGCGTCCATCGCGAGTGAATGGTGTAACCGGAGCCGGAGTCAAACCTCTCAGATCGATGTTAATCATAAATATCCCCTTGATGAATAAGCATTTGTTTACGGTTAATCGATTATTTGAAACGCAAGTGAAATCGTTTCTGCAATCGTTTTCACGCCATTGACATTGAACCTGAAAAATAAAACCGTCAACGCCATGTTGGTTAAAAATGCAACGCAGATCACAAACTAAACAGCGATCCGCATCCGGGATGAGATCCGTTTTACAAAAATCAACCCTCCCCGCTTTCTCCAGGAAAGCCGGGGAGGATCTCAGGCGGATTATTTACGTGGAGACGAGGTAGACTTACGTGGAATAAGGGAGGGCGTGGTAACCCGCATATTATTATTTATCTCTGGATTCAATAACATATCAACCGCATTGCTGGCAATATGCTCCAGCGGCGTCCTGACCGAGGTCAGCGCCACGGGGAGTCTGCTCACCAGGGGAATGTCATTGTAGCCCACCAGGGAGAGATCTTCGCCAATCACCAGCCCCTGCTGGTGCGCGGCCGCGAGGACGCCAATCGCCAGCTCATCATTAACGGCAAACAGCGCGCTCGGGCGATGAGGCTGGCTGAGGATCTTCATTCCCTGCTGCTCCCCCGAGGCGATATTAAAATCAGAGTGACAGCACCATTCCGCTTCGATCCTGAGCCCGGCTTCCTGCATTGCCCGCTCAAAACCCTTACGCCGGTTGCGCGCGTTGGAGGCAAAATCAGGGCCGCCAATCAGGCCAATATCCCGGTGGCCTAAATCAATCAGGTGTCGGGTAGCCAGATAGCCGCCAAGCTCATCGTCCCCGACCGAAGAGGGGCTAAAGCCATCGGTGCGCAGCGCCAGTACGTGAGGAACATCCCGTTCACGCAGGGTTTGCGGCAAAGGATCGTCCAGCCGGCAGGTGGACATGATCAGCCCATCGACGCGGCGATCCAGCAGCGATTCAACGGCGTTTTTCTCCTGCTCCTTGCTATCTCCGCAGGTCGCGACAATAGCAAAGTAGCCTCGCCGGGCCGCCGCCCTGGCTATCTCTTCAAAAAGCATCGCCGTGACGGCATCGGTCAGTCTCGGAACCAGGACGCCAAGCGTTCCGGTATCGCCACGCCGCAGGCTGGAAGCAACATAGTCCCGACGGTAGCCAAGCTCGCGCGCCACCTGGCGAATTTTATCTGCCGAGGCGCTGCGCGAGGTGGGTAACCTTTCATCGAGTACGCGCGAAACGGTCGAGACGCTCACGCCCGCAGCGCGAGCAACATCCCGCATTGTCGCCAGCTTTTTTTCCGGCAAATCGTTCAGTTCACTTTCTTGATCCATCTGCTGCTCCAACTCATCAAAGCGGGTAAATATCCGTGTTGCCCGTTCAAGGGATACCATCATGCAAACCGAGAGATTAAAGGATCTTACGTCAAACCTCGCCCGGACAAAAGGAATGGTGCTTCACTTTGCCAGGGGCCGCTCCCCCGGTGGTTAATTCACTCAGCTTGTTCACTTTACTCGACGTTCGCCGCCTGGCCTTTTTACGCGTAAGTTTTTTCAGATTGTGAACTGTTCGACATTTATACAACTGGCGCAATTGACTTAGCGACAAATCCAGCAAAGGATTAGCTGCAAGTGAAATCGATTGCAGTAACGTTATCACAAACCAATTCAGACAGCATTATATGCAGCACGTCTATGAATAAGGGTTCGTTGCCCTGTGGTTATTCAGAACCTTACGTGTATGCCCCAGACAACGTTTAACAGGGTAATACTATGTCAACTCAGGCCATTGCTTCAGATTACGCCGTTGCCAGCGGAACGGCGTCCACGCCAGATGCGCTGCTGGCAAGGCTGGAACGCCTCCCCATCACCCGACGGCTGAAAGCGATCCGCGTTATCGTCGGCTTATCGACGTTTTTTGATGCTTATACCATTATTGCAATCGCATTTGCTCTCCCCCAGCTTACTCAGGAATGGGGTCTTACGCCGACATTTGTCGGTCTTATTATTGCGGCCAGCTATGTGGGACAGCTGTGCGGCGCACTTTTTTTTGGCTCACTGGCGGAAAAAATAGGCCGTATCGGCGTTTTACGTATCACCATTATCATGTTCGTGCTGATGGATGCCGCCTGCCTTTTTGCCTGGAACGGCTGGTCAATTCTTATCATTCGCTTTTTACAGGGCGTGGGCATCGGCGCCGAGGTTCCCGTGGCCAGCGCCTATATCAATGAATTTGTCGGCGCCAAAAAGCGCGGGCGTTTCTTTTTGTTGTATGAGGTAATTTTCCCCATCGGCATGATGTTTGCCGGGTTGGTGGGGTATTTTCTGGTGCCCATCTATGGATGGAAAGTCATGTTTTTAATCGGTCTGGTGCCTTCTGCGCTGACCGTTCCCCTGCGCTGGCTGATGCCGGAATCACCGCGCTGGTTGACCGCAAAAGGCCGACTGAAAGAAGCGGAGAACGTCGTATCAACGCTGGAATCTGAGGTTATCAGGCGCGGGATGTCATTGCCCGAACCGGAAATAAAAGCCCCGACGGTGCACAAAGCGGCTCCGGAAGGAGTAAAAGCCCTCTTCGGCGGTATCTACAAATCCCGAACCTTTATGCTGTGGGGGCTGTGGCTGACCGTATATAGCGTCAACAATGGGATGATCACCTGGTTCCCTACCCTGTACAAAACCTGGTTTAACCTCTCCCTCGACACCAGCCTGGCCTACGGCTGGATCACCTCCTCCTGCGGCGTCGTGGCTTCGGTGATCTGCGCCTTGATGATCGACCGTGTTGGCCGCAAGCGCTGGTACACATGGGCCTTTCTCCTGGCCGTCGTTCCGCTGATTGCGCTTTCTGTTCTGGGGGCAAAATCCGCCGTTGAAATTCTGATTCTGGGCAGCCTCACCTACGCCATTCTGCAAACCATCGCCTTTTCGCTTTATCTGTACGCGGCTGAGCTTTATCCCACCCGACTGCGCGCTATCGGCACCGCCTATTCCAGCGCATGGCTCCGGGCGGGGTCTTCCATAGGCCCACTGATGGTCGGTTTTATCGTCAGCGGCTTCGGGATCCGCTTTGTGTTTATCACTTTCGCGGTCATTGCGCTGATTGGCGGTTTAATTACCTGGCTTTTTGCCATTGAAACCAAAGGGAAATCGTTAGAAGAGCTGTCGCCATAGACGATCGGTGGCTCCGGGAAGCACGGAGCCGCTTCTGACAGAAGGTCGGCGTAGTCGGCTGATTCAGCTGCGCCTGACCCGGGATCATTCATAGACCTGGCTCATCAACGGGCGGTGAAAAACATGAATAAACTCATCCACAGCGGCACGATGCTGCTGGCTTTACTACATCCTTTTCTGGCGCTGGCCAACGAGACGCTTTTTTCTCCCACGGCAAAAAATATGACCGGAGAGTGGGGAGGCGTGCGTACGGATCTGCGCCGTCATGGTTATGATTTTACGCTGGAATATAGCGCAATGACGGCCACAAATATGTCCGGCGGTTACGATCGCGATAAAACTCTGCGCTATAGCGACCAGTATATTCTCGGCATAGATATGGACCTGGAAAAGGTTTTTGGTATTCAGGACGGTGAATTTAAAGCCTCGGTGAATAATCGTAACGGGCGAGACCTGACTCAGGATCGCCTGCAGGATCCGCGTGCGCCGGTAATAGGCTCCGGCGTTCAGAGCAACTACGGTCGGGGGCAAACATGGCACGCGACGCAGTTTTGGTTCAAAAAAACCGGGTGGGATAAAAAGCTGGATCTCAAGGTGGGCCTGATGCCGCCGGGAGAGGATTTTGATAACAACGGCTGCTTTTTTCAAAACCTGTCGCTGTGCGGCTCTTTAGCCGGCCACGGCAGCGGCGTCTGGTATAACACCCCCATAGGCCAGTGGGGCGGCCGTATTAAATACAGCCCTGCCCCGGCGCTTTACGTCCAGGCCGGCGCGTTTCAGTACAACCCTGCCTACGCCACCCGCCACGGAAGCTTCCAGCTGGATGGTACCGGGCATCTGGGGTACATGTACCTTTTTGAACTGGGATATCGACCTACTCTCGGCGCGGCAAAACTCCCCGGAAGCTGGAAACTCGGCGGATGGTATAACACGGCGGACGCCAATGATGTGCTGGATGACGACAATGGCGATCCCTATGTCCTCACGCAGCAGGCCGCCCGGCGACACGGAGGGCGTTACGGAGGTTATCTCTATATTGGCCAGCAGATAACCCCCTCGAGCAGCCAGCGCCAAAATGGCCTGAGCCTTTTCGGCCATCTGGCAATAAATGATAAAAAGACGGCGACCATGGATTATCAGATCCAGGCGGGGGCTATTTATAAAGGCCCTTTCGCCAGCCGTCCGCAGGACTTTATCAGCTTCGGCGTCAGTAAAATGCACGCCAACGACAGGGTCGCCCGTCGGGCGCAGCTCCTGAACCAGATGCGGGGGATAGATGATTATGATAACCCCCTGTATGTCCCGGTTCGCAGAGCCGAGTATGCCGCAGAGCTGCATTATAGCTTTCGCGCGACGCCATGGCTGAGCGTCCGCCCTAACCTGCAGCTGCTCGTTCATCCGGGAGGAAGCGAAGAGATTAAAAACGCCTGGGTGCTCGGCAATCAGGTAACCATCAAATTCTGATAAAACGGACCGCTACCGTCAGGTCTAATCAGAATGAGCGACGATGGTGAACATCCAAAATATGGGCTTACTTTATCAAGTTTAAGCGCCAGGTATTGGGTCCCGGTCCGACGGGATGGCCAAATAAATACGGAGTGAGATGAGAAATCATCGCACTCCTTTTTCTCTGGATGCAAATTGAGCCAGACGATCAGATTTCTACTGAATATCGAAGGACGAAGTTAAACGTCTTCCTGACTTTTTAAATCTCATAGGATAGCAGCGAGAAATTAGGTTGTTTTACGAATCAGAATAATTTTCCCACATAATCAAGTGGATATCTTACAAAGCATGGAAGGATAGATCAGGCAAAGGCTTCTCGCGCGGCGCTGCGCATCGACTGCTTGTCAGGTGCTGCCGTCGACCCGTGCATATCTATAGCAGGCCAGCTCAACTAAACAGTGACTAAACAGCGAAAGCCTCGTTTCCATTTTGTAACACGCCCCAAAAAATTAGCGATACCCGCCACAAAATTCACATATCACTCCCAATGATAAAGCAAGCATCTTGCATTTGCAGAATGAGTCAGATAGCGTCTGTAACGTTACACTAAAACGTTACAGAAAAAGAAAACAACCATTTTTCGTTAACCCTACTGGCTGACTCAGCCATGCCAGAGAACCTTATCGCGACCCCTACACTGTGAGAAGGATTATCATGATGAAAACAAAACCGTTTCGTTCCGCCAGGCGCTTTCTGGCACTCGCTTGCCTCGGTACCGCGCTCATAGCAGGTAGTGTACTGACCGCTTCAGCACAGGCCGCCATCAATTTTCGTGTGTACTCTTCTTTGCCGGCTGATGATTCCTCCGCCCACTATATTTGGTTCAATCGTTTCCAGGAAAATATCAATAAAAACGAGAAGTTAAAAGGCCAGATCAAGCTCAATTACTTCGCAAACGCGATGCTCGGAAAAGAGGCTGATGCTACTCAGCAGGTGCGTATCGGCGCCATTAACATGATGATTTCAGGCACTTCAATCTGGGCGACGCTGGTACCCGAAATTGGCGTACTGGATTTGGGGTATCTGTTCAAAGATTACGATCAGGTGGGAAAAGCGCTGGATGGCAAAGTCGGCGAAAAGCTTTCCAGCCTGATGATGGATAAAGCAAACGTTATGGTACTGGGCTATGGCTATAACCTCGGCGCACGTAACGTGTATACCAAAAAGACGATTGAAAAACCGGCGGATTTAAAAAATCTGAAAATCCGCGTGCTGCCGGTTCCCAACTTTATCGCCACGCTAAATCACATGGGTGCCGTTGCCATTCCTATGCCGGGCGGGGAAGTCTATTCCAGCCTGCAAATGGGCGTTATCGACGGAGTGGAACACGATGCCCCAACCATCTACGCCAGCAAATACTATGAAATTATCAAAAACGGTACGCTGACTCGCCACAGCTATAACCCGCTGATGATTGCCATGAACAAGAAAAGCTTCGAGCAAATTCCGCAACCCTTACGCGCAGACGTACTGGCCGCGGCAAAAGAAGCCACCGAGTACGAACGTCAGCAGGCCAGTCAAAAAGAGCTTGAGGCAATTAAAAACCTCGAGGCTAAAGGAGTGACCTTTCGGGAAACCGATCGCGCTTACTTTGCGCAGGCCGTACAGCCCGTGTGGAAAACCTTCCTTGATAAATATCCTGATTTAAAACCGATGATGGATGAGTTCAGCGCTACGGCGTCGAGCGCTAAACCCTAAGCCGGAGAGCGTCGGCCCACGCGGTTCAACCAGGCTGACGATAAAGCTATAAACCCTGTGAGGAGTTCATCATGGCTGATATCTCTATGAAAAAAAAGGATGAAAATACTTTGTTGACGCTGTTGGGGCAGCTAAGCAAATGCTTAACCTGCTTCACCTCCTGGGCCGGAGCGCTGGTGTTATTTATCAACGTCCTGGTGGTATTTGCTTCCGTTATCTGGCGTTACGCGCTGCATTCGCCCATTCATTGGGCAGAAGAGGTGGCGCGCGCGCTGATGATAGCGCTGGTCTTTTTTGGTGTCGCTACCTCAACGGGCAGAGGAGGACATATTGGCGTCGATCTTTTCCTGCGCTTTCTACCTGATGCCATTAGACCGTATGTCGTGCATGCCAGTCGCTGGATCCTGTTCCTGGTCTCCGTCGGCCTGGTCATCTCCAGCTACGATCTCGTCCAGGCTGCGCGGCTACAAACCACCGAAACGGGCCTACCGCAAACCATCTATGTGATCCCGGTCCTGATCGGCTCCGTGGTGATGATGGTGGCTGCGCTGGAACATGCCCTACGCGAACGAGCAAAGATCGTTCTGCTCAGCGGTGCGGGGATCCTGGCGCTAGCGGCACTGGGTTATCTGAAACTCTCGCTGATGGCCGATCCGGCCAGCGCGGCTGCCGGACTCATGCTGATTTGCTTTGTCATGGGCATCCTCGCCGGCGTGCCCATTGCCTTCACGCTCGGCATGTCGGCAATGGTATTTTTTATCTGCGACCCTTCCCTGCCGTTTGTTTTCTTTTCTCAACAGGTCGCGGCTGGGGTTGATCACTTTGTCCTGCTGGCAATTCCCTTCTTCTTACTTGCCGGTGCGGCGATGGAAATCAACGGCATGTCAACGCGTCTGGTGGAGCTTATTGTGCGTGGCATGGGACGATTTCGCGGCGGCCTGAATATGACAACCGTACTGTCGATGGCCTTCTTTTCCGGCATCTCGGGTTCAAAGCTGGCGGATGTGGCGGCAGTAGGCGGCGTGTTAATGCCTGCGGTGCGCCGGGCGAAACAAGACGGCGAAGAGGCCGCCGGGGTCTTTGCCGCATCTGCGGTAATGGCAGAAACCATTCCACCCTGCGTGAACCTGATTGTGATGGGGTTCGTCGCCAATATCTCTATCGGCGCGCTGTTTATCGCCGGTCTGGTGCCGGCAGCCTGCCTGTTGGTGCTGTTAATGGTGGCCGCCAACCGCTTCGGCGGGAAAATCAACGTCAGCGAAGCGTACCCGGAATTGCGCCCGCGAACCCAGCTTTATCTTGGCGCCGCCGTCGGTCTGGTTATGATCTTCATGATTGGCCGTGGAGTGATGATGGGGATTGCCACATCAACGGAAATTTCAGCTTTTGCCGTCATCTACGCCATTGTGGTGGGCCGACTGGCGTTTCGTGAGCTGACGCTGAAAGCGACGATAAAAATGTTCGTGGATATTGCGGCGATGTCGGGTGTTTTGCTGTTCATCGTGGCCTGCGCGACCAGCTTGTCCTATGCCCTGACGATACAAATGATCCCCCAGCAGATCGCTGAATTGCTGGTCGGAATTGGTATGGAGCAAGGTGCCTGGCTGTTCCTGATATTAACCATCGTGATTTTGATAATCTTTGGCGCGGTTCTCGAAGGCGCGCCTGCGCTGATTATTTTCGCTCCTATCCTGGTGCCTATTGCCATTCAGCTTGGCTTTAATCCCTTGCACTTTGGCATCGTGATGATCATGGCGATGGGTTTTGGCCTGTTTTCCCCCCCGATCGGTCTGGGATTATATACCACCTGCGCTATTTGCGGCGTAGAGATGAAGCACGTGATTAAACCCATGGCGAAATATCTGGCGGTGGTTTTTGTCGGCATCATTATTGTCGCCATGGCTCCCCCTTTAACCACCTGGTTGCCAGGACTCGCCGGCTATTAGTTATTAAACCCTGCTATTTGCCACGTTCAGCAGGCAGGGATAACCACGCGAAGAAAACGCTAACACTGTGCCAGATAATAAGCTGGCGCCGTTTCACACTGAATAACAGGAGTATACGATGGGATTATTAACGGGTAAAAAAGCGTTTATTACCGGCGCAGAACAAGGTATTGGTAAAGAAAGCGCGAAAAAACTTATCGAGGCCGGATGTGATATTTATATACATTATTTCAGCGGCGAGGAAGGCCCCAGGGAATTACTTGCATTTGCCGAACAGCGGGGAGCTCGCGCGGCCTGCGGTTTCGCTGATTTAACCAATGAGGACGATGCCGCACGCTGCGTGGCGGAGGCGGCAGAATTTTTGGGCGGCATTGATATTCTGGTCAATAACGTCGGCGGTATTATTGCCCGCAAATGGCTGGGAGAGATTGACGCGCATTTCTGGCGCACGGTCATCGACGTCAATATGACCACGATGATGAACGTCACCCAACAGGCGCTCCCCTGGCTGAAAGCGGCCTCCGAAGGCGCAAGTATCGTTAACCTGGCTTCTTTAGCCGGACGTTCTGGCGGGCATGCTGGATCTCTGGTCTATTCCACCACCAAGGGAGCCGTACTGACCTGGACGCGCTCGTTGGCTGCGGAATTGGGCGAACACGGCATCCGCGTTAATGCCGTTGCCCCGGGGCTGATTCTGGGGACGCGTTTTCATAACCAGCATACAACCCAGGCCTCTGCCGATCGGACAATTCAGGAGATTCCTTTAGGCAGAGCGGGCACCGCGGAAGATGTAGCAAGGGTTATTTGCTTCCTCGCATCCGAATATGACGGTTTTGTTTCCGGAGCGACCATCGATATTAATGGTGGAGTTTATCGGGCATAAAAACGTGGCGGGTATTTATGCCCGCCAGCTTTTAAAAGGTAGGCTATATGATCAACGCAGAGATTATTCATCCTGATTTATTACAGGCGCTGGCGCAATGCGGGCATAAGGCGAAAATTTTAATCACCGACGCTAATTACTCTTTTTTAACCAATACTTCAACGCAGGCACGTATTATCTGGCTTAATTTTTCACCGGGGCTGATCGGTAGCGTAATTATACTCGAGAAAATTCTCCGGTATATAAATGTTGAAAAAGCAACGTTGATGAGTAGCCCGGCGGAATTCGATAACACGATTGAGCGTGAGTATCGTAGCCTGCTGGCAGAAACCATCGAATTTGAACATGTTGAGCGTAATGCATTTTATTTACAGGCGAAATCGCCGGACACCATGCTGGTCATCGCTTCTGGTGAAACGCGCCGTTTCGCCAACATTCTTCTGACCGTGGCCCCAACGCTGGTATGAAATGCAGAGAAGAACAGCCTGTTCTTCTCTGCCGCTCCGGGCTCAGGCCTCCGGGCTACGCACAGATTGCCGGGAAACCAGCGATGGCGGGAATAAAAACTCCGCAGGCGGGATAGACGGGTTATCTATGCGCATAATCAACCGGTCTACCATCACCTCTGCCATCGTTTTCAGCGGCGGCATGATGGAAGTGAGACCCGGGAAAATCAACCCGGAAAGGGAGATATTATCGATGCCCACAAGGGAAATTTGCTGCGGTATCGTGATTCCGGCCTGGTGCAGGCCGGTCATCAGCCCGATGCCGAGCGCATCGTTAATCGCTACGATGCCATCCGGGAGCGTAGGCTGCTGGCTGATTTTTAACGCCAGCGCGCGCCCCAGTTCGGTCATTTCGGTGTCGCCATAGGCCGCCATCGCCTGTCCTTCCACGATCATCCCATCGCGATATATCCCCTGCTCTTTCACCGCGCAAAGAAACCCTTCTATTTTGTGAGCGCGACTCGGCGTCATTCCAGCCACGGTGGCAAACGCCAGACGACGACACCCCTGCGCGATAAGATGTTCTGCGGCCATTCGCCCCGCAGCAATGTTGTCCATTGAGACGCTGTCGAGGGAAAAATTATCCGCCTGTGCCCGCACAGGCATACGGCCATCATAGTTCACCATCACCATGCCCTGCTCTACCGCGCGGGCAAAATGCGGCTTTTCGATATCGCAAGCGGCGACGATAATCCCCCGCACGCCATGGGAGAACATATCATCAAGAAAGGCGGCTTCTTCTTCGATTTGCCGATAGGTGTTGCCAATCAGTACCCGGTACTGTCGTTCTTTCGCCGCCAGATCGACTTCACGCGCCAGCGCGGCAAAACTGGGATTCACAATGGAGGGAACCAGCAAGCCAATCATTTTGGCCTGGCCGGTCTTCAACTGCTGCGCCACGCGATTCGGGAAGTAGTTCAGCGTCTGCATGCTCTGCTGGATGCGCGTCAGCGTTTCAGCCCGCATTTGATCGGTACGACCGTTTAGCACGTTGGATACGGTGCTCACGGAAACGCCAGCGTGTTTTGCGACATCACGAATGTTCGCCATACCTCTCCTTTGCGGCAATGAATGAATGGCATCAGGCATAACGGTCAACGCTGCCATCTTATTATAAATTATGCACTACAACGGTTTAGTGTAACGTTACAGGCGACGCTGTCAATGCTATAGCGTGGGTGTTTCCAGAGCGTGTTCGTTATCAGTCTCTGCCTATGACCGAGGGCGTGGTTCCATCCGTGGCCCCTCCCGATAATGGCCGTACAGTACATTTTGTGATCGCCCCCATAAAATATACAAAACAAACTATATGATCAAAAATAACGCTTTATAAGCCGAAACAAAAAGCGTTAATGTGTTTTAAACAAGCTAAAAAAGCTTTTTTTTGATTAATTAGTTTAGTTTACAAACCAAAGGAATAACATCTTGAAGCTGAATGTTCCCAACACATTAAGACAAATGAACGCCTCTGTGGTCCTCAACGTCATCCGTGAGAACTCTCCTCTTTCTCGCGCTCAGATCGCCAAGGCAACCGGCATTACTAAAGCCACAATTTCTGAAATCGTGAGCGACCTGCTGGAAGAGAAAATTATCTACGAAAGCGGCGTCAGCGAAGAAGGCGGTCTCGGGCGCAAAGGGATTCTGGTTAACTTCGATCCCAACCATGGCCTTGGGATCGGCATTGACTTAGGCGGAACGAAAATCACCTTCTCCCTCTTCAATCTCAATGCGCAGCTTCTGGCCCAGCATCAGGAATCAACCTATGAGGTCACGACTCGCCGGGAGTTTCTCGACCGATTCAGCGCCAGTATCGAGGCGTTTATCGAACGGCAGCCTATTTCTCGCGACAAGCTGAAAGTCATCGGCATCGCCACGCCGGGCATCGTTGATTACCGTAGCGGAACGGTGCTTGAAGGCTCCCCCAATCTCCCTGACTGGGACAACATTCCGCTTGCCGATGAGCTCAACGCGCGTCTGAACATCAGGGTGGTACTGGAAAATGATATTCGGGCAGCGCTGATTGGCGAAATGTGGCAGGGGAAATGTCGCCACGTTCATAGCGCCGCACTTATTGGTATCGGCACCGGCCTGGGCTCGGCGCTGCTGATGGATGGCAAAATTATCCGGGGTATCAATAATGCTGCCGGTGAGATCGGCTATATGCTCTTCGAACGCAACCATCTGACTCAGAACTGGAAAAATAAGGGCTGCTTCGAAAACTACTGCTCCGGCTCCGGACTCAAAGAGAGAATGTCCGCGCTCAGCGGCCAAAGCATGAACGCCCATGAAATACTTATCGCCGCTGCCCAGGGGGAAACGGTACCCGCCATGTTGCTGGAGGAGATGGCGGACTACTTAACCATCGGCATTCTCAATATGGTGACAATAGCCAACCTTGAGAAAGTCATTCTTACCGGCGGCGTTTCCCAATCCGCAGAGCTTTTTCTCCCAAGAGTACAAGCCAATCTCGACAGGCATCTGTTTGCCAATACCCGGGTATCCGTTGAGCTTTCCGATTTAAAAGAAAAAGCACCGCTGTATGGAATGGCGATGCTGGCGCTCCATGCGGTGTATCCCTCGATTCAATTTATGCCCGACACGCAGCTTATTTAAAGACAAACCAGCAGCCGGAATAAAAAAGGAGCATCTCATGGCCGGGATCCATCTACACCCACACGATATTCTTGATGAAGGCGTCGATTCAGTACTGGAACGTATTAACAAAATGAACGGCGTCGATAGCCTCTTTGTTGAGGTTAACACCATTTTTGAACGTAACCCCTACCCTACCGGCCGCCTGCCGCACAATCCAAAACATGAGTTTGTGCAAGGTACCGCCACGCTGCATGTCAAACTCGATATGCCGCCACTACGTCTGCACCAGCGCGTTGATCCTACGATTGTTGCGGGCGCCGATCCTCTGCTGGATCTGCAGCAGGCCACCGATCGCGGCCCTTATAAAGTGATCCCCTGGGTGAATATTCTCAACGGCGATTTTGCCGGGCAGATCGAAAACAATCAGGTGATCGATTTTCGCGGCAATCCGGTTGAACACTGGCTATGCCCTAATGGCCCTGACGTCATTGAACTGTGGATCAACACCTTCAGCGCGATTAAGGCCCGGTACGGTTATTCGACGTTTCTGATCGACCGCATCCGCTACCCCGACTGGGCAGGAAAGAGCGTGAGCCCCAGAGGATTATTCACCTGCTTCTGCCCGCACTGTCAGCGCGAAATGCATCGGACAGGCATCAATGCTGATGCGGTCCGCCAACGTCTGGCCACCCTCACGGCGCAAATGCACAGCGGCCAGTATGATGCGACCGTCGATGCGTTATTAAATGATGAACTTCTGCAGCGCTGGATGGCATTCCGCCAGCATAGCGTCTCCCGCTTTGTACAGAATCTGCTGGCCGGCATTAGTGACCGGGATGCTGGCGGCAGCGAACTGTGGCTCGATCTCTGGCCCCCGGCTTACTCGTGGATTTTAGGTCAGGATTATCAGTCTCTTACCCGTTATTCTAAAGCACTCAAGCACTTCCCCTACCATAAGCTCGGCGGCGGTGCGGACGTGCAGGGACTCATTGAACATTTCGCCAAAGATGATGCCCAGCGTGAAAGCGCCTTCAGCGCCTTTATGCGCCTGTTCAAACTGCCTTACAACATTAGCTATCAACAGTTCAAAGCCGAAGGCTTCCCGATTGAATTTGTAAAACAGCAAAACAATCTGGTGCGTGAAAAATCACAGCCAGGCACCTTCATTTACAGCGGCATCCAGATGTGGAACCTGACCCCGATGGCACTACTGGAAGCCATCGATGCGGCAGAACAGAGCGACTGCGACGACCTGCTCTATTACTGCTACGGCTGGGCGGAACAGTCGCTTTTCGACGCCGCTGGCCACCATTACCAAAAGCCCACTTGCTAACACAGGGAAATAAAACAATGGCTAACCAACAAAAATGGAAAGTATTTTTCCTGCTGTTCGTCACCATGTTCCTTCTTGGCGGCATACAGAACACCAAGGGTCTGATTCTTGAGCAGGTCCAGCACGATATCAATCTGAACATGGGGCAGATAGGCACGTTGATCATGTTCTTCCAGATAGGCTTTCTGGTCGCCAGTCTGCTCACCGGCTACTTTACCGATAAAAAGGGGCTGAAGATCATGATGCTGATTGGCTCGCTGATGATGGCCGTTGGTCTGGTCGGCACCAGCCTGGCGTTCAGCGTGCTGCTGTTTTTCGGCTTCTATTTGATTGTTGGCCTGGGTATCGGCTCGATGCTGGTCTCCATCATTACCGTCATCCCGACCTTCTACAAAGAAAAAGCCGGCATGATGTTCAACGTTTCCAACGCGATGTTCGGCGTGGGGATGATCGTCACTCCGCTGATTTTACAGCAGCTTTTCTCGCATCATGTCTCATGGCGCCTGTTCTATGTCGGGATTGCCATTATTGTTGCGATTATCATTCTGGTACTCAGCAGTCTGCGGTTGGAAAAAGCGCAGGGGATGGATATGCAGCTCTCTGATTTTATGCATATCCTTGGCCAGAAACGCCTGATGCTGGTGATTGGTTTTATCCTGTTCTACGTTGCTGCGGAAGCGGCTTTTCTGAACTTTTTCCCTATCTTCTATAGCTCGCTGGATATCGTCGGCGCTACCGCAGAAGAGAAGATTGTGACGGCGGCCTACGTCATATCCAGTTTTGCCATGCTGTTCACCGTTGGCCGGTTTATTGGCGGGTTTATCAATCTGAAGTTGGGCGATCGCAAAACGCTGATCCTGTTTTCACTATTCTCGCTGATTGCCATTATTGCCAGCCGCTACTTTGCCAGCCAGTTTGTCTGGCTGTTTATGGTATTTGGTTTCGCGATGTCGGTACTGTTCCCTACGGCCTCCGCCGTGGCGACAAAACTCACCGATAAAAGCGGCTCAACGATGGGACTGATCTATGTCGCCTCAGGCATGGGCGGAGCCTTTGCAGGCTGGCTGATTGGTCAGGTTTCTCAGATTTACGGCGTCTCGCTGGGCTTCAACTTGATTATTGCTTTCGTGGCGATTTTCTTCGTGCTGACGTTGTTTATTAAAGAACATCCGCAACATTAAGCGCGATACCCCGGCATAGCTTGCCTGCTACGCCGGGGATTTCAACTACCGCTTGATCAGCGCAAATACCCCCCAACCAAAGTATTCACGCGTGTAAGTCGCATGGCGCTTTGGCGCAATTGTCAGCTCCGCCCGAACTTCTGGCGCAAATTCATCGCCGGGGTTGTCCTCTAACCAACGGCGCATGGTGAGCCATTTCGCCGCTTCGTAGCGGTCCCAGCCTTCCTGGTCCGCCAGCACCATTTCGACGAGGTCATAGCCAGACGCATCGAAAGAGGAAACCAGATCGGCAAGCGTCAGAAAATCGGCGAGCGAAGAGGCGCCACAGGCTTGCGCTATCTCTTCCGTTGCCGGAACCCGGCGCCAGTACGGTTCGCCAATCAACAGTATGCCTCCGGGCTTGAGACTTTTACTCAGCAGTTCGATCGTCCCGGCTACGCCGCCGCCAATCCAGGTCGCGCCTACGCAGGCGGCGATGTCGCATTTTTCATCGGCCACATAACCAGCGGCGTCCTGATGGATAAACGTGACGCGGTCGGCAACCCCGAGCTCTGCTGCCCGCTGCTTAGCCCGCTGGCTGAACAGCGCGCTCATGTCGACGCCGGTGCCGCTAATACCGTGGTCGCGCGCCCAGGTACAGAGCATCTCCCCCGATCCGCTGCCAAGGTCGAGTATCCGCGTTCCGGCCTTCATCCGCAGCACGCGGCCAAGCGTGGCGTATTTTTCCGGCGTAAACGGGTTATGGATGCGGTGGGCGCTTTCACTAATCGTAAAAATACGTGGGATATCCAATGTTGGTATTCCTTTCATTGAGTGGGTAGTAAGAAAATAAGATTCGTTTTTTTCGGCCAGCAGCGCGTACAGCTTGTCGGTAAAAGTATCGCTGACCGGCCATGCCGCCCCATCCGGGCGGATAATTGAGGTAAAACCTGCCGTATGCAGCAGGTTGAGCCAGGCGTCATCCTGCCAGGCGGTCATCTGACTGCCGAAGCGCGTCACGTTGCCGTTCTCTTCAATCGCCATAAATCGCGTTGCGCTGGTTTGCGCAGCGGGATCCCAGGCGTGCTCCGTCAGCAGCAGGTGCGGTACATCCAGAAATAGCCCCTGCGGACAGCGCTGCCAGCTGGGTTCAGCCATCCCCTGCCGTTTAACTTCAGCATAAGTATGAACTTCGATAAGCAGTTTTCCTCCAGCCACCAGCCACTGCGCGCAGCGATTAACCAACGCCCGGGTTTCAGCCGCGCTGAACACATTCAGTTCACCGAAGGTCATCATAATGAAATCGAACTGTTCTTCCGGCTGGTAGTGGCGAACGTCCTGCTGGTGATAGGTAATATCAAGGCTGGCCGCCTGCGCCTGCTGACGAGCCCAGGCGATCGACGCCGGAGAAAAATCCACGCCCGTACAGCAAAAGCCGCGCTCCGCCAGCTGGCGCGTATAAAAACCCGGCCCGCAGCCGAGATCCAGAATGCGCGCGCCGGCGGGCAGCTGCCCGGCAAGCCATGCCACCTGTTGTTCAATAACCGCCAGCCTGCGGCTGGCCCAGTCGTGCTCCTGCGACAGATGATTCTCCAGCATACGCTGGCTAAACGCCGGTTCATCCCAGGGGATTTTGCGCTCCACCTCCGGCAAAACTGCGTTTGCGGAATCCCTGATAATCGTACTAATCGTCATCATCATTTCCTTATTGATTACTCGCGCCAGTGCTCGGGTTTCATTAACGCCCGGGCGCACTGTATCTGACCGGTTCTCCCCAGCGGCCGGGACGAAAGCCGCTGCAGCATCCAGCAGGCTTTATGCTCCTCGGGAATGGGATAAGGCGCCGGATAGCCTTTATCTCCGGCACAGGGTTCAAAGCCATGCCGCGGGTAATAAGTGGCATGTCCCAGAACGAATACCGCCAGGCTCCCCATTGCCTTCAGATGCTCAATACCGCGCTGGATAAGCAATCCGCCTACGCCCACGCCCTGGTATTCCGGCACCACCGCCAGGGGGGCAAGGATATGCATCATCGGAGAGTCAGACTCCCCTTTGAACGTCGCCAGGGTGAACAAAATATGCCCAACGGCTTTTCCATTATGTTTGGCCAGCAGAGATAAGCTCGGGTGAGCACTTTCATCGTTGAGCAAAGCGGCAACCAGATCGGCCTCTTTGCTAAAGCCGAAGGCCCGGGTTTCAACTTCGCGAATATCATCAGCATCACGCTCTGAGGTGATGTGAAAGGTGAAGTTATGGTTTGTCATCAGTTGCTCCTTAGCGGTTGTCCAGCTGAGCGCGAACGTTGTTCAGCCCGGTGGTATTGATACGGTAGGGCTGCCCGTTGACGGACTTAATGAGTTTTTTGGTTTTGAGTTTTTTGAAAACGGCGAGCGTGCAGTCGCTGAGCAGGAGCCCTTCGCGGCTGTAGCATTCAACAGAGGTTACGCGGCCTGATGCATCGCGAATATGCGCGATCCGGCCACCTTTAGCGAGAACGTGTAAGGTACGTTGTTCCTGACGGGATAGATTCATACTGAAGAAACCTGTTAATCATCATGCGTAAAAACGAGCCAACACCCACGGGTGTTCGCGTAAAGTTTAAGCGCAGCGATAACCAGTCCGGCCTGATAAGGTCGGGAAGCTGATTATCTAATGATGACATTCTCCAGCATCAAAGCCTCGGTGAGAGTTGAAAAGATATTTACCAGCGAAATGATAACACGTAGTTTTTATAAGGAAATCGTATTAATTAAAAAGTGTGATCTGTTGCAAGCCCAGCGGATTTCTGACGCATCTGGTCGATATGTTGACGCCATTGGTTAACCATTTATAAAGACCCGCTTCGCGGGACCTCATGCCCTCCTGAGCTTCAGCAGAATCTCTCCGCGCGACGCAACGAGTCTAAAATATCGATGGGTTAGCACTCAGGCCATTAGCGAATCTCCATCACATTTTGGTTTACCAATTTCGCTGTTATGGTTGACATGTTTGACCAATTGGAGGAACTTATACGCCATATCGTCTGGTTTCTCTCCGTTACGATGGTTGACCGGAACCGACACTCCCATCAAAGCAGCGGCCTGGAACAGGTCAAAACGTGAAAGAGGTTAAGCATGGAACAGACATGGCGCTGGTATGGCCCTAACGATCCGGTCACTTTAGCTGACGTCCGTCAGGCGGGCGCGACCGGAGTGGTCACCGCCCTGCACCATATCCCGAACGGCGAAGTGTGGACGGTTGACGAGATCCTCAAGCGTAAGGCCATCGTGGAAGAAGCCGGGCTGGTGTGGTCGGTAGTTGAAAGCGTACCGATTCACGAAGAGATCAAAACCCATACCGGCAACTACGCGCAGTGGATCGCTAACTATCAGCAGAGCCTACGCAATCTGGCCCAGTGCGGCATTCGTACCGTGTGCTACAACTTTATGCCGGTCCTCGACTGGACCCGTACCGACCTGGAATACGTCCTGCCGGACGGCTCCAAAGCCCTGCGTTTCGATCAAATTGAATTTGCGGCGTTTGAGCTGCATATCCTTAAGCGTCCGGGTGCGGAAGCGGACTACACCGCCGAAGAGGTCGCCCAGGCGAATCAGCGCTTCGCCACCATGAGCGAAGAGGATAAAGCGCGCCTGACCCGTAACATCATCGCCGGTCTGCCGGGCGCGGAAGAAGGATATACTCTCGACCAGTTCCGCCAGCATCTGGCAACCTACAAAGATATCGATAAAGCCGCACTGCGCGAGAACTTCGCCGTCTTCCTGAAAGCGATTATTCCCGTTGCCGAAGAGGTTGGCGTGCGTATGGCGGTCCACCCGGACGATCCGCCGCGTCCGATCCTCGGCCTGCCGCGCATCGTCTCAACGATTGAAGATATGCAGTGGATGGTCGATACCGTGAACAGCATGGCGAACGGCTTTACCATGTGCACCGGCTCCTACGGGGTACGTGCCGACAACGACCTGGTTGATATGATTAAGCAGTTCGGTCCGCGTATTTACTTTACCCACCTGCGCTCTACGCTACGTGAAGAGAACCCGAAAACGTTCCACGAAGCGGCGCACCTGCACGGCGACGTGGACATGTATGAAGTGGTGAAGGCCATTGTCGAAGAAGAGCACCGCCGTAAAGCGGAAGGTAAAGAGGATCTTATCCCGATGCGTCCTGACCACGGCCACCAGATGCTCGACGATCTGAAAAAGAAAACCAACCCCGGCTATTCCGCAATTGGTCGCCTGAAAGGGCTGGCCGAAGTCCGCGGCGTGGAGCTGGCGATCCAGCGCGCTTTTTTTAGCCGCTAATTCCTGACCGGCGGAGCAGCAGGCTCCGCCTTTTCCTCTTCGGCCGCCTGTTGCGGCCCACTCTGGAGTTTGCTATGACTGCAACCATTGCCGACAGCAACCTGCCGGTTACGCGCCCTGCGTGGGATCGTTCTCGTCTCGAATCCCGCATCGTTCATCTGGGCTGCGGCGCATTTCACCGCGCGCATCAGGCGCTTTATACCCATCATCTGCTGGAAACCAGCGATAGCGACTGGGGCATCTGCGAAGTCAACCTGATGCCGGGCAACGACCGCCTCCTGATTGAGAATCTGAAAAATCAGCAGCTGCTTTATACCGTGGCGGAAAAAGGCGCTGACAGCACCGCGCTGAAAATTATCGGTTCGATGAAAGAGGCGCTGCATCCGGAAATCGACGGCTGTGACGGTATTCTGCGCGCCATGACGCGACCGCAAACGGCGATCGTTTCGCTGACGGTAACGGAAAAAGGCTACTGCACCGATGCGGCCAGCGGTCAGCTCGATCTGAATAACCCGCTGATTCAACACGACCTCGCCCATCCGGCGACGCCGAAATCCGCTATAGGCTACATCGTCGAAGCGCTGCGCCTGCGCCGCGAAGAGGGGCTAAACGCCTTTACGGTGATGTCCTGCGATAACGTTCGCGAGAATGGCCACGTGGCGAAAGTGGCGGTACTTGGCCTGGCCCAGGCCCGTGACCCAGCGCTGGCGGCGTGGATTGAAGCTCACGCGACCTTCCCGTGCACCATGGTTGACCGCATTGTGCCCGCGGCAACGCCTGAAACCCTACAGGAGATTGCCGACCAGCTTGGGGTCTACGATCCGTGCGCCATCGCCTGTGAACCGTTCCGTCAGTGGGTGATTGAAGATAGCTTCGTCAACGGCCGCCCGGAGTGGGACAAAGTCGGCGCGCAGTTTGTTGAAGACGTCGTGCCGTTTGAAATGATGAAGCTACGCATGCTCAACGGCAGCCACTCTTTCCTGGCCTATCTCGGCTATCTCGGCGGCTATGAAACCATCGCCGACACCATGACTAACCCGGCATACCGCAAAGCGGCTTTTGCCCTGATGATGCAGGAGCAGGCGCCGACGCTCTCGATGCCGGAAGGCACCGATCTTCAGGCCTACGCCACGCTGCTGATTGCCCGTTTCAGCAACCCTTCCCTGCGTCACCGCACCTGGCAGATCGCCATGGACGGTAGCCAGAAGCTGCCGCAGCGCCTGCTTGACCCAATTCGTCTGCATCTGCAAAACGGCAGCAGCTGGCGCCATCTGGCGCTCGGCGTGGCGGGCTGGATGCGCTATACCCAGGGAAGCGATGAGCAGGGACAACCCATTGATGTTGTCGACCCGCTGCTAATGGAGATCCAGCAGATTAATCAGCGTTATCAGGGCGCGGAGCGCGTCGCCGCGCTGCTGGCCATCAGCGGGATCTTTGCCCACGATCTGCCGGACAATGGCGACTTCGTCAACGCGGTTACCCTGGCGTATCAACAGCTGTGCGAGCGCGGCGCCCGCGAGTGCGTGGCGGCGGTTAGCGCCAGTCTGTAGTCTCCCTTCTTTCACGGGTCAACTGAACAATAATTTGGTTGACCCGTTTTCCCTCTCCGGGCCGAGAGTGATGCCAACCCGCCGGCCAAATGTTATAGTCAACCACCGGGCTACTGCATATCACAACTTAACACCATGAAATCACAAACTTCTCAGCACAGACCTTATCAGGAAGTCGGCGCGTTAATTCGCGATCTCATCGTCAAGACGCCCTATAACCCTGGCGATCGCCTGCCGCCTGAGCGCGAGATCGCCGAGATGCTGGATGTAACCCGTACCGTGGTCCGCGAAGCGCTGATCATGCTGGAAATTAAAGGGCTGGTCGAAGTGCGCCGCGGCGCCGGGATCTATGTGCTGGATAACGTCGCGGCGGAAGGCGCGGTGGAGAGCGCGGACATGAAGCATTGTAATGATGCCGGTCCATTTGAGCTGCTGCAGGCCCGCCAACTGCTGGAAAGCAATATCGCCGAATTTGCCGCCCTGCAGGCAACCCGGGAAGATATCATCAAAATGCGCCAGGCCTTACAGCTGGAAGAGCGCGAGCTGGCCAGCAGCGCGCCGGGCGGTTCCGAAAGCGGCGATATGCAGTTTCATCTGGCCATCGCCGAAGCGACGCACAACAGTATGCTGGTAGAACTGTTCCGCCAGTCATGGCAGTGGCGGGAAAATAATCCCATGTGGATCCAGCTGCACCGCCATCTCGGCGACACTCACTACCGCGAGGAGTGGCTGGTGGATCATAAACGGATCCTTGCCGCCTTAATCAAAAAAGACGCCCGGGCGGCAAAACTCGCCATGTGGCAGCATCTGGAAAATGTTAAACGCCGTCTGCTGGAGTTCTCCAACGTCGATGATATTTACTTCGACGGCTACCTGTTTGACTCCTGGCCGTTGGATAACGCCGACGCCTGACTCTCCCGCGCGCGGATAGCGGCTATCCGCGCGCCGTTCTGCAGTAACCGCAGCATGCAATGCAAACACTGATAATCATTCTCATCTTTATTGTCGCCCTGCCCGCACAATGGTAAGGTTACCTCATCCGATGAAGCCTCATCTCCAGTGCAGAAAACCGCATGAACAATACTCCTGGGCAGAACGAGCCGGCCCGCCAGGCGCTGAGAAGAACCTTCTCCGTCAGAGAGTTTATGGCGTTTGGTGAACGCTATGGTATCGACTATCGCTTTCCGCTGCTGCAAACGCCGGAGCCCTCGCACGCCAGCCCGGTGCTGCAAGGTGAAGTGGAAGAGATGACGCTGCCCTGCGGGATGTGCATCACCCACTCAGATGTTCACGTATTGCAGCCCTATGAAACCACCTCCCGCCATAGCAGCCCTCTCTATATGCTGGTGGTGCTGGAAGGCAGCGTTTCCCTGACTCTCAACGGCGAGCAGCACCTTGTGCGTTCCGGGATGGCGTTCACCTCACGCCTTAGCGAACATCAGGTCATGTGCGCCCGTCACGATGCCAACAGCAGGCTCCGCACGCTCTCCCTTGGACTCTACCCGGACGGCGCCTGGCGCGACGGACTGCTTGCTTCATTAATGCGCGAATGGGAAAGATGCCAGACGCCAACGCTCATCTGGCAGATACCGGGTTTTCTGCTGAGCGGCCTGCAATATGCCCAGCAGAGCGCGCCGGGCCGCGTTTCCCGGCAACTGATGCTGGAGGGGCTGATCCTGCAGCTGTTCGGCCATGGTCTGAGCGTGTGCCAGGATGAAAGCGCGAAGCAGATCCTCCCGGCAGGCGGCGAGCAGCTGCGCCTGGAGAGAGTTCGCCGCCTGCTGGAGCAGGCGCCGGAAAACGACTACACCCTGAACGAGCTGGCCCAGCGGGCCGCGATGAGCTCCAGCAGCTTGCGCAGTAAGTTTCGCCAGGCCTACGGCTGTTCGGTTTTTGATTACCTGCGCGATTGCCGACTGGCGCGGGCCAGAGGCTATCTGCTGGAGGGGTACAGCGTGCAGCAGGCGGCCTGGATGTCGGGCTATCAGCACGCCACCAATTTCTCTACCGCCTTTCGTCGACGCTACGGTATCTCCCCCTGCGACGTGCAAAAGACGGGCTAATCTATTTTTCACCTTTTCGCGAAGTCTGTTTCGCCGCTTTGGCAGCGCGCATACGCATCCTGGCATTGCGCATAGCTATAGAACGCCTCAAAAAGGTAATAATTCTTATTAACAATTAGAAATGCCTTTGGAGATGTTCATGTTTGCGAAAACTCGCCTGGCGCTACTGGTAGGATGGGTGACCGGCGGCGTCGCTTTCCCGCTGCTGGCCCAGGAAACAACAAAAAACGAAACCATCGTCGTCACTTCGCAGATGCAAAGCGGCGCGACCAAAATTGCCACGCCGGATATTGAGACCCCGCAATCGGTATCCATCATCACGCGCGAGCAGTTTGAAGAGCAGGGAGCGATCAGCGTCCGTCAGGCCGTGAGCTACACCCCCGGTGTTTATAGCAACCAGATTGGCGCTTCCAACCGCTTTGACTATATCGTCCTGCGCGGCTTCTCCGATGGCAGCCTGGATAACGTCTATCTTGACGGCCTGAAAATGATGGGCGATACCAACTCCCATAGCTCACTGGTGGTCGATCCGTGGTTCCTGGAGAATATCGAAGTGGTGCGCGGCCCGGCCTCGGTGCTGTATGGTCGCTCTTCGCCCGGCGGCATCGTCGCCCTCACCTCGCGTAAGCCCTCTTTCGATCCCGGAGGGGAAATCAAGCTGTTTGCCGGTAATAACAACCAGCGCGGGGCGGCGTTTGACGTCACCGGCGCGCTGGACGATAACGATCGGGTGGCGGCGCGATTAAGCGGCATGACCCGCTATGCGGACTCCCAGTTTGATACCTTGAAAGAGCAGCGCTACGCGATTATGCCCAGCCTGACCTGGCGCATCACCGACCAGACGCGCCTTGATTTAATGGCCTATCTGCATCGCGATCCGGAGGGCGGCAGCCACTCGGGTCTCCCCTATGAAGGTACCGTGGTACCGCACTACGGCAAGAAAATTGCTAACACCTTCTTCGAAGGTGAAGATGATTACGACAAGTACGACCGCCGTGAAAATATGGTCGGCTACAATTTCGAGCATATGTTTGATAACGGCTGGTCGGTGCGGCAGAAGCTGCGCTACCTGCATACCAAAGTCGAGCTGAATCAGGTCTATGCCGCGGGCTGGCTGAACGAAACCGAACTGAACCGCGGTTACTCCGGCTCGGACGAAAAGATGAACGCCATCACTCTCGATAACCAGCTCGACGGCAGCGTCGATACCTGGGCCGTGAACCATCGCCTGCTGATAGGCATTGACTATCAGGATCGCAGCAACAACACCACCGGCTACTATGGCGCATTCCCGGCCATCGACGCGTTTAATCCGGTTTACGGCGCGAAGCCGGATTACATCACCATGTACAGCCGTGAAAAACACAAGCTGCGCCAGACCGGCTACTATCTTCAGGACCAGATGTCCTGGGACCGCTGGCGCTTCACCCTGGGCGGGCGCTACGACCAGGTCAGCGTGTCGAATATCGATAAGCTGAATCAAACGCGCAGCGATCTGGATAAGAACAATTTCAGCACACGTGCCGCCCTGCTGTATCTGTTCGACAACGGGTTTGCCCCGTACATCAGCTACTCTACCGCCTTTACGCCCACCAGCTTCGCCGACGAAAACGGCAACGTGCTCGATCCGATGAAAGGCAAGCAGTGGGAAGCCGGGCTGAAGTATGAGCCAGAAGGAATGAACAGCCAGTTCAGCGCCTCGGTATTCCGCATCAATCAGACCAATATCGCCACCAAAGAAGAGCCGACCGATCCGTACCGCTCGATTGGCGAAATTGAGTCGAAAGGGGTGGAGCTGGAGGCCATCAGTCAGCTAACCGACAGCCTCCGTCTGCAGGCGGCCTATACCTGGACCGACATCCGCTATAAGAAAAGCAGCCCGGAAGAGCAAGGCAAGCGCGCCGTTTACGCGCCGCGCAATCAGGCCAGCGCCTGGCTGAGCTATGATGTGAAAAGCGGCCCGCTGGATGGTCTGACGCTGGGTTCCGGCGTGCGTTACGTCAACGGTATTACCAGCGACCGCTTGAATACGCATACCCTTCCATCCTATACGCTGGTGGATATGACGATTGGCTATGACCTGTCGCAGGTCGGGATTAAAGGCCTTAGCGCGCAGCTGAACGTCAATAATCTGACCGATAAGAGCTACGTTGCCGCCTGTAACTCGCTCTCTTACTGCTACTTTGGCGCAGAGCGCAGTATCGTCGGCAGCGTCTCCTGGAAGTTCTGATCGCGCTAAAAAGCCCGGAGTTTTTGCTCCGGGCTGCAGGTTAATCTTCCGCTTTATGAGCCCACGCGGGCATGGCCGTTAAATAGCGCATCGCTCGCTTGCGCGATTCCGCAGGCCCAACTTTCTGCCAGGAATCGAGGAACTCAGCCAGGCCGGAAACGGCATCCTCCCAGGACTTAAGCTTCCCCTCGCTATCGCAGCACCAGGCGCAGTAATCGTCGCTTGCGCTTTTCGCCTCCTCGGCGGACATCGGCATTCCGCAGGCCTGACAAAACCGTTCTTGCTGTGACATAGGGCGCTCCTTTCTCGCAAATTGAGTATAAAAAATACAGCATTGTTTGCACAATAACGTTCTGCCAGTTCAAATATCCGTAAATTATTGAGGGTTATTGTTGTATCACCCAGTACTGCTCCCGGTTCTCTGAACGTGTTCGACTACACTAAACAGGGACAGGTGTTTGACGCAGCTGATTCAGGCGCATCCACGGTTTAAAACAGATTAAGACAGGACGCAATCATGCAACTTAACGACCCTACCCTTTTTCGCCAGCAGGCATTCATTGACGGACGCTGGCGCGACGCCAGCAGCGGAGAAACCCTCGGGGTTGCTAACCCCGCCAACGGTCAGCAGCTGGGCAGCGTGCCCAAAATGGGCGCCGAGGAAACTCGCGAGGCTATCGATGCCGCCGCTCGCGCGCTGCCCGCGTGGCGAGCCCTTACCGCCAGGGAGCGCGCCACTATCCTGCGCCGCTGGTTTGATTTGATGATGGAGCATCAGGACGATTTAGCGCGCCTGATGACGCTGGAGCAGGGGAAACCGCTGGCGGAAGCAAAAGGCGAGATCGGCTACGCCGCCTCCTTTATCGAGTGGTTTGCCGAAGAGGGTAAACGCATTTACGGCGACACCATTCCCGGTCATCAGGCCGACAAACGGCTGCTGGTGATTAAACAACCGATTGGCGTAACCGCCGCTATCACTCCGTGGAATTTCCCCTCGGCGATGATCACCCGTAAGGCGGGCCCGGCGCTGGCCGCAGGCTGCACGATGGTGCTCAAGCCCGCCAGCCAGACGCCGTTCTCCGCGCTGGCGCTGGCGGAGCTCGCTAACCGCGCCGGGATCCCCGAAGGCGTATTTAACGTGGTGACCGGTTCGGCCAGCGAAGTGGGTAACGAGCTCACCGGTAACCCGCTGGTGCGCAAACTCTCCTTTACCGGCTCGACGGAAATAGGTCGCCAGCTGATGGAACAGTGCGCGAAAGATATCAAGAAGGTCTCGCTGGAGCTGGGCGGCAACGCGCCGTTTATCGTTTTTGATGACGCCGATCTGGATAAAGCTGTCGAAGGCGCGTTGGCCTCCAAGTTCCGCAACGCCGGACAGACCTGCGTCTGCGCCAACCGCCTGTACATTCAGGATGGCGTCTACGATCGCTTCGCCGAAAAGCTTCAGCAGGCGGTCAGTAAGCTGCAAATCGGCGATGGCCTGCAGCCGAACGTCACCATCGGGCCGCTGATTGACGAGAAAGCGATCGCCAAAGTGCAGGAACATATTGCCGATGCGCTGGACAAAGGCGCGCGGGTGGCTACCGGCGGGAAACCCCATGAGCTGGGCGGAAACTTCTTTCAGCCCACGATTCTGGTGGACGTCCCCAGCGATGCGAAAGTAGCGAAAGAAGAGACCTTTGGGCCCCTCGCCCCGCTCTTCCGCTTTAAAGATGAGGCAGATGTTATCGCTCAGGCCAACGATACCGAGTTCGGCCTGGCGGCTTATTTCTACGCCCGCGATCTGGGCCGCGTCTTTCGCGTTGGCGAAGCGCTGGAATACGGCATTATCGGTATTAATACCGGCCTTATCTCCACCGAGGTGGCTCCCTTCGGCGGCGTGAAATCCTCCGGCCTCGGTCGCGAAGGTTCGAAGTATGGCATAGAAGATTACTTAGAAATCAAATACATGTGTATTGGGATTTAATCTACCCTCGCGCCAGCTTCTGCTGGCGCAGCTTATTTAGCGGTCATTTCCCTCGGTAATAGCTGGAAATACGTTTCGCGGCTGGGTTCATGAGGACATCCCGATATCCTGCCCGTCTCAGCGCCATTCATTATGCTTAATAACAATGCGAAAAAGGGCGTTGGCTATAAGAAAAAGTTATCAATCATCCATTCCGGGCAGGTTCGACATAGGATTAATCGTAGGCTACAATAATCAACGCCGGTCTGAAGCTTAATTTCTTAATAGATTCATAGAGATAAATTTTGCTTTTCAGCGGGATATGACATCATTTTATTGACTATAAAACGAGCAAAAAGATGACGGATAGCACAATTAAAATTTATAACGCCCGCTACAGTAAGCTAATGAAGCTACTGGATTTTTTTGCCGTTAACCTGTTCATTTTTGCTTATTTAAAATACTTTCTCGTCGAACCATCTACGGCCTCTCTGTTCCTCGGAATAATATATTCCCTGATTTTTATCCGGGCCAACGAGCACTTTCAGTTATATTCAGGCCAGTTTAAAGGTCAGTATTTTAAAAAATTAACGAAGCTTTTTTTTAGCGTCTGTATTAGCGGACTGCTGACGTTTTTATTGTTTGTGATTGCTGAACTATTAATGAACAATCATGCCAGTACGAACGCGCTGCTGCTGGCTGAAGTGATTGCACTATGCTCGCTGGCCATATTCATTAGTATGTTTCTTATTCGTATTATCTCCAGCCGCTATTTTTTCAAATCCAGACTCAAGGTGGCTATTTTAGGTATTACGCCAGCCGGGTTGGCCATTGAGCAGGCGCTGTTTAAGGAGTATACCCATAACGGTATTGAAATTACCTTCTTTGAGGACCGCGCCGTACAGCGCGACAGCCGCCTGCTCAGCATTGAGAAAAAAGGCAACTCGCGCGACCTGCTGGCGCTGGCAAAAGCAGGCGAGATAGATGAAGTCTATATCGCCCTGCCGATGGTCGCCCAGCAGCGCATTCGCCAGTTCTTAAACGAATTTTCCGATACCACCGTAGATGTGTTTCTGGTACCGGACCTGTTTTCCTATAGCTCACATATTTCGCAGCTGCGGATGTTTGGCAATATCCAGACCATCAGCATTTTTACGTCGCCGTTTGAAGGCGAAGGCGCGGTGCTCAAGCGTATCGAAGATATTGTTCTCGGCACCTTGTTCACCCTCGTCAGCCTGCCGGTAATGCTCGCGGTGGCCATCGGCATCAAGCTGACGTCGCCAGGCCCGGTGCTGTTTAAACAAAGTCGTTATGGTCTGAACGGTAAGCAGATCGCGGTATGGAAGTTCAGAACCATGCGCGTGATGGAAAACAGCGCGGTCGTCACCCAGGCCACGCGTAACGATCCGCGTATTACCCGCTTCGGCGCCTTTCTACGCAAAACATCGCTTGATGAACTGCCGCAGTTTTTTAACGTGCTGCAGGGAACCATGTCGATAGTGGGTCCCCGCCCGCACGCGGTCGCGCACAATGAGCAATATCGCGTGCTGGTGGAAAACTACATGATTCGCCATAAAGTGAAGCCCGGCATTACCGGGCTGGCGCAAATTCACGGCTTTCGCGGCGAAACTGACACGATTGATAAAATGGAAAAACGCATTCAGTACGATCTGGAATATATTCAGTCGTGGTCGCTGCTGCTGGATATCAAAATCGTATTTTTAACGTTTTTCCGCGGATTTGTGGGCAAAAATGCGTTCTGAACTCACTTTCCTCGCGGGTCTGCTGGCGATACCTTGCGCATGGGCGGACCTGCAGGCAAAACCACATACCGGCGTGGCTGGCATCGATTTCGAGAGCCAGGTGGGTTATGACGTCGGTTACAATGACAACGTGACCTGGCAACGCTACGGCGGCAACGAAATTGCTTCCTCCTGGCAGGGTATTAAGCCGATTTTTAAAGCGATCGGCGAGCGCTATGAAGACCGCTATTTACTGATGTACTCGGGCGATTACCGCCGCTACGCCAGCGATAGCGCTGATAACCGTGATAATCATTTTTTTATGTTTAACGGCAAGTGGCGCTTCGGCAGTATGCATGGCCTGTCATTGGATCTTGATGAAACGTTCGGCCATGAAGAGCGCGGCCGCGATACCACCGAGGGGTTTCTGCCCGAGCAGTTCAAAGAGTTTGGCATTAACAAGCCCATCGCCACGCGCTTCTTTAACAGTGAACTACGCTATAGCTACGGGGCGCCGGAAGGGCGCGGCAAAGCAGAAGTTGCGCTGATGCATAAACAGCTGCGCTTTCGCAATCTTGACAGCATTGAGGACGCCAGCGCCGACTTCCATTACTACATGCACGATCAGGAGTGGCATGAAAACAGCCTGGTCGCCGAGCTTTTTGATCAAAAAGCCAAAACGCTGCGCTACCGCTACAGTTTTATTACCAACCAGCGTCGCTATGAGCTCAACCCGTTAAAGGACAGTAATGAATACTATCTGCTGGTGGGTATGAAAAACCGCCTTTCCGGCAAGACCGAGATCAACGGCAACGTCGCATGGCTGTATAAAGATTTTATCCATAACCCCGACTCACAGGGGTTCAACGGCCTGAACTGGGATATTAATGCCGACTGGAAACCGCTTGAACAGATAAAACTCAACTTACACAGCTCACAACGGATAAAAGATCCTACCGACTCCGGCGGCTATATTCTGGTATCCAATTTTGGCCTGGGCTACGAGCACCACTGGCTGGTCGACAGATTCTCCACCCTGGTTGATTACTCTTATATTACAGAGGATTACAAGCACCAGACCAACGGACGTAAAGATCGATCAAACCTCGTATCGCTGACCTTCAACTACGACTATCGACCATCCGTTAATTTTCAGCTGAAGCTGCAATGGAACACGATGCATTCGAATAAAGAAAAAGATGCCTTTTATATTGGGCCAAACTATGACCATGAGGTCGAGCGCACGCTGGGCTACAACGACTCGGCCATTATTTTTATGACGCAGGTACAAATATGATCCTTAGCTATGGAAAACGGGCGGTGGTTTCTCTTCTGGCGCTATGGCTGGCGGGCTGTTCGGCGCCGCCGCAGACGATCCGAACGTCGCCGGATGCCGTTTATCATCTGGACCAGGGGGATGAGATCAATATCGCGGTTTCCGGCGAGCAGGATCTCACTATGCGCGTAAAAATCGATAATAGCGGCAGCGTTGATTATCCTTATATAGGCTCCCTGATGCTGAAAGGAAAAACGCCCGAACAGGTCAGCAATGAAATTGCCGATAAGCTGCGCGGTAACTATCTGCAGGCGCCAATGGTGACCGTGAGTATTGCCGAATACCGTAAAATTTATCTGTTAGGCGAAGTCAAAAAACCGGACGGCTACGCCTGGGAGCCCGGCTTAACGGCGGAAAAAGCCATTGCGCTGGCTGGAGGGTTCACCGACCGCGCCGATCGCCATGACATCCGCATTCGCCAGTTTCGCAGCGGTAAACTGCTGGAAAACGTCGCCGCCGACTCCGCCGTACAGGCCGGAGATACCATCATCATTGGCATGAGTTTCTTCTGATATGGCTATTTCATTAGTTGAAAATGGAAAGAAGAAAGAAGGCTTTATCGACTTCACGCCTTATTTCAACAAAATCAAGCACAAGCTGATTTGGTGCCTGGTGGTGGTCGTGGTGGCTGCGGCGGCGTCGTGGATCCTGACGCGCTTTATGTCATCCAGCTACACCGCAACCGCAACGGTGCTGTTTAAAGCGCAGTCGCAGGATGTAACCCCCCTGCCGCGGCTGGAAAACTACGATTCCACCCGCAGCGATTACTATGAAACCAAATACGCGCTGATGGGCTCCCGCGTGGTACTGGAAGCCGCAGTGAAAGCGCTAAAGCTGGATCAGGACCCGGAATTTAACGGCGGGGATAAGCTTGATGAGGCCGCGCGCGTCAATAATGCCGTGCGCGCCCTGCAAAAAAACCTGACCATCTCCGGCGTGCGCACCACGCAGCTGGTATCCGTTTCGATGGAGGCGAAATCGCCGCAAAAAGCCGCCGATATTGCCAACGGCGTGGCGCAGGCCTTTATCGATTACAGCCTGGCGCAGAAGCAGAAAATATTACTTCAGGCCCAGGGCTGGAACGAAAAAATGATGGACGATCTGCGCAATAAACTCGATCGCCAGAAAGCCGATATCGATGATTTTCTCAAACAGAACGGTCTGCTGACTTTTCGCAGCATGGATGGCTACGAAACCGAGCGCCTGGGGATCGTGATTAACCATCTGGCTGACGCGACCCAGCGCCGTTTGAAAGCGCAAACGGTATGGGACAAAGTGCGCCGCCAGCAGGGAAAAGCGCCGGAAGCGATCATCTCACTGCCGGAAATTTCCGGTCATCCGCAGATTCAGGATCTGCGGATCGCGCTGATCCAGACGCGACGTAACTTATCGGAAGCGGCAAAACACTATGGCCCTAAGCATCCGAAATACCTCCAGGCTCAGGCCCAGCTGCAGGTCGTTAACGGACAAATAGGCCAGGTGCTGGGTGAACTGCTCAATGGGTTACGTCAGCAGTATCAGATTGCGCTGGACGATGAGCAGCACTATCAGCAGATGCTCAACGATCAGAAAGCCGACTTCCAGGCACTGGGCGCTAAGCGCGATAAATACAACACCATGATGACCGCGCTGAACAAAACCGAAGAGCTGTATAAATCGCTGTATCAGCGGGCGAACGAGCAGAAGCTCTCCGAGAGCTTTTCGGTTCCTGATGAAGTGATCTACGATGCCGCCGTGCCGCCAAATCAACCGTCTAAACCGCAGCGCGGTCTGCTTATCGTGATGGCGACCCTGATGGCGCTGGCGCTGTACATTATGTACCTGATTGTCAGCACCGCGCTGGATAAAACGGTCAACAGCATCAGCGAACTTAAAGCTAAAACGGGCCTTGATGCCAGCGGTGAATTCCCGCAATTGCCTCAGGCGAACAGCGCGAAGCTGACGTTCCAGAACCTGCTGTATGCCGACATGATCCACAGCCTGCGCCTGGCGCTGCTCGGTCAGAATAATCATGGCGGGATGATACTGGTGACCTCGGCGCAGGCCGATGCCGGCAGCAGCCTGATTGCCGAAATGCTGGCGTGGTCCGCCGCTAAGTCAGGTAAAACGCTGCTCATTGATGTGGACTACCTGGCAAGCGATGGGCTCTCCGCGCGCTATCCGCAGCATAAAACGGGCTTTAGCGAGCGTCTTGATGGCCGCAGCGCCGCGCCTCAGGCGGTGGTCCCCCTGGCCGACACGCTTGATTTTATGCCGCGAGGCGAGCTGAGCGACTCCGCGCTGCTGCTGTTCACCTCTGAGCGGCTCCCGGCGCTGCTGACGACGCTGCGGCAGACCTACGATTATCTGATTATTAACGCGCCTTCGCTCGGGCTGGCGCAGGACGCCCTGCTGCTGGCGCCGCACGTCGATATTACCCTGCTGGCGATCAACGCTGGCGAGCAGGCGTCGCGCATTCGCGACGCGCAGAATCGTCTGCAAACCGCCGCGCCTACGCCAGTCGCCACCATGCTTAACCGGGTTCAAGAAGAGAATCTGGAGACTCAGGAAGGCAAACGCCTGCCCGAGCGCGGCATGGGCGAACTGATTTCACCGAAGTAGCGATTATGAATTTAATTAAGAGTATTTCTTCAATCGCCAGCTCCTCGGTTCTTTCGCAGGCGATCGGCGCATTTTCCGTGTGGCTGATTTCCCATCGCTACGGCATGGCGGAAGTCGGACACTATGCGATGATCTACAGCAACGTGCTGATTGGCGCTCAGGTTTGCACCTTTGCGTCGCAGCTGCTTATCCCGCGCCAGGAGGAGCATGAGCTGGGGCAGAACGTAGTGTTTTGCCTGCTACAAAGCCTGATTCTGGCGCTGCCCTGGGCGGTCATCACCGGGCTGATTTTCCATCTCAATATTGCGTTTCTCTATCTGCTCACCTTCGGCTATGCGCTGGTTTTGATTGCCGAGAACCTCTCGCTGCGCGGCGGCAACTATCAGTTTCTGACCTTTCAGCGCATCGCCGTGTCGCTGGTCGTAGCGATAGCCCTGCTGGCGATGCCGAATACCACGCTGTTCTATATCGCCTGGATGGCCGGTATTTTGCTGCTGCTCAGCCTCTGTCTGCTGCGCTTGTTCCGCTTCAGTACCCTGACGCCAGCGCATTTTTCTCCGCGCGCGAACGCTCTTTTTGCGCGTCAGCACTGGCAGCATCTCAGTCGCGTCGGCAGCGCGGAAGTGCTGGCGATGGCCAGCAATAACCTGCCGACGATGTTGATAAATGTCTGGTTTTCACCGCTGGTCGCGGGCTATTTCTCGGTGGTAAGCCGCTTCTGTTTATCTCCGGTGATGATTGTCGGTAACGCGGTGCGCAACTCCATCTTTTCAAAATGGTCGATGGATTTTCGCAACAGCACCTTTAACTATCCGGAGTACAAAAAGATTCGCCTGCTGCTGATGGCCGCGGCGCTGATCTGTATCCTTGGGATCTGGATTTTCTATCCGCTGGTTATGCGCCTCGGCTTTAGCCAGGAGTGGCTCAATTCCATTCCGACCTCACGCTATATGTTGCCCTATCTGTTCGCCGCGCTGGCCGTCAGTCCGCTGACCGTTATTGAGCTTATCTTTGGTTCTAAACGCTATTTTTTACGTATTCAGATAGAGCAGTTGCTAATCATCGCCGTCGCTTTTGTCGTTCTGCCTAAGTTGGGCCAGAGCTATGAGATAGCCCTGCTGACGTTCTCTCTTCTGACCAGCATTCGCTATCTGTTCATCCTGCTGAAAATGAACAAACGGGCGCTACAGCTCTCCCGGCAGGAGCAGAAAATATGCAGCTAAATACCGGCCGCTATCTGGAAGCATTCGCGCTGACGACCATCGTCTTCTGCGGCACGATTCAGTATTTCACCGGCGTGGCAGCCGTACTGTGGCTTCCTTTTTTCATGGTGCTGGTGATGGTGATTCTGCTGATGATGCAAAGCCGGGCGCAGCCGCTGGCGCTTAGCGCGCGCGAGAAGGTGGTGCTGGCGCTGTACCTGACTTTTATCATCCTCAGCCTCTGCGCCACGGTTTTACAATCCGGCATCGTCACCGCTATCGTCGGCTTTAAAAACGAACTGGCTCTGTCGCTGGTGATGTTTTGCATGCTGCTCGGCATGTTTCGCGAGTCGCAGCTGCATCGCCTGACACAGCTTTTTTACTGGCTATTCTACGTCCAGTTCCCGCTGGCTATCTATCAGGTGCTGGTAGTGGTGCCAAAACGCGTGGCGCTACGCGGTGAGGATGAAAAGTGGGATTCGGTGGTCGGCACGTTTGGCGGCGACCCGATGGGCGGCGGCAATACCGCAGCAATGGGGATGTTCTGCCTGCTGATTATGCTGCTGAAGGTGTCCGAATTTAAGCACGGTATCTGCTCGTTCAAGTCGATGGCGACGCATATCGTGCTGGCCTTTTTCCTCTGCGTGGTCGGCGAGGTAAAATTCGTGATTCTGCTGTCGCCGTTCTTACTGGCGCTGCTGTGGATCATGCCCGCTTACGTTAGCGGTATCAGTAAAGTCACCCTGCGCTCATTGATGATTATCGCCGCCGGCATGGTGGTATTAATTTTTGCCGCTATCACTATTCTGGCGTCCAACTACTCGTCGGCCTTCGGCGGAGATCCGACAAAAAGCGCGCTCTCGGTATTTATCGATTCCCTCGGCTATATCTTTGATACCAACTACATTATGGAAAGCGGCGAGCTCGGCCGATTTACCACTATTTTCTTCTGGCTCCAGCATAACGAACTTTTTGGCCCGGGCGGAATGCTGTTTGGTTACGGTCTGAACGCCACCAACAGCGGCAGTACCGTCTCCCCCGGCTATATTGGCGCCTGGTATCACCTTATTCTCGATTCCACCGCGCTGAGCATGCTGCTGTGGGAAGTCGGTATTATCGGCGTGATCTTATTTATCGCCATGATTGCTTCTATTCTCGTCGGTATGCGGCCGAAAGAGACCTTTTCCCGCTACGATCTTAAACGTGAAGATTTACAGCTGCTCAGCTCCGCGCCTGCATTTTACGTCTTTGCCATTGGCTGTTTGCTCAGTCTTCCCTACAGCCAGATCCTGATGATCATTCCCATGCTACAGTTTTTATTATGGCTGGCCCTCGGGGCGCTTATTGTCATTCATCGTTCTGTCCGTCTGAATTCCGGTACCCAATATGAATAAAACGCCATCAATTACCGTCAGCATTAAAACCCTCAACGAAGCGCAGGGTATTGAAAAAACGATCGACAGCGTCCGCAAGCAATTGCAGCCTTATCCGCATCAAATTATCGTCGCCGATAGCCTGTCGACCGACAATACCCGGGAGCTGGCCGTCGCCAAAGACGCGATGGTGGTCTGCCTCGATAACGCGAAAGATCGCTGCTGCGGCGTGGGTCATCAGCTGGGCTGGTTGTTCAGCGAAGGGGATTACCTGCTGCTGCTGGATGGCGATATGGAGCTGGAGCCGGGTTTTCTCGACACCGCTGTGGCTTTTCTCGAAACGCATCCCGAGTATGCGGGCGTGGCGGGCAGCGTCGAGATGGATGACGCCGCTAACTATGAGTTTAAATCGCGCAAGCAGCGTCTGCATCTTATCTATCCGCAGGGCGATACCGATCATCTTGGCGGCGGCGGACTCTATCGCCGTTCAGCAATCGAGAAAATAGGCTATCTGACTAATCTGAACCTTCACGGTTATGAAGAAGCTGAACTGGGGATCCGTTTGCAGGCCGCGGGCTATAAGCTCCATCGTCTTGCCGCACCCTATTTTAGCCATGCATCCTATACCATGCCGACCTTCAAAATGCTGGCCTATCGCTGGAAGAACGGCTTTTTATGGGCGCCGGGTGAACTATTACGCAACTGCTGGGGAAAAAAGCATTTCCCCGCCGCGCTTAAGATTGTTCGCAACGAACTGATATTCACGCTGTATATCCTGATATTGATTATTTGCCTGCTGACGTTCAATCCCGGGGTGATTATCATCGCCCTGCTTCCGCTGCTGGCGTTTATCGCGCTGAAGGCGATTAAAAATAAATCGCTGCGCGACGGCGTCCAGAGCGTGATCAACTTATCGTTATTTTCCGCAGGCATGGTGCGAGGCGTCATTAACCCCGTTCGCGATCCGCTGAAACAGCCCGCCGTGACCGTCTCTAACCCAAAACATATCCAGACAGAACATGAAAATATTATTCGTTAATAAATTCTTCTTTATTAAGGGCGGAGCGGAAACCGTTTTTTTTCAGGAACGAGACGCCATGCTGCAAGCCGGCTATCAGGTTGTCGACTTTAGCATGCAGCATGCGGAAAATAAGCCTTCGCCCTGGGAGAATTTCTTCGTACATAACGTGGATTATCATCAAAGCCATGGCCTGACGGGTAAGCTCAAAGCGGGTATCGATTTTATCTACAACGCCGAGGCCTGCAATAAACTCAATACGCTGCTGCTGGAACAGCGCCCGGATATTGTGCACTTTCACAATATCTATCATCAGCTGACGCCCGCATTGATTGGCGTCGCTAAACGCTTTGGCTGCAAAACGGTACTGACGGCGCACGATTATAAAATCGTTTGTCCATCTTACACCATGCTGCGCGATGGCCACGTCTGCGATGACTGTCTTACCGGTTCGGTGAGCAATGCCTTTCGCCATCGCTGCCAGCAGGGAGACACCTTTAAAAGCCTGCTGCTCTCGCTTGAGGCCTACTGGCAAAAGTTCGCGCAAAATTACGCCATGCTCGATTGCATTATCGCTCCCAGCGAATTTATGCGTCAGACGCTGCTGCGTAAATTACCCAGGTCGCGGATCGATGTGATCGTCAACGGTATTGATGCCAGCACCACGGTCCCGGGCGATACTGCGGGGGATTATTTCCTCTATATCGGCCGCTTGAGCCGTGAGAAAGGCGTGGCTACCCTGGCGCTGGCGCAGCAAAAAATGCAGCAGTCCATGCCGCTGAAAATCGTCGGCGATGGCCCTCTCGGCAGCGACCTGCGCGCCCGCTTTAGCGGTCCGGAATTTCTCGGCTATATGCGCCATGGAGAAGCGCTCAACGCGCTGATTCGCGGCGCGCGAGCGGTGATCGTCCCTTCCGAATATTATGAAAACTGCTCGATGTCGGTGCTGGAGGCGATGGCGTTCGGCCGCCCCGTCGTCGGCGGCAATATCGGCGGTATTCCGGAGCAAATTCGCGATGGCATTGATGGCTATCTGGTGGAACCAGGAGATGCCGACGCGCTGGCGCGCATCATGGATAGCCTGGCCGCCAATCCTCAGCAGGCGCGTGAAATGGGCATTAACGCACGCCAGCGGTTAGAGGATAAATACGATCTCGCCCGACATATGCAGGTTCTGCAGGAACTCTATCAGCAGCTTGTGGGGGAAGCGAAATGAAGCTTAAAGTGACGGTGCTCGGCACCCGCGGTATACCGAACGTCCAGGGCGGCGTGGAGACCCATTGCCAGAATTTGTATCCCGAAATCTATCAACAGAATCATGCTGATATCTGCGTCATTGCCCGCTCGCCGTACGTCGACTACCGCCGTAGCGAATATAAAGGCGTACAGCTGAAAAGCCTGTGGGCGCCCAAAAGCCGCAAGTTCGAAGCCATTATTCACTCTACGCTGGCCGCCTTCAGTACCCTGTTCGACGGTTCAAATGTCGTGCACGTTCACGCGGTCGGGCCTGGCCTGGTGGTCCCGCTGCTGCGCCTGCTCGGCAAACGCGTCGTTTTTACCCACCACGGCCCGGACTATGACCGGCAGAAATGGGGGAAAATGGCGAAGGAGATGCTGCGCCTCGGTGAAAAATGGGCGGTGAAATATGCCAACGAGGTCATTGTTATCTCGGAAGTGATTAATACGTTGATTCAGACCAAACATGGCCGTTATAACGCGAACGTGATCTATAACGGCGTGCGCCAGCCGCAGCTTCCCGCCGAAGAGGCCCGGCAGGCCACGTTGGATCAGTACTCTCTCAAAGCCGGGCAATACGTTGTCGCCGTCGCCCGCTTTGTTGAAGAAAAAGGGCTGCACGATCTGATTGCCGCCCACAAAGCCGCCAACTGCTCGCAGCCGCTGGTGCTGATTGGCGATGCCGATCATCCGGATGAGTATAGCGAGCGGCTGAAGAAACAGGCGGCCGCTACCCCGGGGGTGATCATGACCGGTTTTATTAGCGGCGATCCGTTGCATACCCTGTTCTCACAGGCCGGGCTTTTTGTTCTACCGTCTTACCATGAAGGGCTGCCTATTGCCCTGCTGGAGGCCATGTCCTGGTCACTGCCGGTTATCGTCAGCGATATCCCCGCTAACCTGGAGATTGGCCTGCCTGCCGGGGACTATTTCCCGGCAGGTGATGTCGCCGCGCTGGCGCAAAAGTTGCAGTCCTGGAGCGGCGAGGAGACCGTGGATTACAGCCAGTTAATGCCCAAATACCGCTGGCCGGACATTGCAGCGAAAACGGCTCAGGTCTATCAGCGATTAACGAATAAGAGTCAACCGTGACAAAATCAACATCCGACCTGGTCATCGAGCGCTTTTATTCCGCGCTTGACCCGGAAACAGAAGCCTCATTAACGCCGGAGCAGAAACGCGGTATCGAACAGGCGCTGGTGAGATCGAGCCTGGCGTCGCGCCATCGTATCGACTTTCGCCATAGCTTTCCGTTTCTGCATCGTCGCTATTTTGTAGTCTTTTTATGCGGTCGCGATCTGCGCAAAATTCCGCGAGAAAGCACGCTGCTCGGGCGTATATTTTCCACCCTGGCGATTACGTTTGCCGTACTGTTTGCCATTCTTGCCGTGCTGCTGGCGCTCTATATGCTTAAATCTGCGCTGGGTATCGATGTGTTTAAGAACTTCCACGTGGGTATCTGGACGTGGTTTGTAAACCTCCACGATAAAGTGAATTAACGATGAGCTCTTTTTCACTGCGCCGCGCCGCGCTGCTTTTGGCGCTACTGCTGGCCGGAGTCATACCCTCTGCAGCGGTACTGGCTGAACGTACGGTTGTCACCCCGCCGGCCTTCACCGGTCTGTTAACGAATCCTGGGATCGGCGTGGCCAGTTTCCACGATGGTTATGGTCAGAAGCCCTCTCTGAAAGAGTATCCGGACACCGGATTTGAATACGATCGCTTTTACTGGAGCGATCTGGAGCCTGAAGAAGGCGTCTATAATTTTGCGCCGATCGATCATGCCTTCAGCGTCGCCGCCCAACATCAGCCGGCAATGAACGTCGGATTACGTTTCATGGCGCTCGATGAGCCACAATCAGGCTCGAAAATCCCCGCCTGGCTTATCGCCAAAGGCATTCAGGGACAATGGGTCGAAAATGGCAAAACCTTTGTCCCGGATCTCAGCGATCCGACTTTTATCGCCTATGCGCAAAAGCTGCTTAACGCCCTCGGCGCGCGTTATGACGGCAATCCTGAACTGGCGTTTGTCGATATCGGCATGGTGGGTTCCTGGGGCGAATGGCATAACTCCAATTTCCCTGACGTCGCGCCGTTGATGGAAAAGTACACTCCGCAACAGCTCAATCGCTACATTGATATGCACTTCAGCAGTTTCCCGAAAACGCCCAAAATTATGTTAATCAGCGGCGGCGACTCGCTGGCCTGGGCCAGCCAAAAGGGCGCCGGATGGCGCGCGGACTGCTGGGGAGACTGGCATAACTTTTCCCCGGAGTGGAGCCATATGCGCGATGACTATCCTCAACGCCTGGCCGCAGCGCAGAAGGCGTGGGCCGGTTTTAACACTGGCTGGCAGCACGCTCCCGTTAGTCTTGAAATTTGCGGTTATATGGCGGAGTGGGAAAGCGTTCAGCACTATACCCGCGAGGAGGTTCAGGCCAGCTTTGACTGGGCATTAGCGCAGCACGCCAGTACCCTGAATCTGAAATCGCGTCCGGTACCGGCCGCCTATCGCGATATCGTTGATAACGCATTATTGCGTATCGGCTATCGCTACCGGGTGAGCCGGCTGGAATTTGATACGCCCGTGCGTAGCGGCACTCCGCTTACGCTGAATGTTACCTGGCGTAACGACGGCGTCGCTCCAGCCTATCTCCCGTGGCTTGTACAGTGGCGAATAGTGAATGATGCGGGTACGACGATGACGCAAGTCCGTACGTCGGACGATGTTCGCCAGTGGCTGCCCGGCGACCATCAAAGCAACGTCACGCTGCCGCTGCCTGCGGGCCTGCCTGACGGCCAGTACCGCCTGGAAGCGGCGCTGACCAACCATCAAAATCTACCGCGTATACAACTTGCTAACGAAGGTCAAACCGGTGACGGATGGTATTCACTGGCTTCGTTTAACCTTAAGGAATAACCATGTTTGAGGCTATCAGGCTGGTCGGCCGGGAAATCAAATCCTGCGGCGGCATTAAAGCGAAAATCGCGCTTCTGCTCTATCGTCTGGCAACGCTCTACCGCAGTCGTAACCCGCTGTGGAAGATCTGCGCAATTCCCTTCGTTATTCTCAATATCGTGATTAACGAGTGTTTATTTTGCATTGAGCTGCCGTGGCGAGCGCGCATTGGATATGGGCTGAAGCTGTTTCATCCGCACTGCATCGTTATTAATCGGGGAACGATCATCGGCCAAAATTGTACTCTGCGCCAGGGGGTCACTATTGGCAGCGTGACCGATAGCCAGGGTCAGGAAGGCAACAGCCCGCGAATCGGCGATAACGTAGAATTTGGCGCCCACGCCGTGGTGATCGGCGCGGTCACGCTAGGCGATAACGTCAAAGTCGGGGCAGGCACGGTAGTGACCAAAGATCTGGCCGCAGGCATGATTGCCGTCGGTCAACCCTATCGGGTATTAAACGGCAATTAGTGTGGGTTTGCCTGGGGACAAAACCCACGCTGGTAGAAACGCGGGTTTTATTGCTAGCCGGATGGCAACAGAAGGTTGACTCTTAGGCTCTCAGCTTAACCGGCTCGCTAAAATCATCAGCAGGTTCCAGCTTAAGGTTAAACGTTGCCAATAGCGCTTCGGCTCGTTGGTGAAAATCGCGCAGCGTCTTTTCGAGCTTTTCGGTGACTTCAGGATCGTCAATCGCGACCGGACGCCAGTCGCCTTCTTTATCGAATAATCCAAACTGGTAGCTATAGGTGAAGCGCGATGCCTGCGCTTCCATCTCCATCCACCATCCCCAGAACTCGCGTTTTTCAGGCGCCGGTTTTACGTTGACGCAAACTGCCAGGCAATCGAAAAAGAAGCGGTTGTCTTCACATTGCTCCTCACGGATGTAAGGGCCTAGCGCCGTGAATTTCTTAATCAGCTTACTCTTTAGGTGTCCACTCGGTAACGTCATTGCAATCTCCTTTGGTGATGCCATGACGTTACCAAATCGATAGAATTTAGCAATATATTAACTAAATCTATGGCTAATCCAGCGGGCGATCTGCCGCAGGGCGTGATCGAAATTGCGATAAACCGGATTGAACGGGATCTCCAGCAGCTTGCCGTCGGATGAGGATGAAGTGATCAATCGCGACTCCTCTTCCGGGCTGAACGGATCGTCTTTCCAGAAGCCCGAAAGCATTGGCGTAGGGCAGCGGCGCCCCAGCAGTCCCTGAACCTTCAGGGAGTAGCGGTTAAGCTCCACGCGCAGCGCTTCGTCGGAAGCATCGTGCATTCCCAGACGCGAAGCCAGAACGTCAAGATACATTTCCGGCACCCGTCCCTGATGCAGCGGATCCACCAGCAGGCCGTGCACCACCGGGCCCAGGCAGGCAACCGCCTTCAGGCGCTGAGATTCCAGATAGCCCAGCCGTACGGCAATGTTGGCGCCAAAACGGAAACCAAAGGCGGCCACGCGGGTATGATCGACCCATGGCACATTGGCCAGATGCTGCAGCACATACTGGTGCAGCATACTGGTATCCTGGGTCAGCTTGCATTTTGACGAGAAACCAATTGAAGGCATATCCACGGTCAGCATAGCGATGCCCAATGGCGCAAAATAGTTCTCATACAGGTTGTAATAATCGGTCTGGAGCGCGTCAAGGCCGCCGCACATCAGCACCGTCGGGAACGGCCCCTCGCCTGGCGGCATATGCAGGAACCCGGTGATCGGCGCCGCGCCAGGGATGGAAAACTCCAGCTCGCGCAGCTTGCCGGGCAGCCGCTGAGCCGCCTCTTCGTAAGCCCGGTATGCCAGCACCTGCGCCTGTTCCGCCAGCTCATCGCCTTTAATGTGCGGATAGGCGGCAATGCTGTACAGGTTTGCCGCATGCAGCCAGTGGCGGCCGCTGATGAGCAGATCCTCTTCCTGGCCGGCCTTTTGCTGCCAGTCCATCGCCTGTTTCGCCCATTCAAAGATCCAGTTGCCACCGCGATAGCCGACAACCGTATCGTAAAGCTCCGGATCGGTTCGCTCCGCATCGCTCATGACGATGCGCGCCTGCACGTCGAGGATTTCCTGCGGCGTCACGCCACGCCAGATCCACATCAGGCGATTAATCAATCGATACCAGTGATCAACGTTATTGCCGCTGAGCGCGGACTGGATCGGTTGCTGCGCTCCGGTATTGAACCGGCGCACCAGCGTAGAGGTTTCCGGATGTTTGAATCGGGGTTTAAACAGCGTTTCGCTAAGGTTAGCCTGGGACATGTGCAGCCTCCATCATGTTGCCACTGAAGCTATTGTAACCTGCGCAAGGGTAAAAAAAACCACGCCCGGCAAAACCGGGCGTGGTAATTAGCATTTATGCGGGAAATTAACGGCCTGCGATAGGCGGTACGAACACCACGCCCATATCCCACGGCTGTTCAATCCAGGTATCCTGCGGAATATCAATAACATAATCGTCAACCAGCGGACGGCCGGCCGGTTTTGCGAAAATAGTGACAAAATGCGCTTTAGGATACATTTCGCGGATAGCAACGGCGGTACCGCCGGTATCGACCAGGTCATCGATAACGATGAAGCCTTCGCCGTCGCCTTCTGCACGTTTCAGAACCGTCAGCTCACGCTGGTTATCGTGGTCGTAGCTTGAGATGCAAACGGTGTCAACATGACGAATACCCAGTTCACGCGCCAGTAGTGCTCCCGGTACCAGACCGCCGCGGCTAACGGCAATAATGCCTTTCCACTGTTCAACCGGCAGCAGGCGGGTTGCCAGCTTGCGGGCGTGAATCTGCAACATGTCCCAGGTGACGACGTATTTTTCGCTCATGTGAAGTGTCCCAGCCTGTGTAATACGGCTTAAATAATGTTCGAGGGGGAAAATGGTTGCGCGAGATTATAGAGATCTGACGCGCTAAAAACCAGCGTTAAGCGGCCACGACGACTCTTTTTACGTGGTTTACACTACCAGAGTACGCGGAAAGTGGTATTCTCAACCCCATCGCGCAAGCCCGGGCTTGTAGTGTATTTGATTGCTAACCCTCGATCTGCAAACGACTTTTGCAGATGATTGTAAGGAGACTCATCGTGTCTGAACTGTCTCAATTATCCCCTCAGCCGCTGTGGGATATTTTTGCCAAAATCTGCTCTATTCCCCACCCGTCCTATCACGAAGAACAGCTCGCTGAGCACATTATGGGCTGGGCAAAAGAAAAAGGCTTACACGCGGAACGCGACCAGGTTGGCAACATTCTGATTCGTAAAGGCGCCACTGCCGGTATGGAAAACCGCAAACCGGTAGTGCTGCAGGCGCACCTCGATATGGTGCCGCAGAAAAACAACGATACCGTTCACGACTTCACTCAGGACCCGATTCAACCTTACATCGACGGCGAGTGGGTCAAAGCGCGCGGCACGACTCTGGGCGCCGATAACGGTATCGGCATGGCTTCCGCGCTGGCGGTGCTGGCTGACGACAACGTTGTTCATGGCCCGCTGGAAGTGCTGCTGACCATGACGGAAGAAGCCGGTATGGACGGCGCCTTTGGCCTGCAGCCCAACTGGCTGCAGGCGGATATCCTGATCAACACCGACTCCGAAGAAGAGGGTGAAATTTACATGGGCTGCGCGGGTGGGATCGACTTCACCTCTGACCTGGCGCTGACCCGTGAAGCCGTTCCGGCCGGTTTCCAGAGCTTTAAACTGACCCTTAAAGGGCTGAAAGGCGGCCACTCCGGCGGCGAGATCCACGTCGGTTTAGGCAATGCGAACAAACTGCTGGCACGCTTCCTGGCGGGCCATGCTGAAGAGCTCGATCTGCGCCTGGTCGATTTCAATGGCGGCACCCTGCGCAACGCCATCCCGCGCGAAGCGTTCGCGACGGTAGCCGTAGCCGCGGACAAAGCGGAAACGCTGAAAGCGCGAGCGAATGAGTACCAGGAGATCCTGCAAAACGAGCTGGCGGCTAAAGAGAAAAATCTCGCTGTGCTGCTGGAGTCGGCGGAAAATGGCCAGCCTGCGCTTACGACTCAATCTCGTGATACCTTTGTGCGCCTGCTTAACGCCACGCCGAACGGCGTCATCCGCAACTCTGACGTGGCAAAAGGGGTGGTGGAAACCTCTCTGAACGTCGGCGTGGTGACCATGACCAGCGACAACGTGCAGATTCACTGCCTGATTCGTTCGCTGATTGACAGCGGTAAAGATTACGTCGTGAGCATGCTGGACTCTCTGGGCAAGCTGGCCGGTGCGAAAACCGAAGCCAAAGGCGCCTATCCAGGCTGGCAGCCGGACGCCAACTCTCCGGTGATGCATCTGGTACGTGAAACCTATCAGCGTCTGTTCAACAAAACGCCGAATATCCAGATTATCCACGCGGGCCTGGAGTGCGGTCTGTTCAAGAAACCGTATCCGGAACTGGATATGGTTTCCATCGGGCCAACCATTACTGGCCCTCACTCTCCGGATGAACAGGTGCATATCGAAAGCGTGGGCCAGTACTGGACGCTGCTGACTGAGCTGCTGAAATCCATTCCGGCGAAGTAAGACAACAAAGGCCCACTCCTCAGGAAGTGGGCCTTTTCTTTATAACGACTCGCTCATTAACGCCCGCTAAACGTTCGCAGCGGATTACCGCGCTCAATCTGATGATGGAACATTCTCCGCTCAGACTTCAACGCCGCACTCTCATTCTGCCGCTGCTGTTCCAGCTTCCAGGCAATCAGCAGACGCGCCAGCCGTTTGTTCGCATGCTGACTCCGCTCCGACTGCACCTTTACGCTGATGCCGCTTGCCGTATGAATGGCGCGCACCGCGGAATCGGTCTTGTTCACGTGCTGCCCGCCAGGTCCGGAAGAGCGCAGCGTTTCAAAGCGGATCTCGCTGGAGAGCATCTGTTCATCGCAGGAAAAGCGCCCTACGCCAACATACCAGTTTTTGCGCCCGTGATGCGGCCTGAACGGACTGGAAAAGACCCATTGTAAAGTGCCGCACCAGCTTTCGCTGAAAGCAAACGCGCCGTCACCATCCAGCGAAAGCAGAACAGAACGCAGGGTGCCGGCATGACGTCCTGGCTCACTTTCCAACAGCGTCAGGGAAAGCCGCCGCTCTGCGGCTTCCTTTATGAGCCGCTCCAACGTCAGTTTCACCGCCAGACAGCATTCATCCGGCCCCTGAGCGGAAGAGAGTTGCAATAAAATCATGCGCTTTTCCCTCCGCTGGTTTTCAGCGTCAGCAGCGGACGCAGACGGGCGATCGGTTCGACCAGCCCGGCCTGCACCAGACAGTTAAGTACGCTTTCAACGGATTTATACGCCTGCGGCGCTTCTTCATAGATCAGCTGACGATCGCGGCAGATCACCCTGCTTCCCAGCTCGGTGCGCGCCAGCTGAGCCGGCGTATATTTGCCGGACAGGCGCCCTTTGCATTCGGTTCGCATCCATTTCCGCCCGGCGCCATGCGCCAGCGAATGCAGGGTCTCCTCGCGGGTAACAGGCTGCACCAGCCAGCTGTGGTCGCCGCGAGAGCCCGGGATTATCACCAGGCCCCGGTCGTCCGGCGTAGCCCCTTTGCGATGCAGCCAACCCTGCAGCCCGTCAACAGAACAGGACTCGACAAAGTTATGCGCGATATCCAGTACGCTCCGTCCGTCGGCCCGTATCTGTTGCAGGATGCGGGTGGCAATCAGATAACGATTCACGCGGGCAAAAGCCAGCGCATCATCATGTTCTGCCAGATAATCCCGAGCCGCAGCGCTACCTTCCGCCAGGCCATCGTGCGAAAAAGCCGCAATATGGTGCTGCAGTATGGATTGCCCGAGGCCGCGCGATCCGCTGTGCGCCAGCAGCAGCAGGCGCTGAGCATCAAGGCCGGCCTGCTGGAAACGGTCGTTATCCACAACCTGCTCCACCTGCTGCAGTTCAGCGAAATGGTTACCGCCGCCAATCGATCCCAGGGCGCTGCGCCAGGGATGGGTCAACAAATTTTCCGGCAGATGCTCGTCCAGCCAGCTTGCTTGCGCAACGTCCCCCATAGCGGACAGTTTCTTCTCAAACTTATCCGCATTGTATTTTCGCGCGAGGATATCCGTTTGCCACAGCGCCATGCCGCAACCGATATCGTTACCCACCAGTGCCGGGTAGAGATGGCCCAGCGAGAAGAAGGCTGCGCCGATGGGATAGCCACGCCCGGGATGTAAGTCTGGCATTCCCACCACGCGCTGCATGTGGGGTAAATTTGCCGTCGTGTGTAATTGTTGGATCGCTAAACCTTCGATCCACAGATCGTCTGAACGAATATAAGAAATAGATTCAGACGTATAATGAACATTATTGCCCATATACCAATCCATATTAAAAAATAAATAAAGGATGTGGCAGACGTTACCAGGGCAAAAAAGAGAGTTATTCCTGGGAAGGCCTGCAAAGTGCGTTCTGGAAATCTGTATTCATGGTGAACCTCCTTTGCAGTTAATAAATAGGTGAAAGTGCGCGTATAGTAATCAGGCGTTAAATCTATTGCAAGCCGATTTGCCGCCGCATCAAATAATTAAGAAAACGTTCACCCCGCGCCTCCACTTCCTGTGGCTGAATAACCGTGAAGCCATGACGCGCAAAAAAGGGCTTTGCCGTAATACTGGCCTCTACCGTATAAATGCGCTCAGGAAGCTGCCTCAATAGCGTATTGAGCAGCGCGCTGGCGACGCCCTGGCGGCTATAGTCGGGAGAAACGAAGAGTAAATCGATATAATCATCTACGGCAGTGATAAACCCGACCGGCGAGGCATCTTTTATCGCAATCAGTACGCATGACGCCGCTAGTTTTTGTCGCCAGCGTTCTTCATCAACCTGTGCCCAGGCGGCAATTTGCCGGGGGGAATAATCGGCGCTGGCTGTCTCTTTAACGGCGCGTAAAAAGAGTGCGCATAGCGCTGGAAAATCCCCCTCTTCGTACATTCTTATTGTTAACATTGTTACAGTCCCAAAACGAGTTGCCGCTCCAGCTGCGGATCAAGCAGCGTCACGTGCAGCCCCACCAGCCTGACTCCCCGACCTCCGCGCCGCTCGTGCCAGGCTTTATGCGCGGTAGAAATCAAATCATCTTTATTCAGCCGGGGCCAGACATGCTCCTGGGTCGTGAGCTGGAAATCATTAAACTTCAGCTTGACCCCCTGGCGAGCAATCCGCAAATCCGGTTTAACTTTCGCCAGGCGCCGTTCAAGTTCTGGATAGAGGTTCTCAATAATCGACTCACACTCCGCCCATTCGTGGATATCCTCTATCAGGGTTCGCTCAACCCCCACCGATTTGCGCTGGCGCTCGCTGCTGATTTCTCGTTCATCAATGCCGTGGCTGCGTTCCCACAATATTCGCCCGAATTTACCAAAGCGCTTGAGCAACATTGCCAGATCGCTGTTCTGTACATCTTCGCAGGTTCTCAGGCCCATGCTTTCCAGCTTCGCGGCGGAGACTTTGCCGACGCCCGGGATCTTCGACAGCGACAGCGTTTTGACAAACTCCGCTACCTGGTGCGGCGCAATGACAAACTGGCCGTCAGGTTTATTCAGATCCGAGGCGATTTTTGCCAAAAATTTTACCGGCGCAATGCCGGCAGAAGCAGTCAGATTGAGCTCGCGATGGATGGTCTCACGGATCTCCTGCGCCATCAGCGTTGCTGACCCCTGACAATGGACGCTGTCGCTGACGTCAAGATAGGCTTCATCCAGCGATAGGGGTTCGATTAACGAGGTATAGCGGGAAAAAATCTCCCGGATATGGTTCGAGGCCTCTTTGTAAGCGTCGAAACGACCGGGAAGGAGCGTCAGGTGTGGGCAAAGTTTCAGGGCGGTGGCGGTAGGCATAGCGCTGCGCACGCCGAACTTACGCGCCGGATAGTTAGCCGTACTGATAACGCCGCGCTGTACCCGACTGCCGCCAATGGCGATAGGGATATCGCGCAGCGCCGGGTTATCACGCATTTCAACCGCTGCGAAGAAGCAGTCCATATCTACATGGATGATTTTACGCATAGCCAAACCTTAGACTGTACATGCATACAGTATAGCAAACTATGGCGAAATTTAATCTTTTTAAATCCACAACCTTAAAAAACGTGCTACAACATAAAAATGCAACAAATATGATTTATTTTTCATATAGTTATATTAATAAATAAGGTAAAACCCAATCATGAAATCAATAGTAACTGCGCTCGGTTTACTTATTGCCAGCAGCGCCTGCGCAGCACCTCAGCTTATTGCTCATCGCGGAGGTACCGGCGATGCCCCGGAAAATACACTTCCAGCAATAAAACTCGCCCTGGAAAATAAGGCCGAGGCGATCTGGATAACGGTGCAATTAAGCCAGGATGGCGTCCCGGTTTTATATCGTCCTGGCGATCTTTCCGCGCTGACTAATCATACAGGGAAAATCTCAAGCTATAGCGCAGCCGAACTGGCACGCATGGACGCGGGGTGGAAATGGGGCGATGAAACTCACCCCTGGCGCGGTAAAAATGCAACGATTCCCACGCTACAATCGGTGCTGGAACAGTGGCCGGAGACCTTCTTTTATATCGATATCAAATCGCCTGATGCCGACCCTGCGATAATGGCGGCTCGGCTTGGCGATGTGTTAAATAAAACCCATAGCCTCGCCCGCGTACGCGTGTATTCAACGGACGCTCGCTATATCGCAGCGCTACCAGAGTCAATTCCCCATTTCGTCAGCCGGGACGAAACGCGAACAAAGCTGGCGACCATTTCTCTTAGCCACCAGTGTCAGCCCACCAACTCACCAGGGGACGAGTACTGGTACGGCCTTGAGCTGAAACGCAAAGTAGAAGTCATCGAGAAGTTCACCCTGGGCGAAGGCGTATCGCCGGCCACGCTCACCTGGGATAAAGAAGCGATGGACTGTTTCCGCTCACAGGGCAAAGCCCATATCATATTCTTCGGCATTAATAATGCTGATGATTTTCGTACGGCAAGCGAGCTTGGCGCCGACGGCGTAATGGTTGACTCACCGGCAAAAGCGAAAACGTGGTAAATCAAAAAAGGCCGCATGGTGCGGCCTGCTAGTTAAATGATGCGATCCTGATTGCGCTGCGCTTCGCGTGCCATGCGTTTTTTACGCGCATCGCAGGGCTCAGGGCAGTCGCAGACCTTTTCCAGACCCAGCGATGAGATCCCCCCGCAGCTGCCCTGGATAGTTTTTCGCTTGATCAGATACCCGAGCGACATTCCCAGAATAACCAGCGCGAAAATCACAAAGGTCGCGACAAATACCGTCAGCATCATTAGCCTCCAAAATCGTCGAGCATGATGTTTTCATCCTCAACGCCGAGATCTTTCAGCATTTTGATGACCGCGGCGTTCATCACCGGCGGCCCGCACATATAGAATTCACAATCTTCCGGCGCCGGGTGATCGCGCAGATAGTTTTCATACAGGACATTGTGAATAAAGCCGGTATGACCGGTCCAGTTATCTTCAGGCTGCGGATCGGAGAGCGCCACGTGGAAGGTAAAGTTCGGATTTTCACGTGCCAGCTGCTCGAATTCGTCATCATAGAACATTTCTCGCAGAGAGCGCGCGCCGTACCAGAAGCTGATTTTACGCTTACTGTGCAGGCGCTTAAGCTGATCAAAAATATGCGAGCGCATCGGCGCCATTCCGGCTCCGCCGCCGATAAAGACCATTTCAGCGTCCGTTTCTTTGGCAAAAAATTCCCCAAACGGCCCGGAAATCGTCACTTTATCGCCCGGCTTCAACGACCAGATATAGGAAGACATAATTCCCGGAGGCGCATCAGGTACCTGCGGCGGCGGGGTTGCGATACGCACGTTGAGCATGATGATGCCCCTCTCTTCCGGATAGTTAGCCATGGAGTAGGCGCGCAACGTAGGCTCTTTTACATCCGAGACATAGCGGAAGAGATTAAATTTATCCCAATCGCCGCGATACTCATCCGGAACGTCAAAGTCAGCATAAGCGACCTTGTGCGATGGACATTCGATCTGAATATACCCGCCTGCGCGGAACGGAACCGCGTCGCCGTCCGGCACGCGCAGCTTCAGCTCTTTGATAAAAGTGGCTTTGTTATCGTTCGAGATAACTTCACATTCCCACTTCTTAACGCCAAAAATCTCCTCCGGCAGCTCAATTTTCATGTTCTGCTTCACCGCGACCTGGCAGGCCAGGCGGCAGCCCTCTCTCGCCTCACGCTTGGTGATATGAGAAAGTTCGGTAGGCAGGATATCACCGCCGCCCTCTTTCACCGTCACCCGGCATTGGCCGCAGGAGCCGCCCCCACCGCAGGCCGACGAGACGAAGATTCCGTTGCTGGAGAGCGTATTCAGCAGCTTGTCACCCGCCGGAGTACGGATCTGTTTATCCGCTTCGTTATTGATTTCAATGACCACATCGCCCGCATTCACCAGCTTCGAACGCGCGGCCAATATCAGCCCGGATAGCACCAGGACGATCAGCGTGAACATCACTACGCCAAGAATTATTTCCATACTTTCCGCCCTTATAGCTGCACACCGGAGAATGACATAAAGCCCAGCGCCATCAGACCCGTGGTAATAAAGGTGATCCCTAACCCGCGCAGACCCGCAGGCACGTTTGCGTATTTCATTTTTTCGCGAATACCCGCCATCGCCACAATCGCCAGCAGCCAGCCGACGCCGGAACCAAAGCCGTAAACGATGGATTCGGTGAAGTTATAGTCGCGCTGTACCATGAAGGAGACGCCGCCAAAAATCGCACAGTTAACGGCAATCAGCGGCAGAAAGATCCCCAGCGCGTTATAAAGCGTCGGGAAGTACTTATCGAGGATCATCTCCAGAATTTGTACCAGCGCGGCAATCACGCCAATAAAGGTGATGAAGTTCAGAAAGCTTAAGTCAACGCCTTCCACCAGCGCGCCGTCGCGCAGCACGAGGTTATACACGAGGTTATTGATCGGTACCGCCAGTCCGAGTACGACCGTTACCGCAACGCCGAGACCGAAAGCGGTTGAGACCTTTTTCGACACGGCGAGGAAGGTACACATTCCCAGGAAGAAGGCCAGCGCCATGTTTTCAACAAACACGGCGCGGACAAACAGGCTAATGTAGTGAGCCATGGTCGGTTACTCCTTTTCCTGCTGTTCAGGCTTCCAGCTGCGCACCGCCCAAATCAACAAACCGATAATGAAGAACGCACTGGGTGCCAGAAGAAACAGACCATTTGGCTGATACCAGCCGCCGTTCTGCACCGTTTCCAGCACAGTAATACCGAATAGCTTACCACTGCCGATCAGCTCTCTCAGGAAACCGACGATGATTAGGATCGCCCCGTATCCCAGACCGTTGCCAATACCGTCCATAAAGCTCGCCAACGGCGGCGACTTCATGGCATAGGCTTCGGCGCGCCCCATCACGATACAGTTAGTGATGATCAAACCGACGAAAACCGAAAGCTGTTTCGAGATCTCATAGGCAAACGCGCGTAGCACCTGATCGACGACGATAACCAGCGAAGCGATAATCGCCATCTGTACAATGATGCGCACGCTATTCGGAATGTGGTGGCGAATCATGGAGATAAACATGCTGGAGAATGCCGTAACCAGCGTCACCGCAATGGTCATTACAAAAGCGGTCTCCAGCTTGGTGGTCACCGCCAGCGCGGAGCAGACGCCCAGTACCTGCAGAGTGATAGGGTTATTAGCGATAAGCGGCCCCACCAGCACGCGCTTCATTTCTTTCATGTCGCCCAAATCAGCCATTATTCAGCTCCCCTTCTCGCACCTTTTGCAGGAATGGGCCAAAGCCCAGTTTGCCCATCCAGAAATCAAAGCTATGCTGCACGCCGTTTGATGTCAGCGTTGCGCCCGACAGGCCATCAACGGCGTGCAGGTCGCCAGGACGCGCGCCGCCTTTGACGATTCTCAGCGCAGGCATCCCTTTATCATCAAGCACCTGTTTACCGACGAACTGCTGGCGCCAGTTGGGGTTTTCAATTTCCCCGCCCAGCCCCGGCGTTTCGCCATGATCGTAATAAGTGATCCCTTTTACCGTACGGCCATCGGTTTCCAGCGCCACAAACGCGTACATCACCGACCACAGACCGTTGCCGTAAATAGGGAGTACGACTTCCTGAATCTGCTGTTTTTCATCACGCACCAGATATATTTCGGCGATATTACTGCGGCGTTTAATACCCGCCGGATCCTGGCTGGCTTCCAGCTGCAAGCTCTGCTGCGGATCTTTCAGGGCCTGGGCCTGATTAAATTTGCTCGGGTCTTTATCCAGCAGCTCCCCGCTAGCGAGATCGACTAATCGTGGAGAGATGCGGGCCTTAAAAATATCGGCCACTTCATCTGCGCTCATTCCCTGCTTCATCAGACCGGCAACCGCCAGGATATTGCGCTGTTTATCAAGCGCGCGCTGCTCCTGCTGGCGCGATTTTAGCCCGACGGCAGAACCGGCGACCACGATTGAGCAGACCAGGCAAAGCACCAGCACCACCAGCAGCGTTTTGCCGATGCTATCGTTACTTTTATTCTCAGCCACGCGACTTCCTCCGCTTAATATTGGCCCGCACCACCAGGTAATCGAACAGCGGCGCAAAGAGGTTGGCGAAGAGGATCGCCAGCATCATCCCTTCCGGATAGGCCGGGTTGACGACGCGAATCAGGACGCACATCACGCCGATCAGCAGGCCGTAGCTCCATTTACCCTTATCCGTAAACGACGCGGACACCGGATCCGTCGCCATAAACATCATGCCGAAAGCAAAACCGCCGAGAACCAGATGCCAGTACCACGGCATGGCAAACATCGGGTTGGTATCAGAGCCAATGAAGTTAAACAGCGTCGCGGTAGCCACCATGCCGAGGAATACCCCAGCGACAATGCGCCAGGAAGCCACGCGACCGAAAATGATGATGGCGCCGCCGATCAGAATCATCAGCGTCGAAACCTCGCCAATCGAGCCCGGAATATTGCCGAGGAAGGCATCCATCCAGCTTACCGGCTGTCCGCTTGTGACATTAACCAGCGATTCACCGCCGCCGCTAGCCCACTGGGACAGCGGCGTCGCGCCGGAAAAACCATCCGCTGCGGTCCACACCAGATCGCCGGAAATTTGCGCCGGCCAGGCAAAGAACAGAAAGGCCCGCCCCGCCAGCGCCGGGTTGAGAAAGTTACGCCCGGTTCCGCCAAAGATCTCCTTGGCCATGACGACGCCAAACGTGATCCCGAGCGCAGCCTGCCATAGCGGCAGCGATGGCGGTACAATCAGCGCGAACAGGATTGAGGTCACGAAGAAGCCTTCGTTTATTTCGTGCTTACGCACGATAGCAAACAGGACTTCCCAGAACCCACCGACAAGAAACACGGTGATGTAGATAGGCAGGAAAAATACCGCACCCAGCGTCATCATACTGAGCCAGCCGGCATCAGCGGTGAAGTTTACCCCCAGCCACTGGGCAATGCTGTAGTGCCAGTTCCCGGCGATGACCTGCTGCAGCTGTTCAGCGCTATATAATTTAGCCAGCGCCGGTATGGTCTGCAGACCAACGTTATACATTCCCCAGAACATCGCCGGGAAAACGGCGAACCACACCAGTATCATCATCCGCTTAAGGTCGATGGCGTCTCTGACGTGCGCCGCTCCGCGCGTCACCTGACCGGGTGTATAGAACAGGGTCGCCGTCGCTTCGAACAACGGGTAGTATTTTTCCAGCTTGCCGCCGTGCGTAAAGTGCGGCTCAAGTTTGTCAAACAGTTGCTTTAAGCCCATCACTTATCCTTCCTGCTCAATCTGGGTTAACACGCTGCGCAATGCCGGACCATATTCATACTTGCCGGGACAAACGTAGGTGCAAAGCGCCAGGTCTTCTTCATCCAGTTCCAGACAGCCCAGCGCCTGCGCGCTGTCGGTATCTCCCGCCAGCAAATCGCGCAGCAGTATGGTGGGCAGAATATCCAGCGGCATCACTCGCTCATAGTTGCCAATCGGTACCATAGCCCGCTCGCCGCCGTTGGTATCCGTCGAGAAATTAAATAGCTTACGCTTCAGAAAGTGACCGACGGTGGTACGGGTAATGGAGAATTTATCTTTCCCCGGCATCACCCAGCCGAATAGCTCTTTCTCGCGCCCCTCTTTCACAACGCTTATCTGTAAATGAAAGCGCCCAAGGAAAGCATGAGGCCCGCACGCATGGGTTCCGCTGAGGACTGAACCAGAGATAATGCGGTTTTCATCGTCCAGCAGCTCATCTTCAAGCAGTTCATCAAGGCTGGCGCCTAAGCAGGTCTTTAACAAACGAGGCTCTTTGACCTGCGGGCCGCCAAGAGCAACGATGCGTTCGTTGTACAACTCCCCTTCAAGGAACACTTTGCCGACGGCGATAACATCCTGATAGTTAAGATGCCAGACCTGCTTTTTCAGGCTGACCGGCTCAAGAAAATGAATGTGAGTCCCCACCAGCCCGGCCGGATGCGGACCGGCAAACTGATTAAAGGTCACCTGGCCGACAGGATGCCCGCCAAGCTTGCCGCCGCCAGCCTGACACACGTGAACTTTACCGTCGGTCAACCGCGTCAACAGCGTCAAACCGGCGTCAAACGCTTCGCGCTGGGCCAGAATGATTGGCTGAGGATCGGCCGCCAGCGGATTCGTGTCTATCGCGGTGACAAAAATGGCCGCAGGAACGCTGCCCGGCGCAGGTATTTTACTGAAAGGGCGGGTGCGAAATGCCGTCCACAGCCCGGACTCCAGCAGCTGCTGCTGAACGCTCTCGCGCGTCAATCCGGCAAGTTCGGCTAATTCATAGCGGGGAAAATGAACGGACTCTTCGCCATCCACATCAATAACGACCGACTGCAGAACCCGGCGCTCGCCGCGATGAATGGCGCTGACGGTTCCACTCGCAGGTGCAGTAAAACGCACGCCAGGATTTTTTTTATCTTCGAACAGAAGTTGACCTTTTTGCACCCGGTCCCCTTCACGCACCGCCATTGATGGGCGCATACCGACGTACTCTTCACCCAACAGCGCAACGCGCTTGACCGCAGTCTTCGAAGAAATCTGCTGTGATGGCATGCCAGCTATGGGCAAATTCAGCCCTTTCGTGATTTTAATCATATCGTTAGCAGGTATCCGTTACTTAAACCCCGGTTTCGGGCCGAGGCCAGCATAATTAATGGAATATATGAGGAAGAAAGGAACATCATAGTCCTGGTGATTCACAAGACGGGAGAGAAGCATCCTTTCTTACCCTGAACAGTTAGCGGGCCAAGTGTAACATTTCGTGAGCGGCGCCTGTAGACAAACCGCCACTAAGTGGTTCTAAAATGCGAGCTATTACGCAAAGTTCTGACTGCGCTTTGCCCCAGGATTCGCTATAACGGAAAACTCAGACGTAAACGCAGCACGTCGTGCTTGCGAAAAAATGCCGTGATGCTAATGTGAGCGCTCTAAAACCAGAATACTCTGATTTCGGGTCTCTCTTGCCGTCCTGGCAATGTGGTTATTTGTTTTATCAAGGAACAAGTAGTATGCGCAAAATCGCATTATTTATTGCGATGCTTCTGTTGCCATGCGTTTCATTCGCAGGGCTACTTAGCAGTAACAGCTCGACAACGCCGATGAGCAAAGAGTATAAGCAGCAGCTCATGGGCTCGCCGGTCTACATTGAGATCTTTAAAGAAGAGCGCATGCTCGATCTTTACGTCAAGATGGGCGAAACCTGGCAGCTTCTCGACAGCTACCGCATTTGTAACTACTCCGGCGGTCTCGGGCCAAAGCAGCGTCAGGGCGACTTCAAAAGCCCGGAAGGTTTTTACAATGTTTCCCGTAACCAGTTAAAACCCGATAGTCGTTTCTATAAAGCGATCAATATCGGCTTTCCGAACGCCTACGATCGGGCGCATGGTTACGAAGGCAAATATCTGATGATTCACGGCGCCTGCGTATCGGTCGGCTGCTACGCCATGACCGATACCGGCATTGACGAGATTTTCCAGTTCGTCACCGGCGCCTTAGTTTTTGGTCAGCCCAACGTTCAGGTGAGTATTTATCCTTTCCGCATGACCGATGCCAACATGGCGCGCCACAAGTTTTCCTACTTCGCGGATTTCTGGAAGCAGCTGAAACCCGGGTATGATTACTTCCGCCTGACGCACAAGCCGCCGGTGGTTTCCGTAGTCGATGGCCGCTACGTAGTGAGCAAACCGCTCAGCCACGAAGTCGTTCAGCCACAGCTTGCTTCAAACTACACGGTCCCCGAGGCAAAATAGCGCCCACTCGCCTGGCATGATTTTATGCCAGGTTTCGTTACCGGTCAGCGGCTGGGTGGCGATAACGGTGACCACATCATTCGGTGTGGTCTCGCGTTGAAAGTCAATCTCGACATCCTGATCCAGCAGCGTCGCTACGCCAAACGGTGCCCGTCGCGTAATCCAGTATAAATTCGTTGAGCAAAACGCCATGACGTAGCGCCCATCGGAGAGCAGCATGTTAAACACGCCTTTTTCACGCAGCTCCCCGGCGAGCGTGGCGATAAACCGGAAAACCTCAACCATGTCTCCCGGCATTTCCGGATAGCGTTCGGTGATGCTATGTAGCAGCCAGCAGAACGCCTTTTCGCTATCGGTTTCCCCGACAGGATACAGATTTCCCGTCTCGAGAGACTCATACCCCTCCAGCTGGCCGTTATGCGCATAGGTCCAGTTACGTCCCCAGAGTTCGCGGGTAAAGGGATGAGTATTTTCCAGCGCGACAATACCGCGGTTGGCCTGACGAATATGGGCGATAACCGAGCAGGATTTAATGGGGTATTCCTGCACCAGCTTAGCGATGGGCGATTGAAAGCTAGGCTGCGGATCTTTAAATGTGCGACAGCCTTTACCTTCATAAAAGGTAATTCCCCAGCCGTCCTTATGCGGCCCGGTTCCGCCACCGCGCTGAACCAGCCCGGTAAAGCTGAAACAAATATCAGTTGGCACATTCGCGCTCATCCCGAGCAGTTCGCACATAGATCACCTCATACCACTTACTGAAACATAAAAGGCGTTACTGGTGCTGTCAGTTTGGACACGGCCAGCGCACAGAAACCGGAGCGTACTTCATGTACGTGAGGATGATTCGCTACGCTCACCCTCCGGGCCGCCCTGAAGGGCGTTCAAAACTCGGTGAGTTTTGTCTGAGCACTGACCGGGTTCAAAATGGCTAACAAAATAGCCTTTTAAGCTTTAACCATCTCTTTTTCGATCAGCATAATCAGGATATGTATCACTTTAATATGGATTTCCTGAATGCGGTCGGCATAGCCAAAATGCGGTACGCGGATTTCAACGTCCGCAGAGCCTGCCATTTTACCGCCGTCTTTACCGGTCAGGGTAATAACTTTCATGCCCTGAGCGCGGGCAGCTTCGATCGCTTTGATGACGTTACCAGAATTTCCGGAAGTGGAGATCCCCAGCAGTACGTCCCCTGCACGCCCCACAGATTCCACATAGCGCGAGAAAACATATTCATAGCCAAAATCATTACTCACGCAAGAAAGGTGGCTCACGTCTGAAATCGCAATGGCCGGATAGCCGGGGCGATTTTCACGATAGCGCCCGGTCAGCTCTTCCGCAAAGTGCATCGCATCGCAGTGCGAACCGCCATTACCGCAGGAGAGCACCTTACCGCCGGCCTTAAAGCTATCCGCCAGCAGCACCGCTGCGCGCTGAATCGCATGGATATTGGCTTCGTCCTGCAGAAAATTGGCCAGCGTTTCGGCGGCTTCGTTCAGTTCGTTACGAATAAGATCCTGGTACATGAGGATAATCCTTCAGTATGGGTGGGATAACCCAGGCAGTTTACCGGATAGCCGGCGAAGCGAGAAGCCGCAGGCGCGGTTATCCTCTGGCGTTTTGCTTTTATGTGCCGCAATTCCGTACAACAATGTGAGCAAGGTTGTAATTATTTTGTAAACACATTGCTAAAACAAATTACATCCACTACAACCATATCATCACAAGTGGTCAGACCTCCTACAAGACAGGGAGCATTTCTCTATGATGATTTTGAGTATTGTTGCAACCGTTGTTTTACTCGGTGCGCTCTTCTATCACCGAATCAGTCTGCTGCTCAGCAGCGCGATTTTGCTGCTCTGGACCGCCGCGCTCGGCATTGCAGGGCTGTGGAATATCTGGCTGCTGGTCCCGCTGGCAATCCTTTTACTGCCGTTCAATTTTGCGCCGATGCGCAAATCTATGATTTCAGTGCCAGCCTTCCGCGCTTTCCGTAAGGTCATGCCGCCGATGTCGCGTACCGAGAAAGAAGCAATTGATGCCGGGACAACATGGTGGGAAGGCGATCTGTTCCGCGGCAATCCCGACTGGCAGAAACTGCACAACTACCCGCAGCCGCGCCTGACTGCCGAAGAACAAGCCTTTATTGACGGCCCGGTTGAAGAAGCCTGCCGAATGGCGAACGACTTCGAAATCACTCACGAAATGGCGGATCTGCCGCCGGAGCTGTGGGCTTATCTGAAAGAGCATCGCTTCTTTGCGATGATCATTAAGAAAGAGTACGGCGGGCTGGAGTTCTCCGCTTATGCACAGGCTCGCGTTCTGCAAAAGTTGTCGGGCGTCTCCGGTATTCTGGCGATTACCGTCGGCGTGCCTAACTCATTAGGCCCGGGCGAGCTGCTGCAGCATTACGGTACGGAAGAACAGAAAAATCACTATCTGCCACGCCTGGCTCGCGGCCAGGAAATTCCCTGCTTCGCGCTGACCAGCCCGGAAGCGGGTTCAGATGCCGGCGCGATTCCGGATACCGGCGTGGTCTGCATGGGCGAATGGCAAGGCCAGCAGGTGCTGGGTATGCGTCTGACCTGGAACAAACGCTATATTACGCTTGCCCCTATCGCCACCGTGCTGGGGCTGGCATTTAAACTCTCCGACCCCGACCGTCTGCTGGGAGGTGAAGAAGAGCTGGGTATTACCTGCGCCCTCATCCCGACAACCACGCCGGGCGTTGAGATCGGTCGTCGTCATTTCCCGCTGAACGTTCCATTCCAGAATGGTCCGACCCAGGGTAAAGATATTTTCGTTCCTATCGACTACATTATCGGTGGCCCGACCATGGCCGGCCAGGGCTGGCGGATGCTCGTTGAGTGCTTATCCGTAGGTCGCGGTATCACCCTGCCATCGAACGCCACCGGGGGCCTGAAGTCTGTCGCCATGGCCACCGGCGCCTATGCGCACATTCGCCGCCAGTTCAAAATCTCCATCGGTAAAATGGAAGGGATCGAAGAACCGCTGGCGCGTATTGCAGGCAACGCCTACGTAATGGATGCTGCCGCCTCGTTGATAACCTACGGCATTATGCTTGGCGAAAAACCTGCGGTACTGTCGGCAATCGTGAAGTACCACTGTACCCACCGCGGCCAGCGCTCGATCATCGATGCAATGGATATTACCGGTGGTAAAGGCATTATGCTCGGCAGCGGAAACTTCCTGGCGCGGGCTTATCAGGGCGCGCCAATCGCCATCACCGTTGAAGGCGCGAATATTCTTACCCGCAGCATGATGATCTTCGGCCAGGGGGCGATTCGTTGCCATCCATACGTGCTGGATGAAATGGCGGCGGCGCAGAATAACGACGTTAACGCTTTCGATAAGCTGCTGTTTAAACACATCGGCCACGTAGGAAGCAACAAGGTACGCAGTTTCTGGCTGGGCCTGACTCGCGGCCTTACCAGCAGCTCGCCGACCCGCGATGCCACTCGTCGCTACTATCAGCATATGAACCGCCTGAGCGCCAACCTGGCTCTGCTGTCCGATGTCTCAATGGCGGTACTGGGCGGTAGTCTGAAGCGTCGTGAAAGAATTTCTGCGCGTCTGGGCGATGTGCTGAGCCAGCTCTACCTGGCGTCGGCGGTCCTGAAACGCTATGACGATGAGGGGCGTAACGAAGCGGACTTACCGCTGGTGCACTGGGGGGTGCAGGATGCGCTGTATCAGGCCGAGCAGGCGATTGACGATCTGTTGGTGAACTTCCCGAATCGTCTGGTAGCGGGCGCGCTTCGCGTGGCTATCTTCCCGACCGGACGTCATTACCTGGCGCCTTCAGACAAGCTGGATCATAAAGTCGCGAAAATCCTGCAGGTTCCGAGCGCGACGCGTTCTCGTATCGGCCGCGGTCAGTATCTGACGCCGAGCGAGCATAACCCGGTCGGTCTGCTGGAGGAAGCGCTGCTTGATGTGATGGCGGCAGATCCTATCCACCAGCGTATCTGTAAAGAGCTGGGCAAGAATCTGTCCTTTACCCGACTTGATGAACTGGCCCGTAACGCGCTGGCAAAAGGGTTAATCAATCAGGACGAGGCGGACATCCTGGTCCGTGCTGAAACCAGCCGTCTGCGCAGCATCAACGTCGACGACTTCGCCCCGGATGAACTGGCGACCCGACCGGTAAAGCTGCCGGAGAAGGTTCGCAAGATTGAAGCGGCCTAAAACTAAAAAATAATCACATCACGATCGAGGCGGGCCTCCCGCCTCTCTTTTTTCTGGCAGTTCTCCATAAGCGATATCCCGTCCTGTCATTTCTTTGACAAACTATTCCGTGAGCCCTCCGCCTGCTGATATGGTGTTAAAGTATTTATCATTCCTTTCACAACGCTGGAGTTACCACCGTGCCCGGACTGAAAATTACCCTTTTACAACAACCGCTGGTGTGGATGGACGGTCCCGCCAACCTGCGTCATTTCGATCGTCAACTGGAAGGGATTACCGGGCGGGACCTCATTGTTTTACCCGAAATGTTCACCACCGGTTTCGCGATGGAGGCGGCAAAACAGTCGCTATCGCAAGAGGAAGTGGTTGCCTGGATGGGAGCTAAAGCCGCGCAAACCAATGCGCTGATTGCCGGCAGCGCGGCGCTGCAAACGGAACGCGGGCCCGTTAACCGTTTTTTGCTGGTGGAGCCCGAGGGTAAAATCCATTTCTATGATAAACGACATCTGTTCCGCATGGCGGATGAACATCACCATTACCAGGCGGGTAACGAACGGGTCATTTTTGCATGGCGCGGCTGGAGGATCCTGCCGCTGGTGTGCTACGACCTGCGCTTCCCGGTCTGGTCGCGCAATCATAACGACTACGATTTAGCGCTGTATGTTGCCAACTGGCCCGCACCACGCTCAACGCACTGGCAGTCGCTACTGGTGGCCAGGGCTATCGAAAATCAGGCTTATGTTGCCGGATGCAATCGCGTCGGTACCGACGGCAATGGCCACCATTACCGGGGCGACAGTCGGATAATTACGCCGCAGGGCGAAATTATCGCCACCGCCGAGCCGCATCAGGCCACTCGCCTTGACGCAGAGCTTTCATTGACGGCGCTGAACGAGTATCGCGAGAAGTTTCCAGCCTGGCAGGATGCCGACCCCTTCACGCTCAATTAAAGACCGCATATCAGGGAGCCTGTGCTCCCTTTCTTTATGCCTTAAACCCCCGCGATAACGCGCCCCTGAGACCCCAGAGAAAACTCACGCTGCTCAGAGCAAAAGCGTTAATGCGGCATACCGCTCGCTGGCGAAAAGAGGGAAGAGTAATGATTCAGCAGGCTAAAACGACGAAAGCCTGAATCATTTCTGATTCAGGCTTTCTGAATAGTGGCGGAACGGACGGGACTCGAACCCGCGACCCCCTGCGTGACAGGCAGGTATTCTAACCGACTGAACTACCGCTCCACATACTGTTCCGTTGGGAACGAGGCGAATATTACGGTTTCCCCTCTACTCCGTCAACGCTTTTTCTTCATTTTTGAATCGCTTGCTGCAAAAATCACCCATCAGATTATTTTTAACGCGTTTACTGCACAATCATGCCCGCCACAGGCAGCTTCCGCCTTTCTTTTGTACCAGATCGAGGCGGGATTCATGGTTCACCAGCTCTTCATCAGTGGCATAAACTACGCGTAGCTTACTGGCTGCCCGGACAACGCGCTGTATTCCCGTATCTCCGGCCTGCCGCTGCCCTTCCCCTTCCATAGAGAAAGCCATCGTCGTCTGACCGCCGGTCATCATCAGATAAACATCGGCCAGAATCTGGGCATCGAGCAGAGCCCCATGGAGCGTTCGCTTGCTGTTATCTATTTCATAACGCGAGCAAAGAGCATCAAGGCTATTGCGCTTGCCCGGGAACATCTTACGCGCCAGGGCCAGGCTGTCGGTCACCTTGCAAAAAGTATCGGTCTTCGGAATGCCGCGATTCAGCTTGCTAAATTCATAGTCCATAAAGCCGATATCGAACGATGCGTTATGGATGACCAGCTCCGCGCCGCGGATGTAATCGAGAAACTCATCGACAACATCGCCAAACACGGGCTTATCCATGAGGAATTCGTCCGCAATACCGTGGACGCCAAAAGCTTCAGGGTCCACCAGGCGATCCGGCTTAAGATAGACGTGGAAGTTGTTCCCGGTCAGGCGGCGGTTGATCACCTCTACCGCGCCGATCTCGATTATCTTATGCCCCTCATAGTGCGCACCAATCTGATTCATACCGGTGGTTTCGGTATCGAGAACGATCTGTCGTGTAATTGCAGTGCTCATAGCGGTCATTTATGTCAGACTTACCGTTTTACGTATCGATTTCAATTACAGGAAGTCTACCAGAGATGCTCAAACAGGTAGAAATTTTCACCGATGGTTCCTGCCTGGGCAATCCAGGCCCCGGCGGCTACGGTGCAATTTTACGCTATCGCGGAAAAGAAAAAACCTTTAGCGAAGGCTTTAACCTCACGACGAATAACCGCATGGAGATGATGGCCGCCATCGTCGCCCTCGAAGCGCTGAAAGAACATTGCGAAGTGATCCTCAGTACCGACAGCCAGTATGTGCGTCAGGGTATTACTCAGTGGATCCACAACTGGAAAAAGCGCGGCTGGAAAACGGCGGATAAAAAACCGGTCAAAAATGTCGATCTCTGGCAGCGCCTGGACGCTGCGCTGGGTCAACACAAAATAAAATGGGAGTGGGTCAAAGGCCACGCGGGGCATCCGGAAAACGAACGCTGCGACGAACTGGCGCGCGCGGCCGCCTCTCATCCCACCCGGGATGATACCGGTTATCTGGCAGAGCGCTAATTTTGCCCCTTGCGCCACTGACGTGTGGCGCCCACCGCCTGCGGTATCCGTTTTTTTGCTTTGCCCGATTTCATCGGGTTTAGCGTCAAGGGGATCGTACGTTTACGGGCAATAATGAGCTGTAAACATCCTAAAGCAGGTAAATGGGTGCTGAGCATTTTCCCCCCGTGACGAGACCAGGGAAGGACCTGGTAGCAACCGTGATGCATCACTTCAAAATTCAGCAGCGCCAGCCAGTCCATCTGACGCGTTAAAGTAAACATGCGGCTGTTATAGGGGGGCTTATTGCGCAAGACCGGCACCAGCTTGCGTAATCCCATCAGGCTCATGGGGTTAAAACTGGTCAAAATGATCCAGCCATCGTCAATCAGCACTCGGTCTGCTTCCCGCAGCAGTCGATGCGGATCGCTACACCAGGGTAAGGTATGCGCCAGCAGGCAGGCATCAACCGACTTCTCGGCAAAAGGCAAATGCAGCGGATCGGCCTTTACCTGCACGGGATTACCCTGTAAAGAGACATTCACCTGATGGGAAATCGCGCAGGACTCCGTATTGATTTCCGCGCTCAGATTGCCAATCTTAAGTAAATGAAAGCCATATAATTTAGCCAGCCACGGTTTCATCTGCCGTTCCAGCGATTCGCGGTAGTATTCGCCCCAGGGCATGCTGGACCAGTGCTCTGGCGCTGTAACTGTCTGAGGTATCCTTGCCGGCTTCATCGCAACCTTCCGCTACGCTTTAGAGGTAATTTATGAATCTTATCAGTATTCCCGCATTTCAGGACAACTACATCTGGGTTCTCAGTGAAGATAGCGGCCGCTGTCTGATAGTCGACCCGGGAGAAGCCGCGCCGGTGCTCGCCGCGATAGAACAAAACCGCTGGCAGCCGGAAGCCATCTTCTTAACGCATCACCATCACGACCACGTTGGCGGCGTAAAACAACTATGTGAAAAATTCCCGGCAATAGCGGTTTACGGACCGGCAGAAACCCAGGATAAGGGAGCAACCTGCATCGTAAAGGACGGAGAAAGCCTGTCCGTTTTGGGCCGCGAATTTTCTATTTTTGCTACGCCAGGTCACACTTTAGGACACATCTGTTTCTACAGTAAACCTTATCTATTTTGTGGCGATACAATGTTTTCCGGCGGCTGCGGCAGACTCTTTGAAGGCACACCAGACCAGATGTATCAATCATTTAAAAAGATTAACGCCCTTCCTGATGAAACGTTAATATGTTGCGCACATGAGTACACTTTAGCAAATATGAAGTTTGCAATGAGCATCTTGCCCCATGATAAGGATATAAATGATTACTATCGCAAAGTTAATGAGTTACGCGCAAAAAAACAAAAGACACTACCCGTAACTCTGAAAAATGAACGTCGTATAAATTTATTTTTACGTACAGATGATCATGATTTAATTGAAGAAATAAACAAAGAAACAAATTTGCAACACTCTGTTCAGAGATTTGCGTGGTTAAGGTCAAAGAAAGACGACTTCTGAGATTTAATTCTTGTCTTCGGGGGACTTCACCGTTATCCTTGCTCGTCTTTTAAGCAACTATTGACACACACATGAAGGCACGAGCGATTTTACTCGCCTCTGTCCTGCTGGTGGGGTGCCAGGCGTCTAAGAACGATGGCACCGTACAACAGCACGCACAGAGCCTTTCTGCAGCGAGTCAAGGGGAAGCAAGCAAGTTCACAAGTCGAGCGCGCTGGTTAGATGATGGAACCTTCTACGCGCAAGACCAGGATCTGTGGACTTCGATAGGCGACGAGCTAAAGATGGGAATTCCGGAAAACGTCCGGATTCGCGAACAAAAACAGAAGTATTTAAGAAATAAGAGCTATCTCCACGATGTAACTTTACGGGCAGAGCCGTATATGTACTGGATAGCCGGGCAAGTTAAGAAACGTAACATGCCGATGGAACTGGTATTACTACCCATAGTGGAGAGCGCTTTTGACCCGCACGCAACGTCTGGCGCCAATGCCGCAGGCATCTGGCAGATCATTCCGAGCACCGGGCGCAATTATGGTTTGAAACAGACCCGCAGTTACGATGCGCGTCGTGACATCGTTGCCTCAACCACGGCAGCGTTAAACATGATGCAACGTCTGAACAAAATGTTCGACGGCGACTGGTTGTTAACCGTTGCGGCGTATAACAGCGGCGAAGGCCGGGTCATGAAGGCGATCAAAGCGAACAAAGCGCGTGGTAAACCCACCGATTTCTGGTCGCTGTCTTTGCCGCATGAAACCAAAATATACGTACCGAAAATGCTGGCCCTGAGCGATATCCTCAAGAACAGCAAGCGCTACGGCGTGAGGCTGCCGACGGCAGACGAAAGCCGGGCTCTGGCGCGCGTACGTCTCGACAGCCCGGTTGAGATTTCACAGTTAGCCGATATGGCAGGAATGCCGGTCAGCAAGCTGAAGACCTTCAATGCTGGCGTCAAAGGATCAACCCTGGGCGCGAATGGGCCAAACTACGTGCTGGTGCCGCAGAAGCACGCCGCACAGCTGCGCGAATCGTTGGCTTCCGGCGATATTGCAGCCGTGCAGCCGACGCTGCTGGCTGACAACAAGCCGTTAACCAGCCGTAGCTACAAGGTGCGTTCCGGCGATACGATTTCCGGCATTGCGTCGCGTCTCGGCGTATCAACCAAAGATCTGCAGCAGTGGAACGGTATTCGCGGTTCTAACCTGAAGGTTGGTCAGAATCTGGTGATTGGCGCAGGCAGCAGCGCCGAGCGTCTGGCTAACAACAGCGATAGCATCACTTATCGCGTGCGCAAAGGCGACTCCCTGTCGAGCATTGCGAAACGCCATGGCGTCAACATTCGTGATGTCATGCGCTGGAATAGCGATACTGGCAACCTGAAGCCCGGCGATCAGCTGACGCTGTTCGTGAAAAACAGCGACAGACCAGAATCCTGATGATTCATCAGGCATGATAAAGGCACCCATGCGGTGCCTTTTTTTATCCCGGCGTCAGGCCGCCTTGTGGGCCTCAAACATAATCGTATCGCTGGTGAACGAACCATCGTGCTGCAGGGCAAAATAGGCCTTAACCTCAGCCGATGCGCTCTCCTGATATAAGCGAATCGCTTCCGCCAGCGCCGCTGGCGTTCGCATGCGCGCAATCCATGAGCCAAACTCCAGCGGCAAGCGGTCGGTCAGCAGATGATTAATCACCAGACCCGCCTCACTCGTCATTGCCAGCCATTCGCCGCTGGAATAGTTGCGGACATGGGAAGTATCGCGCAGGGCCTCAACGGTCTGCAGCCAGACGTCGCGAACCGGATGCCCGGGCGACATCACATCCATAATAATCATTACTCCGCCCGGCTTCAGCACTCGCTTCACTTCACGCAGCGCCAGACCGACATCGTGCCAGTGATGCGCAGAATAACGACTGATCGCTACATCAAAGCTGGCGTCAGCGAAAGGCAAAGACTCGGCATATCCCTGCTGAGTGGTAATATTAGCAAAACCTTTATCACGTGCGGCCTGAGCCACAACGTCCAGCATCTGGCTGGATAAATCATACGCCGTCACCTGTGCAACCTGCCCTGCCGCCGCAAAGCTGGCGTGGCCGGCGCCGCATCCCATATCCAGCACGTGCGCCTGAGGAAAATCCGCCAGCCTTTCGGCCAGACGTTGCAGATCGCGCCCGGAGGCGTGTACGGCGCTGGTCAGGTAGGCGCTGGCCTGTGAGCCAAACTGCATTTCTACATGGTCATGATGAGAGCGTGTTGTCATTGCATTGTCCTTCGGTTTTTTTGAGTAATAAAGGCAGCACCATGCATACGCAGGCCTGCCCCGTGGCAGGCCTGACATACCTTAATTAATCAGGCTTGCCGGGACTGAATTCGACTAGTAGAGGGTTGTGGTCGGAGGCACGCGTCACCAGTACGGAAGCATCGTGTACGCTTAACCCACGATAGAAGACAAAATCAAGCGGGCGGCCAAACGTACGGCGGCGCTGATCGTCAGAGAAACGAACTTCGCGCAGCGACATTTCGCGCGCAAAGCGGTACAGGGCATTCATTCGCGGGCGGCTCCAGGCATTAAAGTCGCCTGCCATAATCACCGGCCCGCTGTGATGGGCGATCTGATCGCCAATCGGCAGCAGCTGCTTGCTGTAGACATCGACGCCAAGGCTGAAGTTAACCGCATGAATATTGACCACCATCAGCAGGCGGGAATCCGGTAACGGATACACGGTCACTAATGCCGACTTCGCCAACCGCAGGATAGGCTCGCGTTCACGCAGAGGACAACAGTAGATAGGATGCGCAGAGGCTAACGTCATCACGCCGGAAGGATGCTGGGGCAGCACCAGCGCCGGAACCTGATCCGCTGCAAGGTAGTTGGACGTGGCAAACTTCACTAATTCAGGTGTAGTTTGCGCTTCCTGTAACAACACCAGGTGCGCATCTTTACCAAAGTTGTTAAGAACTGATTTCCACTCGGCGCGCTGCTGCTTGAAGATGTTCCACACCAGTACGCGGATTTTTTCATCCGAACTTAACGGTACTCCCGCCGGAAAAGCCGGAGTCATGCCTGCAAACGACCCCGGAGGTAAAATTCTCTCCGCAGGCTGTCCGGCGACATAGCGCATGGCATAGGTATTCTTTCGCAATTTAGGCATCAAACCTCGATAACAGGAAACCAGCCCGACTGCAGCTGGTTCTTCTGTTATAGGGATTTTTGTAGACACTTTCAATGCAATTTGCCAGAAACCTTTAGCCTTCTACGCCAGGGCCGTTAGCGCGAAGCCCTGGCTTATCAAGCCGGCCGCTAATTCCGACCAGTAAGAGCGCCACCAGCACAATCAGAGCGCCGATCCACGGCGTCTGGGCCAGACCATAATGCGCTACGATCTGCCCGCCAATCACCGAACCTAACGCAATGCCAATGTTAAATGCTGCAATATTCAGGCCAGAGGCAACGTCAACCGCGCCAGGAGTGTATTGCTCCGCGTTCTGCACCACGTACACCTGCAGTCCCGGAACGTTACCAAAAGCAAAGATCCCCATCACCAAAACCGTCGCCAGAGCAGCATAATGCACACTGGCCGTAAATTGAAAGATCGCCAGTAGCGCAGCCAGGGCGGCAAAAATCAGCTTCAGCGCGGGCACGGCGCCATGTTTATCCGCCAGCCTTCCGCCCCATACGTTACCTATCGCCACTGAAACACCGTAGCCCAGAAGGATCCAGCTGACGGCCGATGGGCTAAATCCGGCAAGATCCTGCATCATCGGCGCCAGGAAGGTAAATGCCGTAAATACGCCGCCATACCCCAGAGCAGTGATCGCGTAGATAATCAGTAAACGCGGATGGGTCAGAACCTTAAGCTGAGCGCGCAGACCCGCGCTGACGCGGCCCGGAATGTTACCAGGCACCAGAATAAGGCTGCTCATTAACGCGATTACGCCAAGAATAGACACGGCCAGGAATGTTTCACGCCAGCCAAAGTGTTGGCCAATGAAGGTGCCTAGCGGCACGCCGGTCACCAGCGCAACGGTTAACCCGCCGAACATCATCGCAATCGCCGAGGCCGCTTTCTCCTTCGCGACCAGGCTGGTCGCAATTGTCGAACCGATCGAAAAGAATACCCCATGCGCCAGCCCGGTCAGCAGGCGCGCCAGAACCAGAGTCTCGTAACCCGGCGCCTGCCATGCCAGCAGATTGCCAGCGGTAAACAGCGCCATTAACGCCAGCAGTAGCTGCTTACGCGGCATACGCCCGGTCAGCGCGGTGAGCACAGGAGCACCTATCGCTACGCCCAACGCATAGATAGAAACCAGCAGCCCTGCAGAGGGTAGCGAAATAGCTAGTTGCTCAGCGATGTCAGGCACCAGGCCCACAATGACAAATTCAGTCGTGCCAATCGCAAAGGCACCGATAGTTAAGGCAAGTAGCGCCAGCGGCATAATGTACTCCGTATCAACAGGATTAAGATGACACGTAGTATGAAGAGATGTTTTAATGACAAAAATAGCCAAAGTATCAATATAATTTTGCCACAGGTGCAACAATGAGAGCTACCTCAGAAGAAATCGCCATTTTTGTCGCCGTGGTAGAGAGCGGCAGTTTTAGTCGCGCTGCCGAACAGCTTGGTCAGGCTAATTCCGCCGTCAGCCGGGCGGTAAAAAAGCTGGAGTCAAAGCTCGGCGTCAGCCTGCTTAACCGTACTACCCGCCAGCTAAGCCTGACCGAAGAGGGCGAGCGTTATTTCCGCCGAGTGCAGGTTGTGCTTCAGGAGATGGCCGCCGCCGAAAATGAGCTTCTGGAGAGCCGAACGACGCCAAGAGGATTACTTCGCGTTGATGCCGCGACGCCGGTGATATTGCATTTTCTGATGCCTTTGATCAGGCCCTTCCGTGAGCGCTACCCGGAAATGAGCCTTTCGCTGGTCTCGTCAGAGACCTTTATCAATCTGATTGAGCGGAAAGTGGACGTCGCGATCCGCGCCGGCACGCTAACCGATTCCAGCCTGCGCGCCCGGCCGCTGTTCAATAGCTACCGCAAAATTATCGCCTCGCCGGACTATCTTGCCCGGCACGGAACGCCGCAAAGCGTCGCCGAGCTAAAACATCATCAGTGCCTCGGCTTTAGCGAGCCCGTATCCCTGAATACCTGGCCAGTTTCCTGCTGCGATGGCCAACTGCTGGAAATCGAAAGCGAGATATCTTCCAATAGCGGGGAAACGCTCAAGCAGCTGTGTCTGGCCGGTAACGGTATAGCCTGTCTGTCGGACTATATGGTGGATAAAGAAATTGCTGAAGGGGCGTTTGTCGAACTGCTGGCTGACAAACGGCTGCCGATTGAAATGCCGTTTAGCGCGGTGTACTACAGCGACAGGGCGGTAAGCACGCGGATCAGGGCTTTTATCGACTTTCTTAGTGAGCATGTAAAACAGCTCCCGCAGGAGCTGTAAGAGGGTTGTAGAGTACAGAGGGGGTTAGCTTAATCCCATTCAGGCGCCAGACCTTCGGGGCTAACCAGACGATCGTGACAGTCCAGCGCGGCGATCGCCAGGCGATCGTCTTCATCAAGCTGCAGCTCCTGAGCTTTCAGGTTGCTTGCCAGGTTTTCGCGCCTGGTCGAAGATGGGATCACCGCATAGCCTTCACCCATTGCCCACGCGAGGATAACCTGCGCCGGAGTGGCATTGTGTTTCGCCGCAATCCGGGCAATGGCTTCATCTTTTAACGCTTTACCATAAGCCAGAGTCATATAAGAGGTAATGTGAATGCCATGCTCAGAGGCCCAATCGACGACCTTACGATTTTGCAAATAAGGCGACAGTTCAATCTGGTTGGTCGCGATATTCTCTACCCCAACGGCAGCAATGGCGCGCTCCATCAGCGGAATAGTGAAGTTAGAGATACCCATCTGGCGAGTTAGTCCCTGGCGTTTCGCCTCCAGCAGAGCAGCCATGTACTCTTCCACGGCAACCGCATCGTTTGGCGACGGCCAGTGGATCAGCGTGAGATCGACATATTCGGTGCGCAGCTTCTGCAGACTCTCTTTCAGGCTTGCGATGAGCTTATCTTTGCTTAAATTTTCAATCCAGATCTTGGTGGTGATGAACAGTTCATCGCGCGCGACGCCGCTTTCTGCGATAGCCTGGCCCACGGCCGCTTCATTGTCATAGATTTGCGCGGTATCAATGGCGCGATAGCCCAGCTCAAGCGCTGTTTTTACAGATGCGATCACTACGTCATCTTTCAGACGGAAGGTCCCAAGACCAAATGCAGGGATTGTCATGATTTTCCTCATTATTTATCAATAGCGGTTAATGAGAAACATTATGACCAACGAGAGGATCGAGAAAAAGATCGTTTAACGCAGAGGATTTTTGCTAAAACAGCAATAATCAAATGGCGGGCTGAAAAAATCCTGGGCCAACTTTTCCCGTCTGTTTTTACTCTACCGCAGCCGACATCCTACTACTGAGGGTTCGGTTTCACTTCCGTGCTATCCAGCAAAATAGCGTAGCGGCTTAGCAACTGCTTAAAATGAAAATCAATCTGCATTTGCAGCACCGGTGAGAGACTTCCGGCTCGTACCTGAGCCTCCAGTTGCCTGAGCTGTTCTTCCAGCGGCGGCGTCTGTAACAGCTGCCGGATGCTGAAAATTGCCGATTTCAACTCAGAAGCAGTCATATACCGCCCCTTGCGTTCATCCAGCGCATCCAGCCTTAGCGAAAGCTGCCGTAGCTTCGCCTGCGCCTGGGCATAGCGCTGTAAGTCAGGCACCGGCAGCGCGCTGGCTTCCCGCTGCTTACGCCACTCGGCGCTCATCGCCTTAATTTGCGAATTATTCGGCCAGCGGCGTTCAAGGGCCAGGAGCAGCGCCTCTTCCTGGCGCAGGGGCCACAGCGGCGGCAGGTCATTCAGCCTCTTCAGCTGCGCGCGGGTCGTCGCCATTCCCTGCGCCCAGCTCAGCATCTTGTTGCCATCCCTCCCCGGCGCTGAGGGCAACGCCAACACCGACGTCGCGGTCTGTGCCTCACGTAGGCCCATTTCTGGCGGGTTCAGCCATGACCAACCCCAGAAACCGCAACCTCCCAGGCAAACCATCGTCAGCATCCCGGCGATAAAGCCGGGCCATACCCGCCGCTGGCGAGGACTCTCCGTAGTTTTCTTCAATAACAAGCTTTCGTCATGCTTTCGCGATGCCTGCGCTTCAGCGGTTTTTTTGGCCCCATTTTTTACATCTCTCGGCCAGGGGCGCTCCCTGGCGATTTTCTTCGCCGCCGTTTTTTCGCCCTGCGGCGCCAGCCGCTCCAGGCGCATCGCCGCATTTCGCAACTGAACGGCCAGTTGCTCCAGTTTTGACATATGCCAGACCTCGCACCGCCGCAGCACGTTCTCTATTTCCGTCAGGTGCTGGCTGCAGTGGTTAATCTGCGCCAGATCCTGATACTGAAGATCCTGCGCGCGCAGCGCCTGCTTCATCTTCTCGGCAAGCCACGCCAGCAGCGCGATCCTTGAATGGACCTGCAGCGGCCAGAAATCTCCCCAGCGCTGGTTTATCAATGCCGCGAGGGCATCCAGAGCGTCCACCATTCCTGCTATCCCATACTGCCGGGTCCTCGCCAGCGCGTAACAGACCAGCGTTTGCAACTCCACGCCGTTTTGCCGAAACAGAGCCAGACTCAGGCTCTCTACCCTGCCCCAGTCCACATCCGGCCGCGCCGGATGCGTAAGTTTGCCTATTTCGGCCTGCAGTTCGCCGGCCTCCCGAAAGGTACAGGGATCGCCGCCCGTGCGGAACGGGCTGATAAATGAAGAGTGCGGCGTCTTCATATACGCTCCTGTTGCTGCAAATAATGCATAATCGCCCGGCAATAGTGAGTACATTGCATATTATGACTCCCTGAAAGAAGCCGCCGATCCTTTTCACTGCCCTGAGCTCGCGGCCATTCATGATTGAAATTAAACGTCGGCATTGGGTTTAACGAAGCGATTTCCATACTATTTTTATCCTTTAGCGGAAACAGCCGCTGCTTGCTATTTATCTTCTCAATGGCGCGCGGTCAGGGTAAGCCGGGCATAGTCTCTGTCGGCTTCTTATCGGTAGCGTATTTCGGCTTTGCAATAACGTCAGGATTGGCGCCTTTAAACTCGATACCGGGTGAGTTCTCAGTCTTTATATTGCGTATCACAAAGTACTGCCGCCCGCGCAGGATCCATCGCCACCAGCGCCGCCAGCAGATTTTCCATTTTCCGCGCCAGATGGGCTTTATCTGCATAGCGGTGCGCCCGCAGGCGCAGCAGCTTCAGCTGTCGTGCCGTGACTTCGAAAATTAACTCCGGCTCCCATTGTGTCAACGTCAGCCCCTGCGCAGCGCCATGCAGCTCTTCCAGCAGCAGCAGCGCCATTTCGCTTTTACCGTACTGCTCCGCTATGCGAGCCATCAACAGACGCAACAGCAAACGCTGGCGTGCCGTGACGATCCCCGCACGGGACTGGAGCCAGCCCAGCGCAGCATCAACGCCCTCGCGGTCCGCCAGCGCCAGCGCCTCCGGTTCCAGCGCCAGCACATCGTTGTCCGGCTCTTCCACCGGGGCCGTTGGCGTCCTGCTAAGCCAGTTCCCCTCATCTTGCGGCAGCACCTGCCGGGTAATCCAACTGCGGGTCACCTCATCGGCAAACGGCGTGCCGTCGTTCCACGCCAGGCTCTCCAGCCCAGGTAAACGCTCAAGCAACAGCATCAGGTCCTGGCGGATAATTGCCGTCCACTTGTCCCACGGCGCGCCCGCTTTGCCCAGCGCCTGATACAAATACCATTGAATATCAAACCAGAAATGATTGACCCCGGCGCTGAACATCAGGTCGGCCTGTTCCAGCAGCTCGGTCCAGTTCTGTTGCGAGTACAACCGTTTAAGCTGAGTACGTGACTCGCTACGCGGCGGAGCCAGTCGGGTTCTGCCATCCACATCAGGCGGCAGTTCATGCACGGTGTCCCAGCGCAGAGTTTTCATCAACCGATGCGCCGCCAGCCAGCCCTGCGGCTGCGCGTTCAGGTAGCGGGCCAGCGCTTTTGCCTGATCCAGCAGGTCGCGCCCGGAACTGATGGACTGTATCTGTAGCGAATTTGTCGGAGGTGAAGCGGTTGCCGCGCTGTTCTGCGGCACCACCGCGCTCATCCCGCCCGACTGCGCCAGCCGCGACTCCAGCGCCTGGATCAGCGGTATCAGGGACGGCGGCTGTTGTTCTTCCGGCCATGTAGAAAAAGAAGCGTCCAGCAGATTGAGAGCCGCGACAATATTGGCAAAGTCTTCTTTTGCCACTTCCGGGTAACGCGCCAGGCTGTCGAGTATCTTTTCGCCAGTTAACCATTCCAGCGCCATTTTCCGGCCCGCCGGACGAGAGGGAAGCAGTTGCGTCCCGAAGCGCTGCACCAGCCCGGCCAGTAGGGCGAGACCTTCCGCTAATCCGCGTTCGCCGTCGCGGTGCAATCGCGCCCAGATATAGCAGGTGGCGATGCGTACATCTTTTGCCTGAGTGAGCAGCAGGGATTCCGCAAGCTGACAAATCAGAGCGGTATCCGCGCCGGAAAGCTTATTCAGCTCGTCGCGCATCAGCTGGAAATCGTCGTGGTAGACGGGGTCTCTCCCGACCGGAGACTCCGTCGTCACTGGCAGCAGCCACGTCTGCCACAGCGCCGCCTGTTGTTGTCCCGCCTCAAGCGCATTCCGATCGGGAAAACAGCTGCGGGTTAACTGCTGCAGTAATTCACTCATTCGCATCGCCCCCTCACTTAGGCTATCGGTTATGATTTTTTCCGGTCCGGAATATTTTCCCGGCGAGGGGAAGGCTTGCATCACTATCGGCCATGACGGGTTTCGGGATGAACGGGAAACGGCAGTCGTAACGCCCAGAGCACAGCGCATTCATCGCCATCCCCGTTATTCCGTATCTAATTCCAGTACGATACCGTCCTCTTGACTCCAGCCGAGCGCCAGCAGCCTGGGTTGCCGTCGCGCCGCCTGATTCGCCAGCAGCTGCTGGCTCAGTACAGGCAGAATCTGCTGGTTCAGTAAGCTGTCGATATTACGCGCCCCGGTATCCGGCAGCAGACAGGAGGAGGCCAGTTGATCGTAAAGACTGGCCCCGATCACCGTCTCCATACCGTAATGTTCGCGCAGGCGGCGGCTCACTGCCGCCAGCTTCATTTCCACAATGGACCGCATCGCCTCCCACCCGAGAGGGCGGTAAATTACCGTTTGGAAACGCGCCAGCAGCGCAGGCTGGAAGTGCTCCCGCAACAGCGGATACAGCAGTTCCTGCAGATCCCCGTCCGTGGCCGCCGGCCTCTTTTCCAGCAGTTGTATAATGTGATCGCTTCCGAGATTAGCGGTCATCAGGATAATGGTGTTGCGAAAGTCGATTTCCCTGCCTTCCCCATCGCGCATAAAACCGCGATCGAACACCTGGTAAAAAAGGTTCATGACGTCGCGGTGCGCCTTTTCTACCTCGTCGAGCAGAACCAGACTATACGGACGTTTTCTGACGGCTTCCGTCAATACGCCACCCTGGCCGAAGCCAACATAACCCGGCGGCGCTCCCTTGAGCTGAGAAACCGTATGTGGTTCCTGATACTCTGAGAGATTGATGGTAATAAGCGACTTTTCGCCGCCGAACAGCGCATCCGCCATCGCCAGCGCAGTTTCGGTCTTACCGGTGCCGCCAGGACCGGTCAGCAGAAATACGCCCTGCGGGCCATTTTCCGGCGTGAGCCCGGTTTTTGCCGCCCGCAACCGCTGCGCAATAGCCTTTAGCGCACCATCCTGGCCTACCACCCGCCTGGCGAGCATCTGTTCCATATTCAGCAGCTCGCTCTGCTCATCTTTCAGCAGGGAAGTGAGCGGTACGCCGGTCCAGTCAGCTACGACGGTAGCGACGGCCCGGGCATCCACATCCAGCGCCAGCAATGGCGTTAATCCCTGTTGCTGTAGCAGCTGCTGTTGTAGTTGAGGTAACCGTTCACTGTCCGGACTTTCCCGGCGTAGCGCTATAATCTGCTGCACCAGCGCTTTTTCTTGTTGGTACTGATACTCCAGCTGATCCGCCTTTTGCTGGAGTTGATCCCGCTGGTCGGCGAGCTCTGCCAGTCGAGCCTGCGCGGATGCAGGATAAAACGCGCGATCCTTTTCAAGCGCCTTCTGCTCAATATCCAGCGCGGCCAGATGTCCCTGAAGCTGAGTTAACGGCTCCGGCAGGGTATCAAGACTCATCCGGACACGCGCCCCGGCAGTGTCCAGCAGATCTACCGCCTTGTCAGGCAGCTGGCGTCCGGACAAATAACGCCGTGACAGACGTACCGCGGCCTGAATGGCGCTATCCTGGATGTGCACCCCATGGTGCTCCGCGTAGTAGGTCTTCAGCCCGCGCAGCATCAGGCAGGCCGTGTCCTCATCAGGCTCGTCCACTTTGACCAATTGAAAACGGCGGTCCAGAGCGGCATCGCGCTCAAAATATTGTTTGTACTCGCTCCAGGTCGTCGCTGCGATAGTGCGTAGCTCACCGCGGGCCAAAGCAGGTTTCAGTAAATTAGCCGCATCTGCGCCGCCCGCAGGATTTCCCGCGCCGATGATAGTATGGGCTTCATCGATAAACAGCAGCACCGGCTCCGGCGATGCCTGCACCGCGTCGATGACGTTTTTTAGCCGCTGCTCGAATTCCCCCTTAACGCCAGCCCCTGCCTGTAGCAGCCCCAGATCCAGCGAGTGAATATGCACGATTTTCAGGCTATCCGGCACGTTGCCATCTACAATACGCAGCGCCAGCCCTTCCACCAGCGCGGTTTTGCCGACGCCAGGCTCGCCCACAAGCAGCGGATTGTTCTTGCGACGGCGCGACAGAATATCCACCATCTGGCGGATCTCAACATCGCGGCCAAACACCGGATCGATCTGGCCCATCCGGGCCTTTTCTGTAATATTCGAAGTGAAACGTTTAAGGACAGCTCGATGCGCATCATCTTGTCTATCATCCGCCGCAAGCGCAGAAGAATTTGTACTTATATCTTCCACCAGCGGTTCGCCTGCCTGCCTTTGCCGCACCGGACACTCTTCCGACTGCTCGTCCAGTAGCGCGCGCAGCCGCCCTAACTGGACGCGACCCACGCTCAACAACACCCACAGATCGTCGCAAGCCAGCAGTTCGGACTTCTCCGTCAGCGCCATCAGCAAGTGCTGACTACGGATCTGCGGCTCGTTGCTCTCCAGCGAAGCGAACAACCATGCCTGCGTCATCAGCGCCGTCAGGCGTTTAGAAAGCTGCGGACGCTCACGTACCGAGCGTGGAAGCGTTTCAAGATGCCCCAGCAACGCTTGCCAGAGAATCTCCATATCCCACTCATAGCGCCGGGCAATGACGGTGATATCCCCTTCTCCCTGTTCCAGCAGCTTCAATAACCAGTGCTCAATAGTAATCTCGGCGTGAGCGCGGGTCTGGCACAGCGATGCGGCGGAGTCCAGCGCGCGGGCGCAGAACGGGTTGAGGCGGCGTAGCAGTGCAGCTGGCTGGTTTACGGTCATAGATATCCCTTCTTCAATGTAGTGATTTTTCCTTTACTGAATCCTGTTCAGGCACGCTACCGCCCGTAGCCGTAACCCTGTGCCTGGCAGGTTTCTGTCAGAATGTGATAGGGTTTGCCCCACCGGAAGGACCGGCTTATCAGCAAATACGCATAAAAAAGCAGACAGTTGCCTGTCTGCCGCGGTTATCAGGCCGAAGGACGTTCATTCCATGCATCGGAATGAATGATGTTTCCGTCCTTGTAGGTCCAGGTAATCTTTTCGTAACGGAATTCGATACGCTCCAGATGATTGTGCCTCTCGCGCGCAGGATCCTTAATGTCGTGCATCAGCGGAGCCACTCTGACCAGCTTGACGTTATCCAGCGTAATGTTGAAATACTCAACTTCCTGACCGGCGTCATTTATCCGGTAAAACTTGAACTCTGCCGTTTTCAGAGTCTGACCCGTCGTGACGGCCTTGTAGAGATACGGGCTGGATACGTCGATTTCCTTAGTGAAGGTAAATGGCTTATGGGTACGGGTGCCGGTCAGTTTGCCGGTATTGTTATCCGTCGGGATATACACATCGTGGTCCAGCGCCACGACCTCGATGCTGCCCTCACGTCCCTGTACGTCTACGGAACCTTTGATATCCGCGCCACCGTCATCTTTCAGCCAAAGGTAAGCAGGAATTGCCATGAGAATTACTCTCCTTGTTAGTGTGATTGAGGTACCGCCGCCTCCGACGGTATGTTCTGCTCCGCGTCCACCGTATTCTCTTCCGCACGCGTATTCAGGTCGCAAGCAGAAGAGAGCCCATCTGATACTTCCGTACCATCAACGTATCGTTGGGGAAACACAGGCGCAGGAATGGCATCTTTAGTTTTTTCAACGCCAGCACCGCGCTATCTAACGCCACAGCAGCCACTCCGAGGGAGGGCAGATGGCGAGTTGAGCAAAGCCATTATTACTGAAGGTTTCCCAACGAAATTGCCGCTGAGAGGAAGGTCGATCTCCTCAGCCCGCAGCAGACGAGAGATTTTCATCGCGCCTGTGGCTTACGATTTAGCCTTCGGCATTTGCGATACCAGCGACAGGCTGATATCCATTCCTTCAATCTGAAAATGCGGCACGGCATAAAGCCTGATACGGAAGAAGCCCGGATTGTCCTCAATATCTTCCACAACCACTTTTCCATCGCGCAGCGGATGCGATGCCTGAAGCGCATCACCAGGATCGGTCATTTCCGTCACCAGGTTACGCAGCCAGGTATTAAGCTCCAGTTCCAGCAAACGTCGGTCTTTGGTGGTACCAATATTCTCGCGCTGAATAATCTTCAGATAGTGCGCAATTCGCGACAGCAGGAAGACATACGGCAGGCGGGCATTAATGCGGCTGTTAGCAGTGGCATCCGCCGTCTCATACAGCGCCGGTTTCTGTGCCGAGTTAGCCGAAAAGAAGCATGCGTAATCACGATTTTTGTAATAAGAGAGTGGAATAAATCCAAGGTTGGCAAATTCGAATTCACGGGTCTCCGGGATCATCACCTCCGAGGGGATCTTGATCTGATTGCCGGTACCGAGGTCGTAAAGATGGATCGGTAAATCGGTGACCGCTCCCCCCGCCTGCGGTCCGCGAATTTGTACGCACCAGCCGTTGTTAACAAAGCTTTTCACCATATTCGCCGCAAAGGCGAATGACGCGTTGGTCCAGAGATATTTTTCGTGATCGGGCCCTTTCACCTCTTCCACATAGTTGAAACTGCGGACGGGAATCGTATCCGGGCCATACGGCAGACGGCCAAGTACACGGGGCATTACAAGACCGATATAGCGGGAATCATCAGTGTCGCGAAAACTTTTCCATTTGATATATTCGGCACGATCGAAATAACTACCGATATCTTTTATGGCAGCCACCTCTTCCATTGAGTTTTTAAGGAAGAATTCAGGTCCGACAGAACCAATAAACGGCATATGCGAAGCCGCGGCCACACGAGAGATATTACGCAGCAACGCGATGTCCTGCGGGCTGTTATCAAACTCATAGCTGGAAATCACTGAGGCTATTGGCTCGCCGCCGGGAGTGTCATATTCCTGCACATAAGTGTGGTGATAAAGCCCGCTCTGGACAATTTCCGGCGCATCATCAAAGTCCTGACGTAAGTCTTCCTTGCTGACATCCAGAAGCTCAATTTTGGTATTCTTTCGAGGGTCGGTTCGCTGGACGAGAAACCACAGGCCGCGCCAGAGCGATTCGAGCGCCTGAAAGTCCGGGTGGTGCATCACGGTATCCAGCTGCTGGCTGATTTTTTGATCCAGCTCGCTGATATGAAAATCCAGCAGTGATTTATCTAACTTTTCAACATTTTTTCCGGATTTCGCCACGCAGGAAAGCAATACCTGGATGGCTGCAGAGACCCTCTCCTCCGTTGATGCTTCCGCCATTGCTTCACTATCCTGCCACTCTCCGAGTTGTTTCAGAGAAGAAACCGGCGTCAGGTGAATTTTTTTAAACAGAGACTGATAAACATTTTCTCTGGTCACAGCCTGCGCCTGCGCTACCGGTGCGTCATGTTCTTGTACAGACATCAGCATGCCCTCCTCTTCATTTCCTTGATGAACCGTATTTATTCCGGTCGTTGTCCATTACTTTTTTACGGTGCGAGTGCCGTTAGCTCTGCGCGTAGTTCACTACTCATCGCAGGATCTTTCATAATCTTTTCCAGTTCACGACGGAACTCGACGTTATCCAGCAAGTTGGCTTTGAGATCGCGTAGTAAATTACGCATAGAAATCAATGCACGAAGCGATGGGATATTGCGAGCAACCTGTTCTGGTTCAAAATCTTTGACGCTACCAAAGTTAAGTTTAATATTTTCTATCCGGGCCTCTCCTGACAGAGTGCTTTCGACCAGCAAATCGACCGTAGGTAAGAGTTCAGCCATTACGCTATCAAAATTGTTTTTATTGATATTTATTTTATTTCTTTCAGATAAAGACCGTTGTTCTTTTCCGTTACTAAAATCGCCTACCGCAAGTAACTTTAACGGTAACTCGCTTTTCTTTCCCGCCCCGCCAGTGTGAAGATCCAATTGAAGATTAACTCGAGATTTTGGCACCTCATTTTGAAAACTATTACCCATATTACTCCTCCTCAGGATATATACCCACCAGACGGTGAGCAAAAACAAAATATCACCTCACTAATACAAATTGCAATAATTGAAGATAGACGCACTACGGTCTCGATTAATATTATACTTGCAAAGAAGTCTTTATATCTCACAAAAAGCTCTCAACTAAAACAAACTTCAAAAACCTTCACAATTAAAAAATACCACTTAAAAAACAAAGGGATTAACTATGATTCATATGAATTTATAGTACTTCATCTCATTCTCAAAGTTCTTAACATGAAATTCAATGCTAGCTGACCACTCTGAAAAATATATTTTCACTCCATTAAATAATAACCATAAACGCTAATAAATGATAAAAATCACATTAATGAATCAGTTCATCATCGTAATATAATAAACATTTAAGCGAAATATATTCTCGGGATAGATATATCAAACGTTATTAAAATTAGAAAAGATAGTTTCATTTTAAATCATTCTGTATTAAATGAATAAAATGATGAAGCCTGATACCAAATAACAGCCTCGAGGACCGCGAATGTTCCGCCGGAAAGAGCTCCTGAAGCGGCGACAAAAAGTAAAAAGGCCGGAGAACATATCTGTGTTCTCCGGCCTTGCAAGCGGCGATCGTTGTACGATGACAGACACATTATGATTGGCTATCCGTCTGCCTGACAGACTGCCGGGTCTGTAATTTTTCAGCCCGCGTTAAGCGTTAAGCGTTAAGCGTTAAGCGTTAAGC
>NZ_BCZK01000001.1 GCF_001598695.1 Klebsiella oxytoca NBRC 105695 | reverse complement strand
AGAACAACAGCAACAAGCAGTTCCCCCGTCGGCAGCCAATGATGACGGCCGCAAAGCGGCAGTCGCTGAAGCAATCGCCCGCGTTCAGGCCCGGAAAGCGTCCCGGCAGGCAGTTAACGAGGATTAAATGGTTTTCAGAATCGCAAGTTCCCCCTACACCCACAATCAGCGCCAGACTTCGCGGATTATGCTGCTGGTGCTGCTCGCCGCCGTACCCGGTATTGTGGTTCAGACCTGGTTTTTCGGCTGGGGTACCGTACTGCAAATTATCCTCGCCGCCGTCACGGCGTGGGGAGCCGAAGCGGCCATTCTTAAACTGCGCAAACAAAATATCCCGGCGATTCTTGCCGATAACTCAGCGCTGCTGACCGGCCTGCTGCTGGCGATCAGTATTCCGCCTTTTGCGCCGTGGTGGATGGTCGTGCTGGGCACTGCGTTTGCGGTGATTATCGCCAAACAGCTGTACGGTGGACTGGGTCACAATCCTTTTAACCCGGCAATGATTGGCTACGTGGTGCTGCTGATCTCTTTCCCGGTGCAGATGACCTCCTGGCTCCCGCCCCATGAGATAGCCGCCAATGTACCCGGTTTTAGCGACGCGCTGACGATGATTTTCACTGGTCATACGGCTACCGGCGGGGACATGAACAGCCTGCGAATCGGCATTGACGGCATCAGTCAGGCAACGCCGCTGGATACCTTCAAAACCTCGCTCCATGCCGGTCATGCGGTGCAAGAGATCCTCCAGTATCCTGTCTACGGCGGCGCCCTGGCCGGTCTCGGCTGGCAGTGGGTTAACGTGGCTTATCTGGCGGGCGGTCTGTTCCTGCTATGGCAAAAAGCCATTCGCTGGCATATTCCGCTGAGCTTCCTGCTGAGCCTTGCCGTTTGCGCCACCCTGGGATGGCTATTCTCACCAGAAAGCCTCGCCTCACCGCAAATTCATCTGCTCTCCGGCGCCACCATGCTGGGCGCCTTCTTTATCCTGACGGACCCGGTGACCGCTTCCACCACCAATCGCGGTCGCCTGATCTTCGGCGCGCTGGCGGGGTTACTGGTGTGGCTAATTCGCAGCTTTGGCGGCTACCCGGATGGCGTCGCCTTTGCCGTTCTGCTGGCCAATATTACCGTTCCCTTGATCGATTACTACACGCGCCCGCGCGCGTACGGCCACCGCTGAGGACCCGAACATGTTACAAAGCATGCGTAAACACGGCATCACGCTGGCCCTCTTTGCTGCGGGTTCGACCGGGCTGACGGCCGCCATTAACGAACTGACTAAAAGCACTATTGAAGACCAGGCCGCCCAGCAGCAAAAAGCCTTATTCGACCAGGTTATGCCGGCCAATTTATATAATAACGACTTGCTGAAAAGCTGTTATCGGGTAACCGCGCCGGAGCTGGGAAAAGGCGAGCATAAGGTCTGGATTGCTCAGAATGGCGATAAAGCGGTTGCAGCGGTGATGGAAGCTACCGCGCCGGACGGCTATTCAGGAGCCATTCAGCTACTGGTTGCCGCCGACTTTAAAGGTACCGTGCTGGGTACCCGCGTCACCGAGCATCATGAGACGCCGGGCCTGGGCGATAAGATCGAGCTTAGAATTTCTGACTGGATCACCCTCTTTGCCGATAAAGTGATTCATGGGCAAAACGATAGCCACTGGGCCGTGAAAAAAGATGGCGGCGATTTCGATCAGTTTACCGGGGCTACCATTACTCCGCGCGCGGTGGTCAATGCCGTCAAGCGCGCGGGCCTGTATGCGCAAACTCTGCCCGCGCAGATTTCTGCTATCACTCCCTGTGGAGACTAGACCATGAGCGAAGTAAAAGACGTTATTGTTCAGGGGCTGTGGAAAAACAACTCCGCGCTGGTTCAGCTGCTGGGGATGTGTCCTCTGCTCGCCGTGACCTCTACCGCCACCAACGCTCTTGGGCTTGGGCTGGCGACGACGCTGGTTCTTACCCTGACTAACCTGACCATTTCCAGCCTGCGTCGCTGGACGCCGGCGGAAATCCGTATTCCGATTTACGTTATGATCATCGCTTCGGTGGTGAGCGTCGTCCAGATGCTGATCAACGCTTATGCGTTCGGCCTTTATCAGTCTCTGGGGATTTTTATCCCGCTTATCGTCACCAACTGCATTGTGGTCGGGCGCGCTGAGGCCTTTGCCGCGAAAAAAGGTCCGGCGCTATCGGCGCTGGATGGTTTTTCCATCGGCATGGGGGCGACCTGCGCGATGTTTGTCCTCGGCTCGATGCGGGAAATTCTCGGCAACGGTACCCTGTTTGATGGTGCCGATAGCCTGCTCGGCAGTTGGGCAAAGGTTCTGCGTATAGAAGTATTTCATACCGATACGCCGTTCCTGCTGGCAATGCTGCCGCCGGGCGCATTTATTGGCCTCGGCATGATGTTGGCGGTAAAATACCTCATTGATGAACGTAGCAAACAGCGCAAAGCCAAAGCGGCGCAGGCCGGGATCGTTGCGCCCTCTGATGTGACGGGAAAAGCATAGGATGAACAAGAGTAAACGCCTGGAGATCCTCACCAGGCTCAGGGATAACGACCCGCACCCCACTACGGAGCTGAATTTTAACTCGCCGTTTGAATTATTGATCGCCGTGCTGCTCTCGGCGCAGGCTACCGACGTTAGCGTCAATAAAGCTACGGCGAAACTCTACCCGGTCGCCAACACGCCGGCGGCGATGCTGGCGCTGGGCGTAGAGGGCGTTAAGTCGTACATTAAGACCATCGGCCTGTTCAACAGTAAAGCAGAAAACGTCATTAAGACCTGCCGGATCCTGCTTGAGCAGCATAACGGCGAAGTACCGGAAGACAGAGCCGCGCTTGAGGCGCTTCCCGGCGTCGGGCGCAAAACCGCTAACGTCGTGTTGAACACCGCCTTCGGCTGGCCGACAATCGCTGTCGATACGCACATTTTCCGCGTTTGCAACCGGACACAATTTGCGCCTGGTAAAAACGTTGAACAGGTGGAAGAGAAGCTGTTAAAGGTGGTTCCGGCGGAATTCAAAGTGGACTGCCATCACTGGTTGATTCTGCACGGCCGTTATACCTGTATCGCCCGTAAACCGCGCTGCGGTTCCTGCCTGATTGAAGATCTTTGCGAGTTTAAAGAGAAGGTCTACTCCTGACCCTACCAGAGCCATAACCCTTCATAAGTCATGGCTCTGGTGCATACCCCATTTTTCCGATGTTCACGCCATCCATTTAGCCTTCTTATGGCTTATTATTCCGCTATATAACCATCGATCAGCTTATTCATTTTTTTCAGAGGCAAAATTTCTATACATTTGTGATCCAGATCACTGAGTCAATTTCTTGTTGCTTTGTTGTTAACTTATTAATACGAAAACCTGCTGATTTAAATACCTCCAACTTAAATACCAACACAATAACCCATCATTTTTTATGATTTTGGGCTATATCACTGGATGCAAGCGCAAACAGCAGAACATATGGCCTTTATGCGAAAACTTTCCGATTCTGACAGATAAAAACGCTGCCATTAACGAAACGCTGAAATTTAACTCTGCATAACATTTATATGTCCGGTGTATTATAACGCTCAGGATATGTGTAACAGATTATTGCAAAGCTATTGCCTGATGGCACAGGATAGTGAACATTACCTGCCGTTTTCCCTCCAGAATAACTATAAAGGCGGCGGTCTGCGAAGATTGCGCCCCGAGCACCCCCCGTTAATATGGGATGTAAAAAAAGAGGTATTTGTGTCTACTGCAAACAATAAACCAACGGAGAGCGTGAGTTTAAACGCTTTCAAACAACCACGATCGTTCTATCTCATCTTCTCTATTGAGCTATGGGAACGTTTTGGTTTCTACGGCCTGCAAGGGATTATGGCCGTTTACCTGGTTAAACAGCTGGGTATGTCAGAAGCGGATTCTATCACTCTGTTCTCCTCCTTTAGCGCCCTGGTATACGGTCTGGTGGCGATTGGCGGCTGGCTGGGCGACAAGGTGCTCGGCACCAAGCGCGTCATTATGCTCGGCGCCATCGTTCTGGCTATCGGCTACGGCCTGGTCGCGTGGTCCGGACACGATGCGGGCATCGTGTATATGGGGATGGCAACGATTGCCGTGGGTAATGGCCTGTTCAAGGCTAACCCCTCTTCCCTGCTCTCGACCTGCTATGAAAAGAACGATCCGCGTCTGGACGGTGCATTTACCATGTACTATATGTCCGTCAATATCGGCTCCTTCTTCTCTATGCTGGCGACACCGTGGCTGGCGGCAAAATTCGGCTGGAGCGTCGCTTTCGCTCTGAGCTTTGTAGGCCTGGTGATCACCATCGTCAACTTCGCTTTCTGCCAGCGCTGGGTTAAGCAGTACGGTTCCAAACCTGACTTCGCACCGGTGCACGTGGGCAAACTGCTGGCCACTATCGTTGGCGTGGTCGTTCTGGTCGCGATTGCAACCTGGCTGCTGCACAACCAGGGCATTGCACGTATGGCGCTGGGCGTGGTTGCTCTGGGCATCATCGTTATCTTTGCTAAAGAGGCCTTTGCGATGCACGGCGCGCCGCGTCGCAAAATGATCGTTGCGTTTATTCTGATGCTGCAGGCGATCATCTTCTTTGTGCTGTATAGCCAGATGCCGACCTCCCTCAACTTCTTTGCTATTCGCAACGTTGAACACTCTCTGCTGGGTATCGCTTTTGAACCTGAACAGTATCAGGCGCTGAACCCGTTCTGGATCATTATCGGTAGCCCGATTCTTGCCGCCATTTACAACAAGATGGGCGACACCCTGCCAATGCCGATGAAGTTCGCTATTGGTATGGTCCTGTGCTCCGGCGCCTTCCTCGTGCTGCCGCTGGGCGCTAAGTTCGCCAGCGATGCGGGTATCGTCAACGTCAGCTGGCTGGTGATTAGCTACGGTCTGCAGAGTATCGGTGAACTGATGATCTCCGGCCTGGGCCTGGCGATGGTTGCGCAGTTGGTTCCGCAGCGCCTGATGGGCTTCATCATGGGCAGCTGGTTCCTGACAACCGCTGGCGCTAACCTGATCGGCGGCTACGTTGCGAACATGATGGCAGTACCGGACAACGTCACTGACCCGCTGATGTCGCTGGAAGTTTACGGCCGCGTGTTCCTGCATATCGGTGTCGCAACTGGCGTTATCGCTATCCTGATGCTGCTGACGGCGCCGAAGCTGAACCGCATGACCCAGGACGATGATAAAACGGCAAAAGCCAGCGATACCGCCACGGCTTAAGCTCCCTGGGAAAACCGATAAATTAAACCGCTAACGCTCTGTTAGCGGTTTTTTTTTGCCCCTGGGCGGACTAACATACAGAAAACCGCAGCCACGAGGAGTCACCGATGAAACTGTTCTATAAATCCGGCGCTTGTTCTCTAGCCTCGCATATCGCGCTACGCGAAAGCGGGCTGGACTTTACCCTGCAGGGCGTTGACGTGATGAAAAAACGCCTTGAAAACGGGGAGGATTATTTGCTGGTTAACCCCAAGGGTCAGGTACCGGCGCTGCTGCTGGACGATGACGTGCTGCTGACGGAAGGCGTGGCCATTATGCAGTATATCGCCGATCGCGTACCGGACCGCCAGCTGCTGGCGCCGGTAGGAAGCATCGCCCGCTACCAGACCCTGGAGTGGCTAAACTACGTGGCGACGGAACTGCATAAAGGCTTTACACCGCTGTTTCGACCGGATACGCCGGAAGATTTCAAACCTATCGCCCGCGCGCAGCTGGATAAGAAAATGCAGTACGTGAACGAATGTCTGCAGGATAAAGAGTGGATTAACGGGCATCGTTTCACCATTGCGGATGGCTACCTGTTCACCGTACTGCGCTGGGCCTACGCCGTGAAGCTGAATATGGAAGGTTATAGCAATATCGCGGCCTGGATGAAACACGTTGCCGCGCGCCCGGCCGTAGCCGCTGCTCTTGAGGCTGAAGGGCTGAAGTAAAACCGATGCTTGCCCGACATGTCGGGCAAGTTCATACCCGCCTTAAAGCTGGGTGGCGCTAAAGTAGTGCTCCGGCTGCGCAATACGATCCTGAGCCGCCACAACCTGAAGCTCATATTCCTGCATGTTTTTAGTCGCCAGCATGATTTCATAAACCGCGCCGGTCACATGCTCCAGCGCATCGCGCAGAGTGGCGCCCTGCAGCAGTTTGACCAGCAGCAACCCGCTGGTAACGTCACCGACGCCTACCGGCTGGCGCATGCCAAAATCCACCAGCGGACGGCTGATATGCCAGGCTTCCTGCGCGGTAACCAGCAGCATCTCAAAACGATCCATACTCAGTCCGGCACGCGAGAGATGCTTCACCAGCACCACCTCCGGCCCCTGAGCAATCAGCTCGCGCGCGGCCAAAACCGCCTCGTTAACGTTTGCCACCGGATGCCCGCAGAGGATCTCCAGCTCAATCAGATTTGGCGCAATAATATCGCTTGCCGGCAGCGCGTAGCGCACGTGAAACTCCGCTACGCCCGGCGCCACGATGCAGCCCTTTTCCGGATGACCCATTACCGGGTCGCAGAAATATTTCGCAGCCGGATTGGCGGCTTTAACCTGACGCACAATGCCAAGAATATGTTCGCCCTGTTCAGCCGATCCCAGATAGCCGCTTAGCACGGCGTCACAGCGCTGCAGTTGGTTAATATCGGCAATCCCCTGAACAATCTCCGTCAAATGCGCTGGCGGCATCACGCAGCCGGTCCATTTACCGTATTGGGTATGATTGGAGAATTGTACGGTATTAAGCGGCCAGACGTTGGCGCCAAGGCGGCGCATCGGAAATTCAGCGGCGCTGTTGCCCGCATGGCCAAACACAACGTGGGACTGGATGGCGAGGATGTTCTTCATCTTAATTACCTGAGAGCAAAAAATAAGGGGCGCGGTTTCCCACGCCCCTGCCTTTACGCAATTACTTCCAGCAGACCAGACAGTAATTTTTCTTACCGCGGCGCAGTAAGGTGTAGCGACCAAAGAGACGGTCGGCGTCGACAAATACGTATTCCGGGTCGGACTGTTTTTCGCCGTTGATGGTCACCGCATTGGATGCGATGGTTTTACGCGCCTGACCGCGGGACGGCTGCAGTTCAGAATCCACCAGCGCCTGCATCAGATCGGCGCCTTTATCCATTTCGATCATCGGCACGCCATCCTGCGCCAGCTGTTCGAAATCGGCTTCGCTCAAATCGCTCAGGTTGCCGTTGAACAGGCTCTCGGTAATGCGTTTTGCCGCCACCAGACCTTCTTCACCGTGCACCAGACGGGTCACCTGCTCGGCCAGCACGTACTGGGCGCGCGGCGCTTTACCGCTGTTTTTGTCTTCCTCCTCCAGGGCATTGATTTCAGCTATGTCCATAAAGGTGAAGAACTTAAGGAAGCGATAAACATCGGCATCCGCGGTGTTGATCCAGAACTGGTAGAACTTATACGGACTGGTTTTCTTCGGATCGAGCCACACTGCGCCGCCTTCGGTTTTACCGAATTTCGTGCCGTCGGCTTTGGTGATCAGCGGGACGGTGAGGCCAAAGACCTGATTCTGGTGCAGACGGCGGGTCAGGTCGATACCGGAAGTAATGTTACCCCACTGGTCAGAACCGCCGATTTGCAGCGCCACGCCGTGCAGCTTGTTCAGGCAAGCAAAGTCGTAGCCTTGCAGCAGGTTGTAGGAGAACTCGGTAAAAGAGATGCCCTGGTCGTCGCGATTCAGACGCTGCTTCACCGCTTCTTTGTTGATCATCTGATTTACGGAGAAGTGCTTGCCGATATCACGCAGGAAGGTGAGCACGTTCATGCTGCCAAACCAGTCGTAGTTATTCGCGGCGATGGCAGAGTTATCACCGCAATCAAAGTCGAGGAAAGGCGCGACCTGTTTGCGAATTTTATCTACCCACTCCTGCACGGTATCTTCAGTGTTCAGTTTACGCTCAGCGGCTTTAAAGCTCGGGTCGCCAATGAGACCCGTCGCGCCGCCAACCAGCGCAACAGGCTTATGGCCCGCCTGCTGAAAGCGTTTCAGGCATAACAATGGAACAAGATGCCCCAAGTGCAAGCTGTCGGCGGTTGGGTCGAAGCCGCAATAGAGCGCGATCGGGCCTTGCGCCAGTCGCTCTGCTAACGCTTCCTCGTCCGTCACCTGGGCTACCAGCCCCCGCTCCTGCAATTGTTTAATCAAGTTACTGCTTGCCATCAAATTCTCCATCTATAAACGACTGCACCTCTGCCGGTACACGACTTTTCGCCAGACGCGAAAAAAAACATCTATACCCTAAATAATTCGAGTTGCAGGAAGGCGGCAAGTGAACGACAAATTCGTCAGGAACGAATTTGAACAACCGAAGATGACCTTCGGTCAGGGACATGGATGTCCCTGATTCATCCCGATGAGCTTACTGTAGTAAGTGATTCGGGTGAGTGAACGCAGCCAACGCACATGCAACTTGAAGTATGACGGGTATACGCAAAATTGTTCAAGCTGCATCGCGGCGGCAAGCATATGAAAGCTCAGGGAACTTACACAGGTAAGCGACAGAGCGGGCAGGCGCAGCGGATAAAGATGCAGCTTGAAAAATGAAGCGTATAGAATAAAGCGCCAGGCCACGATGCACCAGCGCTTAAGACAACATTTTTGCGTCCTTTATGGCGCCAGTCGGTCGATCTGCCAGCCGCTGTTTTGACGCTGATAGAGAAAACGATCGTGCAGACGATGCTCTCCGCCCTGCCAGAACTCCATCTGTTCAATACTGACGCGGAATCCGCCCCAGAAGCTCGGCAGCGGAACTTCGCCCTGCTGGAACTTTTGCTTCAGCTCGAGGAACTTACTTTCGAGGATGCCGCGAGCCGAAATACGGCTGGACTGCTGCGATACCCAGGCGCCAATCTGACTGTCGCGCGGGCGGCTGTGGAAATATTTGACTACTTCCAGCGTCGACAGGCGTTCCGCTTTACCGATAACCATGACCTGGCGCTCCAGCATATGCCATGGAAACAGCAGGCTGATGCGGGGATTTTTTTCAATCTGGTGGGCTTTGCGGCTGCCGAGGTTGGTATAAAACACCAGGCCTTTCTCATCGTAGTGCTTGAGCAACACGATGCGCTGGTAAGGCTGCGAGTTTTCATCAACGGTCGCGACAACCATCGCCGTCGGGTCAGCGAGCTTCGCATCACAGGCCTGCCGCAGCCAGCGTTCAAATAATGCCAGGGGTTCGGCAGGAAGGTCGTGGCGACGCAGGCCACCACGGGTATATTCACGGCGCAGATGCGCAATTTGCTGCAATTCGTCGTTATCAGACATGGCAATTGAGAAAGTCATCAATGGGTGGCGTTATTGTGCGCCCCCATGACTGAAATCTCAACGTTTGGCGGTTTGCAGCTGACAGTTTTCCAGCACAATACGGTCGCGTTTATAAACGGTGGCGCTATCGCCTTTAGACCAGAAGACGTATACGCCATCGGTATAGCGCGCGCCGGAGGCGGAGAGACCCTGCTGTAAATTTAACTGCTGGTTGTCGTAAATGAAGCTGACCTGCTGGCGAGTATTATTGAGATGGACGGTTAACGGTTTTTGCTCGCACTGGTACTCGAGGGTATCCGTGTTCATCCGCTCAACAAACTGGTTGTAGTAGCTACAGCCTGCGAGCATAAAAGGTACAGCAAGAATAAGTATTTTTTTCATCAGTATGCCTTCGACTTTCCCGGTCCGGGAAGGCATAACGCCCTCCCTCAACGTTGGCCAGTTTACGAAGAAACCGGCGCGGGTGATTTCAGTTAACTCTGATTTTGCTGCGGATTGGCCGGGAAAATAGCGCCCAGTACGGTTGCCTGCGACGCGCCGGTCACGGAAGGGAGATTGCCGGGTAAGCCGGCGAGGGTACGCCACGCCAGCCACGCGAAAGCCAGCGCTTCCATATCATCACCGCTTATGCCCGCCTCATCGGTCGTCGACACTTCGGTTCCCGACAACAGCGCCGCCAGACGCGCCATCAGTAGCGGGTTACGCGCACCGCCGCCGCATACCAGTAGACGCTCGCAGCCTCCGCTTAGCAGCACCTGTTCGCTGATGCTGACGGCAGTCAGTTCGGCCAGGGTCGCCTGGACATCCTGGGCACGAAGCCCCGGATAACGCGCCAGATGCTGCGCGAGCCAGCCGTAGTTAAAGTATTCGCGCCCGGTACTCTTCGGCGCCGGCAGGGCAAACCAGGGATCGCTGAGCATATCCTGCAGCAGCGGCAGCACAATTTTCCCCTCGCTGGCCCACTGCGCGTCTTTATCATAGGGTTTGCCGCACTGGCGCCAGACCCACGCGTCCATCAGCATGTTGCCTGGCCCCGTGTCGTATCCACGTACCGGCTGCCCCGGCGCCAGTAAAGAGAGATTGGCAATACCGCCGATATTGAGAATCATGCGGCGCTCTACCGGATGCGCCAGCAGCGCATGATGGAAAGCAGGAACCAGCGGCGCCCCCTGCCCCCCGAGCGCCATATCGCGGCGGCGAAAGTCTCCAACCACGGTTACGCCGGTGCGCGCGGCAAGCTGATTATTGTCGCCTATCTGCATAGTGTGCGGCGCATCACCCGTTGGCTCATGCCAGACCGTTTGCCCATGGCAGCCGATGGCGATGATATCTGCTGCCTGTAGCTTTTCCTGAACCATTAGCGCCAGAACCGCATCGGCAAACAGCCGCCCCAGCCGCGTATCCAGCCGCCCTAGCTGCGAAAGCGTGAGCGGCTGCCCCTGACAGATAGCCAGAATCTGTTCTTTAATCGCAATGGGGATGGGATACGTCAGGCTGGCCTGCTGGGCGACCAGATCTTCATTAATTGCTGCAAGCACAACATCCACACCATCAAGGCTGGTGCCGGACATGACGCCGATAAAGCGGCCTGATTTCATACGCTTTCCTTCATTCCATGACTCTCGTATATCCCCACACTCCACCATAAACGAGGGGGTAATGCTATGCTGCTATAATACTTTTTAACAATACAAGCAGCGCGATGGTACTTAGCGTAAAGAACTTATGTTTAGTTTAGGTTGAGACGACTCTGATTATTATTTTTTGTATAGTCACGGTATCTGCTATGCCAGCAGACGCTTAAATGCCATATAATTGGCTACAAGGAAGTTCAACAGAACGCTTCTTGTGAACAGGAGATTCATAAATGATTTTACGTGTTTTGGCTGTCTCGATGATTGGTTTTACGCTTGCAGGTTGCGTCAGCAACAGCGGCCTGTCCGGCGATGTTTACTCCGCATCCGAAGCCAAACAGGTCCAAAGTGTGACCTACGGCACCATTGTGCATACCCGCGCGGTTCAGATTCAGGGCGGAGATGAAAGCAATGCTATCGGCGCCATTGGCGGCGCGGTGCTCGGTGGTTTCCTGGGTAACACCATCGGCGGCGGCACGGGTCGCTCTCTGGCAACCGCAGCAGGCGCTGTCGCGGGCGGCGTAGCCGGTCAGGGCGTCCAGGGCGCAATGAACAAAACCCAGGGCGTTGAGCTGGAAATTCGCAAAGATGATGGCAACACCATCATGGTGGTGCAGAAACAAGGCAGCACGCCGTTCTCAGTCGGACAACGCGTGGCTATTGCCGGCAGCGGCAGCCAGGTTACCGTATCCCCGCGCTAAATCTTTTCCCTGCGGCCCTTGCGGGCCGCTCATTTATATAAAATATGTATCATTTATCATTATAAATAAACACTGAAAATATATTTATATTTTTCCGCCTACCCTCCACAACTTGCGCCTGCTCAATATTCTCCCCTCCGCTATCAAGTAATCTGCACCCTATATTACGCAAAACATTTACGACAGAGACGTCGTTTTACCTTTGCCCTTTTATTCAGGGATGTTGACTATGTTTATTAATCTCAAACGCTTGCCTGACAGGCTATTTCTTTACGCTGTCGTATGCGGTTTTTCTATTGCTACGATTAATTTCGTTACCGGCTCATTAATTCATCGTATCTCTACAACTTCATCAATGCTGTTTCCTGTATTGACTATTTCACTGATGGGTTTCCATATTATGATTGCCTGTTTTATGGGCATGAAATATCTGTGCGATAAAAAGCAGCTGTACCTGGCGCCAATAGCCTTCGCTTTTGCCTGTTCGGCCCTGTTGATGCTCGGGACCATAGGCAGCTACCCGGACTGGCTGGTATGTGCCCAGGGTCGCGTCATCAACCAGAATGACGCGCTAATTTTTTATTTTTTCCGCAACGTCATGATGGCCGTTTTATTTATAACTTCGATCGTTTTATATCGGCTTCGCCACCGTACCACTCATTCAGGAAAGATTCACGGTCTGGTACTGCTGGGTTGTTTTATTTTGATCGCCGCAACGCTCATATTGTCGTGGGTTCATTCCAGCAACTCACCATTACTGAGCATTGAATTCATTGATAATCTGACCTATACCTTTACGCCGCTATGGCATAACCGGGTTGGCTGGGTATTAATTGGCACATGGTCATTTACGCTGATTTTACTTATTAGCCTGACCCGGCTACGCAATATATTCTGGTACAGCGGCGCTTTTTTTTGTACCGCCTATATATTTACGCTGCTGGTTCTGCTCTCCACGGTCAACGGTAACGCTCATTCCTGGAACCAGGCGCGGCTCTTTGAAACGCTGAGCACTCTGTTTTTGATTTTAGTTCTGCTTGTGGATGTTTTTATCCTCTACCGGGAGTCAAACGAAAGGTACGTTCGCTCGTACCAGAATTCTATTCGCGATCCCCTGACCCGGCTGTATAACCGCAGCTATTTCTACGACACGCTGAATCAACGATTAACAAAAGTCTCTGCATCACAGCCGCTATCGGTCATTGTCTGCGATCTTGACCGCTTTAAGCGCATCAACGACACGTACGGCCACGTGCAGGGAGATAAGGTCATTCAGTTTGCTGCCAGCGTGCTGCAGAATAACGTGCGCCAGGAGGACATTGCCGCGCGTATCGGCGGGGAAGAGTTTGCCCTGCTGCTGGTCAATATCGGCGCCAACGAAGCGCTGGCCATTGCCGAACGCATCCGCCTGTCCGTCAGTGAACAGCATGAAGGGTTACCGGAAAGAATGACCATCAGTATGGGGGTTTTCACCACTCAGGATGCGCATGTTGCGGCGGAGGAGTGCGTCAAGCGCGCTGATACCGCCATGTACGAAGCGAAAAACACCGGGCGTAATCGCGTAGTCGTCTGGCAGGCGTAAATAAAAAAGAGGCCTTGAGAAGATTCAAGGCCTCGTTAAGGTCAATCTTTTGCCTGGAGATCGAGGATGTTGTGTTCAAGTTTACGAATCAAATTGAGCAGCGTTTCCACCTCTTCTTTAGAAACACCGGCCAGAATCTCATCACGCGTTTTGCCGATAACCTCTTCCATTTCGTTGATCAGGGGTTCGGCTTTTTCGGTAAGCTTGATACGTTTTGCCCGCCGATCGTTTGCACAGGTCTGGCGAGAAATAAGCCCCTTTTCCTCCAGCTGGTCGAGCGTGCGAACCAGCGAAGGCTGCTCAATACCAATGGCTTTCGCCAGCTGAATCTGCGACTGTTCAGGCGGCAGCTGGTGAATGTTATGCAGCGTGACCCAGTGCGTCTGCGTTAACTCCAGAGGTTTCAGGCGATGGTCGATTAGCGCGCGCCAGACGCGTACCAAACGTGCCAGATCAGAACCAAGTGGCGATTCCAATTTCATCTCCTTATAATTAGCTTGCTAAGTTATTATACTGATTTTAGAATAGTGTGCAGCATTTAAATTACCAAAACAAATGAATTACCTGATTCACTAAAATCAGAACAATGATTTACAATGTGAATAATCGCATAACCTGAACATTCATCCTGAAACGGCAAAGGATTTTTGCTTGTGAAACTGAGTCTTAACACTACCGGATTGCCGCTCCAGGACCTGGTGTTCGGCGCTTCGGTCTATTTTCCTCCTGTCTTTAAAGCCGTTCTGCTGGGCTTCTTTATCTGGTTGGTCGTTCATCGTCAGCTGCGGGACTGGATGTACGCAGGTGAAATCTGGCACCCCCTGCTCATGGATCTCTCCTTCTTTGCGCTCTCCGTTTGTCTGGCGCTGGTTTTACTGACTATCTGGTAATGTTCATTACATGAAGAAACTAAAATATTTATCCACGCTGCTGGTCGCCGCGCTGGCCATTATTGCCGCCTGGCTGGTCTGGAATTACTACACGCAGTCCCCGTGGACCCGCGACGGGAAAGTCCGGGCCGAGCAGGTAGGCGTCACGCCGCAGGTGTCCGGGAGCATCCTGCAGCTCAACGTACGCGATAACCAGCTGGTTAAGGCCGGTGAAGTGCTGTTCAGAATTGATGATACGCCTTATAAAATTGCGCTGCTCAACGCCCAGGCCCAGCTCGACAAGGCTCGAGCTGAAGTTGCCCGCGCGCAGGCTGAACAGAAAAAAGCCGCCAGCGATGCCGCTCGCCGACGCCATCTCTCCGAGAATTTCATCTCCGCAGAAGATTTAGAAAACGCTAATACTGCGCTTAATACCGCTAATACTAACCTGGCAGCGGCTAAGGCCGTCGTGGGAGCCGCCCTGGCCACCCTCGATCATGCCCAATGGCAGCTCGCGCAGACCGAAATTAAGGCTCCGGTTGACGGCTGGGTAACGAACCTTTCGACCCGCATTGGCGACTACGCAACCGTAGGCCATCCGCTTTTTGCCCTCGTCGACAGCCACTCCTTTTACGTGATCGGTTATTTTGAAGAAACGAAACTGCGTAATATCCGTCCCGGCGATAGCGCGCAGATCGTCCTCTATAGCAGCAAACAAAAGTTACAGGGTCACGTAGGCAGTATCGGACGCGCTATTGTCGATCAGAGCGTAGAGAGCGGAAGTGGTCTGGTAGCGAATATTAAACCGAATATTCCCTGGGTACGCCTTGCCCAGCGCGTGCCGGTGCGCATTGAGTTTGACCATCTGCCGCCGGATATCACGTTGGTCTCCGGTACCACCTGCACCGTTGCCATTGGCGCGCAGTAATGAAGCTACAGGCCCTGACGTGGCGCTCTCTTCCCTGGATTAAGGCCAGCCGTCCGCAGTGGCGCTATGCCCTGCGTAACGGGATTGCCATGTGCCTGGCGTTGAGCGTCGCCTACTGGCTGAATCTTGACGAACCCTACTGGGCGATGACTTCCGCCGCGGTAGTCAGCTTTCCCACCGTCGGCGGCGTGATCAGCAAAAGCTTTGGCCGTATTGCCGGCAGCCTGCTCGGCGCCTGCGCGGCGCTGCTGCTGGCCGGCCATACGCTCAACGATCCGTGGCTATTTCTTTTTAGTATATCGGCGTGGATAGCTCTCTGTACCTGGGCCTGCGCGATGTTCACCAATAACGTCGCCTATGCATTCCAGCTTGCGGGCTACACCTGCGCGATTATCGCTTTCCCGGTTATCAATATTACCGATGCTAACGAACTGTGGACTATCGCCCAGTCGCGCGTCTGCGAGGTTATCGTCGGTATATTGTGCGGCGGGCTAATGATGATGATTTTACCGAGTACCTCCGACGGCACCACGCTACTGAGCGCGCTAAAAAATATGCATGCCCGCCTGCTGGAACACGCCAGTCTGCTGTGGGTCCCGGAAACAACCGATGCTATCCGCGCCGCGCACGAGAGCGTGATTGGGCAAATCCTGACCATGAATCTGCTGCGCATTCAGGCCTTCTGGAGCCATTATCGCTTTCGCCGGCAAAATCCGCTGCTCAACTACCTGCTACATCAGCAGCTACGAATGACCAGCGTCATTTCGAGCCTGCGGCGGATGCTGCTTAACTGGCCCGCCGCGCCCGCTCGTACTCGCGAGATTCTGGAGTCTTTGCTCAGCGAGTTAGCGCTTTCAAACGCCGATGCTTACAGCGTTGCCCGCATTATCGCGCCGCTTGCGCCGCCCGCCGATGCCGACTACCGACACATCGCCTTCTGGAAGCGCCTGCGCTATTTTTGTCGCCTGTATCTGGAGAGCAGCCGCTGGCTCAAGCGCATCGAAAACGCCACCGCGATCACCGAATTCAACGTACCTTCCGCACCCGCGCTGGCCCGCCATACCGATCAGGCCGAAGCTCTCTGGAACGGAGTTCGCGCTTTTTGCGCGCTGGTGATGGTCGGCGCATGGGGTATAAGCACCCAGTGGCAGGCCTGCGCTGCAGCGCTTACTCTGGCGGCTATCTGCTGCGTGCTCTATTCGGTTTCACCCTCACCGTTTAAATCATTAACGCTTTTAATGCGTACCCTGATCCTGCTTTCGCTCTTTAGCTTTGTCGTGAAATTTGGCCTGATGGTGCAGATAACCGATTTATGGCAGTTTTTGCTATTTCTGTTTCCCCTGCTGACCACCATGCAGTTGCTCAAACAGCAGATGCCAAAGCTCGCCGGACTGTGGGGGCAGTTGATCGTTTTTATGGGCTCATTTATTTCGGTCACCAACCCGCCGGTGTACGACTACGCTTCGTTTCTTAATGATAATCTGGGAAAAATCATTGGGGTAGGACTTGCCTGGCTGGCTTTCGCCATTATCAGTCCAGGTTCAGACGCGCGTAAAAGCCGTCGGCACATCCGTGCGTTACGGCGTCACTTTGTCGACCAGTTGAGTCGTCGTCCGCAGCATAGTGAACATGAATTTGAGTCGCTGGTTTATCATCACATTAGCCAGCTTAGCAACAGTCAGGATGCGCTGGCGCGCCGCTGGCTGCTGCGCTGGGGCGTCGTGTTACTCAATTGTTCCCACGTGGTGTGGCAACTACGCGACTGGGAAACGCGCTCCGACCCGCTCTCGCAGGTGCGCGATCTGTGCATTAGCCTGCTGCGTGACGTGATGAGCGAGCGCGGCGTTCAGCAGCGCCCTCTCGCTTCAACGCTGCAGGAACTGCAGCGCATCTGCGACGCGCTTAATCGCCACCACCAGCCCGCCGCCAGAGAGCTGGCGGCGGTTATCTGGCGACTCTGGTGCGCCCTGTCTCAGCTGGAACAGGCGCCGATCGCAGGAACGTTGACGGAAAGGACTACTTGATGACGCCGCAGGCGAAGCGCTCGCCGCCACCGCCGAGAGGCTGCGGGCTGTCGGACATATTATCGCCCCCCACGTGAATCATCAGCGCCTTGCCTTTCACTTCATCGAGGGTTTTTAAACGTGGCGCGACCACCGGCTGGGTGGCTTTTCCGTCGTTATTAACCACCAGGAACGGCAGATCGCCGAGATGACCGGCGCCGTCAGGACCTTCATGCTTTCCGGTGTTTTGCGGATCGTAATGTCCGCCGGCTGCGCCAGCGGCGACGGCTTTACCTTCTTTGATGGCCGGCTGGCAGCTACCGTTGGCGTGAATATGGAAGCCGTGCTCGCCGGGAGGCAGCGCTTTCAGGTCCGGAGTAAACTCGAGACCTTTCGCGGTTTCACTAATTTTCACGCTACCGATGGCCTGACCAACGCTCTGGCTGGTCACAAGATTGATATCGACGCTTTCGCTGGCCGCCTGCGCGCCCGCACAGGCGGCCAGGGTAAGTATGGCGAGAATACATCGTTGCATAACACCTCCTCAATGGCTCTATCACTATTCAGTGTAGGCCATTGCTGAGGTGTCGGTGTTTACGGAACGTCGTAGCCTAAGGCCGCTTTGCGAATGCGGAACCACTGCTGACGGCTCATATTTAGCTTTTCAGCGACAACCGCCGAGCGCACGCGCTCAATTTTTCCTGAACCGATAATTGGCAGCGGCTGCGACGGCAGACGCAGGATCCAGGCGTACACCACCTGCTCAATGCTTTCCGCATTGAGCTCCTGAGCGACGCGGGCCAGCTCATCGCGCAGCGGCTGGAAGCTTTCGTCGTTAAACAAACGACCGCCGCCGAGGCAGGACCAGGCCATCGGTCGGATACGCAGCTGCTGAAGCTGATCGAGCGTACCGTCAAGCAGCAGCGGCTGGTGAACCGGGGAAATTTCCACCTGATTAGTCGCCAGGGTAAACGGCAGGCGCGACTGCAGCAGGGTAAACTGGGCGGGGGTAAAGTTCGACACGCCGAAGTGGCGAACCTTGCCGCTATGATGTAAAGCCAGGAAGGCCTCAGCCACTTCGTCAGCATCCATCAGCGGGTCCGGGCGATGAATCAGCAGCAGGTCCAGATGGTCGGTCGCCAGATTACGCAGCGACTGCTCCGCGCTCAGCACAATATGGTCGCGGTCGGTAATATAGTGGCCGATGGTATTTTCTGCCCGCGCTTTCGTGGCAATTCCGCATTTGGTGACGATCTCCATCCGGTTGCGCAGATGGGGCGCCAGCTTTAGCGCTTCGCCAAACGCCGCCTCACAGCGATAGTCGCCGTAAATGTCGGCATGATCGATGGTGGTGATGCCTAGCTCCAGGTGTTGCTCCACAAAGCCCACCAGCGCCTGAGCGGACATCTTCCAGTCCATCAGACGCCAGTAGCCCATCACGAAACGAGAGAATTCCGGCCCCTGGGGAGCCATAGCAATACGCTGAACCATAACAGCTTCCTCAATAAAAAAGTGTCCTGAGTATACGCAATTTTTTGCTTAAAACAGTGAGGGTTGCTGCGGTTCTTCCGCACTATCCTGCTTAGCTGCGCGTAATTTACGCAGCAGCCGCTGGCGACACAGACGCAGAACATCCTGCTTTTGCGCATCGCTCATTTTCTGCCAGTTGAAACGCTCATCGCGGCTACGCATGCACCCCCGGCAGTAGCCGCGTTCATCAGACTGACAAATCCCCCGGCAGGGACTCTGTACCGGGAAGAACTCCAGTTGTTCAGCCACTTCGCCTCTCCAGCCGCTCATCTCTGTCTTTATTGAAGACGTTTCATCCGCCGTACGCAAATTTTGTTCGTCGCCCTCTGCGCCAGGCAGCATTTTTAATTATGGCTTGCATTAGACCAATCGGTCTATTACAGTGAGCGCCATGAACAAACACAGTGAATGCAATACCCGCGAACATATCCTGGCCACCGGCGAGCAGCTTTGTATGCATCGGGGTTTTACCGGTATGGGGCTGAGTGAACTGCTAAAAACAGCGGAAGTGCCGAAAGGTTCTTTCTATCACTATTTTCGCTCTAAAGAAGCCTTTGGCGTAGCGCTGCTCGACCATCACTACGCCGGATATCTTCAGCGCCTGGTTGAGCATTTTGCCCACGGCGAGGGAAACTATCGCGACCGCCTTTTGGCCTATTATCAGCATGCGCTGACCCAGTTTTGCCAGCAGGGCATCATTAGCGGCTGCCTGACGGTGAAGCTGTCGGCAGAGGTCTGCGATCTGTCGGAAGATATGCGCACCGCGATGGATAAAGGGGCCAGTCAGATCATTACCCTGCTGGCCGATGCGCTGGAGCAAGGCCGTCAGGAAGGTAGCCTCACGTTTGACGGTGACGCATTAACGCTCTCGCAGGTGCTTTACTCTCTGTGGCTGGGGGCGAATCTGCAGGCCAAGATTACGCACAGCGCAACGCCGCTGGAAAGCGCCCTGGCCCACGCTAAAAAAATTATTGCTGCGCCTGCCCTATAACAGGCGTTTTTATTTAACCCGTTTCAAGACGACCGGTCTACTCAGGAGTCATTATGTCAGAATCAAAGTTGTTTACCCCGTTGAAAGTAGGTGCGGTAACCGTGCCGAATCGCGTGTTTATGGCTCCGCTAACGCGTCTGCGCAGTATTGAGCCGGGGGATATTCCCACCCCGCTGATGGGCGAATACTACCGCCAGCGCGCCAGCTCCGGCCTGATTATTTCCGAAGCGACCCAGATTTCCGCTCAGGCTAAAGGCTACGCGGGTGCGCCAGGGCTGCACAGTCCGGAACAGATTGCCGCATGGAAAAAGATCACCGCCGGCGTCCACGCTGAAAACGGGCGTATTGCCGTCCAGCTGTGGCATACCGGGCGTATTTCGCACAGCAGCATCCAGCCCGGCGGCGCCGCCCCGGTTGCGCCATCGGCCATCAGCGCGGGCACCCGGACTTCGCTGCGCGACGAAAACGGCCATGCCATTCGCGTTGACACCTCAATGCCGCGCGCGCTCGAAACCCACGAGATCCCAGGGATCGTTGATGATTTCCGTCAGGCGGTAGGTAACGCCCGCGATGCCGGATTCGATCTTGTCGAACTGCACTCCGCCCACGGTTACCTGCTGCACCAGTTCCTTTCCCCTTCTGCCAACCATCGTACTGACCAGTACGGCGGCAGCGTGGAAAATCGCGCTCGCCTGGTGCTGGAAGTGGTTGATGCGGTGAGTGAAGAGTGGAGCGCCGACCGTATCGGTATTCGCGTCTCGCCCATCGGCAGTTTCCAGAACGTCGATAATGGCCCGAATGAAGAAGCCGATGCGCTCTATCTGATCGAAGAGCTGGCGAAACGCGGTATTGCCTACCTGCACATGTCCGAACCGGACTGGGCTGGCGGCCAACCGTACAGCGATGAGTTCCGCCAGAAAGTGCGCGACCGTTTCCCGGGCGCTATTATCGGCGCGGGCGCCTACACGGTTGAAAAGGCCAACGATCTGATCGGTAAAGGGCTGATCGATGCCGTGGCCTTTGGTCGCGACTACATTGCTAACCCGGACCTGGTGGCGCGCCTGCAGAAAAAAGCCGCTCTGAACCCACAGCGTCCGGAAAGCTTCTACGGCGGCGGCGCGGAAGGTTATACCGATTACCCTACCCTGTAATCCCTCCATTGATAGCGGCGGGTTATCGCCGCTATACTCAACGCTCTGATGTATCAAAATAAACTGCATAGGGGACATTATGCGCTTACTTCACACCATGCTGCGCGTTGGCGACCTGCAACGTTCTATTGAGTTTTACACCAATGTGCTGGGCATGAAACTGCTGCGCACCAGCGAAAACACTGAATATAAATACTCGCTGGCATTCGTGGGTTACGGCGAAGAAAGCGATACCGCCGTGATTGAGCTGACCTACAATTGGGGCGTGGATAAGTACGATCTCGGTAACGCGTATGGTCATATTGCGCTGAGCGTTGAAAACGCGGCGGAAGCCTGCGAACGTATTCGTCAGAACGGCGGCAATGTGACCCGTGAAGCCGGCCCGGTTAAAGGCGGTACGACGGTCATCGCCTTCGTCGAAGATCCGGATGGTTATAAAATCGAGCTGATTGAAGAGAAAGACGCCGGAAAAGGCCTCGGCAACTAATCTGCTGCGGGCGCCCGCGGTGCCCGCTGTTTTATCCCCTTCCTGCTGCAAGCCGCGGCAAAATTTGCCATAATGCGCGCTACTTTTTTCCAGCTAAGAGAATCTGATGTCCGAGAACGCTCAACTGAATGGTCTGTGCGACCGTTTTCGCGGTTTTTATCCAGTGGTAATTGATGTTGAGACCGCCGGATTTAATGCCAAAACCGACGCCCTGCTGGAGATCGCCGCTATTACGCTGAAAATGGACGAAGAAGGCTGGCTCATGCCGGACGAAACGCTGCATTTTCATGTTGAACCTTTTGAGGGCGCTAACCTGCAGCCCGAAGCTCTGGCTTTTAACGGTATTAACCCCAACGATCCCGAGCGCGGCGCGGTGAGCGAATACGATGCGCTGCACGCGATTTTTAAAATGATCCGCAAGGGCATGAAAGAGAGCGACTGCAGCCGCGCTATTATGGTCGCGCATAACGCCACCTTCGACCATAGCTTTACCATGGCGGCGGCAGAACGTGCGGGGCTGAAACGTAATCCATTCCATCCGTTCGTCACCTTCGATACCGCGGCCCTGAGCGGTCTTGCGCTTGGCCAAACGGTATTGTCGAAAGCCTGTATCGCCGCCGGAATGGCATTTGACGGGACTCAGGCCCACTCTGCGCTTTACGATACCGAACAAACGGCGCAGCTATTCTGCGAAATCGTCAACCGCTGGAAGCGTCTTGGCGGCTGGCCCTTACCTGTGGCCGAAGAATAAATGAAAAAAAAGCGACTTCACGGGAAGTCGCTTTTTTATTTAAAGCAAAATTACTCTGCTTTCGGCTCGTCAGTTTTGGACTTAGCGGCCGTTTCTTTGATCAGCTGCTGCAGTTCGCCGCGCTGATACATTTCAATCACGATGTCACAGCCGCCGACCAGCTCACCGTCTACCCACAGCTGCGGGAAGGTTGGCCAGTTAGCGTATTTAGGCAGCTCCGCGCGGATGTCCGGGTTTTGCAGGATATCGACGTAGGCAAAACGTTCGCCACAGGCAGAGAGCGCCTGAACGGCCTGAGCGGAGAAACCGCAGCTTGGCAGCTTCGGAGACCCTTTCATATACAGCAGGATCGGGTTTTCAGCGATTTGACGTTGGATTTTTTCTAAAGTCGTGCTCATTGTCGTGCTTCCTTAAACTTCTCTACGGCAGTAATTTGTCATTGTAGCGCCCTGAACGCAGGACCGATAATAACATTTTTTTCACTTGCTACATTTTATCTTCTGTAGGCAAAAGTTGCCTCAAAAATATCATTTTATTGCTATACGCAGCAACGCATTGCGCGTTTTTCATGCGGCGAGCCCGCCGGGAGACGCATTTTTTTGCAAATGTTAACCAAACGAGACTTTAGATACAAAAGAGTATTAACTTTCCACGATTTTATGCTTTAGAATCGATGCGTTTTGTCATTCATCGTCAGGCATAGGTATATGTCTGTAATTTAATCAGGGGATTGCTCAGTGGCGCGTCTTAACAAAATCGCGATTTCGCTCTGTGCATTACTTTTCACATCTATTTCACTTACGCCGCTGGCGCATGCTTCCGGGCATACGCACGCTTCGGCCACGCCCAAAGCGCATCCGGCTAAAGGCACTACCGCAGAGCGTAAGAAAAAAGCAGCCAGTTCCAAAAGCAAAACCACCGCCAAAACCTCCAGCAAAAAAACACCGACCGCCAGCCGCAGCAAAACAACCGCTTCACGCCAGACCGCCAGCGCCACCAAAAAATGCGTCCTGCGCAAGGGCTACAAAAAGCTGTGCGCCAGCTCGACAAGGTCGATTGCGGAAAGCAAGCTGGCCGCGGCGAGCCTGCAGAAAAAGTGCGTGGCGCGTAAAGGCTATAAAACCCGCTGCAAACCCATTGCCGACGAGCCGCAGCTGACTATCGCCGATGCGCATAAAGCGCGGGTACAAAAAGCGCAAAGCACCGCGATGTCAAAGTTGATGGATCAGATTGGCAAACCTTATCGCTGGGGCGGGACCTCTCCGCGCACCGGATTTGATTGCAGTGGTCTGGTCTATTACGCCTATAAAGACCTGGTTAAAATTCATATTCCGCGCACTGCCAATGAGATGTATCACCTGCGCGACGCTCGTCCAGTGGATCGCGGCGAGCTGCAAAGCGGGGATCTCGTCTTCTTCCGCACCCGCGGGCGCGGGACGGCAGATCACGTCGGGGTATACGTCGGCAACGGCAAGTTTATCCAGTCTCCGCGCACCGGTCGCGATATACAGATTACCTCTTTAAGCGACGATTACTGGGTACGCCACTACGTCGGCGCGCGTCGCGTTATGACGCCGAAAACCATTCGCTAAATGTGCCTTGTCGCTGCGGCGACAGGGTAACTCTCTCTTTTGCCACATCTTTTAATTTGCTACTATTACCTTGCGCAATACAGGGTTATTGCGCGCACCAGACCCAGAATAATTGCAGCAGCATCACAGAACGCCCTGCCGTTTTGAACCGCGCTTGCGCAGGCCTCAAAGGGGCGAGGCATAAGCCGAGTCTTGCGGCAGCTCAGCGCATCCCGGGAGCGAACAACAGTACATGACCGGGGTAAGTGCAGGCAGTTAATACAGATGCCGCTGGGATTATGAAGGGTATAACGATAAAAAGGAGAGTAGCAATGTCGTTCGAATTACCTGCATTACCATATGCAAAAGACGCCCTGGCGCCGCACATTTCAGCGGAAACCCTGGAATACCACTACGGTAAGCACCACCAGGCCTATGTGACTAACCTTAACAACCTGATCAAAGGCACCGCGTTTGAAGGCAAAACCCTGGAAGAGATCGTGCGTTCTTCCGATGGCGGCGTCTTCAACAACGCCGCGCAGGTCTGGAACCACACCTTCTACTGGAACTGCCTGGCACCAAACGCCGGTGGCGAACCGGAAGGCGAACTGGCGGCGGCTATCGCTAAATCCTTCGGCAGCTTCGCGGATTTCAAGGCCAAATTCACCGACGCGGCGGCAAAAAATTTCGGCGCAGGCTGGACCTGGCTGGTGAAAAATGCCGACGGTAGCCTGGCCATCGTCTCTACCAGCAACGCCGGTACGCCGCTGACCAGCGACGCTACCCCGCTGCTGACCGTGGATGTCTGGGAACATGCGTATTACATCGACTACCGTAACGCCCGTCCGAACTATCTGGAACACTTCTGGGCGCTGGTAAACTGGAAGTTTGTTGCCGCTAATCTGGCAGCATAAAAGCCAACCGCAGAAGCATTGCTGCTTCTGCGGTTATTATTTCACTTCACGTGAACTTAATGGTTAGCAAACGCCTCTTCCGGTTGCGCCCGCCCGCTGAACAGCACCAGCAGTAGCGCTACGCCCGCGATAATCGCTCCCATCACCGGTACGAACGCATATCCCAGGCCGCCGGATATAACCGCGCCGCCCGCCGCCGCGCCCAGCGCGTTACCAAGATTGAAGGCCCCGATATTAACCGATGAAGACAGCCCCGGCGCCTCATGAGCGACGCGCATCACGCGCATCTGCAAAGGCGGTACCACCGCAAACGTCGCCGCCCCCCAGACAACCATACTTATCGCCGCTCCCACCTGCGACTGAGCCAGCAGCGGGATCGCCAGCATAATGACCATCAGCAGCAGAAGAAAGCCCTTCAGCGTTGCGGTAACGGAACGGTCGGCAAACTTACCGCCGAGATAGTTACCCAGCGAGAAACCGACGCCAATCAGCACCAGCATGGCGGTCACAAACAGCGGTGAAGCGTGGGTGATGGTATGCAGAACCGGGGAGATATAGGTATAAAGCGTGAACATCGCCCCGGCGCCCAACACGGTGGTCAATAGCGCCGACAGCACCTGCGGACGCATCAGCACCGCAAGTTCCTGCTTCACGTCCGGACGTTCGCCGGCGCTGCCCTTCGGTAGCGACAGCCACAGGCCGATCATCGCTACAACGCCCAGCCCCGCCGTTGCCAGAAACGACATTCGCCAGCCGATAGTTTCGCCCAGCCAGGTTGCCGCAGGAACGCCGCCGATATTGGCGATCGTCAGCCCCATAAACATCGTTGCTACCGCGCTGGCCTGCTTATGTTTAGGCACCACGCTCGCCGCCACCACCGAGCCGAGACCGAAGAAGGCGCCGTGGTTGAGGCTGGTAATAATGCGCGACAGCAGCAGCGTAGTGTAATCCGGGGCAATTGAAGAGAGCACATTACCGAGGGTAAAAATGGCCATCAGAAAGATTAGCGCATTTCTGCGCGCGCGGTGGGAGAGCAGCAGGGTCATTAACGGCGCACCGACCATCACGCCGATGGCATAAGCGCTAATGAGCATTCCCGCCGCCGGAATGGACACATCCACGCCTTTAGCAATAACCGGTAATAGTCCCATCGGGGAGAACTCGGTCGTGCCGATACCAAAGGCGCCGATCGCCAGTGCGAGCAGGGGAAAGTTGATTTTCATGCAGGAACTCCATCAGGCCGCCTTCAGCGACGGCATCTTATTCAGAAGTCAAAAGCATGACATCAATCACAGAAAAACAAAAGTAAACGAAATGGCAAAAGATTTTTGCGAAATTGATAATAATAGGCGGGGGGGTAAAGGGAGAGCGGCCCCTCCCTCTCAGTAAAGAATTAGTGCAGTACTGCAGTCAAACCTGCGGCAACAATCAAACCCAGAACAATAATCGTTGTCGTCAGCGAAAACTTTAAATTTGTATCCATCAATTTTTCCCCCTGATTATCCCCACATGAAAAGTGAGCTTGCTCATTTTTACACAGAATAGCGTAAAAATCTTCCGAGATTTAGAGTGATGCACATTTTTGCTCTTCCCCTTTGCCCCAAGATCGGACAAAATCCCACGCTAATTTGAAAGCGTATCGGCCATTGACCCCTTCCTGTCGTTCTGTGTCGTTTTCCCGACGTGATGCCATGATCCATTTTGGCGCCAGGGTGTGTACAGGCAATCGTTTACGTACCGATAAACAGACGATCAGGTCAAGGTCTGGAGTGAGAAGTAATGGCAACTATTAAAGATGTAGCGAAACGCGCAAACGTTTCCACTACAACAGTATCACATGTAATTAACAAAACCCGATTCGTAGCGGAAGAGACGCGCAATGCGGTATGGGCGGCCATTAAGGAGCTGCATTACTCCCCCAGCGCCGTTGCTCGCAGCCTGAAGGTCAATCACACCAAGTCTATTGGTCTGCTGGCGACCAGCAGCGAAGCGGCTTATTTCGCCGAGATTATCGAAGCAGTCGAGAAAAACTGCTTCCAGAAGGGCTATACCCTTATCCTCGGCAACGCCTGGAACGACCCGGAGAAACAGCGCGCCTATCTGTCAATGATGGCGCAGAAGCGCGTTGATGGCCTGCTGGTGATGTGCTCCGAGTATCCGGAATCAGTTTTAAGCATGCTGGAAGAGTATCGCCACATCCCGATGGTGGTCATGGACTGGGGCGAGGCAAAAGCCGACTTTACTGATTCGGTCGTCGATAACGCCTTCGAAGGCGGCTATATTGCCGGACGCTACCTGGTTGAACGCGGCCACCGCGATATCGGCGTGATCCCAGGCCCACTGGAGCGTAACACCGGTGCGGGCCGGCTGGCAGGCTTTATGAAAGCCATGGAAGAAGCGCAGATCGGCGTTCCGGAAAACTGGATTGTCCAGGGCGATTTTGAACCGGAGTCCGGCTATCGCGCCATGCAGCAAATTCTCAACCAGCATCCTCGCCCGACGGCTATTTTCTGCGGCGGCGATATTATGGCCATGGGCGCCATCTGCGCGGCGGATGAAATGGGGCTGCGCGTGCCGCAGGATATTTCGCTGATCGGTTATGATAACGTGCGCAACGCCCGCTACTTCAGCCCGGCGCTGACCACCATCCATCAGCCTAAAGACTCTCTGGGCGAAGCGGCCTTTAATATGCTGCTGGATCGCATCGTCAATAAGCGCGAAGTCTCGCAGTCGATTGAAGTCCATCCGCGTCTGGTCGAGCGCCGCTCTGTGGCCGACGGCCCGTTTGTCGATTACCGCCGTTAACCTTTCCTGCGGCGTCGGTTATTCCGGCGCCCGCAGCCACTCCCGATTCAGCGTTTCGCTATCGCCAAGATAATCCAGCAGCCATAACAGGGCCGGAGAGGCATCGCTTTGCTGCCACGTCAGACAGCAGGCAGCATCCGGGAATGGGTTCTCCAGCTCCAGCGCCGTCCATTCACCGCTATCGAGCCACGGCTTTGCTAAATGCCCGGGCACCATCCCGACGCACAGCCCCGCGGAGAGACAGGTTTCAGAGGCATCCCAGTCCGGCACAACCACCCTCTTCTGGTTATCGAGCAGCCAGGTGGTCCGCTTCGGCAGCGAGCGTGAAGTATCCTCTCTGACCAGCGATGGCCAGTTGCGCAGGACGTCATCGCTTAAAGGTCCCGTCATTTTGGCCAGCGGATGGTGGCTTGCGACGACGCAGTCCCAGCTCAGCATTCCCATATCACGAAAGGCGTAGCGGCCCCCGACCGGAATTGAGCGCGTTGCGCCGATCGCCAGCTCCACGCGACCGTCGGCCAGCGCATCCCAGACGCCGTTGAACACCTCCTGAAAAACAATCAGCTCAACGTCATCAAAGTGACGATAGAAATCAACGATCATCTGCCGCATACGCGTTGGCTTAACGATATTATCCACCGCGATAGAGAGCTGTCCGCGCCAGCCGTTGGCTATCTGCTGACACTGCTGGCGGGTGATCTGCATTTTTTTGATAACAGATCGCCCTTCCTGCAAAAACCAAACGCCGGCAGGGGTTAGCTCGACATCCCGATGGCGGCGTTCAAATAGCGGCACCGCCAGCCACTCTTCCAGCTGACGCACGGTATAGCTGACGGCCGAAGGGACGCGGTGCAATTCCTGCGCAGCGGCGCTAAAGCTGCCGTTGCGGGCGACAGCATCGACAACTTCAAGCGAGTATTCAGACCACATTTTCTGCCTGCAAAATTTTTGAATTCACCTGACAAATATTAGCGTTTCACAAGCCTGAATGCACTCCCTACACTCTGCGCCATCGTACCTGCATCACTAAAAAGAGAATGATATGCAACAACCTGGGAAAGGATTTTTAGTCTGGCTGGCCGGACTCAGCGTTCTGGGCTTTCTGGCCACCGATATGTACCTGCCGGCTTTTGCGGCCATGCAGCAAGATCTGCATACCTCAGCGGCGTCGATCAGCGCCAGCCTGAGTCTGTTTCTCGCGGGCTTTGCGCTGGGCCAGCTTTTCTGGGGGCCCATCTCCGATCGTTACGGCCGTAAACCGGTGCTGTTGAGCGGACTGGCCATCTTTGCCATCGGCTGTCTGGGCATGCTTTGGGTCCGCGATGCTACGCTGATGCTGGCGCTGCGTTTTATCCAGGCTCTGGGGGTTTGCGCCGCCGCGGTGACCTGGCAGGCTATGGTGACCGATTATTATCCTGCTCAAAAAACCAACCGCATTTTCGCCGCCATTATGCCCCTGGTGGGATTATCGCCTGCGCTGGCGCCGCTGCTCGGCAGCTGGTTACTGGTTCATTTTGAATGGCAGGCTATTTTTGCCGTTCTGTTCGCCATTACCCTGCTGTTAATGCTGCCAGCCCTGCGCCTGAAGGCGGCGAAAAAAAGGATCGTCAGCGCCCAGCAGAAGCTTACGTTCCTCGCCCTGCTGCGTTCGCGGGAATATAGCGGCAACGTGCTGATCTATGCCGCCTGTTCCGCCAGCTTCTTTGCCTGGCTGACGGGGTCGCCGTTTATCCTTCACGAGATGGGCTACGGCCCGACCGTTATCGGCCTGAGCTATGTTCCGCAAACCATCGCGTTTCTGGTAGGTGGCTACGGCTGCCGGGCGGCGCTGCAAAAATGGCAGGGCCAGCAAATTCTGCCGTGGCTGCTGGCGATCTTCGCCGTCAGCGTGGCCGCCACCTGGCTGGTTGGCCTGCGGGAAAATGCAACCCTGGTGGGATTAATGATTCCGTTCTGCGCCATGGCAGTGGTGAATGGCGGTATCTATCCTATCGTCGTCGCCCAGGCATTGAAGCCCTTCCCTGAGGCGACAGGCCGCGCCGCGGCGTTGCAAAACACCCTGCAGCTTGGCCTCTGTTTTTTGACCAGCCTGCTGGTCTCCACGCTGATCGCCACTCCGCTGCTAACGACCACCAGCGTGATGCTGGTCTCCATCGTGCTGGCCGGAATCGGCTACCGCATGCAGCATAAGGCCGCGCATCTGGAAACAGAATCGTCACATGCTTAAGGTATTCTGCTGATAGTTGCCAGATCCAGTAGTTAGCTTGCTAAGATATTTTTGTTGAAAGCCTGTTTTTAGCGGCCTATACTGGATCCGGCATCACATAAATAGAAAGATTAGTTGATTTTTAACGGGAGCAGGATGCATCCCGTTTTACCATGGAAGGCCTTTCGGCAAGGGTTATCTCCCTTCCTCTGTTCTACGTCGGATAGCAGCCTTACGGATTATCCGTGAGATTTCTCACAAAGCCAAAAAAGCGTCTACGCTGTTTTAAGGTTCTGATCACTTGGGCGTGATGGAGAAGCTATGAGTTCATCGTGTATAGAAGAAGTAAGTGTACCAAATGATGACTGGTACCGAATCGCAGCTGAATTATTAAGCCGTGCGGGCATTGAAATTAATGGTCCTGCGCCCTCCGATTTGCGGATTAAAAACCCTCATTTTTTTAAACGCGTTTTGCAGGAAGGGTCGCTGGGTTTAGGCGAGAGCTATATGGACGGCTGGTGGGATTGCGAGCGGCTGGATATATTTTTCCATAAAGTATTACGCGCCGGTCTGGAAAATCAGCTTCCCCATCATTTCAAAGATACCCTGCGTATCGCCACTGCACGCTTATTCAATCTGCAAAGTAAAAAACGGTCCTGGATTGTCGGGAAAGAGCATTACGATTTAGGCAACGATCTGTTCAGCCGCATGCTCGATCCCTATATGCAGTATTCCTGCGCTTACTGGAAGGATGCGCATAATCTGGAAGACGCACAGCAGGCAAAATTAGATCTCATCTGCCGTAAACTTCAGCTTGAGCCGGGGATGCGGGTGCTGGATATCGGCTGCGGCTGGGGTGGACTGGCCTACTATATGGCCAAAAATTACCAGGTCAGCGTTGTCGGCGTCACGATTTCAGCTGAGCAGCAAAAAATGGCCCAGCAGCGCTGCGCAGGTCTTGACGTTACTATCCTGCTGCAGGATTACCGCGACCTGCAAGAGAGCTTTGACCGTATCGTCTCAGTCGGCATGTTTGAACATGTCGGGCCGAAAAATTACGCCACCTACTTCGACGTGGTCGACCGGAATTTGAAACCCGAAGGCCGCTTCCTGCTGCATACTATCGGCTCGAAAAAAACCGACCATAACGTCGACCCGTGGATCGATAAATATATCTTCCCTAACGGCTGTTTGCCCTCAGTACGCCAGATTGCCGAAGCCAGCGAGCCGCATTTTGTTATGGAAGACTGGCATAATTTCGGTGCCGACTACGACACCACGCTAATGGCCTGGTATGAGCGCTTTCTGAATAGCTGGCCGGAAATTGCCGACAATTATTCGGAGCGCTTCAAACGCATGTTTAGCTATTACCTGAATGCCTGCGCCGGCGCTTTCCGCGCGCGCGATATTCAGCTCTGGCAGGTGGTTTTTTCTCGCGGTGCCGAACACGGCCTGCGCGTAGCCCGCTAAAAATTCCCCCGCTTCGGCGGGGGAATTTATTATTCGGCCGCGTTTTTCAGGGCCACTGCTGCTTCTTTTGCCGCCAGAACGCGCTCAACGGTATCGATAACGGCCTGAGTCTGCGGATCGATCTCAATATTTACCCGGTCCCCCAGCTTTTTCACGCCAAGGGTGGTGCGCTGCAGCGTTTCCGGGATCAAATGCACGCAAAACCGGGTGGGCGTCACTTCCCCTACCGTGAGGCTAATACCATCGACGCCGATATAGCCTTTATAAAGGATATATTTCATCAGCGTCGGGTCCTGAACCTTAAACCAGATTTGGCGATTATTTTCCGACGTCAGAATTTTAACCACTTCCGCGGTGGTCATAATATGGCCTGACATCAGGTGGCCGCCAATTTCATCGCTGAATTTTGCCGCTCGTTCGACGTTAACGCTGTCGCCCTCGCGCAGCGCGCCCAGATTGGTGATGCGCAAGGTCTCTTTCATCAGGTCAAAACTCACTCGCGCGCCATCGATATCGGTGACGGTTAAACAGCAGCCGTTATGAGCTACCGAAGCCCCGGTTTCGAGCCCCGCAAGCATATGCTCAGGCAGCTCCACGACGTGGGTGCGAAAGTTGGGTTTTTCATCAATGGCCACCACTCTGGCGGTCCCCTGCACAATACCGGTAAACATATTTTGCTCCTGTATGAATTCGTAACGGTATCAAGACCGTTTTAGGCTATGACACGAACAATAACAGGTGGCAAAACAGGTTGCCAGCGCACAACGTGTTGTGCGATTTTTTCACTGGCTAAATGGCTAATCCTCGCTACAATAGTCTGGCAAATCCCTCTGCTTTTTCTTCTTGCTGCCCCTGATGGCGGCTTTTTTAGTCCTCCAATAACAACAATATAAAGGTGTTTACGTGCAGAAGTATTTTATTGAAGCGCGTCAGTTATTAGCACTGGCTATACCCGTTATACTCGCCCAGGTCGCCCAAACCGCCATGGGCTTCGTCGATACCGTGATGGCGGGCGGCTATAGCGCCACCGATATGGCGGCCGTCGCCATCGGTACCTCCATCTGGCTGCCGGCAATCCTCTTCGGCCACGGTCTGCTGCTGGCCCTGACGCCCGTTATTGCTCAACTGAATGGTTCCGGCCGTCGCGACCGCATCGCCCACCAGGTACGCCAGGGGTTCTGGCTGGCGGGCTTCGTCTCGATCCTGGTCATGGTGGTACTGTGGAACGCCGGCTACATCATCAGCTCCATGCATAACATCGACCCGGCGATGGCGGAGAAGGCGGTCGGCTACCTGCGGGCGCTGCTGTGGGGGGCGCCAGGCTATCTGTTATTCCAGGTGGCGCGTAACCAGTGTGAAGGCCTGGCGAAAACCAAGCCGGGCATGGTAATGGGATTTATCGGTCTGCTGGTCAATATTCCGGTGAACTACATCTTTATCTACGGTCACTTTGGCATGCCTGAGCTCGGCGGGATCGGCTGCGGCGTGGCGACGGCTTCGGTGTACTGGGTGATGTTTTTCTGCATGCTCTCCTGGGTTCGCCGCGCGCGTTCGATGCGCGATATTCATAACGCTGAGCGCTTCAGCAAACCGGATTTCGCCGTTATCCAGCGTCTGGTGCAGCTGGGCCTGCCGATTGCGCTGGCGCTGTTTTTCGAAGTGACCCTGTTTGCCGTCGTCGCGCTGCTGGTCTCACCGCTGGGCATTGTCGACGTGGCCGGGCACCAGATTGCCCTAAACTTCAGCTCGCTGATGTTCGTATTACCGCTCTCCCTGGCGGCGGCGGTAACCATTCGCGTCGGTTTCCGTCTCGGGCAAGGCTCGACTCTGGAGGCGCAAACGTCGGCCAGAACCGGCGTCGGGGTTGGAGTGTGTTTGGCCGTGATTACGGCGGTTTTCACCATTCTGATGCGTGAGCAAATCGCCCTGTTGTATAACGATAATCCTGAGGTTGTCGCGCTGGCGTCCCAGCTGATGCTGCTCGCGGCGATCTACCAGATCTCTGACTCCATACAGGTGATCGGCAGCGGCATCCTGCGCGGTTATAAAGATACGCGTTCCATCTTCTTTATTACCTTTACCGCCTACTGGGTTCTGGGGCTGCCGAGCGGCTATCTGCTGGCTCTGACCGATATCGTGGTGCCGCGCATGGGTCCTGCTGGCTTCTGGTGCGGATTTATCATTGGCCTCACCTCCGCTGCCGTAATGATGATGCTGCGCATGCGTTTCCTGCAGCGTCAGCCTTCCAGCGTCATATTGCAGCGCGCCGCGCGCTAATCTCTGGCGGCAATTTATCGATACCTGACGGCGCTGATTCAGCGCCGTTTTCGTCTCTTGATGAGCAAATCCTCTTTCGCATCAGTAAAATATAACCAATATGGATAAAACTTCTGCGATCGCGAGAAATCTGGAAGAAAAGTGACGTTTGCCTCTTGCCACAACCCCTCCCTGCCGCTAATATGCGTCCCCGTTGCCACTGCAACAATGCGTTCATAGCTCAGTTGGTTAGAGCACCACCTTGACATGGTGGGGGTCGTTGGTTCGAGTCCAATTGAACGCACCATAATGCGTTTATAGCTCAGTTGGTTAGAGCACCACCTTGACATGGTGGGGGTCGTTGGTTCGAGTCCAATTAAACGCACCATAATGCGTCCGTAGCTCAGTTGGTTAGAGCACCACCTTGACATGGTGGGGGTCGGTGGTTCGAGTCCACTCGGACGCACCATTTCACAGCCTCGTGATCTGGTGCCTTATTTCTCTCCCGCATTGAATTATCCTAAAATGACCTTCAGCATTGGCAAAACGCTATTTTCTGATTTTTCCCGGTTGTGTTCTTAATATCTTTCACGATTCCGACAACTTATTTTTCGCGCTTATGTAAAGAGACGTAAAGCCCCGCGTCGCCCGAGTCCCCCCGTATTAACGCAGCGGTCATAAATATATCCTGCAGCAATATAAATGTTTTCGTTAGTTCCTAGCCTGTTATGCTCGCAGCCACTTTAAACAAGCGGAACGGTAGCCACGGCATAATTCAGATTATTTCAAAAAATATCACCGCAAACCGGTTTGACTGTTCAAAAATACCGACTAAATTTAATTGCTGAACGACAACGGATACGTAATTAAATCGTATCTACCTGACATAAACTCACAGAGGTATGAAAATATGGCAGAACATCGTGGTGGTTCCGGTAATTTCGCTGAAGACCGTGATAAAGCATCTGAAGCTGGACGTAAAGGCGGTCAGCACAGCGGTGGTAATTTTAAAAACGATCCGCAACGTGCATCTGAGGCCGGTAAAAAAGGCGGTCAAAATAGTCATGGTGGCGGACGCAAATCTGACAACTCCTGATTATTAATCGATTCATTCTCTTGTAATTAATAAGAGTATCCTGCGGGTCTGCGGACTCGCAGTTATTCTCTAGCATTAAGGATATTCCCAATGAATATGAAGAGCATAGAAGACGTTTTTATTCATCTGTTATCGGATACTTATAGCGCGGAAAAACAATTAACCCGCGGCCTGGCTAAACTAGCCCGGGCGGCGTCAAGCGAGCAGCTTAGCGCCGCATTCAAAGCGCATCTCGAGGAGACCCAGGGGCAAATTGAACGTATCGATCAAATTGTCGAACAAGAAGCCAATATCAAAATTAAGCGCATGAAATGCGTGGCGATGGAGGGGCTTATAGAAGAAGCTAACGAGGTTATTGAGAGTACTGAGAAAAATGAAGTGCGCGATGCCGCGTTAATTGCCGCTGCGCAAAAAGTTGAACATTATGAAATTGCCAGCTACGGCACTCTCGCCACTTTAGCCCAACAGCTGGGTTATAAAAAAGCGGTTAAGCTTTTAACAGAAACGTTAGAAGAAGAGAAGTCAACCGATCTGAAATTAACTGACCTGGCGGTCGGCAATATTAATAAAGAAGCACAAAATAAATAGCCAGAAAATAACCTGATATTAAGGAGTTCATTATGAATCACGTTGAACACTATCACGACTGGCTACGCGATGCGCATGCAATGGAAAAACAAGCAGAATCCATGCTGGAGTCGATGGCTGGCCGTATCGATAACTACCCCGATTTGCGCAGCAGAATTGAACAGCACGTCACCGAAACCAAGCGCCAAATTACGGTTCTGGAAGAGATTCTGGATCGTAATGATATATCGCGGTCGGTGCTGAAAGATTCAATGAGTAAAATGGCTGCGTTAGGTCAATCTATTGGCGGCATGTTCCCTTCCGATGAAATCGTTAAGGGTTCAATTAGCGGCTATGTTTTCGAACAGTTTGAAATCGCGTGTTATACCTCTCTGCTTGCCGCTGCGAAAAGAGCCGGTGACACCGCGTCTATTCCCGCCATCGAATCCATTCTGGCGGAAGAGCGGGCCATGGCCGACTGGCTGCTGAAACATATCCCGCAAACAACGGAAGAGTTCCTTCTGCGCTCTGACGCAAAAGGCGTTGAAGCTAAAAAATAAGCAATAAGGATAAGAGCCTATGTTCCGACACGTTAAGCAACTTCAGTATACCGTCAGGGTCGCGGAACCTAATCCGGGGCTGGCTAATCTCCTTCTGGAGCAATTCGGCGGCCCTCAGGGCGAACTCGCCGCCGCATGCCGATATTTCACACAGGGCCTGAGCGATGACGATCCGGGTCGCAAGGATATGCTGATGGACATTGCTACCGAAGAGCTGAGCCACCTTGAAATTATCGGCTCGCTGGTAGGTATGCTCAATAAAGGGGCGAAAGGCGCCCTGGCGGAAGGTACGGAAAACGAAGCCGATCTGTACCGCTCGCTTACCGCTAACGGCAACGACAGCCATATTACCTCTTTGTTATATGGCGGAGGCACGCCGCTGACCAATTCCGCCGGCGTGCCCTGGACCGCAGCATACATTGACACCATTGGTGAACCCACCGCGGATTTACGCTCCAACGTGGCCGCCGAGGCGCGCGCTAAAATCATCTATGAGCGCCTGATAAACGTCACCGATGACCCCGGCGTGAAGGATGCGCTGGCCTTTCTGATGACCCGAGAAGCCGCCCATCAGCTCTCTTTTGAGAAGGCGCTTCAATCCATCAGAAACAACTATCCGCCGGGCAAACTACCGCCAATCACTGACTACGCCAGCACCTACTACAATATGTCAGAGGGCGATGACATTCGCGGCAGCTGGAATAGCGATCTGCACTTCGAGTATATTGCGAATCCGCAGCCTGCAGTAGATGGCGGAGATGGCGGTGCCAGCGTTAAGCTAACGGCCGAACAAAAGGCCCTGGTGAAAACCATGGCGAAACGCACCCAATCCGACCCGGAAGGCGATCCTCTCACCGGCGCAGAACTTGGCGCGGGTAAGAAAAAGCCGTAATCAGCAACGATCGGTTGTTAATCACTTCCCCCTGCCTGGTTCGGGGGGTTGTTATGTGATGGGGTTCAGAACATGTTTGAACTCGATGCGTTTAATCTGGCAAGGCTACAGTTCGCATTTACCGTCTCTTTTCATATCCTGTTTCCGGCGATTACCATCGGACTGGCCAGCTATCTGGTGGTGCTGGAGGGGATGTGGCTGCGGACAAAAGATGACGTCTGGCGCTCGTTATATAATTTCTGGCTGAAGATTTTTGCCGTTAATTTCGGCATGGGCGTGGTATCAGGCCTGGTGATGGCCTATCAGTTCGGTACCAACTGGAGCGGTTTCTCTCAGTTTGCCGGGAGTATTACCGGTCCCCTGCTGCTGTATGAAGTCCTCACCGCGTTTTTCCTCGAAGCGGGCTTCCTGGGCGTCATGCTTTTTGGCTGGAACAAAGTCCCCCCAGGACTGCATTTTTTCACCACCTGCATGGTGGCGCTCGGCACGCTAATGTCCACCTTCTGGATCCTCGCCTCCAATAGCTGGATGCAGACGCCGCAGGGCTTTACCATTGAAAACGGTCACGTCATTCCCCAGGACTGGCTGGCGATTATTTTCAACCCATCTTTCCCGTATCGCCTGTTACACATGGCGATCGCCGCTTTTCTCAGCAGTGCGATGTTCGTGGGCGCCTCTGCCGCCTGGCACCTTCTGCGCGGGAACAATACCCCTGCCATACGTAAAATGTTCTCCATGGCGATGTGGATGGCCCTGCTGGTTGCGCCAATTCAGGCCTTCGTTGGCGATATGCACGGCCTCAATACCCTTGAGCATCAGCCGGCAAAAATCGCCGCCATAGAAGGCCACTGGGAGAATAAACCCGGCGAGGCCACCCCGCTGCTGTTGTTTGGCATACCGGATATGGAGGAAGAGCGTACCAAATACGGGCTGGAAATTCCGGCGCTTGGCAGCCTGATCCTGACCCATAGCCTGGATAAGCAGGTCCCGGCGCTGAAAGATTTTCCGAAAGAGAATCGGCCAAACTCCCTCATCGTTTTCTGGTCGTTCCGTATCATGGTGGGTATGGGCGTGCTGATGATTGCCCTCGGCGTCTGGAGCCTGTGGCTTCGCTATCAGCAGCGTCTTTTCCACTCTCGCGCCTTCCAGTGGAGCGCCCTGGCGATGGGGCCGGCAGGACTGCTGGCGCTGTTGGCCGGCTGGATCACGACCGAAGCGGGACGTCAGCCCTGGGTCATTTATGGTTTTTTACGCACCCAGGATGCGGTTTCGCTGCACAGCACGGCGCAAATGGTCGTCAGCCTGCTGGTCTTTATCGTGGTGTACTGTTCGGTCTTTGGCGTCGGTTATTACTACATTGTCCGGCTTATTAAGAAAGGGCCGCAGCCCGTCAGCGAATTGACATCGTCAACGTCCGGCACACCGGCTCGCCCCCTTTCTGCCGCAGAAGCCGTGCCTGAAGAGGAGACTCGCTAATGGGCATCGATATCCCCGTTATCTGGTTTGTCATCATTGTATTCGCCACATTGATGTATATCGTTATGGACGGCTTCGATCTTGGCATCGGAATTTTATTCGGCTTTGTACCGAATGCTCAAGAACGCGACGTGATGATGAATAGCGTCGCCCCGGTGTGGGATGGCAATGAGACATGGCTGGTGCTGGGAGGCGCGGGGCTATTTGGCGCCTTTCCCCTGGCCTACGCCGTTATCACCGATGCGCTGGCTATCCCGCTCACCGCCATGCTCATTGGCCTGATCTTCCGCGGCGTCGCCTTTGAGTTCCGCTTCAAGGCCACCCCCTCGCATCAAAAGTTCTGGGACTACTCTTTTGTCAGCGGCTCCCTGCTGGCGACCTTTAGCCAGGGGATGGTGGTAGGCGCGGTCATCAACGGTTTTGAGGTCGCCGACCGCAGGTTTGCCGGCTCGGCGCTCGACTGGCTGACGCCCTTTAGCCTGTTCTGCGGCTTAGGGCTGGTCGTCGCGTATATGCTGCTTGGTACGACCTGGCTGATTATGAAAAGCGAAGGCGCCCTACAACAGCGCATGCGTGAGCTGACTCGCCACACGCTTCTGGCGCTGATGGCGGTCATCGCCGTTGTGAGCGTCTGGACGCCGCTGGGCTGGCCCTCCGTGGCTGAGCGCTGGTTTACCCTGCCTAATTTCTACTGGTTTGTACCCGTTCCTGTACTGGTCATTGCCTTAAGCCTGTGGATCTGGCGGTTAAGCGCCCATCCTGGTAGCCATGCCCGCCCTTTCCTGCTTACGCTTGGGCTCATTTTTCTTGGCTTTAGTGGTCTGGGTATCAGTCTCTGGCCCAACATCATCCCTCCGCATATTACGCTGTGGGAAGCCTCCGCGCCGCCCGCCAGCCAGCTCTTTATGCTGGTAGGGACCCTGCTTATCATTCCGGTGATTTTGGTTTACACCGCATGGAGCTACTACGTATTCCGCGGCAAAGTTTCCGGCACTGAAGGCTATCACTGAGGTGCGCTATGGCGGACTGGCATACGCGAGCCATCATTTATCAGATTGATTCAGCCCTGTTTTACGATCTCAACGGCGATGGCTGCGGCGATATCGCCGGAATGACGGCGAAGCTGCGCTATATTCGCCGAATGGGCGCGACGGTGATCTGGATAACGCCCTTCTACCTGACGCCTTTTCTGGATGAGGGTTACGATGTCAGCGATCATCTGCAGGTCGATCCGCGCTTTGGACAACTGGCGGATATCATTGCCTTTATCGAGCAGGCCCGTGAACTGGGGATGCAGGTCATTATTGAATTGCTGATTCAACATACCTCTGACGCGCACCCCTGGTTTCAACAAGCGCGCCGCAGTCGACGCTCGCCGTTTCGCGACTATTACCTGTGGTCAGACAACGATGATGATGATACGCCGCCGATGTTCCCCGGCGTCGAAGAGAGCATCTGGTCCTGGGATGCTGAGGCCGGGCAATATTATCGGCATATGTTTTATCGTCATGAACCGGATCTCAACCTGGCCTCGCCAGCGGTCATCAAAGAGGTCGAAAATATCGTCATTTTTTGGCTAAAGCTGGGGGTGTCCGGCTTTCGCCTCGATGCGGCCTCACATCTGACTAAGCAGGCCGGACGCGGCGAGGAGAAACGCGGGCTGTGGCTTCTCGAACATCTACGCCGCCTGATTGAACGGCACAACCCGCAGGCCATACTGCTCGGCGAAGTCGACGTTGAGGTGGCGGAGTATCGCGACTATTTTGGCGATAATAATCGACTTAATATGGTGCTTAACTTCTGGTTGAACAAAAATTTTTACGTCAGTCTCGCGAGTAAGAACGCCCGTCCGCTGATCGACGCCATCACGAAAACCATCGTGCCGCCCGACGCCTGCTGCTTCGCCAACTGGCTACGTAATCACGATGAACTGGATCTTGAAGGGGTAGGCCGCAAGAAAAAGCAAACCGTGATGGATGCCTTCGCCCCGGATAAGGAGATGAACGTTTACCAGCGCGGTATCCGCCGTCGGCTGGCCCCCATGCTGAACGGCGATCGGCGGCGGCTGGCGCTCTGTCATGCCGTACTCTTTTCGCTCCCCGGCGTACCGATAATGCGCTACGGGGATGAAATTGGGATGGGTGACAATCTGGCCCTGGAAGAGCGCTACGCGGTGCGCACGCCGATGCAATGGGCCGGCTCAGCGGGCGGCGGTTTCTCCGCAGCCGATCCTGCTACTTTTGTCGCTCCATTGATCGATAAGGGGCCGTTTCGCTATCAGAAGGTCAACGTCGCTGATTCGCTGCTGCACCGCCATTCCCTTCTGCATCGCATTATAGATATCGCCAATACGCGGTGCGAGTTTCCGGAAATCGCCGTTGCGCCTTTTCGCATTATCGGCATCGATCGGCAGGCGATTCTGGGGATTTGCTACGATGCCGACCAACGCCGCGTCATCACCTTTCTTAATTTCAGCGACAAGCGCGTGCGCTTCACCGCGAAAGAGATTGCCGAGGGCGTCTGGACGCCCTGCCTGGCCGACAAAACCTATGCTGACGACCTTGTTGCGGGTAAGCGCGTTGAGCTGGAGATTGGCGCCTATGGCTACCGATGGTTCTGGACCAACAGTAGCGCGCTGCGTTAGCGTTTTTTACGCGAGATAAACCATTTTGCCAACAACCATCCCGCCGCTGCCGCGCCGCCGAGTAGCGCTTTTCCCGGCACGCCGGAGGTGATGGCGGCGGCGCGATACTTCGCCTCTGAGGAAAAACGCCCGTGGGTTTTATGCAGTCCGCTGACCGGCTGTTGTAGATAATCCTGCCGGTCAGCGACATTCCTGTGCCGGGTCATTTGCCCTTCCCATGCTTTATTAACCATCAGTCGATCGAGGAAGCCGGGGAAGAGAAATTGCCCAACGATAGACTGGATTGTGCTGCTCCCCACCCAGAGTTCACGCACGGGCCTGCGTGCAACGTTGAAGATAGCCTCTGCGGCCACCTCCGGCTGATAGACGGGGGGCACCGGGCGCATCGCCCAGGCAAACTTATTGCGCGCCCACTCAAACTGCGGCGTATTCAGGCCAGGCATCTGTACCATTGAGATACTCACGCCGCTCTTTTCATGCATCAGTTCCGTGCGAACCGCATCGGTAAAGCCCCGAATCGCGGCCTTCGCCCCGCAGTAGGCGGACTGTAGCGGAATGGAGCGATAGGCCAGCGCGGAACCGACCTGGATAATGATGCCGCGATCGCGGGGCGTCATTAGCTCCAGCGCGGCGCGGGTGCCGTTGACGTAACCAAGATAGGTGACTTCGGTGACCCGCGAAAATTCATCGTGGGTCATCGTCCTGAAAGGCGCCAGCACCGCGCACATGGCGTTATTGACCCACACCTCGATAGCCCCTAATTGCTTTTCGATCTCGCAGGCGGCAGTGTTAATCGCATCCGCATCAGCGACATCGGCCTGAACGACATGCACCCGAACGCCAAACTGCCGCAGCGCCTGCTGCGTCGCTTCAAGGCTTTGACGATCGCGGGCGATAATCCCCACGTCATAGCCTGCCCGCGCAAAGCGAACAGCCGTTGCTTTGCCGACGCCCGCAGTACCGCCGGTGATCGTCATGACCGCCATAGAACCTCCGCCATGAAAGTGTTATTCGCCCTGCCAGCCGGGCAGTTTCTCCATCAGCATCGCCAGCGAGTAGCGTACGGATTTCTCAACGACATCCTGGCAGCCGCCGGAAAACAGCACCTTCTGCGCGTCGATTGCGCCGCGAAAATTCCATGCGAACCAGACGGTTCCCGCAGGCGTCCCGTCCTCGCCGCCGTCCGGCCCAGCGTATCCGCTTATCGCGATGCTGATATCCGCTCCGGAACACTCCAGCGCGCCCGCCGACATCTCTTCCACGGCCTGTCGACTGACGGCGCTATACTTTTCCAGCGTCGAAGCCTTAACGCCGAGAAGTTTTTGCTTCGCACGGTCGCTAAAGGTGATTAAACCAATATCGTAAAACGCAGCCGTATCCTCCTCCGCGCACAGCGCTGCCGCCAGGCTTCCCCCGGTACACGACTCAGCGGTGGTTAAGCGTAAACGACGGTCGGTCAATGCGATGGCGACTTGTTTGGTCAGCTCACCGGTGGTTTTCGCCTGGTTATAAGGATTATTCGCCATAAAGATACCTTCTTAACTTTCAGCAGGAATAATAGAAATATGTCCGTTCCTTTCCAGTATGGCATATTTGATTTTACTTAATTCCGTAATACCCTGATTCTGCCGTGCGGCCACAAGAATATCATCGCAGGAGACATCCACTTTTTTGAGTTTATCAATTAACGGAACGCCGTTTTCGACTAAAATTACCGGGCAGCCATCAAGCGCTGACTCGGCGCCAGCCATATATTTTTTCATTAATCCAAAGAGCATATCCACCACCACCAGCGTGATAATCGTCAGCATGGCGCCGGTAACCGAAAAGTCGTTCCCCAGCAGCGCCTGTTGTGTCGCTTCGCTGATGATAAGTAATAAAATCAGATCAAAGCTGGTCATTTGTAATAGCGCCCGGCGTCCGGCGATTTTAAAAACCACCAGCAAAATTAAATAAATGGCCAGCGCCCGCAACACCATCTCCATCACGTTCTCCTAAGGATAAATAAATTGCCAGAAGCGAATTTCGGGTTCGCTATTAAGCTGTAAAGCGTGATTCAGCTTGCCGGGAGCGGTGGGCGTAACGTAGAGCCATATGGAAAAATTTTCCATACTTTTCAAATTATTATAAACCAAAAAGAGTCGATCGTCCTTACTGTACATACTATCTGGCTGGGGCCAGATAGTATTGGTTTCGAGCGATGAAGTAAAATCACCGCCAAGGCTAAAAACATATTTATTGGCGACGCGCGAATGGGCAGTAATTTTTAGTCGGAACTCAGTTTGCAAACGGCCAAAACGCTCATAAACCACGGTTAAATTTTGCTGGGCATTTGTTTTTTCAGCACGGCTCAAATAGCCGGTGGAAAAAATCCCCGCCAGCGCTGCGAAGATGATTAATAATAATATCCCGAACCCGATCTTACGAGCAGCACATTCAAAATTAAGAAAAAGTTCACTCTCTTTTATCCCGGGCAGCTTCTCTTTTTCACTGACCATTTTTCACCTCACCGTTGCGCTTATCATCGCGGCGCCAGCTTAAGGAATAGCAATCAGGTTTAATATGTCAAGTTCATCGCGGCAAACCAGGAATATTAGCAAAACAAAAATACCGTGCATTATTCATTGCGCCGCTTCTCCCCTCCCCACGCTCAGACCCGAACGGTCTTGCCGACCCGGCGGTCCGCGTCGCGAACTCACCTTCAACGGATACGCAAACCGTAGCACGCGGATAGCGCAGGAAAAATTTATTGTGAGTCAGATCATGTTTTATAACAAGGCGGTTGACCCGGCCGGTCAGCAAAAATATTTTATGCCCATGTGATATCGATTTCATAACCATCATGGCAACCATAAAAGACGTAGCAGAAAAAGCAGGTCTGTCGGTGACGACGGTCTCCCGCTTCCTGAACAATCATCCTTATATCGCTGAAGATAAAAAGGAAAAAATTCTCGCGGCGATGAAAGAGCTCGATTACGAGCCAAGCACCGTCGCGCAGCAGATGCGCGGCGTGAAAACCCACCGCATTGGCGTACTCATTTCGAGGATCACTAACCCATTTTTCGCCAGCCTGGTGGACGCTCTCGAAGTCACCGCGCGTAAACACGGCTACTCAGTGCTGATCGTTCAGAACCACAATAGCGCGGGCGAAGAGGAGAACTGTCTCGATCTGCTGAAGAAAAAGATCATCGACGGCCTTATCTTGTGCGCCGTCGAAAGTGATAAGGACGTGATCGAGCAATATCAGAAATATGGTCCGATCCTGCTGTGCAACACCAGCATCGATAACACGACTCTGCCCGTGGTCAGAATGGACGATGAACTGGCGACCTATCGCGCCGTCAGTTGGCTGCTGCATAAAGGGTATAGAAGAATCGCCTACTCTACCGGCGGCGCATTCCAGCAAAAGGGCCACGGTAGCAGAAGGAACCGCGGCTTTATTGCCGCCATGCAGCAGGGGCAGCAGCCGATTGACGAGCGGCTGGTTTTCCGCCACGTCCACACCTGGCGCGACGGGCAGCGTCTGGCTGAGCAGATCCTACAGATGGCTAAAAGCGAACGTCCCGATGCAATTTTCGCCGGCAGCGATGAAGTCGCCTGCGGCTTAATTTCTGCGCTCTCGGCCAACGGCATCAGCGTTCCCGGCGAACTGGCGGTCATGGGCTTTGATAACCTTCCGGTGGCGGAGATGGTGCATATTCCGCTCACTACCGTTAGCCAACCCATCGAGCAACTGGGCCGCATCTCGGTAGAACGTCTGCTGGCCCTGATCAACAACACGCACTATCGCTATGACGAGGAAGACCTGAAATCGGAACTGGTCATCAGGGCCTCGGCGTAATTTTTTTTAACTCAATATGGTATCGATTTCATACTCAGGAGAAACGATGAATCAGTCACAACAAGGGGCATGGTGGAAGGAAGCGGTCATTTATCAGGTGTACCCAAAAAGCTTCTATGACAGCAATAACGATGGCACTGGCGATATCCAGGGGATAATCGCGAAACTGCCGTATCTGAAAACGCTGGGCATCACCATGATTTGGGTCTCGCCGTTTTACCTCTCGCCGGGTGCGGACAACGGCTACGATATCGCCGACTACTATGCAGTGAACCCCGATTTAGGTCAGCTGCAGGATGTTGACGACCTGATTAAGCAGGCAGGCGAACTGGGGATTGGGATCATGGTGGATCTGGTGGTTAATCATACCAGCGATGAACACCGCTGGTTCCAGGCCGCACTGGCGGACCCTGCCTCAAAATACCGTGATTACTATATCTTTAAGCCCGCCGTTGCTGGTGCCGCGCCTAATAACTGGCGTTCGATTTTTGGCGGCAGCGCGTGGGAAAAAGTGGCTGGCGAAGAGTGCTACTATTTGCACGTTTTTCATAAAAAACAGCCCGACCTGAACTGGGAAAACCCGCAGCTGCGCCAGGAAATCTACGCCATGATTAACTGGTGGCTGGATAAAGGCATCGCCGGTTTTCGCATCGATGCAATTACGTTTATTAAAAAAGATCAGGATTACGCCTCCCTGCCCGCCGACGGCGTCGATGGTCTGGCCTCCATTAAAACGAAATCGCGCAACCGTCCGGGAATTGAATGTTTTCTGAACGAGCTGAAAGAACACACCTTCAACCGCCATCGCTGCGTAACGGTAGGCGAAGCGCCCGGTGTGCCTCTGCAGGAGTACGACAGCTATATCGGCCCGGACGGCTATTTCAATATGATCTTCGATTTTCACGCTGCCGATATCGATGTCGAGAACGGCTCGGAGTGGTTTAAGCAGCGCAACTGGCGCGTGAGCGAATTCAAAGAAGCGCTTTTTGCCAGCCAGCGCGCTTTTTGTCAGGCCGGCTGGGGGACGACGTTTATTGAAAACCACGACCAGCCCCGCGCGCTGTCCAAACTCATCCGCGACGCGGATTACCAAAATGACATCGGTGCCAAAGCGCTGGCCGCGATGTACTTCTTTATGGCCGGAACGCCGTTTATTTACCAGGGCCAGGAGCTGGGGATGAAAAATTTCTGCCGGCAGTCAATTGCGGAATTTGACGATATTTCCAGTCTGGATAACTATCACCGCTCCCTGGCGGAAGGTTTCTCTGAACAGCAGGCGTTAGGCTTTATTAATCAGCGCTCCCGGGACAACTCGCGAACGCCCTTCCCGTGGTCGAATAGCGTCAACGGCGGATTTAATCAGGGTGCGCAGCCCTGGCTGGCGTTTTCTTCAACCGACTTTAGCGTCAATGCGCAAAGCCAGATAAACGATGCGCATTCGGTGTTCGCGTTTTACCAGAAGATGATCGCCTTGCGGAATAAGCACTATCCGCAAGCGCTGATTTATGGGTCATTCGCCGCCGTGGAGGACGTTGACGAGCGTATCGTTGCCTACCAGCGCGCAACACACAACGAACATTTTATCTCTATCACCAACTTAAGCGCGCAGCATCTGCCTTACACGCTCCCGGCAGGAGAGATTGTACTCAATAATTATGCCGACGCCGACGCCACCCTGAAACCCTATCAAACCATTCTCGTTAAGGAATGAGTTAAATATGAACAAATATAAAAATATCGCCGTTGAGATAGTGAATACCATCGGCAAGGAAAACATTGCTTCCGCCACCCACTGCGCCACCCGATTACGTTTGCAGGTAAAAGACCGGCAGAAAATCGATGATGATAAAGTCCGTAATATCAGCGAAGTTAAAGGCGTATTTTTCAATTCCGGTCAGTATCAGATAATCCTCGGTACCGGGATCGTCAATAAGGTTTATCAGGAGTTTGTTAACGAATATCAGGTTGCCGAAGTCAGTAAGGATGAAATGACGAAGCAGAGTTCGGGCCGATTACAGCGGGGAATACGCAACTTATCGGACGTTTTTGTGCCAATTGTCCCGGTTCTCGGGGCGACCGGTCTGTTTCTCGGCCTGAAAGGGGTCATTTTTAATGATACCGTGCAGGCGTGGTTTGGCAGCAGCGTCCATCAGGTTCCGGCGGCCCTGCAAACGCTGACCACGGTACTCTGCGATACCGCTTTCGCCTTCCTGGCGGCGTTTATCTGCTGGTCAGCCTTTAAGAAGTTTGGCGGTACGCCGATTATCGGTTTTTTAATCGGCCTGATGCTGGTTTCCCCGGCGCTGCCGAACGCCTATGACGTGGCGTACGGCAATAGCAGCCCGATTTATGTGTTTGGCGTTATTCCGCTGGTGGGCTATCAGGGGTCAATTTTGACCGCACTCATCACCGGTATTATCGGCGCAAAACTGGAAATCTTTTTCCGCCGGGTGATGCCCAACTCGATGGACCTGATTTTCACGCCGTTTATCGTCATTCTGATTGCTGTGGCCATCGCTTTACTGATTTTAGGTCCGCTGGTACATGGGTTTGAACACTACGCCGTGATGGCTATTCAGCAATTTTTGACGCTGCCTGCGGGTATTGGCGGCCTGTTAATCGGCTTTATCTATCCCATTGCCGTAATGACCGGAATGCATCACATGTTTATTATGATTGAAACCTCGCTGATTGCCGGCACCGGGTTTAATCCACTCATTACGGTTTGCGCGATGTACGGTTTTGCCAACGCCGCCGTATGTCTGGCTATTTCACTGAAGGCGAAAAATATCGCGTTTAAAACCGCCGGAATTTCCGCGACCATTACTCAGCTATTAGGCGTCTCGGAACCGGCTTTATTCGGTATCGTGATGCAATCCGGGCTTCGGGCGATAATGGTGATGCTCATCAGCTCGGCGCTGGGCGGCATGATTCTGTCGCTGCTGTCGATAAAAGCGAACTCATACGGTCTGGCGGTCCTGCTGTCGCCGCTAATGTATCTCTACGATCGCTATCAGTTTGTCACCTATATTACCGTGGGACTCGCGGTGTTTATTTTTGCTTTTATTATTACATTCCTTTTTGTCAAAACTGCTAACACCCGCAAAGAGAGCTGAAAATAATACAACCCGAATATTAATTTAGCCTGCGGATAACTATCCCGTTTATTAGCACAGTCATCTGTGCTCTGCACCCGCACGTCCAGAGCACAGCCACTCTTGTACAGGTATAAATGATGAAAGCCTATATGCTTACGCTCTGCGCGCTGGCTTTGCCAGCATCCGCCGCTGCGGCGGATACCACCCTGAATGAAATTAATGCCCGGCTTGAAAGACTTGAGGCCGAATTAAAGCAGTCGCGCATCCAGTTACAGGATGCGACGCGGAAAATAGATCGCGCGGAAAAAAGAGCGGCCAGCGCCGAACAAAACGCGGCGCGCGCGCAAGAAAGACTGCAGGCCGTTGAGCACAGAACCGACCAGGATCTGGCGTTAATAAAAAACCAGCCGGCGCAGAATGTCGTCGCGCAGGCGAAGCTTCAGGAAATCACCTTCGGCGGCTACGCGCGCAGCGGCATATTAACAAGCAAGGGCACAACCAGTACCGTCGGGCCTTCCCTGACGCCTGCGGGCAGCACCGGGGGGAGCGTCGGTCGCCTTGGCAATGAGTCGGATACCTATGTGACCGCCGATATTAACTACCGGCGAAAATATGATAACAATAGCCAGCTGCGTTATTACATGAAAATCGCCGAGTGGGATAAAACCTATAATACCGACAGTTCCTTTAACGGCCAGATGAACGTCCGTCAGGCTTTTGTCGAAATGAGCGATATGCCCGCGTTTAGCGGCGCGTTTAAACAGGCGACGCTGTGGGCCGGTAAGCGGGAAGATCGGGATAACTTCGATATTCACTGGCTTGATTCCGATATGATGAATTTAATCGGTACCGGCGCCGGTATTTATGATGTTAATTTCTGGGGAGATATCAAGACCAACCTCGCGGTATATGGCCGTAATTTCAACGATATCGATACGATGGACAACGTTGAATATAACAACATGACCGGCGCGGATAACACGTATATTCAAAACTATACCTTCTCGCTGAATCACCGTCTGGCGAACTGGCAGTGGATGCTCAACGGCCTCTACTCGCAGGACAACGACAAACGCATAAACGATGGTCTGGCGTCGGATAAAGCGGCCTCGCAAGGGTTTAACACCATGCTGGCGTACCACGGCGACAGCTTCTACGGCCTGCGCCCCGGCAGTACGAAAACCGCGCTGCTTTATGGCCGCGCGCTGGGAGCTGAAGTTCGCGGCCCGGGCTCCGACGGTTATTTGATTCAACCGGCATGGACCGTGAAGTTCGCCTCTTACGGTATCACATCACTCACCGACAGGCTGAGCTTCGCGCCGCTGATCGTCGCTCAGAGCAGCAATAATCGCTATATCGATTCTGACCATTACGACTGGGTCACCCTGAACGCAAGAATCATTCAGCAAATTAATCAGAACTTCGCCCTGCAATACGAAACCAGCTATCAGTATATGGATATCGACCCGAAAGGTTTTAACGGCAACAGCGCCGCCAGCGGTAGCTACTACAAGCTGACGTTTGCTCCTACTTTCAAGCTGCAAAACGTCACGGACTTCTTTGAGCGTCCGGAAATCCGCTTTTTTGCCACCTGGATGCGCTGGGATAAATCGCTGGATAACTACTCCTCAACAGACGCCTTCGGCAGCGCCGGATACCATAGCGCTGGTACGCTGTTCTTCGGCGCCCAGCTCGAAACCTGGTTCTGAAAACCGCGTCTCGTCGGCTCATCACAAGGGAGAGGCGCGCCAGCCATTGGCCCTCTTCCACATTTTGAACCACAATTATTGTGCCAGATTTCCGTTACCCGGAAATGAACTATCGTGGAGCTTTTCAACTGGCGGAAGGCCACCGATAACAAATGTGATAACAACAACGGCGGGTCAGTCATTATGAAGAAAATTGCCATTATCGGCGCAGGTCCTACCGGGATTTATACCCTGTTCTCATTGCTTAAACAGGGCGAGCCGCTGGACGTGTCAATTTACGAGCAGGCCGAGGAAGCGGGCGTGGGTATGCCCTATAACGATGAAGAGAATTCGCGCATGATGCTGGCCAATATCGCCAGTATTGAAATCCCTCCTGTACAAAGCACCTATCTTGACTGGCTAAAAGCCCAGAGCCCGTCGCGCCTGGCGCGCTATGGAGTAGAGTATGAAACATTGCACGATCGCCAGTTTTTGCCGCGCATCCTGTTGGGCGAATACTTTCGCGACCAGTTTCTTGCGCTGGTCGTAAAGGCCCGGGAACTGGGATTTAACGTCCAGGTCAATGAGTCCTGTCGGGTCAGCGACCTGCAGGCGACCAAAGAAGGAGTGAGGCTGTGGGTGGAGGAGCAGCCCGTCGCCGAAGTGTTTGACCTCGCGGTGCTTGCCACCGGTCATGTCTGGCCGGATGAAGAAGAGTCAACCCGCACCTGGTTTCCCAGTCCGTGGTCTGGGCTGATGGAAGCCACCATTCCGCCCTGCCGGGTGGGAATTATGGGCACCTCGCTAAGCGGAATTGATGCCGCAATGGCCGTCGCCGTCCAGCACGGTCAGTTTATCGGTTCCGACGATGAGGCGCCCACCTTCAGGCTTAACGAAACCAGTCAGGCGCTGCACATCGTGCTGATGTCGCGCTCCGGCATTCTTCCGGAAGCGGATTTTTACTGTCCTATTCCCTGGGAGCCGCTGGAAATCGTCACCGACAGCGCGATGGAAAATGCCATCGCCGCAGGAAGCGACGGCCTGCTTGACCGGGTCTTTGCTTTGCTGGCGCAGGAAATTGCCCTGGCCGACCCCCTGTGGAGCGAAAATATCGCCCTTCACAGCCTTAACGCCGATAGCTTCAGCGAAGCGTGGTTTGCTAAACGCCAGCAGCATAACCCTTTCCACTGGGCGATGGATAACCTTGAAGAAGTTGAGCGTAACAAGCGCGCGCGCTACACGGTCCCCTGGCGCTACGTTATCCTGCGGCTGCATGAAGCCGTTCAGGCGATGGTGCCCCACCTTAATGACCGCGACCGGGAGCGATTCAAAAACGGCCTTGCCCGGGTCTTTATTGACTGCTATGCCGCCATTCCTTCGGAGTCTATCCGCCGACTGCTGGCGCTGCGCGAAGCGGGCGCGATCGGCATTCTCGCCTTAGGGCATGATTATGATATGGCGGTGCAGCAGGAGAAGACGGTGATTACCAGCGGGCAAAATCGCTATACGTTTGACGTGTTTATTGATGCGAGGGGGCAAAAAGCGCTGAAAAATAAAGATCTCCCCTTCCCGCATTTGAGGGAGCAACTGATGGCGACGGGCGAAGAGATCCCGGAGGTTGGCGACGACTATACGTTAAGAGAGCCGCCCGTAGCGCGCGGGCGTATTGCCTTCGCCGCAATCCCCTGGCTGATGCACGACCAGCCTTTCGTTCAGGGGATTACCGCCTGCGCGGAGATCGGCGCAGCAATAGCCAGGGCGATATCGCAGCCGGCGAGCCGCTCACGCAGACGTTTAGCGCCCTTCGATCTTTAAGAAAGAGAACTAGCCGCCCGTTAACGGCGGCTAGTTTTAGCGTTTTTCAGGTTGGGGATGCCAGGGATCTTCTTTATGATCTTCGCTGTCGTCTCTTTTACGCGGAACTTCACCCTGCTCGCGCGGATCCTCTTTCGACGGATGACGACCGCGTTTATCCGGGTCGGCTGGATGCTGTACGGACATCTATTCCTCCTGTTTGCAAGGTTATTTCTGGATCCGGTCGACCCGCACCACTGGCGGCGTCATTTTCTTATCGAGACTGCCGTTAATGCTGATCATCTGATCGGGCTTCACTTCCCGGCCATCAAAAACTGCCGCGGGAATAATGACCCCTATGGTGTCGGTTTTATCGCGGAAGCTGTAGCGGTCATCACCCTGCTGCTCGATAAGATTGCCGCGTAATGAGATGGTGGCCCCATCATGCATTTCCATGGCCTGGCGCACGGTCATGATTCGCCCGTCCTCGGTCCCACGATAGCCATCATCAATCTTGTGCGGCGGCGGCGGCGCAGCGTCTTTTTTAAACCCGCCATCATCCGCGGCAAAAACGCCCTGAGCCATCAACGAACAAAAAATAACTGGCAGTAACTTTTTCATCAACAACACCTCCGGCGTATTTTCATCTTGTCTTAATAAGTCTGGGTGCTGATGTTCATTTTCACAAGCTAATGGCTAATGAATCGTCTGAGAAATATATTTCCTGGCTCGATAGGCGGAGAAAATATTACCGCCAGGCCGCAATAAAATGCGCTAAATATACCGTCAGGCTTGCGATAGAATAATCCTAAAATACTAAACGCCTCTACCGCCTCACATTTCGAAAAGTTTCCCGGCAATCAGTAAATTACCGTTCAGAGATGAACGTAAGCGCAAAAATTATAAAAACGAATCCGTTCGATTATTCGTCAATCATCCACGACAGGCTGACCTGGCAACTACGCTTAATCTTTTAACACGAGGAGGTCAGTATGAGCGAGAACGCTAACAATACCGCGAAGTATCCCCGTCCCCCCTTTGTTGACCAGCCGCAATCGCCGCCGGGTCTTGCCGAAGAGATGAAGCCGCAGCCGGATCACGGCGAACTGAGCTACGTCGGTTCCGGTCGGCTGGCAGGTAAGCGCGCGCTGATCACCGGCGGTGATTCCGGCATTGGGCGCGCGGTAGCGATCGCCTTCGCCCGCGAGGGCGCCGACGTGGCGATCAACTATCTGCCGGAAGAGGAGTCCGATGCTGAAACCGTGATTGCCCTGATTGAGGCCGAAGGGCGTAAAGCCGTAGCGATTCCGGGCGATGTGCGCGATGAAGCCTTCTGTGAATCCCTGGTCGAGCAGGCCGCCAGCCAACTCGGCGGGCTGGATATTCTGGTCAATAACGCCGGACGCCAGCAATATTGCGAGTCGCTGGAAGAGTTAACCACCGCCGACTTTGACGCCACCTTTAAAACCAACGTTTATGCGGCCTTCTGGATCACAAAAGCCGCCCTGCGTCATCTTAAAGAACACAGCGTAATTATTAACACCTCATCCGTGCAGGCCTTTAAGCCGAGCCCCATCCTGCTCGACTACGCGCAAACCAAAGCCTGCCTGGTGGCATTCACGAAGTCGCTGGCTAAACAGCTGGGGCCGAAAGGTATCCGGGTGAACGCGGTCGCGCCCGGCCCTTACTGGACGGTGCTGCAGTCAAGCGGCGGCCAGCCGGATGAAAAAGTGCGTCAGTTCGGCGCCGATACGCCGCTGGGCCGTCCAGGGCAACCGGTGGAGATCGCGCCGCTGTACGTTACCCTTGCCTCTGATGCCTGCTCCTTCACCTCCGGCCAGGTGTGGTGCTCCGACGGCGGCGACGGCGTGCTGTAACCCGTTGCGGCGGCGGACCTCTCAGCGGCCCGCCGTCGTGCGCAGACAGTCGAGATACTTCTGCGCTGAATCCAGTACGATCTGACGGGCATTTTTGGTGATGTTCTGCCCTTCGAAGGCGCCATACAGCGCCCCGAAGGGCGCATCGCCCAAACGCTCAACGATATTCTCGACGCTGGGGGCCGCCAAAGGCAGCAGATTAGGATAGCTCCACATAAAAGAAACGGCGCGTGCGCCCGGCGTGACCTGGATAATATCTCCCGCCAGCATAATACCTCCCTCTTTTGCCCAGTGCAGAACGGTTCCCCCGGCGAAATGCCCACCCAGGCGCAGCAACCGTACCGACGGAAGGATCTCCAGCGCATCCCCTTCCCATAATGTGATGGCAGGGCTATCGCGCATGATCCATTCGCGATCGCTGGCATGAAGATAAATGCGCGCATCAAAGGCTGCTGCCCAGTCCTGCATCGTGGTGTAGTAGTGAGGATGAGAAATGGCGATCGCTTTTATCCCGCCAAGCGCGGTGATCAGCGTTTTGCTGGCGGCTTCAAGATTAGCGATGCAGTCCCACAGAATATTCCCCTGCGGCGTGAGCAGCAGAAAAGCGCGCTGATCGATAGCAAATTTCGGTACCGTCCTGAAACTCAACAGCCGTTCGTTATGCTGCTGCCATTTATTCATATGCGTCGCGATCAGATCGTCAGGTTTAATCCAGGCCTGTCCGCTGGCCGGGACGTACTGGCGTTCATCCTCACAGATACGACAATGGTTCAGGGTATTGCCGCGATCGTCGTAAGACGTACCGCAGGTTGCGCACAGCGTAATCATCACATCTCCTTCAGAATCATTCAGGAAGTCGTAATGAGTATGGCAGACGGGAAATTTATGGCAGGAAGGCGGGCTTCGCAGGGCTTCCGTGCCCTGAGAGGAATTTATTCGAAATAGACGTCAGGGTTTTCCGACAGCGACACGAAGGTTTTGCTGTTTTTATCCAGCGCGCGAATGTCGCCGCTTTCAATATCGTAGAACCAACCGTGCAGACGCAACGTGCTGTCGCGCAGGCCGACGGCAACGGAGGGGTGGGTTTTAATATTGTTCAGCTGGGCGATGACGTTTTCCTGCACCATACCGTTGACTTTATCGGTCTCGTTAGCCCAGGTTTTCTTCTCCACGACGGCCTTCGCCGCGTCGGAGTAGCGCAGCCAGTGGGACACCGCAGGCATCGGCTCCAGACACTGGCAGGTGGCGATGGCTTTCATCGCGCCGCAGTTAGAGTGGCCGCAGATGACGATATCGGTCACGCCCAGCGCGACGACGGCGTACTCGATTGTCGCGGAAACCCCGCCCGGTTCAGGGCCAAATGAGGGGACGATATTCCCGGCGTTACGGATCACAAACAGCTGACCCGGCTCCTGCTGAGTCACCAGCTCCGGGACCAGACGGCTATCGGAACAGGAGATAAACAGCGCTTTGGGATTCTGGCTGGATGCCAGGCTGCGAAAGAGCTCTTTACGTTGCGGGAAGATCTCTTTCTGGAAGTTGAGGAAGCCCTCAATGATATGTTGCATAGCAGTGTCTCTTTTCTCTGTTTTAATGACGATATGACAAAGATCACATTTAGCCAGTTTATCACTGACGCGCGAAATGGGAATCGTTATTCGAGGATGAGATAAAACATCGTCCCGCAAAGCCTGGTGACAGCGCGGTAAAGATTGTTTATTTTTTGACAGAGAAAACATTGATGAGCCGGAGCCCCATGCGACTTTAGCGCTCAACATCAACCAGGAGCGCTTATGTTCTTATCCAGCCTGATGGCCATTGCCGCGGTTCTCATTATGGGCGTTATCAGCCCCGGTCCAAGCTTTATTTACGTGGCCCGCAACGCCGTTGCGCGCTCGCGGATGCACGGTCTGGTCACCGCGCTGGGAACCGGCGCGGGCGCGGCTATCTTTTCGATAATGGCCATGATGGGGCTGCAAAAAGTGCTGACGGCGGTGCCGGAAATGTTCATCGGCCTGAAGGTTGCGGGTGGCCTGTATCTGCTGTGGCTGGGTTATAAAATTTACCGCGGCGCGGCGCAGCCGATGGATTTTGCCGCAGGCGGCATGGCGGCGGAACATTCACTATTGAAAACCTTCCGCGATGGCCTTTATACCCAGCTCAGCAACCCGAAAACGGCGCTGGTATTCGCCTCTATCTTTACCGCCCTGCTGCCGGAACGCATCCCGTTGGCCTTTTACTATATCGTGCCGCTGATGAGCTTCCTGATCGACGTCAGCTGGTATTCACTGGTGGCGCTGGTGCTCTCTTCCGCCCGCCCGCGCAGCGTCTATCTGCGCATGAAGCGTAAGATTGATATCGTCACCGCCACGGTACTGGGCGCGCTCGGCCTGCGCCTGATTGCCACTTCGCTGTCAAAGTAGGCCAACATACCGTTTAAACGGTATAAATACGGATGTCGTGCTCGCTGAACGCGTCGCGATATTCCCGGCTAATATTTTCCTCCACGACCAGTACGTCAATGGCGCCGCTCTCGACCACCACGAAGCGCGCCACCGCCGGGATCTTATCGGAGGTCAGGCCGACAATAATTTCGCTGCACTGTTTAATGACCGCTTTTTTAAATTCGCAGTCGGAATAGTCAAAGCCTGTCAGGCCCGACTCAGGCGCCATGGCGCAGCCGCCGATAAACCCCTGATCGAAAAGCATACCCTGAATCTGCGCCACGGCGGAGGCCCCCACGCAGCCGCCGGTGGCGCGTTGGATCTGCCCGCCAAGCATCACGACGTCATACAGCGGTTTTTTGAGCAATACGGCAGCGATCTCGGGGGAGTTGGTGACCACCGTTAGCGCCAGCTCCGCCGGTAGCGCCTCCGCCATCGCCAGATTGGTGGTGCCGGTATCAATGAATATGCAGCCGCCGGGCTTCACCAGCTTTGCGCATTTCTGCGCGATTCTGCTTTTTGTCGCCGTATTTTTCTCTTTGCGCGCGCTGTAGTCACCGGCCTCAGGCAGGGTCATCACCGCGCCGCCGTAGACCTTTTTGCAGTATCCCTCGCGGCTAAGCTCATGTAAATCACGTCGAATCGTATGCTCGGAGACGTTCAGACGGCTGGCCAGTTCGGCGCAAACCACTCTGCCGTTCTCCTGGAGGATCTGGCAAATAAGCGCTTGTCGTTGTTTAGGAAAAGCAGCATAATCGAGCAAAAAATAACTCCTGAAAGATTGTTCATCGAGCAATAAAGCGCATAATCGTGCATTCGTACCCTGACTGTCAACACACCCTATACCGAGGTTTGCCATGAAAATTGCCCATATCGCCCTTTGGACCCGTCAGCTTGAGCAACAGGCCCGCTTCTGGGTAGCCTTCTTCGACGGTGAGATAAATGAGAAGTACTGCAGTCAGACCAACCCGGGGTTTGAATCCTTTTTTGTCAGGATCGGCGATGATATTGCCATTGAATTGATGACCAAGCCGGGATTGACTGCGCTGACGGCGGATAATAACCACACCGGCTGGGTGCACCTGGCGATAACCGTTGGCGGTACGGAGAACGTCGACAGGCTGGCAAAACGCGCCGCTGAGCAGGATATTCTGGTTTCTGCGCCTCGGACCACCGGTGATGGCTATTATGAAGCGGTAATTAAAGACCCCGATGGCAACCTGATTGAAATCGTCGCATAGTGTCAGACATTGATTCAACAGGAGACGCCCGTGGCCAACTATCACGTCATAGACAAACAAACCTGGCCGCGAAAAGATCATTTTGATTTTTATCGCGGTTTTGCCAATCCCAGCTTTAATCTCTGCGTTCCTGTCGAGGCGCAGCGGCTATATGAGTGCGCGAAAGATCGCGGCGTCTCGTTTTTCCAGCTGGCCCTCTTCGCCCTTGTGCGCGCAGCGAACGAGGTGCCGCAGCTTAAACAGCGGCTGTTGGGCGACGATATTATCGAATATGACCAGCTGGCGGTGATGACGCCAGTGATGACCGCCCAGGAAGGTTTCCGCCAGGTCTGGTGCGAGAATGCCGCCGATTTTGCCGCCTTCAGCCAGGCCGCCACGCCACATATCGAGGCGGCAAAACACACCGCGCCGGCGCCGCTTATCGTCAACGGCGAAAATTTCTTCTGCGCCAGCTGCCTGCCGTGGCTGCATTTCAGCGCTATGACTCACGCTGAGTATTACGTTGGCGCGTCGGTGCCCGCCCTCACCTGGGGCAAGCTGAAAAACGGTATTATTCCGGTCGCGGGCAAATTCAATCACGCCTTTGTCGACGGCCTGCACGCCAGCCGTTTTTTTGCCCGCGTCGAAGAAAATTTTGCTCAACCGGAGATCCTCTGGCAGGCGCGATAATTCCCCGCCATCCCTCAACGACACTCGAGCCCCGGTAAGCCGGGGCCGAAACGCCTGCGTGACTCCCGGCCTGTTCACTCTGCCCACTGTTGCAAATCCAACACGCTGATTCATTCTGCGTTGCAATTGCAGCAGTACGAGCCCGTACCAAAAAACTAACTTACTGTTTAATAAACATTAAATAAGAAACGCGTTCTGGCATGTCCTTTGCTTTAACAGTTATATAACCCACTGGAATTATCAGGCATTTACTTAGCTATTTTTAGCATATGCCGTTTGTTAACCATGAGATGTGACTATGCCCGACGAAAAACAGACCCTTCACTATTGCCGCCAGACGCCAAAGGCATACGTTATCCGCAGCGATGACGAAGCCATCGCCATCGCCCATGAAATCGCGGCGGTACTGCAGCCCGGCGCGGCGCAACGCGATCGCAGCGGCAGCGTGCCGCCGGAGATTATCGATACCTACTCCAATAGCGGCCTGTGGGGTATCACCGTCCCGCGGCAATGGGGCGGAGCCGAGGTATCCGCCGCCACGCTGGCCCAGGTGATAGCGATTATTTCCGCCGCCGACCCGTCGCTAGGGCAAATTCCCCAGAACCATTACTGTCTTCTGGAGGATATCCGTCTGCAGGGCAGCGAAGAGCAGCAGGCATTTTTCTTCGCTCAGGCGCTGCAAGGCTATCGCTTTGCCAACGCGCTTTCTGAAACCGGCGGCAAGACGGTACTCGATATCCGCACTCGCCTGGAGGCCAGCGAACGCGGTCTGAGCATCACCGGCCGAAAAGGCTACTGCACCGGTTCGCTCTACGCCCACTGGATCGGCATTCTGGCGCTCGATGCAGAGAATAACGCGCAGCTGGCGTTTGTGCCGCGCGAATCGGCTGGGCTGACGGTCATCGACGACTGGGCCTGCCTCGGCCAGCGTACCACCGCCAGCGGAACGGTCCTGGCGGAGAATCTTGTCGTCGAGCCTTTCCACCTGTTCCCGACCTGGAAATCCTACGCGACGCCAACCCTTGCCGGGCCGTTTGCCCAGCTCACCACCGCCGCTATCGACCTGGGGATTGCCCGCGCGGCGCTTAACGACACGGTGAACTTTGTCAGCCAGTTTGCTCGCCCGTGGATCGATGCCGGCGTTGAGCGGGCCAGCGAAGACCCGCTGACTATCTACCATATTGGCCAGCTTGACAGCCGGCTGGCCGCCGCCGATGCGCTGCTGGAGCGGGCCGGCAAAGTGCTCGATCGCTATAAATACGCACTGAGCGAGGATAACGTTGCTCAGGCGTCTATCGCCGTGGCGCGCGCCAAGGTCTTTACCACCGAAGCGGCGCTGGAAGCCGCCAGCCGCCTGTTTGAGCTTAGCGGCACCCGCTCAACCAGCATCGCCCTCAATCTTGATCGCCACTGGCGCAACGGCCGCGTCCACACCCTGCACGATCCGGTGCGCTGGAAATATCAGCTGCTGGGCAACTGGGTGCTGAACGGCATTCCTCCACAACGCCATGACTGGAACTGAGATGAACGGCGCGCTGGCTTTTTTTGCTGATATCGACTGGGGCGACGTGGCGCAGGCCAGCCTCGATACCTTGACCATGCTGGGCTGGTCGCTGGGCTTTACCGTGCTGATTGGCCTACCGCTGGGAATTGTGCTCTATCTCAGCGGCCAGCCTCGCCTGCTCCATGCTCCGCGCCTCTATCGCCTGCTGTCGCTGGGGGTCAACGTTCTGCGCTCGCTGCCCTTCATCATTTTATTGATTGTGATGATCCCGGTGACGACGCTGATTACCGGCACCTCGCTGGGCGTTGAAGGCACCATTCCGCCGCTGGTTGTCGGCTGCGCGCCTTTCTTTGCCCGGCTGGTTGAGACCGCGCTGCGCGAGGTGGAGCACGGTCTGGTGGAGGCCAGTTGGTCAATGGGCGGCAACACCTGGCAGCTAATCTGGCACACCCTGCTGCCGGAGTCGCGCGCCGGGCTTATTGCCGCCGTGACCGTGACCGCGATTTTACTGGTCGATTATACCTCCATGGCGGGGGTCATCGGCGGCGGCGGGCTGGGCGACCTGGCCATCCGCTTTGGCTATCAGCGCTTCCAGACGGACGTGATGGTGATAACCGTTCTGCTGCTGATTGCGCTGGTGCAGATAGTTCAGATGAGCGGCGATCGTCTGGTGAAGGCGATGAGCCGCAAATAACAATAGCTTCAGGAATAAGACAATGAAAAAAACAATCCTCGCAGCGGGGCTTCTGGCCCTTTTCTCCCTGTCCGCCAGCGCCAATGAGACGCTGACCGTGGGCGCAACGCCGGTCCCCCATGCCGAAATTCTCGAGTTCGTGAAGCCCGAGCTGGCGAAACAGGGGGTCGATCTGAAAATTAAAGTCTTTAACGACTTTATCCAGCCTAACCAGCAGCTGGCGGAGAAAAATCTCGACGCCAACTACTACCAGTACCGCCCTTTCCTCGATAACTACAACCAGACCCGCCACACCCATCTGCTGCCGGTGGTCGGCGTGCATATTGAACCCTTTGGCGCTTATTCGAGTAAATATAAAACGCTCAAAGAGGTACCGGATGGTGCCACCGTTGCCATTCCGAACGATCCGGTGAATACCGGTCGCGCGCTGGTGATGCTCAGCAATGCCGGGCTGATTACCCTGAAAAACCCGCGCGATCCGCAGTCGGCGACCAAAGATATCACCGCTAATCCGCACCATTTTAAAATTCGCGAGCTGGAAGGCGCAATGCTGGCGCGGGCGGTGAATCAGGTCGATCTGGCGTTTATCTTCGCCAACTATGCGCTGGAGGCCGGAATTGATACCGACAAGGCGCTGCTGGTGGAAAAAGGCAGCGACCTGTACGTCGAGTATCTGGTGGCGCGTCCCGACAACATCAACGATCCCGGCATTCAGAAGCTGGCGAAAGCCCTGAACTCAGACCGCGTGCGCAGCTTCATTCTCACCCGCTATAAAGGCAAAATCCTGCCCGGTTTTTAATCGCCGGATGTTCATCGGCAGCCTGCAGGCTGCCGTTTAATTTCGTTAACAGAGCCGCCATCGTGACGCAAAAACCCAACGCCACAACGCATATTCAGTTGAGCCAGATAAGTAAAGCCTACCCCAACGGCGTGCAGGCGCTGCGGGATATAAATCTGCAGATCGCTCAGGGAGAAATCTTCGGCATTATTGGCCGCAGCGGCGCCGGAAAATCAACCCTGCTGCGCCTGTTCAACCGCCTGGAAAACGCCGACAGCGGTGAGATTACCATTCACGGCGAACATACTCGGCACTACTCCCGCAGCCAGCTGCGCGACCTGCGCCGGCGGGTCGCGATGATCTTTCAGCACTTTAATTTAATGGCGACCAAAACGGTGGCGCAGAACGTTGAGCTGCCGCTGAAAATGGCCGGGGTACCGCGGGCGGAAAGGCAGAAACGGGTTGCGGAGATCCTGGCGCTTGTCGGCCTCAGCGATCTGCGCGACAGCTGGCCGGCTAAGCTTTCCGGCGGCCAGAAGCAGCGCACCGGTATCGCCCGTGCGCTGGTCACGCAGCCGGAGATCCTGCTGTGCGACGAAGCCACCTCGGCCCTCGACCCGGAAAATACCCTTGCAGTACTAAAACTCCTTAAAGAGATCAACCAGCGCCTTGGTTTGACCATCGTGCTGATCACCCATGAGATGGACGTCATTCGCACCCTCTGCGACCGGGTCGCGGTGCTTGAGCACGGAGAAATTATCGAACAGGGCGAGGTGTGGCGAGTATTTGGTCATCCCGGACATGCTGTCACGCAAAGCCTGCTCGGCACGCTCCATCATGACCGTGCGGAAGAACGACTCTCGCTGAGCGAAAACCAGCAGCTGGTCACGCTGCATTTTGACGGCAGCAGCGGGCAGGAACCGGATTTACAGCGCATCGCCGCGCTGCTGGGCGCCGATGCCCGCCTGTTATACGGCAGCTGCGAGCAGATTCAGGGACGGGTGATTGGCCAGCTGCGGATACGCCTGGCGAAGCCGCTGGCCAATCCGCATTTACAGCAGCATGCCGGCTGGGTGGCTGACCGCTTAACCCTTTCCGGCGATACGGCAGCGAAGAATGCTGGCGTTTAGCGCAAAAGTGGCAGATTAATACTGAATTATTGCTAATGCTAAATTGCTATAAGCCATAGCCTTTCGGTGTTAGACAGGGCGCTAAGCGCCTCTTATCTTTCGTCATGATTTGTAAATACACTACGCAATTCTTTGATGAGGGAGCACTTTTGTCCAGACTACTGCACGGGTTAAAAACCAAACAGACGCGGTTCGCGCTTGCTCTGAAAATCGCGTTGCTCGGCGGCGCGGTGGCATTTTCTTCTGTCGCCATCGCCGACGAGATCTTAAAAGAAGGGATCACCCCGGCCAGCGATGCCAGCCAGATCCCCGCAGCGGCAAAGCTGCGTAAAGATACCGTCGTGGCCGGCATTTCCGAGCCACAGGGCATTTTTAACCCCTACTTCTTCGTCAACGGCTGGGATGAAAACGTCACCAACGTGATCTTCTCCCGCCTGATCGACTGGGACAGCCACGGCAAACTGGTGCCGGGTCTCGCCGAAAGCTGGACGGTCAGTCCGGACAACAAGGTCTACACCATCAAGCTGCGACCCAATCTGACCTTTAGCGACGGCTCGCCGCTGACGGCTGACGATGTCGCCTTTACCCTCACCGTGCTGCTGGACCCGAAATACGACGGCGATACCGATATTACGCTCGCCAATATCGCCGGCGGCGCGGAGTACAAAGCGGCGAAAGCCGATAGCGTCAGCGGTCTGAAAGTGCTGGATCCCTTGACGCTCCAGGTGACCACCACCCAGCCGGGCGCGACGACGTTGGCAAAAATTGGCGGTCCGGTACTCTCCAGAGCGTATTACGGCAAAGGCTACCGGCGCGGCAATCTCGATTATCTGCGCACCCTGCACGGCAAACCGCTGGGCAACGGCCCTTACGTTTATGACAAATATATCCCCGGCCAGGAGATTCGTTTCCACGCCAACAGCCATTTTTATCGCGGTACGCCCCCCACTCCGCGCTTTATCTATCGCGTGACCAACCCGGCGACCAACTTTCAGCTCTTCCAGACGGGCGAAACCGACTACGACGCCTTTACCTCGCGTCCTGACGATATCGAACAGCTGAAAATGCTCGGCTTTGCCAACATCAACCTTTACGGCTCCAGCGACTACAGCCAGGTGGAGTTTAACGTCCGCCGCCCGGCGCTGAAGGACGTCAAGGTACGCCAGGCGCTGATTTACGGCCTCGATCGCCAGAAGCTGATTGATGTGGTCTACCAGGGCTACGGTAAAGTAGCGATTGAGCCTATCGCGCCAATCTCCTGGGCCTGGAACGCCGACGGAGTGAACCCGTATCACTATGACCCGGCGCAGGCGAAGAAGCTGCTGGACGATGCCGGCTGGAAACCGGGACCGGACGGTATCCGCGTCAAAGAGGGCAAACGCCTGGAGTTAACCCTGCTGGTGAGTAAGAAAGTGCTTAACGATGCGCTGATCCCTATCGCCAAAGAGAACTGGCAGCAGATTGGCGTCCTGTTAAAACCGCAGGTCGTCGATTTCAACGCCCTGATGGCGCAGCGTAAGTCGGGTAATTACGATCTGGCGTCGTTCAGCACCAGCACCCTTAACGACCCGCATGATGGCGTCTGGGATTTTTACAGCGCGGAAGCGAAAGAGTCCGGCTATAACAATCCGCAGGTCGATAAGCTGATTACCGAAGGTAACTCGGTGCTCGACGTTGAGAAACGCAAGCCTATCTACCACCAGCTGTATCAGGTACTGGCGCAGGACCCGCCGGTTATCCTTCTCGGCTACCGCGAAATTCTCTCGGCGAGCAGCGCCCGGGTCACCGGCTTCAAACCGGATATCTACAACGGCCTGACCGGCAGCCTGCCGGATGTCAAAATCGTTAAGTAAATCCCCAGCCGCCGGGATGTCCGGCGGCTGACGTGAGAATGCCATGAGAAATTTCATCCTGAGACGGCTGCTGCAAACGCTGCCGATGCTGCTGCTGGCTTCATTCATTATCTTTATGCTGTTTGCCAAAACGCCGGGCGATTTTATCGACGGCAATATCACCCTCACCGCCGCCCGCGCCGCCGAACTGAAGGCGATTTACGGTCTGGACCAGCCGTTACTCACCCGCTATATCCATTGGCTTGGCCAGCTGCTGCGCGGCGATCTTGGGTTCTCGTTGCAGTACCAGATTCCGGTCAGCCAGCTGCTTAACCAGTACATCTGGAACTCCTTCCTGCTGGCCAGCGTGGCGCTGGTGTTCTACTGGGGGATTGGTCTGACGGTCGGCGCAATCTCGGCGCTGAAGCCCAACTCGCTGTTCGATCATCTGGTGAGCGTCGCGGTCTTCGCCGCCATGTCGTTCCCGACCTTTTTCCTCTGTCTGCTGCTGATTAAGTGGTTCGCCGTCGACCTGCACTGGCTGCCGGTTGGCGGGATGACCCGTACCGGCAGCGACGACAGCGGCTGGGGCTATGTGCTACAGGTTGCCGCCCATCTGGTGCTGCCGGTGCTGGCGCTGGTGATGCTCCAGGCAGGTAGCCTGACCCGCTATTTTCGCGCCAGCATGCTTGAGGTGGTGAAAATGGATTTTATCCGCACCGCCCGCGCTAAAGGGCTACGCGAACGCACGGTTATCCTGAAGCACGCCTTGCGGAACGCCCTGCTGCCGATCATTACCCTGCTCGGCTTCGAGCTGCCGGGGCTGTTTTCCGGGGCGATCATCACCGAAAAAGTATTTAACTGGCCCGGGGCTGGACATATTCATATTGATTCGCTGGCCGCCCGCGACTACCCGGTGTTAATGGGATTCACCCTGTTTCTGGCGGTGCTCACCATTCTTGGCAATCTGCTTGCCGATGTGCTTTACGCGTGGGTCGACCCGCGCATTCGCGTGAGGTCCTGATGCTCAGTTCCCTGTTCTCTTCCAACCGACGCCTGCGCGACGCGGAAATTCCGGCGCTGGCGCAGGTTACGCCGTCCCCCTGGCGTCAGGCCTGGCAGGCGCTGCGTCACAATCGTCTGGCGATGCTGTGCCTGCTGCTGCTGGTCATCATGGCCCTCTGGTGTACGCTAGGGCCGCTGTGGTCGCCGTGGAAGGACGATGCTACCGACGCGCTGATGATCAACAAGCCACCCGGCGCGCAGCACTGGCTGGGTACCGATTTTCTCGGTCGCGATATTTACACCCGCCTGCTACTGGCCGGACGCATTTCGCTGATCATCGGCCTGCTGACCATGCTGCTGTCGGTCACCCTTGGCTATCTGCTCGGCGCGCTGTCGGGCTACGCCGGCGGCCTGACCGATAAACTCATCATGCGTTTTGCCGATCTGGTGATGACCATCCCCGGCCTGCCGCTGCTGATTGTCGCGGGAGCGATGCTCTCCGAGCTCGATTTCTCGCCGAATTCACGCATCTATATGGTGGTAGTTATGCTGAGCCTGCTGGAGTGGCCGAAGCTTGCCCGGCTGGTACGAGGGCAGTGCCTCTCCCTGCGCGAGCGCGACTTTATGCTGGCGACCCAGGTGCTGGGCTTGTCGGCGCGGCGCCGTCTGTTTGGTCATCTGCTGCCGAATACGGTACCGATTCTGGTGGTGATGGCGACGATGGCGGTGGCTAACGCTATTCTCAGCGAGTCGGCGCTTAGCTACCTCGGGCTTGGCGTTGTGCCGCCGACGCCGTCGTGGGGCAATATGATGGACGCCGCTAACAGCCTGATCGATTTTCAGCGCCGCCCCTGGCTATGGATGCCGCCGGGGATCGCCATTTTTATCACCGTCATTGCCATCAACGTGCTGGGCGATGGCCTGCGCGACGCCATGGACCCCAAAATGAAACAGAGGCTGAAATGAGTCGCGCATTAATTACCTTTAATCAACTTTCGGTCTCTTTTGCCGCCGACAAAGGCCGGGTACGCGCGGTGCAGGAGGTGTCGTTCACTATCCGCGCCGGGCAGACCGTTGGCGTCGTCGGCGAATCCGGCTGCGGTAAAAGCGTTACCGCCATGTCATTAATGGGCCTGCTGCCGCCGCAGGCGGCGCGCATTGACGGTGGGGAGATACTTTTCGAGGATCAGGATCTTCTGCGGCTGAAAAATGCCCATATGGCCGATCTACGCGGCAATCAGCTGGCGATGATTTTTCAGGAACCGATGAGCGCCCTTAATCCGGTACTCACCGTCGGCGAGCAGCTGTGCGAGCCGCTTATTCGCCACCGCGGCGAGTCGCCGAAGATCGCATGGCAGCACGCTATCCAGCTTCTGGCTGATGTTGGACTAGCGCGCGCGGATAGCCTGATGGCCAGCTATCCACACCAGCTTTCCGGCGGCATGCTGCAGCGGGTGATGATCGCCATGGCGCTGAGCTGCCAGCCGAAGCTGCTGATTGCCGATGAGCCGACGACCGCACTGGACGTCACCGTGCAGGCGCAGATCCTGCGACTGCTGCGCGACCAGGCGCGAGCCAACCGGATGGCGATGATGCTGATTACTCACGATCTCGGAGTTATCGCGCAGATGGCCGAACACGTGGTGGTGATGTACGCCGGGCGTATCGTTGAGCAAGGTGCGACAGCGACTATTTTGCGTAACCCGCAGCATCCCTATACCCAGGGGCTGATCGCCTCGCGCCCTGTGCCGGGGGAGCGGCGGCGACGCCTCTACTCAATCCCCGGTAAGGTACCGGACCTCGCCGCCCTTCCCGCCGGATGCGCCTTCGCCGAGCGCTGCGCAAAAGCCACCGCGCGCTGCCGACAGAGCATTCCGCCGCTATCGGGGCATAACCGGCAGGCCGCCTGCTTTTACAGTGAACTTTCGGAGTCCGTGGCATGAGTCATGAATACGTGATTGAAGTGGATGGGCTAAAAAAACACTTCCCGCTACGCGATGGGCTATTCGGCCAGCAGACCGGCGTGCTGCGGGCCGTGGATGGCGTGAGCTTTAAGATTCGCCGGGGCACGATTTTTGGCCTGGTAGGCGAATCCGGCAGCGGGAAAACCACCGTTGGCCGCACGCTGCTGGGGCTATACGAGAAGACCGCCGGCAGCGTGAAGTTTCGCGGCCAGGAGCTTGCCGAACTGTCGCCGCAGGCGATGCGCGCGCTGCGGCCTAAAATCCAGCTGGTTTTTCAGGACCCCTACAGTTCATTAAACCCGCGCATACGCATTGGCGTCGCCATCGGCGAGGCGATGCTGGAACACAAGCTCTGTCGCCGGGCGGAGCTGTATGACAAAACCCTTGAGGTGATGCGCATCTGCGGGCTGTCTCCGCAGCATTACAACCGCTTCCCGCACGAATTTTCCGGCGGCCAGCGTCAGCGCATCGGCATTGCCCGTGCGCTGATCTTAAACCCGGATTTTATTATTGCCGATGAACCGATTTCAGCCCTCGATGTGTCGATTCAGGCGCAGATTATCAATCTGTTTTCCGACCTGCGCGACGACCATGGGGTGACGTTTTTGTTTATCTCCCACGATCTGGGGGTAGTAGAGCATCTGTGCGATGACGTAGCGGTAATGTATCTCGGTCAGTTAGTAGAGACCGCCAGCCGCGATGCGCTATTCAGCAGCCCCCTGCATCCCTACACCCGGGCGCTGCTGGCGGCGGTACCGACCCTCGATCCGGACAGCGAGCCGGTCGCGGCGCTACAAGGTGAAATTCCCGACCCGTCCCGGCCCCCTTCCGGCTGTCGTTTTTCCTCGCGCTGCCCGCAGGCCAGCGACCGCTGCCGCCGTGATATTCCACTTCTAAGGGAGGTTGCCGACGGCCACCTCGTCGCCTGTCACGCGGTTTAGCGCCGGGTAATCTTCAGAGCATAAAAAAACCGCCCACACGCAGGGGCGGTTAGTTGCGTAAGAGCGAACCGGCTGCGGCTACTCTTCCAGCGCGAAGGCAATAATATCATCGCCCACGTCCGGCGAGTGGCTGGCGCCCCCGGCGGAGATCACCACGTACTCTTTACCGCTTTTCGATGATTTATAGATCAGCGGAGCCGCCACTGCCCCTACTGGCAGACGAGCGCGCCATAGCTCTTTACCGGTAGCGGAATCCAGCGCGCGCAGGTAGTTATCCTGGGTACCGGCGAAGAAGACCAGTCCGGAAGCCGTGGACGTTGGGCCGCCCAGCGTCGGCATACCCAGCGGGATATGCATGTGCGTTTTCAGCCCCAGCGGACCGGTATCCTCTACCGATCCCATCGGTACCTGCCATATCAGCTGGCGGGTATTGAGGTCGATGGCGCTCATGGTGCCAAACGGCGGCGTATTACAGGGAACGCCCAGCGCCGACTGCAAGATATCAATCCGCACGCCGCCGTATGGCCCGGCAATTTGCGGACGCACGGTCCCCATAAAGCCGGGCACCTCGTCGGTGGAGACTTTGTATTTCGCCATATCCTCTTTGCGCACCAGCGACATTCTCAGCGGCATCCGCATATCATTGACGAACAGCGTTCCTGTACGCTCATCGATAGTGATACCGCCCCAGTTCATGCCGCCCAGCAGGCTCGGCCATTCGATGTACGGCTTCTCTGACGGCGGCGTGTACATACCCAGATAAGTCGACGCTTTGAAGTCGATACGGCACATCAGCTGATCGAACGGCGTCACGCCCCACATCGACTTCTCGGTGAGCGGCTCGACGCCCAATTGCGGCATGCCGGTGGAGAACGGCTGGGTGGCGGAGAGATGCTCGCCTTCCGCGCCGTCGTGGGCCACAGGTCGCTCTTCTACGCGAGTCACTGGCTTGCCGGTACGCCGGTCGAGCACGTAAATCTGCCCGGTTTTGGTAGTCTGGATCAGGACCGGAACCTCTTCACCCCGGTCGTTTTTCATATGGAACAGTACCGGCTGCGACGGCAGGTCATAGTCCCAGATATCATGATGCACGGTCTGGAAGATCCACTTCGTCTCCCCGGTGCTGGCATCCACCGCCACCACGGACGAGCCATATTTCTCTTTGGCCGCGTTGCGATCGCCGCCCCAGTAGTCCGGCGGACCGTTACCGGTCGGCAGATAAATCAGATTCAGCTCTTTGTCAAAGCCCGGCACCGTCCAGACGTTCGGCGTTTCGAGAGTGTAGACGCGCCCTTTTACCGGATCGGTCACGTTTTCCGGCTGGCCGACGTCCCACGCCCACACCACTTTGCCGGTACGGACGTCAAACGCGCGCACCACGCCGGAGGGTTCGCCGTGCACGATATCGCGCACCCAGCCGCCGAGCACCGCAATATGCCCCATAATCACCGGCGTTGAGGTCGGATGGTAGCGTTTGCTGTTTTCGGTATTGTCCATACCCTGTTTCAGATCAACGCTACCGTGGTCGCCGAAGTCATCGCACAGCTCGCCGGTTTTGGCGTTCAGGGCGATCAAGCGGGCGTCGACCGTAGACACCAGGATACGCTGCGGACACTGCTGCAGCGACGGGCTGGCCTTCTCCTCTGCGCTCAGAGAATCATCGCTCTGCGCATCCCAATAGCCAACCCCGCGGCAGGTGACGTGCTCGGCGGTTTGCGCGTGCGGGTCAAAACGCCAGCGCGCTTTACCGGTATCCGCATCCAGCGCGGTGACCACGTTCAGCGGCGTACAGGAGTACAGCGTATCGCCAATTTGCAGCGGGGTATTTTCATCGACGCCAATTCCGGCGCCGGTAAGCCGCCGGCCGGTATGGTACGTCCAGGCGACTTTCAGGTTTTTGACGTTTTGCGGCGTAATGTCCTCGTACGGCGCAAAACGGGTGCCGGAGGCATCGCGACCGAAGAACGCCCAGTTATCGCTTCTGGCAGCCAGGGTCGGCGTTTTGTCGTCGCTCGCTTTCACCACGCCGTTATGAATACCGCCGTGCGGGTAAAAGGCCGAGACCAGCGTCGCCAGCAGCACGAGGAAAATCGCCGAAGCGCTCCAGTTGGCGTAGCGTACCCGCGTACGCGGCATCGGCAGCGTCGCCGACAGCCACAGCGCCAGCATCAGCATCAGCGCAGGCACCACCAGTCGTGGGATCAGTCCCCAATAGCTGAGCTGCACTTCATACAGCGCCCAGGCAAGGGTCAACAGAAAAGTCAGAATGGCAAAAGGCAGGACATATCGACTACGGGCGAGATAGCCGACGGCGATAAGCAGATAAGCAATACCGGCGAGCAGATACCAGGCGCTGCCGCCCAGCGAGAGGAGTTTGCCCCCCCAGATGGTGAAAAAGAGCCCAATGCCAAAGCTCAGTAATACAAAGAGTAATCGGTAGACGGTGAAGAAAATTCCCCTTCCGCTACCTTGTCGTTCGTCCATATTTCATCCCATACGACGTCAGTCGAAAAAACCAAAACATCTTATATAAACAGCGCCTTATCAGACCAATAAGGGCACAGACCGCATATCATGTTGGTTGGACGCTCTCAGGCAGAGCGAAGAACGTAAGGAATTATATGTATTTGTAAAAATAATGTAAAACTATCACGCATGAAATGTTTAAATTTTTTTAATTTATAAAACTAATTTATCAGATGAAGCGGTTGTAAGGCTGAACGCGCGGAGTTGAGGCGAGGAAAGATGAAGGGCAAAACGATTGTCGACCCGCAGCCCCCTGCGGGTCGACAATCTTCACTTTATGCTTATCCGGCGTTACGGCAGAGGCAGATGTCGCCTAGCGCGGCGGCAAGATCCAACTGCGCCAGCTCCTTCAGACCTTCACGCTTGATAAACTGGCTACGGTGCTTACTTTTAACCTCTTCCAGGCTTTTCTTAATCTCGGTTGGCGGTAATTTATACCAGCCGCGTCGATGCTTCTCGCCGCCGATTTCCAGCCAAAGCTCAGAATAACGGGTTTTTACTCTGTCGCTTTTAACATGAAAATCACTGTCGATAGCATAGATCTCCTTGATATTGAAAAAGGATAAAAAACCGTACAGCAGAGTGATAATTAAGTTTTTAGGACGGGTGCCGTAAAGCTCTTTCGTCAGCGCCTTCACCTCTTCATTATCGATATCTTTCCCTCCCTGAATACCGCCAATCCAGGCGCGGCCATCGTCAGTGCAGGAAAAACAGATACTGTAGACGCGTTTATCGCCAAGGAACATTAACAACATGAGCTCCCCTTCCTCCTGAAAAGGCGATGCCAGGAGCTTCACATCAATACTGCTACCGTTTTTCAGCGGAATGGCGATAAGCGTACGGCCAAAGTTCGCCATATCATACAGCTGCGGCAAGGCCTCGGGACGAAAGCTTTTTTCTATAAAATTCAAAGCGCCATGAGCGATATCGAGTTTCGCTCTTTTTGACATCTTTTTATTTAAATAGGCCTTAAAGGGTTTATCTTCAAAGTTAACCAGCCCCTCGGTGGCTCCCGTTAATTTCGCGCAAGCATAGCTGGCGCATAATGTCTGATATTCTTTGTATTTCCCTCCGGTTAAAGATATTTCTCTGCATTTACGCAGTACCTTTTTATAGCTGAGTTTAACCTGACAAATAAATTTATTATGTTTCCGCCATTCTTTGACGGCGGCTACTGCGGTTGTCGATACCATTGACCATAATCCATAGATACATCCATAAGCACGGCAATATTAGCATAATCTTTACAAGTCAATGGCCAGTGTGGCGCTCGTTGTCGATTTGTTTAACAAATAGCGTGATAAACATTCAACAATTTGATGGCTAAAAATGAAATATCCGCTCAACTATTGTTTGTCGCCGCCCACGCCTTTTCTCGTCTCGCCTTGCGCAATAAAACATCCGCGCTTACCGCTATGTGCTACCGGGGCTCAGGCCGGGTGCATCCGCCTGCCGTTTTGCCTATACTTGCACACGGTCAACACTGAACTTAAATGGGTAACGCATGGAAATTGATCTCGATAACCTGGTTTTTAGCGGACTGGAAGAAGCGCAAGAGCGCAACGCTGAACGACTTGAAGATGCCGATAAAAAAGCGCAGGCCATTGTGGCCGATGATGACTGCGGCGACGCCTGTAAGATCTAACGACCAAACCGGCTACTCTGCCGGTTTTTTTATCCCGCCAGCGCAGCCCTCGCCATAAAGCCGTTTGCAACGCGCTTTTTAAAGAAAAATTTTCTCCCAAAGCGCTATTTTACAAATTGAACGTGCAACTTTTTTCTCTGCTGAGTGCGGTAATATTTTGATTATCGTTCCTGCGAGCCGCGCCGTTTTCTGGCCCGCAGGCGCAAATCAATGTCGAGGAGAAAGTCATCCCCTCGATGGCCATTTTTCTGCACCGCTCCAGAGGCTCAGTCATGTCACACCGGGAAAATCGTGCTAAATGGAACCTGTTTATTCAGGCATTAAAACAGGAAGTGAAACCCGCTTTAGGCTGTACCGAACCGGTATCTGTCGCCCTCGCCTGCGCCGTGGCGGCGCAGCAGCTCTCTGGCGCGATTGTGCGGATCGAAGCTGCGGTCTCGCCGAATCTGATGAAAAATGGTATGGGCGTCACCATCCCGGGTACGGGGATGACCGGCTTGCCTATCGCCGCGGCTCTCGGCGCTATCGCCGGCGACCCGCAGGCGAATCTGGAAGTGCTTAACAAGGCCACCCGTCGGGAAATTGATGCCGCCAGGGCGCTACTTGAGGTTGGCGCCGTGCGCGTGGTGCTACAGGAACCCTGCGACGAGATTCTGTACGTTCGCGCCAAAGTCTACGCGGGCGACCAGCATGCGACGGTCACCATCACCGGCGACCACACCAACGTGGTGGCGATTGAGAAAATGGGTGAGCCTCTGTTTGTTAAGGACGCAAGCGCGAACGCTGCTCCCGCCTGCGATCCGCTGGCGCAGGTCGCCCACAGTTCGCTGCGCGAGATCTATGATTTCGTTAGCGAAGCGCCTGCGCAGACGCTGGAATTTATGCTCGAGGCTGGCGCAATGAACAACGCCCTTTCAAAGAAAGGGCTGAGCAAAGAGTGGGGATTGCATATCGGCCCGACGCTAAAGCGCCAGGTCGACAAAGGACTGGTTTCCGATGATATGTTTAACGAGATCCTCTACCGCACCAGCGCCGCGTCGGATGCCCGCATGGGCGGCGCATCGCTGCCGGCGATGACCAACTCCGGCTCCGGCAACCAGGGCATCACCGCCACCATGCCGGTGGTCGTGGCCGCAGAGCGTCTTCACGCCAGCCAGCAGCAGCTGGCCCGCGCGCTGGCGCTATCACATCTGGTCGCCATTTATATTCACTGTCAACTTCCGCGGCTATCGGCCCTCTGCGCCACCACCACCGCCGGAATGGGTGCCGCGGCGGGGATTATCTGGCTGATGAACGGCAGCTTTGACACCATCGCCATGGCGGTTAATAACATGATTGGCGACGTCAGCGGCATCATATGCGATGGCGCTTCCGGTAGTTGCGCAATGAAAGTGTCCACCAGCATCTCTTCCGCCTGGAAAGCGGTTCTGCTGGCGCTGGATAATTCGGTTGTTTCCGGCAACGACGGTATCGTCGATCGCGATGTGGAAAACTCCATTCGTAATCTTTGCGCCATCGCCGGTCGGGCCATGCAGCATACCGACCGACAAATTATCGAAATCATGGCGCACAAGCGTTATTAGGTTTGACGCGGCGCTGGACGAATGGATGCCGGGCGTTGTCCGGCGGTAAAGCGTCCACTGCCCCTCCGCCGCAGCATGTAAAAAAACCACGCCGGCATGCACGCGCGGGCGTGGTTCGATTTTTGGTTAACGTCGTTGTTCAGACGCGAGGATAGTAAGCAAAGAGCGCCGGCGCGCCGCCGGTATGGACAAACATCACCGGCCCGCTGCCGGTGAAACGCGTCGTTTTCACGCCATCGATCAGGCCCGCCATCGCCTTGCCGGTATAGACCGGATCAAGCACGATCCCCTCCAGCTGCGCCAGCAACGCCACCGCCTCCATCCCTGCGGTATTCGGCATGCGTCTCCGCGCTGTCGGAGGACACCACCACGGACTGCACACATCTGCTCGCACTGATCCGCTATCTCCAGCGCGCACTCAACGTAGCCCAGCGACCCCAGCGCGTTTGAGCCGCCGACGGGAACAATATAGGGTTTCGCCCCTTCTGCCGAAAGCCGCTCGCTGAACTGCTGCAGCTGCGCATCCGAATCGTAAAGTTCTGCAACCCTTTCTGACTCGCAGCCCATCAGGCTAAACAGCAGATGGTTGCCGTTGCAGAGATAGTTAGGCTCCACGGTTTGAATGGGATTCTCCAGCAGCGCTGCGCACTTCAGACCCATCTGCCGCCAGAAACTCAAGCTTTCTGAGCTTATTACCGCCCATGCCAGGATGCGAAATATCGTCACGTTTTATAGAGATATCGCGCTGCAAATATTCCGACAGCCGCTGCAGATGCTGAACGGGAGTGACGCCACCAACCAGCGCGACGCGCGCTAAGCTGTTGAGATAATGTTTTACCGACATAGCCCTCTCCTTGATATAAAAACGGCGGCTAATAAGCCGCCGTTAAGCCGTCTTTCGCGTGAGTTATCCCTGCCAGGCGATAGCTTCAATTTCTACTTTAACGTCCTTTGGCAGCCGGGCGACCTCTACGCAAGAGCGCGCCGGGAAAGAAGCGTTACGCTGAGTGAAGAACGCCGCGTAGGCATCATTAATGGCGGCGAACTCGTTCAGATCCTTGACGAAGATAGTCATCTTACAAATATTGGCGACCGTCAGGCCGCCGGCCTCAATGATTGCCTGAATATTCTCGAGGCTCTGTCGGGTCTGGCCTTCGGCGCACTCGGGAATAGTGCCCGTTTGCGGATCGATGGGTAGCTGACCAGATGTAAAAATAAAATTTCCGCTGCGCACGCCCTGGATATAGGGGCCAATTGCCTGCGGCGCATTTTCTGTCGCGATAGCCTTAGTCATAGCAAATCCTTTAAGAATATTGAGTTAAAGAGTGAAGCCGACAATTAAATAAACAATGAGCGCCAGCCCGCCCGTCACCAGCGCATAAGGCAGCTGGGTGCGAATATGTTCAATATGGTCACAGTTGGTCGCCATCGATGCCACGATGGCATCACTGGAGATAGGCGAAGTCATATCACCAAAGATTGAGCCGGAAATCGCCGCGCCGATCATAAAGTGCGGATCGATGCCTAAGGACACGCCGAGCTGGACGCCAATTGGAATCATGATGGCGAAGGTTCCCCAGGAGGTACCGGTGGCCAGCGACATCACCGCGGCAATCAGGAAGATAAAGCCGATCGAAAAGCCGGATGGAATAACGCCGGAGGTTATCGAAGCAATATACTGTCCGGTATTCAGTTCCGCCGAAATATGCCCCATCAGGAAGGCCAGAATCATGATTGAGCTGATTTTCACCATACTGGCGTAGCCGATATACAGCTCTTTAAAAAAGTTTTCTACGTTCAGAATACCGCGCAGGCGAAACCAGATAAAAGAGACGACGGTGCCAAACATAACGCCGGAGTAGACCGACATGGAGCCGCTGCCTTTGGAGAATTGTCCCTCGCCGGTGATATATAGCACTACCGGCACCATAAGTACGGTGGAAAGGATTGGAATAAAGAAGTTGAGCAATGAGTTGCAGGCCGGATGGTCAATCACCGGGTCCGCTTCCTCTTCGCCATGCTCTTGTTCTATTTCCGTCTGGACCGTTTCAAACTTAACCTCCGCCTTTTTCATCGGCCCCCAGCTACAGCCGGAGAGGATATAAAAAAGCACTGAGGCTAATGAAAACCAGGCCATCGTATTCCAGACCATCGAGCTTGCCAGCACTTCAAATGGCTCGCCGGTCAGGTAGCCTTGCGCAATCTGGACGCCGATAACCCCCATCATCGCCGCTCCCCAGCCGTTGATCATCACCGACGAGCAAACGGACACGCAGGAAGTCTGGATAATATAGGACATCTTTTCCGGCGAGACTTTATAGCGCCGGGCAAGGTTTTTCGTTGATGCGCCGGCAATCAGCTGGTTTATCGAACTCTCGATAAAGATTAACGATGTCACCACCATCGCCAGTAGCTGGACCGACTTTTTATTGGTGACGAAATCATTTTTCTCCGAAAGAAACTGCACCAGCTTTCGCACGCCGCCGGTGACCACAATCAGCCGCATAATGCCGCCGATCATCACCATAAAAATAATCGTTCGCGCATTACCGGCGGAGGCAAAGGTTTCAATAATTCCGTTCAGCGTGCCGCCAACGCCCTGGATAATGCTGTGGTGAATCACCGCATAGCCGACAAAAATACCGGTAAGCAGAGAGAGGATCACCTGGCGGGTCAGAATCGCCAGAATAATGGTGACCAGCGGAGTAATTATCGTCCAGATGCCATAATCATGCATGATGGTTATCCTGTTTGAGGTCCATAGCGGCGAAGGCAATATCCAGGTCCTGGAGTAAGTCATCGATATGTTCAATGCCGACGGAGAAGCGCAGCGTCGTGTCATAAACGCCGATCGCTTCCCGCTCCTCTTTTGACATCGAACCGTGGGACATTGAGGCCGAATGGTTAATCATGCTCTCTACCCCGCCCAGCGATTCCGCCAGCACAAAATAGTGCAGACCGCCGATAAAGCGTTTCAGGCTCTGCATGTCTCCCTTCAGGGTCGCGGTCACTACCGCGCCGCCCGAACGCATTTGCTTCTTGCATAGCTGATGCTGAGGATGCGACGGCAGCCCCGGATAATAGACGCTGGCAATCGCCGGATGGTTTTCCAGATATTCCGCCACGCGCAGGGCATTACTGCACTGACGCTCCATGCGCAAATCCAGCGTTTTCATACCGCGCAGGGCAAGGTAAGCATCAAAGGGCGAGGCAATAGAGCCGATCGTTGTTTTAATAAAATCGAGCCTCGAGGCGAGCGCTTCATTATTGGTAATAACCGCGCCGCCTATTAAATCAGAATGTCCGCCAACATATTTACTGGTGGAGAGCATGACCATGTCCGCCCCCATTTCAAGCGGTTTATGGTTCCAGGCGCTGGCAAAGGTATTATCAACGCAGGTGGTAATGGCGTGTTCTTTAGCAATACGACACACTTTCGCGATATCGACCAGTTCAAGTAATGGATTGGTCGGCGTTTCAATCCAGATTAAGGCGGTATTTTCCTGAATATTCGCCATCAGGCTCTGCTCATCGTTCAGATCGATATAGGAAATTGTGGCGCCGGTGGTGTGCGTTTTTAATTTCTCAAACAGCCGCCAGGTTCCGCCGTAGACGCCCTTCATCGCAATAATGTGTGCGTCTTTGGGCAATAGTTCCATCACGATATTGGTGGCCGCCATTCCCGATGCGGTAGCGGTGGCATATATCCCCCCCTCCAGCTCGGCAAGTGCGGATTCATAAGCTTTACGCGTTGGATTGGAAACCCGGGAATAACAAAAATCGCCGCCTTCATAAAGGTTAGGCTGGATAAAAGAGCTGGCTGTGACAATCGGGGTAAATATAGCGTTGGTTACCGGATCGGATTGGCTTCCAGCATGAACGGCCAGGGTAGCAATATCTTTAGTTCTGGTTTTCATAGGATATACTCAAACTATTATTAGTCATAAATATCGTGAGTTCTTATTTACGTGGTCAGCGAAGTTGGCACATAAGACTGCCGCCAAAACTCCGTTTAATAGCCAAAAAATAAACGGTCATATAATCATCAACATCGTGATTTGCGTTCTTCGACCACCATTAAAATGTATATTAGGCGCGGAAGAAAATCTTACCTATTTTCCCTCTAATCCGCGAATAATGGAGAAAATTGTTCTCTGCACGAAAAAATCACCCACCATTAACTGATTGATAAATAAAACATTGAATTTAAAGGGTGATGTTAATCACAAAAATATGGGGGAAAACTTACTCTTTAACCGCCTGCGGCCACGAAACGATTTTTCTCATACTGGTGCCAGCGATAGGGTTCCTGAGTTCCCTCATTTACGCGCTATGCAGAATGAGTTAGAGCTATTTGCGGCGCAATGCTGTATGGTCGTAAGCCCTTAACTCAGGAAATATCATATGTCAGAACGCAAAGACGCTAAAACTCGCCGTAATTATCTCGTAAAATGTTCCTGCCCTAACTGCTCTCAGGACTCAGAACACAGCTTCAGCCGAGTACAAAAAGGTGCTCAACTCATCTGCCCCTACTGCCATAAATTTTTCCAGTCCTCTGCAAAAACCGCTGCTTAATTATCCCTTGTCAGAAGCCGATTATTGCGCATGATTGCACAATAATCAGCCAGCGCTGATGGCGTTTTTTTGGCAAAGTAAAAGCCCGCAAGCGCGGGTTTTATTTCGATTTGCATAGACTTCCCACTCACTTACTGTATAGTCGTGCCGGTTTTCATATTTAAAAGGTATTTATTTGTTCCAAAAAATGACAGGTATTGTCAAAACATTTGATAATAAAACAGGCAAAGGCCTGATCATCCCCTCCGATGGTCGCAAAGACGTACAGGTTCATATTTCCGCACTATCGCCCGGCGAGCCAACCACAATCAGCCCCGGCATCCGCGTCGAATTTTGTCGAGTCAACGGACTGCGTGGCCCGACCGCCGCCAATGTTTATCTTTCTTAAAACACAGTATAAAACGTCAATAGCTGCTGAATAAGTCACCTCGCCGGTTAAAACATGGCCAGGAAATGCTTCACCGTGCGCGAACGCTCGTAGCGTCGCCAGGCGATAGCAATATCGGTTTTTAGCGGCGCGCCCGCCAAAGGGTGGTAGCTGACGCCAGGTAGCGTGATGCAGGTCATCGACTGCGGCACCAGCGCAAAGCCGAATCCGGCTTCCACCATGCTGAGCGACGACGATATTTGCGATGATTGATAGGCTCGCTGCACGTCAATACCGGCGCGCAGATAGCTGTTGAACACCAGCTCATACAGGCCAGGGGCCACTTCGCGCGGAAAAAGAATCGGCGCCACGTCGGTAAGCTGCTCGAGCGCGAGTTCATCGCATGACGACAGCGGATGCGAACGCGCCAGCGCGATCACCATCGGCTCCTGATCGATAATCCGCAGATTAAAGGCTTTACTGCTTTCACAAGGCAGGCGTACAAAAGCAATATCCAGCTCCGCTTCGCCAAGCGCCCCCATCAGCGTCGCCATATTGCCCTCGATTTGATGCAGCGTTACCGCCGGGTAACGTTGTTGGAACTGCTGCAGCAGGCTAAAGATCTGCGGATGGAAGGCATCAGAACTGGTAATGCCCAGCGCCAGCCGACCGTTCAGTCCGCGGGCGATCCCTTTCGTCTTTTCGAGCGCCGCATCGCTCAGGGCGAGGATCTGGCAGGCATCCTCATAGAACGACTCCCCCGCTTCCGTTAGCTCAACGCCGCGCGTTAAACGGCGGAAAAGCGGCGTGCCAATTTCCCGTTCAAGCCGTTGAATTTGTTGGCTTAAAGGCGGCTGTGAGATACCAAGTTCTTTTGCCGCTTTAGTGAAATGTCGCGCCTCGGCGACGGCAACAAAGTAGCGCAGATAACGAAGTTCCATATCGAAAACGTCTCAAACAAGCATAGATTCTATATTGGAACTGTGAGCTGAATCGCGTCAACATTTATTTAACCTTTCTGATATTCGTTGAACGAGGAAGCGGGTAATGAACCATTCTGCTGAATGCTCTTGTGAAGAGAGCCTGTGTGAAACTCTACGAGGGTTTTCCGCGCAACATCCCGATAGCGTCATCTACCAGACCTCTCTGATGAGCGCGCTGTTGAGCGGCGTTTATGAAGGCAATACCACCATCGCTGATTTACTCACCCACGGCGATTTTGGCCTGGGAACCTTTAATGAACTGGACGGCGAGCTGATCGCGTTTAGCAGCGAGGTATACCAGCTGCGCGCCGACGGCAGCGCCCGTAAAGCCCGAATGGAACAGCGCACGCCGTTTGCGGTGATGACCTGGTTTCAGCCGCAGTATCGTAAAACGTTCGATAAACCGGTGAGCCGCCAGCAGCTGCACGACATTATCGACCAGCAAATACCCTCCGATAATCTCTTCTGCGCCTTGCGCATTAACGGTCATTTTCGTCATGCGCATACCCGCACCGTACCGCGCCAGACCCCGCCCTACCGGGCGATGACCGACGTGCTCGACGACCAGCCTGTGTTCCGCTTCAACCAGCGCGAAGGGGTACTGGTCGGCTTCCGTACCCCGCAGCATATGCAGGGCATTAACGTTGCCGGCTACCACGAACATTTCATCACCGATGACCGTCAGGGCGGCGGTCATCTGCTCGATTATCAGCTCGACCACGGCGTGCTGACCTTTGGCGAAATCCACAAATTGATGATTGACCTTCCTGCCGATAGCGCCTTCCTGCAGGCGGATCTGCACCCGGACAATCTAGATGCCGCCATTCGCTCAGTCGAAAACTAAGGAGATTCTCGTGGATAATCAACATCAACCTCGCCAGTGGGCGCATGGCGCCGACCTGATCGTCAGCCAGCTGGAGGCCCAGGGCGTTCGCCAGGTCTTCGGCATTCCGGGGGCAAAAATCGATAAGGTCTTTGATTCGCTACTGGACTCCTCAATTCGCATTATCCCGGTACGCCACGAGGCCAACGCCGCCTTTATGGCCGCTGCGGTTGGCCGCATCACCGGGAAAGCGGGCGTCGCGCTGGTCACTTCCGGCCCCGGCTGCTCCAATCTGATTACCGGTATGGCCACCGCTAACAGCGAAGGCGATCCGGTGGTGGCGCTGGGCGGTGCGGTAAAACGCGCCGACAAGGCCAAACAAGTGCACCAGAGTATGGATACGGTGGCGATGTTCAGCCCGGTAACCAAATACTCGGTGGAAGTCACCGCATCCGATGCGCTGGCGGAGGTCGTGTCTAACGCATTTCGCGCCGCCGAGCAGGGACGGCCGGGAAGCGCCTTCGTCAGTCTGCCGCAGGATGTCGTCGATGAGCCAGTCCACGCCAGGGTGCTGCCCGCCAGCGAAGCCCCGCAGACCGGCGCGGCCCCGGACGACGCCATTGAGCGAGTGGCGAAGATGATTGCCGTGGCAAAAAATCCGGTATTCCTGCTCGGTCTGATGGCCAGCCAGACGGAAAACAGCGCGGCGCTCCGCGAATTGCTGAAAAAAAGCCATATCCCGGTCACCAGTACCTATCAGGCCGCCGGCGCGGTAAATCAGGACCACTTTACGCGCTTTGCCGGACGGGTTGGGCTGTTCAATAACCAGGCCGGGGATCGGCTATTGCATCTCGCCGACCTGGTCATCTGCATTGGCTATAGCCCGGTGGAGTATGAACCGGCGATGTGGAATAACGGTAACGCCGCGCTGGTGCATATCGACGTACTGCCCGCTTATGAAGAGCGCAACTATACCCCGGATATCGAGCTGGTCGGCGATATCGCTGCCACGCTGCACAAACTCTCCGGGCGTATTGACCACCAGCTGGTTCTGTCGCCGCAGGCCGCGGAGATTCTTGTTGACCGCCAGCACCAGCGGGAACTGCTCGATCGCCGCGGCGCGCAGCTAAACCAGTTTGCGCTTCATCCGCTGCGCATCGTTCGCGCCATGCAGGATATCGTCAACAGCGACGTAACGCTGACCGTCGATATGGGGAGCTTTCATATCTGGATCGCCCGCTATCTCTACAGCTTCCGCGCTCGTCAGGTCATGATTTCCAACGGTCAACAGACCATGGGGGTGGCGCTGCCGTGGGCGATTGGCGCCTGGCTGGTGAACCCGCAGCGCAAAGTGGTTTCGGTTTCCGGCGACGGCGGTTTCCTGCAATCCAGTATGGAGCTGGAGACCGCCGTAAGGCTAAAAGCTAACGTCCTGCATATCATCTGGGTCGATAACGGCTACAACATGGTGGCAATTCAGGAAGAGAAAAAATATCAGCGGCTATCCGGCGTTGAGTTCGGACCGGTGGATTTTAAAGCCTATGCCGAAGCCTTCGGCGCCAGAGGGTTCGCGGTCGAGAGCGCCGCCGCCCTTGAGCCGACGCTGCGGGCGGCGATGGACGTCGATGGCCCCGCCGTGGTCGCCATCCCCGTCGATTACAGCGACAACCCGCTGCTGATGGGCCAGCTTCATCTCAGTCAACTACTTTGAGTCACTACAGAAGGAATCCAGCAATGAAAAAAGTCGCACTCGTGACCGGCGCAGGCCAGGGTATCGGTAAAGCTATCGCCCTTCGCCTGGTTCAAGATGGCTTTGCCGTGGCCATCGCCGATTATAACGATGCCACCGCACAGGCGGTTGCTGACGAAATTAACCAGCACGGCGGCCAGGCGCTGGCGGTGAAGGTCGATGTCTCGAAACGCGATCAGGTTTTTGCCGCCGTTGAGCAGGCGCGTAAGGGCCTTGGCGGTTTTGACGTGATCGTTAACAACGCCGGGGTCGCGCCCTCTACGCCTATCGAAGAGATTCGCGAGGACGTCATCGATAAAGTCTACAATATCAACGTTAAGGGCGTTATCTGGGGCATTCAGGCCGCGGTAGATGCGTTTAAAAAAGAGGGCCACGGCGGCAAGATCATCAACGCCTGCTCCCAGGCGGGCCACGTGGGTAACCCGGAACTGGCGGTCTACAGTTCAAGCAAGTTTGCCGTGCGCGGCCTGACGCAAACCGCCGCCCGCGATCTGGCGCATCTGGGAATTACCGTTAACGGCTACTGCCCGGGGATCGTCAAAACCCCCATGTGGGCGGAAATTGACCGTCAGGTTTCCGAAGCGGCGGGCAAACCGCTGGGCTACGGAACCCAGGAATTTGCGAAACGCATTACCCTCGGTCGTCTTTCCGAACCGGAAGACGTCGCGGCCTGCGTCTCTTATCTGGCCGGTCCGGACTCCAACTATATGACCGGTCAGTCGCTGCTGATCGATGGTGGTATGGTATTCAGTTAATAATAAATAAACTCTGACATGGTTTGCCCCGGCCTAAGCGCCGGGGCTTTTTTTCAGCCTTTCGGGAAGATCCACAGATCGTTGACGGGCAAGGTAAGATGGCAACGTTCGGCATCGCGCAGTGCGCTACCGTAGGCACGAATAGCGAAATCATCGCCTTCGGTGCGAAACAGATACTCCCAGCGGTCGCCGAGATACATACTGGTCAGCAGCGCTAATTCCAGCATGTTCTCTTCAGGCGAGGAGGCTATGCGCAGGCGTTCAACACGAATGATCGCCGTTGCTTCCGCCCCCACGCTGACCCCTTCCCCGGCCATTCCCCACAGTGCCCAGCTGGCGCCCTCAATGCGCGCCCGACCGTTATCCAGATCGGTGACGGTGCCGTGCAGCCGATTATTGCTGCCCATAAACTCGGCGGCAAACAGCGTTCTCGGGCTGCCGTACATCTCCTGCGGCGTTCCCTGCTGCTCAATGACGCCGTTATTGAGCAGCAAAATGCGATCGGAAATCGCCATCGCCTCATTCTGATCGTGGGTCACCATCAGCGCCGACAGACCCAGCTTGACGATCAGCTCGCGCAAAAAGACCCGCGCCTCTTCCCGCAGCTTAGCGTCGAGGTTCGACAGGGGTTCATCCAGCAGAATGACCGGCGGGTTATATACCAGCGCCCGGCCGATGGCCACGCGCTGCTGTTGTCCTCCGGAGAGCTGATGCGGGTGGCGATTGCCAAGATTCCCCAGGCCCAGCTGATCGAGTACGCTCTGCACCCGCTGTTTGATCTCCGCGGCGGCGACCTTACGTAGCCTGAGGGGGTAAGCCACGTTCTCAAATACCGTTTTATGCGGCCACAGGGCGTAGGACTGGAACACCAGACCCAGGTTACGCTCCTCCGCCGGAATTTCACTACGCGGGTTGCCGTCATAAACGCGGGTTTTACCGATAGCGATCGTGCCGCTGGTGGGCTTCTCCAGCCCGGCGACCGCCCGCAGCAGCGTGGTTTTTCCGCTCCCCGATGGACCGAGCAGCGAGACGACTTCCCCCCGCCTCAGCTCCATAGATACGCCCTTCAGTACCGGGTTATCGCCGTAGGTCAGATGCAGGTTTTCTACCGATAATTCAATCATGTAATTTCACTCCAAAGCGCAGGGCGATGCCCAGACCCACGACCACCAGCAGGATATTAATAAACGAGAGCGCGGCGACGATATCGATAGCTCCCGCCGCCCACAGCGACACCAGCATCGAACCGATAGTTTCCGTTCCCGGAGAGAGCAGATAAACCCCGGTCGAATATTCGCGCTCGAAGATAAGAAACATCAGCAGCCAGGAGCCAATCAGGCCATAGCGCGACAGCGGCACCGTGACGTGGCGGGTGATCTGCCCGCGCGATGCGCCGGTACTGCGCGCCGCCTCCTCCAGCTCAGGCGCCACCTGCAGCAGCGTCGAGGAGATGAGCCGCAGGCCGTAGGCCATCCAGACCACGGTATAGGCCAGCCAGACGCTAAAAATGGTATTACGCAGCGCGCGCAGCTGAACAATCAGATGGTCGCGCAGCCACTCAGCCACCGGCAGCGCCGAGAGCCAGCCGTTTTTCAGCGACTGATCCAGCCACATCGGCAGAAACAGAAACACCCACAAAAATGCCAGCCCGGCCAGCAGCCCCGGCACCGCACGCGGCACCAGCACGCTGTAGTCGAGAAAGCGCGTGACGTTATCCGGTTTGCGGTGCATCGCGATGCCTACGAACAGATAGCAGACCACCGCCAGCGCGCCGCCGATGACCCCAATCGCCATAGAGTTAACGATGGCGCGCAGCAAATTCGGCTGCTGCCAGATGTTGCGAAACGTCGCCAGCGAGAGTTCATCCCACAGCGGGACGCCAACCCCCCAGTTCGAAATAAAGGCCCGCAGCGCAACGCCGATCAGCGGTACGCCGATGGTAACCGTTAACCAGGCCACCACGACGATACCGGCGACCCAGCGCCATTTCCCCAGCGGCAGCGCCCGGGCCTGCGATGCTTTCCCCTTCATGGTGACAAAGCGGTTGGCGGTACGCATCAGGCGGCGCTGGAGCATCACCAGCGGAATGGTGATGCAGATCAGCACCACCGCCACCGCTGCCATCAGATGATAGGAAGGCGTGCCGAGCTTGTTGGTCAGTTTATAAAGATAGGTGGCCAGCACCATATTGCCTTCCGGGTCCCCCAGCACCAGCATCAGGCCGAAGACTTCCAGGCCGAGAAAAAACAGCAGTACGCAGGCATAGAGTATGGACGGCCGTACCATCGGCAGGCTCACCGAGGTCATGACCTGCAGCGGCGATGCGCCAACCGTTCGCGCCGCTTCTTCCACATCCGAACCGACGCTGCGCAGCGCGGAAGAGATATAGAGATAGGCGTGTGGAACGTGCGTCAGTCCGGCGATCGCCACGATGCTGAACATCGAATAGATATTCCAGGGCACAAAACCGATCAGCTGCTCCGCCCATTGCGAAAAGAAGCCTACTGGTCCCGCCGCCACCACGTAACCAAAGGCCAGCACCATCGGCGATACGAAAATCGGCACCAGAATTAGCGGCTCAATAATCCGTCTGCCGGGTAAATCGGTGCGCACCATTAAAAAGGCGAGGATCCCGCCGAGAGGAATGGCGATCGCCACCAGGCCGAAGGCGAGAATAAAGCCAGATTTTAGCGCCAGATAAAAATCCGGATCGGTAAAGATAAATTCGAAGGCCTCAAGGCTAAATGCCTTCGAGCGGGCAAAAAAGGGTGCCGAGAGAAAGCTCTGCACCACGATAAATAGCAGCGGGACATAAATGGCCAGCGCCGTTATCAGGACAACAATTCCGCGCGGCAACCCCTGCCACTTTCGGCGTAAAATATTCATAAGCGATCCCTTTAAACCTGGCGGGTATCATGTGGGCTGCGCATCCTGAAAAGATGCGCAGCGCCGGAGGGTTATTTCGCCGCGGCGGTGCGCCACTGTTTGATAAATTCCAGGCGTTGTTTCGGCTCAAGATACGCCAGCAGCGTTTCATCGACCGGAATGGGCTTCAGCGCGCTGCCGAGCATTTTGGTCATACCGTCGATATCATTTTTACCTTCGATATCATTGCGCAGGGAGGGAATATCGGCCTGGTTCGCCAGGATGCTTTGCCCCTTTTCCGAGAGCACGTAATCAAACCACAGCTTCGCCGCATTCAGATGCTCGGCTTCTGCGGTAATAAACGAGACCCGCGAGAGCACCAGCACATAATCTTTCGGGTACGAGATACCCAGCGAAGGGTCGTTTTTCGCCCGCGCCTCCGCGTATGAACCGAGGATGTTGTAGCCAATCAGGTTTTCCCCGGAGGAGACGCGCTCCATCATCGTCCCGGTGGACGATTGCACGGTCAGCCCGCCTTTCGCCATTCCCGCCAGGTCGTCAAAGTAGTGAGCATCGGCTTTACTGTCCTGAACCGCCAGCATAAAACCCAGGCCCGATTTTTCAATATCGTAGGTAGTGACCTTGCCCTTGAACTTATCAGCCTGACTGGCGATCAGCTTCGCCAGCGCGGTGTGCGAATCAGGAACATCCCCTTGCGGGATCAGGCGCTTATTATAGATAAAGACCACCGGTTCATAGGTGGTGCCGTAGGCTTTTTGCTGCCAGACCGCCCATTTCGGCAGCTTATCTTGTTCCGGGGAGGCATACTGTTCCGCATAATCGGTGGCAAGCTTCAGCGCCGTATCCATTGAAGAGCTCCAGACCACATCGCCGCTTCCGCCGCCCGCTGCCTGCTCGCTGATATAACGGTTGTACAATTCGGTACTGTTCATATCGTTATATTCAACTTTAATGCCGGGATATTGCGCTTCAAAACCTTTAATTAACGGACCTGCGGCCTTAGTATCCGTGGTTGAGTAAATCACCACCTTGCCTTCTTTAATCCCCGCATCCACGACCTTTTGATAATCCGCCGGATAGCCCTGAGGGAGCGCAGCAAAGGCCTGACCGGAGAATATGGCCGTCAGTGAAATCACTAAGCCACTAATTTTCATATACATAAAATCAACCTTTAAGCATCATTTATTAAATGTAAATTTAACATATAGCGTGACGTAAGAACCTTGCAACGCCTGGGAATGTTTTTTTACGGCTTTTGTGACGCTGACGTAATTTAAATGATGGTGATTGAGATTTGGCAAAAGCCTAAAACGTTGAGGTGATGAAATATTAAGAAAAGATTAAGTTTTTCTGTTTTTAAACCTGCCGAATAAGGCATTCTTAAATAAACGAATAAAACTTGTTGGCGCAGGACGCGGTAAATCGCTGACTTCCATATCATGAATGGCAGCGGCTAATAGCCGACGCTACGGAGTCAGTATGTATAAGCGAAAACTCCCGGGTCGCGGCTGACGCCTTATCCGGGCTACGGGACCGCTGACGGTGTGAATCCGTAGCCTGGCTAAGCGCAGCGCGGGCCGGGTGAACGCTAAGCCGGTGCATTTGGCTTCACACCTGTCCCGGAGGCGGTGCTGACGCACCTGTCCGGGCTACCGGCCCGAGAACCTGTAGCCCGGCTAAGCGCAGCACGAGCTGGGGAATTTACCGTTGCGCCAGCTGGCGCAAAACCGTTCGTAGTTCATCGGGCTTACGCATCCCCTGATGCCAGTCCAGCACCCTACCGTCGCCATCAATTAATATTGATGTTGGCGTACCGATAACCTGATAGCGCTCCTGAGTTATTTTCAGCCGATCGCGCAGCACCGGATAGCTAATCCCATGCTTCGCCAGCAGCGGCGCGATATCCACGGTATCCGGATCGGTATTCACCCCCACCACCACCAGCTTATCCGGCCAGCGCTGGCTGAGCGCCTGCAGGGTATCCATCTCCGCCAGACAGCCGCCGCAGCCTGCGGACCAGAAATTAAGATAGACCGCCTTCCCTCGCCAACGATCGAGGCTGACCGGCGACTCCTGTAAATCGAATGCCGCCAGCGCAGGCGCCGTTTCGCCGCGAGCCAGCTTCTCTTCTTTGCAGCCGCTAAGCAGCGCCAGCGTCAGAAACAGCATCACTTCAGGCATGCGCATGATGATTCACCTCCTCGCCGAGATACTTTCCGTGCTGCAAACGCACGATGCGGTCAGCGAATTGACCCAGCGCCGGATTGTGGGTCACCATCACAATGGTTCGCCCCTGGCGGTGTAAATCTGTCAGCAGATCCAGCACCCGCTGCTCGTTCTCTTCGTCAAGGTTACCGGTCGGCTCATCGGCAAAAATAACCGGCGGCTCGTTAACCAGCGCCCGGGCAATGCAGACGCGCTGCTGTTCCCCGCCCGACAGCTGGCTCGGTAAATGGGTCACGCGATGCTCAAGTCCCACCTGAGCCAGCACCGCTCTGGCGGCGCTCTCATCCACCACGCTGTGGTAATGCTGCGCCAGCATGATGTTTTCCAGCGCCGTCAGAAACGGGATGAGATGGAACTGCTGGAAGACGAGGCCAATTTTCTGCGCGCGAAAGCGACGGCGCCCCTCTTCATCCAACGCCGCGGCGTCGGTGCCATCCAGGATCACCTGTCCTTCACTGGCGGTATCCAGACAGGTAAGAATGTTCATCAGGGTCGTTTTGCCGGAACCGGAGGCGCCCATGATGGCAACAAACTCGCCGCGTGCGATGCGCAAATTAATATCCTCCAGCGCCGTAACTTCCCCGAACCGCTTATATAAATGACGCGTTTCAATCGCCATTTGACGCAAAGACGTGACGGTCATGGCGTTACTCTCCTTTCAGCACTTTCGCCGGTTCGACGCTCACCGCGCGCCGCACCGGAACAATGGCCGCCAGCAGGGCGACCAGTAAAGACAGAACCAGGGTCAGCGGCAGCACCGGCAGACGCAGCGAGATGCTGGCGTTAAACACCGTTAGTCCCAGCAGCTGCGCCAGCAGATAGCCCAGCCCCCAGCCGCAGACCACCGCCGCGAGGGTAATAATGCTGGTCTCCAGCAGCATCTGGCGGGTAATATCGCCGTTGCTGGCGCCCAGCGCTTTTTGCAGCGCAAACTCTTTCGCCCGCTCACCGACAATCGCCATCAGGGTGGTGTTAACGCACAGGGACGACAGCGCGAGGATCACCATCGACACCAGCCCCATCAGCCCCTTAATTTTATCCAGCACCTGCCCCTCGGAAGCCGACACTTTGCGCACCGGACGAATCTCAAGGTTCGGGTACTGATGCTGCAGCTGGCTGGCATAGCGCTCCACCTGGCCCAGGTCATTGCTGACGCTAAGCAGCCCGTGACTGATCGCGCCGGGCTTTTGCAGCCAGGACTGCGCCACATCGAGGCTGACGATCAGCATATTGTCGGTCGCGTCCCCCGCCTCTACGATGCCTTTAATCAGCAGCGTCTTACGCCGGCTATGGTCTACCAGCGTCACGCTATCGCCAACATTCAGTGCCAGGCGCTGCGCCAGTTTGACGCCAATCATCGCGTTGCGATCGTCAAAGCTGACGCCGATCCAGCTGCCGTTGACCTGCCAGTAAGGCACCAGCTTTTGCAGCGACTCAAACCACACCCCGACCATCACCACTTTCTCCAGCTCAGTACGCGCCGTACCGTACAGCCACGGACTGGCGCCGTGAATCAGGCCCGCCGGCGCGCCATCAAGAATGGCCTGAAGCTCCGGCTGCGGCATGCTGGCGCCGTGGCCCGGACCAATATAAAAATTGGCGCCGAAGGTGCGCAGCTCTTCGCTCATTTTGCTATTGATATCGAACCACACGGCGGAGAGTGCGGTCACGATGGTCGCCCCTACCGCCAGCGCGGCAAACACCACGCTGACCCGCTGCATTCTCAGCCGCAGCGCTCGCCACACCAGCAGCCACAGCATGTCGCGCTTAGCGGCCATATAGCACCTCCACAGGGTAAAGACGAGCGATCCGGCGGGCCGGGAACCAGGTACCGATTAAAGCAATCAGCACCGCTATCACCAGCACGCAGGGCACCACCACCCAGGCAAAATTCAGCGGCGTAGCAAACAGCATCAGGCCAATAGCCTTTGCCAGCCCCCAACCGGCGATACAGCCCAATGCGCCGCCGACCAGGCCGCCCAGCGCCGCCTCAAGGTAAAACAGCAGCAAAATTTGCCACTGGCGGGCGCCCAGCGCTTTCATGAGACCAATCTCTTTGGCGCGCTCCATAATCGTGCTGGTCATCAACGAGGCGATGCCCATCGCCGCCGCAGCCAGCGCGGCCAGAGTCACCACCCCCATCAGCAGCTGAATTTTGTCGATAACCACACCTTCCGAAGCAGCAACCTGCCAGACCGGACGCACCTCGGCGCCGGAAATGGCCTCTTCCAGCTGGTGGGCGATGGACGATACGTAGGCGGTGCAGTACCAGAGATCGTACTCTTCGGCATTCAGCGCCTCGAGATCCTCACGGGCACGGCGCGACAGCTCGTTCTCCGGTACCGTCAGCGCCGAGACGCGGATCGCCTGCACTTTTCCCGGTAGACCGAGCAGCTGCTGCACGACGCTAAGCGGCATCACCAGTTGGTTATCCTCATCGCCGCCGCTGGACAAAATACCGCTCACCTGGACGTTCAGCACCCTATCCGCAACGTTGAGGGCCAGGCGATCGCCGGGCTGCCAGCCGTAGTTTCGCGCCAGCGCGTGACCGACCAGCGTTTGCGGCGTCTCGCCGACCGGCTCCTGCGGCCATGCGCCGGTCACCTGCCAGAAGGGGCTGACCGTCCGCTGTCCGGTCTCGTACCCCTCTTCATCCGGGATACTGACCGGCTGGCTAAAAAAAGTGCCCAGCACGCGAATATCCTGTCCTGCAACGTTTACCTCGCCGCCGAGCATCGGGGCAAAGCCAACGATGTTATTGCGCCAGAAAATATCTTTGATGTTCGGCAGCTCGGATTCATCAAGAAAGTCGTCGCTGGCCAGCGGGTTGCTTTGCTCGCTGAACAGCGCGGGCAGCGCCGCCTGCCCGGCGGGCTCAATTAAAATATTGGCGCCGTAGGATTTCAGCTCGCGGGACATCTTGTCGCCGATATCGATAGAGACCGCCAGCAGCGCCGAGATCAGGCTGGTCGCCAGAAACACGGTCAATACCGCCAGCGCTTTGCGCCGCAGGTTGCGCCCCCACGACTGGTAGATCATTCGCCACAGCATGGTTACTCCTCCTTCACCGCGTCGGGCACAAACTGCTCTGGCGCATTGCGGAAACGGTCATAGTTGGCTTCAGAGGAGAAGAACCAGGTTTTACCGCCATAGCTGTATTTGTAGTCGGCGCGGGTGTTGGTCAGGGTGGAGCCATCCACCGGGTCGGTGACGTTAATCGTCAGGACGGTAGAGAAATAGTTACCTCCGCCGGCCAGCGCCGCGCCGGGTATCGTCAGCTGTTTGTCATCGTTGCGCCAGCCGTCGATCGGCACCGGGTTACAGCCGCCGGGCTTGCCAATCGAGGGGATAAAAATGTGCACACCGCAGGCGACACAAATCACCTGATTGCCTTCCATAACGTAGCCCTGATCGCCGCACAGCAGGCAGGCGTCAAACACCACGCCAAAGCGCAGCTTATCGGGATAGCGGTTAATGATAAAAAAGCGAATCGCTTTGCCGTCGTCCGCCACCCAGACGAAGCGATGCAGTTTGCCATCTCGAACCTGCTCGACCGGAATATGCACCTGGCCGTCGGCGGCCAGCGTAACCGCCTGCGCCTCGGACAAGCGCGGCGGCTGCGAAGCCACCAGATTCCACCATAGCTGGCCGCCGATAATCGCCAGCGCGCAGCAAACGGTGGTCAACCACAAACGGCTGGCTTTACGGCGTTCGGCCAGCGCAAGGCGGCGGGAGATGGGGGCCTCCGCGGCTTTAACCGCCCGATAATAGCGGCGTAGCGCCGGGATCCAGCACAGACACAGCAGCAGCAGTATCGCGGCGGCGGCCCAGTTATACATCGCCGCGTTGTTGGTCACCCTGGCGACAAAGCTCAGCAGCGGTTTCAGCAGCGGTAGCACCTGTAGCTTCATCAACAGCAGCAGCAGGTTACCGCCGAGCGGTAGCCACAGCAGGACCAACAGCAGCAGGGCCAGCGGCCAGTAGAAGCCGCGCATTCTGCGCAGCAGCATGGCGCAGAGCGCGCAGGCAAGGCACAGCAGCGCGAACGCCGCAGCCAGCGCGGTGATATTCAGCAGCAGATCGGTGTTCAGAACGTGCGTGGAGGTCAATCCGCCCAGGTTCGGGTCCAGCGCCCAGTGCCGGGCTGCGCCGAAAGTGAGGAGCCATTGCCACAGATAGCGAACGCGCGGCGAAGACCAGCTGAAGCTCAGTAAAAACAGCAGCGATACGAGGATTTCAGCGCCGACCAGCAGAAGCTCCAGCGTCTGGCTCGGGCGAATATACAACCCGGTCAGTAGTCCGCAGCCCAGCGCGGTAAGCAGCGTCCAGACCAGCGGACGCAGGACGGGAGGCGCGCCGCGCGCCCAGAGTACGGCGGAAAGCAGCGCAATGCAGGAAAAGGCCTGTAGCGTCGTGACGAAAAAATAGCTCATGACTTTAACTCAGTACGGCGGATGAATAACACGCCGCAGGATGACCGCCCGGCCATCCTGCGTGAAAACACTCGCATCTGAGGATGCTGAGACTGATGACAACCCTGCTTTAACGATGGCGTCGCATTTCTGGCGGCTAACGCCTCACTCTGCTTACAAAAAAGTAATATCAGCAAGTTATGCGTTACCACAGGATCGCGAATGCGAAACGGAGATTTGCAGCAGAGCGCGCTTTGTCAACAATCTGAGCCTCCGGAGACGCTTAGTTCAGACCGACATATTTAAACTCATAGCTCACATCAAACGGCTTCCACCAGCGGCCGACGCCGGTTTCGCTATCGGTATGGCGGTGCATCCCGGCTTTCGACGGCGGATCAATGTGGTAGGTGACTTTATAGTTACCCACGCCCATCATCTTGATGTTCGCGCCGTAGTGCGGGCCGTCGCTCGCCACCATCGGCATAAAGGTGCCTTCCTGTTTTTCGCCGGTATCGCTATTGACCAGGGTGTAGGAGATCGTCAGATAAGGGATCCATTCACCTGCGCCAAAACCATTTTTACCGCCTTCTACCGCGTGAATATCCGCTTCCAGATGGATATCCGACTTCGCTGCCGGCAGCCCCATGCCGCGCGGCTCCATATCAATAGGCTGCAGGTAAACCGCGGCGATCTCCATTTCATTCATGGTGACCGGCTCGCCGGCCGGATACTCTTTAAAGGCCAGCGCCGCGGGCGCGGTGAAGATACTGGCCAGGGTGGCGCTGATCATCAGGGTCTTCTTCATGGTCATCTGACTCATCCTCTCGTCTTAAAATGGTTAGCAATGCGTTTTTATGGTTTCAGCGGGTGCCTGACGACGGCGCATGATCCATAGCGCCGCCAGCGCCGCGAGCAGCAATATGCCCTGCGGCAATAGCGTTTCCACATAGGGGTAAATTCCCAGCCAGCTGATTTCCGGTATTCCGGCGATCAGCGTTGGCTGAAATAGTTTGCCCTCCACCAGTTCCAGTACCCCTTTTCCGGCGAAGACAAACGCCATCAGGTACATAAAACCGCCGGTGAACAGGAAGAAGGGTTTGAGCGGTAGCCGGACCACCGAGTAGCGCATGACGAGCCAGGCGATCAGCAGAACGACACAGCCGATAACAAACCCGGCGCCGATGGCAAGATGGCCCGGCAGCCCCTGGGCATCGCCAATCAGGGCGTAATAGAACAGCACCGTTTCGGCCCCCTCGCGGTAGACCGCAAGGAAGCTGGTTAACCACAGTCCCACCAGCGAACCGCGCGACAGCGAATGGGAGAGTTTGCCCTCAAGCCAGGCCTTCCAGTGGCGGGCTTCAACTTTGGACAGTAGCCAGTAGCTCATAAGGAACAGCATCACTACCGCAATCAGCATAGTGATCCCCTCCAGCAGCTCGCGGCTGGCGCCGGATTGAGTAAACAGCAGCTGGAAGATAAACGCCGTCGCCACGCTGGCGACCAGCGCCACCATCACCGACTGGCGGATCAGCGGCAGTTTGTCGTGATGGTTGTTTTTAACCAGATACGCGACGATAGCCGCCACAATCAGCAGCGCTTCCAGCCCTTCGCGCACGATGATCATCAGGCTATAGAGCAGCAGGCTCCACTGGGTCTCTTCGCCTTCGCCAAGCATGGTGACCGCTTTTTGCAGATCCGCCTCAAGGGCGGCGGCTTCCGCGGCCAGCCTCTCCTGCGGCTGTCCGGCCTTCATCAGGCTGACCATACGGGTAAAATGGGCCTCCAGAGAAGTTTTAAAGGCCGCATCGCGAGAACCGATTTTGTTCTCCATCCCGGTGGCTTCAAAGCGGTCGAAATAGATGTCCTGTACGTCGAGGATCGCCTCCTGCCCTTCCCCATTTTGATAGCGCGTTAGCGCGGCGTTGATGCTCTGGTTAATCCCCTGGGCGACGCTTGCCCAGTCCGCGCGGGCGGTCGTTTCATCAGCCAGCGCGGCGTTATCGGCGCCAGAGGGAGCGCCCATCGGCCGATCGTCGCGGGTGGTTGGCAGACCCGGCAGAATGTCTTCCAGATCCTGTAATAGCGTGGTGACCTGATACGACACCTCGTTCAGGCGGTCAGGCTGGGCGGCCAGAGTCAGCAGCGCGCTAAACTGTTGGTTAATGGCGGCCGCTTCCTTCGCCGAGCGATTTTGCCGCACCGAGGTTTCCATTCCGGAGTTTTTAAATCCCTGATACTGCGCCTGCTGCACCTGCTGGCTGGCCTGCGCGTAGTTGCCGGCCTGATACTCCGTTACCGCCTGCGCCAGCCTGTCGTCAAGGGTGCGGAAGCTCTCCTGCCAGTGCTGCGCAATGTCATCGCGCGTAAGCGCGGTATGCTGCTCTTCCGCCACCAGCCGATGCCCGCCGTCCAGCACCGGCTCAACTTCACGCAGCGCCTGCTTCAGCCCGTCGATACGTGCCTGCACCTCGCCGATCGGTTTGCCTTCACCGATCATGCGGCGGATCTCGCCGAAAGTGCTCTCCATCTCGTAGCTCTTACGCGCCGAGATATTGATCCGAATTGGCCCTTCAAGGTTTTCAAACACTTCAAAGTAGGCCATTTGCACTTCGCGCCGCGCGTCGGTATTTTTTTGCTGCTGATAAAGTTCTGCCGTTTTATCAAGACGTTGCTCGATATCTTCGATATAAGGCGCATACTGGGTCTGCGCCATCGCGCACGCGCTGCCAAACAACAGGCTCAACAGCATCAGCAGCAGGAAGGAACGAGGGCCGGTCATGACAAATCCCTTGCGAGTTAATGATAATGATTATCGTTGTCATTTTTACTCGCAATGTACATGACCTGGATCATGAAAATGTCAACCTGTGACAATTTATGTAAAATGTTGCAAAGAAATAATTATTAATAACTATCCGTTATTAGCGCGTGAGTGACGCCTGGCTTGCGCGAAATAGCTGTCGTGAGCGCATAAAAAAACCGGCGCGATCTTCGCGCCGGTTATGGAGCATATTTTGGCTTGTGCGATATTAACGGCGTAATATCTCAGGGTTATGCTGTAGCTGCCGGAGAAAATTACCGTAGCCCTGCTCACCCACCCAATAATTAATACTCTTCTCGACGCCGACGGAGGTTAACGTCGCGCCGCTGATACCATCCACGGTGTAATCATCGTGCTGGCCAGGAGTATTTTGTACGACCTTCAGCGCCGGCTGGCCGTTATTATCGCGTATTTTTTTGCCCGGCCATTGGCGACGCCATTCGGGATCTGTCACGCGCGCGCCCAGCAGCGGCGTCTCATTTTGCTGATAATACAGCAGGTCTTTTACCGTGCGACCATCGGTAGCCAGCGCGATCAAGCCATACATCATCGATTTTGCCCCTTTACCGTAAAAGGGCAGTATAACCTGCTGAATTTCATTATCATTATTGCGAATAAGATAAACCACTGCCCGCGGGCAGCGCTGGCGAATGGGCGTCGGGTTCTGCGCTACTGCCGGTTCACCGCAGCCTTTTTGCCCAGCGGTATCCTCTCCCGGCGCAACAAACTGGCCGCTATCCAGATTAACCTGACGGACGATCACCCGTTTTGCATAGAGCGATTTCAGCGCCTGCGGATCGCGAGGTTCGTTGCCGGTTAAACCCGCCACCTGCAGTACCGCATTTTCTGTCGCCGCATTTTCCGGTACGGCATAATTGTCTTTGGACAGTAAAAACCAGGCGACAACAATTGCAAAAATAAGAATACAAAACACCATCAAAATTAAAACAATAATTTTACCTTTACGCATGCGCTTCATTTTCCCATCGGTTGGCATCCTTAATACAGAGTGCAATCATTTGCCTCTGGCTGTCCAGAGCTGATGATAATTATTATCGTTATCATTAATTCTGCGGAGCGCCAAAGCCGGCGGGATAAATATCCCCGACTGCAGAGAAAAATATCTCCCCCCTATTTTTTATTTCTCCCCTGTTCTCTGGAGATGATCGCCCAGCGTAACGACAGCCGCGCGCAAACCTTGATCTTCGCCGTTGCTCAGCGCAGCATGGAACGGCAAACACACTAAAACAATAATCCGCAACCCACTCACAGGAGAGAATCAGTGCAAACAGGACATCGCTTCCAGGCCACGGATCTGCATCATTTTGTTAAAACCCTTTTCGCCCATATGGGAAGCTCCCCCACCGAAGCGTCGCTTATCGCCGACCATCTGGTTGCCGCCAACCTGGCCGGGCATGACTCCCACGGCGTAGGCATGATCCCGAGCTACGTACGATCCCACGCGCAGGGCTATCTGCAGCTCAACCGCCACGCCAGCGTGATGAAGGACGCGGGTGCGGTTGTCACGCTGGACGGCAACGGCGGCTTCGGCCAGGTCGTGGCCCATGAAGCCATGCAGATCGGTATTGAGAAGGCGAAACAGCACGGTATGGCCGCCGTGGCGCTGCGCAATGCGCATCATATTGGCCGCATCGGCTACTGGGCGGAACAGTGCGCCGCCGCCGGAATGATCTCTATCCATTTCGTAAACGTGGTTGGCAACGTGATGGTCGCCCCGTTCCGCGGCAAAGATAGCCGCTTCGGCACGAACCCGCTGTGCGTGGTTTTTCCGCGCGCCGGCCATCCGCCGCTGCTGCTGGATTACGCCACCAGCGCCATCGCTTTTGGTAAAACCCGCGTTGCCTGGCATAAAGGCGTGCCGGTCCCCGCGGGGTCGCTGATCGACGCTCGCGGCGTCCCCACGACCGACCCGGCGGTGATGCAGACGTCGCCGCTGGGGGCGCTGCTGACCTTTGCCGAACACAAAGGCTACGCGCTGGCGACGCTGTGCGAAATTATCGGCGGCGCGGTATCCGGCGGTAAAACCTCGCATCAGGAGACCCTGCAGGGCAGCGTGGACGCTATCTTCAACTGCATGACCACCATTATTCTCAGCCCGGAAGCGTTCGATGCGCCGGATATGCAGCGCGAGACCGAAGCGTTTATCGACTGGTGTAAACAGTCGCCGCACGAGCCGGACGCGCCGATTCTGGCCCCGGGCGAGTGGGAAGAGGCTAACCGCCAGCAGCGCCTGGCGGAGGGCATTCCGCTGGACGCCGGAAGCTGGCAGGCGATTTGCGCCGCCGCCGAAGAAGTTGGTTTACCCGCCGACACCCTCGCGCGGCTGCGGCAGAAGCTGGCCTGATTTTCCCGCCATGACGCCCGCCCGGGCGTCATGTCATCGTCATTAGTGTCGACATCACTGCCGCCATCTCTTTTTCGAACAAATATTATCTTTATATTCAATGTATTAATTATTGGCACGCGCTGTGCATAACGCTTGCGTCATTTGCCGGTACGCTGGCTTATGGCGCCCTGACACCGGCGGGCCGGGCCCGGTCTGTCCGTTGTTGTTTATTCACTGTTAACAGGTCTGTTACTGATGAAAAAAATCACGAGCGTTTGCCCTTATTGCGGGGCCGGTTGCAAACTTAAGCTGGTCGTCGAAAACAATAAAATTATCCGAGCCGAAGCCGCTGATGGCGTCACCAACCAAAATCAGCTGTGCCTTAAAGGCTATTACGGCTGGGATTTTCTCAACGATACCCAGCTGCTGACGCCGCGTCTGCAGCAGCCGATGATTCGCTATCAAAAAGGCGGCAAATTCACCCCGGTAAGCTGGGATGAAGCTATCCGCTATACGGCGAAAAAACTGCGTGAAATAAAGGAGAAGCATGGCCCGCGCGCCATTATGACGACCGGTTCATCCCGCGGTACCGGCAATGAAACCAACTATGTGATGCAGAAGTTCGCCCGCGGCGTGCTCCACACCAATAACGTCGACTGCTGCGCCCGCGTCTGCCACGGCCCGTCGGTAGCCGGACTTCAGCTGGCGCTGGGTAACGGCGCGATGAGCAACTCGATCAGCGATATCGAAAACTCAAAATGCCTGCTGGTCTTCGGCTATAACTGCGCCGACTCTCACCCTATCGTCGCCCGCCGGGTGATTAAAGCCCGGGAAAACGGCGCGAAAATCATCGTCTGCGACCCGCGCCGTATCGAAACCGCGCGCATCGCCGATCGCCATCTGCAGCTCAACAACGGCAGCAATATGGCGCTGGTCAACGCCTTCGCCCACGTCCTGCTGGAAGAGGATCTCTATAACCACGATTACGTCGACCGTTTTACCGAGGGGCTGGACGCCTATCGCGAAACGGTAAAAGACTATTCACCTGAAGCCGTTGAGGAGATAGTCGGCGTGCCGGCCGCTGAAATTCGCCAGGCGATGCGCATGTTTGCCGCCGCCCCCTCCGCGACCATCATGTGGGGCATGGGCGTCACCCAGTTCGGCCAGGCGGTGGACGTCGTCAGAGGGCTGGCCAGCCTCGCGCTGTTAACCGGTAACCTCGGACGCGCCAACGTCGGCGTAGGCCCGGTGCGCGGGCAAAACAACGTTCAGGGCGCCTGCGATATGGGCGTATTGCCAAATATGTTCCCCGGATACCAGGACGTCACCGACGCCAGCGTTCGCGATAAGTTTGCTAAAGCATGGGGCGTTAACCCGGCGGTCATGGACGACCAGGTCGGCACCCGAATCACCGAAGTGCCGCACAAAGCGCTGGCCGGCGAAATCAAAGCCTACTACATCATGGGGGAAGATCCGCTGCAAACGGAAGCCGATTTGGGCCTGGTGCGCAAAGGGATTGAGGCGCTCGATTTCGTGGTGGTGCAGGATATCTTTATGACCAAAACCGCAGAGATCGCCGATGTGCTGCTGCCCGCCACCTCCTGGGGCGAACACGGCGGCGTCTTCACCTGCGCCGATCGCGGTTTCCAGCGCTTCGAGCAGGCGGTTATTGCCACCGGCAACGTTAAGCGCGACTGGGAAATCATTTGCCTGCTGGCCAGCGAAATGGGCTACCCGATGCATTACGACAATAACCAGCAAATCTGGGACGAAATGCGCGAGCTTTGCCCCCTGTTCTACGGCGTCACTTATGAAAAAATGGGCGATATGAACCACGTACAGTGGCCGTGTCCGACGCTGGATCACCCCGGAACGCCGTGGCTGTATAAAGATAATCTCTTCGACACGCCGACCGGCAAAGGCCAGCTGTTTGCCGCCCCGTGGCGAGCGCCGGCCGAAACCCCGGATGAAGCCTACCCGCTGGTGCTCTGTACCGTGCGCGAAGTGGGCCACTACTCGTGCCGTTCGATGACCGGTAACTGCGCGGCCCTGCAGTCGCTTGCCGATGAGCCGGGCCGGGTGCAAATCAATCGCGCCGACGCGCAGCGCCTCGGCATCGCCGATCAGCAGCTGGTGTGGGTGAGCTCGCGACGCGGTAAGGTGATTACCCGCGCCGACATTAGCGATCGCATTAACCAGGGCGCGGTGTATATGACCTACCAGTGGTGGGTGGGTGCCTGTAACGAGCTGACGCAGGATAATCTCGATCCGATCTCGAAAACGCCGGAAACCAAATATTGTGCGGTGAAGGTAGAGGCTATTGCGGATCAGCGCTGGGCCGAGCAGTATGCATGGAACAGCTACAGCGAGATGAAAGCCCGCCTGAAAGCGGCCGTGAACGTGTAAAACACCGGAGGGAGAGACGCGCTTCTCCCTCCATATCAAGTTTTGCTCCCGGGGGCGGCGCGCAACGCGCCTTGCCCGGGCTACGGGTTCAGTGCCGTCTGCGGGCCGGTAGCCCGAACAGATGCGCAGTATCGCCTCGGGGATCGGTCTCTTACGCCAGCAGCGTCTCCACCAGCGTCGTCCACAGCGCCACGCCGTGCGGAATCAGTTCATCGTTAAAATCATAGCCGGCATTATGCAGCGGCTTTGACGCCGTCTCGCCATCGGTGCCGATCCAGAAATAAGCGCCCGGGCAGGCCTCCAGCATACAGGCAAAATCTTCCGACGCCATGGACGGATTACCGTTCCAGATCACCGCCGACTCGCCCAGAAGCGCACTCGCCACCTCACGAACCTTCTGCGCTTCGGCAGGATGGTTGGTGGTCACCGGATAGCCGGGATACCAGGCGATTTTGCCTTCCACGTCTGATACCTGCGGCTGGGCGGCGACATAGCTCTCGATCAGCCCCCTGACCCGCTCGCGCACCTGGTTGTTCAGGCAGCGAAAGGTGCCGCGCAGCACGACTTTATCCGGCAGCACGTTAATCGCCTCCCCGCCGGAAATCTGGGTAATGCTTACCACCGTGGATTCCTGCGGCGACAGGCGGCGCGACGGAATGGTTTGCAGCGCCATAATCAGCTGTGCCGCGGCGACAATCGGGTCCGCCCCGCGCTCCGGCATCGCCGCATGGCAGCTCTTGCCGGTCAGGGTGATTTCAAACGCATCGAGAGAGGCCATCATCGCTCCGCTGCCGATCGCCACCTGGCCCAGCGGCATACCCGGCCAGTTGTGCAGCGCGTAAATGGCATCCATCGGGAAGCGCGCAAACAGCCCCTCTTCCACCATTTTACGCGCGCCGCCCAGGTTCTCTTCAGCAGGCTGAAAAACAAAGTGCACGGTGCCGCGAAAGCATCGGGTCTGCGCCAGATGGGCCGCCGTCGCCAGCAGCATCGCGCTATGGCCGTCGTGGCCGCAGGCGTGCATCACGCCCGGGTTTCGCGATTTATAGCCGACGTCGCTCAGCTCGGTTATCGGCAGCGCATCCATATCGGCCCGCAGGCCAATTACCGGACCGGGGCCGTTCTCCAGCGTCGCGACCACGCCCGTACCCGCCAGCCCGCGATGCACCTGAAGGCCAAATGAAGCGAGCAGTTCAGCCACCCGGCGCGACGTTTCCTGTTCCTGATACCCCAGCTCAGGGCAAGCATGAAAATCACGTCGCCAGCGAATGGCCTCGGCGATCAGTGAAGGGGACACAGCCATGACATACTCCTTTCCTGCACAGCTTCAGCGCTGAACGAGTGTTTTATGCGATTTTTTAGGGCTACGGGTAACCCGCTAGCCTATTGGTTATATCCTTTCGCCCGCTCGCTGACAACTTCCGCCAAACCCAGCGCCAACGCGCCCCTGCGCGGCATCGGCCTGCACTGCGTTTTTTTGTAGTCATATCAACGGTGACATAAGGCGTGCGATTAATTATTATGCAGCTATACTGGCGTTTTGCCGAATAATTCACTCTACAGACCTCCTTAACCGAAAATAAAATGTTCAACCCAGAGCAGAATCGTCTTGCCCCCACGCTGGCGATGATCATGGCGGCTTCATTAGTGGGATTTATCACCGGATACACGGTGCCCTTAATCAGTCTGGAGCTGGCGCAGCAGCAGATTGATACCGTTTACGTCGGCCTGCTGGCCGCGCTTCCGCCAGCGGGGATGATGATCTCCTCCTTCCTCTCACCCGCGCTGTGCCGGCGTTTCGAGATGGGGCTTCTGCTCTCCGTCAGCCTGGTGGCGCTGGCGGCAGCTACGATCGCCTCCTGCCTGTCGTTTGATATGCTTCATCTCCTGCTGCCGCGTCTGGTGACCGGCCTGGCGTCAGGGGTAATTATCGTCATTGGCGAAAGCTGGATCACCGGCGGCGCGGCGGGGAAAAATCGGGCCACCCTGACCGGCATTTATGCCTCCGCCTTTACCGGCTGTCAGCTGGCGGGGCCGCTGCTGATCTCCGCCGGAGAGGCCTGGCAATCCTGGACGCTGCTGCTGGTCGGCGTGGTGACCCTCGCCTGCCTGCTGATGCTGCGCCACCTGCCAACCGGCAGCCGCGAACGGCTGGCGGAACGGGCCAGCTGGCGCAGCCTCGGCGCTTTTTTACCGGTGCTGGCTTCCGGCGTTTTCTGCTTTGCCTTTTTTGATGCCAGCATACTGGCGCTGCTGCCGCTTTACGGTATGGATAAAGGGCTGAATGAAGTGACGGCGGTATTGCTGGTTACGGTAGTACTTACCGGCGATGCCGTATTTCAGGCGCCGCTGGGCTGGATTGCCGACCGCTTCGGCATCCGCCGCGTACATCTGACCTGCGCAATGGTCTTCTGCCTCGCCCTGCTGGCCCTGCCGTTCCTGCTGGCATCGTACATCCAGCTGATTGTCGGCTGCCTGATTCTCGGCGCCGCGGCGGGGGCACTCTATACCCTATCGCTGGTCCGCGCCGGGAAAACCTTCTCCGGGCAGAAGCTGATTATGATCAACGCCCTGCTGGGCTTCTTTTGGTCTGCAGGCAGCGTGGCCGGCCCGGTGGTCAGCGGCTTGTTGATTAGCGTCTCGGGCTATGACGGCCTGCTTATCACGCTGTTTGTCAGCGGCGCGCTGTTCCTGCTGATTCAATGCCTGGGTAAAAACGAAAAAGCGCTACTGGCGGACGAACGTGAGCGCGAAGAAGAGAGGGATGATATTCGCGAGGCGGCGCAGTAACGCTTAAGGGCAGTCACGGTTTGACAGAACGAAAGCGCCCTCATCGCCCGCGTAAGGTCTTCTCCCCGGCAGCGCCGTCGCGCGCCGGGGCCGGGAGTCGTTACAGCACTTTACTTAAAAACGCGGCGGTGCGCGGGTTAGTCGGCGCGCCAAAGATCTGCGCCGGTTTACCCTCTTCCTGAATGATGCCCTGGTCGATAAAGATAACCCGGTCGGCCACTTCACGGGCAAAGCCCATCTCGTGGGTTACGATCACCATGGTCATCCCTTCGCTGGCGAGATTTTTCATCACCTCCAGCACGTCGCCCACCAGCTCAGGATCGAGCGCCGAAGTGGGCTCATCAAACAGCATAATCGATGGCTTCATCGCCAGCGCGCGCGCGATGGCCACGCGCTGCTGCTGGCCGCCGGAAAGGCTGGAGGGCCAGGCGTCGCGCTTATCGCTCAGTCCGACTTTCGCCAACAGCTCTTCCGCCAGATGCGTTGCCTCCGCACGCGCCATGCCGCGCAGGCTCATCGGGGCCATAATCAGGTTTTCCAGCACCGTTTTGTGCGGGAACAGATTGAAGCGCTGAAAAACCATACCAACGCTTTCCCGCATCTTATTCAGGTCGGTCGCGCGATCGTGAGCGGCATAGCCGTTCACCTCGACTTCGCCTTCGCTAACGGTTTCCAGCGCGTTCATGCAGCGCAGGAAGGTGCTTTTCCCGGAACCGGACGGCCCAATGATACAGACTACTTCCTGTGGCTTAATATCGCAGCTGATGCCGCGCAGAACGTGGCTGTCGCCGAAGCGCTTGTGTAAATTATGAATGTGAATCACTTTTGCCAAACCTCTTTTCCAGACGGTTAACCAGCTGCGCCAGCAGGAAAGTAATAACCCAGTACACCAGAGAGATGGTCAGGTAGGGTTCCCAGTAGGTGGCGTAAGCGCCGGAAACGGTGCGCGCGGCGTAGGCCAGGTCCGCCAGACCAATAGCCGACGCCAGCGAGGAGTCCTTGACGATGGCGATGGCGTTGTTGCCCAGCGGCGGCAGTATGCGGCGAAACGCCTGCGGCAGAATCACCTGACGCATGGTTTTCCACCACGGCATTCCCAGCGCGCGGGAAGCTTCCATTTGCCCCTTATCGATCGACTGGATCCCGGCGCGGAAGATCTCCGACACGTAAGCCCCGGCGTTCAGCGTAATCGCCACGATACAGGAGAGAAACGCGCCATAGTTTGAGCGCAGCTCGCGGGCAAAATCGGCGCTCATCATGCCGCTGGTCACCAGCAAACCGTCGCGGGGATTGATAAACAGCGGCACCAGCGCAAAGTGCACCACCATAATTTGCACGAACAGCGGCGTGCCGCGAAACGCGCTGACGTAAAAGCGCACCGGAAACTGCACCAGGTAACGCAGAACGTACTTCCATACCCCATGTTCGGCTTTCGCCATGCGCCCCAGCCCGAGGGTCAGCCCCCACAGGGTGCCGAGGATCACGCAGATAATGGTACATTTAATGGTCATCAGGGCACCGTCCATAAACAGCGGACCGTACTCCTCAATGATCTCCCAACGGAATCCCGTCATAGCCCTTCCCTAAAAAATACGGCTATCGCCAGTGTCGATAGCCGTGATGAAAACAAAAATCGAATTATTGCTGCGCTGGCAGTGTCGGAACGTTCTCGTCGAACCAGGTTTTATAGATTTTGGCGTAAGTGCCGTCAGCGACGATCTTCTGTAAACCGGCGTTTATTTTCGCCTGCAGCTCGCTGTTGCCTTTGGCCACCGCGATGCCGAAATACTGGCGCTCAAATTTGGCATCCGGCACCAGCTTGAACTGCTTCTCGGGGTGCTGCTTAATGTAATATTTCACCACGCCGACGTCGCCGACCGCGGCGCTTACGCCGTCTTCAAACAGCTCCTGCAGCATCAGCGGGGTATTATCAAAACGCTTGATTGACGTGCTGTTCTTACCCAGTACCTCGGAAACCACAATATCGCCGGTGCTGGAGTTCACCACGCCGACTTTCTCATTTTTCAGCGCCTCAAGGGAGGTGACTTTCGAATCCGCCGGCACGACGATGGACTGCTCAGCCGGGAAATAAGGGGCGGAGAAATCCACCATTTGCTTACGCTTATCGGTGATGGTGATCCCGGAAATAATAATGTCGCGATCGCCGGTACTGAGGGTGGCGAAGATCCCTTCCCACGGCGTATTGACCAGTTTGATATCAAAGCCTTCCGCTTTGGCGATCGCTTTAATGATATCGATATCAAAACCTTCCAGCTGTTTTTGGCTGTTCTCAAATTCAAACGGGCGATAGGTGCCGCCGGAGCCCACCACATACGTTTGCTGAGCCGCCTGAGCGGTGCCGATCATTGCTGCCACCAGGCAACATGCTTTCATCCAGTTCTTAACCATGACAACTCCGTTTTATGCATTAATTTTGCATAAAAATACACACAGTCAGCATGGCATGCAACCGGAAACCTTCCCGACGGTAAATTATCTGTCGTTTAGCTTCGTTTACCGCCGGATTTACCAATAGCCCGATGCAATTCATTGATCCGCTTCATCGATTTCACCGTTTTTTGCGGCGCGGTGGAGGCGACCGACAGCACAATCATCTCCAGGCATACCAGCACCGTACCGTGCAGCGGCACCCGACCGTTATCGCCGCCGCGCGGCACCTCAATCACCACCTGCGCCTCCTGGCTAAAGCGGGAATCCACCGCCTGGGTCAGCAAAATCGTCGGTATTCCCAGTCGCCGGGCCTCTCGCAGGGTCGTCATCCCCTCCCGGTGCGGCGACTTTTGCCCCATCATAATCAGCACGTCGCCGCGCTGCAGGCCTATCAGCTGCTCGGCGAGGCTAAACCCGGTGCGGTTCATCACGTACGAAGGCAGACCGATGCGGCTCAGCAGCCGGGCGGTATATTCCGCCAGAATGCCCGAGGCGCCGATCCCGAAAATCCCCACCTGGCGGGCGTCGGTCAGCAGCGCCACCGCCTGGGCCACCGCCGCACGGTTGGCGGGGCGCGACAGCACTTCGCAGGCCCGCTGATGCCCGTCCAGCACGAAATCGATGCTCGAATTGACGTCGCTGGACAAGGCGCTCACCGTGGAGATCATTTTTTCCGACGAGGTCGCCGACGGGCCGAACCAGCGCTCCATGGTCTGCTTCAGCTCCCGCAGGCCGGCGAAGCCGAGCGCCTGGATGGCGCGCACCACCGTGGCGTCCGAGGTATTCGTCGCGGCGGCGATTTCCATAGCCGTGCGCTCCAGCACCGCTTCCCGGTTTTCGTTGATATAGCTCACCACCGCCAGCAAACGCGGCGACAGTTGATGCGCGCGAGCGCGAAAACGCTCACCGAACAGGTCCACCCGTCCCTTCTCTCTTTTAACCACCGTTTTCATTGCAATCCCTCGGGCAAAGGACGACCGGCAATGTGCGACTGCACCTGGGCGACCATCAGCGACAGCGCAGCGTAGGAGTTAGAGATAACCTCCTCGCGCGGCAGCAGAATATAGCGCCCGGTGCGGCAGGCGCGCATAAAGTCGCACCAGCCGGGCATCACGCTCTCCATCGCCTGCAGCTCATCCTGCGGCCTGCCGCCGGTATCGGAACGCCAGGTGGCAAATACGAAATCGGCGTCCAGCGCCGGTAGCTGCTCGGCGCTGACGTCAATACGCTGGCCATCGGGGATGTTGTCGATCAGCGGCGGAAAGCGAAATCCGGCATCGCGCAGCACGCGTCCCAGCGCATGATAGGCGTGATGCACGGTAACCTTGCCGTTGTTGGCCTGAATCACCGAAACCACGATTTTTTGCGTGTCCACAATCGACTTCAGCTGGGCAATCTGCGCCTGATAGCGGCGTTCGAGAATCAATAACCGCGGCTGGGTGCCGGTGAGCTGCGCCAGCTTGCTATAGATGCGCGGCGCGCTGCCCTGCAGGTGGTCGATGCTGACCGTCGGCGCAATCTTCTCCAGCTGCTCCACCGAAACGTGGCGGCTGGGCTCGGTAATAATCAGGTCCGGTTTCGCGGCGGCTACCGCCTCGAGATCGATATCCGCCGTGCCGATAAACCGAATCGCGCTGTTATCAAAATCAACGCCGGTCAGCTGAGCGCTGGCGCGTAAAAAGTGGCTGCCGTCCGGACGCGTCCGGCCATGGCTGGCCACCGGCGGGACGCCAAGCTCAATCAGCGGGATGGTGATATCCAGATCGTGCATCGACACAATGCGCTGCGGATGTCGTGGAACGGTGACCGTGCGACCTAAGTCGTCGGTAAAGGTTTGCGTATCGGCGGCCGAGGCGACGCCCGCCAGCAGCACCAGCAGAGAAACGAACCAACGCATAGCGATCCTTTTTGATTTACAGGGCATCACGACGACGCCAGAGCAGAACGATAAAAAACGGGCAACCGACCAGAGCGATGACGATCCCTGCGGGGATCTGCAGCGGCGCGAACGCCAGTCGGCCAATGGTATCGGTGACTAACACCAGCAGCGCGCCAATTAACGCGCTGCCGCAGAGCAGCGCCACCTGGCCGCCGCGCAGCAGAAAACGCGCCATATGCGGCGCCATCAGGCCAACAAAGCCAAGGCTACCGACGCAGGAGACGCTGGCGGAGGTGAGCAGCACCGGCGCGAAAAAGCGCAACAGGGTGAGCTGCTGCAGACGTACGCCGAGGCCGATGGCCGTGCGGTCGCCGAGCAGCGCCACATCGGCGGCCCTGGCGGTCAAAAAAAGGATCATCGCCCCGGGCAGCGCCCAGCAGAAGGCAACGACCAACAGCGGCCAGGTCGCCGCGTGCAAACTCCCCGCCAGCCAGATCATCGCCGTTTGTACATCGCGCACGTCGGCGGTGGTCATAAAAATACCGACCGCCGCCGCCAGCGTCCACGACACGCCGATGCCAATGAGAATAAAGCGCGGGCGCGAACAATCGCGGGCCAGCGCCAGAACCAGCAGCGCCACCAGCACGCCGCCGAGCATTCCCGCCAGCGGCCGCCAGACCAGGCCCACCGCCGGGAAGAACAGCACCAGCGCCAGGACGACAATGCTGGCCCCCTCCTTCACCCCGATAAGCCCGGGATCCGCCAGACCGTTGCGGGTAATGCTCTGCATCGCCGCGCCGGCCAGACCGAGCATCGCCCCGCACAGCAGCGCCATAAACAGCCTCGGCAGGCGGATATCAAACAGAATAAATCGCTGCTGTTCGCCCACGTTTTCCCCACCCAGCAGCGCATGGAACAGGGTACCGGAGGGCATCGGGAAACTGCCGCGGGTCAGGCCAAACAGCGCCAGCAGCAGGATGACGAGCAGCGCAACAGCGGCGATGTTTAATGCCGCGGGCCGTAGCAGAATGTGCCAGCGGCCGCAGGTCAGCGGCCGAAAGCCGGCGCGACGGACGGCATTTTTCATTTAAAAAACCTCGCGGCGATAACAATAAACACCGGCGCCCCCACCAGCGCGGTCATTGCGCCGGTCGCCAGCTCCTGGGGGGCCGCCAGCGTGCGGGCGGCGATATCCGCCAGCAGCAGCACCAGGGCGCCAACCGGAGCGGCCAGCGGCAGCGCCAGGCGAATATCTTCGCTAATCAGCCGGCGCACCGCGTGGGGGACCACCAGCCCGACAAAGCCGATCGGCCCGGCCACCGCCACCGCGGAGCCGCACAATAGCGCAATGGCGGCCAGCCCCAGCAGGCGGGTCTGAACGATTTTCACCCCCAGCCCCAGCGCGACCTTATCGCCCAGCGCCAGCACGTTCAGACGCGGGGCAATGATCAGCGCGATCGTCAGCCCCGCCAGCGCCGGAAGTAGCGCAGCGCACAGCGTTTGCCAGTTCAGCCCGGCAAGATCGCCCGCCAGCCAGGTACGCATCGCCAGTAGCGTTTGTTCATCGAGGATCAGAATCGCCGCCGTCACCGCCGAGGCAAAGGCCGACAGCGCCACCCCGCACAGGGTAATGCGTAGCGGCGTGACGCCACCGCGACCGGACGACGACAGCAGCATCACGCCGCCAAACAGCAGCGCCGCGCCGCAGGCGGCGGTCAGCGGCCTGGCTAACGCGACGCCGCCGAGGCTGATCCCCAGCGCCGATGTCGCCACCACCGCCAGCGAAGCGCCGGCGTTAAGACCGAGAATATGCGGCTCACCCAGCGGGTTGCGGATCACGGTTTGCAGCAGCAGGCCCGCCACGCCGAGCGCCGCGCCGGTAAGCAGCGCCGCCGCGAGACGTACCAGACGTAAATCAACGATAATTCGGTGGTCAAAATTGCGCGGATCGTAATGGAACAGCGCCTGCAACACCGTTTGCGGGGCAATCCAGCGCGCGCCGAGCCCGAGATGCACCAGCGAGCCGCCCAGCAGCAGCAGGCTCAGCAATACCAGCGCCAGCCGGGGCCGGGATTGTCGGCGCTGAAGCAGCAGCGCGGAGGCGCTCATAAAGCTTTCTCCTCACGAGCGCGGAACGGCATAAAAAAGGGCTTGCCGGTCTGCGGGTTGAGCGACATCTGAACGTCCACGTCAAAGACGTTTTTGATCAGCTCCGGCGTGCAGATTTCCTGTTCATTAATCACCCCGGCGATCTGCCCTTTTTTGAGAAATACCAGCAGGTCGGCATAGTTCACCGCAAAGTTCAGGTCGTGCAGGACGGTCACCACGGTGCGGCCGTGTTCGCGGGTTAAGGTTTGCAGCAGTTCGAGGATATCGACCTGATAGCGCAGATCGAGCCAGGTAGTGGGTTCATCCAGCAGAATCGTCGCCGTTTGCTGAGCGAGGGCCATTGCGATCCAGCAGCGCTGGCGCTGGCCGCCGGAGAGGCTATCCACCGGTAAATGAGCGAATTCTGCGGTGCCGGTGAGCCGTAGCGCCTCTTCCACCGCCCGTTCATCGGCTTGCGACCATTGCCGCATCAGCCCCTGCCACGGATAGCGCCCGCGCGAAACCAGTTCAAAAACCGTCAGCCCCTCCGGGGTCAGCGGCGATTGCGGCAGAATGCCCAGCCGACGGGAAACCTCCCGGGTCGGCATCTGGTGAATCACCTCGCCGTCCAGACGTACGCAGCCCCCCAGCGGCTTGAGCATCCGGGCGATAGTCGACAGCAGCGTCGATTTACCCGAACCGTTGGCACCGGCCAGAACGGTCATTTTCCCGTGAGGAATGGTGAGATGAATATTGTCGATAATTAACGTCTGGCCATATCCGGCCGACAGGGAATCAAGGACGATTCCCTGCTCTGCAGGCAACACCCGCTGTGGCATAACTCGCTCCCGCGCCGCAACGGCGTGGCGTCGGGCCCGCGCGTTCCGCACTCAAACATAAATAAATCTCATTCTCTTTTGATCATGCGGTGGATGAATGTAGTAGTCAATACCCCATTACCGCGTCTGACTTCACGCTTTATCACCTCCGCGTCAATGACCAGGTAAAAAATTTATTATCAATAAAAACAAGAAAATAAACGCTTACCCTCTCGTCAGTTCGCCGCTAAATGATTGATTATTCATTTCGCCGATTTTTTATCTTACATAACGTTTACTACTACATTTCTTCGTGTTTGAATGATTCTCAATTACATATCTGGCGCGCGGTACGGCGTAAAAAACAGCCAGGTTTATTTTCCAGGGCAATGATTTTATTGGCTTTACCTCACCGCAAAGGCGAGGTTCGTTCACGAGAAACAACAATGACTCCATTAAATGTCCCTTCTTCGGCATTAAAAGGGCGTGCGCTTTTTTCACTGATTTTTTTCACCTCACCGGGATTATTGGCAGCGGTTAATGGCGCCGATACAACAAAAAAAACCGCCGACGAGACCATGACGGTCGTGGCCGACGGCAGCAGGCAAAGCGCCACTAACGGTTATCAGCCGGTCAATACGTCAACCGCTACCCTGACCTCCATGCCGATGCTGGATATTCCTCAGGTCGTCAATACTGTCAGCGAACAGGTGCTGCAGGATCAGCACGCGACGAACCTCGATGAAGCGCTGTATAACGTCGCCAACGTGGTGCAAACCAATACCCTCGGCGGAACCCAGGATGCCTTTACCCGCCGCGGCTTCGGCGCTAACCGCGATGGTTCAATCATGACCAACGGCTTGCGCACCGTACTGCCGCGCAGTTTTACCGCCGCCACCGAACGCGTCGAAGTGCTTAAAGGCCCGGCCTCAACGCTGTACGGTATTCTCGACCCCGGCGGATTAATCAACGTGGTGACCAAACGCCCGGAGCGCACTTTTGGCGGCTCTGTTTCCGCCACCTCCACCAGCTTTGGCGGCGGTACCGGCCGATTTGACGTCACCGGCCCCATTGACGGGACGCCGCTGGCGTATCGGGTGATTGGCGAATATCAGCATGAAGATTACTGGCGTAATTTCGGCAAAGAGAAGAGCAGCTTTATTAACCCCTCTCTGACCTGGTTCGGCGAGCGGGCGACGGTGAACGTGTCATATTCGCACCGTAACTACAGTACTCCCTTCGATCGCGGCACCATCTTCGATCTGAACACCGGTCATGCGGTGAACGTCGACCGTAAAACCCGTTTTGATGAACCGTTTAATATTACCGACGGTTATTCCGATCTCGCGCAGCTGAATGCCGAATACCGTCTCAGCGACGCCTGGACCGCCCGCTTCGACTACAGCTACAGCCAGGATCATTACAACGACGATCAGGCCCGGGTAATGGCCTACGACTCGGCGACCGGCAACCTGACCCGCCGCGTCGATGCCACACACGGTTCAACCCAGAAAATGCACTCTTCGCGAGCGGATTTACAGGGTAACGTGGTTATTGGCGGCTTTTACAACGAGATCCTCACTGGTCTGGCCTATGAGAATTACGATCTGCTGCGCACCGATATGATCCGCTGTAAGAACGTCAAGGGTTTCAATATCTATAATCCGGTCTACGGTACTGTTGGCAAATGCTCCAGCGCTTCGGCATCCGACAGCGACCAGCGCATTCAGCAGGAGAGCTACGCGGGCTACGTTCAGGACGCGCTCTATCTTACCGATAAATGGATTGCCGTTGCCGGAGTGCGCTATCAGTATTACACCCAGTACGCCGGTAAGGGCCGCCCGTTTAACGTCAATACCGACAGCAGCGACCAAAAATGGACGCCGAAAGCGGGCCTGGTTTATAAGCTGACGCCGTCCGTTTCGTTGTTCGGTAACGTAGCGCAGTCGTTTATGCCGCAGTCCTCTATCGCCAGCTATATCGGCAACCTGCCGCCGGAAGAGTCCACGGCGTACGAGCTGGGCGCAAAGTTTGAGCTGTTCAACGGCGTCACCGCCAATATTGCGCTGTTTGATATTGATAAGCGCAACGTTCTCTACACGGAATCCGTGGGTGATGAAACCGTGGCGAAAACCGCCGGTAAGGTGCGCTCTCGCGGCGTCGAAGTCGACGTGGCCGGATCCTTGACCGATAACCTGAGCGTCATCGCCAGCTACGGCTATACCGATGCGAAGGTCACCGACGATCCGGATTACAAAGGCAAACCGCTGCCGAACGTGCCGAAACACACCGGTTCGCTGTTCCTGAGCTATGACATTCATAACGTCTACGACAGCAATACGCTGACGGTGGGCGGCGGCGGTCGCGCGGTGAGCAAACGTTCCGGGACCAACGGCGCGGATTATTATCTGCAGGGCTATGCGGTGGCGGATGTGTTTGCCGCCTATAAGATGAAGCTACAATATCCGGTCACCCTGCAGGTTAACGTGAAGAACCTGTTCGATAAGACCTATTACACCTCCTCCATCGGCACCAATAACCTCGGTAACCAGATCGGCGATCCGCGGGAAGTGCAGTTTACGGTGAAGATGGATTTTTAAGCCTCATCCCTGTCCCGGATCGCGGCGCGCGGCGCCTTATCCGGGCTACCACACTGCCCGCCAAACGGTCAGAATGAGCGCAATCCCTGTAGCCCGGGCAAGGCGCGGCCCTACCGCGCCGCTCCCGGGACTACCCGCCGAACGGTCAGAATGAGCACGCCCCCGGTTAGCACGTTGCCTTACCAATCCTCTCCCTGGCCAAGAATACGCAGAATATCCTGACGATGCTGCAGCAGCAGCGGATTGTCGCGATGGCGAGGATACGCCAGCGGCAGCGCAAACTCGGCGATAATCCGCCCCGGCCGCGGCGACATGATTAACACCCGATCGCACAGTAGCAGCGCCTCTTCGATATCGTGAGTGACCAGCAGGCTGGTATAGCCCTGCTGCTGCCACAGGGCGATCAGCTCCCGCTGCATGCTGATGCGGGTAAGCGAATCCAGTTTGCCCAACGGTTCGTCGAGCAGCAGCAGACGCGGTTCATTCAGCAGCGCGCGCGCCAGCGCCGCACGCTGCGCCATCCCGCCGGAAAGCTGGCGCGGCAACGCCTCACTAAACGCCTGCAGACCCATTCGCGCAATCAGCGCGTCGGCCTTTGGCTCAAGCCCCTTTTTCCCCTGCGCCTGCGGCCCCAGCAGCACGTTTTGCCGCACCGTCAGCCACGGATAAAGGGTCGGGTCCTGAAACACCAGTATTCGCTCGGGCCCCGGCCCGCCCATCGCCGCCTCATCAATCTGAATTTGCCCGGCCTGCTGCGGCTCCAGTCCCGCCAGCAGCCGCAGCAGAGTGGATTTACCGCAGCCTGAAGGGCCGAGCAGCGCGACGCTTTCTCCGGGCCGCAACTGCAGGCTGATATTCTCCAGCACCGGCACCGTCCGTTTGCCGAGGGTAAAAGCATGATGCAGATGGCTTATCGACACCGCCGCGCCGGTCGATGCCGCCTGAGAAGTGGCGTTCGCGGTTACCATTGCATCCCTCCCCGCTGCCAGCTCAGCAGCCGGTCGCGCACCATAAACAGCCCGCTAATCAGGCCGGAGCAAAGCAGCGCCATCACCAGCAGCGCCGCGTACATATTGGGATAGGCCGCCCAGCCCTGCGCCCACTGCAGATAAAAGCCGATCCCGGATTTCACGCCGACCATTTCGGCGACAATCAGCACCGAAAACGACGCGCCCAGCCCCATAAACAGGCCGACAAAAACGTTCGGCAAGGCGGCGGGGATCGCCACGCGCAGGATCAGGAAACGCTGGCTGGCGCCCAGGGTACGCGCCACGTCATACCACGCCTTATCGATGCCGATAACCCCGGACCAGGTCAGCACGGTCACCGGGAACCAGGTGCTGAGCGCGATCAGAAACACGCTGGCGCCAAAGCTGGAAGGGAAGATAAACAGGCACAGCGGCAGCAGCGCGGTGGACGGCACCGGCCCCAGCAGACGTAACACCGGATGCACCCAGTAGCCGATCCGCTGGGACCAGCCGATCGCCAGCCCGCTGATAAAACCGCAACTGGTGCCCAGCAGCACCCCGAGCCCGAGCAGCCCCAGCGAATGCAGAAGGCTATCGAGCAGGCGCGGCCAGTCATCGTGCAGCACCTCAATCAGCGCCTGCGGCGGCGCGAAAAACGGCACCGGCAAAAATGCCGTCTTTGCCGTCAGCCCTTCCCACAGCGCAAAGAGCAGCGGCAGCAGCGCCAGCCACTTTCCGGCATGCTGCAGACGCGTCCCCCGCTGCCGCCAGTAGCGGTAGCTCAGCGCCAGCACCAGCAGCCCGCCGCCGAGGGTGAACTGCGCCAGCGCCCACCCTTCGCTAAACGGCCAGCGCCGCCCGGCATCGGGCCAGGCCAGCGTATACAAGCCGCCCAGCATCCACAGCGCGGCGGCCAGCCAGCCTTCCGTCCACCGCGGCCTGCCGCTTGCCGGGCGCGCCAGCGCCCGTTCAGGCGAAAACGTTGACATAAATGCTCTCCGCAAACTGATGGGGATCGGTTCCCGGTTTAATGACCTGCACCCGCTGAAGATCCACCGCGTACTGGGTCAGCTCTTTAACAAACGCTTCGCCCACCGCGTGATGACCGTGCCCCTGGCCGTGGAGAATGCCGCTGACCTCCGCCTCATTGGTATTCAGCGCATGGGCGAGGAAGGATTGCGCCACGCTCTCCGGGTGCGCGGCGGCATAGCTGTGCGCCTCAAGAATCGCCTGGGTGAGCGCGGCAGCGGCCGGTTTATGATCGCGCGCCAGGCTACCGCTGACCCCCAGTACGCAGCAGCTCAGCCTGGCATAATCGCCGGTCATATTGCTGGCGATAAGCTGATATTTACCGGTGTCCAGCAGACGATAGCTAAAGGGTTCGCTGCCGCTGATGGCGGCGATTTCGCGTTTATCCAGCGCCACGCTGAGCAAATCCGCCGGATAGACTTTCCACTGCACATCGCTTATCGGATCGATACCGTGGCGCTTAAGCAAGATGGCGAAAAAGTTTTTATCCGGCCCCGCCATATCGGTGACGCCGATGGTTTGCCCCTTCAGGCTCTCCAGGCCGCCGAACGGCGAGTTTTTCGCCGTCAGCAGGTTCAGGCAGCCGCCGTGGGTTCCGGCGGTGAGCTTCACGTCGAAGCCCTGCTCCAGCGCCTTCAGCCAGCGCAGCGCCATCCCGACGCCAGCGTCGGCCTTGCCGGTGGCAATTGCCTCCAGCAGCACGTCCGTCGAGTTGCCGAAGTTAACGAACTCCACGTCGAGATTGTATTTAGTGAAGATCTTCTGCTGCTCGGCGACGGCGACTGGCGCCAGGCACACCGCGCTTTTGTTAATCGCCAGCTTGATTTTGTACGGCTGCGCCAGGCGCAGGGCCAGGTGTTCCTCACCGCTCGCCATAGCCGCCATATCGTGAGCCCAAAGCGGCAGGGATGCGCCGGCCAGCGCAAGGCTGCCGGTCAAGCGTAAGAAACGACGGCGGGAAAAAGCAGAGGTTATCATGGCGTCGCCTCCGCATGGGCCTGCGCGGCAGGCACGCTAAAGCCGTTATCAAACGTCGGCGTCACGTCCAGCTTCGCGCGGATCAGCCCGTTGGCGAGATAAAAATCCGCCGTCGACTGCTGCTGGGCGACCGTCTTCGCGTTCAGAGGCTGCCACTGCGACTGGCGATTGGCAAACTGCGCGCGGGCGATATCCGCCGGGAAGCGAATAATCTCCCCCAGGGTTTTACCGTAGCTATCGAGATTGGCATACGCCCAGCGCTCGGCGCCGGCCAGGCGATTGAGGTAATCCTGCAGCGCCGCGCGCTTCTGCGGGTCCTTCAGGGTATCATCGGTTGCCGCCAGGAAGGTGTTGCCCGGCAGCAACCCTTTGCCGCTGACCAGGATCTGCCCCTCGGCGGTCTTCACCAACTGCGTGGTGTACGGCTCCCAGGTCGCCCAGGCATCAACCGAACCGTTGAGCAGCGCCACTTTGGCGTCCACCGGACCGAGAAACACCCACTGCACATCCTTTGGCGAAATTCCCGCCTGCTCCAGCGCTTTCAGCGCCACAAAGTGGCCAATCGATCCTTTACCGGTAGCGATGCGTTTGCCTTTTAAATCCGCGGCGCTTTTCAACGCGCTGCCGGGCGAGACCAGCACCGCGGTGCCGGCCGGGTTGCTTTTATCGACGGCGATGGCTTTAACCGGCGCGCCGTTAGCCAGCGCGAACAGCAGCGGCGCATCGCCGATTATCCCCGCATCCACCGCCCCGGCGTTAAGCGCTTCCGCCAGCGGCGCGGCGGCCGGAAACTCGGCCCATTTAATCTCATATGGGAGATTCTGCAGGGCGTTGGCGGCTTCCAGCTGCGAACGCATGCCGCCTTTTTGATCGGCAATTCGCAGGGTGATTCGCTCCTGAGCCGCCGCATAGCCGCTGAGGACCAGCAGCATGATCGCGCCGCCTAAAGCGGTAACATTAAATCTGCGCATGAGAATTATCCTTATTTTTGAAAAGCGTATTTGCCGGCCGCCAGCCACGCGCTGTCGCTCTGCGGGGTGTGTACCCGTCCGCAAAGCACGTTACGATAGTGGCGTTCCAGAGGATTTTGCCGACTCAGGCCATGGTTGCCGGTGAGCTCCAGCGCCAGGTTTACCGCCTGAATGGCGTTGTCGGTAATCGTGACTTTCGCGAGATTCGCCTCAATGGCGGAAAAGCCCAGCTGCGCGGCCTTTTCCAGCAGACTGCGATTGACCAGTAGCCAGCCGTCAATCTGGCCGACTTTTTCCTGCACCCGCGGCAGGCTGGAAAGCGGTTGCCCAAGGCTCCCCGGGATACGCGTACCCAGCCAGGACACCAGCCAGTCGCGGGCCGCCCGCGCGATGCTGTCGTAAATTGCCGCCAGTAGCGCCGTGTGGCGGTTGGCAAACAGGCGAAACTGTTCAGCATCCGGCGCGGGAGGCGCATCGGCAGCCCATACATCCACCGCGTGATCGGCGGCCACCTGCACGTTGTTGAGCACCACTTCATGGCTGCCGGTTGCCCGCATTCCGCCGTGGTCCCAGCTTTTGACGACGCTAATACCGTCACTTTCGCGCGGCACCAGCCAGGTGCCGACCAGCGGCGGAGCGTCGTCGCTGCGGCCCCAGATGGCCAGCCAGCTCAGCCCCTCAATACCGGTGGTATAAATTTTATGGCCATTAATCTGCCACCCTTCCGCGCGGCGGGTCGCCACGGTTTGCGGCAGGCCGCCGCGCGCCGGGGAGCCCAGTTCCGGCTCCACGCGCAGACTGTTGATCAATCCTCCCCGCTCAACGGCATCGTGAAAAACCCGTTGGCGCAGCGGCTCGGACCAGTTCTCGTTTTCCGCCAGCCGCAGATGATGCAGGTACTGCATGCAGACAATCAGCGCCGTCGCCGGTTCGCCCCAGGCAATAGCGGCAATCGCCTGCTGGAGCCTGGGAAGATCGGCACCTGCCCCGCCGTACTGCAGCGGTACGGCGAGGCTTAAAAAGCCGCGCTGGCGCAGACGGTCGATATTGTCGCGGGGAAAGTCGCCGCTGGCGTCGAGGCTGGCCGCCTGCTCCGCCATCAGGTGGCGAATCTCCGCGAGCCGTCGCGCCCACTCATCGGTAGCCGGATGTTTCACGATGCGCGCTCCGCCGCGGCGCGCAGGGCCGCTTTTTCGCGGGCGATCGGCAGCAGCGCTTTACCGTACTCCTGGGCATCGTTGAGCGGATCGAATCCGCGGATCAGGAAGTTGCGCACGCCGAGGTCGTAATAATCGAGCAGCGCGTCAGCAACCTGTTCCGGAGTGCCTACCAGCGCGGTAGAGTTGTGGCCGCCGCCCACCAGCTGCGCAATTCCGGTCCACAGACGTTTATCTACCACCTTGCCCTGCGCTGCGGTGGCCCGTAGACGCTGCGCCCCGACGCTGTCGGGCTTGGCTTTGAAGCCGTCCCCGCTCTGCGCCGCCCGTTCGGTGGCGACGTGCAGAATATGCTCGGCTTTTTCCCAGGCCTCAGCTTCGGTCGCGGCGATAATCGGCCGGAACGAGACGCTGAAGTCGATTTCTCGCTGATGTTTCGCCGCCTCGGCCCGCACGCGCTGGATGGTTTCCTCGGTTTGCGCCAGCGACTCGCCCCACAGAGCGAAAACATTGGCGTGTTTGCCGGCCACGGCGATAGCGGCTTCCGACGAGCCGCCGAAGTAGAGAGGGATATGCGGTTTTTGCAGCGGGCGTATCGCCGACCACGCCTGTTCCGCCTGATAAAAGTCATTGGCGATATCCACCGGCTGTTCGGCGGTCCACACCGTGCGAAGGGTCTCAAGGAAGGCATCGGTGCGCGCATAGCGCTGGTCGTGATCGAGATAATCGCCGTCGCGGCGCTGCTCGGCGTCATTGCCGCCGCTGATGATATGCACAGCCAGCCGTCCGCCCAGCAGATGTTCAAGGGTAGCGAACTTACGCGCAGCGAGGGTCGGCGAGACAAAACCGGGACGATGAGCCAACAGGAAGCCGATCTTTTGCGTCGACAGGCCCGCCAGCGCGGTCACCAGAAATCCGTCGGGTTGATCGGACCAGTGGCCTACCAGCAGGCGGTCAAACCCGGCGGCCTCGTGGGTTTGCGCGAAACGCACGATGTAATCGCGGTCAAAAATGGGGCCGACCGGGGCGATGGTTTCCGACGACAGGCGGTGGCCGATCATGCCGAGAAATTGAATGCTCATGCAGAACTCCTTGTAGCAGGATAATGAGTGGGCCGCCGCGGCGGCGCGTTTTCATTACCCTATACACGGGCTCTTAATGAACAAAATGCATTTTTATCATATCTTAATATGCAAGATAAGCATTTATAAAAATTATATATACGTTTCAGCCAGATACGTTTAGCTGCTGAACGACTTTGCCGGCGAAAAAAGTCAGCGGCTGGCTCAGATTAGCCAGATTCTGCGCGTGAACCAGCCACAGATGCACCTCGGGCTGGAAATCCGCCAGCGTCAATATTGTCACCTCATCGCGCCACGGGCTGGCGGCCAGCGCGGCGCGCGGGACCAGGCCAAGCCCCAGCCCCTGCGCCACGAGGCTGATTTGCAGCTGGGCACCCGCGGTCTCAACATTCAGCGCCAGACGCAGCCCCTGGGACTGCAGCTCGCGAATCAGCCCGGCCCGCAGGCCGCAGCCGTCGGGATTAAGCACCCAGCCTTTTTCCGCGCAGTCGCGCAGCGCCCCGGCGTGAAGACGCCAGCTTTTGGCCGCAATCACCGCAATATCCAGCGGGCACAGCAAGCGCCCGCCGCAGCCCTCAGCAAAGCGTTGCTGTTCCGGCCCCATCGCCAGCACGCCGTCCAGCTCGACGCTTTCAAGGCGCTTTTGCAGCAGCCCGCTCCAGCCGCAGGTCACCTGCGGTCTCAGGGCGGGAAACTGCTGGCGCAGCGCGGTCAGCGCCGGCTGCAGCGCAATTTCCGCCACGCTCTGCGGAACCCCGAGACGCAGGATGCCGTGCGGCTCGGCCTCGGGGTCGAGCAGGCCGTACAGCTTTTTGGTCTCCCGCTTGATGCTCAGGCACTGCTCGTAAACCCGGTGCCCGGCGGCGGTCAGGGTGAGCGGCCGGGTCTGACGCTCAAGCAGCGTCACGTTGAGGGTTTGCTCCAGTCGCTGAAGTCGGCGGGTTATCGCCGATTGGGTAATACCGAGATATTCCGCGGCCTGATTAAGCGAGGAGAACTGCACGGTGGCCAGCAGTGCGTCAATGTCGTCGATGCGCATAGCGTCCTTAATGTGATTTTTGCATATTAATATATGAGGAAATTGCATTTTAATTATATTAACGCCTTTGCTAGCGTAAAGACCAGTCCCGACAACAGGAAGCGACCATGACCGCACCGCGAGTGGAAAAATTACGCCAGTTTATTCAGGACCTTGATGCCCTGCATCGCGAATTTGCCGATGAGCCAGCCCTGCTTGACGCCGTGGCTCAGCGCCTGGCCACGCTGGTAAAAAAAGATGACTGGCTGCCGGAAGAGTACACCCTGCCGCACCCCCACCACTATCAGCAGTATCTACTGCATGCCGATTCCGGACAGCGATTTTCCATCGTCAGCTTCGTCTGGGGGCCTGGGCAATCGACGCCGATTCACGATCATCGGGTGTGGGGCGCCATCGGCATGCTGCGCGGCGCGGAGGAGAATCAGCGCTACCGCCTGGACGAGCGCGGCCAGCCGGTGGTCAGCGGCGTTGCCGAACGCCTCTCCCCTGGTGAAGTAGAAAAAGTCTCTTCCCGCGATGGCGATATTCACCGGGTGAGCAACGCCCTCGCGGATAGCGTCTCGATCAGTATTCACGTTTACGGCGGCAATATCGGCGGCGTCAGGCGCGCGGTCTATACCCCGGAAGGCCTCGTCAAACCTTTTGTCTCCGGTTACTCCAATCGCCACTTGCCCAATATCTGGGATCTCTCAAAGGATAATTAATATGCCCATCTGTTCTTATCGCCCGACCGCTCAGCTGCGCCAGGCGCTGCTTGACGGCGCGGAGCTGGCGCTGATCGATGTTCGCGAAGAGGCCGACTTTGCCCGCAGCCATCCGCTGTTTGCCGCTAATCTGCCGCTCAGCAAAATGGAGCTGGATGTTTTTCGACGCGTGCCGCGCCTGACGACGCCGATTACCGTCTATGACGGCGGCGAAGGTCTGGCGGAGCGGGCCGTCGAGCGCCTGCAGAGCTGGGGTTATCAGGATGTCGCGCTGCTGGAAGGCGGCCTCTCGGGGTGGCAACGCAGCGGCGGGGAGCTGTTTCAGGACGTGAATTCGCCGAGTAAAGCGTTCGGCGAGCTGGTAGAGAGCGAGCGGCATACCCCCTCGCTGAGCGCCGGGGAAGTGAAGGCGCTGCTCGAGGGTCAACAGGAGGTGGTGGTCGTCGACGCGCGCCGTTTCGATGAGTATCACACCATGAATATTCCCGGCAGCATCAGCGTGCCCGGCGGGGAGCTGGCGCTGCGCATCGAGGGCCTGATTCCGTCACCGCAGGCGACGGTGATCGTCAACTGCGCGGGGCGCACGCGCAGTATTATCGGCACGCAGTCGCTGCGCAACGCCGGTTTGCCCAATCCGGTCTACGCGCTGCGCAACGGCACCATCGGCTGGACCTTAGCCGGGCTTGACCTTGAGCGCGGCCAGCAGCGCCGCTACGATGCCGATTTTCGCGCCTCAGTCGAACGCGCGACGGCGGTGAGACAGCTGGCGGAGCGCGCCGGCGTCGCCTTTATAGACACCGCAACCCTTCAGCGCTGGCTGCGGCAGCCCGCGCGTACGACTTACCTGTTTGACGTTCGCAGCCCGGAGGAGTACGCCGCAGGCCATCTGCCGCTGAGCGTTAGCGCGCCCGGCGGGCAGCTGGTGCAGGAAACCGACCATTTCGCCAGCGTGCGCGGAGCGCGGATTGTGCTGATTGCCGATGACGCGATACGCGCGCCGATAACGGCGTCCTGGCTGGCGCAGATGGGGTGGGAAGTGGCGGTGTTAAATGATGCGCGCCCTGAAGACTTTAGCGAGCGCGGTACCCCCGCGGCCAAAGTACCGCCGGGGCCGCAGGCGGAGGAGATTTCGCCACAGCAGTTAGCGGAACAGCTGCGGGTACCCGGCACCGTGGTGCTGGACTTCACCACCAGCGCCAACTATGTCGCCCGGCATATCCCGGGCGCTTACTGGCTGGTTCGTTCGCAGCTGCGCCAGGCGCTGGAGGTGATACCGCAAGGAGAACGTTACGTTGTCACCTGCGGCAGCAGCCTGCTGGCCCGCTACGCAGTGCCGGAGGTAGCGGCTTTAACCGGTAAACCGGTGCAGCTGCTGAGCGGCGGCACCCTGGCGTGGATTGATGCCGGACTGGCGTTGGAGCATGGCGAGACGCATCTGGCGACGCCGCGCAGCGATCGCTATCAGCGCCCATATGAAGGTACCGATAACTCCCCGGCGGCAATGCAGGCCTACCTCGACTGGGAGTTCGGCCTGGTTGAACAGCTGGCGCGCGATGGTACGCACGGGTTTACGGTATTGTGATTTCCCCCGCTCGCGCTGCGCTTAGCGGGGCTACGGGCCCCTGTACTCTGCTCCCGGGGGCGGCGCTAAGCGCCTGCCCGGGCTACAGGTTCACCGCCATCTGCCATCCCGTAGCCCGGACAGATGCGCAGCATCGCCTCCGGGAAATTATGCCGCACTGCACTCTGCTCCCGGGGTATAGCTGCGATCAGATCTCCGGCGTATTTTTAAAGCCCATCAGCATCAGCATCGGCTCCTGCTGCGACCCCGCGGGATCGAAATGATAGCGGTTGCCCTGACGGTCTCCGCCGATATACCACGAGATCTCGGATTTGCCCTCAGCCAGCGCCTTGCGCACCGCTTTATCAACATCGATCGTCCGGTATTCACGCTTTGAATTAAGATACAGAACCCCATCAGAGCTGTAGTTGCAGGACGGACGATGATTCCAGGTCACGCTGTTTGCGCTCCAGTCGTTGCTCGCCGGATAGAGAAAAATCTGATCCGCGCCGTTGGTTTCCACTTTTCCACCGTAGATCCGCAACTGATATTTAAACAGCGAAGCGTCCTGTCCCTGCGGCAGCGGCGGGATCGGGAATTTCACCAGCGTCATGGTTTCCGGGTTATGCGTGCGCCCGCCGTTTTTCCAGTTATCGCTGACCACCAGATTTTCCGGAGCGGCATGGGTCACCGTCGGCTCGGTGCTGTCCACCAGCGCGTTCTCCTCTACCGTGGAGAAGCCATAAGGCACCGCGCTACCGCAGTCGATCCCCTTATTCATGCAGCGCTCGGTCATATAGTGCGCTGCCTCAACCGTCCAGCCGTTCATGAAATCCGCGTGCGCCGTATAGATGCTGCCCCAGCGCTCTTGACGCTTGTCGCCGTCCATGACCGGATCCATTGAAAGCTGAATTTTTGCCGTATCCAGCGTTTTTATCTGCGGCAGAACGTATGCCACGTTCATGTTTACGGTCGGAATTTTCACCGGGTAATCGCCTGGACAGGCGCCATTGACGTCGTATGTCGCGTTACTGTGGCCGTGCGTCGGTTTCAGGTTGACGCCATCCCAGCAGTTGGGGAACTGGATACCGATATTAAACTGTACCGCATCCCCCGCTTTGCGCAGCCCGCAAATCTGATCGGCCTTATTGGTATAGCCATTGCCGTTGGCGCAGAGAAAGGTAATGCGCGAACTGGGAGCAGAACCGTGATGATCGCCCGCCAGCAGTTCGAGACCGGCCGGGAACGGATGCAGCGGATGCTGTTCGACTTTGCTGGTCTGGTAGTAGGTTTTTTGATAAGCCGGCGCGACCACCTGACCGTCAGGCAGCTTCAGCGATGGCGCCCAGTAGGCGGAGCTGTCGGCTTTGTTATCGCAGGTGGTTTCCGGCTGGTCGCGCAGCGTCTGATAGGTCGACACTGCGTCAGTATGGGTGTTGCCAAAAAAATCATGCCACATAGCCTGATTCGGTTTGCCGAACATCATAATGGCGTCATCGCCCAACGTATGGTGATAAGCGCAGACCACGTGGGCCTGCGGGCCGGCATGAGCAGAAAACGCGCCGGCGGCCAGCAGCGGCGCAAGAGTTAAAGCGAACGGGTTCAATTTCATTTTGCAATCCTCCTTGTTTGAAGGAGTGCAGAGATAGCAAACGCCCGCCGATGTTACACATCATCAAATATCATTTCGTCTCATCGGCCCGCACTATCAGGTTCGCGCATGATCCATGAGTACTGAAATGACTTCGGCGCCGGGAAATGCGTGCGCCGACGAAACGACCCCAGCAGCTGCGGCGTGCAGTAGGTACAGCTCCCCAGCCACTCCATGTTTTCTTCCGGCACCCCCGCGCTGCGCAGCAGGAGATGGGCAAAGGCCCGCAGATCGAACCAGACATTGTCGTCAGCGGTCGCTTGCGCCTGCTCCCCCACTGACGCCGCCTGATGGGGCAGGAAGAGCTGCTCCCGATGGCGCTTTGCCAGCTCGCCTGCGGGCATTGCCAGCAGAGCCTGATAGAAGTCGGCGGTGACTTCGTAGCAGCAGGCGTGAATATGCGGCCCGCTCACCACCACCAGATCTTGCGGGGCGACGTGATAACGCTGAAACAACGCCAGGCTATTTTCAATAATTCCGCTGGCCGCGCCGCGCCAGCCTGCGTGGACGCTACAAATATAGCGCCCATCGCGCGACGCCATCAGCAGCGGCAGACAGTCGGCGGTCACTACCCCTATCTTTTGCCCGCTGAGGGCGGTAAACATCGCATCGGCATGGGGTCGCTCCGCCTGCGGCGCCAGATACTCATGCACGATGTTGCTGTGAACCAGTTTAACTGGCGCCATTTCGCTATAGGGAAAGGCGGCGGTTTCATGGACGTCGAGAAAGGCATACCGGATGCCGGGGATAGTGCTCAGTAAGCGGGAGGTAAAAGACATGATGCCAGGAAGAATCAATGGATGATGATTTAACCTATGCCAAAGTAGAGAGATGCGCAAGGCGAAGGACAGCGCCCCGGCTCGCGCTGCGCTTAGCCGGGCTACAAGCAACAAACTGCTGCGGGCCGGTAGCCCGGGCAAGGCGCGGGTTTACCGCGCCGTCCCCGGGAATAAACGAAAATGCTCAGGCCAGCGCGGCGCGCTTTTGTCGGCTCATCAGCCAGAACACCGCCACGCCCGCCAGCAGAATGCCGGGGGCGGACGCCGCCATCACCCCGACGGTGCCGGTGCCCAGCGCCAGCATTTTGCCAGCCAGCAGCGGACCGCTCATCGCGCCGAGACGGCCAATCGCCACCGCCGTTCCCACGCCCGTGGCGCGGATTTCGGTGCGATAGAACAGCGGAGCCAGCGCATACAGCACGCTCTGGCCGCCGGTGGCAAACAGGCCGGCGACAAAGCCGGAGAAGAGCATTGCGGTCAGCGAGGACGCGGTTCCCAGGGCCAGCAGCGACGCCAGCATGCCGATATAAATTAGCAGCGACATCCATAGCGGACTGAGCTTATCCATCAGCGCCCCCAGCAGCAACGTCCCGCAGGCGGCGCCGAACTGCAGGACAAACATCACCCCCGCCGCCTCGCTGGGGCTGAATCCCTGGCCAACTAACAGCATCGGCAACCAGTTGATCAACATATAGACCACCAGCAGCGTAAAGAAATAGCACAACCACAGGAGCAGAGAAGCGGCGGCGTTGCCCGGCGCAAGGAGCGTGCGTAGCGGCACGCCCTGTGCGCTGCGCCGAAACGCCTGCGATTCCGGCAGCCAGCGCATCAATAATGGCACCAGCAGCAGCGGAACGATACCGCCGACCCAGAACACCGTTTGCCAGGCCGCGGCAAGGCCGAAAAAGCCCAACGCCGCCGCCAGCGCCGCGCCGATGGGCACGCCGCAGTACATCAGGCTGACCGCCCTGCCGCGAAAACGAGGACCCGCGGCCTCGGAGGTTAAAGCAATCAGATTCGGCAGCGCCGCGCCAAGCCCGACGCCGGTTAACAGGCGCGCCAGCAGCAGCGTCGGATAATTCCATGCCAGCGCGGTGGCGATTGAGAACAGGCCGAAGAGCAGCACCGAGCCGAGCAGAATTCGCTTGCGGCCGTAGCGATCCGCCAGCATGCCGCCCACCAGCGCGCCGGGCAGCAGGCCGAGGATCCCGGCGCTGAAAATCCAGCCCATCTGCATTTTATCCAGCGCGAACGCCTGCGCCATGCCGACGGCGGCGATGCCCGCCGCCTGGAGATCCAGCCCTTCCATCAGGGCCACCATAAAACAGAGCCCGACGGTTAACATCAGGCGCGAATTGCTTGCAGTCGTTGTTTGGGTCATAGGGTACCTTTGCGATATCCGGACAAGCGGAGCAGGTAAATGGCGGCTGATACGTTGCCAGCCGCGCGTTGCTTTTATTGATGACGATTGAGCAGGTCCAGCGCGACGTCGACGATCATATCCTCCTGACCGCCCACCATCCGCCGTTTGCCCAGTTCGACGAGGATATCCACCGCGCTCAGGCCGTAGCGCTCGGCGGCCACTTCGCTGTGGCGCAGAAAGCTGGAGTAAACCCCGGCATAGCCCAGCGCCAGCGTTTCGCGGTCAACCCGCACCGGGCGATCCTGCAGCGGGCGCACCAGCTCATCGGCGGCGTTCATCAGGGCATACAGATCGGTGCCATGATTCCAGCCGAGCTTATCGGCGGCGGCGATAAACACCTCCAGCGGCGCGTTGCCCGCACCGGCGCCCATCCCCGCCAGGCTGGCGTCGATGCGGTCGCAGCCCTCTTCCACCGCGGCGATGGAGTTGGCGACGCCGAGGCTCAGGTTATGGTGTGCGTGCATCCCGGTGGCGGTTTCCGGCTTCAGCACCGATTTCAGGGCGCGGAAACGATCGCGAATATCGCGCATATTCATCGCCCCGCCGGAATCGACAACGTAGATACAGGTCGCGCCGTAGGATTCCATTTTCAGCGCCTGCTGCGCCAGCTGCTCCGGAGTGGTCATATGGCTCATCATCAGGAAGCCGACGGTGTCCATGCCCAGCTCGCGGGCGAAGGCGATATGCTGCGCGGAAACATCCGCCTCGGTGCAGTGGGTGGCCACGCGCACCACCCGCGCGCCTGCCTGATACGCATTTTTCAGGTCATGCAGGGTACCGATGCCGGGAAGCAGTAAAGTCGCGATCTTCGCCTGGCTGACCGACTCCGCCGCCGCTTCAATCCACTGCAGGTCGCTGTGCGCGCCGAAGCCGTAGTTAAAGCTGGAACCCTGCAGGCCGTCGCCGTGGGCGACTTCGATTGAATCCACTCCCGCGCTATCCAGCGCCCGGGCAATCTGGCGTACATTGTCGAGTGAGTATTGATGGCGAATCGCGTGCATCCCGTCGCGCAGAGTCACGTCGGAGATATAGAGTTTTTTGCCGTTCATGCTGCCTCTCCCGCTGCGTCATTCATCGCCTGGGCCATTTTTTCCGCCGTCGCCAGCGCCGCCGACGTCATAATATCGAGGTTACCCGCGTAAGCGGGCAGATAGTGCGCCGCCCCTTCGACCTCGAGGTAAACCGCCGTTTTCAGGCCGGAGAAGCGGCCGACGCCCGGCAGATTCACCGGTTTATCTTCCGGGATCACCTCAAACTGCACCTGCTGCTTCAGGCGATATCCCGGCACATAGGCCTGCACCGCCGCCGCCATCTCGGCGATCGACTCGGCAACCGCCTGCTGCGATGCCGCTTCGCTCAGGACATAAACGGTATCGCGCATCATCAGCGGCGGCTCCGCCGGATTCAGCACGATAATCGCTTTGCCTTTCGCCGCGCCGCCCACTTTCTCAATGGCCTGCGAGGTGGTTTCGGTAAATTCATCAATGTTAGCGCGCGTCCCCGGACCGGCAGATTTGCTGGCAATCGAGGCGACGATCTCTGCATAGTGCACTTTTGCCACTCTGGATACCGCCGCCACCATCGGGATAGTGGCCTGGCCGCCGCAGGTCACCATATTGACGTTACCCTCGGCAAGATTGGCCTCGAGATTGACCACCGGCACGCAGTACGGGCCGATGGCCGCTGGGGTCAGGTCGATCACGCGGATCCCCGGTTTGGCTTCCCGCAACGCGGCGTCGTTTTTCACGTGCGCCCCGGCGCTGGTGGCGTCAAAAACCACATCGATATCGGCGAATTCCGCCATCTGCATCAGCCCGCCAACGCCCTCGTGGGTGGTGGCGACGCCCATACGCCGGGCGCGGGCCAGGCCGTCGGACTCAGGGTCGATGCCGACCATCACCGCCATCTCCAGGTGCTGCCCGTGGCGCAGAATTTTGATCATTAAATCGGTGCCGATATTGCCGGAGCCGATAATGGCGACTTTACGTTTACTCATCACGCTGTTCCTCTTCGGCGACAAAGGTCGCCGCCACTGAACCTAAACCGTCGATATGGGCGATAAAACGATCGCCGGCGGTAATCGCCACCATCGGGCCTAACGCTCCGGTGAGCACGATATCGCCCGCCCGCAGCGGCTCGCCGAGGCTGGCCATTTTGCGCGCCAGCCACACCGCCGCGTTCAGCGGATGGCCAAGGCATTCGCTGCCGCGCCCGCTGGAGACCTCTTCCTCGTTACGGGTCATGCGCATCACGCAATGTTTCAGATCCAGCCCATCCGGGCGCCGCGCCGGACTGCCCAAAACGTAAACGCCGCAGGAGGCGTTATCGGCGACCGTATCGACAAAGCCAATCGACCAGTCGCGGATACGGCTGCCGACCACTTCCAGCGCCGGCAGCACCCAGTCGATGGCGGCGTACAGTTCATCAAAAGTGGTATCGGCATGCGGCAGATCCTGTTTCAGCACCAGGGCGATTTCGGCTTCCACCTTCGGCTGCAGCACCCGGGAGAACGGCACATTGGCGTTATCGCCGTAGCACATGTCGGCAAACAGGGTGCCGAAGTCCGGCTGGTCAACGCCCAGCTGCTGCTGCACTTTAGGATGGGTCAATCCCACCTTGCGTCCCACCACCCGGCGGCCGTTCGCCACGTGGTGCTGCACGTTCATCCGCTGGATAGCATAGGCCGCTTCGGCGTTGTCGACGCCGAGGAGAGATCGCAGCGGTTCAATCGCCTGGCCGCGACTTTCCGCCTCACGCAACCGTTGCGCCAGGTGTTCAAGAGATAAAGTTGTCATTCGGCTTCCTCAGGCACGTGCCAGAAAATCGAGCACCAGTTGGTTAAAACTCTCCGCGTGCTCCCACTGCGCCCAGTGGCCGCAGTCGCGATAGATATGCAGTTCAGAACCGTTAATGCCCGCCAGCAGGCGCAGCCCGGCGTCCATCGGCACGAAGCGATCGTTACGCCCCCAGACGATCAGTGTCTGCGCGCGGATTTCGCCGAGACGCGGGCTAAAGTCCGGGAACTGCTTCGGGTTGGCTTCGAGACTTTTGACGAAATTATCCAGATGCTCCCGGCGCGATAGCATATTGTTGAGACGCGCGTCGAACAGGGCGTCAGTCAGATCGCGGGTATCGAAAACAAAGATGTTCATCATCTTTTTCAGATTTTCGATGGTCGGTTCGCGATACAGGCCGTTCAGCAGCTTGATGCCTTCCGTCGGCATCGGCGTAAACAGGCTCATGCCGCCGGTTCCGCCGCCCATCAGCACCAGTTTGCCGACGCGCTCCGGCCAGCTGAGGGTAAAGGCCACCGCGCTGTGTCCGCCCATCGAGTTGCCCAGCAAATGCACGTTGCTGATATCCAGCTGATCAATGACGCTTTTCAGCACCCGGGCGTTCAGGTCGGAGCGGGAGCCGCGACTGACGATAGCATCGCTTTTCCCCCAGCCGGGGCAGTCCAGCAGAATGACCCGATAGCCCGCCTCCACCAGCGGGTCGATATTGCGGCTAAAGTTGGCCCAGCCGGTAGCTCCGGGGCCGGAGCCGTGCAGCATCACCACGGTTTCGTCACCCTGGCCGCAGTCATTAAAATGGATGCGTAATGTTTCTCCGCCCTCTTCCACGTTGAGAAAGCGGCTGGTGGCGGCTTCGGTTTGCGGTTGGTAGCTCATCATATTCTCCCGTTAATTCAGTTCTGCACTGTGGCGCTCAGCGAGCCAAACCCGGCAATCCACTCGGGGATTGGTCGGTAATAGCGACCTTCGCAGCGCCAGCGGCCAAATGCGGATAGCGCGGCAAAGGCGGCCACCCAGGTTTTAATTTCGTGCGTTGATTTCCCGGCCATTGCCGACAGCTCTTCGTTACTGACGGCGTCCAGCTCCGCCAGCCGCCCCTGCTCCAGCAGGCTCATGAAGCGGGTATCCCAGACCGGATTGAGCGGATAGAGCGAGTGCTGATCCTCGATAAACTGCTTCGCCGCGCTAATCACGCGCTGCTGGCGCAGTTCCCGTTCGTCCGGCGGCAGCTGCCTGCCGCTGCCCAGCAGCCGGTCGCGCATATGGGCATCGGCCTTCGCCAGCTCCGGTACCGGCGGCTGATGCGACAGGCCGCCGGAGCCGAGGATTAATACCCGTTTATTGAGGGTGGTCAGAAAGCGGCCGATGGCTTCGCCCAGCATGCGGGTACGCTGAAAGCCCGGCAGCGGCGACGCGACGCCGTTGATAAACACCGGCAGAACCGGCAGCGTATCCAGCCCGCCGAGCAGGAACTCCAGCGGTTGCGCGAAGCCGTGATCCACCTGCATGCAGTAGGAGACCGCCAGATCGATGCCCTCCTTCATCACCGCGTGGGCGCAGGCCTCCGCCAGCGCCGTCGGCACCGGCAGAACGCCGCTGGCGCTGCTGAAATCGCCGATAGAAGTTGCGCCGATGCCTAAACAGAACGGCGGCATCACATCGTAGAAAAAGCCGTTGTAGTGATCGGGGGCAAACAGCACCACCAGCTCCGGATCGAAAGCGGCAATACGCGCCCGCGCGTCGGCAATGGTGCCGTTAACTTCGTCCAGCACCGCCTGTTCCGGGTCAACGTAACCCACCAGCGGCGTATGCGAGAGGCAATGAAGATAAGCGTTCATATCAGGCCACCTGTTCAATCACGGTTGGCGCTTGCGCGGAGGCCAGCTGCATCTTGCTCGCCAGCGCGTTGAGCTTTTTGCCGAGGGTTTGCGGGATAGCCACGGTCGCGACGAAGCGATCCGGACGCACCACGGCGATGGCGGTATCGTGCTGCGCGAACCAGTTTTTCAGGCGGTTTTGCGTATCGCCCACGCGGATAACGCCGGGCACGTTGTCCTGATCGCAATGAATCTGTACTTCCGGCACGACCTGAATGAACTGCACCCCGACCGCGCGCCAGCGCGCAATCTGCTCGTCGGTGAGCCCCCACCGGGGATTGCAGCCCCAGGCGATAATGGCGAACCTGGCGCCAATCACCTCATCGAGCAGCGTCACCTGCCCCGTTTCCAGCGTGACCTTCGGCTGGATAAACATTTTGCCAACCGGAGACGTTTTGCCTTCGCCTTCCGCCAGCAGCGCGCCGTCGCGGTACTGCGGCATCGGCTTGAAACGCATTTCAAGGAAGTAGCGTTTGACCGGCGGCAGATAATTCAGCAGCCACGAAATTCCGTCGCGCACCGCGCCGTGCCAGCGTTTCGGCGGCGCCAGGACGTTGCCGGCGGTGACCGACAGGTCGATCATCGCTTTGGCGTGATCGCGCCGCTCCTGCTGGTAGCTGTCCAGCAGCGCCTCTCCGGCTTTGCCGTTCACCACCAGCGCCAGTTTCCAGGCCAGGTTAAAAGCATCGCGCATACCGCTGTTGTAACCCTGTCCCTGCCAGACCGGCATGATGTGCGCCGCGTCGCCCGCCAGCAGCACGCGATCGACGCGAAAGCGTTCGGCGATGCGTGCGTTATGGGTATAGACGCGCTGGCGAATCAGTTCGACGTTATCCGGGTCCGGCAGCACTTTGCTCAATAGCTGGCGCATCTTGTGCGGCTCGCTGAGCTGGGCTTCGGTTTCGCCGGGCATGACCATAAATTCGAAACGCCTGACGCCGTGCGGCAGCGCGGCGGAGACGTACGGGCGCACCGGGTCGCAGCACAGATAGACATGCGGCGTCGCCAGCGGATCGTTGGCAATATCGATAACAATCCATTGATTCGGCGCGGTTTTCCCTTCAAAAGGAATATTCAGCGTGCGGCGAATAAAGCTGGCTCCGCCGTCGCAGGCCACCAGCCAGTCGGCGCGAACGGTTTCCCGCTCGCCGCCGCTGCCTTTAACATTTAACGTGACACCGTCACTATTCTGGCTAAAGGCTTCAACTTCGCGGGAAAACAGGCAGCGCACGTGGGGAAAGCGGCTGAGTCCGTCGTACAGCACGGCATCGACCTGCGGTTGAATAAACGCGTTACGGCGCGACCAGCCAAACTCGTCGGTCATCGGCTGAATATCGGCAAAGCAGCGCCCTTTGGGGGTGAGAAAGCGCATCGCGTGCCACGGCGTGGTATGCGGCAGCACATTATCTACCAGCCCCACGGCCTGCATCGCCCGCAGCGCCTCATCGTCGATACCGATGGCGCGGGGATAATCGATCAGCGACTCGAGCTTCTCGATCAGCACCACGCTGACGCCCATCTGCCCGAGGTAGTTGGCGATCGTCAGGCCAACCGGGCCGGCGCCGGCAATCGCGACCTGCGCGCTGTGCTGTACGGCGGGCTGGATATCAGGATTGGATGTTGTCATTTTCAAAACCTCACGCTTCGGACAAATTGCCGCCACTGCACTAATGTCAGCGAGGCAATTTGTTAACTAAATGTGAATTTATTTTTATTGTGAGGTCAGTATAGGGTTGGCGATTTACGCTACAATCAAAACATCACCTGATGTGCACCTGGTGCACAAGCTTGTTTAAACTGATTTTTATTGAGGATGCATGAACGAGAATTCGTCGGCGGAATACAAAACGGTACGCGGATTGAGCCGCGGATTATTGTTATTAAATTTGTTAAATAAATTCGACGGAGGCGCGACGGTCAGCACCCTGGCCGAGTTTAGCGGTCTGCATCGTACGACCGTCAGGCGGCTGCTGGAAACGCTGCAGGATGAGGGTTACGTGCGCCGCAGCCGCTCCGATGACAGCTTTCGCCTGACGATTAAAGTGCGTCAGTTAAGTGAGGGATTTCGTGACGAACATTGGATTTCTGCCCTCGCCACGCCGCTGCTTGGCGAGCTGCTGCGCGAGGTTTTATGGCCGACCGATATCACCACCCTGGACGTCGATGCGATGGTGGTGCGCGAAACCACCCACCGCTTCAGCCGCCTCTCCTTCCACCGGGCAATGGTCGGCCGCCGCCTGCCGCTGCTGCTGACCGCCTCCGGGTTAACCTGGCTGGCTTTCGCGCCGGAACACGAACGACGCCCGATCATCGATATGCTGGCTGCCCGCCCGGAAGCGGAGTATCAGCTGGCGCGCGAGCCGGAAAAACTGGCCGCCATTCTCGAACGCACCCGGCAAAACGGCTACGGTGAAAACTTTCGCGGCTGGCAGCAGGAGGAGAAAATCGCCTCCATTGCCGTTCCCGTTCGCCGCCGGCAGCGGGTTATCGGCTGCCTGAACCTGGTCTATATGGCCAAAGCTATGACCATCGACCAGGCGGCGCAAAAGCATCTCGCCTCGCTGCAAAAGGTCGCAAGGCAGATAGAGGAACGGATGTCCGATGAAGAGGTTTTCTACCAGTAGCCCTGTCCATAAGGGGTAAATAGCCCGTCAGCCATTGCGCCCGGCCACGTTGTATATTCTAATATATAACGATTATTCATTTGCTGCCGAGCCTGTTATGTTCAGATACCCGCACGTTTTACTTCTCCTGACGCTGTCAGGCGCCAGCCTGTTCACCGGTCAGGCCTTTGCCGAGCGCACCCTCACCGACCAGCTGGGCCGTGAAGTCACCCTCCCCGACCGCGTCACCCGCGCCGTGGTGCTCCAGCACCAGACCTTAAACCTGCTGGTGCAACTTAATGCTGCTGACGACGTCGTCGGCGTCTTGAGCAGCTGGAAAAAACAGCTTGGCCCGCAGTTTGCGCGCTTTATGCCGAACATTGAAAAACTGCCGATGCCAGGCGATCTCACCCAGGTCAATATCGAGAGCCTGCTGGCGCTACATCCGCAGGTAGTCTTCGTTGCCAACTATGCGCCGCAGGCGATGATCCAGCAGATCCAGAGCGCCGGGATCCCGGTGGTGGCGATCTCTCTGCGCCAGGATGCCGCAGGGGAGAAAAACAAAATGAACCCGACAATGGCCAATGAAGAGCAGGCCTACAATGAGGGGCTGAAACAGGGGATCCGCCTGATTGGCGAAGTGGTCGGTCGCCAGGATCAGGCCGAACAGCTGATTGATTACACCTTCAGCGCGCGCAGTCTGGCCAATGCGCCGGTTGCCGACATCCCGGAAAATGAGCGGGTGCGGGTGTATATGGCCAATCCGGATCTCAACACCTACGGTTCGGGCAAATATACCGGCCTGATGATGAAGCACGCCGGAGCGCTGAACGTAGCCGCCGCCAGCGTGAAGGGGGCGCGCCAGGTCTCGCTGGAGCAGGTACTACAGTGGGATCCGCAGGTAATTTTCGTTCAGGACCGCTACCCGGAGGTGGTCAAACAGATACAAAACGACCCGCAGTGGCAGAGCATTGACGCGGTCAAAAACCATCGCGTGTGGCTGATGCCGGAGTACGCCAAGGCCTGGGGCTATCCGATGCCGGAGGCGCTGGCGATTGGCGAGCTGTGGATGGCGAAAAAGCTCTATCCATCACGCTATAACACCATTGATGTCGATGCGAAGGCGCAGGAGTACTATCAGCGTTTCTACCGCGTGAAGTGGTCGCCGGATGCTTAGTCATCGTCATCCGGCTCTGCTGCACTGTACCCTCGCGCTGGTAACGCTCATGATTGCACTCGCCTCTATCTGCCTCGGGCAGTATCCGTTAAGCCTGGCGGAGGTTTTTCGCCAGCTGGCGCATCTTTCCCCCCTCGACGGCGTCGCCGGTCAGGTGGTGTGGTCGGTCAGACTGCCGAGGATCGTGATGGCGCTGCTGGCCGGCGGCGCGCTGGGGCTGTGCGGGGCCACCTTACAAGGGGTGTTCCAGAACCCGCTGGTCGACCCGCATATCATCGGCGTCACCTCCGGCTCCGCTTTCGGCGGGACGCTGGCGATTCTGCTGGGACTCAATGCCGCGCTGATGATGACCTCGACCTTTCTCTTCGGCCTTGCCGCGCTGATGCTGGTCTATCTAATCGCCGCGCTGCAGGGGCGCGAAAGTACCCTGGTACTGATCCTCTCAGGAATTATCCTCAGCGGCTTTTTTGCCGCCCTGGTGAGCCTGATGCAGTATCTGGCCGATACCGAAGAAACGCTGCCGAATATCGTCTTCTGGCTGCTCGGCAGCTTTGCCACCGCCAGTTGGCATAAAGTCCTGCTGATGGCGCTACCGGTAGCCTGCGCCGCGATGGTGCTGTTCAGGCTCCGCTGGCGGATTAACCTGCTGGCGCTGGAGGAAAAAGATGCCCGCGGGCTGGGCGTTTCGGTGACCGCGCTGCGTCGCGGGGTGCTGGTATGCTGCGCGGTGCTGGTCGCCGCTCAGGTGGCGGTCAGCGGCAGCATCGCATGGGTCGGGCTGGTGATCCCGCATCTGGCGCGGCTGCTGACCGGCGCCGATCACCGGCGTCTTCTCCCTATCGCCTTCTGGCTCGGCGGCGGTTTTATGATCGTCGTCGATGACCTTGCCCGCACGCTAACCCAGGCCGAAATTCCCATTGGTATTATCACCGCGCTGCTTGGCGCGCCGCTGTTCACCTGGCTGCTGGTGCAGTCGCGACGCACGGGCGCGCGCTGATGACCCTTTCCCTGAATTTAAGCAACCTGCTCTACGGTTATAGCCGACCGCTATTCGCCCCGCTGAACCTGCAGTGCCGCTCCGGTGATATCTGGGCGGTACTTGGCGCCAACGGCCGCGGCAAAAGCTCCCTGCTCGATACCCTGACCGGCGTCCTGGCGCCGCTCGGCGGCCAGTTTACCGGCACCGGCGGTATCGCCATCGTGCCGCAGCATTTTCGTCCAGCCTTTAGCTGGCTGGTACGTGACGTGGTGCTGATGGGGCGGGCGCGCCACGTTAACCTGTTCGCTCAGCCATCGGCGGACGACGAGCGCCAGGTCCAGGAGGCGCTGGCGCAGCTGGGGATCGCGACGCTCGCCGACAAGGTGTTCCGTGCGCTGTCCGGCGGCCAGCAGCAGCTGGTGCTCATCGCCAGGGCGCTGGTGGGAGCCAGCCAGAATATCCTGCTGGATGAACCCTGCTCGGCGCTGGATCTGGCCAATCAGCAGCTGGTGCTGCAGCTGATTAGCGACCTGGCATATCGCCAGAAGCGGACGGTGCTGTTTACCACGCACGATCCCACCCACGCCCTGCAGGTAGCGAACCAGACTTTGCTACTGCTCCCCGACGGTGAATGGCTGGCGGGAGAATCCACCGCCGTACTGACGGAAGAGAATCTTCAGCGCGCGTATGGTTTGGCGGTACGCAAAATCTGTCACCCGGGCTCGGCGCTGCCGCTGCTGGCCCCGCAGTTTACGATTCGCCGTTGATGGCTAAAAAGCCGGCGTTTTTCAGAAAACGCTGGCCCTCTCCGCCGAGGATAAAGCGGCACAGACGCTGCGCCCCGGCGCTCTGTTCAATCTGCGTCAGTTGATAATCGCAGCGAACATTCCACGCCGGCGGAATAACCAGCGTGCGCAGATCGCCGCACGCCGCCATCTGCGCGGCGTAATGCGCATAGCCGATAAACAGATCGGTTAAATTTTGCCGAATGAGCCACGCCCCGGCGGTTTCTCCCGCAGGCACCGGCAGCGAGTCTCGACCGCCTACCAGCGGACGAGCACGCGCCATGATGGCGGCACCGACGCCGGGACAGCGCTCTTCAATGTGGGAGAAAAGCTGCCAGGTGTAGTCGCCTGAAGGGTCGCAGCCCGGCGTTGAGGTTGCCAGACGCAAGCCCGGGTCGCTGAGCAGCGTCAGCCACTCCCGCGCCTCGGTTTTCGCGTCGCGCCGGACGGTCAGCATCAGCTGATTCCGGGCGAACCAATAGCACTCTCCGGCCAGCCCCGCCTGACGCAGCGCCTGCGGATGATGGCTATTGGCCGAGGCGAACACGGAGCACGGCTCTCCGGCCTCAATGCGCTCGCGCAGCAGACCAGCCGGACCGAAATGGACGTCGACCGGGATGCCGGTCTGTTGCTGAAAGCGCGCCAGCAGCGGAATGAAAGCGCTTTTCAGGCTTCCCGCTGCCAGCAGCTTTAGGGAGGAAGTCATAAGAACCATCGCTATATAGTCATAAATACAGCGCTATAATAACGCAGGTTCAGATCATTTCAGTAGCCAATTTCCGCCAGTTCGCGCAGCTGTTCCGGCGTTGCCACCGGCAGGTTAAAGAAGCGCAGATAGGCCGGGATCATTTCAAACAGCATGTCGGTGCCGCGCTGAATGGGGCAGCCCGCCGCCCGCGCGGCCTGCAGTAGCGGAGTAAATTCCTGGGCCATAACCACTTCGCCAACAAAAGTGCCCGGCGCCAGGCGCTGCGGGTCCAGCGGCAGCGGATCGCCCTCTTTCATCCCCAGCGGCGTAGCGTTGACCACCAGATCGTGCCCCTGCGGGTCGCGCTGCATCAGAGTGATATCCAGCCGAGGATAGTGCTCGAGCAGACGTCCGGCCAGCGCTTCCGCCGTCTGCGGGCGGACGTCGTACAGCGTCAGGGCGCTGACGCCCGCTGCCGCCAACGATGCGGCAATGGCCGAGCCGACGCCGCCGCTGCCCACCACCAGCGCCCGCGCCCCTTGCGTCGCGAACCCTTTGCGCCGGATACCGAGAACAAAGCCTTCTCCGTCAAACATATCACCGCTGAGCGTGCCGTCGGCTTCGGGGCGAATCGCGTTACAGGCGCCCGCAATTGCCGCCGTCGGGCTAAGATGCTGGACCAGCCCGCAGGTGGCGATTTTGTGCGGCATGGTGACCAGCGCGCCAATAATATTGGTCATTTTAAATAGCATCGGGACAAAGGCGGCGTAATCCTCAGGCTTCACGCCCATTGGCACTACTTTGGCGTCAACCTGTCGATCGGCAAACCACGGGTTATAAATCATCGGCGCTTTAAACTTCGTGGTCGGATAGCCAAGATGCGCTATCAGCCGCGTATTTCCACTAATCACCATTCCCTGCTCCTTTAACAACGACTGCATCACGTTACTGCGAAAGTTCGATACGCTTGACGTCACCCAAAATAAACACATACGCCGCTACGCCCAGCAGCGCAGCGCCACCGATATAAACAAGCGCGTAGAAGAAGTTGCCGGAAGCCGCGACGATGAAACCGATGATCAGCGGCGTCAGGATCCCGGCGAGGTTAGCGCAGAAGTTAAACAGGCCGCCGGTCAGACCGCCAAGGCCTTTCGGCGCGATATCGGAAATTAACGTCCAGCCCAGCCCGACCATCCCCTGACCAAAAAAGGCGAATGACATCACCAGAATCACCGCCAGATCGCTGGTCAGCCAGTTGGCGGAGATAATCGTGCTCGCCATCAGCAGACCGGCAATGATCGGCAGTTTACGCCCGAGATTCGCCGAACCGGTGGCCTTCAGCAGCTTATCCGAGACCCAGCCGCCGAACATCACGCCGCCCGCCGCCGCCAGGAACGGCATGATGGCAAAGAAGCCGACCTTAATCCACGGCATATGGCGTTCGGTGGCCAGATAAGTTGGAAACCAGGTCAGGAAGAAGACCAGCACCGTATTACCGGCAAACTGCCCGATGCTGGCGCCGAGAATCTGTCTTTTCGCCAGCAGCTGGCGAATCAGCGGCCAGCTAAAGGCGGTATGCTGCTCTGCGCCGGTGGACATTCCGCCGCCGTTGACGATGAGCTCGCGCTCCTGCTGATTGAGGTGTTTATCTTCATGCGGCTCGCGATAGCAGCGCCACCACACCAGCGCGAACATCACGCCGACCGCGCCGACGCTAATAAACAGCGCGCGCCAGCCGAAGCTGCCCATTATCCAGAACAGCAGCGGCGAAAAGCAGGCCAGCCCGAGATATTCGCCGACGGTATAGACCGCCGTCGCCTTCGCCCGCTCCTGCTGCGGGAACCAGGCGCTCACCACCCGACTGTTCACCGGGAAACAGGGCGCTTCGCTGACGCCGAGGCCAAAGCGGCACAACAGCAGACTTTTCAGGCCAACCGCCAGGCCGTGGAACATGGTGAATAGCGACCACAGGGTCAGCGCCAGAAAATAGGTCACTTTGTTGCCGAAGCGGTCAAGGAAGATGCCGCCGGGGATCTGCGCCAGCGCGTAGGTCCAGGCAAAGGCGGAGAACACGATGCCCATCATTGCGGCATCAATACCCAGCTCAGCGGTCAGCTGCGGCGCGGCGATACCCAGCACCGTACGGTCGAGATAGTTGATCATGGTGCCGACGGCCAGCAGCGCAAGAATACCGATACGCCGCCGGGAGGGCCTCACGCCGGACGCGGCCGCCGCCGTCGGGTGATTGTGGCTATAAGAGTTCATAGTCGTTTCCTGTCATAGGGTACAGCCGGATATTGTTATTGTGTTTGCAACGTTGGGTGGTGAACCATCTGCTACATTACTCGGTGTACTGCATTGCTGACAAGCGTACAGCTGCATTTACAGCACCATAAAGTGCGTAACCGTTGCGGCGCTCGGTCAGTTCAAAGAAAAAGCGTCCCACCGCAATCGGTCGGGTGTAGAGGTGGAAAAATTCGCCGCCGCTGCCATCGCGATCGTAAAGAATTTGATGATTCTTCAACAGGTTAACAGGAACATCTTTCCCATAACGGGCCAGCAAATCTTCATAGTAGTTCGCCGGAATCGGCAGCGCATTGACGGCAACCTCGGGCACACTTGCAAGCGTGGAGGATAAATCGCGGCAGGCAAAAGCCGCGTGCTGTAAACCTGCCCCCTGATAACAGGCCACTGAACGGGCAATTTGCGTGGCGCGGCTTTGCGAAATATTCAGCGCAAAGCGGATGTCGCCCTGCGGACTGCGTACCGCCAGGCTGCGCACCAGCCCGTACGGATCGGGTAGCGTTTGTTCATGCTCAAGGATAAAGCCGAATACGGTGCGGAAAAAAATGATCCAGTTATCGCGGCTATCCGACTCCATGCCAAGTGCCAGGTGATCGATACCACAATAATCGTCGCGCGGCGTGACGTCCGTGCGCAGATGGAAATCGCGCGTGTAGATGTCGTCGCCCACTTCAATCAGATAAATCAGGCTACCGTCCGGGGCGCAAACCGCCGGGATTGGGCTTTCGTTGGGCCCGGCATCGCCCTGCCAGGTGGCATAGCCCAAGGCGCGGGCGCGCTCGACGATTGCCGCACTCTGGCTGACGCGTAGCGCCATAGCGCAGAGAGAAACTCCGTGACGCTGATGAAAATGGTCGGCCCAGCTATGCGGTTGGGCGTTAACCACCACCCGCGCCCCACCGTTGCGCCAGAGGGAGACGCGTTTTGAGCGATGCGTCCCCTCTTCGGCAAAGCCGAGCTGCGCCAGCCTGTCTCCGAGTACTCCCGCCTGCGATGGCGTGGCGGCAAACTCGATAAACTCGAGCCCGGCATAGACCGGTAGTTCAGCCGGTGCAAACAGCGGCGCGCGGCTTTCCGGCAGCCGGTGGCGGACCTGCTCTTCCAGCCACAGCAGCGAGCGATAGCCATCTTTCGCCGTCGCACCGTTGGGAGAAGCCCGGAAGCTGTCGTTAAAAATCTCCAGCGACCAGGGGCCACGATAGCCGCAGCGGATAATCTCGCAGGCAAAATCCACCAGCGGCAGCTGTCCCTGACCGGGGAAGCAGCGGAAGTGGCGGCTCCATTCGAGGATATCCATTTTCATCAGTGGCGCGTCAGCCATCTGTACAAAGGTGATTTTCTCCAGCGGCACGTCCGCCAGCTGCGCCAGCGTGTCACCGCGCGCCAGCACGTGGAAACTGTCGAGCGCAATACCCAGCGCCGGGCTATCGACGCGTTTGACCCGCGCCCATGCCTGATGCCAGCGGTTAACGTGGGTGCCCCAGGCCAGCGCCTCGTAGCCGATGGTGATGCCTTCCTGCTCCGCCAGCTCAGCCAGAGCGCGTAAATCGGCCACCTGCAGTTCGACGTCGGCGGAACAGTCCGGCTGAACGTTACTGCACAGCAGCATGGTATCGCAGCCCAGCTCATGCATGAGCGCAAATTTGCGTCTGGCGCGTTCCATATTAGCGGTGAACTGGGCGCGGCTGGCGCCTTCAAAATCACGAAACGGTTGAAAAAGCGTGATTTTTAGCCCTAAATCAGCCGCCAGGTGGCGGATATCGGCCGGCGTACCGGTATAATAGAGCAGATCGTTTTCAAAAATTTCGACGCCCTGATAGCCCGCCGCTGCGATGGCATGGAGCTTTTCGGGTAAGGTACCGGAAATCGAGACGGTGGCGATGGAGCGCAACATAGTGTCCTCGGGTCATGAGCTGACTTAATGACCTGAATATGAATCATTTGGTTCAATTGCGCCATGGCTGGTTGCAAAATTGTGATCAATATGTGTATTTTTTGCATCTCAAGAAAAGGAGCCGTTATGTCTGCCGTTGCTCATGATGAAGCACAATCGCTTAAGGAGCGGATCTTCGCCGCCGCTATTACCGTTTTCGCCGAGCACGGTTTGTCGGGCGCGCGAATGGAGCAAATCGCCACCGAAGCGCAGACCACTAAACGCATGGTGGTCTACTACTTCAAGACCAAAGAGCAGCTTTATCAGGCCGTGCTCCAGCACGTCTACGCGAGGATCCGCGAAACCGAGCAGCAGCTTGGGCTGGAAAACGTGCCGCCGGTTGAGGCGCTGGTGCAGCTGGTAAAGTGGAGCGTGCGCTATCACGCCACGCACGCCGACTATATGCGGGTTATCTGTATGGAAAACATGCAGCGCGGCAAGTGGCTGAAAAGCTCCGGACAGCTGAAACCGCTAAACCGTACCGCTCTGTCGATTCTGGAAGATATTCTGCAGCGCGGCCAGCAGCAAGGCGTGTTTCAGGCGGGTCTGGAGGCGCGCGATGTGCATCGATTGATCAGCAGCTTTAGCTTCTATCAGGTGTCGAACTTTTATACCTTTAGCAGCCTCTATCTGGACGACCCGATGCCGGCCATTGATGATGAAGCGATGGTCGCCCACCACTGCGATATTGCCGTCAAAGCGGTGATACGCTTTGTGATTTCATGAAGCTCAGGGAAACGCGCAGGTCCGGCTAGCTGCCGGAAAGCGCATGGACCACCTTCTCCATCGCTTCCTGCGTCAGCGCTGAGCGCTTGACCTTCGGGTTTGCCAGGGCGGTACGCAGCACGCCGGCGATAACGATATGCTTTGGCTCCTGACCCAGGTCGCGCATCTCAAGCACGACTTTACCGACAACGCGGCACATTTCCTGATACAGCGCCTCATCTTTGGCTGTGTTTCCCATGCTATTTGGCTCTCAAATTTTCATTATCAATCAAATCATTATTGATATATTTCCCGCTTAAATCAAACCAGCGCGATGATTTCGCCTCAGCGACGTATTTTTGCTGGCAAAGTTGTGAATAAATCCGCATTTCCGCCCGCTTTATCTTGTCAGCTGATGAAAAAATGTGTTGCGCATAAGCGTAGGTTTAGTTTGCATTTTGTTAAGTATATAACTATAGAAATGAAACATGGTTTTCATTTTCTTTTTTGGATTGGGCAACGTATAATGCCCGGCAAATTCTTATTGAATGGTTTCAGCGCATTGGATTGCATGACTAAACGCATAACACGTTGCCTCTTTTCATGGGCTGAACCGCCAGCACACATTCTTCTGCACGCTCTTTTGTTGTCACCTATCCTTAGAGCGTGGCATAGCAACTTTCGTAATACAGGTTTAACTCTGCGGCAGTACGCCCGCGGAGTCAGATTCCCCATCCCTATCCTTCACAACTTAAAGATTAAACTGTCATGAAAAAGACCAAAATTGTTTGCACCATCGGTCCGAAAACCGAATCCGAAGAGATGTTGACCAAAATGCTGGACGCCGGTATGAACGTTATGCGTCTGAACTTCTCTCACGGTGACTATGCGGAACACGGCCAGCGCATCCAGAACCTGCGCAATGTGATGAGCAAAACGGGCAAGAAAGCGGCAATCCTTCTGGATACCAAAGGTCCGGAAATCCGTACCATTAAGCTGGAAGGCGGTAACGACGTCTCCCTGAAAGCGGGCCAGACTTTCACCTTCACCACCGACAAATCGGTAGTAGGTAATAACGAAATCGTTGCGGTGACCTATGAAGGCTTCACCAGCGACCTGAGCGTCGGCAACACCGTACTGGTCGACGATGGTCTGATCGGTATGGAAGTCACCGCGATCGAAGGTAACAAAGTTGTTTGTAAAGTGCTGAACAACGGCGACCTCGGCGAGAACAAAGGCGTTAACCTGCCGGGCGTATCTATCGCTCTGCCGGCGCTGGCTGAGAAAGACAAACAAGATCTGATCTTCGGTTGCGAGCAGGGCGTGGACTTTGTTGCGGCCTCCTTTATCCGTAAGCGTTCTGACGTCGTGGAAATCCGCGAGCACCTGAAAGCTCACGGCGGCGAGAAGATCCAGATCATCTCTAAAATTGAAAACCAGGAAGGCCTGAACAACTTCGATGAAATCCTCGAAGCTTCTGACGGCATCATGGTTGCGCGTGGCGACCTGGGCGTTGAAATCCCGGTTGAAGAAGTTATCTTCGCGCAGAAAATGATGATCGAAAAATGTATCCGCGCGCGTAAAGTCGTTATTACCGCGACCCAAATGCTGGATTCCATGATCAAAAACCCGCGTCCGACCCGTGCGGAAGCGGGCGACGTGGCTAACGCCATCCTCGACGGCACCGATGCTGTCATGCTCTCAGGCGAATCCGCAAAAGGTAAATATCCGCTGGAAGCGGTCACCATCATGGCGACCATCTGCGAACGTACCGACCGCGTGATGACCAGCCGTCTTGAGTACAACAACGATAACCGTAAGCTGCGCATCACCGAAGCGGTCTGCCGCGGTGCGGTTGAAACGGCTGAAAAACTGGAAGCGCCGCTGATCGTCGTCGCGACCCAGGGCGGTAAATCCGCGCGCGCCGTACGTAAATACTTCCCGGATGCAACCATCCTGGCGCTGACCACCAACGAAACCACCGCGCGTCAGCTGGTGCTGAGCAAAGGCGTGGTAGCGCAGCTGGTTGAAGAGATCGCCTCTACCGACGCTTTCTATCACCTCGGTAAAGAGCTGGCGCTGCAGAGCGGCCTGGCGCGCAAAGGCGACGTGGTTGTTATGGTTTCCGGCGCATTAGTCCCGAGCGGAACCACCAATACCGCTTCCGTGCACGTGCTGTAATAATTTACAGGTTAATTAGTATTTCCTTTAAAGGCGCCTCATTGAGGCGCTTTTTTTTATTCCAGCACTAGCTGCTATTAATAAAAATGCAAATCGGAATTTACTATTTAACGCGAGATTATCTAAGATGAATCCGATGGAAGCGCGCTGTTTTCTCTCGCCTTTTTAAGGTTACCTGATGATTTCGATGCTTCTTTGAGCGAACGATCAAAAATAAGCGTATTAAAGTAAAAAAATATTCTCATCACAAAAAAGTTTGTGTAATACTTGTAACGCTACATGGAGATTAACTCAATCTAGAGGGTATTAATAATGAATCGTACTAAACTGGTACTGGGCGCGGTAATCCTGGGTTCTACTCTGCTGGCTGGTTGCTCCAGCAATGCTAAAATCGATCAGCTGTCTTCTGACGTTCAGACTCTGAACGCTAAAGTTGACCAGCTGAGCAACGACGTGAACGCAATGCGTTCCGACGTTCAGGCTGCTAAAGATGACGCAGCTCGCGCTAACCAGCGTCTGGACAACGCAGCTACTAAATACCGTAAGTAATAGTATCTGTGTAATAAAAATGGCGCACATTGTGCGCCATTTTTTTTGCCTCTCGTTCCCCCGCCTACTGCACCCTTTTTGCTTCGTCTACCGGCGCACTCTGTACGGACAGGCCCGACGTCGAGCTGCTGCCCGCGGATACCACCACCGGATATCCTGCTCGCCGGGTCAGCGCGCGTTTAAGCATGGCCTCATCCACCGCTTTATCGCCGGAGAATTGATGGAACTCCGCAGGAAGCGTATAGGCCATCGTCTGCGGGTTGCTGGTCTCATCCGGCGTCAACGGTCGATGAACTTCAACATAGCGCTTACCGTCCGGCTCCACGGCGAACTTGACCGGCTGATTGATAATCCGCACCGGCGTCCCGCTTTTCACCTGATTGAATAACGCCTGAATATCCGCCGCATTCATGCGCATACAGCCGGAGCTGACGCGTAGTCCGACGCTATCTGGCGCACTGGTGCCATGAATAAGATATTCCCCGTTGCCGTATGCCAGGCGCAGCGCATAACGCCCCAGCGGGTTATTCGGTCCTGCGGGCACGACCGGCGGCAGCTTAATTCCTTTTTCCAGCGAGCGAGCGCGAATGCCTGCCGTCGGCGTCCAGGTCGGGTTCGGAATTTTCTGCCCTATTCGCGTGGTCATCTCCGGGGTCTCCAGCCCCTGCTGACCAATCCCGAGGGGATAAACCTGCACCTGGTTCATTCCCGGCGGGAAGTAGTACAGGCGCAGCTCGGCCAGGTTGACGACGATCCCTTCCCGCGGCACGTCCGGCAGCAGCATCCGGGAGGGAATCAGCACCTGGGTACCCGGTTTAGGCTGCACCGGGGCAATCGTATCGTTCGCTTCGAGGATCAGCATCGCTGCGGTATCGAAACGACGGGCAATCGCCTGCAGGTTGCGATCATCCTCCTGTACCGTCCAGGACTGGTTCTCACCAATCAAACGACTGTTGGCAGGGGGAAGAGGGTAATCGACGGCCCAGGCTGCATGTGACGCGCTGAGGGCGCTCAGAACGGCTATGGTGATGAGAGAAGCGCGTTTCATACTGAGATTCCTTCTTTCGCTGATAAAACGCCAGGCCTGTTATGCACAACGGGAGGTTCCCCTCCCGTCGCGCATAACAGAATGAAATCTACTGTTTAATTCTAGCTAAGATTTGCCGCCTTCGCGCGGATTGCGCGGATCATCGCTTCCAGTCCTTGCGACCGTGAAGGCGTCAGGTGCTGCGTGAGGGCCATTTTTTCAAACCACGGGCGCACATCAAAAGCGAGGATATCCTTCGCCGTCATCCGATCGTAAAGAATAAACACCACCGCGATAAGCCCTTTCACAATAGCGGCATCGCTATCGCCGCGAAGCGCAATTGCGCCGCTCTGCTCCTGCGTCATCACGATCCATACCTGGCTCTGGCAGCCCTGAATGATGTTCTGCGCGCTATGCTCTTCCGGGCTCAGCGGCGCAAGGCGCTGCCCCAGTTCGATGATATAGAGATATTTCTCTTCCCAGTTCGCGCAACGGCTAAAGTTGCGCAGCAGTTTGTCTTTATCAGGTAACGCCGCCATAGTTGCTTCCTTTAGCTTAACAATTTGTGGATCCGCTGCAGGCCCGCTACCAGCCGGTCCACCTCTTCCGTGGTATTGTACATCGCCAGCGACGCCCGGCACATGGCAGGGACGCCGTAGAACTCCATGAGCGGCATGGCGCAATGGTGCCCGGTACGTACCGCAATGCCGTAGTTATCCAGGAAGCTGCCGACATCGTAGGCATGATGCTTGCCGAGATTAAAGGCAATCACCCCGAGCCGATTTTGCGGACCATAAAGGGTTAAATCCGCCACGCTCTCCAGCGCCTGCAGCGCGTAGCGCATCAGGGTTTGTTCATATTCCGCGATCTGCGTCAGACCCAGCGCGCTGACGTAATCCAGCGCCGCCCCCAGCCCGATGATACCGCCGGTGTTCGGCGTTCCCGCCTCGAAGCGCCACGGCGCTTTTGTCCAGGTCGTGCCTTGCGTCAGGCTGACCGTGGCGATCATCGACCCGCCCCCTTCCCAAGGCGCCATATCCTGCAGGATATCCTGCTTAACGTAGAGCATGCCGATACCGGTGGGGCCGTAAAGCTTATGCGCGGAAAATGCGTAGAAATCACAGTCCAGAGCCTGCACGTCCACCGGATGGTGCATCACCGCCTGCGCGCCGTCCACCAGCACTTTGGCGCCGTGCTGATGGGCTAAAGCCACCAGGGCGGCGACCGGGTTTTCGGTTCCCAGCACGTTAGACACCTGGGTGATTGCCAGCAGCCGGGTGCGCTCATCAAACAGGCCGGGGATGGCATCGAGCTGCAGCGTACCGTCCTGATTCAGCGGGATGACCCGCAGTTCGGCGCCCACCCTGGCGCACAGCATCTGCCACGGCACGATATTGGCGTGATGCTCCATCGCGCTGACGATGATATTGTCCCCTGCGCCGACGTTAGCATTGCCCCAGCTGTTCGCTACCAGATTAATGCCTTCCGTGGTACCGCGAACAAACACCAGCTCTTCTGCCGATCGGGCATTCAGGAACGTCGCCCCCTGCTGACGCACCTGCTCCATCCGCGCCGTGGCTTCCGCGCTAAGGGTATGAATGCCGCGGTGTACCGCCGCATAGCCGTGGCGGTAAAACTCCGCCTCAGCGTTGATCACCGCTTCCGGCTTCTGCGCGCTGGCGGCGCTATCAAGGTAGGCCAGCGGCTGACCGTTCACCTCGCGATTAAGCACGGGAAAATCCGCGCGCACGCGTTCCACAGAAAATGTCATGCTTTACCTCCCGGCAAACGCTGGCCAATACGCGCCAGTATCTGCTGCCTGAGCGCCTCATCATCGATCGCTTCCGTGAGCTCCGCGGCAAAGGCGTAAAGAATCATCTGCTGCGCCGCCTGCTGCGTAATGCCGCGCGAACGCAGATAAAACAGCTGTTCATCATCAATGCGCCCGATGGTCGCGCCGTGGCTGCACTTCACGTCATCAGCGTAGATTTCCAGCTGCGGCTTGGTATCCACTTCGGACAGGCGGCCAAGCAGCAAATTATTGTTGGTCATCTGGCCATCGGTTTTAATCGCATGCTGGGCGACGTTGATCAGTCCATTAAACACCGCGCGCCCTTTATCGTTGACGATGGTTTTGTGCAGCTGACGGCTGTTACAGTATCCGACCTTATGATCGAGCCAGGTGCGGCTGTCGCACACTTCGTTGTTAACCGGCATCGCCAGCGAGTTAATCCGCAGGTTGCTGTTTTCACCGTTCAACTGCGTGCTGGTGTGGTGGCGCAGTACCGAGGCGCCGAGCAGAAAACTGCTGCTGAAGGCGGAGGCGTCGCGTCCGAGGGCCAAATCGTTATGGGCAAAGTGGTAGCTTTGCGCATTTTCAAACGCCAGCTTGATATGCTGCAGGTGGGCGTTATCCGCCACGGACATCGTCAGCCTTGCGCCGGTAAAATGGGCAGCGTCGTTGAGGCTCAGATAGTGTTCGATAATAGTCGCCTGCGCGCCGCTCTCCAGCTCCAGATGGTGGCGATAGTGGGCGGTGTTCATTTCATCGCCCGCCAGCCCGCGCGTCATGTGCACGATCAGCAGCGGCTTTTCCGGTCGCTGGTGGCGCCCGACCCGGATATGGGTGACGCTGGTCGCCAGGCTTTCGGTCAAATGCAGAAAAACTTCGGGCTGAACGGCTTCAGGCAGCGGCTGACGGTCGTTATCTACCCGCACCTCAAAGCCGCTGGCGGTCAGGTCGTCGCTCAGGCGTTCGTTAAACTGGCCGTCGACAAAAACCAGACGCCATGCGTCCACCGCCAGCCCCAGCGCGTCGCGTTGGGCCGCCGTCAGCGTCTGCGGTTCCGCAGCGACAAAAGTATGGTTCAGTAACGCATCCAGCGGCGTATATTTCCAGTTTTCATGTTTACGCGTCGGCAGCCCCAGCCGCAGAAGCTGTTGCAAATGCTGATGCGCCTGCGGGCTGCGCTGCTCGCTTTGCGCTTCAAACAGATGGTGCCACTGCTGCAGCGCGTTACTGCTGTTCGGTAAGCCAGCCATAGCCCTGCTCCTCCAGTTGTTTGACCAGAGTAAAATCGCCGGATTTAACAATCCGCCCCTGGTACAGCACGTGGACGTAATCCGGCTTGATATAGTCGAGAATGCGCTGATAGTGGGTGACGATAATAAACGAGCGCTTGCCGTCGCGCAGCGAGTTGACGCCGTCGGAAACAATCTTCAGGGCGTCGATATCCAGCCCGGAGTCCGACTCGTCCAGGATGCACAGCTCCGGTTCCAGCACCGCCATCTGCAGGATATCGTTGCGCTTTTTCTCGCCGCCGGAGAAGCCGACGTTAACCGAGCGGGTCAGCAGATCCTCCGGCATTTTCAGCAGCTTAATTTTGTCCTCCATCAGGTCCTGAAAGTCAAAACGGTCAAGCTGCTCCTGGCCGCGGTAGCTGCGCACGGCGTTCAGCGCGGTTTGCAGGAAAAACTGATTGCTGACGCCGGGAATTTCAACCGGATACTGAAAGGCCATGAAGATGCCCTCGCCGGCGCGATCTTCAGGGGAGAGTTCCAGCAGATCTTTGCCTTTAAACTCCACGCTGCCGCCGGTCACCTCATAGTCTTCACGTCCGGCAAGCGTGGCGGAGAGCGTACTTTTACCGGAACCGTTCGGGCCCATAATGGCATGCACTTCGCCGGGGCGAACGTCCAGATTCAGTCCGCGCAGGATCTCTTTGTCTTCAACGGCGACCTGCAAATTTTTTATACTTAACATCTTATTTCCTTTGTTATCAGCCGACGCTGTGTTCAAGGCTAATCGCCAGTAATTTTTGCGCTTCTACGGCAAACTCCAGCGGCAGCTCTGAGAAGACATCCTTACAGAAACCGTTAACGATCATCGAGATGGCATCATCTTCGCTGATTCCGCGCTGCAGACAGTAGAACAGCTGATCTTCGCCGATACGGGAGGTGGTCGCTTCGTGCTCAAGCTGCGCGCTGTTATTACGGCATTCTACATACGGGAAGGTATGCGCCCCGCTGTCCGGGCCAATCAGCATGGAGTCGCACTGGGTGAAGTTGCGCGCGTTGGTCGCGGTGGGCATGATTTTGACCAGGCCGCGATAGCTGTTCTGGCTGTGGCCGGCTGAAATCCCCTTCGAGATAATCGTCGAACGGGTGTTTTTGCCGATATGGATCATCTTGGTGCCGGTGTCCGCCTGCTGGTGGCCGCTGGTCAGCGCTACCGAGAAGAACTCGCCAATGGAGTTATCGCCGCGCAGAATACAGCTCGGATACTTCCAGGTGATCGCCGAGCCGGTTTCCGACTGGGTCCACGACATTTTGCTGTTCTCGCCTTCGCACAGGGCGCGCTTGGTCACGAAATTAAGGATCCCGCCGGTATTATTGTCGCCGGGGAACCAGTTTTGCACCGTGGAGTACTTCACCTCGGCATCTTTATGAATAATCACCTCCACCACCGCCGCGTGCAGCTGGTAGCTATCGCGTACCGGCGCCGAACAGCCTTCGATATAGCTCACGTAGCTGCCTTCGTCGGCGACCAGTATGGTGCGTTCGAACTGGCCGGTTTTCTCGGCGTTGATGCGGAAATAGGTCGACAGCTCCATCGGGCAGCGCACGCCTTTGGGCACATAGATAAAGGTGCCGTCGGAGGCTACCGCCGCGTTAAGGGCGGCAAAGAAGTTGTCGTTGCCCGGTACTACGGTGCCGAGGTATTTCCTGACCAGTTCAGGGTGATCGTGAATCGCTTCGCCGAAGGAGCAGAAAATAATCCCCTGCTCCGCCAGCTTTTCGCGATAGGTGGTCGCCACGGAAACCGAGTCAAAAATGGCGTCGACGGCCACCTCCCGCCCTTCGCGAACCGGTACGCCGAGAAGGTTAAACGCCTCTTCGACTTCGCTGGTCAGAAACGCACTGGACCCCGTTTGCTGTAGAGCTCCGGGCTCAGAAGCGCAGGCGTCATCGCAGTTGCCGCAGGAGGGCGCTGAGTAATAGCTGTAATCCTGATAATTCAGCTTGTCGTAGTGCGCTTTCAGCCAGTGCGGCTCTTCCATTGCCTGCCAGGCCTTGAAGGCGTTCAGACGAAACTCCAGCATCCATTCTGGTTCATTGCGGCGTGCCGAAATCGCCCGAACCACCTCTTCATTTATGCCTTTCGCCAGCTCATCGGTCTGTAGCTGGGTAAAAAAGCCCTCTTTATAGTTGAGTGGCCCGCCGCTCCAGGTTTTGACATCGTCAGTTGCTTCAGTATTACGAGACATAGTTACTCCGCCTGAACGCCAAAACTTTCGCCGCAGCCGCATTCGTGCTGCGCTTTGGGGTTATGAAATTTAAAAATCTGGTTTAAACCTTCGCGGACGTAGTCGAGCTCGGTGCCATCGATAAACGGCATGGCCTGCAGCGGCGCCCACAGTTTCGCGCCATCGCGCTCAAAAAGCAGATCGTCCTGCTCCGGTTCAGCGATGAGTTCGAGAACGTAGCCAAAGCCGGCGCAGCCGCTGGTTTTAACGCCCAGGCGTAGCCCCTGCTTGTCGGGTTGTTTGCTGACCAGTTCGCGAATATGGGCGGCGGCGGCTGGGGTCATCGCCAGGCCGCGCCAGCTGAAATCTTCGGGATTAAAAGTTCCTGCATGTGAATCCATCGCTCTACCTCATAGGTTGACGCCATCAGGGCATACCCACTATGTTAGTGATAATGATTATCACTTCAACCCATCCGGAGAAGGGGTATTGTCCCCGCTGGCTCATTTCTTGCGCTTTTTATAAGCATAGACCCTGTGCTCGGCGTTTTCAGCCTGCGAATTTCTGTTTTAATATATTGAAAAATAATAAGATATTGACGTTTGGCGCACTTAATTGCAGGCAATGGCAAAGATGTATCGAAAATACCGATTTATAAAATAGGCGCGGGAAAAAGCACTTTTCATCTACTTGCTGGACATTCAATGAGTTACACGCTTCAGGCCGCAACAAGCCAGCGTGCCGGCAGCAAAATCATCTGACAGCACATTGAGATAAAGCCATAGCGACGGATCGCCTGCAACCGATAATGAAAATACCCCACTACCACTGATGATATATTTTCTGGCATATTTATCTTCAATGGATATTTCGCTGATCCTGCAACGAATATAACCAGCGTGATCTTCGGCGTTTAACTCATTGATTTAAGGATTATCATGAATAATGTCATTCTCAGCATCATCGCGAAAATTTCAGCGATGGATGCAGAAAACAAGCAGCTTGCTGCGCAGGTTGAGGCCCAGTCGCTGCTGATAAGCGCATTGATGCTTGCCATTGGCGAGGAAGGAGGGGTCGCGGAGCTGGTTGGGAATGTGACCAAAGCAATTAACTCGGTGCTTGAATCATCGGAAGATATTCTTAAATCCGACGCTGAGCTTCTGCTGACTAAATTTCAGGAGCAAATAGCGCTCACGCAATTGATTAATACCCACGAAGATAAAATTAATCAAGACGCACTCGGCGGCGGAGAGGCAGCCAAAGGCAAACGCGTGGACTAAGCGGAGCCCTGCTCCAGCGAAGTCCTGCCGCCTGTTCGCCGCGTCGGCGTCCACCGTGGCATCGATTGATGCCGCGCTGCGCATAACGAGGCGCGGCGGCCAATAAACGGTATTAATATTTTCTTCACGTGCGTATCCGGCGGGACGATGGCATTTGCCTCCCATTGCCCCTCTGGCTCCCGCGCCGCCTGACGCGCCACCCGACCAATATGCCAAATTGAGACGCTGTTTGCCCCCTCACTAACGCGAATCCATTCATGCAACGAAACCTATTCGTTTTCATTATAAGTGCTGTCATTTCACAGAAATAAAGATTTATTCAGTACCGGCTGGCTCCTGTAGAATGCGCTGCTAAATTTCCTTCATCTTTTCACGCAATGTCGCAACGGCGACCGATCGGGAACCTGTGTTGTACTGAACTATGGATATAGAAACAGATGTCATGTCGATGTGTATGGTCGTCCTGTTAATTATTAGCGTTTTGCTCGATTAACCCCATTTCCCCCTTAAATTTCGTAAGCCTCACCGTCGCGGACAGGCTTTCACATTCGTGAAGAAATAAGGAGATTCATAGGATTCGCCCGCCGTGGGATTGTTTGCCAAAAGCGTTGCCTCTAAGCTTTTATCGACATACTTATGAGGTAACAAAAATGAAAAAACTATCATTGCGCTCTTCGCCGTCGTTTCGATTACCGTCACCAGCGCGTTCGCCGCCGATGCAGAGAAAGCCGAAACGCCCTCACCGGCGGCTGAGGCGCATAATGCTGGCCATCCCCCCTTCGAGCTGACTCAGGGTTATGGCCCAATGCCTTTCCCTGTGCCGCCGAAAAAACCGGTTATTTTCTCCGCCACCGTAGCCACCGATAATCCGGTCGAAACGATCAATAAACTCACGCCGCTGATTCCAGCCAGCAAAGCTAAACATTATGAAGTGCGCGTTGAAGTCGTGCCGGTCCCCGATATGCCCGCGCTGTAAGCGCGTATCGTGGTAATAGAATGAAAGAGGGGAAATTAAACACTCGGACATTTTAGAGATATTAAAAAGGCTGCCGACAATGGCGGCAGCCTCTGCACTTTATGGCGTTGCTGGTGCGGTTAGCTTCTGATCTTACGGTAGATGAAGAGTACGACCAGCGCACCAATCACCGCGACGACAAAGCTGCCGAAATTAAAACCGTCGACCCGGCCAAAGCCGAAGAAAGTACTAATCCAACCCCCGACAACTGCACCGATGACACCGAGAATTACGGTAACGATAAACCCGCCGCCGTCTTTCCCCGGCATAATCCACTTGGCTAAAATACCGGCAATAAGCCCAAAAATGATCCATGAAATGATACCCATAGCTAACTCCGTCCTCTTGTTACCTTGTAAATTCTGGTATTAAAAATATTAGCATAAATATTAACGATGTTTGATAAATTTATATTTAACATGGATGAGCTTGTCATATCAAACATAATGGTCTACGCGCTAAAGATGTCGCACAAATAAGCGACCAAAGAATATAAAAGGTAGAAGGCTAATAATCCCTGGTGAGCAGCAAAGTTAAGCCAGGACTTTTCTTATAAAGCGTTAACATTGGGCCTGGTTGAATCTCAATACAAATAACAGTGCAAACCGGCAGCTAGCGGATATAGCGTAGGTACGTTCAGCGGTGATGAAGGATGGCAGGTAATAAGTATTAAGGGGGAAATCTTCCCCCTTAATTGACTTAAATTACGGCTGTGGTCAACCGCGACGAACAGCAAAGACGCCCCTGCTCATCAGTAATGTCGATCTGCCACACCTGGTGACGGGAGCCGACGTGCAGCGCCCGGCACACGCCGCGAACCCTCCCGCTGCGCACCGAACGAATATGGTTGGCATTGACCTCCAGACCGACCACCTTCTGTTCGCCTTCGCTGCACAGGTAGCCCGCCACCGAACCTAACGTTTCCGCTAATACTACCGATGCGCCGCCGTGCAGCAGGCCAAACGGCTGATGGGTACGGCTGTCTACCGGCATGGTCGCGGCGATGGTCTCGTCGGTCATGGCCTCGAAGCGTATATCCAGCAGGCCGACCATGTTCCCGTCGCCCATCGCGTTCAACTGCTCCAGCGTGCTGTGACGTTTCCAAATCATCCCATAATCTCCAGTAGCGCCTGCAGCGGATGGCGTACGCCGCTGCCTTCAATACGCTTCACCTGGCTACGGCAGGAGTAGCCGGTGACCAGACAGCGGTTGCGCGGCAGGCGCTGCATCGCCTGCTGCCAGGAGAGCGCGTAGATGGCCAGCGAATTGGCGTGATTCTTCACTTCATGACCGTAGGTCCCGGCCATACCGCAGCAGCCCACGTTAACGTTTTCCAGCTTCGCGCCAAAGCGTGCGAAGATATCCGCCCACTGCCGGGTAGAAGCGGGAAGCGCCGTCACCTCAGTACAGTGACCAAACAGATACCACGACTCGCCGCCTTGATCCTGCGCTGCGGTTTCCGTCAACGCCTGCGGCAACCATTCATGCACCAGCATCACGCGAAAATCGCCGCGCTTGTCGCCCAGCACCTGGTTGTATTCATCGCGATAGCAGAGCACCAGCGCCGGATCGACACCCACCATCGGCATGCCGAGCTGGGCCACGCGGTTAAGGAAGTCGGCAGTTTTCTGCGCGGTGCGCGCGAATCGCGTCAGAAAGCCCTTAATATGCTGCGCCTTGCCGTTGGGAGAGAACGGCAGCAGCACCGGCTGGTATCCCACTTTCTCGATCAGGCGAACAAAGTCGGCAACCACCTGCGCATCGTAATAGCTGGTGAAGGGATCCTGAACCACCAGCACCCTCTTCGCCCTCTGCTCAGGGCTCAGCGCTTCCAGCTGTTCCAGGGTGGTATTCGCCGAACGGTGGCCGACCATCTGCTGCTTCAACGATGGGACGGAAAGCAGCGGAAGATCAACCATACCAATATGCTTTTCCGATAGCTTGCGCATCCACGGCTGATTGATAAAGAAGTTGAAGGTCTTTGGCGCATGCGCCATCAGCGGCGCGTAGGATTCAACCGTCGCCACCAGATGGTCGCGAACCGGGCGCAAATAGCGGCTATGGTAAAGCTGCAGGAAACGCGAACGGAACTCCGGAACGTCGATTTTAATCGGACACTGGGTCGAGCAGGCTTTACAGGCCAGACAGCCGGACATCGCCTCTTTAACCTCATGGGAGAAATCGTACTCGCCTTTACGTGCGTGCCAGCTATTGCGGGTACGCTCCACCAGAGTACGCAGGCTGGCGCGTTTTTCCGGCAGATCTTTTTCCAGCTGATTGGGGTCGATGCCGCGGTCCGCCAGCAGGCGCAGCCATTCACGCACCAGCGTTGCCCGCCCTTTCGGCGAGTGAATACGGTGGTTGCTGACCTTCATCGACGGGCACATCGGGCTTTTGGCATCAAAGTTGAAGCACAGGCCATTGCCGTTACACTCCATCGCGCCGCGCCACGAGCTGCGCACGGCGATGGGGATCTGCCGATCGAATGTCCCGCGCTTGACCGCATCCACCTTCATCATCGGCGCATCAACGCCTTCCGGAGGACAGATTTTACCCGGGTTCAGACGGTTATCCGGGTCAAACGCGGCTTTAATTTTGCGCAGTTCGCCGAACAGCTCTTCGCCGAAGAATGCCGGACTGTATTCAGCGCGAAAACCCTTGCCGTGTTCCCCCCACAGCAGACCGCCGTACTTAGCGGTTAACGCGACCACGTCATCGGAGATCCGCTTCATCAGCATCTCTTGCTGCGGGTCACACATATCCAGCGCCGGCCGCACGTGCAGCACGCCGGCATCGACATGACCAAACATACCGTAGCTCAGCCCGTGGCCGTCGAGCAGCTCACGGAATTCAGCAATATAATCGGCCAGGTGTTCCGGCGGCACGCAGGTATCTTCGGCGAAAGGTATCGGTTTGGCGGCCCCTTTGGCATTCCCCAGCAGCCCAACCGCTTTTTTCCGCATCGCGTAGATGCGCTCGACGCCGTCCAGCTCGTGACAAACCTGCCAGCCGATTACGCCCGCCTCGTTGCGTGCTATCAGTTCATCCAGGCGCTGACACAGGGTCGTCACCTGGCCATCAATCAGTTCGGCGTCATCACCGGCGAACTCGACGATATTCAGCCCCAGCATCTCCTTATCCGCAACGTCGGTAATGAGCTCGCTAACCGAATGCCAGACAATATCCTCCCGCGCCAGATTGAGCACCTTCGAGTCGACCGTTTCGACCGAAAGCGCCTTCGCTTCCACCATAAACGGCGCGTTGCGCAGCGCAGAGTTAAAGGAATCGTACTTAACGTTGACCAGCCGGCGCACTTTCGGCAAACGGGTGATATCCAGCCGCGCTTCGGTAATAAACGCCAGCGTGCCTTCGGAACCGGTCAGGATTCGGGTCAGATCAAATTCGCTCATGTCGTCGTTGAACACGTGGCGCAGATCGTAACCTGTGAGGAAACGGTTAAGTTTCGGGAATTTATCGATAACCAGCTGCCGCTGCGCTTTGCAGCGTTGATATACCGTGCGATAGATTCGCCCGATCGCCGACTGTTCTGCGCCCAGGGTTTCCGCCAGCGCCGCCGGGATTGGCTGAGTGTCAAGAATATCGCCGCCGATCAGCACCGAGCGCACCCCGAGTACGTGATCGGAGGTTTTACCGTAGACCAGCGACCCCTGCCCGGAGGCGTCGGTGTTGATCATCCCGCCAAGCGTGGCGCGGTTGCTGGTCGACAGCTCCGGCGCAAAAAAGTAGCCGTACGGTTTAAGAAACTGATTAAGCTGGTCCTTAATGACCCCCGCCTCCACCCGCACCCACCCTTCTTCGGGGTTGATTTCAATAATGCGGTTCATATAGCGGGACATATCGACAATGATCCCGGCGTTCAGCGCCTGGCCATTCGTACCGGTGCCGCCTCCGCGCGGGGTAAAGATCAGCGTTTTAAAACGCTCTTCCGCCGCCAGTCTTGCCAGCAGAGCCACGTCTGCCGTGGAACGGGGGAATAAAATCGCATCCGGCAACAGCTGATATACACTGTTATCAGTTGCCATCGTTAGCCTGTCGGCGTAGCTGGTGGCGGTATCGCCGGTAAAACCCTGTTGCTCCAGTACCTGCAAAAAATTCAGCACCAGTTGAACGACACCTGGCGCTTGAGAAATCTGTGGGATCATGACGCTCGACCCTGCCTGACTATGTTGTGTTGTAAGTGATTAATCGTTTGCGTGACGCACCCAACTTTTTATCACATTTTTTTCATATGCGCCCGCCAGAATTAAGGGCAAAATCAGGCGCGCGAACTTATTGATATTATTATCAGTACATGGAATTACGCTGCGTCAGCCTTTTGACGCGACTGCAAAGGTAAAATTTCACTATGATTAACCCCAATCAGCCCCGGGATATACCGCAAGTTCTGCTGTCGGTGCTGTTTTTGTCCCTGATTATTATTTCCTGTCTGTGGGTCGTTCAGCCATTTATTCTGTCATTTGCGTGGGCCGGTACGGTGGTCATCGCGACCTGGCCGGTACTTTTGCGCCTGCAGAGCCTGCTTTTCGGCAAACGCTCTCTGGCCGTACTGGTAATGACCCTGCTGCTTTTTTTACTCTTCGTTATTCCTATTGCGCTACTGGTCAATAGTCTGGTGGACAACAGCGTGCCATTAATAAAAGTGGTGACCAGCGGCAACTTTACCCCGCCGGATCTGGCGTGGCTGAATACGGTTCCGCTGATCGGCGATAAGCTGTACACCGGCTGGCATAATTTGCTGGAGATGGGGGGCACGGCGATTATGACTAAAATTCGCCCTTATCTCGGCACCACCACCACCTGGTTTGTTGGTCAGGCGGCGCATATCGGCAAGCTGCTGGTCTACTGCGGTCTTATGCTACTGTTTAGCGCGCTGCTGTACTGGCGTGGTGAACAGGTCGCCTATGGTTTCCGCCACTTCGCTACCCGTCTGGCCGCCAAACGCGGCGACGCGGCGGTGATCCTCGCCGGTCAGGCAATTCGCGCCGTGGCGCTGGGAGTGGTCGTGACGGCCCTGGCCCAGGCGGTGCTCGGCGGTATTGGTCTCGCGGTCAGCGGCGTTCCCTACGCGGCGCTGCTCACCGTGGTGATGATTTTTACCTGTCTTGTCCAGCTGGGGCCTTTACTGGTTCTGGTGCCGTCAATTATCTGGCTCTACTGGAGCGGCGATACCACCTGGGGTACCGTACTGCTGGTGTGGAGCTGCGTAGTGGGCACCATGGACAATTTTATCCGCCCGCTATTGATTCGTATGGGCGCCGACCTGCCGATGATTCTGATCCTTTCCGGCGTTATCGGCGGTCTGGTGGCTTTCGGCATGATTGGCCTGTTTATCGGGCCGGTTCTGCTGGCGGTCTCCTGGCGACTATACGACGCGTGGGTTAACGAAGCGCCGCCGCCGCCGAAAGATCCCGATCTGGTGCTTGAGGAGCTTAGCGAGCTCAATACCCGAGCCTCGCAGGATAAATAAGTCAACGGGCGGGGGAACCCGCCTTTTGCCATTGCGCCTCGACCGCTGTCGGGCACACCGCCCTCAAATATTAAGAAACACTAATATATTCCTCACAACAGTCCGCATTCCTCTGCCCACTAACCACATTTGCTTCGCAGATTCTTTACCTTAATTTAACTATTGAGAGGAATCCGATCGACGCAAAAAGCCTCAGTGCCTAGTATTAGCTCACGGTTATAAATCAATGCCTTGATTTATAAGCATGGAAATCCCCTGAGTGAAACAACGAATTGCTGTGTGTAGTCTTTGCCCATCTCCCACGATGGGCTTTTTTTTGCCCGTACGCTGACGGCTGAAACAAAAAATCCCCGCCATTGCTGACGGGGATTGCGCATTTTGTTTAGCGAAAAACTTACTTATTCAGCTCCGCCAGGCCAAGCCAGGTTTGCACCACGGTATCCGGATTGAGGGAAAGGCTATCGATTCCCTCTTCCATCAGCCAGGCGGCAAAATCTTCATGGTCTGACGGACCCTGCCCGCAGATACCGACGTATTTACCCTGTTTCTTCGCCGCGCGGATAGCCATCGACAGCAGCGCTTTCACCGCGTCGTTACGCTCATCGAACAGCTCGGAGACCACGCCGGAGTCGCGATCCAGACCCAGCGCCAGCTGCGTCATATCGTTGGAACCAATGGAGAAACCGTCGAAGTATTCGAGGAACTGCTCAGCCAGCAGCGCATTCGATGGGATTTCACACATCATAATCAGCTTGAGGCCGTTCTCGCCGCGCTTGAGGCCCTGGCGCGCCAGCTCTTCAACCACCGCTTTTGCCTGCGCGACGGTACGAACAAACGGCACCATGATTTCGACGTTAGTCAGGCCCATATCGTTACGCACGCGTTTTACTGCTTCACACTCCAGCGCGAAGCAGTCACGGAAGCTTTCGGAGACATAGCGGCCAGCCCCGCGGAAGCCCAGCATCGGATTTTCTTCTTCCGGCTCATAACGCTCGCCGCCGACCAGGTTGGCGTATTCGTTAGATTTGAAGTCGGAAAGGCGCACGATGACCCGTTTCGGGAAAAATGCCGCGCCAAGCGTCGAAATACCCTCGGTCAGGCGACCGACGTAAAACTCTCTCGGCGAGTCGTAACCTTTCATCAGCTCGCGGATTTCGTTCTGCAGACCCGGTTCCTGATCGTCAAACTCCAGCAGCGCGCGCGGGTGAACGCCGATCATCCGGTTGATAATAAACTCCAGACGCGCCAGGCCCACGCCTTCGTTCGGCAGGCAGGCAAAGTCGAAAGCCCGGTCCGGGTTACCGACGTTCATCATAATTTTCAGCGGCAGATCCGGCATATCGCCGACGGTGGAACTCTTGACGCTGAAGTCGAGAATTTCGGCATAGACGTAGCCGGTATCGCCCTCGGCGCAGGAGACGGTTACATTCTGGTTTTCCTGGATGCGATCGGTGGCGTTGCCGCAGCCCACTACCGCCGGAATCCCCAGCTCACGCGCGATAATCGCCGCATGACAGGTCCGCCCGCCGCGGTTGGTGACGATCGCCGCCGCTTTTTTCATGATCGGTTCCCAGTCCGGGTCGGTCATGTCGGTCACGAGAACGTCGCCGGGCTCGATACGGTTCATTTCGCTGATATCATGAATGACTTTCACCGGACCCGCGCCGATGCGGTGGCCGATCGCGCGCCCTTCCGAAATAATCTGCCCTTGCGCATGGAGGGTATAACGCTCCATCACCTGGCCGCGCGAACGGACGGTTTCCGGACGCGCCTGGACGATAAACAGCTTACCGGTATGGCCATCTTTCGCCCATTCGATATCCATCGGGCGGTTGTAGTGCTTCTCGATTTGCACTGCCTGCTGGGCCAGCTCCTGCACTTCCGCGTCGGTCAACGAGAAAACGTCGCGCTGCGCCTGCGGCACGTCTTCGATACGCACCTGCTTGCCGTGCTCCTGAGTTGGAGCATAAACCATGCGGATCTTTTTCGACCCCATGGTGCGGCGAACAATCGCCGGCCGTCCCGCTTCCAGCGTCGGTTTATGGACGTAGAACTCATCGGGGTTCACCGCCCCCTGCACCACCATCTCGCCAAGCCCCCAGGCGGAGGTGATAAACACCACCTGATCGAATCCGGATTCGGTATCGATGGAGAACATTACGCCGGATGATGCCAGATCGGAGCGCACCATCCGCTGTACCCCGGCGGATAGAGCCACGCCGCGGTGATCGTAACCCTGATGCACGCGATAGGAAATGGCGCGATCGTTAAACAGCGAAGCAAACACGTGCTTCACCGCGACGAGCACGGCGTCAAAGCCCTGCACGTTAAGGAATGTCTCTTGCTGACCGGCGAAGGAGGCATCCGGCATATCTTCCGCCGTTGCGGAGGAGCGCACGGCAAAGGAGGCCTCAGCGTCATCGGCGGACAGCTGGGTATACGCGTCGCGAATCGCATTTTCCAGTTCGCTCTGGAACGGCGTATCAATGATCCACTGACGGATCTGCGCGCCCGCTTTCGCTAATGCGGAAACGTCGTCAATGTCGGTTTCATCCAGCAGTTCATAGATGCGCTGGTTCACGCCGCTTTGGTCCAAAAACTGATTAAAAGCATCAGCGGTGGTGGCAAACCCGTTCGGTACGGACACACCCATACCTGACAGATTTGTAATCATTTCACCAAGGGAGGCATTTTTGCCCCCAACCCTGTCTACATCATTCATGCCGAGTTGGTTATACCAAAGCACCAGCGGTGACGAGCCATTGTTGGACATCGAGACAATCCTTTTGTGATTTAATACCAGTGATAAATAATTCACGATCGACTACGGGATTTATCCTGACATAATTATGCCGTTGAAAAAAACGGTGAATCGTTCAAGCAAATTATTTTTTCGTTTTTAGGATTCTTTTCCGGATATAGCTAAGCCAATGATTCTTCTAAAATCTGATGAAATTTGATACAAAAGATACGCAGTTGCGAAAAATGAACCAACCTTTTCATTAAAAATAAAAATAGCGTTTCACTTTTTAAATTTGAGACAAAGCCTGGAGTGATATGCTTAAATTTAATATCTGCTTTCAGCTAATTAAACTCTTTATACCGGATGGTCAAAATGGAAAGTGCTGTAGATCGCCACGTATTTTATATTTCCGACGGTACCGCTATTACGGCGGAAGTTCTGGGTCATGCGGTCATGTCGCAATTCCCGGTAGCCACCAGCAGCGTAACCCTGCCGTTTGTCGAAAATATCAGCCGCGCGCGCGCCGTGAAGGAACAAATTGACGCCATCTTCCAGCAGACCGGTATTCGACCGCTGGTGTTCTATTCCATCGTGCTGCCGGAGATCCGCGATATCATCGTGCAAAGCGAAGGCTTTTGTCAGGATATTGTTCAGGCGCTGGTGGCCCCCCTTCAGCAGGAGCTACGCCTGGACCCGACGCCAATCGCTCACCGCACCCACGGCCTGACCCCGGGTAATCTGAACAAATACGACGCGCGTATCGCCGCTATCGACTACACCCTTGCTCATGATGACGGGATTTCGCTGCGCAACCTCGATCAGGCCCAGGTGATCCTCCTCGGCGTTTCGCGCTGCGGGAAAACGCCTACCAGCCTGTACCTGGCGATGCAGTACGGTATCCGCGCCGCCAACTACCCGTTTATCGCCGATGATATGGACAATCTGATTCTGCCGGCATCGCTTAAGCCGCTCCAGCACAAACTATTCGGCTTAACTATCAATCCGGAGCGGCTGGCGGCCATCCGCGAAGAGCGACGGGAAAACAGCCGCTATGCTTCTATGCGCCAGTGCCGGATGGAAGTCACCGAAGTTGAAGCGCTGTATCGCAAAAATAAAATCCCTTGCCTGAACAGTACCAATTACTCCGTTGAAGAGATCGCCACCAAAATCATGGATATTATGGGGCTAAGCCGCAGAATGTACTAACACACTAGTACGATATCAAAAATTTGTTTATGCTATCACCCGTGGCCTATACAGGATCATGCCCTGCTCTTGCAATAAGCAGGGATTGGTTTATCGTGATGCGCATCACTTCCCGGCATTTTCGCCGCGGAAGAAACAGATTTTTGAGACCCCAATGAATAAAACAGACGAATTGCGTACCGCGCGCATTGAAAGCCTGGTAACGCCCGCGGAACTGGCGCAACGGCATCCCGTGTCCCCCGATGTTGCCGCCCACGTTTCTGCTTCGCGCCGCCGAATCGAAAAAATTCTCAACGGTGAAGATCGCCGCCTGCTGGTAGTGATCGGTCCCTGTTCCATTCACGATACTGATGCGGCGATGGAGTATGCGCGCAGACTGCAGGGTATGCGCGAACGCTATCAGCCGCAGCTGGAAATCGTGATGCGCACCTATTTTGAGAAGCCCCGTACGGTGGTTGGCTGGAAGGGGCTGATCTCCGACCCCGACCTGAACGGCAGCTACCGGGTGAATCACGGCCTTGAACTGGCGCGTAGCCTGCTGCTGCAGGTGAACGAGCTCGGCGTCCCCACCGCTACCGAGTTTCTCGATATGGTGACCGGACAGTTTATTGCCGATTTGATTAGCTGGGGCGCTATCGGCGCGCGTACAACCGAGAGCCAAATCCATCGCGAAATGGCCTCTGCGCTCTCATGCCCGGTGGGCTTTAAAAACGGTACCGATGGTAATACCCGTATCGCCGTTGATGCCATCCGCGCTTCCCGCGCCAGCCATATGTTCCTGTCGCCGGATAAGCAGGGCCAGATGACCATCTATCAGACCAGCGGGAATCCGTACGGCCATATTATTATGCGCGGTGGTAAAAAACCGAATTACCACGCTGCCGACATCGCCGCCGCCGGAGAAGCGCTGGCAGAGTTCGACCTGCCGGAACAACTGGTGGTGGATTTTAGCCACGGTAATTGCCAGAAACAGCATCGCCGTCAGCTGGAAGTTTGCGCCGATATATGTCAGCAGATCCGCGCGGGCTCGAACGCAATCGCCGGGATCATGGCCGAAAGCTTCCTTAAGGAAGGTACGCAAAAGGTCGTTGCCGGCCAGCCGCTGACCTGGGGACAATCGATTACCGATCCCTGCTTGAGTTGGGAAGACAGCGAACGGCTGCTGGATGAATTAGCCGCCGCAACCGCCACCCGCCTCTAGTCCCCTTCCCCGTCGCGATCGCGGCGGGGAGATTTTTCTCGCCAATGTCCGGCCGGATACCTGCTAAATCTGGTAAAGCGTTAAATAAAGCTTGCCGTCAAAAACAACATTATTGATAATGATTATCATTGTTGCCTTGATTTTTATTTTTAGTGCTATGACGCGTATGGATAACACTGCCACAGCAGAAAAAACAAAAGACAATGCCCCGTATCCCGTTCCGACGGACAAAGAGATAAGCAGCCGGACATTATTAGGCAGCGAAGGACGGGTAGTGATTGAACATGGCGGTCAGCGCTATCTGCTGCGTCAGACTCATTCGGGCAAGCTGATCCTGACCAAATAATGCTCCCCGCCGGAAGAGGCAGGGAGAATGGTGATTAGCTCGAGCAGCTCACTTCAAGGCGCTTTCCCCAGTCCGGAGGACGCTGGCTATACTCATCCGTGCGATCGACAAAGGGCTGAGAAAGTGCGCTATGCAGACGTTCCAGTTCACGCATATCCCCCTGCTCTGCCTGCTCAATGGCTCGTTGAGCCAGCCAGTTGCGCAGCACGATAGCCGGATTCACGCTGCGCATTTGCGCCTGCCTTTGCGCATCGTCAATCTGTTCATCGCGCAGGCGCGCGCGATAAGCGGCAAACCAGCTATCGAACCTCTCACGATCAATAAATTCGTCGCGCAGCGGCGTGGCGGCGCTCTCCTGCTCGCTAAGGCTTAGCATCCGGAAGGTCCGCGTATAGTCGCTGCCCTCGCGCTCCATCAGAGAAAACAGGCCGTCCAGCAGCTCGTTATCCCCTTTTTGCTGGGTCAATAATCCCAGCTTGTCGCGCATACGCCGGCCATATGCCGTCAGCAGCGCGTGCTGGTAGTCATCCAGCGCGCCGTTCAGCGCTTCCGCGCTGATAAACGGCGAGAGCGCTTGCGCCAGGCGCTGCAGATTCCATAGTCCTACCGCCGGCTGATGATCAAAGCTATAGCGCCCCTGATAGTCGGAATGATTGCAGATAAAGCCAGGCTGAAAATCATCAAGGAAGCCGTACGGGCCGTAATCCATCGTCAGTCCGAGGATCGACATATTATCGGTATTCATCACCCCGTGGGCGAAGCCGACCGTTTGCCAGCTGGCAATCATCTCCGCGGTTCGGGTGACAACATCCCTGAACCACACAATGTATTTATCCGCTTCATTTTGCAGATGAGGCCAGTGGTGGCGAATCACATAATCCGCCAGCAGCTGCACTTTTTGCGGCTCGCGGCGATAGTAAAAGTGCTCAAAATGGCCAAAACGCACGTGGCTTTCCGCCAGGCGCATCAGCATTGCCCCTTGCTCGACGGTTTCGCGGTACACCGGCGTATCGCTGGCGACCATTGCCAGAGCGCGGGTGGTGGGAATGCCCAGCGCATGCATCGCTTCCGAGGCCAGGCCTTCGCGGATCGTTGAGCGCAGCACCGCCCGCCCGTCTCCCATGCGCGAATAGGGTGTCAGCCCGGCGCCCTTCAGGTGCCAGTCAACGCGGCGGCCATCGGCCAACTGCTGTTCGCCGAGCAGAATACCGCGCCCGTCGCCGAGCTGTCCGGCCCACGAGCCGAACTGGTGGCCGCTGTAGACCTGCGCCAGCGGCGACATCCCCGGCAGCAGCGCTTCGCCGCCCCATACGCCAGCGCCCTTGTCCAGGTTAAACAACGACTCGGGAATGCCCAGCTCTTGCGCCAGCGGCGCGTTATGCCAGACAAGGCGCGCGTTCTCCAGCGGCGTGGGGGATAATGCAGTGTAAAAATCCGGCAGTTCATCACGCCAGTGGGTAGTAAAAGACAGGGTCATGTTTCCTCCTGCCTTCAGTGTAGTGCCTTCAACAAATTATTAACACGGGGCGAGTGCGGGGTTATTGCAATAATAAGCCGCACGGGGATTTAGCACGCTTCTGCCATTGCCCGGTAGCGTACCGGGAAGAGACGCGGATCGGCTGGTCTAATTTGGGGGGGATAGCTGAATCGGCAAGCATGGAGCGCTATCTCTCAGCCGCTTTGCCATGATGAGCAGGGAGACAGGGGCTCCCTGCTCATTAGCTAACGTTAGATCCTGCGCGCCTGCCAGAAATTTTTATGCCAGTAGACATTATCCAGCGATGAACGCGTGACGCCCTGGCTGGTGGAAGCATGAATAAACTGGTTATCCGTGTCGTAAATACCGACGTGCAGACCGCTCTCGCCGGATCCGGTTTTAAAGAAGACCAGATCGCCGGGCAGCAGTTCGCTTTTATCGATTTTAGTGCCGATTTCCGCCTGTTCGCGGGTTTCGCGCGGCAGCTGTAACGCAAATTTATCGCGAAACGTCATCAGCACGAACCCCGAGCAATCAACGCCGCGCGGCGACATTCCGCCGTAGCGATACGGCGCTCCCCGCCAGTTCCTTAACTGCTCATTCAGGTTGGCAACGACGGTAATCGAATCAGCCAGCCGCGGATTTGGCGGCGGTGCACGGTGACTGCTACAACCCGCGAGAAATAACGCAACGCACAAAACGAGCCAGAAACGCATCTCAGACGAATCCTCTGTTCCCTATCCGGTTATCGGAATAATTTACCTTGTTTATCAATTCGCTGGCAAGCTGACTGCGTGCTACTGTGACGCAACGAGCATAAGATGACCCGCCACCTCAACCCGCTGAAACTCCATGGCATAGGCAGCGGTTAAATTCTCCTCGCTTAACACCTCCGCGGTGCTGCCGCAGGCGATAGTTTGCCCCTGACAGATAAGCCAGGAGCTGTGGGCGTGCCGGAGAGTATGATTAAGATCGTGGCTGCTCATGACGATGGCAATGCCTGATGCGCAGAGATCGCTAAGCAGTCGATCGAGCGCGGCCTGCTGCGCCACGTCCAGGCTGTTCATCGGTTCATCCAGCAGTAGCAGTTGACCGGACGCGTTAGCCTGACGATGAATCTGCAGTATCACCGCCGCCAGGCGCACGCGCTGCCACTCCCCACCGGAGATGTGATTCACCTGACGTCCAAGCTTATCGCCTAAGCCCAGCTTCTGCGCAATGGCCGTCAGGAGTCCGTTTTGCGCCTCGTTCTGCAGATGCAGCGATAGGTAATGCCAGACCGGCATGGCGAAAGGCGGCATCTGGTGCTGGCTTAAGTAGGCGCGATGACGCGCCAGCTCCTGCGCCGGCCAGTCATTCAGAAGACGTTCATTCAGTCTTACCTGCCCCGGGCCGGTAGAGAGCCCCGCCATACGTGCCAGCAATGTGCTTTTCCCCGCCCCGTTTGGCCCCACCAGATGAATAATCTCTCCCGGTCTGATATCGGCTGAAAACGGCGCCAGCCGTCCAGGCTCTTCGACATCCTGTAGCTGCATCAAAAACGGCATTATTTCGCTAATGCTCCTTTAATAGCGGCCACCAGCTGCGGGTCATCCGGCGTCATATCCGGAGAGAAACGACCGATAACCTGGCCGTCGCGGCCAATCAGGAATTTTTCAAAGTTCCACAGAATGTCGTCGACATACAGCGGCGCGCGGCCTTTACTGGCCATGCGTTCATAGAAACCGCTGCCTGCTGGAGCAACGGCCTGAGGCGCCGCCGCAATCAGCTTTTGATACAACGGCGCGCGATGTTCGCCGTTGACGTCAATTTTGCTGAACATCGGGAAGGTCACGCCGTAAGTCGTACTGCAGAACGTTTTAATCTCCTCTTCGCTGCCCGGCTCCTGCCCCAAAAACTGGTTGCAGGGAAAGCCCAGCACGCTGAAACCTTCGCTTTCTAAATCCTTTTGCAGCGCTTCCAGTTGCTCATACTGCGGCGTCAGGCCGCATTTTGACGCAACGTTAACGATCAACAGCACTTTGCCTGCCCACGGAGCAAGCGTTGTTTTCTCACCATCGATAGTGGTGACATCAGTATTAAGAATATCGTGTTGCATAGCCTTCCCTCAGTGAATAAAACCGGTGACTGCTTCAGGTGATCTCTATCTACTGTAGCGGATTCAGACCAGGGCATTCTACCTGGAATCGCCCTGGAGTGTCTCTTGATGTAACAGGCTGCGCAACATGAATTCATCTCAACACCGGTACAGAGCAATTCAGTGTACAGTGGTGAATGGATGTAATAGCATTTCGTTAATTGTTAATTTGAGAGAGTTTTATTGATGAAAAAGATGTTTAGCACCGTGTTAATTGCGGCCTCCGTCGCGCTGTTATCGGCCTGCTCGCCGGATGAAGATAATAAAGTTAAAGTCGCGATCAATACCGGGCCGGATGAGGCTATCTGGAAAGTCGTAGAACAGGTGGCTAAAGAGAAATACAACCTCGACGTGGAGGTCATCTCTTTTAATGATTACGTCCTGCCGAACGAAGCGTTAAACAATAAAGACGTTGCTGCTAACGCCTTCCAGACGCTGCCTTACCTTGAAGCGCAATCAAAAGAACGCGGCTATAAGTTTGCGATTGTCGGTAAAACCTTCGTCTTCCCGATCGCCGCTTACTCGAAGAAAATCAAAAATATTAGCGAACTGCCTGACGGCGCGACGATCTCCATTTCTAACGAAACCACCACCCTGGGCCGCAGTTTGCTGTTGCTACAGGCGCAGGGCTTGATCAAGCTGAAAGACGGGACAGGCTACCTGCCGACGACGCTGGATATTATTGATAATCCTAAACAGCTGAAGATTGTGGAAGTCGACACGCCGCAGCTGACCCGTACGCTTGACGACCCGAACGTCGCCCTGTCGATTATTAATACCAATTTCTCCGCGCAGGCTGGTCTGTCCGCCGCTCGCGATGGGTTATTTATGGAGGGGCCGGACTCTCCGTACGTCAACGCCATTGTTGCGCGCGAAGATAATAAAGACAGTAAAAAAGTTCAGGAACTGAAAGAGGCCTTCCAGACGCAAGCCGTTGCCGACAAGGCAGCGGAAGTCTATAAAGGCGATGCGATTAAGGGCTGGTAATGGATCGGCCGCATACAGAGGCGGCAACAAGCCAGCCCCTGTCTGTATGGCCGCCCGTTAATGCGGGCGGCCTGATTTAAGCAATAACCAGATAAACACCGGCGCCCCCAGGGTGGCGGTCACTACGCCAATAGGCAGCTCCGCCGCAGATAGCGCCAGCCGCGCGACGATATCCGCCCCCAGCAGCGCGCTGGCGCCCGCCAGCAGACAAGCCGGAAGCAGTACGCGGTGATCGCTCAAACCACATAAACGCAGAATATGCGGGATAACCAGACCGATAAAGCCAATCGCTCCAGCCAGCGCCACGCTGACGCCCACCAGCCAACCGGTCGCGACCACCAGTACCTTTCGCCATAACCACAGCGGAAGCCCCAGTTGACGCGCTGAAACCTCCCCCAGCGCGAGCAAATTAAGCGGCTGCGATTGCAGGCATCCCCAGGCCAGTACCGGCAGCAGCGCCAGCATCAACCACAGCTGCTGCCAGTCTACGCCGCCAAATCCGCCCATCATCCAGTACATCAGCTGGCGGAGATCGAAAGAGGTAGAGAAATAGACTGCCCAGGTCATCAGCGCGCTACAAATAATACCGAGCGCCACACCCGCCAGCAGCAGACGGCTGGTAGACAGATGCCGCCGGGCGAAACGTAGCAAAATAAAGGTTATGACCAGCGCGCCCGCGATTGCACACAGCCCCAGCGCCCAACCAGGAAGCAGTCCTTTTCCCAGCAATACGGCAGCAATCAGGCCGACTCCAGCGCCGTTTGAGACCCCCAGCAGGCCGGGCTCCGCCAGCGGGTTTTCAAACAGCGCCTGCATAATCGCCCCGGAAAGCGCCAGCGCGGCGCCCACCAGCAGAACGGCCAGGGTGCGCGGCAGACGTATCTGCCAGATAAACAGCTCACCTTTGGCGCTAAACCATTCGCCGGGGCCAATCCACTGGTCGCCCGCGCACAGGCTAATGGTCGACGTAGCCAGCAGCAGCAAGGTTAATACGGCAAGCCAGCGCCGGCTGCGGCGCCGTTGAATTTGAGCAAAGGTCAGCATAGATTTCTGCATCGGGGAAAAGGATGTGATTGATTTTACGGTATTCGGCGAAGAAAAGAAAAAAGGCCGCATCGCGGCCTTTTTAGTTAGTTCAGATTATTTGTCTCTGGGTGACGCATTTTCGACGCGGCTTTTTAGCTTCTGGCCAGGTCTGAAAGTCACCACTCGCCGGGCTGTAATAGGGATATCCTCTCCCGTTTTCGGGTTACGGCCCGGGCGTTGGTTTTTATCACGCAAATCGAAGTTGCCGAACCCGGAGAGCTTTACCTGCTCCCCGTTTTCCAGAGCGCGACGGACCTCTTCGAAAAACAACTCTACCAGCTCTTTGGCATCCCGCTTGCTAAGCCCAAGCTTATCAAACAGATATTCTGACATTTCAGCTTTTGTAAGCGCCATAGGTTCAATCCCTCAATGATGCCTGGAATCGCTCTTTCAATGCCTCTACACATTTGGCGACGGTAGCGGCAATCTCCTCTTCTTCGAGTGTACGGCTGGTATCCTGGAGGATAAGGCTGATAGCGAGGCTCTTGAAACCTTCCGCTACGCCCTTGCCGCGGTACACGTCAAATAAGTTTACGCCAACTACCTGATTTACGCCAACTTTCTTACACTCGGCTAAAACATCGGCAGCGGGAACGTTTTCTGCCACAACGACGGCGATGTCGCGACGGTTCGCCGGGAAGCGAGAAACTTCACGCGCCTGAGGCACCACGCGGTCTGCAAGCTTGTTCCACTCCAGTTCAAATACCAGAGTGCGACCGTTCAGATCCAGTTTACGTTCCAGCTCGGGATGAACAACCCCAATAAAACCAATACGTTCACCTTTCAGATAAATCGCTGCCGACTGGCCCGGATGAAGCGCATTATTAGCTTCGATACGGAATTCGATGTCGGACAGCTTACCGGTCAGGTCGAGTACAGACTCAAGATCGCCTTTTACATCATAGAAATCGACGGTCTCTTTTGCCAGGTTCCAGTGTTCTTCATAGCGGTTGCCGCAGATAACGCCAGCCAGCATCAGATCCTGACGAATACCCAGCGGAGCCTGGGTATCAGGCACAAAGCGTAAACCGCTCTCAAAGATGCGTACGCGGTTCTGCTGACGATTCTGGTTGTAGACCACCGTTGCTAACAGACCGGTCCACAAGGAGAGGCGCATCGCCGACATTTCGCTGGAGATCGGGCTCGGCAGAATCAGCGCTTCCTCGCCGGCGTGGATCCACTGCTGTACTTTCGGATCGACAAAGCTATAGGTAATCACTTCCTGGTAGCCTTTGTCATTAAGCAACGTTTTCACGCGCTTAAGCGACAGATCCGCTTCGCGGTGGGTGCCCATAATCAGGCCCGCTTGTACCGGTTCATCAGGAATATTGTTATAGCCATAGACGCGGGCAACCTCTTCGACCAGGTCTTCTTCGATCTCCATGTCGAAACGCCAGCTCGGCGCCACGGCATGCCACTCATCCTGTCCTTCGGTAACTTCACAGCCCAGACGACGCAGAATGTCGCTAACCTGCGTATCTTCAATGTGATGGCCAATCAGACGATCCAGTTTGCTGCGGCGCAGACGGATGGTCGCAGGCTTCGGCAGAGTCGCTTCATTGGTAACGTCAATAATCGGGCCCGCTTCACCGCCGCAAATATCCATCAGCAGGCGGGTAGCACGCTCCATTGCCTGATACTGCAACGCGGAGTCCACGCCGCGCTCGTAGCGGTGCGAAGCGTCGGTATGCAGGCCATGGCGGCGGGCGCGGCCGGTAATGGATAGCGGACTAAAGAACGCGCATTCCAGCAGAACGTTTTGCGTTTCATCGTTTACGCCGGAGTGCTCGCCGCCGAAAATACCGCCCATGGCGAGGGCTTTCTGGTGGTCAGCGATAACCAGAGTATCGCTATCCAGCTTCGCCTCGGAGCCGTCAAGCAGAACCAGCGTTTCACCTTCGTGCGCCATACGTACGATGATTCCGCCTTCAATGCGGTCTTTATCGAATGCGTGCATCGGTTGACCGAGCTCAAGCAGAACGTAGTTGGTCACGTCAACCACGGCATCGATGGAGCGAATACCGCAGCGGCGCAGCTTCTCTTTCATCCATAGCGGCGTCGGCGCTTTGACATTGATGCCTTTTACCACACGCCCCAGATAGCGAGGACACGCTTCCGGCGCGTCAACCTGGATTGGCAGAACATCGTCGATGGTGGCGGCAACCGGAGCCATTTCCGGGACATTCAAAGGCGCCTTGTTGAGCACGGCAACATCGCGGGCCACGCCGATAATTCCCAGGCAGTCGGCACGGTTTGGCGTGACGCTGATTTCGATAGTGTTATCGTCAAGCTTCAGGTATTCACGAATATCGGTACCCAGCGGCGCGTCGGCAGGCAGTTCGATAATACCGCTGTGATCGTCGGAAATTCCCAGTTCGGAGAAGGAGCACAGCATGCCTTCCGACGGTTCGCCGCGCAGCTTTGCCGCTTTAATTTTAAAATCGCCCGGCAGAACGGCGCCGATGGTAGCAACAGCAACCTTCAGGCCCTGACGGCAGTTTGGCGCGCCGCAGACGATGTCCAGCAGACGTTCTCCGCCGACGTTAATTTTTGTGACGCGCAGTTTATCGGCATTCGGGTGCTGAGCGCACTCAACCACTTCGCCAACGACAACGCCGTTAAAGCTGCCCGCCACCGGCTCTACGCCGTCAACCTCAAGGCCGGCCATCGTTATCTGATCCGACAGCGCTTCGCTATCGATGGCCGGGTTAACCCACTCGCGTAACCACAGTTCACTGAATTTCATTGTTCTGTCCTGCCCTTATTTAAACTGTTTGAGGAAACGCAGATCGTTTTCGAAGAACGCGCGTAAGTCGGTCACGCCATAGCGCAGCATGGTCAGGCGCTCCATACCCATGCCGAAGGCAAAGCCGGAATAGATTTCCGGATCGATGCCCACGTTACGCAGCACGTTTGGATGCACCATACCGCAGCCGAGCACTTCCAGCCATTTACCGTTTTTACCCATCACGTCAACTTCTGCAGACGGCTCAGTGAACGGGAAATAGGACGGACGAAAACGAATCTGCAGGTCTTCTTCAAAGAAGTTACGCAGGAAATCGTGCAGCGTTCCCTTCAGGTTGGTGAAGCTGATGTTAGTGTCAACGATCAGACCTTCCATCTGATGGAACATCGGGGTATGCGTCTGATCGTAGTCGTTACGATACACGCGGCCGGGGGCAATAATGCGGATTGGCGGCTGCTGATTAGCCATGGTGCGGATCTGTACGCCTGATGTTTGCGTGCGCAGCAGGCGCGTGGCATCAAACCAGAAAGTGTCGTGGTCAGCGCGTGCCGGGTGGTGGCCTGGAATATTCAGCGCATCGAAGTTGTGATAATCATCTTCGATCTCCGGGCCAGTCGCGACGGTAAAACCGAGCTCACCGAAGAAACTTTCAATACGGTCGATGGTACGGGTCACCGGATGCAGGCCACCGTTCTCGATACGACGCCCCGGCAGAGAGACATCAATGGTTTCCGAGGCCAGACGCGCGTTGAGCGCTGCGCTTTCGAGCGCTGACTTGCGCGCGTTAAGCGCCTGCTGGACCTGCTCTTTCGCTTCGTTGATAACCGCACCGGCTGCCGGACGCTCTTCAGCAGGCAGCTCACGCAGGGTCGTCATCTGAAGGGTCAGGAGACCTTTTTTACCCAGGTATTCCACGCGGACGTTGTCCAGCGCAGCAACATCTGATGCCTCGTTAATGGCTGCCTTCGCACTGGCAACCAGCTCTGCGAGATGTGACATGGTTTTCCTCATTATGTCGGTGCAGACACCGGTTATGGTTATTATTTTGCTCTCACTATTTCGAGCCGCAGACGGCGGGCAATCCGCCCGTTGTCAGAATGACCAGGGCCAGCCACTCGTCTGGGGCTTGAAATAGAACAAGCCAGTTCAGATACAAAAAAAGCCTCCACAGTGGGAGGCTTTTTGGCGCTGTTTTCCGTTTCTTCTTTCACGCGCTAGCCTCCTGAGTTCAGGTGCTAAAGTAAAAAAAGAAGCGGAAAATAGCAGCATTCATGCTTGCATTACCTTGTCTGGTAAAAACGTAAGATCGATATTGAAAAGCTTACGCGAATAAAAGTCAATGTATTGATAGTCTTGAAACGAAAAGAGGGAGACAAGCTCCCTCTTTCAACTGGCTTATGCCAGAGCTGCTTTCGCTTTTTCGACCAGCGCGGTGAACGCTAATTTGTCGAATACTGCGATGTCAGCCAGGATCTTACGGTCGATTTCAACAGAGGCTTTTTTCAGGCCGTTGATGAATTTGCTGTAAGAAATACCGTTCTGACGTGCTGCTGCGTTGATACGCGCAATCCACAGTTGACGGAACTGACGCTTTTTCTGACGACGGTCACGATAAGCGTACTGACCAGCTTTGATAACAGCCTGGAAGGCAACGCGGTATACGCGAGAACGCGCACCGTAGTAGCCTTTAGCTTGTTTCAAAATTTTCTTGTGACGTGCACGGGCAACTACACCACGTTTTACGCGAGCCATATGTGCTCTCCTGTATCTATTCTAATTAAAAAGTTAAAAGGGTTAACGACTTATGCGTACGGCAGGCACGCGATGACCAGGCCCAGATCGCCTTTGGAAACCATGGCTTTCGGACGCAGGTGACGTTTACGCTTGGTAGCTTTTTTGGTCAGAATGTGACGCAGGTTAGCGTGCTTGTGCTTAAAACCACCTTTACCGGTTTTTTTGAAGCGCTTAGCAGCACCGCGTACGGTCTTAATTTTTGGCATTTTAATAACTTCCACTTCGCATTGTTAATAAACGAAACATAGGCGAACAACGGCTGTGGAACCCGCAGGCTCCACAGACATTGCTACTTGAAGGCCTTACTGTTTCTTCTTAGGAGCGAGCACCATGATCATCTGGCGGCCTTCGATCTTCGTTGGGAAGGATTCGACTACTGCCAGTTCACTCAGATCGTCACGGACGCGGGTAAGCACTTCCATACCGATCTGTTGGTGGGCCATCTCACGGCCGCGAAAACGCAGCGTGATCTTGGCCTTATCGCCATCTTCCAGAAAGCGAATCAGGCTGCGGAGTTTTACCTGATAATCGCCATCGTCGGTGCCAGGACGGAACTTAATTTCCTTAACCTGGATAACTTTTTGCTTTTTCTTCTGTTCCTTAGAAGACTTGCTCTTTTCATAAAGGAACTTGCCGTAGTCCATGATACGACAAACTGGCGGTTCGGCGTTAGGGCTGATTTCAACTAAATCTACTCCAGCTTCTTCAGCTTTTTCGATTGCTTCTCTCAGACTCACAATACCCAAAGCTTCGCCTTCCAGACCAGTTAAGCGAACTTCCAGGGCGCGAATCTCGCCATTAATACGATTCGGACGTGCCGTTTGAACTCGTTTTCCGCCTTTAATACCTTATTCCTCCAGTTGTTTTAGACTGCGGCTGCGAATCTCTTGTTGCAGCTTCTCGATAACTTCATTTACGTCCAGGCTGCCCAAGTCTTTGCCACGACGGGTACGCACGGCGACTTTGCCGGCTTCTACCTCTTTGTCGCCACAGACCAACATGTAAGGGACACGACGTAAAGTGTGCTCGCGGATTTTAAAGCCTATCTTCTCATTTCTCAAGTCTGCTTTTACGCGAATGCCCGCATTTTGTAGTTTACGCGTCAATTCGTTAACGTATTCAGCCTGAGAATCAGTAATATTCATGACCACAACCTGCACCGGCGCAAGCCAGCTTGGGAAGAAGCCCGCAAACTCTTCGGTCAGGATGCCGATGAAGCGCTCCAGCGAACCAAGAATTGCGCGGTGAATCATTACCGGAACCTGTCGTTCGTTATTTTCACCCACATAAGAGGCGCTTAAACGCTGCGGCAGGGAGAAGTCCAGCTGTACAGTACCGCACTGCCATGCACGATCGAGGCAGTCATACAGGGTAAATTCAATTTTCGGACCGTAGAACGCGCCTTCACCCAGCTGATACTCAAACGGGATGTTGTTCTCTTCCAGCGCAACGGCCAGATCCGCTTCAGCACGATCCCAGGTCTCATCGCTACCGATGCGTTTTTCCGGGCGAGTCGACAGTTTGACGACGATTTTCTCGAAGCCAAAGGTGCTGTACATATCGTAGACCATACGAATACAGGCGTTCACTTCATCGCGAACCTGATCTTCAGTACAGAAGATATGGGCGTCGTCCTGAGTAAAGCCACGTACGCGCATCAGGCCATGCAGCGCGCCTGACGGTTCGTTACGATGGCAGCTACCGAATTCAGCCATACGTAACGGCAGATCGCGGTAGGATTTCAGACCCTGGTTGAAGATCTGTACGTGACCCGGGCAGTTCATCGGCTTGATGCAGTATTCACGGTTCTCAGAAGACGTGGTGAACATCGCATCTTTATAGTTGTCCCAGTGGCCGGTTTTTTCCCACAGCACACGGTCCATCATAAACGGACCTTTAACTTCCTGATACTGGTACTCTTTCAGCTTAGAACGCACAAAAGTTTCCAGTTCGCGGAAGATAGTCCAGCCATCGTTATGCCAGAATACCATACCCGGCGCCTCTTCCTGCATATGATACAGGTCGAGCTGCTTGCCGATTTTACGGTGATCGCGCTTAGCGGCTTCTTCCAGACGCTGCAGATAGGCATTTAAGGCTTTTTTATCTGCCCATGCGGTCCCGTAGATGCGCTGCAGCATTTTATTGTTGCTATCGCCGCGCCAGTAGGCGCCAGCGGTCTTCATCAGTTTGAAGTGATGGCAGAAACGCATATTCGGCACATGCGGTCCACGGCACATATCGACATATTCTTCATGATGATACAAACCGGGTTTGTCATCATGAGCAATGTTTTCATCAAGAATGGAGACTTTATAGCTCTCGCCGCGCTTCACGAAGGTTTCACGCGCTTCGTGCCAGCTGACTTTCTTCTTAATGACGTCGTAGTTTTTCTCGGCGAGCTCGTGCATACGCTTTTCGAGCGCGTCGATATCTTCCTGGGTCAGGGTATGGTCCAGATCGACATCATAGTAAAAACCATTGTCGACAACCGGGCCGATCGCCATTTTGGTATTTGGCCACAGCTGTTTAATTGCGTGCCCTAAAAGGTGCGCACAGGAGTGACGAATAATCTCAAGACCATCTTCATCTTTCGCGGTGATGATAGAGAGCGTCGCGTCGTTTTCAATTAAGTCACAGGCGTCGACCAGCTCGCCGTTGACACGACCCGCAATGGTGGCTTTCGCCAGACCGGGGCCAATATCCAAAGCGACGTCCATCGGGCTCACAGCATGATCAAAATGGCGTTGGCTGCCATCAGGAAGCGTAATTACAGGCATTTCATGTCCTTATTTGCAGTGGTGCCCCACACGAAAGAGCACATGCAAAATTGATTAATTTATTAATATTAGTAGTTTACACACGTTTATGAGCTTCACTCTGCTTAATGTGTACACCAGGATGTACAAAATCCAAAATGTACCCGCCATAAACTCCTAATACCGAGTCACCATGATACACGGCATCAACTTCTCATGAAAGCTGCAACAAAACTATGGGTATTGAATCAGAGTCTGAAATTTAACATGGAGAATTAAAAGAAAAGGTATTTGCGAGCAGCTTTCCAGATCGCAAACGAATCGGTTTACCACATCCCACCCCGCTGGCATCATCCATTCCGATAGTCATGTAAATTTCGGTGCGCACCTCTCTTTCATGATGAATCTCTATTCTTACTCCCTCGATCAGTCCTCCTGCGCGATGTCTATACTTTTAGTCTTACCGACTGGAGGTAGATTATGTGCGGACGATTTGCTCAATCACAAACCCGTGAAGAATACCTGGCTTATTTAGCCGAAGAGGCCGAGCGAGATATCGCCTATGACCCCGAACCAATCACCCGATAACGTGGTGCCAGGGACTAAAGTTTTGCTACTGAGCGTACGTAAGGCCAACGCCGTTCACGCGGCTATGTGCCGGGGGTGAGCGAAAAGCCGGTGCCCATATTCGCCCACGTTGAAATCTCCACGATAAGTCAGGTGTACAAACCTCTATGGCAACATGGCTCGATGTTTGCTAGGCTGACGACTGGTATAACTGAGTAAAATTAACCGATAGCCCCTACTCTTTTACCATTTTAATATGTCAAGAAATTATTTGCTTATCGTGTAAAACGAACATTTTGTGCTGATGAATTGATACCAATCCTTCTGAAAGGTACAGACATTTTATCATTAGTAGCGGGCTAAAGATTTTTGATAATTTCCTCGAATTTTAGATCATAAGTCTGCTAATCTCTGTTTAGACACCATAGCGAGGACTGAGATGCTTACAACTATCATTTACCGTAGTCATGCCCATAGTAGCATTTCAAGAACCTCAATCATGGAAATGATTGAGCTCGCAAATGCACATAATATCAAAAGTGATGTTACTGGAATTTTGATTTTTAATGGGATTCACTTTCTGCAATTACTGGAAGGACCTCAGGCCCAAGTTAACGAAATTTACAGTAGAATCTGTAGTGATACTCGTCACTTTAATATTGTTGAACTCTTAAATGACGTTGCACCTTTCAGGCGATTTGGTAATGCGGGCATGGAATTAATTGATATTGATTTACATAGCCATGAAGACTGCCTGAGGGCAATTCTGAACAGAGGGACTACACAACACCAACTGCTTTATAATGATAGAGCATTGCGTTTTTTTCGGACATTCATAGAGTCCATACAACAAGAAAAATACTATAAATTGCCGTCCACTACTGAATGGCTGTTTACCAGGGAACCTTTAATCCCTGAAAGTCCTTATATTGCTAGTTCCTTCATTATAAATCCAGTGGTAGATCCTCTCGCGAGAAAGGTCCATTCGTTCCAGTTCAGCAATCCCAAGACAACTGGTTTGTATGGAATGGACTTGTTACATCATGATCTTGAATCAAAGCGTGTTGCTCTTCTTGAAGCTGGTAGTTTCCTTCATTCTGAACAAAGGGTTTCTATAAGTCTATTACCATTGACTATAATCAAGATTAGTGATGCCCCTTGTATGCTGCTTAAGTATATTGAACAAAGCGATCTCATTCCTGAACAAATTATCATCGAATTCTTAGAAAAAGATTTGTTCGCCAATATTGATGACTTTTTATATGCGGTGCGAATACTTAAAAGCGCTGGTATAAGCGTTGCTATTAATGACTTTGGGTCTGGACATGCAGGCTTACTCCTCCTAACAAAATTCCAGCCTGAAAAAATTAAAATTCATGGTGAGCTAATAAGAAATATCCACAGGGATGGTGCGAAACAAGCTGTAGTTCAAAGCATAATCAGTTGCTGTGATACGCTCGAGATAAGAATATGCGCTACTGATATCGAGAAAGCTGAAGAATGGATGTGGCTGGAGTCAGCCGGTATCGCTTACTTCCAGGGGCCCCTTTTTTCAGGCTACTCAGATAATGGCTTGCCATTTGTAAGTTGGCCGGACCCTGCGGAGATTTAGGAATAGTAGAAAGTGGTGACGAATTTTAAGGCGTTTTACGGTCGTTGATTTTGAGGTCGATAAACGCCTTATTGATATTGACCTCCTATACCCGCGTTTCCCCGAGCCGTAAGCAGCGCGCGAATGGATGAGGCAGGATATAGGAGGGAAAGAGACGGAGGAGATAAATGCGGATGTTGCAGTGTCAGCAGACCATTTCACATGGCAACCTGTATCCCACGCGGTTGGTAACGTGAAGAATCAGGGGCCGGTCACTTGACCTTCAGCAGGTCGCTGTATCTCGTTGTATAGCGGGGTGATAGCATTTCTCGCTTCATCTGCCATGCGGTCTGCATTCCCTGCCCTGCAAAATAGAGCGTCCCCCTTCCGTCCTTTGCGTTAAGGTGGTCGAGAACTTCCATTAACTTTTCGCTGTTCTGCCGCGGTGCGTTGTCATCGAACAGATTCAGCTGTGCAACGCCCTGACTGTAGAAATCGCCCAGCATTACCCCTGCTTTCTGATAACGATGCCCATCTTTCCAGATTGCATCGAGGCATTTCGTTGCCGCTTCGATGATATCGCGGCTATCCTGAGTTGGCGTTAGCAGTTTTACCGATGCACTATTACCGTAATATGGCTCGTTCAGTGCGAAGGGACTGGTTTTAACGAACGCTGAGATGAACCGGCAATACTGATGCTCGCCACGGAGTTTCTCCGCTGCGCGCGACGCATAGCTGCATATCGCCTGCCTCATCTCATGGTATTCCGTGATACGACCGCCGAACGAACGGCTGCACACGATTTCCTGTTTTACCGGCGCGAATTCCTCCAGACCGAGGCATGGCTCGCCGCGCAGTTCCCGCACTGTTCGCTCCAGTACCACATTAAAATGCTTACGGATAAACCTGATATCAGTATCAGCCAGCTGCAGCACAGTTTTAATCCCCATGGCTTCCAGCTTTTTACTGATACGGCGCCCAACGCCCCATACCTCATCAACTGGTAAGATCGCCATTAGCTTTCTCTGCCGCTCCAGGTTCGACAAATCAACCACACCTCCGGTCTGCCGCTGCCACTGTTTCGCTGCGTGATTTGCCAGCTTAGCCAGAGTTTTAGTCTGGGCTATGCCAACGCCTACAGTGAGGTGCGTCCTTCGTAGAACTGTCTCACGAATTTCCCGGCCAAAGTCGGTTAGGTCGCGGCAGTTACGAACTCCTGTCAGGTCGCAAAAAGCTTCATCGATGCTGTAAATTTCGCATCGTGGAGATAGCTCCTCCAGTGTCGTCATCACACGATTGGACATATCGGCATAGAGCTCATAGTTGCTACTAAACGCGATAATGCCGTGCCGGCGAAACAGATCCTTTTGTTTGAAGTACGGCTCACCCATTTTGACAAACGGCTTGGCTTCTGCGCTACGGGCAATCACACAACCATCATTATTGGAAAGGACGACCACTGGCCGCCCTTTCAGATCTGGTCTGAATACTGTTTCGCACGATGCGTAAAATGAGTTCACATCGCAAAGCGCAAACATCTCAGCCAGCCGATTTGATGATGAAAGTAACGACCCCGAACACGTCGAGAGTATCCTCGCTTCCTACGACTATCGGCGAATATGCAGGATTCATTGGGTTAAGCTGAACCCGCGGATGCAGCTGCAGCTTCTTAACGGTAAACTCCCCGTTCACAGCGGCAATCACGATATCGCCATGGACTGCGGTTCGTGAGCTATCCACGACCAGTAAATCTCCCTCCCCGATCCCGGCGTCCTTCATGCTATCGCCGGCAGCTTTGACAAAATACGTCGCGCTGGGGTGGTTAACTAACAACTCGTTCAGGTCAATACGTTGCTCAACATAATCCTGCGCTGGACTCGGAAAACCACATTGCACAAGGTCACTGAACAACGGAATCAGGATGATCTTACGTAACTCAACGGGCGTGTAAAACTGCATAATAAACTCGCTCACATAAATACTGTTTATATATACAGTAATTTCAACTCAGCGACATATCAATATAGGTTTTACCTATCAATTTTCGTTATTGCTGTAAGGTATTGATGTAATGATTGTGGATAGTCTTAAAAGGTTTTAATGACTTAACCGATTGATGGTTTTGCGAACAGTGCGAGGATAAAAATTTTCAGTCATGACACTGCCTCAATAGCAAATTGCTAACCAGCAGGCTTTTGCATACGGTTCGCAGGAGAGCAACCTTAACCAGCAGGAGGATTTTTATAAATGACCCAACAATACCGATGCAAAGAAACATGAGAAGGGGCCGTATGGCCTCTTTTCGTATTAGCTGAAGCTGCTACTACTGGTCCGGAATGCCATTGCTGTGATGTTCTCCACCCTGCAGCTATAGTCAAAATTGGCGTCATTTCCATGGGCCTCAACAAAGCAACTCACTTTGTTATTGTCCGCGTTGAGGTTAGCTGCAAATCGAAATTCCTGTGCAATGGTCCCTGTAAATCCGTTATCACCCATCATTTGGTATTTTCGAGTGACCTGCTGCCCTCCTACATTAAACACAACATCCACCGTGTAGCCATATTTTCTATCAATACCCGGCGACTCCATTAGCAACGTACAGCAAAGAACAACGGTCATTCCATAACCACGATTCTGATAGTAAATATTACGGCGCACCCTGTTGTTACGACGAAATGCCATATCATCGTAGCGACGGGCAATAGCAATATCCCCGATAAATTCCTGCGCCTCCAGCTTGCCCTTGAACGTACCACTGGTTGCTTCAATATGACCCGTGAACTTTCCGCTGTTTGCATGAACTTCCCCACGCACGACAACATTATTAAATTCGCTGGCTCCCGATTTAGTGATTCGCCAGCCCTCACTGCCCCCAACGTAGTTGTTTGACTGAATATCGCCAATCTTGGCGTTCTGGATCGAACCGTTCTTAATCCGGGCGGTATCAATGTACAGCTCGTTTCCTTCAGCAATCATCACCGGCACAGCAGTCTTGCTGTTGCGGTTAAACAGCGAGAAACGGTCGGCATAGAGGATCATGTCGCTTGTGGAACCATCGCTGCCCAGCACGATCCCGGCGCCTACCTTCTTCCCGTTATTTGTTTCAACTTTGATGGAGTACATCGAGTTGACCTTGCCGTTTGTATCCGCCAGCGTCTGACCCTGGGCCTGTACGGTCGAGGATAACGTACCGACGGTACTGTTCAGGCTGGTCAGGCTGCTGGCTGTTGATTCGATTTTATCTTCAGCCTTCGTGACCCGCGTCGTCAGCGAACTGACCGCGCTGGCATCCGCTTTATTTCCGAGGCTGTTCTGCAGGCTGGTGAGCTGCTGCCCCTGCGAGGTAATTTTCCCCTCTGCGCTGGTCACGCGCGTTGTCAGCGAACTGATGGCTGCAGCGTTGACGGTATTGGCCACCTCATCGCTGACATCGATGCAGAATGCATCGTCCAGATACAGATAACCAGCAGACAGGCTGGAGCGCAGAGAGATGATCAGCTCTGCGTCTGCCGTCGGCTTATAGTCGCCGCTGATATAAGTCCATGCAGTACCGACGCTGGCCGGGATCGTAATATCTTTCAGCGGCCCTGAGCTATTGCGGATGCTGATTTTGGTATTGCTGGCATTGCTGATGGCCATATCGGCAGACCTGCGCACCCAGGCACCCACGCGGTACGTCTGGCCACCCGTCAGCTTCACCACCTGGTCACAGGCCGTTGAGCCGCTGGATGTCTTCGTGGCCTGAATGATGTATTTGCCGGACTTCGGGTTCTGCGCTGCCAGCGTGCTCCAGCCGGAGTTACTCCAGCCGTCAAAACCGCGTTCGAACGAGTTGTTCGCCAGCATGTTGCCGGGCATTGATTTTGCCGCGTCCGCATCCTGCTGGGTGGCCACAATGCTGTTATTCAGGGACGTAACGCTGCTGCCCTGGCTGCTCAGGGTTTTGCCCTGTTCTGTCACGGTGTTCTGCAGCGACTGCAGCGCACTCGCATCCGCCTTTTTGTTGACACTGGCATTCGTCGTCGACAGGTCGCTGGTCAGCTTCGTTATCGCGCTGTTCGCCGCCGTAATGTCTTTACCCTGCTGCGTCACCGTGTTCTGCAGGGTCTGAACGGCACTCGCGTCCGCCTTTTGGCTGACTGTGCTGTTTGTCGTCTTCAGCCCGTTTTCCAGCGCCGTCGTCCGGCTCCCGATGCTGGACAACGTATCGCCCTGCTGGGTGACTTTCGTGGTCAGGGAGTCAACCGCAGAGGCCGCCGCGTCTGCTGTGCCCTGCGCATTGTAAGCATCGGTGACATCGGTGATAACCAGGTCGTCGATATACAGGTTATAGCCTGGCGTATTGCTGCCGTTCGCTCCGCGCGTGGAGATCCAGACCACTGCGCGCGTCGCGCCTTTCGCTGTGGCTTTTGCATAGCCGGAAAATTTAACCCATTTGTCACGACCGGCCAGCGCTGATTCGCTGACATTCGCTGCCCCCAGCCATGAGTTCGCACCCGCATCATTCTGGACGTTGAGACCGACGACAGTGACCCAGCCGCTGGACGGGTTTTCTCCGGAAGGCATCATCGCCCAGAATTCAACCCTGAATACTGCCGTATCGCGAATGGCAAGGCGTGAGCCGATTAAATCATCGCTGTTGCCTGTCGTGTTCTGTGCGCGCGAAACGCGCATACATTTGCCGCCCGAGTAACTGACCCCGGTGACCACTCGCGCTGACCCACCCAGGTTGTGGTTTGCGTCGTAGGATTCAAACGTTCCGTCCAGCCACGGGTTTGAGCCTTTACGGGCATTAATATTCAGCGAGCTGTTCAGGCTGGTAATGCTGTCAGCCTGGCTGCTGATATCCTTTTCCGTCTGCGTTACCCGATTAGATAACGCGTTTAAGGCAGTGGCGTCGGCTTTCTTCGTCACGTTCGCGTTGGTGCCCGACAGGTCATTCTGCAGCTTTGTGATCGCCTGGCTCTGGCTGGCCAGCGTCTTGCCCTGCTCAGTAACCTTTGACGATAAATCATTCACGACACTGGCGTCGGCTTTACCCGCCACGCCATTTGATGAAAACACAACTACATGACGGATAAAAAGTCGTGCACTGGTGGAAGGCGCCCAGCCGCCCGCTGCAAACCGCAGATAGACGAAATTATCAGTAAAATCTGCTGGAATGGTCAGCTCCACGGTTTTCGTCTGCCAGCTGGTCGTTATCCCTTTTAACCATGATGTACTGGATACCACCCAGCTGGTGGGGTTATTCAGGTCAGAAATAACCCCAACGGAGTCAGAGGATATATTCGACATCGCCTCTGAGGATTTAAATTCAAACGTAACGGTTAATTTCGTATCTGGCTCAACCGGAATGCGGGTCTGGTTGGCTACACGAATGGAGCCTGTCGTCGTTCTCAGCGCCTTTTCCCCGGCATCATACGTAAACGCGGAGCCGGTGCCGGAATCCACCCATAGCGAAAGGTCCGATTCCATCCCCCCGTTAGCTATCAGACTGCCGGATATCAGCGATGCCTGAAGTTGCGTGATGCTGTTACTCTGGCTTGTCAGTTTCCCTTCGGCTTCGGTAACCCGGTTACTTAACGAGGTGACGGCTGACGCATCGGCCTTCTTCGCGATGTTCTGGTTCGCGGTCGTCAGCCCGTTCTGCAGGCTGGTGATGCTGCTGCCCTGGCTGCTCAGGGTTTTGCCCTGTTCTGTCACGGTGTTCTGCAGCGACTGCAGCGCACTCGCGTCCGCCTTTTTGTTAACTGTGGCATTCGTCGTGGCCAGATCGTTCGTGAGTTTCGTGATGCTGCTGCTCTGACTCTCCAGCTTCCCTTCCGCGCTCGTTACCCGGTTGGTCAGATTACTGATGGCAGTGGCGCTGGCCGCAATACTGGTCTCATCAGTCACGTCAATAAGATAGAAATCATCAAAATACTGCTCACCCGTCGCCAGCAGTACCATAATGGAGACGTCAAGGACTGCCGTTTTCGTCGCCTTCCATGTGCCAGAAATTTCCTGCCAGACAGAGCCTGTCGGCAGCGTCGCGGGATTGAACTGCACCTCTTTCAGTGGTCCGCCGGATTCACCAATACGCAGCTTGTTATTTCCGGCAGCGCCTGACGGCATTGTCGTGCCACCTGAAACACGCGTGAACACACCTATTTTGTAGGTGCGATCCTTTATGAACGAAATCTTCTGAAGCAGCGAGACCACGTTACTGCCCGGCACCACCTTGAGGATTCGGGTGCCGTTGTACGGTGACAATGCCGTTATGACTGACGTCGCTGACTGCCAGCCAGTAAACGCAGCCTGGCCGCGCTCGAATGACCCGTTGGAAATCAGGTTGCCGGGTATCGCCCGGGAGGCATCCGCATCAGCAACAGCTTCATTGAGGCTGTTACTCAGCTGCGTCAGGCTGCTGCCCTGGCTTGTCAGCGTTTTGCCCTGCTCCGCCACGGTGTTTTGCAGCGTCTGCAGCGCACTCGCATCCGCCTTTTTGTTGACATTGGCATTCGTCGTCGACAGGTCGCTGGTCAGCTTCGTTATCGCGCTGTTCGCCGCCGTAATGTCTTTGCCCTGCTGCGTCACCGTGTTCTGCAGGGTCTGAACAGCGCTCGCGTCCGCCTTCTGGCTGACGGTGCTGTTTGTCGTCTTCAGCCCGTTTTCCAGCGCCGTCGTCCGGCTCCCGATGCTGGACAACGTATCGCCCTGCTGGGTGACTTTCGTGGTCAGGGTATCCACTGCTGACGCGGTGGCATCGGCGGTTTTCTGTGCGCGGTTCGCTGCGGTGACGTTGCGCAGATGCCAGTCTGCTGCATACCAGACCGTACCAAAGGGTGAACTCTGGTTAACCTGCAGGAAGGGGCGCAGGAAATTCGTGTCGGACGGCACCGTAAAGCGCCATGTTGCGCGCTTCCAGGCCGCCGTGGTTTTCGTATTACCGCCAGAAAGCCTCGCTTTAACCCCTTCTGTCGCAGAGGTGCCGCTGGCGATATAGAGATTAAAATCGGCCTGACCGGCGCCGCAGGCTACCAGGGCCGACATCTCGAAGACATCACCCGGTGTGACAGCAATGTTGTTTATTTTTGGGACATGATCGCGGCCTGCCAGACGAACCACGTACGCAAACGGGCAATCCCCGGGCACGCCAGCAGCGCCGGATGATACGACGTCATACCCCATGCGGTCGTAAGAAGGATCAAATGCCGGGTTAGGTATATAGTCATCCCCGGCTGCTTTTGCGGCGCTAATTGAGCTGTTGAGGGAAGTGATATTGCTGTTCGCTGCAGTCAGACCACTTTCCGTCTTCTCCACTCGCCCGGTCAGTGACGTCAGCGCGCTCTGATCCGCCTTTTTACTCACATTCGAGTTCGTGGTGGTCAGGTCATTCTGCAGCTTTGTGATTGCCTGGCTATGGCTGGCCAGCTTCCCTTCCGCTGAGTCAACGCGACTGGTCAGGTCAGTCACGGCAGAGGCATTTGCCTTCTTCGACACCCCGGTCGACGAAAAAACGTCGACTTTACGGATATACAGACGCGCACTGTTTGACGGTGCCCAGCCCCCGGCGGCAAACCGCAGATAGACATAATTCCCGGTAAAGTCTGCCGGAATGGTCAGCTCCACGGTTTTCGTCTGCCAGCTGGTCGTCACGCCACTCAGCCACGGGGATTCTGAGGATAGCCAGGCGACAGGATTGCCCAAATCAGTTATCACACCAACGGTATCAGACGATACGCTGTTCATCGTTTCCGATGTTTTGTACTCAAATGAGACGGTAAGCGTCAGCCCGGCCTCAGCGGGGATACGCGTCACGTTGGCAACCCGAACAGAGCCGGTTGTCGTTCTCAGCGCTTTTTCACCTGCATCATACGTGAATGCCGAGCCGGTACCGGAGTTCTCCCAGAACGACAGATCCACATCCATGCCGCCGTTACTAATCAGGCTCCCTTCAGCCAGGGTGTTTTTCAGCATCGTCAGCTGGCCAGACTGTGTGGTCAGGTTGCCTTCCGTCGCGGATACCCGGTTGGTTAACGCCGTGACCGCGCTCGCATCGGCCTTTGTACTGACGTTTGAATTGGTTGTCGTCAGGTCGTTCTGCAGTTTAGCGATCGCGCTGCCCTGGCTGGTCAGCGTTTTATCCTGCTGGCTGACGCTGGACTGCAGGCCCGTGATGGCGTTGCTGTTTGCGGCCACGCCCGACTCTGTTTTACCGACGCGGTTAGACAGCGAGGTCAGCGAATTCCCCTGGCTGGTTAACGTGGTGCCCTGCTGTTCAACCTTTTGCGTGAGGGACTGCAGCGCGGTTGCATCGGCTTTTTTACCCAGACTGGTTTCCAGCCCGCTGATTTTGCTGGCCTGTGCGCTTTGTGCGGTCGACAGGGAACTCAGCTCCTCCGCGACCGAGGATTTATTCTCGTTGAACTGCGTCTGCAGCGATTCCCGGGCTGTCACCTCTGCTTTATCAGCAGTGATACGGGCACTCATCTCCTGATACAGCAGGCCGGAACGCAGATCCGCCAGGCTGTTACTTTCCGTCGTTCCCCTTATCTGTGCCGCCAGCGTGGAGCGCTTCAGCGCTTCCGCTTCATCTGCCTGCGTCCGCGCCATCTCCTCATTACGCAGCGCCGCAGTACTGGCCGCCGGTGCCGGACGCCCGACCGATATCCAGTGGATCAGGAAATGGTTGTCGGCATTCTGCCCCTGAGCCAGATCCAGGCGAAAGCGGCGGACCGTACCGGATGCATTCCAGTTCACATCGGAGATGGCCACCACGCTGATACCATCGCCGTCAAACTCCTGCTCCGCGATATTCACCGAGCGGGCATCACTCCAGCCGGTTTCCTCTGTACCAATCCAGTAAAGCCGCCCTTTCCATGCCGGATTACCCACGCGTTTAATACGCAGCATGACGGTGCGATAGGAGGAAGCCGGAATAGTTTGCCCGTTGGGCGAACGGCAGGAGGCGGTGCTGTTCAGTGCTTTCAGCCAGCCGTCGTCCGTGATTTGCATCGGCACCTGACCGGCATCGTCCTCGGTCCACCCCTCATTGTCTTTATCGAAGTACCAGATACTGAACGAATCAAACTGCTGCCCGCTACCGGCGGAAATTTCAGAAATCTGACGGGCCAGTGACTCGTCGCCGTCCTGAATAATCGTCTGCAGATTATTAATGGCGGCCACGCGCTCGTTTTTTTCATTCAGCAGCTGGTCTGCCGCCTGCGCCGCCTTCGCGTTGACGTCCGCAATGCGGTCGGCAGTTTCCTGTTTTACCGCTTTGTCCCAGCCTGTATTCGCCTGGGCGATGGACTGTTTCAGACTGTTTTCAACCGCCTGCAGCTGGGATTTTAACGCAGCATCCCCCTCGGTCAGGGTTTTGTTAACGTCAGCGATCTGCTGGTCAACGGAGGCATTAATCTCGCTCACGGCATCGGTGATGCTCTTGTTGACTGCCGTGATATTGTCACTGAGCGTCTGATTTACGCTGTTGATATTCTCCGTTATCGTCTTGTTGACGGACTCTATCTGCCCGTCAACCTGCTGCGTGACTTCTTCACGAATAGCATCGGCGGTGTCCAGCAGCTCCTTATGAGTCTCCTCAATATCCCGCTGGACTTCCTGCCAGGCGTCCGTGTCCTTGATCGCATCAGTCAGCTTATCGTAATACTCACCGATATCGTCGCTGGCCATCCCCTGCACCCAGGCCGTCCACGGACTTTCATTGCCGATACGGTCAACGATCCGCGCGCGGTACCAGAACATCGCCGCAATCTGCAGGCCCAACTGCTGATACGTTTTACCCGGATACGCCACATCAGACAGCGCCATCGCCCCGTTGCCGTTGGGATTAGGACTGTACTGCAGCTCGGTTTTCTGCGTATCGCCACTCCCCTCCGGGAACGCCCAGTTCAGCTGCACGCCATGCAGCAGGGAAGTGGTGGTCAGCGCCAGCGGTGCCGACGGCAAACCGATTTTTCCGGTCAGCGTTTTCTCTTCTGAATATGCCCAGCCGCTGGAGACCTCTGCAGCGTTGATCGCCCGGACACGGGCCAGATAACGACCGGCGTAAATGCCGCTGACCTCGAACGAGGTGGTCGAGCTGCGCGGCACGTTAATCCAGTTACCGTCATTACGTCGCCACTGCGCTTCATACGAAATCGCATCTTTCACCGCATTCCAGTGCACCTGCATCGTTTCGACGCTGATGCCCTGATTCACCACAGAATACGAGCTGATAACGATGCTTTCCGGCGGCTGCTGACTCCCTGGAGGGATAACGCTTATCGGGCGCTGGTCGATGATCGCGCCGGTATCGATACGCGGGAATTTATCCGGGTCGTGGGCCACGCCGGTGATTGTATACGTGGCGTTGTTGTTGTCCTTGACCCCGATAACGCGGTACTGCTGAACATACAGATCGTCAGATTCAATCACCCAGACACATTCCACCTCCGGCGTCTCACTGTACGCCGTCGTAACCGTGACCTGTCGGCGACCGTTAACTGACTGGATCGTCCGGGCCTGAGATATGCCTGACGGCAGGTTCAGCTGCAGCCGGTCACCAGCTTTTGCATCAGTATCCCGGTCAAGGGTAATCACCCGTCCATTAACTGCGCTGATACGCCCGCCGTTCACGCGTCCGGCCAGAAGTTCATCAGCCAGTCCAATGATGTAGCCCGGCTGCGGGATTTTACCGTCCAGCCCCACATCAATCTCAACCATTCGGTCTTTGTTGTTGGTCAGAATGCCCCACAGCCCTTTCCTGTGGGCTTCGCTCTGCCGGGTACACCCAATGGCCGTCACTTCGAGCTGGTTAAAGCTGTAGCGGGAAACCAGCTCCGGGACGAACGCCGGTTCCATCGCATCAGCATACGCGTTCGCCGGGTCGGACCAGGAGACGAGCGCGTTGGTGTAGCGAGCCTTGCTGGTGCTGCTCGAATAGCGCGGTTTACCAATGATATTCGCCCGCGTATAGTTGAAATCAACATCGCGCGGCATATCCGCCTGCACAACAATCTGCTCACCGCTCCAGCAGGTCATTCCCCGGAAAATAGCCGCAAAGTCACGCAGCACGGTGTAGGCATCATTGCGTTCCTGCACGTAAACGTTACAGAGATAGCGAGGCTCCATGCCGTCGCCGCCCTTACCATCCGGAACCAGCTGATCGCAGTACTGTGCGATCTGGTACAACGTCCATTTAGAAATATTGGCGCTGGTCAGGCGGTTGCCGAGGCCAAACCGGTCTGAAACAACGATATCGTAATAAATCCATGCCGGGTTATCCGTCCATGCCCACTTAAAGCCACCTGTCCAGGTGCCGGTATACTCACGGGTTTCTGGATTATAGTTATCCGGAACGCGGATCACGCGCCCGCGTGGCTCACAGGAAATTTGCGGGATGGAACCATTAAACTGGCTGGAGTCGAACTCGATATAGAGCAGCGCGGTATGCGGATAGCGCAGCTTCGCGTCGATTACCTCTGTGTAGCTCTGCAGCGTCATCACATCGCCGATTTTGACGCTGTTGGCGTCCGGCGAGACTTTCCGCAGTCGCAAAGTCCAGGTACTCCCTGCCTGCGGCAGGTCGATGCGGTGGCTGCGCTCATAGCCGGACGTGGTTTTCCCGGTCACCGCCGTTTCCAGCACGGTCTGCCAGGCACCGCCATCGGTCTGTAAATCAATGGCGTATTTAACTGTATTTCCCACTACGTCCCCGTCGTCTTCCTGTTTCATCAGGGATGGCCATTTCAGGCGGACGCGAACGGCGGAAAGCTGGGTATTGGTAAACGTATGGCTCCAGGCGGTTTCACTGGATATTTCTGTTCCGACGCTGATTTCATTTTCAGTGCCCGGAATACCCTGAATATATTTTTGGGCCTGTGTTCCGGGACGAAATTCCCAGGCCACGCCGGAAAAGTTCTCTGACCCGTCGGCATTTAATAGCGGGGTACCATCGAGATAAATATCCTTGCCCGTTAACTCACCTGCAAATTCACCCTCGCCCAGCGCGATGAGAATTTTGGCTTTTGCTACGGACTGTAAATCATCCGGCTGTTCTGTCGGCGTGCGCTGGCTTGAGCTGCCACCTTTGCGCCCTTTGATTATGTTATTTGCCATATTACGCCCATAAAAAAAGCCACCGCAAGGTGGCCTGTACTGGAGGGTGTTATTTACTGAAACATCTATTGCTGGTCTTCGACATAAATTCCGGCGGAAATAATCGCGCCGCCAATTCGCCGCTGACCATAAAGCAAACCAACGGGATAACCCTGTGAGGCGGTATTTGTTACACCGCCAAAGGCATAGCTGGCTTTATTCTCAGGGGATTCTCTGCGGGCTAGACCTCCGGGCTGAGGGGAAAGCATCTGGACGACGCCGCCCAGCATCATGGCTGCGCCGCTGGTCATAAGGCTTGCAGCCAGTGGAGAAGCCGTCCCGCCCGAAACATACGTCATTACTGCGCCCACAACGACCAGCACTGCGCCAAGAATCGTTTGAAGAATCCCGGCCTTTTTACTACCAATAACTATAGGAACGATGCGGATGACTTCTCCTGTAGCAGGAAATCCCAAATCATCCTTACCAATATTCTTTTTGCCCCTGAAAACTGCAAAAGTCAGTCCCTGTTCCTTACTGTTAATCATGAATTTTTCGAACCCAGGAATGGTCGCTGCTAGCGCCACGCTTGCTTCATGAATTGTGCTAATTAAACGATAGTGGAGCCTGCCAAAGGTTTTTCCCAAAACGCCAGAAAGCTCTATTCGTGTCATGGTTTCTTGCATATATATTCCATTTAAAAACCCGGTTAAGCCGAGTTTTAGTGTTATTTACTGTCCGCATAGCTTACGTATAGCCATGTACCTAATAGTATCGGCCTCATCACGAACGTATACTTTACTGGATAAATAATACTTTGGTGACATAAATGGCAATAATGTAGGCTCAGCAACCAGTGTTATAGCAAAGGGGGTCGGTCCGTTATAGGCACCAAAACTATTTCTCCCGTTAACTTTCCCGATTATGCAATATGCGCCATTTCCAATATCTCTATCATTTATTTCTATTGTTACCAAATCAGTAAATTCGGCACTATCAGGATCTTTCATTATCCTTTTAATTTCTTTCTTCGCGATATCAGTAATCTGATCATTACCTGGCTTACAGCCTGCCAGGCAAATAGCGCATAAAAATACAGTTAAAAAATTCCTCACTTGCTTCTCCTTTTCAGTCAAAAACTTAAAGTCCCTTGTAGGATAAACCTGAATATGAAGAGAAGGCTAACACAGAGAGTAATGGCGAACGATTTTCATCGTTCGGTCTAACCAGTACCCGCCATACGGCACTCGCTGGCTGAGGTGGCCATAGAAATGGTGCAGCAGCATGTTCCCTTCCAGCAGAATCCCGGCATGGTTCCACTTATCTGCCTGCACCTGCATGATGACCATATCGCCCGGCTGCGGCGGGCCATCAAATTCACGGAACCCGCATTCGTACCAGCAATCATGGTAGAAGTTATCCGGATAATCGTTTTCCCACCAGTGATAGTCGACACGGTAGTCATGCAGCTCGATGCCGTGGGTCTGCCGAAAATAACTCATCACCAGCCCCCAACAGTCGTAATGGCCAAGCACGAACGGTCGCTCGATGAGCGGCAGTTCCCCCCTTGGGTGGATGGTGCGGAGATCGCCTTCCGGCCAACTGATGATATGCCAGGGGAGCAGCGTAGCATCACACTGCGCTTTATCCAGTTCGCTGGGCTGAGTGGTCGCATCCGGATGGCTGTGAACAATACCGATGACCACACCCCAATCTTCTACCTCTGCGTAATCTTCTGGGGCTAGGACGAAATTATCATTCGACTCGCTGGCCAGGTTCCTGCAGGGGAAATAGCGCTCAACACGCCCCCTCTGAGCAAGCAGCCCGCAGGCCTCTCGCGGGTACTCAGACGCAGCATGCGTCTGAATGGCTTTAATCGTTTTCTGGCGCATATCAGCTCCTTATCAACGACGTGCCAGGGAATCCCCCGAACGGTAGCTCGTTGTTTTCACCAAAGCGCAATTTGCACGCCGAGAGCGTCCCATTGCAGACGTCCTTCGAAGGGTCATCGACCGGTTTGTTGTTCTTATCGAAATATTTTGTCCCGGCATAATCACAACCATCGCCGCTGCGGTACTGGTTGCGAATACACCAGGTGCAAATCGAGTGGTATTGCCGGGTAGGAATCATTAGCCCCTGCAGGTCCAGCGGGCTTGATAGGGTGAACTCCACCTCTTCGTCGGTTTCAAGATTTTTGGCATCGATAAAATACAGCCGACGCTTTTCCTGCGTGGGATCTGCGGACGCGTTTCCCTCCGGGAAGTTTTGCGCATCGAGATACTGCTTTTGGGTCTCGTGTATCGTGACCCGCGCCTGCGCCATGTCGTCGTAATACAGACATAGCGCTGTAATTGACCCGTCGATATTGCCTACACGCAGCGTCGGTTGCGCATCACTCCCCGAAGTGCTGGATTCAATCCCTTCCAGCTCGCACGGCCAGGCTTTATATTCGATACCCTGCCACCAGATACTTTTCGCGGGTAATGCTGCTTCATCCCCACCGGCGGCGATGATTTCCTCTGCTGAATGTGGAACGTTATAACCGTGGAAATACAAGACCTCGCCCATATTAAAAGCGCGGCCGTCTATTTCGAACAACCGAATTTCATCACCCGGCTCCAGTTTCTGGTAATTTGCATTCAGACTCATGGTTTAAATCCCTGAATAAAAGTGGCTGAAAGTGAATAATTCCCGCCGCCCATCGGCACGGGCTTATATTGTTCACAACGGAATAGCCCCGCATCTTCAAGCGGCGGAGTCCACTGAAACGACTTTGTACCTGCATGCCGGTCCAGGAACTGTTTTATCGGTCGGATATACTCCTCAGTACCGACAAAACTCAACTCCCATTCTTGTGACCGGGTATTTAATCCGTCCCCTGAAACCTGCGTATACCCGTCACCAAATTCCGCCTTTCTGGTGCGAAACTTCACGGTTTGCGCAGGGTTTACCCGGGGACTCCAGGTGAATATCTCGATGGCCATTAGCGTTGTCCTCTTACGGCGCTCCAGATAGCGCCACCCGGGCGCATATCCTTCGCCTGCAGCTCACGATATTTTTTCTCGACGAACGACCCAATCTGCTGGCCAAACTCTTCAAACCCTGACGTGCTGTCAGTCGAGGTTTTGTCGCCAGAAATGGTGATCCAGACTTTTGGCCCTTCAACAGACGCTGAGGGCTGGCCGGATGCTGTCGCCCGGATGCCTGAAAACTCATCCGCGGCACGCGGCGCAGGTATCATCGGAGCAGCCCCCATTCCGGTGATCCCCTCTGCGCTTGTGCTGAAACCTGTTCCGACAAGTCTTTGAATCGTGGTCAGAAGTGACTGTGTCGCCATATCAATCAGCCCCTTAATGACCGACAGGGCCGGGCCGGAGGACTGTTCACCAATGGCACGGACGCCCAGCGAACCATCAGTCCCTCGGGTCAGTGGCATAATGGCCTCCGGACCAGCCTCACCAAATACCCCCGCGCCTTTGGCAAAGGCGAAGAACTGCGGGGTGTCGTGGATCTGGTTGCTGTAGGCACTTAATGAAGGGGAATCGTAGACGCCACCTTTTGCGTTGAATTCCACCGTGGCTGCAGCGGCTTCATACGATCCGGACGGCGTATTTCCACCTCCTGCCGCACCTGCACTTCCTCCGATCGCACCGCCAAAAGCAGAACCGACCATGCCAAAAATACTCTGCAGTGCACTGGAAAGCGCGATACGCGTGGCAATTTGCGCCAAATCTGAAAGGATTGAAATAGTAAAGCTTTTGAAGCTTCCTTTACCGGTTATGGCAAAGGAAGCGAGGGAGCTTGCCATGCTGTCAAAGGCACTCGTGGTAAAGCTGGCTATCTGGCTGTTTGCATCCCGCGCATTATCTGTCCAGTTCTTCGCCCCACGCCTGAATCCCGCACTGTAATCCTGTTCTGCTCTCAGACGATCCTGCACGCTTTGCTCGGTAATCTGCAGTTCCTGCTGCTTTATCCGCTCCAGATCGGCCAGACGGGCCTGATATTCAGCCGATGTGGTATCGGTAAAATCTTTCTCCAGCGCAATGCGCCGCTGATTAAAGCGGTTAATAATGGCGTTACGGGCTTCTGCGTCGCTAGCTTCCTGTTCGGAAAGGTTGTACTTCTCCAGATTCAGAGCAGCTTCGCGCTGCATAGCCTGAGCCTCTTCAGCCCACTTACGGCTTTCAGCCTGATATTTCAGCGAGGTTTTTCGCAAGACGGCTTCTTTTTCAAGCTGAATATTCGACTGCAGTTGCGCCCGGATCTGGTCCTGCATATTCACCAGGCTTTGCTGGCTTTTGGTCAGGTTTTCACCCTTCAGCCCGGAGAGTTTTTCATTAAAGGCGACCAGCTGTCGTTCGGATTCTGTCAACGTATCAGTGGTCTGCGCCTGTTCTTTCAGTACTGCGTTTCGTTGCAGTGCCTGCTCCAGCATTCGCTGCCCTTCAGTCTCGCCGCTACCAGACTTTTTGGGTTTATCTTTCTTCGTGGCCTTGTCGTATTCATCATTAATCCCTTTCAGGATCCGCTGATACTCCTGCGAGCCGGATGCGTAAATGCTGTTATTGAGTTTTTTTATCGCTGCAGCACGCTTTTCTGCTGCGGTACTCCCGGCATCCATGTAGCTCTTCAGCCCGGCAGCGTTTTTTATACGGTCACTTTGTGCCTCGGCGTATCCTGCTTTGCTTGTAGCGATAAAGCGGCGTGTCTTTTCGTCAAACTCTTTCTGGTCTTTAGTGAGGAGATCGGTCAAAGCAATGGTTTCACCAAGACTTCCGAGTATCCCCCACTCACGCCCAAGATTTTTTAACTTATCAAGATAAGTTTCCGCATGTGCCGCCAGCTCTTTCAGCTTAACGCTTTCCGCATCAAGAGCTTGTTCCATGATGAGCTGCGTTGCTTTCGCTGTTTCCCCTTTATTCGTCAGGCTGATAACCTGTGCGACAATGGATTCATTCAGCGAAATGCCCTGGGCTGTCAGCTGGGCCATCGCATTAAGCGGGTCTCCCTTCAGGGCAGATATTTTGCTGACCAGATCCTCAGCGTTCCCACCGGCTTCAGCGTAGGCTGTCGCAATAGATGCAACTTCATGCAGCAATGCACCACTGAAACCACCGTTTGCCGTAGCGACCACAGCAGAAAGGGAATGTTCTGTACCACCAAGCTGAGCATTGAGGCTTCTCAGTTCAGTGAGAGATAACTGAGCTGACGTTCTCGTTCCGAGTAGCGCCGCATTCAGTTTTTTTGTTTGCTCCTCGGATTTTTTAAACTCGCTGTAAATCATTGAGCCACCGGCAGCAAGCACCGACAGGCCAATACCAACAGGTCCACCCAGCAGACTCATCGCCGAACTAAGCGCCCGGCTGCTGGTCGCTGCAATACGCTGGGTCACAGTAAGCTGGGTATTTGCCGCAGCAGCAGCTTCTGTTGCTGCTGTTAGTGCCGCCTTTCCACCTGTTTCGGCGGCATCAGCGGTCACAACAACCGCTTTGGCGGCTTTTAATTTTTCAAGCCCGCTGGCCTCAAGACGGTTCGCTTCAATGATGGCCCGCTCATTCTTCAGGTGTTCATCCTGATAGCTGACATTCAGCCCGTACAGCTTATTAACTTCGGTTTGTTTCGCGTAATACTCGTCCAACGCAATCGCCTGCTCACGCTGGGCCTGCGCTGCAGCTATCGTCTTTTCAGCGATAGCAGCTTTATTCAGCGCAGACTGCCTTTCGGCCTGTGCCGCCGCAATTTGTGCCTTTGCCGCCGACTCCAGTTCGGCAGCTGCCTGACGGGCTGCATCCTGCTGTGTCTTCCAGCCTCCTGCCGAACTGTCAAGTCGCCCCTTTAAGGTATGAACGGCGGGGATAAGTGCATTAATTATGCTGCTGCTGGCGACATTACTCCCGGCTGCAACTTCATGAAGCACGAAGTTCAGTTGGCCAGCACCTCGGGTGGCACCGGCAAACTGATCATCATTAGCACCCTGCACGCCGATTTTTTTTGCGGCCTCGACGGTTTTGGCTATCGCTGTTGTCAGCTCGTTAGCCTGTGCTGTCGCCTGCTGATTAAATTTTTTACTGGCCTGCCCTGCGTTCTGATATGCCTCGGTAATTTGCGACCGGAATGCAGCTGAATTCAGATGCAGGGCAACCGATAAGCTGGCTACATCACTCATTGTCCTAGAATCCTCATAACATCAGCACACTGCTGGTCAGCAAGAGAAGGGGAATGGCTGGCAGTGGTTTCTGGAGCGGACAGATGAACAGCTTCACCACCGCTCAGGGAGAACCAGGCCTGCCAGTAAAGAAGAATATCTGCAGGAAGACTGGCAATTTTTCGTGGGTCATACTCCCCCATGCGAGCGGCAAGCGAAAAAACCGCCATAAGCCAGGGGGAGTTCATTAGTTTTTTTGTGCTTCCTCCAGCGTACCGTAGCTAAAACGCTGGACCTTGCTCATCGCCTCGGTTATCGATGCATAGGAGCGTGATTTCATCAGTTCCAGCGGAGAAGGCAGGTTCTGCAGGGGAAGGCCATTTTCGTCGACCAGAGCGCTCAGGACCAGCCCTGCAGCTTCCAGCATCAGCCCTCGCGTATTATCGGGACCGGTCAGCTGTGATGCTTTATCTTCAAACTCTGACATCTCAAAGGCGGTAAGACGCCTGATATGGAATTCGCTGCCAAACAATTGGACAGGAACTGCATCACTGTCAGGGGCCAGAAGGCGGGATTTAACGTCATCTTTCATTAGTTACTCTCCATAAAATAGCCACCCGGAGGTGGCTGTCACTTCAATAATGATGTGGTTATGCCCCGCTGCTGTTGGCAGTGCCCCAGGTGATTTTGTTCTGCTTTCCCTGCACGGTGATCTGAATGACCTCACTCGCCGGAGCGGTGATTTCGTTCATCTGCCAGCCGGACAGCGCCAGCAACATCGTCGCCGTCCGCTTGTTCGGTAGTTCAACATACAGCTGGATAGTTTCTCGGGCTTCCGCTGCGTTAAGCAGAGCGGCAAAATCCGTATTGCTCGGATCATCAATAAAACCCAGCGACTTTTCAGGCCCGTCAGGCAGATCACTGATGGATTGTTTCTGCTTATCAAGCAGCGTAGTGCAGTCGACAAAACCTCCAGTCTGCCCCATTGCGCCCAGCGCTTTACAGTTAACCAGCGGCTTCAGAGCCGATGCTGCAGCGCCGGGTTCCCCGTATTTTACGATGGTGCCGGCAGGCAACATCGCATATTCAGGCGAACTCTTATCAGCCATAGTTTTCTCTCTTTTTTATGAATGGTAGCGAACACTACCTGTTTTGAATGCCGTTGCGGATTTCGACCGCCAGGATGCGTAGAACCTTCTGGACGTTGTGATCCAGCGCCGGTCGGATGAATGGTTGAGCCACCTGTTTAACGGTGCCAAACTCCTGCGCAAGTGCTTTCATATGATGCTTTTTACTCGGTCCGACCCGGAGTGTGACAACGGTACTGCGGTACTTAGCTGATCCCTTCCTTGAGCTGATTTTTACACTGTCGCGCATATGAGGGCCGGGACTTTCCTTGTCAAAGCCAGCATGCTGCTTCATATCCTCCTGGACAACCTTTAACGCCTCACGACCGGCATCCCGTAACACCTTCGTCGCGACCTTTTCCCCCAAAGCGGTTAACTGCCGTTCCAGCTCATCCAGCCCTTTCACTTCCATTCGGATCATGATGAGTCCTCCACGTAGTGAATGATGAAATCACGAATCAGGCGGTACTGGATGCTGCGGTTCGTCAGCGTCGTTTTATCCTGTTGGATACCACCACGCTCCACATACTGAACCGGGATACCCTCCAGCTGGCCGTGAACGATTGACTTCCATTCCGACCAGATTTTTTTATCCAGCTGCAGCAATGAGGTGTAATCATCAACACGGTACAGATTCACCTGGATACGGGCAGACACGATCCCCGTCCGCAATGTTCCCGAGTACATTTCCGGGTCAGAGATACGCTGAAAGGTCACCCCTTCCTGGACCGTATCCGGCAGTAAAAGCGGATAAGCATTCATGCCGGTAATGCGCTCCAGCGCGGTTTTAATCGCCAACTCGATCATGTCTCGTATCCCTCTCTGCTTTTATTTCCACCCGGTCAGGATGGCTGCGATCAACAGAGACGACGGTGAAAACCGCATCATTCCACCTTATAAGCCAGTCAATCTGAACATCAGGCCGGGTTCGCAGAGTGAACAGCCAGGTCTCGGCAACTTGCTGTTGATCCAGCGTCCTTATTTTCCGGTTTGATCTCAGCTCCGCTTTTGCCCGAACGGTGGCAACATTAGCGATACTCCCGGAAATAATTTCACCAAGAGGACCGCGGCTTTTTTCCTGACGTTGCAGGATGATGCGTTTATTGAGCTCGCCAGCATGAAGGCTACCCATAATCGTTTCCTGTTTCCGGGCAATTCTTTCAGGCACCCATGCCTGTGCGGAAAGGCTCCAGTAACCAGCGCGCCTGCTTTGGTATTGCACCACCAGCAGAATCGTCACCACGATGTGCATAAAGCCCACCGAGGATCAGCAAGACGGCACTCTGTACAGAAGGTCTGATAACCATGGGGCGTTCTCCAGCGCTTCCGTCTTCTACTGCAGCTACAAGCGCCTGCTCATCCGCATAAAAACGACGATCTAAAAACTCCATGGCCGCATCTTCAGCAGCTGACAGATAGCCCTCAACCATCGTCTTCTCCAGTTCGTCATCCACCCGCAGATGCTCCATCGCTATTTCAGTGTGGATCACTGGCATCGAATTACCCCTTCGTATCAGGTTGTGGGCTCATTTTGTTATCCGGAGCATCCCCCACCAGAGCCACCAGATCATTCGCCTTCAGATCCGCAGCCCGCTGACGTGAAACGGTAAATGCCTCATCCTGTGGTGTACGGAATACATCGCCATCCATAAAACGGCGAAGGGGCTGGACTGAGACCATTCCCGGTGCCGATTCTGCTGTCGCTTCTGAAGAGACTATGGCTTCCGCACTCACTGCTTTCTTAGTCGTTTTCATCACACCCTCTGAATAAAAAAAGGGCCACACAGATGGCCCCGGCTCACAGGTTATGGCGCTGTCACAGTACCGGTGACAAACGCCTCCGGGCGATACACAGCCAGTGCCAGACGCTCTTCCGCACGGATGGTGACCATGTTTTTAACAAAGTCGTCTTCGTTCTCGGTGGATAGCAGAACTTCGATATCCATACGGTCAAAGATTTGCGCCCCCATATTGAAGGCCCCCGTCAGGAAGTTGTTCTGCACCATGGCCTGCGTTTCCACAACAGGGAGACCCCAGATACGTGGAACACCGCCATTGACCGGCTGAGCAATAATGTAACGACCTTCGTTATCTTTGGTCAGTTCAATGCCAGCCCAGTCAATCGGGTTCAGCACAAAACCAGACGCCGGATATTCCGCCAGAACGGCCTGCAAAACAGCCAGACGCAGACGATCAATCGGCGTGGCATTGGACAAAGTGAGTGCAGGCGCAAATTCACTTGCCTGCGGCAAAATACCGAGAATATTCGCGCCGGTACCATCACCACTCAGAAGCTGCAACTCTTCTTTAAAGCGAAGGCCATATTGCGCACGCCCATCGATATAGCTGGCCAGCCCGGGGGCGTCGTCCAGGATCTGACGCGATGCTTTGAAGTGGTGGGCGATGGTGCGAACTGGTGCATTTTTCAGGTCAAACCTGATGTCAGATTTGGGTTTCAGGGCACCTTCCGGAACAGTGTCTGCATTATTCGTAAACCCCGTCTCCTGAACAAATTCAATACCGTTGGATGCGGTATTGCCCGGGATAAGCAGATTACGAATGGTTAGAGTGCGTTCCGGCGGGGCAATAATGCCCTGAACACGATCAGAGACGACCAGGCTGTTAGTTGCACTGACACCCGTTCCGGTTGTTGCCGGCACGTTCATGATGTCTTTCTGCTCCAGCTTCACACGAATACTTTTGCGGGCCGAGCTGTCCATACCTTTATACTCTTCGCTTTCAACCACCAACTGACCGAGTGATTTCCTTTGCGTCGGGGTATCGTCCTGGCGGCGGGCACCTTTTTGCTCCAGTTCGGTCAGGCGCTCTTTCAGCTCGCTGAGCTGACTGAGACTTTCATCTGTTCGTTGCTTAAGCTCCTGAGAGACCGTCTCGCCCGTCTCCATTTTTCGCTTCACGTCTTCGCCAAAATTTTTGACCTGGTCCATAACGGCAGAGAGCTGAGCCGAAATTTCGCCGATGGTTTGCGGCTGGTCTTCAGCCGATTTTTTCTGATACATATCTTTTCCTTAGAAAATTTTAGGGAGAGAAAACTGACACAGTTGCTGGCTCATCGCCGCAATAGCCGATTTGGTTTCGCCGTCTTCGCCCCCGGACTCACTCCGGTCAAGCAGGTATGACAGGCCGCGACAGGCGATCGCCGTGGACTGCGTTTTAGAGAAGCCTGCCTCACGCAGGAGCCCCTCAAATTCAGGTAGTGAAGGAAGATCGCCGTGGGACAACTTCGACTTAATGACGTCAATGCGGGCGTCATCGTTGGCTGGTACAGTGACGATGGAAATTTCGACCAGATCGAGCCTTGTTAATGTGCGGATCCGGGTTTTCTCATCGTAATTTGACTCCCGGACGTAATAGCCAATGGAAAGGCCAGTAATTGCCCGGGTTTTCATGCCCCGCCAGGCGGTTTTTGCGTAAGCTGCGTCATCAAGCCACAGTGCCCCTTCGCCAAACAGACCATGCTTGTCTTCTTTCAGGGTCGAGATATCCCAGTTCCCTATCGGCTCACCTGTCCGGTGCTGCCAGAGCACCGGAAAGGTTCGGCCCTTTGCCCGGGTTTCCTCAATACTTTCAAGGAAAGCGCCCGGTGCAACCACTTCGTTGTAGCTGTCCACCACATCGAAGACGGAACCGTACCCAGAAAAAAGGCCATCATCGCTGACGGCCTTAATATCAAAATCGAATGCCTTTACTTTCATGGCTGCGTTTTTCCGGTACATTCCGGCGTCTCCTCTGATTTAATGCCAAGCCATTCCCGCAGTGCGTTTTTGGCAGATTCACCGTCGCCAGATTTCCCCAGCAGATCTATTGGCAGCAGGTTGGATTGAACGGTAAGTTGATCGGCACCAGGTCTGGGTGGCAGATTTTCTTTCTGTCGGGCTTCATTACGGGACATCAGCCCGTTCTGAGTCATCGTTGAATAAAACGCAGCACGAGCGGCACTGTCCGCACGAAGCAGCCCTTCAATTGAGAACTCAGCGAAGTACCGATTGCGTTCACCTGGCGCCAGAAGATTTTTACGGATGGCCTGCTCGATGCGGGTCAACCAGGGGCGAAGAGAGAAAGTCAGAAAGCCAATCAACATCTGCTCCACCCCACTCCCCCACATCGTCTGCCCCTGGGCGTTATGACCAATCAGCCCCGGCCAGACCCTGAACCAACGGCAGATATCCTCAATATTAAAAGCCCGGGTCTGGAGCATCTGGGCATCCTCCGGATTCATAGCCACAGGAAGAAACTTCATTCCAGCTTCCAGCACCATCATTTTCCCGGTATTCATCGATCCAGCGAATTGTTCAGTCAGGCTGTCCCGCACCTCGTTTCTTTGCTCTTTCTTAAGGACTTGCTCCATAGAAAGGATGCCGCTTGGGCGCATACCGTTTTTAAATACCTTCGCGCTGGCTTCATCCGTTGCCATTGCCATCCCCAGGGTCTGGCGGGCATAACTCACTGGCGAGAGACCCATCACGCCATTCGTACTGAATGCGCGGATATGCATCATGTTCTGTTCTTTAATATTCCGGGTTCCGCCGCCTGCTCCATCCCGATAGGTATAGATGGGCTCACCCTCGCGACTTCGTTCCACCTTCATACGCTCAGGCCGTAGTGGTACCAGCGCCGTAATACGCTTTCCGGTACGGTCAATCTCGGCATAAGCATTTCCCCACAACAACAGGCTGGCCATTATCATTTCCCAGAATTCCACCGCCGTCATATCAGCATTGGGCTGATTATGCAGAAGCTCATAGAGCGGATGTTCATTTGCACTCTGACGCCCGTCGGATGTTTTTTCATAAAAGCCAACCGGCAGCGTGGCGATGGTTTCCGATAACAGCCTGACACATGACCAGACAGCAGACAGCTGAAGCGCCTTATCAACGGTGACGGTTTTGCCCGCCGCCGATTCACCGCCAGCCCAGGCTGACCAGAATTCTCCGTCCGTCAGTGATATCGGCATACCGAGCCACCGGCGGACGGCACTTTTTATCCGACCGGGTTTCTTCTCTTTATTCATGGTGACTCACACTATGATTGGATTACTGAAAAAATCATCGATATCGCCAGAGTCGTCCTCGTAACCTTCAGCAGCGCCGATCGCCATAGCGCTGGCTACCACACCATCGATACGGCCCGTACTCTTCTTCTTGGCAAAAATGCGATTTTCTTTCTGGTCTGCCTCAGTCACCGCTGAAGCAGCGTTCCAGCGCAGACAGGGGTTGGTTTTGATAATGACGATGCTGTCATCAAGCAACTCCTCGAAGAGTTCAATGGAATGTGGCATCCACAACCCGGAGTCTTTTGCCTTGTAATAGCCCTGCGCGTGAGGAATAAGCGGGACAGAAACTGATGCCTCCTCCAGCTCAGGTTCAAGGTACTTAATACGGTACTGGTCAAAGGCAATCGCAATGATGTGAAATTGCTGTGAAAGATCGGCTATTCGTTGAGCGACAAAACCATATTTCACTGCCTTTCCCGGCGTGGTGTGAATATGGCCATCACGAGCCCAGGCGTCATAAGGTACCCGGTCGGTTTTTGCCCGATCGAGCAACGTCTCTTTTGGTGTCCAGAACTCCACCAGCAGTTTCCGCTGCTTAGGGAAAAATAGCGCCAGCGCGGTCAAATCACGAGAACCAGAAAGGTCCAGACCGCCGTAACACTCCTCACCTTCCAGTTCGTCAATGTCGAAAGCTTCTTCGCATCCCATCCAGACGTCGCTGCTCATCCATGGATTATCGGCATCGACCCACTGGCAAAAATTAAGCCGGCGAACAATGCTCTCTTTCGATGGCATGCCCCGGGCCTGAGTGACCTGCTCCCGAAGATAGTTTTCGTCAAAGGTATGTCCCAACGATGGGTTAGCTTTTTTCCAGCAGGTTTCATCCTTGAAAGGATCATCTCCCTCATCCAGAGAACAGATAAAGGAGAAGAAGCTATCATCTTCAATCGAGCCTTCAGCGACCTTTCGCCCGTACTCATGGTAGTCAAAGCAGACGCTGGTTTTATCGTGGCCGCTGTTGGTTATCATGAAAATAAGAGCCTGCCGACGCCCCTTAGTACCGGCTCGCATCATTTCCACGACCTGGTTACTTTTGTGCTCATGGACCTCATCAATGAGCGCACAGTGGGGACGAGGTCCCGACTGACCATCATCAGAACTGATTGGACGAAAGAAGGAGCCTGCCTGCAGAAATGCCAGATTCCACTCTTTTCCCGCACCGCCTGATTTCTGGATGCGCGCGGAAAGCGCCGGCGATTGATCGACCATCGCTACCGCATCACGGAAAAGAACCATCGCCTGGTCCTTCTTCGTCGCCGCGGCATAAACTTCAGCACGCGGCTCTTTATCCGCTGTCAGGCAGTAAAGACCGATCCCTGCAGAAAGCGGTGATTTGCCGGAACCTTTCCCGGACTCCACATAAACCATGCGAAAGCGTCGATATCCTTTCGAATTTTTCCAGCCAAAAATGGAGCCAACAATGAAGCACTGCCAGGGAAGAAGAACAAAAGGGGCACCTTCAAAATCACCACCATTAAGCTTCAACACTTTGGCAAAATAATCAATTGAACGCAGTGCCGCCTCAGCGTCCCAACTGAGCCCACGCGCATGGCAGGAATCCAGATCCTTAAGATGACGCTTGCAGGCATTACGAATGTCCGGCCCCGCCAACTCTTTTCCGGAGGTCACGTCCAGCGCGTACTGCGTGGCCGGATCAACCGAAGAACTTGTCGAGCGTGTCCTCTTCGGGGGTTTCGCCATTAACTTTCACCTTCGTCCTTGCCGCCGGCGTCAGACCGAATTCTACCAGGTAGCTTTTAAAACGACGGTCGGCATCAGCCAGCATTGAAACCGCCGGATTAGCCTTAATCAAAAAACCGCCATCGGTCTGGACGGTATAGGTTCTGCCTTCCACCGCAATCGTGTCACGCAGTTGCAGGATGTCGGCATAGATATCGCAGAGACGTTCAAGCGCCAGCGTATCCGCGACGGTGAGAACCCCCATCCCGTCAAGAAGAACAGTCAACCGTCCCCAGGCTACTTTTCCCCAGTCAGTAAGATGGGCCGGAGGACTCGGGATTTCTTTCGCTGGCGTGGGTTCCTTATCGTTGAGTTTTCGTTTGCCCGGATTGCCGGTAACCACTTTGAGGTGTGTCGGTTTCGGGCGTCGTCCGGCCATCAGAACCTCCAGGAAAAAAACTTTTCATTTCGCGGTTGTGCACACAAAGGACAAGCGGCGGTCATTTGGGGTCAGGGCGCTGAAGTTTAGATCCCCCCTCCCCCCGTAGGACCATCATCATTTGAACCAGTGGGAATTCGGATCAAGCGGCACACCGCTTTCATCGCAACCAATGACGGTGCCACGCTTCTCCATTCGCTGTTTCGTTGAGTCATGATGAGATTTGCAGAGTCCCTGCCAGTTTTTTCTGTCCCAGAAAAGCTTTTGAGCTACAGCGATTAACCTTAGGTCGCAAGAAATCAGCGCATCTTTAAGCTTGTGAGGAATAATGTGGTCAACGACTGTAGCGGCAGTTGTTCTGCCCTGTTCATGACACATCACACACAGCGGATGCTTACGCAGGAATGACAAACGCGCCTTATCCCATTTGTTGTTATATATACGGGGCCTATTATTCATCCTCTACCTCATTGGTGGTGACCTCAGGATGCCGTTGACTCCGCAATACCATCCGCCCGCAGCACATTCTCCGGGAGACGTTCTGCCAACGGTGCATTCTCAAATACCTTAAGCCCGTACTGTCCAACCCAGGTACTTTCCTGTCCTACGCTGCCGGCGATGAAATCCATCACCTCTGCAATCAGCTCTTTGACCAGCGCCTCCGTACCAGTCCGCCAGTGGCCTTCAATGGCCACCAGAAGAGGATCGGAACCGTTGGCGATACTTTGCTTGCCTACCGAGTAAGTTTTCTTTTTCGCCTTATCGGTCACACACTGCAGCTGTGTCATCAGGGCCAGATCAGCAATCGGAGTTGTATCGCGCACTTCGATAGTCATTGTGGCCAGCTTGTTACCTGATTCAGCATCAGTGGATGATGCGTAGTACATTGAAATAGTTAAATCATCACGACTGAACATGATTAATGGCTCCGGTTACGGTTGCGATTTTTATTGCGGTTACGCTGATGGCGCGGTGCGCTTTCGGCTGGCAGGTGCTCGCCTTCGAACGCTTGCGCTTGCTGTGGCTCTTGCGGTTGCGGTTGAACGGGAACCAGTCCCTCGGGAATTTCACCACCTACCTCAAACTTGAGATGCGGTTCTTTCCCCAGAAAATGGCTGAAGTTCAGGCCCGATAGTCCTGCATTGAGCATCGAAATCCCCTCAACATCAACGGTAACGAGTTGGCCATCAACGTATTCAATTTTTAAATTCTTCATCGTGTTCTCTCTGTTGCGGTTTTCTTTCTGTGGCACGGCCAGCACAACGATTCAAAATTGGAATCGTCATCAGTACCACCGTGGGCTTTTGGGATTTTGTGATCTACGCTGGCGGCTTTGGTGGCGATGCCGTTACGTCGACAGTTCTGGCAAAGATATTTGTCGCGCACGAGAATTCGGGCACGAATGAGGCACGAATGATTTCCCAGGGACGACCGTATCCGCGTTGCTGTCGGCTTTTTCCGCTCTGATGGTTACGCCAACCATCGCCAATGTGTTGCTGCCGGTGGATCTCACAGTATCCACTGACATCATTCGTCACTGCCGCGCATCCTCTGTGCCGGCAAGGTCGTTTAGCTCGTGGAGGCATACTCATCCTCAAGCATGAATTTGGAGAGAGTTAAAGCGGCACTGTCGATGGGAAACTCTGAAACTGGCAGCGATGCGAATGACAAATCGTCATACTCAATCACCACCAGCTTCCCTCCTACGTATTCAATTTTTAAGCTCTTCATCATGTGGCATCACGAATACCAAAAGCCCCGCAGATGCGAGGCTACTGGTTAAACATCAGGATGTTACTGTGAAACCTCAGCATGTAAGGTTATAGCTCGGCCCGTCCGTGGTGGGACACAGACGAACATGTAATGGCAGAAAATTGGCTGATTAGTTCTGCTTTAGGAAATGAAATGGCAATTAATTTACCAATATACTTTATGAACGACAGCGGGGAACTTTCAACTACACCGCAACCAAAGGCTGTACCCGTGATAGCTGTTACATTTGCTGCAGCTGACAAAGATAATCATTACCACATGCCGAGCCCCGAGAAACATCAATCAGTCATGGTTCTGATCGATACTGGTGCTACCGCTTGTTATATCGATAATAATTTTGCTGATGAATTAGAACTCCCAGTTACTCGAGAAATACAGGTACAGGGAGGAACTTCTACAATTAATTCAACTTCTCGAAGGGCTATTATGAGCCTAACATTGGACGGGCGCCTTTTTTCTCAAGAATTTCATGCAACACCTTTAGTTGATAATGGGCGTCATTTCAAAGCAATTCTTGGAATGGAGTTTCTGCAACACTGCACATTCACGCTTGACTACAAAAATAATAAATTTGAGTTATTATTTAACAGTTAAGCCATACTGGCAGAAATACAACTCTAGTTTCCGAGCTCCCTTCCCCCAACTGCGGCTTGTTATCACATGGTACTTGCCGCTGCCCCTGAATATTAACCATCCTAAGAGCTATAATTTCTGCCTCCTTGTTACATATCGCATCTCCCTGCATTTTAATGTGCTGGATTAAGGTCATACTGTCCTCAGTAATCCCCTATCAGGGATTTTTGATTATGTTACCCCTTGGCGGGGACAGAGGTTCTCACCGATTCGTAAATCCGCTCACAGGTCATTCCTGCTGTGTATCGTTCGTCTGCAATTGCAGCATAAGCCACGGGGGTTAACTCCCTATGCGTAACAATCGAAGGCACATTGTTATAGCCATTAAAAAAACTACCTACGTGGAGTGCCTCCGAAATGTGGCCTTTCTGATGGCTATGAAAAAGGCCGCAAAAGAGATGCGGCCTTTTGTCATGCACAGTTATCGATTAAATAAACTCTCAGGAGCCATCCGGGAGAGATTTATCCAAACGAGCAACTGACCTCCGACAAACTGGTGTTGGGGACGGAGGTGCAATGATAGTAGTGTATTTCATTTTTTTTCATACTAACGAACATATAATTATGGCAGTTCGTCTTTTTAACCGACAAATGCCACTAAAATAGTCTGTCCAGGCAGATGATTATCCCGCCAAGGGTTAACACACTCACGCAATGAAAATCTTTGAAGATGTCGTTAGCTGATTTACCCGTCGTCGAAAGGTGCAACGGCCCTGACCTAACGAGATTAGCTTTAGTCGTGCGTTGTCATCTACAACGAAGTAGCCTCAAAAAAATAACGGTTATAAAGCGAGCTATTTTCTGTCCTGAGGTGTATGGTTAGCAATCACTAACGAGGATAAAAACCATGTCGATGCTCAAAGACAAAATACGTACACTTAGACCTGTAAAAAGCACCTGTCCTCACTGCTCTCGCCAGTCAACACATAGCCTGTCGAGAATAAAAAACGATATAACATTGATCTGCCCATACTGCGGAAATATTTTCCTACCCTCAGAAAGTAAACCTATAAAGTAACTGATTGACTGCTTTTCTGAAGCTTAAGTACACTCTTAGGCTTCAATAACCGAAACAACTCAGCAATCAGCATCAGGGCGCGCTACAGCCCGTATCCAGCGGACTGCAAAAATGACGGCTCACTCCTTTCAGGCGACTCATTCGCTCAAAATCATCAGGAGTTAACTTGCGAGAGCACTTTACGGTGCTGCCATCCTGCGGTTCAACAGCACTCATTTATTCGCCTTTTCAGTTTGTTATGGACAATTGGTCAGGTCCGATTTGCTGTGCACAAAATATCTCGCTTGGTCTGCTTGTCCAGACATTGATATCGTGTCAGTCAGATAGATGATTCTCCCCCAGTAGCGGAAGGTTTCAACGACAAACGGAGCGAGTCTATTATGTCATAAAAAAGCCACCCAGAGGTGGCCACGGCTGATAAGGTACATTTTCAACAGGATCTTTATGGGAAAAACCAGTAGACCAGATTGAACATTGACGCAATAAATGAAAGGAAACTGATGAATGCAAAGAAGATTGCAATTATACCTGGCTGTCCCATCATATAACTAACAACTTCTTCTGAGTATGGTTTCCCCCTTTCCTCCGCCGCTTTGAGCTCAGCCCTTGCCTTTGAAAGTTTTCGCTCCGCCGTAATATGGCATAAGTATCCAAATACCAGAGCGATAATTAAAAAAACTATGAAGCCAGTTAACGTATTCATTAAACTAATCCTAAGTTTATGGTAAAGCACATTATTTTCTCACCCTACTATAAGTGATTGTAATGGCATAGCATAACAAGCTCTGTTTACCCCTACCTTTTTCAGTAGGTTTTGGACTTAGGGGCTATTCATTATCTTAATAAGGTTGATCTACTCAATTTCGCTGAGGGTTAACCTGTACGGTAAAGCCGTCCTGCTGTTTAGCTTCACTCATTTTGTAGCCTTTCGTTTCGGTTCGGGCAATTCGCTATCACAGACTTGTTGTGCGCTAGGATGTCTCGCTTCGTCTGCTTGTCCAGCGCGTCGATATCGTGGTCAGTCAGGTAGATGATCCGCGCCCAGCTGCACGCGGTATCAACCACCACTGGGGCGGGTAAATCTTTCGCGCAACTCGCGATCAACATCGTCATCAGGCATATGGCTAACAGTCTGCTGTACATTGCTGGCCTCTCTGGTGGCTTCTTCTTTCCGTTCCGCCACGGCGACGCGGGCAGCGGCATTATCTTCGGTTCGCTGCTGTTCGGCTTTGGTTTCCGCCTTGCAATTCCCGCGGGCATGGCCTAACCCAAATGCGCCAGCGATAACGGCCAGCAACGCAGTTGCCAGACCAATAATCATTTCAATGCCCATAATTACCTCACACCAGTACTGATTTAGCCAGGTTAAAGAGCGCACGGCGTTTATCCAGACCGTTGCGGCCACCGTTAATAAGCAGGGTTACGCGCTCAACATCACCGGAATGAAGCAGGCAACCGTGGGAGACATAAAACCATGCGGCCGAACGTGCTGCGTAACCATCTCGCTCCAGCAGCTCAGGCTGGGTAACAAGGTCAAGCTTCAGCGCCTGTCCGCAACTGCGATAGTTGCTCAAGCCCGTAACTTGTTTCAGGCCTCGACCTCGATATTTCCAGCCATCACCAGCAACCTGATTACCGAGATTCTTTTTGCCCCACTCGCCCCCATACACCAGATTCGCGATTGCTCGCTGATTAGCTGGTTGTGTTGCCGTTCTGCCGAGTGCGGCGGCCTGCTGAGCGGTGATACGGTGTTTACCGAACGTAGGCACAAGGCTATCTGCTGCATAGTTCAGATTTTCCACCAGTCGGGTAAAGCCTCCGGACTCGTGTCCCATCTGGGCAATAAACATCGACTGGTCGAGTGGAGTTGTGATGCCGAATTCTTTCATCACAGCATCAATATGCGGAAACCAACGCGCAGCTAACCCGGCGCTGATGCCGGCCGCCTTCTGGAATTGTGATTTGTTCATCAGTGCCTCAGTGCATCAACCAGACGCGCCACATTCCCTCTGAACCAGAGAACCGCGCCGCAGATAAGAATGTTCGCCAGCACCACCAGCCAGTGTGACGACTCGTACAGGCCAAACAGGAAACGGAAAGGGATGCTGGCATAAACCAGCACAGTGAAGTAAGCCATCAGCGATATCATGGGGCGGTGTCTTGACCCGTCGCGTCGGTAGAACATCAGCACAACAACAATTACAGCGCATATCACCGCATTGATGATTGCGCTCGGATCACTTGTTACCATTGCTTGTCCCTCCTCCACGTAAGCGAGAGAGAATCCCAAAGAGGCTACCCAGGTCCTGACTGTTAACGAACGTCAGCAACTTAATGGCTATGGCTGCCACGATTACAGCACCGAGTGCATCAAGCGGCCTGTCGCTGTAACCCGTCCACTTTGAGAAGTACGCCCCCAACAGAGGAGCGCCAATCACACCGAATATGAATGAAGTGATGAAGTAGCCCACCAGCTTAATGCGGCTAATATTCACTGCCGTTGCGACATAGAACACCGCACCAGCGAACGCACCAAACACCACGCCATAATCAATGCCAGTTGCCAAGCCGAATAGGCTGGCGCCGAACAGTCCACCAGCCGCTATCGTTGTGGCAGAAACAGGATCGGACATTTAACCCCCTCTTATTGCTGTGAGTCCTCTCAGTGCGAGGGGAAATTAGAAAGGCCGCCAGATGGATTTTCGATAATGCACAATGTGAATGACGTTCTGGCGGCACAAATGAAAAGGGCCACGCAAAGGCGCAGCCTTGTGTGTTTGTTTTTCGAACTGATAGAATGGAATTCCCATAATCGAAAAAGGATTATTCAGTGAGAAACGTAAAAGTAAAATGCTCTCAAGGCGGAATGCCAATATATAACGCGATGGAAAAGATTTCCGATAAGATCAGGAGTCAATACCCCGATGTGACTGGTAGACCGACTTACATCAATGCAAACGAAAAGGTTGAGTTCCACTATACTTCGCTTGACGGGAAGACTGATTTAAATCATTTGGCAAATCTCTTAACAGAAGAGCTATCCAAGGACAGTCTAATTGTTGAAAGTGGCGTCAAAGTTATCCGTGACGATAAACACCCGTCAGCTTACGGCCATGGTGTGATTGTCGTATCATTGGTGAAATAAAAAAACTACCGACATTAATAAGTGGTTTGAGTTAGCACCGACCTCTCAGCCGGCATGGTTAGAGTCCCAGTCCTAAGCCGAAGTGACCAACTTGGCGGTTAATTTTTGGGAGCCGCCTCTTCATTCCCAAAACAGAATTTCTATCAAATCTACATGCTGAAAAGAAATGAGTCAACGAAAGCGCATAACAGAAAACCCCGCCGAAGCGAGGTTTTAAGATCTGTAACGTCATGGGCGAATTAACCCATCGTTGGAATGAGATTAGCCAATTTCCGCCACGCTTGCAATAGCCTGCTGCAAAATCATCTCGTTACCTTCTCAAGCATCTTTTCTGCGAAGGATTCCTCGACGTGGCAATACTCCACCAGACGCTCAAAGAACAATTTGAAGTTTCTTCGCCAGGTAGTTTCGGTCACACCTAGAGCCTTGAATACCTCCGTGTCTTTTAATCTGGGATAGCCGCGGCCAGTGCAGCGGGGGCATTGCTTAAAAACCGGAAGTCCCTGAAGCTCTGATTTTTTCTTATCCAGTACCTCTCCGCGGCCCCGGCACCGACATTCGTTTTTGAGTCGCCCTTTCCCATTACACGCTTTGCATATCACTTTTACTTGCTCACGAACGGCCTTAACTTCTTCCCAGTCCGATGGCGAGATCCCCTTAGTTACTTTTACCCATTTCGGAGGCTTTCCGTCCGGATAAGACACTTTGTTGGTGAACACCTCGGCGTCAATAAAACCAGATCCAGCGCAACTGCTACATGTGACCAGACTGGCAGCGCTAAGCGAATAATCCCGGAACACGTAACCAGCCATTACACGCAAGAACTCCGTGCGCTGCTGTTCCTCCATCGCCTGCAGGGGTCGGTTCCTGCCGGCGCGTTGAATGGCGAGTTCGCCAATGAAGGCAATTATGTTGTCAGGTTCCAGAACACCGGCTTTTGCAAGGTAAAGCTCGATACCTATCGCTGATTTTGATGTTGCCAGGCCTAACGCGGCCATGACATCGGTAATCGTCAGGGTCTCAGACGTTATTCCGCATGGTACTGCACCGGGCATCATCGATTTTGGTGAGAAAAATTTTGGTAATGCTTCAAGTTTCACAATTATGCCCCTGCTTTCTGATTGCGGATTTGGTTTCTGAGGATGCGATATGCCACCGGGAACGACCCGCGATAGCGGACGATGTTCAACCGTAACCAGCGCTGGCGGATACATTCAGTTGTCTTCATGTTCATGCTTTTACCAGCCCTTCTTTTTTCCATATGGCCAGTGTTCTGAGCACACCTTCTGCATGCATCAGGCGCAGTTCGTCATAGGTGTAATCGGTTGTTTTCTTCCGGCCGTCGATCAAGTCGTGGCAACAGTTGCAGGCGATAGCCGCCTGAGTATCGTCAGGCTTGTATCCTGTGCCGCAGGTGCCAGCGAGCCGGTAATGTGCCAGCACACTGGTTTCCGGGTTGCCGTTGCAGTACCCGGGAATCCGGATGGTGCATTCGCGACCACGCGCCGCTTTGCAAAGGTTAGCCATAATCACCTCCACATCCGGTTGCGCCACCGAGAATCAGGGCGTGGTGGGTTCTTTTCCTCCACCAGTTGCGCACTGACGGTCCAGGTGATTAAGTCCTGATTCAGGCTGCGCTCAACCCTCACACCCCGCTGGCGATATTTCGCCATCAGCTCTTCAGCCTGCTGCGTGGTGCAGTCGCTATGGTGAAACCATGAATATTTCATAAGCATCACCCCGCAAAGCTCAAAAGCTGGTTTGCGGCGTTCTCTACTTCCTGCTGGCTTTTGAACGAACGCGAAAGGATCCACCGCCAGAGAACATCCAGCGATGCTTTATACAGTTCATGAAATTCGCATTCGTCCATGCTGGCGAAAGAAATGCTGCGAGGGTGTTTTTTTAGCGTGCCGTCCGGCAGCTGTATGGCGTCATAGTGTCCAGCTTCGACAATGACCCATGCCCGGTAAGCGTCGAAGGATTTACAAATACTGATGCTGCCGGCACGCTTCTCAGCTATGCGGTCGAGGTATTGCTCGGCAGCATTAAGCAATGCCGACTCATTACCTCCGTATGCAGCCAGGTATTTGGCGTAACCGGTGATAAGCCTGCGCTCGTTAGACGAGATCGCTCCCCCAGTAGGTTCCCAGTATTCAAAGCCAAGATTGAGTAAAGCGAAATAGCGGCGATGAAACGCCGGGTTGCGGACAAGCTTATAGTCAGCTTCCAGAACGGCGCCGAGCTTGCATTTTGATTGCAGGAAATCACTGGTCTCCTGCGTTGCAGGGATCAGAATTCCTTGAGACTGTTTTATCAGGTGTAATTGTTGCGCCATGGGTTTCACTCCGTGGCGCTGTGATGCTCCGTTGCCGTTGTTCAGGCGGCAGCTAAATTATTGCAGCTTATTCTCGGTTTCGTCAATGCAACCAGCATCTTTAGACAGTTCTTTAAATTCTTCAATAGTCAGCAAAAACTGGTTTTTTCTTACCTTTTCGAGCCCGGTTATTTTTCCTTCCTCACTCGAAATTAAAAACTTCCCGCCTTGCCTGATTATGTCTACCACTTCGGCGATATCGAGCTCCACTTCATCCCCCTGAGCGACATACAGACGCAAAAATATAGTCCGGCGACAGCATCAAAGGGACACGCTTATTGCGATACTTTGGGAAATGCCAGTCACCAAAAAGGTCTATCAATAAAACCAGTCGTCGGCGCTTTCCCATGTTTCCTGGAGAATTTCTGCAATAGTTTCTTTATCGCCATCTACGCCGCCGAAAACACTGAGCCCATCAGCACCAGCGCGACGAATAGATAATTTGCAATCATCATATTTTTGATTTAATCGCCGCAGGAATTCGGCCTCTAACGCTGGTTCAGCACCGGTAGGCAGTTTTTTAGCTTTGTCGATGGTTACTTCGATTCTCATGGTATCACCCCCCCGTTCGATATACTGTATAAATAAACAGTACACCTAACTTACTGAATGTTCAATATCTTAAGAGCACAAAACGTTAATTTTTGTCAGGAATGGGAAAAGAAAACCCGCCGTAGCGGGTTGATTTTATGGTTTTTTTTAGACAATAGCTTTATATATGGACAGGAGCATAGGTCGCGATGAACAAAATTCAACCAACTCATGTGAGTTCAAAAGAGTCATTTAGAAGTACATTTTTTAATTACATGGAGGCCAAATATAAGTGTTTAGCGACACTACAATTATTTGATAGAAGCGTCGGAAAGTACGCCATACTCTTTGAATGTTATTTATAGACAGGTTCAAGAAAAAAGACACCTAAGTCATATAGTCTAGGGAAATCCATTTTTATTAAAAAAGCATTATAAATGTCTTAATTGCCAATACCCTTAAGAAAATAATTATGAAAGAGCATGAACTCATAATCACCTCCTTTTTTTCTAACCAGTTCAATTTCAAAATCTGGCCACGGATATTTATAACGCAAAAAAAGACATCTTGACTCAATATCTATCGTACCCTTAAGACCAAAAGAAAAACATTCAACAATATTGTGTTCTTTAATTTTCCCCACTATAACCAACGGGCTTAATTTTTTGTTTTTAAAGCATAAGTTTAGATATGCACGATTGAAGATCACTTCATTTCCTCGTGAATCATTAGCCATGGCAAACCCTCAATCTTCCCTAAGCGATAGACTTAAAAATCAAGTACCAGAAGGCTCTGGTACCTGATGGGTCCCTTTCATAAGAGACAATAGCAGCTTTAATGGAGAAAAGATTTAACTATTTTCAAATTGAGAGTTTTCCAAATAATTTAACCTAAAGCTATATAATGATAAGCGCGCCACATAAATTCACTTCAATAATTTCATTCAACAAATTTCAAACACAGTTGCATTCTCAGCTTTATAATATATATCAGGTGGCGGGTCTTTCTTTTGACATAATTCAGGTAAATTAGCCCTCACCAACGCCTCAGCAAACGGCGGCGGGACGGCATTGCCACAGCGCGCGACCTGCTTATCCTTTGCATATTTCACGCCGCGGCTTGAGTATTAGTCAGTAGGTATCGCCATTCGCCAGATATGGCTGTAGGTATTCATCAATAGCCGAAAAGTTACCGCGATGGAGTTTGATGCCTTCTTGAGGAATGTTCACGCTTCACCTCCGCAGAGGCCAAATGGTGAATGCAGAAAATATCCGGTGACTTTCGCCATCGGTGACAGGAATTGCTTTAAGGTTTTGTGCGCCATGTGCCCCCACTTGGAGCCGGATAACAGGTATCAGGTGTTCAGGCTGACGAGGTAATAATCGCTCGCCTTGGGGATAAATGCAAAATGAGCATATGCGAAAAGCCCCACTGAAGCGGGTACATGATGTTTTGCTTGAGCGCGCCTGTAGGTAAAGCCCAAATGCCAATACAATAGCAAGGTTTATCGCCATACATATGCAAGAAAAACCAGATAATCTATGCAGGAAATAGATAAAACATGTCATGTGCATCTAAATCTTCTTGCGAAGCATAGTTCCAGAGGTAACTTCCCCAAAAAGTTAGGAGCTCTTACGGTTGATACGGCCTAAATCTTATGGTTCCACGGGCAATGCCCGGTCTTCCTGGCTCAAACTTGCATTTCCGGATTGCTGATCTAGTTTCTCTAAAAAAGATCTCAGTGCCAGTTGTATCAACAGAAGTAACTTCTCCTTTTTCATTTACTTCGGCAGAGTATGTTACAGTGCCGCTAATCTTATTAGCCATAGCAGAAGCTGGATAATAAGGGAAAGGGCAACTTATACGCACAGGCACTATTTCTTCTTTATTTTCTACAGCAAGTGCCAAGTTTGATATAAGAACAGCGCAAACCAGAAGTAATGTTTTATTCATATACTATACCAACTGTTGTTTCCCTTGCGTCCAAAGTTCACTAATGCGCATTTTACATGTAAAGCCGGAGGGAGAGGCTCCACTTCGACACAAGCCCACTCTTGTGTGGAGGGGATTATATATCACTGCGGCGGTTTTTCTGTGACCTTGTTGTGAATCTCCCAGAGGCTGATTCCGCAGCTCGCGCAGAAGTTAGCAAGGTAGTCGAGACCAGACCACTCGCGGATTCCTCCGCGAGCAGCCTTCACAAACACAGCTATATCCTTGCCTCCCCCACAAACTGAACAATCGCAAGCCGCCACCATCAGGACTTTTTACAGCAGCTATGCGAGTCAGTACGCCTGTCTGATACAGCCCAGTAAAGGCGGGTTTCTTCCTGGTTATCATTCGCATAAATACAAACCTGCGGTTTGTTGATAACAAATAGCGTGTTTGCGTTTTATGGTTTTTGTCACTGTAGGGGATTTAGGTATCACCAACTCCCCGCCTCGCCCGCACGCACGCAGAAACCCCGCTTTTTTGTGCAAATGTGCAGACCACCGGAAGACCCACCCATCTGGTCTGCTCTTGAAAAATTACCATCCTAAATTTTGTACATATGAATGCAGATTTATGCACCTTTTTTATCAGGCTTCGGCCAGACTGTATGCGCGACGCTTTTTCCGCTGTCAATAATCACAATTGATTCAACCGCAATGCTTGCAATACTACTGTTTTCTTTTTGAAAATCAGGAAGCAACTCCATTTGTAATCCTTCCACAAAAACCTCTATCGGAGGCGCATTAGTAAGGTCTTTATCTACAAATATCAATCTTGTAAACAAAGGGTTATCACCCTGGCCATAAGCGCTAACTGTCACTGTGAGGCGAATCTTCATTAAAACTTTCCTTTTTCAAAATAAATTTATATAAATCAATTAGTTATTTAATATTACACATAAAAAATCCCGCCAAAGCGGGATCTCTTTACAACTAGATTAAACGGTATTCATTCGGTATGCAGACAGAGAAACGACATTTTCGTTAGCGACTTCTCGGGCAAAATCTAACGTATTATCGTTTGCTAACTCTGCTAACATCGTCGGGGTAATACACAAACGCTTGGCTAAGTACTCAACATCAACAGACAGATCCGTTAAGAGAAACTTCATTGCCTTATGAAAAAGCTCAGGCTTTTCATTAGGAATCAAATAATCCTCTTTTTCATCAATTGCTTCCCCCTTGCGCTTTAAACCGAAGAATGCCGTTTTATATTGGGCATCGGTTAAGAGAGAAAGCTGATGCGCCCTATAAATTGTTGCTGCCTTACTTACTTTCCATGTCAATTTAAATTGACTCAGCCCTTGCCAGTCGATACGACCACCAATTGGGCGAGGGAAATATTTTGCCATCGCCGAACGGGGTAAAAGCAATGCCGATGCAAAACGGTTAGCTTGAGATTCAGTTACCCGATCTCCCGTTGAAATACCTTCATGCAAAATCAAATGTGCTACTTCGTGAGCAATATCAAAACGCTGACGGCAAGGCGATTTTTTAGCCGTATTTCTTACAATGAATGGCCGGCTTAAAGGAACAGAAAGCGCATCCACATCATCAGAGACAGAATCGAAAGAAGTAACAAATGCTCCCAGCTTTTCAGCAAGTCGAGTCATATTGTCAATCGGCCCAAAACCTAATCCCCAATCAGTCCGGCATTTCTCAGCGGCTCTTTCTATGTCCTCTTGAGTATTTACTCTCAGTTCAGGAAATCTTACTGGCGGTAAATTCAAGTACTCTTCAAAAACTTCAATGAGGCGGCGATATAATTCAGCTTTAGCAAGCGTCGCCAACTTAGTAGCCATGCGTGTTGAACTACGCTTGCGGAAGTGAACGAGCTCTTCATTCACTGGAGACTGCTCTTGCACTGAGAAAAATTCAGGCGTGACCAGCAATACGGCAGCTAATTTATTCGCAAGCTCAGGAGTAGGCACAGCCGAACCGGATTCCAGCCGCTGAATGTACTGGCGGGTCTTATCGACCCGCTCAGCTACTTGCTCCAGTGATAACTCATGATACAGACGAGCCAATCGCAAATTAGAACCGTTAAACACTTTTCACCTACTATTATCCGTTATCGCTTTTCTTTTCCTTTTCAGGAATAGAAGCGCTGATATCATCCAGCTCAATCTTGACAGGTGCTGGCGGGGTATCATCTGTAGAATGCAGCACAGTTACCCGTTCTTCGCCATACGTCCATAAAGAGAGCATTTCTTCCAGCGCATTATAACCCGCAAAATGCACTCGCCCACCTTCACCTTCGAACTCAGGTTTCTCTACAACGAAGCGCCAAATCGTAGGGATTGTATCTTCCGATGCGAATAGCTGATCAACACTATTCTTTCGAAAGAAGTTAGCCTTTTTCGGATTAGTTGGATCATCGCTAAATGAACGGATTGGGATACCGCCAATAGTGATTGTGTAATCATTATTCGGATTAGAAAGCCCCAACCAGTCGTATTTATTTGACATGCACAATTTGACGATTCGATTTTTCTGGCGCCCAAAAGTACATGTTGCTCGGGTATAATTATCATCAAGCGAAGAAGACAAAAGCTCATGCGTGTCTTCCTGCACTTTAAGGAGAGCCTCCGCAATAATAGATAAGCGTTCTTCGGTTAACTGCGGATGAAACGTCCAAGGTAATGGGTAATTTTGCATCGGGTCACTTTCCTTTCAGTGCAAAAATCAAACTTTGTCAACCGGGATAATGGTGCAAAACATTGATTTTGTCAACTAGCCCCTATTAATGTTTACAGCCACTTTCCAACGATTGAGAAGCTCGTCAGATTTTTTTCTTAACTGCGATTTTTTCAGATGCCAAATTATCTACCCCAGACGCTGCGCGGTTATCTGGGTTTCGTTCCATTTGAAGATGATTACGTCGTGTGGCCGCAGCACGCGAAAAGCCTCTTCAAAACCTGTGCGCAGGTCATCGCGCCAGATATCTTTGTTCAGGCGACCGTATTTCTTACCCATCCAGGCGTTTTCGCCCACTCGTTCAAGATGCGGCGGGTCAAACACGACAATCGGGAAAGAGGTGTCAGCGAACGGCAGCGCGCGGAAGTAGGCAATAATGTCCGGGCTGATAACCAGGCTGCGACCGTCACAAAGTTTGTGCTGTTCAGCGCGAATATCACTGAATACAGCGCGCTCGTCCTGTTTATCGAACCAGAACATCCGAGAGCCACAGCACATGTCGAGAATGGTTTGCTCTGTCATTTGCATGCTCCCGTATCCTTCCGACGACTGAATCTCTGAAGGTCAAAATCTATGGTCGCCCGCTGGTCCCGGAACAATCCAAGCCGCCCGTAGCGGATGACCTTTCCGGTTCTGACTGCAGCCTGGAAATATCGACCTGCGGTATCCCTGCACATGCGTAGTTCTGCGCAGGCTTCTTTCACTGTCAGGCGCCCTTTCTCGCGAGTAAGTTCGATAATCGCCTGGACGCAGGCCTGTTTTTGTTCACGTGATTTGTTAGCCATGGTTGCGCCCTCTCCCAAGGCCAAACTTCGCGCGGATTTCAGCGATTTTGTTTAAGCCCTGCTCGTTACTCAGCGGACGTCCGCCGAGTTTTGGGATCTGCTTAACCGGCTCTGGAATCGTTTCTCCGGCGTTCAAGCGACGAACCATACGCAACAGCTCATCTGATGCTTTACGACGCAGTTCTGAATCGCTGAGACCATTTGCGCGCATATCCGTATACAGACCGGTAACCATCCAGTAGCAGGCTTTGTGTTTCAGCGTTATCGGTTCGATTTTGTGTTCAGGCCATGGGTACGACTCAGCGTCAGGATACTGACCGCGGGTCCGGCAATACTGGTAAACCATATCAACCAGCTCACTCGCATCTGGAAGGCCTACCGTCACCGCCTCCTCAGAACGGCACCAGGCAACAAACTGACCAGGAGATGGCATGAAGGGTTTTTCCTGCTTGCGAGCAACCCGCATGCCGGCGTTAATCTGCTCTACCGTGGTGATGCCGTTCTCCTTGAACGCCAGGAGCCACTGGCGACGCATCTCGTTGAGGTCTTCCGCTGATTTGTTGGCAAGCGCCGGGAATACCGCGAGCAACTGGCGAAACAGTTCGTTGAATACCTCAGCCGTCTTTGTCGCCTGATGTGCAAAGCTCTGCGCATCCTGCATTTCAGGCATGCCGGCGGCGATACGTTGGAAGTTCTTTCGATCGAAGTTATGCATGCTTTCTGCGATAGATTTCATTCGAGTACCCCGTCTATCCAGTCGGTATTGTCCAGCGCACTGGCGCCTGATGTGATTTTTGATGGAGATGGGCTGCGCAGGCGCTTAGTTGTCAGTTGATCCCACTGCTTGCGTAGTTTTGAAGGGCTGAGAATGTTTTTTTGCCAGAAATCGTCTTCGTTGGCCCACTTGAACAGTTCGCAGATTTCGTAATGGCTGCGCTTGTCCTGCATGCGTATCAGACGGATGGTGTTTGCCCATTCAACCCAGTTCGGTTCTGAGAGTGAGGCATTCACGGTCAGGGCTTTATCGAAAATCCATCGCGCGGCTTTGAGGTCGTCAGCTGTTCCCCAGGATTTTCCCGCAGGGGTATAAATCCCATCGGCCGCTTCTGGATGCCGAGAGAGAAACTCTTGAGTTTTCTCGTTTCGGGATTCTTCAGAATTCCGAGACGAAGATCTTTTAATATTGTTTTTGTTATAGTCTTGGGTGTCTACCGTTTCCGGGAAGGTTTTTTCCGATTCCGGGAAGGTAATTCCCGTTTTCGGGAAGAGTTTTCCCGTTTTCGGTTTGTCCAAAATCCAGGCGGATAGCTCGGTATTTATACCGACGGTTTTCATCACGCCATGCTTGTGACTAAAAATAATCCCCCGCGCCGCGAGTAGTTTTATCGCATCTGAAACATGAGAATCACTCAAACCGGTTAACTCAGAAATGACGGTATTTGTTACCCGATCCTGTTTTTTGTTCCATCCGTAGGTAAGCCAGATAACTGCCTCAAGACACTGCCACTCGCGCCCGGACATGCGCAGCCGCGGTTTGAGTTTCTGAATCTCATTGGCGATCCTGGTATAGCCATTGGACAGGTCGGCCATGCGACCTCCCGTTAGTTCAGTTTTGATTGGAAAATTGATAACTTCAGCGGTATTTGACATACTTAATCCCGTGAATTGGTCCAATTAATTCACCCGAAGACCGGCTGTGTTAGAGCACAACGGTCTTCACCCTTTCAGAACAAACCAGCCTGATTGCTGCCTTTTCGCACGGTGCGCTTTGCTTCCCGGCGTTCGGATGCGCTTGTCTGCTTCTCTGCCCATAACTTTGCGTGTCGCATAACATCGTCAAACATTCCCCCTTTTCGGCTTGCCTGTGACATCCGCTTGTACATATCGACCGCCTGGTATGCCCCCCCCCCTGAGCCACTGCCTGCGTGAAGCCCTGGCGAAGCAGTTCCTCGCGGACATTCTTCTCGATGAATTCGATGTGATTCATTCAGTCCCATCCCAGCGGACCCGGGCGGCACCGCTCAGCACGCAGACCTATATCAGCGAGCGTTTCAACAGACTGCAGGTAATGCCTGGACACAACGACTGCTTCCGGCGGTACAACTTGCAATCCGAGTATTGAGAGTTCTTTCGCCACATCAGCAAAATGGCCCTCCCCTTTACGCCTGCTTGCCGTTGACTCACTGATCCCCAAAAGTTCGGCGTAAACCTTTTGGCCGACCGATGAAAGCCGGTTGAGTAAGACGCTTTCAATCTCAACCGGGTTGAGAATTGGTGGATCTAACTTTCGTGCTATTGCGTTTTGCATTGGTAATAATCCTTTTGAGGTCATTGGTTTATTGATGCTTTATTAGTTGCATTTGGGGGTGTGAATTCGGGCCAAATGTTCATCCAGCGATCTGGTAGACAATCTGCTCTTGTAACAACGCCTTTTGTGTGATTTTCAATCTCTATGGCCCGTTCTGGTGATATAGCGGATTTCCCAGAGGCCATCTGAGATAGATATGATTTTGATATTCCAAGTTTTTCAGCTAGGAACTTCGCGTTACCGCGCTCTAGAAAATATTGACTAAGTTGCATTTGTGCTTCCTGTCCGAGGTGTTTCGCTATGAGTTTATATCTTTATAAACAAAAAAGTAAAGAATTTGATTGTTTAGATTTTACTAATCACAATGACGGCATGAGCACAAAAGAAATTAGAAGTAAGCGACTAGCTGACTGGTTTGCTGAGCGCACTCTTCCTGAAAGAGAGAAAAGCTATTTATCACAACTGATAAATGGTAAGACTTCTTTTGGCGAAAGAGCGGCACGGCGGATAGAAAGGGACTACAATATGCCCCCAGGTTATCTGGATGCTATGGATGCCGGTAATGAGCATGATGGCTCTATGCCTTCAGTGCTTTCGTCAATGCTTACTGCTGATGAAGTTAACCTAATTAAGTTTTATCGTGGATTTCCGGATTCTGAGAAAAAAACAGTACTAATTGAATTCGAAACAAAATTCAAAAAATACAACCAGTTATTTGCTGAACTACTCGCCTCCCGTAAGTAACATATCTCTTCTTTGTTAAGCCGCCTTCATGGCGGCTTTTTAGTTTCACGATTAATCAATCAAAACTTTAAAACTAATATAATCAAATGTTTACAGAAAAATTAACTTTTTTGTTCATAAAAAGGTTTACATAAAGGTTTATATTTTCATAAACTCACTCCATCAACAACGCGCTGCGTTGCTCCGATAAACGTTCCGCTGGCCGGCGACAAGGCAGAGGTTGAAATGAGTAAGCAAGGCATCAGAGCCCTGATCATTTCGGCAGTTATAGGGTTCACCTTCTGGGTTTTATTCATCATATGCATTGCGGGGGTTATCTATGGCTAATCCAGTTCCAAACAGCGGTCGCGCAATACCAATGCGTAATCCGCGCACCGGCGCGCCCTGGTCTGTTTCATACGACCATGTTCGCAAAACCTATTTCCATGAACCGCAGGGAAATCTGCGCTTTATCCGTCAGCCCTTTTACTCAAGGGAGCTTGCGCCCTATCTCGTTCCGGCAGGTACCCACTGATGAGCACAATGTTCGCTCTGGTAATCACCGTCGGCATGCTCATTGGCGGTAATCAGGATGTTTTGCTGGGTGTTTATGACAGCGAGAAAGAATGCCAGGAAGCCGCAGTTGAGCAAGGTGTAAAAGGCGAATGCCTTCCATTGAAAGGCGTTCTGGCTGAACACCCCGCCGGGTTCACCGCACAGATGTAGGAGGCGTTATGCAGAAACGATGTGCGTATTGCCGCAAGGCACTGGAGGAAGGAAAAGTTGTGAAGATGACAATTCTCATCATTCACGGCACGCAGTTAGTACCACGTGAAAGAACGTATTGCTCGAAACGTTGTGGCGAATACGACGCCATGGCCAACGAGGCCTAACGTAAAACCCGCCGAAGCGGGCTGTACGTCCGGTGCCACCGACCAAAGTTACACCGGAAATTACCAAAACCAATGAACACCCGATGGGCGCTATCAATGGCCCGGGGATTCTAACACCCAAAATTGAGGCTATCACATGGAATATTTTTATCTGATAAAGGCAACTCAAAAATCGGGTAAAGCCGATGCCATTATCTGGCGTTCCGCAAAATCTGAAGCTCGCGCGCAGCTGCAGTTAGATGTTGATTTGGAAGATGCAGAAATCGAAACCGGGCGCGGCAAAGACTACCTGAAACCCATTCGGACCGATTTCCCGGTATTTAATGACCTTCCCGCTGAAGGTGTTCTGGATTTTGAATGGTGCAAGCGCTATCAGCTCGGCGACGACCAGCGCACCTGGCAGGTTATCCCGGGGGCTGTTGCTGATTCAACCACCGTTGTTGAAGATGAGATCGTTAATGGTGATTCAGACAAAAACGATTCTGATGCTTCCGACGCTGCGGTTTCAGACGATGAAAACTCCCTCTACAACCTCGCAGAAATGCCCTTCCGCATTCAGCTGCTGGCACAGTACATGGCAGAAGAAGGCCACGTTTACCATATCAGCATCCCGCATCGCGGCCGCCTTTCCGCCATGGAAATGGATACAGATAATTCGGCAGTTCAGGATCTCATTCTTGCTGCTGAAAGCATTCCTGAAATAAAGAAATACGACATGCCAGCTTTGTGGAAATTTACGAGCGCGAATAAAAAGGTCTTCCCTGAAGGGAAGCGCCACGAACTTGGCAAGCGTATTCAGTTTGCGAAATTGTGGTTCGAAACCAATGCTATCGATCGCGGCATCCTTACCAGGGAATGGTCAGTTGGCAATCAGATTTCAGCAGTTCCCCATGCTGACCCTCACGCTACACCCGAACGCTATAAACGCGCCGTAACGCAGAATATCGCGAATCTGGCTATTGAGATCGCTATTGCTCAACTGTACCCGGATGCAGAGCCGGGAAAAATCAGCCGCCCTCAACTCATCGGTGCCAAAGACCTGGTAGACAGGAAAGAGGATGTGCATGTTAAGGCGCTCAAGATTCTGAGCAAAACTACAGACATTCTCGATTACGACGCAAATAGCATATTCGGCGTCACCCGGGCCATTAAATGGAATGGCGAAGAAAGCACGTCAGAACTACGGGCAATGGTTCGTAACTGGCTTGCGGCTAATGGCATTTATGAAAACGGCGAGCGCTCAAAAGGCTATCCGGAGTGGGAAGAGGATCCGCGCGCTGGCCGTCACTCAAGCAGTACAGATTTAACCCGGGAGGATGTCGACAGGAAACTTGCTGCTGACCGTGGTGAATACGTCGAAGGCATCAGCGACCCAAGCGATTCCAAATGGGTTCACGAAGACCTGACCAAAAAGAGTCAGCCTGAAATCGCCAGGATCAGTACCACCGTGTTCTCCATTGAAGGCCTTATGGCCTCTCCTGCCCCAAAAAGCGATAACGAAGAGGCCACCAGCGATGTGCAGATGGAAGAGGCTCAGCAGGTCAAAGACGAAGCTGATAATCCGGTACCGGCAGGCGAAAGCGCTAATGCAGATGCTGAAAAAACAGATGCCGTAAACGCACGCAAAATTTTAACTGAGCGCTGTCCTGACCTGGCCGCTGCGGTTCTGCAGGACCAGGAACCAACAATCAAGCCTGAAGGTTCCGCCGAAGAACCAGACCAGGAACTTACAGCGACAGTATGGCCAGAATACTTCGAGCCTAGCCGCTATGAAGGTGTACCGAACGAGGTTTACCACGCGGCGAACGGCATCAGTTCGACTCAGGTTAAAGATGCCCGTATATCTCTGATGTATTTCGAAAAGCGTCACGTCTCGAAAGTCATTGAAAAAACGCGCTCCCCTGTTCTGGATATGGGCAATCTGGTCCATGCGCTGGCGCTGCAGCCCGAACAATTGGAAAAAGAATTCAGCATCGAGCCGGAAATCCCGGAAGGCGCCTTCACCACGGCTTCGACGATCCGCGCGTTTATCGACGAGTACAACGCCGGGCTTCCGCCGCTTTTGAGTGCTGATGACATCAAGGCGCAACTGGAGGCGCACAACGCCACACTACCGCAGCCGGTTCCTATGGGTGATGACGTTACCCAAACAGGTGAAAACTACATGGCCTTACCCGCTGAATTTCAGCGCATCGAAGAAGGCCAGAAAGTTACCGCAGTCAAAATGAAGGCCTGCATCAAAGAATACAACGCCACCCTGCCAGCGCCTGTTAAAACCAGCGGCAGCCGTGATGCCATGTTGGAACAACTGGCGATTATCAATCCTGACATGGTCGCTCAGGAAGCCCAGAAGGCGCAGCCGCTGAAAGTATCAGGCACCAAAGCGGATCTGATTCAGGCTGTGAAATCGGTTAAACCGGATGCCGTGTTTGCCGATGAGCTGCTGGATGCATGGCGCGAGAACCCGGAAGGAAAAGTGCTGGTTACCCGCCAGCAGCTGGCTACGGCACTGGCCATTCAGAAAGCACTGTTGAATCACCCGACCGCTGGCAAGTTGTTGACGCACCCGAGCCGTGCCGTCGAGGTGAGCTATTTCGGCATTGATGAGGAAACCGGGCTGGAAGTTCGCGTGCGTCCTGACCTTGAGATAGACATGGGCGGCCTGCGCATCGGTGCAGACCTTAAAACCATCAGCATGTGGAACATCAAGCAGGAAGGTCTGCGCGCGAAGCTGCACAGAGAAATCATCGAGCGCGATTACCACCTGAGCGCGGCTATGTACTGCGAAACCGCAGCCCTTGACCAGTTCTTCTGGATATTCGTCAACAAAGACGAGAACTACCACTGGATCGCCATTATCGAGGCATCCGAAGAGCTACTGGAGCTCGGCATGCTGGAATACCGCAAAGCAATGCGCGCCATCGCTAACGGTTTCGACACTGGCGAATGGCCAGCACCGATTACCGAAGACTACGCCGAAGAACTTAACGATTTTGATGTGCGCCGTCTCGAAGCGCTGCGCGTACAGGCATAAGGGGAAAAACAATGTCCAATTTAGTCGCAACTACTGACAACCAGACCCAGAAGATCGACAACGTTTCAATCCTGACGAATGGGGAATTGTTCAACCGCCTGCGCACGCTCTCGGAGGTAATGGCCAATAGTGGGAACTTCGTGCCCGAGCATTATCGCGGGAAACCAGATGCGTGCATGGCTGTTGTAATGCAGGCTGCACGCTGGGGCATGGACCCATTCGCAGTGGCGCAGAAAACTTTTATCGTGGGTAATTCAGGTGTTCTTGGTTATGAAGCGCAACTAGTGAATGCGGTAATCAACACCATGGCGCCAACAAAGGATCGAATCCACTTCGAATGGTTCGGGGAATGGGAGAATATCGTTGGGCGCTTCGTAGAAAAGACAAGCAACCAGAACAAGAAGTACATCGCTCCGGGCTGGAATTTGAAAGATGAAGCTGGTGTGGGCGTTCGCGCCTGGGCAACGCTCAAAGGAGAATCCGAACCTCGCGAACTTGTCCTGATGCTTTCGCAGGCACAGGTTCGCAATTCAACACTCTGGGCGACAGATCCCCGTCAGCAGTTGGCTTATCTCGCCGTTAAACGTTGGGCGCGGCTGTACTGCCCGGATGTAATTTTGGGCGTCTATACTGCAGATGAGATTGACGAGCGCGAGGAAAAGATAATCAACCCTGCCCAGACAGAAAAAATCACGCTGAATGAGATAACCAGTACCGTAGGCGCTGTTGCCAGCGCGCAGGAATCAGCATCTAACATTGATGCTGTTGCCGACGAACTACGTGATCGGATTGACACAGCAAGCTCCGTTGATCAAGCCAAAGCCATTCGCGCAGATATCGAATCGCAAAAAGCATTACTGGGTACGGCACTTTTTACTGAATTGAAAAACAAGGCAGTGAAGCGCTACTACCTCGTTGATGCACGTAACAAGATTGAAGCTGCGATCAACTCACTGCCAAATCCTGGCGAACCTGAAGCCGCCGAGCTGTTTGCTAAAGCTGAAGGCACCCTCACCGCCGCCAAACGCCATCTTGGTGATGAACTGTATGACCAGTTTCGTATCACCCTGGACGACATGAAACCGGAATACCTGGGCTAAGGGAGGCGGGAGGGTTCGCCCTCCCGGTAACGAGATGACGAAAATTACTGAACGCGGAATGATTTTTAACGGGGAAATGGTGTGCGCCATTCTCGACGGTAGGAAGAAGCAGACGCGGCGCCCGGTAAAGTTTCCAGTTTTAGATAAAAACCTTGGGTGCGAGTTGTCTGGCAATGAACTGGCCGGGGAGCTGTCGGCAGGCAACTATCTGAACAGCGCATTTGGTAAACCAAGCGATCGAGTTTGGGTGCGCGAGACGTGGGGAGTCGTCAGTCACGAACTTGATGAGGATGGTCGAATCCAACCATGGACGCCAAACCGACCGGCTACAGCCATTCACGAAATGCCGTTTGGCAATGGCTATTACTCTGGCCACGCCATTTATGCAGCTGATGGTGATTTTACCTGGGGTGATGACGATGGTTATGAAGATGGACGTTCGTGCTGGAAGCCATCCATTCATATGCCGAAAGCAGCAAGCCGCATTCTACTGGAAATCACCGACGTGCGCGTTGAGCGTCTTAACTCAATACACGATGTCGATGCTATGCGAGAAGGAATACAGAATCTGACGACATGTTCACACGCTGATTTCGGCATTCCTGGCGTCGTAAATGCGCAGCATCCTGTACGAGCGTTTCAACTGCTATGGGAATCAATCTACGGCACTGAAAGCTGGAAGGCGAATCCATGGGTTTGGGTTATCGAGTTCAAGCGCGTTGAAGGCGGTGCAGCATGAGCGCGGAAATCATCGATCAGGCCAACGAGCTGGCAGATCGCAGGCTGGAGCTGACCATCCAGAACATGCGGATCAACCATGCGGCGGTTTCGGCTACTCACTGCTCTGATTGCGGGGAAGAGATACCAGAAAAGCGCCGGGAAGCGGTTGCGGGTTGTCAGCGCTGCGCTGATTGCCAAGAAGAAGAGGAATTGCGCGGTAAGCACCAGAAGGGGTACAAGTAGATGCAGAACACAAACATCACTATTCAGCCGGCCATCATTAACCGTGAAACGGTGCAGGCCATGCTGGGAGGAATTTCACGGACCACTTTCTGGAGGAAGCGCCGCGACTGGGAGCAGAGCGGAACCCCCTTCCCTGCACCAGCCCCAGGCACGAACCCGGGGAAAGGTGGAGAGCAGTATCGCTATTGTGACGTAATGCGCTTCTTTGCCTCTCAGGGGCTCGTTGAGTCCACGCATGATTGAATATGGGCAGCAAGGAGATCGAGCGCTTCTTGCTGTTCACGCAGATAACTGTGCTGGTCATAAATGGCAAGGACGCCACTAAGTTTATGGCCAAGCACTTTTTCAGATACGTGTGGCATAACGCCAAGCTCTGCCATTTTGGTTTTAGCAGTGCGACGTAAGTCATGTATCGACCAGTGATCGATGGTCATATCTTCACGAAGCTGAATGGCAAGATTTAGGATCACGCTTGCCGCCATCGGTCGGTCTTCTTTCTTAGCTGCTGGCGGGAATACCTGACTGAAATCCTCATACAGGGAAAATGCCTCCCGCAGAATTTCTACCGCCTTCACTGATAACCCTCGCTCGAATGGCTCCCTGGTTTTGGAGTGTTCATCAGGCACGCGCCACACCCTTGCATCTAAATCAAAATCCGCCTTTTTCGCCAGTCTGAGCTCTACGCCGCGGCAGCCGGTTAGCAGAAGTAACTTAAGAAGCAGTTTGTTCTGATGAGTAATAGTTGACGCCTCAACCGCATGCCAGAACGCGCCTATTTCTTTGTCGCTGAGATTGCGCTTACCTTTCTTTGCCGGTTTGCCAACATCAATAACACGCAGGTCGGTGACCGGGTTTCTCTTTATCAGTTCAATTCGGATGCAGTATGAGAAAATCGTTTTCATGCGTGAAAGGACTTCTCCGGCATATGTCTCGGCGTCGTTATCTCTCATTCGCTTAAACACTGGCTGCCAGTGAGAAATAGCCATCTCATCGACAAGCATACTCCCGACATAGGGCACCACATGGCGATATAAAGCCCTCTCCCACTGATCGCGCTTAACCAATCTGCTTGCTGATGCACTTCCCAGCCAGGCCTTTATGCAGTCCTCTACAGTGGCGGCTTTAATGTTCGCTTCAACGGCCATATCGCGCGCGGTTATCGGGTCTTTACCCACAGCGACCAGTTTGCGGAATTCAGATACCTGTTCTCTGGCCTCTTTCAATGAAACCTGGTCATACTGACCGATGGTCATTCTCCGGGGGCGGCCGTCAATTTTATACCGGTACTGGAAAACAATGACGCCGTTAGGGGTTACACGAACAGACAACCCATTGGCGTCTGAAAGCTCAATCCGTTTCGGGATCGGCTTGCCATTCATCTTGCGTAATTTGGCATCAGTAAGCATGTGTACATCCGTTTTACTGTGTACATCGTTGTGTACACAATTTCCGTGGCACAATGTGGAATAGAATAAAACGGAGTGAAACACCTGAGAGGGCTTAAGTCAACGCTGGCGCGGGCCGGGAATGGAATCGTGAAACGGGGATGAACAAAGGGAAACAGTGATAGGGACCTACACGAAAGAGCACATACAAAACAATATAATCATAATTATCAACATGTTCCGGCTCAGTTCCCGCTTCACTCTGCGAAAATATGTGCACGCTCGTTCACCGACGCGTACCCACCTGCAGCCGCCTGTTGATAACACCGACGGTTAGTTTACACATCATTACTGCGTGATTAAAGTCACATGAGACTAAATGGTTATTGTTGATGGGAAAAAAAAGGGGGGCGCGACTAACGCAGCGTAATTCTTTCGCAACAAGATGCACAACGCAGGACGGGATGACCCATAAAGGATATTTATGATTTCACATAAATAGTGAATGTTTAACCGAAAACGCGCAAAGCAAAACCGGTACAACATTACCCGGTTTGCTGCTTCACGAAATAATTAAAGGGGGATGTTAAATGGTGATGAAATATCAGGACCATTCCCCGGCAACAAGTTTATGAACATCAAAAGCATCGTTCATTGACTGCCCGGTTGATTGTGAACCCGGCGCAATGTTGGAACCCGCTTCGACATCGGTGGCTTTAGCAATGCCAACTTGCGTATGATCGTTATTACCCGGCTGCGGTGCGGGAGCGGCGGCAAATGCGCCAAAAGACAGCGTGCACAGCATCACGGCCGCGAGTGCGATTTTGCTATTTCTCATGATAGTCATTCTCTTATTTGTTTCAGGTAATAGAACGGAATCGTTATCTCCGCCTGTGTTCCACAGTATAGATCCAGATCACATTTTTGTCCGACCCAATATTTATCTTTTCGTGTCAAATTAACTGCATATTTGTCAGCAAAAAGACAATTATGAGGAAATTATGAAGGCCGGTTCTTTTTATAAAAAACAAAACAAGAGACCAAAAATAATAATGCCACTTTATGCCAAATTTAAAACAAACAGGCCGGAATATCCGGCCTGAAAATATTACATTTTATATCCGAGCGATAGCGTTGTACGACGATCGGTGTGTTCCGGTGCCGAGGATGGCGGTTCCGAGTTCCACGTCAGGTTATAGGCCACTTTGAGCGCAAAATGCGCATTGATCGCCACATTCAATGCACTTTCCGAGTTCAGCGTCGTATCTTCAGCGCCGAATACCGAAACGCCCTGGGTAAATCGGGCGTTATCGGTCATCTGCCAGGCATAAGTGCCGGAAGCGTAGCCCAGCGGCTGGGTATCGTTATCTCCATCGGTATACTCGTCGTAACGCACGCCGGGACCGAATTCGAAACGCAGGCTGTGTACCGGACCGTTCATGATCTGCCGACCATAACCCGCGGTGAACACATCACGCTGCTGATAGCCATTGTAACGATCGGTCAGCCAGCTGGCCTGGCCAAAGATATAGTTCTGATCGGTCAGGTTATACCGGCTACGTCCACCCAACGCGTACTTTTCCGAAGAGCGCTGATCGTTTGACGATGTATTGCTGGCATTTCCCCACAGCGACCATGCGGTCGTATTGCCATACCAGGTCAACGTGGAGTCTGCGGTCATTGAGGAACTTTTCGTATTGCCGGACTGCGCCAGATAGCCGGCGTTAACAGTTCCTTCGAAAGGTTTTTTGGCAGAAGAAGGGTCATCCATGACAGTAAAAACGGAATCATCGGCCATTGCGTATGCAGACGCAAAGAGCCCCCCCGCCAGCATTGCCGCTGCGGGTACTGTCTTCAAAAGCTTCATTTAATTTTAAGTCCGTACAACCTATAAGGAGACCAGGAGGGTCCCGGAAACTTTCGCGAGGATCGCAGATTGCCGCTCCAGGAAAGGGAGTAAATTATAAAAAAGCACGATTAACTTAGCAATCAATTACTCTTTCGTTTTTTGTATAAGACCCTTCTTAAAACAATTTTTATTTCATAAAGATAAAAGCCAGGCCCGGCGAAAATCACTTGCGGCTTTCCCTCACCTCCTTTAAGTGCCATGCTTAAAATCAGAGCAGCTAAATTCGTATTATGGAGGAAACCGGATGACCAAAATCTATACGCTCACGTTAGCCCCCTCGCTCGACAGCGCCACGCAAACCCCGCAAATTTACCCTGAAGGCAAGCTACGCTGTAGCGCCCCCGTATTTGAACCCGGAGGCGGCGGTATTAACGTGGCGCGAGCCATCACGTTTCTTGGCGGCAGCGCCACCGCTATCTTTCCCGTCGGCGGCGCAACGGGTGAACATCTGACCGCGCTGCTGACGGATGAGCATGTTCCCGTCGATACGGTAGAAACCCATGACTGGACGCGACAGAATCTTCACGTTCACGTGAACGCCAGCGGCGAACAGTATCGTTTCGTGATGCCGGGCGCGGCGTTAACCAAAGAAGAGCTTCATCTTCTGGAGCAAAAAGTTCTCGCCATTGCTCCAGGCTCGTTGCTGGTGATTAGCGGAAGCCTGCCGCCGGGCATCAGCGTCGAAAACCTGACGCAGCTGGTCAAAAACGCTCAGCAGCATGGCCTGCGCTGTATTGTTGATAGTTCCGGCGACGCGCTTGCCGCCGCGCTTGATGTCGGCAATATCGAGCTGGTTAAGCCGAACCAGAAAGAGCTCAGCGCGCTGGTACAGCGGGACCTGAGCCAACCGGATGATGTGCGTCTTGCCGCGCAGGAGCTTATTCGGTCAGGCAAAGTCCAGCGCGTTGTCGTCTCTTTGGGCGCACAGGGGGCGCTGGGTGTTGATATGAATGGAAGTGTCCAGGTCGTACCGCCGCCGATGAAAAGCCAGAGCACCGTCGGCGCCGGCGATAGCATGGTCGGCGCCATGACGTTAAGGCTGGCGGAAAATGCCTCACTTGAAGATATGGTTCGCTTTGGGGTGGCGGCGGGTAGCGCGGCAACGATAAATCAGGGCACCCGCCTTTGCTCGCTGGAAAATACGCAAAAAATCTACGACTACCTGCGCGGTTGATTACGCCTCACTCCCTCTGTCTTTACAGGGGGAGTCGCCAAATCAACAGGATGGTCTATGCTAAAAAAGCCATGGATAACAATGGGGTGAAAAATGAGTAGCGAAATTACTGCCTGGGTGGTCACGGTTCGTTTTCACGAAGAGACGTTAACGGAAATTAATGAGCTTAGTAATCACCTGACTCGCGCCGGATTTACCCTGGTTTTAAACGATGATGAAGGCAACCCCCACGAGTTGGGAACCAACGTTTTTGGTCTGCTTTCCATGCAGAATGCCGAAGAGGTCAAAGCCTTGAGCGCGGGTTTAGCCGAAACTGCGCTGGGAAGAACCGTCGACGTTACCGTTGCCACATTCAGCGAGTGGTTAAAAGCTCAATAAGTGCGATTGACGCGACAGAAAACGTTCAGTTGTGCGTCAGTTCGAATTTTGCGCCTGGGTTATGCGCTAACCTTATGAAAAGTTGGCAAACATGGGGAGAGACGGCATGTGGCAAGCGATCGGCAAATTATTAAGCGATTTGCATACCGAAGCAGCTGAAATCGAACTGCGCAACGAACTACCCGGCGGCGAGATCCACGCGGCCTGGCATTTACGCTTCGGCGGCCGGGATTACTTCGTAAAGTGCGACGAACGTGAGCTTTTACCCATCTTCACGGCCGAGGCAGACCAGCTTGAGCTACTGTCACGCAGCAAAACCGTGAACGTACCGCAGGTTTTTGCCGTAGGCAGCGACCGGGATTACAGCTTTCTGGTGATGGAATACCTCCCTCCTCGCCCGCTGGATGCGCACAGCGCTTTCCTGTTAGGCCAGCAAATCGCCCATTTACACCAATGGAGCGACCAACCGCAGTTTGGTCTGGATTTTGACAACGATCTTTCCACAACGCCTCAGCCGAACGCCTGGCAACGTCGCTGGTCTACGTTCTTCGCCGAACAACGCATAGGCTGGCAGCTGGAGCTGGCCGCCGAGAAAGGTCTGCATTTTGGCGATATCGATAGTCTTGTCGATACCGTCCAGCAGCGGTTGAGCAATCATCAACCGCAGCCGTCGCTGCTTCACGGCGATTTATGGTCCGGTAACTGCGCGCTCGGGCCTGACGGGCCATACATTTTCGACCCGGCCTGCTACTGGGGCGATCGCGAGTGCGATCTGGCGATGCTGCCGCTGCATCCGGAACAGCCGCCGCAAATCTACGATGGCTATCAATCCGTTTCGCCGCTGCCGTCCGGTTTTCTCGAGCGGCAGCCAATTTACCAGCTCTATACGCTGCTGAATCGGGCTATCCTGTTTGGCGGCCAGCACCTGGTGACGGCGCAAAAAGCGCTTGATGACGTCTTAATGGAAAAGGCCCCGTAAGGGGCCTTGTTTCTGCGGGTTAGTTAATTTGAACGCCTTTCATGCGGAACTGAATAGTCATGGTAATACCGGTCCCCGGTTTACCCGGCTCATAGCGCCATTTGCGTAAGGCGCTTTTCACTTCACGTTCAAACATATTGGCTGGCTGGGCCGAAAGGATCTGCACGTTATCCACGCGCCCATCCGCTGTCACGTCAAACTTAACCCGTACGCTTCCTTCAATCCGCAGCGCCTGGGCACGTGCCGGATAGGTCGGCTCTCCGCGGCTTAACGCCCGCGGTCCCGAAGGCGCCGTGACGGTTGGTTTAGCGGTAGCGGTTGAAGTGCTCGGCGCGGTACGCGCTGGCGCCGTATTTGCATTTTCAAAAGGCGAGGCCGGGCGCGTCTCCGCCGGTTTTACATCCCGCTTCGGTTGCTCAACTTTTTTTTCCGGCTTTGGTTTAGGCTTTGGCTTCGGTTTAGGCTTCGGTTTATGGATAACCACCGGCGCCTCTTTTGGCGGTTCCGGAAGCGCTTCCGGCTCAGGCTCGGGTTCCGGTTCAACAACGGGTTCTACGACCGGCTGCGCCGCCTGAGGCGGTTCCAGATCTGCCGGGGCTACCATAGTGATCTCAATGGGTTGCGATGGCGAAGGCCGTTCAATAACCTGATGTACCGAAGTATAGAGCAACGCCGCGACAACACCGCCGTGGATAACCACGGACAGTAGCGTAGGCCACGGAAAGCGGCGAGGTAAATCAAAGGTCATTGCGCTCATAGTCGTTTCTGTTGAAAAATGATGTCCCGATTTTAAATGCAAATAGCAATCATATTCAACTAGGGTTGTTGGCTTGTATCAAAATTTGCCCTGTTTTCTGACAAAAAGCCTCCGGAGCATGGCATTCTGAGGATCGTCAGCATCTTTGCATTGCAGTCAACGACGGTTTCACTTAACGTGATTCGCCAATTTATTGATAAGGAGCCATGCCGTGCTTTACGTTATCTACGCTGAAGATATCGCCGACTCTCTGGAAAAACGGACGTCGGTACGTCCCGCCCACCTGGCGCGTTTGCAATTATTACATGATGAAGGTCGTTTACTGACCGCAGGCCCAATGCCTGCCGTAGACAGTAATGAACCCGGCGCGGCGGGCTTTACCGGCTCAACGGTCATTGCGGAATTTGAATCACTGGAAGCGGCGCAATCATGGGCCAATGACGATCCCTATATTGCCGCAGGGGTTTATCAGAAAGTGTCGGTCAAACCGTATAAGAAAGTCTTTTAGAATCTAAAATTTTTAAGCAATAAGAGTGCGTTAAAAGTTTTATCTATGGCGATCGTTCATGAGAGGACGCTTCCGTGTCCGCGAGTACGCAATGGTCGCCATCCTTATTTCCCTTCACCTTCTCGATTCCAGCAGTCGCTGTAAGCAACGTCATGATGATAACCGTTGCCGGCGGCGCATCAGCACCGCCGACTTGCTGTTGTTGATTAGCTATTGGAGTGCAGCGTGCCTTTGAGACAATGTGGTTCCGAGCGAAGATATTGTGGCGGAACGCTCACATGGGCTCCCAGAGCGGCAGCTGCCTGCCAGGGCCAGTGCGGATTGTAGAGCGCCGCGCGGGCAATGGCGATGAGATCGGCGTCGCCATGGCTTAACGCATCTTCCGCCTGCTGGGGTTCCGTCACTAAGCCCACCCCAATCACCGGGATATTCACCCTCTCCCGGATTTCACGGGCGAACGGCAGCTGATAGCCCGGGCCAACCTGAATCGCCTGATGAGGCGACAATCCACCGCTGGAAACATGAATATAGTCGCAGCCGAGAGCCTCAAGCTTCTGGCTGAAGAGAATTGATTGTGCATTATCCCAGCCGCCATCAACCCAATCGGTCGCAGAAAGTCGCACTCCCACCGCGATGTCCTGACCGACAGCCTCGCGAATGGCCTGAAAGACTTCGAGCGGGAAACGCAAGCGGTTCTCCAGAGACCCGCCATACTCGTCGGTGCGCTGGTTACTGAGCGGAGAAAGGAACTGATGAAGCAGGTAACCATGAGCAGCATGCATTTCAATCAACTCGATACCCATCCGCTCAGCGCGTCTGGCGCTGTCTGCGAATGCCTGCTTGATGCGTTTCATCTGGTCCTGAGTAAGCTCAACCGGAGGACGATCGCCCTCGCCATAGGCCAGCGCTGATGGCGCAACCGCGTCCCACCCGCCAGCATCATGTGCCAGCTGTTGTCCCCCCAGCCAGGGGGCTGCGGAAGATGCTTTTCTTCCGGCATGGCCCAGTTGGATGCCGATGGGGATTGAAGAGTACTGGCGTATATCTTTCAGTACGGCGTGTAATGCGGCTTCCGTTTCGTCATCCCATAAGCCCATATCAGCCGGGGTGATTCGCCCTGCTGGCTCGACAGCGCTGGCTTCGATAATCAGTAAACCTGCGCCGGAAAAAGCCAGTTGTCCAAGATGGATACGATGCCATGCCGTCGCCTTGCCATTGTCGGCGGAATACTGACACATTGGAGCAATGACAATGCGATTCTCAAGTTCCAGCTTACCGATTCGCACCGGACTAAAAAGTTGACTCATAGATACCTCTCAATAATAGAAGCCTTACGGACATTATAAGTAGCATGTGTTGATGCATGGTACTTCCCGTTTTTTGCGTTTATACGCGTTGAGCCAGCCTTATGAGCCGGGAAAAGGTGTTGTGGCGATGAGCCTTCCTGCCAGCATTCGGCTAATGCAAACAATAACGCAGGATCCGGTGCGAAAAAGGGTTTCGCTGGCTAAAGAAAGAGGGTGTCAATATAAGAGTATGCTCACAACGAAACGCGGATAAAACAGAGGCACCGCGAACGGTGCCTTTTGTTTCGACTCTCAAAACTCAGAGAAGGTGAACAGCAGAGAGTGACGTTGCCGTTTAACCAGCTCCTTTCTGATGGAGAGGATGCGCATATTGCGACGCGATTGGCCTTCCAGCCAGCGTGCTTTACGGCGACTCACCTGTCTAAGCATGCGCCAGCGCCCTACTTCCGTTCTACTACGCTTCATTGCAACTACTCTACGAGTGAAAACAGCCTGCATTATAGACCGATGAATCGGGCTAACCAACGCTTTCGCTGCGTTTTTATTTGCCAGATGGATGCTGATGCGTAAACTCATGTCATCAAGTCATTCAAAAGGATTTTTCATCTATGACAACCTTTTACACGGTGGTGAACTGGCTGGTTATACTCGGTTACTGGCTACTTATCGCCGGTGTAACATTACGGATATTAATGAAAAGACGCGCGGTACCGTCAGCGATGGCGTGGCTGCTGATCATTTATATCCTTCCGCTGGTAGGAATTATCGCCTATCTCTCATTTGGTGAACTGCATCTGGGTAAACGTCGCGCCGAGCGCGCGCGGGCCATGTGGCCATCGACGGCTAAGTGGTTGAAGGATCTTAAGGCCTGCAAGCATATCTTTGCCGAAGATAATAGCCCGGTCGCAGAATCCTTGTTCAAGCTCTGCGAACGTCGTCAGGGAATTGGTGGCGTTAAAGGCAACCAGCTACAGCTGCTTACCGAATCCGATGACGTCATGCAGGCGCTGATTCGCGATATTCAGCTCGCTCGTCATAATATCGAGATGGTGTTCTATATCTGGCAGCCCGGTGGCATGGCCGATAAAGTCGCAGAGTCATTAATGGCGGCGGCGCGGCGCGGCGTGCACTGCCGGCTGATGCTGGACTCCGCGGGGAGCGTGGCTTTCTTCCGCAGCCCCTGGGCCGCCATGATGCGTAATGCCGGCATTGAAGTCGTCGAAGCGCTGAAGGTAAACCTGATGCGCGTCTTCCTGCGCCGCATGGACCTGCGTCAGCACCGCAAAATGGTCATGATCGATAACTATATTGCCTATACCGGCAGTATGAATCTGGTCGATCCGCGTTTCTTTAAGCAGGACTCCGGCGTAGGCCAGTGGATCGATCTGATGGCGCGAATGGAAGGTCCGGTCGCGACAGCCATGGGCATTGTCTACTCCTGCGACTGGGAGATTGAAACCGGAAAACGTATTTTGCCCCCGCCGCCGGACGCGAACATTATGCCGTTTGAAGAGGCCAGCGGGCATACGATTCACACCATTGCCTCGGGCCCGGGATTCCCGGAAGACCTGATCCATCAGGCTCTGCTGACTGCCGCCTATGCAGCCAAAGAGCATTTGATCATGACGACACCTTATTTTGTGCCCAGCGACGATCTACTGCACGCCATCTGCACTGCCGCCCAGCGCGGCGTTGACGTCAGCATTATTTTGCCGCGCAAGAACGACTCGCTGCTGGTCGGCTGGGCCAGCCGCGCTTTCTTTACCGAGCTGCTGGCTGCCGGGGTGAAAATCTATCAGTTTGAAGGCGGTCTGCTGCATACCAAGAGCGTGCTGGTTGATGGCGAACTTAGCCTCGTGGGTACCGTTAACCTCGATATGCGTAGCCTGTGGCTTAACTTCGAGATCACGCTGGTGATTGACGATGCCGGTTTCGGCAGCGATCTGGCCGCGGTGCAGGATGATTATATTTCCCGCTCGCGCCTGCTGGACGCCAGGCTGTGGTTAAAACGTCCGCTGTGGCAACGGATCGCCGAGCGACTGTTTTACTTCTTCAGTCCGTTGCTGTAAAACGTGCCAATCAGATGTTTAATGGGTAGCAATCATGGATATGGATTTAAACAACCGCCTGACCGAAGACGAAACGCTTGAACAGGCCTACGACATTTTCCTTGAACTGGCCGTCGATAACCTCGACCCGGCGGATGTCATTCTGTTCAACCTGCAGTTTGAAGAGCGCGGCGGCGCCGAGCTGTTTGACCCGGCACCGGACTGGGAAGAGCACGTGGATTTCGACCTCAATCCTGACTTCTTCGCTGAAGTGGTGATTGGCCTGGCCGATGAAGATGGCGGCGAAATTAACGACATTTTTGCACGCGTGCTGCTTTGCCGCGAGAAAGACCACAAGCTCTGCCATATCCTGTGGCGCGAATAAGCTCTTTCTTAAGCAAATAGCTAATAAAAGAAGAAGCCTGCCTGAGTGAATCAGCGCAGGCTTTTTTATTTATTCCGGCAGTTCGCTGCCGCAAGCATTGCAGTAGCGAGCACCTTTTTCATGAGCGTGATGCTGACAGTGCGGACACTGGCGCTGCGTGCGGCGATTCTGAAAGGCGGCGGTCATATGGCTGGTAATTAAGCCGGTAGGGATCGCAATAATCGAGTAGCCAATTAAGATAAGTATGGATGCCAAAATGCGCCCCAGCGGCGTATGCGGCGTAATATCGCCATACCCTACCGTAGTTATCGTCACTATCGCCCAGTAAACCGACGCATTTAGCGTAGTAAAACCGTATCGCGGCCCCTCAACCAGATACATCAGGGAGCCAAAGATCACCATCACAATGGCAATAAAAGAATAGAACAGGATCAGCTGGTGGCGTGCGCTGACGATTGCGGACCAGAAAATATTCAGCGACGGCATAAAGCGCAGTAGCTTAAGGATGCGCAATGCCCGGATGGCGCGCATCGCCCGCCAGGCAAACACGTACTCAATACTGATCTCGGGCCATAGCCACATAACATAAAGCGGTAAAATGGTGGCCAGGTCAATAATTCCCCAGAAGCTGAAAATATACTTTAGCGGATTCGGCCAGCTGATAATGCGCAGAAAATACTCAAAAGTAAAAACCGCCGTGACGATAAGTTCGAGCCAGACGAAAATATGCCATTCGTCTAATGTCAGATGATATTGCGTACCGAGCCCGGACTCGATAAATATCACCAGCACGCTGAGCAGGGCAAATATGCCGCAAAGTCCCTCAAAATGACGACCGGAACGGCGATTTTGATCGAAGAGTAAATGATACAGCCGCAGACGAGCGGCATGAATATGAAAAGCCACGTAAACCTCGCTAATAAAAGGGCTGACTTACGTCAGCCCCAGAGATTATAACGGGTCTACCTTCAGGCAGGAAACCGCATGGCGGAAACTGCCCTCCAGCACCGGTCGCGTTTTTGCGCACTCCGGCCCGGCGATGGGGCATCTGGTACGGAATACGCATCCCGACGGCGGATTAATCGGCGATGGCAGCTCCCCTTCCAGCAGCTGGATCGTTTTATTCTTTTCCTTATCGGGGTCCGGCACCGGCACCGCCGACATCAACGCTTTGGTATAGGGGTGCAGCGGATTATGGTACACCTCATCGTAGGTGCCCAGCTCCACGGCATGACCAAGATACATCACCAGCACGCGGTCGGAAATATGCTTTACGACCGCCAAATCGTGGGCGATGAAAATCAGCGACAGCCCCATTTCCCGCTGCAGCTGCTGCAGCAGGTTAACCACCTGTGCCTGAATCGACACGTCCAGCGCGGAGACCGGCTCATCGCAGATAATGAGCTTCGGTTCAAGAATTAGCGCGCGCGCAATACCGATACGCTGACACTGGCCGCCGGAGAATTCATGCGGATAGCGGTTAATCAGGTTCGGCAGCAGGCCCACTTTCATCATCATCGCCTTCACGCGGTCGCGAACTTCCTGGCGCGGCATTTTTGGATGATAGGTGCGCAGCGGCTCGGCAATAATTTCCCCGATCGTCATGCGCGGATTGAGCGACGCCAGCGGATCCTGAAAGATCATCTGAATATCGCTACGCACGTCGCGCCACTCTTCGGCCTTCATGCCCAGTAAATCTTTGCCCAACCAGGCGACTTTACCGTCGGTGGCTTTCACCAGACCAATGATCGCGCGCGCAAACGTCGACTTTCCGCAGCCTGACTCCCCGACCACGCCCAGGGTTTCCCCTTCATACAGACGCAGCGTCACGCCATCTACCGCTTTCAGCGTTTTTGACGGCTGCCAGAACCACTGTTTTCCATCTTTAATATCAAAGTGCACCTTCAAATCGGCGATTTCGAGCAGGACTTTTCTTTGTTCCGTTACGGCGTTCATAGCAAATCCCCCACCGGTTGAAAGCAGGCGCGCAGGCGGCCAGGTGCAAACTCCTCCAGAGGCGGAGCGCTATTGCAAATCTCCATCGCATGCGGGCAACGCGGCTGGAATGGACAGCCCTTAGGCAGACGCAGCAGGTTCGGCGGGTTACCGGGAATCGTCAGCAGGGCATCGCCTTCCGCATCCAGCCTCGGTACTGCGTTGAGCAGTCCGATGGAATACGGATGCGAGGGTTGGTAAAAGACGTCGCGCGCCTCGCCATACTCCATGGTACGCCCGGCATACATCACCAGCACCTTGTCGCAGATGCCGGCGACAACGCCCAGGTCGTGGGTAATCATGATGATTGCGGTATTAAATTCGCGCTTAAGCTCATTGAGAAGCGTCATGATTTGCGCCTGTACGGTCACGTCCAGCGCCGTGGTCGGTTCATCGGCGATCAGCAGCTTGGGCCGGCACAGCAGCGCCATCGCAATCATCACGCGCTGGCGCATCCCGCCGGAAAACTCGTGTGGGTACATTTTCATCCGCTTGCGCGCTTCCGGCATTTTGACTGCATCCAGCATTTTCACCGACTCTTCAAACGCTTCGGCTTTACTCAGCGCTTTGTGCAGCATCAGAACTTCCATCAGTTGCTCGCCTACCCGCATATAGGGATTGAGCGAGGTCATCGGGTCCTGAAAAATCATGGAGATCTGCTCGGCGCGCAGCTTATTCAGTTCGCGCTCCGGGAGGTTAAGGATCTCCTTACCGTTAAAGGTCGCTGAACCCCCGATGCGACCGTTTGCCGCCAGCAGGCCCATCAGCGCAAAAGCGGTCTGCGACTTACCGGAACCGGACTCGCCCACGATGCCTAAGGTTTCCCCGGCCCGCAGATTGAAATTGAGATCGTTGACCGCGGTCACATCGCCATCGGGGGTACCAAAGGTGACGCGGAGATCTTTCACATCCAGAAGCAATCCGGATTGTTGGGCAGTCTGCGGCGTTTTCGCCGTTTCAATCGTACTCATGACGGCGCTCCTTAGCGGTCTTTCGGGTCGAGGGCATCACGCAGGCCATCGCCGATAAAGTTAAAACAAAACAGCGTAACTACCAGGAAACCGGCAGGAAACAGTAGCAGCCACGGCGACACTTCCATCGAGTTGGCGCCATCGCTGAGCAGCGCGCCCCAGCTGCTTAACGGCTCCTGGGTCCCCAGACCGAGGAAGCTTAAGAAGGATTCAAACAGAATCATGCTTGGGACCAGCAGTGAGGCATACACCACAACCACTCCAAGCACGTTAGGCACGATATGGCGGATAACGATATTGCGCGTTGAAACGCCGCCGACCTGCGCAGCCTCAATGAATTCTTTTCGCTTCAGGCTCAAGGTCTGACCGCGAACGATACGCGCCATATCCAGCCAGGAGACCATGCCTATAGCCACGAAAATCAGCAGGATATTCTGGCCAAAGAAGGTCACCAGCAGAATGACGAAGAACATAAACGGGAAGGAGTTGAGGATTTCCAGCAGGCGCATCATCACCGAATCCACTTTGCCGCCCAGATAGCCAGAAAGCGAACCGTAAAGCGTTCCCAGAATCACCGCCACCAGCGCAGCAGCAACGCCGACCATCAATGAGATACGCCCGCCGATAGCCACGCGCACCAGCAGATCGCGGCCGGAAGAGTCGGTACCAAAGTAGTGGCCGGACTCCATATCGGGCGCGCTGGACATCATGCCCCAGTCAGTATCGTAATAGGAGAACTGCGTTACCATCGGCGCGATGGTAACGAACAGCGCAATAATCACCAGCACAATCAGGCTGGCAACCGCGGCGCGGTTATGCATAAAGCGGCGGCGGGCATCCTGCCAGAGGCTACGCCCCTCGACTTCCAGTTTTTCACTGAAGTTTTCCAGCGCCTCGTTGTTTTTCTTACTTAACATCATGGCGAACCCCAGCGTCAGTAACGAATTTTCGGATCGATAACGGCATACAGCACGTCAACAATCGCGTTAAACAGAATGGTCAATGCGCCCACCAGAATGGTCAGGCTGAGCACCAGCGAGTAGTCGCGGTTCAGCGCGCCGTTGACGAACAGCTGACCGATTCCCGGCAGACCATAAATCGTTTCGATAACCATTGAGCCGGTGATAATACCGACGAAGGCGGGCCCCATATAGGAAAGTACCGGCAGCAGCGCAGGCTTTAAGGCATGGCGCAGAATAATACGGCGCATCGGCAAGCCTTTTGCCCTGGCGGTGCGGATGAAGTTAGAGTGCAAAACCTCGATCATCGAACCGCGGGTAATACGCGCGATACTGGCGATATAGGCTAACGACAGAGCGACCATCGGCAAAATCATATATTGCAGCGCCCCGCCGTTCCATCCCCCGCCCGGCAACCAGTGCAGCGTAATGGCGAATATCATGACCAGCAGTGGCGCCACCACGAAACTCGGTATCACGACTCCGGTCATTGCTATCCCCATCACGGCAAAATCCCATTTCGTATTTTGCTTCAATGCTGCAATAACCCCGGCCGTCACGCCGAGCACCACCGCCAGAAAAAACGCGGCAAAGCCTAATTTGGCTGATACCGGGAAGCTGGAGGCCACCAGATCGTTGACTGAATAATCTTTATATTTAAAAGAAGGACCGAAATCACCGTGCGCCAGCTGCTTCAGGTAGTTGAAGTACTGGGTCATGATGGGGTCGTTTAAATGGTATTTTGCTTCAATATTCGCCATGACTTCCGGCGGCAGCGTGCGTTCACCGGTAAAAGGGCTTCCCGGCGCAAGACGCATCATGAAGAAAGAGATAGTAATAAGAATAAATAGCGTCGGAATCGCTTCCAGACAGCGACGTAAGATAAATTTTAACATTGCCCGTACCTTCTGGCGTGTGCCTTCAATAGTGCGATGAAATAAGACACCGTGAGGCAGGCAATGATGCCTGCCTCACGTATTGCCATTAGTGCTTCACAATGTACATATTTCTTGTGTAAGTATTATCCAGCGGATCTTTACCGGTATACCCACCTACCCACGGCTTAACCAAACGGGCGTTAACATAATAGAAGACCGGTACAATGACGGAGTCTTTATCCAGCTGCTGCTCGGATTGTGCATAGAGATCCGCGCGCTTTGCTTCATCGCTGGTTTTCAGCGCTTCGGCAATAATCTTGTCGAAAGCCGGGCTCTTATAATGCGAAGTGTTGTTTGAGCTGTCGCTCAGCATGGTATTCAGGAAGGAAGTGGGTTCGTTGTAGTCCGCGCACCAGCCGGCGCGTGCGACATCGAAGGTACCCTGATGGCGATTATCGAGGAAGGTTTTCCATTCCTGATTTTCCAGCTTCACGTTGACACCCAGATTTTTCTTCCAGATCGAAGCCACGGCGATAGCCAGTTTTTTGTGCAGATCGGAAGTGTTATAGAGAAGATTGAAAGTCAGCGGCTTGTCAGCAGAATAGCCGGCTTCGGTCAGCAGTTTTTTCGCTTCTTCATTACGTTTTTCCTGTGACCACTTGAACCACTCAGGTTCGATGAGCTTCATGCCATCGGTATACGGCGGCGTATAGCTATAGGCTGGCAGGTCGCCCTGGTTTTTCACTTTATTGACAATAATGTCGCGGTCCAGCGCCATCTTCAGCGCGGTACGCACGCGAACATCGGTAAACGGCGCTTTCTGGTTATTGATTTCGTAGTAATAAGTACACAGATACGGATCGACGTGAACTTCTTGCGGGATCTCTTTTTTCAGTTTCTGGAACAGTTCGATCGGCATATTGTTATAGGTCATATCGATTTCGCCGCTGCGGTAGCGGTTGACGTCGGTGACTTCAGAAGCGATCGGCAAAAAGGTAACCTGATTAATAACGGTTTTGCCGTTATCCCAGTAGTTAGCATTACGTTCCAGTACAATACGTTCGTTCACTACCCAGTCTTTTAATTTATACGCGCCGTTGCTGACGATATTGGCCGGCTGGGTCCATTTGTCACCAAATTTCTCAATAGCGGCTTTAGGAACTGGAGAAACGGATGGGTGCACGAGAAGTTTGTAGAAATAAGGTACCGGTTCGCTAAGGGTCACTTCGAAGGTATGATCGTCCAGCGCTTTGACGCCCAGATCGGTTGCTGGCTTTTTCCCGGCGATGATGTCGTCAACGTTGGCCAGGTGACCGTACTGTAAATAACTTGCATAAGGCGAGGCTGTTTTCGGATCCGCCAGACGCTGCCAGCTATAAACAAAATCTTGCGCGGTAACCGGCGAACCGTCGGACCACTTAGCATCTTTACGCAGATGGAAGGTCCAGACTTTAAAATCTTTGTTGTCCCATTTTTCCGCCACACCCGCCACCGGATGGCCATCAAGGTCGCTTACCAACAGCCCTTCAAACAAATCGCGGCTAATATTGGACTCCGGCACGCCTTCAATTTTGTGCGGATCGAGAGACTGAACTTCGGAGCCGTTGTTACGTACCAGCGTTTGTTTATCCGCCAGCTGTACCCCTGCCGGTACATCTGCCGCCACCGCGGCGTTGATTGTCATTAATGCAGAGAGTACGCCTGCGGCTACCAGGCTTTTTTTCGTGATGATGGTCATGTGTTTGTTACTCCACTCATTATAATTACTGGCTATTTAACCAGCCTGTTTTCTCTTTTCTGGATTCTGAACAGTGCAGGAGTTTATGCAGCTGCCAGCGAGTACTGCTTGCTATCACCGACTTATTTATTACGACCGCTCAAACGGCAGCCTTGACGTCGATTCTTACCCCCCTGTCCGGGGGCGATTTTAAGTCGCAATGAGCTATTTAATAAGAATTCTCATTTGCGCATGAATTCACTAAAGATCACGCCGGAAAGTACCAAAACGCTTTATTGTCCGCCAATGCAATTTGCAAATATGTTACCGGATTCTCTTTTGTCGCCAGATCATTGCGGTAGCCGAGTCAGCATCAGGCAGGGCAATGTTTAAAAAATTGTTATTTATCATGACGTTAAAATAAAATACTCGCATTGAATGCCAAATCTCAGTGAATCGATGAAATTTTGTACGAAAATTTAACATTCGCTTATTATTTAGCACATTCATCTGCTTCACGAGATAAATTACTAATATCATTTCGATTATCAGACGGCAAGCGCCAGAGAATGATGTGAAGAAAATAACAGTAGCGACTGTGGGTAAAACGGCAGGAAAGACGTAAATTACAGGGGTAATTAACTGAAAATAAATAACATTATCAGGCATTAAAAAAACGTATACCAGCCAGATAAATCACCATTTTTGATATGTTTTACTGATATTTAGCAAACGCGGGACAATGAGCCCCGCGCACAAAGCGATGCAGGTTAATTCACCAGCCCTGGAAACAGCGCCTTTATACCGGTCACGATAAACTCAATCCCGAGAGCCATCAGCAACAGTCCCATAATACGGGTAATTACGTTGATACCGGTTTGACCAAGTAAACGAACCAGCCAGGGGGCCATACGGAAAATGCCCCAGCAGCACAGCGCAAAAAGCGCGATAGCGACGGAAAAGCCAACAAAGTGGGCGACACTGTGATAGCGCGTTCCCCAGACAATAGTCGAACTGATGGCCCCGGGACCGGCCATCAGGGGCAGCGCCAGCGGCACCACGCCAATACTCTCGCGAATGGCCGTTTCTGATTTTTCTTGCTTGTTCTGTTTATCCTCGCCCAGCTTGCCGCTAATCATCGACATGGCAATGGTGACGACCAGAATCCCGCCGGCAATGCGGAAAGAATCAATGGAAATGCCGAAGACCTGCAGAATTGCATCGCCCAAAAACAGCGACGTGAGCAGGATAATGGCGACGGACAGGTTGGCGGTCAGGTTGGTTTTGTTGCGTACGGCCGCCGTCTGGTAGCTGGTCATACTAATGAACACCGGGATAATGCCAACCGGGTTTACCAGCGCAAATAACCCAATAAAAAATTTAAAGTAGGCTGAAAAATCGAACAACGACTGAATCACAGGGCGCTCCGCAGCATCATAAAAATGGCTGTTGACAGTTACCAGCATAAAATATCCGCGAGAAGATACGCTGTTTGATAGCATAATTCATCTCTATTCATCTGGAAGTACATAATAAGGCTGGAATGTTATTTATTTGTTTATGCAATGCTATTTAGTCATTTAATTAGCATACCGTATCATTACACTTGAGCAAATTGGTCAAAAAATGACCTGCTGAAAGGTATCAGCTTTGCCGATTATTGATTTAGATCACATAATTTGTACTCAGAAGTGAGTAACCTTGTTTACACACAGAGAGGAGGCACAACAGCGGTACCTGAAAGAAAAAACAAAAGCTTTTTTAGTCAATCGGTGAAGTCAGAAGCACAAAATTCTTTACGTTAACATTTAAATGCAAGCAGTTAACACACTGTCTATACTGTCGAATCGAGCTACTGATTCACTAAAAAAGTTTAACATTATCAGGAGAGCATTATGGCTGTTACTAATGTCGCTGAACTTAACGCACTCGTAGAGCGCGTAAAAAAAGCCCAGCGTGAATATGCCAGTTTCACTCAAGAACAAGTAGACAAAATCTTCCGCGCCGCCGCTCTGGCCGCTGCAGATGCTCGAATCCCTCTCGCTAAGATGGCCGTTGCCGAATCCGGCATGGGCATCGTCGAAGATAAAGTGATCAAAAACCACTTTGCTTCCGAATACATCTATAACGCCTATAAAGATGAAAAGACCTGCGGCGTCCTGTCTGAAGATGACACCTTTGGTACTATTACAATCGCTGAACCGATTGGTATCATCTGCGGTATCGTCCCGACTACTAACCCGACTTCAACCGCTATCTTTAAATCTCTGATTAGCCTGAAGACTCGTAACGCCATCATCTTCTCGCCGCATCCGCGTGCTAAAGATGCAACCAATAAAGCAGCTGATATCGTACTGCAGGCGGCTATCGCTGCCGGCGCGCCGAAAGATCTGATTGGTTGGATTGACCAGCCTTCCGTAGAACTGTCCAATGCGCTGATGCATCACCCGGATATCAACCTGATCCTCGCTACCGGCGGTCCGGGCATGGTTAAAGCAGCGTACAGCTCTGGTAAACCGGCAATCGGCGTAGGCGCGGGTAACACTCCCGTTGTTATCGACGAAACGGCTGATATCAAACGCGCCGTCGCATCCGTACTGATGTCTAAAACCTTCGATAACGGCGTTATTTGTGCTTCCGAGCAGTCCGTAGTCGTTGTAGATTCCGTATACGACGCCGTTCGCGAACGTTTCTCCAGCCACGGCGGCTACCTGCTGCAGGGCCAGGAGCTGAAAGCGGTTCAGAATATCATTCTGAAAAATGGCGCGCTGAACGCCGCTATCGTTGGTCAACCTGCGTATAAAATCGCTGAGCTGGCAGGCTTCACCGTTCCTGTGTCCACCAAGATTCTGATTGGTGAAGTCACCGACGTTGATGAAAGCGAGCCGTTTGCCCACGAAAAACTGTCCCCGACGCTGGCGATGTATCGTGCGAAGAACTTCGAAGACGCGGTTGATAAAGCGGAAAAACTGGTTGCTATGGGCGGTATCGGCCACACTTCCTGCCTGTATACCGACCAGGATAACCAGCCAGAACGCGTTGCTTACTTCGGTCAGTTGATGAAAACCGCACGTATCCTGATCAACACCCCGGCTTCTCAGGGTGGTATCGGTGACCTGTATAACTTCAAACTCGCACCTTCCCTGACTCTGGGTTGTGGTTCATGGGGTGGTAACTCCATCTCGGAAAACGTTGGTCCTAAGCACCTGATCAACAAGAAAACCGTTGCTAAGCGAGCTGAAAACATGTTGTGGCACAAACTTCCGAAATCTATCTACTTCCGTCGTGGCTCACTGCCAATCGCGCTGGATGAAGTGATTACTGATGGTCACAAACGCGCGCTGATCGTCACCGACCGTTTCCTGTTTAACAACGGCTACGCAGACCAGATCACTTCCGTACTGAAAGCGGCCGGCGTTGAAACAGAAGTTTTCTTTGAAGTGGAAGCTGACCCGACTCTGACCATCGTCCGTAAAGGCGCTGAGCTGGCGAACTCTTTCAAACCGGACGTAATTATCGCCCTGGGCGGCGGTTCCCCGATGGACGCGGCGAAAATCATGTGGGTCATGTACGAACATCCGGAAACCCACTTCGAAGAGCTGGCGCTGCGCTTTATGGATATCCGTAAGCGTATCTACAAGTTCCCGAAAATGGGCGTTAAAGCCAAAATGGTGGCGATCACCACCACATCTGGCACCGGCTCTGAAGTCACGCCGTTCGCCGTTGTTACCGATGATGCAACCGGGCAGAAATACCCGCTGGCTGACTATGCCCTGACTCCGGATATGGCGATTGTTGATGCTAACCTGGTCATGGAAATGCCGAAATCCCTGTGTGCTTTCGGTGGTCTGGATGCGGTGACCCATGCGCTGGAAGCTTACGTTTCCGTACTGGCTTCCGAGTTCTCCGACGGCCAGGCGCTGCAGGCGCTGAAGCTGCTGAAAGAAAACCTGCCGGCGTCTTACCATGAAGGTTCTAAGAACCCGGTAGCGCGTGAGCGCGTACACAGTGCTGCAACAATCGCCGGTATTGCGTTTGCTAACGCCTTCCTGGGTGTATGTCACTCCATGGCGCACAAACTGGGTTCTCAGTTCCACATTCCTCACGGTCTGGCGAACGCCCTGTTGATCAGCAACGTTATCCGCTATAACGCCAACGACAACCCGACCAAACAGACGGCATTCAGCCAGTACGACCGTCCGCAGGCCCGTCGTCGCTATGCGGAAATCGCTGACCACCTGGGTCTGACTGCACCGGGTGACCGCACCGCAGCGAAAATCGAAAAACTGCTTGGCTGGCTGGAAGAAATTAAAGCTGAACTGGGTATTCCTAAGTCTATCCGCGAAGCTGGCGTGCAGGAAGCTGACTTCCTGGCCCACGTTGATAAGCTGTCTGAAGACGCATTCGATGACCAGTGCACCGGCGCCAACCCGCGCTATCCGCTGATTGCCGAGCTGAAACAGATTCTGCTGGATACCTACTACGGTCGCCATTACGTCGAAGGCGGCGTGGAAGAGAAGAAAGAAGCCGCGCCGGGTAAAGCTGAGAAAAAAGCGAAGAAATCCGCTTAATCTCACAGTAGTCAAGAACGTTAATACCAGCCCCATCTTATGATGGGGCTTTTTTTATCTCCCCCGTTCAGCGGCCCACATAAGGTCTCAGACGGCCGAAATGTATAATCAAGGGTTCAGGGTTGAGTAATAAAAAAAGGCGCTATATAAGCGCCTGAGAGGGTCTCACGGGAAGGTATTAGCAGGTGTGCTGCCTGTTCTGCACAAAGCTTAAAGAACCGACGCTCAACGCCTCCTTATAATGCTTGCGGCAGACGGACACATAGCGTTCATTACCGCCAATCACTACCTGTTCCCCCTCATTGTACGGCCGCCCCTCCTGGTCGAGGCGCAAAACCATGCTCGCTTTACGACCGCAGAAACAGATAGTTTTTAATTCAACCAGCTTATCTGACCACGCCAGCAAATATTGACTGCCGGTAAAAAGTTCACCGCGAAAATCAGTACGCAGTCCATAGCACAGCACGGGAATATCCAGCTGGTCTACGACTTCAGACAGCTCATGCACCTGTTCGCGCGTCAAAAACTGGCTCTCATCAACTAATACGCAGTGAATCGGCTGACGTCTATGTTCGTCGGCAATGTCGGTAAATAACGCTGTCTGCGTATTATACAACCGCGCCGGCGAGGAGAGGCCAATCCTTGAACTCACTTTCCCTGAACCAAAGCGATCGTCAATCTCTGCGGTATAAACCAGAGTACGCATCCCTCGCTCCTGGTAATTGTATGAAGACTGCAACAGAGCGGTAGACTTGCCTGCATTCATTGCTGAATAGTAGAAATAAAGTTGTGCCATCGGCCGCGTAACCCCAATCAATGTGTTTTTTCGCAGCAAAATTGTATCATATATTCACTCACTATCAGCCCTCACCGTGTGGGTATTGCCGGGAATGTTCGGTCAACGAATGCCTGATAGATTAAGCATCTTAATTGAAGGGGAATGCCTGCTATTCGTGCGCCAACAGCGGTCCGCTCTCACATCGCTATTGCGCTTTTGTGCTTACCAGGCATTTTTCTGATAGCTATAACCGCGCTGGACAAGTGTTTTATATTAAACATCATCGCCGCTGCTGCGCTAATACTGACAATGATATTTATCCATGCAAAGTATAATTTTTCTCATCGCGCAACAGAAAAAGCATACTATCTCAGGGTTTTAGCTTATGTTTTCCACCGCGCTATAAGCAGGAAAGATGTGAACCCGCACATAAAATTTAAGTTAAATGAATTAATTCCCGAGACAAATAACAAGTTATTTTGACTTCCTTACATTCTCCCCTATTGCACATCTGAATTTATCGCTCTATTATTAGACCAACAAACCACCCCACAATATAAGTTTGAGATTACTACAATGAGCGAAGCACTTAAAATTCTGAACAACATCCGTACTCTTCGTGCACAGGCAAGAGAATGCACCCTTGAAACGCTCGAAGAAATGCTGGAAAAATTAGAAGTTGTCGTTAACGAACGTCGTGAAGAAGAAAGCGCTGCGGCTGCGGAAATTGAAGAACGCACTCGTAAACTGCAGCAATATCGTGAAATGCTGATTGCTGACGGTATTGATCCTAATGAACTGCTGAGCACTATGGCTGCAGTTAAAGCGGGAACTAAAACCAAGCGCGCTGCACGTCCGGCTAAATACAGCTACGTTGACGAAAATGGCGAAACTAAAACCTGGACTGGTCAGGGTCGTACTCCGGCAGTGATCAAGAAAGCGATGGATGAGCAAGGTAAAACGCTGGACGATTTCCTGCTGTAATATCCCCGCGCATCCGTTTAAAAATCCCGCTTCGGCGGGATTTTTTTTATCCGCTAATCGGACCTGTGCCCTGCGGACATAAAAAAACCGGGAAACGAATCTCGCTCCCGGTCGTGCATTGTGTAGCGATCAATTACTTCGCGATGGCTTTTTCCAGCCAGGATTTAAATTCAGCGCCCAGCGACTTATGGCGCACGCCATATTCAACGAAGGCCTGCATATAGCCCAGCTTATTACCGCAGTCGTGGCTTTTGCCTTTCATATGATAGGCTTCAACGGTCTCTTTTTCGATCAGCATATCGATGGCATCGGTCAGCTGAATTTCGTCACCGGCTCCCGGAGGCGTTTTTGCCAGCAGCGGCCAGATATCGGCGCTCAGCACATAGCGACCTACAACTGCCAGGTTAGACGGCGCTACGTCCGCTTTCGGTTTCTCAACAACGCCGACCATCGGTACGCTCTCACCCGGCTGCAGGGACTGGCCCTTGCAATCGACAACGCCGTACGCGGTCACGTCAGCAACCGGCTCAACCATAATCTGGCTGGCTCCGGTCTCATCAAAACGAGCGATCATTTCCGCCAGGTTATCGCGGGACAGATCGGATTCATATTCGTCAAGAATAACGTCCGGTAAAATAACCGCGACCGGCTCATTGCCGACAACCGGATGCGCGCACAGCACAGCATGGCCCAGACCTTTAGCCAGCCCCTGACGCACCTGCATAATAGTCACGTGCGGCGGACAAATAGATTGCACTTCTTCCAGCAGCTGGCGTTTTACACGTTTTTCCAGCATGGCTTCCAGTTCAAAACTGGTATCGAAATGGTTTTCGATGGAGTTTTTAGAAGAGTGCGTCACCAGAACAATTTCTGTAATCCCGGCGGCGATACATTCGTTAACAACATATTGAATTAATGGCTTATCTACCAGCGGCAGCATTTCTTTCGGAATAGCCTTAGTAGCGGGCAACATCCTGGTGCCTAATCCCGCAACCGGGATGACAGCTTTTCTTACTTTTGAATTAAGCGCAGCCATTGAAATCTCCTGGACTGTTCGTTTTTTAAACTTCTCGTTAATAATATGGTATCGAGTATATCAGCCTGTTCAGTTGAACCTGTTCCGAAAAGGATTAGATATCTCCGAATTAGGAATTTTACGCATTAAACCCGGCGATAGTACCACCACAAAAGATCGCGTGGTAATCCCACTTGGGTAAAAATAAGCGCAATTGTTCACTCCGCAGACAACATAAGGCGTAAACGTCCCCCGGCCCCCCAAATTTGGCACTGCCATGATGCGCAGCGTTGACTAATTTGGTTGAGATAGGCATTACCCAGGGTACCTAACGGAACGCCATTGCTAATCTGAATTTGGTGTTCCCCCGTATTCAACGTGCCATTCAAACCCGCGGAAACCAAAATTAAATTTTTCAAGCCGCTATGGTAATACCCTACCAATAATGGAAATTGCCCCGGCAGGTTAGCCTGACGCAGTAATTGATTGACCTGTTTCAGCAGGCTCCCCATCTCCGGTAAACGCTGTCCCTGATGAGCAAGCTGCTCCTGCAGCAGGCCATTGAAAAGGGCGCGCAGTAATAAAGCAGCAAGAACCCCATTATCACCCGCTCGCGTGACGTCCAGACAATAAAACGCCAGATCGTTTTCTGATAGCGGCGCAATGTCGAGCACGAGACCGGGCTTATCGACGGAGACAAGCTGCCGATAGTGAATACGGCAGTTCGACATCTCCTGTTGGACCGGGGGCTGAAGCTCCTGTAGCAGCCTTGACGCCGCGGAGGGATCGCTGACCAGCGCGTCCCAATCCTCAAACAGGCGTTCCTCCTCTTCGACACGAGAATTAAACATGTTGGGGTAGAGGCAGGCGTACACGGTTTCTCGCAGGCGATCGAAATCTTTTACCGGTTTAAGAAGAATGTCCTGCACGCCAAGGCGCAGCGCTTTGGCGATATCCGCCATATTTTCCGTCGCTGAAATCATCAGAATCGGCAGCTGCTCGCCCTGATTGCGCACATGCTCCACCAGCTGCAGGCCGTTCATTCGCGGCATGGAAATATCGCATATCATCAAATCGGGTTTTGACTCGGCCATTTTTTGAAGTGCATCCACGCCATCTTCCGCCTGGACGATGGTCGCGCCCAGCGAAGCTAACCAGGTGTGCATAAGTGAGCGGAAAACGGGTTCGTCTTCAACTATCAGAATCTGTTTTCCCGCCAATGGCTGCGTCATGATCTCTCCCCTGACTGACGATAAGTTAATAGTGGCACGCGATTCACGCTACCGCCTGTCAGAATTTACTTAAGTATGCATCAAATGCGCTACACGGAGGTACGCACTAAAGGTAATAGTTCATCCATTCTCTTTTCCACTGCCAGATGTCCGGCAGCGATAGCTTCGCCGGCACGGTGGAAATCCAGCGTGGAGATTTGCGGGCAAAAGGGCTGAATCAGGATATCCGGCGGGTCGCCCGCCATACGGTTTCGCTTAAGACGATTTTCCAGAACCTGAATGGAAGTCGACATGATCTCCATTGCCGTCGGCGCTACCGTCGCCCGACGTGAGGTCATACGCGCCAGGCGGGAGCGCAGCCGTGAATGCCACGAAAAATCTTCTTCGGCCTCCGGACGCGGCACCTCCATGGATAATAAATCCTGCTGCATCAGATGCGCGTCGTGCTGCAAATCAACGGCAATAACGATATCCGCGCCCATTGCCCGAGCCAGGGATACCGGCACGGGATTAACCACCGCGCCATCCACTAGCCAGTAACCATTATGCATGACCGGCGACATCAGACCAGGCATACTGCACGAGGCACGAATCGCCAGATGCAGATCCCCTTCCGTAAACCATAGTTCGCGACCGGTACTTAAATTGGTGGTAACTGCCGCAAAACGACGCTCGCAGCGTTCAATCTCGGTGACCGGTAGCAGTTTACGATATTGGCTAAATACCCGTTCGCCCCGCAGCAAGCCCCCTCGCTGCCAGGAGAGATCCATTAATTTCAGGACGTCCCAGTTGCTAAAAGAGCATACCCATTTCTCCAGCGCCGGAAGGCGGTTGCAGGCGTAAGCTGCCCCCACCAGCGAGCCAATAGAGCACCCTGCGATGACATCAACGTCAATGCCCGCACGCTGTAATGCATTAATCACACCGATATGCGACCACCCGCGGGCGGCTCCTGCCCCTAGCGCCAGACCGATCTTGAGCTTTCTCATTCTTACCGAAACATATCCTTCCACTCCGGGCATGGCATCATCGCCATACCTCAGTTAACATATTGCGCTTTGGCGGCGTAGCGCCGTCTTTCTTTATCCCATGGAGGCCGTTTTGTCGCCATTATGCCCCTGCGGCAGCGCTCTGGAGTATAGCGCATGTTGTCAGCGTTATCTGGCTGGCACGCAGCTTGCGCCAGATCCGTCACAGCTGATGCGTTCCCGCTATAGCGCATTTGTTATGCAGGACGCCGACTATCTGATTAAAACCTGGCACCCCTCCTGTCAGGCGCAACAGTTTCGCGCGGACCTGGAGAACGGGTTTAAGCAAACTCAATGGCTGGGTCTCACCGTCTTTGCTGCCGATGAAGGCAGAAGTCCCGATGAAGGCTACGTCAGCTTTATCGCGCGTTTCACTGACAATAACCGCTCCGGCGCCATTATTGAACGATCCAGATTCTTAAAAGAAAACGGACAGTGGTACTATATTGACGGAATGCGACCGCTGATCGGTCGTAACGACCCCTGCCCTTGCGGTTCAGGTAAAAAATTTAAAAAATGCTGCGGCCAGTAAGCCAGCAGCAGGAATAGCAAACACTACAGGATTTTCCCCGCGATGCATTCACTACAACGTAAAGTACTACGCACCATTTGCCCTGATCAGAAAGGCCTCATCGCGCGTATCACGAATATCTGCTATAAGCACGAGCTGAACATCGTGCAGAACAATGAGTTCGTTGACCACCGGACCGGCCGCTTCTTTATGCGTACCGAGCTCGAGGGTATTTTCAATGACTCCGTTCTGCTGGCTGACCTCGACAGCGCGCTGCCGGAAGGCTCGATTCGTGAGCTCAACCCAGCAGGCCGCCGCCGAGTCGTCATTCTGGTGACTAAAGAGGCGCACTGCCTCGGCGATCTGCTGATGAAAGCCAACTATGGCGGACTGGACGTAGAAATCGCCGCCGTCATCGGCAATCACGAAACCCTGCGCTCGCTGGTTGAACGCTTTGATATTCCCTTCCAGCTGGTGAGCCATGAGGGGCTAACCCGCGAAGAGCACGATAAGCAGATGGGTGATGCTATCGCCGCCCATGAACCGGATTACGTCGTGCTGGCGAAATACATGCGGGTGTTGACCCCCGAGTTTGTCTCCCGCTTCCCGAATAAGATTATCAATATTCACCACTCATTCCTGCCGGCGTTTATCGGCGCGCGTCCGTATCATCAGGCCTATGACCGCGGGGTGAAGATTATTGGCGCAACCGCCCACTACGTGAACGATAATCTGGATGAAGGCCCCATCATCATGCAGGACGTTATTCACGTCGATCACACCTACACCGCAGAAGATATGATGCGCGCTGGCCGCGACGTTGAGAAAAACGTTCTGAGCCGCGCATTGTACCAGGTGCTTGCACAGCGGGTGTTTGTTTACGGCAACCGAACGATTATTCTTTAATCGATAATGAAATTAACTGGTTAGCTTTACGGCTTTACGCGTAAAAATCAGGCAACCAGTTTATTTTTAGCAAACGAATACTTTACAGTGGCGCGTCATTTGATATGATGCGCCCCGCTTCCCGATAAGGAAGCAGGCCAGTATTAAGCATTACCCCGTGGTGGGGTTCCCGAGCGGCCAAAGGGAGCAGACTGTAAATCTGCCGTCATCGACTTCGAAGGTTCGAATCCTTCCCCCACCACCATTTCAAGCTTTACCTCGACAATATGAATTACCCCTGGTGGGGTTCCCGAGCGGCCAAAGGGAGCAGACTGTAAATCTGCCGTCATCGACTTCGAAGGTTCGAATCCTTCCCCCACCACCATCACTTCTCTGTTACACCGCTACCTGCTCAAAGCACATTGCCATATATTCTCCCGATGCAGGGAAGGATGAGAAGCTTCGATTAAGGTTCGAGTCGAGCGTCAGCGAGACAACGTTGCCGCAGGCAACGGCCCGAAGGGTGAGGAGCGAAGCGACGAATAATCCTTCCCCCACCACCATCACTTCTCTGTTACACCGCTACCGGCTCAAAGCACATTGCCATATATTCTCCCGATGCAGGGAAGGATGAGAAGCTTCGACCAAGGTTCGAGTCGAGCGAAAGCGAGACAACGTTGCCGCAGGCAACGGCCCGAAGGGTGAGGAGCGAAGCGACGAATAATCCTTCCCCACCACCATCACTTCCCTGCAGTACCTCAGCAAAATCAAATAATCAAAACCGTCTTAGTTAGCTCTTTTATTGCTCCAGAACTGATTCTGTATTTCTGCCATATATGCCCCGGCAGCGCTACGCCGGGAGCAGACCGCACCAATGAAAAACCCTGCCGCAGCAGGGTTGAGCTTTACACGAAATAGAATCAGCGACGGGCGCGAACAATCTGGTATTTGCGCGTCAGGTACTCGACCGGCGCGCTCCAGATATGCACCAGACGGGAGAACGGGAACAGCACAAACAGCGTCATCCCCAGCACCAGATGCACGCGGAAAATAAACGCCACGCCGTCCAGATGCTGCGAAGCCCCGCCGTGGAAGGTCACCACCGACTGCGCCCAGCCCACCAGCTTCATCATTTCGCTACCGTCCATATGCTGAGCGGAGAACGGAATAGTCAGCAGACCCAGAGCGCACTGCACCATCAGCAGGGAGAGGATCAGAATATCCGCTCCGGTGGTGGTGGCGCGCACGCGGGGGCTCAGCAGACGGCGTTTCAGCAACAGTAGCCCGCCCACCAGCGTCATGACGCCGCAGGCGCCGCCCGCGATCATCGCCATCTTCTGCTTCACGTCAACCGGCAGGAATGACTCGTACATCCAGTGCGGCGTCAGCATGCCGAGAAAATGACCGGCAAAAATTCCCAGAATACCGATATGGAACAGGTTCGAGGCCAGATTCATCCCTTTACGGTCCAGCATCTGGCTGGAGGCCGCACGCCAGGTGTACTGCCCATAGTCGTAACGTAGCCAGCTGCCGACCAGAAATACCGTCCCGGCGATATACGGATAGATGTCAAAGAAGAACATATTCAGGAAGTGCATTAGTGCTGTCCTCCGTTAGAGATATTCAAATATTGCGGGGCAACGGCTCCGGCAAAACGACGCTGGTGAGCGGAGATCTCCGACTCGCCGCAGCCCTGATCGGCAAAGAATTTCACCTGTTCTTCTTCCCAGACGGCGTCCAGCGCCTGCGGCGTATCGTCGCGGGCCTCATCGGCGATTTTTTCCGCCACTTTCTGGCTATCTACCTGGGCGTGTGCCAGCTTGAGCAGCAGCTCAAACAGTACCGCGTAGCGGCTATCGCGCTGCTGCAGGCGAGCGCTCAGTAGACCGAGAATCGGCGCAACGTCCTGCAATCCGCCGCGCGCTTCCGCCTCCGGCAGCTGCGCCAGATACTCAAGATACAGCGGGAGATGATCCGGCAATTCGCGGCTATCCAGCTGCAGACCGTGGCGTTCATACTGCGCCATCAAGTCGACCATTGCCTGGCCGCGATCGCGGGATTCGCCGTGCACGTGCTCAAACAGCAGCAGCGAGGTCGCACGGCCGCGATCGAACAGCTCACTGTAGCGAGACTGCGCGTCCAGCACATCCTGGGCGGTCAGGTCGCGCAGGAAAACGCTCAGCTTATGGGCATCCTCCGGCGCGAGCTTTTCCGAAGAGGCAATAGCGTCGAACAGCTCCTGCTGGTGCTGCCATAAGGCAGCGTCAGGGTACTCAAGAAGGCGCGACACAATGACGAGTTCAATCATGGGTGCGGCTCCGTTTTGCTGGTGACGTCGATAGCATCGATACGGCGGCTGTTGAACAGATTAAACTGGCTATCAGAACCGTGGCATCCGTCACCGAAGGTGAAGCCGCAACCGTTTTTCTCCGGGAAAGCATCGCGGGCCTGCTCGCGATGGCTGCTCGGCACCACGAAACGGTCTTCGTAGTTGGCGATAGCCAGATAGCGATACATCTCCTGCGCCTGGGCTTCAGTGAGGCCAACCTCTTCCAGCGCCCGGGTATCCAGTACGCCGTCTACGGTTTCCGCGCGTTTGAAGTGGCGCATCGCCAGCATGCGTTTCAGCGCCAGCAGCACCGGCTGGGTATCGCCCGCGGTTAGCAGGTTTGCCAGATACTGAACCGGGATACGCAGGCTTTCGACGTCCGGCAGAATACCGTTGCTGCCCAGTTCACCCGCATCGGCGGCTGACTGAATCGGCGACAGAGGCGGCACGTACCAGACCATAGGCAGGGTGCGATATTCCGGATGCAGCGGCAGCGCCAGCTTCCAGTCCATCGCCATTTTGTACACCGGCGACTGCTGGGCGGCTTCGATAACCCCCTGCGGCACGCCGTCCTTCAGCGCCTGCTCAATCACTTTCGGGTCGTTCGGGTTGAGGAACACGTCCAGCTGACGCTGATACAGGTCTTTCTCATTCTCCGTGCTGGCGGCATTTTCAATCGCGTCCGCGTCATACAGCAGCACGCCGAGGTAGCGAATACGCCCCACGCAGGTTTCCGAACAGACGGTCGGCATCCCGGATTCGATACGCGGGTAGCAGAAAATGCACTTCTCTGATTTGCCGCTCTTCCAGTTGAAATAGATTTTCTTGTACGGGCAACCGGTGATGCACATGCGCCAGCCGCGGCACTTGTCCTGGTCGATCAGCACGATGCCGTCTTCTTCACGTTTATAGATCGCGCCGCTCGGGCAGGTCGCGACGCACGCCGGGTTCAGACAGTGTTCGCACAGGCGCGGCAGATACATCATAAAGGTGTTTTCGAACTGGCCGTACATCGCCTTCTGCATGTTTTCGAAGTTCTGGTCTTTGGCGCGTTTTTCAAATTCGCCGCCCAGAATCTCTTCCCAGTTCGGACCGCTGGTGATTTTATCCATCCGCTGGCCGGTGATCAGCGAGCGCGGGCGAGCGATCGGCTGATGTTTGCTTTCCGGCGCGTTGTGCAGATTCTGGTAGTCGTAATCAAAGGGCTCGTAGTAGTCGTCGATGCCCGGCAAATGCGGGTTAGCAAAGATTTTACCCAGCAGCATCGCGCGGTTGCCCATGCGCGGCTGCAGCTTGCCATTGATCTTACGGATCCAGCCGCCCTTCCACTTTTCCTGATTCTCCCAGTCGTTCGGGAAACCAACGCCCGGCTTACTTTCAACGTTGTTGAACCACGTGTACTCCATACCCTCGCGGCTGGTCCAGACGTTTTTACAGGTGACTGAACAGGTATGACAGCCGATGCACTTATCGAGATTCAGCACCATGCCGACTTGTGAACGAATTTTCATTCTACGCTCTCCTGTACCTGGTCGTTACCTTCGCCATCTAACCAGTTAATATTCTTCATCTTACGTACCACCACGAACTCGTCGCGGTTAGACCCTACCGTGCCGTAGTAGTTAAAGCCGTAGGCCAGCTGCGCATAGCCGCCGATCATATGGGTCGGCTTTGGCGTAATACGAGTCACGGAGTTGTGAATCCCCCCGCGCTGTTCGGTGATCTCAGAACCCGGCAGGTTTACGATACGTTCCTGCGCGTGGTACATCATGGTCATCCCGGCCGGTACGCGCTGGCTTACCACCGCGCGGGCGGTCAGCGCGCCGTTGCTGTTAAACACTTCGATCCAGTCGTTATCTTCGATCCCCAGATCTTTGGCGTCCGCTTCGCTCATCCAGACAATCGGCCCGCCGCGCGACAGCGTCAGCATCAGCAGGTTGTCGCTGTAGGTGGAGTGGATCCCCCACTTCTGGTGCGGCGTCAGGAAGTTCAATGCCTTCTCCGGGTTGCCGTTGGATTTCGCGCCCATCACCGTTTTCACCGACCGGGTGTCGATTGGCGGACGATAAACCAGCAGGCTTTCGCCAAAATCACGCATCCACTGGTGATCCTGATACAGCTGCTGGCGGCCGGAAAGCGTGCGCCACGGGATCAGTTCGTGAACGTTGGTGTAGCCGGCGTTATAGGAAACGTGCTCATCTTCGAGTCCGGACCAGGTCGGGCTGGAGATAATTTTGCGCGGCTGGGCCTGAATATCGCGGAAGCGGATTTTTTCCTCTTCTTTATTCGTCGCCAGGTGCGTATGGTCACGACCGGTAAATTCGCTGAGCGCCGCCCAGGCTTTAACCGCCACGTGGCCGTTGGTTTCCGGCGCCAGGGTCAGAATCATCTCTGCCGCATCAATGGCGGTGTTAAGCATCGGCTGGCCTTTCGCCGGGCCGTCCGCTTTGGTGTAGTTGAGCTTGCGCAGCAGATCCATCTCGCTCTGGGTATTCCAGGCGATGCCTTTACCGCCGTTGCCGATTTTCTCCATCAGCGGGCCGATAGAGGTAAAGCGTTCGTATGTCGCCGGATAATCGCGCTCGACGGTCAGAATATGCGGCGCGGTTTTCCCTGGAATCAGGTCGCATTCGCCTTTTTTCCAGTCCTTAACGTCCAGCGGCTGCGCCAGTTCGGCGGCGGAGTCGTGCTGGATAGGCAGCGTTACCACGTCGGTTTCCTGACCCAAATGACCCACGCACACTTCGGAGAACTTTTTCGCGATATCTTTGTAGATATCCCAGTCGCTTTTCGATTCCCAGGCCGGGTCGACGGCGGCAGACAGCGGATGAATAAACGGATGCATATCCGAGGTATTCATGTCGTCTTTTTCATACCAGGTAGCGGTCGGCAGCACGATGTCGGAGTAGAGGCAGGTACTCGACAGACGGAAGTCGAGGGTCACCACCAGATCCAGCTTGCCGTCGAGACCGTTATCTTTCCACTCCACTTCTTCCGGCTTCACGCCGCCCTGCTTGCCGAGATCTTTGCCCTGAATACCGTTTTCCGTACCCAGCAGGTACTTCAGCATGTACTCGTGGCCTTTACCCGAGGAGCCCAGCAGGTTGGAACGCCAGATAAACAGGTTGCGCGGATGGTTTTTACCGTTTTCCGGCTGCTCTGCGGCAAAGCGAATGGAACCCTCTTTCAGCGATTTGACGGTGTAATCGACCGGCGTCATGCCCGCTTTTTTTGCCGCATGCGCAATACGCAGCGGGTTGGTGCCCAGCTGCGGCGCCGACGGAAGCCAGCCCATACGCTCGGCGCGCACGTTGAAATCAATCAGGTGGCCGCTGTAGCGGGATTTATCCGCTAACGGCGACAGCAGTTCCTGCGCGGTTACGGTTTCATAGCGCCACTGGCTGGAGTGGTTATAGAAGTACGATGTGCTGTTCATATGGCGCGCCGGACGCTGCCAGTCAAGGGCAAACGCCAGCGGCTGCCAGCCGGTCTGCGGACGCAGTTTTTCCTGGCCGACATAGTGCGCCCAGCCGCCGCCGCTCTGACCAACGCAGCCGCAGAAGATCAGCATATTGATAAGACCGCGATAGTTCATATCGAGGTGGAACCAGTGGTTCAGACCGGCGCCGACGATGATCATCGAACGGCCGTGGGTCTTATCGGCGTTATCGGCAAACTCCCGCGCGGTGCGGATAATATGCGCCCGGGAAACGCCGGTGATTTTCTCCGCCCATGCCGGGGTATACGCTTTGAGGTCATCGTAGCTGCTGGCGCAGTTTTCATCGCCGAGTCCGCGATCCAGGCCATAGTTCGCCATGGTCAGGTCGTAGACGGTGGTGACCAGCACGGTAGAACCGTCGGCCTTCTGCAGGCGTTTTACCGGCAGTTTGTGCAGCAGCACGTTTTCCAGCTCGACTTTATTAAAGTGCTCGGTACCTTCGCCGCCAAAATAGGGGAAGCCAACGTTAGCGATATCGTCGTGGCCGCCCAGCAGGCTCAGGCGTAGCTCGACATCTTCGCCGGTTTTACCGTCGCGCTGTTCAAGATTCCATTTACCTTTGTCGCCCCAGCGGAAACCGATAGAACCGTTCGGTACGGTGATTTCGCCCTTCTCATCAAAGGCGACGGTTTTCCATTCCGGATTTGTTTCCTGACCTAATGCATCCACCAGATCAGCTGCGCGCAGCATGCGGCCTGCGGCGTAATAGCCATCGCGCTCTTCGAGCATCACCAGCATCGGCATGTCGGTGTAGCGGCGCACGTAATCGGTAAAGTACTGGCTTGGTTTGTCGAGGTGGAACTCGCGCAGCATGACGTGACCCATCGCCAGCGCCATCGCCGCATCGGTACCCTGCTTCGGCGCCAGCCACAGATCGCAAAGCTTGGCGATTTCGGCGTAGTCAGGGGTGATAGCAACGGTTTTAGTGCCCTTATAGCGAACTTCGGTGAAGAAGTGGGCATCCGGGGTACGGGTCTGCGGTACGTTGGATCCCCAGGCAATGATATAGCTGGAGTTGTACCAGTCGGCAGATTCCGGTACGTCGGTCTGCTCGCCCCAGGTCTGCGGTGATGCAGGCGGCAGGTCGCAGTACCAGTCGTAAAAGCTCAGGCAGGTCCCGCCGATCAGCGACAGATAGCGCGCGCCGGAGGCATAGGAGACCATCGACATCGCCGGGATGGGCGAGAAGCCGGCTACGCGGTCCGGGCCGTAGGTTTTGACGGTATAGACGTTAGAGGCGGCAATCAGCTCGTTCACTTCCTGCCAGGACGAACGCACGAAACCGCCGCGGCCGCGCGCCTGCTTAAAGCTTTTCGCTTTGTCGGCATCTTCAATAATCGAGGCCCATGCGTCAACCGGATCGCTGTGCTGTACTTTCGCTTCACGCCACATTTTCATCAGGCGTTTGCGCATCAGCGGGTACTTCAGGCGATTAGCGCTGTAAAGATACCAGGAGTAGCTGGCGCCGCGCGGGCAGCCGCGAGGCTCGTGGTTTGGCATATCCGGACGGGTGCGCGGATAGTCGGTCTGCTGGGTTTCCCAGGTGACAAGACCATTTTTGACATAAATCTTCCAGCTGCATGAGCCGGTGCAGTTGACACCGTGGGTGGAGCGCACAATTTTGTCATGCTGCCAACGTTGACGGTATCCATCCTCCCAGTCCCGGTTGGTTTTTAGAAGCTGGCCGTGCCCATCGGCAAAGGTTTCACCCTTCTGTTTGAAGTAGCGAAACCGGTCCAGGAATTTACTCATCGGGTTTCTCCTGTGTGGAGCCTGACGGCTCTCTGATAAATCGACATTGCTGGATTTGCAGCGAAGGTAACGCTATGAAAGAGGGAGAGAATTGATAACGATCAAGACGATAGGGCTTATAAAAGCCGCTCCGGAAGCCTGATACCACCAAAGTAGTATTTATTTCTATTTTATATCTATATGATTTACATATAAATTCATCTAAAAAACCTGCAAAGGCCAGGGTTTTGCCATTCGCCATGGTATTAAGGGGTAGATGCTTATGCCGCTATTTTATTTGTGACTCCGGACTGCTTTTAAAATAACCCTCAACGATTAGCATGTTGTAACTAAATAATAAATAAAAAAAGGGCGCAACGATATTTGCGCCCTTTGCAGAAACTCACCAGAAAATATTATTTCTGCTTGCGTCCGTAGATTGCCCAGGTAATCACCACGCAGGCGATATAGAACACCAGGAATACCTTCATTGCTCCGGCCGGCGAGCCGGTCAAATCCAGCGAGATACCAAACGCTTTTGGAATAAAGAAGCCGCCAATGGCGCCAATCGCTGAAATAAAGCCCAGCGCCGCCGCCGTATCGGTCGCCGCTTCACGCATGGCCTGCGCTTCGCTGCCGCCCTGCGCCTTGACGCGATCCATCGTCATTTTACGGAAGATAACCGAAATCATCTGGAAAGTAGACGCGCTCCCCAGACCGGCAGTCAGGAACAGCACCATAAATACCGCGAAGAAGGCAATAAAGTTACCGCCCTCGCCGTGGGTCGGCAGCGTCAGGAACAACAGGCCGCAGAAGATAGCCATGACCACAAAGTTCACCAGCGTCACGCGAGTCCCGCCGAGTCGGTCGGAGATCGCCCCGCCGGTCGAGCGCGCCAGTGCGCCGATAAACGGCCCGAAGAACGCATAGTGCAGAATCTGCACATCCGGGAACTGGGTCTTGGACAGCATGGCGAAGCCCGCCGAGAAGCCGATAAACGAGCCGAAGGTGGCAAGATAGAGCAGCGCCATAATCCACAGATGCGCGCGCTTCAGTACCGGCAGCTGCTCGCTCAGCGACGCCTTCGATGCCGACAGGTCGTTCATGAAGAACCACGCCGCCAGGGTGAAGATAATCAGGAACGGCACCCAGATCCACGCGGCGTTTTCCAGATATAGCATGGAACCATCCGGCTGTTCGCTGCCGGTACCGCCAAAGACGGCGAAAATAGACAGGGATACCACCAGAGGAGCAACCAGCTGCATCACGCTGACGCCCATATTACCGAGGCCGCCGTTGATACCCAGCGCGCCGCCCTGCTTCTGTTTCGGGAAGAAGAAGCTGATGTTAGCCATACTGGAAGCAAAGTTCGCCCCCGCAAAGCCGCACAGCAGAGAGATGATCACGAAAACGCTGAAAGGCGTAGAGGTATCCTGCACCGCGAAGCCTAACCATACGCAGGGTACGATCATGATCCCGGTACTGAACGCAGTCCAGCGACGACCGCCGAACAACGGCACCATAAACGCGTAAGGCACGCGCAGCAGCGCGCCGGACAGCGCCGGGAGCGCGGTCAGCATAAACAACTGGTCGGTAGTAAACTGAAAGCCGACTTTATTGAGGTTGACGGCAACGGCGCTGAACAACATCCAGACGCAGAATGCCAGTAAAAGACACGGAACGGAGATCCACAGATTGCGGCTGGCGATGCGATGACCGCGCTGCTGCCAGAATTCAGGATCTTCAGGACGCCAGTCGCTAATGACTGAGCTGTTAGTCTTCTCCGGGATTGAAGAGTGACTCATAGACACCTCTGATGATTCATATTAACCCTGGCTACCTTATGGGTTACAGGCGGCGGTAAGTTGATATAAATCAAAGGAAAAGTTGGCGCTAATTTGGCTAAAAAAAATTCATCACCCGAAGTGAGTAGCTATTTCTGCGCAAAAAAGTGTGGTTTTTCACGCCAGTGCCGGGATTACCTCAACGCCTGCCACCAGCCCATCGTAGACTGACAATTAAGGGGTAATCCTTTGGGGGTATGGGTATACTCCAGGGGATGTCCGAGAATAAGCGCCACTCCCGGATAATTTGCCGGTCAGGAGCCCCATATCCCATGTTGAAACGACTTTTTACGCCGCTGACGCTGGTTAATCAACTCGCGCTGATCGTTCTGTTGGCCACGATCATCGGCGTCGCCGGAATGGCGATCTCTTCCCGCCTGGTGCATGGCGTTCAGGGCAGCGCGCATGCCATCAATAAAGCCGGTTCGCTGCGCATGCAGAGCTATCGCCTGCTGGCGGCGATACCGCTCACCGACAGCGATCAAAAGCTGCTGGATGAAATGACGGCAACCGTCTTTAGCCCGGAACTGCAGTACGCCGCTCGCCATGACGATCAGCAGCGGCAGCTCCAGGCGCTGCAGCACTACTGGCAGCTGGAGCTGGCGCCGGGAATGCGCAAAGCGCAAAATCAGGCCTCGGTCGCGACGGATGTCGCCGGCTTTGTCGACCGCATTGACCAGCTGGTTACCGCTTTCGATCACACCACCGAGGAGCGGATTAAACACGTTGTCTGGATCCAGCGCATCATGGCCGTAGGGATGGCGCTGCTGCTGGTATTTACCATCGTCTGGCTGCGCGCCCGCCTGTTACGTCCGTGGAAACAGCTGCTCGGTATGGCCCGAGCGGTGAGCCGACGTGATTTCACCCAGCGGGCGCAGATTAACGGGCGCAACGAGATGGCGACGCTCGGCATGGCGCTGAACAACATGTCCAAAGAGCTGGCGGAGAGCTATTCGGTGCTTGAACGCCGGGTGCAGGAAAAAACCGCCGGCCTGGAGCAAAAAAACGAGATCCTCGCCTTTCTGTGGCAGGCCAACCGCCGCCTGCACTCTAACGCGCCGCTCTGTGAACGCATTTCGCCCGTTCTTAACGGTTTACAGGGGCTGACCCTGCTGCGCGATATTGAAGTTCGCGTCTACGACCTTGAAGACGAAGACAACCATCAGGAGTTTTCCTGCCACTCCGATATTCAGTGCGACGACAGGGGCTGTTATCTCTGTCCCCGCGACCTGCCGCCGCTGCCTGATACCGGCACCACTTTAAAATGGCGGCTGTCGGATGCCCATAATCAGTACGGTATTTTACTGGCCACCCTGCCCGCCGGGCGTCATCTGAGCCACGATCAGCAGCAGCTGGTTGACACGCTGGTGGAACAACTTACCGGCACCCTCGCTCTCGATCGTCATCAGGAGCGCCAGCAGCAGCTAATCGTCATGGAGGAGCGCGCCACTATCGCCCGCGAGCTCCACGACTCCATCGCCCAGTCGCTCTCCTGTATGAAAATGCAGGTTAGCTGCCTGCAAATGCAGGGCGATGACCTGCCGGAAGCGAGCCGCCAGCTGCTGGGGCAAATCCGTAATGAACTGAATACCTCCTGGGCTCAGCTGCGCGAACTGCTGACGACCTTCCGGCTACAGCTCACCGAGCCGGGACTACGTCCGGCGCTGGAGGCCAGCTGCCAGGAATACAGCGCCCACTTCGGTTTTACGGTACGCCTGGACTATCAGCTGCCGCCGCGTTTTGTGCCGTCGCATCAGGCCATCCATCTGCTGCAAATCGCCCGGGAAGCGCTCAGCAACGCGCTGAAGCACGCCAATGCCACCGATGTCAGCGTTACCGTGGCGTTGCGGGACAATCAGGTCCGTCTGACGGTGGCCGATAACGGTCGCGGCGTACCGGACCATGCGGAGCGCAGCAACCACTACGGCCTGATTATCATGCGCGATCGCGCTCAGAGCCTGCGCGGGGACTGCCAGGTTCGGCGCCGGGAAACCGGCGGTACCGAAGTGGTGGTCACTTTTATCCCTGAAAAATCGTTTTCAATCCAATAAGGAGAACTCCATGAGTCAACAGGAACGGGCAACCATCCTTCTCATCGACGATCACCCGATGCTGCGCACCGGCGTCAAACAGCTGATCAGCATGGCCCCGGATATCCAGGTTATCGGCGAAGCCAGCAACGGCGAGCAAGGTATTGCGATGGCGGAATCATTGGATCCTGATTTGATTCTGCTGGATCTCAATATGCCGGGCATGAACGGTCTGGAAACGCTCGACAAGCTGCGCGAGAAGTCGCTGTCCGGCCGCGTGGTGGTGTTTAGCGTCTCCAATCATGAAGAAGACGTGGTGACCGCGCTGAAACGCGGCGCCGACGGCTACCTGCTGAAGGATATGGAGCCGGAAGATTTGCTGAAAGCGCTACAGCAGGCGGCGGCAGGCGAAATGGTGCTCAGCGAAGCGTTAACCCCGGTGCTGGCTGCCAGCCTGCGCGCTAATCGCGCTACCTCAGACCGCGACATCAGCCAGCTAACCCCGCGCGAGCGCGATATTCTCAAGCTGATTGCCCAGGGCCTGCCAAACAAAATGATCGCCCGCCGTCTGGATATCACCGAAAGTACCGTTAAAGTGCACGTCAAACATATGTTGAAGAAAATGAAGCTGAAATCGCGCGTGGAAGCGGCGGTTTGGGTCCATCAGGAGCGCGTATTCTAGGGCAGATGCTGCCACGAAACGCCATCGGCCGGTACGCGTACCAACGGCTCAGTCAGCGCCAGTGCGATCTCATTGGATGAGACGCGCTGACCCGTTTTATCCTCCACCACCAGCGAAAGATGCCAGCGGTTGCTTGCCCCGGCTTCGCTGTTCCAGCGCGGCATAATCACGGTCCAGCCGTCCGTACTGTTGGCCTCTATCGGCGAGGTCAGGCTCAGCGCCTGGGTATCGCCCTGCCAGCTTAGCGACTTAATTCCGTGCAGGCTACGAATCTGTAGTTTCAGCTGCACCGTCTCCCCGGGCTGAAGATCCCAGGGCGGCGTCGCCAGATAAACCGACAGCGTTTTGCGCTGGCGATATTCAACCACCGGCAGATTATCGCGTTCCGGGCTATCGTAGCGGCTGCCGCGAAGCGATCGGCTAACGGCGACTTCATCGGCCGCCAGCTGCTGTTTCAGAGGAACGCCAAAACGATAGTTCAGCTTTAACCCAATATCGTTTTGGCTGACGCCGCTCTCGCCCTGCTTATGTTTGGCGGTCACCGTGACCAGCGGAACGGGGGTGTAATTCAGCCCCACCGACACCGCGACCGGATTGTGATAGCCGGTGCCCGAATGGAACAGGTCAACGCTATCGCCGAAGTACTGCTCCACGCTCACGCTGGTATTAATGTGCTGATAAAACGGCAGCCGCGCCTGAGCGGTCACATCGTAGCCGCTCGCCATACGCTGCTGCTGAGTCAGGCTACTCCCCTGCTGCCAGCCGCCGAGCGGCTGGTAGTAGTTAGCCGACAGGCGCAGCGATTCACCCCAGGCTTCGGCCCCGACGCTGCCGCGCGCCATGCGCTCATCGAGCACTTTATCGTAGAAGGAGTTGTAGCCCAGCAGCCAGGAGCCCATCCGCCAGCGCTGGCCGAGGCCGACGTTGCCGACCAGACCGTTATCCCGCTGGGTGACCGAGTACTGGTTCCAGGTGAGATAGTCGCCGTTATCCTGAAGAGGAACAAACCAGCTCCCCTTGCTGCCGGTAAAATTGCCCTCTTTATCGACCAGCAAATCGACGTTGGCGTTGCCCCACGGCGAAAGCCAGCTTTCCAGCTGGTGGCTGACTTCGTTGCCCAGCCGGCTCATGGCAAATACACGCGCCTGTTCGCCGGTTGTCAGCCCATTATCGCTCATGCTGGCTTCGCCAAATTTTTTCGCCATCTCGGCAAAATGTTTTGCGTCGTCATCGACCTGCGGCGCCAGGCCAAGGTCGGGTAAGCTTTCAGGGCCTCTGGAAAAGGCCTGAGTATCCTGCAGCGCGCGGGTGGGAGCGCCTGTCAGCAGCAGGAGAAGCGGTAAATAAGGGGTTATACGGAACGACAAGGAGCTCAAATCGGTTACGTCTACTCATAAAGTGATGGCGGCAAAAGTTAAGTTTATCGTTTTTTACCCGCCCTGGCAGCCTCCCGCACGATTCCAGGAATATACCGAATATCAGGCCTGCGCCAGCTTCGCCGCCAGCAGCGCCTTAAGTTCCGGGATACAAGAGCCGCAGTTGGTGCCGCATTTGAGCTTTGCTCCCAGTGCGGCGGGCGTACGGCAGCCAGTGGCAATCGCTTCGTCTATCGCCCGTTCGCCCACGCTAAAGCAGCTACAGATAATGCGTCCGCGCGGTACCTCATCGCTACCCTTTCTGCCGCTCAATAATGCGTGACGCTGGGTAGCATTCGGCGGAGGGCTGCGAAACGCGGCGCTAATCCACTCGGCATCCACGCGCGGTTCGTTGACATCGCTCCACCAGCCGAGCATCAGCTCTTCCCCCTGCCACGCCAGCAGGTTCCAGATGCTACCGCCTTTGGCTGTCTGTAGTTGCCACCCTTTTCGCTGGCACCACTCAATAAGCCACTCGCGGGAGGCGATATCCCCCGCCAGCGAAAGATGAATGATTCCCTGCGCTGCCCGCCGCCGCCAGTGTAGTGAAGCGGGTAGCGGCACCGACAAGCGAGAAAAAAGCTCGCCTTTCCACGCTGGTAGCCAGGCAGCTATCGCCACTGCCGCCTGTTTACTTTCCGGCTGCCCGGAGTGCGGGTCAGTGACTGCAGACAGCAGGTTATTCACCCGTCCCTGGCGAGCAAACTGATCATTCCAGTGCATCGGCACAAACAGCGACCCGGGACGCTGGCCATTGCTGACAATCACTTTTGCTACCATCACCCCATTCGGTGAGCGCACCCGCGCCAGTTCGCCTTCCAGCAGCTGATAGCGCGTCGCGTCCGCTGGCGCGACTTCCACCACCGGCTCGTTAATATGCTGCATCAGACGCGGCACCGCGCCGGTGCGGGTCATGGTGTGCCACTGATCGCGGATCCGCCCGCTGTTGAGGATCAGTGGATAGAACGCATCGGTGGTCGCCCGGGTAGGTTGCGGCGCGACCGGCACCATCCGCAGTTTACCGTCGCGATGCCAGCCCTTATGCACACTCCAGGCTGCTTCACTGCGGCTCACCGGCCAGCGCACCGGTTCCAGCGCCTCCCACGCTTCGCGGCTGAGATCCGCCAGTCCGCCGATATCAAATGCCCGCTGGCCATCATTTTCATATCCTGAAAGCGCGGCGTGTTCGCTGAACACCTCGTGCGGGTGCTGCCAGGCAAAAGCGGAGCCGAAGCCCAGCGCCTGGGCCACGCGGGCGACGATCCACCAGTCGGCTCTGGCCTCCCCCGGTGGCGCCATGAAAGCGCGCTGGCGTGAGATCCTTCGTTCGGAGTTGGTTACCGTGCCGCTCTTCTCTCCCCACGCCAGCGCGGGAAAGCGGATATGGGCAAAGCGTCCGGTATCGGTAGCGGCGGCGATGTCGGACACGATGACCAGCGGACAGGCCGCCAGCGCTTTGCTTACCGCATGGCTGTCCGGCAGCGACACTACCGGGTTGGTGCCCATAATCCACACCGCTTTCACCTCGCCGCGGCCAATGGCGGCGAACAGATCCACCGCCGACAGCCCCGGCGTTTGCGCCAGACGTTCGGTCCCCCAGAAGCGCGCCAGACGCCGTAAATCGTCGGTTTCAAAGTTCATATGCGACGCCAGCATGGTCGCCAGTCCGCCTACCTCGCGCCCGCCCATGGCGTTAGGTTGTCCGGTCAGCGAAAAAGGCCCGCAGCCCGGACGCCCATATTTACCGCTCGCCAGGTGAACGTTAATGATAGCGTTACATTTATCGCTGCCGCTGGCGGACTGGTTAATCCCCATGGTATAGAGCGTGATGGCGCGGGGAGCGGCGATAAACTCGCTGTAGAAATCGGCGATCTGCTGTCGCGGCAGGCCGCAGAACTGCGCGACGTGGTTGATATCCCAGTCCTGCGCGATGGCCAGCGCCTGCGGCGCATCGCTAAAATCGCCGCAGATGTCGTCGCGGGCGGCAATGGCGTTCAACAGGCCGACAAACAGTCCGCCGTCGCTGCCGGGAGCCAGCGCCAGATGCCTGTCCGCAATATCGCAGGTGGCGGTCCGACGCGGATCAATGACCACCACCCGCATCTGCGGATTGTCGCGCTTCGCCTGCGCCAGCCGCTGATAGAGTACCGGATGCGCCCAGGCGGCGTTCGACCCGACCAGCACCACCAGATCGCTGTTTTCCACGTCCTCATAGCTGCACGGCACCACATCAGCGCCCAGCGCCCGTTTATAGCCGGTGACCGCTGAAGACATGCACAGCCGCGAATTAGTATCGATATTTGCCGCGCCGATAAACCCCTTCATCAGCTTATTGGCCACGTAGTAATCCTCGGTCAGCAGCTGGCCGGAGGCATAAAACGCCACCGCTTGCGGCCCGTGCTCGTCGATAATCTCCCGCAGACGCGAACCCGCCGCTGCCAGCGCCTGGGCCCAGGTCGCGCGACCGCCATCGACTTCCGGGAAGAGCAATCTTCCCGTCAGCCCGACGGTTTCGCCCAGCGCCGCCCCCTTCACGCACAGGCGGCCAAAGTTTGCCGGATGTTGTTCATCCCCGCGTACGGTAACCTGGCCGTCGGCATTCAGGCTGGCGATAATGCCGCAGCCGACCCCGCAATAGGGGCAAGTGGTCCTGGTTTCATTCATCACGAGGCCTCCGCGCGCGCCAGCAGCTGCTGGTTGCCAACCCATACTTTACCGTTCTCCACTTTTACCGGCCATGCGCGTACCGCCATTTCGCCGTCGTCGCACTGGCGGCCATCGCGCAGGCGAATACGCTGCTTATACAGAGGCGAAATCACGATCGGTTCACCGCCCGCATCGCCCAGCAGGCCGCGCGAAAGAACGTTGGCCTCGCTGCCCGGTTCAAGATTATCGAGGGCATATACCTGATCGCCAAAGCGGAACAGCGCAATCTGCCGCTCGCCGAGCCGCGCGCCAATCCCCGCCTGCTGCGGGATGGCGTCGAGATCGCAAATGGCCTGCCACGGGCGGGACGGCAGCGCCGGTTCGGCCTGCGCCGCGAACGGGGCCAGCTGCGGCTGGCCGCGCAGGGTTTGCCGCTGCACCGCTTCGTCCGGCTCATCGCTGTTCACGTAGGAGCGGAACAGCGCCAGCCGCTGCGGATCGTTAAGGGTGGTTTGCCATTCGCACTGGTAGCTCTCGACCACCCGCGCCATCTCCTGCTCCAGCTCTTCGCCGATGCCAAGGCTGTCTTCGAGGATAACCGCGCGCAGATAGTCGACGCCTCCCTCAAGATTATCCATCCAGGTACTGGTACGCTGCAGACGGTCGGCGGTACGAATATAGAACATCAGCAGCCGGTCGATACTGCGGATAAGGGTGGCTTCATCCAGATCGCTGGCGAACAGGTCGGCATGGCGCGGCTTCATACCGCCGTTGCCGCAAACGTACAGATTCCAGCCCTTCTCCGTAGCGATGACGCCAATATCCTTGCCCTGGGCCTCCGCGCATTCGCGGGTACAGCCGGAGACCGCCATTTTAATTTTGTGCGGCGCGCGCAGCCCCTTATAGCGATGTTCGAGGGTTACCGCCAGGCCGGTGGAATCCTGGACGCCATAGCGGCACCAGGTTGAACCCACGCAGGATTTCACCGTCCGCAGGGATTTGCCGTAGGCGTGGCCGGTTTCAAATCCCGCCTCGGCCAGCTCGCGCCAGATTGCCGGGAGCTGCTCCAGGCGCGCGCCGAACAGATCGATACGCTGGCCGCCGGTCACTTTACTGTACAGCTGATAGCGTTTGGCGATCTGGCCGATCGCAATCAGCCCGTCCGGCGTCACCTCTCCCGCCGCCATACGCGGTACCACCGAATAGGTGCCATCTTTCTGAATATTGGCGAAGTAGCGGTCGTTAGTGTCCTGAAGAGGCAAATGCGCCGGCTTCAGCAGATATTCATTCCAGCAGGAGGCCAGCACCGAGGCCGCCAGAGGTTTACAGATCTCACAGCCGTGACCGCGTCCATAGCGGGCAATCAGCTGTTCGAAGGTGCGAATATGGTTGACGCGTACCAGGTGATAGATCTCCTGCCGCGACCACGCAAAATGCTCGCAGATATCCTTTTTGACTTCAACGCCCTGCTCGGCAAGCTGATACTCCATCACCTGTTTTACCAGCGCGCTACAGCCGCCGCAGCCGGTCGCCGCTTTGGTGCAGCTTTTTATCGCCGCCATATCGCCCGCGCCGCCGTTCACCGCCTGGCAGATATCGCCTTTGCTGACGTTGTGACAGGAGCAAATCTGCGCGCTGTCCGGCAACGCCGCCACGCCGAGCGCTTTTGGCGCGCTGCCCTCCAGCGCCGGAAGGATCAGGCTTTCCGGGTGATTGGGTAAAGCCATACCGTTAAGCATCATCTGTAGCAGCGTGGCATAGTCGCTGGCATCCCCGACCAGCACCCCGCCGAGCAGTTTGTTGCCCTCCGCGCTGACTATAATTTTTTTGTAGATCTGCTGCGGCCCATCGGTCCACTGATAGCTCTGACAGCCCGGGGTGCGCCCCTGGGCGTCGCCGAACGAGGCGACATCAACGCCCAGCAGCTTCAGCTTAGTGCTCATATCCGCGCCGCTAAAGCAGCCTTCCTCGCCCGCCAGGGTAGCCGCTGCGGCGCGCGCCATCTGATAGCCAGGCGCCACCAGACCATAAATTTTGTTCTCCCACAGGGCACATTCGCCGATTGCCAGCACGTCCGGGTCGGAGGTACGACACTGGTTGTCGATACAAATCCCGCCGCGTTCGCCCACTTCCAGCCCGCCGCTGCGCGCCAGCCCGTCCTGCGGGCGAATACCGGCGGAGAACACCAGCATATCGGCCGCCAGCGAGCTACCGTCGGCAAAGTTCAGCTGTAGCCCCTGTTCGTTGCGAACAATCTCCGTCGTCGCCTTGCTGGTATGCACCCCGACGCCCAGTTGACTGATTTTTTCTCGCAGCATTGCCGCGCCGCCGTTGTCCAGCTGCACCGCCATCAGGTTCGGCGCAAACTCGACAACGTGAGTTTCCAGCCCCAACTGCTTCAGCGCGTTGGCCGCTTCCAGCCCGAGCAGCCCGCCGCCGATAACTACACCCCGTCGGGCGGTTGCGGCGCGGGCGGCAATCTGGTCGAGGTCGTCAAGCGTACGATAAACAAAACAGCCCTCGAGATGATGACCCGGCACCGGCGGAACAAACGGGTAAGACCCCGTCGCCAGCACCAGCTTATCCCAGTGGGTTTCGTGGCCGAAGGCATCGCGCACCACCCGCGCTTCGCGGTCGATGCTGGCGACCGATTCGCTCAGGCGCAGCTCAATACCGTGCTGAGCGAAAAAATCGCCCTCAACCAGCGACAGCGATTCTGCGCTGCGTCCGGTGAAATATTCAGTCAGATGAACCCGGTCGTAGGCGGCATAGCGTTCCTCGCAGAACACCACAATCCGATACCGTTGATGAAGGCGACGGTCGACGCATTGCTCAAGAAAATGGTGGCCGACCATACCGTGTCCGACCAGCACTAAAACAGGTTTTGTCATCATAATTTTTCCCGCAGCGCGCGGCTGCATCGTTGAAGAGGGATCGAAGAGCCACTCTGCCGGCGCCGGGGCATCCGCCCCCAGCAGAGCGGTGAGGGGCGCAGCGCTGCTGCAATCGCCCAGCAGCAGTACGCCGCGCAGCTTACCGTCGCGCAGCAGCAGGCGCCGGTAGTGGCGGTCCAGCGGGTCCCAGCTGATACAGCTTTCATCCTGTTCTGCGGCCCGCAGCTCGCCCGCGCTGAACAACTCGATACCGCTGACCTTCAGACGAGTGCCGCTATCCTGCCAGCAAAAATCTTCGCCTGGGGTAGCGCACAGGCGGGCAGCCAGCACCTCCGCCTGGCGCAGGCATGGCGCCACCAGCCCCCAGGTCCGACCGTCGATTTCACAGCACTCCCCGATGGCGCTGACGCCCGGCTGCACGGTTGCCAGCTGGCGGTCAACGAGGATTCCGCGGGCGCAGGCCAGCCCGCTGCGCTCGGCCAGCCGTTTGTTCGGCTGCACGCCGGTCGCCAGCACCACCCGCGAGGCGGCAAACGCGCGGCCGTCCTCCAGCCGCACCTGATGTGCATCAATAGCGGCGATACGGCTCTCCATCACGCAGCGAATCCCGCGATCGGCAAGCAGCATTTGCAGCTGCTCGCCGGCAAAAGCATCGATTTGCTGCTCCATCAGCCCGCTTCCGCGATGAAGTAAAGTGACACTGTCACCATAACGCCGCAGCGCCGCGGCGGCCTCTACGCCGAGTACGCCCCCGCCGATAACCACCGCCGGGCCGTCGATGGCCAGGATGCCCTCGACGTCCGCCAGAGTGCGGAAAGCAAAAACGTGCGGCTGCGTAATGCCCGGTAACGGCGGCACAAACGGTAGCGAGCCTGTGGCGAACACCAGTTCATCCCAGCTAACTACCCCTGCGGTGGTTTGCAGCGTACGGGCATGAATATCCACCGCCGTAACCGTCTCGCCGGCGCGTACCTTAACGTTATGCCGTTGATACCACGTCTCGGGCAGCAGTCTCGTCTCGCCTGCTGTTTTCTCTGCGCCCAGCACAGGCGACAGCTGAATGCGGTTATAGGCCTGGCCGGGTTCATCGCCGATAATGGTGATGCTAAACCGCTGCGCATCCCGTTCTACCAATGCCTGCGCCAGGCGCGTGGCCGCCATACCGTTACCAATAATCACCAGTTGCCGCGTCATCGCCGCCCCCTATGCCGCTTTCGGCTGTTTTTCATAGAGGAAGTGCAGGATCTGCTGACGCAGATGGTGATAACGGCTATCGTCCGCCAGCTGCACGCGATTGCGCGGGCGCGGCAGGTTAACATCGAGGATCTCCCCGACCGTCGCCGCCGGACCATTGGTCATCATCAGCACCCGGTCGGAAAGCAGCACCGCTTCATCAACATCATGGGTAATCATCACGATGGTAGTATTCAGCGACTGCTGAATCTGCATCACCGCGTCCTGTAAATGCGCCCGCGTCAGGGCATCAAGGGCACCAAAGGGTTCATCCAGCAGCAGCACTTTCGGCTTCATCGCCAGCGCCCGGGCAATGCCAACGCGCTGCTTCATACCGCCGGATATTTCTCCCGGGCGCTTGTGCAGGGCGTGCCCCATCTGGACCCGTTCGAGGTTGTGCTCAATCCACTCTTTGCGCTCGCCTTTGCTCATGCTGCGGCGGAAGACCTGATCCACCGCCAGCGCAACGTTATCGAAGCAGGTCAGCCACGGCAGCAGAGAGTGGTTCTGAAACACCACCGCGCGTTCCGGGCCCGGCCCGGCGATTTCACGGTTATCACACAGCAGGCCGCCCTCCGTCGGCAAGGTAATCCCGGCAATCAGATTCAGCAGAGTTGACTTACCGCACCCTGAGTGACCAATCAGGCTGATGGTCTCCCCCTCGTAAATATCGAATGAGACATTCTGCAGTGCGAGGAATTCGCCGCTGGTGGTATTGAAACGCTGGCTGACGCCCTGGACCTGAATGAGTGGTTTCATCTGCGACTCCTTATTTATCCTGCCAGCTAAAACGACGGGCGAGCAGCATCAGCCCCTGTTCCAGCAGCAACCCGACCACGCCGATAATGACGATGGCAATGATGATGTTTTCAACGTTGAGGTTGTTCCACTCGTTCCAGATCCAGAAGCCGATCCCTAAGCCGCCGGTGAGCATTTCGGCGGCGACGATCACCAGCCAGGCGATACCAATCGAGAGACGAACCCCGGTCAGCACCGCGGGTAAGACCGCCGGAAAGAGGATCTTGCGCATCACCGTCCACTCGGAAAGCTGCAGCACGCGGGCCACGTTGAGGTAGTCCTCAGGAATACGCCGCACGCCCTCGGCGGTGTTAATAACCATCGGCCAGATCGAGCAGATAAAAATGGTCCAGCTCGAGGCCGGTTCCGCCTTCTGGAACAGCAGCAGGCCAATAGGCAGCCAGGCCAGCGGGCTGACCGGGCGCAGCAGCGCAATCAACGGGTTAAACATCCGGGCGAAGAATGGCGAACGACCGATCAGAAAGCCCAGAGGAATGCCCGCCAGCGCGGCAAGGCCAAACCCCACCGCCACGCGCTGCAGCGACGCCAGCACGTTCCAGCCGATCCCCATATCGTTCGGCCCGTCCTGATAAAACGGATCGGCAAAAAGGGTCAACGCGGAATCCAGCGTGCTGAGCGGCGTCGGGAAACCTTTGCTGTTTATTGCTGCCAGCTGCCAGCCCAACAGCAGCAATCCCAGCCCGAGCAGCGGCGGCAGCAGACGTTGGGTAGCATCGCGCAGCCAGCGGCTGAACGGAGGCGTGGTTTTGCGAACCTGCAGCGGAGCCAGGGTGATCACTTCGCCGGGCGCCTTTCCAGCGCTGGCCTGCGGTTGAGTTTTATATGCGTGTTTCATCTCATGCCCCTTTACGTTGAATCGCGAAACTGCTGGCATAGCCTTCCGGGTCGGCCCCATTCCAGACCTTGCCGTCGAGCAATGTGCTGCTGCGCATCGGCTGCTTCGGCGCGCCGATCCCGCCGACAGCCAGCGCCGCCTCTTTCCAGACGTCAATGCGATTAATGCGCTGCGCCACCGCCTGATAATCCGGCGACGCCTTCAACAATCCCCAGCGGCGGAACTGGGTCAAAAACCACATGCCGTCCGAGAGCCATGGAAAGCTCACCTCCCCCTGTTCGTAGAAGCGCATCGGGTGCGCATCCTGCCAGCGGCGACCGATACCATTGTCGTATGCGCCGAGCATGCGCCCGGTGAGGTACTGCTCTTTCGTGTTCAGCCACGCGCGTCTGGTGAGTATCCGCGCCGTTTCGCGAGTATTCTCCACGGAAGCATCAATCCAGCGTTGGGCCTCCATCAGCGCCGCCACCAACGCCCGAGCCGTATTCGGGTTACGCTCAACCCATTCGCTGCGGGTGCCGAGAATTTTTTCCGGATGTTCCGGCCAGATATCCTGAGAAGTGGCGACGGTGAAGCCGATGCGATCGTTAATGGCGCGCGCGTTCCACGGCTCGCCGACACAAAAACCGCTCATATTGCCGATACGCATGTTCATCACCATCTGCGGCGGCGGCACAACGACGGTGCGGATATCGTCGAAAGGGTTAATTCCACCGCTCGCCAGCCAGTAATAGAGCCACATCGCGTGGGTGCCGGTTGGAAAGGTATGGGCGAAGGTGTAGCTGCCCGGCGCCTGCTGGTCGATCCGTTTTTTCAGTCCGCCCAGGTCGGTGACGCCCTTCTCCTGCAGCTCGCTGGAGAGCGTAATCGCCTGCCCGTTGCGGTTAAGAGTCATCAGATTGGCCATCGCCTGGGGTTTACTGGCGATCCCCAGCTCAAGGCCGTAGAGCATGCCGTACAGAATGTGCGCGGCGTCCAGCTCTCCGGCAACCAGCTTGTCGCGCACTGCCGCCCAGCTGGCCTCCTTGCTCGGGACGAGGGTGATGCCGTACTTTTTATCGAATCCCTTTAGGGAAGCGATGGCTAAGGGGGCACAGTCGGTCAGCGGAATAAAACCCACCCGCACGGTGGTCTGTTCCGGCTTATCCGTCCCCGCCGCCCATGCCGCCTGCATCATGCCGGGCAGCAGCATCGCGCCGCCTAGCGCCGCCCCCGTCTGTAATAAACGCCGTCGTGAAATTGAAAACGTATCGCCCATATCTGCTCCAGAAACGCGCAAAAAAAAGCGCCCGGCGGTGCTTACGCACCGCAGGACGCCTTTATCCATGGACATACGCACCGCCATTGGCCCGCTGCCCAAAACCTTATTCACTCATTTTTTCTAATGCAAAGCAGATGCCAGATTTGCAGAAGGCCATATTGTGCGCTTTTGCTTAGCCAGCGGCCTTGCTATACGCAAAACGCTGCACCGTCGGCTGGCAATAAATGCTCGCTAATCGTGCAACTACTCCTTTGGGGTTGTCTGCCAGAGTGATTTTACCGTTAGCAGCGCACGGGCTATCTCCACCATCCGCTGGTTCTTATCCATCGCCATTTTTCGCAGCGTCTGCCAGGCCTGTTCCTCCGGCATCCCCTGATGGGTCATCAGCACGCTTTTCGCCTTCTCAATCAGTTTGCGCTCTTCAAGGGCTTCCTTTAACGATGCAAGCTGGCAGGAGAGTTGCTGAAGCTCAAGGGCCTGCTGGCGTACCAGCGGCAGCAGCTGTTTGTACAGCCGCAGGGCGATACTGTCCTCAGCCTCATCCCAGTTTGCGGGCGGCAACTGCATGCTCTGCTCTTCGCCTTCCAGCAGGGCGGCGGTGGCGTTGAGCAGGTCGACGATTAGCCGCTCTTCCACGCCACGGAGCTGCTCAAGGCGCTGGGTCTGTGCGCAAAACCAGCGGAGCGCCGTTTCTCCCTCGTCTACTGGAGGCTGGCGGGTACAGGCAACCCGCCGCAGCTGTTCAATCTCCAGGCTGGCCAGGCACTGGCTGGCAAACAGAGTGGTGAGGGGCGGATAGCTTAAGGCCTGAAAACTATCGAAACAGGGCTGCTGACCATCAATGCGGTCCACCAGTTGCTGACGCAGTTCATCGCTGAACTGCCCGCGGGCAAAGCCTAGCGCGCCCAGCGCACGTTCCTGTCCGGCCAGCTCTTTTCCCTGCATAAAGCTATAGAGCGCTACCATACGTCCAGCGATTTGCGGGTCGTCGATACTGTCATTGAGCTGCGGAACAATATTCAACAGATGGCGAATAATACGACTAAACTGCCCGGTCGCCTCTTCGGCAGGAATGTTCCGGGCGCGCACGCGTTGGCGCAGCGCCGCAAGCTGCGTCAAATACCACGCCGCGCAGGCAATGCGCCAGCAGAGCGCGCTGCTGGCGGCATCACGGGCGGGTTCCAGCGCGGCGTTGAAACGTGTGAATTGCTCATCGACCAGCGCCGCTGCCGCCCGGCACTCCGCCGAGTACAGTCTGCCGCCCGAGCACAGCCAGATATTCGACGCGCCGCGTTCGCACTGCAGCATATGCACCAGCGAACTTATCTCTCCTGCCAGCGACCCCAGCTGCGACAGCTGACGTAGCTGCTGTTTCTGGCGTCGCCGCGCGCGCACAAACCAGTCGACCACCTCAGGCCTATTGCCAGCCGTATTATTCATACCCCTCTCCCGGGTTAACGCTTTATACTTCAGCCAAGCAATAACCGTGCCTTATAGAAGGAGTCCTTATGCAACGTATTGTGATTATCGCTAACGGTGCCGCCTACGGCAGCGAATCTCTGTTCAACAGCCTGCGTCTGGCGATCGCCCTGCGCGAGCAGCAGTCCGACCTTGAACTCAAACTGTTTTTAATGTCCGATGCGGTCACCGCCGGCCTGCGCGGGCAGAAGCCAGCGGAAGGCTACAATATTCAGCAGATGCTGGAGATCCTCACCGCGCAAAATGTGCCGGTGAAGCTGTGTAAAACCTGTACCGATGGCCGGGGGATCAGCGCGCTGCCGCTGATTGATGGCGTGGAGATTGGCACCCTCGTTGAGCTGGCGCAGTGGACGCTGGCGGCGGATAAAGTCCTGACCTTCTAAAAATCCCCGCGCTCACGGGATTAAATATTAAGCTGGCGGCGTTTACTAATCGAAAACAATGCCAGCTGAAAGCTTTCAGGCACAACGTCATTTTTGTTTAATCTTTATTCTTTTTTTTGATCAAAATCAGCATCCGCATCCCTCCCCTTTGGTGTTATGCACAGAGCAAAGTGTGAACAATATCACGCGGGTTAATGGGCTGGCAGGATGCTGTAGACAGAAACGGGGTTAAGATTAAATGGCAATGGTAAAAGCAAGTTTGACGTTGTTTGGCGGTGACACATTGGTGGTGCGTTGTTCTGAACGCTGCCATATTCACCTGATGAGTGCCAAAGTGCCTGGCGATAGTCACGCTGATGTTCTGAGCGTACAGGACAGAGATAGCGCGTATCTGACCGTGCCTTACAGCGGCACCTGGAACGTTCTCATCGACAGCCACAGCCAGTCGCTGGAACACTCTATCAGCTACGTTCCCGCCTGATAGCAAACGCCCGGGTCTCCCCGGGCGATTCATTCTTACGCCAGCCCCGGCTGGCTATTCTCCCCAAGCAGATGACGTACCTTACCGACTAAATCGTCGAGGCAAGCGTCGTGCATGCCGAGTTTGCGCAACTCCTGATCGAGCGCGAACAGATACTGAGCGTTGGTACCAAGCGGCCCGCTGGCGCGCGCTATCAGCGGCGCAATCACCTGCGCGCTGGTGTCCGCCTCAAACAGCGGATGTCGCGGGTCCATAATAAAGACCAGCGCATTGACGGTGCGACCATCGTCAAGCTCCAGCTTACACCAGGTCGGCAGGTAGCAGCCGGTGATCATCTCCCGCTTCCACAGCAGCGTCAGCTCTTCTTCCAGCGATTCATCGGGCAGGCGGTAGGCGACGCCGGTCGTGCGCCCACCTTCTTTCAGCGCCAGCATGCGGCCCGGCTGCATGGCGCTACCGCGCCCGGCGGTGAGCCGCAAACAGAACGCGCGGTGCCAGCCCGGTAGCGTACCGGTACAGGATTCGCGATATTCCAGCGCCGGATTCCACATTAGCGAACCGTAACCAAAGATCCACACCGAGCCGTCATCCGGACGACAGGCCAGGGTCGCCGCCAAAGAGGCGGCCCGTTGTTCTGCCGACCAGAGAAGCGATTCCTCAATAGCGCCAAACGCCGTTTTACAATCTGCATTCAGTAAGAAATCACGAGTTAACACTGTCTACTACCTCCGCCACTGCCCGCTTCCGGCGATTATCTGGTGCCATCCGTGAAGTATTGCCGAATTATTATCCAGCTTTATTCGACAATAAGCAATGAACGGGCCGCGGGCAAGCGGACAGTCAGCGGAGGCCGCGGCAAAAGGTATTATTTCTTCTTATGCCACTTATCATCCTCACCTTTTTGATATTCATTTTTCACCGCTGCCCAGGCCACTTTATGCGCCGTCTCTTCGCGGCTGGCGTCATCACGCCGGTCCTCTTTATGTTTATACTGCTCCCAGGCGCTATTAAAGGCTTCTTTGTAAATCTCCTGGGCGTGGGCGGGCAGTACGTGCTGAACGCTGTCGGGCAATTCACTTTTGTTGCTATAGGGCATGGCAACCTCCGGTTTAAGGGTGAATAGTGAGTCTGGTAGAGGATCAACCGGCTGGCAAGGCGACAGATAAATGAGAAAGATGTTTTAGTAATTATCTGAATAATAAATACAAAAAAATAGTAACCGCAGTTTATGGCAATCTATCACTTTTACAGGACTATAGTGGTAAATTTAAGTAAAAAAACAAATTAGTTTAATCAATGTCTGTTATTTTATTAACTTACGATATCTATAATTATAACACCTGCATAGCTGGAGATAATTCATGACCGATGCACATGAGGCGGTAAAAACCCGCCACAAGGAGACCTCCCTCGCCTTTCCGGTTCTGGCGCTGGCGGTGCTGTTCTTCTGGGGAAGCAGCCAGTCACTGCCAGTGGTCGTTGCGATTAATATTCTGGCGCTGGTCGGCATACTAAGCAGCGCCTTTAGCGTCGTCCGCCACGCCGACGTGCTGGCCCACCGCCTTGGCGAACCTTACGGATCGTTAATTTTAAGCCTCTCAGTGGTGATTCTTGAAGTCAGCCTGATTTCCGCATTAATGGCTACCGGCGACGCAGCGCCGACTCTGATGCGCGATACGCTTTATTCGATCATTATGATTGTTACCGGCGGGCTTGTCGGTTTCTCTTTACTGCTGGGCGGGCGCAAATTCGCCACCCAGTATATGAATCTGTTCGGGATTAAACAGTACCTTATCGCCCTCTTTCCGCTGGCGATAATCGTTCTGGTCTTCCCGATGGCGCTGCCCGGGGCCAACTTTACCACCGGCCAGGCGCTGCTGGTGGCGCTGATCTCCGCCGCTATGTACGGCGTCTTCTTGCTGATTCAAACGAAAACGCACCAGAGCCTGTTTGTTTACGAACATGAGGATGACGGCGACGACGATGACCCGCATCACGGCAAACCGTCGGCGCACAGCAGCAAGTGGCACACCGCCTGGCTGCTGATACATCTGGTTGCGGTTATTGCGGTCACTAAAATGAATGCCAATCCGCTGGAGACGCTGTTGACCAGCATGAACGCTCCCGTTGCCTTTACCGGCTTCCTGGTGGCGCTGCTGATCCTCTCCCCGGAGGGCCTTGGCGCGCTGAAGGCCGTATTAAACAATCAGGTCCAGCGGGCGATGAACCTGTTTTTCGGTTCCGTGCTGGCCACCATTTCCCTGACCGTACCAGTAGTGACGCTTATCGCCTTCCTCACCGGTAACGAACTGCGTTTTGGCCTTGGCGCCCCGGAGATGGTCGTGATGGTCGCCTCGCTGCTGCTGTGCCAGATATCGTTCTCTACCGGACGCACCAATGTGCTGAACGGTGCGGCGCATCTGGCGCTGTTCGCTGCCTACCTGATGACCATTTTTGCCTGAGCCTCCCCCGGCGGCGTCATGCCGTTCGGGGAGATCAAAAAAGCCTGCCGGTTGTAAAACCGGCAGGCTTTTGTCGTTTCAGCGGCGATTACTTGCTGGTATCGAGCTCATCAAAGCTTTTAACGAGATCGTCGATGGCTTTCATCTGCTTGAGGAACGGCTCCAGTTTATCCAGCGGCAGCGCGGAAGGACCGTCGCATTTCGCGTGCTCCGGATCCGGATGCGCTTCAATAAACAGGCCCGCGATCCCAACCGCCATCCCGGCGCGCGCCAGTTCGGCAACCTGAGCGCGACGGCCGCCGGAGGCCGCGCCAAACGGGTCGCGGCACTGCAGGGCGTGGGTAACGTCGAAGATAACCGGTGAGTTATTGGAGGCTTTTTTCATCACCCCAAAGCCCAGCATATCGACGACCAGGTTGTCGTAGCCGAAGTTTGCGCCGCGATCGCAAAGGATCACTTTGTCGTTGCCGCCTTCGATAAACTTATCGACGATATTGCCCATCTGGCCCGGACTCACGAACTGCGGTTTTTTCACGTTGATAACCGCGCCGGTTTTCGCCATCGCTTCAACCAGATCGGTCTGACGGGCGAGGAACGCTGGCAGCTGAATAACATCCACCACGTCAGCGACCGGCTGCGCCTGGCTGGCTTCGTGAACGTCGGTGATTATTTTCACGCCGAAAGTCTGTTTCAACTCCTGGAAAATCTTCATCCCTTCTTCCAGACCCGGCCCGCGATAGGAGTGGATGGAAGAACGGTTAGCTTTATCAAAAGAGGCTTTGAACACGTAAGGAATGCCCAGCTTCTGCGTAACGGTCACGTAGTGTTCGCAGATACGCATCGCAAGATCGCGGGACTCCAGCACGTTCATGCCGCCAAACAGCACGAATGGCAGGTCGTTTGCTACGTTGATATCACCAATGCTAACCACTTTTTGTTTCATAAGTTCGCCTTATCAGGGTGTAACCGGAATGGTTTCAGACTAAAGCCTATCCAATCAGGACTATTTTACTTGCCATTTTGGACCTGGGCAGTGCTCGACAAAATACGAAAGTATTTTGAACGCCCTTCAGGGCGGCCCGGAGGGCGAGCGTCGCGAGTCAATCCTCACGTACTACGTGTACGCTCCGGTTTCTGCGCGCTGTCCGTGTCCAAACTGGCTGCGCCAGGAACGCCTGCTGGGATTGGCTTTAATGCAATGTAATTTGTTTGTGCGAAATGGTGTTGATCTGCGCGCGGATCATCTCGCTGATGGGATCCTCCGGGCACTGTTCAACGAAGTAATTAAGGTCCTGCAGCGCCACGTGATCGCAATCCAGCTGGGCGTATATCAGCCCCCGGTCGCGAATTTCGTACGGGTCTTCCGGATTGAACTGCAGCAGCGCTTCGCTGGTCCGTAGCGCCAGCTCCATCTGCCGCTCTTCCATCAGCGCCGATTTAAGGGTATCGAGCAGCTTGCGGATCACCTCCGCGTTATCCGCTTCATCAAGGTCTTCGTTAAACAGCTCGGCAACCGGGCTAATATTGCCCTTCAGCCACACTTCCAGCGTATGCTCGTTGAGCGTTTCGCCGTTAAACGGATTAATGAGCCACATCTCCTCGCTCTCTTCAGGGTCGGCGCGAAGCAGCATCTGGGTCGGGAAAATCACCGGCACCACCGGTAGCGCCAGACGCTGAGCAATCCACAGCAGGATCGCGCCTAACGACACCGCGCTACCCTGGCGATTATTCAACACTTTATCAAGCCATAGCACGTCGGACAGACGGTATACGCCGCGCGAATCGCTAAAGCCCCAGTCATTGTAGAAAAGCTCCAGCAAACGCTCTATCTGGCGCTCCTGGTCCCACGAGGAGGCAATCTCCTCACGCGCCAGGGCCAGCAGCCGCTCCAGCTCATCCTGCACATAGTGCGTCGGAAAATCGTCGCGGATTAATTCAGAAATGAGGACCATGCCGTCACATAACGGCGCTTTATTAAATTCGAAATCAGCTAACGACCTCATGCCTTACCCCAGTAACGGTGTTCTTGTGATGGCGAGTTGAATAATGATAAACAACACCACCAGGGCCAGCAGAAAGGCGACAAACCGGCTCTGCTGACTGCGCGGACGACGACGGCCCAGCGCGATAAATCCCAATGCGATATAAATGATAACGCCAAACAGCTTCTCAGTCAGCCATGTACCCTCTTCGGTAAACGGCAGATAGTGCGTTATTGCCATTAATCCGGCGCCGCTGAGAAACAGCAGCGTATCGCTGCAGTGCGGCGCGATGCGAACCCAGCGCTGGTCGAGCCGGCGATTGCCGCTCCAGTGCCACCAGTAGCGCAGGACAAACAGGCTGACCGAGACCACCACGCAGGCGATATGCAGATACAGGACAGCGTTAAACAGATTCATACGCCTCCTGATATTGCCCGAGCGTCAGACGCTCGTTGTCGCCGTAGTCGCGGCAGGTAGCAATATTGCCATAACCCGCCTCGCGAAAGATTGCGCGCACCGCTTCCCCCTGCTTCCAGCCGTGTTCCAGCAGCATCAAACCGCCGGGAGTCAGGAAGCGGCGGCCTTCGCGAATGATGTAAGCCAGATCGGCGAGGCCGCCATCGGCGGCGACCAGCGCCGTTTTTGGCTCAAAGCGCACATCGCCCTGTGCAAGATGCGGGTCGGTTTCATCAATATAGGGTGGATTACTGACGATGATGTCGAACGGCTGTGCGCCGAGCGCGCTATACCAGTGGCTTTGCAGCACGGTAACGTTCTTGATGGCGAGGTGCTCAACGTTACGCGCCGCCAGCGCAACCGCATCGGGCATAAAGTCAACGGCGGTGACGTGGCAATCGGGGCGTTCGCTGGCCAGCGCCAGAGCGATAGCGCCGGTGCCGGTACCGAGATCGAGAATGCGGCACGGCTTGCCGGGTAACCGCATCAGCGTCTGCTCAACAAGGCATTCGGTATCCGGACGGGGGATCAGCGTGGCCGGAGAAACGAACAGCGGCAGCGACCAGAATTCGCGCTGGCCCACCAGGTGAGCCACCGGCTCGCCCCGTGCGCGACGGCTCAGCAGCGTTTCCAGCTCGACGGCCTGCTCCGCCGTCAGCGCCGTTTCGCCAAAGGCGAGAATATAGGTCCGCGCTTTGCCGGTCACGTGACCCAGCAGGATTTCGGCATCCCGGCGCGGGCTTTCACTTTGGCTCAGACGAGCGATGGCCTGCGTCAGCCACTGCTGAAAAGTCATCATTCCTGCTCGGAAAGGGCTGCCAGCTGATCGGCCTGATACTCCTGAACGATCGGCTCAATCAGCATATCCAGCTTGCCTTCCATCGCTTCATCCAGACGGTAAAGCGTCAGGTTGATGCGGTGATCGGTCACGCGGCCCTGCGGATAGTTATAGGTACGGTTACGATCGCTGCGATCGCCGCTGCCCAGCAGGTTACGGCGCTCGGAGGCTTCCGCCTGCTGGCGTCTGGAGACTTCCGCGGCGCGGATACGCGCGCCAAGTACCGATAGCGCTTTGGCTTTGTTTTTATGCTGGGAACGCTCATCCTGGCATTCGACGACAATGCCGGTCGGCAGGTGGGTAATACGAATTGCCGAGTCGGTGGTGTTAACGTGCTGACCGCCCGCGCCGGAGGAGCGGAAGGTATCGATGCGCAGGTCGCTCGGGTTGATATCCGGCATTTCGGCTTCCGGGAGCTCCGGCATCACCGCCACGGTGCAGGCGGAGGTGTGGATACGCCCCTGGGATTCGGTGGCCGGGACGCGCTGAACGCGATGGCCGCCGGATTCGAACTTCAGTCGTCCATAGACGCCGTCGCCGCTGATTTTGGCAATCACCTCTTTGAAGCCGCCGTGCTCGCCTTCGTTGGCGCTCATGATTTCCACGCGCCAGCGGCGTGATTCCGCGTAACGGCTATACATACGGAACAGATCGCCCGCGAACAGCGCCGCTTCATCACCGCCGGTGCCGGCACGAACTTCAACAAACGCGTTACGCTCGTCGTCCGGATCTTTTGGCAACAGCAGAACCTGCAGCTGCTGCTCCATCTGCTCACCCTTTTCTTTCGCTTCGCGCAGCTCTTCCTGCGCCATTTCGCGCATCTCCGGATCGTCGAGCATCATCTGCGCGGCTTCAATATCATCCTGCAGCTGACGCCAGTCGGTATAGCAGCGCGCGACGTCGCTCAGCTGCGCGTATTCGCGCGACAACGCGCGAAATTTATCCTGATCGGCGATGGTTGCGGCATCGCCGAGGAGCGCCTGAACTTCCTCATGGCGTTCATAGAGGGCTTCCAGTTTGGCAACAATAGAAGGCTTCATAGGCGTAAATTCACCCTGTCCTAAAAAAGAGATAAAGGTGCGCTATTCCAGCCCGAGGCTGTTGCGCAGAATATGCAGGCGTTCATCATCCCCGTCACGGGCGGCCTGCTGAAGAGATTTGGTTGGCGAGTGGATCAGGCGGTTAGTGAGCTTGCGCGCCAGATCCTGCATGATTTCCTGCGCATCGCCGCCCTGATTGAGCGCTGCCAGCGCTTTCGCCGTCAGCTCCTCGCGGACCTGCTCGGCCTGGGAACGATATTCGCGGATGGTCTCGCTGGCGCTCTGGGCGCGTAGCCAGGCCATAAACTCGCTGGCTTCCTGCTCAACAATGGTTTCCGCCTGCACCGCCGCGGCTTTACGCTGCGCCAGATTGTGCTGAATGATGTTTTGCAGATCGTCCACGCTGTAAAGATAGGCGTTCGCCAGCTTGCCAACCTCCGGTTCGACATCGCGCGGAACGGCGATATCCACCAGCAGCATCGGCTGATTGCGGCGCGCCTTCAGCGCGCGCTCCACCATCCCCTTGCCGATAATCGGCAGCGGGCTGGCGGTAGAACTGATGATGATATCGGCCTCTTTCAGCCGCTCGTCGATATCGCTCAGCGCGATCACCTCCGCGCCGACTTCATCGGCCAGCGCCTGAGCGCGCTCGCGGGTGCGGTTGGCAATCACCATCTTGCGGACTTTATGTTCGCGCAGATGGCGAGCCACCAGTTCGATAGTCTCACCGGCGCCGACCAGCAGCACGGTCACGCTGGAGAGTGATTCGAAGATTTGCCGCGCCAGAGTACAGGCAGCGAACGCCACGGAGACCGCGCTGGCGCCGATATCGGTTTCGGTGCGCACCCGTTTGGCCACTGAGAACGACTTCTGGAACATGCGCTCCAGTTCACTGACGTTCAGGTGCCCACGGCTGGAATCCGCAAAGGCTTTTTTCACCTGCCCGAGGATCTGCGGTTCGCCCAGCACCAGCGAATCAAGACCGCTGGCGACGCGCATCAGGTGGCTGACCGCCTCGTTGTCCTGATGCCAGTAAAGGCTTTTACGCAGGTCCTCTTCATTTAAACCGTGGTAGTCGCACAGCCAGCGAATAAGAGCTTCCTGGAGGTTATCCTGCTCTTCGACGCTGAGATAAAGTTCCGTGCGGTTACAGGTCGACAGCACCACTCCGCCCTGCACCATTGGCTGGGCCAGCAAGCTCTCCAGCGCCTGATCGAGCGTATCCGGCGAAAACGTTACGCGTTCTCGCAGCGCTACAGGAGCTGTTTTGTGGTTAATGCCAAGAGCTAAAAGGGTCATTGTGAGGGAGTAGTACCAGCGTTGCTAAGGTTAGTCTGCAGGCATCATACAGGATGCGCGTAATCAATAAAAGAGAGGCTCCCCTTTTGGAGTAATAGCTAATCTGTAATAGCCATTAACGGTAATTTTTTGATTTCAGACAACTTGAACGTAGACGCTACCGCCCGGCAACGCTAGCATTAATGGTTATAATTGTAACCCGCTACACAAATCGGCCACCTGTTTCTCTCATCCGCCGCATTTCACTGTAGACATCAAGGATTTGTCATCATTATGAATCGACTGTTCCGCCTGTTGCCGCTGGCAAGCCTCGTTCTGACCGCCTGTGCGATTAATGCTCCGAAAGGGCCGGGTAAAAGCCCGGATTCTCCACAGTGGCGTCAGCACCAGCAAGATGTCCGCAATCTTAATCAGTTCCAGACGCGCGGCGCTTTTGCTTATCTTTCTGATGAGCAAAAAGTCTATGCCCGCTTCTTCTGGCAGCAGACGGGCCAGGACCGCTACCGCCTGCTGCTGACTAACCCGCTCGGCAGCACCGAACTGTCGTTAACCGCCCAGCCGGGCAACGTGCAGCTGATTGACAATAAAGGCCAGACTTACACGGCGACCGACGCCGAAGAGATGATTGGCCGCCTGACCGGCATGCCGATTCCGCTCAATAGCCTCCGGCAGTGGATCATTGGCCTGCCGGGCGAGGCCACCGACTACTCGCTTGATGACCAGTATCGCCTGCGCGAACTGAACTACACGCAAAACGGCAAAACCTGGCACGTCACCTGGGGCGGCTACACCTCAGACACCAAACCTTCGCTACCGGCCAATATGGAACTTAACGACGGCAGTCAGCGCATCAAGCTGAAAATGGATAACTGGATTGTGAAATGATGACCCGCTGGCCCTCTCCCGCAAAACTGAATCTGTTTTTATACATTACCGGGCAGCGCGCCGACGGTTACCACACGCTGCAGACGCTTTTTCAGTTTCTGGATTATGGCGACACGCTGACGATTGAACCGCGCGACGATGGCCAACTGCGTCTGCTAACGCCGGTTGACGGCGTACCGGATGAAGAGAATCTGATTATTCGCGCGGCCAGGCTGTTAATGCAGGCCGCAGCGCAGGACGGGAAGCTTCCTGCAGGCAGCGGCGCCGATATCAGCATTGATAAGGTGCTGCCGATGGGCGGCGGCCTCGGCGGCGGCTCGTCCAACGCGGCCACCGTACTGGTGGCGCTGAATCACTTGTGGGGCTGTAATCTTCCGGAAGATGAGCTGGCGGCGTTGGGTCTGCAGCTCGGCGCCGACGTGCCGGTGTTCGTTCGCGGCCATGCGGCCTTTGCTGAAGGCATCGGGGAAATTCTCACCCCGGCCGAACCGGAGGAAAAATGGTATCTGGTGGCGCATCCGGGGGTCAGCATTCCAACGCCGATCATTTTTCGCGATCCGGAACTTCCGCGCAATACCCCGGCCAGGTCAATTAATACGTTATTAAAATGTAAATTCGGCAATGATTGCGAGGTTATCGCAAGAAAACGTTTTCGTGAGGTTGATGCGGCGCTTTCCTGGCTGTTAGAATATGCGCCGTCGCGCCTGACTGGCACCGGTGCATGTGTATTTGCTGAATTTGACACTGAATCCGCCGCTCGTCAGGTGCTTGAAAAAGCCCCGGCATGGCTGCATGGCTTCGTGGCGCGAGGTGTTAACATCTCTCCGCTCAAGCAGGCGCTGCGCTAAGTTCTGCTTATTATAGCAAATCTGGCGAAAACGCCGGGGAAACTGAGTTACGGTGACAACGTCACCCTGTTCCAGACGTTGCATCGGGCTCTTTAAATACACCGCCTGGATGAAATCGTGCCCACCCGCACAGTTTTTGGCCCATTTCATCCACCACTGGACGCATGCCTGAGGTTCTTCTCGTGCCTGATATGAAGCTTTTTGCTGGTAACGCCACCCCGGAACTAGCACAACGTATTGCCAACCGCCTGTACACTTCTCTTGGCGACGCCGCTGTAGGTCGTTTTAGCGACGGCGAAGTCAGCGTACAAATCAATGAAAACGTACGCGGTGGTGATATTTTCATCATCCAGTCCACTTGTGCTCCCACCAACGACAACCTGATGGAACTGGTTGTTATGGTTGATGCTCTGCGTCGTGCTTCGGCAGGTCGTATCACCGCTGTTATCCCCTACTTCGGTTATGCTCGCCAGGACCGTCGTGTTCGTTCTGCTCGTGTTCCTATCACCGCGAAAGTGGTTGCTGATTTCCTGTCAAGCGTCGGCGTTGACCGCGTTCTGACCGTTGACCTGCACGCAGAACAAATTCAGGGCTTCTTTGACGTTCCGGTGGATAACGTATTCGGCAGCCCGATCCTGCTGGAAGATATGCTGCAGCTGAACCTGGATAACCCTATCGTGGTTTCTCCGGACATCGGCGGCGTGGTTCGCGCTCGCGCTATCGCCAAGCTGCTGAACGATACCGATATGGCTATCATCGACAAACGCCGTCCGCGCGCTAACGTTTCTCAGGTGATGCACATCATCGGTGACGTCGCTGGTCGTGACTGCGTGATGGTTGACGATATGATCGATACCGGCGGCACCCTGTGTAAGGCCGCAGAAGCGCTGAAAGAGCGCGGTGCTAAACGCGTATTCGCCTACGCAACGCACCCGATCTTCTCCGGCAACGCCATCCAGAACATCAAAAACTCTGTGATTGACGAATTCGTCGTCTGCGATACCATTCCGCTGACGCCGGAAATCAAAGCGCTGGAAAAGGTACGTACTCTGACGCTGTCTGGTATGCTGGCCGAAGCGATTCGTCGTATCAGCAACGAAGAATCTATCTCTGCTATGTTCGAACATTAATCGAGCCCGGCACAAAAACCCGCTGCGGCGGGTTTTTTTGTCTCTGAACCTTTTATTCTTCCACAATATCATTCGGCATGCGTCAAGGCGGCAAGTGAATGAATCCCCGGGAGCGTACCGGCAGTACGTGATCGAGGTAAATGAACGCAGCCAGCAGAGAGGCATCCGAAGGATGGCGTGGATATGACCAATGCCTCCTTCACCTGCCATTTAGTTGACAGATGATGCGCTCATGGATGAAACATTATTGTGAACAGATTATTTTCCTCACATGTGATGCCTTTCCGCGCCCTCATCGACGCTTGTTGGAAAGAAAAATATACCGCTTCGCGGTTTACCCGTGATGCGATCGCCGGGATTACCGTCGGGATTATCGCTATCCCGCTGGCGATGGCGCTGGCAATTGGCAGCGGCGTGGCGCCGCAGTACGGTCTCTACACTTCTGCTGTGGCGGGGATCGTGATTGCGTTAACCGGCGGCTCGCGCTTCAGCGTTTCCGGGCCAACCGCCGCTTTTGTGGTCATTCTCTACCCGGTCTCGCAGCAGTTCGGCCTTGCGGGACTGCTGGTTGCAACTTTGATGTCTGGGATCTTCCTGATTCTTTTCGGCCTGGCACGCTTTGGCCGGCTGATTGAATATATCCCGCTATCGGTTACCCTCGGCTTCACCTCCGGGATCGGTATCACCATTGGTACCATGCAGATTAAAGATTTTCTCGGTCTGCAGATGGCGCATGTGCCTGAACATTATCTGCAGAAAGTCGGCGCGCTGGTTATGGCGCTGCCGACGATTAATCCCGGCGATGCCGCCATCGGTATTGTCACGCTGGGCACGCTGATTATCTGGCCTCGCCTGGGTATTCGTCTGCCGGGCCACCTGCCGGCGCTGCTGGCAGGCTGCGCGGTCATGGGCGTGGTTAATCTGCTCGGCGGCAGCGTCGCCACCATCGGCTCTCAGTTCCACTATATTCTCGCCGACGGCAGTCAGGGCAACGGTATTCCGCAGCTGCTGCCGCAGCTGGTGCTGCCGTGGGATATGCCCGGTTCGGAGTTCACGCTTAGCTGGTCCTCGCTGCGGGCGCTGCTGCCGGCGGCGTTTTCCATGGCCATGCTCGGGGCGATTGAGTCCCTGCTGTGCGCCGTAGTGCTGGACGGCATGACCGGCACCAAACATAAGGCCAATAGCGAGCTCATTGGCCAGGGGCTGGGCAATATCGTCGCTCCGTTCTTCGGCGGCATTACCGCCACCGCCGCCATCGCCCGCTCGGCGGCCAACGTCCGCGCAGGGGCGACTTCGCCGATTTCCGCCGTGATCCACGCGCTGCTGGTCATTATGGCGCTGCTGATCCTCGCTCCCCTGCTCTCCTGGCTGCCGCTTTCCGCTATGGCGGCACTGCTGCTTATGGTGGCATGGAATATGAGCGAAGCGCACAAGGTTGTTAACCTGCTGCGCTATGCGCCAAAAGACGACATTATCGTCATGCTGATGTGCATGTCGCTGACCGTACTGTTTGATATGGTCATCGCGATCAGCGTCGGTATTGTGCTGGCCTCCCTGCTGTTTATGCGCCGGATCGCGCGTATGACCCGCCTCGCTCCGGTGAACGTCGAAGTTCCTGACGACGTTCTGGTGCTGCGCGTGATTGGCCCGCTATTTTTCGCCGCTGCGGAAGGGCTATTTACCGACCTCGAAACCAGAGTGGAAGGTAAGCGTATCGTGGTGCTGAAATGGGATGCGGTGCCGGTGCTGGATGCCGGCGGGCTGGATGCCTTCCAGCGCTTCGTGAATAAGCTGCCGGAAGGCTGTGAACTGCGCGTGTCGAATCTGGAGTTTCAGCCGCTGCGCACGCTGGCGCGCGCCGGCGTTAAACCCATTCCGGGCCGTCTGAGCTTCTACCCGGACCGCAACGCCGCGCTGGCGGATATTTAATTATTCGGCGGCAGGCCCCTGCGCCTGCCGCATCATCACGCCAATCGCCTGCTGAAGCCAGCTGAGCACCTCCGAAGTCATCCACGTTCCCTTCATCAAATGCGGCTCCTGCTCCATGGCATAGCGAAACTTCTGCTGCGTCTGCGCATCCTTACCCGCGTAAGACTGGAACAGCGCCAGCCAGCGCTGCGCCAGCTGCTGACCTTCCGGGGAGGCCGGGTCTCGCTTCTCACGACAGGCCCGATGCAGGTCGGCCACCAGCGCCGGCCACTCCATCAGGCGATCGAAATAGTGCTGCCGGGTAAAGGCCAGCTCTTCGGCGTTCAGATAGCGCGCCCAGATGGCCAGCTTGCTTTCGGCAAAAGCACGGGTAATGAAATCAATCATCTCCGGCGTCACCCCGGTTTGTTCACGCATCTGCGGTTCGGCGGCGTGCATCTCATTCAGGCGAGTCAGAAACTCCGGCCTGCCGGCGGTATCCTGCTCCAGCTGCTCCATCCAGCGGGTTGCCAGCGCAATCGCCCGCGGCTCATCTGCCGGGCAGCGTTCGCCCATGAGCTGCTGCGCTTCCCCCACCAACTCCAGCCATGTCTGGTTACGCTGCTCATCCTGCTCCGCAAACGGCAGCACCTGTAATTCCTGTTGACTAAACCAGCGATCGTACATTTTCATCAGCTCCAGCGTTTGTACCCAGGACTCAAGATCGGGCTCGCCTCCGCTGTCCAGCTCTTCGCGCAGCAGCGCCAGGCGCTGGCGCAGCGTTGAGAGAGTTTGCAGCTGTCGGTCGAGGGTGGCGATCTGCTTGACCAGCAGATCGGACAGCGAGAAGGCGTCCCGGTCGAGATAGTCCTTAATTGTGGCGAGTTCCAGCCCGGCCTGCGCCAGCGCTTTAATCATATGCAGCCGCTGCACGGCCGCCAGATTATATAACCGGTAACCCGCCGCGCTTCTGGCCGAAGGCGTCAGCAATCCCGTTTGTTCATAGTGATGTAACGTGCGGACGGTCATTCCGGCGCGCTTCGCCAGTTCTCCCACCTGAATTAACATGGCTGCTCCTTTCGTATACCAGTGGCACGACTCTGCTGCCTGACGTGACGTCAGGGTCAAGCGCTAAATACGGGGAGGGTATTAAGCAGACTATGCCGAAGAAGCACAATGAGAGAAATAAGGAATTGAGACGACAGCAGAAAGACAGCCTGACTACGCTGCATGAAAACGCACCAGCCGTTGACAACGGCTGGTGGAAAAGAATTCACTCAGCTGTGGCGATGCTGATCGCGGCGGCAGCGTTTATCGTAGTGGCGAACCCACCAGTATCTGTCGCTGACCTGTTCATGACCGCCGATACGCGCGCCCGCCAGCCACAGTACCGCGCCGACAAAGATACTTAATATCGCGCCGTGTGCGAAAAACTGCGGCAGGTCAAGCTGCGGAAGCTGGTTTAAAATGGAATAACCAACGCCGACAACCATGACGACCAACCCCAACCCCATCAGCACATTACCGAGTAACGAAGCGTTTCTGCGTTTCATATGTCACCTCCGGAACCTTGGGTTGCATGGGAATATCCCCAAATCTTATAGGTGTAGTATAGACAATAGCCAATATAGCGATTGCGTGGACGATCACATAAGCGAACATCTTGCCAACAAAAGTTTACAAATAACCTACTGAACAACATCAAATTCTAATTGTTCAAAGCCGTGATTATCCGTTCCGGCCGCGCTTCGCTGGCAGAATTTTGTCAACCGCGCGCGCAGACAGTACACTACGCGCCAGAGAACGATCCAAGCAGGATAAAAAAGTGAGCATAAAACTGATTGTCGGCCTGGCGAACCCCGGCGCTGAATACGCAGCGACCCGACATAACGCCGGCGCCTGGTACGTGGATTTATTGGCAGAACGCTACCGCGCGCCGCTGCGCGAAGAGAGCAAATTCTTCGGCTATACCTCGCGGATTAACCTTGCGGGCGAGGATGTTCGCCTGCTGGTCCCAACGACCTTTATGAACCTGAGTGGTAAAGCCGTCGGCGCGATGGCGACCTTTTTTCGCATTAATCCGGATGAAATCCTGGTCGCCCACGATGAGCTCGACTTACCGCCTGGCGTCGCTAAGTTCAAGCTGGGCGGCGGTCACGGCGGCCATAATGGCCTGAAAGACATCATTAGCAAGCTGGGCAATAACCCGAACTTTCACCGCTTACGCGTGGGAATCGGCCATCCGGGCGATAAAAATAAAGTTGTCGGTTTTGTGCTGGGCAAGCCGCCCGCCAGCGAGCAGAAGCTGATTGATGAGGCCGTTGACGAAGCGGTACGCTGCACCGAAGTGTGGATGAAGGATGGCCTGACCAAAGCGACCAACCGTTTACACGCTTTTAAAGCGCAATAACCGGTCGGCGTGCGGAATTTTTGTCACGCACCGTGTATAATAGGCGAAGTTATTTACTTTTCTACAATCTGTTCACTGTAACAGGTTGATTATCCAAAGATTAAGGTGATTTAAATCATGGGATTCAAATGCGGTATCGTCGGTTTGCCCAACGTCGGCAAATCCACCCTGTTCAATGCGCTCACCAAAGCGGGTATTGAAGCGGCCAACTTCCCCTTCTGTACCATTGAGCCGAACACCGGTGTCGTGCCGATGCCCGATCCGCGTCTGGACAAACTGGCTGAAATCGTTAAACCGCAGCGTATCCTGCCGACCACGATGGAATTCGTTGATATCGCGGGCCTGGTCAAAGGCGCCTCCAAAGGCGAAGGCCTGGGCAACCAGTTTCTGACCAACATCCGCGAAACCGAAGCTATCGGTCACGTGGTGCGCTGTTTCGAAAACGACAACATTATCCACGTTAACAATAAAGTGGACCCGGCTGACGATATTGAAGTGATCAATACCGAACTGGCGCTCTCCGACCTGGATACCTGCGAACGCGCCATCCATCGCGTGCAGAAGAAAGCCAAAGGCGGCGATAAAGACGCGAAAGCCGAGCTGGCGGCGCTGGAAAAATGCCTGCCGCACCTTGAGAATGCCGGTATGCTGCGTTCGTTGAAAAATCTGACCGACGAAGACAAAGCGGCGATTAAATACCTGAGCTTCCTGACCCTGAAGCCGACCATGTATATCGCCAACGTCAACGAAGACGGCTTTGAGAACAACCCTTATCTCGATAAAGTCCGCGAAATCGCCGCTGCCGAAGGTTCGGTGGTCGTCGCCGTTTGCGCCGCCGTTGAGTCCGATATCGCCGAGCTGGACGATGCCGACCGCGATGAGTTTATGGCCGAACTGGGTCTTGAAGAGCCTGGCCTGAACCGCGTTATCCGCGCCGGTTACGAACTGCTGAACCTGCAGACCTACTTCACCGCAGGCGTGAAGGAAGTTCGCGCGTGGACTATCCCGGTCGGCGCAACGGCTCCGCAGGCCGCAGGTAAAATCCACACCGATTTCGAAAAGGGCTTTATCCGCGCGCAGACCATTGCCTATGAAGACTTTATTACCTACAAAGGCGAACAGGGTGCCAAAGAAGCCGGGAAAATGCGCGCTGAAGGTAAAGACTACATCGTAAAAGATGGCGATGTGATGAACTTCCTGTTCAACGTTTAAGCCTTTCTGCGCTCTGAGACCAGTCATAAAATCCACGCTCTCGCGTGGATTTTTTATTGACGCCGTTCCCGTCAGTTCTGACCCGCCGCCAGCGAATATTTCTTTATTTTGCGATACAGCGTGGCGATGCCGATACCCAGCTCGTCCGCTGCCTGCTTTTTATTACTGTAGCGAGAGAGGGCGTCACGGATCATCTGCCGCTCCATCTCTTCCAGCGCCGTTACGTTTTCCTCCTGGGCGATGGTCGCTGCCGCTGAAACAGGCGCTGTCGGCTGGCTCGCCAGTTCACCGCTGCTCAACAGATTGGGCGGCAGGAGGGACATATCGATAATCTCGCCCGAGGGCACCACGTTGACCAGGTACTCCATCAAATTGCTGAGTTCGCGAATATTGCCCGGCCAGCGGTAGCGTTTGAGGAAATCGATCACATCCTGCGCGACGCCGGGGTAAACCAGGTTGAGCCGACCGGTATGCAAATGCAGAAAATAGTGAATCAGTAGCTCAATGTCGTCCTGGCGTTCGCGTAGCGGCGGCAGACGCAGCGGGATAACGTTCAGGCGATAGTAGAGATCTTCGCGGAACTTCCCTTCCGCAATGTACTGGTCAAGGTTTTGATTGGTTGCGGAAATAATGCGGATATCGACCTGAACCGGATGGCTGGCGCCTACCGGCTGAATCTCTCGTGATTCGATGGCCCGCAGCAGCTTGGCCTGCAGGGTGAGCGGCATATCGCCAATTTCATCCAGGAATAGCGTTCCGCTGTTGGCCGCCTGAATCAGGCCGGTCTTACCGTTAGCCGATGCGCCGGTAAACGCCCCCTTCACGTAGCCGAACAGTTCACTCTCCAGTAGCTGCTCGGGGATGGCGGCGCAGTTAATGGCGATAAAGGGCTTCGTGTGGCGGTCGCTGAGCTTGTGGATAGCGCGGGCAACAACCTCTTTCCCGGTCCCGCTCTCGCCGGCTATCATCACGCTGGATGGGCTCGGCGCCACGCGGCTGATGAGCTTTTTCAACTGCCGCATAGGCCGACACTCGCCAACCATCGCTTCAATTTGCGGCCCTTCCTGCCCGCAGCTGAAATCGCCAGAAGAGTGCGACTGGTGAAAGGCCATTAAAAACAGCCATTGATCCTGCACCGCGTGCAGCTGGCCGATAATGAGCTCCTTGCGATCGTCAAAGGAGATAATGTGCTGCATATGGCCGTGCTTGAAATTATCTTCGAAGGTCAAAGGCTGAAACTGGATGGACTTGCCAATAACGTGGCCCTGCGTCACGCTCATTATTTTCAGCGCGGCCTGGTTGGCAAATTTAACTTTTTGATCGTTGCCTACCACCAGCACGCCCTGGTCCATATTTTCAATCATGGTTAAAAATATTTTGTGGATATTATCGCCAACCGCCCGTTCCTGTAAAAAGCGGGAAACGAATATGCTGGAGACGTGGCGAACATAATCTGAAAATTCCTGAATGTTCTCATTAATACGTTCCTGCTGCTCGCGGGTTAGCGCCACCAGGCTAATAACGCCAACGCAGCGGTCGTGATACATCACCGGAGTGCCGAGGAACGCTTTCTCTTCGCACTTGTCCTTATTGTTACAATCTTTGCAGAGAGGATCGAAGCGGGAATGAGTGACGACCTTTTCGCTCTGTGTTTCAATAATGTAACGAAGAAGCCGTGAATTTGAATTTAATTTATAGCCAATCTGCTTACTATAAGCCCCGGTTCCCGCAACGCGGTATAATTCGTTATCGACAATCTCAACCTCCAACTGTAGTACGCTGGACAACATCCTTGCAAACTTCTGAATTGTAGGCTGAATCTGCATTAAAATGGAAGGTGCTTTGGACGGTATCATGTATGTCGGCCTTCTATTATTGCTCACCTGATCGGCATCGAGCGAGGCGGTTTTATTTATCTCTGAAGAATGATACCACTCCCTTTAGCGGCGAGCATTGATATAGATAGGGCCGATCCCCCCACCTTATCTTAAATATGCAATAGCTATCACAGTTCCTTATCAATATGATAAATTCACAGCGGATTTTATCATATTGGCGCAGTGTGAAGATGATAATCGTATTATTCACTGCGCCCTCCCTTGCCTGTACTGCTGGAATTGACGCCAGTGGCACAAATGTCAGCGTTTCCCTGCCGGAGAAACACGCCTGAATTCGTGACCGAGTTAGCATAATCTCAACCATTCAATTTTGACCGTCGCCTCTTGCGGAGGATTTGGCACGCTTATTGTTAGTGATTATACAGCGCTGGCAGTCGCTAATTCGGCAACTCTGCATATCCGACCGCACAGCAATCATTAAGCCGTCATTCACGACCAGGATTGAAACATGAAAACTGTTAACGAACTGATTAAGGATATCAATAAACTTAACTCTCATCTCAGTGAGAAAGACTTTTTGCTGACCTGGGAGCAATCGCCGGATGAGCTGAAGCAGGTGCTGGATGTCGCCGCCGCGCTGAAAACCCTGCGCGATGAAAATATCGCCACCAAAGTGTTTAACAGCGGATTAGGTATTTCCGTATTCCGCGATAACTCAACCCGCACCCGCTTCTCCTATGCCTCCGCGCTCAACCTGTTAGGTCTGGCCCAGCAGGATCTGGATGAGGGAAAATCGCAAATTGCCCACGGCGAAACGGTCCGTGAAACCGCCAACATGATCTCCTTCTGCGCCGATGCCATCGGCATCCGCGATGACATGTTCCTTGGCGCGGGCAATGCCTACATGCGTGAGGTAGGCGAAGCGCTGGATGACGGCCACAAGCAGGGCGTCCTGCCGCAGCGTCCGGCGCTGATCAATCTGCAGTGCGATATCGACCACCCGACGCAATCCATGGCCGATCTCGCCTGGCTGCGCGAGCACTTCGGTTCGCTGGAGAACCTGAAGGGCAAGAAAATCGCTATGACCTGGGCCTATTCGCCGAGCTATGGCAAACCGCTCTCGGTACCGCAGGGCATTATCGGCCTGATGACCCGCTTCGGAATGGACGTTACCCTCGCCCACCCGGAAGGTTACGACCTGATCCCGGACGTTATTGAAGTGGCAAAAAACAACGCCAAAGCTTCCGGCGGCAGCTTCCGCCAGGTAAACAGCATGGAAGAAGCATTTAAAGACGCCGATATCGTCTACCCGAAATCCTGGGCGCCGTACAAGGTGATGGAAAAACGCACCGAGCTGCTGCGCGCGAATGACCATGAAGGTCTGAAGGCGCTGGAAAAAGCCTGCCTTGAACAGAACGCCGGACATAAAGACTGGCACTGTACGGAAGAGATGATGAAACACACCCGCGACGGCGACGCGCTGTACATGCACTGCCTGCCGGCGGATATCACCGGCGTCTCCTGCGACGCGGGCGAAGTCACCGAGGGCGTCTTCGAGAAGTACCGTATCCCGACCTACAAAGAGGCCAGCTGGAAGCCGTATATCATCGCCGCGATGATCGTGTGCCGCAAATACGCCAATCCGGGCAAGGTGCTGGAGCAGCTGCTCAAGGAAGCGCAGAAACGCATCAAATAATCCCCAGGCTGGCCTGCGGGCCAGCCTCATGACTTCGCCCATAAAAGGATAAGGATCGAGTATGTCTGCTTTCTCACTGAAAATGGATATTGCCGAAAACCGTTTTTTCAACGGGGAGACTTCGCCGCTGTTTTCACGCCAGCAGGCGCAGCAGGCTCGCCGCTTTCATCAAAAAATTACCGGCTATAAGCCTACGCCGCTGGTGGCGCTGAACGAGCTTTCCGCCCTGTTTGGCGTGCAAAAAATCCTCGTCAAAGACGAGTCACGACGCTTTGGCCTCAATGCCTTCAAAATGCTCGGTGGCTCTTACGCTATTGCCAGGCTGCTCTGTGAAAAATACCATTTAGATATCAACGACCTCTCCTTCGAAACGCTCAAATCCAGCATTAAAGAGAAGATGACGTTCGCCACCACCACCGATGGCAACCACGGCCGCGGAGTGGCGTGGGCGGCCCGCCAGTTAGGCCAGAACGCCGTTATCTATATGCCTAAAGGTTCCTCACAGGAGCGGGTTGATGCCATTCTGCGCCTCGGCGCCGAGTGTATCGTCACCGACATGAACTACGACGACACCGTCCGCTTTACCATGCAGACCGCGCAGAAAAACGGCTGGGAGGTGGTGCAGGACACCGCCTGGGAAGGCTACACAAAAATTCCGACCTGGATTATGCAGGGCTACGCCACCCTCGCTGATGAAGCGGTAGAACAGCTCTCCTCGATGGGTATCGCCCGTCCGACGCACGTGCTCCTGCAGGGCGGCGTGGGGGCGATGGCGGGCGGCGTGCTGGGCTACCTGGCCGATGTCTACGGCGCGAAGCATCTCCATTCCATTATCGTCGAACCGGAGCTGGCCGACTGTCTCTACCGTTCTGCCCTGAAGGGCCAGATCGTTAACGTCAGCGGCGATATGGCCACCATTATGGCCGGCCTCGCCTGCGGTGAGCCTAACCCGCTGGGCTGGGAAGTGCTGCGCAACTGCGCCACGCAGTTTGTCTCCTGTCAGGACGCCGTCGCCGCCCTCGGCATGCGGGTGCTGGGAAACCCGACGGGCCAGGATCCTCGCATCATCTCCGGCGAATCCGGCGCCGTCGGTCTCGGCCTGCTGGCGGCGATTCATTTCCATCCGCAGCGCGAAGCGCTGATGCACAAGCTCAAGCTGGATAGCGATTCCGTGGTGCTGGTGATTAGCACCGAGGGCGACACCGACGTTAAGCACTATCGCGAAGTCGTCTGGGAAGGCAAACATCCGGCCGCGCAGTAGCCGACTTATCAAATTCCTCCCGCCCGGCGGGAAACCTGTATTCAGAACTGGAGAACATCCTTATGGCTAAGCAAATTCCGTTCAACGCGATCCTGGAAAAATCAAAGCAGTATGAAAAAGAGATGACCCGCTTCCTGCGCGATATGATCGCCATCCCCAGCGAAAGCAGTGATGAGAAGCGCGTGGTGCACCGCATCAAAGAGGAGATGGAGAAAGTCGGGTTCGACAAAGTGGAAATCGATCCGATGGGTAACGTACTGGGCTACATCGGCCACGGCCCGCGTCTGGTCGCCATGGACGCGCACATTGACACCGTCGGCATTGGTAACATCAAAAACTGGAACTTCGACCCGTACGAAGGTATGGAGACCGATGAGCTGATCGGCGGACGCGGCGCGTCTGACCAGGAGGGCGGAATGGCCTCCATGGTTTATGCCGGTAAAATTATCAAAGATCTGGGTCTGGAAGATGAGTATACCCTGCTGGTGACCGGTACCGTTCAGGAGGAGGACTGCGACGGCCTGTGCTGGCAGTACATTATTGAACAGTCCGGCATTCGTCCTGAATTTGTCGTCAGCACCGAACCCACCGACTGCCAGATTTACCGCGGCCAGCGCGGGCGTATGGAGATCCGCGTGGAAGTTCAGGGCGTCAGCTGCCACGGCTCCGCTCCGGAGCGCGGCGATAACGCCATCTTCAAAATGGCCCCCATTCTCACCGAGCTGGAACAACTTTCGCAGAAGCTGGGCTACGACGAGTTCCTCGGCAAAGGCACCCTGACCGTGTCAGAGATTTTCTTCACCTCGCCGAGCCGCTGCGCGGTGGCGGATAGCTGCGCCGTCTCCATTGACCGCCGTCTGACCTGGGGCGAAACCTGGGAAGGCGCTCTGGAAGAGATCCGCGCGCTGCCGGCGGTGAAAAAAGCCGCCGCGGTGGTCTCAATGTACAACTACGAACGCCCCTCCTGGACCGGGCTGGTCTACCCGACCGAATGCTACTTCCCGACCTGGAAAGTGGAAGAGAACCACTTCACCGTCCGCGCCCTGAGTAACGCCTACGAAGGTCTGTTCGGCAAAGCGCCGGTGGTGGATAAGTGGACCTTCTCCACCAACGGCGTGTCAATTATGGGCCGCCACGGCATTCCGGTTATCGGTTTTGGGCCAGGGAAAGAGCCGGAAGCGCACGCGCCAAATGAGAAAACCTGGAAATCGCATCTGGTGACCTGCGCCGCAATGTATGCCGCCATCCCGCTGAGCTGGCTGGCTACGGAGTAATTGTTCGTCCTGTCTGCCGCCGCGCTCTGCGGCGGTATGTTGAGGTTTCTATGCGCGTACTGATTAAAAATGGCCTCGTCGTCAACGCCGACGGACAGGTAAAGCAGGACCTGCTCATTGAAGATGGCCTCGTCAAGCGCCTTGCCGATTCTATTGAGGCAGAACAACCCTGCGAAGTGATTGACGCCGAGGGCTGCTACGTGATGCCCGGCGGCGTCGACGTTCATACTCATTTCAATATTGACGTGGGGCTCGCCCGCAGCTGCGATGATTTTTTTACCGGAACCCGGGCCGCGGCCTGCGGCGGCACCACCACCATTGTTGATCATATGGGCTTTGGCCCCGTCGGCTGCCACCTGCGCCACCAGTTCGAAGTCTATCGCGGCTACGCCGCCTATAAAGCCGTTATCGACTACAGTTTTCACGGCGTTATCCAGCACGTTAACCACGGCATTCTCGACGAGATCCCGATGATGGTGGATAGCGGCATCAGCAGCTTTAAGCTCTATCTGACCTACCAGTACAAACTTAACGATGACGAGTTGCTGCAGGCAATGCGCCACCTGCAGCGCGCCGGCGCGCTGACGACGGTCCATCCGGAAAACGATGCCGCCATCGCCCAGCGCCGGGCGGAATTTATCAACGCCGGTAAAACCGCGCCGCGCTATCACGCCCTGAGCCGCCCGCTGGAGTGCGAGGCGGAAGCCATCGCCCGAACGATCAACCTCGCCAGGCTGGCGGGAAACGCGCCGCTCTATATTGTTCATCTTTCCAACGCCCTGGGCCTGGAGTATCTACGTCTTGCCAGAAGACGCCACCAGCCGGTGTGGGTAGAGACCTGCCCGCAGTATCTGCTGCTCGACGAGCGCTGCTATGAGCGTGAAGATGCGCTTAACTACCTGCTCAGCCCTCCTCTGCGCAACGCCAGTAATAACGATGCGCTATGGCGCGGCATCCATGATGGGGATATTGACACGGTCGCCACCGACCACTGCGCGTTCTCTGCGCAGCAGCGCAGGCAGATCTCCGGCGGCGACTTTAGCCGCTGCCCGAACGGCCTGCCTGGGGTGGAAAACCGGCTGCTGCTGCTGTTCTCGCACGGCGTGATGACCGGGCGCATCACCCCCGAGCGCTTTGTGGCGCTCACCAGCGCCAATCCGGCGAAGCTGTTTGGTCTGTGGCCGCAGAAGGGTCTGCTGGCGCCCGGCGCCGATGGCGACGTGGTTATCATCGATCCACAGCGTACGACCACCATCCGCCATGCCATGCTGCACGACAACGCAGACTATTCACCCTATGAAGGCTTTATCTGCCAGGGCGCGATTCGCCAGACGCTCTCCCACGGCAGAGTGATCTTTGATAACGGCACCTTTACCGGCATCGCCGGACAGGGCCGCTTTTTACGCCGACAACCTTTTTCCACCGCTCACCAGGCCGTCAGCGGAACAGAAACGTAATGAGAGGAAGCTATGAGTAAAAAAATTGTTCTCGCTCTCGGCGGGAATGCGCTGGGCGACGATCTCGCCGGACAGATGCGGGCCGTACAGCACACCGCCCGGACGATCGTCGATCTTATCTCCCTTGGCCACCAGGTGGTGGTCACTCACGGCAACGGCCCGCAGGTGGGCATGATTAATCAGGCCTTCGAGGCCGCGGCAAAAACCGAGGCCCACACGCCGATGCTACCGATGTCGGTCTGCGTGGCTCTCAGCCAGGGCTACATCGGCTACGACCTGCAGAACGCGATTCGTGAAGAACTGCTCACGCGCCAGCTGGACATTCCGGTGGCCACCCTGATAACCCAGGTGGAAGTGGACGCTAACGATGAGGCTTTTCTTAATCCGACCAAGCCCATCGGCTCATTCTTCAGCAAAGAAGAGGCTGAAAAGCTGAGCCAAAACGGCTATATCATGAAAGAGGATGCCGGGCGCGGCTACCGTCGCGTCGTCGCGTCGCCAAAGCCGGTCGATATTATCGAGAAACAAACGGTAAAAGCGCTGATGGATGACTGCCACGTGGTGATCACCGTCGGCGGCGGCGGCATTCCGGTCATACGCGAAGGTAATCATTTGCGCGGCGCCAGCGCGGTCATCGACAAGGACTGGGCCAGCGCGAAGCTGGCGGAGATGATCGACGCCGATCTGCTGATCATCCTCACCGCCGTGGAGAAGGTGGCGATCAACTTCGGTAAACCTGACGAGCAGTGGCTGGATAACCTCTCCCTGCGCGATGCCGAACGTTTTATCGAAGAGGGACACTTTGCCAAAGGCTCTATGCTGCCAAAAGTGGAAGCCGCCGCCGCCTTCGCCCGCTCAGGCCCGGGGCGCAAAGCGCTGATCACGATGCTAAGCAAAGCCAAAGAGGGGATAGAAGGAAAAACGGGCACCATCATAAGCCAATAAGCTGTACGCTACGGGTTGCCGGGAACCTCCCGGCAACTCTCCCCTGCTCTTCAGATTGCCACCGCCTCAGCCAGACAATCCGGCTGACAAGATTGCCGCACCTGATCCATAAGCCCCCCAGGCGCGCCGTTTTTCACCTGCAGGATTTCCGCCAGTACGCTGATAGCAATCTCGTTTGGCGTCTCGGCGCCGATGTCATAACCAATCGGCGCCCGCAGGCGGCTGATATCCGCCTCCGGCACGCCGTTCTCCCGCATCTGGCGTAAAAAAGCCTGCACTTTCCGTCGGCTGGCCAGCAGCCCAAGCCAGGCTACCGGCTGGGTTATCAGCCTGTCCAGCGCCTCGCGATCCTGGTTGTTGGTGGCGATCAGTACGAAATCCTGCGGCCGCACCGCCATCGCCTCGACCACTTCCGTAAAGCTGGAGCCATGGACCAGCCTCGCCGAAAGCGGAAAAGCCTCCGGGCAAAGGCTGGCGGGATAGATATCGCCCACGCAGATGTCAAAATCCACCAGCGCCGCGGCGTGGGCAACCGCACGATTGACGTGCCCGGCGCCGACCAACAGCAGGCGCGGGCGCAGGCCGTGAACGCTGATATAAACCGACATCGCGCCGCCGCAGTCGGAGCCCACGGCGTCGCTACCGGTGCGCGCCATGCGGCCGTGGAACATTCGCGACTCCCGCTCGCTCAGCGCCTCCAGCGCCTCATTGATGACTTTACGCTCCACCATCCCGCCGCCAATGGTGCCCACAATCGAGCCGTCCTCCCGGATGAGCATCTGAGCGGAGTGTCGGGGGGTAGAGCCCCGGCTTTCGACAATCTGCGCCAGGGCAAAGGGACGGTTCTGCTCCTCAAGTCGTGCAGCTTCTGCAAAAATATTCATACCAACCTCAAAGGCGATGTTTACGGCTCTATTTGATTATCTGCGATATTTCCCCGGGTTCTCAGTTTGAGAGTCTACCCGGCGTAGAAATAGCGTCGCAGCGACCCGTAGCAACTATGCAATATTTATACTTAGCCGCTATTTTTCATCGTAAATTGTGAGTCAGGTCATTTCGTTAGCCCTATTGACGCTGCAACGAGGGTATCTCATCAATTATTTCCTCTGTTACCGCAGCAAAAATAAGCCGCCTGCTGAAATCACCGCCGAATAGCCGACATAAATTATCATTCTGATATTCCGGATCTGATTTTGAGAAATCTCGCCGAATGATAAAGCGTATTGATTTGAGTTCTCATTTACCCGCTATGGAATTATTCGCCCGGCACCGTCGAGTTTCGACCTGGTTCACAAATTAATTATTTCGCCGCCGCGGTTTGAATAACTGGTGTGATTGTTGCTCCTCTTTCGTTATCCGTCGGGATTATTACCACCGGCAATGTCGATCTTACAATGATATCTAAGGAGAGGGTTATGGGAGATATAATGCGTCCCGTGCCGTTTGAGGAGCTTTTAACGCGCATTTTCGACGAGTATCAGAGTCAGCGGACTATTTTTGGCATTCCCGAGCAACAGTTTTACACGCCGCAGGCGCAGAGGTCGATCGGCGTATTCGGCGAAAGCTGTGCGACGCCGCTCGGCCCGGCAGCAGGGCCGCATACCCAGCTGGCGCAAAACATCATTACCGCATGGCTCACCGGCGGGCGGTTTATCGAGCTGAAAACCGTACAGATCCTTGACCGTCTGGAGCTGGAAAAGCCCTGTATCGATGCCGAAGATGAGTGCTTTAACACCGAATGGTCCACCGAATTTACCCTCAAGAAAGCCTGGGATGAATACCTGAAAGCCTGGTTCACGCTGCATCTGCTCGAGCAGGTCTTTCCGCTGGGCACCCATAAAGAGAGCAAATCGTTTATTTTCAATATGAGCGTTGGCTACAACCTTGACGGTATTAAACAGCCGCCAATGCAGGAATTTATCGACAATATGATGGACGCCTCCGCCCATCCTAAATTCGCCCAGTACCGCGACACCCTGAACCGCTGGCTGCAAAATAGAACCTTTATCGATCGCCTGCCAACATGCGCGCGCAAAGACGGGCTCGATAACCTTGCCCAGCGCGTGCCCGCCAGGCTGGTGGAAGGGGTGACCCTCTCGACGATGCACGGCTGTCCGCCGGATGAGATCGAAGCCATCTGCCGCTATATGCTGACGGAGAAAAACCTCAACACCTTTGTGAAGCTCAATCCGACCCTGCTCGGCTATCCACGCGTACGCCAGATCCTCGACGCCTGCGGCTTCGGCTATATCGGCCTTAGCGAAGAGTCATTTGACCACGACCTTAAGATCGACCGGGCGCTGGAGATGCTGACGCGCCTGATGGCGCTGGCGAAAGAGCGCAGCCTCGGCTTTGGCGTCAAGCTGACCAACACCCTCGGCACCGTCAATAACAAGGGGGCGCTGCCGGGAGATGAAATGTATATGTCCGGCCGCGCCCTGTTCCCGCTATCTATCAACGTGGCCGCCCTGCTCTCGCGGGCGTTTGACGGCAAGCTACCGATCTCCTATTCCGGCGGCGCCAGCCAGCTGAATATTCGCGAAATTTTCGAAACAGGCATTCGCCCTATCACCATGGCCACCGACCTGCTGAAGCCGGGAGGATATCTGCGCCTGAGCGAGTGCATGCGCGAGCTGGAAAAAGCCGACGGCTGGAACATGACGCAGATCGACGTCGAGCGCCTCAACGCGCTGGCGGAAAAAGCGGTGAGCATGGACTACACCCAGAAACAGTGGAAGCCGGAAGAGCGCATTGATACCGGCGAGCCCCTGCCGCTGCTTGACTGCTACGTCGCCCCCTGCGTAACGGCCTGCGCCATTAAGCAGGATATTCCGGAATATATTCGCCTGCTGGGCGAGCATCGCTACGCCGACGCGCTGGAGCTAATCTATCAGCGTAACGCGTTGCCGGCCATTACCGGCCATATCTGCGACCACCAGTGCCAGTACAACTGTACGCGCCTGGATTACGACAGCGCGCTCAACATTCGTGAGCTGAAAAAAGTGGCGCTGGAGAAAGGCTGGGACGAGTACCGCAGCCGCTGGCACAAACCCGCGGGCTCCGGCTCCCTGCACCCGGTAGCGGTGATCGGCGCAGGCCCTGCGGGTCTCGCCGCCGGATACTTTCTCGCCCGCGCCGGGCATCCGGTCACGGTTTTTGAACGCGAAGCCAACGCCGGGGGCGTGGTGCAGAATATCATTCCGCAGTTCCGCATTCCCGGCGAGCTTATCCAGCACGATATCGATTTTGTCGTCGCCCACGGCGTCAAAATTGAGTACGGCTGCGACCCGCATCTGAGCGTAGAAAAGCTGCAGGCGGAAGGTTTTCGTTATGTACTGGTCGGCACCGGTACCGATAAAAACAGCGGCGTGAAGCTGCGCGGCGATAACCAGAACGTGCATAAGTCGCTGCAGTTCCTGCGCCAGTTCAACCGCGGCGACCGACTGGATCTGGGCAAACGCGTGGCCGTGGTCGGCGCCGGCAATACCGCGATGGACTGCGCCCGCGCGGCGCTACGCGTGCCGGGCGTGCAGAGCGCAACCATCGTCTATCGCCGTTCTCAGCAAGAGATGCCCGCCTGGCGCGAAGAGTACGATGAGGCGCTGCTCGACGGCGTCGACTTCGAGTGGCTATGCAACCCGGAACAGTTTAACGCCGACGGAACGCTCGTCGTACGCGTGATGAAGCTGGGCGAGCCGGATGAGAAAGGCCGCCGCCGTCCGGTAGAAACCGATGAACTTCGCACGCTGAAAGTCGACTCCCTGATTACCGCCATCGGCGAGCAGCAGGACGGCGAAGCGCTGTCGGCAATGGGGATCCCGCTCGACCCGCAGGGCTGGCCGGTGGTCAACGCCGATGGCGAGACCAGCAAGCCGAACGTCTTTCTGATTGGCGACGTTCAGCGCGGCCCCTCTTCTATCGTCTCCGCTATCGGCAACGCGCGGCGGGCCACGGACCTGATCCTGGCGCGGGAGAATATCGCCAGCAGCTACGGGAATAAAGTCTGGAACAATGTCGATCCGGCGAAGGTGTATCAGCGTAAAGGCGCTATCGCCGTCACGCTGGTGGATAAAAACCAGCGCGAGGCTTTTGTCGAGCAGGAAGCCAGCCGCTGCCTGGAGTGCAACTACGTGTGCAGCAAGTGCGTCGACGTCTGTCCAAACCGCGCCAATATTTCCGTGGCCGTCCCGGGGTTCCAGAATCGTTTCCAGACCCTGCACCTGGACGCTTATTGCAACGAATGCGGCAACTGCGCTCAGTTCTGCCCGTGGCAGGGGAAACCGTATAAAGACAAAATCACCGTATTCAGCCTCGAGCAGGATTTTGTCAACAGCACCAATCCGGGCTTCTTCGTCGAGGGCGCCAGCGTCAAAGTGCGCCAGAACGACCAGACGTGGCAGCTGGAAATTAACGACCGCGGCCAGTTTAACGAGGTGCCGGCCCAGCTCGACGCCATGTGCCGCATCATAAGCCATATTCATCAGCATCAAAGCTATCTCCTGGGAGGCGTTGAAGTATGAGTATCCTGATCCTGAAAAATGCCACCGCCGCGCAGATCTATCCGGCGAAAGTGTGGGAGAACGTCGATATTGCCATTGAGGATGATAAAATTCTCGCCGTCGGCCCCGGCCTGTGCCAGCGCTATCCGCAGGCGCAGGTGAAAGAGATGCGCGGGCAACTGGTAATGCCCGGCATGGTCTGCTCGCATAATCACTTTTATTCCGGCCTGTCCCGGGGGATTCAGGCTAATATCGCCCCCAGCCCGGACTTTATCTCCACGCTGAAAAACCTGTGGTGGCGCCTTGACCGGGCGCTGGACGAAGAGTCGCTTTTCTACAGCGGTCTGATCTGCGCCATGGAGGCCGTGCGTAGCGGCTGCACGGCGGTTATCGATCATCATGCGTCGCCCCACTATATCGCTGGCTCCCTGAGCCAGCTGCGCAACGCTTTTCTCAAAATCGGGCTGCGCGGGATGACCTGCTTCGAAACGACCGACCGCAACTTTGGCAGCCGCGAGCTGCGCGACAGCGTTGAGGAGAATATTCGCTTTGCCAGAGAGATCGACGCCGCCCGCGAAAAAGGAGAGCAACCTTATCTGGTGGAGGCCCATATCGGCGCCCATGCGCCGTTCACCGTGCCTGATGAAGGCCTGGTGATGCTGCGCGAAGCGCTAAAAGCCACCGGCCGCGGCCTGCATATCCACGCGGCGGAAGACCGCTACGATGTTTCTCACAGCCATCACCTTTACGGCAAGGACCTGCTGGTGCGGCTGGCGGAGTTCGACCTTATCAACAGTAAGACGCTGATTGCTCACGGTCTGTATATCTCCGATGCCGACGTGGAGCTGCTCAATGCGCAGGACGGTTTCCTGGTGCATAACGCGCGCTCCAATATGAACAATCACGTCGGCTACAACTACCGCCTGCCGCAGATCCGTAATCTGGCGCTCGGCACCGACGGCATTGGTTCCGATATGTTCGAGGAGCTGAAGTTTGCCTTCTTTAAACACCGCGACGCCGGCGGGCCGCTGTGGCCGGACAGCTTCGCGAAGGCGCTGAGTAACGGTAATGAACTGTTGAATCGCAACTTCAACGCCCACTTTGGCCGCCTTGAGGCGGGCTATAAAGCGGACCTCACCATTTGCGACTATATGGCGCCGACGCCGCTGATCGCGGAAAATATCGCCGGACATATCGCCTTCGGCCTGGGAGCAAACAGCGTGCGCAGCGTGATGGTGAACGGCGTGATGATCTACGAGGATCGCCAGTTCAGCTTCGACTGCGAGCCGATATTCCGCGAAGCGCAGAAAGTGGCGAAAAAAATGTGGGCGCGAATGGATGCGCTCCCCGCATAGCCCGTGCAAAAATGCTAAACCGGCCTGACAAGCCGGTTTTTTTTGCAGACAGCGCGCGTGAAATGACCCGGCAGCTTACGCGCCGCCGGGCGCAACGTTTATAGCGACAGCAGCGCGGCAGTAGCGATATTGCGCTGCTTTTGCAGCGCTCTGAGCTGCTCTTCGGTCATGATACTCAGCGCCGCCGTCGGGCAGACATCAACGCAGGCGGGGCCGCGCTCGCGGGTACCGCAAAGGTCGCACTTGACGATAACCGGCGTCAGACCGGCCTCCACCTCGATGGTAATCGCCCCAAACGGGCAGGCGACAACGCAGCTCTGACAACCAATGCAGCGTCCGCCGTCGGCTTCAACTTTCTCCGCCCCCATACTCAGCGCCCCGGTCGGGCAGGCGCCCACGCAGGGCGCATTCTCGCACTGATGACACATCACCGGCACGCTAAGATCGTCGAGGCGCATCACCTTCAGGCGGGGATGGAACTCCGCCCCCGGCGCCACATGTTCCAGCGCACAGGCAACCTCACAGGTCCTGCAGCCGATGCAGGCCTGCGAACTGGCAACGATAAAACTGGTCATATCTCCTCCCGGGCCCTGAATTGCGTCAACATCTCGCTGGCCGCCTGCCGCCCGGCGACCATGGCGGTAACCACCAGGTCCGCCCCGGTCACGGCGTCGCCGCCGGCAAAGATTTTGTCATGGCTGGTTTGCGTCGTTCCGCGCCCTTTTCCACCGGTGACTATCTGCCCCCAGCGGTCCAGCTTAATGCCGTGGCCGCGTAGCCACGGCATCTCGTGAGCCTGAAAGCCAAACGCCATAATGAGCACATCGGCTTGAAGTTCAAACCCGGAATCCGGGATCGGCTGCGGCCGGCGGCGGCCGTCTGGACCCGGCTCGCCCATCTTCGTGCGGATCATCTCCACCGCGCAGACCTGCCCCTTACGGTTGAGCTGAATGCGCTGCGGCTGCACGTTAAACTCAAATTTCACTCCCTCTTCCCGCGCGTTCACCACCTCTTTTTTCGATCCGGGCATGCTCAGTTCATCGCGACGGTAAGCGCAGGTCACGCTCGCTGCGCCGCGGCGAACGGCGGTGCGCAGACAGTCCATCGCCGTATCTCCCCCGCCAAGGACCACCACGCGTTTCCCCTTGATGTCGGTCAGCGGATACTCGGCGCTCTCTTCAAGCCCCATCACCTCGCGGGTGCTGGCAATCAGGAACGGCAGGGCCTGAATCACGCCGGGGGCGTTCTCTCCCTCCAGACCGGCGGCCATCAGACCGTAGGTGCCCACGCCGAGGAAGACGGCGTCATAGTTTTTCAGCAGATCGGCAAAAGCCACGTCGCGACCCACCTCCTGATTGAGATGAAAATTGACGCCCATGGCGCTAAAAATGTCGCGGCGCATCTCAAGCACCTTTTTATCCAGCTTGAACGGCGGGATACCGAAGGTTAGCAGACCGCCGATCTCCGGATGGCGGTCAAAAACATCAACGTGCACGCCCGCGCACACGAGAATATCGGCGCAGCCCAAACCGGCAGGCCCGGCGCCGATCACCGCCACCCGCTCCGGTCGCGGGGCCACTTTGTCGATTGTCGGCCGCCAGCCCATCGCCAGCGCGGTATCGGTGATATAGCGCTCAAGGTTGCCAATGGCGACCGAGCCGCCTTCGTTCTTGAGCGTGCAGGCCCCTTCGCACAGCCTGTCCTGTGGACAGACCCGGCCGCAAATCTCCGGCAGGGAGCTGCTCTGATGGCATAACTCCGCCGCCTCGATAATCTTGCCCTCGTTCACCAGGCGAATGAAATCGGGAATATGATTATGTAAAGGACAGGTCCAGTTGCACCATGCCTTCTGCGCGCAGTAGAGACAGCGTTCGCTCTCGTACTCCGCATCGCACTCGCTCAGCGGCTGATAGATTTCCCGGAAGTGCTGCATGCGGTCATCGGCGGGCACTTTTTTTGCGCCAACGCGCGGAGGTTTATTGAGTATCGCCCGACGTCTTACGCCACGAACGGCTTCCAGCGGGGTTTCCAGCGCGGAGCGGATCTGCCGCGCGGTACGCAGCTGGTTAACCGCGGCTTCATCCATCAGACGCAGCGCCTGGGTTGGACAGCTGGCCACGCACGCCTGCTGACCGGAAGGATGCTGACGGCAAAGATCGCATTTCTGCGCCAGCTGCGGCGCGTCGTCATCGTTGGCCACCATCTCAATCGCCCCAAAGGGACAGGCGATGACGCAGTTTTTACAGCCGATGCACAGCGCCTCTGTAAACTGAACGCTGTCGTTGGCTACGATCAGCGCCTGGGTCGGGCAAGCGCCGACGCAGGGAGCGTCGTTGCAGTGGCGGCAGGTTGTCGCACTGCTGGCGTTGCGGTGGAAGAACACCCGAATACGCGGCAGAAAGTCGCTGCGCTGCTGGGGCCAGCTGTCCTGGCGATGAGAGGTGACGCAGGCCACTTCACAGGCGTGGCAGCCAATACAGTTTGCAGAATCGGCAACAATAAATTTATTCATTTGCTTCCCTTTATTATTCCAGGACTCACCGGGAAGCGATGCAATAATCAGGCGATTTTTTTCAGGGTATTCATATGCTGTTCATTTTTGCGAGCAGCCTCAAAAAAAAGTGCCCCTCAGCGTAACGGCGAGATAATTATCCACGCGCGCTGAGGGAAAATTATTCGCTGCGTTCTGGATTTAATCATGTTGATAATTCAACGTATCGTGCGTAATACCAAAATGAGATTATCCCTATCTCAATGTGATAGCGCACATTTTTTGCCAACGTGTCTTATTTAAAGATATGGCCCTCAGAGAGATATTCCGCCCTTTTTCCCGTGAGTTATTTCACACAATTCCTCTTCGATTCTCAGGATATTTATTTTTGGCACATCTTACGCATATCACTCAACGTGCGCGCAACACGCTGGTGAACGCATCAGCTCAGGGAGGCAGCGGCCTTCGAATCGTAACTTCGGCTCCGTTCACGTTTATACGGAGTGAAGTCGTACAGGAGATAACAACTTCATGAAAGATATCGCCAATTCCGCCTCACGCAACGGTCATTCAACCGCACCGGTTGATGAGGTTTTACCCGTTACGCAAATGATTCTTTATGGACTACAGCACGTGCTGGTGATGTATGCGGGCGCCGTGGCGGTTCCGCTCGTTGTGGGTAATGCGGTAGGGCTCCCGCCGGAGCACATTATTTTACTGATTAGCGCCGACCTGTTTATCTGCGGCGCGGCCACCATCGTACAGTCGCTGGGGGTCGGTAAGTGGCTCGGCTGTCGGCTGCCGCTAATCCAGGGTTGTACCTTCGCCGCGCTGATCCCGATGGTGTTGATCGGCAAGGAGTATGGGATCGGCGGTATTTCCGGGGCGGTGATCGTCTCCGGTATTTTCATCCTCTGCTGCGCCCCGTGGATTAGCAAGCTCATCCGCTTCTTTCCCAAGGTGGTCATGGGCAGCATCGTCACGCTTATCGGCATGTCTATTATGCCGGTCGCTGGCGGGTGGATCGGCGGCGGCAGCAGCGAGATGAGCGGCTTTGGCGCCCCCTTCTCGCTGCTGATGGCGGCGATTACTCTGGTGATTATTCTTAATATTTACACCTTTGCCTCCGGCGTGGTGAAAAATACGTCGGTACTGATCGGCCTGATTATCGGCACCGTACTCTGGAGCTGCTTTAAGCCTCTCGACTTTAGTCTGGTCCACGCCACACCCTGGCTCCATCTACCGACCCTGATGCCGTTTGCCAAACCTGAATTTCATATTATCCCCGTCGCCCTGCTATCAATGGTCATGGTGGTGGTCATGGTGGAAACCATGTCCTCAATGATGGCGACCGGGGATATCGTCGGGAAAAAAGTTGACGCGAAAATGCTGCGCAACGGCCTTAACACCTGCGGCATCGCGACCACTATCTGCGGCTTTTTTAATCTGTTTCCCTACGCCGCGTTCGCGCAGAACGTCGGCCTGATCGGTTTAACCGGGGTACGCAGCCGCTTTGTGGTGTCGGTCTCCGGTATCATTCTGATTCTGATGGGCGTGTTCTCAAGGATGGCGGCGCTGGTGGTGCTGATACCAAAGCCGATCCTCGGCGGCGCAGGCATCGTCATGTTCGGTATGGTGGCCGTCTCCGGTATTCGTACCCTGGGGCAGGTGAACTATCGCAACAATAATAACGGCATGGTCGTGGCGTTGACCCTCGGCCTCGGCATGATGCCGGTGCTGGTGCCCAATCTGTTTACCCAGTTTCCGCCGATGGTTCAGCTGTTTCTGCACAGCGGGATCACCATCGGTACCCTGACGGCTATCGTCGCCAACCTCACCCTCAACGGCAGCGTACCTTTCCGCGTTAACCACGAAACGCCGGTCCCCGATCCGGCCCCGCCGAGCTCAGCGGCGCGCAATATGGCCGTCAGAACCGTCAGAATGTGGCTCCTGCTGCGCAAAGTTCAGAAGGAGAGACAGCCTGAAGAAGCCCAGGAGGGACAGTAATGCCCACCCGAATCCTGTTTGCCTTGATCACCCTGCTGCTGCTGGCGATACCCGTCGTGCAGCAGGGAATAGCGCAGGGCCTTAGTTGCCGCTTTAGTTATGCCCTGCTGTTCTAAGTTTAAGGACCACTGCTATGAAGAGAGTAACGACCGTCTGCCCCTACTGCGCCTCCGGCTGCAAAATGCAGCTCACGGTAGAGGAGGGAAAAATTACCCGCGCCGACGCCGCGATGGGGAAAAACAATCAGGGCACCCTGTGCCTTAAGGGCTACTACGGCTGGGATTTTATTGACGACCCGCAGATCCTCACGCCGCGCCTGAAAACCCCTATGATCCGCCGCCAGCGCGGCGGCAAGCTGGAATCCGTCTCCTGGGACGAAGCGCTCGATTATGTGGCAAATCGCCTCAGCGACATCAAGGCGAAATACGGGCCGGACGCGATTCAGACCACCGGCTCTTCGCGCGCCACCGGCAACGAAACCAACTACATCATGCAAAAATTTGCGCGCGCCGTTATTGGTACCAATAACGTCGACTGCTGCGCACGCGTCTGACACGGCCCTTCGGTTGCAGGTCTGCACCAGTCGGTCGGCAACGGCGCAATGAGTAATGCCATCACCGAGATCGATAATACCGATCTGGTGTTTATTTTCGGCTATAACCCGGCGGATTCGCACCCGATCGTGGCGAATCACATCCTCAATGCTAAACGCAACGGGGCCAAAATCATCGTCTGCGATCCGCGCAAAATCGAAACCGCGCGCATTGCCGACCTGCATCTGGCCCTGAAAAACGGTTCCAATATTGCGCTGCTCAACGCCATCGGGCAGGTGATTATTGCGGAGGATCTCTACGATAAATCCTTTGTCGCCGGGCGTTCCGAAGGTTTCGAAGCGTATCGCAAAATCGTCGAAGGCTATACGCCGGAGTCGGTGGAAGCCATCACCGGCGTCAGCGCCAGGCAGATTCGCGAATGCGCGCGGCTGTATGCCACCGCCGGAAACGCCATGATTCTGTGGGGAATGGGCGTGACCCAGTTCTGGCAGGGCGTCGAAACGGTGCGTTCCCTGACCAGCCTGGCGATCCTCACTGGTAATCTGGGGAAACCGCACGTCGGCGTTAATCCGGTGCGCGGCCAGAATAACGTCCAGGGCGCCTGCGACATGGGGGCGCTGCCGGACACCTATCCCGGCTATCAGTACGTGAAATTTCCGGAGAATCGGCAAAAGTTCGCCAAAGCCTGGGGCGTCGGGAGCCTGCCGGAGAACCCTGGCTACCGCATCAGCGAGCTGCCGCACCGCGTAGCGCACGGCGAAGTGCGGGCGGCGTATATCATGGGAGAGGATCCGCTCCAGACCGATGCCGAGCTTTCCGCCGTGCGTCAGGCCTTCGAAGAGATGGAGCTGGTCATCGTCCAGGATATCTTTATGACCAAAACCGCCGCGGCGGCCGATGTGATTCTGCCCTCGACCTCATGGGGCGAGCATGAAGGCGTCTATACCGCAGCGGACCGCGGCTTCCAGCGGTTTTTCAAGGCGGTAGAGCCGAAGTGGGATCTGAAAACCGACTGGCAGATCATCTGCGAGATCGCCACCCGTATGGGTTATCCGATGAAGTACGACAACACCCAGCAGATCTGGGATGAACTCCGCCACCTGTGCCCCAACTTCTTCGGCGCGACCTACGAGAAAATGGGGGAACTGGGCTACGTGCAGTGGCCGTGTCGCGACGAGTCGGAGGCGGACCAGGGCACTTCGTATCTGTTTGCGGAACGTTTCTCCACCCCGAACGGGCTGGCGCAGTTCTTCACCTGCGAATGGCAAGCGCCGATCGATAAGCTGAGCGACGAGTATCCACTGGTGCTCTCCACGGTGCGCGAAGTGGGCCACTACTCCTGCCGTTCGATGACCGGCAACTGCGCGGCGCTGGCCAAACTGGCGGACGAACCGGGCTACATCCAGATCAACACCGCCGACGCAAAACGTCTCGGCATTGAGGACGAAGAACTTGTGTGGGTTAACTCGCGCAAAGGCAAGGTGATTTCCCGGGCGAAGATCAGCGACAGGCCGAATAAAGGGGCCGTCTATATGACCTATCAATGGTGGATCGGCGCCTGCAACGAGCTGGTCACCGAGAATCTTAGCCCAATCACCAAAACCCCGGAGTACAAGTACTGCGCCGTTAACGTTGAGCGCATTGCCGATCGGCAAGCCGCCGAAAGGTACGTCATTGAGGAATACAGCAAGCTGAAAGCCCGCCTGCGCGAAAGCGCCGCGGGGTAAAAAATATCGCCCCGGCGGTCAATCCCCGGGGCGATATTGTCTCTGCTTATTTTTTCTGATGACGTCCATCAACGCTATCCGACAGCCGTCAGATCCTTGCGGCAGCGGCGCGCGACCGCAAGATACTGCTGCGGAGTGTCTACATCCCAGTGAATTCCCTGATTCTCCACCGGGATAACGCGCACTGCCATCTGACCGATGACCTCCCTCAGGGTGACCTCTTCCGCCGCGTGGTTAATCAAAGATATCGCCCGCTGCGGCAGAAGTACCGGGTGGCCTTTACCGCGATCGTAAGCCGGAATGAGGCAGCTTTCCGCGTCGGCGTTGGCCCATAGCCTGCGGTACACGCCCGGCGTGACCTCCGGCATATCGCCCAGCGCCAGAAAGAAACGCGAAGCGCGGATATGGCTCACCCCGCACTGAATCGAAGAGAACATGCCCTCCTGATATCGCGGGTTAAAGACCACCTCAACGCCCGGATGGTCCTGATAGCACGCGGCCAACTCATCGCCGCGAAACCCCGTGACCAGCACCACCCGATCGCAGAACGCCAGGGCGCTGGCAAGGGCGCTATCCAGAATCGTTCCTTCGCCCCACGGCATCATCATTTTCCACTTGCCCATGCGGCTTGAGAGCCCGGCAGCCAGCATAATGCACTGCTTATCGACTTTTTTGCTCATTGTCATCCTCCTCCTGCGGCCGAAAAAGCGCCGCCGTCAACTGGCGACGGCGGCGCTTACGATGGTCAGGATTTCAGCACGGCTTTAATCGAGGTGATGATCGGCTGATATCCCGTACAGCGGCAGATATTCCCTTCCAGCGCCTCTTTCAGCTCATCGTCGCTGGGGGCCGGGTTGGCATCCAGCAGCGCTTTAGCGCTCATTAATACGCCGGGGGTGCAGAAGCCGCACTGAACGCCGCCGTGACGAATAAAGGCATTCTGCAATTTTTTGCCGACCGGATCGTGATGCAGCGCTTCGACGGTGGTGACCTCCGCCCCGTTGCACTGGGCGGCCAGCAGCAGGCAGGAGCAGACCGATTTTCCGTCCAGAATGACGGTGCAGGCGCCGCACTCACCCACCGAACAGCCCTCTTTGGTGCCGGTTAACTTGAGATCTTCACGTAGAAAATCGATCAGGCGGACATTGTCTTTAACATCGCGGGCAATGCGGATGCCATTCACTTTTAGCTCAATATGGTTCATGTTCATGGCTCCTTATTTCTTCTGCTCTGTCATGACTTCCTGCAGCATCTGCCGGAACATATCGATAAATACGGGGACTTTATAGGGGGCTGACCAGCGTCCGCCGATGGCTTTTTCTACCTTGTCGTGAAGCACGCCGGCCGCATAGTCGATGGTGGCGGCGTCTAGCGTCTTACCGGTGAGCGCCTGCTCAACCTCAGTCAGCCGCTGCGGTTTAGCCATCAGCGCGCCATCCACCAGACGGCACAGGCGAACCACGCCCTTATCGACCATGAACTGCCCGGTTAAGCTCTGGCGCGTAATGTTCAACGCATTGCGCCGGCCAAGCTGCAGATAGCGATTGATCAGCGGTTGCTGCGTCGGCGCCGGCAGGATAAAGCGGACCACCAGCTCATCGGGTTCAAGAAGGGTGCGATAGCCGCCCACGACGAATTCGCTGACCGGCATCCGGCGCGTTCCGCGCGCGCTGCGCAGCTCGACTTCCGCATCATAAATAATGAGCGGCGGCATGGAGTCCGCGCACGGGGCGGCGTTGACGATATTGCCGCCGATCGTTGCCCGATTGCGCAGCTGCAGGGAGCCGACGGTTTTACAGGCAGTGACCAGTAGCGGATAGCGTTGCTGAATCAACGGATGCTTAACCAGATCGGTAAAGCAGACGCCGGAACCAATTGAGACGCCACCCTCAACGTCAAAAATCTCCTTCAGCTCCGCCAGCCCGGCAATATTAACAAGCGGCACTTCGCCGGACAGCATCCGGGCCTGAACCAGCACATCGGTACCGCCGGCAATAGGCATTGCCCCCTTCTCGGCCATCAGCGTCAGGGCCTCTTTAAGGGTTTGCGGGACGCTCAGCGACAGGGTGTTGAGGCGGTGAACCTGTTTCTTATCGCCCGATTCCAGCATCTGCTCGCTCTGGCGTTCCGGCTTCTTAAGGTTATAGCCGAGGCGAACCTGTTCAAGCGTCAGCGGCAGGGTCCGGTTGGGTCGGTCGATGGCGAAGCTCACCGCGTTGTTGAGGGCCGCAGCGCCCAGTTCGAGCACCGGTTCGCCGATAACCTTCGCCCCCATCGGGCCCGCTTTATCATAGTTTTCCACCGCGATGATATCGATGTGCGGCATATCCTTGATGGTCGGCAGCAGATAGGTATCGAAGTTTTCCGATTTCACCACGCCGTGCTCGGTGTTGAAATCCTCGAGCATGCCGTAGCCGATCATCCCCTGCAGCACGCCGCCGTAAACCTGGCCGCTAAAGCCAACCGGGTTAATGACTTTTCCCACATCGTGAGTGGCGACGACGTTATTGACGGTAATTTTACCGGTGCGCATATCCACCGCCACGTCGGCCAGCTGGCAGCCGTACACCCAGGTGAAATAGGGGCTGCCGCAGCCTTTCTCTTCATCCCAGTGAATATTCGGCGCCACGTGCCAGCCGTAGGCGGAGAGGTTTGCCCCGGTAGCCCGGGTCATATCGCACACCTGCTGGAAACTGAGACTCAGCTCCGGGTTGTGGCGGTTGAACACTTTGCCATTTTGCCAGGCAATATCGTCAATGCTCTGCGCTTTTAGCGTTTCCCTGACGGCGTCCGCCATGCGTTGTTTAATTTTGTTCGCCGCGCTCAGAATCGCCTGCCCGCCCATCAGGGTACCGCGCGAAGCGACCGTTGAGCCGCCGTCGGCGATCATCGCGGTGGCCGGTTCGCTAAACATCACCCGATCGAGCGCAATACCGAACGCTTCCGCCGCCAGCAGCGACATGGTGGTCTGCAGCCCCTGCCCGTTCTCGGATACCGAAGTGGAAATGTTCACGCTGGCGTCGGCATTCACCTGAATCAGGGCCGAGGACGCATCCAGCCCCTCCGCCCCCAGAGAGCAGCCGCGATGGCTCAGCGCGAAGCCAATCCCGTAGCGGATCGGGCCGCCTTCCGCGTTAAGTTTTTTATAGTGCTCGCGTTTGGCCTCATATTCGGCCTTGAGCAGCGTCTTCTCCAGCACCTCCTGCGCGGAGACGGTGTGTTCGCTGAAGACCTGCCCGGCCATGCTGGTATCGCCCTGCTTGAGAATATTGCGCAAACGGAATTCGACGGGCGACAGGCCCAGTTCGCCCGCCACGTCATCCATCAGCGATTCGTTGGCGAAAATGACCTGCGGCGCGCCGTAGCCGCGGTAGGCCGAGGTGTAGTTGTTGTTGGTATACACCCCCACCAGATCGACGCGCACGTTAGGAATATTATAGGGACCCGCCGCCTGGACGGAACTGCGCCAGGTGACAAACACCGTCTGGCCGCAGTAGCTGCCGCCATCGGCGATGATGTCAATTTTAATCGCCTGAATACGCGCGTCGTCGTCCACGCCAATGCGGTATTTCATCTTATAAGGATGGCGCTTGTAGCTCTCGCGCATCGACTGTTCACGGTTATAGGAGATCTTAACCGGCCGTCCGGTCAGGTGCACCAGCAGCGCCGCGCGGCAGGAGACGTTATCGATAATGTCATCCTTACCGCCGAAGGAGCCGCCGAGGACCGAACGCTTAATATTGACTTTCGCCTGGGGCAGGTCGAGATATTTGGCAATCACCGCCCGGGTGCGGTGAGCGTTCTGAATCGACCCTTCAATGGTCATGATCTGTTCATTATTGTCCAGATAGGCAGTAATGGACTCCGGCTCAATATAGCCATGCTCCTGAAAACCCACTTCATATTCACGTTCAAAGATATGGGTGGAGGCGGCAAAGCCGGCTTCTATATCGCCCTTCGCCGTGTGGTGGCGATTGATGATATTGCTATCGAGTTCGCTGTGGATAAGGCGCGCCCCGGGCTTCATGGCCTCTTCCGGCGAAGTAATCGGTTCCCACGGGGTATAGGTGATTTTGATTTTATCGACGGCAATGCAGGCCGCCTCATAGGATTCCGCCGCCACGACGGCTACCACGTCGCCGCGGTAGGCGATCTCCTTGTCAATAATCGGCGGATGATCGGGAACAATCGCCCCCAGTTTGCGCTGGCCGGGTATATCGTCCCAGGTGGCGATGCGCACGACCCCCGGGACTTTTTCCGCCTCCGACAGGTCTAGAGAATCAATACGCCCGGCAGGGATATCGACGTAGCGGCATACGCCATACAGCATATTATTCATGGTGATGTCATCGCCGTAGACAGCTTTACCCGTCACCTTGGCGAGCCCGTCTACGCGGGGCACCTCACTGCCAACAAGCACTGTATCCATATTATTCAGTCTCCACTCACAAAGAAAGATGACTGAATAAAGCAATGGCTATGCCACCTATAAATAAAGGGTTATTTGAGGGTAAGTTATGTGAAGCATCTCTAAAAAAACCTGCCGCTGAAATAATATGACATGGATAAGCCTGCCGGGTAATTATCAAAAAGAGAACAGGCGTATCACTATGATAATCGGTTGTTCTCAATTCTCTTTCCCGGGGCCGCCCCGCCGCTAATCATTGACGACATACATAGATCTCAGCCTTCGCTTGCGGTCAAAAAGCGGACTCAGGAGGTTAAGCCGTGAATGTTAACGCTCGCCACGGCAGCAGCTTTTTGCCATCAAATTTCGAATAAAAATTAAAATAATTTCAATAATGGAATTTAAGTTCCATAAAATATGCGGTAAACAAATGTGATATATATCATAATTTTAACAATACATCGGCATACTGATAGCTACACCCCCCATTTGCAAGCTAAAAAATTACTCTATATATCAGATGATTATAAACAAAGCCCTGGTATAAACAAGGCTGCTACACTTGCCTCACAAAACACACTCGAAACAAAACTTTCAAAATGTGATCTGTTTGCATTTTTATTTCACTTATTGCGTCAATAATAACGTCTCACTAAACGCACTCTGCCCGCCTTAATGGCGCAGCAGAAATCCTAACCCCCCGGAGGATGCAATGAAGGAAGTGAGATCAGGATTTATCAGAACCGTTTATATTGGCCCACCCCTTTTCCACCCTCACGCTGCCGGGGACTTTCTGAACGTCGACCATCCCGGAGGACCCAGCCCCGCATCTACCGATGATTCATCATTAATCAAAAAGAAACCTCTTTGATCGGTTTTATTTAGCGCATAGCAATCGCGCTAAATAGTTGCACTAAGAACAAAAAATTATTTCATCCCGACCGTGCTTCGCCTGGCGCAAAGGCAGGCCATGACGGGGATGGGATGACACGTTTTTATCTCGTGCCGTTAATCAAAACAAAAGGTATAAAAATGTCTCTTATTATGAATCTGAACCTACAGCAGAGAAAACGACTACACCAGATAACCCTGGTTGCGACATTTGGCGGCCTGTTATTCGGTTATGACACCGGCGTTATTAATGGCGCATTTTCCTCTCTGAAACAATATATGGCTTTGACGCCGACCACTGAAGGTCTGGTCATGAGCGTATTGCTGATCGGCGCTGCGCTAGGCAGCGTGTTCGGGGGAAAATTCGCCGATTTCTTTGGCCGAAGAAAATACCTGCTTTTTTTATCCTTTATTTTTTTCATCGGCGCACTGATGTCCGCTCTGGCGCCAGATATCACCGTACTGCTTATTTCACGTTTCATCCTCGGCTATGCCGTCGGCGGCGCTTCGGTCACCGCCCCCACCTTTATATCTGAAGTCGCGCCAACGGAAATGCGCGGAAAACTCACTGGCTTAAATGAAGTCGCGATTGTCATCGGCCAGTTAGCCGCATTTGCCATCAACGCCATTATTGGCATCCTCTGGGGCCATCTGCCCGACGTCTGGCGCTATATGCTGATGGTACAGACCATTCCCGCTATCTGCCTGTTTATCGGCATGCTGCGTTCGCCGGAAAGCCCTCGCTGGCTCGTTAGCAAAAACCGCCATGAAGAAGCGCTGGAAATTTTAAAGCAAATCCGCCCGCTTGAACGCGCAACCAAAGAATTCAACGATATCACCACCTTAATTAAGGCCGAAGCCGATAAAAAGCTCCATTCGCAAAACGCCTTTATCACCATCCTTCAGACGCCATGGATTTTCAAACTCCTGCTGGTAGGGGTGATTTGGGCGGCGCTGCAGCAGACCACCGGGGTCAACGTCATCATGTACTATGGCACTGAGATCCTGAGCAGCGCCGGATTCTCCGAAAGAACCTCCCTCATCTGCAACGTACTCAATGGCGTGTTCTCCGTCGGCGGCATGTTATTTGGCGTTCTGTTCCTGGTCGATCGTTTTAAGCGTAAAACCATCATTATTTATGGTTTCGCGATCATGGCTACCCTGCACCTTATCATTGCCGGCGTAGACTACACCCTGGTCGGCGACATCAAAGCCACGGCCATCTGGCTGCTCGGCGCGATGTTCGTTGGCGTAATGCAGGGGACGATGGGCTTTATCACCTGGGTGGTGCTGGCGGAACTCTTTCCGCTCAAGTTCCGCGGACTGTCGATGGGCATATCGGTATTTTTCATGTGGGTGATGAACGCCATCGTCAGCTATCTGTTCCCATTATTGCAGGCCAAGCTCGGGTTAGGCCCGGTGTTCCTGATTTTTGCCGCGATTAACTACCTGGCGATTATTTTTGTCGTCACGGCGCTACCTGAAACATCAAATAAATCGCTGGAGCAGCTGGAAGAAGAGCTGTCGGCCAATAAATCTTCAGCACGACTCAATGCAGCAACAAAGGAAAGCGGATTATGATCGATAACATTACGCAAGATAATCTTCATCTGTCATGCCGGGCGAAAAATAAAGCGGAAGTGCTGGCGATGATTGGCGCTGACTTTAAGGCCAGGGGTTATGTCAGTGAAGATTGCGTGGCCTTTCTTGCTGAAAGAGAGCGCCAGGTCTCCACCTTTTTAGGTAACGGCATTACGCTGCCGCATCTGCCTAAATCAGCCACAAACATCATAGTTAAAACCGGCGTTGAGATTTATCAGTTCCCTGACGGCGTAATCTGGGACAGAAATAACGTCATGTTCATTGCCATTGGCGTGATTGCTAAAGAGAGTGAGCACATTGATGTGCTAAGAGAAGTCGCGTCAATCTTTAGCGATGAAGTTATCGCCAGAGCGCTGTCATTGATTGCCAATAAAGCGGACTTTTTAAGGATCCTCCAGCAAAACCAATAAGCACGGCGCGCTACCGAAAGTCGTCAGATAAAAGCCTGCTTGTAAGCAGGCTTTTGTTTATTATGGCGTGAGGTAAAGCGTGTTTATTGCGAGCGATCAGCTACCTTTATAGGTGGAATAGCCATACTGGCTGAGCAGCAAAGGAATATGTAGCTTTTCATTGGTGCGCGTCACGGTAAAGAGAACCGGGATCTCCGGGAAAAATGAGGCCAGTTTCTGCTTATTGAAGTCATCGCCGGTTTTGAAGGTCACTTTGTAAATCCCCGGCTGCATATCCCCTTCTGCCGGATACAGCGATTTAATTCGGCCATCGTTGTCGGTTACGCCGCTTGCAAGCTCGGTCCATTTATTCGCCTGCTGTTTTTCCAGGGTCACCGTCACGCCCGAGGAAGGCAGCCCGGTTTGCTGATTGAGAATATGTACGCTGAGCGTCCCGGTGGGAGCACTAAACGCTGCGGGGATGAAAGACATAGCAGATAACAGAACCAGACCGGATAATTTTTTCACAATGTTTTCCTGTTGCGGATAATAACAATTAAACGTTAGCAGCTGGGCTGTGAAAATATATTCAATTTTTCGTGATAAACGCGGTTATGGAAACAAGCGCAGAATGCTATTCGTCCCGGGGACGATAGATTTTTCTGAATATAACCTCAACGATCGGGAAAAGAATAAGCCTGCGCTATACTCCCTGTTCCTGCGTTCACAAAAGGACTTCACATGAAGATATGGCCTGTTCTGACTGGCGTTGCTATCGCATTAACCCTTGTCGCCTGTAAATCCCCCACGCCACCCAAAGGTGTCCAGCCCATAAGCGACTTTGACGCGAGTCGGTATCTGGGCAAATGGTATGAAGTTGCCCGCCTTGAAAATCGTTTCGAACGCGGCCTGGAGCAGGTCACCGCGACCTACGGTCAACGCAGCGATGGCGGCATTAGCGTAGTTAACCGTGGTTACGATCCGCAGAAACAAAAATGGAACGAGAGCGAGGGTAAAGCTTATTTCACCGGCGCTCCTGATACTGCGGCGCTGAAAGTCTCCTTTTTTGGCCCGTTTTACGGTGGCTATAACGTGATCGCGCTGGATAGCCAGTATCAATATGCACTGGTCAGCGGCCCCGATCGCGGCTATCTGTGGATCCTGTCGCGCACGCCGACCATCCCTGACTCCGTGAAGCAGGAGTATGTGAGCATTGCGCGGAAGTTGGGCTTCCCGGTCGATAAACTCGTCTGGGTGACCCACAGATAAAAGGCTGAATCCACATTATCTTCAGCGAACCAACGCGCTGAAGATAATGTTGGCATAAGGCGGAGGGCGAAAAATAATCAGTGTGATGTCTGCTGGTTCGCATTGGCCGCATCTTCTGCGGTTTTAGCGGGAGCGATACTCTCTTTAATTTCTTTTGTTTTATTCGCCGCATCGTTGGCCAGGTTATTGGCATCAACAATCGCGCTGTCTTTAATTTTGCCAGCTTCCTGCACGATTTGGTCGCTTTTCTGCCGGGCATCCTGCTTGACGGCATCAGCCTGGGCCTGGGCCTGCTGAGCAATTGCTTCCGCTTTTTTATCCGCCTCCGCCTTGATGCTGGAGGCCTGGCTGCTGAGATTGTTGGCCTCGTCCGCCGCCTGTTTTTTTATTGCATCAATGTGTTTATCAGCTTCATCCTTAATTGCGTCGGCTTTATCGGACGCCGCCTCTTTAATTTGTTGGGCGTTATCTTTTGCTTTATCCAGATTAGCATCAACCTTTGAGGAATCATCACAGCCGGCAAGAAATAAGCATACGGCAGAAGCGATTAGCGTTTTACTCCAGAGTTTCATAGTCATTCCTTTATTTATCGATATCAGCGTATCGAGGGATCATCGCAGCGGGGTTACCAGGATAATTCTCATAACAATAATGCCATGAGGTTATTTTGACCCAATCCTGAGCCCTGCATCCCTTTATTTATAATCGCTAAACAGGCAGAGTCAAGTTCCTGCGCCATTCACCCGGCGATGGCTAACGTAAAAAACCCGGGCGGCTGCCCGGGTTGGTCGCTGAAAAAATGCCTTAGGCCGTAACGGCTGATTTTGTCAGCGTCGGACCGGCTAACGCCAGGCGGGCGCCGGCTTCGGTATCGCTATATTGCCTGAAGTTATCCATAAACAACTGCGCCAGACTTTCGGCCTTCTCCTGCCATTTGTCGGCGGAAGACCAGCCGCTACGCGGGTCAAGCAGCGCGCTATCCACGCCTGGCACGGTTTGCGGAATAGACAGACCGAACACCGGGACCGTCTCCTCGCGCAGCTCGCCGGTAGTGCCGTTTAAGATCGCGCTGATGATATTGCGCGTATCGCGTAGCGAAAGGCGCTTGCCCTCTCCGTTCCAGCCGGTATTCACCAGCCAGGCCTCGGCGCCCGATGCCGCCATTTTCGCAGCCAGAACGCTGGCATACTGCGTCGGGTGCAGCAGCAGGAAGGCCGCGCCATAGCAGGCGGAGAAGGTTGGCGTGGGCTGAGTAATGCCGCGCTCGGTTCCGGCCAGCTTCGAGGTAAAACCCGACAGGAAATGATACTGCATCTGCTCGGTTGTCAGACGGGATACCGGCGGCAGCACGCCAAAAGCATCGGCGGCAAGAAAAATGACCTTCGACGGATGGCCCGCGCGCGATACCGGTTTCACGATGTTGTCAATATGCGACAGCGGATAAGAAACGCGGGTATTTTCAGTCTTACTGCCGTCGGCGTAATCCACGCTGCCATCGGCTCTGACCACCACGTTTTCCAGCAGCGCGTTACGACGAATCGCGCCGTAAATTTCCGGTTCGGCATGCGGGTCAAGATTAATGGTCTTGGCATAGCAGCCGCCTTCGAAGTTAAACACGCCTTCATCGTCCCAGCCGTGCTCGTCATCGCCGATCAGCTGACGCAGCGGGTCGGTGGAAAGCGTGGTTTTGCCGGTGCCTGACAGACCAAAGAAGAGCGCCACGTCTCCCGCTTCGCCGCGGTTAGCTGAACAGTGCATCGAGGCGATCCCCTGCTGCGGGAGCAGATAGTTCATCACCGAGAAGAGACCCTTCTTCATTTCGCCGCCGTACCAGGTGCCGCCGATCAGCTGAATTTTTTCGCTCAGGTTAAAGGCGACAAAGTTCTCGGAATTCAGCCCTTGTTCCTGCCATTTGTCGTTGGTGCAGCCCGCGCCGTTGAGGACGACGAAGTCCGGCGTAAATTCAGCCAGCTCTTCCGCGCTCGGCGCAATAAACATGTTTTTGACGAAGTGCGCCTGCCAGGCCACTTCGGTGACGAAGCGGACGCCCAGGCGCGTTGCCGGACTGGCGCCGCACCAGGCATCGACAACATACAATTTTTTGCCGCTCAGCTGTCCGGCAACCAGCGTCTTCAGGTCAGCCCAAATCTCCGTGGATAACGGCTTATTATCGTTGCGGCCAAGGCCGGAATCGGACCACCAGACGGTGTCACGCGTCAGCTCGTCTCTGACGATATATTTGTCGCGCGGAGAGCGTCCGGTAAAGATCCCGGTATCCACGGCAACGGCCCCGGACTCGGTCATGACGCCGCGCGCCGCGCCGGTGAGCTCTGCATTGGTTTCATGCGCAATCAGCAAGTCGTAATCGGGGTTATAAAACAGCTCGCTGCTTTCCTGAATTCCGAGCGCAAGAAGAGCGTCTTTTACTGATTCAATACGTGACATGGCACTCCTGACAAACTATTGGCTGGATAAGATGCTATTCGGTTATTTCAACCCGTCAGTTAAGCAGATGGATTTATTTTAATAAAAAAACCATCGTGCAATTAAATAACCAGGATGAACAGACCAGAGCCGGCGATTTAAAATCGTGCTCGTGTAGGGTTTCGCCTGTACTTTAGAAATATCGTTGGCACGTATACCTCATAAGCTAACTCTGCTAAAAATGTTAACACCTGTAGGTAAGTATGTTAATTGCATAGTTTCTATGCGTTATGCTAAAATTGCATAGCATTTATTGCAGGAATGAGGAATGGATCGGTGCTGGCGAATCTTGAAGTAAAATGGCTTTACGATGTGATTGCCCTTGAGGAAGCCAGAAGCTTTACGCTCGCGGCCAAAAGCCGCAATATTTCGCAGTCCTCCTTCAGCCGCCGCATTCAGGCGCTCGAGTCTTCGCTGGGCTTCAGCATCTTCGACCGTTCGGCAAACCCGCTGCAGCTGACCAACCGAGGGAAGATTTTCGTTGGCTACGCACGAAATATGCTCGACGATATGGACTTCCAGATCAGCCGAATTAAAGGGCTGAACAACACCACGCAGAAAATAAGAATCGACGCTGCGCCGTCGCTTTCCGTTTTATTACTGCCAGAAATTATCGCCGGTTATACCGACCGGAAGAATAAAACTTTTCATGTTGAATCGATTAATGTCAACGATGCCGTATTTAATCTTAAAGAAGGCAAAAGTGATTTTATCCTGTCGTTTTATAATGAAGAGCTGATGAACTATCCGTTTATCAATCATAAAATTTTCGACTCAGCGCTGCACCTCGTTTCTCCCTGCGATAAGCACGGCAGACCGCTTTTTAATTTGCATCGCGGGGTGCTGCCGCTGATGAAATACGCCAACGACAGCTATATGGGACGCCAGGTGAATCAGGTGATCGACCGCAAGCCGGAAATTACCTTCTCGCTGACCTTTGTCTCCTCAATGAGCGAGCTGTTAAAACGTATGATCCTCAACGGCGACGGCGTGGGCTGGCTGCCGCAATACTCTATCAAGCGCGAGCTCGAGGAAGGCCGCCTGACGATAATGGATGAGAGCCTGTCCTTGCCGATCGGCGCCTATATTTATCGCTCCGGTGCGCGGCTCAACCAGTCCGCCGAACGTTTCTGGCAGCATATTAAGGCCATGAGTACCGTCACCGCATAGCTCGCGTGAAGGCGAATAATACGCTATTATCCGCCTCCACTCTCTCTCCGTGCAGCCTGATGTCTACCGTTATCGATACCTTTATCGCCCCGCCGTGCCACGCTGAAATCGATATCCTCTACCAGGATGACCATCTGCTGCTGATCGATAAACCCTCAGGCCTGCTGAGCCTGTCGGGGAAAAATCCCCTGAATCTCGACTCGGTACATTATCGACTGGTACAACAGTTTCCCGGCTGCACGCTGGCGCATCGTCTTGATTTCGGCACCTCCGGGCTGATGGTGATTGCGCGCAACAAGGCCATCAACGCCGCGCTCTGCCAGCAGTTCAGCCAGCGTGCGGTGAGCAAAGTCTACAGCGCGCTGCTGTGCGGGCATCTGGCGGATGATGAAGGAACCGTTGACGCTCCGATAGCCAAAGATCCGGCGCTGTTTCCGCTGATGACGATTTGCCCGCGCCACGGCAAACCTGCCCGCTCCGGCTATCGGGTCGTGGAGCGCCTGCGCTATCAAGGTCAAGTGCCGGTAACGCGAGTCCAGCTGACGCCGGAAACCGGCCGCACCCATCAGTTGCGTATTCACTGCCAGCACCTTGGCCATCCTATTCTGGGCTGCGATCTGTACGGCGGCATGGCGCTTCCGGGAACAGAACAGGCACCGCGCCTGATGCTGCACGCCAGCGAACTGCATTTCGTGCATCCGGTTAGCGGAGAGAGGATCGACGCCGTCAGCCCCAGCGCGTTTTAACTCGCTTCGCTCGCCAGCCCGACGCTCCCCTACGCCAATTGACGTCAACGCCTGAATTCGACTCTCTGACCGCGCTGCGACTTGCTTCCCGGTGGCGCTGCTGTATGACCGGGCTACGGGTTCACAACCGCCTGCGATCGGGTAGCCCGGGCAAGGCGCTTGCGCCGCGGCCCGAGGCAATTGCCAACTATAGCCGCACAACGCCTCTGGCCGCGGCCTCTTCACGCCACGCCAGCAGCGGCTGATAGTCCGCGCGCCGCATATCGCTGTAGCCGCAGATAAACAGCGCTTCGCAAAGCGGCTGATAGCGTTCATCGCTCACCAGCTGCTGCAATGCCTCTCTGAGCAACTCCAGCGTCGCCGCGGGCGTCGTCGCCGACGTAATCAGCGGTAGCCCCGGGGCCAGCGGGCTATGGGCAATCACCGTCAGCCCCGCCAGCGCCTCCGGCTGATGACGCTGCAGCAGCGCCCAGGTCACGCAATCAATGGCGGCAATATCCGCCGTCCCCTGCTGAACTTCACGCAGCGACTGGCGATGGCTGCCGCTAAACGCGACCGTTGAGAAGAAACGCCCATCGCGCGACAGCGGCGCGATCATTTTTAACAGCACGTTATAGCCGGACTGGGAATCCGGCGAATTGCACGCGACCCGACGCCCGTGAAAATCTGCCAGCGACTTCCCTCCGTCCGCTTCACGCGCCACCAGCAGGCTGCGGTAGTTCCGCCCTTCGCATCCGGGCGCCGAATAGTGAAAACAGCCGACCGTTTGCACGTTCGCCAACAGCGTCACCAGCGGATAACCGCAGGTCTGGCTCAACAGCAGCGCCGGATGGCGCCAGTGCGCCAGCAGATCCTCAGGTACCGTATATGACAGCCCATCCTCATCCACCACGCCGCGAGCCGCCAGCAGCTGCCGCACCGCCCGCCAGAGCGCCTGAGTATCCTCGTCATTCACCGCGTACATCGGAAACGCCAGCCTTTCACTCATGCTCTTCATCCGCCTTACCCTGCTGGTTGAACCCGGGATGCGCATTCACCGCCACCGGTCTGGCAAAAAAATGCCGCAGCCATTCACCGTAGCCGCGCACCACAAACCCGGCGTTGCGCCGCTGATACTCCGCCTGATTATGCAGATAGATTTTTCGCAGCCCGTACCACGGTACGCCCGGCAAATCGTGATGCACTGAATGGTAGTTGAGATTGAGGAACAGCACCCGCCAGACCAGTCCCGCCTCGTTAATCACCGAACGGGCCAGCGGATCATCCGCGGCGCGGTGCTCAAGAAAAGAGCGCACTTTGGTTAACGCCAGCGCAGGATAGCTGACAGCCAGCACGAAATAGAGCGGCGAAAAGTCAAGGTGATGCATCCACGCGAACAGCGCCGCCAGCAGCAGGCCGTGAACCAGCCACATCGCTAGCGTCTTCACCCGCCGAAGACGCAGCGCCGTCAGCGCGCAGCTGAGCGTCTGGGCAATATCCAGCAGCGGCGCTACCAGCAGCCTGCCGATAAACGTATTGCGCAGATGAATAAGACTGCGCTGCCAGGGGGCAAAATGCTGCCAGCTCTGCGGCGTAAAATAGTAGGATTCCGGATCGTCAACCGGCTGCGTCAGCAGATGATGATTATGGTGCGCCAGGTGCGAGTCGCGATACAGACCATAGGGGTACCAGACCGCCAGCGGCAGGGTCCCCAGCAGTTGATTAAACCACGGCCGCGAGGTGGGATGGCCGTGAATGAGCTCGTGCTGCAGTGACATATACCAGGCGGTGAACCAGACCAGCAGCAGCGTGGCCGGGAACAGCCCCAGCGCGCGCCACCAGGCCAGCGAGGCAAACCAGCCGCCGTAGATCGCAAAAATCAGTAGCCAGGTCGGCAGTTCGCTGCGCCACAGCCAGCTGCGGGACAACTGCTGAATCCGCTCGCGCTGCTGCGGATGCAAATAGGCCGATCTGCTTTTTGCCATTCCTGAAGCTACCTTTTCGCGTTATCGTTTTGCTCCCCCGAAGATGTGAGATAACGCGTTAAATAACAAAGAAATTAAATCACTAAGCTTTGCCAGAAATCGGCCTTATGCGTCGTTGAGCGAGTGCATATAGCGCCACCCGGCGATGAGGCTTACCCCAGCGCACAGCAGCAGCGATGCGCCCAGCGATTGCCCCCATCCGGCCGCCAGCAGACCGGCGCCTATCAGAAGATAATAAAACAAGCCGAAAATGGCGCCGGCGGTGCCCCGACAGTCGCCATAGGCGCTCAGCGCCGATCCCAGAACCAGCGGGATCGCCATCGCATACGCGAGGGTGACCAGCGCGACCGGCGCCACAAACCACAGCGATTCCCGCAGCACGTACACGGCGGCAGCGCCCGCCAGGTGGAGGATGCAGGCGATCGCGAGCATTTGCCCCAGCGGGACATTCTGACGCAGCAGACGGCGGTTAAGCAGCGCGCCGAACAGCGAACCCGCGGCAAGCGCCACGCCGCTGTAGCCAAAGGCCAGGGCATCGAGATCGAATCTGGCGAACAGAAAGGGAGCCAGACTGTAGTAGCTGAACAGGCTGATGTTAAATGCCGCCACCAGAATTGCCGCCAGAGCGATACGCCTGTCGCCCGCCATCCGCCTCAGCACGTCAAGAAAAGACCCTCCCCTGAGGTTATGCGGGCGCGTTTCCGGCATCAACCACAGGCAGCCCAGCAGGAGCGCGGCGGCAAAAATCGCCAGCGCGCTGAATACACCGCGCATACCCCAGATGGCGGTCAACCCGCCGCCGATATAGACCCCGATGGCCGGGCTCACCGCCAGCGCCAGGCCGATAAACGAAAAAATCCCCGCCAGCTGCCGCCCGCTATAGCAGTCCCGCAGAACCGTCTGCGTCACCACTGAGCCGGTTGCCGCGCCAGCGGCCGTGACGATCCGCGCCACCAGCAGCAGCGAAAAATCGCTGGCCCACAGCGCCAGCAGGCACCCCGCCGCGTAGACACCTAACCCCGCCAGCAGGGCCGGGCGCCGACCGTAGCGATCGCTGAATCCGCCCCACAACAGAACGCCGACGGCAAAACCGATAAAGTATACGGAGAGCGTTTGCGCCGCCTGCGCTGCGCTCACGGAAAACCGGGCGCTGATATCGGTCAGCGCCGGGCTATAAATCGTTTCCGCTATTTGCGGAAACATCAATAGCGCAGTAACCAGTACCAGCGCGGCACGTCCCAACATATCTACCTCCTGATAAACAAGAGGCGCTATTGTAGGTAAGCCGTTTATCGAACATTATAAACATAATGACTTTAAATATCGGAAATCAGACATTATGGCCTGGCTTGACGCTGATGCGGCATTCGATCCGGATGCGTTAATAAAAAGCCTGATTGGCGTGCAGTCGGCGCTGGGTAACCATGACTCCGGCAGCCACCAGCATAAGATGGCGCAGATCCTGTTTACCCGTCAGGGATGCGTACGTTTGACGCTCGACGATGGCGCGCTGCTGTGCCTGCTTCCGCCGGGACGCGCCGCCTGGATCCCGGCCGGTATCAGCCATCGCGCGGAGATGAAAAATATTGTCGATTATCGTTCAGTCTGGTTTCAGCCGCAGCGTTACCCTCAATTGCCAACGCAGGCGGCGATACTCAACGTGGTGCCACTGCTGCGCGAACTCTTAGAGCGTATCAGCGCCAGCCCCTGGGATACCGACTGGGAAAACGAGCCGGCGCGGCATCTCGCGGCCCTGTGCCAGGCGGAAATTCGCGCCGCCGCCCAGGAGCCGATGATGCTGGCGCTGCCGCAGGATAAACGGCTGGCGCAGCTTTCCGGCGATGCGCTACCGCCGGCGCTTGGGACGCTCGCAGCCCGCTGCGGTGCCAGCGAAAAAACCATCAGCCGCCTGTTCCGCCGCGATACCGGTATGTCCTACCAGCAGTGGCGTCAGCAGTGGCGATTAATGAAGGCAGTTGAGATGCTGGCTACCGGGCAGCGGATTACCGATACCGCGATGGCGCTTGATTTCGCCAGCGATAGCGCCTTTATCTACTTTTTCCGCACCATGACCGGCATGACGCCGGGACGCTATTTCGCCCCCTGATCCTGGCCGCCCGGCGTGAACGGCGGCAGCTGCAGGAAGGTGCTTTGTAACCCCTCGGACCAGGCTTTGCGAATGGTATTGAAATAGGGATCGCTTTCGGTGATCCGATGCTGCCCGGCGCTGCTCAGGCTACCGCTGCGGTAGAGCAGCGTGTCCAGCGGCAGTCCCACCGAAAGATTGCTGCGCAAGGTGGAGTCGATCGAGATCAACGCGCAGCACATCGCCTGCTCAAGGGGGGTATCGATGCACAGGACCCGGTCGATGATCGGTTTGCCGTATTTACTCTCGCCAATCTGGAAATAGGGCGTGTCGCGCGTGGCTTCAATAAAGTTGCCTTCCGGATAGATATGGAACAGCCGGTGCGTTTCCCCGGCGATCTGCCCGCCGAGCAGCAGGTTACAGTTGAAGTTGGTATTGCCGCAGTTCTGCTGATTGCTGGCGTCGCGTTGAATCACCTCCTGCAACGTTTTGCCGATCAGCATCGCCGCGTCGTATAACGAAGTCACCTGCATCAGATTCGGTTCCTGCTGGGTACGAATGCGGGCGCTGAGCAGGCTAATCACGCTCTGAGTCGTGGCCAGGTTGCCCGCAGACTGCAGGACCATGACGCGTTCGCCATCCTGATGGAAAACGTGCAGTTTTTTAAACGTTGCAATATGGTCCACTCCCGCGTTGGTGCGGGAGTCTGAGGCAAACACCAGTCCATCTGACAAACACATGGCCACGCAATAGGTCATCGTTTCATTCCTGCGGTTATTGCTGCTGCGCCTGCTGTGAATGCTCGCGCACCTCAGCGTTAGTTAACAAAATTTCTCCGCCGCCGCCGAGGCGGGTACCGCGCACCGGACACGCATCAAGATAGTCCAGCCCGGTCGCCAGCCGCAAATGCTGATTCAGACGGCGGGTATTGTTCGTGATATCAAACGGCTGCCAGCGATCGTTCAGCCATACTTCAGCCCAGGCGTGCATAGCGACATGCTCGGCGTTATCGCTGTAGACATAGCCGCTGACGTAGCGCGCCGGGATCGCCAGCGCCCGGCAGCAGGCGAGAAACACATGGGTGTGATCCTGGCAAACCCCTTTCGATCGCGCGAACGCGTCGGCGGCCGAGTCCTGTACCTGCGTGGCGCCCGGCGAATAGGGCATTCTCAGCAGCAGCTCGGCCATTAACCGGTTCAGGCTCGCTTCCTGAGCCTCCGGCTGATACCAGCGCTGGGCAAATTCGCGGATCGGGCCGTCAGCGCGGGTAAGCGGGGTACAGCGCAAGAAAACCAGCGGCGACAGCAGCTCCTGCGGCTCCGCGCCAATCTCTTCCCCCTCTTCCACGATATCGACGATCCCGCTGGCGCGGATGGTAATCTCTTTATGCGGATTATCCAGCGTCAGCACGTGCAGCACGTTGCCCCACGCGTCGGTGGTGGCGACGGCGGAACCGTCCGGCAGGGTTAATGTCCAGGCGGTGATCTTCTGCCGACCGCTGCTGCGCGGCGTCAGGCGCAGGTACTGGGTTGAAAACTTCACTTCTTCATCGTAGCCGTAGCGGGTCAGGTGATCGATTACCAGTTTCATAACGCCTCCAGATAGGTTTGTCTGATGCTGTCGGAAAGCGCGTTAATCCGCGCCAGCAGTGCATTAAGGGTGACCTGCAAATCAGCCTGCGCCAGATCGTCGCGGGTGCTAAAACGCAGGTCGACGTTAAGCTGGTGCGCCAGGCGCAGCGGCAGGTGCGAACGATCGTTGGCAATCTGCTCCAGCTGCCCGACGAGGTCGGAAATGCTCGCTCGCAGCGATCTCGGCACATCGTTGCGCAGGATCAGCAGCTCCATCACCGTTTCGCGGCTGACCGGCTGGCGGTAGATGCTGTTATAGGCCTCGCGTGCGCTGACCGCGTTAAGCAGCGTATCCAGCCGGTAATACTCGCGGACCGGATCGGGATCGCTGTTTAACTGCTGATCCTTAATCAGCAGCAGCTGGGCGGTGGCGGATGCCCGTTCGATCAGCGTCCCGATACCGATAAAGCTCAGAGCGTCGTTACGCAGCAGCGTGCCGAGAATCGCCCCGCGAAACAAATGAACCCGCTCTTTTACCCACTCAAAGAAGGCGTCGTTGCCCAGCTCGCCGATCCCCTGCTGGCGCAGTTTTCGCAGCTCAATACGCGTGGCGTTGATGCTTTCCCACACTTCCGCCGACAGGCTGCCGCGCACCGCGTGGGCGTTGTTCCACGCCATCTCGACGCAGCTAAAAATGCTGTACGGGTTGTTGCCGTCGAGGGCGAAAAAATTAAGCAGGTTGCTCATGGTGAAACGCGCGTGCCGGGCCTGAAACAGCTCATGGGTCAGCGATAGATTTAGCGGCAAGGCTAAATCCCGCGACTGCTGGCTGTGGCGGGGGATCATCGACAGCTTCCAGGTCACGTCCAGCACCCGGGCATAGCTTTCCGCGCGCTCAAGATAGCGCGCCATCCAGAAGAGTTCACTCGCTGTGCGGCTTAACATGATTCGTCCTCCTCCATCACCCAGGTATCCTTGGTTCCGCCGCCCTGCGACGAGTTCACCACCAGCGAGCCTTCGGTTAGCGCCACCCGCGTCAGGCCGCCGGGAACCAGGCGGATCTCCTGACCGGAAAGGACAAAGGGCCGGAGATCGATATGGCGCGGCGCCAGCCCCTCTTCTATAAAGGTCGGGCAGGTTGACAGCGCCAGGGTGTCCTGGGCGATATAGTTGGCCGGGTTTGCCAGCAGACGCTGACGAAACGCATCGCGCTCCTCTTTGGTCGAGCGCGGACCGACCAGCATGCCGTAGCCGCCCGCGCCGTGAACCTCCTTCACGACCATCTGCTCAAGATGGCTCAGCACGTAGCTGAGATCTTCCGCTTTACGGCATTGCCAGGTGGGAATATTGCTGAGGATCGGTTGCTCGCCCAGATAGAAACGGATCATCTCCGGCACGAAGGGGTAGATCGATTTATCGTCGGCGACGCCGGTGCCGATGGCATTCGCCAGCACCACGCCTCCGGCGCGGTACACCGACAGCAGCCCCGGCACGCCCAGCATAGAGTCGGCGCGAAAGGCCAGCGGGTCGAGATACGCATCGTCGATCCGCCGGTATATGACGTCCACGCGCCGCGGCCCCTCGGTGGTGCGCATATACACCGCCCCGGTTTTAATAAACAGATCCGCGCTCTCCACCAGCTCAACGCCCATCTGCTGGGCCAGAAAGCTGTGTTCAAAATAGGCGCTGTTAAACCGCCCTGGGGTCATCACCACCACGCACGGGTCGTCCACGGGCGAGCTTTCGCGCAGCGTTTGCAGCAGATAGCTGGGGTAGCGTTCTACCGGCGCAATACGGTGCTGTTCGAACATTTCGGGGTAGAGCCGCATCATCATTTTGCGGTTTTCCAGCATGTAGGAGACGCCGGAGGGGGTGCGGAGATTATCCTCCAGCACGTAATACTGGCCATCGCTGTTGCGCACCATATCAACCCCGGTGATATGGGCATAGGTGTTATTGGGTAAGTTTATCCCCTGCATACAGGGCTGATACTGTTCATTCGCCAGCACCTGTTCGGCCGGGATCAGTCCCGCGCGCAGGATATTTTGATCGTGGTAAATATCGTAAAGAAAGGCGTTGAGCGCCTTCACCCGCTGGCGGATGCCGCGGTCGATTCGCTGCCACTCGCCGGCGGGGATAATGCGCGGCACGCTGTCGAAAGGGATCAGACGTTCGGTCCCCTCGTCTTCGCCGTAGACGTTAAAAGTGATGCCGATGCGGTGAAAGAGCAGCTCCGCCTGCTCTTTTTTCTGCCGGATAGAGAATTGATCGGTACTGCGAAACCATTGCCACCAGGCGTTATAGTGCTGACGCTGCTCTCCCTGTGCGGTAAGCATCTCATCATAATAATGCCCGTCAGGAAGCGTTATTTTTATCATGGCCGTCTCCTCCGGTTGTACTCACTTTGAGGTCATCCCCGGGAGAGATAAGCATTAATTATGCCAGGTAGCACAGCACAGCGGCATAGCGTAACGCCGCGCTTATCTGAATAAAAAATAACCCGTTATTTTGCTTGTTCAGGCTCTGCCGTCAGCCAGAATCGCACCAAATTGGGGCGTTCGCTCCCGCGTTAACGGGCGGGTCGATAGCCCGCATCCGTCGCCAGATAACGGCTCGCGAAGAGGCCGCACGCGACCTGAACGTCTGCCACGGTTAGTCGTTAACGCGCCTCAGCTCCAGCCACTCCACCACCAGACCCGGCTTGATAACGTCAAACCCCACGCGGTATTTCCCCGGCTGTAGCGCAACCCGACACAGCTTCTGCACCATTTCCCGGCCGAGCGTGCCGTGGGTGTGTATCGTTGCCACGAACTGGTCATTGAGCAGCAGATTGCCGGCGGTTTGCGCCAGCGGCGCGCCGTCGGCGTACACGCTGACCAGCACATCGTAGACTGCCGCCTGTTCAACGCTCAGCACCAGGTCCTCGTCATAGCGCAGACGCGACTGCTCGGCGATTTTAATTGCCCCCTCGCAGCCGGCGGCGCAGGCCGGTTCTGCCGCCAGGTGAATCACATTCGCCCGGGGCGCCTCCCCACGCTTAAAGGCCTGAGTCTGCAGCATAAAATCGAGGATGTTGATCGCGCAGCGCTGAAGCTCACCGAGCGTGAGTTCCCCTTTTGCCAGCGCCGCCAGGGTGTTATCACCGGCAGCGTTAACCTCCGCGCCGTTATTATTGACCACCATATAGAGATCGTTCTGCGCGCGGATCATCGCCGCGGTGTTGCGGGTGCTCGCCGCGCCGCCATCGATGGGATCGTTCATCGTTGCCCACCAGTCGGTCATGACGATCCCGCGAAAGCCCCACTCTTCGCGCAGTACGGTGGTGGTGAGATCGTAGCTGGAGGCCGCCTGGTAACCGTTGACCGGGTTGTAGGCGGTCATCACCGCGCTGGCGCCGGCGGATTTCACCGCGTACTCAAAGCCTTTCAGGTAGATTTCACGCAGCGCGCGCTCCGACACTACCGAGTCCGCTGTGGCTCTGGCAAACTCCTGATTATTACAGGCAAAGTGCTTAAGCGTCGCCACGCCGCCGCCGCTGCGAATGCCGCGCACCACCGCCGCCGCCATCATCCCGGTGATAAGCGGATCTTCGGAAAAATATTCAAAATTGCGCCCGTTGAGCGGATGGCGCTGGATGTTCATCCCCGGCCCCAGCAGCAGGTCGATACCGTTGCGCAGCAGCTCCTTGCCCTCCATCACGTATAAACGCTCCACGAGTATCGGGTCCCAGCTGGAGGCCAGCAGCGTACCGCTGGGCAGCAGAGTGGCCTTTGCGCCGTTATCCATGCGAATACCGGAAGGCCCGTCGGCGGCACACGCCAGCGGAATGCCTTTTTCCAGCAGGCTGTCCGCCACTCCGCCAAAGGCCGACGCGACGCCGGGGGTGACTTTGTAGCTGCACATGCCCTCCCCGCGCACCAGACAGGCCAGCTCCTCCACCGACAGCTGAGCAACAAAAGCGTTCATCGTCGCGCGCCCTTCCGCAACGTCGCTGAGGGTAAGCCCCTGGTTGCCGGTGAGAGTGATGCTCTCTGGCAGGCGCTCCTCAATACGCGAGCGCAGGTTAATCTTCCGTCGCGGCACTTCTTCCCATTCGATCTGGTAGCGCCCATCGCCGCCATCGCCAGCGGGCCTAATGCGCACGAAAGGTACCGTTGGCGCCAGCACCTGCTGATGGCGGGAGAGGATCCGCAGAGTCTTCTGCGTGTACCCCGCCTCTCCGTCTACCGGCAAAGGTTGCAGATCGCGCACGCTGTTACCGATCAATAAACGATACAGTCCGGGTTCCATCACGTAGCAATGGGGATGCCCGGTAGCCCCGCTATCGTCGAGGGAGGCAAAACGCTCCAGCGGAATCGATAACCTTAAGGTTTCACTTTCACCCGGCTGCAGCAGGCGGGTTTTGGCGAAGGCCACCAACGCCCTGGCCGGTTTCCCGAGCGCGCCCTGCGGCGCCTGAAGGTAAATCTGGACGACTTCTTTGCCCGCAAAACGCGCGCCGTCGTTGGTTACGGTGACGGTCGTCTGGATCTGGTCGTCAAAGGCTTCCGCCCGCGCCGATTGCAGGGTGAAGCGGGTATAGGAGAGACCAAACCCAAAAGGAAACTGCAGAAGCTGGGGACAAAAGGTTTCAAAGTAGCGATAGCCGACGTAGATATCCTCCTGATAGAGGTTTTGCGCTTCCGCTCCCCAGCAGGGCGATGCCGGATGGTCATCCAGCGATTTGACGATGCTGCCCACCAGCTTGCCGGATGGCGTTACCTCACCATAGAGCAGCGAAGCAGCCGCCTGCGCCCCGTCGGCGCCGCCGTGCCACACGTACAGCAGCGCGCGAATGCGAGTACGCAGCAGCGGATCGTCGGCCCATGCGAGATCGATAAGCCCGGCGGTATTCAGCACGACCGCCACATCGTCAAACTCGCGGCAGACCTGATGTAGCAGCATCATTTCGTCGGCCGTGAGCCGGTATCCGCCTTCAACATCCGCGTTATCCTGATCTTCACCAGCGGTACGGCCAAGGACAATCACCGCCTGGGTCGAGACGGCGCGGGCCTGACGAATCTGCTCATCGCTCAGCGGCATCTCCTGCTGATACCAGGGCTCAGCCGCCCAGCCTCCGCCGCCGTTGTCAAAAGGATGCTGTTGCGTCCAGCTCTCGTAAAGCGCGGCCAGCTGCTCATTGAGCTTCCCCCCGCTGCGCGCGCGCATGGCCTGCAACAAGGTGGTTCGGCTCACCACGTTTACCGCCCCGCCCGAGCCGGTACCGCTACGATAGTAGTCAATTTGCGTACGGCCAAATAACGAAACCGGCTGCTGAGCGTCAAGCGGCAGCATGCCGCGATCGTTTCTCAGCAGCACCGCGCCCTCGGCAGCGGCGGCGGCGGCAAATTCGGCAAACCCTTCCAGCGGGGTCCCCGCTTTACTGTCATACATGGTGTTGTCCTGTTAACTCGAGCCTCCGCAGGAGGCGTAATGGCATATTGACCAGAGCCCGCGCAATGCGGGCGCGGCTTTGATCAGAAGAAATATTTGAAGCGAAGACGGCCGCCGTAGCGGGAGTCTTCATGTTTGTCGCCATCCGTTGGTTTCGCTTCAATCCACGAGGCGTAAGCGCCAAGGTAGATATTGAAGTTCTTCATATCCATGACATTGGGGAACAGGTACGACGCGTGAATGGTGTGGATATCGTAGTCACCCACGTTGGAGATCCAGCAGCCATCGTCGCAAGTAGAGACATAATTAGCCGAGTTGAACTTGTCGATTTTATTGTGGGCGTAGATATAACCCAGTTCAAAACGATGCCAGAGGGAGTTAATAGCTGCGGTGAAATCCTTCTCATCGGAGGCATCCATATAGGCCACGTTCAGGTTAGTGGTGACCCCGTCTTCCGGATCGGTTTTTTGTCCATTCCATGACATCGTCAAGCCATAGCCGGTGCGGTCCGACTGGTCGATCCAACTGCCGCGATTGTCGTAATAACCGTAAGCATTCTTCACGACGTTCTTTTCCATCGCGACGGCGGTAGAGAAGCGACCGCTATTCCACGCAATCACCGGACGTAAATAGGCAACGTTTTTCTCATTTTCCAGGTTATTGCCGTGATAGCTGGAGTCCCGGAACAGCGTGCTGCCATTTTCCACCAGATTATTAAGTTCGAAATACCAGTTATCTATCGTTTTACTGAGCAGGAAGTTGCCACCGCTGCTGCTACGGCCGCGGCCCTCTTTCATCATGTAAATATAGCCGTAGCCATCGCTATAAAGGTCGTTAGCCGTGTTGCCGGAGTATTCGACAAACGTATCCTGATTCAGCGGGAACATATCGTAGGCTTCGAAACGACCAACTTTGACCTTCCAGTCATCTTCCCGGCCAAAGAAGAATACCGCATCATCAAGGTTCATCTTACCGGTCATATCGGCCAGCGGCTGGGCGGAGAAACCGGCGAAATTGCCGTTATCCATTTTGCGCATACCATCGAAGCCCAGCAGAATACGGCCGTTAATATCCCAACGTTCTTTAGTACCCGGCGCCCAGTTTTTATTCGAAGAGGTTTTTACCGACGTCAGGCTACCGCTGCTGCTGGCGCCGTCCATGTTGAATTCGACATCGCCGTAAAACTTGATATCCCCATAGCCAGAGAGCGTCAGTTTCGTTGGCGCCGCGCCCGGTGCGACGGGCTCCGCAGACTCGACCTTCACGGTTGGCGCATTTTTCGCCGCCACGTTCTGCTGCTGGGTTAGCGTCTGAATTTTCGCTTCCGCATCGGCGGCCCGCTGTTCAGCGTTAATTAAACGCTGTTCAAGCTGTGCTAACCGTTTTTCAATATCCACAGAGTTATTATTTTGGGCGGCCAGCAGACCGCCAGAAAATACGGCACTCATAACCAGAGCGATATATTTCACTTTCATTTTTAACATCCCTAATTACGTTATTGTATATGTCATCCCGGATACCACCGGGCTATCCGGAGGCAATAAATCAGATAGCCCTTGCACTTTTTTAGTGTTTAATCAGGATTCAGCAAAAGTTCCGTTTTTCAAATCATCAACGATGCCGTTCATTCTATTTTCAGTTAAGCCATAGAATTTAATAGAGACTGCGGTAAGAACATAAAAAACAGAAGGTACCAGCGTGAATAACAGCACCACCCCCTGTACGGCGGAAGCCGGCTGTACCGTGGTGTTAGCGGCGTAATGGTAATAGGCTAATATCCAGCCAAGGATCGCCCCACCGACGGCGACGCCCAGTTTTATCACAAAGATATTGGCCGCAACGTTCATACCGGTAATACGCCGCTGGGTTTTCCATTCGCCGTAGTTGTTCACATCGGTAATCATCGACCACTGCAGCGCGCCGTTACCGCCCTGAATAATGGAGATCAGAATATGGACCCCAAGCACCAGAAGCCAATACTGCACCGGTACAATAAAGCACACGACCCCCAGCGCAGCGGTGACGAGATTAATCCAGAAAGAGAGTCGGACCTTACAGAAACGCGTACCAAACGGTTTTGCCAGCACCGAACCCAGCATGGAGGCAAACATCCCGCCGAGCATGAATACCGTAATCACGTCGGCGCCTTTGTGCAGCACGCTATTAACATAATAAACGACGGCGCCGCCGCGAATCACCACGGCGACCAGCATCATAAAATTGTAAACGGAAAGAATACGCCACTGATCGTTGCGGAAAAGAATTTTCACATCGCGGGAAATATTCAGATTTTCTTCTTTAATCGGCTGAACGCGCTCTTTAGTGGTCGCGAAACAGACGACAAACATCAGGCAGCCTATAACGCCAAATATCGCCATGGAGACCTGAATACCCGTCGCCCGATCGCCCGGATAAAGAAGATCAGCCAGCGGTAAAATAAACGCGGTACCCAGCGCACCGCCAATCGGCGTGATGGCAAAACGCCAGGATTGCAGAGAGAGGCTTTCACGCGGATCGGAAGTCAGCGCCGCGCCCAGCGAGCAGTAAGGAATATTAATGGCGGTGTACATCAACGTCATAAATATATATGCCGCAACCGCATAAACCACTTTCCCCGAGTCGGAGAAAGACGGTATGGAGTAAACCAGCACGCAGCTCACCGCAAAGGGGACGCATATCGCCAGCAGCCACGGACGAAAGCGCCCCCAGCGGGTTGAGGTGGCATCCGCAATCGCCCCCATAATCGGATCGGTAATCGCATCCAGCAGACGAACCAGCAAAAACATCGTCCCCATCACGGCGGGCGGTAGACCATAAATATCGGTATAGAAGTAGGCTAAGATGGCAACAGAGGAGTCAAATACAATATGGCTCGCTGCGTCCCCCAGGCTGTAACCTACTTTTTCTCTGACAGAAATTTTGTCGCCAGCAGACATACATCACTCCTTTACGAAAAAATGAAACCGGTTTCTGTAAAGTCTGCATTTTTTACTTTTCCCTCCTACAGATGCCATTATGTTTTTTTATTAATTATTTATGTTTTTTTATTTATGTGATCCTGTCAGCCTTCAATGGTATTAGAACCCGGTTTTTTGTTTGGCAGATCACATGTTTTAATACTTCGCTAACTTTTTTCAGGCGACAGGGATGAGCCGATAAAAATGCCATATAGGAATACCATGCCGCTTGTCTATTTATTTTTCTTATTCACGGATTATGTTTTTTATCAATTACCAGATATTCAGCGCCCCCCGAAGTACCATACAAGACAGCACTGTTTTAATCGCCAATATTTTGTCGGCGCGGAACAGAGCGATGCCCGGTAAATACTCTGTTTTCACTTAAAATGTTACCTCGGACACGCGCAGCGGCGGATATTCGTCTAAGGTTTTCTGATGGCCGAATGCAGTGGCACATAGTCTGCAATGATAAGGAGAACAATTTATGACGAGTCCGGTTTCCCGTCGCCCCGCAACCCTTCGTCTGGCGCTCGGGGGCGCATTTGTCGCTCTGGCGACGCTGACGGCTCAGGCTGAAGAGACCCGCCCTATCCCGCAATCGCCCGATATCCTGCTCGGACCGCTGTTTAACGACGTGCAAAGCGCCAAACTTTTCTCTGACCAGAAAACGTTCGCTGACGCCATCCCTAACGGCGATCCGCTGATGATCCTTGCCGATTATCGTATGCAGAAAAATCAGACCAGCTTTGATTTGCGGCACTTTGTCGAGCTTAATTTTACCCTGCCTCAGGAAAACGACCAGTACGTTCCGCCAAAAGGGCAAACCCTGCGCCAGCATATCAATGGACTCTGGCCAGTGCTGACCCGCAGTACCGTTGAAGTAGAAAAATGGGATTCGCTGCTGCCGCTGCCAAAACCTTACGTGGTGCCCGGCGGACGCTTTCGCGAAGTCTATTACTGGGATAGCTACTTCACCATGCTTGGCCTGGCTGAGAGCGGCCACTGGGATAAAATCGAAGATATGGTGACCAACTTTGCCGCCGAGATCGACGCCTGGGGTCATATTCCCAACGGCAACCGCACTTACTATCTGAGCCGTTCGCAGCCGCCATTCTTCCCGTTTATGGTTGAACTGCTGGCCACCCATGATGGCGACGAGGCACTCAAGAAATGGCTGCCGCAGATGGAGAAAGAGTACCAGTACTGGATGGATGGCGCTGAGGCGCTTCAGCCCGGCAGCGCCAGCAAGCGCGTGGTGCGCATGGCCGACGGCGCGCTGCTCAACCGCTACTGGGATGATAACGACACGCCGCGCCCGGAATCCTGGCTGGACGATGTGACCACCGCCAAAAATAACCCCAATCGTCCGGCGACTGAAATCTACCGCGATCTGCGCTCTGCCGCGGCATCCGGCTGGGACTTTAGCTCACGCTGGATGGATAACCCGCAGCAGCTCGGCACTATACGTACCACCTCTATTGTTCCGGTCGATTTGAACTCGCTGATGTTCCATATGGAAAAAGCCATCGCTCGCGCCAGCAAAGCGGCGGGAGACTCGACCAAAGCCGCGAAGTATGACGCGTTAGCCAATGCCCGCCAGAAAGCGCTGGAAAACTACCTGTGGAATGATAAAGAGGGCTGGTATGCCGATTACGATCTTAAAAGTCATAAGGTGCGCAATCAGCTGACCGCCGCGGCGCTGTTCCCGCTGTACGTTAACGCCGCCTCCAGCGAACGCGCGGCGAAAGTCGCCGCCGCCACCGAAACGCGGCTACTTAAGCCCGGCGGCCTGACCACCACCACGGTGAATAGCGGCCAGCAGTGGGACGCCCCCAACGGCTGGGCGCCGCTGCAGTGGGTCGCGGCGGAGGGTTTGCAAAAATATGGCCAGCAAAAAATTGCGATGGAGGTAAGCTGGCGTTTCCTGAGCAACGTCCAGCACACTTACGACAGCAAACAGAAGCTGGTGGAAAAATATGATGTCAGTTCGACGGGAACCGGCGGCGGCGGCGGCGAGTATCCGCTACAGGACGGCTTTGGCTGGACCAACGGCGTCACGCTGAAGATGCTGGACCTGGTGTGCCCGAAAGAGAAGCCGTGCGATTCCGTGCCTACCGCGCGCCCGGCGGCGAATGACGATATCGGCTCGGCGCAGCCTGCTGCGGTTGAGGAGAAAAAAGCCGCGCAGTGAACCTTCGCGCGGCGGGACTCCGCCGCGCGTCTTTCTCACTTTACTGTCCCTGAATCGGCTGGGCTGATGACCCCCGGCAAGCTAAGCCAGTGGGAGCGCCCGTTACATGGCGTCCAGCGCTTTCTGCAGCTTCCAGATATAGCGCGGGGCCTGCGGTGCCGGATGTTTCTTCACCACGTGCTCAAAGAAATCATCGGCGTCCATATCGTTAATCTCCTCAATCGCATCCTGGCGATTAGACGAGAAGGTGCGCAGCAGCGCGCCCGCGCCGTTGGCGTAGGAAACCACCACCGCATAGCGCATTACCTGCGGATCTTTAATCCCCGCCAGCGGACCGTTCTCGAGAATGCTAAGGTAGGCCGCCCCCATAGAAATATTACGCTCGGGATTTTTCAGTTCGCTCACCGAAGGATCGCCGCTCCAGCCCATCCGCCGGTAAACATCGCGCCCGGACGTTGAGGGTTTCAGCTGCATCAGGCCAACCGCGCCGGATTTGCTGACCACCGTCGGGTTGCCGCCGGATTCAATGGCGATAATGGCGGTAATCAGCTGGGGATCAACGCCCCACGCCGCGCCGGCTTTTTCGCTGATTGGCATCCACTGCATCGCCCGCTTAACCGGGACTTCCGGATTCCACGGCGGGTTACGATAATCGTGTTTTGAACTACAACCGGCCAACAATACAAATAAAAAAACACACCATCTCAATTTCACACATCTATCCTTATTGGCTGAAGTTTGCCGCACGGAGATGACAATAAACACTCCAGGCGGCATGATAACCCTTTCATTCTTAGCAAGGAATTGTCATGTCTCAGTTTTATCTCATCGCCCCCTCCGGCTATTGCATCAACCAGGAAGCGGCGAATCGCGGCGTGCAACGTCTGCAGGAGGCCGGGCATCAGGTGGCGCACCAGGAAGTCATTCCCCGCCGGGCACTGCGCTTTGCCGGGACTGAAAACCAACGCCTTGCCGATATTAACCAGCTCGCCGCCCTCGACGGCAAAAACCGTATCGTGCTGGCGGTACGCGGCGGCTACGGCGCGACTCGCCTGCTGCCGCAAATTGACTGGCAGGGGCTCATTGCCCGTCAGCAGCAGGATCCGCTGCTCATTTGCGGCCACAGCGATTTCACCGCCATCCAGATGGGCCTGCTGGCAAAGGGTAGCATAATCACTTTTAGCGGGCCGATGCTGGCGGGAAACTTTGGCGCCGAAGCGCTTAATGAATTTACCGAACACCATTTCTGGCAGGCCCTGCGCAACCCGGCGTTTACGCTTGAATGGCACGGCGAGGGGCCCGACTGTCGCGCCAGCGGCACGCTATGGGGCGGCAACCTGGCGATGCTGACCTCGCTTATCGGTACCCCGTGGATGCCGAAGATTAGCGACGGGGTTCTGGTTGTGGAGGATATTAACGAGCATCCCTTCCGCGTTGAGCGTATGCTCTTGCAGCTGCTTAATAGCGGTATTCTGGCGCGCCAGCGGGCGATTATCCTCGGCAGCTTTACCGGCGCTGTCGCCAACGACTACGATGCCGGATACGATCTGCCGATGGTATACGACTACCTTCGCCAGCAGCTTAACATTCCGGTCATCAGCGGCCTGGATTTTGGCCACGAGCAGCGCACGGTCACCCTCCCGCTTGGCGCCAGAGCATTGCTGGTCAACAACGCCTCTGCCACGACGTTGAGCATCAGCGGCCACCCGGTACTGACAGAATAAAAATTCCTCTAACGCATATCCTGATCGGCGTCGGATTGTTAAAATGGTGTAGTTTTTAATTTATCTTCACGCCGGTAAGGAGTACGTCAACATTGGACGCCGCTGCGGTCATCAGTCTGTTTATCCTGGGTTCTGTTTTAGTAACCTGTAGCATCTTATTAAGTTCCTTTTCCTCACGCCTCGGCATCCCGATTCTGGTTATCTTCTTAGCCATTGGGATGCTGGCGGGTATTGACGGTATCGGCGGCATTCCGTTTGACAACTACCCTTTCGCCTACATGGTAAGTAACCTGGCGCTGGCGGTCATTCTGCTTGACGGCGGGATGCGCACCCAGGCCAGCTCCTTTCGCGTAGCGCTTTGGCCCGCGCTGTCGCTTGCCACGGTCGGGGTGTTAATTACCTCGGCCCTGACCGGACTCATGGCGGCCTGGCTGTTTAAACTCGACCTGATTGAAGGCATGCTGATCGGCGCGATTGTCGGCTCGACGGATGCCGCAGCGGTGTTCTCACTGCTCGGCGGAAAAGGGCTAAACGAACGCGTCGGCTCAACGCTGGAAATTGAATCCGGCAGCAACGACCCGATGGCCGTGTTCCTGACCATTACGCTTATCGAGATGATTCAGCAGCATGAAACCGGCCTGAGCTGGATGTTCCTGGTGCATATCGTGCAGCAGTTTGGCTTAGGTATCGCCATCGGTCTCGGCGGCGGCTATCTGCTGCTACAGATGATTAACCGCATTGTGCTGCCCGCCGGGCTTTACCCGCTGCTGGCGCTGAGCGGCGGGATCATGATTTTCGCCGCCACCACCTCGCTGGACGGCAGCGGCATCCTCGCGGTCTACCTGTGCGGCTTCCTGCTGGGCAACCGGCCGATTCGCAACCGCCACGGCATTCTGCAAAACTTTGACGGGCTGGCGTGGCTGGCGCAGATCGCCATGTTCCTGGTGCTCGGCCTGCTGGTCACGCCGTCAGACCTGTGGCCCATCGCCATCCCGGCGCTCATTCTGTCGATGTGGATGATTTTCATCGCCCGTCCGCTGTCGGTATTCGCCGGCCTGCTGCCGTTTCGCGGCTTTAACCTGCGCGAGCGCATATTTATCAGTTGGGTGGGTCTGCGCGGCGCGGTGCCGATTATTCTCGCCGTCTTTCCGATGATGGCGGGCCTGGAGAATGCGCGCCTGTTCTTTAACGTGGCTTTCTTCGTGGTGCTGGTCTCGCTGCTTTTACAGGGTACGTCGCTCTCCTGGGCGGCCAAAAAAGCCAAAGTAGTGGTGCCACCGGTCGGATCGCCCATCTCACGCGTCGGGCTGGATATCCATCCGGAAAATCCGTGGGAGCAGTTTGTCTATCAGTTGAGCGCGGAGAAATGGTGCGTCGGCGCGGCGCTGCGCGACCTGCATATGCCGCCGGAAACGCGGATTGCCGCGCTATTCCGCGATAACGCTCTGCTGCACCCCACCGGCAGCACCCGCCTGCTGGAAGGCGATATTCTCTGCGTGATTGGCCGCGAACGCGATTTACCCGCGCTGGGTAAACTGTTCAGCCAGTCGCCGCCGGTGGCGCTCGATCAGCGCTTCTTCGGTGATTTTATTCTCGATGCCAGCGCCAGGTTCGCCGACGTGGCGCAGATTTACGGCATTGACGGGGGAGAAGAGTTTCGCGATCGTCAGCAGTCGCTGGGTGACGTCATACAGCACCTGTTAGGCGCCGCCCCGGTTGTCGGCGACCAGGTGGAATTTGCCGGCATGGTGTGGACGGTGGCGGAAAAAGAAGAGGATCACGTTCTGCGGGTTGGCGTACGGATGGCGGAAGATGAGGCGGAGTGATCCGCCTCGGTTCAGGTTACACTGTCACAACCGGCACGCGCGGCGCAAGGGCGCACATTAATTCATATCCGACGGTGCCGCAGGAGGCTGCGACATCGTCAATTTTGATCTCTTTACCCCATAGCTCGACCGGCGCGCCAATGCCTGCCTGCGGGCAGGTTGTCAGGTCCACCGCCAGCATATCCATTGAGATACGCCCGACCGTTACGGTGCGGACGCCATCAACCAGCACCGGCGTTCCGCTGGGCGCTAAGCGCGGGTAGCCGTCGGCATAGCCGCAGGCAACGATGCCGATTCGCCGCTCCTCAGCCGTGCGCCAGGTTGCGCCGTATCCAACCGCTTCACCGGCTTTCAGATTCTGCACGGCGATAATTTCGCTGCTTAGCGTCATGACCGGTTTCAGCCCGGTATTGGCCACATCCTGCCACTGGCCGGAAGGCGAAGCGCCATAAAGCACGATCCCCGGCCTCACCCAGTTAAAATGCGACTCCGGATGCCACAAGGTGGCCGCCGAGTTCGCCAGCGAGCGCGGGCAATCCAGCCCTTCCGCCGCCTGCTCAATGCGCCGCATCGGCTCCGCGATGCCATCCGGATTTTCCGCTTCGGCAAAATGCGACATCAACGTCATTTCACTGACGTTGCTGAGCGCTCGCAGCTGCTGCCAGACGATTTGCAGACGATCCGGCATAAACCCCAGCCGGTTCATCCCGCTATTCACCTTGACGTAAATATCAAGCGGCGCATGCAGCTTCGCCTGCTGAAGGGCCTTAATTTGCCAGTTACTGTGCACGCTGGTGGTCAAGCGGTATTTATCAAATAACGCCAGCTCATCGGCATGAAAAAAGCCTTCCAGCATCAGTATCGGCCCTTTCCAGCCCAGCTCACGCAGCAGTATCGCCTCTTCAAGATTCAGCATCGCGAAACCGTCTGCGGCGCTAAGCGCATTCCAGACCCTTGCCAGACCGTGGCCATACGCATTGGCTTTGACCACCGCCCACAGGCGCGAGCCGGGCGCCGCGCGGCGAACAATTTGTTGATTCTGGCGTAAGGCTGACATATCAATGCTGGCCTTTACAGGACGAGACATGAAAGCTCCTTGTTAATTGTGAACGCCATGCAGATGCTGAGCGCGGGCCGGCGTAAAGCCGCGTCCGTAGCGGGCGACGGCAAGATCGTCATACGGGATCGCCGGCGTGCGTCCGGAGATCAGGTCGCTAATCAGCTGCCCTGAACCACAGGCCATGGTCCATCCCAGCGTGCCGTGGCCGGTGTTGAGCCACAGATTTTTATACCCCGTACGCCCCACCACCGGCGTACCGTCCGGAGTCATCGGACGCAGTCCGGTCCAGAAGGTTGCCTGTTCAACGTGGCCGCCGCGCGGGAACAGATCGCGCACTACCATCTCCAGGGTTTCACGCCGCGGCTGCAGCAGTTCTTTATTAAATCCAACAATTTCCGCCATTCCACCAACGCGAATACGCCTGTCGAAACGGGTGATGGCGATTTTGTAGGTTTCATCAAGGATAGTCGAAACCGGCGCGCCGTCCTCTTCCGCGATGGGGATCGTCAGCGAATAGCCTTTCAGGGGATAGACCGGAATATCCACCCGCCCTTTCAGCATGGCCGTCGAATAGGATCCGAATGCCATAACGTACGCATCGGCTTTAATAATTTCAGCGCCGCACTTCACACCCGAGATGAGATCCCCTTCATAGAGCAGTTCATCCACCGGAGTATTAAAACGGAAAGTCACGCCCGCCTGCTCCGCCATTCGGGCCAGACGAGTGGTGAAGAGCTGGCAGTCGCCGGTTTCATCATTAGGTAAGCGCAAACCGCCCGTGAGCTTATGGCTCACTTCTGCCAGCGCCGGCTCAACTTCCAGCAGGCGATTCGCTTCCAGCAGCTGGTAAGGCACGCCCGCATCCTGCAGCACCGCAATATCGCGGGTCGCGTTCTCGAACTGCTTGTCAGTGCGGAATAGCTGGAGCGTACCACCCTGGCGCCCTTCATACTGAATACCGGTGCTCTCGCGCAGCGCTTTCAGGCAGTCGCGGCTGTACTCGGCCAGGCGCACCATTCGTCCTTTATTTTCCATATAGTGGCGAGTGTCGCAGTTGCGCAACATCTGCCACATCCATTTCAGCTGGAACTGGGTGCCATCCAGACCGATAGCCAGCGGAGCGTGGCGCTGGAACATCCACTTAATCGCCTTCAAAGGGACGCCCGGCGCCGCCCAGGGCGCGGCGTAGCCGGGGGAGATCTGCCCGGCGTTAGCGGCGCTGGTCTCTTCGGCCGGTCCCGGCTGACGGTCGATAACCGTCACTTCATGTCCTGCCTGGCTTAAATACCAGGCGCTTGCGACTCCTACAACCCCACTTCCCAGTATGACGACGCGCATAGCGGCTCCGTAATCGTTAAAGAACAATCATCTGATTACAAATTGATAACTCAGATGAAAATATTATTCAACATACGCTTTATTTATGGTGACTTATCTCACAGGATTCTGCGCCAGCGCTGACCCCGTCGCTTTACCATCTCCTGCTGCGCCTCATTTTTCTACAGAATAAAATTCTGATTAAAGCGCAAAACAGCGCCTTTAAGATTGTGAAATCGCGAAGAAAGGGAATGCGGATAGACGCAGTTTGCGACGCCGTGTTCTATGCTTGTTTAGAGGTTTTCCGTACAGAGAGAACCATCAACAACGAGGGCGCGCTAATGGCTACGATTGATTCCATGAACAAGGACACAACCCGTTTAAGCGATGGACCCGACTGGACTTTTGAGCTGCTGGAGACCTATCTGGCAGAAGTCGACCGGGTGGCGAAGCTGTACCGTCTTGACACCTATCCGCACCAAATCGAAGTCATTACTTCCGAACAGATGATGGATGCCTACTCCAGCGTCGGGATGCCGATTAACTATCCGCACTGGTCGTTCGGTAAAAAATTCATCGAGACCGAACAGGCCTATAAGCACGGCCAACAGGGGCTGGCTTACGAAATCGTCATTAACTCCAACCCCTGTATTGCCTATTTGATGGAAGAGAACACCATTACCATGCAGGCGCTGGTGATGGCGCACGCCTGCTACGGGCATAACTCGTTTTTCAAAAATAACTATCTCTTTCGCAGCTGGACCGATGCCAGCTCAATCATTGACTATCTCATCTTCGCGCGGAAATACATCACCGAATGTGAAGAGCGCTACGGCGTTGATGAAGTTGAAAAACTGCTCGACTCCTGTCATGCCCTGATGAATTACGGCGTTGACCGCTATAAACGCCCGCAAAAAATCTCGCTGCAGGAGGAGAAGGCGCGGCAAAAAAGCCGGGAAGAGTATCTGCAAAGCCAGGTGAATATGCTGTGGCGCACGCTGCCGAAGCGAGAAGAGGAAAAAACCATCGAAGCCGCGCGTCGCTACCCTTCTGAACCGCAGGAAAATCTGCTCTATTTCATGGAGAAAAACGCGCCGCTGCTGGAGCCGTGGCAGCGTGAGATCCTGCGCATCGTGCGCAAGGTCAGCCAGTATTTTTATCCGCAGAAGCAGACTCAGGTGATGAACGAAGGCTGGGCGACTTTCTGGCACTACACCATCCTGAATCACCTTTATGATGAAGGTAAAGTGACGGAGCGCTTTATGCTGGAGTTCCTGCACAGCCACACCAATGTGGTGTTCCAGCCGCCATACAACAGCCAGTGGTATAGCGGTATTAACCCCTACGCGCTGGGGTTCGCCATGTTCCAGGATATCAAACGTATTTGTCAGTCGCCGACGGAAGAGGACAAATACTGGTTCCCGGATATTGCCGGCTCTGACTGGCTTGAAACTCTGCACTTCGCGATGCGCGACTTTAAGGATGAAAGCTTTATCAGCCAGTTCCTGTCGCCGAAAATCATGCGCGACTTCCGCTTCTTCACCGTGCTGGATGACGATCACAACAACTATCTCGAAATATCCGCAATTCATAATGAAGAGGGATATCGTGAGATTCGTTCCAAACTTTCAGCGCAGTACAACCTGAGCAACCTCGAGCCAAACATTCAGGTATGGAATGTGGACCTGCGCGGCGACCGCTCGCTCACCCTGCGCTACGTGCCGCACAACCGCGTGCCGCTGGATAAAGGCCGCCGTGAGGTGCTTAAGCACGTTCACCGCCTGTGGGGATTTGACGTTCTTCTGGAGCAGCAAAACGCCGATGGCAGCGTCGAGTTGCTGGAACGCACCCCGCCGCGGCAGAACCCGCTGTAGCCGTTGAAAAGCAAAACGCCCGGGAAATCACCGGGCGTTTTTTATTCATTCCGTGGGCTTAACGCATATTAATCGCTAAGTCGCCCGGTAGATTCTTCTGCATACGATGCCAGATCTCACCGCTGTCGCGGCCGTAGCGGCGTACGATGTCATAAACCTGCTCATGCAGGCCCTCTTCACAAACTTTAGCCAGCTGATGATAGAAGCCGAGCGCCAGGCTGCGCGCTTCCGGATTGGCAAAATAGTGGCGACCGATACGGGTATATAGGCCTTTCATACCGTTGAGGATCAGACCATAAATGGGATTGCCTGAGGCAAACGCCAGACCGCGGAAGATATTGTAATCCAGCTCGGCAAACGCATCGGCGTGGTCTTCAATTTCACGCGCGCTCGCCAGTACCTCCAGCGCCTTATCCGGATGCTGACGAAAAGCGGTACGGATGAAAATGGTCGAAATATTGGTACGCACGGACAGCAGATTATCAATCAGCTGCGGTACGCTGTCATGGTCGAGACGCGCCAGGGTTTCAAGAATATTCAAACCTGAAGTTTCCCAGAAATTGTTCACCTTTGTCGGTTTACCATGCTGAATGGTTAACCAGCCATCGCGGGCCAGACGCTGCAACACTTCACGTAAGGTTGTACGGGTAACACCAATCAGTTCAGAAAGTTCACGTTCAGCGGGAAGAATTGAACCAGGGGGAAAACGGTTATTCCAGATACTTTCAATGATGTACTCTTCAGCGAAACCCGCAGGGCTTTGCGCCTTAATGACCATAATAAGATTTCCATTACACAGCGTTGCTATTCGACTCATCATACCAGAGCGGCCATAAGGCAGATAGCGCCAGAAAGTAATTAAAAAGGGATCGCCGTTTCATTTTCCACTTTTCATTTCACATTTTCTGTTGCTAAAGAATGTGATGCGAAGAAAGTTGCGTCTCGTTTTGCGCAACTGGTAATCTTGCGTATAGTTACGCATAAAATCATGTTTCAGAATTTGACGGAGAAAGGATGTCTGTCGTGGAAATGTCTTATGGCCGCGCCCTGTGGCGCAATTTTCTTGGCCAGTCCCCGGACTGGTACAAACTCGCTCTCATCATTTTCTTAATTGTTAATCCGCTGGTCTTTTATCTGCATCCGTTTATTGCCGGATGGCTGCTGGTTATCGAATTTATCTTCACCCTGGCGATGGCGCTCAAGTGCTATCCCCTGCTGCCGGGCGGCCTGCTGGCCATTGAAGCGGTATTTATCGGCATGACCACCCCGGGGCATATCCGCGAAGAGGTGGCCAGTAATCTTGAAGTCCTGCTGCTGCTAATGTTTATGGTCGCGGGGATCTACTTCATGAAGCAGCTGCTGCTGTTCATCTTCACCCGCTTGTTGCTTGGCATTCGTAGCAAGATGCTGCTGTCGCTGGCGTTTTGCGTCGCATCCGCTTTCCTCTCCGCCTTCCTCGACGCGTTGACCGTTGTCGCAGTGGTGATAAGCGTTGCCGTCGGCTTCTACGGTATTTACCACAAAGTCGCTTCGGCGCGGCCGGATGATGACAATATGCTCGACGACAGCCATATTGAGCAGCACTATCGCGATGTCCTGGAGCAGTTCCGCGGCTTCTTGCGCAGCCTGATGATGCATGCCGGGGTCGGCACCGCGCTCGGCGGCGTGATGACCATGGTCGGCGAGCCGCAGAACCTGATCATCGCCAAGGCGGCAGGCTGGCACTTCGGCGAATTCTTCATGCGTATGCTGCCGGTTAGCCTGCCGGTGCTGGTATGCGGACTGATCACCTGTCTGCTGCTGGAGAAATTCCGCCTGTTTGGCTACGGCGAACCGCTGCCGCCAACCGTGCGCAAAGTGCTACAGGATTTTGACGATCGCAGCCGCCAGAGCCGCAGTCGTCAGGATCGCCTGCGTCTTATCGCTCAGGGTCTTATCGGCGTCTGGCTGATTATCGCCCTTGCGATGCATCTTGCGGAAGTCGGCCTGATCGGCCTGTCGGTGATTGTGCTGGCGACAACGTTCTCCGGCATCACCGATGAACACGCTATCGGCAAAGCCTTCACCGAAGCCCTGCCGTTTACCGCCCTACTGACGGTCTTCTTTGCCGTGGTGGCGGTTATTATTGACCAGCACCTTTTTGCCCCGGTGATCGAGTTCGTTCTTCAGGCATCGCCGCACGCCCAGCTATCGTTGTTTTATCTGTTTAACGGTCTGCTGTCGTCGATTTCTGATAACGTCTTCGTTGGAACCGTCTATATCAACGAGGTCAAGTCCGCGCTGGAGCAGGGTACCATCAGTTTGCCGCAGTTCGAGCTGCTGGCGGTGGCGATCAATACCGGCACCAACCTGCCATCGGTCGCTACGCCGAACGGCCAGGCTGCTTTTTTGTTCCTGCTGACTTCCGCGCTGGCCCCGCTGATTCGCCTCTCCTATGGCCGGATGGTGTGGATGGCGCTGCCCTATACTCTCGTCCTGACCCTCGTCGGCCTGGCCTGCGTCGAGTTTACCCTGATGCCGGCCACCCAGTGGATGCTGGAGCACGGTTGGCTGGTGACGCCGCAACTGCTGAAATAAAATCATCCATGCCCGGCTCAAAACGCCGGGCATTCCATATTCGTTTACGTAATATTTTCAGACTAGCTGCTGGCGTCGCTACGGTTTTCGTTTACACTGCCATGATTTAGCATGTTCCAGGGAAATGATTATGTTGCGATATTTAAACCAGTGCTCAAGGGGACGCGGTGCCTGGCTCCTGATGGCGCTAACCGCGTTTATTCTTGAATTGGTGGCGTTATGGTTCCAGCACGTGATGCTGCTGCAGCCGTGCGTACTGTGTATTTACGAGCGCTGCGCGCTATTTGGCGTGATGGGCGCCGGTATCGTCGGCGCCATTGCGCCAAAAACCCCTCTGCGCTACGTCGCGATTGTGATTTGGCTCTACAGCGCCCTGCGCGGGCTGCAGCTGTCATGGGAACACACCATGATTCAGCTTCACCCTTCCCCCTTCCAGACCTGCGATTTCGCCGCTCGTTTCCCAACGTGGCTGCCGCTGGATAAATGGCTGCCTCAGGTGTTTGTCGCTACCGGCGACTGCTCCGTACGCCAGTGGGAATTCCTGACGCTGGAAATGCCGCAGTGGCTGGTCGGCATCTTCGCAGCCTATCTGGTGGTCGGTGTACTGGTGCTTATCGCTCAGCCGTTTAAACCTAAAAAGCGCGATCTGTTTGGTCGCTAAGACCGATTGCTCATAAAGCGCTCCTCCGGGAGCGTTTTTTTTGCCTGCGCGTTGACGTTGCCGCCATAAAGTTGCATATTAAATACATCTTATAAATGTTAACTAAGGAGCACATGATGTCTCATTTGCGTATTCCCGCTAGCTGGAAGGTAAAACGCTCCACCCCATTCTTTACTAAACAGAACGTACCCGCCGCTTTGCTGACGCACCACAACACCGCAGCGGGTGTTTTCGGCCAGCTTTGCGTGATGGAAGGGACGGTAACCTACTATGGTTTCGCCGATGAACAGGCGACAGAGCCTGAGGCAAAAGTCGTTATCAATGCTGGCCAGTTCGCAACCAGCCCGCCGCAGTACTGGCACCGCATTGAGCTAAGCGACGACGCGCAGTTCAATATTAACTTTTGGGTTGCAGATGACGCCGACGGTGAAAGCGGACTATTCCACGCGAAGAAAGGCTAACTGCGCGCCTTACTGCGCCCAGTCCGGTTTATTCAGAATATGATCCTGCCAGTCAACCACGGTGGATTCTTTCACCGCAATATGGCGAACGGAGATGCGTTCGCCATGCATCGCCGCCTTCGAACCGGTTAACAGCGGATGCCAGTGCGGCAGCGGCTGGCCTTCCGCCAGCAGACGATAGGCGCAGGTCGGCGGCAGCCATTCAAACGTAGGCAGATTGTCGCGAGTTAGCTTGATGCAATCCGGCTCATACTCGAAGCGGCGCTCATAGTTACGACACTGGCAGGTTTTGATATTGAGCTGACGGCAGGCGACGTTGGTAAAGTAGATTTCGTCGGTATCTTCATCCATCAGCTTATGCAGGCAGCACTGACCGCAGCCATCGCAAAGTGATTCCCACTCCGCATCGCTCATTTCATCCAGTGTTTTTTGTTGCCAGAAAGGTTGTTCGCTCATTGGGATGTCCGTCATTGCAGTTCAGGGTGCACCTTATAACCACTCTGGCACGCCGATGCAAGTTTTGCCGCCCGGAGAAGGCGGCAAGCGGACGTTACAGCACGCGGGTAGTCAGCGAAAAGCCGTTAAAACCGACTTCCAGCTCGTCTCCGCTGCTCAGCGGCCCTACGCCTTCCGGCGTACCGGTCAGCACCACATCCCCGGCTTTCAGGGTAAAAAAGCGCGACATATAGGCGATGAGCGGCACAATCTTATGGATCATGTCGGCGGTCGAACCCTGCTGGCGCACTTCGCCGTTCACCTTCAGACTCAGCGGAGTACTCTGCGCGTCGCCGTGAAACTCGGCGGCGGGAATAAAGCCTGAAACAGGACAGGAGTTATCAAAGCCTTTGGCCTTCTCCCACGGCTGACCGGCCTTTTTCAGTTTTCCCTGCAGATCGCGCAGGGTAAGGTCCAGCGCCACGCCATAGCCAGCAATGGCTTTCAGTACATGATCTTCCGTCGCCTGGCGCAGCGTACCGCCAATCAGTACCGCCAGCTCAACTTCATGGTGCACTGACCCCAGCCCCTCAGGCAGCACCAACGGCTGGCGGATGTCGCATAGCGCCGTCTCAGGTTTAATAAACAGCACCGGCTCTTCCGGCGTCGCACTGCCCATCTCTTTGATGTGTTTTGCATAGTTGCTGCCAACGCAAACCACTTTGCTTACCGGATAATCCAGTAGCGCACCCTGCCAGTTATGATGTTGGTACATTATATTCCCTCTGTGGGTTAATCAGATTTATTCCCCTGTTCCGCCAGGTGTTTCTTGAGTAAATTTTCAGACGGAGGAGGCAGCTGAAGGTAATAGCCCTGATCGGTGAGCGCCTGTTTCACTTTCTCCAAATCGGCGTGAATGAGTTTTTTTCGTCCATCGAGCGGTAGAATCATTGCCAGTTTGGGCGTACCGAAGCTATACATTAATTCGTCAGGAACGCGGGAGAAATCGTCCTTTTTTTCGACATATAAATAGGTTTGCTCGCGTTTAGTACTTCGATAGATCACACAAAACATAGTTTTACTCGGAATTAGACCTGTGGTCACTTGCCTCAATATATGAGTGACTATAACATGCCTTTTAGTCTTCGGAATATCACCGCACTTCAGCGAGTGATAAACAGCAAATTGAGTAAGGCCAGGATGTCAAATACGCCAATCGAACTTAAGGGCAGTAGCTTCACCTTATCTGTGGTTCATTTGCACGATGCAAATCCCGAGGTTATTCGTCAGGCGTTAGAAGACAAAATCGCCCAGGCTCCCGCCTTTTTACGGCACGCTCCCGTGGTGGTGAATATCAGCAGCATTGAAGATGACGTCGACTGGCGCCCTCTGCATGAGGCGATCGCGGCTACCGGCCTGCGTATTATGGGCGTAAGCGGATGTAAACTTCCCCGGCTGAAAACGGAAATTGACCGCGCCGGGATCCCTTTATTAACCGAAGGGAAAGAAAAAGTGACTCGCCAGGCCGCGCCTGAACCCGTTGCCCCACCTCCAGCTGTTAATCAGATCACAAAAACGCGTTTGATTGATCAGCCGGTACGTTCCGGTCAGCGTATTTATGCGCCACACTGTGATCTAATTGTTACAAACCATGTGAGTGCCGGGGCTGAACTTATCGCCGATGGTAACATCCATGTATATGGCATGATGCGGGGACGCGCGCTCGCTGGCGCAGGCGGCGACAGAGACGCCCAAATATTTTGTACCAACCTCTCGGCGGAACTGGTTTCCATCGCGGGGGAATACTGGCTGAGTGATAACATTCCGGCCGAATTTTATGGCAAAGCGGCCCGTCTACGTTTAGACGACAGCGCTTTGACGATTCAATCGTTGAATTAATCCCTTTTTAACAAGGAATTTCTATGGCACGCATTATTGTTGTGACTTCGGGTAAAGGAGGCGTTGGCAAGACCACCTCCAGCGCGGCCATCGCTACTGGTTTGGCCCAGAAGGGAAAGAAAACGGTCGTTATCGACTTCGACATCGGCCTGCGTAACCTTGACCTGATCATGGGCTGTGAACGCCGGGTCGTTTATGATTTCGTCAACGTCATCCAGGGCGATGCCACGTTGAACCAGGCGCTTATTAAAGATAAGCGTACGGAGAATCTCTATATTCTCCCGGCCTCCCAGACGCGTGACAAAGACGCCCTGACCCGCGAAGGCGTAGACAAAGTTCTCGAAGAACTGAAAAAAATGGATTTTGATTTTATCGTCTGTGACTCCCCTGCAGGCATCGAAACCGGTGCGCTGATGGCGCTGTATTTTGCTGATGAAGCCATCATCACCACCAACCCGGAAGTCTCCTCCGTTCGCGACTCCGACCGTATCCTTGGTATCCTGGCCTCCAAATCCCGTCGCGCGGAAAGGGGCGAAGATCCAATTAAAGAGCACCTGCTGCTGACGCGCTATAACCCAGGCCGCGTAAACAAGGGTGACATGCTGAGCATGGAAGACGTGCTGGAAATTCTGCGCATCAATCTGGTGGGCGTGATTCCGGAAGATCAGTCCGTGCTGCGCGCGTCAAACCAGGGCGAGCCGGTGATTCTGGATGACGCCTCGGACGCGGGTAAAGCCTATGCCGATACGGTTGAACGTCTGCTCGGAGAAGAACGCCCTTTCCGCTTCGTAGAAGAAGAGAAGAAAGGTTTCCTCAAACGCCTGTTCGGAGGATAAATTATGGCATTACTCGACTTTTTTCTCTCGCGGAAAAAGAACACGGCCAATATTGCGAAAGAGCGCCTGCAAATTATCGTCGCGGAGCGCCGTCGCGGCGACGCTGAACCGCACTATCTTCCGCAGTTGCGTAAAGACATTCTTGAGGTGATTTGCAAATACGTGCAAATCGACCCGGAGATGGTCAGCGTACAGCTGGAGCAGAGAGACGGTGATATTTCGATTCTGGAGCTGAACGTGACCCTGCCGGAAACTGAAGAGTCGAAGCCCTGAGCCTGAGGTGTAAAAAAACCGGCAACGCTGTGCGCAGCCGGTTTTTTCACTATGCCGATCGGCGCTAGCGCGGGTAGTCGCTTAATAGCGCATTCAGGCGATCGGCCATCAATTCACCGCGCCAGCCGGAAACCAGTTCAGGCTGCCCGTTGCCGTTTTTTAGCCCCCAGTGCCAGTTCAGCAGCTGATTAATCTGTCTTCTTGAAGCCAGCAGCTCCGCGCTCACGCCCTTCTCGGCGCTTACGGTCTGAACTAACGCTTTGATATCCTTAAACAGCTTGCGGTAACCGGGCATGTCGATCAGATTTTGCAGCGGCTCTGGCAGCGCCTCTTCCGGCAGCGCCTGCGCCTTCTCGACGAGGGCGATCAGCGTCTTACCGTGGAAACGAATCTCGCTGCCCGAGAGTCCGAGGCTGTCAAGTTCCCCCAGGCTGGTGGGCATATAGCGCGCCACGTTCCACAAATGCTCTTCACGGATAACAAAGTTGACCGCCAGGTCGCGTTCGCGCGCTTTACGCAGCCGCCACTCCGCCAGCAGCTGCAGGCAGCCCAGCTGACGAGTGCGCAGCTGCCAGGCATTACCAATGTCGCGCCACGCCTCGGCAGGATCCTGAATCTCCTGACGACGCTGCTGCATCAGCTGGCATTCATCCAGGGCAGCGGAAAGCCAGCCCGCGCTGTCGGTTTCAGCCATCAGCTTTCCGGCAATCGGCAGCAGGTACCAGACGTCGGCGGCGGCATAAACGCACTGGCGTTCGGTCAGCGGGCGCGCCAGCCAGTCGGTACGAGATTCGCTCTTGTCCAGCGCCACGCCGGTATACTCTTCTACCATCGACGCAAAGCCCCAGGACATCGGACGACCGCAAAAAGCGGCAAGAATTTGCGTGTCGATCAGCGGCTGAGGCATCAAATGAAAGGCATTAAGAAATACTTCCAGATCTTCACTGCCAGCGTGCAAAAATTTGGTCACATCTTTATTCAGCAGCAGTTCACGCATCGGTTCCCAGTCGGTGATAACCAGAGGGTCAATCAGCGAGACCTGGTTGCCGTCGAACAGCTGGAGCAGACCGAGCTGCGGGTAGTAGGTACGAGTACGGACAAATTCCGTATCCAGCGCGATGGCAGAAACCGCGCTTGCCGCTTCACAGACGGCGCGAAGGCCATCGTTGGTGGTGATCATCTGATAGTTCAAATCATACTCTCTTAACTTGCGCCCATAAAAAACGCCGGCTTAGCCGGCGTCTGGCGATTCACTCTTAGCTCAGGCTTTATTGTCTACTTTAGCACGGGCTTCGTCACGCAGTTCTCGACGTAAAATTTTCCCGACGTTGGATTTCGGCAGCTCATCGCGAAACTCAACCAGCTTCGGAACCTTGTAGCCGGTCAGCTGGCGACGGCAGAAAGCGATCAGCATCTCTTCCGTCAGCGTCGGCTCTTTCTTCACCACGAAAATTTTCACCGCCTCACCGCTGCTTCCGGACGGTACGCCAACCGCAGCAACCTCCTGAACCCCGGAATGCTGCATTACCACATCCTCGATTTCATTCGGATAGACGTTGAAGCCCGAGACAAGGATCATATCTTTTTTGCGATCGACGATACGCAGGAAGCCCTCGTCATCCATCACCGCGATATCGCCGGTATGCAGCCAGCCGTCCTTAATGATTTCAGCGGTAGCATCAGGGCGCTGCCAGTAGCCCAGCATCACCTGTGGCCCTTTCACGCACAGCTCCCCCGGCTCTCCCGGCGCAACTTCATTATCGTCATCATCCACCAGCTTCGCTTCGGTGGACGGCACTGGCAGGCCAATACTGCCGCTGTGATAGTCGATATCGTGCGGATTGACGCTCACCAACGGCGCGCACTCCGTCAGGCCATAGCCTTCCAGAAGATACTGCCCGGTCAGCTTAACCCAGCGCTCCGCAACGACCTGCTGTACCGGCATTCCGCCGCCGGCGGAGAGATGCAGTGAAGAGAAGTCGAGCTGCTGAAACTCTTTGTTGTTAAGCAGCGCGTTAAACAGGGTATTGACTCCGGTCATGGCGGTGAAGGGATATTTCGCTAGCTCTTTGACCAGGCCTGGGATGTCGCGCGGGTTGGTGATCAGCAGGTTTTGCCCGCCCAGTTCAATGAACAACAGGCAGTTCATGGTCAGCGCAAAGATGTGATACAGCGGTAGCGCGGTAACAACCAGCTCTTTGCCGCGATGCAACAGCGGCCCGTAGGTACCGTTCACCTGCTCAAGGTTCGCCAGCATATTGCGATGGGTCAGCATTGCCCCTTTCGCCACGCCGGTTGTGCCGCCGGTATATTGAAGAAAAGCGAGATCCTGAGAGACGATTTCCGGCTTAATGTACTGCATGCGGTAACCGTGCTGCAGCGCGCTGCGAAACGAGATGGCGTCCGGCAGATGGTATTTTGGCACCAGCCGTTTAATGTACTTCACCACAAAGTTAACCAGCGTCCCTTTCGCCGTGGAAAGCTGATCGCCCATGCGGGTTAAAATCACGTGCTTGACCTGGGTTTTATCAACCACCTTTTCCAGGGTATGCGCAAAGTTGGAAACGATCACAATGGCGGCGGCGCCGCTGTCGTTAAGCTGATGTTCCAGTTCGCGCGGGGTATAAAGCGGATTGACGTTCACGACAATCATGCCAGCGCGCAGGATACCAAACAACGCCACCGGATACTGCAGCAGATTAGGCATCATCAGCGCGACACGGTCGCCTTTTTGCAGGCCTAACCCTTCCTGAAGATAAGCGGCGAACGCGCGGCTGCGCTCCTCCAGCTTGCGGTAGGTCATCACCTCGCCCATGTTAATAAAGGCCGGCTGGTCGGCATAGCGGCGGACGGCGTGTTCAAACAGTTCAACCAGGGATTGATAGCGGTCAGGGTTTATCTCCGCAGGAACGTCTGCGGGATAACGGTTTAGCCAAACCTTTTTCACTGCATCACCTCTGAAATAGTTATTCGTCGTCATCACAACCCCTGATCAACAAACATTTTGTTAACATTATATTAACTCAGCGTACCAGTTTATTAATTAGGCGTTTTACAGGTTGCGAAGCGCGTCACTATTTATTTTTCTTATTTGACTGAAAACGAAGAAACAGCGGACCAGCCGCTGTTTCTTTGAACTTACAAAAACTACAAAATCATTCAGTTACAACGTTTCTGACTTCGGCAGGACCGGGATTATACCAGCCCCAGCCGCCGTATCCGTAGCCCCACGGGCGCGGGCCGAACATCCACGGGTCCATCATCGGCTGCGGCGGCATGACCACCTGCTGGACAACGTTCCAGCGCTTGTAGCCCGTAGCGTTCATCAGCATGAATTTATACGGCGTATTGCCGACTTTACCGTCGACGACGCCGACGATCGGGCCAACCACGGTGACCAGCTGCCCGCGAAAATCCACCGGGTCGATAAAACCGTTTACGTCGGCAAAGATACGACCTCGCGACGGCTCGCCCAGCTCCGGACGCGCGGCGCCGTCAAGCTGAACGGTGGCAATTTCCAGGCGGGTTTTACCCTGCTGATTCTGCACGCTGACGACCTTCCCGCCAAAGCGCGCTTCCTGACCGACATACAGCTGCGGCGCGTTCATCACGCGAACTAAATCCTGCTGCGGCGTCGGGGTGGTGCCCTTAATGGCATCCGGTACCGAAGCGCACCCGCTCAGCGCAGCAACCACTGCTGCCGCGACTAACCAACGGACTACCGTTTTTTGACCCGCCATGACGCGACTCCTTCCTTCTTCTCAGACATATAGTTACTGAGATTCACTCGCGGCCAGGAAGTTTCTTCCACGCCACTTCATTGCGTAAATAAACTGGTTCAGCGTGTTCAACGGCCACGGTTTTTCCCACCGTAAACAGATGGCAAGCCAGCGGCAGCATATCCTGCGCGTCAGGAAGCTCAATTTCGCCGTCGGCGAGCGTTAAGCCGCAGCCGGTAGCCATATCCGGCCACGCCTGCCAGCCGGTGCCGACGGTAGCCCACTCCCCCTCCAGCTGCTGCAGACGCTCGCGAACCGCTTCCGGCTTCAGCACCGCTTCACTCTCTTCGCCGTGCCAGATGCCCTGTTCATCGCACTGATATTCCGCCCAGTAAACTTCGCCCATTCTGGCGTCGATGGCGGCCAGCACGCGGGTGGCGCCGGTTTTTCGCCATGCGCCCTGCGCCATGGTTGCCAGCGTGGACACGCCGATCATCGGCAGCTCGGCCCCCAGCGCCAGGCCCTGTGCAATTCCGATACCAATGCGCACGCCGGTGAAGCTGCCCGGCCCACGGCCAAAGGCCAGCGCGTCAAGCTCGGTTAATAGCGTGCCGCTTTCATTGAGGACATCCTGCACCAGAGGCAGGATACGTTGGGTATGTTCGCGGGGGCAGATTTCAAAATGAGCACTGAGGGTGCCATCATTCCACAGCGCCGCGGAGCAGGCCTCCGTGGCGGTATCGATAGCTAAAATTCGCATGGGTTGTCGCGCTCTCGCTCTAGCAGATTGACAAAATGGCGCGCAGCTTACCACATTTTGCGCCGGATTACCTCGCCGACGGCACCGCAAGAAAACGCACCGCCCGACGGATATCGCGCGTGCGCGGCGCAGGCGGAAGGCTCGCGAGGAAGACGGCGCCATAGGGGCGCATAACCAAACGGTTGTCGCAGATAACCAGGACCCCGCGATCGTCGATGTCGCGAATCAGACGCCCCACGCCCTGTTTGAGGGTGATGACGGCGTCCGGTAGCTGGACCTCATCAAAAGGATCGCCGCCGCGCAGGCGACAATCCTCCATCCGCGCTTTCAGCAGCGGATCGTCCGGCGAGGTGAACGGCAGCTTGTCGATAATCACCAGAGAAAGCGCATCGCCGCGCACGTCCACCCCTTCCCAGAAGCTACTGGTCGCCACCAGCAGCGCATTTCCGGCGCTGACGAATTGCTGTAAAAGCTGGCCTTTGCTGGTTTCTCCCTGCAGGAGAACCGGCAGCGTCATGGTGGCGCGAAACTGTTCCGCCAGGTCGCGCATCATGGCGTGCGAAGTGCAGAGCATAAAGCAGCGCCCGTCGTTGGCTTCAATCAGCGGTTTGAGCATCGCCGCCAGATGTCGCGCGGCGCCGGGCTGGTTCGGTAACGGCAAATTGCGCGGCACGCACAGCAGCGCCTGGTGGGCATAATCGAAGGGGCTAGGGAGCAGCAGCGTTTGCGCGTCGCCTATGCCCAGACGATCGGTAAAGTGGTGCAAATCGTCATTGACCGATAGCGTCGCCGAGGTGAAGATCCAGCTCCCGGACTTTTGCGCCATCACCTCTTTAAACTTATCCGCCACCGTCAGCGGGGTCAGCGCCAGGGTGAAGTTGCGGGAAGTACACTCATACCAGTAGCTAAAGCCGGGCTGATTGGTCTCTTTTAACCGCTTCAGGCGGCCTCGGTATACGGTGGCCCGCTCAAAAGCGGCATCGAGCAGCGCCGAGCGGCCCAGCGACAGCTTTGCCACGTCGTAACAGAGTTCGAGCGCATCATCAAGCAGCAGCAGCGAGCGCTGAATATTGTTATCCGCCAGCAGCTCGCGCAGGTTGCCGCGATAGCCGGGCTCCCCCAGCTGCAGACGAAAATCCTGCGTGCTCTGGGCCAGGCGGTCGGCGCACTTCTGCAGCTGCTGGGTGTCTTTAAGTTCGGTGCGATAAGCAATAGTAATATCTTTCGCCAGGTCCATCAGCTGGCGGCTGGAGAGCGACTGGCCGAAGTACTGGCTGGCAATATCCGGCAGCTGATGCGCTTCATCGAAGATCATCACTTCCGCTTCCGGAATCAGTTCGGCAAAGCCGCTCTCTTTGACCACCATATCGGCGAGGAACAGATGATGATTGACGACGACCACGTCAGCATCCATCGCCTTTTTCCGCGCTTTCACCACAAAACAGTCTTTATATAAGGGGCAGTCGCTGCCGAGGCAGTTATCGTTGGTACTGGTGACCAGCGGCCAGGCCTGGGAATCTTCGGCCACGCTAACGCAGGTGCTGATATCGCCATCGACGGTCTGGTTAGACCACGAGCGCAGCAGAATGACATCGCTGAGGGTTTGCACCGGCAGGTCGCCACCGGCGAGCGCCTGCTGTTCCAGACGCTCCAGGCACAGGTAGTTCGAACGCCCTTTCAGCAGGGCCAGTTTACCGGTGAAGTTCAGCGCTTTAGCGACAGTGGGTAAATCCCGACTGTAGAGCTGATCCTGTAACGCTTTCGAGCCGGTGGAAATAATGACTTTCTTGTTGGCGCGTAGCGCAGGCGCCAGGTAGGCGTAGGTTTTCCCGGTCCCGGTGCCCGCCTCCACCACCAGCGGACGAGTTTCTTCAATTGCACTGGCGACGGCGAAAGCCATCTGGCGCTGCGGCTCGCGCGGCTTAAATCCGGCAATCGCGCTGGCCAGCTGGCCGTCTGCTGCAAAATCGTCGATCACATTACCCCCTGGTTATTTGGACAGTGATTATGTCAGGGTGGAGGGGTTTTCGCCAGTGCAGGTAGTGACGCAGATGAAACATTATGGCAGTCTTGCCGCAGCTTAATGAACCGGAACAGAGAGGAAATAAACATGACCATTACGCGTATTGATGCCGAAGCCCGCTGGTCTGATGTGGTGATTCATAACCAGACGCTGTACTACACCGGCGTACCGTCCAACCTCGATGCCGATGCCTGCGCGCAAACCGCTGATACGCTGGCGCAGATCGATGCGGTGCTGGAGAAACAGGGCAGCAGCAAATCACGTATTCTTGATGCGACTATTTTCCTCGCCGACGGTGCAGACTTTGCGGCGATGAATCAGGCCTGGGATGCATGGGTCGTCGCCGGTCATGCGCCGGTACGCTGTACCGTACAGGCGAAACTGATGAATCCGAAGTATAAAGTCGAGATTAAAATCATCGCCGCAGTGTAAGACAGCCGAGGCCCCGTAGCCCGGGCAAGCGTAGCGCCGCCCGGGAAGAAGCCGCGCCAAAGCCGCTATCCGGCGCATTCCCCGGATAGCGGCGTAAACGCCTTATCGGGCTACATATCAGCCAGGCCGACCAGGCACAGCGCCGTCGGGAGGCAAGAAGCATTGTTCTATCCGCCCGGACACCACATCAGTTGCTCCTTTAACTGTAAGGTCTCCTGGGGCACACACTTCAGCGCATCACGATAGCTGGCAGACTGCTTTGCATAACCCCGCACTGACTGCAGCAGTACGCGCAGCGCGCTATCCCACACGATCCCCTGCAGATCGCTGTACGGCCAGAGCTCCGGCTCGCGAATAAACGGCACCAGATAGTCGATGCCCTGCTTCACCCCTCGCCCGTCGCGGATGGTGTTCCAGCGATCGAACTCAACATGTTCGGCGTAGCGGTTGAGCAGCAGATGCGCCTCCAGGTTAAATAGCGAATAGTGGAACGGGATGGTGCGTTCCAGCTCCATCGTTTGTCGGCCATCCTGGTCAATCTGCGCCGCCATACGCTGGGTAATTCCCTGCTCAATGATCCGCGCCGCCAGCCCTTTATCGCCATAGAATAACGCGTTAACCGTCCGCTGGGCGTCGTACCAGGTGCCGTGGTTATTGTGCCAGACGTACTCTGAGTGGCCGATTTCGCTGTAGTACATCCAGTGGTTAAAGTCGCGGAACCACTGGTGCAGGCCGATAATATCATCGGTATCAAGCACGCTCGCCGTGTTGATCAGGCCGATGGTATCCACCACCATCCACATTAAGCGAGTATCGATAAGCCCGGTGCCGCGACCGGATACAATCCCCGGGATCGCCTGGCCGTAGTTCAGATGCGGATTCATCCGCGTGTCAGCATCCAGGAACCAGCAGCGTATTTGCGTAGCCGCGGCCTGCGCATACTGGCGCTGGCCGGTAAAGTACCATGCCAGCCCCAGGGTCAGGCACCGTTCGCACATGCGGATAATGCGCGAGGTGTCCGTATCGTTGTTTTCACATTGCGGATTGATATGCCCGTCGCGACGAATATAGGGCAGCCCGTTGGGCCGCCGCGGATTCGGCCACCAGTAGGTGCCCAGACTGTAGTAATCGTGCGCGTCGCCGCTGGCCGGGCGCAGCTTTTTATGCACCACGCTTTCCGGCGCCTCTCGACGCAGGATGTCGGCCTCTGACACCAGCTTGCTTAACGCCAGCTGCAGCGGCGAGAACGGCTGCTTTAAGCCCGCCCGGGCGTTTTCCAGGCAGGTTTCGTCAAGGGTGTACAGCTTCATCGCCACCTTAGTTTTCCTCCCGGCACGCTATGCGCTGGCCGCTTTGTCCATCGAACAGGTGCACGCCGGAGAGCTTCGGCTGCAGCCAGATCTTATCGCCCTCTTTTACAGCCAGACGCTGTTTGAACACCGAGGTAAACGCTCCGCCGCCGGTATCGCAAAACAGCTGCATATCCGAGCCGGTATTCTCCACCGCCGTCACCTTCGCCGCCAGCGCATCGTCGCGCGCTTCGTGGACGACGTTGACCTGCTCAGGGCGAATGGCGTACACCACCTGCTGACCGTCGGCTACCTGAAGGCCAGCGGGCAAAGCCAGCAGCGAGCCATCTTTCAGACGCAGGCTGGTGGCGCTGCCGTTCAAAACCACGACGCCCGACAGCTGGTTAATCTCCGGCGAACCGATAAAACCAGCGACGAACAGATTCGCCGGCCGGTCGTACAACTCCAGCGGCGTCCCCGCCTGCTCAATGCGCCCATCGCGCAGCACCACGATCATCTGCCCCATGGTCATGGCTTCAATCTGATCGTGGGTGACGTACACCGAGGTGGTTTTCAGCCGGCGATGCAGCTCGCGAATTTCGCCGCGCACCTGGGTTCGCAGCTTGGCGTCGAGGTTGGAGAGCGGTTCGTCAAACAAAAACACCTGCGGCTTACGCACGATCGCCCGCCCCATCGCCACCCGCTGGCGCTGGCCGCCCGAGAGATCCTTCGGCAAGCGCTCCAGTAGCGGTTCGAGCCCCAGCAGCGCAGCGGCTTCATTAACCTTCTGATTAATCTCCGCTTTCGGCAGGCGCGCCATCTTCAGGGCAAAACCCATATTTTCACGCACCGTCATCTGCGGGTAGAGCGCATAGCTCTGAAACACCATCGCAATATCGCGCAGCTTCGGTTCTACCTCGGTAACGTTGCGCTCGTTAATATGCACCTCGCCGCCAGAGATCTCCTCCAGGCCGGCGATCATGCGCAGCAGGGTTGATTTCCCACAGCCGCTGGGGCCAACGAGAACGCAGAATTCACCGTCCGGGATAGTCAGCGACACGTCTTTAATGACGTGCGCATCACCATACGATTTACGCACGCTATTCAGTACAACAGATCCCATTGGTCACTCCTTATCCTTTGACTGCGCCGGACATAATCCCGCGGTTGAAATGTTTTTGCAGACCCAGATAGACGATGATGCTGGGGAGCATCGCCAGCAGCGTAATAGCGATAAAAATGTTCGGCGTGATGCTCTCATCGGTACGCAGCGTGCCGAGGATCACCGGAATAGTATTCAGGCTGTCCTGGTTAACCACAATCAGCGGCAGCAGGTACTGGTCCCAAATCATAATGAAGCCGAACGTCACTACCGTACCGAGCGCCGGTTTCACCAGCGGCAGAATCACATGGAAGAAAATCTGCCATTCGTTGGCGCCATCTATCCGCGCCGCCTCTTCCAGCTCTTTCGGTATCGCCGACATAAATTCGGTCAGGACAAAGATGGAGAAAGCCCAGCCAACCACCGGCAAAATCATCCCGAGGTAGCTGTTGTAGAGCGAGGCATCGATCAGCGGCAGTCGCCAGTTAATAATCATGTACAGCGGAATGGCGATGACCTCTTCCGGCAGCATCATGGTGGACAAAATCACCAGGCTCACCAGCGCCACGCCGCGAAACTTTTTCCGCGCCAGGGCATACGCCGCCAGCGCGCTGACCGACACCTGTAGAACGGTGCCGAAGAACACCACCAGGATAGAGTTCAGCAGGTACTGCCAGACGCCGATATCCATCCACGCAAAGATGAAGTTTTCCAGCGAGAACTGATTCGGCCAGGCCAGCAGCTCGCCCGGCTTCACCGGCGCACCGCTGAAGGCCGTGGCCACGATGCCCCAGAACGGCCCGACGAAGACAATCAGCAGCAGCGCGTAAATGCACCAGCGCCCTGCTGTATCCCAACGTTTACTTAACATCGCGGCTCCTTAGTAACGTGCGATACGTTTTTTCAGCGTCAGATGACAGAGGGTTAATACAACCGTAAAGGTGAACAGCAGAAACGACACCGCCGAGGCGTAGCCATAGTCAAACTGCTCAAAACCCAGTTTGTAGATATGGGTCATCACCATTTCCGTGGCGTTAGACGGCCCTCCGCCGGTGGTGGCGTACACCTCGGCGAACACGCGGAAACCGCGGATAAAGGAGAGCATCAGCACCACCGAGAGCGCCGGGATCATGCCGGGCAGCGTGACGTAGCGCAGACGATTCCACCAGCTGGCGCCGTCGACGTTCGCCGCATCGTATAAATCGCGGCTGATTCCCGCCAGACCGGCAATAAAAATCACCATGTTGTAGGGCACCGCTTTCCAGATATGCAGCAGCATGATGACCCCCAGCGCCTGATCGGAGCTGGCAAGGAAGCCCTGATCGGCGACGCCAAACCAGCTGAGGATGTGGTTAACCACACCATTGGGCGTCGGGTTGAACAAAATGCGCCACATTTCGGCGACGATTGCCGCGCTGGTGACCGCGGGTAAAAAGATGGCGGTTCGAATAAAGCGCAGATGGCGCGCCGGGCCTTCCAGCAGCATGGCGAGGAAGAAGGCCAGGATAGCCGCGGCGAACATCGTTACCACCACGTACAGCAAAGTGTTCACCACCGCCGCGTGCAACTCTGCGTCGGCAAAAGCGCGGGTGAAGTTATCGAGTCCTACCCACTCGTTCGGCTGATTAAAGTTGACCTTGTAAAAGCTCATCACCAGACCCTGAATCATGGGGATAAACTTAAACCAGCTGAAAATAATCAGCGCAGGCGCCAAAAACAGCCACGGGATCAGCGCCCGCTTACGCTTTGCACTCAGCCATCCGGTTGAGTCAGGCGAAGCGGCCTGCTTTATCGGCGAGGACTTCGTCTCATGCAGCGTCATCACTTGTGTCCTCAGTTAGCCAGCACGTTTTGTTTTTTCAGCTCAGCGTTCACCTTGCCGTCGATAGTTTTCAGCTCGCCGGCGATATCGCTGCTGCAGTCGGCAAAAATCCGGTTAAAACCGTCGGCGGCCACCTGACGTACCGGCGTCCAGTTAGGAATTTGCGGCACGTAGCGTCCCTGTTCATTGTAAAGTCTGGCGAAAGTTTCCCAGCGCGCGTCCTGATAAACGGCTTTGACGTCGACGTTCTTATTCACCGGCAGGCGCACCACCGGTATATGCTGGCTGCCTTTACCCATGCCGATCTCCTGGCCTTCCGGCGAGATCATGAATTCGATAAATTTACGCGCCGCCTCTTTCTGTTTACTGCTCTTCATCATAAAGACCGTGGTGCCCTCCGCGAGAGTCGCTTCGCCTTTTGGCCCCACCACCGGAACCACTTCAAAATTGTCTTTACCGGGATCTTTATCGAACAGCGCGATATGGTACGGGCCGCTAAAGAACATGCCGCTTTGCCCTGAGCGGAAGGATGGAATAACGTCGGCGGTGGTGGCGTTAATCGCCCCCGGCTGGGTGACTTTTTCGCACATCATGGTGCGTATAAAGGTCATCGCCTGAGCCACTTCCGGCGTATTGAGCGAGGCGCTGAACTTTCCGCTCTCTTCTTTAACGAAATCACCGCCAGCCTGCCAGATAAAGCTGCTCATAAACCAGCTGGCGTAGCCGCGTGTCGTGGAGGCGGGAACGATAAAGCCGTAGGTATCATTTTTGCCGTTGCCGTCGGGATCCTGGGTAGTGAAGGCTTTCGCCAGGGTCTGGATATCATCCCAGCTCTTAGGCTGCGGCAGCCCCAGTTTTTCACGCCAGTCTTTGCGTACGAACAGCGCGAAGGTTTGCGCTGAAGTCGGTACGCCGTAGTATTTGCCGTCGATATAGCGGGTACTTTTCCAGGCCGTCGGGAATAGCTGGTCGCCGCCGGCGATCGCTTGCGGGTCAATTTCTTCGGCAATACCCAGCTGGATAAACTGCCCCAGCGAAGCCGCATCGTTAAAAATCAGATCGGGTAAGGCGTTGCCCGCCGTGGCGCGCGCCAGCCGCTGTTCAAAGTCGGTAGTGGCGTTGAAATACGCGATTTTGATACCGGTTGATTCTTCAAATTTTTCCGCTTCTTGTTTGTAGATATTTTTCGAGTCGTTGCTGGCGCGGATCCAAACGTTGAGGGTGGTAGCCGCATAGCTTTGGCTAAGGCCGAGCCCGAGTGCGGTGAGAAGTAATAGTGAACGTAATTTATTGGCAGACATGATGGCATATCCTTTATTGTAGGGCACAAAGGTAATTAAATTCTTAATTAATACACAGCAAGGTATTTGAATATCGCTAAGACGTTAATAAAGCAGACGTAAGAAATATTTCCCTTCATTAGATAGAAATGTATTTCCCAATACAACCACACTAAAAAGAAATCGCGTTTCAAAAATCAAAAAATAGAAGCAGATCACATCAAGAAGTGACAAAAAAGGTGACACAAATAAAATATCGAATAATATCAATAAATTATAAATTTACTGATTTTGTTAAAACATTCAAAAAATCTGGAAAAAGGCGAAATTGTGTGACGGCGGCAGCATTAAAAACGCCATTATTTATCCATGACAATAAGTTTGATGGATATCACAAAAAAAATCACTTTGTCTTTTACACTGCACGCCATCGAATATTCAAATAGTTCGCCTTTAATTAAACCGCCTGTTTTATGCGTCATTAAAATACGCGACAGGTATAATTCTGTTGTTATCTTTTCTCATATTATGCAGAAGGGTTATCACTATGATCTCAATACCTCGCCGAGGTTTGTTAGGCATTGCGCTGTTTTGTTCCGGCCTTAGCGCCTCCTCATATGCCGCTGAGCCGTACACGCTCGACGGAAAGGATTTAACCTTTAGCCGCCAGCAGATTGCCGCGAAAGATCCGCTATTCGTGCAGGCGCAAGCGGCTTTGCAAAAAAAAGCCGATCTGGCGCTCAAGCATCCGCTGTTCTCGGTGATGGATAAAACCCTGGTCGCCGCCAGCGGCGATAAGCACGACTACTATAGTTTCCCTCCCTACTGGTGGCCGAACCCTGATACGAAAGACGGACTGCCCTATATTCGTAAGGATGGGCAAACCAACCCGGATGCCAATAGCGATGCCACCGATAAAAACCGCCTGGTGAAGATGAGTAACGACGTATCAACCCTTGCGCTGGCGTGGTACTTCACCCAGGACAATCGCTACGCGCAGAAGGCGGCGGCCCAGTTGAAGAGCTGGTTTATCGATCCACAAACGCGCATGAATCCCAACCTGCAATATGCCCAGGCCATTCCCGGCATTAATACCGGACGCGGTATCGGCATTATTGATAGCCGCGCGCTGGTAGAGGTGGTGGATGCTATCGCCCTGCTGCAATCCTCAGAGGCGCTGAACGAAAACGACGTTAGCGCATTAAAGCAGTGGTTTGGCGAGTATTACCAGTGGATGACCACCAGCCAGAACGGTTTCGAAGAAGATAACTGGCACAACAACCACGGCAGCTATTTTGATATGCAGGCCGCGACCTTCGCCCTGTTTAGCGGTAAAACTGACGAGGCGAAACAGCGCCTGTACATCACCCAGCTGCGACGAATTGCCGGGCAATTCGACATTGAAGGCCGCCAGATGGGCGAGCTGGAGCGCACGCGTCCGTGGCACTACAGCAATTTCAACCTTGAAGCCTATAACCGACTGGGTCGTCTGGGCGAGAAGGCGGGCGTCGATATCTGGAACTTCACCCTCGACGACCATAGCCTGCGCAAAGGCTATCAATACATCGCCGGGTTTATTAACAGCGATACGCCATGGCCCTGGAAAGACCTTGATAAGATGGACGACAAGAAAGCGCTGCGCAATATGGCCACCGCCGCGCATGCCTGGCCGGAAGATCCCCTGTTCCGCGCCAAAGCGCAATGGTTAAGAGCGAAATATCCCGACGATATCACCACGCTCATTGTTCCGCTTTCCCCATCGTCAGAGGTCAGGGATAACCGCTAATGAAACAATTTTCTGGACTCTGGCCCGACATTGCCAGACGTGCAGCCGGCGATAGCGGTCTGCTTGAACGGCTGGTGCAGGAAGCGCAACCGCAGCTTGACGCGACGGCGCTCATTCCACAAACGGGGATCGCCAGCTGGAACCTCTACTATTTTTGCCCCCATCACGGCGTGCGGCTGACGTGGCGGGCGGATATGCCTCATCGCCACGCCTGCCCGGTTGATGGCGAAATTTTCAGCGGTGAGCCGTGGGACGGCGCATGGTGGCGAGAAATGAACGGTCGTAACGCCAGCGCCTGTCAGCAGCTTGGTCTGATATGGCGGCTGACCGGCGAAACGGCGTATCGCGATAAAGTTCGCACGCTGCTGATGGGTTACGCTGACGTCTATCCCGGCTATCAAATTCACGGTGATATTCCCAACAACGGACCGGGGAAGATGAACGCCCAGACGCTGTGTGAAGCCAACTGTATTCTGGAGATGACGCTGGGTTATGACTTTATTCGCGACGGCTTAACCTCCGCCGAAGAGCGGCATATTCGCGACAACCTGCTGCGCTGCGCGGCAACGTTTCTACGCGAACACCGCACTGCGCAGATTCATAATCACGAAGTCAAAATTAGCGCGGCGCTTGGCGTTCTCGGTTTCGTTCTCGAAGATGAGAGCCTGCTGGAATTCGCCGTTAACCAGCCTTACGGCCTGCGCTGGCAGCTGGAAAAGGGCCTGCTGGCGGAGGGGCTATGGTTTGAAGGTTCGATTCACTACCACTACTACGCGCTGCAGGGCTTTTTTGCCTTTGAAAAACTGGCGCGCGGCACTCGCTGGAGCCTGCTGGATGGCCCCTGGTATCAGCCGATGCTGAAGTTCCCGCTGTCGCTGCTGCTGCCGGACGGAACCTTCCCTCGCCTCAACGACTGCCTCGCCGGACAAGAAAAGCTGCGACACCGGGATCTGTACGAATTCGCCTGGTTTATCTGGCGTGACCCGCTCTACGCCGCCGTGCTGCAGTTTATTGAAACGGAACCTGATGTCCGCGAGACCTTGCTGTGGCGCAACCAGCCGCTGCCTGAAACGACGCAGGCGCTCATTCCTCAGCAATCGCTGTTTGCGCCAGGCGCGGGGCTCACTCTCTGGCGGCGCCCGCAGCAGGCGCTGCTGATAAAGCACAGTCCCTGGGGCGGCGAACACGATCATTACGACAGGCTGGGGCTGATGCTCTGGCATCACGACGGCTGGCTGCTCCCGGATATGGGCACAACCGGCTACGGCGCGAAAATGCACTACGACTACTACAAAAACAGCGCCACCCATAATACGCTTTCCGTCAATCAGACCAACCAGCCTCCGGCCAATCCGCAGGTATCAGGCTGGCATATGGATAGCGACGCACTGTGGCTGGACAGCGAGGTTGACTGGGGCAAGCCGCCGCCGGAGCTAGACAGTCATAGCCGCGTCGAGTGGGACGCGACGGCCTGGCGAGATGTGCGCTTTCGCCGTCGCCTGCTATGGCTTGAAGAGGTGCTGATCGATCTCTCTACCGTAGAGAACCCGCATCGCCAGCAGCTCGACTGGACTTTGCACCTGGCGGCGCAGGCGTTGGATCAGAGCGGCACGCCGCAGCCCTTTTCGCTCAGCGGACCGCTGCGGCATATGGCCAATGCAACCATGGCGCCGCTGAACGGCTGCCAGCCGCGCCACTTTGCGCGCGACGGCGATACCGTTGCGCTCTGGCTTTCCGGTGATGGTGAACTCTGGCAGGGAGTGGCGCCCGATAACCCGGCGACTCACGATCTCAGCTATCTGGTCATACGCAGTCACCTGCCGCAGGCGCGTTTTGTCTGCCTGTGGGATTTTGCCAACAGCGCACCGCTGACGGAAGTGCAAGTGAATCATACGCCAGTCGGGACGCAAATTACCTTCTGGCGCGGCGAGCGCGTGACGCACGTGACGCTTTACGACGCCCCCGGGAAACGACCCGATGCGATCTTTCCGTTCGCGGAAAGCGGCACCTGATCTCAACTGGAGGGAGTTTACTCGTCTTCATCCTCAAAGCGCGCCACAATCCGATCGCCGGTATGGGAGGCGCGCAGTTCATCGGCCACTAAAGCAATAGCCTGGCCGCTGCTCATGCCCTGGGACATCAGCTCCTGAATTCTTTCCACTGCTTTTTGCTGTTGCTCGTGGCTCAGCGAAGGTAAACCTGCAAACATGACTGACTCCTGCTACATTGTGGGGCGTAATTATTTCACGCCGTCCTCTCGTATACCAGCGGGCGGTAACGATCAGGATTGAAGAAGACGATGTTGTCCCCCGCTATGATTTCCCTGCCCTGGCGTCCGGATGCCGCTGAATACTATTTTAGCTCCTTAAGTTCCCGGCCCTGGGCGATGCTGCTGCATTCCGGCTTTGCCGAACATCCGCATAATCGTTTTGATATTGTTGTCGCCCAGCCGCGCGCCACGCTGGTAACGCGTGGTCAAACGACCGTCATCAACGAGGGGGAAACCGTCATCACCTCTGACGCCGATCCGCTCACGCTCGTGCATCAGCAGCTGGCGCGCTTCAACCTGCATCCGCAGCCTCATCCGCATCTGCCGTTTCTCGGCGGCGCGCTGGGGCTGTTCGGCTACGATCTGGGCCGCCGCTTTGAATCTCTGCCGTCACGAGCGGATGCGGATATCGCGCTGCCGGATATGGCGGTGGGGATCTACGACTGGGCATTGATCGTCGATCACCAGCGTCGGGAGGTGTCGTTATTCAGCTATGACGATCCGCAGGCGCGCCTGGCGTGGCTGGAAGCACAGGCTGAGCCTGTCGCCGAAACCTTTACCCTGACCTCAGCGTGGCGCTCAAATATGAGCCGCGAAGAGTATGGCGAGAAGTTTCGCCAGATCCAGGCCTGGCTGCACAGCGGCGACTGCTATCAGGTCAACCTGGCGCAGCGGTTTACGGCAAGCTATCGTGGGGATGAGTGGCAGGCCTTCCGTCAGCTTAACCGCGCCAATCGCGCGCCGTTCAGCGCCTTTATTCGCCTGGATGAAGGGGCAGTATTAAGCCTGTCGCCCGAGCGCTTTATTCAGCTCCGGCAAGGCGAAATTCAAACCAGGCCGATTAAGGGGACGCTCCCCCGGCTGACCGACCCTGAGCAGGACGCGCTGCAGGCGCAAAAGCTGGCGAACTCGCCAAAAGACCGCGCCGAAAACCTGATGATCGTCGATTTAATGCGCAACGATATTGGCCGGGTTGCCGCTCCCGGTAGCGTCCGGGTGCCCGAACTGTTTGTGGTGGAGCCCTTCCCTGCCGTGCATCACCTGGTGAGCACCGTGACCGCCAGATTGCCTTCCCATCTGCACGCCGCCGACCTGCTGCGCGCGGCCTTTCCCGGTGGCTCAATTACCGGCGCGCCGAAGGTCAGAGCGATGGAGATCATTGATGAGCTGGAGCCGCAGCGGCGCAATGCGTGGTGCGGCAGCATCGGATATCTCAGCTTCTGCGGCAATATGGATACCAGCATTACCATCCGTACGCTGACGGCCTGGCAGGGGCAGCTTTACTGCTCCGCCGGAGGCGGGATTGTCGCCGATAGCGATGAAGCAGCGGAATATCAGGAAACTTTTGATAAAGTTAATCGTATCCTGCAGCAACTGGAGAGCTAGCACATGGCGGACAGCGCCATCGAACTTGACGATTTCCTTTCGCGTTTTCAGCTTCTGCGCCCGCAGCCCACGCGCAGCGCGCTTAACCAGCGTCAGGCTGCGGTACTGGTCCCGATTGTACGTCGCCCGCAGCCTGGGCTGCTGCTAACCCAGCGTTCGCCGCTGATGCGCAAGCACGCGGGTCAGGTCGCTTTCCCCGGCGGCGCGGTAGATAACAGCGATGCGACGCTGATCGCCGCCGCGCTGCGCGAGGCGCAGGAAGAGGTCGCGATCCCGCCAGAGTCGGTTGAGGTCATCGGCGTTCTGCCGCCGGTGGATAGCGTCACCGGCTTTCAGGTCACTCCGGTGGTAGGGATTATTCCACCTGACCTGCACTATCATGCCAGCCAGGATGAAGTCGCTGCGGTCTTCGAAATGCCGCTGGCCGAAGCGCTGCGGCTGGGACGCTATCACCCGCTGGATATCCATCGCCGCGGCAATTCGCATCGCGTCTGGCTATCCTGGTACCAGCATTATTTTGTCTGGGGAATGACCGCCGGTATTATTCGCGAGCTGGCGCTGCAGATAGGCGCTCGTCCTTAGCGCTACCCGCCATACTTCAGGTTGCGTGTACGCTAGCTTTCCTGCAACTCGAATTTTCCAGGGTATATACTTAATAGCGCGGGTTCACAGCATTAGTAAATCCGCGGTTATCCATTAGTTTAATTCATGTGAATACATAAGCTGATGGCCCGGTTCCCTCTTACACTATGCGCAGTGATTACATCGTTGTCGCACCCGCGACAACCCTGTCAGGAGTGTTAGCGTGATTAGTATATTCGACATGTTCAAGGTGGGGATCGGCCCCTCATCTTCCCACACTGTAGGGCCGATGAAGGCCGGTAAACAGTTCGTCGATGACCTGGTCGAAAAGGGATTGCTTAATACAGTGACGCGCGTGGCGGTTGACGTCTACGGCTCACTGTCATTAACCGGCAAAGGCCACCATACGGATATCGCTATTATTATGGGACTGGCGGGCAATCAGCCCGATACGGTCGATATTGACGCGATACCGGCATTTATTCGCGACGTTGAAACGCGCGGACGCCTGCTGCTGGCGCAGGGGCAGCATGAGGTCGATTTCCCGCAGAATGACGGCATGCGTTTTCGTAGCGACAACCTGCCGCTGCATGAAAACGGGATGACCATTCATGCCTGGGCTGGCGAGAAAGAAATCTACAGCAAAACCTATTACTCCATCGGCGGCGGTTTTATCGTCGATGAAGAGCATTTCGGCAAAGAGAGCGCCAGCGAACTTTCCGTACCCTACCCGTTCAAATCCGCCCAGGAGATGCTGGGCTACTGCAAAGAGACCGGCATGTCGCTGTCCGGCATGGTGATGCAGAACGAGCTGGCTCTGCACAGCAAAAAAGAGATTGAAGACTATTTTGCTAATATCTGGCAGACCATGCGCGCCTGCATCGACCGCGGCATGAACACCGAAGGCGTACTGCCTGGCCCGCTGCGCGTGCCTCGTCGCGCCTCGGCGCTGCGGCGGATGCTGGTTGCCAGCGATAAGCTCTCCAGCGACCCGATGAACGTGGTGGACTGGGTCAATATGTTCGCGCTGGCGGTCAATGAAGAAAACGCCGCTGGTGGCCGCGTGGTCACGGCACCGACTAACGGCGCCTGCGGCATCGTGCCGGCGGTACTGGCTTACTATGACCACTTTATCGAGTCCGTCAGCCCGGATATCTATATTCGTTACTTCCTTGCATCTGGCGCTATCGGTACGTTGTATAAAATGAACGCTTCCATTTCCGGCGCTGAGGTCGGCTGCCAGGGCGAAGTCGGCGTGGCCTGCTCGATGGCCGCTGCAGGTCTGGCGGAAATCCTTGGCGCCAGCCCCGAGCAGGTCTGCGTGGCGGCGGAAATCGGCATGGAACACAACCTTGGTCTCACCTGCGATCCGGTGGCCGGCCAGGTGCAGGTACCGTGCATTGAACGTAACGCCATCGCTTCCGTCAAAGCCATCAACGCCAGTCGGATGGCCATGCGCCGCACCAGCGAACCGCGCGTGTCGCTGGATAAAGTCATTGAGACGATGTATGAGACCGGTAAGGACATGAACGCCAAATACCGGGAAACGTCGCGCGGCGGCCTGGCAATCAAAGTTCAGTGCGACTAATCATTGCTCAACAGAATGCGCCCACGGGCGCATTCTTCTTTTTCCTCTCGATATTATCTGCGCCCACTACACTTGCTCTATAACGGCTGTTACTCTCATTAACACTTTTAGCCGACAGGGCGTCGCGCATGCAGACTGCACAAAAAGTTATCACAACCTATCGCAGGAAACGCATTCTGGTTTGCTTGCTGGTCACGCTACTTACGCTAACGACGACGTTAGTAATACGATTTATTTCGCAGCGTAGCCTAAATCAGCAGCGCGTCCAGATCAGCACCAATAAAATGGTGACCGCCATGGATAATATCCTGCGGCCTCTGGCGGCACAGCACGCACCCCTGCTGCACCTGGTAAACCAGCCCTGTCAGGAAATTCATCTCACGTTACGTAAGCTGGCGGCGTCGCTACAGACGGTGCGATCCATCGCCCTGGTGCAGTCGAAACAGCTGTACTGCTCCAGTATTTTTGGTCAACGAAATATTCCGGTGCACCAGTTACAGCCCGCCTTGCCGACCAGTCACCCGCTGCTTACTTTCAGCTACGACTCTTCGTTGCTCAAGGGAACGCCGGTTCTCATCCAGTGGTATCCCGCTTCGCTTAGCGGTGACGACGGCGTGCTGCTGGTGATTAATATCGAGCTGCTGGGCGAGTTAATTTTCAATGCAAAATCGGCGTTAATTACCGGAATTGGCCTCAGCGTCGGTGAAAAAAGCTTTATTAGCGGCACCGGGCTGGTCGATCACGAAGCGCTGCCAGGCGAGCAAATCATCTATCGCCAGCATTCGACGGAATTTCCTTTCACGATTAGCGTCAGCGGGCCGGGCGCCTCAGCGGTCGCCTTCAATGAGCTACCGGGCGAACTGCCCCTGGCGCTGATAATCAGCCTGTTGATGACCGGTATTGCGTGGCTGGCGACCGCGGGAAGAATGAGCTTTTCCCGGGAAATTAACCTTGGAATCGCCGCCCACGAGTTCACGCTTTGGTGCCAGCCCCTGCAGGACTTACGCACCCGGCAATGCTGCGGCGTGGAGATTTTGCTGCGCTGGAATAACCCGCGCAGAGGCGCTATTTCGCCGGATGTCTTTATCCCCATCGCCGAAGGTTATAACCTGATACTGCCCCTGACCCGCTACGTTATTTCGCAAACGGCCCATAAATTAGCCCTCTTTCCGCAGGATAAACAGTTTCACATCAGCATTAACGTCGCCGCCCGCCATTTCGCGAATGGCGAACTGCTGCGCGATCTGCATCATTACTGGTTTAGCGCCCATCCAGTACAGCAGTTGGTGGTTGAACTCACCGAACGCGACGTGCTCCAGGATGGCGATCACCATATGGCCGAACATCTCCATTTTAAGGGAGTAAAGCTGGCCATCGACGATTTCGGCACCGGCAACAGCTCTCTTTCCTGGCTGGAAAAACTGCGTCCTGATGTGTTGAAGATTGATAAGTCTTTCATCGGCGCAATTGGTGTCGATAGCGTCAACGCAACGGTGACCGACATGATCATCGCTCTCGCCCATCGGCTGAAGATAGTGATGGTGGCGGAAGGCGTCGAGACCCAGGAGCAGGAAGCCTATCTGCGCGACAACGGCGTCGATTTATTGCAGGGATATTATTATGCCCGACCTATGCCGGTAGAGGACTTTCCGCAGTGGCTGGCGGCGGAAAAGCGTCGGGAAATGCGGTAATAAACAGCCCGTCGGCATGAAACCGACGGGCACAAAGGTTACTCTTCTTCGTCGTTATACTGGCGCTGCTTGACGACGCGTACCAGATCGACGCGATAGTCGTTGGCTTCCACGATGGTGAACTGCAAGGGCAGCAGTTCCAGCACGTCGCCAGGACGGGGAATATGGCCGTTGACGGCAATGACCAGCCCGGCAACCGTCGCAATATCTTCGTCCTCATCGACCAGATCGTCGACGCCTACCGCCTGCTGCAAGGCATGCACATCGGTTGAACCTTTCACCAGCCAGCCGTCGCCATCAATGATAATTTCCGGCGTTTCGTCGGCGTCCGGGAACTCACCGGCAATCGCTTCCAGTACGTCCAGCGGCGTCACCAGGCCCTGCACCACGCCAAACTCGTTGGTGACGATGACAAAGCTACCGCGAGCCCGGCGCAGGACGCCCAGCAGGTTAATCGGGTCGAGGGTTTCCGGGACCACGATCGCCGGCGAAGCCGACGCCAGTGCGGCAACGTTTTCACCGGCTTCCAGCGCCACCAGCATCTCTTTCGCGCGCACGATACCAATGATTTCATCCAGCTCGCCGCGACATACCGGGAACAGGCTGTGCGGCGAAGAGAGCAGCTGACGGCGAATTTCTTCTTCACTTTGCTCGGCGTTCACCCAGCTTATTTCCCCACGCGGGGTCATAATGCTGCGCAACGAACGCTGGGCCAGGGTCAGCACGCCGTTAATCATATAGCGTTCTTCTTCAGCAAACGCGCCTTCCGGCACCGGCACCACCGAGGCGTTATCGCTATCGTGTGCCGCAGCGCTCTGTTTGCGGCCGCCCATCAGACGCAGAATCGCATCGGCGGTACGCGCGCGCAGAGGCAGCGTCGACTGGTGGCGAATAAAGTTACGACGCGCAATCTGGTTAAAGAACTCGATGGTAATCGAGAAGCCAATCGCGGCGTACAGGTAGCCCTTCGGTATATGGAAACCAAAACCTTCCGCGACCAGGCTCAGACCGATCATCAGCAGGAAGCTCAGGCAGAGCACCACCACTGTCGGATGCTGGTTGACGAAATTAGTCAACGGCTTCGAGGCCAGCAGCATCACCGCCATCGCAATCACCACCGCCGCCATCATTACCGGCAGATGGTTAACCATCCCGACCGCGGTAATCACGGCATCCAGCGAGAACACGGCGTCCAGTACCACGATTTGCAGTACAACCACCCAGAAGCTGGCATAACCTTTACCATGACCGGAGTCATGCTGGCGGTTCTCCAGCCGTTCATGAAGTTCAGTGGTCGCCTTAAACAGCAGGAATATCCCGCCGAGCAGCATGATCAGGTCGCGTCCGGAAAACGAGAAATCGGCAACGCTGAAAAGCGGTTTAGTGAGCGTCACCATCCACGAAATGACCGACAGCAGACCCAGGCGCATAAACAGCGCCAGCGAAAGGCCGATCAGGCGCGCCTTATCCCGCTGCTTTGGCGGCAGCTTGTCGGCAAGGATGGCGATAAATACCAGGTTGTCGATACCCAATACGATTTCAAGGACGACAAGCGTCAGCAAACCGGCCCAAATAGAGGGATCCATTAAGAATTCCATGAGCAGCTCCAGTTAACGACAGGCGTAGTCATCGCTGTGTCATGCACAGACGAGACACTTGTTGCTGGTGAAAAAACGTAGCAGGTGATGGCGGCAGACGAATGCCGGAAGGTGAAAAGGCGTCGGTGACGATCCATATAGCGGGCTATGCCCTATACTCCTGAGTGATTAAACGGAACGTAAACATAGCAAAATATAGAGCAATATTGGAAAAAATTTACCTGTCTTTGCAATAGCTAAGACTATTTTTTGCGCTGCAAAATAATTACCAACCGATGCAAAATTAGCGGAGCTTCATCACATTAATTATTTTTTCACTGTCTAAAATAATTCGCTGTAGTAATTACTTTATATCTTACACCCTTACTGAATCGATTTTGTTCGCAAGAGTGATTCAGGATGTATCACAACAGATGATGCATTCACGATTATAAAGGAGGTAGCAAGTGACGATTGCTATTGTAATAGGCACACATGGTTGGGCTGCAGAACAGCTGTTAAAAACGGCAGAAATGCTGCTGGGCGAACAGGAAAACGTTGGCTGGATCGATTTCGTTCCTGGCGAAAACGCAGAAACGTTGATCGAGAAGTACAACGCTCAGTTGGCAAAGCTGGATACAGCAAAAGGCGTGTTATTTCTCGTCGATACATGGGGAGGCAGCCCGTTTAACGCTGCCAGCCGCATTGTCGTCGATAAAGAACATTATGAAGTCATCGCGGGCGTTAATATCCCGATGCTGGTCGAAACGCTGATGGCGCGCGACGATAACCCGTCGTTCGATGAGCTGGTTGCCCTGGCGGTGGAAACCGGTCGCGAAGGCGTGAAGGCCCTGAAAGCGAAGCCGGTGGAAAAGGCCGCCCCTGCTCCGGTTCAGGCTGCTGCACCGAAAGCGGCTGCGCCGCTGAAACCAATGGGTCCAAACGACTACATGGTTATCGGGCTTGCGCGTATCGATGACCGTTTAATCCACGGGCAGGTCGCCACCCGCTGGACTAAAGAAACCAACGTTTCCCGCATTATCGTCGTCAGCGACGAAGTTGCGGCGGATACGGTACGTAAAACGCTGCTGACTCAGGTTGCACCTCCGGGCGTTACCGCCCACGTTGTAGACGTCGCGAAAATGATCCGCGTCTATAACAACCCCAAATACGCAGGCGAGCGCATTATGCTGCTGTTCACTAACCCAACGGACGTTGAGCGCGTGGTTGAAGGCGGCGTGAAAATCACCAGCGTCAACATCGGCGGTATGGCTTTCCGTCAGGGCAAAACGCAGGTGAACAACGCCATTTCGGTCGATGAAAAAGATATCGAAGCGTTCAAAAAGCTGAACGCCCGCGGTATCGAACTGGAAGCCCGCAAAGTTTCCACCGACCAGAAACTGAAAATGATGGATCTGATCGCCAAGGTGAAATAAGTCACCCCGCAGATCGCAACGCAATTTTCAACTTAAGACTTAATCAACAGGAGAAGTGCAATGGAGATTACCTTTCTTCAGATTGTGCTGGTGTTCATCGTCGCGTGTATTGCGGGTATGGAGTCGGTACTTGATGAATTTCAGTTCCACCGTCCTCTGGTGGCCTGTACGCTGATTGGCGCCGTTCTCGGGGATATGAAAACCGGTATTATTATCGGTGGTACCCTGGAAATGATCGCCCTGGGCTGGATGAACATCGGTGCGGCCGTTGCGCCGGATGCCGCCCTTGCATCTATTATCTCTACCGTTCTGGTTATCGCCGGCCATCAAAGCATCGGTGCCGGTATCGCGCTGGCCATCCCGCTGGCTGCGGCAGGCCAGGTTCTGACCATTATCGTTCGTACCATCACCGTTGCCTTCCAGCACGCGGCGGATAAGGCCGCCGAGAACGGAAACCTGACGGCCATATCCTGGCTACACGTTTCCTCTCTGTTCCTGCAGGCCATGCGTATCGCTATTCCGGCGGTTATCGTGGCGATTTCCGTGGGCACCAGCGAAGTGCAGGGCATGCTGAACGCCATTCCAGAAGTGGTCACCGGCGGTCTGAACATCGCGGGCGGCATGATCGTGGTTGTCGGTTATGCGATGGTCATCAACATGATGCGCGCAGGCTACCTGATGCCGTTCTTCTATCTGGGCTTTGTTACCGCCGCGTTCACCGATTTCAACCTGGTCGCTCTGGGTGTCATTGGTACCGTGATGGCGGTGCTCTACATCCAGCTGAGCCCGAAATATAACCGCGTAGCGGGTGCGCCTGTGCAGGCTGCTGGTAATAACGATCTCGACAACGAACTGGACTAACAGGTGAGCGAAATGGTTGATATGACTAAAAATACCACCGAGAAAAAACTGACTCAGAGTGATATTCGTGGCGTGTTCATTCGTTCTAACCTGTTCCAGGGTTCATGGAACTTCGAACGTATGCAGGCGCTGGGCTTCTGCTTCTCCATGGTACCGGCTATTCGTCGCCTGTATCCGGAGAACAACGATGCGCGTAAACAGGCGATTAAACGTCACCTTGAGTTCTTTAACACCCATCCGTACGTTGCAGCGCCGGTTCTTGGCGTTACGCTGGCGATGGAAGAGCAGCGTGCTAACGGCGCAGAGATTGACGATGGTGCTATTAACGGTATCAAAGTTGGCCTGATGGGCCCGCTGGCTGGCGTAGGCGACCCAATCTTCTGGGGTACCGTTCGTCCGGTATTCGCCGCACTCGGCGCTGGTATCGCGATGAGCGGCAGCCTGCTCGGGCCTCTGCTGTTCTTTATCCTGTTTAACGCGGTGCGTCTGCTGACCCGTTATTACGGCGTAGCGTACGGTTACCGTAAAGGTATCGACATCGTTAAAGATATGGGCGGCGGCTTCCTGCAGAAACTGACCGAGGGGGCGTCTATTCTCGGCCTGTTTGTCATGGGGGCGCTGGTTAACAAATGGACGCACGTCAACATTCCGCTGGTGGTCTCCACCATCACCGGTCAGGATGGCCAGACGCGCGTGACCACCGTGCAAACTATCCTTGACCAGCTGATGCCGGGACTGGTGCCGCTGCTGCTGACCTTCGCCTGTATGTGGCTGCTGCGTAAGAAAGTTAACGCCCTGTGGATCATCGTTGGCTTCTTCGTCATCGGTATTGCAGGCTACGCAGTCGGCCTGCTGGGCCAGTAATCAATACGTTGTGCGCCGGGGGCTTGCCCCCGGCTTTTTTATTTGGAGGATGGATGACAATCACGGACCTGGTGTTAATCCTGTTTATTCTTGTACTGTTCGCGTTTGCGGTTTACGACCAGTTCATCATGCCGCGCCGCAATGGCCCCGTTTTGCTGGCAATCCCCCTGCTCCGCCGCAATCGCGTCGATGGCATTATCTTCGTCGGTCTTATTGCCATTCTGATTTATAACAACATCGCTAATCATGGCGAACTTATCACCACCTGGTTATTATCTGCCCTGGCCTTAATGGGGTTATATCTTTTCTGGATCCGTTCGCCCAAAATCATCTTCAAAAAGCAGGGCTTTTTTTTCGCCAATATCTGGATTGAATATAAGCGTATTAAAGAGATGAATTTATCAGAAGACGGGGTGCTGGTGATGCAATTAGAACAACGTCGCCTGCTGATCCGCGTACGAAATATCGACGACCTGGAAAAGATATACAAACTTCTCGTTTCCACTCAATGAGTTAACAATATAGCTTACGCTATATTTAATCATTTCCCGGCGGCTGAAACATAGCCATAGCTATATTTCAGCCGCTTAATTCAACGATATTTATTAACGAATCATTCACCTCTAAATTCAAATGAAAATCGTTATCATTTGGTTATTAAAATAACGCGATTCTGTTATTGTTTTATATTCTAAAATTATGTTAAGGTTGCGCCCGTCGTTGGGGAGTAGCCAATTTTCTGCCTGTCGGAAAATGTACGTGTCAACATACTCGTTGCAAAACGTGGCACGTGCGGGTTGAAGAAGAACGTCTTCAATCAGGCGAGACCATAGACGCATCGCTGCTGTACGCGGCGCCTCATCTTCAGGATGGGCTGCGTATTTTTACTGGGGGCGGCGATGTGTCATATGGATTATCCCCGGTCAGGACGCTCTCATGAATGTATCCGCTACAATTCTTCTTGCCTTCGGCATGTCCATGGACGCCTTCGCGGCCTCTATTGGTAAAGGCGCGACTCTCCATAAACCTAAATTTTCCGAAGCTCTGCGCACCGGTCTCATCTTTGGCGCTATCGAAACGCTCACTCCGCTGTTCGGGTGGGGAATGGGGATGCTCGCCAGCCAGTTCGTGCTCGAGTGGAACCACTGGATAGCCTTTATATTGCTGGTATTTCTCGGCGGCCGAATGGTTATCGAAGGGGTTCGCGGCGGCGATGGCGAGGAGTGTGAAGCTCCGCGCCGTCACGGTTTCTGGCTGCTGGTCACCACCGCTTTCGCCACCAGCCTTGACGCTATGGCCGTCGGCGTTGGCCTGGCGTTTTTGCAGGTCAACATTATCGCCACCGCGCTGGCTATCGGCTGCGCGACGCTGATAATGTCAACGCTGGGCATTATGGTAGGACGTTTTATCGGCCCGCTGCTCGGCAAACGGGCGGAAATCCTCGGCGGTATCGTGCTGATCGGCATCGGCGCCCAAATACTCTGGAGCCATTTTGCCGGCTAACCCTCAGCGTCGCGCTGCCAGCAGTGAATCATGAAATCGGTCTGGCAGCTGAATAGCGCCTGCTGGCGCAGCGTTTCCCGAACCGGCGGTTTTGCCCGCCACGCAAACGGCGTCATTTGCAGTAAAGCTTCCGCCTCGCTGCCTTTGAGGCGCATCGGATAGGCCAGCTGCTGCTGATGACGTAGCGTGAAACCCTCAAGCGCTTCCGTGTTTTGCTCGTGCAAACGCACTTCGTCGTAGATCAACCCTTTTAGTTCCATCAGGTGACGAGGTCCCGGCGTCGCGGTGATGACCCAGCCGCCGGTACGGACAACGCGCGCCAGTTCAAGCGCGTTACAGGGGGCATAAATACGCACTATCGCATCCAGGCTTGCATCCTCAAACGGTAATCGCTGGCTGGAGGCGACGCAAAAGCTGACCTGCGGATAGCGCTTTGCCGCCGCGCGAATCGCCGATTTCGACACGTCCAGTCCCCAACAGCGGCCGGCGATAGCGGCGAAGGCATGAGTGTAGTAGCCTTCCCCACAGCCTATATCCAGTAAATCCGTTGGCGCGAAGGTGTGCAGATAAGCGCTGACCGCCTCACGAAGCGGCTGGTAATGACCCGCATCGAGAAACTCTCGCCGCGCCTGCATCATTTCGGCGCTGTCGCCTGGATCGCGGGAGCGCTTAAACTGTACCGGCAGCAAATTGACGTACCCTTCCTTCGCCAGATCGAACTGGTGCCGCTGCGGGCAGATAAAGCTATTATCGCGGCGCGCAAGCGGCGCGTGGCAAAGAGGGCAACTGTAAGACATGGCAACTCCGGTGTGCTGAAAGGGCGAAAGTGTAGCGCTATTCGCCCTTCCAGGCCACCGTTACAGCGCAGGCGGCAGAACGCCGTCGTGATGCATGACGATCAGGTTTTCCGAGCCCTCCGGCATTCCATCGGGCATGACGTTTTCCAGGCGCAGCACATCGCCCATAATTTGACTGAATACCGGCGCCGACACCGCTCCGCCGTAATATGAACCGTTGCTGGGGTCGTTCATCACCACCACCAGGGCGAATTTCGGATTGCTGGCCGGCGCGACGCCTGCGGTATAGGCAACGTATTTGTCGATATATTTCCCGTCAGGGCCGATTTTCTTGGCGGTACCGGTTTTTACCGCCACCCGATAGTCGCGCACCGCCGCTTTGGTCCCCCCGCCGCCCGGCAAGGCAACGCTCTCCATCATATGCTCGACTTCATGCACTATCTGCTCCGGCATCACTCGGGTCCCCATGACCGGCGGATCGATACGCGTGATCGATAGCGGACGTTCAATACCGTAGCTGCCGATGGTAGCGTATACGTGCGCCAGCTGCAGCGGCGTGACCATCAGACCATAGCCGAAGGCGAAGGTCGCCCGGTCGAGCTGTCCCCAATAGCGGCGCTGCGGCATCAGCCCGGCGCTTTCACCGGTTAATCCCAGGCCGGTAGAATCGCCGAAACCGAACGCTTTATAGGTATCGATGAGATGCTGAATGGGCATCGCCAGCGACAGATGTGAAACGCCGGTATCGCTGGATTTTTGCAGGATGCCGGTGAGGGTTAATTCTGGATAGTAACCCACGTCGCGAATGCGATGGCCGTCGAGGATAAACGGATGGGTATCCACCACGCTATCCGGCTGAACAATGCCTTGCTGGAGGGCAGTCATCAGCACCAGCGGTTTAACCGTCGACCCCGGCTCGAAAGTATCGCTAATCGCGCGATTGCGGAAATCATCCAGCTTTGCATCATCGCGATTGTTAGGGTTGAAATCAGGGTAGCTGGCCATCGACAGAATTTCCCCGGTATCAATTTTAATTAATACCGCCGCCCCCGATTCTGCTTTGTTCCAGCGCACGGCGTTATCCAACGCGTCTTCGGTCACCGTTTGTAGACGCTCGTCGATACTGAGCTGCAAATTATGGGCCGGGACTGCCGGAACTTCCGTGATATTTTCGATGACGTTGCCGTGACGATCTTTTCGCACCAGCCGACGCCCGGGTTGACCGGTCAGCTGAGCATTAAAGCTTTTCTCGACTCCCTCGATCCCCTGATTATCGATGTTGGTAAAGCCCAGCAGGTTAGCGGCAACGTGTCCAGCGGGATAAAAGCGACGCGACTCATCGCGCAGATTGATACCCGGCAGGCGCAGCTTGTCGATCCACTCTGCCTGCTCAGGATTTATCTGGCGCGCGAGATAGAGAAAGCGCGCGTGAGGATGCGCCTGCACGCGATGAGCCAGCTCGCTAAGGTTGAGATGTAAAGCTTGCGCCATGGCCTGCCAGCGCGGGCCATATCCGACGCCGCCTTTTGCGAGCGTTGTTTGCGGATCGATCCAGATGGCGCTCACCGGAACGCTAACCGCCAGCGGGCGGCCCTCGCGATCGCTAATCATGCCGCGCTGCACGTCGATAGGCTCTTCGCGCAAGGAGCGCATATCTTCTTGTTTCACCAAATTGTCAGGAGAGACAATTTGCAGCCAGCCTACCCGGACCAGCAGCAGCCCCATACAGCAAAGAATGGCCACGCATAGCAACCCGAACCGCAAAGGGGTAAAGTTGGCGGCTGACTTAAGTTTGTTCTTTTGCACCTTAGCTCCATCATTATTTTGCAACCACCTGATTTAACAGATATATACAAAACAGATTGCTAAACAGTGCTAATAAGGATGTTGTTTTGCAACAAAGCGCAACGGTGGGAGGATAATTGACATGATTTGCAATAAAACCTAAAAAGCCCCGCGGTCGCGAGGCTTTCTTACAAGATTCAGTGGTCTTGAATCAGATAGCAGTTACGTTAACTGCAGCTGGACCTTTCTGGCCGTCCTGAATTTCGAACTCAACGTTCTGGCCTTCAGCCAGAGTTTTGAAGCCGTTACCCTGGATAGCGGAGAAGTGTACGAACACATCTTTGCTGCCATCAGCCGGAGTAATGAAGCCAAAACCTTTAGACTCGTTGAACCACTTAACTTGACCTTTAATCTTTGCCATTTGCAAAATTCCTTAGACTGTTTTCTTCGCCCGTGGGCACTTACATAGATAAAACTGACACATGACTGCATGAGGCACTAATATAAGGTTCGGCAGAGAAGCGGTATTCAACGACAACGTGTTTACTCAGGACTTCTTTACTGAAAATGCCACACATAAACAGAACTGTACCTCGTTTAACCCGAAACGTGTTATCACATACTACGTTAATAATGGCAAGCCATTTTTAGATGGGTCTCGATCGCTCGCACAAATTATAAGGGAATCATTTGATCACCTGCACATTTATGCGACTTTGCTCCCTCTGACTTATCCTTTCCGCCCCGCGTCTGTGCCGTAGAGACTGGCTCCGGAAAGAGAGTTTATCCGCCATTCCTCAACAACTTCGGCGTACCCCGCCCCGCTCAAAGCTAAACTGCCAATTTTAGGGGGCAACAAAAAGTATTGCATAAAGATGCATTTAAAAGCTCATATCGATAGCTGAAAAATTGCTTTGCAGGACCATTGCATAATATCGAAGCGCGTAAATGGAATAACTTAAAATATTGTCTATACTGCACGGCAATAATGAAGACCTGATGACAGTCAGGCCGTTTCTGTCCTTTTATTTGATTAATTAAACAAACTAATTAAAGAGGCGCGATTAACGCACAGCGTCCGCTTGCCGGCACGCCGGATAATCGTCAGCAGAAGATTTATTGATAAGGATAGGTTATAGACCGGGGTGAGATACAGGCGCACACCCTACGATGCACGCCTGACAATCAGATTAGCGCTCTGCGACCAGACGAATGAAGTCGTCGTCGCCTTTCCCCTTCTCGGCTATGGAAGGTTCTGCTGCACTCTCCTTCTCAGGCTCATTGGCCTCGCAGAGACGGCGCAGCAGCGCGTTTTGCCGCTTTTGCTGATCCAGAAGCGCCTGCAGTAGCGCGATCTGCTCATTTGCGCGCGAACTGGCGCGATTAACAAAAAACCATAATAACAGGCCGACAAGCAACAGCACGACAGACAGCGCCACGGATGCCAGGCTTACAATCCCGGGATTTAGTAACTCACTCATTTCACCACCTCAAAGAGAAGGCGTTCATTCTACCACCCGCGCGGCAGAAGAAAATCAGTCATATAAAAAATGTCTTACCAGGGAATAAACTTATTGATAGTGCAGATGCCGCTGAAGAACTGTACATCCTGATCGCACATTACGTTAAGCATCTGAGTCCATAGCAGTAAACATCCTGCAATAACGACTATCAGCAAAACCCACCGTAATTTTTTCACTCCACACTCCGCATCAGTATCAAATGTCGCCAGGATAACATGACCATCTTAAACCGCGGCTAACTGTAATACGAAAGGCAAGTTTAGGAATCATAGACTTGTTTCAACTCGTGTGCATGACAGAATAGACGCAGGGATAATACAAATATTGAGGCAACAATGCGATTGATCATTCGTACCATTGTGGTGCTGGCTATCTTATGGATTGGCGTATTATTAAGCGGCTACGGCGTGTTAATAGGCAGCAGTGAGAATGCCGGTGGGTTAGGATTGCAGTGCAAATATCTCACCGCTCGCGGCATCAGCACCGCACAATATGTTCACTCCAGCAGCGGTATTATCGGCATTACCGATTGCCCTGTTCTGCGAAAAAGCGTCACGGTAGTGGATAACGGCTAGTCATGGTTCGGGCTACAGCAACGGTAGCCCGAATAGGATAGTGAATCAGAACGGATAATCGTTGTAGCCCATCTGCTCAGAAATTTTACGCGCCGCCGTGTGCAGCATCGCAACATACTCGTTCAGGCGCTCTTCGGAGAAACGTAGCGTCGGGAAAGAGATACTCAGGCCGGCGATAACCACGCCGAAGCGGTCGAAAACCGGCACCCCGATGCAGCGCAGCCCTTCTTCCTGTTCTTCGTTATCTTCGCCGTAGCCCTGCTCGCGGACCTTATCCAGAACCGCCAGCAGCTCTTCGGTGCTGGTGATGGTCCGGTCGGTACTGCGTTTGTACTCAACGCCTTCCAGAATCTGCTCTACTTCCGCGCGATCGCGCCATGCCAGCAGCACCTTACCGATCGCGGTGCTGTACAGCGGGTTACGGCGTCCGATGCGCGAATACATGCGCAAATTGTACATTGAGTCGATTTTATGGATGTAAACAATGCTGTCTTCATCCAGGGCGCCCAGGTGGACGGTCTCTTTCGTCAGGCGTGATAGCTCGCGCATCTGAATGTCGGCGCTGCGCACCAGATCGACGTTCTGCAAAGCCCGCGCGCCGAGTTCGAAGAGTTTCAGGGTTAAAGAATACTTCTCAGATTCCCCTTCCTGCGCTACGTACCCCAGCGATTTCATGGTCTGCAAAAAGCGATAAACGGTGCTTTTTGACATCATGACGCGCTGGGACAGTTCGGTAATGCCAATTTCACGCTCTTCGCCAAGCGCCTGCAGGATGCCAAAAACCTTCAATACCGAAGAGACAGAATCTGGCTGTTTATCCAAATCTGCAACTGCCATTTATCACCTCATCGCAACTGTTTTATAAAAATTAGAACCGGTTTTTATTATAAATTCGCATCCCGTTACCCGCAATCGTTCTTCTGCCCATTCGTTACAAATCTGCGACATGCCGCTGAATATTCAATGCTAAAATCATTATCCAGTTAATAGTTCCCGATAAGACATACACTTTATATGGATAAAAACCTCCCCGATGGGCTGCCAGCACCGCAGCGTTACGGCGCCATCCTGACCATTGTATTAGGCCTGACGATGGCCGTGCTGGACGGCGCTATCGCCAACGTAGCGCTTCCGACGATCGCCAGCGATTTAAACGCGTCACCGGCATCCTCAATCTGGATAGTAAACGCCTATCAAATTGCCATTGTTATTGCGCTTCTGCCGCTCTCTTTCCTCGGCGATATGGTCGGTTATCGGCGCATTTATAAAATCGGCCTGGTCGTATTCACCTTCACCTCTTTAGCCTGCGCGCTCTCCCGCAGCCTGGAAATGTTGACGCTGGCGCGCGTTGCGCAGGGTCTTGGCGGCGCGGCGCTAATGAGCGTTAATACCGCGCTGATTCGCCTGATTTATCCCCGCCGCTTTCTCGGCCGCGGAATGGGGATCAACTCTTTTGTTGTCGCCGTCTCATCCGCTGCGGGCCCGACCATTGCCGCCGCTATCCTGTCGATGGCTTCATGGCAATGGCTGTTTCTCATTAACGTTCCGCTGGGCGTTATCTCACTGGTTCTCGCGATGCGCTACCTGCCCGCCAATGTCGGCGGGAGCAAGGTCACCCGCTTCGATCTGCCCAGCGCCATCATGAATGCTCTCACTTTCGGCTTATTAATTACCGCTCTCGGCGGGTTCGCTCAGGGCCAATCCGGCGAGCTGGTGCTGGCGGAGGTTATTGCGATGCTGGTCGTTGGATTCTTTTTTGTCCGCCGTCAGCTCAGAATGCCGGTTCCCCTGCTACCCGTCGATCTGCTGCGCATTCCGATTTTTTCCCTGTCCATCTGCACCTCGATATGCTCCTTCTGCGCCCAGATGCTGGCCATGGTTTCGCTACCATTCTTCCTGCAGTCGATGCTTGGACGCAGCGAGGTGGAAACCGGTCTGCTCCTGACGCCGTGGCCGCTGGCAACCATGGTAATGGCGCCGCTGGCAGGCTATTTGATAGAGAAATTTCACGCCGGTCTGCTGGGGGCGATTGGTCTGCTGGTAATGGCCTGTGGCCTGTTCGGTCTGGCGATGCTCCCCTCCACACCCACGGATCTGGATATTATCTGGCGAATGGCGCTCTGCGGCGCGGGCTTTGGCCTGTTCCAGTCACCCAACAACCATACGATCGTCTCTTCAGCGCCGGCTCACCGCAGCGGCGGAGCAAGCGGCATGTTGGGTACCGCCCGTCTGCTTGGCCAGAGTACAGGCGCCGCGCTGGTGGCGCTGCTGTTTAACCTGCTGGGCAATAGCGGAACTCATACCGCACTTCTGCTGGCCGGGATCCTAGCCGTCGTCGCCGCTGCCGTCAGCGGGCTACGCGTCACGCAGCCGCGCGCCAGGCTGTAGGCAAAGAATCGACATAAAAAAATCCGCAGCCCGAAGGTTGCGGATTTTTGTTTTCAGGGCCGGGAGCGGCGTTTACTTCAGATATTCGCCGCTGCGCAGGGCTTCAATGCGCTTATCCAGAGGCGGGTGAGTCATAAACAGCTCGCTCATGGATTTCGCTTTACCGTTAATGCAGAATGCCATCATGCTGCTGGCCTCCTGCGGCTCATAGCTGGTTTTCAGACGCTGCAGCGCAGCGATCATTTTCTCACGCCCCACCAGTTTCGCTGAGCCAGCGTCCGCATGGAATTCGCGGTAGCGGGAGAACCACATGGTGATGATGCTGGCCAGAATACCAAACACCAGCTCCAGTACCGTAGCAACCGCAAAGTAGATCAGCGGGTTGCCGTTGCTGCTTTCACCTTCATCGCGGTTGCCGCCGAGGAAGCCCGCCGCAATCTGCGCGATAACGCGCGAGATAAAGATAACGAAGGTGTTCACCACCCCCTGAATCAGCGTCATGGTGACCATATCGCCGTTAGCGATGTGGCTAATCTCATGGGCGATAACCGCTTCCGCTTCATCACGGCTCATGTTCTGCAACAGCCCGGTGCTGACCGCAACCAGCGACGCATCGCGGCGCGCGCCGGTCGCGAAGGCGTTAATATCCGGCGCATGGTAGACCGCGACCTGCGGCATGGCAATTCCCGCCTGGCGCGCCTGCTGCGCGACGGTATTCACCAACCAGCGCTCGGTTTCGTTACGCGGCTGCTCAATGACTTCCCCACCCACCGATTTCAACGCCATCCATTTCGACATCAGCAGCGAAACGATTGAACCGCCGAAGCCAAACAACAGCGCCATGATCAGCAGCCCGGTCATGCTGCTTGACTGAATTCCCGTCAGGCTTAGCACCAGCCCGAACACCACCATCACTGCCAGGTTGGTCAGCAGGAAAAGCGCGATTCGCATCATAATTTTCTTTTTACCTCGATTTAACAAAACGCACTATGCGATTACCCACATGGTATGGGTAGAACGCTAATTTTCAACCATCAGCCCCCGCTAAGTCACGAGAAAGACACAACTTTACATTTTGTAGCATATTGCTGACGCTGGGCAAAAGCGTTGACATTTTGTTGAAATCAGGCAATGAACGTTGGGAAAGAAGCGAAAGAAAACGGGCACAAATCATTGTGCCCGTTGGGGGGATTATTTACTGGCCGGGGGCTCTACCGCTGGCCGATCCTTTTCCTCATGGGCCAGGTCGAGCGCAATATGAACCGTTTCATCAAGATACGGATCGGGCTCCTGGTAATCCTTCGGCAGATCTTCCAGTTTTTTCAGTAACGGCTTACCTTCGCGTTTCAGGCGATCGTTAACGCGGGCCAGACGAATCGCATCATCTTCTTCGTTCTCCTTTTCACGCTGCGCGTAGTTCAGGGAAACGATGTTGCGTTTGTCTTTCATCGCGTTATAGCGAGCAATATCCTTCATGATGTACTGGAACTCAGGATCTTTGGCAATACGCGCATCGTGACGCTTCAGCAGTTCCGGTCCAAACGGCGTCAAATCGCCATATTTCACGAAGGTTGCCGCATTGACGCTATCCCACGGCAGCGCGTTGTCTTCATACTGCTCGCCGGTCTCACGCTCTTCGGTTCCGGTCGGCATCATGATATCCGGCGTTACACCCTTGCGCTGAGTACTACCGCCGTTGATGCGATAGAATTTCTGGATAGTGTACTGTACGGAACCCAGCGCCGGCCAGTCAGGACGCAGCATCTGATCGTAGATACGGTTCAGCGAACGATACTGCTGGACGGTCCCTTTACCGAAGGTCGGCTCTCCGACGATCAGCGCGCGGCCATAATCCTGCATCGCAGCGGCGAAAATTTCGGAAGCCGAGGCGCTGAAACGATCGACCAGGACGACCAGCGGACCTTTGTAGTACACCACGCCATCGGTATCGCTGTCTTCACGGACTTTACCGTTATTATCGCGAACCTGGACAACCGGGCCGGAGGGGATAAACAGGCCAGAAAGCGAAACCGCTTCGGTCAGCGCCCCGCCGCCGTTGCTGCGCAGATCGATGACGATACTGCTAACGTTTTGTTTCTCCAGCTTTTGCAGCTGAACCTTAACGTCATCCGTCAGGCCAACATAGAAGCCAGGAATATCCAGCACGCCAACTTTTTCTTTGCCAACGGTTTTGACTGACATCTTAACCGCACGGTCTTCCAGACGAATGCGTTCACGCGTGAGGGTCACAATACGCGTTTTGGCGCCTTTACCCGCCGGGAGAATCTCCAGGCGAACCTTGCTGCCCTTGGGACCTTTAATCAGCGCGACGACATCATCAAGACGCCAGCCGATCACATCGACCATGCCTTTACCAGGCTGGCCGACGCCAACGATGCGATCGCCCACGCTGATGGCTTTACTCTTCGCCGCCGGACCGCCCGCGACCAGAGAATTGATCACCGTGTAGTCGTCGTCCATCTGCAGCACCGCGCCGATACCTTCCAGAGACAGGCTCATTTCAGTATTGAACTGCTCGGTGTTGCGCGGTGAGAGATAGTTTGTATGCGGGTCGATTTCACGCGCAAAAGCGGTCATCGCCAGTGAGAAAACGTCTTCGCTATTGGTTTGCGCCAGACGGCGGATAGCAAACTTGTAGCGGCGGGTTAAGGTTTCGCGAATCTCTTTATCATCTTTGCCAGCCAGCTTCAGGCTTAGCTGGTCAAACTTCACCTTGGCATCCCACAGCGCGTTCAGCTCGGCTTCATCTTTCGGCCAGGGCGACTTGCTACGGTCAAGGTTGAAATTATCATGGCCGGTAAAATCCATCGGCCGTTCCAGCACTTTCAGCGCATATTGATAGCGCTCAAAGCGACGCTTCTGCGCCAGGTTATACAGGTCGTAAAATACGTCCAGCTTCCCACTGCGCAGTTCATCGCCGATTTGATTCTTTTTCGCGGCAAACTGGTTGACGTCGCTGGCTAACAGTACGTTATGGCTGTAATCCAGCAGGTTCAGGTAGCGATCGAAAATTTTCGCCGAAAAGGCATTGTCGAGATCGAACTGGCGGTAGTGAGAGCGGGTAAAGCGCGATGTTACGCGCTCGCTCACCGTCGCGTGCTGCGGCTCTTCTTTCAGCACGGGGATTTGATCGACACGGGTTATATCGTCCACGGCGAACGACTGGCCTGCTATTACCAGCAGGCCCGCCAACGCGGTGAGCTTAAAGAATTTGTTCATGCCTGGCCCGGCCTCCGTTTCAGAACACCAGGTGTTCTGCGCGTACAATCATTGACATACCAGAAGTCAGCTGTACACGAACGCCATCTTTGGTGATTTCCAGGACGGTGGCGTCCATTGCATTATTGCCTGCTTTCACCTTCAGTGCCTGGCCAACGGTCAATACAGACACATCTGATACAGGGGTATGACGCTCTTCGCGCGGCGCTTTGGCTGCTGCTGCAGGGCGTGGTTTACGCTGCTCAGCGCCTTCTTTGCGACGAGCCTGAGGCTGAGGACGCGGTTTACGCTCGCGACGTGCTCCCTCTTCCGGCTGGCCTGCCGCGGCAGCGGCTTCACGTTTTTTGGCCTGCTGCGCTTCGCGCTGCGCCTGAACGCGGGCTTTTGCTTCTTCAAGCTGCTGGCGGGCATGAGCGACATGCTGCTCTTCCAGTTCGCCGCACGGGTTGCCGTCAAGGTCAACGCGGACAGCGCCTGGCTTAACGCCGTACAGATAGCGCCAGCTCGAAGTATAAAGACGCAAAGCAGCGCGAAGTTGGGTTTTGCTGAGATTCATCTCTCCGCCAACGCGCTCAACGAGATCCTGAAAAATACCGACTTTCAGGGGGCGAGCTTCGCCTTCAGCGCTAAAGCACTGAGGGAAACGTTCGGCCAGAAACGCAATGACTTCTTTACTGCTATTCAACTTAGGTTGATTTTCCATGAAATTTCCTGATTACAACGGACGTAGCCAACAAGCCGCAGGCATGAACAGGCGTCATTATAATGACGTCCTCGGTAAATGCTACGTTATCCGTTGATTATCCTGCGACGCGGGTGAATATTTTTTGATAATCCGTGGCAGAAATGAGTTTTTCCAGATGCGAGACCAGTTCTGCCAGACCCCGCTCGTCTTCAACGGTGAAGCGGGAATGCGCCGTGCTATCGATGTCCAGGACGCCGATGGTTTGATTGTTCACCCGTAGCGGGAAGACAATTTCCGAATTGCTGGCGGCATCGCAGGCGATGTGGCCATCAAAGGCGTGAACATCCTCGACCCGCTGCACGCGATTCTGCGCGACGGCAGTCCCGCATACGCCGCGTCCTACCGGAATACGCACGCAGGCCAGCTTGCCCTGGAACGGCCCGAGGATGAGAGTATCGCCTTCCAGCAGATAGAAACCGGCCCAGTTCACTTCCGCCAGTCGTTCAAATAACAGCGCGCTGGTATTTGAGATCATCGCCAGGAAGCTGGTTTCGCCTGCCATTAACGCCTGAAAATCGCGGTTTAAATCCGCGTAGAATTCTGATTTGTTCATTATATGATCGCTTAGTTGTCTTACTGCCTTACACTTACAGCCTAATAAAATAAGCTTTAAATGCATTCATGCTCAAGATGAATTCATTCCTGAGTTAAGATAGAGAGATACATTCATTTCTGTAAGTTATAAATGCCACTAAAAACACCCAGGATTACGCCAGCAAAAAAGATGATCGTCTACTCGGTCAGCGCCCCTGTTGCGCACGCTCACTATCAGCGCTGCCCGCAGTGCGACCTGCTGTTTAGTTTACCGGTCCTCAAAAAGAATCAAAGCGCCTGGTGCCCTCGCTGCAACGCCAAAGTGCGCGATGGCCGCGACTGGTCGCTTACCCGGCTGGGCAGCATGGCGATCGCTATGCTGCTGCTGATGCCTTTTGCGTGGAGCGAACCGCTGCTACGTTTGCATCTGCTGGGCGTGCGTATCGACGCTAACGTCCTTCAGGGCATCTGGCAAATGACCGGCCAGGGCGATCCGCTCACGGCGGCGATGGTGCTCTTTTGCGCGGTCGTCGCGCCGGTGCTGCTGGTGGTGTCAATCGCCTACCTGTGGTTGGGCAACGTGCTGGGCATGAATCTGCGACCGATACTGCTGATGCTGGAGCGGCTCAAGGAGTGGGTAATGCTGGATATTTACCTGGTCGGCATCGGCGTCGCCTCCATTAAAGTGCAGGATTACGCCTTCCTGCAGCCGGGTATCGGGCTTGTCGCCTATGTTTCCCTCACGCTGCTCAGTATCCTGACGCTTATCCATATGAACGTTGAAGAGCTCTGGGAGCGTTTTTATCCCCAGCGCCCGGCGCTGCGCCCGGATGAAAATCTTCAGGTCTGTCTGGGCTGCCATTATACCGGACATCGCGATGCACGCGGGCGCTGCCGCCGCTGCCACACGCCTTTGCGCCATCGACGCCGGCAAAGCCTGCAAAAGAGCTGGGCTGCGCTGATTGCATCACTGGTTTTCCTGCTTCCTGCCAACCTGCTGCCGATCTCGATCATCTACGTCAACGGCGCGCGTCAGGAAGACACCATCCTTTCCGGCATTATGTCGCTGGCCAGCAGCAACGTCGCCATCGCCGGGGTGGTGTTCATCGCCAGTATTCTGGTCCCATTCACCAAAGTTATTGTATTGTTTACCCTGCTGGTCAGCATACAATTCAAGTGTGAACAGGGGCTACGTACCCGCATCCTGCTGCTGCGGCTGATTACCTGGATCGGCCGCTGGTCTATGTTGGATCTTTTTGTCATCGCATTAACCATGTCGCTGATCAACCGCGATCAGCTCCTCGCGTTTACGATGGGGCCCGCCGCGGTCTATTTTGGCGCCGCGGTAATTTTAACTATCCTTGCTGTTGAATGGCTGGACAGCCGCTTACTTTGGGACGCACATGAGTCAGGAAACGCCCGCTTCGCCGACTGAAGCCAAGATTAAAACTAAACGCCGCATTTCACCGTTCTGGCTGCTGCCGGTCATCGCGCTGCTGATTGCCGGTTGGCTGATTTGGACCAGCTATCAGGATCGCGGTACGACGATCGTCATCGACTTCCAGTCGGCCAACGGCATCGTTCCGGGACGGACGCCTATCCGCTATCAGGGGGTAGAAGTCGGTACGGTCGAGAATATCTCGCTAAGCAAAGATCTGAGTAAAATCGAGGTTTCTGCCAGCGTCAAAGGCGATATGAAAGATGCGCTGCGCAAGGAGACCCAGTTCTGGCTGGTGACGCCGAAAGCCTCGCTTGCCGGCGTGTCCGGCCTGGATGCGCTGGTTGGCGGCAACTATATCGGCATGATGCCAGGCCAGGGCGAGCCCGAGGATCACTTTGTCGCCCTCGATACCCAGCCGAAGTACCACATTAATAACGGCGAGCTGATGATCCATCTCAAGTCAGCGGATTTAGGCTCGTTAACCAGCGGCTCGCTGGTCTACTTCCGTAAGATTCCGGTCGGCCGGGTGTATGACTACGCCATTAATCCGAACAATCAGGGCGTCACGATTGATGTACTGATCGAGCGGCGTTTCACCAATCTGGTGAAAAAAGAGAGCCGCTTCTGGAACGTATCCGGCGTAAAGGCGGACGTCAGCCTGAGCGGAGCTAAAGTTCAGCTGGACAGCCTCTCCGCGCTGGTGAACGGCGCTATCGCCTTTGATTCCCCCGATGATTCTCCGCAGGCTCAGCAGAATACCGATTATCACTTATACGAAGACCTGGCGCACAGCCAGCGCGGAGTGGTGGTGAAACTGGACCTTCCGGACGGCGCAGGGTTAAAAGCGGGCTCTACGCCGCTGATGTATCAGGGTCTGGAGGTCGGCCAGCTCAGTAAACTGAATCTCAATGCTGACGGGAAAGTCACCGGCGAAATGACCGTCGATCCCAGCGTCGTCAGCTTGCTGCGCGAGAAGACGCTGATTCAGATGAAGAAGCCGAAAATCTCGCTGGATAATCCCAGCGTCAGCGCCCTGCTGACCGGTACCACCTTTGAGCTGGTCCCCGGCGAGGGTGAACCGCGCAACCAGTTTGCGGTGCTGCCTGCCGATAAATCCATCCTGGAAGAACCGGATGTCGCAACCGTCACGCTCACCGCGCCAGAAAGCTACGGTATTGATGCCGGGCAGCCGCTGATCCTGCACGGCGTTCAGATTGGCCAGGTTCTGGAGCGCAAGCTAAACGCCGACGGCGTCACTTTCCAGGTCGCAGTCATGCCCGAGTACCGTTCACTGGTGCGCGGCGACAGCAAATTCGTGGTCAATAGCCGTATCGACGTCAAAGTCGGTATTGATGGCGTGGAGTTCCTCGGCGCCAGCGCCAGCGAATGGGTCAACGGCGGGATCCGCATTATTCCGGGCGACAAAGGGGCGATGCAAAGCCGCTATCCGCTGTACGCCAACCAGGAAAAAGCGCTGGAAAACAGCATGAGCGATCTGCCGACCACCACTCTCACGCTCTCAGCTGAGACGCTGCCGGACGTCCAGGCAGGATCGGTGGTGCTGTATCGTAAATTCGCAGTCGGGGAAATCATCACCGTTCAGCCGCGCAAGAACGCTTTTGAGATCAACATCCATATCAAACCGGAATATCGCCATCTGCTCACCAGTAACAGCGTGTTCTGGGCCGAAGGCGGCGCGAAAGTGCAGCTTAACGGCAGCGGCCTGACGGTTCAGGCCTCCCCGCTCTCCCGCGCGCTGAAAGGCGCGATAAGCTTTGATAATCTGAGCGGCGCCAGCGCCAGCGCGCGTATCGATAATAAACGCGTGCTGTATGCGTCGGAAACCGCCGCCCGCGCGGTGGGTGGCCAGATAACCCTGCACGCCTTTGACGCCGGTAAAATCGCCGAAGGTATGCCGATCCGCTACCTGGGGATTGATATTGGGCAGATCCAATCGCTGAATTTAATTACCGCGAAAAACGAAGTGCAGGCGAAAGCGGTTCTCTATCCGGAATACGTCAACACCTTCGCCCGCGCCGGCACGCGTTTCTCGGTGATTACTCCGCAGATTTCCGCAGCGGGCGTCGAGCATCTGGATACGCTCTTCCAGGCCTATATTAACGTGGAGCCGGGACGCGGTGCGCCGCGCCGTGATTTTGAAATTCAGGAAACCACGATTAGCGATTCACGTTATATCGACGGCCTGAGCATTATCGTCGAAGTACCCGAAGCCGGTTCGCTGGGTATCGGCACGCCGGTGCTGTTCCGCGGGCTTGAAGTCGGTACGGTTACCGGCCTGATGCTCGGTTCGATGTCGGATCGCGTCATGGTACAGCTGCGTATCAGTAAACGTTATCAGTATCTGGTGCGCAACAACTCGGTGTTCTGGCTGGCTTCCGGCTATAGCCTCGACTTTGGCCTGATCGGCGGCGTGGTGAAAACCGGTACCTTCAATCAGTTCATTCGCGGCGGCATCGCTTTTGCGACGCCTCCGGGTACGCCGCTGGCGCCGAAAGCGCAGGATGGTAAACACTTCCTGCTGCTGGAGAGTGAACCGAAAGAGTGGCGCGAATGGGGTACCGCCCTGCCGCGCTAAGCATAACAGGCTCCGGTGTCCGTCGCCGGAGCCTTTATGGTAAACTACGCCCCCTTTTTTCGTTGTGGTGCGCTCCCCGTGGCTCAAAACGCTGTCTATCTTCCTGAAGAATTCCTCGCTCAAATGCGTACGGCAATGCCGACGCATCTTTCTTTCGCTGACTTTATCGCCGCCTGCCAGCGCCCCCTGCGCCGAAGCCTTCGCGTAAATACGCTAAAAATCAGCGTGGCTGACTTTTTGCAGCTGGTCGCCCCCTACGGCTGGCAGCTAACGCCGGTACCCTGGTGTGAGGAGGGTTTTTGGATCGATCGCGAGGAAGACGACGCCCTGCCGCTGGGCAGCACCGCTGAACATCTCAGCGGGCTGTTTTACATCCAGGAAGCGAGCTCCATGCTGCCGGTCGCCGCGCTGTTTGCCGACGGAAATATGCCGAACCGGGTGATGGACGTCGCCGCCGCGCCGGGGTCAAAAACCACCCAGATCGCCGCGCGCATGGGCAATAAAGGCGGGATCCTGGCCAACGAATATTCCGCCAGCCGGGTTAAAGTGCTGCACGCCAATATCAGCCGCTGCGGGATCGGCAACGTGGCGCTGACCCATTTTGATGGGCGCGTATTCGGCGCCGCGCTGCCGGAGTGTTTTGACGCGATTCTCCTCGACGCCCCCTGCTCCGGCGAAGGCGTGGTACGGAAAGACCCCGATGCGTTAAAAAACTGGTCGCCGGAAAGCAACGCCAGTATCGCCGAGACCCAGCGCGAGCTTATCGACAGCGCGTTTCATGCGCTTCGCCCCGGCGGCACGCTGGTCTACTCCACCTGTACCCTGAACCGGCAAGAAAACGAAGACGTGGTCAACGGACTACTGGCGCGCTATCCGCAGGCGGCAGAGGTACTGCCGCTCGGTTCGCTGTTCCCGCAGGCCAGCGAGGCGCTAACCGAAGAGGGTTTCCTGCACGTGTTCCCGCAGATTTTCGATTGCGAAGGCTTCTTCGTCGCCCGTCTGCGTAAAACCGCCGCCATCGCACCGCTGCCGGCGCCGGGTTATAAGGTCGGTAAATTCCCCTTTATCCCGCTTAAAAGCCGCGAATCGGCCGCCATTGCGACCGCAGCTGCCGCCGTTGGCCTGCATTGGGACGCTGACCATACGCTCTGGCAGCGGGATAAAGAAATCTGGCTATTCCCTCACGCGCTCGAGTCGCTATTCGGCAAAGTGCGCTTTTCCCGCATCGGTATCCGTCTTGCCGAAACCCACAACAAAGGCTATCGCTGGCAGCACGAAGCGGTCATTGCGCTTGCCGCGCCTGATGCCCCTTTTGAGCTGACCCAGGCCGAAGCGGAAGAGTGGTACCGCGGTCGTGACGTCTATCCTGCAGTACCGCCGCAGCAAGATGATGTTATTGTCACGTTTCAGGGCGCGCCGCTGGGACTGGCGAAAAAAATCGGCTCGCGTTTAAAAAACAGCTATCCCCGTGAACTGGTGCGCGACGGAAAGCTTTTTAGCACTAAAGCGTGATGACGAACGGAAAAACAGCATTTTTTCACTGGCGCTTTGCGCACCTTTGTCTACGCTGAAAAATGGCGGCCTTAACTGGTCGTACCACAAATCAGCAGATCAACGGGGTGAATTTATGAGTAAAACCAGCGTACGTATCGGCGCGTTTGAAATAGACGACGCCGAACTGCACGGCGAACAGCAGGGAGAGCGAACGTTAAGCATACCCTGCAAATCCGATCCGGATTTATGTATGCAGCTAGATGCATGGGACGCGGACACCAGCGTACCCGCCATACTTGATGGTGAACATTCCGTCCTCTACCGTAAGCACTACGATCGTCAGTCCGATGCCTGGATCATGCGTCTCGCCTGATTCAAAGGAACCCGTCGCCTGAGACGGGTTATTTATTCCCCCTGCTTTCCCGACATCTCCTACACTTATAACTATGTTTTTCAGGATATGAGACCGGGATGTTTGCCTTAGTGCTGTTTATTTGTTACCTCGACGGAGGCTGTGAAGATATCGTTGTGGATGTGTACGATAACGAACGGCAGTGCACCGCAGCGATGGACGATCAGCGAATACGTCACGGCGGCTGCTTTCCGGTAGAGGATTTTATCGATAGTTTCTGGCTGCCCGCCCAGGAGTACAGTGACTTTTAGCCCGTCCTCTGTAGCGCCGCCAGGGTTAACTCCCCGCCAAATACCGCCCCGGTATCAATATAGTGCTGATTATCGTAGTCGTAACGCCGTTTAAGCGGCGTATGGCCGAACCAGAAGTGGTCAGCACCGGCAATCGCGCCGTGACGCCCGGAGAGAAGATCGGTAAGACGCTGTCGGCTCCACAGCACCTGATGCTCATCCACCGCCTGCTGCCAGCGATAAAGCGTCGCCGGATAATCCGCATGGGCGATAACATGTACCTGCTCAGCGCTGTGGAGCTCTATAATCAGCGGCAGATGACGGCAGCGGGCGATAAGCGGCGCGAGGCGCTCTTTCTGCTGTTCTGAGCGTTGCGTATACCAGCCGCCGCCGTTCATTTCCCAGAGCATCGGTTCGCCATCGGCAAGCGTATCCAGCGCCATCTGTTCATGGTTGCCGCGCACCGCGAAAAACCAGCGATAGCGCAGTAAATCCAGACACTCCGCGCTTTGCAGCCCACGATCGATCAGATCGCCCACGGAAAGAAGCAGGTCCTGGTAAGGATCGAACCTGCGCTCGCGAAGGGCTTCCATCAGCCGCGCAAAGCAGCCGTGCAGGTCGCCAACCAGCCAGATATTACGCCAGGCGGAACCGTTAATACGCTGATACATATTTCGTCCTCCTGACCTAATTATAGGAAAATTCTCCCGCTTCCGCGGGCGTAATATTGCCACCTCAATCGAGTTTAAACGAAAGCCAAATATAGTCCGCCAGGGCATTAAGCTCCTCACGATATATCCCTAGAATAGAGGCTAAATAACAACGAGGTATTCATCGTGACGGATAACAGCCTGCATTCAGCCGGGGTCGTTGAACGACGCCCCAATCTTATTGCCGACCTGGTGATGGGGCGACTCACCCCTGCACCCATCTGGCAAAAACGTAATTACCGGCTGAAGTTTTTACTGCGCACGGCATTATTTTATGCGCCAACGCGCAGCATGCTGGAGAGCCTGTCGGCGCGCGCGGACTTCAATCAGCTACTGACCGCTCAGGTGACTCTGCCGGGCAAGGTTCATCGTCAGTATTTAACCCGCGGGCTCAACGCCAGCCAGCGCGCGCACGCGATTATCAGCCACTACCAGTTTGTCGACTCGCTGGGCGGATCGCGCCTGGCTGATGCCATGACCGCAGCGAATGAGCTGCCGCTGCTTGAGCTGGCAGGCAAGGACGACAGCCGGTTTACGCTTTCCGCCTCTTCGGCGGGCAAAGCTGAACGCGAGGGTGAAACGACCCTATGGCTGCGCGATGGCGATGGGATCGTGCTCGCCAGCGCGACTTTTAGCGTTTCCCGTCAGCAGGATTGCTGGCAGTTGACTATTGGCGGCCTGCAGGGGCCGCGTAGCAATATTTCGCATGAAGTGATTAAACGAGCAACCCGCGCCTGCTACGGTCTGTTCCCGAAACGCCTGCTGATGGAGTTTATCTGGCTAATGGCGGCGCGTTGCGGCATTCAACATATTTACGGAGTCAGCGATAACGGTCACGTCTTCCGCGCGCTGCGCTATCGTCTGAGCAAAGGGCGCCATTTCCACGCCAGCTATGATGAATTCTGGCAATCTATCGAAGGGGTAGCCGACAGTGCATGGCGCTGGCGCTTACCACTGAAGCTGGAAAGAAAGACGCTTGAGAGCATTGCCAGTAAGAAGCGCGCTGAATATCGTCGCCGCTTCCAGCTGCTGGATGATATGGCTGCGCAGATGACAATTATCATGGATTAACGCTGCAAACGTTTCATCAACGCCGTATAGCACAGCGGCGTTTGCATCTTCTACGCCGCTTTAGTTACTATCATAACTTCGTTGTACTCCTTGCGGACGGCTAGTGAAGTTATGAGCAAAACAGAAATACTCCTGCTGGCTATCCTGTTGATTATTTTGTCCGCTGCTCTCTGGTTTATTTTTAGTGACGAAATATGGTTCATTGTTAGCTACCTTGAAACAACGCTGTACCCCTCTTTTGTGACGCCAGAATAATGCCTTGGGCGTTATTTCTTTGTCGCCTCTAAGCTGCCTATCCTTTCTTCGCAATACCTCGGACAAGCGCCGTTAAAATAATAGGCAAAAAATTTAAGGCGTTTTCTTATCTATTATTCTATTTGTCATACAAATGTGTATACTGGGTCACTTCCGATGTTGGCCCGTAAAATTCACCTGCACTATGGGCCTGATTTCGTGCAGGTGTTTTCTCCTCGTTGTCGCTCAACCGCAAGGTAAGTGTCTACACACGCCTTTTTATCCAGATTTTTTGTTTCAAACTTTGCGCCCGATTGTGATTTTAAAAAAATCGCGTTCTCTTCTCTCTCCTTCAAAAAACAAAGAAAACACATAAAACCAACAAAATATTAACATAAGGAATTTTATTTCAACAGAATAGCAATAAGTCAGACTAAAAAACTATTTCACAACCAAAATGCAGTCATTAACGCAAAGTTACCCATATCCCACAGAAGTAGCTATACGTTAACCAACAAAACCGTGGTTGTTAAACGGTAACTCACGACTATCGCTACATTGTTGTTTTTCTTCAGCGGCTTTCCACTAAGAGGTTTTCGATGAACGTGAAAACGATATCGCGCAGTATCCTGGGCGGCTTACTGAGCGCCATAGTTCTTACGCAACCGGCTTCCGCAGCGGGAACATTAAGCGGCCAGATTAGTGTTCAGGTCACACTTGGCAGCGGCTGCAGCGTATCGAACGTCCGAAATGGAGAAAACAACCGCTGGGGCACGATTAATTTCGGCGCCTACGGTGATTTAGCCAACTCCATTGATGCAAGCGTCACCGGAAGCGGCGGAGGTAACGCGCTTACCGTGACCTGTACCGAAGATCTTGACTCAACGCTGACGCTTGACGGCGGCCAGTATGGCGATGCTGCTCTGCGTTACATGAAAAACGCGGCAGGCAACCAGCAGATTGCTTATCGGCTTTATGCGGATGCCGCCCGCAGTCAGGAAATTTTACCCGGCGGAACAATCGCTATCGTAGGCACAGGCAACCCGCAGGCTATCCCCGTTTTTGCCCGTATTCGCCCCGAAGACCAGAGCGTCAACGCGCCGACAGCCGATGTGTATGACGACATCGTAACCGCAACGTTAACCTGGTAATCGCATAAGGAAAATGGGCGTCATGCTTCGACCAGAGTGGCTTACATTAATTCTGCTTTTTACCTCGGGCGCCCACGCCGCTACTGTCCAGAAGACCTTCAAAGTCTCCGCGCAGATAACCGCTGGCTGCGCGCTTGGCGCGGGGGATGGCTCCCAAACGACGGATTTCGGCACCTTGAGTTTTGGCACTCTGTCATCGCTTTATAACAATGTTGATGTCGCCAGTACTTCCGGCGCCGGCTCAATCATCGTGACCTGTACCCCCGGCACCGCTATCTCAATCGCTCTCGACTATGGCGTAAACGGCGGTTCGGCCACCCGGCGCTATATGTCGAACGGCGGCGGCAACACGCTGGCCTATCAGCTTTATCAGGATGCCAACCGCGCTAACGTTTGGGGCAACAGTACGCTGGCCCTGAGCGTTGCATCATTTCCGAGCTCCACGCAAACCTATACGGTTTATGGCCGCCTTTTTGCCACGAATGGCTTCCCGGCGGTGGGCTCCTATACCGACACGGTCACCGTCACGCTGACCTATTAAATCATCACAGGTTAACTATGATTCGCTGTAGATTTGCGCTGTTTACATTCGCTTTATCTCTCCCCTGCTCCGTTATGGCCGCAAGCTCCGTCCTCGTTTGGCCCATCTTCCAGACTATCGAAAGCCACGAAAAGGGGTCAGAGCTGTGGCTGGAAAACCGCGGCGCTAGCCCGGTTAATTTACAGCTGCGCGTTTTTTCCTGGGACCAAAAAGGGTCGTCCGATGCCTATGCCGATCAGCGTGACGTCGTCGCCAGCCCACCTTTTACCACCGTCGCGCCCGGCCAGCGTCAGCTGGTACGGTTGATGCGCATCGCCCCCGTCACGGCTGGCAAAGAACAATCCTACCGTATTGTTATCGATGAGATTCCTGCCGCTGAACCGACGGCGCAGAAGGAACAGAATTCCGCCGGACTGAAAATGCGCATGCGCTATGTCCTGCCGTTGTTTACCTACGGACAGGGCATCAACCCGCTGAAGAACAATGGATCCGTGGAAGCGGTAAGAACCACGCTGCGCTGGTCGCTCTCGCGGCAAAATAGCCGCCAGACGCTGTGCATCGACAATACCGGCAATCAGCATGCCCGGCTCAGCGCGGTTTACTGGGCCAATGCCGGTGGCAAGGGCCAGATAGCTCAGGCCAATGGCCTGCTCGGCTACGTGCTGGCGCAGAAAAAGAGCTGTTTCCCGCTGGTAGGAAACGCTTCAGTCCCCTCAGGCATGCACCTGTTCGCGAAATTAACGGATAACGGCCAGGCGGTGGAAATTCCGGCGGATCGTTGATAATGCGCGATCTGAAAAGGGCAGCGACCGGAGGGCTGTTGGCACTAGCGTCGGTAACGGCCTGCGCTGCGACCTATGATTCGTTGCCTGCGCCAGCAGCTTCATACAGCGATAAGCAGGAGTATGAGCTGTATCTCAGCGTATCGGTCAACGGGAATCTCCTGGCGAGCGCCGCTCCGGTAAAGGTTATTGCGGGTCGCTATTGGATCGCCGCCGAGGTTTTGCGCCAGGCGCATATTCCCTTACAGACCCAAGATGCGCTGGTTGACGTGACGACGATCCCCTCGGTTAAAGTGGAATACGATCGGCCGGGGCAAATGCTCAATCTCCGGGTGCCGGACAATTGGCTTCCCGAGCAGCGCATCGGGGAGACGACGGGACAAAACTACCAGGCCGCGATAAGCAGTCCCGGCATGTTATTTAACTATGACGCTTACAGCCTCTTCTCGTCCGGCGGAACGCAAACCACCAGCACCTATACCGAGACGCGCCTCTTCGGGCCGCCAGGCGTTCTTTCTAACAATGCCGTCATCCGGCAAAACTGGTCTTCGACGGGCTACGAGCAGCAGGGCTTTATGCGTTACGACACCCTGTGGAAATACAGCGACAGCGAACAGATGATTAGCTACCAGGCCGGGGATGTGGTCAGTAACGCCCTGACCTGGAGCAGTTCAGTACGTATGGGAGGACTCCGGCTGAGCCGTAACTTCAGCGTTCGCCCGGATCTGGTGACGTATCCGCTGCTCAATTTATCCGGCAGCGCGGCGGTTCCTTCAAGCGTCGATCTGTTTATTAACGGCTATAAAACCAGCTCCGCGCAAATCAATGGTGGCCCCTATACGCTGACCAACGTTCCCTGGATCAGCGGCGCCGGCGAAGCTACCGTGGTGACCACCGATGCCCTCGGTCGTCAGGTGTCCACCAGCATTCCTTTTTATGTCTCCAACACCCTGCTACGCGAAGGCCTGAGTGATTTTGATTTCACCCTTGGGGCCCTGCGCAACAACTACGGTATCAAGAGTGCCGATTATGGCGCCGGCGCGCTGAGCGCAATTTATCGCTATGGAGTCAACAACTGGCTCACGCTGTCGACGCATACGGAAGACCGCAAAGGATTAACCAATGCCGGAATAGGCAGCGATATCGGCGTGGGGAACCTGGGCACCCTCAGCCTGTCGACCAGCGCCAGCCGGGGCGACGGCAGCGGCAATCAACTCACCGCCGGATACTCTTATTACGCCAGCAGCTGGGGAGTGAACTATCAGCATATTCGCCGCAGCGCCGACTACAACAACCTCAGCACCTACGGTTCTGTCGCCGCATTAAGCCGTCAGTCAGATCAGGCGACGCTGAGCCTGAGCCCATGGGACAGAGCGCTCGGATCTTTCAGCATTGGCTATTTTGATATCAAAGCCGAGGATAATTCACATACCCGGCTCATGAACCTCTCCTGGAGCCGCAGCCTGTGGCAAAGCAGCAGCCTCAACCTGAGCGTAAACCGCGATCTGCAGGACAATAGCTACGCCAGCATGTTGCAAATCATTATCCCTTTCGATTCGCAAAGCTCCGTGCAGCTAAGCGGTCAACGATCCAGCTCAGGCCAATGGGGGGAAAATATCAACGTTAGTCGCTCTGCCCCGGCGGAAGGCGGGCTGGGCTGGAACCTCGCCCATTCGATCGGCGGCAATAACTATAGTCAGGCGGATCTGACCTGGATTAATCGCGTGTCCACGCTGAGCGGTGGCTATTACGGGTCGCGTGACGATCATCACAGCTGGTTTGAGGCCGCAGGCTCGGTCGTGCTGATGGATAACAGTCTGTTTTTCGCCCGGCAAATTAACGACGCCTTTATCGTCGTTTCTACCGGCAACTATCCAAACATTGCGGTGAATTATGAAAACCGCAAAGTCGGCGTGACCGATAAAAATGGTCATCTGCTGATCCCCTGGGCTTCGGCCTGGTATCCGGGAAAGGTCACCCTCGATACGCTGCCGTTGCCCACGGATACCGAAGCCGTCACGGTGGAAAAACGCATCGCCGTACGCGAAGGCAGCGGCGCGCTGGTTGATTTCCCGGTTAACCGCGTGCGCTCGGCAACGCTCATCTTCGTCGATGCTCAGGGACAACCGCTACCGGTCGGTACGCCGGTGGAGGAAGTTAATAGTCAACAGCGCGCCCTGGTGGGCTACGACGGCGTGGTCTGGTTCTCGCACCTCGGGCGCATTAACGAAGTCAAAATAAATGCCGGAGAGCTTCGATGCAGCATCCCGTTCGAGCTTCCGGAGACCACGCCGGTTCCGCAGCGGATAGGCCCGGTCAGCTGTCCCTCTTCATAGCGGAGATAAGATTGAAAAATATTATCCGGGTATTCGTGATGCTTTTAGCGCTTGGGCAAGCCAGCAACGCGCTGGCCGCCTGCAGCATCAAAACCAGTGCGCCAGCGATCGGCCCTGTCGATTCCTTTACGCTCTACAGCGCGCCTCAGGGCGTGATGGCGGGCGCGGGGTTTTACTGCACCCCGGAACTGGTGGCGCTGAACTCGACCAACACGCTAAGCGCTACCCTGGCGTCGGCTAACCAGAGCAACAGAGTGCCCCGGCTGCTTAACGGCGCCGGCGATGCCATCCCTTACAGCATCTGTTCTGACGCATCCTGCTCGCCGGCGTATCAGGATGGCGGCGTAATAAGCTGGTCCAGGACAACGCTGCTTGAGCTGCTGGGGCTATTTAACTCGAGCGATGGCACCATGCCGCTCTACTTCAGAACCACCCCGGGAGCCAACGTGCCCGCCGGAACCTATAGCGATGTCTTAACCATTACCTGGGTGTATCGTTTTTGCTACGTCGGGCTCGATCTACTGGGCATTAAGATATGTATTCCGAATAACGGCACCCTGGTCTCTACGGTCAACGTATCGGTGAGGGTGACCAATTTTTGCTATATCGACAGCGCGCCGGACGTCGAGTTTGCCCCTGCCGCCCTCCCGTCCGGTTTTAGTTCCTACAGCGGCCAGCTTGCCATTCGCTGCACAAAAAACGCGGCCTACACCGTCAATCTCGCCAGTACTAACGCCAGCGTCGGCGACTGGCGGCAGATGAGCCAGCCCATCGCTAACCAACCGACTGCCTTTTTGCAGTATCAATTTTACCAGCCCAACGGCAGCGCCTGGACGGAAAATAACAATCTCAGCGTGACCGGCTCCGGCGCCGCGCAATCTGCAAGCTACACCCTGAAGATTAACCCGAACCAGAGCAACCAACCTGCGGGAACCTACAGCGATACCGTCCTGGTGACGGTGAGCTATTAAAAGGTTAGCAGGCGATTTTTTTGTAAAAGAAATGTTTAGGAAATTATTGTTGTGGTATAAGAAAAAAGCCCCGAAAAAAGCTGCTGGGGTTTTTAGAAGGGAATCTGCGATTGCTGAAAAAAAGATAAAAAAAGACCGAACACGATTCCTGTATTCGGTCCAGGGAAATGGCTCTTGGGAGAGAGCCGTGCGCTAAAAGTTGGCATTAATGCAGGCTAAGTCGCCTTGCCTTATAAGAATAGTTTACCGTGTCAGGTTTTCCAGTCCGTGACAAAAGGGAACCAATAATTCCTCTCAGGATTGCGTATGCCTACAAAAAACCGCCGCTCCCGGAATGGGGAGATGGCGGTTATTTTTATGTAAAAACAGTAGGATGAAAATATCGATCAGCAGAGTTTCTGCGCGCGCTCAATAAATGGCGCAAGGCTCATTTTTTGTCCCGGCTGCTGCGGATCGTCAATCTGGATCACAGAAATCGGCTGCGCGTTGGTCTTACCGTCTTTCATCTGCTGCTCGGCGATGTCGTTTAACGGGTACTGCACCAGCGTGCTCGGATTGATGGCAAACAGCGCGTTGCCCGGACGGCAGGTCAGCATCACCTCTTCCCGATTAAACGCCCAGCTCTCCTTACCCACTTCAAAGCGGCTCACGGTAATCACCTGCGGCGCCGCCAGCGCAGCGCCAGAACTTGCCAATAACAACATTGTCAGAACGATTTTTTTCATGATTTAACCAGTTTATTCAGAAAGGTTCCCAGGTGGCAAACAGGCTGACGGCAAATAGCGCCAGCGCCCCCAGCGCAATTTCTATCTGCGTGGTCCGCACGATAAGCTGCTCCGCTCGCGTTCCGCCTGCCGACATGCGTGGCACCAGAACATACCGGTTCACCAGCGCAATTACCACCATTGCCGCCACCAGCGCACATTTGAGCAACAGCATACGCCCCCAGGGCGAGGCGCTGATGAACCCGCCCTGGATCAACAGCGCATTCACTGCGCCGCTGGCGATAGCGCCAGCAACCGCCAGATGCCCGTAGCGTGAAAAACGCATCATGGTGGCAATCGCCGCCTGCCGCCAGCGACCGTGCGCCAGGCGAAGACAGTAGATAAACGGCAGCAGACCGCCAACCCAGCTGGCAACACAGAACAGATGAATAGCATGGTTGGTCCGCTGCACTATCCCCAGCCAGCCGTCGTTCATCGCGGCATGACCGACGCCGGCCAACAGCAGCAGCTGTGCGCAAAACAGGACCAGCAGCAAACGTCCCGATCGTCGGGGCTTCAGCCAGACCACCGCCAGCGCCACAAGGGCGAGTAAAATCTGCCATATCCACACGCTACCGAACTGCGTTCCGGCAACCGCCTGCCAGATAGCCGGCTGCCAGACGTCCGGCCAGCCGCTGCCCATCAGCCCACCCTGCGCCATCAGCATCAGCAGCGCCGACAGCGTGCTCGCCAGCAATAAATGGCGCATTAGCGGGTAGAAACGCTGCATCATTAAGCGGCGCAAGGTTACCGGCGCCCACCATGTCCCATAGAGGACACAGCCGAAAGCGACGATCAGCGAGATAAAATGGATAAAGCGTAAGCTGACATAGACTCCACTCAGCATCGGCTTACTTCACGGTAAAGGTGTATTGTCCTTTCGTCTTATGGCCATCAACGGAGACCACGTGCCAGTCAACGGTATATTCGCCCGGCGTCAGCGCCTGCTCAACCGGTACCGTCAGCTCGGCCTTATTGCTGTCGCTGCGGACAGGTTTACCCAGGGTGATGGTCTTCTGCTGCGGCCCGGTGAGGGTCACGCCGCTAAACTGCGTTTCGATGCCTTCAGAGAAGTTGAGGGTCAGCGCCTGGGGTGAAGCCGCCACCACCGCGCCAGCGGCCGGAAGCTGCTGTTGCAAATGGGCGTGGGCGAATGCGCCTGCTGCGCTGAGGCAACCGGCGAGAAACAGAGACAGACGCAGCGCGCGTCCGGCGATGATTGGCATAGTTGTCATTCCTTTTTGTTATGTATGTAGCACAGAGAATAACCCTGTATAATGGCGCAGTCGAGCTAAGCGTCTGAGACTTGCCTTTTTGCCGCGTGCTTAGTACTTTTTGCGGCGTTATCAGAGGAGAAACCGATGGAAAAGAACCTGGCTAAACTATCCCAGGAGGAGATGGACAAAGTGAATGTCGATCTCGCCGCGGCGGGCGTTGCGTTTAAAGAACGCTACAATATGCCGGTGGTTGCCGATTTAGTCGAAAGAGAACAGCCCGAACATCTGCGCGGCTGGTTTCGCGAACGTCTGATTGCCCATCGACTGGCCTCCGTTTCGCTCTCTCGCCTGCCCTATGAACCGAAACAGAAATAATTCCCGTCCCCTGTGGACATCCGAGTTGGCAAGACCCGCGTGTTGCATTACGCTGGTTTCTTTGGCCTGGAGCGAGCCATGCTGCGCGTAATCGATACAGAAACCTGCGGATTGCAGGGAGGCATTGTTGAAATCGCCTCGGTTGATATTGTCGACGGACAAATTACCAATCCCATGAGCCATCTGGTTCGCCCCGACCGCCCCATCAGTCCGCAGGCGATGGCGATTCACCGTATCACCGAAGAGATGGTCGCCGATAAGCCGTGGATCGAGGAGATTGTGCCGCTGTATATGGGCAGTCCGTGGTATGTCGCCCATAACGCCAGCTTTGACCGTCGGGTGTTGCCAGAGATGCAGGGCGAGTGGATCTGCACGATGAAGCTGGCGCGCCGCCTGTGGCCAGGCATCAAGTACAGCAATATGGGGCTATATAAGTCGCGCAAGCTCAGCGTCACGACGCCACCGGGACTGCATCATCACCGGGCGCTTTATGATTGCTATATCACCGCCGCCCTGCTGCTCGATATTATCAACACCTCCGGCTGGACGCCTGAGGAAATGGCGACCATTACCGGCCGCCCGGCGCTACTATCCACCTTTACCTTCGGCAAATACCGCGGCAAGCCGGTTTCCGAGGTTGCGGAAAACGATCCCGGCTATTTACGCTGGCTGTTTAATAACCTGGAGCGCATGAGCCCCGAGCTGCGCCTGACGCTGAAGCACTATCTCGGGGAGTAACCGGCGCTATACCTCCGCCTGGCCCGGCAGCGTCCCCTGCGCCAGGCCAATCAGAAACGCAAACTCCAGCGCCACGCCTTCATAGCTTTTGAAGCGTCCGGATTTACCGCCGTGGCCGGAATCCATATCGGTACAGAGCAGCAGCAGGTTATCATCCGTTTTTAGCTCGCGCAGTTTTGCCACCCATTTTGCCGGCTCCCAGTATTGAACCTGCGAATCATGCAGGCCCGTGGTAACCAGCAGATGCGGATACGCCTGAGCCTGCACGCCGTCGTACGGGCTGTAGCTTTTCATATAGCGGTAATACTCTTCATCCTGCGGATTCCCCCACTCCTCAAACTCACCGGTGGTTAGCGGAATCGACTCATCGAGCATGGTGGTGAGGACATCGACAAAGGGAACCTGGGCTACCACGCCGTGGAAAAGCTCCGGCCGCTGGTTCACAGCCACGCCCATCAGCATGCCGCCGGCGCTGCCGCCCATGCCGTAGCAAAAGCGCGGATCGCCATAGCCCTGCGCCAGCAGCGCATCGCAGACGTCGAGATAATCGTTGAAGGTGTTCTTCTTGCACAAAAACTTTCCGTCTTCATACCACTGCTGGCCCAGTTCGCCGCCGCCGCGAATATGGGCGATAGCGAACACAAAACCGCGGTCGAGCAAGCTCAGGCGGCTGGCGCTGAAATCCGCATCCATGCTTGCGCCATAGGAGCCGTAGCCGTACACCAGCAGTGGACTGGCGCCTTTACGGAAATGTTCATGACGGTAGACCAGCGAGACCGGGACTTCGACGCCGTCGCGGGCTTTAATCCACAAATGCTCGCTGCGATAATGGCTGGCATCAAACCCTTTGACTTCCTGCTGTTTTAGTACCCGCCGCTCGCCGGTATTCATATCCAGTTCAAATAGCGTATCCGGCGTCGTCATGGAGGAGTAGCCGTAGCGCAGACGAGCGGTTTCCGGCTCTGGATTATAGGCAAGCCAGGTCACATAGGCCGGATCGTCAAAGGCAATGCCCTGGGACTCTCTTGTTTTACGATTGATCTGCCGCAGGCTGGTCAGCCCCCGCTGGCGCTCTTCCACAACCAGCCAGTCGGTAAACAGAGTAAATCCTTCCAGCATCACTTCCTGACGCGGCGCGATCAGGGTCTCCCACTGCTGCTCATCGCGCAGGGTAGTGCGATAAAGGCCGAAGTTTTTCCCTTCACGGTTGGATCGCAGATAAAAAGCGTGCTGATAGTGATCGAGGCTATATTCATGGTCTTTGCGCCGCGGTAGAAAACAGACCGGCTCGGCGTCGGTCATTTCCGCGTTAAGCAGCAGCACTTCGCTGGTGGTCGCGCTGGCCAGATAAATCACCACAAACTGCTGGGAAGTCGTCTTGTGTACGCTGACGTAAAATGTATCGTCCTGCTCTTCATACACCAGAACATCCGCACTGGCCGGTGTGCCCAGGCGATGGCGCCAGACCTGATACGGCAGCAGCGTGGTAGGATGCTTACGCACGTACCACAGGGTCTGCGAATCATTACTCCAGGCAAAATCAGGCGAGACGTTCTCAAGAACTTCCGCAAATTCATCGCCATCGTTTAAAGGGTAGAAGCGCAGGCTATATTGCCGGCGGGAGAGATAGTCTTCCGCCACCGCCATCATGTTGTTGTCAGGAGAAACCCCTAACCCCCCGAGGGTGTAGAATTCGCTGCCGGCCGCGCGCTGGTTACCGTCAAGCAGGACCTCCCATTCATCCCACTCTTCTTTTACGACCGGCTGGCGTTGATAAATCGCATACTCGCAGCCAGGCTCATAGACCTGACGGTAACGATAGCCATTTTTGCTATAGGGGGCCGACACTTCGCGCTGCGGAATACGGTCGATAATCTCCTTGAGTACCCTGTCCTGCAGGCTACTTTGCGAAGACATCACTTTTTTACCGTACTCATTTTCCTGGCGCAGATAATCAAGCACTTCCGGCTGTGCGCGATCGTCATCGCGCAGCCAGTAGTAATTATCGATTCGCGTGTCGCCATGTAATGTCATGGCATGGGGGATCCGTTTCGCTTTTGGTGGCATCTGCTTATTCTTCTGCGGCTTGTATTGAGTACTAAAATTTTCAGGCTGCTCACAGCAGCCTGAAGGGTGACGTGACTACACAATATATAAGGGTGGCAAAAGTCGCCAGCGATGCAAGCGAAACGTGCGGATTTAGAGCGTTACGGCCTGTTTTTGCGCCTGGATATCCCGTTCGATATCTTCACGCACTTCCTGCGGGAGCTTCAGCGCTTCGCCGAGGGCGTTCAGATAGCTGCGTTCCATAAAGTGGTCAATATCAATGACCGCGCAGCTGATATAGTAAACTTCCAGCGCCTCTTGCTCGCTGCTGATACCCTGCGCCAGGCTCTGCGGGTCGAGGGGCTGCGCCAGCGCCTGGTCAATTAACACACGCCCCTGCACGTCAACGTTCGCCGCGCGCAGCTGCGCTTCAATATTTGCCCGCTCGCGTTCGTCAATATGCCCATCGCTTTTAGCAGCGAAAACCAGCGCCATAATCAGCCTTTCGCTGCGGGCATCAAGTTCGGCTGGCGCGGAGGACGCCGCAGTTGCGGGCGTGGGCGCCGCCGATGTCTGCTGCCCGCTGGTACGCAATTTCTGCTGATATTTATTCCACAATACGCTGCCTGCAACCGCGCCGCCGCCGACCAGCAGCGCACCGGTGCCGTATTTGGCTAACAGCTTGCGCGATGATTTGCTGGCAACCAGCAGCCCGGCCAGGCCGCCAAGCGCGCCCGGCAGCAGGAAGTCTTTGCCGTGTGACCGATCGTCAGATGAAGAAGATTGCCCTTGCTGACCCAGCAAAGACTGCAGTTGATTAAGCCAGTTAGCCATACATTTCCTCGTTGCGCGATAAGCGATACCACCAGCCTAAACGACGCGGCGTCAGGAAACGTTATCGTCAGCTAAAGATGAGCAAATGTCGCGCCGGGCGCGCGGCGCGGGAGCCAACCGCCAGAACGAGTGTCGGCGGCAGCATGGCTCAGGCGGCTTTCGCTTTGCGCGGCCTGGCCGGTGCCGAGGCTGCCGATTCGACGACCTCTTCGGGTTTGTCACCCTCTTCTGCTTCTTCTGCGCGCGCGGCTGGCGCATCGGCGCTGCCCTCAGCTTCCGGCAGCTTACCGGAACGCAGAATATGGTTGAGGGTGTCTTTGCGCTCGGCAAGCCACATCGCCATGCTATCGCGCTGCTCTTCATCGAGCGTAAGCGGGCACTCAACCAGCCAGCCGTTCAGTACTTCCGCCAGATCGAGCATTTTGTCGTAAGCATCGGCCTCTTTTTTGCTGGCAAAAGACATTTTTTCCTCACCTTCACGAATCACTACATATTTAATTTCAACCGCCATGATGCAGCCTCTCAGTACTGTGTTTTTATACAGTATATCAAATTTCTTCCGCGAACTCAAATGATGCACATAAAGACATGCGCAAACGTTTTCGTTTATAATGCGGCGCATGTTTTTTTACTGCGGAAGAGAGTTATGACTGTATTAGGTACGGCGCTGCGCCCTGCGGCAACAAAGGTTATGCTGTTAGGTTCCGGCGAGCTGGGTAAAGAAGTGGCCATCGAATGCCAGCGCCTGGGAATTGAGACCATCGCCGTCGATCGTTACCCTGATGCGCCGGCCATGCAGGTCGCGCACCGCTCACACGTCATTAATATGCTGCACGGCGAAGCCTTACAAGCGCTGATTGAGCAGGAAAAGCCTGACTTTATCGTGCCGGAAATCGAGGCCATCGCCACCGATACCCTGGTGGCGCTGGAACAGGCCGGGCAAAAAGTCGTCCCTACCGCGCGCGCGGCGAAGCTCACCATGAACCGTGAAGGGATCCGCCGCCTGGCCGCTGAGGAACTGAAGCTGCCGACCTCCGCCTACCGTTTTGCCGACAGCGAATCCGCCTTCCGCGAGGCCGTCGCCGAGACAGGACTGCCGTGCATCGTCAAGCCGGTAATGAGCTCATCGGGAAAGGGCCAGAGCTTTATTCGTACCCACGAACAGCTGGCTGAGGCCTGGCAGTATGCGCAGCAGGGCGGCCGTGCCGGGGCCGGTCGCGTTATCGTTGAAGGCGTGGTGAATTTTGATTTTGAAATTACCCTTCTCACCGTCAGCGCCGTGGACGGCGTGCACTTCTGCGCGCCGGTCGGCCACCGCCAGGAAGATGGCGACTATCGTGAATCCTGGCAGCCGCAGCAGATGAGCGCGCTGGCGCAGGAACGCGCGCAGGACATCGCCCGTCAGGTGGTGCTGGCGCTGGGCGGTTACGGCCTGTTCGGCGTTGAGCTATTCGTCTGCGGCGATGAGGTGATTTTTAGCGAAGTCTCGCCGCGCCCGCACGATACCGGTATGGTCACACTGATTTCGCAGGATTTATCCGAGTTCGCCCTGCACGTCCGCGCCTTTCTCGGCCTGCCGATTGGCGCGATTCGCCAGTACGGCCCGGCGGCCTCTGCGGTCATTCTGCCGCAGATGAGCAGCCAGAACGTCACCTTCAGCAACCTCCAGGCAGCGGTCGGCGCGGGTCTGCAGCTGCGTCTGTTCGGTAAGCCGGAAATTGACGGCTCACGTCGCCTGGGCGTAACGCTGGCGATAGCCGATAACGTCGAAGAAGCGGTTGCGCGGGCTAAAGCGGCGGCTTCAGCGGTCGTCGTCGAAGGATAAAAAAAGCCCGGTCGCATGGACTGCAGACCGGGCCTCGGGTAAGCGCGCGAAGATTACTTCGCGCCTTCTACCGCTTCACGAGCCAGTTTGGTGATACGGTCGTAATCACCGGCTTCCAGCGCATCCGCCGGAACCAGCCAGGAACCGCCGATGCACAGTACGCTGTTCAGCGCCAGATAATCGCGATAGTTTGCCGGAGAGATGCCGCCAGTCGGGCAGAAACGAATGTGCGCGAACGGACCACCAATCGCCTGCAGCGCTTTCACGCCGCCGTTCGCTTCAGCCGGGAAGAATTTGAACTCTTTCAGGCCATACTGCATACCCAGCATCAGCTCGGATACGGTGCTGATCCCCGGGATCAGCGGAATGGTGCCTTCACCGGTCGCCGCTTTCAGCAGAGATTCGGTCAGGCCCGGGCTGATAGCAAACTGCGCGCCCGCTTCGGTCACTTCTTTCAACTGCTCAACGTTGGTGACGGTCCCGGCACCGACGATCGCTTCCGGGACTTCTTTGGCGATTGCGCGGATAGCGTCCATCGCACACTCGGTACGCAGGGTGACTTCCAGTACGCGTACGCCGCCTGCAACCAGCGCTTTCGCCATTGGCACAGCGTGTTCCAGCTTTTTCACCACGATTACCGGTACAACCGGGCCGGAGGTGAGGATTGCTTCTGCAGTTGTTTTCCAGTTTTTCATCAGATTTTCTCTCGCCAGATCTATAAATCGAATCGTCTTAAAAATTGATGCAGGTTGCGCCCTGTTCAGCTCCGGAGAGTTTCTCACGCAGCGCACCGAACATTTCCCGGCCGGTTCCCACACGCGAACCGCTCAGGTCAGGAATATGGGGCTGACGCGCGGCCAGCTCAGCGTCATCGACCATCAGCGTTAGCTCGCCCGTCTGACCATTGACGCGGATGATATCGCCATCGCGTACCTTCGCCAGCAGGCCACCATCGTACGCCTCAGGCGTCACGTGGATTGCCGATGGTACTTTGCCTGACGCGCCGGAGAGTCGACCATCGGTCACCAGCGCGATTTTGAAACGGCGGTCCAATAATACACCAAGTGGCGGCATAAGTTTATGTAATTCTGGCATGCCGTTCGCTTTTGGCCCCTGATGGCGGACGACAACTACGCAATCTTTGTCGAGCAGGCCCGCTTCAAAGGCAGGCAGCACATCATGCTGGCTCTCGAAGACGACCGCCGGGGCTTCTATAATCTGGTTTTCAACCGGCACGGCGGAGGTTTTCATGACCGCGCGGCCGAGATTGCCGCTCAGGACTTTGGTGCCGCCGTGGCGAGAGAACGGTTTGTCAAAGGTGGCGATAACCTGTTCGTCCAGCGGAGCGGTCGCCCCTTCGCGCCAGTCAAGTTCGCCGTTATTAAGCCAGGGCTCCAGGGTGTAGCGAGAGAGGCCGAAGCCGGCCACGGTGTGAACATCTTCATGCAGCAGTCCGCCTTTCAGCAGTTCGCGAACCAGCACCGGTACCCCGCCAGCCGCCTGGAAGTGGTTAATATCCGCCGGGCCGTTCGGGTAGAGACGCGCCAGCAGCGGCACCACGTCAGAGAGATCGGAGAAATCATCCCAATTGATGATGATCCCCGCCGCCCGCGCCATGGCCACCAGGTGCATGGTGTGGTTGGTGGAGCCGCCGGTTGCCAGCAGCGCGACAATCCCGTTAACCACCACTTTTTCATCAAACATTTTGCCCAGCGGCATCCACTCATTACCGTTGCCGGTCAGACGAGTCACCTGGCGGGCGGCGGCGGCGGTCAGCGCTTCGCGCAGCGGCGCATCGGGATGCACGAATGACGATCCGGGCAGCTGCATCCCCATAAACTCAACCACCATCTGGTTGGTATTGGCGGTGCCGTAGAAGGTGCAGGTGCCAGGCGCATGGTAAGACGCAGCTTCGGACTCCAGCAGCGCCATACGATCCACTTTGCCTTCCGCATACAGCTGGCGAATGCGCACTTTTTCTTTATTTGCCAGGCCACTGGCCATCGGACCGGAAGGAATAAAGATAGACGGCAGATGGCCGAAGGATAGCGCAGCCATCGCCAGGCCGGGAACAATTTTATCGCAGACCCCGAGATAGAGCGCGCCGTCAAACATGTTGTGCGACAGACCAATCGCCGCGGACATGGCAATCACTTCGCGGCTGAGCAGCGACAGCTCCATTCCGTCCTGTCCCTGCGTAACGCCATCACACATCGCCGGAACGCCCCCTGCGACCTGGCCTACCGCGTTCGCGGAGTGCAGCGCTTTGCGAATAATCTCCGGATAGCGCTCATAGGGCTGGTGGGCGGAAAGCATATCGTTGTAGGAGGTGATGATAGCGATGTTATTGCGCAGCATGCTTTTCAACGAGGCTTTGTCATCCGCCTGGCAGGCGGCGAAACCGTGGGCCAGGTTACCGCATGCCAGCTGGGCGCGATGAACGGTGTCAGTTTTGGCCTGGTTAATCCGCGCGAGGTAGGCTTCGCGGGTAGCGCGCGAACGTTCGATGATGCGATTTGTTACCCGTAACATTTCAGAATTCATAAAGGCTCCTCAAATTTCATCTGTCCGGCCGCAGCGCTTTAGCGGTACTTTTTGGGACTCAAGGCACAAGTACTGGGGCTCAGGGGCAAAATATCTGCAGCCAGTGTAATAAAAAAAGCCCCGGGGGTGAATCCTCCGGGGCTTAAAAGATTAAAAATTACGCGACTTGCTGCGTCAGATCATGTTACCGGTAAAATAACCCTGACGGAGGAGCTGGCGATTACTCAAATTCATTCCACGAACGACCATCGCGGGTGATCATCGCCACGGAGGCAACCGGCCCCCAGGTGCCCGCCTGATAAGGTTTCGGCGAATCGCGATCGGCAGCCCAGGCTTCGGTGATAGAATCGACCCACTTCCACGCCTCTTCCACTTCGTCGCGACGGACGAACAGCGCCTGGATACCGCGCATGGTCTCCAGCAGCAGACGCTCATAGGCATCCGCCAGATGGGTTTGATTAAAGGTTTCTGAGTAGCTCAGATCCAGCTTGGTGATTTGCAGATTGTGCTTATGGTCAAGGCCAGGAACTTTATTAAGTACCTGAATATCCACCCCTTCATCCGGCTGCAGACGAATGGTCAGCTTATTCTGCGGCAGCTCTTGCCAGGTCTCTTTGAACAGGTTGAGTTCCGGCGTTTTAAAGTACACCACAACTTCAGAACACTTGGTCGGCAGACGTTTACCGGTGCGCAGGTAGAACGGTACGCCCGCCCAGCGCCAGTTGTCGATATCGACGCGGATGGCCACGAAAGTTTCCGTATGGCTGGATTTATTCGCCCCCTCTTCTTCGAGGTAGCCAGGCACTTTTTTGCCCTGCGCGAAGCCGGCGGTGTACTGACCACGCACCGTTTTTTCACGCACGTTGGTGCGGTCGATGCGGCGCAGAGATTTCAGCACCTTCACTTTTTCATCGCGGATGCTGTCGGCGCTCAGATCCGACGGCGGGGACATGGCGATCATGCACAGGATCTGCAGCAGGTGGTTCTGGATCATGTCGCGCATCTGCCCGGCCTGATCGAAGTAGCCCCAGCGACCTTCAATGCCTACCTCTTCCGCTACGGTGATCTCAACGTGATCGATGGTGCGGCTATCCCAGTTATTGACGAACAGCGAGTTAGCAAAGCGCAGCGCCAGCAGGTTCAGCACCGTCTCTTTACCCAGATAATGGTCGATGCGATAGACCTGGCACTCCTCGAAGAACTCGCCCACCCGATCGTTAATCTCGCGGGACGTTTCAAGCGAGGTACCCAGCGGTTTTTCCATCACCACGCGGGCCGGCTTGGCGTTCAGCTTCGCTTCGCCCAGGCCTTTACAAATCGCGCCGAAGGTACTTGGCGGCATGGCGAAATAGTTGATCGTCACCCGCTCTTTCTGATCGAGCATTTTGCCCAGACGAGTAAACGCTTTGGTATCGTTGACATCCAGGTTACAAAAATCCAGACGCCCGCTCAGGGTCTCCCACAAACCTTCATCAATTTTCTCCTTCATGAAGGTTTCCATCGCTTCACGCACTACCTTGGTGTAAGCGTCTTTATCCCAGTCGGCACGCCCGACGCCGATGATGCGGGTATCAGGGTGGATCTGGCCAGCTTTTTCAAGCTGATACAGGGAAGGCAGCAATTTACGTCGCGCCAGGTCACCCTTCGCGCCGAAAATGACCAGATCGCATGCCTGGGCCGTTTGCGTTACCGCCATGTCATTCTCCTTAGTTGATAGCCCGGTGCTTATGCCAGGCTATAGTTGTATTTGTAATTTTCTTTCACTGCATCGTACTGTGTTTACGAATTTCCCGAAACCCTCCGCTCCCGTTCCCGCGGCTAAATCGCACAGGGAGGAAAATATGGGCTGAGTTTTTGGGCATGCGGCTAGTATTGTTCGTTGTTTCGACCGATTATCAGTTAGTAAAATACGACTCTGATCATGTAATGAAAAAAAACAACATATTTTAAAGTCATTCCTCACCGTTTCCGACTACGGAGGGGTATATTCTTGCTAAAACGCCTGATGATTTCACCCATTAATGAAATCGTTTCCATTGATGAGCGCCTGATTACCCATGAATATGCTGGAAAAAATCCAGTCCCGACTGGAACACCTTAGCAAATCTGAACGCAAAGTGGCGGAAGTCATTCTTGCAACCCCCGCGCAGGCCATTCATTCAAGTATTGCTGCCCTGGCGCTGGAAGCCGGCGTCAGCGAGCCTACGGTCAACCGTTTCTGCCGCAGTCTGGAAACCCGCGGTTTCCCGGATTTCAAACTGCATCTGGCGCAAAGCCTGGCGCACGGTACCCTCTATGTTAACCGCAACGTCGATGAAGACGACAGCGTTGAGTCCTATACGGGTAAGATATTTGAATCGGCTATGGCCAGTTTAGATCAGGTCCATCATTCTCTCGATATGTCGGCGATCAACCGGGCAGTGGACCTTCTCACTCAGGCCAAGAAAATCGCCTTCTTCGGCCTGGGCTCATCGGCAGCCGTCGCCCACGATGCGATGAACAAATTTTTCCGCTTTAATGTGCCGGTGATTTATTCCGACGACATCGTCCTGCAACGCATGAGCTGTATGAACTGTAATGACGATGACGTGGTGGTGATTATTTCGCATACCGGCAGGACCAAAAGCCTGGTAGAGCTGGCGCAGCTGGCGCGCGAAAATGATGCGATGGTGATCGCCATTACTTCGCCGGGCACCCCGCTTTCCCGCGAGTCGACGCTGGCCATTACGCTGGATGTCCCGGAAGATACCGATATCTATATGCCAATGGTTTCCCGCTTAGCGCAGCTGACGGTGATTGACGTACTGGCAACCGGCTTTACCCTTCGTCGGGGAGCGAAATTCAGAGATAACTTGAAGAGGGTCAAGGAAGCGCTGAAGGAATCGCGCTTTGATAAAGAGCTCAGCTTACACAGTAATGACCAATAAAAGTAGAAACAAAGCAGTATCCTATTACAACGTCGGTAATGTTCCGGTATAGCGACTTTGCTCGCTGGCGCTACCGAATCCATGTTCACGCAACACCAAAGTTGTTTCAGTCAACGGAGTATTACATGTCCAGAAGGCTTCGCAGAACCAAAATCGTTACCACCTTAGGCCCGGCTACCGATCGCGATAACAACCTTGAAAAGGTTATCGCCGCAGGCGCTAACGTGGTACGTATGAACTTCTCTCACGGCACCGCGGAAGATCACCAGCTCCGTGCGGATAAAGTCCGTGAGATTGCGGCAAAACTGGGCCGTCATGTCGCTATTCTCGGTGACCTTCAGGGGCCGAAAATTCGCGTCTCTACCTTCAAAGAAGGCAAAATTTTCCTCAATATCGGTGATAAATTCCTGCTCGACGCGAACCTGGGTAAAGGCGAAGGCGATAAAGAAAAAGTCGGCATCGATTATAAAGGCCTGCCGGCTGACGTGGTTCCTGGCGATATCCTGCTGCTGGACGACGGGCGCGTGCAGCTGAAAGTCCTGGAAGTTCAGGGCATGAAAGTGTTCACCGAAGTCACCGTCGGCGGACCATTGTCTAACAACAAAGGTATCAACAAGCTGGGTGGTGGCCTCTCTGCCGAAGCGCTGACTGAAAAAGACAAAGCAGACATCATCACCGCCGCCAAAATCGGCGTCGACTATCTGGCCGTCTCCTTCCCGCGCTGCGGCGAAGACCTGAACTACGCGCGTCGTCTGGCGCGCGATGCGGGCTGCGATGCAAAAATCGTGGCCAAAGTAGAGCGTGCGGAAGCGGTATGCGATCAGGACGCGATGGATGACGTGATCCTGGCTTCCGACGTTGTCATGGTAGCCCGCGGCGACCTCGGCGTAGAAATTGGCGACCCGGAGCTGGTCGGCATCCAGAAAGCATTAATCCGCCGCGCTCGTCAGCTCAACCGCTCGGTCATTACCGCGACGCAGATGATGGAGTCGATGATCACCAACCCGATGCCAACCCGCGCGGAAGTGATGGACGTGGCGAACGCCGTGCTGGATGGTACCGACGCCGTCATGCTGTCTGCAGAAACCGCCGCGGGCCAGTATCCGTCTGAGACCGTTGCCGCGATGGCGCGCGTTTGCCTGGGCGCGGAAAAAATCCCCAGCCTCAACGTCTCCAAACACCGTCTGGACGTTCAGTTCGATAATGTTGAAGAAGCCATTGCGATGTCGGCTATGTACGCGGCGAACCACCTCAAGGGCGTCACCGCTATCATTACCATGACGGAATCCGGGCGTACCGCGCTGATGACTTCCCGTATCAGCTCCGGCCTGCCGATTTTCGCGCTGTCTCGCCACGAGCGTACGCTGAACCTGACTGCGCTGTATCGCGGTGTGACTCCGGTTTATTTCGATAGCGCAAGCGACGGCGTCGCCGCCGCGCACGATGCGGTAACGCTGCTGCGTGATAAAGGCTATCTGGTGACCGGTGACCTGGTTATCGTCACTCAGGGCGACGTAATGAGCACCATCGGCAGCACCAATACCACCCGTATTCTGACCGTCGAGTAATTTGCTGCGCCATAAAAAAACCTGCCGGCAGTTGTCGGCAGGTTTTTTTTTGCCCGCAGCGTCTACGCGGACTATTTCTTTTTCGGATACAGCTCTTTGCGCTTGTACGGTTCGATTTCGCCGGGTTTGCGCGTTTTGAGTAGTTTAAGGATCCACGTATACTGCTCGGTATGCGGCTTAACGAAAATCTCTACCTCTTCATTCATCCGTCGGGCAATGGTATTGTCGTCCGCTTCCAGCAGATCGTCCATCGGCGGGCGCACCAGCACCGTCAGGCGATGCGTTTCGCCATCGTAAACCGGGAACAGCGGGACAACCCGGGCGCGACATACTTTCATTAAACGACCAATTGCCGGGAGCGTCGCCTTGTAGGTGGCAAAGAAATCAACAAATTCACTGTGTTCGGCCCCGTGATCCTGATCCGGCAGATAGTAGCCCCAGTATCCCTGACGTACCGACTGAATGAAGGGTTTGATGCCGTCGTTGCGCGCGTGCATACGACCGCCGAAACGACGACGCACGGTATTCCAGACGTAATCGAATACCGGGTTGCCCTGGTTATGAAACATCGCCGCCATTTTTTGCCCGCCGGACGCCATCAGCATCGCCGGGATGTCCACTCCCCAGGCATGAGGAACCAGGAAGATCACTTTCTCGTTGTTGCGCTGCATCTCATCAATAATTTCTTTGCCCTGCCAGTCGACGCGGGAAAGAATCCGCTGCGGATCGCGTAGGCCTAACTCGGCCATCATCACCATCGCCTGCGGCGCGGAGGCATACATGGCATCAATTATTTCTTCACGTTCCTGCTCGCTTTTTTCCGGAAAGCAGTACAGCAGGTTAATTTGCGCCCGGCGGCGCGAACTCTTTGCCAGACGACCAACAAAACGCCCCAGTTTACCCAGGATCGGATCGCGGAAAGACGCGGGCGTCAGGGCAATGGCGCCGAAGGCAAAAACGCCGAACCACGCGCCCCAGTAGCGCGGCAGTAAAAAGGATTTTTCAAATTTTGGAATAAACTCAATATTATTTTTTTTCGTTTCCATGCCCAATCCGCAGAATTTCCGCTCAGTAAAGATAATGGGTTAGTTTAGCGATACGTGGAGTAACGTACAAAAGAAAAAGCCGGCGCGCAGAAGGCACCGGCTTTAACTGGCGTGAGGTTAATCAAACCGTAGCTGCGGAATCACCTGTTTGGCCTGCGCCAGGAAATCGGTACGGTCAGAACCGCTGAGCCCTTCCGTACGCGGCAGTTTCGCCGTCAGCGGGTTAACCGCTTGCTGGTTGATCCACACTTCATAATGCAGATGCGGACCGGTCGAACGGCCGGTATTGCCCGACAGCGCGATGCGATCGCCGCGTTTCACCTTCTGCCCGGGTTTGACCAGCAGCTTACGCAGGTGCATATAGCGGGTGGTATAGGTACGACCGTGGCGGACGGCAACGTAATAACCTGCCGCACCGCTACGTTTAGCCACTACCACTTCGCCATCGCCAACCGAGAGCACTGGGGTGCCCTGCGGCATCGCAAAATCGACGCCACGATGCGGAGCGACGCGGCCGGTGACCGGGTTCAGACGACGCGGGTTAAAGTTTGATGAGACGCGGAACTGGCGGGCGGTCGGGAAACGCAGGAAGCCCTTCGCAAGCCCTGTACCATTGCGATCGTAGAATTTGCCATCCTCAGCGCGGATCGCGTAATAGTCTTTGCCATCCGAACGCAGGCGTACGCCAAGCAGTTGGCTTTGCTCGCGCTTACCGTCCAGCATTTCACGCGACATCAGTACGGAAAACTCATCGCCTTTTTTCAGCTTACGGAAGTCCATCTGCCACTGCATGGCTTTGATCACCGCGCTAATTTCAGTGCTGGTCAGGCCGGCATCGCGAGCGCTGGCGACAAAGCTTCCGCCCACGGTACCTTTCAGTACGTTATTGACCCAGTCGCCTTTTTGCAGCTCGCTGCTCATTTTGAAACCGTTGGCCACCCGGTCGTAGGTACGGGTTTCGCGGCGCGACATCTCCCAGGTCAGGCTTTGTAAATCACCATCCGCCGTCAGCGTCCAGGAGAGCTGTTGGCCGATTTTCAGATTACGCAGCTCTTTATCCGCCGAGGAGAGCCGGGCGATATCGCCCATATCAATACCGTACTGATTAAGAATGCTGCTGAGCGTATCCCCGGTCGACACCACATATTCATGGCCGCCGGAATCGCTGTCCGCTTTATCATCCAGCTCATCCTGAGGGATGGCTTCTTCTTCCTGAGGCGCCTGATCGATAGGTTCCGAGGCCTCTGGCAGCAGAGAACGAATTTCGCTTTGTTCCAGCTCGATGGTTCTGGAGATGGGAGCCGTTTCGGGATGGTGGTAAATGTAGGGTCGCCAGACGGCGACCGCTAAGGTAAGAACGCTAAGCGACCCCAGCATAACGCGGTGAGGTCGCGGCAGATTGTTAAATGCCTGAGTGACAGCGCGGGCTATCTGTTGCACGTATTCACTTCCTCGTTATTCTCCTTTCAGGCAGCTTGAATACTGATTTGCCATCTGGCTCAGGAATTGCGGATAACTCTCTTTACCCAGCTTAATTCCGATTCCAAGTGGATCCAGGGTTCCCATGCGCACGGACGTCCCCCTGGCAACAGCTTCTATAACCGCTGGCCTGAACTGTGGCTCAGCAAAAACGCAAGTTGCTTTTTGCTCAACCAGCTGTGTTCTGATTTCGTGTAAACGCTGCGCACCAGGCTGGATTTCAGGGTTGACAGTAAAATGACCTAAGGAGGTCAAACCGTAGTGTTTTTCAAAGTAGCCGTAGGCGTCATGAAAAACGAAATACCCCTTCCCTTTCAGCGGTGCCAGCTCGGTCCCAACCTGCTTGTCGGTTGCGGCTAATTTTGCCTCAAAATCCTTCAGGTTGGCGTCAAGTTTGGCTCGACTCTGCGGCATAAGTTCCAATAATTTATCGTGGATTGCAACCGCCGAAAGGCGCGCTATCTCTGGGGAAAGCCATAGATGCATGTTATAGATGCCGTGATGGTGATCGTCGTCACTATTTTCCCCGGCGCCATGATCGTGACCGTGATGGTCATCGTCGTCGTCGACGCCTTTCATGAGTAACGGTTTCACGCCGTCAAGCTCGGCAATCGTCACCTTTTTGTTCGGCGCAATGCTTTGCGTTGACTTATCCATAAACGCCTCCATCTCTGGACCAATCCAGACCACTAAGTCTGCGTTCTGTAAGCGTTTTGCATCCGATGGACGCAGTGAATAATCATGCTCCGATGCCCCGTCAGGCAGCAGTACCTGGGTCTCTGTTACCCCATCAGCAATGGCTGATGCTATAAAGCCCAGCGGTTTAAGCGAGGTGACGACCGCGGCGCTTGCCAGCGGTGCATGAGCGAACAAAAAAGCGGCGCTAAGTCCAGCGCAAAGAAGCGTATTTTTATGTAACATAATGCGTCTAATCATCGTAATGAATGAGAAAGATGTGATATTATAACATTCACTGGCTTGTGCAACCTCTAATTTGATATGACAAATCTTGTAACTCTGGAAAACGTCGCGGTCGTCTATGGCCAAAGGCGCGTGCTGTCTGACATTTCGCTCACGCTTAAGCCGGGCAAAATTTTAACTCTGCTGGGCCCCAACGGCGCCGGTAAATCGACCCTCGTCAGAGTCGTTCTTGGGCTGGTAGCACCTACAGAAGGGGTTATCAAACGCGAGGGACATCTGCGGATAGGCTATGTCCCGCAAAAGCTGCACCTTGATGCCACGATGCCGCTCACCGTCAGCCGCTTTATGCTGTTGCGGCCAGGAACGCACAAGCGCGACATACTGCCGGCGCTGAAGCGCGTGCAGGCCGGTCATCTGATTGACGCGCCTATGCAAAAGCTTTCCGGCGGCGAGACTCAGCGGGTACTTCTGGCGCGCGCGCTGCTCAATCAACCGCAGCTGCTGGTGCTTGACGAGCCAACGCAGGGCGTTGACGTGAATGGTCAGGTGGCGCTGTACGATCTGATTAATCAGCTGCGCCAGGAGCTTGATTGTGCCGTGCTGATGGTTTCCCACGACCTGCACCTGGTGATGGCGAAAACCGATGAAGTACTGTGTCTCAATCAGCATATCTGCTGCTCCGGCGCGCCGGAAGTGGTCTCCATGCATCCGGAATTTATCTCAATGTTCGGCCAGCGCGGCGCGGAACAGCTGGGTATTTATCGCCATCATCATAATCACCGCCACGACCTGCAGGGGCGGATTGTACTGCGTCGGGGAAATGACCGTTAATGATTGAATTACTGCTTCCCGGCTGGCTGGCCGGGATAATGCTCGCCTGTGCGGCGGGTCCGCTGGGATCGTTTGTCGTCTGGCGCCGCATGTCCTACTTTGGCGATACCCTGGCCCATGCCTCTCTGCTCGGCGTCGCTTTTGGTTTGCTGCTGAACGTTAATCCTTTTTATGCGGTCATCGTGGTGACGTTGCTGCTGGCGGGCGGGCTGGTATGGCTGGAAAAACGTCCTCATCTGGCGGTAGATACGCTACTCGGTATCATGGCCCACAGCGCGCTGTCTTTGGGCCTGGTGGTAGTCAGTCTGATGTCGAACGTGCGCGTCGATCTGATGGCCTATCTGTTTGGCGACCTGTTGGCGGTTACGCCGGAGGATTTAATATCCATCGCGATTGGCGTAGCGATCGTACTGGCGATCCTGCTCTGGCAGTGGCGTAATCTGCTATCGATGACCATTAGTCCGGATCTGGCCTTCGTTGACGGCGTTAAGCTACAGAGGGTTACACTGCTGTTGATGCTGGTCACCGCGCTGACCATCGGCGTGGCGATGAAGTTCGTCGGGGCGCTGATCATTACGTCTTTGCTGATTATTCCCGCAGCCACGGCGCGTCGCTTTGCCCGTACGCCTGAACAAATGGCGGGTATTGCGGTAGGAATGGGGATGATTGCCGTCACCGGCGGACTGACCTTTTCAGCGTTTTACGACACGCCCGCCGGGCCTTCCGTGGTGCTGTGCGCTGCGGTGCTGTTTATCATCAGCATGAGCAAGAAGCCGGCCGCCTGACGCTTATGCGCCCGCCTCAACCGCCATCAAAACTCGGCAGATTGCTATAGGGTCACAGCTGTCTGCGGACTTTGTCGCCCGGCTGAGGCGTTCACCCCGCAAGCCGGGTCATCAACCGCAATACCGCTTCAACGATTTCCCCGGCTTGCGCTGCGCTTAGCCGGGCTACCGACCCTTGCGGTCTGTTGTTTTAAACACCGACAAGGATTAAGGCATTTCAGGTGGCGTAATGCCAAAGTGGGTCCAGGCCCGTACCGTCGCCATACGTCCGCGCGGGGTGCGTTGTAGAAAACCTTGCTGAATCAGATACGGTTCCAGCACGTCCTCGATGGTTTCACGCTCTTCACCTATTGCCGCCGCCAGGTTATCCAGCCCAACCGGCCCGCCAAAGAATTTATCGATGACCGCCAGCAGCAGCTTACGGTCCATATAGTCAAATCCTTCGGCATCCACGTTGAGCATATCCAGCGCCTGAGCGGCAATATCCTCTGAGATACGTCCATCGTAGCGGACTTCGGCAAAATCGCGCACCCTGCGCAGCAGGCGGTTAGCGATTCGCGGCGTACCGCGCGCGCGACGCGCAACTTCCAGCGCTCCCTCTTCGCTCATCTCCAGCCCCATATAGCGGGCGCTGCGGCTGACGATATGCTGCAGGTCAGGGATCTGGTAGAACTCCAGGCGCTGGACGATACCGAAGCGGTCGCGCAGCGGCGACGTCAGCGAGCCGGCGCGAGTGGTCGCGCCAATCAGGGTAAACGGCGGAAGATCGATTTTGATTGAACGCGCCGCAGGCCCTTCACCAATCATGATATCCAGCTGGTAATCTTCCATTGCCGGATACAGGACTTCTTCGACAACCGGTGAAAGGCGATGAATCTCGTCGATAAACAGAACGTCGTGTGGTTCAAGGTTGGTCAACATCGCCGCCAGATCGCCCGCTTTCTCCAGCACCGGGCCGGAGGTCGTGCGCAGGTTAACGCCCATTTCGTTAGCGACGATGTTCGCCAGCGTGGTTTTTCCCAGCCCTGGAGGACCAAAAATCAGCAGGTGATCGAGCGCGTCGCCGCGCAGTTTCGCCGCCTGGATAAAGATCTCCATTTGCGAACGGACGTGCGGCTGGCCTACATACTCTTCCAGCAGTTTGGGGCGGATTGCGCGGTCCGCCGCCTCTTCAAAGCCGCTGCTGTCTGCCGATACCAGCCTGTCTGCTTCTATCATCCCTTACCTCACAACGCGGCGCGGAGCGCTTCGCGAATTAGCGTTTCACTGTTGGCATCCGGACGCACGATTTTGCTGACCATCCGGCTGGCTTCCTGAGGTTTATAGCCCAGCGCCACCAGCGCAGCAACCGCTTCCTGTTCAGCATCATCGTCAGACGGCCCGGCCGGCGACGTCAGAACCAGATCGGCTGCCGGAGTGAACAGATCGCCATGCAGTCCTTTGAAGCGGTCTTTCATCTCGACAATCAGTCGTTCCGCGGTTTTCTTACCGATCCCCGGCAGTTTGACCAGCGCCGCCAGCTCTTCACGCTCAACGGCATTGACAAACTGCTGAGCGGACATGCCGGAAAGGATTGCCAGCGCCAGTTTTGGACCGACGCCGTTAGTTTTAATCAGCTCTTTAAACAGCGTGCGCTCCTGCTTGTTGTTAAAGCCATACAGCAGCTGCGCATCTTCACGGACGATAAAGTGGGTGAAAATGATCGCCTCTTTGCCCACGTCCGGCAGCTCATAGAAGCAGGTCATCGGCAGATGAACCTCATAGCCTACGCCTCCCGTTTCGAGTAAAACCAGCGGGGGTTGTTTTTCGAGAATAATGCCTCTGAGTCTGCCTATCACATGGAGCTCCTGGATTAAGGGCCGAAAGTCTAATGCGGTATCATAAAAAAAGGCTGGATAGATATCCAGATGAAAAACACGTAATTCCCGTACATCGGTGGGGCGCGAGCCTGGCTTGCGCTTTTATGCGCTCTTTTTCCCCCGCACAAGGTAGATGATGTAGTGAATGACGCGTCTTTGACGACCCGACCCAACGACTTTCTGATGGTGGAAAGTTTCGCTTATTCGATAACCGCTGTTGATGAACTTTAGCGCTTCTTGTTCATCCGGGGTTTCCAGCATCAGCCTGTGCCTGCGGTGATAAATCCGATAAAGCGTCTGCGCAGGCCACTGACGAGAAATGGCGTAACGCTTACGGTATAAAAATAGCGTCAAAGTAATAAAAGCCACGATAACCCAGATTGCTATCAGACCCGGGAGCCGGCTGACGTTAAAAAAGAGAGCGTCACACGGTTTGGCAATAGCGGGTTTTCCCTGCACGATATTCATACAAAGTCTGTCTGCGGGCGGAGACCAGGCCTTTGCAACGTGATAGAGGTAGGAGTGACCGCCTGACCGCCAGGTAATATCATACTCAAAGAGCGGGGAACAATCTTCGCGTCCGCGAAATGTGGTGCAGGCGTCGGCCAGGCGCCGCTCTGCGCTGCTGACGGTGCGGGTATTGACGACTGTGCCGAAAACCGTCGAACTCTGATGGTAATACTGATATTCGGTCAGTAAATAATATCCACTGACGATAATTAGCAGCATAAAAAAAAGAGATTTCACCACCCGGATTTTCATCATTCAACTGACTATCCAACGCTATGCCGAATAATCTGCATCCTTACTCTTTTTAGTTAACGATGTCAGTGAGGAAAGTAAAACGCCCCGGGCAACAAGCGCCGGGGCGGTGTAGATTAGCGGAGGCGTCCGCGCGCCAGGTTCAGGCGGCTTTCACTGATCTGAGCTGCGTTCTGGCTGACGTGGCAATGAGTGATGGCGATAGCTAAAGCATCCGCCGCATCCGCCTGTGGGTTGGCCGGAAGCTTGAGCAACGTGCGCACCATGTGCTGCACCTGGCTCTTTTCCGCGCTGCCAATCCCGACAACGGTCTGCTTCACCTGCCTGGCGGCGTACTCAAAGACCGGCAGATCCTGATTCGTCGCCGCGACGATGGCCACTCCGCGCGCCTGGCCGAGCTTCAGCGCCGAGTCGGCGTTTTTGGCCATAAAAACTTGTTCGATGGCGAAGTAGTCCGGCTGGAACTGGGTGATAATTTCCGTAACGCCGGCATAGATAAGCTTCAGGCGGGACGGTAAATCATCCACTTTCGTGCGTATACAGCCGCTGCCGAGGTAGCTCAGCTGGCGTCCAACCTGACGGATAACGCCATAACCAGTGACGCGCGACCCCGGGTCAATACCGAGAATAATAGCCATCACGCGCCCCCGGTCATAACTAACTCGTGAGACCCTAACGATTTCAGTTCACAGCCAGGCGGCCACGCAGCGCATCCCCGGGTGCGTAGATTCACTACGTGACCGGGGTAAGCGAGGAGCGCCAACACCGCTGTGGGCTGAAAGTGTACGGGTATCACAGGGTTGCGGCGACCTCATCAGAGATCTCGCCGTTATGATAAACTTCCTGCACGTCGTCGCAATCTTCCAGCATATCGATCAGACGCAGCAGTTTCGGCGCAGTTTCCGCGTCCATATCCGCTTTGGTTGACGGGATCATGGAGACTTCAGCGGCGTCCGCTTTCAGACCGGCAGCTTCCAGCGCATCGCGTACCGCACCCATCTCTTCCCAGGCGGTGTAGACGTCAATTGCGCCGTCGTCATAGGTCACCACGTCTTCCGCGCCCGCTTCCAGCGCCGCTTCCATGATCGCATCTTCATCGCCTTGCTCGAAGGAGATGACGCCTTTTTTGCTGAACAGGTAGGAAACGGAGCCGTCGGTGCCCAGGTTACCGCCGGTTTTGCTGAACGCGTGACGTACTTCAGCAACGGTACGGTTGCGGTTGTCGGACAGACATTCAACCATTACCGCCGTACCGCCAGGACCGTAACCTTCATAAATGATGGTTTCCATGTTCGCATCATCATCGCCGCCGACGCCGCGGGCAATAGCGCGGTTCAGGGTGTCACGGGTCATGTTGTTGCTCAGCGCTTTGTCAATCGCTGCGCGCAGACGCGGGTTTGAGCCCGCATCGCCGCCGCCAAGACGGGCCGCGGTGACCAGCTCGCGAATAATTTTCGTAAAGATCTTACCGCGTTTGGCATCCTGTGCCGCTTTGCGGTGTTTGGTGTTGGCCCATTTACTATGACCTGCCATAAAATAATATCTCCAAAAAAGCCTTTTCCCGGCGCCTTTTAGCCCTCAGGAGCACTGGCTGCGTTGTTTCACACCCATTACCTACGCAAGTAAGCTCCGGGTGATATCCCAACTGGCCGCCTTCCTGATAACTAAAATTCTGGGGGAAATTAGTTGGCGTTAATTACAAATTCTTCAATCGCCTGCCGGTTGCTCCAGGACTTGGTCAACGTGGCGGCTTCCGTCGCATCAACCCAGCGATAGTCCAGATGTTCCGTAAAGACAATCTGGCGTTCATGGGGGAGCGCAAGACGGAACCAAAACTCCGTATTGCGCTCAACGCCCGGCGCATAGCGATGACGTAAATGAGAAAATATCTCGAACTCTACCGTTCGCTGACAATCAACCAAAGCCAGCTGCTCGCAGGCAACGTCAATGGCGACCTCTTCCATTACTTCACGCGCGGCAGCTTGCGGCGCGGTTTCCCCCTCCTCCAGGCTGCCGGTAACCGACTGCCAGAAGGCGGGATCGTCGCGACGCTGCAACATCAGCACCCGCTTCGTATCTTCGGCATAAATCACCACCAGAACGGAAACGGGGAGCTTGAATGACATCTTACTTATTCTCCGGAGACTCTTTTGCCTCTTTCGCCACCACCTGAATACCGAGCTCGCTCAGCGATGCAGGATTCGCAAAGCTCGGGGCTTCGGTCATCAGGCAGGCCGCCGCCGTCGTTTTCGGGAAGGCGATAACGTCACGGATATTATCGGTGCCGGTCAGCAGCATGGTCAAACGGTCAAGGCCAAAAGCCAGACCCGCATGCGGTGGAGTACCGTATTTTAGCGCATCCAGCAGGAAGCCAAACTTCTCGCGCTGCTCCTGCTCGTTAATTCCCAGAATACCGAATACGGTCTGCTGCATCTCACCGCTGTGAATACGCACGGAACCGCCGCCAACTTCATAGCCGTTAATCACCATGTCGTAAGCGTTAGCTACCGCATCTTCCGGCGCGGCTTTTAGCTCTGCGGCGGTCATATCTTTCGGCGAGGTAAACGGATGGTGCATCGCGGTCAGGCCGCCTTCACCGTCGTCTTCAAACATCGGGAAGTCGATCACCCACAGCGGCGCCCATTTCTCTTCATCGGTCAGGTTCAGATCTTTACCCAGCTTCAGACGCAGCGCGCCCAGCGCATCGGCAACCACTTTTTTGTTATCCGCGCCGAAGAAGATCATATCGCCATCCTGCGCGCCGGTGCGCTCAAGGATCGCTTCAACGATGTCGGCGTTGAGGAATTTAGCCACCGGGCTGTTGATACCTTCAAGGCCTTTCGCCCGTTCGTTGACTTTAATGTATGCCAGACCTTTGGCGCCGTAGATTTGGACAAACTTACCGTATTCGTCGATTTGCTTACGGCTCAGCGCAGCGCCGCCAGGCACGCGCAGCGCGGCAACGCGGCCTTTGGCGTCGTTAGCCGGGCCCGCAAAGACGGCGAATTCCACCGCTTTCACCAGATCGGCGACGTCCACCAGCTCCATCGGGTTACGCAGGTCCGGTTTGTCAGAACCATAGCGGCGCTCGGCTTCGGCAAAGGTCATGATCGGAAAATCCCCCAGATCCACGCCCTTCACTTCCTGCCACAGATTACGCACCAGCGCTTCCATCACTTCGCGCACCTGCGGGGCGGTCATAAAGGAAGTCTCGACGTCGATCTGGGTGAATTCCGGCTGGCGGTCAGCGCGCAGATCTTCGTCGCGGAAGCATTTAACAATCTGATAGTAGCGGTCAAAACCGGACATCATCAGCAGCTGTTTAAACAGCTGCGGAGACTGCGGGAGCGCGTAGAATTTGCCTTTATGCACACGAGAAGGCACGAGATAGTCGCGCGCGCCTTCCGGGGTCGCTTTGGTCAGCATCGGGGTTTCGATATCGAGGAAACCGTGGTCGTCCATAAAACGGCGAACGAGGCTGGTAATCTTCGCGCGGGTTTTCAGGCGCTGCGCCATTTCCGGACGACGCAGGTCCAGGTAACGGTATTTCAGACGCGCTTCTTCGGTGTTGACGTGGTTGGAATCCAGCGGCAGCGCTTCAGCACGGTTGATGATCGTCAGGTCGGTTGCCAGCACTTCAATGGCGCCGGTGGCCATATCATTATTGACGTTCTTTTCGTCACGCGCGCGCACGGTACCGGTGACCTGAATGCAGAACTCATTACGCAGTTCGGAGGCCAGCTTTAATGCATCCGCGCGATCCGGATCGAAAAACACCTGCACGATGCCTTCGCGGTCGCGCATATCAATAAAGATAAGGCTACCAAGATCACGACGACGGTTGACCCAACCACACAGAGTCACTTGCTGCCCTACGTGGGACAGACCGAGCTGTCCGCAATATTCTGTACGCATGAGATATCCCTTAACTTAGCCGCAGGCGGATTGTTGCCTGCCTTGCAGGCGACGAGGTCGCAGCTTTAGCTGATGTCACTACTGAATGAAAAAAGGCGGCTATTATACTGGAAATTATGCCGCACGATAAGCCCGGCGCAGCGCGCAGCGTTGCTTTGCTGTGCGCTTAGTGCCTGCACTCACAAAAATTAACAAAAATTGTTACCCTTGGGCAGAATCGGCAACGGTATTGTAGCGACCTGACCACCTGGAGAAGATACGGGGATATTATGTTAGAACTCAATGCAAAAAACACCGCGCTGGTCATTATTGACCTGCAGGAAGGTATTTTACCGTTTGCCGGCGGCCCTCATCGTGCTGATGAAGTGGTTGAGCGGGCCGCGAAGCTGGCGAAAAAGTGTCGCCAGCAGGGCTCCCCCGTAGTGATGGTTCGCGTCGGCTGGTCAGCGGATTTCGCCGAAGCGCTGAAACAGCCGGTCGATGCCGAGGCTGGCGCCCATACGCTACCGGAAAACTGGTGGACCTACCCGCTCGCGCTGGAAAAACAGGAAAGCGATATCGAAGTTACTAAACGTCAGTGGGGCGCTTTTTACGGCACTGACCTCGAGCTGCAGCTTCGCCGTCGCGGCATCGACACCATCATTCTGTGCGGAATATCCACCAACATCGGCGTCGAATCCACGGCGCGCAACGCCTGGGAGCTGGGATTTAATCTGATTCTGGTTGAAGATGCCTGCAGCGCGGCGTCGGCCGAACAGCATCAGGGCAGCATGACGCACATCTTCCCGCGTATTGCTCGCGTGCGCAGTACCGAGGAGGTACTTGCCGCCTTATGATCTATATTGGGCTTCCCCAATGGGCGCACCCGAAGTGGGTGCGCCTGGGTATCACCAGCCTTGAAGAGTATGCCCGCCACTTTAATTGCGTGGAGGGCAACACCACCCTGTACGCGTTACCAAAAGCGGAGATTGTCAGCCGATGGTATGAACAGACCCACGACGATTTTCGCTTCTGCTTCAAGTTTCCGGCCACCATTTCGCACCAGGCGGCGCTGCGCAACTGCGACGACTTAAGCCAGGAGTTTTTTACTCGTCTGGCGCCGCTGTCTTCGCGCATCGGCCAATACTGGCTACAGCTGCCGGCGACGTTTGGCCCTCGAGACCTTCCCGCCCTCTGGCACTTTCTTGATAGTCTGCCGCGTGAATTCACCTACGGCGTCGAAGTAAGGCATGCGGAATTTTTCGCCAAGGGGGAAGCGGAGCAGCAGCTTAATCGCGGCTTGCATCAGCGAAACGTCAACCGCGTTATCCTCGATAGCCGCCCGGTTCACAGCGCCATCGCCCGCAGTCAGGCAATGATCGAAGCACAAAACAAAAAGCCCAAAGTCCCCGTCCATGCGCTGGTGACGGCCCGGCACCCTATGGTGCGCTTTATTGGCAGCGACGATATGGCGCAAAATCGCGAGCTTTTTAGCGTGTGGATAAGGACGCTGCCAAAATGGGCGCAAACCACAACGCCCTACCTGTTCCTCCACACACCGGATATCGCCCAGGCTCCGCAGCTGGTCGACATCCTGTGGAGCGATCTGCGCGCCGCCCTACCGGAAATAGGTGATGCGCCGTCAATTCCGCAGCAAACCTCTCTTTTCTGATATCCTGCTATCCTCAACTGAGCCACCGGATGGAATAAAAGGGAGTTTTGAGTATGGTCAGCGCGCTGTATGCGGTTTTAGGTGCGTTATTGCTAATAAAGTTTTCTTACGATGTCGTACGCCTGAGGACGCAATATCGCGTTGGCTACGGCGACGGTGGTTTTAGCGAGCTGCAGGTTGCTATTCGCGTGCACGGCAACGCGGTGGAATACGTTCCCATTGGCCTGATTCTGCTGCTGTTTATGGAAATGAACGGCGCGCAGACCTGGATGGTTCACGTCTGCGGTATTTTGCTGATTGTCGGGCGCCTGATGCACTCTTATGGTTTCCATCATCGCCTGTATCGCTGGCGCCGCTCTGGCATGAGCGCGACGTGGTGTTCATTGTTGCTGATGGTGCTGGCGAACTTCTGGTATATGCCCTGGGAGTTGGTTTTCTCCGTCCGTTAGCGCACAATACGCCGTTTTCGATTTTTCGGGTTTAACGTTATGTCTCACCGCGATACGCTTTTTTCCGCGCCGATTGCCAGTCTCGGCGACTGGACCTTTGATGAACGGGTTGCTGAAGTCTTCCCGGATATGATCCAGCGCTCTGTTCCCGGCTATTCCAACATTATTTCAATGATCGGCATGCTGGCGGAACGTTTCGTTCAGCCGGATACCCAGGTTTACGATCTCGGCTGCTCGCTTGGCGCAGCCACGCTGTCCGTGCGCCGCAACATTGCCCATGCCGGCTGTAAAATTATCGCCGTTGATAACTCACCGGCGATGGTCGAACGCTGCCGTCGCCATATTGACGCCTATAAAGCGCCGACGCCGGTCGAAGTTATTGAAGGCGATATCCGTCAAGTCACTATCGAAAATGCTTCGATGGTGGTGCTGAATTTCACCATTCAGTTTCTCGAGCCGGGCGAACGCCAGGCCATTCTTGATAAGGTTTATCAGGGGCTGAATCCGGGCGGTGCGTTGGTGCTGTCGGAAAAATTCAGCTTCGAGGATGACAACGTCGGCGAACTTCTGTTCAACATGCATCACGACTTCAAGCGCGCCAACGGCTACAGCGAGCTGGAAATCAGCCAGAAGCGCAGCATGCTGGAAAACGTCATGCTCACCGATTCCGTGGAAACCCACAAAGCCCGCCTGCGCAAGGCCGGTTTCGAACATGCCGAATTGTGGTTCCAGTGCTTTAACTTCGGATCGTTAATCGCCGTAAAATCCGGGGAACCGGCATGATTGATTTCAGCAACTTTTATCAATTGATTGCCAAAAGCCCGCTGTCACACTGGCTGGAGACGCTACCCGCTCAGGTCGCGGCCTGGCAACGTGAAGCGCTGCACGGCAAATACCGGGAGTGGGAACGGGCCGTCGAGTTTCTGCCCGAGTTTGCGCCCTACCGCCTCGACCTGCTGCATAGCGTCACTGCTGAGAGCGAAACGCCGCTCGGTGAAGGCCAGCGCCTGCGCATTGAAAACCTGCTGAAGAATCTGATGCCCTGGCGTAAAGGGCCCTTCTCCCTTTACGGCGTGAATATCGATACCGAGTGGCGTTCCGACTGGAAGTGGGAGCGCGTACTGCCGCACCTTTCCGACCTGACCGGACGGACTATTCTTGATGTCGGCTGCGGCAGCGGATATCACATGTGGCGGATGATTGGCGCCGGCGCTCATCTGGCGGTAGGCATCGATCCCACCCAACTGTTCCTTTGCCAGTTTGAAGCCGTACGTAAACTGCTGGGCAACGACCAGCGGGCGCATCTGCTGCCGCTGGGAATTGAACAGCTTCCGGCGCTGAACGCCTTTGATACCGTTTTTTCGATGGGCGTGCTGTACCATCGTCGTTCCCCGCTCGATCACCTGTGGCAGCTAAAAGATCAGCTGGTTCCCGGCGGCGAGCTGGTGCTGGAGACGCTGGTCGTTGAAGGCGACGAAAATACCGTGCTGGTGCCGGGCGATCGCTATGCGCAGATGCGCAACGTCTACTTTATTCCCTCTGCCGCCGCGCTGAAGCAGTGGCTGGAGAAGTGCGGATTTGTCGATGTACGCATCGTCGATGCGTGCGTGACCTCGACCGAAGAGCAGCGCCGCACCGAGTGGATGACCACCGAGTCGCTGGCCGACTTCCTCGATCCAGAGGACAGTAGCAAAACCCGCGAAGGCTATCCCGCCCCGCTGCGCGCGGTGATTATTGCCACCAAACCGGAAACGGAACAGTCTCTGGCAGCGAAAAAACGTGCCGACAAGCGGGCCGGTTGACGCGTTTTTAGCATAAAAAAAGGCCCCTGTTTAATGGGCAGGGGCCTGGTACGGGCAATCATCATATTGGGCGACATGATGTGCAGCAAAAAACGGTTTATCCCCGTCATACTTCAAGTTGCATGTGCGCTGGCTTTGTTACTCGGCTCATCCATGAGCCTCGCCCTTACGGGCCGCCGGGATACGGCGTTCAAATCTGTTCCAGACAGATTTGTCGCTCACCCCAGTCACTTACTTGAGTAAGCTCCTGGGGATTCCCTGCGTCGCCGCCTTCTCGCAACTCGAATTATTTAGGGTTTTAATCTCTCTGTGCGGAAATAATCTTCTTCATTTCCGCTACCGCTTCGCCATTGACGGCGTAGCGTAAGTATTCATCAGCATCGGCATCCGTAGACATCGACAACCCGGGATTACGAAAGCGCATCGGGGACGGTAGCCACTGGCCTGCCGAGCTGTGGACCTCTTTTACCCCAGCCTGCAAAAACAGCGGCAGGTTGGCGGCACGCACTCCTGCGCCGGCCATAATAATAGGAGTGTCGCTTTGGGAAATAAGTTCCCTGATTAATGAAATTCCTTTTTCGGCAGACGGCTGCTGGCCCGAAGTCAGGATCCGCTGAACGCCGAGCTCAGCCAGCTCAACGCTGGCCTGGCGCGGGTTGGCGCACATATCAAAGGCACGGTGAAAGGTGACGGCCATCGTTCCCGCCGCCGCCATTATTTTTTTCATTCGCGCCCTATCTACCTGACCGTCGGCGTCCAGGATGCCGATCACCATGCCGGGAAAGCCGAGATCTCTCACCGCAGCCACATCATCAAGCATTGCGGCAAATTCGCCAGCGGTATAGCAAAAGTCACCGCCGCGCGGACGAATAATTGGATGAACGGGGATGGTCACCGACTCACGCACCGTTTTAAGGACGCCCGAGGAAGGCGTCAGCCCCCCCTCCTGCGGCGCGGCGCATAGCTCGATGCGGTCGGCGCCGCAGCGCTGGGCCTCCAGCGCGCACTCCATGCTGTAACAACAGACTTCCAGTAAGCTCATTCTTCTCTCCGTCGATATGGCAGGCACGACAGAATGTCACGATTTCTTCCGACAGACGCCGCGTAGCTTCACACTGTTATCGTTCTGATTGTTCGCTGGCGACAATTTGCTCAATCGACCACGGGTGAAATTTGATCGTCACTTTGCCATCAGTAACCGCCAGGGTTGGATTCGGCAAGCGCTCATGCTCTCCTTTTGGCGCGCTGGTCTTTACAAAAATGCCCGGTTGGCTCAATCCATCATCGGAAAGCAGCGCCAGGGCGCGGGTATTGAGCGTTTCGGGCTCGCCAGGCAGAACGATTTCAATATGCTCCCAGCCTTCATGCGGATAGCGCTTTTCGCCCGGCCACGGCAGTTCAACAATGCTAAAACGCCAGTGCGCCACGACCACCGGCTCATCCAGCCTGAACAGGCAGATGGGGCGGCCGTTAATGACATTTTCCGACAGCAGCGTGCCGCATTGCTCAAAGCCGCGACGCCAGCGCTCCGCCGTGGCGTTCTGGTGACAGCGCAGGGAAATATGGTCGGCATCAAGTGGCGTAATATCGAGACCAAGCCGATGAGCAAGCGCGTTTAGCGCCTCGGTAAAGCGCGGCAGGTCCGCGGAAATATCGTTTAATTCATTAATCTGCTGCCAGTTCGCCATCGTAAGCCTCGGTACGCACTAAAAAGCGCTAATCTATCGCGTTTTCCGCAGCCGACCAACCGGCAATCGTCGGCGACGTCCGGCGAACGGCTATTCGTTGAGCGCGAGGCTAAGCAACCTCCGTGCGGTGCTGACGCGTGGGTGCAAATGCAGTATACTCCTGCCCTAATTTGTCCACATTCCCGCGCCGCCCCATCAGGGTGACGGCGTGTTAACGTAAGGTGTTTCGGTGAATATTCAGGCTCTTCTCTCAGAAAAAGTCAGTCAGGCCCTGATCGCAGCAGGCGCGTCTGCCGATTGCGAACCTCAGGTCCGCCAGTCAGCAAAAGTCCAGTTCGGCGACTATCAGGCCAACGGCGTGATGGCCGTTGCCAAAAAACTGGGCATGGCGCCGCGACAACTTGCAGAGCAGGTACTGTCTCATCTCGATCTGAGCGGGATTGCCAATAAGGTAGAGATCGCCGGCCCTGGCTTTATTAATATTTTCCTCGATCCGGCCTTCCTCGCGGAAAATGTCAGCAGCGCGCTGAAATCGGAACGTCTGGGCGTGGCTCAGCCGCCGGCACAAACCGTGGTGGTCGATTACTCTGCGCCGAACGTGGCGAAAGAGATGCACGTAGGCCACCTGCGCTCCACCATCATTGGCGATGCCGCGGTGCGTACGCTGGAGTTTCTCGGGCATAAAGTGATCCGCGCTAACCACGTGGGCGACTGGGGTACCCAGTTCGGCATGCTTATCGCGTACCTGGAAAAACAGCAGCAGGAGAACGCCGGTGAAATGGCGCTGGCCGACCTCGAAGGTTTCTATCGTGAAGCGAAAAAACACTACGATGAAGATGAAGCCTTCGCCGAGCGCGCGCGCAGCTACGTCGTTAAGCTGCAGGGCGGCGACGAATATTTCCGCGAAATGTGGCGCAAGCTGGTCGACATCACCATGTCGCAAAACCAGTTAACCTATAACCGCCTGAACGTCACCCTGACCCGCGATGATGTTATGGGCGAAAGCCTTTATAACCCGATGCTGCCGGGTATCGTGGCCGACCTGAAGGCCAAAGGGCTGGCGGTAGAAAGCGAAGGCGCGACGGTGGTATTCCTTGATGAGTACAAAAACAAGGAAGGTGAACCGATGGGCGTCATCATCCAGAAGAAGGATGGCGGCTACCTTTACACCACTACCGATATCGCCTGCGCAAAATACCGCTACGAGAATCTGCATGCGGATCGCGTGCTTTACTACATCGACTCTCGCCAGCATCAGCACCTGATGCAGGCGTGGACTATCGTACGTAAAGCCGGCTACGTGCCGGAGTCCGTACCGCTGGAGCACCACATGTTCGGCATGATGCTCGGCAAGGACGGCAAACCGTTCAAAACCCGCGCCGGCGGTACCGTGAAGCTCGCCGACCTGCTGGACGAAGCGCTGGAACGCGCCCGCCGTCTGGTGGCGGAGAAAAACCCGGATATGCCCGCCGATGAACTGGAAAAACTGGCGAACGCGGTCGGGATTGGCGCGGTTAAGTATGCCGACTTGTCAAAAAACCGCACCACTGACTATATCTTCGACTGGGATAACATGCTGGCCTTTGAGGGCAATACCGCGCCTTATATGCAGTATGCCTATACCCGCGTGCTCTCCGTGTTCCGCAAAGCGGATATTGATGAAAGCGCGCTGGTGGCGGCGCCGGTGGTCATCATCGAAGACCGCGAAGCCCAGCTGGCGGCCCGTCTGCTGCAGTTTGAAGAAACCCTTACGGTCGTTGCCCGTGAAGGCACGCCGCACGTTATGTGTTCTTACCTGTACGATCTGGCGGGTCTGTTCTCCGGTTTCTACGAGCACTGCCCGATCCTGAGCGCTGAAAGCGAAGAGACGCGCAACAGCCGCCTGAAACTGGCTCTGCTGACGGCGAAAACGCTGAAGCTGGGTCTTGATACCCTGGGTATCGAAACCGTAGAACGGATGTAATGTGTCGAAAGAACCCGGCTTAACGCCGGGTTTGCCGGGCGGCGGCTGACGCCACACCCGGCTGTTCTCACCTGATTCAAAAATACTTCCGCAGATACTCCGTCAGACACAGGATCGCCATCGCCTGGCCATACGGCATCGACGTCAGCGGGATGTCGCGATAAAAATCGAGATCCGACCCCATCCCGGTACCGAAGGACGTTTGCAGCAGTTCCCCTTGCGCAGAGATATTCGCCACAATGCCGCGAATCGCTTTTTCCGCAACCTCCGTATACGCCTGACTCACGTAGCGCTTGCGCACCGCCTTGAGGATCCCATACGCAAAACCGGCGGTCGCCGACGCTTCCAGATAGGAGTCAGGGTCATCAAGTAGCGTATGCCACAGGCCGCTATCGTCCTGACAGCGGGCCAGCGCAGCAATCTGCGTATCCAACACCTGCACCAGGTAACGTCGCACCGCGCTGTTTTCGGGTAAATCCACCAGCTCCAGGAAATCCGGGATCACGATCGTCAGCCAGCTATTGCCGCGCGCCCAGCGGGCGCGAGCGAAATTATGTCGCCCCTCGTAGTTCCAGCCGTGAAACCACAGACCGGACTCGCGGTCCATCAGATTCTGCACGTGCAGCAGAAACTGATACACCGCCTCCTCTACGTATTCGGGGCGATTAAGCAGCTTACCAATTTTCGCCAGCGGCAGAACGGTCATCATCAGCGTGTCGTCCCACATTTGCTGATGATTTTCTTCCGCCAGCGTGATGTGCTGCATGCCGCCAGACTCCGTGCGCGGCATCTCGTTCATCGCCCACTCGGCCCAGCTATCGAGCCAGGGCAGATACGCGGCGTTGCCCGTCTCTTCATAGCGATAAGCGAGGGTGAGAAACGGCGCCATGGTGTTGACGTTTTTGGTGGTCGCCCCCTCGGCAAAGCGATCGGCAAACCAGCTATCGATAATATCGCGCATTGCGGTATCGCCGGTCTGCTGGTAATACTGCCAGATGCCGTACAGGCCGACGCCGTGAGTCCACTCCCAGCCGTTCCACCCTTTCGTATCAATGATGCGCCCGTCGTCCAGCCGCAGTAAAAATTGCCCGCTTTCATCTTTAATGTTGACCAGATTTTGCGTGACCTTCTGAATCAGCGCCTGCAGTTCATTGCGGGCGATAAAGCGCTCAGGCTGGCGCAGTAGTGGGCTATGTTTGACAGGCCAAACTTTCATATCCTTAACCTCTGTTATATGTCGAATTCATGGCAGAACGCTGCTTCAGCGATGGCGCGGCGGGTTTATTACGATTCAGATAACCAATATTGTTGTTTCCCCACAGGGAGTCGTACGGCATCCCGGCCAGCATCTCGACTACTTCACGATCCTGGGCGCTGGCCAGTTCCGGCTGAGCGCGTCCGGATTCACGCATTTTGAGCGTTTCCGCACGCAGGACGCTGTGGGTTTGCAGATTGAGCTTAAAGCGCAGGGAAACGAGGAAGCCGCAGGCCAGCACCAGCAAAGTGCCGACGCTGAGGATCAGCAGAATGGTATGGCTCACTTCATAAGGCTGCGTTTTCTGCCCGGAGACAAAGCCGGACATCTGCATGATGATCCCTACCAGCATCACCGCCCCGGCCTGGGAAGCCTTACGCGTCAGAGTCATAATCCCGGCAAAGATGCCTTCGCGACGCTGGCCGGTGATCACTTCGTCCACGTCGGCAATATACGTATAGGTGTTCCACGGAACATAGTTGATGCCGCCGCGGCCCAGACCCGCCACTGCGGAAATCAGCAGCAGCAGCGAATAAACATCGCTGAGGCCAGCGTAGTACAGCACCGCGTAAGAGAGCGAACTCAGCCCGAACAGCACTACCACCATGCGGTACGATGGCGCCGGACCGAAGCGAATACACAGCGGGATCATCGCAATAACCGCAATAAACTGGAAGATCGCCATGGTCCCCAGCAGGTTGGAGGCCATTGAGGCTTCCTGCATCAGGACAAACACCACATAGTAAGTAAAGACCGCATTGAAGACATCCTGGGCGATATAGCCCCCCAGATACATCCCCAAATGCTGACGGAAAATTTTAATGCGCAGGGTCGAACTTAATTCAATAAACAGGCGATTAAGACTCTGAGACAAGCTCAGGTTCTGTTTCTCCTCTTCGGCGCGCAGCGCAGCCTCGGTCCACTCTTCACGCGGGCGCTCCCAGGTAAAGAACCAGACAAAAGTTAACATCATTGCGCACAGCACCGAGAACACCAGGCTGGCGTAGAAGAAAGAGACGGCGTTGTCTTTGCCGAAGATGGTCAGCAGAATGCCCGGCAGGAAAGAAGCCAGGATCGCCGACATCTGCGCCATAGAAATACGCGCGCCGGAGAATTTGGTTTTCTGTTTAAAATCGTCGGTCATTTCCGGCACCAGCGTTTCATACGGCACCAGAATCATGGTATAGACGATGTCAAACAGCAGATAGGTCAGCAGGTAGTACCAGAACCCCATATCCCCTACCCACATAATGGAGTAGCTAAACACGCAAGGGATGCCGAGCAGGATAAAAAACTTACGCCTGCCAAAACGTTTTCCCAGCCAGGTCGAGCCAAAGTTATCCGTCAGAAAGCCCATCAGCGGGCTGATTACCGCATCCAGAACTCTGGCAGTGGCAAAAATGAGCGTCGCCTCGATAGGCGAAAGTCCGCAAAAGGTGGTGTAGAAGTAGAGCAGCCAGGCTGCCGTGAGTGCAGTTGTTCCCGCACCAAGAAAATCGCCCGATCCATAGGCAAGGTAGTTAACCAAACCGATTTTACGTGTTTTCATCGCCGTAAATCCTGTGTCTTTTTTTTGAGAACTCCGAACCGCTTTTTGGCTCATTCCGCCAAAAGGGGGTTGATACATGGCTACAGTAAGAACATGGGAACGGCGTTACCTTTTCATTTTTGCCAGCCAAAAGCGTTCAATGGCAAAAACACAAAGAGTCGATGAACACGCTTCACTGATTTATAAAACAGCGTTTCTTTTAATACAAAAGATCGGACCAAAAACTGAGATATGGCCACCGAAACGGCGCGTCGTGGAATGAAATTTGGGCGATGTATTTCGCTGCGGATAAACCTTGCGAATGCTAAGGAATGGGAGTAAAGACAATAAGAAAAGGGTTGTTTCGCGTATATCAAGGAGGCTTGATGCCCTACTCACATCTGCTGGTCGCCGTGGCGCCAACCCCGGAAAGCCGGGTCCTCATTCAAAAAGCCGTCTCCATCGCACGTCCGGTCAATGCAAAAGTCAGCCTGATTACGCTGGCGACGGATCCGGAGCTGTATAATCAGTTTGCGGCGCCCATGATGGAAAACTTACGCGAAGTGATGCAGGAGGAGACGCGCGGATTTCTGGCCGAGCTGGCCCGCCACGCCGACTATCCTATAGAGAAAATGACCATCGCCAGCGGCGGAATTGCTCACCACGTGCAGGATTTTTGCCGACAGCATCGCGTTGACCTGGTGATTTGCGGTAACCACAACCAGAGTCTGTTTTCTCGCGCCACCTGTTCGGCAAAAGATATTGTTGGCAGTAGCGGCGTCGATGTGCTGCTGGTTTGTCTGGAAAAAGGCTAGCGCCGGGGAGGCGCTAACCGTCTTGGCCTCAGGCGAGTTTAGGGAAAGTGGCGACCTTGCGCTCTAAGTGGCTCTCCTCGCTCCCTGGCTCAATCTCCTTTAGATCGGCAATAAACCGCTCCTGCCAGCGATGAATATCGTTTTCCTTAATCACCGCCAGCATGGCCGAATGGCGGGCAATACGCTCGGCCAGAGGCATGGTTAATGCCTTATCCAGCGCCGCAGCGACCTCATCGCGATCGTAAGGATTAACGATTAAGGCCGTCGGGAGCTCGTTGGCCGCGCCGGCAAACTGCGACAGCACCAGCACGCCCGGATTTTGCGGGTCCTGCGCGGCAACATACTCTTTCGCCACCAGGTTCATACCATCGCGCAGCGGGGTAACCAGACCAACGTCGGAGTAGCGGAAGATTTTCATCAGCAGCTTGCGTTCAAAGTGCTGGTTAAGGTAGTAAAGCGGCGTCCAGCCCAGCTGGCCATACTGGCCATTGATACGGCCGGCTGCGTTTTCCAGCTGATGACGAATATCCTGATAGGCCTGAACGTCCCCGCGTGAAGTCGGCGCAATCTGGGTATAGCGAATCTTGCCGTGATGCTGCGGATAGTTCTCCAGCAGGGCTTCATAAGCAAGAAAACGCTCCGGCAGCCCTTTCGAATAGTCCAGCCGTTCAACGGAAAAGATATTTTGGACGCTTTTGAGCTCGCTCTTCAGCTGCGCCAGCTTCGGCGGCAGCGGCCCTTTAGCACTGCGCGCAATCTCTTCCGGATCGATACCGATCGGATAGACTTCGGTCTGGAAAGGTTTTCCCCAGGCCACATGCTTTTTGCCGTCGCGCGTCGTCAGGCGGGTTTGCATCGATACGCAATCCAGAAACGCCAGTCGGTCGCTTTCGGTCTGGAAACCCAATAAATCGTAATCGCAAAGCTGTTCAAGCAGTTCCGCATGCGGCGGTAACGCATTAAACACTTCCGGCGTCGGGAACGGAATATGCAAAAAGAAGCCGATACGATTATTGACGCCGCGCTGGCGCAGTTCGCTGGCCAACGGCAGCAGGTGGTAATCGTGGATCCAGACGATATCGTCAGGTTCAATCAGCGGCAGCAGTTTATCCGCCAGGGTCGCATTAACGCGCTGATAGCCCTCCCAGGCTTCACGCTGAAAATCAACCAGGTCAAGACGATAGTGGAATGCGGGCCATAAAACGGCATTGGAAAAGCGGTTGTAATATTCGTCGTGATCCTGCTCGCTAAGATTGAAAGAGGCCCAGGTGATATTGCCCTGAGTCACTTTTTTTAACGGCTGTTGGTCGTCACCGATTTCCCCACTCCAGCCGAACCACAAACCTCCGGCTGCTTTTAATGCCCCCATAATCCCCACGGCAAGGCCACCGGCGCTGGCCTTTTTGTCATCCGGCGGGGCAATACGATTAGATACTACGACTAAGCGACTCATAGCCATCTCTCCTGTCGGTTAGCGCATCTGGTTGTTGCCCATGATTCGCGATGTTACTAATCCAAAGATGGACGGCGGGCACGTCAGGCAAACGCCAACGCGCTTGCGTTTCGCCGCCGCCCACTTTGACCGATACGCCATTCAATTGATTCACGACGCTAAAACCAGCTTCATCGGTTAAGTCATCACCAACAAACACCGGCTTGCGTCCTTTGAATGGAGCTTCCTGCATAAAAGCGGCTATCGCTTCACCTTTATTCACTCCACGCGGTTTGATCTCCACCACGCACTTACCCGGCTGCAGGGCCAGAATGGGATGGCGCTGGACGATAGATTGCGCCAGCGCCAGCACCGCTTGCTGCTGCTCCGGCGCCTGTCGATAGTGCAAAGCAAAAGCCATCCCCTTACTTTCCAGTTCGCATCCCGGCAAAGCATCCAGTTCCGTCGTCAACTGCGCAGAGAGCGCCTTCAGAAGTGAATCCGGTAAAGAGACAATATGCGTTTTACCATTGATGTCACGGCGTTCAGCCCCGTGGACACCGGCAAGCGGTAGCCGGTAAGGACGGGTAAGCTCATCCAGCTCAACCATTGAGCGCCCTGAAATCAATGCCACCGCGCCGTTTTGCTGCTGCACAAGCTGGCGCAGCGACTGCAGAACATCGGCTGGAATGACCACCTGATCGGGATGGGGTTTGATACCGGCAAGGGTACCATCGAGGTCAAAGAAAAAAGCGTAGTTTCCGGTTAACGCAGGCGGTACATAAATCTGGTCAGCCACCCTGTTTCCTCCTTATCATGGCCAGCAACATGCTGGGTGTTAAATTATTGTAGCCATGTAAGTATAGACAGTGTGACCAGCATCGCCATTTTTGATAGTCATCGCCAGCGCAACGGGCGCTGGCGAGGGTTTAGGATTAAACTGAAAAGTTGGACGAATTAAACCGCACGCTTCGCTTTCTGTTTATAGCGGTCGAAGATCACCGCAGCCAGCAAAATCACGCCGCGCACAACGTACTGCGAGAACGGGGAAATGTTCAGCAGGTTCATCGCATTCTCCACCGTTCCCAGAATCAGGATCCCGGCTACCACGTAGGAGATCTTGCCGATCCCGCCCTTCAGCGATACGCCCCCGAGCACGCAGGCCGAAATGACAATCAGCTCATAGCCAATGGACGTCATCGGCTGACCACTGGTCATACGGGATGCCAGGATAATGCCCGCCGCCGCGGAAACCAGCCCTGAAAGGACGAAAATAATAATTTTTGTCCGCACAACCGGGACGCCGGCCAGACGAGCCGCTTCTTCATTACCCCCTATCGCCAGCGTGTTTCGGCCAAAGGTGGTTTTATTCAGCAGCAGACCGAATACAATCAGGCAGGCAACGGTTAACCAGATAGGCGCAGGCAGACCAAACCAGTTGGCGTAGCCGAGGGTAAAAAAGCGCTCATCTTCAATCCCTACCGCTTTACCGTCGGAGATGATATAGGCAAGACCGCGGACGATCTGCATCGTGGCGAGGGTGGTAATCAGAGCATTAATCTTTAAGCGGGCAATGACAAAACCGTTGACCAGGCCGCTCACTGCGCCAAGCAGCAGACCGGCGCCGATGCCAACCCACATGCTTTCAGTCAGATTAATCACCACCGCCGTGGTCACGCCAGCGCAGGCGATAACCGAGGCGACCGACAGATCGAAATCGCCGGACGCCAGGCAAAACAGCATCCCACAGGCGACCATTCCGGACATAGAAATAGCCAACCCCAGACCTTTCATATTAATAAACGAGGCAAAATTGGGCACAAAAATTACGCAGCCAATAAACAGCACCGCGAAAACAACCAGCATGCCGAACTGATCCCAGATACGGGAGAAACTAAAAGCCGACCGGGAAGTACCTGAAGTGGTAACTGATGACATCATAGACTCCTTACTCAGGCGACTGCCTGGCTCACTTTTGGCATGGCAAGGCTCAATGCCTGCTGTTCATTGGCATGTTCATGCAGCAGCTCTCCGGCAATCTCACCCTCGCGCATCACCACGATGCGATCGGCTACGCCGAGAACTTCCGGTAAATCGCTGGAGGCAAAGACCACCGCGACGCCCGATGCCGCTAATGCGTAAATAACGTTATAGATCTCATGCTTAGCGCCAACATCAATGCCGCGCGTGGGCTCGTCAAGCAGGATGACTTTCATTTCCTCCGACAGCCAGCGGCCGAGAATCGCCTTTTGCTGATTGCCACCGGAGAGATTCATAATCAGCTGCTCTGCGCCGGGCGTTTTGATATTCAACGATTTAATATGCTGGTCGGCGTTCTGCGCTTCCCAGGCATTATTGATGACGCAGCCCGCGAGAATGTGCTTGCGGCGGGCGCTGATATTGATGTTGTCGCGAACCGAGTGAACCGGAATAATCCCCTCTGCTTTGCGGTCTTCCGGGCAGAGCATCATCCCGGCCTGAATCGCCTGAGCCGGCTTGCGGATATCAATGGCCTCGCCGTCGATATAAACCTGACCGGCGGTTATTCTGCTGCCGCCGAACAGGCCTTTCATCAGTTCGCTGCGTCCGGCGCCAACCAGCCCAAACAGGCCGACGATTTCTCCGCTACGCACCGAAAGGCTAACGGGTTGCCGTACGCCAGGCGCCTTCACCCGATCGAGGCGCAAACGCTCTTTGCCATATTCACGGGGCTGCCAGCCGTAGATATCGCCCAGCTCGCGACCGACCATCGCCTGTACCAGAGCGTCGTGGTTAACCTCTTGCATATTGTCAAAGGTGCGCACGTAGCGACCATCTTTGAAGACCGTGATGGCGTCACTTAACGCAAAGATCTCTTCCATCCGGTGGGAAACGTAAATGATCACCCGCCCTTCCTGGCGCAGTTCGCGGATGACCCGAAACAGATTGTCGATTTCCCTGGCCGACAGTGAGCTGGTGGGCTCGTCAAAAGCGATGATTTTGGCGTTCCGCGCCAGCGCCTTGGCGATCTCCACCATCTGCCACTGGCCAATCGACAAATACTTCAACGGCGTTTCCGGGTCGATATCCAGCCCCAGATGCTGCAGCTGCAGGCCAGCTTCATAATTCAGCAGCGACCGATTCACAATCCCGCCCTTGTGCGGCAATTGGCCGAGGTAGATATTTTCCGCCACGGTCATTTCCGGGATCAGATGCAGCTCCTGATAGATAATCGCCACCCCGGCATTCAGCGCCTCGGTGGTGTGGGTAAAGGTCATCTGCTGGCCTTGGATCTGTAGGCTGCCGGCAGTGGGTACGTAGTTGCCGCTGAGGATTTTGAGCAACGTGGATTTCCCGGCGCCGTTTTCTCCCATCAGGGCGTGGACCTGTCCGGCATAGCAGTCAAAGCTAATATCGGACAGCGCTTTAACGCCCGGGAATGTCATGGTGATGCCGTGGAATGAGAGATAAGGGGTAGACTGTTGCATAACGACTCCGCTTTTCTGTACAGGGCCTCTCGCGCAAGGCAAGAGGCCCGCTCAACCGGCCTTACAGCCCTTTTTTAGCCAGCTCTTCTTTAAAATTGTCGCGGGTAATCAGCACCACGTCGGTCACCGCGGTGAATTTTGGCGGTTCGACATCTTTTGTCACCCAGTTATAAAGCATCTCGCTGGTTTTATAGCCGTGAATATCCGGGCTTGGCAGCAGAGAGCCGTAGAAACCGGTGGCCTGCGCTTTAGAGAGTTCGTTCACAGCATCAACACCGTTAATACCGATACCGATAACGTCAGGCGCTTTAAAGCCCTGGCCTTCGGTGGCGCGTACGCCGCCCAGAACGGTATTGTCGTTCATGCCGACGATCAGCCAGTGTTTGACGTTAGGATGCTGAACCAGCATAGAGTTGCCGGCATCAAAGGCGCCGGGAATGTCGTTAGATTTCGTTGGCACACGGTAGATTTGTTGCTCCGGGAAACCGGCTGATTTCAGGGCGTCCATCGATCCGGTAGTGCGACGACGGGCGGTGTCCAGCTCGTCGGAAGTGATGGCCATGACGGCGGTATCCTTCACGTCCCAGCCGCGTTTTTGCATCTCTTTATAGAGCTCCTGCCCCTGACGTGCGCCGATCTCACTGGCCGCCATCATCACCAGCGGTACGCTCTCCATCGGTTTGCCTTTGGCGTTAACGAACTGGTCATCGACGGTAATGACTTTCATATCATAGCCGCGCGCTTTGGCGACTATAGCCGCCCCGAGTTTGGGATCGGGCGTACAGATAACAAAGCCTTTGGCTCCGCTAGCCGCCAGGCTATCAATGGCATTGAGGGTTTTCTCACCGTCGGGGACGGCAATTTTGATGACGTCGAAACCTAAATCTTTACCGGCCTTATCGGCAAATTTCCACTCTGTTTGAAACCATGGCTCTTCAGGCTGTTTGACCAGAAAACCCAGCTTAAGCGTCTCGGCCATAGCTGATTGTGACATAACTGCGGCGAGACCGATCGCCGCCAGCGCTTTAGTAAATTTGTGCATGGTAAACTCCAGCTTTAATTCGCTTTTATGTAGGGAAAATTAAGAGTTAATTTTTTTATCGGACGCAAAACAAGGCATTAGGAAAGTCTCAATCAAGACCGCCGTTGTTAAAATAGTATTAACCGGAAATTATTTCTCCATACGAGAGCGCAATCACATCGCGGAATTACAGTAATTGCGTACATAAAAACAGCGAAAAAAGACATAAAAAAAGCGCTAATTGTCAGACAATTAGCGCAGGCTGTAGCAATATTCTCTATATCATCAGCAGAGTTATCCTTGTCGATATTACCAGCGGCAATAAATATGCTCCGCATGATTGCGTACCGGCACCTCATCCCCCAATAAACGAGCGGCAACGGTAAAAGAAAAATCAAAAACATGGCCTAACCCTTTACCGCTGATCAAATTACCGTCTTCCACTACGGGTTGATCAACATACTCCCCGTCCGTCACGTTCTGCCATAACTCCCCCGAACAGACGTAGCGTCGCCCCCTGAGCAGCCCATTGCCGCCGAGAACCCTTGCGGCTGCCGAACAGATCGGACAGATCAGCATTCCTGCTTTATCGTGGGCCGTAATAAACGCTACGACGTCCTGGCTGGCGGCGAGGTTGACGCTTCCCTGCGGACCGCCGGGCAGAACCACCGCGTCGTACAGCATCCCTGCGCGTTCGGCTAAAGTGCTATCCGCAACCATTGGGATATCGTGGTAGCTCACCACCGCGCGCGATTCGGCGCAGGAGAGAAGCTCCACATCCAGATGCAGACGGCGGAGGATATCAACCACCACAATCGCCTCTCCCTCTTCAAAACCCGACGCCAGTAGCACCGCAACTTTTTTCATTTCAGTCTCCTTTCGTTAGCGTGGTAGTCATAAGCCTTTTACAAACAAACATCTTTTTTTAAATTATCATCATCTTTTCAGTTACCCAGGCGAAAAGATGAACCAGTGCAGCCTTCGCTTTGATGACTCACGATATCACAAAAAGGAATTTTGAATCATTATTTTTAAAACGCAATTTCACTAAAAATATTAGAGATACTACCTCTTAATCATAAAGCCAATAAAGGGGTGTTAAATCATAAGGTTAATATAAATAACAATGTACTACGGTAAGCGATTACTATTACATTTTCAGCCTGTATAAAGTTAAATCCAGATGTTGTAACATAATGTAAATAACCACCATTGAGAGTTTTCTTAATTCAGATATAGCGCTATTCTATCTTGGTTGAGACAAGAAATTTAATTCCATGGTTCGGGCTTAAGTTTTGAATAGAATTATTCTGAGCTTTTCATCTGCTGGTTTTAATTTCGCAAACTCCCTTGGTCACAATCGCGTCTGGATATGACGCAGGCGCTTCCCGCACAGTAAATAAGGATATTGTTATGGTCGTTCCAGGAATGGTGCAAAAGCTGAATAACCAATTGAATCTTGAGTTCCATACTTCCAACTTGTATCTGCAGTTAAGCGAGTGGTGTATTCAGCAGCGGTTGAACGGTACCGCCACTTTTCTGCGTAATCGAGCGCAATCCAGCATAACGCAGATGATGCGGGTCTTTGATTTTATGAAAAGTTCCGGCGCCTGGCCCGTGGTTAAAGCAGACGAAGCCTGCAGCGCGGAATGCGCCTCTCTTGAAGACCTGTTTAGCAAAACCGTTGCTGATTATCAGCAGCGCAGCACCATGCTTTCCGGCCTGACGGCAGAGGCGAAGGCGCAAAGCGACGAATCAACCCTACGCTTCCTCGCGCTGCTGGCGAAAGAACAGCAGCTGGATGGCATGCTGCTGGAGACCATTCTGGATGAAGTCCGCTGCGCGGACCAGGCCGGGACCAGCGAACAGCAAACCGATCGTCACCTGCTTGAACTGGTCAGCCAACAGTACGCCAGCGTCATGTCGGCAAATACCGGAGCGCGCGATAAAGCGTAAAAAGAGGCGTGTTTCTGCCTTTAATGCCCTCATCGCCCCTCAGCGAACCAATCTTTTTCGGCGCTTCGGCGCCGTTTTTATTCCTGAAAGGCATTAAAAACTTTTAACCAGATCTCATTCCCGCTCAACCGGAGGAATTAGCAGGGTATTGGTGATCTGGATCACGTTTAAAACTCCGGGTTGATAATATAAAAACAGTGTTTCAAAAATTTAAAACACGGAGTTTATTTTAATGGCAAGATATACGGCTTCAGCCTCAAACGGGCTGCAGGGAAGACCGATTTTGTTACGCCATCAGTTAGCCTACGGCGGCGGAAATTTGCTGGGAAGCGGCGCACTGGCGATCAGCGGTGCCTGGCTGCTCTATTTTTATACAACATTCTGTGGGCTGACGCTGATCGAAGCCTCCTTTATTTTCTCCGTCGCCAGCATTATCGACGCGATTAGTAACCCGCTGATGGGCTACCTCACCGATAACTTTGGCAAAACCCGGCTCGGTAAACGCTTTGGCCGCCGTCGCTTCTTTTTATTAATAGGCATTCCGCTAATGATGTTCTACCCGCTGCTGTGGGTAGAAGGTCTCGGTTTCTGGTACTACCTCTGCACCTACGTCGTCTTTGAAATCATTTATACCTCGATTATGGTCCCCTATGAAACATTGGCGACCGAAATGACTGATGATTTCTCACTGCGTTCGAAGCTCACCGGTTATAAAGCGATATTCGGCAAACTGGCTAACTTCCTCGCGGCATTTATCCCCGGGCAGTTCATCCTGCTTTATGGCAAAGAATCCGCCACCCCGTTTTTCCTTACCGGACTGACCTACGGTGTCATTCTTATCGTGGCCATCTCCTGTTTGTGGTACTGCAGCTGGGAACGACCGCGCGAAGAGGAAAAAAGCTCGGGGGAGAAAAAGGGGCTACTCAATACGCTGCTTATGCTGGCCAAAGATATGCGCTCAACCTTTTATCTGCGCGTATTCCGTAAACACCTTGGTATGTATCTCTGCGGTTTCGGCGCCGAATGGCTGTTTGCGTCGATCTTCACTTACTTCGTCATCTTCGTGCTGCAACACGATCCGGCCATGGTGGCCGGGCTCAACAGCCTGAACTCAATTCTGCAGCTGGTATCAACGGCCCTGTTTATCGGCCTGTGCGTGAAGAAAGGCTTCAGTAAGCCGTATATTCTGGCGCTGAGCGTGGTCATCTTTGCCGTGCTGCTCTACACCTCGCTGTGGTTCTTCCACCTGCCTTCAAGCCTGGCCACCATTCTGATGTTTGGCATCACGGTGCTGTTCGGTCTCGGCACCGGCGGCGTCTACTACATTCCCTGGACCGTTTACACCTTTTTGGCTGATGTCGATGAAATTTACACCGGCCGCCGTCGCGAGGGGATCTATGCAGGCGCCATGACCTTCTCAGGTAAAATTTTGCGCTCGATTATCGTCTTTACAATGGGAGCTATCCTCAGCTTCTACGGGTTCCAGTCAAAGGCGCACACGCAGCCGGAAAGTGCGGTCACCGCGATTGCGGTGGTATTCTGTGCAGGGGTGATTTTACTGGCGCTGGCAGCCATCGTGTTCAGTAAACAGATGAAGCTCGATCGCAAGGCGCACCTGGTGGTGCTACAGGAAGTCGCGCGCATTAAAGCGGGAGGCAAAATTGCCGACATCGCGCCGGACGTTCGCCTTATCGTGGAAGATTTAGTGGGCCATCGTTATGAAGAGTGCTGGGGCAACAGCAAACTGTTCAAGAATGCGCAGGAGAACGTCATTCAAACCGCCGTGTCCCATTAATCAGCAATAACGCCCCGCTATCACGTTGATGGCGGGGCTCACGCCGCTAGTGCGCTTCTTCCTGCGGGGTGAATTTCAGCTCAATCAGCGCGATGGCTTTTTGTACCGCCCGCAGCGTCACCGGGTCAGCCGAGGCCGGGTGGCTGGCAAAATCGATGGCTTTCAGCTGGGTAGTCATTTTTTCGCGCACCTCGACAGGGGCGATGATATCGATGACGTCGAGGATCTGCTTGATAACTAACTGGCAGGCAACAACGTCAGAGACCAGTTCGTCGTGTTCGGTAAGATGTTGAGACATTTTTCACTCCTTTTTTCAGGAGCGTAATAGTACCCTAATTCCTCGGATATAAAAAAACCTGCCGCAGCAGGTTTTTTTATCAGAACATAGCGCCAGGCGGTACGTCTTTAAAGGTTTTGCAGTAGTTTTCGAACATGCTCTTCAGAATTTTGCGCAGTTTCATGGTTGGCTCCATTTTTGTTATGCAGGTGTTAATATCTACACGGCTATAATATGACTTGCATCACAAAAATCAATCTCAACGTGCGATAAATCACGTTTTATTTACAAAATAAATTTAAACATTCAACAAGAGTGAGTTATTTCGGATAGTTAAGAGCCGCGGGCTCCAGGTGAATCCGGGATCGCTTAGCAATGGCAGTGATACAACGATGAGTACAAACATCTCTTCCAGGGACGACCGCTCTTTTTCAGCACCTGCTCTGCTGGTGGCTGGCGCGTTTTTTATGGAGTTCCTCGACGGCACAGTCATCGCCACCGCCCTGCCCGACATGGCGAAAGACTTCGGCGTAACGGCAGTGGATCTCAACATTGGAATTAGCGCCTACCTTATTACCCTTGCGGTGCTGATACCCGCCAGCGGCTGGATCGCCGATCGCTTCGGCGCGCGGAAAATCTTTAGCCTGGCGCTGGCGATTTTTACCCTCGCCTCGGTGTTTTGCGGGTTGTCGACCAATGTCGATGTGTTTGTCGCCATGCGTATTCTTCAGGGAATTGGCGGCGCGCTGATGGTGCCCGTGGGCCGCCTGGCGGTGTTGCGCACCACACCGAAGCATCAGCTGATTAAAGCGATTGCCACTCTGACCTGGCCGGCGCTGGTGGCGCCTATTATTGGCCCACCGTTGGGCGGATTTATCACCAGCTACGCCAGCTGGCACTGGATCTTCTTTATTAACGTGCCGCTTGGGCTTGTGGCGATTGCCCTGGCGCTGCGCATCATCCCGGATATTCGGGAAGAAGAGCGCCGCCCGTTCGATCTTTCCGGTTTTCTTGCGACCTCGGTGGCGATGGTTAGCCTGGTTGCCGCCATGGAGCTTCTCGGCGATCGTCAGCCTCTGGGCTGGCAGACCCTGGCGCTGCTGGCGTTAGGCCTGGGCTGCATGCTTTTCTCGTTACGGCACTTCCGCCGCGCTGAATGGCCGATGGTGCGCCTTGATGCGCTGGAGATCCCCACCTTCAGGGTCACCATGTACGGCGGTTCGCTGTTCCGCTCCTCCATCAGCGCCGTTCCGTTTCTGCTGCCGCTGCTTTTTCAGGTCGGCTTCGGCATGGATCCCTTCCACTCGGGGCTGCTGGTGCTGGCGGTGTTCGTCGGCAACTTCACCATCAAGCCCCTTACAACGCCGCTGATTCGCTGGCTGGGTTTTCGCCGTCTGCTGCTGATCAATGGCGCATTAAACGTATTATCGCTGCTGGCCTGCGCTTTTTTAACCCCGCATACGCCGGTTTGGCTCATCTTTGTAATTCTCTATCTCGGCGGGGTCTTCCGATCGATTCAATTTACCGGCATCAGCACCCTCGCTTTTGCCGATGTTCCTTCCGGACAAATGAGCTATGCCAATACGCTGTTCAGCACCGCATCCCAGCTGGCCGTTGGACTTGGGATAACGCTTGGAGCGATAGGTATTCGTATTGGGGAAGAGTTCAGCGAATGGCTTACCCTTTCTCACCTTCCGGGCATCAGCTTCCGCCTGTCGTTTATCTTTATTGCGCTGATTTGCCTGGTCGGCATGATTGATACTCTGCATCTGACAAAAGATGCGGGTAGCAGCGTGTCGAACAAAAAGAAATAGATAAAGAAAAGGCCAGCAGCGCTGGCCTTGCATAGGATGTGTTAATCGATTAACCGATGATCTGGCGAACGAACGCTTCGATCTCTTTATCCTGGCAGTTCTCAAAGAAACACTGCTGGAAGCGAGGGCCGGAAACGGCAGTTTTCACCAGCTCCGGATCGATCGCACGCAGCGTATCCAGATAGTTTTCCTTAACCACCGCGGCTTTGACCGCGTTCAGGATGCCGGCGTTACGCACCTGAGGCTCTTTACGCTCCGGCGGATAGCCTTCGCCTTTGCGGCCGGTGAAGGCTTTTTCAAAGATAAAGCGTACGTTCAGCTCTGCACCCCAGCCAAATCCTTTCGCAAACGGCAGAGACAGCGCGTTACCGTTATTGATCTGCGCAAACAGGAAGGCGTCCGCAGGGTCGATGCAGTAGCCACAAACTACGCCCGGATGAATATTTAACGACATTAGCGCGCCCTGACCAGTGCCGCAGCCGGTAACCACAAAGTCGACCGCCTTCGAATTCAGCAGGATGCTGGCCATAATGCCCAGATGGATATAGGTCAGGTGATGGTCGTTTTCATCGCTCATCCCGACGTTGTAAACCGGGAAGCCCTTCTCGTCAGCAACGGCGTTTAATTCATTGAGGATGATGGCGTTTTTGTTCGCCTGGCTGTTTTCCATCATCAGTGCGATTTTCATGCTTTACTCTCCTGAATGCTGTGCGGGTTTTCCCGCGATAGTTCGTTAGCGTTGCTATGACAATACTACCTTACGAACATACTTTCAAATTTTATGAAAAGTTGTTTTATAAATTGCATCTCGCCTCACACTTTTGCCTTCCGTCCTGCCAGGACGCCGCCTCATCCTGAGGCAAGTCGCGTCATCTCAGGCCAGGTCTGTGTGCGGGGGATCGGATTAACACGGCGAAATTTGGCCCAACGGCGAAGTGAACGAAATAAGGAATTAAAACCATTCTCATTATTTTAAAAGTGCCAATGCGTGTTATTCCCATTAGCATTATTAATAAATGAATTTATTAATTTACTTTTTGCAAATAAATTAATAACAAATTATAGTGTGCGCACTAAAACTTATTTCTTTTTTCCCGGAGCAGCCAGATGCTAAAAACTGAAATGATCGATAAGCTTAATGCGCAGATGAATCTTGAACTTTATTCCTCTCTGCTTTATCAGCAAATGAGCGCCTGGTGTAGTTACCACAGCTTTGAAGGCGCGGCGGCGTTTCTTCGTCGCCACGCGCAGGAAGAGATGACCCATATGCAGCGCCTTTTCGATTACCTGACCGATACCGGTAGTCTGCCCTGCATCACGGCTATCGCGTCGCCGTTTGCTGAGTATGCCTCTCTTGACGAGCTATTCCGTGCGACCTACGAACATGAACAGTTAATTACGCAAAAAATTAATGAACTGGCACATGCGGCAATGACCAGTCAGGATTATCCGACGTTTAATTTCCTGCAGTGGTACGTTGCTGAACAGCACGAAGAAGAGAAGCTGTTTAAATCGGTTATTGATAAATTAACCCTCGCAGGTAAAAGCGGCGAAGGTCTGTACTTTATTGATAAAGAGCTAGCAACGCTCGACACGCAAAATTAATTAGGCCGGCAGCGAGGCTCCAGCGCCCGCTGCCGTATTAATGGCGGCAAATTTTACTTTCGTGCGTATTAAACCCTTCTTCAGCGACAATAAACTTGCCTTTTTTCTGCAAAAACGCCACCAGTTCCGCCGCACTCAGATTTTCCGCCGAGCAGGTGTGGAATCGGGCTTCTTTACCGAAACGCGCGACGATGGCCGCTTCAAGCGTCGCCACGGTGTAAGTTTCGCCTGAGGCGATCATCATTTGCAGCACTTCGTGACCATGAATCGATGGCATATTCTCTCCCGTAAAGTCCGCAGAATATACCAGCCCGGGCGGCGAATTCTTGCGCCAGCGCAGCTTTGAAGCAAACCTCTGCTACTGTAAAGTTCTCATTACAACGCCTGTAACCCTCATTTGACGAAGCGACTGATTTCACATACTCTGCGCGGCATAATGAATTGTGAATGCCGTAATGGATAGTGAAAAGCGTGAAGAACCGCACTCTGGGTAGTATTTTAATCGTCGCCGGCACCACCATCGGCGCAGGGATGTTAGCCATGCCATTGGCATCGGCGGGCGTAGGTTTCGGCGTGACGTTAGCTTTGCTGATAACGCTTTGGGCGCTAATGTGTTATACCGCTTTGCTGCTGCTGGAAGTCTATCAGCACGTGCCGGCCGACATGGGTCTGGGTTCGCTGGCGGCACGCTATCTGGGCCGATACGGGCAATGGGCAACCGGCTTTTGCATGCTGTTTCTGCTTTACGCGCTCACGGCAGCCTATATCAGCGGCGCCGGCGAACTGCTGGCCTCAAGCCTCAATCAGTGGCTGGACTGGACGCTGCCTCCTGCGGCAGGCGTTCTGATCTTTACCGCTATCGGTGGGACGGTCGTCTGCATCGGGACTTCGCTGGTCGATCTTTTTAACCGCTTTTTATTCAGCGCAAAGATTATTTTCCTCGCCATCATGCTCGCGCTTCTGCTGCCGCACATTCACCAGATAAACCTGCTGACTCTGCCGCTACAGCAGGGGCTGGCGCTGTCGGCCATTCCGGTGATTTTTACTTCCTTTGGTTTTCACGGCAGCATACCCAGTATTGTGAGCTACCTGGGCGGCGATATTCGCAAGCTGCGCCGGGTATTTATCATCGGAAGCTTTATTCCTCTGGTCGCCTATATTTTCTGGCAGCTGGCGACGCTGGGCAGCATTGACTCTCCTGCGTTTACCGCGCTGCTGGCGCAAAATGCCGGGCTCAATGGCCTGCTGGAGGCCATCCGTGAAGTGGTGGCATCGTCGCACGTTGAGCTGGCGGTCCATCTGTTCGCCGACCTGGCGCTGGCGACATCATTTCTCGGCGTGGCGCTTGGGTTGTTCGACTATCTGGCCGATCTGTTTCAACGCCAGAACAGCGCCGGTGGACGGCTACAGAGCGGCCTGATTACCTTTTTGCCTCCGCTGGCCTTCGCGCTATTTTATCCGCGTGGCTTCGTGATGGCGTTAGGCTATGCGGGCGTTGCGCTTGCCGTGCTCGCGCTCATGCTGCCTTCGCTGCTGGTAATGAAGAGCCGCCAACAGCACCCTGATGCCCCGTGGCGGGTCGCAGGCGGTTCAGCGGCGCTGTGGCTTGTCCTGCTCTGCGGGATCGCTATCGTAGTGATTCAGTTTGCGATAGTCGCAGGATTACTGCCGGCGGTGGGATAAAAAAGGGGCCAATTCGGCCCCTGATGTTATTTCGTTAAACAGCACTGCTTATATTTCTTACCGCTGCCGCACGGGCAAGGATCGTTGCGCCCAACCTTGCTCTCATTCCTGATGGGCTGCTGAACTTGTGCGGGCTGAGCGTGCTCAGTCCAGTAGTTGTAAAGCGCCAGGGCCGCAGGACGAATTCGCTCAACGCTGGCGATAAACTCTTCCGCGGATAGTTCATCCAGCGCCTCGAAGCGCTCTTCGGTACCGTGCAGAGCGATGGCGTCCAGCTCTGCCTGCAGCTCGGCAGGCAGACCTGACCAGTCGCTTAATCCCACGCCGCGCATATAGCCAAAGCACCACTCCTCAACAATGGTGAGCTCCTGCCCCTCCTCTTCCCGGCTGCCGAACATCGGTTCGAACTGATCGGGATAGTCGCTTAAACGCTCGGCAATATCGCTCATATGCTGCAGCGTCAGGTTGACGAAACGGTCTCGCTCGCGATCGTTGGCCCAGCGCGGCACATTATCCGCTCCGCCCCAGATAGCAATCAGCCACTGCGCGGGCTCAATCTCGGTCGGCCCGGAGAGTATGGCCGTCAGTAGGCCATCCAGTTCAGCAACATCCATGATGGTGCCTTCTACCGCGTATTTCGACAGGATATCATCCAGCCATTCCACTTCGCTTTCGTTCAGGGGTCCAGTTTTCATAAACAGGCTCATCGTCGTAAAAAATGGCGCTTACAGTAGCGGAAATAGCGAAAGAAAACTACCCGGCTACAGGAGCTTCAGCGTGCGAAGTGTTTCCGCAATTTCGCTAAAGGCATCCGACGAAAGCGGGAGCAGCGGTCGCGGTAAGCAATCCTCCCCGCACAGCCCGAGGATACTTGCCGCTGCGGCGGTCACTCGCAGACTGCCACCATATTTACTGAATAACATCCACAGCGGCGCGAGCCTGGCGCTGATTGCCGTCGCCTGCTCAGCGTCCCCTCGCGCTGCCGCCGCGGTTAACTCTTTGGCGACCTGCGGGAAAAGGCCGCCGCACACCGAATACCAGACTTCGCAGCCGGCATTCAGGCCATCGGCCGCGCAGGCGTCCCCGCTAATGCCAATACTCACCCCTGCCGGTAGCTGGCGCCGCAGGCTCTGAATCCGGCGGACGGTTTCATTTTTCGCGGGGCCGGGGATTTTAATTGAGGCGATCCCGGGTAGCGCGGCGATCGCGCCTTTAAGTTCATCCGAAGTCGTCACATGCGTGGTAACGGGATTGTCGTAAACGCAGACGGGGACGGAGACCTGTTGGGTGACGGTCTGGTAAAAAGTCAAAATCTCCTCGTCTGTCAGGGGTTGATAAGCCATTACTGGCAGAAGCAGCGCGCTGGCGCCTGCCATCTGCGCGTCTTCAGCCAGACGGAGAACCTGATCGGTCCCCAGCGCCCCTATGCCGACCATCAATGGAATGGGTCCGGCATGCGATTTTGCCTGGCGCACCACCTGCATTCTCTGCTCACGGCTAAGCCAGGCATAGCTTCCGGTGGAGCCAAGTACGCCGAGGGAATCGACCTCAGATTCGACGAGACGAGTGACAATTCGGGCAAATGCCGTTTCATCAACGCCATGTGGATGTAACGGAGTCAGAGGAAAAGCGCAGAGGCCAGTGAACATTTCATCCCCACTTATTGAGATAATGATTGAGTGCTGGCAGATAATAGCAACAGAAAAGTATTTTGTCCTATGACAAAATGAACCCGACGATCGAGAGGTAGCGCTGAAGCGGTTTTTCGTAAGGGACAAAAACAAAAAAACCACCCGTAGGTGGTTTCACGACACTGCTTATTGCTTTGATTATTCTGCTTTATCCCAATGGTACCCGGAGCGGGACTTGAACCCGCACAGCGCGAACGCCGAGGGATTTTAAATCCCTTGTGTCTACCGATTCCACCATCCGGGCTCGGGATAGAAATTGGAGGCGCGTTCCGGAGTCGAACCGGACTAGACGGATTTGCAATCCGCTACATAACCGCTTTGCTAACGCGCCTTAATGCTTTAACACCCGCAACTGCCGATGTCTTAAACTGGAGCGGGAAACGAGACTCGAACTCGCGACCCCGACCTTGGCAAGGTCGTGCTCTACCAACTGAGCTATTCCCGCATCATCAAGCTAATTTGCTAATTAGTTGATTTTGTTATCGTCTGCCAGACTGTGCTGCCGTTCGATGCGATGCATTCTACTTACCTGGCGCAATGAGTCAACGATATTTTTCAAAACCTTGTGTTGTTTGCTGAAAATTGCGCCGAAACGATCACTGATCAAGCAAATCCCCGCGCGCGGCGTTCAGATATTGCAGCATCGACCACAGCGTCAGCACCGCCGCCACGAGGAATAGCCCAATCCCCGCCCATTCAACCCAGATATTTGGCCGCCACAGCATCCACACCAGCGCCGCCATCTGGGCCGTGGTTTTTACTTTACCAATCCATGATACCGCTACGCTGCTGCGCTTACCCAGTTCCGCCATCCACTCGCGCAGCGCGGAGATGATGATTTCGCGCGCGATCATCGTAGCGGCCGGTAACGTTACCCACCAGGTATGATAATGCTCGGCCACCAGCACCATCGCAATCGCCACCATGACTTTGTCCGCAACCGGATCAAGGAAAGCGCCGAAACGAGTGCTCTGATTCCAGCGACGCGCCAGGTAGCCATCAAACCAGTCGGTCACCGCCGCGATGAAGAAAATCAGGGCGCAGGCAAAAGGAGCCCAGCTAAACGGGAGATAAAACGCCAGTACAAAGAATGGAATAAGAATGACGCGAAACAGAGTAAGCAACGTAGGGATATTAAATTGCATGGTAACGGGTAACTATCTGTTGTAAGTAAAAATTAGCCCTATGTTGCTACAGAGCCCCTAATGTTTCAACGAGTAGAAGATCTTTTCTGCCAGACCGTGAGATATACCCGGTACTTTCGCAATCTCTTCGACGCTGGCCTTCTGCAGTCCCTGCAGACCACCCATATATTTCAGCAGCATCTGTCGGCGTTTTGGCCCCACCCCTTCGATGGTTTCCAGCGTGCTGGTGCTTTTTACTTTTGCCCGTTTTTTACGGTGGCCGGTAATGGCGTGATCGTGCGACTCGTCGCGAATATGCTGTATGACATGCAGCGCGGGGGAATCCGGCGGCAGGCTAAAGCCCTCGCCTTCCGGTTCGAAGAACAACGTCTCCAGGCCCGCTTTGCGATCGCTGCCTTTTGCCACGCCTAATAACAGCGGATGACTTTTATCCCACGGCACGTCCAGCTCGGCAAAGACCGTTTTCGCCTGGCCAAGCTGGCCTTTACCGCCGTCGATCAAGATGACATCGGGGATCTTACTCTCTTCTATTGCCTTGCCGTAGCGACGACGAAGCACCTGATTCATTGCCGCATAATCGTCCCCGGGCGTGATGCCAGTGATATTGTAGCGGCGATATTCCGCACGCAGCGGTCCGTTGCTATCGAAAACCACGCACGACGCGACGGTCTGTTCGCCCATCGTATGGCTGATATCAAAACATTCCATCCGATTGACGGCGGGGAGTTTGAGTAGCGTCGCGAGCGCCTGCAGGCGCTGAGTTATCGTTGAATGCTGAGAAAGCCTGGTGGTCAGCGCCGTCGCGGCGTTAGTCCGCGCCAGTTTCAGATAGCGGGCGCGATCGCCGCGAGGTTTGGTCTGTACGTTAACCCGGCGTCCGGCCAGTTCTGAGAGCGAATCTGCCAGCAGGGTTTTGTCGCCGAGGTTGAAATCCAGCAGGATCTCGCTCGGCAGCGTCCGCATCTGGCTGCCCTGTAAATAGAACTGCCCGACAAACGTTTCCACCACTTCACCCAGTTCGGTACCATTCGGCACTTTGGGGAAATAGCTGCGGCTGCCAAGGACTTTTCCCTGGCGTATAAACAGCACGTGGACGCATGCCATTCCGGCATCAAACGACACGCCGATAACATCGAGATCGTCCCCGGTATTGGAGACGAACTGCTTCTCCGTTACCCGACGGACGGCTTGAATCTGGTCGCGGATCCGCGCAGCCTCTTCAAACTCCAGCGCCTGGCTGGCTTTTTCCATGCGGGCAATCAGCTGAGTCAGTACCTGATCGTCTTTACCCGCCAGGAACAGGCGTACGTAGTCGACCTGCTGAGCATACTCTTCCTCACTCACCAGCCCGGCAACGCATGGCCCGAGACAACGGCCAATTTGGTACTGCAGGCACGGCCGCGAGCGGTTGCGATAAACGCTGTTTTCGCACTGGCGGACAGGAAAGATCTTTTGCAGCAGCGCTAACGTCTCGCGAACGGCGTAGCCGTTGGGGAACGGACCGAAATATTCGCCTTTCGCATGCTTGGCTCCACGATGCGTCGCCAGGCGGGGATGCGTATCGCCGCTAAGAAAAATAAAGGGGTAGGATTTATCATCGCGCAGCAGCACGTTGTAGCGCGGCTGATAAAGCTTAATATAGTTATGCTCAAGCAGCAGCGCTTCCGTTTCGGTGTGGGTCACGGTAACGTCAATCTGGGCAATAAGCGCCACCAGCGCTTCGGTTTTACGCGAAGCCAGGTTGCTGCGAAAATAGCTGCTAAGCCGCTTTTTCAGATCTTTTGCTTTGCCTACATAGATAACAGTACCGCCAGCATCATACATACGATAGACGCCCGGCTGGCTGGTTACGGTTTTCAGGAAAGCTTTTGCATCAAAAACATCACTCACTGACTTGCTAACGACTCCGCATTGCACAGGCCATGGCGAATTGCCAGGTGCGTCAGCTCCACATCGCCGTGAATGTTCAATTTACTGAACATGCGATAGCGGTAGCTGTTCACGGTCTTGGGACTCAGATTTAACTGCTCTGAGATCTCGTTGACCTTCTGACCTTTAGTAATCATTAGCATAATCTGCAATTCTCGCTCAGACAAACTGGCAAACGGCGATTCGGCCTTTTCCGGTTCAATCTGGCTGAGCGCCATCTGCTGAGCGATATCGGATGCGATATAACGCTGACCCGAAGCCACGCAGCGAATCGCATTGACTACCTCCTGCGGCGCAGCGCCTTTACTGAGGTAGCCAGCGGCGCCGGCCTGCATGACTTTCGCCGGCAGCGGATTTTCCGTATGCACGGTCAGCATAATCACTTTGGCATCAGCAACGGAACGGGCAATTTTTCGCGTAGCCTCAAGGCCGCCGATTCCCGGCATGTTCATATCCATCAGGACTACATCAACGGGATTTGCGCGGCACCATTTCACGGCATCCTCACCGCAGCAGGCCTCGCCGGCAACTTTAATCCCTTTTATATCTTCCAGAATGCGTCGTATCCCTGCGCGCACTAGTTCGTGGTCATCAACAAGAAGGACGTTGATCAAAGGAATATTCTCCAGAATTAGGGATAACGCCACTGATAGCTTATCTCCTACATATTACCGGGTTTTAGCGTAACTTTAAAAGTCAAAAAATGTCCTGGAAAAGATTTCTTAGGCAATTATGGAAATCTGCCTGCACACCTGCTGGAAAGCCATACTTAACATAGAGTTGCGAAACGGTTGTTTTTTAACATTCATCACACAGATTACGTAAAAACACAACACTCTGCGTAGATGAGAAATACGCGCCTGAATATGTAACAAATATTAACAGTGAAACGGCGTCATGGAAAAAATTAAGCTGCTTACATCTCATGATTACGTATTATTCAGCCAATTAAAACATTCACCATTCAAATGAGAGAACGAAAACCAAGCACTCCTTTTTTTTCCTTTGCTTGTGGTATACTGCGCCGCCTTCACTTTTAGACATGCGCATTTGCGCAGAAAGCAAACGAGGATATCGATGAGCACACCAGATTTTTCCACTGCGGAAAATAATCAAGAACTGGCACAGGAAGTTTCGTGCCTGAAAGCGATGATGACGCTGATGCTGCAGGCCATGGGTCAGGCGGATGCAGGCCGAGTGATTATTAAAATGGAAAAGCAAATTGCGCAGATGGAAGATGTGGCTCAGGCTGCCGTATTCTCCAGCACCGTTAAGCAAATTAAGCAGGCATATCGTCAGTAATGATTCACCGGCTGAAGGTATGACTAACAGCCGGTCTTACGTCTGGCACGCAGAACAACCTATAAGATCAAATTAATCCCGTCGCTACCGCGTAGCAGGCAATTTGCGTTTTGTTTGGCGCATTGAATTTTCGCTGCATATTCTTCTGATGAAAATTGACGGTATTTTCTGAGATAGACAGAATCATTGCGACCTCAGCCGAGGTTTTGCCTTCCGCTGTCCATTTCAAAATCTCCAGTTCACGTCGACTAAATTTCATTTCCGGCGGCATAACCATTTCGTCCTCCAGCCGCAAGAGCGTCAGCAGACTCAGTTCGGTCAGGGTTCTTAAGCGCATCTCCAGTTCATCTTCCTCAAAGGGCCCCTGGCTGTGGCTGGTTCCTGAGACGGATAAGAATCCGTGTGCATGGTTAGGCAGCGTCAGGCACTGCGTTACCCCCTTTCGTAAGCCATGATCGCGCGCACCGTCCCATAATTCAGGGGTGTCGTGGAATAGCTTATCGTTCCAGGGTAGATGCCCGCGAAGGAAATTCTCCTTGCGCAGTACCGGGTCAATCGCGAAATAATTCTCGGCTTGATAATGCGACATCCAGGCCGGAGGATAGGTCGATTGCAGGGTTACCCTGGGGCGAGTGAAAGGCACGGGATGCCGTACGCAGAGCGCGAAGTAGTCATATTCCAGCGCTTGTGCCTGCTGCTGGAGTAGATGAAAAACTCCTTCGCCTGCAGAAGCTGACTGAAATTGTTGCAGCATTTCCCGCCGCCAGCTGAAAAAATCATTGTCCCTCATAACTGACCAAATAACTCCTGAGTGATAATCATTATTATAAATACATAAAACTAACACATAAATCCTGCTTATATGTATAAAATATGGTAGCCATCGCATTTATTAGATGGCGACTGGCAACAGCGCCTGATGCGTGAAAAGTATGCCCGCAGTTGTGGCACAAAACCTTGACAGATATATCGGCGTTGATTATGTCCTGAGGCTGGACTTTTAACTTTTACCGAAACTCGGTTAAGCGTCGTTTAGCAGGCCGCTCCCCTCAGCCTGAGCGGAAGCGGCCTGGGCACTAAGATTATTGCATCAGGAATTTTTCGAGGAACTGGCGGGTACGCGCCTGCTGAGGATTGGCAAAAAGAGATTTCGCGTCTCCCTGTTCAACGATACGCCCTTGATCCATAAAAATAGCGCGGTCCGCTACGTCGCGGGCAAAGCTCATCTCATGGGTAACGATAACCATCGTACGCTTCTCCTGCGCCAGCTGACGTATGGTGTTCAGCACCTCCCCCACCAGCTCGGGATCCAATGCCGAGGTTGGTTCATCAAACAGGATGACATCGGGGCGCATCGCCAGCGCGCGAGCAATTGCCACGCGCTGCTGCTGCCCGCCGGACAAACGACGCGGGTAGCTGTTTTCTTTACCGGTAAGCCCCACCTTGGCCAGCAGCTCACGCGCCCGGGCGATGGATTCATTTTTATCCTCCCCTTTGACGATCACCGGCCCTTCAATGATGTTCTCCATCACCGTACGGTGGGGAAAAAGATTAAAGTTCTGAAACACGAAGCCCACATGCTGACGCAGACGGCGGATGTCCGCTTTTTGCTGACCGAGGCTGCGCGCGGTATCGATGGTCACGTCGCCGACGCGAATGGTACCGTTTTCCGGCTGTTCCAGCAGATTAATACTGCGCAGCAGCGTGGTTTTCCCTGAACCACTGGGTCCGATAATCGCCACCACTTCGCCCTGTTGAACCTCAAGGTCGATACCGTGAAGCACCGTTTGGCCATGGAATTTTTTCACCAGGTTTTTTACTTCAATCGCACTCATTTTGGATCACGCTCCTGGCGGTTCAGCTGATTTTCAAAATAGTTTTGCAGCGTGGAAAGCACCGTCGCCATTACCCAGTAAATCAGCGAAGCAGCCAGGTACATAGTGAAAACTTCCAGCGTGCGCGAGGTGATTAGCTGAGCCTGGCGGAACAGCTCCGGCACCTGGATAGTCGCGGCCAAAGAAGTATCTTTGACCAGGCTGATAAAGCTGTTGGAAAGCGGCGGCAGCGCCACCCGCGCGGCCTGCGGAAGGATCGCGCGGCGCATCGCCTGCCAGCGCGTCATACCAATACTCGCCGCCGCCTCCCACTGCCCTTTATCAATGGAGGCGATCGCCGCGCGCAGCGTTTCTGCCGCGTAGGCCGCGGTATTTAAAGACAGGCCAATCATCGCTGCGGGAATAGGATCCAACTCAATACCGAACTGCGGCAAGCCGTAATAGATCATAAACAGCTGCGCAATCAGCGGCGTTCCGCGAAAGATGGAGATATACATCCGCGCCAGCCATTTAATCGGCCAGACGGGTGACATGCGCATCAGCGCCAGAATAAACCCCAGCACCAGGCCAAAAAACATGCCGCCGATGCTGAGCTGTAGCGTAAATACCGCGCCCTTCAGTAGAAAAGGCGCGGAATCGATAACCAGTTGGATACTCTCTTGCATTCTATGTGTTCTGCATCAGATATGAGGATGATAGGCGAACAGCGCAGGCGCGCCGCCGGTATGAACAAACAGGATTGGGCCTTCATCCTTAAAGCGCTTCTGGCTGATACCGTCAATCAGTCCGGCCATTGCCTTTCCGGTATAGACCGGATCCAGCAGGATACCTTCCAGCTGCGCCAGCAGCTTGACCGCCGCCATTCCTTCGTCGTTCGGTATCCCGTAACCCGGCGCAAAGTAATCATCCCATAGCTGGATACCGGCCTTTGCTTCCAGCTCCAGGCTATTTGCCACCGCCTGCTGCAGCGCGGCGACTTTTGGCAGCTGGTCGGCTACTTTGCGCGATACCGTTACGCCGATAAGCTCGACATTTGGCATCAGCTGTTCAAGTCCCACCGCAAGACCGGCATGCGTACCGGCGCTGCCGGATGCGACGACCACGGAGGAAAGCTCAACCGCCCCTTCGCACTGCTGAGCAATTTCCAGCGCGCTCTCCACATAGCCCAGCGCGCCCAGCGCGTTCGAACCGCCCACCGGAATCACGTAGGGACGATAGCCCTGAGCTTCAATGCGGGTCGCCAGCTCTTCCAGCTGAGCATCAGGATCGGTCAGCGCGTCGCACATTTCGACCTGGGTATTGAACAGATCAAGCAGCAATCGGTTACCGTTAGTCAGATAGTTCTCAGCCCGGGTACCCATTGGGTTTTCCAGCAGCGCCACGCAGTGCAGGCCAAGTTTTGCCGCCACCGCTGCCGTCTGACGGACATGGTTCGACTGGATGGCTCCGGCGGTAATCAGCGTATCCGCACCTTCCCGCAGCGCATCAGCCGCGAGAAACTCAAGCTTGCGCAGCTTATTACCACCCATTGCAAGCGGGGTGACGTCATCACGCTTGATGAAGATTTCACGACCGAGATAATCGGAAAGGCGCGGCAGATATTCAAGCGGCGTCGGCGCGCCGATCAGCTCCAGACGCGGGAAAAGGGTTAAATTTTGCAGTGACATAAAACCTCCTGACTGAATTATCCTTAATTATGCACGCTGTGAGGCGCGAAATAAAAAAAGGCGCTATCAGGAGCGCCTTTTTTCACCGCCGACCGTTACTTCGTGACGTCAGCGCCAAACCATTTTTCCGATAGCGCCTTCAGGCTGCCATCTTTTTGCATCTCTGCAATGGCGCCATCAACCGCTTTCAGCAGGTCTTCGTTACCTTTACGCAGCGCGACGCCGGATTCCTGGCGGGAGAAGGCTTCACCAGTGACGGCAAGGGTATTGCCGGTTTTCTTCACCAGATCCAGCGCCGCCAGGCGGTCAACCAGGATGGCGTCGATACGGCCCACGCGCAGATCCTGATATTTCGTCGGATCATCATCATAAGTACGAATGTCGACGCCCTGGACGTTCTGACGCAGCCACTCTTCATAGTTGGTGCCCAGACCCACGCCGACTTTCTTACCTTTCAGGTCAGCGGCGGTTTTAATCACGCCCTCGTTCCCTTTTTTCACCAGCGCCTGAATCCCTGAAACAGTATAGGGCGTCGAGAAATCATATTTTTTCTTACGTTGATCGGAAATGGTGACCTGGTTTATCACGACATCGATACGTTTAGAATCCAGCGAAGCCAGCATGCCGTCCCACTTGGTGGGCTTAAGGTCAGCCTTTACGCCCAGATGTTTCGCCAGTTCGTTGGCAAAATCCACCTCGAAACCGGTCAGCTTACCGTCATCTCCCTGATAGCTGAACGGCGGGTAAGTCCCTTCCAGACCCACGCGTAGAGTGCCACGCTCTTTGACCTGATTAAGCAGGTTTTCAGCCGCAAAGGTTTTTACGCTGACGCCAGCCATTAAAACGACGGCCATTGCGCCCATCAGCGCCTGACGACCCAGAAGTGCTAATTTCATTAGATACCCCTAACAGAGTGATATTTTGCTGCAGTGTAAGGCGTTTAGCCTCAGTCACCAACATCGATATGCTACATCTTATTCCGAATTATTATATATGATGCCTTTTAGGGCATAGCGAAAACGTATCGAAAACATCTCCGTTTTGCTGGATATCTCTCATACTGCAATGGTCAGCTTGATGACGTCTGGAGCAAGGAAGATGAAAAACCCCACGTTACTGCAGTGCTTTCACTGGTACTACCCAACCGGCGGCGAATTATGGCGTGAAGTCGAAGCCCTCGCGCCAAACCTTAACGAAATCGGCATCAACATGGTTTGGTTGCCTCCTGCCTACAAGGGCGCCTCCGGCGGCTACTCTGTCGGCTATGATTGCTACGACCTGTTTGACCTCGGCGAGTTTGACCAAAAAGGTTCAGTCGCCACCAAATATGGCGATAAAGACCAGCTCCTCGCCGCAATCTCCGCGCTGCGCCAGCACGATATCGCCGTGCTGCTTGACGTTGTGGTTAACCACAAAATGGGGGCCGATGAAAAAGAGCCGGTACGCATTCAGCGCGTTGATCAAAACGATCGTACGCAAATCTCTGATGAGATTATTGAGTGCGAGGCCTGGACGCGTTACACCTTCCCCGCCCGCGCCGGTAAATACTCTGAATTCATCTGGGACTATAAGTGCTTCAGCGGGATCGATCATATAGAGAATCCTGATGAAGATGGCGTGTTTAAACTCGTCAATGACTACACCGGCGACGGATGGAACGATCAGGTCGATGATGAAATGGGCAACTTCGACTATCTGATGGGCGAAAATATCGATTTTCGCAATCGGGCGGTTACCGAGGAGATTAAATACTGGGCGCGCTGGGTAATGGAGCAGACCGGGTGCGATGGCTTCCGCCTCGATGCGGTTAAACATATCCCCGCCTGGTTTTATAAAGAGTGGATCGAACACGTCCAGGAGGTGGCGACAAAACCGCTGTTTATCGTCGCGGAATACTGGTCGCACGAAGTTGATAAGCTTCAGCAGTATATCGCCATGGTTGACGGCAAGACGATGCTGTTCGACGCCCCTCTGCAGATGAAATTTCATGAAGCTTCGCGGCAGGGTCGCGATTACGACATGAGCCAGATTTTTAGCGGCACGCTGGTTGAAGCCGACCCTTTCCACGCCGTCACCCTGGTGACCAACCATGATACTCAGCCGCTGCAGGCGCTCGAGGCGCCGGTTGAGGCCTGGTTCAAGCCGCTGGCGTATGCGCTGATTCTGCTGCGTGAAAACGGCGTTCCCTCGGTCTTTTATGCCGATCTCTTCGGCGCCAGCTATGAAGATACCGGTGGCGATGGCGAGAGCTACGCTATTGAGATGCCGGTAATCGAACAACTACACGAACTGATCGACGCCCGCCAGCGTTTTGCCCACGGTGTACAAACGCTCTGGTTCGATCATCCGAACTGTATTGCCTTCAGCCGGAGCGGCACCGAGGATGATCCGGGCTGCGTGGTCGTACTCTCCAACGGCGACGATGGGGAAAAAACGCTCCCTCTGGGCGAAAATTACCGCAATAAACGCTGGCGAGATTTTCTCGGCAACCGCGATGAGGTTATTGAAACCGACGATGAAGGAAACGGGACTTTCACCTGTAGTGGCGGCAGCGTAAGCGTGTGGGTGATTGAGGAAGCACTATAAAACTTCGCGGGCTGAGAAGGATTCAGCCCGCATCAAGCTTACCGTCCGCTTTTATCAGCCGACGCTTTTTTCCACGCCAGTTCACACTCCGGAGTGAGGCGATCCACCCGTTTAAGCGTCATACGATCGTAGCGCAGCGTATTGCCTTCACGCTCAAGCGGATAGACATCTAACGCGGAGGTAACGTTATAGATCACATCATCACGCTTCATTAATTTCCCCGGCAGGACGATCACCCGTTGCCATTGTCGACAGTCAAGCGTATCACCCTCTTTGGTCACGATAAGGCTCGCTATCGCGTCAGGACTCATCATTTCACTCTGCGGGCCTGCCGATTGCCAGTATCCCTCCAGCCCTGCAGGCGCCGGCGCTTTAACAACATCGCTGTAGCTATCAACCTGCACGCACCCGGTCAGGGCTAGCAGCGCGCCAGCCAGTACCATCTTTTTCATCATTCATCCCACAAACCGATAAAAAAAGCATTGTGGCATTAAAGCGGTAAGCCCGCCACTCTTCCGGGATCGAGTACAGGCTAAGCAGAGCGCCCGCCTGCACCGCGTTATATGGCAAAAAATAGCCATGGAATGTTAAGTTATTCTCATCCATCCCATTAATGCCATTAATTCGAAGACGTTATTTTAACCACTCAATATAAGGATAATCCTATTTTAAAATAGCGTAAAAATGGCAAACTTATATATGACGGGTATTTAATGTTTTTATTTCCTCCACATAGCCTTTTGTCGTCTTTACTTTGAGAATATTCCTGGCAAATTAGGGGCATATTAAGGAATAGTTCAGGCTGCCTAATGGTTCCACGGCAGCGGTCGTTTTAATTGCTAACAAAATGGACTTCATCGCGCTTGTCGGCGAGGGATAAATTATCGTTACGTGTTGATTGAGGATGGGTCATGTCAACGATTATCATGGATTTATGCAGCTTCACCCGGCTGGGATTAACCGGGTACCTGACAAGCAGGGGGGTAAAGAAGCGTGAGATCGCAGAAGTACAGAGTGCGTCAAACCTGAAGGCAATGTGTGAAGCCAGCCGCCCTGCCGTAGTATTTATCAATGAGGATTGTTTTATTCATCATGAAGAGAGCAACCAGCTTGTCCGACAAATCATCAGCCAGTATCCCGCCACGCTATTCATTATCTTTATGTCGCTGGCCAATATTCATTTCGACCATTACCTGCTGGTGCGCAAAAACTTACTCGTGTGCTCGAAATCGCTGACCGAAAAAGACCTTGATGACATTCTCGCCAACCGTCTTAAATATGAGAACTATCGTGCTGCCCGGATTAATATTCCCACGCTGACCTTAAGCCAGACCGAATCAAATATGCTTCAGATGTGGATGGCCGGACACGGAACCTCTCACATATCAGCGCAGATGAACATTAAGGCCAAGACCGTGTCCTCGCACAAGGGCAATATTAAAAAGAAGATTCAAACCCACAATAAACAGGTGATTTATCACATCGTCCGCCTGACCGAAAACATCACATCCGGAATTCACGTCAACCTGCGTTGAAAAACGCTGGCGGCCGCTGCCGCCAGTTCACTCGCGGCGAATCACTCTTCCCGCTCAACGAATATACCGTCAGGATGGCCGTGCTCGTTAAAAAACCAGATCCCCAGCGGATAATCCTCCAGCGAAACCAGATACATGACCCCTTCGCTAAACGACTCTATTGCCAGCACAACGCCCGACCGACGTGGGCCACCATCGGTCTTCACCGTGACACGATCGTTTACCTGCATAACTCATCTCCTCTATTTTTGAGCCAGTGTAGAACAAAACTGCCGATCGCGCAGTGTCCGGCCGGGCAACTGCTGTTTTTGTAGACCGTCTATACTTAAGGAGCCCTGTCTGAGTTAAGCGAGGTAGCCGAAATGAAAATCGCCAAAGAGCACAAAGGCACGGGAAGCGTTGATGTTGACGCCCTGCTGGCGGCGATTAATGAAATCAGCGAAAGTGAAGTCCAGCGAACGCAAGACGATCCTCATCACGTCAGCATTGATGGCCGGGGTTACCATACCTGGCGCGAGCTGGCCGAGGCCTTTGAACTCGATATCCATGACTTTAGCGTTACCGAAGCTAATCGCTGATCGTTGCGCGAAAAAAATCCCGACTCGCAGGAGTCGGGATGAAACTTGCTAATGCAAGAAGCACTTGAAAATTCGTTACACCAGGATATCCGATGCGCTACAAACATTACCCTCAATTATTTTGCATGACAACAAACATTCATGGAGTAAATTATTGAAAAATGGGGTCAAGAAAGCCGCCTGCGCTGGCAACGCTCGCCAGGCAAGGACTCTCGCTATTTATTCTTCCACGAACGTTTGCGCATCGCTCAATGTTTTTAAGAATAATCTCACTAAAATAGCCAAAACGGATGATTTAAATTCATTTTATTCACACGATAAATGATACATCACCCGTCCGCACATACCTGATTGCGCCCGTTTTGCTTGGCAAGATACAAACGATGATCGGCAACCGACTGCAGGTTCTCAAAGCTGTAGTCGCTGGAATCCTCACTGCAGCTCACTCCAAACGACGCGGTGATACGTAAAGAGGCGCTGTTGCCGAGTAAAATTTCACGACTATTGACCCGTATACGGATCCGTTCTGCAATGGCCGTCGCCTCTTTTAGTCTGGTATCAGGCAGGACGATGCAGAATTCTTCTCCACCAACCCTCCCTGCAAAATCGCCTTCGCGAATATGGCTGGCGATAGTACTGGCCACCAGCGTCAGCACGCGATCCCCCGCATGATGCCCGTACCGATCGTTAACGCTTTTAAAGTAATCAAGATCGAGTTGAATCACCGCCACTGGACGCTTCAGGCGTTCGCTCTGGCGAGCAGCTGCCGTGGCGCGTTCAAATAACGCCCCCCGATTTAACAGGCGGGTCAACGCATCATGCCATGCCTGCCATTCGAGGGAGGTCTGCAGCATACTCATATTGCGCACCATTCGCCGAATTACGAACCACGAGATCATCAACATCAGGGTGAACATTAACCACATCAGCATCAGGGCAATAGTGATGCTGCCAAAGTCGCCGCGTACCCCCTCCTGAATAGTGTGAATACGGATTAGCACCCCATCAAAATTGCGGATCTTCTCCCAGCTGATATAACGGGTAACCAGGCGAATCCCCCCCTGATTCTCACCAGCAAAAGCGCGCTTCAGCATCTCCTGTTCATGCGTAGACAGCAGCGTCAGCACGTTGCCCGGCGCAGAAGAAGCTATCAAATTAAGTTGATTATCATAAAGCTGATACTCGCCTTCCTCACCCGTCTTTATCGCATTGACCAGAAACGCCTTCATCTCCTGTACCGAGAAGTCCATCGCCAGGACACCGAGCCAGAAACGCTGGAAATCAAGCGGAATAGACGCCGTTATCACCGGTATTTCACGCGGCGATTCATCGCCGGAAAATGTTTGCCATACGATACCGCGAGCAGGGTTATTACGCTGCGTTTGGCGGGTAAACCAGGCATCGCTCGTAGCCTGGGAATAGAGCGCCAGCGCCTGCGTCGAATTTTTCAGCGGCTCAGTGGTGATAAAAAAGCCGCTGCGCGACACGTACAGCATACGCTTAGCGAAACCCCGGTTGTTATTGGCCAGGCGCAGCATATAACCGAGTTCAAGGGTAGCCATCAGCTCGTTCCCGGAAAAGGGAGTGTCGCGGGAAAGAAGTTCGTCGCCGTCGATAAAGGCATCGGCAACACCGTAGACCGGCAGCGTTCGTCGATTGTGAATCTCAACTGACCAGATCGGATCGTGTCGCTTCGCTAAATAACTCTCTTCGGCCTTGCGCAGCACGGCAAAATCTAACGGCGTCTCCAGCGCGGAATGCATGCCGTTACGAAAAAAAATCATTCTGTCGATATTAAATTGCAGCAGGCTGTCAAATTCATGTGCCACGTTTTCAAGGTTGTTGCGCTGGTTAGCGACGTAGGCTTCTTCCAGAACCTTGATCTCACGCCATATCAACAGCGTAGAGAAGCAGAAGACGATAAAAAAACAGAGGTTAACCACATATCCGGGGCTTAAAATCTGGCGCAGCTTTTTCACCCACATCAGCTTATCCATCGTTTTCTCGCAGCACGGTTAAAGAAGCAAACTTCATCCACGCTCCCTGTTGGTAAAATAATTCACAATATGAAAACGCCCGACGGATGCCGGGCGCTGATGGAGGGTCAGGTGCGGTTCAGCTTCCCTCCTCCTCCACGGATAAGTTCATCCTCACGAAATGCCTCGCGCTTTACGCCGTAACCGTCATACCAACGACATTCCACCATGCCGCTGGCGAATCCGGTAACGACCATGCGGGGGCCGCCGTTTTTGCGTCTCACTTCATCACTGACCAACAAGACCATTTTTGCCTCCGGTATCAGGAAGAAACAGATTTACCTTAGACGAAGGTGAACCACTTTGCATGATAGATAGCACATTTACTCCGTAGAACCGCGAAGAGCGGCTATCGCTTTCACCACGGCCAGCACGATGGCGCCAATAATGAATCCCAGCACCAGATTTGCAGCCGTTGGCAGCAGCGAGGCAATGACGCCATTCTGCCCCTGAGCCAGATTTTCAATGGCATGGTGCAGCGGCGTGATACCGTGGACCACAATGCCGCCGCCGACCAGGAACATCGCCAGGGTGCCGACGATGGACAGCACCTTCATCAGACGAGGCGCAATCGCCAGTAAAGCTTTCCCTGTCCACTGCGCCAGCGCACTGCTTTTCTCCACCAGCCAGTAGCCCATATCATCAAGCTTGACGATAACCCCCACCAGACCGTACACCCCCACCGTCACCAGCAGCGCAATGCCGGACAAAATCAGAATCTGATTTAATAACGGCGCTTCAGCTACAATCCCGAGGGTAATCGCGACAATTTCCGCAGACAGAATAAAATCTGTGCGCACCGCGCCTTTTACCTTATCTCGTTCAAACGCCATCGGGTCCTGATTGGCCAGGGCTTCAAGCCGCTGCTGGCGAACCTGCGGATCCTCTTTATGTTTACGCGCCTGCAGAGTGTGCACCACCTTCTCGACGCCTTCAAAGCACAAGAAGGCGCCACCCAGCATCAGCAGTGGCGTAATCGCCCACGGGATAAAAGCGCTAATCAACAGCGCCAGCGGCACCAGAATCACTTTATTGATCAATGAGCCTTTAGCTACGCCCCATACCACCGGCAATTCACGGTTGGCCCGCACGCCGGTTACCTGCTGAGCATTAAGCGATAAATCATCACCCAATACGCCTGCCGTTTTTTTTGCCGCCAGTTTCCCCATGACCGAAATATCATCGAGTAAAGTGGCAATATCATCCAATAAGGTTAATAGACTACTTCCCGCCAAAATTGCATTCCTTCATTTATGATTGTTCCTCATGAAGTATGAAGCAAAAGCGCTTTTTCGCCCACTGGCGTTCTTAGTCAACATAAATTTAACCGCGGCAGGCTAACTAAAGCGCTCGCCAGCACGATAGTTTTCACGTTTACTATACGTCTCCTTTCTATCTCTGCACCGTCGTGAGGAAGTATGTCTACCCGTCAGCTGTTGCCGCTCATCGGGGCGTTGTTTGCGCTGTATATCATCTGGGGTTCCACCTATTTCGCTATCGCCGTTGGCGTCGCCAGTTGGCCTCCGCTGATGATGGCTGGCGTGCGCTTTCTTTCCGCTGGCGCGGTGCTGCTCGCCTGGTTGCTGGCCACGGGCCATAAGCTACCGTCGCGCAAACCGCTGCTCAACGCGGCGCTGATCGGAGTTTTGCTGCTGGCCGTAGGCAATGGTTTTGTGACGCTTGCCGAACACCAGCACGTCCCCTCAGGTATTGCGGCAGTCATGGTCGCGACGGTACCGTTGTTTACCCTATGTTTTAGCCGTTTTTTTGGTATAGCGACCCGCAAGCTTGAGTGGTTAGGGATCGCGATAGGTCTGGCAGGTATTGTTCTGCTTAACAGCGGCGGCAACCTGAATGGTAACCCCTGGGGAGCGCTGCTGATTCTGATCGGCTCGATGAGCTGGGCCTTTGGCTCCGTCTACGGTTCGCGAATCGAGCTACCGACCGGAATGATGGCGGGCGCCATTGAGATGCTGGCGGCAGGGATCGTGCTAATGATAGCGTCCTCACTGACTGGGGAAAAGTTAACCCAGATGCCATCATGGTCCGGCATTTTTGCCGTCGCCTATCTGGCTATCTTCGGATCGCTTATCGCCATCAACGCCTATATGTATTTAATTCGTAACGTGACGCCAGCCGTGGCGACCAGCTATGCCTACGTCAACCCGGTAGTCGCCGTCCTGCTGGGCACCGGTTTTGCCGGGGAAAGCTTATCTCCCGTAGAGTGGCTGGCGCTCGGCATCATAATTTTTGCGGTCATTCTGGTGACGCTCGGCAAATACCTGTTCCCGGTTCGTCGCGAGATTACGTCCTGTAAGGCGCAGAAGTAACGTCTAACAGACCTATGCCTTGAGTATCGATCTGCGCGCACCGATCGCCGCCGCAGATCCACTCTTCCAGTCGTTCGCCCAGCGCTTCGTCGTTAAGCTTCTTTCGCCCGCGCAGCGCGCATTCCCAGACCACCAGCACCCGCCATCCCTGCTCCACCAGTCGCCCGATATCCCGGCGATCGCGCGCCACGTTTTTGGCTATCTTGTCGAGCCAGAATTCGGTTCTCGTCGCGGGCACCTTAAACAGATAACAGTCGTGATGGTGCCAGAAGCAGCCGTGAGTAAAGATTACGCACTGATAGTCTGATACCACAAAATCCGGGCGGCCGGGGAGCGCGGCGTCCTGTACGGTAAAGGAAAAACCGGCACGCGCCAGCAGCCCCGCCAGCCGTTTCTCAATTGCCGTATCGCGGGTGCCGATCGCGCGCATGTTTTTACTACGGGTGGCTTTATCGTGAACGTCGGCCATGGTTAATCTCATATTTTAATCAGCGAGTTAGAGACTTATAGGTAAACTCGGTGAAGTAATCGTTGACGTTTTTCGACGCGCTGGCAGCCAGTTCTTCGTCACCATGACAGATATTACGCAGCATGGTGGCATTCAGCTGCGATGCTTTTACCAGCTCTTGCTGGTTGCTGGCGCTAAGCTGCGCAAACCAGAAACGACTAGAAAGCCCCTGTAGCGGAGAAAGGCACGGCTGGAGATATTCGTTCTCGGCGGCCAGGCCAATCAAGGCATAGGTTTGTTTCAACAGCGCGCCGAACTGCCGCATATGCGAAATATCGCTAATCGCCTCAAAAGATTCCGCCAGCAGCAGCATCTCTTTCTTCTGCTGGTGCGTGCCACGCCGGGTCGCAAGACGCACAGCGAACTCGCCTACACAGCGGCGTAGCTCCAGAACCTTGAGCTGTACTTCAACGGAAATCGCCGGAATAAATACGCCCTTATAGGGATAGATTTCCACCAGTCGGTCATTGGCCAGACGCTGTAACGCTTCCCTTACCGGGCTACGACCAAAGCCGGTCAGCTCCATGAGCTGCGCTTCAGACACCATCGAGCCTGGCGCAAGATCCTGAAAAATAATCATGCTTTCAATGGCTTCATAGGCCTGATTCATTTTATTGACGGGTGGATTCATTAGCGTTCTCCCTGCTGAATTGCAGCATTATCCGCGCAATACAGCAAAAATGAAAATCGAAAATTCTCAGTTAATTAAACAGTTACGACAAAACTTGTGATCGACATCGTATTTAGCCCAACAGATGATGGATGTTTTTTTCACGAAGTGCAAATCTAATAACCAACTAATATATCAGTTGTTGATTAAGTGACTAAGATATCGTCAACGCAGGATGCGTTCATCATGTGTTGCACACTAAAAGGAGAAAGTCGTGAATCTACATAACCAGGTCGCACTGGTGACGGGTGCGGGAAATATGAAAGGGATCGGCAAAGGTATTGCCTGCGCCCTTGCCGAAGCTGGCGCTGATATCGTCATCAACTACGTTGTGAATCCAGAAGAAGCAGAACAAGTTGCCGGCATTATCCGCGGACTCGGAAGGCGCGCCCTGCTTGTCCAGGCCGATATATCCAATCCTGAACAAGTACGCCAAATGTTTAATGATATCGATACTCACTTTGGACGCCTCGATATTCTGGTTAACAACGCCGGCGTATGCGTCTGGGAACCGTTCCTCGAAATCAGTAAACCGGCTTTTGACCATGCGGTGAATATCAATATTAAAGGAACCTATGACTGCGCCCGCCACGCAGCCCGCATGATGGTAAAAAAAAGGATCCGCGGGCGCATCATCAACGTTGCCTCAGGCCACGCGCGCCGTCCAATGGCGCTGATGGGAGTCTACGCTGCCACCAAAGCTGCTATCGATCAGATGAGTCAGTCGATGGCCTTCGAGCTGGCACGCTACGGCATCACGGTGAACCAGCTCTGGCCGGGGTTTGTCGATACTAATATCAACGATCCTAAACCTGAACTGGCCACGCGCGAGGGACGCAAGAAACTGCTGGCGACAATTCCTGTTGGTCAACCAGCAACCATCGAAGAGCTTGGCGCGGCTGCAGTGTATTTAGCCGGGGACAAAGGCGCGGTAGTTACCGGTGATTTTATTAAAATTGATGGCGGCCAGCATATCCGCTGTATTTAATCAGGAGAATGACGATGGAACACAAAAATACGATTCTGATTGCTGGCGGCAAGGCCGAACCCGAACTGCTATCCACCCTGGAAAATCTGTATTTACAGCAGGGTTGGGAGGTTTATTTTAGCCAGCAAACCGAATATGAAAAAATAAATCAGGCTATCAATACCATTATTATTGACGGGCGAAAGCTAAACGCTTTCATTTATATTTCTCCGCCGCCGCTTCGTGGCTCAATGCTGGACGACGATGATAATATTATTGCGAACACCATGAACGACGACCTGGAACGCGGACTATGGTGGGTACAAAGCGCCTGTAAAAAGATGGTGCAACAGGGGGTTGAGGGGCGCGTCGTCACGCTGGCGCACATCGCCGCGCTGGTGCCGACGGAGTATTATTCTTACGGTGCCGCCAGCCAGCTAGCGCTGATGAATACCTGCCGCTCCGGCATTCAGGAACTGGTATCCTATGGCATAAAAATCAACACCCTGTTTCGCGGTTTCACCAGAGAGGATCCGCAGCAAAAAACGTTCGTCGAGCAGCTCAGAGAGTTACATAAAGATGATGGTATTCCGCTGCTGGAATATACTGGCGCAATGGAGATAGCCAAAACCTGCGCGCTGTTAACCGATCCGCAAATTCACAGTTTTAATGGCGCGATGTTAACGCTTGACGGTGGTTTTTATGTCACCCGGAAAATACGTTACCTGGATCCCATCAGGGAGTGATAAACCTCAAATAATAATAAAAAATAATTATTACGAAAATTGTGCATTGTTTTTACCGCTAACCCTATATTAGTGAAAGGTATCTCTATGAATACGCAATTCCGTCGTGTCATTTTAGTTATGCTGACGCTGGCGATGGTTATTAACTACCTCGACCGTTCCGCGCTGGCTTACGCAATGCCCTTTATTACCAAAGACTTTCATCTAACGCCTGAGGAAAAAGGGATTATTTTTGGCAGTTTCTCTATTGGCTATGCGTTATTTAATTTTATCGGCGGAGTACTGGCCGATAAATTCGGCCCCAAGCGGGTATTTTGCTGGTCGATGTCCGTCTGGTCAATTATCTGCGGCCTGACAGCGGGCTGCTTTAACTTCTGGACCATGTTTATTGCCCGCGCCTTTTTCGGCGCCGGAGAAGGCCCCATCTCCACAACGGCCAATAAAGTGGTCAACAACTGGTTTCCGCTCAATGAGCGCGCACGCGCGGTCGGCATTAACCAGGCCGGCGGCCCGCTGGGCGGTGCCATTTCCGGCCCCGTAGTGGGCTTTCTGTGCCTGACGTTTAACTGGCGGATCTCATTTATCATTATTGCGTTTATCGGTATTACCTGGGCCATCATCTGGGCGCTGATCGCGACCGATAAGCCGCGTGATAACAAACGCGTTTCTGCGGCAGAAGCGCAGCTTATTGAAGGCGAAGAAGAAGACGTGGCTCCGCAGACCGCACCGGGAACGCCTGCCCCCTCCATGTGGAGCGCAATCCTCCAGCCCTCAATTCTGGCTACCGCCCTGTCGCTATTTTGCTTTAACTATGTCCTGTTTTTCTTTATGAACTGGTTCCCGACGTTTCTTGTTGATACTACCGGGATCAGCCTGAAAGACATGAGTCTGGTCGGCGTATTGCCCTGGGTTGCCGGAACGCTCGGCTACGTATCCGGCGGGTTCATTATCGACTTTATCTACCGTAAAACCGGCAAGCAGCTTTTCTCCCGTAAAGTAGTGCTAGTGACCTGCTTCGGCATCTGTTCTATCTGCGTAGGGCTAATCAGCCAGACGCAGACCGCCATGGGTGCTGTCACATTAATGACTATCGCCTTCGGCTTTATGCAAATCGCCGCCCCGGCCTACTGGACACTCATTCAGGACGCTGCGCCGAAAGAGTACGTTGGCAGCGCTGGCGGTCTGATGCATGGACTGGCCAATATCTCCGGCATCGTCGCGCCAACCGTCACCGGCTTTATTGTTGGCTCCGGCTCCTATTCTGCCGCCTTTATTCTTGCGGGCTGCCTCGGCGTACTGGGTGCAACCGTAGTGGCTTTGTTCGTCAAAAAAGCCGCCCAGCGCGATGAGCATAAAGCCCTGGCCTGATCCCGGAGGAGAAGAGCGTGAAAATTATTGATTTTAAATCCGGGCTGTACCGCGTGCCGCTTACCGAAAACTGGGGGTCGTCGAACTACGCGTTCTCCAGTCTGGAATTTGTCGTGCTGTGGTTAAAAAGCGATACCGGGCATACGGGTACCGGCTGGACATTCAGCACGGGCATCGGCGGCAGTGCGTTTAAGAACCTGATTGACCATTATCTTGTCGCCAAAGTGATTGGCGAAGATCCGCTTAACGTCGAGCGACTGTGGAGCCGCATGTGGCTGGAGAGCCACGATATTGGCTCAGAGGGCATCACAACGCACGCTATCGCCGCAGTGGATATCGCGCTGTGGGATCTGATTGGCCAGCAGCTAAATCAGCCGCTCTACCGCCTGCTCGGCGGCTACCGGGAGTCGCTTCCCGGTTACGGCAGCGGTGTCAACCTGCATCTCTCGATTGATGCCCTGCTCGCACAGATGGAAGGGTTTCTGGCCGCGGGCTACCGTACGGTCAAAATGAAAATCGGTAGTGAGAACGTCGAAGACGATCTGGCGCGTCTGCTGGCGGTACGCAAATTTGTGGGACCCGCGATCAACATCGCCGTGGATGCCAACAAGAAGTGGTCTTCCGCCGATGCCGTGCGCCGAATGGCGGTACTCAAAAATGCCGGTGTGTACTGGCTGGAAGAGCCGCTACTCAGCGACGATATCAACGGCCACCGTTTGCTACGCCAGAAATGTCCGGTCCCCATAGCCGTGGGAGAAAGCCTGTACACCAAATACCAGTTCGCCCACTGGATTGGACAAGAAGCTTGCGACTACATCCAACCAGATGTTTATCGCGTGGGCGGGATTACTGAATTCGTGAAGATCGCAAAATTAGCCGAAAGCCACAACGTTCCCGTGATCCCGCATTTTGGTATGGAGCTTATCGCGCATCTGGGCTGCGGCTTGCCCAATATCCAGCTATTTGAGGGGCTAAAAGGCGCGAGCCTGAGCGAAATGGGCATTATCACGACGCCTTGCCCGGTAATGAACGGCACAATTCGCCCTGGTGAAAAGCCAGGACACGGCATTGAGTTCGACAGCCGGACGCTGGCGCGCTATGCCGTAAACGATACGCAGCTTCGGCAGCAAAATATTACTACCCGCACGGATGTCTGAACCAATGAGCCTGATTAAACAGCTGTTTACCCTGCCGGTACTGGAGACGTTAAGTCCCGGTATTACCCGGCGAAAAATGGATGAACTGGAGGTTGTGGTCATTCAGACGCCCTTCTGCAAGGCCGCAATTGCGCTTCAGGGCGCGCATTTATTGACCTGGAAACCATCCCGACAGGCATACCCCGTACTGTGGTTGAGTGACTGCACACCGTTTAAAATCGGCGTGCCCATTCGCGGCGGCGTGCCGGTATGCTGGCCGTGGTTTACCGATCTCGGCGGCGAACCGTTTCACGGCTTTGCCCGCATTTTACCGTGGCGACTGACGGCGCTTGATAACAACAAAACGTCGTTCGCGCTGACGTTGACGCTCAATGACACTCCACAAACACGACAGCTCTGGGATCACGCTTTTCAACTGGAGATGACGCTGACCTTCACCGCAGAGGTTTGCGAATTGCTGCTCACTGCCCACGGGAGTTTCAGCGCCACCGCAGCCCTACATAGCTACCTCTCAACGCCGGATATACGAGCGACGCAGATTTATGGCGTGGGCATGCAAGGCTACGACACGGTCGCCGGGGAACCCGTGCAGAATCTGCCGTCCCCCCTGTCGCTCAGCGGGGAATTTGGCACGATCTTCCCTCAGGCAAAAAAACAAACTGCACTTGTCACGCCCGCCAGAACCTTGACGCTTACCCATGTTAATAACAGCAACGTAGTGGTATGGAATCCCTGGCAGCAGCGGGCAGAACAGATAAGCGACATGTCGGACGATGGCTGGCAGAACTTTGTTTGTCTTGAAACGGCGGCTATCGACAGCCCCCTTGTCAGCACGCCTCAACATCCGGCGTCAATAGGCGTGCAGTTCGCGCTATCACATCATTAAGGACACTTTATGCGTATTACGAACATAGAAAGCTTTCTGGTCCGTTTGCCTTATACGCCAGCACTGACGCGCACTACCAACAAAGAGGGGCGCTTTAACGCCGCGCGGGCGCTGCATCCTACGCTGGATTCGCTGTTAGTGAAAGTCGAAACCGATACGGGCCTGACGGGCTGGGGAGAGGCGTTTGGCCACGCCTGTAACCCGGCCAGCATGGCATTGCTCAGCGGTCTCCTCGCCCCCTTCTTTACGGGGGAGGAATGCGCTGACCCGGCGGCGTTAATGCAGAGAGCGCATTACGCTTTTCACAGCTACGGTCGCGGCGGGGTGATGATGTATGCGCTTTCCGCGCTGGATATCGCCTTGTGGGATCTGCGCGCTAAAGCAGAGAACCTGCCGCTGTGGCAATTGCTCGGCGGTACCCGTGCGCAGGTGGAACTCTATCCCAGCCTGACCAGCTTCGATGGTGATGTCGCTAAATTAATGGATTGTATTAACCCTTTAATTCATAAGGGATACAGACATATAAAACTGCACGAACGAGATCCCCTGGCAATTGCTGAAGTCGCCAGGGCGCTGCCGGATAATATCACCCTGATGGTTGATACCAACTGCGCGTGGGATGTCCCGCAGGCGGAGCACATCCTGCCGCAGCTGCAGGCGGCTGGCGTCGCGTTTGTGGAAGAGCCCACCTTTCCGCCGGAAAATTTAAGCCAGCTCCGCTATCTGCGCCAGACAACGGGTGCGCACATTGCTGCGGGCGAAAATTTCAATAACAGTGAGGAGTTCGCGCTCAGTATGGCCTTAGACGCGGTTGATGTATTGCAACCGAGCGTAGCCAAAATTGGCGGTATTTCCGCCGTACTGGAGATTATCAAACGCGCGCGCGAGCATGAAAACGTCAGCCTGCTGCCGCACTGTTTTTACTACGGCCCTGGCCTGCTCGCCAGCGCTCACCTGCTCAGCGTGATGCCAGAGCCCGTTCCGCTGGAAGTGCCGTGGCTGATGTTCGAACAAACGCTGCATCCGTTTATGCGCTTCCAGCCGGTGATGAATCTGCCGAACGCGCCGGGTCTCGGTTTTAATCCGGATTTCGATGTGCTGGAACGGCATCTGGTTGCACAGGGATAATCAATGGATATCGTTATTTCAGACCGCCTGCTGGTAAAAACACCTGTACTTTGGTTCCGGGCAGATGATGACGCAGCCAGTGACAGGCCGCTTATCATTCTGTTTCATCGCTTCATGGCATCCAGAGAACTGGATGCCAATCTGGGATATATGCTGGCGCAGGCGGGCTACAGCGTGGTGTGTCCGCAGGCGATGATGCATAGCGCCAGGGATGATACTACGCTTCGCGACGCCTCTTTCTGGTCAATTTTACAGCACTCGTTAGAGACATTTCCCGCGCTGCTGGCCGCTTGCCAGCAGGAAAAGCTCGGTGATGTTTCACGACTGGGCGTAATGGGCACTTCGATGGGCGGTTTCGCTGTACTGGGGACGATGGCGCAGTATCCGGAAATTCAGGCCGGAGCAGCCTATATGGCAAGTGGTTATTTTACCGAGGCAATAAGCGAGATCCATCCCCCAACGGCCAGCGCGCTGGCAGCCTGCCTGCATGGGATTGCGCCTTATGACATTGCCGGGAAAGAAGAACGCCTGGCGCAGCGTCCGCTGTTTGTCTGGCACGGTCAGCAGGACACCGTTGTTGATGTTAAATATGCTGAACACCTCAGAGAGGCCATCGGCAGTGGCGACCTCACCTGTCTTATCGATCCGCTGTCGGGGCATAAAATCAACCAGCAATCGGTTGAGGCGGGCATCGATTTTTTCCACCGGGTTCTGCCGGTTTAGCAACATTAGCTCAGTACAGTCATGCCTGGAATCCCCGGGTCGCGGCGTAAAAGCCTTACCCGGGCTCCCCATCTACAGATAGCTGTGGCCCTGTTAAACGCAGCGCGAGCCAGGGAAAAAACCACGCCCGCAGACGAGTGGGAACCTGTAGCCCGGCTAAGCGCAGCGCGAGCCGGGAAAAATCACATATGACGGCCAGCTCAGTCAATCTCTTTATCTACATGCTGCACAATCAGATCCGCCACCCGCTGCGAGTTTTTCGCCGCCAGCGCATCCAGAATGCCTAAGTGTTCTTCATGCAGCACCTGAGTCTGCTCTGGAGTAAAACCATACTGTTTCCACGCCAGTACCCAAAGATGATGGATCTGTTCCTGCATGTTGATCAAAATAGGGTTACCGCCGAGCTGCGCCACTTTTTTCTCGAAGCTCAGATCCAGCGCGCTATCATCGTCATCACAATCCTGACGCGAAAACTTTTCCCGGTTAAACTCGATAAGCTCCCGCAGTTGATTAATCCCCGTTTTATTAGCGCGCCAGGCGTAGTCTTCAAAGATGGCTCGTTCAATAGAGGTCCGCGCCACGATAAGATTGCGCAGAAACTCTTTCGTTACCCCGCCTTCAATCAGCTTCGACAGGCTATGAGTATCGCTAAGCGACACCGCCGGTGGCTCGGTTAAGAAGGTTCCGCTCCCCACACGAGTCTCAATACGCCCGGAGGATTCAAGCACCTTCAGCGCCTGGCGCACCGACGTGCGACTGACGTTGAGCATCTCGGCAAGCTCGCGCTCCGAGGGCAGCCGCTCGCCGGGTTTGATCTGCTTACTGTCGAGCAGATTTGTAATGTGTTGAATGATCGTCTGAAAAACATCCGTGCGCTTAATAGGGATCATCGTAAATTTATTCTTGTCCGGCATACCGTTACCTCTTCCCAACGACGTTTCGCGCTTACAAGCGGTTATTTTCCCTGCGCGGCGTCGCCATCAATCACTGCAATCATAAATTGGATGGACCACTGTACCACTATTGACTGCCAGGTGCGCTATTTTTCCATCTTCATGGGCAAAAACGTCTAAAAATCCTCCGTTATGTGATCTTAATTACATTTCCCTTAAAAATTGGTTGGACAACCAACCCAAACAGAGGATATTTCGGATCGTAAAACCACAACCCGATAAAGGAATTCAAGATGTACAGAAGCAATTTCAAGCCGGGATCCACCCGCTGGGCAGTACGTCGTGCGCAATGGCGCAGCATGGGGATCCGCGAAGAAGACATGTATAAACCGAAGATCGCGATCATTAATACCTCTAACAAACTCTCCTGCTGCTATGTCCATCTGGATGAACTGTGCCGGATCGTCGAGCAGGCAATCCGCGATGCGGGCGGACTACCGTTTGAAGTGCGCACCGTCGCCCCCAGCGACTTCGTCACCAGCGCCGGGAAAAAAGCGCGTTATCTGATGCCGACCCGCGACCTGATGGTCAATGAAGTGGAATGCATGATGGAAGGCGCGGTGCTGGACGGGATGATCTGCCTCTCCTCCTGCGATAAAACCACGCCAGCGCATCTGATGTCGGCGGCGCGGCTGAATGTCCCTTCCCTGCTGCTGACCTGCGGTTATCAGGTGGGCGGCAAGTGTTCAAATGAAAAATTCGACGATCAGTTCTTCGATATTGATGACGTTTACGAGCAGGTTGGCGCGCTGGCAACAGGTGCCATCAGCGAAAAAGAACTGACCGACATGACCGATGTCGCAATCCAGTCGCCGGGCGTCTGCGCCGGTTTGGGTACCGCTAACTCCATGCATATCGTCGCCGAAGCATTAGGCATGACGCTGCCGGGCAACTCACCGATCTGGGCCAACGGTCGTAAGGTAAAAGAGTACGCCCAGGCCGCCGGGAAGCGGATCGTCGAACTCACTCAGCAACAGGTTTTGCCGCGCGACATCCTTACCGAAAAAGCGATTCAGAACGCAGTGATGACCGTGCTGGCGGTCGGCGGTTCAGTCAATACTGTTCGCCACCTTTCTGCGGTTGCCACCGAGGCGGAACTCCCCATCGATGTGGTCAGCCTGTATGAAAAATACGGAAAAGACATCAAGTTGCTGACCTCTGTTCGCCCTAACGGTCCCTTCCGCACTGAAGATCTGGAAGCGGCGGGCGGCACTACGGCGGTGATGAATCAGCTGCGCGACTTCCTCAATCTGGATGCACTAACGGTCACGCAAAAAACCGTCGGTGAAAACATTAAAGACGCGGTAGTAAAAAATCACGAGGTGATCCGCACGCTGGATAACCCGGTCAGCCAGCGCCCTGGCGTCGCCATCCTGCGCGGCAACCTCGCTCCGGACGGCGCGATTGTTAAGCTCTCCGCCGTACCGGGAGAGCTGGAACAATTTACCGGTCCAGCCAATATCTACGAAGGTGAAGACGAAGCCATTGAAGCGTTGAGCGAAGGGAAAATACAGAAAGGCGACGTGATTGTTCTGCGCAATATGGGTCCAGCTGGCGGCCCCGGTACGGTGTTTGCCTGTAGCTTTGTAGCAGCCCTCAACGGCGCGGGAATCGCGGCGCACGTAGCGGTGATCACCGATGGTGAACTCTCGGGCCTGAATCGCGGAATTATCGTTGGCCAACTAATGCCTGAAGCCGCCGCAGGCGGGCCCCTGGCGGTGATAGAACAAGGCGAAACCGTACATATCAACTTCACCGACCTCAGCATCAATATGGATGTTCCGCAGGAAGTGATTGATGCCCGTCTGGCGCAACGGCAGCCCAAACCTCTGCCGCTGGGCGGCGGAAGCGGCACCTATCTGTCGCAATATGCCCAACTGGTCCAGCCGATTGCGCAGGGCGCAGTGCTGGGGAAACGACGCATCCACGCGAAAAATATCGACTAATCATTAAATTATGAGGGTGACTGTCTCACCCTCATGACAGAGGAGGCACGTCATGCAAACCTGGCACGAAGTCGCCAACAAGATCCCCGTCACCTACGACGTTGATGTTCTGGTAGTGGGTGGTGGTCCAACCGGTGTTGCGGCAGCCACCGCCGCTGCGCGAGCTGGGGAAAATACCCTGCTGATTGAACGCTACGGTTTTTGCGGTGGTATGGCGACAGCGGGTATGTCGGGCGCGATTTGCGGCCTGTTTACCTCCGGCAAAGGCCCCCATAAGCAGCTGGTGCACGGTTTTGCCGGTGAATTTTACCAGCATCTGAAACACCGGGGTGCCGTCAGCGAACCGTTCCCGTTTGGCGAAACGCGGCTGGTCGTCCATGAGCCGCACACCTGGAAAGAGGTGGCCGACGATTTACTCTCCGACAGCGGCGCACGGGTGCTGTTCCACACCCTTGCCACTGACGTAGTAATGGATGGCAATCAGCTGCTCGGTGTGATTATTGAGAACAAAAGCGGACGCCAGTTAATAACCGCCCGCCGCTTTATCGATGCCTCCGGCGATGGCGATCTCTGCGTCAAAGCGGGCGTCCCGTACACCTGCGGGCGCAACGGTATGGTCCAGTATCCGACCATGGTGTTTCGTATGAGCAATGTCGATATCGAACGCGGCATTGGCCACCCGGTCGCCCAACTGGAGGCCTGGGTTGAAGCTGCGCAGGCACAGGGATATCACCTGCCGCGCAAGCATATCTATCTGCTGCCCTCACCTCGCCCCGACGAAGTGATGTGCAACGTCACCAGCATTTTGCGCGACGATGGCAGACCGATTGACGCCACCTGCGCAGAGGATCTGACGTTTGCCGAACTGAAGGGACGCAAACAGGTACGCGAATACGAGCGTTTCCTGCGCGCCTGGGTTCCTGGATTCGAGCAGGCGCGCCTGAACGATGTCGCGGCGCAAATTGGCATCCGCCAGAGTCGGACCATTGCAGGTCGCTACCGCCTGACCAACGACGATGTTTTCCAGGCGCGCAAAAGCGAACGCAAAGTTGCCAGCAGCGCCTGGTGCATCGAAGCACACGGCCAGGACGGCATCTTTATGTTCTACCTCGACAATGATTGGTACGACATTCCGTACGACACATTGGTGCCAGAAAACGTTCCCAACCTGATTACAGCAGGCCGTACGCTGAGCGCCGAGCATGAGGCGTTGGCCTCGGCCCGCGTCACCGCGCAATGCTTTTTGACGGGCTTCGCAGCCGGAACGGCCGCCTGGTTAAGCCATCGCGAAGGGTGCGCATTCGCAGATATCGATGTTGCGGAGCTGCGCAGCATTATTGAATACCAAACTTATTAAGGTGATACAGATGAAACCAGTTTTAGGCTTTATTGGTCTGGGCATTATGGGCAAACCGATGGTACGCAATCTGCTGAAAGCAGGTTACAGCGTCCATATTTACAGCATCGTGGCGCAGGATGTGGAAGAGATTGCCCGTGATGGCGCTATCGGTCAGGCATCCGCTCGTGCGGTCGCCGAAGCGGCAGATATCACCATCACCATGGTACCGAATACGCCGCAGGTGGAAGATGTCCTGTTCGGTGAAAATGGCCTGGCACCAGCGCTGCGTGAAGGTAAAGTCGTTATCGATATGAGCACCATCTCTTCGCTGGCGACAAAGCAATTTGCTGACACCATCAAGTCGCTGGGAGCACGAATGCTTGATGCCCCGGTAAGCGGCGGTGATAAAGGCGCGAAAGGCGGTACGCTGTCAATTATGGTGGGCGGCGAAACCGAAGTCTTTGAACGCTGTAAACCGGTACTCGAAGTGCTTGGCTGCCGCGTCACTCATGTCGGCGACAACGGCGCAGGCCAGGTGGTGAAATCCTGTAACCAGGTTCTGGCCGCCGCCACTATGGCTGCGCTGGGGGAATCGCTGGTGATGGGGGCAAAGGCTGGCGTCGATCCGGCCAAAATCGTCGAGGTGCTCTCCGCCGGATACGCCCGCTGTGGCGCGCTGGATATTCGCGGTAGCCTGCTGCTGGAGCGTAACTTCGAGCCCGGATTTATGACTCGTCTGCAGTACAAAGATCTCAATCTGGCAATGGAGCTCAGCCAGGGTATTGACTCCCCCATGCCAATCGCCAGCCTGGTGCGCGAATTATATAAAACCTGCATAGCGCAGGGCGTTGGCAACGAAGATCACTCCAACATCATAAAAGTGTTTGAGCAGCTCTCCGGCATCCAGGTCAAAGCAAGGAGCTAACATGCGTTTTCCCGATTTGAAACAACGGCTCCGCGACGGGCCGTTACACGGCTGCTTTGTTACCTTCCCTTCAGCAGCAATAACTGAATTTACCGCTGCCATCGGATTTGATTTTGTGCTTATCGATAACGAGCACGGCAATATGAACCCGGAAACGGTGGAAGATATGGTGCGCGCCTCTCATTGTCAGCAGGTGCCGTGCCTGGTGCGCGTCCCATACAACCGGGCTGAATATATGCGCAAAGCGCTGGATTTCGGCGCCGATGGCGTACAGGTACCGCTGGTCAATACTGTAGAAGATGCCCGCGCCGCCGCCCTGCCCACGCTGTTTCCCCCGCAGGGCGAACGCGGAGTTGCCTTCCTGCCGCGCGCAGCCAGCTACGGAATGTGCGCTGATAAAGCGCGTTATCTGGCTGAAGCCAACGCCTCGCGGATACTATCGGTACATATTGAAACAATAGAAGCGGTAGAAAACCTGGATGAGATCCTCGCCACCGGGCTGGCCGACGTCTACTTCATCGGGCCGGGGGATTTGGCCGTTTCGATGGGTTATGGACACGATCTCAACCATCCCGATGTGCTGGCAACCATAGAGCGCTGTATTCGCAAAATCGCCGCCAGCGGCAATATTGCCGGAACCTACGTGGGAACTCCGGAGCGCGCGGCTGAGGCGATAAGCTGGGGCGCTCATTATCTGGTGACTGCGCTCACCCCACATCTGGTGAGCGGCGCAAGACACTACTTACAAATAAAAAACCAATAACCACTCTCTACCCTACAAACTTTTCCGGCGTTAGCTGCCGGAACGGGAGAATGCACAATGAGCATTGCAGGCAAGAAAACGCACGCCCGATATTACATCTTATTTATGATAACCCTTGTCTTAACGCTGGCAACCGGGGATCGCGCCACGCTCTCCGTTGCCGGGCCGGAGATGCAAAAAGAGCTCGGTATTACCGCCGTTGAAATTGGTTATCTCTTCTCCGCGTTCAGTTGGGCGTACGTCATCAGTATGACGCCTGCGGGCTGGGTGGCCGATAAAGTTGGCTCCAAACGGGCCATGTTTCTCGGGATCCTGCTGTGGTCAGTGATGACAGTATTTATGGGACTAGTCAGCTACATCACTTTTGTTGTCCCGGCCCTGCTAATCCTGCGCTTCTTGCTCGGCGTATGCGAATCGCCAGTTGGCCCCTCAGCCGGTCGTATCATCGCGGCCTGGTTTCCCTCGCAAGAACGCGGCGTTGCCGGCGCCATCTTTAACAGCGCGCAGTACGCTTCACTGGCGATATTCACTCCGCTGATGGCCTGGCTATGCCACGCCTTCGGCTGGGATCACGTATTTATCGTCATGGGCGTCATCGGCATCATCATCGCTTTCTGCTGGTCTAAATTCTTTTACGTCCCGACCAGGCATCCAGGAATCAATAACGAAGAGATGGAGTACCTGAAGGAAGGCGGCGCACTGGTTGAACTGGACACCGTTGCAAGCGTAAAAGGCGAACGCAAGCGCGCAGGCTGGCAGGAGATCGGCCAGCTGTTCAAAAGCCGGATGCTGATCGGAATTTTCATCGGCCAGTACTGCATCTCCGCGATTACCTGGTTCTTTATGACCTGGTTCCCGATTTATCTGGTGAAAGAGCGCGGGATGTCAATTCTTCAGGCCGGTTTTATGGCCTCTGTCCCGGCAATTTGCGGGCTGGTGGGCGGCATTATGAGCGGTTTTTTCTCCGACTGGCTGCTGCGTAAAACCAACAATCTGAGCCTGGCACGTAAGGTCCCGATCACCATCGGTCTGACCATGAGCGCCAGTATGATCCTTTGCAACTACGTAGGTTCAGAAGCGCTGGTGATGTTCCTGATGAGCGCCGCGTTCTTCGGCAAAGGCTTTGGCTCCCTGGGCTGGGCGGTGGTCGCGGATACCGCGCCGAAAGAGATCATCGGTACCACCGGCGGCCTGTTCAACTCGCTGGGTAACATCGCGGGCATCGTCACGCCGGTGGTGATCGGCTACATCCTGCAAGAAACAGGCTCTTTCGCCAACGCGCTGGTCTTCGTTGGGACCCACGGGATTATCGCCGTCTGCAGCTACTGGTTCATCGTCGGTAAGATTGAGCGCCTGAAAATTGCTCCACGTGATGACGCTGCCTCCATGCAAAAACGTGAAGCCTGAAACCTAAATTCTTTCCGCCGGCAAGCGGGCAGAAACTAAAGAAATAAATAAGGAAGCAATGTTATGACAAAATCTCCGGTTATCCGTCTTGATGAAAAAGACAACGTCGTGGTCGCCCGGGTCGCCATCGCCTCCGGTACCCCGATCGCTGGCGAGAATATAACCACGCTGCAGGATGTTCCGCTGGGGCACAAGGTAGCAACAAGACTTATTAAAAAAGACGAACCGATCCTCAAGTACAACACGGTCATCGGCTTCGCGCCTGAGGACCTCCCGCCAGGCACATGGCTACATAGCCACAACATCGTGTTTGAAGATTTTCAGCGTGACTACGCCTTTAGTCGCGACTATCGCCCGGTACAAACCGTTCCGCCAGATCAGCGACGGACCTTCAACGGCTACGTGCGTGAAGATGGTCGAGTCGGGACGCGTAATATTCTCGGCGTGTTCGTGGTTGGAAACTGCGGCGCGACGGTGGCGCGTAAAATAGCCGCTCACTTTACTGAAGAACGCCTGCAAGCATGGCCAAACGTTGACAACGTCGTGCCCTATGTTCATGAACTGGGCTGCGGCATGGAGATGAGCGGGGAACCCATGGATCTACTGCGCCGCACATTAGCAGGTTATATCAACAACCCTAATACCGCTGGCGCGCTGGTTGTGGCGCTGGGCTGCGAGCGCAACAACATCCACGGTTTCTTTGAACAAATGGGTCTTGAAGAGTCTCCCATGCTGCGCAAACTGGTGATTCAGGATACCGGAGGAACGCGGAAAACCATTGATGAAGGTATCGCTATTATCGAATCCATGCTGCCGCAAGCTAATACAATCAAACGCCAGCCGGTCTCCGTTGAGCATCTGACCATCGGGCTACAGTGCGGTGGCTCCGACGGTTTCTCCGGGCTTTCCGCCAACCCGGCGCTGGGCGTGGCGATGGATCTACTGGTCGAACAAGGCGGAACCGCGATTCTCTCGGAAACCACTGAAATTTTCGGAGTTGAGCACACTCTCACCGCGCGCGCCGTCACCCCCGAAGTGGGACAAAAACTCGTCGACTGCATCAACTGGTGGCTGGAATATAATAAAGGACGCGATTGCCAGATCAACGGCCGGGTTAGCCCTGGCAATAACGCAGGCGGACTGGCAAACGTGCTAGAGAAATCACTGGGCGGGGCTAAAAAAGGCGGTAACTCTCCGCTAATGGAGGTGTACCGCTATGCGTATCCGGTAACGCAAAAAGGATTGGTCTTTATGGACACCCCCGGATATGACCCTGTTTCAGCTACTGGCCAGGTTGCTGGCGGGGCCAACATGATTGCCTTCACCACCGGGCGCGGCTCCTGCTTTGGCTCAATGCCCGCACCGACAGTTAAGCTTGCCAGCAACACTCCGATGTATCAGCGTATGACGGAAGATATGGATCTCAACTGTGGCGCGGTCATCGATGGCGACGCCACGCTGCGTCAGATGGGGGAGACGATCTTCGAAAAAATCATCGCCATTGCCTCCGGTGAGCAAAGTAAGAGTGAAGCGCTGGGATTAGGGGAAAACGAGTTTGTTCCCTGGCCGATTGGGGTACTGGCGTAAGAGTTTAACACTGATATACGGCATGGTTGAACCATGCCGTTCTGCTATCAATGGCTTTCGCTGAACTCAGCCGATTCACGCATGGCTACCGCTTTTTCGATTCGCGGTGCCAGCAGCTTCGCTACCGCAGCAAATACCGGCACCACGACCGAGTTGCCGAACTGGCGATAGGCCTGAGTGTCCGAGACCGGGATACGAAAACGATACCCCTGCGGCGTCTCGAAACCCATCAGACGCGCGCACTCCCGCGGCGTCAGCCTGCGCGGACGACGCAGCTGATTCTCCGGGTCATCAAAATATTTTTCGCCTAATAGCCGATCCCAGCCGCGATCGATGAGGATTTCTGCGCCATCTTTGTAATAGCGGGCAGAGAGCGTACGCGCCACGCTGTGCGGATTCGTTGGATCAACCAGCCCGTAGCCAAAACCGTTCCCTCGCTCCTGATGCTTACGCGCATAGCGATAGAGATACTTCCACAGCACCCTGGTGAGGATAAACTTGTCGTCAACCGTGGGTTCCAGCAGCTCGCCAAAAGTAGGTCTGCTGGCAGGATAGAGGTGGGCAATATCGCGCAGGGTAAACCCCTCATGGAGCTGGAGGTCACGCCGGAAACCCACCAGCACAATCCGTTCCCGATGCTGAGGTAAAAAATGGCGTCCATCAATCACCTTAGGATCGTCCGCTCCGGTATGCGCCGCATCGGCAACCTCGTAACCCAGCTCATCCAGCGTCTGCATAATGATACGAAAGGTCCGCCCCTTGTCGTGGCTCTTCAGGTTTTTGACGTTCTCCAGCACAAAAATTGGCGGCTGGCGGGCGGTGATGATCCTTACCACGTCAAAGAACAGCGTTCCCTGGGTTTCACAGGCAAAACCATGAGCGCGTCCAAGGGCATTTTTCTTTGAGACGCCGGCCAGTGAAAAAGGCTGGCAGGGGAAGCCGGCCAGCAGTACGTCATGCTGCGGGATTGCCTGGCGTATATGCTGCGCGGCTTCTTCATCGCTCACCTCAGGGAGATGGCTCAGCGTGACGTCGCGGATATCTTCATTAAAGCGATGCTGCTCAGGATCGCAGTACCAGTTGGCTTTATAGGTGCGCACCGCATGTTTATTCCATTCGCTGGTAAACACGCATTGCCCGCCAATCGCCTCAAAACCGTGACGAATACCACCGATGCCGGCGAACAGGTCGACGAAGCGGAATCCATAGTGGGGATGATGAGCTGGAGGCTGCGGCAGGAGCGAACGAAGATGTGCCTGCTCCTGCGCGCTTATGCGCCCTGCCGCGCGCGATACCGTCGCAACGCGCTTGAGGATAGCCGGGCTCCAGTGCTGCTCACCGACGGCAACCAGCTGCGCCACCAGCGTTTTAACGTCATAAATTGCCATTAGCTGGCGCAATAACGTCTGCGCGTCTTCTTCGGTATGCTCAACCTTAAAAGACGGGGGATTTTCCTTGGATAAATTTTGCGCCATAACCTCAACCAGCCCGACTATTTTTGCAGAGGTTACCATAAATAGCGCGGGCAGTTTTATGCTAGTGGATCAAAGCGCTGCAAAACCTTGTCATCAAGGGACATCGGGTCTCCGCGAAGTTCGGCGCTGAGCTTAGCCATATACTGAACCAGAAAGCGCGCATTGTGCAGCGCCATCGCCCTACCCTTTTCTGTCTGCATCGTTTCCGGTAAACGCAGCAGCTTGCACTGGAAGTGATCCAGCGCGTATTTTTTATCATCCAGTTCACGCCGATCGGCAAAGGGATCGTCGGCATCAAACAAGATATTGTTCAGCGCACCGGATACCGCGAATACGCGCGCCAGGCCAATCGCCCCCAAAGCCTCCAGCCGATCGGCATCCTGGACAATTTTCGCTTCTTCACTGCGGGGAGCCATCCCCGCGCTAAAACTATGCGCTTCGATGGCGTGCAGAACCGCCGCGTAGCGCTCCGGCGGAAAATCGGGAAAATCTGACTGCAGGATAGTCAGCGTTTGTTCCGCAGCCATCGCCGAAGAGCGGCTACGCTCAGGATGGTTCTTCGCCAGGCTGACAATATCGTGAAAATAGCAGGCGGTGAGGATCACCAGCCGATCAGCATCACTCTCTTCGGCCAGCTGCTGCGCGGTGGCCCATACCCGGCGGAAGTGTGAAATATCGTGAGCGGCATCCCCTTGCGAGTGATGTTCACTTAGCCAGGCTTCAAATCGTTGCTGCCATTGATAAAGATCCATGCGCGCTCCTTTGAGATCAGGTCAGCAACGAGCATAGCAACTTTATTCGTGATGTTCATGCATCTGCGGGTCAGGACGCGTATACCAGGCAATTGCGCCGAGAATAGCGCCGACAATGCCCAATACCAGAAATCCCAGCAGCGCGCCGATCCATTTCCCTGTCGTTGAACCGAGCTCACCGTCAATCGTCGCGCCGGGTACGCTTTGGATCTGCCCGACAACCCACCAGTAACGCGCCATCGCCCACAGGAAATAGCCGCAAAAAGCGTAAAACGCCCATAGTGCCAGCTTCCCGCCAGGGCTTCTTTTCGCTTTCTCTTCCATTAATTTGTTCTCCATATATTCAACAACCAACATCACGGACGCAGTGAAAAATAGTGATACTCATCACATTATATAATGAAAATTCTTGCAAGGTAGCAGATCTTACTGACCGGGACGCCCGAGTGCGCGAGTTTTGTTCAATATCAAGGGGCCGCTATATATACTTAATCAATTTGTTGCCTGTTGAAATAATACAAAATAATGATAAAAAATATATTCTCGCGGTCATTTTTGCCGGCATCAGCATTGCATTTACAATATTTAATTTTATTAAACCGCGTACATGAAAACGCCTTCTCGTTGCACGAAATTGCTCCTTGCGAGTCATTTAAATAATACATTAAATATATAAATACAAAAAAAACAATCATAGCCCTCATGAAACTTATTTGTAACAAGAATAAGCCAGATTAAACACATAACCTCTTGTTATTGGTAAGCATAAAAACAAAATATAAGTCATCACAAAATGATATAATTTAAATATAATGAATATAACAGAAATATTTTGTAATATTAGATATAATTTACTTACATATTTCACTTAAAGAAAAATGAACTTAATCGCTAGTATCAAATAGTCAACCCGGAGGGAGTGACACAATTCATATTAATTATGATTAAAAGGGAATATATAATGAAAAGAAAAGTACTGGCAATTCTGGTTCCAGCTTTATTAGTCGCTGGCGCGGCTAATGCAGCAGAAATCTATAATAAGAACGGCAACAAACTCGATTTCTACGGCAAAATGGTTGGCGAGCACATCATGACCCATAATGGCGACAACAACAACTCCGACGATACCTCCTATGCGCGTTTCGGTATTAAAGGCGAAACCCAGATCAGCAGCGAACTGACCGGTTACGGCCAGTTTGAATACAATATCAAAGCAGACAAACCAGAAGGCCAGCAGGCTGATGATACCCGTCTGGCGTTTGCTGGTCTGAAATTCAGCGACTACGGCTCATTTGACTATGGTCGTAACTATGGCGTGGTTTATGACGCGGCAGGTTACACCGACATGCTGGTTGAATGGGGTGGCGATGGTCTGGTTTATACCGACAACTTTATGACCGGTCGTACCAACGGCGTAGCAACCTACCGCAACACCGATTTCTTCGGCATGGTAGATGGCCTGAACTTTGCTCTGCAGTATCAGGGTAAAAACAACGACACTGACCGCGCTAAAGCCAACGGCGACGGCTTCGGTTTCTCCGTTAACTATAACATCGACGGCTTCGGTTTCGTTGGCGCATACAGCAACTCTGACCGTACTGATGAACAGGCTGCGGACCGCAGAGGCGAAAACGCTGAAGTCTGGAGCCTCGCCACTAAATATGATGCTAATAACGTCTACGCATCTGTCATGTACGGTGAGTCCCATAACATGACTCACATGGAGTATGGTGGCTTTGCTAACAAGACTCAGAATATTGAAGCCGTTGTTCAGTATCAGTTTGACTTCGGCCTGCGTCCGTCCCTGGGCTACGTCTATGCCAAAGGCAAAGACCTGAACGGTAACCGTGATGCCGATATCATGAACTACGTTGAACTGGGTACCTGGTACTACTTCAACAAGAACTTCAACGTTTACACCGCATACAAATTCAACCTGGTGGATGACGAAGATTCTTATATCACTGGCGCATCAACTGACGATCAGTTCGCTGTAGGTATCACCTACCAGTTCTAAGATTGTTTAGTGCATTTATCTCAAGCCCGCCTCGTGCGGGTTTTTTGTTTTTTAACGGCGAACCTCATCTGTAAACCGTTGGCATCGCGACGAGTCAAACACACAATGTTGCGATCTCTAACGATTGCCAGAGCAGTAAACCAGGAAGATGATGATTGTAGCCTTAAAAAGGCACGATACCATTTGTGACGGGAGTCGTTGAAAGGAAATCACGTAAGTGTTTGAATAGTGGCGGAGAGAGGGGGATTTGAACCCCCGGTAGAGTTGCCCCTACTCCGGTTTTCGAGACCGGTCCGTTCAGCCGCTCCGGCATCTCTCCGCTGTTGAGGTTGCTATAATGCCAGGTTCTTTGGCATTTTAATAGTTCCTGTCTCTTTAAATCAGTTCAAGTGACGACTTTGCGAGCAATATGATGTTTAAATGGCCCTGGAAAGTAGATGAAGAGTCCGGCAACGCGGAAATCCCCTGGGAAAAGGCGCTTGCCATCCCTGTGTTAGCCAACCTCTCCGACCATGAGCAGCAGCAGCTGGTGCAAATGGCTTCGCGCTTTTTGCAGCAAAAGCGTCTGGTTGCATTACAGGGGCTTAAGCTCACTCACCTGCAGAGCGCGCGTATTGCGCTACTGTTTTGCCTGCCGGTTCTCGAACTGGGGATCGAGTGGTTAGATGGTTTTCACGAGGTGCTCATCTACCCTGCTCCGTTCGTTGTCGACGACGAATGGGAAGATGATATCGGCCTGGTGCATAGCCAGCGAATCGTACAATCAGGGCAAAGCTGGCAACAAGGGCCGATCGTTCTCAACTGGTTGGATATTCAGGACTCCTTCGACGCTTCTGGCTTCAATCTGATTATCCATGAAGTGGCGCATAAGCTGGATACCCGCAATGGCGATCGCGCAAGCGGCGTCCCCTTCATTCCGCTACGCGAAGTCGCTGGCTGGGAACACGATCTCCATGCAGCAATGAACAATATTCAGGATGAGATCGATCTGGTCGGCGAAAGCGCCGCCAGTATTGACGCTTACGCGGCCAGCGACCCTGCCGAATGTTTTGCGGTGCTCTCTGAATATTTCTTCAGCGCCCCTGAGCTGTTTGCCCCACGCTTTCCCGCGCTTTGGCAGCGTTTCTGCCATTTCTATCGCCAGGATCCGCTGGAGAGATTACGCGAGAATAGCCCGCAGGAGGATGGCGATAGCCCTGCAGTACACTAAAACAACGACCTGCACTAAATTTAGCCATTTGAATCAGTAAGTTAAATTTAGTGTTGACACAAAAATACGAGACCAGTAGTATTCGCCTCGTTCACACGATTCCTCTGTAGTTCAGTCGGTAGAACGGCGGACTGTTAATCCGTATGTCACTGGTTCGAGTCCAGTCAGAGGAGCCAAATTCTAAAAAGCCTGCTTTCAAGCAGGCTTTTTGCTTTTCTGGCAATAACCCCGTCTTACTTCACCCTTTTGCTGCGCAATTTACCCTCTGCGTGCCAGCGCAGGGCGTCAACCACCAGCGTAAACGCCGTCGGAAGATGATTCCGGCCAGAATAATAAAGATAGTACCCCGGGAAAACCGGGCACCAGTCGGCCAGCAGCGGCACCAGTTGTCGGTTAGCGATATATTTTGCCGCCAGGTCGTGAGGAACATAGGCAATCCCTGCCCCGTCCAAAGCGGCCTGAATCATCAAAAAGGTATTATTAAAAACGGTTTGCCCTTCGACGCGAACGCTGGTTTTTTGGCTGCCCTTTGCAAACTCCCAGGCGTAAAGCGCGCCGTGGGTGGGCAAACGCAAATTGATGCAGTTGTGTGCCATCAGATCTTCAGGCCTTGCCACCGCCGCTTTGCCGGAAAGATAGCCGGGCGCGGCAACCACCGCCATCTGCACATCGGGCGTAATGCGCACCGCAATCATATCTTTGTCCACCTGATCGCCCATCCGCACGCCGGCATCGAAGCGCCCGGCGGCAATATCGGTCAGCTCATAGCCAACGCTGAACTCAATATGGATATCCGGATATCGATTTAATAATGGATGCAGGCGGGGCCACAGCACGGTGACAATGGCATGATCGTTGGCGGTGATGCGTACCGTGCCGGCGGGTTTATCCCGTGAAGCGCGCAGCGAAGCCAGTTCATTTTCTATTTCATTCAGCCGCGGCGCCAGTACGGCCAGCAGGCGATTTCCGGCATCGGTGGGCGACACGCTACGCGTGGTGCGGATTAACAACCGCACCCCCAGACGCTCTTCCAGACCCAGCAGCGTATGGCTCAATGCCGAGCGGGAAACCCCCAGCATTGCAGCCGCCCGGGTAAAACTTCGCTCCTGAGCTACGGTGACAAAGGCCTGCAGATCGTTGAGTTTTTCTTTGCTCATCATTGGTGAATTTTTTGCACCAGTGTATTCATATTTGACCATCTTATCATTTAATCAAACCTTCTCTACACTTTGTTCTGCCAGTCCAGATGGGCTGCTTAAACGCCCGAAACTGAAATGTGGAGACACCATGAACGAACAATTTGACGGTAACGGCATTTTTCCCAAAGGGGAGAAAAATGAGGCCTATGCGCAGTATTTTCAGGGCACCAGCTACCTGAATATGCTCTCCACGGAAGGGGTCAATATCGGTAACGTGGTCTTTGAGCCCGGCTGCCGTAACCACTGGCATATTCACCATAAAGGCGGGCAGATCCTGTTGGTGACGGGCGGACGCGGCTGGTATCAGGAGTGGAATCAACCGGCGCGAGAACTAACCGCGGGCGATGTTGTGAATATTCCCGCAGGCGTCAAGCATTGGCACGGCGCGGCCGCCGACAGCTGGTTTGCCCATATTGCCGTTGCCGTCCCTGCCGAAGGCGCATCTAACGAATGGCTGGAGCCGGTGACCGACGAAGCCTACCGCAAATTGCCTTAAGCAACGAAACTGTAGAGTTTGCCTATTCATGACTAAACTCTGCTGGTTCGCTCGGGTAAATTTCCTCCGCTAATTAAATAAAGCCTCAGCGCTATTCCAGGTTGGCGGCGCTACCACCGGCGTGGTAAGCGCGGCCAATAACAGCAGCAGTGGGATGCGCGCAAAGCTGGCGGCCTATCGTCACAACCCGGTAAGCCTAAGTTGGCGATGTGAATCGACAGATGATAGCGAATCTGCAGATTTGCAGGATTGAGCCCATGGTGAAATTGCCGGTTTTCGTAAGCCGGGTAAGTCGCCACCCGGCAGATGTGTGGCCTGAATAGATCAAACAGGTTTGTCATCTCTGTTCAACAGCAGGCTGTTTTATCTGCAGTAACGCCTGGTTATTCTCGGTCCCGCTTATCGTCAGCAGCGCGCTTTGCAACGAGGCACTGAACATTGCCCCGTGCGACAGGCCGGGATAAGGCCACCAGCTGACCGCAACGCCATTTTTCCTGAGCCGGGAAACCGTCTGCTGAACTTTACTGCGCGTATCCACTGCCCCGGCGGAAGAACCGCGCTGCGTCGCAACCGCGCCCTCCATCAGGAATAAGGCGTTCCGATTAAACGCCTCGCCTTTTGCCCCGGCCATTCTGTCTAACAGCGCGGCCTGGCCTCTTCCCAGAGAAGGACTGGCAGAGAAATAGAGCTGGAAGCGGGATGACGTCAGCCAGGTATCAATAACAAATAATCCACCGTAGGAGTGCCCCCAGATAGCCCGTCGCTGCGGGTTGATAGCGATCCCACGCTCAACTTTTTCCATAATGGTATCCTCTAAGAGGCGGCGAAACGCCCCGCTACCGCCGCTTTTCCGCCGATCCCAGCGGTTATCGGCGGGATTCTCTTCGACTTTCGGCCGGTAGTCATAGGCTCGGGCAGTTTGATCGAAGGGCAAATTCGTTTGATAGCCAATGGCCACAATGACGGGCGGCGTTTTATGCGTCAGCTTTTCGAGCAGCGTGTCGGACAACCGGTCCATCACCGCGTTGCCGTCCAGGGCGTACACAACCGGATACCCCTGCGCGGGCGGCGCCGTATTCGGTATCGCCGTCCAGACCTTATAATGTCGTTCACCATCGGAGGAATCGAAGGTCGTGACGTTGAAATGATAATACGCGGAACCGCGGTCGGCGATATTCGGCCCCAGCGGGCTCATATCGGGTTTGGCGTAAGCGTTAAGTGCATACAAGGTGGTAACCAGCGCGGCGATAAAAATCCGCCCTTTCGGCGAATAAGCGAAACAAGAGTTGCGAAGCGACATCGGTTGATTTTTCCGGCACATTATCGTTATTGATAATGATTGCTAATATCAATCTCAATTGCAAGCTACGCGATTAGCCTCGCAGGCGCAGCGTTGTGCCTGCCCGGGATAGCCAGTCATCACATCATCGGGCCCCCGGACAGTCTTGTCATCCTGCTAAGGCGATAGCCGCCATTCGGGAATATCCCGGCTCGCGCCGCACTGAGCCGGGATACTTAAAGTGCCGCTTTCTGGTCAATATCAGGCCGTACGCCATCTCCGGGTCAGCGGCTTCTCGACTTCCACAATCAGGAACATCACAAAACCGATAATAAAAGTGATAACCCAGTAGCGGAACGGCAGCGCTTCGGTGCCAAACAGCATCTGCATAAATGGCGCATAGATAATCAGCAGCTGCAGCACCAGCAGCACGCCGCTGACAATCCAGATCCCCCGGTTCGCCAGCAATCCTTTACTCAGCGAGAAGCCATCCGCCACGCGACAGTTGAGCATATAGAACCACTGAGCAGTAACCAGCGTCTGTAACAGCACCGTACGAATAAACTCAGGCGAATAGCCGCGCGGCTGTAGCCAGGCTTCAAGAACAAAGGCGCTGACGGCAATCATCGACCCGACAAAAATCACCCGCCAGATAGCAAAGCCGTCCATCACGTGCAGCTTAGGGTCGCGCGGCGGCCGGCGCATGATGTTCTTCTCACCTGCCTCAAAAGCGAGACCAAACGACAGCGTGGCGGAGGTCGCCATGTTCATCCACAGGATCAGCACTGGCGTCAGCGGAATTAAATTTCCCGCCAGTAGCGCAATAATAATCAACAGCCCCTGCGCGAGGTTGGTCGGCATAATAAAGAGGATGGTTTTTTTCAGGTTATCGTACACCCGGCGTCCTTCCCTGACGGCGCTGGCAATGGTGGCGAAGTTATCATCGGTCAGCACCATATCTGCGGCCTCTTTGGTCACTTCGGTGCCTTTAATCCCCATCGCAATACCGACATCGGCCTGCTTCAGCGCCGGGGCGTCGTTCACCCCGTCGCCGGTCATCCCGACCACCTCTTTTTTGCTTTGCAGCGCCTGCACCAGGCGGAATTTATCCTCCGGGCTGGTACGCGCAAAGATATCGAATTTCTGCGCGGCTTCGCTGAGCTGAATGTCGTCCATCACCTCCAGCTCTCTGCCGGTAATGGCGTTTTCCGCATTGCCAATCCCCAGCATCTTGCCGATACTCATCGCGGTTTGCGGATGGTCGCCGGTGATCATCTTCACGCGGATCCCCGCCTGCAGGCAGTCGCCGATGGCCGTAATCGCCTCCGGCCGCGGCGGATCCATCATCCCGGCAATCCCGAGCAGAATGACGCCCTGCTGCAAATCCTGATGGGTGAGTTCCGTTTGACCGTCGGCGGCGGGTTTCCACGCTGCCGCCACCATCCGCAGCCCTTCCCGCGCATACTCTTCGATTTTGCCTTCCCAGTAAGGCTGGTCGAGCGGCTCCAGGCCATGGTCGGTTTGCTGATGCTGGCACAGGCGGAACAGGACATCGGGCGCGCCGGTAATCAAAATCATCTCTTCATCGCCGATGCGGTACAGCGTCGACATATATTTATACTGTGAATCGAAGGGGATTTTGCTGCGCAGCTCAGTGTTGAGCGCCGGGAGCGGGACTTTCGCCGCCAGCACTTTCAACGCCCCTTCGGTCGGGCCGCCGGTAATTTTCCACAGCCCACTTTCATCTTTAATAAGCTGACTGTCATTACACAGATCGATAGTGCGCAGATAACGTTCCAGCAGCGTGCCCGGCGCAACGGTTACCGGCGCAGGCTCATCGATCGGGTGAATATTCCCTATCGGCTCGTAGCTGTCGCCCTCCACCCGATAAACTTTATCGGCGGTTATCACGGCTTTCACCGTCATCTCGTTCATGGTTAGCGTGCCGGTTTTATCCGAGCAGATCACCGTCATGGCCCCGAGGGTTTCCACCGTAGGCAGCTTGCGGATAATCGCCTTCTGACGGGCCATGGTCTGCACGCCGAGCGAGAGAATAATGGAGATAATTGCCGGTAAACCTTCCGGTACCGACGCCACCGCGAGGCTAATCAACGACAGCATCAGCTCAGAAACCGGCATATCGCGGAACAGCAGGCTAAAGACAAACAGCGCGGCCATCATCACCAGGATGATGATAAAAATGGCTTTACCGAGCTTATCCATCTGCACCAGCAGCGGCGTTCGGTGTTTTTCGATATCCGACATCATCTGGTTGATATGACCCAGCTCGGTATCGCCGCCAGTGGCCACCACCAGGCCTTTTCCGCCGCCCGAACTCACCGTGGTGCCGGAAAACAGCAGATTGGTACGATCGCCAAGCGGCAGCTCGCCGCTAAGCGCCTCGGTGCTTTTCTCCACCACCGTCGATTCGCCGGTCAGAATCGCCTCTTCCACCCGCAGGTTATGCGCTTCGATAACCCGCAGGTCAGCAGGGATGCGATCGCCGGCGCGGATCACGACGATATCGCCGGGTACCAGAGCGGTTGTCGGGATCGTTTCATGGTTGCCCTGACGAACGACCACCGCTTCGCTGGAAAGCATGTTGCGAATGCTCTGAAGCGATTTTTCCGCGTTGCTCTCCTGAATATGGCCGATCAGGGCGTTAATCACCGCCACGCCCAGGATCACCAGGGTATCCACCCAGTGCCCCATGACCGCCGTCAGCAGCGCCGCCGCCAGCAGCACATAGATCAGCACATCGTTAAAATGCGCCAGAAAGCGCAGCCATGCCGGCTTTCCCGCTTTTTGCGGTAGCGCATTCTCGCCGTACTGCTGCAAGCGCGCTGCCGCTTCAGCACCGCTGATGCCGTCCGGGGTACTGTTGGTGCTGGTCAGGGTTTCTTCGACGGAGAGCTGATAGAACGGGCCGCCCGGTTTTTCTGTATTCATAGTTATCTCCTCACTCCTGTATCGGAAATCAGGACAGCCTCAGGCCGTCCTTAGCGCACCACAAAAACCGGAACATGGGCATAGCGAACGATCCCTGCCGCCTCCGACCCCAGCAGATGCGTCTGAATATTCGGGTTACGCGAGCCGATTATCACCACATCCGCCTTCAGCTCATCGGCCAGTTTGGTCACTTCGTCGCGAATGTTGCCGCTGCGAATGTGAATCTGAATATCGTTTTCCGCCAGCGTGAGTTTTTTAACCAGCTCAGCCAGCTTTTCCTTAGAAGTATTCATCAGATAATCTTCCATTTTCCGTGCATCGGAAATAAAGCCGCGCGTCAGCACTGGAGAAAAAGCGGGAATCACGTGAAGAAGATGAATCTTTCCGGAGGAGCTTTGTGCTAGGAATTGGGCGTGGGACAAGGCCTTGTCCGCCAGACCGATTTCAAACACATCAACCGGCACGAGGATATTTTTATACATAGAGACAATCCTTTTATTACCTATAAAAAAGGTGGTGAAAACAGCCCAGGCATTGGCGCTGGTACTGAGGAGGAAATCTCAAGAACAAAATTTGCTGGACGTGTAGGTATAATTAAACGTAGCACACCACGGTTAACATGATTAACCCGCCAATTAATATATTGAAAAATATCACAGAGTCAGGCACAGCCAGACAATTCAACTGCCAACCCGGTAAAATCGTCGCCATCACCGTAATTTTTGCTCTTTTTAACATTTCTGTTTTACTGCGACTATCCTCATTATCAGTGGCTTGTTCACTTTCTGCCGCCCCACAATAATTATTATGATAAGAATTTACTTAGCTAAGCATTAGAGCTAAAGGAGGAACAATGTTCGGTTACAGTCTGTTTCGCCTGAGCCTGTTTATTGCCCTGGCAATAATCGCCTGTACGGCTACCGGGTTAATTACTTATTGGGTTGTTTCGGCCCTCGCTGAATAAACACAGCGATTGTGAATAATATGTAAAAGATAGCCTTTTACTTCGAGGGGAATACAGTGAACCGTTATTTTTCTCTCATCCCGCTTGTTATTTTAATAACAACGGCTTGCGATCGGAAAGCGCCAGAAATTACGCCGTTACCGCGGATGGTTAAGGTCGCTGAGGTGGTGGCTATCGGCGAGTCACAGCAGCGCGTATTCCCCGCCCGTATTGAGTCCGGAGACTCCACTGACCTCTCTTTCAAACGCGGCGGCCAGATTGAATCTCTTGATGTGCGCCAGGGAGCTAATGTGACTCAGGGGCAGACACTTGCCCGGCTTAACGCCCGGGAAGCGCAGCAGCGGGTGAATGAGCGGCAAACCGCCGCCACCCTCGCCCAGCGGCAATTCGATCGATTCCAGACCCTGGCCGGTCGTCAGGCGATTTCAAAAGCGGAAATGGATATCCAGCGAGCCAACCGCGACTCCGCTAATGCCGCGCTAAAAATAGCCCGGGAAGAGCTGTCGCAAACGACGCTAACCGCACCGTTCAGCGGCGTAGCCGCCAACGTTCCGGTACGTAACCATCAGGTGGTCGCCGCCGGACAGCCGATTGTCACCCTGACGCGAACCGATCTGCTCGACGTGGTGTTTAGCGTTCCGGAAAACCTCTTTACCGCGCTGGATATTCGCAACGCGCAGTACCGTCCGGTGGTTAAAATTAACGCCATGCCGGATCGCCAGTTTACCGCCGAATACAAAGAACATACCGGCAGCAGCGACAGCAGCACGCTCACCTGGCAAATCATACTGACCATGCCGCGACCTGCCGACTTTCCCTCGGTCGGCGGCGTGAGCGGAACGGTGACGGTTAATCTGGCGAACCTGCCCGCCAGCGCCGGCAAAAATGCAGTCGTGGTGCCTGTCGAAGCGGTGTTTAATCCGGATAATCGCCCGCGCAACGAACCCCACGTGTGGGTGGTTCAGGGCAGCGGCGATCGGCTCCATCTGGAAGAGCGCAAAGTTGGCGTGGGTCAGATCACCTCACAGGGCGTGGTGATTACCGAAGGGCTCAGCGTCGGCGAACGCGTGGTGGCGGCGGGCGTCAGCGAATTACATGCGCAACAACCGGTTCGAATCTGGACGCGTGAACGAGGTTTGTAATGGATATCTCCCGCCAGTTTATTAACAATCCAATCCGCGTCTGGCTGACTATTTTACTGCTGGGCATCGGCGGGATCTTCGCTCTGCTGAACATCGGCCGGCTGGAAGATCCGGCGTTTACCATCAAAACCGCGGTGGTGGTTACCCATTATCCCGGCGCTTCAGCGCAGCAGGTGGAAGAAGAAGTCACCCTGCCGCTGGAGAACGCGCTGCAGCAGCTGCCCTATCTCGATAACGTCAGCTCCATTTCCTCTAACGGCCTGTCGCAAATTACCGTCAACATCGCCTCGCACTACCACTCCAGCGAGCTGCCGCAAATCTGGGATGAACTGCGCCGCCGGGTTGGCGACGCCGCTCGCCAGTTCCCGCCCGGCGTCGCTTCTCCGTTCGTGAATGACGATTTTGGCGATGTCTTTGGCTTCTTCTTCGCCCTCTCCGGCGAGAGCTTTACCAACCCTGAGCTGGTTCGCTATGCCGAGCAGCTGCGCCGTGAACTGGTGCTGGTGCCCGGGGTCGGTAAAGTCGCCATCGGCGGGGCGATCCCCCAGCAAATCAACATTGATATCTCATTGGCGAAAATGGCCGCCCGCGGGATTACGCTCAACCAGCTGGCGGCGATCCTCAGCCGGTTGAACGTCGTCTCTAACGCCGGAGAAATTAAATCCGGCAGCGAATCGATCCGCCTGCATCCCACGGGCGAGTTTGCCAACCTTGACGAGCTGGGCGATCTGTTAATCAGCCCGCACGGTTCGGGAACGGCGACGCGGCTGCGCGATATTGCCACGCTCTCGCGCGGGCTGAGCGAAACGCCCTCCAGCATTTACCACGCCAACGGTCGCCAGGCGGTCACCATGGGGGTGTCGTTTATCCCCGGAGTTAACGTGATTGATGTTGGCCGTGCGCTGCAAAACAAACTGGCGCAGATGTCGGCGGAAAAACCGGCCGGGATCAACATTGACCTGTTCTACGATCAGGCGGCGGAAGTCGCCCATTCGGTCAACGGTTTTATCACCAACTTTCTGATGGCGCTGGCGATTGTCGTTGGCGTACTACTGATCTTTATGGGCGTACGCAGCGGTATTATTATCGCCCTGTCGCTGGCGCTCAACGTACTCGGCACGCTGCTGATTATGTATCTCTGGGGGATCGAGCTGCAGCGTATTTCGCTGGGGGCATTGATTATCGCCCTGAGCATGCTGGTCGATAACGCTATCGTTATCGTCGAAGGCGTGCTGATCGCCCGCCAGCAGGGATCGACGCGACTTACGGCAATTAATTATGTGATTCGCCGTTCGGCCCTGCCGCTGCTGGGGGCCACGGTGATTGCGATTCTTGCCTTTGCGCCGATTGGGCTGTCGCAGGACTCGACCGGGGAATATTGTAAATCGCTGTTCCAGGTACTGCTGATTTCGCTCATGCTGAGCTGGTTCTCGGCGCTGACCATTACCCCGGTGCTCATTAAGTGGTGGCTGTTTAAGCCTCAATCGCAGCCGGTGGCGCAGGCCGATACCAACCCGTACGGCGGACGCTTTTACCGCCTGTATCAGCTGACTCTGCAGGCCCTTCTGCTGCGCAAAACCGTCACCCTGACCGTCATGGCGGCGCTGCTGGCCGCCGCTATCTGGGGGTTTGGTTCGGTGCGACAAAACTTTTTTCCCTCTTCAAACACGCCCATTTTCTTTGTCGATCTCTGGCTTCCCTACGGTACCGATATTGCGACCACTGAAAAGATGACCAGCGATATTGAGACTGCCATTAACGGCCAGCCCGGAGTCGTCACCACCGTGGCTACCGTCGGCCAGGGCAGTATGCGGTTTATCCTGACCTACAGCGGGCAACGGCAGTACAGCAACTATGCGCAGATCATGGTGCGCATGGACGACCAGCGCAGCATTGCCGCCCTGACGCAGCATGTAGATCGCTATATTGCGCGTAACTATCCGCAGGTGAACGCCAGCACAAAACGCGTGATGTTCGGCCCTTCCGGCGACAGCGCCATCGAGGTGCGGATCAAAGGTCCCGACCCAGACAGACTGCGCCTGATCGCCAGCCAGGTTGGCGATATCCTCTCCGCAGACCCGGCCACCGATGGCGTTCGCAACGACTGGCAAAACCGCAGTAAAGTTATCCGTCCCCAGTACTCCACCGCCCTTGGGCGCGAACTGGGCGTCGATAAACAGGATATCGATAACGCGCTGGAGATGAACTTCTCCGGCAGCCGCGCGGGACTGTACCGTGAGGGTGCCGACCTGCTGCCGGTGATAGTCCGCCCACCCGCCGCCGAGCGCCAGGATGCGAATCACTTAAATAACGTGCTGGTCTGGAGCCAAAGCCGCCAGCAGTATATTCCGCTCAGTAACGTGGTCAGCGGCTTTCACCTTGAATGGGAGGATCCGCTGATCCTGCGCCGCGACCGCAGCCGCGTGCTGACGGTGCAGACCGATCCCGACCCGCTCAGCAACCAGACCTCCGGGGATATCCTCTCCCGCGTGAAACCGCAGATCGATGCGCTGGTGCTGCCGCACGGCTACAGCATCGAGTGGGGTGGTGATGCGGAAAACTCCAGCGAGGCGCAGCAGGGACTGTTCACAACCCTGCCGCTGGGTTACCTGGTGATGTTTATCATCACCGTACTGATGTTCAGTTCGCTGAAAAATGCGATTGCCATCTGGCTGACCGTACCGCTGGCGCTGATTGGCGTAACGCCGGGCTTTTTAATCACCGGCATCCCCTTTGGTTTTATGGCGCTGATCGGTCTGCTCAGCCTGAGTGGAATGCTGATCCGTAACGGCATCGTGCTGGTTGAGGAGATTGAACAGCAGAAGCAGGAAAAAGAGCAGCAGGAGGCGATTATTTATGCGGCCACGTCGCGTTTACGCCCTATCCTGCTGACGGCGTTTACCACCGTGCTTGGCCTGGCGCCTTTACTACTGGACGTTTTCTTCCAGAGCATGGCGGTTGTTATCATGTTTGGTCTGGGTTTTGCTACTATTCTGACGCTGCTGGTTCTGCCGGTAATTTACGCCTGTTTCCACAATAAGGACATGAAGCGACAACCATGAATAGTACCGGGTTAAATATTATCAAAACGCTGGGATGCATGACGGCGGTGACCTTCTTCACCATCTACAACACCTGGGATAGCTATGATTACGACTATCACTGGATCCTCGGGTTTTTGACGTTTATTTCGACTATCGCCACGCCGCTGTTTTTTGTGGTGGCCGGTTATCTCGACTCGCAGTCCCGCCACGATTCGCAGTGGCAAATGGGCAAAATCAAAAGCGTGGTTATCGTCTTTCTGTTCTGGATGACGGTGTACTATCTGTGGGAGCCTTATCAGCGCGGCTATCTTATCCAGCCGTGGTTTGTCTTTGCGTTTATCGTGATTTACACCTTTCACCCGGTCATCGAGTGGCTCAGCCAGCGGCGTAAACTGTTTTTTGCTGCAGTTTTCTCGCTGCTGCTGCTCTCGTATGGGTACGATCTTCTGTCCGCACTGTACCCTGATATCCATGCGCTGAGCCTGGCGCCGCAGTATCGGCTATGGACATGGCTGCTGTTTTATCTGACCGGTCAGCTGTTCAGCGATCCGCTCGTCGCCGGCTGGCTCAGGCACGAAAAAGTGGTTAAAGGGGCGATGATCGCCATCCCGTTTATTTATCTTTTCACCTGGTTTTACGAGCGCCATTTCTTTTTCGCCCTGTTTAAGGCCGACAGAAATGCCTTCATTCTTACCGGTTCACAAATTTATATTCTGGTCGTCGCGCTGGTGATTGCGGCCAACGGCGTTCGGTTTCGTAAAAACAGCGAGTTTAAAGAGGCCGTTCTCGCCACCATCAGCAAAACGATGACCGGCGTCTATATTCTCCACTACTCCGTTTTTCACCTGCTCACTGCATTTATCCCGATTAACTCACTGGGTACCAAATTAATGCTGATTGTTCTCACGTTTATCACTTCGGTACTGATTTCAATGCTGGCGCTGTCAAATTCGGTGGTGAAAAAAGTGATTACCATTTGACGTTCGCCGATTCAGGCCATGACCGCCAGCGCATTTAAAAACCGTAGCGCAGCCAGGCAAACAGCACGTTGCCGTTATTATAGGTGCCGGGAATATAGGTGAACTGCACGCTCAGACGGCGATAGCTGGCGGAAAAAAGCGGCAAAATAATCGGCAGGGGTACGTAGTTGGCAAAGTCATCGCGGGCGGTGATCCCGGCGGTAACGCCAAGTCCCAGACGAAAATCGCGGCGACTATCAAGATACCACCCCTTCTCCCAGCCGTAGCCGATTATCGGCTGCCACTCGTTATGCGAATCCTTGAACATCATGGCGTAGAGAGAACTCCAGTTGCCCTCTGCGTTATATCTGGAAACGCCAAAACCCCCGCCCCACGGCATTTCATTATAGTTATCCGTTTTCTCTTTATCGTACATAAAGCGGTTATGCCAACTGAGAAACGGAAGATACAGATCGTAGTTTTGCGGCTCATTCCAGGTCTGCGAGACATCGTTTTTTAACCAGCTCCACCAGCCGCTGATGCGCTGCTCGCCATATATCTTCGTTTCAGCCTGTACCGAAAAGGCGAAAATAAACACAATTCCCCACGCTACCCGTAGACAACGTTGCATAGTTTTATCCTTAAAGAAAACCGCCCGGTGTTAATTCAGTTTGAGAACAAAAAACAGGCTTTGCAAATATCGGCCAAGAAATTTTGTGCGCTGGCTGGCGATAACGGCAAGTCCAGTTGCGGCCCCATTTCAGGACAGAGAGAGCCGCTGCGGTGATTTCATTTCCTTGCTGGTGGGATTATGATGACGCTAATTATCCTTTCTGTCCGCAGTGATTGAGAAATAGATGGACTTCATCAGCATTATTATGTCGGCGGGAAAAACCTCCGTCGATGTGGCCCTTTATACGCTGCTGCCAATCATGGTTGTCATGCTCATCGTAATGAAATATCTGGAAGTACGCGGGGTGCTGGATATCATCGTGCGCTGGCTCGCGCCGCTGCTTAAGCCGTTCGGCTTAACCGGAATGAGCGCATTTGCGCTGATTCAGATGAATTTTGTCAGCTTTGCCGCCCCGCTGGCGACCCTCGCCATTATGGATAAACGCGGCGCCTCGGACCGGCAAATGGCCGCTACGCTGGCAATGCTGTTTGCCATGGGGCAAGGCAACGTATTCTATCCATTAACGCCCTTTGGCCTGCACTGGCTGGCCTCTATCGTTATCTCCATTGTCGGCGGACTGTGCGCCGCCGCGGTGACCTGGCATATCACCGGCCGCAGGCTATCAATGGTTGAAAACGCGCGGGCCGAAGCGCTGCCCGAGGCCGAACAGAACAGCCAGGGGATTATCGCCGTGATTAACAGCGCCGGCTCCGACGCGATTCGCCTGGCGCTCGGCGCGGTGCCCATGCTGATCCTGTCGCTGGCTATCGTCGGGTTTATGCAGGCGGCGGGCCTGATTGAGATGCTCCAGCGTCTGCTCCTGCCGCTGCTGCTGTGGCTGAACATCCCGGTTAACTTCGTGCTCCCGGCGCTGGTCAAATGCGTGGCTGGCGGGACGGCCTATTTCGGCGTGATCTCTGAACTCGTGCAGCAGGGAAAAGTGACCATCAGCCAGATCAACGCCTCGGCAGGTCTGTTAGTACAGACGTTTGACCTCCCGGGTATCGGTATCTTTCTGGGCGTCAGCTCGCGCTTCGTGCGCCTGTTCCGCTTCGCCGCCGCCGGCGCTATCGCCGGGATCGCCATCCGCACCGTGATGCACCTGACGCTATTCTGATGCCACCGGCTCCGGACGGAGGCAGGCAGCGACATCAGCCTGCTCGCTGCAGGCAATATGATGGTCAATTCTCACCATCATCCAGGGGAAAAACGGGTTGGAGGTCACGCGCATCAGCGTATCCAGCCCGACACTCAGCGTCGAGGTTTCCCCACGCAAAGAGATCGTGCCGATGCTGATCCCGTAGCGATTTTTCTCCGCCGGTTCCCGGCCATAGAGCGAATCGGTCAGCGGGAACGGCACCGCCACGTGCGACAGCGAATACATATCCTGCGGCCAGGCAAGATGCAGCGGCGTCACGGTTTCGCTTCGCGTTCCGGCAAGCGTGGTGCGGGCCACCGTCTCGTAGGTGTCAGGGGCAGCGTTAGTAATCACCGTGGTGGCATAGGGCCGCGGTGCCGGCGGCAATAACGTATTCACCGCTGAATAGAGCGAGGGACGGAATAGCGCGCGTAGATTCGCCGCCTGGTTAATATCGAAAATCACCAGTTCGCTTCCGTTATCCGGCAGATAGCGATACAGCGACTCTACCACCGCCCGGGTGCTCACCGTGGAGTCCATCACCGACTGAAACGTTAACACCGGCGCCAGTTCGGAAAGCCGATGATTTTGCGCCTCCTGCACGATTTGCTGCTGCAGCGCCTGCGACAACAGCCATGACTGCCTTGCGGCCTTAACCGGGAACGAATTGTATTTATAGGGATTGAATTCCGGGACGATATTCAGCCATGCCGCGCGGGCAAAAGCCGGAAATACCGAGGGTAAACCGGCCAGTCCGGCAAAACGCGCAAAGGCGGTGACGCCAATCATCGGCGACAGCAGGATTATCTGCTGCGGCCGGCGCAGCGCTTTATCCTCCAGGCTATCGAGAGCGTATTTTAGCGCCAGCGCCCCGCCGTTGGAGTAGCCAACCACGTGCAGCGGCACGTTATCCCCGGCCAGGCGCGTCGCTTCGCGCACCGCAAGACGGGTTGTCGCTATCCACGCCTCGCGGTCCACGGCGGTGAGCGCGCCAGGAGCCGTACCGTGTCCGGGCAGCCGCGGGGCGACGGCGACAAATCCCTGCTGCTGATAGCGCTGCGCCAGATAATGCACGCTATAGGGAGAGTCCGTCAGGCCGTGCAGCAGCACCACCGCGCCGCGCGGTTTGCCCTGCGGCAGCAAAATAAAGGAGCGATTCCAGTCGGGATGAAACTTATCCGGATAGACCAGGCTTTGTGCGTAAAAACGGTTAATCGCCGTTTTTTCATCGTCGCTCAGCGCATCGGTAATGTGGCTTTTCATATCGCGGAAAATCGTCGTTTCCCGCGTCTGGTAGTCAGCAAAAGTGGCGTGGTCAATCTCGCTGGCGGTCATTTCATTCGCCGTCCAGGTGTGCCAGCGGTGCAGCGCCGGGCCGCGCTGCGATTCGTAAATGCGGCCAATAAAAAAGACCACCACCACCACCAGTAGACCAATGATGGCTTTTTTCGCCATCGAGACCATTCTTAAGCCCGACTTATTCAGCAGCCGGGTAAAACGCATCATTGCCATATTTCTGTCCGAATTATCTCTTTATCCACCGGGTGGGATTATTACCCGGAGCGCAGCAGATCCTGCGATTCTCTTTTTAAACATAGACTAAACCAACTGCCTGTTCTTATTGTCAGATGAGATGCAAACAGGAATTATCGCCGGGGGTAACCGGTCAGGAATTAACAAATGGAATGGTGGATTAAAAAACTACGCGAGGCCACAACGTCTACACATACCTGGGCGGTTCTGCAAAGCGGCCAGTTAACGATTGTGGCGGAACTGACTCCCTGCGCCCGGCGTCTACAGGAAGGCGATAAGCTGACGCCGTTGGCGGACGCGCTTTACTGCATTAATAACGATAAAACCCACACCGTAAAGGTGCTCAACGCCACCCATTTTAGCGCCGATCGCTGGGCCGCTATCGTCAATGCCTTCACCGGTTAATGGATAGTATCCAGCTTCAACGGGTTCTAATTTCAGTACTTTCTTAGCTAAGCGGGGTAAATTGTCCGACGCCTGTTTCAGTCTGTGACATACTAAGCACAACGTCAGCAGAGCAGAAATAAGGAGTAGGTCATGAACCAGAAAGCCGCCAGGCTGACCCCAGAAGAAGCGCTCACGCAACTCGAAGCGCTCTATGAAAAATCGGTCAATGCGCTGCGTAAAGCTATCGGCGAATATATTCACCACAATACGCTTCCCGATAATAGCGCCCGTGCGGAAGGACTGTTCGTTTACCCGGATCTGTCGGTATCGTGGGACGGCTCGGAGCATAAAGCCTTAAAAACCCGGGCCTGGGGCCGTTTTACCCATACCGGCTGCTATACCACCACCATTACCAACCCTAAACTGTTTCGCGCCTATTTGCTGGAACAGCTCACCATGCTGTATCAGGATTACGATGCCTGCATTACCGTCGGACTATCGCAGCATGAGATCCCCTATCCGTACGTGATTGATGGCTCCGAGCTCACGCTCGACCGTTCAATGAGCGCCGGCTTAACGCGTTTTTTCCCCACCACCGAGCTGTCGCAAATTGGCGATGAGACTGCCGATGGCCTGTTCCATTCCACGGAATACTATCCCCTGTCGCACTTCGACGCCCGCCGCGTCGATTTCTCGCTGGCGCGCCTGCGTCATTACACCGGCACGCCGGTTGAGCATTTCCAGCCGTATATGCTATTTACCAACTATACCCGCTACGTCGATGAGTTCGTGCGCTGGGGCTGTAGCCAAATTCTCGATCCCGATAGCCCCTATATCGCCCTCTCCTGCGCGGGCGGGATCTGGATAACGGCGGACACAGAGGCCCCGGAAGAGGCAATTTCCGATCTGGCGTGGAAAAAGCATCAGATGCCGGCCTGGCACCTGATCACTAAAGAGGGTCAGGGGATCACGCTGATTAACATTGGCGTAGGCCCGGCTAACGCTAAAAACATCTGCGACCATCTGGCGGTGCTGCGCCCGGACGTCTGGCTGATGATTGGCCACTGCGGCGGCCTGCGCGAAAGCCAGACGATTGGCGACTACGTGCTGGCTCACGCCTATCTGCGCGATGACCATGTGCTGGATGCGGTGCTACCGCCGGATATCCCTATTCCGAGCATCGCCGAAGTTCAGCGCGCGCTTTACGACGCCACCAAGCAGGTTAGCGGAATGCCCGGCGAAGAGGTTAAACAGCGGCTGCGTACCGGAACGGTGGTTACCACCGACGATCGTAACTGGGAACTGCGCTACTCGGCCTCGGCGCTGCGCTTTAACCTTAGCCGCGCGGTGGCTATCGATATGGAAAGCGCGACCATTGCCGCGCAGGGTTATCGCTTCCGCGTTCCCTACGGTACCCTACTGTGCGTCTCCGATAAGCCGCTGCACGGTGAGATCAAGCTGCCGGGACAGGCTAACCGCTTCTATGAAGGGGCGATTTCCGAACATTTGCAGATTGGTATTCGGGCGATTGACCTACTACGCGCCGAAGGCGACCATATGCATTCGCGCAAGCTGAGAACCTTCAACGAACCGCCGTTCCGTTAAGCGCATAGATAACACGAGCAGAATAAACTCAGTCCGGATGGCGTGACATATTTACGCGGCCACCCGCCGGACTGAGCGTTAGAGAAAGAGAGTCATTCGGACCAGGGGATAATCACCATTACCCTTTCGCTATAAATTAAAACATTTATTTCTTTAGTGCTAACTATTTCTCTGACCGTAGCCACACTGCTTGTCTCAAAATATTATTGTGCTAACTTCCGCAATTAAAAACTGCCACGCCGATTATAAAAGTAAATATTCCATTAACATATCTATATCAATTGCCGCATGGTCATATAACGCACAATAGCAGACTGGGTAACACTTGAATTACGTCTCATAACCCCTTAAATTAATTAAAAAAATTTATGTGTAACAAAACTGCCATACAGAACAGGCAGCGCTCAAGAGAGATCAAAATAATCAAAGAGTTATCTATGGCCGCTACTCTGCTATCGAATCATCATTTAATATCGTCAGGTTACTTACAACAAATATCTTGTTACTCAACCACAACAGATAAAATTGCACATGTCGCCAATATGCAATCATGGATAAGCTTATCGGTCGCCATCAGCAATGTACTATTTTCGTAAAAGTATGGAAGACAGTTTTATGAAATTAACCATAGGGAATATCCGCCTGTTTATTTTAATAGCAACTATATTTTTCTGGACGGTCGCGATCGGGCTCGTTTCCCTTGTGGTATCCTGGTTTTAAAACCGTGTTCGAAGGCAAGGCCCCGGCGTTGCCACAATCGTGACTATGCAAGAGAAAGCAAAAAGCCCGCTTAAGTTTCCTTAAGCGGGCTTCTTAAATTTGGCTCCTCTGACTGGACTCGAACCAGTGACATACGGATTAACAGTCCGCCGTTCTACCGACTGAACTACAGAGGAATCGTTTGAACGAGGCGCATATTATCGATCACGCCCGATCTTGTCAAAGGCTGTTTGCACATTTCAAATCGTTTGCCGAAAAATCCTCCAGTTTGCGCAAAAAGTAGCGTTTATCCGCTTATCACTCGCCTATTCAGGCTGCGCCTGACTCTCATCTGCCTGCGCTTTGGTACGCGGATATTTCCACAGCCACCGCCCGCTGACCATTCGACAGTAAAACAAAACGCCGCGCACCGCCCAGTCAAGCACCATCCCCAACCAGACGCCAATCACCCCCATACCCAGCACAATCCCCAGCGTGTAGCCCGCCACGACGCGACAGCCCCACATGCCGAGCATGGATACCCACATGGTGTAGCGCACGTCACGTGCGCCTTTAAAGGCGCACGGCAGCGTCCAGGCCATCGCCCAAATCGGCATAAAGAAGGCGTTGAGCCACAGCAGCTCTTTCACCACCACCTTGACATCCTCTTCGCTGGTATAGAACGAAGCGATCAGGCCGGCAAACGGCGCGGTTCCCCAGGCGATCAGCGTCAATACGATCGTCGATAGCCAGAAGACGTGCCACGCCTGACGTTCAGCCTGGCCGATCTGCCCTTTTCCGAGACGCCTGCCGGTAATAATTGTCGATGCGGAACCCAGGGCGTTCCCGGGCAGGTTAATCAGCGCAGCCACGGAGAAGGCGATAAAGTTGCCGGCAATCACGTTTGTCCCCATCCCGGCAACGAACATCTGAGTCAGCAGCTTGCCGCCGTTGAACAAAACCGATTCAATGCTGGCGGGAATACCAATGCCCATCACTTCCCAGATAATGGCGAAGTTGAACGGCTTAAAGTAGCTCTTCAGCGAAATGCGCAGCGCCGGGTTAAAGCCGATCATTAATACCCAGATAGTAGCCACCGCGCCAATATAGCGGGCGATGGTTAATCCCAGACCCGCGCCGACAAACCCCATGCCGGGCCACGAAAAAATGCCGTAAATCAGGATGCTGCTGATAATGATATTCAGAATATTCATCCCGCCGTTGATCAACAGCGGAATTTTAGTGGTTCCGGCTCCGCGCAGCGCACCGCTGCCGATCAGGGCGATTGCCGCTGCCGGATAGCTCAATACCGTTAGCTCAAGATAGGTCAGCGCCAGGCCTTTCACTTCTTCTGTCGCATCTCCGGCGACAAAATTAATAATTTCCGCGCCAAAAGCATGGATAACCGCCGCGAGAATAATCGAGAACAGGGTCATTATCGCCAGCGACTGTCGCGCTGCCGCCCTTGCCCGCCGCCGGTCACGCTTGCCCAGACTGAAGGCTACCACCACGGTCGTACCGAGATCGATGGCGGCAAAAAAAGACATGATCACCATGTTGAAGCTATCGGCCAGGCCAACGCCCGCCATCGCTTCTTTACCGAGCCAGCTGACCAAAAAAGTACTCAGCACGCCCATCAGCAACACGCAGGCGTTTTCCAGCAAAATCGGGACCGCAAGTGGACTGATTTCACGCCAGTAGAGGACGCGATAGGTCTTGCGTTTTTTAAACCAGGACGTGCGTTCGACGGACTGGCGTAATGCGGAGGTGACGTTCAAGGGAGACCTTAGTGAGAAAAGTTGAAACTACATTTCAAATGATGATAGAGAAAAGCTAATCCTGCAAAGCATTTTTCCCGATAGATTGTCGCTAATAACAACAATTTGTTGATGGATGCGCCAGTTGCGCGGCGGAAGGCGAATTGATGTTTGACAAAAGTTTTTTCGCCGCTAAGATACGACTCCACAACGATTCCTCTGTAGTTCAGTCGGTAGAACGGCGGACTGTTAATCCGTATGTCACTGGTTCGAGTCCAGTCAGAGGAGCCAAATTCTTGTTTTCAGCTATCCTTGCGAATCTTTTTCAGATATTGATTCAACAGGCTAGCATGGGAACACATCCCGGGGCATTTCTGGTTTTTTCTCCTCCGTGCTGGGAAATGCGGGCACTATCTTTGTTGCGCATAGCATGTCCCACTTCTCCCTTAACAACACGCCAATTGTCAGCCTGAAGCCTGCGAAGATTTTCACATAGCACGAACGTTATCTTCTGGTTAATCCTGACGGCAGATCTGCATCGAGTGGCCGTTCCGTGCTTGAGCACCTCAGATGCACCCGGTAGCGGGATCATTTCTCTGTACGCAAGAGCTGAATCGATCATTATCAGCAGGGGCAATCATTTACTCGGCTGTCTGTTTTGCGGGGGCAATGATGGAAGAGAACAAAATGCACCAGTTGCATACCTGCTACTTTCACATTTATTCATCGATATATTGAAAATAAAGAAATATCTGCTACAGGTATTCGCCAAAACTCCTGTCCTCACCAGACGTAGTGCGAGAATACGCTAAACGAGAGGATACGATTGAAGGCTATTATGTGAAAAATAAAAACTGCGGCCATGATCCGAGCAATGGCCTGCTCCCATTATCGCCAGTATGCCAGACAGCTTTGATTTTATATTGACAGAAAACTATCCGCTCAAGCCTGTTTCGGGCACATCAACGCACGTTGCAATGAGACAAGGTTTTAGCAAACAAGATATTAACGATACGAATCAGCATTTTTTTACCATCTGCGGTAAAATCTTTTCTTAGTATCGGAGTATCGGGTCCACTTTCACCATCGTCGCATAGCAACATTTTAGCAAAATTCCAATGCCATATATTCGATTCCATATTCGGCAAAGAGAATACCACGCCAGCGCTCCGTTTAACGCTTCATCACCATAAACTTTATTAATTTTCACTGGTATCTTCGAGTTTACCTTTAATATTCTCGTGTAATATATTGGCAGCCCTTGTACAAAGCTCAGCGAAAATAGCAATCTCTCCCTGCGACATACAGGATGCCACCTGCTCAGCCATTATGCGCCTGCTGGACTCTGCAGAATTCAGGAATTCAATACCCTTTTCCGTAATCCTCGTCAGCATTTCTCGCTTGTCGCTTTCTGCCGACTCCTGCTCAACAAAGTGCTTATCTTTCAACATCCGCAGGATCTTGGACATTTTACTACGCGCAAATCCGAGCTTTTCACCAATTGCGCTTGGAGTCATCGGCTGGAACTGACGTAAAATATACAACGTATCGTATTGCGGCCAGTTAATACCATCAGGATTAATCAGCGATCGACGTGCAACAAGTACGCATTGCAAATTCCCTAAGGCATCTTCAAATTGACGATTCAATGATATTTCGCGCTCGGAACCACTAGCCACTTTTTTATTCATTTCCATACATTCTCCTGATGCCGTATACAATAAGTTAAGCTTACCATTTTACCATAACCCTTCAAGGAAGGAAAAGTTATCCTAACCTTCGCCCCCATTGATAACATAAGAATCATCCTGTTAATCCTGAAAGATATATTCTCTGTTCAAAACATCCTCATAATCTATTAATTCAGTTATCTTGCCATCATTTATTTCAATCACATTAACATATAACAAAGAGAACTGTTTCCCATCTGGCAGAGTATTCCCATGTAGTTTATATTCAACAATGACGACATCGGGATTATTCGTATAGTGGAATCGTTCATCCTCTATAGAGGTAAAGCGTAAGGGCGCAACGCCAAAGCCATTAGCATAGTGTAAGCGAATATTTTCACGGCCAACAATCACCTCTCTATTGCGACGGAAAGGCAACGACAAACGTCCATTAACAGAGAAAAGGGATGCCAGCTTATCCGATGACTTCTCCATCACTGCCGAAATATATTTATCAAATAGTGCTGGAACCATTGTATTATCCTCTTGATGAAATTGATAAACGGTTTGCTAGACAATTTCTTTCTGCCGCTGGAAATAAACAATCATACGTTTGAAAGTCTCCTCCGACAGTTCAGGAAAGCGCAAGCCCAGTTGTGTAATACGCTTAGTCGTCTCTGGATTACCATAGGCGTTATCGCCAGTATCCAACAAATTCTCTTTAAAGAGATGAATGACTCGCCGCACAGATGTCGGGGCAGGTACAAGAATATAAAGGTTTCGCCGAACAATGTATGATGGATTATGACCTGGATGGCTGGCTGGATCGCGATTACCACTGGCCTTTAGACGAATAAGATTAACGGGACAATACATCAGTATAATAATGGGCATGCATCACATTATTGCCAGTCTCTACTGGCTGTCCCGACCACCATTTCTCACTCTATCCGGCAATGTTTGCGCAACCATTCTGCGGTTAATGAATGGCGACAGGCCAGCATCGATTCGGGTGTACCGCTAAACAATAATTCCCCCCCTTCTTGCCCGGCATAAGGTCCAATATCAATAATCCAGTCAGCCTGAGCGATCAACTCCATATTATGTTCAATAATAATGACGGTGTTTCCGCGCGCTACCAGTCGGTTAAATAGTTTCAACAGCGAGGCCACATCACTGGGATGAAGACCCGTGGTTGGCTCATCGAAAATATACATGTCACTATCATGATTTAATTGTGACGCTAACTTCAGCCGCTGGCATTCACCACCTGAAAGATGATTTAACGCTTCACCCAAGCGTAAATATCCCAACCCGACTTCGACCAGGCTACGAAAAATTGGCCTGAGCTGTGGCTCATTCAGGAAAAATTCGCCGGCATCATTAATCGACAGGGATAATACCTCAGCAATATTTTTTCCCTGATAACGATATTTCAGCGCTTGTGGGTTATAGCGCTGCCCCTGGCAGGCCTCACATGGCAACGTAACCGTATCCATAAATGCCAGATCGGTTTGTATTACCCCTAGCCCATTACATTCCGGACAGGCCCCTTTGGCATTAGCGCTAAACCACGACGCTGACACATGGTTTTTTTCGGCAAACAGCGAACGGATCGTATCAAATGCACCGCACCAGGAAGCAATATGCGATCGAATTGAGGTATGTATCGGTTTTTGATCGATAACGATCGCCTCCGGACATTGTGGCGCCAGGGCCCCCATAACGAATGAACTTTTGCCCGATCCGGCAACTCCCGTCACAGCGACCATAACGCTTAAAGGCACGTCTACCGATAAGTTATGCAGATTATGCAATGTGGCGTTTCTTACCGAAATATAACCTTTGGCACATCTCGGTTTCTTATTTATCTCTGCCCGTGAAGAGAAATATCGACCCGTCAAGGTTTGGGATTGCTTAAGTGCCGACAGGTCGCCCTCGAAGACAATATTCCCGCCTTGCTTACCCGCTCCTGGCCCTAAATCAATAATATGCTCGGCTATCGCTATCATGTCCGGGTCGTGCTCCACCATCAGAATGGTATTGCCTTTGTCGCGTAGTTTTCCAATTAAAACATTCAATTTCACTATATCTGCTGGATGCAGGCCGGTACTGGGTTCATCAATTATATAAACGATCCCGGTCAGACTACTTCCCAGATGTCGGACCATTTTCAACCGCTGGGATTCACCGCCCGATAAGCTAGGGGTCGTACGGTTCAAATCCAGATATCCCAAGCCTACTGCACACATGGCATCCAACCTTTCCAGCAATGCTTCGATCAGCGGCCTGACTTCAGGGTAATCGAGCTTTTCTACAAACAGCTTTAACTCTGTGACAGGCAGCGTTGCGCATTCGCCAATATTTTTCCCTCTAATCCGGCAGGAAAGTATTTCCTCGTTAAGCCTCATCCCCTGACAAGAAGGGCAAACCTGCAAACTAACGACGCGCTGAAATTCCTCAGTTTTAGTATCTTTAGTTTCTTGTTTTAAATAACTTCGCGTAAAGCGCGTAATGACGCCTTCAAACTTTGCACTCTTAGGCCAACCGGCTAACGGCGCTTCAGGAGTGAGATTATCCGCATAAAGTAATAATTCTCGCTCCTCTTTTGAATAATCCGCGATTTTTTTATCGGCATCAAAAAGTCCTGAATAAACATAACGTTTCCAACGCCATGAGCCTGGCGCAAAAGAAGGATAACGAATAGCACCTTCATTTAACGACAGATTTAAATCAATCAGATGGTTGATATCAATAGTACTGGCAATGCCCAACCCGTCGCATGTCGCACACATCCCCGCAGGATGATTGAATGAAAAAACATTCGAATAACCTACGAAAGGTTCGCCGACACGAGAAAAGAGTAGCCGTAGTAGGGTATAAATATCTGATGCGGTGCCCACCGTCGAACGTGCGTTGCCACCAATACGTTTTTGGTCAATAATAATGGCCACCGACAGGTTTTCAATTTCATCGACTTCAGGATTACCATAATGTGGTAAGCGATGGCGAATAAAAGGTGGAAACGTGTCATTTAACTGTCGCTGAGATTCCGCCGCTATAGTTCCGAATACTAAAGAACTTTTTCCCGATCCGGAAACACCGGTAAAAACTGTTATTTTATTTTTAGGGACCTCTACATCAATATCTTGCAAATTATTTTGCCTTGCACCAATGATTTTTATAGCGTCATGGGTTTTCATCACACTATCCTTTTTTACCTGTCAATAACAATGCCATGATGGCAATTAAACAACATCCCGCGATAATCAGCGACATCGGCAGTAGTGACAACGGGTCTCCAAATCCAAGCAGTGACGGGGTTATCGCAGCGATACCAAACTGAAAAGCCCCTAAAATAGCAGAACCCGTTCCCTTTAAGTGAGAGGATGCCGCCATGGCCATACTCGCGGCATTGCCAAATGTCAAAGCCATAGTAAACATCATCATTAACAGTAGTACCGCCGCGATCTCAAACTGGAAATGAGAAATATTGTCAACGATACAAAGCAATATAGATATCACCAGCGTGCTTATCACCCCCATGGTTATGAGGTTATCTTCACCAAATTTCATAACATAGCGAGCGCTGACTATACTACCAAACATCATGGCTCCGGCGTTGATAGAGAATATTACAGCGAACTTTCCTGAGGATAAATCGAACGTCGATTGATAGATAAATGGTGATGCTGATATATAAGCAAATAGCGCCCCAAACTGGATTGAAAAAATTAGAGTATAACCAATATATTTCTTATTGCTTAGCAACTCGATAAACTGACTGATAAACTCATTCAGATTGAAAGGTAATCGCTGATGACGGGGTAAGGTTTCGCTAATAAAATGACTACTGAGCAGAGTGGAAACTAATGATATTGTAGCCATAAAAACAAAAACTACCGGCCAGATAAACCATGCAGCCACTCCTCCAAGTAATGGTGCAATAACAGGGGCGATCCCCTGTATCGCTAGCACCAGGTTAAAATATCGAGCGGCTTTAGTCCCCGGGCACAGATCAGAAATAATTGCTCGGGAAAGAACGATACCAGCCGCTCCTCCCAGTCCCTGAAAGAACCGTGTAACAATGAGCAGCTGAATGTTCGTAGATATAGCGCCAGCTAATGAAGCGATGGTTAATAGGGCCATCCCGCCCAGCAATAATTTACGTCTGCCGTAATGATCGGATAATGGTCCAATAAACAGCTGCCCAATACCTAAGCCTACCATAAAAGCGGTGATGCTAAGCTGAACTTTGTCAGGCGTCGTATGCAGATCGCTGGCGATAGCTGGAAATAAAGGCAAGTACATATCAGTGGATAATGCAGCAACGGCGCTAAGTAAACCCAGAACAATAACGACTTTACTGGAAAGCAAACCTCTACTTTCATCTCTGAACATCGTACTGACTGCCGATGCCTGAACTTCTTTCGGTCGCATGATGAGCGTAATCCTTTTACCATCTGTGGTCTGTAATAACTATACCACCAGCAAAAGTAATTGCAAAAAAGAAATCAAAACTTATGACTTATAAATTTAAATCTATAAAAAACAATAAGATAAACAAATAATCCTTGTCTGTTTTCAAATTTAATTACCAAAAAGACATATAATGCATATTACACTCATTCAGATGTAAATTATTGAAAGTCGCGATATCAATAACTTTTTTCGTTATCAGGAGCGCTTTTGAGCAAGGAACAGATAACCACGACATAGTACATAATGATCGAGGTCCTGGAGTGTCATACATCCGGAAGGGTAGCGCTGTGCGCAGCTGAAGGTGAAAGCTCACTTACGCGGAATAATGTTGCGGGAGCCGTCAGAAAAACACTCACCTTCACTGTTTACCAAAAAACGTCTCTTATCTCTCTTCTACCGTTGCCGTTTGCTGACGCCAGGCAACAACCTCCTCACTAAGCCACTCCTTAAAAAGCACAGCTTCGTTTTTCTTTTCTGCAACTTGCGATGAGACCAGCCAGTAAGGCCACGGATAAGGCGCGGCGAAAGGGGTAAGCTGTTCCAGCTCTCCTCGGGCAATAGCATCCTGGACTAAAGATCGGCGTTCCAGCGCAACACCTTTACCGAGCCGGACGGCCTCCAGCACCAGATTTGAGTCGTTTATGCATAGCCCGCCGGGCACAATCTCTCTTTCAAGCCCTGCCTTGATACACCAGGTTTTCCACGATTCCATGGAAAAGATAATCTTGCTCTGCGCTATCTCTGACGGCGTACGGGGTAGCTCACCGCCGTTATAAGATGGAGCAGCCACAACGATAAGCTCATCGGAGAAAAGATAATGACTCTCCGTGCCTTCCCAGTCCCCTTTTCCCATGCGGATGGCCAAATCTGCCCCTTCCTGCTGCAGATGAGTGACCGCCAGGTTTGCCTGTATTCGCAGCGTGATTTGAGGGTATTTCGCCCGAAACCGCTCAAGACGAGGCAAAAGCCAGTGGCCTCCAAAAGAGGGTACCACCGCTATCGTCAGCTCCTGTCTGCGGGGCTTTACCTGCACCAGTCGGGTGGCGTCCGCGATATGGTTCAGGGCCTCGCGTACCTGCAAGGCGTAGAGTCGTCCCTCTTCATTAATCTGCAGGCCGCGACCGTGACGAATAAACAGCTTTAAGCCGACCCTCTCCTCCAGCACTTTAATCTGCTGACTGATAGCTGAGTGCGTAACGTGTAGTTCTTTCGCCGCCAGCGTAACGCTGCCAAGACGAGCCACGGCTTCAAAACTACGTAAACTCGCAATCGGGGGAAAATCCGCCATGTTACTACTCCCTCACCGTGACGCTTAAAAGGTGACCCATAACCTGCCAGTAATACTAACCTAACCCGTAAGATACTGAAGATATTCGCCTGAATGAATTTACTGTACTGTCTTTTCATCGTCAGTAACGAAGCGTTAACCCCAGCATATTTCACCAGCACAGGAAAACAGGAATCATGAATAAGCTTATTGGCATGATGGACTCTCCTTATGTAAGGCGCGTGGCGATTTCTCTTGAACTTTACGGCGTCGAGTTTGAAAGCCATCCGCTGTCGGTATTCAGCAGCTTTGACGCGTTTTCGCAGATCAACCCTGCGGTCAAAGCGCCGACGTTGGTGCTGGATAACGGAATACGTCTGATGGATTCATCGCTGATACTGGACTATTTCGAAGCACAGGCTGCCAGGGAGCGAAAACTCCTGCCGATCGCTGCGGATGCGCTGGCAAGAGACCTGCAGGTACTGGGCTTTATGCTCGCCGCGGGTGAGAAGGCGGTGCAAAATGTGTATGAACATCATCTTCGCCCGACGGAAAAACAGCATCATCCGTGGATAGAGCGCATTACCCGTCAACTGCTAGCGGCCTGCAGGGAATGGAATACGCTACTGGAAGATCGTCCGATTGCTACGGACCCCGATCAGGTTGCCGTGACGAGTACGGTTATCTGGACCTTTATTCAGGCCAGGATCCCCGATATTGTTGATGCGCAAGAGTTTCGTCACATTCAGTCGCTTGCCGAATTATTTGAAAATCATGCTGCGTTTAAAAAACATCCCTATCGCTGAGATGAGTTAAAGCGGAATAATAAAGAGCGCTATTCACGACAACCGATGGCGCCCGAAAACCACGGGCGCGTTCTGTTGCTGCGAGTTTGCAGGAAAAGGCGACCAGCCGCTGCCGGCTTACAACGCTGAACGGCCAATCTCCACCGGCATACCGGAGCGGCGTTCAAGCGCTTGCCCGGCGCGATTCACATCAACGCCCTCGCCCTTCACAAAAGCCTGCATCGCCGGCGTGACGGGAAGCGGTACCTTGCGGTCCGATTCATACTCCGCGCGGTTTCGCGACAGCGGCTCATGAACTTCAACCCAGCGGCTACCGTCCGGCTCGGCGGTGTATTTCACCGGCTGATCGATAATCTGCACCCGCGTGCCTACCGGAACGGTATCAAACAGGTACTTGATGTCGTCATTGCGCAAGCGAATGCAGCCCTGGCTCACCCGCAGGCCAATGCCGAAATTGGCGTTGGTGCCATGAATGGCATACAGCCTGCCGATATAAATAGCGTACAGTCCCATCGGGTTATCCGGCCCGGCCGGCACAAATGCCGGCAGACTTTCGCCCCGGCTGGCATATTCCCGGCGAGTATTGGCGGTTGGCGTCCAGGTTGGCGCCTCCTGCTTACGCTCAACGGCGGTCACCCAGTTACGCGGGGTTTCGCGCCCTGCCTGGCCAATACCAATCGGCAGAACCTCGACCGTTGTGCCTTCAGGCGGATAGTAGTAAAGGCGCATTTCAGCAACGTTGATCACAATGCCGTTGCGAACCGTGGCGGGCAGGATAAGCTGCTGCGGCACCACCAGCGTGGTGCCCGATTTCGGCAGGAACACATCGACGCCCGGGTTGGCCTCCAGCATATTGCTCAGGCCCTGGCCGTACTGAGCGGCAAAGGCCTCAAGCGGCTGGGTATTGTTCTGCGGAATCGTGATGGTCAACGGGCTGCCTACCAAACGGCTTCCTTCCGGCGGCAGCGGGTAGCTCACCGCCAGAGCGCTCTGGCTGGTGAGAAGCATAATAAAAGAACAAAGCAGTTTCACGCGCCGCACAATTTCCCTTCCTCTGTGGCGATTATCGTGAATGAATTATAGCTTCGTTTGCTATGTCATATCTGATTTATCATCCTGCTAAATTTGATAATCGATCGCCGCCTCTTCCGGCTCCATCGCCTGGCGTTTAATCTCCTCCAGCGACAGGCCTGCATTACAGAGTTCAATAAAACGCCAGACGTAATTTCGCTGCAGCTGTCCGCGCTTCAGGCCCAGCCAGACGGTATTGGCATCGAACAGATGGCGGGTATCAAGACGCGTAAAGGTATCAGACTCCCGCTCATCTCCCGACTGTTCCGCCACCAGCCCCACGCCCAGCCCCAGCTCAACGTAGGTTTTGATGACGTCTGAGTCCTGTGCGCTCAATACGATATCCGGCATCAACCCTTTACGGTTAAAGGCTTCATCGATGCGTGAACGGCCGGTTATGCCCTGGCGATAGGTGATGAGCGGCCAACGGGCAATCGCCTCGAGGGTCAACGGCGTCACCTGGGTCAGAGGATGATCTTTGGGAACCAGCAGACTGTGGTGCCAGCGGAACCAGGGAAAAGCCACCAGCGTCGGATCGTTGCTCAGACGCTCGCTGGCGATACCAATATCCGCGCCTCCGTTATGCAGCAGCGTTTCAATTTCCTGCGGCGTTCCCTGCACCAGTTCAAGACGGACATCAGAAAAGAGTTCACGGAAGGCTTTAATCACCGGCGGCAGACTATAGCGCGCCTGGGTATGCGTAGTGGCGATGGTTAAGACGCCGGAGGCATCGTTGGTAAACAGGTCCGCCAGGCGACGAACGTTGCTGGCTTCATTGAGGATACGCTCGGCAATCGACAGCAACGCTTTGCCCGGCTCGGTCATCCCCAGCAGACGTTTGCCGCGGCGGATAAAAATCTCGATCCCCAGCTCTTCTTCCAGTTCACGAATATGGCGGCTAACGCCCGACTGCGATGTATAGAGCATATTGGCGACTTCCGTCAGGTTGTAATCCTGACGGGCCGCTTCACGAATAATTTTGAGCTGCTGGAAGTTCACCCTTTCCTCCGGGCTATCAGACATAACATATGCTCTATTGTTAAAGTCTGTTGTCCTTGCTAACAAATAATAAAAACCAGCAACTTATTCCATTCAGGAATATAGCTCAACTGACTAACTGTAATTCACGATTTTCCAGCGACGGGCGACTCACCAGCGACATCAGGATCTCCTTCACCGCCTGCGCCTGCGGCGACAGACTGCCGCGAGCCGACATATTGAGCGACAGCGACAGGCTCATTGACGGCGTGCTGATGCGCGCCATCCAGCCGTTGGCCGCGCTGCACAACGAACGGGCGGCGGACTCCGGCAGAACGGTGACGCCCATGCCGCTGGCAATGGCTGCCGTCAGGGTGGTAATGGATTCAATTTCACCGATAATTTTGGCCGATAAGCGACGCAGGGTGAAGGCTTCGGTCACCCTTGCGCGAACGGCGCTGTAATCGCGCGGCAAGAACAGATTCATCTCCGCGACCGCCGTCAGATCCACGCTCTGCCCCGGACAATCCCGGGTACCGACCAGGTAGAGATCTTCTTTTAGCAACGGCTGGCTGATGATCCCGGCAACCGGGGAACGTTCATAAAGTACGGCCATATCCAGCTGACCGTCGATAAGCTTATCGTTGAGGAGGGTTCCGCTACTTTCCTGGAGATAGACCATCACTTCCGGCAGCTCGTTACGCACCGTTTGCAGCAGCGGCATAGTGATGGCCGAAGCCGCCGTGCCCGGGGCCAGGCCAATCGATACCTGGCCGCTTAGCGTTTGACCGACATTATTTACCGCCAGCTGCGCCTGCTCGCACTGGCGCAGAATAGTACGGGCGTGGGTATACAAGATCTTGCCCGCTTCGGTCGGCGTGACGCCGCGTTTGGTGCGAATCAACAACTGCTGGTCCAGCTCGCCTTCCAGGGTCGCAACCTGCTGGCTCAGCGCCGGTTGTGCGATGTGCAAGACTTCAGCGGCCTGGGTCAGACTGCCGATATCGACGATTTTTACGAAATACTTCAGTCGTCTTAAGTTCATTTTGCCTCCTGTAAGGAACACCAGTACCAACACTGGCCGTTTAGATGCAGAAGGTTTTGCAATTTGCTTGCCAGCTTTTGGCCGGAGAGCTAAACGCCGCTGTAAGCCGCGTAATAAGGGATAGTGATAGCAAAGCGCGATTTTTTTGCCCGGTCAGCGGATTGCGGTATGCCCCATTAGGGGTATAAATGCACTGCAACGGTGCACGACGCGGCATGATGCAGAAAAAACGGGCACTCTGTTGAAATTGTCAGCAAACAAACGACCTTAGCCGATTCACCCTTTGACAAGGCGGAAGGGCATCGTTAATATGCGCCCCGTTCACACGATTCCTCTGTAGTTCAGTCGGTAGAACGGCGGACTGTTAATCCGTATGTCACTGGTTCGAGTCCAGTCAGAGGAGCCAGATTTAAGAAGCCTGCTTTCGAGCAGGCTTTTTGCTTTCTGAAATATCTGACAGAGAAACGGCCTTCTTTAATATAAAAGTGCCTTAGCGCGGATCGCATACGAGGAGAGCGTCACTCCCCTGGCAACAACACCATGATCTAAAAACCTTTATCTTCAATTGGTTACACAGACAAACGAAGGGGAATACAGACTTTGAACGATCCAGGCGTTTTTCATCTTTTGTATTTTGATATAGCGCCCTGAATCCGGATCGGGACTAAAAAAGACTTTCTGCATCATACCCTCGATCATGGTGTCGGCCTTTCTCTTCGAGACTGTGGTATTGGTTAGGTGATAAATATTATTCGCTTTCTTTTCATAGTTGAAATGGTACGCCCTTTCAACGTTGTACTTCACGCCATCGACTATCACCTTCCCGGATACATCAAAATAGCCGGTATTATTTTCCCTCATAAGCAAGAAGGTTTTAAATTTTGCATCAAAGGCAAATGAAGTTGATTCAATTCTCAGGTTGGCTGAGCAATCAAAGTCGTCTTTGCGATAAAGATGCCCTACCAGCCAGAGAAAAATCAACACTATCACCAACACCAGAAAGAGTATGTAAATGCTTTTGGTCCTGATTTTATCCTGGTATTTCATAATCTGGCCTGTAATAGTTTTCACATGAATACCAATCACCTTTCTTAACTTTTGAGTTAATGCAGTGGGCTAAAAATACTCTTGCTTCAGAGGCTTTTAATACAGACTCTGATACATTAAAGTAAAAAACACTATTGCCTGAGCACAGCATTCCTTGTTTCTTAATAAGATTCTGAGCCAGGGCCATCATCTTTGGCTTCTGCTCTTGAGGTATTACGTTAAAAGTTCTGACCGGGCATGAATCGACGCTCCCCAGAAAATAGATTTCATCCTCGTCTGCGGCAAAGAGTGGGCGATACAGTTCGCCTTGAATGCTCAGAAAAAGCATGACTAACGCGCACAGCGCAAGTAGTGCATAGCGGGCCTTTTTAACCCCCCCGGCAGAATATGTCTCGCTCTCCTCATTTGAACCGATGCCCCGACCGACAACCGCCGCTTCTCCTTCGCTTTCGCCATTTACCGCGAGAGCAGGATAATCCATTCTTTCAATAACAATGGCTGCAGATATCATAAAACCCACCCGCGGAACGGTAACGATAATCTCCTCGGTGCAGCCCAGGTTTCTGAAAACGGCTCTCAGATCTGAAATATACTTATTGAGGCTATGACTGGACGTCCGCAGCCCATGTGCGTCCCACACTTTTTCAAGTATCTCATTCCTGTAAATCACATGCTCTCTGTGGTCTAAAAGGAACTTAAGCAGGCGACCGGTGGTTGCTGTTAGCGTGACGGATGCATCCTCATCCAGCCACATCAGGCCGTCATCACTTCTGAAATAGATCGTCCCTTGAATTTTGTACATCATAAACTAGCCTTACAAATTATCCTCAGCCGCACACCGTCCGCAAAACATCTGCATATATAGCATTTTGTGCTGTATATAACGGTATTTTACTTATAAACCAAATTATAGTTCCTAAAAATCGATAAAACAGAATACATATAACTAAAATAAATCACAATGGTACTATAGCTCTCATCGAAACCAGCGGCGCGCCGGGCTTATCAGTATTAACTGAACGCAGAAATAACCGTATCGAGTGAGTGGGGTTTCGTGAAATCTGAGCTGAAAATGCTCCGGAGGTGTAGAAAAGAGAAATTTAAAGGCTAATGGAATGATAACGTCGCGTAATTAATTTCATGACGTATGAAATTATCTACGATGATATTATCACCCTCATGATTAACGTTCTAAATTTAGCGGGAGAGGTCACTTCCCGAGTCTCTTGTCGGGATATTTTCAGTAATTAAAAAAAACCGGATACGCTAAAGATAAAAATCATCGCGTTTACTCAAGGAATTTTCCCTAAGAAAATTCCAATACAAAGAGTGTGACTATTGTTCAGGGTTTAACGATAAGTACACCCTATCATTTTTAATTTATAAAAATCTATTTTGCATGCAACACATAAAATTAAACACCAAACAAACAGCAAAAACTCGAATAATAAAACACAATAAACCTATATCTACAGCCGTTATCTCTTTTAGAGCATCGACCGCATGCCTCATTGAGGTGGGCAATGTTAGATTACTCTTAATTCGCTGAATGGTTTTATTAACGTTGAGTTAAAGGTCAACCCAAGGATGAGATCGCGTTCAGATATGACTCTATCAACTAATATTTTATCTAAGGATAAATATTTTACTCTGGGCCTGATTGAACTGCTTGGAGAAGAATTTATTGACAATTTCTTTTTGATTATAGATCTCGACTCTAACGATCTTACGGGTTCGGAGTGGATTTACTTCTCGAATAAGAACATTGTCGCCTTTGCATCCAGCGACCTGGCTTTTTATAAGTCCGAACTATTTGAAAAAATAACCGTACTTGATAAGAAAAGTAATACCCGAAGTATCCTGAATTTCTTTTTAAAGAAAGAGACCTCAGGAAATTACCATACTAAATTCCGGCTAAGCCTGCGTGAAAAGCAGATGTTAAGCATGTTAAGCAGAGGGGAAAGCAACCAGGAGATCGCAGAAGAGTTTGGCGTGAAACTTAAGACTATTTATACGCATCGCCGCAACCTGATGAATAAATTAGGCTGTAAAAATAGGATTACGTTTCAAAAATTATTTTTCAACAATAAATGTCTTTTCAAGTGAAGCATAGCTTCAGGATTATTCATAAACAGGAGTTTTACCATGAACAAATTAGCACTTATCGTTATTTCAGCATTGTCCCTGAGTTCTGCTGCGGCTCTGGCCGATACCGTTACGGTGAACGGCGGTACGGTGCATTTTAAAGGGGAAGTGGTTAATGCGGCCTGCGCAGTTGATGCCGGTTCTCTCGATCAAACCGTGCAGTTAGGCCAGGTGCGCTCAGCGAAACTTGCCACCGCGGGTAGCACCAGCTCTCCTGTTGGCTTCAACATCCAACTGAATGATTGCGATATCACCGTTTCCGAGAAGGCCGCGATCGCTTTTGCTGGCACGGCGATTAACAGTACAAACCCAACGGTACTGGCCCTGCAGGGTTCTGCCGCAGGCGGCGCGACTAACGTCGGCGTACAGATCCTTGACCGTACCGGCACCCCGCTGGCGCTGGATGGCGCGTCTTTCGGCGCACAAACCACGCTTAGCAATGGTACCAACGTCATCCCATTCCAGGCACGCTACTTTGCAACAGGCGTCGCGACTGCCGGTACCGCTAACGCGGACGCCACCTTTAAAGTGCAGTACGAGTAATTTCTTCATCAGGCAGGGAAGCACGTCGGGCCAGGAAGGCCCGTTATCCGAAAAAGACTGAGGGTAATAACGATGCAAAGGATGAAGTCAGGTCTGTTGATATTCCTGCTCCCGCCGCTGGCGCTGGCCGGTAACCAGTGGAACGTTATGCTGCCCGGCGGAAACATGCGCTTTCAGGGGATAGTTATTGCCGAGTCGTGCCGCGTTGAAGCGGGCGACCGCCAGATGACGGTCAATATGGGACAAATCAGCAGCAATCGGTTTCATTCGGCCGGGGAAGACACTAACCCCGTCCCCTTCGATATCCACCTGCAGGAGTGCAGCACCGCCGTCAGCCAGCGCGTTGGCGTGGCGTTTTACGGCGTTGCCGATGGTAAAAACCCGGACGTGCTCTCGGTGGGCGAAGGACCGGGGATCGCGACCGGCGTGGGCGTCGCTCTGTTTGATAAAACCGGCAGCCAGATCCCGCTCAATGCGCCGCCAGGAAGCTGGTCGCCGCTGCACACCGGCCCGACCACCCTGCATTTTGTCGCTAAATATCGAGCCACCGGGAATCAGGTGACCGGGGGAGCGGCCAACGCTCAGGCATGGTTCTCCCTGACCTACCAGTAAACAGCGCCGGTAACAGGAAATAATTTTGAAAAAGAAAGAGATAAGCATGAAATACACACTGGCTACCCGGCGCGGGATGCGCGGTTTACTGGCGGCTCTATTACTGCTCGCCACCAGCGGTTTTAGCGCTCAGGCCCAGGCCGGCGTGGCGCTGGGAGCGACCCGCGTCATCTATCCTGCCGGGCAAAAGCAGGTTCAGCTGGCGGTCACCAACAACGACGAAAAGAGCACTTATTTGATTCAGTCATGGGTGGAGAATGCCGATGGCGCGAAGGACGGTCGCTTTGTCATCACCCCGCCGCTGTTCGCCATGCAGGGAAAAAAAGAGAATACCCTGCGCATCATTGATGCCACCAACAACCAGCTGCCGCAGGATCGGGAAACGCTGTTCTGGATGAACGTCAAAGCGATCCCGTCGATGGATAAATCAAAGCTCAGCGAAAACACTCTCCAGCTGGCGATCATCAGCCGCATCAAGCTCTATTACCGCCCGGCAAAGCTGGCGCTGCCGCCGGATCAGGCTGCCGAAAAGCTGAAGTTCCGTCGCGGCGCAGGCACGCTTACGCTGATCAACCCCACTCCCTACTACCTGACGGTCACCGAACTCAACGCCGGTACCCGGGTGCTGAAAAATGCGCTGGTTCCGCCGATGGGTGAAGCCAGCGTCAGCTTACCCGCCGATGCGGGTCGCGAGATTACATACCGGACGATTAACGACTACGGCGCGCTGACTCCGCGGATGCAGGGCGCGACCCAATAACTGACGGGAGACCCGTTCTCCCGGAAATAAAAATAAGAACTGACAGCCGGGCGACTTTTACCGGAGGGACTATGTCACATCTGAAATATGGACTCGACCACCTGGGCTCCCGGCGTGTTACTCCAGGAGCTGCTCGCGCATTTGCGCAGATCCCCCTTGCCCTTTTGCTGGCCTCACCGGCTTTTTACGCGCAGGCAGAACTCTATTTCAACCCACGTTTTTTAGCGGACGATCCCGCTGCCGTGGCGGATCTGTCCGGTTTTGAAAAAGGCCAGGAGCTGCCGCCGGGTACCTACCGCGCGGATATCTACCTCAATGACGGGTATATGGCCACCCGCGATATTACCTTTAATGTTGATGAAAAAGGCCACGGACTGGCACCCTGCCTGACGCGCGGACAGTTGGCCAGCATGGGCGTCAACACGTCCGCCATTGCCGGTATCGATGTGATGGCGGCAGATGCCTGCGTACCGTTAACCGAAATGATCAAAGACGCCACCACCCGCTTTGATGCCGGGCAGCAGCGGCTGTACCTGACCGTACCCCAGGCGTTTATGGGCAACCGCGCCCGCGGCTATATTCCGCCTGAGCTCTGGGACCACGGGATTAACGCCGGGCTGCTGAACTACAACTTCACCGGCAACAACGTCCATAACGACATCGGCGGCAGCAGCAACTACGCGTACCTGAACCTGCAGAGCGGGCTGAATCTCGGCGCCTGGCGTCTGCGCGATAACACCACCTGGAGCTACAGCAGCAGCGGCAGTTCGTCGACCAGTGAAAACAAGTGGCAGCACGTCAATACCTGGCTGGAGCGCGACATCACCGCGCTGCGTTCGCGCCTCACGCTGGGCGACAGCTACACCAACGGCGACGTCTTCGACGGCATTAACTTCCGCGGCGCGCAGCTCGCCTCCGATGACAACATGCTGCCGGACAGCCAGAAGGGGTTTGCCCCGGTTATCCACGGCATTGCCCGCGGCACCGCTCAGGTGTCGGTGAAGCAGAACGGCTATGAGATCTACCAGAGCACGGTGCCCCCCGGCCCGTTCACCATCAACGATCTCTACTCCGCCGGCAACGGCGGCGACCTGCAGGTGACCATCAAAGAGGCCGACGGCAGCAGCCAGGTTTTCACCGTCCCTTACTCGTCCGTGCCGGTGCTCCAGCGCGAGGGCCATACCCGCTATGCCGTCACCGCCGGGGAGTACCGCAGCGGCAGCAATCAGCAGGAAAAACCGAAGTTCTTCCAGGGAACTTTGCTGCACGGTCTCCCGGCGGGCTGGACCCTGTACGGCGGTACCCAGCTGGCGGACCGCTACCGCGCCTTTAACCTCGGCGTCGGCAAAAACATGGGGGAGCTGGGGGCGCTATCGATGGATATCACCCAGGCCAACGCCACCCTGCCCGATGACAGCGAGCATCAGGGGCAGTCGGTGCGTTTCCTCTATAACAAGTCGCTGACGGATACCGGCACCAATATTCAGCTGGTGGGCTACCGCTACTCGACGCGCGGCTATTTCAGCTTCGCCGACACCACCTACAACCGGATGAGCGGCTACAACGTCGAGACCCAGGACGGCGTGATTGAAGTGAAACCGAAGTTCACCGATTACTATAACCTCGCGTACAACAAGCGCGGCAGGGTACAGCTCAGCGTCACCCAGCAGCTGGGGCGTACCGCCACGCTCTACCTGAGCGGCAGTCACCAGACCTACTGGGGCACCGGTAAGGCCGACCAGCAGCTTCAGGCCGGGCTTAACGCCGCCGTCGACGATATCAACTGGACCCTGAGCTACAGCCTGACCAGAAACGCCTGGCAGCAGGGGCGCGACCAGATGCTGGCGCTTAATGTCAATATTCCGTTCAGCCACTGGATGCGCTCCGACAGCAAATCGGCGTGGCGGCACGCCAGCGCCAGCTACAGCATGTCCAACGATCTGAACGGCAGGACCACCAGCCTTGCCGGCCTGTACGGCACGCTGCTGGAGGACAACAACCTGAGCTACAGCGTACAGACCGGCTACGCCGGCGGCGGCGATGGCAACAGCGGTGGCACCGGATACGCGGCGCTGAATTACCGCGGCGGCTACGGTAACGCCAACGTCGGCTACAGCCGCAGCGACGGTATCAAACAGCTCTACTACGGGCTGAGCGGCGGAGTGCTGGCCCACGCTGACGGCGTCACCCTGAGCCAGCCGATGAACGACACGATCGTGCTGATCAAAGCCCCGGGCGCCGACAATGTGAGGGTAGAAAACCAGACCGGGGTACGGACCGACTGGCGCGGCTACGCCGTTCTGCCCTACGCCACCGAATACCGGGAAAACCGGGTGGCGCTGGACACCAATAGCCTGGCCGATAACGTCGATTTGGACGATGCGGTAGCCAGCGTAGTACCGACCCACGGCGCAATTGTCCGCGCGGAATTTAAGGCGCACGTCGGGCTCAAGCTGCTGATGTCGCTCATCTATAACGGGAAGCCGGTTCCCTTCGGCGCGCTGGTGACCTCTGACGACAGCCAGGGCAGCAGCATCGTCGCCGATAACGGCCAGGTCTACCTGAGCGGGATGCCGCTGGCGGGCAAGGTGCGGGCGAAATGGGGCGAGGGTCCGAACACCAGCTGTGAGGCCAGCTACAGCCTGCCGCCGGAAAATCAGAACCAGACGCTGAGCCAGCTCTCCACGGAGTGCCGCTAAGGAAACCATGATGATGAGAAAAACCCTGTATCTGTTGAGCGCCCTCGTCTCGCTGGCGGCCAGCAACGCCGGCGCGGCGGACAGTACCATTACTATCAGCGGCTACGTTCGCGATAACGCCTGCGCCGTGGCGGGTGAATCAAAAGATTTTACCGTCGATCTGATGGATAACGCCGCAAAGCAATTCCATGCGGTTGGGGCAACCACGCCGCTGGTCCCCTTTCGTATTGTGCTGTCGCCCTGCGGTAGCTCGGTTACCGCGGTGAAGGTCGGCTTTGTTGGCGTTGCCGACAGCATCAATAGCGATCTATTAAAGCTCGACGGCGGGGCTTCGGCGGCGGCGGGGATGGGCGTGCAGATCCTTGACGCGCAGCAGACGATGCTGCCGCTCAACGCAGCCTCATCGGCCATTGCCTGGACCACGCTGACGCCCAGCCAGCCCAACACCCTGAACTTTTATGCCCGGCTAATGGCCACCCAGCTACCGGTCACCGCCGGGCACGTTAATGCAACCGCGACCTTCACGCTTGAATTTCAGTAACCGGAGGCTGAAATGAAATGGACTCATGCACCCTGGCTGCTGGCGGTAATGATGGCCTTCGCCAGCGCCCCCCGCGCCGCCGACGTGACTATTACCGTTAACGGCAAAGTGGTGGCTAAACCCTGCACGGTCTCCACCGCTAACGCCACCGTCGATCTCGGCGATCTTTATACCTTTAGCCTGGTCTCCGCCGGCTCTTCCTCACCCTGGCACAGCGTGGCGCTTAACCTCAGCAACTGTCCGGTCGGCACCTCGCGGGTCACCGCCAGCTTTAGCGGCACGGCGGACGCCACCGGCTACTACAAAAACCAGGGTACCGCCGGCAACATCCAGCTTGAGCTGCAGGACAATGGCGGCACCACGCTGAACACCGGCGCGAGAAAAGAGGTCCAGGTGGATGACGCCACCCAGTCCGCCAGCTTCCCGCTACAGGTCAGAGCGCTAACGGTCAACGGCGGCGCTACCCAGGGAACGATTCAGGCGGTGATTAACGTCACCTATACCTACGCCTGAGCCAGGAGAACAGAGTAATGAAAAAGATAATCCCCCTGCTGATGACGCTGCTGCTGGCAGGCTGGTCGTTTAACGCCTGGTCTTTCGCCTGTAAAACCGCGGCGGGCGTGACCATTCCCATCGGCGGCGGCTCGGCGAACGTGTACGTAAACCTTGCGCCGGCGGTCAGCGTCGGGCAGAACCTGGTCGTGGATCTTTCGACACAGATTTTTTGTCATAACGATTTTCCGGAAACCATGACCGATTACGTGACGCTCCAGCGCGGATCGGCCTATGGCGGCGTGCTGTCGAGCTTTTCCGGTACCGTCAGGTATAACGGCACCAGCTACCCGTTCCCCACCACCAGCGAAACGGCGCGGATGACCTACAACTCGATAGTCGATAGACCCTGGCCTACCGTTCTCTATCTGACGCCCGTCAGCAGCGCAGGTGGGGTCGCCATTTCCGCCGGTTCGCTAATCGCTGTCCTGATCCTGCGCCAGACCAATAACAAGGATAACGACGACTTCCAGTTCGTGTGGAACATATACGCCAACAACGATGTCGTGGTGCCAACCGGCGGCTGCGACGTTTCTGCTCGCGATGTGACGGTGACGCTGCCGGAATATCCCGCTTCGGCCGCCATTCCGCTAACGGTTTACTGCGCGCAAAACCAGAATCTGGGCTACTACCTCTCCGGTACTACGGAGAACGCGGCCAATTCGATATTTACCAATACCGCATCGGCCTCTCCGGCTCTGGGGGTTGGCGTTCAGTTGACGCGCAACGGCAGCGTCGTTCCCGCGAATACCACGGTGTCGTTAGGCAACGTGGGAACCTCGGCGGTCAGCCTTGGCTTAACCGCCAACTATGCGCGCACCAGCGGACAGGTGACCGCGGGTAATGTGCAGTCAATTATCGGGGTGACTTTTGTTTACGAATAACCTCCCGGAGAGTGACGGCATCCTGTCGCCCTGTTCGCTGGTCACAGAGGGCCTGGTGCGGTTGATGGAAGACGGGGGCGCCCGGCCCGTGGTGTTAACCTCAGCGTCACCGACGCTGCCCCCTGACGTACGCCGTCTGGTGGTGTTTCTCCCTGAATCCCCTGTTCGGCTACTCTCAACCCTGAAGCGTGCCGCTATGCTGCTGGAACAGTCCGCAACGCCGCTACCGATGCTGTTTCTCAGCCGCAGCCCGGCCAGTTGGCTATGGTCCACCCTGCTACACCAGGTCGCAGAGCGGCGTCAGCTTTCCGCGGTGCGGGCGGCCGCCTCCGACCTCCCGGTCCCCTGTCTGGCGGCGCTACTGCGCGACGTCATACCCGAGGGATATCCTTCCCTTGAACAGCTGGCAGATGAAGAAGCGCGGGCATTGGGTAAGCGCCCTGCCGGGCTAACCCGACCGGAGCTGAACGCCATCCTCGGTTTGCTCTGCGGATACCGCGCCAGCGATCAGGCCAAACGCCGCGGCATCAGCCACAAGACGCTCTACAATCAAAGAACCGCAGGATTGAAAAAAATGGTGGAACACCACCCGCAGATGGCCGCCCGCTTTCCCGGCAGTCAGATAAGAGAACAGAAAAGCGAGCCCATCGCCGCCCTATGCGCTTTCGAGCGTGAATTTGTCCATGCAATCCATAGCCGACAAATTTTCCCGGTTTTCCAGCCCATAACTGATGAACATCGTCAGCTAAGGGGGATGGAGATCCTTGTCCGCTGGCGCCGGAACGGCAGCGTTTTGTTTCCCGCTGATTTTTTACCGCAGCTACGCTCGGAATATGCGTGGCTGGTGCTCACCGCGTTTGTGCTGCAGGAAGCCGTGCAGAATATCAATCTGTACAGTGGTGAATTTTATTTCGCGGTGAATATTCCCGCGGCTGTCGCCAGCAATGAAAACCTGATTCGCATGATGGAAACCGCGCGCCAGCAGTTGCGTCAGCCGCAAATATCGCCGCGGCTGGTGCTGGAGCTTGCCGAAAATGCCGACCTCAGCCGCCACGGGAAAATAGCCGGAAATATGGCCCGGCTACAGCAGCGCGGCTTCCGAATTATGCTTGATGACTGCTTCTCGCAAAGCAGCGTGCTGTTCCCGGTGCGGGCGTTGACGTTCAACGCCTACAAGCTGGATATGGGCATCATCAATGATATGCAGCGCGATGCGCACGCCCTGGCGCTGATTAAAAGCCTCATCTACTACTGCCGGCTGATCGGCAGCCGCTGTATTGCCGAAGGCGTAGATAGCCTGGAGAAATTCAACAAACTGAAAACGCTGGGAGTCGACCATTTTCAGGGAAACGCCATCTCGGCGCCGGTTGGCAGAGAAAACGTGGCGGAGATCATACAGCAACTCTCCGGCGAAGCGGAGTATCCGTCCGGCATCGCAGTGTAGGTAACGCCCGATGAAATACATCGGGCGTTAGCGGCACTTTAGCTCAGCTCCGGCCAGTAACCACGATTGGCCTCGATCAGTTCATCGAGAATAGCTTTCGCAACCGACGCGCTCGGAACCGTTTTGGACAAGGTCAACGCCTGCCAGAGCTTTTGGTAGCTTCCTTCAACCCAGGCGTCGACAACCAGTTTTTCCACCGCGACCTGCTGCTCCATCAGCCCCTTTTGAAACAGCGGTATTTTTCCCATCGCCAGCGGTTCGGGACCGTTAACGCCGACCAGGCAAGGCACTTCAACCATCGCGGTCTCGTCAAAATTCGCGATAGCGCCGTTGTTCTCTACAATCAACAGCATTCTTTCCTGGGTATTAAAGGCGATGGCGCAGGCGAGATCGACAATAAAGGTGGCATGCGCCCCGGCATGGAAATGCGCCGCTTTGGCGCTCCGCCGGGCAACAATGTCTTTCGCCATATCGAATACCTCTTTCTCTCTCCCGGCCATCACCTCATTTGCGCGCGTAAAGTTCGGGTCCGAGTGAGCTACCTCGTAGTCGGCATAAAAATAGTATTTTAGGTAGGTATTGGGCAACGTGTCGGTATCCAGCGCAAAGACGTCCTTCACCTTTTTGAAGGTCTCAATCCAGCTTGGCGCTTTGTGCTGAAAATCCTCTTTCGGACTGCAATACCCCAGCTCAGACACATGCTTTTTTAACGTCGGCATTAAATCATTACCGGCCTTATCGGTAATGCTGGTCCACCAGCCGAAATGGTTGAGGCCGAAATAACGCACGTTCATCTCTTTACGTGATTTCAGACCAAGGATATCGGCGAATAATCCTTCAATTGCCACCGGCATATCGCAGATATTAATAATTTTAGCCGCTGGCCGTAATCGACGAGTGGCCTCGGCAACGATCGCCGCAGGATTGGAATAGTTGAGCATCCACGCGCCGGGGGAGTACGTTTCCATATAGTCAACCAGTTCAAGTACCCCGGCAATGGAACGCATACCATAAGCGATACCGCCAGGGCCACAGGTTTCCTGGCCAATCACGCCATGCTTAAGCGGTATTTTCTCGTCCTTTTCACGCATCTCGTAGAGGCCGACGCGAATATGGGCCATCACAAAATCAACGCCGGTAAAAGCTTCCTGCGGATCGGTGGTGTAGCTAAAAGCCACTTGCGGATAACGTTCAGCCACCAGAATCGCGCACGCTTCACCGATCACGCGCTGGCGATCGTGATGATTATCATAGAGACGAATTTCGCTCAGCGGAAATCTGTCCATATTTTCCAGCAGCATCATAATAATCCCTGGAGTATAGGTACTGCCGCCGCCAGCTATCGTAACAACAAATTTATTTTGCATCTTCCACCTCATTATTCATGTACATCTAAATAGCGATCCACAGCATTACGGATTTTATTCACCCCTAAACCATAAATAACCTGAACGTGATTACCTTTGATAATGACGCTGGTACCGCCGCTGGTTTTCAGAATATGTTCCTGAATTAATGCCGGGTCCCGCACGTCAACCCGAAGTCGGGTAAAACAATTGCCGACAGAACACACATTGTCTTTCCCGCCAAGCCCCAGAATGACCTGTTCACCGGAAGCCTTAGCTGGGACGCTTGCGCTCGCCGCTCGGCTTAGCGCCTCATCCTGTTGTTCCTGGCCTGGCGTGCGCATCCTGAAACGCAGAATCAGGAATTTACCGATAAAATACATCGCCGCTGTTTCCGCTAACCCCAGGGCGACAAAAACAGGCCAGCGCGTCAGATGGGCTCCCGCCGGTATGTTATAAACAATAAAATCGATAATGCCGTTGGTTGCGCAGACCCGAACATCGAGCAGCCACGCCAGCATCTGGAAAAAGCCATCCACTAACGAATAAACCAGCCATAACACCGGTGCGGTGAAGATAAATAAAAACTCAAAAGGTTCGGTTATCCCGACGAGGAAGGAGGTCACAATCAGCGGGATAAGCGTGACTTTCAACTTTTGTTTATTTTCAGGTTTCGCCGTCTTATAAAAGGCCAGGGCCATTCCGGCCGTGCCAAACATTTTGACCATTCCATAAGTCAGGAATCGCGCCGAGTCGCTTAACGCTCCCCCGGTGTTATCGGCAATTTCAGCGAGGAAAATGGGCTTTGCCCCGACTATCGTCTGCCCATCAATTAACAGCTGTCCGCCAATAGAGGTAAAAACGAAGGGTGACCAAATGAGATGATGTAAACCGGTCGGGATAAGAAAACGATTGAGAAAACCATACAGAAAAACGCCGGCGGCGCCGAAAGTTTTCATGACGCCGGTCAGCGCCGATATACCGTGTTCAACAATTGGCCAGAAATAGACCGTGGCGATGGCAAACACGCCGACCAGCGGGATCATTACGATCAGAACCAGCTTGCTGTTGCCATAAATTGAGAATGCGCCGCGAAACTCGATATCGACAAAGCGGTTATGAATGAAAGCCACCGCGCAGCCCAGAATGATGCCAAGAAACACGCCCATATCGATGACCTGGAAACCGAAAATAAAGGTTTGCCCGCTGCCGTAAAGCTGCGCGTTGCTGCTCCCCTCAACAAGCCGCCTGGTCAGAGTAAGCCAGCTATTGTTGGCCGCCAGGTACATAAACCAGGTCATTGCGGCGACAAACGCGGCTTCCGCTTTGCGAGTTTTTGCCAGCCCGCTCGCCAGACCGAGGCAAAAGAAGAAGCCAAGATTGTTCATGATTGCCCAGAGCATACTGGAAGCATATTTCCCCAGCAGGAAAAGCGAGCTGTCTTCTGCCACCCATAATTTATTGGTGGTCATACTGAGCAACGCAATCAACAGACCCACAACCGGCAGATATAAAATCGGCCCAATCATCGCCCTGGAAAAATCTTGTAATTTTTTTACCCCGATCATCCTCTTCCCCTCTCCTGCTTATCGACTGCCAGCGCTCAGAACTTGCGAATCAGCCTATGCGCCAGAGGGGATTAATCAGAGGAGATAAAGTGTCATTTGTGATGAAAGTCATATATCTTCGGAAGTAATAGATATATAAATAAAAACAAATAACTAGATGACCAGTTTATGAACACCTTGCGAATGAAAATATTTAATCTAAAAATCATATAGTTACATTTATTCGCCAACAATTCACTTCGCCATGAGACATCTATAAGTGATATACAAATCCATTGCCGAACGGCTGAAAAATCGCATCAACAGCGATGAGTTTGAAGTCGGAGATGCGTTACCGAGCGAGAAAGCGTTAGCCAGCGAGCTACAGGTATCAGTGATGACCATCCGCAAAGCGCTAACGCTGCTGGAAAGGGAAAAATTGATCGTCAAACGCCACGGCAGCGGTTCATACGTTGCGCGAAAGAGCAATTATCACGGCGGGGAGCTTGATGGGTTCAACTATCAGATGCATATCGTTGGCGAGACTAACTATCGCAACAAGGTCATCGAGTTCACTATGCTCGATGCGCCTCTGGCCATCGCACAACAGTTAAAAATTGAGCCCGGAGAAAAAGTCTATTATGTCAGGCGCATTCGGATGATTGATGACGTGCCCATTCTGATAGAAAACAGCTATATACCGGTAGCGATTTTCCCATGGCTTAGCATCGGAAATCTGGAAAGGTCAAAATTTAACTACTTTAAGAAGGAGTGCAACATCACCATTCTGGAAAGCCACCGTAACTATTCCCCGGTTCTGGCCACCCGCGAACAAGCGGAACTCCTGCAGGTTGCGCAAAACAGCCTGCTGCTACGCGTGCAATCGATCAGCTATGCGCAGAATAATCTCATCGTCGATTTATCCGATATATACCAAAATACCAATAAATACAATGTAAAACATATCACTCGCCGTTGAAGAATAGTTAAGGCCGGGGTTTCGGCTTCTCCAGCGGCGCGTCTCTCAGCCGTGATGCCCGCCAGCAGGTCTGCGGCAAGGTTGCGAAGCGGCAGCTGGCGGTTCGGCTCCGTTACGCTTACCAGCCGCAGACGTTAGTCTCTTCGTCGGACTCGTAGCCGCGCACGATATTAATCAGATCTTTTACCGCATCGGCAGCCGTCTGCGGATCCTGCAATTCAGCCAAAGTTGCAAATTCACTGTCGACCGACACGCCATTATTATTGTTGGTTACCGTTACGATAAATCCCTTATCCCCGGCGTTATCGACTGAGAGATCAGAAATAAGCTCAGCGATGGCCTGCGCTGCGATATCAGGCACGTACAGGGCCATGGGCTTAAGATACACTTTTTCTTTTTTATCTTTATTATTGCCGTTGATTACCGCTAACGCATAACCTTTATTTTCACTGTTCATATTATCCCTCGATAAGAATTTTAGGATCAACGTAAAAGTCGACGTTAAATACGGTGTCTTCCGTTAACGCCTCAATGCAGTGCCATTTTTCGGGTGGGAAAACGCCAAACTCCCCTTCAGCAATGGTCAGGGTTTCGACCGGATCCGGGCTGGTCTCATCAGCGTAGCCCAGATAGCGTATCGCGCCGCGCATCACCGACAGTCGTGGGTAGACGCCCTGCCGGGTGCCCGCGTCCAGATGCCGCTTCCAGATCGACGCTGGCGCCGTCTCTTTTGTCCACAGCGGGGTGCTACGGGTATGCACATAGTGGGTCGGGATGATGATTCGCTGCATGATTCTGCCTCTCTTTACGCCCGCTGCACGGGGCCGAAAACAGGAAAATATGTTGCATATCATATACCCCTTTTAATCACTGGGGGTATTATTTTTTATCAAAATCGTTTCCCCCCTCTATTTCTACCCATTAGGGATTAGACCACTTACTAAAATAAATACGGGCGAATTCAGCTACGCTAAAGTCGCCCGCAAATAAACACAAATGACTTATTTCCCTGCTGAAGTAAGCGGCCCCGGTTTACCGATCAAATAGCCCTGAACCAGATCACAACCTAATTTTCGTAACGACGTCAGCTGTTCTTCCGTTTCGACGCCTTCTGCCACAATTCGCATATGCAGGCTTTTACCCATGCTGATGATCAGGCGCACGATATCCAGATCGTCTTGCTGATGGGGGATATTAATAACAAATGATCGATCGATTTTTATCTTATCAAACGGGAAATAGCTTAAACGCGAGAGCGACGAATAGCCGGTACCAAAGTCGTCAATAGAGATCTGCACGCCAAGCTCACGCAGCTGGCTCAGGATCTCTAACGAGCGGGTATTTTCATTAAATACGTCAGACTCGGTAATTTCCAAATCCAGCCGATACGGATCCAGCCCGGTTGTTCTTAAGATGGTTACCACGGTATCGGTCAGTGAACTGTTCATTAACTGAACCGGCGACACGTTAACCGACACTTTGAGCGGCGACGACCAGCTGGCGGCCGCTTCACAGGCGGTTTTCAATACCCACTCGCCCAACGCATTAATCAGGCCGATTTTCTCCGCCACCGGGATAAATTCCGTCGGCGGAACGCTGCCGCGTAGCGGATGAAACCATCGAACCAGCGCTTCATAGCCGTAGATTTCACCATTCATGGCATCGGCAATCGGCTGATAGTAAACCCTGAACTCCCCTCTCTCGAGCGCCTGCATCAGGTCATCTTCGAAAGATTTATTCTCCTGCTGGCGCTGAAGCATACCGGGGCGGAATATCTGGACGTAACCGGAGCCCTCTTTTTTCGCTTCATACAGCGCCAGGTCGGCGCATTTGTATAAATAGTCGGTGCGGCTTTCTCCGTCAGAGATGACAATCCCGATACAGGCGCCGATCTGAATCTGCGAGTCGTAAATCTGATACGGCTGGCTAATCTTTTCCCGGATCACCGTTGCCCGCTCCAGCGCCATCTCTTCGCTAAGATCGTGGGTCACCAGAGCAAATTCGTCTCCCCCCAGTCGGTACAGCGTTTCTGACGTTTTACGAAAAAATGAGAGACGGCTGGCCAAATCCTGCAATAGCTTATCTCCGGCGTCATGACCCTGCGTGTCGTTGACGTCCTTGAAATTATCCAGATCGAACAACATAACCACCGCCGAGCCGTGATAGGGCCGCACCTGGTTAACCACCTCCTGCAGGCGTTGCCAGAAAGAGAGCCGGTTGGGCATCCCGGTCAGCGAATCATGATAAGCATCGTACTGCAGCCGACGGTTTTGCACCTGTAGCTTTTCTTTGGAAGCCTGCAGATCGGTAGCCAGTAATTTCATCCGCACGTGAGCGCGACGCAGGGTGTTATTCTGCTTCAGCATCAACATCCCGAGCGTGATACAGAGAATAATCAGCAGAATAGAAATGGCCGAATAGATGTAATAGAGGTTCTGTATTTTATCGTGGGTGAGATTAACCAGATTAAAATCCTGGGCGAGAGAGGTGGACGCGAGCGAGGTCAACGGCCCGTCCAGGGTGCTCATTTCTTGTAACATCAGCTTCAGCTGTGCTGTCGTCATGGTATCCAGCTGCTTATCCAGCCGGTCCAGAAGAGTAATCAGGCTGTCAACTATCGCCTTACGATGAGGATCTTTGCCGATAAACTTTCCCAAATCACCCTGCTGCAGCAGCGCAATCTGGCTCATCATGATTTCCAGACGCAGGCGCACCTCATCGTGGTCGCTTCCCTTTACCTCCAGTCCCATCGCACTCAGTCGCGCCTCAAGACGCATGTACTCGGAGACTATCTGGGAAACGGACCACGAATCAGTATAACGGGTTAATTTTTGCAGCTCACTTTGCCGCTCATGGACCAGATAAGTAATGTAACCGGTCACAATGAAGAGCGACAAAATAATGGCAGTGAGTATTCGATTCAAGATCAAACCCTTACTCAATTATTATCTTCGAAACCTGCCATGCCGAACGGGAATAATAAATCTGATTCTGCAATTCCGGGCTACTGTCGTAGGGATAAACAATAAATAAAGGCCCTTTATCACGAATGCGCATATATTCGCCGTTCATTTTTAAAGCCAAAATTACTGGAAATTTATGAAAGTCATCGATGGGAACAATGGTGGTGTAATCATTCAGCGCCAGCACCCGCGCCGACTTGCCTTTGGCACCGACTAAATCCATGAGTTTACTGAGGGAAACGCCGTCAAAGCGAACCTTTCCCGAATACCACGGGGTGGTTGTTACGATCGTTTCCATGCCCAGTTTTTCCAGTGCCGCCACATCAAAAACGGCGGTATCGCCCTCATTCGTATTAGTAATCAGGCCGGAAATAGTTAAAACGGGTTTACCCACGGGCGCCGGCAGTTTTTCTGCAAAAGCGGAAGGCAAAACCATGACACAAAATAAAGCTGCAAAAATTAAACGCATTTAACTCACCCTTCCGAAATTGGAGACTTGTTAATTGTAAACCATTTAAGTCATTTCTTAAAAGGTGTCCTCAACGGGTACAAAAATTTAAATTAAACACAATAAGCCAAGTCCTAAGCTCGCATTCCGAACGGCCCAGCCGGGCTGCACCCGGCCGGTCAGGCAAACGCTTAATGCCTTTAAACACGCAGAGCAGGTAAAAATCTTTTCACTTGCCCTTCTGCGCGGTAGTCTCAGGACAGGCGCGAATTCGGAAAGCGTCTCATTCCAATAATTAGAAACTCAGCAACAGACAGGACAGGTATGGAATCAACGTTAATTTCTCAGGGCCCCGGCAAGGAGGCATGTTCTCTCAACCGCGCCCGCAGAGCGGCCTGGGGCAGCTTCGCCGGGGCCGTGGTCGACTGGTACGACTTTCTTCTCTATGGCATCACCGCCGCGCTGGTATTTAACCGGGAGTTTTTCCCGCAAATCAGCCCGGCAATGGGTACCCTCGCCGCGTTTGCCACCTTCGGCGTCGGTTTCCTCTTTCGCCCGCTGGGCGGCATTATCTTCGGTCATTTCGGCGATCGCCTCGGGCGCAAACGCATGCTGATGATGACGGTGTGGATGATGGGGATCGCTACCGCCTGCATCGGTCTCCTGCCCTCGTTCAACCAGATAGGCTGGTGGGCGCCAGTTCTGCTGGTTCTGCTGCGCGCCGTACAGGGTTTTGCGGTGGGCGGAGAGTGGGGCGGCGCGGCGCTGCTGGCGGTTGAGAGCGCGCCGAAAAATAAGAAAGCGTTCTACAGCAGTGGCGTGCAGGTGGGTTATGGCGTCGGATTGCTGCTCTCAACGGGGCTGGTGTCGCTGATAAGCGCCTGTACCACCGATGCGCAGTTCCTTAGCTGGGGCTGGCGTCTGCCGTTCTTGTTTAGCGTCGTGCTGGTGCTGGCGGCGCTCTGGATCCGCAACGGCATGGCGGAATCTGCCGAATTTGAACAGCAGCAGCGCGAACAGCAGCAACAGCCGCAGAAAAAGCGTCTGCCGGTAGTAGAAGCGCTGTTCCGCCATCCGGGCGCGTTCTTAATGATTATCGGTCTGCGCCTGTGCGAACTGCTGACAATGTATATCGTCACCGCCTTCGCGCTTAACTACTCCACGCAGAATCTCGGCCTGCCGCGCGAGCTGTTTCTTAACATTGGCCTGCTTGTCGGGGCTATCAGCTGTCTGACGATCCCCTGCTTCGCCTGGCTGGCGGATCGCTTTGGCCGACGCCGCGTCTATATCACCGGAGCGCTGATCGGCACCCTCAGCGGTTTCCCGTTCTTTATGGCGCTCGAAAGCCAGTCATACTTCTGGATCCTGTTTTTCGCGCTCATGCTGGCGAATATTGCGCACGACATGGTGGTTTGCGTCCAGCAGCCGATGTTTACCGAAATGTTCGGCGCCAGCTATCGCTACAGCGGGGCCGGAGTGGGATATCAGGTCGCCAGCGTCGTCGGCGGCGGTTTTACGCCGTTTATTGCCGCCGCTCTGGTCACCCTATCCGGAGGCTCCTGGCATAGCGTTGCGATTTATTTGACCGTAGGTTGCCTGCTATCTGCCCTTACGGCGATGCTGATCAAACCTTGTCGCCACGGCGATGAACCGCTTTAAGGAGTTGCCATGATTCAGGAGCCCTGCTGGCCGCAGCGCTTTCATCACCAGCAGCTGCCGCTTCACTACTGCGCCGATCCGACGCTTGCCGAGCAGCCGCTGTTTGACCGGGCACGCGACGGGGAAGCGGTGGCCCAGCTCTGGCAGGCTCCGCAGGGATTTGTGGTGCCGGGAAGCTATCGCAAATTTGCCGAACTCCCGGCGGTAAGCGAGCAGTTTGCCAGCCGGGGATGGCCGGTCTGGCAGCGCCGCTCCGGCGGCGGCCTGGTCCCGCAGGGGCCGGGAATTGTCAATCTCAGTCTGGCCTGGCCGGTTTATCACTCGCTGGGCGAAGCCGCAGAGCCGATTTATCTTTTCCTCTGCGGCCTGTTGCAGCGTACGCTTTCAACCTTTGGCGTAGCCAGCCACTTTCAGGCGGTCAGCGGTTCATTTTGCGATGGTCGCTATAATCTGGCCTGCGGCGAAGGCGGGCAGGTGCGAAAAATAGCCGGCACGGCCCAGTACTGGCGCCCCATGCCGGCAGGACGGGGCCATGTGGTCCTCGCGCACGCGGTGATCCTGCTGGACGTCGAGCTGCAGGCTGCCCATCGGGCGGCCAATGATTTCGAAGCCCGGCTCGGCAGCGGACGGGTATACCGCGCCGAGAAAACCGTGACGCTTGCCGAACTTGTGACACAACCAGCCGATTTGCTCCCCCGCTTTCGCGAGGCGCTGGTGCAGGAGTTACAGAATATTAGCTGAAGGTCGTCTTCAGATAGCGGCTAAAGGTCTCAACTGCCCGCGATACGCGCGGCGCATAGGGGCGAATAACGTAGAGACTTTCCGCAAACACATCCACCGGCCGCCATTCCGGCAAGAGCTCCTGTACCAGCCCGCGGCCAATCGCCTCCCTGGCGCTAAAATCCGGCAGTAAGGCAATTCCCAGCCCCGCCAGCACCGCATCGCGCAGGGATTCGCTGTTATTGGTGGCAAATGGCCCCTGCACCTTCACGCTCACCCGCTCGTCGTCGCGCTCAAAGGTCCAGTGCGGGCTTTGCGGCCCGCGCGGGTAGGTCAGGCATTGATGCTGACGCAACGCGTCAGGCGAATCGGGGCGACCAAAGCGACGAATGTAGTCCGCCGAGGCGACCACCAGGGTTGCCGTACGGCATAGCGGCCAGGCTACGTGGGTCTCCGGCAGCAGCTCGCGACGACAGTGGCGAATGGCAATATCAAACCCTTCGCTGGCGAGCGACACCAGCCGATCGGTCACCTCCAGCTGCAGATGAAGCTGCGGGTGCTGATGCAGAAAAGGCGTGATGGCCGGAACCAGCTGCTGTCGAGAGAACGCCACCGGCGCGGTAAGGCGCAGCGTTCCGCGCAGCGGGCCGCCCTCATCATCGCAGGTGCCGGTAAAAATCTCGCGGATCTGCCCAAACGGTTCGTTTAGTTCCGCCACCAGCCGCTGGCCATCTTCGCTTAGGGTCACGCTGCGGGTGGTGCGGTGCACCAGCGTCTTGCCGGTGACTCGCTCCAGTTCGCTTATTTTCTGGCTAATGGCGGACTTGCTGACCGCCAGCTTTTCCGCGGCGCGAGTATAGCTTTTTTGCTCCTCCAGTACCGTCAGCCAGTACAGGTGGGTCCAGTAAATGTCCGGGCGGATTTCGCTCATCATGATTGTTCACAGAGAAAAACAATGAGTTCAAATATAGCGGTTTTTACCGACTTCAGCACGAGGTAGCATCTCTTTCACCGAGGTAAATCCGACAATAAGGACCATCTGCTATGCCATTACTGACGTTTGATATCATTGAAGGACGCAGCGAAAACGAGATCAAAACCCTGCTGGATGCGGCACATCGCGCCGTTGTGCAGGCGTTCAAGGTGCCAGAGCGTGACCGCTACCAGATTGTTCACGAAAACAAAGCTCACCATATGATTATTGAGGATACCGGGCTGGGGCTGACGCGAAGCCGGGACATAGTGGTGGTGAGGGTTTATACCAGCCCGCGCAGCGAAGCGCAGAAGCAGCTTTTTTATGCCACTCTGCAGGCTGAGCTTGAGGAGCACAGCGGTCTGAGCGGCGAGGATCTCATGATCTCGGTAATCAGCAACCACAAAGGGGACTGGAGTTTTGCTCACGGCGTAGCGCAGTATATTACCGGCGACCTTTAGCTCTGCCGACGATGCGACTGGCGCACGATGGGTTCCCCGGTGCGCCACGTCGCCGTCGGCCCTTCAGCAGCATCAATGAGCCGATTCAACGCCTCTTCCACCAGCCGCTCCCGTCGCTGATCGTAGGTCGTTAGCTGCCATTCCGGCGCCGCCGCCTCATCGATATTATCGAAACCGACAATACCCATCGTTAAATCGCGCTCGCGCAGCGCCTGAAGCGCGCCTATCGCCAGAATATCGTTTTCACAAAACAGGGCATCTACTCTTTCGCCTGCGGGCGTCGCGTCCAGATAGTCACTCATCGCCGCATATCCCCGGGTACGTAAATACTGGCCGGCAACCAGCAGAGTATCAAGCCGGCAGCCTGCCTGCTCCAGCGCCGCTTCGTATCCTTCCATCCTCATTAAATGGTGGGAAGCGGTATCCGGACCCTTCATATAGCCAAAAGTGCGATGCCCCTGCGCCAGTAGCAGTTCAGCAAGCTGCTTTCCGGCAAGCCGACCATCGATATTGACCACCTGGATTTCCGGATGATCGGTATTACGGCCAATCTGCACCAGCGGAACGCGATGAATTTCAGTGGCAATCGCGATAAGTTCCGGTGTCAGCACCGTGGCCATAAACAAGATACCGTCAACCTGGAGCTGGTAAGCCAGCGCCATCGCTGTGCGGGTATTTTCTTCATCGGTGACGTTAATCACCAGCGCCATGTAGCCGCGATTCTGCAGCTGGCGAGTCACTTCGTTAAGCAGCAGCACCATGTTGGGATTGCGTAACTCGTCGACCGCCACGCCAATAATATGCGTTTGCTTTTGCGTCAGGCTACGCGCCAGTAAATTTGGTCGATATCCCAGAATATTAGCGGCTTTCATCACCTCTTCCCGGGTTTTGGGCTGGATGGAGGCCCCGGGGGTAAATGCCCGGGAAACCGTCCATTTGGAGACGCCAGCCAGTAACGCAACGTCGCTGGCGGTCGCTTTTTGTCGTTTTGGGGCGCTCATACTCGGTTTTAACGTTCCTGATAAAAAACATCCAATAGAACGTAAAATACAGCAAGATAGAATCCGCTCAACAAAAAACGCGCCGCGTTCTCCCGCCCCCCGGAGGGAAAACGCGGCCCGTTGTCACTGACTTAATGTGGCGTTGAGGGCATCAATCGACGTCCGTAGCCCTGCTTCAACGCTCATCGTCAGGTCCTCCATCTCCAGCGACACATAACCGTTATATCCGGTCATGCGCAGCACCGAGAAGAACTCTTTCCACCACTTCAAATCCTGTCCACAGCCAACCGCCACGTAGTTCCAGGTGCGGGTTTTGGTCTGCGTGACCGGCTGGTATTCCAGTAAGCCGTCGACATCCGCCAGCCCGCGTTCAATACGCGCGTCTTTACCGTGGACGTGATAAATCACCCCTTCAAGCTTACGGGCTGCGGCAATCGGGTCTGCCCCCATGGCGATCAGATGCGACGGATCGAGATTCATGCCGATTATGTCGCCAACCGCATCGCGCAGGCGCAGCAGCGTGCTCGGGTTGTAAACCAGCTGGCTGGGGAATTCCTCGAGAGCAATCTGTTCGATGCCGTGTTCAGCCGCATGGCGGGTAAAAGCCTGCCACCAGGGAATAGCAACCTCGTTCCACTGGTAATCGATCACGCCTGGCATATAGTCCGGCCAGGAAACCGTCGAGGTGATCCAGTTAGGGATTTTATCGTCCGGCCCGCCGCCCGGCAGGCCGCTCATCATGACAATCTTTTTCACCCCCAGCTTTGCCGCCAGCTCGACGGTACGATAGCTGCTGGCGGTATGCTTCTCGCCCAGCGCGCCGGGGGCCAGCGGGTTACCCGAACAGTTCAGCGCAACGATCTCCATTCCGCGCTTTTCCAGTTCTCCGCGAAACGCCGCCAGCGCTGCCGAAGAAGCCAGCAGTTCTTCAGTTTTAACATGTGGACAGGGCGACCAACCGCCTACGGTCATCTCCACGCCCGTAATGCCGTACTGCTTGACGCGATCGAGCATTTCCGGGAACGCCAGGCCGGCGAGAACATCGGTACAGAGTGCCAGTTTCATATTCTATCCTTCTTAAATGAGTGTCCTTCGAGGATCTGCATAAACGCGTCTTTGCTGTCGGCGCTGGCCAGCAGCGTGGTTTTCACTTCGTCATCAAGCAGGTCTGCCAGATCCGCTATAACATCAATGTGTTCATTATTTTTTGCCGCCACGGCGACCACAAGGAAAGCCACTTTCCCCTCCCCCCAGCCCACGCCATCCGGGAACTGAAACAGCTGGAAACCGGTTTGCCGCACGAGGTCGATCCCCTCTTTGCTACAGTGGGGCATCGCCACTCCCGCCCCGAGCCAGGTAGAGAGCGCCTTTTCGCGATCCACCATCGATTCAAAAAAACCCTCGCTGACGTAGCCGCTGGCCTGCAGGGAATCCGCGGCAATACGCAGCGCCTTTTTCTTTGAATTCGCCCGACAGCCAATAAAAATATCTTCTGGTTTCAGCGTTAACATGCGCCTCTCCCTTCGTTAATAGGTCAGCGGTAGAGCGCCGGACACTCCGGCAGAGAGACCGCGTGCTTTTCGCCATCCTTCAGCGATGCCAGGCCAGCATCGCATACCATCGCCACGACAAATCCGTCCCACGATGATGGCCCGCTCATCTCCGCCCCCAGGTTTACCCGGTCAACGAAATTCTGCACCTCGCGATCGTAGGCGGTGGCGAAACGTTCCATACAGGTTTTGGGGATAGCGCGGCTATAACCCTGTGCCGAACGGACGGTGGTGAGAGCCTGTTCGGTCAATGCGCTAATGGCATTTTCGCCAATCACTTCACAGCGAATGTCGTAACCATAATCGCAGTTAACAAACAGCTCATCATCAATACGTACGCCGGATTCGGTTTCAAAAATCACAATCAACGGATCCTGCAGATGCGCGCAGGCTCTGCGCGTTTTCTTCTGTGGTTTATCGACGCGTACCGAAACGATATTTTCGTTAAGCAGATAGCGGATAATATCGATCTCGTGGGTCGCCGAATCGTTAATCGCCATCTCCAGGGTGTAGCTTTCTGGCACGGAGGCGTTGCGATGTGCGCAATGGATGAGCAATATTTCCCCCAGTTCACCGCTATCCAGAGTCGCTTTAAGCTGGTTGTACCCTGGGTCGAAACGGCGCATAAAACCCAGCTGCAGCATACGTTTGCCGTAGGCCACTTCAGCATCAATAATCGCTTTGGCTTCATCCGCGGTTGGGGTCAGCGGCTTTTCGCAAAACACCGGTTTACCTGCCTTGATGGCCGCCAGAATTTGTTCTTTATGTACCGGACCAATAGAACAAATAAAGATCGCATCCACGTCGTCCGATTGAATCATTTCGACCGCATCGTAATAGGGTTGAGCGCCATATTCGCGGGCAATAGTGTCGGTAACATTACGATTGATATCGCAGACGGCGCTGACCCTGGCGTTCTGAATCACCGTCTGAAAACGCTGGAGATGATCGCGCCCAATCATACCTAAACCAATTAAACCGATATTAACTGTCATATATTCCTCCATGTCGCTAAATCAGAATCTGAATTTTTGTTCAATTTGTTCAAGAGTTAAGCCACGGGTTTCCGGCAGGAACTTCACCAGCAGAATCAGCATTATGACGTTGGTTACCGCGAAGAAACCGAAGGTCATTCCGCCGCCGTAGCTGTTGAGTAAAATCGGGAAAATAGACTGAATGATGAAGTCAAATATCCATAAACCGAATACCGCAAAACCCATACCCAGACCGCGCATCCGCAGCGGGTAAATTTCCGCAAGCATCAGCCAGAACACCGGTGCGATCCAACCCTGCATAAAGGTCAGAAACATCAGCATCAGGGCAAGGATGATGTAGCTGGCGCCGGTAAAGTTGGCGTGCAAGCCACTGACGCCATCAACGGTTTCCATATGGAAGAAGAGCTTGAACGAGAGACCAATCAACACCAGGCTAAGGGTGACGCCGATCTGTCCGGTAAAGAACATTTTCCGTCGGGAATGCCTGCCAATTAACAGCATCCCTAGTAGCGTGGCCAGAATAGACACGACGCCATTAGCCACGGCGCCGGTCACCGCCGCCGCATCGCCAAGTCCGGTGGCTTTCAGCACCGTCGGCGCGTAGTACATAATGGTATTCACGCCGGTTACGCGCGTTGCCAGCACAATCATCAGCCCGATCAAAATCAGCTGCAGCACCCATTTTTTCTTCAGCTCGTCAACAAATCGGCCATGGTTGATGCCAATCTGACTCACCTGCTGGATATCGCGGATCTCCTGCTCCACCTCTTCAGGCCGACGAATCGTTTTCAGCACCGCAACCGCTTTGTCTATTTGCCCCTTACGCACGAAGAAGCGCGGAGACTCCGGCATTACCAGCATTCCAATCCACAGCAGCGCGCCGGGCAGCGCCGGAATAGCCAGCATCAGCCGCCAGTTGTGCGACATGTCGGGATAGAAATTGACGATGGAAGCGTTGACGGAGTAAGCGAGAAATTGCCCGGTGACGATCATCAGTTCGTTGACCGTCACCAGCCGTTCACGCTGCGCGGGCCGCGCCAGCTCTGAAATATAAATCGGCACCGTCACTGACGCACAACCAACCGCCAGGCCGAGGATAAAGCGGGCGATTATCATCGACGACATATCCCACGCGACGGCGGTACCGAGGGCGCCAAAGATAAAAATCACCGCTACCCACAGAATATTTTTCCGCCGCCCCTGGCGGTCGGACAGCCAGCCGCCGCCAACGGAGCCGATTGCCGCGCCGAATAATAAAAACGATGTCACCAGCCCTTCCTGCAGAGGAGTGAGGCCAAGATCGTTCTTCATGAAAATCAGCGCGCCGGAAATAACCCCGGTGTCATAGCCAAAACACAGCCCACCAATGGTTGAGACGAGGGTTATTAATCTGATTTTCTTATCATTATCTGTTTTACGACTTTCAGTTATCACATGATCGGTCATTTTGTTGTCCTGTCAGGGATGAGCGTTCTATCGTTTTGTTTTTATGAATAAAAAGATCACATTGCCGATCCAGATACGGCAGGTTCTGGCATCAGGAATACATTTGCACCTTTTTGCACCCGGGTGCATTATTTAACAACTTGTTATACTCTCACGGATTAAAAAATCCATAACAAGTTATTTTGAAATATTCATTTCGTTAAGGGCGTCAACTTTTTGCTCATTGAATGGCCAATTTTGTCGATCGCAGTCACGATCCGCAGAGCTTGTCGCTTTCGGGGGGAGCAAAATGCGTGGTTCAGGCTAATGGCTGGGGAGGAAGGCTATACGAAGGGGAACCCGTGGATTAATCCGCGTTCCCCAGAGAGCCAGGGTCGTCAGGATCGCTGGGCGCTGGCGATACGCTGTCTGGCTTTTTGTTCAATATTTTCCAGCAGCTCCTGCACGTCGTCTTCATCAATGTCGAGAAACTGACCGTCCAGCAGGGCCACATGAATATCTTCGCGCGTCACGGATATGCCCAGCGGCACCGCCTCCGCTTTCGCCTTCACTTCCTCCGCCGCCAGCGGATGCGGGTAGCGCCGTCCGACCAGGTTATTAAAAACAATGGCCAGCATCGCCAGCATCAATGAGTTGAGTAACACCGGAGTCAGAACAAAGTGATAGCCTTCGCTCTGTATCCCCGCCCCGCCGAGGATCGCCGTTAACGCCACCGCGCCGCCCGGCGGATGCAGGCAGCGCAGGAAATACATGCCGGCGATCGCCAACCCTGCCGCCACGCCGCAGGCCAGGGCCAGGTTAGGGATGGCGATTCCCACGGTCACGCCAATCAGCGCTGAAAGGACATTACCGCCGACTATCGACCACGGTTGGGCCAGTGGACTGCTCGGCACGCCAAACAGCAACACCGCCGACGCGCCCATCGGGGCGATAAACCAGATATTGACCTCGCCTAATAGCCAGTGACTAAACATACTGGTGACCGCCAGCCCCGTCCCGGCGCCTATTGACGCCAGAACGATATGTTTTCTGGCGACCGGTAACGCGTGCGGCTTAAGGCGGCCAAGGAAAATGCGGATCCGTGAAAACAGCGATCCGGGTAAAACGCTTAACATTGTGCAGCTCGCTTACATCATATTAAGAACTTATGTTTCATTTTCTTTTTTTAACCTTGTTTTAACAACCACGCCTTTATCGTGGCTTTTCGTTATTCATTTTGTGAATGTAAAAAAGGCGCGCGCTACGCTAAAATCGCCCTCACGTCTGGGTATCAGTACTCTATGGATTGAAGGTCAAATACGTTGAATAACAAGATAAAATTAGAGAAAGAAATCGCATGGGCCAGCCAGAATATGCCGCGTACGCTGCGCCAGGTCGCCGCCCTGCCCGACCTCAGCCAGGTTCGTCTGGCCTGCTGTATGCACCTGGATATGAAAATGATCCCACTGGTGCAGGGAATTCTGGAAAAAGGGGCGAAGGTTTTCCTGACCACCTGTAACCCAACCACGGTGCAGGATGATGTGGTCGCCTGGCTGGTGGAGCGCGGCGCTGAGGCTTGCGCATGGCGTGATATGAGCGATGCCGACTGGCAGCAATCGTGGGAAAAAGCGATTGCCTGGCAGCCGACGCATCTGTGCGAAATGGGCGCGGATATAACAACCCTACTGCATCAGCGTGGGGAGTTCGGCAATGTTGTCGCCGGGCTTGAAGCGACAGGCTCTGGCGTTAGCCGCCTCGGCGATATTCGGCCCGGCTATCCGATTTTTAACTGGGATGATTTGCCGGTTAAGGAAGGTCTGCATAACCGTCATATGGTCGGCCTGACCGCGTGGCATACCTTCTTCCAGACGACCCACCTGACCCTGCATGAGAAAAAAGTAATGGTCATCGGCTATGGTCTGGTCGGCCAGGGGGTTGCGGTGGCGGCGAAGGCCTTCGGCGGCCAGGTCATGGTGGCGGAAATCGACCCGGCACGAAGATTACAGGCTGCCTACGACGGCTGGCACGTTGTTGAACTACAGGAGGCGATAGCTTCGGCGGACGTGGTGGCCACGGCTACCGGCGGCAAAAAAGTCGTTAACAGCCAGGCGCTTGATAAATGCAAAGATGGAGTGTTTATCCTCAACGTGGGTCACGTGGCGGAAGAGATTGATTGCGAGTACCTGCGCCAGTTCAGCCAGGAAGAGGTCATGCCCTATATCAACGCTTACCGGATGGGCCAGAAAACGATCTATCTGATGGCGAACGGTTCAATGCTCAACCTGACCGCGGGTTTTGGCGATAGCCTGAACGCCTTTGACGTCACCCTGGCGGTGATGGCCAGCGGCATCCAGCATATTGTGACCGACGGCATGACGGCGCCGGCAGACGTTTATCTGCTGCCGCAAAGCGTATGGCAAAAAGCGCTCTAAGCACATGCGCTGAGTAATTTTCCCGGAGGCGGCGCGCTGCGCCTGTCCGGGCTACCGGTCCGCAGACAGCGGTGAACTTGTAGCCCGGCTAAGCGCAGCGCCACCGGGAAGAAGCCACGCCGCTCCCTCACCTAAGCACATCCTCCGCAGGCGGCGCGATGCGCCTTGTCCGGGTTACCTGCCCGCAGACTGCGGTGGACTTGTAGCCCGGCTAAGCGCAGCGCGAGCCGGGAAGAAATCATGCCGATCCCTCACCTCAGCACATTCCCCGCAGGCGGCGCGATGCGCCTTGTCCGGGTTACCGGTCCGCAGACAGCGGTGGACTTGTAGCCCGGCTAAGCGCAGCGCCACCGGCAAGAAGCCACGCCGCTCCCTCACCTCAGCACATCCTCCGCAGGCGGCGCGATGCGCCTGTCCGGGCTACCGGCCCGCAGACTGCTGTTAACCCGTAGCCCGGTCAGCGCAGCGCCACCGGGAAGAAATCATGCCGATCCCTCACCTCAGCACATCCTCCGCAGGCGGCACGATGCGCCTTGTCCGGGTTACCAGTCCGCAGACTGCTGTTAACCCGTAGCCCGGTCAGCGCAGCGCCACCGGGAAGAAAGCAAATCTTACAGCAGGGCCAGCAAAAATATGACTTCACCGAGCTCAATCGCCGCGCCTAAAGTGTCGCCGGTTTGCCCGCCCAGAGTACGCTTCAGCGCCTGGCCTAGCGCCCAGACCAGCACCAGCGTGATAAGCGCTGCGCGCAGACCGTTAACGCCGAGCAGCAGCGTCGCCAGCGCCAGAGCGATCCCCATGGCGATCAGCGTCTGTTGCAGCGAGATTTTACCGATAAACAGATTGCCCAGCCCCTCTTCGCGCGCGTAGTGCTGACGGTACATCAGCAGCACCGCCATACCGCGGGCCACGGCGCAGGCGGCCGCCAGGGCGGCAACCGCAGACGTACCGCGCAGCGTGACCTCGCTGACCACCAGCACTTTTGCAATCAGCACAAAAATCAGCGCCAGCCCGCCGTGAGTGCCCAACCGACTGTCGCGCATAATCTCCAGCATCCGCTCGCGGCGGCGGGCAGAGAAAATGCCATCACAGGTATCCGCCAGCCCATCCAGATGGAAGCCGCCGGTCAACAGCGCCAGCGCCAGCACGCCGAGCAGCGCGGCAAGCGGGCCGCCGCACCAGGGCTGGAGCAATATCACGACAACCCCCGCGATCGCTCCCAGCAGCAGGCCAACAAAGGGGAAAGTAACGATACTGCGTTGATATTGTTCAATTTCCAGCCCCTGAGACAAACGCGCCGGGACCGGCAAGCGGCTGATAAACGATAATGCGGCAAAAAATGACTTAATCATGGAAAGATGACTCCTGTCGTTAAACCTTGCGACCAGCGGTTATTCACCGCCGCCGCCGACCGTAACCTGACTTATCTGCGTAGCTGCTGCGTGGACGCTCTTCCAGCCGCCAGTGAGCCAGCCGGGTATCGCGGTGATGTTGAATGCGTGCAGCTATTTGGTTATCGGATATCCGGGAGGTAGCGATATAGATCGCCGAAACGAAAGAGTTGAGTAGAGATTGGGCATCACGGCGTAGGCCGCTAAGCGCGTCGCCGGTCATCAGTATCATCGCGGCGGCACCTGTTGCAGGGACAGCATGAGATAAAACCTTCCGATATCAATATGTTTACGGCGGAAGTATACCAAATTCCTGGGGAAAGGTTCAGCGTTACAGAGGCTGTTTTGCTAAGGAATGCGAGATGACGCAAGAGGAGGAATCACTCCGGCAGCGAGAGCCGCCGGAGCACGCAAACGAGATTACTCGGCAGATTTATCTTCTACTTTCGCTTCGCCCATTGCTTTCAGCTTTTTAGAGATATCGCGACGTTCTTTGGAGATCTCGGCGTTTTTAATGATGTAGTCGTCAACGCGATCTTCGTAATCGCTCTTCATGCTGGCAATGATGCCCTGGATAGCTTCAACGCTCATGCCCGGCTTGATGTAGTCGCTCAGGTTGTCCAGCAGCAGTACGCGCTTCTGGTTATCACGGATCTTTTTCTCAACGTCCTGAATTTCACGCTGCAGTTTATTCTTACGACGATACAGGCGAACAAACTCCAGTACGTCCTGGAAAGAAGGCTTAGTTGTTTCCATTTTTACACCCCTAATATTTGAGATTCGGATTCGCTAAAGCGACTGCTACATAGGGCTAACATAACTGTTAGCAGCCGCTGATGACAATGTTTTTTCCTTTGCCTTTATCATAACCCTAAACGCTGCTGAATCGAAGCAAGCGATGGGCAAACCGCGCGTATCTGGTCTTTATTTACGCAACGCCCGGCAGATTAAATGCGACAGCAGCTCAAGCTGCCGGGCCAGTTCAATGGTTAGCCAGACATAACCATGGATTGGCGTTTCAGAGAAATTGTCGTCCTGCTGCTCTTTGATGAGCTGGCGCAGCTCGGCCACAATTTCGTTGAGCTTTTCATTGTTAGCAAGAATCGGCTGTGGATTGCCCTCATACAATGCATGGGCGATAGTCAGCAACGTCTGCTGGGTCATTTGCTGCGTTTCGCGCAGCGTATGGGCATTCAGCATAACAAAATGGCCGGGACGCGATGCCCAGTAGGCGTTGATTTGCAGCTCCAGCATGCACACCAGATTACGGCTAACGGTCTGGATCGCTTCAAAGATGGCCTTCTGGATATGCGTCTCTTTGCTGGCGGGCGTAATTAATCCGCGCATTTTGACCACATCGTTAAGCACCTTCTGCATATGCTTTTCCAGACGCGGACGCTCGACGAGGTTCGGCGAGAAACCCGCCTGATACAGACGGTTGAAGGCGGTGACGTAGCTGGCCATCTGGATGCGCCAGTGCAGGAAAGCCCGCTGCGGCCAGATACCGGTAAACAGCATAGCCAGCAGGGAGCCAAAGATAACGTCGCCGCTTCGCCATAGCGCGGTCGTCATATCGCCCGGCGGCGCGCCGACCACCACCGCCAGCGTGATGCCGATCAACAGCGCCTGGTAGGGCTTTTTACCCAACGCCAGCCAGCCGCAGAGGAACATCGCCACCGCGCACCACAGCAGCATAATGGGCAGAGAGATAAGTTCCAGCTTGAGCGCCACCAGCCCGAGCGCCGAGCCGAGGATCGTGCCGCCGATACGCTCAAACGCGCGCGGGACGACGTTTCCCCAGAAGGAGATAGGCCCCATCACCACCACCAGGGTGATGAGAGGCCAGGTACCTTCCGGCACGTTAAGCAGGCGCACCAGCACAAAGGTGAGCACAAAGGCCAATGCTATTCGCACGCCATGGACGATGCGGTAATGGCGATACAGCCGAATTTCAAATGGCTTAAGTGATTTATCCGCGCGCACAACCGACTCCGACACAACGAAAAGGGCAATTGTAACTGCTTTTTCGCCGCAAGCATCACGCGAATGAAAGAAACCTTGTCAATTAAAGGGATAAGTTCACTTCACTACGGGTTCAACCGCGATATACATATCAATGTCCCAGTAGCCGTCCTGGTTACCATCGTTAAGGTAGACTTCAAAACAGGGCTTCATCGCCATCTGATGCTCTGTGCTTTGCATCAGACTTTCGAAGAACTGATACCACGGAGTCGCAAAATCGAAATTCTCGACTCTGGCGCGGGCAACGGCATACTCGCCGCCGGCGATTTCGGTCATCATCACGCCTTCACTTCCTTCAGGGATCTGATAGTCTTCCGCCACCGTGACGGCGGTGTCGCAGCGCAGCTTTTCCGCCGGGACTTCGTCTGGATTGTCGTAGTAAACGGCCACCCACTCCTGCGCCGGAACCTGGCTGTTGTCGACCCACATCATCAGCTGTTCAAACCCCTGTTTAACCGTCTGTTCCCAGGGGCCGACCAGATGAAAACCGGCAATTTTCTTCTTGCCTACGGATTTAACGTTATAGTCCATGTTGCCTCCACTGTTGATAAAATACTGTATGTATATACATAAAATCTAACAGTACAATCACCCATAGTATGTGCGGTAATTCACAAATCCGCGCGGCAAGAAGATTAAAAAAACGCCACCTGCGGGTTATAAACTGAACGGCAGTTCAATGCCGATGCTGGCCCCAACATCGTCGCTGGCGCTGTGGTTTGCATCGGTGTACCACATGGAGGTATTCAGGCGAACCGTCGGCATGACATCGCCGCTCCAGCCCAGCTGTACGCCCTTCAGCGTGTCGGCGTGCGGGAAGGCTTTATTGATTCGTTGGTTCTTCGGATTGACTTCCGCGTAGACCAGGCGCGCGCTCCAGCGCTGATTTTCTTCGGTGACCAGCTCCACCTTACCGGCATACAGGCGTCCATCGCCGCCCATCGCATCGCCCAGCGGGTAGCCCTGCTGATAGTAGCCATCTTTATAGATAAAGTGGTTATAGATATAGTTGGTGCGTCCCATATTCGAGCGGGTATCGTGGGCTTCCAGATACCAGTTAACCGCATTGCTGTTCCACTGATGGTGCCCTTCCACGCCGCCAAGGTAGAGGTGCGCCGAGGGCAAGTATCCGGCTTCATCCTCGCCGATCATCTGGCCGTAAATGCTCACCGGCCAGCCCAAGGTTGGCGCCAGCTTCAGCTTGAAATCAAAACCGGCCAGCTGATTGCCGGGATCGTCGGCCGATTCACCGGTGTTATCATTGCCGGTCAGGCCGTCCCAGAAGCTGCTGAATGATGAAGGTCGCCCTTCGCCGCCCCACTGCATAACGCGCGAAGCGCCCAGTTCCAGCGAGGAGATGGGCGAAAACGTCAGGCGACCGCCGAAGATTTTGGTATGCGGTACGGCGGCGTACTGGTTCATCTGGCTGGCGGAAAGTTGATACTGCCACGGGCCAATCCAGCTTAGCCATGAGGTTTCCGGCGCCCGCTGTTCTGCACGCTGCAGCAGAAAACCGGTCATGGGACGCGCGGCATCGGAGCGAATCAAACTCCCTTCATAACCCGGTCCCCACCACTGCGGGATTTGCCCGAACGCCAGCCACTGGTTCCACAGTTTTACCGCGCCGTATGCGCCGTTGGCGTTTACGCTGGAGCCGTTGTCGATGCGTTTGTCGCCTTCAACATTGCCCTGTAGATGCAGATCCCACCATTCACCGCTGTTGTTCAGGGCGAGAGAAAGCGACTGGTCAGCAGGATAAGACTGGGCAAACCCCTGCGGAGTTCCCGGCTTATCAGTGGAACTGTAACCGGTAACGCGCACGTCGGCTTTGAGCGCCCTTAAACGCTGATTTACCCGACTCAGAACCACCCGCTCGGCGGATGTTGTCGGATGGGAATTGGCCAGCGCACGGTTAATCTCTTCTTCGCTCAAAGGCCAGGTGGACAAACTTAAAGAGAGGGTTCCGCGGTCGGATAACCAGGCTAAATCATTGCGGAATTCGTTATCGGCCAGAACAAGGCCAGAGGCAAAACCAGAGGTGCTAAAAACGGCGAAAAGTCCCAGAGAAAGCGCACTACGCGCAAAGTATTTCATCTTCCCAGCTCCATTTTGGGCGCACAAGCGCCAGGGGATTTCCTGAATGGTGACCGGGTAAGGTAAGGGATGGACACTAAACAAAGCGCCAACCGAAGCAGCATAATAATCAAACAGCTACGAGATGCCGCTCCGGGCGGAGCGGCGGAGAAGTTACAGTTTTTGATGCAGATAATCGCTAAAGCGCGACAGCATGCCGCCCTTGCCGACGCTTTCCAGCGTCACCAGCGGCCAGTGGGCAACGACTTTATCGCCATCATAAAGAGAGATTTCACCGACCCGCTGGTGGGCGGCAATCGGCGCTTCCAGCACTTTTTTATCCAGCACATATTTCGCCTTAATGCGCGAGACTTCCGATTTCGGCAGCGCTAACCAGAAGTCCTGATCGGTCCCCAGCCTAATCTGCTCTTTATCGCCATACCAGATACGCTCAACGCCGACCTGCTTGCCGTCCTGCAGGACCTGGACGGTATCGAAGTTTTGCTGGCCCCAGTGCAGCAGCTTCGCCGCCTGCTGTTCACGCCCTTTCGGGCTGTCGGCCCCCATGACTACCGCAATCAGCCGGCGCTGGCCGTCCACCGCGGAGGCAATCAGATTGAAGCCGGCGCCGGAGGTATGGCCGGTTTTCAGACCATCAACGTTCATAGTTTTATCCCACAGCAGACCATTGCGGTTCTGCTGGGTAATGCCGTTCCACGTCAGACTCTTCTGGCTGTACATATGATAAACGTCCGGCTCGCCGTGAATAATCGCCCGCGAGAGTACCGCCAGATCGTAGGCTGAGCTATGCTGCCCCGGCGCGTCGAGGCCGTGAACGGTTTCAAAATGGGTATCCTGTAAATGCAGTTTGTCCACATAGCTGTTCATCAGCGCGACAAACTGCGGCTGGCCGCCGGCAACATAATCCGCCAGCGCCACGCAGGCATCGTTGCCGGAGTCAACGATGAGCCCGCGGCTCAAGTCGCGTACGCTAACCCGATCGCCGGGCTTAAGAAACATCAGGGAAGATCCCTTAAAGACCGGATTGCCCTGCGCCCAGGCGTCTTTACCGACGGTGACGATGTCGTCAAAGGTGATGCGGTGGCTGTCGATGGCGCGATCGACCACATAGCCGGTCATCAGTTTGGTCAGGCTGGCGGGATTGCGCTGCTGATGCTCGTTACCGGCGGTAAGGACCTGGCCGGTGGTGTAATCCATCAGCACCCAGGAACCGGCCTGAATGGAAGGCGGCGTCACGTTGACGGGAAATTCATTGGCGGCAAATGCGCAGGAAACGCTCGCAGCGAGCAAAGATACAGCAATAAACAAACGGCCTTTCAACGGCATATCCTCTAAATTGACAGATTCGCCGTCCTTTTTACGGAACTTCTCGTTTCATATCAGGGTTTAATTGCAAGAAAATATGACACTGGCGGTGTCAGGTAAGGCCGATACCCTTCTGATGGCCCGGCAAATCGTTTACCATGATGGCTGCTCGCCACCAGGGATAATGAACAGATTATGCAAGATAGCGCCAACCAGCCCGGATTTTTGTTTCACGTACAGTTGCTTACCATTCAATGGCTTCACCCTATAATTTAGCATAAACTCTTAAAGTTTTTCATCGAAATCGTATATTTCAATAGAACTGTACCACATGGCCACCTTTTAGAAGAATTCATCCCTCGTTATCAAAAGATAGGCCATATTTTTAACATACAAACCTCATAGTAAATAATGCCGAAGAAATTATCTAACACAAAAGGTTTGAGATTAACAATCTCATTCAGACTAGAACTGAGAGACCACTGTTTATTGCAGCCACTCAGCTTATATGTGATTTAATACCCCTCTATTCCTGTAATAGCAAGCCTCTTAGTTGATTGTATCATAATTTTTGCCTTATTATTTTTTCCATAGCTAGGGTAGTTTGTTGATATATCACCAAGCACAGAATTAGAAATAAAGTTATCCCTTATAATTAACTCTCCTGAAAGAGCAAGTCCTTTTCTTTGCTCTAAATAGATTGCCTGCCTTAAGCTGCTACCATCCAAGGTATTGCTCTCAACTACACCACCCTCCACACCTGTCAGAGTTAAAGAATTCATACCCATGTTCTTTATTATATTATTTTTAACAAAAACTAACTGGATGGGGTTTTTTCTAGCATTAATTAGCACCCCAATTCTACGGCAGTCAGTCACCTGGTTGTCATATACCCTTGCCGTCTCTCCATTGCCACCGACAAAAATACCATCTACTCCGGCACCAGATACAATATTACCCGTAACATCAACATCACTCCTGCTCTCAAAAATATCTATACAGTTATTACCTGCGTCACGTGATATGCAATTTTTGATTGTACCAGAGTTCATATAACCCATACCTATATTGCAATATCCGTTACCAATAGAGGTTATATTTTCAACCAGTTGCTTCCCGAAATATTTTTTACAATAATGAAACATACCAAACCACGCATTATTACTGCACTCTATTTCAGCTTGTGATGTATCAATATTCCAGCTATACCCACCATCACCAATCCTGATTCCATTTTTATCGTCTGAATCGATTGTCACAAACTGCCCTAAAGAGCACTTATCATATGCCCCACTAAATACTTTAGGGCTAATTATATTCGGAAGATCACCACGAACAAGATTAATTTTATCTCCAGATATATTATCGATTTTAAACTTCCCATCACCAATCCATATATAGTCGCCTGAATTGAACAAAGAGGCATCTTTTACACTTACTGAGGAAACAAATCTTAAGTCAGCAGAAGCTGTGAGCTCTGTTCGTTTCAAAGCACCATTGTTGCTATAAGAACATTTACCGATAGCTATAAACGAATTACCTCGTTCTTTTATACTTAAAATCTTACATCCTGGGCCAGTAAAGCCAGTCACTTGGACGTTGTCATGTATAACAAAGCCGTCTCTTGCCATGAATATTGGGCCAGGCCCGGAGTATCCTTTCGCAGGAGAGAAGGCTATGTTTGAAAAGTGACCAGCCCTAAGCGTAAGAGGCTTTGAAACAAGGATAGTAGCCCCCTCGCCATCAATTTGCGAACCTGATGCATCCAGTGATAACAACCAGTTCTGGTCTTTATTACCTCCGAAAGCAACTTTCACAGGCATAGATGCTCCAACCGCTCCTGCGGCTAAACGAATGAGTACTTCACGCCTTGTAAAATTTTTCATCGCTACCTCTTCAGATTAGGTCATCGCATGTTGCAAGAACATACAACTTGATATGCCATCATACTTTACATATATTGCATGCTACGTTAAATGGGAATCTCATGAGTTCTGAAATGAAAATAAAATTGGGTGATATTCAAGGATGGTTGTTCTACTTCCTTGTTTTCTTTGTTGTTTTTGACGGCATGCGTAGTAACATGATCATTTCTGGATTAGTATCTCCGTTTCGAGAGTTGGCACTGAATCTGTTTATCATTTGCTGTGCTCCAATGTTAATTGCTTGTAAGAAAAGGGATTTTAGGATTGCCATACCATTCCTATGCATTTCATTATTGGCTATTGTAAATATTCCCATCACTTTGTTTAACAACATTGCTGATTACAAAATAGGCAATATTTTAATATTTGAAAATAAATATTCAGCCATATACAAACACATAATATTTTCTTTGTTATTTTTGTCATTAATTTGCTTTGCTCGGAAAAATTTAGACAAAATGACGAAGGGACTAGAGATGTTAATTAATCTCGCTGCATTTTATTCGGTCATAACTATACCAATCTATCTATATGGCTTCCCGCTGTTTGTTGAAAAATTTAGAGATTGGGGACGTATGGGAGTTGGCTATCCCACAATGGATGGACAAATGATTTGCTTTGCAATCTTTTGCCTGATATTTTTGGTTCCACAAAGAAGCAAAATGGTATTCAACCTGAAGATGGCTTGCCTTTTAATTGGTATTATCGCACAGAATACAGGTACAGCCATGGTAACTATGGCCGTTTTGGCTATGGCAGCCTTTGTTAAGAAGCCAGGTAAAACGACCAGCTATTTTATCTTCATCGTGCCACTAGTTGCCGCTGTTGTTATACAACAATATTACTCAAACCCCCAATTTTTTACAGAAATGCTGTTTATTGCCAATAACAAAATAAACCAGATTTTGAATCCTGAATTGACTGCTAATGTTGGAGACTTAGATACTTTACAAATGAGAGTTGTTCAATATGAAATGATTAACAACATCATGGAAAGAAACACTTTATTTAGATTGTTTGGTGTTGGCGGCCAAGCATATATAGAAAATGAATTTAAGTTAACTCTAGCAGCATATGGAATATTTTCATTTGCATGTTTTGTATTTTCTTTTGTATGGATTTCATTTGTTTCCATCACGTCAAAAAACAGAAACAAATTTTTGATTTTGATGATTATGGTCATGTGGGGTTTCACTTCATATACTCTATCCAGCATTCACCTCTTTACCACTTCATTCTGTTTCAGTATGGTGTTCGCTTACACATACGTGAGTGGTTCACTATCAAAAAAAGAAATTGATAACGAAGATACAATGGAAAAGAAGAATTTAAAAAATATGACACTAACTGTTCCTCGCTAAAACAAGACTGGCCGCTAAACCTAGCGGCCTCATATTATTCCAATAAATAACAACAGAGCATTTTGAATTTAACCTTACACTCTTTTCTTTATTAAAAATAATTCTGAAGGGTGACCTACTAAGTTAGGTAAGGCACATGATGCCAGTTCTCTTTGACGTAGGAGAGGACCATTTCCATTCAAATCCCATTTACATCCAATGCCTTTACAGGGTTTCCCCTTTAGCAACCACCTTAGCACCAGTATTTATTTCTAAACTTATTGTGTTCATGAACAATAACAGTTGCTATTACTTTCCTCCTGAGCACAGACATGAGCCTCTATAAAACAGTTAATTTAAAACAGTTACTATGGTAAAAAATACTGAAAAATTGAGAGATCATCGAAGTACCCCTATCTATAACTTCCTACTTTTTTACTTAGAGAGGAAATCGGCATTACAAATGCTTAAACATAACCTTTATAATTTACCAAGCAAACCATTCTGTTATTTAGCCAATATATTTCCATCAGTTCTCGTATACTAAAATATAACTTCTGATCGTTTTGGCAGATTGGATCATAGTATTAACTTACTAATAAGTTCGTGCCTATTTAGATGTTCTCAGTTCTGGTGTGATAAAACCATGTTAAGTTTAAAACCCTTAAATTGCATTTCGGAAATTTAATTATAAAATAGCCACACTTTTCCCAATATATAAAAATCTTAGCCTAGAAAAATTCTAAGCTATAGGTTTATACATCCTTTTTTCCTATTTTACCAGATTTAAAGCATAACTTCTTGATGGCAAAAATATCTATTTCATCAATATTTATACAATACTTTTATAAATTAAGTTTGGATATTTTCGCACGAAATTTATACATATAAACTACTTATTCGAGCAAGAAATGGTTTACTATAAATAGTAGACAGTTTGGTTAAGTTCAAGCTCATAGCTATGATAATTTTGATAAATTTGGTATCCTCAAGGTTTAATATTTATTACTTTTTTCAAGGTTCACCTTAACAACAGGAAACTGCTATATTTCTCCAACCATAGAAAAAACACCATCTTAACTAATTGATTATCAACAAAAAAACAACGATTTAATTGACAAGGCAAGACTAGACAATGACAGATGGTAAAAAACATTTTTTCCTTTTTCACGATTACGAGACCTTCGGCACCAGCCCTTCGCTCGACCGGCCGTCGCAGTTTGCCGCCATCCGTACCGATGAAGACCTGAATGTCGTCGGCGAACCTGAAGTGTTCTACTGCAGGCTCTCCGACGACTATCTGCCGCAGCCGCAGGCGGTAATGGTCACCGGGATAACGCCGCAGGAGGCCAATGCCAAAGGCGACAACGAAGCCGCGTTTGCCCGCCGCGTTCACGATCTGTTCACGGTGCCGAAAACCTGCATCGTCGGCTACAACAACGTGCGCTTCGATGATGAAGTCACGCGCAATATCTTCTATCGCAATTTTTACGATCCTTACGCCTGGAGCTGGCAGCATGACAACTCCCGCTGGGATCTGCTGGACGTGATGCGCGCCTGCTATGCGCTGCGCCCCGAGGGGATCAACTGGCCGGAAAATGATGAGGGCTTACCGAGCTTCCGGCTGGAGCATCTGACCGTCGCTAACGGCATCGAACACAGCAACGCCCACGACGCGATGGCCGACGTTTACGCCACTATCGCGATGGCAAAGCTGGTGAAGACTCAGCAGCCGCGCCTGTTCGACTATCTTTACGCCCACCGCAACAAGCGCAAGCTGGCGACGCTGATTGACGTGCCGCAGATCAAGCCGCTGGTGCATGTTTCCGGTATGTTCGGCGCGGCGCGCGGCAACACCAGCCTGGTCGCCCCGCTGGCGTGGCACCCGGATAACCGTAACGCGGTGATTATGGTCGACCTGGCCGGTGATATCGCCCCTCTGCTGGATCTGGATGCCGATGCCCTGCGCGAACGGCTGTATACGCCGAAAAGCGAGTTGGGCGATCTGGCTGCGGTGCCGATCAAGCTGGTCCACCTCAATAAGTGCCCGGTGCTGGCGCAGCAAAATACCCTGCGCCCGCAGGATGCTGACCGATTGGGCATCAATATCCAGCGCAGTCTGGAGAACGCCCAGCGGCTGCGGGCCAATCCGCAGGTGCGCGAGAAAGCGGTGGCGATTTTTGCCGAAGCGGAGCCGTTTGTGCCGTCCGATAACGTCGATACGCAGTTGTATAACGGCTTTTTCAGCGATGCCGACCGCGCGGCGATGAAAATCGTACTCGAGACGGAGCCGCGCAATCTGCCGGCGCTGGACATTACCTTTGCCGACAAGCGTATTGAGCGTCTACTGTTCAACTATCGCGCGCGCAATTACCCGGGCACGCTGGATGAAGCCGAGCAGCAGCGCTGGTTGGAGCACCGTCGCCAGGTGTTTACGCCAGAGTTTTTGCAGGCCTACGCCGATGAGCTACAGATGCTGTATCAGCAATATGCGGATGATAAAGAGAAGCTGGCGCAGCTGAAGGCGCTGTGGCAGTACGCGCAGGATATTGTTTGACTGGAAGAAATTCCCGGGTTGCGGCTAACGCCTTACCCGGGCTACCAACGGTGGCAGGACTCGTATCCCGGGTAAGACGCCTCGCGTCGCACCCGGGAACGTAGTTTAGCCTTTGGCGCGGCTGGCGATAATCGCCTCAGCCACGTTGCGCGGGGCTTCCGCGTAGTGGTGGAATTCCATGCTGTAGGTCGCCCGGCCCTGGGACATTGAACGCAGCGTGGTGGAATAGCCAAACATCTCGGCCAGCGGCACGTCGGCGCGAATAATCTGGCTGCCGAACCGCTCCTCCATTCCCTGCACCATCCCGCGCCGGGAAGAGAGATCGCCCATAATATTGCCGGCGTACTCTTCCGGGGTCTCCACTTCCACGTGCATCACCGGTTCAAGAATAACCGGGTCGGCCCTGCGCGCCCCTTCCTTGAAGCCGAATATTGCCGCCATCCGGAAAGCCATCTCCGAGGAGTCGACGTCGTGATACGAACCAAACGTCAGGATCGCCTTAATATCCACCACCGGATATCCCGCCAGCACGCCGGTGCCCATCGCTTCGCGCAGCCCTTTTTCGACTGAAGGGATATACTCGCGCGGCACCACGCCGCCTTTGGTCGCGTCCTCAAACACGAAACCGCTTCCCGGCGCCAGTGGTTCAAGGGTCAGCACCACGTGACCGTACTGCCCTTTACCGCCGGACTGGCGAACAAACTTGCCTTCCACCTCTTTGACCGTTTTGCGGATCGTCTCGCGATAGGTCACCTGCGGACGCCCGATGTTCGCCTCGACGCCAAACTCGCGCTTCATGCGGTCAACGATAATCTCCAGATGCAGTTCGCCCATCCCGGAAATGATCGTCTGGCCGGACTCCTCGTCAGTATGCAGACGAAACGACGGATCTTCCGCCGCCAACCGCTGCAGGGCGATACCCATTTTCTCCTGATCGGCTTTGGTTTTCGGTTCAATCGCCAGCGAAATCACCGGCTCCGGGAACTCCATCCGTTCAAGGGTAATCACCGCATCAGGGTCGCACAGCGTGTCGCCGGTGGTGACATCCTTCAGGCCGACGCAGGCGGCAATATCTCCGGCGTGCAGTTCGTCCACTTCATGGCGATCGTTGGCCTGCATCAGCACGATGCGGCCAATGCGCTCTTTCTTGCCTTTCACCGGATTCCACACCGCATCGCCTTTTTTCAGCGTCCCGGAATAGACGCGAATAAAGGTCAATTGGCCGACGTAGGGGTCGGTCATCAGTTTAAATGCCAGCGCCGAGAACGGTTCGTCGTCGCTCGGGTGACGTTCAGCGGGCTGCCCTTTCTCATCCACGCCCTGAATCGCCGGAATATCCAGCGGCGACGGCATCAGCTCAACCACCGCATCAAGCATCCGCTGCACGCCTTTGTTTTTAAACGCGCTGCCGCACAGCACTGCCTGGATTTCCCCCTTCACCGTGCGCTGACGCAGTCCGGCGACGATTTCCGCCTCGCTCAACTCGCCGGTTTCGAGATAGTTATCCATCAGTTCGTCGCTGGCTTCCGCCGCCGCCGAAACCATTTTTTCCCGCCACAACCGGGCGGTTTCCAGCAGTTCGTCGGGCACCGGCGCATAGCTGAAGGTCATTCCCTGGGTGGCGTCATCCCACAAAATGGCGCGCATTTTGATGAGATCCACCACGCCGGTGAAGTGCTCTTCGGCGCCCACCGGGATCACAATCGGTACCGGGTTCGCCTTCAGGCGATCGGTCATCATCTGCACCACGCGGAAAAAATCCGCGCCGGGTCGGTCCATCTTGTTGACGAAGGCCAGCCGCGGGACGTGGTATTTGTTCGCCTGGCGCCAGACGGTTTCCGACTGCGGCTGCACGCCGCCCACGGAGTCGTAAACCATGACCGCACCGTCCAGTACGCGCATAGAGCGCTCGACTTCAATGGTGAAATCCACGTGCCCAGGGGTATCGATGATATTAATCCGGTGTGGCTCAAAGCTGCGGTCCATGCCGGGCCAGAAGCAGCTCACCGCCGCGGACGTAATGGTGATCCCACGCTCCTGCTCCTGCGCCATCCAGTCGGTAGTTGCCGCGCCATCGTGTACTTCCCCCAGCTTGTGGCTCATCCCGGTGTAAAACAGGATGCGCTCGGTGGTGGTGGTTTTGCCGGCATCGATATGCGCGGAGATACCGATGTTGCGATAACGTTCGAGGGGGATGGGTCGGGGCATGATGCGTCCTTAGTCATTTTGACTGTCAGTCAGCGGCCGGAATGAGCCGCCGTTCATTTAACGGCTTTCATCATAGTACAACTGTACGAGTATATTCGAACTATTTTTGCTATCGTTACGATTGGTATGGCTGCGACGACGCGCGTGGCTTTAGAAAAAGAGTTTGGGTATATTACCGGCCAGCCGCCGATAACGGCTGCTGCTCGCGGATCTGCGCCGCCGCCGACACAGGAATATTATGATCGCCAATCACCCCGAACGTGAACAAATTCGCCTCGAAAATGTGCTTTTCGCCCTCGGTAACCCGCTGCGGCTTGAGATTATCCGGATCCTTGCCGACGGCAGCGAGCAGAGCTGTAACGCCCTGCGTCATGAAGATGTGGCGAAGTCGACCATGACTCACCACTGGCGCGTCTTGCGCGACAGCGGGGTGATCTGGCAGAGGCCTCAGGGGCGGGAGAATTTGATTTCGCTGCGCCGGGAAGATTTAGACGCGCGCTTTCCCGGCCTGCTGGATACGCTGCTTAAGGTGATGCAGCAGGAGAAGTAAATCGCCCACATTTCTGCCGAATCTACCGGAGGCGATGCTGCGCCTCTATCCGGACAACCACCCCGCAAAACCACACGAACTCGTGCCCGGGAATCCCGGGTTGCGGCGTACACGCCTTACCCGGGCTACCAGACCGTGGGCAGCGGTGAATCTGTAGTCCGGCTAAGCGTAGCGCGAGTCGGAAAGATCGACATCCGCCAGAAACAAAAAAGCCGGAGGTTTCCCTCCGGCTTTCTCATCACCAAACGCGATCAGGCAACGTCTTCGTACTGCGGTACCGGGTTGCGGAAGCTTTTGGTCACGCAGGCCAGGTAGACCAGACCAATACCGCCCCAGATCAGGCCGAGAACCATGGAGCTCTCTTCCAGGTTGATCCACAGCGCGCCGACGGTCAGCGCGCCACACACCGGCAGAACCAGATAGTTGAAGTGGTCTTTCAGCGTCTTGTTGCGTTTTTCACGGATCCAGAACTGCGAGATCACCGACAGGTTAACGAAGGTGAACGCCACCAGCGCACCGAAGTTAATCAGCGCCGTTGCCGTCACGAGGTCGAATTTAATCGCCAGCAGCGCAATCGCGCCAACCAGCAGTACGTTCCACGCCGGAGTCCGCCATTTCGGATGCACGTAACCAAAGAAACGCGTCGGGAACACGCCGTCGCGGCCCATCACGTACATCAGACGGGAAACGCCCGCGTGCGCAGCCATGCCGGACGCCAGTACGGTGACGCTGGAGAAAATCAGCACGCCCCACTGGAAGGTTTTGCCCGCAACGTACAGCATGATTTCAGGCTGCGATGCGTCCGGATCCTTAAAGCGCGAGATATCCGGGAAGTACAGCTGCAGGAAGTAGGAAGCCCCGATAAAGATCAGGCCGCCAATCAGCGCCGTCAGGAAGATAGCCTTCGGGATCACGCGCTCTGCGTCTTTGGTTTCTTCAGACAGCGAAGAGATACCGTCGAAGCCGAGGAACGAGAAGCAGAGAATGGTCGCACCGGTAATCATCGGCACCACGTGCGCGCCTTCAGACCAGAACGGACGGGTGCTGGTCAGCGTGCCCGCGCCTTCGCCGTGCATAACGCCGTAGATAATCAGGCCAACAATCACCGCTACGATACCCATCTGCAGGATAACGATCAGGGTGTTGAAGTTCGCCACGGTCTTAATGCTGCGCAGGTTGGAGATGGTCATAAAGGCCACCAGCGCAACAACAAAGATCCACGACGGAATGGAAGGCACCAGCGCTTCAAAGTAAATTTTTGCCAGCAGAATGTTGATCATCGGCATGAACAGATAGTCCAGCAGCGATGACCAGCCAACCATAAAGCCAACGGCCGGGCTAATGGATTTCTGTGCGTAGGTATAAGCGGAACCCGCCGACGGAAAACGGCGAACCAGTTTACCGTAGCTCAGCGCCGTGAAGAGAATGGCGATCAGCGCGAAGGCGTAAGCCGTCGCAACGTGACCATCAGTCAATCCAGAGACGATACCAAACGTATCGAACAGCGTCATTGGCTGCATATAGGCAAGGCCCATCATTACAACCGGAATCAACGTAAGCGTTTTACGTAATTCCACGCGAGAGGTTTTTGGAGTAGCGTTATGCGACATAGTTATCCCCTTTTACGGTGAACGCCAGCGCGTAAGCAAAAAATTGCCCCATTTCTTTGTATTCCTCAGCGACAACCACTGTCGGTTTTTAGTAAATATCTATCCGGTACGAAGCCCGGCCTCTTGGTATTGAATGATGTGTCTTTCAACCAAAAAAATAACCGACACTTTAAAAAAGCGTCGGCCAGTTTCTGATTTTCAGGACGCGTATTTTGCAACAACTACTGGCACGATGACAAGATGTTGCAAGGCTTAATAATTACGGCTAATCTCTAACAGATTAATATTCATACGATTTTAGTATTATAGACCTGATGGATAGCACTATTTGCTAATATCTCTGCTCGCCACCACTCGCCCGCCAGACCACCGCCCTCTTCATGCCAGCCAATCCACGCGCGATTTACCGGCGCAACCATCCTGGTTTGAATTATTCGCAGCTCGCCGCGCGCTAATAAAGGCTGCACCTGAAATAGCGGCAAATAGCCCCATCCCAGCCCGGCGCAAAGCAGCGTCAGCTGGCCGGAAAGATCGAATACCGTCAGGCTGTCCTGATTTTCTGCCTGCGGCAACAAGCCGTAGTTGGCAATCGCGCGATAACGGCGCAAAGTGCGCCAGCTCAGCGGTTCGGTAATTTGCGCCAGCGGATGCTGGGGCGAAACGACAAATACCTGCGTCAGTTCACCGAGAAGCAGACAACCGTAGCCGCTTAGCGCCGGCGGGTCGCTCTGAACCCCGAGCAGCAGATCCGCCCGCCCTTCCGCCAGGGTCTGCCAGCCTGCTGCGAGGGTATCGCGGCGAAATTCCAGACGGGTGGCGTGATGCTGGCGATAAAACGCCGTTATCAGCGGCGCCAACAGGTGAAACGGGAAACCGCTATCAACGTTCAGCACCAGCCTGTCTTCCCAGCCCTGATGCAGCCTGACAGCCTGCTTTTCCAGCTCGCGGGCGGTATGCAGCACGTCGCGCCCTTTTTCCAGCAGCATCTGACCGGTACGGGTAAAGCGCGCCCGGTGGCCGCTGCGATCGAGTAGTTGAATATTGAGGTCGCTTTCCAGCTTATGAATGGTATAGCTCAGCGCGGAGGGTGTTTTATAGAGCTTTGCCGAGGCGGCGGCAAAACTGCCCTCTTTGTCGAGGGCATCAAGAATGACGAGCACATCCAGCAGTGGTTTCATCGCTACCCCCTTACGGTACGCGATTCACCGCTGGCGGATCACTCCATCGGCATCACCAGCGGGTCGGGGTATTGGTATTCAAACCCCAGTTCGTTGCAAATACGGCTGCCATCCACGATCTTGCCGCTACCGTTTTCCGGGTTATCAGAGAAGACGGGAACGGGAAGCCCAAGCTCCCGGGCCATCAGCGGATAAAAGACGCCGCGCGCGGGATGCTTAGGCGCACATATATTATAGATGCGTCCGCCTTTCGGGGACTGCAATAACAGCTCGATCGCGGCGATCGCATCCTGGAGATGCACCAGGTTCACGCCGTGCTGGCCGTCCGGTGCGGATTTTCCGGCAAAGAAGCGCCCCGGGTGACGAGACGGCCCCACCAGCCCGGAAAGGCGCAGAATGTCCACCGAGGTGCCAGGAAGATTGTGCAGCCAGTCCTCCAGCTCTTTCAGCACTTGTCCGCTGGCGGTTTGCGGATTACGGGGCGAGCTCTCTTTCAGCGTGCCGCTGGCGTTGCCGTAGACGGAAGTCGAGCTGGTAAACAGGATGCGCGGCACGTGATGCGCGAGCGCGGAATCAACGATTTCCTGTACCGCCTGACGATAGAAGTCGTCTCCCGGCCCGGTCCGGCGCGCCGGCAGGGTAATCACCAGCGCGTCGACGTTCATTAATGCATCCAGGTCCTCAGCGTCGCAGACCAGCTGCGGCTCCAGACGCAGCGGGTAGCTGTCGATACCGCACATCCGCGCCGCCTCTACGCCATCCTGGGTGGTCTTACTGCCGGTGACCTGCCATCCCCGCGACATCAACGACAGCGCAAGCGGCATACCCAGCCATCCTAATCCTACAATTGCGACCTTCTTCATCCCCTTGCTCCTGAATTTTCGCTGTGCTGACTTAAGGCTACGCCAGCCGGCGGCAACTGACAATTTCTTCGGTCAATATGAAATGAATTAATGATAGAAAAAAGCCCTTGCTTTATGCGAGTGAAGTGGTTTAGGTTAAAAGGCATCAAATGCATAGTCATTCACAGAGAATTTTATGAACAGCGTTCAATTTAAAAACCACCATCATCACCATCATCCTGACTAGTCTTTCAGGCGATGTGTGCTGGAAGACATTTGGATCTTCCAGTGGTGCATGAACGCAAAGAGAGCCCCCGGAAGATTCACTTCCGGGGGCTTTTTTTTGGACCGCATTCGGACAGATTCAGACAGGGTTACAGAGGAAAATAACAATGTTAGACAATAATCGTTTACGCATAGCTATTCAGAAATCAGGGCGTTTAAGCGAAGATTCACGCGAATTACTCAGCCGCTGCGGCATCAAAGTGAATCTGCACACCCAGCGCCTGATCGCGATGGCGGAAAATATGCCGATCGATATTCTGCGCGTGCGTGATGACGATATTCCTGGCCTTATCATGGACGGCGTGGTCGATTTGGGGATTATCGGTGAAAACGTGCTGGAAGAAGAGCTGCTGAGCCGCCGCGCCCAGGGCGAAGATCCGCGCTACTTTACCCTGCGCCGCCTCGACTTCGGCGGCTGCCGCCTGTCGCTGGCGACCCCGGCGGATGAACCCTGGGACGGCCCTGCGGCACTGGACGGCAAACGCATCGCGACCTCTTACCCGCACCTGCTGAAGCGCTACCTTGACCAGAAAGGCATCTCCTTTAAATCCTGCCTGCTGAACGGCTCGGTTGAAGTGGCCCCGCGCGCTGGCCTGGCCGACGCGATTTGCGACCTGGTCTCTACCGGCGCGACTCTCGAAGCGAACGGCCTGCGCGAAGTGGAAGTCATGTTCCGCTCCAAAGCCTGCCTGATCCAGCGCGACGGTGAGATGGCGGATAGCAAACAGCAGCTTATCGACCGCCTGCTGACCCGTATTCAGGGCGTGATTCAGGCTCGCGAATCGAAATACATCATGATGCACGCGCCCACCGAGCGCCTGGAAGAGGTTGTCGCCCTGCTGCCCGGCGCCGAGCGTCCGACCATCCTGCCGCTGGCGGGGGACAAGCAGCGCGTCGCCATGCACATGGTCAGCAGTGAAACCCTGTTCTGGGAAACCATGGAAAAACTGAAAGCGCTGGGCGCCAGCTCCATTCTGGTTCTGCCGATTGAGAAGATGATGGAGTAATCCGGCGGGTCGGTCACGGGACAAACAGGGGAAACAATCATGAGCTTCAACACAATTATCGACTGGAACGGCTGTCGCGCAGAACAACAGCAACAACTTTTAATGCGTCCGGCCATTTCCGCCTCCGAGAGCATCAGCAAAACGGTGGCGGAGATCCTGAATAATGTTAAAGACAACGGCGATGCGGCCCTGCGTGAATACGGCGCAAAGTTCGACAAAACCGAGGTCACAGCGCTGAAAGTTAGCGAAGAAGAGATTGCCGCCGCCGGTGCGCGCCTGAGCGACGAGCTCAAGCAGGCGATGGCCGTAGCGGTTAAAAATATCGAAACCTTTCACAACGCGCAGCGGCTGCAGGCCGTAGATGTGGAAACCCTGCCGGGCGTGCGCTGCCAGCAGGTGACCCGCCCTATCGCCTCCGTTGGCTTATATATTCCCGGCGGCTCGGCGCCGCTGTTCTCAACGGTCCTGATGCTCGCCACGCCGGCGCGCATCGCGGGCTGCCAGCAGGTAGTGCTGTGCTCGCCGCCGCCGATTGCCGATGAAATTCTCTATGCCGCCCAGCTATGCGGCGTGCGCAATATCTTTAACGTCGGCGGCGCGCAGGCAATTGCCGCCCTCGCCTTCGGCACGGAGTCGGTGACGAAAGTCGATAAAATCTTTGGCCCGGGCAACGCCTTCGTCACCGAGGCCAAGCGTCAGGTGAGCCAGCGTCTTGACGGCGCGGCTATCGATATGCCCGCCGGGCCATCGGAAGTGCTGGTGATCGCCGACAGCGGCGCAACCCCCGATTTCGTCGCCTCTGACCTGCTTTCCCAGGCGGAGCACGGCCCGGATTCGCAGGTGATCCTGCTGACGCCGGATAGCGCGATGGCCACCCGCGTCGCCGAAGCCGTTGAGCGCCAGCTGTCCGCGCTGCCGCGTGCGGAAACCGCCCGTGAGGCGCTCTCCGCCAGCCGGATCATCGTGGCCCGCGATATCGCCCAGTGTGTGGAAATATCCAACCAGTACGGCCCTGAACATCTGATTATTCAGACCCGCAACGCCCGCGAACTGGTCGATGGCATCACCAGCGCCGGCTCGGTGTTCCTCGGCGACTGGTCGCCGGAATCCGCCGGGGATTATGCCTCCGGAACCAACCACGTGCTGCCGACCTACGGCTACACCGCGACCTGCTCCAGCCTCGGCCTGGCGGACTTTCAGAAACGCATGACCGTGCAGGAGCTGTCCCGCGACGGGTTCGCCGCTCTCGCTTCCACCATTGAGATACTGGCCGCCGCCGAGCGCCTGGACGCCCACAAAAACGCCGTTACGCTGCGCGTTGCAGCCCTTAAGGAGCAAGCATGAGCATCGAAGATTTAGCCCGCGCCAACGTCCGCGCGCTGACGCCGTATCAGTCTGCTCGCCGTCTGGGCGGTAAGGGCGACGTCTGGCTGAACGCCAATGAATTCCCCACCGCGGTTGCGTTCCAGCTGACCGAACAGACGCTGAACCGCTATCCGGAACCGCAGCCGAAAGCCGTCATTGAACGCTATGCGCAGTATGCTGGCGTTAAGCCGGAGCAGGTGCTGGTCAGCCGCGGCGCCGACGAAGGCATTGAACTACTGATCCGCGCCTTCTGCGAGCCGGGCCAGGACGCGGTGCTCTACTGCCCGCCGACCTACGGCATGTACAGCGTCAGCGCCGAAACCATCGGCGTGACCTGTCGTACGGTGCCGACGCTCGCCGACTGGCAGCTGGATCTGCCGGGCATCGCAGCCAATCTTGACGGCGTGAAAGTGATTTTCGTCTGCAGCCCGAATAACCCGACCGGACAGATTATCAACCCGAAAGATTTCCGCACCCTGCTGGAGATGGCGCGCGGTAAAGCCATCGTGGTCGCGGATGAAGCCTATATTGAGTTCTGTCCGCAGGCGACGCTGGCAACCTGGCTGAACGAGTATCCGCATCTGGTGGTTCTGCGCACGCTGTCCAAGGCGTTTGCCCTGGCTGGACTGCGCTGCGGCTTTACCCTCGCCAACGTCGAGGTCATTAACGTACTGCTGAAAGTTATCGCGCCCTATCCGCTCTCGACGCCGGTCGCCGATATTGCCGCTCAGGCCCTGAGTGCGGAAGGGATTGCCGCCATGCGCGAGCGCGTGGCGCAGATCCTCAACGAACGCGATTATCTGGTCAGCCAGCTGCGCAGCATTGCCTGCGTGGAAGAGGTGTTCGCTTCCGAGACCAACTACGTACTGGCGCGGATCACCGCGTCCAGCGCGGTGTTTAAATCTTTGTGGGATCAGGGCATTATCTTACGTGACCAGAATAAACAACCTTCATTAAGCGGCTGTTTGCGTATCACTATCGGTACCCGTGCAGAGAGCCAGCGCGTCATTGACGCTTTGACTGCGGAGAATGTATGACCCAGAAGTTTCTCTTTATTGACCGTGACGGTACGCTGATTTCCGAACCACCGGTTGATTTTCAGGTAGACCGCTTCGATAAGCTGGCGTTTGAGCCGCAGGTGATCCCGGCCCTGCTCAAGCTGCAGCAGGAAGGGTATAAGCTGGTGATGATCACCAATCAGGACGGACTGGGAACCGCCAGCCTGCCGCAGGACGAGTTCGACGGCCCGCACAACCTGATGATGCAGATCTTCTCCTCACAGGGCGTCAACTTTGACGAGGTGCTGATTTGCCCGCATCTCCCGGCGGATAATTGCGACTGCCGCAAGCCGAAAACCAGACTGGTGCTGCCGTGGCTGGAGCAAGGGGTGATGGACACCGCCAATAGCTACGTGATTGGCGACCGGGCCACCGACATTCAGCTGGCGGATAACATGGGCATTACCGGACTGCGCTACGATCGCGAAACGCTTGACTGGCCGACCATTTGCGAACAGCTGACCCGTCGCGATCGCTACGCCCACGTTGAGCGCATCACTAAAGAGACCCAGGTGGATGTCAAAGTGTGGCTCGATCGCGAAGGCGGCAGCAAAATCTCCACCGGCGTCGGCTTCTTCGATCATATGCTTGACCAAATTGCCACCCACGGCGGCTTCCGTCTGGAGGTCAAGGTCGGCGGCGACCTCTATATTGACGATCACCACACCGTGGAAGACACCGGCCTTGCGCTGGGCGAAGCGCTGAAGCTGGCGCTCGGCGACAAGCGCGGCATCGCCCGTTTCGGCTTTGTGCTGCCGATGGACGAATGCCTGGCCCGCTGCGCGCTGGATATTTCTGGCCGCCCGCACCTTGAATACAAAGCTGATTTTACCTATCAGCGCGTTGGCGATCTGAGCACCGAGATGGTCGAACACTTCTTCCGCTCGCTCTCCTATACCATGGCGGTCACTCTGCACCTGAAAACCAAGGGCAAAAACGACCACCACCGCGTTGAGAGCCTGTTTAAGGCCTTCGGTCGCACGCTACGCCAGGCCATCCGCGTCCAGGGCGACACGCTGCCATCTTCGAAAGGGGTACTCTGATGAACGTGGTGATCCTCGATACCGGCTGCGCCAACCTCAATTCGGTGAAATCTGCGGTGAGCCGCCACGGCTACGAGCCGCAGGTCAGCCGTGACCCGGACGTGGTGCTGCGCGCCGATAAACTGTTTCTGCCGGGCGTAGGGACGGCTCAGGCGGCAATGGACCAGCTGCGCGAACGGGATTTAATCGATCTGATTAAAGCCTGCACCCAACCGGTGCTGGGCATTTGTCTCGGTATGCAGTTGCTGGGAAAACGCAGCGAAGAGAATAACGGTGTCGACCTGCTGGGTATTATCGACCAGGACGTGCCAAAAATGACCGACCACGGCCTGCCGCTGCCGCATATGGGCTGGAACCGGGTATATGCTAAAGCGGGCGATCGTCTGTTTCGCGGCATTGAAGACGGGGCGTATTTTTACTTCGTCCACAGCTACGCGATGCCGGTCAACGTTAACACCATCGCTCAATGCAGCTACGGCGAGGCCTTCACCGCGGCGGTGCAGAAAGATAACTTTTTTGGCGTCCAGTTCCACCCTGAACGCTCCGGCAGCGCCGGGGCGCAGCTGCTGAAAAACTTCCTGGAGATGTGATGATCATTCCTGCTTTAGATTTAATTGACGGTACGGTCGTCCGTCTCCATCAGGGCGATTATGGCCAGCAGCGCGACTACGGCAACGATCCGCTGCCGCGCCTGCAATCCTATGCCGCGCAAGGGGCCGAAGTACTGCATCTCGTCGATCTGACCGGGGCGAAAGATCCGGCGAAGCGCCAGATCCCGCTGCTGAAAACGCTGGTAGCTGGCGTGAACGAGCCGGTGCAGGTCGGCGGCGGCGTGCGCACGGAAGAAGACGTGGCCGCCCTGCTTGACGCGGGCGTGGCGCGCGTGGTGGTGGGCTCGACGGCGGTGAAGTCGCCGGAGGTGGTGAAAGGCTGGTTTAAGCGTTTTGGCCCGCAGCATCTGGTGCTGGCGCTGGACGTACGGATCGATGCGCAAGGCAGCAAGCAGGTGGCCGTTAGCGGCTGGCAGGAAAATTCCGGTGTAACCCTGGAGGAGCTGGTGGAGAGCTATCAGTCCGTCGGCCTGCAGCACGTGCTGTGTACCGATATTTCCCGCGACGGGACGCTGGCCGGGTCTAACGTCTCGCTGTATGAAGAAGTCTGCGCCCGCTATCCGCAGGTGGCGTTTCAGTCCTCCGGCGGCATTGGCGATCTGCATGATATCGCCGCGCTGCGCGGAACCGGGGTGCGCGGGGTGATTGTCGGCCGGGCGCTGCTGGAAGGTAAATTTAACGTAACGGAGGCCATTCAATGCTGGCAAAACGGATAATCCCCTGTCTTGACGTTCGCGACGGCCAGGTAGTGAAAGGCGTGCAGTTCCGTAATCACGAAATCATCGGCGATATTGTCCCGCTGGCAAAACGCTATGCCGACGAAGGCGCGGATGAGCTGGTGTTCTACGATATCACCGCCTCGAGCGACGGTCGCGTGGTGGATAAAAGCTGGGTATCGCGCGTTGCGGAAGTGATCGACATTCCCTTCTGCGTCGCCGGCGGCATTAAGTCGCTGGAAGAGGCGGCGCAAATCCTCTCCTTTGGCGCGGATAAAATCTCCATCAACTCCCCTGCCCTGGCGGACCCGACGCTGATTACTCGCCTGGCCGATCGGTTCGGGGTGCAGTGTATTGTCGTGGGTATCGATACCTGGTTTGACGCCGAGAGCGGGAAGTATCACGTCAATCAATATACCGGCGATGAGAGCCGTACGCGGGTGACGCAGTGGGAAACGCTGGACTGGGTGCAGGAAGTACAAAAGCGCGGGGCCGGCGAGATCGTCCTCAATATGATGAATCAGGACGGCGTGCGTAACGGCTACGATCTGCAGCAGTTAAGCAAGGTACGCGCCGTGTGCCACGTGCCGCTGATTGCATCCGGCGGTGCCGGGACTATGGAGCACTTCCTGGAAGCCTTCCGCGACGCCAACGTCGACGGCGCGCTGGCCGCCTCAGTGTTCCACAAGCAAATTATCAATATTGGTGAACTGAAAACGTACCTGGCAGCACAGGGCGTGGAGATTAGGGTATGTTAAGTGAACAGCTGGATTGGCAAAAAACCGACGGTCTGATGCCGGTCATCGTGCAGCACGCCGTTTCCGGGGAAGTGCTGATGCTGGGCTATATGAATCAGGATGCGCTGGCGAAAACCGAAGAGACCGGTAAAGTGACCTTTTATTCACGGACCAAACAGCGTCTGTGGACCAAGGGGGAAACGTCGGGTAATTTTCTCAACGTGGTGAGCATCACCCCGGATTGCGATAACGACACCCTGCTGGCGCTGGTAAATCCGATTGGCCCAACCTGCCATAAAGGCACATCGAGCTGCTTCGGCGAAACCGGCCACCAGTGGCTGTTTCTCTACCAGCTGGAGCAACTGTTGGCCGAACGCAAGCACGCTGACCCGGAGAGCTCTTACACCGCGAAGCTGTACGCTAGCGGCACCAAGCGCATTGCCCAGAAGGTGGGAGAAGAAGGCGTTGAGACCGCGCTGGCCGCCACGGTGCATGACCAGTTCGAGCTGAAGAATGAAGCGTCGGATTTGATGTATCACCTGCTGGTGCTGCTGCAGGATCAGGGGCTGAATTTAACGGACGTGATTAACAATCTTAAGAGCCGTCACTGATGCCTTGCGCCCCCGCGCTGGCGGGGGCGATTTGCGGCCTATCAGGGTTTCTGCTCCAGCAGCGTGCTGTAGAGATTCACGTAGGCATCAATCATATGTTCGGCGGTAAACATCTCCTCAAAGCGGCGACGAGAATTTGCGCCATAGCGCGCTGCCGTTTCATCACTATGCCACAGTTCGTTCATCGCTTCGACCAACGCTGCGCTGTTATCCGGCGGGATCACGCAACCATTGACCTTATCCTGGTTGATAAACGAGGTTCCGGTGCCAATTTCACACGAGATCAGCGGCCGGGCGAACCGCGCCCCTTCCAGTAAGGTAATGCCAAACGCCTCTGAGCGCAGGTGCGAGGGAAAGACCACCCCGCGGCACAGATGAAAGAGAATATATTTATCCTCATCGTTCAGCATGCCGGTGAATATCACGTTATTCAGGCCGCGCTGTTCAGCCTCACGGCGAACTTCCGCTTCCAGCGGGCCGCCGCCGACAATAACGATCGGCAGTCGACTGCGCTCTGCGGCATCCAGCAGAATATGCAATCCCTTATAGTAACGAAATGCGCCGACAAAAAGGAAAAAGCGCTCGCCGACTTTCTCTCGCCAGTAAGCCAGGCGCTGCGGATTATGCTGCACATCCTTTTGCTCGAGGCCGAAGGGAATGACCACCGTTTTATCGAGGTATTTTTGCAGCGTCTGGCTGGAGGCTACGTAGTTTGGCGATGAGGCCACAATGCAGTCAACGCTGGAAAGAAATTGCTCCTGCAGCGGTTGATATAATTTCATTAGCCGCTTTTGTTTCACAATATCGGAATGATAGGTGACAACGGTTTTCGCTTTAGGATGCGCCATCAGATGTAGCATATCCATAAAGGGAAACGGGAAATGATAGTTAATAATATCGTAGTTATCTTTAATTTTATTAAATCGCTTTAACGCGCCGAGTGAGAATGGCGTCGAGGCGATTTCAATTAATTGCTTATTATAGATAACCTGATGCTGTTCGTAAGCCACTGGCCCGGTATTTTTATCCGGGGAAAAGGTGAAGACGTCGGCCGCGATCCCCCGACGAGCGCAGCCCTGGCACAACTGATAAATGACCTGTTCAATACCACCGTAGGTATTCGGATAATAGGTCTTATAGACGTGTAAAACTCTCAACTTGCACCCTTAGAGTAATTTATAGGCATCGATCGTCTGGGCCGTACAGGTTTCCCACGAAAACTGTTGTGCCTGAATAAAACCGCGCGCTACTGCTATCTCCCGCCAGTATTCATCCTGCAGACTTTGCAATATATGAGCGCTTATCGCGTCTACATCGTTAGGGTCGGATAACAACCCCGCATCCCCCGCCACTTCAGGTAATGATGTGACATTGGAGCATACTACTGGAATACCGCAAGACATTGCTTCAAGAATAGGTAATCCGAATCCTTCATAAAACGAAGGATAAATAAAGGTTCTGGCTGCCGCATATAAATACGGGAGATCGCCATCCGGTACATAGCCCAGATAACGGATCCATCCTTCACGAGTCCCGCGTTCAACGATCTGCCACAGCGCATCATCTTCCCACCCACGGTAACCGCTGAGGATCAGCGGGTAGCGCATGCGCGTCTCCATCGGCAGAAGCTGGTACGCCTGCAACAGGCCTCGAATATTTTTCCGCGGCTCCATCGTGCCGATGTAAAGCGCGTAGCGCTGCCACTCCAGCTGATATTTCTGCAGAACCGGTAGACATTCATCCGGGCTGCGCGGAATATAGTCGCCGCTGCAGGCAAGATGGGTCGTTACGATCCGATCGGCAGGATAGTTAAACAGCCGGATAATTTCGCTGCGGGAAAAGTCAGATACCGTCAAAATAAGCTTTGCCGTGTCCAGACTTTCGCGCAGTGACTTTTCCATATAACGCACCCGGTCCTTTGGATGAAATTCCGGACAGGTGAATATGGAGATATCATGAAATGTGGTTACGGCACGTTCCAGACGATGCGGCAGATAAAAGTTAGGCCCATGATAGATATAATCTTTATAATCGCGCAGCGCCCACGCCTGGCGACGCGGATGCAACACGCGATAGGCTTCAATCAATAACGGCTGACGGCGTAAAAAAGCCGCCAGCTTACCGTGATTGCTGGCTCGGGTATCCGCTTTATTTTCAATCTGGGGAATGCTGTCAATAAATGAAGAGCCGTGAAATAATTTTAGCTCTTCAATTTCGCTGGCCACCGCCAATCGTTTTACCAGTTCGAGGGAATAACGACCGATACCCGTTAATGGATATTTGATTGGCTCAGTTGCAAATATAATTTTCATAAAAGCTCTTGACCGTGACACAGGAGACTGCCACGGCTAATATTGTTTATTTATTCGCGTCAGATTTAATAACCGGAAGATTCTCCACCAGGAATTCTGCACTTTGCTTCCATGTCAACCAGTTGATTTTTTCAGAGCGAGGATGAGCATTTTTCCGATATAACTCCAACCACTCGTCAATCGCTGTTGAAATATCTCCCGGCTGTTCACCAGAGAAATAGAATGCATGTTCTTGAGCAATTTCTTTAAACACTGGAATATCACGAATGATTACCGGTAATTTTTTCTGCGCGGCTTCAATTAATGGTAGCCCAAATCCTTCGCCGAGAGATGCGAAGATTAACGCACTAGACTGAGCATACAACTTCGCAAGGAACTCATCGCTAATATTTTGTAGCCAAAATAATCTCTTATTTAGCTGTGGGTGGTGACGTAAACGTTCACATAAATCATCAACATGCCACCCCTGTTTACCAATGATAAACAGATTGTAGTTCTTGCCCTGCCGCCACAATTCCTCAAATGCCGCTAGCGTCTGCGCATGGCCTTTGCGAGGTTCCATCGTTCCCACCATAATAAAGGAGGGTTCAGCAGCCATCTTAGTCAGCAAGTCATTCGCGTTATCCGGCATACCCACAGAAGGAACGCTGGCATCCAGGTCGGCGCCAAGATGGAAATTACTCACCTGCAGCAATGGATTAGGTTTAACCCAGTTGGCATTTTCAGCAATCCACGATTTCACATCCTCTGCTACGCTTGCAGAAACACAAATCAGACGGTCAGCGTGCTGCGCAATGCAGGATAACCAAATGGGGAAAACGCGCTGCATTCCCTCATCGCTCCACTCCGGCCTTCTCAGAGGCAAGATATCATGCACAACAAAACAAACCCTGGCGCCGGATAAACGAATAAAATCCAGCTGGGCAGTAAGTTCTGGAAACAAATGTGCAGTCAGATCGGTAGCAACCAGAATATCATCTTTGGTAAACAGTACCGGTTCATCAGGCCCGAACTGGCCGTTAAAATGGGTATTCAGATATTCGTTGGCATAACGATAGCATTCACCCGGTCGATAATAAACCGCACTGACGGTGTAACCAGCAACGCCTGATTTCAGTAACTCACTAAGTATACTACGGGAAACTCGTTGAATCCCCGTTTTCGCATCATGTTCGACAAGGACAGAAATATCAACCAGCAGCTTGCGCTGATGCGTGGCAAAGCTGTTACGAGTAATAGCCCAGGCTGTTTGTAAGCGTTCGGCTTCACCTAATTCCGCAATATTTTTAATTTGATTAATGGTGTTTGCGGTGAAACTAGTGATATCCAGAGGCTCTGAAGCAGAAGCCGTATCAACAAGCCTTTCAAATCCCTTTAATGCGAGTTGCGCGGTGTGATCCCATGTGAATTTTGCCGCCTGCTTCGGAGCATGAGCTTTCAACGCTGAGTAGAACGCATTATCGGTTAAAGCCCTTTGCATAACACGGCAAATATCGTGAACATCCTGCGGATTAAATAAAGCCTCTTCCATACCGATGACCTCCGGTAAGCTGGTCACATTTGAACCCAGCGTAGCTGCGCCGCAGCGCATAGCTTCTAGTGGAGGCAGGCCAAACCCTTCATGTATAGAGGGGAAAACGAAAATTTTGCACAAATTGTAAAGTGCAATAAGGTCACCGTCGTTTAAGAAACCGGTAAAAACTAGCTGATTGCGGGATAAACCATAGTTCTCTGCAACGCGGTACAGCCTTTCCTTTTCATCAGTGCTAATTTTATAAGCTAAAACTAAGGGATAACTCTGTTGCAGGGCATCCGGTAATAAACTATACGCATGAATCAGCGCCTCAATATTTTTACGCGGCTCTATCATTGCCAAGGAGAGAATAAATTCTTGAGGCAGATGATATTTGTTACGTAAAGCATTGATATCGTCTTGAGTATAATCTGTAATATTAAATAAATCGCTGACTCCAGATGAAATATTAATGATCTTATCTGCAGGAATTGATGTATAATCAATAACTTCCTGCATGGATGATCTGGAAATAGCAAAAATAGCGTCCGACCTTTCATATTCAGCAAGTTTATCAAGATAATACTGACGGAAGTTCGGTTCGCCCAGATAGCGTTCTTTATTTAGTAACGGAATGAGATCGTGGCAAACACAAACTGTCTTCCACGGCACTGTAGTTTGAGGAATTGAGACGGTGTAACTGTCGTCAAAACCTTCGTAGAAATTAATGACGAAAACAATATCGGGGTTGATGTTAGCAATAGCAAGATCGCGAGCTAGTTTAGCGGCAACACTCCGCGGTTGATTTTCACGGTCGCGAAGAGCTGTCGGGCCCGCAGCTGAAAAAATAAACATTTCTTCCTGCGGTAGAATATCACCCCAGCTATTTTTAATTTCATTAATACTGTCAATCGGATACATGCCGTTCATTAAGATGCTGACTCGATGCTGGCCAGCATTTTTTATGATCGCACGACTCATTTCATAAGTGCTGCGACCAACTCCACGGAATTTACTTTCCGACTGATATCCTTGTACATCAATCAAAATATGCAAGTGACTCACCTTATCTCTTGTTTTTAAGCTCGCTAAAAATTGAATTAACTTCCGGAGGCAATAACTCTGGATGTAATATCTGTTTTTCAGTCTGCGACTGATTTTGTGGGTCGTTATGATAAGGGTTATGTGAACCAGGATTAATACGACGATGCAAACGATAAGCAAAGTCATAAATTCCAACTTTATGCAGTAGATTGATAGCTCTCTGCTTTAGCCGTGGATGTGCACGCAGAAAAATGAATATTTTGCCAAGTACTCGTTTCAGTAAATGCTTACAACGCTGCCTGAAGCCATACTGGCGAAGTAAATAGTACTGCATGCCAGCATAACGATACCACTTCGTCATTTTCCATGAGCGGCTATTATGGATTTTAGCGATTTCATGGCGGAGATTCTCTGCTTCTTGTCGCGCATCATTGAGCTGAATATGGAGTTGCATAACCTCTTCAGAATCCACAGTTTGGCTCGGCTCAACCTCGACACACTGCTGTGCATCGGTGATAACGTCTTGTGGCGGATACTCACGCTTTTCAAGCGTCTGAATACTCTCACCCATCATATTTATCAGGGATGTGAGTTCATTGATTTGCGACTCGAGACGGACAACCCGCGCATCCGTATTGCGTATTTGCGTTTGACCTTCCAACAATACGGGCTCCTGAGCACGGACCCATAGATCAGAAGCATCCATAGCGGAGCTCGCAGCCGGTAGAGCATCTTTGGTATTAAAGAGTCGTTGGAGTAAAGCAAAATTCCACTCACCAACAGGATGTTTCCAGAATGCTGTCAACCAATTTGAATACGGTTCAGGCAACTGAAAAGGGCTTAATGGTGCGGAACGCCAGAACCCCCCCCAGGATTTATTTTCACCAAACAGTTCATTTACAAAAATAATGAACGACTGGAAAATATTAACTGGCCAGCTGCAGTCTTGTTGCACACTTCCAACCGAACCAAAATCTATTAAACGAGCGCTGTCATTATCGTCAATTAAAACATTCCAGGTTCTGAAATCATCATGATACAGGCCATGCTCTTCCAAAATAACCAGCTGATCGAGAAGATCGGAAATAACTTTTTCCCGATCAATATGCCGTCCGCTGGCCAGAACGTCGTTTAACAGCTCTCCGGGTATTTTTTCCATTACCAGCCATCCCGCAACTTCATTCCCCCCGGAAGTAAACAACGCGGGCACTTTTAAGCCAGATGGCGGAGATTTGAGAAAAGCTTCTTCATGGGCGAGTTCTGTACGATTACGCTCGCTTTCCTTATCAGTTAGTAAACCACTTACCGTACTATACCGATAGAACTTACATATGAAATCAGAAGAGAAATAATAGCGACGGCTCTGCTTATGCGCAAAACCTGCCCCGGTATAAGGACTGTCGCGCCATGAAGTAAAAGGCTGATTAAATTCCGGAAGAATAACCCTGTGGTTACTGATAATATACATCGGACGTGAAATATTAGACAAATGAGTGTCAAATCTTCCAATCAATCGATAGAAAGCACACTGTTCAATAAGCTCACGCGGATCTTCTGGCTGGGATTCCCCCCAATACAGCGGTTCCTCTTTAACAGCGAGTTCGAGAATCATCGCCTGCGTCAGGTTTGCCAATCGCTCTAGCAGCGTTCTGACTTCCGCAATCCCATGCAGATGAACTATGTGGTGAAAAACACTTAGCCCAATGGCAAGATCGAACTGGTTTTCTTCCAGCGTGCTGATAATGTCTTCGATGCGCCCGACTTGAAATCTAACATCACAATGTGGGTTTTCTTCAGCAAGCGCCTGGCAAACATCAATGTTCTGCTGTAGAAAGTCGATACCTAATACGCTGGCGCCCTTGCTTGCCAGACTTAAACTGAAGAATCCCTGCGCACAGCCCAGATCGAGAACCCGCAGTGGCCTGCCTAACTCTCTGGACAAGGTGTCATATTCTTCACTAATTAGCGCGAGCCGTTCATTACAGTCGCGTGCAGCATCACCATCCCACTCAGGATGCCCAAAAATAGTCTGATAAATCTCAGGTAATTCGCTAACCAATTTATGTGTATTAGTAGTCATGGAATATTTTTTCTCATCTTCATTGGTAACTATTGAACGTCGACTTCAGGTCAATCACACCCCAGAAATCCATGCTCTTAGTTACATGCAAAATGATGGAGTCATAGCGACGATCGAGCGGTGTCATATCGGTTTGCGGGCTTCCCTCTGAAATGCCAAACGACAGAAGATAGTCACCACTATTTAAATCAACCGGAAAACTGAATTTAAATACCCGAACGTCCCCACGTGATACCGAAATATTTTCCCGACCTTCCGAGGCCAGGAAGGAATTGGTACCATAGAGAAATAAACCATCCAAAGTCTTGATTAACAAACCAGGCACTACGCAGTCAAAATCATATTCAAAGACAACTTTCATCATGAAGTCAGTCTGCTGGTTTCCAGTCAGTGACGGTGGATAATCTATCCCGGAGCTTTGGATATGATAATCAATGATCTTTGCGCCCCCCTGTCCCCAACGATATTCTTCAGGTCGATAGCCCGGACGGGTATGGAAAACGTCAGCAACCTCATCAAGTGACATATGGACGCCGCTGTCACTATTTTTGGGTTTTTTAGCCACTTGCGCAGCATTTTTGTCCGCTTTACCGAATAACTCATCAAGATAGCGGTTGGTCACTTCACGCGCGGTGCCATCGAGGCAAATATTACCATCTTTCAAGAAGATAGCACGATCGCAATGCTTAACTATATCACCGGCGCTATGAGATACGAGCAGTAAGGTTGTCCCCTGCTTTTTGAAATCAGCAATCCGTGCATAACATTTAGCCTGGAAACGAGAATCACCAACGGACAAGGCTTCATCAACGATCAAAATATCCGGACGGGAAGCAGTGGCGACCGCAAAAGCCAGACGCATCTGCATACCGCTCGAATAGATGCGTACCGGCTGGTTTATATAGTCGCCTATATCAGCAAAGGCCTCGATTTCCGGCATTAAACGCTCGATATCTTCGCGATTTAAACCCATCATTAAGCCGGACATATAAACGTTCTGAATACCGGTGAAATCAGGATGAAAACCCATCCCTAACTCCAAAAGAGCAGCCACCCGGCCATGAATTTCAATTGACCCCTCAGTAGGCTGAGTCGTACCGGTTAACAATTTTAGTAAGGTACTCTTCCCGGCGCCATTAACCCCGACGATGCCGATAGACTCGCCAGGTTCAACGCTAAAGTTAATATCCTTGAGTACCCACTTTTTGCTGTGTCGCGACTTATTGCCCGGTAATAGCTTCTCAATAACCCGGTTCCATTTCGATGAGTAATATTTATACGCCTTGCCGACGTTCTGAACTTTAATGGTCATGATCAAATCTCGTCCACAATATCAGCTGAGTGTTTCTTAAACAGGCGCCAGGCAAATAAGAACAGAATAAGGGATAGTATGGTTACCGGTAGCAAAGCCATCCAGTTAGGGCTTTGATGGTACAACATCACATTCTGGTAAGACGTTATAATTGTTGCCATTGGGTTATACGCCAGCAGTCCCGAAACCCACTCTGGTAAAGTTTTAGAGACATAAACAATGGGAGTGAACCAGAACCAAAACTGGAGCAGAATGTTAACAAATTGCCCAACGTCACGGACAAAAACATTCAATACCCCGAGGATAATGCCCAGGCCCAAAGTAAACAGCATCTGTATCATCAACACCGGAATAATTTCGAAAAAGATCCAGCCCGGAAAATTACCGGTAATAAGCAGAAACAGTACAAACAGGCCAAATATGATCAAAAAGTTAATAAATGCAGAAGCAGTGATAATAATTGGCAAACAGATGCGCGGAAAGCTGAGTTTTTTGAGAATATTGGCATTTGACAAAAAAACGTTGACGAGATTGTTAAGCGTTTCGGTAAACAATCCCCACGTCAATACTCCCGAACAGAGATAGATGCTGTAAGCAAAGGGGCCATCCATACCGGCCAAACGTGCCCTCATCAGCTCCGAAAAGATCAGCGTATAGACGGAAATCATGGCAACAGGCTGTAAAATCAGCCATGCGGCCCCCAAAAAACTCGTTTGATAACGAGACTGGAAGTCTCGTTTAACGCTGTCAATGATAAAACCACGATAGCGATAGATCGCTGAAAACATCGGACTCAAAGCGATTCCTCTTTTAACATATTGAGCAACTCGGCAGTTTTCTCCTTCATCAACGCGGTATCCGCTCTGGACTCCACGTTAAGACGCACTACCGGCTCGGTGTTCGAGCTGCGCAGGTTAAAACGCCACTCCGGATATTCAATACTGATGCCGTCTGTGGTGTCCACGTTGACGGCATCCGGTTCATAGCGCTCACGGATACGCGCTATTGCCGCCGCCGCGTTCTCCAGCTTGCGGTTTATTTCCCCCGACGCCGGGAACGCCGCCTGCCGGTCCGCCACCAGCGCCTTCAGCGGGCTGTTCTTCAGACACAGCAGCTCCGCCACCAGCAGCCACGGGATCATCCCGCTGTCGCAGTAGGCGAAATCGCGGAAATAGTGGTGTGCGCTCATCTCCCCGCCGTAAATCGCATCTTCCTGACGCATCCGCTCTTTAATGAACGCGTGCCCGGTCTTCGACATCACCGGCGTGCCGCCGCTGCGGGTCACCATATCCACCGTATTCCACGTCAGACGCGGGTCGTGAATAATCCGGGCGCCCGGCTGCTTCTGCAGGAACGCTTCCGCCAGCAGGCCAACAATATAATAGCCTTCGATAAATTCTGCATCGTTATCAAACATAAAGCAGCGGTCGAAGTCACCGTCAAAGGCGATACCCATGTCCGCGCCGTGCTCGCGCACCGCATCCGCGGTGTCCTGCCGGCACTCCGGCAGCAGCGGGTTCGGGATACCGTTCGGGAAGTGGCCGTCCGGCTGGTGATGCACCTTGATAAAGGTCACCGGCACGCCTGCCGCCACAAAACGTTTCTCCACTTCATCAATCACGTGACCGGCTGCGCCGTTGCCGGAGTTCACCACCAGCTTCAGCGGACGGGTGAAGCTGGCCAGGTTCACGTAGCCCATCAGGTGGTCCACGTACTCCTGCAGCACCGATATCTGTCGCAGGGTGCCGCGACGGGACGCGTCCACCGGCGCAAACTGGTTCTCTTCCGCCAGGCGCTGGATATCGCGCAGCCCGGTGTCGCCGCTGATGGGCTTCGCGTTTTCACGCACCAGCTTCATGCCGTTGTAGTTCATCGGGTTATGGCTGGCCGTCACCTCTATCCCGCCGTCCACGCCCAGGTGGAAGGTGGCGAAGTAAATCTCTTCGGTCCCGCTCAGACCAATATCCAGCACGTCCGTTCCCGCATCCATCAGGCCTCTGGCCAGCGCCAGCTTCAGCGACTCGCTGGTCAGACGCACATCGCCACCCACCACGATCGTTTTCGGCTTCAGAAATTCGCCGTAGGCGCGTCCGATACGGTAGGCGATATCTTCGTTTAATTCTTCGCCCAGTTCGCCGCGGATATCGTAGGCTTTAAAACAAGTTAGCTGTGTCATTCGGAATCAATGTCCTGCAAAAGTTAGCAACGACCATACTGGTCTTTAATACGGATAATGTCGTCTTCGCCCAGATAGGAGCCGGACTGGATCTCCAGCACTTCCAGCGGGATACGTCCCGGGTTCTCGAGGCAGTGCTCGGCACCAATGGGAATAAAGGTCGACTGATTTTCAGTCAGCAGGAACTGCTTGCCGTTGACCGTTATCTGCCCCGTCCCGGCGAGGATCACCCAGTGCTCGGCGCGGTGGTGGTGCATCTGCATGGAGAACGCCCCGCCCGGCTTGACGGTGATACGGTTAACGTTGAAGCGCGGCGTCTGGACCACCACGTCACAGCGGCCCCACGGACGGTAGATTTCGCGGTGTCGTTTGTATTCGCTGCGCTGGTTGGCCTTCAGGTACTCCACGACCTTTTTCACGTCCTGGGCGCGGTTTTTATTCATCACCAGCACCGCATCCTTGGTGCTGACGATCACCAGGTCCTCAACGCCGATAGCCGCCACCAGCTTTTCGTCGCTGTTGATGTAGCAGTTCTGGCTGTTGTGCACCCAGGCATCGCCGGTCAGCACGTTGCCCAGCTCATCTTTCGGGCTGACGTCCCACAGGGCTGACCATGAGCCGACGTCGCTCCAGTCGGCATCCAGCCCCACCACCACCGCATCGGCGGTCTTTTCCATCACCGCATAGTCAACGGATTCGTCGGGACAGGTGCTGAACACCTCATGCGGGATGCTGATAAAGTCGCTGCCGCTGTCGGCGGCGCGGACCGCAGCCGTGCAGACTTCGAGAATATCCGGGCGGAATTTTGCCAGTTCGGAGAGATACTTTTTCGCCCGGAACATGAACATGCCGCTGTTCCAGTAATATTCTCCGGAGGCCAGATAGGCCTGCGCACGCTCCAGGTCCGGCTTCTCGACAAAGCGGGCGACCTGATAAGGCGTGTGCTCCCCTTCCCCCAGCGCATTGCCGCGCTGGATATAGCCGTAGCCGGTTTCGGGGGTGTTCGGAACGATACCGAAGGTGACCAGATGGTCAGCCTGCGCATACTGCTCCGCGACGCGAATGGCGTCATGGAAGACCTGCTGATTATTGATGATATGGTCCGCTGCCAGGACAAGCATCAGCGGGTCATCGCCATTCTGCGTGGCCTGCAGCGCCGCGAGGGCGATGGCCGGAGCCGTGTTGCGGCCCACCGGCTCGAGGATGATATTTTTCGACAGTTTACCGAGCTGTCTCAGCTGTTCAGCCACCAGGAAGCGGTGCTCTTCATTGCAGATAACCATAGGCTCATGGGTATCCAGGCCGGAGAGGCGCGAGATGGTTTCCTGCAACATGGAGTTCTGCCCGTACAGTCGGAGAAACTGTTTTGGATAGAGTTCGCGGGACATCGGCCACAGGCGGCTACCGGTGCCACCCGCCATAATCACAGGAAGTAACATGATAAAATCCTTAAATAAATAATCATTTTGTTTACTATCAATCAACGGCACACGTTTGGCTTCAGGCTGGATTTTGCGCACGCTACCGCCCTTGGCTTTCGCTACCAAATTGCGTCGGGCCTTATTGTTGTACCCACTCTCTTACGGCGTTAATGCAGTCGCTGCGTTAGCGCCAGGTGAGTCGTTCCCCAGACCGGCTAAGCACTTCGGCGCTTAACGATCTGCCTGAGAGCTTAATCATTCTAAAAACAGAGATATGTTGGCGAACATATCTCTGTTTTCATCCGTAATCGCACCATCACACGCGCAAAAAACGCAGAGTACTTTCGCCGTTTCCGTAAGGGCTATCCATCAGGACTTTCTCATTTAGTAAGGATAGAACACTGCCGCTGTCGGCAGACGCATTGGCGGAAAGAGATGCTTTGCAGGCGTAGAGAGAAGCGAGAGAAATACGCTGAATGGCGATGTTAACGGCAGCGCTGCGGGAGAAAGCCAGAACACTCTGGATACCAGTGGAGGCTGAGCAGAACGGATTGACTCTCTTTTTTAGCATTACGCTCACGATATGTTCCAGAAGATGGGATGGGTGGTTCATATCTCGACAACACATACACCATACAAACGAATTATCTGCGAAGTATACGCGTTGGCCTAAAAGAATAAAAATGAAAAAGCTCAATGAAAAATAAATTCAACAGATGAACTTCAGGCCTGGCTTTTTTCCACCCTCACTCAGATGCTTAAGAAATAAAAATAAAATCAACAACTTAAAAACCGATTCGAATTTTAGCTTGGTTTTTCCGAATGATCATGCATGAAACGTAAGCAAATTCATAAATCACGACAATATGAATTCAACTTATTTCATCTCGAAAAAAAGATCACATTGTGAACAGAGAAATCATTACCAGACATAAAGACCACAGGGTTATTATTTGCCAGCTAAGCTAAGTACATGATAATCATTATTATTTACGCCATTCTCTGGCGGTGAAGGCTCTTATGAAATGCTTCTCTCAAGCTTTTGCTGGCGACAACTTAACCGCTAACGGTAAAGCAGGTGATCCCTACAGCAAGCCAGTGTAAAATCGGCAATTATATATAGCGGGGCAAAGTGAACCCGGAGGATAAATATGAAGTTTTTAGTGACTGGAGCCGCAGGATTCATCGGTTTTCATGCGTGCAAACGCCTTCTGCAGGCGGGTCATGAGGTTGTCGGACTCGACAACATGAACGATTACTATGATGTCAATCTGAAGCAGGCCCGGCTGGATTTGCTGCAATCCCCCCTGTTCAGTTTCCATAAAATCGATCTGGCGGATCGTGAAGGTATTGCCCAACTTTTTGCTCATGAGAAATTTAACCGGGTGATCCACCTTGCTGCCCAGGCTGGCGTTCGCTACTCGCTGGAAAATCCGTTCGCTTATGCTGATTCCAATCTGATTGGTTATCTGAACATTCTTGAAGGCTGCCGACATAATCACGTTGAGCATTTGCTGTATGCTTCATCAAGCTCGGTTTATGGTTTAAACCGCAAGATGCCATTCTCAACCGACGATTCTGTTGACCATCCGGTTTCTCTGTACGCCGCGACGAAGAAAGCAAATGAGCTGATGGCGCACACCTACTCTCACCTTTATGGTATTCCGACCACCGGATTGCGATTCTTTACGGTCTATGGCCCGTGGGGCCGTCCGGACATGGCGCTGTTCAAGTTCACAAAAGCCATGCTGGAAGGAAAGAGTATTGATGTCTACAACTACGGCAAGATGAAGCGCGACTTCACCTACATCGATGATATCGTTGAGGCGATTGTACGGATGCAGGATATTATCCCGCAGCCCAATCCTGAATGGACCGTTGAGACAGGTTCCCCGGCTGACAGCTCTGCGCCCTATCGTGTGTATAACATCGGGAACAGCTCACCGGTTGAGCTGATGGATTACATCACTGCGCTGGAAGAAGCGCTGGGTATGGTCGCGGAGAAGAATATGATGCCTATTCAGCCAGGCGATGTGCTTGAGACCAGCGCGGATACAAAGCCGCTGTATGATATGGTGGGATTCAGACCGCAAACAACGGTCAGTCAGGGGGTGAAGAACTTCGTTGACTGGTATAAGGCATATTATAAGGTGTAATGCCCCCGGGCAATGCGCATGCTATTAAGCCGCAGCGGCACCCCGCTGCGGCTTTTCTGTTTGGTAGGCCATGTTGAGCAATCTTACGATTCTGTCGGTAACAGAGCAGGCTGGGTAAAGTGGCACAGAACAGCCCATACCGTACATTAACGAAACCTGAACCTGGTAAAAGCAAAATATCACCAGAGGCAAAATAAAGCCCTTCCCTTACGCTATCTGAAGAGCATTAGCTTAGACAGATTATCATCCCCAGAGGGTCTGGCTGGCATTTAAGTCTGTTACAGATCGTTTATTCATAGCAGAAGCGATAAAAAAGATTTATTCACTTTCCTGTAAAAAAGCCACAACCTCCATATAGGAATTTTCTTAATTCCAGGATATGTTAAGCATGTCAGGACGGACTTTGTCAGAAGTATTAGTTCGCAAGCAAATGGATTTATCACATTCCTTTCATTCTGGTACGAATTATGGCAAACATAATTTTCTTAGCAGTTGCTGCCATCCTGTTGATTGTTTCCGTTTATTTTCTGATTTCTTATATTAAGGACCAGAAAAAAACCAAGCTGACTTTTAACAAGCGAAAGTGGTGAAAAGAAAACTTAATATAATTATAATACTGGCATAGGAAATAATAATATAAAATACTGCCAGCCGTGGAGATGCGTTCCGTCTTTACAGCTGGCGCTGGAAGCTATTTTATAAAAGTTATTAGAATCGGAAACAACATCCCAGACATCAGGATGATTTTTTATACCCACGGCTAACTCATGCATACCATGCCTCCCCCCTGAACGATCCCGAAGCGTCGGTTTAAACTGGAATCTGAATCTCATCGTATTCCAGGGAAGGAGGCTGTACACCGGCAGGAACTTATAAACAACAAAAGCCTGCAAGCAGGCTCTGTTTTACCTTCCGGCGCTTATCTCCAGCGTCTACATCTCAGTGACGGTAGCTCTTCACAAGGTGAATTTAACATATCCGACCTCAATGATTGCGACAAGATGAACAATTGAAGAATTTAAGCGGGGTCACGTTTTTTAAGGGGATATGGTTTAGGTGAAGGAACGGTGAGACTGGCAGAAAAAATGCGTAATCATTTAGAGGGGGAGGAAAGCGGTGGCCGGCAGCTGCTGCTCCCGGCCAGAAGACAGATTAGTCACTGCCAAATAAATCGCGGGTATATACCTTATCTGCAACATCCGACAGCTCTTCAGCCATACGGTTAGAGACAATCACATCAGCTTCTTGTTTGAACGCTTCAAAATCGCGAACAACGCGGGAATTGAAGAATTCATCTTCCTGCATAACCGGTTCATAGATAATAACCGGAATACCTTTAGCCTTAATACGCTTCATGATGCCCTGAATTGAGGAAGCGCGGAAGTTATCAGAACCACTCTTCATGATCAGGCGATAGATCCCAACGACCTTAGGCTTACGCGCCAGGATAGAGTCAGCAACGAAATCTTTACGCGTGCGGTTAGCATCAACGATGGCGCCAATAATGTTATTCGGTACAGATTCGTAGTTCGCAAGCAGCTGCTTGGTATCTTTCGGCAGGCAGTAACCACCGTAGCCAAAGGACGGGTTGTTATAGTGGTTACCAATACGCGGGTCGAGGCACACGCCTTCGATAATCTGCTTACTGTTCAGGCCCTGGCTCTCAGCGTAGCTATCCAGTTCATTGAAGTAAGCCACGCGCAGCGCCAGATAGGTATTGGCAAATAACTTGATTGCTTCAGCTTCGGTAGAATCAGTAAACAGCGTCGGGATATCCTGCTTGATCGCCCCTTCTTTCAGGAGATTAGCAAAACGTTCCGCGCGTTCTGAACGCTCGCCAATAACGATACGCGACGGGTGCAGGTTGTCATAGAGCGCGCGGCCTTCACGGAGGAACTCTGGAGAGAAAATAACATTATCAATGCCCAGGCGCTCTTTAATATCACGAGTGAAACCAACGGGGATGGTTGATTTAATGATCATGACCGCATCAGGGTTAATCTCGGTAACATCGCGAATAACGGCTTCAACGGTCGACGTATTGAAGTAGTTTGTTTTCGGATCGTAGTCAGTCGGCGTGGCGATAATGACATAATCTGCATTGCGATAAGCATCATGCTTGTCAGTTGTTGCGCGAAAATTCAACGGTTTTTCCGCCAGGTATTCCTGAATCTCCTTATCGACAATCGGAGAAATCTTTTGGTTAATCATATCAACTTTGGATTGAATGATATCCAGCGCCACCACTTCGTGGTTTTGCGCAATCAGGATGCCATTCGATAAACCGACATAACCGGTACCGGAAATAGTAATTTTCATTCGATCACACTTTAATCAGTTAACTGGACGGCGGCATATTAGCCACCCTGGTAATCAACACTTGTGGCGGTTTTACTCTCAGAAAGATGGGAAGTCAAGAAAGAGCCATAAGGTTATGCATAATTCCACACATCAACCCTATGGCTCTAAACAGAATAATTTCTATTTAAGTAAAGCTAATATTTCTTCTGTTTTAGCCTTCATTAATTCATCATCAGCTTTTGACTCGACGTTGAGGCGCACTACCGGCTCGGTGTTCGAGCTGCGCAGGTTAAAACGCCACTCCGGATATTCAATACTGATGCCGTCTGTGGTGTCCACGTTGACGGCATCCGGTTCATAGCGCTCACGGATGCGCGCTATTGCCGCCGCCGCGTTCTCCAGCTTGCGGTTTATTTCCCCCGACGCCGGGAACGCCGCCTGCCGGTCCGCCACCAGCGCCTTCAGCGGGCTGTTCTTCAGACACAGCAGCTCCGCCACCAGCAGCCACGGGATCATCCCGCTGTCGCAGTAGGCGAAATCGCGGAAATAGTGGTGTGCGCTCATCTCCCCGCCGTAAATCGCATCTTCCTGACGCATCCGCTCTTTAATGAACGCGTGCCCGGTCTTCGACATCACCGGCGTGCCGCCGCTGCGGGTCACCATATCCACCGTATTCCACGTCAGCCGCGGGTCGTGAATAATCCGGGCGCCCGGCTGCTTCTGCAGGAACGCTTCCGCCAGCAGGCCAACAATATAATAGCCTTCGATAAATTCTGCATCGTTATCAAACATAAAGCAGCGGTCGAAGTCACCGTCAAAGGCGATACCCATGTCCGCGCCGTGCTCGCGCACCGCATCCGCGGTGTCCTGCCGGCACTCCGGCAGCAGCGGGTTCGGGATACCGTTCGGGAAGTGGCCGTCCGGCTGGTGATGCACCTTGATAAAGGTCACCGGCACGCCTGCCGCCACAAAACGTTTCTCCACTTCATCAATCACGTGACCGGCTGCGCCGTTGCCGGAGTTCACCACCAGCTTCAGCGGACGGGTGAAGCTGGCCAGGTTCACGTAGCCCATCAGGTGGTCCACGTACTCCTGCAGCACCGATATCTGTCGCAGGGTGCCGCGACGGGACGCATCCACCGGCGCAAACTGATTCTCTTCCGCCAGGCGCTGGATATCGCGCAGCCCGGTGTCGCCGCTGATGGGCTTCGCGTTTTCACGTACCAGCTTCATGCCGTTGTAGTTCATCGGGTTATGGCTGGCCGTCACCTCTATCCCGCCGTCCACGCCCAGGTGGAAGGTGGCGAAGTAAATCTCTTCGGTCCCGCTCAGACCAATATCCAGGACGTCCGTTCCCGCATCCATCAGGCCTCTGGCCAGCGCCAGCTTCAGCGACTCGCTGGTCAGACGCACATCGCCGCCCACCACGATCGTTTTCGGCTTCAGAAATTCACCGTAGGCGCGTCCGATACGGTAGGCGATATCTTCGTTTAATTCTTCGCCCAGTTCACCGCGGATATCGTAAGCTTTAAAACAATTTAATTTTGCCATCTATTTAATCCTTAAATACAAATTAGCAACGACCATACTGGTCTTTAATACGGATAATGTCGTCTTCGCCCAGGTAGGAGCCGGACTGGATCTCCAGCACTTCCAGCGGGATACGTCCCGGGTTCTCGAGGCAGTGCTCGGCACCAATGGGAATAAAGGTCGACTGATTTTCAGTCAGCAGGAACTGCTTGCCGTTGACCGTTATCTGCCCCGTCCCGGCGAGGATCACCCAGTGCTCGGCGCGGTGGTGGTGCATCTGCATGGAGAACGCCCCGCCCGGCTTGACGGTGATACGGTTAACGTTGAAGCGCGGCGTCTGGACCACCACATCGCTGCGGCCCCACGGACGGTAGATTTCGCGGTGTCGTTTGTATTCGCTGCGCTGGTTGGCCTTCAGGTACTCCACGACCTTTTTCACGTCCTGGGCGCGGTTTTTATTCATCACCAGCACCGCATCCTTGGTGCTGACGATCACCAGGTCCTCAACGCCGATAGCCGCCACCAGCTTTTCGTCGCTGTTGATGTAGCAGTTCTGGCTGTTGTGCACCCAGGCATCGCCGGTCAGCACGTTGCCCAGCTCATCTTTCGGGCTGACGTCCCACAGGGCTGACCAGGAGCCGACGTCGCTCCAGTCGGCATCCAGCCCCACCACCACCGCATCGGCGGTCTTTTCCATCACCGCATAGTCAACGGATTCGTCGGGACAGGTGCTGAACACCTCATGGGGGATGCTGATAAAGTCGCTGCCGCTGTCGGCGGCGCGGACCGCAGCCGTGCAGACTTCGAGAATATCCGGGCGGAATTTTGCCAGTTCGGAGAGATACTTCTTCGCCCGGAACATGAACATGCCGCTGTTCCAGTAATATTCTCCGGAGGCCAGATAGGCCTGCGCACGCTCCAGGTCCGGCTTCTCGACAAAGCGGGCGACCTGATAAGGCGTGTGCTCCCCTTCCCCCAGCGCATCACCGCGCTGGATATAGCCGTAGCCGGTTTCGGGGGTGTTCGGAACGATACCGAAGGTGACCAGATGGTCAGCCTGCGCATACTGCTCCGCGACGCGAATGGCGTCGTGGAAGACCTGCTGATTATTGATGATGTGGTCCGCTGCCAGGACAAGCATCAGCGGGTCATCGCCATTCTGCGTGGCCTGCAGCGCCGCGAGGGCGATGGCCGGTGCCGTGTTGCGGCCCACCGGCTCAAGGATGATATTTTTTGACAGTTTACCGAGCTGCCTCAGCTGTTCGGCCACCAGGAAGCGGTGCTCTTCATTGCAGATAACCATAGGCTCATGGGTATCCAGACCGGAGAGGCGCGAGATGGTTTCCTGCAACATGGAGTTCTGCCCGTACAGTCGGAGAAACTGTTTTGGATAGAGTTCACGGGACATCGGCCACAGGCGGCTACCGGTGCCACCCGCCATAATCACAGGAAGTAACATGATAAAATCCTTAATAAAATGAAATATTAAATATGACGTTATGGAAGTAATGACTTCTTCTTTTGCAAATTTTGACAAAATTGCAAAAGAAGAAAGATTAAAAAATTTCGGATGGAATATAAATCTTATATTTTCTAATAAAAACTGAAATTAGATTCCGTGTTACCCCATTAAAAAACAACCTGGCTCTTGCCAGGCTGTTTTATCACGAATTAATCAAGCCATTCAGTATGGAATACGCCTTCTTTATCAGTACGCTTATATGTATGCGCGCCGAAATAATCACGCTGCGCCTGAATCAGGTTAGCGGGCAGAACAGCGGAACGATAGCTATCGTAGTAGGCAATAGCCGCAGAGAAGGTTGGAACCGGAATACCATTCTGCACTGCATATGCAACCACATCGCGTAGCGCTTGTTGATAATCATCGGCGATCTGCTTGAAGTAAGGCGCCAATAGCAGGTTGGCAATACCAGCATTCTGCTCATAGGCATCAGTGATCTTTTGCAGGAACTGAGCACGGATGATGCAGCCTGCACGGAAGATTTTTGCAATCTCGCCGTAGTTCAGATCCCAGTGGTATTCATCAGACGCAGCACGGAGCTGGGAGAAACCTTGAGCGTAAGAGACGATTTTGCCCAGATAGAGAGCGCGACGAACTTTCTCAATGAACTCTGCTTTATCACCAGCAGTCTTCGCTTGCGGCCCGGTAAGAACCTTAGAAGCAGCAACACGCTGGTCTTTCAGGGAGGAGATATAGCGGGCAAAGACTGACTCAGTGATAAGTGATAGCGGTTCGCCCAGATCCAGAGAACTCTGGCTGGTCCACTTACCGGTACCTTTGTTTGCTGCTTCATCAAGGATCACGTCAACCAGGTATTTACCCTCTTCATCCTTTTTGGTGAAGATGTCTTTGGTGATGTCAATCAGATAGCTGCTCAGCTCACCTTCATTCCACTCAGTGAAAGTTTGCGCAAGCTCTTCATTAGAAAGCGCAAGGCCACCTTTCAGTAAAGCGTAGGCCTCAGCGATCAGCTGCATATCGCCGTATTCAATACCGTTGTGAACCATTTTGACATAATGACCAGCACCATCCGCACCGATATAGGTGACGCACGGTTCACCGTCTTCTGCAACTGCGGCAATCTGCTTGAGAATTGGAGCAACCAGTTCATAAGCTTCTTTCTGACCACCAGGCATGATAGAAGGACCTTTAAGCGCGCCCTCTTCACCGCCGGACACACCGGTACCAATGAAGTTAAAGCCTTCTGCAGAAAGTTCGCGATTACGACGAATAGTATCCTGGAAGAAGGTGTTACCACCATCAATGATGATGTCACCCTTATCCAGGTAAGGCTTCAGAGAGTCGATGGCACTGTCAGTGCCTGCACCCGCCTTCACCATTAACAGGATACGGCGCGGAGTCTCGAGTGATTCAACAAACTCTTGCACAGTATAATGAGGGACCAGTTTCTTGCCGGGATTCTCGGCAATTACTTCTTCGGTCTTTTCACGGGAGCGGTTGAAAACGGAGACGGTATAACCACGGCTCTCGATGTTGAGCGCAAGGTTACGCCCCATCACTGCCATACCGACAACCCCGATCTGTTGCTTGGACATTACATACTCCTGTCAGGTGTTATTGCTGTGAACAATCTCACAGCATGTGCAAACTATATTACCCTATTCAGTAAATTCAAGATAGATAGCAATACAATTATCAATACAGAATTAATTGGTAACATCTACTCTGAAAGTTGAATAAAAACCCTGGCAAAGACATCCCAGAGCATAAGATTCATTATGTTAAATAGAATAATTAGCTAAAAGCATAAGTACAAGGCAAATGTAATTTTGTGAATATATGAAGCATACCTACGATTGACAAAATTTTATTAGATTAACGTCATGCCAAATCATTAACAGTTTTTAAAGCGGATGCTATTACCTGATGCATGTCATAATATTTGTACTCTGCTAACCTTCCACCAAATACAACTTTCCCTTCTTTTTTTGCTAACTCTCTGTAGCGACGGAAAACATCCATATTTTTGTCATTATTAATCGGGTAATAAGGTTCAGAACCTACTGACCATTCAGCGGGAAATTCTTTAGTAATAACCGTATGTTCGGAATCAATGCCTTCGAAATGCTTATGTTCAATTATGCGAGTGTAGGGTATATCATACTCAGTATAATTTACAACCGCAACACCTTGATAATTTTCTTCAGACAAACGCTCACTTTCAAACCGCAGTGAACGATACTCTAGCGGGCCAAAACAATAATCAAAATATTGATCTATAGGGCCAGTATAAATAATTTGATTAGCCATGCTTGTATACTTTTCTTTGTCTGCAAAGAAATCAACACCAAGCTTTACTTCAATACCTTCAAGCATATTTTCAATCAGTTTAGTATATCCACCAATAGGGATTCCTTGAAAGCGGTCGCTAAAATAATTATTATCGAATGTGAAACGTACAGGGAGTCGATTAATTATGAATGAAGGGAGTTCCAGAGCACTGCGCCCCCACTGTTTTTCAGTATAACCTTTAATAAGAATATTATAAATATCCTCTCCAACCAAAGAAATAGCTTTTTCTTCTAAGTTAGAGGCAGTACTGCTGACCAATCCTTTTTTCTGTGAATCTATTACCTGCTTTGCTTCAGAAGGTGTTTTAACTCCCCATAATTGATAGAAAGTATTCATATTGAAAGGCAGGTTATAAAGTTTACCCCTATAATTAGCAATTGGAGAATTAATAAAATTATTAAAATCTGCAAACTGGTTAACGTAATCCCAAAGAGTTTTATCATTCGTATGAAAAATATGAGCACCATATTTATGTACATGTATGCCATCACAATTTTCTGTATAAGCATTCCCTGCAATATGCTCTCTTTTTTCAATTATGAGTACTTTCTTTCCTTTTTTTGTTAACTCGTGCGCACAAACTGCACCAAAAAAGCCTGCACCTACAATCAAATAATCGTACACAATCCGCTCCTAAACATATCATTAATAATTAAATTAAGTTCGCGTTTTTAACATGCGCTGTTTGATGAAAACAAAAACAGAACCCAAAAAATCCCTGGTAAGAAAAATAATAATTGTGAAACATAGCAACTGTATAAATAACTGAATTAGCCATGAGTAATCATCAATTAAAAACAAAAAGATCACTTGTGCAATATAAACCACATTGAGAAATGAAAACTCAATTAATTTTAAATCAGTATAAATTATTTTTCGTGTATCTTTAAGTCTAAGATACCACATAATAAAGAAACCTAATGAGGCTCCAACCCCCGCATATGCTGGACCATATAAAGGTATAAATATGAAATTAGCTCCTATTGATATCCCGGCACCAATAAGACTAGTTAAAAAGACGCTTTTGGTTTTATAATTAGCTGTATATATAGTTCCTAAAAAAGAGGAAAAAGTTTGATATAAAACACCATAAATTAAGAAAGGTACCATTTGCCAAGCCATAAAATATTCAGAGCTTACAAGATACCGAAAGATATCCTTATTCAAAACCAGAAGGATAGAGGCTAATAAAAATAGAAACTGGTAATAACTTCGGAACACTGAAGAATAATATTTTGCTCTATCCTTAGATTCAAATTCTTCAAAAGCTGATATTTGCCATGCTTGCTGGAAAACTGTTACAAATACGTTTATACACATAGGTATTTTACTAGCAACAGCAAATAAACCATTGGCAGATAGTCCGACAAAGCTAAGAACCACATATCTTGTGGAATTGTTCACTAGCCACCACATAGAATAATTAGGAATAAGAGGCAAAGAGAATCTTATTATCTTATGAATAACTTCTTTGTTCACCAACTTATAAGAAATAGTTATATCTCTGGCGTAGTAGATACAATACAGTGAAGAAAAGATATAAGATCCGATCAAAGAGATGAGATAACCATTAATACCTAATTTGAAATAAACTAAAAAAAGTCCATTAAGAATTAAAAGTGCAACAACTTGTAAAACACCGCTAAATGCAAATATCTTAGTTTTACCAACAGCTCGAAGATAGGTTGAAAATAGAACTTGAACCACTGCTACTAAAACTAAAAGATAGAAATATATTATTAGCTTAATATTCCAAATACTAAATATGGCAAATACTAAGCATAGTATCAATAATACAATAAGAGTACAAATACAAATAAATAAGGACGTTGAAAATAGTGAATTTGTCTCGTCTTTATTTTGATTACTGATTATATAACGTAACAGTGCCTGCTCTATAGTTAAAGTTATAAAAGGCATCATTAGAGCTTGGGTGGAAGAAATAAGATCTACAACACCATAATCTTGTGCCGTTAAATAGAACGTATAAAGCGGGACAAGTAAGATAACTACTAATTTACTACCTAAATTCCCTAATGCAAATATGATTGAATTGTTTAGAAGCTTACTATATCTGTTCAAATCCCACACCTCACAAAGGAAGACAACCATATGGATGCCTTCCTTTAAGGTTATAAATGAAAATAAAGAAAGATAGATCTTTCTAATCATCAATGCAAACTAACGGTTACCGACTACTAACTTAATTAAAGGATCAAATGCCTCTTTTACATCAAAACAAAATGCTTTTTCTGAATTAGAAGCTTGGGAAGCATAATTTATAACATCTTCCAATGTTGCAACAGTTGAATCAAGATACTTTATGTAGTTAGAATCAGAAAGCCAATCTTCATAGCTATACTTTACCTTACCATAAGAATTATCAAATACTACCGCAGGGGTTTTAGTCACATACGCAAAAATCATACCATGCAATCTATCTGTAATAATCAGCTTTGCACCACGGAATTCATCAAATTTCTTATTTAACAAATTGTCTCTATTTGATTCAAATGTAAGGACATAATCCTCAACATAATTATCTGTAATTAATATATTGTTATTCTTAGCAAAATGTTCTTTTATAGAATGAGCTAATGGTTTAGGCAAGACGCACTCAACATCACTTCTAAACATAATTAAGACATCATCTCCACGATTTGTTAAAGAAGACTCATCTTGAGATAAAACAATATCAGGAATATGATGTACAGGAATTTCAAGTTCTCTTTTTAGGATATTGTAAGATTTAGATTCACGAACGAAAACAGTCAAATTCTTTGCTTCATTATAAATGCTTTTAATTTTTCTGAAACTTTCAATATTCTCATAATAGAAGGAGACTGGAAACTGAATTATTTTACATGGACAATTTTTTAATTTTTTTAGCAGTAGTTGACGAGGTAACTCATGCTCTGGATACAAATCACTTAGTGTACCCCCTCCCTGAATGAAGATAATATCTTGAGGCTTTAATGTTCTAGCGAGTTCGTCAACAACAAATTCAATTTTTTCTTTTTCAATCTCAACATAGGCATAATCTGGTAAATATTTTAATATGAACTTCTTTTGCGCTAATGTTATTTCTTGATCCCCTGCGTTAGGATGGTTACTAACCCCTAATACATAAGCAATGTTTTTATTTCCATCAAATTTAGGCAATTTATAAAAGCGATGGGAAAGATCATTAACTTTCCCTTTCACCTTATTAATAATTTTAGTTTGTAAATTCATAATATTCTCAAAAATAGAAATTAACAATCACAGAATTAAACTTATGGTCTATCAATTTTGGGGTTAAATACTATACCAGATATAAATCCTTTAATAATAATACATAACCTTTTGATCTTTTTGTTTTTTGCTTTGAATAAAACCTTAAAGAAATCTTTTAAAACATAATTAAAATAGAAAACATAGTCTTTAGCTTTACCATGTTTCCGTACGTTGTAAAAATTATTTCTGTAAAGCAATCCATACCATGGCATTCTATTTAAATTGTCTTCTGTTGCAAGTGACAATGACTTAGCCATGACCCTTTTATGATAAACAACACTATTCGCGACATAATAGCAATTATATTTGTTACTTATTCGCCATGTATATTCTGTATCATCTCCCCAAATAAACATTTCCTTAACTGGCAAACCAAACTCACCAACAATATCTTTTGATATTAGTACAGAAACAAAAGTAGCTTTATCAACTCCAACTATGCCCTTTGAAGCAAACTCAGGCCAACTGAAATAACCAGTGGAGTTCTTTTTCTTAGAAATCTCGGGAACATTCATGCAATCTTCATTATCACTAAGGACATGGCTGCATAAAAAACCCGGTGTCGCTGAATGATTTTGTAAAGTATCGTTTGCTTTTAATAATTCTTCTAATGCTGAAGGGCTAGCAATAGCATCATCATCCATAATCCACACATAATCAATATTCAGTTTGTAGGCATAATTAATGCCAGCTGAGAAACCACCAGCGCCACCAGTATTTTTGTGCAAAGTTATAAATTGGATTTTGTCACTTGCAATACTTCTTAGATAATCCTCTGTACCATCTGTAGAATTATTATTCACAACAACAATATTTTTAAGCTCAATCGTTTGTTTTTCTAGTGAGTCAATAGCAATTTTTAATAGTTCAACTCTATTATATGTGACTAGAACTGCTGCTACACTATGTTTAATGACATTCATAAAAGCCCCAAGGTTTCAACAAACTAAGTTTTAATAAAAATTGGCAGTTCCAACTTTAATTAATAATCATGAATTTTTTTGCTATCTTCAAAGTCTTTCCATTTTTGTTCCACATAGTGTTTAATTTCTTCTCTAAACCGTTCGACAGAAAATTTTAAAGCATTTGCTCTACAATTTTCTGGTAATATTAAATCCCTTGATAATTCAAATTTAGAAATAGCTTCAACCAACGATTCAACATCTTGTTTGTAAAAGAATAATCCTGTAGGATTCTCTTTTTCTATTGAAATTATTGTTTCCAGAGCTCCCCCCTTACCATAAGCGATAACAGGAGTTCCACAAGCCTGTGCCTCAACAGGCGTGATTCCAAAATCTTCTTCTGCTGCAAATACGAATGCTTTTGCCTCACTCATGTATTTCTGCATTACATCATTTGGTTGGTAGCCAAGTATTTCAATATTACTAGTTGCTTTTGATTTAATTTTATTCATTTCAGGGCCATCACCAATAACAACAAGCTTTTTTGTTGGCATATGGCTGAAAGCTTCAACAATAAGGTCCATTCTTTTATACGGAACCATCCGTGAAGCAGTCATATAGTAGTCTTGCTTGTTAGTTTGTAAAGCAAAACGCTCGACGTCAACCGCCGGATAAATTACATCAGCTTTCCGTCCATAGACTTTCTTGATCCTCCTCGCTATAAACTGCGAATTAGCGATGAAATGATCCACTCCATTAGCAGTCCTACAATCCCATACACGTATTTTGTGTAAGAGCCATCGTGCGAGGGTTGCTTTTAGGCCCTTACTTAAACCAGCCTCACGTAAATATTGGTGTTGAAGATCCCATGCATATCTAATAGGACTATGTACATAACTTATGTGGAGCTGGTCAGGCCCAGTTAAAATACCTTTAGCAACAGCATGGGAGCTTGAAAGTATAATGTCATGCTTAGAAACGTCTAACTGTTCAATTGCTAAAGGCATCAATGGTAAATACGATTGGTATTTTTTTTTCGCAAAGGGTAAGTTTTGTATGAATGTAGTAGTGATTTTTTTATTTTTGAAATGGAGTTTATTTTCTTTAGAAAGAAAGTCGACAATAGAATAAAGCTCAGAATTAGGGAATAATTCAATAAATTCTGCAACTATTTTTTCTGATCCAGCATATGTTACAAACCAATCAGCAACAATGCCAATACTAAGATCTTGATGCATAGAGACATAAACCTCTTAACGTTCGCGTTATAAATATAGAAATAGAGTTATCAGAATCACTGTGTTTAATTTGAGCTTACCTCTAATTTGTTTATATACGGTGTTTTGTTATTAGAGTATTTTATTGACAGTTTTGATTATAAACTTAAATAGGGAATCAAATTACAAACCTTACTTATTATCTTCATGAAGATTGCTTTTTCAAAAATTAAATAAGTAAAGATTTAATTTTTAATTTATCTTAACGAATCGATTACCACCTTCACTTTGTTTACAGTTTTCCCCCAAGTATATTTTTTAACATGCTCAAGCCCTTTTATCTTTAATTCTTTCTGTAACATCTGATCAGAAATAATTTTTTCCAGTGCATCTTTTATACTTTCCACATCAAAAGGGTCAATTAATAGCGAAGCATCACCTGCTATCTCACCTAAGGACGTAGTTGCTGAAGCAATAGTAGGGATTCCACATGCCATAGCTTCAATCACTGGCAATCCAAACCCTTCATAAATAGACGGCATGATTAAAACCAGAGCACCACGATAATAATTTGGAAGCATCTCATCACTTATAAAGCCTGTAAAGATGATATTATCTTCTAAATTATAATTTTTAATTAGCTCATGCAGAGACGAAGATGGTTTGCCAGAAAACACCAATTTAACATGATTTTTTTCTGCAATTAAAGAATAAGCTTCAATTAATCTTTTCTCATTTTTGTGCTCCTTACGATTGCTAACGCAAAAGATATAATCATATCCTGGCTTATAAACTTCACCATTTGGAGTAAAACTATCCGAAACACCATTTCCTACTACCGTAACTTTGTCTTTTTCAATGCCAGACCATTCAATAATTCTTTTTTTAGAAAACTCAGAAACTGTAAGTATAGCTAGACATTTTTTGCAAGCTCTTTTCAAAACTAAATTATAATAAATTCTCTTCAAGATATTGGAATTATTATCAATATCAACATGATTTAGATCGTGAATAGTAATGACTGATCTTTTTACGAAAAAAAATGGAGCATTAAAACCTGGGGTAAAATACAAAAATCTATTCCAACATAGGTACCATGGAGTTATAAAAATATCAACAGGACTGGTAGGCTTAATTTTATTACAAATATATTTATCAAACTGTATTCTATTTGTAATCTCTTTTGAGAACCGTCCTATTCCATGCCCACCTTCCCACCGTCTATCAAATAAAACTTTCTTCATCTATGCTCCCAATCCACCAAGTACTTTCGTCCAATCATTTATAATGCGCTTATTTTCAAAGCGAGATAAATTAAAATTAAAGTTTATACTCTTATTTACATAACACATTATAATGCTTGTTAATTCTTCAATAGTATTAAAGAGAAAATCTTCATTATCATTTAGAAGCTCCGGTATTCCCCCTACTCTCTTTGCAGCTACAGGGACTCTTCTTCCCAAGCTCTCAATAACTACTCGCCCAAAGGGCTCATTCCATTTAGAAGGGACAATCAGTAAATCAATTTGGTCTAACAGTTGATTAGCAGGAATGACACCTTCAAACGAGCATTTAACATTTTTTGCATTAGCTAGTTTAGTCAATTCGTTTATATAATCCTCATCACCGGTTCCGGCGATTTTAAATAGGATATTATTTTTATGACTATCTGATAGACCGCTAACAGCCTCAACTATTAGCTCAATGCCTTTAGTCTTATGTATACGACCTAAATAACCAATTCTTATTTTATTTTCTCTAAAGCCATTATAGCTGCGTTCAAGAAGGATTTCATCCATACACATATTATATATAACATGCGATCTCGCATTTTTAAAGTAACCGTAAGTCAAGTGGACATTTAAAATAAATTCACTAATACCAATTACATCATCAACATATTTTGAATTTTCCTTCTTTAAAATAGAAAAGGGCTTACACGTAGTGCATATTTTTTTACAGTTATCTTTTTTAAACATATTTGCATTTACACAAATTAAAGAATAACTCCTTAGGATATGCATAACTCTTATGCCTTGACTTTTCGCAATTTTCCAAATGATACTCGACAAGTCTTCTATGGTACTGGTTATTAGTATATCTGGCTTTATTTCTTTTAAAACGTTACTTATCATTTCACCAATTAAAAAATTGTTACAATCCAAAGAGTGCCAAATTAATTTTTTCACAACGCTAATATTTTTATTATTATATGACCAGTAAATATTTCTATACTTTATCCTATTTATCTTTATCCCATTTTGCACATTAGTGCATGTTTCATTACCTATAGCTAATACTTCAACATTATATCCAACACTAGCTAGTTGTTCAGCAAGTACACGTGTTGATATCTCTCCACCACCCGCAACATCAGGGTAATAGGCCCGGCATGCGATCACTATTTTTTTCATAACTACCTAAACATTCAAATTTTAGTAGGCACCATCTTTTTTCAAAACAACGCCAATCGTTTTGAATAAGATCGCTATATCGTTCCACATAGACCAGTTCTTAACATACCATGCATCGAGGTAAACTCTTGTTTCATAGTCAACATCACTACGACCACTGACCTGCCATAATCCAGTCATACCGGGTTTACTCAGAAGATAATAATCAACTTCTTCATTATACCTTTCTAGCTCAGCAGTAATTATTGGCCTTGGTCCAACTAAACTCATCTCACCTTTTAATACATTAAACAATTGAGGCAACTCATCCAAGCTTGTTCTACGCAAGAAATGACCAATTTTAGTAATACGGGGATCATTTTTTAATTTAAATGTTGCATCCCATTCTTCCTTTGCAACAGGATCTTTACTAAGTAAGTCATCTAAAACTTCTTTCGAATTAATTACCATTGACCTGAATTTCAAGCATTTAAAAGGCTTACCACCTTTTCCGATTCTTTCATGTCCATAAATGGCGGGCCCGCCATCATGCTTTACCTTCCTGCTTATATAAAATAATACTGGGGAAAGAAGTATTATAATCATAATAGATCCGAATATACCAAAGACTCGCTTGAGGATCCTTGAAGACCACTTTGCTAAATTTTGTTGCACTCTAAAAATCATTACTTCATGGCTAAAAATAAATGACATATCTGTGCTATCTAAGGGCATACCGCGTAATGTTGGGATTACAGAGACATAACGAAATCCTCTAATCATAAAGTTACGCAGCCATGTATTCCTTATTTCACTCTGTGGTGACTCAACAGCAACAATAAATTGAGTTTTGGTGTCAATAGACAACAACCAATTTATATCATTGCTAAGGACCGGTACTCCATTTATATTGTTACCAGCGGGGACACCTTCATCACAATTTACAAAGCCTACAATATTAAGACCTAAGTTTCTTTCGCTACTAATTGCTTTATAAGCTTCTATAGCATTATCGCCACTACCAATAATCCAAGTATCTCTTAGCCACAATCCACATGTATCTAATAGCCTTTTCGTTAACATTCTTGATGCAGGAAGTAATATTAATATGAATATCCACGTCAGCACCCACAGAAAGCGAGAAAAGGTCCATGTTGTAAAGGCCATGACTGCAATTTCGATAGTTGCGAAAATTACTAATGTCCTAAGAATCTCTTTTAGTTCAAACCAAAAGGTTTTACGGTAGAAATAATGCCGTAATCTAACAGAATACCAACCCACACAACAAAATGCTAAAAGCCAGTGTAATACAATCCAACCTTCAGCCTCATGTAAAGAAATTACCTCGCTGTAATTGTTAAAGGTTAACGAAAGTAATACTATAGCTAAATAAGTTGAAATCGTGAAACTAATAAGATCAGATAGGGCTAACGCTACACTGACCAAGATATTTTTACCGAGAAGCGTCATGAATCCTCTCACTATTAAATATATATTTAATAAGATGCGCCGATTGAAACTTTATTTGACAACTGTAATTAAATTGATTAAACCCGGATAAGTTTATCCGGGCTATACGAGGAGTAATGTTATTTTTCATCCGTATATGAGTAGCCGTAGTGACTATATCCATAGCCATAGTAACTACTAGCCTTTTTAACTACTCCATTCAAAATACATCCTTTAGCTATAACGCCACTTTGGTCGAAGCGCTTGAAGCTGACCTCTAGTTCTTTGACAGTGTTTTGCTCAAAGCGGGCTACTAGAAGTGTTGTCCCAGCATAATGTCCTATAATTGCGGCGTCTGTTACTGCCAAGATTGGTGGGGTGTCTAATATAACAATATCATAGTTTTGGCTTGCCCAATCGACTAATTCACCAAATCGTCGATGCATTAGAAGCTCTGCCGGGTTTGGTGGAACCACCCCTCTTGATATAAAATCAAAACCCGCTTGTTTTATAGTTTTTATTGCCCTTCCAATATCAATCTTACCGGACAATATGTCACAAAGGCCATTGTCATTTGAAACCTCAAATAATTTATGGGTATAACCTTTACGCATATCTGTGTCGATTAAAAGTACTTTCTTACCCGTTTGTGCAACAACAGCTGCAAGATTAGTACTTACAAAGGTTTTACCTGCATTCGGGCTGGCACCTGAAATCATTAAGACATTATTTCTCGCTTCCATCATTGCAAAATGCAAGCTTGTCCTTAATCCGCGGATTGCTTCTATTGCCAGATCTGCTGGATTTTCAACAGCAAGGAAACCTTGAATCTCACTTTCCGTTTTTTTCTTCCAACCAGTCTGAAGCGCTTTTTTGGCAAAATTTTCAGATACTGGAATACTCGCATAAACATTGATACCAACTTCTTCGAGCTGTTCAGGGCTCTCTATGCCTCTTCTTAAAAAGACACGCAAGAGGACCACCCCTACAGATACTACCATACCTAATACTATACCAACTAAAAGAATAATAATCTTAATCGGTTTTACTGGTTTTGTTTCAGTAACTGCCTCATCGATAATCCTTACATTTCCGATAGCACTTGATTTTGCTATGCTTAACTCTTGTTGACGATTGAGTAGTTGCATATATACCGCTTGTCCTGACTCAACATCTCGGCTAAGTCTCAAAATTTCCTGCTGAGTCTTCGGCATAGCTGAAACACGTTCATTAAGTTTGCCCTTTTCATCTTGAAGAGTTTTCCTTTTTTCCATTAACGCTTTATAAGTTGGATGCTCTTTAGTATAAAGCTGTGATATTTCTGATTCCCGAAAAGTTAACTCATTTAATTGATTATCAACATTTACAATTTGTTCTAAGACAGACTTAGCCTCTAAGGACAAGTCGACTGAATCCTTTTGACGTCGATACTGATTGAGTTTATCCTCCGCAACATCTAGTTCGCTACGCACTTTTGGTAACTGAGCATTTAAAAACTCAAGACTTTTGGCATCTTGTGCTGCTTGACGTGCAATATTCTGGGAAAGATAATTGTGACTAATACTATCTACAATGTTTCTAATTTGCTCCGGATTATCTCCCATTAATGAAAGATTAAGCATTCCTGTATCTTTACCCAAATCTGCAACTGTAAAAGTGTTTTGCAAATCAGCTATAGCTTTTAATTTACTTATATATGAGACAGAGAATGAGACTCCAGGTTGAGAATCCATGCTCTCAATTTTTAATGAAATACCTTTTTCATTTAATAATTCACCTACCCTTCCTTTTAGCTCAAAATCACCATAAATAACTTTATAATTAACATCATCAATAACAGTTACTTTTAATTCTGGCGTTTCATCACCATTATTAGGAATATATAATCTTGTTACATTTATAGTCCCGGGTTTTTCACCCATCAATCTGGCCCAACCTCTTCCAAATAACGGAAAATAATCTTGTTTCACTTGCGCCTGAAGATTGAGATCTGCGACAGTTTTACCCAGAATCATTCTTGATTGTAATAAAGCTATTTCTGGCGCTGATTGCGGTTGTCCGCTTGGAAGTATCTGGCTTAAATTACTTAGAATTGCATTCCCCTGCTTTTGCTCTACTTGTATTAATGCATCAGCCTGATATATAGGCGTAGCAAAAAGTGCATAAATCAAAGCAATTAAAGTAAATAAAGCCGTTACTGAAATAATTAATTTTCTATGATCAATAAGTTCGCCAAACAAACGACCTAAATCAATCTCATCTGTATCTTTTTCGACAGACTTGTTTTTAAGTGGAGACATGCAATAATTCCTGATTATTATGCGCCTAATTTTTCAACCCAGCGCAAGCCGGCTTGCTCGATCAGTTGATATACTAAAGAAAATGCTTCTTCGCTTTTGCGATATGGATCAGGGATTTCCTTATGATTCAACCACTGACCAAACAACATTGTTTTGCCTCTACATTCTGGTGCTATACGACCAATCTGCTCAATATGTATTTTTTCCATCACAAGAATTAAATCATATTGTCGGCCTAACGTAGCAGTAAATTGACGTCCCCGATGACCTTCTAAAGTCAATCCATGCTGAGCAGATACTTTCGCAGCACTAATATCTGCTTCATGATCGACAAGTGCTCCAGTGCCAGCTGAGTCAATTTTTTTATTGGGCAGTGCCCTTCGCAAAAAACGTTCTCCTATTGGAGAGCGGCATATATTACCTGTGCATACAACTAGTATTGAATCAAACATTATGGCCACGTCCTAATGTATCGTACAGTTTCTGTCATATCGTGAACACCAGTGATGGTTGGTACAAGTTGAGAGATGACTCTATTCCATCTAACAAGTGGTGTAGAAGTTACGTATACAATATCATATGGCTGCAACTGAAACTCTGTTCCGATAACCATAGCAGATGCATCTTGAGCATTTAATTGATAAATATTCGCTATTTTTCCCTCTTTATCACCTTTCAACTGGCGAATGACAAAGATTCCTGTTGCATCACTCATTGCTTGAGATATACCTTCAGAATTTCCTATAGCTTCAGCAAGGGTCATTCCACTACGATCCATTTTTAAAGTGCTTTGCTTACCGACTTCTCCCATAACAAATACTTTTAGATCATCGTTTCGTGGAATAAATAAAATATCTCCTGGATATAATAAATGGTTCTGAGTTAAATCTCCTTTTTGCATCAACGCATATAAAGAGATTTTAGTGTCTTTTCCATTATGGGTCAGTACAACATTTCTCCAGTCAGCATCAGGCGCAAGCCCACCAGCAGCATTAATTGCATCCATCACTGTTAAAGGTATATTTGTTATTGCTTGCTTTCCAGAATTAGCAACTTCACCCGTCACATATACTTTTTGTGAACGAAAAGCGGCAATACTCACATCAACCTGCGGGCTTTCAATATAAGTAGTTAAACGACTCGCGATCTCTTGTCTAACCTGACTTAGTGTTTTACCAGCAACTTGTACTCTACCAATATAAGGGTAGAAAATCGTTCCATCCGCATTTACCCAGTTACCAGTATCACTTGCACTACGATATTGGCCTGCAGGAGTAGTTAACTCAGGATGATCCCAGACAGTCACCATCAATACATCGCCCACACCGATCCGGTACTCATAATTTTTTAGTAAGTTGTCTAACTGTGGATTGGGGCGAGCCAATATGGTTTCAGGGCGAAGCTGATCCACTAACCCCGGCGTCATGGGATAAACATTCACCAGTTTATCCAAATCGTAGTCGCTATCCGGTAACTCAACGACGTTCTTACGCAGACTATTTAACCCTTGTCCCGGCAAAATGGTACAGCCTGATAAAAAGCCTATTGCTAATGCCAATGCCGAAAATCTAACAATTTTTTTCTTCATAATGTCACATCATCAGTAAACCAAAAGTTTCTAATCCCCAAACAACAGTCTATTTCCAGAAGCTGTGTTAAGGCTATAAATTAAAGGGAATTTCAATCCCGGCGCTTGCGCCTACATCATCGCTATCATTATGGTTCGCATCGGTATACCAGAGAGAAGTGCTCAGTCGTACCGATTTGTACACGTCGCCACTCCAGCCCAGCTGCACACCTTTTAATGTATCCGAACGAGGAAACGCCTTGTTGATTGACTGATTTTCTGGGTTAACCTTCGCATACGCTAAACGCGCGCTCCAGCGCTGATTATCCTCTGTCACCAGTTCAACTTTACCCGCAAAGAGTTGGCCATCCCCTCCCATAGCATCACCGAGTGAGTAACCTTGCTGGTAGTAGCCATCTTTATAGATATGGTGCGTATAGCTATAGTTGGTGCGGCTCATGTTCGATCGGGTATCGTGAGCTTCCAGATACCAGTTGATGGCATCTTTACCCCAACCGTGGTGGCCTTCGACTCCACCAAGGAACATATTTGCTGAAGGTAAAAAGCCGGATTCATCTTCGCCAATCATTTGACCGTATAAGCTGACCGGCAGGCCCAGCGTAGGTTCCAGTTTCAACTTAAAGTCAAAACCAGCAAGCTGGTTGCCTGGTTCATTGGGATCGTTTGCTTCGGTATTATCTTTACCCGTCAGGCCGTCCCAAAAATTACTGAACGACTCGGGTCTTCCCTCCCCTCCCCACTGCATAATGCGCGATGCGCCAAGCTCAAGTGACTGGAAGGGGGAAAAAGTCAGACGACCACCGATAATCTTGGTATGCGGTACGGCGGTATATTGATTCATCTGGCTGGCGGAGATCTGATACTGCCATGGGCCGATCCAGCGCAGCCACCAGGTTTCTGGCGCGGCCTGTTCAGCACGCTGCATCAAAAAGCCGGTCATCGGACGGGCAGCATCACCGCGAATCAGGCTGCCTTCGTAGCCTGGCCCCCACCACTGCGGCATCTGTCCAAAGGAAAGCCACTGGTTCCAGAACTTAACCGCCCCGTAGGCGCCGTTAGCATTAAAACGTGAACCATTGCTGATGCGTTCGTCGCCCTCAACGTTTCCCTGCAGGTGAACATCCCACCACTCGCCGCTGTTATTGAAGGCTAACGATAAAGAGCTGTCAGCAGGCTGATTCTGACCAAATCCCTGCGGGGTGCCGGGCTTATCCGTTGAGGTATAGCCGCTGACCCGAAAATCTGCTTTCAAAGAATCGAGGCGCTGGTTGATTCGCGCCAGAACCACCTGTTCGGATGAATAAGAGGGCTTTGCTTTCTTTAGTGCCCGATTAATCTCTTCCTGACTTAACGGCCAGGTCGACAGGCTGAGATGAATAACGCCGCGGTCGGAGAGCCACGCCAGATCGTTGCGCAGTTCGTTGTCGTTCATTACCAAGCCGGAGGCATAGGCAAGTGAGCTGGCAGAAGTAAGCAGCCCTAGTGCGAGTGCGATTCGCGCGATTTTTATCATTGTACAAGATCCATTTTAAGCCCCGTTTCCGCAAGCTGGCGCGACAAGGGGAACACTGATAGATGCAGCGCCCTCTGACGCCAACCTTTGGTATGTTCGGTCTGCAGATTTTGACCGGAGAAAACGAAAGCATGTGTTATGGATCACATACCAACAGACGTTTTCATCATACGGCTCTATCTGCAGTACTCAATGTATGCGAAATTGTTATTGAAGGCCATTCCATCGCGCATCATACCCGCAGTTTCCTCTTGCCAGCCCTGCAGAACCTTCTCTGAGGTGGCGACAAACACGCAATTATATACAGGTTATGAAGATAATCACCTGGATGAAGGCCACTTTAGGAATTTCGGTCGCATGAAATGAGATGTGATATGCAGAAAATGCCAGCCCGCAGGTACGCTACCGCCCTTGGCTTAACAGCTACCAATGCACTGTACTTCTTTCCATATAATTTCAACCGCCGGATTCAGGTGAATCGGCGATTAATCCATCAAAGCAATCAATTTCGCGGCCATAAGTTTACGAGATTCTGCCCTCAATTGGGAGTCTAATCTCGAATTATTAGCGACGTCGCGAACGGCATGAACCATAACGACGATAACGTTATTGTTTGACACTAAACGTCTAAAACGGCGATCGGCACCAAACAACAACTTAATCTCAACATTATGATTTCATTAGCTTTTTACCACAAAAACAGTGTTGATTTAGTTTCGAATTAATTATGGTTAGTCAACTACAAAATTTAATAGTAAAAAGAATTATGCCAGTGTGTTGTTATCATTAATAAATTCGATATTTAGCCAGAAAACTTATTTAGGAAACATCCTGGCTGATTATCATTGTGCTAATTATTGCGCAGAATGCCGTATCACCAATTTATTTCATGAATATGAAATAGTGCTTATGAAGGCTTTTTCACCCCATCATTTCACACTGACTATATTGTGAACACATCACGCGCCTGTCTGAATTCATGACCTTTCCCGGTCGCCTCTGCGTCAGTAAAAGCGCTTGTGCAGATCGGCCCGTGTAAAAGGTTTATCCAGCGGGCCAAGCTTCACTGCGATCTCACCCAGAAGCGATTGCGTTGGCGCCTTAGCGCCGGTATTCAACAGCAGAGCCGGGATGATGACCACGCTTGCCAGCCCTCCCCATGATAACTGCGCTGTATGAGTGCCGCGGGTGCGCGACTGCAGCAGCAGAAACAATGCGCTGCCTGCGGTTCCCAGCAGTAAACCGGCAATCACTTCAGACGTTGAATGAGCGTGGATCACCAGGCGGGAATAGCCGACCAAACCGGCTAATGCATAACCAAATACGACAGAAGCAATACGAAGAGCTGGTGTAGCACGCGCGCACAGCAGCCATAAGAGAATTGGCCAGAAAGCTGAAGATAATGCGGTGTGCCCGCTAAAGCCGGTGAAGTCCAGCTCGCGAATCCCAATACCCCAACCCATAAATGCCAGTTTTGATGCGCAGACAATGGCGCCAGTGATGCCGAACAGCAGCGCCCAGTGCCAGGCGACCTGCTTTGAATCTTTGCGCAGAAAAAGAACGATAAACAACACGGCCGCACTGGGTAACAGTACGGTGCTATCGCCAAAAAAAGTGACAACCTGCCAGTTCATTTACCTTTCATCCTTTGACGATCTCTCCAGTCCGTAACGTCATTTCCGCGACATTTATGTGGGCATACACAATCAGTCACTTCACATTTATATGCATGCATGACCGTTGTTTAATGCGCAAACATGATCTCAGTCAAGTTTTATTTTTGTCTGACAACTTGACTCAGGGCTATTTACATAAGAAAAATCTTAGTAAGTAATTATCAGCAAAGATGAAATTTTGCTAGTCACACCATTTCACCATGCGACATGTTATTCGACTACCAGAAGTCTCCGAACCTTTACCGCACTTTTCAACGATACAATATAACAAAGCAAAATCTAACCCTTTGTTTTTCTACACAAGCCTTAAAGCGTGACGTATTGTATTAAAAAGAGTAAACGGTCCCGAATCCCTGAGTTCATCATCAGATCATGCGAACCGCTTACCCTCGTACGCTTAGGTTGCTGATGGCAAAATTACGCTAACAGCTTCTTAATGCTCTCGCGGAATTTTGCGCCTTCTTTATGGTTACGCAGACCATAATTAACAAAGGCCTGCATATAGCCCATTTTTTTCCCGCAGTCGTAGCTCTCGCCAGTCATCAACATCGCATCAACCGACTGCTTTTTCGCCAGTTCAGCAATGGCGTCGGTTAACTGAATACGGCCCCATGCGCCGGGTTCAGTACGCTCCAGCTCCGGCCAAATATCAGCAGAAAGCACATAGCGCCCTACTGCCATCAGGTCTGAATCCAGCGTTTGCGGTTCATCAGGTTTTTCGATGAACTCGACGATGCGCGCCACCTGACCCGCCGTTTCCAGCGCGTCTTTGGTCTGAATGACCGAGTACTCGGAAAGATCGCCTTCCATACGTTTTGCCAGAACCTGACTACGACCCGTTTCATTGAAACGCGCGACCATAGCGGCAAGGTTATAACGCAGCGGATCGGCGCTGGCATCATCAAGGATGATATCCGGCAGCACCACCACAAACGGGTTATCGCCAATCAGCGGGCGCGCGCAAAGAATGGAGTGACCTAAACCCAGCTGCTGACCCTGGCGCACGTTCATAATTGTTACGCCTGGCGGGCAAATAGCCTGTACCTCGGCCAGAAGCTGACGTTTGACGCGCTGCTCCAGCAGCGCTTCCAGTTCATAGGAGGTGTCGAAATGGTTTTCTACCGCATTCTTGGATGAATGGGTAACCAGCACAATTTCCTTGATGCCAGCAGCTACAATTTCATCAACAATGTACTGCACCATAGGCTTGTCGACGATCGGCAGCATCTCTTTCGGAATGGCCTTGGTGGCGGGCAACATGTGCATCCCTAGTCCTGCTACCGGTATAACTGCTTTCAAACTCACCATTTTCATATCCACCCGTATGGTTATTAATCTTTAGTTCCTGTCAGATTGTATGTATCACTGGCATTTATCCATGATGATACACGCTTGATACCTGCCATACTGTCCGTCAAATTCTGAAATTACATGCTGAATTTAAGAATACACGTAAAATCTACAGACCAATAGGTCGATTTAAGAAAATTCTCAAACGCAACTTTACAGACATTATTACTCATACTTACAAAGACTTATGCCAGCTATCTATTAGCTATTAACCATAAGACGGCGTAATGACATTCATCGCTGGTCCATCATTTCCCATTTGATACCTTGTTATCTTTCAACAAGAGTTGACACAGAACAAGTGACTGCAAAAAATCATAAAATTAGCCAAAATAATCGCTTATATTGAATATAAAATTATTTCGCACACAAAAACGGCTAAATTTCAGCGAAACAGGCCATATCCTTGACTTCAACCTCAGTGGCGGCCATCCCCATATAGATCCAGCCTATGCTGCAGGCGATTAATAGTCTTCACTATGGCTTTTTTTGTTCTGCATCACATATAACCCTCACAATATCGTCCAGCAAAAATTGATCTGCCGCAAGCCACGACATTAAGTAGTATAAAAATCTAAATTCCCGGAAAGTGCTGTTATATACATCAAATCTATTGATAGAGTTTTCCATTGCCCGTGTGCTCAATCCAGGTTTTCTGCGCCGATATTCTGCGCGGCCGCTTCGCTTACATCCATAAAACCTGGCTTTTCATCCGGCAGATGCTGGCGGTTGTTATTGATGAAAATTCGCACCAGAGCAAATAAGTAGAACCCTATAAGCTTATGGTTAAATAAGGTTATATTCTGAACAACTGATTATATTAATAGCGGGACTCATCGGCGCGCGGATTTTGACCGCGAGCAAATCGCCGCAGAAAATATTGCATTTTAACTATAGCTTATCCATGATCTGTACATGGCACTCTTAGGTTGTAAAGGTTTTAACTAAATATGGAATGGATTGCCGACCCCTCGATCTGGGCCGGGCTCATAACGCTTGTCGTTATTGAGCTGGTACTTGGTATTGATAATCTGGTCTTTATCGCCATTCTCGCGGAAAAACTTCCTCCCGCTCAGCGAGACCGCGCGCGCGTCACCGGCCTGCTGCTGGCAATGGTAATGCGTCTGCTGCTGCTGGCGTCAATCTCCTGGCTGGTGACGCTCACCAAACCGCTGATTACCTGGCACGATCTGAGTTTTAGCGCTCGCGATCTGATCATGCTGTTTGGCGGTTTATTCCTGCTTTTCAAAGCCACCGTTGAGCTTAATGAACGGCTGGAGGGGAAGGACAGCAATAATCCCACTCAGCGCAAAGGCGCGAAATTCTGGGGAGTGGTCGCGCAAATCGTGGTGCTGGACGCCATCTTCTCCCTCGACTCGGTTATTACCGCGGTCGGCATGGTTGACCATCTGGCGGTGATGATGGCGGCGGTAATTATTGCCATTAGCCTGATGCTGATGGCCAGTAAAGCCCTGACCCGCTTCGTTAACAGTCATCCAACCATCGTCATTCTCTGTCTGAGCTTCCTGTTGATGATTGGTTTTAGCCTGATTGCCGAAGGCTTCGGCTTTCCTATTCCGAAAGGCTACCTGTACGCAGCGATTGGCTTCTCGGTCATGATCGAGTCCTTTAATCAGCTGGCGATTTTTAACCGCCATCGTTTTCTTTCGGCCAACCTGACGCTGCGTCAGAGAACCACTGAAGCGGTGATGAGCCTGTTGAGCGGCCGCAAGGACAATAGCGAGCTGGATAGCGATACTGCCTCGCTGGTTGCCGACCGTGACGATAACCCGCTGTTTAATCCTCAGGAACGGCGGATGATTGAGCGGGTTCTCAATCTCAATCAGCGCACCGTCAGCAGCATAATGACCTCGCGCCATGATATTGAACATATTGACCTCAGCGCTCCGGAAGAAGAGATTCGCGCCTTACTCGACAAAAATCAGCATACCCGCCTGGTGGTAACCGGCGGCAATGATGACGAAGATATGCTCGGCGTCGTGCACGTGATCGATCTTCTGCAACAATCGCTGCGTAATGAACCGCTCGATCTGCAGGCCCTGATCCGTCAGCCGCTGGTGTTCCCGGAAACGCTGCCGCTGCTTCCTGCGCTGGAGCAGTTCCGTAAAGCCCGAACCCATTTTGCCTTTGTGGTCGATGAGTTCGGTTCCGTAGAGGGGATAGTAACGCTCAGCGACGTGATGGAGACCATCGCCGGTAATCTGCCTAATGAGGTGGAAGAGATAGACGCTCGCCATGATATTCACAAAAACAGTGACGATAGCTGGACGGTTAATGGACATATGCCGCTGGAAGATTTGGTCCAGTACGTGCCCCTGCCGCTGGATGACAAGCGGGAATACCATACCGTCGCCGGTCTGCTGATGGAGTATCTGCAGCATGTTCCGCAGGAAGGTGAAGAGGTGAATATTGACGGTTACGTTCTGCGCACGCTGCAGGTAGAGAGCCATCGCGTGCAAAAAGTACTGATTGTGCCGCCGGCGCAGGAAGAAGATGAACTGGACTATGAAGTGTAGCGCCTTCATATGTGAAGTTTAAAAAGCCGGGCGAAAGGTAACGTAACAAAACGGTGGCTGATAGTGCGCTGAAATTAAAGCCGGGTGGCGGCTGACGCTTAACCCGGCCGACAAAGGGCCATCAGCTTTCGCAGGCTGGCGCACCGGAGTGTAGCCCGGCAATTTCATAATGCAGATGATGCTTTAATAAGGCGCCCCAGTTTATGCCGGGCGGCGGCTGGCGCCTTACCCGCCCGACAAAGAGTGATACCTTTCCCGAACTTGACGCGAATCCTCAATACCCCGTGACCGCTGCCAGACTCATAGTTTGTCGAGCAGCTTTTTCACATCCTTACCATCCTGGGTATCTTTATTGCGTTCGACCCATTCATTAAGCCGCTTTTTAGCTTCATCCTGCAACTGCTTACGCAGTATCTGATCCACCTGCAGGCTGTAGCTCAGCGTCTGCCAGTTGCCATAAATACGCAGAGGGATCGCGGTCTGTTTGAGACGGTCAATGAGCTTGCTCTCACCCTTCCAGCCGCCCAGAACCCGAACGTTGAAGCGCATATCGCACTCTTCTTTCAGCAGGTTAAGCTCGCCCTGACCGGTCAATGCCATGAGTTCAGACTGCCCTTGCAGACCCTTTAAGGTAACCAGTCCGTTATTCAGCTGCAGCTCGGTACTGACGTCGTCGAGTCGGGTCGCGTTATCGTAATTTTCCTGGGCTTGAACGTTAGTACTGCGCTCGACGGCCTGCTGCACCAGCTGCTGGAAGTTAAGTCCTTCCGTGCGCGTATCCTTCATCTGAATTTGCGCCTGCCCCTGCCAGCTGCGGCGGAATTCATCAGCATCAATCTTGTCGCCGGAAAATTCGCCGGTCAGCGAAAGCTTGCCGGTGAGGTTAATCGAGTAATCAAACGCTTGCAGAATCGTGCCTATCTCAACGTTGTCGAGCTGAGGCTTAAACGAGGCATGCGGCGTCTCGCCGCGCGCGTCCAGCGAGCCGGGAAGCGAAAGCTGTCCGCCGTCCAGGTTCCCCTGCATTTGGTTAATGGTCAACAGCCCCTGCTGGTTGCTGATATCGCTTTTAACCTGAGTAAAATTCATGCCCCGCCACTGCAGCTGGTCCGCCGCCAGGGTCATCCGCGCGTTAAAACCGCGCAGTGAGCTGTAATCCCGCTGAAAATCGTTATCGGCAATCACCGGGCGGAGCTGCCGGGTCTGGCTTTGGCCTTGCTGGTTGACGCCATTATTGCTGGCTGCAGCGCCACGCGAAAGCAGGTTATCAAGATTCAGCGTGCCCGCATGAAGGTTAAGCGTCCAGTCAGGCCGATCGCCCAGCACAACGCTGCCGCTGCCGGTAATCGTGCTGCCGTTTGCCGTTACGTTCAGGTTATCGAAGCTGAGCTTTTTGGCATCTTCCAGCCAGCTCGCCTGCAGGCTGGCCTGGCCGCTCATCCCTTCCGGCGGGAGTTCTGCCCCGCGAAGCTGCCAGTTGAGCTGTGAAAAATCAGCCTTCAAAGAGTGAGGATAGTCGCCGCCCTGCACCCGGGCGGAGAAGGAGAGCGCCAAATCCCGCTGGTCGCGGTTCACCCGACCAGAAAAATCGACCGTCGCGCGATGGCTGTCATCCTGCTCCATCTGCAGACGGATATCGCGCACCGTAACCTGTTCGCCATCTTCATGCTGGAAGAAGAGCACGCTGTCGGCAATCTGCAGTTTTTCGACATCATATGACCAGCCGCGATCCTCCGGCACCTGAGGCAGCGTGTTGTCGTGCGGGACAACCGGTGCGCTCTGGCTACGTACGGCTTCGGTTTTTGAGGTCAGTTGGATCACCGCGCCTTTCAGCATCACCTGCTTGACCTGCAGCTGATGAGAAAGCAGCGGCAGCAGCCCGACGTCGAGGCGCATGTTATCCGCGCGGATAACCGGCTCCTCCGCGCCCGGCGCGGTCAGCTTCATGCGGCCTGAAAGAATGCTGAGCTGCGGCCAGACGTGCCAGCGCAGCGGACCATCGAGTTCGAGCTGATAGCCGCTGCGATCCGCTACCTCTTTCACCATATAGGCGCGAAAATCGTTGGGGTTGACCAGCAATACCAGCGCGGTAAGACCGGCGACAACAACCGCCAGTAAGATCATCAGCGTGGTCAGAATTCGTCTCATGGCATCCTCAGCAAACCGCTAAAATTATCAATCCTTGTCGATTCGACTCGCTACCGCGCCCTGCTGATCGCGATATTTCGCGTCTTCGCGGCGGTTATAAGGACGTAGAGCCGGCCCGGATAAAGGCTCAAAGCTTAACGCCCCGATAAGCATCCCTGGACGCAGCGCCAGCGGCAGCTTACCTGAATTATAGAACTCAAGAACGATACAGCCGGACCAGCCCGGATCGATACGGTGTGCGGTCACGTGCACCATCAAGCCCAGACGCGCCAGCGAAGAGCGCCCGTCAAGCCAGCCGACCAGATCCGGTGGCAGAGTGACTGATTCATAGGTTACCGCCAGCGCCAGTTCGCCCGGATGCAAAAAGAACGCTTCGCCATCCGGCAGAACAATCTCTTCACTCATCACCCGGTCCAGGGCCGCGCTGACTTCCGCCTTGGGGCCGCTCAGGTCAATAAATCCCGCCGTGTGGCCGCGGAAAGTGCGAAACTTATTTCCCAGCCGAACATCGACCGTCGCGCCGTTAATACGCTCAATGGGCGGGCGCGGATTAATGGCCAGCCGGCCCTCATCCAACCAGGCTTCTATATCTCGATCGCACAGACGCATGAACGTTCTCCTTTAAGGCATTGCGCCCCTACGCCTTCCGGGGGTAAGGGCAAATTGGCTTCTCTTTGCACGTTACACAATTCGTTGGTGTTATTCAAAGAACTGACTGATTTTGGCCTTCAGTATATCGATGGCGATACGGTTCTTACCGCCGCGAGGCACAATAATATCGGCATACTGTTTGGAAGGATCGATAAATTGCAGGAACATCGGGCGCACCGTTTTCTGGTACTGCGCCATCACCGAATCCATTGACCGCCCGCGCTCGTTAACGTCGCGCTTGATGCGGCGCATCAGGCAGATATCCAGCGGGGTATCGACGAATATGGAGAAACTGAGTTCGTTGCGCAGGCGGGCATCGGTCAGCAGCAGAATCCCTTCCAGAATGATGACTTTCTTCGGTTCAATGTGAATGGTTTCCGGCATACGGGTATGCTCAACGTAGCTATACACCGGCAGCTCTATCGGCTGGCCGTTTCTTAACATCTGTAAATGCTGAAACAGCAGACTATGATCCATGGAGCTCGGATGGTCATAGTTGGTTTTTACCCGCTCTTCCATCGACAGATGACCTTGATCCTTGTAATAGCTGTCTTCCGGAATAACGCCGATATGTTCATCGCCGACCTGTTCACGTAATTCACGATAAAGCGTACTGGCGATAAGGCTTTTGCCCGAAGCCGATGCGCCGGCGATGCCTATAATGACGCACTGATGAGACGTATCAGTCATAAATTTTTGCGACCTGATTAACCTGGGAATGTAGGAAGGGTGGCGGTTGACCGCCAAACGCCGCAATTATAGGGATTTCAGCGCGTCGATACCAGTGCTAAGCGCCGCTCGGGTCTATTCCGGCTCCGGCGACCAGCCTTCCGTATACCATATATGGAGTAAAGCGTAAGAGCGCCAGGGGTGCCAACGGCTGGCATAGCGCGCAATACGGGTCGGCGTCATACCAGGGAAACGCTGTTTAATCAGATAATCATCCGGCAGAAAGATATCCGGCGCCTGCCAGCCGCGCAGCGCGAAATAGTTGGCCGTCCAGCGGCCTATGCCGGGCAGCGTCTGCAGCTGCTTCATGCCGGCGTCGATATTATCCGGCGCCACCAGCGGGAGATCGCCGCTGATGGCCGCCCGCGCCAGGTGTACCAGCGCCTCCGCGCGCCGCAGGGGCATGCCCAGCGCCTTTAGCGCCAGCGGGTCGGCCTGCGCCAGCCGCTGCGCGCCGGGAAACAGGTAAAAACCCGGCGCGTCGGCCAGCGGTTCTCCGAAGGCGGCCACCACTTTCCCGGTGAGCTTTGCCGCCATCGCCACGCTGACCAGTTGACCCAGCACCGCGCGTACCGCTTGCTCAAACGGGTCGAGAGAGCCCGGCAAACGCAGCCCCGGCCTCGGCCGCGCGAGCGCCCCCAGCGTCAGGGCAACCTGCTGCGGGTCACAGGATAAGTCCAACAATCTCCCCACCCGCATCAGGCACTCGTCCGCCACCGGCTGCAGTCCGGCGGAAAGCGTCACCCGCATGCCCTGCGCGGCCTCATCCGGCATCACCGTAATCAGCCCGGCGCAGCCATTAAGGGCAAAGCTGCGGCGATAGCCATCGTCGCCGAAGGTTTCAATCCCCTGCACCGCACGAGCGCCAAGAAAGCTGAACATCCAATGCCAGTCGTAGGGGGGATTCCAGGGTAGCAGCGTCATCATTTCTCCTTTTTAGCGTTTCAATCATAGCGGCTCCGCGCCGGACGCGCCTTGCTTTTAAATTCCAGTTGTCGCAGTGCCGTCGATCCGCTAAAGTCGCCCCCCTTCTTCACCGGCATGGGGATTTTGCAGGCTATGTATATTGGTTTTGACTACGGTACCGCTAACTGTTCGGTCGCGGTGATGCGCGAAAATACACCGCAGCTGCTGACGCTGGAAAACGGCAGTTCACTGCTGCCGTCCATGCTTTGCGCGCCGACCCGCGAAGCGGTCAGCGAGTGGCTCTACCGCCATCATGACGTCCCGCCCAACGGTGATGAAAACCAGGCGCTGCTGCGCCGCGCGATAAGCTTCAATCGTGAGGAAGATATCGATGTACTCAGCAACAGCGTGCAGTTTGGCCTCGCTTCGCTGCATCAGTACGTTGACGATCCGGAAGAAGTTTACTTCGTGAAGTCGCCGAAATCGTTCCTCGGCGCCAGCGGGCTCAAGCCGCAGCAGGTTGCGCTGTTTGAAGATTTAGTCTGCGCCATGATGCTGCACATCAAACTCCAGGCGCAAACGCAGCTGCCGGACGCCATCGACCAGGCGGTTATCGGACGGCCGATTAACTTCCAGGGGCTGGGCGGCGATGACGCCAACGCCCAGGCGCAGGGAATTCTTGAGCGAGCGGCAAAGCGCGCGGGCTTTCGCGACGTCGTATTTCAGTTTGAGCCGGTCGCCGCCGGTCTGGATTTCGAAGCGACGCTGAGCGAAGAAAAACGCGTGCTGGTCGTCGATATCGGCGGCGGGACTACCGACTGTTCACTGCTGTTGATGGGGCCGCAGTGGCGGGAAAAAGCCGATCGCCAGCAAAGCCTGCTCGGCCATAGCGGCTGCCGCGTCGGCGGTAACGACCTGGATATCGCCCTGGCCTTTAAATGCCTGATGCCGCTGCTGGGCATGGGCGGCGATACGGAAAAAGGTATCGCGCTGCCGATTCTGCCGTGGTGGAATGCGGTGGCGATTAACGACGTTCCGGCGCAGACCGATTTTTACAGCGCCGCCAATGGTCGTCTGCTTAACGATTTGCTGCGCAGCGCCCGCGATAGCGAGAAGGTCGCGCTGCTGCTGAAGGTGTGGCGTCAGCGTCTTAGCTACCGTCTGGTGCGTAGCGCGGAAGAGAGTAAAATCGCCCTTTCCGCGCAGCCGACCGTGACAACCGATCTGCCGTTTATCAGCGATGAGCTGGCCACGGCTATCAGCCAGCAGGGGCTGGAAGCCGCGCTGGATCAGCCGTTAACCCGCATTATGGAGCAGGTTCAGCTGGCGCTGGATAACAGCAATGAGCAGCCGGATGTGATTTACCTGACCGGCGGCAGCGCTCGCTCGCCGTTGATTAAAAAAGCGCTGGCAGCCCATCTGCCGGGTATTCCGGTTGCCGGCGGCGATGATTTTGGATCGGTCACCGCCGGTCTGGCCCGCTGGGCGCAGGTGGTATTTCGTTAACCATCCGTTCCCGGACTACGGGACGCAGTGAGTTTGTTGCCCGGCTTAGCGCAGCGCGAGCCGGATTCACTCCCCCCGATTGCCGCCTCCTCTCAGCGCCCTTCGCGCCGCGAAACGTAATCCCGCCTCTTTTCACCGGTATAAATCTGCCGCGGGCGATAAATATTCAGCGGCGCTTCGTGCATTTCGTTCCAGTGCGCCACCCAGCCGAGCGTTCTGCCAACGGCGGTGATCACCACAAACATGGATGAAGGCAGCCCCATCGCTTTGAGGATCACCGCTGTATAGAAATCAACGCTCGGCGACAGGCCATTTTCCACGAAGTACGGGTCGGTCAGCGCCACCTCTTCGAGGGCCATCGCTACCTGCAATGGCATATCGCACATCCCCAGTTCCTCCAGCACCCGGTGACAGGTTTCGCGCAAAATAGCGGCTCGCGGGTCGAGGTTACGGTAGCGAGAGTTACCGAATCCGAGACGACGTAACGCCTGCGGGTCGCGTTTCGCTTTGCTCAGGAACGCAGGGATTTGATCAACGGTTTTAATCTCCTCCAGCATCCGCATACTGGCTTCATTAGCCCCGCCGTGGGTCGGCCCCCACAGCGAAGCGAGCCCTGCGGCGATACAGGCAAACAGGTTCGCCCCGGAAGAGCCCGCCGCCCGAACGGTGGTGGTTGATGCGCACTGGCCATGATCGGCGTGCAGCACCAGGATCTGGTTCATCGCCTGTTCAATCACCGGATTCAGCTGGTACGGTTCCGCCGGGATGGCAAACAGCATATGCAGGAAATTGCCCGCATAAGAGAGATCGTTGCGTGGATACTGCGCCGGTTGCTCAATAGAGAACTTGTAGCTCATCGCCGCCAGCGTCGGCATTTTCGACAGCAGGCGGGTGGCGGCCAGAGCCCGGTGCTCCGGGTTTTCAACGTCCAGCACATCGTGATAAAACGCCGCCAGCGTGCCGACCAGGGCGCACATTAAGGCCATCGGATGCGAGTCGCGGCGGAAGCTGCCGCACATCCGCGCAATCTGCTCGTGCACCAGGCTATGGCGGGTAATCGTATTTTTGAACACCTGATAGCTGGCTTCATCAGGCGCATCGCCCTGCAGCAGAATCCAGGCCACTTCAAGAAAGTCACACTGGCGAGCCAGCTGATCGACCGGATAGCCGCGGTGCAGCAGAACGCTGTTCTCGGTATCGATCCAGGAGATAGCCGACGTGCAGCCGGCGGTATTAGCAAAGCCGGGGTCGAAACTGCACAGGCCTGAAGACGCCAGCGGACGGATATCCATGCCGAGGTGGCCCAGCGTTCCCGCCACCGTACCCAAAGGAATAGACTGCTGTTCATCCAAAGAAAGCGTTAGCGATTTCGTCGTCATCCTGTAAGGTCCCCTTCCACAACGAGTCAATGATTAACCTGGTCATTTCTCCAGGCGGAATAACCAACATAACCACAGTCGACCGCTGATTCTTTGATATAAATAACCAAAACATTGATAAACGACGGCTATTATTCATACTTAAGGAACGTCAGGGCGATTTTTCAACCGCATAAAATACGCATCTCTTGAAATTAGCTGCATCTAAATTCTGACATTCCGCCTGTGAATAATATTTTTACTTCATCAATGAGCAATATATAACCATATTTGTCTAATTTTTTGCGCCTGCAGGATTCGCGTCTCTAGACTTTGCGGCCCTGATTGCCTGAATGCGTTATTTATCACGGGCGCCCCGGCGGGCGTTGACGCCCCGTGCGATCGCTGCCCCCTCGGCCCTGGCGACAGGTAGGGTTTATTACCATCTTTTCTCCCGACATTCATTAAAGCTTAATATAAGCACCTGCTTTTATATGCGCTGATTAAATAATCTATTGCTAATGGTATATAACTCCATGCACCTTCACGGCAGCACATCATAAATCCCTATGCGCTGTTTGAATTTTCCACTTGCTTATTATGACCCGCCCTCATACGTTAACATTGATTGCGAATCTTCTTACGGCAGGTCTGGCCAGTTACCCGGCTTGCAGATAACGCTGGAATAATATCTGCGGCACCAGCAGAATGCTGCGTTGTCCAGCCCTGTAATTTTATTTCCCGGATTCCGGAGAGTTGTCTGTGCCAGCCGCAGAGCCCCGGCGCGTTTATACCGTACGGATTGATTAGTCCATGCCGCAAGGGGGCGTAATTGAATCGTTTGTGCGCTTTTTTTGATGTTCTTCGCAGGCACCGTGGACCGCATTTCTGGGCATGGTGCAGCATCCTTATGGCCCTGCAGATGTGTACGCCGGCGCGCGCGGAAGTCCGTCAGCTGGGTATCGATATTCCCGTTGACTGGTACGCCGACGCCAGCGGCCGGATGTCCCTCGACGCCTTTCTTGCGCTACCGCAAGAGGCGCTAAAAACGGCGTCGCTGATCCCGTCGTTTGGGTATTCAAAAAAAACTTTCTGGCTGCGCACGTCACTCCCGGCGGCTTATTTTTCCGGCGAGCAGCGCTGGCTGCAGCTTGGCCCACCGTTTATCGATCGTTTAACCGTCTATTATCGCCCCTACGGCAGCGATAGACCGTGGAAACAAAAAGAGTTTGGCGACCATGCCCCAGCCCGCGATAGCGACCTCGACTACCGCGAAAGCGTGCTGATTTTAGCGCCCCCGCCCACGGCGGCAGGTTACGAGATGGTCTTCCGTCTGCAGAGCAGCAGCACCCTGATCCTGCTGGCGACGCTCTCATCGCCGCAGGAATTCGTCCGTTCGGCCACCCTCGATACCGCTTTCTGGAGTTTCTATTTCGGTCTGGCGGTCATTGCCAGCGGCATCGCCCTGTGGCTTGCCGTTGCGCTGCGCCGACGTCTGCTGTGGGGGATCTGCCTGTTTTCGCTGAACTATCCGCTCGTCGCGGCCCTGCATGGCTACCCGGAATGGTTATTCGGCGACGCCCTTCTGCCGGTTCAGGATTACATGATTAGCTGCCTGTCGCTGGTAAGCTATGCCACCGCGCTGTGGCTGCATAGCGAGGTCTTCGATCTGAAGAAGAACATGCCGCGGCTGCATCAACTGCTGCTGGCGGCGATCGGCTTAAACATTGCGCTGCAAATCAGCATTCCGCTGGGATTTTACGGCCGGGCAATGCAAATTGAAGCGGGGATATTTTTTATCGCCTCCCCGGTGCTGTTGATCACCTCATGGATGCTGTGGCGGCGTAAAGCGGTTGATATGAATACGCTGCTGCTCGGGCTGCTGCCGCCGGTTTACGTGGTGTCAGCCGGGCTGGCCCTGCTCTCGGTACACGGCGTGATTCCGTTTCATACCAGGGTTTATTCCACCTGGCAGTATGCGCTGATCATCCATATCGTCACGGTCCTGATCATCGCTGTACTGCGGGTGCGGGCGGAAAACCGTACCCTGATGCGCAAGCAGCAGCTGGCGAGAGAGTTACAAATTGAACGCGAGGCCAGTTTCCACCAGCGCCAGTTTATGGGGATGGTGGCGCATGAGTTCAGAACGCCGCTGGCCATCCTCGAGGCGGCGCTGGAAAATCTGCGCCTGTGCCCCACTGTGTCCACGCAGAGCGCGCGCCTCGATCGTATGCAGCGAGCGACCACCCGCCTGGTGCAGCTCACCGATAATTGCCTCGCCGATGCCCGGCTTTCCTCCAGAGACCTGCACGCCGACCGGCAGAATGCGGAGCTGCTGCCGGTTATCTATACCGCCGCCACGGTAGTGGATCTGTCGCTGAATCATTATTTACATGTCATCTGCGAAGGGCAAACTGTCGGGCCGCAATCGCCTTCGCCGGTGCTGTTTATTGATAGCGGGCTGCTGTGTATTGCGATCGCTAATCTGCTCGATAATTCAGTCAAATATTCGGCATCAGGTGAAATAAGAATCGAGATTTATCGCCTGCAAAAAGGGTTTGAAATACGCATTGGCGATCGCGGCCCCGGCATCGCGCCTGAACAGGTTGAGCATATTTTTGAGCGCTATCGACGCGGCGAAACCCATACGACCACGCCAGCCGGCACCGGCCTGGGTCTGTACGTCGCCCGACAAATTATACAGGCCCACGGGGGGGAGCTGTGCCTGGCGAAAAATACCGCTGACGGGTGCGAATTTGCGCTCACACTGCCGCTGGATGGACAGCAGAAGGACAAATCATGACATTACGCGTCGCTATCGTTGAAGATAGCGCTGATTTACTCGACGAACTGCTGGCCTTTTTACGCCATCGCGGCTTCGATGCATGGGGCGTGCGCAGCGCTGAAGCCTTCTGGCGGCAGCTGCATCGCGATCCGGTTGATATCGTGCTCATCGACATCGGTTTACCGGGAGAAGACGGATTTAGCGTGCTGGATTATCTGCATGAAATTGGCCATTTCGGACTGGTCGTCATCACCGCCAGAGGCCATGAGCAGGATCGCCTGCAGGCGCTGAACGCCGGCGCCGACCTGTATCTCATCAAGCCGGTCAACTTTTCCGACCTCGCGGAGAGCATTCACGCGCTTGGCGCCCGTCTCCGCCAGCAATCCGCGCCCCAGCCCACCGCGCCGACGATATCAGCGGAACGGTCAGCCTCTTCCACCTGGATATTACAAAGCGAACAGTTGATTGCGCCATCGGGGCTGATCCTGCCGCTAACGCAGCAGGAGTACCGTCTGCTGGAACTGTTAATGCGCAACCGCAATGAAGTGTGCAGCAAAGTTGACCTGCACGCCTCTCTGTTCACCGATGAAGGCGAACCGGAACTGCACCGGATCGATGTCGTCGTCAGCCGCTTGCGCCACAAGGCCCGCCTTCAGGGCATGGCCCTGCCGATTCGCGCTATTTTTGGCAAAGGTCTGGCGTTTCTTTCCTGATATTTGCCGACCCGGCCTCACCAGGCATTGCATCTTTGCGGCGGCGTCATGGCGGATAGTTTTTCATTCCTCCGCCTCTTGATCACTTTTTTTCAGTTTTTGAGAGGAATGAGAGAAATGAGACTGACAGCATATTAAGAATTTTCTTACATTGACATGGCATCGGGAGCGTACCGATTCAAAGCGTCCTCAGGCTAACCAGCTGTGGTCAAATTCAGCACAGCCTGAACGCTGGCCGCCCGCTGTACGCTGTCCGTTCGCCTGTGCCGGCACGGTTTAAAGAAGAGAATAAAAATATTCTCGTGCCTGGGATGTACATTTTTAACACCTGAAAATTTAATTAAAGGATATCCATCATGGCCATGCAAACATGGTTAGCCTTATTACTGTGCATATTTTGCCTCTGCATTTCGGTATATAGTCTTATTTCTTATATCCGCGACAGGAGAAAACAGAAATTTCCGTTTTCAGCCAAGCACTCTTCGCGCAGAAAATAACTCAGGCGACACCAATAATAAATTATCTGCACAGTAACAATCACCGCATACGCCCGGAGGATTGATCGCAACATGGCGTTATGTTGATTTACAGGGAACTAGCGCCATGAAAAAAATAAACATCGCAATCAATACCAGCAACACTTTTCTGCGGCAATCGCTGGCTTCCATGGTCAATGAGCTCACCCGCCGCGACGGTCATCTGCACGTCAGCTTTTCGTATAAGAAAAATGATTTTTTTGATAAGGATATTATTATCGCCGAGGTTCTCCCCGGTGAAATCTACCTGTGTAATACCAGTCTAAAAAATCGCAAATCAGATAGCTCAGTTATTATACTGCACAGCTACGACCAGCTCCCGGAGCAGGAACTGATTGTTAACTGCCTGAAAGGGGTTATTTTCGTGTCGATAAAATTAGTTAATATTGACAGGATGTTGGCCATCCTTGCCCAGGAGCTAAGAAAGTGCGAAGGTCTGGTTCTGGCCCGGCGGGCCGACTCGGCGATAGTCTGCAGCAACTGCCCGCACAAAATGCTGTCAAAATCGCAGGTTGCCGTCGCCTCCGGAATTATTCATGGCTTTGATATCAGTAAAATCTCCGCCCTGCACAAAGTCACGCCCAAAACCATCACCTGGCACAAAAGTAAAATCATGGAAAAATATCGCCTCAATAACCATTATGACTTTTTCCAGTTTATTAATTTGTTAAAAGAGCGCTGGTAAACCCGCGAATATGCCGGAACTGAGTAACACTATGCGCGATAAAATTAGGAATTTGACGGCTTGTAAGGGTCGGGAATCCGAAAAAATATCAGTGAGATGAAAAATATCTACTCTGGTGTTACGCGCAGCAGTAACATGATTTGGTTCCTTGATATGAAAATACCGTAGCGTGTTTTTAGCCATAAGAAAAACGTCTTTATCGAGGAATCTGTTACTTCGTCACATTGCCCCTTGCGTGCCTGTTAGGGGCCTCTTTTTTATGACGAAGCGCGCCCCCGTCAGAGAGGGCGCACGACGATCAGGCCTCGACCTGCTGAGCCGCGGCTTCTTCTTCCGCGACCTCTTCCTGCAACAGACCTTCATTTTTTGACAGCATCGCCGTCGCGATCCCATTCCCCAGCACGTTAATCGCGGAACGCCCCATATCGAGAAAATGGTCAATACCCATCAGCAGCAAAATACCCGCCACCGGAATATTGAAGCTCGGGATGGTCGCGGCCAGCACCACCAGCGCCGAGCGCGGCACCCCAGCGATTCCCTTTGATGCCAGCATCAGGGTTAGCATCATCACGGTGATCTCGCTAAAGCTCAGATGAATATTGTAGGCCTGAGCGATAAACATCGCGGCAAACGAGCAGTACACCATCGAGCCGACGAGGTTAAAGGAGTAGCCGATGGGCAGCACGAACGACGCGATATTACGCGAGCAGCCGAACTCCACGAGGCGCTCAAGGGTCTTCGGATAGGCAGCTTCTGAGCTGCTGGTGGTAAACGCCACCAGTACCGGATCTTTCAGCATATTAAGCAGGCGAAAAACCTCTTTTTTCAGCACCATATATCCCACCGCCAGCAGCACCATGCTGGTCAGCAGCACTGCAACGTAGTAACCGCCGATGAACGAAGCATAGTTAAGCAGGATCCCCAGCCCTTGCGAGGCGATAACCGAAGAGATGGCGGCAAAAATCGCCAGCGGTGCCACGTACATCACGTACCCGGTGACCTTCAGCATAATATGGGAAACCACGTTCAGGGCCGCCACCAGCGGAGCGTTGAATTTCTCCCCCAGCGACGCCCCGGCAATGCCGAAGAACATCGAGAACACCACGATTTGCAGAATTTCGTTGTTGGCCATCGCTTCGGTAATGCTGGTCGGAATAGTATGCGTCAGAAAGCCTTTCAGGCTCATCCCGCTCACCGCCAGGCCGGTATCGACCGACTCTTTCGGAATTGCCAGATTCAACCCGGCGCCGGGGTGCTCAAGGGTAACAATCACCAGCCCAACCAGAATGGAGAGAATCGAAGAGGTAACAAACCACACCATGGCTTTACCGCCGACCCGCCCAATGGTAGCCGTTTCGCCAAGCCGCATAATGCCGACGGTGAGCGTACTGAAGACTAATGGCGCAATCACCATTTTAATCAGGCGCAGGAATACGTCGGTCAGCAGCGTAATATTTTCAGACCATGCGGTTATGGTCGTTTGCGCGGCGTATGCGTGAATGGCCGCGCCGGAGAGGATCCCCAACAGCATAAAGATAACGATGAACAGCGTGAGTTTGTTTGCACTTGCCACAAAAATTAACCCCTGATTTATTTAACGTGTTGTTATCAATGTGCATATATTTTATTTATTGGAGCACACCAAACATTCATCACATAAATTGAATAAAAGCAGACGGGGTTACAACTCTTTTTTTAGTTTTTATAGTAAAAGTTGATATGCTCGTTGACGTGCATCAAGCAAGTTCATTCCGCCACGGCCGACGGCGGGCAAAAATACGCTCAGGGATGCTGTCCGCTTACATCGCCAGCCCGCCGCCGCCGCTGAACGGCTGCTCGCCGGCGATTTTCATTATTTCCGCCCCCAGCGTGACAAACGGTGCCCGCCGGCTGGCATAAATCAGCCCGCCCGATGTCGGCCGCACCGCTTTGACCATATCGGTCAGCGGGTCGATGATTTCCGCGACGACATCGTCGGCGCCGACCCATTCGCCCGGCTGTTTTAGCGGCACCAGGATGCCGGTCGCCGGCGCGGTGACAATCTCTCCGGCAGCAAACGGCAGCATCACCGTTTCCTGCTGCGGCACCGCAGGCTTGTCGCCCGCCAGCACGCCGCGGTACTGCAGATAACGGTAAATACGTTCGGCGTCGTCGCAGGCGGTAGCGTGATTCACCTCGTGCTGGCCGCGCAGCTCGACGGTCACCGCCATACAGCCGGGCTGCTGCGGGCCCCACGCCGGGTTTAGCGCGCTCAAACGCTGCCACGGCAGGCCGCAGGCCTCATCAAACGAGTTGCCCCCGCTCTCCTGGGACAGCAGCACGGCGCCAATACCGAGAAAAGCCGCCAGTACGTTCGCCTCGCGTTGCCAGGCCGGATCGGCGTAAAGGTGCAAAATCGCCTGGTCATCGCAATGGAGATCGAGCACCAGATCGGCATCGCAGGCGAGGCTCAGCAGATGTTGACGCAGGGCCTGAACCTCGCTTGCCACGGGAAGCGCCGCCAGCGCCTTCTGCATGCCATCGCGCACCTGCTGGAGATATTCGGCGCGCGTAGCGGGCGATTCCGCGGGTAGCCAGGGCTGCGCCAGCGCCGCCAGATCGGGAAAGTCGCGGTTGAAATTGCGCCCGCTCGCCAGATCGAAACGGCCAATGCCGCTGTTAAGCAGCAGCTGAGCCAGCCCCGGCGGATTGGCTACCGGCACCATAATAATTTCACCGCGCAGCTCGCCCCGTCGTTCCGCCTGGCTGAGTAATCTTTTAAGATAATGCAGAACCAGCATGCCCGGAATTTCATCGGCGTGCAGCCCCGCCTGCAGATAGACTTTCTCGCCGGCGCCGGGCGCGCCGAAATGAAAATGGCTTAATTGCCGCTGCCCACCGAGCGCATGTTGAGGTAATGTATCGTGTTTAATTTTCATTGGACGTCCCATCTGTGGAAAAGAAAACCCGGCTTGACCGTATCGATCATAAGATCCTTGAAATCCTGCGCCGGGATGGCCGCATTTCTTATCAGAAGCTCTCGGAGCAGGTAAATCTCACCGCGCGTCCATGTCTGGAACGCGTGCGCGGCCTCGAGCGTGACGGCATCATTCGCGGCTACAGCGCCATTATCGAACTGCCCGAGCCGGAGCATGCGTTTGTGGTGCAGGCGCAAATCGCCCTGGCCGACCACGGCCGCTCGCAGCCGGTGTTTGAACAGGAGATGCGCCAGACGCCCGAAGTGCTGGACTGCTGGCTGGTGAGCGGCAGCTTCGACTTTCTGGTACGCATCGGCTGTCGCAGCATGGCACACTATTGCCAGCTGGCGGATAGCTGGCTGACCAGTAAAAAGTTTCACGTTGATAAAATCGTTACTCTGACCGAACTCCAGGCGATTAAGCGCTCCTGATTAGCCGCGGCGGATAAACGCCAGCCAGCGCCGTTCGGCGCGGGAAAAGGCGAAAATCAGCAGAAAGGTGCACAGGAGATAGAGCGCCGCGGCCATCAGAAACGGAATAAACGGCGACCAGGTCATGGCGTAGAACGCGCGGGCCACGCCGGTAATATCCAGCAGGGTTACCGTGCTGGCCAGCGAGGTGGCGTGGAGCAAAAAGACCATTTCATTATTCAGCGCCGGGATCCCGCGTCTGAGCGTCGCGGGCAGCACCAGACGACGAATAATCTGCCATTTCCCCATCCCGTAGGCTTCTCCGGCAACCCACTCCTGACGGGGAAAGGTCAGCATCATCCCCGCCAGCAGCTCCGCGACGTAAGCGGAGGTGTTCAGCACCAGCGCCAGCGTGGCGCAGAAGGTCGCATCGCGAAACAGCAGCCAGAACGGCTGATCGTTCATCCAACCCGTCTGCACGATATCGAACTGCGACAGGCCGTAGTAAATCAGCATCAGTTGCAGATAGAGCGGCGTGCTGCGGAAAAAATACGTAAAACCACGGATGGGCAGCGCCAGCGCGCGCGGGCCGTACACCTGCCCCACCGCCATCGCAATCGCCAGCGCCATCCCGGGAACGATGGAGAGCAAAAACAGCTCCGCCGTTATCGCCAGCCCGCTGGCGGCACCGTTGCCGTCGCTCCAGATAAAGCTCGGGATCGCATCGAGAAAGGTTTGCAGATTCATAGCGCGGCCCCCGCCGTGGAAGAACGCAGCGCATAACGCTTCGCCAGGCGGCTAAACAACCAGCTGGAGAGCGCGGTAATGACCATATAAATCAGGGAAACCAGGAAATAGAAGAGGAACGGTTTTTGCGTAGCGCGCCCGGCCTGCTCGGCCAGCCATACCATGTCCTCCAGACCCAGGATCGACACCAGCGCCGACGCTTTCATCAGCCCCAGCCAGTTATTATTGATCCCGGGAATCGCGAAGCTCAGCATCTGCGGCAGCATCACCCGGCGAAATACCGTCCACGGGCGCATTCCGTAGGCCTGCGCGGCTTCGGTTTGCCCGCGATCGACGGTCAGAAATGCGCCGCGAAAGGTCTCGGTGTAATAGGCGCCGAACACAAAGCCAATCGCCAGCACGCCGGAAAAAAAGGTATTGAAGCGCACCGGCCCCAGCCCCACCGCTGCCAGCAGCAGGTTAACCAGCATCTCGCCGCCGAAAAACAGCAGTAGCATAATCACCAGCTCGGGAATACCGCGTACCAGGGTGGTGTAGGCGGTGGAAAACAGGCGCAGCCACGGCGGGCCAAAGAGTTTAACCAGCGAGTTGATCAGGCCCAGCAGCAGCGCGACCAGCAATGAGCAGAGCATCACGCACAGCGAAAGCGCCGCGCCGCGTAACAGTAAGGGTAAATAGTCTGCGACCATGTTCAGCCTTCCACGGGTGCCGTAAAGGAGCGCAAGCCAGCGCCTGCGCCCTCGCCTTCACGGCTTATTTGCCATAAATATCAAAGCTAAAGTATTTTTTCTGGATAGCGTCGTAGGTGCCATCGGCGCGAATAGCCTTGATAGCGCCGTTCAGGGCATCCCGCAGCGCCGGATTATCTTTATTCACCGCAATCCCCACATCGGAAGAGATGCCGCCGTCCTGAATGACCGGACCGGCAAAAGCGAATTTCTGCCCGCGCGGGGTATCAATAAAGCCGGTCGCCGCCTGGATATTATCCTGCAAAGCGGCGTCAATACGTCCGGAGAGCAGGTCAAGGTAGACGTTATCCTGATTCGCGTAGCTGACGATCTTCACGCCGTGGTTGGCCCAGTTAGCCTTCGCAAACGCTTCATGGGTGGAACCGGTCTGGACGCCGACGGTCTTGCCTTTCAGGCTGGCGACCTCAGGCAGCAGCGGGCTACCTTTGCGCGCCACCAGCTGCGCTGCGCTGCGGTAGTAGCGGTCGGTGAAGTCCACTTCCTTTTTACGCGCATCGGTCATATTGAGCGAAGCGATAATGGCATCGAACTTATGCGCGTTGAGAGCGGCAATCATGCTTTCGAACGGCTGCTTAACGAAAACGCATTTGGCTTTTAGCTGGGTGCACAGCGCGTTGGCGATATCAATATCAAAACCGGTAATTTCACCGCTGGGGGCCAGTACGTCAAACGGCGGATAGCCGCCATCGACGCCAAAGCTGATGGTATCAAACTGCTGGGCGGCCAGCGGCGCGCTGAGCGCCATGCAGGCCAGTAGTGCGGCAAGGCGTAGTTTCATTTCGATCTCCCCGGTGTCGGCGCATAAATTAAAAACGCAGTGAGAGGCAGGTCAGGCCGCCATCCATTTTCTTAAATTCGCTGGTGTCGAGTTGCATGACAGGCATTCCCAGCTTGCTGATTTCGCCCAGGGTACAGGGGTAGCCCTGCGGCGTAATTAAAGTATCGTTGATCCACAGCGTATTTCCGGCGTAGGCCTCTTCCTCCGGGATCACGATACGATTGAAGCCGCTAAACGCCGGATGGTTAACGTAGCCTTCCGTCAGCAGCAGCGTATTGCGGCCCACATAGTTGACAATCGATTTCAGATGCAGACCGGCGCTCACGTCAATCGCCGTCACCGTGTAGCCGTGCGGCTCAACGGCGGCGGCAAATTCGCGGATCCCCTGCTCATCGGTACGCGCCGTCAGGCCGATAAAAAATCGTTTGCCCACCAGCAGCACGTCGCCGCCGTCCATATGTCCGCTTTCGCTCATCTGCACCAGTGGACGAAACCCCGCCAGCACCGGCGCAATAGTATCGACTTCGCCCTGGCGGCTCGGCGCGCCCGGATGAGTAATCACCGCCAGTTCCGGCATGACCACCGCGGTATCTTCAACAAAGTGCGCATCGGGATATTCCGCCGCGGCAGGAAGCACGGTGACCTTCAGGCCGAGCTGCAGAAGGGTCTCTATATAGGCGAGAAACTGGCGCGTGGTGGCGGCGATATCCGGCGCGCCCAGTTGGGCGGTAGTTTGTCCTGCGCCGCAGGTGGCGGCCGGTAGACGGGCGATAGCTTGGGTAAAATGCATAAAGAACCCTCTGATAGTGGTCGCATTGCTTAAAGCAAAATCTTGAGTGAATTTGATTATTAAACAGATGCGCCTGCCAATCAGGCTGAATCACGCCCCGGGGCCGCTTATTCACGCTGTATATCAGCCTGGCTGCGACGCATTCCGCTGTGACCCTTAAGAAACAGCGAATGACCGGCGATAATTCACCGGGTTCCTCGCCCGGCTAAGCAAAATCGTTAAGCGAATTTTTCGCCTAACTATTCATCGTAACCGGCTCAAGGAAAAGCGTTTTTTCCAGACGTTTCTGGACAGTCTTTTCATAATTCCTCCATTTTTAAGCGGCGTTCGCTGACTAAACTAGTATCATTCCGTGAAACGTTTCAGGATGAGATAGCAAATTAATGAAAGGTAGCAATAAAAGCCGTTGGGCAGCCGTGCTGGTGGTAGCGATCGTCGCGGGCGCCGCGTACTGGTTCTGGCAGGGTCGCGAAGCGGCAAATAGCGGCGCGCCGACGGCGACAGGCGCGCGTCAGCAGAGCCCCGGAGGCGGACGGCCCGGTCGTTTTGGCGCCGCCCTCGCGCCGGTACAGGCGGCAACCGCGACCAGCGAAGCGGTGCCGCGCTACCTTTCCGGCCTCGGCACCGTGACGGCGGCGAATACCGTCACCGTGCGCAGCCGCGTCGACGGCCAGCTTCTGGCGATCCACTTTAACGAAGGCCAGCAGGTCAAAGCGGGCGATCTGCTCGCGGAAATCGATCCCAGCCAGTTTAAAGTCGCCCTCGCCCAGGCCGAGGGGCAACTGGCCAAAGATCGGGCGACCCTCGCCAACGCCCGCCGCGATCTGGCGCGCTACCAGCAGCTGGTGAAAACCAATCTGGTGTCGCGCCAGGAGCTGGATACCCAGCAGTCGCTGGTCAGCGAAACCCAGGGCACCATTAAGGCGGACGAAGCTGCTGTCGCCAGCGCCCAGCTGCAGCTGAACTGGAGCCGCATCACCGCGCCGATTGACGGCCGGGTCGGCTTAAAACAGGTGGATATCGGCAACCAGATCTCCAGCGGCGACACCACCGGCATTGTGGTGCTGACGCAAAACCACCCTATTGATGTGGTCTTTACGCTGCCGGAAAACCAAATCGCCACCGTCGTACAGGCGCAAAAGGCGGGGAAAAAGCTGGCGGTCGAAGCCTGGGACCGCACCAATAAACAGAAAATCAGCGAAGGCTCGCTGCTGAGCCTCGATAACCAGATTGACGCCACCACCGGCACCATCAAGCTGAAAGCGCGCTTTACAAACCTTGATGACGCCCTGTTCCCCAATCAATTCGTCAACGCCCGTATGCTGGTCGATACCGAGCAAAACGCGGTAGTGATTCCAACCGCCGCGCTGCAAATGGGTAACGAAGGTCATTTCGTCTGGGTACTGAACGACGAGAACAAGGTCAGCAAGCACACCGTCACGCCGGGTATTCAGGACAGTCTTAAAGTGGTGATCAACGCCGGTCTTTCCGCTGGCGATCGCGTCGTAACCGACGGTATCGACCGTCTGACGGAAGGCGCAAAAGTTGAGGTCGTCGAAGCCCACGATGCGGCAACCGCCGCCGAGCCGGAAAAAGCCACCAGCCGCGAATACGGTAAAAAAGGAGCGCGCTCCTGATGCAAGTGTTACCGCCGAGCAGTACGGGCGGCCCTTCCCGTCTGTTTATCATGCGCCCGGTCGCCACGACGCTGTTAATGGTGGCCATCATGCTGGCCGGGATTATCGGCTATCGATTCTTACCGGTTTCGGCGCTGCCGGAAGTGGACTACCCGACGATTCAGGTGGTAACCCTCTATCCCGGCGCCAGCCCGGACGTGATGACTTCATCCGTGACGGCCCCGCTGGAGCGCCAGTTTGGCCAGATGTCCGGCCTCAAGCAGATGTCCTCCCAGAGCTCCGGCGGCGCGTCGGTGGTCACGCTCCAGTTCCAGCTCACGCTGCCGCTGGACGTCGCGGAACAGGAAGTACAGGCGGCCATCAACGCTGCCACCAACCTGCTGCCTTCTGACCTGCCTAACCCGCCGGTCTACAGCAAAGTTAACCCCGCCGATCCGCCGATTATGACCCTCGCGGTCACCTCTTCCGCCGTGCCGATGACCCAGGTCGAGGATATGGTCGAGACCCGCGTGGCGCAGAAGATCTCCCAGGTTTCCGGCGTCGGGCTGGTCACCCTCGCGGGCGGCCAGCGCCCGGCGGTACGCGTCAAGCTCAACGCCCAGGCCATCGCCGCGCTCGGGCTGACCAGCGAAACGGTGCGCACCGCGATAACCAGCGCCAACGTCAACTCGGCGAAAGGGAGCCTTGACGGCCCGGCGCGGGCGGTGACCCTCTCCGCCAACGATCAGATGCAGTCGGCAGAAGATTATCGCCGCCTGATTATCGCCTGGCAGAACGGCGCGCCGATTCGCCTCGGCGACGTCGCCACCGTGGAACAGGGCGCGGAAAACAGCTGGCTCGGAGCATGGGCGAACAATCAGCGGGCGATCGTCATGAACGTCCAGCGCCAGCCGGGGGCCAATATTATCTCTACCGCCGACAGCATCCGCCAGATGCTGCCGCAGCTGACCGAAAGCCTGCCGAAATCAGTCAAAGTACAGGTGCTTTCCGACCGCACTACCAACATCCGGGCGTCGGTTAGCGACACCCAGTTCGAGCTGATGCTGGCTATCGCCCTGGTGGTGATGATTATTTACGTCTTTCTGCGCAACGTCCCGGCGACGATTATTCCCGGCATCGCCGTGCCGCTATCGCTGGTCGGCACCTTTGTGGTAATGGTGTTTCTCGATTTCTCGATTAACAACCTGACGCTGATGGCCCTGACCATCGCCACCGGCTTTGTGGTCGATGACGCCATCGTGGTGATCGAAAACATCTCGCGCTATATCGAGAAAGGCGAAAAGCCGCTGGCCGCCGCCCTGAAAGGGGCCGGAGAGATTGGCTTTACCATTATCTCGTTGACCTTCTCGCTGATTGCGGTGCTGATCCCGCTGCTGTTTATGGGCGATATCGTTGGCCGCCTGTTCCGCGAGTTCGCCATTACCCTGGCGGTGGCGATCCTGATCTCCGCGGTGGTGTCGCTGACCCTGACGCCGATGATGTGCGCCCGCATGCTGAGCCACGAGTCGCTGCGCAAGCAGAACCGCTTCTCGCGCGCCAGCGAGCGTTTCTTTGAGCGGGTGATCGCCGTCTATGGCCGCTGGCTGAGCCGGGTATTGAATCATCCCTGGCTGACACTGAGCGTGGCCCTCGGTACCCTGGTTCTGTCGATTATGCTATGGGTGTTTATTCCGAAGGGCTTTTTCCCGATTCAGGACAACGGCATCATTCAGGGTACGCTGCAGGCGCCGCAGTCGGCGTCGTTCGCCAACATGGCCGAGCGCCAGCAGCAGGTGTCGGCGGCGATACTCAAAGATCCGGCGGTGGAAAGCCTGACCTCCTACGTCGGGGTTGACGGCACTAACCCGGCGCTCAACAGCGCCCGCCTGCAAATCAACCTTAAGCCGCTGGACGAGCGCGACGATCGCGTGCAGACGGTGATCGGCCGCCTGCAGAACGCGGTGAGCGGGATTCCCGGCATTGAGCTTTACCTTCAGCCCACGCAGGATCTGACCATTGACACCACCGTCAGCCGCACTCAGTACCAGTTCACCCTACAGGCGAACTCGCTGGATGCGCTCAGCAACTGGGTGCCACAGCTGCTGACCCGGCTGCAGGCGCTGCCGCAGCTCTCCGACGTCAGCAGCGACTGGCAGGACAAGGGCCTGGCGGCGTATATCAACGTTGACCGCGATAGCGCCAGCCGCCTCGGCATCAGCATGGCGGACGTCGATAATGCGCTGTATAACGCCTTCGGCCAGCGTTTAATCTCCACCATCTATACCCAGGCGAATCAGTACCGCGTGGTGCTGGAGCATGATACCCAGGCCACGCCGGGGCTGGCGGCGCTGGATAATATTCGCCTGACCAGCAGCGACGGCGGGATTGTGCCGCTGAAATCCATCGCCAGCGTCGAGGAGCGTTTTGCCCCGCTATCCATAAACCATCTCGATCAGTTCCCGGTCACCACCATCTCGTTTAACGTGCCGGATAACTATTCGCTGGGCGATGCGGTCGATGCCATCCTTGGCGCCGAACAGGCGCTGGAATTCCCGAGCGATATCCGCACCCAGTTCCAGGGCAGCTCTCTGGCTTTCCAGTCGGCGCTGGGCAGCACCGTCTGGCTGGTGGTCGCTGCGGTAGTGGCGATGTATATCGTCCTCGGAGTACTGTATGAAAGCTTTATTCACCCGATAACGATTCTCTCCACCCTGCCGACGGCGGGCGTGGGCGCGCTGCTGGCGCTGTGGCTGGCGGGGAGCGAACTGGACGTTATCGCGATTATCGGCATCATTTTGCTGATCGGCATCGTCAAGAAAAACGCCATCATGATGATCGACTTCGCGCTGGCCGCCGAACGCGAACAGGGCATGCCGCCGCACGAGGCTATCTACCAGGCCTGTCTGCTGCGCTTTCGTCCCATCCTGATGACCACCCTCGCCGCCCTGCTCGGCGCGCTGCCGCTGATGCTCAGCACCGGCGTCGGCGCGGAGCTGCGCCGTCCGCTGGGGATTGGCATGGTCGGCGGTCTGATGCTCAGCCAGGTGCTGACCCTGTTCACTACCCCGGTGATCTATCTGCTGTTCGACCGACTGTCGCTGTATATGAAGAGCCGATTCCCGCGGCGTGAAGAGGAGGCGTAGGTGAAGTTTTTCGCGCTCTTCATTTACCGTCCGGTGGCGACGATTCTGATTTCGCTCGCCATTACTCTCTGCGGCATCCTCGGTTTTCGCCTGCTGCCGGTAGCGCCGCTGCCGCAGGTGGACTTCCCGGTTATCATGGTCAGCGCCTCGCTTCCCGGCGCGTCGCCGGAGACTATGGCCTCTTCGGTGGCGACGCCGCTGGAGCGCTCTTTGGGGCGGATTGCCGGGGTCAATGAGATGACCTCCTCCAGCTCGCTCGGCAGTACGCGCATCATTCTTGAGTTCAACTTTGACCGCGATATCAACGGCGCGGCCCGCGACGTGCAGGCGGCGATTAACGCTGCGCAAAGCCTGCTGCCGAGCGGTATGCCGAGCCGTCCGACCTATCGCAAAGCCAACCCGTCAGACGCGCCGATCATGATCCTCACCCTCACCTCGGATACCTGGTCCCAGGGTGAGCTGTACGACTTCGCCTCAACCCAACTGGCGCAGACCATTGCCCAGATTGACGGCGTCGGCGACGTCGACGTCGGCGGCAGTTCGCTGCCCGCGGTGCGCGTCGACCTCAACCCGCAGGCGCTGTTTAACCAGGGCGTGTCGCTCGACGCGGTGCGCACCGCCATCAGCAACGCCAACGTGCGTAAACCGCAGGGGGCGCTGGAAGATGCCACCCACCGCTGGCAGGTGGCGACCAACGACGAGCTGAAAACCGCGGCCGAATACCAGCCGCTGATCGTGCACTACAACAACGGCGCGGCGGTGCGCCTCGGCGACGTCGCCAACGTCACCGATTCGGTGCAGGACGTGCGCAACGCCGGGATGACTAACGCCAAACCGGCGATTTTGCTGATGATCCGTAAGCTGCCGGAGGCCAATATCATTGAGACGGTGGACAGCATTCGCGCCCGTCTGCCGGAGCTACAGCGCACCATCCCGGCCTCTGTCGATCTGCAAATCGCCCAGGACCGTTCGCCGACCATCCGCGCCTCGCTGGAGGAAGTTGAGCAAACGCTGGTGATCTCGGTGGCGCTGGTGATCCTCGTGGTCTTCCTCTTCCTCCGCTCGGGGCGCGCGACGCTGATCCCGGCGGTGGCGGTTCCGGTTTCGCTGATCGGCACCTTCGCCGCCATGTACCTGTGCGGCTTCAGCCTTAACAACCTGTCGCTGATGGCGCTGACCATCGCTACCGGCTTCGTGGTTGATGACGCCATCGTGGTGCTGGAAAACATTTCCCGCCATCTCGAAGCGGGCATGAAGCCGCTGCAGGCGGCGCTGCAGGGGAGCCGGGAAGTCGGATTTACCGTTCTGTCGATGAGCCTGTCGCTGGTGGCGGTATTCCTGCCGCTGCTGCTGATGGGCGGCCTGCCGGGAAGGCTGCTGCGCGAATTCGCCGTTACTCTGTCGGTGGCGATCGGCATCTCGCTGGCGGTCTCCCTGACCCTGACGCCGATGATGTGCGGCTGGCTGCTGAAAAGCGGCAAGCCGCACGAGCCGACGCGCAAGCGCGGTGTTGGCCGCCTGCTGGTGGCGATTCAGGGCGGATACGGTAAGTCGCTGAAGTGGGTACTGAAGCATAGCCGCTTAACCGGCCTGGTGCTGCTTGGCACCATCGCGCTGAGCGTCTGGCTCTATATTTCGATTCCTAAAACCTTCTTCCCGGAGCAGGACACCGGGGTGCTGATGGGCGGGATCCAGGCCGATCAGAGCATCTCGTTCCAGGCGATGCGCGGCAAGCTGGAGGACTTTATGAAGATCATTCGTGAAGATCCGGCGGTGGACAACGTCACCGGTTTTACCGGCGGCTCGCGGGTCAACAGCGGGATGATGTTTATCACCCTGAAGTCGCGCGATGAGCGCCATGAAACGGCGCAGCAGATTATCGATCGGCTGCGGAAGAAGCTGGCCAAAGAGCCGGGGGCCAACCTGTTCCTGATGGCGGTACAGGATATCCGCGTCGGCGGCCGTCAGGCCAACGCCAGCTACCAGTACACGCTGCTGTCGGACGACCTTGCGGCGCTGCGGGAGTGGGAACCCAAAATCCGCAAAACGCTGGCGGCGCTGCCGGAGCTGGCGGATGTCAACTCCGACAGCCAGAATAACGGCGCCGAGATGGACCTGATCTACGACCGCGATACCATGTCGCGACTCGGCATCAGCGTGCAGGACGCCAATAATCTGCTAAATAACGCCTTCGGTCAGCGGCAGATCTCAACCATCTACCAGCCGCTGAACCAGTATAAAGTGGTGATGCAGGTCGACCCGGTCTACACCCAGGACGTCAGCGCCCTCGATAAAATGTTTGTGATCAACAGCGAAGACAAGGCGATCCCGCTATCCTATTTCGCCAAATGGCAGCCGGCCAACGCCCCGCTGTCGGTGAACCATCAGGGGCTGTCGGCGGCATCGACCGTGTCGTTTAACCTGCCTACCGGCAAATCGCTGTCAGAAGCCAGCGACGCCATTAACCGGGCGATGACCCAGCTTGGCGTGCCGTCCAGCGTGCGCGGGTCGTTCGCCGGGACCGCGCAGGTGTTCCAGGAGACCATGAACTCGCAGGTGATCCTGATTCTGGCGGCTATCGCCACGGTCTATATCGTGCTGGGGATCCTCTATGAGAGCTACGTTCATCCGCTAACCATTCTGTCGACTATTCCGTCCGCGGGCGTCGGCGCGCTGCTGGCGCTGGAGCTTTTCGATGCCCCGTTCAGCCTAATCGCGCTTATCGGGATTATGCTATTAATTGGCATTGTGAAGAAAAACGCCATCATGATGGTCGACTTTGCCCTGGAAGCGCAGCGCAACGGCAACCTGCCGCCGGAAGAGGCAATCTTCCAGGCCTGTCTGCTGCGCTTCCGGCCGATAATGATGACCACCCTGGCAGCGCTGTTCGGCGCGCTGCCGCTGGTTATCTCTGGCGGCGATGGCGCCGAGCTGCGCCAGCCCTTGGGGATCACCATTGTCGGCGGTCTGGTAATGAGTCAGCTGTTGACCCTGTATACCACGCCGGTGGTCTATCTGTTCTTCGACCGTCTGCGGCTGCGTTTTTCGCGAAAAGTCCATCAACCGGTAAGCGAATAACATGACAGATCTTCCTTCCAGCGTACGCTGGCAGCTGTGGATAGTGGCCTTTGGCTTTTTTATGCAAGCGCTGGATACCACCATCGTTAACACCGCCCTCCCCTCAATGGCGCAAAGTCTTGGGGAGAGCCCGCTGCATATGCATATGGTTATCGTCTCCTACGTGCTGACGGTGGCGGTGATGCTGCCCGCCAGCGGCTGGCTGGCGGATCGTGTCGGAGTAAGAAATATCTTTTTTAGCGCCATCGTGCTGTTCACCGCCGGCTCCCTGTTCTGCGCGCAGGCCGCCACGCTCGATCAGCTGATTCTGGCCCGGGTGCTGCAGGGCGTCGGCGGCGCAATGATGGTTCCCGTAGGCCGCCTGACGGTAATGAAAATTGTCCCGCGCAGCCAATATATGGCGGCGATGACCTTCGTCACCCTGCCCGGCCAGGTGGGGCCGCTGCTCGGCCCGGCGCTCGGCGGGATGCTGGTGGAGTACGCCTCCTGGCACTGGATCTTTCTGATCAATATTCCGGTTGGCATCGTCGGCGCCATCGCCACGCTGTGGCTGATGCCCAACTACACTCTGCAAACCCGGCGCTTTGATATCCTCGGCTTTATTTTGCTGGCCGCCGGCATGGCGACGCTCACCCTGGCGCTCGACGGCAAAAAGGGGCTCGGAATCTCCCCCCTGTGGCTGACGGCGCTGGTGGCCATCGGCGCGGCGTCAATTCTGTGCTATCTGTGGCACGCGCGCGGCAACCGCAACGCGCTGTTCAGCCTGAAGCTGTTTAACAACCGCACCTTTTCTCTCGGCCTTGGCGGCAGCTTCGCCGGGCGCATCGGCAGCGGCATGCTGCCGTTCATGACCCCGGTGTTTTTACAGATTGGCCTCGGCTTTTCGCCGTTCCACGCCGGGCTGATGATGATCCCGATGGTGCTTGGCAGCATGGGAATGAAGCGTATTGTGGTTCAGGTGGTCAACCGCTTCGGCTATCGCCGGGTGCTGGTGACTTCAACGATCGGCCTCGCGCTGGTCAGCCTGCTATTTATGGCCGTCGCGCTCGCGGGCTGGTACTGGCTGCTGCCGGTGGTCCTGTTTCTGCAGGGAATGATTAACTCCAGCCGCTTCTCCTCAATGAATACCCTGACCCTGAAGGACCTGCCCGACGATCTGGCCAGCAGCGGCAACAGCATGCTATCGATGGTCATGCAGCTGTCGATGAGTATCGGCGTCACTATCGCCGGGATGCTACTCGGTCTCTACGGCCAGCAGCATATCGGCGTCGATGCGGCGACCGCTCATCAGGTGTTTCTTTATACCTACTTAAGCATGGCGGTGGTTATTGCGCTGCCGGCACTCATTTTTTCCCGCGTACCGGACGACACCACGATGAATACCGTGATTCGTCGCCGTAAAAGGAGTGAGTCTTGAAGTTCTGGCGTCCCGGCATTACCGGCAAGCTGTTTATCGCGATTCTTGCCACCTGCATCGTGCTGCTAATCAGCATGCACTGGGCGGTGCGTATCAGTTTTGAACGCGGCTTTATCGACTATATCAAGCGCGGCAACGAACAGCGCCTGACCATGCTCGGCGATGCCCTGAGCGAACAGTATGCCCAGCACGGCAGCTGGAAGTTCCTGCGCAACAACGACCGCTTTATTTTCCAGCTGCTGAAAACCTTTGAGCGCGACAATGACGATCGCTCGCCGCCGGGTCGCGGCATGGGTCCGATGGACGAACCGCATCCGGGCCCCGACCCCGGAGAGATGCCGCCGGATGCCGCGCCGGACCGCCCCCTTGAGGGCCCGCGCGGCGATCGTGGCGATCGCGGTCCCGGTCCTGATATGCCTCCGCACGGCTGGCGCACGATGTTCTGGGTGGTCGATCAGAAAGGGCGCGTACTGGTGGGCCCGCGCGAGCGCGTCCCGACAGACGGCACCCGGCGCAGCATTATGGTTAACGGCGTCGAGGTTGGCGCGGTCATTGCCTCGCCGGTTGAGCGCCTGACACGCAATACCGATATCAACTTCGACCGTCAGCAGAAACGCACCAGCTGGCTGATTGTCGCCCTCGCTACGCTGCTGGCGGCGCTGGCCACCTTCCCGCTGGCGCGCGGTCTGCTCGCCCCGGTTAAACGGCTGGTTGAGGGGACTCATCGTCTGGCGGCCGGCGATTTCTCCACCCGGGTCACCGCCACCAGCAGCGATGAACTGGGGCGCCTGGCGAAAGATTTCAACCAGCTAGCCAGTACCCTTGAACGCAATCAGCAAATGCGCCGCGACCTGATGGCCGATATTTCTCATGAACTGCGCACGCCGCTGGCGGTGCTGCGCGGCGAGCTGGAGGCGATTCAGGATGGCATCAGGAAATTTACCCCGGATTCCATCGCCTCCCTACAGGCGGAGGTCGCCACCCTCACCAAACTGGTCGAGGATTTGCACCAGCTTTCCATGTCCGATGAAGGCGCCCTCACCTACCAGAAAAGCTCGGTGGATATTATTAATCTGCTGGAGGTCGCCGCCGGCGCGTTTCGCGAGCGCTTCGCCAGCCGTGGACTGTCGATTGGCGTTTCGCTGCCGGAAAGCGCGGCGATTTTCGGCGACCGGGATCGCCTGATGCAGCTGTTCAACAACCTGCTGGAAAACAGCCTGCGCTATACCGATAGCGGCGGCGGCCTGCAGATTAGCGCCAGCCAGAGCGGCCAGATGCTGATTCTCGACTTTGCCGATAGCGCGCCCGGCGTCACCGACGAACAGCTGGAGCGGCTGGTTGAGCGCTTTTATCGTACCGAAGGGTCGCGTAATCGTGCCAGCGGCGGCTCTGGTCTGGGGCTGGCAATTTGCCTTAACATCGTGGCTGCCCACGGCGGCACTTTACGTGCCGACCATTCGCCTTTGGGCGGGGTTAGCATTAAAGTAGAGTTACCTCTGGAACGTAATTTATCGAGAGACGTATGACTGAATTACCTGTTGATGAAAACACGCCGCGCATTCTTATCGTGGAAGATGAGCCCAAACTGGGCCAATTGCTGATCGATTATCTTCAGGCGGCGGGTTATGCGCCGACGCTGATCAATCACGGCGATCGGGTTCTACCGTACGTTCGCCAGACGCCGCCGCATCTGATCCTGCTGGATCTGATGCTGCCCGGTACCGACGGACTCACTCTGTGCCGGGAAATCCGCCGTTTCTCTGAGGTTCCGGTGGTGATGGTAACCGCCAAAATCGAGGAGATCGACCGCCTGCTGGGGTTAGAAATCGGCGCCGATGACTATATCTGTAAGCCCTATAGCCCGCGTGAAGTGGTGGCCCGCGTGAAGACCATTCTTCGCCGCTGCAAGCCGCAGCGCGATCTGCAGGCGCTGGATGCCGAAAGCCCGCTGATTGTCGACGAGGGCCGCTTCCAGGCTTCCTGGCGCAACAAGCTGCTGGACCTCACGCCCGCCGAGTTCCGGCTGCTGAAGACCCTCTCTCAGGAGCCGGGTAAAGTCTTCTCCCGTGAACAGCTGCTCAATCATCTGTACGACGATTACCGCGTGGTCACCGATCGCACTATTGACAGCCATATCAAAAACCTGCGCCGCAAGCTGGAATCGCTGGACGCCGAGCAGTCGTTTATCCGCGCCGTTTACGGCGTTGGATATCGCTGGGAAGCCGACGCCTGCCGCCTGGCGTAACCGCCCAGCCCCGGCTCAGCGCCGGGGCTGGCATTTTCTGTTATCCGCTCCCCCAAATAAGCCCCTCTGCGGCGCTTCTGGAAAAAAACTGCGCCCTTCGGGTCATAATCTGAGAATACCGGCAAAAATAAGAAATACGTCACCGGCATGATATATTGCAGGCGGATATTCTCTATATATTCAACTGCGCAAGGAATGCCATGAGTAATATTCATAGAAAATATAGTCCACGAAATATAATTAACGCCCCTGATGTAAAATCGGCCATTATTTCTCGCAGCGAACAGCGTGACGACGGTAGTAGTATTCAACGCTGGCTAAGCAACCATTTTTTTCGCTGGGCTATCGGTAATTTTCCCCACGTTTACCCCGTACGCTCCGCCGCCGATTATGCGGTTTACTTTGGCGCGGAGAAGGCGATCCCCGCGTGGTTGATATCCGGGCTGGGCGGCGGCGGCGCCTTTTACTATCTTAATCCACAGCATCCGCAGCTGCTGGCGACGGAAAGGGAGTTACTGGAGTTCCTGTTGCGGCTGGAAGGCACGCGGCTGGAAAGCAAACTTCAGCGCATTAACTGTTTCACCGTCCTGGACATGCGCGAGGCCGAGCACCAGAAAATGCAGCGCCTGCGCGAACGAGGCTGGTACCCCTCCAGCGACGACGCCATTAAGCCGCTGATGAAGGTCACTGCTGGGCAGTGGGTCGCCTTCGATGCCGCCAGCCCGGCCTTGCGTAGTGAAATGGCCTATGAATCCTGGCATATGCAGCACTGCGTCGGCCAGTTCGAGGATAAAGGGTCACTCTCCGGCGGCTACGGCGAGTACTACGCCCGGCAAATTGAACAAGGCGCATTTCGCCTTCTGAGCCTGCGCGACGAAAATAATATTCCCCACGTCACCCTGAGCCTGAGGATAAATAATGACAGCATGAGTATCGATCAAATTAAAGGTAAGCAGAACCAGCATCCTGTTAAAAAATATGCCGCCGACGTTTTGGCTTTATTACATTATCTGCAACCACGTCCCGAGCGCCACGCCGATTGTGAAGGTATGGGGATCGTCTATGAAGCGACGCCGCAATTTGCTGGCTGGAAATTTATCACCGATGTGGTTGATTTTGATTTTTTACTCAACGTTCTGCATAACAATTTTCATTTAATGACGCACTTCCCTCACCCACCGGTGGCGCTACAGTGGCTGCTTCTGCACAGCGCTCCGGAGGCATTGCGCTATCTTCGGACGATCGATCCCAACGTGGCGACCGCGGCGGAAATGCTGTTCCCACAGCATGAATGGCACCCTACGCTTGCCGGGAAAAACACCTGCAGCCAGCCTTTTGAAATTGAGAGCCTGACGCTACAAACCACGCGCTACCGACCCCACACCGGAGAGAGTCCTTGATGCTGCTGATAGCCTTGTTTACCACCGCTTATTACCTGCGCTTACGCGCCAAAAAAAAGAATAAACAGCTGGTTGCCGCCCGCATCGCCGAGGAAAAAGAAAAGGACCGTCTTAACGATCTGCGCCGCGATAGCCGAAGACGCCAGTGGGCGCTGGCGTTAGCCGATCTCCTCTCGCACCGCAATGGCCTGCCGACAAAAGGCGTACAGCTGGCGTTGAAACTTGATGATGACCAGCGCCGCCACCTGACGCAGCAGGTAAAAAAAGAACTGGGCTTGCATCAGCACCTCGACGGCGCGGCGTTACGCCAGCAGATCGCCGAGATCCTGCGCTGCTGGCCGGCGGGCATGGGCAACTCGCCGCGCACGTTTTACCACCACCTGGCGGCCCAGGGCCGGGTTCGCGACGCGCTGGCGTTCGACTGCATGCGCACCGCCTTTCTGACGCGCTGTATCGCCGGGCTCGGCTGGTGCGACGAAAATCAGGCCTGGCTGGTTCTCCTGTTAAACGCCCAGCGGGCGCAGGATTGTTTTGCTTCGTGGGAAGATTACGCCACCGCCTACGTCCGCGCCCGCCGGGTACGGCTGGCGTTAATGGATACGCCAACGGCGGTTGCCGGACGCGATGTGCAGGAGGTGGCCTGTTATCTGAAAGCCTCCTTCAGCCGCTGGAAAACGCTGCCGTGGAATGACTTCAAAATTTTCGACCCGGTTTAAAAGGAGTGTTTATGGAAAAGGATGACCCACTGCTCACCGCCATGTTTGAGATGTGCAACCGTAAAAATCCCCTCAATGACGGACAGCGCGAGTGGTCTATCGCGGATCTTCCCGGCCTGTTGCGCGAAGGATGTTATAACGAGCTCGAGGCGCGCTATAGCCGGGCGCTGGCGGAAAGCCTGACCAGCCGCGAGGCGGAAAAACGTTACTTCCTCGCCTGGACGCAGATGTGCAACCATTTTTACGATATGGATGCGCTGGTCGAGGCCGGGCCTGCTGGGTTAGCGCCGATCAAAAACTGGCAGCGCGCCCGCCCGCGCTCCAGCTATGCCTGGCTTGCTGAGGCCCAGTACTGGAACCACCGCGCGTGGCTCTATCGCAGCTACGGCTGGGCGCAGGATACCACCCGCGCCATGTGGATCTGCGCCAGCGCCTGCAATGAGCGGATGGTCATTGCCGCTCTCTACGCCATCGACCTCGAACCACGCCAGTGGATGGCGGCGTCCCTGACCAGCACTAACTCTAAGGTCTTCGGCCAGCCCGACTGGCTGGCTGAGTTCCTTGCCGGCGCTGAGGTTGCAGGACGACCGCTGATGCAGGAACTGGTTGAGTATCACCGCCGCTCACCGCAGGAAGTGGAGGCGCTGATGGCCCATTCCGGCCTGTCGTTTGCCGACGCGGTATGCCCGGATCTGCCTCGTCCGCAGGTACTGCCTGCGTGCGATGGCGACGCCGGGCAACGCTACTGGCTCGCCGTTTGTCTGGCGATTTTCCCGACGGCATTTTACGCGCTGGATGAGTATATTCCGTTTCGTATGCCGCGCTGGGGAGGATCGCATCAGGAGATCCGCGAATTTCTGGCTTCAACGGTATGCGATCATCTTACCGCCGCCGAGCGGGAGCATCTGGAACTTTTAATCTGGTGGGATGACCATCGCGATCTGCGTATCAATGAAGTGGATTCACCGACCGAGCGGGAGCATATTATCGCCAAAGCCGAAGAGATTGCCCGGCGGGCGCACATGGCGCAGTCTCGCCACCATGCGCTGGAGTAGCTGCTGCTCTGCTATAGCGATTTAGACGATAAAGACGCGCTCTGGCTCACCCTGCAGCGTTCGGTCATGGAAAAAGTGAAGCTCAACAATTACTACACCGCGTGGGCGTTAAAGTTTGCGCTGCGCGATTTCCCGGACAGCGAGTAGATTTACAATTTCATCTGCCAGAATGCGCAACAAACCGAATACGGCGTGCCGAAAATCTATCGCGGCTACTTCCAGTACGCGGGGTTATTTGGCTTTGAAAAAGATAAAGCGCAGGGCGCCGTCTGGCTCGATAGCGTCGCCGACATTGAATACGACCATAACTGGCGGGCGGCGATAAAAGATTTTCGCTGGCTCGGTTACCCCGAATATCTCCTGCCTCTGGCCCACCTTGGCGCCCGGAGAAACATCCCCAGCGCGCTTAATCAGCTCGGGGTGGAATCTCATGCCAGAGATAACGGAGGCTTGTTGCCGTACGATCCCGCCATCGCCTTCGGTTACTGCCAGCAAGCGGCCGAGATTTTACGCCAGCACGTCGCGCAGCGCGACGCAGATAATAAATATCGCTTGATCGCCAACGGCGGCGATGACGGCTATGAACAGGATCTGCAGGAGATCCATTTCCGCATGGCCAACTGCAGCGAACGTCTGATCAACCAGGCTCCGCCGGCGGAAAAGCGCGCCGCTTACGAAAAAAACCTTCTCGATAATCTCTATCTGGCCTCCCGCTATGGCGATAAGCGGGCCTGGGAACTCTTTCTGCTTAATATCGCCGGCGTAAAAGATTTAGCGCTGGCGCACTCACATTTGCAACAGGTGCAGGAAGCGGCAAATAAAGGTTCGCCGGAGGCCATGGTGGCGCTGTCGCAGCTGTACGGTAACAAACGGGATAAAGCGCTTTATAATATGAAACAGAGCGCGCGCTGGACGCATTTTTTCATCACCTTGTACCCTGAACATGAATTATTCATGGATCTGGATGCTCTCCATTTCGATTCTTTCTGGAAACGCTGGCGCTTTGCCTGGTACACCTCACGTATCCCGGATTCCGAGCTGCCGGGGCAGGTCAACTCCATGGTGTAAGGTGGTTTACTCCCCTGCCCCACAGCGCTACAATGCCCGCCCTTAATGTGGGGGCACTCCCCAACTCGCCGCACCGGGTGCGGCGAATCTGACCTGTCATCAGAACGAGAAAATCATGTTTAAACCGGAACTCCTTTCCCCGGCGGGAACGCTGAAAAATATGCGTTACGCTTTCGCCTATGGCGCAGATGCCGTTTATGCGGGCCAACCCCGCTACTCCCTGCGCGTGCGTAACAACGAATTCAATCACGAAAATCTGCAGCTCGGCATTAACGAAGCCCACGCGTTGGGTAAAAAATTCTATGTGGTGGTTAACATTGCCCCGCATAACGCCAAGCTGAAAACGTTTATTCGCGATCTGAAGCCGGTGGTGGAAATGGGGCCGGATGCGCTGATCATGTCCGATCCGGGCTTAATTATGCTGGTGCGCGAACATTTTCCCGACATGGATATTCATCTGTCGGTGCAGGCCAACGCCGTGAACTGGGCGACAGTCAAGTTCTGGCAGCAAATGGGGCTGACCCGCGTCATTCTCTCCCGCGAGCTGTCGCTGGATGAAATCGCCGAAATTCGCAGCCAGGTGCCGGAGATGGAAATTGAAATCTTCGTTCACGGCGCGCTGTGCATGGCCTACTCTGGCCGCTGCCTGCTCTCGGGCTATATCAACAAACGCGATCCGAACCAGGGCACCTGCACCAATGCCTGCCGCTGGGAGTACAACGTGCAGGAAGGTAAAGAAGACGACGTCGGTAATATCGTGCATAAGCACGAACCGATCCCGGTGCAGAACGTCGAGCCGACGCTGGGCATCGGCGCGCCGACTGACCAGGTGTTTATGATTGAAGAGGCCAAACGTCCGGGCGAATACATGACCGCGTTTGAAGACGAACACGGCACCTATATCATGAACTCGAAAGATCTGCGCGCTATCGCTCACGTCGAGCGGCTGACCCAGATGGGCGTTCATTCGCTGAAAATCGAAGGCCGCACGAAATCACATTACTATTGTGCCCGTACCGCTCAGGTCTACCGCAAGGCCATTGACGACGCCGCCGCAGGCAAACCGTTCGATACTTCCCTGCTGGATACCCTGGAAAACCTCGCGCATCGCGGCTATACCGAAGGTTTTCTGCGTCGCCATACGCACGATGACTACCAGAACTATGAGCACGGCTACTCTGTTTCCGAACGCCAGCAGTTCGTCGGCGAATTTACCGGCGAGCGCAACGGCCAGCTAGCGGCGGTGGCGGTGAAAAATAAATTTTCCGTCGGCGACAGCCTTGAGCTGATGACCCCGCAGGGCAACGTCAACTTTACTCTCGAACATATGGAAAACGGCAAAGGCGAGCGAGTGTCGGTAGCGCCGGGCGACGGGCACACAGTATGGTTACCTGTCCCGGAAGATATGGTGCTGCAATATGCTCTGCTGATGCGCAACTTTACTGGTCAGACAACCCGAAACCCGCACAGTAACTAGTTAATTTGGGTTATTTTTTCACGATGTAAAGATATTAGAAACGGATCACATACCGTTTCGTTCAAAGCAGATATCATCTATTTCGCTGAAAAACATAACCCATAAATGCTAGCTGTACCAGGAACCACCTCCTTAGCCTGCGTAATCTCCCTTACGCGGGCTTATTTTTTATCTCTCCCCCCGCCTTCGCTTTCTTCATGCGGTACACTTTATGCATTACTGAGCAATAAAGGTCCCCTGATAATGTCCACGTTTCCAGCCAGCTTACTGATTCTGAATGGCAAAGGCGCCAATGAACCGCAGCTACGCGAGGCGGTTAAACTGTTACGCGACGAAGGAATCGATATTCACGTCCGCGTCACCTGGGAAAAAGGCGATGCCGTTCGCTTTGTCGATGAAGCTCTGCAGCTGAATGTCGAAACGGTGATTGCCGGCGGCGGTGATGGCACCATCAATGAGGTGGCGACGGCGCTGGTCGAGCGCGACGGTAAAATGGCGCTGGGGATTTTGCCGCTGGGCACGGCGAACGACTTCGCCACCAGCGTCGGCATCCCGCAGGATCTGGCCAGCGCGCTGAAGCTGGCCATCGTTGGCCGCGAAGTGGCGATAGATATTGCGCGAGTTAACGATAAGACCGGTTTTATTAATATGGCCACCGGCGGTTTCGGCACCCGCATTACGACCGAAACCCCGGAGAAACTCAAGGCCGCGCTCGGCGGCGTCTCGTATTTGATCCACGGCCTGATGCGCATGGATACGCTCAAGCCGGACCGCTGCGAAATCCGCGGCGAGAACTTTCACTGGCATGGCGATGCGCTGGTCATCGGCATCGGCAACGGGCGTCAGGCCGGCGGCGGCCAGCAGCTGTGCCCGGAAGCATTAATCAACGACGGCCTGCTGCATCTGCGCATTTTCACCGGCGAAGAGCTGATCCCTGCGCTGTTCAGCACCCTGGCAAATCCGCAAACCTCGCCGAATATCATCGACGGCGTCTCATCGTGGTTTGAGATAACCGCCCCTCATGAGATGACGTTTAACCTCGACGGCGAACCGCTGACCGGTAAAACCTTCCGCATGGAGCTTTTACCGGCCGCGCTACGCTGCCGGCTTCCTCCCGACTGTCCGCTGCTACGTTGATCAGGTTTCGCAAAGCAAAGACGGCGCCCGGCTGGTATACAGCAGCCGGGTTCGTTGATTGAGCCGCTGAATATTAAGGTAAAACGGCACCTGCGGCTGCAGGAAAAACTTGGGCAGGATGTTGTTAATATGCTTCTCCTGCTCGGTTTCGCCGATGCTGGCAGAGACGGTTTCCGATCGCAGGAAGTAGTGCTGGCCGTCGCGGGTAAAGCTAAACCAGATGTTCTGGTTGATGGTAAACGATTCACCCTGCGGCGGCGTAATCTCTCCCCGGACAATCACCAGCCCACGGGTGCTATCAAATACGAAGCGTAATGAAATATCGCCCTGATAACCTGAGTTTAATAGCCGCATCTCACCGCTGCACTGGAAATGATTGCGCTGCCAGTATTGCCAGGATTTTATCGTCATACCGCTTAATACTCCGATAAATACGATAGCGATTAACCATTTAATTTCACGCCGGCGCATTGACTACCTCCTTAATGTAATATTTGGTGAGGCATTGATTATCACGCCATTGACTAAATGGCTGACGGCAGCGAATCACCGACACCCGCGCTTGCCCGGGATAAAGCGTCAAATAAATCCATGGATATTCTTCGCATTCAAATTTACTGCGCTTGATAAAATTGACATGACGAACATGGTCAACTACGTCATTATTGGCAAAGAAGTGACATTGTTGCGAAAATTTAGCAATTATGGGCGAATAACTTTGCAAATAAGATTCGAATTCTGTTTGCCACGCAACAAATCCACAAACCAGACAACTCAGCAGCGCCGCAAGCCCCCACAAAAGAGAGCGTCGCGGCCTTAACCGCTTTTTTTCGGGCAAACTCGCAGCTGCGACCTCCTTATGAACAGGCTCGTCAACGGGCGCTTGTGGCTCCTCCGCCGTCGGTGCCTTCTCTACATCGCGCGGCTGAGATTCCGTAACCGTTAATGTTGCATCCAGCCTGACGCCTACCCTCGGCACCGTAATAATAATATCCTCGTCTACCCCCAGCTCCTTAAATGCCCGACGTAACAGGGAAATATTCTGGTAAAAACCGTTGCTGGTTACCTGGGCGCCATGCTTTATCCACACTTCCTCAAAAAAGGTTTCGCGGGCAACAGTATTGCCATCATGCTGAATAAGCAGTAATAAACAGCGGCTGGCCGGCATATTTAAGGAAACCGTTTTCGTCTCGTCAGCAATAAGTATTAGAGCGCTACGCTGAGGAAAAAAGGCAATTCTTCCATTAATCGTATATATTTTTTCCATCCTGTTCTCTGAGAATAGTAATCACGTGGATGAGCGGCAGGGGGTACCCTACTATAAATAGGGTAATCCGCCATGACGTTGATGACATCTTAAGATTATTCGCAGGCGAGTTTACTCTATTACTCAGCAGATCTGGAGGCGTAATACGCAGTTTTTCCTTGTTATTAGCAAGGTTTAAATGAATTTACAGAACGGAATATTTTGTACTTCAAATTGAAATTGGCTATTTATTTCAAAAAAAATAATAAATACAAGTTATAATTCGTAAAAGATGCATTCACACAACAGATACTTTCATTTTAGATCTAAATACCACATTTACATTAATAGACGATATTTATAACTATAACTACATATCGTTTCAAAGTTTTATCTATAAAATGGGCGCATTTCCCACGTGACAATGCGCCATAAAGCTTAGTATGTCGCCACCTCGCGCGCCATTTCGCGCGTATATTGCCGACTGGCGTTGACCAGCATCTGCGTATAGGCCGTCCGCGCCTCGCCGCTGACCAGCGCATCGACCGTCAGGGTTTCAAGGATCTTCCCGTACTGCATCACCGCCACGGTCTGGCATAAATGGGCAATAACCCCGAGATCGTGGGTAACCATCAGGTAAGTGAGCTTAGCCTCCTGCTGCAATTCTGCCAGCAGATTGAGGATCTCCGCCTGCACCGACACATCCAGCGCCGACGTCGGCTCATCCAGCAGCAGTACCTGAGGCTCAAGAATCAGCGCTCTGGCTATCGCCACGCGCTGCCGCTGCCCGCCGGAGAGCTGATGCGGATAGCGCTCGCGAAAGGCACGGTTGAGGCCAACTTTGTCCAGCAGCGCATTGATCCGCCGGTCGCGGTCGTTGATACGATGGATCTGCAGCGGCTCTTCGAGGATATCGCCAATGGTGTGACGAGGATGCAGCGATCCGTAGGGGTCCTGAAATACCATTTGCACCTGACGGCAGCGCTTGCGGCTAATTTCATGCCCTAAGCGCTGACCATCGATGGCCAGCTCCCCCTGCCAGTGGGTAAACAGCCCCGCCAGGCACTTGAGCACCGTCGTTTTACCGGAGCCGGACTCGCCTACCAGACCGTAGATCTCGCCGGGCTTAACGTGGAAACTGACGTCATACAGCACCTGGTTACGCTTCTCCCCCTCGCCAAACGCGAGGTTGAGATGTTGAACTTCAATCATCATCCGCTCCTTATTCCGTTAACCAGCTGGCCTGACGCTGCAGCACCGGCAGTATCGGGCGACGATGCTGCATATCCGGCAGCGAGTTAATCAATCCCTGAGTATAGGGATGACGGGCGTTATCGAGATCTTTAGCAGCGATGGACTCCACTACCCGTCCGGCGTACATCACCAGTACGCGGTCGCAGAAGCTGCGCACCAGGTTGATATCGTGGCTGATAAAAATCAGCCCCAGCCCGCGCGACTGAACCAGGTCATCCAGCAGGCCCAGCACCTGCAGGCGCACCGACACATCCAGCGCGGAGGTCGGCTCATCGGCAATGATCAGCTCCGGGTCGGTAATCAGCATCATGGCGATCATGATGCGCTGCCCCTGTCCGCCGGATATTTCATGCGGATAAAGCTGATAAACGCGCTCCGGCTGGCGAATACGCACCACCTCCAGCATCTCCAGCGCCCTGGCTTTCGCCTCATCTTTGCGCCCGGGATGATGAGTAAGCCAGGCCTCGGCGATTTGCTTACCCACGCAGACCACCGGATTAAGCGAATATTTCGGGTCCTGCATAATCATAGAGATACGTTTGCCGCGTACGCCGCGCATTTGCGCTTCGCTAAGATGCTGCAGATCGAGGTCGGCAAACTGCATCCGGCTGGCGCTGACGCGGGCCTTTTTCGGATGCAGCTGCAGCAGCGCGCGCCCAACGGTGGACTTACCCGAACCGGACTCGCCGACAATCGCCAGCTTTTCGCGCCCCAGCTGGAAGGAGACGCCGCGCACGGCATGGGTCACCGCGCTGCCGTTAACAAAGTCGACGCACAGATCGCGCACGTCGAGCAGCGGAGCATTATTCACTGCGGGGATCGAGGATGTCACGTAGGCCATCTCCTAAGAAGTTGAACGCTAAGCTGTTGATCAGAATCGCCAGCCCCGGAATTGTTACGACCCACCAGCACTCCATCATATAAGTGCGCCCGCTGGAGATCATCGCTCCCCACTCCGGCTCCGGCGGCTGCGCGCCGAGCCCGAGAAAGCCGAGACCGGCCGCGGTCAGAATGATCCCGGCCATATTCATGGTGATACGGATAATGACCGAGGGCAGACACAGCGGCACGATATGGCGCCAGAGGACGCGGGACGATGAAGCGCCCTGCAGACGAACGGCGGAGATAAAATCGGCCTGGCGCAGAGAGAGCGTTTCGGCGCGCGCCAGACGGGCTATCGGCGGCCAGGCGGTAAGCGTGATGGCGATAACCACATGCTCCAGCCCCGGCCCTAAGGCGGCGACAAACGCCAGCGCCAGAACCAGACTCGGGAAGGAGATGAAAATATCGGTGACGCGCATCAGCACCATATCGACTTTACCGCCGAAATAGCCGGCGCTGACGCCCAGCAGCAGCCCGAGCGGACCGACGGTCACCGAGACCAGCAGCACGATATAGAGCGTGATGCGCGAGCCGTACACCAGGCGACTAAAGATATCCCGGCCAAACTCATCGGTGCCGAACCAGTGCTGCGCATTCGGCGCGACCAGCGCGCTGTTCAGGTCCTGCACCAGCGGGTTATAAGGCGCAATCAGCGGCGCGAAAATCGCCACCACCAGCAGCAGAAAGATAATTCCTCCGCCGATGGCCGTTAGCGGGTTGCGCGCCATTTTGCCGATAAACCCGACGGCCCGCGCCGCCGCGCGTTGCAGCCGCTGACGGCCTTCGCCCGCACCGCCCGAAAGCGGCGAATCCAGAGAAACGGTCATGATTTTGTCCTCGGGTCAAAGAATTGATACAGCATGTCGGAGAGCAGGTTGAGCATCACGAAGATCACTCCCACCAGCAGCACGCAGCCCATCACCGCATTCATATCGCCCAGCAGCAGGCTACCGGTAAGATAGGAGCCGAAACCCGGCCATGAGAAGACGGTTTCAATCAGCACCGCGCCTTCCAGCAGCGCGCCGTAGGCCAGCGCCACCACCGTCAGCAGCTGCACGAGGATGTTACGAAACGCATGGTTCCAGATAACCTGACGCTCGGTCAGCCCTTTCACCCTCGCGGTAATAATGAACTCCTGCGACAGCTGGGCCAGCATAAAGCTGCGGGTCATACGGCTGATATAAGCCAGCGAGTGAAAACCCAGCAGCGAGGCGGGAAGAATCAGATGATTAATGGCGTTCCAGAACACCTGTCCGTTTCCTGCCAGCAGCGCATCAACGGTCATCAGGCCGGTACGGCGCGGCACAATGCCGTCCAGACCGAGGTCTACCCGCCCGGCGCCGCCCACCCAGCCGAGCCAGGCATAGAACACCAGCAGCCCCATCATTCCGACCCAGAAAATCGGCGTCGAGTAGCCCGCCAGGCTGATAATGCGTACCACATAATCGGAGACGCTATTGCGCCGCGCCGCCGCCAGCACGCCCAGCGGAATTCCGAGACCCGCGCCGACGAGAATCGCCATCGTCGCCAGCTCCATGGTGGCCGGGAAGACGCGGATAATATCGTCCACCACCGGTTTCCCGGTCAGCAGCGCATTGCCCAGATCGCCGTGCAGCAGGTTGACGAAATAGATGCCAAACTGGGTGGTCAGCGATTTATCAAACCCCAGCTGCTGGTAAACCTGCTGATAGGTACTCTGGTCAGCATCCGGACCGACGATCGCCAGCACCGGGTCGATAGGCATGACGCGGCCAATGGTAAAGGTCAGCAGCAGCAGGCCCAACAGCGTAATCACCACCTGCAGCAGCCGTTTGGATAAGCGCCGGCCGCGTGAGCCGGGCGCAAGGATTGCGGTACTCATCCTTTCTCTCCTTCGCGGACTTTATAGACGTCACGCAGAAAAGTGGTGGCGGAGGGGTGCGGCTGATACTCTCGTACCTCGTTGCGCACCACCACGGAATCGACCATCTGCGAAAGCGGAATTAAAGCCGGAACCAGCTGGTCGTAGCGCGCCTGGATGGCCTGGTAGTCAGCCACCTGTTTTTGCGGATCGCGTTCCAGCAGGGCCTGGTCAATCATCGTATTGAGCTGCGGGTCGTAAAAACCGGTACGCCAGCCCTGAAAGTTGGTCAGACGCGCCTCATCGCTGTTATCCGGGTTATAGACCAGCGCGCGCAGGCTGGAGTGCGGATGCGGCTCCATTCCGCTGCCGCCGCGTCCCACCAGCAGGTCAAATTTACGCTCGCGCATCGCGCCGTAGATCTGGTTACCGGTGCCGGTGATGATTTTGGCGTTAATCCCCGCCTGCATCAGCGTCGACTGCACGGCGATAGCGATGTTAAGAAATGGCTGATCGGAGAGGACCCGCAGCGTGGTATCAAAGCCGTTGGGATAACCCGCTTCCGCCAGCAGCTTTTTCGCCCGCGCCACGTCCAGCTTATAGCCAGGGTCAGGCAGCGTAGACGGCATGCCCGCCTTAATCGGTCGCTGGTGCAGCACGCCGTAGCCCGGCATCAGCGCTTTATTGATACCCTGGTAATCAATCAGATAGCGCACCGCTTCGCGCACTTTCGGTTGGGCGAAGTGCGCCTCTTTCATGCTCATCGCCACGTAGTACATGGTGCCGCGCTGCACCGCATCGACGGTCAGCTGCGGGTCGCTGCGCAGGGCGTTAATATCGGAAACCGCCATATTGTTGGCAATATCGAGGTCGCCTTTTTCGATCATCAGACGCAGGGTTTGCGACTCCTGGAAATGGCGCAGCACCACGCGGCTCATTTTCGCCTCGCCGCGCCAGTAGTCAGGATTGCGCTTCATGCGCAGCACATCTTTTGCCTGCCAGGTTTCCAGCGTAAACGGCCCGGAACCGGCTTCATGGGTGGTCAGCCAGCGGTTACCCCAGTCGTTATCCTGCTGGTGGCTTTGCACCGTTTTACTGTCCAGCACCCCGAGGTTGCCCAGCGCCGCCAGCGAGTAAATCACCAGCTGCGGATCGTTATCTTTGGGTAACTCGATTTGCACCGTGAAGCGGTCCGGCGCGCTGACCTGGCTGTCGATATTTTTCTTACTGAAGCCATAGGATTTCCATACCGAGGCCTGAGCCAGGTTGAGGTGCAGGATGCGCCGCATTGACCACACCACGTCAGCGGCGGTCAGCGGGTTGCCGGAGTGAAACTTAACGTCGTCGCGCAGATGAAAGGTCAGGGTTTTGCCGTCGGGGCTGATATCCCAGGATTTCGCCAGCGCGGGCTTAACGTTGGTGAGCTGTTCAGGGTCAAGCTCCACCAGCGAGTCGTAGAGGTTGACCACGATTCCCACCACTTCGTTACCGGTCATCGCCGCCGGGTCAAGGGTGAGCAAGTTATTCATATTCATGCCGATGATGAGCTGATCGGGCGGCGTTTTCGCCACCGCCGCCCCGCTTCCCATCGACACGGCGAGCGTGAATAAGCACGCTGCCAGTAGGGAGGTTTTTTTCATATCTCTGTTTGCCTGTACTGTAGGGTACATGTTGCCGGATGGCGGCATTTTCGCTTTATCCGGCCTACCGGGCCGCAGACCCGATAAGCGCAGCGCCATCGGGCATTTATTTTTTTGAATCAGTCGTGGCTAACGGTATTGGCTTCGATATACGCAAAATTAATGTCTTCGCCGAGGCCCGGACGTTGTGACAAATGCACAAATCCCTGGTCATCCATCGGGTCAACAATGCTATTGAGATAAGCCGCCGGTTCATCGTAGTCGAGGAACGGATGCAGCAGGCCGCGCTCGTACCAGCGGCAGTTGCGGATCGCGCCGACCACCGCCAGGCTTGCCGCGCCGTTGCCGTGGACTTCGCAATCCATGCCGAAAGATTCCGCCAGCGCCGCGACCTTCATGGTCGGGGTAATACCGCCCACGCCGTTAGCGCCGGCGCGCAGAATGTCGCAGGCTCCGGCTTTCACCCATTCGGCGCGCATGTGGTGCTTGCCGCCGAAGCTCTCCGGCCCGACGATGGGGATCGACAGGTTTTCCGCCAGCCATGCGTAGGAGGACATCGAATCCTCCTCCATCGGTTCTTCAAACCAGGCGAAATTGAGTTTTTCCAGCTCTTTGCCGATCCACAGCGCCTCGGCGCGGCTGTACCAGTGATAGCCGTCAATCATCAGGTCAATATCCGGCCCTACCGCTTCGCGCACCGCCGCGCAGGCTTTAATATCCATTTTGGGATTGGGCGCAAAAGAGATTGGCGGCATCCAGGTGTGCAGCTTGATGGCCTTGTAGCCGCGGGCGACCAGCTTTTCGGCAAAGGCGGCATACTCCTCCGGGGTCGACAGACCACCCGGCAGATCGTCGCCGCACATCGTGCTGCCGTAAGCCGGGACGGTGTCGCGATAGCCGCCGAGCAGCTTGTAAACCGGCATCTTAAGGCTGCGGCCTATCAGATCCCACAGCGCCTGTTCAACAAACGACAGCGCGCGCTCCGTTAGCTGATGTGCACTACCGCGCTGCCAGTGGTTAAGATCCTGCCAGATACGCTCGCGGTTAAACGGGTCCTGCCCCACCAGCACTTTGCGGAAAAAAGTATTCACCACGAACGGGCGCACGACTTCCGGAGGCGCAAACGAAAAACCCTGCGCCCCATCATCAGCGGTGATGGTCAGCATCGCCATTTTGGCCATGCTTTCAGCCCCCGGATGGGAGTGCCCGGCGCTGTCGGAAACCCGACGTGTGGGATACTGGAAAACGGTGACATTCACAGATTCAATTTTCATGCTCAATCCTTATCACGGCCAAATCCGATCGATAGAAGCAAATCGGCAAAGTGGTTTCACATTATTGAAAATATGTTTCAATATCTAATCTAAGCACAATTACGTAGCAGTGCCTCGGACAAACACCGCTAAGCAAGGCAATAAATTTGGGCATTGGCACAACAAGACGTGACTGTTTTCACAAAAGATGAGTGAAATGTGAGGCGGATCGGCATGGAGAAAAAAGGGTGTGAGCGCAGAAAAGAGAGTGACCGACCGTGTACATCCCGGGATTTTCTGCGCTCACGAAAGCGTGAGTTATGCGACCGCCTCTGGTTCGGCGGTGAGGACTTCCAGCAGTTCAGGCAGCGCCCGGTAGCGGCCAGCGGCGGCCTGAAAACGCGCGTGCTGGCTATCTTCGGCAATCACTATTGTGGCAATCCCCGCCGCCCGGGCCGCGCTAAAGCCGTTGAAGCTGTCTTCGATCACCAGGCAACGGCTGGCGTCGAGATTAAGCTTATCCAACGTCGTCAGATAAACCGCCGGATGCGGCTTGCCCTGCGCTTCATCATCCGCGCTGCAAATCACATCAAAATAGTGCCAGAGCGAGAGCTTGTTCAGCACGGCGGCGATAACCTGCCGGGACGAGGAGGTCGCGAGCGCAATTTTATAACCGGCATGGCGAAAATAGCGTAACGCCTCATGCACCCCGCGCATCGGCTCGCCTTCGGCGGCGATCAGGCCGGTAATACGCTGCAATATCGCGGCTTCAAGCCGCTGCGGAACAAGCTCAAGCTGGCAATGGCGGCACCAGGTGCGGGCAATTTCGTCGAGGCGTTTGCCTTTGGTCAGCGTTTCGCACTCCTCGACGCTCGCCGTTGCCCCCCACTGCGCGAGGGCGTCGATTTGCGCCTGCCGCCACAGGCTTTCGGAATCAATAATCACGCCATCCATGTCAAAAATCACTGCCTGAATACTCATCATTCACCTCATTAAGGCTGGCATGCCTGGCATGCCAGCCGCATCACCTTAAGAGAACTCCACCTGCTCGCTGGCCGGCGCTTCCTTGTGGGAAAATCCCGGCTGCTCGACGCGGATAAACGCACAGAGGAAAAAGGCCGCCACGTACAGCGCGGTATAGGCGATCACCACTCCGATGGTGCTAAAGAACGGCAGCAAAATCACCGCAATAGCCGGTGCGAGAAAGTTCGACATCCCCGCCGACAGGTTGTAGACCGAAATGGCCGCGCCTTTGTGCTTCGGCTCCAGCGCCGGGAAAACCGCCGCCAGCGGAACAAACGCGGCGACAAAGATCCCCAGGGCGATAGCCGGAAGCAGCGCCATCGCGAAGTTATGTCCGAAGTGCTGCGGAATGTAATAAAACGCCAGGCTGGAGACCGCCATACCGATGCAGCCGAACCAGCGCACCACCTTCATCCAGCCCAGTTTTTCGCCCAGAATGCCCCACAGCACGTTAGAGAAAATGGTGGTAAAGAAGAAGACCGCCCACACCTGCAGCCATTCTGAGGTGGTGAAGCCCAGCTCATCGACGAACATCATCGGCATAATCACCGCAAAGCCGAACAGCGAGAGCGTATTGATAATTCGCACCATGCTCGACAGCAGAATATTGCGGTTGGTATAGAGCAGCGTCGCCGCGCGGCCCAGTTCGGCAAACTTCTCGCGGGTGGTCAGGTTCTGCATATGGTGCGGCGTTTTAATATGGCGCAGGGAAGCCAGCGCAATGATGCCGCCGGTGACGCAGAAAGCGAGCGCCAGCCACAATGTCCCCAGCTCGCCGATATGCGGGATGGTAAAGCTCGGAATATAGCTGCCGAATACGCCGATGCCGATGGAATAGACCGCCCAGAACCAGCCGATCGCCGAGCTGGCGTTATCGCTTTTCACGTTGTGGATAATGGCGACGATAAACGAGTAAAGGAACAGCGGATACGCGAAGCCGCGGATGCCGTAGAAAATTAAGATCAGCGCATAGTTGGCATGACCGAGACCGAAGACCAGGAACAGCACGTGGAACACGCACCATAGCACAAAGCCAATCATCATGGTCTTCAGCGGCGTGATGATTTCCGCCACCACGCCGGAGATCCATGCCGACAGCGCGGCGGCCAGGCCGTAGAGGGTGAAGGCGAACGATGCCTGCGCCGGGGAGAACCCGAGCTCTTTAATGTAGTGCGACAGGAATGCCAGTTCAAAACCGTCGCCGGTCATAAACACGGCAATGGCGATGTATCCCCAGAGCAGGTTCAGGGGTAAACCGAGCCACTGTTTATTATTGATGGACATAATGACCTCGTTTTTAGGGTACAGGAGGCCGCTCCGGTCAGATCGCCGGAGCGGTTATGGTGATAAAAATTAGTGCTGCCGATAGTTCAGATCGTTTAAATACAGGGCCTTGAACTGCGCATAGCGCCGCATCAGGGTTTGATGGCGTACCGGGTCCGCACGCCAGGTCTGCCAGATCTCCGGTTTTTCACATACCGCGGTAATTGGTTTGCCCGCCGCCAGACAGGCCAGCCGCGCCGCGCCCAGCGCGCCGCCGGTCTCTCCACCTTTGTGGGTCACCACCGGCATATCGAGGATATCGGCCAACAGCTGCGCCCAGAACGGGCTGCGGGCGCCGCCGCCAACCAGCGAACATTGTTCGATCTGCGTACCGCTCTCTTTCAACACCTGCAGACCATCGCTGATCCCAAAGCTCACCCCTTCCAGCACCGCATAGCCGAGCTGGGCGCGCAGGCTGGAGTGGGTCATGCCCCAGAACATGCCGCGCGCGTCAGGATCGTTGTGCGGCGTACGTTCGCCGGAGAGATAGGGTAAGAAGAACGGCGCATGGGCCTTCTCCTCTTCGCTAAGCTCGGCAATCTCCTCCAGCAGCGCCACTTCCGTGGTGCCGGTCAGGCGGCAGAACCACTGCAAACAGCTGGCGGCGCTGAGCATCACGCTCATCTGATGCCACAGATTCGGCAGAACGTGACAAAACGCATGGACCGCCGACTGCGGAGCCGGACGATAGGCGTCGGTTACCACAAACAGCACGCCGGAGGTACCGAGCGAAATAAACGCATCCCCCGGTGAAACCGCCCCGACGCCGATGGCGCTGACCGCGTTATCGCCACCGCCGCCGGCAACCGCTACCGAGGCATTCAGCCCCCAGCGTTCAGCCACCTGCGGGTCAAGGTTCGCGGAAACCTCGCAGCCTTCGACCAGCGTCGGCATCTGGCTGCGCGACAGGCCGCATTTATCCAGCAGCGAGTCGGACCAGTCGCGCTTCGCCACGTCCAGCCACAGCGTCCCGGCGGCGTCGGACATATCGGAGACTTTCTTCCCGGTCATCCGGTAGCGCAGATAATCTTTCGGCAGCAGTACCGTGGCGGTGCGCTGAAAGTGTTCCGGCTCATGACGGCGCACCCACAGCAGCTTCGGTGCGGTAAAGCCGGGCATCGCCAGGTTTCCCGCCACCTGATGCAGCTCCGGCGCCCTCTCCTCCAGCTCCGCACACTCCGCGGCGCAGCGGGTGTCGTTCCACAGGATTGCCGGGCGAATGACCTCCCCGCCGGCATCCAGCAGGACCGCGCCGTGCATCTGCCCGGAAAGGCCAATGGCCTTAATGGCTGGCCAGTGCTGGGCGCATTTTTCCCGCAGCGTGGTCATCAGATACTCTGTCGCCTCCCACCATGACTGCGGCGACTGTTCTGACCAGTGCGGGTGAGGCCGCTGAATGCTCAGCGGCGCGCTATGGCTGGCAATAACCTCATTGTTCTCATCAATGACCAGCGCTTTCACTTCCGATGTGCCGAGATCGATACCCAGATACATAGCCACCTCTTAGTTAATCAGCGTATAAACTGCCGCGACTTTTTCGCGCATCAGCGCGAGGAAATCGGCGTTTTCAGCGAGTTCGCCAAACAGAGCTTTATCGCGGGCATACAGCGCCAGCGGATCGCTGGCTTCGAACATCTGATGCACCGCCTGCGCGTCAAGAATGCCGTCCTGGTATTCATACGGCAGACTTCCCTTATGCCACTGTTCCATAAAGACGAAGAACAGCGCGGGCAGCATCGCGGTCGCTTCCGGGCGGGCGCCGCGCTGGTAGCACTCCTGCAGGGTTGGGGCGATCATCGCCGGAATTTTCGAGAAACCGTCGGCGGCAACGCGCTGGTTCGTGTCCTGGATATACGGGTTGGTAAAGCGCTTAAGCACCACATCGCGATAGGTTGGTAAATCAATGCCGTTATCGCCAAGGCAGGGGATCACATCTTCCGTAACGTAGCGGTCGGCAATGGCGTAGATGAAATCCGTTAGCGTACTTTCATGAATATACTGCTGGCCGATTAACGTCCCCGCCCACGCAATGCAGCTATGCGACGAGTTCAGAATGCGAATTTTCGCCTCTTCATAAGGAATAACCGATGCAACCATCTCCACGCCAACCGCTTCCAGATTCGGGCGCTCATCGCGGAAATTGTTTTCCACCACCCACTGGATGAAGGTCTCACCCATCACCGGCGCGCTGTCGTCAATGCCGGTTTGCGCTTTGATGCGCGCGGGCAGGTCTGACGCCGGACGCGGAGTGATACGGTCGACCATGGTGTTCGGGCAGGTCGTGTTGGCGGCCATCCAGTCAATCACCGCCTGCTTGCCGGTTAGCTGCAGGAACTCAACCATGCCGTCGTGGAAGCGCTCGCCATTATGGCGCACGTTATCGCAGTTCAGCAGAGTCAGCGGCCCGGCGTTGTCCGCCATACGCTTTTCCAGGATCCGCGCGATAGTGCCGTAAATCGTTTTGCACTCCCCTGCCAGATCGGCCTGCAAGTCGGGGTTGCTGGTTTCCAGCTTATGACGGGTATTCAGGTAGTAGCCGCCTTCCGTCACGGTGAAGGCGATGACTTTGGTCTGCGGGTTTGCCCCTTCGTTAATCAGCGGCTTGAGCCCGGCCTGCCACGGCAGCAGTTTCTGAATTGAGGTGATCTCTTCATATTCACGTTCCCCTTCAGGGCTGACGGTTTCCAGCACGTAGCGCCCACCCTGAGCTGCCAGCGCCTGGACCACCTGCTCGGCGTCGTTGCGGATATTCCCCGCCGCAATGTGCCAGCGCTTATCTCCGGAAGCAATCAAACGATGCAGATACCACGCCTGATGGGCGCGATGAAAAGAACCCAGACCAATGTGAAGCCATGTGAATTGATTGTTCATGTTCTGCTCTCCTTGAGTTGATGGCGTCACTGTAAATGATCATTTGACCAAAATAAGAGCCACGGATCACAAAAGAACAATTACCCATTAAAATTACAATTGACCAGAAAAGAGCAAAAGCTTGCCAGTTTTACCAACCACGGCGAGAATGCGGTTATTCGCCGGGCGAAATTATCGCCGCGGCCAGAAACTTAGGGCAGGAAACCATGAGCAAAGAAGATGATATTCGGCTGGATCAAAAGGTCCGCGCCGCGTGGATGTACTACATTGCCGGGCAGAACCAGAGCGAGATCGCCAGCCAGCTTGGCACGTCGAGGCCGGTGGTACAGCGGCTGATCGCCGCCGCGAAAGAAGAAGGGATTGTGTCGATCGGGCTGCATCATCCGGTGGCCAACTGCCTCGATTATGCGCTGTTACTGCAGGAAAAGTACCGGCTTATCGAGTGCAATATCGTGCCCGCCTTTAGTGAAGAAAGCACCCTGGATAGCGTCTCCTTTGGTTGCTATCAGCTGATGGCCCGCTACCTGCAGGACGATAAAGAGAAAATCATCGGTCTGGGTTCCGGCCTGACCCTGAAAAAAGCGCTGCAGCGTATCGATTTCGACAGTCAGAATACCCGCTGCGTCGCGCTGATCAGCGCCATGGACGCCGACGGCCAGTGCAACTATTACGATGATGTCCCGCTGCTGCTGACCAGCAAAATTAAGGCGAAGTACTATCAGTGGCCCGCGCCGCGCTACGCGCAGACGCAGGAAGAGTACGACATGTGGTGTACCAGCCGGCTGTTCCGCAGCGTCTCCGCCGTCGCCCGCCAGGCGGACGTTATTTTTGTCGGCATTGGGCCATTAGGCACCCAAAGCCCTATTTTTAAAGACGGCTTTATCAATCAGGCCCAGATGGATGAAGTGACGGCGCAAGGCGGTATCGGCGAGATTATGGGGCGCTTTATCGATGCCGAAGGCGGAGTGGTGGATAGCGAAATCAACAGAATGATCACCAGCTACGATATCCGCCAGAATCAGTGTCCGCGCATCGCGGTGGCATGCGGCGAGTACAAACGCCCGGCGATTCTGGCGGCGCTTAAAGGCGGCTGGATCAACGGTCTGGTGACCGACGAGCACACCGCCCGCTGGCTGCTGACGCGCTAAGGTCAAACAGCCAGATAGCGACTCAGCTGCTGCTCATCAGTAGCGGCGGAATTTCAATCCGCTGCTGGCCGGCATCGCCGGAGTCGATAATCGTAAACACCGCTTCCAGCATCGCCGGCACATCCTGCTGCACCATGTCGATATCGTGCCCCAGCAGATAGACAAACGGGTCCCAGTCGAAGCAGCCCATCGGCGGCTGCTCGCTGCCGGTGAGTCCTGCCTGCGACAGCCAACGTACGACCCCCTCCAGCGATATCGTTGAGTTGACAAATATGCCCTGCAACGGAACCTTCGCGGTGCCAAACCGCTCCTGCAGGCAGGCTTCGACTTTGCCTTTCGAATAGCCGGGAGCCAGAATGTTCGCCTGCGGCACGCTCAGCCCCTGCTCGCGATGCGCGTCGTGGAAGCCGCGTAAACGTTCGCTGGTGTTATGGTCGCTGCTGCGCCCGCCAATGAACGTCAGCGGCGCTATCTCTCCCCGGCGGCGAGCGCTATTCGCCAGGATCTTATGGGTCAGCGCTTTCGCGCCGCCGTAGTTATCCGAAATCACCGACGGTGCGATAGTCCCCGGTAGATCGAGATTGACCGTTGGCACGCCCGCCTGCTGGCATAGAGCGGAAATTTTATCCGGATTGGTCGCCCCGGTCGCCACCACCCAGTCAACCTGCCAGGAGAGCATCGCTTTCACCGCTTCGAGCTCCAGCTCGGGGCTTCGGCGCGTACAGGTGATAATCGGCAGCAGGCCCCGTTCGCGAGCCATCTCCTCAAAGCGTTCGGCGACCGAACCGAAATAGCGGTTATCGTATTTGGGGATAATCATGCCGATGACGCGCGATTTTTTGCTGCGCAGCATGCTGGCCTGGCGGTTAATCGCGTAGCCCTGCTCCTCGGCAATCCGCGTCACCTTTTCGGCAAGCTTTGCGCTGATGCGGCGCTTTTTCCAGTTGCCGTTGAGGATAGCGCTCACCGCGCTCGCCGAAACGCCGGAAAGTTCCGCCAGGTCGTAAATCGTGATTTTCTTCATTTTCCCAACTTGCGTCACAAAATCATTTCGCTGTTAATTTCCCCACTTGCTCAATCGATGAAGCTAGCGCAACATGAGCTTCATCGATTGAGCTTCCATTTTACTTTCCGAAGTATTAACGCATTCAGCATTAATATTCCAGAAAACCTGCAGAAATGACGCTCATATTCAATACCTTAACAAGTTTTCGTCTCTAACGTCGAACGCGATGCCCTCGCGCTCGACAGTGCCAACCAGACTCTGTAAAGGATTATAAAATGAACCACTCTGTCTCCTCTATGAATACTTCCCTTAGCGGTAAAGTCGCCGCCATTACCGGCGCGGCGTCCGGTATTGGCCTCGAATGCGCCAGAACCCTGCTGGGCGCCGGCGCAAAGGTGGTGCTTATCGACCGTGAAGGGGAAAAGCTCAATAAACTTGTTGCCGAACTCGGTGAAAACGCCTTCGCCCTGCAGGTTGACCTGATGCAGGCGGATCAGGTTGATAACCTTCTGCAGGGAATTTTGCAGCTCACCGGGCGTCTTGATATTTTCCACGCCAACGCCGGAGCTTATATCGGCGGGCCGGTGGCCGAGGGCGATCCGGACGTCTGGGATCGCGTGCTGCATCTCAATACCAACGCCGCCTTCCGCTGCGTGCGTAGCGTCCTGCCGCATCTTATCGCGCAAAAGTCCGGGGACATTATCTTCACCAGTTCTATCGCGGGCGTGGTGCCGGTGATCTGGGAGCCTATCTATACCGCGTCGAAATTTGCTGTCCAGGCGTTTGTTCATACCACCCGTCGCCAGGTTTCACAGTACGGCGTGCGCGTCGGCGCCGTGCTGCCTGGCCCGGTAGTCACCGCCCTGCTGGATGACTGGCCGAAAGCCAAAATGGACGAAGCGCTGGCCAACGGCAGCCTGATGCAACCGATCGAAGTGGCCGAGTCGGTGCTGTTTATGGTGACGCGGTCGAAAAACGTCACCGTACGCGACATTGTGATCCTGCCGAACAGCGTGGATCTCTGACCGTTCAACCAGACTGTGTGAGAGGATATTATGCAAAGCGATACGCAACATATTATTGGCGTCGATGTTGGCTCAGGCAGCGTTCGCGCCGGCGTGTTCGACCTGCGTGGCGAACTTCTTGCCCACGCAACCCGGGAAATTACCCTGTTTCGCAGCGCCGGAAGCGTGGTCGAACAGTCAAGCCGCGAGATCTGGCAGGCGGTGTGCTACTGCATTAAAACGGCGGTGGCCAGCGCCGGGGTCCCTCCATCGTCGATTGCCGGGATCGGCTTCGATGCCACCTGCTCGCTGGTAGTGATTGGCGATAACGACGCGCCGCTGGCGGTCGGGCCTTCGGAAGATGCGGACCGTAACATTATTGTCTGGATGGATCATCGCGCCACCGGCCAGGCGGAAAAGATTAACGCCACGGGCCACGCGGTGCTGCAGTACGTTGGCGGCAAAATCTCGCCGGAGATGGAAACGCCGAAAATTCTCTGGCTGAAGGAGAACCGCCCGCACATTTATCAGCAGGCGCGCCACTTCTTCGACCTCCCCGATTATCTCACCTGGCGCTCGACCGGCGATTTAGCCCGCTCAGTCTGTACTGTGACCTGTAAATGGACCTACCTGGCGCATGAACAACGCTGGGATGCCAGCTACTTCCGCCAGATTGGCCTCGAAGAGCTGGCGGATGAAGATTTTGTCCGCATCGGCCAGCGGATTGTCGATCCGGGAACCCCCTGCGGCGACGGCCTTTGCGCCACGGCGGCAGAGGAGATGGGGCTGCCGATCGGTACGCCGGTAGCGGTCGGTATGATTGACGCCCACGCGGGCGGCATCGGCACCGTCGGCGTGCTTAACGGCGCGGTTAACAATATGGCCTACGTCTTCGGTACCTCTTCCTGCACCATGACCACTACTCAGGAAGCGGTATTCGTGCCCGGCGTCTGGGGGCCGTATTACTCGGCGATGGTGCCAGGGTTCTGGCTGAGTGAAGGTGGTCAGAGCGCGGCCGGAGCGGCCATCGACCAGCTGCTGAGCTTCCACCCCGCCGCCGCAGAAGCTAAGTCGCTGGCCAAAGCGCGCGGCGTCCCGCTACCGGTTTATCTTGCCGATAGCGTGCTGGCGAAGATAGATAATCCGTCAGCGGCGGTCAAGCTTGCCGACGGCCTGCACGTGGTGCCTGAATTTTTAGGTAACCGGGCGCCGCTGGCCGATCCGCAGGCGAAAGCGATTATCGCTGGCCTGGGGATGGAGCGGGATCTGGACAATCTGATGGCGCTCTACGTCGCCGGATTGTGCGGCATCGGCTACGGTCTGCGGCAGATTATTGACGCCCAGAAGGCGTGCGGCATCCGCAGCGAGAATATCGTCATCAGCGGCGGGGCCGGTCAGCATCCGCTGGTGCGCCAGCTGCTGGCAGATGCCTGCGGAGTGAACGTGGTGAGTACCGAATCCAGTGAACCGGTGCTGCTAGGTTCGGCGATTCTTGGCGCGGTGGCCGGTCATATCGCACCTTCCCTGCCGGAAGCGATGAAGCAGTTTACCCGGGTGGATAAAACCTACCGCTGCGTAGAACAATTTAGCGCCGATCATCAGCGGCGCTATGAGGCGTATAAAATGCTACAGCACACGGCGCGGCTGATTCGCGAGTAAGCAGGAACCCGGAGGCGGCGCTTGACGCGCCTGTCCGGGCTACCGGCCCGCAGATAGCTGTGAATCCGCAACCTGTTCTCGATGGGGCCTCCGGGCCGCAGACGGCGGTGAACTGGTAGCCCGGCCAGGCGCAGCGCGGCCGGGGAAGGCAGACGACGCTGTTGCCTTTAAGGGTTATATAGCCTGTTAAGCGATAGTGACTTTGCCGTCCAGATAAACATCCTGTACGGCATTGATCAGCTTCACGCCGTCAGCCATTGATTTTTTAAACGCTTTACGGCCCAGAATCAGCCCCATGCCGCCCGCGCGCTTATTGATAACCGCGGTGCGCACGGCGTCGGACAGATCGGTTTCCCCGCCCGCCGCGCCGCCGGAGTTAATCAGCCCGGCGCGGCCCATATAGCAGTTCGCCAGCTGGTAACGCACCAGGTCGATCGGATTATCGCTGGTGAGCTTGCTATAAACCCGGTCATCGGTATAGCCGAAGTTCACCGCTTTATAGCCGCCGTTGTTTTCCGCCATTTTCTGCTTCACGATATCCGCGCCGATGGTCGCCGCCAGGTGGTTGGCCTGACCGGTTAAGTCAGCGGAAACATGGTAGTCGACGCCATCTTTCTTAAACGCCGAATTACGCAAATAGGCCCACAGCACGGTCACCAGGCCAAGCTCGTGCGCGCGCTCAAAAGCGGCGGAGATCTCTTCGATTTGCCGACGGGACTGTTCGGAACCGAAATAGATCGTCGCCCCGACCGCCACGGCCCCCATATTGAACGCCTGCTCGACGCTGGCATACAGCGTCTGGTCATATTCGGTCGGGTAGCTCAGCGTTTCGTTATGGTTCAGCTTGACCAGGAAGGGGATGCGGTGCGCATAGCGGCGCGACACCGAGGCCAGCACGCCATAGGTGGAGGCCACGCAGTTACAACCGGCCTCAATGGCCAGTTCGACGATATTTTTCGGATCAAAGTACAGCGGGTTGGCGGCAAAAGAGGCGCCAGCAGAATGCTCTACGCCCTGGTCGACCGGCAGGATCGACAGATAGCCGGTTCCCGCCAGGCGGCCGGTGTTATACAGGGTTTGCATATTACGCAGCACCGCCGGCGGACGGTTGTTATCAACCATCACCCGATCGACGTAATCCGCCCCCGGTAAATAGAGCTGGTCGGCTGGAATTGTCATACAGCGGTGCTGTAAAAGCGTGTCGGCATCTTTGCCAAGCAACTGCGTAATATCAGTCATAGCTATCTCCCGTAAGTGCCGGTCGAAACCGGCATGCGTTTTCCCAACCCAATTATTTTGGGCAGGTTAAGCCTGGTACCGACTCAGCAGATTTTCCAGCCGGGAGCCTATTTTTTCAGCATAGTCTGCTGACCCGTTGTCTTGCCGTTTACCACCAGGCGTGAAAATGGTGTACCGGACCGATGCCGTGTCCCACTTCCAGCGAATCCGCCTGCGCCAGCGCCGCCGACAGCCAGCCTTTGGCTTCCGCCACGGTTCGCCCCCAATCCTCGTAACGCGGACGCAGGGCCGCCAGCGCCGCCGATAGCGTACAGCCGGTACCGTGGGTATTTTTAGTCTGGACTCTCGGCGCGGTAAAACGCCGCTCCTCTTCGCGGGTAAACAGCCAGTCCGGGCTTTCCGCATCATCGAGATGGCCGCCTTTCATTAATACCGCTCCACAGCCCATGCCCAGCAGCGCTCTGCCCTGCTCCAGCATCTCCTGTTCCGTTCTGGCATGCGGTGCATCCAGCAGCGCCGCTGCTTCCGGCAGGTTCGGAGTGATCAGCGAGACCTGCGGCAGCAGGCGCTGGCGCAGCGTTTCCACCGCCGACGCCGAGAGCAGCGGATCGCCGCTTTTCGCCAACATGACCGTATCCAGCACCACATTTTTAATCTGATAACGCGCCAGCCGTTCCGCCACCGCTTCAACGATATCAGTTTCCGCCAGCATCCCGATTTTGGTGGTATCGATGCGCACATCGCTGAAGACGGAATCGAGCTGCGCGGCGACAAAATCAGGCTCTATACGATAAACCGACTGGACGCCAAGGGTGTTTTGCGCCACCAGCGCGGTGATGACCGAGCAGCCGTATGCCCCCAGCGCCGAGAAGGTTTTGAGATCCGCCTGGATCCCCGCACCGCCGCTCGGGTCGGTGCCGGCGATGGTTAGCGCATTAATTCGTTTCACAGATCGCCTCCCGCATAGAGCGCATCGAGGAAGGCGGGAGTAAAGCTGCCGGGGCCGCCCTGCTGCGCCGCTTTCCCCCCCGCGAGCTTCATCAGACCGCAGGCCGCGGCCACGTTCTCCAGCCGATCGCCGGGCATCGCCGCAGCGGCGGCAACCACCGCCGACAGCGCGCAGCCAGTGCCGACCACCCGGGTCATCAGCGGATCGCCGCCGGTGACCATGCGAATGCGCTGGCCGTCGGTGACGTAATCAACCTCCCCGGTCACCGCGACCACGGTATTCAGCTGGCGGGCTAACGCCTGGGCTGCGGGCAGCGCTGCGGCGGCGGTATCGGTCGTATCGACGCCGCGCCCGCCGCCGCTCATTCCGGCCAGCGCCATGATTTCCGACGCATTACCGCGAACGGCGGCAGGCTGCAGCGCCAGCAGCTCCAGACAAAATTCTGTCCGTAAGGTCAGCGCGCCGACCGCTACCGGGTCCAGCGTCCAGGGTTTGCCCGCCTGCGTTGCGCTATGCGCCGCCGCGCGCATCGCCTCCGCACGCTCAACGGTCAGCGTGCCGACATTAATCAGCAGCGCATCGGCAATGGCGGCAAACTGGCTGGCTTCGCCCGGATCGATAACCATCGCCGGCGATGCGCCAATCGCTAACAGGACGTTGGCGGTAAAGGTCTGCACCACGTCGTTGGTCATGCAGTGAACAAGGGGAGAATGGCAGTGAAAAAGGTGCCGCAGATGGGCAATATGCGCGGGGTTCAGCAGGTCAGACATCGTTTGCTCCCGCCAGGCGATGAAGAAGCGACGACCCTGCGGTCTCTGACTTCCCTACGCTGGCATTATCCAGATCAGGTGGTACGGGTTTTTCTCAGCCTTCACAAGGAAGGGCACCCCGAGTCATTGAGAGATAAAAACGTTCTCAGCGGGCAGGTTACGGTAAGTCGCCGGACAACGCAAGCTGGCCCGGCTCGGCAAGATTTGTTCCAACATGCATGGGGAAGGACTACCCCCGCTCGCGCGGGGAACTCTCTGTCTGAGATTTTCCAGGGCCTGGCGCGCCCGGTTTATCCCCGCTCGCGCGGGGAACTCTCTAAATGTATCCTATTGTTTTATATCAACTTTATTCGCACGGAATAATATACTGACATTTCTGCAACAAATTAATTTTTTAAAGAGGCATAACCCTTTGATTTTAAAGGGTACAAAAACTATTTCGTTACCTCTCTCGCATTTCACCACAAGCCGTAGAGAGAGCAACGCCCGCTATAGATTCACTTCCCGCAGCGAACTCAGTAATAGTGCAAAACATTCCTCGATCAGCGGCGGCAGAGGCTGCGGTCCGCGCATCAGCGCCACGGTTCGCGTCAGCGCGGGCTGCTGAAGCTGCGCCACCTTTAACGCCGGATCCTGAAGGTGGGTAGTATAAAGCTCAGGCAGAATCGCCACCGCCAGCCGCGAGCGCACCAGGCCGTAAAGCGTCTCAATATAGTCAACCTGATAACGCGTATTCAGCGTGAGGCGATGGCTCTCGGCCAGCGCGCCGACCAGACGCTGAATATTGCCCTTTGAAAACACCGCGATATCGCGCCCCGCGAGCAGCTTCCACGGCAGATGCGGCTGCCCGGCCAGCGGATCGCCGCCGTGCAGCACCGCCACAAACGGATCTTCGCGCAGAGGATAAACCTGCAGCTCAGGCGGTAACGAACTGTCTATTGCGCCAACGGCAAAATCTATCTTTCCCGACTGCAGCTCGCAGAACAGGGCGTCGTTGGTCTGATCGTGAAACTCCACCCTCAGGCGCGGAAACGCCTGGGCCAGCGTTTGCGGCAGCAGCGGAAACAGCAGCGAACTCACCGAAGGCACTAAGCCAATACGCACCGTTCCGTCGCCGCCGGCTTCGACTATCTGCTGCATATCCTGAAAAGCCAGCTGCGCCACGCTCAACACTCGCCGGGCGTGGGGCAAAATCGCCGCCCCCAGCTCGGTTAAGGTCACCGCCGAGGCGGTACGGTTGACCAGCTTGCCGCCGAGCACCGTCTCGATTTGCCGCAGCGCGCTGCTTAGCGCCGGCTGGCTGATAGCCAGCCGGTTAGCGGTGTCGGTGAAGTGACGCAGCTGGGCCAGGGTCACAAAGTACTGAATCTGCTTGAGAGAGAGCGCGGGCAGCCGCTGCCAGGGTTCGGTCATCATGTTTTCGTCAACGGTGAGCATGCAGAATAACCCGAAGTTATCGGGCGATAAATTTATTCATCTGGGCAAACGTTTGCTCTGCCCCTAGAGTATCCCCATTATCCTTGTGCCGGAGTTGTTATGTCCAGCAGTGCTGAAACCCGCCGCCGCGCCGTCCAGGCCGCGCGCGGAGAATCCCCGTTCGATTTATTATTAACCGACGCGCAGATTGTCGACATGGCCACCGGAGAAATCCGCGAGGCCGACGTCGGGATCGTCGGTGAAACGATCGCCAGCGTGCATCCGCGCGGCAGCCGCTCCGATGCCCTCGAACGCCGCTCGCTGGCGGGATGTTTCCTGTCGCCGGGGCTGATGGATACGCACGTTCACCTTGAAAGCTCTCACCTGCCGCCTGAACGCTATGCCGAAATCGTGCTGGCTCAGGGCACCACGGCAGTATTCTGGGACCCGCACGAGCTGGCCAACGTACTGGGCGTCGAAGGCGTGCGCTACGCCGTCGCTGCCAGCCGCCATCTGCCGCTGCAGGTGATGGTTGCGGCGCCTTCCAGCGTGCCGTCGACGCCGGGACTGGAGATGTCCGGCGCCGATTTCGCCGGCGCGGAGATGGAAACCATGCTGGCCTGGCCGGAAGTCTGCGGCGTTGCTGAAGTGATGGATATGCACGGCGTGCTGCACGGCAGCGAGCGGATGCAGGAGATCGTTCAGGCCGGGTTGAACAGCGGCAAGCTGATCGAAGGCCACGCGCGCGGTTTGAGCGGCGCGGATCTGCAAGCCTATCTTGCCGCCGGGGTCACCTCCGATCATGAGCTCACCTCGGCGGCCGATGCGCTGGAAAAACTGCGCGCCGGGCTGACTATCGAAATTCGCGGCTCGCACCCTTACCTGCTGCCGGATATCGTTAACGCGCTGAAAACGCTGCCGCATCTTTCCTCGCAAATCACCGTCTGCACCGACGATGTGCCGCCGGATATGCTGCTGGAAAAAGGCGGCATTATCGCCCTGCTCAACCTGCTGATTGAGCACGGACTGCCGGCTACCGACGTCCTGCGCTTCGCCACCTTAAACGCGGCGATCCGTCTGCAGCGTAACGATTTGGGGCTGATTGCTGCCGGACGCCGCGCCGATCTGGTGGTTTTCGATTCTTTATCCCGACTCAACGCGCAGGAAGTTTACGTCGCCGGTAAGCTGATTGCCCGCGATGGCGCCCTGCTTCAACCCATTCCGTCGGCGGCGGGCGTTACCCCGCCGCGCGATACCCTGCAGATGCCGCCGCTCAGCCCTGACGATTTTATCCTCCGCGTTGGCGCCATTCGCCACGGCGTCGCCCGTCTGCGGCATATTCGCGGCGCGCGCTTTACCCAGTGGGGAGAAGTTGAGGTGCAGGTCCGCGATGGCCGGGTGCAAATCCCGGAAGGATTTAGCCTGATTTGGGTTAAGCACCGCCACGGTCGTCACCAGGCGACGCCGCAAATTGCGCTGCTGGAAGGCTGGGGCGAACTGCGCGGCGCCATCGCCACCAGCTACTCTCACGATTCTCACAACCTGGTCGTGCTCGGACGCGATGCCGACGAGATGGCGCTGGCGGCGAACCGCCTGATCGAATCCGGCGGCGGCATGGCGCTGTCGCAGCAGGGAAAAATCCTTGCCCACGTGGCGATGCCGATCGCCGGGATGCTTTCTGACTTACCCGCCCCGGAGCTGGCCAGAGAGTTCCGCCAGCTTCGCGACCTGAGCGCAGAAGTCGCCGACTGGGAGCCGCCCTATCGCGTGTTTAAGGCTATCGAGGGTACCTGCCTTGCCTGTAACGCCGGGCCGCATTTAACAGATTTAGGTTTGACCGACGGCAGCACCCGCCAGATAGTCGAGCCGCTGATAGACTGCCGGGAAATCCCGGAACATACAGAACACAACAATAAACATCAGGGAGCCTGAGCATGGCCGACAATACCCTTAACTCATCCGCGCAGGGAAGCTGGCTGGAGCGCCGTTTTGCCTTGTATTCCCGCGGCAGCACGCTGCGCACCGAATGCCTCGCGGGCATCACCGGTTTTCTCGCCGCCGCCTATCTACTGGTGGTTATCCCCGGCCTGCTGGCGGTGGGCGGGATGGATAAAGGCGCGGCAACCACCGGCACGATTCTGGTGTTCGTCGGCGGCACGCTGCTGATGGCGTTTTATGCCAACCTGCCGTTTATCGTCGGGCCGGGCATCGGCGGTTCGGTGCTGGTCGGCGTCACGCTGGCGGGCAGCGAAGGCATTGGCTGGCAGATCGGGCTTGGTATCGCCTGCTGGTCGGGGATTCTGTTTTTCCTGCTGACCAAATTCGGCCTGCGTGAAGTGGTAACCCGTTCGGTGCCGCAGTCGATCAAGCTCGGTCTGACGGCGTCCATTGGGCTGTTCGTCGCGGTATTGGGCTTCCGTAACGCCGGACTGGTGCTGGCTAACGCCAAAACCAACGCCCTGATGCTCGGGGATTTCCTTTCGCCGGGGGCGCTGGTTGCGCTCTGCGGGCTGTTTCTGGCCATTGCCCTGCAGGCAAGAAAAATCCCCGGCTCGATTCTGTGGGCGATTCTCTTTGCAACCCTGGTCGGTATTCCGATGGGCGTTACCAGACTCCCGGGCAGTTTTATCGATATGCCGCATTCGCTGACGCCGGTGCTGGGGCAAATCGATATGCTGGGCGCGCTGAATATCGCCTTTCTGCCGTTCCTGTTCGTCTTTTTCGCCTCAGAGTTCTTTTCCACGATGGGCACCACTCTGGCCGTGGGCGGCGAAGCGGGTCTGCTGGATGAAGAAGGCAATATGCCGCATATCAATCGCCCGTTTATGGTCGACTCGATCGCTGCGGCTATAGGTCCCTGGCTAGGTATTCCGGCGGCGACCGCGCTGATTGAATCCTCGGCGGCAGCGGAAGCCGGCGGTAAAACCGGGTTAACCGCGCTATCGGCGGCGGTAATGTTTCTCCTGATGCTGCTGTTTACGCCGGTGGCGCTGATGATCCCGAAAGAGGCGACCGCACCTGCGCTGATCCTCATCGGCCTGAATATGTTCAGCGGCCTGCGCAAAGTGGATCTGGCAAACTTCACCGACGGCCTGCCGGTGCTGATGATGGTGATGATTACGCTGATTGCCAATAGCTTCGGTACCGGGATTGCCGGCGGGCTGCTGTTTTATGTCGTGATCAAAACCATCGCCGGCAAATGGCGGGAAATCCCCATCGGCCTGTGGATCCTTGCGATTCCGCTGGTCTACTACTTTGCCACGCTGGTGAAGCATTAAGCTTCGCGCCGATCGTTCTCCCGGAGGCGGCGCTGACGCGCCTTGTCCGGGCTACCTGTCCGCAGATTGCTGTGAACTCGTAGCCCGGTCAGCGCAGCGCCACCGGGGAAAAGCCACGCCGATGCTTCACCCCGACACCGTTCCCGGAGGCGGCGCTGGCACGCCTGTCCGGGCTACCGGCCCGCAGATTGCTGTGAACTCGTAGCCCGGCTAAGCGCAGGGTATGAACCGGAAACATGGGTAGCACTTTAGACCGGAAACATGGGTAACAGTTATAACTGACACCGTTCCCGGAGGCGGCGCTGACGCGCCTTATCCGGGCTACCGGCCCGCAGAGAGCGCGCTGGAATTAACCGCTTCGCACGCCTCTTTCACCGCCTCATACAGCAGCCGTACCGCAGGCGAAAGCTGTTTGCGGTGCGGGCAAATCATATTCAGCGGCACCACGTCGCCCTGGTAGTGCGGCAGCAGCACCTGGAGTCGCCCTGCACGAATATCGTCGCCGACGTCGAGTTCAGATTTGTACGCAATCCCCTCACCGGCAATCGCCAGGCGGCGAATCACCTCCGCATCATCGCTCACGATAGTGCCGGAAACCTGCACGTGGTGTACTTTCCCTTCCCGGCTCAACGGCCAGCGGTCAAACGCCCTGCCGCGCAGCACGTAGGTGAGCGCATTATGTCGCGCCAGCTCTTCCAACGTTTGCGGCTCGCCGTTTTCAGCTATCCAGCCGGGCGAAGCCACCAGCACTCGTCGGTTATCGGGCGCGACGGGCAGGGAGATAAACGAAGCATCGTCGTTATCGCCGTAGCGAAAGGCCACGTCCACCGGATCTTTAAACACGTCGGTCCGATGATCGGAAAACAGGATCCGCAGACGCAGCGCAGGATGACGCTGGCGAAAGCCGCGAAAAACGCGCAGAAGCAGGTTGCGCCCGAGATCGGACGGCACGGCAATTTGTAACGTACCGCGAACTTCGTCATCCGGCGTGCGGATTTTTTGCAGCCCGGCGTGCAGCGTATCGAGCATCTGCGTGGCGTAGGGCAGCCAGGCCTCGCCTTCCGGCGTCAGGCGCAGGCTCCGCGTTGAACGGGCAAAAAGACGAATATTCAACGTCGTTTCCAGACGCTTGATCGCCGCACTAACCTGCGCCGGCTGCAGCCCGGCCTCTCGCGCCGCATCGCTGAAGCTGCTTAGCGCCGCAGCGCGGACAAACAGAGCCAGATCTTCCAGCCTTAACATAGACACTCCCGAACCCGGATTATTCTCAAAACAGGCGCAACCAGGCGAAAAACATCGTTGCCTCACCGTTTGCTTACACTTTTAACGAAACCAACGCTTGCCATTTCCTTGAGGTATCAGGAATCATACGAGGCTGCGATTGAGTGTCCAGGATAATAATGAGGAAACTATGCGTAAAACAAAAATGATGCTTCTGGGCGTACTGTTGGCATGCACCAGCGGAGCGTGGGCGGCGACCGGCGACGGCATTCAGAAATATGAGCTGGACGGAGTGACCGCAGACTTTAAACAATTCCACATCGGCGATACCGTTCCGCCGCTGTACCTGACGCCAGAATACAATATCAAACAGTGGCAGCAGCGCAATCTGCCGGCGCCGGATGCCGGCACGCGTTGGACCTACATGGGCGGGAGCTACGTCCTGATTACCGAAACCGAGGGGAAAATCCTCAAAATCTACGATGGCGAAATTTTCTATCATCGCTAAAAACGAAACGCCAGCGGACAAATTCTGCCGCTGGCATATCTTTTATCGTTGCTAAAGCGCTATTCGTTAAAGCGGTTTTGTTTGTGCATAAACTCCTCGACGGCAATATAGGCAGCGACCTGTTCGTAGAGCATTAAAATACTGAGTATCAGATCCCCGCCGCTGCGCAGTAAATCATCCGGCGCAGTGCGACTTTTATCATCCGATAAAAAAACTATTTGTTCATAAATTTCACAATATTCGCCATAAGCGCCAATCGGAAGGTCAGCCAGCGGGATATTTTCCTGACAATAACGCAGCGCGTCAGCGGCTTTCTCCGGCAGCGTGCGCGAATGCATAAAGATGACCAGAAGTTCCCGCAACTTAACGATTAGAGCAATATTATTCATCATGCACTCCGGAAATGTAGTACGGCGATATTTTCCTTCCATCGTTTTTATTGACGTATGACTGATGACTACCACATTCCGCCAAATAATAAAGCCAAATAAAATTCCTTTCGGCGAATTAAAATAGGTCACTGCTATGCTAATTAAGCTCGCACAAGCGCGGAGGGAAAACAATGTTAAGAATATGTTTTGTTGATTAATCTCAACATCAGCAAATGTGAATAAAAATAAGTAATATTTAACACCACTATCATTCGCGCAGTGATTATTTTAGCGAAAGAAAACGGCGTTCGGCGGAGGTAAAAAAACCGCACGGCGCTTTGCGCCGCACGGTTCAGGATAGTGAGTGGACTATACCGCGCGGAAGGCGATCTCACCGGGGATAACTTCCCCCTGCCAGTACAGCTGCGCCGCGACGCGGTCTGCCAGCTGACGATAGGTCTCGGTAAACTCGCTTTCCGGACGCGCCACTACCGTCGGGGTCCCTTTGTCGAGGTCTTCGCGCAGAGTGATGTGCAGCGGCAGCTGGCCCAGCAGCTGGGTGTGGTATTTCTCCGCCAGCTTTTGCGCGCCGCCGGTACCGAAGATAGGCTCGTGGTGCCCACAGTTGCTGCAAATATGCATGCTCATGTTTTCCACGATACCCAGCACCGGTACCTCGACTTTTTCAAACATCACGATGCCTTTTTTGGCGTCGATCAGGGCAATATCCTGCGGCGTGGTCACCACTACCGCGCCGGTAACCGGGATATTTTGCGCCAGCGTCAGCTGAATATCACCGGTACCCGGCGGCATATCCAGCACCAGATAATCGAGATCCGGCCACAGGGTTTCCTGCAGCATCTGCATCAGCGCCTTGCTGGCCATCGGCCCGCGCCACACCATAGCGTTATCGTCGGTCACCAGATAACCGATAGAGTTGGTGGCAAGACCGAACTTCATAATCGGCGCCATATGGGTCCCATCTGGCGAGGTCGGACGCTGATCTTCCGCGCCGAGCATGGTCGGAATCGACGGGCCGTAAATATCGGCATCCAGAATGCCGACTTTCGCCCCTTCCGCCGCCAGCGCCAGCGCCAGGTTGACCGCCGTCGATGATTTACCCACCCCGCCCTTACCGGAGCTGATAGCGATAATATTTTTCACGCCGTTGATACCGGGCTGATTTTTTACCCGCTGAAGCGTGGCGATGCTGTGCGTCAGCTTCCAGTCGATAGCTTTGGCACCGGTAATGCGCAGCAGCTCGGCGCTGCACTGCTCCTTCAGAGCTTCAAAGGCGCTGTTCCAGACGAACGGCATCTGAATTTCAATATGCACGGTTTCGTCCAGCCAGGCGACGTGATGCAGCGCCTTCAGCGTAGTGAGGTTATGTTTCAGGGTTGGGTGCTGGAAATTAGCCAGGGTCCCGGCGACCATCGCGCGTAGACGTTCGGGGGATTTGGCCTGGGATTGCGAACTCATCCCGACTCCTTTGTTATTGTGAGTTGAATCTTGTGCGTTAAGTTTACCTTAAAGGGAATAATTCCCCCACCATAAGCTTTGGGCTTACCAAATTATTGCCTTTGCGGTAACATCAAACCCCCTTTTTACAATAGAAGATGTAATGCCCACTATGACTCAAGTCGCGAAGAAAATACTGGTAACGTGCGCACTGCCGTACGCAAACGGCTCAATCCACCTCGGCCACATGCTGGAGCACATCCAGGCTGATGTCTGGGTCCGTTACCAGCGAATGCGCGGCCACGAAGTCAACTTCATCTGCGCCGACGACGCCCACGGAACCCCGATCATGCTGAAAGCGCAGCAGCTCGGTATCACCCCGGAACAGATGATTGGCGAAATGAGTCAGGAGCATCAGACCGATTTTGCTGGCTTCGACATCAGCTACGACAACTATCACTCCACGCACAGCGACGAAAACCGCGAGCTGTCGGAGCTTATCTATACGCGTCTGAAAGAGAACGGTTTTATCAAAAACCGCACCATCTCCCAGCTCTACGATCCGGAAAAAGGCATGTTCCTGCCGGACCGTTTTGTGAAAGGCACCTGTCCGAAGTGTAAATCACCGGATCAGTACGGCGATAACTGCGAAGTATGCGGCGCGACCTACAGCCCAACCGAGCTTATCGAACCGAAATCGGTCGTCTCCGGCGCGACGCCGGTGATGCGCGAGTCCGAACACTTCTTCTTCGACCTGCCGTCGTTCAGCGAAATGCTGCAGGCGTGGACCCGCAGCGGCGCGCTGCAGGAGCAGGTAGCGAATAAAATGCAGGAGTGGTTTGAGTCCGGCCTGCAGCAGTGGGATATTTCCCGCGATGCGCCGTACTTCGGCTTTGAAATCCCGAACGCGCCGGGTAAATATTTCTACGTCTGGCTTGACGCGCCGATCGGCTACATGGGTTCCTTTAAGAACCTGTGCGACAAGCGCGGCGACGCCGCCAGCTTCGATGAGTACTGGAAGAAAGACTCCACCGCCGAGCTGTATCATTTTATCGGTAAAGACATCGTTTACTTCCACAGCCTGTTCTGGCCGGCCATGCTGGAGGGCAGCAACTTCCGCAAACCAACCAATCTGTTCGTTCACGGCTACGTGACGGTCAACGGCGCGAAGATGTCCAAGTCGCGCGGAACCTTTATTAAGGCCAGCACCTGGCTGAACCACTTTGACGCCGACAGCCTGCGCTACTACTACACCGCCAAGCTCTCTTCGCGTATCGATGATATCGATCTGAACCTGGAAGATTTCGTGCAGCGCGTTAATGCCGATATCGTCAACAAAGTGGTGAACCTCGCCTCGCGCAACGCCGGTTTTATCAATAAGCGTTTCGACGGCATGCTGTCCGCCGAGCTGGCCGATCCGGCGCTGTACAAAACCTTCACCGATGCCGCAGCAAGCATTGGCGAAGCGTGGGATAGCCGCGAGTTCGGTAAAGCCATCCGTGAAATCATGGCGCTGGCCGACGTGGCGAACCGCTACGTTGACGAGCAGGCGCCGTGGGTGGTTGCCAAACAGGAAGGCCGCGATGCCGATCTGCAGGCCATCTGCACCATGGGCCTGAATATGTTCCGCGTGCTGATGACCTGGCTCAAGCCGGTTCTGCCGCAGCTGGCCGCCCGCGCCGAAGCGTTCCTCAACAGCGAACTGAGCTGGGAGGCCATTCAGCAGCCGCTGCTCGGTCACAAGGTTAACGCCTTTAAAGCGCTGTATAACCGCATCGAAATGAAGCAGGTGGAAGCGCTGGTCGAAGCGTCGAAAGAAGAAGTGAAAGCGCTGTCAGCGCCGGTCACCGGACCGCTGGCGGACGATCCGATTCAGGACACCATCACCTTTGACGATTTCGCCAAAGTCGATATGCGCATCGCGCTGATTGAAAACGCCGAGTTCGTGGACGGTTCCGACAAGCTACTGCGCCTGACGCTGGATCTCGGCGGCGAGAAGCGCAACGTCTTCTCCGGCATCCGCTCCGCCTACCCGGATCCGCAGGCGCTGATTGGCCGCCTGACGGTTATGGTCGCCAACCTGGCGCCGCGTAAAATGCGCTTCGGCATCTCGGAAGGCATGGTGATGGCCGCAGGCCCTGGCGGGAAAGATATTTTCCTGTTAAGCCCGGACAGCGGCGCCCAGCCAGGCCAGCAGGTCAAGTAATACCGCATAAAGCGCTGCTCCGGCAGCGCTTTTTTTATAAATTCTGAAAATCGCATTCTTGTCGTCCTCCCCCTCTGTGTTCTTAGTAATAACTGCTAGCATAAAATCCAAACTGGATAAAAACACAGGGAAGAAAATGAAATCTTTTATTTATCAGGACGAAAAATCACATAAATTCTGGGCGGTGGAGCAGCAAGATAACGAGCTGCATCTGAGCTGGGGCAAGGTCGGCACCAGCGGCCAGAGCCAGATTAAAACCTTTGCCGATAGCGCCACTGCTGCAAAAGCCAAACAGAAACTGATTGGTGAGAAGACAAGAAAAGGCTACGCAGAAAATACCGCGGCGGAAAAAAGCCCGCCCCAGGCTGTCGCTAGCCAATCTAATAACCGACCCTGGCTCGCTGATGATGCCCATATACCGCTAACAGAGGAGATCGGCTGGTTTGCTTTCCCTCACCGTAACCGTTCCAGACCGTTTAATACCACACCGGACGGCAATCAGATTTGGCAACGCATTACCAGGAATGATAAAGCCGAATTCAGGCCATCCGACTATCATTTCACGTCACCGGCCTGGGAACAGGCCTACGCTGAACTACACCAACGGATTAAGCATAATCAATCCACCGGAAGCCTGCTTTCCGAAGCGGCTCTTCTCGGGCAAATGGGCTATTATTCTGGTGATTTAATCGACCTCTTTGTGACGCAATACGGGCTTGAAACCACGGTTGAGATCGCCTGTCATACCCTACAAGTGGCATGCAAGTACGATGATGATCTTAAGAAAATTGTCGTACGTAGCGACTTTCCTGTTAACGAAACAGAATATCTGCCCGACTGGCTCCCGCGCTTGTGTCATCATCTTTCATTAGCGCCAGAGGAAGAGTGGCTACGCTGTGTCAAAAAACTGATTGCTGCTATTCCTGAGCTTTCTCCCGCTATGCAGCCGTTTGTCGCACTGATGTTGCCAGAGCGTCCGGATATCGCCAATGAGATAGCATTACGTTTCGCCGCAGAAGAGATTCCGGCAATGGCGTGGTTGAAAATGGTTGTCAATGCCCCTTCTGCACTGATTACGCTAGAAAAATATCCGTTGCCTCCACTTTACTCTCACTTTCTCCCCTATGTTGCCACATTGATAGCCAACCAAGGCATGATCGGGGTAAGTCAACTCGTCAACGATTTGGACGAAAAGGAAGCAAGCACCCAATTACCTGAGCTTGAAGCTACTGACTATTTCACTAAGTGGTTAGCTAAAACGAACCATCCGGATGCGCTTAAGATATTAATTCTTGGTGCCGGCAACAAAAATAAGCGCCTGGGATATTTAAGTAAGGCCAGTCAAAAATATCCTCATGCAGCCATTGCCGCTTATGCGTCGCTGCTGACGAGCTATGAAGATCCGATCTGGCGCAAAGCGCTAACGGTACTCATCAGCGCTGAACCAGCTCGGGTAGAGCAAGTTCTGCCATGGATTGACGCACACGCCGCAGAAACGTTAACCGCGACGCGGCCGCATAGCGACTCATCAGCAGAATATGCCAGCCCGGAGACCCTACCAGAAATACTGGTATCCCCGCCGTGGCTAAAGCAAAATCAAAAAAGCGCATCACCAGTATTCAAACTATCAATACTCCCCGTCACTTCTACGCTAAGCCTGACGCCGGCAATAACGGAAGAGCTAACTGGCTACGATTACAGTGATTACCACTGCCAATTCAGGTACGCGGACCTGCCGCCATTTGAAAGCTATCATTGGGAAAAAGTGACGGAGCCTTTCACCCCGGAACAAAACTTTCTGTGGCGTCTGGGGTTTGAAAAGTGGCAACAGTTAACCCCTGGCACATCGCAAAAAGTCCCCATTCCGCAAAGCGCCGTCACAGCCCTGCAATGTGCAGACTATGACACCTTGATAAATGAGTTCCATCAGTATACGGGTAAGCAGTATTCGCAATGGAAGCTGTATCTGCTGGCCTGGATGCCGCGCGAGCAAGCATTAGCCCTGCTGGATGCTCTGGCTGATGAACCTCACAAAGGCGAAGAGGGGATCTTACCCATTTTTGGCATCGATGCCCTGCCGATATTTGTCCGTTATCTTAAACACGATCGCCAGTCGCTGTGGCCGTTTACCCCCTATTGCGGCACAACCGATTTGGCACTGCCGATGGCACAAAACTTCAGCCGCAAAAAAACGCTGCGCGAAGACGCCCGAAGCTGGTTACTTGAGTATCCCGAACATGCCATTGCCGGGTTATTGCCCGTAGCGCTAGGAAAAGCGTGCAAAGACAGGGACGACGCTCAACAAGCTTTGCGATTACTGGCCGAAAATAATCACCGTTCTCTGATAACCCAAATAGCACAGCGCTATCAACAACCGGAGATTATCGCTGCACTGGGAGCCTTTCTCGACGCAGGAGACTTTCACGATTTCCCGACGAAAATTCAGCCTTTGCCTGAATTTTATCAATTTGCACTGTGGCGCAGACCACAGCTCAAAAGCTCGGGGTTGCCGTTGCCGGATAACGCCATGCGTTACCTCGGCGATATGTTGAATTTCCCACGCGAAGTGAAACTTTACGCCGGACTGAATACCGTAAAAAGCATCTGCACTCCAACATCTCTGGCTAACTTTGCCTGGGATCTTTTTAACGCCTGGATTGAAGCCGGAGGCCCTTCAAAAGCGAACTGGGCCTTCACAACATTAGCCTTTTTCGGTAATGACGATACCGCGCGAGCGCTGACGCCGCTCATCCGTGCCTGGCCTGGAGAATCACAACATCAACGCGCAGCGCTTGGGTTGGACATTCTGGCAGAAATCGGCAGCGACATCGCTTTGATGTTGCTAAACGGCATTGCGAAAAAAATCAAATTTGCGGCGCTACAGGAGAATGCACAGAACAAAATCAAGCAAATTGCCGAACAGCGTGAACTGACCATTGCCGAGCTGGAAGACCGCCTCGCCCCGGATCTCGGACTGGACGACAACGGCACTCTGGTTCTCGACTTCGGCCCCCGCCGCTTTACAGTCAGCTTCGATGAAGCTCTGAAACCCTTTGTGTGCGATGAAAGCGGCCGACGCCTGAAAGATTTGCCGAAGCCCGGCAAAAGCGACGATGAACCGCGGGCTGCGGAGGCCGTCAGTCGTTACAGACAGTTGAAAAAAGATGTCCGTACCATCGCATCCCAGCAAATTCAGCGTCTGGAAACCGCCATGTGCCTGCGCCGCCGCTGGACCGCCGAACAGTTCCGCCTGTTCCTCGTCGACCATCCGCTGGTGCGCCATCTCACCCGCCGCCTGATCTGGGGAGTCTATAGCCAGGAAAACGTCCTGCTGGCCTGCTTCCGCGTCGCCGAAGATAACAGCTACAGCGATGCAGAAGATAACCCGTTCAGCCTGCCTGAAGGGCAAATCGGCCTTCCGCACGTGCTGGAAATCTCCGCGGAAGACGCCGCCGCCTTCGGCCAGCTGTATGCCGACTATGAACTACTGCCGCCGTTCCGCCAGCTCGATCGCAACCACTATCGCCTGACGGAAAGCGAAAACCGGGCCACAGAATTAACGCGCTGGCGCGGACGCCAGTGCCAGGCCGGGCGCATCGTCGGACTGGAGCGCAAAGGCTGGCAGCGAATAGAAGATGGCGGCAGCATCTGCGGCATGTTCAAACCCGCCGCCAGCGGCGACATGGTGCTGGAAGTGGAACCTTTTTCGCTGCTGTATGGAGAAACCACCTACGACGAACTCATCCCGTTCGAGACAGTGAAAATCGTTACCAAAGGCGATATTGACTACGGCAAACCGACCTTTGCTTTCGCAACGCTCGACGCTATCGCCGCCAGCGAACTGATTAACGATATCGAATCGCTATTCGATTAAAAGGACTTAGTCATGAAAACGTTTATTTATCAGGATGAAAAATCACATAAGTTCTGGGCGGTTGAGCAGCAGGATAACGAACTGCATCTGAGCTGGGGGAAGGTGGGTACCAGCGGCCAGAAGCAGATTAAAACCTTTGCCGACGCGGCAGCGGCCAGTAAGGCCGGGCAGAAGCTGATCAATGAAAAAAACCGCAAAGGCTACGTTGAGCAAGGTGAAACCACGCCGTCTGCGGCAGCCAGCCTGCCGGAGGAACCGGCATCTACCCCAGCTGCGCCGCCGCCCGCATGCGCCACCGTGCCTGCAGACATAGCTCGTCCGTGGCTGGCGGACGATGCCGAACTGGCTTTGTCAGATGAGCTGCTGCAAGATGTGCTCCCTTCACGCCGCTTTCCCGGTCCACCGATCGCCGCGCCTGCAGATAGCGAACTGATGAGTCTCGGCAAAGAGATCCACCAGCAGTCCGGGAAAGCCGTGACCTTTGACTATGCCGACTGTTCCGCCTACTGGCAGCAAACCATCAACGAAGCCCTTAGGGATGGCCCGCTCTCCCCTGCTGCGCTGGCGGTGCAGCTCGCCCTCGCCACGCGTCGCGGCTGGCGCAGCAGCGACAATGCCGACCTGATGGACGAAATTGTTTACGTCTACGGACTGGAATACGCCGTCGAGACGTTTATTGCCCTGCAGCACATTACTTTTGATTACAATTACCAGACCCTGCAGGTGACCTTCCTTTCAGAACCCACCAGCGCGCGCGGGCCCGGGATGCTCGACGTGCGCCTGCGCGCGCATCTGGCTCAGGCCGATGAACCGCTCTGGCAGCGCTGCGTGAATAAACTGATCGCCGCGCTGGCGGATATGCCCATCGGGCAGCAGCCGCTGGTGGCGCTATTGCTGCCCGATCGCCCGGATATCGTCCACGAAATCGCCCGCCGGGTACTGGCGCATAAAACTATCAGAACGGCGGAATGGCTGAAGGTGGTGGTTCGCGACCCGCAGCTCGTCAAAGCGCTGGAGCCTTATCGGGCGGAGAACCTGTTTAACGACTACTACCACGGCAGCGTCTGGAACGCGACGGTGATGCGCGAACAGGGCGTTGCCGGCATCGCCCGCTTCGCACCCTACGTTCATGACGATCTGTGCGGTAAGCTGGTCAGCCAAATTAACCATCCGCAGGCGCTGAGCCAGCTAATCCTCGCAAGCGAGCAGGGTAAGCGTTGTCACGAACGGATGACCCAGGCCAGCGCGCGCTTCCCGCACGCCGCGCTGGCGGCGCTGGCTGAACTGCTGACGCAGAAAGAAGAGAAACGCTGGCGCATTATGCTGATGACCCTGCTCAGCGGGCAGCCGGGGCTAGTCGGAGAAATTGTGCCGTGGATCTCTGCACAGGCCGCGACGCTACTGGAAGCCTGCCAGCAGCAGTTAAGCCAGCAGGCCGAGTGCGCCCGCGACGATATGCTCCCGCCGGTGCTGGTCACCCCACCCTGGGCGGCGAAAAAGAAAAAATCCCCCATTGCACAGCTGAATCTGCCGCCGCTCCCATTAGAGCCGGTCTGTATGCTGACGGAAGAGGCAAGCAAACAGCTTCTCGAACAGCGTAGCTGGTATGCCCGCCAGCTCGATAATGGCAAAGAAAAAGATGAAAAGGAGCTCCTGTCCTGCTTAGGTTTCCACAGCTGGAACCGGAGCCAAAATCGCTATGAAGATGTCTCCGATGCCGCTATCGATGCCTGGCAACGACAGGATTATCCGGCGCTGATTGCGGAATTTAAGAATGCCCATACCTATCGCCAGGAAGAGTGGAAGCTGTACATGCTCGCCGCCCTGCCCGCCGGACGGGCGCTACAGGCCTGGAACGCGCTCAGCCAGGAGCCCCACACCGGCGCAGACTTTGTGATGGCGCACCTGCGTCTCGCCGGTTTGCCGGGCTTTATCCACTCCTTCTCACGCTATCCGCAGGAAAACCTGTCGGTTGCGATCTGGTTTGCCGCCAGCGAACTGGCCCCCATCATCGCCCGCGCTTTTAACAAACTTAAATCGCTGCGTGAAGGCGCGCGCGAATGGCTGCTGGCCTATCCTGAACATGCGATTACCGGCCTGCTGCCCGCCGCCCTCGGCAAAGCGGGCGAAGCGCAGGACAGCGCGCGCCTGGCGATACGTATGCTGGTGGATAACGGCCATCAGCCGCTGCTTGAAGAGGTCGCCCGGCGCTACAATCAGCCGGCGGTAACGGAGGCCGTTACCGCCCTGCTCGCCCTCGATCCGCTGGATAACCATCCGACCAAAATTCCGCCGCTGCCCGCATTTTACCAGCCTGCGCTGTGGACGCGTCCGCTGCTGCGGGAAAATGGCCTGGCTCTGCCGGATGGCCCCATAAAAGCGCTCGGCGAAATGCTGCGCTTCCCGTCAGAGGAGGGGATTTATCCCGGCCTGCAGCAGGTTAAAGATCTCTGTACTGCCGAATCACTTGCCGCCTTTGCCTGGGATCTGTTCAGCGCCTGGCAAACCGCCGGAGCGCCATCGAAAGAGAGCTGGGCGTTTACCGCGCTCGGGATTTTCGGCAACGATGATACCGCCCGGGCCCTGACGCCGCTGATCCGCGCCTGGCCCGGCGAATCTCAGCATAAGCGCGCCACCGTCGGATTAGATATTCTCGCCGCCATCGGCACGGATATCGCCCTGATGCAGCTTAACGGCATCGCCCAGAAGCTAAAATTCAAAGCCCTGCAGGAACGCGCCAGAGAGAAAATCGGCGATATCGCTGAAAGCCGCGGGCTGACCGTGGAAGAACTGGAAGACCGCCTGGCGCCCGATCTGGGTCTGAATGAGGATGGTAAGCTCACCCTCGATTTTGGCCCACGGCGCTTTATCGTGAGCTTTGATGAAGCGCTCAAACCCTACGTCCGGGATGAAAACGGCAGCCGTCTGAAAGATCTGCCGAAGCCGAATAAAAGCGACGATAACGCGCTCGCCGCCGAGGCTGTCAATCGCTACAAGGCCCTGAAAAAAGATGCCCGCACGATTGCCGCCCAGCAAATCGCGCGGATGGAGTCGGCCATGTGCCAGCGCCGCCGCTGGACGCCGGAGAACTTCCACCTGTTCCTGGTCAACCATCCGCTGGTACGCCATCTCACCCGTCGCCTGGTATGGGGCGTATACGGTGAGGACAACCGCCTGCAGGCCTGTTTCCGCGTGGCGGAAGACAACAGCTACAGCAATGCCGATGACGATCTCTTTCCTCTGCCGGACGGCGACATTCGTATCGGCCTTCCGCATCGGCTGGAAATGACGCCGCAGGATGCCGCCGCTTTTGGTCAGCTATTTGCCGATTACGAACTGCTGCCGCCGTTCCGTCAGCTCGATCGCAACTGCTACACCCTGACGCCCGCCGAGCTGGCGACTACAGAGCTGACGCGCTGGGCAGGACGCAAGTGCCCGAGCGGCCGGGTCATCGGGCTGGCGAACAAAGGCTGGCTACGCGGCGAGCCGCAGGACGCTGGCTGGATCGGCTGGATGCTAAAACCGCTGGGACAGCGGGCGCTGGTAATGGAAATCGACGAAGGCTTCGCCGTGGGCATGCTGCCGGATGAGCTCAGCACCGAGCAGCTATTAAGCAAAGTCTGGCTGTACGCCGGAAATGCCCGGCAGTACGGCTGGGGCGGCAACGCTCCGCAGCAGGCCCGATTTTCGGAGCTGGATAAAGTCGCCCTCAGCGAACTGATCAACGATATTGAAGGGCTATTTGAATAGAACAAGGAACGTTTATGCACAACGCACTAACCCCACCCTGGCTGGCGGATGACGCGCAGCTGGAGCTGACCATTAAAAAAGGCAAGACGCCGTTAAGCCACCGCCGCTGGCCGGGCGAGCCGGTGCCGCTGGTTAAAGTGGAACGACTTCAACGGCTGGCGAACGATATTGCCTCCCGCAGTCAGCCCCTCGCCTGGGAAGCTGAACAATGTACTGCTGAGTGGCAACAGGCGATTGCGCAGGCGATGCGCTGCGTGGGCGAGGCCAGCGCGGCAATGCCCGCCCGCGCGCTGGCGGTGCTGACTCGTCTGGCTGAAGAGGATAGCCCGGCGCTTTTGGATGAAATCGTCCAGCTGCACGGCGTCGAGTACGCGACCGAGGTGGTGATTGCCCGGCAGAATATCGCGGCGGGCCATAGTAAATACCCGCCGCGCAAATGGGTGTTCAGTCATCCGCAGAAAGAGAACGTTTACGGCCTCCACTCTGAAACCTATAGCGAGTTCGATCTACGTCTGCGCAAACATCTGTCGCTGGCGGAAGAGGTCGTCTGGCAACGCTGCGCCGAAAAGCTCATTGCCGGCCTGGTCGAAACGCCGTTTTATCGCCAGCCGTTTATCGCCCTGCTGCTGCCGGAAAGGCCGGATATCGCCAATCAAATAGCCGGACGTTGCATTGACAACTCCTGGCGGTCGTCAAAAGAGTGGCTTAAAGCCGTCGCCACCGACCCCGCCGTGCTGGCGAAGCTTGAGGAAACCTGGTCGAGTGATATTTTTACCGATCGCCAGGACAGCGATGGCTATTTTGCAAACCGCTACGGCTATGCCGCTTGCGCCGCGCTTTTGCGTGAACAGGGGCTGGCGGCAGTCGCCAGGCTGGCGATTTACGCGCATAAAGACGACTGCGGTAGCCTGCTGGCGCAAATCAACCATCCGCAGGTTATTCGCCTGCTGCTGCTGGTGGCGGATAAAAACAAGCCCAGCCAGCTGCGCGTGGCAAAATATGCCAGACAATTTCCCGCCTCGACGCTGGCGGCGCTGGCAGAGCTGCTGGCGCTACCGGAGCCGCCCGCGCGTCCGGGCTATCCGCATATTGAAGCGAAAAAGCTCCCGCAGCAGCAGAAAAAACGCGCAGAGGGCTGGCGAATGCTGCTCCGGACGCTGCTGAATACGCATCCGCCGCTGGTCGAACAGGTTAGTCCCTGGCTAAGCGCGCAGGCGCGGGAACTTCTGGCGACGTTCCGACAGGCGCTGCCCGCAGGCGTCACGGTGACCGTCGATAACCCCGGCCTGCCGGAAATTCTGCTCTCGCCGCCGTGGCGCAGTAAAAAGAAAAAAGCCGCCGCGCCGCGTTTTGCGCTATCGCCGCTGAAGCTTGCGCCGCAGGAGTACTGGCAGCCTGGAGAGCGGGAGGCGCTGGCCGCCGGCAAACCGGCCTGCTTCTTTAACGACCTGCCGCTGCATGAGCGCATTAGCCGCAAAGGTGAGGTGGTATTAGAGGAGCTGGGCTTTCAGGATATGGATTATCTTTTTCATCAATATACTTTGAATGGACAGCAAGGGCATTTAGGGTCGCCGTGGCACAGCGCATACAGGACTAAAACAGGCTGGGATAAAGCCGCTATCAGAGCGCTGCACAGCGGTGATAACGAAGCGCTTCTCAAAGCCTGGCGAGACTATCTCGAAGAAAGCTATCACCCCAACGAGTGCTGGAATCTTTATCTGCTTATGCAGCTCCCCCGCAAGCAGGCGGTAACCCTCTGGCAGCGCATTAATGAAGAAAATTTCAAATTTGTCGGCGCTGAATACCTGTTGAGCATCCTCGGGACTGACGCCCTGCCCGGCCTGCTGCTGGCGCTCCGGCATCGGCCAAAAGTGATCTTTCCGCTGCTGATGCATCTCGGCGCAACGGAGCTGGCGCTGCCGGTGGCCCGCGTCTGGCGGCGCTTTCAGGCGCAGAGCCATCTCGCCCGCCAGTGGCTACTGCAATGGCCGGAACACGCCGCCGCCGCGTTAATTCCGCTGGCGTTCGATAAAGCAGGCGATAGCCGCGAAGCGGCCATTAACGCCCTGCGTCTGCTGTATCAGGAAGGCCATCACGCGCAGCTGCAAACGGTGGCGCAACGCTGGCACGAACCGAGGCTATGGCCAGCGCTGGAGCAGTTGCTGACGCAAGATCCGCTGGATAATTATCCGGCCCGCACGCCGAAAGCGCCGGATTTCTGGCAGCCCGCGCTCTGGCGCAGGCCGCGGCTTCTCAGCAACGACCAGCCGCTGACCGACGATGCGCTGGAAATTCTCGGCGATATGCTGCGCTTCGCCCAGGGCGGCCACTTTTACTGCGGGCTGGATTTAGTCAAAGCCGCCTGTCAGCCTCAATCGCTGGCCGCTTTCGCCTGGGATCTCTTCAAAGCCTGGCAGAATGCCGGTGCGCCCGGCAAAGAAAACTGGGCTTTTCAGACGCTGGGGATCTTTGGCGATGAGAGTACGGTGCGTGATTTAACCCAACTTATTCTCGCCTGGCCGCAGGAAGGGAAATCTGCCCGCGCCGCCAGCGGCCTGCATCTTCTGACCCGCATCGGCAGCGATATGTCGCTGCTGCAGCTGGACCATATTTCGCAACGGGCAAAATCCCGCCCGCTGCGCGACAGCGCGGAACGTTGTCTGCAAGAGATTGCCGAAGCGCGCGATTTGAGCGAAGAGCAGCTGCAGGATCGGCTTACGCCGACGCTGGGGCTGGATAATCCCGGTGCGCTGACCTTTGATTTCGGTACCCGCAGCTTTAGCGTGCGCTTTGATGAAAATCTGCAGCCGGTAATTTATGACCAGCAGGGAGCGCGGCAAAAGAGCCTCCCGCGCCTGCGCGCCGAAGATGACCAGACAAAAGCCGCGGAAGCGCTGCTCCGGCTGAAAGGATTGAAAAAAGATGCCGCTCGCGTGGCGAAACGCCTGCTACCGCATCTGGAAAATGCCCTGCGGCTGGCGCGGCGCTGGACGCGCGCGGAGTTTCAGTCGCTGTTCGTCGACCACCCGCTGACCCACAATGTGACCCGCCGCCTGGTATGGGGAGTATACGCCGCTAATGAGCCTCGTCGCCTGCTCGCCGCTTTTCGCATCGCGGCCGAGGGAGAGTTCTGCGACGGCCAGGATGAGCCCATCACGCTGCCGGAAGATGCACTATTCGGCATCGTTCATCCGCTGGAAATGGACGACCTGACGCGGGCGGCGTTTGAACAACTCTTTGCCGATTACCAGCTATTGCCGCCGTTCCGTCAGCTGACCCGCCATACTCTCCTGCTGCTGCCGGAAGAAACTTCAGTCAGCAAGCTAACGCGCTGGCAGGGAAGGTCGACGACCTGCGGGCAGCTGCTGGGCATCCGCGGCCGGGGCTGGTGGCAAGGTAGCGAAAGCTATTTCTGTTACGATGTTGCTCAGCATCGGCTGATACTGGAAATCACGCCGGGATTTGTTCACTACAGCATAGACGCTAAAGCTCCTCAGCAGTTTGGCGCGATAACGCTCTATTACGGCGAACAACCCGTTGCGTTTTCCCGGCTCGATCCTCAGGATCTCAGCGAAGCGCTAAGCACAATAGAGATTATTTCCCGCTAGTGCGACAAACGAGGTGAGTCAATTAGCAACAATATTCGACTCACCGCATGAGTCGAATATTGGCTTTTTAGCCCCACGAACCTAATGTGCCTTTTTAACTACAAGATACGCAGGAAGATGTTGCGTTAAATATAATCCGATATATCAAGCTCAGAAATAAAGCACCTCACGCAATCTGCTGCGCATAAATAAGGTCTAACGATTACCGCTGTCTCTTTAAGGAAGAAACGATGATACAACAGGAAAAACATCTTCAGCGCCCCTCAGCCGCCGTGCTCTACGCCGATGAACTCGCGCGGCTGCAACAGAATGACCCTTTCCCCTGCCCGCCCGGCTGGCAGTTAAGCCTGCCTGCGGCGCGCGCGTTTATCCTCGGCGATAGCGCTCGCGACATCAGCCGTAAAGTGGTTATCAGCCCCGCCGCCGTCGAGCGGATGCTGGTCACGCTGGCGACCGGACGCGGCCTGATGTTGGTCGGTGAGCCGGGCACGGCAAAATCGCTGCTCTCAGAGCTGCTGGCCACCGCCGTCTGCGGCGATGCCGGGCTCACCATTCAGGGCGGCGCGTCGATTACCGAAGATCAAATCAAGTACGCCTGGAACTATGCGCTGTTGATCAACCAGGGACCCTCGACCCAGGCGCTGGTGCCCGCCCCGCTGTATCAAGGCATGCGCGACGGGAAAATCGTCCGCTTCGAAGAGATAACCCGCACGCCGCTGGAGGTTCAGGACTGCCTGCTGGGGATGCTTTCCGACCGGGTAATGGCGATCCCGGAGCTAAGCGGTGAGGATAGCCTGCTCTATGCCCGCGCCGGGTTTAATATCATTGCGACCGCCAATACCCGCGATCGCGGGGTCAACGAAATGAGCGCGGCGCTTAAACGTCGCTTCGACTTCGAAACCGTCTTTCCAATCATGGATTTTCAGCAGGAGCTGGAGCTGGTGGCTAACGCGTCGGCACGCCTGCTGGCGCATAGCGGCATTCCGCATAAAGTGCCCGATGCCGTACTGGAACTGCTGGTCCAGACCTTCCGCGATCTGCGCGCCGAGGGCGGAAAGAAAACCTCAATGGATACTCTCAACGCAATTATGTCCACCGCCGAAGCGGTTAACGTCGCCCATGCCGTCGGCGTGCGTGCCTGGTTTCTGGCCGCTCGCGCCGGAGAGCCCGCCGACCTGGTAGACTGCATCGCCGGTACAATTGTCAAAGATAACGAGGACGACCGCGCCCGCCTGCGCCGCTATTTTGAGCAGCGCGTCGGTACGCATAAAGAAGCCCACTGGCAGGCCTATTATCAGGCCCGCCACCGCCTGCCGTGAGGGAACACGCATGCCAGAGCAGCCGTTAATTATCGGCGTTCGACACCACAGCCCGGCCTGCGCCAGGCTGGTAAAAGAACGCATCGAACAAACGCGTCCGCGCTACGTTCTGATTGAAGGGCCGGTGGACTTTAATCAGCGCCTGGATGAGCTGTTTTTACCCCATCAATTGCCCATCGCCATCTACAGCTACTGCCAGTCTCAGGAGGGCGGCGCGGCGGGACGCGGTGCCTGGACGCCGTTTGCCGAATTCTCCCCCGAGTGGCAGGCGCTGCTGAGCGCCCGGGCGACGGGCGCGCATATTCGCTTTATCGATTTACCGGTCTGGGCGCAAAGAGAGGATGACAGCGATGCCTCTGACGCTCGCCGCGCCGATGACCAGCAGCGCCTGTTAGCCGCCAGCGGAATGGAGAATACCGACGCGCTGTGGGACCATCTGTTCGAAGATGAAACCCAGCGAGCCGGACTGGAGCAGGCGCTGGAAACATACTTTATCCAGCTGCGCGGCGATAGCAGCGGCGGGGAAAACAGCCGGCAGCGGGAAGCCTGGATGGCCCGCTGGGTGGCATGGGCCATGCAGCAAAATGACGGCCCGGTCGTGGTGGTCTGCGGCGGCTGGCACGCCCCGGCGCTGGCAGCCCTGTGGCGGAATTGCCGGGCGCCAGCGCAGGAACCTGAATCCCCGCCGCCACCGACGCCCGACGCCGTCACCGGCTGCTACCTCACCCCCTATAGCGAAAAACGGCTGGACGTTCTGGCGGGCTATCTTTCCGGGATGCCGGCGCCGGTCTGGCAAAATTGGTGCTGGCAGTTGGGCCTGCGTCAGGCCGGGGAACGGCTGCTGAAAACTATCCTTGCCCGCCTGCGCCAGCATCGCCTTCCCGCCTCAACGGCCGATTTCGCTGCCGCCCACCTGCGCGCAATGGCGCTGGCGCAGATACGCGGCCATACCCAGCCGCTGCGCTGCGACTGGCTTGACGCGCTGGCGGGCTCGTTAATCAAAGAAGCGCTCAATGCCCCGCTACCGTGGAGCTATCGCGGCGTGATTCATCCGCAAACCGATCCGATTCTGCTGACCATCGTGGATGCGCTGGCGGGAGCCGGTTTCGGCAAGCTCGCTCAGGGAACGCCGCTGCCGCCGCTGCCGCAGGACGTCGATCGCGAGCTGGCGCGCGTCGGGATCGCCGTACCGGCAAACCTGAACATCAATCGCTATACGCCCGAGGGATTAGCAAAAAGTCAGGTCTTACACCGGTTGGCCATCCTCGACATTCCCGGTTTCCAGCAGCAAACGGGCAGCGCGGTGACGCTTTCCGGCGATGGCGAAGAGCGCTGGCGACTGTTTCCAACCCTGGAGCAGCACGCGGTCCTGATCGAGGCCTCCCGCTACGGCGCTTCCCTGGCGGAGGCCGCGCGCCAGCGGCTGGAAGCGGCTATTCTGGCCTGCGGGGGGATCAAAAGCCTGGCCGCCAGCCTGAATCAGGCCGCGCTGGCGGGGCTCTCTACCTTCAGCCAGCAGATGCTGGAACAGCTGGCGCAGCTGATTGCCGAAGAGAGCCAGTTTGCCGAAATGGGGCCAGCGCTGGAGGTGCTTTACGCCCTCTGGCAGCAAGATGAGAGCAGCGGTATGCAAAACGCCGCGGTGCTGGAAATCACGCTTTGCGCGGCGCTTGACCGGACGCTGTGGCTTTGCGAATCCAGCGGCGTTGCCGAAGAGCAGCAGTTTCACGCCCATCTGCATAGCTGGCGCACCCTGTGCCACATCCTGCGCGATCTCCACAGCGGCAGCGTTTTACCGGGAGTTTCGCTCAGCGCCGCCCTGGCGCTGCTTGAACGGCGAATTCACGCCGCAGATGCCGCACCGCTCGACCGCGGCGCGGCGCTCGGCGCGCTGATTCGTCTTGAGCATCCCACGGCAACCGCTGAAGCAGCGCTGACCCTGCTGACGCAGCTCTCTCCGCAGCGTCTGGGAGAAGCGGTCCACGGTATGCTGGCGCTGGCGCGCCATCAGCTCGCCTGTCAGCCCGCTTTTATCGCGGGATTCAGCGCGCTGCTCGCCCGGCTGGCGGACGATGAGTTTATTCTCGCGCTGCCGGATCTGCGGGCGGCGATGGCGTGGCTGCCGCCTCGGGAACGCGGCGAGCTGGCCCGCCAGGTGCTCGATCACTATCACATGTCCATGCTACCGACCTCTGCGCTACAGGCGCCGGTTGCCTGCTCGCCGGAGCAGTTACTCTATCATCAGCAGCTGGAACAGCAGGCGCTGGCCGCGCTACGCCATTGGGGAGTACGCTAATGAACAGGTTATCCGATATTCTGGCAACCCAGGAGCTCCAGCGCTGGCGGCTGATTCTGGGCGAGGCCGCCGAAAACAGCCTCGGCGGCCTCGATGAGCATGCCCGTCAGGTAGACCATGCGCTGGAGTGGCTCTACGGCCGCGATCCGGAGCGACTACGGCGAGGCGAGCGCCAGGGTGGACTGGAGGATTCCAGCCTGACGACGCCGGAATGGATCAACGCTATCCACTCGCTTTTTCCGCAGCCGGTTATCGAGCGGCTGGAGAGCGATGCGGTACTGCGCTACGGCATCGATGAGGTGGTGACCAATCTGGAAGTGCTTGAACGTATCGAGCCTTCCGAAAGCCTGCTGCGAGCGGTACTGCATACTAAACATCTGATGAATCCAGACGTGCTGAACGCCGCCCGCAAGCTGGTGCGCCAGGTGGTAGAGCAAATTATGGCCCGGCTGGCGACAGAGGTGCGCCAGGCTTTTTCCGGCGCGCGCGATCGGCGCCGCCCCTCGCGTATCCCGCTGGCGCGCAACTTCGACTTCAAGAATACCCTGCGCGCCAACCTCAAGCACTGGGACCCGCAGCGCAGCAAGCTGTACATTGAATCGCCTAAGTTTATCAGCCGTATTAAACGCCACAGCGAAAAATGGCAGCTGATTTTGCTGGTCGATCAGAGCGGTTCGATGGTGGATTCCGTTATCCATTCGGCGGTTATGGCGGCCTGCTTATGGCAGCTGCCCGGCATTCGTACGCACCTCGTGGCGTTTGATACCAGCGTGGTGGATCTCACGGACGACGTTGCCGACCCGGTAGAGCTGCTGATGAAAGTTCAGCTCGGCGGCGGGACCAATATCGCCCAGGCCGTTGAATATGCGCGACAGCTGATTGAACAACCGCAAAAAAGCGTCATCGTGCTGGTGAGCGACTTTTTCGAAGGCGGGGCGAACTCGCTACTGATTAATCAGGTCAAGCTGAGCGTGCAAAGCGGCGCTAAAGTCCTCGGGCTGGCGGCGTTAGACAGTTCGGCATCCCCCTGTTATGACCACGATATGGCCCAGGCGCTGGTTAACGTCGGGGCGCAAATCGCCGCCATGACGCCCGGCGAGCTGGCCTCCTGGCTGGCGGAGAATTTACAATCATGATGCCTTTACGCCCCGAATTACTGGAACTCACCCCGCAGGCGCTCATGGCGCTAAGCAACGCCGGATTCGTAAAACGCAGCCAGAAAGAGCTGGATAACGGCAATATCCCCGAGCTTGCGCAGGATGAAGACGGCACCCTGACCGCCGTATTTCACGACGGCACCCGCACCCGGCTGGCAAAAGGCCAGGCGCTCAAAGAATCCAGCTGTACCTGCGGCGCCAGCGGCATGTGTCGTCATCGCGTGATGCTGATCCTCAGCTACCAGCGCGCCAATACCGGTGATGAGCATCCCGAAGGGGAACCGGAGAGCGGCGAACGCTGGCATCCGGGACTGTGGCAAGCGGAACTGGCCGCTCTCCCCGAGTCCGTTCTGAAGCGGGCGCAGCAGCTGGCGGATAAAGGCGTCGCGGTGGAGCTATTCTGCCGACCTAACGAAACGCCTTCGGCAAAGCTGCCGATGAGCGATGTGCGTTTTTATTCCCGCAGCAGCATCCGTTTTGCCCGCTGCGACTGCGTCGACGGCTCGCTGTGCGAACACGTGGCGCTGGCGGTTCAGGCTTTTACCGATGCCGAAGCCCAGCAGCCTGGCTTTACGCACCTGGTCTGGCAAACGCGCAGCCGCAAGGCCGCCGCCCGCGGAGGGCCTTTTGATACCCCTGACGGCGAGGCCTGTCGACAAAGCCTCCGCCAGCTCAGCCAACTGCTGTGGCAAAGCGGCGTCAGCCAGCCGCCTATTGGCTTCGAGGCTGCGTTCACCCGGGCGCAGCGCGCGGCGCAGACGGTAAACTGGCGCTGGGTCGTCGGCGCGCTTGCTCAGCTTCGTGAAGGCGTCGAGGCCCTTCAGCAGCGCGCCAGCCATTACCATCCTGAACAGCTTCTCAGCCAGTTGGCAGGACTTAACGCCCGCCTTGAGAGCGCCGACAGAATGGCGCAGCTTGCCGATGCCGACCAGACGCCGCCCCTGCCGTGGCGCACCGTGGTGGGCCAGGGTATCGCCGGTGAAGCGCTGCTCGATCATTTGCGACTTATCTCCCTGGGAATGCGCAGCTGGCAGGATAATCACCGCTACGGTTTACGCATCTGGTTTAGCGACCCGGATACCGGCAGCATTATGCATCTGTCGCGCAGCTGGCCGCTGGCGGAACGGGCGCAAATCCCGCTGTGGCAGCGCCGCCTGTTTAGCTTCCAGGCCGGCGCGCTGGCGGGCGGGCAGATAATTACTCAATCAGCGAGCCGCAATGCCAGCGGCGAACTGCTGCTGAGCGCGCGCCACCGCCTGAGCAGCAACGTTCCGCTCAGTGAAGAGGCCTGGCTTTTGCTCAGCGCGCCGCTGCGCCAGCCGGGGGTTGCGGCGCTGCGTGAGTATCTGCGCCAGCGCCCTCCGGCGTGGGTGCGTCCGCTTAATCAGGTGGATAATCTGTTTATTTTGCCGGTGGATGCCTGTCTTGCCGTCGGATGGGACGCCGCCCGGCAAACGCTGGATGCGCAGGTTCTCAGCGGCGAAGGGCAAGACAACGTTTTGCAGCTGTCCCTTCCCGCCGCCGCCAGCGCGCCCTATGCCGTTGAGCGAATGGCGGCGCTGCTCAGCCAGGCGGACGATCCGGTAGTGATGGTGTCCGGGATGGTCACCTTTAGCCGCGGGCAGCTTAGCCTGGAACCGCTGGTAATGATGACCCGCACCCGCGGCTGGGCGCTGAACGCGGAACCGCTTCCCGTTGGGCCGCTGCCTGCCGGCGATATCCTGCCGCCGCGGTCGCTGGCCCTGACGCTGTTGCAGCGCACCCGGGCGCTGCTGATCCAGATTATGCGCAACGGCCTGCGCTATCAGCAAAAGGGCCTTTTTCGCGAAGCGATGACGCTGAGCGACGATTTAACCAACGGCGGATTTAATCATCTCGCGCGCCTGCTCCGCCAGTTGGCCGAGCGCGAAACGGCGACTTCCGAGGATACGCTCAGCGCTATCGCCCAACTCTGTATACAATTAGAGATGATGATTGATTAACAAGGAATGATAATGAAATTTAACCGCAGGATTACCGCCGCTCTGGGCGCAACGTTAATGATGGCCGCGCTCGTCGGCTGCGATAACAACAAAGATGAGGTCAAGACGTTTCACAACACGATGAACGGCGTAGACCTGACCTATACCTATCACTACAAAGACGATGTCGTTACCCGCCAGGACGCGGAGAATACTATTCCCTATACATCACTCGGGGTGAGTAACGAAGAGCAGGCGCGCAAGATCATCGATCCTATCGGCGTGGCCTACAGCAAAATCAAAGGCGTCACCCACAGCGTCGACTATAAAGAGAGCGCCGCGCAGGAACACCTCTCCATCGACTTTAATCAGGCTAAAATCAGCGAGCTGTGTCAATTACCCGGGGCCAGCTTTACCGACTGTTCGCAAAAGTTTATTTCGCTGAGCGAGTCGGAAAAAATGTTGAAATCACAGGGTTTTAAAGAAGTGAAATAACCCAGACTGGCGCGGAGAACTCCCGGCTTACGCTACGCTTAGCCGGGCTACCCCGGTCAAGCTACAGGGCCGTACATTCGGGGAGCCCGGCTCTGGCGTTAACGCCGCAAGCCGGGGAGGCATATCAGGATTTCGCGTGTTCGCGCTCGGTCAGCCCGCGCAGGAAGTAGCGCAGAAACTGGTCGCCGCATTCGCGGAAGTTTTTATGCTCCGGGGCGCGCATCATGGCGGTGATTTCCGGCATCGAGACGCGGAATTTCTGCTGGGTGAGGATAGCGAGAATGTCATCCGTCTTCAGGGAAAAGGCTATACGCAGTTTTTTCAGCACGATATTATTATTCACCCGGCGTTCGACCGCCAGCGGCGGCGCCGACGCATCTTTACCGCGTTTGTCGTAAATCAGGCCGTTGAGAAAATTCGACAGCACGACATCCGGGCAGCGCACAAACCCCTCTTCGTCTTCTTTTTTCAGCCAGGGTACCAACTGTTCGGCGCTGACCGGCGCATCCGCTAGCGCAAAAATACGTACCAGGCCGCTGTTATTGGTTTTCAGGGTGTAGCGCAGGCTACGAAGAATATCGTTACTGATCATATTGCCTTCATGATGAAAAATTCTGCCGCACAGTTTATCACGATTCCGCCGTTTTACAGACCAATCGCCTCTTTCAGGCTTTTCAGATAACGGCGGCTCACCGGCACCGTTTGCCCGGCTCGCATCAGCAGCTCCGCCTGGCCGTTTTCCTCAAAGCGGATCTCCTTGAGATGGGACATGTTAACCAGGTACTGGCGATGGCAGCGCAGCAGCGGCGTTCGGCTCTCAAGGGTGCGTAAGGTGAGCTCGGTAAAACCCTCCTTTCCTTCGCGGTCGGTCACGTAAATCCCGCTCATCCGGCTGCTGACGAAGGCCACGTCTTCCATCTGCAGTAGCCAGATGCGGCTGTGGCCGGTGCAGGGAATATACTTTAGCGCCTGCTGGGTATCGTCGAGGGCGGTCATATCCTGCAGGCTGCGCTCCTGGCGCAGTCGAGCCAGCGTTTTTTCCAGCCTGGCGGACTCTATTGGCTTCAGCAAATAATCAAACGCGTGCTCTTCAAAGGCTTTCACCGCGTACTCGTCAAATGCGGTGAGAAAGACGATATAGGGCCGATGCTCCGGGTCAAGCATGCCAACCATCTCAAGACCGCTGATACGCGGCATCTGGATATCCAGAAATAGCACGTCCGGGTGCAGCTTGTGTACCGCGCCAATCGCCTCTACGGCATTTCCGCATTCGCCCACAATCTCGATATCCGGCTGGGTCTCCAGCAAAATACGCAGGTTTTCACGCGCCAGCGGCTCGTCGTCGACAATTAATACTTTTAACATGCGTTTTCCTCCAGAGGCAGTCTCAGCGTGACGCGGGTAAAACATTCCGGCTCGCAGGTGACGGTGATCCCGCAATCGGCGCCGAAGCGCGCCCGCAGACGGCGATCAACCAGATTCATGCCCAGTCCGCTGGCGCTGGGTTTGTCCTGATATAACCCGGCGTTATCTTCAATATCCAGCTGCAGCCAGCGCTGGTACTGGCTGGCGCGAATGGTGATTTCCCCCACCCCAAGGTGCTGCGAAGTCCCGTGCTTAATGGCGTTTTCGACTATCGGCTGTAGGGTAAAAGCCGGCAGTTGATGCTGGGCCAGCGCTTCCGGCACCAGCATGTGGATCTGTAGGTTGGCCTGAAAGCGCGCTTTCTCAATCTGCAAATAGGCGTTTACATGTTCGATCTCATCCGCCAGGGTCACGATCTCCGCTGGCCGTTTCAGGTTTTTGCGGAAAAAGGTCGACAGATACTGCACCAGTTGCCCCGCCTGGTCGCTATCGCGGCGAATCACCGCTTTCAGGGTATTCAGCGCGTTGAACAGGAAGTGCGGGTTCACCTGGGCGTGCAGCAGCTTGATTTCCGACTGCGTTAGCAACGCCTTTTGCCGCTCATACTGTCCGGCCAGGATCTGCGCGGATAATAGCTGGGCAATCCCCTCCCCCAGCGTGCGGTTGATGGAGCTGAACAGGCGGTTTTTCGCTTCATAAAGTTTTATCGTGCCAATCACCCGCTGATTCTCGCCGCGCAGCGGAATAACCAGCGTGGAGCCCAGCTTACAGTTAGGATGAATCGAGCAGCGGTAGGGCACCTCGTTACCGTCGGCATAGACCACCTCGCCGGTATCGATCGCCTTTTGGGTATAGAGCGAAGAAATAGGCTTACCGGGCAGATGGTGATCGTCGCCGATCCCGGTAAACGCCAGCAGCTTGTCGCGATCGGTGATCGCGACCGCGCCGATATCCAGCTCCTGGATCAGTACCTGCGCGACCTTCATGCTGTTCTCTTCGTTAAACCCCTGGCGCAGGATCCCCTCCGTCGACGCCGCCACCTTCAGCGCGGTGGCCGAGAAAGCCGAGGTATATTTTTCAAACATCGCCCGCTTATCCAACAGGATACGCATAAACAGCGCCGCCCCGACGGTATTAGTCACCATCATGGGGGCAGCGATGCTTTGTACCAGATGCAGGGCATCTTCGAACGGGCGAGCGATCAGCAAAATGATCAACATCTGCACCATTTCAGCAAAAAAGGTAATCGCGCCGGCCGTGAGCGGGCTGAAGACTTTATCCGGTCGCCCGCGTTTAACCAGAATGCTGTGCACCAGCCCGCCGAGCAGTCCTTCAACGATGGTGGAAACCATACAGCTCAGCGCGGTCATGCCGCCCAGCGAGTAGCGATGAAGGCCGCCGGTCAGTCCCACCAGGCCGCCGACCACCGGTCCGCCCAGCAGGCCGCCCATCACCGCGCCGATGGCTCGCGTATTGGCGATCGAATCTTCGATATGCAGGCCAAAGTAGGTGCCGAGGATGCAGAAAATAGAGAAGGTCACGTAGCACAAGAGCTTATGCGGTAAACGGACGGTGACCTGCATTAACGGGATGAACAGACGCGTTTTGCTCATCAGCCACGCAATGACCAAAAACACGCACATCTGCTGAAGCAGCAGCAACACCAGATCAAACTCGTACATACCCGCAGACCACACTTCATTTGAAAGCGCGTAACATACACTGCTTGCTTATAACTTTCTTTGAAGCAATACATGAAAATGATAATTCATGTTCAGGATCACACTTCTTAGCGCCTCGACGATCCGTTTTTGTACAAAAAACAGACAAAACTCCCCGCTTCGGCAAACAGCTTCTACAGTTAATAGAGGAGAACACAGCGGGAGGAGAAAATGGCGCTTTATACAATTGGCGAAGTTGCCCAGCTTTGCGATATCAATCCCGTGACGTTACGCGCCTGGCAGCGGCGCTACGGATTACTGAAACCTCAGCGTACCGACGGCGGCCACCGCCTGTTTAATGAATATGAGATAGACCGTATTCGCGAAATCAAACGCTGGATTGACTCCGGCGTGCAGGTCGGGAAAGTGAAAACGCTGCTGATGGATAATGAGCAGGAGAGGGTCGACGGCTGGTGCGATCGGCAGGAGATGCTGCTCGGCTATCTGCAAAACGGAAGTTATCATCGCCTGCGGATGTGGCTGAAGGAGCGTAACCACACCGACTCTGCGCAAACCCTGGTGAAGCACCTGGTTAACCCCTTACGCCAGCGCCTGCTCAGCCCGCAGCCAACGTTGCTGGCAATGCGGGGCATCCTGGACGGCATTCTGATTAATCATATCGCCCGATGCCTGTCCTCGACGGCAAAATATCCCGGCGACCATGCGCTGATTATGGGCTGGAATGTGAACGATATCACCCGGCTATGGCTGGAGGGCTGGATAGCCAGCGAACATGGCTGGCGGGTGGATATTCTCGCCCATTCGCTGAACCAGATCCGACCGGAGCTTTTCCCCGACAGTACGCTAATGGTCTGGTGCGGAGAGACGCCCTGTAGCGCCCAGGTGAATCAAATGCGTCAATGGGAGCAGCAGGGCCAGATTATCTGGCTGAATCACGCCACCGCAACGTCTCCCGGAGGCGGCGCCTGAGGCGCCTGTCCGGGCTACGGGTTACCGGCAATCTGTGGCCCGGTAGCCCGGCTAAGCGCAGCGCAAGCCGGGAAGAAGCCGCAGCAATACTACATCACGGCACATTCCCCGGGTTGCGGCGTAAACGCCTTACCCGGGCTACGGGTTATCGGCAATCTGTGGCCCGGTAGCCCGGCTAAGCGCAGCGCAAGCCGGGGGGCTGTCGTAGCTAAACCGCAATTAATGTTTCATTAACACCTGCGCTTCACCGTATAATCCTTGCGTTAACATCAGGAGCCTATTATGAAGCCAGCGAAAATTGCGGTTATTACTCTGTTCTTATTTATGGCCATCAGCGGCATCGGCGGCGTGATGCTGGCTGGCTATTCATTTATTGTTCGCGGCGGTGTCGGCTGATTAGCCGGGTCAGCCGTTCAAAGCCGCGATCGACGATAATCGCTGCCAGCGCCACCAGCAGCGCCCCCTGAATGACATAAGCGGTATTAAATCCGCTCAGGCCGATAACAATCGGCGTGCCGAGCGTATTCGCGCCGACGGTTGACGCAATGGTCGCCGTCCCCATATTCACGATGGTCGAGGTACGAATGCCGGCGAGCATCACCGGCGCCGCCAGCGGCAGCTCCACCTTTATCAATCTCTGCCAGCCGGTCATTCCCATCCCCTGAGCGATAGACAATACGCCGGACGGTACCGCCCCCAATCCCGCCAGCGTACCCTGCAAAACCGGCAATATGCCGTACAGCGCCAGCGCGATCAGCGCGGGCTGCCAGCCGAATCCCATCACCGGAACCGCAATCGCCAGCACCGCAACCGGTGGAAACGTCTGTCCCATCGCGGCGATCGTCTCTACCAGGGGGCGAAACTCATGACCGGAAGGCCGGGTGACCGCAATCCCTGCCCCGACGCCCACCACCGTAGCCGCGAGGCTGGAGAGTGCCACCAGCCAACAGTGCGCCAGGGTCAGCGAAATAAAACTCTCCTGCTGATAAACCGGGCGCGGCAGCTCGGGAAACAGCGCGCTGAATAGCGGCGCGCTGTAGGGCAACGCCAGCAGCAGCGCGACAAACATTGCGATCAGCCACAGCAGCGGATCACGTAGCACCTTCACGCCGGGCCTCCTCGCGCAGCAGGTCGGCAAAATGCAACGTCCCGCAGGACTCTCCCCGCTCATCCACTACCGGCAATACCTCGCAGCGATGAGCAATAAACTGCGATAGCGCCTCGCGCAGGGTCATCGCCACGTTTAACGCATCTCCCGCCAGGCGCTCATCGCGGCGCAGATAATCACTCACGCCGCGCAGCGACAGCAGGCGCACGCCCAGTTCGCTGCGGCCAAAGAAGGTCTGCACAAAGGTATTTTTTGGCTCCAGCAGCATCTGCAGCGGCTCGCCCTGCTGCACTACTTCGCCGCCGTCCATCAACACCAGATGATCCGCCAGCCGCAGCGCCTCATCGATATCGTGGGTCACCAGCACAATCGTGCGTCCCAGCAGGCGATGAATGCGGATCATCTCCTGTTGCAGAGCTTCCCGCGTCACCGGATCGAGCGCGCCAAAAGGTTCGTCCATGAGCAACACCTGCGGATTCGCCGCCAGCGCGCGCGCCACGCCGACGCGCTGCTGCTGGCCGCCGGAAAGCTGATGGGGATAACGTTCGCGCAGCACCGGCTCGAGCCCCAGCAAGGCCATCAATTCATCAACCCGCGCCTGCGTTTTTTGCCGCGACCACTTTTGCAGCTGCGGAACGGTGGCAATGTTTTGCGCCACCGTCCAGTGGGGAAACAGGCCGATGGACTGGATGGCGTAGCCCATTCTGCGGCGCAGTTCGAGCACCGGCTGCTGGCGGATATCCTGCCCGGCGAAACGGATCGTCCCGCTATCATGCTCCACCAGGCGATTGATCATCTTCAGCGTGGTCGATTTCCCCGAACCTGAGGTGCCAATCAGCACCGAAAATGCCCCCTCGCGCAGATGCAGATTGAGGTTTTTCACCGCAGGCTGTCCGGCAAAGGCTTTATTGACGCCGTCGAACTCAATCACGGACCTCTCCTTTGAGTAATGCGCCCCACAGCGCGAATAGCGCATCCACCACCACCGCCAGCGCGATGGTCGGGATCACCCCAAGCAGCACCAGATCCAGCGCGCTGCTGAGTAGGCCCTGGAAAACCAGCGCGCCAAAGCCGCCTGCGCCAATCAGCGCTGCGACGACCGCCATACCGACGGTTTGTACGCTAACCACCCGCAGGCTGCGCAACAATACGGGCAATGCCAGCGGCAACTGTACCTGACGAAACCGCTGTCCGCCGCTCATCCCCATCGCCACCGCGCTCTCCAGCGCTTCACGCGGAACCTGCTGCAGGCCGACCGTCACCCCGCGTACCAGCGGCAACAGCGCATAAAGCACCAGCGCAATCAGCGCAGGCGTAATGCCGGTTCCGGAAACGCCGAGCTGGGCAAGCGAAGGAAACTGGCGCGCCAGCCCCGCCAGCGGCGCAATAAGCAGGCCGAACAGCGCCACGGAGGGAACGGTCTGAATCACATTGAGAACCGCAAAAACCGGCGATTGCCAGCGTGGGAAGCGCCAGAGCCAAACGCCAATGGGCAGCCCAATCAGCAGCCCCGGCAGCAGGGTACCGAGCAGCAGAGTCACATGCTGCGACAGCGCATCGTCAAACACTTCCCGGCGATTGAAATACTCTTTCAGCAGAGAGAGTTCATCGAGGCTCCCCAGTCCCAGCAGCAGCGCGGGCAGCAGCCAGATTTGCGCATTGAGCAACCAGCGCCACAGGGCACGGGAAGTCAGACGGCGAACGGCATCGCTGGCGATAAGCAGACAGAGCGCCAGCGCCAGCCACAGGCCGCTGCCCGGCGAGGTACGGGCCAGCGACGAACCGTTCTGCGCCAGCTGCCCCGCCGCCCCGCCGGCCCCCCAAAGCAGCGCAGGCAGCATCAGATCCGCCAGCAGGAAGATGACCAGCAGCGGGAAGCGCCCCGGCCGCCAGCACAGCAGCGCGATTAACAGCGCCGCCCCCGCCTGCACGCCCGCCAGCCATGGCCAGACCTGCCATAGCCAACGGCCCTCGCCGGATAACAGCCGGTTAGGCGCATAATTGATAAACGGCAGCGCCATCGCCAGCAGCAGTAATAATGCCAGCAGCAGCGCAACGCGGTTACAGCAACGAATCGTCACGCGAACTCTACTTCAGCAGCCCTTTTTGTTGCAGATAGTCGGCGGCGACTTTCTTCGCATCCAGGCCCTCTACCGCAATACTGGCGTTCAGCTTTTGCAGGGTCTTTTCATCCAGGCTGGCAAAGACCGGCTGTAGCCAGTCGGCTATCTGCGGGTATTCTTTCAGCACCGCTTCACGCACGACCGGGGCCGGGGCGTAAATTGGCTGCACGCCCTTCGGGTCGCTCAGGGTTTGCAGGCCCAGCGCGGCGACCGGGCCATCGGTGCCGTAGGCCATCGCCGCATTTACGCCGGAGGTCTGCTGCGCCGCCGCTTTAATGGTGACCGCCGTATCGCCGCCCGCCAGCGACAGCAGCTGGTTCTGTTTGAGCGTAAAGTCGTAGGCTTTTTCAAATGCCGGCAGCGCGTCCGGCCGTTCAATAAATTCCGCCGAAGCGGCCAGCTTAAAGTCACCGCCCTTTTGCAGATAGCCGGCAAGGTCGCTTAACGAGGCGAGGTTATTTTTTTCCGCCAGATCCTGACGAACGGCGATGGTCCAGGTATTGTTGGCCGGAGCCGGGGTAAGCCACACGAGCTTATTCTTTTCCGCGTCCAGCTTTTTGACTTTCTCGTAGCCCTGCTGCGCGTTTTTCCACGCCGGGTCGTTCTCCGCTTTAAAGAAGAAGGCGCCGTTACCGGTATATTCCGGATAGATATCCAGTTCACCGGCGGTTATCGCTCCGCGCACCACCGGCGTGGTGCCGAGCTGGATTTTATTGACGGTTTTCACTCCGTGGCTTTCCAGCACCTGCAAAATAATATTGCCGAGCAGCGCCCCTTCGGTATCGATTTTTGAGCCGACTTTAACCGGCTCCGCCGCCTGCAGCGGCAGACTTATCAGGGCCGCCAGCGCCAGCGTGCCGGACCACATACTTGCCTTTATCATTCTCGCGTCCCTCTTTAATTTGCGCTCCATTAACAGGAGCTTAAGCAAAAAGCGTAGTTCATTTGGGGCGGAGCGGAAAAAGAAAAGGCCGATAAATCGGCCTTTGGGATAAGGAATGCGTGTTCCCGTGCGGCGGCCACAGCCTTACCCGGGCGACAAAGCGCAATTACAGCAGTTCGAACTCGCCCTGCTTCACGCGGGCGGAATCGACGCCGATAAAGACGTTGAATTTGCCCGGCTCGGCGTCGTACTTCATCTGCTGGTTCCAGAACTTCAGCGCCTCAATGTCAATCGGGAAGCTGACGGTTTGCGTCTCACCCGGCTTGAGGGTCACCTTCTTAAAGCCGCGCAGCATTTTCACCGGCCGGCTCAGGGAAGCGGTGACGTCCTGCAGATAAAGCTGAATCACCGTCGCCCCTTCACGCTTGCCGGTATTGGTCACCTGCACGCTGGCGGTTACGCTGCCGTCGCGCTGCAAGGTCGGCGCCGACATTTTCACATCGGAAACGCTAAAGGTGGTATAGCTCAGGCCGTAGCCAAAGGGATAGAGCGGGCCGTTGGCCTCGTCAAAGTAGCGCGAGGTGTACTTGTTCGGCTTATCTGCATTGTACGGGCGACCGGTATTGAGATGGCTGTAGTAGGTTGGGATCTGTCCGACCGAACGCGGGAAGGACATCGGCAGTTTGCCCGACGGGTTGTAGTCGCCGAACAGCACGTCGGCAATGGCGTTGCCGCCTTCGGTACCGGCGAACCAGGTTTCGAGTATCGCATCGGCCTGCTGATCCTCTTTCACCAGCGCCAGCGGACGGCCGTTCATCAGCACCAGCACCAGCGGTTTACCGGTCGCTTTCAGCGCGCTAATGAGGGCGCGCTGGCTCTGCGGCAGGGTGATGTCGGTGCGGCTGGAGGCTTCATGCGCCATACCCTGCGCTTCACCCGCCACGGCAACCACCACGTCGGACTGCTTCGCCGCCGCCACCGCTTCATCAATCATCTCCTGCGGCGAGCGTGGATCAACCTGCACCGCTTTCTCGTACAGATTAAGGAAGTCGACGATACCTTTATCATCAGTGACGTTGGCGCCTTTGGCATAGATGATTTTGCCCTGATCGCCCAGCGCCTTTTGCATTCCGGCCAGCACGGTGACCGACTGATCGGCCACGCCCGCCGCTGACCAGCTGCCCATCATGTCGCGCTTGCTGTCGGCCAGCGCGCCGATTACCGCGATAGTGCCCGATTTTTTCAGCGGCAGCGTGTCGAGACGGTTTTTCAGCAACACCAGGCTTTCGCGCGCCACTTCACGCGCTTCTTTACGATGCAGACGGCTTTCGGCGTTGGTATCCTGCGGATCGGAATCTTTCGGCCCCAGGTGGCTATAGGGATCGTTAAACAGCCCCATATCGTATTTGACGTTCAGCACGTGGCGGGTCGCGTCATCAAGCTCCGCCATCGTCACCTTGCCGGACTTCACCAGCCCGGGCAGATACTTACTGTAGTATTCATCGCTCATGCTCATGTTGATGCCTGACTTCAGCGCCACGCGCACCGCGTCTTCCGGGTCCGCGGCCACGCCGTGTTTGATCAACTCCTTTATGGCCCCATGGTCGGACACGGTGATGCCTTTGAAGCCCCACTGGTCGCGCAGCACGTCCTTCAGCAGCCAGGAATCCGAGGTTGCCGGAGTACCGTTAAGCGAGTTGAGCGCGACCATTACCGCGCCGCTGCCTGCGTCCAGCCCCGCTTTATACGGCGGCATATAGTCGTTAAACAGGCGCTGCGGGCTCATATCGACGGTGTTGTACTCTTTGCCGCCTTCGACCGCGCCGTAGGCGGCAAAGTGCTTAACGCTGGTCATCACCGAGTAGCGGTCCGCCGGGCTTTTGCCCTGCATGGATTTCACCATCTCTTCCCCCATGATGGTGGTGAGATAAGTGTCTTCGCCAAAGCCTTCCGAGGCGCGGCCCCAGCGCGGGTCGCGGGAGACGTCGACCATCGGCGCCCAGGTCATGTTCAGGCCATCGTCGGCCGCCTCATAAGCTGAAATCCGCCCGACGGTATTCACCGCATCGAGGTTGAAAGAGGAAGCCAGGCCAAGAGATATCGGAAATACCGTGCGCTGGCCGTGCAGCACGTCAAAAGCGAAAAACAGCGGAATTTTCAGGCGGCTGAGCGCCATCACCTGATCCTGCATAGCGCGGATATCATTGCGGGTCACGGTGTTAAAAATCGCCCCTACCTGCCCCTCTTTTATCATTTCGCGGATGGCTTCTTTCGGGTTATCCGGACCGACGCTAATCAAGCGCAGCTGACCGATTTTTTCGTCCACCGTCATTTTCGTCAGCAGTTCGGTCACAAACGCATCCCGCGCCTGCGGCGTTAAGGGATGATTGCCGAACAATTCATCCGCCAGCGCGGGTTGCAGCGCCAGGCTCACAGCGACGCCTACAGTACAAAGCCATTTCATTTTTATCCCTCATTGTTCCAGTCGGCCAGATCGGCGAAAAGATAGCAAAAATCGAAGTCTGCCATAAACATAAACGAGACGCCTGAAGAAAGCGCGCGTTGTTCTCTGATTTTTCGAAACATTGATGCATCAAATTGTCATACAAAGGGCTATTCTTATTTTTGATAATTTTGTACCGCCACAAGGAGTGGAACATGTCATCTGCAACAACTCATAACAACGCTTTTCTGGCTGAACTCGCTCGCCTGGTTGGCACCTCCCATCTGTTGACCGACCCGGCCAAAACCCAGCGCTATCGCAAAGGCTTCCGCTCCGGCCAGGGAGAAGCGCTGGCGGTGGTCTTTCCCGGCACGCTGCTGGAGCTGTGGCGCGTGCTGAACGCCTGCGTCAACGCCGATAAAATCATTCTGATGCAGGCGGCAAATACCGGCCTGACCGAAGGATCAACGCCGAACGGCAATGATTACGATCGCGACATCGTCATTATCAGCACCCTGCGCCTGGATAAACTGCACCTGCTGGATAAAGGCGAACAGGTACTGGCTTATCCCGGCACAACGCTCTATTCGCTGGAAAAAGCGCTGAAGCCGCTGGGTCGCGAACCGCACTCCGTCATTGGCTCATCCTGCATCGGGGCATCGGTGGTCGGCGGGATCTGCAACAACTCCGGCGGCTCGCTGGTACAGCGCGGCCCGGCGTATACCGAAATGTCGCTGTACGCGCAAATTGATGAAAACGGCAAGCTGACGCTGGTGAACCACCTCGGCATCGACCTCGGCACCACGCCGGAGCAGATCCTCAGCCGCCTCGACGACGAGCGGGTTAAAGATGAAGATGTCCGCCACGATGGCCGCCACGCTCACGATCATGATTACGTCACCCGCGTGCGCGACGTGAATGCCGATACCCCGGCACGCTACAACGCCGACCCGGACCGTCTGTTTGAATCCTCGGGTTGCGCCGGCAAGCTGGCGGTGTTCGCCGTGCGCCTCGATACTTTCCCGGCGGAAAAACGCCAGCAGGTGTTCTACATCGGCACCAACCAGCCGGAAGTGCTGACCGAAATTCGCCGCCATATTCTCGCCGAATTCAGCCATCTGCCGGTTGCGGGCGAGTACATGCACCGCGATATTTACGACATCGCCGAGCAGTACGGGAAAGATACCTTCCTGATGATCGACAAGCTCGGCACCGATAAAATGCCGTTCTTCTTTACCATGAAGGGCCGCACCGACGCGATGCTGGAGAAAGTCTCTCTGTTTAAGCCGCACTTCACCGACCGCTTTATGCAGAAGCTGGGTCACGTCTTCCCGGCGCACCTGCCGGAGCGAATGAAAACCTGGCGCGATAAATATGAACACCATCTGCTGCTGAAAATGGCGGGCGATGGCATCGAAGAAGCCCAGGCATGGCTTGGAGAGTATTTCCAGAATGCCGAAGGGGATTTCTTCGTCTGCACCGCGGAAGAAGGCAGCAAAGCCTTCCTGCACCGCTTTGCCGCTGCGGGTGCGGCGATCCGCTATCAGGCGGTTCACGCCGATGAGGTGGAAGATATTCTGGCGCTGGATATCGCCCTGCGCCGTAACGATACCGAATGGTTTGAGCATCTTCCCGCTGATATTGACAGCCAACTGGTGCATAAGCTCTATTACGGTCACTTTATGTGTCACGTTTTCCATCAGGATTACATCGTGAAAAAAGGCGTCGATGCCCACGAACTGAAGGAGAAAATGCTGGTGCTGCTGAAGGAGCGCGGCGCTCAGTATCCCGCCGAGCATAACGTCGGCCATCTCTATGAGGCGCCGGAAAGCTTAAAACGTTTCTATCGTGAGAACGATCCAACCAACAGTATGAACCCGGGGATCGGCAAAACCAGCAAGCAAAAATACTGGGGAGAAACGCCGGATAACGCGGCAAGCACTACCGACCCGCAATAATCCCCACGAGGGGCTGTTCAGCCGCGGGGCTTCTGTATTACGCTGCACGCCGGAGAAATCTCCTCTCCGGCAAACCCGCTTAAGGAACCCAACATGTCCGCAGTGGATAAATTACACGACGCTGACTTAGAGATCCGCGAGGCGCTGCCCGATGACGCCCACGCCATCGCCGCGCTGTACGTCTGGCACGTGCTCAATGGACGCGCCTCTTTTGAAGAGATCCCGCCGACCGTCGACGAGATGCGCAAGCGTATTAAAACCGTGCGCGATAGCGGGCTGCCGTGGCTGGTTGCCCTGTGGCGCGGAACCATCGTCGGCTACTGCTACGCCACGTTTTATCGCCCTCGCCCGGCCTACCGCTACACTCTCGAAGAGTCCATTTACGTGGAGGCGGGAATGGGCGGACGCGGCATCGGCAGCGCGCTGCTCTCCCGGTTAATAGAGAAATGCGAACAGGGACCGTGGCGACAGATGTTGGCCATTATCGGCGACGGCCACAGTAACGCCGCGTCGATTGCAATTCATAAAAAGTTCGGTTTTAGCGTGGCGGGCCAGCTGCGCAGCGTTGGTTATAAGATGGGCGACTGGCGCGACACCTTGATTATGCAGCGCCCGCTCGGCGATGGCGACTGGACGCTGCCGGAGTAACCCCTCGGGGTCGCGGGTAAGCGGTAGCACGGACAGGCGCGCCAGCGCCGCCTCCGGGAAAATCCCCCGGCTCGCACTGCGCTTAGCCAGGCTACGGTTCAGCGCGGTTCTGTAGCCCGGATAAGGCGTTTACGCCGTAATCCGGGGAAATGGGGGTTAATCGTTCTGCGCGGTCTGCGCGCCGCCTTTCAGCATCGCATCGGCCATCTGCGCTTCGCGCTGTTTTTTATAGCTGAGCGCGGAAGCCGGAACCGGCATCACCTTCCCGGTTTCAATCCACGTTCTCAGACGGCTGGCATCGGCAAAGTGGGTATATTTGCCAAAAGCATCCATCACCACCAGCGCTACCGGGCGCTGATTAATCACCGTACGCATAATCAGGCAGTGGCCCGCAGCATTAGTAAAACCGGTTTTGGTCAGCTGAATATTCCAGTTATCACGATAGACCAGATGATTGGTGTTACGGAACGGCAGCGTGTAGGCGGGATGGGCGAAAGTCGCCATATCTTCCTTCGTGGTGCTCAGCTGGCCAATCAGCGGATACTGCTCGCTGGCGATCAGCAGCTTAGTCAGATCGCGCGCGGTGGAAACGTTATGAATCGACAGGCCAGTGGGCTCAACGTAACGGGTGCGGGTCATTCCCAGCGCCTGCGCTTTGGCGTTCATCGCGCGAATAAAGGCGTTATAGCCGCCGGGATAATGGTGCGCCAGGCTGGCAGCGGCGCGGTTTTCCGACGACATGAGCGCCAGCAGCAGCATATTGCGGCGGCTGATTTGGCTGTTCAGGCGAACGCGTGAATAGATCCCTTTCATTTCAGGCGTCTGGCTGATATCAACGGTCAGCATCTCATCAAGCGGCAGATGGGCATCCAGCACCACCATCGCGGTCATCACTTTAGTGATCGACGCCATCGGACGAACCAGATCCGGCTGGCTGGCATAAATGATCTTTTTGCTGGCAAGGTCGACGATCATCGCGCTGCCGGACGCAATATCCGGCTGGGAAGCGGACACCGCCGCGGGGGATTTAGCCATCGCCTGGGGCGCAAAAGGCACAGCCAGCAGCAACGTCAGGCTGAGCAAAGAAACTCGAAATTTGGTCATCGTGAACATTCTGAAAAGTATTTTTGCACGTTATGAACGTACGCCGCGGCGCTGGGGATAACACCGCTGGCAAAAATCATCATACCCTGTCAGAACGCGCGCTGGCTAATAAGAATCGTGAACAAATGCTGCATTGCCGACATAAAAAACTATTTATGCCGGCAATGAGTTAATCAGAAGAGTCGATAGCCGTAGCCCCAGAGGATCACGGTGATGGCGAGCAGCACTTCCAGCACCAGCACGCCAATCGCCAGGGTCGAGCTGGCGAAACTTAGCCCCTCTTCTTTATTGATGCCAAGGAAAGTCGGGATCCCGAGATAAAGCAGATAGCCGGTATAGAGCAGCGCGACGGTTCCCACCAGCGCGCACAGCCACACCAGCGGATAGAGCGCCACGATCCCGCTCAGGAATAGCGGCGTGGCGACATAGCCGGCGAAAACCATACAGCGTTTAAGGGAAGGCCGCTGCGGATAGCTTCGTGCCATCCACCAGATAACCCGCCCCATCACCGCGACCCCGGCGAGCATCACGGCATAAAACAGCACCGCCAGCGCCAGGCCGGTCATCAACGACAGTTTTATCACCGTGCCGTCGCCGAAGTTCCAGCCCAGCTGCGTGGTGCCGATAAAGGCGCAGATAACCGGAACCGCTGCCATAACCAGCACATGGTGCGTGTAGTGATGCGAAACGGTTTCGTTTTCGCTTTTAATAACGCTCATCTCTTGATTAGGATGCGAGAAGAGCCCCCAGACATGGTTCATAGCGTCCCCCTTGTCACGGCGTGGTACAGCACTGATCCAAGTATAATTCACCTTGTAGATTATTTTGTGTACAGCAAGAAAAATGCGCTTCCCCGGCATTTTTATCATCAGGGTGTATGATTAAGGGACTGACGTTTTATGGAGTTTATCTTTATATGGATATCAATAACCTGATTACCCAGTACGGCTACGCGGCGCTGGTCATTGGCAGCATGGCGGAAGGCGAAACCATCACGCTGCTCGGCGGCGTGGCGGCACATCAGGGATTATTGAAGTTCTGGCTGGTGGTTATCTCGGTCGCCCTCGGGGGAATGATTGGCGATCAATTGCTTTATTTGCTCGGCAGACGCTTTGGCGGACGCATCCTGCGCCGGTTTTCCCGGCAGAAGAAGCGGATCCAGAAAGCCCAGCGCATGATCCAGCGTCGCCCCTACCTGTTTGTCATCGGCACCCGCTTTATGTACGGCTTCCGGGTTATCGGCCCGCTGCTGATTGGCGCCAGTCGACTGCCACCGAAGGTGTTTCTGCCGCTGAATATTCTCGGCGCGATTATCTGGGCGTTAATTTTTACCACGCTCGGCTATCTCGGCGGCGAAGCGATAGGCCCGTGGCTGCACCATCTGGACGCGCATTTGAAACACTGGATCTGGCTGATTCTGGCGGTGGTGCTGGTGGTTGCGGCGCACTGGTGGCTAAAGCGCCGCGAGGCAAAGAAGAAAGAGTGATGAGAGTGCCCGGATGGCGGCATCAACGCCTTATCCGGGCGACAGACCCACAGACCATGCGATCTGCAGCCCGGCTAAGCGCAGCGCAAGACGGGGAAACCGAACTACTTCGCCGCCTGATGATACCCGCCGCCCAGCGCGGAGGTTAGCTGGATGCTGGCATCAAGCCACTGGCCGCGCAGACGCAGAGCGGTAATGCGCTCCTGCAAAGCGGGCAGCTTCGCCAGGCTGACGCGCGAACCGGAAATAATCCCGGCATTCATCCGCGCCTGCGCCAGAGCGACCATCCGCTGAGCATCCTTTTCAACCTGCTGCTGCTGCTGATTTTTCGCCATCAGCGTCTCAACCTGGCTGGCGGTTTTCGCCACCTGATTAACCGCATCGACCACCGCTTTGTTGTACTTCGCTATCGACAGGCCATTTTGCGCGCTGGCGATATCCAGATTCGCGTTCAGCCGACCGCTATCAAAGATCGGCAGGGTCAGCCCGGCAGTGACGCCCATCTGCTGGGCAGAGTGGCGGAACAGATCGCTGAGATGCAGAGCATCCTGTTGCAGGAAGGCCATCAGGTTGATATCCGGATAAAACGCGGCTTTCGCGGCATCAATTTCGCTTAAGGAAGCTTCGATATACCAGTGGGCGACCTGCAGATCAGGACGTCGCGCCAGCAGCTCATAGCCCAGCTCATTGGGCATTTGCGCGCTGACGGCAGGCAAATCCGCCGGATGCAGATTCAGCGCCTGGCTCTGATTGTTGGTCAGCGCCATCAGCCGCGCTTCAATCTCTTTCATACTGCCGGCAACGTCGGCAAGCTGCTGATCGGTTTTACTGACGTTAATGTCGTTCTCCGCCCCTTCGGCCGAGTTGGTGATCCCACGTTGATACAGCGCAGTATCCACGGTAACGACGTTATTCTGTTCGCGCTTCATCTGCGTCAGCACGTTTTTAATGGCCGCCTCGGTCTGCCACTGCCAGTAAAGACGGGCGACGCTGCTGGCCAGCAGTTCACGGGTCTGGGCTTCTTCAGCGACCTGAGCTTTGACTTCACCGATTCGCGCTTGTAACAGCGCGCGGTTTTTACCCCACAGATCCAGGTCCCATCCGGCGGTCAGCCCGAAGGTACCGTTGGTGTACCACGGCCCGGTATTGCCGTCGGTATCGGTGGCAAACGGTCCCATCAGCCCCTCGGAAGACATTTTCTGCCGTTCAATATCGGCGGAAAAATCCAGATTCGGTCCCAGGGTGGATTGCGACATCCGCGCCTGCGCTTCCGCCAGTTTGATGCGCTGCCCGGCAATCTGCATGTCCGGCGCATTGGCTAAGGCACGCTGAATCAGGCTATTGAGCTGAGGGTCATGATAATCCTGCCACCAGTTGCTTTGCGGCCAGCCGTTTTTCACGGCGGCGGGCAGTTCCATTGCGATGTGGGATGCCGGGGTTTGCTGCTGGAGCGGATTGCCAATATCGTGCGATGGCGCGCAGCCCGCCAGCGCGATGGCCAGTGGCAGGCCAGCCAACGCGCGTTTGCTCAAAGTCAGGTTCATGAAATCGGTCAGGTGATTAAATAAGGTCGGGTATATTAAGCTAATTGCATCATAGCCGTTTAGTAAAGCGTGTGCCGTAACTATTAGCAGGCTAAAAATAAACTTCTCATGGAGTGAAAATGAGTCAGAACATCTATGACGATCCCGCTTTTTTTGCCGGATACGCCACCCTCGACCGTTCAGTTAAGGGGCTGGAAGGCGCGCCTGAGTGGCCAACCATACAGCAAATGCTTCCGCCGTTATCCGGTTTACGCGTCGTCGATCTTGGCTGCGGCTACGGCTGGTTTTGCCGCTGGGCCCGCGATCGGGGCGCCGCGCAGGTCGAGGGACTGGATCTCTCCAGCCGGATGCTGGAGCGCGCCCGCGAAATGACCCGCGGCGAAGGTATCCGCTACCGCTGTGAAAACCTGGAGAACCTGACCCTGCCCGCAAATAGCTGCGAGCTGGTCTATAGCTCGCTGGCGCTACACTATCTGCCCGATGTGGCGCCGCTGTTCGCTACCGTTTACCAGGCGCTGACGCCCGGCGGTACGCTGCTGTTCTCCGCCGAGCATCCCATCTATACCGCCCCGCCGCAGCAGAGCTGGCTGGAAGATGAGAACGGACAGAAGCGCTGGCCGGTGAGCCACTACCAGCAGGAGGGCGAACGTATCAGCAACTGGTTTGCCGACGGGGTGAAGAAGCAGCACCGCAAGCTGTCCACCTGGATAAACCTGCTGGTGGCCGCCGGTTTTATCATCGAGCATCTGGATGAATGGGGGCCAACGGCGGAGCAGATTGCCGCCCAGCCAGCGCTGGATGAAGAAAAAGAGCGGCCGATGATTTTTCTGCTGCGCGCGCGCAAGCCGGCGTAATACGCAAAATGGCCCGGAGGTTATCCGGGCCATATGGATGATGTTACTTTCGTGCTCAGGGCATTACTCTTTTAAGCTGCCGCCGTTAGTGGCAATCACCTCTTTATACCACCAGAAGCTCTTCTTGCGGCTGCGCGCCAGGGTGCCGTTGCCTTCATCATCGCGATCGACGTAGATAAAGCCATAGCGTTTGGACATCTCCGCTTTCGAAGCACTCACCAGATCGATAGGTCCCCAGCTGGTGTAGCCCATCACCTCAACGCCGTCCTCAATTGCCTCACGAACCTGCACCAGATGGTCGTTAAGGTAGCTGATCCGGTAATCGTCGTTGATGCTGCCGTCAGCTTCCACTTTATCTTTCGCGCCGAGACCGTTTTCCACGATAAACAGCGGCTTCTGATAGCGATCCCACAGCACGTTCAGCAGCGTGCGCAGACCGAGCGGGTCAATCTGCCAGCCCCACTCCGAACTTGCCAGATGCGGGTTTGGCACCATGCTGAGAATATTGCCGCGCGATTTTTTGTTCAGCTCTTCGTCGGCGGTCACGCAGCCGGTCATATAGTAGCTAAAAGAGATAAAATCGACGGTCTCTCTCAGGGCTTCGCGATCGGCATCGGTGATCTCAAGGCTAATGCCGTTGTCGCGGAAATAGCGCAGCATATAGCCCGGATAAGCGCCGCGGCACTGGACATCGCCAAAGAACTGCCAGCTGCGGTTCTGCTGCAGCGTTTCAAAAATATCGTCCGGTTTGCAGCTCAGCGGATACATCAGGCCGCCGAGCAGCATATTGCCGATTTTTCCCTCAGGCACGATGTCATGGCAGGCTTTAACCGCCAGCGCGCTCGCCACCAGCTGATGGTGAATGGCCTGGTAGACGTCCGCTTTGCTGCTGTCAGCCGGCAGACCAACGCCGGTCATCGGCGCGTGCAGGGACATATTGATTTCATTGAAGGTCAGCCATAGTTTGACCTTCGTCTTGTAGCGCTCAAACACCGTGCGGGCATAGCGTTCGAAGAAGCCAATCACTTTGCGATTGCCCCAGCCGCCGTAGTTTTTCACCAGCGCCCACGGCATCTCATAGTGCGACAGCGTCACCAGCGGAGTGATATTGTGCTTCGCCATTTCGTCAAACAACTTGTCGTAAAAGGCCAGTCCGGCTTCGTTGGGCTGCGTTTCGTCGCCCTCAGGGAAAATACGCGCCCAGGCAATCGATACGCGCAGGCAGTTAAAACCCATTTCGGCAAAGAGGCTGATATCTTCCGGGTAACGATGATAGAAATCGATGGCGACGTCTTTTATGCCGCTATCGCCAGGTACGCGTTCTACCACATCGCCAAATACGCCGCGCGGTTGGACGTCAGAAGTGGTTAATCCTTTCCCCTCTTCCAGATAAGCGCCTTCGACCTGGTTTGCCGCGGTCGCGCCGCCCCATAAAAACGCCTGTGGGAATGTCTTCATTCATCTCTCTCCTGTGATTAACGGCTTACGGACAACAGCGGCTGACCGGCATCCACCGCGCTGGCGGAAACAATGTCGAGAGCACGGTAATCGTCGCTGTTGCTGATAATAATGGGCGTCGCCAGATCGTAACCGGCGTTCAGAATCGCCTGACGGTCAAACTCCAGCAGCAGATCGCCCGCTTTAATTTTGTCGCCCTCTTTAACATGGGCGGTGAACGGCGCGCCATCGAGCTTGACGGTGTCGATGCCCACATGGATAAGCAGTTCAATTCCGCTATCGCTCAGCAGGCCGATAGCATGTTTCGTCTGGAAAATCGAGGCGACTTCCCCCGAGAACGGCGCAATAACTTTGCCTACTGAAGGGATAATCGCCACACCCTGGCCAAGTAAACCGCTGGCGAAGGTGCTATCTGGAACCTGATCGAGCGCCAGCACGCTGCCGGTCATCGGCGCCAGAATATCGTTTTCCGAGGCCGGGGCCACGACAACGGCCGCCTGTTCGGCGGCGCTGCGCGGCAGCCCGGCGACTAACGTGAGCACGCAGGCGATGATTAATGCGCTAATCGTTCCCAGCGCGCCGCCCCACACCGTAGCGTCAATGCCCTGCGGCGGGATCATCTGCGCCAGGGTGAAAATATTACCGAAACCGAAAGAATAAACGTGGCTGTCGCTGAAGCCGACAATCGCGCCGCCGATAGCGCCAGCGACACAGCCGAAGATAAAGGGACGGCGGAGCGGCAAATTCAGCCCATAAATCGCCGGCTCGGTCACGCCGAAGATCCCGGCGGATACCGCCGAGCCCGCCAGCACTTTTTGCCGGGCATCGCGAGTGCGCAGGAAAATCCCCAGCGCGGCGCCAACCTGACCCATTACCGCCGGCAACAGCATCGGCATCATCGAATCATGGCCAAGCACGGCAAGGTTGTTAATCATCAACGGTATCAGGCCCCAGTGTAAACCGAAGATGACGCACACCTGCCACAACGCGCCCATCGCCGCCCCGGCAAGCCAGGGCGCAACCTGATAGATAAGCAGATAGCCATTGGCCAGCTGCTGGCTCAGCCAGGTCGCAACCGGGCCGATAATCAGAAACGTGAGCGGGACAACCACGGCCAGGCAAATCGCCGGGGTAAAGAAGTTCTTCATCGACGAGGGCAGTATTGCGTTGCTCCGCCGCTCAATCCAGCAGCTCACCCACGAGGCGAGGATAATCGGGATGACCGACGAGCTGTAATTGATAAAGGTCACCGGAATGCCAAGGAAATATTCCGCCGCGGCGTCAGGCGCCATACTGGCTTCGAAAGATTGAATCATCAGCGGATGAGTTAACGCGCCGCCGATCACCATCGTAATAAAGGCGTTACCGCCAAATTTCTTGCCGGCGGTGTAGCCGAGAAATAGCGGGAAAAAGAAGAACAGCGCATCGCTGGCGGCAAACCAGATTTTATAGGTCGCCTGTTGCGTCGTTAACCAGCCGCAAACGACAGCCAGCGCCAGCAGTCCTTTGAGGATCCCCGAGGCCGCCAGGACGCCGATAAACGGGGTGAAAATACCGGAAACCACGTCGATAATCTGGCCGATAATCGACACTTTTTCGCCCTTCACCGCAACCGGCTCACTGTCGTCCGTCAGGCCGGCTTCGCTGCGCACCGCCAGCCAGACATCATGTACGTGGTTACCGATGACCACCTGAAACTGGCCGCCGCTTTCCACCACCATGATGACGCCAGGATTCGCCTTCAGTCCTTCGGCATCCGCCTTCTTGCTATCTTTAAGCTTAAAACGCAGCCGCGTTGCGCAGTGAACCAGACTCACAATATTCTCTTTGCCGCCTACCCGGCTAAGAATATCCTGCGCGAGTGCTTTATATTCCATGCTGTTTTTCCTTACTTCCGCTGCCCGCAGGCATCGTTAACTGAGTATTAAAAATAAAAAAACCCGAGAACAACGCCGTGTAAGCGTTGCGCTCAGGTTTTGCCTGCATAATGCAGTAACAATCCAGTTGTAGAGTGGGAGCCTGGCGCCAGGCCCGATCGGCGCTTAGCGTCCCTCTTTTCTCACCCGTTCAATATGAATGGCGAGAAACATAATTTCTTCCGTCGTCAGCGGCCGCTGGTAGCTCTTTTGCAGGTGCCGGGCGACGGTTTCCGCACACTTCCATGCTTTTGGGTAGTTATCCTTTACCGCGCTGTGCAGCGTCACATCATCATCTTCGACCACCGTTCGCGTCAGCATACGCTGGGCGAAAAACTTAAGATGCGTAACGAAACGCTGGTAGCTCAGCGACTCTTCGTCGTAGTTAAGGGTCAGCTGATATTTCACCAGTTGCAGAATCTCCTGCATGACCCGGGTAACGTGCATCACCTCCGGCATTTCGCTGTTGAGCTGCGCCGTCACCAGATGCAGGGCAATAAAACCCGCCTCATCTTCGGCCAGTTCAACGCCAAGCCGTTTGGCGATAATCGCCCGCGCTTCCTGCCCTAACTCAAACTCCTTAGGATACAGCCGTTTTATTTCCCACAGCAGCACATTACGAATGGCGAGGCCCTTCTTCTGCCGCTCGATCGCAAAGTGGCAGTGATCGGTCAGGGTAATGTACAAGCTGTCCTGTAACTTACCGAGACGACCGCGCGCCAGATCGATAATCCGATCGCAGGTGGTCATCACTTCTAACGGTATCTGACTGAGTAATTCGCCTAAACGACCAATCAGTTCATCGCTCTGCAGCGCGAAGACTTTTTCAATTTTACTTTCATCAAGAGAGTCACCAACGCGTTTTTGAAAGGCAAGTCCTCGGCCCATGACCACCTGTTCGCGCTGCTGCTCATCGACAACCACCACTACATTATTATTAAGTACTTTGGCGATTTGCATATGAACCCCAAAAACAAAAAAACCTGACCCTGACAGATGCCAGGAAATCAGGTTTTGCCTGCCGGAGCAGTAACAATCGGTAGTGAGTATTTCACTGTCCGCCGGGTAATCTCAATGGGACAAGCAAAAAAATGTGATGCAGGTCAGATAGTTTAGCTACGCCAGTCGTTAATCGTGCGCGCAATACTGGTTGAATCCTGTAGAGTGCGCACCGCGCTGAACAGATCAGAAGCTTCGAGGTATTCTTTACGCAAATAGCTCAACCACTGTTTGATACGCGCGACGTGATAAAGGCCGGTATCGCCCTGCTTTTCCAGACGGGTATATTTTTGCAGCAGCCCGACGACCTGGGGCCAGGGCATACGCGGTTCGTTATATTTTATCACCCTGCTTAAGTTCGGCACGTTCAGCGCGCCGCGGCCAATCATTACCGAGTCGCAGCCGGTCGCGGCCAGGCAATCCTGAGCGCTTTGCCAGTCCCAGATTTCACCGTTGGCCACCACCGGGATAGTCAGGCGCTGACGGATTTCGCCAATAGCCTGCCAGTCAATGCGCTCCGCTTTATAGCCATCCTCTTTGGTGCGGCCGTGAACCACCAGCTCGCTGGCCCCCGCCTGCTGGACCGCATCGGCTATTTCAAATCGCCGTTCGCCGCTGTCCCAGCCAAGCCGAACTTTTACCGTGACCGGTAGTTCGTCGGGAACCGCCTCGCGCATCGCTTTCGCGCCGCGATAGATAAGCTCAGGATCTTTGAGCAGCGTTGCCCCGCCGCCGCTGCCGTTCACCAGCTTTGACGGGCAGCCGCAGTTCAGGTCAACCCCCCAGGAACCGAGTTCGACCGCGCGAGCGGCGTTTTCCGCCAGCCACTGCGGATACTGCCCGAGCAGCTGCACGCGCACGCGGGTGCCGGAGGGCGTCAGGCTGTTGTTATGCAGTTCCGGGCACAGTTTGTAGAACGATTTTACCGGCAGGAGCTGATCCACCACGCGCAAGAACTCGGTGATGCAGAGATCGTAATCATTGACTTCGGTCAGCAGCTCGCGCACCAGCGAATCGAGCACGCCTTCCATCGGCGCCAGTAGTACACGCATATTGTTTATCATTGCCCGAAAAAAAGAGGCGCTATGGTAGCGCCTCTGGATGCGGGTTGAAAGGGGTGAATATCGGTTTTACCGGCGGCGCTGCTGCTTCCCGGCTTGCGCTGCGCTTAGCCGGGCGACAAGGTCGCCTCTGTCTGCGGGCCGGGAAATGCACGGCCGCTTAACGTGGTTGCAGGCAGTTACCCTCTTTCCAGCCGTACAGCCACTCAATGCCGCGATAAAACTCGCTCTGGGTTTTGCCTTTCCACAGCAGATTGCGCACCTGGCGCTCAACCCCGGCAGCGTGATAGACCCGCCCCATTTCACGCGTCGACCAGACGATCCGCGCGGTACGCGGAATACGCACCGATTCATACAGCGCGAAAGCGCGGGCGGCGTCGCCGTCGCACTGGGCCAGCGCTTTACCCAGGGTCACCGCATCTTCCAGCGCCATACAGGCCCCCTGCGCCATATACTGCGCCACCGGATGCGCGGCATCGCCGACCAGCGTAATACGATCGTTGCCCCATTTTTCTACCGGCTCGCGATCGGCGGTGGACCAGCGGCGCCAGGAGGTCGGTTTATCGAGCATCTGCCGGGGACGCGGGTGGATACCTTTAAAGTAGGAGAGCACCTCTTCTTTACTGCCGTCGCGCACGCCCCACTCTTCCTGCTGCCGACTATGGAAGGTCACCACCAGGTTGTACTGCTTACCGCCGCGCAGCGGATAATGCACCAGGTGGCAGTGCGGACCCGCCCACAGTACCGGCGCATTGATGCGTAAATCGTCCGGCATATCGGCGGCATCGACGACCGCGCGATAGACCACGTGGCCGGTTACCCGCGGCGAATCGCCCAGCAGGCTTTGGCGCACCACCGATTTACCGCCGTCGCAGCCGATCAGAATATCCGCCGTCCAGCTATTGCCTTTATCATCAAACACCGTCACGTCATCGGCGGTCTGGCGGATATCCACTACCTGCGTCGAAGTACGATACTCGACGGCCGGATGGGTCAGCGCCGCCTCCCAGACGGTGGCGTGGATATCCACCCGGTGGATCACCGCATACGGCCCGCCAAAATGGTCGCGGAACGCCTGTCCTGTCTCAATGTGCACGACCTCTTCGCCGTTTATCGCATCCATCATGGTGATATGGTCGGTAAAGACCGCCCGCTGACGGGCGACTTCGCCGACGCCGAGGCTGTCCAGCGCCGAGAACGCGTTTGGGCCAAGCTGGATCCCGGCGCCAATTTCGCCGATTTCATGCGCCTTTTCCAGCAGCATCACCTTGATACCCTGGCGCGCCAGCGAAAGCGCCGTGGCTGCCCCGCCAATACCGCCGCCGACAATGATTGCTCGCATCACTTTTGCCATGTTGCCTCCTAAGCCGGGATCTTATCTTGTTGGTTTTCCGGCGCGGCGGCGATAAACGCCGGCAGCCGGGTACAGGCGTCATAAACCGCCTGGCAGCGCGGATAGTGGCTGAGATCGCAGCCCATCCTCAGCGCGTTGGCCCACTGCGGCACCAGACAGCAGTCCGCCAGGGTGGGGGCATCGCCCACGCAAAAATCGCCGGATTTCGCGTGGCGCAATAGCTGTTCAACGGCGCTGAACCCCTGCTGGATCCAGTGCGCATACCAGCGTTTTTTCTCCTCTTCGCTCACCTTAAGCTCGTCGCCAAGGTAGCGTAAAACGCGCATGTTATTAATGGGATGAATATCGCAGGCGATGGCGTATACGATCTCCAGCACCCGCATGCGCGCGCTGTCTTCCTCAGGCAGCAGCAGCGGCTGCGGATAGTGCCGATCCAGCCAGTCCGCTATCGCCAGCGACTGGCCGAGAGATTCACCTTCGTCGGTAATGAGCGTCGGCACCAGGCCGACCGGGTTCAGCCGCCGGTACTCCAGCGCATTCTGCTGGCCGATGCGGATATTGACGCCCACGCTCTGGTAGTCGATGCCTTTCAGCGCCAGCGCGATGCGCACGCGGTAAGAGGCAGAGCTATTAAAAAAACTGTACAGCTTCATCATTCACCTCACACCACGCGCACGGCGATTGGCGTTAGTCCATCTACGTTGCCGGTGATAACATCGCCTTTCACCACCGCGCCAACGCCTTCTGGAGTCCCGGTAAAAATCAGGTCACCGGGCTGCAGCTCAAAGAAGCCGGAAAGATAGCTGATAGTTTCATTAACCGACCAGATCAGGTGGCGAATATCGCTGCGCTGATGATCTTCCCCATTCACCTGCAGCCAAATTCCCGCCTCGTTGACGTCAACCGTATCCGCTTTGTGCAGCGGCGCTATCGGCGCGGAGAGATCGAAGGCTTTGCCAATTTCCCAGGGACGGCCCATCTGGCGCATCTCCATCTGGCGATCGCGGCGGGTCATATCCAGACCGGTGGCATAGCCCCAGATATACTCATGGGCCTGCTCCAGCGGGATATCGCTTCCCCGTTTGCCAATCGCCACCACCAGCTCAATTTCATAGTGATAGTTGTCGGTTTGCGCGGGATACGGCAGGTTCAGCGTCTCTCCCGCAGCGACGGGCACCACCGCATCGGCAGGCTTGCAGAAGAAAAACGGTGGTTCGCGATCCGGATCAAAGCCCATTTCACGCGCGTGAGCGGCGTAGTTGCGGCCCACGCAGTAAACGCGGCGTACCGGAAACTGCTCATCGCTGCCGACAACCGGAACGCTAATTGGGGCCTGGGGAGCAAAAACGTATTGAGTCATGATGGAGTCCTTATTCGTATTTTTTAATAACGCGCTTCGCGGAACAGGCCGAGCGCTTCCTGCACGGGACGGTCCGAAAAGCTGAATAACACGGTATCTTCGGCGGAGATAAAAGAGACGGCGTGCCAGGTGGGCACCACGAAGATATCCTTTGCCTGGAAAGAAAATGTCTGCTCGCCGATAGTCACCTGGCCGCTGCCCTCTACCACGTGATAGATGGTGCTATCGGTGGTTTTTGCCGCTCGCGAGGTAAACCCTTTCGGCAGCAGCTGGAGAAAGGCGCCCATCGATGGCATCGGGTAGCCACCGGTGACCGGGTTGACGTAACGCATCTTATAGCCGTCCCACTCGTCGGCATCCCCCATACGCGTCAGATCGTGCAGCGCTTCGCGGCTGCGGTCGTAGCGATAGTTAAAGATGGGCGAAGAGTTGCCAACCTGATGGCGCAGCGGCAGCATATTGGCGGCGTAGCGCGGCAGATAATCCCCCTCTTTGCGGGTCACCGGCTGCTGATCCTCCGGATAGTCTTCCGCGAAACCGCAGCCCAGATAGTTCACCAGCGGCAGATCGAGGCCATCCACCCAGACAACCGGCTCATTGCCCTGGTTGCCGTGGTCGTGCCAGCGCCACTGCGGCGTCAGAATAAAGTCACCGGCCCGCATTTGCGTGCGTTCGCCATCGACGGCGGTAAATGCCCCTTCACCTTCAACCACAAAGCGCAGCGCCGACTGGTTATGACGGTGGCTCGGCGCCACTTCGCCGGGCATGATCAGCTGTAAACCGGCATACAGCGATGAAGTAATCGATGACTGTCCGCGCAGCGCCGGGTTCTCCAGCACCAGTACGCGGCGTATCGCCTCTTTCGCGCCAATCAGCTCGCCGCTTTTCAGCAGCAGCGGACGAATCTCCTGATAGTTCCAGTAAGCCGGCGCACAGGTAGGGTTCGGCGTTTTCGGGACCAGATGGTGCAGCGATTCCCAAAGCGGCGTCAGGTTTTGCCCGGAAATATGCTGATAGTAGTTCTGACGATCGTTGTTGATTTCCATGGAAGATTGGGACATGAGCATTCTCCTTATTTATTCACGATGCCCGCAGAAGGCAGCGCGGCAGGTACAGATGTTGGGTTGCGAACGGCAAGCGTCAGCAGGACAAGCATCACGGCGCTAACCACAGCCGGTACTGCGATAACAAAAAACAGGGTGTCAAAAGAGAAATTCATCGCCATCATCACGCCGCCGGAGAGCGAACCAACAATAGCTCCGCAGCGGCCAATCGCGTTTGACCAGCTCACGCCGGTCGCGCGGCTTTGGGTGGGATACAGCGTCGCGGTCAGAGCATTCAGCCCCACCTGCGAGCCGCTGATGCCGATACCGGTGCCGAAAATCGCCAGCGCCATCAGCCACAGACCGTTCTCGCTCAGGCCAATCATGACGATACAGACCGCCCCCAGGGCGTAACTCAGCGCCAGCACCCGGAAAGGGTTGAAACGGTCCATCAGCACACCGAGCAGCAGTGCGCCAAAGGTCCCGCCAATCTGGAAGGCCGCGGTCACCCAGGAAGCATGCTGTAAATCAATTCCACGATGGTTAAGCAGCGTCGGCATCCAGCTGGAGAGGAGATAGATAATCAGCAGGCTCATAAAGAACACGACCCACAACATCAAGGTGATGGGCAGCTGACGCCCGGCAAATAGCTGGCGGATGCTGCCTTTCGCGCCGGCGGCAGGCTCATCAAGCCAGAAATGGGTATCGGTATAGCGTTCGCCGGTTATCGCGCCAACGGTTTTGGCAATCATCGCTTGTGGCAGCTGACGACGGATCTGCCAGCGCGGAGATTCGGGAAGCAGCGGGATTAGCGCCGCCGCCAGCATCAGCGGTAGCACGCCCCCCAGCACCAGGATACCGGGCCAGCCAATCAGCGGCACCAGCTGCGCGCTGACCACGCCGCCGAACGCCGAGCCGAGGGTGAATCCACAGAACATCAGGGTCACCAGCGCCCCGCGCCGCCGGGCAGGCAGATATTCCGAAGTCATCGTAATGGTGTTAGGCATCGCGCCGCCCAATCCCAGCCCCGTCAGGAAGCGCAGGATCACCAGCGTCTCCAGGTCAGGGGAAAACGCGGAAAGCAGGCTAAACAGGCCGAATAGCGCGACGCAGAACTCGATGACCCGTTTGCGGCCAAAGCGGTCGGAGAGCGGACCGCAGAGCAGCGCCCCGGCGGTTAAGCCCAGCAATCCTGCGCCAAATAACGGCGCGAGATCGCCTGCGGTTAATTGCCAGTGGTGACGAATATCCGGGGCGATAAAACCAATTGCCGCAGTATCGAAACCGTCGAGCATGACCACCAGGAAACAGCAGATAATTACGCGCCATTGCCGGGCGCCGACCGGCGCGGCATTAAGCAGTTTCTGTAGTTCGAGTCGTTGAGTCATCGTTATGCCTCAGTGCAGGTAGGGGAAGATGTTGTATTTATTTCTTTTATGTTGCGAGTTTGTAACCCAAGCAATGAAATGTACAATGGTATTTCGGGCATAGACATAACCTGGAGGTTATCGCTGATGGCAGGCTGGACGCAGAAACTGAAGCTGCACCATTTACAGATGCTGGTCGCGCTGGGGGAACAAGGCAACCTCACGCAAGTGGCTAAATTGATGAATATTACTCAGCCTGCGCTCTCCAAATGGCTGAGCCAGTTTGAAGATGAAGTCGGTATGCCCCTGTTTGAACGTCACAGCAAAGGCCTGCGCCCGACAGAAGGCGGAAAGCTGCTGCTTCAACACGCCCAGCGGCTGATTAACGATATGTCGCGTTCGCAGTACGAAATCGAGCGTTTCAAACAGGGCGGACAGGTGGGGAGTCTGATGATCGGCTGTTCACCGGTGGCCACCGACTGCGTTTCGCAGGCGATCCTCGAACTGCTTAAAGAGATGCCGACCCTGCATCTTAATATCGAAGAGAAAGTCATGACGCCGCTGCTTAACGATCTGCTCGCCGGGGTGATTGATGTCGTGGTCGGGCGAGTCGGCGGGCGGGCGCTGGAGCTGCCGCTGAGCTACCGGGTGCTCTACACCGAGCCGGTCTGCTTTGTCGCCCGCCCCGATCATCCTCTGGCGCAAAAATCGCAGTTGAGCTGGGCTGACCTCTCTCCGTGGCGCTGGATTGTCTGGCCCACCGGCACACCGATTCGCCTGAGCATCGACAACGCGCTGGTGGATAACGGCGTCATGCTGCCGGAGAACACCATTGAGTCCGCCTCGATGAACGTCACCAGCAACCTGTTACAGAGTAGCGATATGGTGTCGATACTCTCACTGCGCCTGGCGCAGCGCTATGCGGCCCAGCACCAGCTGGCGATTCTTAATTTGCCGCGCATTGAACAAAAAGGTAGCGTTGGGGTTTTCTGGCGAAAAAGTGAAGCGCCGTCGCTGGCGTTGAGCCGATTTCTGCACTGTCTGTCGCTGCAATCGACACACTGATAGCCGTCCGTTTTGCTGTTCCCCGTCTCTATTGCAGGTATGCGTAGAATTCATGATGTGATCGGTAGCACATTTTTGGCTTTAATTGTATGATGAATGCGGTTCATCAAGGGTTATTACCATGAGTAAATCACTGATTATTGTCTGGCAGTATGTGCGCGCTTTCGTGCTGATCTACGCCTGCTTGTATGCGGGCATTTTTCTCTCTTCACTCCTGCCGATCGCCATTCCCGGCAGTATTATTGGCATGCTGATTTTGTTCTTTCTCCTGGCGCTGCAGATCCTGCCGCCGCAGTGGGTTAACCCCGGCTGCAATATCCTGATTCGCTATATGGCGCTGCTATTTGTGCCTATCGGCGTGGGCGTTATGCAGTATTGGGATTTACTCCGCGCGCAGTTTGGCCCGGTAGTGGTTTCCTGCGCGATAAGCACGCTGGTGGTTTTTTTAGTAGTCAGCTGGAGCTCACACTTGGTTCACGGCGAGCGCAAAGTGGTTGGTCAAAAAGGAAGTGAAAAATGATCCATGAAATCTGGTGGTCGCTGCCGCTAACCCTTATCGTCTTTTTCCTCGCCCGCATGCTGGCGGCGCGATTCAAGTTTCCGCTGCTTAATCCGTTACTGGTGGCCATGGTGGTGCTGATCCCCTTTTTGTTGATCACCGGCATCTCCTACGAGCGCTATTTTCAGGGCAGCAAAATTCTTAACGATTTGCTGCAGCCGGCGGTGGTTGCGCTGGCCTTTCCTTTATATGAGCAGCTACACCAAATCCGCGCTCGCTGGAAATCAATCATCACTATCTGCTTTATCGGCAGCGTGGTGGCGATGGTCACCGGTACCACCGTTGCCTTACTGATGGGCGCAACGCCGCAGATTGCCGCCTCTATTCTGCCGAAATCGGTCACGACCCCGATTGCGATGGCGGTGAGCAGCAGCATTGGCGGCATTCCGGCGATCAGCGCGGTATGCGTTATTTTTGTCGGCATTCTCGGCGCGGTCTTCGGCCATACGCTGTTGAATGTGATGCGCATTCGTACCAAAGCTTCGCGCGGCTTATCGATGGGTACCGCCTCACACGCACTGGGTACCGCCCGTTGCGCTGAACTCGACTATCAGGAGGGCGCGTTCAGTTCGCTGGCGCTGGTACTTTGCGGGATTATTACCTCGCTGGTTGCCCCGTTTTTGTTTCCGCTGATCCTGGCAATAGCCGGATAGTTGTGATTTGAGTCACAATTTAAAATGCAACGAGATAGAATTACATTAACAATGAGATGTTAATCACATATGTCGGCTATAAGCACCCGTACACTAGATTCCCATTACATTGTTATGAGGCAACGCCATGCACCCACGTTTTCAAGCTGTTCTTCCCCAACTGGCGGCGGACCTGCAAGCGGCCATCGCCCCGATGCTGGCCGACCCGCATTTTCCGGCCCTGCTCAATGCAGATCAGGTCGCTGCGCTGCAAAGCGCGACGGGGCTGGACGAAGACGCGCTGGCCTTTGCTCTGCTGCCGCTGGCGGCGGCCTGTGCGCGTACCGACCTCTCCCACTTTAACGTCGGCGCCATTGCCCGCGGCATCAGCGGTACCTGGTACTTCGGCGGCAATATGGAATTCCTCGGCGCCACCATGCAGCAGACCGTGCACGCTGAGCAAAGCGCCATCAGCCATGCCTGGCTGCGCGGCGAAAAATCCCTGCTGGCGATTACCGTGAACTACACCCCCTGCGGCCACTGTCGTCAGTTTATGAACGAACTGAACAGCGGACTAGCGCTGCGCATCCATCTTCCGGGCCGCGAAGCCCATTCGCTGCAGCACTATTTACCGGACGCTTTCGGCCCGAAAGATCTGAATATCAAAACCCTGCTGATGGATGAACAGAACCACGGTTTCCCGCTCAGCGGCGATGCGCTGGCCCAGGCGGCGATTCAGGCAGCCAACCGCTGCCATATGCCGTACAGCCATTCGCCCTCCGGCGTCGCGCTGGAGCTGAAAGACGGGACTATTTTCACCGGTAGCTATGCAGAAAACGCCGCCTATAACCCGACGCTGCCGCCGCTGCAGGGCGCGCTGAATCTGCTGAGCCTCAATGGTTACGATTACCCGGATATCCAGCGCGCTGTTCTTGCCGAGAAGGCCGACGCGGCGCTCATCCAGTGGGACGCAACCGCCGCGACGCTGAAGGCGCTGGGCTGTCATAACATCGATCGCGTCCTGTTAGGTTAGTCACATTCTGCGGGCCAAACGGCCCGCATTGTTGAAAATCCCCGCAATTAAACGACGGTTTCTTGCGCTTGCCCGGCGGGTAAAGTAGCCTGAAGCTTCCCTCGTCCACTATTGAGCCCGGTTCATGTTAAAGCGTGCGTTATACAGCCTGTTAGTCCTGTTCGGCTTGCTGCTGTTAACCGTGCTGGGGCTTGACCGCTGGATGAGCTGGAAGACCTCTCCTTATATCTACGATGAGCTACAGGACCTGCCCTATCGTCAGGTCGGCGTGGTACTCGGCACCGCTAAGTACTATCGTACCGGCGTCATCAACCAATATTATCGCTACCGAATTCAGGGCGCGCTGAACGCCTACAACAGCGGTAAGGTGAACTATCTGCTGCTCAGCGGCGATAACGCGCTGCAGAGCTATAACGAACCGATGACCATGCGCCGCGATTTAATTAAAGCTGGCGTCGATCCGGCGGATATCGTGCTGGACTATGCGGGTTTCCGTACCCTTGATTCGATTGTTCGCACCCGTAAAGTCTTCGACACGAATGATTTTATTATCATTACCCAACGCTTCCACTGCGAGCGGGCGCTGTTTATTGCCCTGCATATGGGTATTCAGGCGCAGTGCTACGCGGTGCCGTCGCCGAAGGATATGTGGAGCGTGCGCCTGCGCGAGTTTGGTGCTCGTTTCGGCGCGCTGGCCGATCTCTATATTTTTAAACGCGAACCGCGATTCCTGGGTCCGCTCATCCCGATCCCCGCGCTGCAGGAAGTCCCGGACGGCGCCCAGTCCTACCCGGCGGTCACGCCGCAGCAGCTGATGGATCTGCAGAAAAAAGAGAAGTGAAGCCGCCATAAGCGAACGTGAAAACTGGCGTCTTACCGAGCGGGAATACTTTTCTGATTACGCGAGTGAATATCGGGATACTGAGGATATATACCCTACCTGATTCAGGTTGCAGGAAGGCGGCAAATTATCATTCCGAAAAAGCAAAAGGCAGACGCCTGAACTGACGCCTGCCTTCATTCACTAATCTTATTTCTTACGCGCGTACTTCAGTGAATCCAGCGCCACGGCGAAAATAATAATGGCCCCTTTGATAATGTACTGCCAGTACGGGTTGACGCCGATATAGGTCAGACCGTAGTTAATGACGGTGAAGATAATCACCCCGGTCACCACGCCGAACACGGTGCCGACGCCGCCGCTGAACGAGACTCCGCCGACCACGCACGCGGCAATCGCATCCAGTTCATACATAAAGCCGAGGTTGTTGGTCGCCGACCCGATGCGCCCCGCCTCCAGCAGCCCGCCGAACGCGTAGAACACGCCGGAGAGCGCGTAAATCATCAGCAGGTTCAGCGCAACGTTCACCCCGGAGACCTTCGCTGCTTCCGGGTTACCGCCGATAGCAAAGATGTTTTTACCAAAGCGGGTCTTGTTCCACAGGATCCACACGAAGAAAACGGCAATCAGCGCGTAGAAAGTGATATACGACAGACGGAACGAGCCCAGCGCTACGAACCCCTGGGCAAATTGCGAAAAGTGACTATCAAAGCCGGAAATCGGCGACGCGCCAACGAAGTCGTAATACAGCGAGTTAATACCGTAAACGATGATCATCGTACCGAGGGTGGTGATAAATGGCGTCACGTTCAGGTAGGCAATAATAATACCGTTGATAAGCCCAATCACCGCGCCGATCGCACAAACCAGCAGGATAACCAGCGGAATCGGCATCGTGGCCATGTCCGGGAACACTTTGTTGGCGTTGTCCACCGCCTGTAGCATCGTGGCGGCGATAACCGCCGCCAGGCCGACCTGACGCCCGGCCGAAAGGTCGGTCCCCTGAGTGACGATAAGCCCGGCAACCCCGAGCGCGATGATAATACGCACCGAGGACTGGGTCAGAATATTACTTAAATTCAGCAAACTTAAGAAAGTCGGGTCCTGGAAAATAATGATGGCCAGCAATACTAAAAGAACGACGTAAATCCCACCCTCTTTCAACCAGGTGAGAAAACTCTTTTTATTTAACGCACTCATGAGAAGCCCCTGATCTTAAAGGTGCAACGACGCAAGACGGAGAATTTCGTTTTGCGTGGTAGTTTTAGTCTCAACAATTCCGGCAACAAGACCATTGCTCATCACCAGAATACGGTCGGTAATACCCAGCAGCTCCGGCATCTCGGAGGAGATAATAATGATGCCTTTATCTTTTTTGGCCAGTTCGGCGATCAGCTGATAAATTTCGAACTTGGCGCCAACGTCAATGCCGCGCGTCGGTTCATCGAGCATCAGAATTTCCGGCTGAGTTAATAGCCAGCGACCAATAATCACTTTTTGCTGGTTACCACCGGATAACGAACCAATTTGCGTATGCTGCCCCGGTGTTTTCACGCGCATTGAATCGATGACCCATTGGGTATCGCTTTTCATGCGTGAATTATCCAGCAAGCCGACCTTATTTTTGTACTTCTTAATATTGGAGATCAGCGAGTTAAAACCGATATCCAGATACGCATAAATCCCCGTCGAGCGACGCTCTTCGGTCACCAGCGCAAAACCATGGTTGATGGCTTCATTGGCGTTATGGTTATTAATCTTCTTACCGTGCAGCTTGATTGTCCCGCCGGACTTCTCGCGAATACCAAATAACGTCTCGACGATATCGGTACGTTTCGCCCCTACCAGCCCGGCGATACCGAGGATTTCGCCTTTGTGCAGGTCGAACGAGACATCGCGGATTGACGGCTGACGCAGCGAGGTTAAATTACGCACCTCAAGAATTATCTCGCCCGGCTTATTTTCCCGGGTCGGGAAGCGCTGAGTGAGGGAACGGCCCACCATCATCGCGATAATCTTATCCATATCCAGCCCTTCCAGCGGCTGGGTGGCGATCCACTGGCCGTCGCGCAGAACGGTAATTTCATCGCATAGCTGGAAGATCTCTTCCATTTTGTGGGAAATGTAGACAATGCCGCAGCCGCGCTCTTTCAGCTTGCGGATAATGGTAAACAGATGATTGACCTCTTTTTCGGTTAACGAAGACGTCGGCTCATCCATAATCACAATTTTGGCGTTATAGGAAAATGCCTTCGCAATTTCAATCATCTGCATTTGCGATACCGATAGCGTCCCGACGCGAGCGCGTGGGTCGATATCAATATCCAGCTCGTCAAAAATCGCTTTGGTATCACCATACATTTTGTCCTGATCGACAAACATACCTTTGGTGGGATAACGCCCCAGCCACATGTTGTCCATCACCGAACGTTGCAATACCAGGTTTAATTCCTGATGAACCATTGAAATACCGTTTTCCAGGGCCTCTTTTGCCGAATGGAAATCGATCTCTTGTCCCTGAAAAAGAATACTGCCGGAATCTTTTTGATAGATCCCAAAAAGGCATTTTAATAATGTTGATTTGCCCGCACCGTTCTCCCCCATTAATGCATGAATAGAGTGGGGACGAACCTTGAGGTTCACATTATCGAGAGCCTTGACGCCAGGAAACGATTTGTTGATGTTGGTCATTTCCAACAAATATTCGCCTGACCGTTCGCTATTATTGCTGACCATAGTTATACCTGGCTGCGTGCATGCATACCCCAGCCGTCGAATTAACGACGGGCCGGGACGGATTCGGTATCAGGAATAATCGGGCGTACAGCGCGTACGCCCGCGGCTTATTAAGCTGTTACTTACCGATAAACTCGCTCAGATTATCTTTATCAACGCCCACGTACGGTACGCGGACAATCTTATTATCAATTTTCCAGTTAGTACCGGCAGCCGGTTCTTTACCATCGGCGAGATTTTTCGCCAGATCGAAGGTCGCTTTCGCCTGGTTGTTAGCATCGTTCAGTACGGTTCCCGCCATGGCGCCGGATTTCACCAGCGCTAAGGCTTCAGGCAGAGCATCGACGCCGAATACCGGGATGCTGCTCTTATTGTGCGCTTTCAGCGCTTCTACCGCGCCCATGGCCATCGCGTCGTTATTGGCGATAACGACTTCAATTTTGTTCGCGTTCGGGCCGGAGAGCCAGGCATCCATCTTATCCTTCGCCTGCGCGGTATCCCACATGGCGGTATCTAACGCCAGCTGCTGGGTTTTCAGCCCTTTATCATTCAGCTCTTTAATCACGTAGGTGGTGCGCGCCTCGGCATCCGGATGGCCCGGCTCGCCTTTCAGCAGGACAAACTGAATCTGGCCATCTTTATTCAGGTCCCAGTTCGGGTTCGCTTTCCAGTGCTTGGCAATCAGATCGCCCTGAATTACGCCGGACTCTTTAGAATCAGTCCCGACGTAGTATGCTTTATCGTAGCTATCCAGCGCCTTGCGGGAAGGTTCTTTGTTAAAGAATACCACCGGCACATTCTGGCCACGGGCTTTATCGATTACCGTACCCGCCGCTGCGGGGTCAACCAGGTTAATCGCCAGCGCCTTCACCCCTTTTGCCAGCAGGACGTCAATCTGATCGTTCTGTTTGGACTGGTCGTTCTGCGAGTCATTCATCAGCAGCTGAACATCCGGCGCTGATTTACCGTCTTTTTCGATTGCCTTACGCACTACCGACATAAAGTTGTCGTCGTATTTATAAATCGTCACGCCGATACGCGTATCTGCGGCGTGAGCGGCGGCGCCGAATAACATGCTAGCCATTACAGCAGACAGGGTTAACACCTTCTTATTCATGGAATCTCCGGTTTTATTATGCAGGGTCTTTGGAGTGAAAACGGCTGGCGAGTGTTACATTGATGTTACCGCACAGCGACATTCACGACTTTAATTCTGTCTTCCGTGTAGGGTAACGCTCCTGAAAAACGGCTTAATTAATCGTTTAACCGCCGATTACTGCTGTAAAAGTGATTAATCACCGTGACATAGTATGTTCAGACTTGTAAACGCAGCAATCATAGTCAGCTTAATGTTAACAAACTGTGAAATCACTCACATATTGAAAGCGGTTACATCAGCCAGATAATTAGTTAGTGATCGGCCCCACAATTTGCCTCTGCGCTACCGAATGTCGACGCACCAGCGTCGGCATAAAGCAGTGGCTGGCTTCGCGATCCAGCTTCCCGGCAGCCCCCTGCAGCGCCAGCTCTGTCGCCAGTTTTGCCATCGACATGATCGGGTAGCGCACCGTGGTCAACTGCGGGTCGGTGTAGCGCGAAATGGGAATATCATCAAAACCAATCAGTGAAAGGTGCTGCGGCACGGCAATACCGTTATCTTTAAGCGTCGTTAGCGCCCCGGCCGCCATGCTGTCGTTATAGGCAAAGATCGCGGTCAGGCCGAGGTTACGCCCCAGCAGCTCTACCATCGCCGCCTCCCCGCCCTGCATATCCGGCGAACCTGAGCCTATCCAGCCGTCGGGAGCGATAATGCCCTGCTCATGTAACGCCCTGCTCCACCCTTCCCGACGTAAATCATCATCTTCAATACCGTGATTAGAAGAGAGGTAGCCGATGCGCTGGTGGCCATGATTGAGCAGCATGCGGGTCGCCATCAGCGCGCCGCTGACGTTATCCAGCCCGACGCAGCGGTGGGCGTATCCCGGCACGATGCGGTTAATCAGCACCATTCCCGGCATGTGCTCCATAAAATCCCCCAGCTCCGCATCGCTCAACGCTTTGGAGTGAACGATCAGCGCCGAACAGCGCTGGCGAATCAGTACTTCAATGGCGTTACGCTCTTTTTCCGCTTCATGATAGCTATTGCCGATAAGCACATATTTTTGATGCTGCTGGGCGACGGTATCTACCGCTTTGACCAGCGCGCCAAAAAAGGCGTCCGACACGTCCATCACGACCACGCCGATGGTATCGCTGACCTGGGTCGCCAGCGCCTGCGCGTTGGCGTTGGGCCGATAGCCCAGCAGCGTTACCGCCTTCATTACCGCTTCTCGCGTATCCGGGCTCACCAGCGCGCTGTTATTCAGCACGCGCGAAACCGTAGCCACGGAAACCCCCGCCTGACGGGCGACATCACGAATGGTGATCATGCTCACCGACCTTTAGGGAATTGCAGTACGTCACACTCACCTCCTGTGTTCAGCAAGGTGGCTATTCTGGCAGCGACGCGCCGCACGCTACGTGAGTGAAGTCACAGGGATGGAAACGGTTACATCCATTTTGTTAATGATTGTGATCCAGATCGTTATCTGGATGTATCTTTTAATGATGTCCCTGACGCACGCAGGGTTAATTGACGCCATAGCCACTCAACGGGACCCTGACGAAAATGACGTAGCCAAAGCCACGAAAAGAGAAGATTAATCGCCCACACGGCCGGTACGAAGGACAGCAGCTGTAGGCGGTCGTACTTCATAAACAGGCCGAAGCGGTAAAACAGAGTGGTGCAAATCAGGGTTTGCAGCAGATAGTTGCTCAACGCCGTGCGCCCGACGCAGGCAATGGCCCCCACCAGACGAAATTTCGCCAGCTGCGGCCAGAAGCCCCAGGCCAGCGCCGCGTAGCCGATAGTCTGCAGCGGCGCGCCCAGCTCGCGCGGCGCCTGTAGCAGAAATGCGCACCAGCGAGGATCCCAACCGAGATGCCACTGGGCGAAAATAGAGGGTAAATTAACCGCCATGCCGCCAGCGATGAGCAGCGCGCCGGTGCGCCGGTAGTGGCGAAGACTGAACTGCCCTTTCAGCCAGCCGCTGCGCATCAGCGCGGCCCCCATCAGCATCATCCCGGCCAGCTGCCAGCCGTATTGCGCGCCCAGCGCCAGCAGGTTATCCGACAGCATATCCGCACGATTACTCACCGCTTCAAAGCCGCCTTTCAGCTTCCAGTACTGTTCGTACTGTAAATTCGCCGCGTCCGGCACCCACGAACGATTAGGCGAATTGCCGGAGATTAATCCCAGCAATAGCAGTACCGCCACGCCGATGACATACAGCACCACGCCGGTATTAAATAGCGATTTAACATCGTGAGCGTCGCGTATCATCCGCCAGCCCACCAGACCTACCAGCGCATAGGCCAGCAAAATATCGCCGTCCCAGAAAAAGAGACCGTGGATAAAGCCCAGCAGCGCCAGTAGCGTCAGGCGCGACTGGATCCAGCGCTTGCCGCGCGGCAGCAAAAGCTGAAGCCCGGCGCCAAACAACAGGGCGAACAGAGTCAGGAATTTGACCTGCGCCAGCAGATCGAGAATCGCCCAGGTCCAGGCGTCGCTATCGGAGATGCTCCCGGACCACGCCGGGTTAAGGTAGGCGGCCTTCGGTAAACCGAAGGCGCTGATATTCAGTAGCAGGATACCGAGGATGGCGACGCCACGGACGAAGTCCAGCGTGACATTTCTCTCCATGTACCCTGCTCCGTTTTAGTTGTGGTGACGTACGGCGCGCAGGAACTCCTGGCGAGTATTCTGGCTGGATTTAAACAGGCCGCCCAGCGATGTGGTGGTGGTGGCGCTGGTTGCATCGCGAATACCGCGCGCTTTTACGCAGTAGTGAACCGCATCGATGGAAACCGCGACGTTGCTGGTTCCCAGCAGGGTCTGCAGCGCGGTAAGGATCTGCTGCGTCAGTCGCTCCTGCACCTGCGGGCGCTGGGAGAAGAACTGCACGATACGGTTGATTTTAGACAGACCAATCACCGAATCTTTCGGGATATAGGCCACCGTCGCTTTACCATCAATCGTAACAAAGTGGTGTTCGCAGGTGCTGGTCAGGGTGATATCACGCACGGTGACCATTTCATCAACCTGCATCTTGTTTTCGATGACGGTGATTTTAGGGAACCGGGCGTAGTCCAGGCCGGAGAAAATCTCATCGACGTACATTTTGGCGATGCGATGCGGAGTCTCCATCAGGCTGTCATCACTTAGATCAAGGTTTAACAGCTGCATAATCTCGGTCATGTGTCCGGCGATCAGACGCTTGCGAGTTTCATTATCAATTTCTTGCACTGGCGGACGCAGCGGCGTCTCCAGCCCACGAGCGACCAGCGCTTCATGAACGAGTATGGCTTCTTTACTCAGTGATGACATTTTTATTCTCCTGCAGGTGTGGCGCTCTTTGCTCTTCTGAGGGCAAAGTTTGTATTCATTGTGCGTGAGGTGACGCACAGAATCCAGTAGCCGCATCGATAATTGTTGAAATTGGCGTCACCTTTCGTTCCACGCTGCCAGACCAGCGCACTACGATGCGTCACGCAACGCCCTGCTCACCTTGCCGCAACCAACTCAATCGCCGCCGATAGCGCGATTCCGGCGCGACGACAACGTCAGCATGTTGGTTAAAAGTTGCATTAATGATGCAATACGTTCCGAAAAGGAGGAAGTGAAAGTTACTCACCAGCGCATGAAATATCTGTATTATGGAAAATTACGCCTGAGACACTTAAGGAGCCCTGCATGGAACTGCTCGAAGAGCACCGCTGTTTTGAAGGTCGGCAGCAACGCTGGCGGCACGACTCCGCCACGCTGAACTGCGCAATGACCTTCAGCATCTTTCTCCCCCCCGAGACCGCAGACGCGCCGCCGCCGGTTGTCTACTGGCTCTCCGGCCTGACCTGCAACGATGAAAACTTCACCACCAAAGCGGGCGCTCAGCGCATCGCCGCCGAGCTCGGCATTGCGCTGGTGATGCCGGACACCAGTCCGCGCGGTGATAACGTTGCCGACGATAGCGCTTACGATCTGGGCAAAGGCGCGGGCTTTTATCTCAATGCCACCCAGGCGCCGTGGTCAGCACATTTCCGCATGTACGATTACCTTCGCGACGAGCTGCCGCAGCTGATTGCCCGCGAGTTTACGCTCAGCGATCGCTGCGCCATCAGCGGGCATTCCATGGGCGGCCACGGTGCGCTGGTGATGGCGCTGAAAAATCCGGGCCGCTTCGTCAGCGTATCCGCCTTTGCGCCTATCGTTAACCCGACCCAGGTTCCCTGGGGCAAAAAAGCCTTTACCGCCTATCTGGGAGCGAATGAAGCAGACTGGCAGGCCTGGGACAGCTGCGCGTTAATGCAGGCCAGCAGCGAGTCAGATGCGATCCCAACCCTGATTGACCAGGGCGATAACGATGCATTCCTCGCCGAACAGCTGCAGCCGGCGGTGCTGGCGGAAACCGCGCGTCAGAAAAGCTGGCCGTTAACGCTACGTATTCAGCCCGGGTACGATCACAGCTACTACTTTATCGCCTCATTTATTGAGGACCACCTGCGTTTCCATGCCCGGCACCTCTTCTCCTGATCCTTCAATGCGTCGTGAAGCCCCTTCCCGGCGCATTGATACGCAAAATGCCTCAGCATCCAATAGTCATAAAAACTAATAAATACAGAGAGATAGTGTATTTTCCGTCGTCGGGGGTATGATTTTTGGCGGCGCTTGAGGCTTTCGCCTCAGGGCAGGATTGAGTTTTACCGTTGTGCTGAGGCAGAAAGAAGAAAGCCCCGAAGGTAATGTAATCACCCACGAGGCTATCTGCATGCTTAGACAACATCAGGTTAGTCTCTTACCCGCCGAAAGGCAAGGAGAACAAACCATGAAGGTAACGCCCAACGTCCCGATCTGGTGTCTGCTCATCGTGTGTATACCCGTCATACTTCAAGTTGCATGTGCGTTGGCTTTCCTCGCTCACCCCAGTCACTTACTTAAGTAAGCTCCTGGGGACTCCCTGCGTCGCCGCCTTCCTGCAACTCGAATTATTTAGGGTATATTAGAAATAATTGCGGCAGTATTCGTGCCATTATTCGCCCCGGTAAGTAGCCACCTGAGCGCCTTTAACGAGGGCTGGCAGGGAAATCTGCCAGCCCTCTTTTATCGCCCGGTTAGAAGCGGTAATCGACGGCCATAAAGTAGCGGCGACCTTCTTCTGTATAGCTGTAGTCGTCGCGGCTCAGATCCTTATCGCCGACGTTAAGCACCCCGGAGCGCAGCTTGACGTTTTTGGTGACGTTCCAGGCCGCGCCGATATCAAACATGGTGTAGCCGCCGGGCGTTTTGCCCGTCGTGCTGACCGAACGCTGTTCGCCGGTATAGTTGGCGGTGACGTAGAAGGACCAGTCGTCCAGCGGTTTCCAGTCGAGTGTGCCGTTAGCCGTATGGAACGGCAGCGTCTGCAGCGGTTTATCGCCGCCGTTACTCAGGTCGCGACCATCGTTATAGGTGTAGTTCACCGTCAGCTTCCATTCATCGCCAAACGGTACTTTCAATTCCGTTTCTACCCCTTTGATTCGCGCCTTATTGACGTTGAAGTAGCGGAAGACCGGCACGCGTTTCCCGTTCACCGTTTTCCAGCCGACAAAGTTCGGATAGCCCGGCGCTTCGCTGGCGCTGGAGGTACGCAGAATATCGATCATATCGTCAACGTTGTTCTGGAAGGTGGTGACGCTTCCTTCCACGCCTTCAAGCCAGCCCTCTTCGCCGCGATAGTACAAACCCAGCTCGAAGCTTTCGCTGGTTTCCGGCTTCAGATCCGGGTTACCGATAATGCTGCACGAACCGCGGCAGGAGTTGGTGGTCCAGTCCGGGTTCAGCTGCAGCAGCGATGGCGCTTTAAATGCCGTCGCCCAGCCGCCCTTCACGGTCACGGTATCGGTAGCGTTATAGACCAGATAAGCACGCGGGCTCCAGTGATCGCCATAGGTCTGGTGATCGTCCATACGGATGCCGGTGGTTAAGGCCAGAGGTTCGATTATCCGCCATTCATCTTCCAGGAACAGCGCATACTGGCTGGCGGAAGTGGATTTACCGCCGCTGCTCAGGTTGACCGGATCCTTCAACTTATCGTGGCGCCATTCGCCGCCGAAGGTCAGCAGCTGGTTAATCATTCCCAGCGGCAGAACGTATTTGCCATCCACCGCGTTACTCTCAGAAGTGATGGTGCCGGCCTGTCCGGGATTTTTATTATCCACTTTCTCGCCGTAGAATTTCAGCTCGCTATTGCCGACATCCCAGCGACCGTTGTGGCTCAGGGAGTAGTTCTGCCGTTCAAGGCGGTTGCGGTCGAGAGAGTCGGAATCACGATCCTGGCGATCAAAACCGTAGCCTGCGGTAATGTCCTGATTGTCATTGGGCGTCCAGGCGAATTCGACATTGCCGTCGCGGCTGGTGAAGCCTTCAATACGCGGCGTTTCGCCAGCTGCGTTGCTGGAAGCCTGCTGATCGTCCTTGGCGCGCTTTGCCAGGCTGCCGTAGGCCTTCATTCCGAGCACACCGTCAATCAGCGGGCCGCTGGTAAAGAACTGGCCATTGTACGTATCGCCGCGATCGCGGTGTTCCTGAATGGTGGTGTCCGCGCTGAGGGTGCCGGTCCACTGCTGGCCGACTTTTTTAGTGATGATATTCACTACGCCGCCGAGGGCGTCGGAACCATAGAGGGAAGACATCGGCCCGCGCACGACTTCGATACGCTCAATGGCATCAACCGGGATCCAGTTAAGGTCAAAATCATTGTGGCGGAAAACGGCGTTGCGCGAGTTAACGCGTTTGCCATCAACGAGGATCAGCGTATAGCCGCTGCTGAGGCCGCGAATACTCACCCCCTTGCGGTTATCCCCTTCGTTGGTGAGCTGCACGCCCGGCACTTCCCGCAGTACATCCTTCAGGTTTTGTACCGGTCTACGCTGCAGATCCTGTTGGGTGATAACGCTAATACTGGCGGGCGCATCTTTGACGCTCTGTTCAGTTGCCGCAGCGGTGACGACCAGCGTCTCTTCATTAACGTCGGCCAGCGCCGGAAACGCTAAGGATACGACGGACGCACATAATCCGGCCCGGACAAAAGGGTTTAGCCTGAACATTCCATATCTCCATGAGGTGTACAACAAAACAAACAAAAAAGGTGCTGCTCACAGGTACTGTCGGCATACCGCTCTAACGGCGGCGTGCGCGCAATTTTTTACAGTAGATGTGGCTGGTCGCCCCTTGTCAGTTTGAGTGTCTGCAAGATACGGGGATTGGCTTCATCCTGAATTTGGCGAAAATGATAAAGATAATGATTACAATTATCAATACAATTATGGAGATCTGTATCAATTTGTAAGAACTGGAGACATAAAAAAACCCTCTCGTTGAGAGGGTTTTATCTGACCGAGCAAGCTAACCTTAGCCTTTGAAGCGATCCGGGAACTTCATTTCACTGTAGCGCACAAAGCGCGTTCCTTTTGCCAGCTTGTAGCCAAACCAGATGACCAGGAACAGTGGAATGCCGATATAGGTTGCCGCAACGCCGCCCCAGTCGATGGTGTCTTTGAGGAACGCTTCGTAGTTCTGCCCCAGGGTAATGATAAGACACAGGACGAACGCGAAGATCGGCCCCAGCGGGAAGAAGCCTGAACGGTACGGCAGGTTATTCAGATCGTTCCCCTGCATAACGTAGCCGCGACGGAAGCGATAGTGGCTGATGGCAATCCCCAGCCAGGCAATAAAGCCAGTCATCCCCGAGGTGTTCAGCAGCCACAGGTAAACGGTCTGGTTACCGAACATTGAGCTCAGGAAGCACAGCGCAGCAATCACCGTGGTGGCATACAGCGCATTACGCGGCACGCCGCCTTTTGACAGCTTAGAGAAAATACGCGGCGCTTTGCCATCGCAGGCCAGGGTATAGAGCATGCGGGTGGACGCGTACATCCCGGAGTTACCCGCCGACAATACCGCAGTCAGAATAACCGCGTTCATAATCGCCGCCGCCGACAACAGCCCTGCGTGCTGGAATACCAGCGTAAACGGACTGACGGAAATATCTTTCACGTCGTTACGCAGCAGGCTCGGGTCGGTATAAGGAATAATCAGACTGATGATCAGGATGGCGAACACATAGAACAGCAGGATACGCCAGAACACCTGACGCACCGCGCGCGGGATGTTCTTCTCCGGGTTTTCCGATTCGCCGGCCGCGATGCCGATAAGCTCGGTTCCCTGAAATGAGAAGCCGACAATCATCGCCACGCCAATCATCGCCGCAAAGCCGCCCGCGAACGGCGCATCGTCGACAACCCAGTTGCTCCAGCCCGCAGGCTGTGCGCCTTTGAAGATGCCGAAGATCATCATCACGCCGACAATAATGAAGATAATGACGGTGGCGACTTTGATCAGCGAAAACCAGTATTCCGCCTCGCCAAAGCCTTTTACCGAAATCCAGTTCAGCAGGAACATGATCCCGAGGAACAGCGCGCTCCAGATCCAGCCGGGCGCGTCCGGGAACCAGTAGGTCATCACCAGCTGAGCGGCAACGAGGTCAACGGCGATGGTCACCGCCCAGTTGTACCAGTAGTTCCAGCCCAGCGCGAAGCCAAAACCTTCCTCGACGTAATTTTGCCCATAGGTAGCAAAAGAGCCGGAGACCGGCATAAACGCCGCCAGCTCGCCGAGGCTGGTCATCAGGAAATAAACCATCAGGCCGATGAGAATATAGGAGAGCAGCGCCCCGCCAGGGCCTGCCTGAGAAATCGTTGCGCCAGAGGCAACAAAAAGACCTGTACCTATGGAACCGCCAATAGCGATCATGGTCAAGTGGCGCGCCTTCAGTTCACGACGTAAACCGGGCGCTTCTGTGGTTTTAGTATCCGAAACCATGTGAAAATGCTATCCATCCAAAAAACGAGGCGAGATTGTAGCAGAGAGTCTGTGATCCATCCGATACAAATGCAAAGTTATAAGAGAGCTTCATGATCGACTGCCGATTATTAGTAAAGAACAAATCCGCCATTAGCACAAATAAATGCACAAACCAGAGGGATATCGGGCAAACTTCCGCGAAATTCCACGGAAGGAACCGACGATGAAACGCAAGAACAAGCGCAAACGCCGCACCATGTCGCTCGCTGAGGGAGTCTACGCAGCTTGCTTTTGCTTCATTCTTTTTATCATTGGCTTCTATCAAAGCATCAAGATTATTGAAGAGTGGTACTTCCGTCCGGATTATATTGTCGACAGCGCCGACTCGCTCTTCTCCGGCATCCTCTTCCTCGGTCTGGCACTGCTGATGGCGCTGATTGCCGCCTGCACCGCCAGCGGTACGCCTGGCGAGCGCTACGCCACGCTCCTGTTTTTGTTCTTTATTGCGATGGGGCCGGTGTGGTCTGTCAGCCTTTATGTCCTGCAATACGTCACTATTGAGCACTATAAAAGCCCACAGTTTGGCGTGTGTATCAGCAAAGGCGGCCATGGGGCCACGTATATGTACGTCAGGAATAGCCGCTGGTGCCAGCATTTTGGCTACACCATTATCAGGCCATCGCCGGATGAGCGAGGGAGCAATTGATGCGCAAAGTGCAACCGCCGCCTCAGTATGACTGGCCGGTCTGGGTCGGCGTTTCGCTGATTTGCCCTCTGCTTGCTTTGTGCTCTCTTTACCTGGCAGGCGACTATTTCACGCTACTCAGGCTGCCACGGGCGCCGGATTTCTGTTCGCAGAATATTTTAAAAGCAAACTTTGTCTGCCTGGGGCCTGCGCTGCTGATATTGAGCATAGAGGGAAATAAAAAACTCTTTTTCCCCCAGGCTGCGCCGCTACCTTTTGCAACCCCCATCGTCAGGTCTTGCCTTTACCTGACGCCGCTATTGCTGCTCACCGCAAATACGCTGATTCTGGTTTTACATTTCACCCTTTTTAGCCCTGACCGCTATATTCGCTGCTGGGAACCTTATCCATGGGGAACATGGTATTACGCGAAAACAGCGGATATTTGCGTTCAACACGGGCTGGCGCCGGTGCAAAACCTCGCGTATCAGGTTGCGATCTCGCAATAGCTCAGGAAACGCTGTAATGCCTTGGAAATATGCTTCTGGCGGTGATGAATACGCCACAGGGTGCGGGTTAAGCGCGGCAGTGGAATCTTCAGCGCCACCAGCGATCCCACTTCAAGCTGCTCCGCAACCACGCGTCGCGACAGGCAGCTAATGCCCAGACCATGGCGCACCGCGTGCTTGATGGCTTCCGAATTACCCAGTTCCATTCCAAGATGAAATGCCGGTAGATGCGATAATAATAAATAGTCGACAATTTCCCGGGTCCCGGAGCCGTGCTCGCGTAGAATCCACGGCGCCTCCGCCAGCCGTTGCAGCGTCACCTCCCCTTCCAGCAGCGGTGAATCCGGCGCGGCAAAGACCACCAGTTCATCTTCCAGCCAGGGTTCGGCGATAATATCCGCCGCGTGGCAGGGACCTTCAATCAACCCGATATCCACCCGCAGATCGGCCACCGCGTTGATCACGTCCTGGCTATTGCCCACGCTCAGCTCCAGCGGTAAATCCGGCAGGTCGCGTCGATAGCGCGCAATGATCTCCGGCAAGATATAGTTGCCGATGGTGCTGCTGGCGTAGACGCGAATCGCGCCGTTGTCGCCGCGAAACAGCTGCTCTATCTCCAGCGCCCGCTCCAGTAGCGCCAGCGCCCGCGGATAGAGCAGCCTGCCGTGTTCGTTGACCACCAGCCTTTTCCCGACGCGGTCAAACAGCTGCACTCCCAACTGCCCTTCAAGATCGGTCAGCGCGGCGCTGACCGCCGACTGCGACAGCGCCAGCATTTGCGAGGCCTGGGTCGTCGACCCGCTTTTCAGAACTTCAGCAAAAACTTCCAGCTGCCGTAGCGTGATATGCATGATTTTTCCTGCCTTTATAGACGACCCGGCATTCGCGGCTAAGGCTTATACACATCGTGCTCACACCGCGAAACCGCTCGTTTACCACTTATTACGATTAATTATAAATATATAATCAATTTTATATTTAAACCAGCGCGTCGTATGCTTTTCCCAGACAAAGGAGAAGGTTATGACAGCACTCACTTTACCGACTAAACATCGCCCATTGCGGCACTTTGCACCTGGACTGGCGCTGACCGCCCTGCTCACCGGCGCAGCGCTGTGGGCCGGTAGTTTTCCGGCAATCGCTGGCGCGGGCTTCAGCGCCCTTACGTTGGCCATTTTGTTCGGCATGGTCATCGGTAACACGGTTTACCCGAAAATCTGGCAGCCCTGCGACGGCGGCGTACTCTTTGCCAAACAGCACCTACTGCGCCTCGGCATCATTCTATACGGCTTTCGCCTGACGTTCGCTCAGATTGCCGACGTTGGCGTCAGCGGTATCGTGATTGATGTGCTGACGCTTTCCAGCACCTTTTTTATCGCCTGTTTTCTTGGGCAAAAGGTTTTCGGCCTCGATAAACATACCAGTTGGCTGATTGGCGCCGGTAGCAGCATTTGCGGCGCGGCAGCGGTCCTGGCGACGGAACCGGTCGTCAAAGCGGAAGCCAGCAAAGTGACGGTCGCCGTGGCCACGGTGGTGATTTTCGGTACCATTGCTATCTTCCTGTACCCGGCAGTTTATCCTTTCCTGGCGCACTGGTTTACGCCGGAGGCCTACGGCATCTATATGGGTTCGACGATGCATGAGGTTGCCCAGGTTGTCGCCGCCGGCCACGCCGTAAGTCCGGATGCGGAAAACGCGGCGGTGATTGCAAAAATGCTGCGCGTGATGATGCTGGCTCCGTTCCTGCTGTTCCTTGCCGCTCGCGTGAAGCAATTAGCCCCGGCAAACGGCGGCGAGAAAAGCAAAATCACCATTCCGTGGTTTGCGATCCTGTTTATTCTGGTGGCGGTATTTAACTCCTTCCACCTGCTGCCGAAAGCGGTAGTTGATATGCTGGTGACCCTGGATACCGTGCTGCTGGCGATGGCGATGGCTGCCCTCGGCCTGACCACCCACGTCAGCGCGCTGAAAAAAGCCGGCGCTAAACCGCTGCTGATGGCGCTGATGCTCTTTGTCTGGCTGATTGTCGGCGGCGGCGCGATTAACCTTGCTATCCACAGTCTGATGGCCTGAGCCTCCTCAATACTCAGGTTGTATTAAGGATGATGTAACTCTCCGGCTAAGCCGCTATCATTACCCTCCCCCCAGCGGCTTAACTGGAGTTTTTTTATGAAATACATTGGAGCGCACGTCAGCGCCTCCGGCGGCGTAGCCAATGCCGCCATTCGCGCAGCCGAAATCGGCGCGACCGCATTTGCCCTCTTCACCAAAAACCAGCGCCAGTGGCGCGCCGCGCCTTTGAGCGACGACACCATTGCTGAATTTAAAGCCGCCTGCGAGAAGCATCATTTCGGCCCGGGACAAATTCTGCCGCACGACAGCTATCTGATTAACCTCGGCCATCCGGTTGCGGACGCGCTGGAAAAATCCCGCGATGCCTTTATTGATGAACTCTCCCGCTGCCAGCAGCTCGGCCTGACGCTGCTCAATTTTCATCCGGGTAGTCATCTGCAGCAAATTCCAGAAGACGAATGCCTGGCGCGCATTGCCGAGTCCATTAACATCGCGCTGGCCAAAACCGAAGGCGTGACGGCGGTCATTGAAAACACCGCCGGCCAGGGCAGTAACCTGGGGTTTAAGTTTGAACATCTGGCAGCCATCATCGATGGCGTGGAAGATAAATCGCGCGTCGGCGTGTGCATTGATACCTGCCACGCCTTCGCCGCCGGCTACGACCTGCGTAGCGCCGAAGAGTGTGAAAAAACCTTCGCTGATTTTGAACGGATTGTCGGTTTTCAGTATCTGCGCGGTATGCATCTGAACGATGCGAAAAGCACGTTCGGCAGCCGCGTTGACCGCCACCACAGCCTGGGTGAAGGCAATATCGGCCACGATGCCTTCCGCTGGATAATGCAGGATAGCCGCTTTGACGGTATCCCGCTGATCCTGGAAACGATCAATCCTGATATCTGGGCGGAAGAGATCGCCTGGCTGCGGGCGCAGCAGACGGAAGAGGCCGTGGTCTGATATGAACGACAGGGAAAAGCAGATCCTCAAAATTTTGCGGCGCAATCCGCTGATTCAGCAACATGAGATTGCCGATATTCTGCAGATTAGCCGCTCCCGCGTAGCCGCGCATATTATGGACCTCACGCGTAAGGGGGCTATCAAGGGCAAAGGCTACATCCTTACCGAGCAGGAGTATTGCGTCTCGCTGGGCGCGGTGAATATGGATATCCGCGGCATTGCCGATATTCATTATCCCCAACCGGTCTCCAACCCGGGCAATATCCAGTGCTCCGCCGGCGGAGTGGCGCGGAACATCGCGCATAATCTGGCGCTGCTGGGCCGCGATGTGCATCTGATTTCCGCCGTCGGCAGCGACTTTTACGGCGAAACGTTGCTTGAGCAGACCCGACAAGCCGGGGTTAACGTGCAAAGCTGTATCCGCCTGCACGGTCACAATACCGCCACCTATCTCTCCATCGCCAATCCGCAGGAAGAGACGGTGCTGGCGATTAACGATACGCATATCTTACAGTCGCTCACCCCGCAGCTGCTGAATCAATATCGGGATCTGCTGACCCATGCCGGCGTCATCCTGGTCGATTGTAATTTAACGGAGCCGTTGCTGGAGTGGGTATTTACGCTGGCCAACGCTATTCCGGTATTTGTTGATACCGTGTCGGAGTTTAAAGCGCACCGCATTCGCCCGTGGCTGGGAAAGATCCATACCCTCAAGCCGACGCTGCGCGAACTGCAGATCCTCTGGGGAGAACCCATTGAAAACGAGGCCGATCGCGATCGCGCGTTAGCCTGGCTGCACGAAAGGGGAACGCGGCGCGTGGTAATTTGCTCGGAAGACGATTCCGTTTTCTGTAGCGAAGCCGGCGGTGAACGTTTTCAGATGAAGCTACCGGGCCATACCACGATAGACAGCTTTGGCGCCGACGATGCGCTGATGGCCGGGCTGCTTTATAGCTATCTTGACGGCAGCGATTTCAAAGAGAGCGTCGCTTTCGCCATGGCCTGCACCGCCATTACCCGCGCCAGCGACAGCATCAACAACCCTTCTTTATCCGTTGATAACGCGCTCAATTTACTTCCCAGCCTATAGCATCGCGCACCGCAGGCGCGGTGCGCGCGCTGTTTTATGCCAGACCGATAAAGAACCCGGCAATGGTGGCGCTCATCAGGTTAGAGAGCGTGGCCGCCGCCAGAGCGCGCAGCCCAAGCTGAGCAATTTCCGGCGCGCGCTGTGGTGAAATAGCCGAAAATGCCCCGACAACCACACCTATTGAGCCAAAGTTGGCGAAACCGCACAGCGCAAACGAGATAATCGCAACGGTTTTCACGTCCAGGGTACCGCCGGTTTGCAGATAAGGCGAAAAGTTGAGGTAGGCGACGAATTCGTTTATCGCCAGCTTTTGGCCAATCAGGCTTCCCGCCAGCGTCGCATCGCTCCAGTCAACGCCCATAATCCACGCCAGAGGCGCGAGCAGGAAACCGAAAATACCCTCCAGCGTGGCGTGACCGTAGCCAAACCAGCCGCCAATGCCGCCGATAATACCGTTCAGCAACGCGATGATCGCCACAAACGCCATCACCACCGTTGCCACCCCGGCGGCAATTTTCAGCCCTGTCATCGCCCCGGATGCTGCCGCCTCGATAATGCTTTTCGGCGGCGTCTCGGTGAAGGAGAGATTATCGAAAGTGACCCGGGAGGCTTCGGTTGCCGGGCTCAGCATACGAGCAAATAGAATCCCGCCGGGAATAGCCATCAGTGAAGCAGCCAGCAGATAATCGATCGGTACGCCCATGCCGGCATAGCCGATCATCATCGACCCGGCGATCGACGCCATCCCGCTACAAATGGCGGTAAACAGCTCATTGCGGTTGAGACGGTCGATAAAGGGTTTGACGATCGCCGGGATCTCATTTTGGCCAAGAAAGATGGTGGTCACGGCGACAAAGGACTCAATCTTGCTGATATTCAGCGCTTTCTGGAAGATACCGCCGAGAATCCGGATCAGCAGCCCCATCACGCCGAGGTAGTAAAGCAGGCTTATCAGCGCGGTGACAAAAATGATGGCGGGCAGCACGCGGAAGGCGAAGATAAAACCCGCGCCGTCAAACAGCACATCCATTTTCGGACCGACAAGCGATCCAAAAATAAACGCGCTTCCGGCGTCGCTGTAGGACATGACTTTATGTACCCCGAGCGCCGCCTGTTCCACCAGCCACTTGCCCGGCGGGAAATAGAGCATCACTCCGCCAATCACGATCTGCAGCAGCAGCGCGGCCCCTACGGTTCTGATACTGATGCGTTTTTTATTTACTGACAGCGCAAAGGCGATGGCCAGCAATACCACCATCCCCAAAAGACTTCTCATGATGTCCATAATGATATCCTTACCTGGAGGAAAACCCGGCGTCAGGCCAGGCTTTCGGTATATTTGATATCGGGGCGGGCAACCGCAAACAGCCCGCTACTGTCGTCAGGCGATCTGCTGATACTCTTTGGCAATCTCGCAGGCCAGCACGGCATTATTGAAGACCAGCTGAATATTGGATTTCAGGCTATCTCCGCCGGTTAGCTCCGCTACGCGGGCCAGCAGGAACGGCGTACTCTCCTTACCCACCACACCCTGCTCTTCCGCTTCCTTCACCGCCTGATCGATGGCGGCGTTGATTTTCGCTTCCGGCATCGCAAACTGTTCCGGTATCGGGTTCGCCACCACCATCCCCCCGTTCAGGCCCGACTGCCATTTCACCGCCATCGCTTTAGCGATTTCTTTAGCGCTATTCAGGCGAATACTGACGTCAAACGGACTGGTTCGACAGAAAAATGCCGGGAGCGCCGAAGTTTGATAGCCAATAAGCGGAACGCCAAACGTTTCTAAATATTCGGTGGTTAATCCAAGGTCGAGAATAGATTTTGCGCCGGCACAAACTACGGTAACATTGGTATTGGCCAGCTCCTGTAAATCGGCGGAAATATCAAAAGTATGCTCTGCTCCGCGGTGCACACCGCCAATACCGCCGGTCGCGAAGACTTTTATCCCGGCCATGGCGGCAATAATCATGGTAGAAGCCACGGTGGTCGCGCCATTTAATCCTGCGGCGACAACAAAAGGTAAATCACGGCGACTGACTTTGGTAACGTTATGTCCTTCACGACCGAGCAATTCAATTTCTTCGCGGCTCAGGCCAACTTTCATAACGCCATGAATAATCGCAATTGTTGCCGGCACCGCTCCCTGACGGCGAATCGTTTCTTCGACTTCCAGCGCGGTCTGCGCATTTTCTGGAAACGGCATTCCGTGAGAAATAATAGTCGACTCCAGCGCGACTATGGGTTGGTTATTCTTTAATGCCTGCTGAACTTCCGCAGAAACCTGTAATAATTCAGAGGAAATATTTAATTCAGACATGTTCGTTCTCCACTACCTTTTTTACGTTGGCGTAAGATAATTCAGGGTTATTGGTGAATTCCGATGAGAGCGCCAGAGAAGAGCATCCCTGAGCAAACTTCACCGCTTGCGAAAATGAACAGCCGTCGAGCCAGCAGCAGGCCAAACCGGCCATCATGGCGTCACCGGCGCCGGTGACGTTGACTACCTGGGTTTTTAACGGCGCCGACCAGCCGCGCTCGCCGTCTTTCTCGCTGAAGTAAACCCCGTCCCCCCCCATGCTCAGCACCAGGCGCCGCAGGCCACGCTGGTGAAACCAGTCGGCAACGCGCGTGACGTCATCAGTGCCGGAAAGCGCAATTCCGCTCAGCGTTTCAGCTTCAATTCGGTTCGGTTTTAGAGTGTGGATACGCCCCAGATGCTGGCTGATTTTCACGCACTTCCAGGCAGAGACCGGGTCAACAAAAATGGGCGTCGGGCCGCTATTTCCCATCAACCAGGCCAGCGCCGATTCGCTGATATTACAGTCAACGACGATGACCGCAGCGCTGCGAATAAAATCCCGGTGCTGGCTTAAAAAGGCTGGCGTAATATGCTCGGTGATACTCATATCATTAATCGCCACCAGCATTTCACCGGTATTATCGAGCAGCGATAAATAGCTCGATGTCCCCTCGCCGTGGACGATCTGACATTTATCGACATGAACGCCGGACTGAGCCGTTTGTTTTAATAGGGAGTGGCCATAGAAATCATCTCCGACAACCGACAGTAGCCAGGATGGTTTACTCAATAAAGCAATATTCTGCGCAATATTCCGCCCCACTCCACCGGGAGTGTATTTTATTTTTCCGGGGTTAGAATCAGCATAGTTCAACGATACATGGGAATAACCAGCAACATCCATATTTGCCGATCCAATAATTACAACGTAATCATTTTCAGGCATAAAAATACCCTCCAGCATACAAAAACGCTTTGGCAGTGGAATGTTTGAATATCAGTAAATAATCATACGCCCATTCAGCACCCTCTCATTAAACACATGTTTGAATGTGAACATATGTTTATGTTAAGCGGATTGGTTTTAAAGTAAAGGGGTCCGCCAGAGGGATTTCATATGAACATGAAGACAATCACAAAATTTGGCTAGTATGGTTTTTAAACAGCTTAAAAATGCGAAGGAGAGCACATATGGCGGGTTAAGCAGAGGGCGGATACGGCATAAAAAAAGGGCAGAGAAGACTCTGCCCTTTTGCGTGTAACACCGTCGATCAGGCGACTTTTTCTTCCACCTGAACTTCAGGACGTTTCAGCACCGCGTAGGAAAGGCCTGCGACCAGCGTACCGACCACAATCGCCATCAGATATCCCAGCACCGGGGTAATCGCGCCTGGGATCAGCAGGACGAACAGACCGCCGTGCGGCGCCATCAGTTTCGCGCCAACCCACATGGACATCGCACCGGTCACCGCGCCGCCAACGATACAGCAAGGCAGGACGCGCATCGGATCGCGAGCGGCAAAAGGAATTGCTCCTTCGGTGATAAAGCACAGGCCGAGAACCAGGGCGGCTTTACCGCCTTCCTGCTGCGCTTTGTCAAACTTTTTACGCGCAATCAGCGTCGCCAGGCCCAGCGCCAGCGGTGGAACCATACCTGCCGCCATAATGGCCGCCATCGGGGCATAGGTTTGGGTACTCAGAAGACCAACACCAAAGGCGTAAGCTGCTTTGTTCACCGGGCCGCCCATGTCGGTACACATCATACCGCCGAGAATTGCACCGAGCAGAACCGCGTTCGCCGTCCCCATAGTTTGTAGCCAGTGGGTCAGGCCTTCGAGAATTCCGGCAACGGGTTTACCAATCAGGTAAATCATTGCCAGACCCACGATCAGGCTGGAAACCAGCGGAATGATGAGGATCGGTTTCAGCGCTTCCATACTTTGCGGCAGTTTCAGCCTGGTACTGATCGCTTTCGCCACGTAACCGGCAAGGAAGCCGGCGATAATACCGCCGATAAAGCCAGATCCGGTGCTAACCGCCAGCATACCGCCGATAAGACCTGGCGTCAGGCCAGGGCGGTCAGCGATGGAGAAGGCAATAAAGCCCGCCAGTACCGGTACCATCAGCGCGAAGGCTGATCCCCCGCCGATTTGCATCAGCGCGGCGGCCAGAGTGTCTTTTACTTCAAAGGCTTTGATACCAAAAGCGAAGGAGAGCGCGATACACAGGCCGCCCGCTACCACCATCGGCAGCATATACGATACGCCAGTCAGCAGGTGACGATAGGCGCCCGCGGACTCTTTTTTGCCTTCTGCCGCGGCCTGGGATTTACCCGCAGGCTGATATGGTTTCGCTTCAACAACGGCTTTATCCAGCTCCTGAGCGGTTTTCTTCAGCGCCAGACCGGTAGTGGTGCGATACATCGGCTTGCCGGCAAATTTCGCCAGATCCACTTCGATATCAGCCGCGACAACCACCAGATCCGCCTGCTCAACCTCTTCAGGAGTGATGGCATTACCCGCACCCACGGAGCCGCGAGTTTCAACTTTCACCCACCAGCCGCGTTTTTTGGCTTCGGTTTCAATCGCTTCCGCCGCCATAAAGGTGTGCGCGACGCCGGTCGGGCAGGCAGTGACCGCCACAATGCGTTTCGGACCATGAGTTGCCGCCGGTAAAGCTGTAGCAGCCGGAGCGGCATATGGCGTGGCATGGCTCCTGGCTTCCCCGAGGAATAGTTCCGGGTGAGCAACGGCGCGATTAATATCGCCGAGATAAACCTTTTTGCCGTTCAGCGCGCTGTCAGCTGGCAGCGTCGCGCCCAGCACAATCGCCAGCTCAGCGTCGTTTGGGTTATCAATCAGTTCAAGTTGCGCTTTTTGCGCCGCGGTGCTTAACAGGGTCTTCGCCATATAGGCGCGGGCCTGTCCGAGCCCGGCATCAATAATCAGCAGCGTTTTCATTATGCCTCTCCTGCTGTTAATTAAAGGGTTGTAAGTCGACGCGCGCCATCATTGCGGCCAACTGGGTACGATCGGTAATACCGACATTGCTCTGACTCACCGCCAGCGCGGCGACGGCCGTTGCCAGGCGCAGCGTATGCTCGCTGGACTCACGCATCAGCAGTCCGTAAATCAGGCCGCCAACCATTGAATCGCCCGCGCCAACGGTGCTAACCACTTCCACTGAAGGCGGCTTGGCAATCCACTCGCCGGAGGCGTTAACCCACAGGGCGCCTTCTTCGCCAAGGGAGATCACCACGTGGGCAATCCCCTGCTCGCGCAGCGCATGAGCGGCCTCAATCACATCCTTCATTTCAGGTAACTTGCGACCCGCCCAGATTTCCAGCTCACGACGGTTAGGTTTAACCAGCCACGGCGCCGCTTTAAGACCGGCAACCAGCGCTTCGCGGCTGCTGTCAAAAATGATGCACGGGCACTGGCTGCGCAAGCGGGTCATCCAGTCGGTGAACGCTTCCGGACTTACGCCGGAAGGTAAGCTGCCGCTCACGCAGACCATATCGAACTGGCCCAGCCAGCTCAGGGAGTCGTTAACAAAACGCTCCCAGTCACCCGGCGTGACTTCAAAGCCGGAGAAGTTGAAGTCGGTCACTTCGCCATCTTTTTCTGTCAGCTTGACGTTAATACGGGTACGGCCCTGAACGACCTGAAAACGGTTAGCGATGCCCAGCTCACTGAACAGTTGCTGAAAGCCATCCTGATTATCTTTACCGAGAAAACCGCCCACGGTGACGTCGATACCGAGATCTTTCAGCACTTTTGCAACGTTGATCCCCTTCCCTGCGGCGTGCAAGCCGGTCGTGCGAACAAGGTTAACCTCACCGCGTTCAATTTCCGGGGTAAAACCCACCAGGTCATAGGCCGGGTTTAAAGTAATCGTTGCGACACGTCTGCTCATTTATGCGCCCTCCCCAAGGCCTGCGGCGATCGCTTCGCCAATCGCATCCAGCGCCTGCTGCGCATCTTCACCCTGCGCGGTGAAGCGCAAGCGGTGACCTTTTTTCACGCCCAGGGCCACGACTTTCATCAGGCTGCGGCCGTTTGCCGGCTTGCCCGAACCATCGAGGTTAGTGACCGTAATGTCGCTGGAAAATTGTTTAATGGTATTTACCAGCATCGTGCCGGGACGCGCGTGCAGCCCGTGCTCGTTGCGGATAACGTATTCAGCGCTGAGAACATCTTCAGCAATCGCATCGTCGCTGGTCAGCAGCGCCAGCAGCGTTGCGCCATCGGACTTCAGCAAACGGTCAGCTTTTTTGTCCAGCAGCAAATTGCTCAGGCGATTAAGGACCGCCGTCGGCTGGTCATCGGCCATCGCCACGGTGATCAGCAGGGAAACCGGCTGCTCATCGCGAATAAAGGCGTTGGCCGCGCGGCTCACCGCAATGGCGCTACGCAGGTTGCCTTCCGGACTGTCGTTCAGCCAGATGCCCTGGCCGAGGTTCAGCGGGTTGTCATTAATCACATGGCTAACAAAGGAAGCATCGACGGCGCCCGCTTCTTTCAGCCGCGCGGCGTTGAGCGCCTGCAGGGTCAGCAGATCGCTGGCGGCCACGTCCAGGGTCAGCGTTTCGTTATCCAGCTTCAGCGCTTCGCTCTGCTTTTCACCCATCAGCAGGGCGCGCAGCTCTTCAGCGGTGGTGGCGGACTTTAGCTGTTCAGCAACCGAGTCGTCGCTCAGCACATGGGTCAGCTGACGCAGCAGCCCAAGGTGTTCATCTGAACTGGCGGCGATACCGATAGCGACGTAGGCGGTCTGCCCTTCGCCCCAGGTCACGCCCTGAGGAAACTGATAAACCTGAACGCCGGTTTTCAGCACCTGATCGCGCGTGTCGGTGGTGCCATGCGGAATCGCAATACCGTTGCCAAGGAAAGTGGAGGTTTGCTGCTCGCGAGCCAGCATCCCGTTGATGTACCCTTCAGCCACATTGCCCGCGCTAACCAGCGCGGAGGCAACCTGACGAATAGCCTCTTCTTTATTACCGGCCTGCTGACCGGGATGAATATCCTGCACAGATAACTGGAACATGGTTCTCCTCTCCTGCTGAATTGAATCGTTTCAGCTACTTTGAGAAAAAATGCGTCACCTGACTGCCGGAGAATCTCCCGATGACGCTGAAACGTTTCAAGAAGTCTGTACCTTTATTAGTCAGCGCGCAAGAAAAGTTACTCTCCCGATAACAGAAGTTAGAGATACAGCACACTTTTGCTGACGAGGTGATGACAAACCCGCCAGAACTTCAGCATTTTGCTGAAGCAAAATTTTGAAACGTCTTTTTGATTTATTCGTGCCCTGGTACTGTTCATTATCTGACTGACGGCGTAAACTCCGCGACTCCTGAAACCGATGAAAGCCGACATGCAAAACAGTAGCGCCGCCCTGCCACGACGCGGGTTCGATTTAACCTCCTCCGCCTTCCTGATCGTCGCCTTCCTGACGGGCATTGCCGGGGCGCTACAAACGCCTACCCTGAGCCTGTTCCTGACTGACGAAGTTCACGTACGACCGGCGATGGTCGGCTTCTTTTTTACCGGCAGCGCGGTGATCGGCATTCTGGTGAGCCAGTTTCTCGCCGGGCGCTCAGATCGCAAAGGCGACCGCAAGCAGCTGATCGTCTTCTGCTGCCTGATGGGCGTGCTGGCCTGCGTGCTCTTCGCGTGGAATCGTAACTACTTTATTTTGCTCTTCGTCGGCGTTTTCCTCAGCAGCTTTGGTTCCACCGCGAACCCGCAGATGTTTGCCCTCGCCCGCGAACATGCGGACAAAACGGGCCGCGAGGCGGTCATGTTCAGCTCGATCCTGCGCGCTCAGGTTTCGCTGGCATGGGTCATCGGCCCGCCGCTGGCCTACGCGCTGGCGATGGGTTTCGGCTTTACGGTGATGTACCTCAGCGCGGCGATTGCCTTCGTGGTCTGCGGCGCGATAGTCTGGTTTTTTCTCCCCAGCATGCGCAAAGAGCCGAAGGTGGTGACGGGACATCTTGAAGCGCCGCGCACCAACCGCCGCGACGCGCTGCTGCTGTTTATCATCTGTACGCTGATGTGGGGAATTAACAGCCTGTACATCATTAACATGCCGCTGTTCATTATTAATGAGCTGCATTTACCTGAAAAACTGGCGGGATTAATGATGGGCACCGCCGCCGGGCTGGAAATCCCGACCATGCTGATTGCGGGTTACTACGCCAAACGTTTCGGTAAGCGTTTCCTGATGCAGATCTCTGCGGTTGCCGGGGTGCTGTTCTATGTCGGCATGCTAACCGTACACACCCCGGCACTACTGCTGGCCCTGCAGGTGCTGAATGCTATTTTTATCGGCATTCTGGCCGGGATCGGTATGCTCTATTTTCAGGACCTGATGCCAGGCCAGGCCGGTGCGGCCACGACCCTTTATACCAATACTATCCGCGTTGGCTGGATTATTGCCGGTTCGCTGGCGGGGGTCGTTGCGGAAGTCTGGAGCTATCACGCCGTATTCTGGATTGCGCTGGTGATGGGCCTCGCCACTCAGGCCTGCCTGTGGCGCATTAAAGACGTATAAAGGGTGTCCGTGCGGGCTTCCGACGTCACGAAGTGCTCAGCTCAAGATGAAGAAGCCAGATCATGGCTTCTTCGCGATTTGTGGCGCACATCTCCGCTTCCGGCTTCAGGCTGGCGCACACTTTGGGCCTCAACGGCGAGCCAAAAATCGCGCACAGGTTATTGTCCGAAAGCTGTATACAGCGGGTATTTGCCGGTTTGCCCTGCGGCATACCCGGGATAGGGCTGGAGATAGAAGGAGCGATACAGCAAGCTCCGCATTCAGGGCGGCATTCCATAATCGACTCTTCCGATAGGCTTTTGCGGCCCAGCCTAAACGTTTTACCCGAAGATAGCAAAACACACGAATTCCGCTTGCCTGAAAGGCCCGGCGCGAGTAGTTTTACGCGATATTTTCGACCCTTTAAGTGACAGGATTACTGCAATGCCAAGAGCGAATGAAATTAAGAAAGGTATGGTGCTGAATTACAACGGCAAACTGCTGATTGTTAAAAATATTGATATTCAGTCACCGAGCGCCCGCGGCGCAGCGACGCTGTACAAAATGCGTTTCTCCGATGTGCGCACCGGCCTGAAAGTGGAAGAGCGCTTCAAAGGCGACGACATTGTCGATACCGTTACCCTGACCCGCCGCTTCGTTGACTTCTCCTATATCGATGGCAATGAATATGTCTTTATGGATAAAGAAGATTACACCCCGTATATCTTCACCAAAGAGCAAATCGAAGAAGAGCTGCTGTTTATGCCGGAAGGCGGCATGCCTGACATGCAGGTTCTGACCTGGGACGGCCAACTGCTGGCGCTGGAACTGCCGCAGACCGTGGATCTGGAAATTATTGAGACGGCGCCGGGCATCAAAGGCGCATCCGCCAGCGCCCGCAACAAACCGGCTACCCTCAGCACCGGCCTGGTCGTTCAGGTGCCGGAATACCTCAGCGCGGGCGAGCGCATTCGTATTCATATCGAAGAGAGCCGCTACATGGGCCGCGCGGACTAAATCCAGCCTTTAAAGTCAGTGCAAAATGCAAAAGACAGTCAATGGCTGTCTTTTTGCTTCTTAATGCGCGCCATACGGCTGTTGGCCCTTCATCATCGCCAGGCTATCCCCTACAAAGCCACCCAAAGTTGTCATACCAATAGCGGCGAAATTATCGCTAATTTCCCGCCCCTGTTAGCAGGATCTTCGCTAAACAGTGCTCGATTGCTTGATCAAGCTCACACTAAGCGGATAAACAAGGCTCACCAATTTAATTTGCTGTCATATAACTTTACACTAGAGATGTTAATTATCGGTTAATCAGGTGTATTAAGAATGACTACCATTGCGACGGCCACGCTGCCGGAAGGCGTACAGCTCCCTCATTATGACCGCAGCCAGCTGCGCTCGCGTATTGTGCATTTCGGCTTTGGCGCTTTTCATCGCGCGCATCAGGCGCTACTCACCGATCGGGTGCTTAACGCCAGCGGCGGAGACTGGGGGATTTGTGAGATTAGCCTGTTCAGCGGCGATCGGCTGATGAGCCAGCTTCGCCAGCAAAACCACCTGTTTACCGTGCTGGAAAAAGGTGCTGAGGGCAGCCAGCCAATTGTTGTCGGCGCCGTGCATGAATGTCTGAACGCTAAACTCGATTCGCTCGCCGCTATTATTGAGAAATTTTGTGAACCGCAGGTGGCGATTGTCTCTCTGACCATTACCGAAAAAGGCTACTGCATCGACCCCGCCAGCGGCCTGCTGGATATGACGCAGCCGCGTATTATTCACGATCTGCAAAACCCGACTTTGCCGCAATCGGTTCCTGGAATACTGGTTGAAGCGCTGGCGCGCCGCCGTCAGCGAGGGCTGTCACCCTTTACCGTGCTCTCCTGCGACAATATCCCTGATAATGGACATGTAGTGAAAAACGCCGTGCTGGGCATGGCTGAAAAACGCGATCCGCAGCTGGCACAGTGGATTGCTGAGCACGTCAGCTTCCCCGGCACCATGGTTGATCGCATCGTACCAGCCGCCACCGAGGAGTCGCTGGCGGAAATTCGCGCCGCGTTGGGCGTAGAAGATCCCTGCGCCATCAGCTGCGAACCCTTTATTCAGTGGGTTATTGAAGATAACTTCGTGGCCGGTCGCCCGGACTGGGAAACGGCGGGCGTTCAGATGACCGACGACGTTTTACCGTGGGAGCAGATGAAGCTGCGGATGCTCAACGGTAGCCACTCGTTCCTCGCCTGGCTTGGCTACCTGGCGGGCCATGCGCATATTAGCGACTGCATGCAGGATCCGATTTTTCACAGCGCCGCATACCGGCTGATGGTTGATGAACAGGCGCCGACGCTATCCATTCAGGGCGTTGATCTGTCGGCATACGCTGACAGCCTGATCGAACGCTTCAGCAACCCGGCGCTGAAGCACAGCACCTGGCAAATCGCCATGGACGGTAGCCAGAAGCTGCCGCAACGTATGCTTGACGGGATTCGCGTCCATCTTGCGCAAGAGAGCCGCTGGCCGCTACTGGCGCTGGGCGTCGCTGGCTGGATGCGCTATGTTAGCGGCGTGGATGACGCCGGAGCCGTCATTGATATTCGCGATCCGCTGGCCGATAAAATACACCACCTCGTTGCCACCAGCGATGAGCGACAACGCGTAGCGGCGCTGCTTACGCTTGAGGAGATCTTCGGCCGCGACCTGCCGCAGAATCCGCAGTTCGTCGCTGATGTCACCGCCGCGTGGCATCAGCTCGCCGCTTTTGGCGCGCGCCAGGCCGTCGCCGCCGCGCTGAATGATTAACAATTTCTGCCTTTAAGCGGACGGAGCGCCTTTCTGTCCGCGTTAACGCTTCTCTTTTCCCCTTTTTTTCGTCAGGATAGCCTCAACTGTTACAACATTACATTTATCCTGGAGAAAAAGTGACCAAAACCAACTTGATCACGGGGTTTCTCGGCAGCGGTAAGACCACTTCCATTCTGCACCTGCTGGCCAATAAGCCCGCAAATGAAAAATGGGCCGTACTGGTCAACGAGTTTGGCGAAGTGGGCATTGACGGCGCGCTGCTGGCGGAAAGCGGCGCGCTGCTGAAAGAGATCCCCGGCGGCTGCATGTGCTGCGTTAACGGCCTGCCGATGCAGGTTGGGCTCAACACCCTGCTGCGCCAGGGCAAACCTGACCGTCTGCTGATAGAACCCACCGGACTAGGCCATCCTAAACAGATCCTTGATATGCTGACCGCCCCGGTCTACGCGCCGTGGATCGATCTGCGCGCCACCCTGTGCATACTGGATCCGCGTCAGCTGCTGGACGAAAAAGTCGTGAGCAACGAAAACTTTCGCGACCAGCTGGCTGCCGCTGACGTTATTGTCAGCAATAAAGCCGACCGCTCGACGGAAGAGAGCCAGCGCGCTTTTGTCGCCTGGCGTGAGGCGTACGCCGGTGAGCGTCGCTGCGTCAGCACTAGCCAAGGTAATATCGACCCGGCGCTGCTTGATTTGCCGCGCCGCAATCTGGCGCCGCTACCCGCAGGGGTCGGGCATGCGCACGACCACGGGCAGAAAAAAGGCCTTGCCGCGCTTAGCCTTCCCGCGCACCAGCGCTGGCGTCGTAGCCTCAATAGCGCTCAGGGCTATCACGCCTGCGGCTGGATTTTTGACGCTGAAACCGTCTTCGATACCGTCGCTCTGCTTGAATGGGCGCGCCTGGCGCCGGTTGGACGAGTTAAAGGCGTCATGCGTATTGCCGAAGGGCTGGTTCGTATCAATCGCCAGCAGCTCGATCTGCATATTGAGACGCAAAACGTTGCCCCGCCCGATAGCCGTATTGAGCTGATAGCCGATACGGAAACGGACTGGAATGCTCTTCAGGCCTCTTTGTTGAAGATTCGTTTAACTTAGGGCGGCTATGGTTGCCGTCGTTTTACACAACACGCGATAGTTATGATTAAAAATCGAATTCCCCTCATCCTGCTGTTAAACGCGGCAGGTATAGCGCTTTTCTGTTCATGGTATCTTCCGGTTAACCATGGTTTCTGGGCTCCGCTGGACGCGGCGATTTTCTATTTCTTTAACCACCTGGTCGGCGTCAACACCGCTTATACCTGGCTGTTGGCGGTTATCAACAACCGCGCGTTTGACGCCTGTTCGCTGCTGGCGATGGGCAGCCTGATGCTGAGCTTCTGGTTTAAAGAACAGAGCGCCGGACGCCGCCGGGTGATTATCATCGGCCTGGTGATGCTGCTGGCTGCCGTCATTATCAATCAGCTGGCCCAGCACCTGATGCCGGTGAAGCGAGCCAGCCCTTCGCTCTCGTTCACCGATATCACTAAAGTCAGCGATGTCATCTCCTTTCCGACTAAAGATGCGTCTAAAGACAGCTTCCCGGGCGATCACGGCATGATGCTGCTGATTTTTGCCTCTTTCATGTGGCGCTATTTTGGCCGTCGCGCCTTCGCTATTGCGCTGGTTATCTTTGTGGTGTTCGCTTTCCCGCGGGTGATGATCGGCGCGCACTGGTTTACCGATATTGCCGTCGGATCATTAACGGCCGTGCTCATTGGCGCTCCCTGGGTGTTGATGACCCCACTGAGCGATAAAGTGATTACTTTATTTGAACGTTACCTCCCCGGCGGAAGAACGAAAATTTAAAGTCATCTTTACAATTAATTAATATCATTCATAAGGGATCGTTCTGGGTCCCTTTTTTTATCATCTCACTCTTTCTCACCCGCTATCATCTTGCTGTCACATTAATCCTGTTAAAAATGAGTAAATTGCATATTTTTTACCCATCCCTGCCGCTATTTTGGCCTTTGCCGATGATTCACTTTTTGTCGCAAAAATACTTATAAGAAAATGCGCAAAACCGCTCGCCATCCCCCGTTCGATCGGGTAACCTCAATCTCGTTTTGCCTCTCCAGCAACATCAATTCAGATAATGAATAAATTTGTGCGTCAGGCCACAATTTTATGCTTACGGAATTGTCTCATTGCGACCAGGTAATTAGGCTCTAACACGTTTGGCATTTTTTATAACGACATTGTCGTTAAGGACAACAAGGGATAACACACAGCATGGTCAAATCTCAGCCGATTTTGAGATATATCTTGCGGGTCGCCCCCGCGATTGCAGTTGCGGTTCTGCTTTCCGCGTGTAGTTCAAATAGTACCGCCAGAAATATGCATTCTGAGACGCTTGCTGTGGGTAGTGGCGATTTATCATCACTGCAAGCCTCTCAGGATGAATTTGAAACCATGGTCCGCAACCTGGACGTTAAGTCCCGTTTGATGGATCAATATGCCAGCTGGAAGGGCGTGCGTTACCGCCTCGGCGGCAGCACTCGCAAAGGCATTGATTGTTCCGCCTTTGTGCAGCGTACTTTCCGTGAACAGTTTGGCCTGGAGCTGCCGCGTTCGACTTCTGAGCAGCAGGATTCCGGAAAATCCATTAGCCGTTCACAGCTGCGTACCGGTGATTTAGTACTGTTCCGTGCGGGTTCAACGGGCCGTCATGTAGGCATCTACATCGGCAACAACCAGTTTGTTCATGCTTCCACCAGCAGCGGTGTGACGATTTCCAGCATGGATGAGCCGTACTGGAAAAAGCGCTATAACGAAGCGCGACGCGTTCTGAGCCGCTCGTAATCTCTTCTGCCGTTGGTTATTCCCTTGGCCAACGGAAGAAACAAAACACTGCTGAAGCAGTGTTTTTTTTTGCTCGCCAGCCAATAAACTTCGTAAAATAGGCTATCTCTTGAAGCGACGACAGAAAAAGCATGTTTCTGTTAGCGCATTGCGCGAATCAACCACACGGACTGCCTGGAGCCTATGCCTACCCGTCACCTCTCTCCCCGGCGAAAAATCTGGCTAACCAGCATATGCGTTGGCATAGCCGTCGCCCTGCTGGCCGGTAGCATCCAGTTTATGGTGATCTATCACAACCGCGCGGAGCGTTTCGACGTTATCATCAACAATGTTCATGCTTATCTGACGGGCTATTTTCACGATTTAGACCAGACGATTGCGGGACTACAGCCGCTGGTGAGTCAGCCCTGCGAAAATATCGATTCCGGATTAACCGCCCATGCGGCATTCAGCCCAAACGTACGCGCTTTCCTGCTGGTTAAAAATGGTATTGCGTTTTGCTCCTCCGCCACCGGTGCAATGAACACACCTTTTAACCAGCTCATTCCACAGCTGGATATCACTCAAGCGGTGGATATGGCGATCCTTCCCGGTACGCCCATGATGCCGAAAAGCGCGGCGCTGGCGATGTGGGTTCGTAGCCCGCACGGCGGTAAAGACGGCGTTTTTGTCTCGATCAATGCGAATCTGACACCCTATATACTCTACTCCTCACGGCAGAATGATTTCAGCGGCCTGGCGCTGTCCATTAAGCACACCGCGATCTCGACCTTCAGCAACAAGCTTATCGACCCGCAGACCCTGCTCTCGCCGCCTATTCGCCAGACGCAGATTGAGGGTTTACCGTTGAAAATCTATCTCTATGCTAACAGCTGGCTGGCGGAGAATACGCAGTTTGCCCTGCTGCTGGGGGTGGTGTGCGGGCTGCTGGCCGGACTGTTAAGCTATTACATTCTCACGATAAAATCAGACCCGCGAAAGGAGCTGCTGCTGGCGATCAAAAACGATCAGTTTTACCTGGTCTATCAGCCGGTGGTGAAATCAGAAACGTTGCAGATCAGCGGCGTTGAGGTACTGATGCGCTGGAAACATCCGGTGGCCGGAGAGATCCCCCCTGACGTCTTTATTAATCTTGCGGAAACCCAGCAGATCATCATTCCGCTTACTCGCCACCTCTTAAAACTGATTGCGCACGATGCGCCTGTTTTGCAGACGCTCCTGCCCGCAGGGATCAAGCTTGGGATCAATATTTCCCCCCTTCATCTGCACGCAGAGAGCTTTCAGCAGGACCTTAAGCACTTCGCCGCCGCCATGCCAGCCGACCACTTTAAGCTGGTACTGGAGATCACCGAGCGCGCGATGATCGATAAAAATCGTTCATTAGAGAACTTCGACTGGCTGCACGAGCAGGGTTTTGAAATCGCGATTGATGATTTTGGTACCGGCCATAGCGCGCTCATCTATCTGGAGCGCTTTAGCTTTGATTACCTGAAGATTGATCGCGGCTTCGTACAGGCTATCGGGACGGAGACCGTGACCTCGCCGGTGCTCGATGCCGTCATCACTCTAAGCCGCCGCCTGAAGCTCGCTACCGTTGCCGAAGGCGTGGAAACGCAGGAACAGGCGGAATGGCTGCGCGATCATGGCGTAAACTTTTTGCAGGGCTACTGGTTAAGTCGCCCGCTGACGCTGGAAGCGCTGATCGCCGCCCACGCGCAGCCGGCGAAATATTTCCCAACCCGCTAAGTGTCCTTTATTATTTGCTATCAGAGGTCAGGCCACTTCAGGCCTGTCATTGGAGGACGATACCCTGGTTATGTTTGCCCGCATCAGCCTGATACTGCTGACCTTATTTAGCCTGCACAGCCGGGCGCAAACTATTCTGACGAGCGATACGTTCGCGATTATCGGCCAGCCGAAGTACGCCGCGGGTTTTGACCACTACGATTATGTGAATCCCGCCGCGCCTAAAGGCGGCGCGATTACCCTTGCGGCTATCGGTACCTTTGATAATTTCAACCGCTACGCCCTGCGCGGTAATCCGGGTATTCGAACCGAAGCGCTATACGATACGCTGTTCACCACCTCTGACGATGAGCCCGGCAGTTACTACCCGCTGATTGCCGAGCATACGCGCTATGCCGATGATTTTTCATGGATGGAGATTACGCTCAATCCGCACGCCCGCTATCACGACGGCAGTCCCATCACCGCCAGCGATGTCGCTTTTACCTTCCAGAAGTTTATGACCGAAGGGGTGCCGCAGTTTCGTCTCTATTATAAAGGCACTACCGTTAAAGCTATCGCCCCGCTAACCGTTCGCATTGAGTTAGCCAAACCAGGCAAAGAGAACATGCTTAGCCTGATGACGCTACCGGTGATGCCGGAAAAATTCTGGAAAAACCATAAACTCAGCGACCCGCTCTCCGCTCCACCGCTGGCCAGCGGCCCCTACCGCATTACCGCCTGGCGCATGGGCCAGTACATCACCTATTCCCGCGTGAAGGACTACTGGGCCGCCGATTTACCGGTCAACCGCGGGCGCTGGAATTTCGATACGCTACGCTACGATTATTACCTTGATGACAATGTCGCCTTCGAAGCCTTTAAGGCCGGCGCCGTCGATCGTCGGGAAGAGAACGTCGCCAAAAACTGGGCGACCCGCTACGTCGGGCGCAACTTTAGCCACGGCTATATCGTTAAAGACGAATACACCAATACCTCGGCGCAAAATACCCAGTGGCTGGCCTTTAATATTCAGCGCCCGATATTTGCCGACCGCCGGATTCGCGAGGCCATCACCCTCGCCTTTGATTTTGAATGGATGAATAAGGCGCTGTTCTATCACTCCTACAGCCGCGCCAACAGCTTCTTTCAGAATACCGAATACGCGGCGCGCGATTATCCTGATGCCGACGAGCTCGCCCTGCTGACGCCGCTGAAAAAAGAGATCCCGGCCGAAGTCTTCACGCAGATTTACCGGCCGCCGGTTTCCAGCGGCGATGGTTTTGCGCGGGAGAATTTACTCAAAGCGGATGCCATCCTCAACCAGGCGGGATGGATAGTGAAAAACCAGCGGCGGGTAAACGCGCAGAGCGGCAAACCGTTACGCTTTGAGCTGCTGCTCCCCTCCGGCAGCAGCGATCGCTGGGTACTGCCCTTTCAGCACAATCTTCAGCGGCTCGGCATCGTTATGGACATTCGCCAGGTCGATAACTCCCAGTACAGTAACCGCAAGCGCAGCCGGGATTACGACATGATGCCAAACGTCTGGCGCGCGTCGCCCTGGCCCGACACCGGCCTGCAAATCTCCTGGGATTCGGAATATATTAATTCCAGCTATAACGCCTCAGGGGTTCAAAGCCCGGCCGTCGACCAGCTTATTGCGCAGATCATTCGCTGGCAGGGCAACAAGGAAAAACTGCTGCCGCTGGGCCGGGCCCTCGACCGCGTGCTGACCTGGAACTATTACATGCTGCCGATGTGGTATATGGCGCAGGATCGCACCGCCTACTGGGATAAATTCTCCTTCCCGAAGACTCGCGCGATTTACTCATCCGGTTTCGAAAACTGGTGGTACGACGCCAACAAAGCGGCCAGACTTCCCGCGGACAGACGTTAAGGAATTAAGATGGGTGCATATCTGCTCCGCCGACTACTGCTCATCGTCCCCACCCTGTGGGCGATTATCACCATTAACTTTTTCATTGTGCAAATCGCTCCCGGCGGCCCGGTCGATCAAGCGATTGCGGCGATAGAGTTCGGCGATCGCGGCGGTCTGCCCGGAGCCGGAGACGGCGGGATGGCCGCCAGCCATGCGCGTACCGGCGTCAGCAACATCAGCGACGGCCACTATCGAGGTGGGCGCGGGCTGGACCCGGAAGTCATCGCCGAGATAACCCACCGCTACGGCTTTGATAAGCCTCTCCACGAGCGCTATTTTAAAATGATCGGCGACTACCTGCGCTTTGATTTTGGCGACAGCCTGTTTCGCAGCTCATCGGTCGTGCAGCTGATCGGGGACAGCCTGCCGGTCTCTATCTCGCTGGGCTTGTGGAGCACGCTCATCATCTATCTGGTGTCGATCCCGCTGGGGATCCGCAAAGCGGTCAGCAACGGCAGCCATTTTGACGTCTGGAGCAGTACGCTGATTATTATCGGCTATGCGATCCCGGCCTTTCTGTTCGCCATTTTGTTGATCGTTATCTTTGCCGGCGGCAGCTATTTCGATCTCTTTCCGCTGCGCGGGCTGGTGTCAGCCAACTTCGACAGCCTGCCGTGGTATCAAAAAATCCTCGACTATCTCTGGCATATCACCCTACCGGTGCTGGCCACGGTGATCGGCGGTTTTGCCGCCCTCACCATGCTCACCAAAAACAGCTTTCTCGACGAAATTCGCAAGCAGTACGTCGTCACCGCTCGCGCAAAGGGCGTTAGCGAAAAGCAGATCCTGTGGGGCCACGTATTTCGCAACGCGATGCTGCTGGTGATCGCCGGTTTCCCGGCCACCTTTATCAGCATGTTTTTTACCGGCTCGCTGCTGATTGAAGTGATGTTCTCGCTGAACGGACTGGGGCTGCTGGGCTATGAAGCTACGGTATCTCGTGATTACCCGGTCATGTTCGGCACGCTGTATATTTTTACCCTGATTGGCCTGCTGCTGAATATCATCAGCGACATCAGCTATACGCTGGTCGATCCGCGTATCGATTTTGAGGGCCGCTAATGTCATTTTTCAGTCCCGTCAATCAGGCCCGCTGGGCGCGCTTTCGCCACAACCGCCGCGGCTACTGGTCGCTTTGGTTATTCTTAGTCATTTTCGCCTGCAGCCTGTGCGCCGAGCTGATTGCTAACGATAAACCGCTGCTGGTGCAGTACCGCGGCAGTCTCTACGTACCGTTATTAAAAAACTATAGCGAGAGCACCTTCGGCGGCCGCTTTGCTACTGCCGCCGACTATCAGGACCCGTGGCTGCAAAAACGGCTGGACGATAACGGCTGGGCCCTGTGGGCGCCGGTTCGCTTCGGCGCAACGACCATTAATTTCGCCACCGAAACCCCCTTCCCTTCGCCGCCGTCAAGGCTGAACTGGCTGGGCACCGATGCCAACGGCGGCGACGTGCTGGCGCGTATTCTGTACGGCACGCGCATTTCCATTCTCTTTGGCCTGCTGCTGACCTTCTTCTCCAGCGTGCTGGGGGTGATGGCCGGCGCCGTTCAGGGATATTACGGCGGAAAGATTGATCTCTGGGGACAGCGCTTTATCGAGGTCTGGTCGGGGATGCCGACCCTGTTTCTGATTATCCTGCTTTCGAGCGTCGTGCAGGCCAATTTCTGGTGGCTGCTGGCCATTACCGTGCTGTTCGGCTGGATGACGCTGGTCGGGGTCGTCCGCGCCGAGTTTCTGCGCACCCGCAACTATGATTATATCCGCGCCGCGCAGGCGCTCGGCGTTAGCGATCGCGCCATTATTCTGCGCCATATGCTGCCTAACGCTATGGTCGCCACCCTGACCTTCCTGCCGTTTATTCTGTGCAGTTCGATTACGACTCTGACCTCGCTGGACTTCCTCGGCTTCGGCCTGCCGCTGGGCTCTCCTTCGCTGGGCGAGCTGCTGTTGCAGGGTAAAAATAATCTTCAGGCGCCGTGGCTGGGCATCGCCGCCTTTCTGTCGGTAGCGCTCCTGCTGACGTTATTGATTTTTATCGGTGAAGCGGTTCGCGACGCTTTTGACCCAAGCAAGGCGGTGTAGCATGACGCAACCTCTGTTAGATATCGACAACCTTTCCATCGCCTTTCGCCAGCAGGGGGAAACCACCACCGTGGTCAGCGAGCTGTCGCTCCGCATTGCGGTCGGTGAAACCCTGGCGCTGGTGGGCGAATCCGGCTCCGGTAAGAGCGTTTCCGCGCTGTCGATACTGCGGCTGCTGCCCTCGCCGCCGGTCAGCTACCCCGCAGGGGATATCCGCTTTCACGGCCAGTCGCTGCTACACGCCGATGAACATACGCTGCGCGGCGTGCGCGGCAACCGCATCGCGATGATTTTTCAGGAGCCGATGGTTTCACTCAATCCGCTGCATACCCTCGAAAAACAGCTCTACGAAGTGCTCTCTTTGCATCGCGGGATGCGTAAAGAAGCGGCGCGCGGAGAGATCCTCGACTGTCTGGATCGCGTTGGGATCCGCAATGCGCTGCGGCGTCTGGCCGACTACCCGCACCAGCTCTCCGGCGGCGAACGCCAGCGGGTAATGATCGCCATGGCGCTGTTGACTCGTCCGGAGCTGCTCATCGCCGACGAACCCACGACCGCGCTGGACGTGTCGGTACAGGCGCAAATCCTCGCGCTGCTGCGCGAACTCAAGCAAGAGTTAAATATGGGGCTGCTGTTTATCACCCATAACCTGAGCATCGTTCGTCAGCTTGCCGATCGCGTCGCGGTGATGCAGAACGGCCGCTGCGTGGAGCAAAACGGCTGCCGGGCACTATTCTCCGCTGCCGAACACCCTTACACCCGCCGCCTGCTGGACAGCGAGCCGTCGGGCGATCCCGTGCCCCTCGCGCCGGATGCGCCAGAATTACTGCGGGCGGAAAACTTAAGTATCGCCTTTCCGATCCGCAAAGGGCTTCTGCGGCGGGTGGTCGATCATAATCGCGTGGTTAACGCCCTCAGCTTTCAATTGCGCGCGGGAGAAACGCTGGGTCTGGTCGGCGAATCCGGATCGGGCAAGAGTACTACAGGGCTGGCGCTGCTGCGCCTGATTCATTCTGAAGGCGCAATCGTCTTTGACGGCGAGACGCTTCAGGGGCGCAGCCGTCGGCAGATGCTGCCGCTGCGTCGACGCATGCAGGTAGTCTTTCAGGATCCCAACTCATCGCTAAACCCACGGCTTAACGTTCTGCAAATTATTGAAGAAGGATTGCGCGTCCATCAGCCAACGCTCACGCCGGCCGAGCGAGAGCAGGCGGTGATTCAGGCGATGCAGGAGGTCGGTCTCGATCCGCAATCCCGGCATCGCTACCCTGCCGCTTTCTCCGGCGGACAGCGCCAGCGCATCGCTATCGCCAGGGCGCTGGTCGTCAAACCGCAGCTAATCGTGCTGGATGAGCCCACCTCTTCGCTGGATAAAACCGTGCAGGCGCAAATTCTGGCGCTGCTGAAGGCGCTACAGCAAAAGCATCAGCTGGCCTATATTTTCATCAGCCATGATTTGCGCGTCGTGCGTGCGCTTTGTCATCAGGTAATGGTGCTGCGGCAGGGAGAGGTCGTCGAGCAGGGTGAGTGCGAACGCGTGTTTACCGCTCCGCAACAGGAGTATACCCGTCAGCTGCTGGCGTTAAGCTGACGGTCAGAATGGGTTGTTGCCGGAGAACGGTTCTGCAATCGCCACGCCGAAATTTTTCAGCCGGCAGGTTGCCGCGAATTCGTCCTGACGATTAACAAACAGGCACGGTTCGCCCTCGCATTCAACAACGGAACTGTCGACTTCGATGTCGCTCAGCGCCTGGCTGAGTTTATGCATAACCGGCCAGGCCTTATCGCCATCGGGGCTAAGTAATTTCAACGCCACAAGGCTATTTTCGCTCTGAGCGCCGTTTTGCGGAATCGGTTCAACTCTTGAACCTGCAAAACCGGCCAGCCAGCGATAGCTCTGCGGCAGACGGTGTACGATAGAGAGTTGCAGTGTATTCACGTGTTTTCCCCGGAAGCAAAATACTTCACAATAATTTTACAACAATACTAACACATTATTGACAATTAGTCCTGTTCCTGCACCGAAAACGCTTACACCAGCGGCATAGCCGTGTTAGTGGTTTGTAATATAAAAGTTTATAATTGTGCAGAGTGAACATCTTCGGGCTATATGTACCCGTTTCTGTGATCTAAAACAACTTTTTTATCGCAATAATGCGACTAATTGAGCGATTTGATTTTACATAAAAGAAACAAATTGCTGAACAGAGAAGCCGGTTTCGGTTGATATGTATCAAAAAAGGGGGCGATATCGCCCCCTGGAAGTCGCTTATCGTGCGGCTTTTCGCCGCCGACTGGCATAGAGGTAGAACAGAATAGAGCTGCTGGCGCAGAAGGCGATGGAAATCAGCATTGGCCAGGCCGTGGTAAAGGTCGCCATCGACAGCAGCGCGCCGACAATAGCGCCAATCCCAAAGCGGAACGTCCCAGCCAGCGAGGAGGCCGTCCCGGCCATATGCGGAAACTCATCGAGAATAACCGCCATCGCGTTGGAGGAGACCATCGAAACGCAGCCGATGAAAGCCGCCACGCCAAACACCAGCGCCCAGAAGCCGACGTCAAACAGCGCGCACACCACCATCCATACCGCCATCGCAAACTGGATCCACAGCCCCGCGCGGAACATATTCAGCGCCCCAACCCGCCGCACAAACCGGCTGTTGATCATAGTCATGACAAACAGGAAAACCACGTTCAGCGCAAAATAGTAGCCAAAGTGCTGCGGTGAAACGTGGTTGATATTGATATAGACAAACGGGCCAGCGCTCAGAAACGAGAACATCCCGGCAAAGCTAAATCCGCTTGCCAGCATATAACTCAGCACGCGCTTATGGCGAAACAGGGTGGCGAAGTTGCCAAGCGTAGTGCGAATATGAAATTTCTGTCGCCGTTCCGGCGGCAGGGTTTCGCTAATGAAAAATGCGATCATCGCCGACGCTAACAGGGCCGCCAGCGCGAGGATCCAGAAGATCGCATGCCAGCTAAACCATACCAGCACCGCTCCGCCGACCATCGGCGCCACCAGCGGCGCAACGGTGGTGACCAGCATGACGAACGACATCATCCGCGAGAACTCTTCCTTGGGATAGATATCGCGCATCAGGGCGTTAATCACCACGCTTGCCGCTGCGGCTGCCAGGCCGTGGAAAAAGCGCATGGTAATCAGCATATCGATAGTCTGCGACAGCGCGCAGGCCACCGCCGCCGCGGCAAAAATGAGCGTCCCGCCTAGTATCACCGGTTTACGGCCAAGACTATCCGCCATCGGGCCATATAAAAGCTGGCCCAGCGCAAAGCCCAGAATATAGGTACTGAGCGTCATCTGCGCGCTGCCGTCCGGCACATTAAACTGGGCCGCAATCACCGGCAGCGCCGGAAGATACATATCAATCGACAGCGGCATTAACATGGCCAGCAGGCCAAGAATAAACACAATCCCTAATGAAGAATTCTGCTTTGCCGTCACGTTTTACTCCGCGCATGTTGGCCACCGACGCTGGCGACTTCTTCTGCCGTCAGCGGACGATATTCACCCGGCGCCAGCGAAGCATCCAGCGCAATGTCGCCAATGCGTTCGCGATGCAGGCCAACCACATGATTCCCCACGGCGGCAAACATCCGCTTAACCTGATGGTAACGCCCTTCGCTAATGGTCAGGCGGACTTCGGTCGGTGTCACCACTTCCAGCACCGCAGGCCTGGTCAGCTCTTTCTCATTATGCAGCTGAACGCCTTTAGCAAACTGCCCGGCAGTGGAGTCATCAACCGGATTTTCCAGCGTCACCAGATAGGTTTTTTCGCAATGGTGGCGCGGAGACGTAATGCGGTGCGACCACTGACCATCGTCGGTCATCAGCACCAGACCGGTGGTGTCGATATCCAGACGACCGGCAGCATGCAGCTTGTGCGCCACCGGCTCATCGAGGAAATAGAGTACCGTCGGATGATCCGGATCGTCGGTAGAACAAACGTAACCCTGCGGCTTGTTGAGCATAAAGTAGCGCGGGCCGTTCTGCTGAACCAGCGTATTGCCGTCATACTCGACGTCATGCTCCGGCTGAAGCTTGAAGGAGGAGTCTTTTACAATTTCGCCGTCCACGGTAACGCGGCTGCCGCGGATTTCACGCCCGGCAATAGCCCGACTAACGCCAAGTTGCTGAGCGATAAACTTATCAAGTCGCATGAGATTTTTTTAGCCTGTACAAGTGCTGGAGCGGGCAACGCGCCCGAAAAAGAAGAATTTCATGGGGTAGTATAACGGGCTATTAACACCACTCAAGGGAAAAGATTCGTGGCATACTATTCGCGAGTTAATTAACCGCCATAAATTCATGACATTTACATTACGTCCCTACCAAAAAGAGGCGGTCGACGCCACGCTCGCCTGGTTTCGCCGCCATCATGAACCTGCCGCGATTGTCCTGCCAACAGGCGCAGGTAAAAGCCTGGTCATTGCTGAACTCGCACGCCTGGCGCGCGGTCGCGTGCTGGTGCTGGCGCACGTAAAAGAGCTGGTGGCGCAGAACCACGCCAAGTATTGCGCGCTCGGTCTGGAAGCGGATATTTTCGCCGCGGGCCTTAAACGGAAAGAGAGCCACGGTAAAGTGGTCTTTGGCAGCGTGCAGTCGGTAGCCCGTAACCTTGACCAGTTTCAGGGGGAGTTCTCGCTGCTGATCGTCGACGAGTGTCACCGCATCGGCGACGATAATGACAGCCAGTATCAGCAGATTATCAGCCACCTTCAGCAGGTCAATCCGCATCTGCGCCTGCTGGGGCTGACCGCAACGCCGTTTCGCCTGGGTAAAGGTTGGATTTATCAGTTTCACTATCACGGCATGGTGCGCGGTGATGAAAAAGCGCTGTTTCGCGACTGCATTTATGAACTGCCGCTGCGCTATATGATTAAGAATGGCTACCTGACGCCGCCGGAGCGGCTGGACATGCCGGTGGTTCAATACGACTTCAGCCGTTTACAGGCGCAAAGTAACGGCCTGTTCAGCGAAGCCGATCTGAATCACGAGCTGAAAAAGCAGCAGCGCGTCACGCCGCATATCGTCAGCCAAATCGTTGAATTCGCCGAAACGCGCAAAGGGGTGATGATTTTCGCCGCCACCGTTGAACACGCCCGTGAAGTGACCGGGTTGCTTCCGCAGGGCGAGGCGGCTCTTATCACCGGTGAAACGCCGGGGCCGGAGCGCGATCGCATCATCGAAGCGTTTAAAGCGCAGCAGTACCGCTATCTGGTTAACGTCGCGGTGTTGACGACCGGCTTTGATGCGCCGCATGTCGATCTGATCGCCATCCTGCGCCCGACCGAGTCGGTGAGCCTTTACCAACAGATCGTCGGCCGTGGCCTGCGCCTGGCGCCGGGTAAAACTGACTGCCTGATTCTCGATTACGCCGGCAATCCGCACGACCTGTATGCCCCTGAAGTGGGAACGCCGAAAGGAAAAAGCGACAACGTACCGGTCCAGGTTTTTTGTCCGGCATGCGGTTTCGCCAATACCTTCTGGGGAAAAACTACCGCTGACGGCACGCTGATTGAACACTTTGGCCGCCGCTGCCAGGGCTGGTTTGAGGATGACGAAGGCCATCGTGAACAGTGCGATTTTCGTTTTCGCTTTAAAAACTGCCCGCAGTGTAACGCGGAAAACGATATCGCCGCCCGCCGCTGCCGCGAGTGCGATACCATTCTGGTCGACCCCGATGATATGCTGAAAGCCGCGCTGAAGCTCAAAGATGCGCTGGTGCTGCGCTGTAGCGGTATGGTTCTTCAGCACGGTGCGGATGACAAAGGCGCCTGGTTAAAAATCACCTATTACGATGAAGATGGCGCGGATGTTAGTGAGCGCTTCCGCCTGCATACGCCCGCCCAGCGTACCGCCTTTGAGCAGCTCTTTATCCGACCGCATACCCGAACGCCGGGCGTGCCGCTGCGCTGGATAACGCCTGCCGATATCCTCGCCCAGCAGGCGCTTCTGCGCCACCCGGACTTTGTCGTTGCCCGCATGAAGGGGCAATACTGGCAGGTCCGGGAGAAAGTGTTTGATTATCAGGGGCGATTCCGCCGGGCCAACGAACTGCGCTAATCGTCCTCAGGACTGAGGTTTTGGTTGCTGCAAAAACGCAGGGCGGCTATAATGCCGCCCGCTTTTGCATTCGCGAAGCAGATAATCTGCCTGCTGCTGGGTCGCCTGTAGCAGGATTTATATATAGAGAGACATCAATGTTTACTATCAACGCAGAAGTACGTAAAGAGCAGGGTAAGGGTGCGAGCCGCCGCCTGCGTGCAGCTAACAAATTCCCGGCCATCATCTATGGCGGCGAAGCTGCGCCAGTAGCAATCGAACTGGATCACGACAAAGTGTGGAACATGCAGACCAATGCAGAGTTCTACAACGAAGTTCTGACCATCGTTGTTGATGGCAAAGAAGAGAAAGTTAAAGCTCAGGCTGTTCAGCGTCACCCGTTCAAGCCGAAGCTGACCCACATCGACTTCGTTCGCGCTTAATCGCTCGCTGAAAGTTGTATGGCAAACGCCCCGCTCCGCAAGGTTCGGGGCGTTTTGTTTATTAGGCGAGTAGCGTTGAGGCATTCAGCTCGAGATGCTGCAACAGCATAATCGTTTTCGCATCGACGATTTCTCCTTCGCGAATAGCCTGCAGCGCTTTTTCCAGCGGCCACTCCAGCACTTCGATATCTTCTCCCTCCGTCGCCAGGCCGCCACCGTCGCTGTGCCGATCGTCGGCAGAGTATTCAGCGATGAAAAAGTAAAGCTTCTCCGTCACCGAACCGGGACTCATGTAAGCGGTAAATACCGGCTCGATCCGGGTGACGCGAAAACCGGTCTCTTCTTCGGCCTCGGCAACGATGCGTTCTTCCGGAGAAGCGTCATCCAGCAGTCCTGCGGCGGCTTCGATCAAAAACCCATCATGACCGTTAATCCATACCGGAAAGCGAAACTGACGGACCAGCACTACCGTTTGCTTTTCACGATTGTAGAGCAGGATCACCGCGCCGTTGCCGCGATCGTAAGCTTCCCGACTCTGCTCCTGCCAGCGCCCGTCACGGCGCAGTAGTTCAAAGGTATATTTCTTGAGCGTGTACCAGTTGTCCGATAATAGCGTTTCGCGGATATGGCGAACGCGCGGTGCGTCAGCGTGCATGTTTTTCCCCTTTTAGGTGACAGCGAGCAACATAACATGCATAATCGTGCACAAACAAGATCACTCATGAAGGTATTTTGATGCTTGCCAGCCAGAGAAAACAGCAGATTTTGCAGATCCTCGCTGAGGAAAAACAGGTGATGTCAGGCGATCTTAGCCAGCGCTTCAGCGTCTCAGAAGACTCTATTCGCCGGGATCTGCGGGAGCTGGCAGCGGAAGGCAAACTGCAGCGCGTGCACGGCGGGGCGCTGCCGGTATCCGAAGCCATCGCGCCTATTGAAACAAGAAAGAACGTGCAGATGGCCTCAAAGCTAACTATTGCCCAGCGCGCGGTTGAGCTTATTCAGCCCGGTCAGGTGGTGATTATCGACGGAGGCACGACTACCGGAGAGATGGTGCGCCTGCTGCCCGATAACCTCGCGTGTACCGTGGTCACCCATAGCCCGGGAATTGCCGTCGCGCTGGTGGAGAAACCGCTTATCGAGGTGATTTTGATCGGCGGCCGGTTGTTTAAGCATTCGGTGGTCAGCGTCGGGGCTGCGGCCCTGGAAAGCATTTCCCGCATCAATGCCGATCTGTTTTTCATGGGCGTTACCGGCGTGCACCCGCGGGCGGGATTAACCACCGGTGATTATGAAGAAGCGGGCATCAAGCGCGCGCTTGCGGCACGGGCAGCCGAAACGGTGGTGATGGCGTCGCAAGAAAAGCTGAACTCCGCTTCGGCCTTTGCTATCGGCGAGCTGGGGGGCGTCAGTACGCTGATCGTGGATACGACTCTCGACGAGGCGCTGCGACAGCAGCTAACCCTGAATGGGGTGGAAATCCTCTACGCGCTGTAGGGCAGGTCTGACGCTAAAAAAATCCCGACTCACGTCGGGATTTTGCATTTTAATTTCCGCCAGAAGTGCGGCGCTGCAGCTGATCGCGCAGATTCGGCGGCGTGCCTTTAATGGTTAAGGTATCCGTAGCCGGATCCCAGAACACCCGCTCGCCCAGCAGCATAGCGTCAAAGTTGATAGTTAACCCGCCGCCGCTGCCGGCAAACTTGGTTAACTGACGCAAAGTGCTGCGATCCGCCGGGAAGCTCTCTTCCAGCTCGTAACCTTGCTCGGCGGTAAATTCCTGGAAGGTCTTCTCGCTGACGCCAGCCAGCTCTTTGGACAGCGATTCCAGTTCGATTTCCTCACCGGCCTGCAGCTGTTCGTTGCAGTAGCTGTATACCTGCTGACGTACGTTCTGACGTTCAGATTTGTCCAGCTGCGCATCGGCGGCGAAATCATCCAGCGCCTGCAGCAGGCCGCGATTTTGCGCTTTCGCATTCAGCCCTTCGCTGGCGCCGAGGAAGTCCATGAAGAAATCCGCCACTTTGCGCCCTACCCGCCCCTTCAGGAAGGTCAAATAGCGCGTTGACTCCGGGTTGGTTTCCCATTCGGTTAAATCAATACGCGCCACGATGTCAGCGTGATTGATATCCAGATAATGGGTAGAGCTGATATCCAGCTCTTCGTTGACGCGCATGCTGCTTAAGTTATTCAGCACCGCCACCATCAGGTATTCCACCGCCAGATAGCGATACTGGCAAAACAGCACGATCCCGCCTTCAGCAAAAGGGTATTTTGCCAGTTCGTCACGCAGGCGCCCGGTAGCGGCGCGGCTGAACGGCAGGAACTCTTCTTCGCCTTTACGCTGCCCGCGCAGCGCCTGCGCCAGCTCGCTCTCTTCAGTAAACAGGCCATAGGCTTTATTTTTTGCGCTGTAGACACGATGCAGCTCAGCCATCATCTCAACAACCGTCGCCGTCGGCTCCAGCAACGATTCGCGCAGCACCAGTTCCAGATTTTGTTCATCACGTTTGATTAACTGATGCAGGGCAATCTGGTCGATATCCAGACTCATGTTAAACTCTCCTTTTAGACCGGGCGGTATTCAACCACCGCCGGGGCGACGACGCAACCGCCGCGTGACTCTTTGCGAGCGAAGCCGCGCGCTTTTGCGTCGTGGCGAAAAAATGCGGAAAAAAAGCTTCTGCTACGGTAATATGTTGCCCTTTCACGAACAAACAGATTTTGAGTTTATGCCGCAATTATCCCGCTATAGCGATGAACACGTCGAACAGCTGCTCAGCGAGCTGACGAGCGTTCTGGAAACACATAAAGCGCCCGTTGACCTTTCACTGATGGTATTGGGCAATATGGTGACTAACCTGATTAACAGTAGCGTCGCGCCGGCGCAGCGTCAGGCCATCGCCCGTTCTTTTGCCCAGGCGCTGCAGTCATCTATCAACGACGATCCAGCGCACTAAGGATAACGAACAACAGTATATGGTGACTCTTCGTCAGCCCTACCGAGAAAAAGTCTCCCAGATGGTCAGCTGGGGACACTGGTTCGCCCTTTTCAACATGTTGTTGGCTATGGCGCTCGGCAGTCGCTATCTGTTTGTCGCCGACTGGCCAACGACGCTTGCCGGGCGCCTTTTTTCGTACGTCAGCCTCGTTGGTCACTTCAGCTTCCTGGTCTTTACCAGCTATGTGCTGATTCTTTTCCCGCTAACGTTTATCGTTGTCTCTCAGCGCTTAATGCGCTTTATCTCGGTGGTTCTCGCGACCATCGGCATGACGCTGCTGTTGATCGACAGCGAAGTATTCACCCGTTTCCACCTGCATCTTAATCCCTTTGTCTGGGAACTGGTCATTAACCCCGATCAGAACGAGATGGCGCGCGACTGGCAGCTGATGTTTATCAGCGTCCCGATCATCTTCCTTCTGGAAATGCTCTTTGCGACCTGGAGCTGGCAGAAACTGCGCAGCCTGACGCGCCGCCGCCACTATGCCCGGCCCGTTGCGTGGTTCTTCTTTATTTCTTTTATCAGTAGCCACCTGGTCTATATCTGGGCGGATGCCAATTTCTATCGCCCGATAACCATGCAGCGGGCCAATCTGCCGCTTTCCTATCCAATGACGGCGCGCCGTTTTCTGGAAAAACACGGCCTGCTCGACGCGCAGGACTATCAGCGCCGTCTGGTAGAACAAGGCGCGCCGGAAGCCGTTTCGGTGCAGTACCCGCTTAGCGAACTGCGTTACCGCGATCTCGGTACCGGTTATAACGTGCTGCTGATTACCGTCGATAATCTTAACTACTCGCGCTTTGAGCAAAACATGCCAGCGCTGACCGGCTTCGCGAAAGAAAACGTTAACTTTACCCAGCATATGAGCTCCGGTAACACTGCCGACAGCGGCATGTTTGGCCTGTTCTATGGTATTTCGCCGAGCTATATGGACGGCGTCCTGTCAGCGCGTATCCCCGCAGCGCTGATTACGTCGCTGAATCAGCAGGGCTACCAGTTGGGCCTGTTCTCTTCTGACGGTTTTAGCAGCCCGCTGTACCGCCAGGCGCTGCTGTCCGATTTCTCGCTGCCGGCGGCGAAAGCGCAAAGCGACGAGCAGACGGCAAACCAGTGGATAAACTGGCTGGACCGCTACGCCCAGGACGAAAACCGCTGGTTCTCATGGGTTGCGCTCAACGGCACCGCTCTGGATAACGGGCAGCAGCAAAACTTTGTCCGGCGCTACGCCAGCGCCGCTGGCGCGGTCGATACGCAAATTGGTCGCGTGCTGAATGCGCTGCGCGAAGCGGGCAAGCTGGACAACACGGTAGTTATCGTGACGGCGGGCCACGGTATGCCGCTGAACCCACAGCATGACGCGTTTGGCTGGTCGCGCGAAGAGCTTCAGGTTCCGTTGGTGATCCATTGGCCTGGCACCCCGGCCCAGGAGATCGCTACGCTGACCGATAATAAAGACGTGATGACGACGCTGATGCAGCGCTTACTTCACGTCTCCACACCGGCGAATGAGTATTCGCAAGGTGAAGACCTGTTTAGCGCCGCCCGCCGCCGCGCCTGGGTTACCGCAGCCAATAGCGATACGCTGGCTATTACCACGCCGAAGGTTACCGTCGTGCTCAATCACAACGGTACCTACAGAACATGGAACAGCGACGGCGAGAAAATTAAAGATCAAAAACCGCAGCTCAGCTTGCTGCTGCAGGTGCTGACCGATGAAAAACGCTTTATCGCTAACTGATTGATTATTTATAAATCAATCAGTCATTTCCCGGCTTGCATTCGCCCGGGGAACGGGTAATATTGTTCCCCACAAATCGGCACGTAGCGCAGCCTGGTAGCGCACCGTCATGGGGTGTCGGGGGTCGGAGGTTCAAATCCTCTCGTGCCGACCAAATAATCCCAGTAAAACCAGCCTTTTAAGGCTGGTTTTTTTATGCCTGTTTTTCGAGCGGGGTGAAATTGGGGTGTTTCGTTCAGCGCAGAGGCTTACAGATACTGCCGCCGTTTCAGATAGCGAACAAGCCCCCTGCTACCGGACATACATTCGTGGCATCGCGCTCCGGGCATCTGCTGAAAGATTTTCGACATATCAAGCCGATCGTTTCCCGTCAGGATGTAAATGCAGTGACGCGCCAGTTGAGAGAATGCGCTGCACGTTGTCCAGTATCGGCAGACCTGGCTGATGACTTCTTCTTTCTTTTTTATTTCTGTCCAGCGTCAGGCGCTACGATCGTGGCCGCCGCCGGGTTCATTATTCACTCACCTTCCCCGCGTCGTATTCCTCTTCATCCGTGCGGCCGGCTGCCGGGACACCGGCGCTGAATATCTGCGCCGGCAGCCTGAAGTTGCGCAGTTTCAGCAGCGCCAGCGGACCGTCGCCCAGCTCCGTGCGCAGCAGCCACTGCAGCTGCCGCCTGTCCGGCGCGGTGAC